>NZ_QJJZ01000046.1 GCF_003201775.1 Arenibacter sp. ARW7G5Y1 | reverse complement strand
GTATTCCGTATTCCTGACTCCCCTAAATTGTGATCTAAAAGCCTTTACTTTGGCATTAAAGGATTCTGCTGAAGCATTTGTACTTCTGTTTAAAAAATAGTTGAGTACAGAGCGGTAATTTAAAGTAATACTATTGGCTACCGTTTGGAAGCTCTTAAATCCTGACTCCTCTACATCTTTGTACCAGTGGGCTAGTTTGGTGTAAGCTACTTTAATATCTATGGCTTGGTTAAAAATATTCCTCAAGCCTTGAACAAGTCCATAAGCTTTCTTTAATTCTGGGTATTCATTAAACAATATCTGTCCCCTCTCTTTCTGATTTGGAGTCCATTTATCTGGGGATTTATACAGTAGATATCTACTCCTGGCCAGGAGTTGTTTTGAGCTGTCACCATTAGAAAAAGTTACGGGTTTAAATTCTTTGTCGGCTACTCTAGATAGCTTTATCTGTTCATTTTCTTGATCCAAAGCTTCCCATCGGTATTTGATACGAAGATCTTGGAGCGCCTCTATTGCCAGCTTCTGTACATGGAACCTGTCCGTTACTTGGATGGCTTTCGGGAAACATTTAGTGGAGATCGTTTTCATAGAGTTTGCCATGTCCAAGGTGATCTCTTTCACTTTGGCACGCTTCTTTGCCGGGATCTTCAAGAGTTGTTCGATAATAGGCTCCACTTTAGTTCCGTGGAATATCCCAACTAAAGCCCCTTTCTTTCCTTTGGCCTTCTTATTGGTAATGATGGTATAGAGCTCTCCCTTGGACAGCGCTGTCTCATCAATGGATAAATAAGAACCTAAGTTTTCAGGGAAAACAAGCCACTGTTTGGCATGGCTCTTATGCTCCCATTGCTTAAAATCACTTAAGTGATCCTTATAATGTCTTTGAAGCCTTTTTCCGGACATACCATACTGGTGCCCAAGTTGTTGGCTGCTCAGAGCAGTATTATCAGTCGATTTCTTTTAAAAAAGCAGCAAACTCTTTTGATATTCGAGTTCCCTGTGCAATAAATTCATCCCATTCACGACTTACTTTAATCCACTTTTTATCAAGTAGAACGTCCCAACGCCTTCGTTTAAGATTTAATGACAATAGATTGTCCCGAACGGGATAATCCTCGATTATTCGAGGCTCCATGAAGCCACTGGCTTTATACTTGCAATCCTTGTACTTGGATGGTATTTGTTTTTTCTCCTCCAAATATATCGTTAGACGGTTCTC
>NZ_QJJZ01000045.1 GCF_003201775.1 Arenibacter sp. ARW7G5Y1 | reverse complement strand
ACCCTTAACGCAACGAACAATATATTGACCGTTGGGATCGAGAACGGGAACGACCTAACGGTGGACCTTTCCGGTCTGGTGGCCGATGGTTCGGAAACGATAGTAACTGGTGGCGGCATCAATGTGGTAACCGGAAGCGGTACTACATTGGATCCCTATGTGATCACGGCCACGGAAGTTGACGGGAGCATCACCAACGAGGTGAACACGGCCTTCGCGGTAGTGGGGAGCGACCTGAGCATCACGGATAGCAACGGAACCTTGACGGTACCCTTGTCCTCCTTGGGCACTGATGACCAGAAGATCGATAAGTTTGCTCTAAATGGGACCACCTTGGAATTATCTGCAGAGAACGATGGGGAGGCCGATAAGACTATAGATTTAAATACCGTATTTGGAACAGATACAGAATTGAGCGATGCTATTACTGCAAGCGAAGCATTGGATTTGGATAAGGCAATTGGTAACGAAGTTACCGATGCTACAGATGCTACTTTAATACGTTCTGGTGCAGGTACCACGGTAAGCCCTTATACATTGGATGTAGCCACAGGAGGTATTACAACTACAGAAATTTTAGATGGCACTATTGCACCTGACGATATAGCCGACAAAGCGGTTACATTGACAAAGTTAGCAGATGGTACTGCAGATGGTCAAGTAATGCAATGGGATGATGTTACATCATCATGGACATTAGTGGACCTTGGCTCCGTAACAGTTACTGAAAATGATGGTGTAATCGGAAACGAGGTAACAAACGCCACCGATGGCACTTTGGTACGTTCAGGAGCAGGAACAACGGTTAGCCCCTACACCTTGGACGTATCGGCCGATGGGATAACCAATGCAGAATTGGCAGACAATGCCGTACGGACAGAAAACATATTGAGCGGCGGTAACGACCAGGTATTGGTCACCGATGCTACTGGAACAGTAGAGTGGGTCGATAAATCAATATTAAATTCTGACAACCAGACCCTGGGCATAGCCGGAGATCAATTGACTATTTCGGGAGGAAATACGGTAACTGTACCGACAGCCGATGGTTCGGAGACGATAGTAACTGGTGGCGGCATCAATGTGGTTACCGGAAGCGGTACGACATTGGATCCCTATGTGATCACGGCCACGGAAGTTGACGGGAGCATCACCAATGAGGTGAATACGGCCTTCGCGGTAGTGGGGAGCGACCTGAGCATCACGGATAGCAACGGAACCTTGACGGTACCCTTGTCCTCCTTGGGCACGGA
>NZ_QJJZ01000044.1 GCF_003201775.1 Arenibacter sp. ARW7G5Y1 | reverse complement strand
GCCAAGCTCACTTTTTTAAGGTTATGTGCCATTGCAATGAGCCCTATTTCCGTTTCCACCTTATCAAGACCTCTTAGCATGAACCTTTTAAAGTTCATATTGTGCTTTATGTTGCCAAAAACGGCCTCAACATCCCAGCATCTTTGTTTTCTGTGAGCGATTCCTTCCGGACCCAATAATTTTTGTTTTGCCTTTGCCTTGAGCCTGGCCAGCTTGTGGTTTCTCTCTACTATGCGATTGCCCTTTGATCTATGGCACAGGCTTCTGAGCTGACAGCCTGCACAGTTCTTGGCCTGGTACCTATTTATTTTTTGCTGGTATCCGGTAGCGGTCTTTTTTAAATAGCTCCCTATGTTCTCCATGGGCTGTCCCATCGGGCAATAATAGGTGTCCGTTTCATTGTTGTAAAAGAGATTGTCCGCTGCAAATGGCCTTTTCTGCCTTCCACGTTTCTCATCCAACTGTTCTTTATGGAAGTAGTTATACTTTACAAATGCATCAATATCCTTCTCATGAAGGTAGGTGTAGTTTTCTTCGCTCCCATAGCCTGCATCGGCCGTTAGTGCCCTGGGTGGTTTTCCGTAACCTTTTATAAAGTCTTCGGTATGGTCGATAAGTGTGGTGGTGTCCGCGGTGGTCTGTGCAAGGGTGTAGTTTGCTATGAACTGATTGTTGGTGGCTGCCTGTAGATTGTACCCTGGTTTGAGCTGTCCATTGAGCATATGGTCCTCTTTCATCCTCATAAAAGTGGCGTCGGGATCCGTCTTGCTCATAGAGTTGCGTCCGCCCATCTGTTGCTCGTACCTGTTGTACCTGGCGATATTCTTTGGCCAGTTCTTCTTGGCGTAATCGAGCTTTTGCCTTACTTTTCCATCAACTTTCCTCCCTTTAAGTGCCTGGTTGATCTTGTCGATTGTCCGTGATACCTGGTCAGGGTCTATTGCTTCAAAGTTGTCCGGCCCGTTGGGCCTTTGTTCCTCTTCGGCATACACCGTCTCCACATACCTCCATAGTTCTTTTAGTTGTTTCTCGATACGGGAACGTGAGGTCTTGATACTTTTTCCCCATACAAAAGTATAACGATTGGCATTGGCCTGGATCTTGGTGCCATCGACATAGATTTCCTTTAAGCTCAAATAGCCCTGTTCTGCCAGTAGTATCACAACTTGGTTAAAGATCTTTTTGAACTTCCCCTTGAGTTTGCCCGAGCGAAAATTGCTGATGGTGTTATGGTCGGGCCGGATACAGCCGCTGAGCCACATAAAGTGGACATTCTCGCCCAATGCCTGTTCGATCTTACGGGAGGAGTATAAGTTGCGAAGGTAGGCGTAGACCAAAATCTTTAAAAGGTCCCGGGGATGATAGCTAGAGGTCCCGCCTCCTTTATAGGTGTTTTCAATGGAACGGATATCTATCCGGTCCAAAATGCTGTTGACGATACGTACCGGGTGATTTTCGGGAACAAGATCATCATAACTGGGTGGGAGAAGACTCAATTGCGTCTGATTATTGGTCTTCCAAACGACATTGCTTTTCATACCATTAAGATAAGAAAATCAATACTTTTTTTAAAATCATAAACAAAAAAAA
>NZ_QJJZ01000043.1 GCF_003201775.1 Arenibacter sp. ARW7G5Y1 | reverse complement strand
CGTTAGCTGTAATTCCCCACATAAAAAATTTCTATTAATTTCTTGAGCTAACGACAAGAACTCCCGAACTTTATGGTGATCCTATGTAAGGCCGATTTTTAAACTGGTGCTTAAAAGCCCGGGCGTAATTCTGGTTGAAATGTAAAAGCCCTCGAAGTAGTGGTTCAAGGGCTTGTTGATAATTTCAGTGGTGGTCCGTCATAGCGGAACCCCGTTCAGAATAATTTTCTATATCAAAGTTACATTTCCTTAGGGTCATTTTTTACTAATCCATAAACTTTTTTTACCATGGAAAGAAAAATGAAACTCGGAATGGACGTTGTGAATTTCAATGCCGCCGGAATCGATGTGGGCAGTCGCTCACACTTTGTGGCCATAGGCCAAGAACTAGGGGATGTCAGGGAGTTCGGCGTTTATGCCGAAGATCTTACCGCACTCTGCAAATGGCTCCTGGAATCTGACGTGACCACTGTGGCGATGGAGTCCACTGGGGACTATTGGCAAAACCTATACGTGGAGCTTATCTCCTTTGGTTTTGAGGTCGTGCTGGCCAATGGAAAGTTCACCAAGAATGCCAAGGGCAAAAAAACTGATGTAAAGGACTGTAGGTGGATACAGAAGCTCCATACCCTGGGACTGCTCAGCGGCAGTTTCCTGCCGGATCTTACAACAGAACAATTACGCACATTCTGTCGGCAAAGGGGGAACTGGATAGATCTGGCCGCCTCGGCCACGCACAAGATGCAAAAGTATCTAAAGCTATTGAACTTTAGGCTGGACGTGGTGGTCAAGGACGTCTGCGGGCTTACCGGGATGAAGATCATAGAGGCCATCTGTAAGGGGAACCTTGACCCCTATAGCTTGGCCGAGCACCGGCACTTCAATTGCAGAAAGCCAAAAGAGGAGATCGCCAGAGCGCTCCATGGCAATAACCGGGCAGACTATCTCTTTGGGCTGCAACAGGAGTTCGAGTGCTATAAATTCTTTCAAAAAAAGATCTGTGACTGCGACAAAAAAATCGGACACTTTATCAAAGAAGAGCTAAAACAACATCCCGAGCGCAGAAAAATGAAAACAACGGACAAACCACATAAGAGAACCAACAAGAACGCACCGCAAATAAAGGACCTGAACCAAATAGCCTTCCGTTATTTTAACGGGGTAGATCTCTTTGACATCGAGGGACTGAGCCATTCTACAATATTGTCCATTATGAGCGAGATAGGCCCCGAAGGCTTCAATAAGTTCAAGACCGCGAAACAGTTTTCCTCTTGGCTCAGGCTCGCACCGAACAACAAGGTATCAGGGGGAAAGATACTCAGTAACCGCGTGCCAAAGGGAAGCAACCGACTGAAAATCGCCCTGCGGCAAGCAGCGAATACCATAGGCAACCTAAAGGATACCCACCTCTCCGATTTTTTCCGAAGGGTCGCCTACAGAAAGGGTAGACATTCCGCGGTCAGTGCCACGGCACGGAAATTAGCGGTAATTATCTGGAATATGGTTACCAAAAAGATACAGTATCAACCACCTAGACAATATTTGTTCCTTGATCAAAAAAGAAAACTTGGACTGGTGAACCGAATTAAAAAACAAATAGATAAATTTGAATTAAAACCTGAAGATCTAGGATTTACAATTGCCCTAGATATCAGCAACTTAATTTGACGTTAGTCAGAATT
>NZ_QJJZ01000042.1 GCF_003201775.1 Arenibacter sp. ARW7G5Y1 | reverse complement strand
GATGCGGTTCAGACAGAAAACATATTGAGCGGCGGTAACGACCAGGTATTGGTCACCGATGCTTCCGGAACGGTGGAGTGGATTGATAAGTCGAGTTTTTCGGCCATTGCCGATCAGGTTACCATAACAGGAGCAGGAACTGTTGGGGATCCTTTTAAAGTAGAGGATCTTTCCATAGTAACGGCAAAACTAGACGATGATGCAGTGACCAATGCTAAATTGGCGGACGATGCGGTTCAGACAGAAAACATATTGAACGGTACCATTTTAACGGAGGATATTTCCTCAGGTGGTAACGATCAGGTATTGGTCACCGATGCTGCTGGAACAGTGGTCTGGGTGGATAAGTCGAGCTTTGCTGTTTTGGCCGACCAGGTAACGATTACGGGTGTAGGAACTGTTGGGGATCCTTTTAAAGTAGAGGATTTATCCATAGTAACGGCAAAATTGGACGATGATGCAGTGACCAATGCTAAATTGGCGGACGATGCGGTTCAGACAGAAAACATATTGAACGGTACCATTTTAACGGAGGATATTTCCTCAGGTGGTAACGATCAGGTATTGGTCACCGATGCTGCTGGAACAGTGGTCTGGGTGGATAAGTCGAGCTTTGCTGTTTTGGCCGACCAGGTAACGATTACGGGTGTAGGTACTGTTGGGGATCCTTTTAAAGTAGAGGATCTTTCCATAGTAAATTCCAAGCTTGGCCCTGACGCGGTTACCAATGCTAAATTGGCGGATGATGCGGTGCAATTGGAAAACATCGCTGATGGTACGGTCTCCGGGCAGGTAATGCAATGGGACGGTACCGACTGGATTTTAGTAGATTTAGGCTCAGTGACGGTAACGGAAGTTGATGGTGTAATCGGAAACGAGGTGACAAACGCCACGGATGGCACTTTGGTACGTTCAGGTGCAGGAACAACGGTTAGTCCCTATACCTTGGACGTATCGGCCGATGGAATTACCAATGCAGAATTGGCGGACGATGCGGTACAGACAGAAAACATATTGAGCGGCGGTAACGACCAGGTATTGGTCACCGATGCTTCCGGAACGGTGGAGTGGGTTGATAAGTCGAGTTTTTCGGCCATTGCGGACCAGGTTACCATTACAGGAGCAGGAACTGTTGGGGATCCCTTTAAAGTAGAGGATCTATCCATAGTAACGGCAAAATTGAACGATGGGGCAGTGACCACAATAAAATTAGGTGATGACGCCGTTACCAATGCCAAGTTGGCGGACGATGCGGTTCATACGGAAAACATATTGAGCGGCGGTAATGACCAGGTATTGGTCACCGATGCTTCCGGAACGGTGGAGTGGGTTGATAAGTCGAGTTTTTCGGCCATTGCGGACCAGGTTACCATTACAGGAGCAGGAACTGTTGGGGATCCCTTTAAAGTAGAGGACCTATCCATAGTAACGGCAAAATTGAACGATGGGGCAGTGACCACAATAAAATTAGATGATGACTCCGTTACCAATGCTAAGTTGGCAGACGATGCGGTACAGACAGAAAACATATTGAACGGTACCATTTTAACGGAGGATATTTCCTCAGGTGGTAACGATCAGGTATTGGTCACCGATGCTGCTGGAACAGTGGTCTGGGTGGATAAGTCGAGCTTTGCTGTTTTGGCCGACCAGGTAACGATTACGGGTGTAGGTACTGTTGGGGATCCTTTTAAAGTAGAGGATCTATCCATAGTAACGGCAAAACTGGACGATGGAGCGGTTACCACAATAAAATTGGATGATGACGCGGTTACCAATGCCAAACTGGCGGACGATGCGGTACAGACAGAAAACATATTGAGCGGCGGTAATGACAAGGTATTGGTCACCGATGCTTCCGGAACGGTGGAGTGGATTGATAAGTCGAGCTTTTCGACCATTGCCGATCAGGTTACCATAACAGGAGCGGGAACCGTTGGGGATCCCTTTAAAGTAGAGGACCTTTCCATAGTAACGGCAAAACTGAATGATGGGGCAGTGACCACAATAAAATTAGGTAATGACGCGGTTACCAATGCCAAGTTGGCGGACGATGCGGTTCAGACAGAAAACATATTGAGCGGCGGTAACGACCAGGTATTGGTCACCGATGCTTCCGGAACGGTGGAGTGG
>NZ_QJJZ01000041.1 GCF_003201775.1 Arenibacter sp. ARW7G5Y1 | reverse complement strand
CGTTGGCAAACATTTTGTACTAGTAGTAGAACTTGTCCTTAATCCACAAATCCGAGGACCAAAACTCGGACGGAGTATTGACCCAACACTCATACGCAAATGGATTTTAGCTTGATTCGGAGGGCTACGGAGGGGTTCGCAAGGCCTTCTTACTCGGACGCACTCAGTACGCAATCAGTACGCTGGCCTTTCTTACTCGCACCTATAATAAAAAAACGATTTGCCAACAAAACCTATGAAGTAATGCGGGCCTGGTGTCCGATCCCAAGTTTTGCCTATATTTATGAAGTCGCAAAATCTTTCCGATTTTGCTTTTGAAATAATAAAGAAAAAAGAAAACGCAAAGCTTTTGCTTGGTGCGCACAGGAAAGGACAATGCCTCTCCCCTCCCGCACTACTCATAGCTCAGACCGTTGTGCCTCATGCAAAAAAAGACATCAAGACTATAAAACATGACATCATTAGAAAACATCCCGGTTAAGTATTCAGACCTCATTAGTGAAATTGAGACAGGTCAGGTAAAGATTCCACAATTTCAAAGGAAGTTCGTTTGGGATATTAAATCTTCAGCCAAGCTATTGGACAGTATAATTAAAGGTTATCCTATTGGGACATTTATTTATTGGCGGACAAATGAGCGATTACGGTCAGTAAGGGACTTAGGGAATATTTCACTACCTGAACCGAAAGATGGTGAATATGTAAACTTTGTTCTTGATGGACAACAAAGACTTACCTCACTGTTCGCGACACTTAAAGGACTTGTTATAACAGGTGAAGACGGAAAGACGAGTGATTATTCTGAAATGTATGTCGACTTCAATGCGTCAGAAGACCAAGAAATAATTATAACTGATCCTTCAAAGCTTCCAGATAACACTTTCATTAAAGTTACCGACCTAATGGAAGGAAGCCTGACCCAACTTGCTGCATTCCCTACCGAATACCATAAAACAATTGAAAACTATAAGAAGATAATTCAGTCCTACACGTTCTCAGTAATCAATCTAAAAAATGCTCCAATCGATGTCGCAACAGAAGTATTTACAAGATTGAATGTTGGTGGGAAATCGCTTACTCTATTTGAAATCATGGTGGCTAAAACATATGATTCAAAAAGAGAATTTGATTTAGCAGAAAAATATGATGAACTCAAAGAAGAATTGACAACATCGCATTATGACACAATACCATCAGCAACTGTTCTTCAAGTTGTCTCAATTCTTTTAGAAAAGGATTGTACGAGAAAGCAAATTCTCAAACTTGAAAAGGATAGATTTATTGATATTTGGGATGAAGCGATAAGTTGTATTAAGCAAACCGTAGATTTTTTCAGAAACTATGGGATTTCAGTAAGTAGAATTTTGCCCTACAACGCTCTAATAGTTCCATTTAGCTACTATTTCCACTTGAATAAGAAAAACCCAACAGGTGAAATCAAGAAACGATTAGAAGATTTCTTTTGGAGAGCTTCACTTGGGTTTCGTTATTCATCAGGAGTGGAAAGTAAACTCGCTCAGGATATTGAAAAAATTGAAACAATAATCAAAGGCAACCTACCAAAGTATGAATGGGCAGTCAACGTTAACGAAGAATTCATAGAGAATAATGGATGGTTTAGTACAAGTAAAGCGTTCATTAAAGCTATTCTGTGTTTGTATGCAAAGAAGAAGCCTAAATCTTTTGATAATAACTTAGATGTAATCATGGATAACAGTTGGCTTAAAATAGCTTCTAGTAAAAACTATCACCACTACTTCCCAAAGTCTTGGCTTAAAAAGAATTATAAGGAATGGGATTACTTTTATGTTAATCACATACTCAATATTACCATTGTTGACGACTTCCTAAATAAGCGGACAATTAAGACAAAATCGCCAGCTACCTACATGAAGAGCTTTGAAAAGGAAAATGAAGACCTAAAAGCAACAATGAAGTCTCATTTTATCGATATTGATAAGGATGGAATTTGGGATAATGACTACGATAAATTCTATCATAACCGTCTAACAAGGATAACAAAGGAAATTAACAAATTCATCATTAATCAGGATTCGAAAGGTCCTTTAGAAACCTATGAAGATGTTGAAGAAGTTGAACCCGAAACAATTGAATAAAAAAGCACGAAGGCACAACAATGGCTAAAAAACATAGGGCGGACAGTGGTTTCCGCAAGTTTTCGGCACTTAGCAAACTTTGTCTCGGTGGACAAGTACGCAGCTCCGAAATGCCCTACGTTTCTTAGCCGAGACCGTTAGCTGTAATTCCCCACATAAAAAATTTCTATTAATTTCTTGAGCTAACGACAAGAACTCCCGAACTTTATGGTGATCCTATGTAAGGCCGA
>NZ_QJJZ01000040.1 GCF_003201775.1 Arenibacter sp. ARW7G5Y1 | reverse complement strand
CCACTCCACCGTTCCGGAAGCATCGGTGACCAATACCTGGTCGTTACCGCCGCTCAATATGTTTTCTGTCTGAACCGCATCGTCCGCCAACTTGGCATTGGTAACCGCGTCATCACCTAATTTTATTGTGGTCACTGCCCCATCATTCAGTTTTGCCGTTACTATGGATAGGTCCTCTACTTTAAAGGGATCCCCAACGGTTCCTGCTCCTGTAATGGTAACCTGGTCGGCAATGGCCGAAAAACTCGACTTATCAACCCACTCCACCGTTCCGGAAGCATCGGTGACCAATACCTGATCGTTACCGCCGCTCAATATGTTTTCCGTATGAACCGCATCGTCCGCCAATTCTGCATTGGTAATTCCATCGGCCGATACGTCCAAAGTATAGGGGCTAACCGTTGTTCCTGCTCCTGAACGTACCAAAGTGCCATCGGTGGCGTTTGTTACCTCGTTTCCGATTACACCATCCACTTCCGTTACCGTCACTGAGCCTAAATCAATTAAAACCCAGTCGGTCCCATCCCATTGTATTACTTGTCCAGAAGCTGTACCATCAGCAATATTCTCCAATTGTACCGCATCGTCCGCCAACTTAGCATTGGTGACAGCGTCAGGGCCTAGCTTGGAATTTACTATGGATAGATCCTCTACTTTGAAAGGATCACCTATTGTACCTACCCCTGTTATGGTAACCTGATCGGCCAAAACAGCAAAGCTCGACTTATCCACCCAGACCACTGTTCCAGCAGCATCGGTGACCAATACCTGATCGTTACCACCTGAGGAAATATCCTCCGTTAAAATGGTACCGTTCATTATGTTTTCTGTCTGTACTGCATCGTCCGCCAATTTAGCGTTGGTAACCGCATCATCGTCCAGTTTTGCCGTTACTATGGATAGGTCCTCTACTTTGAAAGGATCCCCAACAGTTCCAGCCCCTGTTATGGTAACCTGGTCCGCAATGGCATCGAAGCTGGACTTGTCAACCCAAACCACCGTTCCCACTGCATCGGTGACCAATACCTGATCGTTACCGCCGCTCAATATGTTTTCTGTCTGAACCGCATCGTCCGCCAACTTGGCATTGGTAACAGCGTCATCACCTAATTTTATCGTGGTAACCGCTCCATCGTCCAGTTTTGCCGTTACTATGGATAGATCCTCTACTTTGAAAGGATCGCCAACAGTTCCAGCCCCTGTTATGGTTACCTGGTCCGCAATGGCATCGAAGCTGGACTTGTCAACCCAAACCACCGTTCCCACTGCATCGGTGACCAATACCTGATCGTTACCACCTGAGGAAATATCCTCCGTTAAAATGGTACCGTTCAATATGTTTTCTGTCTGTACCGCATCGTCCGCCAGTTTGGCATTGGTGACCGCGTCATCCCCTAATTTTATCGTGGTAACCGCTCCATCGTCCAGTTTTGCCGTTACTATGGATAGATCTTCCACCTTGAAGGGATCGCCTATTGTACCTACCCCTGTTATGGTAACCTGGTCCGCAATGGCATCGAAGCTGGACTTGTCAACCCAAACCACCGTTCCCACTGCATCGGTGACCAATACCTGATCGTTACCGCCGCTCAATATGTTTTCTGTCTGAACCGCATCGTCCGCCAACTTGGCATTGGTGACCGCGTCATCACCTAATTTTATCGTGGTAACCGCTCCATCGTCCAGTTTTGCCGTTACTATGGATAGATCCTCTACTTTGAAAGGATCGCCTATTGTACCTACCCCTGTTATGGTAACCTGGTCCGCAATGGCATCGAAGCTGGACTTGTCAACCCAAACCACCGTTCCCACTGCATCGGTGACCAATACCTGATCGTTACCGCCGCTCAATATGTTTTCTGTCTGTACCGCATCGTCCGCCAGTTTGGCATTGGTGACCGCGTCATCACCTAATTTTATCGTGGTAACCGCTCCATCGTCCAGTTTTGCCGTTACTATGGATAGGTCCTCTACTTTGAAAGGATCCCCAACAGTTCCAGCCCCTGTTATGGTAACCTGGTCCGCAATGGCATCGAAGCTAGACTTGTCAACCCAAACCACCGTTCCCACCGCATCGGTGACCAATACCTGATCGTTACCGCCGCTCAATATGTTTTCTGTCTGAACCGCATCGTCCGCCAACTTGGCATTGGTGACCGCGTCATCACCTAATTTTATCGTGGTAACCGCTCCATCGTCCAGTTTTGCCGTTACTATGGATAGATCCTCTACTTTGAAAGGATCGCCTATTGTACCTACCCCTGTTATGGTTACCTGGTCCGCAATGGCATCGAAGCTGGACTTGTCAACCCAAACCACCGTTCCCACTGCATCGGTGACCAATACCTGATCGTTACCACCTGAGGAAATATCCTCCGTTAAAATGGTACCGTTCAATATGTTTTCTGTCTGTACCGCATCGTCCGCCAACTTGGCATTGGTGACCGCGTCATCACCTAGTTTTATCGTGGTAACCGCTCCATCGTCCAGTTTTGCCGTTACTATGGATAGATCCTCTACTTTGAAAGGATCGCCAACAGTTCCAGCCCCTGTTATGGTAACCTGGTCCGCAATGGCATCGAAGCTAGACTTGTCAACCCAAACCACCGTTCCCACCGCATCGGTGACCAATACCTGATCGTTACCACCTGAGGAAATATCCTCCGTTAAAATGGTACCGTTCAATATGTTTTCTGTCTGTACCGCATTGTC
>NZ_QJJZ01000039.1 GCF_003201775.1 Arenibacter sp. ARW7G5Y1 | reverse complement strand
CGAGGCTCCATGAAGCCACTGGCTTTATACTTGCAATCCTTGTACTTGGATGGTATTTGTTTTTTCTCCTCCAAATATATCGTTAGACGGTTCTCATATAAAACATGCTTTATAGGCTTCTTATCGAATCCAACAATATCAAAATACTCTAATATTCCTTCTGGTAATATTAAACTTAACAAGGATAACTCAGTGCCTTTATTCATCAATGTAATTTAAAGCACAAAGAAAATTATTTTTCTCTTCAGACCCAAGTTTTGGGATTGATCCTTGAAAAGACAGACCAATATCAAGGCCGGTGCCAACAGCTACAAGGAGATGCGGAAAAGGATAGCGCACCTAAGGACCATACAAAGAAATCTTTTCCTATTGCTCGAGGCCGGATTTGATCCCTATGGTGACAATACCGAACTGGAAATGGCCTTTATGGGCAATACACCAAGTACGGGGATAGTTGAAAAATCAGCGCCGGTAAAAACAACGGAACCCGTACCTCTCGCTCAACCAATAAGACCTATAGTGCCCAAGACGCCCACCCCGGACTTTCTTAAAGCGCAACCACTTCCAACACAACCTATACCACCAGCACCAATAGTTACACCAGTTCAAGTTCCCGCTCCCACACCATCAGCTCTGACAACAACAGAAATCGAAACAGAAACCGTTTCTGTAAGAGAGGCTTTCGAGCTGGCCTTAAACACCAAACGAAACGTTTTAAATGACAATTCCTATGTAAAATATAAGAGCAGGATAAACAGATTCCTAAAATGGCTGGAAGAGAAATCGTTATCGAACGGTCCAATACAGGACATAAAAAAGAAGACCGTTATCCTCTATTTAAACGAAGTACTGGACAATTCCAGTGCCAGGAACCGCAACAATACAAGGACCGCTCTTAGCTCCCTTTTCCAGGTCTTGGAGAACAATGAGATTATCACAGAAAATTTTATAAAGAAAATAAACGTCTTGAAGTCCACCCCAACTAGGAACAAGACCTATACACCATCCATGGAAAGGGAAATTGATATCTATCTTAAAGAAAAGGACCCCTTGCTCCGGCTATTCATTCAGTTTATTTGCTTTAATTTTTTAAGGCCCATAGAGGTATGCCGATTGAAGATCCAAGATTTGGACCTACAGGATGGTAAAATTTACGTAAAGGCCAAGAACAGTCCTGTAAAGATCAAGATCATACCTGAAATACTCTTGAAACAATTGCCCGATCTATCCAAAAAACGCAAGGACCATTTTCTATTTACACCACAGGGAATCGGCGGGGAATGGACGGCCTCCGAAAACGATAAAAGGAACTATTTCTCGCATCGATTTAAGAAAGTGAAGGACCATTTTGGATTGGGAACAGATTATGGACTTTACAGCTTTAGGCATACCTTCATTACCAAATTGTACAGGGAAATGGCCAAGAACGAAAGCCCGATGGTGGTAAAGAGCAAACTAATGTTGATTACAGGCCACAGTACGATCACTGCATTGGATAAATATTTGAGGGACATAGACGCGGCACTGCCTGATGACTATTCCCATTTATTCGATTCAATAAACAAGTCAGCAGACAAATCCTAATCCACGCAATGGCAATATGAAATATTTTGGCATATTCAAAAAGGTAGACCTAAATGCTTTGACCGAAGCAAAAAGAAAGCAACTGCTCGTAAAAAAGGGTATATGGGAAACCCGGTTCCGAATCAACCTCCCCAGAGATGGGAAAATGAGCTTGGTCAGTGCCACGGCCGACAATGAAGTTATCTATGTTTCTGAAAATGTACAGGAGGAACTCTATGGGTTTATATTGAAAACCTACCAAGAGGAAATTGCCGTAAACTTTCAGGATTTCTATTACCGTTTCAATGGTGCTACTTATGGTCTGGAAGTTGGGGAAATAAAAAAATTGGCGCTATTACAGTTTACCTTTAACTTCAAAAAGGCATTTCACCTTGCCGTGGATTTCACGCGTACAAAAGAAAGGGCACCGGGAATCAAGAACATTGAAAATATGCCCAAATTGGAATTAATGGAAGCCAAACAGAATGCCTGGAAAAGCAACCTGGCAGCGTCCGACATGCTATATGAATTTTTAATGGGCCATGTAGGGTATTTTGATTCCCAGCTTGCCTTGGACAACCCTCTCTTGAAATCCATTATAGATTTTGAAACGGGTTTTAGGATACTAACCAATCTCAACTTTGATTACCATTTTGAGGAAATCAGAAAACCATCCACCCAAATTCCTGAAGAAATAATACCTATTCCAAAGGAGAAACCAATGCTATCAGATCAGGATGCTGTAGAATATTTATTAGCGAATGTCTTCAATAAATATTCGAAGTAAGGTCACGAACTACTATAGGGTGAAGCTGTGGTGCACCCTATGGTGAAGGGGTGTGGTGCTCTAGTGGTTAAACCAAGATTCAAAAATCAAATAGAATCATAAAACACTGACATACAGCCTTTTATATTATTATGATCCTGTGGTGAAGCTATGGTGCACCTGTGGTGCATAGGTGGTGCTTTTTTTGATTTTAAGGTCGGTTAAAAGGGATGTAATTGTGGTTAGGCCGTTAAGTTTTAAAATCCAAAATGGAATTATAGAAGTAGGTATGCCATATTAAAACCCACCATAGGCTAAGCATAAATTTATCTCTAACCTATTCCAAGGTGAACGTAAATTCCCAACCAAGCAGAAAAATACCATACAACTTATATTTCCGTACTTCATCGATTAAGCAAATACTAAAACCAATATTTGTTAACTTAGAAGGTTAATAGCGCATACTTGGCTGTAGTATTCCCCCCTCTTTACATCCATAAAATCATTACGGAAATTAAGAACTTTACGCACATTCAAATGTATTAAGGTACGTTCCAGATAAAATGGAAATATATGTACCAGTACATATATCCGTACGTTAGCGGTAACTTGCCTTAAAAAATATAGAGCAGCTCCTCTCCTACTCCTTTTTTTGCTGCATACCCTATAGTTGGCCCAATCAGTGCGCAAGCAGAACGTTTATCAGGGCAACAAAAAACTACGGTTTGCAATTCCCAGGACCAGGCTATCATAGGGTTTGGGGATTTATAATAGGGCAACCTAAGGGCCTATCCATTTGCCGCCAATACGCAAGC
>NZ_QJJZ01000038.1 GCF_003201775.1 Arenibacter sp. ARW7G5Y1 | reverse complement strand
TTTTTCTATATGTTGTTTTCATGTGTAATATATCTTATATGGATGGTGTTGTCAATTGGTCATCTCCTAATGGTTTTTTGGATCTTTGCAGGCTGGGCAATACACTTTTATAGCTGAATTATTGGTTTTACTGGTTATTTGGTAAATTATTCTAATTGTGGTCTATATATATATATAAGGAAATCAACATTGATTGGAGTTAGCGTCATGGACGGCGTATCCGATCGTTCGGTAAAATATCTAAATTTTTTATCCAAATATCATATTGGTTTTGCGCGGTCTATTTTATAAGTTTGATCATGTTATTTACATAGGCTCTCCTATGGGTCGGAAGATACCTGTCAATTGAAGGGAAATCGTGTAATCGGTGTCCATTGGAGTGTTTATTTGGAATACGTCAGAAATTAATTTTATGACCTTACCTTTTTTTGCAATGTGTTTCGCGGGGGACGTTCTACGGGGCGCATGGAAAAACGGTAACAACCATCATGGTCTTTCCATATGATGGTAGCAGATCGGTCACCCTTTATGTAGGAGCGGTGATTTATTTTGGTAACCGGCCAATAGGAACGAACGGCCTTTTAGCTTAAATGTTTAAACCAACTAACCAACTAACCAACAAAAATCATTGAACAATGCCAATAATTAACAAGGAATGTTTGGGCCTTCATTTATGGTGTCGCCCAAAAATGAAAATATCTTTTATTTTAGTGTTAACGTTTGCCCTTCAGATGCGGGCGATTACAGTTCCGGATGTTTCCCGGACATATATCGGTGGCACGGATATGGGCGTCCAACAAATGGTGACGGGTACTGTGACCGATGAGTCCGGAACGCCCTTGCCGGGGGCCAATATTGTGGAGAAGGGTACTACAAATGGTGTGACCGCGGATTTTGATGGAAACTTTTCCATTGGTCTTTCGGATAGTGACAGGACCTTGGTGGTTTCCTATATAGGGTATGCAACCAAGGAAGTTCCGGTCCAGGGACGTACCAATCTGACCATTGCATTGGAGGAAAGTGCTTCGGGACTCGACGAGGTAGTGGTCATCGGTTACGGTACGGTCAAGAAGAGCGATCTGACAGGTTCCGTCTCCTCATTGGGAACCGAAGATTTCAACAAGGGCGCCCAAGTATCGGTGGACCAGCTTATTCAGGGACGAGCCGCTGGGGTCCAGGTGACCCAGAGCAGTGCGGCTCCTGGCGGGGCCTATTCCATCCGTATCCGGGGGGCCAATTCGATAACGGCGGGCAATGAGCCCTTGTATGTGATAGACGGGCTTCCGGGATCACCTCTTAACGCATTGAACCCTGGCGATATCGAGTCCATAGAGGTCTTGAAGGACGCTTCGGCTACCGCTATTTATGGTTCCCGGGGAGCGAACGGGGTAATTCTGGTCACCACAAAAAAGGGGAATACGGGCCGGTTACAGGTAAACTACGAAGTGTACGGGGGCATGCAAGAAACGGCCAAGAGGTTGGATCTGTTGGGTGCTCGGGACTATATGGGGCTGATTAATGATTTGAGTGTTGATGCGGGGGATCCCGTAGTGTTCGACCAGGGGCAGATGGACGCCATCGGTAGCGGGACGGACTGGCAGGACGAAATTTTCCGTTCCGCCCCTGTGCAGAACCACCAACTGTCTTTCTCCGGAGGATCGGAGAAGACGAAGTATTATTTTTCGATGAATTATTTCGATCAGGAAGGGGTCGTGGTGAGTTCTGGCATCAAGCGTTATGGAGCACGGGTGAACATCGACCATTCCGGGGACAGGTTCAGGTACGGACTGAACCTGAGCAATACTTATGTCGAGGACGACGGGGTCCGTCTGGGAACGGGTATCAACGCCGGGGCGAGCGTAATCGCGGCGGCCATTCAGATGGACCCGACGCTTCCGGCCTATAACGAGGACGGCACGTATGCCCAGACGGGCCTATTGGACCTTGAAAACCCGGTCGGTCTTGCCAACGGTAATATTATAGAAGGGAAAACGGACCGGACCTTCGGGAACGTCTTTGTGGAATATGAAATTATGGGGGGTCTTTCGGCCAAGCTTAACCTCGGACAGGATATCAGAAATTCCAGGACGGATAATTACTTTACCAAGGTCACCAAGAGGGGCGAAGGAGAGAACGGTGGCGCTGATGTCAGCCAATCCCGCAGGAGCAGTTCCCTTGCGGAGTTCACTTTGAATTACCAAAAGGATCTTGGGAAGGACCATTCATTCAGTATTTTAGGAGGATATACCTATCAGGACTTTGTAAACGAGAGTTTCAATGCCGGCAGCAACGATTTTCCTACGGATGCATTTTTGACCGATAACCTGGCAGCGGGCAGTCAGGACACCTATGTGGTGGGGTCCAATCAGAACAAGAGCCAGTTGCTCTCTTATATAGGTCGTGCAAATTACTCGTACTCGGACAAATATCTTTTTACGGCCTCGTTCAGGGCCGATGGTTCGTCCCGTTTCGGAGAGGATAACAAATACGGTTATTTTCCATCGGTCGCCTTGGGCTGGAGGATAAACAACGAATCCTTTTTGGAGGATTCACAAACGGTTTCGAACTTAAAATTACGGGCCAGTTACGGTATGACCGGAAACCAGGAGATAGGGAACTATAATTCGCTGGTGCTTTTAGGCACGGCGGGCGATGCGGTCTTCGACGGTAGCCGTTACGTGGGGGTGGCCCCGATACAATTGGGCAATTCGGACCTGAAATGGGAAACCACCGAGCAGTACAACGTTGGCCTGGACTACGGGTTTTACAACAATAGGATATCGGGATCCATAGACTATTTCCGGAAGGAGACCTCGGACCTGTTGCTTTTGCTTCCCATACCTGCCACCAGTGGGTTCACGAGTTCCCTTCAGAATGTTGGGGACACGGAGAACCAAGGTTTTGAATTTTTATTGGAGACCCAGAATTTTGTCGGGGATTTTAATTGGACTAGCTCGCTGAATTTTGCAGCGATCAAGAACCAGGTCACTAATCTGGGCGACCTGCCTTTTATTCTTCAGGGAAGTTTACGGTTTTTGAACGATTATACGATACTCCGTGAGGGGGACCCGATCAATTCCTATTGGGGATATAGGACCGATGGCATTTTTAAGTCCCAGGCGGAGGTGGACCAATCGGCCCAGCCCGATGCGGATCCCGGGGACATTAGGTTCCTGGATGCCGACGGGGACGGGTCCATCACCCCGGACGACCGTGTGGTCCTTGGCGATCCGTTTCCCGACCTTACGGTGGGACTCGGCAATACCTTTTCGTACAAAGGGATAGATCTGAACTTTTTTCTTCAGGGCAATTTCGGACAGGAGATGTTGAACTTCACGCGGATAGATTCCGAGGAGCCCATATCCTTTAGGAGGAACCGAGAATCGTTCGTACTGGACCGGTGGACCCCGGACAACCCGGATAGTCCCAACCCTTCCTATCTCAATACCACGGGCGCACGGTCGGTAAACGACCGTGTGGTAGAGGATGCGTCCTTTCTTCGGCTCAGCAACATTACGATCGGCTATAATTTTCCCGGTCTGAAATCTAAAAGTATAAACAGTCTACGGGTGTACGCCACGGGCCAGAATCTGTTCACCATTACCGATTATGGGGGCTACAATCCCGATGTCAGTGTACTGGGGGAATCCAACATTCGGGTGGATTACAATGCGTACCCGTTGGCCAGGGTGTTGACCCTGGGCATCAGAATAGGAATGTAACAATAACCAAGAAAAAAATAAAGATCATGAAAATAATAAAAACGGCACTGTTCATATGGGTCCTGGTCCTGGGCTCGTGCAACGATCCACTGGAGGAGGAGACCTTCTCCGTATTGGGCCCATCCAATTTCTATAGCACCGGAGAGGATGCCGAGGCACTCCTCAACGGAGTGTATGCTCAATCTCAAGGATATAGGGATCTTTTAAGAGATTTATTGACATTCAACGAGGTGAATACAGATATAATGATAGAGCGAGGGGGGGCTATCAACTCCAACATGTTACCAATGGAGGACTTCCTCTTCCCCTCCACCCAGCCTTGGCTTTTAAATAGGTGGAACCGGTCCTATAATGCCATCTACCGGGCGAACGTGACCCTAGAAAAGGTACCTGGCATCGATATGGGCGAGGGACGCAAGGCCCAGGTCCTGGCCGAGGCACGGTTCCTCAGGGCGTTCAATTACCAACTTCTCTATAGTCTTTTTGGGCGGGTCCCACTAATAACCAATAGTGAGACCTCGGTCACGGACCGTCCTTCCCGAGCGAGCGAGGAGGAGATGATAAATTTTTTGGAGACGGAGTTCCTGGCGGTCGCAGCGATCCTTCCTGTTTCATCGGAACAGTTCGGGAGGGCCACAAAAGGGGCGGCCCTAGGGTTTTTGAGCAAGTTCTACCTTAACCGGAAACGATGGGCCGAGGCCGCTGCCACGGCCAAACAGGTAATGGACCTGGGTACCTACGCACTCTTTACCGAAGGGAGCAGGGAACAGCTCTTCGCCATGGACAATGAACACAATAGCGAGTATATCTTTGCCGCTCCATATCCGGATCCGCCCACAAACGCTGATGGAAATACTTATCTGAGTCATGCCGCCCCCCCTGGGTATCTCTTTGAATATCCCCCAAAAGTAAATTTTGCGGCACAGTTTAAGATCCGCTCAGAGTTTTTGGAGCTTTTTGAACCGGAGGACGAGCGTTTGAACGCGTTCGTGTTCGAGTATACCAATGTACAGGGGGCAACGGTGGTCCTAGGGGAGGACGA
>NZ_QJJZ01000037.1 GCF_003201775.1 Arenibacter sp. ARW7G5Y1 | reverse complement strand
AATCACGCCCAAGGCGTGCCCTTTTATTAAAGTTCGGACAAAAAAAAGCACCTACCGTAAAAACGGCAAGTGCTTTCAAAAAAAGGCGGCGGCCTACTCTCCCACTTGGTGTAGCAGTACCATCGGCGCAGACGGGCTTAACTTCCCTGTTCGGAATGGTAAGGGGTGGGCCCCGTCGCCATGGCCACCTAAAATCGTATATACTTTAATTAATGTCCGGTACCTGCAGCGGATGCCGCGCAAGCTCGGGACATGACATAATAATGGGACAGGGCGGCCGTTTCGGTCGCACTAAAATAAGGTAAGGTACACGTACTGTTGTTAAAAAAAAAGGTTTGTTGCCTCCCGTGGTCTCCCACGGGAGGGCGTTTGCGCAAGCCAACGGGCAATTAGTACCACTCGGCTACGGACATTGCTGCCCTTCCACCTATGGCCTATCGACGTGGTCATCTCCCACGGCCCTTTAAAGAAATCTCATCTTGTGGCGGGTTTCGCGCTTATATGCTTTCAGCGCTTATCCCATCCCGACATAGCTACCCAGCAATGCCCCTGGCGGGACAACTGGTGCACCAGCGGTCGGTCCAACCCGGTCCTCTCGTACTAGGGTCAGGTCCACTCAAATTTCTAACGCCCGCAGTAGATAGAGACCGAACTGTCTCACGACGTTCTGAACCCAGCTCGCGTGCCACTTTAATGGGCGAACAGCCCAACCCTTGGGACCTTCTCCAGCCCCAGGATGTGACGAGCCGACATCGAGGTGCCAAACCCCCCCGTCGATATGAGCTCTTGGGGGAGATCAGCCTGTTATCCCCGGCGTACCTTTTATCCTTTGAGCGATGGCCCTTCCATGCGGAACCACCGGATCACTATGCTCTACTTTCGTACCTGGTCGACCTGTATGTCTCTCAGTCAAGCGCCCTTGTGCCATTGCACTCTGCACACGATTGCCAACCGTATTGAGGGCACCTTTAGAAGCCTCCGTTACTCTTTTGGAGGCGACCACCCCAGTCAAACTACCCACCACGCACTGTCCTCCCATAAGGGAGTTAGGCCCCGGACAAACAAAGGCTGGTATTTCAACAATGACTCCACCACACCTGGCGATGCAGCTTCAAAGTCTCCCAGCTATCCTACACATTGGTTGCCCAAGGTCAATACGAAGCTATAGTAAAGGTGCACGGGGTCTTTTCGTCCCACTGCGGGTAACCGGCATCTTCACCGATACTACAATTTCACCGAGCTCATGGCCGAGACAGTGTCCAGATCGTTGCACCATTCGTGCAGGTCGGAACTTACCCGACAAGGAATTTCGCTACCTTAGGACCGTTATAGTTACGGCCGCCGTTTACTGGGGCTTCAATTCAATGCTTCTCCTTGCGGATGACATCTCCTCTTAACCTTCCAGCACCGGGCAGGTGTCAGGCCCTATACTTCTTCTCTCGAATTTGCAGAGCCCTGTGTTTTTGATAAACAGTCGCCTGGACCTCTTCACTGCGGCCACGCTAGAAGCGTGGCGACCCTTCTCCCGAAGTTACGGGTCTATTTTGCCTAGTTCCTTAGCCATGAATCTCTCGAGCGCCTTAGAATACTCATCCCAACCACCTGTGTCGGTTTGCGGTACGGGCTGCTTCACTTGGTTTTCTCGGAGGATGTTAAGCTGGATTATCACCTTGGCCGGAGCCTCAGTGTACTATCGGGGCGTCACCGCTCCCTTCAACGTACTATTCCGTCAGTACGCACCAACGCCACATCCCCGTCACTTTTAACGTGAGCAGGTACAGAAATATTAATCTGTTGTCCATCCACTACCCCCTTCGGGTTCGCGTTAGGTCCCGACTGACCCCCAGCTGATTAGCATAGCTGGGGAAACCTTGGTCTTTCGGCGTGCGGGTTTCTCGCCCGCATTATCGTTACTTATGCCTACATTTTCGTTTGTAGCTCCTCCACCACGCCTTACGGCCTAGCTTCAGCGGCACTACAATGCTCCCCTACCCCTCTGTACCGAGTACAGAAGTCACAGCTTCGGTGATATACTTATGCCCGATTATTATCCATGCGGAACCGCTCGACCAGTGAGCTGTTACGCACTCTTTAAATGAATGGCTGCTTCCAAGCCAACATCCTGGCTGTCAATGCAGTTCCACCGCGTTATATCAACTTAGTATATACTTGGGGACCTTAGCTGGTGATCTGGGTTCTTTCCCTCTCGGACATGGACCTTAGCACCCATGCCCTCACTGCGCACAATCATTTTATAGCATTCGGAGTTTGTCAGGAATTGGTAGGCGGTGAAGCCCCCGCATCCAATCAGTAGCTCTACCTCTATAAAACTTTGTACACGCTGCACCTAAATGCATTTCGGGGAGTACGAGCTATTTCCGAGTTTGATTGGCCTTTCACCCCTACCCACAGGTCATCCCAAGACTTTTCAACGTCAACGGGTTCGGTCCTCCACTGTGTGTTACCACAGCTTCAACCTGCCCATGGGTAGATCACACGGTTTCGCGTCTACTACTACTGACTACGTTCGCCCTGTTCAGACTCGCTTTCGCTACGGATCCGCACCTGAAGTGCTTAACCTTGCCAGTAAAAGTAACTCGTAGGCTCATTATGCAAAAGGCACGCCGTCACCCCCGAAGGGGCTCCGACCGCTTGTAGGCGTATGGTTTCAGGATCTTTTTCACTCCCTTGTTCAGGGTTCTTTTCACCTTTCCCTCACGGTACTGGTTCACTATCGGTCTCTCAGGAGTATTTAGTCTTGGCGGATGGTCCCGCCGGATTCATACAGGGTTTCACGTGCCCCGCACTACTCAGGATACCGCTATCGATAATGTTCTTTGCTCTTACGGGACTATCACCCTCTACGGTCCCTCTTTCCAAAGGGTTCTGATTCATCCCACATCGAATATCGCGGTCCTACAACCCCGCAGCTGCCGAAACAGATACGGTTTGGACTAATCCGCTTTCGCTCGCCACTACTCACGGAATCACTTTTGTTTTCTCCTCCTCCGGCTACTTAGATGTTTCAGTTCACCGGGTTTGCCCCCCTTGCGGGGTACTATACCTTCAATATAGTGGGTTGCCCCATTCGGATACCTGCGGATCATATCGTATGTGCCGATCCCCGCAGCTTTTCGCAGCTTATCGCGTCCTTCATCGCCTCTGAGAGCCTAGGCATTCCCCATACGCCCTTATCCAGCTTGTCGCCAGACCTTTTAATCTATTTCCGGGCCCATCTTCCGCGGCAGCGTCCGAAGGGCCCTCTCTTTACTTGTACTTTACTTTACTTTCGTGTTTCTTTTTCAGCGTGCGCCAAGACCTGAATCTTTCGCGCACCCTGTCCCAATATGTCAATGAACGTTTTGGCCATCCCAATCATCCCTTTTGCGGCCTTTGGCCGGGACAACGGCAATGTATTGCCAATGTGGAGAATACCACGCCGTAGCGTGGTGAACTCCTTAGTGGAGAATATCGGAGTCGAACCGATGACCTCCTGCGTGCAAGGCAGGCGCTCTAGCCAGCTGAGCTAATCCCCCGTTTGTCCTCAGTGATCAGTCAACAGTTATCAGTCAACAATTACTTACAACGGTCACTCAACCCCTAGAATTTCCTTATTCAATATTTTCAATCAATGAACGTGTTACTTCTTTTTTAGACGAACACCATGACCCATAAAGGCCAACGCGCCATCCGGCCCCATCGCCATAAAAGTCCACCGGACTTTCCATAAACCCCCGGCCCCGTAGTCCCGGGCAGACCTACCGCCCTTGGCGGCATGGACTCCTCGTCCGCACCCCGTCTACTTTGTAGTCTCAGGCAGACTCGAACTGCCGACCTCTACATTATCAGTGTAGCGCTCTAACCAGCTGAGCTATGAGACTCACTATAGTTTGTTTTTATAATCATAAAGACAGAAATCGAAAAAACGGGCCCCTGAAAAAAGCCCCGACGGGCAAATTCTCTAGAAAGGAGGTGTTCCAGCCGCACCTTCCGGTACGGCTACCTTGTTACGACTTAGCCCTAGTTACCGATCTTGCCCTAGGCCGCTCCTTGCGGTGACGGACTTCAGGCACTCCCGGCTTCCATGGCTTGACGGGCGGTGTGTACAAGGCCCGGGAACGTATTCACCGGATCATGGCTGATATCCGATTACTAGCGATTCCAGCTTCACGGGGTCGAGTTGCAGACCCCGATCCGAACTGTGACCGGTTTTATAGATTCGCTCTGCCTTGCGGCATGGCTGCTCTCTGTACCGGCCATTGTAGCACGTGTGTGGCCCAGGACGTAAGGGCCGTGATGATTTGACGTCATCCCCACCTTCCTCGCGGTTTGCACCGGCAGTCCCGTTAGAGTCCCCATCTTTACATGCTGGCAACTAACGGCAGGGGTTGCGCTCGTTATAGGACTTAACCTGACACCTCACGGCACGAGCTGACGACAACCATGCAGCACCTTGTGATCTGCCCGAAGGAAACTCTATCTCTAAAGCTGTCAGACCACATTTAAGCCCTGGTAAGGTTCCTCGCGTATCATCGAATTAAACCACATGCTCCACCGCTTGTGCGGGCCCCCGTCAATTCCTTTGAGTTTCATCCTTGCGGACGTACTCCCCAGGTGGGATACTTATCACTTTCGCTTGGCCGCCCAGATTTGCATCCGGACAGCTAGTATCCATCGTTTACGGCGTGGACTACCAGGGTATCTAATCCTGTTCGCTCCCCACGCTTTCGTCCATCAGCGTCAGTATATGGTTAGTAACCTGCCTTCGCAATCGGTATTCTATGTAATATCTATGCATTTCACCGCTACACTACATATTCTAGTTACTTCACCATAACTCAAGACCACCAGTATCAAGGGCAATTCTACGGTTGAGCCGCAGACTTTCACCCCTGACTTAATGGCCCGCCTACGGACCCTTTAAACCCAATGATTCCGGATAACGCTCGGATCCTCCGTATTACCGCGGCTGCTGGCACGGAGTTAGCCGATCCTTATTCTTACGGTACCGTCAGAAGGGCACACGTGCCCCTTGTTCTTCCCGTACAAAAGCAGTTTACAATCCATAGGACCGTCTTCCTGCACGCGGCATGGCTGGATCAGGCTCCCGCCCATTGTCCAATATTCCTCACTGCTGCCTCCCGTAGGAGTCTGGTCCGTGTCTCAGTACCAGTGTGGGGGATCCCCCTCTCAGGGCCCCTACCCATCGCTGCCTTGGTAAGCCGTTACCTTACCAACTAACTAATGGGACGCATAGTCATCCTGTACCGTAGCCTTTAATGCAATAGTGATGCCACTACTACATACCATGGGGCATTAATCCAAATTTCTCTGGGCTATTCCCCAGTACAGGGCAGATTCTATACGCGTTGCGCACCCGTGCGCCGGTCGCCGGCGGATAAGCAAGCTTATCCCCGCTGCCCCTCGACTTGCATGTGTTAGGCCTGCCGCTAGCGTTCATCCTGAGCCAGGATCAAACTCTTCATCGTTGATTCTTATATTACTTCGATCAACCCGTAAAAGCATTTTTCCCGGCCCGTTATTTCGATTTATTTCTCTGCGCCACATCCCCGTTACCGGGTATGTGGCACGCTGTCTTTACAATATATCAATGAACTTGTTTCTCTTCTTTTC
>NZ_QJJZ01000036.1 GCF_003201775.1 Arenibacter sp. ARW7G5Y1 | reverse complement strand
TGAAAAAACAAACACGCTGTGCCTATTAAATAAAAACAAACAATAAAAAAGAGGACAAAGTTCAACCCGCAAAAGTATAAAGCTTTATCCCCTTGTTATGATTATAATTAATTGAACATTTTGAAATCAAATAACTATGAAAGAGATAATTAAAATAAAGAATGTTGCCGTCCTCTTATACAGCTTCATTTTTTGGATTATAGTTATATCCAAGATCAACGCTCAAGATCGGCCCAATGTAATGGTCATTATGGCTGATGATATGGGCTATTCCGATATTGGATGCTATGGAGGTGAAATCCGTACCCCAAACTTGAATAAGCTGGCTTCTGAAGGTCTTAGATTCAAGCAGTTCTACAATACAGCACGTTGTTGTCCCACCCGTGCTTCCCTATTAACGGGACTTTATCCTCAACAAACTGGGATAGGAGGCATGGTAAATTCAACTAGTAAGGTTCCGGCTTATGTGGGGGATTTAAACCAACAATGTATCACTATGGCCGAGGCGCTCGATAAAAATGGGTATGCAACTTTTATGACCGGCAAATGGCATGTGGCTAAATCTATATCGCCAAAGGACAATCACAATTGGCCTACTCAGAGAGGTTTCAAAAAATTTTATGGGACCATTACCGGAGCAGGAAGTTATTTTGACCCGGTCACCCTTACATATAACAATACTGCCGTTACTGTTGCACCCCAAGACAATTTTTATTACACTGATGCCATTTCCGACAGTACGGTAACATTCCTTCAAGATCACTTTAAAAAAGATAGGGGCCAGCCATTCTTTTTCTATGTGGCATACACTGCTCCACATTGGCCGTTACATGCTCCGAAAAAGGACATTAAAAAATATAAAGGCGTTTATGATAAAGGATGGGAAGTGATGAGGGAGGAAAGGATAGTTAGAATGAAGCAGATGGGTTTAATCAAAGATGATTGGAACCTAAGCCTACCTGGATCAAGTGTTTCCACATGGAAGGACAACAATAAGATGGATTGGGAATTACAGCGTATGATGACATATGCGGCTCAAGTGGATATTATGGATCAAGGAATCGGGCGGATAGTTAATTTTTTAAAAAAAAATAATCAACTTGACAATACCTTGATAATTTTCTTGGCCGATAACGGTGGGTGTGCTGAAACAATCAATAATGCATCGCAATGGGTTAGAAAATATGGTCCCAAGAGCAAGAAAACCTTATCGGGAAAGGAAATGGTCTATGGTAACGATAACGATTTAATGGCAGGCCCTTCGGAGACCTATATGAGCTATGGACCCTCGTGGGCGAACCTTAGCAATACACCTTTTCGGTATTACAAGCATTATGGTTATGAGGGTGGAGTGGCTGCTCCTTTTATTGTCCGGTGGCCAAAAGGGTTTTTACATAAAAACGAGTTCCGTAATGAGGTCGCAAGTATTATAGATATAATGCCTACTGTATTGAATGTTACCGGAACAGAATACCCTTCTACATATAAGGGTCATTCTATTCAACCTTTGGAGGGAAAAAGCCTTTTGCCGGTATTTGAAGGAAACCATTTGGACAGAAAAAGCTGGTTTATGGAGCATAAGGGGAACCGGGCAGTTCGGGAAGGCCAATGGAAACTTGTTTCTACTACATATAATGGTAAATGGGAATTGTACGATATGGTCAAAGATAGGACCGAAACTAATAATGTGCTAGATCAGAACCCCATAATTGGAAAAAAATTGGAAAAAATGTGGAACGAATGGGCTTGGAGGGTTGGTGTTTTTCCAAAAGAAAAAGAATAAACTGAGAATTTAAAGTGGATATTATTAGGTGTGGGACTAAGTGTCATACACCCAAAGATTACTATTGTTATACTTTGATATTTTACAGGGCAGTTATTAAAATATATAATCAAAGTCCTATTCATTAATTAAAAGGATGCACTTTTTTTTAGAGTGAAATCGAGCAATAAACTACCAATAAAATTTTACTTATGTTAAATACAAAAAAAATACTACTAGTAATAACTGGATTACTATCAATCGGAGCTGCAGGGCAACAAAATCCCGTTTCCAGCGATAAAACAAATCCATCTAAACCTAATTTTATTATAATCTTTGCTGATGATATGGGGTATGGGGATATTGGTGTATATGGGCATCCTACAATAAAAACTCCTAACTTGGACAGAATGGCCTATAAAGGGCAAAAGTGGACTAATTTTTATGTGGCAGCACCTGCCTGTACACCTTCGAGAGCTGGACTGATGACCGGAAGACTACCGGTAAGAACAGGAATGAGTAGTGGAAAACGACGGGTTTTATTTCCCGATTCAAAAGGTGGACTACCAGACAAGGAAATTACAATTGCATCGGCATTGAAAGAAGCGGGATATTCAACAGCATGTATTGGGAAATGGCACCTCGGACATTTACCTCAATTCTTACCTAGTGCGCATGGGTTCGACTACTATTATGGAATACCGTATAGTAATGATATGGATCGAAATCGGATTGGAGGTCGTGATGATCTAGAGATTATTCTAAATCCCAAGATTGATTATTTTAATGTGCCATTGATGAGAAATTCTGAGATCATTGAAAGACCTGCCGATCAAACAACGATAACAAAACGATATACGCAGGAAGCAATTAAATTCATTAATCAAAATAAAAACAAACCATTTTTTCTTTATTTAGCAAATTCAAAGCCCCATGTACCCTTGTTTAGGTCAAATGACTTTGTGGATAAAAGTCTTCGTGGAGTGTATGGAGATGTTATTCAAGAAATTGATTGGAGTGTTGGTGAAATATTATCTGCATTAAAACGTAATAATTTGGATGATAATACGCTTGTTGTTTTCACATCAGACAACGGGCCTTGGTTATTTAATGAACATGGTGGCAGTGCCGGGTTGTTGCGTGGGGGAAAAGGAGGGACCTATGAAGGAGGAATGAGGGAACCGGCTATTCTATGGTGGCCAGGAAAGCTTAAACCTGGTGTTGTTATGGATATGTCAACAACGATGGATTTATTGCCTACCTTCTGCAGTCTGGCAAATGTTACTCTTCCAAATGACAGAATTTATGATGGCTATGATATTTCTACTTCGATGTTCGGAAAAGGACCCAACCCACGAGATATTGTCTATTACTATCGAGGGACCGATGTTTTCGCCATTCGGGAAGGTGCTTATAAAGCTCATTTTGTAACTCAGCCGGAGTTTGGTAGTAAAGAAAAAACCTTCCATAACCCACCACTTTTATATAATTTAAATGTTGATCCTTCAGAAAAATACAATATTGCGAAAAAACATCCTAAAGTAATAAATGAAATTAAACAAGTTTTGAAAGAACATCTTAAAACGGTTGTTCCTGTCGAAAATCAACTGGAGAAATTATAGCTTCTATTATGTTATTCTAACATTTTCTTCTTACCCCCTTTTTGCCTTTTTTATCAATTGTTCTAGAGTAATTTTTTCCAAGGTCGTGCTAAAGATAAAGACACTCTGAGGGCCATTCGGAGAATGCGGTAAAAGTATAGTTGTGGATAGCGATGTACATAACCCTCATTGTGGCATACTTGAAACATTGGATAAGAAGTTTATATTCGGTTTATGAAACGATACAGACATTGGAAATATCAAATCCCACTAAATCATCTGTTAATGAGTAGTTTACCGAACCAGTCAATCACTATAAACATCAAAGAACAACTTAACCTGTTTAATGACAACCAAATATAAACGCAACAATACTAATTTCCAATATATATATATTATGAACTCATTTATCTCACGTTTTGGCCTTTCAATCCTGTTTATCTGTGTAATGGCCGGATGTAATCAATCCAAAAAAAAAGATGATAACGAACCAAGAAGACTGGAGGTTCTTTTTTTGGGCGATGCCAATGAGAATCACAATTCCCGGGAATATGCTCCTATAATGGCACAGGCACTATCCAAGAGTGGTATCAATATTTCCTATACCGAGGATCTCGAAGATCTTAATACCTATAATTTGTCGCTTTACGACGGACTTATTATCTATGCCAATTATGATACTATCTCCAAAGGTAAGGAAAAAGCACTGTTGGATTTTGTAAGATCGGGGCATGCGTTTATCCCTATACATTCTGCCAGTTTTTGTTTTAGGAATTCCCTGGATTATATAGATATGGTGGGGGGACAGTTTATGAGTCACAATACAGCCACATTTACGGCTAAAATAGTCAACATGGATCATCCCATAATGAAAAATGTTAAGGAGTTTTCCACTTGGGACGAAACCTATGTCCATGACCATTTGAGCAAGGATCGTACGGTTTTGATGGAAAGGATGGAGGTAGACCATCACGAACCGTATACATGGGTTAAGAACTATGGTGAGGGCAGGGTGTTCTATACTGCTTATGGGCATGACGGACGGACATGGAAAAATCCAGAATTCCAAAACCTGATAAAGCAGGGGATTTTATGGGGCGTAAATCATAAAGCAAAGGCCCAATGGGAGAAATATGAAAAGACTATCCCTAAATTGATTTACAAGAAGATGCCAAATATCCCCAATTATGAAATGAGAGATTCTGTTCCGGAGTTCCAGGAACCTTTGACCCCTGAGGAATCAAAAAAGTTGATACAGGTTCCTGCGGGATTTGACCTGAAACTTTTTGCATCGGAACCGGAAATCATCAATCCAATTGCAATGAACTGGGACGAAAAAGGTCGACTTTGGGTGGTGGAGACCGTAGATTATCCAAATACAATTAGGAACGACAAGGGAACCGGGGACGATAGGATCAAGATCTGTGAGGACACCAACGGGGACGGCATGGCGGACAAGTTTACCGTTTTTGCCCAGAACCTGAACATCCCGACGAGCTTTACGTTCGCCAATGGAGGGATTATAATCTCCCAGGCCCCAGATTTCCTGTTTTTAAAGGATACCGATGGGGACGATAAGGCCGATGTTAAAAAGGTTATCATGACAGGTTGGGGCACTTTTGATACACATGCTGGACCCTCTAATCTCCAAAGGGGAATGGACAATAAAATTTATGGAGTTGTTGGTTATTCGGGCTTCAAAGGAGAAATAGCTGGCCAACGCTATCAATTCGGACAAGCGGTTTATCGTTTTCATCCTGATATTTCTGATTTTGAGGTAGTTGCTAATACCAGTAATAATACTTGGGGATTGGGATTCACAGAGGACAACAGTCTTTTTGCTTCCACGGCGAACAATACCCACAGCGTTTATGTGGGTATTCCCAACAATTATTTTAATGGGGTAGAGGGAATTCCCAAGGAAGGCAATAAAAAAATAGATGGCCATTATTCTATACATCCGATAACTAGCCAGGTAAGACAGGTGGATGTATTTGGGGGGTTTACGGCCGCATCGGGACATAACTTTTATACTGCTCGAAGTTATCCCGCAAAATATTGGAACAAGATTGCCTTTGTTTGTGAACCTACCGGCCATTTGGTACATATGGCAAAAATAGAAAAGGACGGTGCCGGATATACCGAAAGCGATTATTGGAATTTATTTGCCAGCGCCGATGAATGGGTATCTCCTGTAGCTGCTAAAGTTGGCCCGGATGGTGCAGTTTGGGTATTGGATTGGTACAATTTTATCGTGCAACATAACCCGACCCCAACCGAAGAAAGAGGTGGATACAATGCTGAAACGGGAGAGGGAAATGCCTATGTAAACCCACTTCGGGATAAATCTAGAGGGCGAATATGGCGTGTTGTATGGAAAGGTGCCAAAGAATTTGAACCTATGGAACTGAGCAAGGATGAACCCAAAAAATTGATAGATGCACTCACTAATGATAATATGTTTTGGAGGACCACGGCCCAACGCCTTTTAGTAGAACGGGATAAAAGAGATGTACTTCCCGAATTATATGATATGGTGAACAACAAAGAAGTGGATACCCTCGGCTTGGATTCTGGGGCACTTCATGCGCTTTGGACCATATACGGACTCAGTGCGATCGGCACGGAAAAAAATGCCAACGATATTGTAACAGGAGCTTTGAAGCATCCGTCATATGCGGTTCGGAAAGCGGCAATAGAGATTCTTCCAAAGAATGAAATTGGAGTGGAGGCTTTGCTAAAATCGAATCTGATACACGATAAAAACCCAGTGGTTCAATTGGCGAGCTTACTATATTTGGCAGAAAGACCTTCTTCTTATGAAATAGGAAAGGCCTTGTACCTCTTCAGCAAGGAGGATGAAGTGTTGCACGATGCATGGTTGGCAAGGGCTGTTTATGTTGCGGCAACCAAGCATAGTAAGGGCTTCCTAATAAAGTATAAAGAAGAACACCCAAATTACAGTGAGAAGTTTAAAAAGAAAAAAGATCTTTCTCAGAATGATCTAGATGTTAGTAATTGGAAGGATATAAAACTTCCCCAACTTATACATCAGAAGGGATTAGATACAAACGGGTTTATTTGGTTCAGGAAAAATTTTGAGATTTCTTTGGCTGAGTCTGGCAAAAAAGGGACTATTTCCTTGGGGCCAATATATAATTCTGATATAGTATATATCAATGGAAATAAGATTGGTATAACAAGAAAGATTCCCAATAAAAACAGGATTTACGCAATTCCTAAAGGTGTTTTAAAAGCTGGGAGGAACCATATTGCTGTTATGGTTAAGGAAACAGGTAAACACGGTGGTTTCGCAGGAAGGCCTGATCAAATGTTTGTGACCACTGGTGAGGATAAGACATCTCTATCTGGAGATTGGAAATATCAGTTAGAATCAGACTACAATAGTTTGAAAAAGAACATTTTTAAAGATATTACATTGGCCGATTTTTTTGCTGAAAATTATATGGATAAACCTACCCCAGTAGAAGGTAAAGAACAACAGGAATTATCCTATAAAAATACCATTGTAATAAACATCAAGACCATTAAGAATGAAATGAAGTTTGATATTTCAGAATTCGTGGTTTCAGCCGGAAAACCAGTTGAAATAGTTTTAGAAAACCCTGATTTTATGCAGCACAATTTGGTGATAACCAAACCGGGAGAAAAAGAGAAAGTTGGAGCTGCAGCGGATAATTTGGCTACAGATCCACAAGGGGCCGATATACATTATGTGCCCAACATACCCGAAGTCCTTTTCTCCAGTCCATTATTAGATCCTCAAGAAACTATAAAGATGAGATTTATAGCACCAGATAAACCAGGGTTATACCCATTTATATGCACGTTTCCAGGTCATTGGCGCATTATGCAAGGAATTATGAAAGTAGTACCTGCTAAAAAATAGCTGTATTAAAGTAAATAGTTTGTTGTGATTAGTTGATAGTAATATTGTGGAAATCAGAAATACAACTATCAAACATTGAAGTGATTTAGACTTTTTACTTCTTTTTATAATCAAGTTACAGGTTAAAATCCTGCAATTTCATTGCGGTTACTATAGGTTCTATAATTGTTTTAGTTATATTGGATGTCCAACTACAGAAGGAGTTCACATTTGATAAGTAATTTAAGTTGCATGGGCTATAAAATTTCACTACCTCGTTATCCAGAGCGATATCCAGTATCGCTATCGTGATCTGTTGATTCAGGTATGTATCCTTCATTGAATGAAAGCATTTTGGTAAAGACATTAAATGGTCGCTGATCACGACTACTACAACAGGAATTCCTTGCACTAATCAAGAAATATTGGGACCGTCACTTTTGGGCTGTGGGTTATGGGACTTTGAGCACAGGAATGATAACTGATGAGCTGGTTCAAGAGTATCTTGAGCATTATAAGGATAAGCCCTATTCAGAAAAGGGCAGCTGGATATTAGAGTAATGCAAAGGAGGAATTTCATACTTTTATTTAAAACTATGGATTTGAAATCCATAGAGATATATTACTGCAAAATATTCATATTTTAGGGGAATGGGCCATATATTGAGAAATGGATAGTATACCGTCAGCAGATTGACTTTTCATCCAGTTTAGTTTACCAAGTATTGGTACAAGGTTTTGTTGGAATGTACAGAAACGTTGTCGTGAGCTACCCATACAAATTTGTGATGCGGATGATATCGAGATTATGAAAGTTGTGGTGAGCTCCGACCATGTCCATATGCATGTTGAGTACTCCCCGCGGATGAATGTAAGGTCGATGGTCAAACAATTGA
>NZ_QJJZ01000035.1 GCF_003201775.1 Arenibacter sp. ARW7G5Y1 | reverse complement strand
AAAAAACAAATAGATAAATTTGAATTAAAACCTGAAGATCTAGGATTTACAATTGCCCTAGATATCAGCAACTTAATTTGACGTTAGTCAGAATTAAAATCAACATATGGGTTATTTCACAAGAGTATTTTGTGCAACCAAAAATAAACCGACGATACAAAGTATTTTGGACTTTGTAATCGCAAATGGAATAGATGTAAGTTCTAATCTAAATGGAGCGGAGTTACTAACTGAAAACTGGAATCATTTTGAATTAATCTATGATAAAAATAGATTGCCGCTTTTAGTTGAACTAAATGGACTTGAAAATTCTGACGGACTTGCGGAAGAGGAATTAGAAGAGTTTTTGGAGTTTGTCGGTAAACCACGTTTCTATGAACTGAAAAAGAAAAAAGTGGCCGAACACTTAAAAAAGACCGAATATATAATTTGTGTTCAATTACCAACAAATGACATAGTGGACAAAGGTTATGACGCAAATGGAGAACTTATGGAGTTCTTTGAAAAAAACTTTTCTGGAATGATTCAAGCCGACCGAGAAGGGTTTTACGATGGTCCTAAATTATTACTGGAACTGGAATAAATAACTAAGCCTAACAATACCTATAGCAAATAGGGCATAAAGTGCTATATTTAAAGGTTTGGGCGTGTTTGCTAAGTCCGCCAAATCTTTTGGATTTGGCAATTAAAAAAGAAAAAATAATTACAAAACAAAAAGCTCTGGCTCGCAGACCAGACGGAAACGAAAAGTTTCCTTGCCTGCCCTACTTGCCATAGACGAGACGTTGTAAAACATACTAACAAATTTAAGCGTCCAACCTAAATTCAATAAAATATTTTGAAAATAGTAACTTTTAAGTTACCTTTGGGTGATGGAAAAAGTAAGGGAAGTTATCCAGTATAAGGGGTATTTCGAAGAATTCTTGCTCAAACAACCGAAAAAGGTTCAGGACAAGATATTTAAGGTAATCGAAATAATCGAGACTTATGAAAGAGTTCCCTCCACTTATCTGAAAGCACTTGTCGGAACTAAAGGACTCTACGAAGCCCGAATAAAATTAGGCTCGGATATTTGGAGGGTCTTCTGTTTTTTCGACAAAGGAAAATTGGTAATACTCTTGAACGGATTTACCAAAAAATCGCAGAAAACACCAAAAAAAGAAATCGACAAAGCGGTCGGACTAATGAATTCATACTATGAAGACAAAAACAAATAAGATGGACACCAAGAGTTGGAAAGAAATCAAGGACACCGTTTATGGAAAAAAAGGAACGGAACGTAGAGACGGATTGGAAAGAGATTTTGAGTCTTTTAAAATCGGTTTACTTTTGAGAAATGCACGGGAAGAAAAAAACCTTACGCAGGAACAACTGGGCGAATTAGTGGACAAAAAACGGACTTATATTTCACGAGTAGAAAACAACGGCAGCAATCTGACCTTGAAAACGCTTTACGAAATTGTGGAAAAAGGTCTTGGCGGAAAAGTTACGATTTCAATCGAGGTGTAAAAAAGTACGTTTTACAACAATTCCTATAGCAAATAGGGCGGTAAGTTCTGAATCTAAAAGCTTGGGCGTGTTTGCGAAGTCCGCCAAATCTTTTGATTTGGCTTTTAGAATAGATAAAATAAAAACAAAATGCAAAAACTTTGGCTACGGGCTTGGCGGAAAGATAAGTGCTTATCACCCGCCTTACTCCCCATAGCCGCACTGTTGTATGACATTAAAAAAAAACATTCATCCAAAATATGAAACTCATAAAACAAACATTTTACTTTTTAGTTCTTCTAATCTTAATTCCATTAGCTGTTAACAGTCAAAATAAATACAATTTAGACTTTAACGATTTTAAACCAGAAAAAGAAAAAATGCCCACAGGATGGTTTAAGTGGGGGAATTTTGAAAATTTAACGGGAGAAATTATTAGCGAGGGCAATTCTGTTGGGAAAGTTGTTTCCGATAAAGAAGGGAAATTTGGCTGTATTACTTATAGGATACCAGCAAATTACGTTGGAGACACCATTGTACTTTCTGGTCGAATTAAGTACGAAAATGTAAAAGGATTTGTTGGGCTTTTAATGCGAATTGACGGAAATTCAAAAAAAAGTTCTTTAGCATTTAAATCAATGCAAAATCAAAAAATAAGTGGAACAAGTGATTGGAAAGAATATTCTATAAAGCTACCTTTTCCATCTAATGCTAAAACTATCTATGTAGGCGGAATTTTAGGTAAAAAAGGAATCGCTTGGTTCGATGACTTCAAAGTGAGAATTGATGGTAAAGACATTCAAGAATTAAAGGAAACAGAAAGAATAACTTTAGAAAACTATAATTCTAACGAGCTTGAATCGGCATTATCAAAATCTACAAGAAAATTAGACTTTTCCAACGAAGAAACTCTGCATAGTAGTTTAGACCCATTGATAGAAAAAATCGGCAACAAAAAGATAGTTGCAATTGGAGAAAGCACACACGGAACGTCAGAATTTTATCGCCTTAGAGAAATCATAACAAAAAGACTAATAAAGGAAAAAGGGTATAATCTTGTAGTTTTGGAAAACCCTTACGATGATATTGAAATTTTGAACAAAGATTTGGATAAAACACCCTTAGATAGTTTAATGCGAAAACACTTATTTTCAATTTATCAAACCAAAGAAATGAAATCTTTCTTACAATGGTACAAGGAAAATAAAACCCAATACAACATTAAGTTTAAAGGTTGCGACGATTCATATTGGGTTTTCTATGAACTACTAAAAGACAATATTAATCCAATAAATGATAAAACGTTAAATAAGCTTTTGCAAGAATTAGAATCCAATATTGCAAAAAGTTCAACTGATAATTTGAAAAAAGAATATAAGGTCAATAATTCTATTTACAATAACATCTTAGAAATTGAGAATTATTTAGAAACTACAAATAAAATTACTAAATCAATCAGAGAAATTCTATTCAATGGAAAAAACACATACATCAACTATGTGAACATTAAAAACCAAAAACCATTTCAGAGTCGAGATGAAATAATGGCAGATAGAATATCATTTTTAGCAAAAAATTCGAATAGTAAAATTATTGTTTGGGCTCACAACGCACATATTTCAAATGAAATTATCACAGATAATGAAATAGGGATAATGGGCAGAAACTTAAAAAAAGAGTTCAATAGCGATTATTACACAATTGGGCTTACGACATTGAAAGGCAGCTATGCGTATATGGATGAAAAATTTATAAATGGAGACCACAGTTATAAGGAGAAACTTAAAACTGAATCATTTAAACCTATCGACAGCTTGTTTTGGGAAAATAGACTATCTATAAATAACAAATCGTTTATTATAGATATGACGAACTTAAAAAATGAACTAAACACGGATGAAATAATCGCCCCTACAAGGCTAATTGGTTATGCAAAAGAATCGGAAGAGGATATATATTATCTTCAATTAATTAAAAATTTTGATTCGTTGATTTTTATTGAAAAAACTAATGCAACCAAATCAATATTCGAGTGAAAAAGGGCAGTTGCTAACAATGGTAACCGTTGCACAAGCCTGTAAAACGTAAAATTACCAACTCAAATAAGCCGCTCTAAGCGGTTTTTCTTTTTTTGATTACCTGGATTTAGACCAAATTCATACCCGTTAAAACGGATTTATCGACTGCTGTCGGTCTGTTTTTCAGAACAAAAAACAAGTCGATCATTCCTGCTCCGCTTTTTACTCGTTTTTGCGTGAATTTCAGATACTTTTTGAGGTTGTAGGCAATGGCCGATAGCTGCATTGCCTTGTTGGCCTGTGACAGCCCCAAGGTGTTTATCTTCCTCTGCCCCATGAACTGGGTCAGGGTCCCGAAGAGGGGCTCCACCGTACTCTGGCGTTTGCCCTTCATGTACCTTCCCTACGGACTGTTCACCCGTTAGATGGAAATCCTATTATTGGGTATATATCACAGCTGCTTTGAAAGGTAAATATGTGGGAATGGAGGAATTGGGCAATGGCATTTGGAGGGGATATTATAGAAACGTATTTTTAGGATACTTTGATGAAAAACATTTAAGAAATAAAGAACAGGCTACAAGATTGGAAACCAATTTAGTGTAAAGGTTAATATATAACTTTTGTAAACCATGTATCTTAACGAACAGCTGAAAAACGCATAGTCCTGAATGGCACTAAGAGAAGTAAAAAAAGAACTAAAGGCAATGGACAAAACTGAAATCATTAAGCTGATTTCAGAGATGTATAAAAAAATTCCAGCTGCAAAAACTTACTTGGACATTTTTGCCACCGGGGAAATCAAAGTACTTGTCGAGAAATACAAAAAGGAAATCGAAAGATATATTTATCCGGGTGGACGGTACATGCAGTTGCGTGAGGCCGAGGCCAGAAAGTTGATACGTACCCTTCAAAAAATGAAAATAACCGAACTTAATGTGGAATTGGAACTACATTATGTAGCTTGTTGCTTGGAGGTTATCGAAGATTTCGGATATTGGGACGAAGGTTATTATATAGCCCTAGAGAAAATGTTTTACAATGCGACGGACGGAATACGTGAATTGGGAATGGAGGAAAAATATGAAGAACGTATAACTGGAATTACATACAAGGCAAGCCATTTCGGACTAGAACTTTCCTACTGATAAATAAAAGCCAGTTGATAACAACACCTAAAGTTCATTGCTTGCGGATTTCCTGTCGGAAATCCCTATTTTTAATCCAACGCTCGGGTTCGGCGGGACTGTCCTGCGGACATATCACCGCAACGAACCTTAGCTGAGACCGTTGTGTGTCAGCAAAAATTGCAATTATCAATTTTCTAACTTAGCAAAACCCACTGTTTTTCTGTAAATATCAGGAGACACTCCAACTTTCTTTTTAAAAAACCTACTAAAGTAGAATTCGTCATCGTAACCTAAATTAGATGCAATCTGTTTTACAGGTTTTGAAGTTAAATAAAGTTCTCGTTTGGCTTCAATAACAATTCTGTTAGAAATTAACGTACTTGTAGTTTGATTTAAATATTTCTTCACAATTCCCGCTAGAGTTTTAGAACTAACACACAACTGATTTGCATACTCATTAGGAGAATGTATACTTGAAAAATTATTTTCAATTGAATCCACTAGGTTTTGTAAAATCTCAGATTGTCCATCGGAAAATGTTGGCACAAGTTCTTTATCAAATGCTCTCTTCTGTCTAACTGCTTCAATTAAAAATACCTTTAAAAAAGCAACCAGAACTTCATGTTGAGCAATAGAGTTTCTATCCATTTCATTCGAAATTTGATCTATCAAACTAAAGAACAAAGCTTCTTCAGATATTTGAAAATGGGGTAAATCATGAAAGTTGTTAAATAGTATGCCTTCTGTTTCAATTTCATTTTGATGTCTATAAGTACAAAAAAAATCCGAATGAAAGTTCAACATCCATCCTGAACAAGAACTTTCAGATGTAATCATAAATGGCTGATAAGGTGACAAACAGATCATTTGATTATCTTTTAATAAATAGTCAGATAAATCGGCGTTTAGCTTGTAATTACTCCCACTTAACAGAATAATGGAGTAATAATTCTTCCGTTTTAAATGATCGAACTGACTCAGGTTTTCAAATTGTTCTAATCTGAAAGCGAGTTCACCATTTTGTTTATCAATTATTATTTGAGCCATTTTACCATTATTTTTAGAATTAAAAAGAAGGGAGTGCTTCAAACACCCCCTTCCCAAGATAGCCATTATTTTGAAGCTATAATCTTAATCGTTTGAATTGCCGATGCTTCAAAACCATCTAAAATTACAGGAGCATTTTCCATAAGCGCTGCTGCCACTTTACCGTTAAGGTGTACATCTCTTCCTTCATCTTCTGCAAAGGTGTCAAATATGGCATAGGTTGAATCATCTAATTTAACAGCATACCAGGAAATAGTCATTGGCTCTTCGCCAACTAATTCTTTTCCCGTATTTAAGAAGCCTTCCACATCAGCAGATTTCCCTTGCTTGGCTTTCATAATTACAAATAAGCCGTTATTTTGCACACCTGCTTTATGATTTGCAGCAATCACATCAATCATTTTAATGTCTTTACTTGCATCAAAACCTTCTAATAAGTCACCTGCATTCGCCATTAAGGCTTTTGCCACTTCTCCTGATAAATGTGCTTGTCTTCCTTCTTTTGATTCAAAGGTGTCATAAATACCATAAGTTTTTTCGTCAATTTGAAAGGCAAACCAAGACTCCGTTTTTGGTTCTGCGTTTACTAAACCAAGACCACCTAATAAAAAGTCTTTTACTGCTTGTTCTTTGCCAGACTTTGCTGTCATAGTTACTAATAATCCAATTTTTTCTGTTTTTGCGTTGTTCATAATTGTATTTTTTTTGTTTGTGAAAATGTTTGATTTGAAATTCCTAGAGATAATAATAGGCTACTTACTTTGATTAAATTTTTAAATTTCATTTGTTTTTGTTTTTGTTTTTGTTACACTGCAAATTTGCGACGAAACAAAAGCTCTCAGAATGGACACTTCAAACTATGACATGGACAATTTTTCTTAAGTGCTAGAACCGGAATTATGAATATTTTATAATAGATGTACAATTCGCTCAAGAGCTTCGCTGTTGTTAACAAATAAACATTAGGAATGCAAGGTCATTAACGCCTAGTAGAAAGTATTTAAAAGATAATTACAATGCAGAAAAACTATTTACCGGGAAGATTTAAAAAATAATATTTTTTTGAATTTAGCAAGGTAGATTTTTAGCAAAAAAAATCAGCCAATTGCAGCTTTTCAATTCAGCAACTTATTTATCGCTTGGACTGACAACCATACCCAAACTTACAGACTGAAAAAAAGACTAATAAAAAAGAAAAGAGCCCATAACACGGGTAACTGTTGCACAACCCTATAATTTATAAAATATCGATGCTATAAGCGGCCTTTTAGTGCCGTTTTGTTTTTTAAACGAAGGTGTTGCCACTCATTTTTATAGTGCCAAAAAGGAAGCAAATAGACTTATGGAGTACATTTTCCATACAATTGTGCAGAACTATGCTTCCCGCTCCATTTTTGGAGCGTTTTCCCGAGAATTTCAGGTATTTTTTGATGTTGTAGGCAATGGCCGATAGCTGCATTGCCTTGTTGGCCTGTGACAGCCCCAAGGTGTTTATCTTCCTCTGCCCCAGGAACTGGGTCAGGGTCCCGAAGACGGGCTCCACCGGACTCTGGCGTTTGCCCTTCATGTGCCTTCCCTGCGGACTGTTCACCCGTTCGATGGAAATCCTATTATTGGGTATATATCACAGCTGCTTTGAAAGGTAAATATGTTGGAATGGAGGAATTGGGCAATGGCATTTGGAGGGTATATTATAGAAACGTATTTTTAGGATACTTTGATGAAAAACATTTAAGAAATAAAGAACAGGCTACAGGATTGGAAACCAATTTAGTGTAAAGGTTAATATATAACTTTTGTAAACCATGTATCTTAACGAACATTCAAAAAGCATTGAAAATTAAATGGAAGAAAGATTACTTAGAATTGGAGCTGAAAGCCTGAAAAAAGCCGCATTAAATGAAAATGCGAAAGAATTTATTCTAAAAAATGAAATACTATTTAAAGTTTTAAAAAAGGCTGCTGACAGATATATTGGTGGAGAAACCATAAATGAAACTTTATTATCAGTACGCAAATGGAATCAAAAAGGATTTGACGTAACAACTGATTTTATGGGCGAAAGCATACGAAATAAAAAAGACGCAAATCTCGCAACTACTGAATTTGTGCAATTCACCAAAGCAATTGGAAATAAAAAACTGAATTCTTCAATTTCGTTGGACTTATCCCACATTGGTCTTCTAGTCTCAAAAGATTTGGCTATGGAAAACTTAAAAATTATATGCGAAGAGGCCAGTAAAATCAATCAGGAAGTTATTATAAGTATGGAGGGAACTGACCGAACTGATAACATACTATACGTCTACAGAGAATCTCTAAAAACTCACAAAAATTTAGGAATAACGATACAAGCATATTTGCATAGGTCAAAAGATGATTTCGAAGAAATATCTAAACTGACGGGTAGCATCAGAATGGTAAAAGGCGCTTATGAAACACCAAATGGACTTTCTATTGAGCGTGGAGATAAATTAGACGAAATTTATTTGAATTATGTAGAACGACTTTTATCCAAAAATCATAAATGCTCAATTGCATCCCATCACGATAAAATCCATCAAGAAACGATTAAACTGATTGATAAATATAAACCTTCAAACTATGTTCTTGAACGACTTTTAGGTATAAGAAATGAAGAGTTGGAACAATACAAAAACAAAGGTTATAATTCTCGAATTTATGTGGTATATGGAAAGGAGTGGTATTTATATTTATGCAATCGTTGGGCGGAATATCCGTTGAATATTTTTCAAGGAATAGCCGACATTGTGGAATAGCACTACACACAACAAAGACGTGTATAGCTCATTGCGGCTGGATTCCTAATCGGAATTCATTGCAATTTGCTATCTTTCGGTTACGGCGGAAAATCATAGCTGATTTTGGCAACAAGCCATACACAAAACCGTTACCACACATAATGACAAAAATGAGAACCATAACTATCATATTCACAATCCTAATATTTGGTTTTATTAGCTGTTCAATAGAAAAAAAGAAAGAAATAACAATAAACGGACAAATAGTAGGCCATGGTAATCCTGATAAAATCGAATTCACGATCCCAATTGATGGAAAATGGTTTTATGGAGATAAAAAATCGATAACTACTGACTCAACAGGTAAGTTTCAAATAAAAATCGACACGGATAATCCGTCATTTACAACCATATATGTTCCAGGAAAAAGTGGCGGTATTCTGTTAACCGAACCTGGACAAACTTATAATGTTAACATTGAACTTGATAAAGAACGAAAATCATTTTATATAGATTCACCTAACAGTAACGGCCAAAGATTTTACAATACCCTGCCCGCACCCGAATTTCATATGATGGGATTGAGTGAATTTTACAATGATTCAATCCCCGAAGAAATATCATCCAAAATAAATTCTTTAAGAGAAAGTGAGATTTCCAAATTCCATGAATTACTGAAAAAAAAGGAGATTTCCAAAGATTTTCATCAACTAGCAGTTTTAGATAGAGAAGTCTATTATTCCGCCCTTGAAGCGGGGGCTGCAAGTATACTTTTGCAAAAATATCTCAATGAAAAAGAATCATTGGTAATAGATAGTTTAAAAAAATTCTGGAACACAAAACTTAAAGTTTCAAATATCATCGGAAATGATAGTGACCGTTCTCCGTGGTTCTATACCTTGGCAAGCAATTTTATAAGGTATGCGCAACTTTCATCAGAAGAATTCGACCCTGAGATATTGAAAAAAAAATATGAAACAGGGGATATTTACCAATACAATATCGATGAAGCCAAAAAGTATCTTGCTGGAGAGGAACTTGAATATTACCTGGCTTCCTACATTTATTATGAAAGTTGGCAAACAAAGGATAATTCCAAAAAAATAATTGGAGCTTATGAAAACTTCAGAAAAGAACATCCACAAAGTCCCTACAATGAATATTTAGAGGCTTCTATAAAACCTATCGTTACTTTTCATAAAAATTTGAAAAATGCCAAGGCAAACGAAAAAATTGAATTTGTCGAAAACTATGAGGAAATTGACACTTTCAAAGACTTAATCTCAAAGCTCAACGGAAAGAAAGTTTTCGTGGACATTTGGGGGACTTGGTGTGCTCCCTGCAAAAAGGAATTTGAGCATAAAAAAAGTTTGGAGCAATTATTAAATTCCAAGGAAATAGCATCATTGTACATCTGTGAGGGCAAAAACAGCAAAGAAAAAGTTTGGCATGAAATGATAAAATCCTATGATTTGGAAGGTTATCATTTATTGACCAATGAAAAGTTACTTACAGATATAATCAACGAATTCGGCAATAATGGGCGATTTGCTTATCCCAGATATCTATTGGTGGACGAAAATGGAAAGGTCGTCAATGGCGAAGCCAGTTACCCTTCGCAAATAATACAATTAGAGAAGGAGATAAACGAAAATTACGTGTGGTAACAATGCCTATAGCAAATAGGGCGACAAGTGCTGTATTCATTGGCTTAGTCGTGTTTGCTAAGTCCGCCAAATCTTTTGGATTTGGCAATTAAAAAAAATAAAAATAATTACAAAACAAAAAGCTCTGGCTAGCAGACCAGACGGAAACGAAAAGTTTCCTTGCCTCCGCACTACTCATAGCTGCAACGTTGGCAACAATATTGACCCGTCCTGAATAAAGGCTACATAAATTTAAACATTAAGTTCATAAATGACAACGTAATTAGACGGTATTCCGAATCTTTTATATTGAAAATTTTAGACGAACTTACAACCGGAAAACTAAACAAACATCAACTAGGTAAAGCTTACGATATTGCTGAGTGCCGACAAACATGATAATTTTTAACTTACATTTGCAACTTAGTATCATCAAAAACTTGCAACGCTTTATTCCATTAAAAGATTGAATCCAATCTTTGTTATTAACAAATTGAACCTAGTCAAATGAAAAGAAGAGAATTCATGACAAAATCAACAGTTCTGGCTACTTTGATACTAGTGGTAACTGCAATAATTTCATGTAAGCCTAAAAATAAACAGAAAGTTGATCCAAAACGACCTGAGGCATCTGTTGAAATAAAGTTGGCTGCTTATAATGTTCTTTTTGGTAACTGGGG
>NZ_QJJZ01000034.1 GCF_003201775.1 Arenibacter sp. ARW7G5Y1 | reverse complement strand
GAGATTCTAACGATTATGAAATCAAGTTCAATAAATCAATATAAGATAACCGACAGAACCATCATATTAAAATAACGATTGATTTGTGATTTACGATAAAACCGGTTGTCGCCCAAATATGGAAAAAACAAACACGCTGTGCCTATGAAATAAAAACAAACAATAAAAAAGAGGACAAAGTTCAACCCGCAAAAGTATAAAGCTTTATCCCCTTGTTATGATTATAATTAATTGAACATTTCAACCAACTAATAATACACAAATTTATGAAAAGTAAACTTACTAACACCAGTTTTCAAAATAGAAAACGACTTTTAATGATTCTTATGAGAGCATTCTTTTTCCTGTGCTGTACAACAGTTTTTGCTCTGTCTCCCAACAATGTCATTTCTCAAAACTCCAAAATCAAAATCAAAGAGGATAGGACCTTGTCGGTGGACCAAGTGTTCGATTTGATTATGGAGCAGACCGATTATAATTTCTTCTATGAGGAAGGACTATTTGACGATTATCCCGAAGTACAATTAGAAAAGGGCATCATAAGGACAAAAATGCTGCTAAATGAAAGTTTGTCCCAAGGAAATGTCACTATTACGGTAACTGATAAAAAGACTATTCTCATACAAAAGGACTTGCCCAACAATATCATGAAGTGGCAAGAACCCGAAATAACAGGCACGGTTACAGACTCTAACGGTACTCCTCTCCCAGGTGCAAATATTATTGAAAAGGGCACTTCCAATGGGGTGACCGCAGATTTCGACGGCAATTTCTCCATAAAGATAGCAGATAATAATGCTATTTTGATTATTTCATATATAGGTTTTACAACTAAAGAAGTGCAGGTAAATAATCAAACTAATATTTCTGTCAGCTTAAAAGAGAAGGAGGCTAGCCTTGATGAAGTGGTAGTTATAGGTTATGGGACGGTTAAAAAAAGTGATTTGACAGGATCAGTAGTTTCACTTGATGCAGATCAATTAAATCAAGTCAATGTTGTGTCGGCAGATCAGATGCTTCAAGGTAGAGTTGCTGGTGTCCAGATTACACAAACAAGTCATGCGCCAGGAGGGGGTGTCTCTGTTAGAATTAGAGGAACGGGTTCTATAACCGCTGGTCAAGAGCCTCTCTATGTTGTAGATGGATTCCCAATTAATAATGTTTCTACGGCAAATGGAAGATTAAATAGTGGATTTGAAGGCAGTTTGCCTGTGAACAATCCATTGAATTCGATAAATCCTGCCGATATTAAGTCTATTGAAATTCTTAAGGATGCTTCTGCTGCTGCCATATATGGATCACGAGGTTCGAATGGGGTTGTTATTATAACTACAAAAAGTGGAATAAGTGGCAGTGCACCTCAGTTTAATTTTAATACGAGTTATTCTGTTTCTAAGATTAGGAATAAAATCGATGTTTTAAGTACATCAGAGTACATAAATATAATGAACCAATTGGAAATAGCTCGAGGTAATGCCGAGCCCTTTAACGATGAATTTATAAATTCTGTTGGAGCTGGTATAGACTGGCAAGATGAGATATTACAAACGGGGTCTACACAGTCCCATAATCTATCCTTGTCAGGACAATCTGGAGGAACCACTTACTACTCCTCACTCAGCTACTATGACCAAGAAGGCATTGTTAAGAATACGGGATACGACCGTTTTCAAGCTAGATTGAACCTAGATCAAAAGCTTGGCGATAAGTTTACTTTTGGCATGAAGTTGAACACATCCTTAGAAAGAAATAAATCGGTTCCAGTAAATGGTTTTGGTAAAAATGAAGAAGGTGATGCCGTCTATACGGCCCTTAATAACGCACCCGTCAATCCTGTTTTTAATGATGACGGTACCATTTTTAGGCCTACAACAGATGGGATGTTTGTATTGACTTTAGGTAGCCCCTACGGCAAAGTAAATGGACAGATGCTAAAAGAAGAGATTAACCGTACCCTAGTGAATATTTTTGGAGAGTATAGCATTGTCCCTGAATTAAAAGCTAAAATAACTTTTGGGTCTGATAGAAGTACTAAACGAAATGATATTTATTCAAATAGGTTATCCTTACGAGGTGAGGCTGCTGAAGGTATTGCCACAATTGTAAGTGGTGAATTGTCAAGTACATTGCTAGAAGGTATTTTGACATATAGCAATACCATAGGGGATAAGCATTCATTAACAGCATTGGTAGGAAGCACTTATCAGTCATTTGTGAATAGAACTTTTTCGGCTGGCACTCAGGGATTTGCTTCAGATATTATAGAGACTAATGGCCTAGGGATTGGAATACAGGCTCAAAATCAAGTGGCTAGTTTTGCTTCAGAACGTAGATTACTGTCTTATATAAGTAGAATTAATTATGGTTTTCATAATAAGTATTTGTTAACAGCTTCACTTAGGGCAGATGGATCGTCAAACTTTGGTGATACCAATAGATATGGATATTTCCCTTCTTTCTCAGGAGCTTGGAAAATCAATAATGAATCGTTTCTTATGGATTCTTCGGTACTTTCTGAGTTAAAATTAAGAGCAGGTTGGGGACAGCTTGGCAACGATAATATAGGTATTGCACGTGCACTTGCAACATATTCCGGAGGGGCTGTGGCAGTTATTGGCGGCCAGCAGGTATCGGGAGTTTCTCCTTCTAGGATACCAAACCCAAATTTAAAATGGGAAACTTCTGAGCAGCTCAATTTTGGTTTGGATTTTGGTTTCTTTAATTCTCGAATAAAAGGAAGTATTGATTACTTCAGAAAGTCAAACAAAGACTTGTTGCTTGACTTACCAATACCAAGTACTTCTGGGTTTTCAATACTTGCGAGTAACATAGGTCAAGTTGATAATTCAGGAATAGAAGTAATGCTTAATACAGTTAATTTAAATGGTGCTCTGCAATGGTCAACTGATTTGAATTTTTCAACTTTAACAAATAAGGTAGTAAGTTTAGGTAATATACCAGAGATTATTCATTCAAGTGCGGAAATAACATCTCTTATAAGGCCAGGGGAACCATTGTATTCTTACTATGGCACCAAAGCAATAGGAATTTTTCAAGAAGGTCAAGATCCAATTGCGGCTCAACCAAATATAGTGCCAGGAAACCCAATATGGTTGGATGCTAATGGCGATGACGTAATTAATGATGCAGATAGGGTTGTTATAGGTAATCCTTATCCAGATTTTAATTTTGGGATAAACAATTCACTTAGTTATAAGAATTTTCAGTTTACCGCATTTGTTGATGGGGCTTTAGGTCAACAGTTGATGACTTATACCCTATATGATGCAATATACCCAAACGATAATCTTAGAAACCGATTAGCCGAACCATGGCTGAACCGTTGGACACCTGACAACCCAACTAATAAATGGCCATCAGGCTTAAATACAAGTTCATATCGAGGCTCGCAATCCAATAGTTTTTCAGTGGCAAATGCATCTTTTGTTCGTTTAAAGAATGTACAATTAACATACGCTGTTCCAGTGGATAATATAAGCGCTTTAAAATCTCTTGATATATTTATTGGGGGACAGAATCTGTTGGTAATTACGGACTATCCAGGTTATGATCCTGATGTTAACTCATTGGGGCAGTCAGGAGCACGTATAGATCGCATGGCTTATCCGTCATCACGAGTGTTTCAATTAGGAATTAATGTAGGATTTTAAAATAAAAATAAAAATAAAAATGAAATCATTAAATAAATATTTTGTATTTGTCTTAAGCTTATTGACCCTCTTTGTTGTATGTTGTGAAAAACCATTAGAAATTGAACCAAAATCTGAATTTTCGGGAGCCTTTTTGGAAACACAAGAAGGTATAGAGGTGCTTTTAGCGTCTGCTTATTCCAATCATCAAATAAATGGTTGGGGTGCCGACCGAATACCTTTAGAGGAATGTACAACAGATGTGTTTAGAGTTTACTTAGGGGGCTACTATAACAATAGAATGAGAAGGTACCAAGATTTTAGTTTTGACTCGGGGCACACTATAGGTATCCAAGATTTTTGGCGACAAAACTATAGGGCAATAAGGGATGCCAATATATTGATTGCAGAGATTCCAGATCATCCAGTGTTAAGTGATGAGCTTAAGGTCATATATCTTGCTGAGGCTAAGTTTATTAGGGCAACCGCCTATAAATTGCTCTATGGTTGGTTTGGAGGAGTTCCTCTTGTTCTCGAAACATCAAATGATCTTTTTCCTGTACGAGCTTCTGCCAAGGATATTGAGGATTTTGTTATATCGGAATTGAAAGCTGCGGCTCCATCGTTGCCTCCGACCAGAACTGAAAGTGAATATGGAAGAGCAACACAAGGTGGAGCTTTGGGTGTATTAGCTCAATTTCAATTAAATACCAAGCACTGGGATGGTGCAGCGCAAACAGCTCAGGACGTAATTGATATAGGAGTCTACCAATTATTACCTAATTATGCAGATGTTTTTGCATTAGATAATGAAGGGAATAATGAATTGATCCATGTGTTTCCTAATATGGATGTAGACCCTGTAGGAACTATATGGACTCGAAATGTGCTTCCTGGGGATTATCCTACTAGTGTGGTAAATGCTGCAACTCATCAGGTTGTCCCTATCCCTTTTTACAATACGTTTGATGCAAACGATAAAAGGGCTGAATTGATTATTACCGAATATTATACAAGTAACGGGGTGTTCGTAAATTTATTAGACCCTAACGAAGGACCAACGGGAGATCAATACAATCATCCAAGAAGTTTTAAGTATCCTATTGATGAGGATTCGGCAGATCCTTCTATCGGAGGTCAAGATGTACCCCTTATTAGGTACTCAGAAATATTGTTGATACGATCAGAAGGATTGGTAATGTCCACAGGTGCTGTTTCTCAAGAGGCTTTAGACTTGCTAAATAAGGTAAGAAATAGAGCGGGACTACATGATTATACACTTACTGATATTCCAGACCAGGCTACCTTTATAGATAAAATACTTGATGAGAGAAGTTGGGAGTTTTACAGTGAGGGAAAAAGAAGGGAGGATTTGATTAGACACGATAGGTTTATTCAAAATGCCTTGGATAGAGGCTGGATTTTAGCCAAACCCTTCCAGCGTTTATTTCCTATCCCACAAACTGAAATTGATGCTAATGAGAACCTCGTTCAAAATGAAGGGTATTAATTAGTTTAGTTTTTTTAAAGAAGTGGCTTTTTTAATCCATTATTGAGGTTAAATACCTGGTTCCTTTTTTCTTAGTCGGATTGAAATTAAGAAACACTTAGCCAATTGAAATTTAAAAAGAATATATATGACAAAATTATATCGTAGAAAATTGAAAATTCTATCAGCCGTAATTTTAATGAGCTTAGTAGTAAAAGCCCAAGGAAAGCGCCCGAACATTATCTTGATCATGGTAGATGATATGGGCTATTCAGATTTGGGATGTTATGGTGGAGAAATCGATACTCCCAACATTGATCAGTTGGCTCAAGAAGGGCTTAGGTACAAGCAGTTTTATAATGCGGCAAGATGCTGTCCGACACGGGCTGCTTTGATGACAGGAATATATCCGCATCAGGCAGGTATGGGGTGGATGACAGTAGCAGATATGGGGACTCCAGAGTACCAAGGCGATTTGAATGAAAATTGTGTGACCATTGCAGAAGTGTTAAAATCAGCCAATTATAAAACCTACATGACAGGCAAGTGGCATCTAACCAATGATAGAAAAGTATCGGGTGAAGTAATAGATAATTGGCCTAAACAACGAGGGTTTGATCGTTATTTTGGAATACTTCCGGGGACGGAAAATTATTTTACCCCGACTCTTTATAGTAATAACACCAGTTATACGGCTCCCGATGATTTTTACATAACAAAAGCCATAAGCGATACCAGTGCTACTTATATAAAAGATCATGTCCTAAAAAATCCTAAAAATCCATTTTTTATGTATGTGGCATATACGGCACCACATTTTCCGTTACACGCATTAGAGAATGAAATTAATAAATACAAAATCACCTATAATGTAGGTTGGGACAGTATTAGGAAATCTCGGTTTGAGAAGCAAAAAGAGATTGGTTTGTTCTCGAATGAAACTTCAATTAACCCAAGAGACCCTGAAGTACCAGCCTGGGAGCAAATATCCGAAGATGAAAGAAATGAATTTATTATGCGTATGGCCATTTATGCTGCTCAAGTAGATATTATGGATCAGGGAATAGGTCATATTACTCAAACTTTAAAAAAGTACAATCAATTAGAAAACACCCTGATCTTTTTCTTAAGTGATAATGGAGCAACTGCTGAGTATATTAGTAATGGGGAGAGCAAAAAAGTTGATGGATCAGCTAATACTAGGGAAAGTTATAGAATAAATTGGGCCAATGTCAGTAGCACGCCTTATAAAGAATACAAACATTATACGTACGAAGGTGGAATTGCAACCCCTTTAATTATTCACTGGCCAGAGACCATCAATTCGGAAAGAATGGGAACATTCACTAATGATTATGGGCATATTATGGATATTATGGCGACGTGTGTTGAAGTGTCTGGTGCCAACTACCCTAAAAGGTTTGGTAATAATGAAATATTGCCTTTACAAGGAAAAAGTCTTTTGCCAGTGATTGAAGGAAAAACTCGTGATAGAGGTAAAATCTTCTGGGAACATGAGGCTAATATCGCTATGCGTGATGGCAATTGGAAAATGGTAGCTAAAACTGAACCAGATGAGCAGTTTTCAATGTCCACCTTGCATCTTTACAATTTGGAGTCGGACCCTACAGAAACAAAAGACTTGTCTTTACAATATCCTGAGCAATTAAAGAACATGTATCAACAATGGCTTGAGTGGGGAAAGAGTATTAACGTATTTCCATTGAATACCTTAGGTTATGGTCCGCGTAGGAGTTTATATCGCAGAAATATAAATGGTCAATTTGATATGAATTTGGGAGGTTGGGAAATAGCGAAATCCGAAAGCATTGAAGCTGATATAGTTACAGATCATGCCAATCAAATTAGTGGCGCAAATGCAGCAAAAATTCAGGTCTATAATGCCGGAAATAAACCCAAAGACCTTTCTATGTCTTGGAGTTACCCTGCCAAAACAGGTGAAAAGTTGAGTGTTGAATTTAAGTCTAAGAGCGATAAGCCTTCCAAATTATCTTTTGGATTAAAAAAAGTCAATTCCGCCAATCCGGTTCTTATCAGCAATGATGTGCTTGTTGATAAAGAAGTAGGGGAGTTTTTACTGCCAACCATAACAATTCCAGAGGATGGAAATTATGAACTTTATTTTTACATGGGTGATATAAAAGATAATTCAACCTTATGGATTGATGCGGTAAATATTAAAACTAGCTATAATTAGAACTAGGGTAATATTTTTTAGACGAGTTCTTAACAAAAAACCTAAAAATTTAAAGAACCTAAACAATGTGGTTTAACGGTTAAAATTTAATTACTGTCAAAACAATAAAACTTAGAAGTCATCTCGACTTTTAATTTAGAGCGAAAGAAAGGGAGGAGGATATTTGTGTTTCGAAACATAAATACCTCCAAAACAAAACTTTATGTACAGTGTATTTGACCAAGATATGATAGAAATGGAAATTGTGACATCTATTGCCAAAACAAAGAGAGGTTTTGCACCTACCGTTCCATTGGCCGAGATCGTCAATACCATTTATATAAGCTCAAAACGGGGGTGTAATGGAACCAGTTGGTCGTAAGGGCAATGTTTACGGGAGCATTCCTTAGCTGTCAGTCGGTCTATTACCATTATTGGAAGTGGTGCCTTTCCGGCGGTTGAAAGGATTGCAGGTTCAAGCTCCTGAAAAAAATACAGGGGTCTTCCGGATTTTTTCAGCGGAGACCTCGACGGCAGCCATTCCTTTGCCATAAAAGGTGGCGATAAGGTCGAATATCAAGAAAGGAAAGGGCGGAAGGCCACCAATGTCCTATATCCGACCGATGATAGGCTGGACTTACTATATTTAACCGGACATAAAGTTAAGAGTGTATTAGTTATTAAAATTAACTTTGAAAAATGTCAAGAGAAAAAAGGAATTACACTGCAGAGTTTAAGGAAAAAGCTGTAGAACTTAGTTACGCACGTGGTAGCGTTGTGGAGATCTGCAGGGAGCTGGATATTTCTCCACGGGAGATGCCGGGGGTCACGTAGTTCTATGGTAGGATCGCAAGAACAATAAAACGATTACTATAAACTGGCAATTAACGACAAAGGAATCTTGAATAAAACTTAAACTGCTATACCCATCAATTCACAATTATTTTAACATTGGTTTACGCAATAATATTTTTCCATGACGACAATATTGGCAATACCTGTTTTTGCACGCTCTGTTTGGGTAGTTGCGTTTTTTTATTTGATAACTATTATAAGTGTTGATATTGGATGTTATGCACAAGCTAGTTCTACAAGTACGCCACTGAACCAATTAACTAAAAGACCAAATATTCTCATATTATACGCTGATGATCAGGGCACATTGGATACTAGGGCTTTTGGTGCTATGGACCTTCAAACTCCTAACTTAGATAAGCTTGCCTCTAAGGGTCTTAAATTCACACAGGCATACGCTCATACCGTTTGTTGTCCCTCCCGAGCAGCGTTATTGACAGGCAGAGCACCTCAAAGAAGTGGTGTCAACGATTGGACGTCAAATCATCCAAGTGATTATGAGTCTAGGGCGATGAACTTAGAGGAAATAACACTTCCCGAACATTTGAAGCAATACGGTTATATATCTGGAATTATTGGAAAATGGCACTTGGGAGCCACAGACAGTCATGATCCTTTGGCTCAAGGATTTGATTATTTTTTTGGATTTAGAGGTGGTTTTATTGATAATTATACTCATTATTTTTTACATTCCAGAGCTGAAAAGCCTCCCTTCCACGATCTCTACAGAAACAGACAGAAAATAGATTTAAATGGTAAATATTTTCCGGATCTTCAGCTAAATGAAGTCTATTCTTTTTTAGATGAAAACAATAACCGCCCCTTCTTTTTGTACGTCCCATTTAATTTGCCTCATTACCCCGAACAACCAGATTCGTCATTCGTCGAGCAATATGAGCACCTAGAATGGCCGAGAAATTCATACGCCGCAATGATATCTACTTTGGACAATCGAGTGGGGAAAATTTTAACAAGATTAGGTGATATGGGTCTTACCAAAAATACCATTATTATTTATATGAGTGACAACGGTCATTCAACCGAAGACAATGACAATTGGGGTGTAAGCTATGGAAGTAATGGCGGTGGTGGGTATACAGGGAAGTGGCGTGGAGCAAAGAATAGTTTTCTTGAGGGGGGAATACGAGTCCCCACGATAATTAGTTATCCGGATAAAATTTCACAGGGCGGGACAAGGGATCAGCCTATCTCGAGTATGGATTTTTTTCCAACATTATGCGATCTCCTAGAAATCCCCCTTCCAGAGAATAAATTAGATGGCAAGAGTATTTTATCAATAATTAACTCTGCTAACGCAGCTTCTAATCACGAAGTAATGCACTGGCAATGGCAGAAATCGTGGGCAGTTAGAAAGGGAAATTGGAAACTAATTTTTAAAGGTAATGATACAACCGGTGAATTTTCAAATCATCCAGTGAAGAATAATAAAATGCCAACATATTATTTAGCAAATTTAGATGACGCAAACCCAGAAGAGATTAACTATGTAATAAAGTATCCTAGTAAAGTAAAAGAATTAAAGGATCTTCATCAAATTTGGTCAGAGGAAGTATTTGAAAATTCAGGCTATTCTGATCCAAATAAATTGTAAAAAAAAAGTGACTATGTCTTCCGCCAGTAAAATAAAATAGCCATAATCTTCAATAGGTAATATTCCTCTATATGACTCGTGGGTTTGCCCAGAGGATTATTTACTACAGATTATTAATAAGAACTATATTATGCTTTTATTAATAAATTATTAAAATTGATGCTTAAAGTTACGCTTAGCATTACTGGAAAGAACGGAAATTTCAATGGAATTATCTAATTTGATGATTTGGAAAATGAATCGCCTATATATGAACTGAACGAAGTAGAATCTGAAAATAACAACCTTAGATTTTTGATAACAAAAAGAGATTTTGCTTCTATGTGGGCAGAGGAAAAATTCATTGATTGTAGATAGGAAACGTAAATGACCCTCCAAATACCCTAACGCTATAATAATAAAAGTTCCCAGCCATTCGTGGCAACACCGCAATCAACAGGGTTGCAATCGATTACGCCCTGATAATCAAAAATTAGGACGATGAGACCTTACAGCAAAGCAAAAAGCTCTATGGTCGGGCCTGCCGTGAATAGTACCTTTAACCCTCTTGTCGCCCGCTACTTCTAGTGATAATTCAAATATGGCTCAGATCCGTGTAGCAGACGGAAAACCGTCATCAGTGTGGCGGGGCAAATGGCGCTCAACGATGGTTGTCTCAGGAGTACGCTTATATTGATATTCAATACATCCACGAGGATCTTATCAAAGGCAAAAATCCCCATTCTTATTTCAAAATCACAGATGATTATCTGGAAGGACTTCTCATACCACTGATGAGTCCGCAGCAGTTGGAAAACACAATGCGAAAGGAGGCTTATGGACAGTTGTATTTCACGAATTATCTGGGTAATTGTGGCCAAGCCATTTACTCTCAAATAAAGGATCACGTAAGTTGTGCCCTCACGGTAAAATTTGCAAAAAACATTTACCAAAGTTATAATTCACAACGGATGTCCATTTCGGCTGCCTGGAAGGACTTTTATGGTTTGGGCAAAACCAAATGTTAACTTTATCGCGGGGAGGAAGGGCCAGGGATAAATGTTGACAAACTCCCCTGGCTTAATGGAATACATCGAGTTATAAAGATCTGTACCGTCAACTAGGAAACTTGGCTTCCGATCGTACTCCTTACCCTGCCAAATGGCGTGATTATTATGGATACTATCAATATGGAGATAAAACCACTCTTACTTACTTCACATAGGCAGAAATTTTGAACAATACTCTCATTATTCAGCACTTTTACCATTGTTCTGGAGTTTCTTGGAGAAAGATTTTTCTGGGAAGTCTTGAAAATGAGAGTGAACAGACCATAAAAGATAGGTTTTTTTGCCCAAATAATGTGGGGACACCGGAAGGTTTGCCCGAAGACAAATGGATTCATCCCGAGATTATGAAAGTTGTGGTGAGCTCCGACCATGTCCATATGCATGTTGAGTACTCCCCGCGGATGAATGTAAGGTCGATGGTCAAACAATTGAAAGGTAGGGAATTGAGAAAGCTCTGACAGGAGTTTCATCAGTTAAAGAAATGCTGTTGGGTCAGCTTTTTGGGCAATCGGCTGTGGAGTTTGGAGTACGGGCAATGCAACTGATAAGATGGTCAATGACTCACTATTTGTAACATGATCTACTGGACGGTTCGGATAATTCCAATTTCACATTGGAATAATATAAGGGACTGAAAGTCCCTTAAAAAAAACACTCATTACTGCAAGTTCAGAGTGGTTTAGTTTTATTGGCCCAATACATATTTGATTTGTATATTGTCCTAAATTCTTAAATGATCAGCTTTATTAATAGTCTGGAAAAATAACTATAATCATAATCTCTTTTGAGAGCAAATTTAGGCCTACATACCAAAGGTGAGTTAAACCACCTATTCGAAAAGTACTATGAAGCTCTAGTATTTTTCGCAAATCGATTTCTGCCCCTTAGGGACGAATGTGAAGATATAGTCCAAGACGTTTTTGTGGGTCTCTTGGAAAATAAGAAAACCTTTCCCGATGAAATTTCCACTAAAGCCTTTCTTTATAAGGCCGTACGCAATAAGTGCTATAATGTAATCAAGCACAATGGGGTTAAGGACAAATATGCCGCCCATGTTGTACACTCCCTAGAAGATGACAATTATTTTCTAAAGCAGGTTTTGGAAGAAGAGATTGTGCGACAACTCCACAAAGCCATAGAAACCTTGCCCGAACAGAAAAAGGCGATTATCCGCTTGAGTCTCAAAGGACTCAAAAATAATGAGATCGCCGAAGAGTTAGGGATTAAACTACAAACCGTTAAAACATTAAAGTCGCAATCCTACAAGATTTTAAGGGCAGAGTTCAAAGAACTAGGTGTGGTAATTTCATTTTTGATAGCTTAACAGCCATGGTGGGTACCTATGGATGAAACTCGTTAAGATTAATGCCTCCCTCTTTTACGTCGTTCACTATTGGTAAAGATCCGTAAAATTTAACATGGTCTGGATTTTCACATTGATATTTTGAAATGTGGAATTAGTAAATACCGGCACTCATTTTTGTGGTATTGAAAAAAAAAATCAACTTTTTAGTAGTACCCTTTTAGAGTTTAGTTGTTCTATATATAACCACAGCAATGGAATGAAAGATATTTTTCACATCTCAAGGTTAGTAATCAAAAGGAAATTAAAGGTTCTGACCGATTCCGAGAAACAGCAATTAAAACAATTTCACCAAGATTATCCTTTTTTAAAGGATGTTGACATTGAGGCTTTAGCCGATAGATTGTCCCGTTATTCTTCGGTTGATAAGGAAAAAGGGTGGAAGGCAATTGTTTTGAAGTCCATAGAGAAAACCAATAGGCCCAGGATCAGGTTACTGAAAAATTCTTGGTTTAAATATGTTACGGCCGCCGCTGTCGCCAGTTTAATAGCCATGGCCTATTTCTACAAAAACAGAGCGTTTGACCATGCGGAGACCGCTCCAACGGTGGTAAATATAAAAACCATTGAGCCGGGTGCCGATAAAGCTACCTTAAGCTTAGAAAATGGTTCAACAGTGATTTTGGAAAAAGGCAGTATGTACCAAACTCAAAATGCAAAGAGTAACGGAGAGCAGATAGTCTACGAAGGTACAGCAGAAAAACCTTCCAAAGTTGTTTACAATTATCTGACGGTACCGAGGGGGGGGCAGTTTTTTTTGGAACTCTCCGATAACACGAAGGTTTGGTTAAATTCAGAATCCCGACTTAAATATCCGGTTCAATTTATTGAAAACGAAACTCGTCAAGTGGAACTTGTCTATGGTGAGGCCTATTTCGATGTTTCACCGAGCACTGAGCATGGGGGTACTAAATTTAAGGTTTTGAATCTGTCGCAGGAAGTGGAGGTTATTGGGACAGAATTCAACATTAAGGCCTACAGTGACGAAACTATGGTTTATACCACTCTAGCGGAAGGAAAAGTAGTTGTGGGCAATGACAATTTCAAACAGCCTTTGCTACCCGGTCA
>NZ_QJJZ01000033.1 GCF_003201775.1 Arenibacter sp. ARW7G5Y1 | reverse complement strand
AAGAACCCAAACCTGGAACAGAATCCCGGCTATTAAAGAGGGGTAATGTGGCTTGAGAAACTAGATAGTACTAATCTTAAATTTTGATTTCATGACAATTTTTAACTTTATAAAATGGTCCTCTTTTGTAGCGCTTTTTTCGTTGTTCTTATTACCCTTGGGACTCTTTGCCCAATCAGTCGAAAGACCCAACGTGATCATTATCAATGCGGACGATGTTGGATACGGGGACCTGGGTGCCTATGGGGCCACTTTGGTAAAAACGCCCCAAATAGACCGTTTGGCCAAGGAGGGCAGGAGGTTTACGGACTTCCATTCCGCATCGGCGGTGTGCTCCCCTTCCAGGTACGGCCTTATAACGGGGCGGTATCCGAGCAGGAGGGATTTTTGGAACCCGATATTCCATAAAACACCCTTGATGGTAGATCCCGATAGGACGACCATCGCGGATGTGATGAAGCGCGCCGGGTACCGTACCGGAATCGTAGGGAAATGGCATCTGGGTTTTGGGAACGAGACCCCTATAGATTGGAACAAGGAGTTAAGGCCCGGGCCCTTGGAACTGGGCTTCGATTCCTATTTCGGCGTACCTATATTGAACAGCCATCCCCCTTTTGTGTATGTTGAGGACCACAGGGTGGTCGGCCTGACGCCGGAAGACCCAATGGTATATGGGAAAAAGGCCGAGACGCGCTGGTTTCCCGAGAAGATGGGTTTAGATGTTATTGGCGGGGGCAGGGCGGCCCATGCGCTCTATGATGACCGTATGGTAGGCACGGTGCTAAAGGACAGGGCGGTCGAGTTTATCAAGGAGCATAAGGACGCTCCATTCTTTCTGTACTATGCCACGACCAATATACACCATCCCTTTACGCCTGCACCCCGGTTCATTGGTACAAGCAAGGCGGGACGCTATGGGGACTTCATCCATGAACTGGATTGGATAGTGGGGGAGATCGTCAGGACCTTGGAGGAGGAAGGGCTCACCGAGAACACCATGTTGATATTTACCAGTGACAACGGTGGCATGTTGAACCAAGGAGGACAGGATGCGTATAGCCAGGGCCATCATCAGAACGATGGCCTTCTCGGTTTCAAATTCGATGCATGGGAAGGGGGGCACCGGGTGCCGTTGATCGTACGTTGGCCTGGACAGGTCCCTGCAGGATCGGTCTCAAACGAGCTATTGTCCAATGTGGATTTTCTCGCTACTATGGCCGCACTGGTCGGCCTTCCGTTACAGGCTGACGAAGGTCCGGACAGTTATAACATGCTACCGGCCTTTACGGGGACCCCGAAAAAACCGATACGCGATCAATTGGTGATCAGCCCCTTCAAAAAGAACAACCTGGCGATACGCAAGGGGAAATGGATGTACATAAGTGGCCAGGGCGGGGGCGGGTTCTCCGCCACCAAGGCAGGGGAGCATGCTTTCGGTGGTCCGGCGGCGTTTCCTTTTACCGGACAGCGCAATAGCGACATCGAGAACGGAAAGATTAAGGAGGGTGCCCCGAAGGCACAGCTCTATGATTTAGAGGCGGATATCAAGGAGTCGGTAAACTTACATGACCAAAACCCTAGGATGGCCAAGAAAATGAAAGAACTATTAGAAAAAACATTGGGAAGCAATTGAAGTAAACTTAATTAAATTAAATCATAAACGATTGGGGAGTAGTTTGATATAAAATTAGTGTCAAATTCTTGAGTAAACTATCAGGTCTATTAGTTTAATTGCGTTACGTCATATTGTTATTATAAATTAAACAAAATATAAAAATGAATCTAAAAAAAATAAATATTGCAATAGTGGGATTGGGATTTGGTGCCGAATTTATTCCTATTTATCAAAAGCATCCTAATGTTAATTTAATAGCCGTCTCACAAAGGACGAAATCTAAATTGGATGAAACGGCAAATAGTTTTAACATTGAAAAGAGGTATACTTCCTATGAAGAATTGTTAGAAGATTCTGAGATTGATGCAGTACACATTAATACCCCAATACCGGACCATGGTCTTCAATCTATAAAGGCTTTGAAAGCAGGAAAACATGTTGCCTGTACAGTACCAATGGCTACTACTATTGAAGAATGCCAGGAAATTGTTCGATTGACAGAAGAAACGGGTTTAACCTATATGATGATGGAAACCGTGTTGTATGCTCGTGAATTTCTTTATATGAAGGAGTTATACGAAAGTGGAAAATTGGGCAAAATACAATTCTTAAAAGCTAGTCACCAACAGGATATGGATGGTTGGCCTGAATATTGGCCAGGACTTCCCCCAATGCATTATGCGACCCATTGTGTTGGGCCTGTTTTGGGATTGACCAAGGGTGAAGCAGAATATGTTTCCTGTTTAGGGTCGGGTACCATCAGGGAAGATTTAATTAAGGAATATAATTCTCCATACGCAGTAGAAACTACTCATATTAAATTTAGAAATTCAGATTTGAGTGCACATGTATATCGTTCATTGTTCGATGTTGCTAGACAATATAGAGAAAGTTTTGAAGTATATGGTTCCAAGAAATCGGTAGAGTGGCCTTTAATTGAAGGAAAACCTTTAGTGGTGCATACTTCAAAAAAACCAGAACCGGAAATTCCAGAAGAGATAGTGAGTCCTGATTTCGCAAAATTACTTCCAAATGAAATACAATCTTTTACGACCCATGGGGTTTATGATACCAATGAAAATACCCACCTTTCATTCACTCAAGGTGCAGGCCATGGAGGGTCTCATCCTCATTTGGTACATGCGTTTGTTAATGCTTTATTGAAGGGAGAATCCCCTTATCCTAACGCAAAACAGTCGGCAAATATTACTTGTGTAGGTATTTTAGCACATGAGTCGGCCAAAAATGGAGGGGAAATAATTAAGTTGCCAAAATTTACCCTTAGTAATTAAGTAGTAAAATTAATATAGACTTGATTTTTATTATTATGAAAAGTTCAACTACTTCTATATCTGTATAAAATAATAAATCAATTCACTTTAACACAAAATGATTATTAATTGCCAATATATTCCTTTTATGAAAAAATATGCAGTACTGGTGTTGTCAGGTATTTTGTTGTTCAGCTTATTCCTAATAGTTGGCTGTAGGTCCGATGGCAAAGAAAAATTAGCAGAAATGCAAATTAGAGATTCTACAATTATTGATCGAGAATATCATCTGGAAGCAACTATGCTTGGTTATTTTGCTAAAGATGGTACTCGAAATCCAACCTTGTATGCAAATAAGGGCGATCGCGTGCGCATTAATATCACTAACGGAGAAACCATGACACATGATATAGCTTTGGAAAAAATAGGAGTAAAAAGCGAAACCTTACTTGAGAAGGGGTCGACAACCAAGATTACTTTTTGGGCTGAAAATGATGACACTTATTATTGCACAGTACCAGGACATCGAGCTGCTGGAATGGTGGGTAAGTTTGAAATTGTAGAGGGTGACCTTTCGACTCAGGTAATTGCGGGCATTGTTCCATTTAAAAATGGTAAGCCACTGAATTTGGGCTTTGAAAGGGGAAATCTAAGTGATTGGAAGGCTGAAGGTGAGGCATTTAAAAAGCCATTGTTCAACAGGCTTTCGACGGTTTATGATACTGATGAGCAAATAGGTTTCGACGGGGATTTCTTTTTAAGCAGTGGGGGGACCACAAATTATAAATTGAAAGGTACATTGACTTCAGTACCTTTTGAAGTCACCCATCCTTTTGCTTCTTTTAAGGTTTCAGGTGGTGCTTTAGCCGATACGCGAGTAGAAATTGTAGAATCTGACACCGAAAACGTAATTTTTAAATCTACTGGCCAAGGTCGGGCTACATTGCAGCCTGTAGTAGTGGATTTACGGGACTATCTTAAGAAAAATATTTTTATTCGAATCATTGACAACGAGAGCGGAACTTCTCCCATTCCATATATTCGTGATGATAAATGGGCTCACATCAATTTTGATGACTTTTTGTTTTATCCAGAACGTCCTAATTTTCCCAATGAACTTTATCAAAAAGACATTATTGTCCTTCCTCCTTTAGACCCAGTATTAAACTCAGGATTATCTGGGAAGGAAGCCGCAAAGGCAATGACCCTTCCGAAAGACTTTAAAATTACCTTGGCGGCCGCTGAACCGGATGTAGTTCGCCCTATTAGTTTTACAATTGATGCACGGGGGAGGTTATGGGTTGTTGAGGGGCATACTTATCCAGTTCCAGCAGAAGAAGGCAAAGGCAAAGATAGGATTTTGATATTTGAGGACACCAACGGTGATGGTACATTGGATAAAAGAAAAGTTTTTATTGAAGGCTTAAATATGGCTAGTGGTATTGAAGTTGGTATGGGAGGTGTATGGGTTGGTGCTGCCCCCTATCTTATGTTTATACCAATTGATGAAGATAGTGATAAACCAGCCGGGCCTCCGGAAATTTTGCTTGACGGTTGGGGACTTCATGATACGCACGAGGTACTTAATAATTTACGGTGGGGTCCAGATGGTTGGCTGTATGGCGTGCATGGGATTTTTACCCATTCAAATGTGGGTAAGCCTGGGAGCACTGACGACCAACGTACTAAATTGAATGCTGGAGTATGGAGATATCATCCAACAAAACATGAATTTGAACTCTATTCTGAAGGTACGAGTAACCCTTGGGGAATTGATTTCAATGATTATGGACATCCGTTCATTACTGTTTGTGTAATCCCTCACATGTATCATGTTATTCAAGGTGCGCGATATCAGCGTCAAGGCAGGAGTAGTCATTTTAATCCATACACCTACGACGATATTAAGACTATCGCCGATCATGTTCATTACCTAGGTGATCGAGGACCTCATGCCGGTAATTTCAGATCGGCAGCTGCAGGTGGCGGTCATGCCCATGCTGGAGCTATGATATATTTGGGAGGAAATACTTGGCCCCAAGAATACCACAACACTATTTTTATGAATAATATTAATGGTTCAAAACTTAACAATGATAAATTATGGCGGTCCGGTTCAGGATATAAAGCTTCTCATAAAAAGGATTTTTTAGATATGAACGATTCTTGGTCGCAATGGTTGAATTTTAAATATGACCCAAGTGGATCGGTATTTGCCATTGATTGGTATGATCAAAATCAATGCCATAGTAAGAATCCGGATGTTCATGACAAAACCTTAGGACGCATCTTTAAGATTACTCACAAAGATGACAAATGGGTAAAGGTAGATCTTTCAAAAGCATCGGATTTGGAACTGGTCGAGTACCAATTAAATGAAAACGAATGGTATGTGAGAATAGCAAGGACTATTTTGCAAGAACGAGGACCTAATCCTAAGGTGCATGAAGCTTTGAAGGAAATATTGATAGAGAATCCTGATGTAACTCGAAAATTAAGGGCGCTATGGACACTTCATGTGACCAATGGACTTAATGAGAATGACTTAAATGGATTGCTCCAAGATTCTAATGAGTATATCCGAAGTTGGGCAATTCAGTTGTTGTGTGAGAATAAGAAAGTATCCCCACAGACATTAAAGCTTTTTGACGCAATGGCGGAAAACGATGATTCTCCTTTGGTCAGGCTCTATTTAACTTCTGGTATGCAGAGATTGGAACTCACCAATAGATGGGTAGTGCTAGAGACTTTGATGAAAAAGTCGGAAGATGTGGATGATCATAACATACCATTAATGCTGTGGTATGCATTTGAACCTTTGGTCGCGCTAGACACTGAACGCGCCTTAAAGATTGCTGAACAAACTAAAATCCCTCAAATTCTGAATTATACTATTCGAAGAATTGGGGATATTAATACGGGGGAGACCAAAAAAACACTTACGAACCTTAAAGGGCGCTTGAACAAGAATGCCACTAGTGAGAAAGGTGCTGCGATAATTTTAATCGATTCAATTTTAAAGGAATAACGAAGTGAGTTTAATCTTGTTGCCAAACATAAATACTATAAACAATAATGTACCATGATAGCAAATTTATTTAAAACTACGTGTATTCTTGTCATTTTTCTGACCTCAATTGGTTCTTTTGGTCAGACAGTATATTCAGTCCCGCCCAAAGATGTTGTTGATTTAAGTGATTGGAAGCCTGTAAAAAGTGAGAATAAAAATCTTTGGAAGGTTATAGACGGAATGGTAATAGGAGGTGACGGATTGAGTAATGTTCCAACGAACACTTATCTCTGTTCAACCAAGACTTATGAGGATTTTGAATTGCGTTGTCTTTTTCGCTTATCGGGCAACCCAGATAGTGGTGGTATGATAAACAGTGGCATTCAATACCGTTCTTCTATTATAGAGGGTAAAATGGTTGGCTACCAAGCAGATATAGGAAATGGTTATTGGGGTGATATTTATGATGAACATCGTCGTGCCAAATTAGTAGGTGGTGATGTGGGTAGTCTTAAATCATTACTGAAAGTGGATGGGTGGAATAGTTATATCGTACGCGTGAAAGGCAATAAGCATGAACTTTATATAAATGGAATTAAAACATGTGAATATATTGAGAAAGATAGTAGTATTCCTACAAAGGGTATTATTGGTTTTCAACTTCACAAAGGAGGGAATGCGATGGTAGAATTTATAAACATTACTATAACGGAGTTATAGTTTTGGAATGATTTAAAATAATCGGGATGAACATTAAAAAGATATTTTTATTAGTTGCTTGGTTGGTTCTTCCAATTATTGCATGTAAGGAGAATTCGAAATTATCCAATGAAGAAACTAAAAGGGCAAAACTGATTGGTAAGCAAAAGAAAACCCAATCATTAAGGACAAAGGCAAATTCTCCTGAAGAGCAGTTGGCGGGCTTTATTCTCCCTGACGGATTTTCTATTGAGTTGGTTGCTAGCGAGCGAGATGGGATAATCAATCCAATTGACCTTACCTTTGATGACGCAGGCAGACTTTGGACACAAACAGGTAAAATGTATCCACTTGACCCAGTAGCAGATATCAAGTGGAAGGACTTATTGGCATTAATGAATGACCCAGAAGCTCAAGAAGAGAACCCCGAATTTAAGCGTATTTTAGATTTGTATAGAGGTGAGACTAAGGGTGTGGACCAAATTCTTATACTTTCAAATTTGTACGATAATTCTCCAGTAAAGGCAGAGGTGTGGGCAGATGGTCTTGCGTTGCCGCAAAGTATATTGCCATATAAAAATGGTAGTTATGTTGCACAGGGATCCGAAATGTTCTTTTTGGATGATACGAATAATGACGGTAAGGCGGATACTCGTGTTCCGTTACTGACAGGTTTTGGTATTACGGATACTCATACCATGGCGCATGTTTTGGTCAGAGGTCCTGGAAATTGGATACATTTTAGTCAGGGAGGTCTTAATAAAGGTGAAGTGTCTTCCGTGGTAAGTAATGCGAAGGTAAATATTGATTATAGTAAAATCGCCAGATTTTCTTTAGATGGAAAAAAATTAGAAGTACTGAGTTCGGGTTTAAATAATATTTGGGGTTTTCAACTTAAGGCGAATGGCCAATGGTGGGGAACTGAAGCCAATGATTTAGGCTATGCCGCGGTACCTTTAGAAACAGGTGTCGGTTTCAAGGGAATTGGTAATGTACGCATACGCCCATATCAACCGTGGATGCCTGAACTTTTTGATTTTAGAGTGGGGGGAACAGGTCTTTCTGGACTTGCTTTTGCTGAAGATAGCGAAGGTTCTTTCCCCAAAGAATGGAAAAATGTAGCTTTTTTGGCTAATCCAATTACCAGTACCATTAATGCGGTAAGAGTGGTCCGAAATGAAGATGGTACTGTTTCAGGGGAACACTTACCTGATTTATTATATTCTGAGGATGATTGGTTTAGACCTGTAAATATGGAATTTGGCCCCGATGGATGCCTGTATATTGCAGATTGGTACAATAAAATTGTATCTCATAACGAACTGCCGACTACACACCCAGATCGGGATAAAAGCCATGGTCGTATCTGGCGTATTCGACATGAATCACAAAAGCTGCGAGAAATTCCGAATTTCTACAAAGTAGAAACTAAGAATCTTGTGGATTATTTAAAATCACCATCTATTTGGGAAAAGCGTGCTGCATGGCATCAAATAAGTGATCGTTCTGCTAAAGAAGTACAAGAACTGGCACCGGATTTGGTGACCCTAGCTTTAGATAAAACCCAAGATGAAGCAACCCGAATTGTAGCTTTGTGGTCGTTGGAAGCGATACATCATTTTGACAAAAAAATAATTGACACTTTTCTTGAATCATCAAAACATACTATGCGCAAGGAAGTTATACGCTCTTTAACCTCCTTTTCGTTGTCAGCGGATGAATTAGCCAATATTCTGGAAGAATTTATAGAAGATAGTTCCCCGATGGTCAGGTCACAAGTTATTCGGACATTGGACGAAGTTGGTGTCGCAAATTCAAGAACCATCGAATTATTGGTAAGGGCTTGTAAACCTGAATTAGGAGGAAATGATATGGGAGGCCCATATGAGCGAAAACTGGAAAGATATTTGGCGAGAAAAACATTGGAGAATTACCCTAATCAGCTATATGATTATATAACTTCTTCTGAGGCAGATAAAATCCCTGAAACTAATCTTATTTGGGCTAGTCAGGCATTGCCTACAACACAGAAGGAAAGTGTCTTCGTAGCTTTATGGGAGCAATCGGATATTAAAAAACTGGATGAGCCTACTTTTATTCTTATTGCCAATATGTTGACAAATAAAGAAGTATTTTCTACGGTAAAACCTGTGTTGGAGGCTGCAGAAAACGCTGTGGAAAATGTTTCATTTACACTGGAGAATTTAGGGAGAGTTCAGTCGGACGAGCTCACTTCGCTGCTTGTAAAACCGATTCAAAATTTACTGCAGAGCCCTGAAGAATCCCATCAGTTATTAGGCCTAGAAGCAGTGGGTAAACTAGGAATAAATAAACTACGAAGTTCGGTAGTATCCTTAATTAAGGATGGTTCCAGTGATGTGACAATTGAACTTGTGATGAAAGCACTTGAGGATGATTCAGAAAGAAACAAAGAGTTATTCGAAAAATTGGCGAAAAAGGAAGAGTTGTCAGCAGAGCTTAGGGTTCTGGCTATTCGTACAATTGCAAAGACTGACCAATTTTTGGCAAGTGCCATTTTGGACGCTTGGTTACCCAAACTAGATCAAGTGCTACAAAAACAGGTTATAAGTCAATTGTCTAAATCTAATCATGGCTCTTTGGTACTAAGAAAATCATTCAAAAATGGACTGCTAGATATTGAAGCTTTCGATTTATCAAGTGCTGAAAGAATATATAATTTAAATACAAATGACGAAACTGGAGTAGAAATAATGGAAGCGGCCAAAAAACAAGCCGAAAAAGAAGAGAAGAATTTTGCTTCGAAATTGGAGCACTTTATGTCGATTGCAGAAAAGAGTACCGGAAATCCATCTAATGGAGAACAGTTATTTCAAGTTTGTTTACAATGTCATAGAGTGGGTGACAAAGGGTACGATTTTGCGCCAGCTCTTGATGGATCGGCATCAAGAGAAAATGAAGCCTTGCTAACGGCAATACTCAATCCAGATGCAGCAGTGGAAAATGCTTTCTCCCTTTATAGGGTGGTTACAAAAAGTGGTAGTAATGTGGAGGGTTTTCTTGTGAGAAATGATAGCCGTGGGGTTACACTCGGCTTTATGGGAGGAGGAGAAACGTTCATTCAATCAGATGATATTCGATTATCAGGCCATCTCGGTGGGCGGTCATTTATGCCTAAAGGACTAATAGACAATTATTCAGAAGAGCAGGTTTCAGATTTGCTGGCTTATATTAGAACCTTAAATTAATGGATTATGAAAAACAGCATAAATAAAATTACGATTCCGATTTTCATAGCAGTATTGGGGCTGTGGAATGTAGCAATAGCCCAAGAAAAGAAGGTGCTTGAAACCCAAGTTGCCTTTAATAGGATTCAGTTATTGGATAAATATGTTTCGGAAGGAGCGACTATGGGAGATATTGACAACGATGGGATTATGGATATCGTTGCTGGCCCATTTTGGTGGAAAGGTCCAGAGTATAAGCAGTCTTATGCATATTCTCAGGTTAAATATTTTCCCGTTGACGCCCCTGGATTGGCAGGGTATTCTGATATATTTTTTACTTTTTCCGGCAATTTTGACGGAGATCAATGGTCAGATATTTTGCAAATTGGACTGCCTGCCTCAGATGGTAAATGGTTTAAAAACCCTGGAAAAGATTTTAATACATCCAAAAATTCAAAACCTGAGTATATTTCTTTTAACGCTCAAGATAATGTATGTAATGAATCTCCACAATACATTGATATAATTGGTGATAGGAAAAAGGAATTACTCGCATATAGTAATGGATATATTACAATATCATTGCCATATAAGAAGGGTAAGGATGATAAGTGGAAGGTGCTGGCAATTAGCCCACATGATCCCAGCCGATTTGCTCGCTTTAGTCATGGGTTGGGAAGTGGAGATATTAATGGAGATGGATATTTGGATGTGCTTGAAAAAAGTGGATGGTGGGAACAGCCAAAAAAATGGAATAAAAAGGATCCATGGAAATATCATAAATATGATTTCTCGCCCAATCAAGGAGGAGCTCAAATGTTTGCCTATGATGTAGATGGTGATGGAGATAATGATGTGGTGACTTCTATGAATGCCCACGGATATGGACTTTCTTGGCATGAGCAAATAAGTGAAAGTAAAAGTAAAATTACTTTTAAAGAACACATAATTATGACTGATTCGCCAAATGATAATCCTTATGGGATAAGTTTTAGTCAACTACATGCGCTAGACTTTGCCGACATTGACAATGATGGGGTTCTCGATGTTATTACCGGGAAGTGCTACAAGGCGCATAATGGTAAAGACCCTGGTTCCAACGACCCTCCTGTATTATTTTGGTTTAAAACAAATAGAAAAAGTGATGGGACAGTAGAATTTATACCTTATTTGATAGATGATGATTCTGGTGTTGGCCGTCAGATTACGGCAGGCGATCTTAATAATGATGGAAAAATTGATGTTGTGGTAGCCAATAGAAAGGGAGTGTTTGCCTTTATCCAAAAGTAGTAATGACATCATTAGGAGTATCATTAAAATAAAGGCGTAAGACTTGTTATTACGGGGTTAATACGATTGCACGTTTTTTTTAATTCCAATTAATAATACATCGGAGTCATAGTAGAAACGGCCAACTCAGTGTATAGATATATCATTTGAAAAGATATTTAAACTATAAATTCGAGAACTTATGAAAATTAAATATTCGGCTTGTTTGGTACTGGGATTAGTATTGACCGTACTATTATTATCAAGTAGTAAAGAACCTAGTGTACCTTTAAAACCCAATGTCATTTTAATAATGACCGATGATCAGGGTTATGGAGATTTGTCTTCACATGGGAATCCAATCATCAAAACTCCGGAAATGGACAAATTGAGGGAAGAATCTGTCCGTTTTACAGATTTTCATGTAGCTCCGATGTGTACCCCCACTAGAGGTCAATTGATGACTGGGTTGGATGCAATGAGAAATGGGGCAACCTTTGTTTGTAGAGGGCGTTCTATGATACGTACGGATATTAAACTAATGCCCGAGTACTTTTCAAAAGCTGGATATGCAACAGGGATGTTTGGAAAGTGGCATTTAGGAGACAGTTATCCTCATCGTCCCCGATTTCGTGGTTTTCAAGAAGTACTTTCATTTCGGGCTTGGGGTATTACTTCCTTGGCGGATACATGGGGGAATTCTTATTTTGATCCAGTTTTAATGCACAATGGAGTTGATAAAAAATATGAAGGATATTGTACCGATATTTATTTTGATGAAGCAATGAATTGGATTAAAAACAGAAAATCGGAAAACAAACCTTTCTTTGTTTACATACCTACCAATACACCGCATACCCCAGAATGGGTGGCGGATGCTTATTCCAGTCCTTACCAGGGGAACTTTGCCGGTAAACCTATCCCCTCCAATTTTTTCGGAATGATTGCCAATATTGATGAGAATATAGGGAAGTTAGAGGTTTTTTTGAAAAAAGAGAATCTTCAAGATAATACGATATTAATTTTTTTATCTGATAACGGCACTCAGAATAGGGATGCTCAAGAGTTGTTTAATGACGGAATGAGAGATTTAAAGAGGAGTGTATATGAAGGAGGGCATCGAGTTCCCTTATTTATTAGATGGAAGGATGGAAAGCTTGTGCATGGCACAGATATTAATGAACTAACTCAGGTGCAAGACTTACTTCCAACTTTAATTGAACTTTGCGGACTTGATTCTAATAAGGATAAGTTTGACGGAACCAGTTTGGCAAGTTTGTTGAAAGGAGAAACTAAAAAATTAGATGACCGGATGTGTGTTTCACAATACAGGGTGAGTGGAGAAAAATGGGATTCAGCTGTTGTTATGTGGGATAAATGGAGATTAGTAGGGGAGAATGAACTTTATCACCTTCCAAGTGATCCTGGTCAACAAAGGAACGTTGCAACAGACTTTCCAGAGGTGGCGAAAAAAATGTCAACTTACTATGATAAATGGTACGACGAAGTCAGTGTGGAGTATGCACGTGAAAGGTATATTACTATTGGTTCGCAGTTTGCGAACCCGATGACGCTTTATTCTAGTGATTGGCAAGGCGATTATTGTGATAACCAGGCTAATCTAAGAAAAGGTACGGCCAAAGGTTATTGGGATGTAATTGTTGATAAAGAGGGAATATATGAAATAGAATTGAGGAGGTGGTCAGAAGGTTCAGGAAAGCCCCTTATCGATTCCTACGACGGTAGCCCTGATTCAGAAGTTGGTGTTAGGCCTATTGCAAAGGCACAATTAATAGTGGGCGATTTTAATAAAACGGTTGATACTAGACCACAAGACACTTATGTAAAATTTAGGATGAAATTGAAAAAGGGAAAATCGAAAATAACAACCAATTTTTTGGATAAAAACGGTGTTATTCTAAATGGAGCTTTCTATTTAAAAGTAATAAGGATATAGAACCGGTGGAAATATAAATTAAATAAATGCCAACCATTTTTAACTTATCAAAGACTAAATACTTGGGAATGAAAATAAGATTATTGTTTTTCGGAATTTTTTATGGCTTTTTGTTTTGTTGTAAAGTAACCGCACAAGACCAACCTAATATAGTTATTATTTTTACGGATGATCAGGGATATTCCGATTTAGGTGTTTTCGGGAGCACAACTAACAAAACCCCTCGTTTGGATAAATTGGCAAAAGAAGGTACCCGGTTTACCAGCTTTTATGCTCAACACGTATGTGGTCCCTCAAGATCGGCACTGTTGACCGGTCGTTACCCAATTCGCAGTAAAGGGTGGAGTATGCCATCAAGTGAGATTACTTTTGCCGAACTTATAAGGGAAGCAGGTTACCAAACAGCATGTATCGGTAAGTGGGATGTCTCTAACCGACTTCCAATTAAAGAGCGTATGCCAAATGCCCAAGGTTTTGACTATTATTTTGGGACCTTAGGGGCTAACGATGGTGGAATGGTAGAATTCTATGAGGATAACAAAATGATTGGGAGTACCTCTGATATGGGCAGTTTAATTTCTTTATATACCGATAAGGCAATTGATTACCTCAGAAACAAAAGAGATTCGGAAATGCCTTTTGTTCTATATCTATCACACACTATGATGCACATGAACATAGACGCGTCTGAGTCGTATACGGGAAAATCAGAGGGAGGTCTGTATGGCGATGTCGTGGAAGAATTTGATTATGAAACCGGGAGGCTTTTAGATGTAATAGATGAACTGGATCTAAAAGAAAACACTATGGTTATTTACACTACTGATAATGGTCCTTGGAATCAACCACGCTATACCATGAAAAAACGAAACAATCCCGGCTATTTGAAATGGAAAAAGAACAATGCAAATTTTGTAAATGACAGTATATTTTGGGGAGAGTCGGGTCCGTTTCGCAATGGAAAGGGCTCTTGTTACGAAGGAGGCTCCAGAGTACCTTGTATTATTCGTTGGCCTGGCAAGGTTCCTGCCAATAAAACCTCAAATGCAATTTTTGCAACAATAGATTTGTTGCCCACATTTGCCCAAATAATTGGATTTAAAGTACCTGAAGATCGAAAAATTGATGGGGTAGATCAAACTGATCTCATTTTTGGTAAAAGTGTTACTGGAGCACGGGATAATTTTTATTATGTCAATGCCATGCGTAAAGGAAAATGGAAATACCTTCGGGCCGAGCATACTATTTACGATTATTCTTTTGATAGTGAAAGGGAAAAGATAGAAGAACTTTACGATCTAAATATAGACCCAGGGGAAACGACTAACCTTGCAAGTAAGTATCCAGAAAAGGTATTGGAGTTGAAACTACTTTTAAATGATATTGGTAAAGATGCTGATATTGAGGTGTTAAAATCCAGCAAACTTAGGCGGGAACTCCCGGATAAACATTAGAAAGACTTAATTATTATTGTGCTAACAACTTGTGAAAATGATTACTAAGAATATTATAGTGAGAGCCTTTATTGTTCTAATAAACCTTACGAGCATCAGTCTGTTCTCACAAAAAGCCACAAAACCATTAAATATTTTACTCATTACCGCTGATGATCTGGGGTATGAAGCTGTTAATTCATTCGGACGTTCTATCCCTGATTTGACACCAAATATGGTTGAATTTGCAAAGGAAGGTGTTCAGTTTACCGAAGCACATACCATAACTCCTATTTGCGTTCCAAGTAGAGCAATTATGGCTACTGGTCTATACGGAGTTTCTAGTGGGATGATGGGATTTATACATATGAAAAAAAGAGTTCCAACGACAATGCAAGTTTTTCAGGATAATGGTTATTTAACGGGTATCTTAGGAAAAGTGGATCATTCCACCCCAGATCCCAATTTCAATTGGGACTTTTCTAAAGATTTCGAAGATTTGGGTTCAGGAAGGAGTCCTCAAAAGTATGCAGAATATACAATAGAGTTCTTGAACAGGTGTAAATTAGAAGAAAGACCGTTCTACTTGATGATTAATTCCCATGATCCCCATCGAATATTCCACAATCCTGATGGAAAAAAATTAGAAGGAGCGGAAGAGCCGTCCAGGCTGTTCTCTGTTGATGATGTAGAAATCCCGGGTTATTTACCAAAGACAGATAGGGTAAAATTAGAATTAAGTCATTACTATAATTCTGTTAGAAGGTTTGATGATACTTTTGGGGCCGTTATAGAGGCTTTTAAAAACTCGGGGTTGTATGAAAATACGTTAATAGTGGTACTTTCAGATAATGGGTCGGCTTTTCCCTTTGCTAAAGCAAATTGCTATGTTGCAAGTACTAAAACACCTTTTTACGTGCATTATCCCAGGCATATGAGAAAAGGCCTGGTAGATACCGAACACATGATTTCCGAAGTAGATATCTTTCCTACTTTTTTGGACGCAACGGGAATAAAAATTAAAAATAAATTGGATGGTCGATCTATTTTGCCCTTATTGGAAGGAGGGAAACAGAGAGATAGAGATTTTGTTATAGGAGAAATTGATTATAAAATTTCAGGTAAGGCAACGCCGATACGTTCATACGGCACTAAGCGATTTAGATATATTTTTAATCCTTGGGCACCTACCGGCTATAGATATTACAATAACAACGAAGGACAAATAAACAAAGATATCGAGGCAAATCATCCTGAATATATCGAATATGTCAACTTTTTTAGACATCGTGTTCTCGAAGAGTTTTATGATGTCCAGGCGGATCCGGATGGCTCTAATAATTTAATTGGTGACCCGTCATTTCAGAAGGAAATAAAGAAATATAGAAAGGCTTTGAAAAAATGGATGAAATCAAAAAATGACCCCGTTTTTAGAATGCTTAAAAATATTGACAAGCCAGAGAAAATGGGGGAATATATTCAATCGAATTTCCCAAGTAAGATGTCGTTGATGACGAAAGAAGATCAATCAAAGGAGATTGAAAGAAGGCGCAGGGCGAGCGCTAGGGGACTGGAGCGCTAAAGTTGGCCAACCACTTTGAATGTTCATAATTTACTTTTATTACTTCATTAGGGCATTTTTTTAGGTATCCAAGCGTGTGGCGATTCTAAGGGTTCTCTGGAGATTTTATTTAAGGAGAGATAAAAATCACATCTAGGTTGGACATATGGCAAATCCTTCATGTCATTGATCCAGACGATCTAAGGAGGGACAATAATTAAGTTACCGTAACGATATGAAAAATAAAGTATTTTATTATGGGTATAGAGCTATAAGTAAAGGAATGATATTTGCGACAATAAGTTGCTTGTATGGATGTGGCCATACCCAAAAAACATCGAAGGTATCGCCCAATATTATTGTAATATTTACAGATGATCAGGGATACGGCGATTTGGGGTGCTATGGATCTCCCAATATCCACACACCCAATATAGATTTGATGGCAGCTGGGGGAATGCGTTTTACAAGTTTTTATGCTGCCCCTTTTTGCGGACCTTCACGAGCACAATTGCTAACTGGTTGTTACCCACCCCGTGTAGGTCATGCAAGGAATCCTGGCCCTTCTTCTCCCTATGGTCTTAATCCTAATGAATTAACCATAGCCGAAGTTCTACAGAATCAGGGTTATGCTACGAAATGCATTGGTAAATGGCATCTGGGTGATGCCCCGGAGTTTCTCCCTACACAGCAAGGATTTGATTCATATTTTGGAATTCCTTATTCCAATGATATGTGGAAATACCATCCCAATATGCCTCCTAAAATGGATGAAGACAGTCTTATGCTTGCCATTAGGAGTCGTGCCACTTATACCGGATTTGCGGGTCAAGGAAGTTATTATCCTTTAGGAAAGGGTTTCCCGAACGATTTACCCCTTATGATTGACGAAGAAATTATCGAACTTAATCCTGATCAACAGCAATTGACCGACCGATATACCGAGTCGGCCTTGGATTTTATAACAAAACAAAATAAGAATCCCTTTTTTCTTTATTTAGCCTTTAGTATGCCACATGTTCCCTTGTTTGTTTCAGAAAAGTATGCAGGCAAATCCTATCGGGGACTATATGGCGATGCCATAATGGAGCTCGATGGAAGTGTGGGGCGAATTATGGGGCTTATTAAAGATCTTGGCCTGGATAATAATACCTTAATTATTTATACTAGTGACAATGGCCCTTGGCTTCAGTATGGGATAGATGGGGGATCGGCAGGACCACTGCGCGCTGGTAAAGGAACCTTATATGAAGGGGGTATTAGGGTGCCTGCCATTTTTCGTTGGCCAGGGAAAATCCCTAGTGGTAGCATTTCAGGATTACTTTCTGGAAATCTTGATATCTTTCCCACTTTGGTGGGTCTCGCTGGTGTGAAAATCCCAATGGATAGGGCTATTGATGGACGGGATCTATGGCCTGTTCTTTCGGGTAAAAGTACAATGAGTCCCCATAATTTTTTTCATTACATGGGAGGAAGTCGTGAGGGGGAGGCGAACTATCTTGGTATAAGGGATGATCGATGGAAACTTATGGTAAATGTAGATAGTAGTGGAGTGCTAGTAGCTAAAGAATTGTATAACCTGGGGACAGATGTAGGTGAAAGGTTCAACCGTTTGACGCAGCAGCCGGAAATAGCTACCCGTCTAAGAATGGAAGCCCAAAAGTTTTATGATGAACTGTCTAAAAACATAAGGCCAGCTGGGCAACTAAGTATAGCAAGTAACAACTGAATTAAGGATCTACAAAAAAAACTAGGCAATAAGATTTATTTACTTTTGGGTTTCTAATTTTTAATAAAAAAATGATAATCAGAGTTGTATAAGTAAAAAGAGTTTCAAATACGCCTACATTCCTAAGTCTGTTTTTTAATAAGGTGATTTTTGTTCTCTACTTGACTTCGATGCGAATGCTAAATTCTAAGATAACTATTCTAGCCTATGAAAAAAGATCATAAACATTAATATTACCTACTGTCCAAACAAATGTTACGACTTAGGGTTCAGCAATATTATATTTCTATCCGATGGTAATATTCCAAATAAAAGTATTTCAAAAATCCTTTTTATTTATGGTGGCGTATTGCATGTGTTATTGCTTTTTTCTATATGTTGTTTTCATGTGTAATATATCTTATATGGATGGTGTTGTCAATTGGTCATCTCCTAATGGTTTTTTGGATCTTTGCAGGCTG
>NZ_QJJZ01000032.1 GCF_003201775.1 Arenibacter sp. ARW7G5Y1 | reverse complement strand
CGTTTTTTGGGCGATGCAAAAAATGAACAGGACACAAACTTGAGATAGTAAATTATATGTTTTTGTAATTCACACACAACTTTTAGGATTGATCCCGCAGTTGGTCATGCTGTTCATTGTTCAAATAAGGGAGCGTGGCTTTAGACCATAACCGGGCTTTCAAAATCCATGGTATTTGGCCGGGTTTACCAGACTTGGATTGGGAGCCTAAGATAACTTGGGTGATGGGGTATCTCTGCCAAAGGGAGGGGAATGACTGAATTAGGGAGGAGGCTAGAACAAAAAAAGAGCCTGTTTTACCAAAACAGGCTCTTTTCTATTGGGTTGCCAACAACCTAAGCTGCTGCTACTTCCTTAGTTTTTGGCTCACCACTGCCCCTTAGGGCTATTTTTATCCTGTAGGTAATATTAAATAATACAGGTACTATGATCAATGTTAGGAAGGTGGCCACTATCAATCCAAAAATAACTGTCCAGGCCAAAGGACCCCAGAACACCACATTGTCTCCACCTACGTAGATGTGCGGATTAAATTCTGAAAATAAGGCAAAGAAGTCGATATTTAAACCGATTGCCAGGGGAATCAACCCTAAAACGGTGGTTATTGCCGTTAGTAGTACGGGTCTCAACCTTGCCTTTCCTCCTTTAATAATAGCTTCTGTTGCATCTTCCCTGGTTAAAAGGGCCTTATCATCCATGCCAAGCTTTACCTTTTTACGGTCTATGAGTATCTGGGTATAATCCAGTAGAACCACCCCGTTGTTTACCACAATACCTGCCAAGGAAATTATTCCCATCATCGTCATCATGATTACAAAAGACCATCCGGTAATCATCAGGCCTCCAAATACCCCTATAAAACTTAGGAAAATAGCAATCATAATGATCAATGGCTTGGAAATACCGCCAAATTGAAATATCAAAATCAACATAATAAGTCCCAAACCGGTGAAAAACGCCCCGACCAAGAACATCATCTGCTTGTTTTGCTCTTCTATCTGTCCGGTATAGTCTATTTTAATATCGGCAGGAAGGTTTTTAAATTCTTCCATTTCCTTTTGAATCTCGGCTACGATGGCCGCCGCATCCGTAAATCCAGGTTGAAGTCCGGAATAGACGGTTACCACTCGTTTATTGTCCCTGTGTTTAATGGCACTAAAGGCCGAGGTATTTCTTTCGGTGGCTACGGCTGAAATAGGAATTTCCTTGATCTTGCCCGTAGACGGGTCCCTAAAAATGATATTTTGGTTAAAAAGGGCACTTTTATTATATCTTAAATCTTCGCTAAAGCGGACATTGATATCATAATCATCCCCATCTTCCTTAAAAACCCCAGCCTTTTCGCCGAAAAGGGCCCTTCGCAACTGGTTCCCCACCTGCCCTACGGAAACCCCTAGCTCACCTGCCTTCTTACGGTCTACGGCAACTTGCATGGAAGGTTTACTTTTGTTTACATCTATCTTTATTTCTTCTATACCGGCGATGTTTTTGGTATTGATAAAGTTTCTGATATCCTCTGCGGTATTGATCAGTTGGTTGTAATCTTTCCCTTCCAATTCAATGTTAATGGGATAACCTGCTGGCGGGCCATTGGCCTCTTTTTCCACGGAAATGGCCACACCGGGATAAATACCACTTAGTCCGGATTGAACCTTGGCACGGATTTCCTCCGTATTTACACCTCGTCTATATTTAAATTCACTGAAGTTGACGGTGATTTTGCCCTTATGGGGCATCTCTGCCGAAGAACCTCCATCGGCCAAGGGGTTACCGGCACCTTCACCAACCTGGGATACGGCGGTGGTAACAATGAAGTTTTCCCCATTGTGAAAATAAGCCTCGTCATTGACAATACTATAGACCCTTTTTTCAATATCAAGGGTAATTTCATTGGTTTTTTCTATGGCAGTACCCTCTGGGTATTCTATATAGACATATATTTCATTGGGAATATTGTCCGGAAAGAATTCTATTTTGGTTCTTCCACTGCCCACAGACATGCCAAAAAGCATAAACACAACCACTAAAAGCATCGCTGTTATTCCAAAATACCAGTAAACATTTCTTCCCCTTAAGGCATGTACCAATCTTTTCTCATACCAGTTTTCAAAACGGGTCATCGTATTTTTTTGAAAGCGTACTGCCCATTTTTTCAATACGTATTTGTATACCCAAAACATGGCTGCAGTTAAGATCATTACCGAGCCCAATCCTCTCATAGCCCCACCGAACAATAGGATCAATAAGCCAAGACCTCCCATAACAATACTAATACGTACCAGCTGTTTTAAGGTAAGTTCTTTTTCCTTCGTGTCCATGAAGTTGGAAACCAGCATGGAGTTCATAAAAATGGCTACAAACAGGGAGGATCCCAAAACTACCGATAAGGTAATTGGAAAATAGATCATAAACTGTCCGAATATCCCTGGCCATAATCCAAGCGGCACAAAGGCCGCTACAGTGGTGGCAGTTGAAATAATAATGGGAAAGGCAATTTCACCAATTCCCTTTTTCGCAGCTTCAATACGGGGCATTCCCTCGTCCATTAGGCGATACACGTTTTCTACCACCACTATACCATTGTCTACCAACATTCCCAAGCCCATGATCATTCCGAATAGAATCATGGTATTAAGAGTGTAGCCCAACCAGGACAGGATCATAAAAGACATAAACATGGACATGGGTATGGCAAAGCCAACGAAAAGGGCATTGCGAAAGCCTAAGAAGAACATTAAGACCCCAACCACCAAAATAATTCCGAAAATAATATTGTTGACCAAGTCATCTACCTGGTTGAGCGTTCTTGTTGATGAATCGTTGGCTATGGAAATATGAAGGTCCGGAGGAAAATAGTTGGCCTTTGTGGTCTTGACTATTTCCTTGATTTGATCCGATGCCGATATGGCATTTCGGCCTGCTCTCTTTTTTACATCGAGCATCACCACACTTTCGCCAAATTCCCTAGCGTAGGTAGTTTTGTCCTTTTCGTCAAAATGAACGGTCGCGATATCTTTTAAATATACCGCTCCATTATCCGATTTTACCACAAATTCGTTCAGCTGGCTAGGATCTTCAATTTCGCCCAATATGCGTATGGTACGCCTTTGTCCACCAACTTTTAAATTACCAGCGGACATGGTCATATTGCCATTGCCTATGGCCTGCATAACGTCGTCAAAACTAACCTTGGCCGCCATCATTCTATACACGTCCACCGCTACTTCCACTTCTTTTTCCTGTGCTCCACGAATATCGGCTTTTTTTACTTCTGGGAGATTTTCAATTTCGTCCTGCAGATATTCGGCATATTCCTTTAATTTCTCTACAGGATAATCCCCGGTAAAGTTGATGTTCATGATAGGAACTTCTTCGGAAAAATTAAGGTCGAACACATTGGGTTCTACTTTGGCCCCGTTAAAGGTAGGCCAGTCTTCACTTGCTTTTTCACCATCAACCTCATCCTTTACCTTTTGTTTTGCCGCTTCAACGGTAATCTCTTCGTCGAACTCAACAGTAATAATGGAATAATCCTCCTGCGAGGTAGAAATGATTTCCACCACATTGCTAATATTCTTTAGTTCATCCTCCAAGGGATCCGTTATCAATCTCTCAATATCCTCCGCTGTATTACCAGGATAGGGGGTGCTTATATAGATCTTGGTTTCAATGATTTCGGGGAAGTCTTCCCTGGGCATGGCCAAATAGGATGAAAACCCGATCCATAAGAAGATACCGATCATTACATATATAACCGACGGGTTATCTATAGCCCATGACGATAAGCTAAATTCCTTGTCTGCGTTTTTTTGTAGTTTGCTCATGGACTTGTTAGTTTAAAACTTTTACTTTTTGACCATCTTTAACGCTTCGGGCGCCTTCTTTAATGATATGATTTCCAGTACTGATTCCCGAGAGAACCTCCACAAAACCATTTTGGGTCTTGCCCGTGGTGATGATAATCTTTTTGACTACTGCCTCGTTTTCCGCATTTAAGTCTTCGGCTACGTAGGCATACTGCTCTCCATCCGCATTTTCTGAAACAATACTTTGTGGAATAAGAATGGCATTTTCGCTGGTATAATCGTTCAATTGTACCTTGGCGCTCAAATTGGGCTTAATGGTCCCAGACTTGTTGGGTACAGGGATTTCAACCGTAAAAGACCTATTGCCGGGATTTATAAAGTTTCCTGTTTGCCTAATATTGGTCATAATACTATCGCCTAGGACTGGGAAATAAACTTTGGCTTCCTTTCCATTTTGTATACTGCCAAGATAGGTTTCCGGTACCTCCACTACTATATACATATCGGAAAGGTTCACTATTCTGAAAATTTCTGATCCAGCACCGGGGGCCACCACTGTTCCCTGGTCCTTTATTACATCATCTATAATTCCGGAAAAAGGAGCCCTAATGGTGGACTTGCCTAATTGGCTCTCCATTTGCTTAACCGTATTTTCGGATGCCTCATAGTTGGTCTTGGCCTGTAAATACTGAATCTCGGAACCTATTTTTTGTTCCCACAATCTTTTTTGGCGCTCAAAGGTGGTCTTTGCCAATTGGGCCTGGGTTTTTAGTTGCTCCAGCTGGCTGCCCATACCGCCATCATCTATAGTGGCCAAGATTTGACCCTTGCTAACCTGTTGCCCTTCCTTTACATATACCCTTTGCAATACACCTTGCATCTCTGGATAGATCAGTACATTCTGTTTTGTTTTTACGTCCCCTTGTAGGTCAAGGTAGTGGTCAAATTTTTGGGTATTGGCTATAACTGTGGTCACCAGGGGAAGGTTTTCATTTCCGCTCATGGAGCCTATTACCGAATCCAGTTTTTTCATTTCGTTTTCCAGCACTTTTTGTTGTTCGAAAAGTTCGCTTTTTTTGGCTCTCAGAGCATTGAGGTCAGCTGCTGAGATAAGATCGTCGACCGTTTGTTGATTGTCGTTTCCACAAGAAACCAATAGGGTTCCCAATACGAATATTTGAAATATTTTGTTCATAGTTGTTTGTTCTAGGTTGATGTTATAGTTTACTGTTAAGTACCGTTTCCAATGCCGTTTTCTTGTTGATGACCTCTACCATGGATTGCAAGTATTCCTGTTGTGCAGAGTACAATTGCGTTTGCGCCTGTCTTAGCTCAAAGCTGGAGGCAAGTCCTTCCGCATATTTTATTTCGTTTTTCTTTTCAATACGCTCTGCCAAGGCCAAATTTTCGCTGGCAGTGTTATACTGCTCAATGGAAAAGAGATAGTTGCTCTTGGCTGTTTGGTGTTGTAACCGAATATTTTGTTCGGTCTCGGACAATTGGGTCCTTGCTTTTTCCAAAGCTATTTTTGCCCTGGCCGTTTTTGCACTTCTTCCTAAGGAACTGAAGATGGGAATATGCAAATCCAATCCCAGTACGGACGAATCGAACCAATCCGTATCATTACTAAAAAAGTTGAATTTGTCACTGTAGGAAGTACTTCCATAATTCACAAAAGCATTTAAGGTGGGTAAGGCCAAACTTTTCTGAAGTTTAAGCTCCAATTCCCTTTGCTGGTTAAGATTGGTAACTATTTTAAAGTCGATATTGTTGTCAATTACCAAATCTTCCTCCAAAAGATTTAAACGGATTTGTTCCTGGGCCAGATCGGATAGGGTTTCATTTAATTTGGTAGGGGCGTCTATATCCAGTCCCATAATTAAATTTAACATCTGTAAGGTAATGGTCTGGAGCCTCAAGGAGTTCTTTAGTTGATTGTCAATAGAGGATAGGGTAATTTGCAATTGCTCAACGCTTTCTTCATCGCCGAGGCCATTTTCGAAGAGTTTTTGGGTCTCAAAGAGATTCTTTTCCAAGTTTGCCTTGTTTTTTTCCAAGATGGCAACGCTTTCCTGCGATAATAGCACATTGCCATAGGCTTCAACAACAGCAGTGCGTACCTCCAATTCTGTCTTTTCCTTGTAGTTGCCGCTATAGGCAATAAAGGTTTTTGCCGCCTGAATTCCAACAAGATAAGATCCGTCAAATATCTGTTGTTTCAATGTTGCAGTGGCACTGGCAGTTTGTGGTTGTCCAAAAACAATGGGAATAAAGGTTCCAGGCTCTTGGCCCGCTAATTCACCGGGCAATAACGATACAGGTTGCTTTAGTTGATTTTGATAGCTTACGGCTCCATTAATTTGCGGAAGCCCCGTAGCAATGGTTTCCCATTTTTGCTTTTTGGCATCCAACAGATCCCGATCGGCATTAATGGCACTGTAATTATTTTCAAGGGCAAAGTCGATAGCTTCTTCCAGGGTGAAGCTATATGTTTGTTCCTGTGCATAGGAACAAGTAGCTGTAAATAGCACAAAGAGTGCTAAAAGACTGTTTTTCATGTTGTTATAGTTAGTGTTTTTTGAGTGGTTCATTAATCTGTTTTTATTCATGTGTAGAATCAATGATATCATTTAGTATCTTTCTGCCCTTTGGTGTTACAATTCCACGCAAATGATATTCCAGAAAATAATCCTGTAACTCTTTTGCGGAGAAATTGCCCTCTGGAAAAAAGCGGTCATCTTTAATACTGGCCACTCCCGAAATATAGATACGCGATACAAATTCTACATTTAAATTCTCCCTGTATATGCCTAGCTCCAATCCTCTTTTAATATTGTTTACGGTGCAGTCTTGCATAATCTCGTATTGCTTTTTCCTAAGATTGGCAAAAATTTTAGGATAGTATTTCTGCAATTGATATTGGGGGGAAGATTTTTCATCCTTTAAGTGGGAAATGACAAATTTTTTAATATCGTACAGTTCCTCTATAGGATTCTTTAAATTGGCACATATCAATTCTACACCTGAATTTATTTGGCCCATTAGACTAAAAGTGCATTCCTGCACCAATTTTGTTTTATTTTCGAAATGGGTATAAATCGTTTTTTTTGATATTCCCATTTCATTCGCCAGATCGTCCATGGTAACGCTTTTGAATCCGAGATTCAAAAACATATCCGTTGCCTTTTCCAAAATTTTTTCTTTCATAGAGCAGGCAAAGATAGTATTGGAAACTTATAAAACAAAAAAAGTTTCCTAAGTTTTACGTTTTCTTAACATTTTGGACTTTCACTTTCTTTTTGCGTCGGTAATTGTTTCCCTATGGTAGGTGATTCCTTTTAATGTATTTTTGAATAAAATTGCCATTATGCAGAGTATTGAACAATATAGGTCCGAGTTTTTGGCCCATATGGAAAAAAAAGTGAAAGTTAAGGAACCGCTACATCTATATGAGCCGATTTCCTATATCTTAAATTTAGGCGGGAAGCGATTAAGGCCGGTATTGACATTAATGACCACTGATATTTTTGGGGGCGATTATATAAAGGCCCTGGACGCTGCGTTGGCCATAGAGGTATTTCACAACTTCTCTTTGGTTCATGATGATATTATGGATGGGGCGCCATTGAGAAGGGGGCAGCAAACACTGCATAAAAAGTGGGACTTGAATACGGGGATCCTTTCCGGGGATGCCATGTTGATATATAGCTATCAGTTGTTGGAAAGTTATCCTGATGCCACCTATAAAAAATTAATGAAATTGTTCGGTAAGACCGCCTTGGAAGTGTGTGAAGGTCAGCAATATGACGTGGATTTTGAGAGCAGGGAAGATGTTACAATTCCGGAATACCTGATCATGATCCAAAATAAAACTGCAGTATTGGTGGCAGCGGCCATGAAAATGGGAGCTATAATTGCAGGGAGACCAGACGATTTGCAAGATTTAATATATGACTTTGGAAAGAATCTAGGTATTGCTTTTCAATTGCAGGACGATTATTTGGATGCTTTTGGGGATCCAGAGAGCTTTGGAAAGCAGATTGGGGGCGATATAATTGAGAATAAAAAGACTTATTTGTATTTAAAAGCCTTGGAAATGGGAACCTTGAAGCAGGCACAGGAATTGGAACACCTGTTTTCCATTAAACCTATGGACCCCACCGACAAAATATCCACCGTAAAGGAATTGTTTGAAGAGACAGGAGCAGTATCTAGAACTATTGAAGAAATAAAGAGTTATACCGATAGGGCCTTCAAAACCTTGGAAAAGCTGAAACTGGAACCAGGGAAAAAGGACCTATTAAGGCAGTTTGGCACTGCCTTAATGAATCGTGAGGTTTAAGATGGTATAGTATATTATTGGGGTCTGGTCAATCCTTTTTCAAATTGGTCAAAAATTCTATTACATCCCTAATTTCCCTTTTGGACATAATGCTCCCCATGGGTGGCATCCCCGAGGCCATATTTTGTCTTTTGTCTATCCTGGACAAGGCAATTTCCATGGGTTCCGCATCCGAAGTCCTTAATATTAACTCATCCTCGGTTTCTTCTTCCAATATTCCCGTAACTGTTTGTCCGTCCTTTAGTGTAACGGTAACCATTCCATACCCTGGGGACAAACGTGCGCTTGGATTGATCAAGGCTTCAAGTAGCTGTTCCCTGTCCAAAATATTACCTATATTGTCCAAAGCAGGACCCACAGTTCCTCCGGCACCACCAAGGGCGTGGCATCTAACGCACTGTCCGGCCGAATTGGTATTAAAATACTGAAAACCTGCCCTTCTATTTCCTCCATTAAGCGTCTCGGTATAAGCCTCCATACCGTCTCCATGGGCTTTTAAGATGTCCAATTGAGCAATAAGCTCTTCGGATTGGGTAGCCTCAACAGCCTCTGTTAAATCCAAGATAACTCCATTGGAAAGTTTTTTGTTATTACCCTGTTTTATTAGGGAACTTAGGACGTCCTTGCTTTTTTCAATCGACATTTCTCCCAATACACTCAACATTTTTTGTTGTTCATTAATAGATCCACTTTTAAATATGGGCTCTACAATAGCGGGCAATTTTTCTTTGGGGATATCTACTTGGGTTACCAAACCTACGGCTACGGTACGCACATCCCTATCTTTATCTGCCATCCCGATTCTCATGGCCTCTTCAATATTGGCGTAATTTAAAGCGCCAAGTGCGGTTAACATAGCAGACCGTACCTCTGGGGAAGCATGACTTTTCATGATAGTTGCCAATTTGGAATTGTAACCTTCTATCTCGAGGGCACTTATGGACTTGGCCGCAGCCACCAAAATAGTAGGATTTTTATCCTTTAAAAATTCGGAGATATATTTTTCTATTCCCTGTTTAACGGCAAGGGCATCCCTATTAATTTCGCCCCTATATCGTCCGTCCACCCTATCCAAAACGGAAGGGGAGGCCCAAGAACCTATGGCGGCCAATGCTTCACCCCTTAAGGTGCTGGAGACAGTTGTTCTACGTGCAAAGTCGATCAGTAGGTCCAGCTCCCTATCTCCTCCAACCCTAAGTGCGGCATTGATACTTCTTCTCAACAATGGTTCTGAGGTAAATCTTTCTTCTTTCAGCAAGGCGGCCAAGGCAGGCAGGGCAGGTACAATGGACCAATCATCATTTATTGCCCTAGCGGCCTCAGTAACAATATACTCATCCTGGTCCTTTAAAAATAAGGCCACCTGTTCATTCTGTAATCTTCTTAAAACCAATACAGCGGCAATACGTAAACTTCTGTTTTTGCTATGGGCCAGGGCAACAATTGGTGCAACTTCCCCTATTCTTGATAATGCCAGTACCCCGGCATGTCTTAGATAGAGGTCTTCGTCCTTATTAGCTTCCAGCATGGTCAAAAGTGGCTCAACTGCATTTTTTTCCGCAATCCTACCCAGGGCTTGGGCGGCGAAAAATCGTACCCGTGCATTTTCGTGTTTAAGTAGGGAAATGAATTCCTTGCCCGCATTGTTATATTTAACATCACCCAAAATTTTGGCGGTCTGTGCCACAATTTCCGGGTCATTATCCTTTAAAAGGTTCAATAAGGGTTGGGCCCTTTCCATTTTTTTTCGTGCCAACTGCCCTATGCCCCAAATTGCATGGATTCGGGCCAGTTGGTTTTCCTTTTGATCAATGGCAGTTACAAAGGCTTTGTAGCCCTTGTTATCCCTATCTGCCAGTTCGAACTGGGCTTTTTGGCGAATGCGCATATCGGGATAAGAAAGGAATTGGATCAATTTGTCAATGTTTTGATCTGTATAGTCCAAAGTCATTAATCGCTCAGTTTCCATACGTTCCGCTTTCAGGTCATTTTTGTGCTCAGCAACATCCAATTTCCATACACGACCATAATTTTTGGTATCCCAACCGTTCATCCAATCTGCAATATAAAGAGCACCATCGGGGGCGAAACGAATTCCCGTAGGTAGGATTCCACTTAAAATATCTTGTTCCTTATTTAGTTCAAAGGAGGCACCTTTCGGTTTAAGGTCGAAACTCCATATATGTGATCTACTGGGATTGCCAACAAACTCTACCAGAAAGAATTTATTTTTCCATTCCTTGCCCAAGGCGGTGCCCGGGTTGTAGGCCATTCCTGTAGGCCCATTGTGAAAGTTCATAATGGGCGGTATAATATAGGCGGCCTGACCCTCCCAATGTGGAACGAATAGTTTTTCATCCATCCAAACATTGTACCCATTGTTTTTGGGGTCGGTGTATTTGCCATATTGCCAGTTAGAGCGCCAACCTGCATCCGATCCTTCCACTATATATACCAAGCGTTCACTTTCTCCGCGGTGGTCCCCGTCATTGTCCGCAGTAATAATATTACCGTATTCGTCAAATACAAATTCGTGGGTGTTACGCACACCGGCCGCGAAAACTTCAAAATCGCTGCCATCGGGATTGGATCGGACAATAACCCCCTGATTTGGGTATTTGTGATGTATCCCATCAGCAGTGGTAATATTGGCACCTATATCCCCAATACCCCAATAAATTCTTCCGTCAGGGCCTTCAATGGCTCCCGACATTCCGTGACCACCAAAACCTATATGAACCCCATATCCATGGGAAATGGAAGTTTTATCGTTCATTACGCCATCTCCATCCTCATCGGTAATTCTCCACATATCCGGGGCAATACCAACGAACATATCATTTTTTCTAACCAACAAAGCTCCGGCAACGTCCGATTTTTCTTCGTGAAAATCGTTCAGAATTCTAGTCGCCATATTAGCATAACCAGTAGCATTTTGATCTTCTAACTTCCATATTTCCTCTTTTTGTACCGTAAGGTCTCGCCAATCATGGATACTATCCTTGTTCAGGTCCTTTAGCCACTCGTTTTCAGCACTTTTTTCGGTGGCGAAGGTTTGGTGCAGGAAGTTTTTTCTATCCTCCACGGATTGCATGGCAATGGAGGGTGTCATCCAATGTCTAAATCCCCTAATATCAAATTCTGAATTTTTTTGGCGATTGGTCCTGGTAAGGTAAATGTTTCCATAGTCGTCCACCGACATGGCCACCGGATCCGGAGCCAGTGAATCCGAAGCCCATAAAGAGAGGGTTAACCCATCCGCGACTTGGGCCGGTACATTTTCCCTTATTTCCTTAAATCTGGTTCGGGCCGTTGCCGTATCTTCCTTTATAACCAATAAGGGTTCTTGTGGTTGTTGGGGTTTTTTATTGCAGGAAATGGCAAAAAGGCCAAAAAAAGATAGAATTAAGGCAGTTCTGAGGAAAAATATGGTGCGCATAGGAGTTATCATTTTATAAATTGTAAAATATACGTGTATATATCAGTATTGTAAAATAATGCTTGTTAAATTAAAAATATCCTGCGCACAAAGGCTTTGATAAACTCTTTTTTGGGGCAGGCCAAAATAATGCTTAGGTCTTGCCAAATTGTAGATTTTTCATCTAAAAAGGCAAAGATTTTTTGTGGGGTCCGATTTTTAAACAATTGTCCAAAAATTAACCGCCCCTTATGGTTGTCCTTGTATAAAATATCCAATAAAAGGAGGTCGTAAAACCAAAATCGGTCCCTCTTTGAAAAGGTATTTAGGGGTTTGTCCTTTTTTAAAAAGGGGATTAAGGCCTGTGTTTTATGAACCGTCCGCATAAATGTATAGCCGGAACTGGGCTTGGCCCATCCCCCTGCAACCCCGATATGTAACATGTTTGTGCTATTGTGAAGGTTAAAATCATAGCAGCTCATGGGGATACTTCCTTTTTCCTTTTCTATTATTTCGTATTCCTTACAATTTAGATCATCATTAAGATATGTTTTTATAGCTTCGTCATATTCGTGATCAGGGAGTACCTCTTTGGAAAACAAAGTGTATTCCACCAAAGCTTGCGTTTCGGAAAATGGCAGTACATACATAAAACGGGTATTTCCTTTTTGCGGGACGGAAAAATCCATAAAAGTAGCCTGGTTCCTATCAAAGGTAGGCTTGGAGGTTTTTACAAACCAGCCTATAAAATGTTGCTTTAGAACGGGGTATCTGGTTTGTTTTAACAGTGGCTTATAATCAAAAATACTATTAAATATTCTTTTGCCCTTAAACGTATCAGCATCAGTGGAGACCATAACTTCATGGCCCATATCCTTAATATTTTTTACGTTCCCTTCTAAAAAAGTGATGTTGGCGTGGTGATTAATTTTGTCCCGATACGCATGGTAAAAATCCTCTGCGCGAATCATCTTATATTCATAGGGGGCAATGGGTGTGCGTTTGGAATAATGATCATCCCCTACAAAAATATGGTCCCAGGTTTTGTGTAGAATGGCATCAAATGCACCCCTGCCCTTTTCCCAAAAACACCAGGTGCGATCATTGGGTTTGTTCAAGTCCTTGTCCAACAAAAGAATTGATTTTTCCGAAAAGAAACTATCCTTCCCCAGTGCGTCGGCCAATAGCAGACCGGAAGCACCGGCACCAATAATAATGTAATCGTATGTGGCCTTGGACATGGTCTCTTTTTGATACAGGATATTTCCAAAAGTACAAATTCTATTTATAGAACATACATTTACTAGAATGGTAAAAGTGTGCCTTTGATTATGGTGTTTTTTCAAGTATTGAGAGCAATTGTTCCGCGTCCAAATATTGGAAATATCGCGCTTGGGCTTTAAAGGTGGAATCCATTAAAACTATTGCGGGCAAGGTAAAGGGGGCATTTTTTCTGCTGGATAACAGAAGGGGAATTTCGTGCATTGGATTGCGTTTATTGCTTTTTTTATTGGTGAAGCTTTGTTGTCCAAAAATTATGGTGTCGGTTGTTTCCACATTCATTTTCACGGCATAATAGTCTTTGTTGAGTTTGTGGACTACCTTGGGGTCTTTGAACGCTACCTCGTCCATTTTTAGGCAGGGGGAACACCAAGCCGCATAGAAATCGATAAATACTTTTTTGGGATGCACCTTAAGGGAATCGTGCAACTGCTCGAAGCTGATCCATTGTACCTCGGTGTTGGCTTGGGCATAAGTAATGCAGGAGCCAAAAGTGGTTAGGCCCAAGAATATCCATAAAGTAAGCCTTCTATTCATACTTCTTACAATGATTTGATCCTTAGTCCAACAAAAACGGTTCTGGGTGCTCCTGGGCCATAGACGTAATTACTATCCCTGTTTTTGCCCAGGTCGAAATCGTTCTGGTAGGCATTCGTCAAATTTTTCACCCCTCCGAAAACCTCCATTCCCGTTTCAATATTCGGAAATTCAAAGTTGTGGCCAAGTCTTAGGCTTAGTTCCGTGAAGTTGGTGGACTTGCTATATTCGTCCAGTGCCTGCCCGGTTTCCTCCCCACCAAAATGAACCAATTCCATGGGGCCTGTATGTACTATATTGGCACTGGCGCTCCATTTTTTGGTGGGTGTATAGGTAAAGGTGGCGTAACCATAGTGGTTTGGAGTTCTCAAAAATGCCCTTTTTCCCTCCAAACCTTCAATATTTTCCACGGCATTATCGTAGAGGCTGGATTGAAGGGTTAAACCTGCATCGATTTGAAACAAATAATCAAAATTCGCCCTTGTCTCCAAGGTTATCCCTTTTACAGTGGCACCGCTACCGTTTCTTTTTTCGAAACGTTCACCAAATTGGTCTTCTCCCAATGGATAAAGATAAAAGGCATCATTTAAATGGGTATAGAATCCCTCTAGGGTGAAACCTGCAATAAAATGTTCCTTGGCCTTGTCGTAATTCACTGATGCCGTAAAACTGTTGGAGCGCTCTTCCTTTAATGTATCCGATAGGGATATGCGTGAAATACCACCTCCGGCAAAAGCGATATGCAAATCGGTATCAAACGCTTGCGGAGCCCTGAAACCTGTGCCCCAACCCAGTCTTAATTGTGTCTCTTTTTTCCATTTGTACAATAAAGCAAGTCTAGGACTTATAATGGCCCTGTCCACGAGGTTGTGATGGTCTATTCTAAATCCGGAAAGAAAATTCAAATCTTTGGTTATGTCCCAATCATTTTGGATAAAACCGCCGAGGTTTCTTGTGGTCTGGCCTATTTTGTAATTGTAGGCTTCAATTACATCCAAAACCTCGTCATATACATACTCCGAGCCAAAGGTGAATACAGACTTGCCTCCTAAAAAGGTATTGAATCTATGATTGTATTGTAGCCCTCCCTGATGTGTGCTAACATTGGAAATGCCATAGGGAGGGTCCGCATAAAACTGGCCCAATTGGGGTTCTTCATCCGGGATTATGCCCGTATAATGATCGCGATCTGTATATTGACCGCCATAGTAAAGAATCAAAGCACTCTTTTCTTCATTAAAATTAATTTGATAGTCCAAACTGCCCATGAGTACGTTATGGGTCCTTTCTTCCGACTGCAGGGCCAAGTGGGCGGGTTTGTCCACCATTTCACCTCCATAGCGATATTCATTGATACTGCTTATACTCGCTTCCAGTTTTTGGTTTTCTTGGGGAATGTAAAAGAAATTGGCACCAAAGGAGTTGTTTGTTAGCTGCGGCAGCTCGGAAAAATTATCACCATTGGCATCATAGGTGTCACGGTCCCGCTTACTGACGAAGAAAGTGGCTCCGGCATTTCTTTTGGTGTTTACTACGGTTGCATTTCCTACAAGAAGGTGGTCGTCACTATTGTTGCCAATACTTTGATAGGTATAGGTGAGGGAATAATCGTTTTGCCTTGGAATCTTGGTCATCACGTTTACGGTTCCCCCAATGGCACTGGACCCATATAGGGCCGAGACGCCACCACGGACTATTTCGATCCGCTCTATCATATTGACAGGAATCTGCTCCATGCCATATAAGCCGGTAAGGGGACTAAATATGGGCCTCCCGTTGATAAGAATTTGGGAATAACCTCCTTGGAGCCCGTTTATACGCAATTGGGTATAATTGCAGGTTTGGCAATCGGTTTCAATGCGGAGGCCAGGTTGAAATCTAAGGCCTTCGGACAGGTTACTTGCCACCACCTTATCCAGGGTTTTGCTGTTGATCAAATTTACGATTACAGGGGAGTCGGTTCGTCTTTTGTCGGTGCGGGTACCCGTAACCACTACTTGTTCCAGGCCCATAACATCTTCATCCAATTGAAAATTCAATTGCAAAGGAAGGGAGTTGTTAAGGGTAATTATTTTTTGCACGGCTTTGTATCCTATGCTTTTGCATTCCACGGTATAGGTTCCATAAGGCGCTTCAAGGAGGTACTGTCCCGCTTCATTGGTAGTGGAGCCTATCTGTGTATCCTTAAGTTGTATAGTGGCCCAGGGTAAAGCTTTTCCTTGGGACATGACCTTACCTGCTAGGGTTGTGGTTTGTGAATAAAGGTTTAAAAGAGGTAAAAGAAGACTGGACAACAATATATTTTTCATTGGTGTAAAATTAATTTTAGACAAATCTAAAAATTTGTTTTTATAAATAAAAATGTATTTTTGTATAAAGAAGTATTTAATGACACGTTCGGAAGAAAACTATATAAAAACTATTTTTCATTTGGGAAGAAAGGGTACCCAGGAAGTAGCCACCAATGCTATTGCCGAACTAATGGAAACCAAACCTTCTTCGGTTACGGATATGATCAAGAGACTGTCCGAAAAGGATCTGGTGAACTACAAGCGTTACCAGGGGGTTTCCTTAACCGACTTGGGTAACAAAACGGCGTTGAATATTATTAGAAAGCATAGGCTTTGGGAAGTATTTTTAGTGGAGAAGTTGGATTTTTCCTGGGATGAGGTGCACGAAGTGGCGGAGCAATTGGAACATATTAAGAGCGACAAACTAATTGATAGTCTTGATAGACTTTTGGCATTTCCCAAGTTTGATCCACACGGAGATCCCATACCTGATAAGAATGGTGGATTTAAGGAACGGGATAGGGAGTTGTTGAGTGAAGTTCCGGTAAATACGGGAGGTGTATGTGTTGGGGTCAAGGACTCCTCCGCTACCTTTTTAAAATTTTTGGATAAAAACGGCATAGCTTTGGGAAACCGGATAAAGGTAATTGAAATTGAAGAGTTCGACGGTTCGTTGAATATTGAAATTGATGGTAGAAAAATGCAAATTTCACATGTCATTGCTTCCAATTTATATATTAAAGCAAGAGAATAATTATGAAGGAGGTTATTGATTATTTTGAAGCTATTGACCCCATTTTGGCTGCTTTTTATGCCACTTTATTTACTTGGGGATTAACGGCTTTGGGAGCTGCCCTGGTCTTTTTCTTTAAGACCATGAACAGAGCAGTGTTGGATGGTATGTTGGGCTTTACCGGGGGTGTTATGGTAGCGGCCAGTTTTTGGAGTCTTTTGGCCCCGGGAATAGAAATGAGCCCTGGGGAAGGGTTTGTAAAAGTTGTTCCGGCAGCGGTTGGATTTCTTATGGGGGCATTGTTTCTTTTTGGCTTGGATAAGGTTTTGCCGCATTTGCATATCAATTTTAAGGAAAATGAAAAGGAAGGGATTAAAACCCCTTGGCATAGAACCACTTTATTAACTTTGGCAATCACCTTGCACAATATACCTGAAGGACTTGCTGTTGGGGTATTGTTTGGCGGTGTGGCCGCTGGTTTTGAAGGGGCCAGCATTGGAGGGGCGGTTGCCCTGGCACTTGGAATTGGGCTTCAGAATTTCCCCGAAGGTTTTGCTGTTGCCATGCCGTTAAGACGGCAGGGCCTAAGTAGAAGAAAGAGCTTTATGTACGGTCAGGCTTCAGCTTTGGTAGAGCCTATCGCTGCAGTATTGGGGGCTTGGGCGGTTCTTACTTTTCAACCTATTTTGCCCTATGCACTAGCTTTTGCGGCAGGGGCTATGATATTTGTTGTGGTGGAAGAGGTAATCCCGGAAACCCAACAGGATAAGTATACGGATATAGCCACCATGGGTTTTATAGGGGGATTTATAATTATGATGACGCTCGATGTGGGCCTAAGTTGAAATATTTTGGTTTGATTGTTGTAATCTCTATCTTCATTTAAATTATGGGAAATACTGAAAAAAAACATTGGTTGCTCAACTTGCTAATCGTAATTACGATAATTGTTGTAGCCTTGGCATTTACGGCACATTACAAAAATTGGATAAAGACAGAAAAGGAGGAGTTGGAAATATTATCCGGAATCTATTTCGTTAAAATCCCATATGTAGAAATGGATAGTGTTACCATGGTGGAAAAGATACCTTCCATGGAACGCATCAATGGATTTTCCGTTAAGGAAAGGGAAAAGGGTGTTTTTAAAGAGGATAGTCTAAGTAAAAATAAGGTGTACGTTTATGTGGACCGACTTTCCCAGCCCAAAATAAGGTTGGTATATCAAGATTCCATGAAACTATTTTTAAACATGCCCGATAGTACGGAAACCGAAGCAATGTATCGGTTTTTATCCAACAAAATTAATCCCCCTAAAAAATAGCTCTATGGTTCTTTTAGTACATGTAATGGGCTCCCTATACGGTCTTTTAGCGGTAGTTTTTGGTGCCTTTGGGGCACATGCCTTAAAAAAGACCATGAACGAACAACAGTTAAAAAGCTTTGAAACAGGGGTGAAGTATCAAATGTACCATGCCATTTTATTGCTGGTAATAGGATTTAATTTTAATCTTGAAACTACCTTGGAACGTTATATGGTTTATTGCCTTATTATGGGGGTATTTCTATTTTCCTTTAGTATTTATGGACTTTCCATTAGTGCTGCCAAAGGAAAAAAGCTAAAATTTCTGGGGCCAATAACCCCGTTGGGTGGATTGTTATTGGTAATAGGATGGACATTTATGCTCTATTCCTTTGTTCAGAATTTAGTGTAGCATCTAATCAACCTCTACTTGGGCCGTAAAATCCTTAATGGCCTGGTTGGGCTCCAATATGTTATATCCCTTCCAAAATTCTGGATCGTAGTTGGGCATGTACGTGGGTAGTACGCTGTTGTCCTCCTTAATTGCATTGAATTCCTGTGAGGTTATTTCTTGGGTGTCGAAAAGGATCAGTTCATGCTTATTGATGCCACTGCTTGCCATATCCAATTTTAAATAAAGCTCATTTTGTTTGTTCCTTCCTTTTACTCGTTTGTTGAGTTCAATAATCTTTAAAGGTCTTTTTATACCAACTTTAGCCCCCATTTCTTCTTCCAAATATCGTAAATGATAAAAACCATCTTCATTTTTAGAGAAGATCATTTTGCCCCTGTCCAAATATTGGTCCAAGGAAATCCCTAAAAGCTTGAAGGTTCTTAAAGATTTAACGTTGTTGTAATCCAAGCGGATAATGGCAAAATCATCGGCATTGATATATAGCCTGCCCTTGTAGTCCGCACCCCTTTTTGGCTCAAATTCCAAAATATACACAGCATCATCTCCCCAATAGGTAAAATCTATCATTTTAAAATGGTAGCGATTGTCTTTGTTGATGAAGTTGAGGTCGGAATCTTTTAGAAAGAATTGTTTTTCCATAATTTTCCCCAAACTTCCCTTTTTAAAGGAAGCAAAATTCTTCTTGCGGTCTTCCTCCTTTTTTTTCTTTTCTGCCAGTTCCTTTTTCAGGGCCTCGGCATCGGTAGAATCGGTTTTGAAGGTCATAAATTCGTCCGCGTCCACTTTGGTGCCAAATAAGCCCGATTTAATTTTGAAATAGGAATCGGGCTTTATGTTTTTCTTTAGAATGTCATTGAACTTTTCTTCCAACGATGTGAGGTCCAATTCACTTTGCTTATCATAAAGTTCCGAAGCTTTAATCAGTGTAAGCTTTTGATTGTCCTTTTCATAATTCCCATAAAAGTCGCCCAGAATCTCAGTGTAACGACTGGATTTCCTTGGTATGGAATTTAGTACACTGTCCAAGAATCTCTCGTTGAGGGCATCTATGGTGGATTCTTTAAAGGTGTAATTGGATTTGGTGAGGTTTTGATGGTAGGAATCCCTGAAAAACACTCGTTTTTTGGTGAGATTGGTACTGTAATTTCTGTCGATATTGATTTTTACCTGTTCAATGAGTTCTTCCGCAGTATATTGTTTGTTGCTGACTATTACAGGATTTAGTGCGATGGGTTTTGCACTTAGAAAAATAACGCTTTCCTTAAATTCGTTCAATGGCTTGCCCAAACTTTCATAACCCATGCACGAAATAAAAAGGGAGTCGGTTTCCTTGGTGTTTGGGTCCAATAGTAAACTAAAACGTCCTTCCTCATTGGTAATTACCCCTTTTTTATTGGCCAGTAAAATTGTAGCGTATGGAATAGGTTGTTGGGTAGCGGAGTCTTTTACAACGGAGGTAACAACTTGGGCCTGAATGCAGTTGAATCCGAAGGCTGCCAAAACAAAAGGGAATAAGGTCTTAAAATTGCGCATACAAGTCATCTAATGAACACCAAATTAAGGAATTGGATTTCTGAATGCAATGGACTTGTGAATAATTTAAGACACAATTTTACAGTTTCTCTGCCAATCGCAATGGGTGTTTACTATATTGGATAGGCAGTATTAGAAGATTAATGGCAACCACAATCCCCATCACCACAGGTTTTGGAACTGCGTTTTTTTCCTGCAAACAAAGATTTTGGCAACAGGAATTTCTTTACGAGATACCCGAATGCCAAGGCTACTGTGATATAGACCAGTATGTGTTGAAGAATACTCATTGTTGTTACTCGTTTTGAACCTGGAACAGATAAAAGTAATTATTTACCTATTGGAACCATGGTCCGTTATATTTTTTCTTTTTTTAATATCCTGATTACTTTAAAAGTTGGTAGGCTATCAAAGCTACAATATACGCAAAAAGACTCATAAATACCAGTTGTGCAGCTGGCCATTTCCAGGTATTTGTCTCCCTTTTTACTATGGCCAATGTACTCATGCACTGCATGGCGAAGGCATAGAAAAGCAAGAGGGAAATGCCAGAGGCCAAATTAAATAGGGGCCTTTTTGTTCTTGGATCTATTTCGGCCGCCATTCTATTTTTAATGGTATCCTCCTCATCACTGCCCACACTATAGATGGTAGCCAAGGTGCCAACAAAGACTTCCCTTGCCGCAAAGGAAGTAAGGACCGCAATACCAATTTTCCAATCGTAACCCAATGGGCGCACCACAGGTTCTATAGCCTTGCCCATATAGCCCATATAGGAGTTTTCCAGTTTATAACTGGCAATTTCCTGATTGGTGGCCTTTTCCTGTAAGGTGATTTCCTTTAATCTTATAGAATCTTGTAATGCTGCCTGATCCATAGCATAGACATTTTTTCCAATGCTATCCTGTAAGGCCAATTTATAGGAAGCCAAGGTACTTTCAATATTGGTGTTGTTGAAATCCGAAAACCCTTGTTTTTCAATTTGCTCCCTTACAATTTCTTCGGCATTGGCAAAATTATCCGAAAACCCATTGGACCCCAAAAACCACAATATGATGGAGATGGCCAAAATAATTTTACCGGCTCCCAATACAAAGCTTTTGGTTTTTTCCCAAACGGTATAAATAACGTTCTTGACGAGTGGGAGCTTGTAATTGGGCATTTCCATGACAAAAAAGGTCTTGCTCTTGATCTTCATGATCTTGTTCAAGATCATCGCAGAAAATATAGCTGCTCCAAATCCTATAAGGTATAGGAGCATTAAGGTCAATGCCTGATAGCTTAGTCCCAAAAACCTTCCTTCGGGTATAACCAGGGCAATAATGATCAAATATACCGGTAACCGGGCCGAGCAGGTGGTAAAGGGGGTTACCAAAATGGTAATAAGTCGCTCCTTCCAGTTCTCAATGGTCCTAGTAGCCATAATAGCAGGAATTGCACAGGCCGTTCCCGATATTAAAGGGACAACGCTCTTGCCGCTTAAACCAAACGGGCGCATCAATTTGTCCATTAAAAATACAACCCGGCTCATATAGCCAGATTCCTCCAAGAGGGCAATAAAAAAGAACAAAAAGGCTATTTGGGGAATAAAAATAACGATCCCTCCTATTCCGGCGAGAATTCCTTCCGCTATCAAATCGGTAAATACGCCAGGAGGCAATGAGTCCTTTACCCATTCACTGGCAGAAGCAAAGGATTCATCAATAAAATCCATTGGGTAACTGCTCCAGTCATAAATGGCTTGAAATATTGTCAATAGGATAACGAAAAAGATAAGATATCCGAATATTTTATGGGTCAAAATCTTGTCCAAGGTGGCCCTGAGACCTTTGGCGGCATTTATGTCTACCTTATAGGCTTGCTTTAGGATGCCATTTATAAATTGATACCTAAGAATGGTTTCTTTCTGTTGAAGTCTTTTTAACTCGGATTTGGATTTGGTGGCAAAAGAGGCGGCAATGGTAATTGGATTCTTTTCAATGGGCATAAAATTGACATCCTGTGTAATTACCAGCCATAGTTTATAAAGATCTTCTTTTGGAAAGGTTGATTTCAATTTTTCGAAATACTCGGGTGCAATTACCGTTGTATCCACATTGGGGGTTATGGATAGGTTTTTATAGTCGGCGATCAATTCCTTAATTCGGTCAATACCCGTACCTTTTCTAGTACTTACCAATGCAATTTTGGTATCAAGCTTTTCTTCCAGTAATTCTATATCCAGGGAAATACCCGTTCTGGACATACGGTCGGCCATATTGATGACCAGGATAACAGGAATTTTAAGATCCTTGATTTGTGTAAAAAGAAGCAAGTTTCTTTTTAGGTTTTCCACGTCGCTGATGACTACGGCAACGTCCGGAAAATCCTTGTCATTTTTGTTGAGCAAAAGTTCTACCACCACACTTTCATCCAGGGAGGTGGTATTAAGGCTGTAGGTCCCTGGTAAATCCAATATATGGGCCTTTACACCACGCGGAAGTTTACAGACCCCTTCCTTTTTCTCTACGGTTATGCCCGGGTAGTTACCAACTTTTTGTTTTAATCCGGTAAGCTGGTTAAAAACCGAGGTTTTACCAGTATTGGGATTGCCTATAAGCGCAACCTTGATCTGTTTGCTCATAGTGGAGAATCTTCAATAATTTCTAACTCTATTAAGGCAGCCATGGAACGTCTGATAGCTATATGTGTGCCGTTAACGTTAATATAAATCGGGTCTTTAAGAGGGGCCACCTGTACCAATTCTATTTCGTTGCCGGGGAGGCAACCCAATTCCAACAGTTTAATAGGGAGTATTCCATCGGCAAATTCCTTGATGATTCCCTTTTGCCCTCTCCTTAAATGTGCTACGGTTGTAGTCAATTTTTATTTAGATTGATTTTAATTAAGCACAAAAATAAAAGAAAAAGATGAAGTAAGGAGGTAAAACAATAAAAAGTTGAAGCTTAAAAGTCCGGTTGCTTCGGAATGAAGGGTAGAAGTTATTATTTTCAAAGAAACAAAGCCGGGAATTAAGGTTTTGGAATAGGAAAAGCCACATATCATTACTACATTATAATTAACTGTATTGCCTTAGGGAACATTGTCATTCTTTGTAGCTCGATTTCAATATTTCCAGATCGGTTAGTAATTTTTCCATGTCTTCCGAACTGGTACCGTCATAGAATCCCCTTATCCTACGTTCCTTATCTACTAGGACAAAATTCTCTGTGTGTATCATATCGTATGGACCTCCATCGCCATCGGTCTTAACGGCCATGTAGGATTTTCGGGCAAGTTCATAGATCTGTTGCTTGTCTCCGGTGACCAAATTCCATTTGTTATCCATAACCCCTTTTTCCAAGGCGTACTTTTTTAGTTGGGGAACGGAGTCAATGTCCGGCGTCACCGAATGGGAAAGCAGGAGAACATCCTTGTCGTTCATAATTTTATCTTGAAGGCCGGCCATATTTTTTGTCATAATGGGGCAAATAGTAGGGCAGGTAGTAAAGAAAAAGTCGGCAATATATATTTTGTTCTCGTAATCTTTTTGGGTCACCAATTTTCCGTTCTGATTGGTCAAGGCAAAATCGGCAATGGTGTGGTATTTTTTAACGTGTTGCAGGGTGCTGTCCACCAATTCGAAATTAACCATGGCAGGTTGATATACCGGCAGTATTTTTTTAGGTTGCAGGGCATTATAAAAGAGGGAAATGATTACTCCCGATATTATCAGAAGCACTATGCCGAAGAATTTAAATTTGGCAAAAAACGAACGCATTTTTTTTTGACAAAGGTAGGTTAGAAACCTATATATTTCAAGTAACTAAACGGTGATCCCTACTAAATGTTTCTTAAAAAGGCCCTTAGGGGGAATAGATTTTTTTTTAAGACCATGTAATAATGTACTTTTGTGCGTTTTTAAAGTTTAAAAAAATACTTAATGACGATAACAATACAGATTGTACAGTTTGTACTCATCATATCCATTTTGGTAATTCTTCATGAATTGGGCCATTTTCTTCCGGCAAAATATTTTAAGACCAAGGTAGAAAAGTTCTATTTATTTTTTGATGTGAAGTTTTCTCTTTTCAAGAAGAAAATAGGGGATACGGAATACGGAATTGGCTGGTTGCCCTTAGGAGGCTATGTAAAGATAGCGGGGATGATAGATGAGAGCATGGACACCGAGCAAATGAAGCAGGAGCCGCAGCCTTGGGAATTCCGCTCCAAGCCGGCATGGCAACGTTTAATTATTATGACAGGTGGGGTTATTGTAAACTTTTTGTTGGCTTGGGTGATCTATACTACAATGTTGGCAAGTAATGGTGATACCTATATTCCGTCCGATAATTTAAAATATGGTATTCTGGTAGACTCCATAGGGGAACAGTTGGGGTTGAAGACCGGGGATCAAATTTTGATGGTGGATGATAAGAAGACCAGAAAATTCAACGAGGCAGTTTTAGATATCATACTTGGGGATGAGGTAACGGTTAAAAGGGACGGTCGGGAAATTACCGTACCATTGTCGGATGAAGGAAAGGAGACCGTTTTTGCAACCCAGGGAAAGAACTTCTTGGATTACAGAAAAAAAGCGATTATCGCTAAAGTGGTTCCCAATTCTGTAGCCGAAAAAGCGGGCTTGTTGCCAGGAGATGCAATTATAGGGGTAAATGGGGAGTCTACAGAGTTTTGGGATGAATTGGTAACAAAAATTCAGAGCTCTGCCAATCAAGAATTGGACATTAGCGTTTTGAGGAACGGGACTACCAAACATTTGGGTTTGACGGTTCCCGAAGAGGCCAAAATAGGGATAGAGTTGGATATTACCGATCTTAGGGTTACCGATAATTATAGTTTCCTGGAAGCTATCCCGGCAGGTTATAAACGTACCATTCAGGTATTGACGGATCAAATAAGGCAGTTTAAGGTAATCTTCAACACCAAGACGGGTGCTTACAAACAGGTGAAAGGGCCAATAGGAATTGTGGAATTGATGCCGGAAACTTGGAATTGGACCTTCTTTTGGAATTTTATGGCCATGTTCTCGGTTTGGTTGGCATTTTTAAATATTCTGCCTATTCCGGCATTGGACGGGGGGCATGTAATGTTTTTGTTATACGAAATAATTTCAGGAAGAAAGCCAAGCGAAAAAGTCTTGGAAACGGGTCAAATAATTGGTTTCGTTATACTTATGGGGCTCATGGCAGTGGTATTCGGCAATGATATCTGGAATATCATCAAGAAGTTTATGTAGGGGAATTAAATATTTATGAAATTTAGGTGCAAATCAGCCATTATTTGTTTGGCGTATTTGAAAAAACATTTATATTTGCACCCGCTTAGGCGATAAAAATACACTCCTCCTTAGCTCAGTTGGTTAGAGCATCTGACTGTTAATCAGAGGGTCCTTGGTTCGAGCCCAAGAGGGGGAGCTTAATGAGAATAGGCCTTGCGAGAAATCGTAAGGCCTTTTTCTTTTCATGGGGACAACATAGGGACAACATTTCGGATCAAGTCCGAAATCTGGGTTTTTACCATTTTAAGAATATAATTTAATCAAGCGATATAAGAAGTATTCCGTATTCCTGACTCCCCTAAATTGTGATCTAAAAGCCTTTACTTTGGCATTAAAGGATTCTGCTGAAGCATTTGTACTTCTGTTTAAAA
>NZ_QJJZ01000031.1 GCF_003201775.1 Arenibacter sp. ARW7G5Y1 | reverse complement strand
CAATAGAGAAAATTCATTACTTTTAATACGGCCCGATTACGATCCTGAAAAATCCTTTAGGATTTCCCAGACCGAAATCATAGCCTTAACGTTGGGCGTCATTAAAAAAACCGAGAATGAAATTTGAAATTATCGTAAATAACATATTTGATGACGTTAAGTTAGACACCACTTTAAGTCCGACTGACAACAAATCAGTTCTTGGAATAATCAACGACTTCGAGAATGGAGAATGGAGATATGAAAAATTTCAAAACTATATTTGGAATAACATTAAAGAAACAGCTTTAAGTCATAGCGAAAGACAAGCTTTGTTGAATGATGGTTCAGGTTCAGTTCTTTCTGAATCCGCAAAAAAATTACGATTAATTGAATCTGTAGATGCTATTGGCAGAGGTAGTGAAATCGCAGAAATCGTTCTGTATGGAATAATGAAAGACCACTATTCTGCTCTACCGATTGTACCTAAAATATTTTATAAGCAAAACACAAAGGATGAAGCTAAAGGTTCTGACAGTGTGCATATTGTCGTAGAATCAGAAGATTCATTTTCACTATGGTTTGGAGAATCTAAATTTTATAACAGTATTGAAAATACTCGTTTAGACAAAATTGTCGCTTCTGTAAAAGACTCTATTAGTTTAGAAAAAATAAAAAAAGAGAATAGCATTATTACCAATTTAAGCGACATAAACGATTTTGACGAGATTTCAGACGATTTAAAAGCTAAAATAAAAGCAAGTCTTTCCCAAGATGTATCAATTGATAAAATAAAACCAATTTTAAATATTCCTATTTTGCTTTTATACGAATGCGAACAAACAAAAACAGGAACAGATTTAACAGCAGAATACAAACAAGGGATTATTGATTATCACAAGGAGAGAGCAACCGAATATTTTAAAAAACAAATAGATAAATGTACAGATGTTCATTTATACGAGAAAATTAAATTTCACATTATCCTGTTTCCTATTGCTGACAAAGATAAAATCGTAGATAAATTTATTCAAATTGCTAAGGCTTATAGAGATTAGATATGCAAGAACAAGTTTTTGACCAATGCCATATAATTAACGAGCTTCTAATCGGTAAACAAGAAAATGAAGCTAGGCAAGAACTCATCAAATTATTGGACTACCACCAAACTAATCAATTAGACTACAATCCATTGGTTAATCATTTAATAAGGGAAACAGGGCTTTTCCCTTATTTAGAACCCGAAACTTCTAATTGGGAAGAACGATTTATCTACAATGCTTTTAAAGTGGACGTAGGAGAAGAAAAACCACTAACGCTTCATAGAGAACAATCGTTTTTACTTAAAAGTCTTTTAGAAGGCAGAAATATTGCTGTTAGTGCACCAACAAGTTTTGGGAAAAGTTTTGTGATTGACGCTTATATCAAAATCAAAAAGCCAAACAACGTATTAATTATTGTCCCAACATTAGCTCTAACGGATGAAACTAGAAGAAGGCTCTATAAAAAATTCGCACACGAATATAAAATCATAACTACCTCTGACGTTGAATTGTCTGATAAAAACATTTTTATCTTTCCTCAAGAAAGGGCAATGAATTACATCAATATTGTAGAATCATTTGATATAATGATAGTTGATGAATTCTATAAAGCTAGTAGCAAGTTTGATAAAGAAAGATCACCAAGCTTAATCAGAGCAATGATAAGACTCGGTGCGAAATCTAATCAAAAATATTATCTCGCCCCAAATATCACGTCCATTGATAGCAATCCATTTACAGAAGATATGGAATTTATCAGGCTTGATTTTAATACGGTTTTTTTAGAGAAACACGAATTATATAATCAAATAAACAACAACGAAGAAAAGAGTGAAAAACTATTAGAAATATTATCTGAAAACAGAGGAAAATCTTTGATTTATGCAGGTACATATTCAAACATAGACAGTTTAACTTACCTTTTCCTTGATACATACGAACCTGTAAAAAATGAACTACTTGAAATGTTTGCAGATTGGCTTTCTAAAAACTATGATGTCAATTGGAGTTTAACAAAGTTAATTAGTCGCGAAATTGGAGTTCATAATGGTAGATTACATCGTTCGTTAAGTCAAATTCAAGTAAAACTATTTGAAGAAGAAACAGGTATTCGCAATTTGATTTCAACATCCTCAATTATAGAAGGTGTTAATACATCAGCAGAAAATGTTATAATATGGCGAAATAGAAAAGGAAGTGCAAAACTAGATGACTTCACTTATAAAAACATTATTGGTAGAGGTGGTAGAATGTTTAAACACTTTATAGGAAAAATATACATTTTGGAACAGCCACCAATTGAAGGTCAAACTCAATTAGACATTCCATTCCCAGATGAAATATTAGGAGATTTAGACGATACGAAATATGAAGGATTGCTAACTAAAGAACAAGTTGCAAAATTAAAAATCTATAATGATGAAATGGGCGAACTTATGGGCGTTCAAGTATATGACGAACTAAAAGCAGAATCTGCATTTCAATCGAGTAATTCTGAATTAATCAAAACAATCGCAATTGACTTAACAACAAACCCTGATGAATGGAACGGATTATATTATTTAAATGAATTTAAACCTGAAAATTGGGATAGACTGTTGTATAAGGTTATAAAGTTACAACCAGGGAATTGGGATACAGGTTATAAAATATTTGTTGAATTTATTAAGATAATGGCATATAATTGGAGTAAATCCATTCCTGAATTATTGAAAGAACTTGAAGATTATGACGTAGGTATTGATAAATTCTTTCTTTTGGAAAGAAACGTAACTTATAAATTTTCAGCCTTATTAAATGACTTAAACACCTTGCAAAAAAGAATTCTAAAGGACAAACAATATGATATTTCTAAATTCATAAAGTGGTGTTCTCACGCTTTTCTTCCAAAGGTTGTGTTTCAATTGGAGGAATATGGTTTACCACGAATGATATCTAAAAAACTTCACGAATCTAATGTTATCGACTTCTATAATAACGAATTGACAATTCATAACGTAGTTGAACAACTTAATGAGATTGGTAAAGAAATGACTATCGAAAGGACAAATAATTTAGATGAGTTTGATAAGTATATTTTGAACTATTTCTTTGACGGAATAAAAATAACGAACGCCCAACAACGTATATAAAAAATAGCGGTTTTGGTGCTTAAACGAAAGATAATTAATAAAATAAAGGTCAGTTGTAAACCGAAAAGTTAGTGCTTAAAAATCCGCTATTTTTCATATACAAGACCGTTGTAACCAATACGAGAAAAACCCGAACCGAAAATGACATTAGGATTAATAATTACCATTTTAGCTTTAGGAATCGCATTACTCATTGTGCTAAATCAATGTAAGAAAGCGAAAATCAAACTAAATACTGAAATCGAAAATAAGAATTCAGAAATCACTGCAAAAATTAACGAAAACAACAAACTTAACTCTGATTTAGAAAGGTTTAGCAGAATAGTATCAATCGAAAATGAAATTGAATTCAAGAATAAGGAATTTTCTGTAATTCAAGCAAATGCAACTGAATTGAACGATAAATTTATTAGTGCAAAATCAATCTTTAAAGAATTAGAGAAAGATATTAAACTCTATCAAAATGATTTAGAATTTGTTGAACTCGGAATTTATGAACCGATTTTCGATTTAGAAACTTTGTAGCCTTCCCTAAAAATGTAATTAATGGCTAGCTCTCGCCTACTTACGAAAATCCTCCCACGCCAAAAAGTGTGGCAGGACGGATTTTCTATTCGATTTGTAGTTGCTGAAAACCGCAATAAACCCTTATAATAGCCTCTTAACATAGCAAAAAGAAACTGGTTCATTTTATTTTGCCACTACTTGTCATTTTTTATCTTGACGTAACTTGCGCTTACGATCGAATAATTATCTTTTTTCATAATGTGTAAATATTTAAAATTAAACAAAAAAATAGCTGGGGCATGCCCCAGCTATTTTCTATTTACACACTTTATGAGATAGTCCTTTTGTTTTTTATCAATCTATAATGTTGATTTTTAGGTATTTAATTGTTATCAACCCTTTTCAGCCTTTTACTTGGTTGTATTTGGTATTCCTTCATTTTCCTGATTAAAAGCGGTAATGCAAATTATTGATAGTGTCAAAAATAGCATGTATTTTTTCATAATGGTTCAGATTTAATGAATGTCGACAGGCTATTTCGGAGTGATGGTGCCACCTGTTTCGGTCAAACAGTGCCACTTTGAAAGATCTTTCAATTATACAAAAAAAATGTGTTAGTCGTTTTTTAAAATTCCTTTTCTTAAGCTTTCCCCTTTTAGGTCCAACCTGTGCGATGAGTTCACTATCCTGTCCAATATGGCATCGGCAATGGTGCTTTCCCCTATAATATCATACCACGCGGATACGGGTATCTGGGAGGATATAATGGTCGAGGCCTTATTGTAACGGTCATCGATGATATCCATCAGTGCCTCGCGGGCATGGTTGTCAAAACTCTGCAGTCCAAAGTCGTCCAGGATCAACAGGTCCGTTTTCAAGAGTTTGTCCAGCTCCTTGAGATAGGTGCCGTCCACTTTGCATAGTTTCAGTCTTTTGAGGAGCCTGGCCGTATTGGCGTATATGGCCCTTTGTTCCATCATACATGCCTGGTGTCCCAGTGCCTGTGCCAGATAGCTCTTGCCCGTTCCCGAGGCCCCGGTAAGGATTATGTTTTCCTTCCTGGCCATAAAATCCAAGGTCCCCAGGCGGGCGAACATATTCTTGTCCAGGTTGCGCTGTTGGGCATAGTTCACCTCGGCCAGGTTGGCGGACTGTGCGAACCCCGCCTGTTTCAACAACCGTTGGATCTTCCGGTTCTGACGGTCCTCCCACTGGTGGTCCGTGAGCATGGCCAGGTACTCATCGGCGGTAATATCGGCCACACCGTTGTCCCTTACGTGCTGTAGGTGCAATTGGGCCATGGCCCCTAAGCGCATCTGTTTCAATTTTTCGATCGTCTGTTCATTGTTCATAATATATTGGATTTAAGTTATGTATTATCGGTAAGCGGAGGCACCCCGTATGTTCCCGTGGTCCGGGATATGGCTCTTGTCCTCTTCGAGGTCCCGGTAGAACAGGGAGCTTTTGTCCAGGTTGTTCTTCAGGATGTTCCTGATCCGCATATAGGAAACGGCATCTGCCTGCAGGGCCCTTTTACAGGCATTGTCCAGGCGTTCCGCCCCGTAGGCCTTATGGAGCTGTATGACCCCCATGGCCCTTTTATATCCTATTTCCGGATAGTCCCCCTTGGCGAGTATCGTCTCCACACAGCCCAGTACATGGTCGCCGTGTCGGGCCGCTTTCTTTTTAAAGAACTCCGGGCTCCAGTCACTATAATATTTATGGGTGCTGCTAAGATGCTCCCTGTTGGTATTATAGCTGCCTTTTTCCGGATGGCGCCGGTGCAGGGCGATCCGTTGTTGGTGGTAATAGACTTCGACAACGGAACCGGTGTAATGGATGGTGGTCTCTTTCCCGATATAGCGGTAGGGAACGCTATAATAGCTCTTGTCCGCGGAGAAATAGATATACCCCATCTTCTGCACCTTCGCCCTTCGATATTCCTTGAGCTAGTACGCACTCTCGGGCAGGGGCTTCAGGTATTCCCGTTCCACGGATTGGAACAGCTCCCTGCGACTGGCCTCCTTTCGTTTGAACAACAGGTCGTTGTACGCCACCAGCAAACGTTTTATCTCCCGGTTCAGATCTCCGAGGGAGAAGAACACCATTTCCCGTATTGGGTAGTAGATACGCTGATAGGCAAGGTGCACGGCGTTCTCCACCAGGGCCTTGTCCTGGGGGGAATACCCCCGGGCGGGGTTTATGGCGCAGTTGTAATGCCGTGCAAAATCCTTAAAGCTACGATTAATGTCCGCCTCATATTTACTGGCCCTTGTCACCGCCGATTTCAGGTTGTCCGATACAATGGCCTTGGGCACGCCACCATAAAAGTTCAGGGCATTGGTGCAACAACCGATCAGGTCCTCCCGTTTTTGGCTCCTGCAGGCCTCCACATAGGTATAATGGCTATTGGGAAGGATGGCCACGAACACTTCCACCGGGACCACTTCCCCAGTGTCCCTATCAACAATATGGAGCTTCTTGCCGGCGTAGTCGATGAACATTTCGTTCCCTGCCTCGTGCTCGAGCTTCATGGAACCCTTGGCCTTTGCGTATTTGCGCCGGTAATGTTCCATGAACTGGGTGTAACCATAAGGCTCTTTGGCCTGCTGTACGTACTGCTGATAATGATATAGAAAGGTAAACCCGGGATGGTTCCGGGCCTTGTTGACCCCCTCAAAACATTGCATGAGCTCTTCGTAGCGACTATTATCTATAGTGGTATGGGAAGGGAACTGGGCTTCAAGGGCCCCATTGTCAAGGGCCAACAATTCTTTAAGGGGACGGTCGCAGGCCCCGAACAGCCGCATATAACTATTTACGGTGTTACGGGAGATGCCCAAGGTCGTACCTATCTTACGGTTGCTGAGACCGTCCAGGTGCAAAGTGATGATCTGTTTTAAGTCCATTGGATCAAGTGTATTGGCCATATCGCTAGTTTTTTAGCGACAAGGTAATTGTTACTTGATCTCTCAAAGTGGCACAAAACGAAACGCTATAAGTCCCGTTCCCGACAAAGGTGGCACAGATCGAACCGATATCACTGGCACAAAACGAACCGAAATGGATTGCGTTCCACACCTAAAGTGGCACAGATCAAACCGAAATGCCTGGCACTATAACACCGAAACGGGTGGCACAAAACGAACCGAAGTATCCAACAGGGTCAGTACTTAATACGGGTTAGCCTGGTTTAGTTCCCATATTTTCAGATTACTAACGGTCATATCCTTCCCATCGGAAAATAGTCGGATTCCCTTTGAGCCCTGACTAGGGTAAATGCGTCTTGCTATCGCTTGACGGTCGTTTGCAAATACTTCTACTATAGATCTATCCACATATATACGCAAAACCAATGGCTCACCTTCTTTCAATTCCAAAGGGGCTTCTTCGATTATTTTTCTACCAAACTCTTTTCCTGATTTAGTGGTGTCGAATTTTAATTTTCGGTCTTTTGGATCGTAGTATATTTTTGTTTCCTCACTCCCGTCTTCAGACACACATACCTTTACGCCATATGAGCCGTTCTCGTTAGGGTCAATCGTCAATTCCAGTTCCATAAGCTCATTGCCGTATTCATCCAGAATGTAATCAACTCCCTTAGCCACTCGAATGTCCGATAGACTGGCATCTTCCTTCACTCTTAACATTTTAAGTTCCTCAACAGGCTGCATACGCAATGTTCCATCATCACCCAGCCAAAGTGACCTGGGCAATCCGTAGGTCCCGGTCCAACCATAGTACTGTTTATCTGAATCCGGGCGATCGTCAAAAATCCATGTCCACATAATCTGCCGTCCTTTCCCATCTATTAGTGCTTCAGGTGCAAAATAGGCTTTGTCTTCCCAGGACATTCTACCGTGGACTTCGGGATAGAATTTATCCTTCTTATAATCGCCTACATAATATTGGCAGCCTCTATTATGGCTAATAAATAGTAAAAGATATTTATCACTTGGCTTTCCTCCGTCCGGTCCTGACGGAAGGGGTAGGAAGCTGGGACACATATTGTCTTCTGTCTTACTGGTCCATTTACGGTTGGACTGGTAAAATTCATGTTGATAGGTCCAATCTTTCAAGTCCTTTGAAGCGAACAGAGAAAGCCTGTCCCCTTGATAATCCAGGGAGTCTTTTGGTAGAGGAGGTTCATCTCTATTGGCAGGTAAACCCTTTCCTCTAGAGCCATATTTCCGAAGTACCAGTAAATTACCTGTAAGCATGTAATACAGTCCATCCTTCTTCCAAATGTTGGAAGGGTCTGCAGAGCTTACATGGATATTTTTCCCTGATCTATCGGTTAGTTCGGTGATTCCCCATTCAGTAGATTTAATTACCGGATTGCTTTCTATTTTTTTCCATGTATCGTATTGATCATCTAAATTTTGTGCAATACCAATACCTTTGGCTCCCCTAAGCATCCAGTAAGATAGGTAAGCGGAGCCATCATCGTCGACAAAAGCTCCTCCGCTATAAACACCCTCGTCCCCATCACCGGGTGCCAATGCATCCGGGTGGTGTCTCCAATGTACCATATCCGTACTGGATACATGGCCCCATGAGAAGCCTGACCCTGTCCTTTTATATAGATACATCAAATGATATTTGCCATTGTGGTAAAACGCTCCATTGGGATCACCGGGATACCCAACATCATCGGGCACCGTAAAATGATATGCCGGACGGTAAGGATCTGCCATAAGCCTTTCCCTAAATTCCCGGGTGGCTTTTATAACCTCTTTTGGGATGGCTTCTCCGTCATGTACCAGGGAAGGTATTTGGACCTCTTCTTTCTGTCCCCATGCACTTAAAAATACTCCAGAACAAAGAAACGAAAGTGTTATTGATATCAGTTTTTTATTCATAATACTATTTTAATTTTTTATTTTCAGATTTTAGTAAATGGCTTCAAATATCAAGGAATTAACCTAAGTGACACAATTAATAACCTGCATTTTGGTTGTATAAATTCTGGCTCGAATCGCTTTCACTTTTGGGTATGGGAAGATATTCGTCTCTTCCTACAGTAAATACGGCATTGCCCGGATGAGCCCTACGACTCCTTTCCTTGTCAAAATAGAAATTCATTGTCTTATTATTTATGTTTTCCAAGAAAGGATATTTATCCATTATATTTTTTAGAATAAGATGAAATAATGGTTTTCCACAGGTTCAAACCATCTCTTACTAATAAGTAAAACATTACAAAACTAAAACACGTGTCCAAATCATGACCCGTGTTTCTCAAAACTAACTCAATCAACTAATAGCCAATTTTCTTTTTAAAGAATAACACTTTCCTGATTGTTTTTCTCTCCTCCATCTCATTATTGCATTACTTTATCCACTTGTCCTGGGCATTCTTAAAATCTGTAACCTCCAAATTATTATCCCTAATTTTAAGGAATCGTTTTCCTAATTCCTCAAGTGGGACTCCTTTAGTCTCAGGCATTACAAAAATCACAAAGAACAATTGCAATAACATCATGAAGGCAAAAAAAGCAAACACTGGAGCGGCACCGATTTTGGTAAACAATACCGGTACTAAGGAAGGTATAATAGCTGCTAAAATCCAATGTATAGAACTGCCAAAAGCCTGCCCATACCCTCTTAAATGATTCGGAAATATTTCTGATATAAACACCCATATTACTGTGCCTTGACCCACCCCATGGGCAGCAATAAACAAAAAAAGGAAAATAGGAACCCATAATCCTTCCCAATTGAAGAAAAAAGCACACGACACGAGTGCCAAGGATATTATATATCCAATGGAACCGATATACATGAGCTTTTTTCTACCTACTTTATCAATTAACAACACACCAAGTAGAGTAAAAAGTACCATCGTAATCCCGATTCCCATACTATTTAGCAGGGAAGAACTCTCCCCCAGGCCGGCCTCTGAAAAGATTCTAGGCGCATAATACAATAAGGCATTGATGCCTGATAATTGATTAAAAAAAGCTATTAAAAAAGCCAGCAATAATGGGAAATGATACTTTTTCATAAAGATATGCTCCCCAGCTATAACGTTATCCATTTCATCTCGTATTTTGGCAATAAGAATCTCCACATTTTCTTTAGGATTGATGAGATTTAAAACTTGCCTTGCTTGGTCTGTCCTTGATTTGGTAAGCAACCAACGAGGACTTTTGGGTACGGTCAGCATTAAGAGTGTGTAGATAGCGGCAGGAAAAGCTTCTACCCCCATCATCCAGCGCCAAGCATCTTCTCCTATATTGCTCAACAAGAAATTAGAGATGAAGGCCACTAGGATACCGAAAACGATATTAAACTGATACATGCTCACCAGCTTTCCTCTGTTATGTGCAGGAGCTATCTCGGATATATATGCCGGAGCAGCTACGGTAGAAGCCCCTACTCCCAATCCTCCAAGAAATCGAAATATAGCAAACGTTACAGGATCATTGGCCAGGGCTGAACCAATTGCGGAAACGGTATATATCAGCCCTATCCATATAAGGGTATTCTTACGTCCTATTCTATTGGTCGGAATTCCTCCTAAAATAGCACCAACCACTGTACCCCACAATGCCATCCCCATTACGACTGTGCCATGATAAATATCACTGGATTTCCAAAGTGATTGTAGCTTTTGATCCGCGCCTGAAATCACCACCGTGTCAAAACCAAAGAGGAATCCGGCAAGTGCCACAGTGACGGACCATAATAATATTTTTTTCATTGTTAAATTTTGATTGTGCAAATTCAATTTTTTTCAAAAATTGGTCTTATTGAATTTTATGTCTATTTGGTATTTCTACTTTCTCCTGACCCAAAGCGTTAAAGCAAATTAAAGATGTGGTCAAAAAAAGTATGTATTCTTTCATAATAGTTCGAATTTATTGGTTTTAGATTTAGAAAAAAAGGTCCAATTTTTTAATTGGCTATTACTCTCCCCTAATAGCCTGTCCCCCGTCCATACCAATTCCACTTTATAGGAATTCCAATTAACTTTAAATTGTTTGTTTCCTTCGATTGTTCTTAAATAGTGACAGAAAAATTAAAACAATACCTATTAATATTATATTTATTAATAATTACTCTCCAAAATCTAAATATTTCCCTAACAGATACCGCTTTCTGTCAGGATACCATAAAATTGTTTTTCCCTTAAACTCTGTAATGCTGGGATATGTGCCTATCTCTGCAGACTTCTTTGGAGGAACAGCAATGTCTCCCGTATTTAGAAATTCTACTGGCTCACCGAACCAAATCGGTTGTTTTGCATCTTGTTTAAATTCCCCTTCTGTATAATACGTTGGATTCCGAACAGTATTTGAAACATTAATATCCCATTCCTTGTCCGCCTGGTCGTACCCAAACCTTTTTCCGCTGTTATTGTGAAAAATAAGAACAAACTTTCCATTACTTAACTTATATATTGGCGAGGGAGACATTGGATGTTGAATTCCTTCACCTGTATCAGAATACCTAAGCATTTGCGGGACATCCCATGTTTTACCATTGTCCGATGAAACTGAGTAATAAATAAAACCTGTCATATTCCGCATAATCGTAAAAAGTCTACCATCAGGTAACAAAACAGTTGCAGGCTCCTGTGCTACCGACATCTGTGGATATACTGGATTTTTAACTTCCAATCCCTCATCATTTTCAGGATACCATTCAATCTTTATATTCTCAGGAGAGGGATTTTCGTCAATATTCATGAAGCGCATGAAGTAACACCTCGAATCAGTATTTACCCAATTTTTTTCACTTTTCTTTACGCTTTCAGAAGTTATTAATGTGTAGCCTGCAATCCATTTGTTTTCAATATCTTTTATTGGGTTTTGCCAAACAATCCAATTCTTGGGGTACTTAACATTAGGATTATCGTATTTAGAACGTGGCATTTTAACATCTTTTGGTTCTGACCATGTATAACCATTGTCATCCGAAAAAATACATCCCATTGTTCCACTTCCCTGTCTATTGTTATCGAATACCTCAATTTCTCTCGTGTAAAAAATGTATATTCTGCCGCTTTCCGAAACTATCGGAAAACCCCAACTTGCTTGAAGTCCTCCTTTTGCATATTTTGCACCAACTAAGTACTCAGGTTCGGACCAGTTTACTGCATCAGAACTTCTTGCCAGAACTAAATGATTATCACCTCTCCCTTCTACAGAACTTTGTGTCCACAAAGCGAGAAGCTCTTCACCTTTGGGAGCTTTGAAAACAAGAAAGTGTTCATTGTCACCATTGTAAAATCCAGAACCGGTGGGAACAAAAACCTGAATATCTGGATTACTACGTTCCCATTCAATGTCAGTATCTCCTAGTGGAATATCATTCGTATATTTACCAAAAGGATAATCCATTTCTATAAGTTCCTCCCTACTGAAAAGATTTTTCATGCCGGATTTTACCTGTTGTTTGCCTAGGCTTTTGACTGCTACATTCTTGTTGGATTTCTCTTGTTGTTTGTCTTGATTTTCTTCTGCTAAATTGCAGGAAACAATAAAAATAACAAACATAAAAAGCAGGAGTGAAATACGATTTCCCTTTATGTAATCTGTTTTTTTTGTTTTTCTAATCATGGCATATAATTTTTAGTAAATAAATGGATTTAAAATTTCTATCTTTTTTATTGTGGCGAAACATTGAACTCCCAAATCAATCATAAATTACATTGCCTTGAAAGCTGATTCTGTAATGAGGTTTTCAATTTTTACAGGTTTGGATCATGTTTTTCCCTTGTCTTAACCAATACTACTCTATGTGCTTTACTTCATGCCCTTCATTAGCTATAAAAACGCACAACCATATCTAGTTATCAAGGGTTAAAGCATAAGTTTAATTGCAATAATCATTTGCAAAAATGGGAGAACCTTGCTTTGCATTCTGCCAATCATGGTTTTGGGCAAAATTGGAACTTCGAAAATCATATACTTCACTATTTCTGTAACCAAAATACTTATTGATATCTTCATTAAAATACTATTTTCTTATAATAAACTTGATTCTTCTACTACCTTTTAGTTTAGTGTAATTCAGCCTTTAAAAATTTGGCTAATAAACTATATCCTTCTGTATCTGGATAAATTCCATCTATAAAAAGTGTTTCATCAATTTTTTCATTTTTATTTAGTAATAGTTTGCCTGGATCGGCATATTGAATTTTATAATTATTGGCAATTTCTGTAATTTTTTTATTAAGGTTGCTAATTCGATTTTCCTGACTTCTTTGTGGCAGTAGTCCAACCAGTAAAATTGAAGTTTGTGGTTGCTTAATAAAAATTGTTTGTATTAAAGATTTAATTCCTTTTAAAACTTCATCATCATTGTTGATCGGAAGATTATATCCTCCTACCATAAGAATAACCTTATCAGCCTTGTAGCCATCCAATTCTCCATGTTCAACGCGCCATAGAATATTTTCAATTCTATCACCTGCAAAGCCAAAATTTCTTACCCCTAATGGTTCAATAAACTGATTCCATGAATCAGATCCTCTACTAATTACGGATGTAGGTTGGCCACCCCAATAATGAACATCAGAACTACCTAGTAAAACAGTTTTAGGGGGATTGCTAGCATTCATTTTCACCAATTCAGTATGACGTTCTTCCCAATTATATATGGCATCTTCCCTGTATTGTGTGCAAGGCATGGTTGTTGTGATATTGCCTGAAGGTTCCTCTAAAACAGTACGAAATATTTTTTCAAAAGCCGTTGCATAATTTATCATACCAAGATCGGTTGCATGATTTCCATCAACAGTATCGTCCATACCCATTTGCATTTCTCCAGCAGGTAGTATATAAACATTTACAATGCCAGAAGCTTTCAAAATAGTGTAAGCCTGTTTAAGTGTTTCATTTATTTCATCAATTGCTGTGCCTCTATCTTTATCTAAACGATGCTCATTAAATGCCCCAAAAGCCGGCAAAATAATAGGTACCATAGGTCGTTTTGCATGAATCATATTGACAGATTCAATTAGTCTTCTCTTAACTTCCTCTAAAGGAAATTTTGTCCTGTCCATCAGATTTGCTAAACAATCAAGCACATAAACTTTCGCATCAATCTCTGTCATCAGCTCTATAATTTCTTCATCTAATGTGCCATTCCCAGAGAATCCTAAATTTATAACCGGTTGGTTTAACTTTCTGCCTACAATTGAAGTCCAAGCCATGCCGGGGCGGGAGACACATGCTCCTTGAGTAATAGAGGTGCCGTAAATGGCTATTGGCTTATCTATACGGGCTGGCATTGGGTTTAATGTTGTGTTTTCTGGAACACCAATTTTAAGCCATTCTACTGTATTATATATTGGCAAATAAAGCCTATATTCTCGACCATTTTTATAAATACCATTGTCGCCTATAATATTATACTGATAAGTAATAGTATTTTTATTTGTCCCAACATAGGTAAAAGAGTATTTCCCTGGTACCCAGTTCCATCCACCATTCTTATTCACGGAATACATATCGACTCCGCTAACCCCGGTGGCCGAAAAATGAGGCATGGCAAGGCCCTCTTTTACCTTATAAGCTACAGTAATTTGCTGAGCTTTTGTTTTAAAACGTATCACTAGACCGGTAGAATTTCTGGATAAATCCCAAACCTGTTTCCTGACTATTTTTTCTGCACGGAGAGGCAGCCTCCCGTAAGTTTCATGTGCTTCATTAGTCCAAGCTTGGCCTTCTATAGCTGAAAAACTATTTTCTGCAGGATTCCACCATTTTAAAGAATCTGTTTTCTGGGCAGAAACAATGCTACACTGAAAAATTAGAATCATGAAGTGGGATATTTTTAATCTCATTACGTTAAGTTTATTTATTCGGATAAAATTTATCAAAGTCTACATTCACTTTTTCTAGATATTTCAGATTTTGATTTAACTTTCGACAAAAACGCTGTCGTTTTTTGTTTAAATGGAGTCCATCCAACTTCTGCAAGTGCTCATGTTTGTGACCAACACATATACTCAGAATCATTTTAATTATTTACTAGTAAAATTATATTGTTAATTGGCTATACCGTATATCGATTAGTAATTCCTTTTTCAATAATGTCCCCGACCTTTATTTTACCCCTTCCCGAAAATGACTTACAGCCCCCGAGGTTGTTAGACATCTGTTATAAATTCTCAGACTTTTAACAGAACCATTAAAATCTGATAGTAACTTAAGTTGGTTCGCTCCGTTAACATTACTTAATGTATTGTCGAACCATGACTAGCCAAAATCTCTATACCTACCCCCATCACAACATTTACAGTTTATTATGCTAGTAATTATATTGGGAGCCCCATTCACAATAAAAACGATGTGCTGTAATTCACCACGTTTTACTACTCCAGGATCAGTTTCTCAACTTTCTGTCAACGTTCCATCACTTATAAACAATTGTATTGTTCGTTGCAGAGTTACCCATAACCAAATACCTTTTCCTTTATAATCTCTATTATCGAAAAAATTTGATTCGGAATGAACTCTTTGGTCTCAAACCAAATGTCTACGGTAAAACCTCCTTCTTCAATAAGATTTGGCAAAACTCCCATTCCTATTGTTGTAGGGTTTTCAAGGCCTTGCTCAATATCTATTAAGGAGACCATGTTTTCCTTTTTCTTTGCTAATAGTAGCTACAATATTCTGGCTTGACGCACTTTCGCCGCCTGGTCCAGTTGTTAAAGTACATATCCATTCCCCATTTTTTTTGCAATTAAAGTATATGATTGATTACTATAATTTTCATCAGGAATAACACCCACAGCATTTTCGATGTTTATAAAATCTTTAGATTGGGCCAATACAAATGCCTGAAAACATAAAACCAAAAAAAAGAAAAAGATGAGACGTTAGCTTTTTTTGAACAGCTAACGCCTGTCTTATAACATATTTATTACTGCCAATTCGGGTTTTGTACAAGTGTTCCTCCGCTGAGTGTAATTTCGTTGGTGGGGATTGGTAATAAATAATCCCTATCAGGGTTAAATTCAAATCCATTGGGAAGTGATTTCTGGTAGGGATCAATATAACCTTCAGCATCTACATTAAGGTTTGTGCCAATTTGTATTAGATCTTGTCCATTGGAATTCGTATAAGTACCTTCCAGATCACTTCCTATATATAACATTCCTTTGGGTCGTTTTCCAACAATTAATGAATGGGCTCGCCAACGCAATAAATCATTGAAACGATATCCGTCACAAGCAAATTCAACTCTGCGCTCTCTTCTTACTTCATTTATAATAGGTGTTAATCCTGGGAATTCCCAATTTGGATCAGCAATGATGTTGTTAAGATTTAAATGCGCAACTCCAGCCCTTTCTCTTAATTTATTAATTGTTAGATCAATGTCTAATTGATTAATTGTTCCTAATTCTGCCATAGCTTCTGCATAGTTAATTAAAGCTTCTGCATATCGAAATGAAATACTAGCTATCTCACCTTGGTCCTTAGGTAAATTATTTATATATGGATCAACACCTTTATATATCTGATAGCCAGACGTGCTATTATATTCTTCCCCTGCCAGATGAATTGGAGGTTTTGAAAATATTTGGGTAGTGTCACCTAATCGTATTTGCAATGGATAACCAGGAAAGGCATTCGTATATAAAAGACGTTTATCCCTATTTTGCATAATCTGTTTAAGTGATTCATCGCCTTTATACAATGGGCTTACCGAAATGGGGTTGCCATCAATACAAAGATAAGATTCTACTAAGCTTTTGGTTAGCCCAGTACTGCCACCTCCATTAGTATTAACACGTATTATATTATGGGATATTCCTAACAGGTAATCGTATTTTTTCCATAACATTACTTCTTGACTCGATGAATGATCAGTTTGAATGAATAGCGATTGATAATCAGGGTCTAAAGCGTATTTATTTTCGTCTATTAGTATCTTAGCTGATGAAGCTGCCAATTTAAGGTAATTTGTACCATCCGAACCTTCAACTCCAAAGGAAGTATTTTTATGATATTTTTCCCATGTACCTTCAAACAAGCAAACCCGAGATTTAAATAACAATGCAATTTCACGATTAATTCGTAACTGTTGAGCCTTCTCTTTAGGTAATAAGTTGGCAATGGCAAAATCCAAATCAGCAATAATAGCGTCAGTTATCACATTTCTTTTTAATCTAACATCTAATTCCTGAAGTTCTGTCAAATCGGGATTTAATGTTTTACCAATCCAAGGCAAATCACCATATTTCTGTAATAAATCAAAATAATAGTAAGCTCTAAAAAAACTAACTTCACCCGAATAATGTTTGACATCTAGTTCGACACCAGTTGTTGGTACTTGTTGGTAATTTTCAAGAAAGAGATTCGTTGCTCTAATTTTCGAGAAATCCCAACCACCACCGGTTGAAGGAACTTTAAGTTTTCCATGTAATCTGGTGTTATAATTCTTAGGCAATAGATTATCGCTATTATTGTCTAAACTGAATATACCCAAAGCACCTCCATCGCTATGTTTAGGTAGGTCTACATAAAATTGATTTGCGTATAACTTTAAGTTATTTACGTTTCCCCAAAAATTTACTGAGCTGGGTTCTGTCAATGGATAATAAGTAAGATCATCCTCACACGAATTAAGTAGCAAAATAGTAAATGCTATAAATATTATTCTTTTCATAATTTTTTTTTTATAAACTAATATTAATACCTACAGAGAGTGCCTTTTGAATCGGATAGGAAATCCCATTATTTATAACTTCAGGATCAAAATTCTCCAGTACTTTTGAAAAGGTTAGTAGATTTTCCCCTGCTATAAAAACTCTACACTTCTGAACAGAAAATTTGTTCATTATTTTTGTCGGTATAGTATAACCTAATTGCAACGACTTCAATCGAATATACGCAGCATCTATTAAATATCTTGATTGTACTTGTTGATTTTTTCCAAAAGAACTCGCCAACGGTCTAGGATAATATGCATCTTTATTATCTTCTCTCCAGTAATCTAAATGAGGCTCAAAACCACTTGATGACCAAATACCCCAAGGTCCCGTCATACCCCATAATAGTGTATTGCTTACCCAAAGATCTCTTTGTCCGACACCCTGCCAAAACATATTAAAATCGAAGCCTTTCCAATCACCAGAAAAAGTTAAACCATAATTATAACGGGGCGTTGTATTCCCAATAATTGTACGATCTCCTGGGTTTGTAACCGTATTATTCCCAAAGTCAATAATGTTATCACCATTGATATCTTTATATTTAACATCACCAGGTTTCCATGGAATTGAACTAATTGCCGTTTGGCTGGGCGCAGCAGCAACTTCATCATCACTTTGAAATATTCCTTCGGTTACATAACCCCAAATATCACCTATCGAAGACCCTTTGTAGTAGGTATTGTTAAGCATTGTTGGATTATTGTATTCAATAATTTCCCCTTTATAGTCGGCTAAGCTTGCTGAAATACTATACTTGAAATCGTTAATTTGATCCTTCCAATTCAATAAAATTTCATAACCCTTAGTAGCTAAAGTTGCATTATTGGCCATTGGTGCAGATGTTCCCAAGATTGCAGGAAGCGAAGCAACGGGCCCCATCATATTTTCAGTTATGCGTTTATACACATCCAGTTCAATCGACAATCTATGGTTTAAACTTGACCCTTTAATCCCAAAATTCCAACCTTTTACTGTTTCCCAAGTTAAATCTGACGATATTAAACCGGGAGCACCAACATATGTACGGGAGTTATCAGGAAATATCCAATTAGAATTCAAATTGACTGGCATTGTAGCAATATAGGGGTAATATCGCTGATTCGTGGAACCGGTTGAAACTGATTGATTTCCCAATTCTCCATAAGAAGCACTTATTTTAAAGTAATCAACAAATTTTGTCAAACTTGACCAATATTTTTCTTGTGACAATACATAACCGCCAGAAATAGATGGGAATAAACCCCAGCGACTTTCCTTCGGAAAAACAGATGCACCATCTGCCCTTGCATTTATCTCAAGAAGGTATTTCTCTTGGTAATTATAGTTTAATCGCCCAAAGAAACCATTATTGGCCCATTCAAATTGATTATCTGCAACAAATTGATCTCCTGAAGCTGCACTAAGAGATGTAACATCATCAATAATTAAATTTTGTCTTCTGCCATTAACCATCGTGTATTTATTGTATTCATATTGCCATCCTGTCATCACTTTAAAATAGTGATCTTGTATCCGTTTTTCAAAAGTGGAATAAATGGAAGCAGTAGTATAAGCATTTTTTGTTTTCTGTGATTTATAAGAGGTTACTCCTTGCACACCCACTGGAGTCTTATCAACTCCATATTGCCATATTGGAATTACTGTTTCATCGAATTCAGTGAAAGTATTACCTTTTGTTAATGAAAAATTGGTTATCCAGTTTTTTATCGGTTCAAATATTAATGCAGTTGTATTGTTGTAATAATTAAATTCTTCAATGTGTCGTCCACCTTGTTCAAGTTTTTTTACTTCAGAAAAATCACTAAGGAAGCCGTTTGGATCTCTAATATAATTATTTGGCCATCGCACGGATAAGTCAGTATAAAGAGTAGTTGAAAGAAATGTAGGCCTATCTAATTTTTGTGTGGTTTGTTTAGAATCGAAATTGATACGCACCCAATTATTAATTTTAGCGTCAATTCTGCTATTAATGGTATATTTATTAAACGTAGGGTCGCCGTAACGCACTAAACCATCTTGTTGCAGATAAGAGCCAGAAATATAATATCGAATGTTTTCACTTCCTCCACCAACATTTAGATTATGTTGTTGATCAAATACATTTTGCTTATAAATTGCTGAGTACCAATCTGTATTTGCATTTGACCACCAATGTTTTCCCCATATATTAGGATTTGTTGATTGTGGAATTGCAACAGGAGTATTTACCGGATCATCCTGATAAGCCTTTATTCGACTAATTGCATCATCATCAAAATAATTTGAAAGATTATCATTGGAAGCGGCAGCATTAAAATAGTTGGCGAAGTCCAGTGAATTCATATTCTTGGGCAAGACCAAAGGGGAACGATTAGATAAGTTGTTCGAATATTCAATTGTCATTTTACCAGATTTGCCACTTTTAGTGGTAATCATTAAAACACCGTATGCTGCTTGTGCACCATAAATAGCTGATGAAGCTTGATCTTTCAATATTGTGATATTTTCAATATCAGCAGTGTTTACCATTTGCAAATTTGATTTTACCCCGTCAATTAATACTAAAGGTTCACCCCCGTTAATAGAAGTATAACCCCGAATATTAACATTATAGGTGCCTCCAGGTTCAGACGAACTTGAGTTTACCGTAAGATTTAGTCCTGGCATAACACCTTGAAGTGCTTGATAAGCATTAACAACGGGACGATTCTCTAATGCCTCTGCATTTAACACTCCAACAGCTCCAGTTAAATTAGCTTTTTTCTGCTTCCCATATCCAGTGAGAACCACTTCTTCAAGGCCAATGGCACCTTCTTCCAATACAACATTATGAGTTGTTTGCCCTCCGACTATAATTTCTTGTGCTAACATTCCGATATAAGAAAATCGGAGTGTTGCACCAGATTCTACTTCAATGATATATTCGCCATCAAAATTAGTGGCAACGCCATTCGCCGTTCCCTTTTCAACTACAGTTGCCCCAGGTATAAGATTCCCTCCCGAATCTTTAACTGTTCCTGTAATTTGTGTTGTTTGCGCAAAAACACTAGTCGTACTTAATAATAATAATACAATTAGCAAATGCGGCGAAAAATAATTTTTAAATTGATTTTTTCTCATTTTGACATAGTTTAATTAAGGTTATTTAGTTTGAATTAATTTTTACTCTTTTATTTATGCTAAGTATTTCTCGGATAAACCGCACCCATATCTTGAAGAAACGTTTCAGCAAAAAATTATAAAAAAAAAGCTAACTACTTTCTCTTTCTATTAATCTAGAAGAGAACATTGTTTTGCTTTTTTGTTTGTCAACACGTTTGTTCTTGATTTCATCTATCAATATGCGCACACTTTCAATAGCGATTTCTTCTATAGGCTGCGCCAAAGATGTAATTTTGGGACTTAACATTTTAAAGAAATTATTGTCATCAAAACAGACAATCGCAACTTTATCTGGTATTTTATATTCGAGTTCGTATAATGCCATAATTCCGGGTATGGCAGTTCTGTTAGTTTGAAAGAATATTGCATCGATATTGCAATCTTCAACAAGAAATCGTACATTTTCCTTCATGTCCTCTTCTTTAATATCCAGAAATGGCACTTTTAAAACCAGTTTTTTATTAAAACGAATCCCGTTGTCTTTCAGGGCTGCTTTGTATCCCTTCATTCGTTCGTCCATATGAAAGAATTTTGTTTCATAAGAAAAGGTAGAAATACGTTTCTTTCCTTTTTTTATAAGATGTTCGGTAGCATCATATGCAGCCTGCCAGTTGTTTAGGACCACATAATTCGTATCTATTTTCGGAAAATATCTATCTACAAGCAGAAATGGTACTTCATGATTCCGTAATTGTTTTATCTTTTTTTCAATGCCCGCCGTTGCTGCCAAAATTAAACCGTCCATTTTTAAACTCAAAAAGACATTAATAACTTCAATACATCTTTCGTCCTTTTCATCTGACCCAACAACAAATAACTGATAACCGTATTTTAATGCTTCCGCCTCTAAATGCTTTGCCAATTTATTAAAGAACGGATTTGATACATCTGAAATCACAAAACCAATTATATTTGTGTTACCTCTTCTTAAATTCCGTGCCAACATGTTTGGCCGGTAATTTAAATGTTCGGCTGCATCATAAATTCTTTTTATCATCTCTTCACTTATTCGATTATCAACACCCTTTCCGTTTAAAACAACAGAAACAGTTGAAACTCCAGAACCTGCATAAGCAGCAACATCTTTAAGTGTAACAGACATAGAAAACTATATTATTTAACGATAAATCATGGGTCAAACTTATATAAAAAAATTGTTAAAAAAAAATATTATTCAATAATTTAATAATATTAATATATTAATCTCATTATCAATTATTTACACAGCTAAATCAATTCAGCATAATCCAACTTAAATACAACTTAATATTTCACGATAACATATATAGAACTCATTATCAACATAGTATATAATGCCTATGGATATCTTTTAATTATTTAGAAAAAAAGAATCGAAATATATTTAACCTATTTAAATCAGTTGATTTCCTGCATTTCAATTCTAAATATTTAATATAAGTATCTTATTTACAGTATTGTTACAAAGATTATATGTTCTGTTAAAAAAATAATCTTTATATGCTGAATCGTTTATTGTATAAATAATTTTTCATCATTGCTAAATCCTTACACTATTTAAATAGTTTATATTTATTAGAAATAAATGAAATATATTATGGATGAAATTCTTGCCTTCCTGTTCGGAGTAATAGCAGTAATCATATTTTTCCCTGTGGTTTATAGATACATTTTTAACAACTCCTTGTTATGACGTGAGGAGTTAGTCGAATTTATTTTCATTTGGATTACCTTTTGGGGAGCCGCTTTATCTTTTAGGGACAGGATACATATAGTAGTAGAATATTAGATTGAAAAACTACCAGGAAAATTGAAAGCCTTCACAGAACTTATTAATATTCAAATTGATTTTAATAGGCGACTATTTGCCTGATTTACAAATTGAAGTGCACGTTTACATCAAAAAGAAAGTAAGTTACCTTATAGTGGACCGTTAACAGGATTTAGAGGTGTATTTCCATTAAGAACAGCCATAACATTTGCAACAGCCATTTCGTAACAAGCCAATCTTCCTGGTTTTGTTCCTCCACCCAAATGTGGAGTAAGAATTACATTGGACATTCTCCTTAATTTAGGTGGTACTTTAGGCTCATTTTTATATACATCTAGTACTGCACCACCAATATGCTTCTTTTCTAAATATTTTATCAACATCTCTTCTTTCACTACTTTTCCTCTAGATGTATTCACGAAAATAACCCCTCTTTTCATTTTATGAAATGCCCGTTCATCAAGCAATTCATGGGTGTTTTCATTGTAAGGAACGTGCACAGAAATAATATCGGCTCTTTCAAGCAATTCATCCATAGGAATACAACCTTTTTCTTCTTTAGAAAATTGAGAACGACAATAAATAACTTCCATACCAAATCCTTTGGCTAAAAGAGCTACTGAAGATGCAATTTTACCCATACCAATAAGGCCTATAGTTTTTCCAATTAAACTTTCTCCGTCCCATCGTCCTGGAGTATTGTTTGCCTAAACTCCATATTTGCTCATCAGTTCCACATTTAGATTATCATAACCAATGGCTACACTGGAAACAATTCTAAGTAATTTCCCTTTTTCTAATAAATCATTATCAACGAGTAATTCCCCTTGATTAATGATGACGGAAAGTTTGTCTACGATTTTCAACACTTCTTCTCTAGGCATCAGATCAAATTCATGGATAATAGCAAATAATATTAACTCCTTCACAATGTGATCAAGGATTTTTTTTGTTATTAAAACATGGGGTAATTCAGAATTGATAGTGGAAAAATTGATTATATATTTTAACTAAAACTATTAAATACAGAATTTTCAAATTTTGTAGGCACACAATTCGATTTGAGAAAATTTTCTTGGCTAATCATTACTTTATTTAAAATCCTTTGTTACAGTAATATTTAAAACAGCAAGCCACTCTATTTGTATTAGAATTAGGTTATATAGAAAAATCGGTTAGAACACCAATAAAATAATTTCTAGTAATTATTATTTAGGCACAACCAGTATAGTTTAATCAACCTAAGAATTTGCCAAATAATTAAATTGCTACATAAGTTTTAATGATAGGCAGGTATATTTCAACATATACTCTTTATTCTTGTAACGAATTAGAGCTCTGTTTTTTTGCTAATTCATTCAGAACATTTCTACCATTACTTATCATAGCCTCAATATCTTTTGGTCCTTGGGTAATATTAAATTGTTCAACTACCTCATTTAAATATTCAAGTTCACCCAACATATTCTCCTTTTTTAACTCCTCTCTTAAAATTCTAATTTTCACAAAATCTTCAATACCATCACGTAAAGATTCAAATCGTATTGAACTTCTATTGTCCGGATATACAATAGAAGTATCACCAGCAGGCCATTTGCCAAAACGTGAATCTAGCAAAGGATTTTCTACCCAACTGTTATACGCCCACCGCAGAAATCCATCAAAATCTGCGGCAATAGTGTACCAACCAATAAACACGCCTTCCGCTGGCGGTGAGAAAGTAAATGTATTTGGAAACTTGTCCGCACAACATAAATAGTATGTACTTACGTACCCATTAGCTCTTCTTAATGTCAAATCTTCTTCATCTACTGGACTACCAAAAGCAACTGACATATCTTTAAGCTCATTAGGGTACAATTTGTAACTTTTATGATTATCAGCAAAGGATATTCCAAATTCTGGAGCATATTTATTTAGCAAATTTAACATAGGTTTCATTTCTTCAGGACTACGTTCATCCATAGCAATTCTAGTAATGGTATTCCACCCTTTTTTAACTAAATGTTTTTTAAACTCAGTTAAAAAGGGAATCCATAAGTCTTCGTATTCTTTAGTTCCAGCAGGTGCTATTACTTTTATCTCTTTGTTTTTAGCCTCATCAAAATAGTAAAACTCATTACCCCATGGCACCATAGAATAACAACTTATTTGTTTTTTAACACCTAAATCCATCATGAATTGCACCCACTTATCAAATACAGTAAAATCGTACTCCCAAGTACCATTGGTTTTCTTTTCCCATCGAATCATAGACTCAAATTGATCAAAAGTTTGTCCTCCCCACGGTCGTTTATTTAAAGACACTGTGATAACCTTTTGTCCCGCATCTGCTAAACGCTTCATTAAAGGTTTTAGCAAACCCCAATGCTCTTGAGACCAAGCATCAACTTTATGATAACGTGCTACGGCATATGGGTTTTGCCAAAGATCTAAATGAAATTTCCAATCAGTTGGTGGAGGTAATACTTTGTCGATAGTACTTAAATTTAACTCAAACGTTTTACTTTTTTGTCCTTCTGCATTTACTGTTATTATACTTTTATAAGTGGTCGTTTCTGCATTTGAAGGCACATCTACAGTAATCCAAACAGGTCGTGTTTCTTTAGATTTTACTGCATATGTGTCTACAGATTCAAAAACATCGGCTGCCAATGAAGCCTCAAATTTATCAGGATCTCTAAGAGTACCACAGCCGTCTGCAAATTCGTCTGTGATTATGTACTTCACAAAGTTTAATTGTACATTTTCCGAAGGTATTTTATGACCGGTTGAAGAAGTAAAATCGGAAACTTTTACTTCAACATTATTTATAGAATCATTACTCCAAAGTACTAATTGCAAAGAAACACGCTCACCTTTCCACGCGGCTTCTGTCCAAGTATTTTTTTCTTTGATTTTTGGAATAACACTTTTTAAAAATCTAATATTTGTAGTTGAAATTGAAGCTTGCAATCCTTTAGGTACTATTGACCAATCCTCCAACGTATTGGGTGCTGGGTCTTCTGGTTCACTATAAGTTTTCTCGACTATTATGTTCTGTTGATTTTGACACCCAATAACCGGTATAAGAATTAAAAATAAAAGTGCTTTAAAAATTTGTTTCATGATTTTTAATGTTAATGTATTTTTTTAATGTTTTAAGCGGTTATCAGTCCTTTGTTGATGTTAGCGATAGTTTTTAAAATTATCAGGTCTCCCTTTGCTCTATCAATAGGTGTTGATCTAATTTCATGTCTAAATGTTAGGATTGAACCCAAGTCATTTTCCTACATACCTATGTGCTTTTGGGATATTCATGACATAAATAATGAATAGGCTCCACGTCTTCGTTTATTTTAGGAAACCTAACTGCAGGTTCTAGAAAAACATTGTCACTCCAATCATCGCACACTGTGGATATCTCATTACTTATGGTATAACCTATTCCATCAAACTTTACCCCAGTACCTTCTTCTCCCCAAAACTGATGAATAGTGTACGGGGGAATAGTTACGCTCATACCAGGTTTTAAACGTACTATCTCTCCTGGCTGTAATTGTTTGTGCATCGCATCAACCGCTATTGAGAATTTATCATCAGTTGGTTGTCCTTTTTTATCTGCCTTGGTAAGCTGAACTAAAATATTCCCCCCTGCACGACAAATAATATCTTCACGTTTGTTACGATGAAAGTGCGCAGGAGCTCTTTGATGTTCTGGATCTATTAATAATTTTTCAGCATATCCCTTTGGGTATTTTTCTGATTTATAGAGCCCGTTTCTGAGAGTCAAAAGCACTCTTCCAATTTTATAAAAGTCTTCACTTCCAAAATCTGTTACATCCCAACCCAACATGCAATCACGAATTTCATCAAATTCAGACCCTTTGTTTTCCCAATCTTTTCTCGTCCAGAAGGCCATTGGCGGCAAGGCATATTTAAAATGCTCTGTAACTATTTTTCCCTTTTCAATTGACTCTTCAATAATTGACCTTGATAATTTCATTTTATTTATTTTATAGTACCTATTCTTTGGTATAAACCATCTTTCCATTTCCCTTTAAACTGTCGGGGTAATTCCTTTGTTGCTAGCTCCCTGAAAGCATTTTTATCTACTGGTATAAATTTCATGCCTTTTTTTATAAGCTTATCCCGATAAACCGACTCATACTTAACTACAAGATCATTTTGATACTGTCCTGCATCTATTGCACAGCCCTCAATAATTTTTACTATTTTAGGTGGGTATTTTTTTGAAAAACGTGGGCCAACTGCAAAAAGATAAAAACTTATTAAATGTTGAGTTTCCATAACAAATTCTTGTACTTCATATAGATTACTGGTGTAGATTACCTCTAGGGGGTTTTCTTGTCCTTCAACTACTCCCAATTTTAGAGCCATGAACATGTCAGAATATGGCACAGGGGTTACATTAGCTCCAAAATTTTTCCATGACTTTATATAAGTTGGTAATTCTGGAACTCTCAGCTTTATACCATCAAGGTCACTTGGACTATATATTTTTCTATTAGTAGTAGTCAGATATCTAGGACCACGATACCATTGAGCAACTAAATTAATTCCAAAATTTTCTTCAATGGATTTACTTATTTCTGTACCTATATCGCCGTTCATAACCTTGTCTAGGTGGTCATAGTCTCTAAAAACAAAAGGAGCTTCAATCAAACTATATTGTGGCGCGTACCAACCAATCATTGAAGGACCACTTAGTATTCCATCAGTACTACCTAATAACAAGCCTTCAGACAACACCCTATCTCCTCCTAATTGCCCTGATGGATATAGAGAAACTGTAATTTCTCCGTTGGTTCTCTGTTTTACTAACTCAGCAAATTTCAGGGCTCCTTTATGTGCCAAGCCCCCTGGAGACATTACATATGCTAATTTAAACTCATTTGGGGGTTCTTTTTGGAAGTTTTTACAACCTATAGTCAGGCAGACTATTGAAAGAATTAATATCTTAATATGTTTATGTCCATTTTTCATACTTACGAACTAAGATTACCTTCAAAAAATTCCACCAAAAACAACGAAATTTCCGGAAATACTACGGCCAACACCAAGACGATAAATAGTCCTATATAAAATGGCCAGATATTCCCCATAATTTCTTTTACATCAACATTACCTGCACTAGAAACGACGAATAGTAGTATACCTACTGGCGGTGTTAATAACCCAATCATTATAGCCAATTGAAAGACTACACCAAAATGAACTAAATCTATATTGTATTGATTTAAAATTGGCAATAATAGAGGTGTAAGTATAATCATGATGCTCCCTCCTTCCATGACCATACCTAATACTAATATCAAAGCTGTTAGGGTAAACAATAGCAATACTGAATTCCCTTTAAACATAACGAAGGATTCCAGAAAAGCTTCTTGTGGAATTTCCCTTACGATTAAAAATCCGAAGGCAGAAGAGCATGCTATAATAATCATAATAATCGCTGTTTGTCTACCTGCCCGTACTAGTATAGGAACTAAATCTTTTATCAAAAGATCTTTATGAATGAAAAGCCCTACGATTAAAGCATAAACAACAGCTAATACACCTGCTTCTGTGGGTGTTACAATTCCGGTGAGTATACCTCCTAGTATTATTACTGGCATCAATAACGACCAAATAGCATTGTTAAAACTAGATTTTAATTCACCCCAGTCACGATCCTCGCCTAAGGGCAAATCCTTTTTTCTTGCAACAAAAAAACAAATCGTCATTATTATCAAACCAATTAGAAGTCCTGGCAACATCCCAGCTACAAATAGCCTCCCTACAGATGCCCCTGAAAGTGAGGCGTAAATAATAAAGCCAATACTTGGTGGTATAACTGGGCCAATAGTCGCGGCTGCCGCATTCACCGCTGCCGCATAGCCCTTAGGATAACCTTTCTTTTCCATTTCAGGGATCATAGTTGATCCAACTGCAGCAGCACTTGCAATGGCTGCACCAGAAACCATGGCCATCATTATATTTACCAATATCACTACATAGGATAGTCCACCCCGCGCATTTCCTAATATTGCCAACGACAGACGTACCAAGCGGTGAGTAATCCCACTAGCGTTCATAACTTCACCTGCCAATAAAAAAAACGGAATAGCGAGTAAAACCAAAGAATCTGCTCCTGCTGTAATTTGTTGAACAATGACCAGTGGGGAAATGTTTGTAAAGAATACTATGTAAATTAATGTACTTATACCAATGCTATAAGCTACTCTAACACCTAGAACTAATAATATGATCATTGACAAGATTAAAACTATCATAAATCTTGAGTTTTTCGGTTATTATAAGTGTTTATAATTTGTTTTATCACGTAAGGAATTGACAACAGACTACCTACTGGTAAAGCGGAGTACAATACAATATTAAGAGGCAGTCCCAATGCTGGACTATTTGAGTTCTTTAATTCTAAGACCCATATAAAGCCGCTAATCACAAGAAAAATCAGAAAGAACAAAAAAAGTAATTGACCTAGAAGTATAATATTTTTTCTAACATTATCAGGTAATAAATCTATGAAATAGGTGACCCTTATGTGTTGTTTTTCTTTGACTGCCAAGGCCGCGGATAAGAAGATTAGCCATACAAAACAATATCTGGCAATTTCATCGCTCCAATAAAAAGATGTATTAAAAATATAGCGAGATACAACTGCTCCAAAAATAAGTAGTAGCATCGATCCAAAAAGTATTGCCACTATTATTTCAAGTTTACTTTGTTTCTTTTGATTATTTTCCATTATATCTTCATGAGTCTAGCATTCCTAACCTAACTATTTACGTCTTATTTAATACACTGGCATTTGTCAAAATAAAAGGTTGACATAAAACCCCTTTTCACATTATTCAATTTATCTCTTGTTTGCTCCATAAGATCTAAGCAATCACTATCTTAACCTATTACTTATACTATATTCCCTTCTTTGAAATATCAATAATCTTTTACACCAATCATAATGGTCAATAATGTAGGCTTCAAAACTTTGTAATCATCATACTAGCGTTAATTTAATGGATAAACCTAATTGTCTATTCGAAAATCTATTACAGCAACAAATTAAATTTTTATTACAATTTGCAAAATCGATTGAGCAAATTTAAAAATAAAAAATCAACAACTAGCTCTTTCAATCATTCCCGCAGAGTAAACAGATTTACTTTTTTTACTTCCAACTCTTTTGTTCTTAATATCATCTATCAGAATTCGAATACATTCTACTCCAATCTCCTTAATTGGCTGTATCAAAGAAGTTATTGGTGGATTTAATACTTCAAAAAACTCATTATCATCAAAGCAAATTACAGCTACACGATTAGGTACTTCATAACCAAATTCAAATAGCTTCTTAATTCCAGGTATAGCCGACCTATTCGTCTGAAAATAAATGGCATCAATTTGCTGTTCCTCCACGAACTCCTTGATATAATCTGCCATCATCTCATCAGTAATATTTATAAAAGGAACCTTCCGGACCAATCGCTTATCATAACGAATCCCATTAGACTTCAATGCTGCTCTATAACCATCCATCCTTTCATTCATATGGTGGAAGACCGTATTATATTCAAAAGTTGCAATGCGCCTCTTACCTTTTTTAATTAAATAATCCACGGCATCGAAAGAGGCCTGCCAATTGTTCATTACCACGTAGTTAGTGTCAATTTTTGGAAAATATCTATCTATCAATACCATAGACACCTTTCTATCTGATAATTCCTTTATTTTGTGTTCAATACCCTGGGTTGATGCAATTATCAAACCGTCCATCTGGAAATTTAAAAAAGTATCAATGGCATCCAAACACCTAGAGTCATTTTCATCAGACCCCACAATAAACACCTTGTACCCATGCTTTAACGCTTCAAACTCTACAAACCTAGCTAATTTTATAAAAAAGGCATTGGATATATCAGAAATAACAAATCCGATAGTATTCGTACTCCCCTTTCTTAGATTCCTAGCCAACATATTTGGTTGATAACCTAAAAGTTTTGCCGCTTCCAATATTTTGATTGTCAATCTTTCACTAATTCTTCTTTGTGAACCTTTTCCATTCAAAACAAGTGAAACTGACGAAACAGAAACTCCAGCATAAGTAGCAATATCTTTTAAAGTAACTGACATAGGAGCCATTTATTGAGCATCAAATATAGATTATAATTACAATTATAAATAATTTTTTTAATTTTAATGCTTAATAGTATTTATATATAATTAACATACAGCACATTATGGTATTAATTCGTTTGAGCAAAATTGCTTTAAATATCCTATTCTGGAATTAATTACAACATATTCTTATGAAACACCCTATATTTTTGTTCGACAATAATTTTTTGGTTGAATGAAATCTATCTAAAATAGAAATATTTTCTTCTTAAGCACCTTATAACAAATTCCTTTATATGCCAATTATTGCTTTGTGAGAGGCGGTCACAATACCGAAGATTACGTACAGCAAGCCAAGAAAGTAAAGTAGGCTGGTTTTAGCGGGGTGAAATTTGACCCCTTTGCACATACCAATTATTTTTATGGAGACGATCTTAGTAAGGAGCTAACCCTTACCCAAAAAACAACAAGATTTAGCCTTCAATATAAGTAAGGCCGTAGGCGAGGCCATTGGTCCGGACATGGACATAATGATAGAAACACACGCCATGTTAAATTTTAAAGTTGCCGTGGCCATAGCAGAACGATTGGCTGCCTTGGATATAGCTTAGTTTGAAGAGCCGGTAGGACCGGAAAGAACAAAGACCCTAAGGGCGTTTAGAGAACGTATAGACTCTAGGTTTCCATTTGCGTTGGGGAAAAACACTATGCACGATATGGAATACGGGATGTTTTGGAGAGCTATGTGGCCGATGTTATTATGCCAGATATTACAAGGGGCGGTGGACCCCGTGAAATGAAACGTATGGCCACAATGGCGGAAGCCTACAATGTTTTAGTGGCTCCACATAATACTAATGGACCATTATCTACCCTGGCGAATTCTCATGTTTGAGCTTCCATTTCAAATTTCCTTTATCAGGAATTTATTTTCAACGATGTACCTTGGAGGGATGAAGTAATAAGTAACCCTCCAAATATTAAAAAGGCAAATTGATAATTGCAGATAGACAGGGACTTGGGTAGATCTCATTGAGAGCGAGATGGAAAAACACCCAGGAATACGCAAACATAGGGAAGGATATTATATTTAATTAAACACTAGTAAGAATATATGGTTGAAACGGTTCTAAATATTACAACCACATCGCTTCCAGTGAATTCTACTTTTTCAAAAAAAAAGCATTTGAAAATTCCTTAGTTTTTATTCAAATTTTACCTTAAATTGTAGAAAATATTTATTGTTTAACCAGAGTACACGGTCCGTACAGGGTTTTACAGTTTTTTGACTTAGATAGAAAATAATTTGGGTTATATATCATATTCCTTTGGTTTTTGACCAAACTCATAACCCGAAGGTCACTGGTTCGAGTCCAGTTCCCGCTACTAGGAAGAGGTCGTCTAAAAACTAATTAGGCGACCTTTTATTTTTCGGTTTTTCTGATATTATTTTGAACTTGTCTTGTTGATCAGGTAATTTTAGAGGTTAGCTTAATGGGGCAAAGCGATTCCTACATCGCCAAGCTCACTTTTTTAAGGTTATGTGCCATTGCAATGAGCCCTATTTCCGTTTCCACCTTATCAAGACCTCTTAGCATGAACCTTTTAAAGTT
>NZ_QJJZ01000030.1:24198-34511 GCF_003201775.1 Arenibacter sp. ARW7G5Y1 | reverse complement strand
TCTAAAATTACCTGATCAACAAGGCAAGTTCAAAATAATATCAGAAAAACCGAAAAATAAAAGGTCGCCTAATTAGTTTTTAGACGACCTCTTTAGCGGTCCGGACGGGACTCGAACCCGCGACCCCCTGCGTGACAGGCGATTAAAATGCCTTTTCATTCAGTTCCATTTATTATCATACCAACTGATTATCAATACTTTATGAATTTTTATTTTGCAATAAATTTCTTTAATTATAACTTTAATGGTCCATTTGTTGTACCTATGTTGTACCCATTATTGAATTGTTATGGCAAGTATCAAAACAGTTTTAAGAAAAAAAGCATTTTCTGATGGCACCTTTCCAGTATGTCTAAGGGTGACCAAAAATAGAAAAACAAAATATTTTAACACCATATTTAGATCAACCGAACTTGAGTGGAATTATTCTTCCGGTTGTTTTAACAGCAAGAATTCAAATTACATTCAAAATAATAGATTATTGCTCAAATTTAAGGATCGTGCCTTAAAAGTATATTCCGATCTTCAGATGGAAAAAGAGTATTTTAATCTTGACGATTTTAGTAAACGTTTCCGAGTAGATAACAATCCGGAAAATGATTATGTATTTCCTTTTTGGGAGGAGATAATCTCAGAAATGAAACTGGCAGGTAGGATGGGAAATGCTACCATGTATGAAGAAACCATGAAATCTATAAAACAGTTTTGCAAATTTAAAAAAATAAGGTTTCAGGAAATTACAAATACCTTCTTAAATAAATATGAAGCATGGCTCCGCTCTAGAGGTGGAACAGATGGCGGAATCAGTATAAAACAACGCACATTAAGAGCATTGTACAATAAGGCAATTGAACGGAACATCATAAAAGACATCAATCATCCATTCAAAACTTATAAGATATCAAAACTAAAGGGTCAGGGTATCAAAAAGGCATTGGGCTTTGATCAGGTAACTAAAATTATCAATTTTGATATATCCCAATATCCACATTTAGTGGATGCCAAAAATTATTTTGTGTTCAGCTTTTATACCCGAGGAATGAATTATACGGATATGATGGTTCTCAAATGGCAAGATGTTGATGCAACCACCATTTCTTATATTCGAAATAAAACCAAGGGCAGGTTTGTTATTACTATCCTTCGGCCAGTACAAGAAATCCTCAATTATTATAAACAACATTCGTTGCCTACTAAATACGTGTTTCCCATACTTTTAAAGGATGGTCTAACTCCGGCCCAAATTGATAATCGCAAAAAGAAGACCCTAGCCAAATATAATCGAGACTTAAAGGAAATAGCCAGCCTCTGTGGGATAAACAAATCCTTGTCCAGCTATGTGGCCCGACATAGTTTTGCCAATTGTTTAAAACAAAAAGGAGTAGCTACAGATGTTATCGGCGAATCACTGGGGCATAAAGACTTAACTACTACCCAAGTATATTTAAAAGAATTGGGAAGCTCAGTTTTGGATGAGGCCGCCGAACTTCTGCTTTAGAGTCAAATAAATAGTAACTTTTGAAAAATCCGGTACACTTTTAACTCTTGATGTTTTTATAACCAACACCTATACTACAGGAAAGGTCAGTAAATGTAATTCATTTGAATTTAGAATTTAACTAGCCTACAACGTGTTGCCAATTACAAAACTAAAGCAATCGAGAGTTGAGCAAAATTCAAATTAATATGTTCAACACAAAATATTTACATCCACAATAATTACAAATAACCATATGATTAATTATCTAAACAGTCAATTTTGGTCAGACTTATACGCTAAAAACCATTGTGGCCTATAGTGTTCAACTTTCTTCAATTCCACAAGAATTAGACGCATAAATTAAACCTCTTAATTAAAATTCATAAGCCAGTGAAGGCATTACTTGTGAAACAATAAAAACTACATGGTATAAATTATTATTCCTACTTTTAGCAAATTACAGCCCATCAAATGTTAAAAAAGTATGACGACTTAAAATTAATTGACCTTTTAGCCAAGGACAATGTCAGTGCATTTGAAGAAATATACAATCGGTATTCTTCACAAATGTATCTATATGCTATGAAAATTTTAAAAAATAGTGAGACCTGTGAAGATATCATTCAAAATATCTTTATTGATTTCTGGTCCAAAAGAAAGAAAATAGAGGTGACCAATGTCAAATCCTACCTTTTTAAGGCTGTAAAATTTCAGATTTTCAATTACCTAAGAAACAATAAATTAACAACCGAAGATCTAACTAGATTAAATATTATTGATGTATCCATGAATATTACCAAACAATTGGAATATGATGAACTGGAAAAAAAAATCAATATGTGTGTAAAAAAACTTCCAAAACGTTGCCAACAGATCTTTGTACTAAGCCGTTTCGAACATAAATCAAATAAAGAAATTGCTTCAGAATTGGGTATTTCCATACAGGCGGTCAAAAATCAAATATCAAAAGCCTTAACCGCCATACGTAAAAACCTCCAAGAAGATGAATTGATTTACTTTAATTTTATCTATTGTCATTAAATCAAGTTAATATTATCAAATCCCCAATATTTTTTTGATTGTAAGTAGAACTTCATAAGTTAACTCTTCAATTTATAAGATATAGTACCGTAGAATCCATTAAAATTAAAAATAATTAATAATGGACGTGTACCATTCCACTATTTAGGGTACTATTATAATAGACGCCTATTATTAATCATTATTACAAAATCCAAATGAACAGTAAAAAAGCCAAAAAACTTTTCAAAAAGTACGTTAAGAACGAATGTTCGGCAGAAGAGTTGGAATTTCTACATAGATTCCTGGATTCCTATCAGGATAAAGACCAGGCCTTTTCTAGTTTGGACTATAACAATGAGACGGAGATTAACCGTAAAATTTGGCTTAAAATTAAAGCCGAAATTAAAGTTGGCAAGAAGAAAAAACAATTTGTATTACATCCATATTTAAAATATGCGGCTATCTTTTTAGCCCTATTAGGTGTCACATATATTTATAGAGCTAACTTTCTAATTGAACCAAACAACGAATTGGTCATTAAAGAAGAATCAGTAATTCTTAAATTGGATAACAATGAGAATAAAAAAATTAATATCACTGGTTCTGAAGTCTTAGTAGACAAGAATGGAAAAATTATAGGCACTCAAAACGGCACTAAATTGGTTTATGATAAGACGTCAGAAGTTGACAAACTAGTTTATAACGAAGTTATAGTACCTAATGGCAAAAAATTCCAACTTGTACTCTCAGATGGTACTGAGGTACACCTCAATTCAGGTACATCTTTTAAATATCCCGCCCATTTCATTTCCGATACAGATAGAGAGGTATTCCTAAAGGGTGAAGCTTATTTTGAAGTAGCTAAAGATGAAAACAGGCCATTTGAAGTTCATACTAGTGATTTACAAGTTCAAGTGTTAGGCACCCATTTTAATGTGAATTCTTACGGTAATACCGAAACTTATGCGGTCCTAATCGAAGGTAGTGTAGCCATTAACAAGAAGGATATGATTGAAAAAGAAAATTCAACAATATTAGTTCCAGGCCAAAAAGCATCATTAACAACTGATGAAATTGAAATAAACAATGTAAATGTAGACGACTATATAAGTTGGAGGACGGGCAATTTGGTTTTCAACAATGAAACCTTCAAAGATATAATTTATAAAATAGAACGTAAATACAATGTACATATTGAAAATAGATACACCCAATTAAACACAATAAAATTTAAAGGCAAATTTGGCGATGAGTCCATTTTAGATCTCCTAAACACATTTAAGGAAAGTGCAGAATTTGATTATCAAATCAAAGATCAAAAAATTATCATTATGAAACCATAACAAAAAAACTAGGAAACGCGGCAACGTTCCCTAGCACTATCAATTTTAACCGTTAAAACTAGTAACTAATCAAAATCATTCAAAATTATGAAAAAAAAGCTCCTGTTTTCTAAACTATTAGAAAACATATTCAAAAAAAACCGAACGATGAAACTTTCCTTTTTATTGTTTTCACTAGCGCTTTTGAACGCGCAGGCGAATACTTATTCCCAAAACAAAAAGGTCACAGTGAAGGCTAATTATGAAAGCATCGAAAGCGTTCTGGCCAAGATTGAATCCCAAAGTAAATTCACTTTTTTTTACCAGACCGAGGAAGTAGACCTGTCCAAAAAAGTATCAATTGATGCAGTAAAGACACCGATTAACGAAATTCTCGACTTCCTTTTCAACGATGGTACAGTAGTCTATTCCGTAGTAAAGAATCAAATAGTACTAAAAAGTGCAGCACCCACTTGGCATTCTTCAAAATCATCATCAAAAGTCCAATCCAAACCAAAGGTTCAACAGATCATACGGGGTACTGTGTTCGATGAGCAAGGTGTTCCTTTGCCAGGGGCAACAGTAATGCTTAAAGGAACCAATCAAGGTACCTCAACCGATTTCGATGGAAATTTTGAACTAAAAATTCAATCTGAAACCTCAGTGTTAGTTGTATCCTATTTAGGTTTCAAGACAAATGAAATAACTGTAGGTAACCAAACCCAATTTACCATCAAATTGGCTGAAGACTCCAATGCTCTACAAGAGGTAATCGTAGTTGGCTACGGCACACAAAAGAAGGTTAACCTTACAGGTGCTGTATCCACAGTATCAAGTGAGCAGATAGAAGATAGACCCGTTAGATCGGTTGGTCAGGCTTTGCAAGGCCTGGTTCCAAACCTAAACATTGACATTCCCAATGGCGAACCGGGAGGGGGAGCCAATTTTAACATAAGGGGTATCACCTCATTAAACGGAGGATCACCATTGGTATTGGTAGATGGTGTTCAAATGGACCCAAATATTATCAACGCCGCCGACATAGAAAGCATATCGGTGCTTAAAGATGCCGCAGCCTCTGCAATATATGGTGTAAGAGCTGCCTTTGGGGTTATTTTGATTACTACCAAAAGCGGCAAAAAGGACAGCGGTGTACAAGTTTCCTTGAGTAGTAATTTTTCCCAAAACAAGTTCACATCAATGCCACAGAAGATGAACTCCTTGGACTATGCCACTTATATGAATACCGCAAGCATAAACGCCAACGGTAGTCCATATTTTGATGATGAAACTACTAGCCATATCAGGGACTACTTTAATGACCCAGCAAACAATTCTCCTGTATTCATTCATTCACAAACCTCAGACAACAGATATACTTATGTTGGTAATACTGACTGGGCCAAGGAAATATATCGGGATGCCTTTAGCATGGCGCAGAATAACATTGCTATTACCGGGGGTGATGAAAAGACAACGTATAGAGCATCATATGGACAGTTGAATCAAGGTGGTTTGCTCAAGCATTTTGATGAAAAATTTACAAGAAACAATGTAACATTAAATATTAAATCAGATATCACCAATTGGCTGACGCTTTCCGCTAAAACAACATATAATAAGCAAAATAAGTTGGCTCCAAATAGTGGTCCCTCCTGGATGCCTCGCTCATATTTCCTAGCCGATAGTAGGCCATTAATGCCTGTTAAACATCCTGATGGTAATTTTGCCGGTCAAGGAATGTTTACCAACGGAGCAGCTATGAATGCGCTTGGCGGAAAAGAAGAAAATGCCATGAATGACGTTTGGATAACTGGGGGATTAACCCTGAGACCATTTGAAGGGTTGACTATTAACATGGATTATACTTATAATGATTATACCAGCAGCCATGAAAAATATGTTAGAGAATTTAATGATTATGGAATTGATGGAATATTGCTAGGCACTTTCCCACATACTACACCAAATGGTATTTATGCAAATTCCAATGATTCCCAATACAATGCATTTAACTTGTGGGGCGAATGGGTAAAAACATTTGGCACGGCTCATGAATTTAAGGCTATGGCCGGTTTTAATCAAGAAGAGAAACATTTTAAAGGTTATAACGCTTCTCGGACAAATTTAATCAATAATGATATCCCTGCCATTAATTTGGCTACAAGCGAAAACCCAATTGTAGGTGGTTATGAATCTTCATGGGCAGTTAGAGGGGCTTTTTACAGGTTAAATTATTCGTATGATCAAAAATACCTTTTGGAAGTTAATGGTAGGTATGACGGCACCTCAAGATTTGCCAAGGAAGATCGTTTTGTTTTTTATCCGTCGGCATCCGTTGGATGGAGAATTTCCGAAGAGAATTTTATGAGTGATTTAACAGCTAAAATCAGCCAATTAAAGTTGAGATACTCCATTGGCACTATCGGAAATCAAACCTTAAACAACAGCTATCCATATATTTCTACTTTAAACAGTGGCTCTTTGGGCTATCTAATAGGTGATTCACGGCCTATATATCTATCCGCAGGTGGTTTGGTTGATTCTGGACTTACTTGGGAAGAGGTGACTACTAATAATATTGGGCTAGATTTTGATTTATTCAATAGTAGATTGAGCAGTTCCTTTGATTATTATATCCGAAATACGAAGAACATGCTTGTTGCTGGAAGCCCACTACCGGCCACATTGGGAACAAGTGTACCACAAACCAATGGCGCCGATTTGCAGGTTAAAGGTTGGGAATTGGATATTAATTGGCGAGATAAAATAGGTGATGTAAATTATTCTCTAGGATTTTTGCTCTCGGATAATAAGGGCAAGATTACCAAATATGACAATCCCAATGCAATTATAGGAACCCATTATGTTGGTGAAGAACTCGGAGAAGTATGGGGTTTTGAAGTGAATGGATTATTTCAGACAGACGCTGAAGCTACTGCTCATGCAGACCAAAGTGAATTATGGGGCGGTACTTGGGCTGCTGGCGACACCAAATACGAAGACTTGGATGGCGATGACAAAATTACCCGCGGGGACAACACAATTGCAAACCCAGGGGACCAAAAAGTGATTGGCAACACCAGTCCTAGATATTCTTATGGATTAACTGGGTCAGCACAGTGGAAAGGATTTGATTTTAATATTTTCTTTCAAGGGGTTGCCAAGCGAAATGTGGATTTTGGAGGCTGGAATCCATGGTTCTTCGGGTCCGGAGGTGATGAATGGACAGTATCGCAACAATTTAATCAAGATTATTGGAGACCGGACAATACAGATGGCTATTTCCCTAGACCCTATATGTACAATTATTATGGGAATACAGCTACCTCTACAAGGTGGCTTCAAAACGGCGCCTATATCCGTTTGAAACAATTATCATTTGGATATACATTCCCTAAAGATGTTATGGGCAAGATTGGAATAGACAATTTTAGAATTTATTTTTCCGGAGAAAACTTGGGAGAAAAATCTAAATTACGTTACGACCATGCCTTTGACCCTGAAGTGGTCAACGCTACTACATATCCACTCCAACGCACATATTCCCTTGGAATTGACGTAAAACTTTAATCCGATTTTACAAAACTTAAAGAATATTTAACATGAAAAAGTATATATATATAATACTAGTTTTTATAAGCCTTATTGTTGTCGGCTGTAATGATGATTTCTTAGAGAAGTATCCGGACGATGCTATAACCGACCAAGTATATTGGAAAACCCCTAATGATTTAAAGGTTTTTGCTAACCAATTTTATGGATCACTCGATGGCCCCGCTAACATCGTGGGTCCAGATGATACAAGCGACAATCAAGTGCCGACAAATCTTGACGCCTATACCAATGGATTAACTGTAGTACCAGCTTCGGCAAGCGATGCAGGATGGACATGGGACAATATCAGAAATGTAAATTACTTTCTTTCTCGGTACCAGACCGTTGAGGGTAATCCCGAGGAAATTAATAAATATGTGGCCGAGGTTCGTTTCTTCAGAGCAAAATTTTATTTTGATAAAGTGGTACGTTTCGGCGATGTACCTTGGTATGAGACAGATTTGAATACTGCATCCACCGAGGAACTTTACAAGCCGAGAGACTCAAGGGAATTAGTAATGGCAAAGGTAATGGAAGATCTTGATTATGCTATTGAAAATCTCCCGGAAACCCCAGAAACAGGCAGATTAAGCACCTATGCGGCGGCAGCTCTTAAATCAAGAGCAGCTCTTTTTGAAGGCACCTTTAGAAAATATCATAACGGCACCACCACTTACCCTGGAAGTGATGATGGCTCACAAATGCTTACGGAGTCCATAGAGGCCTCAGAGTATATAATGAATTCAGATAAATTTAGAATCGTTAAACTAGCTGATGAACCTTCAATGGATTATCAAAATCTGTTTCTTCAAGAGGAACTAAATGGTGATAAAGAAGGAATATTGGTTAGAAGGTATCTGGCGGACGTACTAACCCAAAATCTTACACGACAAGTACAAGAGTCAAGAACAGGATTTAGTAAAGAATTCGTAAAATCATATTTAGTCAATAACGGATTGCCCATATCATATAATGGCGCACCAAATCCTGCTTATTATGGGGATAATTTATTGGCCGATGAAACCAGCGATAGAGATCCAAGATTAAAACAAACAATATGGTATCCTGGTAGGGTATGGCAAATTTCACCCACTGGAGAAGAAACTTTTTTACCTAATTTTCCTGATTTCAATAGACAGTCAACAGGTTATTACAACCTAAAGTATGCTTCCCCTTCTATTTTGCAGTGGAACTACAATCTTTCAACTTTGGATGTTTATGTCTTTCGTTATGCTGAAGTTCTACTAAATTACGCCGAGGCCAAAGCCGAAATGGGCAATGCGACTCAAGCGGTATTGGATGCTTCCTTAAATTTAATAAGAGATAGAATATCGCTTCCACACATGACTACCAATGGTACTAATGTAGGATCTGCTGCAGTACCAGGTGTCTCCATTACCTCTTCGACCACTTGGCCCGATTATGGATATTCACTTACACCATTGTTACAGGAAATCCGTAGAGAAAGACGGGTAGAATTGGCCGGTGAAGGCTTTCGATTTAATGATTTGATTAGATGGAGGGCCGGCAATCTCCTTAACAATCCCGAAACCATAGTAGGAGTACGCATAACCGATGATATGGAAGCCAAATGGCCTGTATTAGTTCCTTTCGAAAGAAATGCTAATGATCAGCTCGTCGTTTATCCTGGCAAACCAAATCGAGTATGGAATGACAAATTGTATTTGCATCCGCTGCCTTCGAACGAATTAATTTTAAATCCCGATTTGGGGGGGCAAAATCCTGGTTGGTAAAATACTTTCTAAAGGCATAGGGATAGTATAAACCCCTATGCCTTAATTTAAAACATAAAGAGCAATGAAATGTTCAGTTTATATCCTATTTTTTATTTCAACAATCTTAAGCTGTCAAAATCCACCAGCACCTTCGCCATACGGCGCAGTACCAAGTGAGCGCCAGTTGGCATGGCACAAATTAAAATATTATGCTTTCATTCATTTTTCCCCCAACACTTTTACAGACATGGAATGGGGTTACGGAAATGAATCTCCAAAAATATTCAACCCTTCCGAATTGGATGTAGACCAATGGGCACGAGTTGTCAAAGAGGCGGGCATGGAAGGTATCGTAATTACGGCTAAGCATCATGACGGATTTGCTCTTTGGCCTTCAAAGTTTACCGAACACTCTGTAAAGAATTCCCCTTGGAAGAATGGTAAAGGCGATATTCTGAAGGAGTTAAGGGTTGCATGCGATAAGTATGATCTTAAATTGGGGATGTACCTCTCCCCTTGGGATCGTAACCACGCAGGGTATGGAACAACCCAATATATTACCTATTTCCGTAATCAACTTAAGGAACTACTAACGGAATATGGGGACATTTATGAGGTTTGGTTTGATGGGGCCAATGGTGGCGACGGCTATTATGGTGGAGCAAACGAAACACGAAGAATAGACAATACTAACTATTATGATTGGGAAAACACCCGTAAAATTGTTCGTGAATTACAACCTAATGCCGTTATGTTCAGCGATGCAGGGCCAGATATAAGGTGGATCGGGAATGAACAGGGTTACGCTTACGACCCTAACTGGGCCACAATGAATGGAGAGGAGTTCTACCCAGGAATGAGTGGAATAAATGATCGGTTGGCAACGGGAGATGAAGACGGAAATCTTTGGATAGCCGCAGAGGTAAACACCTCTATCCGGCCCGGTTGGTTTTACCACGATTCAGAGAACGATAGAGTTAAGTCTGTAAATCAATTAATCGATAATTGGTACCATTCCGTAGGGATGAACGGGAATTTTATCCTGAATCTTCCGCCAGATAAACGCGGACTTATTCATGAAAATGACATAAAGGCCCTTCAGGGATTAAAAACCTATGTGGATAACGCATTTAGTATTGACTATTCTGATGGTGC
>NZ_QJJZ01000030.1:2532-24102 GCF_003201775.1 Arenibacter sp. ARW7G5Y1 | reverse complement strand
AGATAAACGCGGACTTATTCATGAAAATGACATAAAGGCCCTTCAGGGATTAAAAACCTATGTGGATAACGCATTTAGTATTGACTATTCTGATGGTGCAACAATTGTTGCCAGTAATATAAGGGGCGGATCCAAGAATTTTGAGGGGAATAATGCCTTTGACAAAGATGAAGAAACCTATTGGGCAACAGATGATAATGTTACACAAGCTTCATTGGAGGTAGATTTTGGCAAAGAAATAGAAGTGAATTGCTTGCTTTTACAGGAATACATTCGCTTAGGCCAGAGAATAAAAGGGTTTACCATTGAGGTATTGAAAGACGCCAAATATATCGAAGTTGCCAAAGGGATTACCATAGGCAATCGAAGATTGATAAAATTTAAGACTATTAAAACCCAAAAATTAAGAATAACATTTAATGGTAAGGCATGTCCTGTCATTTCCAACATAGAAGTATATCGTGTCCCTGAAATGATTGGAAAACCAATTATACGTCGCAACAAATCGGGGGAAGTTAGAATATTCTCAGACTCGCCAGACCCAATTTACTATTACACAACAGATGGCTCCGAACCCGGGCGAAACTCTATTAAATATAGCACACCATTTATTTTTGACAATCCTGGAGAAATAAAGGCAAAGGCGTTTTTGGATTCAGGAGACTCCTCGTCTGAAACGGTTACGGTGGAATTTGATGTGCCAAAAACGAAATGGACTTTGACCTCTTCCAGTAAGAGCCATGGTTGGTACCCTATAGAAAATGCAATTGACGGGAATCCTGAAAGTACGTGGTTCACGGAAAAGAACAAAGAAACAAAAAGTCCCTTAACAATGACTTTGGATTTAGGGGAATTATTAACAGTATCCGGTTTTACCTATCTGCCCCGCCAAGATGGACGGAACGAGGGCAATATCTTCAAATACCAAGTAGAGGTAAGTAAAGATGGGAAACAATGGACTACAGTACTGAAAGATAGAGAATTCAGTAATATTGGTAACAATCCTGTCCTTCAAAAAGTGATGTTTTCTAAACCTTTTACTGCAAAATTCTTGCGCCTTACATGTATTGATGATGTGCATACGGAGGGATGGGTGAATGTTGCCGAATTGGGTGTTCTGACCCGTTAATTGAAAAGACAAATCGACATTTAAAATTTACCTAATGAAAAGATTAAAAAAAACGATCCTATTGTTTTTTATCCAATTGATATCAATAGCTTATGTTGTAAATGCTCAGGATCCCGAACCATTTGGCCCTGTTCCAGATGAACGCCAATTAGAATGGCATAAAATGAAATACTATGCCTTTATAGTATTTGGACCAAGTACTTATACAGATATGGAATGGGGATATGGTGATGAATCGCCGGAAGTTTTCAATCCAACACAATTGGATGTTAGTCAATGGGCAAAAGTAGTAAAAGAAGCGGGAATGGAAGGCATAATGATTACAGCCAAACACCATGACGGATTTTGCCTTTGGCCTTCGAAATATACAGAACACTCTGTAAAGAATTCCCCTTGGAAAAATGGCAAAGGCGATATCTTGTTGGATTTGCGAAAAGCATGTGATGAATATGGGCTCAAGCTTGGAATGTATCTTTCACCTTGGGATAGAAATCACAAAGATTATGGCACCGCAAAATACATTGAATATTTCCACAACCAATTAAAAGAATTACTGACCAATTATGGCGATATTTTTGAAGTCTATTTTGATGGTGCAAATGGCGGAGATGGCTATTATGGTGGTAAAAATGAAGTCATAAAAATAGACAATAAAGTTTATTATGAATGGGAGAAAACTTGGGGAATAGTGCGAAAGTTGCAACCAAATGCAGTAATATTTGGCGACGGCGGTCCAGATTTACGTTGGATCGGGAATGAACGAGGCTATGCCCATGACCCCAACTGGAGTATAATGGATAGCAAAATTAACTATCCTGGAGGACCTGTAACTCATGCAATATTGCAAACTGGTGACGAAAATGGCGATACATGGATGCCTTCTGAGGTTAATACCTCTATCCGCCCCGGTTGGTTTTATCACGAAGCGGAAAACAATAAAGTAAAATCAGTTAATGAATTAATTGATATATGGTACCATTCCGTAGGAATGAATGGGAGTCTTATTTTAAATCTTCCTCCGGATAAACGCGGACTTATTCATGAAAATGACATAAAGGCCCTTCAGGGATTAAAAACCTATGTGGATAACGCATTTAGTATTGACTATTCTGATGGTGCAACAATTGTTGCCAGTAATATAAGGGGCGGATCCAAGAATTTTGAGGGGAATAATGCCTTTGACAAAGATGAAGAAACCTATTGGGCAACAGATGATAATGTTACACAAGCTTCATTGGAGGTAGATTTTGGCAAAGAAATAGAAGTGAATTGCTTGCTTTTACAGGAATACATTCGCTTAGGCCAGAGAATAAAAGGGTTTACCATTGAGGTATTGAAAGACGCCAAATATATCGAAGTTGCCAAAGGGATTACCATAGGTAATCGAAGATTGATAAAATTTAAGACTATTAAAACCCAAAAACTAAGAATAACATTTAATGGTAAGGCATGTCCCGTCATTTCCAACATAGAAGTATATCGTGCCCCTGAAATGATTGGAAAACCAATTATACGTCGCAATAAATCGGGGGAAGTTAGAATATTCTCAGACTCGCCAGACCCAATTTACTATTACACAACAGATGGCTCCGAACCTGGGCGAAACTCTATTAAATATAGCAAACCATTTATTTTTGACAATCCTGGACAAATAAAGGCAAAGGCGTTTTTGGATTCAGGAGACTCCTCATCTGAAACGGTTATGGTGGAATTTGATGTGCCAAAAACAAAATGGACTTTGACCTCTTCCAGTAAGAGCCATGGTTGGTACCCTATAGAAAATGCAATTGACGGGAACCCTGAAAGTACGTGGTTCACGGAAAAGAACAAAGAAACAAAAAGTCCATTAACAATGACTTTGGATTTAGGGGAATTATTAACAGTATCCGGTTTCACCTATCTGCCCCGCCAAGATGGACGGAACGAGGCCAATATCTTCAAATACCAAGTCGAGGTAAGTAAAGATGGGAAACAATGGACTACAATACTGAAGGATAGGGAATTCAGTAATATTGGCAACAATCCTGTCCTTCAGAAAGTGATGTTCTCTAAACCTTTTACTGCAAAGTTCTTGCGCCTTACATGTATTGATGATGTGCATACGGAGGGATGGATGAATGTTGCCGAATTGGGCGTTCTGACCCGTTAATTGAAAAGACAAATCAATACTTAAAATTTATCTAATGCAAAGATTAAAAAAAACAATCCTATTATTCACAATAATAGGGACAACCCTTATGGGTTGTGGTTCCAAAGAAAATACCAAGGTCACAGACGAATCCTTTTCCATTGTACCCGAATTACCAAGTGTTGCTCCCGATTATTTCTGTACTTGGAACATACAAGGCTTTGTAGACAGTTATTTGACCAACGAAGGACAAAGGGCCGCCATGAACGAAGCCTATATGATGGGCTCGGGTCAATACCAAAACTGGGTGGATTTCTATCCGAAAATTCGTGAAGACCTAATTTTTGTAATGGATGATTCCTGGGATATTCCCCAAGATCAAAACGGTATGCGCGAGAATAATTACTTAGGGCTGACCGAGTTGGACACGACCCGATTTCCTTCTTTTACGGGAACACCAACAGAACGCTTAAAAAAGCTGGTAGACAGTGTTAAAGCAAAAGGCTGGAGAGGGTTAGGAGGATGGATTTGCGCGCAGGAAGCCCCTATTATGGGCAAGGTAGATCAAGAAGCCTATTGGGTTGAACGCCTCAAGGCAGCCCATGAATCCGGTTTTGCCTATTGGAAAGTGGATTGGGGCGAGCAGGGTAGAAATGGTGAATGGCGGAAGAAACTTACGGATTTGGGAAGAATACATGCTCCAAATTTGGTCATTGAACATGCAATGAAAGAAGAGTACATCGAATTTAGTGATGTATATAGAACATATGATGTAGAGAATGTGATTGCCCAACCTGTTACTTTGCAGCGTATAGCCAGTGTACTGAAGTTTGACACCAAGGATGGCGCAAAGGGCCTCATAAACAGTGAGGACGAACCCTATATTGCTGCAGGTCTTGGAACCACAAGTGCTCTTATGCGACATCCGTTCAATGAAAACCTACCTGATGGCCAGCAGGATTTCGTTTTCCCTCCGGTAGGAAGGGATATCCAACACCGTATGGATGAGTCCATTAGAGGTATTCGATGGCGCCGTATTGCCCAACCCTTTGGAGTGGGAGAGGATACCCATGAAATAGACGATGAACTTTTGACCGATTACTGGATCATGGGTGAACGTGAAACATGGTGTCTTTGGTGTGAAGGTCGTAAACCCGGGGATACCCTCATTGAATCGGCCCCAGCAAGGATAAGTAGAAACCTATCCCTACCCATTGTAAAAGAAAACAAATCCGAAAAACGGCCTTTTGTTCTGGCATCCGAATATTTAAATGGGGCAGCTGCAATTGTGACTGTGGGCAGAGGCTTGGGAAGAGAATATTTTACAGAGCCCGTACACGTAACCCAAAAATTAAATTATTGGGACAAGCCTATCGGGATTTTTGGATACTATAAAGAGTTGACACTTTCGTTTGATGAAATACCAACGGACAAATTAATAATTTATGCCCAAGATTTAGCTTCAGACGTAGCCATTGAAATTACTGACAGAATTATAATTCAAAACAATACGATTATTATATCAGGGGAACTTATTAACGAAATTGGCCTATCGGCCGCATCAGAAGGTGATAAGTCGGACCCGGGAATGGTAATACTAATAAAGCTAATAAAATAAAATGAAACACATACTAATAATATTTTTCCTGTTACTTGGAGTCTGTCACTGCATGGCTCAAAACGAAGATTTGGATTTATCCGGAGAATGGGAGATTTGGTTGGATAAAAATGATTCGGATTTTAATGATTTCGCTTTTGATAAGAAAAAGAAAGAAAAAATTGATCTCCCAGCTACACTGGACGAAGCAGGAATTGGATATAAGACAACAAAGGCCGATGTAGGTCGACTTTCCCGAAAATATAAGTATTACGGTGCAGCTTGGTATCAGAGAGAAATTACCATACCCACTGCATTGGGAGGCAAAGAATTTGAGGTTTTTTTAGAAAGGGTGATGTGGAAATCGGATCTATGGATAGATGGTGATTATATAGGAAGTGCCGTATCCTTGGGCACACCCCACAAATTTGTGCTTGGAAAATTAACAGCTGGAAAGCACACATTAACCCTAAAGATCAATAATAAAATGATATATAATATAGGAGATGTTGGCCATGCCTATACAGATTTTAATCAAACCAAATGGAACGGGGTTTTAGGGGCCATGAAACTTATTCCTAATGACGGATTACAGATCAAAAATTTACAAACTTTTCCAAATCTAAAAAAGAACAACATTGATTTTCAATTTAAATTGAAAAATGAATTCAAGGAAAAAACCGAGGTAATTTTAACTGCAACACTGACTGAATTAGTAACAGGCAATATAATTGACAAAAAGGAAAGTATTGTTGTTGTTCATGAAATAGATTCTACTAAAAACCAATCCTTAACATGGAAAATCACTATCCCAATAAAAGCTTGGAGCTCATTTGATCCATTTTTATACAAATTTTCCCTTCAAGCTTCCAAAGCAAATTTTAAAGATAAGAAAGAAAAAGTTATTGGTTTCAGGGATATTACCATTAGCAAAACTAAAATTATTGTAAATAACACTCCAATATTTATTCGCGGAAACCTTAATAATACAGAATTTCCACTAACTGGTTATCCTCCCACAGACGTGTCTGCATGGGAACGTATTTTTAAAATTCACAAAGATTATGGGCTGAATCATGTGCGCTTTCATTCATGGTGCCCGCCTGAAGCTGCGTTTATAGCTGCTGATAAAGTTGGAATATTACTTCAGGTAGAAACCCTCTGGATTGCTCAATGGATGCGTATTGAAGGGCGTGCTTTTACTCCTGCCCGACCACTCCCGTTGGGAGAGGATCCTGAAGTAAATAAATATATAGAGGAAGAATTGAATAGGATTATCGAAGCATATGGAAACCATCCTTCATTTGCTTTTCTCTGTGTAGGCAATGAATTAGACAATGGCGATTACAATATCATCCAAAAATGGTTGGACAAACTTAAAATTAAAGATGGGGACAGAAGACTCTATTCTTTGTCGGCTTCATGGAACCATGCCTGGAATGATCAATATAAGGTAACGGGCGAACCGTATAACCGGTTTTTTAGAAATCTCCTAGATTTTGAAAAAGAAGATTTGGGATACCCACGTTTTATAAAGGCACCCAATACAAATTGGGATTACGAAGAACTGGATTCACGTTCCCCTGTTCCCCTAATTGCACATGAAATTGGGCAACAGGCAATGTACCCATTATGGTCTGAAATTGAAAAATATACAGGTACACTGGCTCCAAGAAATTATATAAGTTTTATGGAAAAAGCCAAAAAGAATGGAGTATACGAACTAAATAAAGAGATGAGTCAAGCTTCAGGTAAATTAGCGCAGTTACTCTATAAAAATGAAATTGAAGGGATGCTGCGCACACCTTCCTGTGCCGGGTTTGAGTTATTGGGAATGCAAGATTTCCCAGGTCAGGGCGAGGCACTCGTAGGATGGCTAGACGCTTTCTATGATTCAAAAGGAGTAACCGATCCCGAAGAATTTACACAACATTGTGATACTACAGTGGTTCTAATGCGAACCAACAGTTTTATTTATACAAATAACGAAAATCTCAGGGCCAAAATGCAGGTTCATCATTTTGGTGCGTCTGATATAAAAGGAAAACTTTACTGGAAATTAAGTACAGGTTCCAGTACCATAATGGACGGGAACTTAGCTGAGAAATCTATACCTCAGGCCAGCATTACGGATATTGATTCCCTTACTATTTCTTTGAACAGAATAAAAGAGGCTTCCAAAGTTAAACTGGAAGTAGGAATAACAAATTCCGACATAAAAAACACTTGGGATTTTTGGGTGTATCCTGAAAATTCAGGCTCTTTAACAAATGCCGATATATATATTACTTCCGTTTTTGATTCAGCGACAAAAGAGCGATTACAAAAAGGCGAAAAAGTAGTATTGGTCGCAAATGAGCTAGGAGATAAAGAATCTATGTTGCAGGTTAGTTTTGATCCACTCTATTGGTCCCTATCATGGATTCCAAATCAGGCAACGCATACACTTGGAACTTATGTTAGGGATAAACATCCTGCAATGGCCAAGTTTCCAACGGATATATTTACTGGAATGCAATGGAAATCGATCTCTGAAGGAGCTAATTCATTTTATCTGGATAAGCTTGCAAAAAAATACCAACCCATTGTACAACCCATATATGATTTTCATTTCAGCAGAAAAGTGGGTTCAATATTTGAGCTCAAGGTTGGCAAAGGAAAATTATTAGTATGTGGATATAATATATTGGATACAGAAAAAGTGGTAGCAAGGCAACTTAAAAAAAGTTTAATGGAATATGTTGCCTCAGAAGACTTCAATCCTAATTATAAAGTCTCTGAAAACCTATTGGATGGTATGTTCAATCAAACAGCATCAGCGGGTACCAATAAAGAATGAATTGTTAACCATAAGAATATATAACTAAAAATAATTATTCAGTGAAACCATCAATCCATATCATTTGCATATCCCTTATTTTTCTCTTGGATTCATGCGGATGGAAGAAGAATAACTACGAACAGGATTGGATAAGCCTTTTTAACGGCAAGGATCTTAATGACTGGATAGTTAAAATCCACCATCACGAAGTAGGTGATAATTATGCAAATACATTTCGGGTAAACAATGGGGTCATACAGGTCAATTATGACGGTTATAAAACTTTTAACGATCGCTTTGGCCACCTTTTTTACAAGGAACCATTTTCATCCTACCAATTGAAATTTAAATATAGGTTTACAAACCAATGGATGGATGATGCCCCTGGATTTGCTTATAGGAATAGTGGGGTTATGTTTCACTCCCAAGACCCTAAATCAATTTTAAAAGAACAAGATTGGCCAATTTCGGTCGAGTTCCAAATGTTAGCGGCTACAGAGAATGAAAAAGATAGGCCAACTGGCAATATGTGTTCGCCAGGGACCGAAGTGTTTTATAAGAACGAAATGGATCCTCGGCATTGCATTCAATCCTCATCGCCTACTTTTAATTATGACGACTGGGTGAATGGGGAACTTATTGTATATGGAGACTCTTTGGTTATACATAAAATAAATGGTGAAAAAGTGTTGGAATACAACCACCCCCAAATTGGTGGAGGTGTGGTCAACGGGTTTGACCCTGCAATAAAAGTAGATGGCAAACTCCTTTCGGACGGCTATATTGCCCTTCAGGCAGAAGGCCAAGGAGTGGAATTCAAAGACATTAAGATCAAAAAGATGTCAGAAATAAGTGAGCATACTAGTTTCTGATAAAACTGAATCATAACAAATAATGAATTTATATTCAAAATAAATAAGCGAAATGACAAAAAAGATACTTTTAGCGATCTTGTTTGTGTTAGTTCACAAAAACGTACTTGCACAACAAACTGGCGATCCAAACAATTATAATATTAAATCGAAAATGATCGATTTTTCACCAGATAATATTTTAGTGGAGGGCGATTTAGGGAATTTTAAAATCGACCTCACATCAACTGAACTTGAAAATGGTCTCGATTTAGTAAAAATAAAATTATCCGCCAAAACGGAAGAATTGCCACCAAAATTTACGATCAAATGGAAAGTACTTTCAAATGATATTTATAAATTTTGGAATCCCGATTACTCTGTAGACCAGGTAAATTTTTACTATAATTCCATCACCTCTAGTTCTACACGTCATGCACCAGTAATTTCCTTCATGGACAAGGAAGATCTTAATCGTTTTACTTTTGCCCTGGCCGATGGGTTGAACCAAGTTCAGATGGATGCCGGGCTGGTTGAGGAAGATGTGAGTTTTCATTGCCGTTTAACTTTTTTTGCAAAAGAAAATACCCCCATAAAGGAATACTCCACGGAACTACTGATAGACCGGAGGGGGAAACCTTTTTACGAAATCTTAAAGGAAGTAACAGATTGGTGGTCTGGGCACAAGAACTATAAGCCCGCGTATACCCCAGAGGCCGCAAAAGACCCAATGTATTCAACATGGTACAATTTCCACCAGAATATTGAGGTAGAAACCATGTTGGCAGAATCTAGGGAAGGAAAGAAGTATGGCATAGATGCAATCATTATTGATGATGGATGGCAGACCCTGGACGGGCAACGTGGATATGCTTATACAGGTGACTGGCAACCTGATAGGATAAACGACATGCCCACATTTGTGAATGACCTTCATCTTCTTGGGACCAAAGTGTTGCTTTGGTATTCCGTGCCTTTTGTTGGAAAACATGCCAAAAATTACAATCGTTTTAAGGGAAAATATCTATACGAATGGGAGAGTCAAGGTACCTTTATATTGGATCCAAGGTACCCTGAGGTTAGGGAATTTATAATAAATACTTACGAGCAGGCCTTGATCGATTGGAAATTGGACGGTTTTAAATTTGATTTTTTAGGCTTTTTCAGGCCGGACAGTGACACAAAGCTCACTAAAGAAAAGGGTCGTGACCATGCTTCAGTTGACACTGCCGTAGATGATCTGATGACAGAGGTCATGAAGCGATTGCAAAAAATCAATCCCAATGTCGTAATTGAATTTAGACAACCATATATAGGTCCACTAATGAGAAAATATGGCAATATGTTCAGAGCTAGTGATTGCCCTAACATGGCTGTAATCAATAGAGTCCGAACGGTAAATGTAAGGCTTTTGGCTGGAGAGTCCGCGGTTCACGCGGATCCAATAATCTGGAATAATGAAGACCCTGTGGAGGTAGCGGCCCTACAGCTCCTTAATCCCATTTTTGCCGTTCCTCAAATTTCTGTTAAATTAAATCAACTCCCTGAGGACCACAAAAGAATGCTTGCTTTTTGGTTGGGGTATTGGAAATCCAATCGGGAATACCTGCTGAACAAAGGTTTTTATCCAAACGATCCAGAAGCTCTTTATCCCAAGGTGAGTGCCGGGGACGACCAAAAAATGATAACTGCGATTTATAATGATGTTTTTGTAGAGAATAATTATAAGGAGGCTCCTAAAAATTTAGATGTTCTCAATGCTCGGAAAAACACCAATGTTATTCTTATCAATTCAAAAGATTTCGGGAATTACCACTATGAAATTTTCAATTGTCAAGGAACCATTGTTGAATCAGGAACTACTAGGCTAAACCTTGGGGCAATACTATTTAATGTTCCTCCGTCCGGTATGTTAAGTTTAAAAAGATAATCCCCCAAGTATCTAAATCCGGCCCGTATTGAGCAACTGTTTGCAACAACCCAGGTAATGATCTGTAGTAAAGTTTTGAGTTAGTTAGTTGATTAGAAGGGACGTTATTGAAAATATTGACCAGTAGAGATTAGTCATAAAAATGACCCTCATACAATAGTATCGATACGTCCTTTTTCTAAGAAACCCAATTCCTTTTCCGGAAAAAAATTAATACACAAACATGACAAAAAAAATTATAATGGGCATAGTCCTTAGTATTTTAATAGGATGTAATGATGAAAAAACAACAAGTCATACCTCTTTAACAAAAACCAAAATCACCAAGGCAGTCTTAAGTGAACTATACCAAGATTTGTATACTGATTTTGAAAAACAGTCTAAAAAGGTTGTACAGTCTCCGGAGGGATATTTAGAATACCCCTATCTTATACCTGCAGGGTTTTACAAACAAATGTGGGATTGGGATGGGTTTTTTATGGGAAGTTATTTTGTAAGTAAGGGAAAGCCAGAATATTTAAAATACTGGGCCTTAAATTTAATCAAAGGTATTGACGAGGAAGGTTATGTAGCCGGCTGTGCCACCACCGAGGGTCCTAGGCCGATTTTTGGAAAATTTGCCATGAAACCCTTTTTATCCCAAGGTGTTTATTTTTCATCTGAAGGTTTGAATGATTTCACATGGGTTAAACCACACTACGAACGACTTAAAAAAGTACTTACTTATCGTGAAATAACCCAACAGGATGAAAAAACAGGACTCTTTTACTGGGATGTAGCCATGCAAAGCGGTGCTGATAATAATGTGGCTATGAACTATTTTCAGCAAGATACGCGATCTTTTTTAGCTCCAGACGCTAGTGCCTTACAATACAAGGAGTATTTGGCTCAAGCTGCTATTTCAAAAATGCTTGGAAAGAAAAAAGATGCAACCATTTACACAGAAAAAGCTGAAAAATTAAAAAAAGCCATCAATGATATACTTTGGTCGGAAGAAGACCAAATATATTATACGGTAGATAGAGAAACTGGAAGATTTTATAAAAGAATATCCTATTCATCATTTGTTCCATTAATGGCTGGAATCGCTTCTTTGACCATGGGAAAATCTACTATCGAAAAATATTTATTACAACCTGAACACATGAAAGCTAAATATGGTTTAAGATCCTTGTCCGCTTCAGATCCTGATTATAATAATAAAAATATTATTGTACCATTTTCCAATTGGCAAGGTCCCGTTTGGCCTATAGCAAATTACATCTATTCCATAGGTCTTAAAAAATATGGTTTTAATACAGAATTGGAGTGGTTAGGTTATACAATGGGATCATTACTAGTGGATGATATTGATACATACGATACCATGCATGAAAATTACAATGCTGATACTGGAGAACCTTTGGCTCCAAGCGATGATCATGTTGATGAAAATGGGAAAATCGTAGGCTTTGTAAGTTGGAATCTCTGTACAGAAAACATACTTAACGGACTGGTCAACAACAAATGGATGCTGTTGGATATTAATTGAACAATATACAAATGCAAGAAAAATTAATATGATAGGAGCTTTTGTTTATTTAACAATAATAGAAATTTTATGAATTCTACTAAATATAATTTCACATACATTCTTTTTCTGGCCTTGGCTACTGCCATGGGCGGTTTTTTGTTCGGTTACGATTGGGTGGTAATTGGAGGGGCAAAACCCTTTTACGAACTTTATTTCGGCATTTCGGAAATGCCTTCATGGCAGGGATGGGCCATGAGTAGTGCATTGATCGGATGCGTTTTTGGCGCAGTACTTTCGGGCATATTAGCAGATAGGTGGGGACGAAAAAATGCTCTTATATTGGCGGCAGCTCTTTTTATCGTATCCGCCTATGGAACAGGGTATACTGACCAATTTTCCAATTTTATTCTTTATCGTTTGCTTGGAGGACTAGGAATTGGTCTTGCCTCTACTCTATCTCCCATGTACATCGCCGAAATTTCACCTGCAAAATATCGGGGACGATTAGTTGCCATTAACCAATTGACCATTGTAATTGGAATTCTATGTGCACAAATAGCCAATTGGGTTATTGCGGATTCAATACCGACTACGCTAAGAGCAGATGAAATTTTAGCTTCATGGAACACACAAACAGGATGGCGTTGGATGTTTTGGGCTGAGCTTATTCCTGCTGGGCTTTTCTTCATCCTCATGCTTTTGGTTCCTAAAAGCCCTAGATTTCTAGTTAAAATGGGCAAAATCGACAAGGCAATGGCAGTTTTGGAAAAAATTGGGGGAAAACCTTATGCAGCATTGGAAATACGGAACATGCAACGTACACTGAAAAACGATAGCCGAAAAAGGATATCGTATGCTGAACTTAAAGATCCCAAGGTCTTTCCCATTCTTGTGATTGGAATTGTTATTGCCGTTTTTCAACAGTGGAGTGGCATCAATATCATCTTTAATTATGCCGAAGAAATTTTCACCGCTGCAGGATATAGCGTTGGCGATATGTTATTCAATATTATCATTACCGGAAGCGTCAACCTTATTTTTACATTTGTCGCTATGCGTACGGTTGATAGTTGGGGGCGCAGAAAACTAATGCTTATTGGTTCTATAGGATTGGCCGTTGTATATGCCCTTTTGGGCAGTGCCTACTATTTTGGATTCAGTGGATGGCCGGTGCTCGTTTTGGTAATTACGGCAATTGCAATTTACGCTATGTCGCTGGCCCCTCTTACATGGGTTGTACTTTCAGAGATTTTCCCAAATAGGTTACGGGGGGTTGCCATGTCCATTGCCACCTTTTCTCTTTGGGTAGCTTCGTTCGTGCTCACCTTTACCTTTCCTATCCTGAACAAAACTCTTGGATCTTATGGAACTTTTTGGGTGTACAGCCTTATATGTTTAATAGGTTTTGTTTTTATCAAAACAAAACTACCCGAAACTAAAGGAAAAAGTTTAGAGGAAATAGAGTTTGGCTTGACAAATGAAAAATAAGGAATTTACAGAAATAAGTAACGAAAATGGATACACGGCCAAATTTTTAAATTATGGGGCCCGTTGGGCAGAAATGCTTGTGCCAGACAAACAAGGTGTTATGGAGGATGTGCTTTTAGGCTTCAGAAATGGGGATGATTATGAGGGTGCAGAAGAAAAATACCATGGTGCAGTCATTGGTAGATATTGTGGCAGAATTCCAAATGGATCTTTTGAAGATGAAAATATCAAGGTTAAACTTCCCTTGAACGAAGCTGGGAAAAATCATTTGCATGGCGGCAAAAATGGATTCCATCAAAAGTACTGGAACATATTGCCTGGGTATACTTCAAAGAACAGTGTAGGATATTCCCTGTATTCCAAAGAAGTGGAAGAAGGATATCCAGGAGATTTAGAGGTTAGGGTAATTTATACCCTCACCAATGAGAATCAAATTGTTTTTGAAGTAAAGGCCGTGCCATCAAAAAGAACCATCCTGAATATCACCAATCATGCTTTTTTTAATTTAAGCGGATGTGTGGCCGATTTGAGTTTTCATCAATTTAGCATTAATGGTGATCGATTGTCCCAAGATGCAAATTTTATTTTAACAAATAATATCATAAAATCAAAAGGCCTTCAAAAAGTGCTATTGAAAAGTGAGGTTTCCTCTGCTTTTTTATTAAAAAAATCAAAAAATGTTCCCGATGCAATATTGTCCCATCCCGCCTCGGGTAGATATTTAAAACTATTTACCAACCAGACTTCAATACAACTTTACAATGGTTTTTTCATGACTGGTACCGATTACGGTAAGAAGGGGGTTAAATACCATCCCAATATGGGCCTGGCAATAGAACCTCAACACCTACTACCCCATAAACTAAAGGTTGTCTCTGCCAATGAAACATATATCCATAGAACCATATACCAATTCGGTGTTGATGGACACATGTAGTTAACTAGACAAAAATAAGGCATATCAAAAGAAATCAGATTAAGAACTTAATAAAATTGATCAATATGAACAAAGTACAGGCTTGGAAGGATAAGGTAACTATTCCCACCTATGAAATAGGTGAAGCAGAAAAATATCCCATTTTTTTGGAAAAAAGAGTCTATCAAGGTAGTAGTGGATCAGTCTATCCCAACCCAGTGGTGGAGTACATTAAAGATGAGAAAATTGACAAAGAATGGGAAGTTGTCTTTATCGAGAACAATTATATAAAAATAATGATAATACCTTCTCTTGGAGGTAGAATACAAATGGCTTATGATAAAATAAGGGAACGTCATTTTGTATACTACAACCATGTAATAAAACCTGCATTGGTAGGTCTTACTGGTCCTTGGATCTCTGGAGGTATAGAATTCAACTGGCCACAGCACCATAGACCGAGCACTTATGATCCCACAGATTTTTACATTGAGAAAAATAAGGATGGCAGTAAGACGGTATGGGTAAGCGAAGTGGAACGCATGTTCCGTACCAAGGGTATGGCAGGCTTCACCTTACACCCGGACAAGGCCTACCTAGAAATTAAAGGACAATTATACAACCGTACGCCATATGCTCAGACTTTTCTATGGTGGGCCAATCCAGCTGTAGCGGTCAATGACCATTATCAATCTGTTTTTCCGCCAGATGTAAATGCAGTGTTCGACCACGGTAAACGGGATGTTTCGGAATTTCCTATTGCCAAAGGAGAATATTATAAAGTAGATTATTCCCCTGGCACAGATATCTCCCGATACAAAAATATCCCAGTACCCACGTCTTATATGGCTATAACTTCCGAGTATGATTTTGTAGGTGGATATGAAAACGACAGCAAGGGTGGACTGCTTCACATAGCGGACCACCATGTATCTCCGGGAAAAAAACAATGGACCTGGGGCAACGGTGATTTCGGATATGCCTGGGACAGCAACCTAACGGATAATGATGGACCATACATTGAGCTTATGTGCGGTATTTATACCGACAACCAACCCGATTTTTCTTGGATGCACCCCTATGAGGAAAAAAGTTTCAAACAATATTTTCTTCCATACCATAATGTGGGTCTAGTAAAAAATGCCACCAAGGAAGCTCTGCTAAACTTGGAATTAAAAGATGGAAAGGCAACACTTAAAGTACACGTTACCTCTATTTATCCAGATTGCACTATACAATTATCGATTCGAGACCAATTAATTTTAGAACAAAAGGTCAGCTTAAATCCAAAAGATGGATTTGAAAAAACTATTTCCGTGGATGGTACTTCCTCTGAAAGCATTAAAGCGAATGTCGTGGATAACAAAGGAAATGTCTTGGTTTCTTGGACTGCACAGGATTACAAGAACCTAACAGTTCCCGAGGCCGCCAAAGCGGCTAAGCACCCCAAGAATATTCAAAGTATTGAACAATTGTACCTTCAAGGACTGCATCTGGAACAGTACCGCCATGCCACATACGACCCATCGGCATATTATATGGAAGCCCTATCCCGGGAACCGGGAAATGTGCGTTGCAATAACGCCATGGGCCTTTGGAATTTGAAACGAGGTAAGTTCGAAACTGCGTTATCTTTTTTTGAAAAGGCTATAGAGACTTTAACGGAGCGTAACCCTAACCCATATGACGGGGAATCTTATTTTAACAAAGGATTGGCTCTAAACCTTTTAGGGAGGAAGGAAGAAGCCTATACAGCTTTCTACAAATCCTGCTGGAACGCCCCTTGGCAAGATGCCGGTTATTTCAACGTTGCACAGCTGGATACTCTCCATGGCAATTATGAAAAGGCATTGGAACATGTGGATAAGTCCCTTATAAAAAACTGGCACAACCACAAAGCAAGGCATTTAAAAATCATTCTCCTTAGGAAATTGGGAAGGGTGAAAGAAGCCTTTAAATTGGCGGAAGATTCCTTGACTATAGACCGCTTTAATTTTGGGGCATTATATGAAAAATATATATTGAGTAAAAACCCGGAAGACTTAATAGTTTTCCAGGAACAACTTAGGGATTACACACATAATTATATTGAATTTTCTTTAGATTATGCCCAAGTCGGGCAGTACGATGATGCCATTGCTTTATTAGACCTATTTACTGGGAATAAGAAAGAAGTCTACCCAATGATTCCTTATCTATTGGGATGGTGTCATGAACAAAACGGAGATTTGGAATGCGCCAAGAAAAATTACCGGAAGGCCGAAAAAATGCCAATGGATTATTGCTTTCCAAATAGACTGGAAGAAATACTAGTTCTAGAATCAGCAATAAAAAATAATCCTTCAGATGCAAGAGCACCGTATTATCTAGGCAATTATTGGTATGCCTCGAAACAATACCAACAAGCTAAGGAAAGTTGGGAGTCGGCCATAAAACTGGATAATAACAATCCCATTTGTCACCGAAATTTGGCCTTACTTTATTATAACAAAGAAGGACTCAAAGACTTAGCCAAACAACATTTGGAAATGGCATTCTCCTTGGACAGGAATAATGCTAGAGTCCTAATGGAACTGGATCAACTAAACAAAAAAATGAACATCCCTATAAATGAACGCCTAGAGTTTTTGGAAGCAAACCTTCCCTTGACCGAATCAAGGGACGATCTCTACTTGGACAGGCTAACCTTGTACAATTTTAATGGCATGCACAGAGAAGCATTGAAACTAATTGAGCAAAGGCAGTTCCATCCTTGGGAAGGGGGCGAAGGAAAGGTACCTTTTCAATATATTACGGCACATGTAGAACTCGCCAAAACACATCTGAAAGAAGGGGAATATCATATAGCCATAGAACATTTACATGCTGCCCAGACCTACCCCCACAATCTAGGGGAAGGAAAACTTTTCGGGGCTCAAGAGAATGATATCTACTATTGGCTAGGTTGCGCTTATGATAAACTTGGGAATGAAAAATTGTCATTAAAAAACTGGAAAATCGCATCCGAGGGCTTGAGCGACCCTAGTCCTGCCATGTTTTATAATGACCAGCAACCTGACAAAATATTCTACCAGGGCTTGGCATTATTGAAGTTGGGAAGGAAGAAGGAAGCTGAACTGAGATTTAAGAACCTTATACAATATGGAGAATCACATATGCACGATGATATCAAATTGGATTATTTTGCTGTTTCCCTACCTGATCTTCTGATTTGGGAAGAAGATCTAAACATACGGAATCAAATTCATTGTACGTACTTAACGGGCTTAGGAAAATTAGGGCTTGGGCAAACTGAAGGGGCTAAAATGGCTTTTCAGGAAGTCATATCGAAAGACATTTATCACTTACCATCTTACATACATTTAGGAATGGTCCAGTTGGAAGAATTAGAATTTTAATTATGCCTAAAAACTGGAGGAATAACCCATTCACAATCCTATTAGACAACGTATATGTTAGTTGAAAACATGGAATATAAGAAAATACGACGTGTACCTAATAATAAATCAAGGTACTTGTAAAAAACAGCTACAACCCTTTTAAATATATTTCTAAAAAAAAGCTAAAAAGAACAACCAATACTTGCATGTTGATTTGTAATGCAGGAGAGGTTTTTGGAATTATATCATATTAAATTAAGACGAGGAAAGTACTATAAATTGCGACATAAAATTTGTTCAAAAATATAAATTAAATACAAATGAAATATAGATTACATTACCTATCACTATCAATAATATTAATGTTTATCACGCTAACATCTTGTAAAAAGAAAAACGAATCGATAGAAGAATTAGCCTTGGCCATACCATCCGATGTACAATATAAATGGCAAGAACAGGAACGCATTATGTTCCTATGTCTTGACCCCTGTACCTGGCAAGGACGGGAATTCGATGACCATTCTACGCCTTTGGAAAGAATCAATCCAAAAAAATTGGATACCGACCAATGGTGCGAAGTTGCCCAATCCTGGGGTGCCAAAGAGATTCTTTTTGTTGCCAAACATACAGGTGGTTTTTGTTGGTGGCAGACAGAAAGCACTGATTATAGTATCAAGAGTACACCTTATAAAGGCGGTAAAGGAGATGTGTTAAAAGAACTATCAGAATCATGTAAAAAGTATGGACTAAACCTAGGTATCTATGTCTATCCCGGAGATGAAACTTGGGGAGCAGGAATAGGTAGCGGTGGAATTACCGCGGATCCGGCGAAGCAGGAAGGTTATAACAAAGTATTCAGACAACAACTAACGGAAACCCTTTCCAATTATGGAGATGTTATGGAAGTATGGTTCGATGGAAGCCTTAAAATAGATGTTTCGGATATTATGGAAAAGTATGCCAAAAATTCGGTTGTTTTCCAAGGTCCCCATGCAACCGTACGTTGGCCTGGAACCGAATCCGGAAAATTATTTTATCCCGCCTGGAATACCGTAAAAAAGGAGGATTTGGACACCGGACTTGCTACCCAAATTCACGGGGACCCCAACGGAGATGTTTGGGCTCCACTAGAATCCAATACTACTCTGTACAATCACTACTGGTTCTGGAGTCCAGAGAAGGAAAAAAAGAGAAAATCCATAAAAGAGTTAATGGATATCTATTATAGATCTGTAGGATACGGAAGTGTACTCTTGTTGAACTCTACCCCTGATACTACCGGATTGATTCCCGCAAATGATGTAAAACATTATAAAGAATTTGCACAAGAAATAGACCGAAGGTTCAAGATTCCTTTAGCGGAAGTAAGTGACAAGCAGGGCCAGATTACAAATTTGACCTTGCCAAAAAACCAAAAATTGAACCATGTGGTCATCATGGAGGATTACCGCCAGGGCCATCGCATCAGGGAATATCTGGTTGAAGGTTTGGTCAATGGAAAATGGAAGGAACTTAGCAAAGGGACCTCGGTAGGGCGCAAGAAAATCGATTATTTTCCCGACGTCGAAGTTTCCGAAATCCGCTTGAATGTCACCCGTTCGGTCGGAAGTCCCCTTCTTCGCAAATTATCAGCTTACTACGTGGAAAACTTTGAACCCCCATTGATTGAACCAGTTCATGCGAACTCACCTTGGACTGTGGTGGGAAAGTGGAACTCAGAATCCTTTGTTGAAAATACCGTTACAATTGAAATTGACTTATCGGACCAAATAATATTGCCAGGACAATATACCCTAAGATTGGTTTCTGATTCTGATATAACAATCACGGATGTGGAAATACATTATGACAACCAAAAGGCAATGGATGATTATTTCAAAATTTCTGGGAACGAAGTATCCATCAATAGAACGGCAATGGTTACCAACGAAAGTAGCTCAATACTTTATCTCACATTTGAAAGTGATACACAGAATTTCGGAAATGTTGAATTTAGACCTGCGTTAATATATTAGAATTAGTTCTATTGTATCTCCTCACCTCTAATTATGACTCTTTGCATAATGAGACCAGACAAATTTTGGGACCTGAACAAAGTCTTGAATAATTCGAAATTAGTCCGTGAATAAATAATCTACAAAAATGAAATATAATCAACGTTTCCTATTAATTTTATTAATCTTCTGCACGCTAGCATTCTGTGAAGAAGTAATCGGCCAAGCTCAAGAAATAACCTTGGCCAAACCGTCCGGCATACAATATAAATGGCAGGAACAAGAACGCATAATGTTTCTCCATTTTGACCCAGCTACATGGCAAAAACGGGAATTCGATGACCATTCTACGCCTTTGGAAAGAATCAATCCAAAAAAATTGGATACCGACCAATGGTGCGAAGTTGCCCAATCCTGGGGTGCCAAAGAGATTCTTTTTGTTGCCAAACATGTTGGAGGCTTTTGTTGGTGGCAGACAGAAAGCACTGATTACAGCATTAAGAAAACATCCTATAAAAATGGGGAGGGAGATGTATTAAAAGAACTATCAGAATCGTGCGAAAAGTATGGACTAAATCTAGGTATCTATGTCTATCCCGGGGATCAAACCTGGGGAGCAGGAATAGGTAGCGGTGGAATTACCGCGGATCCGGCGAAGCAGGAAGGTTATAACAAAGTATTCAGACAACAACTAACGGAAACCCTTTCCAATTATGGAGATGTTATGGAAGTATGGTTCGATGGAAGCCTTAAAATAGATGTTTCGGATATTATGGAAAAGTATGCTAAAAATTCGGTTGTTTTCCAAGGTCCCCATGCAACCTTACGTTGTCCTGGAACCGAATCCGGAAAATTATTTTATCCCGCCTGGAATACCGTAAAAAAGGAGGATTTGGACACCGGACTTGCTACCCAAATTCACGGGGACCCCAACGGAGATGTTTGGGCTCCACTAGAATCCAATACTACTCTGTACAATCACTACTGGTTCTGGAGTCCAGAGAAGGAAAAAAAGAGAAAATCCATAAAAGAGTTAATGGATATCTATTATAGATCTGTAGGATACGGAAGTGTACTCTTGTTGAACTCTACCCCTGATACTACCGGATTGATTCCCGCAAATGATGTAAAACATTATAAAGAATTTGCACAAGAAATAGACCGAAGGTTCAAGATTCCTTTAGCGGAAGTAAGTGACAAGCAGGGCCAGATTACAAATTTGACCTTGCCAAAAAACCAAAAATTGAACCATGTGGTCATCATGGAGGATTACCGCCAGGGCCATCGCATCAGGGAATATCTGGTTGAAGGTTTGGTCAATGGAAAATGGAAGGAACTTAGCAAAGGGACCTCGGTAGGGCGCAAGAAAATCGATTATTTTCCCGACGTCGAAGTTTCCGAAATCCGCTTGAATGTCACCCGTTCGGTCGGAAGTCCCCTTCTTCGCAAATTATCAGCTTACTACGTGGAAAACTTTGAACCCCCATTGATTGAACCAGTTCATGCGAACTCACCTTGGACTGTGGTGGGAAAGTGGAACTCAGAATCCTTTGTTGAAAATACCGTTACAATTGAAATTGACTTATCGGACCAAATAATATTGCCAGGACAATATACCCTAAGATTGGTTTCTGATTCTGATATAACAATCACGGATGTGGAAATACATTATGACAACCAAAAGGCAATGGATGATTATTTCAAAATTTCTGGGAACGAAGTATCCATCAATAGAACGGCAATGGTTACCAACGAAAGTAGCTCAATACTTTATCTCACATTTGAAAGTGATACACAGAATTTCGGAAATGTTGAATTTA
>NZ_QJJZ01000030.1:0-2434 GCF_003201775.1 Arenibacter sp. ARW7G5Y1 | reverse complement strand
TCCATCAATAGAACGGCAATGGTTACCAACGAAAGTAGCTCAATACTTTATCTCACATTTGAAAGTGATACACAGAATTTCGGAAATGTTGAATTTAAGCCGTTGATCATATATTAGAGCCTTTTTTCCATTAAGGTTCGTAACAATAAACGGCCATTTAGCAAAAGTATTTCACTTTTTTAATTGTCGTCAAATGCGAAACATCATATATTTATCACTGGAGATATGCCCTTTAAAAATTATTTTTTCCTCAATATCGCCCCCCGCAAAAGAAAAGGGGTGTATTGAGGGGAAAATAATTGTCCGTAAAAATCAGACAGGGCACACTTGCCTTGGTAGATTTGGAACTATACACCCTTGTTGTTCCTTGTAAATAACAGCGCGTAGGCAAAGATAAAGGCTTAGGGCGTTCTTTCTACTCCCTAGGCTTTTATAAGCGGTCCTGAGGAGGTTGGAAAATCCAGAGGTTTTACAACTTCCGCAAGGACTGGATTTGTTTTACGGAATCATCCAACAGGGGATTCCTTTACAAATTCTTTTTCTTTTTTTGTTTTAAGCCTTTCAAAATCCTCAGGGGCCATATCCAATTGTAATCTGGACTTCCCAAAATTGCTCTTTACCAATTGTACCTTGTTCAAAAGGGCAATAAATTCTTCCCTATTCTGCCTTAGGTCGCACTTAAGATTGGTATTTTCTTTTTCTACCCTAATGGCCTCCTCCACCTTTTTAAAGAACATATCCCTTTCAGGATCGGATTTACGACCTTCCATTAGCAAAGGAACTTGCCTACTCTTTTTGTGGGGCGAGTTTTCAAACAAAAGCTCCATCATGGTCTTGGTCGGAAGTACCCCATTCTTTTCCATATTCTTCATTATGGCGACCATAGCATTGAACCGTTTCTTGATCAAATTCGAAATGGTCCGTACATTGGGACCAAAAGACTCCTTTGGAGAAATCTCGTTATAGATAAAGAAATCCAACATCGTTTGCAGCGCCTCCGTATGGGTCTTGAAAGACCGCCTCGAAAACGTCTGGAACTTTTGTGCCGTATCCTTCTTGAACCGTATGTTGCTAAAGGTCTTCAAAACTATTTTTTAGATTTAAGATTTGCCGCAAATTTTTCAATGTTTATTGGGGTTTTGGAGCGGTTTGCCGCAAAACACCTTATATCAAACTAATGATTAATTATCTTATTCAATGTAAGTAATTGGTTATCAATTATTTACCACTACACTAAACTTTACAACGTCGCAACGCGCGTTGTCCTCTTGCTATTCAACTTTCTTCATTTTTTTCCATTCCGGAATACCCTTGCAGGAACCTTAACATTCAGCCTCTGGAATTTCTTTTTCTTTCACAAGCTATTTCTGCGACTCTGCCCGACTTACTTTAACAGGTTTAACATCCTTATGAACCTATCCGAGATCTTTGTACCATACCGGTCCCCAATCTGGTGAAGACTCAAATTGTTCGCGATATGTGTTTTTGTCCCAAGGTTTTCAAAGTTCCGCTAGAATTTGATCAGGATCTGAAGCGAGCAAGCCTTTTTTAAGCGATATGATCTACACATTTTGAAATTCGGGATATTGGTTCCGATACCTTTAAAAATGCCCTAAGAAACTCTTATTTGCAGCGTCCACTTTGAAATCAAGATCAGCATAGGCAACCTATTCTTTGCCTACTTAAAAAATCTTTTTTTAAAAGCTCTGGAGCGCGTAGCGGTTTTGGCCCTGTTTGCTTTTCTATACATTGATCTGACCATCCCTTTTCCATATTACTCATTCCAATATTAGATTTCAATTTTCTCTCTCTCTCTGTTTAGAGCTAAATTGTTTTTTATCTTTTTTTATTACTTGTTTATTATGTTGGACACTTTTGTCCATTCCGCCCGGTCAATAATGTCAACGCTCCCATGCTAATAATGTCATGTCCGGGTCGCCAGTGTCATATTCAAAATACAACATACTTCTCAGGTAGCGCTTTCTTCCATTAAAGGAGGTTTCCTCTATCCAGCCCAAGGACTTTAACTGGGAAATGTACCTGCTGACCTGTCGTTCGGAAATATGAAGAAGGGAAGCAATGTACTTATTGGACATGTAGCATTCCATACCGTTTTGGGTAAAGCTGTGTATCTCCAAAAACAAGATTTTGGCGTACCAGTTCAGGATCAATCTCAAAAGTTGGGTCTAAAGAGAAAAATAATTTTCTTTGTGCTTTAAATTACATTGATGAATAAAGGCACTGAGTTATCCTTGTTAAGTTTAATATTACCAGAAGGAATATTAGAGTATTTTGATATTGTTGGATTCGATAAGAAGCCTATAAAGCATGTTTTATATGAGAACCGTCTAACGATATATTTGGAGGAGAAAAAACAAATACCATCCAAGTACAAGGATTGCAAGTATAAAGCCAGTGGCTTCATGGAGCCTCG
>NZ_QJJZ01000029.1 GCF_003201775.1 Arenibacter sp. ARW7G5Y1 | reverse complement strand
TCCACGACGGAAGAAGAACGACCAAACCATAGACCTTGAGGGCAATGCCCAAAGGTTTTTAATAACGGAAATGACTTATCCCCACATGAAGGTTGGCGCAACGTAAGGACCGGCCTATTTTCAATTTACTTAAGTGGTTATTATTGCCTGCCTTCGGCAGACAGGCCTGCCTTTGTCGGCAGAAAGGCCTGCCTTTGTCGGCAGACAGGTTTTTTATAGGTTTTCGTGAATCTTCGATTTCGTCTTAAATCAAGTGGTTTTCACATTGGAAGGTGGAAGGCGTCCATAGAGCATTTCACCCAAGTGAAAGCGGCCTGGACGCCGGGGCCGTGGAAAGTGTGTAGATCTAAAGAAATTTAAAATCAGCTTGGCCATGGCTACAGCTGGCTCCTCCTAACCAAGGTACACCGTACCTTGGTTATTCGGCCCTGGTCGTTTTTTATTCATCGGCTGGTCTATTGATTTTTAATGGTATTCAATGAATGCTGCGCATTTGGGCGATGCAAAAAATGAACAGAACACTAACTTGAGCTGGTCAGGCATATCTTTTTGTAATTCACACACAACTTTTGGGATTGATCTGACACGATGCCCTTTTTTCAGCAGTTCCACTTTGATCCTGGGTGCCCCATAGCTCTCAAAGCTATCTTTGAAAATATCACGGATAGCCAATGATATGGCCTCGTTCTCGCGCCACCTCTTGGATGGCCCCCTGACCAACCAATTATAATACCCGCTTTTACTTACATTGAACATTTTGCACATCCTCCCAACTGGAAATTTGAATTTATGGTGTTTTATGAACCTATATTTTTCCTGTCGCCCTAGGAGAAGATGGCTATTCCCTTTTTTAGGATATCGCGTTCAATCTCGGTATCCCTTAATTTTTTCTTCAATCCGCAATCTCCTTCTGTTCATCGGTCAATTTTGGGTTGCCCTTTCCCGGAAAACTGTTTTTTCCATAATCCTGGGATTCCCTTCGCCATCGGCTCAGTACCGAAGTGGGGATGTCCAGTTCCCTACATATCTCCACAACACTGCCACGGGCATAGCTCAGTTCCACGGCTTTTTCCTTAAACTCTACACTGTAATTCCTTTTTTCTCTTGACATGTTTCAAAGTTAATTTAAACAGCCAATACACTCTTATCTTATTATAGTAAGTCCAATTGATTTTCTGAAACTAAAAAATACTGTGTAGTACTTGTTTTTTATAATCTAAAGGTGTTGTACCTTTAATTTTTTTGAACTCCCTACAGAAAAAGGACACTGTATTAAAACCACTTTCATAGGCAATTTGGGTGATATTCAATTTATTTTCATGCAGTAACTGACAAGCCATGCTTATACGGGCTTCTAGAACGAATCTTGAAAAAGTCTTTTGGGTATGCATTTTAAAATACCGACAAAAACCGGTTCTGCTCATATGGAATTTCGAAGAAATTTCTGATAAGGAAACTTTGACGGTAAGGTTCTGAAAAATATATTCATGAATGGCATCCAGCTTCTCTATTTTAGAGTCTTTATTCTGTATACGATATGATATACTGGACAATGGTTCTTGTTGGTTACTATTTGAAATTAAATGGAGTATTTCAAGAAAGGCCAGTGTTCGTTGAAACCCATTTTTATTAATCAGACCCTTCATTTTATTGGAAATTTCCAGTCGCAAATTCCCATAAATCTTTAATCCTCTTTTTGCATCTTGTAAAAGTTCATGAATCTTTTGAGCCTCTGGTTTAAGAAAGAACGTATGGCCAAAGCAATTTTCTTTAAAATGCACTACTATAGCTGTGGAGCGAGTCTTTGGTTTTAAGCTTTTTGGAGCAATCGTATTTCTCCATTGGTGTGGAAGATTAGACCCCAGCAGCACCAAATCACCTTCAAAAAAATTTTCAATACTGTCGCCAACAAACCTTGTGCCTTCACCTCCTGTAATCAAGGTTAGTTCCAGGGCTGAGTGAAAATGAATGGGGTTATGGAAATATGGCCTGTTGTAGTCCAACACTTGAAAAGAATATTCGGATCTTTCAGGTACTTCAATGAGATGTGGTTTCATACCTTTAATTTAATAAATATGTTATTATATTAATGATATATATATCATAAAAATCATTTTTAAGCTAATATAGTTATATAAATTGGAAATACAGTGATGGATTTTTCCATAAGGGTAATTTAGTTTTGTATACAACAAATTTGAAGATGATTTTACATAAATTGGACATAGATGATAGAATTATTAAATACATGTTTACGAAACACTTGCCTAACCATGTTAACTGTAACACTGGCTTCATGTGTCAATCATATAAAAGATCCGGAACCCTATGGTGCACTGCCTTCGAGCCATCAATTGAATTGGCATGAAATGGAATATTTTAGTTTGGTCTGTTATGGACTAAATACCTATACCGAACAGGAGTGGGCATATGGCGATGTAGATCCTAACGTGTTTAACCCTTCGGATTTAGATACCGATCAATGGGCGCATGTTGCTAGTGAAGCAGGTATGAAAGGGCTGATACTGGTAGCGAAACATCATGATGGTTTTTGCTTATGGCCCAGTAAATACACCAATTATTCGGTTGCTGCCACACCATGGAAAAATGGAAAAGGAGATGTTTTGGCCGATTTGTCAAAGTCATGTAAGAAGTATGGATTAAAATTAGGGGTGTATTTATCACCTTGGGATAGAAACCATTCCAATTATGGGAAGCCAGAATATGTTAGCTATTATTACAATCAATTGGAAGAATTAATGACGGAATATGGTGAAATTTTTGAATTCTGGATTGATGGGGCCAATGGGGGTACCGGATACTATGGTGGGGCAAATGAAAAAAGAAGTATTGACCGGAACTCCTACTATGGATATGATAGTATTTTCTCAATTGTTAAAAAGCATCAACCCAAAGCAGTTATTTTCAGCGATGTAGGTCCGGGAATACGCTGGGTGGGTAATGAGGCTGGAATTGCGAGTGAGACCAATTGGAATACGATTAGTACCAATGGAAAAATTCCTGGTACCACTAGCCGCGAAGACCAAAAAAAATTGGGAACTGGTGAGAAAAACGGTGATCAATGGATTCCTGCAGAAACCAATACTACTTTGTCTTGGCCAAAGGCATGGTATTATCACACAGGGAAACAACCAAGAAGCTTGAAAAATTTGGTTGATCTTTATTACACCTCTATAGGTAGGGGTACTACTTTAGATTTGGGATTGGCTATTGCTCCGTCTGGAAAGATACGCGAAGAAGATAAAAATGCCCTATTAAACTTTAAGAAGCAAATGGATCTGGAATTTGCAGTAAACCTGGCTAAGAGTGCCACCGTTTCTGCTACGGATTTCAGGGGAGGTCATAAAGAGTATTCCCCTGCCAAAACAATTGATAGCGATTTTAAAAGTTTTTGGGCTACAAATGATAGTGTTCAAAGCGCTACCTTGATTGTAGATTTTGACAAAGAAACATCATTTAATAGATTGCTTCTTCAGGAAGCCATAGCTTTAGGGCAAAGAGTGCATGAATTTAAATTGGAAATTGAGGATGGTAAATCATATAAAACCATAGCAAAGGGTACAACCATAGGCTATAAAAGAATTCTTCGTTTTGATTCCGTAAAAACAAGTAAAGTTAGGGTGACCTTCCTTACTGATGCGCCATGTATAACTATATCAAATCTTGGAATCTTTGATGCACCTGCACTATTGGATGATCCAGTTGCGTCAATGGATCTGGAAGGAAATCTGTTTTTCAATCAGAAGGAAGGCATAGATATTTATTATTCCTTTGAGGAGAAAACAGAGATGTCCAGCTTTATCCAGTTTACCGAACCCGTAAATTTTTCAGATGGTGGACAAGTGTATTATTATGCCAGAAATGAAGAAACTGGTATGGCAACCAGTATTTTTACGGAAAGATTTGGTATATCTAGAAATAAATGGCAAGTTGTTTCCGTAGATGGCAGAAGCACAGAGCAAGCACTTAGTCTTATTGATAATAATCCCGATAGTTTTTTTGTTGTAGAAGGTTTGGCTCCAGAGCATAATATAATTCTTGATATGGGAGAAAATAAACATATCAATGCCTTCGGGTATCTACCTCGGCAAGATGGAGAAAAAGAAGGGGTTATTTTTGAATATGAATTTTATGTAAGCAAAGATGGAAAACAATGGAATACTCCTGTAGCAGTGGGTTCGTTTCAAAATATAGAGAACAATCCCATACGGCAAGTAGTCCCATTTAAGGAAGCTAAGGAGGCTAGGTATATTAAGTTCATTTCAAAATCAACGGTTAAGATGGGTGGTAAGGCTTCATTTGCCGAAATCGAAGTTTTTAAAAAATAAGAATACATGACGAAAAAATTAAATGAAGAAGGCCTATCTCTGGCAGATCGCTTGGAAAATTGTTACACTGGAGCTGTTTATGACGTACTTAGGGCTTTGGGATACCCTAATCAAACTTTATCAAATCAGTTAAAAGCTCTTGATGTTTCCAATAAACTGTCTGGCCAGGTGTATACGGTGAGTGGGAGATATGATGAAACCTTGGAGCCTCATGATACATTATTGCATTGGACGGCTTTACTTTCAAGAGCGCCTAAAGAAAGTGTAATTATGTGCCAGCCCAACGATCATACTTTGGCCCATATGGGAGAATTGTCTTCGGAAACTTTACAATTACGGGGAATTCGTGGCTATATAGTAGATGGCGGCTGTAGGGACTCCGATTTTATCACAAAAATTGGATTTAAGGTGTTTTGTAAGTATTGTACACCAGTGGATGTGGTGGGTAGATGGACTGCAGAGAGTTTTGAAGAACCCATAGAAATTGACAATGTTATTATTAATTCCGGCGATTATGTACTAGCGGATCGAGATGGGGTGGTAATAATTCCAGAAAATATTGCAGAAGAAGTCATAACCAAAACCGAAGAAGTATTGCGGACCGAGAATCTGGTAAGAACTGCAATATTGGATGGGGAAGACCCACAAAAAGCATATTTGAAGTATGGAAAGTTTTAAGAAATTAATTCAGCTCTCGGATAAAGACAACGTTTTGGTCGTTTGTCGTGATATCGAATCCGGAGAAGTGCTTCAATTGGGAAGTGAGAATTACCTAATCAAAGAATTCATTGCATTAGGGCATAAAATCGCCTCAAGGGATATTGCCTTTGGAGAGGCTATCGTAAAGTTTAATGTAGCCATTGGAAGTGCTTTACGCGATATTAAAAGAGGGGAACATGTGCATGTACATAACATAAAAAGCGATTTTATACCAACTTATATAATTGATAAAGGGACAGATGTATAATAGTCATGCGGAATTATTGGGATATGAGAGAAAGGATGGCCGTAAGGGAATCCGAAATGTAATATTAGTTGCCTACTTGGTAGAATGTGCTCATTTCGTTTCAACGGAAATAGCACAGCCTTATAAAAAGGATGGGGTTCAGGTTGTAGGGTTTGGTGGATGTTACCCCAACAACCATGCAAGTAAAATTATGACCCAACTATGCACACATCCAAACGTAGGAGCTGTTTTATTGGTGTCATTAGGATGTGAAAGCTTCAATAGAACCAAATTGGCAAGAGATATTGAAGCCTCTGGACGGCCAGTAGAAACTGTGGTCATTCAAAGTTGTGGGGGTACGGCCAAATCAATAGAAAAGGGCCAATCTTGGCTACAATCCATCATTTCAGAGATGGTAAAGACCAAAAGGGTTAAAATAGAGCTAAAGGATTTAGTAATTGGTACCATTTGCGGAGGTTCCGATGCAACTAGTGGTATAACCGCCAATCCTGCAGTTGGATTGACCTTTGATAAATTGGTTAAAAATCAAGCCACTGCGATATTTGAGGAAACCGGCGAAATGATCGGTTGTCTAGAAGACATTGTAGCTAGAGCCAAAAGTAAAAATTTGGGTACGGAAATAGAGCATTGTTTGAATAAAGCAGCACGGTACTATACCATTATGGGACATGGCAGTTTTGCTCAGGGCAATGCCGATGGAGGCTTAAGTACCATTGAGGAAAAAAGTTTGGGAGCCTATAGTAAGAGTGGTAGTGCGGAAATTTCAGGATTGATAAAACCTGGTGATGTGCCTAATTTCCCCGGACTTTATCTCTTGGATGTTGTGCCCGACGGAGAACCCAGGTTTGGGTTTCCAAATATTAACGATAATATGGAAATCACGGAACTTATCGCTTCGGGATGTCATATTATACTATTTACAACTGGACGGGGCTCCGTAGTTGGATCTGCGATTTCCCCTGTAATCAAAATATGTGCGAATCCCGATACCTTCCGAAAAATGTCGGCCGATATGGATATTAATGCAGGTAAGGTTATGGAATCTAAGGTGACCTTGCAAGAAGTTTCGGAGGAAATCTATGATAAAATAATAGAGACCGCTTCTGGTATACCTACGGCCTCTGAAGAATTGGGGCATCAGGAATACGTTGTTTCCTACAAGACTTTCGAACCTATAGGACCTAATTGTTTAGTTAGATAATCGGGTATGATAAAAAAAATATAATTTAATTCCACAAATGAGCGAAACCCAAAAATTTTCGAAGCTACCATTTATTTTGATTACAAGTCTTTTTTTTGTTTGGGGCTTATCCAATAATATGACCGATATCCTATTGGCGGCTTTTAAAAGGATTATGGGCATGACCGATTTTGAGACCTCTTGGATACAGGTTGCTTTTTACGGATCATATTTTTGTTTGGCTATTCCTGCAGCAATATTTATAAAGAGGTACACATACAAATCAGGGGTTTTAGTAGGTCTAGGGCTTTTTATTGTAGGCTCATTATTGTTTTATCCAGCTAGTATTAGCATGCAATATAGTCATTTTCTTAGTGCTCTTTTTATATTGGCTAGTGGCTTGGCCATATTGGAAACAACTGCAAATCCGTATATTATTGCAATGGGCCCTGAGGAATCGGCTACAAGGCGATTGAATTTGGCGCAATCATTCAATCCTATCGGATCCATATTGGGCATCGTATTGGGCAAAGTATATATTCTCTCACATTTAAATTCAGCAAGTGCGGATGAAAGGGGTTTAATGAGTGCACAAGAGTTGGATATCATCCAATCAGAAGAATTAGATGCAGTTATGGGACCGTACGTAGCCTTAGCTTTAGTATTAATTTTACTTTGGGTGTTAATTTATTTTGTAAAAATGTCCAAGGGATCAGATGCCGTACAGGATTTTAAAGTTGTTTCAGCGGTAAAAAGACTTGTAAAGAACAAAGATTATCTGTCAGGAATAATAGCTCAATTTTTTTACGTCGGAGCACAAATTGGAGTTTGGTCCTTTACAATAAGGTATGTAATGCACGAACTTCAATTAAACGAAGAGCAGGCATCAACTTATTATTTAGCTTCTCTGATTCTTTTTATGATCTCTAGATTTGTTTGCACTGTTCTAATGAATTTTTTTAGACCTTATGTTTTGCTCGCTGTTCTTTCATTAATTGCAATATTGGCTACCATTTGTGTTATCTACGTTGGTGGTCTGGCTGGGGTATATGCTTTGGTGTTAATTTCAGGATGTATGTCCTTAATGTATCCAACTATTTATGGATTGGCAATTTCCGGATTGGGAGAAGATACTAAAATTGCTAGTTCGGGACTTGTAATGGCTATTCTGGGAGGTGCGGTCCTCACTCCATTACAAGGATTGGTTTCCGATGTTACCGATAGTATTAATTTAGCTTTTTATGTTCCCCTATCCTCTTTTTTTATAGTCTTTCTATATGCACTGTTCATTAATAAGAAATCGAAGAATATCCAATAGTTTGTAATTAAAAAATAATATAGAAATGAAAATTAAGATATTATCCATAGGTTTTATTTTAACTTCTTGCTTCGCAATGAGTCAAAAGGTACAAGTAAAAAATGAAGCCTCGACTTGGAAGGGTTTCATAAAAGAAAAATTGCTTATTGAAGGAAAGAACGCCTATATAGTTAAACCCAAAAAAGCTATTGTAGGAAACCCTTGGCTATGGCGGGCTCGCTTCCCTAACTATCAAACTGTGGCAGATAGTATTTTGGTATCAGAAGGCTTTCATTTGGTCTATATCAATACCAATAACGAATACGGCGGTCCGACCGCAATGAGGGCATGGGACAATCTTTACGATTATATCACCCAAGAATATAAATTATCCAAAAAAGTTGCTTTGGTAGGTGTTAGCCGTGGTGGTCTTTTTATTTATTCCTGGGCCAAACGCAATCCAGAAAAGGTAGCTTGCATTTATGCCGATTCTCCTGTTTGTGATTTCAAAAGTTGGCCCATGGGCCAAAATGGTAAACATAGTATTAATGATTGGAATAGATTAAAAAAAGTCTATGGTTTTAACTCAGATGAGGAAGCCATGGCTTATACTAACAACCCCATTGATAATCTTGAGGCTTTGGCTAAAGCCAAAGTTCCAATACTGCATATGATAGGCCTACAAGATAAGACTGTACCTTATAAAGAAAATACAATGATACTTGTAAAGCGCTATATAGAATTGGGAGGTACAGCCACTGTCGTTGCTTGCTCACAGTCCAAAGAAGGCTCTAACGGTCACCATATTATTTTGGAATCCCCTCAATACGTGGCCAATTTTATTAAATACCATAGTTTACAGGATGCTCCGTCCAATGCTTTAAATTACCATAATATGGGTGTAGGCCAACAAAACAGCAGATTGCGGTTTGATATTAATAAGCAGGGGCATATTGCCTTTTTGGGAGACTCAATTACCCATGATGGAGGATGGCGAAATAGTTTAATGACTTATTTTAATCAACATTTTCCAGATACCAAATTTGAATTTATTTTGTCGGGTATACCTTATATAGGGAAGTAGTTAATCAGCTTTTAGATTGGAACGTGATGTTTTGGCGTCGGGGAAGGTAGATATCCTATTCATTGGAAGCTGCTGTAAACGATTCGTTTAATGGGAGAACTAATAAGGAGCAACAAAGAACTAAGTAAGATATTGTTAGACATTTTGGGAGATCTTACTAACCCCTTGGGAGATATGTAATAGTGATGAGCACATTGTACACAGTAAAGGAAATGCATGCCAGATAAGATATCTATTCGTTGATCTCCAATAAAAATTAAATCAATAAATTTTCTGTTTCCAACCTCGGATTTTACCGTAATGTTAAGATTCCAACAAATGAAGTAATTTATATGTGTTGCTTATTAAATAAATAATATTTTTCAAAACAATTCTTTCATAATTTAACAAAGCTACCTATGTCGTCCAAAAAAACAGAAACCAATAAATTGCTCTTAATCCAGTTTGGGAAAGGTAATAGAAAGGCGTTCCGTAAGTTATTTGAATTGTATTGGGAGCCGATGTTTATCAATGCCAAATCAATTGTTGTTGACGAAAATGTTGCCCAAGATATTGTTCAGGAGGTTTGGATCAAATTATGGCAGCAAAGGGATTCTTCTGATATTCGAAATTTCGAAGCTTATATCTTTAGGGCTGTACAAAATGGCTGTTTTAAATATTATAGGGATAAAAAATTTGATCGGCTTCAGTTAAATGTTATAGAATCCATACAATCAGCTTCTGAACCTGAAATAACGAAACATTATGATTTGGAAGAAACACAACAACGAATCAGACAATCTTTGAACGTACTTCCCCTTCGCTGCAGACAGATTTTCGAGTTGAGCCGAATGGAGCAATATAGCAATGAGGAAATAGCCTTATATCTTGGTATTTCTAAAAGATCCGTCGAAAATCAACTCTCAAGAGCGATCCGATTGGTACGGCACAATTTGACGCTACTACTATTTTACCTTATTCAATAATTGATTCACTTTTTCATTCAACTTCCCATTTCAGGAAGGTACAACAAGAATGATTTTTCACATCATCATATGTTAAATAAAAGTTAAAAATATAAATGATGTGTGAGTTTTTGAACTAGTACGGTTCTTATTTAAACAGAGTTCTAAGTTATGCAAGAAAAAGAGTTCCGAATATTAATGGAAAAATCCATCAAAGGTGCTTTAACCAAAGAAGAACAACTTACCCTTGAAAGATTTCAGCAAAGGTTAGCGGCCAATACCAAAGAGGTTTGTTTTGAGAATGAATTGTATAAAACCCAAATAAAAGAAACTATGTGGACAGGCATCAACAAACAAATAAAGACATCTGCAAGAATTCGAGTAAGGAATATTGGTGGGTCTGTTGCTGCAGTCTTCATTGGCTTGTGGGTCATAGGCTATATTTTTTTGCAAGTAGATGAAAGCTTGGTGAATTCTACCCCCTTGAATGCAATCACTCTAGAATTGGAGGATGGCACCATAAAGGTCTTGGAAGAAACCAAGGACATCGCTGTCGTGAATAAAAGGGGACAAGTTATTGGTAAGGGGACGAACAAGCAGTTGATTTACGAAAAAACAAAAAACATTTCCAAGGAGCTGATCTACAATATAATTACCGTTCCTTATGGTAAGACATTTGAGCTTCAATTGTCGGATGGTACCAAAGCACACTTAAATGCAGGATCCTCCATAAAGTTCCCCACTCAATTCATTAAAGGCATAGACAGACAGGTATATGTATATGGTGAGGCCTTTTTAGAGGTATCCAAGGATTCCCTACATCCATTTATAGTGCATACACACAACCTCAACGTTCAGGTGTTCGGAACAAAATTCAATGTACATGCCTATCCTGAAGATGATATATCCGAAATTGTTCTTATTGAGGGATCTGTAGGTCTGTACCCCCAAGTTGATGTAGATTCCAGCGGAACCATTACAATGTTAGAACCCGGGTATAAGGCAAATTTTGATAGAAAGTACAAAGAGATCACAAAAGAGGCTGTAATAACAGAGGTTTATACCTCTTGGATGAAGGGAGAATCTGTTTTTAGAAATATGCTTTTTGACAATATGCTCAAAAAATTGGAAAGACATTATAATGTTACCATCATCAATAATAATAAAGAATTGTCAAGGCAACGATTTAATGCCAGTTTTGGCACAGTGACTATAGATAGAATATTCGAGAATTTAAGTACTTATCACGGGATACAATATGAAATAAATGGAAGTACAATAACCATTAAATAAAAAGAAAAATATAGCCAAATACAACCCTAAAAACCTAATGCCTATGCCATAACCGTAAAATAATTGAATATCCTAGATCACTTTTAAATAAAACATTGCCAGTGTATACTAGCCTTAGCCTTTTCATTAAAACCAATCTTGACTAAATGGATCAAGATCGGCGGGTCGGCGCCTTAGTATAGTTGGAGGTAATGTGAAAAAAAATCGGAAAATGCGCTAACATTTCCCGATTAACATTTGTGATCGATCAAAAATGATTAACCACCTAATTTACACTATAAAAGTATGAAAAATCTTTGTGCAAGAACAGAAGGGTTCTGTTCCTTATTGAAATATGACTTAAAGATGAAAATCAGTACCCTGTTTATTTTTTTTGTCGCCATGTTTACCATGCAGGCCAATTCGTATTCACAACGAACCAAAATTACACTTGACCTGGAGAATGTAACCATAGCGCAATTTATAGACAAAATCGAAAGCACTACAGAGTTTAGATTTGTGTATATCACGGACAACGTTGATTTGGAACGTGCCATTACCCTCAAAGTAAAAAAGGAACTGATTTCAACAATATTGGAACGTATTTTTCGGAATACAGAAACTGATTACGCAATAGCTAGCTCCGATAAGTTAATTCACCTAACAAAACGAATAAAGCCTCATAGAGAAGATACAGGAACAGAGCCAGAGGAAGTGCGGCCAGTACTTCAATTTCAGATAAACGGTACCGTTACTGATCAAGAAGGTGTTCCTTTACCTGGCGCCAGTATCATAGAAAAAGGAACCACAAATGGAACTCAAACTGATTTTGACGGTAAGTTTAGTTTAAAAATTATTGACCCTGAGTCGATAATTGTAGTATCATATTTAGGATACAAGACAAAAGAGGTTGAAATTGAAGAACAAACTACACTTAATATTAATTTACAAGAAGATAGCTCCTCCCTTGATGAGGTGGTTGTGGTAGGTTATGGGTCGCAGAAAAAAGTAAACTTAACAGGTTCGGTTTCAACAATATCCACTGATGAACTTACTCGCGTTCCTGTTGCTTCAATTGGACAATCTTTGGCAGGTACCTTACCGGGGATAATTAGTAAACAATCTGAAGGTAAACCTGGTTCTAACCCTAGTGTTAGCATACGTGGATTTGGCAATCCTCTCATAATAGTGGATGGAATCGAACAAGATAATTATAATAATATTGATCCAGAAGAGATTAAATCATTTTCTGTTTTAAAGGATGCCGCGGCAGCCATATACGGATCACGAGCTGGTAACGGTGTTATTTTGATTACTACCCACAGAGGTAGGGAAGGGGCGCCTTCGATTAATTTTAACACTTCATATTCAGTACAGGCGCCAACGGTCTATCCGGAATTTGTTGATTCATGGGAATATGCTATCATACAGAATGAAGTTTTTGAATTTAACGGTTCTGCACCAATAACTTATAGTGATGAAGAAATTCAATTATTTAAGAATGGAACCGATCCTGATTACCCTAACACCAAATGGTATGATGAAGTAATTCAAAAATGGTCCCCAATGCAAAACCATAATTTGAACGTTCAAGGAGGTAAGGATAACGTTAAATATTTCTTGTCAGTTGGGCATATGCAGCAGGATGGGATATATAAAGCCGGTGGTGTAAAGTTTAAAAGGTATAATCTTAGGTCAAATGTGGATGTGAATATTTCAAAAGATTTGTCTGTAGGAGTAGATCTTGCATCGCGCATAACTGATAATAATGATGTTCCATTTTCAAGCCATGATATTTTTCAAACTTTAGGAACTACTACAAATAGATTTCCAGCTTCTTACCCTGATCCGACCAAAACACCTTGGGTAGGAAGAAGTTCTCATCAGCCATTAATAAAGACCAATCGGGATTTATCGGGATATAATGATTCAGACAGAAAATATAATACTGCAGCCTTGACTTTGAAATACAACACTCCATTTGTAGAGGGCTTATCATTTAAGGTTAGGGGCAATTATGTTGGGGATGAAACTTATGGAAAAAAGTGGACAAAACCATATTCAACATATAATTACGACAGATTGAACGATAATTATACGGTTGCGGCTACTGGTGGAATATATAGTTTGACAGAAAGCAACAGTAGGTCCAGACAGCTAACGTTGCAAGGATTTTTAGAATATGAAAATTCATTTTTGGATCATAACATTAAAGGTTTGATAGTGAGTGAAGTCATAGACAATAAATCCAATTGGTTTACTGCATATAAAGATGGGTTTATTTCTGGAGGAATCGATCAAAATTTTGCGGGTTCCAGTGAGAATATGAGTACCAATGGCAGTGCTGGTGAAGATAGTAGAATGAGTTATGCGGGAAGAATAAACTATTCTTATAAATCCAAATATCTCCTTGAATCAACAATTAGATATGATGCCTCATCAAGGTTTTCTAAGGATTATAGATGGGGATTATTTCCAAGTCTGTTATTGGGCTGGAGAATATCAGAAGAGAATTTTGTCAAGGATAGGCTTTCATTTATCAACAACCTAAAAGTCAAGGCCACCTTCAGCCATACTGGATATGATGGTGATGATAGTGTAGGTGGTTATCAATATTTGTCTACCTATAGTTTCAATTCTCAATATGCCTTTGGTAATTCGGCAATTAAAACCATCCGTGACAATGGCATTTCCAACCCAGCAATAACATGGGAAGATATTTATACGTACAATGCTGCAATAGAAGGTAATTTTTGGAATGGAAAATTAGGTTTCGAATTCGATTATTTTTATCGTTTGAGAGATGGTGTCTTAGGTAGAAGAACTTCAATATTACCTAATACATTTGGAGCAAGCTTACCACAAGAAAATATCAATAGTCTTTCAAATAGGGGATTTGAACTAGTCTTGAATCATAAGAATTACAATAATGAATTTAAATATTCTATTAGTGCCAATATTTCAAGGTCTAGGGCGAAATATGAAGATTGGACAGAACAGGAGTTCACCGACCCAGATGAGGAAAGACAGCAAAAAAGAACAGGAAATTGGGTAAATAGAACCTTCGGTTATCTAACGGATGGACTATTTCAAACCCAAGAAGAAATTGATAATAGTGAAATAGATTATGACTTAAACAATAATGCCACCTTGCAGCCTGGTATGATTAAATATGTTGATGTAAATGGAGATAAGAAAATAGATTGGCGGGATCAAGAAGTAATTGGTAAAGGAGGTACCCCAGAAATTATGTTCGGTATTAATACCAGTTTTGAGTATAAAGGTTTCGATGCCAGTATGCTATGGCAAGGGGCATCTGATTTCAATATTAATTTTAGTTCAAATATGAGGGTCCCAAGCCTTAATTATGTTTGGAATTCATATAAATTCTTGTTCAATGACCGATGGACCCCTGACAACCCAAATGCACAATTTCCTCTTTCGACCAATACAAATTCTTATATGCACGGTAGGAATTCTGATTTTTGGTTGAAAAAGGCGGGGTATGTAAGGCTTAAAAACTTTTCAATTGGTTATAGTTTGCCCAAAGAAGTCTTGGATAAAATTAATTTGAATAAGCTAAGATTATCTATATCCGGATACAATGTTTTGACTTTTGATAAATTGGGAAAATTTAATTTTGATCCTGAGGGAATTGGAAATAGTTGGACATATCCGTTGTACAAGTCATATTCACTTGGACTAAGCATTTCATTATAAAAATTAATTCACGACAAAAATTATGAAATATTCAACTTTATTTGTAACAATTTTTATTTTTTTAGGAATAGTAGGGTGTTCCGATATTTTTGAGAGACAGCCCTTGGATAAAATTTCAAGTGCAGCCGTTTGGGAAGACTTACAGTTGATAGACGCAAATCTTGCTGATTTATATGTGTCCACTCCATTTCGATATTCGGAAAATTCCTCAAGAATGACCCAACCCTCCTATATGGGAGCGGAGGCTTATGTGCATAATGCAGCGGATTCTTGGATAGATGGAAGTCTAAATGAAACAGGAGGTGTTTGGGAATATTGGGCGTATGATCAAATCAGAAGAATAAATACATTTATTCAAAACGTTAGCCAATCGCCAATTGATGAAGATATACGTGAGCGTAGACTTGCAGAAGCAAGATTTTTAAGGGCCTACGCATTTTTTGAAATGGTTAAAAGATATGGAGGTGTTCCAATAATTACGGAGGCACAATCAGTAAACGATCCTGAGGAAGAACTTTTTGTGAGTCGTAATAGTGAAAAGGAAGTTTATGATTTTATCGCCCAAGAATGCGATGCTGTAGCAACTAGTTTACATAATGTTTCTGATGAATTTGGTCGTGTAACCGAGTTTACGGCCTTGGCCTTAAAATCCCGTGCAATGTTATATGCGGCAAGTATCGCTACCTTTGGTAACCAACAATTGGATGGTTTGTTAGGCTTTCCTTCATCGGAAGCTACCTCGTACTGGCAGAAATCATACGACGCTTCGAAAGAAATAATTAATTCTGGTAATTTTTCACTTTATAATGGTAAACCGGACAAAGCCCAGAATTTTCAGCATCTATTTTTGGATGAACAAAATACTGAGATTATTTTCGCAAAAGTATATCATGGAAGGGATAAAGTTGGTCATTCTTATGACTTTTATAATTATCCAGCCGGGTTTGAAAATTATTGGGGGGCTGCCACTTCGGTTTATTTAGAAACGATAGAAAGTTTTGAGTATTCAGATGGTAGTAGTGGTAAATTGAATTATGAAGATTTACAAAGCGGTTTAGTAGATTTTGATAATCTTTTTGAAAATAAGGATCCGCGTTTTTTTGCATCAATTTTATTTCCAGAGGCTCCTTTTAAGGATTCGAGGGTACGTACCCACGGAGGTACTTTTTATAATGGAGAATACATAATTGCACCCACTTTAATTGGCGATTATAATGGTTTGCCCTGGTATGGACAATCAATAGCCTTCGCAAAAGCAGGAACACATTTCCCGGTAAAAAAAATGATAAATGAATTAGAGGATCAAGCACTTGAGGGCGAGTCACATACGGACTTTATAGTTTATAGGTATGGTGAAATACTTTTGAATTTAGCGGAAGCGGCCTTTGAAATTGGTAAGACGGATGAGGCTCTGGAATATATTAATCAGGTGAGGGCTAGGGCTGGAATTGCATCTTTGACAGATTTGGACAGGAATAAAATTAGGCAAGAGCGTAGGGTAGAATTAGCTTTTGAAGAACATCGATTTTGGGATCTCAGAAGATGGCGAATTGCGGTAGAGGAACTTTCAAAAGAGATGCACAAATTGTCCAGTTTGGATTTTGACTGGGATACTAAATCATATAAAGTTACAATTGGACCGGTGGATCCAATAATAAGAAATTTTAAAGAAGCGTATTATTATTTTCCTATTGGTATTACAAGAATATCCAATAATCCCAATTTAGCGCCGGAAAATCCCGGATATAACTAGGAAACAATACACGTCATTTGAGTTGGTTAAGTTAGTTAAGTTGAAAGGGCCGGGGTATCTACAACGGTCCTTTTTTTACAAAAAAGGTACACCAATTGAATTATTGGGTTGATGAATGATTCTTGAAAGCGGAAATGAACTAGAACATCGGTAAATTATATATGAAAAAAAAAGTATAAAAATCAAATTATATTCATGAGAACTTCGTACCTAATTCTAATACTTGCATTATTTTCAACTTGCAGTGCAACCAAAAAAGGCGGTAAACTCGATGACATTGATAAGTCGTTTACTATTGTTGCTTTTCCTGATACACAAATGTATGCCAAGGATGACCCCACCTTTCGCAGCACTAGTAGAAAGGAAATCTTTTCAGCCATGACCAATTGGGTGGTAGAACGTTCAAAACCAGATAATATCAAATTTGTATTGCATATGGGTGATATTGTTAATGAGGATTATGAACCCTACCAATGGGAGAACGCAAACAAAGCGATGAGTATTCTTGATGGTGTAGTGCCATATTGCTTTGCTGTTGGAAATCACGATATGGTCCTTGATTCTACTAGAAATACTGTAAATTTCAATAGTACATTTCCCTATACTCGATATAAATCGGAAAAGTGGTATGGCGGAAGAATGAAAGATGATGGATATTCACCAGGAGACAATTATGACAATAGTTATCATTTCTTTAGTGGTGGTGGGATGGAATTTATGGTTGTAAGTCTTGAATGTGGTCCTACGGATACTATGATAGAATGGGCCAATGAAGTAATTGCTAAAAATTCAGATAAAAGAGTCATTGTTATTACCCACTCCTATATGTTGGGAAATGACACGCGTGATAAAACCACCGATTATCTTCCTCCAAGTCCACCATCCAATAGTGGAGAAATGCTATGGCAAAAGTTAATCAGGAAACATGCCAATATCTTTTTGGTATTGAGTGGGCATCATAAGAGCTCGGACGGGCATAAAGGATTATTGACCAGTAAAGGCATTCATGGAAACACGGTCTATCAACTTCTTAATGGCGATTGGTGGGACGGTTGGTTAAGGGTTTTTAAATTTAAACCTAATCAGAACAAAATAGTGGTTAAATCCTACTCTCCCTGGAAACCAGAAGATATTAAGCATCAATGGAGGGAATACGATTTTATCCTGCCTAATTATAATAAAGATCAGTTTCATGAATATGAACTTGATTACCTTATGTTAGTGAATTGATTTTTGACATGGGATATTATGCCGAATGTCCCATCCGCAATACTATTTCAAAAAAGCTATTTTAATGCTTGGCATGGTACTCCCATCATAAAATATAATATTAAAAAACGGACAAGATTCATAATACTTCATTAAAATGAATACTATTAAATGCAAAATTACATTGGCAGTATTGTTCTTAGGAATTGGTTTTCAATCGTTTGGTCAAAATAATAATATTCAAAAAAAGACCACAACAGAATCCAAATCTACATACCTAGGGGATAAACCATATACCATTAAAATATATCCTCAAAAATTCAAATCCGATAAGCCAAAAAATATCATTCTTATGATCGGTGACGGCATGGGAGTTGCCCAGGTTTTTACAGGCATTACTGCCAATCACGGACATCTTTTTCTGGAGAATTTTAAACATATTGGTTTTTCAAAAACACAGTCTTTTTCAAATTACATCACAGATTCAGCAGCAGGTGCCACAGCACTTTCTGCGGGTGTTAAAACATACAACTATGCTATAGGGGTGGATAAGGATACCATTCCAGTGATTACCATTCTGGAAAAGGCAGAAGAACGAGGGTTAGCTACAGGTATGGTTTCTACCTCATCCATTACCCATGCCACTCCAGCATCTTTTATTGCCCATCAAAAAAGCAGGAGTATGAACGAAGCTATCGCCGCCGATTTTTTAAAGACCGACATTGATGTATTTATTGGTGGTGGACTTACCTATTTTACCGAAAGAGAAGATGGCCGAAATATAGCTGATGAACTAAAAGGTAAGGGATATAAAGTACTTGAAAATATGGCCGATATTTCAAAAGTTAAAAAAGGTAAATTAGCAGGTTTAACAGCGCCAATAGAAAATGGGAGGGTATCTGAGCGTGGAAATCTTCTACCCCTTGCTACCAAAACTGCCATCAATATACTTAAAAAAGACAAGGACGGTTTTTTCCTTATGGTGGAAGGCTCCCAGATTGATTGGGGCGGCCATAATAACCACACCTCCTACATAGCCGAAGAAATGTTGGATTTTGATAGAACAATTGGGCAGGTACTTGAATTTGCAGCAAAGGATGGGGAAACTCTCATTGTAATTACCGCTGATCATGAAACAGGGGGACTGTCTATTCTTGGTGGTAATATGGAGACCGGCAAAGTGAAGGGCGCCTACAGCACCAATGGACATACCGCTGTAATGGTGCCAATTTTTGCCTACGGACCGGGAGCCGAAAATTTTATGGGTTTTATGGAGAATACTGATATTCATCGTAAAATGAAGGAACTTTTGTTTGATAACCAATAAAATATTTTACGGATCACATTTATTTTAAGGTTAAGATATTAATTGGCTATTGTTGAATTAACTAAAATCAAGGATATGCCAAATTAAAATATTGGAACACTGTACTGAACTAAATAATATCGTATGAACAGTAGATATTTACTTACTTTAAGTTTAATTTTTACACTTTTTGTGAACATGGGAGCACAACATCAAGTTCCCATTCCTACCCCCGAACAATTACAATGGCAAAATACCGAACTAGCAGCTTTGGTCTGTTGGGATATGCATGTTTTTGATGGTGAATTCTATGTGCAGAAAGAGGTGAGAATAACCCCTGTAAAGGATTACAACACTTTTGATCCAAAAAATTACGATATGGACCAATGGATCAAATCTCTAAAAGATGCAGGATTTAAAACAGCGATTTTTACAGTTAGTCACGAGACGGGTTTTTTTTTTCATCAGAGTAATGCAACCCCTTATTGCATGAAAGCCTTAAAATGGCAAGAGGGGAAGGGGGATATCCTTCGTGATTTTAAGGCCTCCTGCGAGAAGTATGGAATTCTTCCGGGGGTTTATATTGGAACAAGATGGAATGCTTTCTATGGTGTTCATGATTTTAAAGTAGAAGGAGTGGGAACATTTGCGGAGCATAGACAACAGTATTACAATACTATGATAGAAAATGTTGTAGAAGAAATTTTTGCCAATTATGGGGATTGGGCTATTGTCTGGTTCGATGGTGGTGCACACAGCCCTGAACAAGGAGGTCCGGACGTGCTATCAATTTTTGATAAACTCCAGCCTAACAGTTTGTTCTATCATAATTTACAGCGTTCCGATATGCGCTGGGGTGGTAGTGAGACTGGAACTGTTCCGTATCCCAGTTGGGGCACATTCCCCTATTTATCTACAGGGGCGGGTGAATCAGCTAAAAAGGAAATAAGAGCCAATAATTATCAGCTATTAAAAACAGGAGACCCTAATGGAAATTACTATATGCCTGCTATGAGTGATGCCCCTTTACGTGGGCACGGAGGTCATGACTGGTTTTGGGAGCCCAATAGGGAAGATATCATATATCCTCTAGATAAATTGGTTAAAATGTACTACAATTCTGTGGGTCATAATACAACCCTAATTTTAGGAGTAACACCCAACACGGATGGCATTATACCTGAACCTGATGTAAAACGTTTGAAAGAGTTTGGGGATGAAATAAAACGCCGTTTTGATTCTCCTGTAAAATCGGTTTCGGGCGAAGGATATCAGTTAAGCATTAAATTTGCAAATAAACAAAATATCAATCAAGTAGTATTAATGGAAGATATTTCAAAGGGAGAGCGCGTTAGAAAGTTTATTCTGGAAGGAAAAACTAAAGGCGGTTGGCACATGATTTTTGAAGGTTCTTGCATTGGAAATAAGTTTATTCACCGCTTTGATGACAAAGAAGTTTCTGCAGTTCGGTTAAAAGTTCTGGAATCAATAGGAAAATCACAAATTTTGGAGTTTTCAGTTTATGATGTTACAAATCCATAACTATTATAGAAAGTCATCCAAAAATTTTAATTAAAAAACTCTAAAAAAGAATTCGAAATGAAAAGCGATTTTAAGCATTTATCAATGATGTTGTTAGCTGGTTTTCTGCTGGTTAGTTGTAATTCCAAGAAAGAAACACCTCCGAATGTTATTGTAATAATGACCGATGATCAGGGGTATGGAGATATAGCTGCAAATGGAAATGCATTTGTTGAAACACCAAATATGGATTTATTGCATAGTGAATCCATGCGATTGGAGAACTTTCATGTGAACCCCACTTGTTCTCCTACTAGGGCCCAGTTGATGACGGGTAAATATACCCATCGCGTAGGTGTTTGGCATACGGTATTGGGACGGGAAAGAATTCGTAAAACTGAATTGACAATGGCAGATGCCTTCTCGGACAACGGTTATGCCACAGGTATATTTGGCAAATGGCACCTTGGTGATGATTACCCCTTTAGACCTTTAGATAGAGGATTTCAGGAGTCGGTTATTCACAAAGCGGGTTCCGTAAGTCAAATGGTGGATTATTGGGATAATGATAGAATGAACGACACTTATTTTCACAACAATCAACCTACAAAGTATTCAGGATTTTCCGCTGATGTTTTTTTTGAAGAAGCGATTACCTTCATGAAAAAAAATCATAATAAACCATTTTTTGCATATATCGCTACAAGTGCACCACATGGCCCTAATAACGTACTGCAAAAATGGGCCGATAAATATTTGAATAAAGAACTTAATGAAAATGTATCAAACTTTTATGCTAGTATTGAACGTGTAGATCATAATATCGGAGTGCTCAGAGATTTTCTAAAAGAATCAAAACTTGAAAAGAATACAATACTTATATTCTTAACCGACAATGGTTCCGCTATGCCTAATAATCACAATAAAGCTGGTATGCGAGGAAGCAAAGGGTCGGTTTACGAGGGAGGCCATCGAGTACCGTGTTTTATTTACTGGCCAGAGAAGAATATAATGGGAGACTATGCTTTTCATGAATTAACCTCAGTAATGGATTTACTACCCACTTTTATTGACCTCTGTAACCTAAAAGTTGATGACAATATTAAATTTGATGGCCAATCATTAAAGCCATTGTTGTTAGGAAAGAAAACGGATTTGAACGAAAGATATTTATTGGTGGAACAACAAAGGTTGCCTACCCCTGTTAAGTGGAATACCAATGCCCTTATACATAAAAAATGGAGATTGATAAATGGAAAGGAACTCTATGACATGGAGAATGATTTTGCACAAAAAGAAGATGTTGCCATGCAATATCCTGAAATTGTAAAAGCCCTACGAAAAAAATACGAAGAAATTTGGACCGATATAAGTGTAAATGACAATGAGTATCACCCTCTGATATTGGGTTCCACCCAAGCGCCGGAGATATTGCTAACAGCTCAGGATTGGTACTGGAAGAATAATAATGACAAGCCAAATCTTATTGTTGGACAGTCAACTGTACGTGAAGGTAAAATATCAAATGGCATTTGGCCTGTGGAAATTGAGAAGGCTGGAGAATATGTTTTTGAATTAAGACGTTGGCCAAAAGAGAGTGGATTGTCCTTAAATGCCACGACTCCAGAAATTGTGAGTAGGGATAATGACATTGAACTGAAACAATGGGGGGAAAAACCACAGGGTACAATTTATAACATTACCAGTGCACGAATAAAAATCAATGGTATGGAAAGATTAGTAGATGTAAATCCATCGGCCCAGAGTGTAGAAATATCCATGCCATTAAAAAAAGGATTGGTTGACGTGCAAACGTGGTTTTATACCAATGAAGGAGATGCACTTGGAGCGTATTATGTATATGTCAGACTGAAGGAATAGGCCCCTTAAGTCCGTATTTACATTTTTGTGTAATTAAAATTTAAGAGGGATTTACCATGCATAAACCTGAAGTATTGTTTTATTCTGATACAGTACAACGCATTTTTTTTGTAATTGAATCTTTTGTCTATTTTTTAAGCGTTAAGAATTATATAAACTTGTACACGTATATAATTGGAATAACAAACAGTTAAACCTTTAAATAAATCTTGACAATTGAAATTTGTCAGAGAAGTTCCTAATCTATGAACTATTAGAAAATTTTTCAGCCGATTCGCGTGCCGAAATAACCAAAAAAGGCAGTAAACGTTATACTCAGTCTTTAACAATTGACATGGTAAAAATTTAAGTTTAGCAGCTTTTTATGGGACGAGATTTTGAAAGGAGGTTTGGCCCCTAACGCCACGGTTATGTCTTGGTGTGGCGAAAAAGGAGGAATTCAAGCCGCCAAACAACATCACGATGTTATCATGACACCTAGGACCCATAATTATTTTAATTTTTACCATGTAGAGGATAAGGTTAATGAACCTTTGGCCTTTGATGAGTTTCTGCCCTTGGAAAAAGTGTACTCCTAATAATCCAATTCCAGAGGAACTGGATAAGGAAGAGGAAAGGTTCGTCCTTGGGGCACAAGGTAATGTTTGGACCGAATATGAAAACAGAAAAGCAGGTAGAATATATGACCCTTCCCGGAATGACAGCCTTGTCCGAAGTGTTTTGGTCCCCACAGAAAACTAGAAATTGGAGCGATTTTAAAAATCGACTAAAGGATATGTCGAAAAGGTATGATGTTATGGGGATAAACTATCCAAAGCACGTATTAGTGGAAGACTAATGGCAAAGCTTAATAGATACAGTAAATATGAAAAAATATTTCAACACCATTCGCAGAACGTTTTTTAATAGTATCATGTAAAAAGTATGGGAATTTCTAACTTAATACTATGCCATAATGGCTCAAATTTATGCTTTTGAGTCATTTAAATCCAAATGTTTTATGAGAATTAAAGGTGTAAATAGCAATTTACTGTCACTTAACCTTATGAAATGGGTTTAAGCAAAGGTGTAAAAGGCAATGAAAACCTACCTAGCATTTCGGACTACAAAATTAAACTTTAAGTATATATCGAAGATTTTAATAAATACGTCCTAAGGATAATACATAGGGGCGTGTTAATGGACGAAAATTCATCAAATCTTCGGCTTTTTTATATGAAATCTGCTAGGTAACAAAAGATCATTCGCCTTGTCCAGAACATTATTGGTATGCTGTTTATATAAATTTAGGTAGTCGATGGTTAACTCCTTTGTGATAATTAATAATCTTTGACGCCTGTATGAGGGGTGCAGCCCAGCAAGAAGAACCCTTATCGTAGAAAAATGAAAAAGAAGTTTGAGAAATTAATGGCGAAAAAATGGAAAATAATCACAAAAAACCACATGTAATCTACGTGCAATCTTAAAAAAAGAAAGCACTCAATCTCTTGGGAGCCCTTTGTTTGTTGATGGGAATATTGGAGTTGAACCGGCGACTTCTTGTCTGACACAAAAGCGGTTTGTAAATTGTTAGGTGAATTTAATAACTTTCTCTATACTGAGGACTATCAGGAAAGGGAGTTAACTAAAGGGGAATTGAATTAGATGGAAAATATTTTTAACTCCTAATAATAGTTTTTAATTAGTTCCATAAAATGTTCGAAATAAAGACTTAGATTAAGATTTTTATTAAAAAAGAGATTAATATTTAGGGCACATAGAATCCGCCTAGTAATTATAAATCAATTTTCTATCTGTGTTCTATATGACTTCGGAGAAACACCCATATACTTTTTAAAAAGCCTGGAGAAGTATAGTGGGTCTTGAAAACCTACTTTGTAACTAATCTCTTTAATATTTAAATCGGTGTACTTAATGTACTCACATGACTTTTGAATTTTTTTTAAATTAAAAAAATGAATCAGGGAATATCCGGTCTTCTTTTTAAAAAGGTTGAATATATAAGAGGAAGAGTAATTAAACTTTAGTGCTATATCCTCAGAAGTATACGACTTATCTATATTGTCGGTCAAAAACTCTGTAATTGAATCCACTAGATTTTCATAATTATCAGTACGTAAATTATTAGTGTCATCATAAATAAAGGAACTTAGGAAGTTTAGGGCCGAAATGCTTGCATATTCCATTTGAGGTTCGATATAACTACTTTTATATATTTTAAAAATTTGGTCGAATAGAGCGATCCGTCCACTTTCGAATGGAACCGCTATGGTTCTTTTAGCCTTCAAACGATATCGTTCAATTAGATCATTCACTAATAAGCCATTAAAATGCATCCAGTAAATACTCCATGGATTACTTTTGTGTGCACCATAACTATGTTTTGTGTTCCTGGGTATAATGAAATACTGATTAGGAAAAACAGGTGTTATTTCATCATCCACATCGTACCAACCCTCTCCTTCGGAACAATAAATAAAAATATATTCGCCTACCCCCTTTTTTCGCTTCCTATGATGGTAGTTTGCTTTAGGGTAATAGCCCATATCAGTTACATAAAACGAACGGGTAATAGGTTTGGAACTTAAACGGTGTATAACTTCATTTGGTAATACAATCATCCTCTGCCCTAAAAACCCTTCTTTAATAGTGGAATTGTCCATATATTTCGGTCATTTATCTATTTATATAGTAAACTACAAGGTGTAAATTTACAAATTAGAGAATAATCCATGGAAGTTGCCCATGTTTTGCTTATTTAAACCATTGGAATTGATGAAGGCAAACTTTTAACTAAAGACAATTTAAGGCTAAAATGAATAATTCAGAGATAAACATTTCATACCTTCTATTTCTGGCATTGGTTACTGCCATGGGCGGTTTCCTGTTCGGATATGATTGGGTAGTGATAGGGGGCGCAAAACCATTTTATGAACTATACTTCAACATAGTCAGTTCACCTACATTACAAGGTTGGGCCATGAGCAGCGCATTGGTAGGCTGTGTATTAGGTGCTATACTTTCGGGTTTATTGTCGGACAAATGGGGTCGGAAAAATTCCCTGATCTTGGCCGCAGCCCTTTTTACCCTGTCCGCTCTTGGCACCGGCTTTACCGATAGATTTACGATTTTTATTGTTTATCGTTTGCTAGGAGGTGTAGGTATTGGCCTAGCTTCTACCCTTTCACCCATGTATATTGCAGAGGTAGCTCCTGCTAAATACCGCGGACAGCTCGTTGCAATTAATCAATTGACCATTGTTTTGGGTATATTGGCCGCACAACTGGCCAATTGGGGTATTGCAGAAGCGATTCCCGCCAATTTTAGTGCTTCTGAAATACATGCTTCTTGGAACGGGCAAAACGGTTGGCGCTGGATGTTCTGGGCTGAACTTATCCCTGCGGGTCTTTTCTTCTTTTTAATGTTTCTTGTTCCGAAGAGTCCCAGATTTCTCGCGAAAATGGGCAAAGATATAGAAGCAACTAAAGTCCTGGAGAAAATTGGAGGTAGAGAATATGCCTTAGGCGAAGTACGAAACATGAAATTGACCTTAAAAAAAGATAAAGGAACAATGGTCCCATCTTCCCAACTAAAGAACAAAAAACATACATCTATATTCGTAATAGGTATTGTATTGGCAGTTTTTCAGCAATGGTGCGGTATTAATATCATTTTCAATTATGCCGACGAAATATTTACCGCAGCCGGGTATAGTGTGGGAGATATGCTTTTTAATATTGTCATTACAGGCAGTGTAAACTTGATATTTACCTTTGTTGCCATGCGCACTGTGGACAGCTGGGGACGTCGCAAATTAATGCTTTTTGGCAGTATAGGGTTAGCTTTTGTTTATGCCCTTCTAGGAGGTGCTTATTATTTTGAATTTAATGGATTACCTGTTCTCATATTGGTAGTTACTGCTATTGCTATTTATGCTATGTCTTTGGCACCCATAACTTGGGTAGTTCTATCAGAGATATTTCCCAATCGCATTCGGGGTGTAGCAATGTCAGTTGCTACTTTTTCATTATGGGTTGCCTCCTTTGTTCTGGTGTTTACTTTTCCCATAATGAACAAGGCGCTAGGCTCTTATGGGACCTTTTGGGTGTATAGTTTAATATGTGTTGGAGGGTATATTTTTATTAAGAATAAATTACCAGAGACTAAAGGTAGGAGCTTGGAAGAAATTGAAATGGAATTCGCGAAGAAGGATTAAAATTATAAATAATCATTAAAACGGACGGGCTGGTATAGGTCATGTTAATACCACGCTCATAGGCTTCTAATGTTAAATAAGGTAAAATAGTAGTATTTAAAATTATGAATATAGTTAAGGCGTGGAAAGAAATTGTGACTATTCCAACTTACCAAGTGGGAGCACCTGAAAAGTATCCTGTTTTTTTAGAGAAACGAGTCTATCAAGGCAGTAGCGGGTCGGTTTATCCAAACCCTGTAGTGGAGCAGATCAGTGATATTAAAACAGATAAGAAATGGGAAGCAATCTTTATAGAAAACGATTATATCAAGATTATGGTGCTTCCTGCATTGGGAGGAAGAATCCAGATGGCCTATGACAAGATCCGTCAACGACATTTTGTCTACTATAACCAGGTTATTAAGCCTGCGTTAGTAGGGGTTACCGGCCCTTGGGTTTCAGGAGGGATTGAGTTTAACTGGCCCCAGCACCATCGACCAAGCACCTATGACCCAACGGATTATTATATAGAGGAAAATAAAGATGGTAGCGTTACAGTGTGGGTTAGTGAAGTAGAAAGAATGTTCCGTACCAAGGGAATGGCAGGTTTTACCTTATACCCTAATAAGGCATACCTCGAGGTTAAAGGACAACTTTATAACCGCACCCCCCATGCGCAAACGTTTTTATGGTGGGCAAATCCGGCATTAGCAGTAAACGATCACTATCAGTCAGTGTTCCCACCTGACGTTAATGCTGTTTATGACCATGGAAAACGTGATGTATCTGAATTTCCCATAGCCAAGGGAGTGTATTACAAAGTAGACTACTCTCCAGGCACCGATATTTCTAGATATAGTACTATTCCCGTACCAACTTCCTATATGGCAATAACTTCTCAATATGACTTTGTAGGTGGTTATGAAAATGATACCAAAGGTGGATTGATACATGTGGCAGACCACCATATTTCCCCAGGAAAAAAACAATGGACTTGGGGAAATGGAGATTTTGGCAGGGCATGGGATCGAAACCTTACCGACCAAGATGGACCCTATATTGAGTTAATGTGTGGAGTATATACCGATAATCAGCCCGATTTCTCTTGGATGCACCCCTATGAAGAAAAAACCTTTAAACAGTATTTCATCCCTTATTACAATGTGGGTATGGTTAAAAATGCTACAAAGGAAGCCTTGATAAATTTAGAATTGGAATCCGGTGAAGCCACAGTCAAAGTCTATGTAACTTCTGTATATCATAATTGTACGATTCAGCTATTAAATGGCCAAAATGTAATTTTTGATGAAGTGGTTAGCTTAAGTCCAAAAGATGGTTTTGAAAAAAAGGTGCTCCTTAAAAATGCGGTCTACGAAAATCTTATTGCCATACTAAAAGATAAAGATGGTGCTGTATTGGTTTCTTGGTCTCCTGAAGATTATTCACATCAAGAAATTCCAGATCCAGCCAAAGCAGCAAAAGACCCTAATCAAGTAGAAAGTGTAGAGCAATTGTTTCTTATTGGTCTGCACTTGGAGCAATATCGTCACGCTACTTATGACCCAACGGCATATTATTTGGAGGCACTCTCACGTGAACCTGGAGATGTGCGTAACAATAATGCTATGGGGCTTTGGAATCTTAAAAAAGGGCAGTTTAATAAAGCACTACCCTATTTTGATAGGGCAATTGCTACGCTTACCAAACACAATCCAAACCCGTATGATGGGGAGCCCTTTTTTAACAAGGGGCTTACTTTACGGTTTTTAGGTAAAATCGACGAGGCTTATGACGCATTCTTTAAATCTTGCTGGAACGCGGCCTGGCAAGACGCAGGTTATTTTAATCTTGCACAAATAGATTGTGCCAAAGGAAATCTGACTAAGGCATTGGAATTAGTAAATAAAGCTTTGATCAAAAATTGGCATAATCATAAAGCTAGACACTTAAAAGCTTTACTTCTTCGAAAATTAGGTCGCACAGAGGAATCTGGGAGATTGATCAAGGAATCGTTAGCCATTGACCCTCTGAATTTCGGGGTATATTTTGAGCATTACATCCTTACAAAAGAGAGTAATTATAAAGCCTCTTTTAAAAAGTCAATACGTGATAACGCTCATAATTATATTGAATACTCCTTGGATTATGCCCAAGTAGGCCAATTTGAAGAAGCAATTCATCTTTTACAGGTATACATGGAAGAGAAAGAAGAAGTGTATCCCATGGCTCTATATTTCCTTGGATGGTACTATGAACAAAGAAATGAAAATGAGTTAGCAAAACAACAGTATAAGCTGGCTCAAAAAATGCCGTCAGACTATTGTTTTCCTAGTCGATTGGAAGAAGTGGTCGTGCTACAGGCAGCCATCGACATGAATCCGTGTGATGATATGGCACCATACTATTTAGGCAATTTTTGGTATGCGGCAAGACAGTACGAAAATGCCCGTATATGTTGGGAAACTTCATTGAAGCTTAATAACAATAATCCTATCTGCCTCCGTAATTTGGCTCTACTGTATTACAACAAGGAAGATAAGAAGACATTGGCCCGAGAATATCTGGAAAGGGCATTCCAATTAGATTCCAATAATCCACGACTCTTGATGGAATTGGATCAACTATACAAAAAAATGAATGTCCCTATAGATCAGCGTTTGGAGCTACTGGAGAACAATAGTTCGCTAATGGTGGCCAGGGATGATTTATACTTGGAAAAGATAAATATACTCAACCTTAAATCCCATTACAAAAAAGCTTTTTCCAAATTAAAAGAAAGGCAATTTCACCCTTGGGAAGGTGGTGAAGGCAAGGTTCCATTTCAGTATATAACCACCCATATAGAGCTTGCGAAAGAAGCTCTACAGTCCGCCAATTATAAAGTAGCCAAAACGTTGTTGGAATCGGCTCAGATATATCCGCATAACTTAGGCGAAGGGAAACTGTTCGGGGCACAAGAAAATGATATTTTTTATTGGTTAGGCTGTACTTATGAGAAGTTAGGAAATAACGACAAAGCTAAGGAATATTGGGAAAAAGCTTCAGTTGGGTTGAATAATCCTGAGCCCGCCATCTTCTATAACGACCAACAACCTGATAAGATTTTCTACCAAGGTTTAGCTCTTTCTAAATTAAATAGACAAAAAGAAGCACAACAACGTTTTAAGAACCTATTGGATTATGGGAATAAACATCAAAATGATGTGGTTAGGTTAGATTATTTTGCCGTATCACTTCCAGATCTACTAATTTGGGAAGAAGACCTTAATGCGCGTAACTATATACATTGTCAATATTTGATTGGCTTGGGCGAACTTGGATTGAACCACACGGAAAATGCTATTTCCGCTTTTAGGAGAGTTATAGAAAAAGATAGGTATCACTTATCCGCGGTAGTCCATTTAAAAATGGCTCAAAAAATTGGATCGAAATTAGCTGATAGAAAGGAAGTATGATAAGATGTTTTTTTATATCCCAAGAGCTCTGTTTATCTCAGTTTTCAAAAAACAGGTCAATTAACTTAGTTAGGAAGAGGATGCGTACAACTGGATTTTTTTGAATGCAGGAACGAACATCAATTAGAAAACCAATACATCTATTAGTCCATTGTAATTTTATTTATAAACTAATTATAGTTCTATGTATAATCGAGTAAAGAATACTGCAATAACAGGTATTATTTTAGTATTGATGATGATAATTCCTTTGAATGCACAAGAACGGAACATAAATCTATCAGGTGCCTGGAAGGTAACCTTAAATGCCAACAATACCGCTGTGGATAATTCCTACGGACATAGTAAAATGGAGGGGGTAATTCATCTACCTTCTTCGCTTGCTCAACAGGGTTTTGGTGTAGAGACCAAAGGATCGGATTATGGTGTACTTACACCGGAATATAAATATCTGGGCGTGGCCGTTTTTGAAAAGGAAATTGTAATCCCCAAAAATTGGAAAGACAAACAGCTTACCATTTTCCTTGAACGGGTATTATGGCAATCCAAAGTTTTTATTGATGGGAAACAACTTAGTACCCAGGATGCGCTGGGAACCCCACATATACACAAAATTGGAAATCTTGCCCCTGGAAAACATCGTCTAGTCATAGAAGTGGATAATGAGATGATCCATAATATTGGTGATAAAGGCCATGCCTATGGTACCTATACCCAGGGCATTTGGAATGGAATAGTTGGAAAAATGGAAATTAGGGCCCAAGACCCTACCTATGTTCACAGTGTTAGAACCTTTGCCCTATTAGATAAAGACCAACTGAGGGTAGAATTGGGAATAACCGCACAGAAGGTGGAAAAAGCTAACGTTCAAATTCAAATAAGGGAGCTAGAAAAGCCGGAAATAGTTAAAGAACTGAGTATTTCTAGAAAATTGAACGTCGGTACAAATAAATTTGAAGTCATCCTGAATCTTGATGGAAAGCTAAAAAAGTGGAATGAATTTGAACCTATAGTATATACCCTCATTACAGAAATCAAGACAAAAAAGCATTCAGATACTTACGAAACAGAATTTGGTTATCAAGAAATTGGCCATAACGGTACGAACATTACGATCAATGGCGACCCTGTTTTTTTAAGGGGTAATCTAGATTGCGTACATTTTCCGTTGACTGGTTATCCGTCCACTAATGTAGAGGATTGGGTAAATATATTTAAAACCTATAAGGAATATGGACTTAATCACGCCCGTTTCCATTCCTGGTGTCCTCCTGAAGCTGCTTTTAAAGCCGCCAACAGGGTGGGCATCTATTTGCAGGCAGAGGCTTCCATTTGGATCGATGGATGGATGAGTGAAGACATGAAGGCCAAGGGAAGGCCTGAGATGGATACCAGAGGACACCCAAAAGGTCTGGGTTTAGATCCCGAACGTGATACATTTGTTATCGATGAAATGAACAGAGTGGTCGACACCTATGGAAATCATCCATCATTTACCATGTTCTGTATCGGTAATGAATTGGGTAATTCGGATTTCGATGTGTCGAAGGAATGGGTTGCAGACTTAAAAAACAAGGACAATAGAAGGCTTTATTCAGTTTCAACCGCACGAAAAATCACTGAGGTAGATGACTATATGGCTACCCATTATATCCAAGGAGTCGGTCGTACAAGAGGTTTGAATGGTCCGCGAACTGATTGGGATTTTGAGGATGTTTATTCTCAAATGAACATTCCAATAATTGCTCATGAGATTGGGCAATGGCCGGTCTACCCTACTTGGGATGAAATCGATAAATATACCGGTATACTAAAGGCCAGGAACTTTGAGGAATTTAGGAAGGTTGCAGAGAGAAATGGTATTGTTGGTCAAGATCAGGACTTTAAGATGGCTTCAGGAGCATTGAACCAAATAATGTATAAATATGAAATTGAGTCCTTTTTAAGAACTAGAAGTTGCGCAGGGGTGCAATTATTAAGTATGCAGGACTATCAGGGGCAGGGCGAAGCCTTGATTGGATGGCTGGATGCCTTTTGGGATAGTAAGGGAATTACCACTCCTCAAAAATTCAAACAACACTTTAATGAAACAGTACCACTATTACGAATGAAAAAGTATGTTTGGAATACGAACGAAACTTTTGAAGCAACTGCCCAGATTTCCCATTATGGACAATATCCCATTAAAGAAGGGATGATTATTGCAAAAATCCTCACCGGTAAGGGTAAGATTTTAAAGGAGGAAAGGTGGTCCGTTAAAGATTTGGATATTGGCAGTTTAACCGATATAGGAAAGTTTAACGTTCCCCTGAATTCTATTGATCACGCACAGCAATTGACCATTTCCCTAGCATTGGAGAACACTCCCTTTAAAAATTCTTGGGATATTTGGGTTTACCCTTCCAGCCTTCCAAAGACAGGTGACGATGAAATACATTATTCAAATTCATTGGACGAGGAAGCGCTGAAAGCATTGAAAGATGGAGGAAAGGTATTGTTGTTTGCAAATCAATTGGGGACCGAGGAGAATAGTGTAGATCTAAATTTTCATCCGTTGTATTGGTCGTTGACATTCTTTCCCGGCCAAGGTAAAACCAATATTGGATTATTGGTACAAAACGAACATTCTGCTATGAAAAAATTTCCAACCTCCTTTCACAGCGATTGGCAATGGGAAACTATTATGCATACCTCTAAAGGCTTTGTATTAAACAGTACCCCTCGGGAATACCAGCCCATTGTGCAGGTAGTGGACGATTTTCACAGAAACAACAAAGAAGGAGCAATCTTTGAATTTAGAGTAGGAAATGGTAAGTTGTTGGTATGTGGTTTTGATATAGCTACAAATTACTCCCCCGTAGCAAAACAGTTAAAGTATAGCCTTGTAGAATATATGAAATCAAATGATTTCACCCCAACCCTTACTGTTGATGGAACATTTTTGAAGGAACTTTTTCCTATGATACCTAAGGCAACCGAAACAACCTTGGATGAAGGTTTTGAAAATGCTTTGTTACACGTGAAATCTGCTGACTTAGTAAAAGTTGAAAATAATGATCTTGAATGGTCCAAAGAGGTTGATCGAATCCTTGTCCAAAAAGAAAATGTCAACTACAACATACAATCAGACGGTGTTAATAAAGATAATGATGGAGGTGCTTGGTACGGAAAAAACATGACTATTACCATAGATTGTCCTAACGGAATCTTAGGCAGTTTTTATGTGCTTTTTGAGGATTGGAACCACCAAGGACGGGAAGGTTTTCTTGAGTTTGAGGGCAGGAAAGTACAACTAGGCAAACATGATATCAAAGGAGGAAAATGGGTGAAATTCCATGTAATGAGGGAAGATAGTAATGACGGTAAGCTTATTCTGAAAACTATGACGACTAAAGCAAACAATCTCATGATACGTCAAATAGTGCTGGAGAAAGAATAGAATGGTCATTCAGCTTTTACACTTGTTACGTCCTAAGTAAAAATGGTGTTTCGAACAGTAAAAAAAATATTTCATAAAAATATTATGGTCTGACGGCCCACAGTAGAGTAAGGCAATCTTATAAGTAAGGAAATGAATACCGTTAAGTAGTTGGAGCTACAAAATAAGCGATTCAGAAGTGGTTCAAAAACTTTAATATCAGCTAATTAATTCGTGTATTTAAGTATAATAAAACCTCGAAAACGAGTCCCTAGCTCAAAATACGGGGTTTTTATCTTAATGTCTATATCCAAGATACGAAGAATCCACAATTTCCAGCACAGTTCTACATTTTCTTCCCTGACCGAAGCTTTCGATGTGTTCTACGCTCGGTTTCTCGAGAGCGACCGGGGCAAGGTCTACATTGCCATCCTTTAATACGACCTGGTCAGGTCCTTTGGCCTTGGGGAACTAAAAAAGGGTCCATTGTCCATCTTTTCGGCCAAGGGCAAACGTTTGAAAAGACAAGGAGCACTACCATCTGAAGTGGATAAGGGCCAGGACCAATGAAACTGTGACCTTATGGATATTCTTCGGCATCCATAAGGGCAACGTAGTGGAAATCGGTAGGCGCATGTGGGCCCCGGCACTGGAAAAAGCGGCCTAAGGGCCTTTGATAAAAAAAATAGATGGCAGAGGTCTGTCCGGACATCAAAAACACACACCTGAAAACCCTATAAAACTGAGTTCGATTTAGGCTTTTAATACAATAATGTCAATTGTGAGGTGTTTTCTGTTTCAAATTTGATTCCCGGTTTCTTTTCTTGAAAGGAGTAGGCGATAAGGCTGGCCACCAAGTTTGTAATGAAGTTTCCAAAGCTTCTGTGACGCGAATGTTCGGCTGGCAGATATTCTTTAGCTAATCGTTTATCGTTTCGATGAATTATCTTTTTCGAAGGAGTATCTTGTCCCGCATGTCCATCAGCACATTCTTCATATTGTTCCTGATCCCGGTGACCAGGTGCAGGCCCTGGTCGAAGAGTGGATTGCATCAGTTCGGTGAACCGGTTGTAGGAGACTGTAACGGGGAACTCGTCCCTTAAATCCTCCTTGACATAATAAAGATAAAAATGTTTGAAGGTCCGGTAACCGCTCATGTGAAAAAGTACGATAATGGTCAGGATTTCACTTTGTGATATCCTAAAAGTCCTGTTCCTTTGCTTTTTCCCACAGGAAATGAGCTTCTTTTATAAGGCGGGCTCAAAAACTTTTCAAAATTTACCTATAGAACAGAAAATTTAAGTAATTTTATCCATGGAAATCATAAGCGGAATGTTGGTTTAATATTTGAATTTTAGATACCTAATTTTCCGCTATTTCTATTGTAAAAACCCTACTTTCTTACGTCGAATTCAGGTGATAAAACCGACCGAAGACCCGCTTAATGAATAAAACCATAAAAAACTCCCTGGAAAATCTATTTCCAAGGATTTGTTTTATCAAGAATTTAGTAAAAATTAGCTTGCTCCCGAATATGGCATTTTTAATTGTGAAAATTATTTAAGAAATGACTAGCTCATTCGCATCATCCAAAACATGGTTGGTAAAGCTTTTCAAATAGATTCCTGTTGTCCTTAAGTAATTGTGGCCCAAACCTTCACTGATTACCTCTGTTGATATTCCCATAAACTTGGCGATGGTAGCCCAGGAATGTCGGATGTAGTAGGTGGTGAATTCACCTTCTATCCCCGCATCTTTGGCGATGATCTTAAGACGCTCGTTCATTCTCCTTCTTAGTGATTTGTACTTTTGAAAATGTTTGGTACTGCCGTCATAATTGGTGGGAAGCAGATAGTCTTCGGGTTGTTTCCCCTTAAGGTAGAACTCCAGGATGTTACCAAGACTTTCGGTAATCCTGACCGAGAAGGGGTCACCGGTTTTGCTTCTGCCATATAGAAGGCGGTCGCCCTCGATATTCTTTACCTTGAGCTTGACCAGATCGATAAAGTTCAATCCCCTGCAGTAGAACATGATCAGGGCATGGTTTTTGGCGTGCCAAAGTGGGCTTTCCTGCTCGTATTCCAATTTCTTTAGATCCATGATCTTGACCTTGGCCACAGCCTTCTTTTTGGTCCTCGCCATTGATGGCGTTCTATAATGGTCGAATGGATTTTTAATCGGAACAAATTGATCTTCTTTGATGGCGCTATTGTATATGGATCGGATCGCCCTCATATACATACCTATTGTATTTTTCGAATTTCCCTTCTTCAGTTGTTGGGCCTCGAAGTCCCTGAGAAATGTAAGGGTAATATCGTAGAGGATGATATCCTTTCCATTGTTGAATTTGGTCATGGCATCCACTCCACTTTGTTACCACTGTGCCGTTCCCGGAATGTTCGCTGCCCGTTTTCTGTTGATAAGCGCACTTCCCTATTGTGATAGTGAAATATTATTTTCCACCTTCTTTTTTATCTCAAAATCCAGTTCGCAATCCCATCTGACCTTGATATGGTCCAAAAGGAGGTCGACATCCAACTGGTCGATACTATCTCCGAGCTCGTACACCACTTGTTTGGCCCAATGGAACTTGTCTCCAAGTTCAGCGTTTATCTTTTGGCAGTCCACCCCATTGTTTGCTGCTGAAGATCTGCGCAGTAGATGGTTTTTTGAATCCCATCCGGCAGGGGAGGTAAAGTAGCCAAGTCGGAGCAGTCGGTTCTTTATGTGGAAGACCTTGAGGACTATGGGATATAGCCCGGTAATCCTGCTTTTGGATTTCTTCCTTGTGTCGAGTATCAGACTTACCTTGGCCATTAATTCTTAGCTATTATAAGTAAAAGGTAAGAAATAAAAACGCTCACTTTACGCGCACTTTTCCTTGATGTCAAATGGCTGCAAATGGCTACAAATTGAGTCAAAACGATTTAAATCATTGATATTCAGTCATATATAATAGGCTTTGTAGCGCTTTCATATCTGGTATAATAGACTGTCACGCAGGGGGTCGCGGGTTCGAGTCCCGTCCGGACCGCTAAAGAGGCTGTCTAAAAAGGCAGTCTCTTTTTTTTTGTTTATGATTTTAAAAAAAGTATTGATTTTCTTATCTTAATGGTATGAAAAGCAATGTCGTTTGGAAGACCAATAATCAGACGCAAT
>NZ_QJJZ01000028.1 GCF_003201775.1 Arenibacter sp. ARW7G5Y1 | reverse complement strand
TGCTTCGCTACGCTTGCAGTAACGGGCTGTCATTGAATAGGCCGCCGCCTTTTTTTGAAAGCACTTGCCATGTATATGGCAGGTGCTTTTTTTTTTGGACAGGATCTGTTGTGGGCACGCCGCTGGCGTGATTGATTCCAGTATCCGTACGCCAAACGGAAAGTCCAAGGTCGGGAGACTTTGCACAACGACTTTGCACGGCAACTTTGCAGAGTGCCATCAATTATTCAAATCAGCCAATTGTTACATTGAATCATTGGTGCATTGTTTCATTACTACACTGTTCCACTTTCAAACCGGTCCATCAGCAAATTTTCAAATCAGCAAATTGTTACATTGAATCATTGGTACATTGTTTCATGACTACATTGTTCCACTTTCAAATCGGCCCATCAGCAAATTTTCAAATCACACAATTGTTACATTGAATCATTGGTACATTGTTTCATTACTACACTGTTCCACTTTCAAACCGGTCCATCAGCAAATTTTTAAATCTAGTGGGAAAGTCCAAAGTCGGGAGACTTTGCACAGCAACTTTGCACAGCGACTTTGCACAACGACTTTGCAGAGTGCCATCCATTTTTCAGATCAGCCAATTGTTACATTGAATCATTGCTACATTGTTCTACTTTCAAATCGGCCTATCAACAAATTTTCAAATCAGTCAATTGTTACATTGAATCATTGCTACATTGTTTCATTAAATATCCTTTTCCAACAAGCAATATTTTCCACCTTTCCAAAATTAGTTTCAACAATATCTTTTGAGTAACCCATTTTTTAATATCTTGTCTTTTCTAAAGAATCTACACAATGAAAAATAGCTTTGCATATCTAATGAGCCTAGTATTCTGTCTGGGAATTTTAAATACAATTACAGGACAAACAGGGGGAGACAAAAAGAAGGATGGTTGGATTTCCTTGTTCAATGGTAAAAATTTGGATGGTTGGAAAGTCGGAGAAAATGCACATACCTTTTCCATTGAGAACGGAGCAATTAAGGTAGAAGGGCCTAAGGCACATTTGTTTTATGTAGGAGATGTAGAAAACCACGATTTTAATAATTTTGAATTCAAAGCCACCGTGATGACCAAACCTGGGTCAAATTCCGGTATTTATATACATACGCGCTATCAAGAGGCCAGTTGGCCAGTATATGGTTACGAGGTACAGGTAAATAATTCCCAAGGGGATTGGAAACGCACCGGTAGTCTATATGATATAGTAAATGTTATTGAAACCTATGTTGGTGATGATGAATGGTATACGGAATATATTAAAGTAGAGGGCAAAAGGATCATTATTAAAATAAATGATATAGTGGTTGTGGATTATACCGAACCCGAAAATCCTAAACGTGACGCAGGGGATCGCCAGCATAGGGTACTAAAGGGTGGTACCTTTGCGCTGCAGGGTCATGATCCTAAAAGTATTGTTTATTATAAGGACATAATGGTAAAACCTTTGCCTTAATACAGAAACTATAATAATAGGAATGCGCTTATCCAAATTCTATTTCAATATTGCTTACTGTCTTTTATTGTGGTTATTAATGGTTGGCTGCGAACAGCTACCTGAAAGCTTAAAACAAAGACCCAATGTTGTTTTTATACTGGTCGATGATCTGGGCATGGTAGACCTTGGTGCAACCGGTAGTAGATATTACGAAACGCCAAACATTGATAAATTGGCCAAAGAGGGTATGATGTTTACCCAAGGTTATGCCGCCAGTCGTGTATGTAGTCCTTCAAGGGCTAGTATTATGACCGGTAAATTTACGGCAAGACACGGAATTACGGACTGGATCGGAGCTGCATCCGGTACGGCATGGCGATCCCATAATCGACACGATAAATTACTTCCTGCCGAATACGTTCACAGCCTTCCGGCCAATGATGTTACCATCGCAGAGGCTATGAGGAAAGAGGGTTATAAAACTTTTTTTGCGGGTAAATGGCATTTAGGTTCTGAAGGATCTTATCCAGAGGATCATGGGTTTGAAATCAACAAAGGCGGATGGGACAAAGGAAGTCCTATGGGAGGCTATTTTTCTCCTTGGGACAATCCAGTATTACCCAATAAAGTGGAAGGGGAAAACCTTAGTATGCGCTTGGGTGTTGAAACAGCAGATTTTATCAAACAGCACAAGGACTCCACTTTTTTCGCTTTTCTTTCGTTTTATGCGGTACACGGGCCCATACAGACTACCCAGGAAAAATGGAACAAATATAGGGACAAAGCGGAATCATTGGGCATAGGAGAAAATGGTTATAAGATGGAGAGGGTCCTACCTATTAGACAGGAGCAGGATAACCCAATTTATGCCGGACTTGTAGAGAGTATGGATGATGCAGTGGGAGTAGTGCTTCAGGCCTTGAAAGATTCCGGACTTGAGGATAAAACTATTGTGATCTTTACATCCGATAATGGCGGAGTGGCCTCAGGTGATTCTTTTTCCACTAGCAATCTTCCTTTAAGGGGAGGTAAGGGATATCAATGGGAAGGTGGTATTCGGGAACCTTATTTTATAAAAGTTCCATGGCTAAAAAATGGAGGTTCTAAAAGCGATTTCCCTGTTATAGGCACTGATTTCTATCCCACTATCTTGGATTTGGCCAATATTGATGCTTTAACCGAACAACATATTGATGGTATAAGTCTCAAACCTATTCTGGAAGGTAAAAAAATGGATGTTGTACGACCTTTATTTTGGCATTATCCCCATTATGGCAATCAAGGGGGAAATCCATCATCAATAATTCGGGAAGAAAACTGGAAGCTTATCCATTACTGGGAAGATGGGAGCGAAGAACTTTATAACCTGACTACGGATGTAGGCGAACAGTCCAATGTTATAGCACAATATCCCGAAATAGCTAAAGGTTTAAGTAAAAAGCTTCATGGTTGGCTCAAGGAGGTAGGGGCCAATATGCCATCAAAGGATACGGAATACAATGCAGATCTGGCCCAAAAGCGACACGATCGAATTGTAAATGAAAGTTGGCCAGCTTTGGAGGCCCAAAGACTAAAATTCCTCGCCAAAGATTTTAGACCCAACGATGACTGGTGGGGCAGCAAGGTAACGCAAGACTAATATTGAGTTTTCCATATTGTGAACAGGAAGGGGTAGCGGTAATCCTCATCCTGAGGTTTAATGCCCTATAGGGGAAATATTATAATTCTGGCATTGTTCCTGGTGAGGGATCATAAGGTGCTTTCTTCTTTATTTTAATTATGATGATGAATATTTCCTTGATTTTTGGCATAAGATCATAACTCTTTATTAAAGAAATACTGGTTTTTTACTTAGGGGGTACTTGTGAATGTTGTTTCTGGAAAAATGTCTCACATATTGGTCAATTTAATACATACACAATCCATATTTTTTGTTTTTGTTTGTATCCATTACTATAAGACGGTTCACTAAAGTATGCTGGCCTTAGAACTTACATTGGTGTAAGTGGTCGTCAAAGTGGTTTTCCCAACGCTGGATACTTATCCTGTTCAATTATAAGATGTGTTTCAAAAGGATAATATTTCTATGAAAAATAAACGAAATGATAACTAAATTGTTCAAAATTAAATTAGGTTTGATTATGATTAAAGACAACATTCCTTATTTAGGTTATTTTAGGGTTTTAGTTTTGACCGTATGTGTCCTGCCGATAATTTCCAACGCTCAAAACAAGGTAACACAAAAGCCCAACGTCATCATTGTAATTACGGATGATCAGGGTATGGGCGATTTGGGCTGCTATGGAAACCCATATGTTAAAACGCCCAGCATTGATGAATTTTATAAAGAGTCCGTGCGGTTTACCAATTTTCACGTATCCACAACCTGTGCCCCTACCCGTGGGGCTATAATGACCGGTAGACATACCAATAGAATTAATGTATTCCATACTATAACCGGACGTTCCCTACTGTTTGAGGATGAAGTAATTTTGCCGCAGGTATTGGCCCAAAATGGATATACCAATGGAATGTTTGGAAAATGGCATTTAGGGGATAACTATCCGTATCGTCCTGAAGATCGGGGATTTCATGAAGTTGTTAGACACGGTGGTGGTGGAATTACTCAAGGCCCTGATTATTGGGGGAACGATTATTTTGACGATACCTATTGGCACAATGGGCAAACTCAAAAATATAAGGGTTACTGTACCGATGTCTTCTTTTCCGAAGCGATGGACTTTATAGAGGAAAACAAAAACGACCCATTTTTTTGTTATATCGCCACTAACGCGCCTCATGGACCATTGAATCTTCCAAAGGAATATTTGGATATGTATAAGGACGTTGATGGCCTTAAGGAGCAATTTCAACGCTTTTATGGGATGATAACCAATATAGATGACAATTTTAAGTTGCTGCAAAAGAAGTTGGACGAGTTGAAGATAGCGGACAATACCATTCTAATCTTTATGACAGACAATGGTACTGCTGGTGGGAATCAAGTTTTCGATGCCGGTTTAAGAGGTAGTAAGGGAAGTGAATATGAAGGTGGCCATAGAGTGCCCCTATTTATTCGCTGGCCCAATGGTCAACTTACCGGTGGTAAGGACATAGACAAATTGGCTGCTGCCTATGATTTGTTACCTACTTTTGTGGATCTATTGGGACTCGACTTTAATCCTGTGAAACCTTTGGATGGTATTAGTCTTAAGCCTTTGTTATATGACAACGATGAAAATTGGCCCAATAGAACTCTGTATATAGATACCCAAAGACTTCAAAACTTGGTAAAATACAGAAAATATTCTGTTATGGATGACAATTGGAGGTTTGTCAACGGAACGGAACTTTATAACATGAACACGGATCGTAGTCAAACTAAAAATGTAATAGATCAACACCCCGAAGTAGTTGAAAAATTGGCCGAAGGTTATGAAAGATGGTGGCAGTCGTTTATGGATGAGGGAGTTAACGAAAGATATGCCTATATAAAAGTAGGATCACCGCAAGAAAATCCAAGTCGTATTTCCGCTCATGATATGTTGACTGGTAAGTTTAATGGCATGTGGCATCAATACGGGGCAGCAAATGCAGTCCAGGCCACCGGAAGATGGAAAGTAGAATTCGTGGAAGATGGGGAGTACAAAATTAGCCTTTGCAGATTTCCAAGGGAAAGCGGATTGGCAATTAACGCCACTTTCCCAGCACAGGAAAAAATAGTGGAGTTGGATAGGACGATGCCCGCCAGCATAAAATCGGATTTTGATCATGCATATTTGTATGTTGCAGACATAGAGAAATCTGCTAAAGTGGAAAAAGGGCAGAAGGAAGTATCCTTTACCGCCAAAGTTTCGGCAGGGAGATATGATATGGAAGCACAATTAATAGATAAGGATAATAGGGTGCACCCTGCCTATTATGTCTATATTGAGAAATTATAAATATAATTTTTTGAAGAAGTTGAATAGTATTTTAAATGTTTTTGGAGGCCTTTTAATTGCAGGTGCATTGACTAATTGTGCAGACGGCCCAAAAAAGACCGAAACCATTCTATCGGAAAAGGAAAGTCCCAACATCATACTACTAATGGCCGATGATCAAGGATGGGGTGATATTGCGTATAACGGACACCCTCATCTAAAAACTCCCAATTTGGATGCCATGGCGGCCAATGGTGCAGTTTTTGAACGTTTCTATGCGGCGTCTGCCGTCTGTTCCCCAACACGTGGAAGCGTAATGACGGGAAGACACCCCCTTCGCTATGGAATTTGCCATGCCAATTGTGGTCATATAAAACCTGAGGAAATTACCATGGGAGAATTGGTCAAAGATTTGGGCTATACCACGGGCCATTTCGGCAAATGGCATTTGGGAACCCTGACACGTGATATAGTTGAGGCCAATAGGGGAGGAAGGGAAAAATTTGATGGGGACTATGCGCCACCTTGGGAACATGGTTTTGATGTGAGTTTTGTAACGGAATCCAAGGTGCCCACCTGGGACCCCATGATCACTCCTCCACGATCATCAGGCGATGTAAATGGGAATTTAAAGGAAGGGGAACCTTTTAATACCTCCTATTGGACCGGACCGGGCCAATTTGCCCAAGAAAATTTGGAAGGAGACGATTCTAGGGTAATCATGGATAGGGCTATCCCATTTATAGAAAATGCCGTAAAAAATGACAAACCATTTTTAAGTATAATTTGGTTTCATACGCCCCATTTGCCGGTTTTGGCTGGGGATGATGACCGAAAGCCTTATGCGGACCTTTCCGAAGACCAGCAACATTATTATGGTGTAATATCCGCATTGGACAAGCAGGTAGGGCGATTACGCGATAAGTTGCGGGAATTGGGTATTGCCGAAAATACGGTTCTTTTCTATACCAGCGACAATGGCCCTGAGGGAAAATCGGTCAAAGGCAGGACCCAAGGTCTTACCAACGGACTCACAGGTAGAAAACGAAGCCTGCGTGAGGGTGGAATCCGGGTCCCCGGTATCATGGAATGGGAAGGGAATATACGGCCAGGAACAAGAGTGGACATCCCTTGCTTTACTTCTGATTACTTTCCTACAATTGCTAATATCTTGGGCGTGGACCTTGCGAAAAACAAAAGGCCTTATGATGGGGTGGATATTTTGCCCATTGTAAACGGCGAAGTAAAGCGAAGGACAGAACCTTTGGCCTTTGATTTTCAGGACCAAGCAGCTCTGATAGACAACGAGTACAAGATTTATAGTGATGATAGCGGACAGCATTTTGCCCTTTATAATATCCGTACGGATATGGGCGAAAATAATAATCTGGCAAATGAGCAGCCCCAAAAGTTGAACGAAATGGTTGCTTACTGGAACCAATGGAAGGATTCTCAGGAGACGAGTGCTTCGGGCAAGGATTATTGATAATTTTGGCGACTGCTCTATTAAAGAATAATTGAGATTTAATTTTACATACCAAAAATAACCAATATGAGATTACTTTTTTGCCTACCCTTACTTAGTATTTTTCTACTTGGATCCTGTAAGCCATCCGGATCTGAAAAGGTCTCCGAGGCTGGAGAGAAGCCCAATATCGTTTTTCTGTTTGCCGATGACCAGACCTTTGAAAGTATCAGGGCCTTGGGTTTTAACGAAGTACATACTCCCAATTTGGATCGCTTGGTCAATAAGGGTACTTCCTTTACCCACGCATACAATATGGGCGGCTGGAACGGTGCCATTTGCGTGGCATCACGAGCCATGATCATTTCCGGTTCCTATATATGGAATGCTAGGGATAAGAGTGAGTTATGGCACAGGGGAGACTCCACGGCATTGAACGAGACTTGGAGCCGATTGCTTCAAAAACAGGGTTATAATACCTACATGACAGGGAAATGGCATGTTCAAGCCCCTGCTGGAACTATTTTTAACGATGCCAGACATATTCGTCCTGGCATGCCAAAAGATCATGCCAATAAATTGGGAGCATCAATAAAGAAGTGGAAAGAGGAATCTGGGAACATGAAGGACTGGAACGACTATATGCCGCTGGGCTATGGACGGCCAACAGGTCCGGATGATACCGAGTGGTCTCCCACGGATACTTTACAAGGTGGCTTTTGGGAAGGTGGTAAACATTGGAGCGAAGTGGTCCGTGATGATGCCCTGTCCTTTATAGAAACCGCCAAGCAAAAAGACGACCCTTTCTTTATGTATCTAGCCTTTAACGCTACCCATGATCCAAGGCAAGCGCCCCAACGCTTTTTGGATATGTATCCCTTGGAAAACATCAAGGTACCTGAAAACTTTTTACCGGAATATCCATATAAGGATGCTATGGGCAATCAACCAGGTCTTAGGGATGAAGCCTTGGCCCCATTTCCAAGAACTGAATATGCGGTGAAGGTGCACCGGCAGGAATATTACGCGCTGTTGAGCCATATGGATGAGCAGATAGGTATTATTTTGGATTCTTTAGAGGCTTCTGGAAAAATGGATAATACCTATATCTTTTTCGGTGCCGACCATGGTCTGTCGGTAGGGCATCATGGCTTGATAGGGAAACAGAGTATGTTCGACCATAGTATACGTATTCCGATGATGGTAGTAGGTCCTGGCATTCCTAAGGGCAAAACTTTGGACCAGGATGTTTATCTGCAGGACATTATGGCAACTTCCCTGGAATTGGCAGGTGTTGAGAAGCCTGAATATGTTGAGTTCAATAGCTTTATGGATATCGTAAATGGGGAAAGAACCGAGAGTCATTATAATGGAATTTACGGTGCCTATATAGATGTACAGCGTATGATACGGAAAGACGGATTTAAACTTTTAATCTATCCGAAAATAGATAAGGTACTTTTGTTCGACATGGAGAATGATCCGAATGAAATGAAAGATCTGTCCGAAAGTCCAGAATATAAGGAGAAGGTAAAAACCCTTTTTGCCGACCTATTGGAGCTGCAAAAAACAATGGAAGATAAGTTGGATCTTAATGATCTCTATAACAAAATGTATAATTAAAGGGAGTAACCTCATGTTGATGCAAAGAATACTTTTTGCCATTGCCCTTGTGGGTTTATTTGGTTGTGGCGATGTAGCTAAAACCAAGTCGTCAGCGGAACAGCAACCACCTAACATATTGTTTGTTTTGGTCGATGATCTGGGGAAGGAATGGATCAGCAGTTACGGTGCGGAGGATATAGAGACTCCCAATATAGATGCGCTTGCCAAGTCTGGTATTAAGTTCAACAATGTGTATTCCATGCCCCAATGTACACCTACTAGGGTCACTTTACTTACTGGCCAATATCCATTTAGGCATGGTTGGGTCAACCATTGGGACGTTCCCCGCTGGGGTGGGGGTGCCCATTTTGATGAAACGGAGAACCCCACCTTGGTAAATGAAATAAGAAGGGCTGGTTACAAAACCTGTATAGCTGGTAAATGGCAGATTGATGATTTTCGGGTAGAACCGGAGGCGTTGGAGAAAGCAGGATTTGATGAATACTGTATGTGGACTGGCTACGAGGCAGGTGTTGAAGCCAGTGCCGAACGATATTGGGACCCTTATGTTTTTACCAAAGAGGGCAGCAAGTCTTATCCCGGAGCATTTGGTCCGGACATTTTTCGTGATTTTATCATAGACTTTCTGACGGAAAATAAGGAAGGTCCCATGTTTGTCTATTATCCCATGGTATTGACCCATACTCCCTTGGTGAATACCCCGGACGAATCTGCAAATGATAATTTGGGCAAGCACAAGGCTATGGTGCGCTATACCGATAAGATTGTTGGGCAATTGGTAGATGCTTTAAAACTAAATGGCTTGTTGGAAAACACTGTGGTTGTCTTTACTACGGATAATGGTACAGCTCAGTCCATAACTGGGACTTACAAAGGTGAACAGGTAAAGGGAGGTAAGTCCACTACCCTTGAGGCGGGAATTTGCGAACCATTTGTGGTTAGTTGGCCAGGGCATATTAAAGCGGGTCAGGAATCGAATGCCCTTGTCGATTTTACGGATGTTCTTCCAACCTTTATGGACCTGGCAGGGGTTGACTCAAAGGATAAGTGGACAGATATTAATGCCTCGCACATTATAGATGGTAAGTCTTTTGCGAAGGTTTTACTGGAGGGCGACGAGGCCTCGCAACGCAAATGGATATTAGGTATGGGAGGTGGAAACTTTGCTCGGCTAACCGAAAATGGTGTAGAAAATCAATTTAAATTTAGGGATAGGGTTCTACGGGATCAACAATTCAAATTATATATAGATTCCAACGGTAAACCGGAACAGTTCTTTGATTTGGTCAATGATCCCTTTGAGCGCCATAACTTAATGGACAGTCTTAATACTGCCGAGAGGAAAAATAGTTATAACAGTCTATTGGAGGTGGTTAATTCTTTTCCATTAGAGGATAGTGACCCTAAATACAAAAATAATCCACCGCAAGATTGGGATGTGGAAATTACTGCGGAGAGCGGTACATGGAAAATGTAATCTAATTCCTATTGTGGGATTTTAAGGCTGCTTAGTTCTAATAGTTTAAACTTTGCGAAGTTGCCGTAACCTTAAGGACATCAATAAAATAATGTTATTTAGGTTAGTTAAGATGCTTGATCGTATAAGTATATGTAACTGAGGCTAGGCTCGCCGATGGTGAAATAAAAAAAATCCAACCCATGTAACGGGTTGGATTTTTTTTATCTATTCTGGTCTTCAGAAAATATATTAAACCCTTGGTAGGTCGCCTTCTCCTTTTAAAGGTAAATAGGATGTTCCCATGAGATAGGTATCCACATGGTAAGCCGCCTGTCTACCTTCGGAAATGGCCCAAACTATTAAGGATTGTCCTCTTCTTTGGTCACCCGCTACAAATACTCCGGGAACATTGGTCTTATAATCCGTTTCACTAGCTTTGATGTTGGTACGTGCATCGGCCTCGAGTCCCAATTGTTCGGCAACAGTCATTTCGGAACCAGTAAAGCCCATGGCCAATAGTGCCAATTCGCATTTCCATTCCTTTTCAGTTCCAGGAACTTCCTTTAGTATAGGTCGCTGTCCTGGTTGTTTAATCCATTCCACCTGAGAGGTGATGAGACCTTTTAAGTTGCCATTTTTATCGCCAATGAATTTTTTGGTGGAAATGCTAAAAAATCGTTCTACACCTTCTTTATGCGAAGAACTGGTTCGCAAACGCATGGGCCAAAATGGCCATGGTTGATCTTCCGGGCGTCCTACGGGAGGTTTCCCCAATATTTCAAAGTTGGATACCGAAGTGGCTCCGTGTCTGATAGAGGTCCCAATACAATCCGAACCCGTATCCCCTCCACCTATAACCACTACGTTTTTGCCAGTAGCTTTTATTTCTTCGCCCAGATCTTTAATGCCGTCTACGCGTTTATTGTTCTGTTTTAAGAAATCCATGGCCTGTACTACCCCTTTAAGGTCTGCTCCTTCTATAGGCAGTCCTCTTCTCACGGTAGCACCACCGGAAAGCACAATGGCATCAAACTGATCCTTTAGTTCTGTGGCCAAAACATCAACGCCCACATGAACACCGGTCTTAATTATAATACCTTCTTCCTCTAAAATCTTAACCCTTCTGTCAATGATATTTTTTTCCATCTTAAAATCAGGAATACCATATCGTAAAAGACCTCCAACTTTTTCATCCCTTTCAAAAAGGGTAACCAAGTGTCCTGCTCTGTTCAACTGTTGGGCCGCAGCAAGTCCGGCGGGCCCAGATCCAATAACGGCAACTGTCTTTCCTGTTCTTTCCGCAGGGGGTTCAGCTACTACCCAACCTTTTTTGAAAGCTGTTTCAACAATGTTTTTTTCAATGTTTTCTATGGTTACCGGGTCTTCGTTAATGCCCAATACACAGGCTTCCTCGCAGGGCGCCGGACATAGCCTACCTGTAAATTCCGGAAAGTTGTTGGTAGAGTGCAATATTTCCGCAGCTTTTTCCCATTTTCCAAGGTAGACAGCGTCGTTGAAATCTGGTATTAGATTTCCTAACGGACACCCACTGTGACAAAAAGGAATACCACAGTCCATACATCTGGCCCCTTGGTCCTTAAGCTCCGTTTCTTTCATTGGGAGCGTAAATTCCTTGTAGTTTTTAACCCTATCCTCTACAGGAGCGTATTCTTCTACTTTTCTATCGAATTCCAAAAATCCTGTTATCTTTCCCATATTTCGATTATATCGTTTCTAATTTTTCTTTTTCTAAACGGATCAAAGCCTGCTTGTATTCTTCAGGGAACACCCTGATAAATTTTGGTAGGCAATCTTCCCAATTTTCCAGGATCCTTTGTGCAATTGGGCTAAGAGTGGCATTGTAGTGGTTTTCTATAAGGCCTTTCAATTCAGCTATATCATTATCGTCCTCGACCTTTAAAAGGTTTAAAGACTCCGTATTGCAATTTCTTGTAAAGGTGTTCTTTTCATCAAAGATATAGGCAATACCCCCACTCATTCCAGCTCCGAAGTTTCTTCCTACTTCACCAAGTATAACCGCTGTACCACCGGTCATATACTCGCAACCATGGTCGCCAATACCTTCTACGACAGCCTGTGCTCCTGAATTTCTAACGCAGAATCGTTCTCCCGCTTTTCCGTTTATATAAGCCTCGCCCGAAGTTGCACCGTAGAGCGTAACGTTTCCGGTTATTACGTTTTCCTCTGGTTTTAAAGTGGATTTATAAGGTACTTTTATAATTAACTTGGCTCCGGAAAGACCTTTTCCTAAATAATCGTTGGTGTTTCCATTGACGATCATGGTGAGGCCTTTGGTTGCAAAGGCGCCAAAACTTTGTCCTGCAGAACCGGTGAAATTAAGTCTCAATGTGTTTTCGGGCAGACCGTCTACTCCATAGATCTTTGAAATTTCATTGCTGGTAATGGCGCCAACGGCTCTATCGGTATTGTGGATTGGGAAATCCAAAGAGATTTTTTCTTTTCTGAACAAGGCTGGATGCGCTTTTTCCAAAATTTCAAACTCAATGGATTTTTCAATATCGTGTTGTTGCTTTTGGGTATTGTAAAACTTGGTTCCTTTTGGGACATCAACTTGATATAAAATTGGTGTAAGGTCTATACCTGCAGCCTTGTAGTGTTCCAAAGCTTTTTTGCGGTCCAGTTTTTGTACTTGCCCAACCATTTGCTCTATAGTTCTGAACCCTAACTGGGCCATTATTTCCCTAAGTTCCTGGGCCACGAAATACATATAGTTAACGACGTGTTCCGGTTTGCCTTCAAACTTCTTGCGCAGTTCAGGATTTTGCGTGGCAATACCTACAGGGCAGGTGTTTAAATGACATACACGCATCATGATACATCCTGAGGCGACCAAGGGAGCTGTGGCAAATCCAAACTCTTCTGCTCCCAACAAACAGGCTATGGCTACATCCCTTCCGGTTTTTAACTGGCCATCGCATTCCAGGACAATCCTGTTTCTTAGGTCGTTTAGTACCAGGGTTTGTTGTGCTTCGGCAATTCCCAATTCCCATGGAAGCCCGGCGTGCTTTAATGAGGTTAAGGGGGAAGCTCCTGTGCCACCATCATGGCCGGATATGAGAATAACATCGGCCTTTGCCTTGGAAACCCCTGCTGCTACCGTACCTACGCCCACTTCAGAAACCAATTTAACATTGATCCTAGCCTTGCGATTGGCCGATTTTAAATCGAAAATCAATTGGGATAAATCCTCTATTGAGTATATGTCATGATGGGGTGGAGGTGAAATCAAACCCACATATGGCGTGGAATTTCTGGTTTTGGCTATGGACGGATTTACTTTTGGTCCGGGTAATTGCCCTCCCTCGCCAGGTTTGGCCCCTTGTGCCATTTTAATCTGAATTTCTTTTGCGCTGGTCAAATAATTGGAAGTAACCCCAAATCTACCAGAAGCAACTTGCTTTATGGCACTGTTTTTCCAATCCCCGGTTTGGTTCTTGTAAAAACGTTCGGCATCTTCCCCACCTTCACCGGAATTACTTTTTCCGCCTATCCTGTTCATGGCAATGGCCAAATTTTCATGGGCTTCCTTACTGATGGACCCATAGGACATTGCGCCTGTTTTAAAGCGTTTTACTATTTCTGTCCATGGTTCCACTTCATCCAATGGAATAGGGTCATAGTTGGAGAATTCAAAAAGTCCGCGTATGGTCATCAAATCCTTGGATTGCTCGTTCACCATTTTGGCAAATTCCTTATAGGATTCCGGTTCGTTGTTTCTAACCGATTTTTGTAGTTTTGCAATACTTAAGGGATTGAAAAGGTGTTTTTCACCATCCCTTCTCCAGCGGTATTGTCCACCGATTTCCAAATCCAAATTTGCAGCTATATCTTTATCAATGTAAGCTCTGTGATGACGCTTTGCAATTTCTTTCTCTATTTCATAAAGCCCTATCCCTTGAATTCTAGTGGGGGTGTTGGGGAAGTATTTGTCTACGGTGGAAGTGTTTATTCCAATACATTCGAACAATTGCGATCCACGGTATGAATTAAGGGTGGAAATTCCGATTTTGTTCATTACCTTAAGGATACCCTTGCCAACAGCTTTGTTGTAGTTGTTAATGGCTTCTTCAAAAGTGTACTCGGTGATATCGTGCTCTTCAATTTGTTCTGCAATAATTTCGTTCACCAAATAAGGGTTGATGGCACTTGCGCCAAATCCAAAAAGCAGGGCAAAATGGTGTACTTCCCTAGGCTCTGCAGATTCAATAATTACACTTAGTTTGGAGCGTTTGCCCAACCTTTGAAGTCCGCTGTTCACAAATGAACAAGCCAACAAGGCTGGAATAGGGGCTTTTTCCTTACTAACGTTTCTATCTGAAAGAATAATTATATTGGCACCTTCATCAATAGCCTGTTCGGCCTGATTTAGAATGGATTCCAAAGCATCTTCAAGGCCGTTATGTCCCTTTTCAATATCATAAAGCATCGCAATGGAAACTACCTTATAGTCAGGACTTGCGTCATAGTTCTTAATTTTATCCAAATCTTCCTTGGATATTACTGGATTTTTAATTTTTAATTTTCGGCAATGTAGCTCTGAAAATTCAAAAATATTATGATCGCTTCCAAGGGTTAGACTAATATCTGTAATCAACTCCTCTCGAATACCGTCCAAAGGAGGGTTGGTAACCTGTGCGAACAGTTGCTTAAAGTAATTGTAAATCAATTGGGGACGATCGGATAAGATAGCGATTGGCGTGTCCGATCCCATTGATCCGAGCGGTTCTTTAGCCGTTTTTCCCATGGGGAGAATAATGGTGTTTATATCTTCCAGGGTATATCCAAATACAGCTTTTCTCTTTTGTACAGACGCTTCGTTTAAGAAAAGTGGACAGTCGTTGTAAGGGATATCCTTAAGATGTACCAAGTTCTTGTTCAGCCATTTTTTGTACGGGTATCTTACTGCAATTTCTTCTTTTATTTCTTCGTCATTGATAATGCGCCCTTCTTCCATATTTACCAAGAACATTTTTCCTGGCTCCAATCTTCCGTGCAATTCAATGTTTTCGGGTTCAATCTCTACAACCCCTACCTCCGATGACATAATAACATAACCATCCTTGGTTACTGAATACCGAGACGGACGCAATCCATTTCTGTCCAATACGGCGCCAATGTAGTTTCCGTCGGTAAAAGGGATGGATGCAGGTCCGTCCCACGGTTCCATTAAACATGAGTGGTACTCATAGAACGCCTTTTTTGCTTCAGACATTTCATTGTTCTTTTCCCATGCTTCGGGTACCAAGATCATCATAACTTCAGGAAGTGACCTTCCTGTCATTAGCAGAAGTTCAACAACCATGTCCATGGTGGCAGAATCCGACTTTCCAGGTAGTATTACAGGGATGATATTTTTAATTTCCTCCCCAAACCAATCACTTTTCATTAATTCCTCCCGGGAACGCATTCTTGAGACATTGCCCCTAAGGGTGTTTATTTCCCCGTTATGGCACATATAGCGGAAAGGCTGGGCCAAATCCCAAGTAGGGAATGTATTGGTGGAAAAACGCTGGTGCACCAATGCCAACCTAGTGACTACCCTTGGGTCCATAAGGTCTTTATAGTATAAGCTAATATCTTCCGGCATCAAAAGCCCTTTGAAGATTATTATTTTGGTGGAAAGACTCGGAACATAAAAGAATTTGCTTTCCGATAATTTGGAAGCATTTACGGTATGTTCCGTAACCTTTCTGGCTATGAACAGTTTTAAATTAAAATGAAAGAAGTCTTGCTCATCATTTTCTCGTGCAACAAAAACCTGCTTAACGAAAGGTTCGGTCTCCGCGGCTATTCTTCCCGGAATGGATTTGTTCACAGGAACTTCCCTCCATCCCAATAATTTTAATCCTTGTTTTTTAATGTTGGATTCAAAAACGTCTATACAATAGTCCCGTTGGTTTTCCTTTTGAGGTAGAAAAACGTTGCCTACTGCATAACTACCTGGTTCAGGAAGCTCAAAGCTACATACGTCCTGAAAAAAATCATGTGGAATATCTATAAGGATTCCGGCACCATCTCCAGTTTTTCCATCCGAACTTACCGCTCCCCTGTGCTCCAGTCTTTCCAATATTTCCAAAGCCTTATGTATAATATCATTCGACTTTTTTCCTTTCAGACTACAAATAAATCCTGCGCCACAGTTGTCATGTTCAAATTCCGGAAGGTACAATCCTTGTTTTCTCAGCTTCATAAATTATCATATTTATTCAAAAATATCAAAATATTTACATTTAATGCAGTGCAATCTTAATTAGCACGAAAGAAATTCAACGTTTATAATTCAACGTTAAAAAAAATGCATATTCCGATATTTGAGCCCATTAAATTGGGATTTCCTCAATATTAAGGTTTATATATTGATTTTTTCCTTTTAACAGGGGGTTAACAATATAAAATTGGTTGATTTTGGTTAATCACCCTCAACTAGTTTGGGGGTTGTTGTTGATAAATTTAATATTTTAAGCATTACCCCATAAAAAAATATGGGGTAAAACTAATTTATCTATTTTATTTTTTTAAAATACTACGGGAAATGACAATTTTCTGAATTTCGGAGGTGCCTTCGTAGATCTGGGTTATCTTGGCGTCCCTCATCATCCTTTCCACGTGATAGTCCTTTACAAAACCATTTCCTCCATGTATTTGCACTGCTTCCACGGTTGTATCCATAGCCACCTGGGAAGCGTATAATTTGGCCATTGCGCTTGATAGGTCATAGTCATGGCCATTGTCCTTGTCCCATGCGGCCTTGTAAACCAAATGTCGTGCCGCCTCTATTTGTACGTGCATATCGGCCAATTTAAAGGCTATGGCCTGATGGTTGCTTATTTCTGTGCCAAAGGCTTTTCTTTCTTTGGAATATTTTAGGGCCAACTCGTAGGCTCCTGCTGCAATGCCCAAGGCTTGGGATGCAATGCCGATTCGGCCGCCCGAAAGTGTTTTCATAGCGAATTTAAAACCAAATCCATCGTCGCCAATTCTGTTTTCTCTGGGCACCTTTACATCATTAAAGATTAATGAGTGGGTATCACTGCCCCTTATCCCCAATTTATTTTCCTTGGGGCCTATTACAAAACCGGGCATTCCCTTTTCTACAATTAGGGCGTTTATTCCCTTATGTCCCTTTGAAACATCGGTCTGTGCAATTACCAAATAGATGTCGGCTGAATTTCCGTTGGTTATCCAGTTTTTGGTGCCATTTAGAATATAGTGGTCCCCTCGGTCCACGGCCGTGGTTTTTTGCGATGTGGCATCGCTGCCCGCCTCGGGCTCGGAGAGACAGAATGCGCCAATACTTTGTCCGGTAGACAAACGGGTTAAATATTTTTCTTTTTGTTCCTCGGTGCCAAAGGCTTCCAGGCCCCAACATACCAAAGAATTGTTCACGGATACGATTACCGAGGCAGAGGCGTCCACTTTGGAGAGTTCTTCCATTACCAGGGCATATGAAATAGTGTCCAGGCCACTTCCTCCATACTTCGGGTCTACCATCATTCCCATGAACCCTAGTTCCCCCATTTTTTTTACTTGTTCTGCAGGGAACATCTGGGCGTCATCCCTTTCAATGACCCCGGGTAATAATTCGTTTTGGGCAAAATCCCTTGCTGCCTGCTGTATCATCAACTGTTCTTCCGAAAGTGTAAAATCCATTTGTTAGAAAAATATTATGAGAATAATACAAATATACGAGTATAGAATGGAATAATAATGGGCAATAAAAACATTAAAACCTAATGTATATTTTTATATTTGTTCGGTGGTATACTTTTTTATCTGTAAAAGGACTTAACAATTATGAGGCAACATTAGCTAGGCAGGAATAATACTCCAATGGAGATGGATTATCCCCTTAAGTGGCAAATGGTATCAATGAATTAATTGTAAGGTGTAATGAAAGAGTTATTAAAAATATATGAGAATAAACCCCCTGAAATTGTTTTTAACTGGAAAGATCCCGAGACGGAAGCGGAAGGGTGGACGGTAATAAATTCCCTTCGCGGTGGGGCTGCCGGTGGTGGCACCAGAATGAGGGAAGGATTGGATATGAACGAGGTCTTATCTTTGGCAAAAACAATGGAGGTGAAATTTACAGTTTCCGGACCCCCCATTGGAGGTGCAAAATCCGGAATTAATTTTGACCCCAACGATCCTAGAAAATCCGGGGTGCTCAAAAGGTGGTATCACGCGGTAGCGCCATTGTTGAAAAGTTATTACGGTACCGGGGGCGATTTAAATGTGGATGAAATCCATGAGGTTATCCCTATTACGGAAGACGCTGGTGTTTGGCACCCGCAAGAGGGTGTTTTTAACGGTCACTTTAAGCCGACCGAAGCGGACAAAATCAATAGGATAGGTCAATTGAGGTTGGGAGTTGTCAAGGTTTTGGAGAGAGAAGACTATTCACCTTCGGTGGCCAGAAAATTTACGGTAGCGGATATGATAACCGGTTTTGGGGTGGCGGAAGCGGTAAAACATTATTATGATATACACGGGGGGTCTGTTATAGGTAAAAGGGCCATTGTGCAGGGTTTTGGCAATGTAGGTTCCGCAGCGGCCTTTTATTTGGCCAAAATGGGAGCAAAAGTGGTGGGGATTATCGACCGGGCCGGAGGGGTGATCAATGAGAAGGGATACACCTTGGAGGAAATAAGAACATTCTTTCTTAACAAAAAAGGAAATGAGCTTTTTGCGGATAAAATTATTCCGTTTTCAGAAATGAACGATAGGATATGGAATTTGCCCGCCGAGATTTTTGTGCCCTGTGCGGCATCACGCCTGGTGACGGAGGAGCAGATATCTAAAATGACACATGCAGGGTTACGGGTGATCAGCTGTGGGGCCAATGTGCCCTTTGCCGATAAAGAAATATTTTTTGGGCCTATAATGGAATTTACGGACGAACGCGTAAGTCTAATTCCCGACTTTATATCCAACTGTGGAATGGCCCGGGTCTTTGCGTATTTTATGGAAGGAAGGGTGGCAATGGATGATGAACTTATTTTTAATGATACTTCGAATACCATTAGGAACGCAATTTTAAATATATTTGATCAAAATAAATCAAAAGTTAATCTCAGTAAAACCGGATTTGAGATTGCTTTGAAACAATTAATTTAAATTTAACCAATAATAGCATGGAGACCATTATTATTATTTTATTCGTTGCCGGTTATTTGGCAATAACCTTGGAGCATAACCTGAAAATAGACAAATTAATCCCCGCCTTGGCTATGATGGCACTATTGTGGGCGGTAATTGCTTTGGCCCATATGCCGGTTTTTGAGGTGAATGCCGAGCTCCGGGAGTTGGAGGCAACCCATATAGATGAGATTTTGCTGCATCATCTCGGGAAAACGGCAGAAATATTGGTTTTCCTTCTAGGGGCAATGACCATTGTGGAAATAATAGATTACTTCGATGGCTTTGCAACCATCAAAGGTTTTATAAAAACAAGGAGTAAAAGGAAATTATTGTGGTTGTTCTCCATTTTGGCCTTTATACTTTCGGCCATTATCGATAACCTTACCGCTACCATTGTTTTGATTACCATTCTGCAGAAGGTAATCAACGATAGGGAGACCAGACTTTGGTTTGCCGGTATGATAATTATAGCCGCCAATGCTGGTGGAGCTTGGTCTCCAATTGGGGATGTTACCACTACTATGCTATGGATAGCCAATAAGGTATCTGCGGCCCAATTGATAGAACACGTCCTGTTGCCCTCTATAATATGTATGGTTGTGCCTACTTTTATTGCAAGTAGATACAAGGCGTTTTCCGGAAATATCGATGCCGATATGGATGATGAGGAGCCCAAAAAGTCCAGATACGGTGCTACTATGCTCTATTTGGGGTTAGGGGCTATTATATTTGTTCCCTTTTTCAAAACCATTACCCATTTGCCTCCTTACGTAGGTATGATGCTTTCTTTGGCCTTGGTTGCTACATTTGCCGAAGTATATAGTAGTTCCAAATTCAGCATTTCCAATATCGACGGTGAAAGTGAAGCAGAATCACATCACAGCCCTGTGCATAAATCCCTATCCAAAATTGAATTGCCAAGTATACTTTTCTTTTTGGGGATCTTAATGGCCGTAGCAGCTTTGGAATCTTTAGGGATGTTGTTCCATTTTGCGGGAACTTTGGATGAGGTAATGCCCATGTTGGGTACCGAGTCTGGAGGGGAATTGGTATCGGATTTGGTGGTTCTGTTCCTTGGAATCGGTTCTGCGGTAATTGATAATGTGCCTTTGGTAGCTGCCAGTATTGGAATGTTCTCAGTAGGAATGGATGATCCTGTTTGGCATTTTATTGCCTATTCCGCTGGAACTGGTGGTAGTATGTTGATTATTGGTTCTGCGGCAGGGGTAGTGGCCATGGGAATGGAAAAAATAGATTTCTTCTGGTATTTGAAGAAAATTGCATGGTTGGCTTTCCTAGGATTTGCTGCAGGTGCCATTGGATTTATATTAATTAGAAATTTAGTGTTGAACGCATAATTTAATCGATAAAAGACCGTTATTAAGGCAACTTAAATAAAGAAAATATATGTTATTGATACAAGACCTGGCTCAAGAGGCAGGATTAGAGGGAGTTGTGTCCGAGGAAAAGACACTTTCAGTAATAGATTTAATAGTAAATGGCGGTACAGGAAGTATCTTGATCATAAGTGTCTTGTTTGTAATGCTTTTTGTGGCACTATATATTTATTTTGAACGGATTTTTGCGATTAAGGCAGCTTCACAAATAGATAGTAATTTTATGAACCAGATACGGGACCATGTTACCAATGGTAAATTGGATGCGGCCAAAATATTGTGCGCGCAGACAGATTCACCAGTAGCTAGGTTAACGGAAAAAGGAATATCTAGAATAGGGAAGCCCTTGGACGATATTAATACGGCAATAGAAAATGCAGGTACCCTTGAGGTGTATAAGTTGGAAAAAAATGTGAGTGTATTGGCCACCGTTGCCGGAGCCGCTCCCATGATCGGGTTTTTAGGAACTGTAATTGGCATGATTTTGGCATTCCATCAAATGGCAACCAGTGGTGGACAGGCTGAAATGGGTTCTTTGGCCTCTGGTATATATACGGCAATGACCACTACAGTAGCCGGACTTATCGTAGGTATTATTGCCTATATAGGGTATAACCATTTGGTAAACAGGACGGATAAGGTAGTGCATAAAATGGAAGCCAATGCGGTGGAATTTTTAGATTTATTGAACGAACCTCTTTAGAACATAACAAATGAAACTAAAAGGTAGAAATAAAGTTAGTCCAGATTTTAGCATGTCCTCTATGACGGACATAGTGTTCCTATTGCTTATCTTCTTTATGCTAACTGCAAATTCGCCCAATGCATTGGATTTGTTGTTGCCAAAGGCCAAGGGCAAGTCTACAAATACCCAAAACGTATCGGTGAGCATTAATAAGAATCTGGAATATTTTGTGAACAACGAGAAGATTAACGGACAATATATAGAAATTGAATTAAAAAAGGCACTAAAAGGGCAGGAGAAACCTACTATTATTCTAAGGGCAGAAGAGAGCGTTGCCATCAAAGAGGCGGTGAACGTAATGGATATTGCCAATAGGAATAATTACAAGGTTATTTTGGCAGTGCGACCAAATTAATGTCATTACTTAACACGAGACACGAGAAAAAATCATTTACACTTACCACAATTCTGTTGAGTGTACTATTGCTGTTGCTTTTTTATATTGGGCTTACTTATATGGACCCTCCAATAGAAAATGGTATTTCGGTAAACTTTGGTACAACCGATTTTGGTAGCGGAAGGGTACAGCCCAAAGAAAAGATAAAATCGGAACCTCTTAACACTCCCATAAAAGAGCCGAAGGTTCAGGAGGAAAAGGTGGAAGAAGTGGTGGAAGAGGTGCCCGAGGAAAAAGTGGCCAAGGAGAAACCTGCCGAAAAATTACTTACCCAGGAAAGTGAGGAATCAATAAAAATAAAACAACAGCAAGAGGCAAAGCGCAAAGCTGACGAGGCGGCAAAAAAGGCTCAAGCCGAAGCGGAACGCATCGCTCGTGAAAAGAAGGAGGCCGAAGAAAAGGTCAGGAAGGAGCAACAAGCAAAAAAGAACAAGTTGGATGAGCTTATCGGAGGAATAAATAAATCCGAAGGAACCACTTCTGGTGGTGAAGGCGATGATAATAAGGCTGGGGATAAAGGCCAGCCGGACGGGGATCCCTATGCAACAAGTTATTATGGAAGCCCAGGATCTGGTAGTGGCACGGGAGGCTATGGACTCAACGGGAGATCTTTGGTGAACAAGGGCAAGGTACAACAGGAATGCAACGAGGAAGGAAGGGTTGTAGTGAAAATTGTTGTGGACCGAAATGGTAAAGTAGTTAGCGCTACCCCAGGGGTAAGGGGGACTACCAATACCCATCCCTGCTTATTGGAACCCGCAAAGAAAACAGCCTTTATGCATCGATGGAATTTGGATTCCAATGCCCCTAGTCAACAAGTTGGTTTTGTGGTAGTGAATTTTAAATTGGGAGAATAAATTCTTCCCACCTTGCCCTAAAACAATTTTCCCAAAGTAATTTTGCAATTTCATTTACTTATTAATTAGATTAATAGAAGGTATTGCAACGGCACCATGTTCTAACTACAACAGACGACTATAAATGACCTACCAGGAAACTTTGGAATGGATGTTCGCCCAACTGCCCATGTACCAACAAAAGGGAATTTCTGCATTTAAGGGCAAGTTGGATAATATACAGGCCCTCTCCAATTATTTAGGCCATCCCGAACGAAAATTTAAAAGTATACATGTGGCAGGTACCAATGGCAAAGGTTCCTGTAGTCATATGTTGGCCTCTATTTTGCAAGAGGCCGGTTATAGGGTGGGATTGTATACTTCTCCACATCTGAAAGATTTTAGGGAGCGGATCAGGATCAATGGAAAACCGGTCAGCAAAAAATATGTAGTCGATTTTATAAAGAAAAACAAACTTTTTTTTGAGGCACATGACCTATCGTTTTTTGAAATGACAGTAGGGATGGCCTTTCAGTATTTTGAAAAGGAAAAAATTGATATCGCTATTGTGGAGGTCGGATTGGGAGGTCGTTTGGATTCTACCAATATAATTACTCCCGAAGTGTCATTGATTACCAATATAGGATACGATCATGTGGAGATGTTGGGCGATACCATTGCTAAAATTGCTTTTGAGAAAGCGGGAATCGTTAAGCCTGGGGTACCTGTGGTAATAAGTGAGTTTCAGGAAGAGACTGCAACGGTTTTTAACAATATAGCCAACGAAAGAGGCGCTAAGATAATCTTTGCAGGGGAGAAAATACCTGCAATCTATAAAACCTCTTTGTTGGGGAGTTACCAGTGCAAAAACGTTAAGGGTGTTGTAGCTACCATTAAGGAATTAAAAGGTTTTGACCTTAAGGAGAAGCATATAGTGGATGGCCTGTTGAATGTTTCCGCCAACACGGGATTACTGGGTAGATGGCAATATATTGGCGAAAACCCAACAGTTGTTTGTGATACGGCCCACAATACAGAGGGTCTGTCCATTGTCCTGGATCAAATAAAGGAACAGGGATATAAAGATCTTCATATGATCATCGGATTTGTAAAAGACAAGAATTTAGAGCAGATTTTGCCACTTTTTCCAAAGAACGCACATTATTATTTTTGTAGACCTAATATACCAAGAGGTTTGGATGAACTTGTCTTGAAAGCCAAGGCCTTGGAATTTGGTTTGAAGGGTGATGCTTATTCTTCTGTAAATGAATCGGTTAATGCGGCTTTGAGGTTAGCGGATAAAACCGATTTTGTGTTTGTTGGGGGCAGTACTTTTGTCGTTGCAGAAATCGTATAAATTTTTCTATTTTTTCCTTTGGGGAAATTAAAAACTATTCTATATTTGCACCCGCCTACCGTTAGGCAGGCTAGCTTCCAAAGAAATAAGGAAGCGATTTTAAATACTGATTAATTAGGGCTCTTAGCTCAGCTGGTTCAGAGCACCTGCCTTACAAGCAGGGGGTCACTGGTTCGAACCCAGTAGGGCCCACAGTAACAAAGATAAGCTTTTCAAGAAATTGGAAAGCTTTTTCTTTTTTACGGGTACAACATAGGTACAACAATATTATTTTTAATTTATTAAATTTAGTTCAGGCATACACTTCTTCAGGTTTGAACATAATAGATGAAATAATAGATCGGCTGGACGCTTTGGATAAATTTAAAGAGCGGGTCAAAACCTGGTATTACTTCAGAGATACCCAAGTAGCACTGGCGATCGTTCTGTTTTTGATCCTGATCGGAGCAGTCCTTTATTTTATTTTCGATGTAGGCCTTCCCTGGTATTGGTCCCTGATCTTTGTTTGCTCATTATGTATTGGTATATTTTATTTGTTGGTCCGGTTTACCAAAAAGGAAAGGAAAAATATTGGAACGGTGGCCGTAGAACCCATTAAAACCATTGGGCTGGATTTTAACCGGATGGTTCTGGACAATATTTACTATGTCCTTAGGGGCTATGAAAAAATCGATGTTGAAAAGACCGGAATCGATAATTTCCATTCCGTGCTTACCCAGCGATTTGAGGAGACGGACTCGGAAATACATTTCACGGATATGAGCTGGGCGGAGGTAAGGTACCTATTGGAAAAGTTCAAGGAAAAATGTGGTGTGGAATATTCAACTTTTGAGAGATCCAATAAATTGTTCCTGGAGGGAAAGCCGGTTACTGCCAGGAAACTGTCCAACAATGGTCTAAGAAAGCACCCGGCCAAATACTTCACCGATAAGATCGATAACTGTTTTCCAAAGTAAACAGGGGTGTGTTTGTAAATTGTAGGGGTGCATGTCCCCTTTTGTTGTGTCTTTGCCTGTCATCCAGCTATATTGGTCTTCGAATTCAAAATTGTAAAGGGCCTTTTACTCATCATTAATTTCTAAAACCTGAAATCATGAATGAGCAAACAAATGTAAAGTCCGACCCGGACACGGACAAATCGGTCATTGAACTGTTAAAGGAAATAAAGGGGCTTATGGCCTTCAATAAAAAGGTCCTTAATCTGGAGGACCTGGTGCAATACACAGGGATGTCCGAAAGCACCATCTACAAACTTTCCAGACTGAATTTGATCCCCAAGGGCGATAATAGGGAAATTCGCAAACTCTTCTTTGAAAAGGATAGGATAGATGATTGGTTATTGGGGAAACCGGATGTCTCGGATGAATATCTGGAACAGAAATTCAATGAGCAGCTCTTGAAAAACAGAAGGCGTTAACCCACCCCATCTTTCTTAAACTGCTTATTATGATAGATATACCCTACATCCGGGTGGGCACTGCGTATTATAAAATGGTCAAGGTGCCCACCATCTCCGGCCATTTCAATGAAGTGCTCACCCACTGGAACATTGAGACCATTCGCCAGGACCATGGCAAGGATTACCTGAGCAAGGTGCCCAAGTACGATGGGTTCACCTGTATACCGAACCACATCGACTTCAAACAGGAATACCAAAAATTTTATAATACCTACTCCCCATTGGGCAAAGAACCGAAAGAGGGGGACGTCTCGACCTCCCTCGGATTTATCCGGCATATTTTCGGGAGGCACTATGAGCTGGGATTGGACTATTTTCAATTGCTCTACACCAAACCAGTTCAGATGTTGCCCATACTGTGCCTGGTCTCCAAGGAGCGATCCACAGGGAAGAGTACTTTTTTGAAATGGTTAAAGGCTATTTTCGAGAACAACCTTACCTATCTGACCAATGACAGCTTTGGTAGCCAGTTCAATGCCGATTGGGCCAACAAACTGCTAATCTGTATCGACGAAGTGCTGTTCAATAAGGAAGAGCTTACCGAACGGATCAAATACCTGAGCACCACCAATATCAACAAGTTGGAGGCCAAGGGGAAGGACAAAAGGGAAGTGGAATTCTTTGGCAAGTTTATCCTTTGCAGCAACAATGAGAACAACTTTATTAAGATAGATGGGGACGAGACCAGGTTCTGGGTATTGAAGATACCCCATCTGCAGAAAGAGAATACCCATTTTTTGGAAGCCCTTATTGAAGAAATACCCGCTTTCCTATATTTTTTGAAGGGCCGTACTCTGACCACACGGCATATCACCCGCATGTGGTTCTCTCCCGGGCAGATCAAAACACCTGCCCTGAAGAATCTGGTGAGGCACAACCGTAACCGGGTGGAAAAGGAATTGGCCTCACTGTTACTGGGAGCCATGGAGCATTTTGATATTACTGAAATAAACATATGTCCCTTGGATGCACTTCAGCTATTGAGCCGTACACGAATCAAGACCGATATTACCCATTTAAGAAGAATGCTGAAAAAAGATTGGAAACTGGAGAACAAGGACAATACCCTCAGCTACTACAAATTGGTAATCTGGCAGGATGCCACCATGCATTTGATGGAAGCCAAGGGACGCTATTTTACGGTGGATAAATCCTTTCTGCTGGAAAATTTTGATGAATCGATGACAGATTGATGGGAGGTCAATGCCCGTCGATGTTGGTGTGCTCATCATTATATCATCATTTGTTCATCAAAATAAAAAGTGATGACGACCAGGAAAACCTAAAACCATAATAGTGATGAATCGATGAATGTTTTGATGACCGGAAAAGCACCGTGAATAGGGGCTTTGGGACGGATTGTCATCAAAACATCAAAAAAATGGTTAAAAAGTATTGCTAATGAAAAGAAAAAGATTCCATAAACTATCGTGCGAAAGAGCCCGAGCCTTTCCCATCGAGAAAGCACTGGCAAAACTCGGGCACTTTCCGACCAGATCAACGGAGAAAGAAGCTTGGTTCCTGAGTCCTTTCAGGCCAGAGGCCCAAGCCTCTTTCAAGGTATCCAAGGTACTCAATAGATGGTACGACCATGGTGCGGGTAAAGGGGGCAATGTGATCGATCTGATTTGCCTATTGACCGATGGGACCGTCAAAGAAGCACTGAGCCTCATCCAACAGGGCCAAATCTTTTTTTCTTTTCAACAGCAACCATCTTTTAAAAAGAAGGCCCGGTCCAGGGTTATGATCCACTATGCAGTCACTATTTGTCATCCCGGGTTGGTCAACTATTTATATAAAAGGAAAATATCCATTGCCACAGCAATGTTGTATTGCAAGGAGGTTCATTACCTATTTAAAGGGAGGAAATACTTTGCCATTGGATTGAAGAACGATTCGGGCGGTTGGGAACTTCGGAACCGTTATATGAAGAATTCGAGTTCACCCAAAGATGTCACACATATCAATAATGGTAGTGCCAAACTTATAGTTGCCGAGGGCATGTTCGACCTATTGTCTATTGCGGAGATCAATAAAAAGTTAGAGGACGGACATGATTTTTTAGTATTGAACTCGACCGCATTTGTTGAACGGGCGAAGAAGATCTTGGAGGGGTATGACCATATTGAACTGTATTTGGACAATGACAGGAACGGTAAAAAGATAGCCCAAACCTTAATCGGCCATTCCAAGAACATTGTGGATAGATCAGGTTTGTACGCAGGATTTAAGGATATTAACGAATGGCTCATTTCGGGATCAAAGGATTTAGGTGGGCAGCAAATTCAAGATGTGTTTTTGTTGCCACAAAAACGATCTTGCTTTGCTCCCGATGGTTGCAAAGAAAATAAAAAATGAAAAGGACCTATATCAGATTCAGGTGTTCCATCTACGAGAAAAAGCTACTAAAAAAAAGGGCACGGAGGGCCGGTATTTCCCTTTCGGAATATTGTAGGAGCTCGGCCTTTGAAAATGCTATTGTCGAAAGACTGACAGCGGAACAATTGGAGTGTTATAAAACTTTGGTGAAGTATAAGAACAACTTTACCCATATCGGGAACATGTTCAAAAAACGTAACCCTTCCCTTGCGAAGGAGGTAGAACTACTGGCGGAGGACATAAGGCAGCACCTTAACAATTTTGGAAAATGATAGGCAAGGGCAAGTCGATAGCACACACTGGCGCGAGTATGTCCTATGGCTGGAACCAGGAGAAGGATGCCGAGATCGTATTCTCCCAACATCTGGCAGGGGAAACCCCCGAACAGATTACGGAGGAATTCAAGATCATCCAGGAACAGAATGCCAGGTGTACTAACAATACCCTGAGCTTTGTCCTAAGTCCGACCCCCGAAGAGGGCAAGAGGCTGAACAAAGAGCAACTAAAACAGCTGACCGAAAGGTTCGTCAAGGAAATGCATTTGAAGGAGCAACAGGCCATTGCCTTTGTGCACAGGGACAAGGCGCACACCCATGTGCACCTTTACGCCAATAGGATCGGTTTTGATGGCAGGGCGTACAACGATAGTTTCATTGGAAAACGCAGCCAATTGGCCGCTGAAAATGTAGCCAAGGAAATGGGCCTGACCACGGTAAGGGAAGTACAATTGGAAAAGGAATTGGATTCCATTCATCTGCGAATGGAAATTAAGTCTATACACCACAAGGTAATGAACGACCGATCACCGAAAACACTTGACGGTTACATAAAGTCCATGAAAGCCGAAGAGGTAAAGGTTGTTCCATGTATCAACAAGGCCAATAGGTTGCAGGGCTTCCGGTTCGAATATAGGGGCCAGAGCTTCAAGGCAAGCGAAGTGCACCGCTCCATGTCCGGGGGAAAGATTATTGGTCAGCTTTCCCAGAATAGGGGTGTTGGAACACAAATCACCGGTGGTAATTCGGTCCAATTATTGGGGAAGACCGTGGAAATGAGCGCCAACCTAGCGGCGAGTTTGGCCAAGAACGCATTGAAAAAAGTAATTAATAGAGCAATCGACACAGGAATCGGATATTAAAAGTAAAACCATGGGATATAAAAAATTGGATGAAGTAATGGAACTGCTCCATGATGAGCTGGACGGGTTCAATAAGGCATTGACCAAACTACGGGAACTTACAAGCAATGTTGAGAATATAAAAATAATGCCCGACACTTCAGGGATCGAGCATTTATTAAAAGAGCACTTAAATGCTGAAGAATATAAAAGTTCAAAGATCCGAGGAGCATTGGAGAGTATAGAAAAAGAGCTGTCCAAAGCCAAGGTGACACCTAAGCTACAGCTATGGGTCCAGTATACTATTTGGACTTTTTTCCTTCTAATTATCGGCTATTTGGGATTCCAGGGATCCCAAATGGAAGTACACAAGGAGAGGGCATTTTTGAGAGGGAAGCAAACTGCAAACTCAGAACTGAAGGGGTATTTTAACCAATATCCAGAACATTATCTAACTTACCGGAATTGGCTCAAAGAAAAGGATAGTGTTCCAAATCGAAAGTAGGCTGCGCCCTGATTCAATTTTACTTTACGCTTATCAACCCGAACACTATAAAATTGAATCAGGATCCGTGCGCAAAGTTTTTGTAAGATTTGGGTTTGGATACGATAATATTGATAGGCTCTAATTTTATACCGTCCTATTTTTAGGGAAGGCTACAAAAAGGGTAAGGCTACAACCCATTCATTATATTCTAACTCTAAAAAAGGAAAGAAACGTTCATTGTTTTTCCCGTTTATTAAATAAGATTCCGTTTTAAAAGTCAATTTGTCCACTTCAGATTTTTAGTATTAATTATTCCAATCTCCCCAAACTAAATAGGCAATAGCAAATGAGATTATAGCAAGTGTTATTAATCCAATGAACACATTAAAAAAATGTTGAGATACTATATCAGAGCTATCTTTTCTGTTTTTTTCTCCCAATAAATATTCAATTGACTTTTTTTGTCCAATTAGACTAAAAAAATAGTATCGAGTGTAAACGCCTAAAACATTTACAATTAATCCTCTAAATATCAATTCAACTATAATTTCCAATAATATCGAGTTTTCTTAAGCACAACGGTGTGGCTATGAACAGTACGGGAGCAAACTGGCGTTTGCTTTCCGCCACACACATAGCGAAATCTTTTGGTTTTGTTTTTTCTTTTTTTCTGTCAAAGCAAAATCCAAAAGATTTTGCGGACTTCATAAAAATACACAAACCTTTCGACCTGCCACGCTGCAAGCGTGGTTAAGCCAGAAGCCATATTGTTTATAGGTTGTGTTGTACTCTGTGGTGAGCGTCCGACTAAGTACATTCTAATTCCCTTAAATTAATATTAATTCTTTTATTAGGTAACAAAATTTGATTTGTTCCGTCTTAGTTTTATATGACTAACCAATTAATTGTCCGAAAACAGGTCTGGAAAACAATATTCGTATTCTTAGGCATTTTAATTTCACTTAGTGCAATCTGCTATTACGCAATACTGAAATTAAATCCAACGAGTATCTATGTCGGTGCTTTAATGATGTGTCCCGCATTGTCGGCTTTCGCTACTTTAAAGATTACGAAAAGACCTATTTCAAGTCTTCCTTGGAATTTAGAAAAGTCCAAATATCTCAACTTATCATATTTAATCCCCGTCTTATATATAACGATAGCTTATGTTTTTATTTGGGTTTTTAGTTTTGGGAGTGTGCTAAATCAGGAGACTATTTTAGAATGGTCTCAAGAATTGGGAATGGAAGAATTTAGTATTCCGATTGTTATATTGTCGATGGTAGTTCTTTTGTCAATTGTAGGTGTTGTGAAAAATATTGGTTCTACTTTGGGCGAAGAGATTGGTTGGCGTGGATTTTTCATTTATGAACTTAGGAAAATATTTTCTTTCGGAGGTGTATCAATAATTAGCGGTTTGATTTGGTCCATTTGGCATTGGCCGATTATTTTACTAATCTATAAAGGAAGTGGTAATGTGATATTCCATATTTCTTCGTTTACTGTAATGATATTAGGGATGTCTGTTATTTTGGCTTACTACACTTTTAAGTCAAATAGTTTATGGCCTTCGGCGCTTTTTCATTCCGTTCATAATATATTCATACAAAAGATATTCACTCCGCTAACTTCGACAAACGAGAACAGTACTTTTTGGATAGATGAATATGGATTGATGCTCCCGATAATCACAACAATTTTTGCGTTATATTTTTGGCGAAAAGCTAAGGTTGAAAATCTATAAATAATTGATTTTCTAAACCATTGAGTACAACGGTCTCGTATAACCGTCAGTTACGGGTTTATATGCGTTAATTTTCGGATTAGCACAGGTGTTAGCAATTCCGAGTGGATTCGGACGTAGTCGAATCCGCCGTAATTGCGGTTATACATTGTTGCCATTTCGTTGTTTTTCCATTTTATATTTCAGTCCGTTTGCTTTTTTTACATTTCTGGTAATTACTGATATAAAACATATCTTGGAGGTTTAAGTCCATTTAGTCGCATATAAATAAGCATTTGTCCTCTGTGATGTGTTATGTGGTCGGCAAGCAATAATAAAATCTGCCTTTTTGTTCTGTCCGCCCCAAAATAATCCAATCTTTCTTCAAGTCTATCAGGATCAAAATTTGAAATAAATTCTATTGTTTTGTTAAAAGTCTGGCTGATTTTTACAATCATTTCTTTTTTCGATTTATCGTCGACTTTGAGTTCTGTGTCTGTATTCCAATCTCTCGCTTCACGTCCGCCCATTAATGATTGACTATGCCAGTCCATTGCCCAGCCTATATGCATTAAATTTTCTGCAAAACTCATTGATTCAGGCGTGGCTTTGAACTCATATTTATCTTCCGGCATTGTTTCCGCTACAAGAATTAAGTATTCTTTCGATTTTTCCAATCGTTCCAAATACTCTTTGATGAAGTCATTTTCTTGAGCAAAAATTGGATGGGCAAATGATGATAAAAATATTACCGAAGTCAGAATTAACAGATATTTTATGTTTTTCATTTAGTTCAATTTTTATTTCCGTCGAGATTAGTCACAATGTCACGTCCTAAAATACGGCTACAGATTAATGAATGGCAACGGTCTTGTATATGGAACGTAGCATATTAATAGACGTAGACTTTTTCGGATTATACACGAGCCAAATTTAAAAATTTGGTGGTCTTAACAAATACACAAAAACCTCTCGGAAAGCCTTTAATAGCTATGTTTTATATATGTTGTTGGCTGCAGGGTTTTTAACTATAAACTACTGTTTTCATATTAATTGTACCACGGATTAGAAAAAATATACCAACACCAATAAGTCCACCAGATATACATACTTCAACAATTTGAGTAGTAAGTTGGCTATCTAATTCCATAAAAAAGAATGAGTATTTTTCTTGAAGAATATCTATTGATAAAGTCTCAAAAAGAAAGCCGATGAACCAATAAAAAGACCGTTTTATATCTTTAACACCTCGTGCTAAATTGTTATATTCCTTTTCTTTTTTCTCCATTATCGGCTCCATTACTTCCAGTTCTCCACTTAAATCCACAACAGATTTGTTATCTAAATCTTTTTTATTTATTTCATTTTTTATCGATAAATAATCATTTTTAAGTGCATTGTGTTCCTCCCTTGACTTTACAAGCAAACTCAAAAATAGGGCAAATGCGGCTAAAGATAATCCAGCTAATGTCGCTGCCATCACAGGCTCTAAAGCTTTGTCAAATGATGTCCAAATATCTTTTTCAACTGGTGTTGTTTTAGGTTCTAAATCTTTGTCTGCGCGAACTTTTGTCTTTACTGAATCGGGATTAATATTTGCCTGTGTCGGATTACTTACAATACTGTCTTTATACCTCAACAAAGAATCAGATTGAGACAGCACATAAGAATAACAAAGCAAAATTGCGATTAAAGCGAACAATGTTTTCATAAATATATATTTTGAGTTTACCTTGCTGTCAACGGTTTTGTGTATGAAATGTAGCGTGCAAAAAGACACTAACTTTTCGGATTAACACAGAGCCAAATTTTTATATTTTGTTTTTAATTTTCTCTTTTTTAAAAGCCAAATTAAAAATTTGGCGGACTTTCTAAATATACAGAAACCTTTCTGTTAAGCACTTATTAGCTATGTTTTATACACCGTGTTGGCAACTGGCTTTATCTTTTTAGTGTAAAGTGACCTGAAAATATATTTCCATTTTCAAGATAGGCTTTGAACCAATAATCACTGGATATCATTTGTTTACCATTGAATAAACCATCCCAGCCTAAATCATTTGGGGATAGTTGAGCTAATAACTTTCCATATCTGTCATAAATATAAATGTAGGAATTTTGAAATTTATCAATCCCATAAATTTGCCAATAATCGTTTTTACCGTCATTGTTTGGCGTAAAAAACTTAGGATAATCAAGAATCGTAACTTCCTCACTATCTAGACCACAACCATTTTTATCCCTTACCATTACGATATAGTTGCCGCCTAGAACATCTGTAAAATAATTACTTTCCTTATAATTGATACCATCTATGGAATATTCAAAATCACCATCACCAGTCGCAACGATTTCAATGAAATTATTATCGGATATGCCCTTATGCCTTACCTCAGTAATTGTAGGTGGGGCAGACCTTAAAAATTCAAAATTATATTTGTTTTCACAATATATCCCATTAGTAGTTTTACCAATAGTAAGGGTATATTCTCCTGCATTTATCAATTCTACTTCATAGGTTTCAGAAATTATATTGTCATCCTCATATACCCAACTATAATAATCAAAATCATTTTCTACTTGGATAACTAAGGAAGGCTCCAAATGACATAATGAATAACTAGGCTCCAAGATTGTTGTTGGCGGTTCGTTTATTATTAAATCAAAACTTGTTTCTGCATAACACAATGAATTAATTGAATTCTCTACACGTACGTTAATAGTCTCATTCCAAGCGATACTATTTTCGTATGATGTAGGTAGCGGACTAGGCAATTGATCTCCATTTGCATTAAAAAATGAGAGGTTTATACCTGTTTGATTACCTATAATTTCCGATTCTATTTGTGAAAGATCAAAACTGGCGAATCCGTTATCCGAACCACATGCATAAACTATAGAAGGCATGTTGAGTTCTGGTTGTTTAGATGTTTTTAAAATCAAAGGTGTCTCGTCATAACAATATGTCTGCGTATTTGTTACTCTGACCGTTATAGTTTCTTCATTTGCTAAAGTATTGGTATACGGATTTGGCAAAGGACTTGGCAATGAATTACCATTAGTATCAAAATAAGACACTAACATACCTTCTTGGTCACCAACTACTTGAGATACAATTGTTGAAGTATCAAAATATTCCGAAATACCATCATTATTGTCATCACAGCCAATTATCATGTTTAAATTATGTGCAACGGGCAATGAATTTACCAAAAGTTTAAAGGTGGTCTCATTGTAGCAGTTGTTACTGTTTTCAAATGCACGAACGGTTATTTCCTCCTCGTTCATTGTTAGGTTTTCTACTGCGTTTAATGGTGCTTGAATTTGATTTCCGTTTTCTCGATAAAACGTAACCAAAGTTGCATTACCATTATTTATAATGTCATTTTGCACTTGCTCTAAATCAAATGTAGCATACCCATTGGCATCATTACTGCACATAAAAAGGTCAGAAACCGAGGATAGATCAGGAATTGGGTTCACAATTAGGTCAAAAGTGGTCTCGGAATAACAACAGAGATTATTGATATGTGCAACCCTTACCCTTATGGTTTCTTGGTCTCTTATTGTATTGGTAAACGGATTTGGCAGTGTGGAATATTCATTACCACTCCCATCAATAAAAGTAACCTTCATATTATTTTGGCCTCCAAGAACCTGTTGGGTTACTTGCCCTAGGTTAAATGATGATGAAATACCAGTATTAAAACTGTCTTCGCAAGCGTAAACATTATCAATGCCGTAAGCATTTGGAGGTTCCTTAGCCTTTATGGTTTCCGTTAGCACTTCAGTACTTCCATCGTTAGCCGTGACTGTAGCGGAAATTGTATACGTACCATCACTAGAAAAATCATGAAACGGAGAAACATCCACTGAGTTATTATCGGCACCAGAAGCTGCATCGCCGAAATTCCAAACTATGGAGGCTATATTGGTAGCGGGTGCAACACTGAATTCCTTTAAAAAATCAGAACAGACATTTGAAATGTTCATAGAAAAATTATTCGTTACGTGATTTACGTCTCCTGTAACATTAATATAAAATTTCGCATCTGGCCTCCCAAAATCAACAGTAGATACATATTCATTGAGTCCAAAATCATGTTCGGAAGAAGTTCTGGTACAGCCTCTTTGCCATGAAACACCAGTATCTTGCGATGAACCAGCTATAAAAGCCAATCCATCGCCGTAAACGATTCCCTTGTGTACTTCTACCAAAATTCTTTCAACACCGGCAGGAACAACCACAGGTGTCTCAAAGTTTACGTTAATAATTCGTGAATTACGGTCTATATTAGGAGATAGTTCTTGGTATTGGCTACTTCCTATCAAAGTGGTTTCTGAAAAAGAACTGGGAAAATTATCATCAATGGCATAAACATTAAAACTAATTTCTGGTAACCAACCTACTTTGTTAATGCCTACTTGTCCTGAGGTAATGACAAATTCCTCATTGGTAGAAATACCAAAATCCTCCAAATAAAAATCCCTTGCCCAATAAATATAGGATGACGAGCATGAGTGAATACTTGTTTCTATAAGATCATCACATACATTGTGCGATACGGTTACAGATGAACCACTACTGGCTATGTTTCGAATTTCTCCAGTTACATTTATAAAGAAATTGGCATCGGGCACCGCGGGACTTATGTTTTCTGTAGATGTATGGGTGTAATATTCCCTACATCCTTTAAACCAAGAGGTGTCATTATCAAATGCTGTACCTGCTATAAGAACTTCCTTATAATCATCATTATAAATATCATCCATCTGAGTTACCTCCACCAAGATTCTTTCAACTCCGGCGGGAACCGTGATTGGTGTACTAAAATCAATCTGAACAATTTCAGGTGTATCCCCTATTTCGGGAGCAAATACCAAGTTTCCATAGCTTATACGTTGAGGATTTTTTTCAGGTGCTTCCGAGTTTAAGCTATAAAAGTTAAAAACCAATCTTGCACCATCATATGAATTGCTAATTGCCACTTGCCCAGAAGTAATAATAAATTGGTCTGCAGTGGAGATACCAAAATCAGCAAGTGTAAAAGCTCTTGCCCAAGCTTCTTCATATTGGCAAGAAGTTATGTCGGTTTTTATTGGCGTATTTCCAATGTTATGAGTTAAAGTTATTTGTGCTGAAATCACATTGGACAACAAAAAAAATAAAACAATTGGGTAGCTTTTAAGCATAAGTTCTTAAAGGGTATATTATGCCAATATGAACATTTATTTGATTGACGCTTTGACTTTTTTGATAATATGCAAGAAATTGGGTTATACGTACATTTAGCTCTTTTTTTTGTAATTTTTTTCAGCTTGTTGCCAACGGTTTAGCTATGAACAGTACGGGAGTAAACTAGCGTTTACTTTCCGCCACATACATAGCAAAATTTTTTTGTTTTGTTTTTTCTTTTCCTTGTTTAAAGCAAAATCCAAAAGATTTTGCGGACATCATAAAAATACACAAACCTTTCGACCTGCCACGCTGCAAGCGTGGTTAAACCCGAAGCCCGTATTGTTTATAGGTTGTGTTGTAGTGCGTTTTTTTACAGTTCTATTATCACCAAAAGTTGAAGTGATGACATTTTCGTAAGTTCTATTGGCTCCTCATTAAAAGTAACACTAGTAGGAGTAAAATAGGTTATGTCACAAGGTATTCTTGTTAGCTCTGCATTAAAACCTAAATTAATAGTCTCAAAATCATCTAAATTAATGGAGTACTGAAATGATGATTCATTTGGTATGTACAGATTCAGCGAGTTATCGAACTCTCTAATGTCCGCGTCAGGGACTGCAAATTCATCTGCTGGAACAAATCGAAACCCTGCATTTGCAAAGTCTCCTTGAACCGTTATATTCTCAGAGTCAATAGTTCCATTTTCGATTAGGTTAACACCAGTAGCGTCAACTATTCTGATATACAAAGATGGAAATGCGGGGTCAAAAAGCTTACAGTCAATTCCGTCATCATCATCACTCAAACAACTGAAAACTAAGAATCCCATTAAAATAATCACGAAAACTTTTTTCATAATTCGTTTATCAACTAGATATTGAATTTTTATTTTGGTTGCGTCAAAATGCACTACAACGGTCAGGCTATGGCAAGTAGGGCAGGTAAGGAAACTTTTCGTTTCCGACTGGTCTACGAGCCAGAGCTTTTTGTTTTGTAATTATTTTATTTTTTTAATTGCCAAATCCAAAAGATTTGGCGGACTTAGTAAATACGCCCAAACCATTAAATATATCACTTTATGCCCTATTTGCTATAGCCATTGTTGCCATTTCGTTGTTTTTTTCTCAATTTAAATTCAATTTATTCTTTTAAAGGTTTCGATTGAGTTCGGTTGGTTCATTCTACCATAAGGTTTTCAATTCCAATCGAGTAAAAGTTTGTATTTTGTTTAAAATCAGTAGTTTGTCTTTTAATTTGACCAAAAATTTAATTTTTTTTTGTATATTTATTTTATGGATTTACAAGAATTTATAAATAATGTAACTGATATGAATATTGCTATGGCTTCGGTTATGGCAGTTGCTTTGGTTTGGACTATTATAGCTCACTTTAACAATAAAGGTATAAACTCTCGAAGTATGAGGGACAAAAGGTCAAGAAGACTTTTCTAAAATATTTGCAAATATTTTTGTGGATTGTTTTTCTTACTTTGTTTCGAGTTAGGTTGGTCTGATTATTTCTTAGCAAACTTTGTTAATTCCTACGTAGTGCTTCTTTAAAATACCGAAAAAAATCGACGGTCGTGCGGTCTGTTTTTAATTCCTTTAGAGTTGGTTTTTCCTTCACAAACTTGCTAAAAAATTCATTTGCGGTTCCACTCTGCCCAAGTAAGAATTCCCTTTTTGATTTTCAATTTCCGTCAGAGTAAGAATTCCTGAGTACATATTTTAAATTCCGCCTAGTCGAAATACCCTTTTCAATTTTGATAGCTCCCAAAAAGTCCATTTGAGCAATCCTGAAGTCCGCAAAAATGTTTTTTTACAATGAATGGCAACGTGTTTGTATATGGTTTGTTGCGTGGTTTAAGCAACTAATTTATTAAATAATTACCGACCAAGAAAGTCCGCGAGGACTTTCGCAAGTAGGTAAGAAGCCAGCAATAAATTATATACGGTGTTGTAGCCAGTTTTTTTTCTTGTAATTTTCTATTATATTTTCAATAAACTGTTCTTTGTTACCTCTTATCATTTCTATCTGTTCTCCTGCATATAAATCTGAATGAAATTCTCGTAGGTTATTATCGCTCCAAATTATTAATTCTACAATTAATGGTGTAAGTTCAATTCCCTTTTCTGTTAATGTGTATATGTTTGTTTTTTTGTTTTCAGGAAGTTTTCCCTTTATTATAATTTTAAACTCCTCAAGCATTTTTAATCTCGAAGACAAAATATTTGTTGCGATAGCTTCTTCACTCTCAATAAAATCTTTAAATGTTTTTTTATTTTCAGTCAGCATTTGCTTAATAATTACTAGAGACCACTTATCTCCAATAATATCAATTGCACTAGTAATTGGGCAGTCGCATCTAAATTTATGTTCCATTTTCAATTTTGTATTACCTTAAAATTATTTTGTAAAAATACATTTTTTTATTTATTGCTTGCAAAATAAAAGTAATATATTATCTTTGCTTGCGATGTGCAAGTAATAATTTGATGTAAATAAAATTTGATAAAATGAAAAAAGTATTAGTAACAGGAATTTCAGGATATGTTGGTCTGCACGCAGCGGTGGAATTATTAAAAAATGGATATGCAGTCAAAGGTTCAGTTAGGAATTTATCCAAAAGAGACGAATTAACACGAGCAATTCGAAAAGAAGTTGAGCCCAATGGTAATTTAGAGTTTTGTGAACTTAATCTTTTAAAAGACGAAGGTTGGGCGGAAGCAATGCAGGATTGTGACTATGTGCTACATATTGCTTCTCCTTATGTGGCAAGTGAGCCTAAAGATGAAAACGAGCTGATAAAGCCTGCTATTGAAGGTACACAACGTGCTTTAAATTTTGCTAAAAAAGCAGGTGTTAAGAGAGTGGTTTTAACTTCTTCTATAGTTGCAATGTTTGGTGATGCAAATAAGTCATTAAACATAGAACAAGGTACTTGGACTAATCCAAATGCTAAAAATATGTCCGCTTATGTAAAAAGTAAAACACTTGCAGAAAAGAGTGCTTGGGATTTTATAGAAACTCAAAAAGGGAATAACAAGTTAGAATTGGTTGTTATTAATCCAGGTCCTATTTGGGGACCAACCTTGTCAGATAAACTCTCTGGTGAATCAATGAGTATTGTTAAGGATATGATAACTGGTAAAATGCCAATGCTTGCCAAAGTACGCATTAATATGTCAGATGTAAGAGATATTGCCAATATTCACGTTAAGGCTTTAGAGAATGAGAAGGCTAATGGACAACGATTTGTTGTTGCAACTGAAAATCCATATTCGTTTAAAGAAATGGCTCAAATCTTAAAATCAAATGGAAATGCTAAAGTAAGCACTTTAGAAGGTCCAAATTTCTTATTAAAATTTATGTCTAATTTTAATAGCGATTTAAAAGGTATGAAGCCTTTTATTGGAAACACTTATGACGCAGATGTTAGCAAAACAAAGGAAGTGTTCAATTGGAAGCCGATTTCTTTTGAAAAGTCCGTTTTAGACACAGTTCAATCAGTAAAACAACGATTGAACAAATAGTTATTTTTCAATTATCACTCGAATTTCAAATAAAGTTCGAGTGATTCTTTAATTGGCTACAACGGTCTGAGCTATGAGTAGTGCGGGGGGCGGATCTGCGCTTGCCATTCCGTCATGCACCAAGCAAAAGCTTTGCGTTTTCTTTTTTCTTTATTATTTCAAAAGCAAAATCGGAAAGATTTTGCGGTCTCATAAATATAGTCAAAACTTGGAATCGAACACCAGATCCCGCATTACTTCATAGGTTTTGTTGGCAAATCGTTTTTTTATTATCCGTGCGAGTAAGAAAGGCCAGCGTACTGAGTGCGTACTGAGTGCGTCCGAGTAAGAAGGCCTTGCGCACCCCTCCGTAGCCCTCCGAATCAAGCTAAAATCCATTTGCGTATGAGTGTTGGGGCAATACTCCGTCCGAGTTTTGGTCCTCGGATTTGTGGATTAAGGACAAGTTCTACTGCTCGAACAAAATGTTTGCCAACAATTGTATATAGTCACTAGTGTGTATATTCCTATTTTGTCTACACCACTAATCTAGTGGATTTTTTATATTTTTAAAAGTATTTGTTGCTACATGGGTATATATTTCCGTCGT
>NZ_QJJZ01000027.1 GCF_003201775.1 Arenibacter sp. ARW7G5Y1 | reverse complement strand
CTCTAAAATTACCTGATCAACAAGGCAAGTTCAAAATAATATCAGAAAAACCGAAAAATAAAAGGTCGCCTAATTAGTTTTTAGACGACCTCTTTTTTTTTAGTGAGACCCGTATTTCAAAAGCCGCAGGCGTATTGGAATGCGATAGTCGAACTAACCCCGCCATATCGGCGGGGTTTCTTATTTAATTACCCCGATCTTTGGATCGGGACCTTAAAGTGAGGGGCAGGGCTTGGCTTGGGATTTAATACCCTTTATTAGTTTAACTAATCTCGCTGCAATAGCGGAATATATATATAGATCATTCCCAAAAGTAGTGTGTGTGCACTAAATGAAAAGCCAGAACAATCCGTTTTACATTTGGTGTCTTGTTCATTTTTTGCATCGCCCAAAAAACGCTAGACTGATTTTTCTTTTCTTGAAATCTACGAACTTTTCACTGCCGCAGCGTCCAGGCCGCTTTCACTAAGGTAAAATGCTCTATGGACGCCTTCCTTCACCCAATGTGGAAACCCCTTGATTTGCTATGAAAATAAAAATAGGCCGAAAACCAAAACGAGAAGCTTGTCGTTGGTCCTCCTAATCCGCAGAATAGGGTTCAAAAGCTCCGAGATCCAGCTTTTTTGTTTTTGAAAAAAGCGCGGAGTTTTGAAACCGGTTTTTAGACAAGGTCTAAAAGATTCCTCGGAGAAGGTGTCTTTTCTTTTGTTTCGTTTTATTCATCGCTTGCTTATTATGTAATAAGGTATTCATGAACCTCCTGCGTCGGTTTCATTGGACAAGCAAAGAAAATGAAAGAAGATACAATTTATGAACCTCCTTCATCGGTTTCTATAAATATAAGCGGGTTCAACGGTTTTTAAAGGAATTCATGAAATCTGCTTTTAGCCTAATGATAATCCTGAATCTATTTAGTTGCCAAGACTTTAGATGTGCAAAAAAAATGGTTATGGACCAAAGCCTACAATAAACAATAAGTGATAATGGCAATAACTAACATAAACACAACAATTAGTCTTGATCCATTATCACTTCAGCCTAAAGTGGGTCCTACATCTAGCAGCTTGCTTCAATACTAAGTATAACCTTATAATTCATTGCTTGCGCGCTTGGTGGTTTTTAACTTATGGACTTCAAGTATTATTCCAAGGTACCAACCATATCCTCTGGTTTTACCCACTCATCATACTCTGCAGCGGTAACGTAACCCAAATTAATGGCCTCCTCCTTTAATGTGGTACCATTTTTATGCGCCGTATTGGCAATTTCAGCAGCCTTGTAATAACCAATTTTAGTGTTTAGGGCCGTAACCAACATTAAGGAGTTGTTTAAAAGCTGCTTAATAACATCGTGATTGGGCATTATACCTACGGCACAGTTCTCGTCGAAACTAACACAGGCATCCCCAAGCAATTGGGCTGATTGTAATATGTTCGCGGCCATCATAGGTTTAAAAACATTGAGCTCGTAATGCCCTTGGGTTCCACCTACGCCAATAGCAACATCGTTCCCCATCACCTGGGCACATACCATGGTTAAAGCCTCACATTGTGTAGGGTTCACTTTACCAGGCATAATGGAGCTCCCCGGTTCATTTGCGGGAATAATAATTTCACCTATCCCGGATCTTGGCCCTGAGGCCATCATTCTAATATCATTGGCTATCTTATTTAGGCTAACCGCCAATTGTTTTAAGGCACCATGGGTTTCCACTATGGCATCATGCGCGGCCAAGGCCTCAAACTTGTTTTCTGCAGTTCTAAATGGCAATCCAGTAAATTTGGCAATATATTGTGAAACCAAAATATCATACCCTTTGGGAGTATTTAAACCTGTTCCCACGGCAGTGCCACCAAGGGCCAATTCACTCAAATGATCCAAGGTATTGTTCAATGCTTTTAATCCGTGGTCCAATTGGGAAACATACCCAGAGATTTCCTGGCCCAGGGTCAGGGGAGTGGCATCCATTAAATGCGTTCGTCCTATTTTTACCACCTTGGCAAATTCTTTGGATTTTTTGTCCAATGTATTCCTTAGTTGCGTAATACCCGGTATGGTGACTTCAACAATCTTTTTATAGGCTGCAATGTGCATTCCGGTAGGAAAAGTATCGTTGGAAGACTGGGATTTATTTACATCGTCATTGGGTTGTATGGTTTTTTCTCCTTCCCCTATTGTTTTTCCGGCCAATTCATGGGCCCTATTGGCAATAACCTCGTTAACGTTCATGTTACTTTGGGTTCCCGAGCCAGTTTGCCATATCACCAATGGAAATTGATCATCGTGCCTACCCTCTAAAATTTCATCACATACTTGGGCAATACGATCTCTCTTTTCTTCGGAAAGTACACCTAGTTCAAAATTGGCATAGGCCGCTGCCTTTTTTAGATAGGCAAATCCATAAACTATATCCAAAGGCATTGATGCTGCTGGACCAATTTTAAAATTATTTCTCGAGCGTTCGGTTTGGGCTCCCCAATATTTGTTGGACGGCACTTTAACCTCGCCCATGGTGTCCTTTTCTATACGGTATTCCATAATCTAAAATGAGTTTATTGATAATTACAAATTTACATTTATCTCGTTAGTAATAAAATTTACGAATAGGGGTGGAAGGTACTTTCCTTCTCATAAAAATTTTTCCTTAAGTTCGGGACTTGGAATCATACAGGCCTCCTTTTTACCGTACCATTTATAGCGGTTTTTAGCAATGAAGTCGTACACCCAATTCCTGATTTTTTCGGGTATCCATTCGAATACGCTGGCCAACTGCCACACACCTCCAAAAGATTGGGCAATCTTAAGGGCCGCGGTAGACTTGGTATAATAGGCCACTCCTGGTTCTATAAGGATTATGGAATCTACTAGGGAAGCATCTATTCCCCGCTCTGCGACCAACTTCTTTCCAATTTCACTTTGTAGTGCTGCAAACCTATAGGCATCGCCCTTATCGTGTTCTATAACATATTGCACAGAATTATTACAGAGGTTGCATACCCCGTCAAAGAGAATTATTTTCTTGTTCTGATTCATTTCCATAATGGTCCAACCACTTTTTACATTTTTCTTTCTACCAATTCCAATTGGTCAACCGCAACATTAGTGGTAAAAATACCATAGTTTACAATGGCCTTGTTCTTTTCCAAACTGTCTATGCTCCCCACCGCCTTTCCATCTATTAAACGCACACGGTCGCCTACTTTAAATACCGGTCGTGGCTTATTTTTTTCCTTTACTTCTGCTTTCTTTTTCTCAACTTTTTTCTTTTCACGAATAACCTCTACCTTTTTTATCACCTCCTGTTCTACCTTGGCCTTCCTTTCTTTTATTGCCTTTACTTCCTTTACCGTTTGTTTTTTGCGTTTACTATTCTCGGTTTCCACTATACGAATTAATTCTGAAACCAAATTGCGCTTCTTTTTATCCTGAAAATATTTTTCCGCGGCCGTATTTACCTTATTCCCCAAATAGATCATCCTTTGGTTATGATCGTACAATTCCTGATAGTTCTCCAATTTGGATTTGATCTTGGAGTTAAGATCTTCCAATTTTTGGGCTTCCGTTCTGGCCTTGGATTCTTCTTCTTGAAGTCTGGAGCCCGTTTTCTCCATTTTACTACGCTCTTTTTGAAGTTTTGCAATGGTTGCATCAAATCGGACCTTACCGCGCTCTATTTTCTTTTTGGCCTTGTTTATTAGGCTATAGGGAATGCCATTCTTTTGTGCTACTTCAAACGTAAAGGAGCTACCGGCCTGTCCCAATACCAATTGATAAGTGGGTTCCAACGATTTTCCATCAAAAAGCATATTGGCATTGGTAACATGGGGCAATTCATTGGCCAGTAATTTCAGATTGGCATAATGGGTAGTGATAACACCATAGGCACCTCTGTCATAAAATACTTCCAAGAAGGTCTCGGCCAGTGCACCTCCCAGTTCGGGGTCACTTCCGGTTCCAAATTCATCAATTAGAAATAGGGTTTTATCATTGCATTTGCGCAAGAAGTAATTCATGTTCTTCAGGCGATAGCTATAGGTGCTAAGATGGTTCTCAATGGACTGGTTGTCCCCTATATCGGTCAGTACATTGTCGAATAAACAAACTTTGGATCGCTCATGTACAGGAATCAATAAACCGCTCTGCAGCATTATCTGTAAAAGACCAATAGTCTTTAGCGTAATACTTTTACCTCCGGCATTTGGCCCAGAAATGACTATAATTCTGTTTTCGGGATGTAGGGCAATGGTTTGAGGGTATGTTTTTTCCTTTTTGTACTTATTGCTCAAAAACAACAAGGGATGGTAGGCATCCCTTAGATAAAGCTCCCTGCTCTCACTAATTTCCGGCAATAGGGCATCCATTTCCAAAGCGTACTTTGCCTTGGACGCCGTAATGTCCAAATGAACCAGAAAATCCTGATAAGCATATAATTCAGGGGCAAAGGGACGTATGCGGTTGGTTAGGTCGTTCAAAATTTTTTGTATCTCTTCCCGTTCTTCGAATTCTAGATTACCGAGTTCCCTACTGTACCTAAGGGTAGCCTCCGGTTCAATGTAGACAATACTTCCGGTTTTGGAGGTCCCCATAACGGCTCCCCTAACTTTTTTTCGATACATGCTCTTAACGGCAAGTACCCGTCTATTATCTACAACAGATTCCCTTATTTCGTCCAAAAGTTCAGAGGCCTGATAGGTATTGAGCGCCGAAGCAAAGCTTTGATTTATTTTGCCCTTTACCACAACCATTTGGGACCGGATATTTTGAAGGTCGTTGGAAGCATTGTCCTTTATTTCCCCAAATTTATCAATGACAGCTTCAATATTGCGAGGAATTTCTGTGTTTAGTGTTATACCATCCGACACCACATAAAGAAGAGGATAGTACTCCTTAAATTTTATAAAGAACTTAATATGGGTAGCTACTGTTGTGCAAATGGAACCAATTTTCTTGAACCCGCCTACTTCCAAGGTAGTATTCTCAATTTTCAGGAGTTTCAATTCCGGGTCAATGGCATCAAAATTATGACCGGGAATCCTATTGTCATTGGAATAGGAGGCCAAGTACTCGGAGGTTTGGCCCAAAACGTTCAAAAGATCGGTTTTGTCTGATAATGGCTGTAAACCAACTACCTGTTCCTTGCCAAGTTCTGTGGTGCATCGAGCAGCCAATTGTAGTAGGACGGTATTAAATTCGAGGTCTTGAAGCGTCTTTGGACTTATTTTATTCATTTATTCAATTTTCCTTTCCATAAGGATTTATAGCCTTCAAAGGTAAGGAATAGGTGCAATATGGAAAGACAGTAAGTGCATGTATTTCATACCCTGTCCCACCTTTTTTTTAGTCCAACGCTCCCTGATAACTCTTAAAAAGAGGAAGAAAGTGGGTTCACAGAACAATATTTTTGGCATAGTATATGTTTTATTGCTAGGCTATTACAACAGTATTATTTAATAACCAATTAAAACCACCACATGAAAAACCATAGATTAATACTCGGATATATAGGTATGGTCATTTTATTAATGTCCTGTAGTGCCACCAATAATTTAACCATGGGTGCCACGGAACCGGCCATAGTACACCTACCCAAAGAGATACAAAGAATAGGTATCATTAATAGAAGTTTGCCTTCCGAAGGCAATAAGCAAATTGACAAAATAGACCAAATATTGTCGGCAGAAGGACTAAATCTCGATAGAAAAGGGGCCGAAGTTGCCATTACCTCCTTATCGGATGCATTGGCCCGTACAGGAAGGTTTGAAGAAATAGTAATTTTGGATGGCGTAACGGAAATTAGAAAAGGACTGGATGTGTTTCCGGCCAGCTTATCCTGGGATAAAATAGAAAATATTTGTGAGGCCAATGGTGTGGACGCTATTTTTTCCTTGGCATTTTACGACACGGACACACAGGTTTCCTATAAACCATCCATGATGGAGCTTCCGAACAGTTTGGGGGTCAAAGTGTCCGTACCGGCACATGAAGTAACTCTTAATACGCTTATAAAAAATGGATGGCGCATCTACAACCCCCGAACCAAACAAATTGTGGACGAATTCGGCTATACAGATCACTTGGTGTCCTCTGGGAAGGGTATTAACCCGGTCAAGGCAATCGAAGCCGTGGCCCGCAGGAACGAGGCTGTTGAAGAGTTAAGTAGAAATATTGGCTATGCCTATGGAACTAGGCTATCTCCTTACAAACATAGGATCAGCAGGGACTACTATGTACGTGGAACGGACAATTTCGTGGTAGCCAAAAGAAGGGCGCAAACCGGGGATTGGCAAGGTGCTGCCCAACTTTGGGAAAAGGAATTGGACAATTCCAAATCGAAAATTGCCGGAAGGGCCTGTTACAATATGGCAATCATAAATGAGATCAACGGGGATTTGAATGCCGCCATGGATTGGGCTTCAAAATCGTATTCGGATTATGATAATAAGGATGCCTTGAGATATTTGAATATTCTTAAATATCGTTTATCACAAAATGAAGTCTTGGAACAGCAAGCATCCCGCTAAACTTTCATGCCTTTAACAAGGATTATTTCAATGGAGTACAGCAACAAAAAAGTCCGTTATCCCTAATATGGGAAACGGACTTTTCTGAATGTTAGGCGTAACCAAAGTTTCCGCTAAATCCTTATTAATGATTAAAAGGCAGTCTTAAAATGGCATTTTTTATGCGTCAATGGCAATCTAACCCAAATACCCATCGGATTTTGGGTTAAAAGGACAATATTTCCACTATAAAATGAGTTTTATAAAGGTTATGATTTTACGATTAATTTCTATTTGCCTACTATTAAATTCACGAAGCATGAACAAGTTCTGTACACAGTTATTCTTGTTGGGCCTAATCGTTTTAATTGTGGGCTGTGGCTCCACTAAGGAAATTGTAATTCATACTATGGAACCTTCACCTGTTCATATTTCGCAAAAAATTAGAAGGATAGGTATAGTCAACAGGAGTGAACTGCAAAAGGCAGAAGAGGATAAAACGGGTCTTAACAGAATGGTGGCCGCCGAAGAGCAATGGCTTTTGGAGCAGGGTAGGAATGCCGCCCTAACGGGATTGTTCAATGAGTTGTTAAAGGACAACCGTTTTGAGACTATAAAAATCCTGGATTCGGTACCCCAAGAAAATTTACGTTTTGAGATGGGAAACGATTCCATTTCTTGGACCTCTATTGAAAATATTTGTAATACCTACGATGTGGATGCTATTTTTTCAATGGCCTTTTTTGATACGGAAACCACAGTATCCTTAAAGAAAACATCGATGATGCAACCCAACCTCATGCGGGTGAAGGTAAAAGTACCGGCCCAAGAACTCACCTTGGAAACCCTTATTGCAAATGGATGGAAAATATACCATCCAAAATCCAAGGAAATAATCGATGAGATCGTTTTTAACGATCAGATCATATCCAAAGGCAAAGGCACCAATCCTATGGAAGCCTATAAAGCAATGGAGGGAAGAAAGGACACCCTTATGGAACAGAGCAAGATTACAGGTAGCAACTATGGTCAACGACTGCTACCGTTTAAAAACAGTGTTGAGAGATCATACTATGTACGCGGTACCATCAATTTTGAACAGGCTTCCGAATTGGTGGAAAGTGGAGACTGGAAGGGAGCAACACAACTTTGGGAAAAGGAATTAAATAATTCCAATTCAAAAATTGCCGGCCGTGCCTGTTACAATTTGGCGGTTATGAACGAAATTAAGGGCGACTTGACTTCGGCTATGGACTGGGCAACAAAATCCTTTAAAGACCACAACAACAAGGAGGCTATGGAATATTTGGATACACTTAATTATAGGTCTTTCCAAAATCAAATTTTGGAGCAACAGGTCTCAACAAGATAGTGGCACTGATCCATGAGTGCCACACCACAATCCTCTAGTGTAATTCCTTATTGTACAAAGCCATAAAAAGGCTTAGAAAGACTGCATGGTAACCAACTTTTTATAGACCCCGTCCTTTTCCATTAGTTGTGTGTGGGAACCTTGTTCCACAATCTCACCCTTTTGTAAAACCACTATGGTATTGGCATTTTGTATCGTGGAAAGTCTATGCGCTATCACGATGGAGGTTCTATTCTGCATCATTTTTTCCAGGGCATCCTGAACCAATCTTTCGCTTTCGGTATCCAGGGCAGAGGTAGCCTCGTCCAGAATCATAATGGGCGGATTTTTAAGAACGGCCCTGGCAATGGATAGCCTTTGCTTTTGTCCACCACTTAATTTATTTCCACTATCCCCAATATTGGTATCATACCCATGGGGAAGTTCACTAATAAAATCGTGGGCATTGGCTATTTTGGCAGCCTCGATTATTTCATCATCCGTGGCATTTTCTTTACCAAGTCCGATATTGTTTTTAACGGTGTCGTTGAACAAAATGGAATCTTGGGTAACGAGTCCCATTAAATTGCGAAGTGATTTTTTGCTAAAATCCCGAATATCGATACCGTCAATTTTTATCTCCCCATCATTCACATCATAAAAGCGGGTCATTAGGTTGGCAATAGTACTTTTTCCGCTTCCGGATTGGCCTACCAATGCCACGGTCTGACCTTTGGGAACCTTTAGGTTAAAATTCTTCAACACATACTCATCCTCGTACTTAAAGGAAACATCTTTAATATCTATTCCCTTATCGAATGTAGGTTTTACCACAGCCTCCTGCCTTTCAACAATTGGATTTTCCGTTTCCAAAATTTCCAATACCCGTTCCGCAGCAGCATTTCCTTTTTTTACACCGTAGGAAGCTTTACTAATAGCTTTTGCAGGGGTAAGAATTTGATATGCTAATCCCATATAAGTGATAAAAACACTTGCTTCCAATGATTTTTCAACCAATACCATACGTCCGCCATACCATAACAAAATCCCAATTACAGTTATGCCCAAAAATTCACTTGATGGTGAGGCTAAATTTTGTCTATTTAAAAGACTGTTGGAAAATCTATAAAATCTTGAAGTAGATTTCTGAAAAACAGAATTAAATCGCCCTTCAGCGTTAAACGCTTTTATAACTCTTAAACCACCTAGAGTTTCTTCAAGAATGGATAAAAAATAACCTTGCTCTTTTTGTACCTTATCGGACTTTCGTTTTAACGATTTCCCAATTAAAGAAATAAGAAATCCCGATAGAGGAAGAAAAATAAATACAAATAAAGTCAATTTGGGACTAAGGGCTACCATAGCGAGTATGGTAAAAATAATGGTAAGAGGCTCTCTTACAATTAGTTCTAAAACAGAAAGAAATGAATGCTGAATCTCTAATACATCGGAGGTAATTCTAGCAATAGTATCCCCTTTTCTTTTTTCAGAATAGAAACCAATTGGCAAGTCAATTGTTTTTGCGTAAAGAGCATTTCGCAAATCTTTTAAAACACCATTTCTAAGAAAAGTGATAAAATACATGGCTAGATAACCAAAAAAGTTTTTTAAGAAAAACATACCAATGACTAGACCGACCATTATCATAAGTAACTGCCCTTGGTCATCACCAAGCTTCTGCGTAACGTAATAGTTAAGATATGACTCCAAGTATTTCTGAGTATCCACAATACTAGTCCAATTGGGCTTTACCGTAACCGCCTTTGTTTGTTTAAACAGTACGGTTAACATTGGAAACAAGGAGAGCATTGCTAGAGTACTAAATAACGCATATAAAATGTTGGCAATTATATTTGAAAAAGCAAATTTTTTATAGGGTTTCGCAAAGCGAAGAATCTTTTTAAAATATTCCATTAACCTAAATTCAGTTCTTTAAGGATTCTTTCAATTTTAGCATCCAACTCGGCATCTACTTTCTTAAAATCGGCTGCATTCTTCAAAGCTGTATTGATGCTAAAATAAAACTTGATCTTAGGCTCGGTCCCGCTAGGTCTGGCCGCCATTTTTGTACCGTCTTCGGTAATATAGATCAATACGTTCGATTTTGGAATATCTATGGGGGTTACCTTGCCAGTCAGTACATTTTTAGAGGTGGCCGTATTGTAATCCTCCACGGTCACCACTTTGGAACCATCGATGGCTTCAACGGGATTATCCTTAAAATCGATCATCATCCGGTTTATTTCTTCCGCTCCCGACATGCCTTTTTTGGTCAAGGAAATCAATTTTTCCTTAAAGAACCCATAGTCCACATAGCAATCTATTAAATCCTTATAGAAGGAACTTCCATTGGCTTTGGCGTTCGCTCCAATTTCACATGCCAATAGGGTAGAGGTAACGGCATCCTTATCGCGTACAAAATCTCCTACCATAAAACCAAAACTTTCCTCACCACCGCCAATGAAAGGCTGGTCCGGGAAATCCTTGATCATTTTGGCTATCCATTTAAAACCTGTAAGGGCGGTCTTGCATTCCACTCCATAGCCCTTGGCAAGGGAATCCATCATAGGTGTAGAAACAATGGTGGACGCAATAAATTCCTTTCCTGTAATTCCTTTTTTCTTTCTTTGGTCCAACAAAAACTTGGTCATCATGATCATTGTCTGGTTGCCGTTCAATATCACCATTTCTCCTTCGAGGTTACGAACTGCCACTCCCAGACGGTCACTATCCGGATCGGTACCAATCACCATATCCGCACTTATTTCCTCCGCCCTTTTAATGGCCATGGACAGGGCCTCTGGTTCCTCGGGGTTGGGCGATACTACCGTGGGGAAATTACCATCCGGTTTTGCCTGTTCCTCAATAACGGTCACGTTCTTATACCCAGCCCTTTCAAGTACCTCGGGAATCACTGTAATGGAGGTGCCATGAAGGGAGGTAAACACTATTTTAAAATTGTCCTTGTCCTTGGCATTGAAGTTGCCATTTTTAACCGAAGCCTCAATAAAGGCTTCATCCACCTTTTTATCTATTAATTCTATTAAACTTTCGTCCGCATTGAATTTGATATCTTCAAAATCAAGGCTATTTATTTCGCTAACTATGGCGCCGTCCTGAGGCGGAACTATTTGTCCCCCATCGGTCCAGTAAACTTTGTATCCATTGTATTCCGGTGGGTTGTGCGAAGCGGTTAAAACAATTCCTGCATGGCAATTAAGGTATTTCACGGCAAACGATAATTCCGGGGTAGTCCTCAATTCCGAAAAAAGGAACACTTTAATTCCATTGGCAGCAAATACTTGGGCAACGGTCCTGGCCAAAGTGTCACTATTATGCCTACAGTCATAGGCTATGACCACTTTTACCTGTTCGTTATTGTATACTTGATTTAAGTAGTTGCTGAGGCCTTGCGTACTTTTCCCCAAGGTATATTTATTGATCCTATTGGTACCGGCACCCATTATTCCGCGCATGCCTCCAGTGCCAAATTCCAAATTCTTGTAAAAGCGGTCTTTTAATTCTTCTGTATTATTATCTATTAAATTTTGAATCTCGTTCTTAGTCTTGTCGTCAAAAAAATCGGTCAACCAATTTTTCGCATTTTTCAATATGGCATCCATAGTCATTTGGTATTATATGTTCTTAAAAATACAAAGAATTATCATTTATTTTTCGGTGAGATTTATTTCTTCGGTGATATTGTAACGGGTTTCATTCTTACGTGATCTCACCATTATTTCCCCTAAAAATCCTGCAAGGAAAAGTTGTGTTCCTATAATCATGGCTACCAGTGCTATATAGAATTGGGGGCGTTCTGTTATAAGCCGTCCCAAGGGGTTTATGAATAACTTATCCATTCCCAAATAAAGGGCAAAACCAAAACCTATGGTAAACATTAATACCCCTAAGGCTCCAAAAAGGTGCATGGGACGTTTCCCAAACTTGGAAACAAACCAGATCGTGATCAGATCCAAAAATCCATTGATAAACCGGTCCATTCCAAATTTGGTCTTCCCGTATTTTCTGGCCTGATGTTGTACTACCTTTTCATCAATTTTGTTAAATCCGGCGCTTTTGGCCAAAACAGGGATATAACGGTGCATCTCCCCAGAGACTTCAATGGTTTTTACAACCTCCTTTCTATACGCCTTAAGGCCACAATTAAAATCGTGCAACCTAACTCCCGAAGTTTTGCGGGCAGCCCAGTTAAATAACTTGGAGGGAAGGTTTTTGCTTATGATGGAGTCGAATCTTTTTTTCTTCCATCCGGAAATAAGATCAAATCCCCCTTCAACGATCATTTGATATAATTCTGGGATTTCCTCCGGGTTATCCTGTAGGTCTGCATCCATAGTGATCACCACATCGCCTTGGGCAGCCTTAAATCCGGCATGAAGGGCCTGCGATTTCCCAAAATTCCTCAGGAAACGTATTCCCTTAACGTTGGGATTGGAACGTCCCAATTGGGTTATGATGTCCCAAGAAGTGTCCGTACTTCCATCATCGATAAAAAGTATTTCATATAAAAAATGATTGGATTGCATTACGCGTACAATCCAATCATGCAGTTCTGTTAACGATTCTTCTTCGTTGAGTAAGGGAATTATAATAGATATATTCATTCGGTACTAATGGAAAATCTTTTCAAAAGTACAAATTACTGAATAGTTTCTTTCTTTTTTAAAATTAATGCTGGAATAAGTGATAATAAAAAACTTACGACGACACTATAAACCAACCCAAATACGATCTGCATTGAAGGTGTACTATATTTTTTAATCGTTTCCATTTGGGCCTCAATTTGATCAGGGGTCATTTTGCTACTTTCCGCAAGTAGCCCTTTTTGATACTCCATGGCCTTGTTCATCATTTCCGGATCAATAAGCCCGGCCAAAATCTGATTGAAGAGAATACCTATGATACCGGCTACCAGACCAATACCTACCCCTATCTTTAATCCTTCCCCAAAGGACATAAATCCGTTGTTGTCCTTTTTAAATTGCATCAATCCAATTACGATCATTGCTATGGTGATCAAGATACTGATACCCATGACCATAGACCCTCCCTGATAGTGCATATCCAACGAATATAACATAAGTATAAATACTACACTTACGGCACCTAGGATGAGTCCGTACGTTAAAGCGTATTTCCCTGTTTTTGGTTTGGTTTTTTCCATGTTGATTAAATTTTTAATGGTTTTTATAGTTAGTATTAAAGAGGGTAAATTTGTTACATTTAAAGATAGGTTATTTTTATTTTTCTTTTTTGAAGTTTTAAGTTGTTCTTTTCAGAAAAATATTTAAATTTGCACCTCGAAATTAAGCAGGAACAAACGTTTTTACAATGAAAAAAGATATACATCCAGGGAATTATAGATTGGTAGCCTTTAAGGACATGTCCAATGAAGAGGTTTTCATCACTAAATCCACAGCCGATACCAAAGAAACTTTAGATGTTGATGGAGTTGAATACCCATTGGTTAAATTGGAAATTTCAAGAACATCCCACCCATTCTATACCGGTAAGGCCAAATTTTTGGATACTGCAGGACGTATCGATAAATTTAAGAGCAAATACGATAAGTTCAAAAAATAATATTTTCTTTACAAAAGAGTTATTAAGTCACGCATATGCGTGACTTTTTTTGTTTTAATTTAGATGTATGAATTATATTCTTTTTGATGGTACGGTACGAAGGGCCCTTTTACCCTTTACTTTTACCAGACCGGTTGCCGATATTAGAATCGGGATTTTGACCATACGGGAAAAATGGGAAAAATATCTTGGCAATACCATCACAACAATAACCGAGGATTATCTTTCAGAAAGATTTCCTATGGTGGAAATGGAGGAGAACGTACTTATCAATGCCTCCTTCCTGCCCAATGCAGACCTAGTAAACCTGGTGATGAACTTAAAGGAAAAGGAAGCCGTGTTTTATGGGGAGGAAGTTATAGCCTTTTATACAACGGAGACTCAGGAAGAGGTAGATTTCTCGACCTATAAACATTTGGAATTTGAAGGTTCCATAATTAGAATTGAAAATACTTGGGATATCTTTTCTAAAAATGGAGAGGCCATGCAGGCAGATTTTGATCTGTTGACCAAAGGCAGAAAAAGTGCCCCTATTTCCAAAACCAATAGTTTGGTAAACCCCGGGAATATTTTTTTGGAGGAAGGCGCCAGTGTTGAATACAGTATATTAAACGCTTCCGAAGGACCTATTTACCTTGGCAAGAATTCCGAAGTATGGGAAGGTAATCTAATTAGGGGTGGTTTCGCTCTTTGCGAAAAGGCCGTAGTAAAAATGGGTGCCAGAATTTACGGCCCAACCACGGTTGGTCCTTATAGCAAGGTATGTGGTGAAATTAGCAATACCGTTATTTTGGGATACTCCAGTAAAGGACACGAAGGCTACCTAGGCAATTCGGTACTTGGGGAATGGTGCAACATAGGTGCCGATTCCAACAATTCCAATTTAAAAAATAATTACGCCAAGGTACGTCTATGGAATTACGATACCGAGAAGTTTCAACAGACCGGATTGCAATTTTGCGGACTAATGATGGGCGATCATAGCAAAACGGCCATAAATACAATGTTCAATACCGGAACGGTGATAGGTGTCAACTGTAATATTTATGTTCCTGGATTCCCCAGGAATTTTGTACCTAGTTTTAGCTGGGGAGGTGCCTCCGGATTTTCTACATACCAACCCCAAAAGGCTTATGAGGCCGCAAAGGTAATGATGGCGCGTAGGGGAGTGGAATTTAATGAAATGGATGCCAAGATTTTAAACCACGTTTTTGAGGAAACCAAGCGGTGGCGCAAGGATTAACTTCTCCAGAATAAAATTACCAAAGCCTTGGCCATATTCTATGGGTTCCCAAATATTGGTATATTTGCAAACGTTTTGGGTTAACATAATAGAATCCGAATTGGATTCCATCAAAGAGAAACAAGGATGAAAAAAAAAGTCGCTTTCTATACTTTGGGCTGCAAGCTCAATTTCTCAGAAACTTCAACCATAGCTAGGGATTTGGTAGAAGAAGGCTTTGAACGTGTCGATTTTTCCGAAAATGCGGATATGTATGTCATCAATACCTGTTCCGTTACGGAAAATGCTGACAAGCGATTTAAATCCATCGTTAAACAAGCACAGAAAAGCAACCCTAATGCCTTTGTTGCCGCCATAGGATGTTATGCACAGCTTAAACCAGAAGAGCTGGCAGCCGTAGACGGTGTTGATCTTGTTTTGGGGGCCACCGAAAAATTTAAAATTGCAGACTATGTCAACGATCTTTCCAAGAACGACTTTGGTGAAGTACATTCCTGTGAAATAGAAGAGGCCGACTTTTATGTAGGCAGTTATGCCATAGGTGATCGTACTAGGGCTTTTTTAAAGGTGCAGGACGGCTGTGATTATAAATGTACTTATTGCACTATTCCATTGGCAAGGGGCATTTCACGGAGTGATACCCTTCAGAATGTGCTAAAAAATGCCGCTGAAATCTCATCAAAGGGCATTAAGGAAATTGTGCTTACCGGAGTTAATATCGGCGATTATGGAAAAGGGGAATTTGGCAACAAAAAACATGAGCATACTTTTTTGGATCTGGTAAAGGCACTGGATAGGGTAGAGGGTATCCATCGCTTACGAATCTCCTCCATTGAACCCAATTTGTTAAAAAATGAAACCATAGATTTTGTGGCGCAAAGCAATTCCTTTGTGCCCCACTTCCATATCCCATTGCAAAGTGGCAGCGATGCCATTCTAAAATTGATGAGCAGAAGGTATTTGACCCATTTGTATGTAGACCGGGTTAAAAGAATAAGGGAAGTTATGCCACACGCCTGTATCGGGGTGGATGTGATAGTAGGTTTTCCTGGGGAAACCGAAGAACATTTTTTGGAAACCTATAATTTTCTCAATGCGCTGGATATTTCCTATTTACACGTTTTTACCTATTCTGAAAGGGATAACACCAAGGCTGTTGAATTACAGGGAATAGTGCCTAAGAAAGTCAGAAATAAAAGGAGTAAAATGTTAAGGGGACTTTCCGTTAAAAAACGAAGGGCCTTCTATGAGGGACAGCTGGGCAGTACCAGAACAGTTTTGTACGAAGCCGATAACAAGGAAGGCTATATACATGGTTTTACCGAAAATTACGTAAAGGTAAAAACACCATGGAACCCCAATCTAGTGAATACCCTACACGAAATAAGACTTACGGAAATTGATGATGATGGTATGGTAAGAGGCGTTGAAGTTGGCAGTATGATATCTGTCTAAGAATTCAAGTAAATGCCTTCTGCATCATAGCACACTATCTTCACAAGAACGAACAAAGCAGTACAAATAAAAAAACCTCCCGATTATGAGAGGTTTTTTGTTTTTCACTATATTCTTATCCCTACGGGTAACATTTCTTTGTATTGCCTGTTCTTTCTCAAGAAGCCGGCAATTTGAGGGCTGGTAGGCACCACTCTTAATTTTTGTTCCTGAATATGGCTCAAGACACTTTTAATGAATTCTTCTTTAAAACCCTCCTTTGTTATTTCTTCAGGAATAACAAGTTTTGTTAAAAAAACTTTGCGCTCTTGGGAAGAATACTCAATTTTGGCCAAGTGGCCGTCAACCCTGGCTTCAAATTGTCTCAAGAAACCATTGTCCTTAATTTCTACTTCATTCATATAGTTTGATTTTAAATAATGACTAATTTTGGATCATAACGTTCTCAAATTACAATCTAGGCTCATGAACTAAATAAACACATAAGTAGGGACGAAAAAGCCAAGAAAACAAAGTTAGTGAAAAAATAGTTATTATCCTATTAATATAGTATGCAGGAAAACCAAACGTTCCAAAATAAAAAACATGTTTATTTCATGCCGGGCATGGCGGCCAATCCATCCATTTTTGACAAAATAGACTTGCCTGGCGAGACTTTCGAAAAACATTTTTTGGATTGGACGGTTCCTGATAAGAATATTAGTCTGGAGGACTATGCCTTAAAAATGTCCCGCCTTGTTAAACATGATGATGCCGTTCTTATTGGCGTCTCATTTGGCGGCATTCTGGTACAGGAGATGGCAAAGCACATTAAAGTGGCAAAGGTCATTATTATTTCAAGTGTAAAAAGTAATTTGGAACTGCCCAAAAGAATGATTTTTGCCAAGTATACCAAAGTGCATAAACTCTTGCCAACCGGCTTGGTAAACAACATGGAATTATTGGCAAAATATGCATTTGGGGAAACCGTCCCAAAACGCTTGGCACTTTATGAGCAGTATTTGTCCGTCCGTGATAAATATTACCTTGACTGGTCTATAGATGCTATAGTTAATTGGAAACAAACCAAACACACGGAAAATATAGTTCATATACATGGTGAAAATGACCCAGTTTTCCCTATAGGTAAAATAAAAAACTGCATTAGGGTCAAAAATGGGACCCATACGATGATAATTCATCGATCAAAATGGTTTAATGAACACTTACCCACAATTATTTTGCAATAAGGCAGTTGTATTTAATATCTTTGAGGTAGAAATAGGTAAACGGCTTGGACCACCAAGGAATTGAACCTATCTACCCAATGTAGCAAGGAGTATTGGAAAGTTTAGAAATTTAAAATTAGAACATATGAAGGTTATAAAGAATATTTTAATGATTTTGGGCGTTTTTTTTGTAGGCAGCACCTTGATATTTGCAGTGCAAAACCAGTACAAGGAAACGGCCATGCTGGTCGAGGAGTCCCAGCCAAAAAAAAATGATGGGGAGGAAACGGGCTATCGGATAACGGCCATTGAGATACCGGATGATTTAAACTTTTCAGGAGAACCGGTCCCTTTTGACGATCCAGAAATAATGGAGCGGGTAGACCGTGAGTTTTTGGTGAATACCTATTGGCAATCCAACGCCCTCTTATTAATGAAAAGGGCCAACAAATTTTTCCCTATCATTGAGCCTATCTTGGCGAAAAATGGAATTCCTGACGATTTTAAATATTTGGCCTTGGCAGAAAGTGGGCTTCAAAACGTGGTTTCACCTGCAGGAGCCACAGGCTTTTGGCAGATAATGAGTGCCACAGGTAGGGAATACGGCCTGGAAATCAACAGCAATGTTGACGAAAGGTACCACATTGAAAAATCTACCGAAGTTGCCTGTAAATACCTTAAAAAGTCCAAGGAAAAATTTGGCAGTTGGACCTTGGCCGCTGCTGCATACAACGCCGGGGCGGGTGGCATCCAAAAATATATGGGGATACAGAAGGCCGACGGCTATTACGATCTCCTTTTGGGTGAAGAAACAGGTCGCTATGTATTTAGGATATTGGCCATTAAAGAAATACTATCCAATCCTGAGAAATACGGATTTCATCTTGAAAAAGAGGATATGTATACCGCTGTTCCAACCTTCAATGTTGAAATTGATGAACCAGTGCGCAATTTTGCCGATTTTGCAAATCAGTACGAGATCAACTACAAAATTTTAAAAAGACACAATCCCTGGTTGCGGGAGCCACATTTAAATAATTCTTCCAAGAAGAAATATACCATAGAAATCCCCATTAAAGGATACTACAAGATTTCCAAGTAATGGTTACTTTCCTAAAGGATAATATTTGGCCAGTACTTTTAGGAATTAATTATTTATTGGTCATTATTTTTTCGGTCTTGATCGTTCTTAAAAACAGGAATCCGGTCAAGACCTTGTCTTATATATTTGTTTTGGCAACATTACCTTTTATTGGGCTGCTGGTCTATTATTTTTTTGGGCAGGACTATAGAAAGGACAAGATTTTTGAAAAAAAATATGTCGAGGACAATGGCCGATTAAAAAAATGGCGCAACAGCTTTAGTCTCAATAATTCGGAACGGGAAGATTTAAAGGATTTTTTAGGTGAAGGTATTTATAAGATATACCGATTAATGAGGAATAACGAAAGGGCCGTTCTTACCTTTGACAATGAGGTTGATATCCTTATAAATGGAGAGGAAAAGTTTAAATATCTGAGACAAGATCTAGAAAAGGCAAAACACCACATCCATCTGGAATACTTTGTGCTATTCGACAAAGGTTTGGGAAGTGAAATTATTGAAATACTGTGTAAGAAGGCACAAGAAGGAATCATCGTAAGACTTATTTATGATGATGTTGGAAGTAGTATTTCGAAAGTATACAAAAAACAGCTTACGGATAGTGGCGTGAAGCATTTTCCATTTATGCCTGTTCTGTTCTCCAACTCTACCAGTAAACTCAATTATAGGGACCATAGAAAAATAGTGGTCATAGATGGTAATATTGGATATGTTGGAGGCATTAATTTGGATCAGAAATACGACAACACCTTTGATAATGAACGGTATTGGAGGGATACGCATTTACGCATTAGGGGAGGAGCCGTTGGTTCCCTACAGTCCTCATTTGTCCTTAGTTGGAATTTTGCGGCCAAGGATACTATGGAAATAGAGAAAATACTACTCCCTAAACAAAAATCCGAACCCCAAAAACCCGTAGCAATACAAATTGCGGCAAGTGGCCCTGACAGCGATTGGGCCAATATAATGGAAGCCATGTTTTGCGCCATCAACACTGCTCATGAAAGTATATTGATCACCACGCCTTATTTTATGCCCAATTCAGCTATTTTAACAGCATTGACCACAGCGGCGAGAAGTGGGGTGGAAGTAAAAATTATAGTGCCTTACGAATCGGATTCAGCGGTGGCCCAATATGCCACGGACTCCTATATTGAGGAATGTCTGCTTTCCGGCATCTCCATATATCGCTATAAGAAAGGGTTTATACATGCCAAGACCTTGGTTATAGATGATATGTTTTCCAGTGTAGGAACGGCCAATATGGATTACCGAAGCTTCTCCATGAATTTTGAAATAAACGCCCTATTATATAATACGGAGATTAATCAACAAATGCGAAAACAATTCCACTTAGACCTTCAGGACTGTGAAGAAGTTACCTTGGATCGCTGGGAAAACAGAAACATAATTAGAAGGTTAAAGGAATCCTTTAGCCGACTTTTTGCCCCACTACTGTAGAGGTCACTAACAGGGATAGAATGCCAAACCGGGTAACCGGAACCTAAGTTAGATTTTCTTCAATTGTTGCTGCATCATCTTGATCTGTTCCGCGAGCATATTCTGTTTGTCCAGTTTCTTGGCTTCATTCAATAGCATGGTTGCTTCCCTTTTTCTACGTTTTTGCATGGCAATACCAGCAAGGCTCAATTTGGCCATTGCCACATCGTAATCCATGTTTAAGCCAAATTTTAATGCTTTTTTAAAGTATTTTTCGGCCTGGGTAAGATTCGTCTGTGAGAAAATGATACCATTTAAATAATTATAGTAGCCATTTTGCTTTTTGGTAAGGGCAGTATCCGGATTTTTAATTTTATCGAGCCATTTTTTGGTACCCGCCAAATCTTGCTTGCGCATTTTAAGAAACGCCAACAGAATTATCTCATTTCTATAATAAAGGAATATAAAAATGGAGGAAAATAGTAATAGGGAAATTCCATTACCAATGTTACCTTCTACAAATTGATATACGGCATAAGCTATTATTAATGCAGCTATAACTAGTTTTAAATTTTTATTGAACATATTACTTATTAATTAATTCGTACGTAATTTTAGATTTAATAGTGGTCGGAATTTCTTGTCCGCCCATTTGTGTCATTGTGGATGTTCCCGTAGATAGACCTTCCACCAGCATATGAATGATAAAACCGGTATGGGCATCTACCATCACCGCTGTGGTCTGCGTGCCACTGAGTTTCATTATCGTATTGGCATCCGTTACATCCATCAACACCGTAGCCTTACCACTAATCGTAGCTTTATTGTCTACAATACTTTTAAGTGTCCACATATTGGTTGTCTTTAATTTACCATTATAGACATTCTCCCATTTATCGTTCACCTTAACCTTCTTGTCTGGATAAATAAAGGTCATCTGCTTATAACTGTTGGACAAGGCTTCAGACCCGAACTCATTTTCCAGGGATTTTTTCATCATATTGATAGAGAATTCATCTTCCAGGCCAGAAGCCCTTGCCATTTTGGAAACCAGACTATCACCACCTTGAACCTTCAATATATTTCCGGTCTTTGCCAAGACCATTTTCACCGGATTGTTCAATATGGTATTGAACACTTTGGATTGCATGTCCTCATCATTAACCTCTTTAGCCCGTACATTCATTAATTCCCCTTGTATGCTAGAGGTCATTTTTAAGTTCAAATCCTTAAATGTCAAGGCAACATCATAACCATTATCAACCTCTCCCAGCACCTTAAATTCCAATATACCATCAATGTGATTCGTGATTTCATGGGTTGCACCGTCCAATTCCTGGGTAATAATCTGCACGGCATCTTGCCTGACCTTAAAAACATCTCCCTTTTTTAAATGATATTGCAATGTGGTCTGTCCATAAACACCCATATTGCATAGGATGCAAACCATTAAAAAAATAAAGCGCTTCATGTTTAATTGTCATACTGGTTAAGCCGTTGCAAAAGTAGTAAAATCCAGTGGGCCTCATAGTGGGCAATCCTAAAAAAAATATTTTTTTAATTAGATTTGTCAATGCAAAAACTCTTTGTATATTTGCAGCCGGATTTTGCTGTCGATGAAGCAAAATTAAATATTGTCCAAAAGAAATTTAAGCATACTATAAAAAATACGCTACGATGAGCAAAAGAACATTTCAACCATCAAAAAGGAAGAGAAAAAACAAACATGGTTTTAGGGAACGTATGGCTTCTGCCAATGGTAGAAAAGTTCTAGCTAGAAGAAGAGCTAAAGGAAGAAAAAAACTATCTGTATCCTCGGAGCTGAAGCACAAAAAATAATGATAAAATTGTTTTTTTAAAATAACAAGGTGTTACTTTTTCCGAAGTAGCACCTTTTTTTTGTCCAATTCCCTTTTTTCATATATTTAAATAACTAGTATAATGCCCAAAAGAAAAGATTTAAACTCAATTTTAATTATTGGTTCTGGACCCATCGTTATTGGTCAAGCGTGTGAATTTGATTATTCAGGTACACAGGCCTTGAGATCTTTAAGAGAAGATGGCATAGAAACGATCCTCATTAACAGTAACCCGGCAACAATCATGACCGATCCTACTATGGCCGATCATGTTTACTTAAAACCATTGACTACAAAATCAATTAGGGAGATTTTGGAAAAACACCCCAACATTGATGCAGTCTTACCTACTATGGGGGGGCAAACAGCATTAAATCTTTGTATTGAGGCAGATACCAAAGGAATTTGGGAAGATTACGGAGTAAAGATCATAGGTGTGGACATTGACGCCATAAATATAACGGAGGACAGGGAAAAATTTCGCGAATTAATGCTTAAAATTGGTGTTGGTATGGCACCACAAGCAACCGCCACTTCCTTTTTAAAAGGCAAGGAAATTGCTCAAGAATTTGGATTTCCCCTGGTTATCAGGGCATCCTATACCCTTGGTGGTGCCGGAGCTGCCATAGTATACAAACCAGAGGATTTTGACGAACTTCTTAGTCATGGATTGGAAGTTTCGCCAATTCATGAGGTTATGATCGATAAGGCCCTAATGGGATGGAAGGAATATGAACTGGAGCTGCTTAGGGATAAAAATGATAACGTTGTCATTATTTGTACCATTGAAAACATGGACCCCATGGGAATCCATACAGGAGACTCCATTACCGTAGCACCTGCGATGACGCTGTCCGACAGAACCTTCCAGAGAATGAGGGATATGGCCATTAAAATGATGCGCAGTATAGGGGATTTTGCGGGAGGATGCAACGTTCAGTTTGCGGTTAGTCCAGATGAAAAAGAAGACATTATTGCCATAGAGATCAATCCCAGGGTTTCCAGATCATCGGCATTGGCATCAAAGGCCACTGGATATCCCATTGCCAAGATTGCCGCTAAATTGGCCATAGGGTATAATTTAAATGAGTTGAGCAATCAGATTACAAAATCTACCTCTGCCTTATTTGAACCTACTCTGGATTATGTAATTGTAAAAATACCACGTTGGAACTTTGATAAGTTTGAAGGTTCGGATAGAACTTTGGGACTCCAGATGAAATCGGTTGGAGAAGTAATGGGCATTGGACGATCCTTTCAAGAGGCCCTGCACAAAGCCACCCAGTCTTTGGAGATCAAGAGGAACGGACTAGGAGCGGATGGTAAGGGGTACACCAATTACGACGAGATTATCAGCAAACTCACCATCCCAAGTTGGGACCGTGTCTTTGTAATTTATGATGCCATACAATTGGGAATTCCGTTGAGCAGGATCCATGAGATCACTAAAATAGATATGTGGTTCTTAAAGCAGTACGAAGAACTTTATCAGTTGGAAAAGGAAATTTCCAATTTCAACATTGAAACACTTTCCAAAGACCTGCTCTTGGAAGCCAAGCAAAAAGGGTTTGCCGACCGACAGATTGCCCATATGCTGGATTGCTATGAGAGTGAGGTATATAACAAACGGGTTGCCCTCAATATAAACAGGGTTTACAAATTGGTTGATACCTGTGCCGCCGAGTTCAAGGCCATGACCCCTTATTATTACTCTACTTTTGAGGCTGAAATAGAAACCCCGGAAGGGAAGAAATATGTAGAGAACGACAGTATTGTAACGGACAAGAAAAAAATAGTGGTCTTGGGCTCTGGACCCAACCGGATAGGACAGGGTATAGAATTTGACTACTGCTGTGTACATGGAGTATTGGCCGCTTCGGAATGCGGGTATGAGACCATCATGATCAATTGTAATCCCGAAACCGTTTCCACAGATTTCGATATTTCGGACAAGTTGTATTTTGAGCCGGTATTCTGGGAGCACATCTATGATATTATCAGACATGAAAAACCGGAGGGAGTTATTGTACAACTTGGTGGGCAAACAGCCCTTAAGTTGGCAGAAAAACTTGACAAATACGGTATTAAAATAATAGGCACCAGTTTCAAAGCCTTGGATTTGGCTGAGGATAGGGGAAGTTTTTCCAATTTATTGGCCGAAAACAATATTCCCTTCCCCCAGTTTGGTGTAGCCGAAACTGCCGATGAGGCTTTGGCGCTTTCAGATGAATTGGACTTTCCATTATTAGTAAGGCCATCATATGTTTTGGGCGGACAAGGAATGAAAATCGTAATCAACAAGGAAGAATTGGAGGAACATGTTGTAGACCTTCTGAGGAAAATACCTAATAACAAATTGTTGTTGGATCATTATTTGGATGGTGCCATAGAGGCCGAAGCTGATGCCATTTGTGATGGTGAAGATGTTTATATCATCGGGATTATGGAACATATAGAACCATGTGGGATACACTCCGGGGATTCCAACGCCACCCTGCCCCCTTTTAATTTGGGCGAATTTGTAATGCAACAAATAAAGGACCATACCAAAAAAATTGCCTTGGCCCTTAATACGGTAGGACTGATCAATATTCAGTTCGCCATCAAGGATGATATTGTATACATCATAGAGGCTAACCCTAGGGCATCCAGAACGGTTCCATTTATTGCCAAGGCTTACAAAGAGCCTTATGTAAATTATGCCACCAAGGTGATGTTGGGGGAGAAAAAAGTAAAGGACTTTACTTTTAATCCGCAATTGGATGGCTATGCCATAAAGCAACCTGTATTTTCCTTTAATAAATTCCCTAACGTAAATAAGAATTTAGGCCCTGAAATGAAGAGTACGGGGGAAAGCATCTTGTTTATAGACAGTCTAAAAGACGATGAATTCTACAACCTGTATTCCAGGCGTAAGATGTACTTGAGCAAATAGTTGCAAGATTTATGGATACTGGAAGTGAATCCTTTCCAGATAAAAAAAACTCCTTTTTCCCATTGTTTGGAAAAAGGAGTTTTTTTTGTTTAAATAGATAAAGGTTCCCGTTATGCCATTTAGTTAGGCACCTCTAAAGACCAAAGCGGGAAGACGCAATTCGTCCAGATAATTTTTCCTACCTAATCATTTATTCGGTAGCACTTTTAAAGGCGTCTATACCTCCAACAACAGGTAAGGTTAACGCAGTTGCATCAAGATCAACCGATAATTCCGTTCCGGGATCGGGCAAAAGCGTAAATTCCCTGTCACTAGAGAAAATCATAAGTGCAATTTGTTGGCCTTTTGGTATAACCTGATCATCGGGCATCAATTCAAAGGATAGATTGTAGAAGGTTCCAGGGACCAATGGTTCGCTGTGGGTAAGGGAACTATGGTTTTGTGGATCTGCCCAACCACGGGTTATGATGTTATCCGTTATTTTTACATTCTTGCCATCATTCCAAGGTAAGGAAACCAACCAAACCGATAAATTGGCAGCAGCTTTGTTGCTCGCCACAGAAATACTAATTTTAGGGACTCCTGATAAGTGAATATCCTGGGTCAAGGTTGGGGTAATATAAAGCAGGCGGTGATTTGTATTCTCAGCCTTGGCCAAAGTTTCTCCAGAAAAGGAAAAGTTATCCACTAAGGTTTCCACTCCTTGATCGTCCTTTTTTTCTGTTTTTAATCCACCTATCTCCGGTGCACCACCTTCAAGATATAAAGTTACGGGTGCCGCTTCCGGATTTGGATAATCCTCATAGGGCGTAGGATTTAGTTTATCATCATTCTCACGAACAATCCAGGCCTTGGCATCCTCTTCCACGCCATTTTCAACTCCGTGCAAATAATGGGTAAACCACTTATTCATAAGGGTTAGAGGCGGCTCTCCACCATGCCCGTTCTGGTGATAATATATTTGGGTAGGCAAGCCTTTATCCTTGGCGGCCTTGTAAATTCTATAACTATGTTCGGGCATTACATTCCAATCATTAAATCCGTGTGCCATGAATAAAGCAGCCTTCATGGGTTCCATATCGTTTAAATAATCACGCCCCGCCCAAAACTCGTTGTAATCACCTGTAATACGGTCCATACCGTTTTTCATCTCAGTATCCCTAACAACCCTATTATTGTAGGCCCGTTTGGACTCGTCCCCGCTGTGTATAAAATCGTAAAGCACGTCTATATCTTCTCCTAAGAATCCTCCTGGGGAACGTACAAGACCATTGGATCTATAGTAATGGTAATAGGAAGTATTGGGGGCGATGGGAATAATGGCTTCCAACCCCTCAACTCCAGTGGTAGCGGCAGCCAATGGTATGGTCCCATTATAGGAAGTCCCTGTCATACCAACTTTTCCGGTAGACCAATAAGCCTTTACCCTTTCTTTTCCATAAGGCTCCGTATAACCCTTGGCCCTACCACATAACCAATCAATGACCGCTTTAGGGGCCAAGGACTCATTGTCCCCTCCAACAGTGGGAGAACCTTGTGACAACCCTGTACCCGGCGAAGAGGAATGCACTACAATATAACCCCGGGGAACCCAAGTTTTTATATGTGATTTGGAAATATAGGGTCTTTTCCCTGTCCTAACTACATTTGGGTGTAAACGCTCTTTGGGTGTTTCCCCCAATTCATGTCGTACATCCCAAAAAATCTCATTTAAATTGGAAGCCACACCAGCAAAATATGGACTACTGATGTAAATGATAGGCAATTTGAGTCCTTCCGTTTCAGTTTGACCAGGTCGGGTGACCGAGACGTGCATTCTGTCTTTTTTGCCATCCCCATCGGTATCAAATTCAGTTTCAACCCATAGGTCGTGTGTTATCCAAGTTGCTTCATCACTAAATCCGGGAACAACCTGGGCCTCACCGTTCTCGAAAATTGGAATAGATTTTTTTTCCAATAATGTTCCACTCTTCTGGGCGCTAACTATGGTTAGTACACCCATTAAAAATGTGAATAAAAATGCAATTTTGTTTTTTATCATAATCGACTTTAAATTAATATATAGAATTTAGGTTTAAATTATTTGGGAATAGGTTGTTGATGCAAAACCAATCAATGTTCAAGATAATATAGGTTTCGATAAATGATTTTGGGTAGGTAATTTAATGGAAGCTACCAACCCAACACCATAAAACGGACTGGATACAGATGTCCCTATAGTAACCGATAATTTGCTTGGAAAGGAATTTTCAACCCACATGTAGACTTGTACTATATAGCAATTATTTGCAGCGAATATAAACAAAAATTATGGTACAGGGTTTCCAATAAGTTAGCCAATCCATATGATTTAATGACTTTCAATACATTCCGTAATTGGACTTAAAAGCACTTTACAGGCCCTAAGAGGGGGAGCATTAGGCACTATAAGAATTTGCTCTTCATTCCTTATTACACTATTGCGGGCCAGGATGGTCGACACAATTTTATTGTCCACCCAACGTATCGGAAAAAACTGATTATTCCAGGCTTTGTATTTGTCTCTCAACCATTTTCAAAAAGACCTGTAGGATTTAATCCCGATTTTTTATCATATTTAAAGAGAACCCGCCCAGAACCATGATGATAATGGCAATGATGGCCCACAACCATAGCTTATTTTTAAAAATAGGCTCCTGCTCCAAAAATTGTAGATTGCGTAACCTTTGTTCACTACCTACTTTTAAAGGAGCAAGGGTTTCTGGGATATTTTTGGAAAATTGTGCAATGTCGTAGTTCGGAAAGGAACCTTCACTATTTCCATAAGTTAGATAATAAGTTCCTTCCTTGGTAAACCTGGCAACCAATTCATGTAGAAATCCCTTTACTTGAAAATTTTCATAGGTTAGCGGCTGATTATCTCCATTGTAGACCGTTATTTTTATTTTTTGCACAATAGTACTGGGAAAATCAAAGCTACTTTCTTCCAATGAACTCAATGTCCCTTTTAGCAAAGTATTATAATTATACTTCCAACCCTTATCGGTTTTAACACTATCTATTATATGTGATATGGCAATTGGTCTATAAAAATCATATTGTTCCCGTACCCCAAAGGAAATGGAACCAACTGGAATAGGCTTGGCCAGATCCACTATTATTTCTGTAGTATTTTTGGCTCTATTCCCATCAATCATCACTTCATTGATCGGATATTTTTTATACTCCCCATCTGTGGATTCATTATCAAAAATTTGGGCAGATATTAAATTAGGCTTTTTATCACTTTTAATGTGTAACCTAAAAAAACGGTATTTGGAATTGGGAAGGATAACGGTCGTAAATTCATAATCCGTCAGTTCATTTTTTATGGATAGAATACGATAATCATTTACCAGAGTAAACCATTCCTCTTGTTGCCAACTACCTTGCAGATCTATATTCCAATCGAAATTCCTCTCCTTAAAATTCAAATCTATTTGATTTATAGAAACCGCGGCAGGCACTTCAAAAGTATAATAATAGCCCTTGTTGTTATAAGACGTATTCAATGTTTTGAAAGTAATAGCCCTACTGTTGATTTTTTTGGAATTGATACGGAGCAGATAGGGAACTTCAATAGTATCGTTATTGTTCCCCAAGCCATATATTCTAAGATCGGATAAATCCCTTGATACCTTGCCAAAAATTGAATCGGGTAATGGTACCCTGTGCCATTGATCATTTACCCCTGTAATCAATCTCTTGAATTGATAATGGTCCATTTGACCGTAGCACAGGGAACAAGTCAAAAGGAGTATGAGGATGATTTGTCTATTTCTCCACTTCATTGGATATAATATGTTTGTATTTATTGTACAAAAAAGATATAATCAATAATAGCACACCCAAGGAAACGAAGACAACAGTCTTCGCTAGTGTATCCAAATGTGATATGTCATATAGGAAAAGTTTAACCAATGTAACTCCAAATAGGGCAATAGCCATTATCCGCAGATGTTTCTTGTTTTTCCATATACCCAAAACGATTAGAAATAGCGCATAAAGACCCCATAATATACTAAGTCCCAACTTGTATGACTGTGTAAATTCCATAATATCCATCCAATGGATCAATTCACTACAGGAAATCCAAAGTATTGTAATATATAATAAAAGATCATAGCCAATACTAAAACGCAGTTTTAAAAATTCTTGTCGCTTGTACATATATGTGGCGTATAAAGTAAGACCAACAAAAAAATAAGAGACGTATCTAATTATTATATTCCAGGCACCAATATGGTAATATTCATTATTGATCCTATCCAAATAACTTTCCCGAAGTTCGCTGATCCCATAAAGGCCGATAAACAAAAAGAAAGCAATTGCCAAAGTATTTATCCCTATTTGAAATACACCCAATTGATGACTCTTCAGCCTTTTAATGTTAATAAACGAAAGTACCGACATAAACAACAAGGTATAGTTAATGGTCCAAATATTCCTAAAACTTTTAATGTCATAATTCCACAGATAACTGGGATGATCTTGGCCTTCTGGTGTAATAAAAAGGGCAGAATCTAAGTATAATTGGTCCCAATAGGTGGTTATTTCAATCCTGAGGGCAAAATAAGTTATCAATACCAGAATGACCGGAATGGACATGGAAATGATTCTTAAGTAGGTGTTTCTGGATTTATTGCTAGGGGAGTCCCGTTGATTTAGGTCTGTCCAATACATGAACCCGAAAGCACAGATACTCAGCAATGACGTAAGAAAATTTAAATTCAATAAGGGTCTTATCTTTGTTCCACTATCAACAGGATCGTAGACACTATAAACCCACGACCAATCTTCAAAGATGCTCAATACGGCCAATAGCATTAAGGGAAAGGAGAGTTGTTCATATATGGTAACATGTTTGGATCGTCCAAGCCAGAATAATAAGGTGGCCTCCCCAGCCCATAATAGGGTTACCCAATTTCCATCCAATTGAACAGGGACGGCAATAGTTATAAACACCAGGACCAAGCCAATAATAAAATAAAATAAATTAACGTCGGCCAGTTTCTGGCGATAGATTAGAAAGCCTACTACAAAATGGATTAGGGCGTTTATAAGCGTAAATAATCCCAAAAGTTGTTTTCCTGCCTCATGATTATTCAATATACTATAACCCAATCCAAAAAAGATCATGGAATTTAGCAAAAGGAGTATCACATCGGTAATTCCAAATTTTTCTTTTTGCAAGAGTTTATATCCCAGAAAGGCCATGTAAAATATAAGAAAAAACAGGCCCATAAAAATCAAAGCCATTCCAAAATGTTCTTCTGTTTTATACTTTGATAGGTACCAAACAAAAAACATAAACCAGGTCAATCCAAAAGAGGAATAATAAAGTGGTTTCCAATATTTTTTAAATGCGATGATAAGGATACCAATATTAATAATTGCCATGTAACCAAATAGCACCATCACTTCATCCGAACCTTCACTCAACAAAAATGGGATGGCATAGGCACCCACCAATCCAATAAGGGCAATTACTTGCCTATTATAATTAATAGCCGCTACCACTGTAAAAACAGTAAATATGACCATAAGGGTAAAGGCTATTCCCTGTGGATAAAGGTTATAAAAGCTATAAGCGGCAAAGGTGATAAAATAGAAAATGGCCATGGCGCCACTTACCAATACAGCACTATAGTTCTCGAATTTTTGTTTTAATCTTATACCGAATCCCAAGAGTCCCGCACCTGCCAAATAGCCCAATATTATCCTGGTAAGTGGGCTGATCAGATCGTGATCCATAGAGTATTTTGCCCCTATGGCCACACCAATGACCGTAATGATTATTCCTATTTTATTGATTAGATTCTCACCAATAAATTTTTCTATATCCAGCTTTAATTTGGGGTTTTTCGCTGTTCTGGCAGACTCCTTTCCAACAAAAGTATTCCCCTGTCCAGAAACGAATGCCGAATCCTGTACTTCTTCCTCAAAAGGTTCTTTGGTCGGTGCTACCGCTGCAGATAACACCTTGGAAGGACCCGGGTTTTCATGGCTTTTCCTCAGGAGATTGATATCTTTCCGGAGCATTTCTATTTCCCTTGAAAACTCATCCTGTCTGCGGAGCAAAAGTTGGAGCCTCTCTGTTAGTAATTTAATTTGGTCCCGGGGATCTGTCATTATAGGATGGTTAAATTATTGCGGGGAATTTATAATTTCTTGGGATGTACTTATGGCCATGCACCAATTAAATGGATTCATAAATACAAACGCCATTTTTACCAATGTATTTCACCTGTGGTGTTATCAATCTAAAAGGCTGTCAATTTCCCTTCATATATCCATATCCACTATTGTTCCATAATAATATATTGGCTCATTGTTTAATTGCAGTTGCAATTATGGGCCATATATTGTTGGCAATAATCTTTTGACCTTCGGCCGTAGGGTGTATTCCATCAGGTTGATTTAATTCTGGATTTCCTGCCACATCCTCCAACAGGAATGGAATAAGGCCAATATTATTTTTTTTGGCTAGATCTGGAAATATATTCTTGAATTCCGCAGTATAGTCCTGACCCATATTGGGGGGTATTTGCATACCAGCCAAAATAATGGTCGTCATGGGAGTTTTTTGTTGCACCATATGTATAATTTCCTGTAAGTTGCTTCGGGTTTCTTCCAAGGGAATACCCCGCAGACCATCGTTGGCCCCCAATTCCAGGACAAAAACGGCTATTTCAGAATTAAGCACCCAGTCCAATCTATTTTTACCACTGGCCGTAGTTTCCCCACTTAAGCCGGCATTCACCACTTTGTAAGCCAGTTGCAGTGAATCTACCTTCTCTTGGATCAAAGCGGGAAAAGCTTCATTTGGGTCAAGCCCCATACCTGCTGTTAGGCTATTACCAAAGAACAGAATTACTTCGCTCTCGCTCTTCGCCTCCATCTTGCTTTCTATGGAATTTTCCTCTTTTTCCCCGGCATCGGTCTTCTTGGTTGCTATATTTCCACAAGAAGCGAAAAAAATGAAAAATAAATAAGAAAATCTTAACAAGGTTCGCATGGGATATCGGATTAAAATCAAAATCATTTCTGTATTTTGCCTACTTTGGAAAACCACGAAATAGAAATTATATGGCAAAGATATTAAACGTAAGCAATTTAGGGAAAATCTATACCAGTGGCTCTAAAAAATTGACGGTATTACAGGATATTTCTTTTGATGTGGAGGAAGGGGATACTTTTTCCATTGTAGGCCCATCAGGGAGCGGAAAAACAACTTTACTTGGTATATGTGCGGGTCTGGATCGACCCGATTCGGGAATGGTAACCCTATACGGCACCGAATTAGGGAGTTTAAATGAAGATGAGAGGGCCATACTACGCAATGGGAACGTAGGCTTTGTGTTTCAGGATTTCCAATTGCTACCAACACTGACCGCTTTGGAAAATGTAGCCATCCCTCTGGAATTACGGGGGGATAAAAATGCTATGAAGAACGGGATGGAACTTCTGGATAAGGTAGGTCTACAAAATCGATTCCATCATTATCCGTCCCAGCTCTCAGGTGGGGAGCAACAGCGCGTTGCCTTGGCCCGGGCATTTTCCAACAAGCCTTCCATTTTATTCGCCGATGAGCCTACCGGTAATTTGGATGCGGAAACAGGTGAAAAGGTAATACAATTACTTTTTCAACTTAATGCAGATGCAGGCACTACTTTGGTTATAGTTACCCACGATTTGGAATTGGCAGCCAAAACCCAACACATACTAAGGTTAAAAGGAGGTAGGATTATTGCCAACCAAGAAACAACTACACTGTGAACGGACATAATAGTACTTCAAGATCAGGTTTTTTATGGCTACTAAAAATGGCATGGCGCGATGGAAAAGCAAGCAAAAGAAAACTTTTTCTTTTTATGGCCTCCATTATTATGGGGATTGCTGCGGTGGTATCCATACAATCTTTTGGCGAAAATCTTAAAAAAAATATTTCCCTACAGTCCAAATCCTTAATGGGGGCCGATTTTATTGTGGATAGTAGAAATCCACCAAATGAAAGGGTTGAAAGACTTTTGGATTCCCTTGGCGGGGCCGATGCCAAAGAAATAAACTTTCCGTCCATGGCTGCCTTTCCCAAGTCAGGGGCCTCCAAATTGGTACAGGTTAGGGGTATTGAAGGAGAATTTCCTTTTTATGGCACATTGGAGACAGTACCAACGACGGCAGCGGGTAACTACCAACATAAAGGTGCGGCTCTAGTGGATGCTACCGTTATGCTTCAGTATAACCTAAAAGCCGGAGACAGCATTAAAATTGGGGAAGTTACCTTTCCCATTGCCGGGTCAATAAAATCGATACCAGGTAGCTCTGGCCTGTTTAGTTCCGTGGCACCACCGGTAGTGATTCCATACAGGTTTATTAAAGAAACGGGCTTGATACAGCAGGGCAGTAGGTTGGATTATGAATTCTATTTTGTTCAACCTGATACAGATCTTGAGGCACTGGATAAAGAGTTGGACCCTATATTGGACGCCGAAGGTGCCGATTTGGATACCCACACCTCTACGAGTGCCAATTTAGGACGCCGTTATGGAAATTTTGGTAAGTTCCTCAATCTGGTCGCTTTTATAGCCCTCCTCCTTGGTTGTATTGGCATTGCAAGTGCCATCAATATTTATATAAAGGAAAAATTAAGATCGGTGGCCGTTCTAAAGTGCCTAGGTGTTACCAAAAAACAAACCTTCCTGATTTATTTATTGCAGATTGCAGTACTTGGTCTGTTTGGGGGAGCCGTAGGTACAGCATTAGGTATTGTTTTACAGCAAATATTCCCATTACTTCTTGGAGATCTATTGCCGGTGGATGTACATTTAACTTTGGCTCCAAAGGCAGTTGCCATGGGACTACTCTTGGGCCTTTTCATGTCCGTTCTTTTCGCTCTCTACCCACTAATGAATACCCTGTATGTCTCGCCACTACAAGCTTTAAGGGTTCAAGAAGTGGATAAGTCAAGATCTAGACGGGGATTGATTGTGGTTTCTTTGGCCATTTTGGCCTTCTTATTTCTTTTTTCATATTGGTTATTAAAGGATTGGAAATATTCCTTGTTTTTTGTGATAGGCATGGTAGCTACCTTCGCCATCATGGCCGGTTTGTCCGCATTGGCCATGAAGGCAATAAAAAAATATTTTCCTACTTCTTGGGGTTTTACTGCCCGTCATAGTTTATCCAACCTTTTTAGACCGCAGAACCAAACCTTGACCTTGGTCCTTGCCATTGGTATTGGCACCTTTTTAATAAGCACCCTATACTTTACCAAAGACTTCTTACTGGCTAAATCTTCTTTGGAAACAGATGCCAATAGTCCCAATATAATTCTTCTGGATATTCAAACCGAACAGAAAGAAGCCGTAGCCACTACAATACGGAACGACGGTCATGCTGTATTGACGGATATCCCGATAGTTACTATGCGCGTAAATAGCATACAGGGGGAGACTGTAAACGAAATCAGAAAGGATACCACTTCAAGGATTAACTCTTGGATATTGAACCATGAATTTAGGGTAACCTACAGGGATAGCCTTATCGCCTCCGAAAAATTGGAAGCTGGGGAATGGGTTCCAAAAGTAATCTCTAAAGAACAAATACCTATTTCCATAAGTGATAATTTTGCCAGGGATGCCAAGGTGAAAGTGGGGGATAAGCTAAGCTTTAATGTTCAGGGGGTAATTATGAATACCGTTGTATCAAGCATTAGAACAGTGGATTGGGGCCGAATGCAACTTAACTTTTCCATAGTATTTCCCATAGGTGTCCTGGAAAAGGCTCCCCAATTTACAGTACTTACCACCAATGTGCCCGATGAAAATGCATCGGCCAAACTGCAAAAGGAATTGGTTAGATTATTTCCCAATGTATCTATTCTGGACATAAGGCAAATTTTAGTGATCATCGAGGGGCTGTTGAACAAAATTTCATGGATTATAAATTTTATGGCATTTTTTAGCATCCTTACGGGGATAATTGTACTAATGGGTGCAGTAAGAACCAGTAAATATCAGCGTATTCGTGAAAGTGTACTACTAAGGACCCTAGGTGCCAAGAGCAGGCAAATACTTAAAATAGTAGCTCTTGAGTACCTTTATTTGGGTATCCTGGGAGGTCTATCTGGAATTTTGCTGTCTTTGGTAAGTAGCCAGTTACTGGCTTTTTTCGTATTTGAATCAGCTTTTAAACCATCCTTATTTCCTTTTCTGGTACTGTTCCCTGGAATTACTTTATTGGTCTTGTTGATAGGTATAACCAATAGTAGAAGTGTTATAAAAAGTCCTCCGTTGGAAGTGTTGCGAAAGGAGGTTGGATAACCATAATCTGACCTGTCTCTGTTTACCAAACAAAAAAGGATGGTCAAAGGAGTGACTAACAATATCCACGGCATCCCAAAATTGTCATTACTTCAGTTGATAAAGGTATTTTGCCTTACCGATGTCCGTTTTTGGATGCTGACCAATTCCCAAATAATATTCCAACTGCCATTTCTGGGTAGATAGAGCTGTTTTGTTGGTAGGTTGGGACCAGGGAGGATATATCCTAAAGCCACGTTTCCCTTCTTTTTTGGTATGGGATACTATGCCTTTTTCCATCAGAACGTCCTTGGGAAATACAAATTGTCCACTATGTGGTCCTTCTTGGATATTTATTACGAATAAATCTACCTTATCGGTCTCTTCATAGGGAGTTGTTTCGCCATTCGCATCTCTTTTCCATAAGGTAACGAATTGCCCAATTTTCTTTGGAGTGATCTTAGCCTTTCTTGATATAACCCGTAACGCATCCAATTGAAATGAGGAGGCTTCATATTCTTTACCTTCCTTGTCCTGCACATGGTTGGACACTTTTAGTCCGCAAGGCGTATAGACCTCTTCCAAAAGGGTAGTAAAATCGATATTTGCTCTAACCTTCATTTTAAAAAAATATCCCAACTTCTAATTTAACTGATAATAATTTTAAAACCCTAAATGTTATTTTCCGCCAATTTAAGCCTTTCGGCTTCCCAACCGTGGTCTATGTACTCCCATGAAAAGTCGTTTCCACTTACCCTAATTCTAACAAAGCCTTCCTTGGTATTGTGCCTTCTTCCTTTCCATCCGTTCCCTGCAATGGAGCCTCCCGTTAAAAAATGAAATCGGTCATTGATAAATCCGTATTCCTTCCAATGAATATGTCCTTGTAAAACCAGTTTTAAATTATGGCCTTCCAATATCTTAAATACATCGGAAGCATTGTTGACAGTTCTACTACCTTCACTACCGTTTAATTGGGAATAGGTGCAAATCATAGGAATATGGGTGGTGATGATTATGGGGGTGTCTTTATCCACCTTTGCAATATCCTCTCTTAACCATGCCAACTGTTTATCATGAAAGGTGCCCTGATATCTTTTATTTTCTGTTACATCCAAGGAATTTAATGTAATAAAATGCCAGCCTTTATGATCAAAAGAGTAGTAAGTGTCCCCAAAATGTCTTTCCCACATTCCGTATTTATAATCGGGATGATCTTCAGACTCTGGACTTTCCTCATAGATGGCAAAAAGGTCATGATTACCAATACAATTATAAACAGGCATATTAAAGCCCTTACACATGTTCTTATAGAGGGTGAACAAAGATTCACTTTGATCAAAATTACCGCGCATCGTGTCATATACCAAATCCCCTCCGGTAAGTACAAAATCCGGTTTCAATTCATTTACCTTGTCTATGGCCATTTGAAATCCTTTTGGCGCATTCATTTCCGGTTTTATATGTATATCCGTTAGAAACGCAAATTCAAAGGAATCCTCATTTTCTTCTATTGCTTTCCTTTCATTTGAATTTTGACAGGAAATCTGTGTAAATGGTATGGCTACAACGGCCAGGCCCGATTGAAGAATAAACTTTCTTCTACTGGCCCAATCTTTCTTTTTGTCCTCCATGACTTACTTTTTATTCATTTCATCTTCCTTTATAATCCAAATTTCGGAAACTTGGGATCCCCGTTCTCCCTCCCCACAGCTCCATTCCAGTTCAAGTATTCCGTCCTGTAAGGTGTTGGCAGGAACTTTAAACTCATATATGGGCTGGTCTCCGGTAATAATGTAATCGTGTATCAATTCGTTCTCTGCCATCAATTTAATTTTTGAACGGAAACGCCCTGTATAACCCACCCTAATTAAATAGGAGCCCTCAGGATCCAAATTAGGGTACACCATTTGTAAGGGTTCGTCATACAAGGCCGTAACTTGGTTCATCCAAGATAATGGAGTTGTATGCCCATCAAAGCCCACGGCCGTTATTTCATGTACCCATTCTTCACCTCGCAGGCCTACGCCAAAACTGACCCGGGGGGATTTCAACCCGCCAGGGTCTTCTTCATAACTAGAATCGGAAACCACCCTGTTCCAACTACCTGGTGTTCCGAAATTGTCATAATATCCACCAGGCCCCGGGTTATTCCGCTCCAACAAATTGGCTATGGCCTCCATTTTATCAACCTCAGTTCCATTCCTTTCAATCATGGAAAGTTGGTCTATTAGCCACATACCATCGTTCAAGGGAACATCAATATTATCTATAAAATTTCCTCGCCCAGCAGCGGCAAAATGTTTGTCTACCGTTAATTGGGCGCCTATGCTTTTAAACAGTCCATCGGCCAAGGAAAAGCATCTATTTTTCCATTCCGGCATTACAGGTTGCAACTTCGCCTTATATAAAATAGCTTTGGCTGCTGCAATGGCTTTGATAGGCCCCATAGTTCTTGCCTCGGATAAAATTTCCCTTGCCCTTTGTTCCAATTCCGTCTCATAAATCAATCTTCTATATTGATAAGCGTCAAAATAGGCCCTTATGAGTCCCATTTGAAAACGAAAATTACCCAATACTTCCTTTGTAGCATTTTTTTCCAGTTCCTGCCACTGCTGCAAGGTTCTAATTACACCATCGTTGGTAAGTAAGGGGCCTTGAAGGTTTTTTTCCAAGGCCATTAATCCTTGGGAAACAGCCTCAATATATTGGGGACCCATAAAATAGCGTGCATAATCCCGTAAGGTTTCCATTACGGGTGTTTCCGGATCCCAATCCTGATCACTCCATACCATCTTGTTAACATCGTCATTGGTACCTTCGGAATAACTTATACTTCCCTGTGCATATTGGTCAAAGGCATTGTGAATAATTTTCTGGTCGATGGGCCTTGGATTAATACACTCCCTGCCAAGGGTAATGGCATAGGCCAAATCCCAATGTGGAATGGGGTATTGACTGCTTAAACTATGGGTTATATCCGGGTATCGTCTTATAGGAATCCCCGGATTTAAGCGCTCCCTGATTTCTTTAATAGGTGTTTTAATCCATGGTCCAAATACAATGCCACCAAACCAAGGGTAGCCTTTGTTTACATGTGCATAAAAAGTTTCAAACCAGGCATTGGTGGGTCTAAAAACCTGAGGGGATACCCAAATTTTGGCATTGGGATGATACTCCTGTAGCACTGCGGCTTCCTTTTCCAGCCAGTTGAACAATTCATCAGGCTCAAGATCCCCTGGATCTCCTCCTGGAACAAATAACGCATCCAATCTAGGCACTGCTTTGAACACCTTACGGCGCTCCTCAATTTCCAACTTTAAGGAGTCGGGACTTGTATAATCCGATCCCATATTGGGATACCACATCCAAACATCCATGCCATATTTATCACAAATTTTGGATTGTTCCACAATCATTTCAATCGCTGGGATCTTCATATGAACACTGGTGAAGTCATCATCGGTACGGGGTGGCATTATTTCAATACTATTGGCACCAAAAACTACCAAATCACGGATATATTCATCAAATTGTTCTACTGAAAATGCGTCATAGGAATTGGTCTTTGGGCGATAGCCCAATTGGTGGCCCCTTATCGGAAAGGCCGGACTGGTAGCCATATTCAGATCGGAAGGCAACAAAATTTGTCTCTGGGACATTTCCAATTTCCTTAAAAGTTTTCCAACTCCATATAGCACACCTCTGGCATCGTTCCCCACCACAAGTACAACTTTAGTTTTGGGAACCACGGTTATCTTGTAACCTTCCGATTTTATTTCTGGCATAGCCATCAAGTGCCGCCAGTATTCCAACGGTAATTTATCAAGATCCTTTTCAAGTCCGACAATTATAGCACTTTGGGTTTGTTTCGGTATTTTATTTCCCTTAGACAGTGCAATACTACTCCTTTTAGCTACTTCCTCCTGTAAAAGGGTGATGGCATTTAGGACCAAGGGATCCCTCTTCCCCAAACTGATTATTTGAGCTTCACTTAAATCGACCTTTTGTCCAAAAAGAGTAGATGGAACAAAAACTATAAACAGAATTAAGTACAGGGAAAGTTTAAAAATTCTGTTCATATAAATTAATTTAATTACCTAGTAACGAGCTGTATTTCCTTTACTATTAAATTGCCAACTCGCCGCCGGCCGACAAATTGTGGTTATCGCCCAAAGCCTGTTTAATACTACTGAGATCCTCAGAAAGTTTTTGACTAAAGAGACGCATATCCGAACTGTGCAAAACAATATTGGCACCTTCCTTGACGTACTTTATCTGATATTCCGGATGGGCGGGAAAATGAATTCCCGCAGCCAGCCCTTTTGCCCTGGCCTTGCGTATTATATTTTTCACGGTCCCCACAAAATCGGGGTGATCATATTGTTCCGGCAATCCCATATTTATCGATAGATCGTGAGGGCCTATAATGATTCCGTCCAAACCAGGAACTTTAATAAGCTCGTCCAATCTCTGTACCGCGATGGTACTCTCTATATTTATAAAACACAAACTGTCCTGATTGAAGTTGTGCAAATACGATTTTAATGCTGCCGATAATTCTTCCTTTCCGCTAAGCACATTTTGCAGTCGCTCCCCCTTCAAGGGTCTATACTTGGTGGCGCCTACCATTTGTTGTACTTGATCTATATTTTCAATGTAAGGGGCAAGTACCCCCACAGCCCCAGCATCTTTGGCCATACATGCCGAATAGGGGTCTGGACTTGGTATACGAACAACTGGGGACATACCATGGGCGCTATACACCTGACATAAAAGGGTTAGTTCCGTTCTGTCCAAGGGAACATGTTCCGTGTCCAGAAAAACAAAATCCAGGCCCATCCCTTTTACAACCTTGGACCAAATGGGAGAAGTAGACAAAATACAGGTCCCATAGATATTTTGGTTGTTACTTAGTTTTAGGTTCAATGCCATTGGTCTGGAATTTATGGTCTCTGGAATAAGGATATGGACTTAATTGTTCACTACATTAATAGGGTTCCCGTTTAAAAAAGCTTCCAAATTTTCAAGGGCGGTATTTAACAATCTACTCCTTGATTCCTTTGGGGCCCAGGCAATATGGGGCGTAATGATACAGTTATTGGCCCTTAGTAATGGATTGTCCCCAGCAATGGGCTCCTTGGAAACTACATCAAGGGCCGCCCCGGCAAGTTTACCATTGTCCAAAGCTTCCTTTAAATCCTGCTCTACGATCAATTGTCCGCGAGAGGTGTTAATAATCATGGCTCCATCTTTCATTTTGGAAATATTGGAAGCATTTATAATTCCTTCCGTTTCAGGGGTAAGAGGACAATGTAGACTTATTACATCCGATTGCATTAGGAGTTCATCCATAGCCACCTGTTTACAACTGCCGCTCTCCAATTCAGGTCTCTTTCTGCTCCCTGAAGTCAAAATATTCATACCAAATGCCTGGGCCAATTTGGCCGTAGCCTGCCCAATTCTACCAAAACCGATAATACCTAAAGTTTTGCCATCCAATTCTATAAGGGGGTAGTTCCAAAAACAGAAATCTTTGCTTTTGGACCATTCCCCTTCCTTCACGGCACGATTATGGTCTCCTACATGATGGCACATTTCCAACAATAGGGCCATGGTCATCTGCGCCACGGCGGTAGTTCCGTAGCTGGGCACATTGGTGACTACCATACCCAATTTTTTGGCGGTGTCCACATCAACAATATTGTAACCCGTGGCCAACACCCCTATATATTTCAAGGAAGGCACTTTGTCCAAAACTTCTTTGGGCAAGGGTGTTTTGTTGGTAAGGACAATCTCTGCATTACCTATGGTTTTAATAATTATATCATTATTATAATCGGTTCTGTCATGAACCGTTAACTCACCAAATTCCTTTAATTTTCCCCAGCTTAAGTCGCCCGGATTTAAGGTATGTCCGTCTAGAACAACAATTTTCATATTCAAAATTATTTTTTTACTTATCAATAGGCTTTTTCAACTAAATACAACTACGTATTGGCCACGCTTCAAGTTAACAACACCTATTATATATAACCTAACATTGCCGCTTAAAATTGACATCAATACTTAAATTTAAAAATTAAGTAAATATCTTTAAATCACTGGTCATCAATTTAAAATCCATAATTGAAACAACTAAAAATTAAACATCAAACTTTATGTGTATCAATAGGCTCGGGGCACACCATTGAGAAAGACCTTCCATACAAATATAACCTATATCATAGACGTTTTATAGCCTAAATTTTATCCAATTCAGATTATATATTGACTTTAGTGCTTAATAAATCATTAAGGTACTTAGAGGGTTTCATGGGGTACCGTATTTAATCCTATTTTATCTTTTAAACAAAAAAGGATAATTTATTTAAACTGTTTTTATGATATTAGGGGAAAATTCATATCCATATAATCATTTTAAATTATAGTTAAGCCATGAAAAAGCTAGTTATTTATATGTTTTTGGCAGTATTGCCCTTAATTGCCAATGGTCAGGCCCTTAGCTATAAGACGATAGAAAATATATTTTACTACGATACCCCAACTACCGATCGGAGCACATATATGCAGGACCAAAACCTTTTGGATATCCAATATCCGGAAGTGGATCATAAAGTCCCAGTGGTTATTTGGTTTCATGGGGGAGGTTTAACTGCTGGTAAAAAAGAAATACCATCTGCCTTAAAAGAAAAAGGATTTTGTGTAGTTGGTGTAGGGTATAGGCTTTCCCCAAAGGTAAAGGCCGAAACCTGTATCGAGGATGCTGCTGCAGCAATTGCTTGGGTATATAAAAATATTGATCGTTATAATGGCGATTCCAGTAGGATATTTGTCTCCGGACATTCAGCAGGGGGTTACTTGGGCTTAATGGCGGTTATGGATAAAAGCCGACTTGAAAAACATAATTTAAGTTCGGATATGATCGCTGGTCTAGTCCCATTTAGCGGCCATACCATTACCCATTTTACCATAAGGCAGGAAAGGGGTATTCCGGGGGAACAGCCTGTTATAGACAAGCTAGCGCCTTTGTACCACGTGAGAAAAAATGCACCGTCCACCTTATTGATTACTGGAGATAGGGAAAAAGAAATGCTGGGACGCTACGAAGAGAACGCCTACTTCTACAGGATGATGAAAGTTGTTGGGCATAAAGACATTACCCTATACGAAATGGACGGTTACGGACACAATATGACAGAGCCGGCCTTCCCGTTATTGGTTGATTTTGTGCGATTAAAATCGAAAATTGATTAGAAGTATTTGCTAATTAACAAGACATATTTAATTTATTACATGTTGATATTTAATAAATTATCGACATCTATTTAAGATTCCAAAGATAACCTTGCCAATTAATACACAATGAAAATCGTAATAGCCCCTGATTCTTTTAAGGAGTGCTTATCGGCCCAAGAAGTGGCTGCCAATATAGCTGTGGGAATCAGAAAGGTAGCTCCGAATGCCGAAATCTTCGAAATCCCGATTTCCGATGGTGGTGAAGGCGTACTTGAAGCTCTTTTGAACGGGGTTGGCGGCCAACGAATTGCGATTTCCGTTTTGGATCCCCTGATGAGGCC
>NZ_QJJZ01000026.1 GCF_003201775.1 Arenibacter sp. ARW7G5Y1 | reverse complement strand
AAAAAACAAATAGATAAATTTGAATTAAAACCTGAAGATCTAGGATTTACAATTGCCCTAGATATCAGCAACTTAATTTGACGTTAGTCAGAATTTAAAAAACCATAATTAAAACATTTAAAATCCTATATTTGCTTAGTGGGAAAAGGACCAAGAAATTATAGCCAACTGACAATTAAAAGACTGTATAGTTTATCTGGAAATCAATGCGCATTTCCAGGGTGCACCACTACTTTTACAAGTCCTAAAAACGATACAAATTTATCTAATATATGTCATATCGCTGGAGCAGAAAAAGGAGGCGAACGATATGACCCTAACATGACAGATAAGGAAAGGGCTAGCTACGACAATTTAATTTTGTTATGTGCAAATCATCATATCGCAACTAATGATGTTTCAAAACACACAGTTTCATCTTTGAAACTAATGAAACAAAATCACGAAAAAGATATTTTAAAAAAAATTGGAACAACTGATATTTTAAACAAATATCCATCCTCATTAGCAACTGTGATTAATCATATCAGTTCTATAAGCTTAGATAATGTTGACATATTAACTTCAACAAACATTTACAGCCCTGACAAAAAAATCGATTACAATAAAGTTATAGTTTACAAACCAATTCTTGAACAGTATAAAGTTTATCATGGAAAGTTGAATAAAATATATTCAGAAATTGAAAAACAAGGTTCGTTTAAAAAAGAATTGCTTTTGCAAAACATCAATAAACTTTATTTAAAAGCTAAAGGTGAAATTCTTGGAGAAGATTCGACTATTGAAAAGATTCGAGAAAATGCCGATAAATTAATTGAACTTGTTGAAAACTATTTATGGGAGTTATTCGAAAAAAGTCCAAATGCAAAGGAAGACATTCCTTTTGAAGCTGTTAATATTGGCATGAAGATTATAATCGTTGATGCATTTGTACGTTGTAAAATTTTAGAAGAGCCTATATGATTTTAAATAAAGACATAAATCCAGAACATTCTTTATACTTTATCGGTTCATTAATACTTAATGAACTAACAAAATCTAAGAATGAAAAATTTGATTTTCTAGAATTATATAGTGGTATTCAAAATAGTCAAACGGTTTCAATGAACATATTCATTCTTAGTTTAGATTGGTTATATTTAAATTGTGTAGTTGACATCGACAAAGGAAAAATTAAAAAATGTTTCTAAAACTTTTAAAAATAGAAAATGACAAAAACGTCATAAGAGAAGTTTTTTTTCATAAAGGAATTAATTTAATAGTTGATGAAACTAATACGGATAATGAGCAAGAGTCTGGCAACAATGTTGGAAAAACAACTGCAATACGTCTAATAGATTTTTGTCTAGGCGGTAAAGGGAAAAATATATACCAAGACCAAGAATTTAAAAATAAAGGAAATAATGTTATTGAAAACTTTCTTAAAAACAATAATATAATTATCACCTTAATTCTAAAAGAAGATTTAGATGTCGAGAATTCAAGGGAAATAACTATTCGTAGAAATTTTTTAACTAGAAAAGATAAAATTCAAGAAATTAATGGAGAACAGTTTAATGATGATAATTTTAAAATAAAATTAAAGGAGTTAATTTTTGACTCTGACAAACTAAAACCGACTTTTAGACAACTTATTGCAAAGAATATTAGAGATGAGAAAAACAGATTAGTTAACGCTGTAAAAGTTCTACATTTTAATACAACCGCAGATGAGTATGAACCTCTTTATCTTTTTTGGTTAGGTATAGACTTAGATGATGCTGACAAAAAACAGCGATTGCTATCTCAAAAAAAGATTGAAGAAAATTTACAAAAAAGATTAAGAAAAGAAAGCAATCTTTCTCAAATTGAACAGTCGCTAACTGTAATTAATCGTACTATTTCCGATTTAGAAATTACAAAAGAAAATTTCAACATTAACGAAAATTATGATGATGACTTATCTTCTTTAAATTTAATTAAATCTCGAATCAATAAAATTTCTACTGAAATAAGCCAAATCGAAATACGCAAGGAACTTATTGAAGAAAGTAAAGCTGAACTTGAAAAAGAATACTCAAATATTAATGTATCTCAAATTCAATTTCTGTATAAAGAAGCAAAAATTCTAAATCCTTCTATTCAAAAATCTTTTGAAGAAACATTGAATTTCCATAATTCAATGCTTTCAGAAAAAATTAATTTCATAACTGAAGAACTTCCAGTTTTAAATGAGTCAATTATATCAAAAAGGAGAGAACTACAAGAATTATTAATAAACGAGGAAAAATTTACAACTAAACTGAAAAAATCTGGCGCTGTTTCAGAACTTCAAACAATAATTACAAATCTAAATGTAGCATATGAGAAAAAAGGTAATCTTGAAGAGCTAAAAAGATTATGGAAAAACTCAATGGATAAATTAGACGACATTTCTACTCAATTAAGTGAGATAGATAAATCTATTACTGATAAAGATGGTCTAATTCAAGAACGAATTTCTGAATTCAATAAGTATTTTTCTTCAATTTCAAATAAGTTATATGGGGAACAATTTGTTATGAGTTCAGAAAAAACCGAAAAGGGTTATGAACTAAATATAACTAGTATTAGTGGGAATTTAGGAACTGGTAAAAAGAAAGGGCAGATTGCAGCGTTTGATTTAGCATATATTCAATTTGCCGATTCTTTAGACATTGAATCGCTACATTTCATCATTCATGACCAAATTGAGACAGTACATGGCAACCAAATTTTGAATTTAATGACTACTATCATTAATGAAATAAATTGTCAATATATAGCACCTGTTCTTCGTGACAAACTTCCAACTGACATAGATACTAGTATTTATGAAGTGTTGAAATTATCACAAGAAAGTAAACTATTTAAAATATAGAATAAAAAAACTGGGCACAATAACTAAGTATTCGGCCCGCCGATAGGCCAGGGCTGAATATATTGTTGACGGATCCGATCTCCTTCTATGGGGAAAGCTTTCTTTTTAGCGTTTTTTATGGAGTCGTATTTCGGCAGACTTGCCGCAGTTTTGTATTGGGCTTTGAACTTCAGCATTTTTCTAGTGACCCAAATCCAACTTTTGCGCCAGTTTGGCGAACCGTCCTGTCTCTTTTTGGTTTAGCATTTACCTTAAGGCACAGCACTTCTGCCCCGCGGTTTGCAAGTAGTTCCTATGGTTGATCCGTAAACGTCAGTAATTCCTTCCAGCATTGGGGAGGGCCGCGCCCGTCGAAGGTCAAAAAGGGTAAGGCTACAAAACTATCAAATCAAATTGCTCTACGAACTGAATTAGGTTTTGATGCTTATGACAATGATGACTTCTATCCTGATGCTGGTTTTCTGCTGACTACCGTTATTACTTTAGAACCACGTTGGTATTATAATCTGGATAAACGCGCAAGTAAATCAAAACGAATAGACAATAATAGTGGAAATTTCTTTTCTCTTAAAACAAGTTTTCGTTCAGACGATTTACTTCTCGACTTTGGAGATGAAAAAAACGCACAAATCGTAGATAACTTATCAATAATTCCAACTTGGGGAATTAAAAGAAACTTAGGAAAACACTTTAATTATGAAACGGGTATTGGAGTTGGTTATATTCAATATTTTTCTAAAAATGCCGGGTTTTCAAAAAATAAAGGAGAAACCGCGATAAATCTACACTTACGTATTGGCTATCAGTTTTAGGAATAAAAACGTTGTACAACAAAGACGTGTATAATTAATAGCGATTTGGTTTATAACTCAAATCGCTATTACTTTTTATTTTGTATTTTACTTCCAGAAAAATAGTGTCTATAAAATCGCTACTACTCATACACAAAGACGTTGGCATCAACCAAAATGGGAATGACATTACTTAATAAAATATATGCCCGGCTATCTTAAGAAATACCTAACACAAAAAATGGTTATTTCTAATGAAGAATTAGAAAATATTTTGGTTTGTTTCAAGAAACTTCAATCCAAGAAAAATCAAATATTAATTCATCCGAACAAAATTTGTAAACATCTGTTTTTTGTGCAAAAAGGGTGTTTAAGAGTTGTTTGTACTAGAGATGATGGTCAAGAGTGGACAAGACAAATTGCAATTGAAAATGACTTTATTACGATATTCCCTAGCTTTTTAGAGCAAACAATTTCACGTTCTTACCTACAGACAGTGGAAGCAAGCGACGTATTCTACATTTCCTATTCGAATTTCAAAAAACTTAACAATATAGTGCCAAATTGGAGGGAATTCTACACGAGCATTCTTGAACAAACTTATGTGAATAGTATAAAAAGAATTGAAAAACTAATTGCAATGGATGGGAAACATCTATATGAAGACTTTAAAATAAACCATCCTGAATTATTGAAAAGGTTACCCAATAAAATTTCAGCAAGTTACTTAGGAATATCACAGGAAACACTAAGTAGGTTAAAGACCAAAAAATAAGAACCTTTGATTTTTGTCAATGCTTTTTAATCTTAAGCACTCTAATTTTGGCTTTAATTCAAAATAAACAGGCCATGCATTTTAAAGCCCTCCTTTTTTCAATCGTTTTATTCGCTTTACTCTCTACTATAGCTTGTAATGACAGTAATCATAAAGCAATAACTTTTAAAACCTATTTAAAAACACATAAATATGCGGTTGGTCAATCTAATTTTACCATTATTGATTCTTTAAGAAACAGACCTTTAATAACCGAAATTTGGTATCCTACCAATGATACTACAAAAGTGAATATAACAACCGAATTTCCGTTTATAGTACCTCCAACTTCCAAAGACGCTGATTTTTTATCAGAAAAATCTCCATTAATTTTACTTTCCCATGGAACAGGAGGAAACAGAATAAGTCAAATGTGGCTTGCTTGCGAATTGGCCGCAAACGGATTTATAGTTTTAGCAGTTGACCATTACGGAAATACATTTGACAATAAAATTCCAGAAAATTTCATCAAAGTATGGGATAGACCATTAGACATTAGTTTTTCACTTGATCATATTTTGAACAACCCTAAATTCAATTCTAAAATTGACTCTACCAAAATAGGAATGGCAGGGTTTTCATTAGGTGGATATACAACCATTGCCTTAGCTGGTGGAGTATTAAATTATAATTTTTTAAAAGAATTCTCAGATACGGAAGAAGGCAAAAAAGAGTTTGATATCCCCGAACTAAAAAACTTATCAAAGCTCATAAAGCCTGAGGTTATAAAAAAGGGAAATACCTTTAAAAATCTAAAAGATGATAGGATTACTTCATTTGTAACAATGGCTCCTGCAATAGGTCAGGGGTTTAAACAAAAAAATCAATTTGGGAATATCACGGATTCAATATTAATAATTGGTGCTGAAAAAGATGAAATAGCACCCGTTGAAACGAATGCAAAACACTATCATACATTAATAAAATTATCGAAATATATTGAATTAAAAGGAGAGATTGGGCACTATATATTTATGAATGAGGCTAAAAATGGATTAAAAAGAAGTGCACCTGTGTTTTTTAAAGATAATGAAACAATAATCCGGAAAAATGAACACAATAAAATAGCCAACATGATTATTCAGTTCTTTGACAGTCAATTTAAAGAGAATCAAACTTAAGAAATGTATAAAACATGGCAAGTAAGTGCCAAACCGAAAGTGCGTTGTTTGTTTACAAAGTACAACCAAATTTTTAATTTGGCTTTTGTGATAGAAAAGACACAACAAAATATAAAAATGCGGCCAATATCGAGCGGACCGTTCCTTTAGCCTGCTGTTAGATTGTGGTCGTCGCTTCAAGCAACCACTAACACGGCCTAAAATTTAGTCCTACCTTCTTCCAAAGAGAAAATTTCTTACTTTTAATCCGGCCCGATTCCGATCCTGTAAAATCCCACCACGCCCAAAAGCGTGGCAGACCGGATTTCCCAGACCGAAATCACAGTCTTAACGAACAGAACAATAACCCGGAATATTATATAAAATCGTTAACAACATTAAAACAATGAACGAAAGTTTTACTTTTAAAAACAATAAAGTTTACTATTCAGGAATCTTATTAAAAGGCATTTCGGCGGAAGGTTTTGGTAAAGTATCATACTCCAATAATAAAAGCGAGCAAAATATTTTCTGTTTAAAAGATGTCAAAGGTGTTTGGTGGTTTTGGCCACATAATAAACCAAAAGTAAAATTCCTAACCTCGGATATAGACAACTTCACTTTTATCAATGAAAACTTTGCTAAAGACAGCAAGTATGTTTATTTAGTGGCAAAAGATGGCTGTGTAATTCCAAATTCTGATGCCGAAACTTTTTTGGTTTTTGAGGATACACCTTATTTCTCAAAGGACAAAAATAATTTATATGCCCTAGATAGTATTTCTGGATTATTCATCTACAAATATGCAGATTGCGAATCACTAGTGCCTTTGGGATGGAATCAATTTATAACGGACAAGCATAATGTATATTACTATTCTAATGTAATAGAGTTGAGCAATGCTTCAAAACATGTCGAAATATTTGACCAAAACATACTTGGTGAAAGTGACTTGAACAACTTTGAACTGAACAAAAAATATCTGCTGGAAAAATACCCTCATATTGTTGGTTGGTGGCATCCAGACTATGAATATAATTTTGAATTTCCACGATTGAACCAGAATTGTTTTTATAAGACAAAAACTGCAATTTTTTACTTACATAAAAATCCTTACGGAGAAGTGGCCAATCCATGTCTAATTGAAAAAGTTGATTTTTCTTCTTTTGAAATCCTTTCTCACTATTATGCTAAGGATAAAAACCATGTTTATTGCCAACATCGTATTGTTGAACATGTAAATATTGCTTCTTTTGAGGTAATTAATGAAAACCTGGCAAAGGACGATCATTATATTTTCTTTAACGGATATATGGTAGATTGTGATAAAGCCAGCTTTGAGGTTATTCAGGAAGAGCCTAACTTGTCAAAGATAATCGCCAAAGATAAAAATAGCATTTTTACAGATAAACTTACTTTATTTGGAAACAATGGATTAAGAACGGGAAACGACAGAACATTAAGCCCCATAAGTAAATCAGACCCAAGTTCGTTTCAAATATTCTCTAAACTATGGGCAAAAGATAATAAACAGGTCTACTTCCATTACGAACCATACCGAAAAGCAGATGCTAAAAGTTTTGAATTTTTATTTTCAGATAGCCACGATGAATGGGCAAAAGACCATCAATTTTTGTTCAATGGTAATGGAAAAAGAATAGTAAAGAATATTGATGGGGCACATTTTAAAATGCTTAATAAATTTTGGGGTAAAGACAAAAAAAGTGTCTTTAATTTTAAAACAGGCGGTATTCGATCATCGATAGATGTAGATACATTTCGAATTACGGATGATAAAGGGAGTGCTGAAGATAAAAATTTTGTTTACGTCTACCGTGATGGAGAAGTACTAAAAAAGAAGAAATAAACCATTGCCAACAAAGGAAACCGATAATTCTACTACTCGGAGCAATTGTCGATTTCAACTATAATTATGTTATTGTTTTCATCGACATACTTGAATTTAATACGAAATAAGGATAAAACACCACAACAACGGCTCGTATAATTCAACGTCGCTCAATTATTAAAATTCAACTATATTTAATCCCATTGTTTAACACTAACACGTCATAATTGCCTACCTCTCGCACGCAAACATTCAAATACAAAAAAGCTTTTGGGACTACATAATGGTTACACCACAAATTCATCATTTTCATCATAATGAAAAAATGGAGGAAGCGAAAAATTTCAGTAATATTTTCCCATTTTGGGACCTGATATTTGGTACATATTATAACCGGGAAGGTACAGTTGATAAGGTTGGGGTTATTGAAAACTATAAGACAAATTATCCAAAAGATATAGAATACTTTAAGCAACTATTATTTCCAATATCAACTATAAAAGAATGTTGTAAATAAAAATGCCTGTGCAAAACAAAGATATGTATAGAACATAGCTATTTCGTGCTTTCAAAAAGACTTGTATGTATTTGCAAAGACAGCCAAATTTTTTAAACTTAGTTTTTAGAATAATAGAGTTAAAAACAAAATATAAAAATTCGGCTCGGTGTTTAACCGAAAAGTTATACCTTTTTACACGCTGCATTTCATACACCAAACCTTAGCAAAAAAATATAACACCATAGAGTAACAACTAATGTACGATAAGCTACTAGATCATATCAGGCAAAATGTTCCAGGTACCGGCATTGAGAAACAAATTTTAAAAGAATATTTTACACCAACGCTTTTTGAGAAAAAGGAACATTTCTTAAAGCAGGGCTACATTTGCAAATTTGCCGGTTTCGTCATTGAAGGTTGTTATAGAAATTATATGCTTTCTACTAAAGGGAAAGAAGTGAATACCGGGTTTGGTTTTGAAAATTGGTGGCTTGGTGATGTGGGTAGTTTTGTGAATCAAACTCCTACATTGATCAATACACAATTTCTAGAGGACACTACGCTGCTAACAATTACGGCAAAGAACCATTTAGAGTTATTGGAAAAATCCCAGTGCTTTAGGGAATACACTAATAAGTTACGTTCCACAGCAACCGCGGCTTCGGTGTCAAAACTTTCCGGATTATCCGAATCTGCCAGCACCCGCTATAAAGTATTGCTTGAAAAATATCCAAAAATTCAACAGAGGGTTTCGCAAAAGCAAATAGCATCATTTCTCCAAATCACCCCCGAGGCACTCTGCCGTTTAAGAAAGTCCGAAATTCCTTAAAAGTCTTGATGTAGGTCAACGATTTTACGTTCTAAATGAATGTCCTTTGATATTCATTTAAAACAACACGATCATGGAAACATTCAAAAACGTAAAAGTAGACCCTTCCAAAATAATGCAAATTGGCATGGGGTTTTTTGCATCTAAAACAATGCTGACAGCAGTAAACATGGGATTGTTCACACATCTGGCAAAAGCAGATTTAACAGGGCAATCCATCAAAGAAAAATTAGGACTACACAACCGCGGGCTTTATGATTTTTTAGACTCGTTAGTGGCTTTAGGCTTTTTGAAAAGAACAGGAATAAAGGAAACTGCCATTTACAGTAATGCCGAGGATACAGATCTATTTCTCGATAAAAACAAACCAAGCTACATTGGTGGAATGCTTGAAATGGCAAATAATCGTTTATATCCTTTTTGGAATAATTTGGAAGAAGGTCTAAAAACTGGAAAACCTCAAAATGAAACCAAAACAGGTGAAGCTCCCGTTTTTGAAGCAATATATGCGGATCAGTTAAGGCTAAAAGAATTTTTAAGTGCCATGGGCGGTATTCAAATGGGCAATTTTATGATGTTTTCCAAAATGTTTGATTTTACCAATTACCATACACTTTGTGATGCAGGAGGTGCGGGCGGATATCTTGCCGCACAAGTGGCCATAAACAATCAACATATGCGGTGTGTTACATTTGACTTGCCACCGGTGGAACCTGTGGCCAGAGAAAATATCAATATGATGGGATTAAGTGATCGGGTATCTGTACAATCAGGTGATTTTTTAATCGAAGACCTTCCCAAAGCTGATATCATTACCATGGGAAATGTGCTACATGATTGGGGAACAAAAGAAAAGAAAACACTTATCAAAAAAGCATATGAGGCGTTACCACAGGGCGGAGCATTGGTCGTTATTGAAAATATTATTGATGATAATAGAAGTGAAAATGCTTTTGGTCTAATGATGTCGCTAAATATGAATATAGAAACCCCAGAAGGGTTCGACTTTTCCGCAGCAGATTTTAATGCTTGGGCAAAGGAAAGCGGTTTTACACGAACATCCGTAATGTCCTTGACCGGGCCATCAAGTGCCGTAATAGCCATAAAGTAAAAACCTTTGCCAACAAAACCTGTGAAGTAATGTAGGGCCAGGTGTTCGATTCCGAGTTTTAACTATATTTATGAGATCGCAAAATCTTTCCGATTTTGTTGTTGAAATAATAAAGTGCAAACAACAAGGTTAAAGGCTAATTTAGCGTATAGGCTTATCTTTAACTTGTATAAACTATGTGCCTTAACGAACAGCTAAAAGAACTACTCGAATTGCATGATAAAAATTAAAAATATAATTGGAATTTGTGGTAGTGCCAGTCGGAATTCTGCAAATCTGTCAATTCTCAAGTGGATATCGGAATTGGATAAAGTTAATTTCAATTTGGAGATTGTAAATGATTTGACCGAATTACCACATTTTAAAACGGAATTGACAGATAAAAATGTACCTGAACAGATTATTGACTTTCGAAATAAAATTGAAAATGCAGACGGAATTATAATTTGTACACCTGAATATGTTTTCAGTATTCCGAGCGGTTTAAAAAATATGATTGAATGGTGCGTATCAACAACTGTTTTATCTAACAAACCAATTGGACTTATAACCGCTTCGGCAAGTGGCGAAAAAGCACACGAAGAACTGAAATTGATTATGGAAACTGTCCAAACCAAATTTACGGACGAGACAACCCTTCTGATTCAGGGAATAAAAGGAAAAGTAGGAAAAAATGGTAAAATATCGGACAAGAAAACAGAAGCTGAATTGAAAAAATTCGTTGAATCATTTGAAAAGTGGACGGAAATGCTAACAGCTAACACCTTATAAAAATAATTGCTATTTTAGGCTTAAACAAAGGCAGTTGCTCTTTTGTTACGGCTGGTTTTTCTACGGAAAATCCCCGCATACAAACCGGTTGGAGGTACTTTAAAACAACAGACACTATATTATAAATGAGTAAAATAATATTTGATAGCGGAATATCTCTTGACGGATTTTTCGCTGGAGACAATAGAAGCCCGAAAAATCCCATGGGCGGTGTTTCTGGACAAATACATTCGTGGATGTTTAATCAAAAAGCCTTTTGGGAATACCTAGGAATTGAAGGAGGTAAAGAAGATGGAATCGACGGGAATTTTATTAGAGAGACAATAGACAGAACCGGAGCATTTATAATGGGAAAACGGATGTTTGAGGAAGGCGAAGAAAGTTGGCCAAATGACCTCTACAAAGCAGATGTCTATGTTTTGACACACGAAAAACGAGAACCTTGGGTTCAAGAAGGCTCAACAACTTTTCACTTCATTAATGACGGAATAGAAAGTGCAATTGAGAAAGCTATACAATCCGCAAAAGGAAAAGATGTGAGAGTACAAGGTGGAGCAAATACCATTCAACAATTTCTGAACGCAGGACTTGTTGATGAATTTTTTATTCATATCGCACCTGTTTTCTTGGGTAGTGGAATCCGATTATTTGACGGAATCGACAAGGACAAGTATGATCTTAAGATCCTAGAAGTAATCTCATCTGAACTGACTACCCATTTGAAATACAAACTGATAAAAAAATAAAAACCAAAGTTCAACAACAACTATAATTATTTGACCGTCCCCACCTACTTCAGAACATCCTTGAAACTATTCTTATACAACATCATTACCTTTAATTACGAACACCTGAAATGGAAATAAAAACGTTAGTAGGAGTCGATAAAAAAAGCATCTTAAAAGCTTTTAACCATGCTTTTTCCGACTATTTCGTTTCTTTCAAACTAACCGAAGAACAACTAAGCGCAAAAATGCTTGCGGACAAAATTGACCTTAACCTATCTGTGGGGGTTTTTGATAAGGAAAAACTGATGGCCTTCATTTTACACGGATTCGACATCATAGAAAATAAAAAAGTAGTGTATAACGGAGGAACCGGGGTTATTCCTGAAAAAAGAGGTTTGGGACTAACAAAGCAGATGTACCACTTCATTCTTCCTATTCTAGTTAAACAAGGAATATACACAATAACACTTGAAGTAATTACCAAGAATATTCCGGCCATCACATCTTATAAAAAATCAGGATTTAAAGTTAAGAGAGAACTATTGTGCTATAAGGGATACGCTGAAATTTCAAAAACAACCGAGCACGTAGATATTAAACCATTGCAGCATTTTAATTGGGCGCTGATGGAATCCTTTTGGGATGTTCCCCCTACTTGGCAAAATTCAAAGTGCGTTCTCAGGACATTAAAGGACAACAACATTTCGTTGGGTGCTTTTATAGACAATCAGCTGGTTGGATATACTATTTTCAACCCAGCCAGCAAACGGGTACAACAAATTGCCGTTAATAAAGATTATAGAAAAAAGGGAATAGCTTCTACTTTAATTTTAAAACTAAAAGAAAAATACGGCAATGAGCTTTCAGTTATTAATGTAGATAAACGGGCTAGGGCCGTAAATGATTTTTTTAATAAAATAGGACTTGAAAATAATCTTGAACAATTGGAAATGGAACTGGAATTGAATAAAAAATTATAGCGAGCAGGGGGAAGCATGGTACAAGTCCATAAGTCCCTTAAGCAATTACAGATCCAACCATTCTTTAAAAGCGTTCGCTTTTCCACTACTTATCACCTGATCTCCTTCTGGGGCCGGTTCCAGAAGTAAATACAGTCGCCCTTTAAAATAAGGCACTACCTCTTTTACGGCTTGTATATTTACCACCAATTGCCGGTTGGCCCTAAAAAATGCCTGCGGGTCCAATTGCGTTTCCAATTGGTCAAGGGTATAATTTATTACAAACCGATTCCCTTTAAAATTGACCAACAAGACCACCCCTTCTTCCGCAATAAAATACGCTACCTCTTTCGTGGAAATACTTTTTATGACCTGCCCGGTTTTTACAATAAACCTTGATTTTTCCTCTCGATAACCACGATCCAATACGGAATTTTCAATCAAATTCCGCAAGTTTTTCAATTCCGAGGAAAGGGCTTCCGTATGAAGGCTTTCATACTTTTCAATGGCTTTTTGAAGCTCCTCCTCCTTGATAGGCTTTAATAAATAATCCACACTGTTCACCTTAAACGCCTCAATGGCATATTGGTTATAGGCAGTCGTAAATATAACAGGGCTGTCGATTTTCACCTCCCGCCACATCTCAAAACTCCTGCCATCGGAAAGATGGATGTCACAAAAAATCAAGTTCGGCGCACCATTGGTATCAAACCATTCTATACCTTCCTCAACCGACTCAATTCTTGTTAATACCTCATAATCGGGCCTGAGCTTTAGAATGAGCTCTTCAAGCGCATCTCCGGCCAAGGGTTCATCTTCAACTATTACTATTTTCATATTTCCCCACTTTTAACAACGGAAGCCTCACTATAAATTCTTCCTCGGTTTTTACCCATTCCACTTCTTCCTGTGAAAGAAACCTGTAACGCGTTTTTAGGTTTTTCAACCCTGTTTTTGTCGAACTGGTCTTTTCTAACCTAGGACTCAGCCTGTTTTGAACCACCAACTTTCCTTCCTCGGTATAGATACGTACCCGTAACGGATTTTTAGACGTGGATCCATTGTGTTTTATGGCATTTTCAATAAGCGTTTGCAAAGCCCCGGGAGGCAAAAAGTAGGATAAGCTATCCTCGGGTATGCCCAAGCTTATTTGCAATGCCTTTCCAAAACGCGTTTCAAGTAAAAAAATATAGGCTTTGGTTACTTCCAGTTCTTTTTTCAGGGAAATAAGGGGCTCGGTGCCATAGGTCAGAAAAGAACGGTATAGATCGGACAACCTTTGGGTGAACTCGGTCGCCTTCTCGGGGTCTTTGTTGATCAAAGACCTTAGAACGTTTAAACTGTTAAACAAAAAATGAGGCTGCACTTGGTTTTTGAGTCCCTCCAACTGCGCTTGATAGTTTTCTTTTTGTAGCCTTGCCGAACGTAACATTTCTGCCTGCAACTGGTTTTTATGCCGTTCGCGCTCCACAAAATAATAGAAAAACAATGAGATTAAGGTGCCGGAAATAAATGCCGTCCTCACACGTACCGGTAAAAGTGCTTCCTCACCAAAGATAAGAAGCAAGGGAAGGTAATTGGTCACCATATAAATGACCAAGGTAGAGGAAATCACGATCAGCATTTCTATAAAAATCTTCGGAAAACGGTTGATTTCCTTGAAAAACCTGTGCTTCATCAATACTGAAATCAAACTGTGGGTCCCAAACAATGTGAGCAGAAAGACAAATGCAAAGAAAAGCTCTTGTAACTCATACACCGAGAAAAAGATCTTCACCTTCCCCACATTCATATAAATTACCGTTTCGAAAACGAAAAACGTAGTAAGGGCCGCTATTCCGATTTTTTCAAGGACCACTGAAAAACGCGAACGCGACAATTCCTCTTGGGCTAGGCTATTATTTTCTTCTTTTGGTTTAATAAAAAATAACTTGTGTTTAAGATAAAAATATAAAATAATTCTGTTTTTTCCCGATGGCATACTTCTTTGGCATCAATGATTATACCCAGCCAATTTCCTAAAATTAGCTTACCTATCCTTCCGTTTCATTCCCTTCATATCCCGATTCATTTAGCCCATATCCAGATTCATCGGAAACGACTTCGGCAAGCCCTTAGATCACGGCATATTTGTGACCGAAAACGATAAAAATGAACAACTTAAAATTTGCCATTATGAAACGTTATCAGATAATTTTCGCATCAATGACCTTATTGGCAAGCCGAGTTTTACTTGCCCAAGGCCCTTACCTTAATGGAACACTGTACGACCAAAATAAGGAACCCGTTTCCTTTGCCACGGTTGCTTTAATTAAACTGCCCGACTCCACCATGGTTACCGGAACAATGAGTGATTTGGACGGACAGTTTAGCCTGACGCCCGATCTTACCGGAAAGTATTATCTACAGCTTAGTGCCATAGGATACACCAATACGCTCACCCCGGAATTTGAAATTACCGGTTCTGGCTTTAGCAAGGATTTTGGAAGCATCACCCTTAACGAAGAAACTACCACGCTCGATGAAGTAGTTGTAAAAACCTGGAGGCCCCAGTTGCGTGCCGAAAACGGAAAAGTGGTAATGAAGGTCGCAGGAAGCTCCCTTGCCGCAGGAAATACCGCTTACCAGATGCTGGCCAAGGCACCCGGGGTATCTGTCTCCCAAAATGGCGATTTTCAGATAAACGGTAAAGACGGGGTTGCCGTAATGATAGATGACCGCCTTACTTATTTTTCTTCTGAAGAGCTTAAAACCCTACTTGAAAATATGCCTGCAGAAAATATCGAAAACATTGAGGTTATTACAAACCCCTCGGCCAAATACGATGCCGAAGGAAGTGCCGGCATACTTAACATCACCCTTAAAAAAAATAGTCTTAACGGTATGAACGGAAATGTTTATAGCGGAATAAAAATGGGCCAACAAACGCTCTACAACAGCGGTGCCAACCTAAATTATAAAAAGGGGAAATGGAACTCCTTTTTAAACATAGACGCCTCACAACGGGGTTTGGTAAGGGATGCCTTCTCTTACCGCACCTTTCCGGAAGTTAGCACCTATAGTTATTATAGTCAGGACGGGGTACAGACCAGCAAAGGTTTTGTTCCATCGCTCAAGCTCGGAACCGACTATACCTTAAATGAAAAACACAGCTTGGGCATCATGGGGAATTTTATGTACCAGGATCGCAAGCAAGACTGGAACCTAAAAAGCCTTGGAATTATGAACAACGACACCTCTGTGGATATCGATGCCAAAAACCATATGGACGAAAGTTTTGGAAATACACGGATCAACCTTCATTATACCGGAAAACTCGATACTCTGGGAACCCGCATATCCGCGGATATTGATTACGTTAGGCTACAAAAGGAAAGCGAATCACAATTCAGGAATCAATATTTGTATTCCGAAGATGGTTCAGACCCGTTTGAAGCCCTATCCAACCAAAGCAACTCAGACTACGATATCTATGCCGCAAGAATCGACTTCAGCCTGCCCTTGTCCCCTACCTCAACACTTGAAACAGGTGTAAAGGCCAGTAAGGTAATTTCAAACAGTAAGCTACAGGCCTATTTGGGCATAGGGAAAGGAAGTACCTTAGATCCAGACGGAAGCAATGACTTCCAGTATGAAGAAAAAATCTTTGCCGGATATGTAAACTATAGCAATCGCATTAACGATACCTGGAACATTCAAGGGGGATTGCGCGTAGAAAAAACCAAGGGCAGGGGGCAATCGTTTAACCTTAATCAAACCAATAATAACAATTACCTAAATCTGTTCCCCAATGTTTCGGTTGAACAGCAAGTAAACGATAATTATAAACTGAATTATTCCTTTAACAGACGAATTACCCGTCCAAACTACCAGTTAATGAATCCATTTCTGTTTTATCTGGATCCAAACACGTCCATCGTTGGCAACCCCGATATACAGCCTCAAATATCCAACATCATTAAATTGGGGCAGACCTTTTTTAGAAAGTACAATCTCATATTGGGCTATGATTACACTAAAAATTTTATGGCCGAAGAACCATCTACCGACCCTATAACCGGTAAATCCACATACACCACAAATAACTTGGATTATTACAAAAGTTACAACGCCACCGTAATTGCCCCGATTACATTGGCGTCCTTCTGGCAAACCAATAATAACCTGAGCCTAACCCTTCAAAACTATAAAATGAAAATGCACAACGAAATAATCGATAACAACAACTTCCATTTTATGGCCCAAACCAACCACCAGATCAACCTCCCTGCTGATTTTAAACTGGAGGTGAGTGCTACGGTCAACGGACCAACGATTAACGGAATTTATAATATTGACAGCCAATGGTGGATAGATGCAGGCATTGAACGCTCTTTTATGGACAATAAACTGAACGTTTCCCTAAGGGCCTCCGATATTTTCAAGAGTATGGACATGACAGTCGATGCCACCTACGGCGGAAACTACTTTAACCTTAAACAATATTTCTGGCAACAGGCCATAAGCCTTAACCTGCGTTATAGTTTTGATAAAGGCAACAAAACGGAACGGGAGGTTCGAAAAAATAGCTTGGAGGAAATAAACAGGGTAGGTGGCAACTAATTTGGTGTAAAGCTAATCTTTAACTTATGTAATCTGTGTACCTTAACCAACATTCCCTATATAATGAAATGCTCTTAACTTCTTGAGCCAACGAGTTAATTTTTGTAAGAAAATTATAGTACATTTAGCCGTTGGCACAATAAAAGAAACCATATAATATGACTAAAAAAATAGGTTTAAAAGAAGCTATTTCAATAGGCATTGGAGGAATGGTGGGTGGTGGAATTTTTGCAGTCCTTGGGCTTGCAGTATCGCTAGCCAAAGGAGGAACACCAATGGCATTTTTATTCGCTGGAATTTTAGCATTGATAACCTCTTACAGTTATGTAAAGCTATCCCAAAAGTACCCTGACAGAGGCGGAACCGTTAAATTCATCAATCAGGGTTTTGGGAAAACAGTCTTTAGTGGCGGAATTAATAATCTATTGTGGATAAGCTATATTATAATGCTTTCACTTTACGCTTCGGCATTTGGTTCTTATGCCCCAAACTTATTAGAGTTAACGCACAACAAAATAACTGATACGCACATTTATGCAAGTGCAATTGTTGTTTTAGCAACTGCAATTAATTATTATAGTATTGCAGTCGTTGGCAAAATCGAATCTTACGCGGTAATTATCAAATTGGTAATTCTAATTTCCTTTATTTTCATAGGTGCTTATGGTCTAATTGGTAATCCCAATGTAACGCAACTTGCCGTAACAAATTGGGAAGCACCCATCAAATTATTTGCTGGCGGAATGGTTATTTTCGTTGCTTACGAAGGATTTGAACTTATTGCTAACGCAGCACCTGATATTGTTAACCCTGAAAAGAATATTCCAAGGGCCTATTACTATTCTGTAATTTTCGTAATTGTACTATATATCGTTATTGCTTTAGTAACTGTAGGCTCACTTCCATTTGCGAAAATTGCCACCGCTCAAGATTATGTTTTGGCTGAAGCGGCCAAACCAATGTTAGGGAAAATTGGATTTTCCATAATTACGGTTGCTGCCTTAATCTCAACGTTTTCAGCAATCAACGCATCGCTTTATGGAGGAAGTAAAGTCAATTATGAAATTGCAGAGGATGATGAACTACCACATCACTTTTTAGCAAAACTTTGGAATCAGCCCATTGGCTTAATGATTACAGCAGTAGCGACATTAGTTTTAGTAAATGTCCTTCAATTAGAAAGTATATCAACCGCAGGCAGTGTTGGTTTTTTGCTCATTTTTGGTGTAGTTAACCTTGTTGGGCATCGATTATCTAAAGAAACGGGTAGCAATAAAATAATTCCGTTAGTAGGTTTTGTTTTATGTATGATGGCAACTGCTATTTTAATTAATCAACAATACACTTCAAATACTATTGGTGTCATAATTTCAATAGCCATTATTGGATTTTGTTTTTTAGCGGAGTGGGTTTATAAAAAAACCGAAAAGAAATAATATGGACAATTTAATAACTTTTTCAATTACTGTTTTTACTGGTTTTTTTGCAATTATGAATCCTATATCCAACATGCCGATATTCTTGACTTTAGTAGAAGGAGCTGATAAAAGGACAAAACAGAGAATAAACTTAAAAGCAGTGATAATTGCTTTTATTATTGTTTCCATATTTGTGGTTTTAGGAAAATTTATATTTGAATTATTTGGTATAACAATTCCCGCTTTTAAAATCGCAGGTGGTATTTTAATTTTCTATGTAGGTTTTGAAATGCTGCAGTCCAAAAAATCAAACGTCAAACACTTGGAAAAAATTAACGTGGATGAAAATATAGCTGTCTCACCTTTAGCGATACCTATTTTAGCCGGACCGGGAACAATTGTAACGGCCATGAATTTTGTTTCCCATTCATCATATGTACATATTGGTTTGGTAATACTTGTTTTTGGGATTATGTGTTTGTTAACCTACATAACATTTAGTTTAAGCGATTTTATCGCAAAAAAGATTGGAGACAATGTAATTTCCGTCATCGGAAAATTAATGGGACTAATCATTGCAATTATCGGAACTAGTATGGTTATAGAAGGAATTAAAATTTCATTTGGCTTAGCAAATTAAAAAATATTGAACCGGATAAGACTTAGCCCAAGAATGTATAAACTAATTGCGGCTTTACAGCTAATTCGAACCCAAGTAAAAATTAAAAGGGTGTGTGTTGCCAAAACCCTGGTGCGTTTTAATCCGGAACTATTGTTTTATTGCACCGTTGTGATAAACAGTTCAAAAAAGCAGAAATTCACGCAACCTCTCAATTGAAAATTCATCTATCTTTAAATCAAAATTGGGTAAATTTTTGAACATTCAAGCTATTGTTGAAAATTAAATATTTGCACTATGAAATACGGACTAGGGCTATTCGTACTTACTTTATTGTGCTGTTCCCAAGATGACACAAAAAGTCTTACCTCTTCTAATCTAAAAGGAAAATGGATCGAGACTGTAACTCGAATGGACACTTTGTCTTTTGAGTCCTTGGACAATTTGGATGTTATGAATTTGAACAGGGGAAAAGAACTAAAAAATGGTAATTTGTTACCTAAACCCAAATCAGGACCTTATAGATACGAGCTTTTAGAACAAAAAATCTCTTTAAACGGGGTATTATCCAGTGATTCCAGCTTTAAGGACTACTATCTTCGCTTCGACTTACAAATAATAAATTATATATTGAAAATTTTTATGGTTCCACATTAGGCGAAACCTTGACTTTTGAAAGATTGGATTAAAACTCCGTTGACAATTACCATAGGACTTCACTTGACGCAAATCTTGCTGGGATGGACTTTTTACTTCTTTGAAAAACTCGACTAAAATTAAAGTTTTATGCTTGGTCGGATGTGTCCCTACTAATATCAACAGACCCTATGAACTAATCCGGGGGTCTTGTGTTCAATTCCAAGTTTTGACTATATTTATGAGACCGCAAAATCTTTTGCTATTTGCGTGGTGGAAGGGCAAGTGCAGAACCGTCATCGCAGTACTCATAAAAACATACCCATGAAAAAACATATACTAGTTGAAATAATGTCTGAATTGACTCCTTTAACAGAGGAAGAAAAATTGGATATTGAAAATAGTTTCCCAATTGAAAGATTTAATTGTGGAACCCACCTCTTAAAAGAAGGGCAAATTGCAAAAGAAGCATACTTTATCATTGAGGGATGTATAAGGGAGTATAGGCACTCTGATGGGGAAGAAAAGACTACAGCATTTTTCACTGAAGAACAAGCAGTGGTCAATTTTGACAGTATGATTAATCAATCTCCCTCAAAAATCAATTTTGTTTGTGAAGAAAATACTTCTGTTGCCATATTAAATTCTGAAAAAGAACAAGAGCTATATAATAAACATCCTAGATTTGAGACGTTTTGTCGACATGGTGTTGAAAAGATGATTGGTGGGAAACACGAACAATTGGTCAATTCCATAACTCTTAAACCAGAACAGCGCTATTTGAAATTACAGGAAGAAAGACCGGATTTAATCAACCGAATTCCCCAATATCATATTGCAAGTTATTTAGGGATTAAACCAGAAACACTAAGTCGGATTAGGAAAAGGATCGTGGAAAAAAATTAGTTTAATCACCAATTTTTTGTGCCACTATATAATATTCTGTAGCAGGAGTATCCATTAAAATGGCGGTTTCAATTATTTTAAAACCACAACTTTCAATTTCCCCTTCTAGCTCTGTAATCGAAAAGAATTTTAGATAAGGTAGGATTTTCAATGTTTTTAACGCAAAGATAATCCCTTGGGATATCCATGCGGCAAATGTTCTCTTTTCTTTCAAACAAGCAGTAGAAGTAATCATTACACCTCCTGTTTCCAATAACTCCCCTGTTCGTCTTAGAACTTTTTCAGTATCTTTAAAATAAAGCAGAATATTTAATGCCAATACAGTTTGATAACTGTTTTTACCAAATCTCTTGTCGAAAGGATTCGTTTGGTAAAATATAATATTTTCTGTGCCCATACATTTTGATTCACGTTTTGCAACCTGAATCATTTTGGCGGCCGTGTCGAAAGCGTGAATTGTTTTAACACGATTGGCAAAAGCTATGGAATACAAGCCAGTTGCACAGCCAAAGTCCATTATTGTATGATCCTTCTTAAGATACTTTCTGCTTTTGGCGATAATTAAATCGTAGGCCTTATCCTTGGCTTTCTTATCGTAATTTTTTGATAGTTTGTTCCAAAAACGCTCTGACATATCCATTTTATTCTTTAACAAATTAGAACTTAAACCCAAAGTTAAGACTTGGTTCAAATATATGTTTTGGTCTTCCTTCCTCGACTTTTGCAAAATCGACAGGGAAATTTGTGTCAATAGGCCAATATTTGAGGGCATAAGCAGGTTCCACATAGAAACGTTCCCTAAAAAACTTAAAACGGTAACCTGCCACAAATTGGAGATACAATTGAAAACCCTTTTCGGTTTGATTGTCATTCGTATCGTGGTATTGTTTCAAAAAAGGAGTTCCTTGAAATGATGTAAACAGACCTTTCCAGTGAAGGCGTTGGTATCCAAATCCAATTCCCCAAGCTCTCACAAATCCTGGGTAAAACTCTTCAGATTTACCATATGTCCCAAGAGGTTCTGCATATTTCCAAGTATTAAACTCTGTAAATATCCTATCTTTTTTGGTTAGTTGAAACCCATAAGTCAATAAATAGTACTCAGGGGAATCATCGAGAAAATTACCTAATATAAAAAAAGAAGAACCTAAAGAATGCCTATGTTCAATTGGACCTTCCTTATTAGGTAATAAAAAAAAATTTGACGACTTACTCTGACCAAAAACTAAGGAAATAGTCAATATTAAAAGAATTAATAACTTAGCTTTCATTATCATTGTTCATATATTTATAATGCTACAAATCTATGCCCCACTTCCATCTTATTCATTGACTATGATCAAGAAGTGAAAATTATGTGCCTTAATAAACATTAAACAATTTTTAAATGTTATATTAATTTTACTCCATAACAACAAATATGATTATTGACTTTTGACTATTCTGAGTTTTATTTCACGGAGGTCCAATAGTGCGCCTTTGTCAAAATGTTTATTTGGGCCGAACATGATTTTCTGACGGCCCTCCTTGAGATTAATGGACCCTACCTTTTCTGTTCTAAAAGTTTCCCATGACCCGCTAGGTGCCACTATTCCTGTCAACTTTTGACCTTTTGCTTTTAGTAGAAATTCCTTTCCAGCTTCCTCATCCGAAACGGACCATTCAAGGATTACTTCATAGTTGCCTGCCTTTTCAACGTCAACATGCCAATCTACTCTATCTTCTGAAGTAAACCATCCAAAGGCTGCCCATTCGGGCATATATTTAATTTCCGGTCCATTGGCATAGCCCTTCCGGGCTGTGAGCCTTAATGAGCCATCCGCATCCGTTTGAACTATTTGAGGCCTATTTACAATATTGGTCTTGTCATTGTAAGTTTTAATACTCCGCATCTCACCTTGCAAATATCCCACAACAGACTCTTTTAAATCACGCTCACCAGATGGAGTATAAGGAGACACCACCTCTACTTCATATCCCCCATGTTGAAATGCCTTTTCTGTTGGAAGATAACCCAGCCATCCATTGGTATAGCCGTAGTAAAAAGTATAGGGAAAAGGCGAGTAATCACGAACTTCATTGGAAATTTCGCAAAACAGCTCAACGGGCAAACTCCATATAGCAACATCCTCATTAATCTTTAAGAATCGTACTGGGAGTCGAACCTTATTAGCTCCGAATTTTGTTGTACGTGTATATTTACCCAGATCAGAAGGCCATCCCAAATTAGCTTTTCTAGGTGTTTCCAGTATCATAGAACTAGAAAATAATTTTACTTTATTGGTAGTAGATACTATTTTTTTATTAGCCTCAAGAATCTTATCTCCTAACAATAATTTGAATTGATTTAGATACCCCGATCCGGTATTTGGATAAACACTGTAAATAGGAGCAATATTACCTGCCGCACCATTAATATAAAGCATAGGGGCACCTGTTTTTTGCTCAACATATTCCGCAACTACTCCTTGTGCGTCTGCACTGATTTCTGTATTATCCGGGCCAAATACAGTGCCATGCATAGCATAGTTGGCGATCAAAGCAATTGGCGTACCATCTTCCTTGTCCAGCCGGATCAAACCAATTCTGCGATCCACAGGCAAATCTGGATTCATACCAAGAGAAGCCTTTCCATTTTCATCTATAGCGCGCCGGTTCATATTCGCCATCGAAAATCCCCAACCTACACCTAGACGCGCCGAAACTAATTTACTGCGGGCCTCAATTATGCCATCTACCAATGAACGCGCAACAAATGATTCATAATCAGTATCCACCTCATGCCTATAACGGTCTCCCATAAAAACTTCCGGCAATCCCGGAACCCCTAACTCTGGCGCAGAATGGGTGTGAGATAAAGACCACCAAAAATTTAATGGATCAATCCCGAGTTCCCGCTGAAGCATAGCAGCCACATGGTCATATTGGGATGGTGACATAACACAAAAATCAGATTGTACCAAAAAAAACTGAGTAACCCCGTCGTCAAGTGCAACTATACGATGATAAATGTGGTCACGAATGCCCGTTGACTCTCTTGGACCATAACCAAGTAACCATTTTGAATCACCCGGTGCAGGCGTAACATCTACTTTTACAACTGATGCCCGAAAAACACCTGTATGTTCTGAATCAAAAGTAGGGAGTGGTTGACTTAAAATACAAGGAGTAGTTAATAAAAAAAGGAAAGCCATTACAGTAAAAAGCAATTTCTTTTTCATGATATATTTAAAGATTTAAAAGTGACAGTCTACAAATTTTTGACTCGTTCAATTTTGGCGCAAATAACTCAGGAGGTCTGCCATTTGTTGTTGATCTATATTTTTTTCCAAACCTGAAGGCATTGCTGAAACATTTGCTGTTTTCAAAGTTTTTATTTCCTGACGATTAATTGTTATGTCCGGTTTCCCGCTGTTGACCAGGGTAATGGCAGTGGGAGTTTCGCTTTTAATAATACCTTGAACAGATTGGCCCGTATTCAATTCAACATTCCAAAGATCAAAGCCAGCTGATATAGATATATTTGGATCAAGTATATTGGCCATGATATCTTCTTTCGTCCAATTATGTACCGATCCAAGATCAGGACCGATAGCTAGCCCAATTTTTCCCCTTATCTGGTGGCACATCACACAGCTCTGTGCATACACTGTTCTACCATTCGATGGATCTCCGGTTAAATTAAGGGCTTGTTGGTACTTTTCATTTACCCTTTTCCCCTCTTCCTGGCTACGTGTAAAAATCGCTCTCGCTCGATTACGTAGTTTTTTATCGGTTTGCATCATTAAACCTACACTGCCGTAATAACTAACACTGTTTGGTAAGATCAAATCTTTTTCCATTGCCGTCAACAACAAATTGACCCGCTCAGGTTTGCCCATAAAAGTTTCAATTGCCGCATCCCTTATCTCAGGAGTAAGTTCCTGCCACTGTCGAATGATATACCGACTCACAGAAGTACCCAGCACTAAGTTCATTGTGCGTAGAGCTGCCAATTGAACTACCGATGGCTCTTGGGGGACAAGTAACTTCTCAAGAATAGACACATAATTAGAAGGATTGCCCAGAGCGAGAAAATCGATGGCGTCTGCCCTTCTATCCGCTTTGTGAATAGTATCTTTTATAATCAAAAGTGCTTTCTTAATGGATTGATCTTTCAATGACTCCTCTGATATTCCTCCTACTTTTAATACATGATAAGAAGCATTTCGCATTTGGGATGAATTGTTTTCAAAGAACGTCCGCACCAACCGCTTTTGGAGAATGGGAGAAATCATCAACGGCGATTTCCTGTTCTTTAGTCCACGGGATAATCCTTCAAGAATGGCTACATTACTTTCTATATTTATATCATCGGGTGTTGTTGCTTGTTGAATTAATGGGTAAATATTGTGTTTATCTCCGGTAATCCCTATCATGGATGTAAGTCTTTGGACCAAGGATGAGTAGGCGGGTATTTCAGGACGAAATCTTGCAAGTACTACATTCAATAAAGATGAAGTTTCGGCTCCGGCAGACAGCGCTGCAATCTGAACCCATTTATCGTCAATATCTGCAAACAACAATTTTGTTCTGGCCTCAACAGATTGAGGTGTATTTACAAAACCCAGTGTTAATAATAATTGAAATCTTACTTTCGCGTCAGGATCAGTTTGTAAGCTAAGCAATGCATCTGTTAGCTGTGGTGCAGAGGTCAGATGTAGTTCGGCTAAACGAATAGCATTTTCCCTTATTCCTGCAACCGGATCTTTTAATGCTTGTATAATTAAAGAAGGATCGAGAGAATTCATCCCCTCCAGTGTCCAAAGTGCATGAAGGCGTCCGATGTCAGAGGAGGTGTTTTTTGCCATCTCTATTAGCCCTGGAATTGTTTTCTTATCATTACGATCAACCAGGAGCCTCTGGGCATTGAGCCTCCACCAATTATTTTTATTGGCAAGATTCGCGATCAGTTCGTTATCACTTACATCACCTAACTTTAAACCTTTGGTCCATTCAGCAGGCCTGGCATCTGTCGGAGTAATACGAAAGATGCGGCCCTTATCGGAACCGGCATACAGACCTCCTGCAACGACTGCCTCATCCGCCATCCATTCGGGGGATTCAATAACCTTTCTGTAATAATCCAAGACGTATAGTGCACCATCAGGGCCTACATAAAAGTTAACGGGCCTCGCCCAGGCATCGGTCGAGGAAAGGAATTCTTTCTGTTCAAAGATTCGGCTCGCAGTAAAGCTCGTTCCGCTATCTTCAAGTACGTCAACATGGACCAGATTATATACAGGTTCTGCTATAAAAGTTGCATTTTCATTATAGGGTGCTGGAAATTCCCCGCCCAGGTATGCAGTAAGTCCACTCCCCGATGTCATCACCCCTACCCCGGACAGCAATTGGCGATCAGGATGGATAGTGGTAGGAAATACCTCCGGCGCATTCAAATGATCGGACATATCTTGCACGGCATCAGAGATTGGCAAGGCCGAGTTTCGTTTAAAATAACGGTTTGCTATGACTTTCTGGTATCCCTGATTGGAATTGTTACATCCGAACCAGTGCCCCCATTCGTCAAAAGTATGGCCAAACTGGGAACGACTTGAGGTCATTTCAATTTGTTTTTGATCGGGCCTAAAGCGAACGGAAAGTCCATTGGCATTCTTTGGCAAACTAGCGCTACCAGGTGAGGACGGAAAAATGATTTCTGATCCTTCGTCACCAAATTCTTCTTTATACTTTTGTGTGGATACGGATCCCTCGTGAGCTAGGTAAATCCAATTATCCAGTGCGTATACTGGATTGTTTACATTATGCTGAGGGTTGGACAAAGCAAAACCCGTAAGTACTGTATCCCTGACATCTGCGTGCCCATCGCCATTCGTGTCTTCGAGATATAAAACATTAGGGGCATCTGTAACCAATACACCTTTTTTCCATCTCATTACACTATTAGGAAGTTCAAGATCGTCCGCAAAAACTGTTCTATTATCCATAATTCCGTCTCCATTCGAATCAGTGAGAAGTATTATTTTACCAGTACCACTTCTATCAAGGGGGTATCCGTGCAACTCAACCACATACATGCGTCCATATTCATCTATTTCCATATCTACAGGATCAGAGATCAAAGGCTCGGCAGCGATCATCTCGATCTTAAAACCATCAGTAATCTTGTAGGTTGAAAGTGCATCTTTTGCCTCCACCGGGATTGAGCCCGTTTCCGCCTTATTTTCACATGATAAAATACTTATCATCGAAAAGATGAAAAAATAATGATTTAAGATTTTTTTTAAAATAGTGTCGTAATACATTTCAATTATTATTTAATGCAACGGGTTGATTATATATTATTAATTTGTTCCAAAACAACTCTTTCATTAATCAAAACTGATTATAATGGGTTATCTTTCTCGTTTTCGTTTTTGCTTTAGTTTAGCTCTAACAGGTGATTGCCCGGTCTGCATTTCTCCCTGTAGATAACCGACAACCGACTCTGTGAGATCTGCAGCAGCAGCAGATGTAAAAGGTGAAACCATTTCCACTTCGTATCCGCCATGGGGCCATGCCGATGCCGTGGGCATATAACCAAACCAGCCATTGGTGTATCCGAAATAAAAGGTAAATGGGAAAGGGGAGCGGCTTCTGACTTCATTGGACACTTCGCAAAACAGCTCGATAGGAGCACTCCATATGGCAATGTCCTTATTAATCTTTAAGAACCTCACCGGTAGTTTAACCATATTAACTCCTGATTTGGTCATATTCGTGTATTTAATTAGGTCTGATGACCATTCCAAACCCGGTTTCCGTTGTGTTTCTACTGTTAGGGAACCTGTAACCAATTTTATACTATCTACATCAGTCTCAATCCTTTTGTTGGCCTCCAATATCTTGTCCCCCAATAAGACTTTGAATTGACTTAAGTGCCCTGATTGGGCATTTGGATACACGCTATAAATAGGTGCAATGTTGCCTGCAGCACCATTAATATAAAGCATAGGAACACCTGTTTTTTGCTCAACATATTCCGAAACAATGCCTTGCACATCACCACTGATTTCTGTATTTTCCGGGCCAAGCACAGTGCCATGCATGGCATAATTGGCGATCAAAGCAAGTGGCGTTCCATCTTCTTTATCCAGCTTAAGCAGTCCTATCCTCCGGTCAACAGGCAAACCAGGATTCATACCAAGTGAAGCCTTTCCTTTTTCATCTATGGCCCGACGGTTGATATTTGCTTGTGAAAACCCCCACCCTATACCAAGCCGAGCAGGAACAAGATTGTTACGTGCTTTTAAAATACCGTCAATTAACTTTTGTTCAGCCATGGCAGTATAAACTGAATCAACAGTATGGCCAATTCGGTCGCCAAGATAAATGCCATATATGCCAAAAACCCCAACTTCCGGAGCGGAATGTGTATGTGTAGTTGACCACCACACATTTAATGGATTAATACCATATTGCTTCTGAAGCCGGGATGTTACCTTATCATACTCTGAAGGTGAATAAAGACATATATCTGACGATACGATGAAGAACTGTGTCGTTCCATCGTCTATGGCTACAATTCGATGATAAATTTTATCCATAACCCCTGTGGACTTTCGTTCACCATAACCCAGCAAATATTGAGAGTTGGAGGGAGTAATATCTTCTTTCACAACAGCGGCTCGAAATTGTGCTTCAGCTGCCAGGCCAACGAAAAGAATTATGCACAGCTGTATTAGAAATTGCAGAAAGGAGAATGAAGATAGTGGTCTAAATCCCCGTGAACCAAAACGATACTTAAGAAACTTATTTTTTAAATTAATGAATTTTGTATAGCTCATAGCTGTAAAAATTAAAATTAACGTCATTCAGTCAGGTGAAACCAGTAGGCATTGTCTGCCCGGCATCAAGAGCGGGGTAATGTGAGAGGCACACTCCATTCCCAATTTATGGGCGAAGCCGTCTACTATATCGGCGTATGTTTAATGATTCCGTTTTAGTTTCCTTATTTTCTAAGATATTAGAATCTCATTTATCTTTCTCAATAAACATATTCAATACCTCTTTAGAGTCCATGTCAATTCCTTTAATTTTAATTCCCGTTTTATCAATTAAGAGGTTATATCGAGTCTTATGGTCTGCAATTAGAATGGGAAAATTATTTTCTTCACTCTTTGAAGTTTGAAATGAGAAATTATGTGTATGGCCAGATACCATTAAATCAATACCCGCCTTGTTAAGTATCGGTACAAACTTTGATCTTACTTCAAGATCCCCATGCCATTCTTGTCCTCTGTTATTATCATAGGGCGGAATATGCATAAAAGCTATTTTATGTTCGGCATTTTTAAATTCATCTGATTTTACAACTTCTGATAACCATTTTGACTGTACGCTGCGATACGCATCAAAATCTGCAAATCCGTTGTATTCTATATCAGAATCAGCCTTATCCTCACCAGAATCCAATATTATAAATAACGTCGTTCCTATTTTATAGGTATAATAATATTTGTCTTCAGGGAAGTGAAAGTATTTTTTTAGTTCATGAGCTTTTATTCCTCTTGTTTCATGATTTCCTCTTACGATGACGAGCGGCTTCTTTTGTGCAAATATATTGACACATGTATCTAGCACACCTCCGTATAAATCCGATTCTGATTCAAAGGAATCTACAAAGTCTCCATCCAATAAAACAAAGTCTATTTTATCCCATTCAGCTTCTTTCAAAAGGCTACCTACTTTTTCCGTATTTTCATGCATATCACTCAATACTACAACCGATATTTGATCTTTTTTTAATGGCTGTGTCGTAAAATAAAGTGGTTCTCTTTTATATACTTTGGTTGCCACAGTTTTTCCAAAACTCCTATCTTCTTTCACTTCTTGCGAATAGATCCGGTAGGCATATTTTGTAGCAGGTTTCAAGTTTTCTAGTGTCACACTGTGTTGTAGACTTATATTTTTAAGTCCATCAGATGCATTGAATATTTGTTCTCTTTCTTTTTGATAAAAATTTGACCCGTCTTCTTCATAGTATTCGACCCAGGATATAGTATTTTTAGAAGTACTCCAACTTATAGTTACCTCATTGGAGGTTAAGTATTGAAGATATGGCCCATGTGAAATCTCAAGATTTTGAGCGTATATCCATTGAGCTGAGTACATTAAAAAAATAATCGTATAAAAAGTACTTCTGATGTTGATTTTGTTTCTAATAAAGTTGCAAATTGCTTTCATAAAATATGTTTTTTTTAGTTTTAAAATACATTCTTCAAGAATCGTATATTAGAAAGTTAAATTCACATTGATTTGATGAAATTCCGACTTGGTTAGTACAATTGATACATATTGGTCTATTATGTTTTTTTCATTAACGCAACCTAAAATTACGTCGCATTAAACACTCTTCAAATTCCGAGTCATTCATTTTAGGCGCATGTAACCATGTTGAAATACTTTCACCACCTTCATGCTTGCTATATACCCAAAACGTTCTATTGGAGAAGTATCATGACAAACTACGGTTGTTTATATTTCAATTTGTACAAAGACCGGGCAATGGTCCGATAGACAAATTTCATTTAATTTCTCAGTGAAAACGGCATATCTATGAACTACTGGGATATCTTTTAAAAAAATATAGTCGATTACCCTTCTTTGTTCAAACGGTTTGTTATCGAAGCTTGTGGAGGTCCAATTGGGACCATAGTTTAGTTTGGCCATCATTTTTGAATCTACCAAGCTATTGACATCCGTTGAATCTGTTAAACCGATAATTGCATCCGATTCCGGCAAAGAATTAAAATCCCCTGTAAGAATAACGGGCCTTCCCTTGGCAATCCCCACTATTTTGGATTTCAATAATTTAGCACTTTGTAATCGGGCTACTTCTCCCCTATGATCAAAATGGGTATTTAGGATCAGGAATTCCTTATTGCGACTTTGGTCCTTTAGAATTGCCCAAGTGACAATTCTCTCCAAATTGGCATCCCATCCCCTACTTACTTTATCCGGGGTTTCACTGAGCCAAAAAGTTCCCGATTCAATTTTTTTGAAGCGATCCTTCCTATAGAATATGGGGACAAATTCGCCTTTGTCCTTCCCATCCTTCCTTCCAACACCCACCACATCATAATCTTGCAAATTGGTTTTCAGGTAATTTAATTGGGAAACCAAAACCTCTTGGAATCCAATAAGATCAAGATCGTAAAACTTGAGCATTCTTATCACATTTTCTTTTCTGTGGTGCCAGTTTTGATCCTTGTCTTTTGGTTCATCGTATCTAATATTAAAGGACATGATATTGGTTTGGTCCCTGTCTTGGGAGAAGTTGACGGTTGTAAAAAAAACCATTATCAGAGTGATGAAGATTTTCATTGTGAATTCTTTAAATGGTTGTTTATTTTATATTCAACAGTGCCCAAACGGGTTTGTGATCGGATAGCGGTTTCGCCATTTCAATAATTTGCCCATCAATCGCCTTTACCTTGCTACTGGAATAAATTATATGATCTATAACCCTGCCCGTATCATTTTTTTCAGCTCTCGATTTTACCATGGATCCCAGGCCAGTAACGTCTATATCTAAATCGCGCCAACTGGCAAGCATCCCTAATTCCACAAACATTTCATAGTATGGGCTTCTATACTCCTCGGTAGACAATACGAAATTGAAATCGCCCATAACTATAGAAGTTTCACTGGGTTGTTTATCCCTTAAATAGTCTACAAAGGCCGTTACCTTACCGGTGGTTTCATCTATATGTGCTTGATCTCTCCACCCAAATGGGAAGTGGACTGAGTACACTGCAATTTCCTTGTTTTTCACTATGGTTGTGGCTCTTGTGACCGTATGCAGCGTATCGGCCATTAAGACCTCTTCATAATTTGACAAGGGTGTACGGCTGGCGATTGTTTTGTATTTATTCTTATGGCCAGCAGTTGAATATTTTCCAACTATTACATGATTTAGGCCCATTTCGGCCCCTACTTTTTTAGTCCAATCCCCTCCTGGAGCTTCTGAAAAACACACAATATCAAAATGGTAGGGCTTTAGAAATCTACCTATTTGCTCAGCTGTACCTTTGTCACTAAACTCCACGTTATAAGCGGCTACTTTTAAGGTAATTGGATCTGTTTGTTTTGATCCATCCTTTTGATGTAAATTTTGCCCCTTGGAAACGTTTATCATAAGCCAAATAGGAATCCATACTATATAAATAAGCGTTTTTACTTTGTGTTCCATCTCTAATGATCTTAATATTATTTCATATTTTTCTTTTAAATGCATTCCCTATTGAGAATCACTTGTATTGGTGTTGGCTAATTTTAAAATTCCCCAATAATAAATAGACACCTTTCCATCTAGAAAAGTTCTAAAGATTATTTGGGGAATTTAGCTAACAAAACTAACTCAATCGCAATTATAATTTTTGAACAAAAATCCGCCTTTACCTTTTACACAGACAGAGTAGTCTCTTTAATTAATCCAGTCGGGATTTTGTACCAGTATCCCATCAGAATTATCAATATCTGTTTGATAAAGTGGTTGGTAGAAATTTTTTGGTGCACTCCAAACTTTCCTGCCCACATCACTGGGAATCATTTTTTCTGGTCGTGATAAAAATTCTTCCAAATCGTAAATTCCAGCTTTATGCCATCTAAGGAGGTTTTGATAGCGGAAATTTTCCCCGGCCAGTTCTACCCTTGTTTCATGGATCAGGTCATCTATATCCGCACCCGATACTGGACCTAAACTAGTTCTTTCGCGCACTGCGTTTATCAGATCATCACCGGCACCGGCACCATTTAATCGAATCTGTGCCTCTGCCACCAGCAAATAGGTATCAGCGGCCCTCAAAAACGGAATGTTAAGTCCGTGGTTGAAATTTCCGCTTTCGGTCCAGTCCATATATTTAAAATAGCTGTGCCCAGTATTGGTCAGGTCTGGCGTATGTTCCACCAAGCCCAAAGATCCCTGAAGTGCAAATTCACCATCTGAAATAATGGTTACGCTTTTCCGAACGTCCCCGTCTTCAAATTCATTCACAAGATCGTCCAAAGGTTCTTGAAATCCGTACATTCCCCAAGGTCTTGGCCCTCTATGTTTGGACATGATGCTTTGGTTGATCCAATCCAAGTCGTTCATCATAATAAAAAGGTTTTCCTTTAAATATTGATTGCCTTCACGAAAAAGGGAAAGATAATCATCTGCCAACGGATAATTGTCCACTACATTTTGACCAGCGGTTATGGCCTTGTTCAAAAATTCGGTATTACTATAATCTTCGGCCCTATGCATGAATATGGAAGTCATTACTGCCCAGGCAGCACCCTTGCCTACACTTCCCGGAACATTGTCCATGGGCAAAAGGGCCACGGCCTGCTCAAGATCGTCCAGTATAAAATCGCTCAATATCTCCGGGGATTCACATTTGGGAACATTATACTCATTGTTCAGGACATTTTCTTCAGTAATGATAGGAACCCGGCCATGAATTAAATATAACCGATAGTAGGCATATGCCCGTAAAAAATAGGCCTGCCCCATAATTGAATTGTACGAGGCATCACTTATGGCTCCGAGCTCCTTAACTTTGGGACCATTGATCAAAATACCATTTGCACTACTGATCACTTCATATTTATATCTATAGGTATCCCTTAATTTATAGTTGGAAGGATTGGTGTTGAATGTTTCAATTTCTTCATCTTCGGCATGATCCCCTGCTCTCCAATGGTCATCCCCTTGATTGTCAAAAAAGAGGTCGTGCATACCCAAGGCCCTTGTTGCGAATTGTCCATAGGCAGCGGCCAAGGCATCTACCATATCCGCTTCTGTAGTCCAATAGTCTTGATCAGTTCTTTTTCCAACTAATTCTTGTTCCAATATATCATCACAAGAAATTGTCATGATCATGGAAAGCAATATTATTGTGTATTTTTTCATGGTTATATGGCTTTTTAATTAAAATGTAATGTTTGCTCCAAGAACAACACTCTTGGATTGTGGATAATTGTTGAATATTACACCACGCGTCAAGTTACTGGTTCCGCTTTCCTCTGGGTCTACTCCATCAAATTTTGTAATGGTCAACAAGTTACGTCCAGAAATATAGAATTTTAAATTGCTTAGACCTATTTGTTCCGTCAATGTCTTGGGAATGGTATAGCCTAGGACAACATCTTTCATTCTCATATAATTACCGCTTTTTAAGCCTAGTTCGGAAACCCTATAATTGTCATTTGCACGTATGGTGGACATTCTTGGATATGTATTGGAAGTACCTTCTCCCGTCCATCTTTGATAGGCCACTGCATCCATATTGGCGCTCTGTGTAGGATCAATTCCCCTCATCATCATCGCATCATAAAGTTCATGCCCAAACGCTCCGCTGAAAACAGCTGAAAAGTCGAACCCCTTATACTTTAAATCGGCATGAAAGCCCAAAAGCAAGCTTGGGTTTGCATCCCCTATATGCACCCTGTCCTGTTCATCAACAATATTATCTCCGTTGGTATCCACAAAACGAACATCCCCAGGAGTAATATCAGCTTTTCGGGGATCCAACGAAATATTGGTGTCATTGTCAATTTCAGATTGGTTTTGATATATTCCATCTGTTTTCCAGCCATAGAACGAACTAATCGGTTCTCCTTCATAGGTCCTGGTCTGATCTCCTCCAGAAATGAATTTGCTGGAGCCATAGAGCTTAGTAACTTCGTTCTTTATAATAGTGGCGTTCACGCCCAATTCAAAACTTAAATCGCCTACCTGTCCTATATAGGATGGTTCTATTTCAAACCCAGAATTGCGCATTTCCCCAATATTGGAATCGGGAATAGCTACCAACCCAGCGGTATTCAAACCTGGTAAAGGAATCAACATATCAGAAGTCAATCTATCAAAATAGGCAACATCCAAATTCAATTTATTCTTAAATAAACCTAGTTCCAATAGGATATTCAAAGCACTGGTAGTTTCCCAAGTAATATCTGGATTCGCAAAAGAGGCCAAACGTGTCCCTGTTAAATTAGTGTCGCTTAAAACATACCTGATGTCCTTATTATACGTATTCAAATATTGAAAGGCACTAACGTTTTGATTTCCAAGCTGTCCCCAGCCGACGTTTAGTTTCATATTGGAAATGGTTGGATCATCCTTCATAAAGTTCTCATTGGAAATTCTCCATCCCCCGGAAATCGATGGGAAATACCCCCAACGATTGCCATCTGCAAACCTTGATGAACCATCCGCCCTGAAAATGGCAGATAAATAATATTTATTGTTATACGCATAAGTTCCACGGACAAAAGCCGAGGCCAGGCCTGTTGCCAAATAATCATTTCCATTGCCTCTGATTATGGAGGCATTATCCATTACTAATTGGTTTTTGTCCACCGAAGCGAAGCCCTCTCCTGACATATTCATAAAGCTTCCCTTGTCCACTTGTCCGGATATACCGAGAACTGCCCCTATATTGTGCAATCCCGAAGATTTTGTATAGCTTGTGAACAATTCTCCCAAAGTAACTGTGGTTTCATCCGTATTGACTCTCAAAATAGGAAGGTTTATGGTCCTGGACTGATTTGGTGTTATGTTCTGAAACCCTTCAAATTTGGAAGTAGATTTCTGATAGGATGCCCTAGCGGTAAGCGTTAAGGCTTCTGTTATATCATAATCGGCTTTAAGACTCACAAGTGTATTAAACCTATATCTATGCCTCCATTCCTCTTTTGCCTTATATACCGGATTCCACATATCGCCCAACTGGGTTGAGGCCAGACCGGAACCATAACTGCCATCCTCATATTTTACCGGAATTGCGGGCATATACCTATAGGACGAATAAATCGTCTGTGAGGTACCTGTGGCACCATCATCCTGGGTCAATAAAGTGTGGTTGTTGGTTATTCTTATATTCTCTTCAATTCTAAAACGATCGGATATTTTTTGGGTTCCTCTCATGGAAATTCCCAAACGCTTAAGATAAGTATTGATTTGAGTGCCCTCTTCATCCCTATAAAAAATATTGGCGTTGATGGTTGATTTTTCCGAACCCCCGCTTATATTCATATTGTAATCCTGAAAAAGGCCATCCCTAAACATTTCATCCTGCCAATCGGTCCTTGTCTGATTATAGTACTCATCGGCCCATGGTGAATTTGGATCAATGGGAAGTCCGTCCATAATGTAACGTTCACGTTTTAATTCGTAGAGCTGTTCGGCATTGGTAACGGGATATTTTTTTATAACACTATTAAAACCAGTGGAAGCGTTAAGCCTAACTGTGGTTTTCTCGTTAAACCTGGCATTGTTGGTCGTTATTAACACTACACCGTTAGCTGCCCTTGTCCCATATATGGCACCCGATGCTGCATCCTTCAATATCTCCACGGATTGTATTTCCGAGGAGGCAATTTGTGCCAAAACATTACCATCTACTGGCACTCCATCCAAAACTATAAGAGGCTGAGAGTTATTTATAGTCCCAACTCCCCTAATTCTAATACTCGGTGTACTTCCCGGCGTACCCGAGTTTACAAATTCTACACCGGAAGCGCGTCCCTGTAATGCCATAGCAGCATTTGAAGCTGTTGACGTTTGAAAATCCTCACCATCTATCTGGGAAATAGAGGAAGTTACCTCACTTTTTTTCTGGGTCCCATAACCTACCACAACCACGTCATCCAACTGGGTGGCATCTAATGGGAGGGTTACGTCTATATTAGTTTTACCGTTTACCGCCACTTCAACAGTTTTGTAACCTAAATAACTAAAAACCAATATCCCACCTGAATCCACTTCAATGGAATAGTTGCCATCAAAATCGGTAACGGTTCCCGTTGTAGTTCCCTTGACAACTACACTGGCTCCGGGTAGAGGGGTACCGTTGTCATCATTTACAACACCTGTAACTATTTCCGACTGATTAAAAAGTTCAAAATTTGTATTTGCAGAAATTTTATTGGCTGATAAAATTTGCACACCAGAGGCATAAAATGCTAGTAATAGGATAAAACCTCCGGCCCTCGGTATTAAGTTTAAGCTTATTTTTAATTTCATTTCAAAATAATTTTTAATGTGGTTAATTGGTTATTTTTTTACTCCTTTAAATCGCCTAATAGGTATATAGTTTATATTATTTTTACCCGACTCTGGGTATAATTGATTATACTATCACCTGGATAAAAATTTGGCATAAAGTATCGAGAAGTGGTTCTTTTGGGCAAAATATATTAGACCCCCATTTTATTTCTTTACAAATGAGGATAATTGCCTTTTCCTTGTTCAACCCCGAGTATTATTTCCTATATAGGATAAAAAGTATCAGTGTCCAAGTTTAGTCCTTAAGAGGTTGGCATAAGTGTTAATTAAAACCCTAAAAAGGATGGCGAACCAAAAAAATCATTGAAGTTTTTTCATATCTTTGTAGTGCTTTAAGTGGTTAAACATTAGTTATAATCGCTTTGTATATATTCGGGGAATGCTGTCACATTTCCCGATTTTTATTCGAATGCAATTTATTGGTTTATTATCTTAAATAGATAATGTTATTATTAACAAATAGTTAATTATTTTACATACTTATCAAATAAACAATAAAAAAATTACACTTTCTAATGCTTTTAATTGTTTTTAATGCAAACCTTTGCATTAAAAACAATTGTACAAATAACCTATGAACTAATCAATGGATCCCACTACCACCATCTCATTAAGCCCCGTTGCGTCCTCTTCCAATATGATATTCAATTTCGTTTTTCCTTGTGACGCGATTTCTTTGTCTTGAATCCCGAATAGGAAATTATCAAAATGGTATTTTCATCTGCCACCTGTAAGGAAAAATTACCTTCAAAATTGGCATGGACACCTTTTATAGTCCCATCTTCCAAAAAACTGGCACCAAGGAGTAAGTAGCCATGATTATCGGTAACCTTCCCTGTTATGATGTATTGAGGCAAGTCACCCTTCATTCCTGGAACTGTCGAAAATAAAGCTTCCCCAGAAATTGAACCTTGGGATGTCCAAGGAGTATTAACTCCCCTATAGCTGGGGGTTGCTGGAATGGTTATGGCCCCAGCCTGCAACTGAAATAGTGCCGTTATGCAAAATAAAATACAAAGGTTTAGTCCGAATAGTTAAGCGGTATGTTCTCGTGCCTTGCCTGAAAATATTTCTATTATCATAATTATAGATTGGTTTAGATTAATTCTTATTCCAGGTTTGAATAATTATATATTCGAAAATTTAAACTTTACTGTTTAAATGTTGATATTTACTTACTTTACGTATAGCGCCGATCCTCTGTAACAAAAAAAAGGAAAGAAAAACGGAAACTATTAGCACAAAATTTCATTTATTTCGCAAATAGTATCAAACCTTCATTCTAGGTTTCTCAGCGACGGCTATAATAATTAAATAATTGTTATAAAAATGAGCCGACAAAATATAGAGTATGGAAGCCTGGAATAAATACCCATAAATGAAGTAACCAATAGTGAATGGGGCGGAATAGACTATAAAGCCCCCATCTGATCAACTATTTAAATGTATTATCACCTTCAACTTTCTAATATTAGAAATGCTGTGAATGTTTATTGACAAAGTAAATAATCAGTACAAATCTTATATTTTATAGGTCTTTTTCAGAGCTTTAAAAGTTTATATTTTTGATTGCTTTGTCTAATTCCATATTACAATCTTTAAGTTTTTGCAAAGCTTCATTATCAGTTAGATTGTAAAGAGTTTTAAGGATGTTTACCGCCCGTTCAATTAATTTGGTATTTATACATGCCATATTAACCATATATGGACCGGCCACTTTCCCCAACTTTATCATTACTGCCGAGGAAATAAAATTTAACACCTTTTTAGTTGCAGTGCCAGCCTTCATTCGTGTTGACCCAGCAATTACTTCATGTCCTGAGTGTAATGCAATAACATCATCACAAAATGATTCATTTGATTCTGTAATTTCAGAACGGATCATTACCGTATATGCCCCTTTACTTTTAGCAAATGCCAATGCTGATTGAACGTAATAAGCCGAGCCACTTGCTGTAATTCCAATAACAGAATCTTCTGGGCATAAATCGAGCAATAACATTTCTGGGACAGCACTAGCGTCTTCCTCAAAATTGGTTTCAATCTCCAATGCTGCATCTGTAATACCTCCAGAAATTAACACCAAGACTTTATCCTTCGGAAAACCGAAGGTGCAGGGTATTTCAACAGCATCAATTGCCGCAATTCTGCCACTGGTACCTGCCCCCACATAAATAATTCTTCCACCTTCCTTTATTTTCTTAACCACAATATCAACCACGTAGGAAATTTTGAAAAGACTATTTTTTAGTGCCTCTCCTGATCTTTGTTCAGCTTCCCACATCGTCTCGACTATCGCTACAGAATCCATATTCTGGACTTGTATTTCTTTAATATATGGTATCTCGGTGACCATTTTATTATAAGGTACCACCTTTCTATATTGGTAAGCGATTGACTCTGCTTTTGCCAAGGCTAAGGCTCCTATTAATTGAAGACTGTTCCCATTTTCCGAAACAATTATTTTAAGTGGTTTATCTAATTTTGTAAAAAGTTCTGGATACTTTCTATTCAGTACCTTTTGCAGAGGATAATTGCAAACATTTACGGCTTCTACGAGTCCTCCTGAAATAACAACTTCATCAAGTCCATATAACAAGGCTGCACTATATATTAGATTAAGTAAGTTTAGATGATATTGTTCTCTTTGTTTTTGGTAGTTTTTATTTAGCAAGACTTCAACTAAATCGTGATCCCTATCAAGTAATGCCAAATTGGAGGCGCTTGCCAAATTATTGTAATCACCTTGAGGTGTAATAATGCTCCCCACTAACGGCAACAGTTTCCCAGGTCGCCAACGTCTACCATTTCTCCAAATAGAAAACCCAACACCAGTGCCAATTGGCATGATTCCAATTGTCTTATTTCCCTTCAGTTTTCCCAATTGTGATAGGCCTATTGCTACTGCATCGGCATCATTTATAAAACTGACATGGCATTTAAAGAAGGTTTCGAGTTCTTTCTTCCATGTTTCACTTTTTAACACCTCCAAATAAGGATTTCCACCCATAACCTTTGATCCATTATAATCCACGATTCCCGGAGTAGAAATGCCAATCCCTTTTATGCTTTTTGTAGATACCTGCAAATTCGTTATTAATTCATTCAAGGCTTTGGTCAAATGTTTAGGTTGGGCATTTAACTCTAAAGGACTCTTCACCTTAACAGAAATTAGTTGATTCAAATCCGATTTAATGAAAGTTTCCTTAACGACTGTCCCTTTAATCCAGGTGCCGCCTATGTCCAAGGCCAAAAAGCTCGAAATTAAGGGAGGGTTCACTTTTTTCATCTTATTTCGTAGTGAGAATTTTTTGGCCGTATTTGGCCCAAAGATTCTTGGCGACAGCCACGCTCTCTCCCTGGGGTTCATGGGGATAAATATCCTTTGCGTCCGACCAATCCTCCATCCAAACCATAAGCTCATTCCTGAATTCGGATTCGTTCAACTGTTCACCTGTTTGGAGTTCTATTTGGATTTTGTCAATAAATTTTTTCCAACGTACCTGGTAATAGCCAGAAACAAGCCCTGACCATTCCTTGCGTGCATAGTCGTGTAGCTGGGTGGTTCCCCAAAGTGTAATGACCCTTCTGGCATTCCATTCAAGAGTGTTTTTTTCCCCAGGAGTCGTTCCCCAGCGTTTTGCATCCTCGAGATTCTTTCCGAGTAAAAACTCCTCACGGGTACCGAGCAGTTCGTCTAGGTCCATGGTCAATTGGATAAAATCCAGGGATGCTGCCTCATAGGCTCTTAGGTTCCTTTCCTCATAGGCCTTAACCATCTTGCTATGGAGTACGGAGGCATGGTTCGACAACACTTGTCTCGCTATGTTAACAAGATCGAACCTATAGGTGTCGACCTGGCCAAATTCGCCAGAAGCCTTTAGGAGATCTTCCCAGGCGCTGGCCAATCTGTTATTGCTATACGGGAGTTTAACATTGGGTATTTTCAATGTCGGATAACTTGTAATCAAAGAGTAAGAATAATGATCGTCTTTCTGCTGTCTGGCGTAGACCGTTTCCTTAAGAGTGCTCCAAGCGCGTTCGGCATGTATGTTCGGGCGGCCGTATCGATATCCGGTATATCGGCCGACCCACTTCTCTGGATCTACCACCTCATCCCTCCATGCCATCTCAAACATTAGATCCTGTACAATGGGATTGTAGCCCAGTCCTTCATTTACAAAGCCCAATCCCTTCAGGTTTCCATTGGCTGGATCCTCCCTAACCTCCACTATTCCGTTATTTATCTGGTCGAGCCCTCCTCCAAGGAACACCTTATCTCCAAAATTCTGTATGTTGCACCATAGCCAGGGCTTGCCATAAAATGATTCCGTTCGACTCCACATTGGCGTCTTCTCGGCATACAGGTCAAGACAGATCATTTTGTCGTTCGGGGGGCCGTCCAGAAATGCCTTTATCCGGGGCTGGGTCCAAAAATCGCGCTGATTGAAGAAGGTCCAGGTCTGGAAAACCCATACCGCCTTTGGGTCGCTCTTGCTCATGCCATTATAAATGGCCTTGCTCAGGTCGCCAAGATAATCGAGTTGCCCGCTTGGCGGCTGCATCTCGATAAATGTGTCGGCCGCATACATATGGTCCGTCCCAAAGAGTCTTGTCTGTTCTTCCATGAAAATATCCGATATTTGTTGGAAAAGTGGATCAAGCGGATCCAATAGATCCGTCGTCCATTCAATCCATTCTACGGTGTTGATTTTGGCGTCGGGGTACTCCTGTGATAATGTTGGGGGAACATGTCCCGTGAAACCCTGCTGTATAGGGATCATCCCTAGCGATCTTTCTCTTTCCAATATCTTTTGCCCAAGTACTTTATGACTTCCAATCCAGCTTTGTGGCAATGGACCTCCCCAACCGTCGAGACAGCCCATCCACCCGAAGGGTAGATATGGTGGCCCTGCCAGGAACTGGGAAATCATATCATCGCCCATGCCCAACCGTTTGCATACAGCCTGCCAAGTGGCCTCCTGTCCCGTCACTGCAAGCGGTGCATTGACTCCGTTAAGAGCCATAAAGTCTATCAAACGTTCCCACTGTGGCCAATCCCACCATGGCAAAGAATAACCAAAAGCACAATAGTTTAGGAAGTACCTGTAATCAGCCCAGCTCGTTTTTCGGAATATCCCCTCCACCTTAGGCAACTTTTCAGGTAGATCCAAATTACTGCCACGTAAAGACACACTACGCCCACAAAATTCCTTTAAATACCAATTGAGACCGACTGCCATTGAAACGCCGTTATTCCCTCTAACGACAATCTTATCCCCGAACATTTCAAGCTCAAAAACATCCTTGCCATTGTCCTTGGCAATCTCTTCAAAGATAAAATTGTCGGCTTGCCCAGGGACTACCCGTTCTGCAAGATCCCTTGCCGATTTTACTGCAGGCGAAACCTTGGCTTCTGGGGTTATGGCGGTTTGATCTAAGCACGACTTTAAGATTGCTACCACAACCAATAACAATATTAAGGCCATGGTACTCGAACTTTTATTCCTGTTCATATTAATATAATTTACGTACGCATCTCACATACGGTTGTTTAGGTTTTTAATCAAATACAAACTTATAAGCCTTCCCCTTCATCATCGTACCATGATCTAAATACGTCGGAAATCACAAAGGGTTTCATAACTATACTTGCACAAAACTTTAATCTACACCCACTGTTCCATTTCATTCTTAATGAGTTTATTATGTGACAGAAAAATTAAAAAAAGAACTTAATAGCTCCTACTTTTTAGAAAACTCCAGTTAATTATATGATTTCTGGTTTATCTGTCATTTAACCATTATTTTCGCGGAATTACCCAAATAATTGACACCTTGAATCCATTATGCAAAAGAAAAATAACTATATATCATTATTTTAGCATAAAAACTCAATTATTTAGCAAATAGTTTCAAATACTATAGATAACTTCAATTAATATGACCATTGAACAATATGATTTTCCGACAACTTGTATTTCCTGTCCGGTTGAAAGTATTACGGGAATTTGGGAGTTTAAAAGGCCTTCATTTTTTAAATATCTATGTTATTCTCTTTCAGGTCATTTATTACACCTAGTTACAAAAGGATCTTACGTTGTAAAAATAAACGGTAGGGAATATAAAGTAGAAGAAGGGGATATTGTATATTATTATGAATCCGAAGAAGTTGAAACAATAGGCAATAAATCCGAAGTAAATTTTTATTCTGTTAGCTTTCAAGCGCCGAAATTCCTTCCATTGCCATATGAAATGCGGGTCTTCAAAGCTGATAAGGAATTACCTATTTTGTTTCGGAAAATATATGAAGAATTTTCGTCACAGAATATAAAGTCAAGACATTATATGGCCTATTCAATACTATTAAAAATTTTGAATAATATTGAAGGTATTTACTTTGATTTTAAAAATTGTACGTTAGAAGAGGAATTGTGGTGGTCTATTGAAAGGCGAATTCGTAGGGACAAATTATTCAGACCAATACTTAATGATCTTCTTAAAATTTCCGGATATAGTCGGTCTACTGTAATTCGATCATGTCGAAGAGCAACCGGGCATACACCGATAAATCGCATTCGCTCAATTCGAATGGAAGAAGCTAGGAGTCTTTTGACTTTTGCCCATTTAAATGTCACCCAAGTATCAGAATATCTTGGATACCCACGCGTTCATGAATTTTCACGCGAGTTTTCAAAATATTACGGAGTGCCCCCTAGCGATTTACTTAAAAAAAATGCCCATTAGAGAATAGACTACGAAAATGCGCCAAACTATAGAAATTTAAAGAACAAAATCTTGGAATTTGAAAAGGGCAGGTAACGTTTGTCCGTTAAATGACATATGTGCAAAGTTTTGATAAGATATATAGGATAAGCGGCCCTTAACATTTGATATTGATGATTTTAATTCTTATCAGTTCAATTTGTTTTACCCATTTCGATATCTAGCCCAACAGTTATATTGAGACGGGTGAAAGGCAAAACACGTAGTGATTTAAATAGTTTGAAACAAGGTTGATCAGATACACAATTTATTCTGTTTGGATTGACAATCAAATGAACCCTTTCAATTTTGCCCATAGACAAATGGTATGGTTTATATCCATTGGTCAAAAGAAATTCAGATAAAACTAAATAGATGATAAATTTTTAATTCTAATAATAAATAACCAAATGTATGCAATGCAAACCTGTGCATAACCAAAATCCTTTAGTAATATGAAAAAATCCCTATTTTCGAGTATTGGGAAAGAAAGAATATGCAAATGAACATGAAAATTTTTAAATGATTAATTCACTGGAAAATCCATGATAAGAATTCAGGGATGAAGATGATTTAACCCTATGGATTGGATTAAAAGGTGGAGAATTTAATTATAGAATACGATACATGATAAACAAACTTTTAATTCTTGTCTTTGCCGCATTTGTTTCACATATTGGTGCAGCCCAAACTTACGAAGGAAAATATTTAGAAGCGAACTATGACGAATCCAAAGTACCGGAGTACAACTTACCTGATGTGCTTTTTTCGTTTGAAGGGAAAAGCATAAAAACGGTTGAAGATTGGGAGAAATTCAGAAGACCCGAAATCGTTGACTTTTTTGCCCAAAATTTGTTTGGTGAGGTGCCAACACCTTCGAGCCCTATTAAAAAATCGTTCAAATTAATCTCTGTAGACCAAACCATTTTTAATGGCCTATGCACTAGAAAAGATGTGCTAATAACTTTTGAAAATGAAATGGGAAAAGTTACCATGCCTTTTGTGCTTTTTGTTCCAACTAGTTCCAAAATCAAAGTTCCCGTAATTTTACTGGCAAATGGCGATGACATTAAACGAAAAAGCCTAAAATTAAACAGTCCGCAGAGTTACGGTAAAACCGAAAATGGAATTCCTTTACATCAGTTAATGAGCCGCGGAATAGGTGTTGCCACTTTAGATTACCAGGCATTTGGAATTGACAGTGGAAATAAGGAAGGAAAAGTAAGTGAAGGAATTTCAAATCTTTTTTTTAAAGATGGGCAGGAATTTACAAAAGAAAATGAGTGGGGAATGATTGCAATCTGGGCTTACGCTTTACGTGCTGGAATGGATTATTTAGAAACAGATAATGATGTACAGAAAAATCAGGTGGCAACACTCGGCTGCTCAATTAGTGGGAAAGTCGCTCTTTGGGCAGCAGTAACAGACACACGTTTTGGGATGACACTTTTGGCAACAGCAGGACATGGCGGGGATGCAATCTGGCGCCGTGAATACGGGGAAACCTTACAAAACATGTGCGATTACCTGCCAACCTGGATTTGCAGAAATGCAACCAATTACGCCAAAAATGTACATGCTATGCCTGTCGACCAGCACTCATTATTAGCTACAATGGCACCGCGCCCCTTTTATGTAAGTAATGCACAACATGATTTATGGGCTGACCAAAGAGGACAATGGATTGGAACCTACCATGCAACCCCTTCATATCAGCTTTACAAAAAAAATGTGGCGTTTACATCTGACAAACAACCTGCGATTAACCAACCAATTATTAAAAGTACGATTGGATACCACGTTCGCTCAGGTGTACATGGACTTGAATTGTATGACTGGGAGCAGTTCATGAAATTTATAGAATTTCATTTTTTGAATATTGAACCAAGGAGTGTGGAAGAAGTTTATAAATAGGATTCAATAATTAGCAAAGACGGATAATAAATTATAGTATTGTACTGATGATGATTCTTTTCAAGGCAAAGAACTCTTCAAAAAACAAAACGAATTGAAAGATAGGATGGTAGAATAGAAAAACGACTCAGAACTGTTCTATAATACAACTAAAAAATCACTTTTTTTTAAAACACTTTCCAAATAAAAATTCTATGCCTGTAGCAAACCACTTTGGGAATCATCCCAAAAGTTGTGTGTGAATTACAAAAAGATATGCCTGACCAGCTCAAGTTAGTGTTCTGTTCATTTTTTTTGCATCGCCCAAATGCGCAGCATTCATTGAATACCATTAAAAATCAATAGACCAGCCGATGAATAAAAAACGACCAGGGCGAATAACCAAGGTACGGTGTACCTTGGTTAGGAGGAGCCAGCTGTAGCCATGGCCAAGCTGATTTTAAATTTCTTTAAATCTACGCACTTTCCACGGCCCCTGCGTCCAGGCCGCTTTCACTTGGGTGAAATGCTCTATGGACGCCTTCCGCCTTCCAATGTGAAAACCACTTGATTTAAGACGAAATCGAAGATTCACGAAAACCTATAAAAAACCTGTCTGCCGACAAAGGCAGGCCTGTCTGCCGAAGGCAGGCAATAATAACCACTTAAGTAAATTGAAAATAGGCCGGTCCTTACGTTGCGTCAACCTTCATGTGGGGATAAGTCATTTCCGTTATTAAAAACCTTTGGGCATTGCCCTCAAGGTCTATGGTTTGGTCGTTCTTCTTCCTTCGTGGAGATGGCATGGTCGTTAAGAATTAGTGAAGCCTTGGAAATAATTTAGGCCATGGCATCGGTCCTTAAAATCTCGAGATTTTAGGGACCACATAGTGAAGAAGGGTCTTTTCTTTTGTTTCGTTTTATTCATTGCCTTTTTATTTTATAATAAGGTATTCATGAACCTCCTACGTCAGTTTCATTGGACAAGCAAAGAAATCCAAGATTCACGAAATCCGATAAAAAACAATAACAACCAATTGAGTAAAATGAAAAAATAATTTAATGGTTGGTTTTACTAAATTGCTCCTATTAATTAAAACTATTGATCAAAAAAAACACGACTGATCAAATTAATCCTAATTTCTGCACAAACACAGCAATTAATATTGATCCCACTTTGGTTCAGGCCAAATTTTTATTCAATTGCGAAATAACAAAATGGATCATGACCAATTGAAATTGTTCTTGATTCCAAAAATTGTACTTGATATTCCATTTATTCTCCCCCTAAACAAAAAGAGGTCGTCTAAAAACTAATTAGGCGACCTTTTATTTTTCGGTTTTTCTGATATTATTTTGAACTTGCCTTGTTGATCAGGTAATTTTAGAG
>NZ_QJJZ01000025.1 GCF_003201775.1 Arenibacter sp. ARW7G5Y1 | reverse complement strand
TCACATTGGAAGGTGGAAGGCGTCCATAGAGCATTTCACCCAAGTGAAAGCGGCCTGGACGCCGGGGCCGTGGAAAGTGCGTAGATTTAAAGAAAATTAAAATCAGCTTGGCCATGGCTACAGCTGGCTCCTCCTAACCAAGGTACATCTTACCTTGGTTATTCGGCCCTGGTCGTTTTTTATTAATCGGCTGGTCTATTGATTTTTAATGGTATTCATGAATGCTGCGCATTTGGGCGATGCAAAAAATGAACAGGACACAAACTTGAGATAGTAAACTATATCTTTTTTAATTCACACACAACTTTTAGGATTGATCCATATAGGATCAGGAACAATTGTTGTGTTTATGCAAAAATTGTGGTCGGTCTATGAAGGAAGAATGCTACATTTTTCAATCCCTTCCGTATTCTCCTCCTTTGGTCGGAGAATCCACCTTCCCTTAACCAAGGGAAGGAGCTTTTTACTTACCGCATAACGCGATGGTCTGGATATTAAAGCAGATGTTGGATACTTGACTGGACTTACCTTGAATTTTAACTAAAATGCGATCCAGTTTCTAGATTCTATACTCTCGGCTATCCTTCTTTGAATCTTGACCAATTGCTGCGTTTTCCCTGCCAATTCACACACAACTTTTGAGATTGATCCGTGAAGTGCCCCATAAAACCATATTATCGATTATTTTATGAAGGTTACCTCCCTAGTAAGTGTCTGTATTTCTTATAAGCATCAAATCAATTGGAAGAAGCCCTGATAACCAGTTCCGGTTTAAAGACTTCCTTTCTAAACTCCAAAATGTTATTCTTGTTCTTTAAATGACTCAATAAAATTCTGGCAGAGAGCATTCCCATACTGTAAACCGGTTGCCAAACAGTGGATAAGGCAGGGGTGATAAATAAAGAATGGGGTTCATCATCAAATCCCAAAACGGAGACGTCTTCCGGAATTTTCAAACCCATTTTTTTGGCGATATGCATGGCCGAAATGGCAATATTATCATTGTAGGCGAAGATTGCATTGGGACGCTCCTTGAGTTCCAATATTTTTTTTGTGGCCTTTGCGCCATCTTTATGTGAAAACCCCGGCACATGAACAATATAATCCTCATTTATAGGGATTCCATTCTTCTCAAGAGCATCCAGATACCCCTGAAGCCTTTGTTCGGTGGTACTTAGGTTTAAAGGGCCTCCAAGGTGTGCTATGTTTTTACAGCCAGTACCAATGAGATATTCAACGGCCTGAAAAGCTCCAAAATAATCATCTACCAACACCTTGTCCGCCTCCAATCCTGGACAATCCCTATCAAAAACCACTACGGGAATACCACTCTTTTGAAGCCTGCGGAAATGATCGAAATTCTTGGTCTCGGATGAAGGTGCTACCAGGACCCCATCTATCTGGATTTTGGACAACCTCTTTACAATGGTCATCTCTTCTTCGTAAGATTCATTGGACAGGCAAATCATAATATTGTATTCCGAGTCAACAATTACATCCTGAATACCGGTAATTATTGCCGAAAAAAAGTGTCCCGTAATTTCTGGTACAATGACCCCAATAGTATTGGATTTTTTTTGCAAAAGATTTAAGGCCAAGAGATTTGGTTGATAGTCCAATGCTTCTGCCAATGCCTTTACTGCATCCTTGGTTTCTTTTTTAATAGCTGGGTGATCGTTCAAGGCCCTGGAAACAGTTGAGGGTGCTATATTCAGCTCACGTGCTATGTCTTTAATGGTAACGCGCCCCTTCTTCATAATAAGCCTCTATTTACAATCCTTACTTCCCTTATCATATTCACATTGATTATAAAATGTAGCCACGGCGGGCTCCAACCTACAAAAATCACCATTAAAAGTACAAATTATGGAATTGAACATTTTAGACAAAATACAATAAAAAATTTACACGGACCAGATATGTGGAACACAAGATGAATAAAGTGGAAAGATAGATGAAAGTACCGTTAAAAGGGAAATTGCCCCTGGATTTTTGTCACCAATTACAACCGCATCCAAATGCCACAAAAGATTGGGGCGGACAATTAATTGTCCGCCCCAAATTAAAATCAGATCTATTATATTTTATTAATAACCTGGGTTCTGCTGAAGGAAACCATCAATACCCGAAGCTGCATCAACTGCACTTTGTGGTATAGGAAACAATCGCTTGTTTACATCGGAATCCGTCTTTTCGGTCCAAGAATCCTCGTATTTACCAAAACGTATTTGGTCGCCCCTTCTAAAGCCTTCCCAATACAATTCAAAACCACGTTCACGGAACATAACATCCAAATCAATAGAATTTAAAGCCTCAGGGGTTTGATCTGGGCGCGATGTCCTGGATGCCCTCACAAGGTTCACATCCGCCAAGGCTCCTCCAGTATCGTTTTTCCTCAATTTTGCTTCTGCGCGCATCAAGTAAATTTCCCCTAAACGCATCATTACAAGATCTATACTGCTAAAATTATTGGCGTTGTTGGAAGTTCTACTAAATTGGTATTTGGCAACTCTATATCCAGTGTTGTGCAACGAACCTTCATTGGTAAAATCAATTTGCTCGGTATGATTAACATAACCTACATCCCTGTCCGGGCCATTTCCTTTAATTTGTTTAACAGGATAGATTCTTACCCCATCATCGCAGGTAATAAAGGAACCGCCAGAATCCTTTCTTGGCCCCCATTGTACCCCTCGTAAAATACCTCTGTTCATTTCATAAGTAGCTACATCGGCACAATAATAATGATCTTCATCATTCAAAGGCGAAAGCCCTGTTAAATCCATTAACTCTGCTGGAATCTGTTGGTTTTGCTGATAGAATCTGGCGTCTGCCTCAGCAGGATCCACATCATCATAGGCTTCTACCCAAGTCTGATAGAAATCCGAGGTTATCGCTGGGCCATCTGTACCGTCAGAGCTAGGATATTCCAATCTCCCCCATACCGATCCGGCAATAGACCAATAAGACCAACGGCTTTCCTCATTTTTCAACACCCCTCGTTGATCCAAGGCAAATATGAGCTCGGAGTTACTATTGTTATCGTCATTGAAAAGATCGAAATATTCCGGCGACAATGCAAAGTCCCCTGAATTGATAATATTATTTGTGTATTCTATAACCTTATCCATATCCGCATCCGTAAAGTTTGGCGTTCCGTATGGGTCTCTATACACAGCGGCATTCAAATGAATTCTGGCCAATAACCCCCAAACTGCAGCTTGGGTCATTCTTCCCGGTCCTTTGTCCTTGTTAATGACATCTACCACAGACAATAATTCATTTTGTATATAATCTATGGCGTCCTGAGTCCTTAAGACCTCTGAAAGTTCATTGGATGCTTCCTTTTTTAAGACCATACCCCAACTATCCAGCATCAACATGTTCAAGTAGGCCCTAAGCGCTTTCATTTCGTATAAGGCGCCCGCTGCTTCCACATTGCCTTCATCTGCCAAGGGCGTCAACACCTCAATGGCCGCCAATGTTCTGGAAATATTGGTAGTCAGCTCATTCCAGCTACTGGAAATCAAATCATTACTCGGAGTGTAGGTATGCGAATGTGTGGCTAAGAATTTACCACCGTCAAACCAGTCGGTTCCCCCTCTGTAGGGAAGAATAGCCTCATCCGAGGAAATAAGCTGAAGTCCATAGTAATTGGTATGTCTCCAGGTCCATGAAACATAGCCGTAGGCAGGTGCAATTGCTCCACTAATTACTTCGGCTTGTGCTCCCGTTAGGGTTTCATCGAATAATTCCTCTTCCAGGTCCGTACAGTTCCAGTTCAACAAGGAACAATACACCAATATTGTAATTATAAATTTATTTTTCATTACTAAGCATTTTTTTATTAGAATGATACGTTTAAGCCAAAAAGCAATGTTCTTGGAGATGGATAAGTAAATCGGTCTATCCCAAAAGTTTGAATACCGTCTATAGTACTTCCTGTGTTGATCTCGGGATCAAATCCGGAATAATCAGTAAGTACAAATAAGTTCTGGCCCGTTAATGTAAATCGGACATTGCTTATCAAATCTCCCAAGCCCAGGTCTTGCGGTTTTAAGTTATACCCTAAGGTGGCATTGTTTAAGCGGAGGAAACTACCATCTTCTAAATAGCGTGTGGACACTTCATTGGAGTTGCTGTTATCCTCGTTGGAGAATTCCACAGCAAAATCGGTAGCGTTCAAGTTTCTGCTCAACTGCCCTCTTGAGAAAAGGGACATAGCCGTGTGGTTATATATCTTATTGCCCGAGACACCATTAAAGTTAAGTCCTAAATCAAAATCTTTATAATTGAATTTGAAATAGAAGGCATAGATGACATCCGGCAGGGCGCTTCCCACTACGATACGGTCGTTATCCAAAATCTCACCATCTCCGTTAACATCCCTGTATTGATTTAGGCCATCGGCTCCAATACCCATAAATTCCTTCATATAGAAAGCACCCACAGGTTCGTTGTTCAGGTATCCATTAATAGTGGCCCCAGTTTGCCCAGCTCCTTGGGCAGCACCTGTAGTAATCACTTCAAATTGGGAGTTTTCAACTTTATTATCCGTAAAACTCATATTACCTCCCAAATTAAACATAAAGTCCTGCCCAAGTAATATTCTATAATCCAAAGCAAATTCAATTCCTGAATTGATAATTTCCATATCAGGAATATTGGTCCAAATTTTTGGGGTAGGCTGTATCGGATCTATTCTATTGGCCAACAGTACTACATCACTGGTAACTTTGTGAAAATAATCCAAGGTACCTGTCAACTTACTATTGAAGAGACCAAAATCCAATCCAATGTTGGTCTGGGTAGAAACTTCCCATTTAAGATCAGGGTTGGCCGTTCTGGCGGGAACCGTACCAAAAGGATAGTCATCTATAGTACTGGCATTTGGATCAAGAGGATAGGTATCATTATCTGCCTTACTGTCTATGTAACTTGCTAGACTAACCTTATTATCAATCCCTTCCTGATTACCTGTTTGACCCCAACTGGCACGGAGCTTTAAATTATTGACAATATCACTTTCGGCCAATATATCTTCCTTACTAATATTCCAGCCCAAGGCAACAGATGGAAAATATCCGTATTTATTGTTGGCACCAAATTTTGAGGAACCGTCGGCACGCATGGTGGCCGTTAAAAGATATTTGTCCGCATACCCATAATTAAGCCTACCAAAGAAAGACTGAAGTTCATTCTTATAGGCATAGCTGTTAAGGCTGGTAGGATTCTCTTGACTACTGATCTGATCCTGAAATTTAGGATCTATATCATTGGTAGCAAACCCTCTAAGATCAAATCGTTTTTGCTGAACATAAATTTCTTGATAGGAATGCCCTGCAAGCAAAGTGAAATTATGTACGTCCTCATTATAAGTATAGGTTAAGGTATTCTCTATCAAGGAGTTCCTATTGTTGGTATAATATGAGCTAAGAGTACCCTCCACCAAACTTTCCAATATGGGATACGGATTTGTCTGTACATCCCTATCGGTTGCCGAGTAATCTACCCCGAGATTCGCCCTATACGTCAGCCCATCGAAAATTTCCAAAGAAGGGGCGATATTCGCCAAGATACGGTTGCTATTGGAAACATCGCTATAAATCTTGTTACGGACAATAGGATTTAACCTGTCATCGAACAAAGTAGGCTCTCCGTTCGTATAAACAGGTATCGTAGGGTTCAATTGAAGCATATCCACCGTCATGTCACCAATATTCGGTCTATCATTCACAGTTCTTGAAGCCGTTAGATTTAAATCAACATTAAAACGTCCGTCCAATGCTTTCTGGGTCAGATTGACCCTTCCTGAGTATCGTTTTAAGGAACTGGTATTAAAAATCCCTTTTTGATCATCTACCCCAGTGGAGACATAATAGGAAAATTTATCTGCAGCCCCACCGCTCATGGCAAAGTTAACATTCTTTGAAATGGCAGTTCTAGTCAATTCATCCTGCCAATCCGTAGCAGCACCGCCATCCAACAAAACTCCTCCTACTGCAGGAACCTGCTGTCTAAATTCATCGGCACTGAAGACGTCCATTTTATTGGCCAAAGTGGCCATTGCTGTAGAAACGGATAAATTCATTTCAGATTTACCATCCTTTCCTTTCTTAGTAGTAATAACGATAACTCCATTGGCCGCACGTGCTCCGTAAATGGCAGCAGCCGAAGCATCCTTAAGAACATCCATTGAGGCAATATCCTGAGGGTTGATAAAGTTTAGCGGATTTGAGGCCACGCCGGTACCACTATTATCTATTACAAAACCATCTATAACAAAGAGTGGTGTAGTTCCTGATCGCAAACTTCCCAATCCACGGATAATAATGTTCTGTGATGCCCCTGGCTCCCCGCTAACGGAAGTTACATTCACACCGGAGACTTTACCTTGCAATAACTGTCCAGGGTTGGCCACTACGCCTTTATTAAAATCTTCACTTTTAACAGAAGCTATAGATCCGGTTACATCGGACTTCTTTTGAACGCCGTAACCAACTACGACCACCTCGTCCAATAAAGATGAGTCTTCCTGCAAAGCTACACTCACATTGGTCTGCCCGTTTAAAGGAATCTCATTGGTCGCATATCCCAAAAAAGACACCGCAAGTACTGCGTTTGCATCCGATACTTGTATGGTAAAATTCCCATCGAAATCGGTCGTTGTTCCATTCTTCGTTCCCTTTTCCAGCACTGTGGCACCTGGCAAAGGAACGTTCTGTTCATCGGACACCGTACCGCTAACCGTGGTCTGCGCCCATGACGTTGCTGAAATGCCCATCATAATGGCAAACATCAAAAATTTCAGTTTCTTCATATTTTTATGGTTTAAATTAGTTTTGTCATAACCAAATTAACACTTAATTAACGATATCGGAATTATTAGACTCTAAATTGCAATGCAAAGGTTTGCATATCGGGGGTTGGGCAGAAATTTCTTACAGTAAGGTATCCCTAATCCAAATACAATTTACCTGATTGAAGGACAGACCGATTTTAAAACGAGCCTCCAAAAATAAATTAAGATCAGAATCCCTTATTTTTAATAAAAACCCTGCTCCCTACATCCCCAAAAAAAAGAACACAAGGGCCCATTGCCAAAGACCTACAATTACACTACCGATTAATTAACACTTGGTTGTTCAGGGCAAAACTATATAAATACAGTTACGAAAATGAGCCGATTTTATGATTTTACCTTAGCTTGACGTTTTAATAACAATGGCCTGGATTTGCTGCACGAACTCTTTATTGAATAACATATAGAGGTATAGGAAAGCATTGGATTTGCATAATAATCACTGCTGAAATCTATACTTTTTACCACTATATAGTTCATTCTACAGTATTTACAGTAACGATTTCTTAAGCATCAGCTTGGGAGTAATTCTTAGGCAGCAAACTGTATTCGCTTTATTGGTACGTTTGCTGGAAGCTAAAAAAACACCTGTAACAATCAGTGAATTATCGCATCTTTAAAATGAATGCCAGTACCAAAACAATGAGAACAATAATTATAGTAATCTTAGTTCTTTTTCAAGTATGCTTTGCAAAAGGACAGACATCATTAAAAAAAATAAACCTGAAAAACGGAGAGTATAATGTAGGTTTTAAGCATTATGGAACAATCGATAGCACAAGACTTTATCAAATTGAAAATGACTTTAATAATCAACTCATATATAGGCCGATTCCAATTAGTATTTGGTATCCAACCATTAAAAAAAATAGCAATTCCAATCATCTAACAGTTTTGGAGTATTTGGAGGTTTTAAAAGAAGAGGAAGAATCGAAAAACCTGCCAAACGAGTTACTATTGGATTGGTTTCCTGAATTAGGGGATACTCCTCAAAATAGAGTCCATTTGTCCGAAACCGTAAATGCTTTGTGGAATGCCCATTTTTTAGAAGGAAAATTTCCGGTCGTAGTTTATGCACCAAGCTATCAAGCCTCGTCAATTGAAAATTTTGCATTATTCGAATATTTGGCAAGTAATGGCTACGTAGTGATATCCAGCCCTTCAAGAGGAACAGAAACAAGATGGTTGGAAGGAGGAACGGCAAAAGATATGGAAACACAATCTAGAGATATAGAATTTCTTTTAAAAGAAATTCATAAATACGAATTTATAGACTTCGATAGAATAGCACTTATGGGTTATAGTTTTGGCGGACTATCCAATGTTTTAACGGTTATGAAGAATAAAAAAATAAGTGCATTGGTGAGCTTGGATGGAACTGAAAGATATAATTACCCTCTACTAAATAAATCACCTTACTTTAACTTAGATAGATTTAATATTCCCTATATTCATTTTGCTCAAAAAGATATTCCAGAAGAGGTTCTTAGCAGTGATAATATACCTGCCGAATTAAATTATAAATTCCAGCTGTACGATTCCATACACTTTGGCAATGTCTACAGTTATAAATTCCACGACTTAACACATTCCCATTTTGGCACTATTGGTGTTTTATTTTCATACAGAGATAAAAGACAGGATAAAAGTGATGATAAAATTATGGCCTCCTACAAACTTCTATCACAACACACCCTGCAATTTTTAAACGCTACTTTGAAAAATGAGGAGAGCGCAAAGGAATTCATTGAAAATAGCCCCGATAAAAATGGTATTTCGAAAACCCTGGTTTCGAAAAAAATGAAAAAATCACTTACAAAAGAGTTTGATCATAATGATTTCAAGGAATTGGCACTCAATCAGGGGCATCGGGATTTGATCCCTTTATATGAAAAAACAGTAGCGAAACATCCATCACTTAAACTTGAAGAAGGTATGCTGAACAAGCTCGGTATTCAATTATCATTTAACGCCGGAAAGATGGAGCAAGGTATAAAAGTATTTTTATTAGCTGTACATATCTATCCAAAATCGGCGAACTTATACGATAGTTTGGCCCTAGCTTATCTTTATAATCAAGATGATAAAAATGCCATTGCCAACTTCAAGAAATCATTGGAGTTAAATCCCGAAAATCAACATGCAATTGATAAACTTAAACAATTGACGGAATAATGCCAGCCACTAACGACACCTAGATGAAATGTAGATTTCAGGGCCAAATTCCATGGTCTGGGCATATTTATCAAGTCGCTAAACCAAAAATCACCCATTAGGGAAATATTCAATTTTAACTTTGGACAAAAAAAGAAAAATCAAAAAGCACCCGTACCTAAAAGGCACCTATGGGCGGGCAATAAGCTTTAGGTTTATGCTCAGAGGGAAACTGGTAACACTAACTTAACCATAGTGTATAGCCCATATTACTATGAAGGGGCCAATTTTCGTGCAATTAAAGCAACCATTCCCTTTGGGCTGTCATTGAAGATAAGTCTTTAAAAATCGAAAGTATAGAGTACCCCAAGGGTAAGGGTAGACCAAGTAGCACCGTCCAATTCGATACCGGTATAGGAAAAATTAACTTCCGTTTGGGCCCCCATTAAATAACCTATAGTTGGCCTATAGTACAAACCACCATCATTCCCCTCGTTAATTCCGATAGCCTGACCAACGTCGCCCCCAATAGAGAACGAATTGGATGTCCAAAATCTAACGGAAGCTGCCAGTGGCATAAATTGAATATTGGGCAGATCCTCTGCAAACAGGTCCCTATCGTATTTTTCAGGAAATCCATTTACAAACCCCACCATTAGCCCTAGATCTATAATTTCACTTAATCCCCATCTATATCCAAGGTCCACTCCCGCGACAAGACTAAGTTCTTCCTGGAATTCATTTAAAGGCAGACCGCCATGGATTCCCAGTTTCATGCCTTTTTGGGCAAACAAGCCCAATCCTAGGAGAGCAAAAACAAAGGTTATAAGCACTTTTTTCATAATTGTTGGTTTTTATTGGTTGGTATAAATCTAGAATCTTCCCTAGATCAGACCTCATTTTTGTTGTAAAAGCTGCAAAAATGGTTGTGGGAAAACCTATTTGTAATCAACCTCAAATAAATTTGCCCCCATTTAGAACCATCAATCGGTTTATAAAAGTCACAAAAACCGGGATGCAATAACCAAATTAGCAAATGTGATATTTTCAAAATATCTTTAAGGGATTAATTATTCGTCCAATTAGTTTGGCCTTTAACCAAGTGATCCCTTTCATGAAAGTAATAACCACTATATTATATCTTTTTGTTGTTGCCTCTTTATATGGGCAGAACAGTAATTTCCAAATTGCAGAGGGAGTTATAACTTCCCTGGATTTGTTTAACTCCTCCAATGACCCCAAGGTCTCCTGCTACCGTATTCCCGCGTTGGCCACCGCTCCCAACGGCGACCTGATTGTAGCTATGGATGAACGGGTACCTTCTTGTGCCGATTTGAAAGGGAACAAGGATATCAACATTGTAATTCGAAGAAGCAAAGACAATGGCAAAACCTGGTCGGATATCGAAAAAATAGTGGATTACCCACTAGGAAAATCAGCCTCCGACCCCTCTATGATCGTGGACAATATTACCAAGGAAATATTTATGTTTTATAACTTTATGGATTTGGACAATGAGGAGGACGTATATTACCTACATGTTATAAAAAGTAAGGACAACGGAAAGACGTGGAGCATGCCGGAAGATATTACCCCACAAATTGCGAAACAGGAATGGCACAACGATTTTAAGTTTATCACTTCAGGTCGTGGCATACAGACCCGATCGGGTGTACTACTCCACTGCATGGTAAACCTAAATAGCGGGTTACGTGTTTTTGGCAGCAATGACCATGGTAAAACTTGGTTTTTTAGAGATTCCCCGCTTTTCCCTGCAGATGAATCAAAAATCGTGGAACTTGCCGATGGCAGCTGGATGGTAAATTCAAGGTCCAATAACACTGGTATTCGTCATATCCACATATCCCAGGACCAAGGCTACTCCTGGACAACAAGGGAGGAACCTCTTTTGATCGACCCTGGATGTAACGCCAGTATTATTCGTTTTACTGACAAGGCAGATGGTTTTAACAAAAATAGATTGTTGTTCTCCAATGCCAAAAGTGATAAAGACCGTGTTAACATGACTGTTAGAATAAGTTATGACGAGGGCAAAACCTGGTCCGAAGGAAAAACAATTTATGAGGGCGATTCGGCTTATTCATCAATGACCATATTGGACAATGGTGATATTGGTCTGTTTTTTGAAAAGGACGACCATACCGAAAATGCCTTTGTAAGCTTTTCATTGAAATGGTTGACCGATGGAAAAGATGCATACAAAAAACCTAATAAATAACATTTAACACCATATTTATGTCAGTAATAAAAGATTTGGCAGATAGGCATAGTCCTGTCTCGGATATGTTTCAACAGCCCAAAACAGTTGAGGAATGGGAACAATACAAATTATCAGATGAACAGCTGGCCCACTTTCACGAATTTGGCTATGTTTCCGGCATAAAACTTTTGGAGGAATGGCAGGTAGATTTGTTAAACCAGGAATTGGCAGAAATAATGGACCCAAATCATACTGCACGTGATTTATTTTATGAATTTCACAGTAATGAATCCCAAGACCCAAATTCTGTCTTGTTCCATTCCCTGGGACATTGGCGTATAACTCCAGGGTTTCACGATGTATTGTGGAATCCAGCTTTTACAATGGCCGCACATCAATTATTGGAAAATAAATCCGTTAGGTTTTGGCACGACCAATTATTCTGCAAACCGGCACTCCACGGCGGCGTAGTGGCCTGGCATCAGGACTACTCCTATTGGACAAGAACCATAGCCATGCAACATCTTACCTGCTGGACGGGCCTGGATGATGCCACCACAGAAAACGGCTGCCTGCATTACATCCCCAAAAGCCAAAAATGGGGCCTTCTGGATGCGCCGTCATTGGCCGGTGATATGGACGGACTAATGAAATATCTTAGCCCGGAACAAAAAGAGCAATTTAAGCCAACCCCTATCGAATTAAAAAAGGGGCATGCCACCTTTCATCACCCCTTAATGGTACATGGCTCCTATGAAAACAAGTCGGAAAGAAGCAGACGGGCATTTGTCCTTAACGTATTTGCCGATGGTACGGTTAGCAATACGGACGATGAACTTTTGGCAGGAGTTCCCAGAGTACCCAAAGGCAATAAAATGGAAGGTAAATTCTTTCCAAAACTATATTCCGGAAAATAACGCTATATGTTCAATGATAAAATGCCCATCAAACCTTTAGCAATCAAATTATGAAGTCTAGCCCACGACCCTACGTTTTGGCAGAAACAAATTGGAAAAATGTAAAGACACAGGAGTACACCGTGGCCGTACTACCTTGGGGTGCTACTGAGGCCCACAATTACCACTTGCCATATGCCACGGATAACATTTTGGCAGAAAACGCTGCCATTACTTCGGCAGAAAAAGCTTGGTCACTAGGTGCCAAGACTATTGTTCTACCCACTATTCCTTTTGGTGTAAATACGGGTCAAATGGATGTTGATCTGTGTATAAACATGAATCCCAGTACTCAAATGGCCGTGTTAAAAGATTTGGTTCAAGTCCTGGAGGCCAATAATATTCGCAAATTGGTCATTGTAAACGGACACGGAGGTAATAATTTCAAGCAAATTATTAGAGAACTGAGCTTAAGATACCCCACTGTCTTTGTTTGCTCCCTAAATTGGTGGCAGGCTGCCAAGGCGGGCGACTATTTTGATGAGCCTGGTGATCATGCCGGGGAATTGGAAACAGCCGTTGCAATGCACCTAACCCCAAATTTGGTCTTGCCTTTGGACCAAGCTGGTGATGGAGATGCCAAAACTTTCAAAATAAAAGGTTTAAAGGAAGGATGGGTATCTGCGCAGCGAAAATGGACCACAGTAACCAAAGATACTGGTGTGGGAAATCCAAAAATGGCCACATCTAAAAATGGAAAGCAATTTTTTATGGCGGTCACCGATGCTATTTCTGAATTCTTTTATGAATTACACCATACGGACGTAAATGATATGTATGAATAATGAAAAATTAATTTTAAACCAGTAATACTTTATTCCAAAGAACACAGCCATTAAGGGACCATCCTATTTAGTAACATGTTACAATGTATCCACAATGGGAAAGTCCTCCTTTTTTAATTTCCACCGCCTATGGCTCCACAACCACAACTCGGGAGCACTGATAATGGCCTGCTCCAATTGTTGGGCATATTTTTCCAATATCTCAAAATTGTTCCTAATCTGTGGGTGATCCTCGATGATCCTGAATTCCAATTCGTAATATCCCCTTTTCAATTTTTTGAAGAATGGGAATAGGACGACCTGATCTGTTTTCTTGGCAATCTTATCGGCACCAACAAAAAAGGCAGTTTCCTGATTTAGAAAATTATACCAATATTTGGAACTCTTTTTAGTTGGACTTTGATCGCCGATCATACAATTTAAGGTAAGTACTTTCTTCTGATGATTATCTATAATCGTCCTAAATCCCTTGTCCGATTCCACACAATTTACCCCAAACCTTTCCCGCATATTTTTGAACAGTTCTTCAAAATATTTGTTTTTAATCGGTTTGTAAAATGTATTGGAACTATAGGGAAATATCAAGGGCAGGAACACCAACCATTCCCAATTGCCCTGGTGACCTGTGTACATTAGAATACTTCGGTCCTCATTCACATATTGCTGGATGAGTTCCGGATTCTTAATGAGCAACCGTTTGTTTATGGTCTTCTCCCCTATCGTCAACCTTTTAAAGGATTCCAAAACAATATCACAGAAATGCCTGTAAAAATCTTTGGCTATCCGTTTTATTTCATCATCACTTTTAGTGGGAAAGGAATTCCTTAAATTACTGAACACCACCTTTTTTCGATAACCCACTAAATGGTACACCACAAAATACATAAAGTCCGAGACCATATATAGAGCCCACATCGGAAGTAGGGAAATGGCATAAAATGGAAGAAATTTAATTCTTGAGAGGTATTTCATCCTGTTTTTGATTTAAGTATTCCAAAAAACAACATGTAATTATAAAATACTTTGGTTAGTGCATTAAAATGAGTGAAAACTAAATTTCTGTCCTCCCACAGAAGCATCGGCCATAAGACCCGCCTTGGGCAACACGAACACTGCCACTCCTTCCTTGTATTTAGCGTTAAGGCCAATACCCGATTTTAGGGCTACTGCCGATACCTCGGCGGCAAAACTAAAATTTCCCTGTTTAAATTCGTTTAAAGCATTATTGTCCTCAAAAAAAATAACTTCAATAATCGCTTGCCCACCAGCTTGTAAACCAACATTCAATTTTTTGAGTCCGGCCATCCCCACAACCTCACCGCCCTCATAAACGGCTCCGTTGCCGGAGGCTGCCCCAACAACAAACCCTCCTTTACCGACATTTGGAAAGATTACATATCCTGCAGAGTTGTCAAAAAAGGTCTGAAGACCGGATTGTGCCTTTAACAAGGTTTTTTTAGCCTTGGAAGCATCACTTATAATTTGTTTCTCCTTTCTTGTCTGCGATGTTACTGAAACCGAGACCATCAAGGCCAATAGTACAGGAATTAATTTCAATATCTTCATTTTATTGGATTCGATAAACATTTGTACGTCAAAATTAAAAATAGTTACACATTCAGGTTAAATCCAAAACGGTAAGAATTTGTTAATACTGCCTTAAATTATCTTAAATTATTGATTTTAAATTACTTAACAACAAATCGCAATTCACTTAGGAGTATAAAAGTGCTGGATATTTTATTCATTTCCTCAGTACCATTAACAAACCAACAGTCATAACCCTGCCACGATATGGCCAATAGGGGTGGGATGGACAAGTATGAAAAAAAGTTAAGAACAATAGCTGAAAATGACCAATATCATTTAGCTGCGCATCCCAATTTCCTAATTTTAGGGTTCAATTATAAATATTGGCATCTACCGACCATTTTTCATTATTTGCCCCATTTTGGTCTTTCCAAAAGGCCTAAAGAAATTGGGAGTATAGAATTTTGAGCATCAAACAATTAATATAAAATACAAAACTATGAGCGCTGCAATTAATAAAAACAAAATGATCGAATGGCTGGATCCCAATGAAATGCACGAGGCTAGTCTAAAATGGATGTCGGAATTAAAATTTATCAGGGACGAACAACTGTTCCTAAATGATTTGGTAAAATCCTATACTTCGCAGTTGACAGATTCGGCCGTTTTCAAGGAAAGTAAAGAAATCATTGGTGCCATCACCAGTGCCGAAAAAGAGGTAATCGCACTCATGAAAAAAGTCCAGGCCCATGAAAACCAATTGGAAATTATGTTGGATCAAATAGATCAGTTAAAAATGGAACAGGCATATACGGAAACCCATTGGGAATTGAATTCCGAAATGGCTAAATACTCTAACCAATACAGGGAACTTAAGTCGCGCCTTTTTAAACTGGTGACCAAAGTCATGAAAAAGGATAAAGGAAATAGGTTGCTGAACTAAATTGGGACCAAATAAAACACCCATTATTTTTTTAATCCTTTTGTGGGACCCTTATAGCAAGTGCCAATTTCGTACTTGACATAATTTCTTTCCCTACCTCTGCCCAAACATTGTTAAAACACCTCTTACCTGAGTTTTAACAATGTTTGGGAATGTTTTTCAATTTATTTAAGAAGTTTTGGAGCAACCTTTGTACATATAAAATATCTAAGTAAAAAAATCGTTAATAGTTGATCTAATTGTTAGACAATCTGAAATCATTATATGTTATGGAAATAGTAGCTCCTATTGTAAAGCTCATAGACAATAACCCCTTCATCTCTATTGTGTTTTGTCTGCTTATAGCCTTAGCACTAATTACCTATAAAATAGTTAAAAGAAGGACCTATTAAAAATCATTAAAGGGGAAGGGCGTAAACGCCCACTTCCCCTTTATCGGTTATTTACCCAGCCACTATTGCCTAAATGAAGAATAGTAAAGTAAAAAGGAGTTCATTTATCAAACAACTAGAATGAACCTCTTAGGCCTATGGTTCCAGGACCAACCTGTAGTCTCCAACTAATTTTGTCCTTTGACATAACACCGGGATACCGCTCCTTGTTTAGGTATTTATCTATTGAATCCACTACCACTACACTTACTGCCACACTCAAAGCTACATCTGTAAGCCAATGGGCGCCACTCCAAAGCCTGGTAACCGGAGATAGCAACCCCAAAGCGTATAACCCGCCTTTGGCCCAAGGATTTTTAAATTGCTTGCCAATGGCATAGAATGTAGTAAATGCCAATATAGTGTGCCCGGAAGGGAAACTGTGATAGTGGGCCTCGTTACTGAATGGATTGAAACTATCCTTTCCTTCACTGGCGATAGGTCTTGCCCGACCTACAAAAGTTTTACTCACAGTTTGGATTAATCCTACCGCAGTGGCCGATGAAATTAAGAGCACCCCGGTTTTTCTGAATTTTTCATTCTTTGTGAAAAGCCCAATTAGATACACTCCTCCGTTAATGGAATAATTGTACAATGGTTTCCCAAGGTAATAACCTGTCTCCTTTAATACCCCAGGAACATCCTCTTCCTGCCTCCGAAACCAATCCGAACTATCTTCGTCAAACGCATATAGCGCCCCTGTTCCCAAGAGAATAGCCCCGGCAGTTATAAAATCGTCCTTTTTCCAGTGAAAAGGTCTGGAGTAAGCATGTTTTAACCCTCCAAAGGCACTTGCCCCATCATAGGCCAGCATTTCCCAAGGACTGATGGTATCCAGCGCTTGGGTTTGTGCCTTTAGCTCAGGAAAACCCAATAAAAAGATAGGGATAAAAACTAATAAATGGAATTTAAAATTCATTAAAACCCTGGTGTTGTTCATGGCAAAAATAACCAATTAAGGATTTAGTCCTAAATTTTAGTATATCTCTTATAGCTAAATATGTAGATATTTGTTATATGCCGAAACCACCACTGCCATTAAAATGGTTCGACCATTCCCCTATTTCTTCCTATTATAGTCCTAGGACAGAACCAATTTATTTCCCCTAATCGATCTTTATTGGAACATCTTATTTGAGTTCCAGATCTTGAATGCCGTTATTGGAATTACCTCTTATTTTTTCAAAGTCCGCAATTAATTCCCGAAGTTTTTCAGGATTGGATTTAGCCAAGTTCGCTTTTTGACTTGGGTCTTTTTCCAAATCATACAGCTGATATTCCTTTGAATTTCCAATTTCTATATTGACCGACTTAATAACTGCAGGCCCCTTGTAAGGTGGAATCATAGCCCAATTACCTTTTCTGAAGGCCGTTCTGGAGGTGGCTTCCAATACCAACTCTTTCCTTCCGTCCTTGGATTTTCCCATAAATACCTCCAAAAGATCTTCACTATCCTCACCTTTCTTATCACTACCCACCAAGGTGGCCATTGAGGTAAGCAAGTCTATCTGACACACCAGGGCATCGGATTTACCTGGCGCTATTGTACCTTTCCAATAGGTGATAAATGGCACCCTAGTGCCTGCATCGAACAAACTATATTTACCACCTCTTAGAATTCCGGAAGGGGTATGATTGCCCAATTTTTCTACGGAGTCGTCATAGTAGCCGTCATTGACCACTGGACCATTATCACTTGAGAAGACGATCAAAGTATTCTCTAGGATTCCTTCGTCTTCCAGGGTTTTCATAAATTCACCTATCATCCAATCGGCCTCCAAAATAACATCGCCCCTTGGGCCCATTCCCGATTTTCCGGCAAAACGTGGGTGTGGTGTACGTGGTACATGTGGCTGTTGCAGGGCATAATACAAAAAGAAAGGTTTGCTTTTATGTTCTTTTACATACTGTTGGGCCTTGGCCAAAAAATGATCGGCCATGTCCACATCGCTCCATTTGGCAGCCTCCCCGCCTTTCATATAACCAATTCTCGGCACTCCATTTACTATACTGTTGTTATGACCATGGTGCCACTTCATGGTAGTCAGTTCCGGGTTGTCCAAACCAGTTGGTTCCCCTTCAAAATTTTCCTTATAACTAACTTCTATGGGATCATTGGGGTCCAAGCCATCTACATAACCATCCGCAATGTACACAGTAGGTACCCTATCTTGGGTTGCAGCCAAAATATAGGAATAATCAAATCCAACTTCATTGGGACCAGGTGACACCCTTTCATTCCAATTCACATTTCCGCTTCCAAGTCCCAAATGCCATTTCCCCACAATTCCGGTGGTATAACCTTCTCCCTGCAACATTTTGGGCACCGTCATTTGGGTTGTATCTATAATCAAGGGAGCAGTTCCTGGTAATATTTTAGCATCTTTGTTCCGCCAAGGATACCTACCAGTTAAAATAGCATACCTACTGGGGGTGCAAGTGGCTGAGGATGCATAGCCATTGGTAAACTGTATACCCCCTTGAGCTAAAGCATCCATATTGGGGGTACTGATCTCGGTGGCCCCATAGGCACTCATATCGCCATAGCCAAGATCATCCATATAAATAAATACAATATTGGGCTTCTTAGTAGTTTCATCTGCAATGACTACTTTCTCTTCCTTGGATTTACACCCCACCAAAAGCAACACCATCATGGTTGCCTGGAACAAATTCCTTTTAATAATTTCCATTTTTCTATTAATTAATTTTAAGGATTTTGATTATCATAAACCCATATTACAGAACCCATATATTATTGATTCGTACCTTTTTGAATACTTTTATTTCATGCCCAATGAAACGTCGAAAGATCAAATTGATTTCGTTTGGAGATCTGTCATGATAGGCGAATTGTTTTCTAGAACTTTAAACATACAGGTTGTGAAACAGCTATTTCATTTCCAGTAAATTCAAGGAGTCCTGTCTTTTGATCCACTTTAAAAACAGTTATGCTGTTCGATTTTTGATTGGCCACCAATAAATATCTTCCATCTGGCGACAGGGTAAAATTCCGAGGCCAATCCCCTTGCACAGATTCTATCGTTAGAAGCTTTAAATTCCCACTTTCAGATACAGAATAAACAGCTATACTATTATGCCCCCTATTGGAAGCATATAGAAACTTTCCGTCCTTACTAATATGAATATCGGCACAGGCGTTGAATTCTTGGTAATCATCTGGAAGCGTACTCTTTTTATCAATTTTGGTAAACACTCCAGTCTCTTGATCCACAGATGCAGAAACAACGGTGCTGGAAAGTTCATTAATAACAAACACCTTGTTTTCTGTTGGGTGGAAAACTAGGTGTCTGGGACCATCCCCGGGGTCCAATTGCAGCCCTACTTCCGCCTTGGCCAATTTCTTTTCCGAATTTATGGGATAGGTCAAAACCTGATCAATGCCTAGATCTACGGCATATAAAAATTTTCCATTCTTAGAAAATTGAACACAGTGTGCGTGGGCCGAATTTTGGTTGGGGTGTGGACCACTTCCCGAATGTTGTATTCCTTGAGGAGCATCCAACACTACCCCCTTTTTATCAATGGGATATAGCACTATACTTCCAGAACTATAATTTGCAGCAGCAAGAAGGTTTTCATCGGGGCTTACCCCTACATAACAGGCCCCATCCCCTTTACTGGGGAGATTGGCCACTCTGGTCAGGGCGGTTTTATCTTTGTTCCATTGGAATGCCGAAACACTCCCTGGTTTGGTCCCATTTGAAGAATAGACTCTCTCCCCATCTTTTGATAGGTATAAATAGCCTGGCTTGTTCTCTTTGGCTACATGTCGACGATTGGAAAGTTCTCCTGTTTCCGTATTAAAGTCGAGTTGATAAATACCTTGTTCCTCCCCTTCGGCAAAAGTACCGACCAAGAGTTTTAGGCCTTCTTTCTCAATTTCTTGTTGATCGGCCGTCAAATTGGCCTTTTTGGGTTGATTTTTACACCCTACCACTAGCATCGATAAAATAATAAACATTAAATAATTTGAAGATCGGTTCATGACAAAATGGAATTGATTTTGTTAAATATATCCAATTGAATTTAAAAGCCCTTTACTTCTGCCCTTATTTTGGAAAAATGAACGGCCAGAGCTTCAAAATCCCTTTCCCTTATCAACTTTTTATTGAAGAGCGAACTGCCCATTCCTACGCCCACAACACCAGCCTCAAAAAAAGATCTGATATTCTCCAAGGAAACTCCCCCCGTAGGTAAAAGCTTAATGCTGTTAAGTGGACCGGAAATATCCCTTATAAATTGAACCCCAAGCTGGGTGGCCGGGAATATTTTTACAGCAGATGCCCCTAAGCTCCACGCCCTGTAAATTTCGGTTGGAGAATAGGCCCCTGGAAAAATTGGCACCCCTTTTGCCACAGCCGTTTTAATAACGACCTCATCTATAATCGGGGTCACAATAAACTGGGCTCCCGCAGCCACGGCCTTTTCATATTCTTCCATATTGCAGACCGTACCCGCACCCACATTTAGATCATTGAATTCACTCCTTAGTTTGGAAATCATCTCGGTGGCCCCAGCGGTATTCATGGTTATTTCAATGGTGTGCAGTCCCGCCTTGAGATATGCATTGGCTATATCACGTATGACCTCCATGGATACTCCTCTTACAATACCCACAATGGGGGCCCTATTGTATAGTTCCCAAGAAAATGATTCTTTATTTAACATGTGTTTCTAAAATTTTTCGCTGGCCAACCAATAAGGCCGTTTCTATAATTTGTGGATCAAAACAAACAATTCGCTCCAAAGGCAGGAACGATTTCAAAGCCAGTTGGTACAATTCGTTCTGAATTCCGGCAACTGCAAGGTATACGGTTTCGTTCTTTTCCTTCAAGTGGCCCAACTCGGACCCAATTAACAATCCCGATAAATAGAAATAGTTTTCCCTACTGGAAATTTTATGTATCAAACTATTTGCCCTTATGGAAAAAAGTGAGGCCATCTGTTGGTTGGCAACGCCTTTTTTAACACCTTCCACAAAAATATCCTCAAATGATGGGTTCCACCCTGCTTCCTCCACCGATGCCGACAAAATACTGTGCTTGCCTAAAACCTCAAATAACTCGCCGGTCATATAGGTAGTGAAATCTATATATCTCCCAGCATCAAAATGGATATGCTTGCTGTGGGTACCGGGCAACAACAGAACCCCCTTTTCATCCCTAGGAAGGTAATCGGATAGCCCAATAGCCTGAATTTCCTCACCTCTCATCACATCGCTATCTGTTCTGGCTCCGGTAATTAAGAGAAGGTTTAATTTATTATTGATCGATATCCATTTGCTAATTAGGTCTTCCCCACTAAAGGCCAAGGGCAGTTGACAGTACTCCAATTCCCGCATTCCTATGGAGGAGGACAGCATTCCAGAAGCCACCAAATGATAGTCTTCCAACCCGTTCAAACCCCACTTTCCCAGTTGCGCCAACAAATAATCGGCAAAATAGGATTCCTGGGACCGCACACTTTGCGCTGTAAATAATTGATAACACTTTTTAATCCCTAGATCGGTCCCAATTTCGGAAATTACCCTTAATGAATGGGTATCCACCAAACGGAGTCTAAAATTGGAGGTTCCCCAATCGCAGCTGATAAATTTTTCGGGTAGTCCCATGTTTGTCATAAGGCGTACGTTATGCTAATTTTTAATTAGATGAACTTATTGAAAATCCACTCCCATGCCTCTCGTTGTTATCCGTTTGTGTGGCTGGTAAATAAAAAAATAAAACTGGGTATTGTTCCCAAGATTCCAATATCTCCGAAAAATACATTAATTATTTCCATCCTTAAAATATAAATTGGAAGCAAAATAAGTATCCGCACAAATTATCCGCTAACATTTTGATGTCCGGGATACTCCAATGTAAATCTCTCCCCTCAATAGCCCAAACCACAATAAAAATGTCAGGAGAAGCGCGGAACCAAAAAAATCATCGATAAAATTTGGGGATTGGTATATAGAATCCGCGTTTCAATCTATTTCATTTAATTCTTGGCGCCCTTAGCAGGAAATTTGACATGAATTTTCATTTGAAAGGTTAAAATCCATGAAAAAATATATTGTACTAACCATCCTTATTGCAGTTCAGTTTGCAAAAGGGCAAACAACGATTGATTCTGTCCAAAAAGTTTGGACTTTGGAAGCGTGTATTAACTACGCTCTAGAGAACAACATAAGTGTAAAGCAAGCCAAATTGTCCAAGAACATTACAGAAGCCAACTATCTGGCAACGAAATCCTTAAGATTACCGAACTTAAATGGCAATGCCTCCCAGAATTTCACTAACGGGAATTCCATAGACCCCATCACTAGCGATTTTGTTTCCCAACAGATCAATTCAACCAGTCTAGGATTGAACTCCCAGCTAACCCTTTTCCAGGGGAACCAGATCAACAATCAGATAAAACAGGGGAAGCTGCTTATTGATCAATATTCCCTTTATGAAGAAGAGGCCAAGAACAATATAACTTTGAGCATTACGGAAAGTTATATTCAATTGCTATATGCCAAAGAGAATATATTGATCGCTGAAAACAACCTTGAGGTATCACAAAAGGAAGAAGAGAGGGCCAAAGCCAGATTGGATGCCGGTTCCATCGCCATAAAGGAATATACCGATGCCCAATCGCAAACCGCCACAAACCGGTACCTTCTTATAAATACAAAAAACGATTATGCGCTGCAGCTTTTATCGTTAAAACAGCAATTGGAATTGCCGCCCAACACTAATTTTGAGATTGCAGATACAGATGAAATTATCCTAGACGTAGTCCCCGACCTAAATGAAGTCTATTCCGAAGCCTTGGAAAATCTTCCGGAAATAAATGCAGGCAAGATCAATGTTTCACTCTCCGAAAAAGATTTGGACATTGCCAAAGGAGGCTACCTGCCCACCCTCTCCTTAACGGGAAGTCTCGGTTCTGGCTACACCTCCACCCAGGATTATAATTTCACCGATCAATTGGACCTGAATTTCAACCAAAGATTGGGTTTATCCTTAAACGTACCCATTTTTAATAGGAACAAGACCAAATCTGAGGTTCAAACGGCCAAAATCAATATTGATATGGCCAAATTGGAACTGGCCCAGGAAGAAAAAGACCTATACAAAAAAATAGAAACAGCTTGGCAAAATGCCATTACTTCCCAAAGTGAAATGGAAGCGGCAGATATGGCCAAAAATGCAGCAAAAGAATCCTTCAGGCTGGCACAAAAACAATATGAATTGGGAGCTCTGAGCACTACTGACCTTATCTTAAGCCAGAACACCTATACCAATACGGAACAAAATTATATCCAGACCAAATACCTTAGCCTGCTATACAACCAATTACTTCAATTTTATCAGGGAAACGACATTAAAATCCAATCTAATGAAAACTAAAAAAAGAATCATATTCGGCAGCCTTGCAATGGTAATACTAGCTATTGTAGCTTACAGCTTTATAAAAGACGATAACAGTGCTGCAATAGAAGCCAAGACCATTACGGCCAAAAAAGGTGAGGTTACCACCATGGTTACGGCAACAGGTACAGTAGAACCTATTACCCAAGTGGAAGTAGGTACACAGGTCTCCGGGGTAGTGGAAAAAATATATGTGGATTACAACAGTGTGGTCACCGAAGGACAACTCATAGCCGAATTGGATAAAACAAACCTTAGGGCTGCACTTACCCAGGCACAGGCAGCTTATGATAACGCAGTGAGCCAAAGGAACTATATGCAGACCATCTACGAACGTCAAAAAACACTTTATGACAATCAGGTGATCAGTAAGTCGGATTTTGACGACTCCCAATTTAATTTTGAAACGGCAAAAGGCACGGTGACCCAACGCCTATCCGACCTTGAAAGGGCCAGAACCAATCTAAGCTATGCCGATATTTATTCGCCCATAGATGGTGTAGTACTTTCCAGGGCCATAGACGAAGGACAAACGGTTGCGGCAAGCTTTAGTACCCCAACCCTATTTACCATTGCCCAGGATTTAAAGGAAATGCAGGTAGAGGCAGATGTTGATGAGGCGGATATAGGTGGCGTAAAAGATGGCCAAAGGGTAACTTTTACAGTGGATGCCTATTTAGGGGAAACGTTTGAAGGAACCGTAACCCAGATACGTTTGGACCCAACCGTAACTTCAAACGTAGTTACTTACACGGTAGTCATAAAAGCGGATAATCCGGATTTAAAATTAAAACCTGGTCTTACTGCCACCATTTCCATTTATACTTTGGAGTTAAAAGACGTCCTGACTGCCGAAGCCAAAGCCATCAATTTTAAACCTTCACCCCCAGTGATGATGGCCTATAATGAGCAACTAAATTTAACCGTTGAACCAACAAAAAGACAGCCAAAACCAGATGAGGGAAATGGCACTAGGGTTTGGGTACTTGGCGAAAATGGGATCATTTCACCTAAAAAAATCATTTTGGGAGCCAGTGATGGGGTCAACGTGCAAATTTTAAGCGGTATCGACGAAGGTGACCAACTGGTATATAGTTTAAAATCCCAGAGCAACCAAGAACTTGCAGGACCAGAGGGCGCAAGTGAAAGTCCGTTTATGCCGCAAAGACCGGGAGGAAACAAAAAAAAGTAAGCAGCCATGAGTAAAGAGATTATCAAAATTGAAGATCTGAAACGCGAGTTTACCATGGGCAACGAAACCGTCCACGCATTGAAGGGCATTTCGCTATCTATCAAAGAAGGTGAATTTGTTACCATAATGGGATCCAGTGGTTCTGGCAAAAGTACCTTATTGAATATTTTGGGCTGTTTGGACCAACCCACATCTGGCACTTATGACATTGATGGATTAGCGGTAAGGAACTTAAGTAAAAATGAATTGGCAACGATTCGTAATGAAAAAATTGGGTTTATTTTCCAATCCTATAATCTGCTGGCCAGGACCTCAGCATTGGAAAATGTGGAATTGCCCCTTTTGTACAACAGTAAGGTATCCACGGAAGAACGTAAAGACCGCGCTATTAAAGCCTTGAAAATGGTAGGTTTGGGCGATCGCATGGACCATACACCTTCACAACTTTCCGGAGGACAACAACAAAGGGTGGCCATTGCAAGGTCATTGGTCAACAAACCTGTAATGATCTTGGCGGATGAGGCCACCGGAAACTTGGACACTCGTACCTCTTACGAAATTATGTCCTTATTTCAAGAATTGAACGAAAAAGGTATTACCATCGTTTTTGTTACCCATGAGCCGGACATAGCTACCTTTAGTAGCAGAACCATTGTCTTGAAAGATGGTAACATCATTAAGGACTACCTCAATAAAGAAATTCAATCAGCGGCTACTGAATTAGCCTTATTACCAGTAGAAGACCATTAAATATGAGACTACTTAATTTATTCAAAATAGCCTTTAATGCCATTATTCTGAACAAGGCCAGAACCTTACTTACCATGTTGGGTATCATTATAGGGGTAGCTGCGGTAATTGCCATGTTGGCCATTGGGGAAGGTTCCAAGGAAAGTATTCGCAGTACTATTTCCAGTATGGGTTCCAACATGATCACCATTAGTCCAGGTGCAGATATGCGAGGAGGGGTAAGACAGGAACGGAGCGTCATGGAATCTTTAACTCTTGACGACTATAAGGCTATTGAGCAACAGGCAGATCTATTAACTTATATAACGCCAGTGGTAAACGGGAACGGCCAAGTTATTAACGGCTCCAACAACTGGCCTTCTTCTATTTATGGAGTAAATCCCGACTATCTAAATATTAAGGTGATAGAACTGCAGAGCGGCAGTATGTTTACCGATGCAGAAGTGCAAACGGCCTCCAAAGTAGTTTTGATAGGCCAGACCGTTGTGGATAATATTTTTCCAGATGGTGGGGACCCAGTCGGCAAAATGATCCGCTTTAACAGTATTCCGTTTAAAGTAATCGGGGTATTGGAAGAAAAAGGGGAAAACACCTTTGGCCAGGATCAGGATGATGTGGTTATTGCTCCCTATACCACGGTACAAAAGCGTATTTTGGCCATTGACCATTTAAATCAGGTCATTGCCTCTGCCGTTAGTGAGGAGGATGCTCCGGATGCCGTAACCCAAGTAACGGAAATTTTACGGTCACAACATAAATTGACCGATAACGAAGACGATGATTTTCATGTGCGTTCAATGGAAGAATTAATTTCCACATTTAGTGCAACCAGTGAAATGCTCACTATTCTTTTGGTTGCGGTAGCAGGTATATCCCTTCTGATCGGAGGTATTGGCATCATGAACATCATGTATGTTTCGGTCAAGGAACGCACCAAAGAAATTGGGCTGCGTATGGCCGTAGGCGGGAAGGGATCGGATATTTTAATGCAGTTTTTGATCGAAGCCATTTTAATAAGCATCACCGGGGGACTTTTAGGCGTAATCCTAGGGCTTGGTTCGACCGTGTTTATTGAAAAATTCTTACATTGGCCCACCGAGGTTGCATTATACTCCATCATAATTTCCTTTGCCGTTTGTGCCGTTACTGGAATATTTTTTGGATGGTATCCGGCAAGAAAGGCAGCAGCTCTAGACCCGATTACTGCATTGCGATATGAATAAGAACAAAGTAGATGATACTGAATAAAAAAAAGAATTTAATCCCTTTACTCCATCTTTTAACATGGGCAATATTAATAGGTTTACCCTATTTGCTTTCTGTGGGACAGGATCAGGAAAAAATCTTTAATCGTACCCTGATACACTCATGGATTCCCCTGTGCTTTTATGCCGTTATTTTTTACCTCAATTATCTTTATCTTATAGACAGGTTTCTTTTTAAGAATAAAACCTTACCGTTCATATTGATCAATTTTGCCATAATTGCCTTTTTCGTTTTTACCAACCATGAACTAAAGGGCTTTCTAATGGACCAGCTCCTCCCTAACCGCAACAACGACAAAGGGCCACCGAAAAATTTGTTTCTTTATGTGGACATGATCGCATCAATGGTGCCTATTGTATTTTCCGTAGCCCTAAAAACCACAGAACGCTGGTTCAAATCCGAGAACGAACGCAAAGAGGCACAGACTATAAAATTGCAGGCAGAGATTCAGCACTTAAAATATCAATTGCAGCCACATTTTTTCTTTAACTCCCTCAACAACATTTATGCCTTGGTAGATAGTTCCCCTAGCACTGCAAAAAAGACAATCCACAGTTTGGGCAAATTAATGCGGTATCTACTGTACGATACGGATACCGAGAAAGTTGCGCTGCAAAAGGAAATCGACTTTATGACGCAGTATATAGAACTTATGAAACTGAGGTTTTCCAATAAGATTACTATATCGTATTCCTTTCCCACCGTTCCGCCAAATATTAAAGTGGTACCGTTATTATTCATTACCTTGGTGGAAAATGCCTTTAAACATGGTATTCCTGCCAGTAGTGAGGCCTACTTGTCCTTTAAGATGGAAATAACGGATACCTTTCTTGTCTTTACTGCACAAAACCAAAATCTCCCCAAAAACGATTCGGATAAAAGCGGTTCTGGCATTGGGTTGGAAAACCTAAGAAAAAGACTGCAATTGTTATACCCAGATAGCCATAGCTTTGTTTATCAAGTCAAGGACGAAATCTTTACTGCTGTGCTAACACTTGAAATCTAATTGAAATGAACCCAAATAAAATAAGCTGTATAGTTGTAGACGATGAACCCATGGCATTGCAACTCATAGAGGGGTACGTTCAAAAAACGCCGTTCCTGGAGCTCAAAACCAAATGCGACAGTGCCATAGAGGCCTTAAGATATCTTGAGAAGGAGAAAGTTGACCTACTTTTTTTGGACATACAAATGCCGGACCTCACTGGGATTGGATTATCCAAACTAATCCCCAAAAGTACCCGTGTCATCTTTACAACAGCCTTTAGTGAGTATGCCCTTGAAGGTTATAAGGTTGAAGCTTTGGACTATTTGCTAAAGCCCTTCGACTACGAGGAGTTTGTAATCGCTGCCACCAAGGCCAAAGACTGGTTTGCCCTAGTAAAGGGTAGCGTCAAGGAAACTACCTCTGCCGACAAAAAGTTCCTCTTCGTTAAATCCGAATACAAGCAACTAAAGATCAATCTGGATGAGGTGCTGTATTTTGAAGGTTTGAAAGACTATATCAAAATTTGGCTTAAAGGTCAGCCTAAGGCCATCTTAACCTTAATGAATCTCAAAAGCCTGGAGCAAGAACTTCCAAAGGATAAGTTTATGCGTGTACATCGCTCTTTCATTGTTTCCTTACAAGCCATAGATGTTATAGAACGCAGTCAGATCATAATCGGAAACCAACGTATTACGGTTTCGGAAAATTATAAACCTGAATTTTTGGATTACATTGCCAAAAATAGTTTGGATTGATTTTTTTACTTTGAAATCTTTATGGATGCAATTCCACTTCCTAGTTTCCCTAAAAAAAAAAAATGGTCCGGGATCGGCCCTAGACCCCTGATTTTAAAGTTCTAATTAGATAAAACCTCTCGCCTGTGCTCAGGGAGATCGTAACCCATTTATCTCAATTTGTTCAAAATCCGATATGTATATTTCATTTAAACCGAACGCACCTTATTAAAACTTCATTAAGAACTGGCATTAGTCGGTTTTTCGTTTTTTAAACCACAGGTCCTCCAAGCTCAAATTCAGGGTAAGTACATGGTAATTTTCCTTGACGAGTATATTTTCTATCAGTCCTGTGGAACCGTAGGAATAGGACAAATTGAGCATGGAATTATTACCACGGCCAATTGGAAGCCCAATCCCGGCCGTAAAATTATAGCCGTCTATTATTTGATCGTTAATGGATAAATAACCTGTGTCGTAGTTAAAACCAGTCCTATAACGAATACGCTGGCTAAATTTATAACTGGCAGCATTTTTTACGTATTCCAAACCAACCGCATAGATATCCTGATCTACGTATGTCCCGATATTCTCGGTCTGCCCGGTATCACTCCAGTAATTTTTTTTATAATCGGCATTTAAGGTAAAGGATTTTAAAAAGTTGGTGCTTAGCCCCAACCCCAATTCCAATGGCATATTGAAATCTGCCACAACATCACTTTCATCTTCTTCCACGTCCAATTCTACACCGTCCAGACTTTTTATTACAGAGCGCCTTACACTACCTTTTAAATTTGTTGGAAGTTGCACCGTACTTCCAATAGTGATTTTGTTCGTAAGATCGTATTGCAGCCCAAGACCAAAACGGAGGCCGCTGTAATTGGTATCCTCTGTGGAGACAAAACTACTATTGTAAAGCCCAAAGGACTCCTCCTCCTCAATCTTCCCAAACAATATGGAGAAACTGGCTCCAAATCTTAATTTATCAGTAATTCCATATCCTAGGTTAAGTTTAAAATCGCTCATCCCTCCAAGACCACTTACATTACTTTCAAAGGATTCTTCAGATCCCTCAATATTGGTTTTCACGCCTATCAAAGTATATCCTACATCGGTATAAGGTACCAGGGCAATACCAGCTCCAAGATTGTCCGCTATCCGGAAAGCGAGAGCCAGGTTGGAAAAGTTGAACGAAGTTTTTGCCTCGTCGTTTATCCTGTTGCTATAAATGTTGTGCTTTCCCCTAATACCCACATCATAAAAAAAGGAATTTTGGGGTGTTAACGCAAAATTGGCAGGATTTAAATTATTTATTTCCGTGTCCGACTTCAAAGCAATCCCAGAATATCCCATCCCATTGGTCCGCCCAATACTGGTCTGATTTATTACGCCGAGACCGTATAGTGAATAGGGTGAACTTGTGAGGCCCTCGGATTGGCCCAAAAGAGGAATTGTGGATAAGATTATTAAAAATAGGGCAAATAGGGATAGTTTATTCATCTTCATCATATATTGCATAGGTAAGTTCCAATTTCACACCTTGATCAGGGCCTTCTTTTCCCATTAAAACAAAACGGTCTACAGTACTATTGTAATTTTCTGGCAAAAGAATAATTGCATCTTCCGTTTCCCTTTCCCGTAGCAATAAACCTTCTATGTAGGTGGTCAGGGGTATTTCATAATAAATGTCATTGAATTCTTGGCCATCACGGTTTAAAGTGGCCTGTACCGCTGCATTATCCACCCCCACCAATTGTTCGGTTAAATCGTTGTTCTGGTCTACTATAAAAAGTGATAGGTTGTCCCTAAGTGCCAGTTCATCATTATAGGACCCCAAAACCGGTCTTATTTTAAGAACAGCATTCAACAAGGTACCCTGCCCCTGAATATCGAACAGGGTTTTTAAATTCGGAAATTCTATTTTGGTCGTATACCCTATACCGGACTGTATAAAACTTTGGTTATCCAATTCGGAACTGTTTAGGACCACTTCCCCATCCACTAGGGTCTTTAGGGTTTCGTTGGTTTCCACCACCGACATCTGATTAAAGAATGGTATTGGACTACTGGTCGTGTTTATTACAAAATCGGTAGTATATTGAGTACGACTATTCTCTTCAGAAATACTATAATACAATCTCATTGTACTGGTCGTAAAATTGAAACCTACTATAGAACCATCGTCATCGTCCCCGGGCTGAAAGGCAAGCCCGTGAAAGTAGTCCTTAAATTCCTCGGTATTGGTAATATTCTTTTGTTGGAACTGTTCAAAAAGATCCAACCCCAAGGAGTCATTCAATTTAATATATAACGAATCGGTTCCCAAGGGCCTTGGGACAAAGGTTACAGATCCCAAATCTTCCTCAAAAAACCCCACCTTGCTGCTATTGTAAAAATCGCTCCCATCCGCCGGCTTTAAAAGCTCACTTAATTCCTTAATATGGATGGTATTGTTTTTTAGGGTGTCGTTATAATAGTAATTGTCATACTTCAAAAAGAAGGCGATACTATCGTATTCTGCCTCGGAATCTATAGAATAGTTATTGGGCAATAATTCTACATAACTGGAACTTTTTACGGCCCCAAAGACCGGGTCTATATATTTACCGACCAACATGCGGGAGGCCTGGGAAGTTATAAGGCTATCAAACTTCATGGTGTATGTCTCCACCTTCATGGTATCTATTTGCACCACCCGAATATTACTGTCTGTAAATGTCCCGCCCGCTACAAAGTCGGAATCATTAATAGCATCCGTGCTACAGGAATCCATTAATATCAGCAAAGCAAAAAATCCAAGGAGTTGTTTCATTCGATTATTATTTAAAGCCAAAAGTAAAAGCGTTTCCCTAGCTCGGAAACCCCAATAGACCAACCCATTGACTTATAAGACCAAAAGGCGAATTTTAGCTATTAAATACCCTCTACCATTGGTAGATAAAATACCCGTTTTCATATGTTAAATGGGTGCCTTTATCTATTTAAGTTTCAAACACCGGGTTCGCCATCTAGTTTTGAAAAAAAAATAACTGATGAAATACATTTATAACATGAAGGGAAGGATAAACCACATTAAAATGTTAACGATGGCCAGCGTAACACTTTGTTTAATGGCTAGTTGTTCCAATGACGATGACGATGAGGATGACTTGGGCAACTGGACGGACAAATCCGTTTTTGATGGAAGTCCACGTAGTGGCAGTGCCTATTTCACCATTGGTAACATTGGCTATAGCGGTGTGGGTTATGACGGAGATGATTATCTTACCTCATTCTGGTCCTATAATATGGATGGTGATTACTGGTCCCAAAAAGCCGATTTTCCGGGTACTGCAAGGAATGCCGCAGTAGGTTTTGCCATCAATGACAAGGGATATATAGGTTCTGGTTACGATGGATTGGACGAACTGTCCGATTTTTATTCTTACGACCCTGCCAGTAATACATGGACAGAAATTGCAACATTCCCCTCTACCCCTAGGCGAAGTGCTGTCGCCTTTGGAATAAACGGCTATGGCTATTTCGGCACTGGTTTTGACGGGGACAACGACCGTAAGGACTTCTGGAAATACGATCCCAACAGCGATAGCTGGTCGGAGTTGGTAGGCTTTGGCGGGGATAAAAGAAGGGCTGCCACTACTTTTACCATAGGTGAAACGGTATATATGGGAACAGGGGTATCCAATGGCATTTATTTGAATGATTTTTGGGCTTTTGACGCCAGTACAGAAAGTTGGACACAAAAATTGGATTTGGATGAGGATGATGATTATACCATTGTGCGCAGCAATGCGGTAGGTTTTACCCTAAATGACTATGGATATATTGCCACAGGAACCTATGGCGGCACCTTACAATCTATCTGGGAATATGACCCTAGTACAGATTCTTGGGAATCCAAAACAAGTTTTGAAAGAACCTCCAGACAGGACGCCGTGGTATTCTCCAATAACGTACGGTCATTTATAGGCCTTGGCCGTACAGGAAGTCTGTATTTGGATGATTTGGAGGAATTCTTGCCATTTGACGAATACGACGACGAAGATTAGTGTTTTTAATTAGGTTTACTTATTGATTAGCAAAAAGAGCTGTGCTGTTTAGCATAGCTCTTTTAAAATTGAAAAAATAGATGAAAAGAATATTAGTAGTATATGTTTTTATGGCAATCGTATCCGGACTTCTATTTTTGGGCTTTTCCAATTACACCATCGGTGCAACGGAAGGTAACTTGTTGCTCCATTCAGAAATACTGAATTTGGAAAATGGTTATGGTTATCAAATAAAATTAGATAACAGGGTACTTATACGGCAGGAATACATTCCTGTACTTCCAGGAAAAAAGCCATTCGCAACTGCAGAGGACGCTCAACGTGCTGCCGATAAGATTATTCGTAAATTACAAAATAAGGAAGATCCAATTTTGACATTTTCCGAATTGAAGGAATTGGAGATTCCAGAATTTAATATTTACTAGGGAAGTATATGGTTCTTGATAAGAAAAATATTCCGCAATGGCTTGTTCACGCACTGTTATGGTGTACACTGTCCGGTATATTGTTTTATCCCTTTTTTGCCGGGACCAGGAACCTTACCTATGGTCTTGCCGCCAAATTATTAATTGCCGTAGCACTTTTTTACTTCAATTATTATTATCTAGTGCCCAAATTTTTGCTAAAAGGTCATAGATGGACCTATATCATTATATCCATACTATTGCTTTTGTCCATCGCCTTTTTTACAACTGTCACATTCCCTCCGGTTCCTCCGGATGACTTTGTTCCAAGGGGAAAGCATATACGCCCCCCAAGGGAAAGCAGTTTAAGGGTAATTCGATTTACACTGATGACTACTGTTATCTTTGCCATTCCCCATATTTTTAGCACTATGCTAAAGCTGTATACGGAATGGCAAACCAATGAAGATCTTCGGAAATTGGTAGAAAAGGAAAAAATACAGTCCGAGCTCCAATTTTTAAAGACCCAATTAAACCCACATTTTTTCTTTAATTCCTTAAACACTATCTATTCGCTTTCGGTAAAACAATCCTTAGACACCCCAGAGGCAATCATTAACTTATCGGAACTTATGCGATATATGTTATACGAGGCCAATAAGGCCCATGTACCCTTAAACAAGGAACTGGAATACATAAAAAGTTACGTATCATTGCAACGGCTTCGAACGGCCAATTGTGAAAATGTAACCCTAAAAATATCGGGCGAGGAGAAGGGAAAATTTGTCCCTCCCCTTCTGTTCATTTCCTTTATTGAAAATGCCTTCAAATACGGAACCGATTACAACGGCAAAACCTATGTTAAAATAAACCTTTCCATAAACAATAAGTCCATACATCTACAGGTGACCAACAAAATTGGGGCATTTAAAGCAAAGTCTGGAAGTAGCGGCGTGGGGCTGGAAAACGTTAAAAATAGATTGAACTATTTGTACCCGCATTCCCATGTTTTGTTGATCAATGACGATGGAAAGACCTATGAGGTAAACTTAACTCTAAATTTAAAAAACTATGAATTGCATAATCATTGATGATGAGCCCTTGGCTATAGATGTTTTGGCAGACTATTGCAAAAAAATAGATTTTACCGAAGTAGTAGGCACTTTTACCAATCCTTTGGATGCCATTAAAATTATTAAGGAAAAGAAAGTTGATGTAATTTTTTGTGACATTGAAATGCCGCAAATAAGTGGGCTGGAATTTATAAGCGCTTTGGAAAACAGGCCCTTATTTATTTTTACTACCGCCTATGCACATTATGCCGTAGAAGGATTTGAACTTAACGCCGTAGATTACTTGGTTAAACCGATTCCTTACCATAGATTTATAAAGGCCATCTCACGATCCAAAGAAATTTTGGCTCAGAAGGTACAACCCAAGGAGGGCAATATTTTTCCTTCAATTGGAGGACAGGGGGATACCCAAAGGTTCATTTTTGTAAAATCCGAACACGAGAACATCAAAATAAACCTGGACGATATAGAATACATTCAAGGCCTCAAAGATTATTTAAAGATACATATTAAAGGTACCAACAAGACCATCTTGACACTTCTAAGCTTTAAGGACCTTTTGGACAAGCTACCCCAAAACCAATTTATTCGGGTTCATAAATCTTTTGTAGTGAACGTTAATGTCATCAAGACCATACAAAGGAACCGGATTGTAATCAACGATACCCGAATCCCAATCGGAGAAAGCCATAAGACCCAATTCTTCGCGTTTTTGGGATTGTAACAGGCCTGTTCGTCAAGAATGGGGATAAGCGGTTTACACGTTACAAGTTTCCTGTTGACAGAATGAATGAAAAATGGGTGTATTTCTTCCTTGCTACCCTATTACTTATAATCGTTATTGCCCAATACTTTCTTATTGTGGAACATTTGTTTTCCTAACTTTCCCAATGGTCAGCGATAATTTGATGTATTTCCTCATTGCCTTCGTCAAGATCGCCCAGTAATTCCCTTTGTTTCAGTATTTCGGCTTTCATTCCGGAAATAACATCCCGATATTCGGAATCGTTATATGCATTATGAAGTTCATTGGGGTCCTTTTCCAAATCGAAAAATTCCCAATATTTATCTGGTTGTTCTTCCTTGGTATACCCGTTTACTTTGAGTCCGTTTCCATAATAAAACGCCAGCTTGTAGCGCTCCCCTCGAATTCCGAAATGGCCTGGGCGATCCTTGGAATGGTCCCAATACCTGTAGTAACCATGCTTGCGCCAATCCGTAGGGGTATTTCCCTTTAGGTTCTCACGAAAACTGTGGCCTTGCATGGTTTCTGGATATTCAATTCCCGCATAATCGGCGAACAGGGCGGAGAAATCGGCATTTTCAATAATATCGGTATTTCGGGTGCCAGCTGGAATCTCCTTTGGATACCTTATTACAAAAGGCATATGAATGGATTCCTCATAAATTAAACGTTTGTCGAACCAACCGTGCTCCCCTAAAAAATATCCCTGATCGGCAGTATAGATTACTATGGTGTTTTCTGCCAATCCGGATTTTTCCAAATAGTCCAACAACCTACCTATATTGTCATCAATGGCAGCTCCGCAGCGCATAAAATCCTTTACAAATTTCTGATAGGTCTTCATCCGTGCCTCATCGGCACTCAAGCCCTCAACCGAAAAGGGCAATTCCGGATAGTCCATATAATCCTTTCTCAATGATGGATCGGCAGTGGCTGCCAAATAGCGTTTTTGAAGGTTGTCTATGGATTGTCCTTTAAAGACCCGCCCAGTAGTTTCCGCTCCTTGATCATAAAAAGAATCCGGTACTGGAATTTCCTCATCGCGATACAAATGGCTAAACCGTTCAGGGTAATCATAAGGTTCGTGTGTGGCCTTAAAATGGCACATGGCCATAAAGGGTTTGGATTTGTCCCTATTTTCTATCCATTCCATGGTTTTATCTGCAATAATATCGGTACTAAAACCTTCTACGACCTTTCCGCCCCCATAATAATCTTCCCAATTGTCCGCTGTTTTTAATCTTGGGTTCCAATAATCGCCCTGCCCTGGAAGAACGGCATAATAATCAAATCCTGCCGGTTCCTGTTTTAAATGCCATTTCCCTATAATAGAGGTGGCATACCCTCCCTTTTGAAGTTCCTTGGCAATATTATTGTGCTTTGGGGATAAGCCTGCCCCCAGGGTAGTAACCCCATTTATATGACTGTACTGCCCTGTAAGTATCGTTGCCCTACTGGGAGTACAAATGGAATTGGAAACCAAACAATTCTCCAACACACAGCCTTCGGCCGCCAATCTTTTTATATTTGGGTTATGCACATAATCCTTGAGAATCCCCCCATAAATCCCCCATGCTTGGGCCGTATGGTCATCGGACATTATAAAAAGAATATTGGGTCTTTCCGACTGGACCCCTGATTTTTCTTCAGTCTTATTCTTACAGCTTGAGGTAGTTAATAATAGTACTGTAAGAATAAGGGCAAAAAAGTATTTTATTTTCATTAGGTATTTATTAGGGCTTAATATTAATAAAATTCGCCTTTAAAACCAATGAATATGTCCTTCCATTGAAGCTATGGCCATAAAATCAACCCATTACTGCTTATTTTCATCTGCTAGATATCATCTTTAAAATACATCCTTGTCCAAATTTCCCATACAAGTTTCAGGATTTTAGCAAATAGGGGTATATCAACTATTCCAGTTTTAAAGCTTTGATATCTGTAATTAGTTGGGCTATGGATGCCCTGTTCAACCCATTATAAATACCCCTAATATGTTTGTTTTTATCTATCAATAAAAAGTTTTCCGTGTGCAAAAAGTCGTTTATATCCTTTGGCACCCCCAAATCGTTCTCTACAAAATATTGATTTCTTCCCAGGTTGTAAATTTCCGTTTTGTCCCCTGTAACCAAATGCCATTTATTATTTATTACTCCGTTTTTTTCGGCATAATTCTTAAGTATGGGGACAGCATCTATAGAGGGAGTTACCGAATGTGAAAGTAACAATACCTCCGGATCGTCCTTAAATGCCTCCTGGACCTTTACCATATTCCCAGTCATCTTTAAACATATGCCGGGACAGGTCGTAAAGAAGAAATCCGCTATATAGATTTTGTTATCAAATGTCTTTTGGGAGACCGTATCCCCCAATTGATTTACCAAACTGAAATCCGGAATTTTGTGGAAACTCTTTTCCTCTTCACTATTGGGGGTTAACCAATATGGCGTAAAGGATTCATCGCTATAGTAGGGAAGATATTCCACCCTACTGGTCTCCTCTACTTCAACAGTCTCTTTTTTTACTTGATTCTTGCAACTAGTAAAAAATGCCAACCAACAAACCAACACCAACCCCTTATTCTTAATCCCTAACAACAACTTCATCTTCCAATTTATAACATGAATTAGCCCTGAGCATTCCAAAAATGCGTCCGTTTTTGGCCTCATAATTAACAAATAATTTCCCATTGGGCAGCCAGGCCTTTTGCAATCCTTCCTCATTTCCCTTCACCAATTGCCTAACTTTGGAAAGTTGCCCAGTAGCATACCATTGTTTTTCTTCCCCTTGCTTTAGGCCATTAACGTAATGGGATTCTTCTGCCAACACCCCATTTTCCCACCAGCTTTTGTACACCCCCACCAACTTATTTTGACGATAGGTAGACTCTACCCTAAGCACTCCGTTTATAGACCATCTTTTTGCCACCCCTTCCCTTTTGCCATTTAGAAACCCCAATCTTTCGGCCAAAGTATCATTTGGATGAAATTTCAACGAATACCCATTGTAAGGCCGGTTTTTGTAATACCACTTGCCTTCAATTTGGTTAAGGACCAAATCCTGTTTGAATACCTCAACATTGTAAATTTCTATGGCATCCCCCTCCACCCTTTTTATATCATTGGCGTCTTTACAGTTTATAAGGGATAAGGCAGTCACAATTAATAAAAGTAATGGTCGCATAGTCCTTTTTTTTAGTATCCCTGATATGGACCGGCAAAGGCCAAATAAGATCCTGTTGTTGAATACAATTCATTGATGATGTGATAGTGGTACTCCTCTTCGCCATCTGTATATTGGGTTGCCGTAGTATGGCCTCCAGAGGAATCCAAATCTGTTGGGTAGGTCCCGGTGGAAGTACATTTTCTGCCATAAAGAAAAACTCCGTCCAAAAGTATCCCCACTAGATTCTCATCGTCATCGGTGAAGGCTTTGGGCTCCAAATGATAATGGTATACTCCAGGGCCTATATGGGCCCCCGTCCAGTCCAGACTGGCTGCAGCTTGGTTTAATGGGCCGCCTCCTTCCTGATCGTTAAAGATGGAGGCCCCGCTTACGGCAATACCAATAGTATTCAGCTGAGTGGATACGGTACTTCCCGTTAAATTGGGAGTGGCATCTACGGTAATTGTGGTGGCATTATTGTTGCTGGACATGATGCTTGGCGTTCTATCCACATCGGGTTCCTCTTTATAAAGGGCATTGCCTTCTCCCCAATACACGGTTTCATGGTCGGGCAGACCAGTAGTTTCTATAACTACATTGGACCCGTCCAAAAAAATTGTGGTGGCGTCGGAATTGAATGCTGAAAATGCAGCGTGCAATTCGGTCACCGCAGTTTCTTCAGTATCCTCATCGGAAGCACTATCTGCACTACAGGCAATTAAGGTTGTTAATAGCAAGGCCAGAGCCAGTGCCATGGCCGCCATATTTTTTTTCAATTTTCCTTCTTTTTTCATATCTATTGTTTTAAAACGATTTTAGTTTATTTTGAACTTATGTTGCAACAAAGCTCGATTATTGGGAAACATCAAAATTTCCAAATCCATATGCACCCTTGACCTTTAAGTGAACGGAGGGGGGTTGTCCAGCGAAAAAAATCAACGAACTATAGTCAAAGGCATTTCTTTTCGGCTTTTGAATTTCTTGAATAAAAATCCTACCCCCAAAATACTTACACCTAGAACAACTATAGCGGAAACACCCCATAAAATTATCCCTATATTGGACGAAAACAAACTTGCCTCATAATGGCCCGCCTCCACAAATTTATTTCCGCCAACCTCTAATGCCAAGGTATGATCATTGCCTTCATTTAAAAGAAATTGTTCTTTGCCAAAACCATCCTTAAAAAGAAATAAGGCAGTCTGATTTCTATGGATGTCCTTAAAGGCGCTATTTTTAACCAATACCGAATTTATTTCCGAAGGTATTCCGAAGACCTCGAATATCACTTTGGTTTCAAGACCTAGTATAACCACTCCATTACTGAAAGAAATATCCCCACCTCCATTGAAACTGATATGGAGATTGTTTTTAATGTGTTCCAATACCATTTGCCGAAACTCATCTGGAGTTTCATAAGGTGTTTCGGAAAAATGGGTGCGTATTTCATGCTGAAAAGCGGTTAGGGAGGCACTAATCTGCAACACCCAACTATTGTCCGGTTTTTCCACCAGCATTGTAGTGGATACATCTGCCTGATGGGCCTTAACCGCCATTGCCATAAATAGTAAACAAATGATGGAAATCCTTCTGTACATAATCCTATCTTTTATATAAGGAATCAAGTCTAAAACAAACAACTTAGTTTTGATCCTTCTCAATTAATATTAATTGGCGTAAGCCCCATTTAAACAATTAATAAAGCTATTTGATCCGGGTGCCGCTACATGATAGTGATAGCCCCTTGTTTCGTCCGAATGTCCCCTACAGTCATCCAGATCCGTAGGTTCCTCCCCATTGGCATCCAATTGGGCATAAAGGCCAAAGCCATCCATGGCATATCCTATCATAGCCGAATGCCCATCATCTTGTGCCAATTGGGTAGATACTCCGGTAGCGGCATGGTAATGATACCCTGCATTTAAATTTATATGCCCCCCTGCGTCATCAAAGGGTGCCAAGGTATAGGCCCCTAAAATGGCGTCTGTAGGTGCCGGGGCATCAAAAACAACCCCATTAAAAGCCACGCCTCTTTGGGAAGGTCCGTTCCCGCCCATCCCCGGAGGGCCGAATCCGCCAAAATCCGTAGACGTCGATTGTTTAACAGGCGTAATTGGAATTAAATACGTCTGGGTTAAATCCGTAACATAGGAGGGTAAACATTCCACACAAAAATTTTCGTACTCCTCCCCTACATTAGGGTTGGCGGCATTGGCGCAATCATCTTCCGTTTCAGTGGTATATATGTCCCCATTGGCGTCGTACATTTTCCAGGTACTATCGTTATAGAAATTGGCCATATTTTCAATAAAGGCGCCGTCAACATCATAGACTTCACCATTTTCAAGCCATATTCCACCCTTATCCGCAGCATCAGAAATATTATCCGGACACCATGGTCCCATTTCATGGTCCGCGGGGGTACTGTTAGCCACAATCTGATAGCAGTCGGTAGACGTACCATCGGAAAGTGTACAGGGGACCGTTGTAACGGTAACGGATCCATTACTTGTTAGAAAGAGGGATGCATCAACATCTACAACCTTGGTCTCATCTGCGGTATCGCCATCCTTGGTTCCGTCAACAATATCCGCACTATCGTTACTGCAACTATTGCAGGAAATGAAAAGCACGGTGCAAACAAATAAAAGTGGAATTAGGTTTTTCATCATTTTTGTTTTAGAATTTTACAATTTGGGGCATATCCTAGTCGCGTTTCCTTCCTTTGGGCTTGGGAGCTTTTTCCAGTTCTTCCTTGGTGATGTAGCCATCTTCATCGGTGTCTATTTTTGCAAAATCATTTTTTAGAGGGCCTTTTATTTCCTTTTTGGAAAGTTTACCGTCCTCGTCCTTATCCATTTGCCCAAAAATTTCATCAACGGATGGCGGCTCTTTTTGCCCCTGTCCGCCCTGAGGTTGTTGTGCGTTAACATTCGCGCTAAAAAACACGGTTACCATTGCTGTTAATACTGCCGATTTTACTATCATTTTTTTCATTGTTATTGTTTTTAGAATTCACTATTTCGACTACAAAGATGGCCCATGGTTGAATACCAAATGGCTTCTTTCTGTGAACCAACGCAGGTTTTAAGCGAATAAAGTGTTACGAACGGTGAACTATAAATAATGGAGGGCCAGGAGGGCCTATTTTTGCATTGTGATGAAAATTAATTCCTTTAATTTGTAGCATGGACAGAACAAAACGATTTCTCTTTCACATCTTGCTATGGCTTAGTGTATGGCTGATGGCATGGTTGCTCATGACCGATGATGTACTTTTCCTTCAACGGAATACACTTCCATTTGTATTGCAATGTGTAGTTATTGCCGTATTGATCTATTATACCGCTCCGGCCCTTTTATTCAAAAAGAAATATATTCTATTTGTCATCATTTCCATAACTGTAATTGTATTGTGTTCAGCCCTGGTTTCAGAAACTCTTGTGGGAATTCTTGGTGGCCGGCCAACCCATATAGCAGGACCACCACCTGGAGTGCGGCCCAAGGCACCCCCCCAATTTTTAATCCATTTCCTGGTCCTGTCCATTGCCTATGTACTGGCTACTTTTGTGGAGACATTTTTGTTTGCCCAAAAGAAGGAAGAAGAGAATATTAGGAACAAGAATGAAAATTTGCAAACTGAATTAAAACTACTGAAGTCACAGATCAACCCACATTTTTTGTTCAATTCACTAAACAATATTTATGCGCTTTCGGTTACCAATTCGGACAAGACCCAACAAGGTATCAGTACCTTGTCCAATATGCTGCGTTATGTTTTGTACGAGTGTGAACAAGCTTTTGTACCCCTTGGAAAAGAGGTCGATTATATAAAGGACTATTTGGCCATGTACGTCTTAAAAAGCAGCAAAACCTATCCCATACAAACCGAATTTCAAATAAAAAACGATGCTGTCAAGGTAGCCCCCATGCTATTCATTCCCTTTGTTGAAAATGCCCTAAAACATGGTAATTTGGAAAAGATAACAGATGCTTTTTTAAAAATAAGTATCTTCTCCGACGATAAAAATATCAATTTTGAAATTGAAAACAGTATCCCCAAAGTACCAATGCAAAAAGACAACATTGGGGGAATAGGCCTGGAAAATGTAAAGAAAAGATTGGAAATACTATATCCAAAAAAGCATACCTTAAAGATCCAAAAAGAATTAACTACTTTTAAAGTTCAACTGCACATAGATCTGAATGGGAACCATTAAATGTTTAATTGTAGACGACGAAGAATTGGCACGAAGCCTCCTCAAAACCTATATTGCAAAAGTGAATTTTTTGGAATTGGTGGCCGATTTTGAAAATCCCTTGGACGCCATGAGAGTGCTTAAGGAGCAAAAAATAGATCTGCTGCTACTGGACATCCAAATGCCCGAAATTAAAGGTACAGAGTTTGCAAAAATGATTCCGCCGTCAACTCAGGTCATCTTTACAACGGCATACTCGGAATATGCCTTGGAAGGTTTTGAACTAAATGCCATAGATTATCTCTTAAAGCCTATTACATTTGAACGCTTTTTAAAGGCTGTCAACAAAATAAAGATCGACTCCCACCAGGAAGCCACAGTGGATTCAATAATCGTTAAATCGGGCTATGACCTGCATAAACTGAGGTATGGTTCCATTCTTTATATTGAAAGTGATAGCGAATATGCCATTTATCATACCACAGAGGGTAAAATTATGAGCAATCAGAGCCTTACGGCTTTGGAGAAAAAACTGCCTACGGAACTGTTCATGAGGGTGCACCGCTCCTTTATCGTAAACAAGAAAAAGGTGAGTGCGCTGAAAGGAAGGGATCTATTAATTGACAAGGTGGCCATTCCGGTAAGCGCCAGCTATTTTGAACTGGTAAAAAACAATCTCTTTTAAGCACTTTCCATTACATAAAACCAAAAATGGCAGTATTTGATGCCATAATTTGCGTACAATTATCATGAACAAAAAGTATTCTTGAGATAAGCCAAAGATTTACTTTTGCGCCGATATCAAGTTTAAATACCGGCCCATCCAGTAGGGCAGCAACCAATAAACAGGTTCTTTTTCCTGGGCCGGATCGCCGCTAACGGCCACATAAGGGTTTTGATCCCATCGCATGGTTCGGTACTCGCTTGGTGGGCGCAAACCCGTCTGCAGCTCCTCAAGTATAGGTTGCCGAACTACCTTAAGGTCTTCCCGTTGTGCATTGTCATTATTCCAGTCTACCAAGTCCAAAGGAGCGTCTTTTAGGAAACCTATGGAGCTATCCAACTCATCGGAACCTCCTGTTAGAAGATTATATGTAAAATTGATCATAGGGCTCTTTGCCCTTTTATGTTTGTTGAACCATTGCTCCAAATGGGCCTGATACTCCCTTTTCAATACCGGATCCTCTTCATAGTTAATTAGGGTTGGATACATATACAGCGATAAAAAGATATCAAAATAGGTCTCCCAGGAAGGATTGGTATTGTGCAAGGTTTTTGCATTGTCCAAATACCCCTCTTCCTCTATCAACTTCAAATATTCCTTTTGATACCTGTCCTTTTGGGTAATGTGATGGGCAAACTTCAAAAAAGCCAACAACTCCAATGAGTTCAAGGCCCTTTCGGGCGCCCAATCGGGATTGTGGTTCAGAATGTCCGGGGACCATACGCCCCATTTGGTATGGGTTCCATCCACATCTACCAAATTAAAGTCGTTTTTTATTAGATGGTCCATAATTTTACTAAAATGATCTGCTATCCGTTTTTTTTCCTTGGCATCGGCCACTAGGTTATAATAACAATAATAGCCGAATAAATGCCCTGAGATCTCATCGCTACTGGTATCGCCCTTCCATTTCCATTTGCCGTCCTTGGAAACATGCCAACGTTTTTCTACTGGTTTTTGCCTTGGATTATCAATTATTTCATCGGCCAGTTCACGCTCGGTGTAAGTGCGGTTCATATCATGGGATTGCTCCCATGTGGCCGGAATTATGGTTCTTGCGAAAAAGCCATCAACACCGGTTACTTCCCTTAAAAAATGTAAGAAATCAAAGGCTTTTTTGGCCCGTAATCTTGCCTCTGGATTTTGGGTGGTTGCATACCTAAAGGATTCCATGGCCAGATAATTGGAGGTAAACTCCCCGTCATTATCGTCATCCTCCGGTTGAATGGTGGTGGTATCACCTGGAACCACCAATTTGGATCGGGCTATAATCCATGGTTCCCTTACATGGCGCCGTATCAGTTTATCATAAAAAAAGTCGGCCTTATCTTCAAGTGTCATCTGTCTGTTCTTTATGGCACTTACTCCATTGGCCGTAGCGACCCATGCGTTTCCCTGCTGATCGAAAGCGATATCCCTAACCTCGTTGGATACCAACCAACGTCTGCCCAATCGAACGGAATACTCCTTTTCTCCAGGGACAAATCTTGTAATTCCATATTGGGTTCCCACCCACATCTTCCCATCAGGCCCCTTTGCAACCGTAGTTACATTGGCATTGACAATCCCATCTTCCGGCCTTTTTTCACCAATTTTTTCGATTTTATCCCTAATGGATACCCCTCCCAAACCACCTATCCACAAATTTCCCTTTTGGTCAAAATCCATTCCCCTAACATAAGCACTGATCAAATCCTCGTTTCCCTGATATGCCGTTGTTTTTTCGGCGTTACAGTGGTATAGCCCCACGTCCGTACCTATCCAAAGTCCGCCATTATGGTCAGACAGCACGGTCCGAATACTACTTGCAGTACTATAATCCTTTTTTGACCATTTCCTATCTTGGTACAACCATATTCCATAAGGCCCCAAGGCATATACACCCTCTTTTGTGGATACCAGTTTGGCAATAGGTGGCTTGGGACCTTCCATTTTCTGGATGTCGCCAGTCCCACTCCTATAAACTCCGTTCCAAGTGGCCATCCAAACATTTTGATCTTTATCAATCTCTACGTCATAGGCCGGACCTTGGTTATCCCCGGCAATGACAATCTTCCATTCCCTGGAACCATCTTCCTTTTGATAAATCCCACTTTTGGTAGCAATCCAGACACTTCCATCCATATGGGGCTGTATGGCCCTAACATTGTTGGGGCCTTCACTGTTGTCGGCAACCATAAAGGCCTCATGATATTCCTGGACAAATGGTTTATCCACATAAGTAGTGCCCAGGTTTACACTTGGTTTGTGTCCTATACTTTTGTTTTGGGAAAAGGTCAAAATGGGAATATAAAAAAGAAAGAAAATGGCTTTGTTCATATTAATTGGCTGACGGGTTTGGCCGTTAAAGTTAATCTAAGCTAAGGATATATGCCAGAATCAATTTAAACCTTCCAAAACGAATACCAAATATGGATGACCATACAACCTATGCAAAACTTGTTCACTGGTAAAGGAATAATAAAATAGGATTGAAACAGACATTGGAACTCCCCCCCTTTAAAAATCACCCCACAGACTGGGCAACATTTATAAAGACAATTAAATTCCGCTCTTTAAAACCTCCTTTTTCTTTCTTGCATGGTATCGGCCTCGTTTAACGTAGTAGGACCCCACGGGAGCGGCATTATCTCCGAATTCCTTCCTAATATAGGTGAGGATCTGGGCTATTTCTTCGTCTTCCAAGTAGTCTACTGCCGGCATTACCCCGTCAAAGGACTTGCCATTCACCTCAATAGGCCCACTTAAGCCACTCAACACAACATCTATAAGTCTTTCCTGGTCCCCTTTGACCCATTCGGAACCGGCGATAGGCGGAAACCTGCTGCCATCTCCCATCCCATTTGCCATGTGACAGGATCCACAGTATTTATTATACAATATTGCTCCTGCCTCGGCCCTAAGCGGTGTAAGGTCATCCTTAATTTCATCGGGTGTTTTTATATGTGGTAAATTTTTGAGTCCTTCCATTTGAACAAGTTGGTCCCTACCAAAATTTTTCTTGTCCCCTTTGTACATTACCCTCCAAATTTTTCCATGTTCACTTTCGCTTATATACAATGAACCATCCGGCCCCATGGCAATACCCATTGGCCTGTACCCTGCATCGTCGGTATCAACTATTTTATCGACCTGTGTAAAGCCATCGGCAAAAACTTCCCATTCGCCAGCTTGCCCATTTTTAAAAGGGACAAAACCAATAAAGTAGCCCGCTTGAGGAAAAGGAGCTCTAATGGTGGATCCATGAAAGGCTATAAAGGCGCCATTTTTATAATGCTCAGGGAATTGATCTCCCCGATAGAAATGTAGGTCATTGGGGGCCCAATGTCCGGGAAAACCAATAATTGGCTGCTCGTATTCTGCCCCGTTGCCCTCTTTTTTACCATCTCCCCCATATTCCGGATTGAGTAATTTTTTGCCCTGCATATGATCATAGTAATAATACGGCCACCCGGCATTGGCCCCATCCTTTACTTTAAGAAATTCCTCGGAGGGCAGCATGGCACTTTGCCATGGGGAGTAATATTCGGGCCAGTTACGGTTCATATTGTCCCTTCCATGCTGCAGTGCATACAAGGTATCATCGTAATGGTTCCAATCCATTCCCACAACACTCCTAATTCCAGTTGCATAACGGTATCCGTCCTTTTGTGTCTGGCCGGGCTTATTGGCGTCAAACTGCCATATACCGGCATGCCATTCCAATTCTGGACAAGGGTCCTGCCCAGGTGCTCCGGGCATTCTATTCCGTTCCTTTGATTGGCAAACATCTCCGGGGGAGCCGAAGGGAACATACATATGACCATTCCGATCAAAAGTTAGAGGTTTGGCGATATGGGAATAGCCATAAGGGGAATCTTGATAGTTATCCGTGAGCATGATTTCCGGTTCACTTTCCGGTATCAACTTACCCCTAGTAAGTTTTTGTCTATATACCGTACTGGCCGTACTGTAATATAAATAATCCTTATAGATCCGCATCCCGGTGGCATAATACCCACGTTGATCAAACACCCCAAACCGTTCCATTTGGTCTGCTTTTCCATCATTATCGGTATCGCGCAGACCCATATTTTCACCTTCTTCATGGGCAAATCGCATTTTTATATATACATCACCGTTGTCATTTACCGCAAGATGCCGGGCAGGTCCTATACTGTCCACCACCACAACGGCCTCAAAACCTTCCGGAAGCAGCAATCCCCCATTATCAGGATCTCCTGGTGGCAGCTTCTTTGTACATTGCGTCAAAACGCCCGAAAACAGCAACATAAGCAAAATGCTTTTTAAGCGAAGGAGAACTTCCATTTCTTTATATTTCCTATTCGGTACCGAAAAATTTAAATCCATTTTTGGGAATAATTAATATACTAAGGATTGGATGACGTTAGATGTATCCATTTTTGCTTAAACTAAGCGCACATGAAATCTTTTTTTTTGACATAAATAGCTGATTCCCAAATCGAACAACTCCTCCTAAGCTAATCAAATTTGTTTAAATAATTAAGTGGCTTGAAATTATTTTTAGCGGATGATGGCAATTTTGGATTCGAACAACTTAAAATGCTTACCGATCCAGTGGATTGCAAGGAAAGTTCTGTATCCCTTGCTATTTTCACAAGGAGTATTCTTTTTAACCAAATAGGTTTGCTCAATAAAATAATATAAGCGGCCATTTAATTGAGCGTAAGACCGAGTTCCTTTGAGGCAAAACATCTCCCATTAAAAGTTTATCGGCCTGCATACCGAAAAGGCATTTAGGGGATTATCCAAAAGGGCGGGCAAGGCCTTTATAACCGGCCCAGGAACAGCCAATATCTTCATCTTTCCAGCTCACAATTTATCCTGAACCATTGTTGCCTCTCTTACCTCCCAAAATTTGGTCCACTTGCGAATGAAGGCTTATATCTGTATACTCCCGGAAGCATCCTTGACCAATCCAATGGCAGGTATGGCAATTTAAGACCGACCTAAATTATCCGTTATTTTTATAACTTTGTCCGTATGGATAAAATAACCCAAATTCCCGCTAGTTTTATAGAGAAAAACACAAATTTTTCCAGCCTTGTCAATGTGCTAAAGGCTGCATTTATGGACCAGGACACCATAGTGCCCATGAGACATCATCACGATTTTCCCAATCCTGAAGTAAAAGAGGATTCAACCTTGTTATTGATGCCTGCTTGGAACCCTGGAAAACAGGCTGGGGTAAAGATTGCCACTGTGAGCCCCAAAAACGGTCAGTTTAACCTCCCGGCCATTCAAGGGACGTATATTTATTTGGATGCCTTAAAAGGCAGCATCCTTGGGATTCTGGAGGCCAAGAGCTTAACTGTAAAGAGAACGGCCGCAGCCTCTGCTTTGGCATCACAATATTTATCCAGGGCAAATTCCAGTTCCCTATTAATGATTGGCACGGGTGCCCTTGCCCCCAATTTAATATTGGCCCATGCCAGTGTACGCCCATTAAAAACGGTGTATGTCTGGGGTAGGGATTATGCCAGGGCGATGGATATTTGCGAAAAGCTACAAAATGCACCCTTCCATATCCAACCTATAAAAGACATTGAGGATAAAATTTCTGAAGTAGATATTATATCCTCGGCCACTTTGTCCAAAACACCCCTTGTTTTGGGGAAATATCTAAAACCTGGACAACATGTGGATTTGGTAGGAGCCTATAAGGTAGATATGCGGGAGGCTGATGACGAAACAATTAACAAGGCGGAAGTATATATAGATACTTATCAAGGTGGCTTAAAAGAAAGTGGGGACATCGTTATACCATTAAAAAGTGGGGTTTTGAAAGAGGCGGACATTAAGGCCGATTTATTTGAGCTCACTTCCCAAAAAAAACACGGTAGGAGGAACGATGGGGAAATTACAATGTTTAAGTCGGTTGGACATGCCTTGGAAGATTTAGCCGCCGCCACCTATTATTACAACATGTACCAAAACAAACCATAAAGTTACAAGCATGCATTGGCTAAATGCAATGCCTAACAAAATTGTAAAGTATGTCCGTTTTTGATATTAAAAAATTCAAAAAACTACCTTCGTAAAAACGGCAATGAACAAGTTAACCTTTACGATCCTATTTTTAGCATTGGCACTTTCGGGCTTATTGAAAGCCCAAAAGTTACCCCTTCCTGCTCGTAGCAGTGATGCCATTTCGGGCAGCACTTTTAAATATCAGATTGAAACCTTGAGCGTGGAGAACAGGGAAAAGCAAATTTACCGACAAATTTTGAACGGAAATGTACCTAATTTTTTACGTGAGCTGAGTCCCATTTCATTTTCTAGAGGCCTAAAGGATTCAACTTATATAGTTACCTATTTTGTACTGCCGGATTATTTGGCTATTGGCTCCGATACTGATTTTTTCCTGACACCAATGACCCCTATATTGGCCCAGAGAATAGCAAAGGCCATTGGTTTCACCCTTCCTACCAAGCAGATGGTAGATCAAATATGGAGCAACGCTTCCTTAAAATTGCCCCCGTCGCCCATTCCTCCCAGTCCACAAATGACAACAATTCCTGTAATGTGGGAACATAATATATTATTAAAAAGGCAAAGGAAGAAAGCCCTTGATCAGGCTCCTATGGGTGTTTTGGTGGCGGGACATAAAAAGGATGTTATTATCTCGAACAAAATCTATAAAAATTCGTCCTCGCCGGTTGTTATTTATGGCTGGCATTACCAAAATGGAACTCCCATCCAACCCGTTTATGCGGGTCACAGCGAAACATATGCCGACTACAGCCATGGTATCCGTTTGGTTCAGGACAGCGCCTTGATCAATAATAAGGTCCAACTTATAACAACTGTTCTTCAAGATGTTGACAGATATTCTTTATTCAGTGATGAAGGAGTAATGGAGAAACCATCCTACCCTTTGCATGAAGATCGGTAGTAAATTCAATTCCAAATATTATTGGGTTGTATTCATATAATCCTGCCAAATTACCAGGACATACTTGTCTTTACCCTTATCCGTCAATTTCAAAAAACCATATTCATAAACAAAGAGGTAGACGTCTCCTTTTTGGTTCTTCCAATAATGGGTGAAAAATTTTGGATCGAAACCTTCTTCCATAAGTTCGGATCTTCTAATAGTAGTATAGCCCGATCTGTTATATTTCTTAAGAAGTTTCCTATTTATTTTCAATTGCCTATCCACCTTCAGGTAAAAAGCTTCGGTTTGCTGTCGATTTTCATATTGGTTTATGGACCTGCATTTGGTGGAGCAAAATATCTTATCGGACCGTCCTTTTACCAAAATACTGCAGACAGGACATCTTCTCTCATTATCCATTTGTACGCATATATTATACACATAATATACGATTTAAATTTTGTTTTTTAATTAAACTTGCTACATGAATCCCTTTAAATCCATAACGCTTTACCATCTTATGATCCACGATCAAAAGATGATAGGCATTAAGTTTTCTCCAGACAAGCTTATACAGGGGTTGATAAAAAGTCTTCCCAACCCCAAATGGAGCGAACAGTATAATATGGCCTATATTCCCAACACCAAGGACAATCTTGGTATCATTTTCAACACTTTTAGAGGAGTCGTCTGGATCAATTACAACAGGTTCCTATCCAATAAACCGCTAAATACGGGCAATGAATGTGTTGATGTAGAGTGGTTCAGAAAAAGAAAACCCATCCCCGAATACAGGTTCTGTCCGGAAGAATATCTACTAAAACTGGAATTAAAAAAATATGCCAATAACACGGTTCGTACTTATGTGCATTTTTTTGAACTTTTCATCAATCATTACAAGGAAAAAAACCTGAACGCCATCGATGAAAGTGACATACGGGCATTTCTTCAAAAACTAGTACAAAAAAATGTTTCCAATTCCTATTTAAATCAGGCCATTAATGCCATAAAATTCTACTATGAGGTAGTGCTGGGAATGCCCAATCGATTCTATGAGATTGAGCGACCTAGGAGGGAATTTAAACTTCCCACAGTGATTTCGAAAGAAGAAGTACTTTCCATTATTGAAAACACCAATAACCTAAAGCATAGATGTATCATAAGCCTGTTGTACAGTTCAGGTCTCCGTCGCAGCGAATTGTTAAACCTAAAACTGGAAGATGTAGACAGTAAACGTATGTTGATCAGAGTACAGGGTTCGAAAGGCAATAAAGACCGACATACCCTTTTATCACAGACTGTTTTGGAAGATC
>NZ_QJJZ01000024.1 GCF_003201775.1 Arenibacter sp. ARW7G5Y1 | reverse complement strand
TTATTTCGATTTATTTCTCTGCGCCACATCCCCGTTACCGGGTATGTGGCACGCTGTCTTTACAATATATCAATGAACTTGTTTCTCTTCTTTTCTACTCTCGCTCTTTCTCTAAGCGGGTGCAAATGTAGGATACTTTTTTCGTTTACGCAAAACCTTTTTCGGTTTATTTTTAAAAGATTTTTCAATTACGCTGTAACAAGCTGATTTGCAGATGAAATATTTATGTATTTTTTTTTACGTTCCAAGAACACCAAAAGACAATCCTTTCAAAAACCCGAATAATATAAACATTGTACTATGAAAAGAAATTCCAAACCAACCCAAATCGAATCACAAAATCCCTGTAAGGATAATTCGGAGCAGCATAAAAATTGTTGCCGGAAAATGAAGAATTGAAGTGTTCGGCCTTTAAGAATATCCTAGTTTGCTGCACCCTGGCATTAATAAAAAAGTCCAACATCGGGAAACCACCCAATTCCTCTTGGTTCTGCAAATAGAATTCCCCCAACACCGGATTATAGGCATCCGCGTTGTAGGCAGTAAAATATTTCAGGGTAACCCCTGTCTGAAAGTATAGCGCCTTTTTAAACCCGAAGTTCGAATAATACAAAGTATTTCTTGTAACCACTTGTGGTACGTTTAAAACATTATTGGCCTGGGAAACATCCTGATACATTACAGTATTATTGAGTGCAAAACCCTTCCATTTAAATTCCTTGGCATATTTGACCTTAAGAATATTAATGGTACCCCCCTCCTGAAACGGTTTAACAAATGCCTGCTCCCCACCTTCAACCACAGTTTCCGAAGGGTCGGAAGCAAAGTAGGTGTAATTGTCCAAAGAAGTGTATTTAGCCATTAAATTGCCAAAAACCTTGGAGTCCAGATCAAATTGAAAACCGTTATTGTTTATCTTATTAAAGTCGCCAGTATGTTGCCAGTTGTAATTACTGTAATCACTTTGATATAACAAGAAATTAAAATTGGGCATACGCGAAGATGAGTGCAAGGAAAATTTAAGCTTGTTGTTCTTGTTAATGTCGTAACTGGCGAAGGCGTCCAATAAATTCCCCGACAGATCCCCGGATATATTGACCTGTGCCGACCCATTCAACTGAAAACCACCGATCTTCTTTACGTATTTGGCCCCAGCAGAGATTTCATCGCCACTTAACTGGCTTTGAATAAGCTGGGTAGGCGTTTGCAAGACCGAATTAAAAAAATAGTTGTAATGGTAATGATTGATAAGCCCCGTCAATACCCCTAATGTCTTATTTGAAAATTGGGCATAGACCTGATTATAGGTCGTTTTTAAGCTAGCCTTATCCGATATACTGGAATCATAGCCATCCCCAAAATAGTCGTTTTGGGCGGTTTGTTTATATTGATAGTATTTGGTCTCATAAGTAAATTCATGTCCAAGCGCCAAAGCAGTTGTCCTAGTCTTGCCCGAATCTATCTTACTGCCAAACAAAATATACCGATGATCCAAATAATACCTTTTCCCCAATAGGCGGTTGGTTGCATTGGAAAAAAGCACATCCAATCTTGAACGGTCCTTAAAATCGGAATCCCCGGATTCAAATTGCAGTTCCTTATTGGACAATCCGCCATTTTCCTCTGCCAAGGAATTTTGAGCCGCGCCGTGCGCCCTTAAATTATAGCGTTTGTCCTTGGTCTCATAGTTGGCAGTCATCTTAAAATTCCCAGACTCAGCTTCACTATATTGATATTTGCCCAGAGACCTAAAACCCTTAAAACCTATTGAAAAATTTAATCTTTTAGAGGTATTAAAGGCCAACAATGCATCCAGAAGCTGTCCTTGCTCAAAGGTGGTTTTAAACATTAGGTCGCTCATTGGGGTTGCCACATTATAATAATCAACATCCCGGACTTCCATATAGTTATAGTGCTTCGCACTGGCACCCAACTTGGGATAGGTATCCTTTACATCAAAATTAACCCCCAATTTATTATAAGGTTGCCCGACATTGGCAAACGGCATCAACTCAAAATCGTCCTTCCGCAAAAAATTATATTTATACTCCTTCTGTATGGAAATCGTCGTATCCAAAAAGGTAGTATCCCTTTCATAACCAATGATCTTGTAATCCCTGATGGTCACATCCTGCCCCTTGTCCCCCTCCTTCTTTTTAGGCGGTAGATTTCCAACTTTACGCCCCATATTAGCCTCACCTGGGTTTCCTGGAGGGGCAACAGCATCTTCCTGTGCACTAATGGCCTGACTAAAAAACACTATTAAAAGTGCCAACAAATATCTCATGCTACAAACTTACGTCGACAAAGTTAATTTTTTTGTCCTTAATGAAATGTGAAAGTTTAAAAAACAGAAAAACAACATCTTATCTGCCATAGAAATGCCAATGCCAACAGCACCCAATGCACAGTACCTATCCTATTTTAAGAACAACAAACGAAAACGACAAAAAAAACCTGCAGGGGATACCTGCAGGTTCTTAGCCCTATCAAGAAGGAATATTCTAGTTCAAATCCCAGAACAATTTAGTCTCCGCCTCATCGCCGCCTATGGCAGCAGAAGCAGTTCCATAATTGGCTCCGTTTAAGGATTGTTCTATAATTGGATAGGTATATCTGTTTGGAAAACCTGAAACGGCATCAGTAGGAACTGCCATAGCCGGATAATCCAATAACCTGATGGATGTCCAAGCCTCCAAGCCTCTATTGTATAAGGCAATCCACTTTTGGGTTCCAATAACCTCTTTCCAAGGTGTGGTAGCCGTACTTGCCAAAATAGACAGGTCATAATCCACATTAGGCTGCGCCAAATAATCGGCCGCCTCTGTAGCAGTTCCTCCCCAATCCAGAATGGAGGCCGTTATAGCCGCATCATAATGTTCTTTGGGAGTTCCACCCACCTCAAATAACCTTGCCCGTGCTTCCGCCAATAAAAATCGCACCTCGGCATAATCCAAAATTATCCCAGGAAAAGTTGCTTCCTCCACTTGGGCAGAGACATGTGAATAAGTAGTATAACTGGATGTTTCCCCTATGTTACCTCCTTTGTAGGTACCGTCTTCGGTGGGAGTAAAATAAAGGGGTCTTCTTGGGTCGTCCAAAGCATTCATAACGTCGATGATCGTAGTGGCGGCAACAAAATCCTTTCTTCCGCTCAATACCAAATTATCGTGAATAGGGTTTGTATTGGGATCTGACCCCAAATAGGTATAGGATGCATTGTCTGCATTACTTGTAAACACCCCTGTTGCAACGGCACTCTCCACAGTGGACTTGGCAAATGCAGCATCCTTATCGGACAAAAGTATACCCATTCTCAATTTTAGGGAAGCAGCAAATTTCTTCCATTGTGCCACGTCACCTCCATATATTCTATCGGCACTACCAAAACTTCCTGTATTAACATCCAAAGCACTTATTGCAGCAGTCAATCTACCAATCAAATCCTTATAAATGGTTTCACCGTCATCATACTTCGGTAGCAGGTTGTTAATATCCAAAGCTTCTGAATAAGGAACATCCCCAAAGGTCTCTACCAGGATACTGTAGGTGTACACATTAAGAATTTCGATAATGGTCAGCTTGTTAGGTTTTAACTCTTCTAGTTCCGCCGTAAGATAGGTGGTTTCAGAAATAACCCTTTTTGCCTCATCCAAGTCCTTTAAAACATCTTTGTACAAAACACTCCAATGCTTTTCAGGAATAGTTCTGGTAACCTGATCATAGTTACTTTCGTCCGTATAGGTGGTTTCCTGTAAGTATTGTGCCCAAAGTTTAGTATTGTTATTGTTCACATTTAGATCCACCACTTGGTCTACCAAACTTTTCTGCGCTCCGGTGAATAAACTTTCGCCCGGCACGGCCAATGGATCCTTAATATTCTCGTTCAGACTCTCCAAATCACTGGAACAAGAAGCAAAAATCACGGCAGTAATTAATATTGCTAGTTTTTTCATTTTTATTTTTTTTAGAATTGTAATTTAAGATTGACACCAAGATCCCTTGTAGTTGGTAATGATCCAACGGAATAACCTTGAAGGTTACCGGCAGACAAACCACTTTCTGGATCTGCATGAGGCAAGTTTTTATCTATAATCCAAAGGTTTGATCCAATAACGCTTAAACTAGCATTGGTCAAGAATGTACTGGCCAACAATTTGCTTGGCAAATTATAAGTAAGTGCCACTTCACGTAATTTTACATAACTGGCATCATAAACAAATGCTTTATCCGGTAAACCTCTTCTATATCCAAGAGCTCCGAATCGGTCGGCCCTGATCCTAGAAGTGTTTGTTGTTCCATCAGGATTTACACCTTCATTGATAAATCCACCACCATCGGCCAAGGTATTCCTTACGGGATTACCCAGATCGTTAATAAAGACAGTCTCTGCATACAGACCTGTTGCAAGGCCGTAGTATTGATCCAAGGAGAATATGCTACCCCCTTGTTGAATATCGATCAAAAAGCTTAACGAGAAATTCTTGTAATTAAATTTATTGGAAATCCCCATCAACCAATCTGGATTGGTGTCTCCAATTTTTTGATCCGAAGTAGACGTTTTAATATACTGTCCATCCGCTGGATCAACTACCCTTTCACCATTTAGATAGGTGTAATCCGTTCCGTAAATTACTCCATAGGGCTGTCCTACTTCCGCATTAAGGGTTACACCTCCTTGGAAATCCCCCAATTGCAAGGTCTGGATTCCATCTTCCAATGATACCACCTCATTTTTATTCTTGGTCCAGTTGACCATGGCTGTCCAACTAAAGTTATCGGTCCTGACTGGATTTCCGGAAATGGAAAGCTCCACACCCTTGTTCTCAATTTCACCTGCATTCAATATCTTTTTTTCATAACCTGTGGCTCTAGACACCGGAACTCCAAAAATTTGATCAACAGAATTGGTCTGGTAATAAGCAAGATCAAAACTCAATCTATTACGTAAAAACTTCATTTCCAAACCAAGTTCAAAGCTTTCGGTTTTTTCGGGCTTCAAATTAGGATTCTTTTTCTCATTGTCAACAGAAGTACTTGGCGCCCCTGGTGGAATGTTCACGTTATAGGTATCGTATAGATAATCGAAAGGTGCACTGTTCCCCACTTCCGCATAGTTAGCCCTCAATTTACCAAAGGTTACAAAATCAGCATTCAAAAGATTGGTAAAAACGAAACTAGTGGCTACGGAAGGATAATAAAAAGTACTATTGTCCTCAGGCAATGTAGAAGAGTGATCCCTTCTTATGGTGGCATCCAAGAAAAGTATACTGTTGTAACCCAAAGATGCGCTGGCATAAATACCATCTATACCTACTTTTTCATCATTTTCAACCGGAAGTCCAAGTGGTCCTGTACTGTTCTGCAAAGAGTAAAGTCTTGGGACACTCAGCCCGCCACTCGTAGCAGAATAAATAGATTGAAATTCACTTCTTCTAATATTGGTACCCAATATCCCTTTCAAATTAAATTGATCGGAAAGGTCCTTTTGAAAATTAAACATGAAATCGTAGTTGGTCTCTGTAACTTCCAGATTTCTTCTTCCATAACCTGAATCCACGTTACCCCTGTTTCCTGCACTATCCGGAATACCAAATTCTGTTGGCACACTACCGTTGGCCCTTCTTTCCTCTTGTATCTCGGAATAGGTATCTGTCGCCGCTCTTGCAGTAAAGTTCAACCAATCCGTAAACTTATAATCCAAGGATACATTACCTATAAAACGATTTCTAGAATCGTTTTGGTAATTCTCGTAACGGGTCCAATATGGATTGTCCCAATAAATCGGTGCCGAACCGGCATCAGTACTTGCAGGGTTCCACGTTACGTTCCTTTTCGTATTAAAATAGATATCCTTTAAATCCTTAATATCCACGTTGGTCTGCCACCATTGCTTAAAATTACTGACAATGTTATCACTATAACCCGTAGAGTTACGGCCCAATGCCTTTGTATTGATATAATTGGCATATCCAGTAACCGTTAATCGATCCGTCAATTTAAAGGATCCACTCATGGAAAAATTGTGTTTTTTAATGGAACTGTTCGGCATTAAACCGCTCTGATCAAATTGGGTGTAATTCAATCTAAAAGAACCATCATCCTCATAAGACCTAGCAAAAGAAACCGAATTGGTCGTTGTAACCGGAGTCTCAAAAAATGTGATTGGCCCGTTCTTGGCATTTACCCATGGGGTAGCCGTTCTATAATTTGGAGAATCCGGATCCAAGGCATCCCACTGGTAGATCAACAGATTTGGGTCGAACCTTCCACCATAGGAAGCATCTTCTGTAAACGGTACGGTTAGATCGGCAACACCATCACCGGTAACATCCTGCATATTATAAAAATCATCCTCATCAGGCCCGTAATAAGGTCCATAACCTGCACCGTATTGGTTTTGGTACTTGGCAAATGTACTTTTATCTATGGAGCCTATTGTAATTCCAGAACTAACAGTAACCCCAATGCCTTGTGCATCCTTTCCTTTTTTGGTGGTTATCATGATAACCCCATTGGCTGCCCTTGAGCCATATAAGGCAGAAGCGGCCGCTCCCTTTAAAACGTTTACCGATTCAATATCATCAGGGTTGATATCAGAGGCGGTATTACCGTAATCATAATAGTTACCACTTGCCTCACCTTGATATTTGGAATTGGTATTCGTATTGTTTACCGGCACACCATCTATAACGAACAGCGCCTGGTTACTCCCGGTCAACGAGGCATTACCCCTAATCACCACATTGGTGGAACCCCCCAGGTTGTTATTTTTTTTGATCTGAATACCGGAAGCCTTTCCCGAAAGGGCATTTACAAAGTTTCCGCTCTTCACTGTATTCAAGTCCTCACCTTGAACCTCCTGTGTAGCATATCCCAAGGATTTTTTATCCCTTGAAATACCCAAGGCAGTAACTACTACCTCCTCCAAGGCCTGGGCATCCTCCTGCATAACAACATCGATTGTGGACGTTGCGCCTATTACTTTTGTAACACTCATTTGTCCAATATAACTGAACAATAAGGTTTGCCCTTCACTCCCTTGAATGGTATAATTACCATCAAAATCAGTTTGTGTTCCATTAGTGGTCCCTTCCACCAAAATGTTTACGCCAGGTAAGGCCAGACCCATTTGGTCGGTCACCGTACCAGAGATAGTTTTTTCCTGCGCGTAGGAAAAACTCATAATTAGCCCCATGATCGGAACTAAAATCCAAGTTAGTTTTGATTTCATTTACTTTTTTTTAAGAATTAGTCTGCCACAAACTTGTAAAAAATTCGTTAAAAAACCTAAGAAATTTAACAGAAGGATTACAATTTGTTAAACTTATGCCTATTATTATTTTTTTGTTAATATTTTAATGAATTAACAGCATTTAGTTTAAAGAATATTGCCAAATTCTTATATATTCTTAACCTAAGAAGATTCCTACTATGTGTGTTGTAGATACTTTAACAGTTTTAAATAACCCAATAAATCCTATATTGCCTTTTTAGCCCCTAGATATTTTCTTGTCCCTATTGTTCCGTGGTCACTTACCAACTTCCTTCATTCCAGAATTAGAACCCAATCCGGGACAATTCCATAACGTACTTAAGAATTTGTTTACAATGGGCATTCAACCCTTTTATAAATTTTTATATTTGACTTTCACAGAAGAAAAGCACTCACTTTTGTTGGGCTTGACTCACATGCAACTATCCAAATTCAGGAAGTATTTGCATACCCAAGAACAATAGAACCATGCATAAATGCTAAAAACTTTCTACAAATACGAACTGGAAGCAGGAACCGATGAAGCGGGTCGTGGTTGTTTGGCAGGACCCGTAACCGCTGCAGCCGTTATTTTACCAAAAGAGTTTTCGAACAGCACCCTTAACGACTCCAAAATTTTATCCCCTGCCAAAAGGGATTTACTTAGGCCAATAATAGAAACCAATGCCAGTAGTTTTGGAATTGCCCATGTTTTTCCAGATGAAATTGACAAAATAAACATTTTGAACGCTTCCTTTTTGGCCATGCACAAGGCCTTGGATCAATTAAACACGGCCCCCGAACTTATCATTGTAGACGGCAATAGATTTAATCCCTACAAAAACATCCCCCACGCCTGCATTATTAAAGGAGATGGAAAATACCTAAGCATTGCGGCCGCTTCCATCCTGGCAAAAACCTTCAGGGATGCCTACATGGAGAAAATCCACTTGGAATACCCCATGTACAATTGGATAAAAAACAAAGGCTATCCCACCAAGGAACACAGGGCGGCCATACGGAAGTACGGTATTACCAAATATCATCGAAAAACTTTTAGACAATTACCCGATCAATTAAAACTAGACGTTTAAAAATCCTAAATTTGTTGAAAGATTTATTTATGAAAATCAAATTATTTGCGGTACTCTTCTTAATATTGACCGGATGCTCGAAACAAAGCCCCAAAACCTCCCCAATACTCTATTACGTTCCCCAGAATAGTGCCATTATTATAAAAATAAATGACAAGCCCTCTTTTTCCAGTGAACTGGAGAACAGCGACCTTCTTAAGACCTTGTCCGCTACGACCTCCTATAACGCCATTCAGGAAAAGCTGAAAGCACTGAAATATATCCAACCCAATGGAGAGAGTATTTTGGCCTTTGTGGAATTGGGAAAGGCAAATTTTGAATTGTTATTGATTGCCGAAAACAGTGATGACCTTTTTCAAATTGCCGAAGGAAGCAATAACGTAATTGAAAACGTAGGTTATGAGGGAAAGAACTTTGACAGCTACAGTGTGGACGGGGCAAATTTCTTTTCAACGGTTTTAGACGACAAAATTATAGTTAGTACCGCCCAAATGTTGATCGAAAATATTTTGCGCAATGAACAGGATTTAACGGCAGACGAATCCTTAAATAAATTGTATCAGATTGCCAATAACCAGAGCAGTGCCAATATTTTCATAAACACCAATAAAAGTAATTCCTTGCTCAACCACATTATGTCCGATGGGCATCAAATCGACATTTCCAAATTTACGGACTGGATATCCCTGGATTTTAACACCAATAAGGACCACCTAAAACTCAATGGCATTAGCATGGCCAACGATTCTATCATAAACTTTAGTAATCTTTTTAAAAACAGCCATGCCCTAACGCCAAAGACACCAACTCTGGCCCCAATGAACTCGGATGCCATTTTGGCCTTTACTTTTGACAATTATAAAGACTTTGCGTTAAACCAAAAAAAATATTTGGACCGTTCCACAGTTATAGACACTACCTTTAAGGCAGTGGAAGAAATTGGATTCGTGTATCTGAACAATGAAAAGGCCGCAATTCTCCACACCTACGGCTCCGAAAATATCCTTAACTACCTGGATAAATTGGAGAAAACTTCAGAAGAATACCAAGGCAATGAAATTGTTGGACTCTCCAAGTCCGACTTCCTTAATCATTATTTCAACCCACTAGTACAGGATTTTGAAGCAAATTATTATACGATCATAGAAAATGCTTTTGTGTTCTCCCCTACTCCGGAGACCTTAAAGACCATCATTGGTAATTTTAAAAATGTTTCCACTTTTGAAAAAACATCTGTTTACAAAACAGCAAAAGAGCAATTGGCAGACGAATCCTCTATGCTCTTTGTCTCCAACGCCAAGGGTATTGAATATTTTTTGGACCAATACATAGTCAAGGACATCGCTAAAAATATTAAAACCAAGGAATTAACAGAATATTCCTTTGCCGCGCAAATGGTAGCGGACGATAATTTTCATCATACCAATATACTTTTTCAAAAAATCGCCCACGAAACTACCCTCAACAAAACCATTCCCTATTTCACCCTACAGTTGGATACAGAAATCGTGACACCTCCCCAATTTGTAAAAAACCATAGGACCAACAAGGAAGAAATTATAGTTCAGGACCAGGACAACAATCTCTATCTAATTTCTACGGACGGTAAGGTAATTTGGAAAAAACAACTAAGTGGTAGGATCCAAGGACGTGTAGAACAGGTAGACCTATACAAAAATGGAAGATTGCAACTCGCATTCACTACGGACAATCAGTTTATGATAGTAGACAGAAATGGTAAGGATGTGCCCCCCTTTACCTTCACCTACGAAGGAGGCAACTTAAACCCCTTGGCTGTATTTGATTACGACCGTAGAAAGGATTACCGGTTTTTGGTAACACAGGGAACAAAAATATTTATGTACAATAGCTCGGGACAAATTGTAAAGGGCTTTAAGTACACGAAGTCGGCAAATCCCATCCTGGGCACACCCAAACATTTTAGGGTAGGCAAAAAAGATTATTTGGTCATGAAACAGGAAGGCGGAGAACTAAAAATATTGTCCAGAACCGGTGATACACGGGTTAATGTCTCGAACAAAATTAGCTTTTCCGATAATGAAATACTGCTACATAAAAACAAGTTTACCGTTACTGACACCAAAGGACGTCTTTTCCAAATAGACGAAAATGGCAAAACAAATGCAGCCAACCTAAACCTGCTCCCCGACCACGGTTTGGATGCCACAAGTAATACCCTGGCCATTATGAACGACAATGTGCTGACCATAAGGAGCAAAAAGGTGGAGTTGGAGCTTGGGGTATATTCAAAACCCAAGATTTTCTATTTAAACGACAAGATATATATCAGCGTTACGGATATACAGAACCAAAAAATCTATCTTTTCGATAGTCAGGCAGAAGCTATTTCCAACTTTCCCGTACCCGGCAATTCCAGTATCGATCTAATTGATATGGACAACGATCATAAGCTGGAGCTTGTTGCAAAGGATCAGGATAACTCCATAATAGTTTATAAAATAAATTAGGAAAAACACATCATTTAAATTTTCCTGACAATTGATAAAAAGGCAAGAATTTTCTGCTTTTTTTAATCTTAAAAATAATACTCAATTTCCCCATTAATCCTACATTTTTAGGCTTATCAATGCCTAGTGGCATTTCTTTTTTTACAAATATTTCCGATGTAAATGTTAAACATTGGTTGTAACACACCATTAATACATAAAAACATGCAAGATATACACCTATCTCTGCACAAGCCCGAAATTTTGTTAAATTTAGTTGGTTTATCGACCTAAAGTTGATTGAGTCAAAAACACTACGAGAACATAAAAAACGAAAGATTATGAATCCCTTAAAGGCATTCCCCAAAACAATTCCAGCTATTCTATTGGTTTTCTTTTTTTCCGCCTCCCTACAAGGCCAAATCTTGAAAAAATTGGGCAAACGTGCAGAAAGAGCCGTGGAGCGGACCGTAGAAAACCGTGTAGATAGGGAAGCTTCAAAAAAAACAGATGCCGTATTGGACAGTATATTGGAACCTGGCTCTAAAAAACCAACTTCCAACCCACAAATAGACAGCCCATTACCTCCTTCGGACCAAGGCAATCACGGAAATACCGGCGACAACTCGGGCAACGGAACCAAGGTTGCCCAGGGTACTGCCAAGACAATCCAAGTATATAGTAAATTTGACTATGTCCCCGGAGACAAACCTCTATTTTTCGATGACTTTTCCAACGATTTTATTGGTGACTTCCCTTCCAAATGGGATACGAACGGGAGTGGGGAAGTGGTAACGATCAATGAGTCTTCCGAAAAATGGTTGGAATTCTTGCCGGGATGGAATACCTATTACATTCCTATTGCTCCCAAACTTCCTGAAGATTATACCATTGAATTTGATTTGTTGACCTCTGGACTGGATCAGAAAACTTCCTCTACAGCAGGTATAAGCTTAACCCTCAGTGATGACCCAAAATTCAAGGCAGGCCAGTATTACGGTTATGTATGGTTCCCTGTAGGACAATATGGCGCCTTCAATATAAGGGTAAAGAACTTCGATAAAGTAGCGGGAAGTGAGATAAACAATGCCATTAGGGCCGATATAAGGGACGAAGTACTAAATAGACCCCATATATCCATTGCCGTTAATGGTCAGAGATTCAGGGTCTGGGTCAATGAGCATAAATACGTTGATATTCCAAAATTTATCCCTTTGGGAGAACATATTTCTTCCTTAAAATTTAATGTCAACAATTTAAAAGATGGAAAGGAACGAATATTTATCACCAATTTAAAAGTGGCCGAAGGAGGGGTAGACCTCAGACGCAAATTGATTGCCGAGGGGGAAGTTTCCACCAATGGCATTCTGTTCGATTCCGGCTCGGCCAACATCCAACCTCAATCCATGGGGATCATACGACAAATTTCGCAAGTTTTGCAGGAAGAAAAAGGAATGAACCTTATGATAGTTGGACATACGGACGCAGATGGATCCGGTGATGCCAATTTAAGCCTATCCCAAAAACGAGCTGCTGCGGTAAAAAATGCCCTAGTAAATGTTTATGGCATTACAGACGGCCGTTTACAAACCCAGGGCAAGGGAGAAAGCGAACCCATTGGGGACAATAATACTCCAGATGGCAAAGCCCAGAACAGGCGTGTCGTATTCAAAAAAATATAACTTAAAAAAATATTCAATCTAAATAATAAATATGAGAACACTTGCCTTAGTTTATAGTTTTTTTCTTGTAGCCACTACAACTTTTTCACAGGAATGTAGCAAATACTTCCCAATGGATGAGGGTACCAAATTCCAAATTACCAATTATGACAAGAAAGATAAAGTGTCAGGAGTATTGGATTACGTGGTTAAGGAATTTGTTGGCAATACAGCTACCTTATATTACGAAATGCACGATGAAAAAGGCAAAATGATTTTGAGTTCGGATTATGGAGTTACTTGTACGAATGAGGGGATTAAAGTAGATTTTAGTTCCATGATGTCGCCCGAAGTAATGGGGCAATACAAGGATTTGGAAGTGGAAATGACCGGAACCGATCTTTTATACCCCAATAACCTCAATACCGGACAGTCACTACCCGATGCCGATGTATTGATGACGGTTAAGATGCCTCCCCTTAATATGAAAATGAATATGAATTTTTTCAACAGAAAAGTAGAAGGCAACGAATCCATAACCACCCCGGCCGGCACTTTTGATTGCTATGTAATTACCTTTGATACGGAGGCCAAAATGGGTGTTAAGATGACGAACAGCAATAAGTTGTGGCTGGCTGAAGGTTACGGCATGGTACAGCAGGAAACCTACAATAAAAAAGGTAGCCTAATAAGCAAGAGTGTGCTTACCTCTTTTGAAGATTAAGTTAAAACAATAATGGAATCAAGTACTTTTCCCGGGGTTTAGCTAGGGACAAGGTTATTTATGGAATTGAATACATTTACACGTATTAGCCAGATTAGCTTTAAGACAACTGTAATCTAGTTCCCCAATAGCTCTAAACATAAAGGAGTTTACTCTTAAGACAGTATCCTGCGACAAACACCGAGACTTACACTTCGGCTTTTTGTTCTATAATCCCTGCTTCAAAAAGTGTTGCAAAATGTCCAAGAAGCCTTTGCTTCACCTCGGCCATATCCACTTCCCGTACGCCAAGCTCCACATTTAAGGAAGTAACGGCCTTCCCTTTGATACCACAGGGAATCATCAAGTCGAAATAGCCCAAATCCACATTTACGTTCAAGGCAAATCCGTGCATGGTAACCCATCGACTGGCCCGCACCCCCATGGCACATATTTTTCGTGCAAACGGTGTACCCACATCCAACCAAACACCTGTTTCCCCTTTAGATCGCTCCGCTTTAAGTCCATAGTCAGCCAAGGTCAAAATAACCATCTCCTCCAAAAGCCTCAGGTATTTATGAATATCTGTAAAAAAATTATCGAGGTCCAGGATAGGATAACCAACAATCTGTCCCGGGCCATGATAGGTTATATCCCCGCCCCGGTTTATCTTGTAAAATTGGGCACCTTTTTCATTAAGTACATTTTCATCCACCAACAGATTTTGCAGGTCACCACTTTTTCCCAAAGTGTAGACATGCGGATGCTCTACAAACAAGAAATGATTGGGTGTTTCCAAGTGGGAACCCTCCCTCCTATTCCTTATTTTTAAATCGATAATAGATTTGAACAATTGTTCCTGGTAATCCCAAGTATCCTTGTAATCCTTACATCCCAAATCTTCTAAGAGAATACTTTTATTCATGTGGCAAAGATACAAACTCTCCCCATAAACCAAACCACAAAACCTAGCTTGGATTGTTAAGAATGACCAATGCAGCAATTACACCGGGTACCCATCCACATAGAGTAAGCAGAAAAACTATTACAAAGGAACCGCACCCCTTGCCTATTACGGCCAGGGGTGGGAAAATAATGGCCAATATGACCCTAAAACAGCCCATGGTTATTTCGATTTTTGATTGATGAAGTCCCATAACGGGACAAGTATACCAATAAGACTAAAAAACGAACATTTTGTTACAATAAATTGGGAATAATTTGAATATGCTATTTTGAAAACGATCAATTCTGATTTTAGGATTGATAGATTAATGCAGAGTACCTATATTTGCAGCCTTAATTTATAAGAATATGCAGCTTTCGGAACAAGAAGTGATTAGAAGGGAGAAACTTGGCAAGCTAAGGGAATTGGGCATCGATCCCTATCCCGCGGCTCTATACCCAGTAGATAGCACTTCTAGAAATGCCAAGGAAAATTATGAAGAAGGTAAAAAGGTAGTGCTTTCCGGAAGACTTATGTCCAGAAGAATCCAAGGCAAGGCTTCCTTTGCCGAACTACAGGATAGCGAAGGCCGTATACAGGTCTATTTTAATAGGGACGAAATTTGCACTGGAGAAGATAAAACCCTGTACAACGATGTATATAAAAAATTGTTGGATATTGGCGATATTATAGGGATAGAAGGGGAACTTTTCACCACACAGGTTGGCGAGAAAACCGTCATGGTCAGGAATTTTACTTTGCTAAGTAAATCCTTGCGTCCCTTGCCCTTGCCCAAGGTAGATGCCGACGGAAAAGTTTACGATGAATTTAACGACCCTGAATTGCGCTATCGTCAGCGATACGTGGATTTGGTAGTAAACCCAAGCGTTAAGAAAAACTTTATTAAGCGTACTAAAATAACCAATAGTATGCGCCAGTTTTTTAACGATGCCGGCTATTTGGAGGTCGAGACCCCAATACTACAACCCATTCCTGGAGGCGCCGCTGCCCGTCCGTTTATGACGCACCACAATGCACTTAATATTCCTTTATACCTAAGGGTAGCCAATGAGCTATATCTAAAGAGACTGATTGTTGGTGGCTTTGATGGCGTTTATGAATTTGCCAAGGACTTTAGGAACGAAGGCATGGATCGCACCCATAATCCTGAGTTTACGGTCATGGAACTTTATGTGGCCTACAAGGATTACAATTGGATGATGGACATGACCGAAAAACTTTTGGAAAAAGTAGCCATCGATTCCAACGGCACTTCCAAAGTAACCGTTGGCAAAAATGAGATCGAATTTAAGGCCCCTTACCCTAGGGTCCCTATTCTGGAGGCTATAAAAATACATACCGGTTTTGATGTTGCCGGGATGGACGAGGTGGAACTCAAGGAAGTTGCCAAAAAACTAAATATTGAGGTAGATGATAGTATGGGTGTTGGCAAGCTCATAGATGAAATTTTCGGTGAAAAATGTGAACATCACTACATACAGCCTACCTTTATCACGGATTACCCCAAGGAAATGAGTCCTTTGTGCAAGGAGCACAGGGACAATCCCGCATTAACCGAACGCTTTGAACTCATGGTAAACGGTAAGGAATTGGCCAATGCCTATTCCGAGCTGAACGACCCCATTGACCAACGGGAAAGGTTTGAGGAACAACTTCAACTTTCAGAAAAAGGCGACGACGAGGCCATGTTCATTGATCAGGATTTTCTGAGGGCCTTGGAATACGGAATGCCACCTACAAGTGGTATTGGCATAGGTATTGATCGCTTGGTTATGCTAATGACCAACAACGCTTCTATTCAGGAAGTTCTGTTCTTCCCTCAAATGAGACCAGAAAAGAAACAACTGGAACTTAGCGAGGAAGAAAAAGAGATACTTGCCTTATTAAAACCAGAAGGCAAACTAGCGTTGGACGAACTTAAGACAAAAGCGGGACTAAGCGGCAAAAAATGGGATAAATCCATGAAGGCCCTTTCCAAGCACGAGTTGATCAAGGTTGCCACCGAAGGCGAAATTAAAGTGGTTCTTTTAAAGAAATAATCTCCAAGGAATTCAATACAAAATTCCAAAATTGTTTTAAGTGATTCTATTCTTGGGATAGAATCACTTAAATCCTTATCCCTTTTAACCATCCTCCCCTCTCGGGACAATAATTGTGGTTGACAAAGCCTTTGCAATTTCATATTTTTATAAGCACATTGTTCCAATGTAATTGGAATTATAGATTGAACAACATCCGGAATTAATAGAGAATATCCAACAACGACGTCATATTTGATAACAAATGGGGCTTATTTCCCACACAATTGCCGAAAATACCCCCTATTTATTATCCCAAAAATAGGATATTGCAGGTTGATGGGATTGGATTCTTGAACTGAAGTAAATAACGGAGGCTAATAAAAAACCTTTATATTAGTCTGGTGCAAAAAAGTATTGGCATTAGACAAAATCCGGGTTGCACCCAATTTTATGAAGCAGTATCATTATAATCTTAAAATATATAGCCGAGCTTCTTACTGCTATCCTACCCCAAATATGAAGAAGTGTATGGGTTTGAAAACATGGATATTGAATAAAGATAAAAAAACAATAGCGTGAAAAAGAAAGTATCATATGGTCTTTTATTTATAGGTATCATTATACTTATTATTTCTGTCTGGAGCCTTCTTAAACCCTCGGACACCGTTGATTTTAGTGCCGATATAAAACCCATCCTGAACAAGAACTGTATTACCTGCCACGGAGGGGTAAAGAAAAGTGGCGGATTTAGTCTATTATTTGAAGAGGAGGCCTTTGCCGATACCGAATCGGGAGGGCCCGCCATTATCCCCGGCAATGCCGCCAAAAGTCCGTTCATCCAGCGCTTAAAGGAAGATGACCCGGAATTGCGCATGCCCTATAAAAAATCCAAACTTTCAAAAGAGGACATAGAACTATTGACCAAGTGGGTAGATCAGGGTGCCAAATGGGGCAAACACTGGGCCTATACCCTACCGGAAAAAGTGGAAGTTCCCAAAGCTGCCCAATCGGCCGGTATTTCTTCCGGGGATGCCCAAGGATTTATTAAAAATGACATAGACCACTTTATTTTAAGAACCTTGGAAAATAACGGCTTGGAACCAAGTCCGCCTGCCGAGCAAAACGTATTGGCGCGCAGACTGTCCCTGGATATAACGGGACTACCACCGGACGATTCCTTATTTAATGATTTTACCACAGGCAAAATTACCTATGAAAATATGGTGGACGAGCTTCTCTCCAGGGATGCATATGGTGAAAAGTGGGCCAGTTGGTGGTTGGACCATGCGCGTTATGCGGACACCAAAGGCTATGAAAAGGACATGGGCAGGACTATGTGGCGATATAGGGACTGGGTAATAAAGGCATTGAATAATGACATGCCCTTTGACCGGTTTACCATTGAACAACTTGCGGGCGATCTTTTACCGGACCCTTCCGTAGATCAACTTATAGCTACAGCCTTTCACAGAAATACAATGAACAACGACGAGGGCGGGACCGAGGATGAGGAATTCAGGGTAGCCTCCGTAATAGACAGGGTAAACACCACCTTTGAAGTATGGCAGAGCACCACCATTGGATGTGTACAGTGCCATAGCCATACCTACGACCCCTTTAAGAACAGGGAGTACTACAATCTCATGGCTTTTTTTAACAACACCAGGGACGAGGACACTTCAGAGGATGAGCCCAATCTACGATTTTACTCCGGGGAACAACAGGAGGAAGTGGATAGGATTTACCAATGGATCGCCAAAAATGAGAACAGGGAAGTGGCCAAGGCCTATTACAATTTCCTACAATATTCCGAACCGATCTACCATGCCCATTTGGCCAAGGATTATACCAATGGAAATTTGGCGGACACGAAATGGCTGGCCCTAAGGGACAATGGCTCCTGCTACCTCCCCGATGTCCATACCCAAGGTGCCGACCATATATACCTGAAGTATTCCTCCTCTATAGATGGAACCAAAGTGACCATCAGAAAGGATAATGCGCAAGGGGAGATCCTGTCCCAATTTACTACGAACAGGACCAAGGGAAGGGAAATCCAAAAGTTCCCGTTCAAAAGAACAGACGACAAAATAAACTTATATATAGAGGCCGATAACGACAGGATTTCTCCCAAAAGCGCCACCAGTTATATCTCCTGGTTTGCATTTCTCCCGGAAATAAAGGCCGGGGATAATTCCGGATACTCCCAGATCGATGACAGCTTTATGAAACTGTTGAACTCCAACACCCCTACACTGCCCATCATCATTGAAAATCCCGACTACCAAAAAAGGGCCACCCAGGTCTTTGAAAGGGGCAATTGGCTCATGAAAACCGATACCGTTGAGCCCGCCACTCCACAAAGTCTCAATGCCTGGAACGATGCCTGGCCAAAAAATAGGCTCGGGCTGTCCAAATGGCTGGTCAGCAAGGAGAACCCGCTAACGGCACGTACCCTTGTAAATAGGGTATGGCAGCAAATTTATGGCCGCGGCATAGTAGCCTCCCTGGAAGATATGGGGTCACAGTCCGACCCGCCATCGCACCCCGAATTATTGGACTGGCTGGCCTTAAGGTTCATGAACGAGCACAATTGGAGCATAAAGGCCCTGGTAAAGGACATTGTTATGTCCGGTACCTACCGCCAGAGTTCCAAGAACAATGCCAGGTTATACAATTTGGACCCTGAAAACCTACTCTATGCACGGGGCCCCAGAATTCGATTGGGAGCGGAACAAATTCGCGATCAGGCCTTGGCCGTGTCGGGTCTTTTGAGCACAAAAATGTACGGCCCAAGTGTTATGCCACCACAACCGGAAGGTATATGGCAAACTGTATACAACGGTGGCAATTGGGTAGAAAGCCAAGGGGAAGACAAATACCGAAAGGCAGTATACACTTATTTAAAAAGAACCAGCCCCTACCCATCCTTCCTCACTTTTGACGCAGGAAGCAGGGAAGTATCAACGGTACGCAGGACCGTGACCAATACCCCATTACAGGCCCTGGTCACCCTAAACGATCCCGTTTATCTGGAAACGGCCTACCATCTGGCCAAATTTATGGCCCAGGGAAGCAATGTGGACAATAGTATACGCCATGGCTACAGGAAAGCCGTTTTGGCCGATATTTCGGACGAGAAACTTAACGTCCTAAAGGAACTGTACAACACTTCACTTTCCGATTTCCGGGAAAAACCGAAGAACATCAAGGAATTCATTCCTTTTGAAACCGGTACGGATGCCAATTTGGCGGCATTGACCGTGGTGGCCAATGCCATTATGAACTTGGATGAATTTTTAACAAAATCGTAGCTATGAACAGTTTGGACCGATTAATAAAGGAAAAGTTACAACGGGAAATCCAGGCCAGGACCCGTCGACACTTCATTAAGGACTGCGTTGCCGGGATGGGCGGTTTGGCCATGGGCTCCTTCTTTATGTCCTGCAATTCCTTTCTCGGCAACAATGAAAAAGGAAAAATCGCCCTTACAGAAAGGGATGTCAACCCATTGGCCTCCATGGCCCCTCCTTTCCCCGCCAAGGTGAAGTCCGTTATTTACCTGCACATGGCAGGTGCCCCCTCCCAACTGGAAATGTTCGATTACAAGCCCGCCCTCCAAAAGCTGGACGGACAGGTCACCCCACAATCCATGTTGGAAGGCAAGAAATTTGCCTTTATCAGGGGAACGCCCAAACTTTTGGGGCCACAAGCGGAATTTAAACAGCACGGGGAATCCGGGAACTGGGTCTCCAACTTCTTGCCGCACTTTTCCAAAGTTGTGGATGAAGTCGCTTTCCTAAAGGCAGTGAACACCGATCAATTCAATCACGGGCCCGCCCAATTGTTCATGCATACCGGAAGCCCCAGATTGGGCAGGCCAAGTATAGGGTCATGGGTCACCTATGGCCTGGGTTCCGAAAATCAGAATTTGCCAGGATTTGTAGTACTGACCTCCGGGGGGAAAACACCGGATGCGGGAAAAAGTGTTTGGGGAAGCGGTTTTTTACCATCGGTCTACCAAGGGGTCCAATGCAGGTCCAAAGGGGATCCGGTTCTGTATATAGACGATCCCAAGGGCATTGCCCGAAATCTTAAAAAAAGCACCATCGATGCCATAAACAATATCAACAAAAAAGAGTTCGACGAATATTCCGACCCCGAGATCCTGGCCAGGATCAATCAGTACGAAATGGCCTACCGTATGCAGACCGCAGTGCCGGAAGTAATGAACATCAACAATGAACCCGAACATATCAAGGAAATGTACGGGGTGCGACCGGGCAAGGAATCCTTTGCCAACAATTGCCTTCTGGCCAGAAAGCTTGTTGAGGACGGGGTGCGTTTTGTACAACTGTTCGATTGGGGCTGGGACAGCCATGGAACAGGCCACGATACGGCCATAGACCTGGGGCTGAGAAATAAATGTACCGAAATAGACAGGCCCATGTCCGCCCTTCTCCTGGATCTTAAACAAAGGGGGCTATTGGACGAGACCTTGGTGGTCTGGGGTGGCGAATTTGGCCGGACCCCCATGCAGGAAAACCGGGAAGGTCAGGAAATGGCCTATAAGGGAAGGGACCACCACGGAGATGCCTTTACCATGTGGATGGCCGGTGGGGGCATAAAAAAAGGCGCCAGTTGGGGGATCACCGATGAAATCGGGTTTTCCGCCCTGGAGGGCCAGGTCTCCGTGCACGATGTACACGCCACTATGATGCACCTTCTAGGTTTTGACCACGAACAGTTTACCTTTGATTTTCAAGGAAGGCCCTTCCGGCTTACCGATGTGGAAGGACATGTAATACACGAAATTCTCGCCTAAAACACAAACCGACCAAACCAATATAATGCGATTTATCATCATACTTTTTGGATCCTTACTATTCTCCTATGGTCAAGAAAAGGTCCTTTTTTTTCAAACCGATTGGGGGAAACAATTGTCCTGGGACCGATTTTGCGAACAGGCCAAGACCTCGGGCTATGACGGAGTGGAGTTAATTCCTTTAATCAACAAGCTTAAAAAGAACGCCTAAAATTGAACCAATAATCTATGGAAATTATTCAACAATTGATAGGGCGCCTGCACCCCCTTGTAGTACATTTACCGATAGGATTTATTATTGCCGCCCTATTATTGCAATGGTATGATAGAAAGAATAAGGAATGGTCCAAAATAATTGGACTCCTGTTTCAATGGGCCTTTATTTCAGCAACCGTAGCCTGTATAAGCGGCTATCTTCTTTACAAAGGCGAAGGATATTCCTTTGATACGGTAAAATTTCATTTGTGGTTCGGCATTGTTACCGCCTTGTTTTCCCTGTTGATGTATTTGCGACTGGCGGCCCCTTCGAAGATGGACTTCCTTAAGCGGGTACCAGTGGTCCTTTTATCTTTCTCGCTATTATTCCTGATTTCGTTCACCGGCCATCTTGGGGGAAATATTACCCATGGATCGGATTACCTCATCGAACCACTGCCCAACAGCATTAAATCCCTTTTGGGCGCTGGCCCCAAGGTTTATGAAATGCCAACTATAGAGGAGGAAAATTGGGAGGAGGCCGTACTCTATACGGACCTGGTACAGCCCATATTGAACAACAAATGTGTTAGCTGCCATAATGCCAAAAAAGAAAAGGGGGAATTGCAGTTGGAGGAAGAAAATGGGATCCTTAAAGGGGGTGAAAACGGTGCCGTCATAGAACCCAATGATCCCCAGAACAGTTCTTTGTACGCCAGGCTGGTACTACCACTGGACCATGAGGACCATATGCCCCCAAAGGACAAGACCCAACTTTCCAAAGAAGAGATCGACATCATTGAAAGTTGGATCGCCAACAGCAACTCTTTTGACAAAAAAATCGGGGAACTGGGATTGAAAAAAGAGTTGTTCCAGGCCTTTTTCCCAAAGGCAAAGGATAACACCTACCCTGATGTCAAGGTTGCCGAAGTTCCCAAGGATACTATTTCCGCCATAAAGAAAAAAGGTTTCCATGTGGAACGGGTAAGTGAAAACAGTAATTTTATACGCGTATCCTGCATCAACAGACCCACTTTTAAGGATAAGGATTTTGATTTGCTGTCCCCTGTCAAGAATCAAATTGTTTATCTTGATCTTGGCAAGACCCTTATCACCGATGCCGTTTTTGAGAAAATAAGCACCTTGCCCAACCTTACCATACTAAAAATGGACAATACCGGAATAACAGGTAAAAATATTGAACATTTGGAAAAACTTGAATACTTAAGAAAACTCAACCTAGTGGGCACCAATTTTCAGGAGGTTCATCTGGCCCATTTAAAAAGGTTCAAAAAATTACAAACAGTTTATCTCTTCAACACACCTGTTAAAAAACCCGATTATGTTGACAGACCAAAGGAAGGGGAATTGTTCATTGATTATGGAGGTTACGATCTGCCTAAAATAGCTACCGATTCCATAGTTTTCTAGTTTGTCATCCAACTTGTTATTTTGATCGTAAAATACTGGTTTACTTTAAAATACTGAAATGAGAACGGTATATTGATGTCTGTACCAACGTATTCCAAATTAATCTGGTTTGAAAATCTTCTACGCAGTTGTTTTAAGCCTTTTTTTTGCCGTTTGCCCTATTACACAAAACAATTTTTGTGGACTCCCCCAGTGGAATCCTAACACCTCATTCAATTGTCCTACGGCAACTTGGTTACCTATAGGAAGGCCGAACCCGGAATTACGGATAAAATACTCTACATTGGTGAAATGTCCATCCTAAAATATTTTACGGTACAGTGGACAACAATTAAAATTTGATTAGCTTGGGGATAATTTTTAATTAATTGGAATCCAAGCCACAAAAACTAAAGCTACTTATCGGTTACATTTTTATAAATGACAGAAATAACCTAGTTTAGAACACCATAAACCTCCCATATGGATTTGAGCAAGAAATTAGGATTATTATTAGGCCCCATCATTTTTTTTATTCTTTTAAATTTACCCAATACCCTAGTCTCAGAAAAAGGCGATGCAGTAATAGCGGTGGCAGTTTGGATGGTAGTTTGGTGGATTACCGAAGCTGTTTCGATTTCGGTAGCGGCCTTGTTGCCCCTTATTTTGTTTCCCCTTTTAAAGATTATGCCCATTAGCGAGGTAGGAGCCAATTATGGGAGTCCCATCATTTTTTTGTTTTTTGGAGGATTTGTGATGGCCTTGGCCCTAGAAAAAGTAAATTTACATAAACGCATTGCCCTTAACATCATTAGAATTACCGGAACAACACCGAACAAGGTAATCCTGGGATTTATGATAGCTACAGCTGCTTTAAGTATGTGGATAAGCAATACGGCCAGTACGGTTGTTATGCTTCCAATTGCCATGTCTGTAATTGGTCTTTTGATCAACGACGCGGACGGCTTTACCAAGGATGATCGCAACTTTGCCCTCAATGTAATGTTGGGAATCGCGTTTTCTGCAAACGCAGGGGGAATTGCCACCGTTATTGGCACCCCTCCCAATTCAATTTTAATTGGCTTGCTGGAAAATGAATACAACATTGAAATCTCTTTTCTTAAATGGATGCTTATTGGGTTACCATTTTCAATTCTCTTGGTAACCATTTGTTATCTGGTCCTGGTAAAGTGGTTTTTTCCCAATAAGCAATTAAAATTTACAGGTTCCAAACAGATTATTCAGGAAGAATTAAAAAAATTGGGGCCAATGAGCCGAAAAGAAAAAATGGTACTCACCATCTTTGGAATAACGGTTTTCCTATGGATTTTTAGAACATTGATCAACGGTATATTCCCGTCCCTGGGACTATCGGACACTATCATAAGTATGATAGCCGCCGTTTCCCTTTTTGCCATTCCCTTTAACCTTAAAAAAGGGGAATTTATAATAGGCTGGAGCGATACTGAAAAATTGGCCTGGGGAATTCTGATATTATTTGGCGGTGGACTGGCCTTAGCGGAAGGTATGTCTACAAGTGGTATTGTAGATATGGTGGCAAACGCCATTTCCACTAGCGAAATAAGTATATTATTTACGGCATCCTTGTTAATACTGCTGATGCTCTTCATGACAGAACTAATGAGCAATGTAGCCTTGGTTGCAGTACTTGCTCCAGTAGTCGCGGGAATAGCGATAGGTCTAGAGGTTCCTATACTCTATTTACTGATTCCTGCGACCATAGCCAGTAGCTGCGCCTTTATGTTGCCCATGGCCACACCTCCCAATGCCATTGTTTTTGCCAGTGGTTATATAAAGGTATATCAAATGGCAAGGGTAGGAATAGTTCTTAACCTTATTTCTGTGGTATTACTGATCCTTTTGTTCCAATTTGTAATTCCCCTACTCTTTTGATTTTTCAGCATCGGAAAGACATCAAAAAAGTAAAGTCTTTGTTCCCACAAAGACTTTACACATGCTTAATTCAAATAAACTATAAAAAGAAATTCTCTATTCAAATAGACTTGTAAACTGTAAAAATGTTACAGATTGTTTGTAATTTTTTTCTTTGGACCGATATAATGCAAGAATCCGGGCCCTAGATTCCATAAAAACTCACATTTTCGTTAATTATTTTGTAATTGGACAATAATCCAAACCTACTTCCAAAATTTAAATTATTTTTAGTTCTTTGAAAGATTACAAAAGCAGCCTGAAATATGATTAAAAATTTACTCGCGAAAGTGTTATTTACATTTTTACTTATTGGATGTTTCCATACCACGGAGGCACAAATATTTAAAAAGAAAAACAAAAAATCCGAAACATCCGACACCAAGGAAAAATCTAAAAAAGGAGAAATAGAATCCTACGAAAAGGTAATCACCAAAGAAGCAAAGACGGACAAAGGCCTTTTTGATGTACATATAGTTGATGACAATCATTTCTATGAAATACCGGACTCTCTATTTAACAAGGAAATGCTAATGGTCAGTAGAATTGCCAAAACAGCTACAGGCATTGGCTTCGGAGGGGGGAAAATAAACACCAAGGTCCTTAGATGGGAAAAATTGCCAAAAAAGGTCTTACTTAGAGTAGTAAGCTATGATATTGTGGCTGCGGATTCACTACCGGTAAGTGAAGCCGTGGTAAATTCCAATTTTGAACCCGTACTGTATTCATTCAATATAAAGGCTTTTAAAAAAGACAGTCTGAATCCCGCTACGGTAATCCAGGTAAACGATCTATTTGAAAAAGATGTAAATGCCCTGGGCATGCCAGATTATTATAGGAAAGAATACAAGGTGTCGCGTTTGGATGAATCCAGAAGTTATATCAGTTCCTTAAAAAGTTACCCCTTGAATATCGAGGCAAGACATGTAAAGACCTATGTGGCAGGCAATCCTCCTTCCAATGGAAGTTTGGGATCCATTTCTATTGAAATAAATAATTCCATGATTTTACTGCCGGAGGAACCCATGAAACGGAGATATTTTGATAAGCGTGTGGGTTGGTTTGCCCGTGGCCAGGTAGATTATGGCTTGAATGCACAGGAAAGTAAGACCGTGCGTTTTCTTGATCGTTGGCGACTTGAGGTGAAGGAAGAGGATATAGAAAAATTTAAAAATGGAGAACTTGTAGAGCCTAAAAAACCCATTGTCTATTATGTTGACCGGGCTACGCCCAAAAGTTGGGTGCCCTTTATAAAACAGGGAATTGAGGATTGGCAGGTGGCTTTTGAAGCTGCCGGCTTTAAAAATGCTATTTTGGCCAAAGATCCCCCCACCCCGGAAGAAGACCCTGAATGGTCCCCTGAGGATGTGCGTTATTCTGTAGTTCGCTATCTGGCATCACCAATTCCCAATGCCAACGGACCACATGTAAGCGACCCAAGGACCGGTGAAATATTGGAATCCGATATTAACTGGTACCACAATGTAATGACCCTGTTAAGAAATTGGTTTTTTGTACAAACGGCTGCCATTAACCCCGATGCCAGGGGCGTTGCTTTTAAAGAAGAGGTTATGGGCCGCTTAATCCGATTTGTGTCCTCGCACGAAGTTGGACATACGTTGGGACTGCCCCACAATATGGGAAGTAGTATAGCCTATCCTGTTGATTCGCTCCGCTCTGCTACCTTTACCCAAAAATATGGTACGGCACCCTCCATAATGGACTACGCCAGATTTAACTATATTGCCCAACCCGGAGATGAGGGTGTGGCCCTAATGCCAGAGATTGGGGTATATGACAAATACGCCATTGGTTGGGGATATCGCCCCATATTGGACAAATCCGCCAAGGAGGAAAAGGAGATTCTGGATAGCTGGATCCTAAAACATTCGGGCGACCCACTATACCGCTTTGGCCACCAGCAGGTAGGCGATGTTGTTGATCCAAGTTCCCAAACCGAGGATTTGGGGGACGATGCCATAAAAGCTAGTGCCTATGGTATTGAAAATTTGAAAAGAATAACTCCAAAACTCATTGAATGGACCGCGGAAAAAGGCAAGGATTACGATGATCTAAGCACCATGTACGGGCAGGTAATTGCACAATTTAACAGGTACATGGGCCATGTCAGCAATAATATTGGTGGTGTTTATGAACAGTATAAGACCTATGATCAGGAAGGAGCTGTATATACTCCCGTAGATAGGGAGCATCAAAAAAATTGTTTGCTATTTGTGCAGGAACAATTATTTCAAACCCCTCATTGGTTGATCGTCCCAAACATATTTAATAAAATAGAGTATTCGGGTTCCGTGGAGCGCATAAGAAACCTACAAGTTAGAACGCTGGACAATATTTTGAGTCTGGGCAAATTGGCCAGATTGATTGAGAACGAAACTGCTAATGGCAAAGACGCATATTCCATACTGGAAATGATGGGTGACTTAAGAAAAGGGTTATGGTCCGAAACACGAAATGGGAGAACAATTGATACCTATAGAAGAAATCTTCAAAAAGCGCACATTGAAAGATTGGCCTATCTGATGACCACTGAAGATAATTCCAAAAAAGGAAATTCGGGTGGATATCAAAAATCCACCCCGATCAATACCAGTCAATCCGATATACGCTCCATTGCAAGAGCGGAATTGAATATTCTTAGAAAAGACCTAAAAAGTGCAATCAATAGAACAACGGACCCTATGAGCAAGTATCATTTACAGGATGCCGTGGAACAGATAGAACTCATTTTAAACCCCAACAGTTAGATTCATCATAAATTGAGGGCTACCATTAATATTATGAATATCAACTTTGTATATAAATGAAAAGGGCTATCTTTCTCCATAGCCCTTTATAAATACCTAAATTCCTGATTTTTCCGTTGAATGGATACCTTTTAACGATAAAATGTAAAATTTAACAATATTTATTTCCTAGCATTTAATATTTTTCCTACTTTGAGACCATTATTAACACCCCCCAAATTATGTCTTATAAAATTAAAAGCTTATTATATTTTGTTGGTTTTTTAGCCTCGGCTGTGCTTTACTATGCCTTGGAGCCTGAATATAACAATAATACCAATCGGGATTCAGCTGAAGTTATACATCTACAGGCCGATGATCTGGATATTGACACTAAGGTTGCCAAACTGGAGAACATTCAAGAATAGCCCCTCTTATTCCTTATTGGCATATTCCTGACCACATTAAATGATATTTTTACAACAATTATAAAAGGGTTTCACAACATTCATCATTTTTGAGACAATAGATTATATATCTTAGAGGTGTTATAAAAAACCCCAAATCTATGTCCTACAAAATAAAAAGTCTTCTATATTTTATTTGTTTTTTGGTGTCCGCCTTGGTTTACAATAAACTATCGGACAACACCGAGGTAAAAAAAGACGTAATCTCAACTGAAAAATCAACGGTTACCAATGAAGCTTTGGCCGATAATTCGGAAAATCAATTCATAAACGTACAATAATAAAAATCCAATAACCTATTTTCAAAAAGGGCATAAACCTTGGTTTATGCCCTTTTTTTTTATTGACTATTACAGCGGTAACCAATCCATTGGGATTAATAATTCTCCTCGCTATAACAACTATACTCCCCATACCCACAAAGGCCATCTGTTAAAATTGCCCTAAAAAAAACTTTCCCATTAAACCAATCCGTTAATGTCATGTCCTATATACATAACAGAAAATATTAAACAGATGAAAAAATTAGTTGTATTAATTGTATTAATGGCAGGCATAACTGCCATAGCACAAAAACCTGAGCGCAATAGAGGAGACAGAAACCATATGAAGGATATGACTCCTGAACAAATTGCCACCTTGCAGACGAAGCAGATGACCTTGTCCTTAGACCTTACAGATGCCCAACAAAAGGAAATTCAAAGTCTAAACCTGGAAAATGCATTGAAGCGTTCAGAGAAAAAGAAGGAAATGAAGGCTAGAAAGGACAGCGGTGAGACGAAGAAATTAACTTCTGAAGAACGATACGCTATGAAAACCGCCATGCTGGATCATCAAATTGCCCAAAAAGAAAAGATGAAAAAAATATTGGATAAGGAGCAATATGAGAAATGGGAGAAAATGAAAAAAAACCGCGAAGGCCATAGAAAGGGAAGGGGAATGAAAGACGATACTAGGAGGTCCGGAAGAAAATAAAATTTATTATCTTCTAAAATACAGAAGGCTAAATAAGCAAAATGGTGCTTATTTAGCCTTCTTACTTTTGTAGATCAATGTAAGTCATTGACTATATTGGATAGTGCAGCGATGGTCTCATCCAAATCTTCATAACTGAGGGCATCGTTTAAAAAGTAACTCTCAAAGGCACTTGGCGGCAGATAAATCCCCTGGTTTAGCATACCGTGGAAATACTTCTTAAAAACGGCATTGTTTCCTTTGGCCGAAGATTCAAAATCTACCACAGGTTCTTCCGTAAAATGGATTGAGATCATGGAACCAAACCTGTTCATCTGAAAAGGAACATTATTATCGTTCAATACCTGTGCCATTCCTTCCCCCAAGTATTTGGTCTTATCGGCCAAACTTCTAAAAACTTCCGGATTATTGTTCAATTCGGTCAACATGGCCAGTCCGGCACTCATTGCCAAGGGGTTTCCGCTTAAGGTTCCCGCCTGATACACAGGACCATCCGGAGCTAAATGCCCCATAATCTCCTCTCTGGCCGCAAAAGCCCCAACAGGCAATCCTCCTCCAATTACCTTTCCGAAAGTCACAATATCGGCATCTACAGCCAATACTTCCTGTGCACCCCCTTTGGCCAATCGGAATCCGGTCATAACCTCATCAAATATCAGCAGTATATCCTCTTGATCACAAAGATTGCGCAACCCCTTTATAAAGATTTCGTCAGGAATAATACAACCCATATTCCCAGCTATAGGCTCAATGATAATAGCAGCAATTTCTCCTTTATTCGCAGTGGTCAGGGCCTTAACACTTTCCAGATTGTTATAGGTCGCCAAAAGGGTATCCTTTGCAGTTCCCTTCGTAACTCCTGGGCTATTGGGACTACCAAAGGTAACCGCACCACTACCCGCCTGAATTAAAAACGAATCGGAATGTCCGTGATAACATCCCGCGAATTTTATTATTTTATCCTTACCTGTAAACCCCCTGGCCAAACGCACGGCACTCATGCAGGCTTCCGTACCACTGTTAACAAAACGGATCTTATCAATATTGGGCACCATGGAAACTGCAAGCTTGGCCAATTGGGTCTCTATTTCCGTTGGCATTCCAAAAGATGTTCCCTTTTTTGCTTTCTCAATTACCGCGTCTATTACCGGAGCATAGGCATGACCTAAAATTAACGGCCCCCAAGAGGCAATGTAATCTATTAATCGATTACCGTCCTCATCGTACAAATATGCTCCTTTGGCTTCCTTTACAAAAACAGGATTACCTCCAACGGCCTTAAAGGCCCTAACAGGGGAATTGACTCCTCCAGGAATATAACGCTGTGCCTCGGCAAATAAAGCACTGCTTCTTCTATAAATCATAGATTATCTAATTTTTTCTGATTTTACAGTCAATTTCTGGCCCTCGGCCAAATTGCTATTGTTCATATTGTTCAACTTCATCAATTCCGGGATGGAGACAAAATAGCGCTTGGAAATGGAATATAGGGTATCTCCCTTTTGAACAACATGGATTTTATGTTCGTATTGTTTTGGTTCCTTTTTTACAATACCGCCCGATTTTAAAACGGTCATGTCATATTTATCCAATCCATACCGCTCTATAAGTGCAATCAACTTATGCGGATACTTACGATCCGTTGCATAACCGGCCTCTTTTAATCCATAGGCCCATCCTTTGTAATCATCATGATCCAAATTGAACAAAAACGCATATCTGGCCCTGGTGGATAAGAATATACTGTGGTCCCTAAACGAATACATGGGATGGTTATATTTTCTAAAGCACTCTCCTTTTGCGTCGTCATCATGAAAATCATAATCCCCATCCCATCCTGTATGGCATTTAATTCCGAAATGATTATTGGTTTTGGCACTAAGGACACCTCTACCCGCCCCACTTTCCAATATGCCTTGGGCAAGCGTGATACTCGCTGGTATTCCATATGCCTTCATTTCAAATTGGGCCATTTCCGCAAAGGTTTCTATATATTCTTCCGTGGAATTTACTGTAAATTTCACAAAATTACCATTGTCCTCCGGAAGGGAATAGGCGCCCTCACTTTGGGATTCTCTTAGTGGTTTGGTATCCCTATTGGTTGTGGAAACGGTTGTCCTTGGATTTGGCTTTTTGGCATAAGTGGTTCTCTTTTTAACACCACAACCCACTAGGAACAAACCCAATATTGTTGTAATAGCAATTCTTTTTATCATACTTTTATTAATCGAAGATTCTTCTTTTTTAATACCAAATTCATTCCTGCTATCCCCTGTAGACCACCACTATGTATGGCCAAAATTTTGGTTCCAGGTTTAAAATAATCATTTTTTACAAGATCCAAAATTCCGTACAAAAGCTTTCCCGTATATACCGGATCTGTAGGAATATGGGTCTTTTCCTTAAAATAATTAATAAAGTCTATAAGCGTTTCAGAAACCTTGGCATAACCCCCAAAATGATAATCTGTGTTGATTTCCCAGTTTTCTTTGGTTGTAAAATTACAAATATCTTTTCTTAAAAAATCACCTTTTAGTGAGGGAAACCCTATAATTCTCTGATTACGAAGGGAAGAATTGATAATTCCGGCCAGGGTACCGCCTGTGCCCACACTGGAACATATAACATTAAAAGCCCTATCCTCCTGGCTTAAAATTTCCTCACAACCTTTCACGGCCAACAAATTTGTACCCCCCTCGGGAATTAAATAATTTGACCCAAATTCCTTGTTTAACACTTCTAAAAATTCCCTACTCGACTTTTCCCTATACGCAGATCTTGAAACAAATTTAAACCCCATCCCGTGTTTATATGCCTGGGACAGCGTAGGGTTATGCCTCCAGTTTCCACTAAGCTCTTCACCCCTAATTACTCCAATGGTTCTTATTCCGTGTATTCTTCCGGCATAGGCAGTAGCAGCAATATGATTGGAATAAGCACCTCCAAAGGTAAGAATGGTGTCCAAGCCCCTTTGTTTGGCTTCCAAAATATTGTACTTAAGTTTTCGGTATTTATTGCCTGAAATGAACGGATGTATCAGGTCCTCTCTTTTTACGGATAGAGCTACTTGTTTTTCAACTAAAATAGAAAGATCTACTTTTTGATTTATTCCCTGCACGTTGAAGGCTTTTCGGCCCAAAGATATTTAATAAAGCTAAACGGTCTTCTCTCCTGTAGATAATTTAAATTGGATTCATTATCATAGGCCTCACGTTCAAAGCTGATATTTTGGTAAGCTCTATAGGCGTCAAAATAAATTAGAAACCGAATAAGGCCCTCTAGCGAATACAGCAAATAAAAAGGAACTATTAATAATTCCCGTTGTTGTCTTAAATGTATTCTTTCATGATTAAGCAGAGTGGTATCCTTTTTTAAAGAAGCGTTCTTTAAAATAATGAAGGGCCAGAGAGACAGTCCAACGTAATTCTTATAAAACAAATGCTTAAATACTACAATCATTAATTCGGATAAATAACGCGCTCATCAAATATAAGGGGGTACGATCCAAAATATTTTCCATAATCGGCTTACTACGAACAAAATAGGTTAAAGTGCAAAAAGCATGCTAAACTCTGTTAAATAACCCTCACTTAACAGCCCAGCTAAAATTATTTGATAGAAATCCCATAAATTTACATCAATGAAGAAATTTATACCAATTGAGGAAGGGGATTTTTACCTTTCAGAGGAGGGATACAAAGTTTTCACCAAACAATATCATTTAAAAAGGGGGTATTGTTGTGAAAGTGGCTGCAGACATTGTCCTTACGGCTACAACCAAAAAACGAATGCACAGCGCCACAAATAAGGTATTCGGCATGATTTTTGAGTTTGATTATATTGAATATCACAAGTACTAATTCAAATATTAAAGCTATGAAAAAAATTAAATCTTTAGTCGTTCCGGTCTTGGTGCTGCTCTTTGCCAGTTCCTGTACATCGGTACGCGTATTATCGGATTACGATAAAGAAGCAAATTTTAATTCGTTTAAAACCTATGCCTTTTACAAGACTGGTATAGACAAGGCCCAAATATCGGATTTGGATAAAAAGAGAATATTACATGCCATAGATGATGAAATGAGTTCTCGAGGTTTTGTGAAATCTGAAAACCCTGATATTTTATTGAGCATATTTACCAAAGAGAAACAACAGGTAGACGTATACAACAACTATTGGGGTGCGGGCTATTATGGCTGGGGCTGGTCTCCATTCTACTGGGGATCTCCATATTACGGAGGAAACAATGTTAGCACGAGGACAGAAGGCTCTTTATATATTGACATCATCGACGCCAAGAACAAGGAACTGGTTTGGCAAGGAAGGGGCGTTGGCACCTTGAACAACATAAGGAATATGGAAAAGAAAGAGAAAAGGATACAAGAATTCGTTTCTGAAATATTGGAAGCCTATCCTCCCGGATCTGCTTCAAATTAAATATTCTGTAGATAAAACACCCATTGCCTAAAGCATCTTTAGATAATATTTAGCATAAATTACCCTAAAAATCCCCCTTATAGTCAAAAGGGGGTTTTTTATATCCATCCCAAAAATTTCATTGCCCATAGTGTTATCTACCATTAACCCATTTTTCAAGCAACCAATTACTACATCCAACTATATAATAATAGAAGGTCGCCCTTTGCGACCATAGGTGCTTTTTGTATCTTTAATAGGAATAAAACAACATCTATGTCTTTTGAAAGCAACTACATTCTAGATAAGCTTCCCAAGCATTTGAAGCAGTATATAAAACCGCAGAATTATGAGGATTATTCCCCCATAGATCAGGCGGTATGGCGTTACGTAATGCGAAAAAATGTAGATTATTTAAGTAAGGTGGCCCATAAAAGTTATTTGGAAGGGCTAAACAAAACAGGGATTTCCATAGATTATATCCCCAATATGTACGGAATGAACCGTATTTTGAAAGAAATAGGGTGGGCGGCCGTGGCCGTGGATGGCTTTATTCCCCCTTCCGCCTTTATGGAATTTCAAGCCTACAATGTGTTGGTCATAGCCTCTGATATTCGGCAATTGGAACATATTGAATATACCCCTGCACCCGATATTATACATGAAGGGGCGGGTCACGCCCCCATCATAGCCAATCCCGAATATGCGGAATACCTGCGCAGGTTTGGGGAGATAGGATCCAAGGCCATTTCCAGTGCCAAGGATTACGAACTATACGAAGCCGTAAGACATCTGTCCATTATAAAGGAAGCCGAAGGCACCCCTATAGAAGACATAGACAAGGCCCAAAAGAAAATTGAAGACCTGCAATTGAATATGGGGGAACCCAGTGAAATGGCCCTGATACGAAACCTTCATTGGTGGACCGTGGAATACGGGTTGATCGGCACCGTGGAGCAACCAAAAATTTACGGGGCCGGTTTACTATCCTCTATCGGGGAAAGTGCTTGGTGCATGACGGACAAGGTTAAAAAAATACCCTATTCTTTAGAAGCAGCACATACTTCCTTTGACATTACACAACCGCAGCCCCAATTATTCGTTACTCCGGACTTTGCCTATCTGAACCAGGTGCTGGAGGAATTTGCCAACACCATGTCCTTGAGGCAAGGTGGCCTAAGTGGCTTGGAAAAACTCATAAATTCCAAGGATTTGGGAACAGTGGAACTAAGCACCGGTCTCCAAATATCAGGAAATTTTAAAAGTGTAATTGCCCAAGATGGAAAACCGGTTTATATGCAAACCAAAGGCAATACGGCCCTTGCCTACCGTGAAAAGGAATTGATAGGTCACGGCATTAAGCAACATTCAAACGGATTTGGTTCGCCCATTGGAAAATTGAAAGGCATAAATCTCGCCATAGAGGATATGAGCCCCCGCGATTTAAAAGCCTATAATATCTATGAAGGTGAAGTGGTCTCCCTTGAATTTGTAGGTGACATAAAAGTTTCCGGGGAAATTATTACGGGCACCAGAAACCTAAAAGGTGAAATTATACTGATTACCTTGGCAAATTGTACGGTTACCCACAATGAAAAAACACTTTTTCATCGGGACCAAGGCCTTTACCATATGGCTGTAGGCGAGAATATTGTTTCCGTATTCAATGGCCCCGCGGATTTAAAGAGCTTTGACCTAATTACACATAAGGTAACGGACACCACCATAAAATCGGTCAAAACGAACCAAAGGAAACAGTTGGAACAATTATACAAGCAAGTCAGGGAATTCAGGGAAGGTAAAAACGTAACCATCTCTAGAAACAAAGTTTTTCAGGAAATAAAAGCCAACCACCCAGAAGATTGGCTGCTTGCTGTAGAATTGTACGAATTGGCAAAAAATAATGACGATGTAAATTTTGCCAAAGAACTGAAATCGTATTTGGAAGCCCTTAAACACCAAAAACCTCAACTTGGCCACCTAATAGATGACGGTCTGGAATTGGTTGACAAAAGTTTGGTAGTATAACCTTGTACCTAATTTTCATTTGGATTCCCTATATTTATGCCCCTACCCTTAATAGATCTGAAATGAAGCTTTTAACTTGTTTTGTGTGTTCCCTTTTTGTTTTATCCATGTATACAGCGCAATCCCAAACCAATTATGACGAAAGTATGGTCCCTTCCTTTGAGATCCCGGATCCGTTACTAACCTTTAATGGGGAAAAAATAAAATCGGTTAAAGAATGGGAAAAAATAAGACGGCCGGAGCTACTTCAATTTTTTGAAAACAACGTTTACGGCAAGATTCCAAAATCCCTTAAGATAGATTCCTATACCATTTTAGAACAGGACGACAACGCCTTAAACGGAAAAGCCAAGCGCAAGCAAGTAGAACTTACTTTTAAGAACAATGGCAAAACCTTACGTTATACCATTTTGATTTATCTCCCGAAGAATAATGTAAAGAATCCTGTTTTTTTGGGTTATAATTTTTATGGCAATCACACCATCACAGAGGATAAAGCTGTAATAATTTCATCGGCTTGGGCCAATAACAATGAATCATTCGGAATTGAAAACAATACCTTGACCGAGGAGTCCCGAGGCAAAAGAACACATCGTTGGGCAGTAGATAAGATATTGGATGCCGGTTATGGCCTAGCTACCATATACTATGGTGAAGTGGATCCTGATAGAAATGATTTCTCGGACGGGGTACATAGTTTATTGTACCAAAAATCCCAAAATCAACCTAAACCTGCTGAATGGGGCAGTATTGCGGCTTGGAGTTGGGGCATGGCAAGGGCATTGGATTATTTTGAAAAAGACCATGATATAGACGCTTCCAAAGTAATTTCCTTCGGCCATTCGCGATTGGGCAAAACATCGCTTTGGGCAGGCGCTACGGACCAAAGGTTTGCCGGGGTAATTTCCAACAACTCAGGCTGTGGGGGTGCCACTCTTTCCAAACGCAAATTTGGAGAGACCTTAGCGGTCATAAATGAAAGGTTTCCACACTGGTTTTGTGACAATTTTAACCAGTACGGCAACAATGAAGAGGCCTTGCCCATAGACCAACACCAACTTTTATCGCTTATTGCACCAAGGCCGCTCTATGTAGCCAGTGCAGAAGGTGACCAATGGGCCGACCCCAGGGGCGAATTCCTTTCCGCACATTATGCAACACAAGTTTACAACCTATACGGCAAAAAAGGAATAGAAACCATGGAAATGCCCAAGGTAAACGAACCCATCCATAATACCGTCTCCTACCACATCCGCACCGGCAAGCACGATGTTACCGACTACGATTGGGACAACTATATTAAGTGGGCCAATGTCTTTGTAAAGTAAGGGAGGAGTTGCCCATATGGGCAGTTTTTTAATCCAGCAACTTTAATTCTTCAAAATTTTGGATGTTCCTATCCCCATAGGTCAGTGTCCAACCCATGGAATTGGTAAGTACCAAAAATTTGGACAGCTCACTTAGAAGTCGGTTCTGGGCATTGGACTTTAAGGTTGAGGCCTCAATTTTTTTCAGGAGGGACGCATTAACATTCCGTTTAATTTTGTTGTAATCCTCTGCATTGAACTGGTTTAAATAATCCGAAGTAACATCATAATATTCAAAATCGGGGTTTATATTAATTTCCGGTTCCGGGATACTTATTATCCGTAGGGTCTTGGTTGTCTCGTCGATGTCAAATTTTATTAGACTTAGGTCATAGGCTACGGTCACCTCGGCATTGACCACCACCAATGCTTTTTTATCGGCAGTAATCAAAGCACCAAATAATTGTTGGGAATCTTTATAATTATACACTTCGGCAAAGTGTCCTTCGGTAACGATCAATTTGGAAACGTTATTGATCTGTTCCTGAATAAGCATTGAATTCTCCTTTAAAATGGATTTCTTTTCTTTCTCCTCCGAACAGGAACGAAAAATTAAAACAATAGCCAACGTAAATATAACACCAACAAAAAACCTTTTCATATCATTAAATATATGTTATAATCAAGAATTATAATGCTAATTTTTAAATAAGATTATTGCGTTTTGCTTTTTCTACCGCTTCCAATTTATTATGCACTTGAAGTTTTACATATATGTTTTCTATGTGCTTTCGAACGGTACTGGGTGATAAAAAAAGATTTTCTGCAATTTTAGTATAACTAAGGCCTTTGCCCAATTGCTCCAAAACTTCCACCTCACGGTTTGTCAGGAAGACTTCTTCCTGGGTCGCAATATTTTGCAAAGCTATTGGGTTTCTAAGTAATTTAAGGGTTCTTAGTGCTACTGAAGGAGTCATGGCCGCTCCTCCATTTAATGTGTCCAAAATTCCTTTGTATAAGGTATCTGGGTCAACATCTTTTAGCAAATACCCATCAGCCCCTACTTTTATAGCATTAAAAATATTCTCATCATTATCAAAAACCGTCAGCATAACAATTTTAATCTGGGGGTATCTCGTCTTTATTCTTTCGGTAGTCTCAATACCATCTAAAATAGGCATTTCTATATCCATCAAGATCAGATCCAAATGGGGATTTTCTTCCAGTTTTTCCAAGCATTGCAATCCGTTGACCGCTTTCCATTTCACCACTATAGCCTCAAAAAAAGCAAGCTTATCCTCTACTGCTTTTAACAGAAAAGAACTATCATCTACAATAGCTATTTTAATTTTAATTTTCATTTTCTAATCTCTAACAGGGATATTAAAAACAATTGAAGTTCCTTGGCCCAACATTGAAGTCAATTTTAATTCACTATTTAAATCCTTAGCTCTTTTTTGCATATTGGACAGGCCATTGCCCAACGTAACTTCGGAAAGTTCAAAACCTACGCCATTATCGGTTACTTCTACATGAAAATAATCCATTGTTTTATGAATGCTAACCTCCATAGTATGTTCTAATTCTTCACTATTTGCAAAAGCGTATTTTAGGGCGTTATTAACAGCCTCTTGAATGATTCGGTATAGATTTACCCCTTCTTCGGCAGTAAAGGAATAGGTTGGGTCTATATCCGAATCTACCGTAAAATTAAATTTTATATGTTCTGATGCTCTGGTTACGGTTGCCATAAAGATGTTCAACCGATATTGTAAGTCATCAAAAGTGATGTTCTCTTTGTTCATTGCCCAGATCGTATCGCGCAATTCATTAATCGTGGTTTTGGTGAACATCCCAATTTCACTTAATTTGTTTTTTATTTTACCCTCTCCAGCGGTTAAACCATACTTTAAGGTATCTATTGATGAGATAATAAAGGTTAATTGACTGCCAATATTATCATGTAAGTCCCTTGATATTCTCAACCTTTGATCCTGTAATCTATTTTGGGTCTCTATATGAACCAAAGCTGTTTTTAATTCGTTTTCCTTTAATAATTGCCTGTTCTTCAATCGCTGTTGCCCGTAAAAAAGATAACCAATCAATCCCAATAAAAAAGCCAAGGAAAGTAGACCATAAATTAGATTGTTCTTTTTGTCGATCTCTATTTTGTTTTGTGTCAATTGCAATTGCTGTTCAGACAATTCCTTCTCTTTCTTTTCTGCCTGATATTTTGCCTCCAACTCAAACATTGCCTTGGTTTTGGCAATCTGAAACAAACTATCTTTTTTATTATTAAACGCTTGACTAGTGGTATAGGCCAGATCACTATCCCCTTTATCATAATAGGCTTCCGATAGTAATTGTAGTGCATTGACCTCGAATTCTTTAAAATCCTTCTGTCGGGCTACTTCCAAAGCCTTATCCAATTGAGCCATTGCAACATCATATCTTTTAAAACCCAATTGGTTTTTGGCAAAACCTATCCTAGTATTGGTTAGTTCATATTCATTATTATCTGAAGTAAACATATCCATAGCCTCCAAATAGGTTTTTTCGGCTTTCCCATGTTGGCCCAAACTATCTTCCGCTACGGCAACATTGTTCAACATATACGGCACATATCTATGGTACCCTAATTTTTTATATCCTTCGGCAGCATCAAGTGCATAACTTATAGCGTTGTCAAATTTTTTTAAACGCAGCATTACCGAACCTATATTCCCGGTAGTAACCGTAATCCCAAATGTATTCTTACTTTTCTTATATAATTCAAGTGCTTGTTGGTAATAGTCCAACACCATAGCATATTCTCCCTGCTTTTTATAAACGATGCCAATATTGCTCAATACCATTGGCAGTAGGTCCGGATCAGTAGTATTATTTCCATAAATCCTCAACGCCTTAAAATAATGCCCAAGTGAAGTTTTAAAATTTCCCCGCTCATCCTCTATAATCCCTAAATTATTATAGGTATCGGCCAAGCCAATACTATCTGCCTTTAAATAATTGATAGAAAGACTTTTGGAGTGGAAATAAATGGCACTATCGTAATCTGCTTTGGCCTGATAAGCACTGGCCATAGAATTATACACAGATGCATAAAGTTTATCTTGTTTCGTTTTTTTTGCTTCCGATAGCGCCGCCTTTGCATAAACCAAAGCACTATCCAATTGTATGTTTCTATATTGCCAGGAAATCTCGTTTAAAGTGCCAACCAGGAGTTCTCCATTTTGAGTTTTTGAAACCCCTAAAAGGCTGTCCAGCTTTTTTTGCTGAGCATAACATTTTAATATCGTTAGAACTGCTAACAAAAAAATTAGACCTTGCCTTTTCATTAGTACAATTATCGTGAAAATTTCTAATTTATACTATACTTTGATCTAGCAATGATTCTTTTAAATTATACGTTATAAAACTATAGCTATTTAATCCATTTTCCCTGGCGGCAGAAGCAACACGATGGTTCTCTATACATTCCTGATAATATCCTACAAGATCTCTATGGGCATTGTCCAGTGCATTGTTTTTATTTTTAAAATACAACATTACACCAAAAGCGATGGCCAAGGTAGCAAGAACTATCAAAATTGAAATAGGCATACTTTCGGCTTTAAATACAGAACCCATCCTGACTATTTTGAATGAAGAAAAAATGTCAGGACGGGTGCAAACTTTTCAAACTATTTATTAAGGTATGAAGGCCAAAAAAGACAAATTATCTTGAGCATTAAATAGGGCTACAATTAGGACCTTTTCCTGAGATAGCCCCCAATCAATAATTATGATTACTTGCCAAGTATTTCGCTGGTATGATATTCAAGTAGTTTTTTACCTGCCAAATATATTCCTTCTGCATATTTGCCTCCATCAGGCTGGAGCCATTTGGTGGTTTCGCTATAATTATCACCTCGAATAGAAACTATCGGATTCAGTAATGTAGCCGTTGCCTGGGTTTGAGTGGAATAGGCGGCAATCTTTTCTTTCTTCATAACGCCATCAATTTCCAAATCAGATTTCATACTTCCTAAGTATTGAGATTCTGGACTCCCACCAATTTTCAATTTTCCACGTGTAAAATTCACATAACTGGAAAGTCCGACCGCTTGTTTGGATTTGTCGAACATGCTTGTTAATCCTGCTGAAGTTTTTTCATCCGTTACGGTATAGGTATCGGCTAATCTATAATCCACAAAAAGCTTTACTTTGGCCTGATTGCCTATATTCCAATCTGTCCCCAAGGAAGAAAAAACATAAACCAATGAAACATCGGCTATTAAGGCATCATCCAATTCACTGGACAAATTTTGAGCTGTTTTATCAAATCCTCCCAATTTGGAAGAGAATGCATTTCTATCTTTATAATAATAAGAGTAATCTGTAGGTACAACCGCAATAATCCCTGTCATATCGGTTTCAAAAAGCATTGGACCAACAGCCTTTTCCCAGCCCTTATAGGTGTCGGTTTTACCGGCTTCTTCACTTGTTATTAGCTCATATCCCTTATTTTTAAAATCCGCTATAAACTCAGTATATAATTGATCCGCTTTTGCCTGAATGGCCTCTTTGTCCAAAGACGCCAATCCAACGGCCGCTTTTGCTTTGGAAGCGTTTTTAATACTTCGTCCAAATCCACCGGCTTTTTTTTCATCGACCGCCTCCTTATAAATTTCAAAATTTATAGTAAAGCTCGAGATATAGATTTTCTTTGGTCCATCACCAATTTTATTGGATTTAAAACCATCATTTTTTGGTTTAAATTCACCCAATTGTTGTGCTTGCACAGCGGTTATAACAAAAAGAAAAATCGTAAGGTGTAAAAAATTAAATTTTGATTTCATGAAGTTTAAGGTTTAAATTATTTGCCTCAAAACTCCAATAAAACAGAATACAAAACCATAGGGCAATTGCCTTATTTTAGTCAGAATTTCATAAAAGGATACTGCTCTTGAAGCAAAATCATCCTTTCTTTAAGATGTCGTAGAAATTTTTGATGCTTTTCCGATTCTAGATTAAAAGGGCGGTGATTTAATCCTTTTTGAATAGCGGCCACTTCATCCATAGTCTTATAGGAAGTATCGGACATCCAACTCTTTTTAAATTTTTCCCAGATATAGTTAATCGCCAGATCATTGGGATGAATCATATCCGTTTCATAAAACCGATAATCCCTAAGTTCATCCATCATTAGTTCATAACTCGGGAAATACAAGGCATTCCCTGCTTTTATTATTTGGTGAACCGCGCTAATCAAATGTGCCTTACTTTGTTGATTTTCTACAAAACCATCCTTTAAGTGTCGCACCGGGGAAACCGTAAAAACAATCTTGGCCAAGGAATTTATGGACCGAATTTGATGTACAATTGCCTCTAGACTTTGATTGATTTTTTCTATTGAGAGTAGTTGTTTCTGAAAGGCCATCTGAGGAACCTTATGGCAATTGGCCACTTCCTTTCCACTCTCCTTCAATTGATAGGTCCAAGCCGTCCCTAAAGTTACAAAGATATGGGAAGCCTTGGCTATCCATAATTTGGTTTCCAATAAACCCGAGTTTAGGCTACCGAGCAATTCTTCCTTTGTAACAGAGGACAAATCCGAATGCGCATCATAACACTGCCAGCGCTCATTTAAAAAAAAAACCTCCTCCCCTAAGTAATGTTTCTGATGAATGGCCCTGGAAATCAAGTTTTCAATAGCCAAAGGGTGAAATAAAATTCCAAAAGGATTTTGTAGTGTTTGGAATTTATAGAAAGCCAGCTTGTCTCCTATATTGTTGGCAAAACAGGACCCAAGTACTATAAGCCGACTAGCATAATCAATTTGATTTTCAGCTTGTTTTAAAGGTACCTGTGTTTGAAGTTTCATGTATCAATTTTAAGCATTACCTTCCTTAAGCAACCCTAAAGCCTCCTTTAGATTTCACAATTATTCGGATTCTGACTACTGTTTTATTCTATATAAGCCTTAGCTTTCTGGAGCACCTCTTCAATTCCTGCTGGATTTTTACCTCCGGCCGTAGCAAAAAACGGTTGGCCGCCCCCGCCTCCTTGAATATACTTTCCTAGCTCCCGCACAATGGTTCCGGCATTCAATTTCCTCTCTTCCACCAGTTCTTTGGAGATATAGCAGGACAAAAGTGCTTTCCCTGCGCTCTCCGCAGCGAAAAGTAAAAATAGATCCTTTCTATTCTGACCCATCTCAAAGGAGATATCCTTTATTCCCGAGGCATCCAAATCCACCTTCTTGGCCAAGAATTGAATTCCGTTTACTTCTGTAAGGGCATTGAGCAAATCGCCCTTCAAATTTTTGGCTTTGTCCTTCAAGAGGATTTCCACTTCTTTTTTCAACCTTAAATTTTCCTCTTGCAAAGCCTTTAACGCCTTTACGGGTTCCTGGGGATTATTCAAAAGCTCCTTAATTTCCAACAGGGTATTATTACTTTCGGCATAGAAGTCCTTTACCGCATCCGAGGTTATGGCTTCTATTCTTCTTATGCCCGCGGCAACTGCGCCTTCCGACCTAATCTTAAAATGCCAGATATCGGCCGTATTCCGCACGTGGGTACCCCCGCATAGTTCTACGGATTGCCCAAATCGAATGGTTCTGACCGCATCCCCATATTTTTCCCCGAAAAGGGCCATAGCCCCCTGCTCCAAGGCCTTTTCCATAGGCACGTTGCGCTGTTCTTCCAGCGGAAGTCCATTACTAATACGCGCATTCACAAAACTTTCTATTGCCGACAATTCATCCGTACTAAGTTTGGCAAAATGGGAAAAATCGAAGCGCAGGTATTTGGAATGCACGGCCGAACCTTTTTGTTCCACATGTGTCCCCAAAATTTCACGTAGGGCCTGGTGCAATAAATGCGTAGCTGTATGGTTACATTCGGTTCTTTTGCGCTGCTTTGCATCTACTACAGCCTTGAATTTATCCGTAGTGTCCTTGGGTAAATTTTTCGCAATATGAACAATCTCATTATTTTCTTTTTTGGTATCCAAGATATATACCACATCCCCATTGGGGGCTTCCAAATACCCCTTGTCCCCAACCTGTCCCCCTCCTTCGGGATAAAATGGGGTTAGGTTGAACACAATCTGATACTGCTTTCCTTCCTTTTTGGATGTTACCTTTCTATACTTTACAATCTTTACCGTGGTTTCCAAATGGTCATAACCCACAAATTCCTGCTGCGGATCATCGGCAAGAACAACCCAATCCTCTTTGGACACTTCAGATGCCGATCTGGAACGATCCTTTTGCTCCTTCATGGCCGTTTCGAAACCTTTTTCATCCAGATCATAGCCTCTTTCACTTAAAATTAGGGCTGTTAAATCTATGGGGAATCCGAAAGTATCGTAAAGCTCGAACGCTTTTCTACCGTCTATTTTTTTGTCTTTGTTTTCGGCAACAATATTGTCCAACAATAATAATCCTTGGTCCAACGTCTTTAAAAAGGAATGTTCCTCTTCCTTCACCACATTTTCTATTAACTGGCGCTGATCCTTAAGTTCGGGAAAGGATTTTCCCATGGTATCCGAAAGTACCTTTACCAATTGGAACATAAATGGTTCTTTGGTGTTCAAAAAGGTAAATCCGTAACGTATGGCCCTTCTTAAGATTCTCCTAATTACATAGCCTGCGCCGGTATTACTGGGCAACTGTCCGTCTGCAATGGAAAAGGAAACCGCCCTAATATGATCGGCAATTACCCTTATGGCAATATTAATTTCTTCATCCTTACCATATTTGGAATTGGTGATGGTCTCTATCTCCCTGATGATGGGCGTAAACACATCCGTATCGTAATTGGATTGCACTCCCTGCATTACCATGCACAAACGCTCAAAGCCCATTCCTGTATCCACATGTCTGGCGGGTAAGGCTTCCAATTGTCCGTTGGCCTTCCTATTGTACTGCATAAAAACCAAGTTCCATATCTCCACTACTTGCGGGTGATCTTGATTGACAAGAACTGCTCCGGATATTTTAGCCTTTTCCTCGGCAGAACGGATATCCACATGTATTTCCGAACAAGGTCCGCATGGCCCTTGGTCTCCCATTTCCCAGAAATTGTCCTTCTTGTTACCAAATAGAATCCTTTCCTTTGGCACTATTTTACCCCAAAGCTCCAAGGCTTCCGTATCCTGATCAAGTTTATCGGCATCCTTACTTCCTTCAAAAACCGTTACGTAAAGACTATTTTTATCAATTTTGCAAACCTCGGTCAAAAACTCCCATGCCCAAGCAATGGCCTCGGTCTTAAAATATCCACTTGCCGGCCGGGCAGGGTCGCCAAAACTCCAGTTCCCCAACATTTCGAACATAGTATGGTGATAGGTATCCTTTCCAACCTCTTCCAAGTCATTGTGCTTGCCACTTACCCTAAGGCATTTTTGGGTATCGGCCACGCGATTGTACTTAGGTACAGAGTTTCCAAGGAAAAACTCCTTAAATTGATTCATGCCCGCATTGGTGAACATTAAAGTTGGATCATCCTTGATGACCATAGGTGCAGAAGGAACAATTTTATGGCTTTTTTCCTTAAAAAATTCTAAAAACTTGGCTCTAATTTCTTGGGATTTCATGTAAATTGGTAAGCTTTTTATATATTTAACGGTTGTTAGAAAACATTTTGCAAAATTGTAAGTTATCTATAAACAAGACCACAAAAATAGGATAAATTAGATACATGTCTAAGGTAAAATATTATTACGACCCGGACACCCTATCTTACCGTAAGATAGAACCCAAAAAGTCCAGAAGATTTAGAAATATTGCTCTATTTTTTCTAGGGTCATTTCTATTTGGATTTTTAGGACTCATATTACTTTTAAACACCAATTTGGTAAACACCCCGCGCGAACTTTCCTTGGCACGAGAGGTCAAAAATTACGAACTTCAGTTTGAATTGTTGGGCAAAAAAATGGAGCAGATAGAAAATGTTCTGGCCAATATCGAAGACCGGGACAACAATATCTACAGATTGTATTTTGAGGCCAACCCTATACCTGAAGAACAGCGAAGAGCTGGATTTGGTGGGGTAAACAGGTACAAATCCCTGGAAGGCTTCAACAATTCCGAAATGATCATCGCCACTACCAAAAGGCTGGACATCATCCAAAAACAAATGGTGATTCAATCCAAATCCCTGGACGAAATTACCAAGTTGGCGGAGGAAAAAGAAAAATTATTGGCGGCCATCCCTGCCATACAGCCCATAAAAAATGAGGACCTAACGCGTATGGCATCTGGTTATGGTTGGCGTTCCGACCCATTTACCAAGGCTAGAAAAATGCATTGGGGTATGGATTTTACCTCTCCTAAAGGAACTCCTATATATGCTTCTGGCGACGGAACCGTTACCAGAGCGGACAACAATGCCTCGGGTTATGGAAAACACATAAGAATAGATCATGGCTATGGTTATATGAGTCTTTATGGCCATTTAAGTCAGTACAACGTTAAAGCCCGTCAAAAGGTAAAAAGAGGTGACCTCATCGGATTTGTGGGAAGTACCGGAAGATCCGAAGCCCCACACCTGCATTATGAGGTCTGGAAAGACGACCAACGTATTAACCCGATCAACTTCTATTACGGCAGTTTAACCTCGGAAGAATTTGAAAATATGTTGAAATACGCAACCCAAGAAAATCAATCCCTGGATTAATGCATATAGATCTTCCGGAAAAACGATATTATGGTATTGGTGAAGTGGCCGATGCCTTTGATGTGAACACCTCACTTATCCGTTTTTGGGAAAAGGAGTTTGACGTGCTCAAGCCTAAAAAAAATGCTAAGGGCAATAGAAAATTCACACCCCAGGACATTAAAAACCTTCAGTTGATATACCATTTGGTAAAGGAACGCGGTTTTACTCTGGAAGGTGCCAAAACCCATCTAAGGGAAGATAAATTAAAGACCTTGTCTACCTTTGATGTGATTCAAAAATTGGAAAAAGTTAAGGCTGAACTAATTAAAATAAAGAACCAACTATAAATAACACTAAACACACTGATCATGAAAAAATGGTTAATTCCGGTTATTATTCTTGCCGTTTTGGGAATAGGCTTGTACCAATGGGCCGTAGGCTTTAACAATACAGCTGTTAAACTCAAGGAAACATCTACCCAGACCTGGGCCAATGTAGAGAGCGCCTATCAAAGGCGAAACGATCTTATAGGCAATCTCGTCAAGACGGTACAAGGTGCTGCCGACTTTGAAAAAGGTACTCTTACAGCCGTTATAGAAGCTAGGGCCAAGGCCACTTCTGTCAGTATAGACCCCACCAACATTACCCCAGAGCAACTTGCAAAATTCAATGAGGTACAGGGTGGACTTAGCGGTGCCCTGAAAAGTCTTTTGGTCACCGTAGAGCGTTATCCTGACCTGAAAGCCAATCAAAATTTCCTTGAACTGCAATCCCAGTTGGAAGGCACTGAAAACAGAATAAACATAGAGCGAAATCGATTTAACGAAAGCGTCCTGCCCTATAACAATCACATTAAAACTTTTCCAAATTCCGTATTGGCAGGCCTATTTAATTTTGATGAATTGGCTTACTTTAAATCGGAAGCCGGTGCGGAGCAAGCTCCAGACGTAAATTTTGAATTCAACTAAAGTACCATGTCCAAAGTAGAAGATTTTTTGACGGCCAAGGAGGAATTGGAAATAGTGAATGCTATTGTAGAGGCCGAAAAAAACACTTCGGGGGAAATTAGGGTGCACATTGAACCCATGACCAAGAAACCCCATTTTGAACGTGCCCAAGAAGTATTCCACTATTTAAAAATGGACAATACCAAAGAAGAAAATGGGGTGTTGATCTACATTGCCGTTCATGACAAGAAATTTGTTATTTATGGCGATAAAGGCATAAACAGGGTGGTCCCCGATAATTTTTGGGACAACACCAAAACGATACTGGAAAATCATTTTAAAAAAGGGAATTTTAAACAAGGGATCATAGAAGGAATACTCATGGCCGGCAAAGAACTGCAAACCCACTTTCCTTGGCGACACAATAACACCAACGAATTAAGCAATGAAGTATCTAAAGGGTAGTCTCTTATTCCTGGTATTATGCAGCTTCTCCATAACTGTTGCCCAATTTAAAATTCCTGAAAAACCAAAACTTCAGGAACAAACAAGTGTTTACGATTATATAAATTTACTTTCTGCCGAACAAAAAACCAGTTTGGAGCAAAAATTGATCCGATATGCAGATAGTACTTCCACCCAGATCGTTTTAGCCATTATCCCTTCTACCCAAGGGGAAAATATCAATTTTCTAGGTGCTAACTGGGGACATGCCTGGGGTATAGGACAGGCCAAGGAAGACAACGGTATTTTGATCTTATTGGCCAGGGACGATCGAAAAATTGCCATCAACACAGGATATGGAATAGAGCCCACATTAACAGATGCCCTTTCCAAACGTATTATAGAAACAGTAATCATCCCAGAATTCAAACAGGGAAATTATTACGCCGGACTCAATAAGGGAGCTGATGCTATTTTTAATGTGCTGAATGGAGAGTTCAAGGAAGAGCGCAGTTTCGATGAAAATCCTGGATTTCCATTTCAGACCGTACTTCCTTTCATCATTTTTATAGTTATCCTGATTATACTCTCCAACAAAGGGAAAAGAGGGGGTGGCGGTAAGGGAGGCAACCATAAGGGCATGGACCTTTGGGATATAATTGTGCTCAGCAATATGGGCCGGGGCGGTTACAGATCCGGATCTTCGGGTGGAGGATTTGGCGGTGGAGGCAGTTTTGGCGGCGGCGGTTTCGGAGGAGGCTTCGGCGGCGGAGGCTTTGGTGGCGGTGGTTCCTCAGGAGGTTGGTGATGGTTTTAATGTGAAAATGTACCAATTGCTTAATGTAACAATTTATCAATGTGTTAATTTGAGGATTTGAGGATTTGGAAATGAAAATGTATAGGCATTCAAACCTTAAACCCTTCAAACCGGTAACAGCGATCGGAAGAAAGAAAAAAGATAATCAAGTATTATTGAAAAGAATACAATCGGGGCTCACTTGATAATGTACCAATTTATCAATGTGTTGGCGGTCATTGTACGAACAACATTAGAGAAACCAATGAAATACAAAAAAATAAAGCCTCATAATGAATTAGAGTCCTTTATCGATTTCTATTGGGAGTTGAAAGGAAACGAGTTCAAAAGCCAGAGGGAACGGGTTTTCCCAGATGGATGTACTGGTATTGTAATGAATATAGGAAATAAATGTCTTACAGATAACGGCTTACTATCAATGGAGTTTGGGAAAACCTACGTGGTTGGTGCAATGACTTCATTTAAAGATAGCGTTATTGATACTGATACACACTTAATGGGCGTATGTCTAAAACCTGGTACTTTCACAAATTTCTATGCCTCACAAAATGAACTGACTAACGACACCGTTGAATTTGAAAAATCCCAATCATTTAATCTTGATAAAACATTTGAAAATTCTTTCAATTATTTTAACCAATTCTTTTCGTCAAGACTAAAAAACAAAAATTACCAACTACAATCAATTATCAACGATATTCATTCAACGAAAGGGCAACTGTGTATCTACGAATTATCAAAACGAAATTTTACAACAATAAGACAGCTTGAACGCAACTTTAAAAAGCTCATCGGACTATCACCCAAAAAGTATTCAAACATTATCCGCTTTAGAAATGCTTTGGGTTTAATCAAAGGTTCAAAGCAAAATCGGAGTTTACTAGATATTGCCTTTGAATGTGGATATTATGACCATTCACATCTCACAAACGCAATTAAGCAATATACAGGTCTTCTGCCCTCCGACCTTTAAAAAGTCGTTTTTTTCCAAAGCAAGGTTTTGGGAGCATTCTTAGTTTTGTGGTAAAAATTAACATTCAATGAGAAAAGTAAAACTATTTATAGCAACCAGTTTAGACGGATTTATAGCTCAACCAAATGATGACCTTAGTTTTCTAAAACTAGTTGAAAAAGAAGGGGAAGATTATGGATATGCAGCATTTACATCAACAATTGATACCATTATCATAGGTCGAAAAACTTATGATTATGTGGTAAAGGAGATTGGTGCTTCGCATTACGATAATGGAAAACGGGATGTTTATGTCGTTACAAGAACAGAACGTCCAGATAGTGGTAGAATCAAGTTCTATTCAGGTAGTTTGGTGGAACTAATTGCCAAACTTAAAAGTGAAAAGGGAAAAGACATTTATTGTGATGGTGGAGCAGAAGTCGTTAACGAACTTTTAAAAAATGACCTGATAGATGAACTTACCATCTCCATCGTACCAATTCTGGTCGGAAATGGAACAAGGCTGTTTAAAGAAGAAAGACCTGAGCAATTATTAGAATTTGTCAGTGTAAAAACATTTGAAACTGGATTGATACAACTACACTACAAACGAAAAAAATAAAACGAACCGCCAACAATGGCTCCTAGGTAATGCTGAGTTCAGTAGCACAGGTAAGGCAAGTATTTCATAGCCCGCCAAAGAAGCGCTTTGACGTTTATTGAGTAAATTTAAACCCAAAGACACAGCTTTGGCTACTGTTAGTGCAATCGAAAGGCTACTGCCTTAAAATCCCGCATTACGCATAGCAGGGTCGTTAATTGGAGGATTTGGAAATGAAAATGTATTGACATTCAAACCTTAAACCCTTCAAACCGGTAACAGCGATCGGAAGAAAGAAAAAAGATAATCAAATATTATTGAAAAGAATACAATAGGGGTTCACTTGATAATGTACCAATTTATCAATGTGTTAATTTGAGGATTTGAGGATTTGGAAATGAAAATGTACAGGCATTCAAACCAAAAACAACTTATACTTCCTAGAGGATTAATTGTAATAACGTCTTCCCCCTCCACTATTTGGCCTTTTACCTCCAAACTGATCAAACTTATAGGTAAAGCTGGCCATAAAATACTGTTGCAGTACGGTACCTTGAAAATCCTGAATAAAATCCTCCCCTGTAGTTCTTCGGGTATTTATATTTTGATCCAACAAATCATAGGCCAAGACTTTAAGGGTGCCTTTATCCTGTAGCATTTGAAGACCGAGACTCATATTCCAAAAAAGGGCATCCTTCTTATATCCTGGACCCACATTGCCATTGTAGCTGTATTTTAAATCATTGCCCCATATTAAATTCTTGGGCCAATAGGTTGTAACCCTTAGACTGGCATTTTGGGATGTAAATTTAATATCGTCTACACTTTCCAAATTATAGGTAGTATTATTAAAACCTATTCCATACCCTGGTTCAATCTCTATCTGTTCCTTATAATTGTAGGTAGTTGAAACATACGGACTTACATCAAAGGATTTCGCTTTTAATTCCACCCCATTGGTAAAACTTACTTGTCGCCCAAAATTTAACCTTGGTCTAACGTTAAATTTAATGGTATATAGACTGTCTTTCTTAATTTGTTTGGAATACCCTACACCTCCGTACCCACTATAGTTTCCATCTACATTGGTATAGCGTGTAGTTCTTAAATAATTGTCATCGGTGGTGGAAATAGCGGACACCCTATCCTTTTGAATATCAAATCCTGAATACAGAAAAATCCCAGTTCGTTCCTTCCAATTATAATTGTTGTAATTAAAATCTATACCATGATTAACACTGGGCAGTAAATTGGGGTTTCCTATTACCACGTTCAGTGGATCATTAATATTGGGTACCGGTTGCAATTGATTGACCGATGGCACATTGAGCCTGGAATTGTACCTTAGGTACAAGCGCTCGTTCTTGCCCAGATTATATCTAATATTGGTCCTGAACATCAGATTCTTATATGAATTTGAAAAAGTGGTGTTCTGAAGAAAATCTTGATTCTTTAAATCCGTCATCACATAGGTGGCATTGACTCTAAAATTCAACTTTTCCCCATTACTGCGTATTCCAAAAGAAGGGGACTGTTGTATATTTCCAAAGGTAAAATCCGAACTCAAAGCCATGTTAAAATCGGTATATCCATTGGTTGCAGTGTCGAAATCCATTACCTGTTTGGCATTGTCCCTTTGATCATTTTTATATTCATAACCAAAATCCAAGAACAGTTTACTGGTCAACGGTTGTCTATAATCCAGCTCCAATTCATAGGAATTTCTTTTATTGTCTATTTCCGAAAGCTGATCTAGGGTTTCTATACTTGGATCATCCCCAAATATCTCTCGGTACGAATTTAAGTTGGACGTATTCAAATTTTCAGAATTGTCATTGGAAAAGGAAATACTTATCATTTTACCAATGGTATCCAGCTTTTTCATAATTCCAATACGATTGGAAAAACTACTTTGAACACCGTCATTGACCGATACCCTATCATTTCTATTGATCAAATCTCCATTTTGATCCGTGGAAACCCGATTATTACTGTTGACAGAGTTGGTCCTGTTAACGCTCAAGGAGGGCTGAACCGTCACCCGAAGCGTTTCATCAACATCATAATCTATGTTGGCCGCACCCCGATTGGAATTGGTAGAACCCTCAAAATTGGATATGTTGTCCGTAAAATATCTACTATCGGGCAAGATGTTTTCCCTACTTGTCTTCTGGTCATTATAGGAATCGCTGTATCCAAAAAAGTAATTGGCATCGATTTTATATTCCCCCTTTTCGGAATTGGCATAGCTAGTTCCAAGATTTGATGAAGTAGTAATTCCATTGCCAAAATTATTGATCAGCCCAGATTCCCGTGCCCCAGAATATCCCCCATCGGTATTCCCCACCATGTCGTAAATCTCATCAAAGGAAAAACCTGAATTGTTAATGTTATTGGAGCTTGCTATAAAACTTATCCTTTTCTTATCACTAAAATAATTGAGCAGTCCGTTTAGCTGATATCGATCATCAGTGCCATAGCCCGCTGCCATTCTTCCCAAATAGCCCTTGTTCTTATCTTCTTTTATGGTAAGATTTATGGTTTTGTTTTCCCCATCGCCGGCTTCCCCCGTAAATTCCTCGGTTTTGGTTTTGGTATCGGTAATTTGAATCTTGCTTATTATATCTTTGGGCAAACTTTTGGTGGCTACTTTAGGGTCGTTACTAAAAAAAACCTGACCATTTACCAGCACCTGATTTACCTCCTTACCATTTACGGTAATCTTCCCATCGCTATCCACCTCTACCCCAGGCAACTTTTTCAGCACATCCTCTACAGAGGCATCTGGTTTCGTTTTAAAGGAATCAGCATTAAATTCCAAGGTGTCCTTTTTTATGGTGATGGGAACCCTATCGCCCACAACAAGAACAGCATCCAATTCCTGTGCTTGCTCCTCCAATGGCACACTCCCCAAATCTACTTGGGCTTCCAGTTTCACTTTTAAACTATGTGGCTTGTACCCATTATAGGAGAAGTATACGTTTAACTCCTTGAGATTGGTATCCCCTTCCAGTTCAAACAACCCTTTTTGATCGGATACGGTATAGGTTACCAAGGAACTATCCTTTAATGATTCCGCATAAATTGTGCATGCTTCCAATGGAGCCTTGGTAATGGCATCGACAATCTTCCCGCTCAACACGAAATCCTGGGAAAAAGAATGGCTAAAAAATAGAATGGAAAATAGGATAGAAAGGTGAAATTTCTTCATTTGGTAATTCTGTCTTGGATTCTTGGTAGTATGGTAAGCCCCCAAAAATAACCCTTGCCCTACTACGACCCAAATGGTTAACAGAACTTTAAGACCTCACTTTTAGAAATACCTCAATACCAGTGCAGATCCCTATTTCTTTCTCATAAATACCGTTACCGGTACCCCGGTAAAATCAAAATTCTCCCTTAGCTTATTCTCCAGAAATCGCTTGTAGGGATCCCTTACATATTGTGGAAGATTACAGAAAAAAGCGAACTGTGGATAGGGGGTTGGCAGTTGAGTACAGAACTTTATTTTAACATACTTATCCTTATAGGCCGGTGGAGGATAATTTTCTATAATGGGCAACATGATATCGTTCAGTTTTCTGGTAACGACCTTTTTTTGCCTATTTTCATAGACTTGAACTGCTGTTTCAATAGCCTTATAGATACGCTGTTTGGTCAGGACGGATACAAAAAGAATGGGCACATCTGTAAAAGGAGCTATTGCCTCCTTTATTTTTTGGGTGTATTGCTTAATGGTGTTGGTTTCCTTATCCTCAACCAAATCCCATTTATTAACCAGGATCACTATTCCCTTGTTGTTGCGCTGAGCCAACCAGAAAATATTTTCCACTTGTCCGTCAAAACCTCGGGTAGCATCCAACATAAGAATACAAACGTCCGAATGTTCTATGGCCCTTACAGAACGCATTACGGAATAGAACTCCAGATCTTCCCGGACCTTGGCCTTACGACGGATTCCGGCCGTATCTACCAAATTAAATTCGAACCCAAACCGGTTGTATTTGGTATCTATACTATCTCTAGTAGTACCCGCAATATCGGTCACTATATATCGCTCTTCCCCAATCAGGGCATTGATAAAGGATGATTTTCCTGCATTGGGTCTTCCAACCACGGCAAAACGAGGCAAGTCGTCCTTCTCTTTTTCCTTTTCCGGCAACACCTTCACCAAATCGTCCAGTAAGTCGCCCGTACCACTACCGTTTATACTGGCAATGGTATAATACTCCCCTAGACCCAAAGAATAGAACTCAACGGCATCCTCGGCTCTTTTTCCGTTGTCTACTTTATTGACCACCAAGAAAACGGGCTTATTTACGCGCCTTAACAAATTGGCTACATCCTCATCCATTCCGGTAACCCCAGATTCCACGTCTACCATAAAGATAATGGCGTCTGCCTCATCGATGGCCAATTCTACTTGCTTATCTATTTCCTTTTCAAAAACGTCATCGCTCCCCAACACATATCCACCGGTATCGATCAAAGAAAACTCTACTCCGTTCCAATCACTCTTACCATAATGACGATCTCGTGTAACCCCACTTACGGCATCAACAATGGCCTCTCTTCTTTGAATCAATCGATTAAAAAAGGTTGATTTGCCTACATTAGGTCTTCCTACAATGGCTACAATAGCACTCATACTTTTAATTTGATGCAAAAGTACTATTTATATCCGAAGAAAAAACAGTATCTTTTATCCTAATTATCAGCCATCTAGTTTGAAAGTGTTACCCAACGAAATTATCCTAAGACCAAGATTCCAAATTAATCTAAAAGGTCCTGCGAAATCCATATTGCAATTATTCCAAAATGAGGACACTCCTCCTTTTGTCGTAAAGATTTCCGATCATCATGTTTTTATAAAATTCAATAAGGCGGAATCCCATTTTTGGTCGCCCCAACTGCAGATAGAAGTGGTGGACCGGGAAGAAGGCGGCAGCACTATCTACGGATTGTTTGGTCCCAACCCTACCTTATGGACATTTTTTATGTTCGTGCATTTCGGAGTGGCCACATTGTTCATTATTTTTGGGGTATGGGCCTATTCCAATAATGCGCTGGGTAAAGAAACGGACCTGCAGATCGGATTAATGGCCTTAATGGTCATTGTATGGATTGTTCTTTATGTATTTGGTAGGATAGGAAAAAGAAAGGGCAAGCCCCAAATGCATCAATTGCATGAGTTTATGTTACGGCATGCCAAGGTTGAAAGTTCAAAGTTTCTGGCTTAAAGTTTCATGGTCTTGGCGGAGATTGAGCGTAGTCGAAATCGAATAGGGTCAGCAAGAAAAACTTTTGAATGTGGCTTCGGCTCCGTTCAGCCACCAAGCAATAATCGGAGAATGTAATTCATCCAAATAAATACCTAGAGTTACCAAAACACACCAATGGGTCCGGCCTAAAATGTGCGACTTTTAGTCGTCCAAAAAATAGACTCTGTCGAAGTGACTATTACAAAAAATAATCCCCGAGTATACAGGGCAGATACCCGGGGAATACTTACAAAACAAATTGCAATCTATTTTATTTCGTAAATCGCTACGGTGTTGGAAACTTCATTGGTGATAATTACCAAGGTATTTCCTGTTGGGCTATTTTCCTCTGAAATAGTCACCAGACCTTCGGGAGCAATATCCGAGGAATCAAAAAGCCAATTTACGTATTCTGGACTATTGGGATTGGTAATATCATACACCAAAACACCACCTGTACGCTCCAAACCAACAAATAACAAAGTAGAACTGCCCACCTTCAAAGTGGTTACAGATTCTGGCTCGGCACCTTTATCATCACTTCGTCCATCGGCTTCACCCTCATCGGCATTAAAATAAGATGGGTTAAGCTCTAAAGTCCTTCTTCCAATTTCATCGGCACTGTCATATACCAAAGTCCCAGAAGTAGACCAGATTGTAAAAGACCTTCCTCCGTAGGCATATATTTTATCAAAGTCTCCATCGCCATCGATATCACCATTTGCCGTGGTAATTTTTAACCTTCCCAAATTTTCCTCCATTTGTAGATCAGCGGCATTAGGGAAAGCTAACGGATCCAAGATTACATCTTCTACCCTTTCCTCTTCGGAATATCCATCGTAATCCCTAGAATCCCCTTCATTGGCCGTAATAATATAATCCATGCCATCTAGCTTGGTAAAAGTAATGGCATCCGGCATATAAAAACCAAGCACTGGCCAATTCCGAAAGTTCCCTACCACATCATCCTTATTGCTGGCGTCCATCATATTTTCCCCAAAAGAATAATCCTTTACACCTAGACCAAAAACATTGGCAATGGCCTTATTCTTTAAATCGACTACGGCAATACCATTATTTTCCTGAAGCGTTACATAGGCAAACTTACTATCGTCCGAAACTGCCACATATTCCGGTTCCACATCCTGGGCAATACTTGCCGATGGACCAAAAACCCTAAAATCGTTCCCTATTGAAGCCGCACTATAGGAAGTAAAAAACATAGTATTAACCTCATTTTTTTGAACGTCCACTACAGAAATGGACCCCTCTGGATCTACCGAATAATCAGCATTTGGTTCCCCTTCATTGGCAGAAATTATATATTTTCCATCAGGACTAAAAGCAACCATGTCTGGCAATGCACCTACATTATATGTATTTACCAAGGCTTGGGTCTCGGTATCATAAGTCTGTACTGTACCATTCATTTGTTTATTGGCATTTTCTACAGCTACAGCCAAAAGTCCGTCGTGAACAGCAACACTATTTGGAGTTCCCACCAATGAAATTGAGCTCAATTTTACTGAGGAGGAAGGAGATGAAATATCCCAAACCGAAACTTCGGACTGGACCGGATTTACGATAAACAATTTGTTGGTCTTGGGATCAAAGGCACTGATTTCAGCAAAACCTTCCTCTCCTGTTCCATTGGAGAACCCACCTATTTTGGCAAATGTAAGGGTTGATACATCTACGTCGTCATTACCGCCACCATGGCCAATATGATCTTTGATACAAGAGGTGAATAGCATTCCACCTACGAAAAGTGCTAAAAGTGTTTTCTTCATTTTCTTTGGTTATTTATTTAAAACCAAAGATGTAAACCGGCTATAAGCTAAGCGTAAAATAAATAATAACTAATTGTTAAGGATCTAGCCTAAATGGGGTGGACAAAGAAAACTAAGAAACATTTACCTCCCTAAAAACGAACTTTTAAAATACTAACCCTGATTGTAGCCAAAGCGCTTCAACTGATTGGGATCGCTTCTCCAATTCTTGTTTACTTTTACATAGAGTTCCAAATGCACCTGTTTATCGAAGAATTTTTCCAAATCCTTACGGGCTTCCACTCCTACCCTTTTTAGGGCACTTCCCTTGTGGCCAATAATAATCCCTTTTTGGGAATCGCGTTCCACCATGATAACGGATCGCATTCGGATAATGTCCTCGTCTTCAAAGAATTCCTCGGTATCGATCTCCACTGAATATGGGATTTCCTTTTTGTAGAATTGAAGGATTTTTTCCCTGATGGTTTCGTTTACAAAAAATCGCTCCGGCTTGTCCGTTAATTGGTCCTTTGGATAATATGGCGGGGCTTCCGGCAACAATTCCAATATCCGTAGAAAGACTTCCTTCACATTAAAATTCTGCAAGGCGGATATGGGATGTATTTCAGCGGTCGGTAATTGTTCGTGCCAATATTGAACCTGCTCTTCCAAAATATTCTGTTCGGATACGTCAATCTTGTTCAATAAAAGCAAAACAGGGATTTTGGTATTTTTTAGTTTTTCAAAAAAGCGCTCGTCCTTTAAGGCCTTTTCACCAATTTCAACCATATAAAGCAATACATCGGCATCTTCAAAGGCCGATTTCACAAAGTCCATCATAGACGATTGCAATTCATAGGCCGGTTTGATGATTCCCGGGGTATCGGAAAGTACCACTTGAAAATCGTCCCCATTGACAATTCCCAAAATTCGGTGCCGGGTTGTTTGTGCCTTGGAAGTAATTATGGATAACTTTTCCCCAACAAAGGCATTCATAAGTGTGGACTTCCCCACATTGGGATTTCCTATAATATTTACAAAACCAGCTTTATGCGACATCTTTCCTTTTTAACTTTAATAGTTGCAAAGGTAGTGGAATCCTACCATCTAAATCATGATTAGGCCTAAAATTACATAAAGAAGCACTGTTACCAAACCGCCGATCAGGGCATAGGGCAACTGTGTATTTATATGGTCTATGTGATCACTGGCAGAGGCCATGGATGAAATAATGGAGGTGTCCGAAATAGGGGAACAGTGGTCTCCAAAAACCCCACCCCCTAAGGTAGCGGCCACAATTAAAGGCAGTGGTGCTCCATGGATTTCGGCCATGGGCATGGAGATCGCCATCATAATGGCAAAGGTTCCCCAGGAAGTCCCAGTTGAAAACGCTATAAGGGAGCTGATCACAAAAATAACAGCCGGTAAAAAAGCAGGCGACAACCAGTCCTTGGACCAATTTGCTATAAATTGCCCGGTACCCAAGGCATTACATGCGTCTCCTATTGCAAAGGCCAATAACATCAACAAAGCTAGTGGCATCAGTTCGCTAATTCCCTTCAGGGTCAGGTCGATCATTTCTTTGGTTTTCATAATTTTTTGCACTCTATACATTACCATGGCAACTAAAATTGCCGTTAGTACTGCATATAGCACGGATGATGAACCAGACCCATTGCCTATTGCCTTAAAAAGATGGTCCGAAAATGAAGAGGCGTCCTCCACGGCACCCCAACCCGTATAGGCCAAATTAATTGGCATCATAAATACCATAGTCGCCAAGGGCACGACCATATTATACGCCTTGGCCTTGATTCCTGCCTTGGATTCAAAAGAGGTTATCTCACTGGACAGCATGGGTTTGGCAGTATCACTTAACAATTTCCCTGTTTCCCTGGTGCGTTTTTCGGCCTTGCCCATAGGTCCTATATCCTTTTTGCCGATAATTACCACGAAAACAATCACTATGGCGAGAATAGGGTAAAAATTATAGGCTATGGAAGCAAGCATGGTCCCAAACGGATTCTCTATTCCCTGCGTAAGCAGTAACCCCATTATAAAAGCCCCCCATGCATTAAAGGGAATTAAAATGGAGGAAGGGGCGGAACTGGAATCGGCAATATAGGCGAGTTTTTCCCTCGGAATTTTAAGCTTATCAAAAACGGGTCGGTAAAGGGTCCCAACTGTCAAGGAACTAATACTTGTCTCCACAAATAGTAAAATTCCGGTAAGTAACGCCATAAGCTGCACCACTACCCTACTATATCCACTCTGCTTTTTCTCAAAATAGAGGATTACCCTATTGATCTGGTTTATAAATCCCTCCACCCCTTTGGAGTATTGAATGAACAGCAGCAGTGCCCCTACCAATGCACTGAACATTATGGTCCTTGTATTTCCCGGGGATTTAAAAACATTTACCAATCCCTCTATGGCCGCTAGCGTACCGGTAAGAAAATTCCAGTCATTAATGATGACCCATGAAAACCATATTCCAAAAAGCAGGGCCACATAAACTTGTTTGGTTCTGAGTGCCAATACGATGGCAATGATAGGTGGCAGGATTGAGAGAAAACCATAGTTATCCATAAATAATCGGGCGAATTAAAGGTGACGGATTTAATTAAAATCGATACAAAATAGAAAGATTTTGGACAAGGAGGACTACAACTGTGCATTTTTAAATGATAGATAAAAAATTAGGCTCAATTTTAATATTTAATCTAAAATAGATTTGGGAAATCATAAAAAGGATGTATCTTTGCAGTCCGAAATAATTCAGTCAGCATTATGAACTGAGGGTTTAGAGCCAGGTTGATAATTTTGGAAACGCACATCGCGGGATAGTCCTTCGGCTTCGCTCAGGAACCAAGCAGCATCCTTCGACTACGCTCAGGACAGGGTACCTACTCTGACTGAAAAAAAAATAAAATGACAGTACCATTAAGGTACATTGAACATACATCGCGGGATAGAGCAGTAGGTAGCTCGTCGGGCTCATAACCCGAAGGTCACTGGTTCGAGTCCAGTTCCCGCTACTAGGAAAGACAAGGCTTCACAGAAATGTGAGGCCTTTCTTTTTTTCAAGGGGTACAGAATAGGTACAGAATTGGAGTGTTTTTCAGGGATCAATCCCAAAAGTTGGGTTTTTACCATTTTAAGAATATAATTTAATCAAGCGATATAAGAAGTATTCCGTATTCCTGACTCCCCTAAATTGTGATCTAAAAGCCTTTACTTTGGCATTAAAGGATTCTGCTGAAGCATTTGTACTTCTGTTTAAAA
>NZ_QJJZ01000023.1 GCF_003201775.1 Arenibacter sp. ARW7G5Y1 | reverse complement strand
ATTGCGTCTGATTATTGGTCTTCCAAACGACATTGCTTTTCATACCATTAAGATAAGAAAATCAATACTTTTTTTAAAATCATAAACAAAAAAAAAGAGACTGCCTTTTTAGACAGCCTCTTTTTTGTTGGTAAAATTTACTGGTTTTGGATTCCTTTTGGGGTTTCTATGATCAATAGTTTTATTTAATAGGAGTAATTTAGTAAAACCAATGATTAAATTATTCTTTCATTTTACTCAATTGGTTGTTATTGATTTTTAATGGTATTCATGAATGCTACGCATTTGGGCGATGCAAAAAATGAACAGGACACAAACTTGAGATAGTAAATTATATTTTTTTGCAATTCGCACACAACTTTTGAGATTGATCCGTTTCTATTACAATTGTACATTCTTTTAGGGGTAGGCTTGGTTCCAATGCAAACCAAAGGTTTTCAGGGTGTTGTATATGGGTTCAAATTACTTATTTCAGATCTGTAAGGGTCTTTTGTTTTTATGGCGGCAATATTAAATAGAAATCCCTACTTTTGTAATTCAAAAGCATTGGCCAAATCATCTATGAGTCAAAAAGTATTACTTTCTTCCAAAGAAATAAATATTATCCTGCATCGCCTGGCTTGCCAATTATTAGAAAACCATCTCGATTTTAAAAATACCGTTCTCATAGGGATACAGCCTAGAGGGATATTTTTGGCTTCACGCCTTGCCAAGATCCTTAAAGAGGATTATGGGGTAAAAAAAATAGATTTAGGATTCTTGGACATTACATTTTACCGCGACGATTTTAGGAGAGGCGACAAGACCTTGGAAGCCAACAAGACCAAAATCGATTTTCTAGTTGAGGATAAGAAGGTAGTTTTTGTAGATGATGTACTTTATACGGGCAGAAGTATAAGGGCGGCTTTAACGGCGATCCAGTCTTTTGGGAGGCCGTTGGAAATAGAGTTGTTGACATTGATCGACCGGCGTTTTAGTAGGCATTTGCCAATACAGCCCAATTATAGAGGGCGGCAAGTAGATGCTATAAATGGAGAAAAGGTAAAGGTAATGTGGGAGGAAAATGATGGAGAGGATGTAATATATTTAGTAAAGACATAGGTATGGGCGAATTAAGTGTAAAACACTTGTTGGGAATCAAGTATCTGAAGGAATCGGATATTCAGCTCATTTTTGAAACTGCAGATCACTTTAAGGAAGTGATCAACCGATCTATTAAAAAAGTTCCTTCCCTACGCGATATCACCATAGCCAATATATTTTTTGAAAACAGTACCCGTACACGACTTTCCTTTGAATTGGCAGAAAAGAGACTGTCCGCAGATGTTGTTAATTTTTCCGCAGCGCAATCTTCAGTAAAAAAAGGGGAGACCTTGATCGATACCGTAAATAATATCCTTTCCATGAAGGTAGATATGGTGGTAATGCGACATCCCAACCCCGGAGCGGGAATCTTCCTTTCCAAACACGTTAAGGCCTCTATAGTCAATGCAGGGGACGGTGCCCATGAGCATCCAACTCAAGCCTTATTGGATTCCTATTCCATTAGGGAAAAATTGGGGGACGTGGCAGGAAAAAATGTAGTTATCGTAGGGGATATCCTTCATTCACGGGTGGCACTTTCCAATATCTTTGCCCTGCAATTACAGGGCGCCAATGTAAAGGTGTGCGGACCTAGGACCTTGCTTCCCAAACATATAGAATCCTTGGGTGTCACTGTAGAAACCAATCTGAGAAAAGCCTTGAACTGGTGCGATGTTGCCAATATGCTGCGAATTCAGAATGAAAGACTCGATATTAGTTATTTCCCGACTACAAGGGAGTACACCCAGCAGTATGGGGTTAATAAAGCCTTGTTGAACAGTCTGGACAAGGAAGTTGTAATTATGCACCCAGGGCCCATTAACCGCGGAGTGGAAATAACCAGTGATGTAGCGGATTCCAAACAATCCATTATATTGAACCAGGTAGAAAATGGGGTCGCCATACGTATGGCTGTGATTTACTTGTTGGCGTCAAAAATTAAATGAAAGGCCTATGATTTTGGATAAAGAAGGAAATGTAACCACTGTGCTTCAAGAAAATATCTCCTTGAACAAGTTTCTATCCAATCTTAAGGAAATATATCCCAAAATTAAGAACGATCACATAATTGTGAACCTTTTTTCTTTTTCAAAACTGACCTCCAACGACGTTTTGGAATTTTTGGAAATCTCCAATGCCCATCGAAAGACTAAAAAATCCTTCGTCCTGGTAACTGGAAAAGTTTCCTATGACGAGGTCCCGGACCATATCTGTGTGGTGCCTACCATTCAAGAGGCAAAGGATATTATAGAAATGGAGGAGATTGAAAGGGACTTGGAACTTTAAAAATAAATAATTTATAAGTGATAGTGGAAGAAGGATTATAATTGTAATGATTGCCATATTTAGTGGGTTATCATTGTGGTTTGTAAGTCTTTTGAATATAACCAGGGTATAATCTTCCATTTTCCACTTCAATATTGCCTTTTTATGAAGCTAACCGTATTGGGTTGTTACGCGGCAACACCAAGATCTTTTAACAATCCCACGTCGCAAGTACTGGAGATTAAGAATCAATTGTTTTTGATAGACTGTGGAGAAGGGACACAGGTGCAATTGCGTAAGAGCAAGATAAAATTTTCCCGTATCAATCATATTTTAATATCACATTTGCACGGAGACCATTTTTTTGGTCTACCCGGATTAATATCTACTTTTAGGTTGTTGGGCAGGACCAATGAACTACATGTTTACGGCCCGAAGGGAATTAAGGAGGCAATTACCCTTTTTCTCAAATTGGGGGATTCTTGGACCAATTATCCACTTCTTTTCCATGAATTGACTTCAAATGAGCCAGAACGGATATTTGGGGATGACAAGGTGTCCATAACCACAATTCCATTGGAACACAGGATATATACCAATGGTTTTCTGATCAGGGAGGAGTTGGGAGAACGCAAATTAAATGTAGAGGCCGTTGCAAAGTACAAAATAGATAAATGTTACTTTCAAAATATTAAACTGGGAAAGGACATTACCTTGGACAACCAGGAAGTGATACCCAATGCCTTAATTACCTTTGATCCTCCTGCAGCAAAGAGTTATGCTTTTTGTAGTGATACGGCCTTTTCCCCAAAAATTGTTCCTTGGATCCAGAATGTTGATGTCTTATATCACGAGGCCACATTCTTGGAGACGGAAAAAAGATTGGCCCCCAAAACAAAACATTCCACCGCCAAGGAGGCTGCTACCATTGCCAGGGAGGCCAATGTAGGGATGTTGATATTGGGACATTTTTCAACCAGGTACCAATCTTTGGACCTCTTTAGGGAAGAGGCCAAAACCATATTTCCAAATGTGGAACTAGCGGACGACGGTAAGGAGTTTGAGCTATAGCCCAGGAAATAGCTGTCACTTTACAGGGGAGCCAATGAAGATCTAGATGTTGTACGACTTTAGGTCTAGATCGGTAACCTCCAAATGTACCGGGTTTTTAACGGATACTTCTTTAAATTTCCCGTTTTGATAAAAGTAGAATGTATTAGTTTCCCGGGACCATTGGTAATCTACGTCTGCAAATTATCGTATGGGTCTTTCCCATGTATATAGTGCTTAAAAAAACTCCACTTACTTTTCGCATTTCAGTTTGTTTTGTGCAATTTTGTATATTAACTTTTCGCGATAATAATATCCAAGAATACATATGCAAAAAGACCTAGGGAATTACAGGAAGTCCTATGAGAAAAGCTCTCTTACAGAAGAGGTTATTTCGGATAACCCTATGGAATTATTTCAAAAATGGTTTTATGAAGTTGAAGCTTCCGAAGGAGTGGATGAACCCAATGCCATGACGGTGTCTACCATAGGTTTGGACGGGTTTCCAAAGAACAGGGTGGTATTGTTGAAGAAATACACCTATGAAGGTTTTATTTTTTATACCAATTATGAAAGTGAAAAGGGCAGGGCCATTACCCAAAATCCCAATGTGTGTATTTCTTTTTTTTGGCCCAATATGGAAAGGCAGATCATTATAAAGGGAAGGGCGGAGAAAATAGCGGAAAATTTATCTGACGGATATTTTGAATCACGACCCGAGGGGAGTAAACTGGGAGCAATAGTATCCAAACAGAGCGAGGTGGTTCCGAGCAGGGAATATTTGGAAAAGAAATTAAAGGCGTTGGAGAAGGAATATGATAATAAGGAGATAGAACGTCCCAAATACTGGGGCGGCTTTATTGTAAAACCTATATCCATGGAATTCTGGCAGGGACGTCCCAATAGGTTGCACGATAGGATACGCTATAGTTTACAGGCTAATTTGGATTGGAAAATGGAAAGGTTGGCACCTTGATTTTTAGCAATACATTGGATTTGAATTGTCCTGGGGATGTGCAATTTATTTAAAGGACATAAGGGAAACGGACGAATACAAAATTTGACAATTTTCCTAAAAGGCAATATTTTAAGTATTTAATGTTAGGGTGTAGTCTGTGATTACCGGTGGAGCCGGGGAGGCACACATTCTCAATTTTTAGTTTTCTTTTTTTCAATAAATTTAAAGGATGTAAACGTATGAAAACGGTAATATTGGTAAGGCACGGAAAATCTTCTTGGGAATACAATGTTTCGGATAGGGATAGACCACTAATGGAAAGGGGGATAAAGGATGTGAATAAGGTGGCCAAGGAATTTTCGTCCAATTTAAACCATATTGATGCAGCTTATTCCAGTCCGGCCAATAGAGCCTTGCATACCGCTATGATTTTTTTAAGAGCCATAAATTATTCATACACAAAATTTCAATTGTCCAATGACTTATATGATTTTTCGGGTGAGGATGTATGTCGATTTATAAAAGGACTGAACAATGACAAGGATACTGTTATTATATTTGGACATAACGAAGCCTTTACACATATTGCCAATTCCCTTGGAAACATGTATATTGACAATGTTCCTACCAGTGGGCTGGTACAATTACAATTTGACACAAACGATTGGGGTACCGTAACAAAAGGTATTACGGTACGGACACTTTTTCCAAAACAATTATAAGAATGATCAAGAGTAAAAATCAATATATAAATAGAGAAATAAGTTGGTTAAGTTTTAATGAGAGGGTTTTACAGGAAAGTGCAGACAAGAATGTTCCTTTAATTGAGCGACTCCGGTTTTTAGGGATATTTTCCAATAACTTGGACGAATTCTTTAAGGTAAGGTATGCCACCGTTAAAAGAATAGTGGATGCTGGAAGATCCGGGAAAAGTGTTCTGGGCGGGGAAACAGCAAAGGATCTTCTCGAGGAAATCACCGAAATCGTAATTAAACAGCAAACCAAAAGCTTAAAGATATTAAGCGATATTGAAAAGGAATTGGAAACCCAGAATATTTTTTTGATCAATGAAAAAAAAATCACGGAGTCCCAATGTTCCTTTATAAAGAATTATTTTATCGAAAAGGTCAGTCCAGTTTTGATGACCATTATTTTAAACGATTTGGCCGGCTTCCCCATGCTAAAGGATACAGCGGCCTATCTGGCGGTAAAACTGATTTTAAAGAAAGAGCCGGGCAGCAAATCCAATGTCAAGGAAAAGCGATATGCACTAATAGAAATACCTAAGGGTATAGATCGTTTTGTGGTGTTGCCGAAGGAGGGCGATAAAAATTATATCATCATTCTCGATGATCTTATCAGGTATTGCCTGGGGAGTATTTTTAATATGTTCGACTATGAATCCATCTCGGCGCATATGATAAAAATTACCCGTGATGCCGAGTTGGACATGGATAATGACTTAAGCAAGAGTTTTATTGAAAAAATATCGTCCAGTGTTGAGCATCGAAAAATAAGTGATCCAGTGCGCTTTGTGTACGATAAGAGCATAGGTAAGGATACGCTCGATTTCTTAAAGGAAAAAATGGATATAGAGGACACGGATAGTGTAATTCCAGGGGGTAGATATCACAATAGACGGGATTATATGGGCTTTCCCAGCTTGGGCAGAAATGATCTCATGTACGCTAAGATTACCCCACTTCCCATAAAGGGAATTTCATTGGAGGGCAGCCTTTTTGAGCGGATAGCGGAAAAAGATTTCCTGCAGTATACCCCATATCAGACCTTTTCCTACATTATCAAGTTTCTAAGGGAGGCGGCCCTGGATCCCAAGGTGAGAAATATCAAGATTACAGTATACAGATTGGCCGATAACTCCCAGGTGGCGGCCTCCTTGATAAATGCCGTAAAAAATGGAAAACAGGTAACGGTACAGATAGAGTTACAGGCCAGGTTTGACGAACAGGCCAATATTGAATATGCGGAACAGTTACAATCCGAGGGGGTAAAACTTATTTTTGGTGTGCGTGGCTTAAAAGTGCATAGCAAAATATGTCTGGTAGAGCGGGAAGAAGGGACACAAATTAAACGCTACGGATTTGTTAGTACAGGTAACTTTAATGAATCAACGGCCCGTATCTATACGGATTATACCCTATTTACGGCACATGATGGGATACTGAAGGAATTGAACAAAGTCTTTGATTTCTTTGAAACTACCTATAAGATCAATAAATACAAACATCTGATTGTTTCTCCGCATTATACCAAAAATGTGTTCAAGAAGTTGATCGATAAGGAAATTCAAAATGCCAAGGCGGGCAAGGAGGCCTATATCAAGATAAAAATGAACAGTTTTACCTCCTATAAAATGGTGGACAAACTGTATGAGGCCAGTAGGGCAGGAGTAAAAATTCAGCTTATTATCAGGGGTATTTGCTGTTTGGTGCCAGGGGTTAAGGGAATGAGTGAAAACATAGAGGCTGTTAGTATTGTGGATAAATTTTTGGAGCACCCTAGGATCTTCATTTTTGGAAATGATGGTAATTCCAAAGTATATATATCCTCGGCCGATTGGATGACGAGAAATTTGGACTATCGTGTAGAAGTTGGAGTACCTATTTATGATGGGGACGTTAAACAAGAGCTTTTGGATACCTTTGATATTTCTTGGAGGGATAATGTAAAGGCAAGGGTGTTTTCCGAAAAACATGATAATGCCTATAGAAGGAACAATAATCCCAAAGTGCGTTCACAATTCGCCACCTATGATTACTACCTTAATAAATTGAATTCCTAAAAAAAACAGCTACTTTGAAAGTTCGGAAATATGCGGCCATAGACATAGGCTCCAATGCCATACGGTTGCTTACACATAACGTAATTGAAGAAGAAGGGAAAGATACCCTTTTTAGAAAAAGTGCCTTGGTCCGATTGCCAATTAGGTTAGGGGAAGATGTATTTAAGAATGGAACTATTTCCAAACGTAATGAAGAGCGGTTGTTGAATGCTATGAAGGCATTTCAGCTCTTAATGGAAGTACATGGGGTGGAAAAATATATGGCCTGTGCAACTTCGGCTATGAGGGAAGCGGATAATGGACAGCTGGTTATAGACAATATCTTAGAGGCCACAGGGGTACAGATTCAGTTGATAGATGGGGAAAGGGAGGCTTCTATTATAGCTTCCACAGACCTTAAGAATCTGATTAGGAAAGATGAAACTTATCTTTATATAGATGTGGGAGGAGGGAGTACCGAGTTCACTGTTTTTTCCGAAGGGAAGATAAAAATTTCGGAATCCTTTAAAATTGGAACTGTTCGGCTCCTAAATGATATGGTAGATGATACCAAGTGGAATGAATTGGAACACTGGCTGAAGAAACACGTGAAGGGACTTCCCAATTTATCGATCATTGGTTCTGGAGGAAATATTAATAAATTACATAAAATGTCTGGTAGAAAGGAGGGGGAGTCCCTTTCCTATATTTGGTTAAGGGCGCAATATCATTTTCTGACGAGCCTGACATTTGAGGAAAGGATTTCGGAATTGGGACTAAATCCTGATAGGGCGGATGTAATTATTCCTGCAACGCAAATTTTTGTCTCCTCCGCCAAATGGGTCGGAGCCAAAAAAATTCATGTTCCTAAAATAGGCTTGTCAGACGGGATAATAAAAACCCTGTACTACGCCAAAGAGTAAGGATTTCCAGAACAACTTATAGGTTTATTAGTGAAACTCAATTTTGAGAAGTCGGTAAGACGCACTTAAAATTGTAAGTTGAACTAATCCCGCCTTTTTCGGCGGGATCTAGGTTCAATACCTTTTATTGACCTTATTTCCAGGAAGCCAATTTAACCGTGTACGGTTTCAGAAGTACCTAGATCCTTCATGATAGATGCTTCATATGATAATAATGCATCCCATTTTTGGTCCACTTCCTTACGATCCCCATACTTGCGGGCGAAGTTTAGGAACATAGTGTAATGACCTGCCTCACTGATCATTAGTTTGTGGTAAAAATCAGCAAGCTCCTTGTCCTGTAATTGCTCGGATAATAATCTAAAGCGTTCACAGCTTCGGGCTTCGATTAATGCGGCATATAACAAACGGTGCACCAATTGGGTGGTTCTGCTGCCACCTTTGGGAAAAAATTTTAATAAGGCAACAACATATTCGTCCTTTCTGTCTCTTCCAAGTGTTTTTCCACGATCCAATATTCGGTCGTGAACCATTTTAAAATGTCCCATTTCCTCCCTGGACAAGGCTATCATTTCTTGGGTAAGTTCTGTGTATTCGGGAAAGCTAACGATCAATGAAATAGCCGTACTTGCGGCCTTTTGCTCACAATAGGCATGATCTGTTAATATTTCATCGATATTTTTCTCAACAATGTTGACCCATCTTGGGTCTGTGGGTAATTTTAAACCTAACATAGCACAATTTTCTATTTCAAAAATAGAAAGAATACCATAAACCGCGGTAATTTATGCTGATATAGTTTTATATTTAAACCTTCTTTGTAGACAGGGTGGAATCATATGAATTGCTCATGGTCTTACTAAACGTAATATTGAAATTTATAGTTTAACACGGAATAAATATATTGTAATATGTTGTTTAAAAATATCGGTACCCAGCTTCTGAAAATTTTAGAGGATAATGTGGACAAAGAAAACAGACAATGGCTGTTTTCGAAAATTGAAGGTATTGTGGAATCAGAGTCTACAAAGGATTTGTATCTGACCTATAGCTTGGTGCCCGCGAAAATTAAATCTGAAAAAGATCTTTCGCTTTTATTGGATGATAAGGAATTAAAGGATTACCTAGAAGTTCAACATGCCAATCTTCAGCAGATAGGGAGAATTTATTTGCTTTATAAGGTATTGGAGGCCAAGGAAGAATTTTTTAAGGCCAAGGTGGCCAATATTATTGAGGTGGCGGATAAGGGCGAACTTGAAACCTTCCTGAAATTTTTGGTATTGTTGCCCCATCCTGAAAACTATAAAGTACAGGCAGTGGAAGCACTTAGGACCAATATTTCTACCGTTTTTGATGCTATAGCGTTAAACAACCCGTATCCTGCGCTTTATTTTAATGAACAGCAATGGAACCAAATGTACCTTAAGGCAGCGTTTATGCAGCAAAATCTAAATGAAATAGTGCAGGTGGAAAAAAGGGGGAACAAGGAACTTGCAAGAATTATTTCGGATTACGCCCACGAGCGTTGGGCGGCATCAAGGGAGATAGATCCCTGCTTTTGGAGGCCTGTGGGCAATTTTATGAACGACAAACTCCTAAAGGATATGAAACGGTTATTTGCCAGTGAAAATATGGCCGAAAGAAAAGCGGCCGCTCTTTGTTGTTACCATTCCAATTCAAGTGAGGCTAAGGCAATGTTGGAGGGGTATTCCGAGCTCGTAAAGGGAATTGAAAGTGGAAATATTACCTGGGGCAACATAAAGGAATAGGACTGTGTTTTAAAAATAAAAGAGCGGCTCAATATTGCCATTGAGCCGCTCTTTTTTTTGATTTTTTTTAAAATATTACTTCTTCAATGAATTGATCCACCCGGCAATTTTAAGGGCTTCATCTTTGGGCACATGGGGCATAGGTGCCATGGGGGTTGCGTATTCAGGCCAATTTTTGGGCTGTGGGTTATATATTAACTCCACTATTTTTTCATTGTTGTAATTGCGTTTTGATATCTCGGTAAATGAAGGCCCAATGACCCTCTTTTCCTTATGGTGGCATGCAACACAAGTGTTGGACATCAAAAGTGGCTGTACTTCGGTGTCCGACAATACCTTGTTCTTGACTGAAGGTTTTTTTGGAGCCGGTTTCCTAAAGCTGACAGCTTTTTTTAATAAACTACTTCGCTTGGTGGAGAGTTCGGATGCGGGAGTTAAAGCTCCTTCAGGTATATTATTTAGGGTGTAGTACAAGGTAGGATGTAAAATGGTGTGACCGGATTCCTTGGCTTTTACCCCGGGCAACATAATTTCGTGGACATAGTATTGCCTAATATTGTCAATGACTATGCGGACCTTCATGCCATCATCACTCACTTTTACCCCTTTAATCTTAATTTCCTCAATATTTGTCTGTGGACTACCGTAGGCTGCATGATATTTATAAATGTAACTTTTTCCGAAATAGGAATCCAGATCCTCGGCCGAAGCTTTGTCCACGGGCAAAGTAAATTCAATTTCAAAACCATCGGGCGTGGCGCTTACAGTTTTCATTTCAAAAGGGGTACGTCCGGTCCAGGTTAAATATTCCAGACCAGAATTGGTGGTGCCGGCAGAACCCCAACCTCTGTTGGTCTCCCCTACGAAAAGCTTTCCATCATTATCAAAATCCATACGCATCACACCTGACTGAAAACCTGCTCTGAAATCGAAGGCTACACCCTGGTATTCTCCCTTCACTTTTTCCAAGACTACCCTCATTATCTTACTCTGCCCCATGTCGCCCACTAGTAATTGTCCTTCAAATGGACCAAATTTACCCTTGGTTTCATCGACCTTGATTTCGGAATTGGATATGCCCAAAATACCATGTGGCAATATGACCGCAGGTAATTTTAATTCGGGGAAGGATTTTTTTATTTCATAGGCAAAAGCTGGATTTTTTTCGTCCATGATGTTTTCAGGCTTCACATAACGCCCATTTACCTTGACCTGCCTTTTATCCAATTTGCTATAGAATTCGTCCTCGGTAAGTTTAATTGGAGAATCCTCATGCCCGGTCCATCTAAGTCCGGCCGGATGTCCGGCAAAGGCACCTTTTGGAAGATGCCAAATAGCGCCTGAACCTACCCAGTCTCCTTGATTGTCCGTGTAAAACAATTCCCCGTCTACCAGGCCATAACCTGCTGGGGATCGCATACCCGTTGCCCAGGGTTCCATTTTTCCATCTTCGGTGATTTTCATGGTCCAGGCCCTCCAGGGTACCCTGCTTTCCCCTCTCCACCATTCTTCATTTCCGAAGGCCACATTGGCCGTTACAAAAAAGGTATTGTCCGGAGCCAATACCGGACCAAAGGAATACTCGTGGTAGTGGGTAGAAATAGGCCAAGCATATATGGTCTTGTACTCATCTGCCACGTCATCACCGTTGGTGTCAATTAGTTTGGTCAACTCTCCTCTTTGGGCAGTATATAGGGCTTGGTCATGATAGGCCAATCCTAAAGGTTCGTGCAATCCGGAGGCGAATTTTTTAAAAGTTGGGGATACTCCATTGGCCATGGATGGATTTTCAATAATCCAAACATCTCCCCGTCTGGTGCAAACAGCAAGTTTTCCATTGGGAAGGGCCAACACCCCTCCTCCTTCCATCTGGATGCCCTCGGGCGTTGGTACCGTAATTAACCTGTAGTAGTCATCCTCGGTTGGTGCATTTTGTGCCAAGAGGGTTGTGGCTGATAAAAATAGCGTAGCACAACATAATATGCCTATTCCTCTAATTGTATTTTTCGTAATGGTTCTCATATTTCTTACCAAATTATTTCATATTTAATAGTGCTTCCATCCACAGGAATAATTAATTCCGTCTCATTATTTACCTCCCTAATAATAGGTTCCTGACCGGATAATACGTTTATGTAGAATTGGTGATCATTGATGTCAAAAGACCCGTCGGCCAATTTTTTGGCCTTTCCGGAGGCAATCTTATAGTACCAATTGGGTTCCCCTATTTTGGAAAAATGCACCTCATTGATAAAATGGGTGTTTTTGTCATTGGGGTAAACCCTGTTCTCCACAGCAACACCTTTATAGGTGTATTTAAAGATTGGAAGACCATTTTCTGGGTTCATGCTATATCCTCCGGATTTAAATTCGGGAGCGCTGCCCTTTCTTGGAAACGGACTTTGTAAATCGCTTAGAGCGGATAAAGGTTGGTTTAAAAAAGTCCATAGGACCGCACCATTTGGCCTAAAGGAGCCATCACCTCTACTATGCCACATGGGGGTGGCATCAACAAAGTTGCCACGCCACATACCAACGAGATTTTCCGTCCCCATATCATATACAAAATTTAAGCCTTTAGGAGTCCCTACACCAATGGTGTGGGAAAGACGCTCCTGGTTACCTCCAAAACTTACAAAACCCCTTAGCATTCGTGGTGTAGCCTCTGCATTGACCAAAATAGGGGAAACGGAATTTATTTTTGGTGGGTAGGAATCGTAAACGTGGAAGGTTTTTGGATTGGTTTGTTCCGTTGAAATTGATAGGCCTAATCTCGGGGCCCTCCAGCCCGCATTTTTTATATTGATCAAAGTAAATGCATGGTCTCCCGCAGTTAAAGAAACAGTTTTTTCCAATTCTTCCTGGGCGCCGGTGGAATTATTTGTGGCTATGGTTTTACCATCCAGGGAGAAGGAGATGCCTCCGGTATATCCAATGGTAAAGATATAATTGCCCGCTTCCGGAACATTAATGCTTCCTGAATAGTGAAGGCCATAACGATCTTCCTCCTCTACCACATTGACATCTATTAGTTTTCCGGATTTCTTTTCGGAGGCCTCTGCAGCTTCCAAATCTTCCAGACCTTTAAAATCGCCTTTATAGGTAACGTAACTTAAATTGGTCATGGTGACCCCGGACTCTTTCAAGAGTTGATACTTTATATTCCTAAAGGCCATAGGACCATGATCTCCTTGGATCATTAACGGGCCCATTGCGGTTTCTTCCGTGGAGATAGGACCTCCAGTAGGTAAAGGTACCTCTACATTGCTATGGATCAAGACATCGTTCAAGAATACGGAAACAAATTTTGCATTGGCAATTTTATTTCCGACATCATCAAATTTAGGGGCTTCAAAATGAATTTTGACCTTTTGCCATAAACCAGGGGCTTTGGCAGGATTGCTCAAAGGTGTAATGCCTAAGAATTTCTTGGAAGGTTCTTCTTCCCAGTTCCGATGGATGCCTCCAAAATCATAGGAGGTAGGATTCATAACGCCCCAGCTATCCTTTATTTGAAGTTCATACCTGCCTTGTAGGTAAATACCCGAATTTGATCCATTGGGAATTAAGATCTCCATTTCCAATTTTATATCACCATGTTCCCATTTCGACAAAAGATGGTCTTTTTGGGTAAAGGTGTAATCGTTGAACAAAACACCTGTTCCAGGTTCTGTATGGATAGGATGTAAGGTTTCTTTAGACTTTTTTAGTTTGCGTTTTTCCTTCTTGGTTAAAATAGCCGGTGCTGGATCTTGATGGGTGTGGACTGTTATGTTCCTGTCTGCAACGACATCACCTACTATTTTCCAATTTTCGGAGGGGTCTTTAAACTCGTTTAAATTTTCTAAGGATAATGGCTCCTGTGCCAAAAGGATAAAACCAGAAAATAAAAAGAGTATTGATAATTTGATTTTCATTTGGTTATTTTGGGTTTCTAATTTATAGGCCTTAAAAGTATCACATAAATTATTTTAAAGAGGGACTAAAATTATTTTTTAACATTTGGACATGGCCTAGGTAGGGCTTTCAAAAGAGTGTTTTTTTAGCCGGTACCTAAAGAATTATTGGTGGATTTCGCACTGTGCCAATTGCCTATGGATAAACGTAACCTAGGTATTAAATGCCGGTGGTCCTTAATCGTATTTTTTCACTGGTTTGTATAAAAATCTTTTCAAATGATTTAAATTGCTGCATTATTGTGGGTAAAATTGAATTTAAGGCAAAAAAAGTATTTGTAATAGTATAATTTGTTTTTAGCTAAGGTGTTTTTAAGATTGATGTTAAGTCTACCTGCGATACCTTAATACAAAGGTTATACTGAATAAATTAATTAAAATGGGTAATATTTTAAAGTTGGCAATGGGACTAATCCTAGTTTGTTCCCTGGCTTCATGTACTTCGAAAGAGACCAGAATATTGGTGTTTAGTAAAACGGAAGGATTTAGGCATGGATCTATTGAGGCTGGTGCGGAGGCATTGAAAAAATTGGGTACGGAAAATGGATTCTTGGTAGACGCAACTGAAGATGCGACCTATTTTACCGAAGAATTATTAAAGCAATATTCCGCAGTTGTATTTTTAAATACCACTGGTGATGTATTGAATGAGGTACAACAGGCAGATTTTGAGAGATATATTCAAGCTGGTGGGGGATTTTTGGGAATCCATGCGGCGACGGATACTGAATACGCCTGGCCTTGGTACAATAAATTGGTGGGGGCCTATTTTAAGGGACATCCTAGAATTCAAGAGGCAAGGTTGAATATTGTGGATAAGAACCACCCAGCTACCCAATCTATGTCCGATACCTGGATGAAGACGGATGAATGGTATAATTTTAAGGATATCAATCCGGAAATTAAGGTGTTGGTAGAAATTGACGAGACCAGTTATGAGGGAGGGGAAAATGGGGAACACCATCCTATTTCGTGGTATCATGACTATGATGGGGGTAGGTCTTTTTATACTGAAATGGGACATACGGATGCCACTTTTGAAAATCCTATTTTTTTAGATCACCTATTGGGTGGTATTAATTATGCTATAGGGGATACTGCCTTGGATTACAACAGGGCCAGGACCGAAAGGATCCCTGAGGAAAACAGATATGTTCGCAAGGTGCTCGATTTTAACTTGAACGAGCCAATGGAATTGGAAGAATTACCGGGTAGGGGGATTTTGTTCATAGAGCGCCAGGGTGCCTTGAAACTTTACGATTTTAAGGAGGAAAAAACAAAGCAATTGGCCCAGTTGGACCTTTTTTATGGCAATGAAGATGGGTTATTGGGTATAGCTGTGGACCCCGATTATCAGAATAATAATTGGATCTATCTATTTTATTCCGCCCCTGGTGAAAAATCGGAGCAACGAATATCTAGATTTACCTTGGCGGGGGATTCCTTGGATATGGCCTCAGAGAAAAATCTATTGACCATACCTACTCTTCGCAAATGCTGCCACAGTGGCGGAGCTTTGGAATTTGGACCGGACGGTAATTTGTTCATTGGTCTGGGAGACAATACCAACCCCTTTGAATCCTCTGGTTATGCACCCATAGATGAACGGGAGGGCAGAGCCTTATGGGACGCTCAAAAATCGGCGGCCAATACCAATGACCTTAGGGGAAAGATATTGAGGATTAAGCCGGAGGACGATGGAACTTATTCCATACCGGACGGGAATTTGTTCCCGGTTGGTACCCCCAATACAAGACCGGAAATATATGTAATGGGGTGCCGTAACCCCTTTAGATTTTCAATAGATAGTGAAACTGGGTATCTCTATTGGGGAGATATTGGACCCGATGCCGGTAAGGGCGATCCCAATCGGGGACCACATGGAATGGGTGAATTTGACCAGGCCAGAAGAGCTGGAAATTGGGGGTGGCCCTATACCCGTGGCAATAATCAGGCATACAATGATTATGATTTTACCACGGAAACACCCGGTGAAAAATTTGATCCTTCCAAACTAATAAACGATTCCCCGAATAATACAGGATTAATGGAGCTTCCGCCCGCACAGGAATCAATGATATGGTTTTCGTACAGTGCTTCGGAAGAATTTCCTTGGTTGGGTTCTGGAGGGGTAAACCCTATGGCGGGCCCAATTTATCATGCTTCCAACTATCCCAATGCTACCAATAAATTTCCTGAATATTTTGAGGATAAGATTTTATTGTACGAATGGATGAGGGACTGGATCTATGTGGTAACCCTAGATGAAGATCACAACTATGTTAAGGCAGACCCTTTTATGCCCAGCGATGAGTTTTCCCATCCAATGGATATGCTTTTTGCTTCGGATGGCAACCTTTATGTGCTGGAATATGGACAAAAGTGGAATTCACAAAACATGGATGCCCGCTTAAACAGGATTAGTTATGTTAGTGGAAATCGCAAGCCGGTTTCCCGAATTACCTCGGATAAAATGGTTGGTGCCCAACCTTTAACCGTGAATTTTTCAGGGAGTGCTTCCGAAGATTTTGATAGGGACCGGTTGCGGTATGAGTGGTATTTTAATTCTGATGAGGTTCAGGATACCTCAATGGAGCCAAGTTTTACCTTTAATGAACCCGGAAATTATACGGTTCGTTTAAAGGTGACAGATGAAGCTGGAATCACGGATACATCCACCCACAAAATATTGGTGGGCAACGATATTCCCGAATTAAAAATTGAATTGGATACGGAGAACAGAACTTATTGGGACGGGCATAAAGTAGCCTACAAAGTTGTTGTGACCGATAAACAGGATGGCAGTACCCTTGACGGTACCATTGATCCTAAGGATATTAAGGTCACTTTTGATTATATTCCGGAAGGAGAGGATATGGTCAAGGCCACGATTGGACATCAACAGAACACCATACCGGAAGGTAAATTAATTATGGACGATACGGACTGTAAGGCCTGCCATGCCATTAATATAAAGGTAAATGGGCCTTCGTACGAGGAAATAGCGGCGCGCTATACTGCCAAAGACAAAAATTACCTGATAGATAAAATTATCAAAGGAGGCTCGGGGGTATGGGGAGAAAGTATGATGTCCGCACACCCACAGCTTAAGGTTACTGAAGTAGATAAAATAGTTGATTATATTCTTTCATTAAATTCGGAAATTGGCAAGGATGATGATCTATTGCCTATTCAGGGCGAAGTTGAATTTAATTCGCATCAGGCCAAAAATAGCCAAGGAAAGTATGTGTTAATGGCTTCCTATACGGATAAGGGAAGTAAAGAGCAGCCCGAATCTTCACTTTCGGTGAGAGATCAAATCGTTTTTAAATTTCCAAAGTATGTAGGAGCCAATGCCGATGAAAAAAGCGGGGGATTGAGCAATTGGGAGGTGGAAGGCGACCGGGTTGTTGGGTCCATTAAAAATAATTCCTATTTGAAATTCAATGACATTGGCTTGGAGGGTTTAAAAAAGATAGAGCTGTACATGTATTTTGGGGCCGATTACCCCTACGAGGGCAAAGTGGAGATTAGGGAAAACAACCCTGACGGCAAATTAATTGGGGAAAGCTCCCTAAAGTATTATAACAAGGAGAAAGGGGCAAAGAAGAACTTTCTTATTCCAGTGAAGCCCACCAAGGATTTTGATGCCCTCTGCCTTGTTTTTAAAGGTACAGGTGACAAGGAGCAAATAATAGCCAATTTTAACGCCATGATATTGAAGTATTAGACTGGTTGTTGGATAGGTTGTATATGGGATTTTTACGGACTACGGAGAAGTCAACAGTTCGCCTTACTGTTAAAACACTTTTAAAATGGACGTGTTATAATCGTTATAACCCATTAATTAATTAACTTTATCGGTTGGAGTTGCCTTCGATATGGGGATTTTTACCATATTTGGACCTTGTTCCCAATGGCCAGTAACACAATGGAAAAATAGAAGCGTTTATCAATAAAAGAATATTGAAATATTATGGAAGAGAAAATGATGATTATAGACCCGCATGTACACATGACCTCCAGGACCACCGATGATTATGAGGCAATGGCCGCTGCTGGGGTAGTGGCTATTATAGAGCCGTCGTTTTGGTTGGGTCAGCCACGTACACAGGTAGGGTCCTTTCAAGATTATTATAGCAGCCTTGTGGGGTGGGAGCCTTTTAGGGCCAGTCAGTTTGGAATACATCATTATTGCACAATAGGTTTAAATTCCAAGGAAGCCAATAATGAAGCCCTGGCGGAACAGGTAGTTGAATTATTGCCATTGTATGTGCACAAGGAAAATGTAGTGGCCATTGGAGAAATTGGTTATGACGATCAGACCCCTGCCGAAGACAAATATTTTAGAATGCAGTTGGAGTTGGCCAAGGAGTTGAATATTCCGGTACAGATACATACCCCGCATAGGGATAAAAAGTCGGGTACCTTAAAAAGCATGGAAGTTTGTTTGGAACACGGTCTGGATCCAGGTATGGTTGTTATAGATCACAACAACGAAGAAACCGTTAAGGATGTATTGGATCGCGGTTTTTGGGCGGCCTTTACGATTTATCCAAAAACCAAAATGGGAAATGAAAGAATGGTGGAAGTAGTAAGAAACTTTGGAAGCGATCGTATTATTGTGGATAGTTCTGCGGACTGGGGCGTTAGTGATCCCTTGGCGGTGCCAAAAACAGCTTCCCTCATGTTGAAAAGGGGAATAGCTAAATCTGATGTGGTTAAAACCTGTTACCAAAATGCCTTGGATATTTTTGGAAAAAACGGTAAAATGAAAGAATCCGATTGGTTAAACCCACAAGGCATCAATCAAACCAAATTATATAACGACAATAGTGTTTTGCGAGGGCAGGAGCCCAAGGTGGATACGGATAAAATAGTATAATGAATCCTGTATTGAAAGGATATTTAAGGCTCGCCAGACCTGCAAATTTACCTACAGCCGCCGCCGATGTTTTGGCAGGTGTGGCTATTTCGGGTGTATTTACCGGAGTTTTTTCCAATATGGAATGGAATTCCAGTATGGGCGATATACTATTGTTGGTATTATCCTCTGTGTTTCTATATGCTGCCGGTGTTGTTCTCAATGACGTCTTTGATCATAAATTGGATAAAACAGAACGACCGGAAAGACCCATTCCATCCGGATTGATTTCGGTTCAATCTGCCGCAATCTTTGGTGGGGTGTTGCTGAATTTGGGAGTTCTATTTTCTTTTTTGGTAGGCTCTGTAAGTGGTATGGTAGCTGTAGCATTAGGACTCTTTATTCTTTTGTATGATGGCCTGGGGAAACACCATTCCTTCTTTGGACCTCTTAATATGGGAGTTTGCAGAGGTTTAAACTTACTTTTGGGGATTACCTTTTTGGGAGATTTCAGTCACTGGGTGTATTTTATATTTCCTGTATTGTACATAGCGGCCATAACCCTTATTAGCAGGGGCGAAGTGCATGGACACAATAAGAGCCATATAATTTTTGCAGGGGGGCTGTACAGCTTGGTGATTGTGGGGATTATTGTTCTTTTTTCAATCTCCGGCCTAAATTTATTGGAGGCCCTTCCATTTTTATTGTTGTTCGCTTTTTTAATATTTAGGCCTTTGTTCAGGGCATATGCCGAAAATTCACCCAAGAACATAAAAAAAGCGGTCATGGCCGGGGTAATATCGATCATTGTTTTGGACGCGACCATGGCCGTGGGATTTTCACATTGGTGGGTCGGGCTGATTATACTATTACTATTGCCCCTATCTATTTTTTTATCAAAACTGTTCGCAGTTACCTAACGTTTTAAGTATGTCACATTATAAGCCAATAGAGCAATCCTTTAAAGTATCTTATGAGTATAAGTTACATTTTACGGAAAATATATTTAGTTTGGACAACCCCTTGTTCAAGGATATTATTAAAGGGTATAACAAGAAGGGGGATGTAAAAGTACTTTTTGTTATAGACAGTGGTGTTCTGGCCTGCCACCCAAATTTAAGTGACGAAATTACTTCCTATTGTTCACAAAATAGTGCTGTATTACATTTAACCGAAAAAATTGTGATCACTGGTGGGGAACAGTGTAAGAACGACTACGGCAATGTAGAGCGGATATTGAATGCCGTAAATGACAATCGAATCTGTAGGCACTCCTTTGTTGTGGCCATTGGCGGAGGTGCTATTATAGATATGGTGGGATATGCAGCCGCTATAGCCCATAGGGGGGTGAAGTTGATAAGAATTCCTACCACGGTGCTTTCCCAGAACGATTCGGCCGTAGGAGTGAAGAATAGTTTTAACATTTTGGGAAAAAAGAATTTTTTGGGAACTTTTTCTCCAGCGTATGCCATAATTAATGATAGTGATTTTTTAACCACCTTAGAGCAACGCGATTGGATTTCCGGCATAGCGGAGGCGGTAAAAGTGGCTTTGATAAAGGATGCGGTATTCTTCGATTTTATTGAGGACAAAAGTGCCCTACTCCGGGCACGTGATATGGAGTCTATGGAATATCTGATTTATCGCTGTGCGGAGATGCATATGGAACATATAGCCCAAGGGGGAGATCCTTTTGAAAGTGGTTCTTCCAGACCATTGGATTTTGGCCACTGGGCAGCCCATAAACTGGAATATATGACCAATTATCAACTAAGACATGGTGAGGCGGTTGCCATTGGTATGGCCTTGGATTTGGTGTATGCCCACTTTATAGGGTTGATAAGTAAGGAGACGCTGGACCGTATTTTGACAGTGCTGGAACAAATAGGGTTCAATTTACACATCCCTATTCAAAAGGATGGTGATTTGGATGATTTGCTGAACGGTATTCAGGAATTTAGAGAGCATTTGGGCGGGGAACTTACTATTACCTTGATATCAAAAATAGGAGCTAAACACGATGTACATGAAATTGATATTTCCACCATGGAAAAAGCAATCGTGTGGTTGAACGAAATGTATAAACCTAAAGTATCCAATACCATATGTTAATACAAAATAAATATCATCTTAGCTATTGTAGCAACATTCATCCAGGGGAAGATTGGGAACAGACTTACCATAGCCTAAAAACATATCTTCCCAAAATAAAGAAGGAAGTTGCCCCTGAATCCCCTTTTGGTATTGGACTGCGTTTGTCCAACCAGGCAAGTTTGGGGCTTGATGAAGGTAGTAATTTGAAGGATTTCAAGGATTGGTTGGACCAAAATCAATTCTATGTCTTTACCATGAACGGATTCCCATATGGAAATTTTCATAACGAAAGGGTAAAAGATATGGTACATGCCCCGGATTGGACCACCCAGGAAAGATTGGATTATACGGAGCGACTTTTTGATCAATTGGCATTTTTGATTCCCGACGGAATCTCAGGAGGTATCTCTACCTCTCCTGTAAGTTATAAGCACTGGCATACTTCTGATAAGGCATTGGACAAGGCCTTTACAACTGGAGCCGAAAGTATGGCGAAGATTGTTTTGCAGTTGGAGCAAATTGAAAGGAATACTGGTAAATATCTGCATTTGGATATTGAGCCGGAACCAGATGGTATGATAGAGAATAGCGATGAGGTTCTTTATTTTTATGATACCTATTTGATTCCCATAGCTACCCAAAAATTGATCGCAGTCTTGGGATGCAATAAGGAAAAGGCCAGGGATTTAATTCTAAGGTATATAACGGTTTGTTATGATGTGTGCCATTTTTCCCTAGCCTATGAGGAACCGGAGTATACATTGGCAAAATTCAAGAGTGCTGGGATAAAGGTTGGTAAAATACAAGTGAGCTCGGCGCTGAAAATCCTTTTTGAAGAGGGTGATAATGAGGCTATATGGCACTCACTTAGTCAGTTTAACGAGCCCACCTATCTACATCAGGTAACCGAAAAGATTGGTAATAAGGTGGTGACCTATAGGGATTTGCCTGAAGTTTTGGAACAGCGATCCCATGCCAAAGAGCTAAGATCCCATTTTCATGTACCTATTTTTTTGGAAAGGTACGATCATTTATTTTCTACCCAGGACCAAATTCTTAAGGTGTTGGAATATTTAAGAAAAGATCAATTTTCGGATCAATTGGAGATAGAGACCTATACTTGGGATGTTTTGCCCAAAGGTCTCAAAACAGAACTGTCCAATTGTATTGTCCGCGAAATTGAATGGTTAAAGAGTAAAATTTAAGGCATGAAGAAAACCGTAGTGTTGAATGTTGTAGGATTAACGCGAGGATTGATAGGGGAACATACCCCCTTTATTAAATCTTTTTTGGAGAGAGGTTCTTCCGCGACAATTACACCGCAATTGCCTGCGGTAACCTGTACTGTGCAGGCCACGTATTTAACGGGAAAAACGCCTTCCGAGCACGGAATAGTTGGTAATGGTTGGTATTTTAAGGAAGAACATGAGGTAAAGTTTTGGCGTCAATCCAATAGTCTCATCCAATCCGAAAAAATATGGGACAAATTAAAAATGCGGGATGGCAATTTTAGCTGCGCCAATATGTTCTGGTGGTACAATATGTATTCCAATGCGGATTTCAGTGTTACCCCTAGACCAAATTATTTGGCCGATGGCAGAAAGATTCCGGATGTGTATTCCTATCCTGCGGAGCTAAGGGATTATTTGCAAAATGAATTGGGAACTTTTCCGCTTTTCCATTTTTGGGGCCCAAAGACATCTATAAAATCCAGTAAATGGATTGCGGACGCTAGTATAAAAACCGACGTTTTGCACGATCCTACCCTCACTTTGGTATACTTGCCTCATTTGGACTACAATATGCAGCGCCATGGAACGGATTTATCCAAAATTTCAAATGATTTAAGGGAGATAGATAATGTAGTTAAACAATTGGTGGAATACTATGAAACCAAATCGGCCCATATTATTTTACTTTCCGAATATGGGATTACCAATGTGAACAATCCCATCCATTTAAATAGAAAGCTCAGGCAAGAAGGTTACCTTGCTATTAGGGAGGAAAGGGGACTGGAATTATTGGATGCGGGTGCCAGTAAGGCGTTTGCGGTAGCGGATCATCAATTGGCCCATGTATATGTAAAGGATAAAGGGGATTTGGATAAGATCAAGGCTTTATTGAAGAACATAAAAGGGGTGGGGCAAGTGCTTTCCGGAGACGAAATTAAAGATCTACAATTGAATCATGAACGTTGTGGTGACTTGGTAGTGATAGCCGATAAGGATTCTTGGTTTACCTATTATTTCTGGTTGGATGATAAAAAGGCACCTGATTATGCAAGAATGGTGGACATTCATAAAAAGCCCGGTTATGATCCAGTAGAGATGTTAACCGATCCCAAGGATAAATTTTTGATGCCCAAGGTTATTTGGAAGTTGTTGAAAAAGAAGCTTGGTTTCCGAACGGTAATGGATATTATTCCACTCGATGCCACTTTGGTTAAAGGGTCGCATGGTAGATTACCTGAGGATTCCAAGGATCACCCAATATTGATTACCAATAAAAGTGATGCTCCCCTTAAAGATAGTCTATTGGCCACCGAAGTATACGGTATTATTGAAAATCATCTTATAAATTCTTAGTATGCGACTTTTTTCCAAAATATTTTCGGCAGTATTCACAGTATTGTTTGTTTGGGCTGCATTGGTTCAATACAACGATCCGGATGCCCTTATGTGGTACCTTATCTACGGTATTGCGGCCGTGGCGTCTTTTTTATTTTTCCTTGGAAAACTTAATTTATTGATACCGGTGTTGTTGTCGTTTGCCTACTTAATAGCGGCGTGGATTTTTTGGCCGGACCAGTTTGAAGGAGTTTCAATAGGCGGAGGCAATATAGATAATATAGAACATGCCAGAGAGTCCTTGGGACTTATAATCAATGCCCTGGTAATGTTGTTTTATGCTTGGAGGGTAAAGGTTGTCAGGGGCTAAATATCTAAATCGAACTCTTTTCGCAAAAGATCGATGGCCGGATTTTTTTCCCTTAATTTTTGGTACTTCTCTTCCGGTGTAAATGCAAATTTTTTGGCAGTGGCCTCGTTTACAGTTATTCGCAGTTGTATAAAGTGGTTATTGAGTTTTAGCTTTAAATACTCCATTAAATCGTACTTTTCCCGCTCAATTTCCTTTTTCATGGTGCCATTTGGCAACTCAATCCAAATGGTGAAATTATCGGAGAGCTTGGGAACATCGGAATGTAGGTTGGATGCCAAGATTTTCCGACCATCATTATCCAAAATGTCAACGAAATCTGCCCAATGCTTTTGCATTTCCTCTTCCGTAAAATTGGCTTTTGGAAGGTTGCTCTCGTCAATAACATCCTCTTTTTTGTTCAGTTGATGTTCTTTTTTGGCCTTTAAGCTGGATAGTGATAGACCGGAGACCCTTCTTTCGGTAGATTTTATGTTTATTTTGGTCCTGGGCACAGGATGGGATTCCTGTACAACTTTGGCGCTGCTTTTGCCATCATTCCTAAGTGGATTTTGGGAAGCGGATGGATTTTGGGTAATTTGACCCTCTACGATGGCCCTTTCAGTATTGGGTGCATCGGTTTTGATGGTTTTAACCTCCGTTGGGTTGGATTTTACTTCTTTCTCTAAAGGGGAGGGCCTACTTACCTTATAAAAGGAGGCCGGGATTATGAAATCTGGTTTGTTACGACCATTCCCTAAGGATTCAGACTTTTTTTTTTCTCCATCAAAATCGATAGAGGCTAATTTCATTAAGGTCAATTCAACAAGAAGGCGCTGGTTTTTACTGGACTTGTACTTTATGTCGCAATCGTTGGCCATATCGATCGCCGACAATAAAAAACCACTGGTCGTATTCTTGGATTGTTCGCTATAGTGTTTTTTTGCCTCCTCTCCAACTTCTAAGAGCTCAATGGTGTTTTGATGTTGGCATACCATTAAATCCCTAAAATGTGAGGCCAGACCACTTATAAAATGGTGTCCGTCAAAACCTCTGGCCAAGGTTTCATTGAAAAGAATCAATAAGCCCGGAATATCATGTTTTAAAATAAGATCCGTAGCTGCAAAATAAGTGTCGTAATCAAGTACGTTTAAATTCTCGGTTACGGCCTTCCTGGTTAATTTTTTACCCGAGAAGCTCACTACCCTATCAAAGATGGAAAGGGCATCCCTCATAGCGCCGTCCGCTTTTTGGGCTATGATATGAAGTGCATCGTCTTCAGCTTCTATCTCTTGGTTCTCCGCAATATATTTAAGGTATTCGGCAGCATCCTTTACCGTGATGCGTTTAAAATCAAATATCTGGCATCGGGATAAAATGGTAGGGATAATTTTATGCTTTTCAGTCGTGGCCAATATAAATATGGCATGGGCAGGAGGTTCCTCAAGTGTCTTTAAGAAAGCATTAAAGGCAGCCTGGGAAAGCATGTGCACCTCATCAATAATATATACCTTATATTTTCCAACCTGAGGGGGTATCCGCACTTGACTTGTCAACTCCCTTATGTCATCTACCGAATTATTGGATGCTGCATCCAGTTCAAAGATGTTGAAAGCATAGTCCTCATCTTCGTCCGTTCTGCCATCCTGGTTGATCTTTTTTGCTAGAATACGGGCACAGGTAGTTTTTCCTACACCTCTGGGACCTGTAAACAATAATGCCTGAGCCAGGTGATCGTTTTCTATGGCGTTGGTCAAGGTGTTTGTAATAGCCTGTTGCCCAACAACATCCTTGAATGTTTGGGGTCTATATTTTCGGGCGGATACTATAAAAGGTTCCAAGGCTATTAACTTAAATTTTATATACTTACAAAACGCCTGAGGCGTGAAGTACAAATATAAAAATAGCATTGTATTAAAGGGCCTATTTAACTTTCTTTAGTATTTTATTTATCAACAATTGAATTACCTTTGTAGCAGCAGGTCGCCTTATCGCTCCCCGCGTTCCGTGGGGAGAGGAAAGTCCGGACACCATAGTGCAGTATAGCGGGTAACGCCCGTCCATTGAGAGATGAGGACAAGTGCAACAGAAAGTATGTACAGGTTATGCTGTAGTGAAACCAGGTAAACTCTATACGGTGCAACGTCATGTAAATCAGTGTTTGAGGGCTGCACGCCCAAGCTGAAGGGTAGGCGGTTAGAGCCTTTGGGCAACCATGGGCCTAGATAAATGATAGGGAGGCCATGAAGTATTTCAAGGCTAACAGAATCCGGCTTATGACCTGCTTTTTTTAATGAGACAGCATTTGCTATGCAAATGCGTAGTCGAATTAATGCCGCCGCAGGGCGGTATCTTCCTGATGAATGTGGCCATTGAAGATTTTTTGATTAATGCCGCCGCAGGGCGGTATCTTCCTGATGAATGTGGCCATTGAAGATTTTTTGATTAATGCCGCCGCAGGGCGGTATCTTCTTGATGAATGCGGCCATTGGAAGATTTTTTTTGATTAATGCCGCCGCAGGCAGCATCTTTTCCTTATAATTCGGTCGGCCCAAACTTTCATTATTCTTCCATCCATTCGAAAAAGCTAAAAACACTACCGCCATATCTTCTTTGGTGGGTGAAGTGCTCCAAATGTGATAGATCGGAATGTTTCGAATGCTCAACGATCAAAACACCGTTCTCTAGCAGCAGCTGCCTTTCAAAGACCAATTTGGGAATGGTGGCGAATTCTTCAGGGGACAGATCGTAGGGCGGATCGGCAAATATAATATGTGCTTTTATTGGGTTGGCCTGCAAATATTGAAATACATCTTTTTTGATGGTCGTTATAGGAAAGTCCAATTCTGAGGATGTGGCGGTAATAAACTTGATACATCCAAAGTCCGCATCTACGGCGGTAATATTTTCGGAGCCTCTAGAGGCAAATTCATAACTAATGTTTCCTGTTCCGGCAAAGAGATCCAAGACGCTCACCTCGTTAAAGTGGTATTGGTTATTGAGTATGTTGAAGAGGGCCTCCTTGGCCATATCGGTTGTGGGTCGGACAGGCAGTTTTTTAGGGGCAGTTAGTCTTTGGCCTTTGTTCTTACCGGATATAATGCGCATTAAAGAGTGTTTAGTAGTGTAAAATCTATGGTCTCCTTTTCCGATCCCCCAAAATGATAAAATGAAGTGTTGGAGGGGATGAAAATGGAAATGTCCCTTATGTATTGATGGCACATATTATATAATTCATCACCTTCCTCAATAGATCCAAAAAGTTTGAGTTTGGTGGTGTCCGTATCCAATTTTAATTGTTCCAAAGTAAATAATAGATAGTATATAAAATCTTCCTTGGTGGAAAAGCTGAAGTTGTTGAACAGTATCAACTTTTTGTTGGAAATTACGGCTATATCCATATGACCCTCAATAAGATGTACATAACAAATAGGGTCGCTTTGATTGCCGTGATGGGTCGTCAAGGTCTGAACCATGATCGTTCCATGGTGCATAAATTCAAATTCGCCGAAAAGGTCGTATATGTAATTGTTTATATTCATAAAGGGAACATAAACGTTAACCATGTCCAGACTTTTAATTTCATCGTATTCCAGATGGTCGTTCGCTAGGATTTTGGCATTGAATTTTAGGTAATTGGCCAACTCATCTTTGTTGAAAAGTGCTTGTGGGACCAAGCTAAAAAGATTGTTCCGATGTATGACGACGACTTCGGAAAACTTTATGTTGCTTACCTTATTTTTTTCAAAGAGCTGTTTGATCTCCTTTTGAACGGCATAAGGGGTAAGTTCATTTTCAAACACTAGTCTTTCCGAAGCAAGAATGGTATTGGATAGTGTGTCCAGTACACAAAAAGAAAGTCCATTCAAGCTAACTTGAATGGACAATTTATGATATTCCGATTTAGAATTTTCTAAAACGCTATTGGTCGTTTCGTTTGTCATATATAGAGGGCCAATTTCCACTAGTACTTACCTCGGTCAATGATCCAACCTTAATTACATTTCCATTTACCTCATCTACATTAATTTGGGTGTTTTCCCTTGCCAATAAAGATTTGGGTTGGTCATGTAAAACAACATCCTTCCTAACTTTTACTTCGAAGACGGGAGCTTTGTATCCGCTTTTTTCGATGATGGTCGACTTCATTTCAAATTTCTCACCATTGGGAGCAAAAGGTACGTTCATCATTGTCTTAAAACGATCGTCTTTCTTGAACAAGGAATCCTTCACTGAAACAGTACCAAGTGTATCAATTATCTTAACCTCTTTCAACATGTCGATACCAAAATTCTTATCGTACTCCAAATAAGAGGAATCTCTCTGTTGGGTAATGGTATATTTGCCGGTGTCCACAAAACTTACTAAGGATTCAAAATCCTTTGCATATCTGCCATTTACAGTTTTGTACGCTTCTTGGGAATTTCTAATATCCTTCAAATTTGAGATTACCTTGGCAAAACGTTCTTGCTTAACTTTCTTAAATTCAATGGGGCCGTTCACAGAATTATATATCATATAACCCAACACGATAGATACTATCCAAAGGAAAATTTGTAAAATGGTCTTCATTTTGTAAGTGTTATTTTATTTAGTGGTTGTCACAAATCTACAATTTTTTTTTAATGGTAAAAGTATTTGACCTTAAAAATACTGATTATCTTTGATGTCCTATGACTTCTATAACCGACGCTACTTTTTTTAAACTACTTACAGACAAATTTCCGCATGATCCAACTGCCAAGCAGTCAGTGGCTTTGCAAAAACTTGCAAGTTTTGTTTTGTCCAAGGAAAAGGATAGTGTTTTTATGTTAAAAGGGTTTGCGGGTACTGGAAAAACAACCATTGTGGGGACTATTGTGACCAATCTTTGGAAGACTACGATGAAGGCTGTTTTAATGGCTCCTACAGGCAGGGCGGCCAAGGTCATGTCCAATTACTCGGGAACACAGGCTTTTACAATTCATAGAAAAATCTATTTTCCCAAAAAGCAGAGTGGGGGTGGGGTACAGTTCGTATTATCGCCCAACAAGCATAGAAATACTATTTTTATTGTGGATGAGGCCTCCATGATTTCCGATACGCGTACTGATTCCAAGTTAATGGAGAATGGGTCCCTCCTGGACGATTTATTAATGTATGTTTATTCGGGACATAATTGTAAGCTAATCCTCATTGGCGATACCGCACAGCTTCCGCCCGTACATTTGAATATTAGTCCGGCCCTTGATGAAGATCAGTTATCCTTGAATTATAATAAGGAAGTTATAAAATTGGAGTTGGATGAGGTAGTGAGGCAAGCCGAAGATTCTGGAATTTTAGTAAACGCCACCAACTTAAGGGAACAACTGCAAAATGAGTTCTTTGATGACTTTAAGTTTTCGGTCAGCCATTATACCGATATAGTTCGCCTGGTGGATGGCAATGATATCCAAGAGGCCATAGATGATTCCTACTCTCAAAATGGTAAAGAGGAAACCGCCATTATAGTACGCTCCAATAAAAGGGCAAATCTATACAATGGAAATATTAGGAATAGAATCCTATATCTGGAAAACGAATTGGCCACAGGGGATTATATGATGGTAGTCAAAAACAACTATTTTTGGTTAAAGCCTACCTCGGAGGCTGGTTTTATTGCCAACGGAGATATCATTGAAGTGTTGGAGATTTTTTCCATTAAGGAGTTGTACGGTTTTAAATTTGCAGAGGTTAAAGTGAAAATGGTAGATTATCCCAACCAAAAACCGTTCGAAACAGTCCTGCTTTTGGATACTATTATGGCAGAGACCCCATCTTTATCCTATGATGATGGCAACCGCCTTTATCAGGAAGTTATGAAGGATTATGCCGATGAGAAATCCAAATACAAAAAGTTTTTGGCTGTAAAGAACAATAAATTTTTTAATGCACTTCAGGTTAAATTCTCTTACGCAATTACCTGTCATAAGTCCCAAGGTGGGCAATGGGATACCGTCTTCGTGGAACAACCTTATTTGCCCAATGGAATAGACAAGGAATATCTTCGTTGGTTGTATACTGCCGTGACCAGGGCCAAGCACAAATTGTACCTCATAGGCTTTAAGGACGATTTTTTTGTTGATTAGGAATAGCCTAATTTCGCATTATAGTTTTCGAATATGACTTTTGAAACCATTTTAAGCATATTTTTAGGTATAGGGCTGGCGGCATCTGTTGGCTTTAGGATTTTTTTGCCTTTGTTTGCTTTGAGTTTGGCCGCTTATTTTGATGTTTGGCAATTAAATGAAAGTTGGGAATGGGTAGGAAGCATGGCTGCCTTAATAACCTTTGGCGTTGCTACTATTGTAGAAATTTTTGCATATTTTATTCCTTGGTTGGACAATTTGCTGGATAGTTTCGCCCTGCCTATGGCCGCTTTGGCAGGTACCGCCGTTATGGTGTCCACCGCTGCCAATTTAGATCCTGTAATTACCTGGACCTTGGCCATTATAGCTGGTGGGGGAACGGCCACCGCAATTAAAGGAGCTTCGGCTACCGGCAGATTGGCCTCAACGGCCACCACTGGCGGAGTGGCCAACCCTGTTATCGGTTTGGTGGAAACGGGAACTGCGGCCGTAGTAACTACCGCATCTATTTTTGCTCCGATTCTTGCAGCGTTTTTGGTCCTTATTATATGGATTGTCGTATATAGGCTTTATAGAAAAATTAGACCAAGAACATAATCCATATTAAATTTGAATAATTTACGGGTGAAATGGGCATGACCCAAAACTGGGCACAAAATCAATCAAGATATGCGTATTACATATGACCGTCAAATATCGATAAATAGCTACTTATGAAAATTATTGCAATGATACCGGCTCGTTATGCGGCCTCAAGGTTTCCAGGTAAGCTTATGCAGGACCTTCAAGGGAAACCGGTTATCCAAAGGACCTATGAAGCCGCAGTGAATACTGGTCTGTTTCAGGAAGTGTATGTAGTTACGGACAGTACTACAATATACGATACCATTGCCAATATTGGCGGTAAGGCCATAATGAGCATAAAGCAACATGAGTGTGGAAGTGACCGTATAGCAGAGGCAGTGGAATCCATGGATGTAGATATCATCGTAAATGTTCAGGGAGATGAGCCATTTACGGATAGGGAAAGCTTGGTAAGTGTAATTGAAGTTTTTAAGGATGACGTAAAAAAGGAAATAGATTTAGCTTCCTTGATGACCAGAATTACTGATTGGGTCGAGATCAATGATCCCAATACGGTTAAGGTAATTGTGGATAACCAACATTTTGCCCTATATTTTTCGAGGGCCCCAATTCCGTATCCCAGGTCAAGGGAGTTGGACATACCTTATTTTAAACATAAGGGAATCTATGCTTTTAGAAAAAGTGCACTGATGGATTTTCAGAGACTGCCTATGCTTATATTGGAAGCGACAGAAAAAATAGAAGCCATTCGTTACCTGGAGTATGGAAAGAAAATTAAGATGGTAGAAACCAGTGTTACCGGTATAGAAATAGATACTCCCGAAGATTTGGAAAAAGCCAAAAAGGTATGGAGGTAGATTTTGGAAAAATCAGGGTAGTTGGTTTTGATGCCGATGATACCCTATGGGTAAATGAGACCTATTTTAGGAATGCGGAAGAAAAATTTGCCAGTCTTCTGGATAACTATGAAACCAAGAATCAAATAGATCAGGAACTCTTTAAAACGGAGATTAAGAACCTAGAACTATATGGTTATGGTATTAAGGGATTTATGTTGTCCATGATAGAATCTGCCCTGGATCTGTCGAATAATAGGATTTCGCAGGCAACGATTACGGAAATTTTGAATCTAGGGAAGGAAATGTTGACGCACCCAGTGGAATTATTGGATGGGGTGGAGCAGGTATTGGAAGCATTAAAGGATAAATATCGGCTAATAGTATTGACCAAAGGGGATTTGTTGGATCAAGAGCGGAAATTGGAAAAATCGGGTTTATCCCAATATTTTCACCATGTAGAAGTTCTGAGCGATAAAAAGGAGGAAAATTATAGGAATCTGCTGGAGCATTTGGAAATTCCTGTGGAGGAGTTTTTAATGATTGGAAATTCTTTAAAATCGGACGTATTGCCTATTCTGAAAATTGGTGCAAAAGCTGTACATATCCCCTTTCATACCACTTGGCAACATGAAGAAGTGAAGATGGAGGAACATAATAACGATCATCTCACCTTAAATGGTATCTCCGATATCTTAGAGTATCTTAAGTAAGTTTATGGACATAAAGAGTAAAAATATCAACACAATTATAAGCCCTGAATTGAAGACAAATTACAAGAATTTTCCTATGGTACCACGCGTTATATTTGGTGCAGGATCTTTTGGGCAACTTGGGGAAATTTTACTGCCAAAACGGATCAACTCCGAGGCACCATTTATTTTTTTGGTAGACGATGTGTTCGAAGGCACGGGAATTATTTCTAGAATCCCCTTGGTCTTTAACGATCAAATAATATTCATTTCAGCGGATGAGGAACCTAAAACAGCCCAAGTAGATGCCTTGGTGCAGAAAATTAAAAACGATTATGCCCATTTGCCTTCTGGAATTATAGGTATTGGTGGGGGAACATTACTTGATCTGGCAAAGGCCGTGGCAATCATGTTGACCAATAAGGGCAATGCCCATCAATACCAAGGTTGGGATTTGGTAAGAAACCCTTCCGTATATCACGTAGGTATACCTACCATCAGCGGTACCGGAGCAGAAGTATCCAGGACAACGGTTCTATTGGGGCCGGAGAAAAAACTGGGAATCAACTCGGACTATACCACTTTTGATCAAGTGCTTATGGATCCCGATTTAACAAAGGGGGTGTCCAAGGAACAATGGTTCTTTACCGGTATGGATTGTTTTATTCATTGTATAGAATCCCTAAGTGGTACTTTTCTAAATGCATTTAGCCAGAGCTATGGTGAGAAGGCATTGGAGCTATGTAAAGAGGTCTATTTGGAAGATAGGCAAGAGGATGATGCTAGAAATAAATTAATGATGGCTTCGTGGCATGGGGGAATGAGCATTGCCTATTCACAAGTAGGGGTTGCACATGCCATGAGCTATGGCCTGTCCTATTTATTGGGAGTTAGACATGGAATAGGGAACTGTTTGGTGTTCCAACATTTAAAGGAGTTTTATCCTGAAGGGGTGGAATTATTTGATAAAATGAGGGAAAGGCATAATATTCAGCTGCCCAAAGGCATTTGTAGTGAACTGACGAACGATGATTTTGAAATTATGATCAATGTGGCGCTTGGTCTTGTGCCTCTATGGGAAAATGCCCTTGGAAAGGAATGGAGGACTATTATAACCCCTGAAAAATTAAAGTCGATCTATCAAAAAATATAGTATATCCATCACGATGCTGTAGTTTCATGGCAGTGCTTTGTGGTATATGTAAATGGGGCAGGTATCGTTGAATGGGGATATCTGTAATAAGTACAGAAGACTTCGAACGCTTTAAATAGTTGTTGGTTTATGCAGACCCTTGCCAAATTAATATATTTTAAAATTTTAGGCTGGAAATTGGTTGGTTCCTTTCCACAGCTGGACAAATGTGTTGTTATTGTGGTGCCACATACCAGTTGGGTCGATTTTTTATTGGGACTTCTAATTCGACGGGTATTGAACGAGGATATTCATTTTATAGGAAAGAAGGCGCTGTTTAAACCTCCATTTGGCTGGTACTTTCGCTGGATGGGCGGAACTCCCATTGATAGAAGTAAAAATATGGATACCGTGAGTGCTACGGCCAAGATATTTGATCAAAACAAAAAGTTCAGATTGGCGCTTTCCCCCGAGGGAACCAGAAAAAAGGTTGCGAAATGGCGGACCGGTTTCTATTATATAGCCAAAACGGCCAAGGTTCCCATTGTTATGGTGGCCTTCGATTTTGGAAAAAAACAGATCAAAATCTCCAAACCACATTATCCTACGGAAAATAAAGGGGAGGATTTTGCAACCTACAAGGCATTTTTTAAAGGGGTAGTGGGCAAGGTACCGGAAAATAGCTTTTGAGTATTTTTAAAGATACCTCGTCTAGACCGTATAAATATCTCCTGGCCAAGCCGTATTTCTACCAGTTCAAACATATTTCCATAAAGGATTTTTGGTGGTGGATATTTTGACTGTCCAAATAAGAGGAAGCGCTATATGTAATTGGAAGGTCATGCTGCTGGACGCCTTGGATTTAATTCCCCCGATAAAATTAAAACTGCTCTAAATGGGCTGTACACAACAATTTCGGGCATTTATACATCTTTGGTGCCATAATAAATCCATTTTTAGGTCTGGAATACTAATTTTGATCATGTTACGTTATGAAGGGACAAGGTGCAAGCCTCTATATTACATAGCATAACGATGATTAAAACAGCATTTATAGTATAAATTCCATAGAGAATGAAAAGTAATCGAATAATAGTATTTTTAATCGCCGTCTTCTGTTATTCCTCGACCATGGCGCAATCCGAAGTTATGGTTACAAGCTTGGACGATGACAATGGCACGGGCACTCTACGATGGGCCATAAATACGGCCAATACTGATATGGAGGTCAATAAAATAACCTTTAAGGAAGGATTGGAGGGGACTCTTAGTTTGGCTTCGGACCTACCCCACATTACCAATAACCTGACCATTATTGGGCCAGGGGCTAAGAATGTGGTCATTTCTGGGGAGGGGGCTTATCGTATGTTTGTGGTTAATAAAGGGTTTAGTTTGGATATTTCTGGATTTACCTTAACCGATTCTGCGGATAATTATAATGATGGAACTATTTTTGCCGTTTCTGGGTCGGCAATAAATGCCTCTGAAATAACGGTTACGGGAGTTAGCAACCAAACTGCATTTTGGTCCAAGGGAGATAATTCTTCCATTACGATCTCCAATTCTATCTTTGAAAATAATTCAGCAACCCTATTTCGAAGTTATTGGGGGTCAACACCAAGTTTTACTTCGGACAATGAAAATGACTATACCAATAGAATTACGATTACCGGATCCTCCTTTATTTCCAATAGGGGATTGATCTTTTCAACAGAGCATTATGTGAAGATCGATAATTGCACCTTTAGAGGTAATTATGATCAAATAGCCAGTTTTAAGGGGGTAAACCGCTACCAAATATTGAACTCCAAATTTGTAAATAATACAGGTCGTTTATTGTTTACTTTTTCAAGTAAGATTGGCGATACCCCTTCCTGGGGAGAAGATACCCTAGGGACCAATAATACCCTTTTTGATGGGAACCTGTTTCAGGGGAATACGGGAACTATTATTAATACAGGGGGAGGATTTAAACATGATTCCAAAACAACCATTACCAATAACATTTTTGTCAACAACGGCAATAACTGGTATGGTAATCCAATAGAAACTTCAGGAAACCAGCAGAATAATTTTATTACCTCGGTTACCCTGGCGGACGATGAGGGGACGGTTGTTCTAACGTTGAACAAGTCACTTATCATCCAGTCTGAGGATAAACTGCATTAAAATATTCAGAATTTTTTACCTGATCCCATAATATTAAAAAACCAAAAGAGGCCCATATGTGGGCCTCTTTTGGTATGTAAAAAAAGTGATTATTATTCCTGCATGGTGTGGTACACATTTTGCACATCATCATCCTCTTCAATTTTCTCCAAGAGTTTTTCAACATCGGCCGCTTCTTCCTCGCTTAGGGCCTTGGTGACCTGTGGAATACGATCAAAACCTGAAGATAGAATTTCAATCCCTCTGTTTTCCAGTTCTTTCTGAATGGCCCCGAAACTTTCAAAGGGAGCATAGATCAAAATACCATCCTCATCGGCAAAAACTTCTTCGGCCCCAAAGTCGATCATTTCCAATTCCAGTTCCTCAGGGTCTATTCCTTCGGCAGGAATCCTAAAATTACAGGTATGGTCGAACATGAACTCAACCGAACCAGAGGTTCCCAGGCTACCGTTGCATTTATTGAAGTAGCTTCTAACATTGGCTACGGTCCTCGTATTATTGTCTGTAGCGGTTTCTACTAAAATGGCAATCCCATGAGGGGCATATCCTTCAAAAAGTACTTCCTTATAATCGCCCAAACTTTTGTCAGAAGCACGTTTAATGGCCCTTTCCACATTGTCCTTGGGCATGTTTACGGCCTTGGCATTTTGAATAACGGCCCTTAATCGCGCATTGGAGCTCGGGTCTGGCCCTCCCTCTTTTACTGCCATTACAATGTCTTTGCCTATTCTGGTAAAGGCTTTTGACATTGCGGACCACCTTTTCATTTTACGTGCTTTTCTAAACTCAAAAGCTCTTCCCATTTTTTAGTTTTATTAGAGTAATATGGAACAAATTTAATAATTTTTACTGCTGGCGCAAGAGTTAGGCTTACTTGCTAACAATAATTTCCTCAATACTGTGGGCCAACTTAAAATCTTTGTCTGTAACTCCCTCCGCATCATGGGTGGAAAGCCTTATATTAAGGGAATTGTATACGTTGCCCCAATCCGGATGGTGATTTTGTGCTTCACATTCAAAGGCAATTCTGGTCATTACCGAGAAAGCGTCCTTAAAATTTTTAAATTCAAAGGAGGTTTCAATGGCGCCGTCCACGTAATCCCAACCATCCAGTTCATGCAATCGACTTTCTATTTCTGATTCCGATAATTTTTTCATGTCGGTATTTTTAATAAAGTTAAATAAAACAGGACAATTCCAAGCAGCTTACTCACTAAAGATATGATGGTCTATTATATTCTGATAGTTAAATAATAAATCCTTGGGAAGTCGGTTCGTTTTTGGCAATACCGCCAAATAGCGGTCTTCATTGGTGGTAAAGACATGCTTATAGATGGGTTGATAGTTGCCAATTCGGTCTACAATTTCCTTTATAAAATCTTCGTGATGTATGAGGTCTACACTTCCTAGGTGAAAAGTCCCCGACATATTGTGATTTATTAGGTAATGAATTTGTTGTGTTAGTTTATCATCGTTGGTGACGTTTATGATCAAATTGGGAAATACTTCAATGGGTTCCTTATTGGTCAGGGCATTCTTAATTTCCCTAATTCTTGGTGAATTTATACCAAAAACCATAGGCACTCTAAGAATTGCCATTTTGGAAACAGGTATTCTCAGAAGCATATTTTCTATTTTAATTTTCAGGCGGCCATAGACACTTTCGGACAAGGTCTTATCGTTCTCATAAGAAGGGTATTTGCTATAAGCGTCAAAAACATTGGCAGAGGAAATAAAATACAATTTGCAATCCTTGTTTTGTATGTATTCTACTATATGTTGATGGGCCATTATCTGCGCTTGGAAATTTCCCCTTAGGGCAGAAATGATTAAGTCGGGTTTTACTTTGTTCAGAATATCATGAACATCATCTTCTTCCAGGTCATACCGGAAGAATTGTTGATTGTTCCCAAAGCTCTTTCTGGACGAGTAATAAGTACCATAGGTGTCAAAATAGGAATTCAATTCCCTGTAAATGGCATTTCCTATAAATCCACTTGCTCCTAATATGAGTATTTTGTTCATTCTATCACCTCCTTTTGCAAAACTCAGTTGCTTTATCTATTAAACTTTGTAAAAAGGAAGTTTAATTATGGTGGCAGGAATGGTATTTTTCCTAATTTGAATATGTATTTTATTACCTATTTGCGATAGGGCTGTAGGTACATACCCCAAACCTATGCCTTTCCCCAAGGAAGGCGACATGGTGCCCGAGGTTACGACCCCTATTTTATTTCCCAAGGGATCAACAATGTCGTAATCGTGCCTAGGAATCCCTTTTTCATCCAGCTCAAAGGCAACCAGTTTTTTGGCAACACCTTCTTCCTTCTGTTTTGCCAAGGCTTCGCTATTTACAAAATCCTTGGTAAATTTAGTTATCCACCCCAAACCGGCTTCCAAAGGTGAGGTAGTATCATTTATGTCGTTACCGTATAAACAGTAACCCATTTCCAATCTCAAGGTATCCCTGGCGGCAAGTCCAATAGGTTTTATGTTGTAGGCGGCACCGGCTTCAAAAACCTTGTCCCAAATCTGTTGTACTTCTTCATCCTTACAATAAATTTCAAAACCGCCTGAGCCCGTATAACCGGTAGCGGATATAATTACATGCTCAATACCCGCAAAATCTGCCACTTCAAAACTGTAGAATTTAATTGCACTTAAATCTATGGACGTTAAGGATTGCATAGCTTCCACAGCTTTGGGACCTTGAATGGCAAGAAGGGAATATCCATCCGATATATTGCGCATATCCGCTCCGAATTTTTCATTGTATTTGCTAATATGCTCCCAATCCTTATCGATATTTGATGCGTTTACAACCAATAAATATTGTTCTTCCTTGATTTTGTAAACTATGAGATCGTCCACAATACCGCCGGTTTCGTTAGGTAAACAACTGTATTGTGCCTTTCCTATGGTTAATTTGGATACATCATTGGAAGTTACTTTTTGTAGTAGGTCCAAGGCCTTGGGCCCACCTACCAAGAACTCACCCATATGGGAAACATCAAAGACGCCCACTCCTTTGCGGACCGTTTCGTGCTCTATATTAACTCCTTCATAGGAAACAGGCATATTATATCCTGCAAATGGTACCATTTTGGCGCCCAATGCCTCATGGGTTTTTGTCAATGCTGTGTTTTTCATTTGAATAAATTGAGGCGTAAAAATATTGAAAATTAATAGAAGGAAGAATCTATATACTTTTTGTTTTGCACAAATTAATGTTAATTTGGATTTGTACTTCGCTAATTGGTAGGGGAGGGTGACGGTCACTGAGCAAATGGAGCGGTGGATATTTTTGTCCATTTGGGAATTTGCGGGTTGATTTTCCCTGGTTTTACTGCCCATGATTAATGGCTGTGGTATTATAATTGATTATTTTTAAACTTTATTTTAATGATGGCTATGAGAAATTTGATACATATTTTTTTATTTCTTTTTTTAACACCTTTGGTTCAGGCACAGGAAGTCTCCAACGATTTTTTAAGTGCGGATTTTCATAAGGAAAGGCGGCAGGCAGTGCGCAAGGCCATGCCTCCGAATAGTGTGGCCGTTTTTTTTGCTGCTGCCGTTAGGAATAGGGCAAATGATGTGGATTATATATACCATCAGGATCCGGATTTTTATTATTTATCGGGGTACAAGGAGCCAAATGCCCTAATGCTCATATTTTCCGAAATGCAAAAAGACAGGGACGGGGGTAGTTATAATGAGGTGTTCTATGCCCAGAAAAGGGATGTAAAGGCCGAACAATGGAATGGGAAACGGTTGGGAGTAGAAGGGGTTAAAGAGAAATTGGGGTTTGACCGCGTCTTTAATGCGGAGGAGTTTTTAAACGCGGACATGAATTTTTCCAAGTTTGAAAATGTACTATTTTTCGATTTTAAGAATGATTTTAGGGATACCAATGATCCTGCTGATATATTTGATTTGATAAGGGTGTTTAAGGAAAAGTCCAATTATCCGTCAGATTACGATGCCACTAAACAGCATCTTTATAGTATGATCAGGTCCACGGAACTCGAAAATAGTGCCAATGTGGCCCAGACTCTGGGGAGGTATTTAAATTATTACCAGGAATTGAAATCGGATAAATTATTGGTCGATTATGTGGAGGCCACAGACGATAGATCTAGAATCGAAATTAAGGAGAAGGTGGCCCTTCAATTGAAATCCAACAACCTTAACAGCACCATGTTGGAAGAAATAATGAATACCTTAAGGGAAATTAAGACCAAGGAAGAATTGGTACTGCTAAAGAAGGCCGTAGAGATTTCGGCCGTGGGACAAATAGAGGTAATGAAGGCCATGCACCCCAATATGTCCGAAATGGAGATTCAAGGGGTACATGAGTTTGTTTATAAGAAGTATGGTGCCGAATATGAGGGCTACCCATCCATAGTGGGTGGAGGGAATAATGGTTGTATTTTACATTATATAGAGAATAATAAGCCTAAAGTGGGGAACGATTTGGTCTTGATGGATTTGGGAGCCGAATATCACGGTTATACCGCCGATGTAACCCGGACCATTCCGGCGAATGGAAAATTTTCAAAGGATCAAAAGCAGATTTACGATATTGTTTATAAGGCCCAAGAGGCGGGAATAAAAGCCAGTGTGGTCGGGGCTTCCTTTCAGGCTCCAGGACAGGCTGCAAGTGAAGTTGTTGCGAAAGGGTTGATGCAACTGGGAATTATTGGAAGCCCGGAAGAGGCCAGAAAATATTTTCCACATGGCACATCCCATTATTTGGGCCTTGATGTGCACGATAAAGGTACCTATCAACCCTTTAAGGAAAATACGGTCATTACAGTGGAACCCGGTATTTATATACCTGAGGGAAGCGAATGTGATAAGAGATGGTGGGGAATAGCGGTAAGGATTGAAGATGATATACTTATCACCAAAAATGGTCCTGTTAATTTATCGGCAATGGCTCCCAGGACTACTGAAGCCATAGAGGCTGTAATGAAACAATCCAGTCCTTTGGAGAAGTTTAAATTACCAGCCTTGGATTAGTTGTGTTTCTGGCAGGAACTAGGAAAGTTCTAAGAGTGCCTTCTCCATAGCCACTTTTAAAAATCCACCGGAAATAATCTGTTCCCTAACTTCGGCTACATTTTTTACCATTTTTTGGTAGTCCCCATTGGATAGGGTTTTTAATTTTCCGTCCAATTCCTCCAGGGAGGAAATGCAAATGCCCAACTGGCGTTCTTTTATGACGGCGGCAATGGCCGCCTTATCCCAGATAATTATTGGAAGGCCACAGAGCAAGTATAGAGATGTCTTGTGGGGATTGTTATATAAAAGGTATTGTCCAAAATGGCCTGCACATTCGTCTATGGAATTTCCGTTCCAGACCAAGCCGAAGGAACCCCTTATGTGTTTGGCAACGTCATCCGGGGAAAACATGCCCTCAAAACTTATGATGGTGTTGGCTGGGTCCACATCGTTTTTGATAAAACCGCTACCATATAATTTTAAATGGAAACTATTGTTTTTTAAGGCGTCCAATTTATAAATAAAGGCACTTTTTGCAATTCCCAAGCCACCGGCGAAAACCACATCGAATAAGCCATTATTGGAAAGTTCCGGTGCAGTATAGCTATTGTTGTCGTCCAAATAATCGAACATGTACAAGGGTATCAATTTGGCAGTGGCCCCTTGTTGTTCGAACCATTTTTTCATGTTGTCGTTATGAACAATAATTACATCGGCACAGGAGAATTTTTTCATTTCCCGGGCAATGTCCCTGTTTTTTCCCATGAGGTATTTAACATCATGAATGATCAGTACGATTTTACATTTTTTTATACCGGCTATGGTAGTGATATATTTAAAATATTTGCTCAACGGGTATTGGATGGCCAAAGTGGAATTTTTGGGCAAACGGATTAGCCCTTTGGTTATTCCAAAAAAACTTACTATCGCACCTATGGCAGAACTGGCATAAGTGGTCTGTTTAAAACCTAAATTCCTAAAGCCCATGGTGTCCAGGATCCGCTCACAATCGGTTTTTGGCTTGGAGGCCGCGCTATTGGTAGCTTTGTAATTTCGGGAGATATAATACAAATTGGTCATTACAGGTCGGTTATATAAGCTATGCAAATATAACCATGTTATAGTAAAGCGGAATTTTTTTTTGATTTCAATTCAAAAACGTGATAATATACATTAGTTTTACTTCCTTACAAATGCAATTCGCTCTAATTACGTTAAAATGAAATACGATTACCTAGTTGTGGGAGCTGGACTTTTTGGTGCTGTTTTTGCCCATGAGGCCAAAAAGAAGGGTAAAAAATGCTTGGTAATTGATAAACGCCCACATTTGGGGGGCAATGTTTATTGTGAGGAAGTGGAGGGTATAAATGTCCATAAGTACGGAGCCCATATTTTTCATACCAACGACAAAGCAATTTGGGATTATGTAAATGGATTTGTAGAATTTAATAGGTATACCAATTCGCCCGTAGCAAATTACAAGGGTGAACTTTTTAATTTGCCCTTCAATATGAACACCTTTTATCAATTGTGGAAGGTACAGACGCCCGAGGAGGCCAAGTTGGTTATTGCAGAACAGGTTAGCGAAGTAGGGGTAGACAGTCCAAAAAACTTGGAAGAGCAGGCCTTGACATTGGTGGGCAAGGATATATACGAAAAGTTGATTAAAGGATATACGGAAAAGCAATGGGGTAGAAAGGCGACCGAGTTGCCGGCATTTATTATTAAAAGGTTGCCATTGCGATTTACCTTCGATAATAATTACTTCAATGATAAATACCAAGGTATCCCCATTGGCGGATACAACAAGTTGGTGAATGGCTTGTTGGATGGAATTGAAACACGGTTGGAAGTAGACTTTTTTAAGGATAAGACGGAACTAATGTCATTGGCAGATCAAGTGGTTTTTACCGGTAAGATTGATGAATTTTACGATTACCGCTATGGTAAACTGGAATACAGGAGTTTGGATTTTAAGCACGAAACCTTGGATATTGAAAATTACCAAGGCAATGCAGTCGTAAATTATACAGCTTCAGAAATTCCATATACACGTATTTTGGAACATAAGCATTTTGAATTTGGAACGCAAAAAAAGACCGTAATAACCAAGGAATATCCAACGGAATGGTCGGGCAATAAAGAGCCTTACTATCCTATCAATGATGTAAGGAACAATGAAATTTATTCCAAGTACAAAACCCTGTCCCAAAAGGACGATATTATTTTTGGAGGAAGACTGGCCGAGTATAAATACTATGATATGCATCAAGTAATTGCTTCGGCATTGGCCAAATGCAAAAAAATCTTTAACTAGATAGATTTATTTACCCAATAGATAAGCTTTTAATTGGTCGTATTGGGAGATTTTAATCGACTTTTTCTTTTTGTCCATTACTTTTACGATGCTCTTCGGCAAATCGATATTTTCACGGATAGTATCCTCTACAACATCCAAAAACTTCACTGGGTGTGCGGTTTCCAGAAAGATACCATAGGTGTCCGGATGGGCTTGTTGGTATTTCTTTAGGCCTAAATAACCAACAGCCCCATGTGGATCGGCAACATAGGTGTAGTCATTGTATAATTCCAACATGGCTTCCCTGGTCTCGTCATCCGTAAAGGAATAGGAAGAAAGGTTCTTGGACAGCTCCTCAAAATTATCCTTGTACAAATGTCTTATTCTGATAAAATTACTGGGGTCACCTACATCCATGGCATTGGAAATGGTGGCAATGGAAGCTTTTGGGTCATATGCGCCCGTTTTCATGTATCTTGGTACAACGTCGTTTACATTCGTAGAAGCAATAAAATGTTTGCACGGCATTCCCAATTTTTGTGCCATGATACCGGCACAAATGTTTCCAAAATTTCCGCTAGGAACGGAAAATACAATATCCTTTCCCTTGGATTTCATCTCCTTGTATGCGAACAGGAAATAAAACATCTGGGGGAGCCATCTGGCCACATTGATACTATTGGCCGAGGTCAGTTGCTTGTTTTGGATCAAGTCTTCGTCCAGGAAAGCTGTCTTTACCATATTTTGGCAGACGTCAAAAGTGCCTTCAACTTCCAGGGCGGTAATGTTTTTGCCCAAGGTGGTCAGCTGTTTTTCTTGAATATCGCTGACCTTTCCACTAGGATATAGAATAACAACCTTAACCCCGTCAACACCAAGAAATCCATTTGCCACTGCACCTCCGGTATCTCCTGATGTCGCCACCAATACTGTTACGTCTTGGGTGGTCCCGGTTGAAAAATAACCAAGACATCTCGCCATAAATCTCGCCCCCACATCTTTAAAGGCCAGTGTTGGGCCATGAAAAAGTTCCAATGCTGCCACCTTGTCCCCAATTTCCACAAGGGGAAAATCAAAATCCAAAACATCTGCAAGAATTTCTTTTAGCGCTGGTTCTGGAATATCCTTGCCTACAAATTGTTGTATGGCCAGGAAGGCAATTTCATGATTGGTGTAATCTTCTATATTGTTAAAAAAATCCTTTGGAAGCGCTTCGATCATTTCAGGGAAATATAACCCACGATCAGGGGCAATTCCTTTTATAACTGCATCTTTGAAGGATACATTGGGAGCTTGTTGGTTTAGGCTATAAAAGTTCATTTTTATTAATGTTAGAATGAGTTGTAGTTTTTGGGTTCAAATTTAAATGCCGCTAACGGCATATAGTATTAACCTTCTAGAATTTTAATCCCTTGCGTATTTATTTTGGAAACATGAACGTCATAATCCACCCCTATTTTTTCGTATACCTTTTTCATGGCTTGGGCCACTTCAAGAGCATTTTCCTTACCCTTGCTCAATGCAAATATTGAAGGTCCTGAACCTGAAATTCCACAGCCCAAGGCGCCTGCTGCCATGGCATCTTCCTTGACTTTGTCGAATCCGGGAATAAGAATGGATCTAATGGGCTCTATAATGTGGTCTACCAAGGATCTACCTATTAGGTCGTAGTCATTGGTAAATAGCCCGGCAATTAGTCCGCCTACATTTCCCCATTGTTTAATTCCGTCTTCTAGGGAAATGGATGTTTTTAGTATTCTTCTGGAGTCTGAAGTCCTTACTTCTATTTGTGGGTGAATTACCGTTGCGTATAGCTCTGGAGGAGTCGGTATCTTTACGATATCCAAAGGTTGGTAACTGCGCACCAAGGTGAACCCACCAAATAGGGCGGGGGCTACATTGTCCGCATGGGCGACCCCGCTCGCCAATCGCTCTCCTTCCATGGCAAATTTCACCAGCTCTAGATTGCTAAAGGGGCTGCCCAATAGTTGGTTCATGGCCCATACTGCCCCTGTGGAACTGGCAGCACTACTTCCTATGCCGCTGCCGGCCTTTATTTTCTTGTAAATCTCAATTTCAAATCCGCCAACATGATCACTTTCCGCCAGCAAGGCCAAACCGGCAACACCAGCAACATTTTGTAGGGTTTCGGTTGGTAGATCCTGTCCTGTGAGCTTGGTGATCTTTATTCCTTTTTCATCGGTTCTCCTTACCACCATCTCATCGCCTACCGAATCGAGGGCAAGTCCCAGAACATCAAAGCCGCAAGAAATATTGGCGATGGTAGCTGGACAGAAAATTCTAATTTCGTTAGTTTTCATTTTTAATCAAATAAATTTCACGTGTGCCAGGTTTCTTTAAAAATTACCGATACGTATAATATCTGCAAAAATTCCAGAGGCAGTAACATCTGCCCCGGCCCCGGCTCCTTTAATAATCATTGGTTGGTTTGGGTAGCGCTCTGTGTAGAACAATACAATATTGTCACTCCCTTCCAAATTATAAAAATCATGTCCCTTGGGGATGCGCTGTAAGCCTACACTGGCTTTGCCGTTTTCGAACTGTGCAACATATTTCAATTTGCTATCTTCGTCTATGGCCTTCTTGTACATTTCTTGAAATGATGCCTCATGCTTCGTCAAGGTCTTGAAGAAATCTTCATTGTTGGTTGTTTCCAAGCTCTCTTTGGGCAAGAAAGGGTTGTTTTGGATATCCTCTATATTTAGTACATTACCACTTTCCCTTGCCAAGATCAATATTTTGCGCATAACGTCCACCCCGCTTAGATCAATTTTGGGGTCGGGCTCGGTATAGCCTTCCACTTGGGCTTGCTTCACAATATCATGAAAGGTAGTGTTATCGTTAAAATTGTTGAATACAAAATTTAAACTTCCAGAAAGTACCGCTTGAATTTTCAACACTTTGTCACCTGAGGCCACTAGGTGCTTTAAGGTGTCTATAATAGGCAGTCCGGCACCTACATTTGTTTCAAAAAGAAAAGGCGCATTGTACTGTCTTGCCAGGTCCTTTAACTCCTGATAATTGTCGTAGGCGGATGAACAGGCTATTTTATTACAGGTAACAACGGATATGCTATTCCGTAAATATGAGTTATAGGTTTCCGAGACTGTCTGACTGGCGGTATTGTCTACAAAAATACTATTTCTGTAATTGAGTTTTTTTACCTTCTCGAAGAATAGCTCTAGATTGGTCTTTTCTCCCTTGCCCAGTAATTCTTCCCAGTTTTTAAGGGCAATGCCATCTTCATCAAAAATCATAGTCCTCGAATTGGACATGCCGATAACGCGGATGTTCAGTTTTAGTTTTTCCTTCAAATACTTCTTTTGTGATTGTATCTGGTGTAAGAACTTTGCACCCACATTACCAACGCCCATAACAAAGAGGTTCAACTGCTTTACATTTTCTTCAAAAAATTCTTCGTGTAAAGTATTGAGTGCCTTTTTTACATCCTCCTTAAGGATTACGGCAGATATGTTCCTTTCGGAAGCGCCTTGCGCTATGGCGCGGATATTAACGTTGTTCTTACCTAGGGTACTGAACATTTTTCCGCTGAGACCTTGGTGGCTTTTCATGTTGTCGCCGACCAGGGCAATGATGGCCAAATCTTTCTCTGCCGCCACCGGTTTTATTTTTCCAAGGGAGATTTCAATATCAAATGCATCATTGATAACTTGAACCGCATGGTCAGCGTCCTGATTGTCTATTCCTATGCAGATGGAATGTTCGGAAGACGCTTGGGTAATCATTACAACACTGATACCAGCAGTTGAAAGTACTTCGAAAAAGCGTTTTGATATACCTGTAATTCCCACCATACCTGGACCTTCAAGGGAAACAAGGGCAATATTTTCTACATGGCTTATTCCCCGCACAGTTTTACCTTGTCCATTTTTGTTCTTGGTAATTAAAGTACCTGGGGCTTCTGGGTCAAAGGTGTTTTTTATAACTATGGAAATACCTTTGGTCAGTACCGGTTGGATCGTGGGCGGATAAAGAACCTTCGCCCCAAAATGCGATAGTTCCATGGCCTCTTCATAAGATATATGCGGAATGGCCATAGCCTGTTTTACTATTTTGGGGTTGGCGGTATACATGCCGCTTACGTCCGTCCATATTTCCAGAATTTCCGCATTTATGGCATTTGCAACAATAGCAGCCGTATAGTCCGATCCTCCACGCCCCAAGGTGGTGGAATCGCCATTTACGGCCGAAGCAATAAAACCTCCCATAATAATTATGGAATTATTGCATTGGGAGGAGTAGTCAATAATATTCTTGTTCGTCAGATCAAAGTTAACGGCCGCTTTCCCAAAACTGGAATTTGTTTTTATAAGTTGTCGGCTATCGGCATGTACGGTATCTATACCTTCAACAATAAAATATTCGTTTATTATATAGGAAGACAGCAACTCTCCGTAGCTAACGATTTTGTCCGATAATTTAGGTGTAATCTCCCCTATTAAATAGGCTCCTTCCAAAAGTGTTTCCAGCGTATTGAGCTCACTCTTAACTTTACTAAGCACTTTACTTTGGGAATGAATGGGAATAAGCTCTTTAATGGTCAGGAGGTGTCTGTCCTCTATTTCCTTTAATATGGTTTTATAGGCTTGTTCCTGTGCCGAGGCCAGGGCTGCTGTCTTTAAAAGAAGATCTGTTATTCCGCCAAGAGCTGAAACTACTACGATGGTTTTGTTGGACCCAAGATCGGCGATAATATTTTTTACTAATCTTATATTATTGGCGTTGGCCACTGAAGTGCCACCGAATTTTAGAACTTTCATGGTTCAAAGGTATTAAGTAAGGAAAATTGAATTTTGATAAAATTGTTTAACAGACGTATATGTAGTAGCTTACCCCAAAGGGGTAGTGGTGCTGATAACGGTAATGGCAATGCAACCATCTATAAATGGTGTATTAAGTAGTTTATTGTCCGTATTGTTATATGTCATCACAAGAATAAAGAACCAAATGTAGTATTTTTGATTGCCCAATCAAATGTTTTGACGGATTTTTACTAAATCAACAATTTTTACTAAATATTCTTATTGAATGAAGATTTTTAATGCAAAACAGATATACGAAGCTGATAAATTCACAATAAATAAGCAGCAAATTACCAGTGGGCAGCTTATGGAACGGGCTGCAATCCAGGTTTTTAATTGGATGCATTCCAGAATGCAGGGCGCCCAGACAAAAATCCATTTGTTTTGCGGTATCGGCAATAATGGAGGGGATGGACTTGTTCTTGCCAGACATTTGCAGGATCACGGTTATAATATAGAGGTCTTTGTTGTTAACTATAGCGAACACCGATCTAAGGATTTTTTAATTAATCTGGATCGATTAAAGGAGAAAGGTGTTTGGCCCGACTTTCTAAGTGAACAATCTGAATTTCCCTCAATAGGCAAAGAGGATATAGTTGTGGATGCCATTTTTGGAATAGGACTCAATAGGGTGCCCGATGACTGGGTGATTGGTTTAATGGAGCACCTTAATAATTCAAATGCTTTTATTTTGGCCATAGACATGCCTTCCGGACTTTTCATGGAAGCGGGTCTCACCCATACGGAAGGTGTTATAAAAGCGAATTATGTGCTTACTTTTCAAGTACCGAAACTTGTTTTTTTTCTTCCTGAAACGGGAAAATATATAGATCATTGGGAGGTTCTGGATATTGGTTTGGACCAGGAGTTTTTGTTCGGTTTGAAACCGCAATATGAGCTGATAGGCAAGAACGAGGTATTGTCCTTATACATTCCAAGAGAGAGGTTTTCACATAAAGGCACCTATGGACATTCCTTGGTCATTGGAGGAAGTTACGGAAAGATAGGGGCCGTTGTATTGGCAGCCAAGGGAAGTATGTTGGCAGGGAGCGGATTGGTTACGACCTATGTTCCCCGGTGTGGGTATTTGCCTTTGCAAACGGCACTGCCGGAAGCCATGGTAATTACCGATAAAGAAGAACTGGAAATTTCCAAAATTGATTTCGGCTTGGCTCCTAGTGCGGTTGGTATCGGTGTTGGAATGGGGACAACGGTGGCTACTGTTAAGGCATTTTCAGAATTTATGAAGGGGAATAAACTGCCTTTGGTCATTGATGCCGACGGATTGAACATTCTTTCCAAAAATCGCGACTTATTTAAAAAAATGCCTCCCCAGACCGTTTTGACCCCACACCCCAAGGAGTTGGAGCGCATTATAGGTAAATGGACCGATGACTTTGATAAGTTAAAAAAAGCAAAGCAGTTCTCTGAAAAATACGATTGCATTTTAGTTATAAAAGGGGCAAACACCATTACAATTTATAAGGATATGGGCTATGTTAATACCTCTGGAAATCCGGGCATGGCCACTGGGGGTAGTGGGGATGTGTTAACAGGGGTGATCACAGGCTTGCTGGCTCAGGGCTATTCCCCAATGAATGCGGCTATTTTTGGGGTGTACATTCATGGGAGGGCTGCTGACATTGCTGTGGAGGAATGTGGTTTTCAAGCCTTGATCGCCAGTGGTATTCTAGATAACATTGGCAAGGCCTATCTAGACCTTTTTCAAGTAGCCGAACCCGATGCTCCCCCTGCAGAAAGAGAGTAATGGCATGCCATTACTCTGCATTGGAAGTTCTTACCCGCCTTTTGATCCACATCAGGGCATTGTCCTGATCAATGAAGAATTTCATAGGTTTTTTGTAAAATAGTTTTTCGATATTAAAATTGTGCATGTCTATTTCCTTTATGGAGACTACTGCAAATGCCTTAATATTTTCTATTTCCCTAATTTGATTGTATACCATTGGATCAATGGCGTACGAATTCTTTCTTAAACTTATGTAACCGAAGTTTTTATTTCTGAAATGTATTTCCATTATACCAATTATTTGAAATACTCTTTCTTTGGTTATGGTGCTTCCTTCGTCAAAAATAGAAACCATGTAATCGTCAAATACCTGTACTTTTCCAATGTCCAGTTGATATTCTCGTACGATAATAGTCTTCTTGGGTCGTCCGACTTTCATTCTCCGTAATTTATATAGTGTGTCTGCAGCGAATGTAGAATTAACTATAACTATTATAAAAATTATTAGATTAAAGACACTTTAATCGTTTATGTGGAATGGAAATGGGCTAACTGTGATTCATTTCTTACAAATACGTAGGGATAAATAAAAAAAGGAGTAGCATTTGGCTACTCCTTTTTTGGTGTTTATTAGTGATGTCCAAGTTAGGTTTTGGACGACTTTTCTGCTTTTTTGATCTTAATGGTGAGTTCTTCCTTGGCTTCATCAAGTTCCATGTGAATAGTATCGCCTTCCTCCAATTTGGAATTTACGATTTCTTCGGCCAGAGCATCTTCAATATATTTTTGAATGGCTCTTTTAAGCGGCCTAGCTCCGTATTGTTTATCGAAGCCTTTTTCGGCAATATAATCCTTGGCTTTGTCGGATAGCTGTAAATCATACCCAATTTCCTTGATCCTGAGGAACAATTTGTTCAGCTCAATATCGATGATCCTATGGATATCTTCGCGTTCCAAAGAATTAAATACAACAACGTCATCTATTCTGTTTAAGAATTCCGGAGCAAAGGCCTTCTTCAAGGCGTTCTCGATAACACTTTTTTGATGGGTGTCTGCCTGGGCCTTTTTTGCCGAAGTTCCAAAACCAACTCCTTGGCCAAAATCCTTAAGTTGTCTCGCGCCAATGTTGGAGGTCATTATAATGATCGTATTTCTAAAATCGATCTTTCTTCCAAGGCTATCCGTTAAATAACCATCATCCAGTACTTGTAGGAGCATATTGAACACATCGGGGTGTGCTTTTTCAATCTCATCCAACAAAATTACCGAATAGGGCTTACGGCGTACTTTTTCTGTCAACTGTCCACCTTCTTCATAGCCAACATATCCTGGAGGGGCACCTACAAGTCTTGATATGGCGAACTTCTCCATATACTCGCTCATATCCACTCGGATCAAGGCGTCTTCGGAATCGAACAGCTCCTTGGCCAATATTTTGGCAAGTTGTGTTTTACCAACCCCGGTCTGCCCTAAAAATATAAAGGAACCAATAGGTTTGTTCGGATCTTTTAGACCCGCTCTGTTACGTTGAATTGCTTTGGCAACTTTGGCAACTGCTTCGTCCTGACCAATTACATTGCTTTTGATAAGTTTGGGCAGTTCGGCCAATTTGTTGCTTTCTGTCTGTGCAATCCTATTAACCGGTATACCGCTCATCATGGAAACTACGTCCGCAACATTGTCTTCTGTAACGGTTTCCTTATGAAGTTTGCTGTCTTCCTCCCATCGTTCTTGGGCAATGGCCAAATCTTTTTCTATTCGTTTTTCATCGTCCCTAAGCTTGGCGGCTTCCTCGTATTTTTGTTTTTTTACGACCGTATTTTTAAGATCGCGAACGTCTTCCAATTGCTTCTCCAGTTCCAAAATTTGTTTGGGAACATCCATATTTACGATATGCACCCGCGAACCGGCTTCGTCCAGGGCATCGATGGCCTTGTCCGGTAAATATCGGTCCGTCATATACCTATTGGTTAGGTTTACACAGGCAACAATGGCTTCATCGGTGTAAATTACGTTATGGTGGTCTTCGTATTTGCCTTTGATGTTTTTTAAGATCTCAATGGTCTCATTAACAGTGGTAGGCTCAACGATAACCTTCTGGAATCTTCTTTCCAGGGCACCATCTTTTTCTATGTATTGCCTATACTCATCCAGAGTAGTGGCTCCAATACATTGAATTTCACCTCTGGCAAGAGCCGGCTTAAACATATTGGAGGCATCCAAACTGCCTGTGGCACCACCGGCCCCGACAATAGTGTGGATCTCATCGATGAACAGGATAACATCGTCGTTTTTTTCCAGTTCGTTCATAACCGCCTTCATTCGCTCCTCAAATTGGCCGCGGTATTTGGTCCCGGCAACCAAAGAAGCCAAATCCAAGGTTACCACCCTTTTGTTGTAGAGGATTCTGGAAACTTTTTTGTTGATGATCCTAAGGGCAAGTCCTTCGGCAATGGCACTTTTACCAACACCTGGTTCTCCTATTAACAGAGGATTGTTCTTTTTTCTTCTGCTTAGAATTTGGGAAACCCTTTCAATTTCTTTTTCACGTCCCACAACGGGGTCCAATTTGTTTTCCTCGGCCATTTTGGTCAGGTCGCGACCAAAATTGTCCAATACCGGGGTTTTCGATTTTTTACTTCCTTTTTGCCCGGTACTAGAAGATCCAAAAGTGCCTTCTTTTTCTTCATTGGGCTCATCGGAATCACTGGGAAAGGATTCCGAAGTAGGTGAGTCTATATAGTCGTCATCACTTGTTATCATTGATTTAAACTGGTCTTTTACTCCATCATAATCCACCTTTAATTTATGCAATAATTTAGTGGTTGGGTCATTTTCATTACGTAAAATACACAGTAACAAATGGGCCGTATTGATAGAGGAGCTTTGAAATAATTTAGCTTCGAGAAATGTTGTTTTCAGCGCACGTTCCGCCTGTCTGGTCAGGTGCAGGTTCTTTTTGTCCTTTTGTGCAGCACCAGCATTTGGATTGGCGGGACTTAATATCTCCACTTTTCTTCTCAAGTGATCCAAGTCCACGTCCAATGCGTCTAAAATGCTTATTGCTTTTCCATTACCGTCCCGCAGTAATCCCAGCATTAAATGCTCGGTTCCAATAAAGTCGTGGCCCAATCTGAGGGCCTCTTCCTTACTGTAAGCAATAACATCTTTTACTCTAGGGGAAAAATTGTCGTCCATAAAATATCCTTTCAACTTTAAAAATAGTAAATCTATACCAATCTATGGCAAATACTATACCTAATATTCGTTAAACGTAGTGGATTTGCCGAAATAAGCCATTTTTTGGAAAAAAATTAACAATCAAATCGTTATCCGAACCCCATATTGTAGGTGTTAATAAATTCTTTACAAAAGTATGTCCTAAGTACTTGTATAGTGTCGATTTTACGTATATTGTCCTGCTTTTTTAACTAAAATAAATAGAAGATTTTAAATGGCAGAAGGAGAAAAATTAATTCCGATTAACATTGAAGATGAAATGAAATCTGCCTACATTGATTATTCAATGTCGGTCATTGTGTCACGTGCCCTGCCAGATGTTAGGGATGGTTTAAAGCCAGTGCATAGAAGGGTTTTGTTCGGTATGCATGAGTTAGGTGTTAGATCTAATAGTGCCCATAAGAAATCCGCGCGTATTGTCGGGGAAGTATTAGGTAAGTATCATCCGCATGGAGATACTTCTGTTTATGATTCCATGGTCCGTATGGCCCAGGAATGGAGTTTAAGGTATATGTTGGTCGATGGCCAAGGTAACTTTGGTTCCGTTGATGGTGACAGTCCAGCAGCAATGCGTTATACGGAAGCCCGTATGCGGAAGATTGCGGACGATATGTTGGCCGATATAGACAAGGATACCGTAGATCATCAGCTTAATTTTGATGACTCCTTGCAGGAACCTACGGTTCTTCCAACAAGGATACCTAATTTATTGATCAATGGCGCCTCCGGTATTGCAGTGGGTATGGCTACCAATATGCCGCCCCATAACCTTTCCGAGGTAGTGGACGGTACCGTAGCTTATATTGACAATAATGATATTGAGATCGATGAGCTGATCACACATATTAAGGCACCAGATTTTCCAACAGGAGGTATAATTTATGGCTATGACGGGGTGAAGGAAGCGTTCCATACCGGTCGCGGTCGTGTAGTTATGAGGGCGAAGGCCAGTTTTGAGGAAGTTCAGGGTAGGGAGAGTATAGTGGTGACGGAAATTCCGTATCAGATCAACAAGGCGGACATGATCAAGAAGACTGCCGATTTGATCAATGAAAAAAAGATCGACGGTATTTCAACTATTAGGGATGAATCGGATAGGAACGGTATGCGTATCGTATATATCCTAAAGCGGGATGCTATTCCAAATATCGTTCTCAATACCCTATATAAGTATACTTCCTTACAGTCTTCATTTAGTGTTAATAATATAGCCTTGGTGAACGGAAGGCCACAACTGTTGAATGTCAAGGAGATGATCCATTATTTTGTGGAGCACCGTCATGAAGTAGTGGTAAGGCGTACAGAGTTTGAATTGAAGAAGGCCGAAGACAGGGCCCATATCTTGGAAGGACTTATAATTGCCTCGGATAATATAGACGAGGTTATTGCAATTATAAGAGCTTCCTCCAATGCCGATGAGGCAAGGGAAAAGCTTATGGAGCGCTTCAAGCTTAGTGAAATTCAAGCTAAGGCCATTGTTGAAATGCGTTTACGCCAATTGACTGGACTGGAGCAGGATAAATTAAGATCGGAATATGAAGAAATAATCTTGACCATTGCGGATTTGAAGGATATCCTGGCCAAGAAAGAGCGTAGGATGCAGATTATTAAGGATGAGCTGCTGGAAGTTAAGGACAAGTATGGGGATAACCGCCGTTCGGAAATAAATTTTGCAGGTGGCGACCTTAGTATGGAGGATATGATTCCGGATGAACAAGTGGTGATTACCATTTCACATGCAGGTTATATTAAAAGAACTCCCCTTACTGAATACAAGACACAGAACAGGGGTGGTGTTGGTCAAAAAGCATCTTCCACCAGAAATGAAGATTTCTTGGAGCATCTTTTTGTAGGTACCAACCATCAATATATGTTGTTCTTTACCCAAAAGGGTAAATGTTTCTGGATGCGTGTATATGAAATTCCAGAGGGAACCAAAACTTCCAAAGGGCGTGCCATCCAAAACTTGATCAATATAGAGAACGATGATATGGTGAAAGCCTTTATCTGTACCCAGGATCTAAAGGATGAGGAATATGTAAATAGTCATTATGTTATTATGGCCACTAAAAAGGGTGTCGTTAAAAAAACATCTTTGGAACAATATTCAAGGCCAAGACAGAATGGTATTAATGCGATCAGTATCCGTGAGGACGATGAGCTATTGGAAGCCAAACTTACTACAGGATCTAGTCAGATATTCCTTGGGCTTAAGTCAGGAAAAGCCATTAGGTTCGAGGAGGTAAAGACGAGACCTATGGGTAGGAATGCATCCGGTGTTCGCGGAATTACTTTGGCACATGAAAAGGATGAGGTTATCGGCATGGTGGCTGTGCATAATTTTGAGGAAGAAATATTGGTGGTATCGGAGAATGGGTACGGTAAACGCTCCAGTATTGAAGACTATAGAATCACCAATAGGGGAGGTAAAGGCGTGAAGACCATTTCCATTACCGACAAAACAGGTGGTTTGGTGGCCATTAAAAATGTTTCGGACTCGGATGATTTAATGATTATCAATAAATCGGGCATTGCCATTAGAATGAGTGTTGAGGATTTAAGGGTAATGGGTAGGGCTACACAGGGAGTTCGACTCATAAATATTAAAGGCAACGACTCTATTGCCGCCGTAGCTAAAGTGATGAAGGATGAGGATGAATTGGATGATATTAAAACATTGGATGTTGATGCCAACGAAGAAGATGGCACGGCTCTTGATAATGATAGTGCGGAAACCAAAGAATAACATGTAAACACTAATAAGTAAATTTAATTTGAAATGAAAACAAATATTATAATACTCTCGACTATGCTTTTTTCGGTAGTCGGAATTGCTCAAAAGGATGAGATAAAAAAGGCTGATAAGGCTTTAAAATCGGGCGATGCCATGGCGGCAAAAACAGCATTGGACGGTGCATCTTCGCTAATTGCCAGTGCGGATGAAAAAATGCAGGCACAATATTATTTTTTAAGGGGAAGCGCTTATGCCGAACTGGCTAAAAAAGGTACCGCGGGGGCTTTTGATGAGGCTATTTCCTCTTTTAAAAAGGTGAGTGAAGTAGAAAAGAAAAGCGGTAAGGCCAAATACGGATCGGATGCCAAGGAAAGACTTTCCGGTATGACCGCCGACCTGATCAATTCCGCTGTGGAAGATAACAATAACAAAAAGTACGAAGAAGCGGCAGGGAAACTCTATATGGGCTATCAATTGAGCCCTCAGGATACCGTCTATCTATATTATGCGGCCAGTAGTGCCGTAAATGGAGGTCATTATGAGAAGGCACTCAAATACTACAATGAGTTAAAGGATTTGGGTTATGATGGAGGCGGAATGGTCTATAAGGCAACCAACGTGTCCACCGGCGAAGTGGAGGAGATGGAGAAAACACAAAGAGAGTTGATGGTGAAATCTGGAGCTTATAAAGATCCGGTAGACGAGAAAACTCCTTCTAAAACTACCGAAATTGTTAAGAATATTGCCTTGATCTATACACAATTGGGGCAAGATGACAAGGCCTTGGATGCCTATAAGGATGCCCGGGCAAAAGATCCAAATGACGTAAACCTAATTTTGAACGAAGCCAATCTTTACTACAAGATGGGCGATAAGGAGAAATTTAAGGCTTTAATGGCGGAGGCTTCGGAAGTTGCCCCGGATAATCCCGATCTGTTCTACAATGTAGGTGTAATCAATATGGAACAAGGTAATATTGAAGATGCCAGAAAGGCATATAGAAGGGCTATAGAAATTAATCCAGGGTATGTGAATGCCCAATTGAACCTTTCAACCACTTATGTTAATGAGGGTAATGGTTTAATAGATGAAATGAATTCACTTGGAAATTCCAAAAAAGATATCGCTAGGTATGACGAACTAAAAGAGCAAAAAGACAGTTTGTTCCGAGATGGTGCCATTATTTTGGAAGACGCATTGAAATTGAATCCGGACAATCAAAGTATTCTTTCCCAGTTGAAGAATATTTATGGTGCCTTAGGGGATAATGAAAACTTCTTGCGCCTTAAAAAGCTTACCGGAGAGTAATAACAGCATTCAGAAATATACCAAAAGGCCCATCGCAAAGCGATGGGCTTTTTTTTATATAATTTTTTTAATCACCCTTAGTTTATGGGTATAGGTGTTGGTTTCATTATTGAAAATCCCTGTATGGTCTATTCTGTCAATTCGGACCTTGCCAAAGGAATGTATAACATAATTGTTCTCCATAATAATCCCAACGTGGTCTATAACACCCTCATTATTATCGAAAAAGGCTAGATCCCCTGGTTCGCTTTCCTCAATAAAACTTAAGGCCTCCCCTTGGGTAGATTGCTGTTGGGCTCCCCTGAGCAAACGATAGCCGTTTGTTTTATAGGCCATTTGGGTAAATCCTGGACCATCAATTCCAAAAGCGGTTTTACCGCCCCAAAGATAAGGAGCGTTTAAATAAAGAAGGGCTTTGTTTAGGAGTTGGTCCTTGTCTTGTTTGCCAAGGGTGAACGAGCCGTCGAATTTGTGGTTTAAAGGGCAGTTTTTTGGGATGCAAGATCCTAGGACAATAGGGAGCAATATATGGTGTTCTGTTTCAATAAAGGAAATAAGGGATCAATCCCAAAAGTTGTGTGTGAATTAGAAAAAGAAATAATCTACTATCTCATTTTTGTGTCCTGTTCATTTTTTGCATCGCCCAAAAAACGAACCAAAAAACGCTAGGCTGATTTTAAATTTCTTTAAATCTACGCACTTTCCACTGCCCCGGCGTCCAGGCCGCTTTCACTTGGGTGAAATGCTCTATGGACGCCTTCCACCTTCCAATGTGAAAACCACTTGATTTAATCCGAAATTGAAAATAGGCCAGTCCTTTTGTTGCGTCAACCTTCATGTGGGGATAAGTCATTTTCCGTTATTAAAAACCTATGGCATTGCCCTCAAGGTCTATGGTTTGGTCGTTCTTCTTCCGTCGTGGAGATGGCATGGCCGTTAAGAATTAATGAAGCCTTGGAAATAATTTAGGCCATGGCATCGGTCCTTAAAATCCAGAGATTTTAGGGACCACCTAGCGAAGAAGGGTCTTTTCTTTTGTTTCGTTTTCTTTGGACAAGCAAAGAAATCGAAGATTCACGAAAACCATTAAAAAACTATAAAAACCACTTGAGTAAAATGAAAGAATAATTTAATCATTGGTTTTACTAAATTGCTCCTATTAATTAAAACTGTTGCTCAAAAAAACACGACTGATCAAATTAATCCCTTTTTTCATAAACACAACAATTGTTCCTGATCCGAAATAAGCTCGGAAGAAACTCTTGTAGATTCCAAACTTTCCATTTCCTCGTAAAGGTCCTCGTCAATAAGGGTGAATTGCTGATTGTTGATCCAACCTTCAAAATTATCGAAAGCATTGCGGATCTTGCTCCATTTTTTTCTTTGGTCCAATACCTTAAAATGTTCCCCGTATAAAAGTTGGGAAACCATTTCGCTGGTGTCGTCTGCAACGGAACGCATAGGGACAATGCTAAGGTGGCAAATACCGTATTGCATGGGCTTGCTTTACAAGAAATTATTAATTTCTTTCTATAATTATTGCAGAGGCACCTCCGCCGCCATTACAAATGGCCGCTGCTCCTATTTTGGCATTGTTTTGATCCAGTACGTTGAGTAATGTAATAATGATCCTGGCTCCCGAGCAGCCCAAGGGATGACCTAGGGAAACCGCCCCCCCATTTACATTTACATTTTTGTCTGTAAGGCCAAGTATCTTCATATTGGCCAGGCCAACTACGGAGAAGGCCTCGTTAAATTCAAAATAATCAACATCGTCCATCCCGATACCGGCTTTGGTCAATGCTTTTGGAAGGGCTTTTGCCGGGGCGGTTGTAAACCACTTTGGCTCTTGTGCCGCATCGGCATAGCTTTTTATAGTTGCCAAAGGCTTCAGTCCCAGTTCTTTTGCTTTTTCACCGCTCATTAATACCAAAGCTGCAGCTCCATCATTGATAGTTGATGCGTTGGCTGCCGTTACTGTACCATCCTTGGAAAATGCAGGTCGCAAGCCCGGTATTTTATCCAGTTTAACATTTTTAAATTCTTCGTCTTCTGTTACCAGAATAGGTTCGCCCCTTCTTTGCGGAACTTCCACGGGTACTACTTCATTGGCAAATTTTCCATTGGCCCAGGCATCCGCAGATCTCTTGTAGGATTGAATTGCAAAATTATCTTGGTCTTCCCTGCTAAATTCGAATTCAATAGCGCAGGCATCCGCACACGTCCCCATGGCCTGTTGGTCATAAGCATCAACAAGTCCATCTTTCTGCATACCATCGATTAGGGTGGCAGGCCCAAATTTTTGGCCACTCCTCAAATGAATGTAATGAGGTATCAGGCTCATGTTTTCCATACCCCCTGCAACAACTATATTGGTGTCTCCCAACGCTATGGACTGTGCGGCCATCATCACCGATTTCATTCCAGAGGCGCAGACCTTGTTGATGGTAGTACAGGGTACTGTATTGGGAATGCCGGCAAAAATGGCAGCCTGTCTAGCTGGCGCCTGACCGGTTCCAGCTTGAACAACATTCCCCATTAGAACTTCCTCCACCTGGGAAGGGTCTAAATCTATTTTGCTCAATGCACCCTTAATGGCAATAGCGCCAAGTTGAGGTGCCGTAATGGTAGACAATGCTCCCATAAAGCTCCCTATGGGTGTTCTAACAGCGGAAACGATCACAACATCTTTCATCAAGTTCATTTTTATTATTTGCGAATTTAATAAATTAATGTGCAATGGGATACGCAGCGGGAGATTATTACAAGTTAATTGTGAATCTACATCGGCATTTTAGTAGTTGGTAACGGTTCAAATAAAGCTTGCGCTGGTAGTGAATATTCTTTAAGTGGCTTTCAAAAGTAGTGTTATTTGGGTAAAGTATCATTTTACGTTTATATTTTTCTATTTTTGAATATATATACTTTCCGTATGCGCACTTTTTTGGATAGCCTTTATAAAAACCAATCACTGGTTTATAAGTATTTTTTATATTTCTCGGCTGTTTTCTTTATTGTATTCTTTTTTCCACGTGGCGGAAAATTTAAGTATGAATACCAAAAGGGGAAGCCTTGGCAGTACGACAATTTTTATGCTCCTTTTGATTTTTCTGTCAATAAGGGTGAGGAGGAAATTACTAAGGAAAAGGAGAAAATAGAAAGTAATCATATAGACTACTATTATTATGACACCAAAATAGTAGCAGAAGTAGATAGCACAATAAGCAAGGAGCTGGGAAAGGTTTTTAATTCCTCCAATTTTAGCCAGAATGAACTGGAAAGGATTCAAGAGGTTGCCAATGACATTTTGACGGAGCTTTATGCGAATGGTATTCTTTCCAAAATTGAACGTAGGAGTACTAGGAATAGTCTTTACGTTGTAAAGAACAATGAAGCCACTAAGTTAAATTTTGATGATGTATACAGCTTATCGGAGGTAGAGGAGGTTATTGGCAAAAAATTGGCCCAAACCAATTTAACGGCTTATGAGTCCTCCTTTCAGGAGTTGTTCTTCAATTTTATAAAGCCCAATGTTAGTTTTGATGCAGATTTGTCCAATAAGGAGCTTGAGTCCGAATATTCAAAGATTTCCTATACGTTGGGGAATGTGGATGAGGGCAAGCTTATAATTGCCAAGGGGGAAGTGGTGGAACAGGAGGATGTTAGTGTGCTGGATTCCCTGAAAAGGGAGTATGAGTCGGAAGTATGGGGCGAGAATAATCAATATTTTATATTGTTCGGTTATACCGTATTGGTAGCCATGGTTTTAATGATGTTTTTTCTTTTTCTTAAAAAATATCGCCCGGAAATCTATAGGGACAATACAAAAGTGACCTTTATTATTGTGAATATTCTCATCATGGTATTTTTGACCACCATGGTGGTGAAATACGATGTAGAGTATGTTTTTGTGGTTCCCTTATGTATTCTGCCTTTGGTACTCAAGACCTTTTTTGACGCAAGAATGGGGCTTTTTGTACATGTTCTTACCGTTTTGATTTTAGGTTTTGTGGTACCTAACAGCTTCGAATATATATTTCTCCAAACATTGGCGGGTATTGTTACCATTTTGTCTGTTTCAGAACTATATAAAAGGGCCAATTTATTTATCTCGGTGGGTCAAATAACCCTGATTTATATTATCGGTTATTTTGCTTTTCATATGATTCATGAGGGGAACCTGGAAGATATACAGTGGTTGGCTTTTGGCTATTTTTTCTTAAATGGAATGATTACCCTGTTTGTTCAGCCACTAATTTATATCCATGAGAAAATATTCGGTTTGGTGTCCGATGTATCTTTATTGGAATTGTCCGATACCAACTCCAAATTATTAAAGGAGTTATCCAATAAGGCGCCAGGAACTTTTCATCATTCCCTTCAAGTGGCCAATTTGGCCGAAGCAGCGGCGAATGAAATTGGAGCCAATGCCATGCTTGTAAGGGTAGGGGCACTGTACCATGACATAGGAAAAATGAACAACCCAACCTATTTTACCGAAAACCAGATTACCAATGTAAACCCTCATGATGACCTTGAGCCTAGGGATGCCGCAGCTATCATTATTAACCATGTTATTGAGGGTATAGAAATAGCAAGAAAGAATAAGGTGCCGGATCGTGTAATAGATTTTATACGTACCCATCATGGAACCTCCTTGGTTTTTTATTTTTACAAAAAGCAGGAGGCTTTGGAAGGAGATGTCAATGAAGAGGATTTTAGATATCCTGGTCCGATTCCATTTTCTAAGGAAACCGCCATTTTAATGATGGCAGACTCTGTGGAAGCTGCTTCCAAAAGTTTAAAGAATCCAACTTTTTTAATTATCGATGAATTTGTGGAAAAGATTATTGAAGGCCAAATCAAGGCCGATCAGTTTTTAAATGCCAATATTACCTTTAAGGAAATTGAAGCCGTAAAGAAAATTTTGAAACAGAAACTGGTCAATATTTATCATTTAAGGGTAGAATACCCGGAGTAGTCGATTTTTGGAAATGTTTGAGGCTTAATTAGATAAGTTGGGTAAATGGTAAAATAGTAATGACAAGTAAAAAAAAAAATGAAAAATTGTTGCGTTCTTATGAATGAAAAAGTACATTTGCAACCGCATTTTTAATGCGCGAGCTTTAAAATTATTGGAGAGGTGCCGGAGTGGTAACGGAGCAGATTGCTAATCTGTCGACGGGTAACTGTCGCCAGGGTTCGAGTCCCTGTCTCTCCGCTTTTTTTTAAGGTAGTATTGTTGAGATGGTTTTAACCATTCTCGGTGGGTACCACGCTGATGGCGTGGCAGGTCTAGTCCGGCTTGCAAAGCCAAAGACATTGTTATCCCGCCGTGTTTGGGACGCGGAGGTCGCCACATTTTGAGCGTGACCATCCCAAAAAGAGTAGAGATGACCATTTCGGGGTGTACCACGCTGATGGCGTGGCAGGTCTGGCCCGGCTTGCAAAGCCAAAGGCATTGTTATCGCGCCGCGTTTGGGACGCGGAGGTCGTCACGCTTTGGGCGTGACCACCCGAAGAAAGATAGTATATATGTTCGTTTATATTTTATATAGCGAGAAACGTTCAAAATATTACGTAGGTCAAACTGCTGATATTGAAAGAAGATTAAAAAGACATAATCAA
>NZ_QJJZ01000022.1:62922-65129 GCF_003201775.1 Arenibacter sp. ARW7G5Y1 | reverse complement strand
GAGATTCTAACGATTATGAAATCAAGTTCAATAAATCAATATAAGATAACCGACAGAACCATCATATTAAAATAACGATTGATTTGTGATTTACGTTAAAGCCGGTTGTCGCCCAAATATGAAAAAACAAACACGCTGTGCCTATTAAATAAAAACAAACAATAAAAAAGAGGACAAAGTTCAACCCGCAAAAGTATAAAGCTTTATCCCCTTGGTATGATTATAGTTAATTGAACATTTCAACCAACTAATAATACACAAATTTATGAAAATTAAACTTACTAACACCAGTTTTCAAAATAGAAAACGACTTTTAATGCACTATCCGACAAGGGAAGGAACTTCAAGAAAGGAACTGCTGTACTTCAATACTGGAAAATATAATTGAGCAGTGTTTGGGCCACCAATTAATTACCTTGCAACCAATCAAGATTCTTACGGCCTAAATTGGTAGTTTTTAATTCGTTATATACATTTAGTTGTGATACTTAAATGAATTTAGATTCGTTAAAATCCCAGTAAACATAATAGCAGAGAAGTGTTTTAGCATTTTTTGATTTGAATTGGGTAATGATTTATATTTTCCTTATAAAAATCTGTTTATCAAGTAAATATGCGATTTTAATAATTAGTGATTTAGATTAAATCGGTATGAAAATTCATTTTAATACTTAAACGCTTCAGTACTAATTCACATTAATTAATCAAATCATGAAAAACTTATTTCTCCTAATATTCCTTATACAATTTATACCTAATTCATTATCACAAACAAACCCTAACTACGATGAAACGAAAGTACCGTTATTTAATCTGCCAAACGCCCTAACCACTTTCGATGGCAAAGAAATTAAAAGCACCCAAGAATGGATGGAAATCCGTAGACCAGAAATATTTCATTTTTTTAAAAACCAAGTTTATGGCAAGGTACCCGGAAAATTGGATATCTCGAGTATAAAGATTTTAGAAGGTGACGACAACACCCTAGACGGGAGGGCTATACGGAGACAGGTAAAGCTCACGTTTAATCACCAAGGCATGTCTCTTAGTTTTGTAATTTTGATATATCTCCCTAAACATGTTGACAAGTCTCCTATTTATTTGAAATATAACTTTTTCGGTAACCATACCATTTCCACCGATCCAAATATTATCGTACCAACCGCCTGGACAAGAATTTCCACATCTCTTGGCATATCAGCCCATTTACCATCAGAGTCCACCCGTGGAGTACAGTCCAACAGTTGGCCTATAAGAAAGCTTATTGATGCTGGCTACGGGATTGCGACTATCTACTGTGGGGAGGTTGCGCCCGACAGGAATGATTTCGACGATGGTGTTCATGCACTCTTTTATAAGGAAGGACAGAAAAATCCAAAAACGGATGAATGGGGGAAAATTGCGGCTTGGGCATGGGGCTATAGCCGTGCGATGGATTATCTGGAGAAGGAAGATGATATCGATGCTTCCAGCGTAATAGTCTTTGGACATTCCCGTTTGGGAAAGGCGGCTTTATGGGCGGGGGCCACTGACTCTAGGTTTGCAGGGGTAATCTCCAACAATTCGGGATGTGGTGGCGCTGCATTATCCAAAAGGAAATTCGGGGAAACTATTGCGGCAATCAATGATTCCTTTCCTGCTTGGTTTTGCAATAATTTTAAAAATTACAACAATAAAGAAGAAGACTTACCTGTAGATCAGCATGAACTTTTGGGATTGATCGCACCTAGACCACTTTATGTAGCCAGTGCTCTAGATGATCAATGGGCCGATCCCAAGGGTGAATTTCTTTCCGCTTATTATGCTTCCCATGTGTATAAACTATATGAGAAAATTGGAATTGAATCTAAAGTTTTGCCAAAACCCAATACTCCGATTGGAAGTGTGGTTTCCTACCATATCAGAACTGGAAAACACGATGTTACCGATTACGATTGGAATCAATATATCAAATGGGCGGATAAGTGGGTAAAATAAAATTCTTAGGGAAGGCAGTTAATCATTTAAAATTATCTGGACGCACCAAAGGTTGGTCATCGTATACCAATGTTCACCAAAAAGAATTGGAAAGTCACTTTCGGGATTAAGCCGAATTAAGTATATAACTCAATATATTTCTAATAAATCCAAGTGTATAAGAATAATTTACAAATAGAGATTATATTTAAAAAACATTATAAAGACTTATGCCTTATTGCGTACAATTA
>NZ_QJJZ01000022.1:0-62824 GCF_003201775.1 Arenibacter sp. ARW7G5Y1 | reverse complement strand
TATATTTCTAATAAATCCAAGTGTATAAGAATAATTTACAAATAGAGATTATATTTAAAAAACATTATAAAGACTTATGCCTTATTGCGTACAATTATCTTCAGGACGTATCGGATGCCGAGGATATTGTTCAAGAAGTATTTATTTCCATTTTAAGGAATAAAAAAATCGGGAATATAGCCAATGTAAAGTCATATTTATGGCAGTGCGTTAAGAATGCTTGTATCAATAAGCTAAAAAGAGAAAAGAAACTATATTGTTTAAACGAGGCATACACACTAGATTATAACTATATTTCAAAAGAAGAGGAAATGATATGTTTAGAGAATCAACTATATCTTTACCAGCAAATTGATTTATTACCGAAACAGTGTAAGAAAATTTTCTTAAAATGCGCAATAAATGGTGATGGTTACAAACAAGTCTCGGAAGATCTGGAAATATCTGTAAATGCTGTCAAAAACCAAATAAAGAGAGCCTATAAGTTTTTAAGGGAATCCTTAACCGACTATTACATTTTTATTGGTGCTGTTCAGTTAAGTATATTTTTGTTATACTAGACAAAACATTTTGTATAGATTAAGGGAATATGGAAAAGACTGTGACCCAACTTCCAGGTCTATACCATTTCACTGTAAGTCCGTCATTTACAAATCATAATAATTGATTAATAGTTCTGTCCGAATGAAGTGATCATTTGAATATTCGAGAACATCCCGATTGGTTGACTGAGGCCTTCAATGGAGTTAGGTGTACATAACAAATCTACTCCTCTTATGATAGTTATGGAATGTTGATAGGCCTTCCCAGTTTGATTTCCACGACCACGCCATTGCCGTGTGCTCCATGTCATATCTCTATTCAAAAGGCACTAGGCCAACCTCAGTTTGTTCTATAGTTTCAGTCTTTTTATAAAATAATTATACATGGGAGTACCCAAAAATAATTTTATTGTGTTTATAGAGTATAATCTGCACGTGCATAATGAAAAAGTTTGAACAGTTACTATTTGGAAAACTCGAGGATTCACTTTCTAAAAAAGATGAATTGCGATTTCAAGAATGGATCAATAAATCAGAGACTAATAAAATATTTTATGAGAACCTTCTTTTTCTTAAAAAGAAAGGAAAGGGGGTTAATGAGATAATTTCATTAGATATAGATGAGGCGTGGAATAATTTTAATAAAAAGCGATATGTCCAAGAGGAGAAAAAGCGCCGTAATAGATTGCAACTATTAAAGTACGCTGCTATTGTGACAGGCTTATTTTTAGTTGTAGGCTTTGTTTTTAAAAATAACTTTGTCAACTTGACAGATGTTAAAGTTGAAAAAGTCATAACCGCAGGACTGGTTATTCCTAACGAGAATATAATCCTTAAAAGAGAGAATGGCGAAGTATTAACATTAAACAAGGAAAGTAACTTAGCCCTAACCAATAGTAATGGTAACATAGTAGGAAAGGTAAAAGGAAATAAACTTATCTATATTGATGAAGCCTCTAGACGATTAGAATACAATCATATTATAGTTCCATATGGCAAAACCTTTCAATTGGAGCTTTCAGATAAGACCAAAGTCCATTTAAATTCCGGAACATCTTTAAAATATCCTGTAAACTTTATAAAAGGAATAAATAGAAAGGTCTTCTTACTTGAAGGAGAAGCTTTTTTTGAAGTAGAAGAAAATAAAGACGATCCTTTTCTAGTTGAAACGGAACATCAATTGAATATTAAAGTGACAGGGACGAAATTTAACGTCTCTGCCTATAGAGAAGACAATACAATAAGCACTGTTTTGGTAGAGGGGAAAGTTTCTGTTTCCTCTAAAGGCAATACAGTTACCTTACTTCCTGATTATAAAGCTACTGCAAGCAAACTTACTAAAGAAATATCTACAAAAATTGTAGATACAAATGATTACATAGCTTGGATAGAAGGTATTCTTCTGTTAAAGCATACGCCCTTTAAAAAAATAAGATTGCGATTGGAAAGAAAGTATAATGTAGTAATTCTTAACAATAACAGTGAGCTGGATGAGCAGCTATATAACATATATTTTCATGATGAGACAATTGAAGAGGTTTTGGAATCTCTTAAAAAAACGTTCGAAATAAACTATAAAATAGAGAACAACAAAATAATTATTACCTAATAAATTGTGCCTATGACATAAAATACTAACTAAGCTATATCAGTTTTATTTGGAAAGGGTAGGTGTTTTTACAGTACTGAATGGGAAGTATGAGACACACTACATCAACTAGAAAAGGCAACCTATTATGTAAAGTCGAAATGATCGTAGGTGATATGGCTATTTTACGGGTTACTCTGGGCTTTTTGGCATGGGATGAGTTTTCCAATTATACTCATTTCACAAGTTAAATCAATTTTATCATAACATTTAAGACATAGTAGAGCAGATTCTTGTAGGATAAATAGTATGAGATCCAAAAAAACCTTTATCAGTATACTAATTGCAGTTGGAAGAACAGTATAAAATTGAAGTTTTATTTGCCAATTCGTCAAATCCAATTAACTCTCATCTTAAAGCAGAATTAGGATGGAATTATCTTTTTTTTCGTTAAGAATCAATTGTTATACCCTAACCGTAATTGTTCAGATCAAAAAAATCTATACGGATTTCCTACGGTTGAAAAACTTTCTAATACTTATAAAAATACAACTTTACTTATTATGATTAATATAATAACATCGCACATAAACTCATTTTCATTATTATTTTTTAAGCGTTTTTTTACAGTAGTTACAGTCTTCTATATAATTACTGTTTTTAGCGTTAATATTGGATGTTATGCACAAACAGGCGTAGCAAAGACAATAGTGGACCAATTAAATAGCAGACCCAATATTCTTTTGTTATATGCAGATGATCAAGGCACCTCAGACATTAGAGATTTTGGAGCTAAGGACCTTCAAACTCCCAACTTAGATAGGTTAGCCGCCAAGGGAGTTAAATTCACACAAGCCTATGCACATTCAGTTTGTTGCCCGTCAAGAGCGGCATTATTGACGGGAAGGGCTCCACAAAGAAGTGGAGTCAACGATTGGACGTCCAGCCATCCCAACGATTACAAAGCAAGAGCAATGAATTTAAATGAAACAACGCTTGCTGAATATTTGAAACAATATGATTACAATACTGGAATTATTGGAAAATGGCATCTAGGAGCTACAGACAACCATAATCCTTTGAAACACGGCTTTGACTATTTTTTTGGATTCCGAGGCGGTTTTATTGATTATTATACTCACCAATATTTGCATTCTGAAAGACAAAAACCTCCATTTCACGATCTTTATAGAAATAATAGCAAAATTCATGAAAACGGCAAATATTTCCCTGATTTACAGTTAAAAGAAGTTTACAAATATTTGGAGGAAAATAAACATAGCCCCTTTTTTTTGTACGTTCCTTTTAATTTACCACATTACCCAGAACAACCGGATTCAACTTTCGTCAAGCAATATGAGCACCTGAAATGGCCAAGAAGTTCATATGCATCTATGATAAGTACTTTGGATGATCGAATAGGAAAAATCTTAACGAAATTAGATCAACTAGGTCTTGCTGAAAATACCATTATAATTTACATGAGTGACAATGGACATTCAACAGAAGATTATTTCAACTGGGGTATAAGTTATGGAAGCAATGGTGGTGGTGGCTATACAGGTAAATGGCGGGGAGCGAAAGCTAGTTTTCTTGAAGGGGGAATACGAGTGCCCGCAATTATAAGTTTTCCCAAAAAAATTCCACAAAATGTAACAAGAGATCAGGTTGTTTCTAATATGGATATTTTTCCGACGTTATGTGACCTACTACAAATTCCCTTACCAGTAAATGAGTTGGATGGCAAAAGTATTTTACCAGTTATCAACTCGGATATCGAACCTTCACCACATGAAGTTATGCACTGGCAATGGCAAAGTTCATGGGCAGTTCGAAAGGGCAATTGGAAACTGATTTTTAATGGTCGTGATACTACAGGTAAGTTTTCTAATCATCCTATAAAGGATTCTAAGATGCCAGATTATTATTTGGCCAAATTAGACGACCTTAACCCGGAAGAAATTAACTACGCCATCAAATATCCCTCTATAGTAGAAGATTTAGAACACCTACATCAAATCTGGTCAGTTGAAGTGTTTCGAGATTCAGGCTATCCTGATCCGAATAAAAAGTAATACGTGAAGTGGAAACATATTAATGTTCCCACACAATAATGGAAAAGATAAGTCTGAAAAAATAAATCGGACGAAGTGTTGAAATAGCAAAAATATGTGCGCGCTTTTGAATATTGTTGTGTGGACAAGTATTCTTTTGAATCATCCATGTTACTGCCAAAGGCAACTGTAAAGAGGTCCATATAAACAAGTAAGTGTAAAATTGGACATCATTTAAGGAAATGAAAAAATATTGAACTTTTCCGTACTTAAGTATCAACAAGTAGTATAGGATAAATTATTCTATCAGAATATAGATTAAAAGAGTATCTCGCTAATATATAAATCTGAAGAAAAATATAAGGGGTTGGGCGAAACCAAATAACACAATTACTAATCATAATCAATTTTGATTATTCCATTTTTTCAAAAGTTAAATTGAACTTCATGCGAAGATTATTGCAATGCAGACAACAATTGGTTTTAATTATATTCTTGTTATGTAATGAGCCTATATTAGGGCTATCACCATTAACTGATTCGGGTACCTACTATAGTATAAATTCTTTTAAAGAATTAAAATGGGGACTTGAGGAAAACGTCTCTCATTTTGCAATTTCAAAAGAAATGTGGGCACCGATAAAATCAAGACTAAAAAATAGTAAACTGAAGGGGCATATCGCATTCGAAATCATAAGTGGCTATAATCATAAAGAAACCATAGCTTTTTTGTCAAAACAACAATCAGATAGTGCAATTATTGATCATGCCGAAATTATAAGAAATTTGGACGAAAGGACTCTTAAAAAAGGTAGGGAATACTATAATCGGGCCTGTACTGCATGTCATGGTATGAACGGTAATTCCTCACTTCCTACCGCCCGTTCCTTTGGTCTGGATGAATTTAAATATGGGTCTGATCCATACAGCATTTGGAAGACCATCATTAATGGGGCTGGGCAAATGGGTGCCCAAAGATGGTTATCACCCGAGGAAGCCTATGCTGTTGTACAGTACATTCGTGAAGATCTTATCAAAGGCAAAAATCCCAAGGCATATTTTAATATTACAGATGTATATTTAGAAAGTTTGCCAGGACCGCAGATAGGCAAAGAGGAAATAGAGGATAAAGTAAAGAGAGAGGCTCTGTCTGGATCTCAGGAGTTTGGACAATCATATTTTGAGAATCATATCGGAAATTATGGACAAGCCATTTATTCCCAGATAGGAAATAAAACAAACAGTGCATTGACAATTAAGCTAGCGGACAGCTTATTTATAAGTTACAATGTTCATAGGCTGTCCACTTCGGTAGCTTGGAAAGGTATTTTCGATTTGAGTAAGACCAAATATCAAAAATATCGAGGAGAGGGGGAACCAACCATGGTAGGCCATGAACTTCTTGGGTTTAGTGATATGCATTGGAGCTTTAAAGACAGATACCATCAACTTGAAAATCTGGTTTCAGAGCGGAGTCCGTATCCAGCCAAATGGCTTGATTACCACGGGCATTATCAATTTGGAATGAAAACCATTCTCTCTTACTCTATTGTTGGGCGTAAAATTCTAGAGATGCCGTCCGTGGAGGTTTTGGGTAACGAGCCAATAATACAACATACCTTTGCTATTGCTCCCGGGGATTCTTGGCGAAAGATTGTTCTCGGAAGGCTTTCGAAGAATGAAAATTTTGCTTTTAAAGAGGGAGTCTTTTCACTGGATAATTTAAATGCCCAAAATATGCTTCCGGAAGCTAAATGGATAAATCCGAAAAATAGCATAGTAGTGATAGGGCAGGGGGACAAGGAATCTCAAAGCTTCATGGCCGTGGGAGTCCAAGGAGATATCGAGGGATTACGTTGGGATATAGATGGGAGTCAACAAGTTTCATTGTTTATACCGAAATCTACCGAAAAACAACTGATTAAGGTACACCGATATAGTGGCGGTAATACTAAGGAGCTTGAGGAATTTGCAAAATTTATCGCAAAAGTTCAAAACCAACCGATATCCGATCCGACCGATTTCACCAAAGGCGGTGATCCGTTGTGGAATACAACAATTACACTTACAGGGGCATTAGATGTGGGCATTCCGCACTATGACCCTATACATTACAATAGCAATGATAAACTAGAGCCGGAAAATATGGTTCAAATACCGGAGAACTATCCTTATGTGGTGGATAGGATACCCTTGCCTTTCAAAAATCCATGGAATAGTTGGATTCGTCCATCGGGATTGGATTTTTTTAGCGATGGACGATTGGTAATGAGCACTTACTTGGGGGATGTGTGGATTGCGAGTGGAATTGACCTTGGGCTAAAAAATGTAAAATGGCAACGTATTGCGACTGGACTTTATGACTCCTTTGGCGTAAAGGTAATCAAAGATGAAATTTATGTTACCTGTCGTGATAGGATTGTCAAACTCATAGACTTCAATGGGGATAGTGAAATCGATTTTTATGAAAGTTTCTTCGCTGACACTGATGTTTCCCCCGTTCCCGTTCAAGCTTTTAATTACTCTTTGCAAACGGATAGCAAGGGAAACTTACTTTATTCGAAGGGCGGTCAATATACACATGATGATGAACCAGGTCATCTAATCCAAGTAACTCCGGACGGTAAGGGGCAGCAATCCCTTGCTATCGGTTTCCGTGCCCCCAATGGGGTGACTGTTGGGCCTAAAGATGAAATATATGTCAGTGATAATCAGGGCAATTGGATGCCGGCGAACAAAATTAGTCTTATTAAGGATGGCGGATTTTACGGTTACATCCCAACTATTAAAGGATCGTTAACAAAACCAGGAAGAAGTGAATATAGCATGAAATCCTCCCTTGCATCACCAAACTATCCTGATGATATTTTGCCAGAAACATTTGATAAACCAATAATTTGGCTGCCACAAGAATTTGATAATTCTCCTGGGAATGGTGCATGGACACCCAAAGAGTGGGGGCCTTTAGGAAATCGTCTCATACATACTAGTTTTGGCAAAGGATGGGTGTATCAGGTATTGACTCAGGAAATTGATGGAATTACCCAAGCTTCTGCTTCTGCCCTTCCATTTCAATTTACCTCTGGGATACAGCGTGCACGGGTCAACCCATTGGATGGACAGTATTATGTGGCGGGAATTACGGGATGGGATGATTCCTTTGCTACTAAGTACGGGAGCTTAGACCGAATTCGCTATACAGGTGGGGAAGGTTTTCTTATTGAAGCGTTGAACGTGAGGTCCAATGGTATCGAAATTATATTTAATCAAAAACTTGATTCTGATGCGGCCAAAGAGTTGGATAATTATGATATTACTCAATGGAACTATCATTGGACTGAAAATTATGGATCAGCAAATTGGTCGGTAAAAAATCCCGACAAACAGGGTCGGGATACTGTAATAATAAAAGCTGTTGAAGTTTCTGGAAATGGTAAAAAGCTTCTGTTAAAGGTTTCTAAAGAAGACCTTAAACCTGTCGATCAGATGCGTATTATATTATCATTGGTGTCGGAAGATGGTCAACAATTTCGGGATTCAATATATCTTACTATCCATAAAGTTCCTGAAAACAACAGTAATACCCTCATCAGCAAGGTACTTATCGGAATTGTCATGATAGGAGTTATTATCTTATTGAGATGGTTTTTTAATAAGGAAAAATAATTTGGAGTAATATGTCCATTCAGCATAATTGATTTGTCCTATCTACCATATATAACGATAAATAATCAATATTTCTAATAAATCCAAGTGTATAAGAATAATTTACAAATAGAGATTATATTTAAAAAACATTATAAAGACTTATGCCTTATTGCGTACAATTATCTTCAGGACGTATCGGATGCCGAGGATATTGTTCAAGAAGTATTTATTTCCATTTTAAGGAATAAAAAAATCGGGAATATAGCCAATGTAAAGTCATATTTATGGCAGTGCGTTAAGAATGCTTGTATCAATAAGCTAAAAAGAGAAAAGAAACTATATTGTTTAAACGAGGCATACACACTAGATTATAACTATATTTCAAAAGAAGAGGAAATGATATGTTTAGAGAATCAACTATATCTTTACCAGCAAATTGATTTATTACCGAAACAGTGTAAGAAAATTTTCTTAAAATGTGCAATAAATGGTGATGGTTACAAACAAGTCTCCGAAGATCTGGAAATATCTGTAAATGCTGTCAAAAACCAAATAAAGAGAGCCTATAAGTTTTTAAGGGAATCCTTAACCGACTATTACATTTTTATTGGTGCTGTTCAGTTAAATATATTTTTGTTATTCTAGACAAAACATTTTGTATAGATTAAGGGAATATGGAAAAGACTGTGACCCAACTTCCAGGTCTATACCATTTCATTGTAAGTCCACATTTACAAATCATAATAATTGATTAATAGTTCTGTCCGAATGAAGTGATCATTTGAATATTCGAGAACATCCCGATTGGTTGACTGAGGCCTTCAATGGAGTTAGGTGTACATAACAAATCTACTCCTCTTATGATAGTTATGGAATGTTGATAGGCCTTCCCAGTTTGATTTCCACGACCACGCCATTGCCGTGTGCTCCATGTCATATCTCTATTCAAAAGGCACTAGGCCAACCTCAGTTTGTTCTATAGTTTCAGTCTTTTTATAAAATAATTATACATGGGAGTACCCAAAAATAATTTTATTGTGTTTATAGAGTATAATCTGCACGTGCATAAATGAAAAAGTTTGAACTGTTACTATATGGAAAACTCGAAGATTCACTTTCTAAAAAAGATGAATTACTATTGGAAGGAAAGTAAAAGGTAGTAAATCTCAATAATGGTAGTGACCTGGAAGAACAACTATATAAAGTATTCTTTCAGGATGACGCAGTAGAAGCGGTTTTGGGGTTTCTTAAAAAAACGTTCGAAATAAACTATAAAATAGAAACCAATAAATTAATTATTACATAAAAAAAATGTGCCTATGACATAAAAACCAATCAAACTAAACAAAGTCCATTAAAAAAAGGATTGAGAATGGTGGGCATTCCCAATCCATACTATTAGTGGCTAAAACTAATGTAAAACCACATTAATATTCAGAACAAAAATATGAAAAATTTAAGACAAGTTAAAGAAATTGCTTTAACTAGGTTAAAAACCAATTTGAAAATGAAACTCTCCGTTCTATTCCTAGTAATAGTTCTTTTTCAAACACATGCAAACAACTCGTATGCACAAAAAACAAAAATCTTTTTAGATTTAAAAAACGTGCCCATTGAAGTTGTTTTAAATGAAATTCAAAAACAATCCGAATTTAGATTTTTGGTCAATGTTTCTGAAATAGATTTGAGTGAAAAAGTTACTGTATTTGCAAAAAAGGAAACAATAAAAAAAGTTCTGACTAAAATATTTAAGAATAGAGAAATCGATTTTGAAGTATCTAGGAAGCAAATAATACTTACAGCCAAAGAAATCATTAAACAAAAAGATGCTATAAACATCGGCTTTCAACAGACCATACAAGGTATTGTTAAAGATGCAGATGATGTCCCATTGCCTGGTGTGAATATTTTAGTTCAGGGCACCAAGAGAGGTACTCAAACTGACTTTAATGGAAAATTTCAAATCGTTGCCACCGAAGGGGATGTATTAATATTTTCATATTTAGGAATGAAAACCCAAAACCTTACGATAGGTAACAATTCTACTGTGAATATGGAAATGGAGGAGGATCTAGCTGGTTTAGACGAAGTTATAGTTGTTGGTTATGGTAATCAAAAAAGAGAGACTTTAGCAGGTGCTGTAGATCAAGTTTCAGGAGTAGTTCTAGAATCACGTCCTATCACAAATTCTTTAAATGGATTGCAGGGAGTGCTTCCAGGATTGACAATTACAAAAGGTAGTGGTCAACCTGGTAATGAAGGGTATGTAATTAATATTAGAGGGGTAAGTTCGGTCAATGGCAGCAATTCTCCATTAGTATTAATAGATGGCGTTGAAGGAGATCTAAGTCTTATAAACCCAGCTGATATTAAATCCGTTTCAATTCTTAAAGATGCCGCAGCTTCAATTTACGGAGCGCGAGCTGCATATGGAGTAGTTTTAGTCACCACACAGACCGGAAAAAAGAGCCAAAAACTTAAAGTCAAATATGCAACGAACTTAAGTATAAATAGCTTATCTAATCAAATAGAAAGGTTAACGGCTAGAGAATGGATGGAAATGGATTGGGAAGCTAAAATAAACGCTCAGGCTACACCCCAATTACAAGATGCATCGATTGGCAATAATACATTAGCTGATGTTTTAGCCAAGGTGGATGCTAATATGGGGCCCGAATATGCATATGGTTCAACCAACGTGATCTTTAATTACAGATCTACAGATTGGAATAAAATTGTCTTCGATGGAACAGGATATCAGCAATCCCAAAATTTGACGTTCACTGGAGGGGGTGAAAATTCCAAATACAATGCTTCTTTTGGTTATGTGGATACTAATGGCGTGTTTAAAGACACTTACGACGACAGTAGGCGCTTTAACCTAAGATTAAACTATGGATTTGATCCCTTCGAAAAACTTAGATTAAATACCAGTATAAGTTATACAAACCAAAAAGATGAAAGTCCGGCCATATCGGCAGCAACAATTCTAAGTTGGTATAACAGGCATTTCGTTTGGCTACCTGAGCGAACTGTTGATGGGCAATACTTGACTCAATGGGGTTTTATAAATCCGAGAGCTTTTTTAGATAAGGATGTTGGCAAAACAACAGATGTTATTGAAGAATTTAGAGCAAATTTCACAGGAGAATATCAAATTCTAGATGGTTTATACCTGCATGGCCAAGCCGCTATAAACCGAGTTACGGGAAATGTTAAAAGTTTTACAGATCTTATTCCACGAATTAGATATGATGGAGTAACATCTGAAGGACCTTTTCAAACATATAGTAATTCATATAGAGAGTCTTCTGAATCAGATTATTTAAACTTAACGGCTTATATAAAATATGGTAAGACACTTTTAGACAAACATGATTTAAACTTAACCCTTGGAACCAGTCATGAAGAAAAAGAGTTTGGTAATTTTTGGGCTAATGCACGAGACTTAACTCAAAATGAAGTAACTACACTCGGATTTGGAAACCCAAGTCTTGCACAATTAGGAGAAGATAGACAGGATTGGGCTATTAAATCTTATTTTGGACGTGCTAATTATACATATGATTCTAAATATATTGCTGAAGTAAATTTCAGAAGAGATGGAACTTCTATATTTTCACCTGATGTTAGATGGGGTAATTTTACAGGTGCTGCCTTAGCCTGGAGAGCATCCGAAGAATCATTTGTTGAAAATCTAAATATTTTCGATAATTTAAAAATTAGGGCTTCTAAAGGAATCGCTGGAAATCAAAATTTAAACCCTGATAATAGTCCAAACTATTACGATTACATTGCCAGGGTGGATGTGTTTAATTTTAATTACCCTTTTGGAAATGGTTCAGTACAAACACAAGCCGCATCTGAAGCCGGTATAGTGTCACCACTTCGAACTTGGGAAGATATTGAAACAACTAATATTGGTATTGACTTTGCCATAATGGATACTCGCCTATCAGGACGCTTTGATCTCTTTAAAAAGAAGAACAAGAATATGCAATTACCTGTAGTTCTTCCTGCCGTATTAGGTGGTACGGCACCATCATTGAATATAGGCACTTTAAAAACCGATGGTTTTGAATTATCACTTACGTGGGCGGACAGAACAGTAGGGGGATTGAATTATTCCGTTACGGGTATTTTGAGCGATGCAACTGATAAGTTAACCAATTTAGATGGTGATGACCTTAAAGTACTAGGTAGGAATTTTGCTACGGAAGGATACGCACTCAATACTTATTTGGGATATGTGTATGATGGTGTACTGGAGACACAGGCCGAGGTAGACGCTTATAAGACTTTGGGCGGCAATGTTCGAAGTGATTTAAACATTGGAGATGCTAAATACAGGGACCTTAATGGCGATGGGGAAATATCAATTTTAGATGGCGATGGTAATCTTGCTGATGTAATAGATTATGGTAGTTTGGCTCCAAGATACTCTTACGCCCTTACAGGAGCTCTTGACTATAAAGGTTTCGATTTCAGTTTCTTCCTTCAAGGTGTGGCCAAGCGTACTTTATTCTATAGTGATGAGTTTCGACTCCCTTTTGAGCAGCCTTGGTGGCAGCCGCTTAAAAGGTTTTATAATAATACTTGGTCACCGGAAAGACTTGATGCCAAATATCCTAGGCTGACCACAGGACCACAACGATATTGGAATTTTGCACCTTCACAAAACACTAAGATTAACGGAGCATATTTAAGACTTAAAAATGTTTCCGTTGGATATTCACTTCCAGGAAAAGTGGTGGAGAGACTTAACCTTAGTAAGATTAGAATTTACCTAAGTGGAGAAGACTTATTTACCTTGGATCATGTAGATGGTGGGTACGATGCTGAAAATACTAATGGTAATGCAAATTCTTACCCATTTACCAAAAGATATTCGTTAGGATTAGCTGTTAATTTCTAAAAAAAATACTCATGAAAAATAACATAAAAAGATATATACATTTACTATTAGTACTAATTGTTTTTTCATTCACAAGTTGTAGTAAGGATTTGAATTTAGTTCCTCAAGCGCAATTATCGGATGCCTCATTTTGGAAAACAGGTTCCGATTTTGAAAAAGCGGCGAATAATCTATATGCTGATTTGTCAAATCACCAATCTGGTTGGATTGATGGAGAAACTGATCTTGCAGACGCAGATGGACCGCAATTATTGATTAATGTAGTACCACAATCTGATGATAACTGGGTTAATTCTTATAAGTCTATTAGAAGGGCAAGTAAGATTATTGAAAACTATGAATTAGCATCCGAAATTCAGCAGGAAACAGCTCGTTATGCAGGAGAAGCACATTTCTTTAGAGCGAGAATCTATTTTAATCTGTTAAAGCGTTACGGTGAGGTTCCAATTATTTCAAGCGTATTGGACCTTGATTCAGAGGAATTATTGGCCCCACGGAACACCAGAGAAGAAGTGCTAGCTTTTATTATTAATGAGTTGGACTGGGCTATTTCCAATTTACCCGTAGAAAGTCAAATCCCAGAAGGTGAAAAAGGCAGGGTATCTAGGGGTGCCGCACATGCCTTAAAATGTAGAGTAGGGCTTTTCGAAGGAACTTGGAATAAATATCACGGTATCGGTGACATTGATTTTTATTTAAATATTGCTATTTCAGAAGCTGAAGCTATTATTTCTTCCGCAGAGTATGATATTTATAAGGTAGGACCTGTTCCTTATTACGACCTATTTTTAGAGAAAGGTACTAAAGGTGTAGAAACTATTTTGGCCAGACAATATGCATTGAACGTATCCACTCATAATACAACCAGATGGTTGGAAACTGCGAATAACAACCCTACGAAGTTTTTAGCGGATTCCTATTTATGTACAGATGGGTTACCAATAGAAATGTCTCCTTTATTTCAAGGGTATGATCTAAAAGTATCTGAATTTGAGAATCGGGATCCTAGAATGCAACAAACCATATGGCTTCCCTTTACGGAAATTTCATTCCATAATGCCCCAAAGATTTTTAACCCTTTAATAGGTAGTGGGAATGGACCTTCATCAACTGGATATAATGCACGTAAATATTTTTCTTTAGATGCAGATTGCCATAACCAGCAATGTCATTATGATTTTCTTGAATTTCGCTATGGTGAAGTTCTGTTGAATTTAGCGGAAGCCCTATTTGAGAGAGATGGTAGTATTTCCGACAGTGATTTAGACAGAACAATTAATAAACTACGCGACCGAGTAGGCATGATAGGTTTAACAAATCAATTTATCGCTACAAATGGTTTGGATATGCTTTCAGAAATACGAAGAGAAAGAACAATTGAATTGGCTTATGAAGGTTTCAGACTAGATGATATAAAAAGATGGAAATTAGGCCCAGAACTTTTAGCAGTGGACTTTAAAGGAGTGAAGTATACTGGTACGGAACAAGAAACAATTCCTCCAAACGATATTTACGCTTCTGGAGGATTAAATTTAGATGCTAATGGTTTCGTAATTGCGGACCCTGGAAGTAATAGACCGTGGTCGGAAAGAGATTACCTAGATCCTTTACCTCAGGATCAATTACAGTTGAATTCTAGTTTAAATCAAAACCCGGGATGGTGAATAAACACATATTCCAAAGGAGAAATATCCTTGCATATTATTCTTGAGAAACAGTTTGATTATGTAATGGAATAGAATTATTATAGTAAGTTGTTAGTTAGTTTTGAGAAGAAGGGCTCCGACCATTAGGGGCTCTTTTTTTATTCTAGAGGAGTAAATACCCTGAGACTTGTCTCGTAAGTAAATGGCTAATGTTTGAAAACATGTTCCTTTATAATGCTCCGTAGTTTGCCCCGGAGAAATTTACTAATTAATATACCACCAATATTCTATTCCACTAAATTATTAAATGGACTAATTATTCTGTAGAAAAAATGAGGTTATGTAGCGAGACTTAGCGCTTTTGATTCAATTCTTATCTCTAATAAAAAGAATCAAAAACCAATGACAATATCGATATCGTCATCCAAATCTTTAATTTATAAAGTTCTGTTGGTAGTCAATGGTTGTTTTAATATCGGAATGATTTTAAAGCTTCTGTAAAACTTGTAACGGAATTCGGTCTCCAGAGATATTGACAAAGGAATGACGGGATACAAGCATTGTGATTTTGAATGAACAATTCCATTTGTATTATTCGGCTATAATTGTCAAGACTTAGTCTTTCACGAGACAATAAGCTCATTCGTCTTATCTAGCACAAGTTTGGTACAGCTTTTCAAATAAATCTCCTTTGTCCAAAGTGAATTATGGCCCAATCCTTAACTGATTACCTCCGGTAGGTACTTCCATGAACCTATTTATTATTGCATTGGCAGAAGTCTATTAACTCTTCCACTCCAAATCTTACTATTCGCCTAATTCCTTCCGGACTATTATGTCCGTCTTCGTGTTCCAGTTTTCTTTTACACCCTCCCGAATGCGGGAAAGCGCTAACTGAAAAGACAGTTTGACTTATCTTCTCCCTAACCATAAACATTCCTAACCGTTAAAAAGTTGCATAGCCTCTGGGTTGCACTTGGCACAGTCAAATGCATCAAATAAATAATGGATTGCTGCGGTCACGAAATATGTATATATGCAAATATGTCAATATAAATATATGCGTATATGAATATATTATTATTGGTACGTAGGATCTCCGAAATCGGAAGGTATTTTTGTTTTTAATTATGTCTATATCGAGTCTACTCGTTTTGAGTAATTTAACCTTTAAATAAAATTAGAAATATTTATCTTCGAAGAAGATAGCAAGTTATGTTTTAAGCAACTTAAAACTCCTACTTCTGGCGAAGTGAAAACTGGGTCTGTGACAGTCAGGCGATAATAATTGAATGAGAATATGGCAATCAATAATGCAGGATAAAACGTTATAGGAAAAAGAAACGTGAGTATTACTTAACACTTAGTATCAATGGTTCGGAACTAGCTGATTTAAAATACGGACCCCTTAGGGATGCATTTTTGTGTCTAGGGGGAATAAGGGAAATGGGACAAATTCTAGTGCAGCAATATATATCCGGACAAAACTTATTAGAAATCTATTATTACATTAAATGTTTAATGTAAAACTTAAATCTCCAATCTTTCCTGGTATCCATCCATTATATGCGTAGGGAGATTTTTAATATATATTTCAGTTGTACTGATATCGCTGTGCCCTAGCATTTTGCTCAGTGCATTAATAGGAACATCATTGAGGATAAGATTCGTTGCCATGGAATGACGGCTTACATAGCTTGTCAAATGCTCTTCAATTTCACAAAGCTTGGCGATCTCTTTTAGACGTTTGTTATACCGCTTTCTTTCCCATTGGACATCCTTAAATTGATCTTGCATATCGTTACGCTTTACGATTGGAAAAATATAGTCGGTTTTATCCTTGCCTGTCAAATAACAATCCATAATCGATGATAACTGTGGAGTTAGCTTAATATCGTAATATCGGGCTGTTTTTTGTCTACGGTACTGGATGCGTCCATCTATGATATTATCCAGTTTTAAAAAGGCCATATCAATAAATGAAATGCCGTTCATAAGGTAAGAGCACAAAAAATAATTCCGGGTGTTAAATAAAGGCGTACCAGGTTCTAATTCCAAATTAAGGATCCGTCTTATTTTTTCTATGCTGATTGCCCGTTTTGCCGTTGGCTGGGATTTTATCTTGTATTTCCTAAAAGGATAAGAATCCGCAGATACTACCCCCTGATGTATGGCTTTGTTGTATATGGCCCGGAACGTTCTCATATACATGGATAATCCATTTATACTATTTCCCTTTTTCAAATGTGCCGTTTCAAATCGTTTAAGATAAGTGTAGGTCATCTCTTCAAACCGGAGAGACTCCTTTTTATTGAAATTCTTCAATGAACCAAGGGCACATCTATAGGCTTTGGCGTTCCCGAAACGATTAGCTTCTTCCATTTCGCCTATTAAATGATTGGTAAAATCAAAAAAGGAAATCGTGTTGGTCGGCTTGGTCAAAGTGTTTTTGAGTTCGGTGATGCTCAGCCCTCCGAGCTGTCCAATTTCTTCTAATTCATTAATCCCATCCCGTAATTCGGTCTTTTTCTTGATAAGGAGGTTATTTAAGCGCGCAACGGACGACACGCCATTATAGGTCCTTTTGACCTCTCGATTCTTCTCATTCCAGTACTCGGGCGGAACGGCAAATCCCGTTGAAATGGCAATCGTTTTTCGATGATGGCTCAATCTAAAAATTATCGGACACATGCCATCTTTGCGCTTGCGCCTAGAGTCTATGGAAAGAGTGATGTTTGTTTTCACATTCTAAAGATATAAAAATTTGCACTCAATTTGCACTCAAAATCAGGTATTATATGGTTTAATATGAATCCTTATGAAATACATAATATTGATAATCAGTATTATATGTATTTATTAAGACAAATAAATACAATAATCCTCCTTCTTCTAAGCAGGCGGTCCTAGGTTCGAATCCTAGTGCCATCACGTAACAAAATTAAGCCTTTCAAGAAATTGAAAGGCTTTTTCTTTTTATACGGGTTAAACATAGGTTAAACAATTGGTGTTTTCTTCATACATTTAATTGTTCCAAAATGTTTTCAAGTTATGCCTCAATCATATTTACAATTTTATTCTGATATAGCATTCCATAACGGTCTGAAAAAGCTGATGTCTGAATTTTTAGGGAATAAGCAACTTTTGGATAATGGGTTTGAATATTTAAAAGAGTACGATTATTATTTAAAGGAGGAAATGGTTATTGATGCAGAGGATGCAGTATTTGATATTACTACTATAAATAGAGAAATATACCTTAGAGACATTCTTCTGGAACAACGAAAGAATCTTTATAATGTTCTGAAATCAACCCCTGACTGTCTCAAGGGAACTTTAGATGAGCTTAATATAGTATTCACCAAAATAGAAAGTCAAGAGGAGCAAACTTACTTCGCAATAATAATTGAAGAGCTGAAAAATGTAGTCGGAGATATTAAATTACAGTATTCAAATATTGTTGAGCATCATCCAATTTATAATAAAATCAAGAGAGTCAATTCTTCCTTAAGTTATTTTCAGTGTAAAGACCTTCCCTATTCATTTTTTGAAAAGCTCTACGAGTTAACCTATAGCTTAGATTTAATTGATGATGTTATAGTCACGGAAGAAGAATTCATGAATGTTTTTACTTCGGTTAAACCAGAATCACAAATAATATTTAAAAAGCCTAATCCCATCATTGCTTTCTACCTTAAAGCAATTGAAGTTTTTTTTGACAATTTAAATGCAGTTACAATTGAGAAAAGCCAATTGTTTTTAAATAAACAAGGTAAGCCTTTAAAAAGTGCGGATTTATATACAGCTTTATCAAGAGGTACGGATAAGTATGCCGTGGAAAAAACTAGAATAAAAACTGAGGTTGAGGAATTAAACAACAAGTATTTGACCTAACCTTACACTTTACCTTACACTTTGTCTTAACCCTTCATTACACTTTGAGAATGAGGGTTTTTTTATGCGCGTAATTCGCTTCATTATTAACCGTGATATGCGCATATCCATTAACCTAAACAGTGATGGAAATTATCCTAAAAAAATTAGAAAAGTTAGAAGACTTAATTAAAAGTCAAAACATTTTAAGCAAAGAAATATTAACTCTAGAAGAGGCAGCTGAGTATCTGCATTTGAGCAAGTCTTGTGTCTATAAAGCTACGAGCAATAAGGAAATTCCTTATTATGTGCCAGGGGGCAAAAAGTTATACTTCAAGAGAACAGAACTTGATAAATGGGTTTTCAACGGTAGAGTCACTCCTACAGTTGAAATGGATTTAGAGATTGGAAATTATTTAGGTAGAACATCTAAAACTCCAATGTCATGATAGATTTTATTAAGATTTATTGGAGTGACAAAAGCTATTTGGAACCTTTTGTATGCAATGTGGACAATTTTCAAAGTCTTTATTTCGTATGTGAGCAGCATACAGGAGAAATCAGCTACCCATATAAAACTAATATTGAGAGTATGAATGTGGTGGTTAATAAAAAGTCTGGTTATGTAAAAAATTCTATTCATAAACTATTCAATGTTCTTAATGAAGATAAGGAGCATAATCATAATGATTTCACCTATTCCAATCTATGCACATCTATAGATTATTTAACCTCAAGATTAATTGATACTGAAAACGCAAGGATTTCACAATTGGAGTTTGGGTTAAATATTAATACTAGTGCAGCTGCGGAAACTATAATTCGAAAAAATGTTTTGATGCATCAATTTAGAGGCTATAATCATAATAGAAAATATCATGGGTCTGGGGAATTAAAACAATTTGATCATAGTAATTATGTAATAAAGGTTTACGATAAAGCTAAACAATATAGGATTGAACAGAACATACTTAGGTTCGAAATAAAGTTTTTAAAGAGTCGTGAATTTCAAAAGTTTGGCATCTATAATATCAATGATTTAAAAAATAAAGAAAATCTAAAAAAATTATTTGAATTATTAATCCAAAGGTTTGATGAGATCACGATTGTAGACGACGGAGCTTCCATAAATATTTCAACAGAAGATAACAATAAGCTTAGACAATATCTTAATCCATCTTTCTGGGAAGAAGACCTAGAAGGTGTGCATCAACAATATAAAGCAAGACATCGAAATAAGTTCAACGATCTCTTGGAGAGGAATAATCTTTTAAAAACTAAAAAGGCATTGAAAGTTGCTTTGACCAATAAATTCAAATATTTAATCAGTAATTAATTCATTGTGACAAAATCACTACTTCTTATATAGGGATTTTGTCACATTAAAAAAATAGCACAATGGCAAGTATAAAAATATTATTAAGAAATAAACAAACCAAAGAAGGATTATACCCAGTTATTTTAAAGGTCATAAAAGACAGAAAAATAAAGGTAATCACCCTAGGAATGGAATGTGATAAAAAAGATTGGGATGATAAAAATTATCAGTTTAAAAAAAGTCACCCAAATTATGTTCAGAGAAATAGGATATTACTGCAATTAAAGGAGAAAGCTTATAGAATAATTGATGAATTTAATCTTGATGGTAGTGATTATTCTTTACATCAGTTTGAAATAAATTTCAGAGGTAAAAAAACAAATCACATTACGGTAAAGGAATTTTGGATGGAGAAAGTGCAGGATTTAAATAGGGCAGGGAGAACTGGGAATGGAAAGGCCTATTACGAAACAATGAATTCTTTCTTTAAATATAATAGAAATAATAAGCTTTTGTTTAATCAAATAGACCTAAAAATGCTTGATAAATATGAAACTCATTTAAGAGAAAATGGCTGTAATGATGGAGGACTATCAGTTAGAATGAGGACCCTAAGAGCATTATTTAATGATGCAATTAAAAAGGACATTGTCGATGCAAAGTATTATCCATTTAACCTTTATAAAATATCTAAATTAAAAGGAGTAAGTATAAAAAAGGCATTGACTAGAGAGGAGATTAAAAAAATTGAATCCTTAGATTTAATTCAAAACCTTCACTTATCAGAAGCTAGAATGTTATTCCTATTCTCTTACTATACAAGAGGTATGAATTTTCATGATATGATGAAATTAAAATGGGACAATGTGTTGAATGATAAAATCATTTACACACGTTCTAAGACTAAAGGGAAATTCATCATTAAAATCTTACAACCTGTCCAAGAAATATTGGATTTTTATAAAGGGAAGAACCCTGACACTGATTATATCTTTCCTATTCTCTTAAAAGAGGGGATGACTCCAATGCAAATTGAATATCGAAAATCAAAGAAGTTAAAAAGGTTTAATTCAGATTTAAAAATGATTGCATCTGAACTTAAAATCGATAAAAATATAACTAGCTATGTTGCTAGGCATAGTTATGCTACTAATATGAAGCACATGGGTATTTCTACAGATATCATAAGTGAATCTATGGGGCATAAAAATTTAACCATTACGGCAACTTATCTAAAGGATTTTGATACTAAAGTAATAGATGATGCAAATCAAAAACTTATTGAAGAAGAATTAATACCCTATTGTTAATTTTTCGGCTCTCGCTCCGCGAGAGCCTGGTTACGGTTTACTTTAAAAATATATCATATTAATCTTAAAAATTTTAAATTATGAAATTAAGACAATCAGAACGTAAAAAAGCCAAAATCAGATTGGCTCTCCAAGGCCCATCAGGTGCAGGTAAGACATATTCGGCACTATTATTAGCTAAAGGTCTAAGTGGAGGGGACATAAGCAAAGTAGCCGTTATTTCCTCTGAAAATGGATCAGCAGACCTTTATTCAAACCTATATAGTTATAATGTGCTTACACTTCCATCTCCTTTTTCTCCTGAAAAATATATTGAGGCAATAGCATTATGTGAAACGTCTGGGATGGAGGTTATAATTATTGATAGTATATCCCATTGTTGGGAATTTTTATTGGAATATCATTCTTCTTTGATAGGTAACAGTTTTACAAATTGGAGCAAGGTTACGCCGAGACATAAATCTTTTGTTGAAAGAATGCTTCAATCATCATGTCACATTATTGCCACAATTAGAACTAAACAGGGTTACGTACTAAACCAAAAAGATGGTAAATACATCCCTGAAAAAGTAGGTTTAAAAGCAGTTCAAAAATCTGATATCGAGTATGAATTCACTCTTGTTTTTGATATTGATATAAAGCATAAGGCAATTGCTTCAAAAGATAGGACAAGCCTATTTATGGACAAGCCAGAATTTATTATCAATTCGTCTACAGGAAGGAAGATTTTGGATTGGTGCAATAGTACCATGACAACCAAAGAATTAACGTCACAGGTTAGTTCTTGTGTCAGCTTGGATGAATTAACAAATCTATATAGGGAAAACCCTGATATTGCCAAAATCATTGAACAGGATTTCATAGAAAAAAGAAACCTTTTACAAGAATTAATTAACCCTAAAAATTATGTATCAAATGGAACTACAAACAGTCACCCTAAATCGTAATATACCTTTAGAAAGAAAAAGACCTTCTCTAGTTAAAAAAGTAAACCCATTTATAGAGGCTAACACTCAAGATGTTAGCCTCTCTCATTTAAAAAATAATTGTATTATTCCAGTATTTGCAAAGGACAATGAGCAGACAATATCCCATCAGGAATTTATAGATTCCGCATTATCCTGTGCCTTAAGATTATTCAGTAATGAAATCATTGATAAGCCAGAAATAAGAGTGAGCCATCAGGTCAAGGGCAGAACACCAGATGCTATCCATATTCCAGCCAAAGAATTGTTGGATCAACAGAAAACAATTTACTATGAAAGGATGGCTTTTATAATTAGAATTCCCAGCATTTCGGAAAATATTAATGGGAATGAATTATCCCTTTGTATAGGAGGTGTGAGAAGCTACAATCATGAAAACCTATATAGTAAAAAGACAATGGAAAAATTTAAATTCTTCATTGGTTTCCAAAATATGGTCTGCTGCAACATGTGCCTATCTACAGATGGATTAAAATCAGAATTGAAAGCCACAAGTACTCTTGAACTAGAGGATAAAATCATGCAATTAATTGAAGGGTACTCTAGCTCTATACATATAGAGAAAATGAACGATTTGGTTAAATATAGTTTAAATGAAAAGCAATTTGCGCAGTTAATAGGAAAATCAAGATTGTACAACTATTTGCCAAAAGATGAAAAGGCTTTATTGCCAGAATTACTTTTAAATGACAATCATTTCAATTCCATTGCCAAAGATTATTTTGCGGATAAAAGCTTCTGTAAAAATGAAGATGGCACTATAAATTTATGGAATGTCTATAACTTATTGACAGGTGCGAACAAGAGCAGCTATATCGATACTTTCCTTGACAGGAGTGTAAATGCCTTTGAATATGCCGAGGGTATCTCGAAAGCAATCAATGGTGATTCACAATACCGTTGGTTTTTGAGTTGAAGGAGGTTCCCCAATATTAATTGGGGAGCTTTTTTAAGCCTTAAGATTTGTCTTAAAATATTAGAATTGGCATCAATACTATGAGGCTGCTGGGCTGGATAATTTGAAAAGTGGCGATGTCAAAAAAAGGCATCTAAGGTTTAAATAAATTTTTCGGAAAATGGAACCAAAGATCTTATAAAATTAACTTCGATTCGGATTTGTTTACACCCAAATAAGTAAAATTTATACTTATGCTTCGGATATGTTAATAATTGATTATAAAGGATTTGCTATATTAGTATTTATTGGTGAGATACAGGTATTAACTATATCCAATTTTTGACAACAATGAAATTGAATCACTAACTAGAATAAAAATATTGGATGAAATTCGCAATAATTGATGGTGATAAAGTCGAAGCAACTAAAGGAGCAACAGGTTTCTGCCAAAGTTGCGGAGCAGAAGTGATTGCCAAATGTGGAACACAAAAAATTTGGCATTGGGCGCATAAAAGAAAAACCGATTGTGACCATTGGTGGGAATCGGAAACAGAATGGCACCGAAGATGGAAAAATAACTATTCAGCGGATTGGCAAGAAATATCTTTACTTGACGAAAGAACTGGCGAAAAACATATTGCAGATGTTCGTACAGTTTATGATCTCATTATAGAGTTTCAACATTCACGTATTGACCCACAAGAACGAATCAAACGAGAAAAGTTTTATAAGAATATGATTTGGGTGGTAGACGCTACACGCCTAAAAAAAGATTACCCTCGTTTTGTTAAAGGTAAAAAGAACAGTTTTGAAAATCAAATTTTTTATAAAACGGATAATCCGAAAATATTTCGAGTTGACCTTATAGATTGGTGTTTTCCGCTTGATTGGCTTGAAAGTTCTGTGCCTGTTATCTTTGATTTTCTTGGTGACGGTTCATTGGACGATTCCGATGGATTACGAAATAATCTTTATTGTTTATTCCCTCAAATTGGAAGTGATGCCAGAGTTGCGGAGATTTCGAGAAAAGTTTTCATAGATACAACTACAAATGGACAATGGACTTTGAGAGTTCAAAAATTTATGAATGATTGGATTGAGCAAAAAAAAATCCAAGCACAGGAATGGAAAGAGAAAGAAAACCAGGTCTTGAAAAAACAACGCACTCAAAATGGATATGAGTTCAGTCGAAAGTTATTAGCAGGAAAATCACCATTAAAAAGAGAAAGAAAACGTTTTTAAGGACATCCATCGCAAAGCAACCAACACCCGCTATAATTGATTGTTACATTTGAACAAAAAGAAAAATATAAATTAACGCTGATTTCATAAGCGGAATAATACTACGCTTGATTACACAACAAAATCATAGTCTAACCGTTAGCAAACAATTCAACCAATAATAAATGAAAATATTAATAAACGATTTAAAGTCTGAACAAGATACTTATAAGGATATTTTCAAAAATTATGGATATGAAGAAAATGAGTTGATTTTTCTAGAATCTTACCAGCAGGTAAAATCTTTTCTTAGCGAACAACTTGAAAAAAATAAACTTCACATTGATGCAATAATTACAAACGAATCTTCAAGACAGCTTGTTGATACTTTGCAAGCATCCAATTTGGCACATTTTAAAAACGAACTTTATACCTCATACTCTAAAGGAAATTTTAGAATCAATTCCATTCCCCTAATTCTCTATTCACAAACGGAATCAAGAGAAAATATTGGAATTGAAGGTTTTGATTCCGTCATCAAGAAAAATTCAGAGGGACAATATGATTATTTCGTTTCCAAATTCGAAGAGTCAATTAAGAATTGGCGAAGGTCTTTGTTAACAGATTTAGAAAATTTAGAAATATTAAATCGGAATACACATAATTTTCAGGAATCACATTTTTACAAAACTTACTATAAGAATACTATAGGAAAAAATGCAGAAACCTATTTTCTTATAAAGACTAACATTGTCTCAAAAGAATTTATAAAACTTCCAACACCACTAATATTAGATTGGTTAATGCTTAGGCGAAATGAAATAGAAAAATCAATTTTAGAATTCAATAGTACATACAACAGACACATAAAATACGATAGCAAAAATAACGAGCGAACTATCTTGCATAATTTCTTCAATGAAAATAAAATGATTTTGTTGAGAGATGCATTTGTAGATTTAGATTATGAAAAAAATCTATATGATTTAAACGAGAAAACTAATGAAGAATGTGATTACATTTTAAAAACAGAGTTTCCTGAATTTCTTAAAACCACTTTTTTTGAGGTAAAGAAAGAAGATGTTACTTTCTATGTAAAAAAGAAAACCAAAAGACCTCAATTGAGTAGCAATTATTTGTCGCACTTGGAACAAGTGTGGAGATATAAAGAATATTCTAAAAATGAGAAAAACAAACCAGAATTGGAATCCAAATTAGGCTATAGCACTTCTAATTTTGACCACATTTTACTTGCTGGAAGAAAAGAAGAAAAACTTGAGATGAAGGATAAATTTAATAGTGATTTATACAGAATGTTTAATGGAATTGCAGTAGTCACTTATGAAGAACTGGAAGAGTTAAATATTGATTATTTCGATAAATTCAATAGATTGAATATTGAAACAAAATAAAAACGCATACAACAATGGCTTTTAGTAATTGCTTGTTCCCGCCTATTTCTGAAAATACTCCCACGCCCAAAATCGTAAAAGCACGGATTTTCTATTAGGTTGGTATTTACTAAATTAGTTGCTTAACCACGCAACTAATTTCATACAAACTTGTTGAAGGTAATTTAAAAAATGAAAGAATACAGATTAGAATTAATAAAGATTGGTGAAACTTATATCAAATTCGATTTTGATTTTAATGAAACTAATCAAGAGTTAATAAAGAAAGCGTACTTAGAGCAAATTGGTTTTTCATCATTCGAATTTTTTAAAAACAGGGAATCATTAAAGATTTCGATTGAATATGACGAAGGCTCTTTAAAAACAAGAATTATTGTTTGGGGTACAGCAATTTATATGGGATTAGCGAACTATGGTTCATTCCGAGCAGGAGTTAGAGAATTAGTAAATGATGTCAAAGACTTTTCAGAATATGTTATTGAGCATATTGATGACGACCCTAATATTAGCAACAAAAACATTATTAGAACAGAAAAGAGAACTGGATTACCTGGCCGTATTCAAGACATATACAACCGAATAGATAAATTGGAAAAAAATATAAATAACCTAACGAATAATCAAATCCAACAAGAAATTCAACTGATTAAACAAGAGGTAGCCAATCTTTATACAGTCCTTCCATTTCAAGAAAGAGATGTCTTTCTAAATGAATTAAGTAATAATTTCAAGCAAAATCTACCTAACCCAAACGATTCTAGAACAGATTATTTAGCAAATCGTTATGGTCTAAAACCTGATGAAGATGTGGAATTCATAAACAACTAATATGGAAATAGAATTAAAAAATTTTTCAATGAAAACAATACTTATAGTTATCGGAATTGGAATTTGGGCAATCGTACTTCAAAATGCCGGTGTTATTCCTACTAAGCAAAATGTATATGTTAAAGGAGGTTACATTGATGCAGATGTAAGTGGAAGTGTTGATATAGACAATACAGTAGATGTCAATGGATATATTGACGTAAACATTCAAGCAATTAATGGAAAGAGTAATGCTTTCTATAAAGATAGAGATGGTGACTATGTCCTTTTACCTGTATTAAGTCGATAATAAAAAATACCGCTAAGAATGGTTACAAGTAATTGCTTGTTCTCGATTATTTCTGAAAATACTCCCGGATTTTCAGTTAGGTGGTTACTAGCACAGTTTAGTGTTAAACAACCCAACTTCTCATAGCCGAGACTATTAGTTGTAATTTCAACCCAATTATATATGATTAGAATTAATAACATGACTAAAACAAGTATTTGGATTTATGGATTAATGTTATTCGCTAGTATTAATATGTTTGCCCAGAATAATATTAATAGAAAAAAAAATCGACTCTCTAACTACTGAAATTGATAATTGTTTAAACTGTAGTAGAGTACTGTACAAAAGAGCTAAACTGTATCTTTTGGAAGACGAAAAAATGAAAGCAATGAGCGATTTGAATAAAGCAATCGATATTTACATTGAATATTTCCTAAAAGATTCTTTTGATAAAACAACTCTGACAGAATACTACAATGAGAGAGCTTATTTAAAATCTGAATTAAAAGATTATCGCGGAGCCATTCAAGATTATGAAAAAGCAATTTCAATGAAAGTTGGATATGCAAGTTTATGGGATAAGGTGTATTTTGGTAAGGGATTTTGCGAAACCAAAATTGGAAATTTTCAAAGTGCAGTAGAAAGCTATGAGAAGGTGTTTATACATAACCCAAAGGACGAATTAGCACATTTTAATGTTGGTTTAGTGAAAATTGCGTTAGGAAGAAAAAATGAGGGCTGTTTGAATTTAAGTAAATCGGGTGAATTAGGATATAGTGATGCTTATGAAATAATAGCTGAACATTGTAACTGAAGTCTGAATTGTATAAAAACTACAGCCAATAACACAATCTATAAACTATACGGACTTCGGGCTTAATTGAAAGGTTTGTGTATTTTTATTAAGTTCGGAAAATTATTTCGATTTCGCTTTGGACAGTAAAAAATAAATCACAACAAAAAGATTTCGCTATGTGCATAGTGGAACTTAAACGTTGGTTTACTCCCGTACTGTTTAAAGCTTAACCTTTATAATATATTTAAAATTATGAGCGAAGAAAAATATACAGACCTTGCAAATGGAATCGGAATCGCTGCAGAAAAAGCTTTAGAATTTATCGAAAAAATAATTGCAGCTCCAATTATGGAAGGAACTGGAATTTTTACAGATAAAGTAAAATATTGGAGATTTAAAAATCAGGTCAAAATAATAACTAAAGCTCGTGAATATTTAAAAAGTAAAGGAATTGAAATACCAAAAAAGATTCCGATTAAAGATGTAACAACACTACTTGAATATGCCTCATTTGAAGAAGAAGAAATTATGCAAGATAGTTGGGCTAAGTTATTAGCAAATACAATGAACCCAAATAACCAGTTTGACGCTTGCCATATTTTCAGTCAAGTTCTTAACCAAATGTCAGTAAATGAAATTTATATTTTAAATTATGCCTATTCCAAATGTTTTATGGTTAGTAGCGAAGACAGACCTTATTTGGGAAAACATGAATTGATGAAAAATAGTTATTCTGACTATCATACAGGATTGTTGTTAATAGATAACCTTTTGAGACTAAGGTTGATTGAAGAACAACCACCAAAATTTATTGACAATTCTAAAAAACGCCAAATTGTTTATGATGATGGTGATGAAGCAACCCCTGCAAGTGAAATTATTGCTTCAGATTGTTTTAGATTATCCAAATTTGGGGCTGAATTATTAAAACAAATAACGGAATAAAAACGTGTTACAACACTATGTGAAATTAATTGTTGGGTTTATATTGGGAAATTGTGTACCCATAATTTTACTTTCAACATTTTAGGATAAATTATTTTGAAATATGTTTCTCCAAATTGTCACTCATTTTCAAAACTAATCCATCAATAAGTTCTTTTAATTTACAATTATCTATTACTTCATTAATTGACTTTATTAATGCGTCACGTTTGTTTTCTTTATAGATATAGTGATATTGTTTAGAATTATTACTCGCTAAGATGTCGGTTTGGATATTTTTAGCTTCGTTGGAAATTATGAAATTTAATTTCTCCTTTAAATCGGAAACCCCTATAAATACAGCACTAAGTTCATTTTTGATTATAGAATTATGACAATCAAAGAACTGCATATTTCCTCTTAATTCGGGGTGCTTTTCCAATAATTTTGATAAAAGTACTGAAGATTGGTCATGGTCACCTTTTCCTATTGCCGTTTTTTTAAAAGCAAAACAATTGTCTACTCGAATTTTGTTAGGAGCATAAAGTGATTGAAATAAGCATCCACTGTATAAACTTAAAAATTTGAAAGCGGTTAAAGATTTATCCTTAATTACTTCATCGAAAGTTAATAAAGATTTTGGTTCTAATTTTACCCAACCACACCAGCTAACATTCTCGCATTTATAATTCCTTATTAATATCTCTTTTATTGAAATTTTGGGATGTTTTTCGATTAGCAATATGTCAATTAACAAGTGACCTATTTCATGCCATAAAATACTTTGTATTTCTTTAATATCATTCATTAAACATCCTCTTTTGTTAAAGATTCAACGAGTTTTTTTAGACTATCCATGTCTTCAAGTGGAATAAATTCTCCAACTGTTTTGCTTTTGAAAATACTATTGGCAATATCAACTTTTTGAAGCATTGGAATTACATATTTTAGATAATGATTAAAATATTGATAAACATCATTTTTATTGACTGCAAGTTTGTATCCTCCTTTATTAGTATTTGAAACAATAATAATCCCTTTGTACCTGAGATCCCTGATAATTATTCTAAGATTTTCGGTGCTAATTTCACTACCTAAATAATATTTAATGGAGTTTAGCAATTCATAAGTATAAACAAAATGTTTAGGAGAAATTTTTTGATAGGTTAGTAATTGATTTAAAACGTGTTTGTGGATTAAATCAGTTTCTTGTTCTATTAAATCTTCTGCATCGATTTTTACAATGTTATATATTTCGTAATTAATTATTTCTGATTCTTCTAGTTTTTTGTAATGAGATAATTTGTCCTTAGGAGGAAAAAAAGATGTTTTAATAATTCTGGATTTCAAAATATTAAAAATATCATCTTTAATCTCTGACTCAAAAGAAGGATTCACTATTCGCCCAAATGAACCAGAAATTAAATCAGCAAATTGTATTAAAGGCTCACTTAAATCATTTGACATTTCGTAATTGTCAAATAAGGAATTTGATATTTGGTTAGCTAAATAGGATTTTAAGTCTGCATGATAGTCCTCAGAAATAAGGCTATCCATTACAATCTTAAAATCATTGTAATTATTATTTATTAGTCCAATAAAAATCTTCTGAAAATATTTATAAAATACTTCCTTAAATCGTAATCCTCCATGTTCTTTAGACAGCTCATCTTTATTAATCACTAAAATATGTACTGTAAAATCTAAATTGGATATTAAGTAGTTAAGTATTTCTAGCCTTCTCTTGTTATTATTTCTAAGTGATTTTGAACTAGATTTTATTTTATTGCCTGATAAAAACTTATTACTTATTTCATCTCTAACCCTTCTAGCTTTGTCCAGGTTAGATGCTTTAATTATAATTGCAGAGTAAACAAAATGTGTAATGTTTTTTACATCATTATTGTTTAGTGAAGAAGTGCCAAATTCATCACCAAAGATGTATACTCTTTCCATTTTTAAAAGTTTTTATTTTGATTTATTTTAAAAAACACTATTCAAACTTATTAAAAATCTCGTCACTTAAAATTCTCCCTTCTTTTATACAGCCACTGTTATCTATCACACTGACAAAACCTAATTTACATTGGTTTGTCTCTTGACCATGATGTAAATATTGATAATTTCCAAAAGTGCTATCTATTTGTTCTAACTGTGGATAGAGTAACATACTTTTGGTTGAACTCCAATGAAGATTATATGCAAACATCTGTTTTAAGTCATCATCTGATGGGTTATTGGATTCTATAATTTTCCATTTGGTATCTATTATAAAGGCTTCATTACTTTTGTTAGTATTGGTGACTACAATATCTGGTCTAATGGTTTTATGTTCCCAAAACACATTAGAGTTTTGAAATGAAACTTCATACCCTTCTTTCTTGTACTTGTTCAAGATTCTAAATATGTATTCTTCCCAAAGCCTATTCATGTCAAACAAAAGTGTGAGCATATTTTCGTTGCCAGAACTGATGTTTGGAGAGTAATTAAGAATTAACATTTTGGCTATATTTATTGCTCGTGAATAGTCAACTGATTTTCTGTTTAGCTGTAATTTTTTAAAATGGTCTTTAGTAATTTCAACTTGTTTGATGTGCTCAAATTCAAATAACAAACTGTTGACTCTATCTGATAAATGATTATTGGTTAATTCATTTAATATATTTAAACCTTTAAGAAGTATCTGATTTAGCAAATGGTCTTTATCGTATACTTGATGCTCACAATACATCCTTTCTTTATGCACTGTATTTTTGTTAATATTCTTGGCAAACACCAACTTTCCTTTTAAAGCCAATTGATTACTCTCAATTCTCCTGTATTTTTTAATTAAACCTCTTTTGACTAAATGGTTCAACTCATTTAAATACATTTCATAATAAACCTCAAGAATAGACTTGTATCTCTTTTTTAGAGAAGATTCAGAAACACTATCCACTTTAATGTGTTTGCAGACCTTAAGCATTTCAAGGAGTACACTTTGCCAGATTTCTTTTTGCTCAATTGAAGCGTAATTATCCCTATCGGCTTTAGGTAAAATTTCTAATGTTAAACCTCCAATTTGAATTACTCCTACATGACTATTAAACTGAATTCCATTAAAAATTGGTCTAAAATATTTATTGTCATTTCTCTCATTAAATTTGACCATAGCATCAAAATGGCTTTTCTTAAAACCATTCTCACCAACCCTTAATTTTTGGTACTCAAAAACTTGTATAAAATTTTTACCGCTCACTTATTGTATTTGATTTTCATAGATAGATATAAAATCTTCAACATTCATTTCATTTATCTCCTTTTTTAATCTGAAAATCTTCTTATCAGTTACAAAATCAATGTCCTCATAAGCCTTGAATTTTGCTAAAATGCTTTTATTTTCAATTTTCTTGGGTTCAATGAAATTTTCGCCCAAAACCAACCCAATTTTCCCAAAATCGCCATAGAAATATTCTTCCAATAATGGAATAATTTTATCCTTGAAGACAATCCTTAAATCCTTCAATGATTTAATTTCATAGAAATATGAGTGTCCTATTTGATGGTCTTTATCTATAAGTAATTCAATTCTTTCATTTATTTTAGTTAACAAATCTTCAAGGTTAACATCTTGGTACTTATGGTCATTAAGCAGTGTTGGGTCTGGTAATATCTCTTTAAATGAAAATCTTCTTCTTAAGGCAGTATCAAGAGCCTCAACACTTCTGTCCGCAGTATTCATAGTTGCTACTATATAGATGTTGTCAGGCACTGAAAACTTCTCTTTAGAGTAAGGAAGGAGGCAGCTAATGGCTTCATCCTGTCCAGCCCTTTTATCCTTTTCAATAAGTGTAATTAATTCTCCGAAAATAGCAGAGACATTACCTCTATTTATTTCATCAATGATTAAAACATACTTTTGATTTGGAGCTTTGGTTTCTTTTGATAGGTTATATTTTTTCTCCAAATGTTTTAATATTCCATTGGCATACCCTTCCCATCCACTAAATGTTGGTGCTCCAAAATAAAAGTCATGTAATCTTTCAGCAGTCAAGGTGCCATACTGGTTTATTTTTTTAGTTGTAAATAGCGTTAAGTTGCCATTGCTATTTACATTAACTCTGAACTCTTTATTTCTTTGAGTATTCAGAACCAAATATTCTTCTTCAGATTCTATGATATCTTTTGTCAATTTTCCATAGGCCATATCAAAATTTGTAGTTTCTTTTTTTGCTGCGTTTTGACAAAGCTGTTTAAATAAACCTGATTTTATTTCATATTCAATTTCTCCATTATTCCCATTGGTCATTTTAGGTTTTATTCCTTCAATAAAGTCTTCATATGCCATGCTTTGATGGAAAGTGGTAAAGTGAATTTGTTCAGTTGTGAGATACTCTTCATACCTTTCAAGTATGTTTTCCCTATCGTCTTTAGAGTCCGAATATTCCTTATTTTCAATAATTTCTACTGCAATTTTTTTGGTTTTATATGTTTTACCGGTTCCAGGAGGTCCATATAAAATTTGATTCAAAGGAAATTGAAGTTTATTATCATCTTGGTTGTCTGCAACTTCATCCTCAATTATTTTTTCCTCGTAATTATCGTTGTAGAATATAGCGTCTATATTGGTTCGGTTATGCACCTTACTAATTGTGTTTCTATAGCCACCTTTTCTTTTTAAAATAAAGGATTTGAAATCCTTTTGCCAGTCAACCTTTAAGGTCTTACCATCATTAAGGTTTTCTAAAACCCTACCAATACAATGAACCTCTAAAACTGAAATAGTTTTATCATCTTCATTCATAGTGTATGAAGTCTTTGCAGCTATGAGTGAACCAATGGGAACTTCCTTTACCGTATTTATAAATTTGTCATCATAGCCATTTACCCAAATTCCATTCTTAATAAACCTTGGCAATTGGTTTGTTGGGTTTTGACCATAAAAGTGAAACCCTACACAATAATAGGCTGGTATATCTGTATTCATAATCTTTCTGGTTATAAAGAGTAAAAAATCTTGTGTGATGAAATTCCAATGTAATTCTGTAAGCGTATCTACATTAAGTAATTCCTTAAAAACTGTTGTATCTAAATTACTTTTCTTTAATTGCTTTTTTATGCTGTTATAGAAGATTTGGTAAAACTCGAATGATTTGAAATTTCTTTTAGGCGCAACAATCCCTAATCCTTTTGATAAATACTCATAAGCTGGAATAGATTCTCCATCATATGCCATAAATCTTTCAGGTGCGAAAAGGCACAAAAAGGCACTCGTCTTTGGAAAACTTCCAAAGGAAAGAGATAGATTCTCTTTATTAACTAATCCATTATTTTGAATAATATTTCTTAGCTTTTCAATATCTTCAATTGTTAAATAATTATCTTGATATCTGGTTATGGTTTGAATGAAATTTACTCCTTTAACATTAGAGCCTGGACTGTAAGTGTTTTGTTGAGATTCTTCAATTTTTTGTTTAATTACTTCATTTGAATCATTTTTAAAATCGATATGTTCTTCTACCCATTTTATGAAATTGAATTTATAGCTTTCATCTATTCTTAACCAATCAGAATTATCAATTGCATTTTGATATTTAATTATTTGAGGCAGGACCAATGATTCGTCATAATTATTCTTTTTTTGGTTGCTTATAATTTGAAAACCCAATTTTTCAAATGGCTTATTGGCATGTCCGCCAAAGAAGGTGTCTTCATTAATTTTGTATCCCTTTTGTTCAGCAATTATTCTTAAAAAGTCTTTTGGAGGAAATAGTATATTATTTATTGATACAGAATATTTTGTAGATGGTTTAAGCCTTAATTTATTTGAGTGGATAAATTCAAATGCTTCTTGAATAGACGGTTCATCCAACATTTTAAAGAACTTTGACGCATTAATAATTTGAAATTCTTTTGCCATATTTAATTAATATCCTTTATAAATTCATCTTAAACCATTAACACCTGAAGAAATCGATAAAAGCTGTTACTTTCAGAATTTAATGCATATAACCCTTGTATCACTCTCGATTCTATTAAAACCTCTATTCTCAATCAAGTACCGATTAATTGTTTCAGTTACTGGTGTATTTTCATTATTCAAAAAATTATACTTTCTAAAGCAATCTCGGTTTGCCCTGGCCCATTCTTTAGGAGTAGTATGAATTAAATTGTTGTTTTCGTCAAAATAAATAGTGTGATGTTTTTTGTTCATGTTTAAATAATTTAAGAGTTTTCCACTATTTCAATTTCCTCCTTAGTTAAGTCATAAAGTTCATAAACCATTTTGTCTATTTCTTTGTCTGTTTGGTTAATTTGGGTTCGCAAAGTTTGAGCATTGTGTTTTTCTGCTAAAAAGTAATCTTCCCACTCTGCTTTTTGTGATAAAGATAATTCTACTTTTTTCTTTTTTAATTCTTTAAGGAAGTCAGTATAACTAAGCTCATGCCAAGTTTCTAATTTTTTACTTAGTTTGTCAATTGTAGTGAATTCTCTTAGGAGATTTCTTTGGAATTTACTAATAGCTTCTTGTAAGTATTTATTTAAAGAGAGCATTATATCAACTTTTTCTATAAAAGGTTCTTGTTGGGAAAATGTTACTTTCTTTATTGGAAATTTTCTTAAATCATTGAGAATTATTTTTGGAAATAATTTTCTAACTGATTTAGCTGTGTTTTTTAAAAAGTAATAGGATAACAGGCTGCTATTCAGTAGACAGACAACATATTTTAAAGAAACATCAGAGTTGTCCTTTTCAACTATACCAATGTTACTTCTGTTGTACAAATACAATTCCTCGGTATATGTTGATACAAGACAGTTCGGAAATTTTCCAGTAATTTCTCTAACTATTATTTTTTTTCCATTAAATAAGTTAAAGGTTCTTGGAGCTGCTAAGTTCTCTCCATATCTTAGATATAATCCAGACCAGTTAGTGTAATACCTGCCGACATCCTTACCTTCCAAATATTTATGGGTATTTTCATTGAATTTAAATTCATAGTCATAAGGTCTGTTTTTTACATCCTCAGCAGTTTGTTTTGGTTCACCTTTATTTTTTTCATAGGCTTGTAATCCAGCTTTTATTTCAACTAAATCATCAAGTGAGATTGTATTATTATTTAGTTTCGAGTTTACTCTATCACCTTCATCATCAAGAAATACCTTAAACTCAAAACAATCATTTTTTTGAAAATCATTTTGGTTTTTAACGTGTGATAGATAGAACTCAGTACCATTATTTAAAAGTATTTCTAAAATATTACTCGTTTGCATTACTTCTTTTTTAGCTAATAAAATCACTGTCTCTACATTAGCACTTTCAAAAGAGTAGCCCTCTAAGTTTATTATCTGATATAACTTACAAGTTTCTAATAAGTACTTTCTTAATCCTTCCCCAGAATATACCATAAGCCAAGAATTGGGTATAATTAATCCATAAACTCCGTTTTGCTTTATTAGTTTAACTGATTTCTCAATAAATAATAGGTATGTATTGATTTGATATTTTGCTGAGACATATTCGTTTATATAGAAATCCTTTTCTTCTTGACTGAAATTATCTCTTGCAAATACATAAGGAGGGTTACCAATAATCACATCAAACCCACCTTTATCAAAAATATGAGGAAATTCTTTTTCCCAATTAAAAGCCTTGTCTCCCGCTACTTCTGGGTTGTCTATTAAGCTGTTGCCACATTTGATATTGTTGCTTAAATCATTTAGTTTTCTATTAGGCACAGCGGTCCTGAGCCATAATGAAAGCTTAGCTATTTCAACACTTTCTTCATTTAAGTCAACCCCAAATAGGTTGTTTTCTAAAATGCTTTTCTCTAAATCACTTAATATTATTGCATCACCAAAGAGTTTAGCTTGTAATTCATCAATGTATTTGTGTTCAAGAATTAAAAAGTCTAGAGCTTGGTTTAAAAATGCTCCAGAGCCACAAGCTGGGTCACAAATGGTTAATTGCAATAGCCAATCTCTATAAGTAGTTAATTTGTCTATAAGACCTTTAATAGTCTTCTTTTGCCTTTTCTTGTCTGTAATAAAGTCTTCTTCTACTATTTCTAGTTCAGCTTTCTTTTCTTCACAAATCTTACCAACTGTGTTTTCAACAATGTATTTTGTTATGTATTTAGGTGTATAGAAAACACCATCTTTTTTCCTTTTAGTATTGCTTTTAACGACTTCTGTTCCTTCTAGTTCAGCTTTAACTTCATCAATTTCATTTAATGAATTCTCAAAAATATGGCCTAGAATATTCACATCTACTTCACTATCAAAATCATACTCAGAGAGTTTAAGCGTATGTTTGTATAACAAATCATCATCTATAATTACAGTGTCTAAAATCTCATTAGGCTTGAATAAGCCACCATTGTAAGCATATATGTCATGATGTTTTCCTTTAAAGCCAGTATTTAAATAACCAAAGTACTTTTTAAACCTATCAAAAAGCGGTGTGTAAGCATCTAAGTCTTGTAGTTTTTTCCATTGGCTTAAAACCAATCTTACAGAGTTTGGAGGTAGTAATTGTCTGTCTTCAGCAAAGAATAAGAACAAAAATCTATCTAGTAAAGTTTGGGATTGTTTAAATAAAGTTAAGTTATCAAACTGGGGGTTTAATGCAACTAGATTTTGATACAATTCTCTTTTAAAAACAGAGTAGTGATTATATAGACTTTTAGTAATTGCTTCTTCCTCACTTAAAGATGTTTTTTTTATTTTAAGAGGAGTATCATTATTTATCTTTTCATAGGATAGACATAAATATAACAACTCAAATTCTTGTTGTGGTAAAGTGAATAAGTTAAATTCAATATGATCAATAGTATCCTCTATATAGAACCTTAATTTTTCAAAATTGGAAGTAATTACATAAGGGCATTTAGGTTGATTGTTTTTGTACCCAAACGCTTGTACCTCTATTTTCTTTAAGTCTGTTGTGTTTGTGCCTTTAAGTTCAATTACGGCCTTGACTTCATCATTAATTACGATTGCCCCATCTGCTTTTTTGCTATCCTTTACATTTTTATATTCAGTGGTTAAATTAAAATTGGGTTCCGGATTTAATGTATAACCTAAAATTTTTACAAATAGCTCCCTAAAAAAGCCTTCTTGAAACTGTTCTTCCTTACTATTTCTAATGTTGTTCTGTATTTCAGGATTTTGAAAATAGGTTTTAAAATGTTCCCATTTTTTCTGAAGAAGTTCTTTGTCCTGAGCTTTTAAATGTTTAGCAACTACAGAGTTTTGAAAAAAAGACATGGATAATGATTAGTTGTTCAAAAGCTAAATATAACGATTAGCACGTCATAGTACTTAACGTATGGATTTAATTTTTTTAAAATTTTTTAGCAGTCATGTGTTCGTGAATCTCCCTATCTCAAACCCCCCACCAATCCCAAGTAAAGGGGGAATCCCCCCCTACCTTAGTTTCAGTAAGTCTTTTTCGTCAGCAGTATTTAAGAACAAGGTGATAGCTGTTTTTAATCTGCTGCTACAGGCTTAACTGTTGCTAACCTATTGTTCAACTCTAAAAATCAATAAGATGGTACGAATCATTAATTTTAAACAGTACACTAGTGAAGAAGGAAAGGTATTTAATGTTCTAGAACTTCAAGGAGGGATTGAGATGGTAAAATCCCAACAAACTGATAGGTTTTATGCCACTGCCAGAAAGGCTACCATTCCATCAACCTTTGATGAAAATACTTGTAAAGCCCTAATTGGAACAGAGCTTGCAGGTAAAATAGTCAAGGTTGATACTGAACCTTATGATTACACTATTCCAGAATCCGGGGAGGTTATAGAGCTTTCTCATAGATATGAATATCAACCAGAGGAAGCACCAAGACCTTTAGTGGAAAAATCCAATTCAACTGTTGAGGATTTCGTGAAATTTGACAAGCTTCAGGAAAAATTCTCTTCTAATGGAGTAATGTAATCACTAACCAAACAGCTAATATCGTATAAGGGTACTTTGTAACTCTTACTTGATTTTAGCTGTTTTTAATATTTAATACACATGAAAAGTATAATAAAAGAAATTTCCATTTCTTATGAATCGGGAATAAAAAATAGAGTAAGAATTTCCAGTAGCGAAAAAGCTTATGAAGCTTTCTTATCAAGTTGGGATATGGGGTTGATTGAGTTGCAGGAAGAGTTTAAAGTCTTATTGCTAAATAGAAGTAATATAGTTTTAGGAATATGTAGTTTATCAAAAGGTGGCGTGTCTGGAACCGTGGTAGATGCTAAATTACTATATTCGGTGGCGTTGAAATGTAGTGCCTGTTCTATTATTGTGGCCCATAATCATCCAAGTGGGAATCTAAAGGCAAGTGAAGCAGACATAAGTTTAACTAAAAAATTAAAACAAGCAGCTTCGTATTTAGACATTCAGTTTTTAGATCATTTGATAATAGCAAAAGATGGATTTTCCAGTTTATCGGACAAAGGTTTATTTTAATATTGCACAAGCCTACTTGAACTCTGTAGTAGTTTAAAGGCATTAATTATTAAATTAAAAATTAGTAACATTATTATTAATAGCGTTTTATTTAAATACATTAAGGTCCATGATTAATATTCTAAAGGTTATATGTATAATTTTGATGGTCTCTTGCCAGCCAAATGACTGCGAGAAACTTCCAAATTCCTTTACCTCTTATCAAGATGGTTTAAGTACCGTTACTAATTCTACTTTTGCTTTTATAGACCAAGTTGATACTTCGGAAAGTTCTTGGATAAGAGGAGCACAATATTATAGCTGTAATAATGACTTTGGTTTTATGGTGCTTTCTACCGATTCCAAGAAATATTTACATCAAGGCATACCGCTAAGCGTTTGGAAAGAGTTCAAAGAATCTCCTTCTTTTGGAAGCTTTTATAACCGGAACATAAAAGGCCGATATCAATTACAGCTCAATTAAGACATGAATGAAGTTGGATTTTATCAAGAATATATAGCTGAGTTATATCCTTTTTCAGAAAGCGATTTAGCCTTTTTTAAAGATGTAATTGACTTTAAAATACTATCCGCAAATAAGAAAATGAAATGGTCTTATGAATTGATTGAAGAATTTAGAGATTTTTGGGATTGGAAAAGTTTAGACAGTAATAAAGCTGTTTTTGAAAAGGTTACATTGGGATTGCTCTTTCCTGATAAGGTGGATTTGCCCAAATGTGATTGTTATAGGATGGAAGATTTTTGTGAAGACTCAAGCTGCACGATTAATGCGAAAAGGTTAATTTATCATTCAAGGTTATACGATGAAAATGTTGACATCTATCTACGAATCGCGATTTTATGTGATACTGGCCTATTAAATCGAGAAATGATTTTTGAACTGTATAGAAATGAAGATGCAGGTCTGATTGAAGAATTGATAAAATCTTCCTTCCATAATAATAGCTAAAATTTGAAAATTTCAACTACCTCAATTTTCAATGCTTGGGCAACTTTGCATAATGTTAAATAGGTAGGATTAACACGACCCGCTTCTAATCTTGAGACATTTGACTTCTCAAATTCACATTCTAAGGCCAATTCACGCTGCGAAATACCTTTTTCATGACGAAGTTCACGGATTCTTTTTCCGAGCCTTTTAATTAGTATTTCTTGTTCATTTTCAGGAATCATGAAATTGCCTTTTATGGCAACTCAATTTTTGTTTTATATTTGATTAAAAGGTTATCATATATGGCACATTGCCTAAAATGAAAAGTTTTGTAAATCAGTTGTCATATTAACCAATTTTAAGTTATTTAAGTATGGAAATAATCGAGAAGAAGATATCAACAACAATAATTATTGTTTCTCTATTACTTATTATATACAGTTTATTAGCAAAAGACTTTGACCCCTATTTTGATCAACAGATTTATAATTTGGTGGAGAATAATTTTGAAATTCCTCTGAGCTACTATTTTGTCAACATTTTTGGAATCGATATGCCTTATAGGGGTACATTATTACTTCTCATAATCTTTCTAGGAATGGGCATTTATTTATTCATTTATAAATCAGATGCAGAAATTAAAGTATTATATTCTAATTTCAGAAGAAAAATTGAATCGCTGTATTTCTCTATGGGCGACAAATTAAAGAGCTATGTAAATTCTTTAAAAAGAACTGAAAAAAATCCAATTCAGTTGGCCACTCAAAATTTAGACAGAGCCAGTAATATTAATACTAAAACTAATAAGTTTAAAATTATTGATTCTATATATATTGTGGCCTTTATAGCACTTTCAATTTCTAGTTACTTTAAACATAGTGATATTTTAATGATTCAAAAATCGGTTTCATCATATTATGAACTAGTAGTTTTTGATAAAGTAATTGAGCAGAAAGAAGCTCTAAATACCTCTGAAGGTTTTTTGATGGAAGCTGTAGTCATGTCAAAAGCACTTGGTTCAAATTCTACGTCAACAATTTTAATTACTTCAATAATATTAATCTTGATAATTTTAATAGAACAGATTAACCGAAAAAAGTTCTACAGAAACAGCTTTTTACTTAATACTTCTGTAATAATAATTATTTGGCTAATAATTACCGGAGTTTTCATTGGGCATGTTAATAATAAAGGTGACGAAGCTATAAGTGTAATAAATAGTTCCGTTGAAAATACCCAATAAGAAACGAATTTTATAGGTAAAATATTTAATTTTAAACGAATACAATTTTACTTTTAATGACAATCAGGTTAAACATAGGTTAAACATTTTAGAGATAATCGGATAAAATCTGAAACTATAGGAAAATATTAAAATTAGAAATCCTATTATTATGGACGATTTGCAAACAAATGAAACTATATGATACTATAGTTGAAGTGCCTTCTAAGCAGGCGGTCGAAGGTTCGAATCCTTCTGCCATCACTTTAAAAATCCGTAACAAGCTTTTAAATAAGTAGTTACGGATTTTTTAGTTTATTACTTGTACGATTATTGTATTATTAAATAATCTTATTATGTTGCAGTCATTATTTTTTTGCGATAGGCCATTGGTGTAATCCCAGTTTCTCTTTTAAATAAATAACTCATATAGGAAACATGATCAAAACCAGATTTTTCTGCAATATCCAGTAAACTTAGGTCGGTTTGACCCAAAAGTTCCTTTAAACGATTTACCCGAATCCTTTGCAATTCCTTATATGGGGTTCTACCAACAAAGGTTAGAAATCTTTTCTCAAATACTCTGCGTGTCATAGGAACAAAATTAAGTATATCATTGATATCAAAAGTACCTGTGTTGGCATGTTCATAGATATAGTGCATAGCCTTTGAGATATGGGGGTCTTCTATTGCCATAGAATCTGTGGATCGTCTTTTTTCTATACCTAGTGGTGCAATGAAATTGGTAATTTGGACATCCTTTTGCCCCTTCATCAGTTTGTCTAACAGCCTTGCGGCTGTGTAACCCGTTTTATAGGTGTCTGGAATTACACTTGTAAGTGAAGGAGAGCAAAGTTCACAAATAAGTGGGTCATTATCAACACCGATAACCGCTACTTCTTCTGGCACCAAAAACCCAGCCTTGTGGCTAGCATCAATAATTAATCGCCCGAGTTGGTCATATGCAGAAAATATTCCTATTGGTTTTGGTAAGGTCGTCAACCAAGATTCCATATTTTTTTGCTCTTCAATTAAATTGATTTTTTGATTGATGGCAAAATTATGGGAATAACAATGAATTCCCTTTATTTTAAGCATATCAATAAAATGCTTGGCTCGCCATTCCGACCAATTGAATCCGGTGCCTACGTAGCCAAAATTTTTAAAGCCGCATTCAATTAGATGATCAAGGGCCATTTTGGCAATAAAATTATCATCTGTTTCCACCCATGGGATTCCAGGAACTAAGTTGGCGGAGCTCATGTCAATTGTTGGTAGATTACAGTTCTTGACCAATTCCGCAATGGCCATATTTTCAATTCGTGCGATGATACCGTCTCCCTTCCAGGACAATAACCATTCTGGATTCGGTTCTCCTCTACTATATTCACCGAGATGAACATCCCATTGGTCACGTTCTTTTATATAACCATAAATTCCCTTTATTATTCCTCTGGAATATTCATTTGAGGTCTCTAGGAGCAAGGCAACTCTATGTCTACTTTTAGAGATGTTCTTCATAGGGTCATAATGTTATTTTCTTTTATAATATTTAGCTTCTTTTATTTCGTGTTATAACGCAGATATTTAATTAGATGGTCCTTTTTGATGGTGCCTGGGTGTTTTAGGTTCTATGAATATAAACTATGCGCCTAGAAAGTTAAATATCTTATTTAAAATTATATAATTAAGGTCAACCTCACAAATATTAATGGTATTAGTTAATAAATATCAGTTAATTCTTGCACTATTGTTTGAAAATTCTTGGTCATTAAGGGTGATTCATTAATTATTATTAGTTTTATGGTTTATATGTTATAGAATTTATAATAGTAATAACTGGTGTCTAAAAAGAAATAAATCTGATGCTGGTAAAATATCTAAATAAATAGTCCAAATGTCATATTGTTTTAAAGTAATCTAATTTATAAGTTTGAACATGTTATTTATACACCCACTTCCTTGGGTGGGGATTGTTGTCATTGGAATTGTCATATGGATGTCCTTTTAGACTGTTATGTATAAATACCGAAAAATAGATTTTTGGGACCTTACTTTTTGAGATGCGTTGTTCTATACTGGAAGATATTAGTGGAACTCGATATTAGAAGGTAAAATCATCAGGATTTACATTTATGATGGTAGCACGATAGTCACTCTTTAATGGAGAAGTGATTTGTTATAATAACCAGCCAATTAGCCTTTTATACTATGTAAAGGCTTCGACTAACTTTTGAAAAACACATTATATAATGCCAGACCTAATTAAAGAGTGTTTGGGTATTCTTTTAGGAAATTGCCCGAAATTAAAAATATCATTTTTTTTACTGTTGATGAGTGTACTTCAACTCCATGCAGGCGCTACTTTTGATATTGCTTCGAAGTCATTGACCATTGAAAAAACAAATGTCCAGCAAGTAGTATCGGGCACTGTGGTCGATCAAATGGGAACTCCATTACCTGGGGCAAACATCGTGGAAAAAGGTACTACCAATGGGGTAACCGCAGATTTTGATGGAAACTTTTCCATTGATCTATCGGGCGGCAACACGATTTTGGTGGTTTCTTATATTGGTTATGCAACAAAAGAAGTTCCGGTTCTTGGGCAAGCTAATTTAATTATTGCTTTGGAAGAAAGTGCATCTGGACTGGATGAGGTTGTCGTTGTTGGTTATGGGACGCAAAAAAAAATTAATTTAACCGGAGCTGTATCTACTGTTCAAGCAGAAGATTTAACTCAGGTTAAAGCTCCCAATGTTACAGATATGTTGACTGGTAAGGCACCTGGCCTGTTCATAAAGCAGAACGGGGGCGTGCCTGGTGCCGACGTGGGGGCGCTTAGTATAAGGGGCTTTGGTGCGCCTTTGGTACTTGTTGATGGTGTTGAAGGTTCATGGAATCGTATGGATCCTAACGAAATAGAGTCTATAAGTGTATTAAAAGATGCTGCCGCGGCCGTATATGGTGCACGAGCTGGGAATGGTGTAGTTCTCATTACAACTAAGAGGGGAAAAGCTGGTGAAACTATGATAACTTATTCTAGAAACTACTCATTTCAAAGGGCCGCCACGGTTCCGGAGTGGGTTCCATCATGGAAAATGGCCGAACTTAAAAGGGAAGGGGAGTTGAATAGTCAATTGCCCTATACGTACACAGAAGCGGAAGTACAAAAATTCAAGGATGGGAATGATCCAAACTATCCAAATGAAAATTGGTATGAGGCTACTTTGAAAAAGCAGTCTACTATGGATTCCCACACTCTTAGTGCTTCGGGGGGAACGGAGAAGGTAAAGTATTTTCTAAATGCAGGTTACTTAAATCAGAATTCCCTTTTTAGGTCGGATGACCTAAAGTTTGGGAGGTATAATTTTCGATCTAATATTGATGTTCAGATTACGGACCGAGTCAATGTTACTTTTAACGCCGCATATAGAAACGAACAGACGGATTCGCCTCATATGAAACAAATAGGTGTAGCTGCAAATGGTATCGGCCAAACATGGACTCAATTGCAATCAGCTCAGCCAATGTTGCCGGCAGCTTTGCCAGATCCTACGCTGGGCGGGGCATATTCTGGCTTTCAAAGTAGGAGCCCTATTGCTAATAGTACTAGTGATTTTAGCGGATTTGAATCGTTGAATGAAAAGTTTTTTTCAGGTAGAGTTAGCTTGAATTACAAAATCCCTGGCATCAATGGCCTGGTGGCAAATGCAACGCTAAATTATAACACCCAAGAGCGATATAATAAAATTCAAGACAAGGTATTTAGGGTGTTGAGCTACAACTACGACAGTGATGATTATACGGAATGGCCCAGTAATGGAACCAACTCCTTAAATGAAGAAACATACAGATATACTAGCATCTATCCTTTAGTAACTTTAAATTATAAAAATACTTTTAAAAAGCATTCGTTTGAAGGACTTCTGCTGGCCGAAGGGATTGATACAGAATCTTCATTCTTAGAAGCTGGAAGAGTGGATTTAATAGCGCAAGATTTACCCTATCTCTTCGTTGGGTCTACGGCTAATTTGACGAACAATGGTGGGGCAGAAGAAACGGGCCGAGTTAGTTACGTAGGTCGAGTTAACTATTCATATCTCGGAAAGTATCTTATTGAAGGAACAGTTCGGTTTGATGCTTCACATAAATTTCCATCTAATTCCCGATGGGGTACATTTCCAAGTATTTCGGCAGCATGGAGAATTTCTGAGGAATCATTTATTCAGAACAACCTTTCTTGGATTAGTAATCTCAAGCTTCGAGCCTCATACAGCAATACGGGGAATGATAATGTAACTGCATTTCGGTATCTGACTGGATATCAAATCTTGCAAGACCAATCGGATGTGTATCTCTTCGGTGACGATTTGTATAGGGAGATTCGTACTACGGGACTGCCTAATCGAGATATTACCTGGTTAGAAAATACAAGTTATAATATCGGGTTGGATGCTTCTTTTGGTAATGGTTTAATTGGCTTGGAGTTTGATTGGTTTTATAGATTAACGGATAATATATTCGCCCAACCTATAGATAACTATCCTTCGACCTTTGGTGCCGTACTACCTCAATTAAATCTAAATTCAACCGAAGATCGAGGAGTTGAACTTACTTTGACTCACAAAAATAACATTGGTAAAGATTTTCGATACAATTTATGGGGCTCTGTAAGTTATGCGCGTGAAAAATATAAGAAGTGGGCAGAAAGTCCTTTTGATGATCCAGATGAGATAAGGATTTTTCAAAAATCAGGAAATTACACAAATAGATGGATTGGATACAAGTCAGATGGTTTGTTTATGAGCCAAGATGAGATAGATAATCACCCCGTTAATCAGGATCAAGCAGACAACGCAACTATTCGCCCCGGTGACATTAAATATATCGATATTAATGGGGATAACGTTATAGATTTTAGAGATCAAGATGAAATTGGATACGGTACCTTTCCAGATTTGACTTACGCCTTAAATATGCAATTAGATTATAAAGGGTTTAGTTTGTCAGCTATGTTTCAAGGTGCCTCTATGTTCAATAATTACATTGGAGGTTCATTGGCTAAGCCGCTGACAAACAATAGTGTTCCTTATGAATTCCAGTACAAATATAGATGGCAGCCAGATCCAGAAAACCCCGATGTAAATATTAATCCTGAGGCAAGGTTGCCGGCTATTTTGGGGGATGATAGTGGAACTAGTTTAAATAACCAGAAAGTGTCGGATTTTTGGTTGAAAGATGCTACTTATATTCGGCTAAAAAACCTTAGCATGGGATATGATTTTCCAGAAACATTGATTGGTCAAATAGGATTAAAAGGGTTAAGGATGAATTTAACAGGTAGTAATTTGTTTACGTTAAGTAAATTAGGAATTTATAAGGATACAGTTGATCCAGAATCCACCGGCGGTCAACAATTTTATCCCGTTTTACAGACATTTTCAATTGGCTTTGATATAAAATTATAAAAAATCATGAAAAAATTTTTAGTATTATTGTTAGTTATATTCGTGGGGTGCGCTGATTATCTTGATAAAGAACCTTTAGCACTTATTTCGGAAGATCTTGTTTTTGAAGACCCTGTTCTTGTGGACTCTTATCTTGCCGATTTATATAATCGGGTCGATTTTTCGGGTATTGAGGGCAACCCGGAAAACACCAACTTTGCCATGATTTCCTCGATGGGTGGAGAAGGCAGGTCATATGGGACGCATCATCCAGCTTATCGAAATTCAACCAATGTAATAACTGCGGCCGCAAACCTCGGTGGACTTGACTATTGGAAATACAATAATATCAGGGAATGTAATAATTTTATAGAAAGAATTTCGGAATCTGTTTTGGAATCCTCAACTATAGAACAACGTCGTGCTGAAGTTCGTTTTTTAAGGGCTTATATGTACTTTCAAATGGTAATTCGATATGGAGGGGTACCCATTGTTACGGAAGTGCTACAGTTGGATGCGGCAGAAGAAGATATTTATGTCTTTCGAAATTCCGAAAAGGAAGTTTATGATTTTATTATTTCGGAATTGGATGCAATAGCACAAGTATTACCTCCGCAACAATCTGGAGAAAATAAAGGACGCCCATCAAAAATGGCGGCATTGGCTTTAAAAAGCAGGGCTGCCTTGTATGCTGCCAGTATTGCCAAATTTGGACAGCAACAGTTAGACGGACTTTTAGGTTTTCCATCAGGTGATGTAGATTATTATGCCCAACTTAGTTATGATGCATCCCAAGCGATTATCACCGGCGGATACCATACGTTATATGATAAATACCCAGATCCTACTGAGAATTTTCAAAATCTCTTTCTTGATGAATCACCTGACAACTCTGAAATAATAATGGCCGAGGTGTACGATTATAGCAAAAATAGAGCCCATGGTTTTACTATGCGTTCTGCACCGCATGAATTTTCTAATACATTCTCAACCATGTTATACCTATATGATTTTACGGAAAGGTTTGAATTTGAGGATGGATCACCAGGCACTTCAATTTCTAGGGAACAAATTGAGTCACAAGAATGGTCTCCTGATCAGCTTTGGAATAACCGAGACCCCCGTTTTAAGGCATCGGTATTTTACCCTGAAAGTCCTTGGAAGGGTGGTAATGTATATTTTCACAGTGGAACCCTACGGAATGGTGAAATTCTTTCTTCTGGAACTTCTGAAGACGGTTGGCCATACAAAGCATCGTCTCGTAATACAACGCGGACAGGATTTATGGTTAGGAAAAGAACCAATGAAAATATAGATGTTACACCGGTTTTTACTGACGATACGGATCATATTGTCTTTAGATTGGGAGAAATATACCTCAATTTAGCGGAGGCGGCCTTTTATTTAGGACAGGATGGAGAAGCATTGGTCACACTAAATGACTTAAGGCAAAGAGCGGGAATGCCACCAAAACTGACCATTGATATGGATATTATTCAAAATGAAAGGCTAGTAGAGCTAACATGGGAAGATCACAGTTATTGGGATATACGTCGCTGGCGAATTGCCAAGGAAGTATTGGATGGCAAACGGATGCAGGGATTGAAATATATTTATAATTATGACACCAAATTGTATCAGATTACATTTGCAAATGGCGAAGGAATAGCACGCATATTTTTGGATCACTATTATTATTTGCCACTGGGAGTTGACCGTGTTTTAGAAAACCCTAATCTTATCGAAAATCCTGGTTATTAATATTTTAGGACTGGTGATTAGTTATATCAATACGGATTATGCTTTGTTTCTTGAATGAACCATAAGAGATGAAATCAAGAAATTCTTTTAGTATTGCTTGAATCCTATAATAAAATATGAAAATGATGTTAAGACAATCAAATATTGAGGCTTGCACCAACCTGAATATGGCATACAGGTTTTTACATAAGAGTAGTAATTTGTATCTGTTTTTTTTACTACTAATAGTTCCTCTAATAGTAGTAGCTCAAACAGATAAGCAGCCAAATATCGTTTTGTTTTATGTAGATGATTTGGGGTGGGCAGATGTAGGCTGTTATGGTAGTACTTTTTATGAAACCCCGAACATAGATGCACTTGCAAAATCTGGTGTAAGATTCACCGATGCGTATGCTGCTTGTCATGTTTGTTCTCCAAGTAGGGCGAGTCTTTTATCAGGGAAATATCCGGCTACCATTAATTTGACAGACTGGCTTCCAGGGCGTCGAAATTTTCCGTTTCAGAGATTTCTTAATGTTGATATTAATCAACAATTACCTTATGAAGAGACGACGATAGCCGAGACTCTAAAAAGTATTGGGTATAAAACGGCAATCATCGGCAAATGGCATTTGGGCGATGATCCCTCCAATCCTATGGCCCATGGGTTTGATAGCCATATACCAGATTGGCCTAAGGGATGGCCGGGTCCAGGTGGATATATCGCTCCATTTAGCTTGAAAGGATTGGAGGACGCCAAAGAAGGCAGTTATCTTACAGATATACTTACCGATAAAGCCCTAAAGTATATTGAAAGTAATAAAGAGAATCCATTCTTTTTATATATGTCACATTATGCTGTTCATGACCCTATTCAGGGAAGAAAGGACTTGGTTTCAAAATATGAAAATAAGCTGCTAAAAGCGGAAGCGAGCCCCTCTGCGGATTATATACTTGAAGGGAATCCAGACAATCCTAACAATCCAACAAGGGAAGAATTGGAATTACTCATAAAAACGGAGGATTACAAACCTTATAAGGTGTTGCCAAATGAAACCGTTAAAGTTAAACAAAAGCAGGATAACGTCGAGTTTGCAGGAATGGTTGAAAGTATGGATGAAAGTTTAGGTCGTATAATGAAAAAACTTGAAGCGCTTAACATTGCTGATAATACGATAATAATTTTCTATTCTGACAATGGTGGAATGTCCGCGGCAAATGTTGGTAATCCGAAGAGGATAGTCCCTGAAGAGAAACAGGACAAAGCATATTCAACCTCCAACTTGCCATTGAGAGGGGCTAAAGGTTGGTTGTATGAAGGGGGTATTCGAGTTCCATTAATAATAAAATGGCCGAAAAAAGGAAAACAAGGTACTGTGTCTTCAATGCCGGTAGCAGCCGTTGATATTTTTCCAACCATATTGGATATGGTTGGTTCTTCCAAAAGTGTTCCCAAGGATAAAGAAGGAGTAGATATTTCACCTGTTCTACGTGGAAAAAATATGAAAAGAGGGCCTATCTATTGGCATTTTCCACATTATAGTAATCACGGGATGCAGAGTCCTGGAGGAGCTATTCGGGATGGCGATTATAAACTATTGGAGTACTTTGAAAATGGAACGGTACAATTGTTTAATCTGAGAAATGATATAGGGGAACAGAATGATTTGTCGAAAATTGAAATCGAAAAAACTAAAGAACTAAAAGATAAACTTCATAAATGGAGGGAAAAAGTCGGAGCAAAAATGATGAAGCCTAACCCTGATTACGATTCCGAGGTAAAGCCTGATGAATTTTATAAATATATTAAAAAACAATAAAAAATGATATAGGATGTACTTGCCCGTGATTTGGAACTTCACTGATTTGACTTTTATAATAAATCGTTTGGGTATCAGTTCTGTAATTTGCAAATGGTCCTTTTCAATGTAGTTGATTTTTAATTCTGTCTAAAAAATAATTATATAATGAAATGTATTCATATTGTTCTGTTGATCTTTACCTATGTACTTTCAGCTCAAACCTTCGAAGTTCCTGATGTGAGGAGGCCCAATATTCTATTTTGTATTTCCGATGACCAGTCCTGGTTACATACCACTGCAATGGGTGATCAGGTAATAAACACCCCTGCATTTGATAAAATAGCTAATGAGGGCATCCTTTTTATGAATGCCTATGCGGACGCTCCCTCCTGTGGTCCTTCACGTGCAGCAATATTGTCAGGCCAGCATATATGGCGTTTAAGAGAAGCAGGTAATATCCATAGTAATTTCCCGGAAGATTTGGTCAATTACCAGAGTCTACTTGAAAAGTCTGGTTATTTTACTGGTTCCTATTCCAAAGCATGGGGCCCAGGAAAAATTAAAACGAATAGTGGTTGGGTGTTCACAGGAGAAACTAAAATGAACCCGGCCGGTTACAGATTTAATAACTTTAAAGAATTCAATAAAACCCGACCCAGGGACAGACCCTTTTCGTTTTGGTTTGGCAGTGCTGACCCGCATAGACCATATAGGTTGAACTCGGGAAAGGAATCAGGTATGGACATAACTGCAGTGAGGGTTCCTCCGGTGTTCCCCGATAATGATATAGTACGTAACGACATCCTGGACTATTATTACGCAATACAAAGGTTTGATGATGAGGTTATGAAGGTGTTGCAAATGCTTGAGGATGAAGGGATTTTGGATAGTACGATTGTAGTATTCGCTAGTGACAATGGTATGCCTTTCCCCCGGGCTAAAGCAACCCTATATGATATGGGAACCCATGTGCCCTTAGCCATCCGGTGGCCAGAAAAATTGTCCTCCCAAGATAAAGTATATGATGGTTTTATTACACTGAGCGATTTAGCACCTACTTTTTTGGAGGCGGCAAATCTAAAGATTCCAAAAGATATGACGGGCAAGAGTCTAATGCCTATTTTACTAGGCAAAAAAGATGAAAACAGGGCTTATAGAAAGTCGGCCTATACCGCTATGGAAAGGCATGATGGCTGTAGATCGGGTGGTAAAGGGTATCCTTGCAGGGCAATTAGAACGAAGAATTTCCTTTATATCCGGAATTATGAACCAGATCGTTGGCCAGCGGGGGATCCGGATTTAAAAAATTGTGCGCGTATGATTCCCTATGGTGAGGTAGCGCCAAGCCCGACTAAAACCTTTATGATGGGCAATGAAAGCAAGTTTCCTGATCTTTTTAAACTCACATTTGGCATGCGACCTAACGAGGAATTGTATGATATAAGGGAAGACCCATTTCAAATGAACAACTTGGCCATGGAGGAAAAATATAAGGACATTAAGATTAGTTTAAGCGGGCAGCTGATTCTGTATACGCAAATGACAGGCGATCCACGAGCGTTAGGGCGATTTGCCCCATGGGATTATTACCCATATTATGGAGCGATGCCAAACAAGAATTGGCAAGTAATAAAGGAATGATACGTATACTGAAACTCATAATAATATATTACAATAAAACTTTCGATTTTGAGAATACTACTTTTGTTTTTAATGTTTTGTGTTTTAGGGCGTGATAAGGTAGCTGGATTTCAAAAGCCTAATATCTTAATTTGTATTGCTGATGATGTCTCCTATCCGCACATGGGCATGGATAACGGCTGGATAAAAACACCTGCTTTCAACCGGGTAGTAAAGAAGGGAATTCTTTTTTCAAATGCCTTCACGCCCAATGGTAAATGTGCTCCTTCGAGAGCATGTCTATTGACTGGTCGTAATCCTTGGCAATTGGAAGAGGCAGCCAATATGTGGGCTTACTTTCCTTCGAAATATAAAACTTATCCCGAAGCCCTTATGGGAATTGGTTATTTTGTTGGATTTACCGGTAAACCCTGGGCACCGGGAGAACCAGGAAAAAAAGGTGGTAAATCAAGGGAGTTATGCGGACAAAACTGGAGTTCAAAGAAACTTTTGCCGCCGACAAAGAATATCTCTAATATCGACTATTCCTCGAATTTTATCAACTTTCTTAGAAACAAGCCTAAGGATAAGCCTTTTTGTTTTTGGTACGGAGCACATGAACCACATAGGCGTTATGAATATAAATCGGGGATTAGATCAGGTAAAAAAATAACGGATATAAATAATGTTCCCGCATTTTTTCCAGATAATGAGGTGGTGAGAACGGATCTTTTGGATTACGCATTGGAGATCGAACATTTTGATTCGCACTTGGGTAAAATTCTTGATTATTTGGAGCAAACAGGCGATTTAGCAAATACAATTGTAATTGTAACAGCAGATAACGGCATGCCCTTTCCCCGTGCCAAATCCGATGAATATAACTTCTCTAACCACGTTCCCTTGACAATTATGTGGGGAAACGGAATTGAATCTCCCGGAAGGACCGTTGAAAGCTATGTCTCCCTCGTTGATATAGCACCGACTTTGTTTGACATTGCTGGTATAATGAATGAGGAGGATTATGGTGTACAAGTATTTTCGGGCAAAAGCTTACTTCCCATATTTAATGAACCTAAGAGTAGGGTGCCAATCCGAGATTTTGTACTCATTGGTAAAGAAAAACATGGTATTGGAAGACCAGATGATCTAGGATATCCCATAAGAGGGATTGTAAAAAATGGGATGTTGTACCTGTACAATTACAATAATAATCTGTGGCCTGTAGGTCCACCTCAAACCGGCTATTCAAATGTAGATGGCAGCCCTACCAAAACAGAAATACTGAAAACCCGTAAATCGCCTGAAAAAAAATATTTGTGGAAATTATCATTTGCCAAACGGAGGGTAGAAGAGTTATACAGTTTAAGCAATGATCCTTATTGCATCAATAATTTAATAGACTCTGCTGATTACAAGGGAATTGGGAGAGCTATGAGGACGGAAATGGAAAATGAATTGAAAAAAGAAGCTGACCCGAGAATACTCGGTAATGGCAATATTTTTCAAAACTATGAATCTTCGAATAGAAGATATAAAAATGCCTATAATCGAATTGTAAATCTAAAGGAGGCTCTAGTTCCATCTTGGATCAATGCATCAGATATCGAAGCCGATTTTGTTGAATAAATTAAACGAAAAAAATGCTAAAATCAAGAATTAGGAAATTAAAAATAATGGCCATGTTTCTTATATGCGGTACTTTGGCAATGCTTGGCAATCCAAGAAAGGGTTTCGATATACAGCAAAAAGGAAAAAGTCCAAATGTCATAATTATAATGACGGATGACCAAGGGTATCCGGAACTTTCAATTCACGGAAATCCTTTGTTGAGAACCCCTAATCTGGATGAATTGGCTAGAAAGAGTGTAAGATTTGGTGATTTTCATGTTTCACCTATGTGTGCACCTACTCGAGGGCAGCTACTTACGGGAATGGATGCGGTAAAAAACGGAACAGTAAACGTTAGTAGCGGCAGAGGACTGTTAGATCCTAATATGCTTACTATAGGTGATATTTTCACTGCCAATGGTTACCGCACTGGAATCTTCGGAAAATGGCATAATGGAGAGAATTATCCCTTTAGGCCGGAGGACCGTGGATTCCAACAAACTGTATGGTTTCCCTCATCTCATATTGGGTCGGTTCCCGACTACTGGGGAAACGATTATTTTGACGATTCCTACTGGAACAACGGAAAACGTAAAAAGTTTGAAGGGTATTGTACAGATATTTTTTTCGACGAGGCTATGAAGTTTATTGAGCTATCTGTGCAAGAAGGCAAGCCTTTTTTCACCTTTCTGCCAACTAATACTCCCCATGGACCTTTTATAGCCAAGGAGGAAGATTTAATGGCAATAGAAAAAGCCTATGAAAATTCTCCGTTTGCAGACGATAAGCAGCTTGGGAAGCGCTTGATTCCATATTTGGCTATGATAAGAAACATTGACTCCAATATAGGGAGACTTTTTAACTTTCTTGAGAAAAATGAATTGAGAGATGATACCATAGTAATATTTTTAACCGATAACGGCAGTATAATGGGAACTCGATATTTCAATGCCAATATGAGGGGAATGAAGACAGAGCTTTGGGATGGAGGTCATAGAGTTCCATTCTTTATTTCATGGCCAAACGGAAATTTCAAGGCCAAATCAGGAATTGAAATAGAGGGATTGACAGAAGTTCAGGACATTCTTCCCACTTTGGTTGAACTTTGTAGTCTAAACAAACCTATACCCTTGGATTTTGACGGAACAAGTCTAGTACCTGTATTGAGAGGCGAACAAAATATCTCTGAAGACAGGATGCTTGTAATAAATTATAGCAGAATGCCTGGTGGTTTTAATTATCCTTCCCCTTTTGGGCAATCCATTGTGAGAAAGAATGGGGCTGCTGTTCTATGGAAAGGTTGGCGAATGTTGGAGAGTAGAGAATTGTATAACAGGGAAAACGATCCACTGCAACAAAACAATGTATATGATCAAAATCCCAAGGTCGTAGCTAAAATGCAGGACCATTTGGACAACTGGTGGGATGGGGTCAAAGATAAAGTAAACATACCCCATAGGATAATTATTGGAAATGAAAATGCAAATCCGGTAATGTTGACCGCATGCGACTGGCTTGATGTGTTTGTTGATCAGCAGAGTCAAATACGACGAGGTGTTCGCAAAAATGGTTACTGGAGCCTTGATGTGGACAAAGAAGGTGAATACGAATTCGAACTCAGACGTTGGCCAAGGGAAGTTGATGCGGCCATAAGTGCAGGCATCCCTAAACATAGGAATACTACTTCTAAAAGAAATAATGTAGGTGTAGCCTTACCCATTGTCACTGCTAAAATATATATTGGAGGTGTCAACCTTAGAACGGTAGCGGAAAAGAAACCTTATGGATTTGAGGGGCTTGTGAAGCAGGTATCGCCAGATGACAAGTTTGTTACCTTCAATATTAGGCTAAAACCAGGTTCAATTTACCTACATACTTTTTTTGATGATAAGGCAGGAGAAAATGTTTGTGGGGCTTATTACGTGTATGTAAAACGGAAATAATGGCCTTTGCGCAATTAAATTAAAGGATTTATGCACTGTAACTGAGTAAAAAAAAGCGGTACACAAGACGAATTTTGGACTATTTGCAAATAATAATTAGCATGAAAATAATAATTAGCACGAAAAGAATATTAACTCTACTGTTTGGGTTTACAATGTTGATGGCCTGTAAACAAAAAAAAGAAAAGGGGATGGCTTCGGCAAATATGAAGGAGTACAGCTTCCAAATTGTACAGACAGATACAGAAATAAAGGTGTTGCCCAATGGTGAGACTTCGGCTGTTGTTATACAAAACGTAAAACCTGATTTTAGACCGTATATCCACCCTATTTTAGCACCGGGTTCGGAAGTGGAATTGACCCAGGTCAGTCCAGGGCACCACAAACATCAGACCGGGCTATATTGGGGCTTTACCCGGGTAAACGGGAGTGGTGCCTCAGCCGATGAATTGAAAAAATGGTTTTACAAACCGGAAAAGCCAATGGATGTCCATGATAAGATTGGTCTGGACTTTTTTCACAATCCTGATGGGGAGTATTGGCAAAAAGTCTCAGCGGAGGTGTTGACTCCTAAAGGCAAGGAGGTGCAGTGGCGAATTGTCTATAACATGTTGGATGTAGACAAGAATCCGATTCTAAAAGAGACTCAAACGTGGACCTTTACGGAGAAAGATAATAAATATTTTTTAAGTCTAGAGTGGCAAGGTGAGGCGTTAATCGATATTACCGTAAACGAGTTCGATTATGGCGGGCTTTTCCTTAGAATGCCTTGGAAGAAGGGTGTAGATGGGGAAGTGAAAAATGCTGCATTACAAAAAAATGAAAAGGCTAATGGGCAAAGGGCAATGTGGGTGGATGCCGGAATGCAAATCGAAGGCCTTGAAGATTGGGGCCATATTGCCATTTTTGATCATACCATGAATCAAGGATATCCACAGCCATGGCGAGTAGACAAGCAGTTTGGGGTGGGGCCAGTATTGTCAAAAATGGGAGATTGGCATATAAAGAAAGGGGAGGTTAAAGTTTTTCAGCATCAGGTTGTTGCTTATGCCGGAAATTTGGACGAAACCAAAATGAACGAATTGTGGGGAGCCTATGTTGGGAGTAAAGGGAAGTACAAGGATGCATCTTTGTGGAAACTAGCCCAACAAGAGGGTAGGGAGGCTAAGTTTCTAAGCCCTAAGGAAGCGGTCGAGGCTATGACTGTAAAAGAGGGCTACAGGGCTAAAGTCTTTGCCTCTGAGCCAATGATAACTCAGCCAATTGCCTTTTGTTGGGACGACAAGGGTAGAATGTGGATTGCGGAAAACAGGGATTACGAAACTAGAAGGTCGGGCTTTTCTGGATCTGGAGATAGCCGTATCCTTATTTTAGAGGATACGAATCATGATGGTATAGCAGACAGCAAAAAAATCTTTATGGAAGGGATCCCGTTTCCTTCTGCTATAGCAGTTGGACATGGGGGGGTATTTATTGGTGCGCCACCGAACCTACTTTTTGTGCCAGACAAGAATGGAGACGACATAGCAGATGAAAAGGATATAAAAGTATTATTGACCGGTTGGGGGATACGTGATCGGCATGAGACTATTAATAGTTTTCATTGGGGACCTGACGGCTGGCTCTATGGACTTGAGGGGTTTGCGACACCATCGAAAATCCGAAAACCTAAGGAGGGTGAAGGTAGACTCTATAAGCACAGAGATGAATTTCCTAAAGATTTATTAGAAGGCGATGGAGTGGATATCAATGGAGGTGTATGGAGGTACCATCCTTTAAAAGACCAATTCGAAGTGGTTGCGCATGGCTTTAGTAATCCGTGGGGAATCGACTATGATTCCAAGGGGCAATTATTCATCACTGCCTGTGTAATACCTCATATGTTCCATGTTTTTCAAGGAGGTATTTATCACCGACAGGGTGGACAGCATTTTAACCCATATGTGTACGAGGATATCAAGACCATTGTGGACCATAGGCACCGTTCGGCACATGGAGGCGCAAGGATTTACCAGTCCGATGCCTTCCCTACCGAAGTACAGGGAAGGCTATTTATGGCGAACATCCATGATCACGGAATATTATCTGATATCCTTACACCAAATAAATCAGGGTATACCGCTGGCCACGGTGATGATTTTATGATGGCCAACAATGCTCAATTTGTAGGGTTCAGTATGGAAATTGGTCCAGCTGGGAACCTTTACGTATTAGATTGGCACGATGCAGAAATATGCGGAAACGATGTGCTTAATAAGGAAACGGGTAGAGTTTTTAGAATCGAACCTGAAAAGTCATTAGCCGAAAATTGGCCGGGAAGATTTGATGATTTGAACGAAAAAACCGATGCCGAGTTGGTGGAATTGCAGTTGAGCAAAAGCAATTGGCATGCACAACGGGCGCGGGTCATATTACAGTACCGTGCCTCCAAGAGAACCTTGGAGAGTAAGGCAATTGTGAGATTGAATGAAATAATGGATAATCATAAAAATGAAGATACTAGGCTTCGTGCATTGTGGTCACTCTGGATAACCAACAATTTAAATACGGAAAAACTGCTAGATCTTTTGGATGACAAAGATGAATATGTACGCGCCTGGACTATCCAGTTTTTAGTAGAAGATGCAAATCCATCGTCAAAAATAGTCAATAGACTGACCGATTTAGCAAAAAAGGAAGCTTCTCCTGTTGTCAGGCGATACTTAGCAGGATCATTACAGCGCATGGTAGAAAAGGATCGATGGGGAATTATATCAGAATTGGTACAATATAATGAGGATGCTGATGACCCGAATATCCCTATGATGCTTTGGTACGGGCTAGAGCCTTTGGTTGCAAAACAGCCAGAGAGGGCATTGGATATGGCAAGACAAAGTAAAATTCCGTCATTGGTTCAAAAAATAGCAAGAAGGTTGGTTGATGGCAATAAAATGGAAAAGTTGATTGCCAACATTGGTAAGAAGTCTGATATGCAGGCAGAACTTTTGAATGGTCTGTTGGCCGGCATGGAAGGGAATTCAGATCTGCGAGAACCTTCAAATTGGGCTGCCACATACAAACATTTAAAATTGAACCCAGAACTTTCTACGAGAGCTGATGAGGTTGCCCAAGGATTCGGCAACGCCGAAATAGTTGAAAAAATGCTCGTAACTTTAAAAGATCCTAATGGTGATATTGACGATAAAAAGAGAGCAATCCAAGGACTGGCTTCAAAACAAAATCTTGCATTACAAGATATTATCCCAAAATTATTGGAACATTCAGACTTACGGTCGGAGGTGATTAAAGCGATAGCTTTTTATGAAACCCCTGACTTAGGAAGGGTATTGTTCCAAAAATATGAGAGTTTTAATGTAGCTGAAAAAGAAGAAGCTATAATGACATTGGCCTCGCGACCAATGTACGGTAGGTTGTTGGGCAATGCCCTTAAAAATGGTAAAATATCAAAATCAGATATTCCCGCACACGTGGTCTTACAATTGCGAGCTGTACTTGGTAACGGTTTTGTGGAGATATGGGGCCCTATCGATGATATATCGCAAACCTTACAAGTGGAGTATAGAAAATATTCTGCTTTGCTGACCGATGATGCAATTTCTAAGGCAAGCCCTTCCAATGGTAAGGGAATCTTTCAAAGAACATGCGCTATGTGTCATATGTTGCATGGAGAAGGTGGAGAAATAGGCCCTGACCTAACTGGATCCAATCGGAACAATACGACCTATTTGATGAGTAATATTTTGAATCCAAGCGGAGATGTACAGGATGATTATAAACTGGTGGTCATCACTACACAGAACGGTCGTACCTATAGCGGAAATATTATTGGGGAGAATGACAGGAACATAACCTTGCGCGTGGTAGGCCAGGATCCGGTGATTATCAATAAATCTCAAATACTTACTAAGGATATTTCTGAAAAATCAATGATGCCCGAGGGGCTTTTGAACAATCTGACCGATAAGGAAGTATTGGATTTGATCGCCTATTTGAAAAAACTGGAGCCGTCCACATAGCTCGCAATCACACAGATATTATGAACAAAAAATAAATATTGTAAAATGATCGGACAATGAAATATGGAGAAATTATTGACTCACTGCATTTTGTATAAAAGGAAGGGGTAATTCATCGTAGCAATAACCAAAATTCACCTTTACATAAAACCCAAGTGAAGAATAAATTAATTACTGAACCAAATAATCACAGATATGAGTGCAAATAATAACAAAAGACTTTTTTACGGTAGTTGTTTTGCAATAATTACTACGGCTTTCTCTTTCAGTATACGAGCAGGGATACTACCTGAATTGGCGGAGACCTTTGATCTGTCTGCCAAGCAGTTGGGCTTCATAAATCAAATGTGGTTTATTGGATTTCCAATTGCTATGGTTATTGGTGGCTTATTTTATCATGTAATTGGACCAAAAAGAATCATGCAATGCGCCTTTTTTGCTCATTCTGCGGGAATCCTCTTGACCATTTATTCAGGCGGATATGTTGGGCTGTTAATTTCTACACTTCTAATCGGAATTGGCAATGGATGTACAGAAGCGGCTTGTAACCCTATGATTGCAGATAGTTACGAAGGTAAGACAATGAATATGCTTATGAACCGATTCCACATGTGGTTTCCAGGTGGAATTGTATTAGGAAGTTTAGTATCTTTTGTTATGACTGGTTTAGATCTGGGGTGGCAGGCACAAATTTGGATTTTCTTTGTGCCAACTATTATTTATGCCTATCTTTTTTACGGACAATCTTTTCCAAAACCAAGGATACAAGAAGCTACTACCATTAAGGGCAATTTAAAGGCCATGGTCAAGCCTCTATTTATTTTTATTGCCGTATGTATGGCTTTGACGGCCATTTCAGAATTTGGTCCAACGCAGTGGGCGCAGTTAATTTTAGAAAAGAGCGGTGCCGTACCTATGCTTGTACTGGCACTTATTACAGGTATTATGACCTTTGGTCGCTATTTTGGTGGGGAAATAGTACATAAATTTGATCAGACAGGAGTCTTATTGGGTTCAGCAATTTTTACGACACTGGGAATCTTTTTACTTAGCACACAGACCGGATTTATGATCTATGTTTCAGCAGCAATCTTTGCAGTGGGAGTATGCTATTTCTGGCCTAATATGATAGGGTTTGTAGCCCAAAAAATTCCTAAGAGCGGTGCCTTGGGTATGTCCGTAATAGGTGCTATTGGTATGTTTTCAACGTCTATTTTTCAACCGGTTATTGGTGGATGGATTGATAATGCATACGAAACGGCTACATCAATCGGATTAACGGGAGATGCATTGGACTTGGCGGCAGGACAGCAAACACTTGAAAGGATGATTACGTTCCCATTGATACTAATCATACTATTCACGATACTTTATTTTTGGATAAGGAAAAAGGAGCGACTTATGTAAATTAGGTAAAATCCCTTAGCCTGCTGTAGTTTAGGGCTGTATACGGATACTTTATAACATTTTAATTTTGCGGATGGAAGGTGAATGTTGGAGCTAGGATTTTAAATATTCATATTGTAGTAGGTTTTGGGTATGTGATTATAATATTGTCACAATTTAAAATTTAATTCCAATTTTCATCTTTGGTGGTCAGTGTGTTTACCCCATCAATATGGAATGCTTTTTACTCAAATTATGCTTTATAATTTGTTATATGATTTAGGTGGGACAGAAATGTACTATTCGAGAATGGAATAATAAAAGTGGTGAATAACGAAAAATGCCAAGTCATAAATGATCCAAGTGAACACGCATATCTTTTAGTAAGGGTAAGTAAGTCCCTAAACTAATGTAGAATATCTGAAAAACGCTGTTCATAATATAAATTAGGCAACCATATATTGTAAAAACTGCACTATGAAATACATTATTAATCTTAATGGTAACTTGTTCCTATTGATTTTTCTTATTAGTATGGTTCATGGAATATCCCAGAACAAAAAGACCAAGAAACCCAATTTTATCATCATTTTTACGGATGATCAGGGATATGGCGATCTAAGTTGTTTTGGCTCGACCATAGTAAAGACCCCGGCAATTGATGGGATGGCGCGTGAGGGGACCAAATTGACCAGTTTTTATGTTGCGGCACCATTATGTAGCCCTTCTAGGGCGGCTTTGATGACTGGGAGCTATCCAAAGCGTGTCGATATGGCCTATGGGTCTAATTTTGTGGTATTGCTTTCGGCCGATAGCAAAGGACTGAACCCGGATGAGATGACCATAGCTGAAGTTCTAAAAGATGCGGGATATGCTACAGGGATATTCGGAAAGTGGCATTTGGGAGATCAGCCCGATTTTCTGCCTACGAAACAAGGTTTTGAGGAGTTCTTTGGAATACCTTACAGTCATGATATTCATCCGCAACACCCAAATGAGAAATTTAATTTCCCTCCTTTGGCCTTAATGGAAGGAGAAAAAGTTATTGAAATGGATCCCAATGCGGACTTCCTTACTAAAAGAATAACGGAGAGAGCCGTAGGTTTTATAGAAAAGAACAAAGAGCGGCCATTCTTTCTATATGTTCCCCACCCGTTGCCGCACAAACCGCTTCATGTATCACCGCCTTTCATGGAAACGGTTGATGAAAGTATAAAGGATGAATTAAAAAAAGAAGGTGAAGGGGTGGACTATAAGACACGTGATTTACTTTACCCACAGGCTATAAGTGAAATTGATTGGTCCGTAGGCCAAATCCTAAAAACCTTAAAGAACTTGGGACTTTCCGAAAACACTTTTGTTGTTTTTACTTCGGATAATGGACCTGCCGTAGGCAGTGCCGGTCCACTTAGAGGAGGAAAGGGAACTACTTTGGAAGGAGGCATGAGAGAGCCTACCGTTATGTGCTGGCCAGGGGTTATTCCTGCCGGGAGCACAAATGATGAATTGATGACCACGATGGATCTGCTACCCACCTTTGCGAAACTTGCAGGAGGCAAATTACCCCAAGACAGGGTCTTGGACGGTAAGGATATTTTTCCAACACTGTTGGGCAATAGAAAAAGTCCGCACAACACATTTTTTTATTACAAGGGCAATGAGCTTAGTGCCGTTCGTATGGGTGAATGGAAATTGCACGTTGAACGGAACAAACCAGAAGCCTTGTATCATTTGGGTAGTAATATAGGAGAGTCCCTAAATCTTCTTGGCCAAAATGATAGGGTGGTCAAAAAACTTCTCGATCAGATTGCAAAATTTGAAAAGGAAATACGACAAAATAGTCGCCCAGCCGCATATGTGGGAAATCCTGTTGCTCTCAAAAAATAAATTGATCCCTTTGCCTAAATTAAAATTAATTATCAGTTGATTTTAAGGTCTTGATATAATTGGCGAGACTAAACAATAAATTGTAGCCGGACATTACGGAATGCTACAGCTCCGGGAAGGGGTTATCAATTTGCGAGCTAGCGTAAGAAAGGTATCTGATGGTTTGCCATGGACACGTTTTTTTTTTGATAGTAGAGTAGGGCGTAAATACGGCACAGATTTGGTGCTGGAAGTGATTAATGTGGTCGACTTTAATATTATTTTCATGGTATATTCTACGAATTGTAGGGGCCATGTTAAGGTCATAAAAGAATATTTTTCGTTGCCATTCAAGAAAGTGATCAAAAGGCCTATTCTCCTTTTATTGTATTCCGGTCATATGAAAAGTGTTTTTCTTGAAATTGTGCTCCTTCTACATAAATCCTTGAGAATTATTGAATATGATTTTTCTATATGTTGTTTTCATGTGTAATATATCTTATATGGATGGTGTTGTCAATTGGTCATCTCCTAATGGTTTTTTGGATCTTTGCAGGCTG
>NZ_QJJZ01000021.1 GCF_003201775.1 Arenibacter sp. ARW7G5Y1 | reverse complement strand
TAAAACCAATGATTAAATTATTCTTTCATTTTACTCAATTGGTTGTTATTGTTTTTTATCGGATTTCGTGAATCTTCGATTTCTTTGCTTGTCCAAAGAAAACGAAACAAAAGAAAAGACCCTTCTTCGCTAGGTGGTCCCTAAAATCTCTGGATTTTAAGGACCGATGCCATGGCCTAAATTATTTCCAAGGCTTCAATAATTCTTAACGGCCATGCCATCTCCACGACGGAAGAAGAACGACCAAACCATAGACCTTGAGGGCAATGCCAAAGGTTTTTAATAACGGAAAATGACTTATCCCCACATGAAGGTTGACGCAACAAAAGGACTGGCCTATTTTCAATTTACTCAAGTGGTTTTTATAGTTTTTTAATGGTTTTCGTGAATCTTCGATTTCGTATTAAATCAAGTGGTTTTCACATTGGAAGGTGGAAGGCGTCCATAGAGCATTTCACCCAAGTGAAAGCGGCCTGGACGCCGGGGCAGTGGAAAGTGCGTAGATTTAAAGAAATTTAAAATCAGCATGGCCATGGCTACTGCTGGCTCCTACTAACCAAGGTACGGTGTACCTTGGTTATTCGGCCCTGGTCGTTTTTTATTCATCGGCTGGTCTATTGATTTTTAATGGTATTCATGAATGCTGCGCATTTGGGCGATGCAAAAAATGAACAGGACACAAAAATGAGATAGTAGATTATTTCTTTTTCTAATTCACACACAACTTTTGGGATTGATCCTTCAACCATAAACCGTACCTAAAATAAGGGCAGCTGTTTTTCTGAATCCAAAGGCACACCCCGACCAATAAATTTTCTTGCTTATTAAGTTCTGTACATGCAAAAAGTAAACTACCTCGGGGCAAGCACGTGAGGCATTCGTAGGAAACGAACTTTAATTTTCGAGGCAAGCCTCTGGGTATTATACCCTTTGGCGGTGCCAATAAACAAAGTAATATTGTTAGGCCCAAAACCGCCGATAGACATATCTGGCCACCACCTTTAGCGTATGGTTAAATATACAAATAGCACGTATGTCGCCAAAAGCAACAATCCGTCCCTCCACCCCAACCTCAGCCCCTTGGGCAAAAACACTAGCGGAAGGATTAAAAAGGATATGCCCAACATCCAAAAAATATCGCTGGTAAGCAAGCCTTGGTCCAACACTTTAATAGGGGTAATCATTGAGGTAATGCCCAAAACAGCCAACAGATTGAAAATATTGGACCCTATTAGATTTCCCAAAGAAATTGCCTTTTCTTTTTTAATTACAGCAATAATAGAAGCCGCCAATTCTGGTATGCTGGTCCCGATAGACACAACGGTTACCGCAATTACACGGTCGCTAACTCCATAAAAGGTAGCAAGCCCCACTGCACCCTCGATCAGCAGTTCAGAACCTCCCCAAAGGGCAAGTCCGCCCAAACCCAAAAACAACATCGTCTTATACAAAGGCAGGGGAACATCATCCTCAGGCAGCTCATCCACAACTGCGGTTTTCTGAAAGCGCAATAGATACACCAAGAAGACAAAGAGTACCACCATCATAATAAAGCCCTCGTATCTTTGCAATTCCCCATCAAAATAAATAAATATGAAAAATAAAAGCGATGCCAACATCATTACCGGCCAATCCGTAGTATAGAAGCTCTTTCTAACCTCTATACTTCCCAGCATGACGGTTATTGCCAACACCAGACCCAAATTGGCAATATTGGAACCAACAACATTCCCCAAGGCCAAATCCGGAAAGCCCTCCAGAGCAGCTTTTATACTTACTATCAATTCCGGGGCGGAGGTTGCAAAGGAAACCACGGTCATACCTATAACGATCTTTGGAATATTTAGTTTTAACGACAAGGCAACTGCCGCCTTTAAAAGCCAATTGCCACCTGCAATCAATAAAACAAGTCCCAGAACAATAAATAGTATATCCAGCATCAAAAAAATTTTCAACAAATATAATCAAGAATCCGACCTTTTCCCTGCCGAATCTACCTTTCAAAAAAAACTATGGAATTAAAAAAAATGGCCCCTCAGTTAAGGTCGATTTTAAATGAAAGTCACAAAAAATGGACTTTTTCAAATCAAATCCCCCTTGTGTTCTGAAATTCTCCCAAAAACACCTATTATTTAATGACAGTTTAATATCATTAATTATTTTTTTAATTACATAATGAAACAACTTTCAAGACAACAATTGAAAATATATAATGCGAATGATTAATATAGTTACAACATTGTATTCAATTATATTGAATCCATCATCAAATTTTGGAAATCTGCTTAGGTTATGTATATCTTAAATGGATAATCGATTATTTTACTATTCATTAACTATTAAAACCTGAATTATGATTACACTGACTAAAATTTTATTGATTTTGATTATCTCATTGTTTTTTAAGAAATAAAAACAACAACATATAGGCCTATATTTAAAATTAAGGTCTCCCAATATCAATTGAAGGGACCTTCTTTCCCCTCCTCATTATTTAAGATTTAACTACCTAATTGGCATTGATAAGGGTACATACACCCAGCCCATAAAACACCTTCCAGGGAAATTGCATAAGTTGGAGTGGCAATATTGCAAAAATAGAATCGTGGAATAATGGCGTTTATTATTAAATTGTATCTTTGCGCGCATGAATTTAGAGATTACGAAGGCAATTAGGGGCTTATTGGACGAACCCCAGAAAATTGTGATAATACCGCACAAAAATCCGGACGGAGATGCCATTGGTTCTACTTTGGGATTATGGCACTATCTCAAGGGCAAAGGTCAGGATGCTACCATCATTGTTCCCAATGATTTTCCAAAATTCTTAAAATGGATGCCGGGAAACGAACAAATAGTAAATTTTGAAAGGGAATCCTCAGCAGCAAAAACTCTAATCAATAGTGCTAGCGTAATATTTACTTTAGATTTCAACCACTTGGGAAGGATTGGACAACTACAACCCTTACTGGAAAATTCATCGGCCCTATTTGTGATGATAGATCATCATCAGGAGCCAGCTAATTATGCAAAAATTACCTATTCCGATGTAAGCATGAGTTCTACTTGCGAAATGGTTTACAACCTTATCGAAGGACTAAACGATGTGGAAAGCATCACCCCGGACCTGGCAATTTCTTTATACACCGGTATTATGACCGATACAGGGTCTTTTAAATATTCGTCCACCACCAGTAGGACACACGCAGTGGTTGCCAAATTAATAGAGAAAGGCGCCAAGAATACGGAAGCACATAACAAGGTTTATGATACCAATACACCTAGTAGATTGCATCTTTTAGGTTGTGCTTTAAAAAACATGGTCATCCTAGAGGAATTTAAGACGGCATTTATCACCTTGTCGCAAGACGAACTGGATACCTACAATTACAAGAAGGGGGATACGGAAGGATTCGTGAATTACGGTTTAACCTTGGAGGGAATTGTTTTTGCGGTTATTTTCATTGAAAACCGTGAGGAAGGAATTATCAAAATATCTTTTAGGTCTGAAGGTGATTTTTCTGTAAATGAATTTGCCAGGGCTAATTTTAACGGAGGCGGACATACCAATGCCGCGGGGGGGCGAAGTGATGTTTCCATGGAAGAAACCATTAACCATTTTAAGTCACTACTGCCCCAATATAAAGAGGAATTAAACGCATGAAACACCTACTATCCCTTTTGCTTGTTATCGCCTTCTCCAGCTGCAAAGGACCGGAGCCACGCAAGCCTGTTAAAGTTAAATCAGGAAGTATATTACAAAAATCCGTAGAACGCAACAAGGACTTATTGGCAAAGGAAGAAGAACAGATTATGGCAATTATTAAAAATGACTCCATGAACACCTATTTCTCCAGCGGAATCGGCTCTTGGTATCATTATATCGCCAAGAACGACCAGGCCGATTATTACCCCAAAACAGATGACCTGGTTACGCTACAATACAATGTCATGACTTTTAACAATGATACCATATATTCCAAAGACGAAATAGGAACCATAACCTATAAGGTAGATAAGCAAGACCTATTCCCTGGCTTGCGCAACAGTATAAAACTTTTAAAAGAGAAGGAAAGTGCAACATTTTTGTTCCCCTCCTCCCTATCCTATGGTTATCATGGGGACAATAATAAGATTGGGGTAAACGTCCCCATTAAATCTACCATTACCATTTTAAATATAGACAAACAAAAAGAGAACAATTAAAATTAATTACAATGAAGAAAATTTATTTATTATTGGCAGTAGTATCCATGGCATTTTCCAGCTGCAAGTCCAGTAAGCATGCTGACCTGGGAGACGGAATTTTTGCGGATATTAATACCACCAAAGGTGAAATCCTCCTTAAATTGGAGTATCAAAAGACCCCTTTGACAGTTGCCAATTTTATATCCCTGGCCGAAGGAAACAACCCATTTGTTACAGACAGCTTAAAGGGCAAAAAATATTATGACGGTATCATCTTTCACAGAATCATAAAGGACTTTATGATTCAAGGCGGGGATCCTACCGGAACGGGTATGGGAAATCCTGGATATAAATTTAAGGATGAATTTAACGATTCCCTTACCCATAATAAGGCCGGTATCCTATCTATGGCCAATTCGGGACCTACTACCAACGGGAGCCAGTTTTTCATTACCCACAAGGAAACTCCTTTTTTAAATGGTAGGCACACTGTGTTTGGTGAAGTTGTTAAAGGAATGGATATTGTTGATTCCATTGCCAATGTTAAAACTGCAGAAGGCGACAGACCTGTTACGGATGTAGTTATGAACACCGTTGAAATTATCAGAAACGGTAAGGAAGCCAAAAAATTTGATGCGGTGAAGGTAATGAGCGACTACTTTGCCGAGGCAGAGGAAAAAGTCAAGGCGATGGAGAAAATGAAAAGCGATTTCGTTGCCCAAATTGCCACAGAGGAAAGCAAAGCAGAAGAACTACCATCCGGGCTTAAAATATTGACCCTAACTGAGGGCAATGGAGAAAAACCCAAAGTGGGGCAAAAGGTAAATGTACTATATGCAGGGTATCTATCGGACGGATCACTATTTGACAGTAATTATGAAGAGGTAGCTAAAAAATATGACGTTTATCAGGAGGCCAGAAAACAAGGTCGCGGTTACGAAGCCATTCCAATGGACTACAGCCCGGAAGCAAGGATAATCCCAGGATTTAAGGAAGGCCTTATGCAGATGAAGGTCGGGGATAAGGTTCGTTTGTTCATACCTTCCCATTTGGGTTATGGTGAAGCCGGATACGGCCCTATTCCACCAAATGCCAAATTGGTTTTTGATCTGGAAATTACTGGAATAGCCCAATAATTATATTCCAAAAGATAAAAAATCCTTGTTGACCTCTCTATAGGGGATCAACAAGGATTTTTTTTGACCTATTTGATTATAGCGGTGCATTTCAGTACCACAAAACATCAGCAGCAAAAAAGACGGACCTTTCAACCAAATCCATGTAAGGAATCTATTTCCAGTTTTGTGATTTGAGTTTTAGGGTAGCCTTTAATATATCTTTCTGGGAAATTTGCCCCACTAACTTTCCATTCTCCACTATTGGAAAACGTCTGCGTTTTTCATTCAAAAACTTATTGGCCGCATCAAAAATATTCATATTGCCATCTATGGTTTCCACATTTTTTATCATGTGCCCTTCCACTGTCATATTGGAGCTTGGCAGATTATGATATCTGTTTTCACTAATGTGCTTGATACAATCGCCTTCCGAAATAATGCCTATCAATTCATTCTGATCGTTTACTACCGGTCCACCTGAAATTTTATACTTCAAAAGGGCCACGATTACTTCTTCAACAGATTGCCCAGGTTTAAAAGTAATCAGTTTTCTGGTCATATAATCACAAACCCGAAGCGGTGCTTCCTCACTGGGTTGCTGTACTCTAGGCCCCTGAAAACTTTTGATTCCCATAGCTTGTTTTTTTGTTGATTCTCTTAAATATAAGAAAATTAACCGTAACAACCTATTAAAAACAACTCTCTTCCAACCCTGAAAAGGTACGTATTAGGCTTACACCCCAGATTAAACAACACCCTACAATATAAAGAGTTCCAGGTTTAAATCTTTTTATTGGGAATTTCAGAGAGTATTGCCAAAATAAACTTCCAAAATTTTTGTACCGAAGATATGCTGGCACGTTCATCGGGAGAATGGGCTCCTTTTATAGTGGGCCCAAAACTGATCATATCTACCTCCGGATAATTCTTTCCCAAAATCCCACATTCCAAACCTGCATGACAGGCCACTACCCTAGGCGCCTCATTAAAAAGCACCCTATATTTTGTACGCAATAGATCTAGGATAGCCGAATCAGGATTGGGATTCCATCCAGGATAGTCACCGCTTAAAGTTACCTTATACCCGGACTTCTCAAAATTACCTTTTAGACCCCTGGCCAATTCCATTTTACCGGCCTCTACGGAGGACCTGGTTAGGCATGCAATGTTTATTTTACCACCTCGCACCTCTACTCTAGCGATATTATTGGATGTTTCCACCAAATCCTTCATGGATTTGCTCATGGCGTAGACCCCATTTAGAGCTCCTTTAATAGCTTCCGTCAATGCCAGCTGATCATTGGACTCCATAACCATTTTTGGAAGATGAGCAGGCTCACAAACAATCTTTAAATTAGGCTCGGTTGTTGCAAATTCCTGCCTCAAATTATTGACCCAGTCTTTAAACAACCTGTCCAATCCATCTGAGTCTTTTGCTTTTATGGCCACAAAGGCGGTACTTTCCCTTGGGATTGCATTGCGCAAACCTCCACCGTCAATTTTGGAAACTTTTAAACCGAGCTGCTCCTGCCCCAACATCAAGAAAGAATTCATAATCTTATTGGCATTACCCAGTCCTTTATCGATATCCATTCCACTATGCCCCCCATTAAGTCCTTTTACCACTATTTTGTAGGCCTGGAAACCATCGCCAAGGGGAACTTCCGTATAATTTCCTTTGGCGGTAATATCTACACCTCCAGCACAGCCAATGTCAATTTCATCATCATCTTCCGTATCCAGGTTCAACAAAAACCCACCTTTCAACAATCCCCCTTTTAGTCCCTTTGCCCCGGTCATTCCCGTTTCTTCATCAATTGTGAATAAGGCTTCCAAAGGTGGGTGGGAAATATCCTTGCTCTCCAATAAAGCCATAATGGTGGCCACCCCTAGGCCATTATCGGCCCCCAAGGTGGTACCCTTGGCCCTTACCCAATCCCCATCTACATACATCTCTATACCCTGGGTTTGGAAATCGAAATCCGTATCGGCATTTTTTTGATGTACCATATCCAAATGCGATTGTAGAATTACCGTCGTCCTATCTTCCATACCCACCGATGCCGGCTTCCTGATGATCACATTCCCGACAGCATCCTTGATGGCCTCAAGACCAAGGGACTTTCCAAATTCCATCATAAATTCTATTACGCGTTCCTCATGTTTGGATGGTCTAGGAACAGCATTTAGATCTGCAAATTTATTCCAGATACTTTTTGGTTCTAAAAGTCTTATCTCCTTATTCATAAATTAATGATTATGAGTCCAAAAATACAGATAGAAAAACAACCATGCTAGATAATTGGCTATTTTTGGCTTGATGAAAAATAAAATCAAAAATCTTACCGCCTTTTTATTGGTACCACAAGTAATCCTGGTAAAATGGCTGGGGCAATACCCTGAAGTTATAGAAACTTATTACAGTACAGGGATATATCCTTTTCTATCCAGATTTTGGCGGACTTTTCTGGGATGGGTTCCTTTTTCGGTAGGGGATATACTGTACGCGCTTCTAATCATCTTGGGAGCTAGGTATATCATTGTGAACAGAATGTCCATCAAAAAAAACCTAGTAGGGTTTATTCGGGACATTGCTATGGTCTTATCCGTTGCATATTTTACTTTTCATCTTTTATGGGGATTAAATTACTATAGACAACCCCTTTCAAAATCCTTGGAACTGGGAGACAAACACAGCCAGCATGACTTGGTAAATTTTGTGGACCAACTTGTGTTGAGAACCAATGAAACCCAATTCAGGATAACCTCCGATACCAGTAAAATGGTTCAGATTCCCTATACCAAGAAACAAATTATGGACCTTACCCTAGAAGGTTACGAAACCCTAAAAATTAAAATCCCTCTTTTCACCTACCAGCACCCAAGCTTAAAAAAATCCATTTTCAGCACCCCTTTGAGCTATATGGGTTATGGCGGCTATTTAAATCCGTTCACCAATGAAGCACAAGCCAATAGTGCACTACCAAATTTTAGATTTCCCGTTATATGTGGCCATGAAATAGGCCATCAATTAGGGTTTTCCGCAGAAAATGAAACCAATTTTATTGGTTATTTGGCAACTGTTGGCAATGAGGATATTTATTTTAAATATTCGGCATACGCCTATGCCCTGAGCTATTGTCTGAATGAACTCGCAAATAGGGACTTAGAGGAATTTAAGCGCCAATACAACAAACTGAATCCCGGTGTGAAAAAAAATTACAAAGAAGTGGCCGAATTTTGGGAAGCGCATGAAAATCCTTTGGAGCCCGTTTTTAAATCTATATTCAATACTTTTCTAAAGGCCAACAATCAGAAAGACGGTATTAAAAGTTACAATGCCGTTGTGACCTTATTGATCAATTATTACCGCAACAACCCGATCTAGGGGATATGTACGTTACAACGTTTAGGAGTCCCATAACTGTGCAGCAGCTTGTGGACAATGGAATAATGGATCTTCAATCAAAAATCCAAGACTGACTTAAATGATATAAAAAGTTTAAAACAACATTGATATTCCTATGGGATACTTTATTTTTAAACCCGTTTAACAAAGAATACTATTAAATATGAGAATACCATTTTATGTGCTTGTTACACTTTTTTACGGGTTGTCGCTTTCTGCCCAGGACTACTTTCCCATAAATGACGGTGTAAAAGCGGAAAACAACAATTTTACCGCATTCATAAATGCCAAGATCCATATAACACCAACCAAGGTATTGGAAAAAGGGACATTGCTTATTCAAAAAGGAAAAGTAATAGAGACAGGGAAGAACGTACAACTTCCCAAAAATACAGTACTGATAGATCTAAATGGAAAATCCATATATCCTTCATTTATTGATATTTATTCCGATTTTGGAGTAGCGAAACCCAAACCAGCGACCTCCGGAGGACGTTCGGCACAATATGGCCCCTCAAGGGAAGGGTATTACTGGAACGACCATATAATGCCGGAAAACGATGCAATTTCCAAATTTAACTACGACCGTAAAAAAGCGAAGGAATTGCGGGAAGCCGGTTTTGGGGTTGTAAACACACATATACAGGACGGAATTGCGCGGGGCAACGGCGCCTTAATATCATTGAACGACATCGGCAGTGATTCGGATAGGGTTTTGGCCGATAAATCGGCTCAATACTTTTCATTGACCAAAAGTGTGGCCAAACGGCAAGCTTATCCCACTTCGCTAATGGGTGCCCTGGCCCTGTTAAGGCAAATGTACTTTGATGCCGATTGGTACGCCCAAGGTAACGTAACCACCAAGGATCTTTCCTTAGAAGCTCTGAACACCAACAAAAGTTTAGTTCAAATAATTGAGGCCAAGGACAAAGACAACATATTAAGGGTGGATAAGATCGGAGATATGTTCAACATCAATTATACCATATTGGCAGGTGGGAATGAATTTGAAAGTGTCGCCGAAATAAAGGCCACCAACGCCAACTTGATAGTTCCTATCAACTTCCCGGACCCCTATGATGTTTCCGACCCCTATTTGGCGAATCATGTAAGCCTGGAAGATATGCGTTATTGGAACCAGGCACCCACAAACCCTAAAGTCCTTGCAGAAAACAACATTACTTTTGGCCTTACACTTCACGGTCAAAAATCCACGTCCGCTTTTAGAAAAAATTTATTAAAGGCTATAGCATATGGCTTGTCAAAAACAGAAGCTTTGGAGGCGCTTACTACGGCCCCTGCACAGATCTTGGGCAAATCCAACCTAATCGGTTCCTTACAAAGTGGAAGTCAAGCCAATTTTTTAATTACCTCGGGGGATATTTTCGAGGAGGAAACCGTACTCTATGAAAATTGGGTCCAAGGCCAGAAGCATATTATCAAGGACAAGGAACTCATAGATATTCGTGGAAACTACAATTTAGCGGCCGGGGAAAAGGTGTATCAATTGTCAATTACCGGGGATTTTGACCAACCCAAGGCCGAGGTGAAGGAAGGAGAGGACAAATTGACTTCGAAAATTGAATATGACGATAATTGGCTTTCAATTTCCTTCAATTCCAAAAGTGGTGACCAAGTATTTAGATTATCGGGAATGGCAACTTCCAGTTCCGACATTCTTAAAGGCAAACTTTTACTCCCCAATGGCACCGAAACCACCTTTAAAGCCACGAAAACCTCGGCATATGCGGAAAAGGAAAAAGATAAATCCTCGGAAAAACCGAAAGTAGTGCCTATAACTTTCCCCAATATTGGTTATGGCTATTCTCAGAAACCCAAACAAGAATCCGTACTGTTTAAAAATGCTACGGTTTGGACCAGTGAGGATGAAGGAATCTTGGAACACACAGACGTACTTGTTAAGAACGGTAAAATTGCCAAAATCGGTGTCGACCTCAAACCAAGTGGGGCAACGATAGTGGACGCCACAGGGAAGCACTTAACGGCAGGTATTATTGATGAACATACACATATTGCCGCCTTATCCATTAATGAATCCGGTCAAAACTCCTCTGCAGAGGTAAAAATGGAGGATGTGGTAGATCCGAAGCACATTGGCATTTATCGGGATTTGGCTGGTGGCGTAACCTCTGCCCAACTACTGCACGGTTCTGCCAATCCTATTGGTGGACGATCCGCTATTTTAAAGTTAAAATGGGGCGCCAATGCGGATGGGATGATCTACGACAACTCCCCTAAATTTATAAAATTTGCCTTGGGTGAGAATGTAAAGCAATCCAACTGGAACAGTTATAGCAGGTTTCCACAGACTAGGATGGGTGTGGAACAAACATTTATAAATTATTTCCAGAGGGCCAAAGCATATGACATCAAGAAAAAGAGCGGACAGCCTTACAGGTTTGATGAAGAGATGGAAACCTTGGCTGAAATAATTAACGGGGAACGATTTATAAGCTGTCATTCCTATGTACAGAGCGAAATTAATATGCTGATGAAAGTTGCAGAGAAATTCAACTTCAAAATAAATACGTTTACCCACATATTGGAAGGTTATAAAGTAGCCGATAAAATGGCCGAACACGGTGTGGGGGCATCGACCTTCAGTGATTGGTGGGCTTATAAATTTGAAGTAAACGATGCTATCCCCTACAATGCAGCTATCATGCAAAGTCAGGGTATTACCGTTGCCATAAACAGTGATGACGCAGAAATGTCCAGGCGATTAAATCAAGAGGCTGCCAAAACTGTCAAATATGGCGGGATGACCGAATTGGAGGCATGGAAAATGGTCACGATCAATCCTGCCAAACTCTTGCATATAGATGATAGGGTGGGCAGTATCAAAGAAGGAAAAGATGCGGATCTGGTGCTTTGGAACAACAATCCTTTGTCCGTTTATGCCAAGGTGGAAAAAACCATGATTGAGGGGGCTGTATATTTCGATCTGGAAAAAGACCAACAACAAAGGGAAGCCATAAAAAGAGAAAAGTCCTTATTGATCAACCTTATGCTCAAAGAGAAGGACAAAGGCGGCCCTACCCAGGAACCGAAGAAAAAAATCCAAGAAGAATTGCACTGTGATAGCCTTTAAAACCAAGATTAAGATGAAAATTTTTAGAATCACCATAGCACTTGTCCTGTTATCTGCAACGATTAAAGGAACCGCACAACAAACTCCTGCCGGGGTACAGAAAGAGGCCTTTAGCATTGAAGGTGCTGTAGCCCATTTGGGAAATGGCGAAGTAATAGAGAACTCCCTTATCATGTTCGAAGGTGGGAAAATTTCTTTTGTAGGCGATGCCAAAACCAGAATTGCCAGAAAGGGAACAATTATAAAAGCAGACGGAAAACATCTTTACCCTGGCTTCATTGTAACATGTGCCTCCTTGGGACTGATAGAGGTAGATGCTGTTAGGGCCTCCAACGACAAGGATGAAATTGGGGAATTAATACCCCATGTAAGAAGCCTAATCGCCTATAACGCCGAGTCCAAAGTTGTGGAAAGTATGCGACCCAATGGGGTGCTTTTGGGACAAATATCCCCTAAAGGCGGTACCATTTCCGGAACCTCTTCCGTTATGCAATTCGATGCATGGAATTGGGAAGATGCCGTTATCAAGGCCGATGACGGAATACATCTAACGTGGCCAAACAGTTTTAAACTAGGTCCATTTTCCCAGGGCCAGGGCCGTAGATACCAACCCAATGAAAATTATGCCAAGGAAAAGGAAAAAATTATAAGCTTTTTAAAAAATGCCCTTGCCTATGGCAAAAGTGCTGTATCCGAAATCAATCCGGCATATGCGGCTACCCAAGGTCTGTTCAACGGAGCTCAAAAGCTTTATGTATATGCCGATGGTGAAAAGGAAATAATGGATGCCATTGTCAAGACCAAAGATTTAGGGGTTAAGAAAGTTGTCCTGGTAGGAGGATATCAAGCCTATAAAATCACCGAGTTCTTAAAAGAACATGATATATCCGTGTTGGTAAGGGCTCCCCACAACCTGCCATCCTCGGACGACGACGACTACGACCTCCCATATAAACTGCCCAAGATATTGTTAGATAGCGGGCTATTGGTTGCTATGCAAAACGCCAGCGCGAAAAATTTTCAAAACCGAAACCTGCCATTTTATGCCGGACAGCTTGTACAACAAGGACTTTCCAAAGAAAAAGCGCTCCAAATGATTACACAGAATCCCGCGAAAATTTTGGGTATAGACCAAGAATACGGAACCTTGGAAGTAGGCAAAAGTGCCACACTGTTTATTTCAGAGGGTGATGCGCTGGATATGCGTACCAACCAATTAAGCAGGGCCTTTATTGACGGAAGGGATATTTCACTGGAAACACACCAAACGGAATTATGGAGAAGATACATGGAAAAATATAACGGAAAATAACCTTAGGCAGACAAAAAAAAGGGGTGAAAACAGTTTGTTTATCACCCCTTTTCCTATTTAATGAGTACTACTCTTGTACTTTTCCTTCTACAAATATTCCGTTTTCAGGTTTTGAGAAGAAACCTACCGGTTTGGCCTGTTCACTATATTCAATTTCTTCATATACCACCGGTTTTTTAGGCTCTTTGATCGTTCGTCCCTCAGAACTGTACCAAGTCAATGCTTTGGGAACCTTAAGGCCATTTACATCCGTCCAATCGTGATAACCAATCCAGCTTACATTATCGGAACGTTCTCCGCTCCTGTAACTGACCGTATAACCAAGCCAAGCCATTTTATACGTTTGGGGGTCATAGTGCAAAAAGTATTCATCTTTGTAGGAGGCCCCGATGCCCGATTTGAAGCTTACGGCAATACCGGGATAATTGACACCTTCATAGACCAAGTCCTCCGTTTCATCGTAAACAATTCCATTATCCCCCAATACAAAAGGCATATTGAAAAAATAAGACCTAAGATTGTGATAAAATACAGGATCCCCCTTAAACGCATTTTCTTCGTTCAACAGCCAAACCTTATCACCATCAAACCCAAGGGAATATTGTGGTGCGTCCACCCTATCCTTTCTGGTCTGAAGATCCATGGTATGCAGCTCCTCCCCTAATTTGAAGGCCAAAGTCCTCTGATTTCTCCAGGCTGCCAGCCCCCCATGGGCCTCAAAGACCTTTATGAGCGATTCTGGATATCTTTCCATGTTAACCTTAACAGCAGTCTTGGGTTCGGCCAATTCCACCTCAACTTCCTTTGTTTTGCTCTCCATCTTACAGGCTAGCGTACTGCCCAATAGCAATAATACAATTACATATCTCATCCTACTTATTTTAGTTGCCCCTTTGGTCGTAAAACCATAATTAAGTTAACATAATATATTATTTTTGCACCAATGAGCTATATAAAAGAGATTAGCAGTATTCACAACCCTTTGGTAAGGAGTACAATATCATTAAAGGAAAAATCCCGTGAACGAAAAAAAAATGGGCTTTTTATTATTGAAGGCATCAAGGAGTTACAGCTGGCAGTGAAGGGACGCTATACCCTAAAAACCATTCTTTTCTATCCAGAGCTCGTTAACCGAAACGCTATTATGGAATTGGTACATGGAATTTCACCTACCCCGGAAATAATTTCCATATCAAAAGATATATTTCAAAAATTGGCTTACAGGGATACTACCGAGGGCATATTGGCCGTAGCAGTAAGCCGGGAGCATACCCTGGAGTCTTTAAAATTTAAAAACGACAATCCCCTTATTTTAGTAGCCGAAGCCCCTGAAAAACCAGGTAATATTGGTGCCCTCTTACGGACAGCCGATGCTGCCGGCCTGGATGCCGTTATTATTGCCAATCCGAAAAGTGACCTGTACAACCCAAATATAATCAGGTCCAGTGTTGGATGTGTATTCACCACCGATATAGCAATGGGATCCACACCCGAAATTATCCAATTCTTAATTGGTCGCAATATTAATATCAACTGTGCAGCCTTAAGTGCCTCCAAGCCATACACGGAAATAGATTTTACCAAGGGCACGGCAATTGTGGTAGGTACAGAGGCTACAGGGCTATCCGAGCAATGGCTGAAGAACGCAACCCAAAATATTATAATTCCCATGCATGGAGAAATAGACTCCATGAACGTCTCCGTATCGGCAGCAATACTTATCTTTGAGGCAATTCGGCAAAGGGGATTTTAAGTAAGAACCTGTATCCGCAATACTGCAACATAAAACAATATAGAAATCCATTAATTTTTTAAATGAACAGTAGCATCCTATTTTATATCATAATAGCCATTTTGTTGATTCAGTTTATCATTGAAACCGTGCTGGAATATTTAAATGCCAAACGCTATACAGATGTTGTCCCTAGCGAATTAAGCGACGTTTTCGACAAGGAGGAATACAGAAAATCTCAAGAGTACAAAAAAACCAACTATCGTTTTGGGATGGTGAGCACTGTCTTCTCACTAAGCCTTACCTTACTATTTTTAATTTTGGGGGGATTTGAATGGATAGACACCATTGCCAGGAGTTACAGTGACAACCCTATTGTGATCGCCCTTATTTTTTTCGGAATAATTATGATAGGCAATGATATTGTTACAACCCCCTTTTCCTATTACCACACATTTGTAATAGAGGAAAAATTCGGTTTCAACAAGAGTACCAAAAAATTATTCTGGACGGATAAATTTAAAGGTTGGATTATGATGATGATTCTTGGAGGTGGAATACTGGCATTGATCATCTGGTTTTTTCAGTGGGCAGGTACCAACTTCTGGGTTTATGCCTGGGCTCTCATAAGCGTTTTTTCGCTTTTCATGAACCTTTTTTACAGTCGACTGATCGTACCCCTTTTCAACAAACAAACGCCTCTGGAAGAAGGCAATTTAAAAAGTAAAATCGAAGCTTACGCCAAAAACGTGGGATTTGAATTAAAAAACATATTTGTGATAGATGGCTCAAAAAGATCGACCAAGGCCAATGCTTATTTTTCTGGATTTGGCAAGGAAAAGAGAATAACCCTATACGATACCTTGATCAACGATCTTGAGGAGGACGAAATTGTAGCGGTGCTGGCACATGAGGTGGGACATTATAAAAGAAAACATATCATTTTTAATTTATCGGCCTCCATTTTGCTAACCGGTCTTACCCTCTTTATTCTATCCATCTTTATAAATAATCCAGAGGTATCTTTGGCTATTGGCGTTTCGCAACCTAGTTTTCACGCAGCGCTTATAGGTTTTGGAATACTATACAGCCCAATATCGGAATTTACAGGATTGATCATGAACGCCATGTCCAGGAAGTTTGAATTTCAGGCAGATGATTTTGCAAAAAAAACCTTCGCCCCCAAACCTCTTATTACCTCCTTGAAAAAATTATCCAAGAACAGCCTAAGTAATCTTACGCCTCATCCCGCTTATGTTTTTGTTCATTATTCACACCCGCCCTTGATGTCTAGAATTCAAAATTTAAAGGCATAATTTTTGTTGTCTACTACCATAGTTTATGCTATTTTTAATTTATGATGACCGAAGCTGCAATAGAGAAAGAAAACAAGGAAATTGCGAAGCAATATAAGGAACTGCTCCGTATAAGCTATCAAAGCCTTACCGATGAGGATAAGAAATTGATACGCTCGGCCTTTGATATTGCCGTAGATGCGCATAAAAATCAAAGAAGAAAATCGGGGGAAGCATACGTTTTCCACCCCATAGCGGTAGCAAAAATCGTGGCTTCCGAAATGGGTCTGGATGCAGTTTCCATTGCATCCGCACTACTTCATGATGTTGTTGAGGACACTGAATACACCCTAGCGGATATTGAACGCTTGTTTGGCGAGACCGTTGCACGGATCGTAGACGGACTCACTAAGATTGCCCACCTGAAAAAGGATATGAACATTTCCCAACAGGCGGAGAATTTTAGAAAAATGCTCCTTACCCTTAATGACGATGTACGGGTTATCATTATAAAGATAGCGGACAGATATCACAATATGCTCACCATGGATTCCATGCCCGAGCACAAACAAGTGAAGATAGCCTCCGAAACCTTGTACATATACGCACCTTTAGCGCATAGAATAGGGCTTTACAATATTAAAACGGAACTGGAAGATCTCAGTCTTAAATATACTGAACCCGATGTTTACGACGACATATTAGGTAAAATTGAAGAGTCCAAAGAGGAACAACAGGCCTATATAGACGCTTTTTCCGGCGTGATAAGCGACTCGTTGGACAAAGAAAATCTCAATTACTACATTAAGGGCCGGATGAAATCCATCTTCTCCATTCGCCGTAAAATGAAGGTACAGAATGTATCCTTCGATGAGATTTATGACAAATTTGCAATTCGGATCATATACAAATCGGACCGGCATAACGAAAAGTTTTTGGCCTGGAAAATTTACTCTATTGTTACAGATCACTTCACCCCCAACCCTGTTCGTTTAAGGGATTGGATTTCATCCCCTAAATCTACAGGTTATGAAGCCCTGCACATCACTGTAATGGGACCAAAGGGCAAATGGGTAGAAGTTCAGATCCGGAGTGAAAGAATGCACGAAATTGCCGAAAAAGGCTATGCCGCGCATTTCAAATACAAGCACGGCAATCAGAAAGAACAGGGCATTGAGGAATGGCTCAACAAACTACAGGAAGCCCTGGAAAATGCAAATACCAATGCGGTCGATTTTGTAGAAGAATTTAAACTAAACCTTTATTCCAAGGAAATTTTTGTATTTACACCCAAAGGAGAACTAAAATCCCTCCCCAAAGGGGCCACGCCTTTAGATTTTGCCTTCAATATACATACTGAAGTGGGTATGCATACCCGTGGGGCCAAAGTAAATGGCAAACTGGTTCCCTTGAATACTACCTTGCAAAGTGGTGACCAGGTAGACATTCTTACCTCCGACACTGCCAGACCCAGTCAAAGTTGGTTGGATTATGCCACAACGGCCAGGGCCAGGTCTAAAATAAAATCCTCCTTAAGGGAAGAAAAGAAATCTACGGCCATGGAGGGCAAGGAAATCCTTAGGCGTAAATTAAAATCCCAGAAAATTAGCCTTAACGAGGATACCATAAACAAGTTGGTGGTATTTTTTAAGCTCAAGACGAGTCTGGACTTGTTCTATAGGGTGGGCATTGGTGCCATTGACAACCAAATGCTAAAAGATTTTGCGGCCTCCTATAGCAATGCTTTTATAACCTTCTTTAAAAATAAGATAAAAAGAACCCCGGTTCCTGAAGATATCCATAAGGAGGAGATTACCTCAAAATATGACACCCTTGTCTTTGGCAAGGAAGAGGACAAGTTGGAGTATAAATTATCCCAATGTTGCAATCCCATACCGGGAGACGAGGTATTCGGATTTATCAGTGTTAACGATGGGATTAAGGTACACAAGAAAAATTGCCCCAATGCCATTTCCCTTCAGTCCAACTACGCCTATAGGATCATATCGGCCAAATGGATCGATTCTTCCCAAGAAGAGTTTACAGTGGAAATAATGCTTACCGGGATAGATAATATAGGGTTGATCAGTGAAATTACCGAGGTAATCTCCGGCAACTTACATGTGAATATGAGGAATATTAATTTCAGTACGGATGGCGGAACGTTCTCGGGAAGAATCACCCTTGTTGTAAAAAACAATGCTATCCTTAAAAAAGTTATAGATAATCTAAAGCGCATTAACGGCATCGATAAAGTATCCAGAATTTAAATTTTAACTGTACATTTGTACCCTAACGCTGGGTAAATGCTATGGGCGAAAACAAGAATCAAGAAATAGTCAAAAATGTCTTCACCACTTTTCTGGAGGAAAATGGTCACAGAAAAACACCTGAGCGCTACGCAATCTTACAGGAGATCTACGATAGTGAAGAACATTTTGATATAGAATCGCTCTATATCACCATGAAAAATAAAAACTATCGGGTAAGTAGGGCCACATTATACAACACAATTGAACTTTTATTGGAGTGTAAGTTGGTCCGTAAGCACCAATTTGGAAAAAATCAGGCCCAATACGAAAAATCTTATTTTGACAGGCAGCACGATCATGTTATCCTTACGGATACGGGTGAGGTTATGGAATTTTGCGATCCACGTATTCAAAGTATAAAAAAGACCATTGAGGAGGTTTTCAACATTAAGATCAATACACACTCGCTCTATTTTTACGGAACACGGAACAAAGAAGAAAACAAGAATAATTAATCCAATTACATATAGAATGGCAGTAGATTTACTACTAGGACTCCAATGGGGAGATGAAGGAAAAGGGAAAATAGTTGATGTTTTAACAAAGAACTATGATATAATTGCACGATTCCAAGGCGGCCCCAATGCAGGCCACACCTTGGAATTTGATGGTATAAAACATGTTTTACATACCATTCCTTCAGGAATATTCCACAAAACCGCGGTGAACATTGTTGGCAACGGGGTGGTTATAGACCCGGTTATCTTTAAAAAAGAATTGGATAATCTTAAAAAGTTCAATCTAGATATTAAATCAAAATTATTTATTTCTAGAAAGGCCCACTTAATTTTGCCCACCCACCGTTTATTGGATGCCGCTTCCGAAACTGCCAAGGGCAAGGCCAAAATTGGATCTACCTTAAAAGGTATTGGACCCACCTATATGGACAAGACCGGAAGGAACGGTATGAGGGTAGGCGATTTGGAATTCTCGGACTGGAAAGAAAAATACAGGATATTGGCCAACAAACATGAGGCCATGATCAGCTTTTACAATGTTGAGATCCAATATGACCTAAAGGAATTGGAGGCAGACTTCTTTCTGGCGGTGGAAGAACTAAAAAAATTAACCTTTATTGATAGTGAAGAGTATATTTTCAACGCTCAACGTGAAGGTAAAAAAATACTGGCGGAAGGAGCACAGGGATCCTTATTGGATATCGATTTCGGAACCTATCCTTTTGTAACCTCGTCCAACACTACAGCAGCGGGGGCATGTACAGGTTTGGGGGTAGCACCCAATAAAATTGGTGCGGTGCTGGGTATTTTCAAAGCGTATACCACCCGTGTGGGCAGTGGCCCGTTCCCTACAGAACTTTTTGATGAGGACGGCGCAACCATGGGTAAGGTTGGCAACGAATTTGGCGCAACCACGGGAAGACCAAGACGTTGCGGATGGTTGGATCTAGTAGCACTCAAATACGCCGTTGAAATCAATGGGGTTACGGAATTGATGATGATGAAAGCAGATGTACTAAGTGGATTTGAAAAACTAAAAGTATGTACTGCCTATAACTATAAAGGGGAACAAATAAAGCACTTACCTTATAGTATAGAACCGGAATACGTGACACCGGTCTACACGGAAATGAAGGGATGGGCAAAGGATTTGACCAAATTGAGCAAGTCCGATGAACTTCCGGACACCTTAATGGATTATATAAAGTTCTTGGAAAAAGAACTGGAAGTCCCCATAAAGATTGTTTCGGTAGGGCCGGATAGGACCCAGACCATATATCGATAAGCAAAAGCCATCTTTTTAAGATGGCTTTTTCGTTATAGGGGTTTTACTAAAACTATCCCAAACTGTATTATCCTCCCCCAAAATATACTATTTTTGACCAAAATTTTAAACATTGCTTAAGTCCGTATTTTTATTATCAACCATTTTAAGTTGTTGGATTGGCTGGGCACAAGAGCCCCAGGAAGAAGTTAAACAAATAAACATTGTTTATGGAGCCAACTTCACCAAAGATGAAGAACAATATCCAGGGGCGGCCATCTTTAGCAAGGATGATCGGCAAGTGCAATTTGAGCACGAAGGAGCAGATCTATGGTGCGATATCGCCATTTATTACCAAAAAGAAAATAGGCTCAAAGCCATTGGGAATATTAAACTGCAGCAAGGGGATTCCGTACAGTTGACCAGTGGCAAAATTGATTATGACGGTAATCTAAACCTTGCCAAGGCATGGGAAAATGTGGTTTTGAACCACACCAGCATGACCCTTACCACTGACACCTTGCGGTTTGATCGTGAAAAACAAGAGGCTTTCTATGAACATAACGGAACCGTGGTTGATTCCTCCAATACCCTTACCAGTAAAATAGGGCGTTATTTTACCCAGCTAAAGAAATCCCAGTTCCTGGAAAGTGTAAACCTTGTAAATCCAGAATTTAAACTGGTTTCCAAACAATTGGATTATTATACCGAGTCTAAAAATGCCTATTTATACGGTCCTTCCACCATCACCGGAGAATCCTATAAAATGTACTGCGAACGTGGATTTTACGATACTAAAATTGAAAACGGATACGGAATTAAAAATACACGTATAGACTACAATAACCGAATTATTACTGGAGACAGCCTATATTTTGACAAAAAGACCGAGTTTGCCTCTGCAACGAACAATATTACTATAAGGGATACCGTAAACGATGGACTGATCAGGGCCCACTATGCAGAAGTATATAAGGCCAAGGATTCCGTTTTTGCCACCAAAAGGGCCGTCTCGATCAATCTAGTAGAACAGGACTCCTTATATATGCACGGCGATACCTTAATGATCACGGGCAAACCGGAACAGCGCATCCTTAGGGCCTTCAGAAATGCAAAATTCTACAAAACCGATTTAAGCGGGAAGTGCGATTCCATCCATTTCAACCAAAAAACCGGTATTACCGAACTAATTACCAATCCTATTATTTGGAACGGGGAGAATCAAATGACCGGAGACAGTATCCACTTGCTATCCAACTTGGAAACCGAAAAATTGGACTCTTTAAAAGTTATAAACAACGCCTTTATAATTTCCTTGGATACAGTGGGCAAAGTAGGCTACAACCAGGCCAAGGGCAAGGACCTATTCGGGAAATTCATAGAAAATAAACTAAGCCTCATTGACCTTGTAAAAAACACCGAGGTTATCTATTATATGTACAATGATGACCAGGAACTTATTGGAATAAACAAGACCATTTGCAGTGCAATTAGAATGACCCTTGCCAATAACGAGATAGAGGATATTACCTTTATTACCAATCCTGATGGCGATATTTTTCCAGAAAAGGAGCTCCCGGAAAACAGTAGGTTGCTGAAAGGGTTTATTTGGCGTGGAAAGGAAAGGATTCTCAGCAAGGACGACATCTTTGACGAGGACGACAACAACATAAAACTGGTTACCATTAAAGGGGTGGACAATCCTATAGATTTGGATGTGGAACCAGAGGAGGCCATAGAGGATCAAAGAAAGCGTGATTCCATAAATTCTTCCAAGCCAATACCTCCCAATCCCTTGTTGAAAATGGAACCGAACAAAAAAATTCAACAGCAAAAAGAGCCCAAACCCAGCGTTCTGGAAGCTAAAACAGATGTGCATTATGAGGAGGGCGCTAAAGAGGACGGTTTGGATTCTGGCTACTATTTAATAGCCAACGTTTTCGAGGCAGCGGAAAATTATGAAACATTCATGAAAAGCCTTACCAAAAAAGGTTTGGAACCCAAACACTTCTTACGAGACTACAATAAATACCACTATGTCTATTTAGAACACTATGATTCCCGGGAAGAAGCTCTCCGATCGCACAATAACAATTTCAATGGGAATTATATAGATGACACCTGGATATTTAGGGTCCTTGACAACTAATACAAATGAAAAAGGATTATTTTAAATACCAGGCACAAACTTCGGCACATCCCTTGGCTTTGGAAATTTCACATGCCAAGGGCAGTTATATTTACGATACCAAAGGTAAGGCACATCTGGATTTTGTTGCTGGAGTTTCCGCTTGTAGTTTGGGACATTGCCATCCAAGAGTGGTGACTGCCATTCAGGAGCAAGCCCAAAAATACATGCACGTTATGGTGTATGGCGAGTACATCCAAGAACCGGCCGTTGCCTATACCAAACTGCTGGCAAACCTACTCCCTGCACCGCTGGAAACCACTTATTTGGTAAATTCCGGAACGGAGGCCATTGAAGGGGCATTAAAATTGGCCAGACGGTTTACAGGAAGAAGTGAAATTTTATCTGCCAAGAATGCTTACCACGGAAATACCATGGGAAGCTTAAGTATTATGGGCTATGAAGAGCGAAAAAGAGCCTTTAGGCCACTTATTCCCGACGTTGGATTCATTCGTTTTAATGTAGAACGTGATGTGTTGTCCATAACCGAAAAAACGGCCGCAGTTGTTTTGGAAACCATCCAGGGAGGAGCTGGTTTTATTCTACCGGAGAATGGGTATTTAAAAAAAGTACGGGAACGCTGCAATGAGGTGGGTGCAATGTTAATATTGGACGAAATCCAGCCTGGATTTGGACGTACCGGAAAATTGTTCGCTTTTGAGCACTATGATTGTGTTCCTGATATTTTGGTACTTGGAAAGGGAATGGCAGGCGGAATGCCGGTAGGTGCATTTGTGGCTTCGCACCATATGATGCAATCGCTCACAGAAAAACCCAAATTGGGCCATATAACGACCTTTGGGGGCAATCCTGTCATTGCTGCGGCCTGCCTAGCCACCTTACAGGAAATAACGGAAAGCAACCTCATTCAGGAAACCTTGGAAAAGGAAGCTCTTTTTAGAAATCTTTTGCAACATACATTGATAAAGGAAATTCGAGGCAAGGGATTAATGTTGGCCCTAATCATGGAAAAACCTGAAACGGCCAATGAGGTTATCCTCAAATGTGCCGAGAAAGGCCTAATATTGTTTTGGCTGCTTTTTGAACCAAATGCCATTCGCATATCACCGCCGTTGACCATTAGCAGTCAAGAAATTAAACTTGGTTGTGGCTTGATTTTAGAGGTGTTGAACGGCCTTAAACAATAAATTGTTAACTAATTTGTTAATATAATAGACCAAATCTGTCGGAAATAAGGGTTTCAAAAGACTACTTTAGTTCCAATGAATAATTAGAAGTTCCTATGGCGTTAGAACCAAACGAGAGACCAGGGCAACCCATTGCTAAGTTTGAATCCATGCTCAAGACAGATGATGTCTACTTCTTTGACGCGGAAGATTTTCAAGATATTATTCACCACTACCTCAATAACGGGAAAATTGCATTGGCCAAAAAAGCGATTAAAATTGGGCTGCAGCAGCATCCTGCCAGTATAGAACTTAAGCTGTTGTCCATAGAAGTCCTTGTTTTTGAAAATAATCTGGAGCTGGCAGAGAAAATGCTGGATGAGCTACAGGTAATAGACAGCAATAATGAGGAAATATACATTCAAAGAGCCAATATTTATTCCAAGAAGGACAATCACGAAGCAGCGGTATCCCTTCTGACCCAGGCCTTAAATTTAACCGATGACAGTTTTGACATCCATTCCTTACTAGGTATGGAATATTTGTTCATGGATAATTTTGAAGATGCCAAACAAAATTTCATGATGTGTGTGTCCTATGATGAGGAGGATTATTCATCACTTTACAATGTTATTTATTGTTTTGAGTTTCTTGAGGATTATGACGGAGCCATCGTATACCTAAATGATTATCTTGAACGAAACCCTTATAGCGAAGTAGCGTGGCACCAATTGGGAAAAATGTATTTTACAAAAAAAATGCACAAGGAGGCCCTGGCCGCTTTCGACTTTGCAATTATTGCCGATGACACTTTTATTGGTGCCTATTTTGAAAAGGGAAAAGTATTGGAAAAAATGGGCAAGTACAATGAGGCCATTGAGAATTATGAGACCACCATTGCCATTGAAGATCCTACCTCGCACGCCTATTTAAGGATAGGCAGATGTCATGAAAAACTCAAGAACTACGAATTGGCCAAATCCTATTATTACAGAACGGTCCATGAAGATCCATTGTTGGATAAAGGGTGGTTGGCAATTACGGAATACTACATTAGACAGGAGGATTATAAAAAAGCCCTATACTACATCAATAAAGCCATAAATATTGATGGGGAAAATTCAAAGTACTGGAAAAAGTGCGGAAAGATACACGCCTCCTTAAAAAATAATGACGAGGCCTATTATGCCTATCAACAGGCAGTAGACTTGGGGAATTATGAATTTGACACTTGGTTTCATTGGGCCGATGTAGCAGTTCAAAACCTAGACGTGCATGCCGCTATAGAAATATTGCTCCAAGGCCATGAATTTTATCCCCAGCGATGTGAAATGCAATATAAAATGGCCGGCTTCTATCTGCTAATAAGCGATTTCCCCAGAGCTCAGTACAGGTTGCTCAACGCCCTTAAAATAGACCTTGACCAGCTACATTTATTTGAAGATGAATTTCCCCAATTCTTCAATACGGATTGGGCCCAAAACTTAATTGAGGATGTGAAAAAAGCTTCCAGATAAATAAACTATTTTTGTTTTTTTATCTTATATGGAAAATCGCAATCTCTTATCTTACATCATTATCTTATTAAAAGGAATGGCCATGGGCGCAGCAGATGTTGTACCCGGTGTTTCTGGAGGCACCATAGCCTTTATTTCCGGAATATACGAAGAGCTCATCACCAGCATTAACAACGTTAATGTAGCCCTGTTGAATACGTTAAGGAAGGAAGGAATAAAAGCCTTTTGGATTAAACTTAACGGCAACTTTCTACTTGCCCTGTTGCTAGGCATCGGTATTAGTGTCCTCTCCTTGGCCAAACTCATTAGTTGGTTAATGGAGAACGAACCCATTCCCCTTTGGTCCTTTTTCTTTGGCTTGGTTGTGGCCAGTATTATGTTGGTAGGCAGGGAAATAAAAAAATGGAATGTGGCTGCAATACTATTATTGATCATGGGAGCCGCCATAGCTTTTTACATAACAAAGTTACCCCCTTCCGACAATTCGGGATCTCTCCCCTACTTGTTCTTGTCCGGGGCACTGGCCATATGTGCAATGATTCTACCAGGTATATCCGGAGCTTTTATCCTAGTACTATTGGGTTCATACAAAACAGTATTGGATGCAGTACATGAACGCGATCTTAAAATTATTGTTACTGTGGGCTTAGGGGCCATTTTTGGACTATTGAGCTTTGCCAAACTTCTAAAATGGATGTTTACCCACTACAAAAATCTTACACTTGCATTGCTTACCGGGTTTATATTGGGTTCCTTGAATAAAATTTGGCCGTGGAAAGAAGTCCTGGAAACCAAAATGTTCGGGGATAAGATAATTACGATTTCAGATAGAAACATTTTGCCCTTCTCCTTTGACGGGGACCCACAATTAATATCTGCGATTATTCTAGCTATCCTTGGTTTTTCCCTTATTTTTATACTGGAAAAATTGGCCGCAAAAAGATAAACCCCCTACCCCAAATGAGAAACCCCAGAACATTCACGGATAAATTTTTCCTTGTAATCAAAGGATTATTTATGGGTGCAGCCAACAAAGTTCCCGGTGTATCCGGGGGTATTGTGGCTTTTGTGGGCGGATTTTATGAAGAGTTTATCTATTCCCTACAAAAGGTGAACGGAAAAGCCATTAAACTCTTGGTCAGTGGAAGGTTAAAAAGCTTTTATCGCTACACCAACGGCCAGTTTTTGGTCCTTCTTATTTTTGGCATGTTGGTGAGTTATTTCAGTGTCTCCAAAATTTTGGATTATTTTTTGGAAAGAAATGAGCTCTATGTGTGGTCTGCATTTTTTGGAATGATATTGGGCTCTATTTACTACATAGGAAAGGACTTTGGGCATTGGGGGAAAAAGACCGTCCCGGCGGGAATAATCGGTTTATTCATAGGCATATCCATAAGCTTCCTCAATCCCGCTACACAAAACGACAATTTAGTCTTTATATTTTTTTGCGGTATCATAAGTGTCTCCGGCATGACCTTACCTGGACTGTCCGGTTCCTTTATTCTGATCCTTTTGGGCAATTATGTACTGCTCCTGGTAGATTCCGTAAATGCACTTTACGATACCTTTTCCGAAATATTAATGGGCGACTTCAGTTTTATTAAAAATCCAACACGGCTCAATACCTTAAAAATATTGGCGGTTTTCACTACGGGATCTGCTGCCGGATTGGTGACACTCTCCCATCTGCTAACGTACGTTCTAAAACATTATAGACATATAACCACTGCTGTTATAATAGGTTTCATTACAGGCTCTTTGGGAGTGGTATGGCCTTGGAAACGCACTTTATTTAAAACGGATACCAATGGCAATTTGCTCTTGGACACCAACAGTAACCCGATAATAAAGAATTATGAAAGATTCCTGCCAAATGTGGGATCTTCCGAGACCTGGTGGGCCATTTTTTTTATATTTTTTGGGATATTAATTTTATTAGGATTAGACTGGTATGGAAAAAACAGAAAGAAATAAAATTAGATTTGGATTAATTGGAAAAAATATCTCCTACTCATTCTCTAGGGGATATTTTACCAAGAAATTTACCAAACTGGGACTGGAAAATCATTCTTATGAAAATTTTGATTTGGAGCGTATTGACGAGTTCAGAAGGGTATTGGAACAAAACAGCAATATTAAAGGTTTTAACGTCACCATCCCCTACAAAGAACAGATTATACCCTTTTTATCCAAAATAGATCCAGAGGCCCAGGCCATTGGAGCGGTGAACACTATTAAGATCAATGGGGCACAAACAATTGGCTTCAATACAGACGCTTATGGCTTTCAAAAATCAATAGAACCGCATCTTGAGGAACATCATCAAAAAGCACTTATCCTAGGCACAGGTGGTGCTTCCAAAGCAGTGGCATTTGTACTTGATAAATTAGGAATATCCTTTAAATTTGTGTCTAGAAATCCCAAGGACCAACAACTCAATTACACAGACCTTAACAAGGAAGTGTTATATAACCATACGGTCATTGTTAATTGCACACCTTTAGGAACCTACCCCAACATAAACGACAAGCCAGACCTACCTTACAACTTCATCACCGATCAACATTTGCTCTTCGATCTAATTTACAACCCGGAAAAAACTGCATTTTTATTGGCAGGTGAGCTGCAAGGCGGTAAAATAAGCAATGGCTCCAACATGCTCCAATTTCAGGCAGAAAAATCCTGGCAGATATGGAATTCCTAGAATAAGAAACAATTGCCCCAATCAAAACCTCAAAATACAGGAGCAGCCTCTTAAAAAAAACCTTAAAAAGAAGTTTCATTACCTTTGATATATAGACAGATGTAATTATATTTCCGTACATTACATTTAGAAAGCTATAAACATTCATAAAAATGTTAGAAGATAAAGAAGACAACCTACAGAATAATGTAGGTACAGAGGAAACCTCAGAAAATACCGAAGCAATAAATAATTCGGAGGCCGAGACTGAAACAAAAAAAACTCCCGGTCCCGAGACCGGTGAAACAGATTCTGAAAACAACACCAAGGAAATGATGGAAGACCAAAGTGCTTCTATTGGCTCCGAAACCAAGGACGAAGAAATACTGGAAGAAACGTCAACCCAAAAAGCTCCGGAAAAGGTACCGTCCATTAAAGAGAACGAGACTTCTGAAATAATTGTTGATGATTCCACCAACAATGAAGAGTCTGGCCAAGAGGCTGTGGAGAAAGAGGAAGATGTTCTGGAAGAAATAGATGAATCCAATGCAGAGGATGCCGAAGACACCGACAACCATCAGCGGCACCATATTCCCATGCCAGATTACCACGCAATGTCCATGGAGAACTTGGTTGGTGAACTTCAACGATTGGTAAGGAATGAAAAAGTACAGGCCATAAAAAAGCATGTTGATGGCATAAAATATGAGTTCGATCAAAAATTTCAGGAGTTCATAGATGAAAAGAAGGAAGACTTTATAAATAGTGGGGGAAATGAAATAGATTTCCGTTACAATTCCGTCACCAAAAGACAGTTTAACGAGGTATATGCAGATTACCGTGAAAAAAGAAATAGCTATTACAAAAACCTGGAGCAGGGACTTAAATCCAATCTTTCCCAAAGGCTGGAGATCATCAATGAACTAAAAGCCCTTGTAAATGTTGAAGAGGATATAAACACAACCTATAAAAACTTTAAGGATCTGCAGGAGCGCTGGAAAAATGCAGGTCCAATTCCACGTGCCAATTACAATGATGTTTGGCGAACATACCATCACCATATTGAAATATTTTATGACTTCCTACACTTAAATAGGGAACTTAGGGACCTTGATTTTAAGCACAACTATGAGGAAAAACTAAAGATAGTGGTGCGGGCCGAAGAGTTGGTCCAAATGGAGGATTTAAACAAAGCCTTTCAAGAACTTCAGACCCTGCACAAAATCTGGAAGGAAGATATTGGCCCTGTTGGCAAAGAACACAGGGAAGAGATTTGGGAACGTTTTAGCAATGCCACCAAATTGCTTCACCAAAGACGACAGGATTATTTTAAGGACTTGGAAAAAGTCTATGAACAAAACTTGGAAAGGAAAAATGAAATTATCCAATCCATAAGCTCCATAGCCACCCATATTGCCTCTAGTCACAAAGAATTGCAACAACAAATAAAGGAGGTTGAAAAATTGCGGGATTCCTTCTTTAAAGCTGGGAAAGTACCCCAAAAAGTAAATGAGAAGACTTGGGCAAGTTTTAAGGATGCGGTCCGTGAGTTCAATAGAAACAAGAATAACTACTATAAGAATTTAAAGAAAGACCAACAGATCAATCTCGATAAAAAAAAGGCATTGTTGGAGCTTGCCGTTTCCTTAAAGGATAGTGAGGATTGGGACACTACTACCCAGGAAATGAAGAGAATTCAGAACGAATGGAAAAAAATCGGGCATGTTCCCAGAAAATATTCGGACAAAATATGGAAGGAGTTCAAAACTGCGTGCAACCATTATTTTGATCGTTTACATGCCTTGAAAAATGAAGCCCACAAGGAAGAGGCCGAGAATTTTGACAGGAAAAATGCCTGTCTGGAAAAATTAAAGAGCTTCCAACTTAGTGGTGATAAGAGCAAGGATTTGGCTACCATCAAAGGGTTTATTGCAGAATGGAAAGAAGCTGGCAGGGTCCCCTTCAACAAAAAGAGCATAAATGCCAAGTTTAACAAAATTCTTGATGCACTATTCAAAAAATTGGATATCAACAGACAGGAAGCGGAACTCATGAAATACGGTAATAAGATTCAGCAGCTGGCCAATAATGACAACGACTACGCCATCTCCAATGAACGTACCTTTATAAGAAGAAAAATAGACGAAAGCAAGAGTGAAATTAGACAGTTGGAAAACAATCTCCAATTCTTTTCCAATGCTTCCGAGGACAATCCTGTGGTAAAAGAAGTGATCAAAAATATAAACAACCACAAAGACTCCCTGGCCACATGGAAGGCTAAATTAAAAAAATTGAACATTCTGGAGAATAATTTGATCAAAGAGGCGGAAGAAGCGGAAAATGAAGAAGACCCCTCCGCAGACGAAGAATAGACCCCGATATAAAAATTTAAACAAGAGCATATTAGTAAGACAGAGGTCAGTGCATTGATGGTTTTATGGTTTGTTATTTTCCTAACAAGCTGTGGAACTTCTGGAATAATTGTAAAAGAATCGACCAAGCCCCTTGCCCACCGATTGCCGCAACCCAGTTCAATATTCATTTTTACCAAAGAAGAACCGAACCTCAGCGATTCCCTTTTAATCGGCACTATAGTAACCAGACACAAGGGCCTTAACGGGGATTGCGATTTTATACAAGTTAAACGCGCCGCGGAAAAACAGGCCAAAGAAATTGGCGGTAATTTAATTTACATAACAAAACATAGCCCCCCTAGCGCGCTCTTAAATCCTTGCCATAGAATTAGGGGGAGTATCTATTCCGTTCCCAATCCCGAAGCCTTTGAAAAAGAAATTCTTTGGAACCCCGATAGAAAACTTAAAGTGAGCGATTTTAAGGGATCAACCAATGACAAACCCTTTGTTGCCGCCACAAATGCCTATTTTGGTTATAACACCCGCATAAAACCAAAAGAAAACATAGTTATCGTTGAAGTGGACACCTATTTCAATTGCGAACTGTCCTATTTTAAAAATAATAAGAACCAATCCCTAGTATTGAATCACGAACAGTTACATTTTGATATTACCGAACTCTATGCCCGGAAATTTACGCAAAGATTACAGCTCGAGGTAAAGAGTTTTAAGGACCTTGTAAAGAACGTGGAAAGAATAGGGAATGAAGTCCATAAAGAACTCCAGTTAAAACAGGACGCTTATGATACGGACGTATATAGTGACCTATCACAACAATCCAGTTGGGACGAATGGACCAAAATGGGATTGAAGGAACTGGACATATACAAAAACAAGATTATCAGCAGACCTTATAGGCTGGATTAAGGAATTCCTACCAACAAAACAATGTAACGATACCGAATTAATTTCCAGGGTAGGATACAAAAAAGCCTATCCAAAAACGTATGGAACACTTTCTGGGTAGGCTTTTATAATATCAGTATATTTTACTTGGCCACATTTACGGCTCTAGTTTCCCTAATAACGGTAACTTTCACTTGACCGGGATAGGTCATATCTGTTTGGATTTTTTGGGATATCTCAAATGAAAGTTCGGCGGCTTTATCATCGCTTACCTTTTCACTTTCCACAATAACCCTCAATTCCCTTCCAGCCTGAATTGCGTATGCCTTTTGCACTCCACCAAATCCGAAAGCGATATCTTCCAAATCCTTTAATCGCTGAATGTACGAATCCAACACCTGTCTTCTTGCCCCGGGTCTTGCACCGCTAATGGCATCACACACTTGCACTATTGGCGCTATAAGTGTTTTCATTTCTATCTCGTCATGGTGGGCTCCAATGGCATTGCACACATCGGGTTTCTCTCCAAATTTTTCGGCCCATTGCATCCCAAGAATAGCATGTGGCGTTTCAACCTCGGCCTCGGTGTTTGGAACCTTTCCAATATCGTGCAATAGACCGGCACGTTTGGCCAGTTTTGGATTTATTCCCAACTCGGCCGCCATAACCCCACAAAGTTTGGCAACTTCCCTAGAGTGTTGCAAGAGGTTCTGGCCATATGAGGAACGATATTTCATTCTACCCACTGCCTTGATCAATTCTGGATGCAGGCCGTGTATCCCTAAGTCGATTACCGTACGTTTACCAATTTCAACGATTTCCTCCTCTATCTGTTTTTCTGTCTTTTTAACAATCTCCTCAATTCTTGCAGGATGTATCCTACCATCTGTCACCAATTTGTGCAATGACAAACGCGCAACCTCCCTACGTACGGAATCGAAGCAGGACAGGATAATGGCCTCTGGGGTATCGTCTACTATAATTTCAACCCCTGTGGCCGCTTCCAAAGCCCTAATATTTCGTCCTTCGCGACCTATAATCCTTCCTTTTACATCATCGGATTCCAAATTAAAGACGGAAACACAATTTTCCACTGCCTCCTCGGTACCAATACGCTGAATGGTATTGATAATAATTTTCTTGGCCTCCTGTTGGGCCGTAAGCTTAGCTTCTTCCACGGTAGTCTGAATATAGGCCATGGCATCGGATTTTGCCGTATCCTTAAGGGACTCCAACAGTTGTGATTTGGCCTCCTCGGCAGATAGCCCTGAAATTACCTCCAATTGTTGTACTTGGCTTTTATGTAGTCTATCAAGCTCGGATTGTTTCTTTTCCAGGAATTCACTCTTATAATCCACCTCTTTCAGCTTATGTTCCAGCTGCTCTCCCAATTTTTTACCTTTTGCAAGTTCACTACTCACCTGGGATTCCTTATCCCTTGTACGTTTTTCCGCCTCCGATATTTTCTTGTCCTTATTGATAATAACCTTCTCGTGCTCAGCTTTTAGTTCCAAGAACTTTTCCTTGGCTTGGAATATTTTATCCTTCTTAATATTTTCCCCTTCAATATTGGCTTCCTTAATTATATTGGCCGCCTCTTTTTTTGCGTTGGCAATGGTCTTGGAGGCCTTGCCCTTTTCCATAAACTTTGCAATGGCAAATCCAATTCCCAATCCAACCAATCCTATTATTATTGCTATACTATCCATATTTATTTTGAAAATTATTTATAAAAAAAGCCCACATTGATGGAAGTTTTGTACAAACCCCGATAAACAGGTTTAGGGCTACCAGACTGCTCAAGGATCCTTATACGGGTAAGGCCTGCTTTTACAATCTAAACTCACCCTTTTCAAACAAATTAGTGTTGAGTTTGTCAAAAATTAATTACCAATGTGGGCAGTAACTTTATTTATTTTAAAGAACGTTATTTCATCCCTAGCTTGGAACTGACCAACATATTCAGTGCTTTTAATCGCTCTGCAGCTTCTTTTACACCTTCTGAATGGTCTATTCCCTTTTGCTCAATCTTGGAGGCAAACTGAAGTGCGCACATGGCCAGCACATCTTGTTTATCCCTTACGGCATAGTTTTGCTCAAATTTCTTTGCCAGCTGTTCTATATTCTTAGCGGCCTTTCTTAAGCCCTCTTCCTGTAGAGGATCAATTGTTAAGGGATATACCCTATCTGCTATAGAAAGCTTAATTTTGAGCTTCTCTGCCATAATGTTTATTTACACTATTCTGAAAGTTGGGCAATACAATGGTCCAACTCCCTAATCAATGTGTTTATTTTAAGCTTCGCTTCGGTCTTATTCGTATCACTACCCAGCATAGAACTCGCCAATTTTAGTGAATTGTATTTTTCCTGCCATTCATTCACTGAAACCCTTGTAGCCTCATGATCATTTTTTACAGCAACCAATTCTTCTTCCAATTTTAAATTGGTATGGTGCAAGAGCTCCAGCTTATGCAACAACTTACTAATTTTATTTTCTAAAGAATCAACAATATCTACCAATTCACTCATTTGCAAATATCAATGCATTTTACACAAAGTTAACACACCTCTTTATACTTAGCAATTCTTTTTTCATTTATTCTTAAAGTAAAATTTCCAACCTCAATTTAATAAAAATAATTGACCCTTTTTATATATTATATAACACAGACTTTTTTTTGAATTAGAATGGTATTAATTACTTTCGTACCAATTATCACCAATATGAAAGGCTTTTTTTTAGGATTTTTTCTATTTACCTCAATGATTTATGGGCAAGCACCCTATCCAAAGGATTTTTTTCGATCCCCTTTGGATATTCCAATTGTTCTTTCTGGAACTTTCGGAGAACTGCGTTCCAATCATTTTCACGCAGGTATCGATATAAAAACCCAACAACGTCAGGGGTTACCGGTCTACGCCATAGGTGAGGGTACGGTTACCAGAATAAAAGTTTCGGAATGGGGATATGGAAAAGCACTTTATATTGCCCATCCCAATGGCTATACGTCTGTTTATGGACATCTTCAAAAATTTTCGCCCCAAATAGAAGCATACGTAAAGAAGGTCCAATACCAGAAAAAATCTTTTGAAGTGGAAATTTTTCCCGAATTTTCTGAGCTTAAGGTTCAGAAAGGTGATCTTATGGCCTTCACGGGAAATACTGGTGGATCTGCCGGACCCCACCTGCATTTTGAAATTAGAAATAGCGCCTCTGAAATGCCGACAAATCCACTTCTATATGGAATGCAGGTTAGGGACGCTACAGACCCCACTCTGTTAAATGTTTATGGCTACCCACTTTCTGAGAACGCTCAAGTAAATCAGAGTCAGGAAAAAATTAAAATAAAATACCATAGACAAAGTGATGGCACCTATCTAGCGGACAAGGTTACTGCCCTTGGCACCATTGGATTTGGAATTAATGCCTTTGATCGTCAAGACCTTGCCGCCAACAAAAACGGAGTTTATTCAGTGAAACAGATAGTGAATGGAAAATTATACACCGAATTCAGTTTTGAGGCATTCTCATTTACCGAAAGCAGATACATAAACACCTTAATAGACTACGACCATTACAGCACCTATAGGGAAAGGATACAAAAGTGTTTTAAGGACGAAAGCAACCTTTTGGGCATCTACAAGACCATTTACAACAATGGCAAAATAGAAGTAAGTGAAGGCTTATCGTATAATGTGGAAATTCACATTTATGATCTTGCCGGTAATCTTACCAAATTGATCATACCGGTGGAAGGAAAACTTGAAGAAATTAAAATTCCAAAAATTGAAGAGAAAACGGACAACTATATTATTGCCAAAAAACCTAACAATTTTGATTTGGGTGCCGCAAAGGTGTATTTCCCGGCCAATACGTTTTATGACAATTTTTATATCGATTTAAAAAGTGGACAGGATACTATTACAATTCACAATAGCAAGGTACCGGTACACAGAAACTTCACAATAACCTTTGATGCTTCAAAATATTCGGAAGAGGAAAGGAAACAACTGTTCATTGGTAGATTGGACAATAATAGGGATGCAAATTACACCTCCACCTATAAACGGGGCACTACCTTTACAACAAGAACCAGGAATCTGGGAACCTATACCTTGGCGAAAGATACTGTTGCTCCACAGATTGGACCGAAAAATTTTAAGGACAAACAATGGCTTACCAACTACAGTTATTTGAGCTTAAAAATTACGGACGACCTAAGTGGTATCAATAGTTACAATGCAACCCTTAATGGCGAATGGATTCTTTTGGAATATGAGCCAAAGACAAATACCATTACCTATAATTTTGATGATCTTATATTGGATAAAAAACAATGTGATTTGAGAGTAGTGGTTACCGATAATGTTGGTAATAGCAGTACTTTCACAAGTACTTTTTACAGAAAATGAAACATTGAGACTTCTAAAACTATTCTTTCTTGTCGTTCTAACCTCTTCGGCAACCACTCTAAAGGCACAAACGGCTACCATAACCGGTGTGGTTTTCGACGAAAACCAAACTCCTTTGCCCAATGTTAATATTGCGTCCAAAAACCAAGGAACCTTTTCCGATGTAAACGGGTTTTATATATTGGAAATTATAGCGGACCAGGAAACAACAATAACTTTTTCACATCTGGGCAACGAAAAACTAATTCTTAAAGATCTCATTCTGAATACCAATGAAAATTATGAATTTAACCCCGTTCTAAAAAATAAGGCGATACTTATTGCCGAGGTTGTGGTAACCCCTGTAGGCAGTAGGTACGCCAAGGGAATTACCACTATTTCATCAGATATGGTGCGAAATATTCCGGGACCTAATGCAGGCGCTGAGAATATCTTAAAGCTTTTGCCCGGGGTGTCCTCCAACAATGAGCTCAGTACCCAGTACATGGTTAGGGGGGGCAATTTTGATGAGAATTTGGTGTACGTCAATGACATCGAAATCTACAGGCCCTTTCTTATACGCTCGGGACAACAGGAAGGTCTAAGTTTTATAAATAGTGATATGATAGGAAACCTGCAATTTTCCGCAGGGGGCTTTCAAGCCAAATACGGCGATAAACTTTCTTCCGTCCTAGATATCAGCTATAAGACAGCTGTAGATTTCGGACTTAAAGTTACCGCGACCCGTCTAGGAACTTCCACTACATTGGAAAGCGTTTCCAAAAACAAGAAACTATCCTCCTTAACCAGCGTCAGATCCAGGGACAACAGCCTTTTTGTGAATAGTCAGAATTCCAATGGCAACTATGATCCATCTTTTTTCGATATCCAACAATATACAACCTATATATTTTCCAACAAATTACGACTTAGTTACCTAGGAAATATTTCGATCAACAATTACCGAAACCAACCATTTACCAGACAGACGAATTTTGGAACATTGAATGATATAAAGACTTTGACGGTCCATTATGCCGGAAGTGAAAAAAACCAGTATAGGACCCATCTAAATGCCCTTAAAGCGGAATACCAATTAAATGAAAGAACTACCCTAAAACTTATATCCTCCCTGTACTTTAATAGGGAGCAAGAATATTCCGATGTAATATCCCAATACCGGCTAAGCGAGGTAAATGATGGTCTTGAGGTGGAATCCCCCGGGGAACCTACCCCTATAAATGGATTGGCCACACAATACAATCGGGCCAGAAATGATCTGGATGCCAAAATCTTCAATTTAGAGCATAAGGGCAGCCATTCCAAGGGAGGGAAGGTCATTTCATGGGGCCTGAAACTGGAGCACACCGATATTAGAGATCAAATTAGGGAATCAGAATTCATAGACTCTCTGGGGTATATGGTACGACCTCCTAATTCCGGTTATAATCGAAATGAACCAGAGATACCTTTTGAAGCACCCTTAGTGCCTTATGAGGGTATTATTGCCAGGAATTCGGTAAACACCAATAAACTCTCCGGATTTGTGCAGTACAGCCAAAGAACAGAATGGCACGAACATAATATTTACTATAACCTTGGGGCCAGGGTCAGCCATTGGACAGTGAATGCTAAAAACCTTAGAAGCGACTCCCATACCATATTTAGTCCCAGGGCCCAGTTTTCCATTAAGCCAAACTGGACAAAGGATATGCTGTTCAGGCTCTCTGGCGGAGTCTACCAACAGCCGCCATTATACAGGGAATTAAGAGATTACAATGGCACTGTTCATCCTGAAGTGGAGGCCCAAAAATCCTATCATTTAGTATATGGAAACCAATACAGCTTTAAATTGTGGCAAAGACCATTTACGCTGAACGCTGAGGCCTATTGGAAAAAAATGACGCATGTAAACCCCTATACCTTAGAAGATGTCCGTATACGATATGCAGCACAAAACAATGCAAAGGCGTATGCATACGGGGCAGAATTAAGGCTAAATGGTGCCTTTGTTCCAGGTACGGAGTCATGGTTTAGCTTAGGCTACCTTAAAACAGAGGAAAACATTAATGAAAGGGGGTATATTTCGAGGCCCACAGATCAGCGGTTAAAAGTAGGCATACTCTTTCAGGACTATATGCCAGAGGTACCGGACCTTAAAATGTACTTAAACCTGGTTTATAATACAGGGCTGCCTGGAGGTTCACCAAGTTATACGGATCCATACCTTTATCAAAATAGATTAAAGGATTATAAACGTGCAGATTTAGGAATTTCCTATATTTTTGTAGGAGCTAATAAATCCAATGACAAAAATTCCTTTTTAAGGGTTTTCAAGGATCTAAGTGGTGGCTTTGAAATATTTAATTTGTTCAACAACCAAAATTCCATAACCAACACCTGGGTCCGGGATTTGATAAATGAACAACAATTTGCCGTACCCAATTTTATGACCGGACGTGTCTTGAATATTAAAATCGAGATGCGTTTTTAGTACAGAATATAAATTTTAATGACAACATCGACAAGCACATTGGGTGTTAAGCCTGTTAAGGCCCGCCCATAGATAAATCATAATTGTGTGCAGTCCAAAAAGAACAAATTGCTATAGATGAAAAATATTGCTATAATAATATTCACCCTACTTAGCCTAGGTGTGTCCGCCCAAAAGAACATTTATACAAGTGAAAAATTTGACGAATTGAGCCAAGATCATAATAATTTGGCCATTATCCCATTCCTGACCAACCTGGAATTGAAGGATGAAATATCAAGTAAGGAGTTAAAAGATTTGGAACAAAAGGAGGGCTACGCGGTACAGGATGCCTTGGAAACCTATTTTTCCAAAAGAAAAAAGAAAAAGAAATTTTCCGTAGAGTTCCAGAATATTAAAAACACCAATGCCATCTTAAAACAAAATGGTATTTCATATGACAATATCGATGTTTACAGCGTAAAGGAACTAGCACAAATTTTAGGGGTGAATGGTATCATAAGCGGCACATTGGACCTAAATGTACTTCTATCCAAAGGTGTCCCTACAGAATTTAGCCTTCTTGATTATATTAACGGTGATTCCAATTATGGGCGAATAGGCGTAAAAATAAGTGACGGTATAACCGGCAAATTGCTTTGGAAATACGAAAAGCAAATCAATAAGAAATCTGGAAAAAACACTACAGACCTCATCGATCTCATGATGAAATTGGCTTCCAGAAAATTCCCTTATGACAGGGAACGCCCTAGAGATCGCAAAAAGAGCTAATTGGAACCGTATTCCTTTAACACCTCAACAACGTAATCCAACTCCTCTTTGGTATTGTATTTTGAGAACGAAAAACGCAAGGAAGGTTTTTCCAAGTCCTCAGGAGAAAGAATTTCCGCAAGCACGTGCGAACCCAAGTCACTACCGGACTGGCATGCACTGCCCTTGGAACAGGCAATTCCCTTAAGATCCAAATGAAACAATAACAGCAATGCCTTTTCAGAATCAAAAGGTAGGCGCACGTTCACCAAGGTATAGGTACCGCCCTCCAGATCCCCGGAAAGTCCATTAAAGGCTACATCGGGAATGGCTTTGGTTAATTTTTCTATAAAATATCTTTTTAGCTCCAACACATAATCACTTTCCTCTTCCAAGTGGTCGTAAGCCGCTATAAAGGCTTCTTCCAAGCCTACTATATTATGATATGGTTCGGTTCCCGCCCTAAAACCGCGTTCTTGAGATCCTCCAAAAATCAAGGGTTGCAGACCAGTGTTTCTTTTAATATAAGCGAATCCGACCCCCTTGGGGCCATGAAATTTATGGGCTGCAGCAGTTAAAAAGTGGGCATTGGTTTTCTGCACATCCCATGGGAAATGTCCTATGGACTGCACCGTATCCGAATGAAATAAGGCATTGTGTTCCAGACATAGTTTTCCAACGGCCAATATATCCAATATGTTTCCTATTTCATTGTTCACGTGCATTAGGCTAACCATTTTCTTACTGTCATCCCTTTTCAGCAGCGACTCCAAATGGGCAAGATCTGGATTACCATTTCCATCCAAATCCACAAACAATAGTTCAATACCATATTCCCTAGCGAGCGCCTCGGCCGTATGCAATACCGCATGATGTTCTATCTTGGAAGTAATCAAGGTTTCTATTCCAAGATCCCGAACACTGCACCTAAGTATCATATTGTCCGCCTCGGTACCGCCCGAAGTAAAGATTATCTCCGATGGGTGTGCGTTTAAATACTTAGCGATGGTTTTTCTTGCTTTTTCAATAGCCGTTTTAGCTGTTCTCCCAAAACCATGGGAAGAAGATGGATTACCATAGCAACTTGCCAGGGCATCTTGCATTTTAGAGATGACTTCCGGTCTAACCTGAGTGGTAGCGGCACTATCCAAATAAACCTTTTTCATTAAAAAAATAAATCAAATTAAAAACTTTCCAACTCTGGAAAAGTTTGCCAAAATTACTTGAAATAAAGTTAATTTCCTGTAAAATGCTCATAAACCTATAGGATTATAACCTATATTTCGATTAAATTTGAGGCATGAAAAATTATTTGACTTTCCTCCTGTGTTTGGCCCTTTGTTCATGCGATGATGGGGATTTAACCATAGAGACCATAGACTTTGACGATATTGCCATTGACTACTGTGACACAACAGTATCGACCAATACCACATTATTCTTTAAAATTAACGGTAACGAAGCTTTAATACTCACTTTAGCAAGTGGAACACTTAAAAATGTAGCATCGGACGGCGAAGTTGAATATCCTATTTCTTCTAGTACCACCCTCACCTACCGTGATTTTTCCGACGATGTTACCAGTACCTATTTTTGCAATCTCATCCCTGCAACGGAACCTACGGTGGTAGAAGAAATTGAAGCCGAGAGCGGTTCGGTACTTATAACCACCACAGCTGTAGTTGATGGTGATACCACTACTTATGAACATACCATAAGACTAAGTGGGATTACTTTTATCAATGCTTCCAACAATCAGCGGATAACGGATTTAAGCATCAACGATTTTGGAACTGTAACAACCAATTGATTATGGGGTATTCTGGAAAAAATATACTTCCGTAGCCCCCATACCGTATTTCTGGTAATCCGCATCATAAAACTTTGCATTTTCGTACCGCTTAAAAAGGAAATATAGCTCTTCCTTTAAAATACCTTCCCCTACCCCGTGTATAAATACTACCTTTTGAATCTTTTTGCGAATAGCAAAATCCAATTGGCGTTTGGCCGTATCAAGTTGTATATTAAGCATTTCAAAATTGGTCATTCCCTTTGTGGAAGGTGTTAGCTTATCTATATGCAGATCCACCTCCATCTGCGGAGAAAATCGCTCCTTGGCCTTTAACTTCTTACTATGTCGGTTCTTTGGCACTTCCTTCTCTGCCTTTATTTTAGCCACCTCAAAATTTGACACTTTAATAGCATTGGAACTGGAAACTTTCAATAATTCAGCTGCTGTATATGTTAACAAGAACCCATCGTTACTTTCTACCGTAATTTGCCCACCATTTACTTTTACCACAACTCCTTGAACAATATCATCGATGGCCTCAACTTGATCTCCTACCTTAAAATCCATTAGTCCTTTTCTTTATCTTTATCCTCATCCTTATTTTGATCTATACTCCACAACTGCGTGGTCCTATACAGACCAAACATTAACAGGACAATTCCAATGCTCAACGCATATTCCCCTTCCATATACTGGTCTCCCAACCCGGAAATTACAGCTCCAACCAGTATCAGCACCAAATAAAAAGTCCGTTTTGTTTTCATTGCCCAAAAATAATAGTATTTTTCGGTAAAGAATTATATTAGCACTTTAAATAACCCTGATGGCAATTCTCTTGGAACTGGAAAATTATATGCTCCCTTGCATGAACAAGCAGATATTCGGCATTGAGTGTCCCGGTTGCGGAATTCAACGGTCTATTTCCTATCTTTTGGATGGTAACTTTATTGAGGCCTTAAAGATATATCCCGCTATATATACCCTCATATTTCTAGTGGGTTTTGTTGGTGCCTCTCTACTGTTCGACATAAAAAATTCCTTCAAGATCAAAATCTATCTTTTATACCTAAACGCTGGAATCGTCATTGTAAATTACATTTACAAAATGGTTCATCTAATACATTAAAAAAGAATTATGGAACAACAAAAACTACCCAACGCCACACTAATATTAGTTTTCGGGATTATCTCAATAGTTACCTGCTGCTGCTATGGTATTATTGGTTTGATCTTCGGTATCGTAGGCCTTATTCTAGCTAAAAAGGCCACTATCCTCTATGCGGTAAACCCTAGTATGTATGAAGGATACAACAATGTTAAGTTAGGAAAAACCTTATCGATCATAGGTATCGTTCTTAATATTCTAGTAATCTTCTTCTTCCTTTGGATCATCTCTGTTATTGGTTGGGATGCATTACAGAACGAAGAACTTATGAGGGAAAGAATGGAAGATTATTTTCAAAACCTTCAATAAATTTTATTATCAGCCAACAATTTAATTGATCATCTTTATGGAAAACAACCAAACCCATCCCAAACCGAGCAACTATTTGGTTTTAGCTATTATCAGTACGGTATTCTGTTGCCTGATACCAGGTATAGTGAGTATTGTGAATGCTGCCAAAGTAAATGAAGCCTATGCACTAGGCAATTATGAACAGGCCGAAAGAGCTTCCAAAAATGCTAAAACATGGGCCATTGTAGGTATTGCAATAGCGGGCCTATTTTGGCTTATATATATTGCATTTTTTGGCTTGGCAATCTTTGGTGCATTTATGGGCGCAGGTGATTTCTAGAAGAAATAAAATAGCAGTAGCCATTATAATGGGAGTGGTTTTCTTTGGAATACTACTCCTTTATTTTTTCAACAACCCAAGTAATTCCAACCACTTTCCCCAATGTCCATTTTTTACTGCCACAGGCTATTACTGTACAGGATGTGGGAGTCAGAGGGCGTTACACGATTTACTCCACTTGGATATCATTGGTGTAGCCAAACACAACCTACTTTTTATCCCTGCTTTTTTATTGATTGCCTACCATTGGGTGCGTAATTATGTCCCCATACACGGAAAAGAAAGCTTACCAGATTTAATCTATCACCCCAAAACGCCTATAGTGTTGATAATAATAATTGCCCTGTTTACCATTTTAAGGAATATCAATCTTTATCCTTTTACCCTTTTGGCACCAGAATAAAAAACCGCTATGAAATAAATAACGGGTCATCCCGTTCATCGAGAGGAAAATTATTTCTCAAACTGCATTAGTGTCTTCGTTATAATCCCAACACAGTCCAATAGCTGTTCCTTATTCATTACCAAAGGCGGGGCGAACCTGATAATATTTCCGTGAGTTGGTTTGGCCAGGAGACCATTATCCCTTAATGCCAAGCAAATATCCCAAGCCGTTGAGCTGTCTTCGGAGTCGTTTATCAATATGGCATTTAATAAGCCTTTCCCCCTTACGGCCTTTACAATATTACAAGTGGGTATAAACTTATTGAGTTCTTCCCTGAACAGCACTCCCAATTGATAAGCGTTTTCAGCAAGCCTTTCTTCTTGGACTACCTCTAAAGCGGCTATACCCACTGCTGCAGCCACTGGGTTACCGCCAAAAGTACTCCCATGGCTACCGGGCTTTATTACCTCCATGATTTCGTCATTGGCCAGCACTCCAGAGATTGGATAGGCCCCTCCTGACAGTGCCTTCCCCAAAATTAATATATCCGGTTTTACCTCAGGCGTCCCACTGCAGTGCCTATCAGGACAATTGCAATTGCCACAGCTAGCCAATAGTTTCCCCGTGCGGGCTATTCCCGTCTGCACCTCATCGGCAATAAAAAGGACATTGTGCTTTGTGCACAGCTCACGCGCCTTGACCAAATAGTCTTCAGAAGGCACATATACCCCAGCCTCTCCCTGTATGGGCTCCACTAGGAATCCCGCAATATTCCTATCGCTCTCCAAAACTTCCTTTAGAGCCCTTATATTATCGTATTCTATCTTAATAAAGCCTTCTGTATAGGGACCATAATTTTTGCGGGCAATAGGATCATTGGAAAATGAAATGATAGTAGTTGTTCGTCCGTGAAAATTATTCTCGCAAACAATTATTTGAGCCTGGTTTTCTGGAACTCCCTTTTTCTCGTAGGCCCATTTCCTACAAATTTTAAGAGCTGTCTCCACTGCCTCGGCCCCTGTGTTCATGGGCAGTAATTTATGGTAGCCAAATGTTTGGGCGGCCAACTTCTCAAATTTCCCGAGCATATCATTGTAAAAGGCCCTGGAAGTCAATGTCAGCGTTTTGGCCTGATTTATCATAGCATTGACAATTTTAGGGTGACAATGCCCCTGGTTTACTGCTGAATATGCTGATAAAAAGTCGTAATATCTTTTTCCTTCAACATCCCAAACAAAAACTCCCTCTCCCCTGGTTAAAACCACAGGTAGTGGATGATAGTTGTGCGCTCCGAATTTTTCCTCCAGTGCAATGGCATCTTTAGAAGATAATTTTTCCAAAACCGACATGATTAAATAACTTTTAAATAAAACTTTAGCAATTCCTTCTTGGGGAGAGAAATCATCCAACTTTTGTAGAGATTGCAAATTACGAATTGTAAATTGCATCCTAAAATTTTTAGGCATTGATTTTTGCTCAGAAAAACCTACCAATCAATCTTTTAGACGAAATTTGGCACTTACAGGATAATGATCGGACAAAAACCAGTTTTCCGGTCCATTGTGGACTTTAGCATCCAAAAGTTTCTGGGATATTTCGGGTGAAACCAAAATATAGTCTATACGTTGCAAACGTGAAGTCAATTCTTCCTTGGTTTCCCCATTTATATCTCCCAAAACCTGTCCGGGAAAACTGCCCCTCCCATTGATTCCTTTTGTAAATTTTTGTACCACGTCAAACAGAGGGATCGACAGGAACTTGGACATTACGGCATAATCAAAACTGCCATTTTCAATATTCCCCTTCAAGCCTTTTCCAGCATTGGATTCTCGTAATCCCTGTAATAAATTACCATTGGGATCGTACAGATCGGCATCAAAGGGAGAATGGGCGTTAAAATCACCCAAAACGATAAATTTAGAATTGGATTTATTAATTTCTTCCAATTTCCTTGATAGTATAGTGGCCTCCTCCCGTCTTCTCTCAATGCTGCCGGGATGGAGATGAATTACCAAAAAATCGATTCCATTTATATGGCAGTGCAATGCCCCATGGTGCATACCATCCATTATTTTTTCCTTAATAGCAATTGGATATTTGGAGGTTAAACCAACCGAATAACCGGTAGTTTTTAACAATATGGAATAGTCATGACCCCATGCCTTGGCATCATCCATTAACTTTTCCGGAGTGTAGGCACACAATTCCTGTAGGGCAACAACATCTGGAGATTGTACTCCTATCCACTGCTGCACCTTCTCCCTTCTATCCTGATCCTTGCCCCAATCATAGCCATTCCAAATATTATAGGTTATTATTTTAAAATCGCTCTTTTTATCTTGTGATACGAGTGATAATGGCAGTATTATAATTATCAATAAAATATTTCGAAAATTCATTGGTCTAAATTTATTTTAAGAACATGCCCTATAGTGCGTTGACCGCCATAAATATTCCAACCCGAAGGGGCGTACAAATATGCCGGTTTATTATTTATCATCAAAATTTTTGGGCGTTCCAGCTTCGGATCTGGGCTATATATCTTTACTACCTTTTGGGGATCGTATTCCCAATAATAGGTGGACAATAGATTATAACCTATAGTAGCATTCCCCAAATTGAATGTAAGTCCGTCCTTAGATTTCCAAAGTGTTCCACCACCAACTATACCCATATTTTGACCATGATTGTCCGTGGTCAATAAATAGATATTATCTTGATAGGTAAAAACGGTTCCCTCCTCCAATGTCCCCTTGTTAGAAGTAACGGGCTTGTCCTGAATAGTATATGGGCCCTTTAATTTATTGGCAATAGCCAGGCCATACTTTAGTATACCTTCTGTGGTTTTGGTTTTAAAATATAAGTAGTACTTCCCATTTACTTCCAAAAAGGTCGGATTTGCCACTCCCATATTGGATTTATAATTCCATTTATTAGGGTTGTCTGCATTTAATACCATTCCGTCCTTCCCAACTTTTTTCCATAGACCTTAAGGAGATTTTGCAATGGCCATTCCAATACGTTGATTTCCGCCATGAAGAGGTTGATGATAATCCGTATTGGCAATATATAACAGCACGTATTGCTTTCCCACTTTTTTTATTTCCGGGTTATGTGGCGCATATTTATCCCAGGTATCCTTTCGCGTACCTTTGAGGGCAATATCAGAAAAAACAAAGGGCCCTTCTGGTGAATCGGAAACATAGTGCGCTATTTCGGAAGATTTTCGCCAAGCAGGATTAACATTCATTTCTTGCCATCTTGCCACGAATAAATGAGTTCTTCCATCCTCACCATGGATGGGTGCACAGCCCCAAATAGTATAATTATCATCTTGAACGGCCACGCCCTTGTATTCCAAGTTCTGGGCGATAAAGGATTAGGGCACCTGAAGAAACTTTTCTTGGGCACTACCAGCTTCGACAAACTAGAGAATGGCAATAATAAACAGTTTTAAAACGTACCTCATTTTATTTACAATAATCAATATACTTTTAAATCAGCACTAATTCCAGGTTGATGCGGTGTCTTGTACCGTCCATCCACTATGGATACAGGAAATTTGAAATAGTCTTGCAAATGCGGGATATGTTCCAATAAAAGTGCCGGATGACCTATAGAAATATGATTAAATAGTACCAAATGCTGATGAATCTGCCCCATATCCCCAACATGTGGGACAACAGGAATATTGTATTTTCTGGACAAAAGGCTTATTAGTATAAATTCAGAAATTCCCCCTACCCTAACGGCATCTACCTGATTGAAGGCCATACTACCCGAACGGATAAAATTTTTAAAGGTAATTTTATTGGGTACATGCTCGCCTAACGCCAGTTTTACATCTACCGCCTTGGCCAAATCAACATGTGCCTGCACATCATCAGGGTGTGTTGGCTCTTCTATCCAATACGGATTTAATTCCTTTAGCTTTTTACAAATGGAAATGGCTTGAGGTAAATTCCATTGTTGATTGGCATCGAACATGATCGTAGCATTATCCCCTGCAATTTTTCGCACCAAAGAAGCTCTACGGACATCCCTTTCACATTCTTTAGAGCCTACTTTTAGCTTCATAGCCGAAAATCCATTATCCAAAGCTTTTTTAATATTGGTTTCTACTTGCTCATCCGAATAATTAAACCAACCTATAGAGGTATCATACCCAGGATATCCCAAATCCACAATCATTTTCCGGTTTTCCTTACCGTGCTCTTGCGCCACCAGAATGGATATTGCCTCTTCTTTTGTTAAAGCATCCTCATAATAAGAGAAATCCAAAGTATTAACCAGTTCCTCGGGAGAAAGATCGATCAATAATTTCCACAAGGGAATCTCTTTGGATTTTGCCCAAAGATCGTAACAGGCATTGACCACGGATGCCAAGGCCAAATGAACCACCCCCTTATGGGGACCCAACCATCTAAAATTAGGATCGTCTGCCATTGCTTTGTAAGTTTCCCCAAAATTGGCCATTAATGCATGGATTTCCTTACCTTCTATGTGTTTTACCAAATAGCTAATGGCATCGCAGACCAATTTATTACCTGTCCCCAAGGTAAAAGCAAGCCCCACTCCTTCCAACTCACAATCTGTTTGCAATTTGCAAACGGCATAGGCATAGATAGGCGTTGTATGGATCGCATCCGAACCTGCACCATTCTTAAGAGGGTATTGAATATCATTGGAATAGCCTTTTTTAATTACTATTGTTTTATTCATAAATTATTATAGTTATAGTTATTTCCAATGACACTTTAAAACCATATTGAAAACAACTTTAATCATGATTTTGTAATATTTTAGAAGATCATCATTGCTGGATCAATAGTTCATGCGTTCTATCGGCGGAATTGCCATTGCCGGTTTATTCAATTCCAGGACTATTACCGAGGCTACCTCATCGGGTAAATTGTCTGGCAGATTAATGGTAATCGCTGTTTTACTTTTATCAATTGTCACCTCTTGACTATCATGAAGAAAATAGGCCTTATTAATTTTCACATCTTTCGGAAATGGCAATTTTATTTTTGTTTTTTTTGTGTTTAGCAAGTGTAGGAATATTTTGCTGTCCTTTCGGGTACTAACCATGTAATCTGTAGGTAAATAAGGGCCACCTCGGGTACCATAGACGGAATCCCCATTCAGATTTAACCAGTCCCCTATTTCCTTCAAACGATCTATCTGTCTTTTTTCTATTCTACCGTCTGCCATTGGTCCCACATTAAAAAGTAAGTTACCATCCCCGCCAACAGTTTTTAGCAGTGTTTGAATACATTCCTCTTTAGACTTTATCTTATCGTTCGCCTTCCATGCCCATTGTGTTGCTATGGTCATACAGGTTTCCCAGGGTGTCTCCATATTAAATGCGCCCACTTGTTGTTCAGGGGTGGCATAATCTCCAGCGTATTGGATACTCTTCATAGTTTCTTCCATTCCAACACGTCCTTTATCTACCCTATTGTTGATTAATAAATCTTCTTTCAATCCTCTTAGGTAAGCATATAAGTCCATTCCCATCTGGTGGGACCATGCCCATTCCCATTCACCATCGAACCAAATAAATGCAGGGTCATAATCTTCGATCAATTCTTTCAACTGATTTTTCATAAATAGGACATAGCGTTCCATTCGAGCTTTCGTTTGGGCGTCTTCAAAATCCTTCTCTACATGAAATTGATAATCATCGGCAGGATATATCACGGGATTATCAGGATGATACCAGTCTGCAATGGAATAATAGGTTCCGAACACCATGCCTTGTTTTTTGCACTCCTCCACCAAATCTTTTAGAATGCCCTTGCCATAAGGCGTACTACCCATATCGTAATCTGTATATTTACTGTCCCAGAGGGAAAACCCATCATGATGTTTTGAGGTCAGTACAATATATTTCATCCCAGCCCCCTTAGCAGTTTTTACCCATTCAGCGGCATTGAACAAAACGGGATCAAACTCCTTATACAGCTGGTCGTAATCCTCTTTGGACACTTGTTTACCCCTGGACCAGCCTATCTCAGTCCCTCTTAAACTAACAGGTCCCCAATGAATAAACATCCCAAAACGCATGTCCTGAAATGATTTTAATGCCTCCTTGTTTGTTAATAGGTCTGGATTGGCTTCTCCGCCACCTAAAGACTGAGCACTTAAATTGTGGACAAAAATCAGGCCTAGGAGTGCAACCACATTTTTTAAATAAATTTTCATTTCGTATCTCATTTAATTATTAATTTTAATACTATTCAATAACAATTTCCAATGGAATCTGTACATTAAAAGAACTGCCATCGTTTTCAGTACTAATTTCCCCTGGGATAAGCTTTATACTTTGTGCATTACAAAAAATAGCAGTGTTATTACATAACACGACAGATTCCAATTTGCTATAAGTAAGGATCCTATTCATTTTAATAAAGCCCATATTTTGTAGAATTGAAACACTTTGTCCTTTGTCTTTTCCAGAATTGATTGATAACCCCCCTAATTCGATCCATATTGGATGCCCAAATCATTCGTTCTAATATCCATTAATTTCTCCCGCAATGTTTTTTGCATTTCAATCACTATTTCCGCATATTTGGGATTGTGCGCCAAATTATTATACTGTTTGGCATCGTGCTCCATATCAAAAAGTTCCATTCCGGCCCCGGCATCTTCGTCATACTGTATATATGCCCATTTATGGTTACGCAACAAAAAGGACTTACCCCCCTGACTCACCGAAAATGCATAATCCCTCACTTTGATCTTGGGATTATCCAGAGTTTTAACTAAGCTTTTTCCCTGTAAATGACCGGAAGTTTTTATGCCCGCCAATTCCGCGAGGGTAGGATATAAATCCAAAAGTTCCGAAAAGGAATTACAGACTGCAGGTGACTTTCCAGGCACTTTGATGATTAAGGGGACCCTAACCGATTCCTCGTGAAGACTCACCTTCATCCAGAAGCGGTGTTCCCCCAAGTGAAATCCATGATCTGAGGTAAAAACAACGATGGTATTATCTTCCAATCCTTCTTCCTTTAAAGACTTTAAAATCTTCCCCACTTGTGCATCCATATAGGCCACTGATGCGTAATACCCAGCAACTGCCTTTTTTTCTTGTTCTTCGGACATTTCACCATTAACACTGGTGACGTAATTGATTCCACGGGCGGGAATATCATCCCAATCGTTTTCCACCTTAGGAGGCAATACCATTTGCTCATGTGGATAAGGTTCAAAGTACTTTCTAGGTGCCACAAAGGGTACGTGTGGCCTAACTAGACCCACTGCTAAAAAGAAGGGGTTATTTTTGTGCTGTTTAATAAGTTCAATAGCTTTTTCAGCGGTTTTTCCATCAGAATGCACCAAATCATCCCCGTCTGCCTTTACAATGGTCATAACATTCCCCCCTTTTCTAGGTTTCAGTCCATAAGGGTTATTTTGCACCAGTTCTGCCTCTCCTTCCGCAGTCCATTCTGGTCCTTGACTGTTAAAGCGTTCGGTCCAGGATGCCTCATCATCCTGTCCGTTGGATCCTGTTTCAATATCTATTGGTACCCCCATATGATAGATTTTACTCACTCTGGCAGTATAATACCCATTATCCTTAAATAGTTGGGAAAGTGATTTTCTTGTTGGACCAACATTTTCCCTACCGCTAACATATCCATACGTGTTAGTGGCATTGGGATAGTAGCCGAACATAAGGGAGGCCCTAGATGGACCACAGACTGGGTATTGGGAATAGGCCTTTGTATATCTAGTACCTTCGGCTGCCAATTGATCAATATTAGGGGTGTTGGAAGCCATGTTTTCATAGGATGAAATCGCCGTAGCCGTTAGGTCATCCGCAATTATAAACAAGACATTCGGTTTTTTGGTGCCACTCTTTTTTTTGACTTTGTTGTGCTGGGCTTCACCTGAAAAAAAACATAAAATGGAGAGGCAAAAAAGTAATTTTCTCATTTTTAATTATTCTATTAAATTAAAATTCATTCCTCCTTCATTACTTGAAGTGTACATTAATTCTACCAATTGCATTGTTACATATGCATCTTCGGTTGAATTTAACAATGGTTGGCTAGGATTTATATAGTGATTTTGCAAACTGGCCATTGTTCCCATAAAGGCATGGGGAAACCATCCGCCCTTTAGTGGTAATTCCTTCCATTTAGTTGATTCTTGGCCTAAAATAAAGTATTCAAAGGTGGGGGGTACTCCTTTTGGGTAATCTATTGAAACTCCTATTTTTATTTTGATAGCCCCTTTTGTCCCTTCAAACTTTACATAAGACTGCTGTTTTTCCTTTCCATATTCATGTCCGTGATTGGTCATTATCCTCGCTTGGATATACTCGTTGTAATCCAATATCATAGAGGTACGGGTTGAAGCCAGTTCAGGCATTTTAGGATGCTTTACAGTACTTGCGTATACCTTTTTTGGATTTCCCAGAAAGCTGCGCACTAAATCCAAATAATGAATACTGTGATACAATATTTCTACTCGTGGCAGGTAATACAAAAAATCCCATAAATGCCATGGTGTAAAGACATTTACAAAAACCTCCATGTCATATACTTCCCCAATCAATCCCTGATCTATCATGTCCTTGGCCGCAATCATATAGGGGGCATACCGCAATTGAAAATTTACAGCCGAAACCAGGCCTTTTCTTCTACATAACTCCACAATTAGTTTGGACTCCTCCAAGGTTTCCCCCAGAGGCTTCTGAATAAGAACGGGAGATTTATTTGGCAACTGTTCCAAAATCCTTTTGTGTTCACTTGCCGGCAACGCCAGGTCATAAAGTGCGTCATTCTTCTTGGCATCAACGATTAAATCAACTAAAGAGCTATATACTTTCTCTACAATATTAAATCGCTTTTTTAAAGTTTTCGCTTTGGTTTCGTCCAGATCATATATACCTAACACCCTATATCCTGCAATTTCATAAGCTGGCAAATGGGCATCTTTAACAATGCTACCTGCACCGATAAGAACTATGGGGCGTGGTTTTTCTGGTTTTATAATCTCTTGTCTAAATTTCAAATTCCATCTATTAATATAGCCAATATTAGTTTAGCTGCCGAACCCTTGTTCCGCGAATTTATTTAATCGGCCTGGTGATTCTAGTCCCCAATTGCCAAAATATCCAATGCTTTCATATCATACCCTAATCAATACTTTTTCTGTATTCATCAATATAAAGTCCCATTTTATCGAATGGAAGGGCTTCAAATCCCGGGATTTTATTAAACACCTCAGAATCTGTACGAAGATTAAAGTTTTCGTTTTTGAAATCAACAAATCCTGGGTCATGATCTGTTCTGTAATTTTTTATGTCCTCGCATTGGGCGTGCACTCCACCAACTAAATGTAGCGGATTTTCAGGTCCACCTATAATAAGGTTTCCCGATAATTCATTTCGTCTTGCCCTCATTCCTTCCCATTCTTTTCCATCAACAATGGGATTTAGGTAATTAAGTAACTCGGGGTATTTTTCAGCATATGGAGCTTCAGTGATTTTTACATTATTCAAAAGACGTCTTCTTAAAAGTCCGTCTTCACCAAACATTGGAGGTCCCCCTCCACTATACCATGTATAATAATGTGCTGATATTTCTGCCGTATAAGAAATTGGCTCAATAACAATATTGTTCTTCATTTTTAAATCCCAGCCACTATTAGTGAATAATATGCCATGTTTGGTGTTCATCTTATAAAAAACATTGCCAAATACCAATACATCTGTACTTGAATCATCGCAATAAATCCCCATATTCATACGATTTGGATTACCACAATGATGAAAATAATTATAACGAATAATATTACCTCTATCACTGGGATCGCGACCAATATACCAAGGCGAAGTGTCATCCGAATTTAAGGTTACATGGTGAATGTCGTTATATTCAAAAAGGTGCTCATTGCCATGTACATATATTCCCTGCCACTCGGAATTGAAGATTTCACAATGTGAGATCCTATTCCCACAGCCATCAATATTAATTCCCGACCAAAGAAATTTGTTGCGTCTGTTATAATCATGTACTTTGCTATTTTCTACATAGTTATTTCCCGGAATCAATTTTCGTTTACTCCCACCGCTCAGGAAAATGCCACCGCTACCTGTATTGTATACGTCACAACTCAATATACCATGATTGGAACCAGCATTGCGATCCCAAGCAGTATATTTGTAGATATGGCCCTGCAAATTCCCTATCCTCCTAGAAACAGGCACTCCCTCATAATCATCATGGGTAACAAGCGGAAAGGTTTGTTCTGCTCCCTGTCCCATAAAAATACCGTTAGTACCAACATTCCTAACCGTACAACCCGCTATCAAATTATTGGTGCCCCGTTCCATATAGACACCAATACCCCTACCTACTTCTATTGTTAAATCACGAATAGTAACAAAGCTAGCTCCTTCCAAACTAATTATTGGATCTTCTAATATTGAAACTATCATAGAACTTTCTTCAATCGCAGTAGGAGGCCAGAAATAAAGCATTCCCGATTTTTTATCCACATACCACTCTCCAGGGCTATCCAGTTCGTCAAGTATATTATACGCCACGTAGTGCTGAAAATCGCGTCCATGGGCAACGCCGTACAAAGATGGCATGGCTAGTTTAATCTGTTTCTTTTGAGTATCGATTGTTTCAACCAAAATATTGTCATCTGCATAACCATAATTGAAAGACCCTTGAAACCACACATCTTTTTGTCCTGCCCATAATGCGTGTCTAGGATCGGTGTATTCAAATATTCCCCCGCGATTACTATAATCTCTATTTCTGGGAACCGATCCAGGATCAAGAACTTTTCCTATTTTAATATATCCTTCGTTTGGATATCGTGCCAGATCCATGGCCTCGTTATTAAAGAACACCTCCATTGGCGCAGGAACTACGGACATGGCATGTCCGTACTGTTTTATCTGCCCAAAATCATTAATACCTAGTTCCTTGAGATTGACTTGCAACACATTTTTGGCAGCATTTTTAGACAGTCTCTTAAGTATAGTGCTATTGGTGACCTTTTCAAACTTTTCAACTGGAATGCTTTTACCTCCTGTGACACTTACAGGCTCGTTTGGCAATGTCCGCCAAACAATTGGAGCATCTGGACTACCCGAATCATTCTCATTAAGAATGAATGGTTCAGTCTGATCATATTGTCCCTTTCCTATCCACACGGTAATTCCTCCCTTTGGCAAATCATTTATGGCCTTGTATTGTCGGACTAAATTACGCGCCGCTTCCAGTGTGGCAACGGGTTTGGTTTTCGTGCCCATATTATTATCGTTACCGCTAGGACCAACATAAACATCCTGGGGAAATACTTTTATAAATAGAAATAATGTGCACATGGCAGTTGCCATCAAATTTAGTTTCATTCAGCCTTTTTTAAGGTATTGATCAAATCGTTTTCCCTTATGTCGGGAGTCACTTCCAATCGTGTAATTTCCCCGTTTTTTATGGTTGCTTCGATGGTTGTATTTTTCGGGGCAAAAATTTTAAAATCCACATTCCAATTTTTGGGCCATGCAGGAAAAAGGTAAATTTTATTACCATCGTATTGAACCAACATCCTTTGCAGTGCAGTCATGGCAACAGTGCCATGACATTGGTCTGGCGTCCAATCATAATTTGGACCCCACATTGTGGGAAAACGATAATGGGTTGTACTTGCATTAAAATTTTGGGAAGTTAATTCTGCCGCTTCATCAATTAGTCCAAGATAGGCTGCTTTAATCGCATTTTGTTGCCATCCACCGGTTTGTTTTATTGCCCGCTGATGAAAAGTTCTCCTTGCCAATTCAATATTTTCTTTACCTATTCCAAATGCTCTATAAGGAAAGATGGCATATAACTCGGGATTTTCAATATTCTGCTTACCACTGTACCCATAAGCCGGAGCCAATAATTTTTCCCCTTCAACTACGCGGGTCGGAATTTCCGGTAATTCTGAAATCAATCTCTTAAATTGTTTTCTTTGGGATTTACTTATCAAATTATCCGGTAATCTTAATAATTCTTTACAAACCTTATTTATTCCAACAATTTCTGGCAATGGGTTTACCGCAGTTTTGTAGGTTTCCAACGCCATTGCCGGGTCGAATAGAATTTTTCCATTTTTATCGCGTCCCCAATGCTCATCGTAAAAGTTTACTATCTCGGTTACCACTGGAAGTATGGTTTCCTTAAATAATTTTTCATCTTGGGTAAAGGAAAAATAGTCAAGAGCCATTAATGAAATTTCCAGACCGCTTTGCCAGTAATGTCTGATAAACCTATTTTCAGTTGTACCCAATGGCAACTCACCCCTGTCTCTGCCGTAATTGACGTCGGTATATGTTCCCCAGAAATACATGGTTTCCGGAAAGAATGCCCCTTTGTGACCATAATATACTTTGGTGGCCTCTTTGCGTACTGCCAATGCATCCCTGTACATTTTAAAAAGGGGCAGCATCAAATCGAAATCACCGGCTTCCAACATCGACCAATAGGGCAAACGAGTATTTTGCCACCAGTAAGGACCACCCCACTGTCGGTAATCGGCATCAAAACCTCCAAATCTATCATCAAGGTTTTTAGTGTCAACGGTAAATATTGATCCGTTAAACTTAATGGGCGAGTTTCCTCGACCTGAGCAGGCGTTCATATAACGTTGCAGGGCATAGCCCCTGGATACATTGTACACTTTCTCCTTTTCATTTGCATCATCTGTGGATACGTGAATATAACTGCGACTCCAAAAAGAATGCCACCAATTTTTATGGTCTATGAATCTCTCAGAGCGGGATAACAGTTCAATAATTTTTGCACTGTGCATGATTTGTTGTGTCCAGTCGTTTTGGGTTTCGGTCTGGGAACTTAAAGCATGAACAGAAATTGAGAACTGTTTCAAAGTATTGTCCATTTTTAACTTCCCATGGCCCGCCTTTACCATTTCCTTTGAACGGATCAATCCACCAAAGGTTCGATGAAGTAAAGGATCATTATTTTGTTTCGAATACTTCTCTAGCCCCTGTAATTTCAAATTATCCTTCCAAATGGATCTGTTGTTCCTGTGCGTCCAGATTATACCATCGTTGTTTGCCAGCACAGAATCTTTCTCCACAAAAACCTCAGGTCCCCCGTTTACTCCATAAGCAGAGTGTATTTCGTTTTTATCGGTAATTTGCCTGCGTTCTATACGCCATGGTTCTATTGAAGCTATTGCAGAAATTGGAATTTCACTTTTAACATCCAACTCTACCACAGGATGATTGGCATCGATCCAAACATCAATGGAGACCAATTCTTCTTTTGACCCCGCTTCTATATGCACTAAACCATCCTTAAGTATCAATTCCTGCATAAACGGCAAACCAGTTCTAAAAGGATTTGGCGACAATGAAAGTCTTACTTTTCCTAATTTCAACAATCTGGCATTTTCACTCCAGGCATCGGTTTTGGAAATATAGAACAGTAAGTCCCCGCTTTCCTCCACCCATAGGCTAATTCCTATATCCCCATTTCCTAGTGGCATTGATCCCAAAGAATTAACAGAAGGACTGTGCCAAACAACATTGTAATCAGAAAGCGTTGGTAATGCAGATGATTCATTTAATCCTCTTTTGATAAACCCAGTACTTTGATTTGCCATCAACCCATAACCGTCTTCAAGCCAATGAAATCGATCGAGCTTTGCCAAAAACAACTTGTTTGAAACCAAACCATACAAATCGTTTATGACGATATTATGTTTTTTTATTACATCGATTGCCCATTCATTACGTTGGGTTATGGTAGGATTTATTTCCATATTCAGTTCCGCCCTGTCCTGTTCGGTAACGGGCGTAGTACTTGCCCATATCAGCTTTGCTCCCTTCGCGTTTTCTATTAAGGTTTGTACATATTTTTCAAGTAGTGGGATATATTCATCATCTTTAATACGTCCTTTTGGCCAACCATGTAGTCCAATATTAAATTGGATTACATCATATTGGTTGGAAGTAAGAACTATTTTAAGGTCAGAAAAAAGATACTCGCTATTTAAATGTTTTGGAGTGAGCCAGTAATCTACATTAGCGTTTTCCCTTAGACTATCGATAACAATTTGATGAAAACCATTCATGACCGAATCACCAATGAGCAAAACATTTTTTAGACTGTCGTTTTTTTCCTTGGAAGGATAAAATTTCCATGGGCCACCTTCTGAATGTAATCCAAGCTGTGCATCCGTTTGTGCATTAACCACACCACAGAGTATAACCGATATGGAAAGTAGAATAATAAACTGAAATTTTTTCATGCCTTGTTTTTACACCTTAATAGAAAATTAAATATAATATCAGCATGAGCAACACCAACAAAAGACTTAAATAATTAATAAGTTTTGTTGACTTGCTTACCTTAATATAAAATTCCTCTGGAATACATTGTTTACTTTTATCAAAGTAGGATATAAGGAAGTATATAGCAGTGGATATTAAAAAAAATAAATAGGTTTGTCGGAGCCAATTAATGCCCAAACCCTGTGGACTGGAAATATAGTTTTCCAAACCCTTTACAACCACGTACTTTTCTATATAAAAGATGGTAGCCGCAAATAAACTCCCCCCCAACAGGGTGTAAAATGAGGCATTGGAGGTTCCTTTTTTGGTTAGAATTCCCCAAACAAAAACCGTTACTATTGAAGGTGCAAATATGGAGAACATCTGATTGATCAACTCGAAAATCCCTCCCAAATCACCTAGAAAAGGCGACCAGGCAACCGCCAAAAACAAAACTATAACACCCGTAATTCTGCCAATCCTAATTTTGGAACCATCGGATAGATCTGTCTTTAATTTATCAAAAACATCATAAACAATTAAGGTGGAGCAACTGTTCAGGGCCGCCGCCACACTGCTCATTACTGCCGCTAACAAAGCCGCTACCATAAGTCCTTTTAATCCAATGGGCATTAGGTTAACAATCATGACCGGAAGTACACTTTTGGTATCGCTTCCAATTTGATCCTGAAAAAGGGCGACCGCCAAAATACCTGGGACCACCATTATAAAAACTGGTAAAATCTTAAGGAAACCTGCGAATAGAGCGCCCAGTTTAGCCTGCTTCTCGGACCTAGCCCCTAAAACCCTTTGTACAATAGTTTGGTCTGTACACCAATACCAAATGCCCAGCACCAAATGACCGAAAAGCATATCCAAAAAAGTAAATCCCTTTTTTCCCGAATCGAAATTAACGGCCCTTAATCTATCTGGATCTACCGCCTCCCTTAGAGCACCATAGGAATCAACTCCGACCTCCGGCAATTGCCAAATTGCCAACACGGTTATGGTAAGGGACCCCAATATCAACACCACTGTTTGTACCGCTTCCGTCACTACCACAGATGTCAACCCCCCTATAATGGTATAAACACCTGTTGCTATAGCTATTACCACTATAGATGTCCAGATATTTAGCCCAAAAATACTTTCAAAAACTACGGCACCCGCATAAAAACTAACGCCAATATGCATAAATAGAGCGGCCATGATACTAAAAATAGCCAAAATTACCCTTGATCGGGAATCGTAGCGTTTTTCCAAGAATTCCGGCAAGGTGGTTATTTTGGTACGCAGATAAAAAGGTATAAAAACAAAGGCTAAAATAATAAGTTCAAAAGCAGAAAACCACTCAAAATTTCCCCATACAATGCCATCCTTAAAACCTGACTCCGCCAGGCCCACTAAATGGACAGTGGAAATATTGGAGGCAAAAAGCGAAGCACCGATAACTGACCAAGTCAGGGATTTTCCGGCCAAAAAATAACCATCGCTGGTATCTTTCTTTTTCCTTCCATACCACAAACCTACAGCGACTATAGCTATAATGTATAATACTACAACCAATGAATCAATAGTAGAGATTGTTTTCATTATTTTTAGTTTGAAAGGGGATTAAGTTTCCTATAGGCAGATAAACCCTTGGAAGTCATATGTGGCAATAACAGGTCCCATATATAAGTTGTCAAGGTACTATTTGCAGTAAAAGCGGAATAAGGCAGAACCACTTTCTGTGACTTCCAGAAGGTTATAATAATTCTAATGGTATGCTGCAATCGCATATAAATTCCTTCCTTTATTTCCGACTTAAAATATCCATAATCCATAAATCGTCTAAAAAACAGGGCCATCTGCTCCCTCCTGATTTGGAAAGTCTTCTTCAACAAATTATCTACCTTCTTGAAATTTCTAGAGATTTCCAGAACATCAAGGTTAAAAAACGAGTATTTATCATGAAAGGATTCCAAATTCATCAATAGATCGTTGAAGTGCATAAACGGATCTCCGTCCAAGACCTTTTCCTCATAAACCTCTGAAATATCCTTCCTCATTTGCTTATAAATTGCCATTAGCAACTCTTCTTTGTTCTTAAAATGGTATTCCAGATTTCCGTGGCTAATACCCAAGGAATCGGCCAGGTCCCTACTTGTCACATTGGTAACTCCATGGGCGTTATATGCCGCTATTGCCCGAAGAATAATTTTCTGTTTAGTTTTCAAAGCCAGAAGATTTATTTCCAAATATAATTAAACTAGGGCATTTGCCCTAATTATTTTTTTGATAAAAATATAGAATTGTAAAATAGACTACAAGACTCTGTTAAAAAGCTACATAAATCCTAAAAAATTCTCCTATTTTTGCGCCATGCGCAGAAAGAATACAAGACAAGTTTTTGAAAACGTGGAAGTAGTAGATGCCGGTGCCAAAGGCAAGACCACAGGAAAGGCACCCGATGGCCGGGTAATCTTCTTGACCAACACTGTCCCTGGAGATGTTGTGGACGTTATGACCACAAAAAAAAGGAAGGCCTATTTTGAGGGCGTTGCCACCAAGTTCCATACTTTTTCGAGTAAAAGAACTACCCCTGTCTGTGAACATTTTGGAGTATGTGGGGGCTGTAAATGGCAAGATATGGGCTATGAACACCAGCTATTTTACAAACAAAAAGAAGTTGAGAACAACCTACGAAGAATTGGTCATTTGGAATTGCCAGAAACGAGTCGCATTTTAGGATCCAAAAAGCAATACTTCTACAGGAACAAGATGGAATTTTCTTTTTCTGATAGTAGATGGTTGACCTTGGAGGAAATAAACTCAGGCAAGGAAATTGATGATAAAAACGCATTGGGATTTCATATTCCTGGAATGTGGGACAAAATCTTGGACATTAAAAAATGTCATTTGCAAGAAGATCCTTCCAATGCGATTAGGTTGGAAATAAAGGATTTCGCCATTAAGAACAATTTGTCTTTCTTTAACCCCAGGAATCAATGGGGCATGTTGCGCACAGTAATGATTCGCACCTCCTCTACTGGTGAAATCATGGTTATGGTCCAATTCTATGAGGACGATTTGGAGAAGAGGGAATTATTGATGAACCACTTGGCAGTAACCTTTCCTGCAATAACTTCCTTGTTATATGTCATCAATCAAAAACAAAATGATACCATATATGATCAGGAAATCATATGCTATTCTGGACGGGATCATATATTTGAGGAAATGGAAGGTCTTCAATTTAAAATAAATGCCAAATCATTTTATCAAACCAATTCGGACCAGGCATATGAACTATACAAGATAACCCGGGATTTTGCCGAACTTACTGGAAATGAATTGGTTTACGACCTTTACACCGGTACGGGCACCATTGCCCAATTTGTGGCCAAAAAGGCCAAAAAAGTAATAGGAATAGAAGCCGTTCCCGAAGCTATCACCGATGCCAAGGCCAATGCAAAAAGAAACAAAATAGACAATGTAGATTTTTATGTAGGGGATATGAAGAATGTCTTTAATCCTAGTTTTATTGAGGAACACGGCAGTCCCGACCTTATTATTACCGATCCTCCCAGGGATGGTATGCATGCGGCCGTTGTACAACAAATATTATCCATTGCACCGGAAAGGGTTGTTTATGTTAGCTGTAATAGCGCCACACAGGCCAGGGATTTGGAGATGATGAAGGAAGATTATGAAATTATGAAGGTGCAACCAGTGGACATGTTTCCACAGACCCATCATGTTGAAAATGTTGTACTTTTGAAAAAACGGACCAAATAGTCCAACCGAGCATGAAAAAATTCTACATTCCAATATTAGTTTTAATTATATTAATCTGCTTTGGAGCCTGTGAAAAGGATGATATCTGTATAGATGGGGACACCCCTTTATTAGTGATAAGATTTTATAATGTGGACAACCCCACTGTATTAAAAAAGGTCACCAAACTTAGAATTGTGGGAGTTGGCCAGAATACCACGGTCACAACAGTATCCGATAGAACGGATTTGGATTCAATTGCCATTCCTTTGAAGGTCACAGAGAACAGCACAGGTTTTTATTTTATTAGGAACTCTGCAGATGTTGAAACTACAGATTCGGGAGGAGAGACTATTACGGTTGAAGGGGGAGACTTGGATACCTTGTACCTAAATTACACCAAAATAGATAAGTTTGTTTCCAGGGCCTGTGGATATATTGCCAATTATGAAGAATTGAATAGCGATCTAAAAATGGAAACCGATAATTGGATAAAGGATATAGAAATTGTAACCCCCTTGGTAGAAAATTCAACAGCAGCGCATGTTAAGATATTTCATTAGTAGCTTTTTATTTCTAGCCTTTCTTTTGGGGAGTTCCCAAAGCAAGCCTATCGATTTGCAACCAAAAGACACTGTGGTACACACCGACCCCTATGGTATTAGGGTGGGGATAGACCTAAGTCGCCCTTTAATTTCATTCTTAAATGATGATTATCAAGGATTTGAAATAGTTGGGGACTATAGGATAACAAATAAACTATATGTGGCTGCAGAACTTGGTAATGAAAAAAATACCAAACAAGAGGACTTATACAATTTCACCACCTCGGGAAGCTACTTAAAACTGGGTGTGGATTACAACACCTATGGAAATTGGTATGGCATGAACAATTCCATACACGTAGGGGGGCGTTATGCCTACAGTACTTTTAGCCAAACTTTGAATAATTATCAAATTTTTGACACCAACCGTTATTGGACCGATCCCGAATATCAAATTAATCCGGACCCCAATGCTGTTAATGATTTTCCCTTGGGTTCAGATGTCGCCCAAGAATTTAGCGGATTAAATGCCAGCTGGTTGGAAGCCGTGCTGGGTATAAAAGCCGAACTCTTTGCCAATATCTTTTTGGGGGCCAGTGTTCGCATTGGTTTCTTGGTCAGTAACAAGGAACCCGACAACTTTAGGAATTTATGGGTTCCTGGATTCAATAAGGTTACCGATGGCAGTAAATTTGGCGTTGGTTACAATTATTCCATCACCTATTTTATTCCACTCTACAAAAAAGCCAAAAAAATTAAGGAAAAGGAAGAAAAGAAGGCTCCAATCCAAGAACAACCTAAAGCTCCCGAAAACCCTTAATAAAAATCCATTTCATCATCAGTTTCTCTCCGGACTTTGTTTTTACAGCACTAAACTTAGGTGCCAATATACTGGCGGCCACAGCTGCTATAAATGCAAGGGCAAGTGTATTTAAGGACAATAACATGCCAATTAACAATCTGCCCCCAACAAATAGAATTGAGAAGCCTAGAAAGTTAAAGATAAGGGCTTTGTATTTTGTTTTCAAAATTCCTATACTTTTAAATCATTAAAAACGGATTATTCCGCTTTGTTATATTTGGCTTTCTTGCTCCCCTCGTACATAACGTATTTTACCAAGCGCGACTCCAAATGGCTATTAAACACCTTGATCTTTCTGGAAGGGCGCAGTCCCACATACTTTAAGGCTTCCAAATTAGAGGTAATGAACCAGGCATCGGTCCCTGGATAATTTCGTTTTAAAGTGTTACCTATATCGGTATAAAAATCCTCCATTTCTATATCCAAACGCTCACCGTAAGGAGGATTGAACACCATATGCAAATGTTTGTCCGTAAATTTCTCCGTATCAAAAAAATTCTTCCTTTCCACGGTTATATAATCGGATAAATTGGCATTGACAATATTATCCTGGGCCTTTCTTACTGCCGAAGGCGCCTTGTCATACCCAATAATCCTATGATTGAACTCCCTTGCTCTCTTAAGGCTGCTATCCACAATTTTTTCAAAAAGATCGGCATCAAAATCGTGCCATTTCTCAAAGGCAAATTCCTTTCTATTAATGTTGGCAGGAATATTACAGGCAATCATAGCTGCTTCTGTCAATAGAGTACCACTGCCACACATAGGATCCAAAAAATCACATTGTCCGTCCCAACCACTTAACAACAAAAGACCGGCCGCCAATACCTCATTTATGGGCGCAATATTGGTCGCTGTCCTATACCCTCGCTGGTGTAAAGACCTCCCGGACGAATCCAGGGCTACATTGCAATGATCATTCTGTATGTGGATGTTGATCCTAACATCAGGAAATTTTATATCCACATCCGGCCTACTACCATCCGTATCCCTAAACTTATCCACAATAGCATCCTTGGTCTTTTGGGATACATATAGGGAATGGGTGAAATTTTCGCTATTTACTGTAGCATCAATGGCAAAAGTGGTAGAGGTGGACAGATAATCGAACCAGTCCATGGCATAGATTTTTTTGTAAAGATCGTTCTCATCCCTTACACGAAAAGAATGGATAGGTTTGACAATTTTGATTGCCGTTCGCAAACAAAGATTTGCCTTGTACATAAAACCGGTATCTCCTTCAAAAAAAACACTCCTAACTCCCTCTTCAACATTTCCGGCACCAAGATTACGCAGTTCCTTGGCCAAAATTTCCTCAAAACCAAACATGGTCTTGGCCACCATTTTAAAATTTTTGTTCATATCTACCTTTAAGATTACCGCAAAAATACGTTAATTTTAGCCCTTATTAGCCAATATGGTAATTTTGTACAATATCAGAATTAATCCTTAATGAAATATTTATTACCTATTCTTGGCGTATTGCTGAGTTTTATATTTGTATACTTCACAAAACCAAAAAACAAGGAAGTCTTTAAACTTCTCCTAGCTTTCAGTGGAGCTTTTTTGCTGGCGCTTACTGTTTTTGAATTATTCCCTGAAGTTTATGGTAGCGCAGAACCAAAAACGGTAGGGGTATTTGTTATGTTGGGGATCCTACTCCAGATTTTTCTGGAATTTTTTTCCAAAGGGGCCGAACACGGACATGTTCATTTAGATCCCGAAAAATCCGATTTTCCTTGGATGCTTTTTATAAGCCTATGCATCCATTCCCTGTTAGAAGGATTGCCTATAGAAAATCACGGTACTATCCTTTACGGAATTTTAATCCACAAAATACCCATTGCGATTATCTTAAGCATATTCTTATTAAGCTCCAAGATAAAGTTGCGGTCTGCCATATTCTTTATTGTACTTTTTTCCTTGATGACTCCCATAGGCACCTACATTGCAGCCAATTATGATTTTACCCATAGGTATGCCGTTTTTCTTAACGCCTTGGTAATTGGTGTCTTCCTTCATATTTCGACTGTTATTCTATTCGAAAGTTCGGAAGCGCATAAATTTAACTTGCGTAAATTGGTCGTCATAATATTGGGAATTGCAATTGCTTATATGCTATAAAGCCAAACCAAGTCCCCAATTACAAGAAAAATTGGTACAACGGGGCAATTACTCTAGATTAGTAACCACTATAAGAATTAACAGCACACCCAGGTCTATAAATGTTCAGCAAGGAAGAAGCAAAAAAGTTACGTCAGGATTTTTGGATTTCCTTTGGTAAATCCTTTCCCAGAAAATGGATTCTGTATAACACTGGCATTAAGGATTGCTCTTTTAAATTTCATTTTGATTTAAAGAGTGCTATGATATCTATGGACATAGAAAGTCAAGATTTGGAAAAGCGGTTGGGGGTATGGGAAAAAATGATTTCACTTAGGCCTATTTTATTGGAAGAATACCTGCCAAAAGCCCTATTTGAGGATACGGTTATCCTTAAAAATGGAAAGGAGATTTCAAGGGTGTCCGTTAGTTTAGAAAATGTTTCCATTCACAACAAAAACACTTGGCAGGAAACCATGGTATTTTTGAAGGAAAACATGGCCGTATTTGAAGATTTCTTCAAAGAATATGAAGATATTATTCGTCCCTAAACCACATCGATCAAAATAAAAAACCAATGACTGATGGCACCTCCCAGCACAAACAAATGCCAGATAAAGTGGTTATAACGGATCCTCTCCAAAGCGTAAAAAAGAATTCCCAAGGTATAAAAGGCTCCCCCCAGAAAAAGGGTCCCCAACCCAATGGTGGTAGTATTACTTAGTAAGTTGTCCAGATCCAAAACAATCAACCAGCCCATTATTAAATATAGCGATACTGAAATAAACTCATATTTCCCCGTATAAAACAACTTCATAATAGTACCCGCAGCAGCTATTCCCCATACGGTATAAAATAGTAACCAGCCATTTCCTTGTTCCAACATGATTAAGGCTACTGGCGTATAGGTGCCAGCAATTAAAAAATAAATGCTGATGTGATCCAATATCCTCAATTTGTTTTTCAAATTTGACGGCTTAACACAATGATATAAAGTTGATGCCGTAAACAAGAAGACAAAAGTAAAACTGTAAACAATAATTGAGAACGTGGCATAGGAAGTTAACTGTCGGCTATTTTGCAATAACACTACAAAACCTATTAGCCCAAATAATATTCCAAGGGCATGGGACAGGGTATTTAGTTTTTCCTCTTTAATAGGCATACCTCAAAAGTATACAAATGTTTCAAATTGAAATCCCATTCGTTAAAGCCCTTTAAAAATAGTATTCAACCAGTAATACTGATTAAGACCCAAGGCACAATGTCAATTAATTCGCATCTTATTGAACAATAAGCTTCGCCCTCATCACCGATGAATGCCCTGGAAAAGTACATACTATCCAATATTCACCTGGTTCCTCCGGCATTTTTACATAGATTGTTTCTGCCGTTTCAGGCTGCATAATAGCAGTATGGTACAACACTAAATCGGTATCCGGCACATAGTTATAGTCCGGTCCGTCCAATCCTAACATCAAGGCCATTTGCCCTACCTTATCAACCGATTCCTTGCCTTTCTGGGTAATTACCAGGTTGTGCATCATATCGTCGTTGTTATTAAAGGTAAGCTCTACCTTAGCCCCTCTCTGAACCTTAACTTGTTCTACATCGTACTTCAATCCCGGCTTGGTAGCTATCATCAACTTCTGATCGGATTTATTGTTCCAATCAGCTGGCATTTTTGTTATTCTTTTAGGCTGAACGATACTTTTACCGGATTTGACAATACCTGTCATCTGTGGGGATTTCAAAACTCCACCCGGAACTTCATTTAAGGTATAATAACCCGTGTTATGTAGTAGTTTCTTACCATTCCCAGAGGTGAGGTCCGGGATTTTTATTTCGTGGATAAAGCCCAATCGCATCCCGTGTAAAGTTAATTTAACGGAAAGTCCATCTGGTGAAACCTCTGCTTTATGTACCATTACTGGTTGTTCTTCCACTATGGGACTACCGTAGGTATTGTGATATTGGTAAGTAAAACTTTTCATTTGATAGCTGGCAACATCCCCGGCCAATTTTTTATTGACAGGTTGTGTGAATTCCAATTGAAATCCATCATCCAAGGCTTTCATTGTTTTTATTTCGAAAGGTACTTTCCCTGTCCACTCCAATCTTTGCAGACCATACGGAGCTTTTCCGGTAGAAGCCCACCCTCTACTTGTCATGCCAACAAACATACTGGAATCACTACCCCAGATCATACGCAATATTCCTGAGGAAAAACCCTCTCTAAATAAAAAGGAAGCACCTTGGTACACCCCATTGACCTTCTCCATATAAACTCGCATTATCTTACTATGCCCCTGATCGCCGATAAACATCTGGCCTTCAAAAGGTCCAAATTTTCCATGGGTAGTATCATAAAGGATATCCGAAGTTGAAATCCCCTGAATGGTATGCGGGAACCAGATGGCTGGAGCCTTAAGGGCAGGTATTTTTTTTGCATATTCATACAGACTTAAGCCCGATTGCTTTTCTATTTCATCCTGTTTCAATTTTAGAGGCGATTGCGGGTCATCTGTCCAACGTAGGCCTTCCGGATTACCTGCAAAATCGCCTACTTCCAAATGGGTCATCCTTCCAGAACCTACCCAATCCCCTTGATTTTCGGTATAAAAGTAATCACCCTCAGAATTCACATTAAATCCCGCAGGAGACCTTAAACCGGTTGCAATTGGGGTCATTTCCCCTTCAGGTGTTATTTTCAGCATCCATCCCCTCCATTTTACCAAACTGGCCCCGTGGCCGATCCAAGATAAATTTAAGGTGACCAACATATCCCCATTGGGCAAAATTAACGGACCATAGGAATAATCGTGGTAATTACCGGACAAAGGCCATGTATAAATAGTCTTATAGCTATCTGCCTTTCCATCCCCGTTCCTGTCATCCAATCTAGTAAGTTCGCCTCGTTGGGAAAGATAGAAGCCATTGTCCTTATAGGCCAAGCCCAAGGTCTCGTGCATCCCGTGTGCATATCTCTTATAAACAGGGTTTGGACCATACGGCTTATCTATTAACCAAACCTCACCCCTTCTCGTAGAAACCCCCAATTTATCGTCATCCGTAAACGCCAACCCTCCAACTTCCAATACAATATCATTTGGAATTGGAACATCCACTATTTTATAATATTCCGCTTCCTTTTTGGCCATTTCCGAACTTTCCTGTCCAAATGTACCATATACTGTTCCTAATAGGAATACAAAGAAAACTGCCTGTCTTAAAATCTGCATAATTGGTTGTTTTGGGTTACCAAATAATATTGTATGTAATGTTCCCACTGTTCGTGGGTATTTTTAGTATTAATTCATCCTTTCCGTTGGAATGACGGATTACAGGATCTAAGCCACTATTACCAGAGAAATCGATTAAATAACTTTCATTGTTGACAATGAATGTACCATCCTCCAACTGTTCAATGGATTCCCCTTCGGCAATTTTATGCCAGATATCACCATTGCCCTTAATGCTGATGGTACGTTCAAGTCCCCGTCCGTCCTTGGAAGATTTAAATGAATTGCTAATAGTAGTCCCTTCTTCTTGATGTAAAAAAACCGGTAATCCATTATCCTGCATTTCATAACCTAATGGCTTAAACCTTATGTTGGATGGAATGCTGTCTGGCCAAACCATATCTTTATTCTCCAAAGTCATAAAATCTGGATCGCCGTGAAAGGATACTGAAAATCCCTTTGGTTCCGCCAACTGGTTAGTACCTCTTAGATGCCACATCTGGGTAACATCAAGAAAATCGCCTTGCCATACCTGTAATATAGCCCCTCTACTTAAATCATATGAATAATTTATACGATCAGGACTCCCAACCGCAATACAGTGTGTCCTTTTTTCATCTCCATGCATCATATACCCACGTTGGGTTACAGTCTCTTCTCCAACCGTAATGAGTATATCATTATCCGAATTCTTTTTAGCTGAACTTAAAGAGTTCTTTGCATGTAGGGCCATTTTCTGCATTTCAGGGCCCTCTGCCGTAATACTGAAACCTGTATACCACGGATAATTCTTGTTATAAATGAAGGTAAAAGGTATTTTCCCCTTTTCCAACTCAATTTCACCTATCCCTGGTGTATCCAAATCGAACTTTCCATTTAGATTAACCACAGTATCATTACCGATCAACAGCAAGGCACCGCCATGATTTAATCCAATATTGAAGAGGTAGGTACCAGAATTCGGAACATCCATTTGCCCCTTATAACTTAGAATTCTTGTAACCCTATTTCCAGTTACCATATTGGCGGAAATACTATCTACATTTTTCTCTCCAATAACTGTAAGCGTATCCAAACCGGCAATTGTATCAGAATTACTTTCGTATTCTGTCATATGCATATCGGACAAGGTCAACTTTTTATTTTCGTACTTTTTATACTTGATATTTTTTAAAGCTACGGGACCGTGATCTCCTTGAATCATTAATGGTCCTCTAGCTTTTTCATCATTAAAGGCAGAAGCCCTTGTAGGGCCAGTTACCTCCACATTTTCCTGAATCAACTCACCATTTAACCACACCTCTTGAAATAGGGCATTTTTTATTTTGTTGCCCGAGGTGTCAAATTTGGGAGAGTGAAATATAATTTTAAAATGTTGCCAAAGTCCGGGCGACTTTGAAGCGTTGGTTCTTGGGGAATGTCCCTCATAACCTTTTTGATCGCCTTCCCTACTGTCATCCCACCGCTGATAGATACCACCTATATCTCCATATGTTGGTTCCTTTACACCCCAACTATCCAATAGTTGCACTTCATACCTCCCTTGAAAATAAAGTCCGGAATTGGAGTTGACCGGCATCATCACATCCAATTCAATTTCTATATCCCCATGTTCAAAATTTGTAAAAATATGATCATTTTTTGACTGATCATCGGGTATGTTGGCCAGAATTCCTTTCCCCGGAGAAGATGTCAAAATCCTGTCCTTTGATCTATCCACATACACATCCCCTACAATTTTCCAGTTGGGAGTCTCTACCTTAAACATAGATAGATCATCCAATGGCAGTTCGGAGAAGGGCAAATAATCCTTTATACTTGGGAATTCTTCGGTGGTCGTTGCAGTATCCTTTGATGGACGATCGCCGCATGAAATAAAAAACAGCAATAATCCACTTAAAAACAATGGAATTTTCATAAAATTGAAGCTTAGGTTACTCGGAACAGTAGTTCCAAAGCCTAAAGATATAAATATAAGTTACAAAACTCCAACATTTGCCTGGTCCATCTTCAATTCCCTTTTGTTTTGTCCCCTAGTCATGGCCATCTCACTTACGAAAAGGTTTTCGTAACTTTACGAAGTCATTTACAAAAGTTAAGTGCAAGTATAAATCCTTAAAGGCAAAAGATCTTATTGAAGTGTGTTTCAAACACTGTATACTGTCTGTTGAAGGTTGGAAGGAAACAATGTACCAATGATTCAATGTAGCAATTGGTTGATCTGAAAAATTGATGGCACTCTGCAAAGTCGCTGTGCAAAGTCGCTGTGCAAAGTCTCCCGACTTTGGACTTTCCAACTAGACTTGAAAATTCGTTGATGGGCCGATTTGAAAGTGGAACAATGTAGTAATGAAACAATGTAACAATGCACCAATGATTCAATGTAACAATTGTGTGATTTGAAAATTTGCTGATGTTCCGATTTGAAAGTAAAACAATGTAGTAATGAAATAATGTACCAATGATTCAATGTAGCAATTGGTTGATCTGAAAAATGGATGGCACTCTGCAAAGTCGTTGTGCAAAGTTGCTGTGCAAAGTCTCCCGACTTTGAACTTTCACACTTTACAAAGTCTCCCGACTTTGGTTTTTCCGTAGAACAATCCTAAAAGTTGTGTGTGAATTACAAAAAGATATAGTTTACTATCTCAAGTTTGTGTCCTGTTCATTTTTTGCATCGCCCAAAAAACGAACCAAAAAACGCTAGGCTGATTTTAAATTTCTTTAAATCTACGCACTTTCCACGGCCCCGGCGTCCAGGCCGCTTTCACTTGGGTGAAATGCTCTATGGACGCCTTCCTCCTTCCAATGTGGAAACCACTTGATTTAAGACGAAATTGAAAATAGGCCGGTCCTTTATTATGTCGACTCTAACATAGTGTCGATAAATCATTACGTCGCTGTGCAAAGTCTCCCGACTTTGGACTTTCACACTAGACTTGAAAATTCGTTGATGGACCGATTTGAAAGTGGAACAGTGTAGCAATGAAATAATGTACCAATGATTCAATGTAACAATTGTGTGATTTGAAAATTTGCTGATGGACCGATTTGAAAGTGGAACAATGTAGCAATGAAACAATGTAGTAATGATTCAATGTAGCAATTGGCTGATCTTAAAAATTGATGGCACTCTGCAAAGTCGTTGTGCAAAGTTCCTGTGCAAAGTCTCCCGACTTTGGACTTTCACACTTTACAAAGTCTCCCGACCTTGGACTTTCCGTTTGGCGATCGGATACTGGAATCAATCACGCCAGCGGCGTGCCCACAACAGATCCTGTCCAAAAAAAAAGCACCTGCCATATACATGGCAAGTGCTTTCAAAAAAAGGCGGCGGCCTATTCAATGACAGCCCGTTACTGCAAGCGTAGCGAAGCAGGAACGGATGCTGGAACTAATCACGCCCAAGGCGTGCCCTTTTATTAAAGTTCGGACAAAAAAAAGCACCTACCGTAAAAACGGCAAGTGCTTTCAAAAAAAGGCGGCGGCCT
>NZ_QJJZ01000020.1 GCF_003201775.1 Arenibacter sp. ARW7G5Y1 | reverse complement strand
ACCCTTAACGCAACGAACAATATATTGACCGTTGGGATCGAGAACGGGAACGACCTAACGGTGGACCTTTCCGGTCTGGTGGCCGATGGTTCGGAAACGATAGTAACTGGGGGAGGCATCAATGTGGTAACCGGAAGCGGTACTACATTGGATCCCTATGTGATCACTGCCACGGAGGTGGACGGGAGCATCACCAACGAGGTGAACACGGCCTTCGCGGTAGTGGGGAGCGACCTGAGCATCACGGATAGCAACGGAACTTTGACGGTACCCTTGTCCTCCTTGGGCACGGACGACCAGAACATAGACGTACTTACCCTTAACGCAACGAACAATATATTGACCGTTGGGATCGAGAACGGGAACGACCTAACGGTGGACCTTTCCGGTCTGGTGGCCGATGGTTCTGAAACGATAGTAACTGGTGGCGGCATCAATGTGGTAACCGGAAGCGGTACTACATTGGATCCCTATGTGATCACGGCCACGGAGGTGGACGGGAGCATCACCAACGAGGTGAACACGGCCTTCGCGGTAGTGGGGAGCGACCTGAGCATCACGGATAGCAACGGAACTTTGACGGTACCCTTGTCCTCCTTGGGCACGGACGACCAGAACATAGACGTACTTACCCTTAACGCAACGAACAATATATTGACCGTTGGGATCGAGAACGGGAACGACCTAACGGTGGACCTTTCCGGTCTGGTGGCCGATGGTTCGGAGACGATAGTAACTGGTGGCGGCATCAATGTGGTAACCGGAAGCGGTACTACATTGGATCCCTATGTGATCACGGCCACGGAAGTGGACGGGAGCATCACCAACGAGGTGAACACGGCCTTCGCGGTAGTGGGGAGCGACCTGAGCATCACGGATAGCAACGGTACCTTGACGGTACCCTTGTCCTCCTTGGGCACGGACGACCAGAAGATCGATAAGTTTACTCTAAATGGGACCACCTTGGAATTATCTGCAGAGAACGATGGGGAGGCCGATAAGACTATAGATTTAAATACCGTATTTGCAACAGATACAGAATTGAGCGATGCTATTACTGCAAGCGAAGCATTGGATTTGGATAAGGTAGTTGGGAATGAAGTAACAGGAGCAACCAATGGAACACTGCTGAGATCTGGTTCAGGAACAACAGGATCCCCTTATACTTTAGCAGTTGCTACAAGTGGAATTACATCCAACGAACTATCAGCGAATTCTGTAACTACAGCTAAGATATTGAACGGAACCATTTTAACGGAAGATGTTGCTTCGGGTGGTAATGACAAAGTATTGGTTACCAGCAATGCAGGTATAGTGGAGTGGATAGACAAGAGTGCTTTGGTACCATCCACAACAGTAAGTAATACAAGTAATGTAAATACTTTGACAACCACTGTAAATGGAGTAACAGGATCAGGAGTAAATATCATTAATTCCAATGCATTAAGTTTAAGTGGTGCCAATCAATTGACAAGTACGGTCAATGGTGTGTCATCACCAGCACTCAATTTGAGTTCATTCTTGGATAATACAGATAGTCAAACATTATCAACAAATGCAACCCCTGGTTATATTGCAATTACAGGAGGTAATAATGTGACTTTAAACGTTAATGATGCGGATTCAAATATCGGAAACGAGTACAATACTGATTTTGCCGTTGGTGGAGGCAATCTAACGATAACAGATGGTGGTGGTGCTAGATCGGTGCCATTGTCTTCCCTGGGCTCTGATGACCAAACACTTACTTTGGTTGGGAATGACCTAACCATTGAAAGTGGAAATACAATTACATTGCCTTCTCCGGACGGAACTGAAACTTTAGTCACTGCAGGCAATGATATAAGTGTTACAGGTGATGGCAGCAGTGCTACTCCATATGTAATTGCAAATACACGACCTAATATTTTCTATCCACCGTCCATTGCTGTGGATGCCTCTTCAACAGGTACGGGTAGGACAATTGATCTACATTCTCAATATACGGCTCAGTTTGGATCCCCAATGGTGGCAAGTGATTTAGCACCAGGGGCCATACCAACCTATGCCAATACAGAACTATATTACTATGTTACGTTTTATGACGATACGGTATTTGATAATGTAAGTGTAGATGAATTTGGTGTCATGACCTATGATGTTATAGCAACACCAACGGATTATAATTCGCTTATCAACGTAGTATTTGTAGTGAAATAATAAAAATAAACCAATTAGGTATAACAGGAGTTTGAAACCAAAACACATATATAGATTTCTTTTTTTTACCCTTGTAACCATATTTTTTGGTACAAATTGGGCCAATGCACAGTTTTTGTTGCAGGCACCCAATAGTACCGATGAACATAATTACAAATGGTATGAGGCTTCCGATACTTCCACGGTTTTGGGCACAGATTTTTTTTATGAGGTTACTTCATCAGGGATTTATTTTGCAACCTATGACGGAACCTTATGTGGATCAAATGCTACTGGTTATTTTATAGTAACGGATTGTACGAGCCCCGATAATGAGGTAACGATGGACATATCCAATAATGTGGGTGCCAGTGCTGTCATAAATTGGTCTCCTGCCGTTAGTGGAGATCCACTGAGGCCGACGGTGATTGCAACACAGAGTGTGGTGCGCTATACTGCTACTGTAACCAAGGCAGGCAACTCCTTTGATTTGCCAAATTTTACCGTGGTATGTTTGCAACAGTCCAGTGTTTTAGTGGACGATTTTATAACGGTTAATGAAGATTCTTCTGTGGTAGTCCCTATTTTTGATAATGATACTAACTTGCCCACCACTGGTATTTTAACTACAACAAATCCATTTAATGGAAACGTTTTTGTTGATGATAATGCCACCCCAAATGATCCGTCGGATGATGTCATAACTTTTGTTCCGAATCCTAATTACAATGGCCCAAGTACATTTACCTATACTGTTTGTAATTCCTTGGGAGATTGTAGTACAGCCACTGTAAATGTGGAAGTACTTCCTATTGTTGATGCTTTTGATGATTCTGTGGCTACTTTGGAAAATACGCCAGTTGATATAGATATTTTGTTGAACGACAATGATATTCCCATTCTTGGAACCATAACAACCACAAGTCCAACCAATGGAAGTGTAGTTGTTGACAATAATGGTACACCAAATGATCTAAGGGACGATACGCTGACATATACTCCCAACAATGGTTATGTGGGCAGTGATCTTTTTACGTACACCATATGTGATGACCAATCAAATTGTAGTACGGCCAATGTCAATATATTGGTGAACCCAATGGGAATTGTTGAAATTGACAGTGATGACGATGGAATTTTGGACAGTTTCGAGGATCTTAATTTGGATGGTGATAATGATCCGTCTACAGATCCAACGGATTCCGATGGTGATGGTATCCCCGATTACTTGGATATTGATAGTGATAATGATGGTATTCCAGATAATGTTGAAGCACAAACCACTCTGGATTATACTCCTCCTAGTGGTGTTGATGCCAATAATAATGGTTTGGACGATGCCTATGAAAACAATGGTAATCTCGGCTTGTTCCCAATAGACACCGACGGGGATAGTTTACCGGATTATTTGGATGAGGATAGTGATGACGATAATGTTACGGACAGTATTGAAGGCCATGACCATGATCATGACGGAGTGCCGGATGTTGTTTATATTGGATCGGACAAGGACAATGATGGTTTGGATGATGGTTATGAAGGTAGCACAACTATTGATATCGATGTTAATGATGAAATAAATGATCCCTTCAATGAGCTACCCAATACCGATGGGGATGATGAAGTTGATTTCAGGGATAATGATGATGATGACGACGGAATACTCACTGCGGATGAAGATGAAAATGGGGATGGAAATTATGCCAACGACGATTTTGATGAGGATGGTATTCCTAATTACTTGGATTCGGATTTGATCATATTGGATGACCAAGTGGAAGTGTTTAACGTAATAACACCCAATAATGATGGCATCCATGACGTTTTGACCATAAAGGGAATAGAAAATTATCCCAACAATACCATCAAAATATATAACCGTTGGGGGGTATTGGTCTATGCAACAAAAGCCTATAATAATGATACCAACTTTTTTGATGGTACTTCTGAAGGCAGGGTAACCGTTGCAAAAGATAATCAACTGCCGGTAGGAACTTATTTCTATATATTGGATTATAGTTCATCGGCGGAAGGAAAGAAGACGACCCTTACGGGATACATTTATATAAATAGATAAAAGATGCCAAATCTTATAAAAAATATATTAGACTCCAAGCAACTGTTGTTGATCTTATCTGTCATGACCATGTTGGTTAGTAGTACGGTACAGTCCCAACAAGATGCCCAATACACCCAGTATATGTACAATACGGTAAGTGTAAACCCTGGTTATGCGGGTTCCCGGGGACATATCAGCATTGCGGCGCTTCATAGGTCCCAATGGGTAGGTTTGGATGGAGCCCCTACCACTCAGACATTAAATTTGCATTCCCCCATAGGATATAGGGGAGTAGGTTTGGGAATATCAATTGTAAACGACAAAATTGGTCCTACTTCCGAAACTTATTTTGATGGGGATTTTTCCTACACCATTTATACTTCCCAAGAAGGCAGATTAAGTTTTGGCTTAAAGGCCAGTGCCCATTTGTTGGATATTCGTTTTTCGGAATTAAATCAGGATTATACCAATCCAGGGGGGCCAGACCCTACTTTACAACAGGATATTGATAATAAATTTTCACCTAATATCGGGGCCGGGGTTTATTACCACACAGAGAAATTCTATGCAGGTTTCTCTGTACCTAGATTTTTACAAACGACGCATTTTAATGGGGAAGCATTATCCACAGCGAAGGAACAGATGAATTTATATTTAATAAGCGGTTATGTCTTTGACCTGAATACCAATTTAAAATTTAAACCCGCCTTTTTAACTAAAATAGTTCAAGGAGCACCTGTCCAGGTCGACGTTTCGGCCAATTTCATGCTCAATGACAAATTTATAGTTGGAGCGGCATATCGCTGGGATGCCGCATTAAGTGCCATGGTAGGTTTTAATATCTCCAATTCGTTCTTGATCGGAATGGCCTATGACAAAGAAACTACCGAGTTGGGACAAGCTACTTTTAATGATGGATCCTTTGAGATTATTTTGCGATACGACTTCATCAAGGAGCTTGGCAATTTAAAATCTCCCAGATTTTTCTAAATACCAATCCCGATTTTCACAAGTGATATCCACATTTCATAAGCCATTGGTTTGTTGAAATATTATAGATCAACCAACCTTGGCCGTTTAAGGCAGTCCTAAATTCAATGCTTGGGGATGTGCCAGGTGGATTATTTTAGCCAATTGCGCTTAGCTTTATGGTTATAGACCTATTTGGAAACTCCCCCTTACCTTTCTTTAGGAAAAAGGGCGTAAAGTCCCTTCAGTTTTAAAGTATTTAATTTTTATGACGCACTTAACCCTTATTATTGGGGAAAGGTTTTATTTTTACCATATGGAAGAGGAAAACGTAATTCTTGTTGATGAATCCGATGTTCAAATTGGCCTGATGCCCAAGATGGAAGCCCATGAAAAGGCTTTGCTGCATAGGGCATTTTCTGTTTTTATAATGAACGATAAAGGGGAGACAATGGTCCAACAAAGGGCGGGCCATAAATATCATTCACCACTTTTGTGGACCAATACTTGTTGTAGCCATCAACGGGAAGGGGAATCCAATATTCAGGCAGGAAAAAGGAGATTAAAGGAAGAAATGGGGTTTGAGACCGAATTGAAGGAGTTGTTCTCGTTTATTTATAAGGCACCTTTTGACAATGGCCTTACCGAACACGAACTGGATCATGTGATGATAGGGCACTATAATAGTGATCCGAAAATAAACCCCGAAGAGGTAAAGTCCTGGAAATGGATGAAACCTGTAGATATTAGACAGGATATACTTGTTTCCCCGGAGAAATACACAGCCTGGTTTAAAATTATTTTTGATAAGTTTTACAATCATATTTCGCAATACAATACGGCTATATGAAAGTCAAGGTAAGTAGGAAGGCTCATTTTAATGCGGCACACAGGCTGTATAGACCAGACTGGAGTTTTGAAAAAAATGATTCCGTTTTTGGATTATGTAACAACCCTAATTTTCATGGCCATAATTATGAGCTGGTAGTAAGTGTTACAGGGGAAATTGATCCGGAGACCGGTTTTGTAATGGATATGAAGATCCTAAAGGATCTCATTAAGGATAAAATTGAAAAGCATCTGGATCATAAAAACCTTAATGTTGAAGTGGAATGGTTCAAGAAAGTAAATCCAACGGCCGAAAATATAGCCGTTTATATTTGGAACCTTCTTAGACCATTTGTTGAAGCTTCACACGAATTGGAGGTTATCCTATATGAGACACCAAGAAATTACGTGACTTTTTCCGGTTAGCTTGGATCAATAAAAATAAAAGGCTTTGGGTTGAACAAGCCAATAAAAAAATAAAAGAAATAAAAAACATAACACCAAACAGCATGAACTTATATCCTTTAAAATTCAATCCAATCCTGAAAGAGCGCCTATGGGGAGGTACCAAATTAAAAGATGTTTTGGGAAAACCCATTGAGAACGATATTACAGGAGAAAGTTGGGAACTTTCCGCAGTGAAAGGGGACGTGTCAATAGTGGCCAACGGTGATTTTACAGGGACCTCCTTGCAGGAGTTGATCAATAAGTACCCAGAAGAATTATTGGGAAAAAGTGTTTACTCCCGATTTGGTAAGGAATTCCCAATTCTTATTAAGTTTATTGATGCCAAACAGGATTTGTCCATCCAATTGCACCCCAACGATGAACTGGCCAAAAAGCGCCATGATTCCTTTGGGAAAACGGAGATGTGGTATATAATGGATGCGGATAAAGGTGCGGAATTAATTGTGGGTTTCAACAAGGATGTGACCAAGGAAGAATATGCCAAAAGTATTGAAGATGATACGCTATTGGATTTGTTGAACTACGAAAGCGTAAAGGAAGGGGATACTTTTTTTATAAACACTGGTAAAATGCATGCTATTGGTGCTGGAGTTTTGCTGGCAGAGATTCAACAGACTTCTGATATTACCTATCGTGTCTTCGATTTTAATAGGAGGGATAAAGATGGCAATTTAAGGGAGTTACATACCGATTTGGCCCTGGATGCCATAGACTATACCAAGAAAGATGATTTTAAAGTAAAATATTCCGATAATTTGGATAGTGTGAATACAATGGTATCTTGCCCATATTTTAACACCAACATTTTAAATCTTACCAAAAATATGGAATTGGATGTGGAAAAGAGGGATTCGTTCACCATATTCATGTGTGTTGGGGGCCAAGCAACTATTTCAAATGAGTACGGTTCGGTATCAATTAGGAAAGGGGAGACCACTTTGGTGCCTGCACAGTCCAAAAACTTAAATATAATAACAACGAGTGCAAAACTTTTGGAGGTTACTATCTGAAAATGATTACTTTTGCAAAAAAATATTATCAATGGCAAGTATAAGAGATTTAAAGAAAGACATTAATTACGTTTTAGGGGATATTATTGAAGCCGTGTATTTAGTGGAAGCTTCTGGAAACAAGCAAAATTCAAAAGAAGGTAATGCAATTATAGATAATGCAATAGAAGTCTTTGATGGGTTGATCGCGAAAGTGAACCAGAAGTCAGTGGAGAACAGACCGGCCCATTTAAAATCCGTTAAAGCGGAATTGGAAACAAAAGCAGGTTCCTTAATTGAACAACTTAATAAATTAGGGTAGTATTTCCCTAGGTAGGTATAAAAAAAGCATCCACAAAGTGGATGCTTTTTTTATTGTTTAGTTTCTTTCTTGAGATTTTCAATATGTTCCTTTAATTCCTTGCCGTATTTGGAATTGGCTACATCAACAGAGAGCGTATTGTTTATGGAATCCAAAAATTTAAGGTTGGCATCTGCAATTTCTTTTACAGCAATGTAGGGTGCTACATAAGAATCTGCATTGTTCAACGCAAAATTAATGGCATAGAGGTATCCTCTCTTTACATTTTTATCGGTTAAAATTTGAAGGGAATCAAAGGCAGCGGAATCACTTTGGGTTTTGGGGTCCATACTCAATCTTGCATATTCCAAATTCCTAGTGTTGAATTTGGACATAACTTCCAAATATTCCTTTAGCTTGTCATTACTTTTAGACCCCTCAATTTTTGCATTCAGGTCAAAGGTATTCCAATTGGTATTAATAGTTATATTTCCAGGTTCCCCAAAGAAGGTAATTCTGTCATTAATAGTATTGTTGTCCTTTTTGTCCAGATATAGGTAGTACAACTGAGGGCTTTCCAATTCGGTGGTAAAGGAAAAATTACCATCCCCATCCATTACAAGCGAATCAACTGTGACCAAAGTGGTATCCGCAATGTGTTGCAGATAAAGGGTTCCTTTTTTTAACCCTTTTACGTTTCCTGTAACGGTCATGGTATTTTCAGTACTGTCGCCCCCACAGGAGGTAATAAATATTGCCAGTACTGTGACCATTAAAATTTTCTTCATAACATTTTCTTTGAAGCGCAAATATCATTAAAGTTTATGGAATTTTAAACTTTTGATGCAATTTCCATGAGAATTGTACAAAGTATGGCACCGCCGGTGCCCACCACGTACCCAAAAACTGCCAGTAAAACACCGACCGAGGTCAATGCAGGGTGAAATTCGGCAGCTACCACTGGGGCAGAGGCCGCACCTCCTACGTTGGCCTGACTGCCCACGGCAAGAAAGAAATAGGGGGCCTTGATCAATTTGGCAACAATGATCAGCAGAACTGCGTGAATGGTAATCCATACAAAACCTATGGCAATAAGGCCCGGGTTTTCCAATACCTTGCCCAAATCCATCTTCATTCCAATAGTGGCAACCAATATATAGATGAACATGCCACCAATTTTACTTGCACCGGCACCCTCATAATTCTTGGCTTTGGTAAAGGAAAGAATTATCCCGCCCACCGTTGCCAGGACAACCATCCAAAAGAAGCCGGAACCCAAAAAGGACAGAAAACTTTTATTGTCGCTTACGCTATCAAAAGTGCTGGTCAAATATGAACTGATGGCATCCCCGAAAAAGTGGGAAACTCCAACCCCGGTAAAAGCAAAGGACAGCATCATCATATAATCCTTTAAAGTGGGAACCCGGGTTATTTTTTCCGTAAATTTCGAAACTTTTATCCTAAGCTCTTCAATAGCTGAAGTGTCGGCTTTTAGCCAACGGTCTATTTTTTTTGTTTTTCCTACGCCCAACAAAATTATGGCCATCCAAACGTTTGCAACCACTATATCAACCAATACCATTCCACCATATTTGTCAGGATTGTACTGATAAATTTCGAGCATGGCAGCTTGGTTGGCCCCACCACCTATCCAACTACCGGCAATAGTGGAAAGCCCCCTCCAAATGGCATCAAAATCGTTTCCGCCAACGGTTTCCGGGGAGAAAAAAGATATTAATAAAATGGCCAATGGGCCACCGATTATAATCCCTACCGTACCGGTCAAAAACATTATCAAAGCTTTGGATCCAAGGTTGGCAATAGCCTTAAGATCTATGCTCAAGGTCATTAGGATAAGAGCCGCCGGCAGCAAATATCTACTGGCCATAAAATATAGACCAGAGGTCTCGTCCGAAATTAATCCGCTACTGGCCAATATGGAAGGTAGTACATAGCACATTAGTACGGCGGGTACTATGTTGTAGAATTTACTCCAAAAACCGGTTTTTAGGGAAGAGGTGTAAAAAATAAATCCCAAGCAAAGGGCGAGTAGTCCAAATACAACGGTATCATTGGTAATAAAAGGTTCGTTCATACAAAAATCAGTTCAATTGGGACTTTCAGTTTGGCCAAATATAATCAAATTAAAATATGCTGTTTTATATAATGGGCCACCCCATCCTCAGAGTTTTTCCGGGCCAGTGCGCTGGCAATACTTTTTACTTCTTCACGGGCATTGGCCACTGCTATTCCACGCCCCACATTTTGAAGCATTTCAATATCGTTATAATTGTCGCCAAAGGCAATAATGTCGTTTAAACTTTCATGTTCTTCCAGCAAGAGTTTGATAGCGGTCAATTTGGAAACCGATTTTGGGGCAATTTCGATCAAGGTATCATTGGAACGGTACAGGTTTAGGGTTTGGTTGAAATTTTCTTGGAGAATAGGGAAAAGTCCGTCGGTATTTTCTTTGTTTCCCATCAGCATAATTTTATGGGCTCCCATTTTTCTATACTTCCAGTCTTCCATGGTATCTTTTGTGTCCCTATAGGTTGGTAGGGTCTTGGTATACCTTATTTCTTTTTGTACGCGCTCGGAATCCATTTCCACATACCATTCGTCTTTTGAATATAGGCCCAGCTGAATTCCAACCTGGTTGGCCATTTCATAAATTGAGGCTATTTGGTCCATATTGATATAAGTGGAGAACAATTCTTTTGAACCGTGTAGTACCAACGCTCCGTTGTAACATATAATGGGTTCATTTTCAATACCTAGATTTTTTTGAATATAGGTCATGGACTGGGGCATTCTGGCAGAAACCAATATTATCCTTAGATGGTCCTTTATTCTTTTGATTTCCGAAATTGTAAAATCGGAGACATTATCCTTAAAGGTCAGTAAAGTTCCATCCAAATCGGAACATAAAATTTTGAAATCCATCATAAAAATTGGGTTTGGGTTTTTAGCCTTGATTTGCCAACAAAGATATGATTATGGCAATAATTGGGTATGGGAGCTGGTTCATTAATATTTTTCCTGCAGTATGAAGTATGTAAAAAAATTAGTCTTCCTTTTGCCTAGGGGCTCGTTTGGCTTCCTTTAGTTCTTTCATTAGCATCCATTCAATTTGGCCATTAACACTACGAAATTCGTCCGAGGCCCATTTTTCAATGGCTTTCAGCATATCTTCATTCAACCGCAATGCAAAGGCTTTCTTTTTACTCATATGATCAGTTTTCACCCCCCTCCAAAACTATTTCCAAAACTTCGAAGGGGGTAACGAAAGATTTAAATGACTCCTCAATTTTCCTTGGCCAAAATGTTCTGCCCAATTTCAAACTTGAAATTCGGTGTTGGATAAATACATTATGGAAATACAAATTTTTTCTCTAAAAAGTTCAAAGATAAATGGATATAAACCATCTACCAAAGATAGCCAACTGTATGATGCCCTCTTAAACCTTGGCACCTTTGGCTTTGCAGAACTTAATGATTCAGTGTCCCTGCGTTCACAATGGGCGATGCATCCTTATCCGAGCAAAGGACCACCATGAGATTACTCACCATGGCCGCTTTTCGCTCTTCATCAAGGTCAATAATCTGCTTCTTTCCTAATTGATCCAATGCCATTTCTACCATACTTACGGCACCTTCCACTATTTTATGACGTGCGGCCACAATTGCGGTGGCCTGTTGTCTTTTTAACATGGCATTGGCAATTTCCTGGGCATAGGCCAAATAGCCAATTCTGGCTTCCAACACTTCTATGCCTGCCATGGCCAACCTTTCCTGAACTTCTTTTTCAAGGGCCTCACTTACTTCATTTACACTAGATCGCAAAGTAATGTCCTCGGTATGTCCCTCGTCGGCAAAATTGTCATATGGGTACATACTGGCCAATTTACGCACGGCGGCATCTGTCTGCACTCGTACAAAATTTTTATAGTCGTCCACTTCAAAGGCAGCTTTATAGGTATCGGTTACCCTCCACACCAATATAGTACTTATCATGATTGGATTGCCTAGCTTGTCGTTCACTTTAAGTCGCTCACTATCGAAGTTACTGGCACGCAATGAAATTTTATTTTTGATATAAAATGGATTCACCCAATAAAGGCCGTTCTTTTTTATGGTACCCATGTACTTTCCGAAAAGCAAGAGCACCCTGGAACCATTTGGATTGACCAAAACGAACCCGCGTAACGAAATAATAAATATGAAGATGAGTGGTAATGCCAGTGGAACGCCACTGACTACTAGTATAATAGCAAAAATAAGGAGCCCCAATAAAGATAAAAGGGCTACATAGCCATTGGCAGGGATAATGTTTTTTTCTTGTTTCATGATTGGTTATTTAATATGATATTAAAATGATATCATAAAGATATGAAAAAAATGAATTACCACGTGTCTTGAATTGGGATTATTTAAAAGCCCTAACCTTTGGTAGTACTATTTTTGAAATCCTTGGTTTTCTTTTTATTGGGATTTTTGAACAGCCTTTTTAAAAATCCATCCCTTTTTACCGGATCACAATCCAGTTTTTTTATCACAGCGGGGTTTGGAGTGGGAAATTTGGCTTTAGTAATGTAATTAAAGGATTTGTCCGCATTTAGCTTTTGTATCCACAGTGCAAAAATGGGCAATGCTGCATTGGCGCCCTGTCCCAGGCTAGTGCTGTTGAAGCCAATTTCATGGTTGTCCAATCCCACCCATGTTATATTAAGTAGCTTTGGGGTTAAGGCTACAAACCATGCATCCTTGTTGTTTTGTGTGGTACCGGTTTTTCCGGCAATGTCGTTTTTAATGCCGTAGGTAGAACGAATTCGCGCTGCAGTACCACTATTCACGGTAGCCTTCATCATCTCCAACATTATCTGCCTTGTTTCTTCAGAAAAGGCTCTTTTTACGGCTACAACTGGCTTAAAGACCTCAATTATGGAATCCTTTTCATTGGTAATTTGTTGTATTAAAAATGGGGTAACAGATTTGCCATTGTTCAAAAAACTGGCATAGGCACCCGCTAGTTCATTGATCTTGATTTCTGCTGTGCCCAACGCCAATGAGGGTAGTGCGGGCAATGGTGTTTCAATACCCATCTTCTTTGCTTGTTGTATCACATTGGGAATACCTGTTTTCTCCAAAACCTTTACAGCCACGGTATTCACAGAGTTGCTCAGGGCCTTTTCCATGGAGTAATTTAGGTAGGCCTCGTCCTTTTTGCCAGAATTACTGGGAGACCAACCTTCCATATTTTCATAGGCTACTTCCTGGGCCGAAAAGTAAGTGCATGGCCCTATGCCATTTTCGAGGGCAGCGGTATAAACAATGGGTTTAAAGGCAGAGCCCACTTGGCGTTTGCTTTGCGAAATGTGATCGTATTTAAAGTATTTAAAGTTAATTCCGCCCAGCCATGTCTTCACAGCCCCTGTTGTGGGATCCAAGGATAGGGATCCCGTATTTAAGAATTTAATATAATGCAATAAACTATCTATGGTGCTGGCAGAACGCATTTCATCCTGGTTCCAATCTCTCAATCGCATTTCCTTTTTAATGTTCATCGAATCCAATATTGCCTCTTCGTTAAGCCCTGTATTCTTCCATTTTTTGAAGGGTTCTGAACTCTGTATAATTTTATTAATGAGTTTTTGGTCCTTTATCCAAGGTGCTCGCTTGCCATAACTTTTTTCAAAACTGCTTTGAAGCGCTTTCATATGTTGCTCCATTGCTTCTTCTGCCAGTATTTGCATTTTGGAATCCAATGTGGTGTATATTTTGAGTCCCGAAGTATAAATATTGTAATCCTTTCCTTTTGCCCTTTGTGCTTTGGCCCAGCTCAGCATTTGTTTTCTAACCTCTTCCCTAAAATAAGGGGCAATGCCCTCATTGTAATCATATTCCCTGTAATCAAGTTGAATTGGAAGTTGTTTTAGGCTGTCTGCCTGCTGTTGTGATATAAAGTTATTGGAATACATGGACTGCAATACCAAATTGCGTCTGTTTAAGCTGTTCTTTGGAAACACACGGGGATTATAGCCGTAAGTAGCCTTGAGCATACCTACAAGAGTTGCGCTTTCCTGTAAAAGAAGGTGCTTTGCTTTTTTATTAAAAAATTTTAAAGCGGCACTTTCAATTCCGAAAGTGTTATCGCCAAAGGAAACGGTATTTAAATACAGCATCAGAATTTCTTCCTTGGAATACATGGCTTCCAACCTGGAAGCTATTATCATTTCTTTAAATTTTGATATGGCCAGATGAAATTTTCCCGATTTTTCCCTAGGATATAAATTCTTGGCAAGTTGCTGGCTAATGGTGCTGCCGCCGCCGGCAGATTGATCCTGCATTAAGATAGTCTTTAATGCCACCCGGACAAGACTTTTATAATCTATTCCGGAATGATCATAAAAACGTTCATCCTCAATAGCCACCAAAGCCTCTATTAAATTTTTGGGTACCTGCTCAAAAGTAATGGGCTGCCTGTCAAACAGAAAATATTTTCCTATAAGGACACTGTCCGCCGAATAGACCTCGGAAGCTCTTTGGTACTTAAAATCCGAAAGTTCCTTTTTGCTCGGAAGTTTTCCCCAGGCACCCAAATATACGCTCAATACCAATAAAAGAATGGAGCCACCAATTACGAGTAATGAAATTGTACCTATCCTCAAAAAGGAATTTTTTATATTCTTCAACATCTTCGTTTACAATTAAGAACTGCAAGATCAAATTAAAAAATTAAAAGGGTTAACTTCTTAACAATTACTTATGCTTCAAATCATTACTTTTGAAATCCATCAATGGGTATATGGATCATAAAAATGGAATTTTCAATTGGTTTATGGCTCGTTATCATATTGGTGGCTATTATTTTTAACAATGGGTGTTTTAAAAGTCAACAACTTATTATAATATGAAAAGAATTACGGTACTGTGCCTTCTTATTTTTCAATTGAGCTTTGGCAATGATGTGGACTGGTCCAAGACAGGACACAGAACTATTGGGGAGGTCGCTCAACAACATTTGTCTGGAAGGACCAAAAAGGCCTTAAAGAAACTTTTAAATGGGCAAAGTTTGGCTTTGGTTTCAAATTATGGAGATGAAATAAAGGCAGATCGCAGTTTTTCCAAATTTGGCCCCTGGCATTATGTGAATTACCCATCCAATAAAAAATATACCGAGGTTCCACCTAGTGAAGACGGCGATATAATAATAGGGATTGAAAAGTGCATGGCCATTGTCAAGGATGGAAATAGCAAGCAAGAAGATAAAGTATTTTACTTAAAAATGTTGGTCCATTTAATTGGGGATCTGCACCAACCTATGCATGTAGGCCGATTGGAAGATAAGGGGGGCAATGATATACAGTTGGAATGGTTTGGCAGAGGTACCAATCTTCATAAGCTATGGGACTCCAATATGATAGATGATTATGGAATGAGCTATTCGGAATTGGCCATTAATTTGCCAAAACTGACCAAAGGCCAAATAAAGGATATTCAGCAGGGGAATATATATGACTGGGTTGAGGAATCCCAGGATTTGGCCAACGAACTTTATGGTTCGGTTGAGGTAGGAGAAAAATTGGGCTATGCCTATAGCTATAAATACTGGGCTATAGTAGAAAAACAATTGCAAAAGGGAGGTGTACGCTTGGCCAAGGTTTTGAACGATCTTTTTTCATAGCCAATTCCTACAATTTTTGTAAATTAGGTTGCCTTTCATACTGCTAGGTAATACCAAAAGGTTGGTGTAATCTTTATTGATAGCGTACCTATAATCAATAGTTTGTGGCGCATTTGTATTACTTAGGCGAATTATCGAAAAAAACATGACTTTTGACCAATTTTTATATTAAATGGCAAAATTATTGAGTTATTGTTGTTGAAGTTGGGTGTGAGGAGACTAACGTAATTGCCTGATAGGTTAGGGGCAGTATCCAACGGAAACAGCAAAGGCATAAAAAAATCGGTTTCAGTAACCGATTTTTTTATTTAATGACCCTAAAGGTGATATTGATCCGTTCCTGTATGTTTTTGGAAGTTTTTGGAATTTGGTGGTACCAACAATGTTGGGTTTCTCCTTTCATAAGGAGCAAACTCTCATGTTCCAATAATAATTTGAACTTTAAATCCTTTTTCAATTTATGTTTTAGGTGAAAGTATCGCACTTGCCCAAGGCTTATGGATGCAATTACTGGATTTCTGCCCAAGGCCCTCTCGTCATCTGCATGCCAACCATTGCTATCTTTTCCATTTCTGTAAAGATTTATTAAGCTACTGGTAAAGTGTATGCCAAATTCGGTTTTCAACTTATTCCTCAATTCCAGTAATTCGGCTGTAAACAGATGTGGGTGCATTGTAATATTGGAGTAGGAATAAGGTTTGCTGTTGTCTCCAAATAAGGCGGTTAACCTGGGTTGGGGGTGTGTTTTGCCAAATACCGTAATACGATCCTGTTGCCAAGGGGTCGTTTCTCTAATTATCTTTAAATAATGATCCGCTTCACTTGTTTTTAAAAAATTGGGATAATAGATTATTTCGCTATCCGGGAGTGGAAGTTCTATTTTGTTGGTCAAAAACGGGTTCAAGATTGAAGTACACTTTTCAGTTCATTTCTGTATTCGGAAGGATTCTGGCCAGTGAATGCTTTAAAGGACTTGTTGAAATGTGAGAAATTGTTGAAGCCACTTTCAAAACATACTTCTGTTATACTAATGGGTTTTTCTGCCAATAATTTTGAGGCATGTACCAATCTACACTCATTGACAAATTGTATGAAGGTCTTATTTGTTATTTTTTTGAAGTATCTGCAGAACGACGGTACCGTCATACTCACCAAATCGGAAATCTCCTCTAGTGTTATTTCCTCCTTGAAGTTTGTTTTTACGAAATTGAAGACAATATTTATCCTGTCATTATCCTTCACTTCCGTTTGAAGCGAAAAGCCTTGGGCGTTCAATACTTGATATTCCTTGGAATTTCCCAATTCATTTAAGATGTTAAGAATGGAGAGTAGACGTTGAAAATCTGTCTGATATTCCATGATTTCTATTTTTTCACCAATTTTTTTCTTGGTACTACCTGTGAAAGCTACACCTCCTTTGGCTATTTGAAAAAGGCTTTGAATTTTTTTCATTTCGGGGATGTTGAAAAAATCGTTGCCTAAAAAATCCTGTTTCATTTGAACCACACTTTCATTTTTGTTGCCGGTAAGCACATCTGTGAATCCACAATGCGGTAGGTTGGAACCTATTAAAATCAAATCGCCATCGGTATAATAGGAAACGTGGCTTCCAATTTGTCGCTTTCCGGAACCTCCATTAACATAAACCAGTTCAATTTCAGGATGATAATGCCATACTCCAATTTTATTAGGGGTGTGTTCATCAAACTGTTGATAGGTATAAGAATGACCGAAGTCGGGCTCTATGACCTCAAAGGTAGGTTTAGGTATCATATGTTAATTTCATTAGGTTAAGTAAAGGTAATACTGCCATTTTAGACAATTCTATGCAAATTTAACTTAAATGTGTCTAAAATTAACCTGTTAACAATTATTTAATATTGCATGATGGTAAAATAGAATAGAAAGTGGGGAATTATGGAGTAGTGGGAGGGGAATTCCTGTTCTACATTTGTCCCATAAATGATTTATTAATATTAAATCCTAAATGTTATGAAAGCAGTTTTAAAATTAACAGCAATGGCAGCTTTGCTACTTAGTAGTACTTTAGCAATGGCCAATGACCCAGGAATGTACTTGACAACAGTTAAAGAAGCCAAAAGATTGGTTCTTAAGTTAAATAAGCAAACTGAATCTACTACATTGACCTTGACCGATACCGGGAAGCATCAAATATTCATGGAGAATATTAAGGAAGATGAAGATTATACCAAGAAGTTCGATTTGTCCAAATTGGAAGAAGGTCTTTATTATTTAAAGATGGAAAGTCTTATCAGGACAGTAGAGTTCACAATAAGTGTAGAGGATTCTGAGGTAAACATTATAGCCCGTGACGAAGTAACAAAACCATTCTTTAGGAAAAATGGGGATGTTCTTTATTTGAACTACTTCAACCAGAAGTTAAATCCAGTAGTTATTAATGTTGTGGATAGTGCCAACAGGGTTGTCTTTACCCAAAAATTTGAAAAGGAATTGGTTGTTGGAAAGGTATTCAACTTTAGTACTGCTGTAAAGGATGATTACACGGTATCTGTAAGTGAAGGCACCAATGTCTATTACGAAACAATTTCGGTGAATTAATTTATTGAAAAGTAAATACTATTAAAGTGAAAAATAGGGGCCTTTGGCCCCTATTTTATTTATAGGGATAAAAATTTTTTAAGTCGATCCCTTTTATATTGCGGTAATGCCGGGTTGTTGATGGCCTTTTGTAATATTAAGGGGTCCTTTTCTTTCGAAAGAATTATTTGGAAGCACTCCTTTACGGTAAGGGTGTTTTCGGATCTTTCGACCAAAATTAAGGGGTCCTCTTTTTTTACAGGGCCTTCCTGTAAAATACGTACATAAGTGCCCGAATATCCAAAATCTACAAATTGCTTTAAAATTTTGGGATCATTAAAGCGTACCCCTAACTTATAACAAGGTTCCCTAGGTTGTGAAACCTGTACCAACGCACTACCGATGCTGTATATGTCACCGATCCTCATTTGGGATTCATCCATACCCTCCACAGTAAGGTTTTCTCCGAACATTCCCCAGTCCCAATTCAATACTGGATACCTTGTTTTCCAAAATGGGTAGTGAGCAGATGAAAAGAGATAACAGGCTTTGTTGATTCCAGCATGATGCTCCCTATCTATAACGGTGTCTTTAAGAACATCCGTTTTGCCAAGAAAAAGAGGATCGTTCGTAGGGTATTTAAATATCCCTGTTTGCTCTTCCCTGCCATTCCAGAGAAAGCTGGTAACTTTTCCAATATTGGTGGAGATAATTTTCATATCATAAAGATAGAAATACTCCTATTATAATATTGTTGACGGAACATAATAATATTAAAATTTAATCGAATCACATAGTAAAATTATTGGCAACCTAAAACTAGTAAGAGTAGCAATGTCCACCTAGAAGGTGCAGATGTAGGGGGCAACTGTGGAACGGAGGGTGCAATCAATTTATAGGCCTAAATAAGTATACGCCCAGTACATAAGGACAAATTGAAGTGGGATTCTAAGAAGTAAGATCCACTTTGGGATACCTGCTCCTTCCTTTTTGCCCTTCAACATATAGAGGTGTACCAATAGAAATATGGTCAACATTAATAAAATGCCGATAATGGAAACATTTTTGGTTGCAGGAAAGCATAGGCCTATGCCCAGAAGAATTTCGGCCAGTCCACTTAGGAATACCAAGAGCCTATGATGGGGCAAATACCTGGGCATTATTCTCAGGTATATTTTGGGAACCATAAAATGCATGATACCGGCAATGACATAAATAAATCCTAGAAGGTAAAGGTGCCAAGGGAAATCCATTGGGTAAAGATATAAATAAAAGAGGCTGAATTACCTAAGTAATTCAGCCTCTAAATTGTCTGTGAAAAATGATTATTTCACCATTTCATAACTTCTTTTAATGAATTTGGTAAGTTCCTCACCTTTCAATAGACCTTTGGACAAACGTGCCAGATCAAGGGACTGGTTAATGAGTCGCTCTTTCTTCTTGGTCGTTTTTGTGTTTAAAATCTCCGAAACCAACTCGTGATTTGTATTCACTACCAAATTGTACATTTCCGGCATATTTCCCATACCGAACATTCCACCACCGCCGGTTTGCTGCATTTCTTTCATACGCCTCATAAACTCAGGTTCCGTTATAATGAACGGAGAGGAGTTACTATCCATGGCCTCCAATTGAACGGTATAGCTTTTATTGTTGATGGCAGTCTCGATATCGGTTTTTAAGACTTCTTTCTCCTCATCGGACAGCTTGGAAATTTGGGTGTCCTCTTTTTTGATGAGATTGTCCAAGTGATCCGCATCCACACGTGCAAATGAAATTTTCTCCTTGGAGGTTTCCAGTTTCTGCATTAAATGCGATACTATAGGCGAATCCAACAGTAAGACCTCGAATCCTTTGGCCTTGGCAGCCTCTATATAACTGTGCTGTTCCTCCTTATTGGAGGCATAAAGGATTACTAATTTATCGTCCTTGTCCGTTTGGTTCGACTTTATTTTTTCCTGTAGTTCCTCAAAAGTATAGAAGGCGCCGTCCACAGTTGGGTACAATGCAAATTTATCCGCTTTTTCAAAGAACTTGTCTTCCGAAAGCATACCATATTCGATAACGATTTTGATATCGTTCCATTTTGCCTCAAAATCTTCTCTGTTATTTTTAAATAAAGAGCTTAATTTATCGGCAACTTTACGGGTGATATAGGTCGATATTTTCTTGACCGCACCATCGGCCTGCAAGTAAGACCTACTAACGTTCAACGGTATATCCGGAGAATCGATGACCCCTCTGAGCATGGTCAAAAATTCAGGGACGATTCCTTCCACGTTGTCAGTGACAAATACCTGATTTTGGTATAATTGAATCCTATCCTTTTGGGTATTTAAATCATTGGTGAGTTTTGGGAAATATAAAATCCCTGTAAGGTTAAAAGGATAATCAACGTTTAAGTGTATGTGAAATAAAGGTTCCTCAAATTGCATTGGGTAGAGTTCCCTATAGAATTCCTTATAATCCTCCTCCTTCAATTCCGTTGGCTGTTTGGTCCATGCCGGGTTGGGGTTGTTAATTATATTGTCTACCTCTTTTGTAGGTGCAGGGTCTTCTTCTTTTGCTCCTTCGGGTTTGGGAAGAGTTTCCGTTGTAGTCCCAAACTTAATCGGGATTGGCATAAACTTGTTGTATTTTCGAAGTAGTGTGCCAATCTTACCTTCTTCCAAAAATTCTGTGGAATCATCCGCGATGTGTAGGATTATTTCCGTACCACGGGTGGTTTTCTTGGCCTTTTTTAGGGTGAAATTGGGCGAACCATCGCAGATCCAATGTGCTGCAGGCTCGTCTTTATAACTCTTGGTGATAATTTCCACTTTGGATGCTACCATGAAGGCCGAATAAAACCCAAGTCCAAAATGGCCAATAATTCCTGAGTCCTTGGCAGAATCCTTGTATTTGTCCAAGAATTCTTCAGCCCCGGAAAATGCAATTTCATTGATGTATTTTTGTACTTCCTCCTCGGTCATACCTACACCTTCATCAATGATATGGATCTTTTTTCCCTCCTTATCGATCTTTACCTCGATAAGTGGATTTCCATATTCAACCTTGGCTTCTCCAATGGTGGTAAGGTGCTTAAGTTTTAAGGTTGCATCTGTTGCATTCGAAATAAGCTCCCGTAAAAATATTTCATGGTCGCTGTAAAGGAATTTTTTTATGAGCGGAAATATGTTCTCTACGGAAACATTGATCTTGCCTGTGGCCATACTTCTATATTTTTTAGTTTAACGACTTAACACTGTCAAAAAAAATACCATTGTTGGTGGAAGTGACAAACTGACATTTTTTAGGGGGTTGAAAATACTCCAAATGCCATTGTGTGTATTGAAATTCTCCCAATGGCCTTATGATCAATATCATTATATTCCAATATATTTTTATTTAAATTGGATGTAACTAAAATTATTTCCCATATTTTAGATTTTATAATAGAAAAAGAGGGGAGCCTTGGCTCCCTAATAACTTAATTTTCCAACAGATGTTCAATTCAAAAATAACGGGTCTTGGTTACTATGTACCAAAAAATGTGGTTACCAACGATGATTTGTCTAAAATAATGGACACCAATGATGCTTGGATTCAGGAGCGTACCGGTATCCAGGAAAGACGGCATGTTAAAAAAGGCGACGGGGATACCACTACCACTATGGGGGTTAAAGCGGCAAAGATTGCTATAGAACGCTCTGGAATAGATAAAAATGATATCGATTTCATTGTTTTTGCCACATTGAGTCCCGATTACTATTTTCCTGGTCCCGGGGTCTTGGTACAAAGGGATTTGGATATAAAGACCGTTGGAGCCCTGGATGTGCGCAACCAATGCTCTGGATTTATTTATGCCTTGTCTATTGCCGATCAATATGTAAAAACTGGGATGTATAAAAATGTTTTGGTAATCGGCTCCGAGCTACATTCCCATGGCCTTGACATGACTACCAGGGGTAGGGGGGTATCGGTGATTTTTGGCGATGGGGCCGGGGCTGCCATCGTAAGTAGGGAGGAAGACGCCCAGAAGGGCATTCTTTCCACCCATTTGCATTCCGAAGGACAGCACGCCGAGGAATTGTCCCTTATAGCACCAGGAATGGGAAAGCGTTGGGTAACGGATATTTTGGAGGATAATGACCCCAACGATGAGTCCTATTTGCCCTATATGAACGGCCCATTTGTTTTTAAGAACGCGGTGGTCCGTTTTAATGAAGTAATCATTGAAGGATTAAAGGCCAACAATCTTGAGGCAAAGGAAATAGATATGTTGGTACCACATCAGGCCAATCTGAGGATATCCCAATATATCCAAAAGAAATTCGGGCTAGGGGATGATCAGGTATTCAATAATATTATGAAATACGGCAATACTACTGCAGCTTCCATACCCATTGCTTTGACCGAAGCTTGGGAGCAGGGAAAAATCAAGTCTGGGGATTTGGTAGTGCTAGCCGCTTTTGGTAGCGGATTTACTTGGGGCAGCGCTATAATAAGGTGGTAAAGGATTCAAAATTATAATATACAAAAACAAAACCCGGAACATATGTCCCGGGTTTCTTTCATTGATAGACTATACTAAACACTAACCATTAACTATAAATATATAGCGTTATCAATGACCAAAATTTTTATATACACCTTAAAGTACGAATATTCCATTACCTTCTTACAAGTATTAACACACTTTAACTTCAATATAGCAGAGTGTTAACACCAATTTTTGGGTGCCGTTCTTTTTAAGAAATAAGCCAATAAATTCAAATTGCATTGCGGCTATAGGACTGGGGGAACTATGCCTTGAACAAAATAAGGGTTAATTATTTTATTATCAAAATATACCACTCACAACTTTATCTTAATTTCCTGTAAAACGACTTTAAATTGATAGCATTTGGTATTAATAAATACAAGTCTCAGGGAGTGGATTGTGAAATGTATGTTGTAGGGTGTGTGTTTAATTTGTTGTAAATCAGAATGTAAGAAGATTGTTCCTTGTGTTGGTTCCATATGCCTTGTTACACCTGTGTGAATTAGGGGTCAATTTGATGGACTGTTTTGAATCTGAAAATTATTTATAACGTATTGAGTTGCCTATCGATGAAAGGTTATTTGTTTCGACAAATGGTAAGCAAATATTGGGAAAGCATTTACAGTGGAAAATGGTACGATAAGAAAGGTGATTTGCCAACATTCAATTTGCAGGGCATATTCACATTTAAAACTAATGGCAAGTATTTATCGTTGGGCCTTGATGATATGAATTGTAAAATGCTTGAAATTTACTTTTAGTGGGAATGCCTTAAATTAATGGTATAAAATTGTAATTTTGTGGTTATGGAATTTTCATCTAAATTATTGGAAAATGCGGTCTATGAGATGTCCCAATTACCAGGTATAGGAAAACGTACCGCGCTGAGGTTGGTCCTACATCTCTTAAAACAGCCAAAGGAGCAAACCGCTAGATTGGCAAATGCATTGATCAATTTAAAGGACAATATCAAATTCTGTAAAAATTGCCATAATATTTCCGATGTGGAGGTGTGTGAGATATGTTCAAACCCCAGAAGGGACGAAAGTCTTGTTTGTGTGGTAGAGGATATTCGGGATGTGATGGCCATAGAGAATACAGGTCAGTTTTTAGGGTTGTACCATGTCCTAGGAGGGAAAATCTCCCCTATGGAAGGTGTTGGGCCCCAGGATCTGTCTATTTATTCCTTGGTGGACAAAGCAAAACGGGGAAAAATAAAGGAATTAATATTCGCATTAAGCTCTACTATGGAGGGGGATACCACCAACTTTTATATTTACAGGCAATTAGAAGGTCTGGACATAAAAACTTCAACCATTGCAAGGGGCATTGCGGTGGGAGATGAATTGGAGTATGCGGATGAGGTAACTTTGGGGAGAAGTATTCTGAATAGAATTCCGTTTGAGAATTCATTAAAAGTATAGGGGTTGTTAGTAAAAAGAATGAATAAAAATCAAAAATACGACCTTTTATTTGTTAGTTTTGCAATTTATTAATCATTACAAGTGTATTAAATAAGGATATGTCAAAATTTGAGCTAAAATTACCACAAATGGGAGAAAGTGTTGCAGAGGCAACACTTACCTCATGGCTGAAGGAAGTTGGCGATACCATAGAAATGGATGAAGCCGTTTTTGAAATAGCCACGGATAAGGTAGATTCTGAGGTTCCTAGCGAGGTAGATGGCATTTTAGTGGAGAAATTATTCAAAATAGACGATGTTGTTAAAGTAGGCCAGACCGTTGCCATTATAGAAATAAATGGAAGCGGATTAGAGTCTGATAATGAAGGGGATGGTCATAGTGTTTCTGTAAAGGATGATGTTTCGAACAAAGTGGTAGAGGAATTGGAAGTTGCGGTTTTGAGTGCCAAGGAAAGTACTAGCGCGCCGGTAATTGATTATAGTGGAACCGATCGTTTTTATTCTCCCTTGGTAAAAAATATAGCAAAGCAGGAGGGAATTACCTTGGCGGAGTTGGATACCATAAATGGCACTGGAAGTGAGGGTAGGGTAACCAAAAACGATATTTTGGATTATGTTGCTTCGGGCAAGGTGGGCCAAGGGCAGCCTTTTCAGGAGAAAAAGCAAGAGAATGCAATGCCTGTGGTAGAAATGGAGGAACAAGTTGCCAAACCTGTTCCCGACAAAAAGGAGGAAACAAAACAGGAGGAGGTTAAACCGACTTTGGAGAAGGAGCTGCCAATTAATGGCGACGAGCATATTCCTTTGACACGTATGGGTAAATTGATTGTCCAGCATATGACAGCAAGTGTTGCTACTTCGGCCCACGTGCAAAGTTTTGTTGAGGTTGATGTGACCAACGTGGTCAATTGGAGAAATAAGGTCAAGGATGCCTTTGAAAGAAGGGAAGGCGAGAAACTAACCTTTACCCCTATCTTTATGGAAGCGGTGGCCATTGCCTTAAAAAAGTATCCCATGGTGAATATATCCTTGGATGGCGATACCATCATAAAGAAAAAGAATATCAATATTGGTATGGCAGCGGCCTTGCCCGATGGAAATTTGATTGTTCCCGTGATTAAAAACGCCGATCAGTTAAATCTGGTAGGTATGGCCAAAGCGGTCAACGATTTGGCCAAGAGGGCAAGGAATAATGCGTTAAAACCAGAAGAGGTGAAGGATGGTACCTATACCGTTACCAATGTGGGTACCTTTGGTAGTGTTTTTGGTACGCCAATTATCAATCAACCACAAGTGGGTATATTGGCATTGGGGGCTATACGTAAAATACCCGCAGTAGTCGAAACCAAAGAGGGCGATTTTATAGCCATTCGAAGTAAGATGTATTTGTCCCATAGTTATGATCACAGGGTAGTGAACGGGGCTTTGGGAGGAATGTTTGTAAAGGCTGTAGCCGATTATTTGGAGGCCTGGGACGAGAATAGGGAAGTTTAATAAATCCCTGGGATTGATTTATTTTCCTTGTTATTTTTAATTATGCATTTTAGCATGGTTTGTTCCGCTGGTCTGTGGGGTTGTGTGTTTAATTCTGATGGATATTCTTGAATTTCCCTGCTTCTAAAAGGATTTTAAACATTTTGTGGGGCTATTTTTAGTCAAAACCTTTGTAAAAACTATCTTTGTATAAAGAACCTACAACATGCAATTAAAGCTTACAAGACCAATTTGTTTTTTCGATTTGGAGACCACGGGAACTAATGTTGCCAAGGATAGGATAGTGGAAATAGCTATTTTGAAAGTGTATCCAAATGGAAATAGGGAGAGCAAAACATGGTTGGTGAACCCGGAAATGGAAATCCCTGCCCAGGTAGTTGCCATTCATGGCATTTCCAATGAGAAAGTGGCCAACGAACCTACATTTAAACAGCTTTCCAAGGAAATTTACAAAATGATAAAGGATAGCGATTTGGGAGGCTATAATTCGGATCGTTTTGACATTCCTCTGTTGGCCGAGGAGATGCTCAGGGCCGAAATAGATTTTGACATGAAGAATACGGTTTCTGTGGACGTGCAGACCATTTTCCACAAAATGGAGAAAAGAACCTTGGAAGCTGCCTATAAGTTTTATTGCGATAAAGACCTTGTGGATGCCCATAGTGCTGAGGCCGATACCATGGCTACTTATGAAGTGCTATTGTCGCAATTGGACCGTTATCCTGAATTGGAGAACAATATTAAAAAGCTATCCGAATTTACTACTAGGAAACAAGCGGTTGATTTTGCGGGCTTTATTGTGTTGGATGAAGAGGGGGAGGAGATTTTTTCCTTTGGAAAGCATAAGGGCAAAAAGGTGCATGCTGTTCTGGAAAAGGAACCTGGGTATTTTGGTTGGATCTTAAATGCCGATTTTCCATTGTACACAAAAAAGGTTTTGACCCAAATAAAATTGAGCAAATTGAACAACAAATTGGGCTAAGGATTTGGTATAATGGTAGTTACCGATTTTCAAAAAGGTTACTTGCCCTACTTTTCCAAAACAAATGCCCAAAGTCAATTGCCGAACATCACTCTGTAATATGAAGATTATTTGCATTGGTCGCAATTATGTGGATCACATAAAGGAATTGAATAACGAGAGGCCTTCAGATCCGGTTTTGTTTATTAAGCCGGACTCGGCCGTTTTGCCTAAAGAACAGGATTTTTATATACCTGAATTTTCCGAAGATATACATTACGAAGTGGAAGTGTTGGTGAAAATTAAAAAAGTAGGAAAGCATATAGATTCGCGATTTTCACATAATTATTACGATGAGGTGGGTTTGGGAATCGATTTTACGGCTAGGGATCTACAATCTCGATTAAAGGAAAAAGGATTGCCTTGGGAAAAGGCCAAGGGTTTTGATGGATCTGCGGTTATAGGTAAATGGTTGCCAAAATCCAATTTTGATGATGTAAATAATTTAAATTTCCAACTTAAAAAGAACAATATAGTTGTTCAGGATGGGAACACCGGGTTAATGCTTTGGAAGATAGATGATATAATTTCCTACGCGTCTAGTTTTTTTACTTTGAAAAAGGGAGACATTATTTTTACCGGTACCCCTGCCGGTGTTGGTAGAATAAGTGCAAATGATTATCTTTCGGGTACATTGGAGAATGAACAAATGTTCTCATTAAATATAAAATAGATGATTTATAATCTGGACAAGATAAATGAAATGGCAGAAGGTGATGATGAATTTATTAAATCTGTCGTAGCTGTTTTTTTGGAAGAAGTTCCTCAGGATTTGGATGAACTTGAGAAAGCATTGGGGGTAAAAAATTATGATAGCGTATATAAACTGGCACATAAGATTAAACCTAACGTAGATTTATTGGGCATGGAACAAACCCGAGAAATAGCCCTTCAGATAGAGACTTTGGGAAAAAAGGTAGAGGATACTGAAGAAATTGAGCGTTTGGTGCCATTACTTAAAAAGGACGTAGATCAAGTGGTTTCAGAATTAAAAAATGACTTTAGAATTTAATGTTTGCTGAAATCATAACTATTGGCGATGAGATTCTCATTGGTCAAATTATAGATACAAATTCGGCCTTCATTGCCCAGGAACTAAATAAGATAGGGGTTTCCGTATATCAGATTTCTTCGGTACAGGATGAAAGGCTTCATATTCTCGAAGCTCTTAAGGAAGCGGAATCTAGAGCCGACATTATTATAATTACGGGGGGATTGGGCCCTACCAAAGATGATATCACCAAACATACGCTGTGCGAGTATTTCAATGATACCCTGGTGGAAAGCAAGGAAGTGTTGTCCCATGTGGAGGCTATCTTTAAAAAACACTTGGGAATACCTTTGTTGGAGGTCAACAAAAATCAAGCCTTGGTGCCTTCTACGGCCGATGTACTCCACAATGAATTTGGTACAGCGCCCGGTATGTGGTTAAAAAAAGATGGAAAGGTCTTCGTTTCATTGCCAGGTGTACCCTTCGAGATGAAAAATCTAATAACATCCAAGGTCATTCCTAGAATAGTACAAGAGTTTAAGCGGCCTTATATTGTCCATAAGACCATTATTACCTATGGGATGGGGGAAAGTTCGCTGGCCGATAGGATATCCTCTGTGGAGGACAATCTGCCCAGTATGGTAAAATTGGCCTATCTACCAAGTCTTGGGTCCGTTAGGCTTAGACTTTCTGCAAAGGGAAACAATAGTGAGGAGCTAAACTCCATGGTGGAGTTGGAGGCGGAGAAAATTAGAAACCTCTTGGGCGATATTGTCTTCGGTGAGGAGGGGGGAGAATCTGTAGAATCGGTGATTGCCCAATTATTGACAAAAAAAAGGATGACAATGGGTACGGCGGAGAGTTGTACCGGGGGTAAAATAGCCCAACAGATTACGAGTATGCCAGGTGCATCCGCCTATTTTAAAGGGAGTATTGTGAGCTATGCCACAGAAACCAAGATAGAGGTCCTTAAAGTTTCCAAAACAACTATTGAACAATTTTCAGTAGTGAGCGCGGAAGTAGCCATTGAAATGGCCACTAATCTGCGAAATATGCTGAAGACCGATTTTGCTATAGCCACTACTGGGAACGCAGGTCCAACAAAAGGAGACTCGGATGCGGAGGTAGGAACTGTGTTTATTGCAGTTGCTAGCCCCGAAGCTGTGGTGGTAGAGAAATATCATTTGGGGAGCCAGCGTGAAAGAATTGTGCAAAAGGCTGTAAATAAGGCTTTTGAAATGCTTCGAAAAGAAATTTTAAAATTCTGACAAAGAATTTTGTCCGTCCCATAAAATTAATTTAAATTTGCACCCTGTTTATAACAAAATAAAAGTAGAGAGATGTCAAAAGTTTGTGATGTTACTGGAAAGAGAGCCATGTTTGGGAATAATGTGTCCTTCTCGATTAATAAAACCAGAAGAAGATTTGATGTAAATCTTTCTAAAAAGCGTTTCTATATTCCAGAAGAAGATCGTTGGGTAACCTTAAAGGTTTCAGCCAAGGCGCTAAAGAGTATCAATAAAAAAGGAATTTCCGTTGTTTTAAAAGAGGCAAAGGAAAAAGGGTTAATTAAATAATCCTGAAATACTAAGATTATAATGGCAAAGAAAGGTAACAGAATTCAGGTTATTTTGGAATGTACAGAGCATAAGGAATCTGGCATGCCAGGTACTTCAAGGTACATAACCACTAAGAACAAAAAGAACACTCCAGATAGGATGGAAATTAAAAAATTCAATCCTATTCTAAAGAGAATGACAGTTCATAAAGAAATTAAATAATACGTCATGGCAAAGAAAACGGTAGCGAGTTTACAAACAAGTTCAAAAAGATTGACCAAGGCCATTAAAATGGTTAAGTCGCCCAAAACAGGTGCTTACACTTTTATGGAGTCTGTAATGAGTCCGGAAATGGTAAACGACTGGTTGAAAAAAAAATAATAACCTAAATTTATTGGTTATAAAGCTACTTTCTGATGAAAGTAGCTTTTTTATTTTTATATCTTTGATGAAAAGGAACATGCCAAAAATATGAGTTTATTTAAGAAAATATTTTCTGCACAAAAAAAGGAATCTTTGGACAAAGGTCTGGAAAAGACCAAGACCAATTTTTTATCCAAACTTAGTAAGGCGGTAGTTGGAAAATCCAAGGTAGATGATGATGTTTTGGATAATTTGGAGGAAGTATTGGTTTCCTCCGATGTAGGTGTAAATACCACTTTAAAAATAATAGACCGTATAGAAGCTCGTGTATCCAAGGATAAGTATTTGGGGGTAGACGAGCTTAATGTTATATTAAGGGAGGAAATAGCAGGATTACTGTCCGAAACCAATTCTGGATCAGAAACCGAGTTTACGGTTCCCTTGATAAGAAAGCCTTACGTAATAATGGTTGTTGGTGTCAATGGGGTAGGTAAAACTACCACTATAGGTAAATTGGCCTATCAATTTAAAAAACAAGGTTTAAAGGTAGTCCTTGGTGCGGCCGATACATTTAGAGCAGCCGCAATAGACCAACTTCAGGTATGGGCCGATAGGGTAGATGTCCCTATCATAAAACAAAATATGGGCAGCGACCCTGCCTCTGTGGCCTTTGACACCCTGAGTTCGGCACTTAAGCAGAATGCGGACGTGGTAATTATCGATACTGCGGGTAGACTGCATAATAAGGTTAATTTGATGAATGAATTGACCAAAGTGAAGCGCGTTATGCAAAAGGTGGTTGAAGGTACTCCTGATGAGGTCCTCTTGGTTTTGGACGGATCCACAGGGCAGAATGCCTTTGAGCAGGCAAAACAATTTACCAAGGCCACGGAAGTAACATCCTTGGCAGTGACAAAATTGGATGGTACCGCTAAAGGTGGTGTGGTTATTGGTATTTCAGATCAATTCCAGATTCCGGTAAAGTATATTGGGGTAGGGGAAGGAATGGAAGATTTGCAGGTCTTTAATAAGATTGAGTTTGTGGATTCGTTTTTTAGTGGAAAAGAATGAAGATAGTCCGTCGATTATTGAAAGGAATATTTTTTTTACTTCTCCTGTTGTTTATTGTTTATTTTTTAGGTCCCAAAGTAGATAGGCCTGTATTGACAATGGATTTGCCAGTAGTGGAAACGGATTTAAATATACTGAACAACAATCTTCTACAAAGGGAAAAGGAAAATACAAAAATTAAGATCAATAACGAATCGCGAATAATTTGGTACGATTCTATCCCTGGAAAAACAGAATATTCTATTCTTTATCTTCACGGTTGGTCCGCCAGTCATGAGGAGGGTGCGCCTTTGCACAGGGAATTGGGGCAAAGATATGGTGCCAATGTATACTTGCCCCGTTTGGAAGGGCACGGAGTCCGGGAAGAACAAGCAATGCTTCACCTAACGGCTACAGACTATTTTGATTCGGCAAAGGAGGCTTTGGCCATAGCAAAACGGATTGGAAAAAAGGTTATTGTTATGGGGACTTCCACTGGGGGTACCCTGGCACTTTATTTGGCCCAAGGGGACAAGGATATAGCGAGCCTTCTTTTGTATTCCCCAAACGTAAAGATCTACGACCCGTCGGCAGTATTACTGTCGGGGCCTTGGGGATTGGAAATAGCCAAAACCATTATGGATAGCGATTTTTATGAATCTGAAGCGGATTCTTTAAAAAATAGTTATTGGACAACAAGATACAGGGTAGAGGCATTGACGCAATTACAGGCCTTATTGGATGTAACAATGAAACCGGATGTCTTTCAGAAGATCCATCAACCCACTTTTTTAGGATATTACTATAAAAATGAGGAAGAACAGGATAAGGTGGTATCGGTCCCTGCCTTGTTGGAAATGTACGATGAATTAGGGGTAAAGAGCCATTTAAAGCGCAAAGTTGCGTTTCCACAAGTGGGTAACCATGTAATGACCTCTTATATAACATCAAAAGATCTGGAGTCCGTAAAAAGGGAAACCATAGGGTTCTTGGAAGAAGTGGTGCAACTTCACCCGGTCAAGTAAAGGTTTTGGGTTTCAATATAATTTAGTTGATTACGGCATTTATTTTTCCCCATAAATCATTATCAAAGGTAGATGGTCCCAATTCATCTTCATTGGCAGAATCGCCCATTCGTATAATTACCAATCCTTTACTGGGTACTACATATAGTTTTTGGTCAAAGGCACCTAGTCCGGCTATTAGGTCGTCCGGAGCATTGGGGATTAATTTGCCAGGGTATAGTTCTTCGGTACCGGGCAATCTAAAACTACTTTTTCCATTCAACCACCAGAGATAACCATAAGACTTGTTCAGTTCTTGGGAGGTCGTGGTCATGTTGGTGAAATAATTGGGATCGTCCAGAATTACGGTTTCGCCCCATATGCCTTTGTTCAGGTTCAGGAGTCCAAATCGGGCCATACTTCGGGCGTTGCTAAAGTACAGATTAAGATATCCTGTCTTTACCCAGGATCCCTGCATCCCAATCTTGTCACGGACCTTATTGTTAAAGTATTCCTTATACTCTTGATCAACAGCACCACTTAAAATATTGTCCAATAAGGTATAGGTGGCATTATGGTAGTACCAAAAGCTGTTGGGATCATCTTTGTAAATCAGGCATTCAGCATCAGTGCAAAAATTATTTTCTACGGTATAATCCAGCCCAGTTGTCATGGTGAGATGGTTTTTTACGGTAATCTGCGCCTCTTGCGCTGGGCTAAGGGAAGACCAACCCGTTCCCATATAGTCCGATGAGGGATGGTCCAGGGCAAGATGTCCCTCTTTTTGGGCAATTCCCACAGTAAAGGCGGTCAAAGTTTTGGCTGCCGAGTTCCAGGAGTGATTTTTTGTAGCGTTGAAACTTCCAAAGTATTTTTCCAGCACAATTTTTCCATCCTTCAATAAGATAAAGGCCTCTGTTTTATTTGTTTCCAGGAAGTCATACAGTGGTTGTTCCGCATTTGAATTCCAATCTAGCTCTTCCAGGGACACAGTTTTCCATTCGTCGGAATTTAAGGGTGGAAAATACAGGGCTTCCTCGGGTGGAATCGGGATTTGGTCATCATTGCCTTTGGAGCATCCCATTAAACTGCAAATCAGAAATAAACCGGAAATAAAAAGTTGGGTTTTCATAGGGCTTTATGAGTTAGAGCTCAATTGGTTATAAAGGTTTAACGTTAAAAGAATAAAAAAAGATATATTGGGACTACAATCTTTTTTCAAGTTGTACTTTTGCACTTTATTTGAAAAATATGCGTACTAAATCACTTAAGAAGAATAGGATAAATGTAGTAACCTTGGGGTGTTCCAAGAATGTGTACGATTCAGAGGTGTTGATGGGACAATTGAAGGCCAACAACAAGGAAGTCGTACATGAAGAGGAAGGGAATGTTGTGGTGATAAATACATGCGGTTTTATAGCCAATGCCAAGGAAGAGAGCGTAAATACCATTTTGGAGTACGTTCAAAAAAAGGAAGCCGGGGAAGTGGATAAGGTATTTGTTACAGGTTGCTTAAGTGAACGTTATAAACCTGATCTGCAAAAAGAGATCCCTAATGTGGATGAATATTTCGGAACCAGCGAATTGCCCAATCTATTAAAGGCCCTGGGGGCCGATTACAAGCACGAACTTATAGGGGAGCGATTAACGACCACGCCAAAAAATTATGCTTATCTGAAAATTGCGGAAGGATGTGATCGTCCCTGTTCTTTTTGTGCCATCCCCATCATGCGGGGCAAACACAAGAGTACTCCTATAGAGGATTTGGTAATGGAAGCTAATAAATTAGCAGCCAAAGGGGTTAAGGAATTGATCCTTATTGCCCAAGATCTTACTTATTACGGATTGGACCTTTATAAGAAAAGGAATTTGGCAGAATTGCTGAACGAGTTGGTAAAGGTAGATGGTATTGAATGGATTAGATTGCACTATGCTTTCCCTACCGGATTTCCTATGGATGTCTTGGAAGTGATGAAACGCGAGCCTAAGGTATGTAATTATCTGGATATTCCGTTGCAGCACATTTCCGATGCCATATTAAAGAGTATGCGTAGGGGAACAACCCAGGCCAAGACCACAAAATTGTTACAGGACTTTAGGGCTGCGGTACCGGAAATGACCATTAGGACCACCCTAATTGTAGGTTATCCAGGCGAGACAGAAGAAGATTTTCAAACTTTGAAAAGTTGGGTGGAAGCAATGCGCTTTGAAAGATTGGGATGTTTTACCTATAGTCATGAAGAAAATACGCATGCCTATAATTTGGTAGACGACGTTCCCGAGGAGGTGAAACAACAAAGAGCTTCGGAAATTATGGAGCTCCAATCACAGATATCATGGGAGTTGAACCAAGAAAAAGTGGGTAAAACTTTACGTTGTATAATAGATAGAAAGGAAGGCAAGTATTTTGTGGGTCGATCGGAGTTCGATTCCCCCGATGTGGATAACGAAGTCTTGGTGGATGCGGCAAAGCATTATCTGAAAGTAGGGGAATTTGTTGACCTTCATATTTTTGAAGCTGCGGATTTTGACCTTTATGGAGAGCCAATTCAAGGTTGATCTGTTAAAATTAAGTTCCAACTCGTTGTAGCAGCCATACGATAATAGGTCCATGACCCCTTTGGGGCCTATTGGTTACATTAGAATCTTGAACTGTTAGTTCTAGCCTGTAAGTGGGAAATACGTCACTTTTTTTCATATTTTAGTCGAATAATAAACTTTAATATGAATCGCAGATCCTTTATTGCAGGAGCAGCCACAGCTAGTGTTGCAACAATCTCGTTGGCCAACACCGTGCCAATGGAAATTCCAAAAAAAGAAAAAAGATACCAAAATGGACAGAGTCCGTGGCCCATTTGTTTGGATACGGCGACCATAAGACCTGCCGAGGGTTTGGAAAAAAAGGTAGAGATTGCCATAGCTGCTGGTTACGATGCCATAGAACCATGGGACAGCGATTTGGAGGAATACGAGAAGAGTGGCGGCGATCTTAAAAAATTAGGCGCTAAAATAAAGGAAGCCGGATTGTTTGTGCCCAGTATGATAGGCCTGTGGGGTTGCATTCCCAGGAATGAGGAAGAGTTTCAAAAATCCTTACCAGCTACCAAAAACAGAATGAGAATGGCATCTGAAATAGGTTGTACCTATGTACAGGCCATACCCAATCAGGTGGGGGATAATTACGATGTTGGATTTGTTGCTTCTTGTTACCGAAGGTTATTGGAAATAGGAATTAAGGAGTATAATGTAATACCGGCTTTGGTATTTGTAAAGATGTTCCCTCTCAAGACCATGGGCCAGGCATCCGCTGTTGCCCTTGACGCCAATCACCCCGAAGCCAAAATAATACCCGATGTATATCATATGTATATTTCGGAAGGAGGTTTTGAAGGGTTAAGGCTTTTGAACGGTGATATATTTGCCATTTTTCAATTTAACGATGCTCCCAAAGGAATGGAAATGGCCGATATGGAGGATAAGCATAGGGTTTTTCCAGGTGACGGAATTTTACCGTTGCCACAAATATTGAAAGACCTTAAAAGCACAGGTTTTAACGGTTGTATTTCCTTGGAGCTGTACAATCCGGAGTACCACAGTATGGATTTGTTGGAGGTGGCCAAGACCGGCTTACAAAAGACCTTGAAAGTTATTAAAGAGGCGGGAGTTTAGCCTTTTTCCGCATCGGTAAAACAAATGGCTTGTCGTAAAAGGTGATTCGTATTCCCAAGAGTAAAATAATACCGCCTAAAATCATTTGTAGGGTAATTAACTCGTTGAGGAATATCCAAGCCAAGATGGCGGCCAAGATGGCCTGCGCCAATAGACTTAGGGAGACTCTTGTGGCTCGCATATGTTGGGTGGAATAGCTTATGGACAACCATGCCAATAACTGGCAGACCAATCCTTGGATAAACAGTACGAACCAACCAATATTTGAGAAGCCTGTAAAAGGCTCGTCCAGGGCATAGGACAGGATTCCTAAAAACAGGGAAGAAGATATTAGGCTTAGCGTCATAAAATTTACTATGGATGTCTTGGTCAGGACTTCTTTACTGATTAGAATATAGATGGCGTAGAACACCCCGGACAATAATCCAAAACTAAAGCCAATATCAAAAGAAAATTGGGCAAAGAATTTAAATCCGACCAAGGTGATCATCCCTAAGAGGGCAATTACGGTACCTATCCAAAAATTAATGGAAGGTTTAGGTTTTAAAAAGAAAAATGTACCGATGCCTACCCAAACCGGAGATAGGTTTGTCAGGAACGACGCTTGTGTGGCCGTGGATTCCTGAATGGCAATATTCCATACTGCCACGTCAGATCCAAAACATATTCCGCAAATAATAGTAAGCAATAATGTGCGCAGATCCGGGATTTTCAATTGTTTGGTAAATAGAACATAAGGCAAGATTATGCTTAGCGCGATAGCCATACGATAGAAGGCGGAAATAAGGCCCGGAGTATAATTCAGTTTCACCAATACCGGGAATATGGAAATACAAACTATTCCGGTAATTAGGGCAATACGAGGTTTTGTTATCATTTTTGAAAAATGGACAAAAATAGAAAATTGGCAGAATTGTTGTTACCCATATCCTTGTAAAATCATTATAATATTGATACCCCTAAATAATTACAAATTCAGATCCCGCGCAAGCTTGGTTTTGTAGGCCATTTATTATGCCATTCCGGATATAGTTGTCCATTTTGGTAATCTTTTCTTGTGCGGCCCTGGGATGTCCGTTAGGAGACTTTTAAGTGGCTTTGCCCAAAAACCAAACCGTAATTCCTCGTACAACAAGCCCAATAAATTTTTTCCATATTGGTTTTTTGTAAAGGGGGGGGCAAAATTTAAGGCTGTCATTGTCGTTGTTTTCTTGCTATTTCCAGATGATAGATCTCTCTGCCCAATTGAGCCAAAAACGGAAGTGCTATATCTTCGTATTCATAGGAGTTATCGTTAAAGATTTTATTTTTATTGGCCAAAAGAGTGGCAGTAAGTATAAATTCCACATTATTTTTACGGTCCCATATATAGGCACAATCCGTCACTGTGCCATAGGCATTGCCTACTTTATTGTATATTTTGAGATATTCTGGTATGGTATCCCTGGTATCTCCGAACATAAAAAACTTGCAATAGCCGTCATAATACTCCATGTCATCGTACCCCAAATCTCTAGGAGGGTCACTCATGGCCTTCATGAGAAAACTATGTTGGTCGGGGCTAAGGTTGAATCGCTCACTTTTCGGGAATTGCTCCGGGAAAACTATCCTTTTTAAAACCTCGTTCTGGGCACTAATTGGAAAATAATTTTTTAAGTTAAAATCGAAGGGTTCCTTAATTAGGGTATTTTCTTCATAATGGGCCGTACCTTTTTTTATCCTGTTCAGGGCCAAGGGAACAGCAGGTTTGTTTACGCTCGGTTTTAACCAGCTTAGTGTAGTGTCGTTTAGGAAGACAATAAGTGGTTTTGTAGTTACTTCAAAAGCATTTTCCGTTGAAAGTCGATGGGAGATTCTCACCGGTGCAATACCCTTGTCCTTTAAACTCATGTTTATTCGGTCCTGTCCCAAAAATTCGAAAAGTCGATTATTGGCTTCATTGTCACTTACGGCAAAAATCTTGATAATTTCGTTGGCAAATGTTGTTTCAATGGAATCACCTTCCACATAAAACCGGGTGTAGCGGTCCAAGGAGTCCATTTCATTCAGTTTTTCTAGGGCAAGTATGGCGGTTAGGGTTTTAACCGTGCTTGCCGGGTAGAAGTAGTTGCTGTCGTTAACCTGAAAATTGAAATCAGTAAAAATTATACTGTCCCTATTCCGGTCAATTCGGGTATATCTTGCTTGCAGCTCATATTGGTCCAAGCTATCCATAACCTTTCTTATTTTGGAATTGTTGGAGGCCAGGGCTATTTTTAATAGGTCAGGATCCTCAGTATGGTGGGTACATGAGAAAAATAGGGTCGTTATTGGGAAAATGAAAATTAAGAATCTACTGCCCATGGGTTCTTTATATGGATTTAAGCTAGTCTATTGGAGTATAGACTTCACCGCGATGAGGCCTTAAGGCGTCCCTGACGGCAATCATCTGGGATTCGTTTACCACTAGAAATGCTATGGAGTGCATATTGGTAATGTCTGCACTTCCCGTAATGTTCAAGGTCATATTTTGGGTCAACACATATTCTTTAAGATGTATTTCATGATGTTTTGCTGTTTTTTGGGCCGCTTCACCCCTAAAATCCCAAATGAGTTTTATTTGTCTATCCGTCATGGAATAAAATTAATGATAAAAGCAATAATAATAGCAGTAAACCTTCCGATAAATGCTGGAGGATTTTATTGGGAAATGAGGACTTGCATAATGCTGCTTAATTGCTAAATTTGCGGAATGGATTTTTGTCAATTAAAGCTGGAAAAAGTATCAGTGTTTTTAGTAAGTGTAGTATTGTTATGCACTTTTATATCCTGTGATTCGCTTTTTAATAAGAAGGAAGACAAAATTCCTGTGGCCAGGGTAGGGGATACATATTTGTACAAGGAAGACCTAAAAGAGTTACTTTTGACCAATATGTCCAAAGCGGACAGTACCTCTTTGGTGAACAACTATATTAACAATTGGGCTTATAAGCAGCTGTTGCTTTCCAAGTCCAAAATAAATCTACCCGAGGAGAAGCTGGAGCATTTTGAGCAATTGGTATCCAATTATAGAACGGATTTGTACACGGGTGCCTATAAGGAGGCACTGGTACTACAATCGCACGATACGGCTATAACCCGTAACCAACTCACCGAGTTCTACGAACGCGAAAAGGAAAATTTTAAGCTTAAGGAACGGATAATACAGTTACGGTTTGTGGAATTGCCCACGCAATTCTTGGACAAGGATGTGGTTGCTAAGAAGTTAAAGGATTTTAAGGAGTCCGATAAACGCTATTTGGATTCTATAAGTGTGCAATTTAGAAAAGTGAATTTTAACGATTCTATTTGGGTAAATGTTTTTCGGGTAATGGAAGAGATTACTCCCTTAACTAATGAAAATCAGGACAAGTACTTAAAAAAATCACAATTTTTTGAATTACAGGACTCTTTAGGGGTATATTTGGTGAAGGTAAACGATATGTTGGATATCAACGATATTGCTCCCCTTACTTATATTGAACCTACCATTAAACAACTGCTTTTAAATAGAAGGAAGTTGGATTATATGAAAAAATTGGAGGTAGAGGTAATGGATGAAGCTATTAAAGAAAAAGAATTTGAAGTTTATGAACAAGGTAATTAAAACAGGTTTTTCCCTTTCTATTTTATTTTTGACAGGGATAATAAGTGCACAGGAATCGGAAGGTATGCCGGACACCCAGGTAGAACCGCAAGAGGTGAAGGTAGAGGAATCAATGGTTTCCAAGAACGATACTGTCAACAATTTTAAAAGAATTAAGTTGGACGGGATAGCTGCTGTGGTAGGGGATTATGTAATCCTGGAATCGGATATTGAAAAAACTTTGATAGATCTAAAGAGCCAGGGGGCTTCCACTGCCGATGTAACAAGATGTAGCCTTTTAGGTAAGCTAATGGAGGATCGTCTGTACGCGCATCAGGCTGTACAAGACAGTATTTTGGTTTCGGATGATGAGGTAAATGCCCAAGGGGATCGACAATTGCAACAATTGGTTTCCCAAATTGGTTCTATGGAGAAAGTATTAAACTATTATAAAAAGGATGATGAGATCAGTTTTCGTGAAGAACTGTACAAGATTAACAAGTTGAGAATGCTTTCCGAAAAAATGCAGAACAAGATTGTTTCGGAAATAGAGATTACCCCGGAGGAGGTAAGACAGTTCTTTAATAAGATCCCGGTAGATGAGAGACCGATCTTCGGTGCAGAGTTGGAAATAGCCCAGATTGTAAAACAACCCAAGGCATCCGAAGAAGAAAAGCAAAAGGTTATAGATAAACTAAATGAAATTAGGGCAGATATTCTGGAGAACGATGCCAGTTTTAGTGTAAAGGCAATTCTCTACTCCCAAGGACCGTCAAAGTCCAGTGGTGGACTTTTGGGAAGTATCACCAAAGAGTCGGGATATGTTAAGGAGTTTAAAGATGTAGTATTTAGTTTAAGGGAAGGGGAAATTTCGGAACCTTTTGAAACAATGTTTGGATACCACATTGTGTTTGTTGAAAAAATTAGAGGTCAGGAAAGAGATGTGCGTCATATAATTATGATGCCGGAAGTTTCCCAAAAAGAATTGGATAAGGCGAAAAATGAATTGGATAGTATTAGGCAGGGGGTGCTGGACGGTAAATTTAGCTTTGCAGCTGCAGCTCTGAACTTTTCCGATGAAAAGGAAACCAAGTTTGATGGGGGACTATTGAGAAACCCACAGGATTATAGTTCCCGTTTTGAGCTTACCAAAATGGAACCATCGCTCTATAACCAGGTGAGGGATATTAAGGACAATGAAATTTCCATGCCCATCTTGGAAAATGATCCTAGGGGAGGAGCTCCCAAGTACAAGATTATGAAAATCACCAATCGTTATGATGAGCATGTTGCCGATTTTGCAAAGGATTATATAAAAATCCAGGAATTGGCACTTAGGGAAAAGCAGTACAATGCCATTAAAAAATGGATGGACGAACATATTGAAGATACCTATGTGAGTGTTAATTCCGCGAATAAAGAATGTGATTTTGCAAATAATTGGGTAAAGGAATAAATGCATGTCAGACGTAGCGGCAATTAAGGCTCTAGTTGAAAAAAATAAGGTTCTAAAACAAGAAATAGCCAAAATTATTATTGGGCAGGAGGAAGTGGTAGATCAAATACTACTGTCTGTATATACAGGAGGGCACTCTTTACTTATCGGAGTTCCCGGTTTGGCCAAGACCCTCATGGTAAATACAATTGCCTCTGCTTTGGGATTGGGCTTTAAAAGGATTCAATTTACCCCAGATCTGATGCCGAGTGACATACTAGGGAGTGAGGTGTTGGATCAAAATAGAAATTTCAAGTTCATTAAGGGACCAATTTTTTCGAATATAATTTTGGCCGACGAAATAAACCGGACCCCTCCCAAGACCCAAGCGGCATTGTTGGAAGCCATGCAGGAAAGAGCGGTGACCATAGCTGGTAATCAATATAAATTGGATCTGCCATATTATGTTTTGGCAACGCAGAATCCAATTGAGCAAGAAGGAACTTATCCTTTGCCCGAAGCGCAATTGGACCGTTTTATGTTCGCCATAGAATTAAAATATCCTTCCATTGAGGAGGAAATTAAGGTAGTAAAGGAAACCACATCGGATAATAAGCAAATAATTGTCCCCTTATTTACCCCAGGGGAAATAATGGATATTCAGCATTTGGTCCGTAGAATTCCAGTACCTGACAACGTGGTGGAATATGCCGTGAAGCTAGTGAACAGTACAAGGCCAAACCAGGACAATGCCTCGGAATTTGTAAAGCAATTCGTAGATTGGGGAGCAGGTCCCCGAGCTTCCCAGAATTTGATATTGGGAGCCAAGGCCCATGCCGCCGTACACGGTAAATATTCTCCGGATATCGAAGATGTAAAAGCAGTGTCCCTGGGTATCCTAAGGCACCGTATAATAAAAAATTACAAGGCGGAGGCCGAAGGAATTTCTGTAGAGCATATTATCCTCAAGCTTTTATAGCCAAACCTAATAGGCAAGGAAGTACTACTTTTCATGGTATTAAAAAACTGTAATTTATTGCATTTCCATTCCAATTAGTGCATTCTTTTTTACAATTACATAAATTTGGCGTATTCTTGGGGTATTCTTGGTTTAAAAGTTTTATAAACGTAAGGTATTTTCTTAATTTTGAAGAATAACTTAAACTAAAATTTTATAGATAATGGCATTCGATATTGATATGATTAAAAAGGTGTATGCCAACATGTCTGAACGTGTTGATAAGGCACGTGAAATTGTTGGCAAACCCTTAACCCTTTCAGAGAAAATTTTGTATTCCCACTTGTGGGAAGGCAATCCTGACAAAGCGTTTAGAAGAGGTAAGGACTATGTTGATTTTGCACCGGATCGAATTGCCTGTCAAGATGCTACTGCCCAAATGGCGTTATTGCAATTTATGCAAGCCGGAAAGCCAAAAGTGGCAGTTCCTACCACCGTACATTGTGATCACCTTATACAGGCAAAAAGTGGTGCGGTGGCCGATTTAAAAGTGGCCAATACTTCCAGTGCCGAAGTCTTTAATTTTTTGGAATCCGTATCCAATAAGTACGGAATAGGTTTTTGGAAGCCCGGTGCAGGTATAATTCACCAAGTAGTTCTTGAAAACTACGCCTTTCCTGGAGGAATGATGATAGGGACGGACTCCCATACCGTTAACGCCGGGGGTCTTGGAATGGTAGCCATAGGTGTTGGTGGCGCAGATGCCGTGGATGTGATGGCCGGAATGGCTTGGGAGCTTAAGTTTCCAAAATTGATAGGAGTAAAGTTAACGGGTAATATCTCTGGCTGGACATCTGCCAAGGATGTTATTCTTAAAGTAGCAGGTATACTTACCGTAAAGGGAGGTACAGGAGCTATTATAGAATATTTTGGAGAAGGGGCAAAAAATTTGTCATGTACCGGTAAAGGTACCATATGTAACATGGGGGCTGAAGTTGGGGCCACCACTTCTACATTTGGATATGATGCCTCCATGGAAAGATATTTAAGGGCCACGGATAGAAACGATGTGGCGGATGCGGCAAATGCGGTCAAGGATTACCTTACGGCTGATCCAGAGGTATATGCCAATCCTGAAAAATATTTCGATGAAATTATTGAAATAGATTTGAACACACTTAAACCACATCTGAATGGTCCGTTCACCCCTGATTTAGCTACTCCGGTAGGGCAGTTGGGAGAAAAGGCCAAAGCGAATGGATGGCCTTTAAAAGTGGATTGGGGACTTATAGGGTCTTGTACCAATTCTTCATATGAGGATTTGACCAGGGCTGCCTCCATTGCTCAACAAGCTGTTGATAAAAAGATAAAGCCAAAATCCGATTTTGGAATCAACCCAGGGTCCGAGCAAATTAGATTTACGGCGGAACGGGATGGTTTGTTGCAGATATTCGAAAATTTAGGGGCCACTGTATTTACAAATGCATGTGGACCATGTATAGGGCAATGGGACCGTAGTGATCTAAAAGGCGATGAGAAGAATACCATAGTACATTCCTTTAACCGTAACTTTTCCAAAAGGGCGGATGGAAATCCAAATACCCACGCCTTTGTAGGTTCCCCGGAAATGGTGGCGGCCATAGCTATTTCAGGTCGTTTGGATTTTGATCCAATGAACGATACCCTCATCAATGAAGATGGCCAAGAAGTTAAGTTGGACGAACCCTTGGGGATTGAATTGCCCCCAAAAGGATTTGAAGTGGAAGATGCAGGTTATTTGGCACCCATGGAAGATGGTACAGGGGTTCAGGTAAAGGTAGATCCCAAATCAGAACGTTTGCAATTGTTGGAACCCTTTACTCCTATAAAACCAGAAAGTCTTCAAGGCGCTAAACTATTGATCAAGGCATTTGGTAAGTGTACTACAGACCATATTTCCATGGCTGGTCCTTGGTTGCGTTTTAGAGGTCATTTGGATAATATTGCCAATAACACCTTAATTGGGGCAGTAAATGCCTTTAATAAAAAAACAAATTTCGTTAAGAATCAATTAACGGGAGAATATGGTGGTGTTCCTGATGCCCAACGGGCTTACAAGGCGGCTGGGATAAAAACAGTGGTTGTGGGAGATCATAACTACGGAGAAGGATCTTCTCGTGAACATGCCGCAATGCAGCCAAGACATCTCGGCGTTGCAGTGGTAATCGTGAAGTCTTTTGCCCGTATCCATGAAACCAACCTTAAGAAGCAGGGAATGTTGGGGCTAACCTTTGCCAATGAAAGTGATTATGACTTAATTCAAGAGGATGACACCTTCAACTTTGTAGATATAAAGGATTTTGCACCAGAAAAGCAAATTACCTTGGAAGTGGTACATAAAGATGGTTCTAAGGACACAATAAAATTGAACCATACCTACAATCAATCGCAGATTGAATGGTTTAATGAAGGTTCTGCCCTTAACGTGATAAAGAGGGAGAACGCAGCTTAAAATTGTGTTGTAAATACTTTGTAAAAACTCCTGATATTCATCAGGAGTTTTTTAGTTTTGACAAAAGGATAAATTAAATGAATATTCGAAAAAAAACTGTTTTGAACATCGCTGTAATGGCTTTGATTTTATCTTTTTTTGTGACCCCTTTAGGGGATTATAGTAAGGTATTGTTAAATAAATGGTTCTCCTTTTCGCCAGAAGTGACTAAAGAAATAAATAGGGGACAGATCAAGGATTACGATTGGAAACTAAAGGATGCCAATTGGAATTTTTTCAATTTTAAGAAATCCAAAGGTCGTGTTGTCTTTATCAATTTTTGGAGGTCATGGAATATTCCGAGTGAAGCCGAAGTGGAGAGTATACAAAAACTATATGACGATTATAAGGGAAAGATTGATTTTTATATCATTACCAATGAGGAAAGGGAGCCGGTAGAGAAATTTATGGCAGATCATGGTTTTACCTTTCCGGTGACCTATTCCATAGTGGGCGATCCCATGCCAGTGGATGGTTCCAAGCCACCACGGTCCTATTTGCTGGATAAGAAGGGAAGGATTGTGATTAGCAAGGAAGGGGTAGCGGATTGGGACAATGATAAGGTAAAGGCCATTCTGGACGATCTTATTGCTAAATAGATGCTATATGGTTCCCAATAGGAAATGGATTTTTAACGGTGTGCTTATTCTGGCTGTACTTGTACTTCTTTTTACTCCAGTAGGTTTTTATATAAAAGTATACGTCAACCGCATTTTGGCATTCAATCCTACACCAGTTGAAGCACGTGAACAACAACTTATAACGGACTATCACTGGAAATTACAGGATTTGGGGAATAGCGATTTTAATTTTGAGCAAGTAAAAGACGAGGTAGTATTGATCAATTTCTGGGCTTCTTGGTGTCCTCCATGTGTGGCGGAAATGCCATCGCTACAAAACTTATATAGGGATTATGGCGATAAGGTAATTTTTATGTTTGTAGCTCAAGATCAACAGAAAAGGGTGGAAAAGTTCTTGAAAAAAGGAAATTATGAATTGCCTGTTTATTATGAGAATTCCACCACTCCAAAACAGCTTTTCTCTAAAAGCATTCCATCTACTTACATCATAGATAGGGGTGGAAGAATTGTGGTGGCAAAGACAGGCGCTGCCGATTGGAACAGTAGTGAAACAAGGATGCTTTTAGATGGGCTGTTGGGCCGATAGTAATAGGGGTTGGTTCTATTTATCTTTTTTCTGGAAATATTTAAAGGGTACCATTAACATTCCAAAACATTCCCCATCCTCTTTTCCCAAGTGTTTATGATGCATTTTGTGTGCCCTCCTTACCCCTTTGGCATACCAATTATTTGCATTTCTAAAGAATTTAAACCTTTGGTGTATAAAAATATCATGCACCAAGAAATAAGCGGCGCCATAAGCCAATATTCCAAAACCTAAGGGCCATCCGTACCAAAAATCGGTTTGGGAGCCCAGCCAAAAGAAAGTCATACTGACCCCTGCGTAGAACAAAAAAAAGGCATCGTTTCTTTCGAACCATGAATCATGATCCTTTTTATGGTGGTCCCTGTGCAACGACCACAGGAATCCATGCATTATATATTTATGGGTAAACCAGGCCATAAATTCCATAAAGGAAAAAGTAGCAAAGAAAATTAAGATCCAAATCAACATTTTCATTCTAAACCAGTTTAAATTTATAGTCAATATACGATTTAGCCAATAATCTAAATTTACGTAGGTTGGAAACCCGTATTCTGGAAGACATGATCTTCGATGATGGCGTGTCCTCCAGTTTTTTCAATAGCTTAAAATAATATCGATATGCCGTAAAAACACCAAATTTCGCTTCCTTGGGCAAGCGGATTATTCCAGAATAACCCAACTTGAAATCAGCTTTTATTTCATTGACAATTTTGTTTTTGGCATCTTCGGTCATATTATGGAGATCGGTGTTCGGGAAATAGGTCCTGTTCAAAACTTCAAAATCGGTTTTTAAATCCCTTAAAAAGTTTACTTTTTGAAAAGCAGACCCCAAAGCCATGGCGGAGGGTTTAAGTTTTTCGTACTCTGCTTTGTTGCCCTTTACAAATACCCTTAGGCACATTAAGCCAACTGCGTCGGCGGAGCCATAAATATATTCCTGATATTGGCTGTCCGTAAGACGAATCCTTTTCTCTAAATCCATCCGCATACTTTTTAGGAATGAGGTTATCAAATGCAAGGGGATGTCATATTTGTGGAACGTATGTTGAAAGGAGTTTAAAATGGGATTAAGGCTTATTTTTTGTTCAAGGGCATCATTTAAATCCTTCTCAAATTTATTCAATAGATACAACTTATCATATTCATGGAAACTGTCCACAATTTCATCGGCAAATCGGACGAAGCCGTATATGTTGTATATATCCCCTCTAATGGAAGTAGCCAACATTTTAGTGGCTAAGGAAAAGGAGGTGCTATAATGTTGTGTAACGAGCTTACTGCAATCTAGGGAAACGGCATCAAAAATTGACTTCATAAATTATTTTTTTTGATGTTCAACAATAAGTTCGGAAACCAGTTTTCCGGAAATTAAGGCTGGCGGTACACCGGGACCAGGTACGGTAAGCTGCCCGGTAAAAAATAGATTGTTCACTTTTTTACTGTGCAGTTTGGGCCTAAGAAAAGCGGTTTGCAAAAGGGTATTGGCCATGCCATAGGCATTTCCCTTATAGGAATTGTACTGATCTATAAAGTCATTTACACAAAAGTCTTCCTTAAACAGCATGCTATTTTCTACTTTTTGTCCTGTAAGTTTTTGAAACCTGTTTAAAATAATTTCAAAATACTTATTTCGGAGATCCAGGGTATCTTCCAGACCTGGGGCTATTGGAATTAAGAAAAAGCCCGTTTCACAACCTTTTGGAGCCATGCTGGCATCGGTAATGGATGGAAAGTTGGCGTAGAAGAGGGGTGCTTCGGGCCATTTGGGGCTGTCATATATTTCTTTGGCGTGTTGCTCAAAGCTGGTGTCGAAAAATAGGTTATGGTGGGATACATTTTGCAGTTTTTTATCAAAGCCCACATAAAACAACAAGGAAGATGGGGCAAAGGTCTTTTTGCTCCAATAGGCCTCCGAGTATTGGCGATATTGCTGGTCCAACAGTGTTTCTGAATGGTGATAATCGGCACCACTTAGTACAATATCTGCCTTAATGGTGTTGCCGTTAACTTTAATGCCTGTGGCCTTACTCCTGGTTACTTCAATCTTGGTTACCGTTTGATCGGTGTAGATTTTGACTCCCAGTTCCTTGGACAAAAGCTCCATAGCCTTAATTACTTGGTACATTCCACCTTTGGGATGCCAAGTGCCCAGTCCAAAATCGGCAAAATTCATAAAACTATAAAAGGATGGGGTTTTGTTGGGTTTCGCCCCTAAGAACAGCACTGGAAATTCCAGGGTAGCAATTAGTTTTGGATTTTTAAAACGTTTGCGGACCTCTTTACTTATAGATTTAAAGAACTGGTCCAGACGTACTATGGTATCTTTAGTGACCAATTCCATAGGGGAAAGGCCTGGGCGAAGTACTATTTTGTGAATCGCAATTTCGTAATTGTCCTGGGCTTTTTTAATGAATTTTCGCAAAGGTTCCGCACTTCCCTTTTCTATTCGTTCAAATTCTCTGCAAATTTTATCCATACTGTCCCCTATGGTCATCACATCGTCTGAAAAGAAAATATTATAGGCAGGATCTAGTTTGTCCAGTTGATAAAAATCCGATGGACTTTTTCCAAAATCATTGAAAAAGCTTTCAAATATATCTGGCATCCAGTACCAGCTCGGCCCCATATCGAATGTGAAACCGTCACGTACAAATTGCCTTGCCCTACCTCCAACAGTTTTGTTTTTCTCATAGATGGATACATCAAAGCCTTGTTTTGCCAAATAGCAGGATGCAGAAAGGGATGCAAACCCAGATCCAATGATGATAACACTTTTGCCCATAGGTATTTATATATAATTTCGGCACTTCAATTTTGCTAAACGTCCGATTATGAAAATAAGGCTTATTTTCCAAATATGTATCGCAAATTTTGTAATTGATGGCTTGCAATCATTTCCTTATACGATATATGTTTGACCAAGCGCGAATTTGTTCTTGATCAGGAAATAAGGTGTGGGAATAAAAAAAACCGCCAACTTCATTTAAGAAGTCAACGGTTTTTGGTGCCCACGACTAGATTCGAACTAGCACGTCCTTGCGAACACCACCCCCTCAAGGTGGCGTGTCTACCAATTTCACCACGTGGGCTCTAAAAGTCTTGTTAAGGTACTTTTATGTATTCTTAAATAGTCCCTAAATTTAAGTAATTCGAAACTATTTTAAACAAAAAAAGTTAAGTACGTGACTTAACTTTTTTGTGACCGGGCTGGGGCTCGAACCCAGGACCCTCTCCTTAAAAGGGAGATGCTCTACCAACTGAGCTACCAGGTCAAAATGTGTTGCAGACTATTGCTGTTTGCGGGTGCAAATATAATATCATTTGTTTGTTTTGCAAGGCCTTTTTGAGAATTTTTTATTTTTTTTTGAATTACCATTAAATTAGACCATTTTTACAAAAAAAATAGGAGGTGAAAATAGTATTGGTTGGATATATGGGTAGTGGTAAGTCTACCATAGGCAAATTGTTGGCTAAGAATTTGAAAATTAGTTTTTTAGACCTGGATGAAATCTTTGAGGAAAGACAGGGAAATTCTATTGCAAATATTTTTAAAGGACAGGGCGAAATTTTTTTTCGGAAAAAGGAACATGAATATTTAATGGATGTTTTGTCCCAAAACAACAACTTTATACTATCTACCGGTGGTGGAACACCTTGTTATTCTGGAAATATGGAGGCTATGTTGGACAAGGCGGACTATGTTTTCTACTTAAAAATTTCCATTTCGGGACTCGTTGAAAGGTTGATAAAGGAAAAAGAACATCGTCCCTTGATCAAAAATATAGCGGATACGGACTTGCCCGAATTTATAGGCAAACATTTATTTGAAAGAAATAACTACTATCTAAAGGCTACACATATTGTGGAATGTGACCATAAGGATCCTGAGACCTTGGTTGCAGAAATACAAGAACTACTCGCTTAGATACACAGAATCGTTTTTGGCCTTGAATTCTACATTGATGTGTTCTTGGAGCGATGTGGACAAGGATATCCCTTTGTAATCTGCTTTTACCGGATATTTCTTATGGTTCCTGTTTACCAATACGGCCGTTTTAAGTTGTTTTAACGGCACTCGTAAAAAATGATGCACTCCATATATTAAAGTTGTCCCTGAATTAAGCACGTCGTCTACCAAGACAACCGATTTGTTGGTGTATTCCGATTCAGGGATGGAAGTCTTGACCCCACTGGCCAAAGGGTTGGACTTGTCCATGATCACTTTGCACAAAATAATGTTGGCTCCTGTAATCTTTTGTAGCACGGCCTGAATCTTTTTGGCAAAATTTAATCCCCCTCCTTCTATCCCGGCAATAATAATTTCGGGTTCGTCAACGTTGGTCTCATAAATCTGGTAAGCAATCCGTTTTATTTTATGTTGGATTTGCTCGTGGGATAAAATTCTATTGGACATAGTCATGTTTATTTAGATTCAAATATAAAAAAGAGTTCCTTATCCGCTCTCGGTTTTATGGAATTGTATGCGGTTTCCAAGATCTTAATTTGAAAATGTTCTTGAAAAAGGGTTTTATATTCGGATAGGCTACCCCCAAAAGGCGGTCCGGATTCCGTTAAAGGGAAATTAAATAGCAGCCCTGCCAGTTTGCCATTAGGTTTTAACAGTTGTTTCATTTTTAGAACATATTCCATTCTAAGGCTTGGATCTAGTGCGCAGAAAAAAGTCTGTTCCAGGATTAGGTCAAAATTGTCCAATTCCAGATCAAAGAAATTCCCTTCCAAGAGCTGGTTCCTGGGGAAATCCGAAATTCTGTTTTTTATATTTTCCAATGGCTGTTTGGCAATGTCGATAACAAAAACATTGGTAAAACCCTTTTCCAAAAGATAAAGCAATTCATATGCATTGCCGGCACCGGGTATTAGGATCTTTAAATTTTTATCCTTTAATTGGTCAATGTATTTTTTCAGTGGCGTTGAAATGTGGCCAATGTCCCACCCCATTTCCCCTAGCTGATACTTTTTTTCCCAGAAATCCTTATTCAGCTTCTTCATCCAAATAGCCATCTATGTCCCTTCTATCCTTTTTGGTAGGCCTTCCAGTTCCTTTTTTTCGATAATAGTCTTTGGAGAACTGTAATAACTCGTTGTGTTCAAAGGCTTCCTTGGGAGTAGTATCCTTGCGGTAAATGTCTACTAGTTTGGCCCCAACCCTGCTCTCAGGGACATCCAATACGGTGAACTCGTAATTGATCTGGTTTTTCCTTACAATTACCTTATCCAAGGGATATACTTCCCTAGATGGCTTAACCACCTGTTCATTGATTCTTACATGCCCTTTTTTACAGGCCTCAGTGGCAATATTTCGTGTTTTAAAATAGCGGGTGCTCCATAGGTATTTGTCAATTCGCATAAACTATTGAAAATCTTTGTTAACGTCTTCTACAAAAATAGTTGAAAATTGTATCTTGCGCCCTTTAAATAAGAAATCAATGAATATAAAGAGAATTCTTTTGCCTGCTTTAATTTTTATGGCTATCTGGTCTTGTAAAAAAGATGATGGTAATGACATTGAAGTGGTGCCCCCAAGATTGCTAAGTGAGGTGATTGTGGAAAATGATGCTGAAATTCAGGCTTATTTAAAAACACATTTTTACAACTATGAAGATTTTGAGGAGCCTATCGATGAAGGTTTTGATCTAAGGATCAGGATCGATACCATAGCCGGAGCCAATGAGGACAAAAGATCTTTGTTTGAAGATGCCAAAACGCAGGTGGTAAAGATATCGTCCAGTGACCTGGGATTGGATGCAGGGGAAATAGATGTTGAACATACCTTGTATTATGTTGTGGCAAGAACGGGAATTGGTGAAAACCCTACTCCGGTAGATTCTGTATATTTAAAATATCAGGGTATGCGCTTGGATGGTCATGTTTTCGACAGTAGACTGGGTTCTCCTGTCTGGTTCGATATGCAGGGATCTGGAGTGTCCGGCAATTCTGGAGTTATAAAAGGATTTAAGGAAGGAATGCCCAAGTTTAAAGTGGGTGGTGACATCATTGAAAATGGCGATGGCACCTTTACTGTGAACGGAAGTGGAGTGGGGCTAATCTTTATGCCCTCAGGGCTTGCTTATTTCAGCGGTAGTGCTCCTGGGGCCACCTACGCGCCATTAATGTTTGAAGTAAACCTATTGGCCATGAATACTGCCGATCATGATAGGGATGGGGTAGATACGATTTTGGAGGATTTGGATGGGGACGGTAATCTCTTTAACGATGATACCGACGAGGATGGTATTCCTAATTATTTGGATACCGATGATGACGGTGACGGTATCCTTACCAAGGATGAAATAAAAGATGCCAATAACGATAATATACCCGATTATTTGGACAAGAATATATAAGGTGAAGTTTAGCTGTTACCAATAAAAAATGCCCCCGTAATTGCGGGGGCATTTTTAGTGAGCTATTTTCTTTAACTTTAAAGTTTTAAAGCAAGACTTAGTACCAATTGGTCTGGTCTTGTGTCGATTCGGTCATTGGAAAAAACTCCGTCAACAACGGTCACTTCATTTTCACTGAAACCTCTTTCGTATCTTAGGTCTATTCCAAACCTACCAAAAGAAACTCCGGCGCCAATATTAAGGCCTACGGTAAAATCATTTTCAACATCGCCTATGGTGATGCCTTCATAATCCGTGTCCAAAATATACTGAAATGCCGGTCCTGCAAAAACATTGAGCGGGCCTATGATATTGAAGCCCAATAGCACCGGAAGATCCAATTTGCTCATGTCCAAACTATTGTTGTCGTAGTCGGATTTTGTTTTGGTGTATACCAATTCGGGTCTCAGGTAAATTTTATCGCCTAATTTCCCAAAGACTCCAATGTGGTATCCTACATTGCCCTTGGGGTCTTTGTAGGCTTGCTCGGTAGATTCAAAATAATCACCATTGGCGCCATAATTGAGTCCGCCCTTAATTCCAAAACCTGAACCTGTCTGCGCATGTGCACTAAAACCCATTAGGGCAATAGCGGCTAATAAAACTGTTTTCTTAATCATAGTGTGTTCTTTTAAAATTAGAATACATTGTGCAATTTTAGGCACAACATTTTTAATTGTTTGACTTAAAAAGAATTTATCTTGACACGGATAATTGAATTTGTGGCACAAAAAAACCGCTAAATAAAAGCATTATTTTCAGCTTGTAAGTTTAGCAGTTTAGTTGAGTTCTGTTCCACAGTTTTCGCCATATCTATGTTAAGAATCTTCGCCACCCCTAGGGGGTTCGGAATTATTTTCTTTTCAACACATTGACAACGGCGTTAACTATGGCTTTATTGTTTAATCCGTATTTATCCATTAATTGTTCAGGAGTACCACTTTCGCCAAAAGTATCTTTGGTAGCTACAAATTCTTGTGGGGTAGGCTGCGTGGTAGCAAGGAGTCCGGAGATACTCTCGCCAAGGCCACCTAAATAATTGTGCTCCTCAGCAGTCACGATACAACCTGTTTTTTTAACAGATTTTAACACTGCTTCCCCATCAAGAGGTTTAATGGTATGTATGTTTATTACTTCGGCAGAAATACCTTGTTTTTCCAAAGTTTCGGCTGCTATCAAAGCTTCCCATACCAAGTGTCCGGTCGCTACAATGGTGACATCGGTACCTTCATTGAGCATAACGGCCTTACCAATTTCAAACTTTTGGTCTACAGGGGTAAAATTGGCCACTTTTGGACGTCCGAACCTTAGGTAAACGGGACCTTGATACGCTGCTATGGCAATGGTTGCGGCTTTGGTCTGGTTGTAGTCACAGGTATTTATAACCGTCATTCCCGGCAGCATTTTCATCAATCCCAGATCTTCCAGAATTTGATGTGTTGCACCGTCTTCCCCTAAGGTAACCCCCGCGTGTGAAGCACAGATTTTTACATGTTTATTGGAATAGGCAATGGACTGTCTTATTTGGTCATATACCCTTCCCGTAGAGAAGTTGGCAAAAGTTCCGGTAAAAGGAATTTTTCCTCCTATGGTAAGTCCGGCAGCAATGCCCATCATATTGGCTTCGGCAATACCAATTTGGAAAAAACGCTCAGGATTTTCCTCTATGAATTTCTCCATTTTCAGAGAGCCTACCAAATCGGCGCATAATGCCACTACATTAGGGTTGGTCCTGCCCAATTCGGCCAGTCCCGCACCAAATCCACTTCTTGTATCGTTCTTACCTTGATCTATATATTTTTTCATCTGTACTTTCTTTAATTTTTTGTTGGAAAAGGATTAGTAGTCTCCTAAAGTTTCAGGATTTTGTTCCAATGCTGTAGCTAATTGCTCATCGTTGGGAGCTTTGCCGTGCCAGGCGTGGGTATACATCATAAAGTCTACTCCATGTCCCATTATGGTGTGCAATAGTACGCAAACCGGTTTACCTTTTCCGGTCCTGCTCTTGGCTTCTTTCATTCCTTTTAGAATGGCTTCCAGATCATTTCCTTCCTTGATGTCCACTACATCCCATCCGAAGGCTTCAAATTTCTTTTTTAGGTCGCCCATCGGGAGTACGTCTTTGGTAGCTCCATCAATTTGCTGTCCATTATAGTCGATAGTGGCCACAATATTGTCCACTTTCTTACCTGCGGCATACATAATGGCTTCCCAGTTTTGGCCTTCCTGTAACTCGCCATCACCGTGAAGCGTGTAGACCAGTTTGGAATCTTTGTTCAGTTTTTTTGCCTGTGCAGCGCCCAGGGCTACGGACATACCTTGGCCCAAAGATCCAGAGGCAATTCTTACTCCTGGTAAACCTTCGTGGGTGGTAGGATGACCCTGCAAACGTGAATTGATTAATCTAAAGGTATTCAGTTCATCAACAGGAAAGTAACCTTTTCTTGCCAAAACACTATAGAAAACAGGGGATATGTGGCCGTTGGACAAAAAGAAGAGATCTTCTCCCGCACCGTCCATATCAAATCCATCCTTAAGCTCCATAATCTCATTATAAAGGGCAACAATGAATTCGGTACAGCCCAATGAACCTCCAGGATGCCCGGAGTTAACCTTATGAACCATTCTTAGAATGTCTCTGCGAACTTGAACGGTCAAATCTTGTAATTCTTGAAGTTTTGGCATTTTATCTATATTTTTTAAACTTTTCAAAAGTAATGGCAATCTTTTGGGTACACAAGCATGATTTATAATATTTTATCAACTATCATGGCCAATAACAGAACTTTATTTTTTTGTTAAGGTTTTAATGGCATTGAGTTGACTATATTTGCGACTTTAAATAGACTTTTTTGAAATTTACCTTACAACATTCAGACACAAGGACAAAAGCTAGGGCGGCGGAGCTTATCACGGACCACGGTAAGATAGAGACTCCCATTTTTATGCCTGTGGGCACTGTAGCTTCCGTAAAAGGGGTACACCAAAGGGAATTGAAGGAGGAGATAAACCCGGATGTTATTTTAGGGAATACCTATCATCTGTATTTAAGGCCTAAGACTGAAATTTTGAAGCAGGCTGGTGGACTTCATAAGTTCATGAACTGGGATCGAAATATCTTAACGGATAGTGGGGGGTATCAAGTTTATTCCTTATCGGCTAATAGAAAGATAAAGGAAGAAGGGGTTAAGTTTAAATCCCATATAGATGGTTCCTATCACGTCTTTACACCGGAGAACGTTATGGAAATACAGCGTGTCATCGGTGCCGATATCATTATGGCATTTGATGAATGTACTCCATATCCTTGCGATTACAATTACGCCAAAAGATCCATGCACATGACCCATAGGTGGTTGGACCGCTGTATTAACCATTTGGAAAAAACTCCTTTTACCTACGATTATGAACAAACTTTTTTTCCAATTGTACAAGGCTCAACATATAAGGACCTAAGAAAACAGTCTGCGGAATACATTGCCAGTGTTGGGGCCGAAGGTAATGCCATTGGCGGACTTTCCGTTGGCGAACCTGCTGAGGAAATGTATGCAATGACAGAGGTGGTCTGTGAAATATTGCCAGAGGATAAACCTAGATATTTAATGGGAGTGGGTACCCCCATCAATATTTTAGAGAATATTGCCTTGGGGATAGATATGTTCGATTGTGTGATGCCTACCAGAAATGCCAGAAATGGCATGTTGTTTACGGCACATGGTACCATCAACATAAAAAATAAGAAGTGGGAAGACGATTTCTCCCCTTTGGACGAGATGGGAACTACTTTTGTAGATTTGGAATATTCCAAAGCCTATCTAAGGCATTTGTTCGCTGCCAATGAATATTTGGGCAAGCAAATTGCGACCATCCATAATCTAGGATTTTATTTGTGGTTGGTTCGTGAGGCAAGAAGACATATTTTAGCAGGGGATTTTTATGAATGGAAATCCGTAATGGTAAAACAAATGGATAAAAGACTCTAGGTGCTGACCATAATAGACAAATACATACTAAAGCGTTATCTGGCAACTTTTTTTGTGATGTTGTTGCTATTTATCCCTATCGGGATAATGGCAAATTTGGCGGAGCAGATTGGAAAAATGATCGACAATGAGGTTCCTCTTGCCGAAATCGTAATGTATTACTGGAATTTTACCTTGGTCATAGGAAACCTGTTGTTCCCAATTTTCCTTTTTCTGTCCGTAATCTTCTTTACCTCCAAATTGGCCAACAATACTGAAATTGTGGCAATATTAAGTTCGGGGGTTTCTTACGGACGTTTTTTACGGCCATATCTCATTGGGGCAACGATTATAGCCATTATCATGTTTTTTATGAATATGTTTATTGTGCCTCCGGCCAGCGTGGGGTACAACGAATTTAAATTTAAATATTTAAAGAAAGGGAAGCAGGATAGGGTCACCACCAACATATTTAACCAATTGAATGAAAGTGATTATATCTATGTCAGCAGTTTTGACCCGGCGAGGCAGATTGGGTATAATTTCACTATGGAGCGTTTTAACGAGGAAAATACGCTGGACTTTAAGATATCTGCTGCCAATATTCGCTGGATAGAGAAGGATACGGTTTATAGGCTTACGTCCTATGAGAAAAGAAAACTGGTCAATAATCAAGAGATTGTGGAATCAAAGCGAAGATTGGATACTATTTTTGACTTTAAGATAGATGACCTTACCCCGGTTTCCTATATAGCCGAAACCAAGAATATGTTTGAGCTGGACAAATTTATAGAAGTGCAAAGAAAAAAGGGAGCTTCCAATATAAATAGTTATGTATTGGTTAAGTATAAGCGCTGGTCCCTGCCCATAGCTGCCTTTATCCTTACTATAATCGCCGTGGCTGTATCCTCTGTAAAAAGACGGGGAGGTATGGGGGTAAATCTGGCTTTTGGCATTGGGGTTGCCTTTATATATATCTTTTTTGACAAGGTTTTTGGGACACTCGCGGAACAATCCGGATTTTCACCCTTATTGGCAGTGATCATCCCGAATGTTATGTTCGGGGCCATAGCGTTTTATTTGTTGCAGAATGCCAAACGTTAAGCTCAATAATTATCTTCACCTACATTTTATTGTTTTCGTCTGGGGCTTTACAGCGGTCATTGGTAAGTTGATTACTATTGATGCCCTTCCTTTGGTCTGGTACCGTATGTTAATGGCTTCACTGATCATTTTTGCCTATATTCTTATCAGGAAATTTCATTTGAAGGTACCCCCAAAAGCATTGTTGACCCTTATTTTGGGGGGTATCGTGGTATCTTTGCATTGGGTCACTTTTTTTATGGCCATTAAAGTTTCCAATGTGTCCATTGCACTGGCAACGATGTCTACAGGCGCATTTTTTACAGCCGTGTTGGAACCGTTTTGGTATGGTCGTAAAATGGTAGGCTATGAAGTGGTTTTCGGACTAATCGTTATGTTGGGCCTTTATATAATGTTTAGCGTGGAGACGGGCTATTTAAATGGCATACTTTTGGCCTTGGTATCTTCCCTGCTTTCTGCAATTTTTTCATTGATCAATGGTAAATTGACAAAGGAGCATAGGCCTTCGGTAATTTCTTTTTATGAATTGGGAAGTGGTGTACTGTTCCTGTCTTTATACCTGGCATTTTCAGGTGGTTATCACCCGAAATTTTTTCAGTTGTCCCTAAGTGATTGGTTGTTTATTTTTTTTCTTGCATCGGTCTGTACCGCTTATGCATTTATTGCCTCGGTCAAGATTTTGAAATATATTTCTCCCTATACCGTAATGTTGACGAACAATATGGAACCGGTCTATGGAATAATATTGGGGGTGCTCCTTCTTGGTGACAGTGAAAAAATGAAACCGCTTTTCTACATCGGGGCACTATTGGTCTTGACAACCGTGGTGGCAAATGGGGTATTAAAAAATAGAAAAAAATTAAAAAAAACTACTAATGGGTTACCTTCCCATTAAAGTTTTATATTTGTTCGTTGAAAAGAACTAAACCTATAAACCTATGGAGTATTTAGATTTTGAACTGCCAATTAAGGAGCTGGAAGAGCAATTGGATAAGTGCATGATAATCGGTGAAGAAAGTGAAGTTGATGTTTCTGAGACTTGCAAACAAATAGAAAAAAAACTAGTTGAGACCCGTAAGGAAATATATAAGAATCTAACGGCATGGCAAAGGGTACAACTGTCTAGACACCCCAACAGACCTTATACGTTGGATTATATTAGGGCCATTTGTGGAGAAACCTTTTTGGAATTACATGGAGATCGCAATGTAAAGGATGATAAGGCAATGATAGGGGGGCTTGGTAAAATTGGAGATCAGAGTTATATGTTCGTCGGGCAACAGAAGGGCTATAATACAAAAACCAGACAGTTGCGAAACTTTGGGATGGCCAACCCCGAAGGGTACAGAAAAGCATTGCGTTTAATGAAGTCTGCCGAAAAATTCGGTATCCCTGTAGTATGCTTAATAGATACTCCCGGGGCATATCCCGGCATTGAAGCGGAAGAAAGGGGCCAAGGGGAGGCTATTGCAAGGAATATCTTGGAAATGACACGTTTAAAAGTCCCGATAATTGTGGTCATCATTGGGGAAGGTGCTTCAGGTGGTGCATTGGGCATAGGTGTAGGGGATAAGGTATTGATGTTGGAAAATACCTGGTATTCCGTTATTTCACCCGAATCCTGCTCTTCCATTCTTTGGAGAAGTTGGGAGTACAAGGAAATTGCGGCGGAGGCCTTAAAGCTTACTGCTACGGACATGAAGAAAATGAAATTGATAGATGAGATAGTTCGTGAACCGGTAGGAGGTGCCCATGCAAATAGGGATAAGACTTTTGAAATTGTAAAAAATAAAATTTCCTCGCACTATGAGGAATTAAAAAAGTTATCACCAAAAGAATTGGTGAAAAACCGAATGGACAAATATGCCAATATGGGGGTATTTAATGGATAGTATCCCTTTTTGTCAAGGTAAAAAAAACTGGAGCGGAAATTCTCCGGTTTTTTTTTGCTTATGAACAAATTTCGTAACTTATCAACAGGTATAATGTTGAACAACTGTTAATATCCCAAATCTCTTTTTAATTCTTATTTGTATAATTTAGCACTCATGGAAAAAACGAACCCCATTATTGGTCATCGAATAGACAAGTCGACCATCATTAGTCTTGAGAAAGGGAAAATTCCCCCTCAAGCTGTTGATTTAGAGGAAGTTGTGCTTGGAGCGATGATGATCGACAAAAAGGGGGTCGATGAAGTAATAGATATCCTACATCCTGAAGTCTTTTATAAGGATGCCCATAGATATATCTATGAAGCCATTTTTAAATTGTTCGAAAACTCGGAGCCGGTGGATTTATTAACCGTTTCCTCCCAATTGAAGAAGGATGGTCGTTTGGAAAGTGCCGGGGGCGATTTTTACTTGATAAAATTAACCCAAAAGGTAGCATCTTCGGCACATATTGAGTTTCATGCGCGTATTATCCTGCAGAAATTTATCCAGCGTAGTCTTATTAAGATTTCAAATGAAATAATAGAAGAAGCCTATGAGGATGCTACCGATGTGTTCGACTTATTGGACACCGCTGAATCAAAATTGTACGATGTTACCCAAGGAAACTTAAAACGATCTGCGGAAACGGCCCAGAACTTGGTGATTCAGGCCAAGAAGAGAATAGAGGAAATTGCAGGCAAGGAAGGACTTAGTGGTATCCCATCCGGTTTCGACAAATTGGACAAATTAACATCAGGTTGGCAGCCCAGTGATTTGGTTATTGTGGCAGCCCGTCCAGGTATGGGTAAAACAGCACTAACCCTGTCCATGGCCAGAAATATTGCGGTGAATTCCAATATTGGAGTGGCCTTCTTTTCTTTGGAGATGTCATCCGTACAGTTGATTACCAGATTGATTTCCTCAGAGACAGGCCTGTCTTCCGAAAAATTAAGAACAGGGAGACTGGAAAAGCATGAATGGGAACAGTTGAACGTTAAGGTAAAGGCCTTGGAGACCGCGCCATTATTTATTGATGATACCCCTTCGCTCTCTATTTTCGACCTAAGGGCAAAGGCTAGGCGTTTGGCTTCACAGCACGATATTAAAATGATCATAATTGATTATTTGCAGTTGATGACAGCGGGCGGGAGTCAAAAAGGAGGAAACCGGGAACAGGAAATATCCACCATCTCCAGGAACTTAAAGGCCTTGGCCAAGGAATTGAACGTTCCTGTAATAGCCCTGTCGCAGTTATCGCGTGCGGTAGAGACCAGGGGCGGTAGTAAGAGACCAATTTTATCGGATTTACGGGAATCCGGGGCCATTGAGCAGGATGCGGATATTGTTTCCTTTATCTATAGACCGGAATATTACAAGATTGATGAATGGGATGATGAAGAACGTTCACCAACTGCCGGTCAGGCCGAATTTATTGTGGCCAAGCATAGAAATGGAGGTTTGGAAAATATCAGACTCAAGTTCCTTGGGCATTTAGGTAAATTTGACAACTTGGATGATTTTGATTCTCCCTTCGAATTCCAATCGAAAATGAATGCCGATGATGATAATCCTTTCATCACCAAAAACCTGCCGAATGCCAATGAAGCCTTTGGAAGTTCCATGAACGATGATTCCATGCAGGATGATAACGATGTGCCTTTTTAATCTTGGTGCATAGGTCCATCATATGGCCGATTCTTTTAGTTGGACTGTAACGGACCTTCAAAATGTAGAAATTTCGATTCCCTCAGTATAAGGTCATTTTCAAAATTTTAACCCTTTTCAAAATTGAAACATCAATTTTCCACTATCTTTGGGGGGATGCACATTAGAAATTGGTACATGCAAAAGTATTTTTTCTCCCTTTCCTTTATTCTTTTTTTTATAATGGAAATTTCGGCCTCGTCCATTCTTATTCCTATGGACGCTGATAGTCAGAAAAACCATTTAAAGGCATACGGTATTACCTATTGGGTATTGTCCAAACAGCAAAAAGTACAATGGCTCTTAAATTACAGGGGTGGATCTTTTTTGTTGCCCGATGGCGAAAGCATTCGTAGGGAATGTCAGATAAGGGGAGTATCCTTTGAGATTATTTCGGATTCCAGGGCCCAAGTTATTTTGGAAGAAATATCGAGTCCTTCACAAAATCAGGAAGCTGTAATTTTGGAGAAGGCACCAAGAATTGCGGTTTATTCCCCTAAGGACAATTCCCCCTGGGACGATGCGGTTACCATGGTACTTACCTATGCCGAAATTCCCTATGATCAGATTTATGACGAGGAAGTATTGGAGGATAAATTGGTATTATATGATTGGTTGCATCTACACCATGAAGACTTTACCGGGCAATACGGGAAATTTTATGGCGCCTATAGGGCGGCACCTTGGTATATTGAAGGAAAACAGCAGGCAGAAGCCTTGGCCTCAAAATTGGGGTTCAATAAAGTTTCGGAGGAAAAACGGGCCGTAGCCTTGAAAATAAGAAATTACGTTATTGGCGGAGGGTTTATGTTTGCTATGTGCTCCGCTACCGATAGTTTTGATATAGCCTTGGCTGCTGACGGCGTGGATATATGTGAGCCCATGTTTGATGGTGACCCCTCGGACGCCAATTATCAAGCTAGGTTGGATTATGGGAAAACTTTTGCCTTTACTAATTTTATATTGGAACGGAATCCGCTGCAATATGAATTTTCTTCCATAGATATGACCAAGAGGAGGGGTAATGTGCCCAAGGAATCAGATTATTTTTCATTAATGGATTTCTCGGCCAAATGGGACCCCGTTCCTACTATGCTCTGTCAGAACCATACAGCTTTGGTAAAAGGGTTTATGGGGCAGACCACCGCTTTCGCCAGAGAGGAGATTAAGCCTACGGTCTTGGTTTTGGGTGAAAATAAAATTAATGGCGAGGCCCGATATATTCATGGAATTAAAGGCAAGGGATTCTTTACTTTTTATGGAGGGCACGATCCGGAAGACTATCAGCACAGGGTAGGGGATCCCAAAACAGAATTGGAACTGCACCCTACCTCTCCGGGCTATCGACTTATTTTAAACAATGTATTGTTTCCGGCTGCCCAGAAAAAGAAGCAGAAGACTTGAGTTGTAATCAGTTTTTCAACATTTTTAGTGATGGATATTAATAGGCTTAATAGCAATCCATTCTAATCTGCTTACGGTTTTGGTAATGGCTAAGGTCTTTGCCCAAGTGTTCGTGGCAGAGTTGCCGTAATTCCAGTAAGACCTCGTTTTGCATGGCAAGGGACCCACAGATCATAATGCAACCTTTCTTTTTCAAAACCTCTATAAATAGCTCTTTATCCCGTTGAATAAGGTGCTGTACGTAAATTTTTTCAGCTTGATTTCGGGAGTATGCAGTATTAAATTTGGTCAGTTTTCCATCCTGAATAGCCTTTTCAATATAATCTTTGTAAAGTTGAAAGGAACCGTTGGTCCTGGCCCCCCAATACAAATGGATTTCTTTTCTTTTAATGTTTTCCTGTATCATCCCCAAGAACGGACCAATCCCTGTTCCGGTAGCAATGAAAATGTTTTTTTTGGCCTTTTTCGGAAAATGGAAATTTCTATTATTTATAACAGTGGCTGAAATTTTTTCATCTTGTTCCAGTTGATACAAATAGTTGGAACAAAGGCCCTGTGGATGCCTTCGGATGCTGATCACTAAAGTATCATTATTTAGTTTTCCTATGGAATACAGTCGTTCACGAACACCTTCCGCTGGCGCCAAGGATAACAAGTCGCCTGAAATTGGGTTTGCTCCATTTAGATTTTTTAGGCACAAAAGAAAAGTGTCATCTTGGGGTAGTTCGGTTTTATTTATAATTTTAAAAGACGAGGGTGGCTTGGAATTGGAAATCAATTTGGGTTTTTTCAGCTGTAAGGGGAGGCCTACTTTATTTGCCCAAGCTTTGGCCCATTGGTTGAATGCTTCAAAAGATTGATCGTTCACTGTAAATACATCCAGCAGGGCAGTACTGTTTTTAGCTGAGTTTAAGGCGTCATTTGCGGTGTAAGCATATTGGCAGAAATGGGGATAGGCTGTAGAACCAAAACCAACCACACTAAATTGGAAAGCTTGTTTTTGGTGGTTTTTTTTAACAAGTTGGAGGAAGTTTTCGGCTGTCGCCGGAGCTTCTCCTTGTCCGTACGTAGCCGTAATGATGATTAGATGGTCCATTTTTTTAAAATGGGTGTATTGATTCATCAATGTGAGGTGACTTTTCTTTCCTGCCGATAGAAGTTGTTTGTGTAATTCCAACGTAAATTGAAGGGTGGTGCCACCCTCCGTACCTACCAAAATAACAAATTCACTTTCATTTTTGGAGTGTTCATTTTTTATCTTGGCTTTGGGCCTTTTGAAATATACAATGAAGCCTGTAACGGTGAGAAAGGGTATCGCTAAACTTCCCAAACCGAGTACCATCGACCATAAAATACTACCTTCCCCGGTATGCAATACAGTTGCCCACGAAGACAAAACTTTTATTGTAGGATGTGTTTCTTCGGCCAGAATGTCTCCCGTAACTTGGTTGAGGTATATTTCCCTATCCTTGAGTTGAATTATATAATAATCTTCTACAAATTCAGAGAAAGGAAATTCCAATTCCCGAAGTTCTGATAGGGGGGTGGTTTTAAAAAGGTCAAATTCGGTGTAATCTTTTAGTGGTTCCTCCTGTATGGAATCGAAGTCAACTTGTAGGGAGACGGGAGAATCCGGTATAATATCAAAACGGAGTAAGGAAAGATATACTCCCGTTAGAGCCAATGCCAAAAGTGGAATTAGGGCAAATCTTGCGTAAACAACATGATGGTATTGGGAAAAATTCTCGCGGACAACAGGCGCAAAAAATTGCTTGTAACCACCTTGTCTCTTTGCAATGAGCACTATGCCCGAAATACTGATAAGGATTAAAAGGAAAGAGGAAAATCCAATTATAAAACGGCCTGTGGATTTAAGAAAGAGAGAGCGGTGGAGGTTGGTGGCAAATTGAAAAAGTGGCTTTTTTTGAATAAGACTTCCCAGTTTTTCACCAGTGAATGGATCAATGTAAAATTCATCATTTTTTCCATCCATGATAACCGTAGCGCTTACGAAACCGTTTCGATCTCGCGACACTGCCAAAACCTCTTCATATTTAGCATTGATATTCTTTAAGGTCTCGGCCAAAGAAAGGTCATCGGCCCCGACAACACTGTAAGGCTCAATTTTATTCGAAATTGGCTCAACAGCAAGAATAACACCGGTGACCGATGCAATCAAAAGAAAAATAGAAGAGGCAATAGCAAATAGTAAATGCCCATACCTCCAAACCGATACAATCATATAATCTATCTATTGGGAACCATTCTTATATAACGGATGTAACCTTTACCTTCCACCTTTTCCTTTATGGTAGCCGAATTTAGTTGAATTTCGGCATCTACGGAATGATATTCCTGATTCTCCACGGCCGACTCAAAGCGAACTTTGTAACCCGCATCAATTTGGGAAGCGTTAAAGCCTAATGAGATGATGTTTCGTTCGCCGTTGCCAATGGTGGCTCCCGTAATGGCATCTATGTTTTCCTGGGCCCCATTACTGAATTTCCACCAGTTTTTTAAATCAGGAAACCATTCCTCATCGTCTCCCTGAACATAAAGGGTCTTTTCGTATTGCCCTTTAGGGTTGATCAGCGTAACCACTACATAGGCTTTTTCACCTGTATAGTTGGTCATCTGTATCATACATTTATAGCTTACTTCCGGTTCTTTTATAAAAGAGGACAACACGAAAATTGTAGATGCCAAACACAGGGCTCCTACTGCTTTGATCATTATATTTCTCATGGAATATTAGTTTAAAAATTTAAGATCAACCTTGTTTTTGGCCAACAGTTCGTTCTCACTGGCCAGGTCGTATGCAGTTTCACCAAACTCGGTCGTAGACTGTAGATCAGCTCCATTATTTATCAAATATCTTAGGATGTCTGCATTGTCTGTCGTCATGGCCGCATAGTGCAGTGGGGTATTTCCATTGGTATCCTTGCCATTGACATCCGCACCAAATGCACTTACTTTTTTCAGTAGCCCCAGGTTGTTCTTGGAAACCGCTAAATGCCATACCGAGCTATTATCGCCCTGTAGTTGTTTAAAATCAAAGCCATTATTTTTCAACGAGGCCAACTTGGCATCAAAATCACGAGGTATACCCCGGCTGGCAAAGAGGTAAGAAGCCAGGTTGTTTCCTTTGCTGTCCTTAATGTTCACATCGGCTCCTTTAGAAATCAGGTAAGAGACCACCTCACCACTATTACTTTGAACGGCAACCGCCAGGGCCGTACGGCCATCTTTATCGGCATGGTCTATATTATCCGCCTTATCGGCAAAGTATTTTACAGCTTCTATTTTATTTCGTGCCGCCGCAGTCAACAGAGCAGTGTTACCCTCATTATCAACTGTATTTGGGTCTACCCCTTTCTGTATGAAATAATCGAAAATCTTGGTGTCTATGGACGAACTTGCCAAATTATGCAAGGGAGTTACACCTTTTTTAGTCTTTACCTTGGCACTGAGGCCTATACTTTCTAAGTATTTATACAAAGCAAGGGAGCTTTCCCTGCCCTTGCTGGCAAAGAAAATAGCATTTTCAGCAGTGGCATCATTCTTTGCTGTGGAAACGCCCCTTTCCTTCAATTGCTTAAGAATTTCAATATTACCACCTTGTGCGGCGTAGTGAAAGATACCATTGCCTTGGTGATCCGTACTATTGATATCCAAACCTTTATGGATAAAATAGTCGACCAGCTTTAGGTCTTTGGCCCTGGAGGCGGCCACATGAAGCGCGTTGTTTCCATGGTGGTCTTGTTCTTTTTGAATGTCAGCACCCTTGTCAATAAGATAATCATAGATGTCCGTATCTGTCTGTCCGCTGGCAGCGCTAAATGATATAGGTCCCCATCCGTGAGAGTCGGCCATGTCTAATTTGGCACCTTTTTCAACCAAGAATTTAACAATATCAAGATTACCACGGGATGCGGCCCAAAATACGTAGGTACGGGAGTCATGGGTACGTTTGTTTACATCATTGCCCTGTGAAACCAAATACGCAATAGTACTTACCGGGTTGTTGCCAAAGATAGCGAAAGTAGTGGCATCAAAACCTCCACCATTGGCAGCTGTTATGGAATGTCCTTCTTTTTGTACTGATTTAATATCGTCAATAGTTGGTAGCGATTCCCAATAGTCCCTGTTTAAAAAAGGATTGCTCGATTTTTCCATGATTCTTTGTGCTGTGGCGCTAAATCCTATTAGGCCTGTAGCAACAACAAGGGCAATGGTCTTAAAAATAGTAGTTTTCATTTTCTTGTGATTTTGTGTATTTGAACATCTAAAACCATTATCGAAACCGTGGTTCCGATAACGGTCTTTAAATTTATGGCAGTGAAGTAATCCTAGGTATACCGGTATTGATCTATAAGGTATTGACTTTGGCATTCAAATCCACTTCTTTTTATATTCCCTGGTAGGGATTATAATAGTGTCTGGTAGCAATATCTACCGTTTTGTGTACGGGCGGCCAAAGCTATATAGGATTACTTTGATGCTGAAAATAACTCCTGTGGGTTTAAAAAACGCCTATAAAGTGACTTCCCGCTACGTTTACCAATTCAGCTCCTTTGGTTACTTCACCAGTTTCGGTATCTACTATGTATATATTTCCGTTTTGCCCTACAGGGGCTTGGGTAAGGTATATTTCAGTTCCGTCGACTACAAAGCCTTGATATTGGAAAAGGTAGAAATCTGGGTCATAGGGGATAGCTTCGATTTTTTGTGCCGTTTTAGCGTTCAAATCGGCCAAAGCAAAAAATCCTTGCGCTCCTGCTACTCCTTCTACAGAACCATCATGCCGGTAGGCAATAACTGCTTTTCCATTGGCTGCAGGCCTCCAAGCAAGGATGTAAGCACCTTCTACCCCTAAAGCATCGTCTAGATTAAATTCATAAGCATCGTCATATTCGTTGTCAGCATCAATCTTTAAAATGTAAGAACCTTCTGGGTCGCCCTGATTTGCCTGATATACACTACCGTTATATTCGAAGGAATTAATACTGCGGTATCCATTTGTATTTCCGTGACCTACCGCAGAGGTAATTACGGATGGGTTCAATAAAGAAGGGTAGTCCAGTACAATGGTTTTGGAACCTAAAATCTCATAATCACTATCATTTTCAGCAGTAGCAGGATTTACTTTGCTTAAACGTGCACCAATATATAATTTATTTCCAGCTGCATTTAAAGTAGGCATATCGATTCTTGAAATATAGTAACCGTTAGCTTCTTCCTCAGCACTTAAGGCAACACTGTGTTCTTGAAACTCTTTTATTGATGAGTTGACCAAATCCAAAGTTACTACACCAATGGTAGCCTCTGTACGGCTATAATTATCGTTTTCATCAAACTCATGTTCTGTTGAGACATACACTGCCGCCCCTGTTTGATCCCCGTCAAATAGCTTTATCCATCTTGGAGCGGTGCCTACGTAAGGGGCAATGCTTACCTCGGTACCTGTTGGTGTAAAGGTTTGCCCCCCTTCTACGGTGTACTTTGTATAGTTGCCACCGGTATCTCCCGCGTAACTAATATTAAAAATGGTGTTGCCATCTTCGGAAGATTGTAATCTTGCCGTTCTATTGGACGGTGCTATAAAGCCATTTTGAAAAGGCTCAATTGAAACTGTTGGGTCTTTGGCATCATCGCTAGAAACTGAATATATTAAAGTTCCTCCATTGCCGTCGCCAGGGTTGTCGCCCATTTTGGCTCCGGCAACGGTAATCCATCTAGTTTCTTCCGGATTGTCGGTACCCGGTGTGGTTATGGTATCGTCATCGCTGCTACATGCGCCAATTAGACCAGCTGTTAATACAATGGCAGCAAAGGTTTTAAGGTTTAAAAATGTTCGTTTCATTTTAGGTATTTATTAAAAGGTTAAAATTTATTAATTGCGTAATTCAGTTTTAAGTAAAAAGCCCGTCCCGGCTTTTGTACGGAAAGATTATCGTAAACGGGTTCGTCCAATATATTTTTGATGTCAAAGCTCAGCACAAACCTGTTTTTTGGAAAATTGTAACTAAGTCCTATATCTTGTGCCAATTGTCGGGGTACTTCAAAAAACTCATTGCCCACGGTGTTCGTCCCCTGTGCGGTCAGGAATGAAAATTCATCAGTGAAATAGACATTGTAGAAAAGGTTTAAACGTGATCTCTTGAGGAATACATTTTCAAAGGAGTAGCGTAAACCACCGTTCATTGTAAAGAATGGGGTATTTGGAACGTCTATCTCGATACCTTGATTCTCAATTTTTAAATTGAAACGCGAAATGTTGAAATTGAGACCAAAATTATGGTTGTAGGTGTAGTTTAATTGTGCGTCTATTCCTTTGGATGTACCACTGCCTTGATTTACGTATACAATTAATTCGTCATCTACATTTAGTGAAGTTTCAATAGGTAAACCAATTCTATCCTTGATGTTTCGGGTAAAAACATTTGTTGATATGGTAAAATCATGCTTATCGATATTAAACGTCCCAAACCTGAAGCCTAAGTTGTAGTTGTTACTTTTTTCAGGATCTATACTTGAATTGGCTACAACATTGTCTCCATCGTTCCCAAATACTTCGGTTTCGTTTGGCAATCGGATGGCTTTTTCTGCTGAAGCCAAAACTGTTACATTACGGATAAGGGCGTAGGAGGCCGCAAAACCATATCCATCGTAATTCTTATGACTGCTGACAACTTCATCAACTACCAGATCGTTTCCGTTGACGTCTGTTTCTATGGCGGGATCAACACTTACTGTTTTTTGTTGATAGTGTTTGCCAAATAAACTGGCTCTTAATTTTTTGTCAAAAGCCGTTAATTCATAGGTTAAGGAATATATATTTTTATGTAGATCCCTGGTTCCTATAAATGTATTTTCCAGTACAGATCTTAATGCATCACTATCTTCTCTATCAATACTACTATATACATGGTTCAATAATACCTTGTGGTGGTCATTGATGGAATAGGATACTCCTGTTCTAATGGAGGCAACATTTCTTTTTATTTTTGCCAGGGTAGGACCACCTTCTTGTTGAGAACCCCAAGTGTACTCAAATTCATCTCCTCTAAAATCAATAGCCCGTTCACCGCTCCAACTATAGGCCCATGCTACGGTATCGGTGACAGCACGATTTCTTTTACCGTACAGACCGTTTATAGCAACATTGAGGCCAGGGGTGAAAAGGTCTTTCTTTTGGTAGTTTATACTTGCCAAAAGGGCATCGGATTCCAAGTGCCTATCCTTGTAGGGGGTAATGGTCATAAAAGCCCCGTGTTGAACTTCTTTATAATCATCCGAACCGGTAAGGCCTATGAAAAATTGGTCTGCCCATTTTACATCGGTATAACCAATTTGGGCCATTCCACCTGTAGACCTATAGGCGTCATTGAACCTTTTTGCTGTGATTGGTGTTTGTACCCCTCCTAAGCCTGTAACTACAACACTTCTACCCGAAACTTTGTAATTGTTATCGGAATAGTTATGGAAAAAGGACGCTTTAACGGTGAACCCTGATTCATTAAAGCGATACAACCCGTTAGTACTGGTTTGAAAGGTGTTGAAGGATCCATAGGAAACCGAAGTATTGAAATTGGTTTTTGTATCCTTATGAAGTACAATGTTGATGGCGCCACCTAATGCGTCGTCCGCCAGATGTCCGGGAACAACCCCTTTGTATACCTCGATATTTTTAATCATTGAAGGTGGTATACTATTTAAGTTAAAGGAAGAGCCATAAGTTGAAATGGGAATGGCGTCGATGAATATTCGAACAGAGTTTCCCGATAATCCGTTTAAACTATAGCTTACATCTGAGCCCAATCCTCCATTTTGACGAATTTTCACACCAACTGTAGTGTTTAGCAATTCGTTTGTCTGAATATTCCGCAGACTGGCTTCTTGGGTTTTTACTGCATTTACGGCAAAACCTTCTGTCTCAAGCTCTGTCTCTTTGGTCTTTCCATTAACGGTTACCTCGTCCAGATTTTCTAAGGATTCCTGTAAGGTAAAATCAACTTTAATGTCCCTGTGGTTTTCATTTACCTCAATTATCATTGAGCGCGAACGGTAACCTAGAAAGGAAACCACTACCCTGTGCTTGCCTTTGGGAAGCTTCCCAATGGAGTAGTCCCCATTGTCGTCCGTGAGGACACCTAATTGTAAGCCTTCCAACAATACACTTGCATAGGGTAATGGCTTTCCCAAGGCATCACTTACCCTTCCGGACAATGTGCCGGATGTTTTTTGACCTTGTACAGACCAGATTATGACCATTAAAAAAAGTTGTAGTAATCTTTTCATTAAATAATTGCTTATTCTTATTAAGATTTAATCTAAATAAATAACTTTGCAAATCTAAATTATGTTTTCAGTTGGGACTAACGAGAAAGGAATTATTAGTAACGAATAAAGAAGTAAGGAATAATGGACTGTGGAATTTAAGGAGGTCCACCCCTATACACAGTGATGTAGATCAAATGGTATTGGAAAAATCCTCCAGTGCTTTTATCTCACATGAACTTAAGGGCAAGATAGGGGGGTGGCAAGAAGAGATTAGAATGGACAAGGCCATGATCCTGATACGTAAACTGTCTTTGGTAGAGGGGGTTGTGGAAGAGGTAGAAGGCCAGGATTCCTATATAGGGATACATTTCGTATTGCAAGGCTCCTATGAGTGTATGCGCCATAAGGATTCTGTTAATTTGCTTATACCCTCTGGTTCATATAATATTGTTCACTGGTCCAAAGATGTAATTGAACAGAAACTTAGTGGCCAAAATTACGTGGCCTTGGAAGTATTTTACAAGGTAGAATTTCTTGAAGAAATGTTGGGGAAAGAGTGTAGAGTGGATGGTAATTTGTTTGAGGATAGTACTGCCCTTGGTTTTTGGAGCAGATCCAAGCCAATAACTATGCCAATGCATTTAGCGATGAATGACATATTAAATTGCAGTTTGCCCGGCAATGCCAAGGTGCACTATCTGGAATCTAAAATTAAATTGTTGCTTATTGATTTATTTTTGGGGCAAGAAACACAGATTGCGAGGGATAGGGAGGTGTCTTTATCCACATCAGATTATGAAACTATTGAAAATTTGGTTCGCTATATCGAGACCCATTTAAAAAAACCATTGACTATTAAGGAATTATCGGCTGTTGCTGGATATAATACTACAAAATTAAAAAGCTATTTTAAGAAGGTCCACAATACTACCATTTTTAAGTTTATTACAAGTCTGCGAATGCAAAAGGCCAAAGTATTGATTCTTGAGGATAATTATACCATAGCCCAGGCTTCTTATGAGGTAGGATATTCCAACCCACAACATTTTACAGTGGCATTTAAGAAAAACATGGGATATTTGCCAAGTACCTTGTTGGGAATGGACCAATAATTAGCAGTGTTGTTATGTATATGAGAGCAACGATTCCAAGATTTTTTCTACGCCGTAATTATCATTGCTATCGGCACGATAGTTGGCAGCTTTTATTACGTTGGGGTGGGCATTGGCCATTGCAAAACTAAAATCGGCCATTGCCAGCATTTCCAGATCATTATTGTAATCTCCAAAAACCATGGTTTCCTTTCTGCTTATCCCATACTTTTCCTGAATATGTTGAAGCGCATATCCTTTGTTGGCGTTCATATGTGAAATATCCAACCAATTCTCGCCAGAAACTTTCACTTTTAATTCGGATTCCAAATGATTTACCAAAGGGTAGATGTACTTTTCAGAACTTTCAAAATGATAAATGGCTATTTTTAAGACTTCCCCATCAAAGGAAGAAATATCGTTTAGGATGCTGAACTCGGAATAGTACTCCTTTAATTTGTTTACAAAATCATCGGATTTTCCATTGATATAGGCATTGTTCTTTCCGCATAATACGGGATGTATGCCTTCAACATTTCTTAATAGTTCTATAGTTTTCTTAATGGTATCCTGGTTCAAAGGGGTAGCCAATAATTCCCGGTCCCGCTTTTTAACAAAAGCTCCATTTTCCGCTACAACTATGATATCATCCTTGATGGTATCCAATTTGTCCACTATACTGTTGTATTGCCGCCCGCTGGCGGCCACAAACCTAATGTCCCTTTTTTTTAATTCTTCAAATAATTTGAAGAATTTATTACTTACTTCATGTTTGGAGTTCAATAAGGTGCCATCCATATCGGTGACCACCATTTTTACCTTTGATAGATCCATTCAAATAAATTAAGATGCAAAGGTATTTGATATTGACCTAATTAATGGCCTTCTTGCATAAAGTTTCACATTTCTTAATATTTATCGAAATTTGAATAATTTATATACTCTAATAGTTATGCTGTTTTATCAGAAAGAATTGCGTTTAAAGGCCTATAACAGGGGCTTTCATTTAATTACGGATACTATACTGGAACACCTACCGCACTTAAATAGGATTAAATCAGGTATGCTGCAGGTGTTTATAAAACATACTTCAGCAAGCCTTACCATAAATGAAAATGCGGATTCCACTGTAAGGTCCGATTTTGAAAGTCATATGAATATTATGGTTCCGGAAAATGCTCCCTATTACCTTCATGATTATGAAGGTTCGGACGACATGCCGGCGCATATAAAATCCTCCTTGATGGGAGCCTCCGTGCAGATACCAATTAGCAATGGAAAATTAAATTTGGGGATTTGGCAGGGTATCTATTTGTGCGAGCACAGGAATCATGCAAGTGGTCGTAATTTGGTAGTTAGCTACTTTGGGGTCTAGTCAACCGTTTTTTATTAGTGAAACTCAATATTGGGAAGTCGGTAAGGCGCACTTAAAATTGCAAGTTGAACTAATCCCGCCTTTTTCGGCGGGATCTAGGTTCTATACCTCTACCCTAGGGTCGATTCCTATTAATGGCAGGCTTGCCCTGAGGTTTAATACCTTTTATTTAGTAAATTAGTGAAATACGAATTTTAATAAATTGGGCATGGCTACAAAAGATATGATATTGGATAAAATACAGATTCTGATCACCAATAAATTTAAAACGCCGGAGGAGGCCTATAATTTTTTTGATGAAGATGGGGATGGAAAACTCAAAAAAAGTGAGATTGTTGAATTGTTGAAAAAGGCGGAAATAAGTGGCTTTTTACGAGGAATTGTTTCTTCCAAGCTAATTGAGGGTTATGACAAATCTGGCGATGAGTTGATAGATTGGGAAGAATTTAAGGCGGCAATCAGTAAAATAAAAACGACCTAACAATAGTTGGTTCTGGGATCAATCCCAAAAGTTGTGTGTGAATTGCAAGAAGATATAATTTACTATCTCAAGTTTGTGTTCTGTTCATTTTTTGCATCGCCCAAATGCGTAGCATTCATGAATACCATTAAAAATCAATAGACCAGCCGATGAATAAAAAACGACCAGGGCCGAATAACCAAGGTACGGTGTACCTTGGTTAGGAGGAGCCAGCTGTAGCCATGGCCAGCTGATTTTAAATTTCTTTAAATCTACGCATTTTCCACCGCCGCGCCGTCCAGGCCGCTTTCACTAGGGTGAAATGCTCTTTGGACAGCTACCTGAACCCAATGTGGAAACCACTTGATTTAAGACGAAATTGAAAATAGGCCGGTCCTTTCGTTCCGTCAACCTTCATGTGGGGAAAAGTCATTTTCCGTTATTAAAAACCTTTGAGCATTGTCCTCAAGGTCTATGGTTCGGTCGTTCTTCTTCCGTAGAGGAGATGGCATGGCCGTTAAGAATTATTGAAGCCTTGGAAATAATTTAGGCCATGGCATCGGTCCTTAAAATCCAGGGATTTTAGGGACCACCTAGCGAAGAAGGGTCTTTTCTTTTGTTTAGCTCATGGCTGGTTATTTTCCTAATTATGTATTCGTGAACCTGCGGTTTCGTTTTATTCATTGCCTTTTTATTTTATAATAAGGTATTCATGAACCTCCTGCGTCGGTTTCATTGGGCAAGCAAAGAAATCGAAGATTCACGAAAACTATTAAAAAACTATAAAAACCACTTGAGTAAAATGATAGAATAATTTAGTCATTGGTTTTACTAGATTGCTCCTATTAATTAAAACTATTGATCCAAAAACGCGACTGATCAAATTATTCCTAATTTGTCATAAACACAATAATTGTTTCTGATCTTGGTTTAGAGTTGAGTATTCTTTAGCAATATTAACAGGGCATAAAAAAACCTGTTCCATTTGGAACAGGTTTTTATAAGCGAGATAAGTTTATTAATTTATTTTACTTTGTTCACAATAGCTTTGAAGGCCTCTGGGTGGTTCATGGCCAAATCAGCCAAAACCTTACGGTTAAGCTCTATGTTATTGGCTTTTACCTTGCCCATAAACTGGGAATAGGACATTCCGTGCAATCTGGCACCAGCGTTGATACGGGTAATCCATAGGGAGCGGAAATTTCTTTTCTTGTTTCTACGGTCTCTGTAAGCATATAACATTGCTTTTTCAACCGCATTTTTGGCTACTGTCCAAACGTTTTTACGTCTTCCAAAGTAACCTTTGGCCTGCTTCATCACCTTTTTTCTTCTGGCTCTGGAAGCAACTGAATTTACTGATCTTGGCATAATTTTAATTGTTTTTTGTAGTAGGCGATCCTATATTGTAGAATACTTTAACTGCCTAACTCCAGGGTTAATAATTACCGATGGAACGATTACTTTAAACGCAATTGTTCCTTAATACTGTTAACATCCGACTCGTGAACTAATCCAGAGTGGGTTAACGCAAGCTTACGCTTTTTAGACTTCTTCGTAAGAATATGGCTCTTAAAGGCGTGCTTTCTTTTAATTTTACCACTACCAGTAAGCTTAAATCGCTTTTTGGCACTGGATTTTGTTTTCTGTTTAGGCATTTTCTTCCTATTTATTAATTTATCTCGCTTACTATCTTTGTGCTAAAACAAGCTTAGCACTTTATTTCGTGTAACCAAAGCCAATTGGGCAAGGATTATTTTTTAGTTTTTGGGGCGATGAACATGGTCATACGCTTTCCTTCAAGTTTAGGCATTTGTTCCACTTTGCCCAAGTCCTCCAATTCGGAAGCCAATTTAAGCAACAGTATTTCCCCTTGGTCTTTATAAACAATGGAACGACCCTTGAAAAATACATAAGCTTTTAGCTTGGCACCATCTTTTAAGAATTTTTCTGCGTGTTTCTTCTTAAACTCATAATCGTGGTCATCCGTTTGTGGACCAAACCGTATTTCTTTTACGATCACTTTGGTGGCTTTGGCCTTCATGACCTTTTCCCTTTTCTTTTGCTCGTAAAGGAACTTCTTGTAATCTATAATTTTACACACTGGAGGATCTGCTTTAGGGGAAATCTCCACTAAGTCCAATTCCAGTTCTTCCGCTTTGGCCAAGGCTTCACGGGTGCTATATACACCTACTTCTACATTGTCGCCAACCAACCTAACCTTGGGCGATGAAATGCTTTCATTAATGTTGTGAGGGTTTTTATTTTCCCTCCTAGGTTGGGGTCTAAATCTTTTTCTAATTGCTATGACGTAATCTTTTTAGTTAAACATTTACTACTCGATCCTCTTTCCGTTTTCATCTCTCTTTGGGAGAGCTTGGATCTGTTTTCATAAACAAATCCGGTCGAGGCATTTTTAAAACGACTTTAAGGTACTGTTTATTTCATTTACTACCAAGTCGGTAAAGGCTTTTACGGAGATGGCGCCTAAATCTTCGCCACCGTGTCTCCTTATGGAAATCGTTTCCTCTTTTTCTTCATTCTCCCCTACAATCAGCATAAATGGGATTTTATTCATTTCTGCTTCACGTATTTTTTTGCCTACCGTTTCGTTTCGGTTGTCAATGAGGGCGCGAATGTCGTTATTTTCCAAGGAATTTAAAACTTTTTGGGCATATATTTCATGTTTTTCGCTGACAGGCAGGATTATAGCCTGCTCCGGCATCAACCAAAGTGGAAAATTACCGCCTGTATGTTCCAGTAATAAGGCTATAAAACGCTCCATACTTCCGAAAGGAGCCCTGTGGATCATTACTGGTCTATGCAGTTCATTGTCACTTCCTTTATAGGTAAGGTCAAATCGCTCCGGTAAATTGTAGTCCACTTGTATGGTTCCCAATTGCCAGTTCCTGCCAAGGGCGTCTTTTACCATAAAATCCAACTTTGGACCGTAAAAAGCAGCTTCACCACTTTCAATAACAAAATCAAGACCTTTTTCCTTGGCTGCATTGATAATGGCATTTTCCGCCTTTTCCCAGTTTTCTACAGATCCAATATATTTCTCGGGATTATCCAAATCCCTAACGGACACTTGGGCCGTAAAATTCCCAAAGCCCAAAGATCCCATTACATATAGGGTTAGATCTATAACGTTCTTGAACTCGTCGGCCAATTGGTCCGGAGTACAGAATATATGGGCATCATCCTGGGTAAATCCGCGTACCCTGGTAAGGCCATGCAATTCGCCACTTTGTTCGTATCTATAAACAGTTCCAAATTCCGCGTATCTTTTGGGGAGTTCCCTGTAGCTAAAGGGTTTGGTGTTGTATATTTCACAGTGATGTGGACAGTTCATGGGCTTTAATAAGAACTCCTCGTCTTCCTTTGGGGTTTTTATAGGTTGAAAGCTGTCTTCCCCATATTTTGCATAATGCCCAGAGGTTACGTAAAGTTCTTTCTGTCCAATATGTGGGGTAACTACCATTTCGTATCCGGCCTTCTTCTGGGCTTTCTTGAGGAAATTTTCTAAACGTTCCCTTAATGCCGCTCCTTTAGGGAGCCACAAGGGGAGTCCTTGGCCTACTTTCTGTGAGAAAGTGAACAATTCCAATTCTTTTCCCAGTTTCCTGTGGTCTCTTTTTTTGGCTTCTTCCAATAGTTCCAGATACTCGGTAAGTTCCTTCTGTTTTGGAAAGGAAATACCGTAAACCCGGGTCAACTGATTATTTTTTTCGTTCCCTCTCCAATAGGCACCTGCGACACTCAATATTTTAATGGCCTTTATGATGCCGGTATTGGGAATGTGTCCTCCCCTACATAAATCGGTGAAGGTATCATGGTCACAGAAGGTAATGGTGCCATCTTCCAGATTTTCTATAAGTTCTACCTTATATTGGTTCCCTTGTGATTTGTATAGCTCCAATGCCTGTGCCTTGGTAACGGAGCGCATTTTAAAATCGTGTTTTCCCCTGGCAATTTCCAAGGCTTTCTTTTCAATCGCAGGAAAGTCTTTCTCTGAAATAGTGCCCTCGGCCAAATCCACATCATAATAAAACCCATTGTCAATGGCTGGTCCTATGGTTAGTTTTACACCGGGGTACAATTCTTCCAGAGCTTGGGCCACAACGTGGGAGGTGGAATGCCAGAACGCGGTTTTTCCTTCTTTGTCGTTCCAGCTGTACAGAATAAGGGATCCATCTTCATTTAAAGGTGTAACCGTTTCAACAGTGACTCCATTAAATTTTGCGGAAATAATATTTCGCGCCAAACCTTCGCTTATGCTTTTGGCTACCTCTAAAGGGGTAGTTCCTTGTGCATATTCCCTTATGCTTCCGTCCGGTAAAGTTATTTTGATCATGCTTTTTTGTCGTAATAAGTGTGCAAAGATAACATCTAGTATTTATGTTGGCAATATATATAGGAAGGATTTTGTATCGGTATACCAAGTTAGGCCTTGGCGCCCCCTCTTTTTGCCGTTCCGTTCGGCCTGCGGTCTTGGGCTGGCATGTCCACTTAGGGGGGGGCGTTCCTGTTTTAACGTTTCGGTGTTTTGCGGTCAGGGAAAAAAGTGTTAAATTGTTCTCCCTTTTTTGCGGGATGGTTCGTTGCAAGATGCTTGTTGACAGCGTGTTGTGCGCATCCTGTTTAAAAAGGCAAAAAAAGTTTAAAAAAACCCTTGTGGATTTAAAAAAGGGTGGTAG
>NZ_QJJZ01000019.1 GCF_003201775.1 Arenibacter sp. ARW7G5Y1 | reverse complement strand
ACTTAAGTAAATTGAAAATAGGCCGGTCCTTTCGTTGCGTCAACCTTCATGTGGGGATAAGTCATTTTCCGTTATTAAAAACCTTTGGCATTGCCCTCAAGGTCCATTGTTTGGTCGTTCTTCTTCCGTCGTGGAGATGGCATGGCCGTTAAGAATTATTGAAACCCTGGAAATAATTTACTATCTCATTTTTGTGTATTGTTCATTTTTTGCATCGCCCAAAAAACGAACCAAAAAACGCTAGGCTGATTTTAAATTTCTTTAAATCTACGCACTTTCCACGGCCCCGGCGTCCAGGCCGCTTTCACTTGGGTGAAATGCTCTATGGACGCCTTCCGCCTTCCAATGTGAAAACCACTTGATTTAAGACGAAATTGAAAATAGGCCGGTCCTTACGTTGCGTCAACCTTCATGTGGGGATAAGTCATTTTCCGTAAGCAAAGAACGATTAGCAATTAGCAATGATCTGTGTTCCTCGGCCAAAAGCCAGATAGCAAATTAACACATTGACTCATTGCTACATTTTCAAATTTCGAAATTATTTCATTTTTGTGTTCTGTTCATTTTTTGCATCGCCCAAAAAACGAACCAAAAAACGCTAGGCTGATTTTAAATTTCTTTAAATCTACGCACTTTCCACGGCCCCGGCGTCCAGGCCGCTTTCACTTGGGTGAAATGCTCTATGGACGCCTACCTGAACCCAATGTGGAAACTACTTGATTTAAGACGAAATTGAAAATAGGCCGGTCCTTTCGTTGCGTCAACCTTCATGTGGGGATAAGTCATTTTCCGTTATTAAATAACTTTGGGCATTGCACTCAAGGTCTATGGTTAGGTCGTTCTTCTTCCGTCGTGAAGATGGCATGACCGTTAAGAATTATTGAAGCCCTGGAAATAATTTACTATCTCATTTTTGTGTCCTGTTCATTTTTTGCATCGCCCAAATGCGTAGCATTCATGAATACCATTAAAAATCAATAGACCAGCCCATGAATAAAAAACGACCAGGGCCGAATAACCAAGGTACGGGGTACCTTGTGGTTAGGAGGAGCCAGCTGTAGCCTAGGCAGGCTGATTTTAAATTTCTTTAAATCTACGCACTTTCGACGGCCCCGGCGTCCAGGCCGCTTTCACTTGGGTGAAATGCTCTATGGACGCCTACCTGAACCCAATGTGAAAACCACTTGATTTAAGACGAAATCGAAGATTCACGAAAACCTATAAAAAACCTGTCTGCCGAAGGCAGGCAATAATAACCACTTAAGTAAATTGAAAATAGGCCGGTCCTTTCGTTGCGTCAACCTTCATGTGGGGATAAGTCATTTTCCGTTATTAAATAACTTTGGGCATTGCACTCAAGGTCTATGGTTAGGTCGTTCTTCTTCCGTCGTGGAGATGGCATGGCCGTTAAGAATTATTGAAGCCTTGGAAATAATTTAATCATTGGTTTTTCTAAATTGCTCCTATTAATAAAAACTATTTGTCAAAAAACACGACTGATCAAATTAATCCCTTTTTTTCATAAACACAACAATTATTCTTGATCCCCCATCATCCTATCAACAATTAAAAACCACTGGAACGCTTTGTATGCCCATTCACCTCCCGATTAATTTTTACGACTTAAGGTTCGCTTTTATTTGAACAAAATTCCTTTAAGCTTGGAGTAGCTGAAGTATAAAGTAGTGGAAATCTTTCTTAAAACTTTCGTAATTACTTCCTGTGGCCGGACCATTGAAACCCGTGTATATTTTTTGCACATCACCCTTTTTATCCACTATTATAGTAGTTGGGAAGGAAAGTACATGATTTAGCATTGGCAACTTTTTTTGTGCCATTTCCTTGTCTATACCACCATATTGGGCCAATAATATAGGGTATTGAACGCCTATTCTTTCCTTAAGTCTATCAATGGATTTATAGGCGGACTCCCTGGTTTTGGCATATTCGAAGGCAAGGGCCACAACAGCTATTTTTTCATTGGAGTGTTTTTTTAGATACTCTACCAGAAACTTGGTTTCATCCAAACAATTTGGGCACCAGGTCCCCATAATTTGAACTATGACCACCTTATCCTTAAAGGCGGGATCTGACAAGGACACTAAATTGCCATTGTAATCCGGAAACGAAAAGCTTAGTGTGTGATATCCTTTTTTTAAATAGGTCAAAGCTTCGGAATTGGGCAGCTCATAATTTTCATTCCTTTTTGCCCTGAAAAATTCCTTGGAATGGTTACCGGAATAAAACACTCCCACCATGGAGCTATCCGTAGTTTTGGCTTTGAACAAGTAGGCACGTGCACCGTCAAAGGTGGAGAACTTTACGGAATCCACACTATTGATGCCTTCCAGAAAACGATAATCGCCCGTAGTGGTCCTAAAAGTACCGGAAACCTTATCATCAACTTGTTTAAAGATACCTTTGGCCTTATAGCTTTCCCCTTCTTCAGGTATAAATTCCACTTCCCAGTCACCTGAAATATTGGTGTTTGGAATACCCTTACTTTTAAAGCGTTCCTTAATTCCATGGACAGCCCTAAAGGGCAATACCCTGTCTTCGTTTTCCTTGATAAATTTACCACGTATCCCATGTGCCGTAAATTTTCCAGCCAAATATCCTTCAAAAACAGGCAATCTTATGATCACCGAATCTCCCTTCACCTTTATTTCATCGATATAAATAGTTTCATCGGCGTTGTACAATTCCATTGTGTAGGTACCCCTTTCCACCTCCTTAAGCCTAAAATTGAAAGGTAAACTTTGGTCGTCGCCCACGGTTAATTGGGCCAACCAAATACCTTCTGCCAAAACACCGGTATTAAAGTCCCTACAGCCATTAAGCATTACAAATAGACCAAATATGAAGAAAATGCGCTTCATGTTAAATCATTAAAAATTAAACCAAGGGGGGAATTATCGGGCCTATCCACAGGTTGGTCCCGTGAATTGAAATGGGGGATTGAAAAAAATACCAAGTTAAGTAACAAAAAATTTTGGATAATAAAAAATAAAACATTCAATCAAATACGTATTGAATGTCTTCTAGCATTGTTTTATATTTGAGGTCTTTAAAAAAACTCGATGAAAATATCTTACAACTGGTTGAAGCAGTTTTTAAAAATTGACTGGGATTCTAATAGGACAGCTGAATTATTAACTGATCTAGGCCTGGAGGTTGAGGGTATTTCCCCTTTTGAATCTGTCAAAGGAGGATTGAAAGGTATCGTGGTCGGGGAAGTTTTAACCTGCATAAAACACCCAAACGCGGATAAACTAAAATTGACCACTGTAGATATAGGTCTAGAAGCTCCATTGCAAATCGTCTGTGGCGCCCCCAATGTTGAGGCTGGCCAAAAAGTGGCAGTGGCTACCATAGGAACAACCTTGTATACGCCCGAAGGAGAGAAATGGGTGATAAAGAAAGGGAAAATTAGAGGTGAGGAAAGCCATGGTATGATCTGCGCCGAAGATGAACTGGGATTGGGCGAAAGCCATGATGGAATTATGGTACTCCCCGATGGCCTAAAAGTTGGAACGCCCTGTTCCGAAGTTTTCGAAATTGAAGTGGATGAGGTCTTTGAGATTGGTCTCACCCCAAACAGGGCCGATGCCATGAGCCACTTTGGAGTTGCAAGGGATTTAAAAGCAGGATTTAAGCAACTGGACATCCTAAAGGAATTGATTACTCCTCCAGTGACCAATTTTAATATTGTAAACCGATCATTAAAAATTGATGTTGAGGTAGTTAAAAGTGAACTGGCCCCTAGATATTGTGGCATAACCATTAGCAATCTAATTGTACAACCATCGCCAGACTGGCTCAAGAATAGATTGAGATCAATTGGAATTACCCCAAAAAACAATGTGGTGGACGCTACCAATTATGTATTGCACGAGTTGGGGCAGCCTTTACACGCCTTTGATGCCGCCAAGATAAAGGGGAACAAAATAGTGGTCAAAACGCTTCCCAAAGGAACCAATTTTATCACTTTGGATGGTGTTCAACGCAGCTTGGATGAAGAAGATCTTATGATCTGCGATACGGAAAAACCCCTCTGCATAGCCGGTGTCCTTGGAGGGCAGAATTCCGGGGTAACGGAAAGTACTAGTAGCATATTTTTGGAAAGTGCCTTCTTTAACCCAGTATCCGTGCGAAAAACGGCCAAGAGGCACAGTATAAATACAGATGCTTCCTTCCGTTTTGAAAGGGGGATTGATATTGATAATGTTGAATATTGCCTTAAACGGGCCGCCCTGCTTATCCACGAAATTGCAGGTGGTGATATTACCTCGGACATTGTAGATATATATCCAAAAAAGAAGGATGACTACCACGTGTTTTTAACTTTTGACAAAATAAATAAATTGATTGGTCAAGAAATACCTAAAGACACTATAAAATCCATATTGGCCTCATTGGACATAAAGGTCAAGAACGTAACGGAATCCGGCCTGGGATTATCAATTCCTTTTTACCGAGTTGATGTTCAAAGGGAGGTAGACGTGATTGAGGAAATTCTTCGTGTTTTCGGCTATAATAATGTTGAGTTCAAAGAAAAACTAAACGCCTCCATAGCCCCTACTTCCAAGTTTGAGGATTATAAGATCCAAAACATTATAGGTAATTTTTTGGCTTCCAAAGGTTTTAATGAAATAATGGCCAATAGCTTAACCTCCCCCGCCTACAACAAATTGTCGGGAGATATAAAGGAAGAGCACACCATTTCCATGCTAAACCCCCTTAGTTCAGATTTATCCGTTTTGCGGCAATCTATGCTGTTCTCAGGTTTAGAGGCCATTGCCCACAACAGCAATAGGCAGATGCAAAACCTTAAAATATTCGAATTTGGAAAAACCTATCACCAATATCAGACCCAAAGAGAGGAAAAAAAGCATCTAAGCATTCTTGTCACTGGGAACAGATTGGAGGACACTTGGACCACACCACCCAAAAAGGCCGACTTCTTTTACCTCAAGGCCATTGTGGAAAATCTCCTGAATAGATTGGGACTGACCCAACTTATTTCCCAACCTAATTCCAGTGATATTCTATCGGAAGGGATAACCTTGCTTTTGGCCAATAGGCGAATTGTGAGCATTGGGGTCGTAAAGAAATCCATTTTAAAGGAATTTGATATTAAGGAAGAAGTGCTATTTGCGGATTTTGACTGGGATTATATCTTGGAAGCCATTGTGAACAGCAAAATAGTCTATACAGAGATTCCAAAATACCCTGAAGTGAAGAGAGACTACGCCCTTTTAGTAGATGAGCAGGTAAGTTTTAAACAGATTTATGATATAGCACTTCAGACTGAACGGAAATTTTTAACAAATGTGAACCTTTTCGATGTTTACAATGGCAAGAATTTACCAGAAGGCAAGAAGTCATATGCCGTAAGCTACACCTTACAGGATGAGAACGGTACCTTGACCGACAAACAGATAGATAAGATAATGAATAAGCTCCTACACCGCTATGAAAGCGAATTGGGAGCCGAATTAAGGTAAATTTGCCGCAGAAAGTATATTGGGCAGAATAACGCTGTCTATTTCATGAATAACCCCATTGCTTTGATTGGCATCGGCATTGGTGATTTTGGCCCTATTACCGGCCCTGTCCATGAGTACAATATCCAATCCGTCCATGGAGGCGAAAATTTTATCGCCCTGTACCGTCGTAAAACTTGCTTTGCCATTCCCGTTGCACAAAGCCTTCAAAATTTTTGAGGCGGTTATGTTGCCTGCAACAATGTGGTAGGTTAAAAGCGAAAAGAGTTCCTTTTTGTTTTCCGGCAATAATAATTCCTTCAAGTCTACTTGTGAGAGTTTTTTAAAAGCCAGATCTGAGGGCGCAAATACAGTAAACGGACCATCCTCGTTCAATATCTTGTCCAAATTGGCTGCCTTTACCGCTTCCAACAAAGTATAGTGGTGTCCAGAATCGGCGGTACTTTCTATTATTGAATTTTCTTTTTTTAAAAAACAATTTTCCTTGAACGACGTTTGGCCAAAACCAATGGAGGTAATCAAAAATAATAGAGCGCAAAAGGTCACATAGCTTTTCATTGGTTCTAGGGCTTGGTAATGATAGTAAAAATCGACGAACGGTTAAATTCCTCGACAATATACAATATTCGATCTATTGTTTTAAAAAAAGTTATTAACTATATTTTTTAATACCACAATGCCAATACTTAGGCGGGAAAAACATCAAATTGCCATTTATTTACCATGTTTATTTCCAATTTTAACGGTTGAAATCTCGATCGAAAATCTTATTTCCTTAACTTTATGTCCATTGCTATAAATGAATATCAAATGTTATTGAGAAGGACCAATATTCAGGAAAAGCTTATTCTGGCAAAGCAAAGGGACAAGTCTGCCAATCAATTATTAAATGAGGTGTATCGTCTTTTGGCCGAAGATAGGGAAGCCCGGAAAAGAATTGGGACCAACCTTATAAGTAAGGACACAGTGATCTCCAATGCCTTTGATTTTGATCTATTGGAGACTGATAAAATTTACCATATTCGGCATATAAAAAAAATAGCGGTCGACTATAGGCTGCGTTTTTTGGATTCGCATTATTTTAAAGGTGCAATTCCTACGGATGCCATTTCCAAAATTAATAAACTGGAAAAAGTCCATAATTTGGAATTAAAGGGGTTTAAGATCCTGGCCCCCTCAAAGCTTTTCAAATTGGAAGATAGGGATGACCCCATTTTGTTTGCCCCGATCGGGAATGACCATTACTATTTAATCCACAAATGGGGCCGTGATCTGCATCCACTGCGAAAGATATTAATGTGGCCCTTCAAGAGCTTGGTTAATCTAATTGCCCTGATAGTGGGCATTAGTTATTTGGTTACCCTACTGGTCCCCAACGGGTTGTTCTCCAAGGAAGGTTCCAGCTTTCAATTTTGGGTGATTTTCCTATTTATGTTTAAATGTCTTGCTTCCATAGTAATATTTTACGGCTTTGCCATGGGCAAAAATTTCAATCCGGCCATCTGGAATTCCAAGTACCAAAAAACCTAGGGAAAAAATACTGCTGTCCAATCTGTTTTAGTCGGAAAACAATTCCATGGGAATACCGTCCAAATCAATTTAGCAACCAAGAGTTGTACGGGTTCTTTGGACAATGTTACATCGATATATGCACTTGGGCTTTGTGTGAGATCCAAAATCCTTAATAAATAATTGATTTCTTTAGTGTCCTTTGGCAGAACACAGGCCAAAAGGCCTTTTTTTCCGGAAAAAGCTACCGATCTTACATTCAGGTCACAATTTAAGTCTTCCGCAAAAACAGTACGGATCAATCCCAAAAGTTGTGTGTGAATTACAAAAAGATATAATTTACTATCTCATTTTTGTGTTCTGTTCATTTTTTGCATCGCCCAAAAAACGAACCAAAAAACGCTAGGCTGATTTTAAATTTCTTTAAATCTACGCACTTTCCACGGCCCCGGCGTCCAGGCCGCTTTCACTTGGGTGAAATGCTCTATGGACGCCTACCTGAACCCAATGTGGAAACTACTTGATTTAAGGCGAAATTGAAAATAGGCCGGTCCTTACGTTGCGTCAACCTTCATGTGGGGATAAGTCATTTTCCGTTATTAAAAACCTTTGGCATTGACATCAAGGTCCTTGATCCCTTTCCGTAAGCAAAGAACGATTAGCAATTAGCAATGATCTGTGTTCCTCGGCCAAAAGCTAGAAAGCAAATTAACACATTGACTCATTGCTACATTTTCAAATTTCCAAATTATCTCATTTTTGTGTCCTGTTCATTTTTTGCATCGCCCAAATGCGCAGCATTCATGAATACCATTAAAAATCAATAGACCAGCCGATGAATAAAAAACGACCAGGGCCGAACAACCAAGGTACGGGGTACCTTGTGGTTAGGAGGAGCCAGCTGTAGCCAAGGCAGGCTGATTTTAAATTTCTTTAAATCTACGCACTTTCCACGGCCCCGGCGTCCAGGCCGCTTTCACTTGGGTGAAATGCTCTATGGACGCCTTCCACCTTCCAATGTGAAAACCACTTGATTTAAGACAAAATTGAAAATAGGCCGGTCCTTTCGTTCCGTCAACCTTCATGTGGGGATAAGTCATTTTCCGTTATTAAATAACTTTGGGCATTGCACTCAAGGTCTATGGTTAGGTCGTTCTTCTTCCGTCGTGGAGATGGCATAGCCGTTAAGAATTATTGAAACCCTGGAAATAATTTAGGCCATGGCATCGGTCCTTAAAATCCAGAGATTTTAGGGACCACCTAGCGAAGAAGAGTCTTTTCTCCTGCCTGCCGGAAGGCAGGTTTGTTTAGCTCATGGCTGGTTATTTTCCTAATTATGTATTCGTGAACCGTAATATGGGCACTGCAGTCCTCCTCGGGTTTATAAAACCCCATTTTGTCACCATTCCTGTAGTATAGTTTTGGCTGAGGCATTTTTTCAAAATCGCCATTGTCCGGATCAACGTCAATTCCATCCGAATCGGCTTTTAAAAAAGCCGTTTTCAAAACCCCGTCTTTTTGAAGTATTACGGTATAGTTGGCCAATAGGCTTGGAGCATCGTCACTCTTTTCCCCAACGCCTTCCTCGGAACAACCCACGGCAAGACATGCAATAAACATGCATAGGTAGAGATAGGTTTTCATTATGTAAGAATAGGGTCCTACAAAACTACACTGGAACGGCGTACATTTTGTTGCGCTGTTCCTTTATGGTCTTATCGGACATATAATCATCAAACGTCAAATACCTATCAATATTACCTTTAGGAGTCAATTCTATTACCCTATTCGCTACAGTTTCGGCAAACTCGTGATCATGGGTCGTAAAGAGAACAGTGCCTTTAAAGTTCTTTAAGGAATTATTGAAAGTGGTTATACTCTCTAGGTCCAAATGGTTGGTAGGCTCATCCAACATAACTACATTGGCCCTCATTAGCATCATTCTACTCAACATACAACGTACTTTCTCCCCTCCGGACAATACCGTACATTTTTTCAATGCCTCTTCACCGCTAAACAACATTTTTCCCAAAAACCCCCTGATATTAACTTCTTCCCTTTCTTCTTCTGTTTTGGCCCATTGCCTTAACCAGTCCACAAGATTGATATCTTCTGTAAAGAAGGAGGCATTATCTGCAGGTAGGTATGATTGGTTGGTAGTTACCCCCCATTGAAAGGAACCACTGTCCGCCTTTCTATTCCCATTAATAATCTCGTAAAATGCCGTTGTGGCCCTTGAGTCCCTGGAAATTATAGCCACTTTATCGCCTTTGGCCAAATTGATATTGACATCCTGAAATAAAATTTCACCCTCCTCCGTTGAAGCGGACAACTTTTCCACGTTCAATATCTGATCTCCTGCCTCCCTTTCCCTGTCAAAAATAATGGCTGGGTATCGTCTGCTTGAAGGCTTGATGTCCTCAATTTTTAATTTGGACAACATTTTCTTTCTGGAAGTGGCCTGTTTGCTCTTTGCCACGTTGGCACTGAACCTTTGAATAAACTCTTGTAATTCCTTGGCTTTTTCTTCTGATTTTTTGTTCTGTTGTGCCCTTTGTCTTGCCGCCAATTGACTGCTCTCATACCAAAATGTATAGTTCCCCGAGTATAAGTTCATTTTCCCGAAATCTATATCCCCAATATGCGTACAAACAGAATCCAAAAAGTGCCTATCGTGCGAAACTACAATAACCGTATTCTCATAATCGGCAAGGAAGTTTTCCAACCAATTGATGGTTTCATAATCCAGGTCGTTGGTAGGCTCATCCATGATCAATACATCCGGATTGCCGAACAAGGCCTGGGCCAATAAAACCCTAACCTTGAGTTTGGAATCCAAATCGCCCATTAAGGTGTAATGGAATTCCTCCGTAATTCCCAAATTGGACAACAGGGCTGCTGCATCGCTATCGGCATTCCAACCATTCATTTCCTCAAATTGCACTTGCAGCTCCCCTATTCTATCCGCATTCTCGTCACTATAGTCTGCATAAAGGGCGTCGATCTCCTTTTTTATCTTGAACAAAGGCTTATTGCCCATGACAACACTCTCCAAAACCGTATATTCATCATAGGCATTGTGATTTTGTTCCAAGATGGACATCCTTTTTCCTGGCTCCAAGTGAACATGGCCGGATGTAGGATCTATTTGTCCCGAAAGAATTCGTAAAAATGTGGACTTTCCCGCTCCATTGGCACCAATAATACCATAACAATTACCTTGTGTAAAGGATACGTTTACTTCATCAAAAAGAACCCTTTTTCCAAATTGCACAGATAAATTTGATACTGATAGCATATAATATGTTTTAAATTTTGTGCAAAAATAACAAAAATAAACCCGTTCAAGCAACTATATTTCAACGGTTACAGATGTCATTTTAACTAAGGAACAATAGTTTTAACTCACAATTAACAGCCTGTATCTCTTGAGTTTATTAGATTTGTTCACTATAAAGTAGCTATTCTCATATGAATAAACCTTTACTATATTCTTTTCTTATTGCATTAGTTGGTTGCAGTACGATAGAAAAAAAATCCCCTGGTGCATTCTTTGCTGGTGAAATTGTAAATCCCACAAGCGAATATGTTGTACTTTTTAAAGACGATATTGTTGTGGATTCAGCCAAACTTAATGACGAAAATAGATTCGTTATACAGCTGGATACTGTTGTGGAAGGTCTATATCATTTTGACCATAGTCCCGAATTACAGTACGTTTATCTTGAAAGGGGCGATAGTTTAATGATCCGTTTGAATACGGAGGACTTTGACGAATCATTAATATTTTCCGGGAGGGGCGAAGAAATAAATAATTTTCTTGTGGAGTTCTTTTTAAGTACGGAATCAGAGCCTGCCATAGTTTATTCCTTTTCCCAACTTGATCCGGTGGACTTTTCCCGTAAACTGGATTCCATAAAGACAATTAAATTAAACACCCTCAACGAGCTGGTAACGGAAGTAAACCTGTCCACAAAAGCAGAGGATATGGCCAAGGCCAGTATAGACTACAATTATTACATCTACAAGGAAAAGTACCCGTTCTGGAACATGAGGAGAACAAGAAAAAACACCCTCCCTGATCTTCCGGACAATTTTTATGATTATAGGAATAAGATAGACTACAACAATGAAAATCTATCCTATCACAGATACTACTACAATTATATGAAGACGCATTTTAATAATTTATCCTATATGGGATGTTATACAAAATGCGAGGATGCACACTATAATATCATTAAGAACAAATTACATTTTAACCAACACAAGTTAAAGCTGATAGACAGTTTGGTTACGGAAAAGGACCTAAGGGATAATCTATTCAGAAATGTTGCCATAGACTATCTAATAAATGTACATGATACTGATGAAAACAATAGGATCTTTATAAGCGACTTTCACAGACGTTCCGGGAACAACAGGCACAGTGCCGAAATAGAAGCCATTTATCAGGGGGTAAACAATCTGCAGCCTAGTAATAAATTGCCTAATATTTCAGTTTTCAATACGGATGGAACTTTGGTGACCCTACAGGAAATAGCCGAAAAAGAGAAAAATACCGTGTTTTATTTTTGGTCCGGGACCCAAAGATCCAACTTTGAAAATGTCCTTAGGCGTGTGGCACAGCTCTCCAAAAATAGGCCAGAGTTTACTTTTATTGGAATAAATTGCAACACGGACGCCCTAAGGTGGCAATCATTGCTGAGTACCAATCAATTGGATACCGAAAAGCAATTCCGTACCGATGATTTTGAAAATCTAAAAAATGCTTTGGTAATAGGAGGCCTCAATAAGGGCATTATTACCAAAAATGGTCTTATTGTAGACGGATTTGCTGATCTATATAGCAGTTTTTAACATACCTTCCCATTGCAAATAATGGATCCTTCGGCCCAAGAACATCCCGATCATTAATTCCAATAATCCTTTTTTCTTTATCCTTACGGTTAAAACAGAATATTAAGAACAACAAAGCCTCTTTTGTCCCATGGACCAAAGAGGCTTTGTACTATTTGGAATCGTGGAAAAACTAGTTCCCTTTTTGGTAGTCTTCCAAAAACTTGGCCAGCCCACTATCGGTTAAAGGGTGTTTTAACAAACCTTCAATGGCCGACAAAGGTCCGGTCATAACATCGGCGCCAATTTTGGCACAATCTATCACATGCATGGTGTGTCTTACCGAAGCCGCCAATATTTGGGTATCAAACTCATAATTATCATATATGTGCCTAATCTCAGAGATCAAGTTTAGACCGTCCGTTGAAATATCATCCAACCTACCAATAAATGGAGAAACATAGGCTGCTCCAGCTTTAGCGGCCAACAATGCCTGCCCACAGGAAAATACCAAAGTACAATTGGTCCTTATTCCCTTGTCGGCAAAATATTTTATAGCCTTGATTCCGTCCTTTATCATAGGAACTTTAACTACGATTTGCCCATGCAGTTCTGCCAATTCCTCACCCTCCTTGATCATACCTTTCAAATCAGTGGAAATAACCTCGGCAGATACATCGCCATCCACAATATTACAGATATCTACATAGTGCTTCAAAATATTGTTTCTTCCGGTAATACCTTCCTTGGCCATTAGGGAAGGATTAGTGGTTACCCCATCCAATACTCCTAATTCCTGGGCTTCTTTTATCTGTGCCAAATTAGCTGTGTCAATAAAGAACTTCATGTTAATTGCTTTTTAAATTATTAATTTTAAAGATATTGCCTTTTTGCATGTCTATCTTTGAGTCACGCAAAATTACAATTTATAATGGTTCATCAATAGTTTCTCATATACTTTGTCCGGTAATATTTTTTTAAGAAATAAGGAGAACTTTTGCATAAACTGTCCTACCTTATAATGGACTTTAGGTTTTTTTGTATTGATTATTTCATATACCATATAGGCTACCATCATGGGGTCTTGACCACTATCCACATGCTCGTTCATCATTTTCAAGGTACTTCCATAAGATTCCTTGTAGGCCGAGTCCTCCAAAATTGGGGCATGGTAACGCCCAGAGGCTATATTGGTAGCAAAGTCTCCTGGGGCCAAATTGGTTATGTTCACCCCAAATCCTTTTACTTCCATTCTCATTGCCTCCATAACCAGCTCCAATGCTCCTTTGCTGGCAGAATAAATACCCCTGTACGGTAAGCCCATATACCCTGCTATGGATGTAATGTTGATGATCAATCCCTTTTTCTGTTGCCTCATATGCGGTAAGACCGCTTTGGACATATGCAGGGGGCCATTAAAATTGGTATCGAACGCCTTTAATATCTCTTCCTGTGGCGTTTCCTCTATTGGACCCGTAATTCCAATACCTGCATTGTTTATCAGAATATCCAATCTTCCTTCCCTTGCCATTAGCTCCGAAATGGCAGTTGTTATACTTTCCGGATTTCTCACATCCAATTCCAATAGTTCAAAGTCGGTAAAATCAGCATGTCCCGCCACCCGTCTTGTTGTTCCGTATACTTTAAAACCTTTGGACTTTAAATAAATCCCGATCGATTTTCCAATGCCAGAAGAACCTCCGGTAATCAGTACAACCCTTTGTTCCATTAATAGAAAATTAAGGATGCAAATTAACAAATAAATAAGGAATCGGAAGGCTTATAAAAATGATATCTACGCCAAATAGCTCAAAAAAGAAAAAAACTTCACTATAGGGTACAAAAAATGGCAAGCTACCTACATCGCACCGCTACAACCATATACCCTTGCTGCGTTCCCACCCTGGGGGATTCTACAGGAGCTGGTCGTGTAGGACTTGCCGATGCAAATATACAATCTTTTAATTTTTTTGCAATCGTTTTCAGGTCTTAATTTTATTAAATATCTTGCCTTATAAAGTTGCCAAATCCATTTCGGGATAGCGGGTTGATTTTAAGACAACTAAATAAAAATTGAAAAAATAATTGTTCGGCCCAGGCACTTTACCCACTAGGATTATATTATAAATTATACCCTTATTAAAAAATGAACACCTTAAAACTAAACCTATTCTTCATAATCCCCCTGTTCTTTTTGGCCTGTGACGGTACCACCAATCCATCTAAACTCTTCGAGATTCAGCTGGAAGGAAACCGGACTGAATTTCAAAAAAATCAGGTAGTTGGTGTTTCTGTCAAAAATCTCAAGAATAAAGAAATAGAACAGATCACCTATACATTGGACAATAAGGAAATTGCCCTGAACAACAATAAAATTACCTTGGACCAATTGGAACTCGGAGCAAAAACCTTGACCGCCAACATTCGTTTCGATGGCGAAACCGTTGAAGTGTCCAAAGGAATTAAATTGTTGGCGGAGCACGCCCCAGAGATCTACACCTATGAAATCCTCAACGAATTCCCCCATGACAGGGACGCCTATACCCAAGGATTGGAGTTTTATAAGGATACATTATATGAAAGTACGGGTAAAAAAGGAAAATCCTCTTTAAGGCAGGTGAATTATAAAACAGGGGAAATCCTAAAGAAAATAGACTTGGACAACACTTATTTTGGGGAGGGCATCACTATTTTAAACGATAAAATTTATCAACTCACCTGGCAAAGTGGCGTTGGATTTATTTACGACCGTAGGGATTTTAAGAAAATAGATAGTTTTAAATATAACCAAAGTAAGGAAGGATGGGGTTTATGCAACGATGGCAACAAAATTTTCAAAAGTGATGGCACCGAGAAAATCTGGTTTTTAAACCCTGAAACCATGGCAGAAGAAGGGCATTTTGAAACGGTAACCAACACCTCCATATTCAATAAGGCCAATGAACTGGAATATGTAGATGGAAAAATATATGCCAATGTCTATCAAAAGGAAAGTATGATGATCATTGATGCCAAAAGTGGCGCCATTGAAGGCGTTATAAATTTTGGCGGCCTAAAGGAAAGGGTTACCCAGCATCAGAATCTTGACGTACTTAATGGGGTAGCCTATCATCCAGAAAGAAAGACCTTCTTCGTTACCGGAAAAAACTGGGACAAATTATTTGAGGTAAACATCCTTAAAAAGTAACTATGGAAATTTTTGAAAAAACCATAAAGGTGGTAGAAGATGATCTGGATGACCTAAACCACGTTAACAATGTACGATATGTACAATGGATGCAGGATATTGCCAAGGAACATTGGCAGGCCAAAGCCCCTAAAGATTTGATCAACACTACGGTCTGGGTGGTATTGACCCATCATATAACATACAAAAGTGCCGCAAAATTGGACGATGTAATTTTAATAAAAACCTATATAGATAAAACCAAAGGCCCCGTAAGTGTTAGGATTGTTGAAATGTACAACAAAGAAAGCAACCAATTGCTTGTCAAATCCAAAACCGAATGGTGTTTGTTGAACTCCGAAACCTTTAAACCTATGAGAATATCTCCGGAAATAGAAGGTATATTTCTCACCCAAACCTAAATATCCATATAAAATCCGTGCTAAAGACTTTTTGTATTCCCTCTACCCTTGTTCTACTCCTATTATTTTTCTCATGTAGGACGGACTTCGATTATACCAAAAGTAACGGTACATTGGAATTTTCCAAGGACACTGTTTATTTGGATACTATTTTCAGCAACATTGGCAGTAGTACCTACTCCTTAAAGGTGTATAACCGCAGCTCAACCGATATCAGCATCCCAACTATCCAGCTCAAGAATGGGGACAATAGCAAGTATCGCTTAAATGTGGATGGGGAAGCTGGACAATCATTTAGGGACATCCCTTTGTTCGCCCAAGATAGCCTATACATCTTTGTGGAAACCACTGCAGATATCGCCAATACGGAGGCCAAGGAATTTTTACATACCGATGCCATTCAATTCGACAAGGATACGCATTTGCAAGAAGTTCAATTGGTTACCCTGATAAGGGATGCCATTTTTTTATACCCCAAAAGGTCCGTGAACGGGCAACGGGAGACCATTGTTCTTGATATTAAGGAATCTGGGGAAGAAATTAAAGTCGAAGGTTTCCCACTAAGAACAGATCAGCTCAACTTCACTAAAGACAAACCCTATGTTATATACGGCTACGCTGTTGTTCCACCAGGTAGGACCTTAAGCATGGAGGCCGGTACACGTGTGCATTTCCACAAAGATTCAGGAATACTGATAAAAGAAAATGCTTCCCTTCACATTAACGGTAAATTAAGCGAGGACCGGGACGTACTGGAAAATGAAGTTGTTTTTGAAGGAGATCGCCTAGAACCCAACTATACCGATGTTCCGGGACAATGGGGATCCATATGGCTTTCCAAGGGTAGCATACATAACCAAATAGAATACCTCACTATTAAAAATGCTACGGTGGGCATTCTTGTCCAGGGCGACAATACTCTTGAGGAAACTACTTTATCCATAAAGAATTCCCAAATCTACAATAGCGAAAATGTAAACCTTTGGGCTAAAACAGCTGTAATTAGAAGTGAAAATCTGGTTTTGGGAAGTGCAGGAAACATATCCCTTTACTGCAACCTAGGGGGAGATTACAGCTTTATCCATGCAACCATAGCCAACTATTGGAAATACGGATTCCGCTCTAGTGCGGCCCTACGCTTGGACAATTCCAATTCGGACGGTAGCAGTTCTTATGACCTAGTAAGGGCCGACTTTAACAATTGCATCATATACGGAAGTAATCAGAACGAATTGGACCTAAGTGAAGATAAAAACTCAGTGTTTAATTATTACTTTGAAAACTGTCTCTTAAAGTTAAAGAACAGTTCTGAAAATGATCTATTCAATTTCAGCGATACAGCCCATTATAATAATATGCTACTAAATTTGGATCCCCTATTTGCCTCTCCCGCATCCAATAGTTTTTTGGTCAAGGAAAATTCAGTTGCCATTGGAGCAGGAAATCTGGCTACGGCACAGATGGTTCCCTTAGATATTTTAGGCGCGGGCCGTACCAAAAATCCAACACTTGGCGCATATGAAGTCATTATCCCAGAATAAAATAGTATTATACATCATACAATGAAGGAAAATTCCTTCAAATTTCAATTATTTTGCCAATAAAATGAAAACCCTAGTTTTTCTAAGGTTCAAATACCCCCCTTTGCTACGGGGTATCGTTAAATTGCCTTAAAATCATCTGAAATTATGGAATATTCCTATACCATTTTGGACTCTGATGCCCAATCCAATTTACAGCTTCAACATTATATGGAAGAATATGGTGAATTTTATTGTTCAGGAGTAGCCACAAACAGTGTAGATGGCCTGAATGGTATACTTAAAAAATCTCCGGATGTTGTTTTCATCCATTTGAATGAAAAGGCCCATGAGTATTTTCATATGATTATGGAAATGCATCAATATTTAAAGGAAATTCCCATTTTCATCGGATTTTCGAAAACGAAGCAATTTGCGTTTGAAGCCTTAAAATGTCATTTTTTTGATTATTGGTTATTGCCTTATAACGAATTCGACATTAGAAAGACCCTCTTAAGGTTAAAATTAAAAACCCCCAAGGAACAGGAGCCCAAAACACTTTTACTTCAGTCCTATAAGGATTATCGGTATATAAATACCCAAGAAATCATGTATTTACAGGCCGATAACAATGCCACCGACTTTTTTATGAAAGACGGTAGTACTATAAGTGCTTTTAAAACGTTAAAGACTTTTGAGAACAATTTACCTACGAATTTCGTAAGGGTTCACCAGAGCTATATTATAAATATCGACTTCGTCTCTAGGATCAATTATGGTAAAGGGCTGTGCACATTAAAGCATGACAAACTACAATTACCCTTTTCCAAATCCTACAAAAGTAACATTGACAATCTAAAGAAAGTGTTGTCCAAAAACACTATTTCTGCCCTTAATTAAACAAATTCTCACAAAAACGGTACGCTCACTAATAGAACTCCCACCTATACTAAAGATAATTCCTACATAATTTTTTCATGTCTTTTCATTGTTAATTTGGCACTAGATATAAACCTTATTAACCCTCGAAAACCACTAAAAATGAAAAGATTATTATCTATGTTTGCCGTAGTACTTCTTAGTATCGGCTTATTTGCCATGGGAATCCAAGAAAATTTTCCAACTATTGACAATGCAGTTGCCACTGATGGCGATAGTGTTCCAAAGGAAAGAAGGGACCCTCCCAAAGCTACCAATGACTTCCAATACAATGACAATGCAGTTGCCACCGATGGCGACAGTGTGCCAAAGGAAAGAAGGGACCCTCCAAAGGCCACCGATAATTTCCAATACAATGACAATGCAGTTGCCACCGATGGCGACAGTGTGCCAAAGGAAAGAAGGGACCCTCCAAAGGCTACCGATAATTTCCAGTACAATGACAATGCAGTAGCCACAGACGGTGACAGTGTGCCAAAGGAAAGAAGGGACCCTCCAAAGGCTACCGATAATTTCCAGTACAATGACAATGCAGTTGCCACAGACGGTGACAGTGTGCCAAAGGAAAGAAGGGACCCTCCAAAGGCTACCGATAATTTCCAGTATAATGACAATGCAGTTGCCACAGACGGTGACAGTGTGCCAAAGGAAAGAAGGGACCCTCCAAAGGCATCAATCGATTTCCAGTACAATGACAACGCGGTTGCAACCGATGGTGATAGTGTACCAAAGGAAAGAAGGGACCCTCCCAAGGCAACAACTGATTTTCAAAAGGTTAACAGCGCTATTGCATAAGCCAAAGGAGATAAGTTCAGGAGCCAAAAGGTTCAAGTTACTTCTATAAAATATAAAGCCCTAAACAAATTTGTTTAGGGCTTTTTTTTTATCTTTCCACCTTCATGGAGAAAAAAGTCAATTATAAATTCTTGTTCTTATTAATGATTTTCCTACAGCTGATGCATGTCAGTTGCAGGGATGCTTCCTTTCGCTCAAAAGATTCAGGAGCACTTCCATCCAACGACAGTATCACCCACTGGTTGTCGCAAGAAAATAGTAATTCCGACGAGGAATATCGTCAAAATCTTTCCAAGGCCTTTGATTTAGCCTTGCAAGAAAAAAATGACTCCCTTAAATCGAAACATTTTTCTAGAATATCCTATTATTATGCATTGTTAGGGGACTCTTTACAATTTAGACGTTCCAATAACTTAGCTCTATCCCTGTCCAAAAAAATTAGAGATTCCAATGCCCTGGCCAATAATCACTGGGATCTTGGTTCCTTTTTGGAAGATAATGGCTTACAAGATAGTGCCTATTATCATTATGTAGAGGCCGAGAAAATATTCAAATCCTTAAAAGATAACTATTCTACCGGTAGAGTTTTATATAATTTGGCCAGGATACAATCCAATATCAAGGATTACACGGCCAGTGAAGTCACTACCATTGAAGCCATTGAGTTCTTTAAACCCTTGGACAAATATTATCAATTATATTTATGTTATAATAACCTGGGTTCGGTCACCAACGCTTTAAAAGAATACGAGAAGGCTTTGGAATATTACGAGAAGGCCCTATTCTATTTGGACAAAACAGATAGGTCCGATCAAACTCGCTTTAACATTATTAACAACATAGGTAAAGTATATCTTGATAAAGGCGAATACAACACGGCCGTTGAAACATTTAAAAAAGTAATTAATACAGATAACATATACCATTTTGATACACGATTGTATGCTATAGCACTTTCAAACTATGCGAACAGTAAAAACAAACTAGGGGACACCACCGAAGTACTTTCCACTTTTAAAAAAGCCTTAAGAATTAAGGATAGTATCCATGACCCAAGAAGTTTAGCCAATACCCTTTTCGAAATATCAAATTACTATTTAAGTCAGAAAGATACAGCGATGGCCTTACAGTACGCCTTAAGATCCAAAATGGTCTCTGAACAGACCGGGAACAATTTTAGGCTACTCGAATCCCTGGAGCATATGGCAAGACTGGACCCCATACATGCGGCCCGTTATACTCAGGAATACATTAGATTAAACGACAGCCTGCTTCGAGAGGAACGAACCACGAGAAATAAATTTACAAGGATTCGGTTCGAAACGGATGAATTTATTGAACAAAATGAACTACTGACCCGGCAGCGCCAATTATGGATAGGGATAGCCATTGCCCTATTTGTTCTTGCAGCATTTATATTGATTACCATAGATCAACGCCGTAAAAATCAAAAATTGAGATTTGAACAGGCACAGCAGAAGGCCAATCAGGAAATATTTAATTTATTACTGGCCCAAAACAAAAAGGTAGAAGAAGGTAAACAACTGGAAAAGAAACGGATTTCAGAGGAGTTACATGACGGTATTTTAGGGCAAATGTTGGGTATCCGTTTAATTCTTTCCGGACTTAACAATAAAACCGATTCCGATTCCGTTCTAAAACGCAGTGACCTACTTAAAAAATTACAAGGTTTGGAGGAAGAAATCCGTACAATTTCCCATGAATTAAGCAGAGCATCGCAAGAAAAAATTCATAACTTTATAGTGTCCATTGAAGAATTGGTCAAAACAATTCAAGATTCCTCTAAAATAAAATGTCATTTTAAGTACGACAACAGAATAGATTGGGACCAATTAAAGGGCGATATAAAAATTAACATATATAGAATAGTACAGGAAAGTTTACAGAATTGTATAAAACATGCAAAGGCTACTAAGGTGGACCTACTGTTCGAATCCGAAAAGGAGCATGTACGAATTATAGTATTGGACAACGGCGTTGGTTTTGACCAAAAGAAGGGAAAAAGAGGAATAGGACTTAAAAACATTAATTCCCGATTGGAAAAGTTGAATGGCACTTATGACATCCACAGTAAAATTGGACAGGGGACAAAGGTAATCGTTACCATCCCATGTGTTATGGAAGAACAGGCGGAACCTCTATCTGTCTAATAGATTATTTTAATTGATAATAGCATGAGAACTTTAAGAGTCTTAACGGTGGATGATCATGAAATGATTACTACTGGATATAAATATCTTTTGGAGGCTGCCGAATTTGAAGAATTTCAGATAAAGGTGGAAGCGGCCAATACTTTTGAAATTGGAAAACAAAAAATAGAGGATTCGGCCAGATCTTTCAAATATGACCTTTTATTGTTGGATGTACAATTAACAGAAACCCATTTGGAGGAACCCCGAACCGGAGAGGACCTAGGTATTTTCGCTAGAAAGATAATCCCCGATACAAAAATTGTATTCATGTCCTCATTCAGTGATAATTACAGAATAAACAGTATTCTAAAGAATGTGAACCCCGATGGCTATATGGTGAAATCCGAAGTGGATGAGAAATCCCTTATTGCCATGGTCAGAGGCGTAATCAGTTCACCCCCCTATTATAGTCAGAAAGCCTTGATGGCCATTAGAAAAAAGGTGTCCAATGATCTTTTATTGGACGATAATGACAAAAAAATACTCTATCATGTTTCCATTGGCACCAGAACAAAAGACATGGTAGATTTTATAAACTTGTCGCTGGCAGGGATAGAAAACAGAAAAAGACAGCTAAAGGTGATTTTTGGTGTAGAAAAACAAAACGACTTGGCCCTGGTCCATGAAGCACGAAACAGAGGATTTCTGTAATCAAATCCTTGCTGTTTTTCCACTTTATCAGCCCTTTTTAACTTTACTGTCCAGAATTGCCAAAAAATATTGTCAGACACCTTTATTGCGCTCCATTTAAGACGTTGAACACACCTCTTTACCATTCAACGTATACTTTTTCGACGAATACACCCTATTTACATTAAAACCTTATTTTTTCTAAGGTTTTTATCGAATTAAGGACAAAGCATTAGCCTAATTTTGACACAAGTTTGTTAATTAATTACTTTTAGGATGTCTAAATCGGGAAACGAATTTTTCAATAATCCAAAAATTGGAACACAAAGCACCGACCATATTATTGGTTTGGAAGCTTTTAGAAGAAGTTTGGAAAAGCATTTTTTTGCAGAGGTCAGTATCGGTAATTACGGCCCAAAGGAAGAGTCCGCCAATTTGATCATAGACCTTAGATGCAACCTAAGTCTGGATGAAGCATTATTTTATATAAATAAGCCATCACCTTGCAACGGTCCCCCAAAAAAATCCGATGAGGAAAAGACGATATTATTCCTATTGGCCTATTCCGAACTTAAAGAACTGAACGGAATTACCATAGATATAAGTGAACTAACCATATCATTGACAGACACTACCATACTCATCAGCAAAATTTACGATCAGAGTATTGTGGACCAGTTGGAAAATATCTTTACGGAACTCATCAACCACAAGGTATACTATACAAAAGGGCTGAGTGAGACCCCCTTCGAAGTATTTATTCCCGTATTTGAAGAGGATACCCTGGAGAGCGATGCCAAATTAAAAAATATTGTTTCAGACAACAACACTACTAACGACTATTTTGGATTTTGGGGAATGTATTATGACCAAACCGAAGAAGCGGGCATTTATGACCTAAACTCCAAAACCATTATCTTTGGAGACATTCAAATCCTTAGTGAATAAGGAATTTGGTCATAAAAAAAAACTGTCCAAAAAGTAACGAAGTCTAAATATTTAAGACCTGACCGTATTTCTTTCTGGACAGCATTTTAAGTCTATATTAAGCGTTAAACAACGCTCTGGAATGCATTAGGCCATTTACTTTTTCCCTAACGGCATCAATAATCTTCCCATCTTCAGGATTCATTATCACCTGATCTATTAAATCTACAATAAGCTTCATTTGGTCCTCTTTTAAACCTCTCGTAGTTATCGCGGCCGTACCAAAACGTATACCACTGGTCACAAAAGGAGATTTATCATCAAAGGGAACCATATTCTTATTGGCGGTAATATCGGCTTTTACCAAAGCATTTTCAGCATCTTTCCCCGTAATATTCTTATTTCGAAGATCAATAAGCATCATATGGTTATCCGTGCCGCCAGAAATAATTTTATACCCTTTATCCACAAATGCGCTTGCCATGGCCGCAGCATTTTTCTTTACTTGAAGCATATAATGCAAGAACTCGTCGGTCAAAGCCTCCCCAAAGGCAATTGCTTTTGCTGCAATGATGTGCTCCAACGGCCCCCCCTGATTGCCTGGAAAAACTGCCAAATCCAATAAAGCGGACATTTTTCTCAAAGAACCGTTCTTTAACTTGATCCCGAAAGGATTGTCGAAATCTTCACCCATCAATATAAGTCCCCCCCTTGGACCACGCAAAGTTTTGTGCGTAGTTGTGGTTACTATATGGCAATGTGGTATTGGATCGTTAAGAATTCCTTTTGCAATGAGTCCCGCCGGATGGGATATGTCGGCCAAAAGTATAGCCCCTACACTATCCGCAATTTCCCTGAATTTTTTAAAATCCATATCCCTGGAATAAGCAGATGCCCCCGCTATAATAAGCTTAGGTTGCTCTTTCTTGGCTATGGCCTGAATTTTATCGTAGTTAAGCACACCCGTCTCCTCGTCTACCCCATAAAATACAGGATTGTACAATCTACCCGAAAAATTTACGGGAGAACCATGGGTTAAATGACCACCATGCGACAGATCAAATCCAAGAATGGTATCCCCTGGCTTTAGACATGCATGATATACGGAAGCATTGGCCTGTGAACCTGAGTGTGGTTGAACATTGGCATATGCCGCTCCAAATAATTGTTTAGCCCTGTCAATGGCCAATTGCTCTATCTTGTCCACTACTTCACAACCTCCATAATAGCGCTTGCCAGGATATCCTTCTGCATATTTGTTGGTCAATACCGATCCCGCAGCCTCCATTACCTGGGGACTAGTGAAATTCTCGGAAGCAATTAGTTCAATTCCATCTATTTGGCGTTCCTTTTCCGCCTCAATTAGTTCAAAAATTTGATTGTCGCGTTGCATAAAGTAATATTCTATTAAATAATGTGCAAAAATACGAATTGCCGACCGTTAATTCCTAGAAAATAATATATTTGATAAGATATTTATCAAACACAAGTTAACAACTCGAAAATGCCATTAAAAACTAATAATCCAGAAAAAAAAACATGGTTACCGGTACCCATCAATTCTGATTTCCCCATTCAGAATATCCCTTTTGGAGTTTTCCTGACCAGAGATGACATTATCACTATAGGCTCACGAATTGGTGATTACGCAATAGATCTAGGGGCATTGCATCAATTGGGTTATTTTAAGGACATTCCATTAACCGATGATATTTTTTTACAGGACACTCTTAACGACTTTATATCCGACGGCAAAAAGACCTGGCGCTTGGTCCGAAACAGGATCAGCGAAATATTCGATATCAACAACAACGATCTAAAGAACAATGAAGAACACAAAAATATTGTTCTTTTTACCATGGACGAAATAGAGATGCAGCTTCCAGTTCAAATAGGGGATTACACGGACTTTTACTCCAGTAAGGAACATGCGACCAATGTTGGCAAAATGTTTAGGGACCCAGAGAATGCGCTACTTCCCAATTGGTTGCACATACCGGTAGGATATCACGGAAGAAGCTCATCTATCGTACCCAGTGGCACCTCGGTTAGAAGACCCATGGGACAAACCCTACCTGCCGGGGAGGAACAACCTATTTTTGGCCCTTCCAAATTAGTGGATTTTGAACTGGAAATGGCATTTATTACCACAGATGCCAACGTTTTGGGAGAACCTATTCCGGTCGAGGAGGCTGAAAATTACATATTTGGCATGGTACTTTTTAACGATTGGAGTGCTAGGGATATTCAAAAATGGGAATACGTTCCTTTAGGTCCCTTTCTGGCCAAAAATTTTGCATCCTCCATTTCGCCCTGGATCGTAACCCTCGACGCCCTTGAACCTTTCAGGATAGCTAGTCCGGCACAAACCCCCACACCCCTGCCCTATCTACAACAGACCGGAAAAAAAGGTTTTGATATAAATTTAGAAGTATCCATAAAGCCCGAAGGCAGCAAGGCCACTACCGTTACCCGTTCCAACTTTAAGTATATGTATTGGACCATGGCCCAACAATTGGCCCACCATACCATAAATGGTTGTAAAGTGAATAGTGGTGACATGATGGGCAGTGGTACTATCTCCGGTCCAACCCCTGATACTTATGGCTCCATGTTGGAGCTTACCTGGCGTGGGGAAAAGCCCCTGACCTTGGAGGACGGGTCCACAAGAAAATTCATTGAAGATTATGACACTGTGACCATAACCGGTTATTGCAAAAAGGATAAGGTGCGAATTGGTTTCGGGGAAGTCTCCACCAAATTACTGCCGGTATTCCAGCAAAAGAAGAAATAATATCCCAAAAAAATACCCCCGTTTGTACGATACCGAATAGTTTAACGTTGGTGTATAGAACTATTTTGGCATAGCTATTGAACTATATCCAAAATATTTTTAAACCAAACGTTATGAAACAATTATTACTCACCTCGTTGATGCTGTTTTTTTTAATCTCTTGTGGAGGAGTCAAAAAAACACAGGAAGCCCTAAATATGGGTAATTATGGCAACGCCATAAATACCGCACTGAAAAACATTGCCGAAAATAAAACCAAGAAATCCAATCAGCCCTACATTCAAATGTTGGAGGAGGCCTATAAAAAGAATACAGAACGTGAACTTCAGCAGATCGCTTTCCTGAAGAAGGATAACAATCCGGCCAACCATGAAATTATTTTTAATGGATACCAGAACCTGAAAGCCATCCAAGAACGTATAAAACCCTTATTGCCACTGAAACTGTACGACGAAAATAGGGATGCCCGATTTACATTTAAGGATTATGATGAGGAAATAATAAAGTCTAAACGTGAATTGTCGGACTATTTGTACAACAGTGCCACCGCCCTATTAAAAACAGGTCAGAACAAGGAAGATTTTAGAAAGGCATTTGATCAATTTTCGTATTTAAACGAGATAAACCCCAATTACAAGGATACACAGGTTAAGCTGGAGGAAGCCCATACCAAAGGCCTGGATTACGTTCAGGTAGTAATGATCAATGATTCCGAACAAATAGTGCCCAATCGTTTGGAGCAAGAACTGTTAAACTTTAATACGTACGGGTTAAACGACCTATGGACCGTTTACCACACCAACGCCCTGGAGAATATTAAGTATGATTATGAAATGCAGGTAGCGTTCAGAAACATCAATATTAGTCCGGAACAGCTAACCGAAAAACAGATCTCCAAGGAAAAACAGATCAAGGATGGTTATAAGTACGCCACAAACCCCAACGGGGAAGTGCTAAAGGACAGCTTGGGAAACAAAATAAAGATCGACAAATTTAAAACCGTCAAATGTAATTTTTATCAATTCACCCAGCTGAAGTCGGTGGAAGTAATCGGAAATGTGAGCTTTTGGGATTTACACAATCAACAGCAAATCAATTCATACCCCTTGGCCAGTCAATTCGTCTTTAACCACGTTTATGCCAAACACAACGGCGACACAAGTGCCCTTGAGGAAGATATGGTCCCATTATTACAACTTTCTGCGGTACCCTTCCCCAGCAATGAACAAATGGTTTACGACGCAGGGGAAGATTTAAAGGCTAAATTAAAAAGTATAGTCACCAGACATCGATTTAATTAACCCCACTATAGCGCCTATCCATCACTAGGTGGCCAGAATAAATACATTTAATTCCAAGGTAGATTTGCTTTGGAGTTAAATGTATTTTTTTAAATCCATTTGTGTTATTGCCCCATGGGACCCATGGGCTACCACCGTTCCGTTTTTAATTACAAGTAATTGGGGCGATTCATGCACAACACCGAACATATTACTGATTTCATTTGAAACAGTCCGATATTGGTGCAGATCCAAATAATGTAGATCCAAACGGTCTTTAGAAATATCATACCCCTCATTAAACCTATTCATGACCATTCTACTTATGCCACAAGTGGTGGAATGCTTAAATATCACCTGAGGCCTTAACTTGGACCCTTCCTTAATTACCTCTAGCTGCTCAATGGACCCCAATGGCAACCATGGCGCAACCTTTGCTTCCTTTTTTCCCTTTTCATTATTATTTCCCTTGCCAAAAAGCCCTTTTAATATTCCCATTTTGTAATTTTAGTATTAAGTCCAACAATTGCGACCAACCTTACAAGCTGCCGTATTGTCGCTTAAAATCAGGGATTAAGCGACATTTTGTCCTATTCAAAACAGTGGTAAGGTTGTTGACATTAATACATCAAAAGTAAGCAATAACCTAAAAAAAACAACTATATGAATTTTAATAACTTCACTATAAAGTCGCAGGAAGCCATACAACATGCACAACAAATAGCGCAGGGCCTCGGTCATCAGCAGATAGAGAACGAGCATGTTTTTAAGGCAATTTCCGAGGTTGAGGAAAATGTACTTCCATTTATCCTTAAGAAATTGAATGTAAACACCAGCTTGTTGAACCAAATTTTGGAAAAGGAATTGGAAAGTTTTCCAAAGGTATCGGGCGGGGAAATTATGCTATCCCGGGAAGCCAATAAAACACTGACCGAGGCTAGTATTATTGCCAAAAAAATGGAAGATGAATATGTTTCCATTGAACATTTGCTATTGGCTATTTTCAAGTCAAAGAGTAAAATAGCCCAAATACTAAAGGACCAAGGGGTTACGGAAAAAGACCTTAAAGCGGCCATAAACGAATTGAGAAAGGGTGGCAAAGTTACTTCCCAGAGTGCAGAGGATACCTATAATTCTTTGAACAAGTATGCGAGAAATCTGAATGAACTGGCAGATAGCGGGAAATTGGACCCGGTTATAGGCAGGGATGAGGAAATAAGAAGGGTTTTACAGATCTTGTCCCGTAGAACAAAAAACAACCCAATGCTTGTGGGGGAACCCGGTGTAGGTAAAACAGCTATTGCCGAAGGCCTGGCCCATCGAATAGTGCAGGGCGACATCCCAGAGAACCTTAAGGATAAAATAATCTTTTCATTGGACATGGGCGCCTTAATTGCAGGCGCCAAATATAAAGGGGAATTTGAGGAGCGCTTAAAAGCCGTTATCAAGGAAGTAACCTCCTCGGATGGGAACATTGTTCTCTTTATTGATGAAATACACACCCTTGTAGGGGCCGGGGGCGGACAGGGGGCCATGGATGCCGCCAACATACTTAAACCCGCACTTGCCCGAGGGGAATTGCGTGCCATTGGGGCCACTACCTTGGATGAGTATCAAAAATATTTTGAAAAGGACAAGGCTTTGGAGCGAAGGTTTCAGAAAGTAATAGTTGATGAACCCGATACGGAAAGTGCCATATCCATTTTAAGGGGAATCAAAGAAAAGTACGAGGCCCACCACAAGGTTAGAATTAAGGATGAGGCCGTAATCGCAGCCGTTGAATTATCGCAACGCTATATTACCAATAGATTCTTACCGGACAAGGCAATCGATCTTATGGATGAAGCCGCTTCCAAACTAAGGATGGAAATAAATTCCAAACCTGAGGAACTGGATGTTTTGGATAGGAAGATAATGCAATTGGAAATAGAAATAGAAGCCATAAAGCGAGAGAACGACACCTCAAAACTCAAGGCCCTGAATGTGGACCTGGCCAATTTAAAGGAAGACAGGAATGAAATCTTTGCCAAATGGGAGAGCGAGAAAACCGTTGTGGACGATATCCAAAAAACAAAGAACGATATTGAGAACTTTAAATTGGAAGCCGAAAGGGCCGAACGCAATGGGGATTATGGAAAAGTAGCCGAAATTAGGTACGGCAAGATTAAGGAAGCCCAAGAACGATTGGATAAACTGGAAAGCGAACTGGAAGAACAACAACTGGGAGAAACCCTGATCAAGGAAGAGGTAACCTATGAGGATATAGCCGAAGTGGTAGCCAAATGGACCGGAATCCCAGTTACCAAAATGCTTCAAAGTGAAAGGGAAAAGCTGTTGAAACTGGAAGATGTACTCCACAAAAGAGTGGTAGGACAGGAAGAAGCTATACAGGCCGTTTCCGATGCCATAAGAAGAAGCAGGGCCGGATTACAGGATAGCAAAAGGCCAATTGGCTCCTTCCTGTTCCTCGGAAGCACAGGTGTAGGTAAAACAGAGTTGGCCAAAACCTTGGCCGCCTACCTATTTGATGACGAAAATGCCATGACCAGAATTGACATGAGCGAATACCAAGAGCGGCATTCTGTAAGTAGGTTGGTAGGTGCACCTCCAGGATACGTTGGGTATGACGAGGGTGGCCAATTAACCGAGGCAGTGCGAAGAAGACCCTATTCCGTAGTTTTACTGGATGAGATTGAAAAAGCGCATCCGGACACCTTCAATATTCTTTTACAGGTATTGGATGAAGGTAGGCTAACAGACAACAAAGGTCGGGTAGCAGATTTTAAAAATACCATTATCATAATGACCAGTAATATGGGAAGCCATATTATACAGGAAAAGTTTGAGGAAAACAAAGACATCTATAGCGCCACAGAGGCGGCAAGGGTGGAAGTACTGGGACTGTTGCGCAAAACAATAAGACCAGAGTTCCTGAACCGTATAGACGACATAATCATGTTTACCCCCTTAAGTAAAAAGGACATTAAAAAGATTGTGGTGCTACAATTGGATCAGTTGAAAAAATTGGTTGCCAAACAGCAAATCGTCCTGGATGCCACCGAAGAGGCAATAGATTATTTGGCGAACAAAGGGTATGACCCACAGTATGGAGCTAGACCCATAAAAAGGGTTATTCAGAAAGAAGTATTGAACAATATTTCCAAAGAACTGCTAAGTGGTAAAATCCACCAAGGTGGAATTATCCTCATAGACTCCTTTGATGATCAGTTGGTATTTAGAAATGAGAATGAACTGGTAAAATAAACCACCACTCTCAATAGAAGGGCATCCAATGCATAATTGGATGCCCTTTTTTATTAACAATATATACCATGCAGTATAAGATTTTTTATATTAGCATAAAACTGTAAGGACATGTCTACAAAAGCCGAGAGAACAACCGCCTATATCATCGAAACCGTTGCACCAATTTTCAACAAACTCGGATATGTTGGAACCAGTATGAGCGATCTTACAGAGGCCACTGGTTTGACCAAAGGGGCCATTTACGGGAATTTTGAAAATAAGGATTCCTTGGCACTTGCAGCATTTGAATACAATAGTAAAAAATTATTAGCTGAAATAGACGATAAGTTGAATTCTAGCGGAACTTCCCTTCAAAAGCTTTTTGTGCTCACCAATTTCTATAGGCACTACGATACTTTTATTGCGGAATTGGGAGGCTGCCCTATCTTAAATATTGGGATAGATGCCAATCATAACAATGCCCAATTGCTGGCCGCAACAAGGGAAACCATAAAAACTATAGAGGGGAAAATTGCCTTGGTCCTAGAAAATGGACTCAACAACAATGAACTTAGACTGCCCGTAACCCCACTCCAGTTTTCAAAACAACTATTCACAATGCTACAAGGCGCAGTAGCCATGGCCACCATAACCAGTGATAGAAAATACTTGCTGAACACTGTTGCCTACTTGGACCAATTAATTGTACGAGAAATAAAAAAGTAGTTTAGCACTACTCCCCTATTACCCTAAATATCCAGGTTCTTTCGGTATATTTCCCATTAAATTTATTATCCCTTGCCGCTTCGGCCTCCCTAAGGGTGTCAAACCTTTCCAAATAAACATAGTCCCATTTGGTCCTTTCCAAATAAAAGAACTTGGCATCAATACCTTTTTTCTTAAGATTCTCTACAAAAATATCACGATACCTGGAAGTGCCATAAACGTTGCCAATAAGATAAAACCCAGCTTTCTGGCCTTCAATTTTCTCCTCTTCCTCATAATGGCCCTGTGTCACAGGCTTGCCCGCTTTTTTTCTAGCAGCGATCATATCCAGATCGTCCTGAATTTTCTTTGCCAACGCCAGTTCCACAGCCTTTATGGAATCCAATCTTTTTTGCTCCTTCATTTGGGCGGCCTTTGCCAAAGCCTCGGCCTCCTGTGCTTCCTTCAATCTTTTTGCCTCAGCCAATTCCTGTGCCACTCTTAATTCTTCCGCCAGCGCTTTCTTTTTCTTTCCTCTTACACGCTTTTGTTTTTTCGACTTCTTAAGTGCTTGTTTTTCGGCCAAAGCTTCTGCTTTACTGAGCTCCCGCTGTACTTTCCTTTCCTCCGCTATGCGATCTTCATCTTCCTGTTGGGCCACTTCCCCCTCTTTTTCCAATACCATTGGCACCTCTTCTTCCACTTCAAAACCTACGACCTTCTTACGTGCATCGGGACTACCCAGGGTATAGGCGGCAATTATTTCAAAAGTGGGATCCTGATCCCTGATTTCGGAATCCAAACCAAATTCAATGAGTGCTCCCAATGATACATGTTTAAAGAACCTACCTCCCAAACCTCCCGATAGGCCGTAGAAACTATTATAACCAGTTTGTAACCAAAATTTATTGGAGGATAATAATGCATTTAACCCTACTTGCGTATCCCCATAGGGCACGGATTTTACATACAACATTGGAAGTAGATATGCATTATCCACCCCACTGAACATACTTAGGGGCAATCTATAATCAATCATACCCAAGTATATTTTTTCATCAGATTCCGAGGCACTGCCCTTAGTGGAAAAATTATAATCAAACAGGTTTTCGGCAGTAAAACCAACACTGAATCCATCCACAGAAAATCGAACTCCCGGGGCAAATTGCATAATAAAGGCATTTTGGGCCAATTGCAATTGAGGTAATGAAATTTCAGGATTTGGGCTATACCTAACATTGGTAATTTCACTGTTAAAACCAAGAAGGTTCAATCCGAACGCCAATTGCATATTATTGCCAAAATCAAAGGCATGTGCATAGTTCAACACTCCCCCGGTATTTAAAAACACCCCTGTATTGTTCTGAATAAAACCGGCACCTATAGAGGAGTTAGTGTTTAATTTTCGGGAATAATTTACGTAAATGGAAGTAGGATCACCATCAATGGTCTGCCATTGATATCGGGACCACCAGGCAATTGATTCCGGATTGTTCCTGTCCAGTGAAAAAACCGGATTAAATAAACTTGCATTGAATTCGGTTAAATTATGCTGTCTTAAGTCGGTTGGAAGTGCAACTTCTTGGGCGTTCGAAAACAATACCGCAAATAAAATAGCATAAATAGCGTACTTTTTATCCATATACAAAAGAACAAAAAACTACGGGCACTACATACTATTTTTCGCTAATTTTAGTTACTTTACAAGAAGAACAAATACCAAAAATAGAATTGACCATGAAACATATACCCCTGCTATTGATTCTTTCCGTGACTATGGGCCTTATGTCCTGTAAGAAAGATCCGAAGTTGCCCTTGGAAAATGCAGAAGATTCTATTTCCACTTATTATTTTATAAGACATGCCGAAAAAGATCGTAGCGATCCTGAAAACATAGATCCGGAATTGAACCAGGACGGCTTGGGAAGGGCCATTCGTTGGGCTGAAGTTTTTGACCCTATTGCACTTGATGCCATTTACATCACCGATTTTGAAAGAACCGCAATGACAGCGGCCCCTACCTCCGTAAAAAAAGAAATTACCCCTCAATATTACGACCCCAAGGCAATCATTATCGAAGAATTCAAAAGGCAAAATCTAGGCAAAAACGTTCTTATCGTTGGCCATAGCAATACTACCCCGGAATTTGTCAACCACCTTTTGGGAATAGAAAAATATGAACAAATGGACGATTACGACAACAGCAGCCTATTTATTGTACGTATCATAAATGGAAAAGCCACGGATATTAGATTAAAAATGGACTAATTGGAGGCCTTCACGCGAATATCTTCCAGCTCTATTTTTGACAGTAATTTTAATTGGTTGTTTTCATAAAGAACATCCACATCATAGAATGCACCATCCCCTAATGGGGCCTCATAATTTTCATAATCAACAAAACGGATACCACCAAGATAGCGCTCGTTATACGCTACCCTAAAGCGTATTCCTCCCCCGTCCACATAAAACCGATACGCCAGGTAGTCGGGCTTAAAGGTCTCCTTGTTAAACCAATACAGATAAATATCCTCATAATCCTTTCCTCCATCTTGCTGGTCAAAGGTTACTTTTACCTTATAATACTCCTTACCTCCAATGGTAACTTCCCCCATTAGCTCCTTATTCACTGCGGGATCGTTCAATCCGTATGGCAAATAGGCAAAGTAATGTACCGAGTTCACAGAATTTGCATACAAATTGGCAATGGAATCCCTTAGAGGCACCAAGCTATCGTTAACAAATCTATTAAACCCCCTTAAACTTTTTACATCTTCTACCTTTAGGGAATCTGTGAATCCAATCCGTTTTAAAATTCTACTTCCTCCTTTCCATTCGGAGACATATTGATAATCCCTGAATTTATAGAATAAATCATTGGCTGTATAATGCTCTCCACCACTGGCCATTATGGACTTATCCACTATTTCCTGGGCAGAAAAGTTGGTTTGTGCCTTCTCCTTACACGAAACGGTCAAAAGCACAAGAGTTAAAAGATATACTACTTTCATTGGGTTACTTTTCAATTTAATCGTAGTACCAAGACATACATTACAAAAAAAACGTATTTATCCTAAAAAATTAGTGTCAACTATACTTGCGCCCTAATTGCCAATCGGATAATTGTTTCTATTTTTGTCGAACATATGCAGAAGAAAATAAACATAAAGAACAAAAGGGCCCGCTTTGACTATGAGCTACTGGATACCTATACGGCCGGTATTGTATTGTCCGGTACCGAAATTAAATCTATCCGGGAAAGCAAGGCATCCATCTCCGAGAGTTTTTGTGAATTTAATGATCATGGAGAATTGTTTGTCATTAACATGCAGGTAGATGAATATTCCCATGGCACCCACTATAACCACAAACCCAAAGCGGAGCGAAAACTTTTGCTCAACCGTGGTGAACTGAAAAAATTGGAAAAAGAAGTAAAAAATTCAGGCTTAACCATCATCCCCCTAAATCTTTTTTTAAACGACAGGGGCTTGGCCAAGATAAACATTGCATTGGCAAGGGGCAAGAAATTATACGACAAGCGCGAGACTATCAAGGATCGTGACAACAAGAAAAACCTGGATAGGATCAAAAAGAGCTTTAACAATTAAGACAGCTCTAATTTTTATCCTCCAATAAAGGCACGAACCTAAAAGACCCAAATTCCTTTTTTTCAAATTCTTTGGCCGATTTTCGAACAAACAGCGTCATCACTTGCTCGTCCAACCCAACCGGTATCACCAATCTGCCTCCTATCTTGAGCTGGGCCAGTAAAGGATTTGGAACAAATGGGGCCCCGGCGGTTACAATGATACTATCAAAAGGTGCCTCTTCCGGCAATCCTTTATAACCATCACCAAAGATTACTTTTTTGGGTCTATAGCCCATCTTTTTAAAAAAGAGATTGGTCTTCTTAAAGAGCTCCAACTGACGCTCAATAGTGTATACCCTTGCCTTCAATTTTAACAATACCGCGGTTTGATACCCGCTCCCAGTTCCGATTTCCAATATTTTATGATTGGGCCGTACCTGTAAAAGCTCGGACTGAAAAGCAACTGTGTAAGGCTGGGAAATGGTTTGATCCGCTCCAATGGGAAACGCCTTGTCCTGGTAGGCGTGATCCTCAAAACTACTATCTAAAAACAAGTGTCTTGGTACGGCCCGGATAGCTTCCAGAACAGAATTGTCCACTATTCCCTTCTCCAAAAGAATGTCCGCCAATTTATTGCGCATTCCCCTATGTTTTAATGTATCTTTCAATTGATTGGTTTTGGTCCGTAAAGTTAAAAAATGAAAAACTTAAAATGAAGAAATTAGAAAAATTACATGCTGCAATCTAAGCCATTCTTTCATTAAAGGGTAAATTTAGGTCAGATTTCTTTAATTGCGAAAATCACAGTTCCATTGTCTATCCCAATATTATTATCCCAATTAGCTACTTAAGTTTGATGAAAAAAAAGATAGGACTTAAAACTCAACTTTTATTTTTTAAGCCCTTAAACTTGCAAACTATCCTTATTTTTGAGGAAAATAAATACATATGCTTAATGTTGGCGTCCTAGGAGCAGGACATTTAGGAAAAATTCATCTAAGATTGCTGAACGAGTCCCAAAAATATAATTTGGTCGGTTTTTATGATCCCGATGTCATCAATGGTAAAAAAGTAGCAGCTGAATTCGGCTATACTTTTTTCGACAATATAAACAAACTAATTGATGCGGTAGATGTAATAGACATAGTAACGCCTACCCTTTCCCATTTCGATTGTGCCAAAAAGGCCATGGAAAAAGGAAAACATGTTTTCATTGAAAAACCCATTACCAACACCTTTCAAGAGGCCGAAGAATTGTTGCTTTTGGAAAGGAAACATGGGGTAAAGGGTCAAGTAGGCCACGTTGAAAGATTCAATCCAGCTTTTATGGCGGTTAAGGACAATATTAATAACCCCATGTTCATTGAGACCCATAGGTTGGCCGAATTTAACCCAAGGGGGACAGATGTACCTGTTGTATTGGATTTGATGATCCACGATATTGATGCCATCCTTAGCGTGGTAAAGTCCGAAGTTAAACAAATTAATGCCAGTGGGGTTTCGGTCATTAGCAACTCACCGGATATTGCGAATGCCAGAATAGAGTTTCAGAATGGCTGTGTTGCAAACCTGACCGCTAGTAGAATTTCCCTAAAAAACATGCGGAAGTCGCGCTTTTTCCAAAAAGATGCCTATATCGCCGTGGATTTTCTGGAGAAAAAAGTGGAAGTGGTAAAAATGAAGGATGCCCCGGAAAAACCAGGGGATTTTGATATGATCCTACAAAATGCGGAAGGAGTAAAAAAACAAATCTATTTTGAAAATCCGGACATAGCTATAAACAATGCCATTCTGGACGAATTGGAAACCTTTGCCGATGCCATAAACAACAACTCCGTCCCCGTGGTCTCCCTAGAGCAAGGTACCCAAGCTTTAAAGGTTGCTTTGGAGGTCATTGCTTCATTCCAAAAGAAATAATCACTAGCTTCTCCTAATGTAGCCACAAGACATTAAATAATAGCATAAAATTCCAAATAAAAAGCACTTAAATGAAAAACATAGCAGTCATAGGGGCCGGAACAATGGGTAATGGAATTGCCCATGTAATTGCACAAAACGGATATAAAACCAACCTTATAGATATTTCACAGGACGCCTTGGAAAAGGGGCTGTTGACCATAGAGAAAAATCTTGACAGAATGGTAGCCAAGGAACTTATCACAGAAAAGGATAAGAAATCCACTTTGGGCAATATAACCCCCTATACCACACTTGCCGATGGGGTACAGAAAGTGGATTTGGTAATAGAGGCAGCAACGGAAAACACGGCCCTTAAAATAAAGATCTTTAGGGAATTGGATGCTATCTGTGAACCGACTACCATTTTAGCGACCAACACCTCCTCAATTTCCATTACGCAGATTGCAGCCGCCACCAAAAGATCGGACAAGGTCATTGGCATGCACTTTATGAATCCCGTACCTATTATGCAATTGGTAGAGATTATAAGGGGCTATAACACCTCTGATGACGTTACTGGAACCATCATGGCACTGTCCACCAAGCTTGGAAAAACACCAACGGAAGTAAATGACTTTCCCGGCTTTGTAGCAAACCGAATTCTAATGCCCATGATCAACGAAGCCATAGAGACCTTGTTCCATAAGGTTGCAGGGGTTACAGAAATCGATACGGTTATGAAATTGGGCATGGCCCACCCTATGGGCCCCTTACAGCTTGCCGATTTTATTGGACTGGATGTTTGTCTATCCATTCTCAACGTAATGTACGACGGCTTCAAAAACCCAAAATATGCACCCTGTCCCTTATTGGTAAATATGGTAACTGCTGGAAAATTGGGTGTTAAATCCGGGGAAGGTTTTTATGATTATTCGGAATCCAGGAAGTCCGATAAGGTTTCCAAACAGTTTAATTAATAGTTCATTACACCTGTTTACTTCAATTATAGTTTTGATGATGAACAGCAGCCATGTTTAGTTTAACAGCATAAAATACAATTGAATGTCCATTAAAGATAGTTTAATAAAAATCAAGGAATCGCTTCCCTCCCATGTACAGCTAGTGGCGGTTTCCAAAACCAAGCCAATAGCCGATATAGAGGAAGCCTATGCGGCTGGACAAAGGGTTTTTGGAGAAAATAAAATCCAGGAAATGACAGAGAAGCAAGAAGTGCTTCCAAAGGATATTGAATGGCATATGATAGGCCACATACAGCGCAACAAGGTTAAGTATATGGCAGCGTATGTAGCGTTGATCCATGGAGTGGATAGTCTAAAACTTTTGAAGGAAATAAACAAACAAGCCAAAAAACACAACAGGGTTATTCCATGCCTGTTACAAGTCCACATTGCTGAGGAGGACACCAAGTTTGGTTTTGACGGGAACGAACTCAACGAATTGATCTCCTCAAATGACTTGGAGGCACTTACCAACATAAAGATAGTGGGACTGATGGGAATGGCAACATTCACGGAAAACGAGCAGCAAATCCGAAAAGAGTTCCAACAACTTAAAAGTCTGTTCGAAAAAATTAAACCCACATTCCCCCATCTCTTGCATTTATCCATGGGAATGAGTGGGGATTACAAGATTGCAATAGAGGAAGGCAGTACCATGATACGAGTGGGAAGCAGCATTTTTGGGTCTAGAAATTAGCGCACAAGCTTGCCGTTTCCTTGACGGGAGAATACGTATCTTTGTTTAGTAATTTGAATTAGAGATTTTACATGTACGTCATATTAGATATTGAAACCACAGGAGGAAAATACAATGAAGAGGGGGTTACCGAAATCGCTATCCACAAATTTGACGGGCATAAAGTAGTGGACCAGTTCATTAGTTTGGTAAATCCTGAAAAAGATATACAACCCTTTGTTGTTAATCTTACCGGTATTAACAACAACATGCTCCGCACTGCCCCAAAATTCCATGAGGTAGCCAAGCGTATTGTGGAAATAACCGAAGATGCAGTAATTGTGGCCCATAATGCCCAATTCGACTATCGGATATTGAGGACCGAATTCAGGCGATTGGGCTATAATTTTGAGCGAAAGACCCTCTGTACCGTAGAACTGGCCAAGCAATTATTGCCAGATGCCGAATCGTATAGTCTAGGCAAATTGGTACGGTCTCTCGGAATCCCCGTAAGTGACCGCCATAGAGCTAACGGAGATGCTCTTGCCACCCTACAATTATTTAAACTATTACTTTCAAAAGACCTGGATAAATCCATTTTTAAGAGTGTTTTAAGAACGGAGACCCAAGGAGAGCTGTCACCCAGGCAATTGGATATGGTAGACGAATTACCTTCGGATACCGGGGTCTATTACATGCACAATAAGGACGGTGACATTATTTTGCTGGGCAAAAGTAACAATATTAAAAAAAGGGTAAACCAACATTTTACCAATAACAGCCCTAAGGCCAGAAGAATTCAGAAAGAAACAAAAAGGGTTTCATATGAAAAAACGGGGAACGAATTGGCTGCACTCTTAAAGGAGAATGCAGAATTATTAAGGAACAAACCCAAATATAATTCTCTTTACAGAAAAAGACTTTTTTCGCATGGCATTTATCAGTCCAGTAACCAGGACGGCTATATTTCATTGACCGCAGAGGTTATAAATCCTAAAAAAAAGGCAGTAGCTACTTTTAATAGTCTACAAGGTGCGGAGAATTTTTTACACAGCATCAGGGAGGAATTTCAGTTGTGCAATAAAATAAATGGGCTATCACAGGCAAGGATGCATTGCTCCCATTATGAGGACAATGGTTGCCTTGGGGGCTGTATAGGGCAAGAGCCCGTGGAGGCCTATAATGCACGAGCATTACAAGCTATTGATAAGTACAGTTTATCAAAAAAGAGCATCCTGATCATGGACAAGGGAAGGGAAATTGGTGAGCGTTGCGGTATCGAGATCAAGAACGGTGTCTTTAAAGGCCTTGGCTATTTTAATTTAAACCATCAAATCAATAATATTCATATCTTGGAATCCATAATTACACCTATGGAAGGAAATGAAAACACGACCCATATTATTTCTTCCTATCTCAGAAAAAAAAAGGTCCTAAAAATTATAGAGCTAAAACAGTAGATTTTGAAAATCAAAAAAAGTTGGAAACACAAAATTCACGAGGTAATCTACGGGACCCACACTCCCGCCGGCAAACTTTTTGATATCCTTTTGCTCATTTTGATTGTTTATAGTGTAATCATCGTAATGTTGGAAAGCATCCCTACTTTTGATGAAAAGCACCATAAATTCTTAAACTATTCCGAATGGACGGTGACCATACTATTTACCATAGAGTACATATTGCGTATTATCTCTATAAATCGGCCCAAAAAATATATTCTAAGCTTTTTTGGCGTAATCGACCTACTTTCCACCATCCCAAAATATCTTTCCCTTTTCCTAGTCGGTTCGCAATACATAACAGCCTTTCGCATTTTAAGATTGTTAAGGGTTTTTAGAATTTTAAAACTGGTTCGCTTTGTTGGGGAATCCAATAAACTTGTGAGGGCCTTGAATGCCAGTAGGACTAAAATATTTGTATTTGTTTTTTTTGTCATCGTCATATCCGTTCTTTTGGGCACGGTAATGTATATTGTAGAAGGTCCCACACATGGTTTCACCAGTATTCCCCACAGTGTTTATTGGACCATAGTTACCCTAACCACAGTAGGCTATGGGGATATTTCACCTGAAACGCCCTTAGGGCAATTCATTGCCACCTTGATCATGATCATAGGGTATGGGGTAATTGCAGTACCAACAGGAATAGTATCGGCCGAATATGCGGCAGGTGTAATTAACAAAAAAGATATAGATACAGACAGAACCTGCCCGGAATGTGGTACGGAAATCATGCGTATCGATGCCCATTACTGTAGGCAATGTGGACATAGATTAAGTGAGGATTAATGAATAAAAAAAATCTTATTTCCATTGTTGGACCAACTGCCATAGGAAAGACAAGCTTGGCCATTGCCATCGCCAAACACTTTAAAACAGAGATTATTTCTGCGGACTCCCGTCAGTTTTTCAAAGAAATGTCCATAGGGACCGCTGTGCCTTCCCCCGAAGAATTAGCCAGTGTACCCCATCATTTTATTCAACACAAAAATATTTATGAAGAATACACCGTAGGGGATTTTGAAAGGGAAGCCATAGAAAAACTAGAAATACTTTTCCAAGCAAATGACATTGTTGTTATGGTAGGTGGAAGCGGTCTATATGTTGACGCCATAAAAGAGGGACTTGATCATTTTCCAACAATCGATCCCGAAATCCGGGAGACCCTGAACGAAAATTTAAAAAGCAAAGGCATTATAAGCCTTCAGGAGCGACTTAAAGTTCTAGATCGGGATTATTATGGCCAAGTAGATCTGAACAACCCACATAGGCTTATTAGGGCCCTAGAGGTATGTATTGGCTCAGGGTTCCCATACAGCTCTTTCTTGAATCAACAAAAACCTGAAAGGAATTTTAGCACCCATACCATAGCCATAAATGCCGAAAGGGCCATTGTTTACGACCGTATTAACCAAAGAGTGGATATTATGATGGAACAGGGTTTATTGGAGGAGGTCATGTCCCTAAAGGAACATCAGCACCTAAATGCATTGCAAACCGTAGGTTACCGGGAATTATTTGGTTATTTCAAAGGAGATTTTGATCTTGATACTGCGGTTGCCGAAATAAAGAAAAACACCAGAAGATTCGCAAAAAGGCAATTGACCTGGTTACGAAAAAAAGAGGATATTCTTTGGGTGGATTATAAATATGATTTAAACGATTTACTAAGGAAGTTAGCACAAAAACTTAATGGACAATGACTTTAAGCAATAAGAACATTCTGTTTGTAATTGGAGTTTCTGGTACGGGTAAATCTACCATAGGCCAGTTGTTGGCAGAAGAATTGAGGCTACCATTCTTTGACGGGGATGATTTTCACTCAGAAGCCAACATAAAAAAAATGTCCAATAAAATCCCGTTGACGGACGGGGACCGCTATGAATGGTTGGTTAGTCTGAACAAGTTGGCCGCGTCCCACCAAGAAACCGGAGCTGTCATTGTCTGCTCCGCCTTGAAGGAGTCTTACAGGAAATTATTGGAAAATAAAATTGAAGAAAAAGTGGTATGGATTTCCCTGGAAAGTTCTTTTGAACTGTTAATGGAACGCCTACAAAAAAGAAAGGGCCATTTTATGCCAGCCGAATTATTACGGTCCCAACTGGACACCTTTGAACCTCCAACCCGAGCCATAAAAATCTCGATAGAGCCCAGTCCCCAAGAAATAGTGGACCAAATATTGCGGGAGTACCGGAACTATCAATAGGGCCGGTCTCAAGCTTCATGGAAGAAGCTGCCCCAAGGATCCTGTGTCAAGACCATAATTCCACAAATAGAGGCGGGATCGGTTTTACTATTGCATTATGAGCCCACGGGCTTAATAATAAGGGCATAACAAATAAAAAAGCACCAAGAAAAATCTTGGTGCCATAAAAACTCTTATATACGTGCCAATTACTCGGTCTTAATCACCAATCTAAAACCTTCCCCGTGGATATTTAATATCTCCACGTTCTCATCTTTTTTGAGATATTTACGCAATTTTGCAATGTACACGTCCATACTTCGCGAAGTGAAATAATTATCATCCCTCCATATTTTCGTCAAGGCCAATTCCCTGGGCATTAAATCGTTCTCGTGCAATGCCAACAACCTAAGCAACTCATTTTCCTTAGGGGAGAGTTTAATAGCATCCTCATCCTTGTATTTTAAGAACCTAAGCTTGGAATTCAATTGAAAACCACCAATAGTAAATTCAAATTGTTTACTGTCCGCCAAGGAGCTTGAAGATTTTCTTTGAATTATGGCTTTAAGTTTCATCAATAGCACTTCCGAATCAAAAGGCTTGTTAAGATAATCGTCGGCACCTGCTTTATACCCTTTTAGGACATCTTCCTTCATTGTCTTGGCCGTAAGAAAAACGATAGGTACATTTTCGTTCTTTTCACGGATTTCCTTAGCAAGGGTAAAACCATCCTTATAAGGCATCATTACATCCAAGATACAGACATCAAAATTGTCCTTCTTAAATTTTTCAAAACCTTCCATTCCGTTTTTTGCCAACGTAACGTCAAAATCGTTCATTGCCAAATAATCTTTTAGTACAATTCCAAAATTGGGATCGTCCTCTACGAGTAATATTTTCTTATCTACTGTTTCCATTATTGTTTTAAATTAAAGGTAGTTTTATATAAAAAGTGCTTCCTTTTCCTTTTTCACTTTCTGCATAAACCTCACCTTGATGATCATCAACTATTTTCTTTACGTAAGCGAGCCCTAAACCGTGCCCCTTAACGTTGTGTATATCTCCTGTATGTTCCCTATAAAACTTTTCAAAAACCTTTTTTAGCACCGTCTTGCTCATTCCAGCTCCCTGATCCTGTACTTTTATTATGATGGAATTGCCCACCACTTCTGTATAAACATCGATCTTGGGCACTTCTGGAGAATATTTAACAGCGTTATCCAGTATATTCACTATAACATTGGTAAAATGCATCTCATTGGCCAATACCTCTGAGCGTTCCGCCTTTAAATGGGGCTTAATATACCCACCCCTATCTGCGACTATAAGCTCTACATGGGTAATGGCGTCCTCTATTATGTCGTGAACATCTGCCCTATCCTTACTTATATCCAACTGATTTTTCTCCAACTTGGATATCCTTAACACATTTTCCACCTGCGCGTGCATTCTCTTATTTTCGTCCCTTATCATTTGCAAATAGCGCAGTACCTTCTCCTTGTCATCTATAATCTTCGGATTTTTTATTGCTTCAACAGCCAAATTGATAGTAGCAATAGGAGTTTTGAACTCATGTGTCATATTATTGATGAAATCCGATTTAATCTCTGAAATCTGCTTTTGTTTTATCAACTGATAGATAGCACTGGAATAGGCCACTACAATAATCAAGGTAAACGTCAGGGACAAAATTGCCATTCCCAAAATGGACTGGATAAGGAACCTTTTCTTTTTGGGAAAGGTCAACAAAAGGGAAAAATTGGTATTCCCTTCACTGTCCTTAAACAAAGGAGCCTTATAAAGCGTGGTCTCCGAAAACTTAAATTTTTTGGATTTCACTTTTGTAGGCAGGCCTTTACTGTATACCCCATATTCATAATCTATATCTATGCCCCTATTTTTGAGTTCCCTCCCAAGAAACAGTTCGATCTCCTGTTTGGAAACGCGTTTATGGATAGGTCTGTTTTTGGCCTGTTCCCTAAAAACATCATCCATTGCAAACTGCTCAAGATCTGTCATAGACCCAATTTTCTCGAGCTTTTGGACGGGTGTCAAGGAATATTGCCTACCGTCCAGACCAAAATCCTCTTTATAAATTTCGGTTGTTCTGGTACTGGTGATGTTCCTAAAAGTGGTTGTATCCAAGCCTATATCAAAGAACGTAGATGCCATATTGTAATCCTCTTCCAAAATACCATGGCTATAAAACCGTATTTCATTGGAATTGATATCACGATCAAAAAAGAAAAAATTCTTAAGATGGGTAGCTTTTGGCTTTCCTATACTATCACTTAGTTTGTAAAACTCGTTTAGATAATCCTGTACTTCCCGTTTTTCAATATTTTCTGTAACCCTGCTCAAAATTTGGTTTACAGTGTTTGAAAATTGTTCCTCCTTGTCCGCTACCGACTTATTGATCCAATAGCTCTGAACAAAAATGATTCCGATTAGGGAAAGGCTCATCAAGACTACCAAAAGACCAAATAACCTCTTATTCATTTATTAACAAAATTAGAAATTTAACATTTAGCGAATTGCACGTTTAACCTAACCTTAACAAAAATGTTAAAATTACGTGCTTAAGCCCTTATTTTAAGTAATTTATGGTGAATTTGGGAAACCTGCCTTTGCGTAGCCTCCAATCCGGTATTTTCAATTATGAAGTCTGAAAGCTTTTCTTTATCGCGATCCGGCCATTGATTTTCTATACGTTCCATTACCGCTTCCGCAGTAACTCCGTCCCTATCAACAACCCTTTGTATCCGAATTTCCCTAGGAGAGGTCACTAGGATTATTTTATCATAAAAATCGTTGGTCCCATTTTCAAATATAATGGCAGCTTCTTGAATTACGTAAGGTGCATTCTGGCGTTTGCACCAACTTTTAAAATGCCGTCTCACGGCGGGATGGACTATATTATTGAGGGCCTGTAATAAATCTTTATCGCGGAATACTTTTTTGGCGATATACTCCTTGTTGAGTTCCCCATTTAAATAACTCCCCTTGCCCAATAAGGCCTCAATATCCTTTTTAATCTTTTTTGACCGGGTCATTAAATTCTTTGCCTCTACATCTGAATTGTAGATGGGAACCCCTAATTTTTGAAACATAGATCCCACGGTGGATTTTCCACTGCCAATTCCTCCTGTTAAGCCCACGATCATCATTGCCTCTTTAGTATAAATTCCACTTTATTCTCCCTTAACTGCACAACATTTACACTATCGGGCTTTTTGGTCAATTTCAAATCCAAAACATTTTCACTTTTATCCTTTAGGCTCGAATAGTCGGCAGTAACCACAAAATCTGTCACCGCCAGTTCCTTTATCGCACTTAATCGCCCTCTGCACAAAACTGAAACTATTTCTGGAAAAGTTCTTATCCCAACTCCTTCAGGCACATTGATGACCACTACAGGCACCTTAAAAACCTTCTCGGAAAATTTAAATACTTTGGCCGATAAGGTTATGCTATGATGTGAGTATTTGGTATTTTTTAGATTTGCCGGAAGATTTAGCTTCAATTGCTCCGAAATATCATTTGTAGTATGTGGCAGCACCAAAATTTCGGTAGTGAGTCTGGTCAGGGTATCTATTTCCTTTTTAGGCCCCATTACTGTTATGGAGTCGGGCAACAAGCTATAGTTGTTATCCATTAGATAATTTTGCTCCAAATCAATTGTTACTTTAGGAAGTACTGGTACCTTTTTTTTATAAAGCCTTTGAAAATCAAAAAACAAGGTATCCCTATCCATGTCCTCTATCCTTATAAATTTTGAAAGCTGATTTTCTATCTGACTTCTATAGGTTGATGGGGATACAAAATACTTCTCCCCTTTTTTTTCAAGTTCGGTCAAGTCCACTTCCACTGTTTTGTTCTTAAAACCAAACATCAAAAATTGAAACCCACTGGCCCTTAATCTAACCTTGATGTTGTTTTTGGAAACGCTGTTTAACAATAAGCTGTCCGGGGTGTTACCGTAATAAATATCAAAGGTGGCATTGCTGGAATATTGTTCTGCCAAATTGCTAACAAACCAGGCCAGACCGGAACATAATAGAAAGACCAGAAACAGCTTCACCTTTCTTTTATTTAAACCGTTTTTAATTTTATCTATCAACTTATTACAGAGTTTTAAAGAAAAGTTTAGGAAACAACTCCTCCGGTTTCTTATTGCTAATCCCTATTAGAATCGAATTTTTAAAAAATCCAAAACCGTATCCCGCAAATTGGATAACCACTGCTATCAATGACAACATTGCTACCTTAAAATTTTTATTGATCACCAAAGAGTGTACAAAAAGTAAACCAAAATATAAGGCATATAGGATTATAGGCCATAAAACGCCAAAAATCAACAAAGTAACAGCCCCTACGAACCCAAAACAAAATAGCGTTGGCAACCAATAAGTAAATTTTGCGGTATCCGGATGCCAATGATTTAAAATAGGCCTTACCATTCCAAATTTCTTGACCTGGGTATAAAACTTGTTCCAATCTATCCTCCGCTTATGGTATACAAAGGCATCTTCTATCAATTTAGTTTCAAAGCCCGCTTCCCATATTCTAAAGGTAAGGTCCGGATCCTCGCCAGGGTGAATATTCCCATAGCCATGGGTTTTCCCAAAGGCCTCCTTAGAGATACCCATATTGAAGCTCCTGGGCTGAAATTTACCTACAGCCCTTTTATTTCCCCGTATTCCTCCAGTAGTGAATATAGAGGTCATGGCATAATTAATGGCTTTTTGAACACTGGTAAAAGAGGGGTGTGCCGCATCAGGTCCCCCATAACAATCCACATAATTATTTGTCAAGGATTTTTCCACTACCGTTAAATATTGGCTTGGAATTATACAATCCGAATCAAGCACAATAAAGTAATTGCCACGTGCACGGTCCATACCATAATTTCGGGAATCACCAGGACCGGAGTTCTTTTTCTTCAAATACGTTATGGACAATTTATCCTTGTATTTTGCCACAATATCCTCAGAACTTTCGGACGAGCCGTCTTCCACAATGACCACCTCAAAAGGTTTATCGTAGTCCTGTACCGAAAGACTTTCCAGCAATTCATTGATCTCACTGGGTCTGTTGTAAACCGGCACTATAAAAGAAAAGAATAAATCCATCGAGATTTGGTATAATTTAAAATATTGGAACAAGAGTAACGGCTTTCCTTTACCCATGCTACCAATGCATTAAGCTGATTTGAATGATCTGTAAGGCTTTGTTCTGCCAATAACAAAAAGATTCTACAAAGCCCTATTAGCGATATATCCGAAGTACTATTCGGAAAATTTATCAATTACCTCCTGACTAACACCTGTATTGGAAAAGCCTCCGTCGTGAAATAAATTCTGCATGGTAACCTTTTTGGTCAAATCCGAAAAAAGGGTAACTGTATAATCTGCACAATCCTGAGCTGTTGCATTTCCCAAAGGCGACATCTTATCGGCATAGGTAATAAAACTATTGAACCCCTTAACTCCTTGTCCTGCAGTTGTAGCTGTTGGGGATTGGGATATGGTATTTACCCTTACCTTCTTCTCCTTCCCAAAAAAATATCCAAAACTACGGGCTACCGATTCCAAATACGCCTTATTGTCGGCCATATCATTATAATCCGGAAAGGTTCGTTGAGCGGCCATGTAGGTCAAAGCCACAATACTCCCCCATTCGTTCATGGCATCGGCCTTGTACAGGCTCTGCATTACTTTATGAAAAGAAAGTGCGGATACGTCCCAGCCTTTGGTAGTAAAATCATATTTTTCATCGGTATAGGCCCTGCCTTTACGCACATTGACAGACATTCCTATGGCGTGCAGCACAAAATCCACTTTCCCTCCTAAAATCTCCATGGATTGCTTCACCAAATTATCCAAGTCCTCTTCACTCGTTGCATCGGCCGGGATAATCCTGGAACCAGTCTTTTTTGCAAGTTCATCTATCTGTCCCATACGCATGGCTATGGGGGCATTGGTAAGTACAAAAGTACCTCCTTCCGCATGTATGGTTTCAGCAGTTTTCCAAGCTATGGAATTGGCATCGAGTGCCCCGAAAATAATTCCTTTCTTTCCTTTTAGTAAATTAAACGACATAGTCTATTTCCTTTGTGAATTTTAGATCGTCAAAGATATTAAAAATTAGCGGGTAGTCCGCAGAAAGAAGCGCTTAGAAAAGATGGTTACCTTATTGTTGCGACTCCATTTTAAAAGGCAACCGGCACAAAGCCTTCATCTTGTAGCACATTCAAATACCGGCAAACGGTATCCAGGATTTCCCAAGCCGCTTAGCCAAAGGTTAATCCAGTAATTGCCTGGCATGTGCCAAAGCCGATTCGGATAAGGTTTTACCTCCCAACATCTCTGCCAGTTCCACAACCCTTTCTTCCGTAGAAAGCCTTTTCATTTTAGTATTGGTCCCCATTAGTTCTTCCTCTTTGTACACCTTAAAATGATGTACACCCTTGGCAGCAACCTGAGGTAAGTGGGTGATAGAAAATATCTGCATAGTATTGCTCATATCCTTCATAATATCTCCCATTTTATTGGAAATCTCTCCGGATACTCCCGTGTCTATCTCATCGAACATCATGGTAGGCAGCTGTTCGTATCTGGCCAGAATAGCTTTAATGGTCAACATAATCCTGGATAGTTCCCCTCCAGAGGCCACTTTCTTAAGATCGCCATAAGCAGATCCTTTGTTCGCAGAAAACAAAAAGCTAAGGTCATCCTTCCCTGTGGGTTTGAACTCTTTGGACGGCGAAATTTCAATTTTAAAGGTAGCACTTGCCATCCCTAGGTCTATCAAGGTTTCCTCCAATTGTTTTTTCAGTTTGGGAATAACCGCCTTTCTTCTCTTACTTATATTGGAAGCTTCGGTGTTCAAAGCAGTTTCCAATAGCTGCAACTCCTTCTTTTTCCGGTCTATATCCGCTACAACATTCTCGGTTGCACTTACCTTCTCATCCAAGGCATTCCTTATTTCCAATAGTTCAGGAATCGTTTGTACCTTATGTTTCTTTAGAAGATCATACAACAACTGAAGTTTGGTATTAACCTCCTCCAACAATTGTGGATCTGCCTCTACCTTGTCATTTAAAATATTTAGTTCGCTGGAAATATCATCCAGCTCGATAAAAACGGATTTTATACGCTCATTAATATCGGAATATTGGTTGCCAAAACCGGCCAGCTTATTGGATACCTGTTTCAGCTCTGTAAGCCGGTTTACCAAGCCAATCTGCTCATCATTCAAAAGCTGTTGGCCATGGGACAATTGCTCCAGAATAATTTCAACATTATTAAGCTGTTCGTACTGCTCTTCCAATTCCTCCAATATCCCCTCTTTCAAAGGTGCCGAATTTAATTCCTGCAATAAAAAACTATTGTACTCGTGTTCCTGGGTAGCACTATTTTGAAAATCCTCCAGTTTTTGCAATTCCTTTAGCGTAGATTGAAATAACAGCAATTGGGAAGAATACGTCTTTAACACTTCTGCATTATCGGCCAGGGCGTCTATAACCTTAAGTTGAAAATCATTGTCCGCAAGCCGTAAGGTTTGATGCTGCGAATGCACATCTATCAATTGATCTCCCAATTGTGATAAAATATCCAAGGTTACCGGGGAGTCATTTATAAATGCCCGGGATTTACCACTAGGTAAAATCTCTCTTCTTATGATGGTCTTTTCCTCATAATCAAGGTCATTTTCCAAAAAAAATGATTCCAATCCATATTTGGAAATTTCAAACTCCGCCTCTACAATGCATTTATCCTGCTTCTCCCTTAGGGAAGAAAGATCTGCCCTTTTGCCCAGTACCAAGGACAGTCCACCCAATAAAATGGATTTTCCGGCTCCCGTTTCACCCGTTATTACCGTAAAGCCATTGGTAAACTTCACGTTTAAATGGTCTATTAATGCGTAATTCTTTATGGAAAGATTTGTCAGCAATGTTTAGTTTATAAGATTGCCGTAAAGATAAATTATATTGCCTTGGAAAAAAATGTGTAGTAAAAAAATTCTAGGGGCCAAATCCGAATGCGGTACCAATATGAATTTTAGAATAAAAGGTATTAAATCTCTGGGCAGGCCTGTCTGCCGACAAAGGCAGGCACTGAACCCAATATAGGAGTCTACCCTAGGGTCGAGGTATGGAACCTAGGTCCCGCCGAAAAAGGCGGGGTTAGTTCAACTTGTAATTTTAAGTGTGTCTTACCGACTTCCCAAAATTGGGTTTCACTAATAAAACCCTATCAAAATTTTATTTTGCTCCAATTGGACGAATAAAGAGGGGCTATTTTATTCAGGGTCTGCTTAAGTTGTACAATATCCACTTTGGGGCCATCGGTAAATACATTTTGTATTTCCTCCGACTTTGCATCAAAAAAAGTTTGGATCAAAAAAGCATTTGGGTGCCTACCGCCCATGGTCTCGAGCAATCGCATAGTGCCGGCAACCACTTGCTTTCCCGTACTATTATTATCCGCTAGGACGTCCAGTCCTTTTCTGTGATAATTGTACATGACAATTCTATACTCCCTGTAGGAATTGGACAAAAGATTGTCTACCAATTCAAACCTACTTCTTTGTCCGGATGTCTGCGTCCACCCCGAAAAGCCCGCACTTTGGGCCAAGGTAACAACCTGTTGCGCTTTCTTGTAAAAATCGCTTCCCCCCTCCAACGAAAAGGTATCCGCATCCAAGCCTAAAATAATATAGGCATAGTAGGATACGACCCCTACCAAATTGGAAGTTATATTGTTTTCATTTAAGATCAACGGCTGGAACTCTATATAATCAAAACTGAGCTGATTGTCCTTATAATTAAAAACAGGACTTTCATAGGAGGTATTAAAAACAGGCCTTGAAGATTGAATCTGTATATTTCCTTTAAATCTACTGGATTCATATTCTGTAATGGTGATGAAGATTTGGGCATTTACCCTTTCATTTTCCTTGTAGACCCGATTGGACCACCTATTCTTATTTACAAAATCATTTAAGGAGCGTTCGAGCGTCTTGAAAACTTGTTGATTGGTCTGCCCTACCTGGTCCGAATTAATGGTAACCACACAATTTAATTCCTGAGCTCCCAAGCTTATGGAAGTTATAAAACAAATTATGGTTAAAAATAGATTACGCATGGATCCTGGTCTTAATTTCATTTAAAATATCCAGGGCCACCTCTGCCTTGGTTTTTAACTCAAACGTTTTAATATCCAAATTCTTATCTATAAACGATATTTTATTGGTCAATTTTCCAAAACCGGCACCACTATCATTCATGGAATTCAGTACAATGGCATCCAAATTTTTCTTTTTCAATTTTCCTATGGCATTTTCCACCTCATTTTCGGTTTCCAGGGCAAACCCGACCAAAAATTGTTTCTTCTTCATTTCCCCCAAGGAGTACAGTATATCCTTGTTCTTTACCATTGTAAGGGTAAACTCCTCTGCCGTTTTCTTAATTTTCTGTTCGGCCACTAATTTAGGTCTGTAATCAGCCACAGCTGCTGCGCAAATAACGATATCCATATCCGGGTACAAAGCAACTGTTTCTTGGTACATCCCTTCGGCCGAAATTACCCTTATAAGTTCAACCTGGGAATGTTGCAGGCTTAAATGTGACGGACCTGATACGAGATACACCTTTGCTCCAAGCTTGGCGGCATTTTTTGCCAATTCGTACCCCATAAGACCTGATGAATGGTTTCCTATAAATCGGACAGGGTCTATTGCCTCATAGGTAGGGCCGGCAGTTATCAACACTTTCTTACCCCTTAAAGGTAGTCCCTTAGTTAGGTGATCATTAAGGAATTCCACAATATCTTCGGGTTCGGCCATGCGGCCCTCCCCTATCAATCCACTGGCCAATTCTCCTGAAGCAGCTGGAATCATAATATTCCCAAAAGATAATAACTTTTTAAAAGTTGCCGCAGTGGAAGGATGCTTATACATATCCAAGTCCATCGCCGGAGCAAAGTAAACAGGACATTTTGCCGAGAGATAAGTGGCCATCAGCAAATTATCGCAAGTACCATTGGCCATTTTGGACAGGGTATTGGCCGTGGCGGGAGCAATGAGGACAATATCTGCCCAAAGTCCCAATTCTACGTGATTGTTCCAGGAAACACTGCCGTTTTCCTCATTTATAAACGAAGAATGAACCGCATTCTTGGACAGGGTCGCCAAGGTTAAAGGGGTAACAAAAGAGCTGGCGCTTTCCGTTAAAACAACTTTAACGTTAGCGCCAGCTTTAATAAGTAAACGAACTAAAAAAGTGGTTTTATAAGCAGCTATACCCCCAGTAATGCCTAAAAGTATATTCTTACCGCCCAACATCCTTTAAGCGTCTTTCTCTGTATTCCTGTGATAAATTTTGTCATCCAACCATTCCTTTACGGCCAATGCATGTGGTTTGGGCAATTTTTCGTAGAATTTGGAAACCTCGATCTGTTCCTTGTTTTCAAAAACTTCCTCCAAACTATCACTGTAGGTTGCAAACTCTTCCAACTTCTCCAAAAGCTCCTTTTTTATTTCAGAATTAATCTGAACAGCTCTTTTGGCCGCTATTGAAATAGCTTCATAGATATTCCCCGTCTTGGCGTCAAAATCATTTTTATTGATCGTCACCGTGGAAACAGGGGCCTTCGAGTTTTTTAAATCGTTCATATTCATATCAAATCGTATTTTATTTGGAATAAATTTCTAATTCTTTTTCAACTTTTTCCAAGGTCTTATTGGCATCCTTAAGATACTTGGACTCCGGAAAAGATTTTTTGAAAGCCTGATAGGCAGCCTTGGCATCATTCAAGCGTTCTTTTTTAAGATAATCGAAGCTGTTGAGCGCTAAATGGGTTGAGGCGTCAAACTTATAATAAAGGGCATCCTCACGATAAACGGAACCAGGGTTGTCCGAGATAAAGTTATCAAAAGCGGTAACCGCTGGAGTTAAAAAGGTATAATCAAATTCCCCAATAGTGTTGAACTGCTTTGCAATCTCATAAGATTTGCGCTCTTTTTTTGTTGTTAGTTCCCTGGCCATAATATTGGCTTCCACCAAATATTCCGAATCAGGGTAGGCATTGATAAAATTTTGCAACTTAATCAAGGCTTTGTCCGTATCTGTTTGGTCCAAAGAATATTTTGGGGATAGCTTATAATAACTTTTCGCCCCATAAAAGCCTGCCTCTGCAGCCTTATCGCTTTTGGGATAGGATTTTAGGAACCTTTCAAATTGGTAACCTGCCATGTTGTAGTCCTTGGTCTGGAAATAAGAATCCGCCAGAAAGAACATAACGCGCTCCCCCTGTGGCTTTCCAATATACTTTGGGGCTATCTGTTCCAACAATCGGTTCGCCCTTTTAAAATCGCCGGCATCATAAAATTTTTCCGCCAAATCATATTTGGCCTTAACATCTTCATTTTTAAGTACCTTTTGGTACTCACTACAAGAGCCAAGAATGACAACCAATAATAAAAAGGAAAGTAGACGCTTCATTTTTAAAAACATTTTGCAAAATTAAGGATTCTAAACGGATATAAAAAACATTTTTATCGCGCTAAAATAGCCCGCCGCTTTAGCAACTACAACATTTTTGTGCAAGTTTTAACTTTGTTGGAGAAAAATCCTATTGGCAAGATAGCGGCCTTTCACTATACAACCGTCTTTAGCAAGGTGTTCAAAAAACTCTTGATGGTCTTTTTTAGGGTAGAAGTGGCTTCCACCAATGGCAACCTTACAACGGCAGTACCTAGACCAACGGCTTCCAACAATGCCTTGATTCCCGCCGGATTCCCTTCTCTGAAAATCAAATCCATACCATCCTGAAGCGCATAGTGCAAGGCAAAGGCTTCCTTGACCCTGCCAGCCAGCCCCAAACGTATCATTTGGGAAAATTCCGAGGGAAGTCCCTGTCCCAAAACCGATATTACCCCGGAACCACCGGCCAATACCGTGGAAAGTGCCGTAAAATCATCCCCGGAAATTACCATAAAATCAGTGGGCTTGCCTTTAATGGTGCGCATTATTTGAACCATGTCCCCGCAAGCCTCCTTGATACCTATAATATTATTAAAGTCATTGGCCAATCTCAAAACCGTTTCTGGAAGCATATTGCTACCTGTCCTACCTGGTACATTGTACAATATAATAGGTTTGGGCGAGGCCAAGGAAATAGCTTTAAAATGCTGATATATACCCTCTTGCGTAGGCCTGTTGTAATACGGTGAAACCGACAAAATGGCCGCAAAATCCTTAAGGTCGGTATCTTGAAGCTCTTCAACAACAGCGGCCGTATTGTTACTACCTATTCCCAAAACCAATGGCAATCTCCCCGCATTGGCATCCACAATGGTATTTATAACCAGTTGTTTTTCTTTTTTGGTCAGCACAACAGACTCCCCGGTAGTCCCCAAAACAACCAAATAATCTATTCCCCCGTCCACACAATAATTTACGATTTTTGCCAAAGCCATCGTATCTATAGAAAAATCCTCCTTAAAAGGAGTTACTAGGGCAACACCCGTTCCAACTAACTGTTCCATTATTTAATCTCATTTAAAACCCTTAAATACTTCCGTAACTCCTTTTTGAAAGTTTGGAAATCCTTAATGGGAGTATTCAATATCAAATCATTTAAATTCTTATCCACACTGCCAAAACCCACCTTTAGCCTAGCCTTGGTCTTTAACGTCATTAATTGCAACAATAATTTTTCATCCGTATAATAATTGACCAAAAGGTCATATTCCCTATTTAAGAACTCCAAGGCATAGCTGTTTTCTATATTTCCTTTCCACCCCAAATCCTTATTGGAAAAAACTGGGGTTGAATATGGGGAGTTTTTGTCATAAAACTTCTTGTACCCAATTATTTTTACCGAATTGGGCCTTAAGGAAAATTCATCTACAAACTCATAAAACGCATTGGCATTTTCAAACTCGTCCAAATCAACAATACAACCAACAGAACTTATTCCCTTAACCCGGTTAATAGTCTCTTGGGGAGCGTCCAATCCCCGCTGCAGAAACTTTTTACCAGCTCTAAATTTAATTTTTTCCTTAAGCGTTTTTAAAAACATGTATTTTTACATTTCAAGAATGTAAATGTAAATAATATCACCTCAATATTAATACGAAGGTAAGAAGTATATGGATTTAAAAAACAAACATTTTGTTATAATTACAACATTAATGTTTTCGCTAGGTTGCAAGGAATCCGTTCCTATACTAAGAAACATTGAGGGACAAAGGATACAGATCAATTATACTTCAAGTCCAAAAGATTCAATTGAAAACATTATCGCCCCATTTCGCAACAGGATCAACCAGGTGTTGGACAGTGTTTTGGCATATGCCCCAATAGCCATATCCAAAACAGATGGCACACTCAATTCTCCTGCAGGCAATTTAATGGCAGACATCGTAATGCAGGAAGTAAACCCTGTCTTCAAGGCTAGAACAGGCAAAAATATAGATTTTGTACTTCTTAACCATGGGAGTATCAGGTCTATAATTTCGGCAGGGAACATAAGCGAACGTACCGCCTACGAAATAATGCCCTTTGAAAATTCGGTAGTAATAGCCGAATTGGATGGTAAGGCCATCAGGGCCATGGTGTCGTTCCTTATAAAGTCCAGCGTTCCCCACCCCATTGCAGGGATTCAAATAATCGTGGATAAGAATAAAAGTTTGCAAGCTGTAAATATTCAAGGAAAGCCCTTTGACGAAAACAAGACCTATTATGTAGCCACTTCAGATTACTTGATAACCGGTGGTGACAAAATGGATTTTTTAAAGGAACATATTTCTTTGACCGATTCCGACTATTTGATTAGAAATGCCCTGATAGATTATTTCAAAAAAATAGACACTCTCACTGCAGCAACGGATAACCGGTTTATTCAAATCAACTAATTATGGAACGTAGAAAATTCATATCCGGAACAGCTGCTTCAGCCACTTTTATCAGTATTGGGGGACTATCGTTAAATTCCTGCCAAGACTCGGCGAACAAGCACGTTACCATATTGCACACCAATGATGTACATAGCCATATAGATCCCTTTCCTACCGACCACTCCAGCTATCCCAATATGGGCGGTTTGGCAAGAAGGGCGACTTTGGTAGATCAAATCAGAAAAGAAAACCCAAATACACTATTGTTCGATGCAGGGGACATTTTTCAAGGAACGCCCTACTTCAATTTTTATGGGGGAGAACTGGAATTTAAACTGATGAGCATGTTAAAATATGATGCCGCGACCATTGGAAATCATGATTTTGACAATGGCATCAATGGCCTGTATGCCCAACTGCCCTATGCTTCCTTCGATTTTTTATCTGCCAATTATGACTTTGGCAATACGCTTATGGACAGTCATGTGCGGCCTTATAAAACATATATGGTAGATGGAATTAAAATTGGGGTTTTTGGATTGGGCATAGAACTCGCTGGTCTTGTCACTAAAAAACTTTACCAAGAGACGGTATACCTAGACCCTATAGAAATTGCCCAAGACATGAGCCGTACCTTAAAAGAAGAGGAAAAATGCAACTTAATCATTTGTCTTTCCCATTTAGGGTATCAATATCAAAACCCTCAAAAACCGGATGATCTGAAATTAGCCGCACGCACAGAAAACATAGATTTGATTATTGGAGGCCATACACATACATTCTTGGACAGGCCCACCATTGTAAACAATAGAAAAAACCAACAAATGTTGGTAAACCAGGTTGGATGCTTCGGTATTAATTTAGGTCGAATCGACTTCTATTTTGACGATGGCAAACAAAACGGTGCCGAGGGAGTATCCATCAAAGTATAACCACATAGTATGATTCAGGAAAAAGGAAAATCTATAGTTTCAAGGAAAATAATAAAAATAAAGGGAGACGATCTTGTAGAACACACGGACGCCATAGCTGTTGAGGAGCCATTGCAAATTAGTATCAGCGTTTTAAATTTGGATTTTCCCATTACCAACAAAAACATCTCCATTACTATGAGGACCCCTGGCCATGATCAAGACCTGGCCATTGGATTTTTGTTTACAGAGGGCATTATACGGGACTCCGATCAAATAAAAAAGGTCGTCCATACTGAAAACAGCATAAATGTACACCTACATAACTCCGAAGACATAGATCTTGGCAAACTGGAGCGAAATTTCTACACCAGCAGTAGTTGCGGAGTTTGTGGCAAAGCCAGTATCGAAGCCATAAAAACAATATGCAGACTACCACCGTCCCCGGGCGATTTTCAGATTGAAAAAAATCGCATTAAATCCTTTCCCGGCATACTTCAGATAGAGCAGCAAGTATTTAACAATACCGGGGGAATACACGCAGCAGCACTATTTAATATTCAAGGCGAATTGATTGTAATGCGGGAAGACGTTGGAAGACACAATGCTTTGGACAAAATTATTGGAAATGTACTTAGCAAAAGGCTATTGCCCTTAGACCAGTATTTATTGTTTCTAAGCGGTCGTGCCAGCTTCGAATTGATACAAAAAGCGGCCATGGCAGGGATACACTTTGTTATGGCCGTGGGAGCCCCGTCCAGCTTGGCCATAGAAATGGCCATGGAACACAATATTACGCTTATAGGCTTTTTAAGCGAAACCAGGTATAACATCTATTCGGGCTCAAAACGGATTAAAATTTAGGAACCTAAACTTTGAGACTGATTATCGAATACCTAACTTTATAAAATTAAGGTTAAAAAATTGTTTGAATGAAAATTAGGATACAAGGAAATTCGGTTCGTTATAGGCTTACCCGTTCGGAAGTAGCATCGTTGAAGAAAGACGGCTACTATAGGGAGCAGACTGCTTTTGACGGCAAGAATTTCACCTACGCAGTTGCCGCCAAGGAAAACATTACCGACCTTGAAGCGGAATTTCAAGAAAACACCATTACCCTATTTGTACCAAAGAACGACAGTTTAAAATGGCCCGACAATGAACGGGTAGGTTATGAAAACAAAATGATTTTAAAAGACGGTCAGGTACTGAATTTATTATTGGAAAAAGATTTTGTTTGTTTGGATGAACGCCTGGAGGACCAATCCGACAACTATCCCAACCCCGCGGCAATAACCAAGAAATAATGGCCAAAAACCAAGAAAAACCTAAGGCAACGGCACCGGCAAAATTGACCGGTATAAAAACTACTGTTCCAAAAAAAGTAGCTGCAGGTATTCCTGCCGTTATTTCTTCAGCCAAACATGTATTTGGAGAAATGGGACTCGGCCGAGGATTGAAAGCGCTTGCAAACCTCAACCAAAAGGGCGGAATTGATTGTCCCGGCTGTGCCTGGCCAGATCCCGATGATGAGAGAAGCAGCATAGCCGAATACTGCGAGAATGGTGCCAAGGCTATTGCCGAGGAGGCCACTACCAAAAAACTGGACACCGCCTTTTTCCAAGAAAACAGTGTCTCGCAACTTTCCACGCTTTCAGATTATGAAATTGGAAAAAAAGGTAGATTGGCCCAGCCTATGTACTTGCCCGAAGGCTCCGATTATTATCAAGAAATAAGCTGGGAAAGTGCATTTTCCAAAATAGCAGGACATCTAAATGGACTAAAAAGTCCCGACGAGGCCATATTTTATACTTCGGGCAGGACAAGTAACGAGGCTGCCTTCCTGTACCAACTTTTTGTTAGGGAATACGGCACCAACAATATGCCCGACTGCAGTAATATGTGCCATGAAAGTAGTGGCGTTGCCCTAACCGATACCTTGGGTATAGGCAAGGGTTCTGTAAAACTGGAAGATTTTTACAAGACCGAGGTTATCCTTATCCTGGGACAAAATCCGGGCACCAATCATCCAAGAATGCTGAGCGCCCTAAAAAAGGCCAAAGAAAATGGGGCTACCATTATCTCTATAAATCCAATCATTGAAACCGGATTGTTAAATTTCAACAATCCCCAGGAAATAAAAGGTGCCCTGGGAATAAAGTCGAAATTAACCGACCTGTACCTACAGGTGAAAATTAATGGGGATATGGCGCTCCTACAGGCCTTGGCAAAACTTATGTTGATTGAGGAGGACAAACATCCCGGGGCTATTTTTAACTTGGATTTTATCAAAGAAAAAACCCAAGGTTCCGAAGATTACCTAGCTCACCTAAGAACACTGGATCTAGATAAGTTAATAATGGAATGCGGAATTCCACTGCAGACCTTGCAGAGGGTGGCCAAAATACTATGCAACAAAAATAAGATTATTGCTTGCTGGGCCATGGGTCTAACCCAGCACAAGAATTCTGTAAATACCATAAAAGAGGTAGTAAACCTTTTATTACTGAAGGGAAGTATTGGCAAACCTGGAGCCGGCACCTGTCCTGTTCGTGGCCATAGCAATGTACAGGGAGATCGAACCATGGGAATTTACGAAAAGCCTCCCAAGTCATTTTTGGACCGTTTGGAGAAAGTTTTCCATTTTACCCCACCGCGCAAGCATGGATTTGATACGGTAGACAGTATTAATGCCATGCATTGCGGTAAGGCCAAGGTATTTTTTGCCATGGGCGGTAATTTTCTATCCGCTACCCCAGATACCCTGTTTACGGCCGAGGCACTGCAAAAATGTAAGCTAACGGTACAAGTTTCCACCAAATTAAATCGCAGTCATCTTATCCACGGCAAAGAAGCATTAATTTTACCGTGTTTGGGAAGAACGGACAAAGATCTTATGAACGGTGAATTACAGTTTATAAGTGTTGAAAACTCCATGGGGGTCGTTCACAGCTCCAAGGGAAGTCTTAAACCCATATCGTCCCAAATGTTAAGTGAACCTGCCATTGTTTGTCAAATGGCCATGGCAACCCTAAAAAACTCCAAAGTGGATTGGGAAAAATACCTGCAACATTACGACCATATAAGGGACAGCATTGAAGAATGTATTCCTGGATTTGAGGACTACAACCAAAGGGTAAGGCAGCCATCCGGCTTTTACCTACCCAACGGGGCACGGGACAATTCCTTTAACACCACTACTGGAAAGGCCAATTTTAGCATATCCAATAGTGGGGCCATAGCTTTGGACGAAGATGAGCTTTTAATGATGACCATAAGGAGCCACGATCAATATAACACCACTATTTATGGACTCAATGATCGTTACAGGGGCATATTTAATGAACGAAGGGTTATATTGATGCACCCCAAGGATATTGAAGGATACCACCTCAAGGAAAGGGATTTGGTAGACCTTTATAATTTTCACAACAATACAGAAAGGGTAGCGCAAAAGTTCATTGTTCTGCCTTATAATATTCCTGAAAAATGCTGTGCCACCTATTTCCCCGAAGCCAATGTCCTGGTACCATTAAACAGTACAGCCGATAAAAGCAATACCCCTACATCCAAATCAGTGGTCATTAAGCTCAAAAAACATGGATCCTAGCCCTTGCCATGAAGAGTTTGGGGGGTTACCCAATATTGTTAGTTTATTTAAAATAATTATTGCATTATATTCAAAAGCCCTAACTTAAGAGGCACCAAAAATCTAATATTTATCTTAAACCAATTCCAATGTACAAAACTGCATATATTTCAGTTCTTTTATTGCTATTTACGATAAACACCTATAGTCAGGCCAACCAGCGGGAATATTACCAACTAAAAACCTACCTCCTGGATACGGAGGAACAGGAAAAAAGTACTGACGATTACCTAAGTAAAGCCTTATTGCCTGCCCTCAAAAAACTCAATATCAAGAATGTGGGGGTATTTAAACCAAGAACAATCGACTCACTACATCCGCGCAGTATTAAAGTATTGATTCCCATGAAAGCTATTGACGATATGGATACAATGGGAACCAAGCTGCAAAAGGACAAGGTTTATATGGCAACTGCCAAGGATTTTTTGGATGCCCCTTATAACAACCCACCCTATAGCAGGGTTGAATCCGTTATTTTAAAAGCTTTTGTAGAAATGCCTAAAATGAAGCCTTCACCCCTTGGTGGCCCCCGTAAGGACCGAATCTATGAATTAAGAAGTTATGAATCGGCAACAGAGGCCAAATACATCAACAAAGTGGCCATGTTCAACAAAGGTGGGGAAGTAAGCCTTTTCGACAGTTTGGGCTTTAATGCCGTATTCTATGGTGAGGTTTTGTCCGGTGCAACAATGCCGAACCTCATGTATATGACCACCTTTGAAAATCAGGCCAGTAGGGATGCCCATTGGAAATCCTTTTCCGACTCACCTGTATGGAACAAATTAAAATCGGACCCCAATTACCAAAACAACGTTTCCAAAAACGTTACCCGATTCTTCTATCCTACAGAATATTCCGATTATTGATCATACACCCTTTTCTTTTTCCCATGCCAACCTATAAACCAGGAGGCAATGAAAAGTATTTAAAAAAAAGCGGTCATGGGTATAACATGACCGCTTTTTTTATGGTGATAACTACCTGGCATTGCCCCAAAACAACAGTACTACTGTTGAGCTAGAAAAAACGCCACCAATTGGCGTTGTTCAACATCCAATTCTATCTCCGGAAATTTTTTTCCTGCCATTCTATACCAATATCCCGCATTGAACTTATCCCCTTCCTTACGGTGCAAATAGGCATGGATCCAGCTGCCATCTGAAGTATGCAGGTCCTGTGCAATTTCATGGGAAGACTCCCAATCCCCCTTGGCATCGAACCACATGGCCCGTAAGGCTTCGGGCCAAGAGGAGGGTGCCGTTTGTTGGGACAAGGTCGCATTAAACTCTTCTATACTGTTGGGAACGGCCATCATTCTTGATTTATATATACGATTAAGCTACGGTATTGGATAGGGTCCCTATGGAATCGACCGTAATGTTAACAACATCCCCATGGTCCAAGGTAAAAGAATCCGGAGGCACCACTCCCGTCCCTGTCATTAAAAGGCTTCCAAAAGGAAAGGACATTTCACGATACAAATAGTGAACTAGATCGGTGAGTTTTCGTTTCATTTGGCCCACCTCGGTCTCCCCTTCGAACACGGTATTTCCTTTTCGTACAATTTCAATTCTAATCTTGGCATCCATAGAAATAGGTTCCTTGGTCAGCCAAATACAAGGGCCTATAGCCGCAGCGCCATCATAACTCTTGGCTTGGGGAAGGTACAATGGATTCTCACCTTCAATATCCCTGGAGCTCATATCGTTGCCAATAGTGTAGCCAATTATTTTGCCGTTTGGGGTAATCACCAAAGTCAATTCCGGTTCAGGAACGTTCCACTTGGAATCCTTTCTGATCCTTACATCCTGCTTGTGGCCCACTGCCCTACTTGCCGTACTTTTAAAAAACAATTCCGGCCTTTCCGCATTATAAACCCGGTCGTAAAAATCGCCACCACCAGCATCTTTGGATTCTTCAATACGGGCCTCCCTACTCTTGTAGTAGGTTACCCCGGACGCCCAAATTTCTTGTTGACCAACCGGAGGCAGTAAACTTCCATTCAACAAGGCAGCACTATTGTCTATAGGCTGAAGCTTGGAAATTAAACTTAGTGTGTTATCGTAAATGGCATCATCGGTAATAAAGGAATCCCATTCCTTATCGGTAAGATAAAATTTGTGGTTATTTTCAATCAAAACTCCTTGGTTGGTCTTATACACTTTCATTCTATAAAAATTAGATTATTAAACTGATTATGGTTAACACGATCATCGCAGATAAGCCCAGAATGGCAGTCCCCAAACTGTGTGTCCTGTATCCTTGATTTACTTTCATATCGCTTAGCTGGGTAACCACCCAGAAAAAACTGTCATTGGCATGGGAGACGAAGGATGCCCCAGCGCCAATGGCAATGACCGCCAAAGCTTTTGAAACCTCGGTATCAAATCCCATAGCAGGCATTAATGGGGCAATAATGGAAGCTGTTGTAATTATGGCCACTGTAGAGGAACCTTGGGCAGTCTTTATCCCCGCAGCGATCAGAAATGGAAGCCATATTCCAAGATTGCCATTGGAAATACTGCTCTCCAGCAAGGTACTAATATCCGAAGTCTGCAGTACTTTGCCAAAAGCCCCTCCGGCACCGGTTATCAATATAATAATGGCTGCTGACGTAAGTGCCTCCCCTATCCAGCCAGAGGTACTTAACATTTCCTTGTCCAATTTCTTGGGCAGGGTAAACGACAGTACCATTCCGATCAATAAGGCCACCACTGGGTTGCCCACAAACCCTATGGCATACTTAAAGGTTCCGTCCCCAAACGGCAAAGTGGGGTATTCGGCAAAAGACCTCAACACAATAAGAATAATGGGAACAACAATAGGGATGAAGGATTTGAAGATTGACGGAGCATTTTCCAACTGGGAATTGATCTGTTCTTCCGTTAGTTTTGGTGCTGGATCAATGAAAATTTTGGAACCTATTTTTTTGGCAAACAAAATACAGACCAACAAAGCAGGTATACTGGTCATTAGACCAAAGAGGATAACCTGGCCCAAATCGGCACCTAGGATTCCTGCGGCAGCAATAGGGCCGGGAGTTGGTGGCACCATCGTATGGGAAGCCATTAAACCTAGTGACAAGGCTACTGCTGTTCCTGCCAAGGATAATTTTGCCTTTTTGGTAAGTGCCCTATTTAATGGGGAAACAATAATAAAACCGCTATCGGCAAATACAGGTATGGATACAAAGTAACCAATAAACCCCATCGCCATATGTACCCGCTTGGGACCTATAATCTTTAAGACAAGGTTGGCCAAGGTATAGGCTCCGCCCGATTTTTCCAGAAAGGTTCCAATAATTAATCCCGCGATAATAATAATGCCTATTCCTCCGATAGTACTTCCAAAACCATCATTTATGGTTTTAATGAGCTCATCCAAGGGGAGTCCGGAAAAAATACCAAATAACAAACTAGCGGTAAGCAATGCCAAAAATGGGTGAAGCTTAAAACGGGTGGAAGCCACAATAATAAATACAATACAGAGTAGTAGAAGTAGTATGGTATACATAATTACAATTTAATTCAAATATTTTACCTTCATACACCCATATTTTTTTATTTCTTACCCCACACATTTTCCATAGCCATGGACAAAAAATTATAGCATATTCAAGAAATCCGCCTCTGAAATAATCGGGACACCCAGACTTTCGGCCTTGGTCCTTTTGCTCGGGCCCATTTTGTCCCCCGCCACAAGATAAGAAGTTTTTGAAGAAATACTGGAACCTACCTTTCCTCCGTTGTCCTCGATCAATTTTTTAAGTTCATCCCTGCCCAAGTTCTCAAATACCCCTGATACAACAAAGGTCTGCCCCTTTAAGATATCGGTCTGATTCTCCAGTTTGTCGGCAGATACTTCAAATTGCACTCCGTACTCCCTTAACCTGGAAATAATTTCTATATTGATCCCGTTCCTGAAAAATGACACAACACTTTCTGCAATACGTTGACCTATTTCATCGACCGACATTAGCTCTTCTACGGTAGCCATCATGAGCCCGTCTATATTCTTATAGGCCCTTGCGAGTTTCTTGGCCACGGTTTCCCCAACAAACCTTATCCCTAAGGCAAAAAGCACCCTTTCAAATGGTATTTTGACCGATTCGGCAACGCCTTTTACCAGATTTTCGGCCGATTTTTCAGCCATGCGTTCCAAGGGTATCAACTGTTCCTTGGTAAGTAAATAAAGATCCGCATAATTCTCAATAAGACCTTCCTTAAAAAGAAGTTCAACGGTTTCCCCTCCAAGTCCCTCAATATCCATCGCCTTGCGCGAAATATAATGTTGGATACGGCCTGTGATCTGGGGAGGGCATCCATACTCGTTGGGGCAATAGTGTTTGGCATCACCTTCGGAACGCTCCAAGGGCGTGTTACACTCCGGACAATGGTCTATATATTGCGTAGGCTGGGAATGGATAGGTCTTTTCGTAAAATCCACCCCCACTATTTTCGGAATTATTTCTCCCCCTTTCTCCACAAAAACGGTGTCCCCTTCCCTGATATCCAGTTTTTCTATTTGATCTGCATTATGTAAGGAAGCCCTTTTCACCGTAGTACCCGCCAAAAGCACTGGCTTCAAATTGGCCACTGGCGTTATGGCACCTGTGCGACCAACCTGGTAAGTGATTTCGTTTAACACCGTGGAGACTTGCTCTGCCTTAAATTTGTAAGCCATGGCCCAGCGTGGGGATTTGGAGGTGTATCCCAATTCTTCCTGATGTTGAATACTATTTACCTTAATGACCACTCCGTCTGTCTCATATGGCAATTCGTGCCTGTGTTTGTCCCAATACTCTATAAACTCCAGAACCTCATCCGTGGTTTTACATAATGTGGCCGCCTTTGGAACTTTAAACCCAAAACTTCTTGCTTTTTCCAACATTTGGAATTGGGATTCAATTCCCAAATTTACTCCCACTATACTATACAACAAACAATCCAGGGGCCTTTCTGCAACCAAGGCACTATCCTGTAGCTTTAAACTGCCCGAAGCCGTATTTCTAGGGTTCATATAAGGGTCTTCCCCATTTTCTATTCTTTCCTGGTTCATCTTGGCAAAGCCTTCAAAAGGAAGTACTATCTCCCCACGAATATCAAATTTAGGGGGGTAATCCCCTTTTAACTGTAAGGGCACCGATCTTATGGTCTTAATATTACTGGTAACATCATCTCCCTGAAATCCATCCCCCCGTGTCAACCCCCTTACCAACAGGCCATTTTCATAAGTTATACTAATGGAGGCTCCATCATATTTTAATTCACATGTGAATTCAACTTGCGCATCACCCAATATTTTTTGAATCCGTTTTTCCCAATCTTCCAAATCTTCTTTGGAATAGGAATTATCCAAGGAATACATTCTATGCTCGTGAACGACTGTTTCAAAATTCTTGGTAATTGTTCCTCCTACCCTTAAGGTTGGGGAACTGGCATCATAAAATTCAGGGTGTTTTGCCTCAAGAGCCTGCAACTCCTTTAGTTTCATGTCGAACTCAAAATCGGAAATAGTGGCATTGTCCAATACATAATAATTATAATTATGCTCCCTGAGCTCTGTTCTAAGGTTTTCTATTTTTTGTTTTATTTCCATTTATAACTGTTCCTTTTTAATCCATTTTGGCAATGGCAAGGGTTGGTAATTTTTCATTTTTTGTAAAAGTCCGTCAATAGAATTATCAACCAACAAAATATCGTAATACTCCTGCTTCAAAAATCCCTTGGCTACCATAGTCCTCAACATGGCGAGCAATTCATTATAAAATCCATTGATATTTAAAAGACCGATTGGTTTTTGATGGAGTCCCAGTTGTGCCCAGGTAATCATCTCGAATAATTCCTCCATTGTCCCATATCCACCCGGAAGTGTAATAATTCCGTCGGAAAGCTCATGCATCCTTAATTTGCGTTGATGCATATTTTTCGTAATGATGAGTTCTGTAAGTCCGGAATGAAAGACTTCCTTCAATTTCAAAAAGTCAGGAATAACACCTATAACCTTGCCCTTATGGTCCAAGGCTCCCTGAGCCAATTTTCCCATAATGCCTATTTTTGCAGCGCCATAGACCAATGTTATGCCCTCTTTGGCAAATACCGCCCCCAATTCATAGGCACACTCCACTATTTCGGGGTCGTTGCCTTCATTGCTTCCACAAAATACTACTATGTTTTCCATTTTAAATAAACTTTTCACTTGGAAAAATATTAGTGACTACAAATAATAATTTTGAAATTACAGGGTCACATTATACCTCATATTTCCATTTTATCATTTAGGATTGAACAGACCTTTTAACATTCTGTCATTTCCATACAAATCTTTTCTGAGTTCAATTTCAGAAAAATTCTCCCGCTCCAGTAGGTGTTTCATTTCTTCACCAAGATATTGATTTATCTCAAAAAACAAGACCCCGCCTTTCTTCAGATGGCTCAAGGCAAAGAGTGTGATTTTTTTATAGAAAACCAAAGGATCCTGATCGGAAACAAAAAGGGCCAAGCCGGGTTCGTGCCCCACAACATTGTTCTTCATTTCCATTTTCTCCAACTCCCTTACATAGGGTGGGTTGGACACTATTACATCAAATTTATCTTTAAGACCCTCAAAGGATAAAATATCCGCTTCCAAAAAGACTATGTCCACATTATTATCCAGGGCGTTCCGTTCGGCAATCTTCAATGCCTTTTGCGAAATGTCCAGGGCATACACTTTGGCATTGGGCATTTTTTTGGCCAAGGAAATGGCTATACAACCACTTCCTGTTCCAATGTCCAATATTTTTATTCCTTTCTGGGAGTCCAGCCTTGGTTGTTCTTCAAGAATCCAATACACCAATTCTTCAGTTTCGGGACGGGGAATCAAAACGTTTTCATCTACCCGAAACTCGAGTTCGCAAAAGTGGGCCTTCCCTAAAATATACTGAATGGGACGTTCTTGTTTTAACTGGCTCAATGCATAAAATAAGGCATTCTCATTTTCTTTGGATACTACCAGCATAGGCTGCATGGCCAAAACAAATCTCTCCAAACCCAAATAATGATCTATTGCCAAATAAAAAAAACTATCCACTTCTTCTTTTGGAAAAAGGGTATCCAATTCTAAATGGTAAATATTTTTAATCTCTTTTAATAACATTCTCAATTTTTGGAAAACATTTTGATCATGGTGTCCCTAAAGAAAATCCATAATGAAACAAATGGCCCTATAAACCTTTAAGCATCCAGACCGGACATGAATAATGACCGGTGTTACCCATAGGTTCATGGATATAATGAAAACCCGACTTTAAATATAATTTTTGTGCGTCTTCCATATAGGGCATAGTTTCCAAATAACAATGGGCATAGCCATACTCAGTAGCTCTATTTATACAAATATTGATCATTTTGGCTCCCAATCCCCTACCCCGGGCCTCTTCCAGAAAATACATTTTCTGTAACTCGCATACATTCCCTTCGTGATTCTGCAATGGGGCAATTCCAGCACAACCAATAATCCTTTCATTTTCCTCAACCACAAAATAATCGGACCTTGGTTGGTCATAGTTTTCATACATTTGGTCCAATGCTTTATCGGCATAAGCGGTACCCACTTTAGGAACTCCTAGATCCTCTAGTACTTTTCTTATTAGCCTGGCAACATTCTGATTGTCACCAGCCTGAATTTCCCTTATTGTAGTGACTAACATAAGATTACCAATAATCTACTTATATTGTTCTATTTTTACGAAGTGAAGATACACGAAAAATATATTTCAAGATGCATACAGCTCGCCAAAAATGGCTTGGGAACTACCTTTCCCAATCCCATGGTGGGCAGTGTTATTGTATCTGGAGGAAAAATTATAGGAGAGGGCTACACCAGTCCATGTGGTGGTTCCCATGCCGAAGTAAATGCTATTAATGCCGTAAAGGACAAGGCGCTTTTAAATAATGCCACCTTATTTGTTACCCTGGAACCCTGTTCCCATTATGGAAAAACGCCTCCATGCGCAGACCTTATTATTAAGCATCAAATACCGAATGTTGTAATAGGCCTTTTGGATCCACATGAGAAGGTTGCAGGAAAGGGCATTGAAAAATTAAAGGCGGCAGGCTGCAATGTTACGGTGGGTGTACTGGAAAAAGAATGCCGCGAACACCACAAACGCTTCTTAACATTTCACCTAAAAAAAAGACCGTATATCATATTAAAATGGGCTGAGACCGCCGACGGTTTCATTGCCCCCCGTGAACAAAAAAGAAATGACCATCCAGAACCGTATTGGATCAGCAATCCATATTCCCAACAACTGGTGCACCAATGGCGAAGTCAGGAACAGGCAATTTTGGTTGGAACCAATACAGTTTTGGCCGACAACCCCAAATTAAACGTTCGCCATTGGAGGGGTAGGAATCCTGTTAGAATTGTGTTGGACAGATATCTAAAAATCGACCGCAAACACCATGTTTTGGATGGAAACCTTAAAACCATCATCATTACCGCCAATCGGCCTGAAAATACACTTGAAGGGATTATATATGAGGTTATTGATTTTAAAGATAATGTGTGCACTCAAATTTGCGCCATCCTTTACAGGCACAATATACTTAGTGTCATCATTGAAGGAGGCGCCAAGACGCTACAGAGCTTTATTGACTCCAAATTATGGGACGAGGCTAGAATTTTCAAGGGACAAAGCCGATTTGGGGAAGGACTGGAATCGCCTAGGATCCATGGTTTTATGAAAGGTCAAAAGCAAATAGAATCGGACGTACTAACACTCTTGAACAATGATTAAAAATATCATATTCGATTTTGGCGACATTTTCATCAATCTGGACAAGCAGGTAGTTTTTAGAGCACTTCGGAATCATGGCATCCAAGAATTTTTACCTAAATACCACAGCATTAACGAAGACTTTGAAATTGGCAAAATTAGCCCCCAGGAATTTGTAGCAAGACTACAACCCGATTTTCCCCACCTCAGCTCTCAGGCCATTACCGATATTTGGAATTCAATGTTATTGGATTTTCCTGAATACAGGCTGAAATTTTTGGAAAGCCTGGTAAAGGAGAACAGGCATAGGCTATTTCTTTTGAGCAACACCAATGCCCTGCACATTCCCCATGTAACCAAGATTATGGGTACCGAAAAATTTGCGCGATTTAAAAATTCCTTTGAACAGTTTTATTTATCACATGAAATCCAATTGAGGAAACCGAACCGTGAAATATTTCAATTTGTCCTTGAGCAAAATAAGTTGACCCCACAGGAAACACTTTTTATAGATGACACCAAGGAAAATACCGATGCGGCCAATAAGTTGGGTATTAAAACATGGAACTTGATTGTGGGCAAGGAAGACGTAGTTCAATTAAAGGATAGACTATAGTATGTTGGACCTCGCATTAAGTATACTGTTTTCCAGCCTAATTTTTGTGGTATTCAAATTGTTTGACACTTATAGGATAGAGACCCTTACTGCCATCATCATCAACTACGTGGTGGCTTCTGCGGTAGGAATGTTTTTTTACCAGAGCAAAATTGATCTATCAGAGATTCCATCAAAACCCTGGTTTATAGGTACTTTGGCTTTGGGCATTTTATTTATCATCGTGTTTAATCTTATGGCCGCCACATCCCAAAGAAGTGGGGTGTCCGTTGCCTCGGTCGCCACAAAAATGTCCTTGGTAATACCAGTCCTATTCGGTTTGCTGGTATACAACGAAAAGCTGGGTGCCTTAAAATCGGTAGGTATCCTGTTGGCCCTGGCCGCCGTATATTTTGCTTCCGTAAAGGCAAAGGGTGTTGCCCTCAGGAAAAATATGATTATACTGCCCACTTTAGTTTTTATTGGTTCCGGGATTATAGACACCAGCATTAAGTATTTGGAAGAAACCTTGGTTCCCAAGGAGGAGTTTCCCTTGTTTTCTGCGGTAGTTTTTGGCTCTGCAGCCACTACAGGCGTTATATTTATCGCGATCAAATCCTTTAAAAAGCGGTTGGCGCCCAATTTAACCACTGTCCTAGGTGGAATTACCCTGGGGATTCTAAATTATTTTTCTATATTCTACCTATTACGGGCACTGCAGCACGAGAACCTGAACAGTGCATCTGTTTTCACCATTAATAACGTAGCCATAGTTATGTTTTCCACGCTTTTGGGGGTAGTTCTGTTCAAGGAACGCATCAGCAACAAAAATTGGATGGGAATAACACTTGCTATCATCAGCATTTTTCTAGTGGCTTTTTTTTAATAGATTTACATGGAGTTGGATGTTTACAAAACCTTGAAAGTACCTTCCAAGGAGATCTTGTTCAAAGAACGCAAAAGCAAGTTTTTTGGTTATGCCTACCCTATACTGCATGAGGACGAGGTAAAACCCATTATTGAGGAGCTAAAAAAACAGCACCATACAGCCAACCATGTTTGTTACGCCTGGCAATTGGGGTTTGAGGATGTTAATTACAGGGCCAATGACGACGGTGAGCCCAATAATTCTGCAGGTATGCCCATATACGGTCAAATACAGTCTTTTGGAGTAACCAACGTCCTAGTGGCCGTTGCCCGGATCTTTGGCGGCACAAAACTAGGGGTTGGCGGCTTGATATCCGCATACAGGACAGCCGCATATATGGCACTGGATTCGGCGGAAATAATTGAAAAAACGTTACAGCAACGATATATGCTCAATTTTGAATATTCAGAAATGGACAAAGTTATGAGGGCCTTAAAGCAACATCAATTGGAAATTATTAGCCAAAAAATGGAAATGGACTGCACCATTGAAATATCCGTTAGAAAGAACGATGCCCTATTAACCGAGAATATTTTTAATGCCATGTATCCCGTAAAAATTAAAAAACTAGATGTCTAGCTTATTTAGAATATAATCCGGACATTTCATGGGCTTATTGGTTTTCATATCGATAAAAGCCAGAACGGTGTTCGCTTCTATCAACAACTCTTTGGCCTCATTGTGTATCTCATAGTCAAATTCTATTCGCACTAGTGGCCGCTTCCTTATATAAGTTGTGACTGTTAAAAGATCGTCGTAAACTGCCGATTTCTTAAATAAAATGTTTAAGGAAATTACGGGCAACATTATTCCGTTTTCCTCCATTTTTTTGTAAGAAATCCCCATGGATCGCAACCACTCTACACGTCCCATTTCCAGATATTGCGGGTAATTCCCATGATAAACAACGCCCATTTGATCTGTTTCGCCATACCTGACCCTAAAAGAAAATTCGTTAAAATCCATGTTATTCCGAGTAAAACCTTTATATTTAAAAGTGTGAAAAAATTATGGTACAACATGAGAAAAAAAAAGGGAAAATTCAACCACTTTGGATTTTTTTTTTAGAATATTTGTTCACATATTTGCCCACTTGATAGTCCCATTTAACCTGGCTGAATATCATTCATAAATTACACTAACCAAAAAAAAGAAAATATTAAAAATGAGTGTTACTGCAACGTCCGTATGGAACCATTGTTTAGGCTTTATAAAAGACAATATCCAACCGCAGGCATTCAAAACTTGGTTCGAACCAATTAAACCTGTTAAGCTTTCAGATAATGCCTTGAGCATTCAAGTGCCCAGTAAGTTTTTTTACGAATGGCTGGAGGAGCACTATGTTAAATTGTTAAAGGTGGCCCTTACCAAAGAATTGGGAGAGACCGCCAAATTGGTGTACATTATTAAAATGGAAAACACCTACGGCAATCGCGAACCTTTTACGGAAAAAATACCTAGCTCCAATAGGGCCCATGTAGAGCCCCAAGAATTGGACGTGGCCATAAAATCCAAAAATCCGGAATTAAAAAATCCCTTTGTCATACCTGGGATTAGAAATATAAAGATTGAATCCCAATTAAACCCGAGTTACAATTTCGACAATTTCTTGGAAGGGGACTCCAATAGGCTGGCAAGATCGGCCGGTATGGCCGTTGCCAACAAACCTGGGGGCACTTCCTTTAATCCATTATTGGTCTTTGGCGGTGTAGGTTTGGGAAAAACACATTTGGCCCATGCAATAGGTGTGGAAATCAAGGATAAATACCCAGAAAGAACCGTATTATATATATCGGCGGAAAAATTTACCCAGCAATATATTGAATCTGTAAAGAAAAACACAAGAAACGATTTTATCCATTTCTACCAATTGATTGATGTGCTCATTATTGATGATGTACAATTTTTATCAGGGAAATCCGGTACACAGGACGTTTTCTTCCATATTTTCAACCATTTGCACCAAAACGGAAAACAGGTAATACTAACCTCGGACAAAGCCCCTGTTGATATGCAGGACATTGAACAGCGTTTGCTTTCCCGTTTTAAATGGGGATTATCTGCCGAGCTTCAGACACCGGATTACGAAACAAGGATCTCGATTTTAAAAAACAAATTGTATCGGGATGGGGTGGAAATGCCGGACGATATCATAGATTACGTTGCCAAACACATAAAGACCAATATCCGGGAACTGGAAGGCGCCATAATTTCCCTAATAGCCCAATCTTCGTTCAACAAAAAGGAAGTTACACTGGAATTGGCCCAATTGGTAGTGGAGAAGTTTGTTAAAAACACCAAAAGGGAAGTATCCATTGATTATATCCAAAAGGTGGTTTCCGACTATTTCGAGATGGATGTGGCTACGCTACAATCCAAAACAAGAAAAAGACATATTGTACAGGCCCGGCAATTGGCCATGTTCTTTGCCAAGAAATTCACTAAAGCCTCCTTGGCCAGTATTGGATCCCAAATTGGAAAAAGGGACCATGCTACGGTTCTACACGCCTGTAAAACCGTGGATAATCTTGCCGAGACCGACAAGCAGTTTCGAAAATACATAGATGATCTAACCAAGAAATTCTCCTAACACCTCCATTGCCATGAGAACCAAAGTCCTTATGGTCTGTTTGGGAAATATATGTAGGTCACCGTTGGCCGAAGGTATCCTTAAAAGTAAATTGGACAAGAAAACCATCCTTGTGGATTCTGCAGGCACTGCCAGTTATCATATTGGAAAGAAACCGGATGGCAGGTCAATATCAATTGCCAAAAAATATGGTATCGACATAAGCCAGCAGCGATGCAGACAATTTACAGCAAAGGATTTTAGTGAGTTCGACATAATTTACGCTATGGACCGTAGTAATTATGCCAACATTGTTGCTTTGGCAGAAAATGAAGAACAAATAGCCAAGGTCCATTTATTACTCCAAAGATCCAATTCTACCCATAAGGAAGTTCCAGATCCCTATTATGGGGGTGAAGATGGATTTGAGGAAATTTATCATTTAATTGATTCGGCATGCAACCTTATTGCACAGGAAATAATTCATAAATAAACATATCCCTATGGACCAAAGAATGGGCACTATTGGAAAGTTATATCTAATCCCAACAACCCTGGGAGATAACGAACCCTTGGAAGTTCTTCCCATATCCATCAAAAGGACCATTGAACAAATTGATCATTACATTGTTGAAAATGAAAAAACGGCTAGGCACTTTATAAAAAAGATAAGTTCCAAAAAGTCGCAGCCAAGTTTACACATCAATTTACTTAACAAATTTACGGAATCAGAAATCCTTCCCACTTTTTTAGACCCTTGTTTTGAAGGTTACAACGTAGGCATAATATCGGAAGCTGGTTGTCCAGGAATTGCCGATCCAGGTGCCGATATTGTGGCAATTGCACATCAAAAAGGAATAAAGGTAGTGCCACTGGTTGGACCGTCTTCAATTCTCTTGGCCTTAATGGCCAGTGGTCTTAACGGACAGAGTTTCGCCTTTAACGGTTATTTGCCCATCGAAGCCGGGGAGAGAAAAAAAAGTATCAAGAGGTTTGAAAAATTGTCCAGAGACAATGACCAATCACAGATTTTTATTGAAACGCCCTACAGGAATGACAAACTGTTGGCCGAACTAATAAAAACCCTTGCACCACAAACCTTGGTCTGCATTGCATGCGACATAACATTGCCTACAGAGTTCATCTTGACCAAAAGGGTGTTGGATTGGCAAAAAATTTCTGTTGATCTTCACAAGCGACCATCAATTTTTATAGTCCACGCATAAAAAAACCCCAACATATTGCCGGGGTCTTTTTCATTTTCATAATTGTAAACTCTTTATATTCTTGGGTTTCTTTTAGGGGTTACATGTGAAATGTCATAACCCGAGAATTTTTTAATATAATATGAAACCGATGACCCAAAGTCATCATTCACATTTAATTCCCCGTTGGACCGTAAGTACTTTTTCACATTGCCCGCACCTGCCAAATGGGCTGCGGCCAGTATACCCGATTCTGTAATCTCCTGACCATTTATAACCGATCCAACAAAACGTTTAATATCCCTTCTCAAAATCCACTTGTTCCTAGAAAGGTTGGTATGAAACACCCTTTCCTGCAAAACTGGATCGTTCAGAAATAATGTAGCGTTGTAGACACCAAGTAGTTCCAGGGTACCAATACCAAATTGATACTTACCTAAATAACCCAATGCGTTGGTCGTAAAATAATTCCCTTGAGATTCCTTAAAGGCCAAAGCCTCTTTAAACCCATTGTAGGACGTTCCTAAAAAGGGCGGCGCAGCCATAGTTGTTTTTATTACAGTTCTGTGTTTGGGAAACAGAACTTCTGTAGGTCCATTTACTCTAAAAGCCTCGGGAATCACCATTTTAACTGGCTTAAACCCATAACTTACAAGAATAAAAATCATGATAACGGGGAACAAATAATTTGTCCACTTTCTCATATATTTGTTTTCTTAAGACTCACGACCAAAAAAAACGGTCTGCTTAAATTTCACATTGCAAAGATATACCTGATTTTTAAAACCCGACCTATTTTAACGCAACTTTGTACAAAATGTAGTAAATATTGGATAAATGACACAGATATAAAGACCAATGGTTTACCTGTTGATCTTCTGGCTATTTATCCACCGGACATACTGTGCTTTATTTCGGTTATGTTGCGACAAGGTCTTCGCAAACTTGTGATAACCAAAGTTTTCCACATTGGCAACAAAATAATAATAGTCATGCCTTTCAGGGTTTAAAACAGCATCGATTGCCGATATATCGGGCATGGCAATGGGTCCAGGAGGTAAACCCGCAACCTTATAGGTATTATAAGGGGAATCCAATTCCAAATCTCTATACAACACTCTTTTTATAATGGTATCAAAATTACCTGTATGTTTTTTTAGGGCATAAATAACGGTAGGGTCTGCCTGCAGCAACATACCGGTCTTCAATCGATTAAGATAGACTCCGGCCACCCTGGGCCTTTCATCTACCTTTGCCGTCTCCTTATGTACTATGGAAGCCAGAGTAATCACCTCAGAGGAGGTTAAACCTACAGCTTTTGCCTTTGCTTGGCGCTTATCGTTCCAAAACCTGGTATATTCCTTAAACATCCTTTCCCTAAATCCCTCGGCCGAAGTATTCCAGAAAAACTCATAACTGTTAGGTATGTACATGGACAATGCCGTCTCATCATTAAAGCCATTGGCCCTTAAAAACTCCTTATCTTTAAAATGGTTCAACAGAGCAGTACTATCCGCTTCTATCTGAAGTGATATTCTTCCCGCCAAGTCTTCCAAGGTTTCCTGATTGTTAAAAGCAACCTTAACAGGGATATTGCCACTTCGCAAAGAATTTACAATATCGTTATTGTTCATCCCTTTTCTTATTGCGTATTTACCCGGCTTCACATTGTCGCTATACCCCTTTTTATCGGCAGCCGATGTAAAGGTTTTCAAATCTTTCAAAAGTGGCTCCAGAATATCCTTCGCTTGCTCAAAGTTGGCGTTTGACGGAATAAACACATAGGCTACCTCATTATTGAATTGCGTATTGGGTACAAAGAAGGCCCTGTAAACCATATAGGCGAAAGCCCCACCGACCAACATACCAGCAATAACGATAACCAATAAAATTTTCTTTATATACATTAGTTATTTATCTTTTGAAACAAGATTTCATTTTTAAAAGCCCCATTGGAATATATCCAATCCCTCTTTATTCCAACTTTTTCAAACCCCAGTTTTGTAAACAAATGTATACTGGGAGCGTTTTCCTCCAGTACATTTACATAAACCTGTCGCATTCCCAATACGGAAAAGACATAGTTGGTAAGTATCCCTACCGCTTCAGAACCAACCCCTTTATTTCTATCCGGCTTCCGACTCACAATAATTCCCATGCCCACTCTTAAGTTCTTTGGATCAAAATCAAATAAATCGATTAATCCAACTACATTGTCCTGCATATTACAGATACACAATCTCAATTGTTTCACCTCATAAATGTCCTTATGGGCATTTTCCAGATAAAGTTGAAGCACATGTTTGGAATAGGGCGCGGTAGTACCGCTTATTTCCCAAATTTCAGGATTGTTCTCCAAATTATACAGGAAATCCAAATCTTTGGGCTCCAAGGCCCTTAGGTAAATCTGCTCTCCTTTAAGATTCAACATCTATCTCCCCTTTAAAAACCAGTTGTGCCGGCCCTGTCAACCATATTTGGTCGTAGCCATTTTCACTGTTCCTGAACTTCACTTGCAGATTACCCCCTGGGGTAACGATCTTTACGAAATCCTTTTTGGTCTTACCCGAATGGTACATAGCCAGGGCTACGGCGGTTACCCCGGTTCCACAGGAAAAGGTCTCATCCTCTACTCCCCTTTCATAAGTCCTTACATTAAAGGTATCCTCACTGGCTTGATCAACAAAATTGATATTGCTTCCCTGTTCCCCGTACAATCCATAGCGTAACTTCGCCCCTTCCTTACGAACATCAAACTCCTTTAGTCCGTCTACCAATTGAACATGGTGCGGGGATCCCGTATTGAGGAACAAGGAATTGGACTTTTCCCGTATTTCCTTAACATCCTGCATTTCCAAGCTAACTATCCCTTCTGCCATAGTCGCTTTATGAAGTCCATCCACAGCCTTGAATGTTATATTTTGATCCACAACCCCCAAATGATGGGCAAATGCCACAATACATCTACCTCCATTACCACACATGGTACCCTGTCTACCGTCAGAATTATAATAGACCATCTTAAAATCCGTGTCCTTATCATTTTCCAGCAAGATGAGTCCATCGGCACCGATGCCAAATCTTCTATCACATAAAAAAGAGACCAACCCAACGTTGTCCTTCGGAAAAAATTCTTTGCGATTATCTATCATCACAAAGTCATTTCCGGTTCCCTGGTACTTATAAAAGTTTAGTAACATATTGTAATTTATAAAGCAAAGATATAATTTTATTAAGGTTTTATTATCAGTTAAAAACTCGTTAAAGCCAAATAATTGCTATAGAATTATGTTAATTTTACAAGAGCAAATTAAAAAAATGTTTTTATGAAGAAATTTGGAAGTTTATTATTGGTCTCTGTTTTTGCAGGGGCAATTACATTAGGTGCTTACAAACTTTTTTTTGAGAAACCAAATTATGCCGTTATACAGGGAGACAGTGGGGCAAAAATGATTTCATCCAGTTACACCCCAACCTCCGCCAAGGGTGCTGGAATCAATGAAGTGGATTTTACCATAGCTGCTCAAAATACGGTAAATGCAGTGGTACACGTAAAAAATGTTACCGTGAGCAAGGGTCCCTCCACCATTATGGAGTACTTCTACGGTTATAGCGGTAGTCAAACCCCTCAAGTGGGTACCGGTTCCGGGGTAATAATCTCACAGGACGGCTATATTGTGACCAATAACCACGTTATAGCCAATGCCGATCAATTACAGGTTACGCTAAATAATAATAAATCCTATGATGCCGAACTGATCGGTACCGACCCCAATTCCGATATTGCCCTTATAAAAATAGACGTGGACAGGCAATTACCTTATTTGGCATTTGGGGACTCGGACAATACCAAGGTTGGGGAATGGGTCTTGGCCGTAGGGAACCCCTTTAATTTAACGTCCACTGTTACTGCTGGGATCGTTAGTGCAAAAGCTAGGGCCCTGGCTAGTTTGGATCAGTCGTTTATCCAAACGGATGCGGCCGTAAATCCCGGAAACAGTGGTGGCGCATTGGTAAACACCAACGGCGACCTAATAGGCATAAACACTGCCATTACCTCGCAAACGGGTTCTTACGTAGGCTATTCCTTTGCTGTTCCCAGTAATATTGCCAAAAAAGTGGTGGAAGACATTATGGAATACGGTAACGTACAAAAAGGTATCTTAGGTATCAATACCGTCCCCATGAACAGCCCATATGCCGTTGAAAATGGTATAAATGAAATTGACGGGGTTTACATTGCAGGTATCGAGGAGGATTCCGGCGCCTATGACGCCGATTTAAAAGAGGGTGATATTATAAAAAACATAGACAATGTAGAAATTCACAAATTTGCAGATCTAATAGGCTATATATCTTCAAAAAGACCTGGGGACGAGCTTTTGGTAACCGTTTTACGAGGTGATGAGAAGATGGAATTCCCCGTGATGCTTAAGGAACGGCAAACGATCATTATTCCTGTCCTGGGCTTTGAAGTTAAAAACCTTACCGAAGATGAAAAGAAAGCCTTTAGAACCAAAAAAGGGGTAAAGATCATAGGAGTACCCGAAACTTATAGAAATTATGGTTTTGAAGGAAAAGTTCTATTATCCTTTGGGGATGAAGAAATCAACAACATTCAGGATGCCAAAACCAAATTCGGCCGGATTTCCAGATATGATAGGGCAAGTATTACCATGTTGAATAAAAAAGGTGAAAAAGAACGACTGATAATTCAATAAAAGCCAAAGTAGCTTTTAAAAAAAACGCTCCTATCGGAGCGTTTTTTTTATACTTTATTTTTTACGAAAACGTTTGAAATATATAATTTTGCCCCAAAACCAACAAATATTAAGATCAGCCTATGAGTGCCATTACATTATATGAAAAGGAATTGGCCTTTCAAGCAGACAGAAGGAAGGCCACCACCGAATTCATTAAAATTGCCAGTGATTTATGGTATGACAAATCCATAGAAATAGTTCTTTTTAAGAATCAGGTCATAGATAAAAATGTCAGCGACATATTGAACCTGCATGAATATGCAGGGGATTTTGTTCAAAAACCAATCTCAATTTTCGATTCTGTCGAAATATTGCGAACTATAAGCGACATAGAATTACCCCCTTCAAAATTGGATATTGGAAAACTCACCTATGAATATCATTCATTTGAAAACAACTACAACAATGTTAAGGCGTTTGTATCGGACAAACTAAAAAGTGCCAATTCCCAGAACGGGATAATTCCCAAAGATGTGGTATTATATGGCTTTGGGCGAATTGGCCGCTTATTGGCAAGGGAATTGATGGCCAAAACCGGCAAAGGAAATCAGTTAAGATTAAGAGCCATCGTTACCCGGGGTCCCATAACTCCCGAAATTTTGGAAAAAAGGGCCAACTTATTACGGACAGATTCCGTACACGGGCCATTTATGGGTACAGTGGATATCGATTTTAACAATAAAGCTTTGTCCATAAACGGTACAACTGTCCATATTATTGAAGCAGATAGTCCGGAGGACATAGACTACACCCAATTCGGGATTGCCAACGCCTTGATAATAGATAATACGGGAGCCTTCAGGGACAATGAAAGCCTCAATAGACATTTAAGGTCCAAAGGAAGCAGTCAGGTATTGCTTACTGCTCCCGGTAAAGGGATCCCAAATATTGTACATGGCGTAAACCATTTGGAATTTGATCCGGACACCCATAAAATTTATTCTGCCGCCTCGTGCACCACCAATGCCATAACCCCTATCTTGAAAGTAGTAGATGATTCCTTGGGTATAAAAAAAGGGCATATAGAAACCATTCATGCCTATACCAATGATCAAAATTTAGTAGACAATATGCACGGAAAATATAGACGGGGAAGGGCTGCCGCCCTTAATATGGTCATAACGGAGACCGGGGCCGGAAAAGCAGTGGCCAAAGCCCTTCCGCAACTTAGTGGCAAGTTGACCTCCAATGCCATTAGGGTACCAGTACCCAATGGCTCCTTGGCAATATTAAATCTAGAGATCAACAATAAAACTTCAAAACCGGCATTGAACACCATAATTAAGAAATATGCTTTGGAAGGTGATTTAGTTGAACAGATAAAGTATTCACTAAGCAATGAATTGGTATCAACGGACATAGTTGGAACTTCTGCCCCTGCCATTTATGACAGTACGGCAACCATAGTATCGGAAGATGGAAAGAACCTTGTACTATACATTTGGTACGATAATGAATTTGGGTATTCGCACCAAGTAATCCGCCTTGCCAAATACATTGCCAAGGTTCGCAGATATACCTATTATTAAAATTTCATCAATATATAATAATATACAAAATTGTGGGTTATTCTATTTAGTTAAAGTACGTCTTATCCCTTTTTTTAATAATTGGGAATATTAAAGTATTTTAGCCTTCTCTAAATCATTATTAACAATAAGAATTACATAAATGAAAATTTCGAAATTACTCTTTATCGTAATGGCTCTATTGTCATTTAACCTACACTTTGCACAGGAACCCGAGGAAGAGGACAAACTTTCCTTGGACCAAGGTCCTATTAGTTCCCAATTCGAATATATCTCCAAAAAATCTGGTAACTACCGGGCCGATGGAGTAAGATACGAGGTGGTAAAGGAGTTTAACTTGGGAAAACTGAGACAAAATGTATTGGATTCCATTAATGCCTTTAACAAAAAGGTCAATGAACTAAACGGTACCATTACCGCCCATGTAGAAACAATTGAATCGCTGAACAAAAAATTGGAAGAGACGACCAATAATCTTTCCGAGGTAACCGAGGAGAAGGATAGCATGTCTTTCCTTGGTATTCTGGTAGCGAAAAGCACCTACAATTTTATTCTTTGGACCATAATAACAGGGTTATTGCTGTTTTTATTATTTTTCATCTATAAATTCAGAAATAGCAATATTCTAACCCAGGAAGCCAAAGCGACGCTTGCGGAAGTAGAGACCGAATATGAGGACCATAGAAGAAGGGCTTTGGAAAGGGAGCAAAAAATTAGTAGACAGCTCCAGGACGAGATCAACAAACATAAAAAATCCAAGTAAACTACCTCGGGGCAAGCCCGCGAGGCATTCGTAGGAAACGAACTTTAATTTTCGAGGCAAGCCTCAGGGTATTACACCCTTTGGCGGTGCCAATAAAATAAAGGGAACCTATTATTTTATTTGACTTTGGAATTTAAAAAGCTCCTTTTTTGGGAGCTTTTTCCTTTAGGGCCTTGGGCAATGGTATAACCGCCAAAAAAATTGGCAGAAAGGATTGTGTCTATTTTTACTACTTTTGAACCTGCCCCGTAAAAAACATTAACTGTTATTGATTTTCCCATGCGAATAGATATAATTACCGTAGTTCCCGAAATACTTAAAAGTCCGTTTGAAGCTTCCATTTTAAAACGTGCCATTGAAAAAGGGATTGTAGAGGTCCATTTACATAACCTAAGGGATTATACGGATAAAAGTTACAATCAGGTAGATGATTACCAGTTTGGGGGCGGTGCAGGTATGGTCTTGATGATAGAGCCCATAGACAAGTGTATCGCTACCTTAAAAAGTCAAAGGGACTACGATGAGGTCATCTATATGACCCCCGATGGAAAAACATTGAACCAGAAAATGGCCAACAGTTTGTCCTTATTAAATAATGTTATTATTTTATGTGGCCACTACAAAGGTGTGGATCAACGGGTAAGGGACCTATATATTACCAAAGAGATATCGATAGGTGATTATGTCCTGTCCGGGGGCGAATTGGGGGCTGCAGTGCTATGCGATACCATAGTTAGATTAATACCGGGAGTTTTGAACAATGAAACCTCTGCGCTGACCGATACATTTCAGGATAATTTACTTGCGCCTCCAGTATACACCAGGCCTGCGGAATACAAAGGCTATAAAGTACCTGATATTCTATTGAGCGGGAATTTTCCGGAAATAGAAACATGGCGAGAAGACGAGGCATATAAAAGAACCGAGCAACTGCGTCCAGACCTACTTAGCGACTAGTCCAGGTTTGGATTGTTTCTTGGTCCGACTTTAATATAAAAATGCCTATTTTGCCATATGCTACATTTCCAAGGGGTTAGACCAATGGAATACAATGAACTTATGATGATTTTTAAGGGATAATATTGATAAAAAACTCCCAATCACTTGTAAGTTATAAATATTAGATTAATTTTGCACTCCATTAAATCAACCTCTGACGATAATCGTGAAAGTTGGTTTAAGTAAATAATAATTAAAAACGATGGAAGAGTTATTAAAATTTGTAGAAAACGAATTTATTCCTAAAAAAGATTTTCCAAACTTTTCAGCTGGGGACACTATTACCGTGTACTACGAAATTAAGGAAGGTGAAAAAACAAGAACACAGTTTTTTAAAGGTGTTGTTATTCAAAGAAGGGGAACTGGAGCTACCGAAACCTTTACAATCCGTAAAATGTCCGGTACTATAGGTGTAGAGCGTATTTTTCCAATTAATATGCCTGCTCTACAAAAAATAGAAGTGAATAAAAAAGGTAAGGTTAGAAGATCCCGTATTTTCTACTTTAGAGGTCTTACTGGTAAAAAAGCTAGAATTAAAGAGATACGCTCTTAACAAGCTCATAAAATTTACAAAAAAGCATCCTTATTCAGTAAGGATGCTTTTTCATTTATAAACATTTGTTCAGAACTACAGTTCATAATATGTTGATAATAAAATCGTTACAAAGCTTGTTTATTCAATAATAATTCCTTACTTTTAAGTGTGGCTGGAAATTCGTTACTCGGATTAATGAATGTCACATAGAGTTTACGTTCTTTATCTCATTGTTATTTGTCCTTCTATAGTGTTATGCATTATAGATTGCATTCTAACTATTAACTTGCTTGTGTAAGTTGGTAGATTTGTAAGTATTGTGATATTGTTAATGTTAGATCTAGGTTATACATTAGGAATACCAAATATTTGAACATTGAGGAGAAACATCTTTGTCACTTGGTTGTATTATTAAGGATAGAATGTTTCAAACGTTGAAATAGCGACGCAAATGCAATCAATGGTTGCCGTTTTGTAAAAGACAAAACAACAAGTTTGTAAACTATTTCTAGAAAGCCATATCAAGGTAATTTTACAATGATATGGCTTTTATTTTTGCCATAATTTTAACTTCAATATAAAGAATATTACCTCCCTTACTTTCCTAGTACACATTTACCCAATATTATAGCCCTTCCCTGTTTATTTGGCATTTTTAAAATTGTATATTTGCTCCGCTTAAACTTAAAAATCTAAATTATAATGCCAAAAATTTTATATACCAAAACAGACGAGGCCCCTGCATTAGCAACACAATCATTCCTACCTATCATAAAGGCATTTACCAAGACAGCTGGAATAGATGTTCAACTTAAGGATATTTCCCTGGCAGGTAGAATAATTGCAGTATTTCCAGATTACTTAAAAAAGGAACAGCAGATCTCGGACGATTTGGTAGAATTGGGAAATTTGGCCAAAATGCCTGAAACCAACATCATAAAACTTCCAAATGTGAGCGCTTCCGCTCCCCAATTAAACGAAGCCATTGCAGAATTACAAAGTAAGGGATATAACATTCCAAACTATCCGGATAACCCAAAAAATGATGTTGAGAAAGATGTTAAGTCTAGGTATGACAAAATAAAGGGAAGCGCCGTGAACCCTGTTTTGCGAGAAGGTAACTCGGACCGTAGGGCTCCAAGGGCCGTTAAAAATTATGCCAAGAAGCATCCGCATTCCATGGGGGCTTGGAGCGCAGATTCCAAAACGCATGTGGCCACCATGACTGAGGGCGATTTTAAATCAAACGAAAAATCAATTACCCTACAGTCAGCCACCGCTGTAAAAATAGAACTCACACAAACTGATGGTACCAAGACTTTACTAAAGGAAAGTATTCAACTTCAGAAAGGTGAAATAATTGATGCCACCGTATTGAGCAAAAAAGCGCTCGTAAAATTCCTACAAGAACAGGTTAAAGACGCCAAAGAGAAAGGTGTGTTGTTTTCCGTGCATTTGAAAGCAACTATGATGAAAGTTTCCGACCCTGTTATTTTTGGTCATGTCGTAAAGGTATTCTTTGCAGATGTTTTTAAAAAACACAGCGCTACATTTCATAAAATTGATGTCAATGCCAATGATGGTCTTGAGATTTTATTAAAAAAAATAAAAAGTCTTCCCGATTCTGAAAGACAGGAAATTGAATCGGATATTGAGAAAACCATTCAGCAAGGTCCTGCCCTAGCCATGGTAAATTCCGATAAGGGAATCACCAACCTACATGTACCAAGTGATATCATTATAGATGCCTCCATGCCGGCCATGATCCGCAATTCAGGTAAAATGTGGGATTCCAACGGAAAAGCTCAAGATACCAAGGCCGTAATTCCAGATAGTAGTTATGCCGGAATCTATACCGAGACTATCAACTTCTGTAAAGAACATGGCGCTTTTGACCCTACAACTATGGGAACGGTACCCAACATAGGATTAATGGCCCAAAAAGCAGAGGAATACGGGTCCCACGATAAAACTTTTGTTATAAAGTCCAGTGGCAAGGTTTCCGTAGTGGACATCAATTCTGGTAATGTTCTAATTGAACACGATGTAGAGGAGGGGGATATTTGGAGAATGTGCCAAGCAAAGGATGCACCTATTCAGGACTGGGTAAAACTTGCCGTGTCCAGAGCCAGGGCTACCAATATACCCACCATATTTTGGCTGGATGAGAATAGGGGCCATGATATTGAATTGATAAAGAAAGTAAACACTTATTTACCCCAACATGATACTTCTGGATTGGACATAAGGATAATGTCTCCTGAAAAGGCTACGGTATTTACGTTGCAAAGACTTAAGGAGGGAAAGGATACCATATCTGTAACCGGGAACGTGCTTAGAGATTATTTAACAGATCTCTTTCCTATTTTGGAAGTGGGTACCAGTGCAAAAATGTTATCCATCGTACCTCTTATGAACGGTGGTGGACTTTTTGAAACCGGTGCAGGTGGCTCCGCCCCCAAACACGTGGAACAGTTTTTATCCGAGGGACATCTAAGATGGGACTCTTTGGGCGAATTCTTGGCCCTTGGGGTGTCTTTGGAATTTTTCGGGGAAAAGAATAACAATAGTCAAGCCATAGTCCTTGCCGATGCTTTGGACAAGGCTACGGAACAATTTTTGGAAAACGACAAATCCCCTTCAAGAAAAGTTGGGGAGCTGGACAATAGGGGTAGCCATTTCTTCCTGGCGCTTTATTGGGCAAATGCTTTGGCTGAACAAAATGAGGACCAGGAACTTAAAGCCGTTTTTGCACCTATTGCCGAAAAGCTTTCGAATAGCCAGGATGAAATTCTTAAACAATTGAACGACGCCCAGGGTGCACCCATCAATATTGGAGGTTATTATTTACCAGATGAAAATCTGATAAGTAAGGCCATGAGACCGAGCGTTACATTTAATTCCATTTTGGAATCCATCTAAACGAACTTTTTTCTAATTTAAAATGACCTTTTCACTTTATGGAAAGGTCATTTTACTTTAAGAGATTGCAAACTTTTTTTTCCTCAAGAAAATATCGATACATTTAGGTGAAAAATGCTTTTAATGGGAAAAAATACATATGTGCCGTTTTATTTATTACTTCTATTTTCCATTAATCTATTTTCGCAGGAACGGTTCACCCTGAGTGGGACAATAACCGAAATAGCAAGTAATGAGACACTAATAGGTGTCACAGTTGCTGTGCCATCCCTAAGCACAGGGGTTATTACAAATGAATACGGATTCTACTCCATTACGTTACCCAAAGGAAGCTATCAACTTCAAATAAGTTCTTTGGGATACCAAGATATTATTCAAACCATTGATCTTACCTACGATCAAAAAATAAACTTTCAATTACTTGAAGTAGCGGAACAATTGGAGGAAGTAGTGGTTACCGAGGATATTGAAAAATTAAATATTCGTAAACCTCAGATGAGCGTTAACTCCCTATCGGCAGAAACCATAAAAAAGATACCTGTAATTCTGGGAGAGGCAGATATTATAAAATCCATTCTCCTTTTACCCGGGGTTAGCAATGCCGGCGAAGGGGCATCAGGCTTCAATGTTCGGGGAGGAGCCGTAGACCAAAACCTTATTCTACTGGATGAGGCCACCATCTTTAATTCCTCCCACCTATTTGGATTCTTTTCTGTATTTAACCCAGACGCCATAAAGGATGTAAAATTATTCAAGGGCGGTATACCCTCCCGTTATGGAGGTAGGGTGTCCTCAGTTCTGGAAATTTTTCAGAAAGAAGGAAATAGTAAGGAGTTAAAAGTCAATGGTGGTATTGGTGCCGTTGCCAGTAGACTATTGGCCGAAGGGCCCATAATCAAAGACCAAGCGGCATTTCTTATTGGCGGTAGGGCATCCTATGCCCATTTGTTCCTACCTCTTTTCGACATAGACAATACAGCCTATTTCTATGATCTAAACACCAAGTTGAACTTTAAGTTAAATGAAAGCAATAACATTTATTTCTCGGGCTATTTTGGAAGGGATGTTTTTTCAATAAGCGAAAGCTTCGTAAACACTTATGGCAATGCGGTTCTTAATTTCCGATGGAACCATTTGTTTTCGGATAAATTATTCTCCAATTTATCCTTGATATATTCTGATTATTATTATGGCTTAAAACTGGATTTTGTAGGTTTCAAATGGAATTCTGGAATTCAAAACTTTAATCTCAAATACGATTTTAAGCATTATCTGAGTAATAATTTTCAAATAAACTATGGTATCAATAACATTTATTACCGCTTTAACCCTGGCAAGATAGAACCCAGCGACTCGGAATCTGGGATAATTGAAAATCAGCTGATCCAAAAATACGCCAATGAATTTGCTGTTTATGTAGATGTTGAACAGAACATTACGGAAAATTTAAGCATGCAATATGGCTTGCGTCTCAGTAATTTTATACGTCTGGGACAGGACGAATTAAATGTGTACACGAATAACGACCCGGTAGTTTTTGATCCCTTTCTGCAGATATACAAGGAGGCAGATCCAATAGAAATTCTTACTCCTGAACGTAGCGAACAACTCGCAACCTTTACAAATTTAGAGCCCCGTATAGCCTTAGCTTATTCCCTTGACCCCAATAACTCCTTAAAAGCAAGTTACACCAGGTTGGCACAATATCTTCACTTGCTATCAAATACAAGTTCCCCTACTCCCCTAGATGTGTGGACCCCAAGTGGAACTTTTATAAAACCACAATTACTGGATCAATATGCATTGGGATATTTCAAAAATATAAAGGATGGAGATTACTCCCTGGAAACCGAATTATTCTATAAGGATATCCAAAACAGAATAGATTACATAGACGGCGCCAATTTAATTGCCAATGATGCTATAGAACAGGTAATCCTAAACGGGGAAGCAAGAGCGTATGGGCTTGAACTGCTTATAAGAAAAAACCAGGATAGATTTCAAGGTTGGCTGGCCTATACCCTATCCAAATCGGAACAAAGGACCCCTGGACGAAATGCTACTGAAACAGGTATTAATTTAGGAAATTGGTACAACACTCCCTATGATAAGACCCACGACGTTTCCCTATATGTAAATTACGACTTAAATGAAAAATGGAGCTTTAACAGCAATTTTGTGTTCCAGACCGGCCAACCTACCAATTATCCCATTGGCCAATTCCAATTCCAAAATTTGGTTGTGCCATATTATGGACTAAGAAACAAACAGCGACTGCCGGCGTATCACAGAATTGACTTTTCGGCAACACTTACCCCTCGAAAAAATAAGGGCAGAAAATTAAAATCGGAATGGGTCTTTAGCATTTACAACTTATACAACAGAAAAAATGCTGCCTCTATCGGATTTAGTCGCAACGGGGACACAGGGGTAAATGAAGCAGTCCGTACCTCAATTTTTGGCTTGGTACCCGCCGCCACCTATAACATCAAATTCTAAAGAAATGAAGAACATTGTAATTTTATTCTTGTGTTTTATAATCTTTGGGTGTCAGGATGTAATTGAAGTAGATCTTCCTACGGAAGAGCCTAGATTGGTTATCGATGCCCTGATCCGATTGGAGGAGATGGACAATCCTTCTGTATTGATCCAAATAAAGGCCAGTCTAACCAGTTCTTTTTTTGATGATTTATCGCCTGCCCAACTTCAGGAAATTACCCTCACAAACACGCAATCAGGGTCGGTAATAGTTTTGGAAGAATCCATTCCAGATACCGGTGTTTATGAAAATGAGTGGGATTTAGAGGAATTGACACAAGGAGAATTGGAACTTACCATTCAATATGGGGGCCAAACCTATTTGGCGAAAACCAAATACGTACCTGCCGTTCCCCTTGATTCCTTGGAACAGGGAACAACTACTTTGTTTGGAGATGATGAAACCGAAGTAGTCCTAACCTTCACAGATAACGGGGAGAGAGAGGATTACTATTTATTCGATTTTGATTTCGGTGAATATTTGGTGAGCGAAGATGAGTTTTATCAGGGAAAACGATTTCAGTTTTCATTTTTTTACGATAGTAAATTGGAAGATGAAAGATTGCTAACCATTAGTATTTTAGGTATAGATCAGGATTTTTTTAATTATATGAACCAATTGATTCAACAAAGCGGAGCGGATAACGGTCCCTTTAGCACACCTGCAACCACGGTCAAGGGAAATATAATTAATGTAACCAATACCAGTGATAATGATAGTACAAATAAAAGTAATTTTGCCTTGGGCTATTTTGCCATTTGCCAAACGTTTTCGGATACTCTTCTGATAAAAAAATAATCCATAACATTAAGACGGTCTACAAAATCAAACCTATGCGAACAAATAAAGCCCTCTTATTAAAAGGCCTCAAATATATTGCCTATACCATAGCCCTAATGTTTACTGCGCCGATAATAATATACCAAGCCTTTAAAAATGAAGGGCACCCTTTCTATTGGCCTGTCTTGATCATTGGTATTATTTTAGCCATTGCAGCCATTTCAATGGGGTTTTATAGTATTAAATTGATAATGGATGCCCTGTTCAATAAGGACAATAAACAAGATTAATCGTACCGGCCCCATTCCATAAAGCAAACGGCTCTACTCCCGTTTCTATTGGCGTATTACCAAGGTTATTTAAGGTCTTCACTGGAATCCCCAACACATTTAGGCTGTCTCATTACATCCAGAAGCAAATCTTTCCGGTCTTCAAGGGAAAATGGTTATTTTCGTATTTAAAATTTAATTCAATGACCTTATTTGTAGATATGGACGAGGTGTTTGCTGATGCTTATAATGCACATATAACACTTTACAATGCCGAGTTTAATGAAAACCTGACCGAGATGGACTGTATGGGACGTGAGGTTTGGCAATCCGTTCCTGAAGAACGGCAATATAGTGTAAGGAACCATGCCAGGACAGACGGCTTCTTTCGCAATCTGGAACCTATCAAGGACAGTAAGGAAGTTTTAAAGGAATTATCCTCCAAATATGAACTCTATGTAGCCTCAGCTGCCATGGAATACCCCAACTCTCTAAGGGAAAAAAGCGATTGGCTGGATGAGCATTTTCCTTTTATCCATTGGAGAAATCGTATTCTCTGCGGCAGCAAGCATATTCTTAATGGAGATATTTTGATAGATGACCGTAGCTACAATCTGGAGCACTTCCAGGGAAGGAAAATAATGTTCACCTCTCCTCACAACATACACACCACTGGATATGAACGTGCCAACAATTGGTTGGAGGTAGCCCGTTTGCTGTTGTAAATTACAGGGTTTAGGGGATAGTTAATTTGAAAATTTGTTAATGGGCCGATTTGAAAGTGGAACAGTGTAGCAATGAAATAATGTACCAATGATTCAATGTAACAATTTGCTGATTTGAAAATTTGCTGATGGGCCGATTTGAAAGTGGAACAATCTAGCAATGAAACAATGTAGCAATGATTCAATGTAACAATTGGCTGATCTTAAGAATTGATGGCACTCTGCAAAGTCGTTGTGCAAAGTCGCTGTGCAAAGTCTCCCGACTTTGAACTTTCACACTTTATAAAGTCTCCCGACTTTGGTTTTTCCGTGGAACAATCCTAAAAGTTGTGTGTGAATTACAAAAAGATATAGTTTACTATCTCAAGTTTGTGTCCTGTTCATTTTTTGCATCGCCCAAAAAACGACCAGGGCCGAATAACCAAGGTACGGTGTACCTTGGTTAGGAGGAGCCAGCTGTAGCCATGGCCAAGCTGATTTTAAATTTCTTTAAATCTACGCACTTTCCACGGCCCCGGCGTCCAGGCCGCTTTCACTTGGGTGAAATGCTCTATGGACGCCTTCCACCTTCCAATGTGAAAACCACTTGATTTAAGACGAAATTGAAAATAGGCCGGTCCTTTATTATGTCGACTCTAACATAGTGTCGATAAATCATTACGTCGCTGTACAAAGTCTCCCGACCTTGGACTTTCCGTTTGGCGTACGGATACTGGAATCAATCACGCCCAAGGCGTGCCCTTTTATTAAAGTTCGGACAAAAAAAAGCACCTACCGTAAAAACGGCAAGTGCTTTCAAAAAAAGGCGGCGGCCT
>NZ_QJJZ01000018.1:75891-90687 GCF_003201775.1 Arenibacter sp. ARW7G5Y1 | reverse complement strand
GGCCTCATCAGGGGATCCAAAACGGAAATCGCAATTCGTTGGCCGCCAACCCCGTTCAAAAGAGCTTCAAGTACGCCTTCACCACCATCGGAAATAGGGATTTCGAAGATTTCGGCATTCGGAGCTACCTTTCTGATTCCCACAGCTATATTGGCAGCCACTTCTTGGGCCGATAAACACTCCTTAAAAGAATCAGGGGCTATTACGATTTTCATTTTAACTTGATTTCAACTGTATAGCACTAAAATGATTCACAGGTGAATATTTTCAATTTGACCTCCATACCACTTATCCATTATTGATACGAGTAGTCTATTTTGAAGAGATAGTAATTTCATAAACATCCTGAACCAATAGACAACATTATAACCGTGACCTTATCCCAAACCCAGAACATACCATTAACGTTTACTATCTAATAACCATGAGTGCCACAAAACACTAATTTACACTTTAAACAGTTCATATACATATATTTGGAGACACATATAAAACAGCTACCAAAAAATATTCCCAGTACATCCCTGAACAAACACTGGCTGCACCATGAGTACAATGCCGAAACAAATATTATAAATTTTCAATTCAAAAGTATTCTATATTTAACCCAAAACTGACTATTTTATACCATATAATAAACTTTAAAACCCAGATGAATCGCACAAAACAAGTATTGTCTGTTTAGCATGGACAACGGATCAATCCCAAAAGTTGTTTGTGAATTACAAAAAAATATAATTTACTATTTTAAGTTTGTGTCCTGTTCATTTATTGCATCGCCCAAATGCGTAGCATTCATGAATACCATTAAAAATCAATAGACCAGCCGATGAATAAAAAACGACCAGGGCCGAATAACCAAGGTACGGTGTACCTTGGTTAGGAGGAGCCAGCTGTAGCCATGGCTAGGCTGATTTTAAATTTCTTTAAATCTACGCACTTTCCACGGCCCCAGCGTCCAATATGAAAACCACTTAATTAATACGAAATCGAAGATTTACGAAAACCTATAAAAAACAATAATAACCAATTAAGTAAATTAAAAATAGGCCGTTTCTTTATTCCATCCACACTAACATAGTGTCGATAAATCATCACCCTTTGAAGATACAGTTCAGGGGCGTTAGAAATACAGAATTCTTACTATTTAGATTAACTCAACTATTTGCATAAATATCCAAATACCCAGAAATTGTTCTTGATCCATAAAGTAAGCCTTTTTCAAATTTTTGGCAAAACAAAAAAGGCTCCCAATTTCTTGGAAGCCTTATCTTTGTTACTGTGGGCCCTACTGGGTTCGAACCAGTGACCCCCTGCTTGTAAGACTTTGATTTCGAGTTTTAAAAGCAATCAAAAAATATATAAATTATTTATTTACAGTTAGTTAAACTCTTTTAATAAAATTCCATATCATACAATATCATATGATTTCAAAAAAAAGTGTGCACAAAGTGAGCATTATTTTTTCCTAAATTTAGGTAAAAATAAGAAGAAAATGGCAAAAGTCAGGTTGATATTGGATACCAGAAAATCGGCAAAAAGTTCGAACAATGGACTTTACCCAGTAGCCATCCGACTATTTCATAAAAAAGCAAGAATCATTCGTCTACCTTATCATTGTCCCAGATCAGGATGGGATGATAGATTTATGCGTATGAAAAAGTCTGCTTACAAAAATAGCCACATAGATTGTGACAAGGCCAACGAAAAAATATATGACCAACTGCAAACAGCCCACAAACTTATCACCGACATGGGTGGCAGCATCAACTCCATCGATATCGACACATTAGTCCAGTACATACACCAAGCTTGGGACAAAAAAGTGGATACGAAAATTCGCGATGATGTTGATAACGGTATCACCTTGAGGGAGTGGGGAAAAGTGATCATAGACAGAAAACTAATGTCCAACAAACCTAGTACTGCATCTTGGTATGAAGGCGCCATTAGGACTCTCACCAAATTTAATAAGGGGAAAGACCTACGACTAAACCAGATAACCGTGACCTTTTTGACCAATTTCCAGATTGCACAAGAGGCGAAAGGCAACTCCAAAAACGGGGTAAGTTGCTATTTGAGGGCCATAAGGGCGTTATATAACAGCGCTATTAGGGAAGACCGATTTTACACGAAAAAAAATCCATTCGACCATTACAAAATACCAACCTCCAGACGAACCAAAAAAAAGGCCATCGAAAAAGCGGATTTTATAAAAATTAGGGATGTATACTATATTACGGGCAGCCCCGTATGGCACGCCAAAAATTATGCCCTGGTCATGTTCAACTGTAGGGGAATGAATTTTGTTGATCTGGTAAAACTAAAGACAAGCGACATACACCAAGACCGCATATTTTATGGCCGAAGTAAGACCGGTGACCAGCTATCCGTCCGCATAACTGAAGAACTGTCAGAAATATTGGGCTATTATACCGCGGGCAAGGCAAAGGACGATTACTTGTTCCCGGCAAATTATGATGGCAGCACAAAACATTATGAAAAATACAAGACCCTCAGACGAAGAATGAACGGCCACCTCAAGACCATTGCCAAGGATGCCGGAATAGAAGAGAATTTCTCCACTTACACCATCCGCCATTCCTGGGCCACCATAGCCAAATATATGGGAATACCCACAGAGATTATCAGTGAAGGACTTGGCCACAATTCCCTTAAAACGACCCAGATCTATTTACGAAGTTTCACCAACCACGTTTTGGATGAGGCCAATGAAATGGTGGTTTCCTAACACAAAATCTTAATAATTTGAATATTCCGGTTTGTTTTGTAAATCGTGATTAATTACACTAATATAAGTAATATCTCTCTACCATTATATTTAATTACATTTCATTTAAGCAAAAAATATGAATATTTAATTTGAGCTTTGATTCTATGGTAACAAAGAGAGTTGACACCTCCATATAAATTGATCCATTGTAAATTATACAAAATTTCTGTTCACCCTAGCAGACCCAGTTATACTTCCAACTTTTTATAATTTTTATCCGGTTTAAAAGAATCAAGGAATATTTTTGGAGAATGATCTAAATTAGGCCTATAATTTAGTAAGCCTAAACAAATCAATTTCAACATCTCTTAAGCCATTAATTTTCGTGCTTAACACTTTGAAGTTTTCATTAAATTTTCTGCCGAATCATTGGTGCTCTTATAATTGAACTAATTCCGAGTTTCAAAGTACAAAACTAACCGAACTATTCAAGTAGCCCTATATATATTATGGGCTGAATGTTAACATGCTTTTCGGTACTCTAAGAATAATTTCAACTGAATAGAATGTATAATAAAACTATAACTATAAATAGCACCAGTGCCAATACTTTAAAATCTCCTATCCCTCTCCAAGCATCTCCTTTCAATGACTCTAAAGGGCTAGCCCAGATCAAGTTTTCACTATCAACGGTATGTACATGAGGTTTAACCAATGATACCATTATCATAATGAATGAACAAAATATGAATAAGTAGAATGCCGATAATAAAAAAGGTACGTCCCAATCTGTAATTTGTTTAAACCAGTCAAGTAAGAATACCATAAGCCCCATTATGGACCCAAGTACCAGTGTCATCATAGCCCCCTGCGTTGAAGCTTTTCTCCAGAATACTCCAAAAACAAAAACTGTTGTTATCGGTGGCGCTAAATAAGATATTATGGTATTGATCCCCTGATATAAAGTTGGAAACTTACCTACTAATGGAGACCATAGTATAGCGAGCACCATCGCGACCATGGTTGCCAACCTACCTATGTTTACCAATTTACTGTCGGAAGTGTCCGGCTTCCATCTTTTATAAATATCAAAACTAAAAAGAGTTGCTATTGAATTTAATGCGCCTGAAACTGTACTCATGAGCGCTGCAAGCAAGGCTGCTGCCATAACACCAACCAATCCCGTAGGTAATAATTCACGAATCATAAAATCATAGGTGTTTTTGGTATCTGTGAGTTGTGGTAGCTTTCCTTGATTTACCAGTCCTAGACAAATTACCCCGGGCAAAATAAAAATAAATACAGGGATTATCTTTATAAACCCCGCAAAGAGTGGTCCAATACGCGCATGCATTTCATTTTTAGCTCCCAAGACTCTTTGCACAATAGTTTGATCCGCACACCAATACCAGAGTCCTATTACAGGATAACCCAGTAACACCGAATACCAAGGCAAATTAGATGCATCCCCCGAGGGACGCATTACTGTTAGCATCATTGGGTCCACATTGGCTGATAAGCCTTTCCAACCTCCAATTTTATCATAAGCAATTGTAGTTAGAATAACAGATCCAATAAGTAAAACAACGGTTTGCAGGGACTCTGTGACAACCACGGCCATTAAACCTCCAACAATGGTATAGATACCGGTTAGAATTGCAGTAACAATTATGCTGGTCATGATTGGAATTCCAAACAAACCCTCCAGTACAACAGCACCAGTATAAAGTGTGAATCCAATATGTATCACGATGGCCGAAACAATTGATACCACAGCCAGCCAGTTCCTCGGGCCCTTACCATAACGTTTTTCAAGAAAATCGGGTAATGTTGCTATTTTAGAACGGAAATACAAAGGCGCAAAAAAGAGAGAAAGAGCAATAAGTGAAAATGCCGCCATCCATTCAAAATTGCCATAAGCTAAACCATTTTCATATCCTTCCTGTGCGAAACCAATAATATGAATGGTAGATATATTGGTCGAGAACAAAGCCAGTCCTATTAGAGGCCAAGTAAGTTTCCCGCCAGCCAAAAAATAGGATTTATCCACATATTTTCTTTGGCCATTTACCGAAACCCATATGCCAATACCGACGATCAAAACAAGATATACCGCAATAACCACAATATCAATTGAACCTATATTTATACCGGGTTCTGAGCCAAAAACTTTATCCATATTTGCTGTTTTCTTTATAGGTTATATTTTAATTCTACAAGTCCTTTTTATAGAATAGTTTCATTCTATTTTTTTTATTTTAACCTAACTTGTTTAACTACCTTACATTATCCGATTGATTTATCCTTTTTGAATGAGGTATTATGCTAATGTCTTTATTTTATTATTGACATTGCCGATTGTTATTGTTTTTTGATTTGCACTCCGTCTATTAAAATCAGATTACTATTTAGTTGTTTCTCGTTTAAACCTGCCAGAACGATCTCTGGATTATGTATCAGTTTTAACTTTCTATAACTTACTTTAACTGGCGGACCCGAGTGTATTTGCAATGCAATGTACCCTGAACGTTCGCCATTAGGATCTTTTATCGCAGAACATAATTCTCCATTTACAGCAGTCCAAATCCGATCACCAACCGCTAGAATTTCATAACGATTCCACTTATCTCGCTTTACGACCTTTTGACATTTATCTCCCCAAGCAAGTTTTTTACGACCATTTTCATGATAAATCTTCCCCCATAATCCCTTTCCAATATCTGCTTGATAACCATATGCTTCACCATGTTCTCCGATTTGTTTTGAACGAAATTGAATACCTGCATTACGATTCTCTGGGTCAAGTTTTACCTCTAACATTAAATAAAAGTCTTTTACTTCTACATTCGACCATATAAATTCATTTGAAGGGATTTCCCTACTAGAAAACCCTACAATGGTCTTTCTTTTTAAAGTCCAGTAACCATCATCTCCGGACCAATCTGTAAGATTTTCCCCATTAAAGAATTGCTTGTCCACAAATTTTTTATGAGTCTGAGCCATTAATAAATTTGTCATAGCCACACAGACAACAAAAATTAGTTTAATTTTTTTCATTTTTAAACATAATTGATTACAAATAATTGCTTGGTATAAGATAAAATTAAAATAAGTTTTTATTTGAATTGAAGATGGTAATATTGCCCCTTTACCGTGTCGAAGTAGACGTACCCCTTCTTGATATTACGCTTCACTTTAACAGCTTTCCCATTGCTACTGACACTAATTTTCATTTCAGGGAACTCTTTTATTTTAATCTGATTGTGCGATTTTGAAAGCACAATAGCTTCAAGAGGTTTTCCTTCTTTCCATTTTAAGTCTATTTCAAATGCACCTCGTGCACACAAGCCTTCAAATGAACCAGTTTGCCAACCTTTTGGTAACGCCGGAAGCAATTGCAATATGTTTTCCTTTCCATGGCTTTGCAACAACATTTCTACCATTCCCGCAGTCCCAGCCCCGTTGCCATCAAAAAATATGGGAGGTTGTGTGTGCATAAGGTTTGGTAAGGTATTGTTTTTCATTAGGTATTGTAATGTCTCATAAGCTTTTTCTCCTTCCAACAAGCGTGCATAAAGATTCAGCAAGTGTCCTCTGGACCATCCATGGCTAACTCCACCATTGGTCTGACGAACCTGTACGCTTATTCGTGCAGCTTCGAATAATGCAGGAGTTTCGTTGGGCATGATTTCACACCCGGGATAGAGGCTATATAAATGCGAATAATGGCGGTGATTAACTTTCCATTCTCTATATTCTTTGTCCCATTCCATAATTCTACCATCTAAGCCAATCTGGGGTTTTGCAAGTTTTTCCCTAGCTTCAGTTATTTGGGCTGTTAGCTCATTATTAACTTTGAGAATTTCTGATGCTTCAAGAAAATCAGTAAATGATTCGTATATAATCATTTGGTCTACCGTAGGGCCCATACAAGCGTTAATTATCTCTTCACTACCGTCAACATAAAAGCCGTTCTCGGGTGAAGCGGATGGTCCGGACACAAGTTTTCCTGTTTGTGGGTTTTCCACAAGCCAATCTAAACAAAACAATACATTATCTCTTAAGATTGGATATGCCATATTTGAAAGGTAGTCTTTATCATTAGTAAACCTGTAATGCTCCATCACATGGGACACCGACCAAGCTCCTCCCATTGGCCACATTCCCCAAAACGAATGCCCTGAGAATGCGGCTTCTTTCCATGCATGTGTTGCGTGCGTGATTAGAAATCCGCGGCATCCTAGTTTCTCCGCGAGCTGCTTTCCCTGCCCCAACCGAATATCGTTAATCAGGGAAATAAATGGTTCATGTAAATCAGAAAGATTTGTTAATTCAGCATGCCAAAAGTTTTGTTGTACATTTATATTCGTGTGCCAATCCGAATGATTGGCCGGATTAGGATTACCGTTCCAAATACCCGTAAGGTTTGGAGGTAATGTCCCTTTACGTGAAGAAGCGATCAGCATGTAACGTCCCATTTGAAAAAGGTCTTCCAATAAGTCAGGGTCACTCCCCCCATTATTAAAAGATTTCAATCGTTCAGACGTTGTCATCTGCTTTACACCTGGAGCTGTCTCTCCAAGGTCAATCGTTGCTCTTTCAAAATAGGCTTGATGATCTTTAATATGGCGGTCTTTCAAAACTTTATATGAATGTTTTTCAGCTTCAATGATTGTGTTCAAACAAGCTTTAAGACGATCGTGCCTCCGTGTCAAGAATGGATTATTATAATTATAATCAGTGGAAGAAGAAATTAAAATAGTAATGGTTTTCGCTCCTTCTACAAGGATCTCATTGTTTCTATTTACGGTTTTACCCTCTTCAGTTATAACCTTTGCCATTGCATGAAAACGAGTACCCATGTTCTTACCGGTAGTTTCTTCAGCCTGCAATTTATTTTGGGAATTAGAATTTTGCGCCTGTCCCCACATAACTAAAGTGTTCGCATTTACTGGTTCAGTAGTGAAATCGGCAAATCGATCCATGCCAATTGATAATGATAATGCTCCTTTATTCTTAGATTCAATCCTAATAGCAATTATGTTGTCCGGATGTGACACAAAAACCTCTTGCTTTATCGAGTTTCCGTCATTAAGTTCATAGGTTGATACGGCCAGGGCATCATTCATTGAAAGTTTTCGACTGTAAGTTTTAGGGACAGAATTTTCTAATGTTGTTTTATAATTTAATCTCAAATAACCCAAGGGTTGGAAAGCTCTTGGCGTAATTCGGGGAACTAACAAATCTTTATTTATCATATTCTGAGCCTCTTCATATTTGCCTGCCCAGAGAAGCTCACGAACATCCTTAACTATAAAATTCAAATCTGTCCTGTTCTGCATTGAATTACGGCCTTGCCAAATTGTTTCCTCATTTAGCAGGATTTGCTCATTGGGAAACCCGCCAAAAGGCATAGCTCCCAGTCGTCCATTACCAATAGGATAAGCATGTTCCCATTTTTGGGCAGGTTCATTATCTGTTACTTCAAATTGCCTGAGCTTAGACACTTTAAAACTATTGGCTACTTTTCCTTCATTATTCTTATTTGTACAACTGATATTAATAGCTAACACCAAAACTATCGACCGAAACAATACTGCAAAGGACATAATTTTATTATTCATCGTAATGTTATTTAATTTTAATTATTATATAATTAATCATATTTTCAGATTACTAATAATTTATTAGAGAAACTCAAACTCGACCGCCTTTAAATAATTTTATGTTTCATTATTTTATTTGGGTTGAACCAATAGATAATCTTTGTCGTATTCCTCTAATTGTAAACCTTTCCAAATTGCTCCCTCAAGAAATACAGGATGAGGCTGTTCAACATCCCATTTCCCCAGTTTTTTCAACAAATCACGAGTGATTTCAATATTCTTTAGAGCGACATTCTGCTGCTCTGAAATATCATTTTTCAAATTGTAAAGCATTGGCAAGCGGTCAGGTAGACGCACCAATTTCCAGTCGCCATCCCTTATTGCTGCACTAATGGTAAAACGCCATTTAAGTTCCTGGTGGGGCACTCCTAATTTTTCACCATTTATGTATGGGATAAGATTTACACCATCCATTTTATCTTCTTTGCTGACCCTTCCTCCTGCCGTTTCAACAAAAGTAGGAGCAAAATCAAGGGATGTTACAGGGTGTGCATAAATCTTTCCAGAAGGAACCACCCCTTTCCAATTCAAAATAAAAGGCACCCTGACCCCCCCTTCCAACAAAATCCCCTTTTGTCCGTTAAACGGGGCATTAACTGAAGCATTGCCCCTAGGCCCTCCGTTGTCACTAATAAATGCGATAAGCGTGTTTTCAGCAAGTCCCTCTTCTTTAATAGCCTCGATTATCCTTCCCACATTTATATCAAGCCGATGGACCATAGCACAATATATCCGCCTTTTTTCATCCTTAATGTGACTAAACAATGCTAGATCTTTCTCTGTTGCTTGCATGGGGCTATGTGGGGCATTAAAAGAAGCGAATAGAAAAAATGGTTCGTTTTTGTGTCTCCTAATAAAATCAACACATTCTTTCCCTTTATCATCTGTAAGGTAGGTAATAGGGGCTGGTGATTTATAGTTGCACTCAATAGGAGAAAGGTAACCTTCCCCATCCGGTTCCGAATTAAAATAGTTGTGTCCTCCTCCTGTATACCCCCAAAACTCATCAAAACCTCTTTTAAGGGGATGAAATTGAGGTTTGTCACCTAAATGCCATTTACCAACCAACCCACATATATATCCCATTGGTTTTAACCTGTCAGCTATTGTTTTTTCAGAAAGGGGCAACCCAAGGAAATCAGGATCAAAACCTAGTTGGCTACCGTCAATATTGTTATCATGCCCGAAACTGACCTGATTACGTCCAGTTAAAAAGCCTGCACGAGATGGGCTGCATACCGGTGAAGAAACATACCCATTGGTAAAGGATGTACCCTCATAAGCTAATCGGTCAATATTTGGTGTTTTGATTTGATGGCTCCCGGTAAATCCAAGATCGCCATATCCCAAGTCATCAGCTACAATAAAAATAAAATTGGGCTTCTGATCTTTAGGATTCTTAGTCTGTTGTGCATAGCAATAAACATTTAATAATAATCCCCAAATCAATAAAATTATAACTTTGGCATCCATTGGCTTATAGTTTGTTATTATTCGCTAGATTTTTTTCTCGTTTGACCATTACTACCTCTATCAAAAAAAATCTTTTCTTGAATAAAGTAGATTAAAATTAATCAGTGTTACCTAGATGATATTTAAATACGCATTAATATCCTCATAGTCCCTTTTCATCTTTAACAATATTAATACAGATATTACACTTATATTGAAATATGAGCTTCCCATATTTTTGAATTGTCTTATATAAGAAGCTCAAGTATCAGAATCAATTTGAAAAATTAACCTTATTCCCACAATGGGTTTTGAACCAGTCCTTCTGAATTGTCAATTTCAAATTGAGGAATTGGCCATTCCAAAAGTTTTGGTGAAAATATACGCGTTCCGTGTGGCGTTACATTGCCTGCAAAATCTTCCACATCTCTCTCCATTTCAACATCCGCAATACCCCATCGACGGATATCAAACATAAACAATCCTTCTCCTGCAAATTCTATCATTCTTTCTTTGCGAAGAGCTGTTCTTAATTCCTCTTGAGTCGTCGCTGTAATTGGCTGAAGACCACCTCTAGCACGGATTCTGTTTATACTTTTTATTGCTGAATTAGCTCCTGAATCTGTAATATTACCAGTTTCAATTTTAGCTTCAGCATTCATTAACAATACATCAGCATAACGTATAAGCATTATATTTGCGGGTGAATCTCCTCCATTAGGAAACCAAGATCCTGCAATAGAAGTATCATCTGTTTCGGCTGTAAATTTTGTAATTAAAAATCTCGTTTCTGCTCTTGTATAAATTCTAAATCCCGGTTCCCAAACTTGTCCTGTATATATTGTTTTTCCTGGGTACGTAATGGTTGCGTCAAATCTAAGGTCACGTCCAAGGAACCTAGGATCACCAGGAGTTGGCATTTCTTGATAAGGACCTGTTCCCACTGGTGACCCATCAATATTTTCATAATTATCTACTAAAAATTTAGTTGCCCAAAACCACATATTACCTCCGCGCGCACTTTTATAACTGCCGTCATTATCAAAAGGTTGCCCTTCTCCAAGAAGAGGTCCCACATACTGGACAGCAAAAACTGACTCCTCATTGTTATCATGCTCCAACGTAAATAAGTTTTTATAAGCATCTGTATCAAAGCTTGTGCTTCCGGGAGAGGTCTCACCAAATAATCCATAGATACCCGAATTAATTATATCTTCGGTAATGGAAAGAACACTTGGATAATCATTTTCTCTTAGCAATACTCTTGCTTTTAATGCCATTGCTGCTCCTTTGGATACACGTCCATGTTCCACAACATCAGGGAGTATTGCAATTGCTTCATCCAAATCTTTTAATATTTGTGCAATGACTTCTGCTTTAGTACTTTTTGCGATTTGCCTCATCTCAGAAACCGTTGTGGAAGAATTTAAATGTATTGGAACGGACCCATAAAATGCGGCCAATTGACTATAAGCATAAGCTCGAATAAACTTAGCTTGTCCTATAAAATTATTAATTTCAGCCTGTTCAAAATTTTCAGTAGGCACAGCATTGTCTATAAATAGATTAGCTTTAAAAATTAATCGATAATGATCCCGCCATATCTCTTCAAATTTGCCATTTGAGGGATCTAATCCAACTCCTGTTTCAAAATTGAGTTGAACCCTATTTGTTGCAAGCGGAGATAGCCCCATTTGCCACATAAAACTTCCTGCAACATTAATGATTTGCAAACCATCATACACCCCTGTCAATGCCAAATCTGGTATAAAGTTTTCAGATGATAGTTGATTAATTGGCGCTTGTTCTAAAAAATCGTCTGTACATGAGGTGCTTATTATTGCAATTAATACCGCAATAAACAAAATTATTTTTTTCATAATATTTAGTATATAAATAGTTATTAAAACATTAACTGAAGTCCCAATGTAATTGTTTTTGTTAGTGGATAAACTCTTCCTACACTTTCTGGATCAAAATGAGGTAAATTTTCAATGGTAAACATGTTTTGTCCGTTTAAATATAGTCTTGCTTTTGAAAGGCCAATATGACCTATTGCATTTTCAGGTAATCTATATCCTATCTGTAATGTTTTAAAACGAAGAAAACTAAAATCATGCATCCAATAAGTGCTATTTATAAAGTTTCCAGAAGTTTCATCTAATCTTGGTAAATTGGTATTCAAATCAGGATTTCTTGTTTCATGATAAGCATTTAGCCACTCCTTTCCTGTAGCACCACGTCCTCCTGGAAATGCAAAAGGTCTAGCAGGTGACGCAGTAAGAAAATCCCTGCTTCCTAAAGAACCCTGCAATAAAACATTGAAGTCAAAACCTTTATATTCAAAAATCAAATTTAACCCAGTATTAATTTTTGGTGCAGGTGGATCTAAAATCTTTCTATCATCCGAATTAATAATTCCATCAACTGCATCAAAAACACCATCATTATTCGTGTCAACCGTTAACTGATCTTTATATATTAAATCTCCAATTTGTGGTGTTTGTGGTTGTGAAGCATGGTTATCAATCTGATTCTGAGTTCTGAAAATTCCTTCTGACTCATAAGTATATACAGACCCTATGGGATAACCTACTTTGTTAATATAACTCCCGAAAATTTCTTGATCCTGCCCATCGTTAAAGGCTACAATTTTATTTTCTGAATGAGATAATGTCAAACCTGCTGAAAACTTTAATGCATGTTCGCTATTCCTATAATTAAGTGCCAATTCATAACCCTTGTTATCAACAATTGCAAGGTTTTCGAATGGTGCCGTAATAATACCTCCAAACAAAGGAGCTTGAATTCTTCTTAGAATACCATCAGTCCTACTTTTAAATACATCAATTTCTCCAGTAATTTTATTGTTAAATAAACCAAAGTCCATTCCAACACCATAGGTTGTAGTTTCCTCCCAAACTAACTGTGGATTCGCTAACTCTGAAAGAAAAACTCCAGGTTCAATTACTTCATCAAAAGAATAATTTGCTCCAAAATTCAATGTAGAAATAGAGGAGTACAAACCTAAACTTTGGTTATTTCCTACTTTTCCAACCGAAGATCGCAGTTTTAAAGTCGAAATAAAATCTACATTTTCCAAGAAACTTTCCCGATGCATATTCCATCCCACGGATACTGAAGGGAAGAATCCCCATCTTAGGTCTTTTCTGAACTTTGAAGAACCATCATATCTAAAACTTGCTTCAAAAAGATATTTGCTATCAAAATTATAATTTACCCTTCCGAAATATGAACGCAAATTGTCAAATGTTTTATTTCCCCCTATTTGAAATGAAGTTTGATCCTGTGGCCCATCTAACACGAATATACTTTCATCGATTAAATCATTACCTGAGGCCCTAGATGTATCCCATCTATTTTCTTCCTGTGAATAACCCCCTAAAACAGAAATAAAATGTTGATCACCAATATCAAAGTCATAATTCAAAATAGTATTTAATGTTATAATTCTATTGCGTGAATCAGACTGAGAAAAAGTATTGTTTGCTGCACCTTCCACATCTATACTGTCATCTATAAAGTGGTATCGCAGAAATTTTTTCTGAATTGATTGGGTATTTATCTGATCATTATTAACGGTTACTGAAGATGTTAATTTTAAATTCGGTAAAATATCATAAGTAGCAAACATTTTTCCGATAAATGCATTGGATTCCCTTACACTCAATCTGCTATTTAAGATTGAAAGAGCATTACCACTTCCTGAGTTCGTATATCCATCATAGCCAAAACGACCATCAGCACTTATTGGAACCATATATGGAACAGTAGAATTCACTGTACTTAATACATCTTGAATATTTCCTCCAGGACTTGTCCTTTTAGCATAGTTTCCATAAATATTCATTCCTACTGCAATTTTATCAGATACTTTTGAATCAAAATTTAGTCGAAAACCAATTTTCTCATTTCCTGTATTTTCAACCAATCCATCTTGATCCAAATAATTTATTGATGCTGCAACTCTAGCTTCTTCAGAACCTCCGTTAATACTCAATCGATGGGATTGCATAAATGCCTTTCCTCCCATTACCGTTTCATACCAATCTGTATTTGGATATAATTCAGGGTTTGCTCCACCGTCATCTATAAATTCTTGTATTATAGCATCTGAAGGAACTGTATAATTGTTAGTGCGCTCTCTTACTAATCGCATATAGGTTTCTGAATTTGAAATTACATTCGGCAATTCAGTAGCTTCGTCCCAACCTGAATAAACATCATAGTTTACAGATATCTTTCCTACCTTTCCTCTTTTTGTTGTAATCAATATAACCCCTGCAGCTGCCCGCGCACCGTAGATGGCTGTAGAAGACGCATCTTTTAACATAGAAATTGAAGCAACATCACTTGGATTAATATCATCTAATGATCCTCCCACGGCACCATCAATAACTACTAAAGGTGTATTATTAGCATCACCTAAAGTATTCTGACCCCTAATTAGAATAGTCGAACCACTGGAACCCGGTTGAGAACTTACTTGCGTCGCAGATACACCAGCAGCCATACCGACAAACGCCTGAGCCAAATTCGTTATTGGTTTTGAATCTATATTATCCAAATTAACAGTTGTTACAGCTGCCGTAAGATTTTCTCTTTTTTGAGAACCGTACGCAACAACTACAATTTCATCTAAATGTGTACTATCTGGCAATAATGTTACTGTAAAAGTTCGCTTTTTGCCTATTGTAATCTTTTGGGTTGTAAAACCAATATAGGAAACCACCAAAATTGCATTTTCATCCTCCACAGAAATTGAAAAATTACCGTCGAAATCAGCCTGTGTTCCATTAGTAGTGCCCTGCACAAGAATATTGGCCCCTGGCAAGGGGGTACCGTCCCCGTCCGTTACGGTACCGGAAACAATGACTTGCACCACCTCCTCATGATTACCGTTACGAGGCCTTTCCCTAATGA
>NZ_QJJZ01000018.1:0-75793 GCF_003201775.1 Arenibacter sp. ARW7G5Y1 | reverse complement strand
CCTGGCAAGGGGGTACCGTCCCCGTCCGTTACGGTACCGGAAACAATGACTTGCACCACCTCCTCATGATTACCGTTACGAGGCCTTTCCCTAATGAGGATTGCATTGTTCTCGGTCACCTCAATATCAAGATTCTTATGTGATAGACTTTGCTTCAGCAATGCATTCGTCCTTATCCGGCCCTTCTGCACTTGGACCTTGGGAAAGTCCTCGAATATACCTTCTTCATAGAAAAATTTATAATCGGTCTGTTCCATGATGAGATCAAAAATTTCATCAACTGTCAATGTACCTGCAGCTTCTATTTTAATTTTGGAATTTTGGGAAACGAGATTATTTGGTGTTAGCGCAAGAACAGTTGAGAAGCATAAGAAAATGAATATTCTCATAATAATCTGTAATAGGCATTTTCCATACGGAAAACAACCTCTAGTTAATTTGATTTTCATACATTTGATTGTTATTGGTTAATTAAAATTTTAATTGAACGATAATAAAATCAAGGGGGTAGAGTTCTAGACTTTTGCGGGTTAAACTTTATCCTCCTTTTTATTATAGTGTTTTCTTCATAGGCATATTATTTTATTATGATTGTCCCACCCTTTATTTCATAATTATTTATTGTATTTGATTTCATAATTGATAAAATTTCCCCGATCGCCTGGCCCTTATCCAGCGTACCCCTGAATCTAACCTCTTCCATATCATTGTTTTCGAAAACAATATCAACATCATACCATCTTGACAATACTTTCATAATGTCTTTTAACGATTTTCCTTTAAAACTGAAAATACCTTTTATCCAAGAAATTTCATTTTCGACATCAACATGTTCAACATAGATTTCATTATTGAAAATATTTACACTTGACTGTTGATTTGGAACCAAAACCTTCTTCACGTTAGAAGTGTTTATCTGTACGCTACCTTCCACCAAAGTTGTATAGATATTCGATTCGTCCTTGTAAGCCTTTATATTGAATTTAGTCCCCAACACCTCCAGTTGCTGGCCATTATTAAGTACTTCAAATTTAGCGCCCTGATGCGCCGTGCTCGGGGTGACGTTAAAATAAGCTTCCCCATAAACGAGTTCTACTTTTCGGGTTTCGCCTTCCAAAAATGCAACTGGGTACTTCAATTGCGTTTCAGAATTAAGCCATACTTCCGTCCCATCCGATAATTTTAAATAGAACTGCCCGCCCCTAGGAACATTCAGAATGTTGTATTCAGTTTCATTGACATCTTTCTCAAGCGGTTCATAAACAACCCGCTCTCCATTGCTGTTTATGTTTTGTTTTTGAAAGGAAGACCCCTTTTCCAACACTACGGAGGTCCCATCCTCAAGTATTAGCGTGGCCCTATCAGTACCCGGTTTTATATTACTGTTCACATGTACAGGGTCTGATTTTAATGGGGTAGTGGTCAAAACGTCCTTAAAGAATAAGGTAGTGGTCAATACAACGGCAGCCATTGCAGCGACGGCAGCGTATTTTAATGATTTTGCCATTTTCGATCTGTCCCTGAAAATACTTCTCTCTTTTTTTATCCGCCTTAATATACTTGCCTTTGCCCTTTCTTCGTCATATATGCCATTGGTCATATTGATATAGGCATTGGCCTTGACAAGTTCATAAACAAGATTTCATTTTTCGGATTTCCGATCCATATCTCCAATATCCTGAGTTCATCAAGATCAGCCTCTTTTGAGAGGAATTTGATGATCAAATCCTCAATATCCTTATTCATGTTTTTCATAATATATATACCTATAACGAAGCCAAAATTCTTATACCACCATTTATTCATAAAATATTTTATAAATAAGTCAATCGGACATATAATCTTTCTAAAATGTAATGGCAATATTACCCTTATAACGAAGCTAAAATTGACAAGCCACCTTTAAATTGGCGGAAAAAATTACATTTGCTTACTATTTAATCTGGTTTCAACTATGGAAAACATATATTCCGATCAAAAAAAACTTATTAAACACCTTAAAAAAGGCAATACCGCAGCATACAGTTATCTGGTGGACCATTACTATATAAAACTATGTGATTATGCGAAAAACTTGGCCAGGGATGATTACAGATCGGAAGATATTGTACAAAATGTTATTGTTAGAATGTGGCAACAACGAGAAAAATTAAATCAGAATATTTCTATTAAAGGCTATCTCTTTAAATCCGTCTACAATGAATTTATTGATCAATATAGAAAGGATATTGCCATTACCGCCTTGGAAAAAAAGTATATCGAAGGTTTGGATTCCGTTCTGGAGGAAGAAGATTTTGACAAATCCGAAAGGCTCGTTGCCATGGTGATGAAAACAATAGAACACCTGCCCCCCAAATGTAAAGAAACTTTTTTATTAAATAAAAAGGAAGGACTCACATATATTGAAATTGCCGAATTTCAAAATGTTTCCGTAAATACCGTCGAAAAACAAATTGGAAAAGCTATCCGTATAGTACGAGAAACATTAAAGGACAAGATCAGTACTATTTTATTCCTATTACTGAAGTTGAGTCCTAAAAAAAACCATCTTTAAATTTATCCCTGTAATTTAAAATTCTGGTATAAAACCTGTAGCACCGCCATCGCAAACCCCACAACACCCTCCTTCTTCCTACTATGCTCCGCCTCCTCCCAATTGGACAAAAACCCCACCTCCAACAACACGCCAGGACAAACGTATTGGGTATCCCTTAACACCTGAAAATTCGCGTATTTCGTTCCCCTGATTTTAAACCCCAAAGCATAATCAAATTTATATAGGATTGCTTCCGACAAGGTTTCGGATTTTGATCACAAATCCAAATTATTTTCAATACAGGAGTATTCTATTTGTACATGCCATTTCCCTATTTAGTAGGTGCGATAACCTTCCCGTCACAAAGCCTCTGCGAAAGTAACTTCCTCAGCGCTTAGACCGTGCACACAAACAGGAGGCAGAAGTTGGCAGAATTCTCACATTTTCACCAATGCCCACCGAACGTGACAGAGAACCAATCTGTAATACCTTGGGGATTACTCCCCCAAACATCCTGTTCAGAAATGGGCTACACACCTGGCAAGTTGCATACCATGGCACGAACCGCCTTTCTTATTTTAAGCATGCGGGGTCAATGTGGAGACTTCAATAAAAAGTAACACCTTCTACACTCAAATCTTGCCAATCCTACTGGGCTGCAGATTTCATACTTTTTAACAAATAAAAATTCTCATTCAAAATGTTAATTCATATGATTTGCCACTTTTAGTTTTGAATGAGTGACAAGCCGATTTATCCTTCCTGACCGTCAGTTGCCTGCCCTCAGATTTTACTTTAAAATCCAAGTCAGTCTTGATCCTGAAATCATTCCCATTTTTCGAAAAAACAATTGCTTTTACGGGCTTTCCTGCTTTCCACTCCAAGTTAATTTCGAAATTTCCGCGTGCGCAGAGCCCTTTGAAAGACCCCTTAGACCAAATGGCCGGTATTGCCGGCAACAGCCTGATGTATCCAGCATGGCTCTGCAATAACATCTCCGCAATACCACTTGTCGTTCCAAAATTACCATCGATTTGAAATGGTGGATTCTGATTAAAAAGATTATTTGAAGTTCGGGTTTTAAGAAGCACATTCATTTGATCGTATGCATTTTCCCCATCTCCAAGTCTTGCATAAACCAACTGATTAAATGACTTTGACCACCCATGAGCTGGCAGATTATCTTTACAGCGAATGGCCATAGTCGTTTTTGCGGCCTGAAGTATTTTTGGATCTGAATCGGTTGTCAAAAAGTTAAAAGGAAAAACACCAAGTAAATGAGAACTATGCCTGTGCTGAGGATAAACTTCCTTGTAATCTTCAGCCCATTCACATATAGCGCCGTTGCTATTAATTCTATAAAGAGGAGGAAGTAATTCAATATGTTCTTTTATTGTACGTACAAAAGGCTCATCAACGCCAAGTATTTCCGCGGTCTTGCAATAGGCTTCCAAAACAGCACGAGTTAGTGTATTGTGATAAGTGGAAGCTTTCGAGGCTCGAACGGGTAAATTTGTATTAGGTAGATAAAACTCATTTTCCGGAGATGTTGAAGGCGCTATAGTAAGCTTACCTTCCTTATCCTTTATTAAATAATTATCTATAAACTCGGCAGCCCCTTTTAAGATTGGATATGCCTTTTCGTTTAAAAACTCTTTGTCTTCAGTAAACTCATAATGTCTCCAAAAAGCCATGGCCATCCAGGCCCCTGAAAAGGGATCGACAACCCCGTTAATCCATTGTGAATGATGAGTTGATCCTCCAGGGGTAACTCTTCCAAAGGGATTACTCAAATGATAGCCTACCCAACCTTTATCATAACCAAATAGCTTTTGCGCTGCAACTTCTCCTCTTTTACTGTATGGTCTAAACCAAGCCCACAGTGGATCCAAAGTCTCCTCAAGGTTTGTAACATTAGCTGCCCAGTAATTCATCTGAAAATTTACATTCAAATGATAATCTGCACTCCAAGGTGCCCACATTAAGTGATTCCATATGCCCTGAAGGCCGATAGGAAGCCTTCCTGGTTTTCGCGAACTACTCATAAGTAAGTAACGGCCGTATTGAAAGCGAAGAACACTTAGCCCTGGATCAACGGCTCCTTTGTTCGATTCGGCAAGCCTTACATCTGTTGGCAAAGTATCTTGTAAAGTACTCCCCAAATCCAAAGCAACTCTATCAAACATACTGCTATAGTCAGCAATGTGATCTTCCCTAATTGAAGTCCAAGATTTGTTCTTTACCCTGTCCAATTTAGTATTAGATAACCTAATTGGATTTATAGTTCGGTCAAAATTCAATTTCTCCAAACTATAATCAGTTGCAGCTGTAAACAATAAGATAACTTCCTCACAATTTTTCATTACAATTTTGTTGTCCACTGTTCTAATGCTCCCTCCAATACTTTTTGCTCTTAAACTACCATAAAACTTCATGTGCTTTCCTCCACGACCAGCACCACCTACTATTTTAGTGCTATCAAAATCAATTATCTGGCCTATCATATCCAGACGAGTATCCCCATTGGATATAACTTGTGCATCTTCATCGCGGGATAAGCTCACATTACAGGAAAATAAGCCACTCCCATCGGAAGAAATTTTTACTGCAATTAAATCATCAATGGCAGAAATCAGGACCTCTCTCGTTATTTTGAGGTTTCCAACCTGATATCGAGTCAAAGAAACACCTGTTTGCAAATCCAATTCGCGATAATAATCAGTTGCTTCCGATTCATGCTTCATATCGATAAATATGTTTCCCAAAGGCTGGTACGATCGAAAATAGGTTGGGCTCTTGGTCATATTCTCTGAACCAAAATTCTCCGCTTCCTGAAGTTTACCATCCAATATTAGATTCTGTAGAATTGCCAAATTTTCTTTGAAATTTTCAGGATACGCTTCCTCTGGTTCACCGGCCCATAAACTACCCTCATTAAGCTGAAGTCTCTCATGTTCGATACCTCCAAAAACCATTGCTCCAAGACGTCCATTCCCAAGTGGCAGAGCTTCATCCCAGTCGGCGGCCTGTTGTTTATACCATAACTTTAACGAGCCTTTCCTTGACTCACTCGATTGGGCCTGACAGGTTAATATACCTATAGATATAAGTATAACAACAGCTATTAGATGTTTCATTTTCATTATTCTTTATTTAAATTATCACTTAACCATCAAACTTGAACCAAAATATTTATCCAAATCTATATTTTTAGAAAATTCAGATTTTATATAGTTTAAATCTGGATATTCAGACAAATCACACTTAAAAATTACTGCTCACATGATTCCAATTCAATTTTAAAAAAAAAGTGCCAATGGTCTTACGCAATGACACTTCTTCGACTATACTAACAACCAACTCAATTTCTTATCAATAACCTGGATTTTGTTCCATTTTGGCTCCAACATTTCTATCAATAACTGTTTGCGGAATTGGAAACAAATTGTTATGTTCTCTAATAGAATTCCTAGCTGGATCATAACCAAATCTTTTAGTACGGTCATATATCATTCCCAATCTACCTAAAGTCAGCATACGAAATTCCTCGCCATACAGCTCACGAATACGCTCATCTAAAATATAATCCAAATCAACATCAACTGGATCTACCAATGGAGCTTTGGCCCTGCTACGTATTACATTGATGTCTGCAGCGGCCAAATCAGGCCTATTATTACCTAAATGTGCCTCCGCCCTAAGGAGATATGTCTCCGGTAAACGAATTACATAATAATCCCTTACATATCCATTATCAGGTTTGCCATCCAAGTGTTTATCCGTTCCAAATTTAGACCAGTTTGGGTATACAAATTGTAATGAATCCTCTTTAGTAGTTAAGAATGATTTAGGAATTACATCACCCTTAGTATAGGGAGCTACATCCTCAGCAAAGTAGTATTTACGCTTTATAGTTGCTTCGGTATTTCTTAGATCATTGCCTGCCCCTTTCCAAACAGTGTAGTTGGTATGTGTTGTAGGCCTAACGAAAGCCACTCCTCTTCCCGTCGAATCCTGAGCTTGTCCAGAGTAACCCGCTTTTTTAAAATCCCAATATGAACACCACATCATTCGCTCAATAGTAGGGCGACCAAATTGTACGGTTCCCCCCGGCACGTTAAATTCCATTTGAGATACCCAAATAGCCTCTTTATTACCAGTATCATAATTTTGGTTTCCCATACGAAAAAGATCCCAATATATATTTTTACCTGGTTCATCCGCACGTGAACCAAAACGATCGGTCATTAATTCGTAATCCCCATCAGTACCATTGATCACCCTAGACGTTGCCGCTATTGCACCATCCCAATCTTTTAACGAAATACTAATCTCTGCCAACAAATGATCAGCGGCCGCCCTTGTTACTTTTCCGGGAAGGGATTCTGTGAGGGGAAGATGGTTACTGGCAAACATCAAATCGTCCTTAGCAAATTGCCAACATTCCTCTCGAGAATTTCTCATGAAGTCCACCTTAGGCTCTATCAAAGGGGCGTCTATAATCGGCACTCCTCCAAAGATATTGGCCAAGTTTCGGTAAGCGAAAGCCCTGAAGAACCTACCTTCGGCAATGACCGCATCCCTTTCCTCGTCGCTGTTCCACTTTACATTTTCCTTTTGGGCAGCATCAATTACCATATTGGAATAATTTATAATTTCATATTGCCAAGTGTACCAGCGGCTAGAAAATCCATCAAATGAGTTTAAAAGCGTCCAGTCATTAAAGATCCTAGAATCGTCTCTAGGCCAAAACATGGCGTCCGTACCCAAGCCCAAAGGCCATGCATCGGTATCACCGTCTCCCGCGTTATAAAAATTCTGTACCTTTCTATAAATAGAACCTAAAAGTGATTCGAATTGTGCTTTCGTCAAAAAAGCATTGTCGGTTGTAAGGGCATCTTTGCGATTTTCTTCTAAAAAATCCTCATCAGAACAAGATGTTAACACTACCCAGAATCCTACCACGATCCAAAATAATCTTATGTATGATTGCATATTTTTCATGTTTAAGTATTAAAAGCTAAAGTTAATTCCCAGGGTAAATGTGCGCATTACTGGATTTGAACCTCCTATAGTACCAGCGTTTTCCGGATCTAATCCTATCCAATCGGTTTTGGTAAAAAGATTTTTACCCGAAACGTAAAGTTTCAATTCGTTTACCCCCAACAAGTCCTTGACCTTACTGTCAAAATTATAAGCTAGGGATACGTTTTGAAGTCTCAAAAATTCCCGAGACTGCCAAAATCCGTAGCCATATGGATTAGCGTAATTTGGCCTTGGAACTTTATTACTTTGGTCGTTCGGCATCCAATATTCACGTCCAGACAACCAATTTCCAACTGTTGGGACGGTCCCTATAAATGCAGCTCTGTTTTGCCCCAAATAATAATTATTCCTTCCACCACCCATAACTAAATTCAGATCAAAATAAAGTTGAAAATTACCATAGGTTACAGTATTTGACATATTGGCCCTAAAATTGGGTGCTGTGTAGCCTATTATTGACCTATCTGCAGCAGATATCCGACCATCGGGCTGACCAGTAAGATTCCCTTGTTCATCTTCTCCATTGATGTCCCTGATTTTTAAATCTCCAGGTTGGAACCCAAAGGTATCTATATACTCGGTGTCCTCATTTTGCACTATCCCATCTATCGTATAATCATAAACCGCACCAAGAGATTTTCCAATAAACCAACGATTACCTATATCATCGTCCTCAAGTCCATCACCATCCGCATCAAGGCCAGAAATACTGGAAATTTTATTCCTATTTAAGGAAAATGCGAATGCTGTCCCCCATTGCAATTCTTGAGTCTTTATATTGATTGTGCTAAGAGTAACCTCGATTCCTTTGTTATCCACCCGACCTAAATTGGTCCTCACTGAATTATATCCAGTAATTATAGGTAGGTTACGATTTAGAAGTAAATCGGTTGTTTCACTTTTGTAGAAATCTACATCGCCGAAAACCCTACCACTAAAAAGTGAAAAATTGGCCCCTACATTAAGAGCAGTAGTAGTCTCCCAAGACAGTGATTTATTTGCCAGACTAGCTGGATAGAAGTAGTTGAAAGTTTGATTTCCAAATACCGTTTGACCGCTACCAACATTGGCCAATGTTTGGAATGGGTCAATACCTTGGTTACCATTTTTTCCAAAGGAGGCACGAAATTTGAAATAATCCAATTTTGGAAGTATCTGTTGAACAAAATCTTCTTCACTAAGCGTCCAGGCAATAGAAACACCAGGAAATCCTCCAAATTTACGGCCTTTGGCAAAAGCGGAATAACCGTCGCGTCGATAAGTTGCCGTAAGATGATATTTGTTTTTAAAAGAATAATTAAGACGACTTAAATACCCCACATTGGAAAATTCGCTGATAGATGTTTCCCCACCTTTTTTAGTTGGGTCTGCCAAATCCAATCCATAAAAACCAAGAACAGAAGTTCCTGCACCAGAAAAATCACTACCACTGAACTGGACCCTTTCGCTGGTTGACGCGTCTCTTGTGTAGCCTAAAAGCACATTAATTTTATGATCACCAAATTTATTCTGATAGTTAAGCAAGTTGTTCATCACCCAGCTGTTATCAGTAGCTGTCACCTTAGAACCATATGCCTTATTCAAAAATCGTTCAGAATTTTCTATTTCGTCTGGATTGTCGGTATTAACTTCACCGAATGCATGATGAAAAAAACCTCGGTCATTTACCCTTCTAGATTGGGTATAATCTAATCGATAACTGAGTCCCTTTATAAATGGCATTTCCACATTTATATAGCCAGAACCCCTTATTCCCCATCGTTTGTCAAGATCATCATCATAATAGCCGGTTTGACCAAACTGAGGTTGTCCCCAATAGGGGTTATATAAAAAACTGTTGGTAGGAAAACGATCAAGAACATCCTCATAGCCCTCTATATATTTATAACTGTAAGGAGTATACCAAGTAGCCATATACATCTGCGGAGAGGAACCTGAGTAGTCACTAGAGTCATAATACATATTTAAACCAACAGATAACCAGTCAGAAATATCATTTTCCAATTTAAACGTTAGATTAAATTTCTCATAGTTATCATTATCCAATACACCATGTTGATTCAATAACCCACCTGAAATGTAATAATTAGTCTTTTCCGATCTGCCGGAAACACTCATCTGATAATTATGTATCGGAGCAAATTGGGTTACTTCATCAAACCAATTCATTTGGTGGTCTTCGTTATAAGCTTTATACTCTTTAGGCGATAGTATCTGGGGGATGGACAAGTCTTCTGTTCCTTGTAATTCCAAGTTGTCCATTCGCCATCGTATAAACTCTGCACCTTTTTTCATTTTTGGAACCTTGGTCCAATCTTGAACACCTGTATAGTGGTTAAAGCTTATTGCAGGTCTGTCTGACCGCCCCTTTTTTGTTGTTATAATTATAACCCCATTGGCTGCACGTGAGCCATAGATAGCTGAAGAACTAGCATCCTTTAGCACGTCTATCGAACTAATATCATCGTTGGGAATAGTATTGAGACTTCCATCGAAAATTATTCCATCAAGCACAATTAACGGGGCGTTGCTCGCATTAATAGAATTCTGACCCCTTATTAATAAATCTGGAGATCCCCCTGCGCTGGATATAGCCCCTACGTTTACACCAGGTGTAGTACCTTGCAACATTTGCAAAACGTTTGTAGTCGGTTGCAAAGCAATGGGTGTATTTTCTACAGCTACATTTGTAATTGAACCTGTGAGATCCCTTTTCGTGGAGGTACCGTATCCAATTACGACAACCTCTTCAAGGCCAGCCGCACTCTCCTCTAAAACAATGTTAATGTTTGGTTGTCCATTAATTGGCACTTCTTTGGTTGCAAAACCAATATAGGAAACCACCAAAATTGCATTTTCATCCTCCACAGAAATTGAAAAATTACCGTCGAAATCTACTTGAATACCATTTGTAGTACCTTTTTCAACAATGTTTGCTCCTGGCAAGGGGGTACCGTCCCCGTCCGTTACGGTACCGGAAACAATGACTTGCACCACCTCCTCATGATTACCGTTACGAGGCCTTTCCCTAATGAGGATTGCATTGTTCTCGGTCACCTCAATATCAAGATTCTTATGTGATAGACTTTGCTTCAGCAATGCATTCGTCCTTATCCGGCCCTTCTGCACTTGGACCTTGGGAAAGTCCTCGAATATACCTTCTTCATAGAAAAATTTATAATCGGTCTGTTCCATGATGAGATCAAAAATTTCATCAACTGTCAATGTACCTGCAGCTTCTATTTTAATTTTGGAATTTTGGGAAACGAGATTATTTGGTGTTAGCGCAAGAACAGTTGAGAAGCATAAGAAAATGAATATTCTCATAATAATCTGTAATAGGCATTTTCCATACGGAAAACAACCTCTAGTTAATTTGATTTTCATACATTTGATTGTTATTGGTTAATTAAAATTTTAATTGAACGATAATAAAATCAAGGGGGTAGAGTTCTAGACTTTTGCGGGTTAAACTTTATCCTCCTTTTTATTATAGTGTTTTCTTCATAGGCATATTATTTTATTATGATTGTCCCACCCTTTATTTCATAATTATTTATTGTATTTGATTTCATAATTGATAAAATTTCCCCGATCGCCTGGCCCTTATCCAGCGTACCCCTGAATCTAACCTCTTCCATATCATTGTTTTCGAAAACAATATCAACATCATACCATCTTGACAATACTTTCATAATGTCTTTTAACGATTTTCCTTTAAAACTGAAAATACCTTTTATCCAAGAAATTTCATTTTCGACATCAACATGTTCAACATAGATTTCATTATTGAAAATATTTACACTTGACTGTTGATTTGGAACCAAAACCTTCTTCACGTTAGAAGTGTTTATCTGTACGCTACCTTCCACCAAAGTTGTATAGATATTCGATTCGTCCTTGTAAGCCTTTATATTGAATTTAGTCCCCAACACCTCCAGTTGCTGGCCATTATTAAGTACTTCAAATTTAGCGCCCTGATGCGCCGTGCTCGGGGTGACGTTAAAATAAGCTTCCCCATAAACGAGTTCTACTTTTCGGGTTTCGCCTTCCAAAAATGCAACTGGGTACTTCAATTGCGTTTCAGAATTAAGCCATACTTCCGTCCCATCCGATAATTTTAAATAGAACTGCCCGCCCCTAGGAACATTCAGAATGTTGTATTCAGTTTCATTGACATCTTTCTCAAGCGGTTCATAAACAACCCGCTCTCCATTGCTGTTTATGTTTTGTTTTTGAAAGGAAGACCCCTTTTCCAACACTACGGAGGTCCCATCCTCAAGTATTAGCGTGGCCCTATCAGTACCCGGTTTTATATTACTGTTCACATGTACAGGGTCTGATTTTAATGGGGTAGTGGTCAAAACGTCCTTAAAGAATAAGGTAGTGGTCAATACAACGGCAGCCATTGCAGCGACGGCAGCGTATTTTAATGATTTTGCCATTTTCGATCTGTCCCTGAAAATACTTCTCTCTTTTTTTATCCGCCTTAATATACTTGCCTTTGCCCTTTCTTCGTCATATATGCCATTGGTCATATTGATATAGGCATTGGCCTTGACAAGTTCATAAACAAGATTTCATTTTTCGGATTTCCGATCCATATCTCCAATATCCTGAGTTCATCAAGATCAGCCTCTTTTGAGAGGAATTTGATGATCAAATCCTCAATATCCTTATTCATGTTTTTCATAATATATATACCTATAACGAAGCCAAAATTCTTATACCACCATTTATTCATAAAATATTTTATAAATAAGTCAATCGGACATATAATCTTTCTAAAATGTAATGGCAATATTACCCTTATAACGAAGCTAAAATTGACAAGCCACCTTTAAATTGGCGGAAAAAATTACATTTGCTTACTATTTAATCTGGTTTCAACTATGGAAAACATATATTCCGATCAAAAAAAACTTATTAAACACCTTAAAAAAGGCAATACCGCAGCATACAGTTATCTGGTGGACCATTACTATATAAAACTATGTGATTATGCGAAAAACTTGGCCAGGGATGATTACAGATCGGAAGATATTGTACAAAATGTTATTGTTAGAATGTGGCAACAACGAGAAAAATTAAATCAGAATATTTCTATTAAAGGCTATCTCTTTAAATCCGTCTACAATGAATTTATTGATCAATATAGAAAGGATATTGCCATTACCGCCTTGGAAAAAAAGTATATCGAAGGTTTGGATTCCGTTCTGGAGGAAGAAGATTTTGACAAATCCGAAAGGCTCGTTGCCATGGTGATGAAAACAATAGAACACCTGCCCCCCAAATGTAAAGAAACTTTTTTATTAAATAAAAAGGAAGGACTCACATATATTGAAATTGCCGAATTTCAAAATGTTTCCGTAAATACCGTCGAAAAACAAATTGGAAAAGCTATCCGTATAGTACGAGAAACATTAAAGGACAAGATCAGTACTATTTTATTCCTATTACTGAAGTTGAGTCCTAAAAAAAACCATCTTTAAATTTATCCCTGTAATTTAAAATTCTGGTATAAAACCTGTAGCACCGCCATAGCAAACCCCACAACACCCTCCTTCTTCCTACTATGCTCCGCCTCCTCCCAATTGGACAAAAACCCCACCTCCAACAACACGCCAGGACAAACGTATTGGGTATCCCTTAACACCTGAAAATTGGCGTATTTCATACCCCCAATTTTAAACCCCAAAGCCATATCGAATTCAGACAAGATTGCATCCGACAAGTTTTCTGATTTGGACTGTAGATCAAAATCAGTATTAGAATTTGGTTGCTGCACATAGACCTCAATACCTTGGGCCGTCTTCCTCTTTGCTTGATTGCAATGAATAGAAATAAAAACATCAGGTTGTAGAGCTTTCACCAAACTGGTCCTATCACTCAAAGAAATCAAAGTATCTTTATATCTGGTCAAATAGATATTTAGGGTGTTTCTAAACAATTCTTTGTTCAATTGGATGGCTTCCTTCGCAACTTCCAAAACAATATCTTTTTCCTTTATTCCATTAACTCCAATCGCTCCGGTATCCACTCCCCCATGTCCGGGATCAAGGACGACCATTGGTCTTTTAGTCTCTTGGGATTGTATGGGAATACAAAACAAGGCAAATCCCATCCAAAGACAAACTATCCAAAAACGTTTCATACTGCCTGAATTTTAAAGTGCGTGTTGCACAATTTTCATCGTTTCCCCTAAATCGTTTCCAAACCATGAAATTTTAACGCTTTCGACTGTTAAAATTTATTCGATTCCAATCGATTTGCCCCATCCTTTAGAAATTCTATAACGAATAATTCATCAATCGGTCTTTCCAGCATTATTGGGAAGGCATTAAAAAACGTACAGTCATGAACAAACCACTTAAAACTCTTTTCCTATTACTTATGACGACCGCGTCAACCTATGCTCAAATCGGGGGAATAGAAGATTCCGTGAACGATGTTTCGGATACCATAAGGACCATCTTCCCCATTATCCTGGGGGTCATCTTCCTTATTGGCTTCCTGTTCAATGCCGGCCATTTCTTCGGAGAGAATTCAGATCTTAAAAAGGGTATTACCAGGGTTTTGGTATTCGTTCTTATCGCAGGGGCCGTGGTCGGCATCTTTACCTACCTAATTGGAATTGTCGTCTAATGAAAAGGTTCGAGGTATATCGCAACATTAGAAAACAGGCCGTGATTTTCGGCCTGTCCATTTCGTTTTTTGCCCTGCAAATGATCTGCGTGGTCGGCTCTCTAATGGTCATTATTTTCTCGTTCAGTCTCGCAATGATCATGGGTGTAATGGTATTCAATGCTGCTCTTTATATAGCCTTGATCAGGATTACAAACAACCCACAGCCCTTTACCATTTGGAAGATATTCCCAAAAATCATCAGTAATAAGAAATCGTCATTACTTACTTATGGGCAAGATTAATCTATCGGCACTCCATCCTATTGCGGATATACGAGACAATATTGTCTTTGCCAATAATGGCAATGTCATCCTGTGTTATGAGGGTTCCTTGCCGGAAATCCATTCCCTTTCCGAGAAGGATTTTGAGGACATCCATGGTAACTGGTTCCAGGCCATCAAATACTTGCCCATCGGATGTGTGATCCACAAACAGGATGTTTACCTTAAGAAGCAATACTCTTCTGAAAACCTTCCCAATACCACCTTTCTGGCCAAGGCCACCCATGAGTATTTCAAAGGTCGGGAGTACATAGAACATAGGTGTTTTCTGTTTTTTATCCTTACCAAAAACAAAGCATTGAACAACGCAAAATATGTAAACCCGTTCCTTAAAGTGCCACAAGGGATTCCCCAGGAAATGGACGATCGGATCAAAAGTTTTATGGACTCTGTAAACGATTCCGTTTCCTTTATAAACAACAGTCGAAAAATGCAGTTTTCCCCCTTGAACGAAAGGGAGATCCTATCCTTGACCGACAACTACTTCAATGGATTCAACGAGGGTTTTGATACGGACATAATTTTGGACCGGTCCAAGATTACCATCGGTCAGAACCTATTTGATGTTTTGGTCATCAACAGTGAGCTATGCTTTGGGGAGAATGTCCAGAGCAGCAAGACCAATGAACGGTTTACCTCGGACGATTTTGTGTTCCATCAAGGGTTTGTCGATGGACTGGGGCTTGGGTTGAACGAAAACCATATCGTAAACCAGATTATCTACCTGGACGATAAGCACAAATGGCGCAAACTGTTGGACAAGAAGGTCGAAGAACTGAAAAAAAGTTCCAATTTCGGCTCCCAGAACAAGGTAACACTTGCAAAAATCCAACATATCCTTGACCAGATCAATAACGATGATAGCTCTCGCATCATCCGGGGCCATCTCAATGTCATCTATTGGCATCCCGAAGCCAAGAGCCTAGCAAAAATAGGTTCGAAAATAAGGACCGAATTCAAGGAGCTCGATATGGTCCCCTACTACCCCAGGGGGGAGGAACGCAAAAATTATATCCTCAATAGTTATTTCTGTTTCTCCCCCAATTTTTCTGACGGGGACCTTTATGTGACCGACCTAAAACATGCCCTGTGCCTGTATATCAACAATAGCAACTACAAATCGGATGCTACAGGAATCATTTTCAACGACCGGGAACATAATATCCCTGTCCTAAAGGATGTCTGGGATGAAAGGAAAAAGAGGATCAAAGCACGGAATTTTGCCATTTTCGCCCCAACGGGCGAGGGCAAGTCCTTCCTGGCCAACAATATCCTGCGCCAATACTTCGAGGCGGGCGTCCGGCTGGTCATCATCGACCTTGGAGGGTCCTACACCAAGTTCGCAAAGCTTTATCCCGAACAATACACCGTACTGAGATATGAGAGCGGAAAGAACCTGGGCATCAATCCATTTTTTATATCAAATCCCGACGATGTGGGGCCAGAACGCTTGGAGGATCTTTCGGTATTCCTTTTTGAACTATTGGCATCGGAGCTGAAGGCCACCAAGGCGCAGTCCGTCTCCATTAAAAAGATACTCCTATATTATTATCAGATGGTCAGGGAGAACCATTCGCTGGATTCTTTCTATCGTTTCATAGAGGAAAATCAAAAGAGTTTGTTGGACGAACTTAAGATACAGGCCGATTACTTCAACATCCCCGGCTTTCTCCATATCATGTCCGAATATGTCGGCAATGGCCTTTACAGTTTCCTCTTCGAGGTCAGCGAGGACCAGACCTTCAAGATCGAGGATAAACGCTTGATCGTTTTTGAGCTTGACGAGGTAAAGGACAATAAGGAAATCCTTTCAGTAATGTTGAAACTGATCAAGTCCGCCATCCAACGCACCATTTGGAAAAACCGAGCGGAAAAGGGAATTATCCTTTTCGACGAGTTTGCCAAACAGCTCAAATTCGAAAACGTACTGGAAAGCGTGGAATTCTACTATCAGGCCATCCGCAAACAGAACGGGGCCATTGGGATCATCCTGCAATCCATCAACCAATTGCCCAACAATTCCACTTCGGCCAGTATAATGGAAAACACCCAAGTCATCTATAGCCTGAACAACGAAAAAGGATATGGGGAACTAAAGAACAGGCTGAACCTGTCCAACCACGATCTGAACCAATTGAAATCCATCAAGAACAATCTTTCAGGACCACGGAAGTACACTGAAATGTTCATCAAGATAGGCAAGGAAAGCAACATTTTCAGGTTGGAGGTACCCCCTGAAGTCTATGCTGCCTATCTAACCGATGGCGAAGAAAACGAGGCCATAATGGCTATTTATAATAAGACCCGGAATATGGAGAAAGCAATAACTGAATTTATAACACAAAAAAAATAACACTATGAAAAAGAAAATCAGAACAATGGCGATTGCACTGGCTTTTGCCCTTTTATTGCCTGCAGGAGCTACCTGCCAGGGTATGCCGGTATATGACAACACCAACTTCATCTCCTTTATGAAATCCTTGGTGGAATCGGGCAAACAGACCTCACAATTGTTGAAGACGGTCAAATTTCTGAAGGAACAGAAAGAGAACGTGAACAAGGTCAACGATGTCATCAAACAGCTAAAGGCCGTAAAGGAACTGGCCAATAGCAACCAACGCCTGTTCGATATCGTACAGGACGACCTCAGGGAAATATTCAGCTCTCCCTATATCAGACCGGATGAAGTTGCCCGAATCTCGGATTCATTCAACGACATCATCGAAAACTCATTGTCCGGCATGGATTATATAGAAGAAGTGCTATCCAGTGACAACCTCAGAATGACCGATGCGGAACGTGCTGCGATCCTCAAGAAAAAGGAACTGCAATCCAAGGAAATGGTGGCCGAAATAGAGTCCAAGACACGGCGCTACAGGGAAATCATCGCCTTTAGGGAAATGCAGGCCGTTATCAACGGTAGGAAGGCCAATTATTGATACATGTCAGGGATAGCCTTAAACATAGGACTGGAATACGTGGACACTGTTTTTCAAGCCATTAAGAACAGTGATTTTTCACAGTACACCATTACGGGCATGAAGACCCTTGCCGTATTGTTCTTTCTGATCAATATCCTAAAAAAGTACAATGAAGGTGTGGCCAATAACGAAGGGTACACCTGGGGACTGACCCCTGGGGAACTGGCCAAGAATTTTGCGGTTGTCATTCTGGTCATTTTTTCCACTCAGGTTTTGGGGGTCTTCGACGCTATTTTGGTGGCCATAGAGTCCCAATATAGGGACACGGCCCCTGCCCTACTTCCCTTGCAGATGCAGGAAATCGACATCGAGCAGGATGTAGGGGCCATCGAAGCGGCCAAAAAGGCCATGGCCCTATTATACGAGGCTTTGGTCACCCCCTTGTTCGGCCTAAAGATATTGGCTTTCATTATCGGCCTGTTCCTATGGTTGATGGACCTGTTCATCTATCCCTTGTTCTTGGCGGAACGTTTCTTTCTGTTAGGGATCATGCAGGCCTTTTTTCCATTGGTAATCAGCCTGGCCGTGTTTGAAAAGTTCAGGTCCATGGCCTATAACTTTTTTAAGCTCTATGCAGGGGTCTATATGCTGGTGCCGGCCTTTTTTCTGGTCAATGTCTTTATCAACCTTCTATATACCGAGGTGAACACCAACTTTTGGTCCGACCTTTTCGGAACGGACTGGGGCAGCCAATTCTTCGCGCCCTTGATACAATTGGGATCCATAGGATTTATCGTGTTCCTGAAATTCAAACTGTACCGCCGGGCCATCTCGTTTACGCTGAAACTGTTCAGCGGTCTTTAGATTACCGTTAAAAACTACTAATACCAAAAATGAAAACACCTTATAAAAATATCTACAAGGTACTTGACCAAAACCGGTTCATCGTATGGTCATTGGTCATTGGCATGACGGTGACCTGTGTCGTAGCCATATTGTCCGTTTTAAAACTGCACCGGGAAACGGTCGACAGGGCCTTTATGGTAAATACCGATGGGAACGTAATACCCTTGAAATTGGTTTCCCAAAAAGAAAATCTGGGCGTAGAAGTCTTGTCCCATTTGGAACTGTTCCACACTTATTTCTACAATATAGATCCGAGCAATTATCAAAAGAACTTGGAGAAGGCCCTATGGTTGGGCAACAGTTCCGTGGACGCCCTTTACAGGCAGAAAAAATCGGATGGGGTATACAACAGGTTATTGCAGTACTCCCTGGTGCAAAAGGTCATCCAGATAGAATCCGAGATAGAGATTTCCCAAGAACCCTATACCTTTCGTACCACTACCCGCTTCGAGATCAATCGGGGCAAGGTAACGGACACCTACGAATTGGTGACCACGGGCAATTTGATCCATGTGGACCGCAACTTTCCCAAAAACACCCATGGACTATTGATCACCAATTATTTCGAAAACTCCTTAAAAAAAGTACAGGATGAAAATTGAAAGGAACAAGATCGTATTTGGTTCGGTCATACTCGTCATTGTTCTGTTCATCGGGGGATATACCATGATGGTCATGGACAACGGGGATGAATCGGAGAAACCCTTGAAACAGACCGAGGTGCCCAAATTGGAGGAGCAACAAAGCGAGTACCGTTCCAAACTGGAAGCCGTGGACAATATCCCCGAAGAACGGGTCAAAAATGCACCTAGTGTTTACGATGAAAGGTTGCTGGATTCTACTGGAGTATATGATCCCGATTTTATGGATAGGGATAAACAGCGTATCGTGGACAGCATCTACAGCCAAGGCCGGATCGATTATTCGCAAAGCAGGTATCGGAAGGTGGAAACACAAAAAAATAAGGCAGCTGAGCCCATGGCCAAGGATACTATCGTAAAGGAAGTTGTAGAATCCCTTACTACCAAGGAACGGGCATTGGAGCACCAACTCTTTTTTGCTGCCGACCCTAAATCCGATCCATTATCCTATGCTCCCGATCCGCCAAATGTTTTGGTAGAGGTGGACGGCAATCAAGTGGTAAGGGCCAACAGCCGTTTGCAAATGCGACTACTTCAAGAAATCCAATTGGGCAACACAATGATTCCCAAAAATACCTTGGTCTACGGCATCGTCAATTTTAAGCCGAACAGGACACTCCTCAAGATTGACAATATAGACCATATTCCTGTGAAGATGAAAGCTTTCGACCTCCAGGATGGACTGGAGGGCATTTATGTGGAGAACAGTATAAGGGGGGAAGTGGCCAACGAGGTGGTCGATGATGTCCTGGACGATATCAATATCGCCGGGGTTCCACAGGTAAGCGGTATCAAAAAAGTCTTTCAACGGGGCCACAGAAAGACTAAAGTGGCCGTGCTCAACAATTACAAACTCATTTTAAAGGCTCCCGAGGGGCCATAAATCCATACACCAATGAAAAAATCCATAACCTTTTTAGGTCTGTTGATCTTTATGGCCTCTGTGGAGGCGCAAAATGTAAAAGTTACCGACACCATATTTGCCAACGAACAAATGACCGTTTCCATGTTCTTTCCCGATCCCATCCGGCAGGGAATTACCGGTTCTTCCAATTACGCCTTCAGCTTCAATAGGGAAAGGGCACAGAACCTTGGGTTGCTACAGGCCACACTAGGGGAAGAAAGCAATCTATTGGTAGTAACCCAGAATGGTAGTGTATATTCCTTTTTGCTATGGTATTCCCAAAAGCTTGAAAAGCTGAACTATTTCATTGATATCTCCGACAGAATTGGTCATGAAAGGACCGGTCCCTCCATGGACTCCAAGGGAAATTTGTGCATGGCTGACTCGGATACTGTCCCTATCAATGATAAGACTTTGGACTATCCAAAACTCTGCGCCCAATTGCTTCGAAATCCCAGGCCTTTTGACCAAATAAAATATAAGGATGGCGTCACGGTCCGCATGACAAAAAGTATCTATTATCTCAATGAGGTCTACGTGGTCTTTGAAATTGAGAACGGTTCCCAAATAGATTTCGAGATCAATTCTCTGGACCTATACAAAGTGAACGGCAATAATAAGCGTAAGTCCTCCTATCAGGAAACGCACCTCTTCCCTGTCTATAAGTTTCAAATACCAAAAGTGGTTCTCAGAGACCGGTCAGTACAGTTTGTAAGTGTGTATACCAAATTTACTCTGGGAGCACGCGAGAGCCTATTGGTGAAACTAGAAGAGTTGAATGGGGATAGGGATCTAATTTTGAAATTGAGATAATCTACCTGAATTTAAATGTAATAAAACCAAACTCCCAATGAGGTTACAGTTAAGTGAAAGGAGACTTTCGTCCAACCGTGGCTTTGGGCTAAAATTCTATTTTATATAAACTATTGATTTTCAGTAAATCCTTACCGTACAAAGAGTGTCAAATTAATGATTTTAAAAGGAATTTGTTAATTTGAAACCAAACCTCTGAATTAACCTCTTGAAAATCGAAACTTACCAAAAAAGCTTTTGGGCTTTCTTTTTGAATCGGTGCGTCTGAATTGTAGTCCTTCCTCTTGGGCAAATTCCTGAACCTTTTTCAACCATTTATCCCTTAAAACGGGCCAATCAAATTTTATGGTCGATTCTTCCGTGAGTATTACCCTATTACCTGAATTACTCCTATCGCCAGCTTTTGAGAAATCGCCAAGACATGTGGCATCCTTTTTCAAATCTTCAAGTGGCCTACCATTTTGGATATCAAAAATGGTTCTATCCTCTATCTTATTAAAAGTATCCTGTCTTTTCCTTAGCATACCGTAGTAAAAACCCAATGAGTTTTTTTCGGTTAAAAGGTAAAGGTCATAAAAATCCTTTTGATTGCCTCTGTCAGCAGCTGCCAAAAGTTTAAGTGCTCCTATGTCATGATCGCTTATGAGTCTTATTCCATCAATAACACATGGTTCGTGCAGTAATTTCAGATTTTGGATGATATCAATCTTGATAACTTCTTTTTTCAAGAAGATTTCCAAATGCGATAGCTGTTCAGATCCAAAATTTTTTTTGTTTATGATGGTGTTTTCTTTGCCAAATTCATTTTCCAAGAAATGACAAATCTCAGAGAGATGGTTGGTGCCTACTATTTCTGTTGAAAACAAATCAATGTCCGTTGAGACCCTATGATTGTACTTTATGGCCAAGTTGGTCCCTCCACCAAGCAGGAATTTATCAAATAATTCATGATTCATAAGTTTTTGAATTACTCCATAAAGCAATTCAGAAACTCCTGTTTTATGCATACAAAGATAAGTTGGAAATGTATTTTTTGAACTGTTCAGGTTTTAATTGATATCGTTCGGCAATAAATTCAATATCCTCATTACCTCGAATCTCTGAACTTTGTAAAGCAATCGCACAAATTTCGCTATTGGAATAAAGTTTTTCCAATTTCCCCAAATACTCAGAGTTGTGCATGCTCCTAGATAAAACCCTCTGGATAATAAAATCACTATCCTTTTCCAAGGACAAATCATCCATGTTCATATCCCAAAACATTTCACGAGGAAAAATGTCAGAAAGATTATGCCCTATTGACTTATTACCTTTTAATATTTTAAAGAGGCTTATCATAATACAAATGTATTAAATTTTGTTGACAACTTATAATATCGCTAGTACATTAACAACTTATAGCTCAGTATACTATAATCAAATAACGTTCCAATTTTTAATAAATTTTATAGCCCTACCACGATTACAGGTTGAAAATTTAAAGATCTCATTGGCATTAGTAAATATTATAGTCATTTTGTCCAGAATGTCCTGCCTCCCATTTTATCTTTACTACAATTTGTCATCAAGAAACTGCAGTTTCTATTTTAAAGTCAAAAATTTCCTAACGTCCAAATGGATCTGCTCGAAGTTTGCTTTTATAGCGCCATCCCCGATTCGGAATTTAGGGTCTGGTAGACATTTGACAATATCGGGCTTTGGAAAGCGTACTTTTTTATCCTTGCCATCCGCAAAGGCAATAAATTCTCCCTCCTTAAGCCTAAAGAATTCTTCCGCCCGGATCTTGCTTACCTCCCGCTCCCCTTTAGTAATACGGGTATCAAAATTCAGGGTATTCTCCCCCTTGCTCACACTTTTGGTAGGTCGTTTTACAATTTCAAAAAAGCGTTCGTAATATCGGGCCGTATCGGGATCATTGGCCTTGCCAAAGAACTGATAGGACAGGTTGCTCAAAATGGCCCTGCTGGCCTTATCACCGTACATTATATCGTTCTGGACCTTGTCCTGGAGCACGTATATGGTGGCAATATCATAACTTCTTAAGGTCGCTGGAATGCGGTGCATATTGAGCAAGCGAATGGTAGGTGCCTCTTCCATAAGAAAAAAGGACGGGTGTCGGCCCCGAATTCCCATTTGTTTCGAAATGGTATGTATTATAGTGGCAATTACAGGGGAATAGGCGGTTTCAAATTTGGGATTGTTCACAATTGAAACCACGGATGGATGTTCAGGGTTATTGATGTCCAAGGGCACTTCATCGGCCGAAAGTGCCATAAAGATACGTTGGGTACTGATTTTTTTAAGGGCGTTGGCCAGGGTCCCCATCACCCCGGCGGTCTGGCGTTCGGAATCCTTTCCGGAAATAAAGGCATCCGCCATGGCCTTGGAGGTATAGTCGGAACTCAGAAATTGTATCAGGCTCGGGGTATCCAGATACTGATAGGTAGCAATAAGATGTGGCAGGGTACAATACTCCTTATGGTCCGTTTTCAGTTTCCAGATCAACCCGCCCAACAGCCCTTCCACGGCATCGTTAAAGAATTTGGAAGATCCCATAGCTATGGATTCCCGTTGCTCCAAAAGGTTTTCCAAAAGCACTCTGGAAACCTCATTCACACTTTCTTCGTCCGTCATGTACCTGGGCGCAATGGGATTCACCCGGGTATGGATATTATCAAAGGAGATAATATGAAAAGGAATATCGGCCTTGCCAAAAAGAGGATAGGCCATTTCCGTAAGTTCAAAATCCTTGTAGTCATGGATAACCCCGGAAAACTGATGTTGGCCAAAATGCCTTAGAAAACTATAGACCACGCTTTCCGTTTTTCCACTTCCGGCCGAACCGATGATCGAAACCCCACGTCTAATGTTTTTCAACACCAGATTACCGTTCAACAAGGGGAACCTGACCCCAAACTTTTCAGGTTCTCGGTTAATATCGAAGTGATAATAGAAGCCTATAAAAAGTCCAAGATTGATTAATTGAAAAGGTAATAGCCACCACAACAAGACAATGGCAAAAACCTGCCGACCGAGCAGGAAGTGGAGCACTGCACCCAACAGTATCAAGAGCAGGACATTTTGGACAAAGGCGTACTTATAGTGCGCATAGGACAGATAAAACACTGCCATCGCCAACCCATAGATTCCTAATGTAATAAGTACCATAACTTTCAATTTGGATTACTGATATGAACCACTATCACTTTCTGGAATTCCTAAATACCGATGGAACTGGAAGATCTGGCAATATCGATGGCCTTCTTAAATTGTTTAATCGCCTGCAGGGCAGCCTCCACCTTGTTCGCGGGAATATTTAGTATGGGAACATGCACCCCGGCGGCACCCATTAGTTTAAGGGCCGCGCTCCTTTCGTTGGTAGGCAATCCCAGTAGATGTGCAAAATAAATTTTGGGATCCTGGACAAAGGCCTTACGCGCACTATAGGATTCCACGTAGTTTCGTTGGTATTTAAATAGGGTATCGAACCTTTTTTCTGCCTTTTCATAAAATTGGTCCCGATTGAATCCCCGCTTTACCGTCCTCCCATTCAGGGTCGATTCGGACTCCCTGTATTTGCTGCCAGGGGAAAGACTATATCTATTGGTAACATCCTTTCTACTCACGATAATATGGATATGGGTCTGCAATCCTGGCTTTTTCATCCCTTGTGCCACCACCTGTCCATCAATGCGGTGTGGGATTTGGGTATGGAGCCTAGCAATTTCCTTCCTCATCATCTTTACATTTCCGGAACCCTCCCCACGTTCCACCTTACGGATTTCATTTTCCAATTTTACGATCTTGGCCCTGTATTCCTGGTTCTCTTTCACCTCCCTGTCAAATCCTTTAAAGATGCGTTCATATTCTAACTTCGCATAGTATTTGATACTGTCCACGGACACCGGGATATCACGATGGAAGGAAGCCGCGTAATCCTTCATGACCTCGCGAACATATTGTTTTAAAAGATTTGGATCATTGTTTATATGCTTCAATTCCCGCTGACTGGGGTTGATGGTCAGGGCAAAGAATTTGGGTTCCCGCTTTTTCAATTTGGCAGTGTTCCCATCAATTTCTTTGATGACCTTTTCGGGGGCGATCCGGTCGTTGTGCTGATCAAAAAAATGTTCCTGCAGTTCGGGCTGTTTTCCTTCGTTCTCTTTTTCCAGATAGGCCACAAAATCCGAGCAGCTTTGCGAAAATGTGGTATCCAGATGTTGTTTGGTGATACTGATATACATGGTCCTATTGCTTTTCTATTCTGATCTTCAGTTTTTGGAAATCCTCTGGGGCCATATCCAATTGTAATCTTGGCTTTCCGAAGTTAATCTTCACCAATTCCACCCTGTTCAATACGTTTAAAAAATCGGTTCTTAATTCTCCAAAATCCCGTTTAAGATTCGTGAAATCCTTTTCCATGGCAATGGCCTCCTCCACCTTTTTAAAGAACCTATCCCTTTCAGGGTCGGGACCCTTTCCATCAATAAGCAAAGGGGGCTGTCCCTGTCTCTTTTGGGGCGAGTGTTCGAACAAAAGTTCCAGCATGGCGGTAGTAGGCTTGGTCTGGCTCTTTTCAATTTCCCGGATAATTGCAATTGCTGCTTCCGTCCTTTTTCTATTCTTTAGGACTTCCTTGCCAACACTCTTTTCAAATTTGTCCGAAGGCAGAAAACCGTGCCACTCAAAAAAATCGATGATCATGTCCATCGCCTCCGAATAGGAAGTGGCAACTTTCTTCGAAAAGCGTTTGAACCGCTGGGCGGTATTCCTTCTAAATCGTATCGTATAAAAATGGTCCATCCTTTAAAAATCAGCATTGGGTCATATTTTGTTAATGTTTTGGGGGTCTATGGCCGGATTTGACCCAATAGCATTTTGCACCTAAAAAAACAAACTCGGCAAAGGCCTATAAACAAAGGCATTTCAAAGAAAGACATGTTGTAACGTCGCTTCAGCGCGTTACCCTCTTGCTATTCCTTTTTTCGCGCCGGCGAAAAATTTCCGTCTTAAAGCCCAATGTAGTCTGATGGGCAACAAACTGGTAAGTGATAAAAAATTTTAAGAGATTTTAAAGTCAAATTTTGAGGAATTTCCAATGGATTTGGAAAAATGATCGGGATAATGAAAAAGCAACTAATAAAAAAGGCGGTACCAGCATCGGTCCGCCCTTCATTCAATTTAATATTCACTAGGGAGCATCAGGGTGTCGTCCACAAAGAACAATCTGATCTCGTCCAAGGGGAAGTCGGTCAAATGATATTTTTGGGTCTCAAAGATCAGCCCATTGCCATCAATGTAATCAATTTTGGCCTCATATCCCATAATGGTCATTTCCTCTTGGGTAAATTTTTTAAAATCGATGCTAATGAATCGACTTTTGCCCATCAAACTTTTGGCGATAACGGAAGTATCCGTCACCAACCAATAACACTCTCCGGCCTCGGTAAGGTACTTTATGCCTTCCGTAAATTTAGTCCCGATAATTGGGATTTGATAAAGTACTAACGAACCGTTAAAATGTTGTATCCGTTCCTTTATTTGTCTAGTTTTGAAGTTCATATGAGTTAGTATTAATCTATAAGGGGGCGTTTAATTTCGGGAACGCCCCCTTTGTTTATCTACTGCATCCTGAAATGATATCCATTTAGGAACTGCTTCCAAGCAACAGGATTTCATCCACGACCACTTCGGTCACATAGCGCGTGCTACCCTCTTTGGTTTCATAGTTTCGGGTCTTCAATTTCCCTGAGACCCCAACTTCTTTGCCCTTAATGGCATACTTCTCAACGATTTCAGCGGTTTTGCCCCAGGCCACAATGGTATGCCAGTCCGTATTCTGGACTTTCTCCCCATTGGCGTTTTTGTAGCGCTCATTGGTCGCCAATTGAAATTTGGCCACTTTTTTGCCACTTTCAAGATTCGTAATCGTCGGGTCGTCCCCGATGTTCCCGATCAACTGTACATGGTTTCTGAATTTGCTCATAATTGAAAAAGATTATGTCCACCTCACAGTGGACGGTTAATAATGGATTTAAATGATTTACTTATTATATCTCGAACGTTTTCCTTGCCTGCGTTAGGCAGGCCTTTTTGATACTTTTGTGCCGTTTCATTTTTAGGTTTTGGATTCGATTTCATGATTTGCTGTTTTTGACTTACTTCCCATAGAGCTCTCACGTTACCTTTTTTGATGCAAAACCCAACACAACATTCGAACTTGGAAAGACGTATAAATAAGATCGCGCCATGGGTGTGACTGGTTTATGCCGTCGGACAAGGGGGAATGTTGTTTTTTCGCCATCCAAAAAAGGTCCGAGGGTTCGAATGACGGTAGTTCGAAAACTGCCCATGAAAGAATTCCATCGCCTTTGTAACGGCACAAAATGCATAAATGGAATCCAATCTGGCAGTCGGCCAGGCGGACTTGAGCAAGGGTTTTATGGGTAGCGGAGCCGAAGGTGTGCAGGATGGACCGTAAAACCCTTGCTCGTGTCCAAGACCCCCCTGAGGCTTATTGCCCGAAATGGAATGTAGTGGCAATGTGCTGAGGGTGGCAGGCACCAATACCTTGAACTAGGTAAACTCTGGGATCAAAAGCCATCCGCTTTGTTCAAATATTCTTGAACTCTCCCCAGATCAAAGGATGTGAACTGGCCGCATGGATCCTACTTTTCAAGTTTGGGTAGGTTTCCCATCCCGAATTGCCATCAGGCCACATCCCTTTACGGTCAAGCCCGCAAGAAGCAAGCTTCCCCTTCATTTCCGGGGAAAGAAGCATATAATCCTTTTGCCTAATATTCACTCCCATGCGATAGGCACCCAATCTAAAATATCCACTAGCCCTACCTAAATCCTTTTCCACTCTGCAACTAGGATGTCTGGACACATCCGATAGATCGGTCTCACGAAGTAGGGGGCTCAGGCAATCGCTATAGGACACATCGTTCAAGGTCCCGCATAACAGGACCAATTCCTTTCCCGAGTCTTTCATTAGATCATAGATATCGGCTACCTTCTGTACCTGAACTTTTCTTTTGGTGTCCTTGTCCAATGAAAACTGTGCGGAAATGATATGAACCGATCGGCCTTCCGGGGTAGTAATGGTATACTCCAGACAATCGACTTCAAATATAGGTTCTTGGTCCTGGGTCCGTTCCAAACCATGGCTTTTTAAGGTATCCAATCGGTAACCGTTTTTCGCCATGATCGCCATCCCCCGTCCACGGCCATCGTTACCCTCCAAATGTAGGACCTGTTCGTAGGGTTCCACATTGAACTCCCTTAAGAGTCCATGGTTAAAATCCATCAATGAGGCCCTATCCTCGACTTCTTGGAGGACAAGGACATCCGCATCCGTATCTGCAATGAGCCTGGCCTTGTTGAGGGTCGCATTAAAGGGAATGGCCACGGTCTGCAGGGCCACCCATCCATTCCAATCAGTCAATCGGGAGGCTTTGGGCTCATGTGCAGATCCATGTGGTTTCAGAAAGAGTTCCCCTTGTCTTTTTCGCAGTACCCCATAGGGCCGATTGTCGGTCTTGTCAAACCCCAACAAAAAAGTGAGTTCCCTGATACGGTCAATATCATTTGTATTTTTTTGGATTCTGTGCATTAGGTTGTCGAGTTCCGATACCCAATCGGAAACACATTTCTTCAGCTTGGGCCGCATAAGGCTTTTGTCCCGATGATATACATTTTCGATGTTGAAGGTTGCGATTTTCATATTGGTCGATTTTAGATTCGTTTATCCTTGGTGTGCTTGTCAAATGAGATCAGATTGAACATTTGGCGCATACGGCTACGGACGCGTTTTCCGTATCGCTCCTCCAATTCCTCGGCATTGAGATTGGTGGTTATGTGGGTAGGGATCTTGGATTGCTGGTAGAGTTCATGGCGGGAGACCAATACCTCCCCCATGACATTGCAATCGTCCCCATAGTATCTGCCCATGGGTTCCACCCCCAGATCGTCAAAACAGTAGGACCGGCCGTTCCCGTAATCCTCTATGATCTTGTATCCAATGTGGTTAAAGGCAAAGGTGATATTCCGGGCAGGAATTATATCGTAGGTCCTTTTATGGGGGACAAGGTGCCGAATCAACTTCATCATGCTCGTTTTGCCACAACCCACCGGCCCTGTCAACAATATACCTTTGGCCGTATCCATTTCCATTTGCCGACAACTCTCGAAATCCTTGACCATATAGCTGCAAAGCTTTAGGAAAGTACCCCTGTCCTCTGCGCGGACCTTAAAACCTTCCCCGAAGAGGGACCGACCCTTGGCTTCCAGATAGAGGAGCACTTTGGAAAAGTCGTAATCGATACGTTTTCCGTCAAAATTTCCCAGGCAGTATTCAATGCCTCCTTCCACCAAAATATGTGGCCGTAGATTTTGCATTTTATCACAAGGGTTCCCCATAATTTTTATTTGTTTCGATATCCAGATAATCTGCAGTCAGCTTTTTGTTGGACCTTCCAACAAGAGCACTTTCCTTTTTCAATTCCCTGGCCCGGAGCATCCAATTTCTCGCCGTGGCCATCCAGTCCTCTATCATGCACTTTCCACCTACCTTCCATCCTACCCCCTGATAGTGATTGTAAAATTTTACCCCCTCGCTAAGCGGCCACTTGTTCAGTTTAAAAAACTCAACAACATCATGTTCATTTTTTGGCTTGCTCTCTCTAGAGAGTTTATTTAATGTTTTATTATGTTTGTTAATGTTTATATATGGTACCACCGCTGGTCCAACACTAGTTTCGGGGTTGTCCAGGAGTTGTCCAGCAGTTGTCCCAAAAATGGGCATCATAATACGGCTTCCCTTGAACCGGCTGTGGGAGGGCAGATAGGAGATGTAGCCCCAATCGTTCAAATTGTTCAGGCAACGGTGGTAGGTGGTCCTGGATCCTATTTTGGCATGGGTCATGGTCTCCTCCCGATCCACTTGAAAACTCTCGGGAAACCTGTTCTGGTTCCAACATTGGAACAGTGCCATGTAGAGGCTCACATGTGAGGGATTGAGCCTTGAATCTTTAGAGAATTGCCGAAATACCCCATTAAGGTGCTTTATATAGTTCATTACTTGCCTTTTGAATTGGTGACCAGGTTATCCAAAAGAATCTTCTCGATTTGATCGGCCTCGTAAAAAATGAGCCCTCCTATTTTGGTATAGGACAGGGTGCCGTTGTGCCTAAATTTCTGCAAGGTCCCCGGGCTGATATTGAGCATATCCATGACCTGGGTACTTTTTAGCCACTCCTTTTTTATGATCTGGGCCCGATTTTCATTGAACATTTCCCGGATCTCTTCGAGAAGTTCCTGTTTAAATTCCAATAAATCTTCTGTGGTAATGATCGTTGCTGCCATTGTAGACGGTTTTTTATGGAAAGGGGCCATCGCATTGCTGTCAACTAATTTGACGGCCCCTGACCAGGTTTAGTCCACAAACTTTACTATTTTGTCCTTTAGTGTTCGTGGATCCTTGATTTGATTTTCGTCCTACAAAATTGCAGAGGCATTTTGGTTAAAATTCCATAGCTATGATAGAGGTGGGAGATATTTTTTTGAAATATTTTTTGGCAGTTTTTATAACGATTTGGCATAGCATGCTCTTCTCACTACCATTAAAAAACAATCAAATTCTATATTGAAATCGATAAAACCAAAATCCCCCACCTCTATCCCAAGGTGGGGGATTTTGGGTCAGTCGTCCAGACCCTCCATCCTTTGTTGCAACATCTCGATGAGCCTGTCCAAAAACTTGGTCCTACCGGTCTTCCTGGACCTGATCTCGATAAAGGTGTGGTAGTAGTTGCCAAGGTCCACATTGTAGAAGTGTTCGAAATGGGCCGCCAGTTCCTTGATGTCCGCAGTACCGCTATTGATGCATTTAGTGGAGTGAAGGGCATAGAGGAGCTCTATCAGGTCCGTCTTGCTACCTGTCCAAAAAAGTTTTGAAGGTCGTTCCATAGGTTTGTCTTTTAAGTCGTCCATGTTGATAGTCAGCGTATCGATCTCCCTTTGCAGGTAAACAATGAGCATGTCATAGGCCATAATGGTAGCCACCGTACCGTCCTGACAGGTGGAGAACTGGTCGTCGATCATAAAGTGAAAGGATTCCAGGGGCAGCCGCAGGTCCATGTTGCCACGTACAAAATACTGTTCGTCCAGGGATATGGCCCCACGGCGGTAATAGTTATAGAATTCCAGATTGTCGTTAAAGAAGATCTGCAGCTTTTCGATCTGGTTTTTCAGGTATTTCACCTGTGCGGCATTGCTTCCCCGCGGCCGCCTGCTCTCGATGTTGAACAACCGGCCATAATAGATGAGCTTGCTGAAGAATTGGGGTTTGATATGCTTAAAAAAATTGATCTCCTCCACTTGGGAGGCAAAGGCCTTCTTGCTGATTTGGGCCTGGAGCCTTTTGATGTAGCGTTCTACCATGGAAATACCGGACTCAGCCCTAAAGAGAATGTCTCCGTTTCCATTTTCCAGTTTATCGAGTTGCGTCTTGAATTCCGATACCAATCTTTGATACTTCATCCCTTCTAGGTTTAACCTTCATGCTACATGGTGCCCAAAAGTTCCAGGACATAGTTGTCCGAGGCCTGTACAAAGGCATACCGTTCACTGACCACTGCACCCAGCTTACGTTTTTCAAAGGAGGCGGTCAATCCAAAATCGATATGGGAAAAACCTAGGGAGATGGCCCTTTTAATGGTCTGGTACAATAATTGACGATAGGTATAATGGCTCGTCACATAGGTGTAATCCAATCCCACAAAGGCCGGGACGTAGGTTTTGCCCTGGTTTTTGTAACAGAACATTGCCCCGATGGGTTTTGGTGGGCCGCTCTTTAGCCTAAGCACGATAAACTCCCAATGTGGATTATCGGACATGTTTTTAAAGACCCGTTCCGGAAAGGAAAAGGTATTCAGGCCAAGATTGTTCCGATGTACATTGCGGTACAATTCGATCAGCTGCGGCAATTGTTCCTTAGGACAAGTGTTGAGGATGTCCACTTGGAATTCCGGTTCAAAAGCTTGTATCTCCTTTCGGAAATGACGACGGTTGCGGACAGAAAGCCGGGCGATATAGGTTTGGACATCCATATGGTCCGTAAGGTCCACGACGCAAGAATCCGGCATTTGGATTCGGACAAATCCCTGGTCCTTAAAAAATCCCCCCATTTCTTCATCCGGTCCAAAATCCCGGAGAACGGTCATTTTGGCCCCCATTTTATGCCCCAAGGTTTCCAGGGTCCACATCAGTATGTTCAGGGCCCTATCACCTAAAGGATGCTTCCGGTCCAAGTACAGGTGATTGCCCTCGGTGAAAAGGGAACCTATGGACAGTGTCCTAGAGGTCAAATGATAGGAATCATATTTTCTGGCTTTTTCCAAGGTTTTTGATATAGTTTCCTTAGCCAACATATCGTCCATCCACAACCCTGCGGTCATGAACGTGGCCAATATGGGCTTCCCATTGCAATCCATAATTATCAAGTATCGGAACTCCCAATTGTGTTCCTTGAGTTCGTTCCCCTGAAAACTGTTCTCCAAAAACAACAGTCCGTCCCAGTCCATGGCTCCTTGTGCCCCCATTAAATTGTTCCATATTTTCTTATCCACCTTGGTTATCGAATTTTCCAATAGGATGTCGAGATCACCATGGACAACTTTTGGTCTGGTTTTAGGGACAGCCATGGCAAAGGCATGGCGTACCCTGCCCAGGTCGGTCCCGGTCTCCTCTAGGGCTTTTGGATAATAATGGGCCATGGCCTCCACCAAGGCAGCTATCTCCTCCTTTTGGTTATGTCTGGAAATAGTGATGCGCACCCCTGTATTTTTTACTGGTACGGCCGGAAACAATCCCAGGTTGACATAGAATCCCTCCGCCATCAATCGGTTTACAAAATTGTAACCAGTTTTGGGCATTCCCGTACCTATATAGAACACTGGGGAATCGTTCCTATCCACCAAGGGCAGATCCGTTCTTGACAGCAGGCCGTTGAAATACTGGGTACGTTCCTTCAGTTCGTTCTGGAGACAGTAGATCTCTGGGGAAAGATGAATGTCCGCCGAAGCCGAGGCAGCCGCGACGGACGCCGGTTCCAGTTGGGCCGAAAAGGTCAAGGGCCCTCCGAAGGTCTTTATCCTATGGTGCATTTTTTTATCCGGACATACCAGTACCGCCCCGCTGGCACCAAAGGTCTTGCTCAAGGTCCCGAACAACAACATGTTGCCAGGAAGTTCCTTTAACTGATCCATGACAAAACCGGTACCATGTCTCCCTGCCCAGCTCATGCCGTGCACGTCATCGATATAGAAGTGCAATTGGGAATACTTCTCCGACAGGGCCATTAGTTGATGTAGTGGTGCACTGTCCCCGTACATGGAGTATATACCGTCCGCCATGTACCAGATACGGTTCCGCTTTCGGGAATGGTATTTTATTTTGTCCTCTAGCATGTCCAGATGATTGTGTCGGACCATGTCCACGGGAATACTTCTGTTCCTTAGCAGTTTGCAGGCATTCTGAACGCTCCAGTGCACCTGGTGGTCCAGTATAACGGCATCCCTATCGTCCACGGCGCTAGGTATGGCCCCTAGATGTCCCAAGGTACTGTTCTTGGTGATAATAATTGTCTGTCCGTACATTTGCCCGATCCTATCCTCCAGAGCGTTGTACAACGGATGGGATATATAGGATTTGGACAGGGGAAACTGGGTACCGTACTTTTGGATGGCACCAACTGCAGCCTCTTTTAACCTGGCGTCCTGTTCCAGCCCCAAATAACCCGTGGTCCCAAAATGGTATAGTGCCTGTCCTCCGACACCAATGGTTCTTCCGTTAAAATTCTCTCCTTCGGCATATAGGTGTAGTATACCCTGATGCGCGGCATCTGTTATCACCTCGTTGACGGTGTCCAAAAAATTGTTGTGTTTGATCCTTGCCATGGTCATTTTGTGTTTGGTTCCCTAAAATTTAATAGCATTTGTAGGATTTTATACTACTCCACATAAAATTCATCCCTCTCAGATAAGTTTTAATCCCTCTGAGATAAGAAAAACCCCCTTTATAAGGGTCATATAGAAGGTATTAAAATTCACAATTATTATATTTATGTAAATTTAGAATCACCTACCAGTTTTTTTAAAGGCCATGCAAAAGTATTTTCAAAACGATTTCACGCGGTACATGCTTGTGGACAATATTGTACAGATCATTTATAAAAAGGGGGCCGTAATCGACCTCCAAGCGTCAAAACGGATCGTCAGGGACCGGTTGATGTTCCAGGAGGAACGGGCCTATCCCATTCTCTGTGACATCCGGCAACTCCGTAAGGTGGACAAAGCTGCCAGGGACTATCTGGCATTGGAAGGCTCCCAGTTGATAAAGGCATTGGCCTTTGTTATCGAACCTCCCGTGACCGATGTCATGACACGGTTCTACCTTATGACCAACCATCCCGATATCCCCACGGCCTCTTTTCGGGAAATTTCCAAGGCCTTGGTCTTTTTAAGCAGGTTCCTCAGCCTAGGCTTGGGAGCGATGATATTTTAAACATTTTAACATTTAACCCTTTTTACTCCTCTACAAACACACGAACATGGTCCCTTTAAGAACAGAACATAGAATGCAGGAGATCCAACAAATGCTCCTGGAAATGGCCGGTGGTAATTTCTTTTACCGTTTGGAGACCTCGGAGAGGAACGACAATGTGGAGGCCCTGGCCATAGTGCTCAACATGCTGGCCGAAGAGATCCAGGAATCCTTCTACCACCAGGGATATGTGAGTTCCAAGGGCACCACCGAACATTTGGTGCAGATGTGTTTTTTACTGGATGGTGACGGAATCGTCCAAATGGCCAATCAAAAAGCCTGTACCATCCTTTCCAAATTGTATGGGAATATTGTCCGAAAACCGTTTTCGGACCTGTTGACGGATGCTTCCAAAACCGATTGGGTCCAGAAATGGAGGACCCTTTGTAAAAAGAGCTTCTATGATATGGCCATCCCCCTTAATTTTTTGACCAATGATAATCTGGTCATTCCCAATCGCTGCCATATCACCTCTATCAAATCCGAAGAGGACGGTTCCCATAACGTCCTGATCACCGTGATCCATACCACTACGGGCAGGACCTTTGGCAAGGAAAGGAACCGAACGGCCATTAATCCGGACTCCAATGGCAAAAATTCCCAAAAGAAAGTAACAAGACCAAAGGTCAAACTGAGTTATGAGGACATCCGCAAGATAAGGGAAGGGCAGGAAATGATCCTCAACAACCTGCAGATGGACCTTCCCAACCTAAAGGACCTGGCCCATCAATTGGGAACCAATGAGTTCAAGCTGAAATATGGTTTCAAGGAGCTTTATGGCACCACGGTCTTCAAATATCTGGTGCAGGAAAGGTTGCGCAAGGCCAAGACCTTGGTCCAATACACCCAACTGAACTTCAAGTCCATTGCCAAGATGGTCGGATTCAAAAGCGTTCCCCATTTCAGCAGGGCATTCAGCGAGCAGTATGGATATTCCCCTAAAATTTTTAGAAAAAAGGCCGATTTGGGAGAGATATAACACATAAATCCCTCTGGGATAAGCATTTATCCCTTACAAGCAATTTTAACTCCCGAACTTTACCATATCAATACAAATGATATGAATCGGCACCAAATATTTAGGGAGACAATTGTACAAACGGCCAGTTTGCTGTTTATAGTACTATTTGCCTATGCCGGACTGACCAAACTCCTGGAAGGGCATATGTTCTACGACAACATCAGGAACTCGCCCATACTTGGGGGCAAGGCCATGGCTTCCTTGGCATCTTGGGTCATACCGTTGTCGGAACTGGCCGTTTCACTGCTATTGATTTGGAAAAAAACCAGATTGATGGCACTCTATGGGGCAGCAGTCCTGATGCTCCTATTTACCGGCTATACCGTGGCCATTGTGTTTTTTGCTCCCTATAGGCCCTGTTCCTGTGGGGGCATTATCTCCCTGCTGTCCTGGGAACAGCATTTGGTCCTCAATGCGATATTGCTCCTATTGGCCTTACTGGCCATATGGTTTTCACGCAAACATAAAGGGATACCTTGGAAGAAGGCCCGTCAAGATCCATAAATGGCCATGGGATCTAAACATTAAAAGTGAAATAATGAAGATATTTTGTTGCGCGACAAGAGCAGGGGGAAGACCGAAAACCTGTAAAAGAGAGTAGGCACTTATTATTAATTAAAATTATATTATCATGAAAAAGTTAAAATTGATATTACCGATGTTGGCATTCATTTTTGCCATTACACTGTCCTTTGCATTTGTGAACGCAACGGCCGATGATTTTTACGCTACCGGATATGTAATTATTGAAGGCCAGCCATATGATGTTGATACCAATTGTAATTCGCAATCCACTTCCGATTGCAAAGTACGTATTGAAAATTTGTCGGGTACGTTTATAGTTTATGATTCCGAGACCGATGAACCATTAAAAAGTAATGCCCCGATTCAAACAATCGATGATCCAAGGCCTTAAATTTGAGGAGTAGTTTTAGCAAGTATAACATCGGATAAGATCAATCCGATGTTATACTTAGTTTAATCAAACAAAATATTCCTTGAAACTATTTTCTGGAATTGCCATTTTCATCCTCAAATGTAAATTCCATAAGATTGTCTTCCTTAAGGTATTTCCGTGCCGATGTCCGAATATCCTCTGGCGTGAGTAATTTTACATATTCCTCAATTTCAACCGGGCTGGCCCATTTTGCGTTAAATCGATAATGATCATATAATTTTTCAACTCTTCTAGCAGGATGATGTTGTCTATTCACCCTATATTTTGGATAAACAATATTGAGCATTACATCCTTAAAAACCTCACTATCGATTCCTTTATCGCGCAGTTCTTTTACCAACGATTGGCAGGCCTTTCGCAACATCTCCAATTCACTCGGTATAACATTCAGTAAAATTCCTATATCATAAAATGAGGACTCCTTGTTAATCGTACCAAAAGCCGTCATATCATATAAACCGGCATCCACGGAGAACCGTAAATCCAATATCCTGGAATTCAACATATAACCCAACACTTCAATGTCTATTAGTTCTTTCCAATGCATTGGTTTATCCACTTTGGACAGATACTTTCTGTAATAAAAAATATTTTTCATTTTGTATCCTGCTCCCATAGTATGCGGATTGAATTGTTTATATAATGGGCTTGCCGGAAGTGTCACCTCTTTGGTGAATCGGGTTCTATCCGAAATAGAATTGGACCTTACAGGAAGATTGCCCAAATACTTTTGTAATAATGGCAAAACTTCCTCCACCGAAAAACTACCGCTAATAATAAAAGTAAAATCTTCGGCGTCACCATGGAGTTCTCTGTATATTTCATATGCCGCTCTCATATCCGTTTGACGAATGCCATGCAAACGCCTTGTCCCTTCCGGTACTTTTGAGCGATCCTTTAAGAACTCCCGAATCCTTACAACAAAATCTTGGTTGATAATACCATATGTAGGATACAAGTGGCGATTTTCTTCTTGAATTTTCCAATCCACAAACGCATTTTCATCTTCTCTGGGGTGTACAAAATATAGATATATCAATTGAAGCATCATTTCCAGATCATCAATGGCAGCGTTTCCTTTAATACCCGTTTCATTGTAATTAATATAAGGTCGGATCCACAATCCTTTGGCATGCTCCTTTAAATAACTATTGATTTGAAATTTATTAAGTGACCCTGCTCCGGAATTTTGAACAATGTAGGGGGCGTTTATAGCAGAAAAATAAGCCTTTTCAGGAAAGCACGATGCGCCATTTGGACTGAACCCGTGTAGATAAAATCTATCCTTGCTATTTGTCAAAGTATCCAATATTACCTTCATTCCATTGTCCAACACAATCTCTTCGGCCCCAAAAGAAGCAGTACCTATAACCTTGTAATCCCTAAATTTTAAAGTAGATTTCTGGTCTTCACTTAATAATTCCCTTGGTACTTCTTGGCGGATAAATGGCGCTACGCTCTGAAACTGGGCCTGCTGTATCCAACCCCGCACCTGGTTTTCGGTAAACCTGGTCCCCTTGGGTGCCACAATCCCAATATCGTCCGGATCATCGCTTATAAGGCGGCCAAGCGCCGCATTAAACTCTTTGAGACTTAGTTTGGACAGCCATTTTTTTAGGTCAATAGCATTGTTCCCCGGTAATGCTTCACCATAAACAAAGTGTTCCTGAATGCGTTCCAACCAATAGGCTGATCGGTCAGTTTCTTCCTTGTCCATGAGTAGGATATAATTATTTCTAAATTCGTCCCATTCATTTTGTTCAAGTCCAAACTTTTTTAATTGCCTTAATGTTAAAAGTACTTTATTCAATCCTTTCCCAACCGTATTCACATTTGACCTAATCCTTAACTCCATTGCAGGCAAATATGGACCGGGAGGAAAAAACGAAGAAGTAAAGTGATTGCCATATGTTTTCTCTAACTCATTTAGGCGATGATTGATCAGTTTATAAAGTAATTTCCAATACAGCCTTTCTTTGATTTTCTGCTCGTTCTCAAGATTCTCAATTATCTCCGGTTTCCTATGGTAAAGAAAGAATTCCACTTCTTTACTACCACCACAATTTATTGAATCCAATTCCATGTGGACAAAATGTTTCTCCCCCGTCAAGTATTCTTGAACACAGGCCAACCATTTGTTTGGTGTTTTCACCCTGTTCATGGATGAAAAATTATCAATTATCTTCTTTTCAATTTTATCGATGTTCTTAATATCTCCCACCAAAACTATAGCCATACGATCTGGTTGGTACCATTCTTTATAAAAATCTATAAGTGTCTCGGGTGTATATTCCTTATTAAGTTTAAAAAAATCGGAGTAATCACTACTACAAGGGATTAAGAGTGATTTCAATTTTGTTTTAGCAAAAAACTTTTGAAGGTTATCGCCTTGACGAAAAACAATTTCTTGGAGCAAGGGTCCCTTCTCCTTTAAAATAGCTTCCTCGGTCAAATCCAGGTCCGTAATGTTTGTAAACCACCTAAGGCCCGTATTGAACGCATTTTCACTATTTGAAGGAATATCAAACCTATACCAAGTGGAATAATTCCAAGTTTGTGCAAAAAGATCACTTTTGCCCATACCCAAACTATTCAAAAGTCCAGGGTCGTTTAATAGGTTGACCGGAAAATCTTTGGCACATTTAAAAGCCAGGTGTTCAATGGCATGTGCATAATCCAATTCTTCATCTCGTTGATAGTTATTCCCAACCTTGACATAAAATCGCATGTTTATCTTCTCAGGACCATTCTCCACACGCTTGATATAATAAGTGAACCCGTTCCCTAAACGCCCATAACGGATTGAAGGGTCCAATGACAGTGGAGCTCCATTATCAAGCACATTGCCCTCTTGTCCGTTCATAGAGGAAATTACAACAAAAAGAAATATTTGGAGTACGTATTTATATCCCTTTATCTTTTCGGTTATCTTATACATATTAAGTGGTTGTTTGAATAATAAAACGGATTCCGAAGTCTCTTTGGCAGCCAACACTTTATACAAAAGCTCAATAACCTTCATTTTGTTCAATATTTGGATTTTTGGCACGCTCTTCTTCAGGAATCGGGTAGAAAATGTCTGTATCCTGCCATAGTGGTTTTATGGGCTTTAATACCTCAGCTGTTTTTTGGAGGCGTTTTAGATCCAACCAGCGATGTCCCCATTCGGAAAACAGTTCCCGTGTACGTTCTTCCATTATTTCTTCCAGTAAATCCTCTTGTGAGATTCCGGGTAAGGTATTGGCGATGAGCTCTAGATTGGCCCGATTACGTAATTTGTCCAAATCTGATATGGCCCCCGGCAAATTTCCTTGCATGGCACGTGCTTCCGCACGTATCAGATACTGTTCTGCAAGCCGCAATACCATTGAATATTCGGTAATATTGCCGCTACTGCTTCCATCTTTGTATTTTTGCGGAAAATAAAACTCCCTACTTGAATTATAACCCACCCAATGTGCCAACCTTTTATCTTCCGGACTTATGGTCGCCACAAAATCATTCGAAAGAACGACCCGTGAGCTATTTATCCCCCTAAAAAAATACCCCTCCCTGGTATATGTAGTTTGTCGCCTTCCTACCGGAACTGGGGATATTTGCCATATGGCTTCCCTGCTGTTCTTTAGGAACACTTGGTCCAAATCCTGCAAGATTTCATAGATAGAGGCTTGATCAATAACCTTGCTGCTCCACTCTTCTGCTTTCTCCCAATTCTGTTGGTATAGATAGATTCTTGCCCTTAAAGCCATCACAACAAAACGATTTATATTGGTGCGTTCCAAGCTTTCATACTCCTCCACTTCCTCCAAAAGGGATATCGCCAAGTCTAGGTCGGTAGATATCTGTTCATGCACTTTTGCTGCCGAATCCTTTGGGGCCACGGCGTTCTTACTATAGTCCGTTGTCAGGACCAATGGTACATCACCATACAGGTTTACCAAATAAAAATAGGTAAAGGCCCTTATGAACCTGGCTTGCCCTTCGGCAATAGTAAGTGTTTCCTCGGATAATTGGTCGGAATTTGATAATCCTTCCAAAACGCTGTTGGCCATATAGATGATATTATAGGCACTTGACCATAGCTCATAATTGGCACTGGCATCAGGTGTCCCCCTAGGTGAAATCTGGTTCTGTTGAAATGGACCATATCTTGTATCCGTAGCACTGGTTGTTTCAAAAATGTCAGAAGACATTCCTGCCAATATGGTCACAGAGCTTATATATCCATTGGAGAAACTCGCAGAAGAAAACAGTTCGTTATAAATGCCGGTTATTGCCGCCATTGCGGTCTCATCATTCTCAAAAACGGTTTCCGTAACCATTTTGTAATTTGGCGGTTCCAAATCAACGAAATCTTCACAGGAAATAGTTAACAGATAACCAAGGCACAGTATAATGGGTTTTATATATCTTTTGTTCAACATGTTTTTGTTTTTTAAAGGTTAATTTTCACCCCAAGGGTCAGGGTTTTGAGCGCGGGAAGTGTTGCATTCCCGGGATTTTCTATGTTAAGGCTGTTGTAATTCGTAAGGGTAAAGAGATTTTGGGCCTGCAGAAAGAGGCTACAGCCATTCAATCCAATGTTCTTTAAAGGTTTAGCGGGCAGGTCATAACTTAGGCTGAGCGTACGCAATCTTAAAAAGGATGCATCCGTGAAAAACCTTTCACTAAAAAGTGCATTATAATAAGCGGTACCGGCATCAAATGACTCTGATACGGTCTGAACATTATTATTCTGCCCATATTGCCACTCTTGGAAAAATTGGGCTGTCTGCATTGCCTTATAGCCTGGAAGACTTGTCTCCCGTTCAAGTGCCGATTGTTTAACAAATTCCCACAAAAACCTTAGCTCCATGCCCTTGTAGGAGAATTTATTGGTCAATCCCCCAAAATACTCCCTGCCCAACTTTTTGACCACGATGGCATCATTAAAGTCATACTGCCCATCTTCATTCACATCGTTCACCCGGTATAGGCCTGTCTCCGGATCCACACCTTCGTATTCGTATAGCAATCGGATGTTCAATGGATGTCCTATTCTATAAATATTGGCATAGGAAGTCTGTTCAATATCGGGAAAACTTAAAAGTTTGTTTTTTGGAATGGTCAGGTTTAAAAATGTCTGCCAACGAAAATTTTTGGAACGTATATTCATGGTGGCAAGTTCAAATTCCCATCCGGTATTCTGTACCGTAGCAGGCAAATTGGCCTGCACGGAACTAAAGCCCGTAATTGACGGAAGCGGATATCCTACCAATTGATTGGAGGAACGATTGCGGTACCAACTGCTCCCCAGGGTTATCCGGTCATTTAGGAAGCCCAATTCCAGTGTCGTCTCCAATTTTTTGTTTTCTTCCCAAGAATAATTTGGATTGGTAAGTTGGGTGGGGTAAATACCATTTGGTCCCGCTGTTGCCTCATAGGCGTCCATATATCCATAGTCCCCTATTTGGTCACTGCCTGTTATGCCATAGCTTCCCCTAAATTTCCCAAAACTAATAAAGGGAAGGTTCTGCTTGACAAAATTCTCACCAGAAAATATCCATGCCCCCCCAATGGCCCAAAAATTGGCAAAGCGTTTATTAGGTCCAAAACGTGAAGAACCATCCCGACGTCCTGTAAGATTGATGAAATACCTTTGATCGTGGTTATAGCCGAAACGGGCAAAAACCGCATTGTACTTATATCTTTTTATTTCATTGTTGATAATATTAACACTCTGAGCTGCGGCCAAATCGCCAATTAAGGCAGTGGATACGAACCCTTCCCCTGTAACAATTAGGTTCTTGTTATCGTTTTGCTGAAAAGTGGCCCCGATCAAACCGTCTAGGGTTCCTTTTCCCATTTTGGTCCGGTATAAAAATTGGGGTTCTATGATCCAAGATTTTCTATCGGCATGTCTTTTCCTTGAACTATGGTTCTGACCTTCCCTTATTTCAGGGCTATATTGGTCCTTGGAAAATGAGGCTTTGTAATCTCTGGTCAAATTGTTATATCCCATATAGGTCTTAAATGTCATGCTATGGAACAATTGATAGGACAGTCCCAAATTGGCTATTAGATTATGGCCTACATCCGAGGAATTTCTATATAAAATGGCGGCATAGGGATTATCCCATTGCGAATATTCCCATTCCTCCCAATGTAGGCTGCCATCTTCATTTTTCAACTTGGGCGCATTTGGAGGAAGGGTGAGCGCCGTTGAGACAAAGCTGTTGTCATATGCCGGAACATCACTTTGGTCAATACCATATTTGGCGGAAAAATTCATATGCAATTTATTGTTTTCGGAAATATGGTCAAGATTTAACCCTGCAGTAACTTTGTGGTAGCTATTGTCTCCCGGAAATACCAGTCCTTCATTATGGTAAGATCCTCCCAACCTAAAGGAGGTAGTACCGTTGCCACCGGATGCGGCGACATTGAAATCCATAATTTGGGAGGTTCCGCCAAACAATACTTCCTGCCAATCCGTATAGCGGTGCTGGTTCCATAACAATAGGTCATAATCTGAAAATTCATCAGATTGCCTGCCATCATTTTGCAATGCCGTTTTTCTAATTGCCAAATATTGTTCGGTGCTTAATAGATCCTCTTTATTGGATACTTGTCCCAGACCGGAATACCACCTTGCTTCTATTTCCGTCTTTCGCCTATAGTTTCCTTTTTTTGTAGTGATCAGTACCACCCCATTGGCTCCACGGGAGCCATAGATGGCGGTGGCATCGGCATCCTTCAACACCTCTATACTCTTTATATTGGATAAATTAAGGGTACTCAAAGGGTCTATTCCATCCGAATACATATTACTGCCACCTGAAATTGGAGCGGAGATGATAGGTACCCCATCTATGATATACAAAGGATAGTTTCCCTCTCTCCGCAGACTGTTCTGTCCACGGATACGAACAATGGGCGCACTGCCCGGAACCCCATTCTGTTGTACCACTTCCACCCCCGCCATGCGGCCTTGTAGGGCCTCCAACGGACTTACAATGGGTTGCAGCTCTATTTCCTTGGCCGTTACCCTGCTGATGCTCCCTGTGAGTTCCCTTTCCTTTACGGTATAGTAGCCGGCATTGACCTCTACTTCCTGCAGTTCGGTGACCTCGGACTGCATTTGCACGTCCAAGGTGGTTCTGCCCAGTATGGGCAGTTCCCGGCTGTGGTAACCCAGATAGGAAAAGACCAGGATATCCTTGTTGCTGACCAAAAGGAAATATTCCCCTTCTTTGTCCGTAAAGGTACCTGTGTTGGTGCCTTTGATAAGTACATGTACCCCGGGCATGGGGCCATAGCTATCGGTAACGGTACCTGAAATCTGGTACGGTTGTTGGTATTCCAGGATAGTGAAATCCTTAAAACAATGCCCATGGGGGAAATGGGCAAAGTAAGGTGGGGGAACTAAAAAGCAGATATATAGTAGACATAGGCGTATAATACCCCTGTACTCAAGATTATTTTTCATAATTTTGAAGATTAGATGAAACTTAGTTTTATTTAGTTAAGGCCTTCCAAACGTATGCGTCAACAGGGTTTGGGAGGCTATTTTTTGTATATGTTCTATGTCATAGGCAAAAAGGATCTATTGTTTGGTATTGCTGCTTTGTGTGCAAGATTGCGGTTACCGATTGGGCGTACCTTACCTGGCTCACTTTTATGGCTTCTCCCCTAGCCTTTCAACAATGCTATAGCACAGCACAGCACATTGTGAGCGCAAAGAGATAACCTTAAATGACATTAGGCTGCTTTGTCGTTATTTGGCCGGATGCCAAAAAATGTGTGGATCGTGATTATGGGATAAAAGGATTTTCGAGTTCCGGAAAAAAGGGCACAACACAAATCCCATAATAAATGAACTGGTTAACTTTTTTTAACCAGTTCTGTGCAAACCTATATTGGGTTCTTGGGCTTTTTGGTAAAGAGAATGTCGTACGCGGTATGCTGCAAAAGAATGGTAAGCTGCCCAGTGGCTGTTTTACCGTTTAAGTTACATAAGATGTGTTTCATAGCTCTTTTAGCCTTTTGGTTACTGCTTGCAAAACTTCTGAATAAACCAACGCTCAGATAAAGAGGGTTAAACGCCTCTTTAAGATCCAGGAACTGGTTTGGTACACTATGATAAGAAAACCCATGCCCCGGGTCATGGGCATCTTGCTTATCATCCCGTGCATTAAGTTACCAGTTTTTAGACCGGGAATCCAAGCGACTGCTTCTAGACTAATTCAAACAAAGAAGAATCGCATTATTCATTCAATAATTATCATAAATGAATGATAACAAACCAAATATAAAAAAATATATCGGTACGCCAAAACGTACCGATATATTTTTCACGAAATAGTTAATTGCATATATGAAAGAGGAATTATTTCCCGATATTAAAATTAAGATTGCAATTAGCCTGAACAGGTTATTGGATAAAACTAAAAATTTTAGACCTAATAATAACAATGAGGAAGAAATTGCTAAAAGCTATAACAAAATTGCATTGGTTTCATTCTTACGAAAAGCTACCGTTTCAGATATTTTCAATGCAAAATCAAAAACAACGCCTGCCTGCGGATCATTATTTTTAATTATTGAAGCAATGGGATATACCGTAGGTGACTTTGCCAAAATATATGATTCGGTCACAACCAGTGATATTAAAGATTTCAAACAGCCCTTTAAATAAAAGAAAAGACGGCTAGAAATTCTACACTCCCTTTTAAATAGTAACTTTAAGGAAAAGGATATATAGCATTACCATAATCATGTGGTCCCTGATCGAACATAGGTAGAACCACAAAATATGAAAGAAAGACCTTTGAAATGAACAATAAGTTGACGGGGATTTTTTTATTAAAGGGAACAAGTGAAAGGGACATATTTTAATGGTAGTGTTCCCTTTTAGTCACAACTTTTTATTATTCTAATACAATCTTCTGCATAACTTCTATAAAGTAGCAAAAGAAAATATATATTTTGCCTACGTAAGAAATTGTGTACATTGCATTAGGTTTTATTTAAGCATTTTTTTTAGAATGACGAGAAGGAAAAAATTTCGTGAGTTAAGACTTTATTTAAACACATTAAAATTCGTACCTTACAAGGACTTTGAAACAACTCATAATACAACAAGTATTTTAAAGGAGGTTTTTTCATATTTAAGAGCGGAAAGGAGAAATGGCAATGGTCTTTTGATAGATAGACATGAAAACCAAGATAAGGCGGAACCTAGAGAACTTTATATGGTGACCCATAGAATTTTACCTAAAGAGAGACGAATCCGTTGTTCAATGGCCTTATTGAGAAAGGGGAAACAACCTAAACTTAAGCCTACTGATAAATTCAAACTTTTACCCCTTAGCTCTTTAGATGGGGATATTGTTGAAGAAACTCATTTTTTTATTGATTTTAGCGGCTCTACATGTATTATTTGTGCGGAATATAATCACAATGGACCTCGCTTAAAGGATTTGGAGTTTTATCTAAGAAATATTGCAGGCCCCAATAATCTTAAACTGTCTAAAGCCACAGAAATAACTATTCTGTATAACAGCACCTTAGATCAGACTTTGGCTCGTTTACAGAATGTGCTTTCAATGGATATAAAATTGAAACCATCTAATCTTGCAAAGATGGATGTCGATGTAAAAAAGACTTATTATTCATCCATGGGAAACATTGCCAGTCAGTTCAAACCAAAATTTCTTCGATTAAAGACCTATTTTCAAATTCCCGGCTCTAGCGCACCTATTGATATAAACTACGAGGCAAATGATTGGTTTAGAGGAATGCTAAGAGTTTTTAAAAGCAAAGCAAGGAATATTAAATATTTTGAAAATTTTGAGGTTAGATATGAAGATATTCATGGCGATGAAAACATATTTAATCTTTCAAAGACTAGGGAGGAAATAGTAATCAAAATTGGCGCTCTACAGGACTTTTCCAATAAGGAAATGTATACATTAATTGACCCTGAGTTGAATATATTTATAGCTAGTTATTATGCGGATGCTTAATAAATATTTTAGTTATTCAATATTTTGGGATTTATTGATTGCTGTTGTGTTTACATCAACATTCTTTATATTGGTCTATATTTGCTATGTTATTATTCCCACGGAAGAACTCTTACTTTCCATTGTTACTGACATATCAAATATAGCTTTTACTTCGGCAGGTTTTGTTCTGACTTTCTTAACCCTTTTGGTAAGTTTTAAAATAAGTGCCAAACCTATAAAAAGGAAAAAAGGAAATACTCTAGAGGATACTTACAAAAAGGTTTCAATATTTAACCTTTTTTTGAATTCCCCTTTATACGTGGAAACAATACGACATTTAAAAAATGGGGTTAAAGAATTATTGGTAATAGCCATTTTAGGATTTAGTTTAAAACTTTTAGCAGCTAATATTAAAATTGAAGTGTTCTTTTATTTTAGCATATTTGGTATTGTGATTATTTCTCTTGTTTTATGGAGAAGTTTGTTAGTACTTTCAGGTGTACTTTCTGTTCAAGATAAAAGCACTGATTAAACACAGCCAAATGGCTATTGTGCCTTTTCTATTTTATTGACTGCAAAACTATATTTTGAGTTTTCTATGTCTGTACATATGCTGGTACTTGAGTGGCTTTTTTTTTAGCCATAGGTAAATTGCTACTTGATCTTTCAAAGTGGCACAAAACGAACCGAAGTATCCAAGCATGGACTTCGTTTGGCCGAACCGACCAAATGAAACGCTTAGTTATTAGGTACTGGCTTTTATTCTCGATTAAAAATAACCTTTTCGAATTCCTGAAATACAATCATATCTTCAGTAATTAATTCAGATAAAGAAAGCTTAAATTTTTCTGGGTTAATACTGCCAACAATATTACATATATTCTTAACCCTTCCAGTTACGTCCTTAAGGTTTTGATTGTTAATATCTGTTACAGTTTTGTTATAAGTTTCTTCATCAAAGTCTAGTCCATTTTCAGCACAGTATTTTTTCAACACTTCTTTATCATAAAGATAATTCTCTATTTCCCATCTATTTAGAACTCTATGGTTGTCTGGATTAGTCTTGAGATATAATAGTCGTTCTTTTTCTCCAGTAGATTTTCCTGAAGCCATATCTCTATCTTTTAAAACAAGAATTTCAATTTCTGAAAAGACTTTAGTTAATAAAGCTAATGCTACTTGACTACGTTGGTCAAGTTCTGTGTTACCTCCACTTGAAATAAATAAAGTATCGTGATATTTCTCTCCAAAAATATTGTTAAAAACTTTGGCATCAAACCCTTTTTCTAAGCCGTTTGCTCCAGGAGCATCTTTGCCTTCACAGTAAATCAGTCTTTTTGGGCTAACTAAACCTGTTAAATCATCCAGAGCTGTTTCAAATATGTTTTTCCAATTTGTAATAGATTTTTTAATAGGTTTTAAAATTTGAATCTCGGATGCCCATTTTTTTTCCGATTCAAATTGAATTATTTCACATTGACTCTTTAAATCACCTTGTAATGCTCTTAAAAATCCAATACTATGCGTTGCAATCCAAATTTGACAATTATCACCAATGAGCTTATTGATTTCAATTAGTAATTTTCTTTGGATTGCTGTATTGATGTGTAATTCAGGCTCATCAATAATAAAAATTGAATCATCATATTCTTTTTGTCTTAAATAAAGGTCTAAAAGTATATCTACAACCTCTTTTTCTCCAGAAGACAATACATTAAATTCAAATTCTGAGGGATGGTCATTCTTTTTGAAATATAGAGTTCCTTGATTTGCTTCAATATTTCCAATGCTACTTATTTCAAGATCTAAACAATTAACTAAAGCACTATTTAAATCTCCAATAATTTTAGCTTTTGCTTCACTTGGCTTACAGTCTTGTTTATTTAAAAAATCGTTATATTTTATATTTAGTCGCCTATAGTTTTCTTCCATCTTGTCATCAAGGTCAGATGATGATGATGCACCATATCCATTGAGTCTTATTTCACTAGTAGCTCTTGACTGTGTAACCTTGAGGTTGCTATTATATCTATATGGGCTTCTTAGAGAAAATATCGTTTTTCCTTTCCCTAACGCCTCTTTTTTTTCTTTTACAGTATAGTAGTTTCCATCTGTAAATTCAATAATTATATTATTAGAGCTAAAATTTGGTGTTTGATTCATTGAATGATAGGTATGATTTTTAGAACCCTTGTTACCTATATTCATACCATATGCATTACTTAGAAAAAGCATACCATCAAAGACACTACTTTTTCCACAGCCATTAGGACCGACTAATGCAATAATTCTTTTCGGATTCTCACCCAAATCAATTGTTAAGTCAAAAAAACGTTTGTATCCGTTTTTGAGTTGTATACTTTTTATTTTCATACTTCATCATCTGATTTATCCATAAAAGCATTAAGTATCATTGCTTCTTTTAATTTTTGAACTTGGAGAACAGCTTTTTGATATTCATATTCTAAATCATTACATTTTTCCATTTGTATAATCTCCTTATATAATTTATCATAACCTTCTATACATTCACCACCTGCTATTTTGATTGCATCAAGTTGATTCTGAGATGAACAAATTGGAACTAATAAGGATTTTAATGAATTTGCATTTACTCTCGGTCTAAAATTATCTTCATTCAGAGAGACAATTTGAGACCAATATGCATAGCTATTTAAGAATAGTTTGATATAATTAGGATTGTTGTTTTCATTGGCTCGAATACGAATCAAATAGCCCGCATAAATAGAAAGTTTTGGTGGTTCTGAAATCATAAAGCTTTTACCTGTCGTGCCGCCAGTTCGAGCAATTAAAATGTCATTAGATTTTAGTAAATACGTTTTCTCATCTTCACAATTACAATAAGGCACCTTATTCCAATTAACGTTTCCATTCTTAATGTCACTAATTCTAAGAAATTTGTTTCTTCCTTCGTCTTGTGCAGAAGCATTGTAGCCATACTGTGTGCCTTCAATAAGCTTATCTAAAGGTTCTAACTTACCATATGTTACATAAAAGTACTTTAGAATAAGTGTGTTGATTATTAGCTGTTTTATCTCTTCTTGGTCAGTTTGAAAAGATAAAGGGATATATTTAAAGCTTAAAGACATTATTTTAATTCATTTAAAAGTTCATTAATCCTAATCTGAGATGTCTTTAATTCATTTAGAATTTCTGAGCGATCGTACATTAATTCAGTTTTCTGTCTGTTTGGATTTTTAATATCTAAATTCAATAAATCTAACTCGTCAATACTAACTTTCCAGGCTTGTTCGTTTTCTTCTCTTTTATTCCACCAATCTATAATGGGTTGGAATTCTTCAAAAAGAATAGGCTTTTTCTTAGAGTAGCTCTTTTGTCCAAATGGTAGTTCATGTTTATAATACCAAATGCCCTTTGTTGGTGTTCCCTTTTCAAAAAACAATAGATTAGTACCAACTGTAGCCGGAAAAAATGTTGACTGTGGGAGTCTTATTATAGTATGAAGATTGCAATCAGACATTAATTTTTTTCTTATTCTATATTTAACACCATCACCAGTAATTGAATTGTCAGGAAGAACTATTGCACTTCGACCTTTGGGTTTTAAGAGTTGCAACATTAAAATCACAAATAAATCGGCAGATTCCTTACAACGGTAGGTGGCCGGAAAGTTGGTTTCCACACCATCGGCAATACTGGCTCCAAAAGGCGGATTTGCCAGTATAACGTCCACTTTATCTTTTGCTCCAATGCTGTTGTATTCCTTTTTTAGACTATCCATATAATGATAGTCCGGAATATCCATTTCGTGCAGAATTAAATTGGTCAAGCCCAGAACATAGGCAACGGGCTTAAATTCCCAACCAGTAATGCTTTTTTGCAATTGGTGTTCGTCTTCTACGGTATGCACATAATTTTCCCGTACATGGTCTATGGCAGCCGTTAAGAAACCACCGGTACCCGCAGCAGGATCCAACACCTTTTCACCCAATTTAGGGTCGATCATTTGGGTCATTAACTGGGTTACAGCTCTTGGCGTATAATATTCGCCTTTATTTCCTGCGTCACGCAGTTCTACCAAAATACTTTCGTATATGTCACCAAATATGTGTTTGTCTTCCGAATTGTTAAAGTCAACTTCATTAAGTTTATTAATGACTTTACGCATTTCATACCCGGATTTCATGTAGTTGTTGGAGCCTTCAAATACCTCTTTAACTATGGCGGCTCTTTTTGGATTGGCAATGCTTGTCAGTTCTCGCAGTGAGGCAAACAAACCTTTGTTGTCCTGTGCATTGCTATCAATAAACTCCAAAAGTTCATCACCGGTAATTCCTTCGGCATTTGTTGCCCAAGTCCGCCATTGAAATTTCTCAGGGATTACGGATACATAATCGTCTTTGGTAATTTCCAGTTCCTGGTCCTTGTCGTCTATTATTTTGAGAAACAACATCCATCCGAGTTGTTCCAATCTTTGCGCATCCCCAGAGATACCTCTGTCCTGCCTCATTATGTTCCTGATACTGTTTATTACAGCGCCTACGTTTGCCATTTATTTACCTTTTAATTTTTTACTGGTCAAATCTATTTGTTTAATGAAGTCTTTCTCAACTTTAGAAAGATCGTTTTTCATCTTCTCTTTATAATTCTCATATTCTTCATGAGCTTTTTTCAGAGCTTTTTTGTGACTTATTTTACCTGCATTAGTTAAGATTTCGCTTCCTGTCATGGTTAAAAAATCATCCAGTCTGCTAGCCCAATCTTTCATGTACATAGGCTTGCGATTCAGAGCTTGGAGTTCTGCTAATTCCAAATATGCCGTTACCATTCGGTTAAGTACATCCAACTCTTTTTCATCCAAGTAATTTTTGGCTACCTCTGTTTCTTTCTTTGTTGGTTTTTCACCTTTGAAATTAGTGAGTCCAAGATTTGGTTTTGAAGCATCTATTCGTAGGTAAATCACCTCTGCAGCCGTTTGACCGTGAGCTGCCCAATGCATTTTGTTTTGTACTGTTTTGAAAAATGTTTGAGATAGATCCGCTTTAGGGTCATAGTCGATACTCGTAGCATAAATATCCAACACCTTTCGCCAAAAGACTTTCTCGGACGAGCGTATATCCCTGATACGTGACAATAACTCATCAAAGTAATTACCGCCGCCTGCTTCTTTGAGCAGCTCATCGTTCATGGTAAAGCCTTTTACGATGTATTCACGCAAGCGAGCTGTTGCCCATTGTCTGAACTTGGTCCCTTGAATGCTTTTTACTCTGTAGCCCACTGAAATAATGACGTCCAGATTGTAAAAATTAGTAGGTTTGGTAGAAAAATCGGAAATCCCGATTTTTCTCATAGAAGTCTCTTGATCCAGTTCCCCTTCTTTGTAAATATTAAGAATATGCTCATTAACGGTTGATTTTCCTTTTTGAAAAAGCTCCGCCATCTGCTCGATAGTTAACCAAACTGTTTCGTTTTCTAATCGGGTCTGGATTTTGGTCAGGCCATCTTCGGTTTGATAAATGAGGAATTGAGAATTGCCGTCCATTATGCTCCTGTTTTATACAGTTCTTTTTCCAATTCTTTTATTGCTTTTATGTATTGTGGTTTGCCCCCAAAGGCATTTACAAGTTCCATAGGTGTTCCCAATTTATTCAATGGGTCAAGTTTCAAAACCTCAGTACTTTCAATGGTTATTAAGCCGTCTTGGGCATATTTATCCAAAAGACTTTGCAAAACCTTTTGAGCTTGCTCGCCATATTTGGTAAAATAGTTACGCTTTTTTACGTTGTCCGCTCTTTCTTTTCTTGTGAGCGGTTTTGATTCAAACGCCACATGACAAATTAAATCGAAAGGGTCAAAGGCCGCTCCGACTTCATCTTGTAAGGCATCGAAGAAAACACCCTGCTCTTCCAGTTCATTGACAATCGCCTTTTTCTTCTCGGCATTGTTCCAAGAGTTTAAGAATTCATCCAAGGTTTTATAGTGCTTGGTTACGCTATTTTTGGTGTAATCCCTTAACGATTCCGTAATAATCTTACCATCTGTACCCAAATACTGAACTCTTTCGTTTACGATTTTTACTCGCACACCATCTACCCTTATTTTTGCTCTGGGTCCCTCAACAATTTCACCACCGCCAGTAATTTCCGGGTATTCAGGACGTTCAGGGAAATCTACTTCCTCGCCGTCGACATCGATAATTGGTGTTTCGGTAGTTTCTTCTTCGGTTCCTGAAAGGTCTTCATCCTCTCCAACATCTTTTATCATTACCGGATCCCCATCAAAATCAGGGTCGGCAAAAAGATTGGTGACGTTTCTGAAATCCATAATGGTAAAATAGGTCTTGCCATATTCCTCATTGATTCTTGTGCCCCTACCAATGATCTGTTTAAACTCTGTCATTGAACCAATGTTACTGTCCAACACGATCAATTTACAAGTTTGGGCATCAACACCTGTGGTCATTAACTTTGACGTAGTGGCAATAACGGGATAGGTTTCAGTTGGATTGATAAAGTTGTCCAACTCCCGTTTCCCTTCCTCATTGTCGCCCGTAATTTGCATGATGTATTTGCTGTTTTCAGCAAATAAATCAGCATTGGCATTGGCCAATGCGCTACGCATGCCTTCGGCATGTTCAATGTCTATGCAGAAAACAATAGTTTTCGCAAATCGGTCATATCCTTTTAAAAACTCTGTGATTTTTGCTGCTACAATTTTTCTGCGTTCCTCGACAACAATGTTTTTGTCAAAATCTGTTCGGTTATAAATCCGATCTTCAACAGGGTTTCCGTCCTTGTCCAAAAAACCACTTGGTGGTCTCCAACCTTCCGCATCAATATCCAATGTTACCTTAACTACTTTGTAAGGAGCTAGGAAACCATCATCAATTCCTTGCTTAAGTGAGTAGGTATAAATGGGTTCCCCAAAATATTCGGTATTTGAAACCTCAGTTGTTTCCTTTGGTGTTGCTGTAAGTCCTATATGGGTTGCCGTATTGAAGTATTCCAATATTTCCCGCCACTTACTATCGTCCTTTGCGCTGCCTCTATGGCACTCGTCAATAATTACCAGGTCGAAAAATTCGCGACTGAACTGTTTGTAAGCATCATCACCGTTGCTGTCAGAGAGTCCTTGGTAAAGAGCTAAATATACATTGTAAGCGGTATCAATTTTTTTCTTTTTGATGATAGTCAGAGCATCTTTAAAATGCCTGAAATCACCTCTGGCGGTTTGATCAATTAAAGCTGTACGATCCGCTAAAAACAAAATCCTTTTTTTTGCTCCACTTTTCCAAAGTCTGTAAATGATTTGGAAAGCGGTATACGTTTTTCCAGTTCCAGTGGCCATCACCAAAATGATTCGCTGCTGTTTCTTAGCAACTGCCTCAATGGTCCTATTAACGGCATTTTGTTGGTAATATCTCGGGGAACGCCCTGAACCATCCTGAAAATAGTCTTGCGAAACTATTTCTTCAATTTCTGGAGATTCAATTCCCTTATACCTTTTGTATTTGGTCCATAATTCTAGCGGACTTGGAAATTCCTCCAAGGAAATTTCTTTTTCAATTTCTCCTTCTGTGACGGTTTTATCGTGAAAGTAAAATCCGTCACCATTACTGCTGAAGACAAAAGGAATGTCCAAAGTATTTCCATAACCGAGAGCTTGTTGAATTCCTCCTCTTACCGAATGCTTATTGTCTTTTGCTTCAATTATCGCAATTGGAACATTAGGTTTGTAAAAAAGGATGTAGTCGGCAAACTTTCTCTTTCCTCTAGCGGTAAGTTTTCCTTTCACATAAATTCGACCGTCAGTGAAGAATATTTCACGCCCCAGTTGAGTTTGCTCATCCCAACCTGAATTTAGAATCGCAGGTGTGATAAACTTTGCTTTAATGTCCGATTCTGATAAGTCTTTTTTATTCATCTAATTCTAATTCACTTACCTATGGGATTTCGGTAAATTTATTTCCTTTATTCCAAAGCATTCAAATACAACTTAATAGTGTCAGCACTTACTCTTAATTAATTAACTAATTTAATAAATCTTTTTAGTTGTGCTAGTTATTAATTAGATGGTTTATGACTCTGCTGTCCCCTACCCTATTTTGTGGGGTCTGGATGACATTGATTAGTTTAATTTTATGGAGCTAAAGAAAAATAATTCTTTGCAAAATAAGTTGCGGGAAACCGTAAAGTGGTGGTTTGTACTAACACGTTTTAATCCAAGTATTTTATCAAATCCGCCCCAAAATATAAGACTGACAGACTTATCAGAAGACAAGGAAACAATCCAGTGCCGAATCCTATTGGGAATCCGTGCTTTATTATGATAAAAACAAAGTAGATGATATATCCAAATTTAAACATGCGCTCTTTACTATTCATCTTTTTTGTCAAAGTAACTATAAAGTAAGGCAGAAATATACTTAACATCAATCCACCAAATCTGCTGTTAAGATTAGCGTTTGAATCTAATGTTAAATAACCTATCATTCCCATTAACACCATATTTAAAGCTAAAAGGAAAAATTTATTTATAATTAATGCTCCAAAATTATTTGTCATTGAATCCTCATTAGGAATCAATTCCGAAATATCGATCTGTAAAACATCGCATATAAGGTTTAGAGTTTTACCTCGTGGTTCACTTTCACCACTTTCAATCCGCTGAATAGTTCTTATGTTTATATTTGATTGTTCAGCTAATTCTTCCTGAGTCAGTCTTTTGCTTTTCCGCATTTCGCTTATTTTTTTTGCAATTTTATTCATATCACATATACTATTATTCAACCCTAAAATTAAATTTTAAATTGATTATGGATAACGGTTATAATCTGATTTATTCATGACATTTGATTTGTCAGCTAATGTCGTAAAATTGCAAATAAAGAAAATTAATTGCTGGAATTGGAAGTTGCGGGGAACCTCAAGGGCATATTGCGAATACTATCTGTGGTATTCGAGTATGTGCAACGGGATCAGAGGCTGAACAATTCTTCAGATCTAAATCGACTTTAGGGGTTGTAAAGTAAAAAAAATATTAACCTTTTAGGGAACAGGACCAGTTTTTTTTTAATAGGACTGGCTGATGTAAAAGGTTTTTACTCAGTCTAAAATCGGTAACCTATACTTATCGCGCGACGATTAATAATGTTATGGTCTGTTTTATCAGCATTAAATAAATTTCCTCCCATTCCAAATAAAGCCTCAAAAGTAATTCCGCTTTTGGCAACCCATTTGTATCCAACACTTAAACCGAGGGATACATCAATAACATCAGGACCTTCGTTTAAAGTTAAGTTTCCATTTATATCAGTTAATTGCTTGCCATCAGTTGAACCTAGTGTTCCAAATCCTTCCGTAAAAAAACCTGAAGCATATTTTCTACCAAAGTATCTCCTATAAAAAGGAGATATTTGAAAATTTACATCCTCATCGTATTTTTGGCTAAAAGCATACAATCCAGTTATTCCTAATGATGATTTACTGTTTAAATTTCTTTCATAAGTTCCCTCAAATAATCCAAGTCCTGTGAAATAGACATTAATTTTCAGTTCGTTATTATTTTCGAATAATCTAGAAACTGTTTCGCTTTGATTTTGTCCATTGACCGCAAGAATTGAAAATAGCATAGCTATAATTAAAAAGGATTTTTTCATAAAATGTAGAATTAAATTACTTCTCTAAAGGTTTATAACAAATATTTATTAGTATTAAGACTAAACTCAATATGACATTTTTGTATGCTTCAACCCATTTTTTATAAGCCAAATAGCCAAAATTATTTCTTGTAATAAAATAGGAGTTGCTATAATTACATATTCAGTTGAAATGACTTCAATCAGTTGGAATAAAATTAAAATGCCAGCTAACATTATTAATACATTTCCTGTTATTCCCCATATTGATAGCCAGATAGGAATGTTTTTTTCTTTATAAAGTATACTGTATAAAAGTAAATTTCCTAATCCCGTGGCTATAATCACACCTAAATGATTAATTAAATCTCTAGAGATTCTCAATATTTCACCGGCTGTTTCATAAAATATTAAATTGGAATCTATTCCAGTCGAGTATTTTTCACTCAAAAGGATAAATGTCGGTAATAATATTATTCCTATTAACTGAAATACTCCAGCCATAAATCGAAATCCAATAAACCCGATCGAAAGAATGCTGTTATACTGTCTTAATAGATAATATAATATTAAAGAGTAACCTATATAGATGGGAATTAGAAGAAATTGAAAAAGTGCTCCAATTAAAACTTTAGTTTTATTTTGATAAACAATTTCAAGATATTTTTCACTTTCAACAGAAGGAATAATACTTAAAACACCAGTTGCTACACCAATAAAAATCAGACATCCTGCTATTTTTGAAAATTGCTTATTTACCATATACAGCAAAAGTAGATGGATATAATATTCAATTCATTGACTATAGTTAAGAAATTATTTTTTGTTAATTATTCTCTTTCTTATTCTGCTTAATGATTCTGGTTTTATACCTAAATAACTAGCGATTTGGTGTTGAGGAACTCGTTGAATTAATTCAGGTCTCTCTTTTAGCATATTCAAGTACCTTTCCTCAGGGTTGGATGTTTTAAATTTGGCAAAGGAGTCCTGGTTTTTAGCCATTATAACTTCAGCAATTACTCTGGATAAAGATTCTAATTGTGGGTATTGTAAAAATGTCTCTTTTTCCAATTTAGGATTACCTACACTGACTATGACATTTTCAGTACATTCTAAATAATAGTTTGATGGTGTGGATTTTCCATAGTTAAATGGTGTAACCACTTGTTCCTCCGTATAAAATTCAATAGTTTTTTCTTCACCATTTTCAATAATATAACTTCTTATACAACCTTTTAATAAGAAGTAACACTCATTTGAAATATCTCCTGCATTAAGTAGGATGGTTCCTTTTTTAAAACTTTCAATAAAAGTACTTTTTATAATTGCGCTTTCTAACTCATTAGTGACTTTAGTATATTTTGAAAGGTATTTTAGTATTTCGCTTTTCACGATTATATAGGTTTTTAGATAATGCCTTCAACAATTGGATATTGTTATTAACTATATTCCTTTTATAGGCCCAATTTAGTAAATCTTTTTTGTTGGCCATTTATAATGTAGGGTGGGCCTATTGCCCTTACCTCCTCTACCCAATTCTTCTAGGCCTTGATTAAACTGACTTGTCCAATTCTATATTCATAAAGAAAAACAATTATCGGCAAAGTGGTTTGCGGGAAGCCGTAATTTTATTATTTTGGGAATTCAAAGTTCCAATTTAGACGAGTATTTTTTTTCTCTTTAATTTTATTTGTAATTGACTTTCGGTGAGCTGATCCACAAAGAAAAACTGCGTTTTCTAATTCATTATTTTCAACGAAGGAGTTAATGTTTTCTAACATTGTATTTTCACGGCTGTCATGGAAATGCAACCACTTTTTGTACGTGATTTTATATTCTGAATTACTTAATCGAGGTATTACATAATTTATTCTTTTTAATATTTTGTCAAATAGTTTGTTGTTGTCGTCGCTGTTTAAATATTTAAAGCCGAACAATTTTGTATGTTCTTCCTTTTTACTCCAAATCGTTGTGAATATTTCGTCCTTTTTTAATGATGTTTTGATTTCTTCAAATTGATTTCTGATGTTGGAACTTAATGGTGGGTCGGTATCAACAGGAAGAAAATAGAACGAATGAAATTCACATAATTTCTTAATTGCATTTAACTCAAGAGAAGATTGATTTAATCCTATTTTGAATTCTTCGTACATTTTTGTTGAAGCTTCGCAAAAAATCACATCGGGTTTAATTTTATGGAGTATTTCAAATAGGCTTTTAGAAGTGCAATTGCCTTTCTCGCTATGAACAGTTGAAATTAGATAAATATTGGTTTTCAATTTGTATAGGTAGAGTTTTTAAATTACGTACAATAATAGATTTTGGTTTTTACTATTTTTCTTATAGTTGTCCAATTTAATAAACCTTCTTAGTTGACTGCTAATTATCAAAGGGCTTTATGCCAATACCACCCTACCCTATTTTTTGTGGAGTTCTGTTACCAGGGCGTGCCTTATTATGGCCATAAAGAAAAACATTTACTTGAAAAGTAAGTTGCGGAAAACCGTAAAGGATCTACTACGCATTCTATTTGCGGTATTTGAGTATGTTAAAACTGGTTAGATGCAGAAAAGTGGCACTCAAAATTATACACCCCAAAATCAACATTATGGATGATAATAAAATATACACTTTTAGGTACAGATAATTAGGAAGGATGGATTAGTGCTTGTCAAAGGTCTGTTGATGTTACTCACTATTTTATTTCACTTAAAATATAATTTTTCAAGTTTTCAATTCTATTTTTCCACTCTTGTGATTCCATAAAATTATCCACTTTAATTTTATGTATTCTTTCTATTTTCAAAAATTCACTTATATTTTCGAGTTCTGTTGGGGTATCAAATCCTTTTTTTCTTTCTGATGAGCGCATTGAAACAATGGCGAATTTGATTTTTAAGCCAATCTCTAAACAAATATCTATAATAACGGTGATTTTTATAGATTGTTCTGTTGGTGCCCCAGCACAAACTAAAACTAATTGTCCATTAATTTGTATTACAAATGTATTGTTGAATATGTTAGATAATTCGGATTCAACTAATAGACTTTCGGAATATGAACTAGTATCCATTTCCAATTTCCAAATTCCTTCAGGGTTCAAACTTTTACAAAGTTCTCTTACAGTTGTTGATTTTCCTTCGTTACTAGTTCCTTTGATTATTAAAGACTTCATGGAGTTTTGGGTTTTAATGAGGTACAACAATTGAATATAGCAACTAAAGCTTATACTCCTCTTATTGCTCTAATTTAGTATTTTATTTGTTGATATGCACTGCTATAGACATCGCTTTGACAAAGAAATAAAATTAAGGGGCTTTTACCTCATGGTATACCGTAGAAGGCAAACTACGAATGGTATCTGTGATATTTCAGTATGTACAACGAAAAGGCCGTAAATTCAAATTATCAACTCTAAACTAGAGTCAATCTATTAACTCTTTAACCCAAATTATCATACCCACCCTATAGAGAATAGTTGGCCTTTTCATGATAAGTATGCCACCGCTGCTTGGATAGTTTGCAAATGTAGATTTTAAAGGAATATAAAGGAACGAGGCACCCTATTTTAAAAAGTATGATGGTATATAGGGTAAAAATTATATTATATCCAATACCTATTAAAAATCATATTTTGGTGATGTTTTTTTGTTTATAAATATAATTATTAACTTGACGAGCAAATTTGACCTCACAGTCACCGGATAAATCATGCTTGGAAATATATTATTCTATTTATCTAAGTGATAACAGTTTAAATAACCTAACAAACAATGACCAGGAAATCCCGGCAATCAGAAATAGAAAGGATATTCAAGGAACATTATCGCGAATTTTGCTTGTTGTCTTATTGCTATGTCTCATGTATGGACCAAGCACAGGATATAGTCCAAGATGTTTTTTTGGCTATCTTGACTAGGAAGGATACTAGTGAAATGTTAAACTTTAAGGGCTATATCTGGATTTCTGTGAAAAATGCCAGTATTAAAAGCTTGGAGCGTTCCATAAAAATGAAACCTATCCTGAAGGATGTTTTAGCTCTTCCCTATTTGGAGGAGACTGAGATCGAAAACCGTCAATTGGGCCAGAAATTGCAACAGGCCCTGGACAAATTGCCTCATCAATGTAAAAACGTATTTGAACTTTGTGTCATAGATGGACAAAAATATGATTATGCCGCCAATCATCTGGGCATTTCAAAGAATACGGTAAAAACACACGTGAAAAAGGCCTATAAGGTATTAAGGGACTCTTTGATCGTTTTATGACTATTTACCTTAATTATCGCTTCCAAATAAAATTTATTTTGATTTTCTTTATTTTAACATCACCCTTTTTCTATTTTTTGACTCTTTAATAAAAGAGTCCACCTTGCAACGGGTCTTTTTGGTGAAAATAGGATTATGGATATAGTAACGATCATAGTTAAAAGGATAAAAGCAGATCTTACGGAGAGCGAGGAACGTTACTTTGAGGATTGGATCAATGCATCAGAGGAAAATCGATTATTGTTCCAGCGTCTTAAAGCTATGGATCCGAGTGCTCTTGAACCGGAACATATTGCTGATTTGGATGTGATGCTGGCATGGAAAAAGGTCTTGGGCCGTTCGGGCTTGGCTAAAAATAATATGAATTCCAAATTTAATATAAAGTCCATATTAAAGTATGCTGCAGTTGGAGTTTTGTTTTTTGGACTGATGTTTGGCTATTGGCAGTATGATAGGCCCGCCCAAATACGGGAAAATAATAAGAATGCAATAATACTAAAATTGGAAAATGGAGAAGTTAGGCAGATTGCTGTAGAGGATTTGCAGACTATTATCAATTCGGAGGGAAGGATTCTTGGCAAACAAATGGGCAGCCAATTGGATTATTCCTATTCCACCATAAAGGAAGGACTTGTTTACAATGAGCTTTCCATTCCGTACGGTCAAAAATTCAGTTTGGTCTTATCGGACGGTACCCTTGTCCATCTCAATGCTGGGTCAACCCTTAAATATCCGGTAAAATTTATTGAGGGTCAAATCCGACAGGTTTATTTAAAAGGGGAGGCATTTTTTGATGTATTTAGTGATGGGGAGCACCCTTTTGTGGTATCTAACGAGGATATGAATATTAGGGTCTTGGGTACCAAGTTCAATGTTTCGGCCTATCCAGAAGATAAGGAAATCAATACGGTCCTTGTAGAGGGATTGGTAAGCCTTTATGGTCCTGATGAGGTATATGATGAAGTAAAATCGGCCCTGTTGGAGCCGGGCTATAAAGCGGAATGGGATCGATTTTATAAAAAGATATCTTATGAAATGGTGGATACGGATGTGTATACCGGATGGATGGACGGAAAATTGGTAATCCGGAAAATGCCCTTCGACCATATTTTGAAAAAATTACAGCGACAATATATGGTGGTAATTGATAATAAATATAAAGAATTGGACAAGCGCACCTTTACGGCCACTTTTGACGTTGAGACCATTGAAGAGGTGCTGAAAACGTTCGCTGAAGAAACCCCCTTTGAGTATGAAATAGCAGGGGGGCATATCACTATAATGCCACCAAAAATCAATAACCAATTAAACGAAACGCCTATGGAATAGAAAAACGGATAACGAATTTTATTTTACCAACAAATTTGGTTGTTATCAAAACAAAAAAATCGGAAAATGGTGCAACATTTCCCGATTCATGATAATCAACTAGAACTAGTTAACTAAAAACTTTACAAAAATATGGAAAAAATTAATAAGAAGGCTCTATTGACGGCCTTTTCGTTTCAGCTAAACTTGGCAATGAGGCTCTCTCTAGTTTTACTGATGGTTTCTATCCTCTCCGTTCAGGCTAATGAATACTCCCAAAAAACCAAAGTAACAATTAACCTTGAGAAGGTTGAACTAAAAAAGGTCCTCGAAACGATAGAATCCCTGACCGATTTTAAATTTCTCTACGATACCGATAAGATAGACGAGGAAAAATTAGTATCGGTAAAGATGGTGGATAAGCCTTTAGATCAAGTACTAGACCATTTGTTCAATGGTACCCCCATTTATTACGTGCTGAGTAAAAAGCAGATCGTGTTAAAGGTCAGGGCCGTACTTCCCAAGACACCGATTCTCGAGAAAAACAATAGTTCTAACGAGGAAATTGTACAAAATGTCGTATCCGGTACAATTACCGATCAAGAGGGACAGCCGCTACCCGGAGCCAGTATAGTGGAAAAAGGAACTACCAATGGGACCCAGAGCGATTTTGATGGCAATTTTTTAATTGAATTACGGAATGAAAATGCCATTCTGGTGTTTTCTTATGTAGGTTATGGCATCAAGGAATTCTCAGTAAATGGTCAATCTACCCTTAATATTACCTTGAAAGAAAGTGCTGCAGGCCTTGATGAGGTTGTAGTGGTAGGCTTCGGAACGCAGAAAAAGGTCAATCTCACCGGATCTGTTACGACCGTAGATGGGGAAACCCTTACTAAAAGACCGGTAACCAACGCTGCTTCTATGTTACAAGGACAAGTTGCGGGATTAAGAATAGTGCAGGATACCGGGGAACCGGGGAACGAAGGCCTATCCATACGAATCAGGGGGCAAGGCACATTTAGTAATGCCGGCTCAAACCCGTTGGTCCTTATTGATGGGGTAGATGGAAGCCTAAGTGATCTTGACCCCAACGATATCGACAATATCTCGGTACTTAAGGATGCTGCATCCGCATCCATATACGGTTCCCGAGGTGCAAACGGGGTAATCTTGGTTACAACAAAATCCGGTAGGCCGGGTGCATTTACCGTAGAATATAATATGAACACCGCAATACACACCCCTACAAAACTATTCGATATCATTACCAATTCTGCGGAATATATGGAATTGTGGAACGAGGCAAAAATTAACACAGGGCTTACTACCGGGCTTTATCCACAATCTGAAATAGATTTGTACAGGAACGCCACGGACCGTGTGCGGTACCCAAATACCGATTGGTTGGATATTATGTTCAATCCGGCTTTTGTTCAATCGCACAATATTGGGATCAGCGGTGGCAGCAACAAGACCCACTATAAACTCTCTTTGGGGTACGTGGACCAACCTGGTGTAATGAAGGGGTTTGATTATAAAAAAATCAATGCACGTTTAAATTTAGGATCTCAAATAAACGATTTCATCAAGATAGGGGCTAACATTGCGTTTAATAAGGGCGACCTGTCCAGACCAAGACAGGGATCTAGTGATACCTTCCTATCTACCATGTCACAGGCCCCTACCTATTTGCCAAAACTACCCGATGGCCGTTATACCTATAAGGCATATGATTTTGAATACAATCAAAAAAATCCTTTGGCCATATTAGAAAACGAGGTACTGAGAACAACAACGGACTACTCCGTTAATGTGCAGGGCTGGGCCGACATCAATTTGACCAAATCTATAAATTGGTATTCCAAAGCAGCAGTTGTTGGTGACTTTGAAAAATGGAAAGATTGGAGGCCATCCGTACCCCTTTACAACTACCGTACCGGGGAATTTGCGACGGATTTGGACGTTGGTGGCCGTGGCTTACAGGTAAATAACGGTCAAAACATATTTACCAATATTTTTACCTACCTTAAATTTGAGGATGAGATAGTAGATGGGCACAACTTAATCGCCCAAGTGGGGTATAGTGAGGAGTCCAATAAAGAAGAATATCTACATGGGTATAGGAGAGATTTTGCCGGCAATAACCTAAGGGAACTGGACGCCGGTAGCCCAGCCGTACAAAATACCAACGGATCTACTTATGAATGGGCCCTGAAATCATTTTTTGGTCGTCTAGGCTATAATTTCAAGAATAGGTACCTAGTGGAAGTCAATATGAGATACGATGGGACCTCAAGATTGCACGAAGACCACCGGTGGGGAGCTTTCCCTTCCGTCTCAGGTGCTTGGAGGGTGTCGGAAGAATCTTTTATGAAAAATGAATCAATGCATTGGTTAAATAACCTAAAGATAAGAGGTTCTTACGGAGAGTTGGGAAATCAGAACATTGGCAACTATCCCTATCAGGACATTCTTGACCTCACCGGAAACTATTCGTTCGATAATGCCAATCTGTCTTCAGGAGCGGCACAGACAGCATTGTCCAATCAGAATATTACTTGGGAAACGACCAAAATCACCGATATTGGTCTGGATCTGACAGCATTTGATGGCCTTTCCTTCACCTTTGATTGGTATAGAAAAACGACTAAGGATATCCTAAGGGAGTCTCAGGTTACCGGTCTTGTAGGTTTGGATGCACCTATAATAAATGGCGGTACCATGCAAAATACGGGGATCGAACTCGATGTACAGTACAACAATCAGATCCGCACGGGTGCTCTAGAAGGATTTAGATATAACATAGGGTTTACAATTGATCGCTTTAAGAACGAGCTTACGGAATTTGGGGAACGAGAAATCGGTGGTAACACGATCAAGGAAGAAGGTCGACCTTGGGACACCTTCTATATGTTGGAATGGGTCGGTATTTTTCAGACACAGGCCGAGGTAGATGCTGCTCCTAAGCAGTTTAATGATAATACCCAACCGGGTGACCTTAGATATAAGGATCAGAACGGGGACAATATCATAAACGATGATGACCGTACGCATATGAAGGGGCAATACCCTAATTTTGAATATGCTATGAACTTTAATGCCAGTTGGAAAGATTTTGATATCTCCTTATTTTTTCAAGGTGTAGAGGGGAGAAAAGTTTATGTTGACAATTGGGGAACAGTGCCCTTTTATAGTGGATCTCCCCCAACAACTGACTGGAGGAATAGATGGACAGAGGATAACCCGTCTACGACCATGCCCAAAATATATTGGGGATTCAATGCTCCTGATAAGATCAGAAGGACTTCCAGTTATTTTTTTCAGGACGCTTCGTTCCTAAGGTTAAAGAACATTTCATTAGGGTATAATTTGCCAAGTTTCTTATTGGACCGGATAAAGCTTAAAAAATTAAGGATTTATGTATCCGGGGACAACCTATTGACCTTTACGAACTATCCAGGCCTTGACCCTGAAAGGGGAGGAAGTGGTCGTTTTGTAAATTATCCACAGAACAAAATATATTCTCTAGGATTTAACGTTCAATTTTAAAGATAAAAACATGAAAAGATATTTTTTACCAATATGGATAGCCATCATTTGTATCAGCTTTACGGGGTGCGAAAAAAATGCATTGGACAAAGACCCACTTGATAAATTATCCAGCGGGCAGTTCTGGCAATCCAAACAGGATTTTGATATGGGCCTGATTGCCATTTATGGAGAGCTACAAAACGCTATGTTCTCCTTCGGTGCCCCTAACTGGGATGTACTTACTGATAATGGGTATGGACAACATAATTACTGGAGAAACAAGGCCATTGCACAGGGCGACATCTCCCCATCTACAGGCGGCTATATTTCGGACCTATACAGTAGTAGCTATAAGAGTATTGCACGTATTAACATTTTCCTAGGTCATCTTAATAATATTGAAGGTGATGAAATAGATGCTGCTACCCGATCAAAATATGAGGCCGAGACCCTATTTATGCGTGGGTTTTATTATTTTCAACTGTACTCCAATTACGGTTCGGTGCCGATCGTGACCGAGGCCCTGGGCCTAGAAAACCAAGTACAGCCTAAGGCCCCAGCAGCCGAGGTTTTGGCCCAGTCATTGGCCGATCTGGATACCGCGATCGCTAATCTATCTTCTGAATTATATGCCGACGGTGGTGGGCATGTAGTAAAGACATCCGCGCAAGCCTTAAAACTTAGAGTGTTGTTGTATGCTGCCTATGGAGATACGGGAACAGCCAATGCTGGAATAATGACGCAGGCAAGGGATCTAGCATTGGAAATAATGGGCGCAGGTTATGAACTAAGCCCCAATTTTGAAGATGTCTTTAGAGACGCAACCCAAGAAGGAAATCCTGAGATTATCTTTTCCATTAAGTTTTTGGCACCGGACAATTCTACCCGCATGGATCAATGGTATGGGGATTGGGTAGTAATAAGTCCATTGCAAAATCTGGTGGACGCTTTTGAACCCTCAGATTCTAGGTTGGAAAAGACTATTTATACAAATGAAGTAAATTTTAATGGTAATATCCATAGTCCTTCAAATAACATGCCAACAACATATGGCCTCAAAAAATTTCTCAGTCCGGACCTTATGCCTTATGGATATTCTACCCAAAGTCAGCAAGATTGGGTATTATTGAGATATGCCGATGTATTATTGATGTACGCCGAGGCACAAAATGAGCTCGTCGGTCCCGATCAATCTGTTTATAATGTCTTGAACGACATTCGTGGACGTGTGGGTATGCCAGGCATTACAACAGGGTTAACGAAAGACTCAATGCGGGAGGTTATACGCAATGAACGAAGAATTGAACTAGCGTTCGAGGGATTGCGCTATTATGACCTTAAAAGGTGGAGAATTGCTGAAGAGGTATTGAACAATATATCGGACGGCGCCCTGATATATACCTTTGAAGAGCGGTTTTATAACTGGCCATTGCCATTGGAAGAAATAGATAAAAGTCATGGCATATTGGAGCAGAACCCGGACTACAACTAAGTTCCTGAATATTAAGATCCCCACCATTTTAAATTGTGACTTGATTTATACCTTTTTTTTAGATCAAAAGAAAGGGCTGTGGATACCCTCCTCAACAGAACAGACAGGTGTATATTGCAAGGCATAAATAATCCCAATGCAACCTCCTATGAACATGGTACTCGACGAAGATATGATAGAAATGGAGATCGCACCAATTAACGGAGAACAAAAGGAGGATTTTAGTCTCGGCTCCTCTCGTGGATATCTATAATACGGCTTTACATGCTAAAGACCGGTGTGCCATGGAAGCAGTTATCGGTAAGGGCATATTTTAAGAGTGCGAGCCAGGGTTGGCAATTTGTCTACGCCATTATTGGGAATGGCGCTTTTCGGGGAACTGGAAGGATTGATGGCCTGAAGCTCGTGCAGTTCGTGCGTGGCCAAGAATATATACGCCGACATATGCTTCAATAAGCGCAATGGAAATGCAGATCGGGAGGAATACTTTGATATGGAACTCTAGAGGGAAAAAGATGTCGTGGAGCACACCAATGCGTGGATGGATAGTTACCGCTCATTGCTCTATAGGTTAGACACCACCGTTGAAACTGGACAGGGTTCAACTATCAAGCCTTTATAGTAATAGCACTGAAAAAATTCAAAAAGAAAAAGTTTAATCAGTTTTAGATATGGAAATTAAGGATTCTAGGTTTGAATGTGAAATATTCGGAAAACATTAAATAATTAAAATTAAAAGTATTATGGAAACGAAAAATCATTTTGAAAATATAGGTTTTAGATTAAGAGTATTTGTAAGGGTTATGGTTCAATTATTTGCCATGGTATTTCTTGTATCATTTGTGGGTTGTAAAAGCGGCCAATTGCAGAATGATACAGATGGCTTTGTACAAATATTCGATGGGAAAACGCTGGACGATTGGGAAGGCGACCCGGTGTACTGGCGTGTCGAGGACGGTAAACTGGTGGGTGAAGTTACCCCCGAGACAATCTTGGACCGCAATTCTTTTATTATCTGGCGTGGGGGCGAAGTAGACGATTTCGAGCTAAAAGTGGAGTACCGTGTATCAAGAGCGGGTAATAGCGGGATAAATTACAGGAGCCATGAAATCGATGGCTTACCTTACGCCCTAATGGGATACCAAGCGGATATAAACGGTACCGGCACTATTACTGGGAGCAATTATGAGGAACGGCGTAGGACTACTATTGCCTCCCAGAGCGAAAAGACCGTACTGAACCGGCCGACGAAAAATCCGGAAGCCCTTTCGGACCATATTGAAAGGAATCGTTGGGTCCCCACCGAAGTGGTCGGTTCTTTAGGGACATCTTCCGAGCTAAGGTCCCACTTAAAAAAGGGGGATTGGAACGCCTATCACCTGATCGTAAAAGGCAACCGCCTAAAACATTATGTGAATGGGAAATTGATGAGCGACGTCACTGATAACGATCAAATTAATAGAAGTGAAAAAGGACTTTTAGGTGTCCAGGTGCATGTAGGCCCACCAATGAAGATAGAGTATAAAAACTTTCGCTTGAAGACCTTAAAATAGGCAGTTCCTTCTTCAGGTACAACATTCTTGATATTTTTCGGTTCCAAGAATGAAATTATTAAAAACATTTATTTAATGAATTGTTATATTATAAAGCATACAAGAGGGCTCATACTCCTTTGTACAACAACTTTAATGCTTTCTTGTGGGCCACAGGAAAGGACCTTGTCCCTGTATAAACCCGAAAACAATAGATTTGAAAAAATAGTCCTGGCGGATCAACTTGACGAACCGATGCAATTCAAGGTATTCAAGGATGGTCGGGTATTATTTGTAGAGCGCAAGGGCAAAATTAAGGTTTTCGACCCTCAAACAAAACAAGTAAGAATTATTGGGGATATCCCGGTGAGTAAAGGGTATTATAGTAAAACAGGAGAGGAATTGTCTCCTAGGGGTGAAGATGGTATGCAAGGTGTGGCATTGGACCCTAATTTCGATATGAATGGATGGATATATTTGTATTATTCCCCAGAAGGCGGAAAGCACAGGTCAATCTTAACCAGATATGAATGGAAAGGCAATTCTATAGTATTGGATTCTAAAAAAGTGTTACTGGAAGTTCCCAACCAAAGGGAATCGTGTTGCCATTTGGGAGGAGGTATGATATTCGACAAAGATGGCAATCTATTACTTTCTACAGGAGATAATTCTCAAAATGATCCTACGGGAAATTCTCCTTTAGATGAACGGACCGACAGAAGTTTATACGATGCACAAAGAACATCCGGAAATACAAATGATCTTAGAGGGAAGATTCTAAGGATTCAACCGGAGTCGGACGGCAGCTATTCCATTCCAAAGGGAAATCTTTTTCCCGAAGGAACGGAAGGGACACGTCCTGAAATCTATACAATGGGTAATAGGAATCCATGGCGATTGAGCATAGATAGTAAAACGGGCTGGCTATATTGGGGCGAAGTAGGCCCACACGGCATGAAAGATTCCGTTGGCAGGGGCCCAAAGTCGTACGATGAATTTAACCGGGCAATAAAATCAGGCAATTATGGATGGCCATATTTTTCCGCGGATAATAAAGCCTATTGGGAATATGATTACGAAAGCGGTGAATCGTTACAAGAGTACGACCCGGATTCCCCTATCAATAATTCCCCACATAATACGGGACTGACCAACCTTCCTCCAACGACTCCAGCCTTTATTTGGTACCCACAGTCACAAGCGATTGATTTCCCCTTGCTTGGGAGTGGGAGCAACAGTGCCGTGGGAGGACCCATATACAGACAATCCGATTTTCAAAGCTCACAACGGGCCTTCCCTGAATATTACGAAGGAAAATGGTTCATAACCGATTGGACACGGGGCTGGATAATGGTGGTTACAATGGACGAAAATGGGGATTTTGAATCCATGGAGGAGTTTTTCCCTGGAATAAATTTGGTGGGGCCCATTGATATGGATTTTGGCCCTGAGGGTGATCTGTATATTTTGGAATATGGCCGTGGCCCGTATCGGCGTAATCAAGAGGCCAGATTGATAAAAATCAAGTATAATGAAGGGAATAGAAAGCCCCATGCGATAGCTTCTGCTTTGGAAAAGGCCGGAACAATTCCCTTTAAAGTGAAACTGTCCTCTGAGGGGACCTATGATTTTGATGATGATTCCCTAGAGTATAGGTGGACGATCAATTCTGATAATGGATACGAGAATACAATCATGATATCTGATCCTGAAATTATTCTTGCTAAACCCGGAATTTACAAGGTAGACTTAACCGTGATAGATTCCCAGGGTGCAGAAGATATGGCGGGGATAGAACTTTATGCTGGAAATGAACCTCCGAAAGTCAGTTTTAATTTTAAGGGCAACAACAGGAGTTTCTTTTTTCCTGAACACACCATAAATTATTCGGTCGTTGTCGATGACCTTGAGGATGGTAGCCTTGGTCAGGGCATATCTTCCTCCGAAGTGGATGTCCAAATAGATTATTTGCAAAACAATTTTTATTGGGAAGAATTGGAGCCCATATTGTTGAATACAATGGCAACAGATCCGGTTCATACAGTCCTTGCTAATTTATTGATCAATAAGAGCGATTGTCGGTCCTGCCATCTTGTTGATAACAAAGCGATAGGCCCATCGTATGAAAAAATAGCAGACAGATATGTAAACAGGCCAGAAGCACTGGAATATCTGACCGATAAAATAATGTTCGGGGGTATGGGAAATTGGGATAAGGAGATGGCTATGCCGGCACATCCAGCTATTTCCAAGGAGGATGCAGGTACTATTGCCAAGTATATATTGAGTTTAAAGGATAAAAAAGCAGAGCCATTATTGGACGGAAAAGGAAGTTTTACAACAACTCCAATCTTGGATAGCTTATATGATAATTTCATTATTAGGGCCTCTTATACCGATAAAGGCGGCATTTCCACGCCAGAGCTAATGACTACGGAGATGTTGGTACTTAGAAACTCCAACATACCGGTGGTCTCTTTCGACAACTATATCAATATTGAGACCAATCATAGTATTTCACCGGATTATTCAACTATCTCTCCAAAAGAATCGGGTGCGGCCCTTGCTCTTGAAAATGTGGATTTGACCGGAATAAGAGAAGTATTATTTTATCCACCTACGGCGTCTGGGATCAAAGACTTGGAAGATTGGAAAATAGAGGTTCGGATAGATAGTATTCAGGGTGAGTTACTAGGTATTACTGATCAAGTTTTGACCGATGATGGAATGGTCGGGTTAAGAGCAAAATTGGCCACTGTAAAGGATTATCATGATATTTACTTTGTTTTTAATAAAAAAAACGAAGTAATAGATAGAAACGGAGGTTTTAAAATTTGGAGAGTTAAATTTGTTCAGTAAACGAAATCTCAGTTTTGGAGATTATGGAAACAATTGAAGCATAATAAGAGAACGTTTGGTAAGCGAGTGGGGATTGGCAAATAAGAATTTCAGGTAAATTAGATAAAGATATGCCGGGTTAATGTGGCCGGTTTGAATATAATGGATGCTGATATCCTATACGAGGTGGTTCTTTAAGTTTTTATTGTATATTTTCCCACCAACCGGTAGCGATCAGGATATCCTAAAAGATGAGATCATGGTCTTATCGAGTAGAAAGGTAGTGAAAACAGGGATTTCAGAACTTCGCCTCCAGTTGGTGACCTTTCTTGGAACCAGCGAGAACGCCGTAAAATCACAAATACACATTGCTATCATTACCTATTTTATGCTCCAAGTAGTTGTGAGGACAGTAACCAAAAAAGAACACGAGTTTTCCAATTTCGTGGAAAAGATAAGGATTTGTCTATATTTTTACCTTACCCTCGATTATGCCTGCAATATGGTAGGGGAAGGAGCGAAATGAACAAGCGGGCAGGCCAAACTTCACTATAGGACAGGTCCAGACTTATTTTCTCCCATTAGAGCTAATTGAAGCCTAAAACAGAGGCTGCCAGAGGTTTTGGTTTTAAAGTCAAAAACTTTCGGATGAGTGAGAGAAAAATTAAGTTATTAGAGATACCAGTACTATCTGCAAAGAGTTAAGATAGGGACAAGCCCTTGGTTTTTAGAGTTTTATTCATCCGCACTCGGTTAGAGTAAGAGCATTGTTGATTATCCAAAAATAGTTTCTTCCGAATTCCGATTTTAAAAGCAAGCTATATATGAATGACTTAAGATAGAATTATGTATTGTTCCAGACTTGATCCATTTTCCGTTTTTTAATGTCTTCAGCTATTTTTACGTATTGCCTGAATGTTGCTTCTTGTATATGGCCAGTAATATTCCTTACTACCTTTTCCTTCATCCCAAGAACAAGACTATTAGTAACAAAGGTCTTTCGGACAGTATGACTGGTTATCAATTTCCATTTCGGTTCGGTGGTGTCGATTCTACTTTACCTATCAAACAGGATGTCGTGGTAGGAGTTGTGATTTTTGCAAATCGGCAACATTCCTTAATATGCTTGTTAAATTATACACTGATATAATCGGCAGCGGCTCATAAATAGTTCAATTGTTTTTTTTCATTATCTCTTATACTAAATTGTTCAATGGAATTTTATGGGCCATAGTCTTTGTTTTTTATGTTTAAAACAAGGTTGTCATCAACTCCTCCATAGTAAGGTATATAACCTCCGTTTCTTGACCTGAAGCCGTAAATTTTTTATATTCTAGTTGTCATGATAACCTCTCTCACATGACTAGTTCATGAAGGTTTTTAAGACGGAAATCAATTTTCCGTTATAATTGTTTAATGTGATCTTTCTTTCAAAGCAATAATCACTGAACTTTTCAAAAAAATCAAAATTGATCGTATCGAAGCGAACAGGATATCCAGTGAATTCGGAAAACTCCTCATAAAAATTTATAACAGATTGATATGTTTTTAGAGTACTCTTCTCTTTAACATTTTTCCCTTTCTCATTAAACTCATCAAACGCTGGGGTGAATTTTATACTCCTCAATTTAGATATGTACATTAGAGATAGGGAGAATGAGAGTAACCAATAATAAAGATTCATACAAAATTTATGTTGAAAGACGGTTTTTAGTTCGCATAAATATAGAGACATACTGGGGATCAACTAAGAGAGAATGGGTTTTTGAGCACGGAAGATGTGGATAAGCTGCTAAAAGAGTATACTACCACTAAAAAAATTACTTTCGATTGTATAACTAAAGAAAGGTCCCTTATAGTATCGGAAGCATTAATTGACAATTATCATATAACAAAGCCCAAGTTAAAGGTTTAAAATAATTTTGCGTTTAAAAATTGCGGAATATGGTCAAATGATATCGTTTGTACTTAAAATATGCTAAAATTTTGTTAAAAACAAAAAGTGAGCACAAAGTGTGCATTTTCTAAAAAACTAAAGAATAAAAAAAGGCCCCCAATTTCTTGGAAGCCTTGTCTTTGTTACTGTGGGCCCTACTGGGTTCGAACCAGTGACCCCCTGCTTGTAAGACGATTAAAATTGCATTTCATTTAATGCTTTTAACTTTCATTTAGATTGATTATCAGTTAGTTATAATTTGTAGTTTTATATCGGTCGTCATCAAATATGGTTCTAAAATCCTATTTGTTGTACCTATGTTGTACCCATTAAACTAAATGCTATGTCCAGTATCAAGATTGTTTTGAGGAAAAAAGGCCTTGCCGATGGCACTTATCCTGTCTGCCTAAGAATCACTAAAGATAGAAAAACAAAATATTTCAACACCATATTTAAAAGCTCTGAAAGGGAATGGGATTCCCCATCAGGTTGTTTTAATAAAAACAATGCCAACTACATCCAAAACAATAGGCTACTGTTGAAGATAAAAGCACGTGCATTAAAGGTCTATGCAGATCTTGAATTTGAAAAGGAATCTTTCAACCTTGCTGAATTTGGTCAGCGCTTCCGGGTGGACAGCAATCCTTCAAACGATGCTGTTTTTTCTTTTTGGGAAGAAATAGTTTCTGAATTGAAACTCGCAGGAAGAATGGGAAATGCTGCGATGTATGAAGAGACCATGAAATCGGTCAAAAACTTTTGCGGACATAGAAAAATAACGTTTCAAGACATAACAAATACCTTTTTGAATAAATATGAGGCATGGCTAAGATCCAGGGGCGGAACGGATGGAGGAATCAGCATTAAGCAACGCACTTTGAGAGCTATGTACAATAAGGCCATAGATCGCAACATCATAAAGGACATCGACCATCCTTTCAAAACCTATAAGATATCAAAGCTAAAAGGCCAGGGTATTAAAAAGGCCTTGGACTTTGATCAAGTATCCAAAATCATCAACTTCAATATATCCAAATTTCCCCACCTAGCAGATGCCAGAAATTATTTTATATTCAGCTTTTATACGAGGGGAATGAATTATACCGATATGATGGTACTTAAATGGCAGGATGTCGATTCAAAAACGATTTCTTACATTCGAAACAAAACCAAGGGTAGGTTTGTTATAACCATACTTCCACCGGTACGTGAAATTTTAAACTATTACCAAAAACATTCGTTGCCTACCAAATATGTATTCCCCATACTTTTAAAGGATGGACTTACCCCTTCCCAAATCGCTAATCGCAAAAAGAAGACCTTGGCTAAATATAACCGGGACCTAAAGGAAATTGCTGGCATATGCGGCATAAAAAAATCGTTGTCCAGTTATGTAGCCCGACATAGTTTTGCCAATTGTTTAAAACAAAAAGGTGTTGCGACGGATGTTATCGGCGAATCTTTGGGGCATAAAGATTTGACCACGACCCAAGTGTACTTAAAGGAGCTAGGAAGCAATGTCTTGGATAAAGCTGTCGAACTTCTGCTATAAGCACTTATGGTTGACCCTTCCTTTAAAATTTGAGGTAATTAAAGCGAAAAATCAATTTGGTACCACGTTCTCCTGACAATTTCAGTTTTTATATAAGCATTATTATGTTCAATGTCCCAATTATATTGATTATTGGTAAGAGTGCATATAATCCTGCCAGATTACCAGAATATATTTATCCTTTCCATTATGCCTTTTATTCAAAAAACCATACTCGTAAACAAAAAGGTAGACATCGCCCTTTTGGTTCTTCCAATAATGGGTGAAAAATTGGGGGTCAAATCCCTCAATGATCAATTCAGATTTTCTTATGATAGTAATCCCCGACCTATTATATTTCTTGAGTAGTTTTCTGTTTATTTTCAATTGCCTATCCACCCTAATATAAAAAGTTTCGGTTTCCTGACGTTGTTCATATTGGTCTATAGATCTGCATTTTGGAGAACAAAATATCTTGTCAGATCTTCCTTTTACCACTATACCACATAAGGGACACGTTCTATCATTATTCATTTGTAAACGTATATTATAGGTATAATATACCGTTTAAAATCGAATTCTTAACTAAACTTGTTATATGAATCCGGTTAAATCCATAACGCTTTACCATTTGATGATCAGGAATGAAAAAATGATCGGCATTAAATTTTTGCCGGATAAGCTCATACAAGGACTGGTCAGGGGCCTTCCTTATCCAAAATGGAGCAAGGAACATAATATGGCCTATATCCCCAATACCAAGAACAATCTCGGTATAATTTTCAATACTTTCAAAGGAATCGTATGGATCAATTATAATAGGTTTTTGTCGAATAAACCTATAAACACCCATAATTATGCCGTAGATGTCGAGTGGTTCAGGAAAAGAAACCCTATACCACACTACAGACTATGTCCTGAAGAATATCTATTGAAACTGGAACTTAAAAGGTACGCCAATAGTACTGTTCGGACCTACGTTTCCTTTTTCGAAATGTTCATAAATCATTACAAGGGCAAAGAACTAAATGCAATAAACGAAAGTGATATAAGGGCATTCCTTCAAAAACTTGTCCATAGGAATGTTTCCAATTCCTATCTCAACCAATGTATAAACGCTATTAAATTTTACTATGAGGTTGTCTTAGGTATGCCCAATCGCTTTTATGAGATCGAGCGACCTAGAAAAGAATCTAAACTGCCAACAGTTATATCCAAGGAAGAAGTACTGTCTATCATTGGCAGAACCAATAATATAAAACATAAGTGTATCATTGCATTATTGTACAGTTCAGGTCTACGCCGTAGTGAATTGTTAAACCTAAAAATGGCAGATGTAGACAGTAAACGTATGTTGATCAGAGTACAGGGTTCGAAAGGCAATAAAGACCGACATACCCTTTTATCACAGACTGTTTTGGAAGATC
>NZ_QJJZ01000017.1 GCF_003201775.1 Arenibacter sp. ARW7G5Y1 | reverse complement strand
AAACATGAAGTCCCGGTAATTGTGGTCACGGGTAAAATTGGTGAAGGAATCGAAGGTCTGTACGATATTGGTGTCAGCGCGGTCTACTCCATTGTGAATAGACCCATGGCGTTGAAGGAGGCAATGGATCAGGCCCCTGGGCTAATTCAGGACTGTGCCAAAAATATAATGTTGACTATAAAATGTTTTAACAAATCTTAAGGGCCAAAGATTTACAATGGAATTAAAATGGGTATCGAACTAAATAAAAAATCGTCAAGAGCAAGTATTGTAATGCTGGGATGCTTTGATACCAAAGGGGAGGATTTTGGGTATCTATATAGCTGTTTAATCAATCAAGGAGTAAAGGTAATTGCCATAAATACGGGTGTTATGGGCTCTACCGACCTGTTTCCAGTAGATTTTGAGGCCGAAGAGGTCGCCAAAAGAGGAGGTGTTACGATCGCTAGGTTACGGGAACAAAAAGATCGTGGTAGTGCCATTGAAATTATGGGACAGGGTTCGGCAGGTATTATCGAAGATCTTTTATCCCAGAATAAGGTAAATGCCGCCATTGGCATGGGTGGCGGGGGCGGTACCTTTATAGCCCTTAAAGCCATGCAGGTTTTACCATTTGGATATCCAAAATTATGTATTAGCACTCTGGCAACAAAAGACCTTTCCGCACACATAGGAAGTAAGGATATTACCCTAATGCCATCCATTGTGGATGTGGCCGGACTGAATAGTATCAGTAAAGTAGTGATGCATCAAGGGGCTGCCGCCATTGTTGGAATGATGCAAGCTTCTGGATCGGATTATCATGGGCGGAAACATTCCATAGCCATCAGTGTATTTGGCAATACCTCCCTTTGTGTGGACAAATGTTCGGAATTATTGAAAGACAAAGGCTATGAGGTTATGGCTTTCCATTCTGTAGGGGTGGGGGGAAAGACCATGGAAGGATTAACATTGGACGGATGTTTTGATGCCATTTTGGATATAACCACTACGGAGCTTGCCGATGAACTTTGCGGAGGAATATGCAGCGCAGGACCGGAGCGGTTAACAGCTGCTTCACAAATAGGAATCCCCCAAGTTGTTGTGCCCGGATGTTTGGATATGGTAAATTTTGGTGCGTTGGACACCGTTCCCGAAAAATATAAAAACCGCCAATTATTTAGCTGGGCGCCGGATGTAACCCTTATGAGAACCAACAAAGAAGAGAACAGAATACTGGGCAGGACCATTGCAGAAAAAATCAATAGATCTAAAGCTCCGGTAACCGTATTGCTTCCCATGGGAGGGGTATCCAAAATTGGTGGAATCGGGGAAGTATTTCACAATCCTGAAATAGACCAGGAATTGTTCAATGCGATTAAAGGCCACACTAATAAAAATATTGAAATAAAAGAAGTTCCTTCAAATATAAATACCGAGGATTTTGCGGTACAGGCAGTGAAATCCTTATTGGATATTATTAAAAAATAAGGGGGCGCAGAAATATAATTTATAGTACCCCAATTAAAAATTAAAAGAAAATAAATAATCTAAACAAGAACAATTATGCCCAATCCATGGACAGGGAAAGGAAACCCTTACACAAAACAAGAAGTACGAGATAGATTACAAGCTGTGGTTAATCAAAAAAAGGCCATTATTGCAGCCGGTGCCGGTACGGGGATCAGTGCTAAATTTATAGAGAAAGGTGGAGCGGATCTAATAATAATATACAATTCCGGCAGGTTTAGAATGTCCGGCCACGGTTCAACCGCAGGTATGATGGCCTACGGCGATGCCAATGCCGTAGCCATGGAAATTGGAGAATTCGAGGTACTTCCAGTGGTGGAAGAAATCCCTGTAATATGTGGGGTACACGGTAGTGATCCACGTAGAAGAATGTGGCACTTTCTGGGAAAAGTAAAGGATATGGGATTCTCGGGAGTAAACAATTTCCCTACACATTCCATTATAGACGGCCATTTCAGAAATGTACTGGAAGAAACGGGAATGAGTTTTCAAAAAGAAGTGGATATGATAGAATTGGCCACTAAAATGGACCTGTTTTCGGTAGTTTATGTTGGAAAACCGGAAGAGGCAGTTCAAATGGCCGATGTGGGTGCCGATGCCATAATTGCCCATGTAGGGACAACGGTTGGGGGATCTATTGGGGTTACCAGTGCCACCGCATCCATGGACAATGCTCTGGAGCGTACCCAGAAAATTGTCGATGCCGTAAAAAAATCAAATCCCGATACCTTCCTTCTCGCCCATGGCGGACCTATCAACACCCCGGCCGATGTAAAATATGTTTTGGAGCACTGCAAGGGTCTACATGGTTTTGTAGGGGCATCCTCCTTGGAAAGAATGGGAATAGAGCAATCATTGACCAATCTGACAAGGGAATTTAAGGCACTAACCCTATAGTAAATTTATGGAGAGGAATTGGAAATTTGTAAAGGAAAAGGACCAAATGTTCGAAAAGGCTTTTGGACGGATACATCATTGGCATTATCATCCTGAAATAATAAAACAGGCAGACTCCTATATGGTGAAGGTGGTAGTACCTGAAGGAGGGGGGCATAATTTTCACGTTCACCCGGAAATGCATGAAATCCTTTACATTTTAAAAGGTACTGCCGAACAATGGATAGAGGATGAGATGCAGATTTTGGAGGAAGGCGACTCGGTCTATATCGGTGCCAATGTAGCGCATGGCACTTTTAACGCCGGAGAAGGCGAATTGGAATTTTTGGCCGTTCTATCCCCACCGGAAGGATGGGAGGCAGGTACGGTGGACGTAAGTGAAAATACCCCCTATTCGGAATATCGCCCAAGAATCTGATATTTTATCATATGCCCAGGTACAAAGGGCCATTATATTGGAACTGACAAGAGTAATCTATAATATTAAAATTTTAAAAATGAAAAAAATATCTGCTTACATTTCATTGATCTTTAGTGGAATGGTCATTTTAACTGGCTGTTCAGGAGAAAAGGAACCACCACCCCCATTGACCTACACTGGAGAAAGCCCAAGGGTCCAGAACCCGCTAAGCCCCGAAGATTCCCAAAAACATATACAGCTCCCAGAAGGCTTTAGTGCAAAATTATTTGCCTCGGAGCCCAATATTATCAACCCTATAGCATTTACCTGGGATGAAAGGGGCCGACTTTGGGTGGTACAGTCCCAGGACTATCCCCATGGACTGGCCAATGATGTTGGGGGGGATAGGATAACTATCTGTGAAGATACCAATGGAGATGGCAGGGCAGATAAATTTACCGATTATGCCACCGAGCAAAATCTAACAACGGGAATCACCTTGGTAAAAGGTGGGGCCATTGTGTCCCAAGCTCCCAATATGGTCTTCTTGGAAGATAACGATGGGGACGATAAAATGGACAAGAGCACTGTTTTGTTCGAAGGTTTTGGAACCTGGGACACCCATGCAGGACCATCCAACCTGCGCTATGGAGTGGATAACATGATATGGGGTTCGGTTGGATATTCGGGCTTTGAAAATCAGTTTCAGGGCAAGCCTGTGGAATTCAAGATGGGCGTTTACAAATTCGCCAAGGATGGTTCCTATTTTGAACCTGTAGGGCAATTCAACAACAACACCTGGGGACTTGGTTTTAACGAGAATTTTGAAATATTTGGTTCAACAGCCAATAATAATCACTGTTGTTATGTAGGGATACCTTTAAAACATTATGATTATTTAAACAAAATGCCGTCTTGGGCGGTCAATGCCGATTTTATCCAGGGCCACTATGAAATTACCTCCGTAGATACCATTCCCTTGCAACAAGTTGATGTCCGTGGAGGTTATACGGCAGCTGCCGGGGCCAATTTTTATACGGCCAGAAATTATCCGGAGGCCTACCAAAATCAGATGTATGTTTGCGAGCCTACCGGCCATCTGGTACATATTGCCAAAATAATCAAGGATGGGGCAGGGTACAAAGAGGTTGATGGGGGCAATATTTTTGCCAGTACGGATGCCTGGACAGCACCTGTTTTTGCAGAGACCGGCCCTGATGGAAATATTTGGGTCGCAGACTGGTACAATCCTGTAATACAGCATAATCCCGATAAACGCGGAATGGACAATCAGATCTGGAACGCCGAGAAAGGTGAAGGTAATGCCCATAAAAATAAGTTGCGCGATTACGGACATGGTAGAATATATATTATAACCCATGAGGACGGGGATGATTCGGAAATCACCACTTTGGATCCGAATAACGATCAAGAACTTTTGGAGGCCTTGCAAAGCGACAATATGTTTTGGAGGACCACTGCACAGCGCCTAATAGTAGAGAACAAAAAGGTGTCATTAATCCCGGATTTGATCAATATGGCCGGAAACAATGAAACCCAGGATAAAACTGGACTCAATGCAGCGGCATTACATGCCCTATGGACCTTGGATGGCTTGGGCGCACTCAATGGTTCCAATGCAGAAGCCAACGAAGTGGTAACAAAAGCATTGAACAGTAGTTCCTATGCCGTAAAACGGGCTGCACTGGCCTTATTGCCTTCGACCAAAGAGAGTAGCGAAAGCCTGGCGCAATCAGGTCTTTTAAGTAGTTCCGATGCACAGGTCAAGCTCGCCGCGGTACTCCGTGCAGGGGAATTGCCGGAATCGAATGCCCTATATACGGAAATGGAAAAATTGTCCAATGACGGTGCAACTACCTCGGACAAATGGCTCAATGCCGCTATAAAAATTTATTTCAGGGAAATGAATTTCCAAGAGGTAGACCCTTCCTCTGTGGTCATGATAATACCGTCGGCCGAAGAGAAAAAATCCACATGGAATTACACAACTGATAAGCCCGCGGATAACTGGATGAAATCGGAATTTGATGCTTCCGAGTGGAAAAAGGGAGTCGCCAAGTTTGGAGGCGATAATATGAAGCAGGTGAATACCAAATGGAGCAGCTCCGATATCTGGATGCGGAAAGAAGTAGTAGTCTCCGATGAAATTTTGGAACCAGTAGTCAAGATAGCCCATGACGACGATTATGAAATTTATGTCAATGGTCAACTTTTGATATCGGAAACCGGTTCCAGCGAGTCCTACAAATACATAAAACTGGACAAGGAGAAAGGAGAACTATTCAAGAAGGGCAAAAATCTAATTGCCGTTCACTGTGTTAATACCGGAGGAAATCAGCACATTGACATGGGTATTGGCAAGGTGGGGAAAATTAAGGCCGATGTTACTTTTGTGCTCAATACCGTAAATCAGGAAATGGCCTTTGATAAAAAGACACTTCACGCCACGGCAGGTCAGACAGTGGAGATCGTTTTGAACAATAAAGATCAGATGTCGCATAACTTGGTCGTCATCCAACCCGGAAGTTTGGATACTTTTGGAGCCATGGTTGATGATTTCCTTAAGAATCCCGCAGCAGAAAAGATGGGCTACGTTCCAAAATCAAGATATGTCTTGGGAGCAACAGAAATGTTGACACCAGGGGTTACAGGGTCTGTAACTTTTAAACTTCCGGATACTCCGGGAACCTATCCCTTTGTCTGTACCTTTCCCGGCCATTGGCGAATGATGCAGGGGGTAATTGTAGTAACTGCTCCCGAATCATAAGTTTACTGGTTACCCTAGAAAATATAGTGGTTTATACTGGGCTTAGGAAATAAATAATTTTTAATCTGAAACAATAAATAAAATGAAAAAAATTGGAATTATAGTAATGTTTTTTGCCATTGTTCTTAATGGTCGAGCACAAGATGGAAATTACATATCCAAGAAAAAAAACGCCCCAAAAGTGACCATAATGGGGGGAGGTGCTTCTTCCCACGATTTCTTAAAATTATTCGGAATCGCTGATGGCAAAATCATTAGCAATAAAGGTAAATATTCAGTTAGGTATACTGAAGACTCCAAAGAATTGAGTACACTTTTATCAAATTCCGATGTACTCATGTTGACCAACAACCGTCCGTTAGAGCAAAATGCTAAAATCAAGATTTTCGATGAAATAAACGCAGGCAGATTGAACCTATTGATCAATCATCCGAGTACGTGGTATAATTGGAAGGATTGGCCAGAGTATAATCAAAAGTTGGTTGGCGGAGGAGCCACATCACATGAAGAACTTCAAGAATTTGAGGTAAACGTAATTAAACCCAACCACCCTTTAATGAAAGGAGTTCCCACCAAATTTAGAATTATTGATGAATTATATCGTTGGGAGAAAGATCCAGAAGCAGAGATAGAAGTATTAGCTGTAGGTCGTGGATTAAATTCCGGTAAAGAATACCCCATCGTTTGGATTGTTAAACATCCAACGGCAAAAATTGTGGGCAATACTTTAGGGCATGATGAAAGAGCACATGGCCATAAGGCTTATCAAACGATTTTAAGAAATAGTGTGAAGTGGGTAAAACATTAATGCCTGCAACCAAATTTGCACTTTTTTAATTTGGCTTGTGGCGCTCCATCATCAAGGATGATAATTATGGGTAAGAGGCCCGTTCATGTGGGTTTCTTGCTCATAAATTTTGAGTAGGTTTTCTTAGTTTAGGTATGAAATAGTCGTTAAGGTCACCGCTTTTGGTTTTACCAATAGTATCTGGCTATGGTGAATAGCTTTCTATACAGAAAAAAAAATGTATAGTAAAAGCATATAACAATTCGCAGGTAATAACAGGCTGTTATATATTACATACGATTGTTTTTAGTTATCCATTTAAATAGGAGGGTACTATGGACATAAGAGTGGATTAATACACGCAAAATGTATTAGGTTGATAGCCTAAAGTATTTTTAAATAATTCTTTCTATACGATTTAGGGTTTGTTCCAGTGATTTCTTTAAATTTTCGATTAAAATTTGATAAGGTTTGATAACCACAGTCAAATGCAATATCTAAAATAGCCTGATTGTTGCTCTTTAACAATTTACAGGCCATACTAATTCTTAATTCTGCTATGAATTCGGTAAAAGATTTATTGGTTCTTGATTTAAAATACCTACTGAAGGAGTTGGGAGCCATGTTGGCCAAACTAGCAACGTCGCCTAATCTAATTTCTCTCTTATAGTTATTTAAAATATAACTGTGTATAAGTTGCATTCGTTTTGAATCTGAATCGGAAACTCTGTTAATATAACCTTGTTTGTTAATGATATGTAGTTCCTTTGATTTTGAAAGTAAATGCAATATTAGAAGGAGTGACAACACTTTTTCAAAATCTTGTTGATGAAGCATTTTTTTTACGATTTTACGTATAGTTTGTTTCGTATTCCCCTTAACCTCAACACCTCTGTCCGCGGATTGCAATAACTTTTTAATTCTTGCCATCTCATCCTTGTTTAAAAAAATAGGACCCATAAAGTCAAGGGAAAAATAGGTTACGATGACTTTTGTGCTTAAACCTTTTTTTTCAAAATATTTATCATCACTTCTCCAAACATGAGGTAGGTTTGCTCCGGTTAGGACCATATCATCCGAATCAAATTGGCTAATATTGTCTCCTACATATCGTGTCCCTGTGCCTTCAAATACGCAGGCTAGTTGATATTCAGGGTGGAAGTGCCAAGTAGGGTCGAAATGTGGCTCAATAAGTTGTTTTATCTTTAGGCATTTTGTTGTAGGAATTGGGAATTTGCTAACCGCTGATTTCATAATGTTACAAGATTAGAAAATTTTTAATAAAAGGGGAAATAATGAAGAAGGATTTCGGGTTTTATTGCCGGATGATAATTTTTGCTGGGAAATCAATTATTTCATAACCAAACATTTTTGTTGTTGTAGTGTATTGGTTCAGAAGGTTCTAGAAAAACAAAAAAGTATTAGTTAAACATATAAGGTAGGGCGTAAAAAGCAGCCATAAAGTTAGGGTTGGTAAATTAACGATATCTATGTATAATAGGCAATATGGCTGTTAATGTCAAGGACTTCCGCCCATTTACCTTCTTCCCGTTGTTATTGGTACACATACGACGTAAAAACGTCCACCTTGGTTTTCGACTAGGGATTGGTTTTTTTCAAGAGCTTAAGTTTTTAAGCAATTTCAAATAAAATCTATTGAAGTGAAATAACCTTAAAAATTTGTGAGTTGGATTTTTACGTATCTTAAACCGCTTAAAAAAGAATTAAGTAGGAAATAACATCCTTATTATTCCCCATTGCCAAAATGGGCAATAGGATAACATCAATTTTGTAATTCTTGAGGCGTTGGATACCAAAGCTACTCTTAATTCTTAAGCGCAATTCAACACAATAGTCGTATCTGTCCGCTAGAGCGGTAAATTAAAGTTATTGCTTGGTCTTGAGTAGTTTAAAAAGACTTGGGCTCCTTTAAGGGTGTTATCGGTTAATAATGATTTAGGGGTCTAATCACGTGCAAAAACGACATCGATTGTCTGTTCGGTTACAACTATCCCTAAAGAATGGAAAGGCTAATTTTATATAATTATAGGTTTAATTTTTTGTTAAACTGTAAAAGCAGTTATAGCTATACATTTCCTTTAAAATAAGTAATATAATTATAATATTTCAACAAGAGACTATTCTCCATTGAGGTTGTAAAATTATAAGTGTCCAGTATTTGATTATAACAAATTGCCAATGTTTAATCCAATAAAAAGCTAAGAAGAATGGTGAATTTGTTTATTGAAATTGAAAAGTAAAAATAGAACGGCTTCCATTTTTGCACCCATTTTTTCGGTAAGGATTTTAAATGCCCGGGTAATATGACCTTCTACGGTTTTTATGGAGATATTAAGATATTCGGAAATTTCGGTATGGGTAAGGCCTTCCTTTTTATTCATTAAAAATATTTCCCTGCATTTTGCCGGTAAATTCTCGATCTCGGCATTCATCAATTTTATTAAGTTATCCAATTCAGTCGGTTCTATATCTACGATCAAATCGATGGCCTCAAAATATTTTTTCTCCAAATAAATTACAGGTTTATTTTTTCTGTATTGATTAATAAACTCATTGTAGACAGATTTATATAAATAACTCTTTATAGATAATTTGGGATTAATATTCTTTCTATTGGTCCATATCGTGACAAAGACATTTTGGACAATGTCTTCGGCCAAGGCATGGTCGTGGCATAAGGATTGGGCATAACCGCACAAACTTTGGTAATAAAAACCCATTAAGAAATCGTAGGCTTTTGAATCCCCTGAAATTAATCTTTGAGCTAAAAAAAAATTTCTTTTACCGTCCATTTAAAATATTTTATTCTCTAAATAATTATGTAATAATAGTAAATATTGAATAAAAATCACAAAAAATAGAGGGGTATTAAAATTTTGAACGTATTAAGTAAATAAGTGTTAAAGTTCAAATGGCCGAAATAAATAAATTAATAGTTAAGTTTTTAAATCAAGAAGCAAATCATTCCGAGTTGGAAAAATTGGAAAATCAACTTAAGAATGAGGAGGGCATACGAATCTTTAATAATTATGTTAAAACACAGTACCTAAGTACACTTTCGATGACAAAATACGATGTTGAAAAGGCCAAGGAGACCATAAAAACTAGGTTAAAAAAGGATAAACTGACAAGAAGGGTAAACCTATATAAGAAAATCGCTGTTGCGGCTTCCATTATGCTTATGTTTGGCATGGCCTTTTACATGATATATAACAACGGACATGTAAAACCAATTGAACCTGAAAAACAACCCCACTTAATTGTGACCGGTACCGATAAGGCCATCCTTACCCTTGAGAACGGGGATGAAGTGGCACTTGAAAAAGGGAAAAAATATCAAACGGGGAAGGTTAGCAGCAATGGTGAAGAATTGGTATATACGGATAAAGGGCAAAGTGATATTGCTGAAAAGGGGCAATTGTACAATTATTTGACTATTCCCAGAGGAGGCCAGTTCTTCGTTAAATTATCGGATGGTACAGAAGTTTGGTTGAATTCAGAAACTAAGTTAAAGTATCCGGTAAAATTTATAGAGGGCATCAGCCGAAATGTGGAATTACTATATGGGGAGGCTTATTTTAAGGTTTCGCCAAGTACTGCGCACAAAGGAGCAGCCTTTCATGTGCTTGCAAAATCCCAGGAAATTGATGTTTTGGGTACGGAATTTAACGTTAAGGCTTATAATGATGACACGATAATGGCCACAACTTTGGTTGAAGGAAAAATTAAAATTAAAAAAGGAGCAGTTAGTGAAACTCTTGTGCCCAACCAACAGGCTACTATTAACTATGAAAATGATAATATAGATATTGAAGAAATTGATGTATCCCAGGAAATTTCGTGGATCAACGGATTGTTTTCTTTTAATGAAAAACCCTTAAGTGAAATAATGTTGGTTCTGTCAAGATGGTATGATACCGAGGTTGTTTTTACAAATTCGCAAAAAAAGAAGTTTGTTTTTACAGGAATATTGGAAAGAACCGAGACGGTAGATGATATTTTAAAGTTAATAGAGGCCACGAGCGAGGGCCAGATAAAATTTGAAATCAACGATAAAACAATTATTATTAAATAAAAAAAAGGAAAAGGCCAGCACCTTCCACAGCAATGGCCTTTTTCCAAGTAGATTAATTAAAACAATGTTTAACTAAACCATTACAAATTTATGAAATTTAAATTAACCAAACGACCACCTTGTCCTTGGGGCAAAGTTCTTTTACACTTTTTTATGAAATCCATTATATTTCTATTTTGTTCGATTTCATTTGCACTCAGTTCCCTAAATGGCGAGGCCCAAAATGCGGAGATTATTATTGATGCGGATATGACCTTAACGATTAAACAGGCCTTCCGATTAATCAATAAGCAAACGGATTATAAGTTTGTTTATAGGCACGATCTTGTAAAGGTTGCTCCAGATATAGATCTTAAAAAGGGAGTGATTAAAGCTGGGGAACTTCTGGATAAATGTTTATCCCCTATAAGGTTTACGTACAATTTTACGGATGGGGGAACCATTATTGTAAAAAGGAAGCAGGCGGAAGCAGTCAATACCGGCCAAACTAAGTTGAAAGATCAAAATATGCAATATCAAGTAAACGGTACCATTACCGATAAGGAAGGAATTCCTTTACCTGGTGCCAACATACTTGAGAAAGGTACGACCAATGGTACACAGGCAGATTTTGATGGTAATTTTTCTATTAAACTGGATAAAGAGGACGCCACTTTGGTAATTTCCTATATAGGGTTTGCTTCAAAAGAAGTGAGCGTCAATGGTCAGGAAAATCTAAATATTATATTGGAGGAAAGCGCCGCCGGTTTGGATGAGGTTGTCGTTGTAGGATATGGAGTTTTAAAACAGAAAGAAGTTACAAGTGCAATTGTAAGTGTTAAAGAAGGAAGCTTTAACCGGGGAAATTTAAATAGCGCAGAACAATTGCTGTCAGGTAAAGTAGCTGGATTAACTGTTTCAAAACAAGGAGGTAGCCCCCAACAAGGGTCAACAATTCGATTAAGGGGATTAACAACTTTTGGAGCAAACACGCAACCGTTAATTGTAATTGATGGTGTAATTGGAGGTAGTTTAAATAATGTGGATCCTAATGACATATCTTCGATCGATGTGCTTAAAGATGCTTCGGCAGGTGCCATTTATGGTACACGTGGAAGTTCTGGAGTAATCATTATTACAACTAAATCCGGCAATACACAACGTAGAGCACAACTAGATATCAATGCTTATACAGTTTTGGAAGATATATCCAAACTTCCTAAAACTGCTTCGGTAGATGATTTTTTGGCTAATGGAGGACAACAATATGGTTCTAGTACAGATTGGATGGATGAAGTAACCAGAACTGCCGTTACTAACGTTTATAATGTAGCTTTTTCCAATAATTCTGAGGGAACTTCGTATAGGGCTTCAGTAAATTTTAGAGATATTGAGGGGATTATAAAAGATCAAGATCAAACAGTTTTAAATACGAGACTCAATATTTCACAAAAATTATTTGATGACCGATTAAAGTTAACGGGAATAATGTCTTTTTCAAGGGAAAATTTTGACCTAGTTGATGAATCTGCTTTGCGTCAGGCTTTGCTTTGGAACCCTACAGCTCCAGTTTTTGAAAATAGATCTTCAGCAGAATTAGGAAGAGATCCTGATTTATTTGGAGGCTACTTTGAAACTCAAGAGCAAGATGTTTTTAATCCTGTGGCTATGAATGCATTAAACACTAGGGTGCGCAAGGATAAGCAATCATTAATAAACTTTAAGGCAGATTTTGAAGTAATTGATAATTTGACCTTGTCAGCAAATTACTCATACCAAGTTTCAAGTAGACTTGATGGATTTTATAGTACTTCCGGATCAATAACTGGTGGAGGTAGAGGGTTACAGGCTGGACAACAAGTTGATGGTAGAGCGGAACGTTTTTCGTCCGACGATAGTGATCAACTCTATGAGATTACAGCCACATATAGCAATACTGTAGGTGAATTAAATTATACTGTACTTGGAGGATATGGTTATCAGGAACAAGTCTCTGAAGAATTTTGGGCTACAAATACAGGCTTTATAACCGACGGCATTTTATGGAATAATCTAGGTCTTGGTTTAGGCTTATCCAATGATGGAGGTGCTATAGCTAGATTAGGTTCTAATAAATCAGAAAGTTTGTTGACGTCATATTTTGGACGTGCTAATTTCAGTTATCAAGGGACCTATAATTTATCAGCTAGCATACGTAGGGAAGCATCGTCTAGATTTGGAGCTAATAATCGTTGGGGTAATTTTTGGGCTGTTAGTGGTAGTGCCAATCTAGATGATATTTTTGAGATAGAGAATATTGATGTTTTAAAATTAAGAGTGGGCTATGGTGTTACAGGTAATACCCCTATACAACGCTATGCCTTTCAAGAGATTTTAGGTGCTAATCCAAACAATCTTGGTTACGTAAATGGCGATTATATTCCAGCCGTTGAGCCAACTTCAAATCCTAATCCAGATTTAAAATGGGAAGAAAAGGGAGAATTTAATGTTGGGGTGGATTTTTCAACCTTTAAAGGAAGACTATCAGGATCTTTAGATTATTTTAATAGAACAACTTCTGATCTTTTAAATACAATAGATGTTCCAAGTCCACCTAACTTATTTCCAAGAACTTTGGTGAATTTAGGGAAATTGGAAACCAATGGTTTCGAAGCGCAAGTTAATTTGGCCCTAATAGATAAAGAGGATTTTACTTGGGATTTTGGAGTTATTTTTGACACTAATAAATCAAAACTGGCAAAATTCAACAACTTGGAATCCTCAGAATTTTTAACTGAAAATTTGGGGACCCCTGGATTTAATAACCTTTTGGCAACACGTGTAAAAGAAGGGGATGTTATCGGTAATATTATGGCACCTAGGTTTTCGAGATTTGATGAAAATAACAAGGCACTTGTTTTTACAGCAGATGGAAACGAGGTTTTAGCGGCAAATGCTTCTCCTGATGATTTTGTGGTAGCCGGTAATGGACTTCCTGATTTTAGCTTAAGTTTAAACAATACTTTTACCTATAAAGACTTTGATTTAAATTTTTTATGGCGAGGTGTCTTTGGTCATAGTCTAGCCAATTTACCTGCATCAAAATTAGGACACCCTGTAAGAGCTCCTCAATTTAGATACATTATTGGTGATTTTTTTAATCCAGATGATACAGACGATAGTGCTTGGCATACAGAGTTTGTAGAAAAAGCGTCCTTTTTACGATTGGATAACATAACCTTGGGATATAACGTAGACGTTGAGAAACTAGGTGCAATCTCTAAATTTCGATTGTATGCCACGGGCAATAATTTAATCACTGTTACAAGCTATTCGGGAGTGGATCCTGAACCACGTTTTTCCGGAATTTCGGGAATTTTAGCTCCTGGCTATGATAGGCTATCAAATTATTTCCCAACACGCTCATTCTCATTGGGAGTTAACATCATTTTTTAAACCAAGGAAAATCAAATAATATATACTATGAAAAATCGAATATATATTCTTTTACTGTTGTCAGTATTTACCTATCAATCATGTAGTGACTTAGAAGCTGAAGTTTTTTCAGAAATAACACCAGAAACTTTTTATCAAAGTGATGTACAATTGGCTGCGGCAGCATCTTCAGCCTATACACCGCTATATGGTTATTGGGGAAGTTTTGAGGAGCAGGACGCTACTACAGATCAAACAACTTGTCCGATTAGGGTAAATGGTGGCTGGAATGACGGTGGGTTATGGCCACGACTTATGCGTCACGAATTTATAGAAACGGATGGTTTATGGAATGGAGAGTGGAATCGTTATTTTGGAGGTGTAGCATCATGTAACCGCTTAATTGAAATTTTTTCGGCCAATATAGGTGATGATGCCCCAATTATATCGGAGTTAAGAGCTTTACGGGCATTCTATTATTTTAAATTACTTGATCTTTTTGGCAATATTCCCATAGAAACCCGCTTTGCAGAAGCAGACCCAGCACCTTTGCAATCATCGCCCGCTGAGGTATTCGCATTTATTGAAACAGAATTGTTAGAGAGTATTCCAGGTCTTACAGAAGAAAAAAACATTGCGACCTATGGAAAGGTAAATAAATGGGTAGCTTACACAGTATTGGCTGATTTATACATTAATGCAGAACGTTTTGGTGCTGAAGCCCATTACTCGGAAGCAGCTAATGCAGCCAATGAGATAATTAATAGTGGTAAATATTCGTTGGAACCGGGATACTTCAAGAATTTTAGAGTGGATAATGAAAATTCAAATGAGAATATCTTTATAATCGCTTATGATAAGAATAAAGCACAAGGTTTAAATATATATTCCAGTTCATTACATCAATCTGCTAGGCCTACATTTAATTTAGTTGGTCAACCGTGGGGTGGTTTTAGCATTCAAGAAGATTTTTACAAAGCCTTTGAAGAAAATGACAAGAGGCGCGGTATGTTTATTGTTGGGCAACAATATACATCGGCTGCCGGTCCAACTTGGACTGATACTGATGGGTTTGCGTATGCTAACCCTAAAGCTGAATTTGAATTGATAGATTGCACCGAAGATTTCAATAGGGCACTTCCAGAAGAATTGGCTGAGAAGCCAATAGATTGTAATATTTTCATAACTCCGGAAATTTCCTTGACCACTGCAAGGGGCATAGCCTATTATAAGGAAGGTGCAAGATATGGCAAATATGAAATTGAAATGAATTCAGGTAATAGGAATTACTCCAATGATTTTGCTATTTATCGCTTTGCTCATGTATTGCTAATGCGTGCTGAAGGCTTATGGAGATCTGACGCAGGAAATGCCGAAGCCTTAAATTTAGTGAACCAGATAAGAGGCAGGGTGGGCTTGGATCCATTAAGTGTTCTTACCGAAGATGATTTATATTGGGAACTTAAGAAGGAATTGGCTATGGAAAATCACGCAAGACCAATTACAATTCGTTTTGGACATTGGGAAGATTCATGGTTTCTAAAAGAAGCAAATCCAGGAGAGACCCACAAACGTTTTTACCCAATACCTCAATTGCAACTGCAATCTAATGTTAATTTAAAACAAAATCCTGGATATTAATTTTTATGACAAGTTTTGAAATGATTTAATTATAATGGGTAGAAAGGATTTTACTCTTTTCTACCCTTTGTATTAATTTATAATGTTTAGTATTTATGAGAGTTTCCCTATCATTTGTAATTATACCTCTATTAATTATTTCATGTGTGGGTAAATCCGAACCATCGCCTAAAATTAATTTTCAACGGTTAAAGTTGGAAGAAACAGGTATAGAATTTAACAACAAATTGCACTACAATGAGGATTTTAACATATTCTTATATAGGAGTTTTTATAACGGTGCAGGAGTAGGGATGGGTGATTTTAATAATGATGGACTTCAAGATATATTCTTTTGTGGAAATCAAGTTGATAATAAGCTATACCTTAATTTGGGAGATTTCAAGTTTAAAGATATTACTGAGGCCGCTGGTTTGGTTAGTTCGGGTTCTTGGAGTACAGGTGTAAGTATAGTTGATGTTAATGCCGATGGGTGGCTGGATATTTATGTTTGTAAAAGTGGAAACCCAAAAACTAAAAACAGAAGAAATGAATTGTTTATAAACTCTGGTCGATTGGATGCCAATGGAGTTCCCAGGTTTTTAAATGAAGCAGCAGAATGGGGTATTGATGATTTGGGTCTTTCGGTGAATGCCACCTTTTTTGATTTTGACCGTGATGGCGATCTCGATATTTACTTACTAAATAATTCAATTACTCCTACGGAGATTGTGTTAGATGCCAAAAAAGGACTTAGAAATATTTATGATGAACAAGGAGGTAACAAGCTTTATGAAAACATCGGGAATAAATATATAGATATTACTAAAGGTGCTGGAATTTATGGCAGTGCTATAGGATTTGGTCTGGGTTTGTCAATAGGTGATGTTAATAAGGATGGCTGGGATGATATTTATGTTGCCAACGATTTTTTTGAAAAGGATTATCTATACTATAACAATAAAGACGGAACTTTTACTGAAGCCCTGGAACAGTCTATGAATGAAATAAGTCAGGGTTCTATGGGAGTGGATATTGCCGATTTGAACAACGACGGACTTCCTGAAATATTTGTAACCGAGATGTTGCCTTATGGAAATGAAAGATTGAAGACTAAAATTCATTTTGATAGTTGGGACACCTACATGTTAAGGTTGAAAAATGGTTATTACCGTCAATTTCCACGAAATACATTGCAACTTAACCAAGGATTAAAGCCCTTTGATAGTTTGGCTACATTTACTGAAGTGTCGAGATTTAGTAATACGGCTGCATCTGAATGGAGTTGGGGTGTACATATATTGGATTTAGATAACGATCTGCAAAAAGAGATATTCGTAACGAATGGTATTGTTAAGGATCTATTTGATCAAGATTATGTGGATTTTTATAGCGATCCTATAAAGTTAAACATGATTTATAAGGAAAAAGGTGCTGTTATTAAAGAATTGGTCGATAACCTTCCCTCAGTGCCCATTTCAAATCATCTCTATGAAATGGATGAAAATATGCATTTTACAGAGGTAGCCAAAAATTGGGGTCTAGCGGATCCGTCGTTCTCGACAGGAGCTGCTTTTGGGGATTTAGATAATGATGGTGATTTGGATTTAGTAATTAACAACCTTGAGGGAGAGCCGTTTATTTATAAGAATAATATAGATAAAGACAAGAACTATATAAACATAACATTAAAAGATAATACAAAGAACACCATGGCTATTGGAAGTAAGGTTACTGTTTATGTTGGCCAAAAAACCATATTTCAGGAATCTATGCCAGTACGGGGAACAATGTCAACCATGGACAATCGATTAAGTTTTGGATTAGGTGATTACCCAATAATAGATTCCATACAAATTCAATGGCCTCAAGGAGAGGTGTCAAAATTATATAATATTGCTTCCAACCAGTTTTTAACTATAGATAAATCGGAGGTAAAAGTAAAAGAGACATCAAATAAAAAGGAAAGTAAGCTGCCATTATATACTGATGTAACCAATAATATCAATATTGATCACTTAAATGAAGAAAATGACTATCTAGATTTTAACAGGGATCAACTTAGATACAGTTCCATTGCTACAGAAGGCCCAAAATTAGCAGTAGGTGATGTGAACCAAGATGGTAAGTTGGATTTATTTGTATGTGGAGCAGCTAATAGTCCTAGTGCCCTTTTCCTTTCCGAAGGTAATAATAGTTTTAAAAAAATCAATCAAGGATTATTTGAGCTTGACAAATTATCTGAAGACACCAATGCGATTTTTGTTGACATAGATTCCGATGATGACCTTGATCTTTTGGTTTCAAGTGGCGGTTACCAATATCCTTCTAGTTCATATGCCCTTGCGAATCGCATTTATATTAATGACGGTTCTGGAAATTTCAAAAAATCATCTCAATCAATTCCCTCATCATACTTAAGCAATACCTCTTGTATTGTTCCTGCTGACATAGATTTGGATGGTGATATGGATTTATTTATTGGCAACAGGGCAGTCCCACTGAATTATGGGTTGCCAGACAGTAGCTTTATGCTTATCAATGATGGGACTGGAAAATTCACCGATAAAACATCTGATATAGTACCGGGTTTCAAAGATTTAGGTTTGGTGACTAGTGCTAAATGGTTTGATTATGATAATGACGATGACCTTGATTTGATAGTGGTAGGCGAGTGGATGTCTTTACATCTTTATGAAAATGTTAACGGGAAATTAAAAGATATTTCAGAAGAAGTAGGTCTAGATAAGACTAAAGGCCTTTGGAATTCAGTAGAGGTAAGTGATTTGGACGGTGATGGTTATGTAGACATCGTGGCCGGTAATTTAGGTGAGAATTCATTTTTTAAGGGCAATGAACTTTATCCTGTTACATTATTAATAAACGATTTCGATGGAAACGGGGAAATAGATCATATTTATTGCTCCTATGAAGATGGCAAATTGTATCCCATGGCAACTAAAAAGGATATTTCAAAACAAATGCCCTATTTGCTTAAACGGTATCTTAAACACACTGATTATAGCAATCAAACAATTCAAGATATTTTTACAAATGACCAACTTTCGAAAAGTATAAAACTGACGGCTAATCAAATGGCATCTTCGGTTTTTTGGAATAATAAAAATCAATTTACTGAAAGTAAATTGCCTTATGAAGCTCAATTATCTCCAATATACGCAATACTTCTTGAAGATATTGATGAGGACGGAATAGAAGATATTTTATTAGGGGGCAATTTGTATACAGTAAAACCTCAAATGGGAATATATGCCGGGTCTCAAGGTGCTTTTTTAAAAGGCAAGGGGGGTAGGACCTTTGAAACCATGGCATATAGTAAATCTGGATTATATTTTAATGGCGAAGTGCGGGATATTAAGCTATTACCAATTGAAAAAAACAAGAGTTTAATTTTAGTAGCAAGAAATAACGATGATATTGAAATATTTGAGAAATCGCATTAAGTACCGTAACATACTTTTTTTGGCTTTTGGAACTATTATGTTACTTGAAAGCTGTAATCGTAAACAATCATTGGATGAAATTATCATTCATGAGAAGGAAAGAGGTGTTAAGTATGACAGTCTATTTCACGGTTTGTATTTTGGAATGAAAATGAAAAGCTTTTATGATCATTGTTTTGATATGAACCAAAAAGGGTTATTCTTTCAAAACGGATTTAATCTTGAGGTTATTATAAAATATGAGAAGGAGTTTAGTGCTCCTGTCGATTTCGTTTTTTTTCCTAAGGGACCCTATCAAACAATAGAAAAAATAGAAGGTAGTTTTATGTTTCAACACTGGACACCTTTTACCAAAGAACATAGTGCTGCGGTACTTTTAGAAGAGGTAATAGATAAAATGCAGGAGTGGTATCCTGGTCGGGATTTTATCCAAATAGATGACCCGAACGATTTGTGGCCCTATGCTTATGCCAAAGTAGATGGTAATCGTAAAATAGTACTGTATAGATCGTTCGATGACCAAAAAGTCCATGCCGTTTTTGAGAACTTAGATGAAAAATTTCCGATTGTACAGGCCAATAAATAAACATGTTTTTTATAGGAGCAGCCTCGGAAAAAATGTAGTGAGACATGGGTTAGGTTGCTTTTAATAGACCAAACTAAAATTTATTATAAACTATTGAACAATAAATAGCACTTGAATAGGTAAGTACAATTGGTACTAATTAATGCCAGCATCGCCCATGATTTTACCAACATTGAACCTGGGAAATTTGTAATGACTTAAGCTGGTAGTTGTGACACTATTTATGGAGCATATTTATATAGGAAATAGAAAAAGTTTTTTCAATCGAAAACGATGCATGGCTATGGTTGGATGCTTCAAGTTGAAAATTGGGATTTACAAGTTTTCAATTTTGATGGCTAAAATATTTTAATTGGTGACAAGGAATAATGACGCACCTAAGTTTAAGAAATTAATACAATAATGAGAAACAACATATTTAATACATTTTTTATTCTTAGCCTAATAGTTGTGATAAGCAATTTTGTTTCGTGCAGTTCTAAGGATAAAACTCATTATAGTGAATTAAGTTCGAAAAAAACAGGTATCGATTTTATTAATAAATTGGAAGAATCGGAGACATTTAATATAATGGATTATTTATACTTCTATAACGGCGGGGGGGTTGCTGCTGGTGATATTAATAATGATGGATTATTGGATCTTTTCTTCACCTCCAATCAAAACGAAGAAAAACTTTATCTGAACCAAGGTGATTTAAAATTTAAAGATATTACGAAGTCTGCAGAAATAGCAGGAGAATCGGGAACCAACAAGTGGACAACAAGTGCCACCATGGTCGACATAAACGCAGATGGTTATTTGGATATTTATGTTTGCGAGGTAAATGGTTATTTGCATTTAAAAGGAAGAAATAGACTTTACATAAATAATGGTGATCTTACCTTCACCGAAAGAGCTGCCGAATATGGTTTAGATCTTGCAACCTACTCACAGCAAGCCGCTTTTTTTGATGCGGATAGTGACGGTGATTTAGATTTGTTTTTACTAAATCATGCTGTTCACACACCTAATTCCTATAAAAACGCGGAAATTAGAAAAATAAAGGACAGTCTTGCGGGTGATTTATTTTTTATAAATAAGAATGGCAAGTTTATAGAATCTACCGAGGAATCTGGGATTTATAGTGGTTCAACCGGATATGGGCTATCAGTTAGTATAGCCGATATTAACAATGATACATTTCCCGATATATACGTGGGCAACGATTTTCATGAGAATGATTATCTATATTATAATAATGGTGATGGAACCTTTGAGGAAGCAATAAAGGAATCTACCAAGCATAACAGCACTTTTACAATGGGGATTGATATTTCCGATTTAAATAACGATGGCTGGCTGGATATATTTTCTTTAGATATGAAACCTAATGATGAAATAGTGTTTAAGCGCTCAGCAGGTATAGATCCTTATAATATATACAACTATAAGTTGGATTTCGGTTATCATTACCAATATGCCCGGAACATGCTTCAATTAAATAGAGGACACCTTTTAGACAGCACAAAAGTTGCCTTTAGTGAACTGGGTGAGCTAAAAGGGCTTTCAGCAACGGATTGGAGTTGGAATGTTTCTATTGCCGATATGAATAACGATGGTTTTAAGGATATTTTCATAACCAACGGCATTCCAAGAAGACCAAACGATTTGGATTTTACCAAATACACATCGGATAAAGTCAGTAAAGATAGTGTATCCGTTTTAGAAGGATTAGATCAAATGCCTTCCGGTTTGGTCTCAAATTATGTGTTTCAAAATAATAATGGAATATTTCTGAATAAAACCGAAGATTGGGGTTTGGAAAAAGTAGGTTGTTCCAACGGAGCTTTGATCTTGGATTTGGATAATGATGGGGATTTAGATATTGTAATCAACAACCTAAATGCACCCGCATTGGTGTATGAAAGCCATATTTCAGATTCTATTCAAAATGGCTTTCTAAAAGTAAAACTTTTAGGGGACACTCAAAATAGAAACGGTATTGGAACCAGGGTAACCCTTTATTCTAAAGAACAAATTCAAGTTCAAGAGAACAAATTAACCTCTGGATGGTTATCTAGTCAAAATAGTAATACCCTTCTATTTGGATTGGGCAACAATTCCCAATTAGATTCCTTAAAAATATTATGGTCTAATGGAGAGCAGCAAGTGATAAATAATGTTGGGACAAATTCTATTATTGAGGCTGAACAAGCAAAAGCAGAACCTTATTTAAATCCGGAAGGATCGTTGGAGATTCCATACTTCGAAGACATAACCCAGGTATCCGGAATTGAATTTAAGCATGTTGAAAATGACTATAAAGATTTCGATACTGAAAAATTGATTCCTTATTTAATTTCTGCGGAAGGTCCAAAACTTGCAGTTTCTGACGTTAATGGTGATGGATTGGACGATTTTTATATCGGGGGAGCAAAAGGCCAAGCTGGGAAACTTTATGTACAACAAGCTACAGAAAATACCATTTTCAAAGAAAAGGAAACGCCAATTTTCAACGAACACTGGGTTTATGAAGACACAAGTGCAGTTTTCTTTGATGTGGATGGGGATAGCGACCAAGATTTGTATGTGGTAAGTGGAGGCGGTCAACGCTTTCAAGGGGAGGTTTTAAGGGATAGGCTATATTTAAATGATGGAAAAGGTAATTTTTCTTATTCTGAAGACAGCCAACTTCCCAATACAGAGTTCAATGGCTCCTGTGCCATTCCCTTTGATGCCAATAATGATGGATTTTTGGATTTATTTGTAGGTAATAGGTCATATCCAGGTTCTTATGGACTGCCTGCAGCCAGTAAATTCTATTTAAATGATGGAAAAGGTAATTTTAGCGATAAATCCATTGCACTTCTTGAAAATAGGGGAAGTATCGGAATGGTTACCGATGCCAGCTGGAATGAAAGTAGAAAGGAACTAATCATTGTTGGCGATTGGATGCCTGTTACAATCTACAGTTTTAAAGACGGAAATATAGTAAGGACACAAATAAAAAATTCTTCAGGCTGGTGGAATTGTGTTGAATTATCAGATCTCGACAAGGATGGCAATAAGGAAATACTATTGGGCAATTTAGGTCTAAATTCCAATTTACGGGTTTCTGAAGTAAATCCGATTGATTTATATGTTCACGATTTTGATGGTAACCTGAGTTCAGATCCCATAATGTCATATTATAAAAATAATAAGCGTTGGCCGTATCCCAATCTGGATTTACTGGCCGAACAAATAGTTGGAGTTAAGCGAGTATATCGAACTTACGAAAAATATGCCACAAGTTCTTTTTCAGAAATTTTTCCGGATGAACAACTTATAAAAGGATACCATGCTCAAGTGCAAACATTAGCTTCCAGTATATTACACTTGAAAGATGATATTTATGTCATAAGCGAACTCCCTGAATCTTTACAATATGCACCCATAAAAGCCTTTGCAATTAATGATTTTAATAGCGATGGAGATGTAGATGTTGTTAGTGCTGGTAATTTTTATGGGTATCAACCAAGTATGGGTAGATTGGATGCCTCCTATGGAGATTTTTTAACTCTAGAAAATGAAAACGAATTTAATATAGTGCCTTTTGAAAAAACGGGTTTTGTGGTTGACGGAGAAGTACGGGATATTAAAATCCTTAAAGGCGTAAATGGCAAAAAAATGATGCTTGTAAGCAGAAATGACAATAAAACAAAGCTCTTTTCTTTTGGCGATAAGAAATAGGCAATTGTATTGATAGTTAAAGATGGGTAGTCTTTTTATGGTTGGCCTCATGGGCACTTATGAAATAGTAACAAAATAAGCCCAGCCAGATAATTGAACTCGGAGGTTGCGAATAATGCTTAAACATTTTTGGATGGATTAAATAGAATTCCAGTTGTAAGGGTTCCAAATTGGGAAGTATGTGCAAAATATCAATTTGGAACCCAAAAAAAAGGAGTAAACACTTCAATATAACTAATTGATAATGGGGGAACAACAATTGGAAATTATTTTGATGGTGTTAAAATTTTGATCGACTCTAACGATGTTGAATCCGTCACCTTAAAGAGCTTTAGAAGCAAAAGACATTGCTATGCGGTGTTCTAATTACATTAAAAAGTTAACTGCCAAAACTGACAAATTTATTTTAAATTTTTATTATGAAAAAAATAGCCTTTATCCTTCTTTATGTAATTCTTTCTATATCCTGCAATAAAAGTGATAAAGAAAAGCCAGTTGAAAAAGAAGGGACATTAAATACTGTTTACTTACAAAATAGACAACCGTTAAAGCCAAACCCTTATTTGGAACTTCCTTTGGGAACAATAAAACCAAAAAGTTGGCTGAAAGAGCAACTTCAAGTAATGGCAGCGGGTATGACAGGAAATCTGGATGAGTTATACCCGGAAGTGGTTGGTCCCAGAAATGGCTGGCTCGGGGGTGATGGGGACGGTTGGGAACGTGGACCATATTGGATAGATGGATTGCTCCCATTGGCATACATTTTAGGGGATGGGAAACTGAAGCAAAAGGTTAAGCCATGGATTGAATGGACAATCAATAACCAAACAGACGATGGCTATATTGGGCCTATCCCATTTGAAACAGAACCGGAGCACGAAGAAGGTTTACAACGTGGGAAGCGTAAGGATTGGTGGCCGAAAATGGTAATGCTTAAAATATTACAGCAATATTACAATGCAACTCAAGATCCAAGAGTAATTGAAACTTTGACAAAGTATTTTAAATATCAGTTAAAAGAACTGCCCAATAGGCCACTGGATGATCTGACTCTATGGGCAAATAGAAGAGGGGGTGATAATTTACAAGTTGTTTATTGGCTTTATAATATAACAGGTGATGATTTTTTGTTGGATTTAGGAGAGATTATTCAAAAGCAAACTTTTCCTTGGACCAAGGTGTTTTTAAATGAAGAAAATTATAATGATCCTATTACACCATGGCATTATACTAAACTTAAACGATATCCATTTGATACCATAGAAATTAATAACCTAACAGTTTCTAAGATAGGTGGTATGCACACCGTTAATTTTGCACAGGGTTTAAAACAGCCTATTATATATTATCAAAACAACCCAGATGAAAAATATATTATAGCCGTAAAAAAAGCACTAAAGGATATTAAAAAATATCATGGACAACCACAGGGAATGTATGGTGGAGATGAACCTTTACACGGCCCAAATCCTGTTCAAGGTGTTGAGTTTTGCTCAATATCAGAAGAAATGTTTTCCTTGGAAAGTGTTTTGAAAATAACTGGAGATATGGAATTCGCTGATTTATTGGAAAAAATAACATACAATGCCTTACCTGCCCAGGCGACGGATGATTATTCGGCAAGACAATATTTTCAGGCTGCTAATCAAATAGAATTAAGTGATCGCTTAGAAACTTCATTTCAAACCAATTCCCATAAAGGTACCGATTTTGTCTTTGGGGTAGTTTCGGGATATCCATGTTGCACGACCAATATGCATCAATCTTGGCCAAAGTTCGTCCAAAATCTTTTTTATGCTACTCCAGATAATGGTGTAGCGGCATTCTTGTATGCGCCAAGCACTGTTTCTTTAAAAGTAGGTGATGGGGCAAATTTGAAGATTAATGAAACTACAGGGTTTCCATTTCGGGAAAGTGTCAATTTTGAATTTGAATTGGATTCTGAGGCCACATTCCCATTCCACTTGAGAATTCCGTCATGGACTACTGATCAATCAATAACAATTAATGGAGAAACAATTGAAGTTGAAGTAAAAGATCGAATTGCCATTATAAACCGCAAGTGGAAAAATGGAGATAGAATAACTTTAAATATGCCAATGGAGCTGAAAGTATCTAAATGGTATGAGTTTTCTTCTACAGTAGAAAGAGGGCCACTGGTTTATTCATTGAAAATACGAGATGAGAAAAGAAAAAAAAATAGAGGCGACATTTATAAGGATTTTTATGAGGTTTTTGCAATGGACGATTGGAATTATGGATTAATACAGTCCGAGTTGGATAATATATCTGAAGCTGCGGAAATTATAGAAAAGCCTTGGGAGGGGAGTTATCCTTGGAATTTGGAAAATGCCCCTCTTGAAATAAAACTTACTGGAGTAAAAGTTCCGGAATGGAAGGAGATAAATGGGGCGCCAGTATTTCCCGGTTTTTGGGATGGCTATTATTGGGATGGCAATTATGGCGGGGATATTAAGCGGGAAGAAATCACCTTAGTGCCCTATGGTTGTACAACCTTGCGAATTACAGAGTTTCCAACATATAATATTAAGTAATAAAAATTTAATATAACTGAAAACCCAATATTTGATACCACATGAAAAAAAAATTCATTTCTAGTTACAAACGTAAAATATTTTTTTTCTTAAATATGGTATTATTTCTTCAGGGTTCCTATTCCCAGACTGAGGCAAAGGGAACGATCCTCAAGTTTACCGACTTTATTCATTATTTTAAGGAGTTTAATGATAAGGATAATGAGCTCTACATACAATATGTTCCCAATAAACAGGCTATTTCGTTTTTAGAAGGGAACATTCCTTTGTTGGATATTCCCGATAGTATAATCCAACAAACATATTATTTTAGATGGTGGACCTTTAGAAAACACCTTAAACAAACTGCTAAAGGATTCGTAATTACAGAATTCTTGCCAGAAGTACCTTGGTCGGGAAAATATAATACAATCAATTGTCCTGCTGCCTATCATATTTATGAAGGACGTTGGCTACACGATGACATATACATAAAAGACTATATCAAGTATTGGCTATCTGAAGCGGACAATGTTAGAAAGTATAGCTTTTGGGCAGCAAATTCTATTGCAGCTTTCATCAAAGTACAAAAGGATACAATTTTTTTGAAAAGGTACCTTCCTGCCCTAATTGATAATTATTATGCATGGGAAAATGAACATCGGGATGCCCCCGATCGTCTTTTTTGGCAAAGCGATAATTATGACGGCATGGAGTTGAGCGCAGGAGGACGCGTTTTAAATAATGGGGAAGACGATTGGAATACCATTGCATCCAGACCTACAATCAATAGTTACATGTATGCAGATGCAAGTGCGATATCTGAACTTGCTAATTATCTAAAGGAACCGGAATGGTCGCAAGAATTTAAAAGGAAAGCTGGACAAATTAAGGGACTCGTGGAGGGTAGGCTTTGGAACGATTCTTTGAGCTTTTTCACCTTGCTTCCAAGGGATTATGAGGATGATGACCAACCTATTGATATACGTGAACTAATTGGATATACACCATGGTATTTCAATTTACCGGAGGACGACCCTAAATATATTAAGGCATGGAATAAAATACTTGATACCACAGGTTTTGCCGCTCCCTTTGGACTTACTACAACAGAGCGTTCGCATCCTTATTTTGAGATTAAATATGAAGGACACGAATGTCAGTGGAACGGCCCTTCTTGGCCATTTGCTACGACCCAAGTCCTAAAAAGCTTTTCAAATTTTTTAAACAATTATAAATATAATGGTAACCTAACAAAACATGATTATTACCAATTGCTAAAGCAATACGCCAAGTCCCATAGAATTACTTGGGAAAATGGTGAATCACAAATGTGGATCGATGAAAATATTAACCCATTTACAGGTGATTGGATTTCGCGTACCCGATTAAAGACTTGGGATAATAATACTTGGTCTAGTAAAAAGGGAGGCGAGGAGAGAGGAAAGGACTATAATCATTCCGGGTTCTGTGATTTGATAATTAATGATTTGATTGGGTTTAAACCTCAGTTGGACGGCAGTATTGTAATTAAACCATTGGTTCCTGACAATTGGGACTGGTTTTGCCTGGACAATGTTTATTATCAGGGAAAGATCCTTACTGTCTTATGGGATAAAACCGGTAACCATTACAAAAGAGGGGAAGGTTTTCAAGTGTTCTATAATGGTAATAGAATATTCAAATCAGAAATTGTGGAGGAGGTTTCATTGAAAATATGATTGGTTATAAATGGTACCAAGATTCCCTTGCCATTTAAGTTGAGACTTGAAACAGAGGTGTAAAAAATGAAATAGTTGTAAAACAAAAAGAGCATTTCGTTATTCCATTAAGGTAGATGGTAAAGCAAATTAAGTGTTGTATAAAAAAGTAATTGGAAATGTGCTACGCTTGGAAATGGAAATATCAGATTAATCGGCAGAATTAAACGAATGGCAAATAAAATAATTAGTAAAATGATGAAAAAGTATCTTATATACATAATAATTCTATTGAGTTTTTCAAGCATCCAAGCTCAAAGAAACTCCCATTACATAACCAATCAAGAACCATTGGTAGCACAACCGTATACGGCATTGCCACTAGGTAACATCAAGGCAAAAGGATGGTTGCAGAATATGCTTGAAATTCAGAGGGATGGACTTACTGGGAATCTTGATGAAATTTATGAGGTGGTAGCTGGCGATAACAATGGTTGGCTTGGGGGTACTGGTGATAGTTGGGAAAGAGGACCGTATTGGGTAGATGGTCTTACTCCATTGGCCTATTTGTTAGAAGATGAAAAGCTAAAGGAAAAAGTTAAGAAGTGGGTAGATTGGAGTATTGAAAACCAGAGGGATACAGGTTACTTCGGACCTATACCAATTTCAGAGGATACGCCTAGAATAAAGGGGACACAGCAAACAATGAGTGAGGACTGGTGGCCTAAAATGGTAATGCTTAAAGTATTCCAACAGTATTATACAGCTACATTGGATGATCGGGTTTTAACTTTAATGGATAACTATTTTAGATATCAATTAAAAGAATTACCAAGTACCCCTTTGGATAAATATACATACTGGGCAGGTAGACGAGGTGGAGACAATCTGCAAATAGTATATTGGCTATATAATATTACTAAAGAGCCATACTTGTTGGAATTAGGTAAATTGATTCATGAACAAACCTATAATTGGACGGAAATTTTCTCAGGTACTAAATTAATGCAATCTAATCCATATGTTGATCTACATTGTGTAAATGTTGCCCAAGGGCTTAAAGAACCCGTTATTTATTACCAGCAAAGTAAGGATTCTTTACATTTAAACGCTCCATTAAAAGGATTGGAATCGCTACGGGCAGGACATGGTTTTGCAAATGGCATGTATGGCGGTGACGAGGCCTTACATGGCAACGATCCCACTCAAGGTTCGGAGTTTTGTTCTGCCGTGGAAATTATGTATTCTTTTGAAAGTATGTTGCCCATTACCGGCAATACCTATTATGCTGATTATTTAGAAAAAATTGCATATAACGTTTTGCCTACGCAACATGATGATTCTTTCATGAATAAGCAATATTTTCAGCAACCAAATCAAATTAAAGTAACCCACGAATATCGCAATTTCGATTGTGAGTACGGAGGTAGCAGCACATTGTTCGGCACTACAACAGGGTACCCCTGTTGCGTATCCAACATGCATCAAGGTTGGCCAAAACTAGTACAGAATTTATTTTACGCCACAGCCAATAATGGCATTGCGGCTTTGGTTTATGCGCCCTCTTCGGCAACAATTAAAGTAGGTAACGGTATTCAGGTTGAAATAGAGGAAAGCACAAATTATCCGTTTGAAGATACCGTTGAATTCACTGTTAATCCTGATAAAAATGTGAGTTTTGATTTTGAGTTTAGAGTTCCAAAATGGTGTTCCGATCCTAGAATTACCATAAATGGAGAAAATATGGATTTTGCGGTTACCGATAACAAGGTTTTATTTAAAAGGACATGGAAAAAAGGAGATAAGGTTGTTTTAAGATTTCCCATGGAAGTGAGAACTTCACGTTGGTACGAACGTTCTATTGCCATAGAAAGAGGGCCTCTTTTATACGCTTTAAAAATTGATGAGGACTGGGTTGAAAAGAAGGAAGATACATGGAAAGATCCGTTTTTTGAAGTACTACCCAAATCACCTTGGAATTATGGACTACCTAGAAAAACTTTAGAAGAAAGTGATTTTATAGTTGAGTTTAAAGGAAAAGTTTCCAATATGCCATGGAATATTGAAAATGCACCAATTTCTATTTACACCATTGGGAAATTGGTGCCTCATTGGAAAGAATATAATGGTAATACAGGGAAACTCCCGGAATCTCCACATCCGCACCGCGAATTAGGTACGGAAGATGTGAAAATAGAGTTGATTCCCTATGGCTGTACAACCCTTAGGGTTTCTCAGTTTCCTGAGGTGGATATATACAAAAAATATAACTAATAGCATTTTTATGAAAGTACGTTTAGTACCGTCATTTCTATTGTTGGTCATTTGTCCGTATGGTGTTTTATCCCAAGATCAAAATAAATCGGTCATTAATACAAAACCAAACATCATCTATGTAATGGCAGATCAACTCCGTCACGATATGATGGGGTATACTGGCAACTATAAAGCCATTACTCCAAACTTGGATAAAATGGCGGCAGAGGGATTGAATTTTAAAAATTGTGTATCGGTTACGCCAGTTTGCTCAGCACATAGGGCATCCTTAATAACAGGAAAATACTCAACTAGTACCGGGATGGTAACAAATGAAATTCGTATGAACCCGAACCATAAGACTATGGCCCATGTGCTTACGGAAAATGGTTATGAAACCGGTTATATAGGTAAATGGCATATGTGGTCCAATATTGCAGGACATCACGGGGAGTTTGAAACTTCATATGTCCCACCTGGGCCATACAGAATGGGATTTGATGGTTATTGGGCTGCATATAATTTTAATCATTCCAATTATAAAGGTTATTATTATGAAGATACTCGGGTAAGAAAAACTTATGATAAGGCGTACGAGCCTGAAGCGCAGTTTGATATGGCGATGGATTTTATCGAGAACAAATCTAAAAACAAGGCACCTTTTGCCATATTCTTAAATATTGGGGTACCCCATGACCCTTGGGTAAAATCAAATGTTCCCGAAGAGTTCTATAACCTGTTTAAGGATGTGGAATTCAAGTTGCCAGATAATTGGGAGGATACACCAGATCCCTATATGGACAGAAATACTAACCCTGAAGAGTGGCTGAACTATTGGAAAGAAAATATTCCAGAGCAACAAAGGGTTTATTATGCAATGGTTGCAAGCATAGATGTTTATATGGGGCGTCTAATGAAAAAATTAAAAGCACTTGACATTGATGAGGAGACGATAGTGATTTTTTCTTCAGATCATGGTGAAATGTTCGGTGAAAATGGTCGCGTGTTTAAATTGACATTTTACGAAAGTGCGGCACGTATTCCCTTATTATTTAGATGGCCCGGTAAAATTCCGGCAGGTTTAGAGTCGGAGGCAACCATAAATACGCCGGATTTAATGCCGACTATATTAAGTTTGGCAGGTTTGCCTTCTCCTAGTTCGGTGGAAGGTATGGATTTAAGTGCAACGTGTTTAGGTATAGTTGGAAAAGAACCGGAATATGCTTTTTTACAAGGAATGGGGCACACCTATTTGTGGAAAGATGGTCATGAATGGCGAGCAGTGAGAGATAAACGTTTTACTTATGCTAAATATCTAAAAGATGGTAAGGAGCTGCTTTTTGATAATCTTCAAGACCCGCAACAGACAAAAAATTTGGTTAATAATTCATTTTATGCAGAAATACACAAAAAAATGAAAGGTCGCATGTTACATAAGATGAAGGAACTAAAGGACGAGTTTAGGGTCATGTCCTGGTACAAGGATAATTGGATAGATGAGCATAGAAATATTATAAGATCTGCAAATGGAAACTTTTAAAACAAAACAAATGAAAAACGTATATCCACATATAATTATATTTTTGGCTTTATTAGGTTGTAAAAATAATGTGAAGGTTGCCACGGCCCCAACTGACAATGCCAGACCCAACATTGTTTTGATACTTGCCGATGATTTGGGGTATTCTGATCTAGGTAGTTATGGAGGTGAAATTAATACGCCAAATATAGATAGTTTGGCCTATGGTGGTATACGCATGACCAATTTTTATAATTCTGGCAGATGTTGTCCAACGCGTGCTAGTTTACTAACAGGTTTGTATGCACACCAAGCCGGAATAGGTAACATGGTCTATGGTGAAGATTTAGGCGGTGCTTATCAAGGTTTTTTAAACAATACCTCAGTAACATTGGCCGAGGTTTTGAAAAGTGCAGGGTATAAAACCTTGATGTCCGGTAAGTGGCATGTTGGTCATAAAGAAAAAGAACAATGGCCTACTAGTCGTGGTTTTGATAGATTTTACGGTATTAATATACATGTGGATAGTTATTGGAAGGTATTGGAAGGTTGTGACGTATATCTTGATGGAAAAGTACATATCCCGGCAACAGAGGACCCTATCAACGATTTACACCCTGAAAAAGATTGGTATACGACAGATGTATTTACAGATTACGGTATACATTTTTTGAATGAAGAGGTTGTAAATAAGCCTGAAAATAACGAGCCGTTCTTTTTATATATGGCATATAATGCACCACATTTTCCTTTGGAAGCACCAGATGGGGATATTGCAAAATATAAAGGCAAATACATGGATGGTTGGGATAAGTTAAGGGAGGAAAAGCATGAACGGATGAAAAATCTTGGTGTCATACCACAAAATGCAATTTTATCACCATCAGATAATGTTAATTGGGATACTTTACCACAAATTGATAAGGAGAATCTTGATTTTAGACGTGCAATGTATGCCGCCCAAATCGATAGATTGGATCAAAATATTGGGCGCCTTGTACAACATCTTAAAAAAATAGGCAAATATGAAAATACTTTGATTTTATTTTTGTCAGATAATGGGTGTTCGGCCGAAAGAGGTATGTTTGGTTTAAATTGGGATAAGAATAAGATGGCCAATTATGCTGATTGGAAAGAAGAAAGTGGATGGTCTGTAAGTCAAGGTCAAGCTTGGGCAAATGTTAGCAATGTGCCTTTTAGACTTTATAAACGTTACGTGCATCAGGGAGGAACGGCTACCCCTTTTATAGCACATTGGCCAAATAAAATTAATCCCGGACAAATTAATACACATCGCGGACATATTATAGATGTCATGGCTACCTTACAAGATTTGGCAAAGGCATCTTATCCCGAAACCTTTAAAGGTAATAACATAACTTCACTGGAAGGGAAAACCTTAACACCTTTATTTGAAGGAAAAAAGGTAGAGGACCATAAGTATCTGTATTGGGAACATATTGGAAATAGGGCTGTCCGAAAAGGTGACTGGAAGTTGGTAGCTGTAAGTGAAAGTCCATGGGAACTCTATAATCTAAAAGAAGATCCAACAGAATTAAACAATTTGGTTGATGAAAAACCTGAATTGGTCATAGAGTTGAAAAGGGCCTATTTTGAATGGGCAGAAAGAGCTGATGTCAGAGAGTGGCCATTGCCAGCGAATAAAAACTAATTATACACTTGTTATAAATGAAGAGGAGGCAGGTGGTTAATTACCTAATTTTCAACAATAACCGGTTAGGAAGGCTGCAAAAACAAATTTAGATAATAGAAAAAAAACCAATAAAACAGTTTTTAAAGCAACTGGGGGAGGAAAATTATATGCTTCCATGGATGAAACATCTCCTATTGTTCTTATATCTCATGGCCTAGTACCTAAACACGAGCTTGCAGGATAGTCCCACAGAACAGTTGGTGACATAGGTCTGGATATCCACTAAATAGTGTATACAATGACCACTCTGTTTTAAAGCCGGCAATGTTTTTTTGCAATGAGCCCAGGATTGTGTTCCAAACCAATTTGGGGTTCACTATGAAGGTCATATATACGTGCCGGATGAAGGCCCCAAATGGTTTTTAGAGCCTATGTGTTTATTTGAAGACCAATAAACTTAAGTTGGCAATTCGGTGTCTTTTTATGGCGGGATTTTATTTTTAATATGATAACTGGATATAATATGAAACTACAAAATTTTTACAAATTACTATTGTTTTTAATGATAGCTTTAATTGGATGTAAGGAGAGAAAAATTACGGTCAACAGCAAAAGTTCAAAAACAAATAATGTTGCTCTCAAAATGAATGCTGAATCATTCAAGAAAAGAATTGATGGGAAAAGCACAGATTTGTTTAGTATTAAGAACGCAAACAATATTGAAGTCGCATTTACTAATTACGGCCAGCGATTGGTGTCTCTTTTTGTTCCTGATAAGAAAGGGGTATTTGAAGATGTTGTTTTAGGTTTTTCAGATTTGGATGGATATTTAAATGCCCAAGAAAAATACTTTGGAGCTACGATTGGAAGATATGGTAATAGAATAGCAAAGGGCAAATTTTCCATTGGAGACACTGATTACCAACTGGCTTTGAATAATAATGGAAATCATTTGCATGGAGGTGATAAGGGTTTTGAAAGCTCGGTATGGAATACCCGACAAATTTCAAAAAATGAAATTGAGTTTGAAAGGATTTCCATTGATGGTGAAGAAGGTTATCCTGGAAATTTAAATGTTAAGGTAAATTATAGCTTAACCAATAGTAATGAACTTAAAATAGTTTATACGGCAACCTGTGACCAAATTACTATTATTAATTTAACCCACCATTCCTTTTTTAATTTAGCAGGGGAAGGTAATGGAACTATTAAGGACCATATATTAACTGTTAACGCCAATAAATTTACACCAATTGACAATGGCTTAATCCCTACAGGAGAATTGGCAGATGTTGCGGGTACACCCTTTGATTTTAGATTGGGAAAATCTATTGGTAAGGATATAGAATCTAAAAATGAACAATTGTTATTTGGCAAGGGGTATGACCATAATTTTATTTTGAATAATAATCCGGTGAAGGATGAAGGCTTAACTTTTGCAGCTAAGGTTAAAGAACCCAAAAGTGGAAGGGTGATGGAGGTGTACACCAACGAACCAGGTTTGCAATTTTATAGTGGAAATTTTCTTGATGGTGAAGATATAGGAAAGAGTGGTAAACCATATATTTACAGAGGGGCATTTTGTTTAGAAACCCAACACTTTCCCGACTCTCCAAATAAAACAAATTTTCCTAGTACTGTTTTAATGCCAGGTGAAGTTTACACATCAATTTGTGTTTATAAATTTTTAGTCGAAAAATAAAGTGGGATAACTTTTAGTAATATAATTGATCCCAAAAAAATCTTGTTCTAATGGCTTTTAAAAAAAAATGGTGTGCCACATCTTAAGGGAAAACAAGGTAAGTTATGGTCATATTGCAGCATATAGATGAAAACGCTGCTTAATTTTACAATTTAGTATTTTGAAATTTATTTTACCTAAAAGCATTATCCTATATTTTTATTTCCTGTAAAATTGAATAAGGTATCCAGAATCTACCGAATTGATTCTGTCTCCAGGATCAATTAAGACCTTTTGCGCTATATGAAATTGGTGATGGGTTTTTTCGTTGGCTTGCTGAGTGGAATTAGCGGAGTCACAGGTTCAAATCCAGTAGGGCCCACAATGACAAAGACAAGGTTTCCATGAAATTGGGAGCCTTTTTTGTTTGGCCAAATATCCGAAATAGGCTCATTTTATAAGTACACAAGAAGGATCATGACCAATTGTTGTGTTTATGCGAAAATTGTCGTCAACAATAAAATTAATATACCTTGACGATACAAGGAATAAAATAGTCCCGGAGATCAAAGTTAAATGCTGGTAGTCGCAAATATTATCTGTAACGTCAAAAGGAGAGAGGTATCTATTTAATAGTTTTATGGTGATTTCGGGTGTTTTCAAAATATTGATTATTAGCCCTAATCAGTTATTTCAATGAACTGGATAGTAAGCTTGGAAGATAATTAAAGTAGGTAGATTAACGAGGAGTTGATTCGCCATATTTTTATAGACAATCAAATATTTCACCATTTTTTTTACATAAATATGTAATAACAACTCAGACTTGCAAAAATGCAATCATAATTTGCAAATAATTCAGTAGATATGATTTACGTATCCTTCTAGTTTTACCCTCAATTGTTGGAAGTGGGACAAGGCTCCATGTTAATCTATGGCGGATTAATCTGTTGAAGCTAAAATTATGACCGAAATAAATGTGCTGTTCTTACATTCATATTATTGGTTTCTTTTTAATCATCCAAATCGATTTTCCAACTAATTGCCAAACACATGGCTGAATATTTAAGACATATAATATTAAAAAAGATAGATACTCTATATCTAAAATTTTTATAGAATTATGAATGGAATATCCATAATCGACATCCTTGTTATAATTTTCTATATTTTAGGAATACTTTTTATAGGTTTAAGGGTAGCACGAAACCAATCCCAATCTTCGGACAGTTATTTTTTGGCAGGGCGCAAATTGAAATGGCCGGTTATAGGCGCTGCATTGTTCGCTTCCAATATCTCAACAGTGCACCTAGTAGGTCTTGCTGCCTCTGGTTTTAATGATGGTTTGGTTTGGGGGAATTTTGAGTTGTTGGCAGTTTTGACCTTAATAGTATTAAGTTTGGTTTTTGCTCCTTTTTACTACAAGAACAAAATATCTACACTTCCTGAATTCTTGGAAAAAAGATACAACTCTTCTGCACGTACATGGATGGCGTTTTTGGCTCTTCTTGGAGCACTGTTCATGCATATAGGAGTAAGTCTATATGCCGGTGCGGTGGTCTTTGAGCATTTCTTTGGGCTAAATGTATATTTGTCGATATTGTTAATATCCTTAATAACAACGATTTACACGGTTATTGGTGGACTGCAGTCTGTAGTTGTAACAGAAACCATACAAACTGTAATTCTAATAGGAGGCGCAATAATTCTCACTGCCTTTGCCATTCTTGCACTTCCCGACCATGGAATACATAATTTGACCACTTTAAAAAACTCCATAAGGCCGGAACAATTGAATCTATTGCCTTCCTCCACAAATACATCAGGACTTACATGGCAGGCATTGGTATTGGGCTATCCCGTAATCGGTATATGGTATTGGTGCGCAGATCAGACCATTGTTCAGCGTGTGCTTGGAGCAAAAACTTTAAGGGATGCTAAATTAGGTCCTTTATTTGCTGCTTTTATAAAAATATTACCCGTCTTTATTTTAGTGCTTCCAGGTGTGCTTGGTTATGTTTTGTTCAAAGATATTATAACAGATGCCAACGATACATATCCTGTGTTAATAACCCAATTGCTTCCTACAGGATTAAAAGGGTTAATGGCCGCCGCCCTTTTAGCTGCGCTTATGAGTACTATTGCTGCAGCATTGAACAGTGCCGGCACATTGGTTTCCATAGATATTGTAAAAAGAAATAGGCCCCGTATTACCGATAGGCAAGAAATTTTGATAGGGCGGATTACTGCCATAGTCGTTATGGCCATAGCCATTGCCTGGTCGCCGTTAATTGCAAAATTCAATAGTATCTTTGAAGCTATTAATATCTTGTTGACTGTAATTTCGCCTCCAATTACCACTGTGTTTGTATTGGGATTATTTTGGAAGCGGGGTAACCATCAAGGTGCCATCGCAACATTTATTGGGGGTTTTTTGTTAGGATTGGTAGCGTTCCTAATCGATTTTCCGATTGTAGGAGACACAAAGGTGATAACAGAAATTTTGGGGGTTCCTTTTATGATGCAGGCATGGTGGCTTTTTGTATGCAGTTGCGTTATTTATGTTGTTGCCAGCTTGGCAACTCCACCGCCCGACTTTGAAAAAATCAAAAATTGCACCTTGAGCTCCCCTCTAGCCTTCTTAAAAAAAGAAGAAGGAGAAAGATTTAACACACCTTTAATTCTTACTTCAATTTTAGTATTCTTAATGACAATCTTATATATCACAATTGGATAAAAAAACAACGACATGAATTTATTTGTTAAAACTTTTTTAATCGTAGCCTTGGGCTCTACATTATTGGCATGTACAGAAAACAAAAAAGAAAGTAAAACTGATTCAACTATTCTTTCCAACGGATACAATAATGTAAAAAGATATGGATCAGTTATTAAGCTCAGGCCTGAGAAGCAAGATGAATATATAGAACTTCACGCTAACCCATGGCCCGGTGTCCTTGAGCAAATCACTAAAAGTAATATTCGCAACTATTCCATATACCTTAAGGATGGTTATTTATTTAGTTATTTCGAGTATATAGGCAATGATTTCAAAAGCGATATGGCAGAAATGGCCAAAGATTCAGTTACCAAGGCTTGGTGGAAATTAACCGATCCTTGTCAGGAACCTTTAGAAACCAGAGCAGATGGTGAGTGGTGGGCCAGTATGGAGGAAGTCTTTCATCATGATTAATTCTAATATCCATTTTCACATTAAATCAATCAAATGAAATCTAATATATCACCAGATTTACCCATAAACAAAAGACCAATAGTCATTATTGGTGCTGGGGGAATCGTAGGGGACGCCCATTTACCAGCCTATAGAAAGGCAGGCTTCAAGGTAAATGCAATATATGACCTAAACATTAATAAAGCGTGCAAATTGGCTACTACATTCGAAATCCCCGTTGTTTGTAAAGATATAAATGAACTTATAAGTATAGCCAAAAGGGATAAATGCATTTTTGATATGGCTCTACCGGCCTCTGCCATTTTACGGGTTTTACCTTTGCTCCCGGACAAATCCGGAGTGCTGATCCAAAAACCAATGGGGGAAGACATCGAGGAAGCCAAGGCAATATTGAATCTCTGTAAAAAAAAGGAATTGGTTGCAGGGATCAACTTTCAGCTAAGGCATGCTCCTTATATCAAGGCAGCTAAAGAAATGATTGATAATGGTAATATAGGTGACCTGCACGATATTGATGTGCGAATTAATGTATTAACGCCCTGGCATTTGTGGGGCTTCCTATATGAACTTCCTAGGATGGAGATCCTTTACAATAGCATCCATTATATAGACATGATACGGTACTTTTTAGGCAACCCTAAAAGAGTGTTGGCGAAAACCACAAAACATCCCAATATGCCTGAGCTGGCAAACACGAGGTCTTCCATTATTATGGATTACGGGGATTTTATAAGGGCCAATATAAACACAAATCATGGCCATGATTTTGGCATAAGACATCAGGAATCCTATTTCAAATTTGAAGGTACAACGGGTGCAATAAAAATTGTGGTAGGTCTTAACCTGAATTATCCCGAAGGATTACCAGATCAGTTCGAGTTCATCACCACTGAAAATGATCAAGGATGGCAAACTTTGGAAATAGAAGGGTCTTGGTTCCCCGATGCATTTATAGGTACCATGGCAGGTTTAATGAAGAAAATGGAAAACCCTGATTATAATTATATCAACTCCGTTGAGGATGCTTTTTGCACCATGGAGGTAGTTGAAAAATGCTACGAATCCAGTGCTGGACAAGAAAAAAATGGTAATTATTAATATTTGAATAAGAAATACATTGAAAGTCGGTCTATTTATACCATGTTATATTGATCAATTTTATCCACAGGTGGGAGTCGCTACACTAGAGTTATTGGAGAAATTAGGTGTAAACATTTACTACCCTAAGAACCAAACTTGTTGTGGTCAGCCAATGGCTAACTCGGGATTTGAATGCTATTCAAAGGATACTTGCAAACTATTTATCAAAAACTTCCGTGAATATGATTATGTCGTTACACCTTCTGGCAGTTGTGCTTACCATGTTCGGCACCATTATAATATAATTGAACAAAATGAAAATGTTACCCACTTAAGAAAAAACACTTTTGAACTTTGTGATTTTATTGCCAACGTAATGGAAACCCTGCACTTAGATGCTTCTTTACATAAAAAAGTTGGACTACATCAGAGTTGCCATGGTTTAAGGGGTCTGAAACTTGGTCAGGGCAGTGAATTGGTTTCCGAACCGCACTCCATCGCGGAATCATTGCTTTTAAAAGTACAGGGACTTGAATTGGTTTCTCTTAATAGAAAAGATGAATGCTGTGGTTTTGGTGGGACTTTCGCTATAACTGAGGAAGCAATTTCAATTAAAATGGGAAAAGACAGACTAACCGATCATATTAAAAATGGTGTTGAAATTATAACAGCGACCGACATGTCCTGCCTGATGCACTTAGAAGGGATTTCCAAAAGAAATAATTTGCCTATCGAGGTTAAACATATTGCAGAAATTTTAAATAGCCAATGTTAACACATTCACAAGCAGCAAAAGAATTTAATAAGGACGAGAGTCGAGTAGATTGGCATGACAAAGCCATATGGCATTTGCGCCAAAATAGAGATTTAGGCGTCAATAAAATTCCCAATTGGCAACAATTAAGAGAAACGGCTTCGGAAATTAAGCTTAATGTACTATCCCATTTAGATACTTATCTCGAAGAATTTGAAAAAATGGCCCTGTCAAACGGCGTTCATGTCCATTGGGCTTTGGACGGTGATGAGCACAATAAAATTGTTAAGGACATCCTAGAAAAGCATAGTGTGCAGAAGCTGGTTAAGAGCAAATCAATGTTGACCGAGGAATGCAATTTGAATCCCTATTTGGAAAAGTATAGCATTGAGATAGTGGATACAGATTTAGGTGAACGGATAATTCAATTGGCCAAGGAAAAGCCAAGTCACATAACCGCTCCGGCAATTCATAAGAAGAAGGAAGAGATAGATCAGCTATTTCAGAAGATGTTGGGTACTCCTCCTTCAAATGGAGACGCCCAGTTTCTTGTCAATGCCGCTCGTACGGATTTACGGAAAAAATTTCTTAATGCTGATGCAGCTATTACCGGAGTCAACTTTGCTATTGCGGAGTCGGGCGGTTTCGTTGTCTGTACCAATGAAGGCAATGCCGATTTAGGGGTTCATTTAGCGCCAGTCCATATTGCTTGTATGGGCATAGAAAAGATTATACCCAAACTTGAACACTTAGGAGTATTCTTGAGGCTATTGGCAAGAAGCGCCAACGGTCAATCCATTACGTCCTATTCTTCCCATTTTTTCAAACCTAGGAAAGGACAAGAAATGCATATTGTAATAGTAGACAATGGAAGGTCTAAACAACTGGCAAGTGAGGATTTTAGGAATTCTTTGAAGTGTATAAGATGTGGTGCTTGCATGAACACATGTCCAATATATCGACGTAGTGGAGGCCATAGCTATGGGAGCACTATACCTGGTCCCATTGGATCAATTTTGTCTCCCAACATCGACTTAAAAAAATATTCGTCATTACCATTTGCATCAACATTATGTGGGTCTTGCACGGATGTTTGCCCTGTGAAAATCGACATCCACTCCCAATTGTACAAGTGGAGGCAAATTATTATGAAAGAACACCCAAATAGAGTTAAACAGATGGCGATGAAAACGAATCAGAAGGTATTTGAGCATCCCAGGCTCTATAATATAGTTGGAATTGTTATGCGAAGGGCTATCAAATTATTACCTAAAAGTATTTTATACAATAAACTAAACATATGGGGAAAACAGAGAGATTTACCCAATGCCCCAAAGAAAAGCTTTAAAGAATGGTACAATGAAAGAAGTTAACAGTAGGACCAAAATACTATATCGGATTAAGGAAAATAAGCCAAATGATAAAACCAATATCGATTTAGGTCAATTTTTTATTGACGATAATGAGAATAGCGTTATCAATTTTTGTGAGAATTTAGTAGACAACGATGGGGACTATCTAATTCTAGATCGAGCGGATAACTTACAAGAGGTGCTTCTAAAGGAAATCAATGGGAGATCATTCGCAGATTTAACGGGAAATATTGTAGACCATCAAAGTTGGAGTTTTAATGGACTGATCAGCCCTAAAAAATGGAGTGATATTAAGGTTTCGATAATCAATGGTATTATTGGAGTGGCCGAAAATGGAGCAGTTTGGTTGGACGATGATTCGATGCAGAATATTAGGACCCTGCCTTTTATAGTGGACCATACAATCTTTATTCTGAATGTTAAGCAAATTGTGCCTACAATGCACCATGCTTATGAAGCCTTGGGTAAAATTAAAACCGGATTTGGAGCCTTCATTGCAGGCCCATCCAAGACGGGAGATATAGAACAAAATTTAATTATTGGAGCACATGGACCAATGTCCCACCTAGTTATAATTGTCGGCTCTTCTGATTCCCAATAGGAAAATCCTTAGGTGCAAGATGAACTCTGACAATGGGAGTAAAAACAAAAAAATTATTGTTTTTAGGTAAGCAAGGCAAAATATGGATTAATGGCAATAAAGAGAATAGTTTGTTAAACAATTGCTATTATGGACATTGTAACAACCACTTAATTAATTGTAATAGTAATGAATTCAAATGTTTTAAATGACGATCTAAATAAACGCAAACAAAATATGATTAACAAGACAAGTAGAATACTTATGGGAATTATGTTGATAAGTTTCCCATTATTTATTAATGCTCAGCAAAAGTTGAAGCGAGCAGATAGTTTTTTTGGCTTTCACTTTGATTTTCATGCCACCGCAAATGATAAAGATTTAGGAAAATACTTTAATGAAAAGGACCTAGCGGATTTTTTAAGACGTACAAAACCCGATTACGTACAAATTGACAGCAAAGGACATCCTGGGTTTTCAAGCTATCCTACCAAAGTTGGATACTCTGCTAATAGTTTCAATCAAGATCCCATGAGGCTATGGCGAGAGGTGACCAATTCCTTTAATATCCCCCTTTATGTACATTATTCTGGCATATGGGATGATAAGGGAATTAGTAGTAACCCGGAATGGGCCCGTGTAAATGCAGATGGCTCTAAAGACCTTAGACATGCCGCCTATTTAGGTCCATATTCGGATAAACTATTGATTCCTCAAATAAAAGAAATGATCGATAATTATAAAATCGATGGGGCATGGATAGATGGCGATTGCTGGGCTACAGGCCCTGATTATTCTCCAGAAGTTGTTGACGCCTTTTTACAGGTAACAGGTTTGGATGCGGTACCATTAAATTCCGAAGACCCAAATTATGGTAAATGGTTGGATTTTAATAGAACCAAATTCAAACAATATTTGGAACATTATGTAGATGCAATTCATACCTACAAACCTGGATTCCAAGTAGCAAGTAATTGGGCCTATTCTTCGATGATGCCCGAAAAAGTAAATATAAATGTCGATTTTCTTTCGGGAGACGTTTCAGGCCAGAACTGTGTTTATAGTGCTGCCTTTCAAGCTCGTTGCCTTGCCTTGCAGGGGAAGCCTTGGGATTTAATGTCATGGGGATTTGTGCCTTTGGATTTTTCGGCAGGTATTCATAGTCCTAAATCGCTGGTACAGTTACAACAGGAAGCGGCTCAAGTAATGGCTATGGGGGGCGGATTTCAGGTATACTTTCAGCAAAATAGGGATGCGTCGTTTCAGAATAGTATAGATGTAGATGCAATGACAAAACTGGCAGAGTTTTGTAGAGAACGACAACCTTTTTGTCAGAATAGCAATGTGATACCTCAAATTGCTTTATGGTATTCTGGGGAAGGTTGGAAGAAAGATAATAAAGGGGTATATGGATGGGGGTCGAATATGGAAGGCCTTAATAACCTATTTATGGACGGTCAAAACTCTGTTGAAATCTTGATGGACCATCACCTGGATGAGCGTATGGAAAAGTATCCTGTAATTGTTATTCCGGAATGGGACCATTATGACCGCATTTTAAAAAAGAGATTACTGGAATACGTACATAACGGCGGAAATCTTTTTGTTATGGGCGCTAATGCTGTAAATCAATTTGAGCCGTACTTAGGTGTTACTTTTGTGGAAACCAACAGCCATGAACAATTTAATATAGGGGATAAAGATCTAAATGGTATTACAGGAATACGGACCAATTGGCAAAAAGTAACCCCTAAGGAAGGAACTAGTACTATTGGCCACGTATACCATCAACGTGATTACCGTTTTGCAACCGAATTTCCAGTTGCCACCATAGCTGATTACGGGAAAGGGAAAATTGCCGGTTTGTATATGGATCTGTCAGAATCATATAATGTGTCCAGGCACCCCATCTATAATAAAATAGTGAACAATGTATTGGACAAGCTTAATCCAACCCCAGGGGTGCGCGTAATTGGAAGTGAAAAAATACATGTTGTACTTGGTAAAAATGAATCGAATATATTAGTACATCTAATTAATGCCGATGGGGCACATTTTAATAAAAATGTTTACGGTTATAGCGAGGTGATGCCTTCCAATTCGTTAACTATAGAGATTAAATCCAATAATAAACCTAAGGCAATTAATTTACAGCCAGATGGCAAGCGACTAAAATTTGATTATCAAAAGAACCTTATAACCGTAAATGTTCCACCAGTGGATATTTATTCGATAATTGAGGTTGAGTATTGATCAAAAATTTTTGATTTAGTTTCTCTTTTTTTGGGTTACCTATTAATCCAATATGGTGGTCATATCGTTTGAAACATCAGATAATACAATGTATAGTGTCCAATAACCGTAAAAAACCTTTTTTTTACGGTTATTGGATGCCAAACTCCCTTCCAATTTAACCGCAAGTATCAGTACTTATGGTTAAAATTTTAAGTATCCGGTTAAACTTGCAAATTGACATTTTTCATATACCTAGTTCTGTTGCCTAATTCAGCTTGGCCCATTGCTTGGAACAAAAAGGGGTAGTGACCGATATTATAGACGGGTCCTTGTGGCATCATAATTTAAGAATCACACAGGCATATTTAAAAGATTTGAATAATCCGGTCTTGGATGTTGCTTGCCGGCTTTTATTATGGAGCAATACTTTCCAAAAGTTTATTTACAAATAATCTCCTTATGCTATTTTGTGAAACTTATTACATAGCAAGGTCGATTTAGAATAGATCCAATATCTGTAATTATGAATTGTGTCATTATCCAAAGAGGTAGCGATATATGGACCATGTCTATTTCACAATCTCTTGTTCAAATGTAATTTGATATATTCAGAAGGACTAATTTGTTTGATTGCCTTAAAAACTCTATTAAAATTTGAAATATTATTAAAACCTGATTCATAACACACCTGGGAAATATTGCATTTATACTCCATCAACATCTTGCATGCAAAACCTATTCTAATTTCATTAACAAATTGCGTAAAGGTTTTTTTATGGTAATTAGAGAAATAGCGACTAAAAGAGGATGGATTCATATGTGCTATCTTTGCAATTGTTTCAAGTTTAATTTCTTCTTTGAAATTATTCATTACATAATTGTAAACAGGAGCCATTCTACTTTTTGGAATACCTTGAAATGAGTTAACAAAACCCGAACTGGACAATAATTCAAAATCATTTCGAGCAGCCAATTCCGCCATAATGTTAATTAGGATATTAACTCTGTCATAGGCCGAGCTTTCTACCATATCAGTCGCCTTTTTAATTATAGAACTATTTGCTCCACCTCTAAAGGCGACACCAACTTTTGCCTTTTGTATAAGTGAAATAATATTTTCCATCTCTGGTATTTGTTGCATTCCCGAAACCAACTTGTTGTCGAAGTGTATAACAACAGCTTCTGCTTTCAATGCAGAATGTTCTTGGAAATATATATTATCGTTTAGCCAAAGATGTGGTAAATTCTCCCCCATTAATACTACATCCCCAGGTATAAATTTTTTAATACTGTCACCAACAAATCTGGTACCTGTACTAGATAATATAACATCCAACTCCAATTCAGGGTGATAGTGCCAGATTTTTAAAAAATTTTCAGAACTGTAATTTTGAAGACTTACCGATTTATTTGGTTCAATGTACCTCCCGATTAGTTGTGCTTTCATTTTTTGCCTTCCAAGTTTAGTTTTAAAAATCTAACACAATATACTTAATTCACCAAGTATAATGCCATAATATTTAGATATAATCAATCTATTTGCAAAAATCGTATCATAATTGGAAATAATTTTAGTAGATAGCACTTTGGTTTCCTTCTAGTTTTACACTGAAATATTATTACGGAAGTGAGCATATTATTAAAAGAACCTTCCATAATCAAAGTTTGGATGAAATTAGGGTTTAGTGTGATTTTGATAGTTCAAGAAGGACTATTTAATAGATAACGGGATTAACCCTGACCATTTCATTAAAAAATAACAGTTTATAAATAAATTTTATGTGTGGTAAAGAAGTTGACCTTATAAAGGCTTTAAAAAATTGCTTTATCTACCTGTTTTTATTTATCTCTTGTACGGATAAGGAGTTGAGAGTAGGTGAAGTTGCTGTTATTCCAAAACCGCAAGAACAAGTTATTGGAGAGGGGTATTTTGAGTTTGATTCAAATACAAAAATAGCAGTGGAAAATGAAGAGCAACTGAAAATTGTTGATAGGATTTTAACTAGGTTTAAGAAGCTTTCTGGTTGGAAACCAATCGTATCCATCTCAAATAATGGAGACATAAATTTTATTACTGATTCCTCTTTGCCTGCTGAAGCATATGTTTTGAATGTTATGAATGGAAAAATTGAGGTGAAAGCAGCATCCGGTCCAGGTTTTTTCTATGCTATGGAGAGTATGAAACAATTGTTCCCTGTGGAGTTTTTTGGTAAAGACTTAAATAAGCCTATTAGATGGGGTATACCTGTAGTATATATTAAAGATAGGCCAAAGTTTGAATGGAGAGGTTATATGCTGGATGTTTCCCGTCATTTTTTTGACGTGGAACAGGTAAAGGCGGTTATTGATTTTATGGCCGAATCAAAATTAAACCGTTTTCATTGGCATTTGACAGATGATCAAGGGTGGCGTATAGAAATTAAAAGTTTTCCAAAACTTACAGAGGTTGGGTCATGGAGAGTTGATTACAATGTTACGGATGAAACAATCTCCAATTGGTTTGGACGACCAAGGCAGAAACAAGGTGAAAAAGCTACATATGGCGGGTTCTATACACAAGATGACATTAAGGAAATTATTTCTTATGCAAAGGATCGATACATAGAGGTAATCCCGGAAATTGACATGCCTGGTCATTCCCAAGCCATTGTGGCCTCCTATCCAGAATTAGGATGTGTCAATGCCGAATACACTGTTGCCACCGGTGGAGTGGTAAGAAATAATACACTAAACCCTGGAAAGGAAGAAACCTATGAGTTTGCGGAAAATATGTTAAATGAAGTGATGGACCTGTTTCCCTTTGATTATATACATATAGGTGGCGACGAATGCAATAAAGAGCAATGGCGGGTTGATCCTGATGCTCAACAAAAAATCTTAAAAGAAGGCCTGAAAAATGAAGCGGAACTGCAAAGTTATTTTATTAAGCGCATGGAGGAAATTATTAATGCCAGAGGTCGCAAAATGATTGGTTGGGATGAAATTCATGAAGGAGGATTAGCTCCAAATGCCACTGTAATGAGCTGGAGAGGTGAGCTGGGTGGAATTAGTGCAGTCAAATCGGGGCACGAAGTAATAATGACCCCGTCAAATTTTTGTTATATAGACCTAAAACAAGGGCATGATGACTTGGAACCAAATTTGGGATACTCAGAACTTTTATTGTCAACTTCCTATAATTATAAGGTTGTTCCCGATAGTCTCACAGCGCAAGAGGCACAACTAATTAAAGGAACCCAGGCAAATATGTGGACAGAATCCATAAGTGATTGGGGTAAGCTTACCTACATGACATTTCCCAGACTCTTTGCAATTGCAGAAAATGCTTGGACAGAACATTCAGAAAAAGATTGGGATGATTTCAGCGATAGACTTTTGAAACAATTTGAAAGAATGGACACCAAAAATATTAGGTATGCTGTTAGTGCGTTCAGTCCATGGATAGACCACGAAGGCAATGGGAAAAATATCAATATCTCATTAAAAACGGAAGTCAATGGGCTCGATATTCGATATACTCTGGACGGTACTACCCCCACTAAACAATCTTTAAAATATGAAGGAACATTTATAATAGACAAAACTAAAGATGTAAAGGCAAGAGCCTTTAAAAAGGATAAGCCAGTTGGCTATATTTCCAATTTAAAATTCCCTGTTCATTTAGCTGCTGGAGCTAAAGTCCTGGACCATTCTAACGATAATACCCAGGAATTGCTCAAGTTGACCGATTTGAACTACGGGAGGCTAAAACAGGAAGATCCATCTTGGCAATATTTATCAAATAATGCAGAAGTGGTTATATACCTTGACTCTATAACAGCCTTGGACGAACTGAAATTTGAGGCCCTTAGGTATACCATATCCGGAATTTATGCTCCAACAGAAGTCGAGGTATCGGGCTCCATAGATGATTTTAACTATACCCCCTTGGGCAACATGTACATGCCTGAAGCTGGGATACAGGGAAGAAATAAGGTTGAATACCGTATACCATTATCGAAAAACAAAGTAAAGAGTATTAAAATCAAAGTAAAAACGCCGTCTCCAATACCAAAAGGGCATCACATGGCAGGCAGTAGTAGCATTATAGCAATTGATGAATTAATTCTAAACTAATCACAAAGCAAAATAACATTACTACGAACCATTTTTTAGGAAGAAATAACTCTCAAAATAAGATTCCAAAACTAGAAAAAGGGAGATAAAAATAGACAATACTTTTTTGATTTCCCTTGGATGATTTTTTTATAACTGAATGGCATCAAATGGTTATGGAAAATGTTGATCTAATTTAAAAACATTTCCAGAAAGAAGATGTTTCATGCTGGTTGAGGTATATACCAAAATTACATGGAAGGATATGTCTTTACCCATTTTGAAGTAACCAAGTAGATCATTGCAAATTTGAAAATAGGGATTTCACTTCTTGAAAGGGAAGGGGTGGTCTTGAAGGAAATATAAAGAGGTTTCGTGCGACTTATAACGGTAGATCTCGGACGAATTCAAATCAATTTTTTGAGAGATTTAGTTAAATGTTGGAAGTAAACAAAGTTGAATAATAAACCAAAATACAAATTATGAAATTTTTTTATCGCAAAGGATTAAATCCTCCTTTAACCCGGAAACTGAATCTAAAAATTATGCTCACAGAATGTTTTATTTTAACAATCATTCTCAGTGCCCATGCCAATGTCACCAATCCAGGCATAGTCAATAACTTAAATAAAAAGGGAATTGAAGTCAATTCAAAGTTGCAACATATAATTAATGGAGTAGTTATGGACGCTTTTGGCGTCCCGTTGCCTGGTGCAAGTATTTTGGAGAAGGGCACTACTAACGGAGTTCAAGCTGATTTTGAAGGTGAGTTCCAAATTGATTTAGCTAGTAAGGATGCTATTTTAGTGATTTCTTATCTAGGATTTGTAACACAAGAAGTTGAGGTGAACGGACAATCAAGTGTCACTATAACTATGGAAGAAGATATTGCTAATTTGGATGAAGCAGTAGTGATTGGATACGGAGAACGAACCAAAAAATCGATTGCAGGATCTATAGAACAAATTTCTGGTGAAGTTTTAGAAAATCGTCCAGTTACAAATGTGTTGAACGGCCTGCAAGGAGTTATGCCCGGCCTTACTGTAACAAGGAGTAGTGGAACACCAGGAGGGGAAGGTTATGCGCTAAATGTTAGAGGTTTAACCTCCATAAACGGAGGTAATAGTCCTTTAGTGTTAATTGATGGTACAGAAGGAGATCTTAACCTCTTAAACCCTAATGATATTGAATCGACTACTTTGTTGAAAGATGCTTCGGCTTCCATTTACGGAGCCCGAGCGGCAGGAGGGGTTTTATTAATCACTACTAAAACTGGTAAAAAAAATAAAAAAATTAGATTTTCTTATACTACCAATTATTCCACAAATGTTGTTTCAAACTTAACGGAAAGAGTTAATATAAAACAATGGGTAGAAATGGATTGGGAAGCAAAATTGGCTTCTGGATCGATACCTCAATTTGCAGGGGGAGGTACCTTGGAGGAAGTTTTAGCTAAAATTGATGCTAAAGCAGAGCCCGACGACATTGGAGGCAATGCCTATTTGTTTTATGAAGATGTAGATTGGGATTCAATACTCTTTGATGACGGTATTCAAACAAATCACAATATTTCCATTGATGGTGGAGGAGACCGTTCAGATTATTCAACATCTTTTGGGTATACAAGAGTTGATGGTATATTAAGTGATGGTTGGGATTCTGATGAACGCTATAATTTAAGATTAAATCATGGTTACGATATTACTGATCACCTACGTCTTGAATCTAAAATTTCTTACAGTCGTTCTAGAACATTGGAAGGTCCAAGAGGTTCGAGCAACGTATTTGCTCTAAGAAACAAAATGTTTACATGGTTTCCAGTCTATACTTTAAGTGGAGATACCTATGGTGAACAATGGGGTTTTGAAAACCCAAAACAATGGGCAAGTAAAGACCCTGGTAAATCTACACGTATTAGAGAAAATCTGGATGGTAATTTTAAGCTAAGTTATAAAATATTCAAGGATTTAAAACTGCAAAGTCAAGCAGCAATAAATAGAAGAATTGGAAATGACGAGCACTTTAGGAATATAGTGCCTAGAACTAATTATAATGGTACGCCGGCAGGCTTTTCTCAGAGCAAAACTGAATTGCAATATTGGAACCAAAATTCAACTTATAAAAATTTCTCATTGTATTTTGACTACCATAAAATATTTGCAGGGAAGCATGATATTAGTTTAATGGGAGGTACGAGTCATGAAGAAAATGAAAACAAAAGTTTTTGGGCCAGTAGGGATAATTTTTCCCAAACAGAAGTACTTAGTCTAAATCTAGGCAGTACCGAGAATATGCTAAATAGTTCTAATGCAAATCAGTGGGCCATTCGATCTTATTTTGGAAGATTAACGTATGTTCTTGATTCGAAGTACGTAGCAGAAATTAACTATCGTAGAGATGGGACCTCTGTATTTTCACCGGAAAAAAGATGGGGTGATTTTGGGGGGCTTTCTTTGAACTGGATAGCTTCCGAAGAAAGGTTTATAAAAAAATTAAACACATTTGATTTCTTAAAAATAAGGGCTTCATATGGTACTACAGGTAATCAAAATTTAAATTCAGCCAATCTATATGATTATATAGCACTCATAAATATTGGTGGGGTATATCCCTTTGGTAATGGAGAAAGGGCTCAAAGCGCCACAGAAGCTGGTTTGGTTTCTCAATCTAGAACATGGGAAGATTTGGAAACCGCTAATTTAGGACTTGATTTTGCTTTTTTAGGTTCCAGATTATCGGGTTCATTAGACGTTTATAAAAAAAATAATAACAATATGTTATTGGGGGTTAATTTACCTTCAGTTTTAGGAGGTTCTCCTCCAGCCAAAAACATTGGAAGTCTAGAGACGAAAGGATTTGAATTTAGTTTGAAATGGGCAGAGGCTTTGTCTACTGATTTTTCTTATGGTATTAGTGGATATTTGAGTGACAACACCAACATCCTGGTAGATCTAGATGGAAGAGACTTGATTAGCAGTACTAGAGAGGGGTACGCATTAGGCACAATATGGGGATATGTTTGGGATGGAATTATTCAAAATCAAGTTGAATTAAATGAATATAAAAAATTAACAGGTATTCCTAATGACATACAAGTGGGCGATGCGAGATATAAAGATATAAATGGCGATGGAAAAATTTCACTATATGACGATCAGGGAAATGATGGAGATGTTGTTGATTTAGGAACCAATGCACCTAGATATAGTTTTGGGTTTAATTTATCTGTAAAATACAAGGATTTTGATTTTAGTACTTTCATTCAAGGGGTTGGAAAAAGATCTGTATTCTATGAGGGTGCATTTGCTATTCCTTTTGAGCAGCCATGGTGGCAACCTTTAAAAAGATTCTACGGAAATACTTGGCAACCAGATAATCAAGGAGCCAAATATCCAAGACTTACTACAGGAGGCACTAGATATTGGAATTACAGAACTTCAGAAAACACTAGGGTTAACGGTGCTTATGCACGATTTAAGAACATTACCCTTGGATATTCTCTGCCGCAAGAGGTACTGGAGAAACTAAATATTAGCAAGCTTAGAATTTATTTCAGTGGGGAAGATTTATTTACTATAGATAGTATGACTGGAGGATATGATGCAGAAAACACCAATGGTTCAGATGTGTTTTATCCATTTACGAAAAGATATTCACTTGGTTTAAACTTAACTTTTTAATAAAGGAGAAATGAAAAAAAGACTGACAAAAATAATAGCATTGTTTGCCGTATTGGCATTCATGATGAGTTGTGATAAGGAATTGAATTTGTATCCCTTGGATCAAGTTTCCGATGGTTCTTTCTGGAAGGTTCCTAGTGATTTTGAAAAAGCCGCTAACGCTTTTTATGGCGGTTTGCCTGGAGCGAGCGGAGGTTATGATCAAGATTCCGATATTGCTGTTGGAGGAAGTTCCAACACCATAAGCAATGGGTCTTTGATTATTGAAAATGGCCCGGGATGGAGTGGTCAATACGCTACTATTAGAGGGGCAACTAGATTAATTGAACGTTATGAAAGTGCATTGGATATACAATCAGATATTGAGAGATATGCGGCTGAAGCACGTTTTTTTAGAGCAATGACTTATCATAATCTGGTAAGCACATTTGGTGATGTTCCTTTGGTAAAAAGGGCTCTAGATTTAGACTCTGAAGAATTGGATGCCCCAAGGGCGCCAAGAGCCGAAGTTGTTGACTATATATTGGAGGATCTTGATTGGGCGATTGCACATTTGCCTTTAGAAAGCGAATTGGTTTCAAGTGAAAAGGGAAGGGTGACAAAGGGGGCCGCTTTGGCGTTGAAGTCTAGAGTATTTTTATTTGAAGGGACATGGTCAAAATACCATGGAGGAGGTGATTCCAACGCTTATTTTAGTCTGTCCATTGATGCCTCTCAAAAGTTAATAGAATCTGGGGAATATGAACTTTATACTGGAAGTTCGACAAATTCGGCATATAGATTTTTGTTTTTAGAAGAGGGTGAAGGTAGTAAAGAGTCAATTTTAGCCAGACGGTATAATCGCGATTTAGAAATTTTCCATAATACCACAAGATTAGTAATGACATTCTATAATGCGCCAACAAAACAATTGGCAGATATGTATGTTTGTTCAGATGGCTTACCTATAAGTGTTTCCCCTTTGTTTCAAGGTTATGATTTAATGACATCTGAATTTGAGAACAGGGATCCGAGGATGGCCCAAACAATGTTAGTGCCTGGAACAGAATTTGATTATTTAGGTTTGAGAACTTTTATACCGAGTATTGGGGGAACCAATGAAAGTACACCTAGTGGGTATATGCCCTTTAAATTTGTCTCGGATAATTCGGAAGCTCAATTGGGAAAAGCGTATAACGATTATATGGCTTTTAGGTATGCGGAGGTTTTACTAAATCATGCAGAAGCTTTGTATGAGAAAAATGGGAGCATTTCTGATTCAGACTTGAATTTGACTATTAATAAATTAAGAGACCGTGTTGGGGTGGCTCATCTTACAAACAGTTTGGTAAATAGTTATAATTTGAGTATGCTCGAACAAATTAGGAACGAAAGAACTGTGGAGTTAGCTTTTGAAGGATTTAGGTTTAATGATTTAAGAAGATGGAAACAAGCAGAAAACAAACTTCCTGTAAACTTATTAGGTGTGAAATATACAGGTACGGAATATGAAAATTCCCCTCCTAATGATGTTAAAACTATTCAGGTTGATAGTGATGGATTTACAATTGCTGATGATGCTATTCGAAGATCATGGGATGATAAACTTTATTTGTTTCCTGTACCCGTTGAGCAGATTCAGTTAAATCCAAATCTTTTACCCCAAAACCCAGGATGGTAAATAATAAAATGAAATTAAAAATGTTCAAAATGAAAAATATACTATCAATATTCGTTGTGCTATCTCTAGTAATTATGGGTTGTGAAAAAGAGCTCGATTATCAAATTAAAATTGATAATCGACTTAAAGGAAAAGATCAACTTTTTTTATCGCATGTTAATCCTAGTACAGGAGTTGATTATACAACTGAGGAATTGGCAGCGTTGGAATACGACCCACAAAAAGAGGATTTTTTTACCGGTCCTATTGATTTAACACTAGCTGCTGAATCTAAACTCCTGAATATAGAGGTCATTAATAACAATGAGGTTATTGAAACCATTAACAATTTTACGGAGGTGAACGGTTTATATGAAGCAACATTTAGCTCAACAGTCGGCGATCTTGGAGTTGGTATAGGCGAAAGTTACCCTATTACATTTAAATTTACTTATGACAATTTGGGTGAAGATGGGTTCGATTATAACGCTGTACTATTTTTAGATTTTTTAGTCAGGGATAACTCTCCCAATTTAGCTTTACATAAGCCCTCTAGGGCCTCTAGTGAAGCTTATGGCACTTTTGCCGCTACGGCAAATGATGGAAGTACAAATTCAAATTATCCCAACATTGTCCACACGGCTGATCCAGTTGGTGTAGATAGTTGGTGGGAGGTGGATTTGGAGGATATTTATTCTATCAGACAGATAAATATTTATAATAGAACCGATTGTTGTAGTGAACTCTTAACTAATTATCATGTATTTATTTCTGAAGAACCATTTACAGATAATAGCGTTGCTGCAATTCAATCTCAGCCAGGTGTTACCGATATTTTTCAAACCTCAATTGCGGGTCATCCAACTAAACTAACAGATATTAACGTTATGGGAAGGTATGTTCGCATACAATTCGACTCAACTGATGCGCAGTTTCTTGAAATAGGTGAAGTAGAGATTTATTAAAGCTTAAAAAATAATCATTTGGTCGTTAATATTTAGTTAGTTATAATAGAGGCTGTTTATGTGAAAACAGCCTCTATTTTTTTATTTCAAAATTGTAAAAGGCAAATAAACTAATAGCAGTTGTTCCTTCCGATTCAGATTTCTGAATATATTAAAATATGCAATCCATCAAGGGTGTTATTTGTACATTATGAGTTTAAGAAGGTTGTCTTTATTCGGGTTCAAAGAGTTAAGGGTATTGATCCTTGGAGAAACTAGAATAAAGATTTTTATTAAAGAAAGCTCAATCATACCGTATATTTGGATACATCGAATTTGATGATTTTGCTTACCTGATCATAGTACAATGCCTTTTTAATACCCTTGCCCTTTAGTTTTGAAATCCTTTAGGTCTTGAACGGGTGGTCTGTCCTTTATAATGTTCCGTTCAATATCCCTATTGTATAATGCTCTTAATCTACGTTGCGTTATGCCGATTCCACCATTCTTCCTGCCAGTTTAAAACATGAAACAATTTTTTCCCAGAAAGGAAAAACAGCATCGTTTATAGGATTGTTGTCCACCCGGAATTGCTGACCAAAATCATGTAAGTTGAAAAATTCCTTTCCAAATTCAAGATAGGCATAGACCTTTAGTGCCCGGTCTTTATTTCAACAACAGCCTATTATTATGAATCTATTTGGTGTTTTTTTAATAAAACAACCCGTATGTGAATCCCATGGGCTATAAAGATAGTATAGAGTATCTATTACTAAGGTATTGCGTTACAGGCAAACAAAAAAGATTTACTAAATTGGCCTGTAAAATAAATATAGTCAATAACTATATTGAATCGTAAGTAATTATTTAATGTTTTGTATCCCAATAAATAAATATAGATCAATAATACTAGCCTTACTTCTTTTTGGATTGGTGAGTTGCGAATTCCTGTCTCAGCAAAAAAGCAATTCGGAAAACAGAGAGGAATCCAAATCATTAGCTGTGAAAAATCGCAATAACAACAATTTACCAAGCATTAACGATAGTCTTATTTTTCAAAAAGTCAAGCAAAAATTTGTTTTTGCTGGCGGGGAAGATATTCCATTGATCCCATATAGCTCCAAACATATATTTGATGACCATTCCTCTATTATATTCGTTGAATGGCTTGATGGGAACCATATCATAATGATGACTGAGGAATATGAAAAACCTAATAAATTAATTGTTCTAAATACCAATACAAAACAAATTAAGGAATCTGTTCTCCTCGAATTATATAAAACCTATGGTGCCATTTCTAGATCTAAAATATATGGTTTATCTCCTAAAAAGGACTATTTCCTTTTTTCAATTGGAGGAAATGGTAATACTTCCTTTAAACTGATTGCCTTAGATTTAAAGAGTTCCATAACATATGAAATAGAGGATTTTATAAAGGATAGACTTATTATATATAAAAAAACCAATCAATTGCTCCCTCCTGAGGGAAAGGATTTTTCATTTCTACCAAACTCCATAAGCTCTTATGGGGTATTTTCGTTTACCGATGACAATGGTTTCCAAATAGAACATTCACAAGCAAACTATGATGAAAAAAATGATGTTCAGAATTACTATACTACCATCAAGTTTCCATCACTACAAAAAATAATTTCCAAACCAAAAACAGGAACTATAGATTTTCCAACAATAGATTCTTATGGGATGAGTGATAAGGAAGTTGAAAAACGTTTATACTTTACAAATTTTTATACATCATTGCCCTTAAAGTTTGAAAACGGAAAAATATACAATGCTCCACCAAGTAATATTGGAGCTTCTTTTGGGTTGCAGGAAATCAATAATGATGATAAAAGCCGGTATTCTTTGATTCCCTTCCATTATTATTTAAACCCAAAAACTTTAACTCCAAGTTTTGAAGTTGAAATAAATTCAACTATAAACTCTATGAGCAGTAAAGAACAAACAAGATACACAGGTTTGTTGGTGAATGATAAAAATAATTTTGAGCTGAAAAAAGTACTCGTTCACGGCGTAGGAGTCCAACATCTGTACAAAAGGAAAGACGATTTTTTGATAACTTCCATACTTTCTGACAAAAAGGATAATCATCTGGCTGTATGGGACCTAAAGACAATGGGGAGTTTGGCTGTGCTTAATTTGGAGCCGAAAACCAATTATATGAAAGGACTGTTTTTTGATGCAGTGAACAATCAAATTATTGCAGTACACTCAAATCCTGCCAAAATATTCTTTTGGGATTATCATCCCAAATAGATGATAACCCATTACCAATGTATGTTTGGAATAATTGCGGGAAAAAAGACAAAACATAAAATAAAGGGTAACTAATAACGATCATGTTCTCCTATGAATTGGTGCCGATGAGGCATAGTTTTTAATAAGAATAAACAATAGGAGAACTAGCAATTATAGCTATTTTTTGGGACAGGCGGCTTATACGTATAAATCGGGCAAATTATATGAAATAATCCGAGGAAAGGATTATGATATCAAATGGTTAAGTCTTGGCTATGGTTGCTCAAAAAAAGAAGACAGCATTTATTTGTATGAAAGTGAATGTTTTATCAAGACCCATAATGGACTGTAAGCACTAATTACTATATTCAGTGTTGTAGCCATTTTGAAAATTGAACGCTAAATGAAAACCGAATATCTAAATAGTATCAAGAAACAATTTGAATATTACAAATCTGTTGGAGAAAAAACATTTGACCAATTGAATGAAAAAGACCTTTTTTGGCAATTTAATGAAGACTCGAACTCTATTGCTGTAATAGTAAATCATCTTTGGGGAAATATGAAATCTCGTTGGACTAATTTTTTGACTACTGACGGAGAAAAAGAATGGCGGAATAGAGATATGGAATTTGAATCGGTTATAAAAACCAAAGATGAATTACTTGAAAAATGGAATGACGGGTGGAAATGCTTATTCAAGGCGTTGGACTCGGTAAATGAAGATAACTTTGAAACAAAAGTATATATCCGAAATCAAGAACATTCAATTCTCGAAGCAATAAACCGACAATTCGCTCATTATCCTTATCACATTGGACAAATCGTATATATCGGAAAAGTAATAAAAGGAGACGGATGGGAAAGTTTGACTATTCCGAAAGGGAAATCGAATGAATTTAACGAAGAGAAATTTTCAAAAGGAAAACACAAAGGACATTTCTCTGATGATTTAAAACAAGAATAATAACTGGCTACAACAACATAAGCTATGTAAATCAATAGTCCATCCCCATACATATGAGACCCTGCAGTAACTATTTTGTTTTAGATGGGTCCATAATGTTGATTTTGGGGTGTGGAATTGGTGGCGACCGTTCCAAGGATTTTTTATGTTCAATTAAATGTTTCATGGTTATTCCAGACTTGGTCTATCTGGATAGGCTATGGCATTAATACACTTTACGGGCATACCCGACCTAACATTTGAGTGGCTTGCAAAGTTTATAACGGTACATTCCATCAACAAAGATGTGCTAAAGTAGATTTATATAGAATAACTGGTATAGAAAGAAATGGTGTTGCGGCTAAGGACCATAGTGAACAAATATATTCCGCCGTAGCTAATTCCAATCCAATTATATTGCCCTTGGTTCATCTTGCGAAGATTGTACGCAACTATTTGGTTGAAAAATCAATCTTGGATTTTTTTTCAAGGAAATATGATATTCTTCGAACTTAAAGGTATTTCGGAGACCTAGGCGTTAGGGATGGAATTTTGCAAAACGATCCTCAAGAATACAATCCGCAATGGATGGTTCAACACTTTTTACCTTAAAATTGACCTTCTTGGCCTTGGCTGATCTTACTTTTTTCCAAATTGTGAATGGAGTCCATATCCAATGAACGTGTTTTTTTTGAAATATACATCCCATGAAGGATTACGAAGATGGTGCCTCCTGCAAAACAAAGATTCAATACGAGTATTATGCTTATGATCTGTGACATGATATAGGGTTTTTGGGTGTTATACAAATGTCGAAAATAGGGGAAGCTGGGTGTTATACAATTTTTAAAATAGGTTATATAATTATTCTAAAATGGACCGTTTAAAAACTGTAAAGACTATTCTGTTTGGTATAAATAAAAGTCAGTTTAAAGGCTATGGCCGTAATTCCATTTTAATTTTGAATGAAGATAGGGAGTATATACAGTGGTTGGATATGGAAATGTATAAATGGTAACATTTCCTGCACAATCGGTTTGAATGAATATGGCGTTTCCATGGACAACACCATGCCACTGATGGTGTTCCGGCAGTAAATGGAACCGTTGACCTATCTAGTTGAACACTACCCAAGTATTGGTAGAATTGTGTTTTCCTTCTATCACAATTTTATAAAATCGGGAAGGAAATTTACGTAAGTCTATTTTTGTACTATTACGGCTCCCTTTTACTGTTTTAACCAATTTAAAATGGTCGTAATTACCATTTTTAAAACCATTTTCCGTACTTAGATAAATTTTAAGTTCTTTATCCCTATTATAATTCCTCCAGTTAAGGGTTAAGTCGTTGCCTTGAACACTCGCCTTTAAATTACTCACCGAAAGTGGTCCGGTAATGGAGACCCCATCAATTTCAAACGCCCTGTTACGCTCGGGGTTGATTTCCAAACTTCTGAGCATCGCCGGCAAAATATCAACTATACCTGGGGTTTCGTTTTTAAAATAGTCATTTAAATTATCGGCGTTGGTAATGATCCAGGTCAGGCGTTCCCTGTCGGATTGTCCACCATGCCCTTTGCCCGTTTCCTTGTTCCTGCCATGATCTGTAGTGATGAATATCTGCCAATCTTCGCCATATTTCCCTCGTCTAAATTCCATTGCCTTGTATATACGCCCTATTTGTTTGTCCATTATGGTAATGGCATTGTGAAATTGTTCGCTATCCCCGTAACGGTGCCCCATATCATCTGTATATTCAAGATACACCCATGAAAGATCTGGACTTTCCTCTATTATATACCTGGCGGCTTCATCAACTACCATTTCATCTATTTTATGGATGTAAAGCCGGTCTTCGTCATGTGGAAAATTTATGGTGTCCAATTCAAAGCCATCAAAATGATAGTTTAATTTCAGGTAATTGGTTTGAGGAAGGCTCTCCCCGATTAATTTTGTTCTATTGTCCAACCATGTAGAGAATATAGCTGTTTTTAATTCTGGCCTGCTCTCTTTGGCATATCTGAAAATTGTCCAATAATTGTAATTGGGATCTTCGATACTGTTGCCCCACACATTGTGTTTATTGGCCCAAGTACCGGTTAACAGACTGTTGTAACCTACGGCGGAAATAGTAGGAGTTTCAGAATAACTATCCTTAGTTCCTCCTACATAGGCACGGGTATATCCCCCTTTCTTGGCAATGGTATCGAGGTGGGGTGTTTCCACGTTTTCCAAAACATCAGCAGAGATACCATCAACTATAACAAACATTATTTTGGTGTTCTGCTTCTGTCCGAAGAGGGTGGAGTAGTAAATAAGGCTGATTAAAATGAGGCTATAAAGTTTCAAGGTACTGATTGTTTATTGGTTTTTCTCAAGGTGTATGATAGGTATAAATATACTTTTAATTTTACGGAATGTTATTTTGGATTGGAATTAATTTGTAGTGGATATTTTCTAAGATTGTATTGAATTTTCATGTCCATTACTTGGATTGCCCCGGCAATAAAAAGAATATAATCATGACTTACAATATTCAACTAAATGGGTTTGAAACTAAACGTGGGTTTCCCAATGGCTGTAGTCCCAATAAAAATTTGGAATTATTGGGTCAAATCGAATTTAGGGATACCGGCAATATTTCAGCTTGAGAATGGTAGGAGATATATGTTGTCCTTTACGGATTTTGAACCTTCTGAAACAACAGCCATGGTTTTGGGCTATCTGTTCAAAAATATTTTAAAAAGAAGTCAGATTGTTAATTTGTCATAGGTTAGGCGTCATGAAAAAATGTAAGGGGGAGTATGTGGATGTATCGGCAGTATCAATTTTTTAGTACGGCAAGGTTGTTGTTTCGGGCTTTTAATGGCAAGTTTTTCCCAGCCAGTGATCCTTGGGTTTAAAGTGGTTTTTTTCATTTCTTCAACGCCCAACATTTTAAAATTCTATGTATGTTTGAATAAATATGTTGAACTATGGGTCTTAAAGTTGTTATGGGTACAATGATTGTTGTTGTATTTACGTTCCTTTCGTGTAAAATGGAAACGAAACCATCCCATGTGGGTTCGGCCGAAATATCAAAAACAATTGCCCCGCCAAATATTATTTATATCCTTGCCGATGATTTGGGGTACGGGGATCTTAGTGTATATGGACAAAAAAAATTTAAAACCCCCAACATAGACAAGTTGGCTGCCGAGGGTATGCTTTTTACCCAACATTATTCTGGGAGTACTGTTTGCGCCCCCTCAAGATCGGCACTTATGACCGGTATGCATACGGGGCATACGGTGGTTAGGGGGAATCATGAGGTTAGGCCGGAAGGACAGTATCCCATTCCTGATAGCACCCTTACCATAGCCGAAGTCTTAAAGACAGTTGGTTATAGGACAGGGGCCTTTGGAAAATGGGGATTGGGATATCCTGGGTCTGAGGGTGACCCCAATAACCAAGGATTTGACACCTTTTATGGCTATAATTGTCAACGATTAGGGCATAATTACTATCCTTATCATTTATGGTCCAATCAAGACTCGATAGTGCTTCCGGAGAATTCGGGCAAGAAAAAAGGTATTTATGCTCCAGATCTCATCCATGAAAAGACCTTGCAATTTATTGAAGAGAATAAGGATAGACCTTTTTTTGCCTATGTTCCTTCTATAATTCCCCATGCAGAATTAATTGCACCTCCGGAAATACAAAATAAATTTAGTGGTAAATACTTACCTGAAAAAATATACAAAGGAACCGATGGGGGTCCAACTTATAAATTGGGGGGTTACGGTTCCCAACCCGAATCGCATGCCGCTTTCGCAGCTATGGTGAGTATCTTGGACGAACAGGTAGGTGAAATTGTTAAGAAGGTCGAGGATTTGGGAATTGCGGATAATACCCTTATAATCTTTACCTCCGACAATGGTCCGCATCTAGAGGGAGGGGCGGATCCTGATTATTTTGACAGTAATGGTCCTTTAAAAGGATATAAAAGAGACTTGTACGAAGGGGGAATTCGTGTCCCCATGATGGTAAAATGGCCCACAAGAATCAAACCGGGAACTATCACCGAGCATGTTTCCGCATTTTGGGATGTCTTTCCCACTTTGGCTGAAATAGCGGGGGTAAAGGATACTCCAGGTTTGGACGGGATTTCCTTATTGCCCACCTTGCTAGGTAAATCCGCTGAGCAGAAAGCGCACGGGTATCTGTATTGGGAGTTTCATGAAAAAGGGGGTAGACAAGCGGTACGAATGGGAGACTGGAAGGCGGTAAAGTACAATGTACTACAGAATCCTGATGCCCGGATAGAGCTATATGATCTTTCCAAGGATATTGGCGAGGAGAATAATGTGGCGGCCGATTTTCCTGAGATTGTGGCTAGGATTGAAAGGATTTTGGAAAATGCCAGGACTCCTTCAGAAGTATTTCTATTTGGAAAATCATAATATGGAAGTGGTAGGTAGCCGTGTCCCTTCAATTTAATTGTGGATTGATTTATTTGCCCACCGCTGTTGAAACATAGACCTGCCGGGGCGGTATCCTACATTTGGTCCAATAGCCATAACTTTATTTTGATAGCATAGGACATCAATTTATTGAAAAAAAATCTCCAAGCTTGTTTTATACTCTTAAAATTGGTGTAATTTTGGCGGACTATTATTCTGTTTGTACAGATAATGGGGTATTAGCTCAGTTGGTTTAGAGCGCTGCCTTGACAGGGCAGAGGTCACTGGTTCGAATCCAGTATGTCCCACAAAAACACCTCGATTTTATAGGTTACAATAAATCGAGTATTCTTTCCAAAGCCATGCCTCTTGATCCTTTTATCAAGATAGTACCGTTTTTTAGGGTGTTGGTATTGAGAATTTCCTTAAGATGGTCAAAGGATTTATATTTGTTAAGGTCGTTTTTTGTCTTGAAAAAGTTTTCCCCAATTAAAAACACATGGTCTAAATTCATTTGGGTGACTATATTGGCAATTTCCTGATGTTCTTTTTCCGCTGTATTTCCCAATTCGAACATGTCTCCTAAGAACGCAACCTTATTGTCCGCTTTCAATTGCTGAAAGTTGTCCAATGCGGCCTTCATACTTGTAGGGTTGGCATTATACGCATCCAGGATTATATGGTGGCCGTTTTTGTCTATTATTTGGGAACGATTATTTTGGGGAACGTAATTTTCAATCCCTTTTTTTATTTCATCCAGCGCAACGTTAAAGTATTTTCCAATTAAAATTGCGGCACAGCAATTGGTGAAATTATAACTGCCCACCAGTTGGGTTGTAATATGGACATCGCCAACGGCAATTTTAACAAATGGGTCGGCGCCTATAAATTTTATTTCAAAAAATTCGCTATTGTTTTGGCTATACCCGTATTTTTTTATGACCGTGGCCAGTTTTTCTTTCTGGATCGGGTCGTCTGCATTGTAAAAAATGGATCTGTCATGGCTTGTTAAAAAATTATAGAGTTCACTTTTTCCTTTTATTACCCCCTCCTCACTTCCAAAACCTTCTAGATGAGCCTTCCCGAAATTGGTAATATACCCGTAATCCGGCATCGCCAGCTTACATAAGAAATCTATTTCCTTAAGATGGTTGGCACCCATTTCAACGATGGCCATTTCCGTATCCGGGCTTATGGTAAGCAGAGTTAAGGGTACACCAATATGATTGTTTAGATTTCCCTTGGTGGCAATAGTCTTATATTTTTTGGATAGAACGGCGGTAATGAGCTCCTTGGTGGTGGTTTTGCCATTGCTTCCGGTAAGGCCGATTACCTTTGCTTTGCAATAATTTCGGTGATATTGGGATAGATTTTGTAGCGTTGTAAGTACATTTTCAACCAATATGGCCTTTTCGTGGCCTGCATATTCCTCTTCGTCGATTACGGCATATGCGGCGCCACTTTCCAGAGCCTGGAGGGCATAGGAGTTGCCATTGAAATTATCTCCCTTTAAAGCAAAAAATATGCAATTTGGACTTATTTTTCTAGTGTCTGTGCAGGCCTGTGGGAACTCCATAAAGAGTTGGTGCAGTTGTTCTATTGTCATAAATCTAAGATATAAAAAAAGCCCTTTTTAAAAAGGGCTTCTCTCTATATTTATTTAGTTGTTGAACCTATTTGGCTTTCTTGCCTCTAGGGGTTTTGTTTTTTGTTTTGGATTTGGAACCTACTCTAGACATGGCGCATCTAAATCCTATATAATCCGTTGCCATATATTGTGGTAAATACCTTCTTTGCGCTGGGTCCAACCAATAGGCCCTATCTCTCCAAGAACCTCCTTTGAAGACTCTGACCTCATCATTGATCAGTGAAGTTCTGTTATTGGATTTGTCATAAGCTCTCACAATATTGCCTGTAGAGTCTACCTGTACCTTGCTCACAGGAGCATCGTACATTTTTCTTTTGTTCTGTTCATCTTCGTCCTCTTCATTAAACCTATCATAAAATCTGGTAGATCCCGGTTCACCGTCCCTATATCCACGATTGTCACTGGATGAGAAGTTGGTTCTCAAGAAGGTTTCCTCTTCATCAATTGGCACCATTTTTATTTCCCCTGGCAAGTTTACAGCTACTACTTTACCATTGGGTAGGGTGTCATAGATAATAGAGTCGCGTATTACATTTACTTTTCCGTCTTTTCCAATGGCTGTTTTCATATAAACGTTTCCTCGGAAATAATTAAAGTCACTAACTTCATCGTCTACTATAGGTCTATATACATCCGCAACCCATTCGGCTACGTTTCCTGCCATATCATATAATCCAAAATCATTGGGCTTGTACGATTTAACTTCCGCAGTAATATCTGCTCCGTCATCGGACCATCCTGCAATTCCACCGTAATCTCCTTTTCCTTGTTTAAAGTTGGCCAATTGATCTCCTCTACCAACTCTTTGACCGTTTCTTGTATAATCTCCTTCCCAAGGATATTTTTTTCTACCTCTATAGTTATTGTATTCCCTACTACCAATCTGAGCCTGCGCCGCATATTCCCATTCAGTTTCTGTAGGCAATCTATATTCAGGTAAGATGATCCCTGAGCTTCTTTTGGCAAAGACAGAAACTGAATCTTTTTTCTTCTTTCCCTGTAAGGAGTCTATCTGTCCGTTGTATACAGATTCCGGTCTATTTAAATACGCTTCTGTGCTAAAGCCACCTTCTGCTTCACCATTAATTACTTTGTATTTGGCTTCCTCAGAAAGATAGCCTTCCCTTTCCAGCATTACCTCATTAACACGGTCTGTTCTCCATTCGGCAAATTGGGTAGCTTGTATCCAATTAACACCAACCACGGGATATTCCGCATAAGCTGGATGGCGCAAATAGTTATTCGTCATAGTTTCGTTGAATCCCAACCTGTTTCTCCAAACCAATGTATCAGGCAATGCACCAGTGTAAATATGTACATATTTTGGGTTTTCTGGAGGGTAAACACTCTTCAGGTAATCCAAATATTCCAAATACATTACGTTGGTAACTTCGGTCTCATCCATATAGAAAGACTGCACGTGCTGGGAGGTAGGGGTGTTGTTCCATTCGTGCATCACATCATCTTGAACCTGACCTTTTGTAAAGGTACCACCTTCTACAAACACTAAACCAGGGGCAGTTTCCTGCTCTTTAAAGTCTGAATTGTACTGAAATCCACCTTCCTTGGCGTTAATATTCCAGCCTGTAGCCCTTGAAACATTTTTAGAGGATGATGAGTTTTTACAGCTTGAAAAACCACCAGCTACTATAGCGCAAGAGAGTACAACTTTGATGAATTGTTTTTTCATAATTAGGACTTGAGTTCAAAAGACAAACTTCTTTTTAAAGGAGTTTGCGATTCATATTTTATTAATATTTTATGTCGCTTTCGGCATTTAGAACGATGATTAAGGCATAATATTTTGTTAAATGAAAAAAAATTGATCATTTATTTAACATGCAAAGAGCATCGCTTAACATGAATAACGACTTAAAATTTAATATAGTATGGTTAATTGATAATTCTTTGAAAAATATCAACTAAAATCCATCACAATGATACAATATAGTACATTGATCATTCTTATGTATAGTATGATATTGTAAAATGAATTTAAATCCCGATTTTTTTAATGGATTATATAAGATATTCAGAAAAAGAACGTTTGACTATAATGAACCGGGATAATTTTATTTGGGTTCTTTTGGATGACTATGGAAACCAAATCTTAATTTTAACAAGTAAAAATGAAAAAATTATCAATACTTTTCTTGCTTTTCTTGGTGTTTAGAGTTGCTGCTCAGGAAGATAGGGTGATTACTACCGCTGTCCCATTTTTGACGATTGCTGCAGATGCCAGGGCATCAGGTATGGGGGATATGGGGGTTGCAACATCTACTGATGCTTTCTCCCAACAATGGAATCCGGCAAAATTTGCCTTCGCTGAAAGGAAAATGGGAATTGGATTGAGTTATACCCCTTATTTGGAAAGTATAATCACGGATATTGCCTTGTTGAGTGCAAACTTTCACAACAAGATCAACGATAGAAGTGCCTTTGCCTTTAGTATCAGATACTTTACCTTAGGGGAAATAGAACTTAGGCAATTTGCAGGGGACCAGGCAAGATTGGCCAAGCCCAACGAATTGGCTTTTGATGGTTCCTATTCTTTAAAACTTAGTGAAACATTTTCTATGGCAGTTAGCGGGCGATTTATTAGCTCAAACCTTAAATTGCCTGATAATGGCAGTGAGGATTCCAAGGCGGCAAGTTCATTTGCTGTGGATGTTTCCGCTTACTATCGCTCTAGGGAAATTGCTTATAATAGTTTTGATGGCCGATGGAGGGCCGGCTTCAATATTTCAAATTTAGGGAGCAAGATAAAGTATGACGATGCTGGGCAGGAAAATTTCCTTCCTACCAATTTGAAAGCTGGTTTTGGCTTCGATTTTATTTTGGACCAGGATAATGTGCTTGGACTTACCACTGAATTTAATAAACTATTGGTGCCTACCCCGCAGGATTATAATGAGGACGGGGTAATTAATGGAACGGATAATGACGAGTATCAACAGACCACTTTTTTTGAAGGGGTCTTTAAATCATTTGGCGATGCACCTGATGGTTTTAGTGAGGAGTTGAAGGAATTTACTTGGGCACTGGGTGCAGAATATACCTACCAAAATGCTTTTATGTTAAGAACGGGATATTTTAATGAGAGCGATTTAAAGGGGTCAAGAAAATTTTTCACCTTGGGCGCCGGTTTTAGATTTAAGTCGGCCCAGGTAGACCTGTCTTATTTGTTCTCAACTTCACAGGTCAGAAACCCTTTGGAGAATACACTTAGGTTTTCGCTCACATTCAATTTAGGAGAAGAATTCTTGAACGATTAAGTTGCTATAAATCATATAGTTTATAAACAAAACCTGCCTTCAAGCAGGTTTTGTTTATTTTTACTAAATTCTATAATGCTAAATATCTATGAAACTACGTAAGATCGGGTTTGATCTCATGGTCTATGAATCTGTGGACGAGCTGGAAAAGGAGGATCAAATCTTAATGATCGAAGCAGTGAAGGCGAGAAATAACGCCTATTCCCCTTATTCAAAATTCAATGTTGGGGCAGCAGTTTTATTGGATAATGATGAAATTGTAATTGGCAACAATCAGGAAAATGCCTCGTATCCCTCCGGTTTGTGCGCGGAAAGGGTAGCTATATTTTATGCTTCTGCCAAATTTCCAGGTATTGGTATCAAGGCCATTGCCATAAGCGCCACTTCCAAAAATTTTGTGGTGGATAAGCCCGCCGCTCCTTGCGGTAATTGCAGACAGTCTATTTCGGAATATGAAATAAAACAACTTCGGCCTATATCTATAATTATGTCCGGGGAAACCGGAGAGATTTTAAAATGTAAGTCTGTTTCCGATATTCTGCCGTTGGCCTTTAGTAGTGCATTCCTTGGGTAGGAGACGAAGATAAAACATTATAACTTTAGCCTATTGGTATTTCCCAATTATTCCCTTTTTTGTTTTTTATAATCCCTTTGTAGGAAGCTTTTGATTTAATTTTTTTTCCTATTGATTTATATATGTATTTTTGTTTTCCGTTTCTGTCTTAAACTTGTTTTTGTTCGGAGCGTATTACTACATAAATTATCAATTAATGGAAAAAATAACCAAAGAGGTCTACCTTAAATGGTATGAGGACATGTTGTTCTGGAGAAAGTTTGAAGATAAACTGGCTGCAGTCTATATTCAGCAAAAAGTTCGTGGATTTTTACATCTTTATAATGGGCAGGAAGCGGTTCTTGCGGGAGCATTACATGCAATGGATCTTAGCAAGGATAGAATGATTACTGCTTATAGGAATCACGTTCAGCCAATAGGTATGGGGGTTGATCCCAAAAAAGTTATGGCAGAGCTCTATGGTAAAGTTACGGGAACCTCAAAGGGAATGGGGGGTTCCATGCATATTTTTTCCAAAGAGCATCGTTTTTATGGCGGTCATGGTATTGTTGGTGGCCAGATTCCCTTGGGAGCTGGATTGGCTTTTGCAGACAAGTATTTTAAAAGGGATGCTGTAACACTATGCTATATGGGAGATGGTGCCGTTAGACAGGGATCGCTCCATGAAAGCTTTAACTTGGCAATGCTTTGGCAATTGCCAGTTGTTTTTGTTTGTGAAAACAATGGTTATGCCATGGGTACATCGGTGGCCAGAACCTCCCATTCAACGGAGATTTGGAAGTTGGGATTGGGATATGAAATGCCATGTGGACCAGTAGATGGAATGGATCCGGTAACGGTTGCCAAAGAGATGAGTAAGGCTATAGAGCGTGCCAGATCCGGAGGCGGTCCTACATTTCTGGAAATGAAAACCTACAGGTATAGAGGTCACTCCATGTCCGATGCCCAGCATTATAGGACTAAGGAGGAGGTAGAAGAATACAAGAAGATCGACCCGATATCGCAAGTGTTGGCTATTATTAAGGAAAACAAATATGCCACGGATGCTCAGATAAAAGAGATAGATACCCGAGTTAAAAAGTTGGTTTCGGAGTGTGAAAAATTTGCAGAGGAATCGGATTATCCTCCTATAAATCAATTATATGATATGGTATACGATCAAGAGGACTATCCATTTGTAAAACATAAAATATAGGTAAATGGCAGAGGTAATAAATATGCCAAGACTTAGCGATACCATGGAAGAAGGGACCGTTGCTAAGTGGCTAAAACAAGTAGGCGACAAGATAGAAGAAGGTGATATTTTGGCGGAAATTGAAACCGACAAAGCCACCATGGAGTTCGAATCTTTTAATGAAGGAACTTTATTATATATAGGTATTAAGGAAGGTGATACGGCCCCAGTGGATTCACTTTTGGCCATAATTGGTGAAAAAGGTGAGGATGTCTCCGAGTTGATAAATGGTGCAAATTCTGATGCCAAGGAGGCAAAACAGGATGAGGCTGTTGACAAGAAGGAGGAAAAGGAAGCCCCTAAGTCTACAGGAGCCACTATCCCGGAAGGTGTCGAAATTATAAAGATGCCCCGTCTAAGTGATACTATGGAGGAAGGTACTGTGGCAACATGGTTGAAAAAAGTTGGGGATGAGGTTGAAGAAGGGGACATTCTTGCCGAAATTGAAACCGATAAGGCCACCATGGAGTTTGAATCTTTTTATTCAGGAATCCTTTTATATGTTGGAATCAAGGAAGGGGAAACAGCCCCGGTAGATTCTGTGCTTGCCGTAATTGGTCCAAAAGGAACAGATGTTGATGCTGTATTAAGTGCAGGATCAGATTCCGCTCCGGTAGAAGAAAATACTGCCAAGGAAACTAAGCAGGATGAAACTCCTTCCAATAGCGGCCAGGAATCGGCACCTATAACCGCTAATGATGGTCAAAGAATTTTTGCTTCCCCATTGGCCAAGAAAATTGCCAGGGATAAAGGAATAAACCTAGCGGATGTAAAAGGTAGTGGTGATCAAGGAAGAATTATAAAGAAAGACATAGAGGATTATCAGCCAAATCAAAAAGCTGCAGGGAAAGCGCTTCCTGCCCAGGAAAAAGCTTCCTCTCCACAAGCTGCTGTTGCGGCCCCAATTAATTTGCCGGTAGGGCAAGAGGGGACTGAGGAAGTGAAAAATTCTCAAATGCGCAAGGTAATAGCCAAGCGTTTGGGGGAATCGAAGTTTTCCGCGCCTCATTACTATTTGACGATAGAGGTTGATATGGATTATGCCAAGGTTTCAAGAGAGCAGATCAATGGTTTGCCAGACACCAAGGTATCCTTTAACGATATGGTAGTTAAGGCTTGTGCTATGGCGTTAAAAAAGCATCCACAGGTAAATACCTCATGGAACAATGAGACTACCAGATATAATCATCATATCCATATTGGGGTAGCCGTTGCGGTTGATGAAGGCCTTTTGGTACCTGTGCTTAAATTTGCAGATCAAATGACATTGACCCAAATAGGGGCCTCCGTGAAGGATTTGGCAGGAAAGGCAAGAAATAAGAAAATAAGTCCAGCGGAAATGGAGGGCAGTACTTTTACCGTCTCCAATCTTGGAATGTTTGGAATTTCTGAATTTACTTCTATTATTAACCAGCCCAATTCTGCAATACTATCAGTAGGGGCAATTGTCCAAAAACCAGTGGTCAAAAATGGTCAGATAGTGGTAGGCAATACGATGAAAGTAACCTTGGCCTGCGATCACCGAACCGTGGATGGAGCTACGGGAGCTCAGTTTTTGCAGACACTTAGGGCGTATTTGGAGAACCCGGTTACCATGTTGGCTTAAATTTATTATTTTAAACAATTATATAAAAAGCATCCTGATTTTCAGGATGCTTTTTTAACTTTAAGTCCTTTCTGGGTCTAGAGGGTTATAGGTATGCTTCCAAAGGATTCATAATTAATCATGACCTTTATGTAAAAATGGGAATAAAATACAATTCGTTTATATGACAAATAAAAATCAATTTATGAAAAACATTATAGGTCTAGCCATATTATCAATCGCATTGGGTTGTGGTGGCGCTAAAATAGATGAGTCGGTTGGTTCGGCAACAGGGACCAATGGTTCCGGTGCAATTGCCAAGGATGCCTCCGCAGTTCAGGGTAGCAAGGGAGTTTCTTCGGTAGTTTCAGTTTTTTCCACAGAAAAAAAGGTTGGGGAAATAATTTCCTATTTGGCTTCCGATGAACTAAAGGGGCGTGAAGCCGGTAGTGAAGGAATAGAAATGGCAGCCGGATATATAGAAAACATTTTTAAAAGTAATGGAATTGATCCCTTCTTTAAAAATTACAGGGATACGTTGGCCAATTTTGAAAAACCGGCATACAATATAGTTGGATTTATTGAAGGAACGGACAAACATTTGAAAAACGAGTTTGTTATAATCGGCGCCCATTATGACCATATTGGTTCTGCTGATGTGGTCGCCAATGATCATATTGCCAATGGGGCCAATGACAATGCCTCCGGTACAACCGCGGTTTTGGAATTTGCACGGTATTTTGGGAAGTTAAAGAATAATAAACGGAGTGTAATTTTTGCCTTGTTCAGTGCAGAGGAAAAGGGTTTATTGGGATCCAAACACTTGGCAAAACGGCTAAAGGACCAAAATTTGGATCTCTATACCATGCTGAATTTTGAAATGGTGGGGGTTCCCTTGGTGGGGAAAGATTATTTTATGTATGTAACGGGATATGAAGAATCCAATTTGGCGGATATTAGCAATACCTATGCCCAAGAAAAATTAGTTGGATTTCTCCCTACGGCAAAGGAATACAATCTGTTTAAAAGATCGGATAACTATCCATTTCATTTGGAGTTTGGAGTTCCTTCCCAAACCTTTTGTACCTTCGATTTTACCAATTTCGACCACTATCATAAGGTAGGCGACGAGGTCTCTATAATGGATTTTGGACATATGGCCTTATTGGTAAATAAGACCATTCCTGTTTTGGAAGGTATTATTAATGCCCCTAGGAGGGAGATAGAATATAACTAATGGCGAATATTATAATTACAGGTAGTAGTAGGGGGATTGGTTTTCAATTGGCACAGTTGTTTGCAAATGAAGGACATAAAGTGTTGGCACTATCTAGAAATAATGCCCCGATTGCCGCATTAAATCATCCTAATATCTCCAGTTTCCCCTTTGATTTGGGCAAAGGGTCCAATTATAACCAACTGGACGAGTTTCTTAAAAATAACTGGAAACAGGTCGATGTCCTTATAAACAACGCGGGTAAATTACTGAACAGACCTTTTTTGGAAACTTCCATGGAAGCATTTGAAGAGGTCTATAAAGTGAATGTTTTTGGAGTTGCCAATATCACCAAAAGAATTATTCCCTTAATGCCCAAAGAGGGTCATGTGGTTACTATTAGTTCCATGGGGGGAGTACAGGGTAGTGTGAAGTTTGCAGGCTTATCCGCCTATAGTTCCAGCAAAGGTGCCGTAATTACAATGACAGAATTGTGGGCAGAAGAATTTAAGGAAACGGGACCATCATTCAATGTATTGGCCTTGGGGGCGGTACAGACCGAAATGTTGGAGGAGGCCTTTCCTGGATATAAGGCTCCTACCACTGCTCTGGAAATGGCTACCTATATTAAGGACTTTGCACTTACCGGTCATAAACTTTACAATGGAAAATTACTACAGGTGTCCAACTCAACACCTTAATTCTTATAAAGCCAATGAAAGATTATAAGTGTGTTATTTTCGATTGTGATGGGGTATTGGTAGACAGTGAGCTGTTGGGGAACCAGGTATTTGTGGATATGGCCAATGAACATGGTGCTGGGATAGATATATCCTATGCCATGTGGCATTTTAAAGGTGGGTTTTTAAATGATAGTATTAAACAGCTAGAGACAATTTTACAAAAGGAATTGCCTTCGGGGTTTGAAAGTGAATATAGGCAAAGGTCCTACGAGGTGTTTTCTACCCACTTGAAGCCTGTGGAAGGAGTTGAACAGGTCTTGAACAAATTGACAGTTCCATTTTGCGTTGCATCCAGTGGACCACAGGAAAAAATCAAAAGGAATTTGGCTACGGCCGGTCTGTCCTCTTATTTTAAAAACAATATCTTTAGTTGTTATGACATTGGAAAATGGAAGCCCGACCCAGCTATTTATTTACATGCGTCAAAAACCATGGGTTATGATCCAAACGAGTGCTTGGTGATAGAGGATTCCTTTAAGGGGGCTAAGGCAGCTACCTCAGGAGGATTTGATGTTTACGGCTATACGCTGTTGAACGAGGATCCCGATTTTGAGAATGAAGTGACCAAAACCTTTGAGGAAATGACCGAACTTATTTCCTTACTGAATTTAAAGTAGACAACTTCTTATCATATTATTACGTCTTTGCGGGTTTGTTGCCCGAAATTAGGGTGGCTATTATCTTGGTTTGGGGGAACTGCTCCAGAATAATCTTGATAAAAACGGTTATTGGAATGGCCATGATCAATCCGGGTACTCCCCAAATATATCCCCATAGCATCAACATCACCAATACGGTAATGATATTTATGGAAAAAGATTTTCCCATAAATATGGGTTCCAGAATGGATCCAAACAACACCTGTACCCCGGTAATGGAAATCACAAAGAACAGGAGGGTACTTGTTGGTTCCAGTTCCACAAAGGCAAAAATGGCTAAAAGCACAACGGAAATAATGGAGCCGACCATCTGAACAAAATTGATGGCAAAGGCGAACAAGCCCCAAAATATTGGAAAGCTGACGTCGAAGAACACGCAGGCCAGCCCAATTCCGATTCCCGTAAAAAGACTAACCAAAAATTTGACTTTTATAAATTTAATTAGGTCTCTTTCAACTTTTACAAACGTTTTGACCGAGGTGTGCTTTTGTTTTAGTATGGTATTGTTCATTAATTTTTGAACGTTTATTGATTCTGCCAACCAAAGCACAACGAAAAACACGGTCATTAATATCATGGTGACCGTATTGCCAATAAAATCCAAGGTGGTCCCAAAATTCTTCATCATACTTTCCTTGGGAATAAAATTGTTGATGATGTTCTCCTCTTTGGAATAGGGTATTCCAAGATAATCTTCCATACCCAATAACAGGGCTTCCAATTTGGTCTCTGCTTTTTGGAAAAAGGCATTGTCTGCATTCAATATTTCCTTGCTAGTAAGTTGTATTAGTTCCCCGCCAATTTTTAAGGTGCCGATGAAAATGAGTATAACTATAACGATACTGACAGGTTTGGATACCTTCTTTTTGTTGAGCCAGCGCATGATGGGTAGGAACAACAATGCAATGAACATAGAGAAGATGAGGGGGATAAAAATAAATGAGAGAAGCTTTAGTAAGTAAAACACTAGGGGGATTACTATAATAAGCAATAACTTATTGGTGGTTCTTAACTCGTTCATAATTATAATAATAGTTTGTTTTTCGTTGTGTTCAACGGGAATGCAAAGTTAGTGGAAAGAAGTTGTCTTTAATCGTTAATAAAAGTGTAAATATTCTTATGGATACATTTTTTTTTGGTTTCGTTAATTGTATTTTGTATTTAATTATTGGTTAAGGCATTAAGGAATCTTAAAATTTCTAATTTTGTTACTATGCAGGACACTTTGAATAAGTATCTTCCTGAACGGGCGGTAAGTTTAAGTATGGAGCTTATAAAGGAAAATGGAGTACATCTTAAGATTGTGAATCAGCGTGTTACCCGTCATGGAGACTATAGGAGGATGCCCAACGGATCCCATCAGATTACCGTGAACGCCACTCTAAATAAATATCGATTCTTGATTACTTTGGTTCATGAGATAGCCCATTTGGTTGCTTTTGAAAAATATGGACGTAAAATAAAACCACACGGATTGGAGTGGAAAAGAACATTTCAATTTCTAATGTTGCCATTTTTAAGGCCTGAGGTTTTTCCAAACCATCTTTTACCCTTGTTGGCCAAGCATTTTAGAAACCCAAAAGCGAGTAGTGATACGGATGCTGGTCTGTCTTTGGCCCTGAAGCGTTTTGATGTACAGGATAGTGAAAAAACCTATATTTTTGAATTGCCCCACGGTAGTATTTTTAGGATATACAATGGAAAATTATTTCAAAAAAAGAATAAAAGGGTAAAGCGATACGAATGTATCGAAGTAGCTACTGGAAAGGTCTATCTATTTCAGCCCAATGCCGAGGTGGAGTTAATAAAAGATTAAGGGAAAACACTATGAATAAGAATTATTATGCAGTTTTGATGGCAGGTGGTTTAGGATCCAGATTTTGGCCAATAAGTACCACTGCGTATCCAAAACAGTTTCATGATATGTTGGGTACGGGCGATACCCTGATTCAAAAGACCTTTAAAAGGCTGGCGAAGTTTATCCCGATTGAAAATATTTTAATTTTGACCAATGAAAGATATAACGAATTGGTCTTGGAGCAATTACCGGAGGTTAAACAAGAACAAGTAGTTTTGGAGCCGACTATGCGCAATACGGCCCCATGTATATTATATGCAGCCTTAAAAATACAGAAAAAGAACCCGGATGCCGTTATGATGGTAGCTCCAAGTGACCATTGGATAGAGGACGAGGAAGCATTTGCCAAGGATGTTATAAGCTGCTTTGATAAGTGTGAAAAGGAAAAAGTCCTCTGCACTTTGGGAATAAAACCTACTTTTCCCAATACCGGCTTTGGGTATATAGAATTTGAAAAGAACGAAGGGGAACCATTAAAAAATGTTTTACAGTTTAGGGAGAAACCAGATTATGAAACGGCCAAGGGTTTCATAAAACAAGGTAATTTTTTGTGGAATGCCGGTATTTTTATGTGGAGCATAAAAACTATCGTGGATGCTTTTAAAAAATATCAACCAGAACAATACCATCTATTTATGAGCGGATGGAATTATTATAATACAGATCAGGAAAAGGCATTCATAAATGAAAATTACCCCAAGGCAGATAATGTTTCCATAGACTATGCCATTTTGGAACCATCCAATAATATATATGTCCTTCCAGCCACTTTTGATTGGAACGATCTTGGTACATGGGGTTCTTTATACGATAAATTGGATAAGGACGATAATAACAACGCTTTGGTGAATTGTCAAGTTTTGGCGGAAGATGCCCACGGGAATATGATTCGATCCCCAAAAGGAAAAATTATCGTTATTGATGGATTAAAAGACTATATTGTAGTAGACAAGGAAGAGGTTTTGCTCATATATCCAAAATCCAAGGAACAGGATATTAAAAAGGTACTTGCGAAAATTAAAGATAAATTTGGAGATCAGCTGGCTTAATTATGGAGGAAAATTTAAATAAGGACCAGAATCAGGAATTTCCTGAGGGAAGTGGACAGGACATTAAAAGAGATTTTAGAGGTCTTTTGGAAGGTGTTAAAGTATTTTTGGCCGATCTACTGGATATACGCAAGAATACGGATCAGGAGGCCACCAAAGAATCCATTGTTGCGGATATTCCTTTTAAAGGCCATACTTCCTGGATTTTAATATGTTCCATTTTTATTGCATCGGTTGGCCTTAATGCCAATTCTACGGCGGTTGTTATTGGTGCCATGTTAATCTCACCTTTAATGGGCCCTATTTTGGGCATGGGGCTATCCTTGGCAATCAATGACATTGACACCCTGAGGCGTTCGCTCAAGAATTTTGCGGTTATGGTGGCCTTAAGTGTTATTACCGCTTTTTTATTCTTTTATTTATTTCCCTTAAGGGATGAGTCATCGGAGTTGCTGGCAAGGACCGCTCCGGATATTAGGGATGTGCTAATTGCTTTTTTTGGTGGATTGGCATTGGTGATTGCCCGGGCAAAAAAAGGGACCATTGCCAGCGTTATATATGGGGTAGCCATTGCAACAGCCTTGATGCCCCCTTTATGTACCGTTGGTTTTGGTTTGGCCATTGGGAATTTTAGCTATGCCACCGGCGCCATGTACCTCTTTACCATAAATACTATTTTTATTGCACTGGCCACGTTTTTGGTTATAAAATTATTGCGTTTTCCCATGGTGCGCTATGCCAATTCGCAACGTAGAAGATTTATAGCCAGAATGGCATCCATAGTGGCCATTTTGGTCATGATTCCTGCCGGATTTACCTTTTACGATGTGTTTCAAGAGTCCTTGTTTAAAAAGGAGGCCAAGCAATTTGTGACCAACAATATTGTCCCTTATGAATTACCGGGAGAGGGTCGTTATTTAGAGAATTTGACCGATATTCAATACAATCATGGCGTGGATGGGTTTATAGAATTGGTTTTTATGGGGAACGAAACTATCCCCGACAATGTTATTGCAACTTGGAATACGCAAAAGAACACTTTTGATAAGCTTAAAAATGTAGAATTAAAAATAGTACAGGGATCTAAAAATCAGGAGCTGGATCAAATGAAGTATGTGAGCGAACTATATGAATCCAAAAAGGCGGAACTGCTAAGTAAAGAGCAGCAGATTCAGGTGTTAAAGGAGGAGGTAGGTAAAATGAGCAAGATAGTTGAACAACAGATTCCTTTTCAGGAAATTAGTGCCGAAGCCAAGACCAATTATGAGAATTTAACCAGTTTGGGCTTTTCCTATACCATAACAACGGATTTTAATAAACTGGATACCATTCCTGTTTTTAATGTACAGTGGAAAAAGGGATTACCGGCACAACAAATAAAAACCGATTCCAAAAAACTAACGGATTGGTTGCGACTAAGGCTCAAGAATTCGAAGATTCAAGTACGGGAAGAACAGAGTTAGTTCCTCTCTTCTATATACATCTGTCGCACCTTTTTAAATAATTCCGAAGAATAGACGAAATCGGTTACGGCTTCGTTATCTGTTTTAAAAATTTCCTTATTGCTGCCTTCCCATTCCTTTAGGCCATTTTTAAGGAAAATTATCTTCTCTCCGATTTCCATGACAGAATTCATGTCATGGGTGTTGATTACCGTAGTAATATTGTATTCTTGGGTAATTTCGTGGATAAGATTATCTATAAGGATGGCGGTTTTGGGATCCAGTCCCGAATTGGGTTCGTCACAAAATAAGTATTTTGGATTCATTACAATAGCCCTGGCTATGGCGACCCGCTTTTGCATTCCTCCCGATATTTCAGATGGATATTTGTTATTGGCATCAACAAGGTTTACCCGTTTTAGTACAAAATCTACCCGATCCTGCATTTCTGATTTCGATTGTTTGGTAAACATGCCCAGGGGAAACATAACATTGCCCTCTACGGTCATGGAGTCGAACAGCGCGCTACCTTGAAAAACCATTCCCATTTCCTGCCTTAAATTTCGCTGTTCACTGGCTGATAGTTCGGAATAGATTTTACCGTCGTAGCTAATAGTACCTTCATCTGGTGTAAAAAGACCTAAAAGACATTTTAAAAATACCGTTTTACCGGAGCCACTCTGTCCTATTATAAGATTGGTCTTGCCTTTTTCAAAATGGGAACTAATGCCTTTTAAAACATGACTTTCCCCAAAGGATTTGTGTATGTCGTCTACTTCTATCATTAGCCCAAAAGTAATTGCGTTAAAATATAATTTATAATGATGATCACAACACTTGTCCAAACAAAGGCTGTGGTGCTCGCCTTACCGACTTCCAAAGCCCCTCCCTTCATATAATACCCGTGAAAAGAAGGTATAGTGGCAATAATTAGTGCAAAAACTATCGATTTTATAAAGGAATAGGTGACATGGAAGGGAATAAAGTCCAATTGCAAACCTTCAACGAAGTCTGCACTGGAGCTAAACCCTCCAAAAACGCCGGCTGTCCAACCTCCAAAAATACCCACATACATGGCTATGGCAATAACAAAAGGATAGAACAACATTGCTATTATTTTCGGAAAAACCAAATAGTTTAAAGAATTTACTCCCATAATCTCCAAGGCATCGATTTGTTCCGTTACCCTCATTGTTCCAATACTGGATGTGATATAGGATCCAACCTTACCGGCCATAATAATAGAGGTGAAGGTGGGGGCAAATTCAAGGATAACCGATTGCCTAGTAGCAAACCCAATAAGATTTCGGGGTATAAGTGGGTTGGTGATGTTCAGGGCCGTCTGTATGGAGACTACACCTCCGATGAAAAAGGAAATGAAAATAATAATGCCCATGGAACCATAAACCAGTTCGTCTATTTCCTTTAATATTAGAGTTTTCATAATGGACCATTTGGTGGGTTTTTTGAAAACTTCCTTGATCATTATAAAATAGCTGCCGATTGATGCTATATAATTCATTCAATATAAATTACTGCTTAGGAATGTAAAAATAACAATATTAAGAATCATTTAACTTCCAATTAAAATTTAAAGGTTTTATTTCTATATTTTTGTTGCTTTAAAAATAAAAAGAATGCAAAATAAGAGTCTGTTCCTATTGCTTTTAGTGCTGGTAATAGGATTTAAGCCAGTTGAGGTAAATGCCCAGAGAAAATCTAAAAAAAACAGGGTGGAAACCATGGTCAAAGCCGAGAATGTCACTGATCGGAATATTGCAACCACTCCTAAATTGGTAGTGGGCATTGTGGTAGATCAAATGCGGTATGATTATTTAACCCGTTTTTGGAACCAATTTGGAGATGGAGGATTTAAGCGTTTGGTAAATGATGGATTTAATTGCAAAAACAATCATTTTAATTATGCTCCAACAGTTACTGGTGCCGGTCACGCCTCGGTTTACACCGGAACAACACCATCTGTACATGGTATAATTGCAAATGATTGGTATGATAAATATGCGGATGAAAGTGTTTATTGCGCTGGGGATCCTAATTATAACTCTGTAGGGACGTCTTCCGATGCCGGAAAAATGTCCCCACATAGGATGCAGACGACGACCATCACGGACCAAGTTAGGTTGCACACCCAAATGCGTGGTAAGGTAATCGCCGTTGCCATTAAAGATAGAGGTGCCGTTCTGCCTGGAGGGCATACTGCCAATGCCGCATATTGGTTTGATGGCGGGTCCGCAGGTAATTGGATTACGAGCTCTTATTATATGGACAAATTGCCTAATTGGGTAAGTGAATTTAATGCACAAAAAAGTGTGGACAAATACAAAAAACCATGGACAACCCTTAAAGACATCAATAGCTATTTGGAAAGTGGTGAGGATAACAATAGTTACGAAGGGCTCTTTGAAGGTCAGGCCACACCTACCTTTCCCCATGATTTGGTGAGCCTGTGGGATAATAATGGCAAATATAGTATCTTGAAAAGTACACCTTATGGAAATAGCCTAACCACTGATTTTGCTTTGGAGGCAGTGGAAAAAGAGTCGCTTGGAACTGACAATAATACCGATTTTTTGGCAATTAGCTTTTCAAGTACGGATTATGTGGGACATAAATGGGGGGTAAATTCGAAGGAGGTAGAGGATACTTACCTGCGTTTGGACCAAGATTTAAAACGTCTTTTTGAGACCCTGGACAAGAAAGTGGGAACAGGGGAATATACCGTTTTCCTAACCGCAGATCATGCGGCTATTAATGTTCCGGCCTATCTAAGGGATCAGAAACTGCCAGCTAGCGTAGTGGAGTCAAAAAAATTGGATGACCGACTTACTGAATATTTGAAATATACCTATGGAACAACGGATATTGTGAAGAAGACTTCCAATAATCAGTTGTTTTTGGATTATAGGGTGATCAAGAGTTTGGATTTGGACATTGCAGATGTTGAGGAAGAGATGGCTTTGGAATTAATTCAATATGATGGTGTCCATAAGGTGTTTACCGCCAATCAGATGTGGCAGAATCAATATACCAGTGGTGTTCCTTATATAGTTCAAAACGGATTTAATCAAAAACGTTCAGGGGATGTGTTGATAGTATTCGATCCAGGAAGTGGAAAATATGGGGATACGGGGTCTACACATGGATCGCCATGGAACTATGATACCCATGCACCCTTGCTATTTTATGGTAAAGGCATTAAGAAGGGCAGCACGGTAAATAGGACAGAAATTCCGGACATAGCTCCCACAATAGCTGCCTTGATGGGAATGAACGCACCATCAGGAACCAGTGGAGAGCCAATTGAGGAGGTAATGGAATAACAGTAAATTTATATAAATTCAATAAAAGCCAAATTTTTCTTACTGGAAGAGTTTGGCTTTTATTTTTCTCCATCGCAGCTGCCGAATAAACTTGCCTTCCTCGGCGCTTACCAGAAAATCTGTTTTTTCTTTCCGGGCCAAAAAATACCCTTGAAGATTGTCTGCAAATGCGCTCGGTTTTTTTTGTTTCAAAGCCATTTTTATAGAAGCTATCAGGGTAATAAGTAGACCGTACCTCATACTGTACATGGCCTTCCCTTGTAGTAGTTTGGCCTTTTTGTTATAAGCATTTCCCAAGGGCCGTAAGTGTTTAACGTGCAAGTTGCTATCGGTATAGATGTTAAAACCGTTGTACTGGGCAAGTAGCTCGTCCACGGTATCCCACCCCATGGCAGTTTTGAGTCCGCCAATAGCATTAAAACATCTCTTGTTGTAAGCTTTAAAGGCACCACGTACGTGGTCTTTGTCCATAGGGTGATTTAATCTCCATTCACCGTTTATGTCCTGTTCATATGCAAATCCACCTGCCATTCCAATTTTAGCGTCTGTTGTAAAAATGTTGGCTATTCTTTCGAAATAAGAATTGGGAAGAATTATATCGGCATCCAACTTCACAATAAAGTCATATTCGTCATCCAATTGTTCCAAACCTTTATTAAAGGCATTGATAACCTTACTACCTGGCAAATGGGATGAAGAAGATTTTACATTTATTTTTGAGATAAAATTATGTTTGGCAGTGAAATTATCTATTATTTGCTCTGTGCTGTCCGATGAATTATCATTTACCACAACAACTCTTTTTGGGGGCATGGTTTGTGCAACCACAGAATTCAAGGTATCCGTTAAGAATTGACCTTCGTTATGTGCTGGAATGATGATATAGTAGTTCACCTATAAAATTTTATTTGCTTCGGGTATCGGACCGGTCTGCTTTAAGTTTGTTTTAGTAAACATATAAATATTTCAATAAGTATTCCCAATTTGGGTTTGGGGTATATTTATTTGAAGGTTTTACTTTCTAATCTTTGACGGGTCGGATTCAAGGCTATTTTTTCTTTCTGCATAAACTATATAATATCTAGGGGTAAAACTCCGGAGTAATGGTCTTATCCCAATTTTTTTTACTGGGTTCGTCCATTTTGCCCGATCTTTAATTTCCCACCCCGCCTTTTCCAGTAACCAATCGAACTGCCAGTCTTCAAATTCGTGATAATGCCTATCCCAAGGATCGGTCTTGCTCTTGTAGGCCGATGAAAACCATAATCTTAGTGGGATACTGGCCACTAATTTATCGGTTTTAATTTGGCTTAGAATATTGAATGGGGCCAAAAGATGTTCAAAGATTTCAAAGGCAGTGGCAACTTCGGCCTTGGTGGACAAGGCAGCTGAAAAATCGAGGTCCAAATCCTCACCCCTTGTGTTTTCTACCTGGTAACCATTTTCTTTCATAATCCTGGAAAAGGGATTCTCTACCCCAAGATCTAAAATGGGTTGGTCGGTAGATATGTGTTTCTGTAGGAATTCCAGGGTATGTTTAAAACGTTTGTTCGGGAAGGTTTTTTCGTACATCGGCAGTGATCTGGTTTGTTTTTAACATGTATATTTCGGTTCAACAGGCAGCGGACCTTATAAACGAAAACAAGTATATTTGAAAAAGTGTTAAGAAGTCCAAGGATTATACTCTATAGACAATGGCGTTTATGTTCATACCTGCACCAACACTCGCAAATATAACAACATCTCCCTTTTTTATCGATTGATTTTCCATTTTTCCATTTTTCACCATATCGAACAGGGTGGGTATGGTAGCTACGGAACTATTACCTAATTTTTCAATGCTCATGGGCATAATTCCATCTGGCATTTCCATATTGAAAAGTTTGTAAAAACGTTTTATTATGGCTTCATCCATTTTTTCATTGGCTTGGTGAATGAATATTTTTTTTACTTCATTGATAGGCACCCCGCTTTTATCCAAACTATCTTTCATAGCCTGAGGAACATGGGTTACCGCAAATTCATATATCTTTCTACCATACATCTTTATATATCGTGTGTCTTCTTTTGAAGTTTTGGAGTAGGACTCACCAAAAAAGAGAAAAAAGGCTTCTTCATTGGCATAAGTTGCGCTGTTGTGCGCTAGGATTTCGCCAGCATTTTCCTTGGCTTCAACAATGGTGGCCCCGGCACCATCAGAATAGATCATGGAATCCCGATCATGCTTGTCCACGACCCTTGACAAAGCTTCTGCGCCGATTACAAGACATTTTTTGGCAATGCCACTTTTGATAAATGCATTTGCTTGGATTACACCTTCTATCCAACCTGGACAACCAAATAAGAGGTCATAGGCAACACATTTGGGATTCTTAATCTGCAGTTGATGTTTTACCCTTGTGGCCAAACTGGGAAGTGCATCCCCTTGTGATCGGCCAAAGGTCACATCTCCAAAATTATGGGCAAAAATTATGTAGTCCAATTCCTCTTTGTCAATTTTTGCATCGGCAATTGCCTTTTCTGCGGCAAAAAATGCCAATTGGGAAGTGTTCATGTTATCCTCGGCATAGCGCCTTTCGCTAATTCCGGTAATCCCTTGGAATTTTTGAATGATCACATCATTCGGATGTTTAAAAGGGGTCCCGTCCGCATTTAAAAATTTGTGATTTTTGAAATCTGAATTCTTTGTTACGATAGTTGGAAGGTAAGAACCAGTGCCAGTAATGCCAATGTTCATAATAATGTGCAATTTTAATAATATAAATATAAACTAATTGGACCGGGGTAATTTGTGTCCCTGGTATTTGATATGATGTTCAAGATAATTCCACTTTTGCAAATGTCAAAAAAAAAGCCTTTCGCAATTGAGTGAAAGGCTTTAAAAGGCTCTATTTTATTGAGTTTTTTAGGCTTCTGCGTACGCTTCTATGGGCGCGCAGGTGCAAATTAAATTACGGTCTCCATATGTATCGTCCACACGTCTTACGCTAGGCCAAAACTTGTTTTCCAAAATGTAGGGCAATGGAAAGGCAGCCTGTTGCCTGGAGTATGGATATTCCCATTTGTCAGTGGTAATCATTTCCAAGGTATGGGGTGCATTCTTCAGGGCATTGTTGTTGTCCTCAGCGGATGCGGCATCAATCTCTTCACGAATAGATAGCATGGCACCACAGAACCGGTCCAGTTCGGCCAAGCCTTCGCTCTCCGTAGGCTCTATCATAAGTGTTCCTGCCACTGGGAAAGAAACCGTAGGGGCATGGAATCCATAATCCATTAATCTTTTGGCGATATCGGTAACTTCTATGCCATTTTCTTTAAAGGGCCTACAGTCTATAATCATTTCGTGGGCAGCTCTTCCTTTTTCCCCTGTATAAAGTACCTCGAACTTTCCACTGAGCTTATTCTTAATGTAATTGGCATTTAGGATTGCGGTCTTGGTAGATTGGGTCAATCCACTTTCCCCCAACATTTTTATATATCCATAAGAAATTAGACAGACCAATGAACTTCCCCACGGTGCTGCCGATATGGCTGTAATAGCCTTGTCTCCCCCCGTTTTAATCACGGGGTTTCCTGGTAAAAATGGCACCAATTGTTCCGCTACGCATATGGGGCCAACCCCAGGGCCGCCTCCACCGTGTGGGATAGCAAATGTTTTATGCAAGTTTAAATGGCATACATCGGCCCCAATGGTGGCGGGATTGGTCAATCCTACCTGTGCGTTCATGTTTGCACCGTCCATATAGACTTGACCTCCATTGTCATGGATCAATTTTGTAATTTCCTTTATGGAAGATTCGAATACACCATGGGTAGATGGGTAGGTTACCATTAAGGCGGATAAATTGTCCTTGTGCAATTCGGCCTTTTCAGCTAGGTCGGCCACATCTATGTTACCGTTCCCGTCTGTTTTTGTAACTACTACCTTCATGCCCGCCATTACTGCAGAAGCAGGGTTGGTACCGTGTGCCGAGGCAGGTATTAAGCAGATATTTCTGTGGCCTTCACCTCTGGATTCGTGATATGCCCTTATGACCATTAGGCCGGCAAATTCTCCTTGTGCTCCAGAATTTGGCTGTAAAGAAGTACCTGCAAATCCAGTAATGATATTAAGGTCTTTTTCCAATTCCTTAAGGATGATCTGATACCCTTCGGCTTGTTCAACGGGAACAAAGGGATGGATGTTTCCCCAACGCGCCAAGCTCAACGGAAGCATTTCCGAGGCCGCGTTCAATTTCATGGTACAGGATCCCAAGGAAATCATGGAGTGGTTCAACGCCAAATCCTTTCGTTCCAGTTTTTTGATATACCGCATCAATTCGGTTTCCGAGTGATAGGTATTGAATACGCTATTTTCTAAAAACGTTGAGGTGCGCCCAAATTTGTTCTCAAGGAGGGAATGGGGCAAGAGGCCATTGATTGCAATGGGTTGCTTCCCAAGGGCTTCCGCGAAAATAGTGACTATTAATTGTAGATCCTTAATGGAAGTGGCTTCGTTCAACGCAATGGATATGGTATCTGCATCAACATATAGGAAATTAACCCCGAGTTTTTCAGCTATAGGTCTCACTTTGGAGGAATTGGCCTTTATGCTAATGGTGTCAAAATATGTAGTATTGGTTTGGTACAGCCCCAGTTTTTCAAGGCTATCCACTAGGGTTACGGCTGTGGAATGAACTTTGTTTGCAATGTACTTCAGTCCTTTTGGACCGTGATAAACGGCGTACATTCCAGCCATTACTGCCAACAGTACCTGAGCTGTACAGATGTTGGAGGTAGCTTTATCCCGTTTTATATGCTGTTCCCTTGTCTGAAGCGCCATCCTCAACGCCGGTTTGCCATCGGTGTCCTTGGTAACTCCGATAATTCTGCCTGGGATATTTCTTTTGTACTCTTCCTTTGTTGCAAAAAAGGCGGCATGGGGGCCTCCATAGCCTAATGGAATTCCAAAACGTTGAGTGGTTCCAACCACTACATCGGCTCCAAATTCACCAGGAGGGGTCAATATTGCCAAACTTAAAATATCGGCTGCAACGGCAACTTTTATATTTTTTGCTGCCGCTTTGGCCACGAATGGGGCATAATCATATACCTGGCCGTGTTTTCCCGGATACTGCAGCAGGGCACCGAAATAATCATCGTGAAATTCGAAGTTTTCGTGGTTGCCTACAATTAGTTCTATTTTTAGGGGAGTTGACCTTGTCTTTAAAAGTGATAAGGTTTGTGGTAATATCTCTTCGGAAACGAAGAATTTTAAAACGTTATTTTTCTTTTGATCCCTACTGCGCACATCAAAGAGCATGGTCATGGCTTCTGCGGCGGCAGTACTCTCGTCCAAAAGGGAGGCATTGGCCAATTCCATTCCGGTAAGTTCCGCTATTACGGTCTGGAAATTCAATAAGGCCTCCAAGCGCCCCTGGGCAATTTCAGCTTGGTAAGGGGTATAGGCCGTGTACCATCCGGCATTTTCCAAAATATTTCTTTTTATCACTGAAGGAGTTATGCTTTCATGATACCCCAAACCGATATAGGATTTAAAAACTTTATTCTTCTCGGATAAATTTTGGATATGGGACAAATACTCGTGCTCACTCATGGGCGTCTCCAAGGCCAAGGGTTTTGCTAAACGAATATCGTTAGGAATGGTTTCATTTATCAACTGGTCCACTGAGTTGACATTGATTGTTTTAAGCATCTGTGGAAGGTCTTCTTCTCTAATGCCAATATGGCGCAAGGCAAATACGTCTGTCCTCATAAATTCAAGCTATTTTAATCTAAAATAAAGGTCAGCAAAAATACTCATTATTTATGTTTATTTTGCAGCTTTTACCTCCAACTCCTTCAAAGTTTTTAACTAAAATAAGAGGTTATGAACACTTTGGTTACTTTTGATTTATGAACTGGCGTAGCTATTTATTTCATTTTTACCTGGATGCCAGTATACATGTAGCATTATCAGTTTTTGCATTCATTGAAATCACCTGTGTATTTTTTGGGTTGTCCAGGGACAACCATATCTCGTATCTTGTATTTTTCGGAACAATTGCCTGCTACAATTTTGTGAAATATGGGGTAGAGGCCAAAAAGTATTTTCTAGTTTCCAACACCTATCATAAGAATATTCAGGTAGTCAGCTTTATGGCCGGGGCCTTTGCCGTGTATCATTCTTTGTTTGTGTCCTTTGAAACTTGGATAGGGATTGCCGTTTTGTTGGTGTTAACTAGTTTATATGCCGTTCCGTTGTTGCCCAACGCAAAAAACCTTAGGAGTTTTGGGGGACTCAAAATTTTTATTGTGGCTTTGGTATGGGGGGGTACAACGGTGGTTTTACCTGCTGTGGCTGCAGAGATGGCTTTGGATTGGGATATAATGGTGGAGTTGACTCAAAGATTTTTAATGGTACTGGTCTTAATGTTGCCATTTGAAATTAGGGATTTGGATTATGATGACCCGGAACTAAGAACCTTGCCGCAACGATTTGGGTACCCAAGAACAAAGATTTTGGGTGCCGCCGGGATGGTTGTTTTTTTTCTATTGACTTTTATGAAAGATCACCTGACACATTTGGAGGTGTTGGGTAAAGGTCTGGTATTTTTCGTTCTGGGAGGCTTACTGTTGGTCACCAAAAGAAACCAGGCCCAATTTTTTTCTTCATTCTGGGTAGAATCCGTTCCAATTTTTTGGTGGGCCTGTATTTTGGTGATGGATGCCTTTTTAAGTCCTTGATTTTAACTCCGTTTTCATCTTTTCCTTCTCTTCAATAGGAAGCGTTTTGATGTTGGCTTGGGAGCAGAGTGAGGTTAATTCGGTGTTTTTTTTGGAAAATGTTTTACAGGTCTTACAAAATAAAACATGAAGTTTGATCTTGATTTTCTCTAGGAGAGAGGCTTCCTTATACTGTATTTTAGTACAAATTATTTCAACGTCCTTGCAGCTTTTCATATCTTGAACCAATTGTTGTTTAGGCAATCCATAAGAACTGTTCTTGCTCTATGGAGGATGACCCAAAGATTAGACGGATTGATATCTAGCTCCTTACAAACCTCCTCTGTACTGAGGCCGTTTATGGTTTTTAGGGTGAATGCCAAAGCGTGTTTTTTTGGAAGCTTGGCTATACATTCCTGAATGGCCATGCCCAATTCTTCATTTTCCAATTGGCTGTTTTCCAAAAGACTCATAGGATCAGCTACTTGCTCCTCCAGGTAGTTGCTATTGGCTTCACTGTTTTGGTTTTGGGTAATGCGGATCATGGATTTCGCCTTCTTGGAATTTATTTTGCGATAATGATCAATCACCTTTCTTTTTAAAATGGAAATCAGCCATGTGCGTTCAGCAGCTTCCCCTTTAAAATTTTTGGCAGATTTTAATCCGGCAAAAAAGGTTTCCTGTACCAAGTCTTTGGCAATTTCAGAATCGTTGACCCGGCTTACCGCATAGTTAAAGAGGTAGTCGGAATAACTATCGACCCATATATCCGGATTTAAATCTTGTTTTGTCATACCTGTTTGTAGTTTCAAAAATAAGTGATTTTTCTCAAGTAGAATTCTTATTTTTGAATAAGTCTTTAAGATATGAAAGCAATATTCCTTTTTTTGGTGGTACTTGTACTGCAAACCAGTTGTTCACAGGAAAATGTGGGCAAAATGCCGATTGGCGACTTTAAGCAGGAATTACTGGATAATGCTATTTTGGTAGATGTCCGGACCCCTGAAGAATTTAATGCGGGGCACCTGGAGAATGCCAATAATATTAATTGGTTTGACCCTGATTTCACGGAACAATTTAAAACAGTGGACAAAAGTAAAACCATTTACCTCTACTGCAAGATGGGTGGGCGTAGCGCCAAGGCACAGGAAAAATTAAAATCCCTGGGTTTTACCAATGTAGTTAACTTGGAGGGGGGATATGATGCCGTTAAGGCGAACAATTGATCCTATGGCATAGGCTGGGCAGTATTCGTCATATTTCATGGACTATGCATAGGGCAGGACAATTTAATGGTTATGGTAAGATATAAGTCAAAAATTGGATGGATTCTGGTAGTGGTAATCCTGCTCTTGCTATTGGCTCCAGTTTTCCAGTTCTTGGAACACTCTTTGAGTATTGGGCCTTTCTTGTTGTTGTTACCTTCAATTTTTATTGGTTACATCTTTATGTCTACCTATTATGAAATTGGAAATGGGGCTCTAAGGGTCAGAAGTGGATTTCTGCTCAACCGTTCCATTCCAATAAGTTCTATAACAAAAATTGAGGCTACAAAAAATCCCATAAGTGCACCGGCCACTTCCTTTGACAGGCTGGAGGTGTTTTACAATAAATATGAAAGCGTCATCATTTCCCCTAAAGGGAAACGCGCATTTATAGCCCATTTAAAACAGCTAAATCCCAATATTCAGGATAATACGGGATTGTAAATTGTTTACTCTGTTTCAAGATAAAATGGAAACAGCGGGATATCCCTTTAGCGGTTTAGATTATTGCCTTAATCGAAACCTGTAATTAATTGGATGTCTCAGCCAATAGGCCTGCCCTTTTTAACAAGGCCTCTATCTTGGGTTCGCTACCTCTAAAGCGCTTATACAATTCCATGGGCTTTTCAGTTCCGCCTTTAGACAGTACATTATCCTTGAATTTAGTGGCCACCTCTTGGTTGAAAATACCTTTCTCCTTAAAGTAGGCAAAAGCATCCGCATCCAAAACCTCCGCCCACTTGTAACTGTAATATCCAGAGGAGTATCCGCCTTGAAATATATGGGAAAATGAGGTGCTCATGCAAGTTTCCGGGCTTTCTGGATACAAGTCGGTTTCTTTAAAAGCAAGCTGTTCCTGAGCCTTAACGTTGGTAATCCCTGAGGGGTCCATTCCGTGCCAGGACATATCCAATAGTCCAAAACTGATTTGTCTTATAGTGGCCATTCCTTCTTGGAAGGTGGCCGAATCTTTTATTTTCTGAACCAATTCCATTGGTATTGTTTCGCCTGTTTGGTAATGGGTGGCAAATAATTCCAATGCCTCCTTTTCATAGCACCAGTTTTCCATTATTTGGCTGGGCAATTCCACAAAATCCCAATAGACAGAAGTGCCGGACAGGCCCGGATAAACCGTATTTGCCAACATACCGTGCAGACCGTGGCCAAACTCATGGAACAAGGTGGTGACCTCATTAAAAGTAAGTAGGGAGGGCTTGCTCTCTGTAGGTTTGGTGAAATTACAGACGTTGGAAATATGCGGACGTATATTAATCCCGTTTTGGACGTACTGCGCTTTGTAAGAGGTCATCCAGGCTCCCCCGCGTTTTCCCGGTCTAGGGTGGAAGTCGGCGTAAAATAGGGACACTGGATTTTTGTCTTGATCATAAACATGATATGTCTTAACATCCGGATGGTATTTGTCAATATCAAACACCTCTTCAAATTGCAGACCAAATAGTTTTTCAGCTACCTTAAATACGCCGGCAATAACATTTTCCAGCTTAAAATAGGGTTTAAGTCTTTCGTCGTCCAAATCGAACAGTTTTTGCTTCAATTTTTCAGAATAATAGGCGCCGTCCCATTTTTCCAACCGGTCTATGTTGTCCAATTGCTTTGCGAAATTTTCCAGTTCTGCAAATTCCCTCTCAGCGGCCGGTTTTGCTTTTTCCAGCAATTCCTGAAGAAATTGGTGGACTTTTTCAGGGGTTTCTGCCATACGCTCTTCCAATACGTAGTGGGCATGTGTTTTGTATCCCAACAGCTGGGCTCTTTCGTGCCGGAGGTTGGCAATACTGATTATGTTTTTCTGATTGTCCAATTCGTCATTGTGAAAACCTTTGCTTCCAAAGGCAATGGACAGTTCTTTTCGCAATTTTCTGTTCTTGGCATATTTCATAAAAGGAATATAGCTGGGGTAATCCAAGGTGATCAACCACCCTTCCTTATTTTTAGATTTTGCCAATTGCGCAGCAGCTTCTTTTTCTCCTTCGGGCAGACCGTCCAAATCGGCCTCGGTAGTAAGGTGCATTTCGTATTTATTGGTCTCCGCCAAAACATTTTCCCCGAATTGAAGCTTTAGTTTGGACAGTTCGGCATCAATTTCCCTAAGGCGTTTCTTTTTCTCCGTAGGCAAATTGGCCCCGTTCCTACTAAAACTCTTGTATTTTTTATCGAGTAGGGTATGTTCTTCTGTAGTCAATTCCAAATCATCCCTTTGTTCGTATACCGCTTTGACCCGCTTGAATAAATCCTCGTTCAGCGTAATATCATTGCTGAATTCGGACAATAGGGGAGATACCTCCTGGGCTATTTTCTGAATTTCCGGATTGGTTTCTGCAGAATTCAAATTAAAAAAAACGCTTGATACCCTATCCAATTGTTGTCCGGCAAAATCCAAGGCGGCTATAGTATTTTTAAAAGTAGGAACCTCCTTGGAGTTTGCAATGGCATCGATTTCTGCCCTGGCATCCTCTATGGCCTTCAAAAATGCAGGCTTAAAATGTTCGTTTTTTATTTTGGAGAATGGCGCTGTATCAAATGGGGTCAATAATGGATTCATATATAGGAATTGCGTTTATTTAATGGTACAATAATTTGTAGGGACAGTTTATTTTTTAAGGTTTGCTTTTTTCATTTCCTCGGCACCATCCATTACCTTTTGCTTTAAGCCCTCTTTGTAAAAAATGATTTTGTCCAGGACACATTTGTCCGAGCTTCCTATAATCTGCGCCGCCAATATTCCGGCATTTTTTGCACCATTTAGGGCCACTGTTGCAACGGGGACGCCTCCCGGCATTTGTAGAATGGAAAGTACGGAATCCCAACCGTCTATGGAATTGCTGCTTTTTACGGGAACACCTATTACTGGTAGCGGGGACATGGAGGCTACCATTCCCGGTAAGTGAGCTGCACCTCCTGCGCCGGCAATGATTACAGAATATCCGTTTTTATGGGCATTCTTGCTAAAATCGAACAATTTTTCCGGGGTACGGTGGGCAGAGACAATATCAACATCTACCTCAATATCAAAACCTTTTAATATATCAATGGCTTCTTGCATAACGGGAAGGTCGCTGGTGCTTCCCATAACTACGGCTACTTTACTCATATCATTGAAAATTTTATTCACTAATCACTTTAATAGTATTTTTGACTTGTTCGGCTATTTTTCTAGCCTCCTTAACGTCGTTGTTCACAATAGTAACATGACCCATTTTCCTGAAAGGCCGGGTCTGTTTTTTACCATAAATATGGGGTGTAACACCATCTAGGCCCAAAATCTTCTCCATATTTTCATATACCACATTACCTGTATGGCCCTCTGCACCGACCAAATTTACCATAATACCGGCTACCTTGCTGGCCGTATTTCCTAACGGAAGGTCCAAAATGGCACGGATATGTTGCTCAAATTGGTTGGTATAACTTGCTTCAATACTGTAATGGCCACTGTTATGGGGTCTTGGAGCCACCTCGTTTACCAGAATTTTATCGTCCTGGGTCTGGAACATTTCCACGGCCAACAGCCCAACATGCTTTATTTTATGGGATAGTTGCAGTGCTATTTCCTGAGCTTTTTCCGCAACCTTGGTATCTATGCGTGCGGGACAGATAACATATTCCACCTGATTGGCCTCGGGATGGAACTCCATTTCCACCACGGGGTATGTTCTTACTTCGCCGCTGGCACTCCGAGCCACGATCACTGCAAGCTCATTTTTAAAATTCACCATTTCTTCGGTAATGCATTCCCCAGCAGGCAGGCCGTTCAGATCTTCCAGTTTGCGAACTACCTTTACCCCTTGTCCGTCATATCCAAATTGGGTTGCTTTCCAAATAAAAGGAAATTTAAGGCCGCCGTTGGCAACACTGTCTTCGATCTCACTTTTATAAGCGAAACGCTGAAAATCTGCAGTGGGAATATTATGGTCTACATAAAACAGTTTTTGTTTTGCCTTGTTCTGTATTATGCGCAGTGCACGTGTAGGCGGAAAAACCTTCAATCCTTCCTCTTCCAGTTTTTCCAAGGCATCCAGGTTTACGTTCTCGATCTCTATGGTAAGCACATCTACTTTTTTGCCAAGCGCATAAACTGCATCAAAATCCATTAAATCGCCCTTAAAAAATTCGTTGCAGGCTATTTTGGAAGGGGCTTCGTCCGATGGGTCCAATACCTTGGTATGGATGTCAAATTTTCTTGTTTCGTACAAAAGCATTTTACCTAATTGACCGCCTCCTAGTATTCCTAATTTAAATTCAGAAGAAAAATAGTTCATTGGAAAAGATTCGCTTGTATTAAAGTAGATTGTATTTTAGAAACAAAAATACAGCTAAATCTTAGAAACTAGGCCTGGACCCTTAAAAAAGAGAAATCAAAGTGCTATATTTGGCACTTGAAATTATTATAGAAACATTAGTCTTGATTAAGCTACACGACAAATATTTTAAGCCTTTTATAAGTGAAGGTGAGATTACCGCCGCGATAAAGAGAATTGCGGAACAAGTGGCTGTGGATTACAAGAAGGAAACTCCCATTTTTGTGGGCGTACTTAACGGGGCATTTATGTTCGTTTCGGATTTTCTAAAAGCTTATCCCTACCCTTGTGAGGTTTCCTTTGTGAGGTTAAGCTCCTATCAGGGCCTTACTTCTACGGGAATTGTGGAAACACTTTTGGATGTTCCGGAGAATATTGAGGGCAGAAGTGTTATTATTCTAGAAGATATTATAGATACAGGTAGGACCGTAAAAAAATTAATCGACCTATTCTCCAATACCAAGGTAAAGGAATTTAAAATTGCAACCCTGTTTTATAAATCAGAAGTGTACAACGGAGAGTACGATATAGACTATTTCGGCATGAAAATCGAAGATAAGTTTATAGTAGGATATGGATTGGATTATAATGAATTGGGAAGAAATTTAAGAGAAGTATATCAACTAAACCAAAAGCATATGATAAACCTAGTTTTGTTTGGAAAACCTGGCGCAGGAAAGGGCACACAGGCTTCATTTTTAAAGGATAAATATAATTTAAAGCATATCTCGACCGGAGATGTCTTTCGTTATAATATTAAGAATGGTACCGAACTGGGAACATTGGCAAAGTCATATATAGACAAAGGAGAATTAGTACCGGATGAGGTTACCATTAAAATGCTACAGGATGAGGTAGAGAAGAATCCCGATGCCAGTGGATTTATCTTCGACGGATTTCCTAGGACTACGGCCCAGGCCCAGGCTTTGGATGATTTCTTGGTAAGTAAGGAGATGCGGATCGATGCAACCATTGCCTTGGAAGCCAATGATGAGGTATTGATACAAAGACTATTGGAACGCGGTAAAGTTAGCGGTAGGAGCGATGACCAGGATGAAAAAATGATTCGTAACCGCTTTGATGAATATAATGAAAAAACGGCTCCATTAAAGGATTACTACGATGATCAGGGGAAATTTCACAGCGTCAACGGAATAGGTTCCATAGAGGATATTACCAGCCGCTTGGCAAAAGTAATAGAGGAATTACAGGCGGTATAAGTTTGTGGCCTTTGGGAATGTATTCCCAGTTTAGGAAAGGGAATTAATATAAATGAACCTCGCGGGATCCGGTTGTCTGCCTACCCATAAGTTCTTAATTAAATGGGGAGCTATAAGAGTTCTGTGGTTCTACTGTGATAGAACTTGCTATAATAAACTAAAAAAATGACGGAAGGGAATTTTGTGGATTATGTAAAGGTGCACCTTGAATCCGGTAACGGAGGGAAAGGCTCTGTGCATTTGCATAGGGAGAAGTTTATCACAAAAGGTGGGCCAGATGGTGGTGACGGTGGTCGTGGTGGGCATATAATTGTCCGTGGCAATAAAAATTTATGGACCCTTTTGGGCTTTAAGTTTACCCGAACCTTTAGGGCCGGGCACGGTGAGCATGGCAGTAAAAACAGAAGTAGTGGTGCGGACGGACAGGATGTGTATTTGGAAGTGCCCTTGGGCACCGTTATTAAAGACGCAGAAACACTAGAAGTCTTAATGGAAATAACCGAGGACCAGGAAGAGAAAATTCTTTTGGAAGGCGGTATGGGAGGTCGCGGCAACTGGCATTTTAGAACAGCTACCAATCAGACGCCAAGATACGCCCAACCCGGCATAAGTGGTCAGGAATTGGACCTTATCCTGGAGTTGAAAGTATTGGCAGACGTAGGCTTGGTAGGTTTTCCAAATGCGGGTAAATCTACTCTTCTTTCGGTCCTTACCTCTGCCCAGCCCAAGATAGCTGATTACGAGTTTACGACCCTTAAACCCAATTTAGGGATTGTGGAGTATAGGGATTTTAAAAGTTTTGTTGTTGCGGATATTCCCGGTATTATTGAAGGGGCGGCCGAGGGAAAAGGACTTGGGCACTATTTTTTAAGACATATAGAGCGTAATTCAACCTTGCTCTTCCTGATTCCTGCAGACAGCAAGGACATTTCCAAAGAATATGAAATACTGTTGGACGAGTTGCGCAGATATAATCCAGAACTGTTGGATAAGGACCGTTTGATAGCGATCTCCAAAACCGATATGTTGGACGAGGAGCTTATTGCAGAAATGAGAATTGAACTGGACAAGGATTTCAAGGATGTACCTTATATGTTCATATCTTCGGTAGCCCAGATTGGGCTGGTGGAACTTAAAGACAGACTGTGGGCCATGCTGAATAGATAGTCCCAATTTTCATTGGATATACAGATGCCCGTTTATGGTATTTATAATGCCTTGCGTTTTAACGAAAACTTACCCTCATAAAAAACGGCAAGAATAATTTTCACTATTTTAGAGTCTATTTAGGAAATACCAATCACAATTTCTTAAACGGGTTCTTATAAAAATTGGAATAATGAAAAGTATAATCCCATTCTTGCTCTTGCTATTTTTAGCTTCCTGCGGCGCCATTCGTGTAAATTATGATTATGATAGGGATACTGACTATTCTAAATATACTACCTATAACTACTATTCGGACATGGATACCGGTTTAAGTGAATTGGATACCCGCCGATTAGTAAGGGCTATTGATTCCACTTTACGGGCTAAGGGTCTTTTATTATCCGAAGAACCCGAATTTTTAATAAATATTTTGAGCAGCTCTTTTCAGGCGCCTAGAAATAATACGGTAGGGGTAGGTATAGGAGGTTCTGGGAGGAATGTTGGTGGAGGAATGACAATTGGAATTCCAGTGGGAGCAGCAAATGTGGAACGTGAAATTCAGTTCGATTTTGTGGATAGTGAAAAGGATGAGCTTTTTTGGCAGGCCGTAACAGTAAGCAGCCTTAGGGAAAATAGTTCTCCAAGTGTAAGGGAGGCAAAAATTCAGGAATTGGTGACCAAAACTTTTGAAAAATACCCCCCTAAGAGTAGAAAGTAACCCGTACTTCCCAAGGTAAGGGTAGAGGCGAAATAGCTATAATAAAAATAGGAAGAGGTCGTCTAAAAACTAATTAGGCGACCTTTTATTTTTCGGTTTTTCTGATATTATTTTGAACTTGCCTTGTTGATCAGGTAATTTTAGAGG
>NZ_QJJZ01000016.1 GCF_003201775.1 Arenibacter sp. ARW7G5Y1 | reverse complement strand
GGCAATGCCAAAGGTTTTTAATAACGGAAAATGACTTATCCCCACATGAAGGTTGACGCAACGAAAGGACCGGCCTATTTTCAATTTACTTAAGTGGTTATTATTGTTTTTTATAGGTTTTCGTGAATCTTCGATTTCGTCTTAAATCAAGTGGTTTTCACATTGGAAGGTGGAAGGCGTCCATAGAGCATTTCACCCAAGTGAAAGAGGCCTGGACGCCGGGGCAGTGGAAAGTGCGTAGATTTAAAGAAATTTAAAATCAGCTTGGCCATGGCTACAGCTGGCTCCTCCTAACCAAGGTACACCGTACCTTGGTTATTCGGCCCTGGTCGTTTTTTATTCATCGGCTGGTCTATTGATTTTTAATGGTATTCATGAATGCTACGCATTTGGGCGATGCAAAAAATGAACAGGACACAAAAATGAGATAGTAGATTATTTCTTTTTCTAATTCACACACAACTTTTGGGATTGATCCGTCCTTACTGTACTTTGACTATCGGATAATATTTTTTGCGCAACCTCTGGGCTACGCGCACCAATAAAATTAAGGCCGGCACTTCCACCAAGGGCCCAATGACCCCAGCAAATGCCTGCCCTGAATTTAGTCCGAAGACGGCTATAGCCACTGCTATGGCCAATTCAAAATTGTTCCCCGCCGCTGTGAAGGCCACAGAAGCCGTTTTGTCATATTCAGCCCCCATGGCTTTTGTGACGAAAAAACCAATAATAAACATCAGCGTAAAATAGATGAGTAAAGGTACCGCTATGATGAGAACATCCATGGGGATCTCAACAATCATTTCGCCTTTTAAGGAAAACATGACCACTATGGTAAACAAGAGGGCAATCAAGGTCATAGGGGATATGGTAGGAATAAATGTGTTGGAGTACCATTCCCCACCCTTCAGTTTAACGAGGATCAATCTACTTAAATAACCCAATGCAAACGGAATTCCCAAATAAATAGCTACGCTTTCGGCTATGGTAGCAATAGAAATGTCTACTATGGCCCCTTCAAATCCGAAATAGGGAGGAAGTACGGTTATAAAGATCCAGGCATAAAAACTATAGGCAAATACCTGAAAAATACTATTAAGGGCAACCAAGCCGGCACCGTATTCGCTACTTCCTTCGGCCAGATCGTTCCAAACAAGTACCATGGCTATACAACGCGCCAAACCAATAAGAATCAACCCAACCATATATTCCGGGTAATCCCTTAAAAAGGTAATGGCCAGTGCAAACATCAAAATTGGTCCAATAACCCAATTCAGGATCAAGGATATGGATAAAATCTTGGTGTTTTTAAAAACCTTGGGCAAAAGCGAGTAGTCTACCTTGGCCAAGGGAGGGTACATCATTAGGATTAGTCCAATGGCAATGGGGATATTGGTTGCTCCACTACTAAAACTATCAATGATTTTGGGAAAAGTGGGTACAAAATAGCCTATGCCTACCCCCAATGCCATCGCCAAAAAAATCCAAATGGTTAGATAGCTGTCCAGAAAGCTTAATTTTTTGTTCGAGGCCATTGATTATGATTTTATTTGAGCAAAAATGTACATTAATTCGGTTGCAATTTGAAGGCTTCTTTCCCGATACTTTTCGGCCTGTTGTGGGGTATGGTCGAACGCCTTTGGATCCTCAAAGGTTATTGGGATACGCTTTTCGGCCCCGGCTATAAACGGGCATCCAACATCTGCCTGTGAACAGGTCATAACCGCTGCAAACTCGGATTTAGGATTAAAAGCAGCATCGAACTTCTTTGAAAACCCTATCACTGGAGGCTCATTGTCGGTATATTTTATGCTGTATATTGGGTTTTCTCCTTGCGCTAGGGTCGCTATGCCAAATCCCGAATTTTTCAAGGTTTCTGCAACCATTGGGAATAGGGCGGTAGCTTCGGTTCCTCCCGAATAGCATTGTACATTCTTAAGGTTGAAATAGAAGGCCAAGGTTTGCGCCCAGACTTGGGATAAGTGACTCCTTCTGGAATTGTGGGTGCAAATAAAATTAATTCTAATGGGTTGTTGGGTATCTGTTTTAGACTGTATATAGTCAGCAAGGGGCTGTAAAATTTCTTTTCGCTCCTCACTAATATTATCAATACTGAGTTCAGAGATAGCCTGATCTATTTGGTCAAAGACCTTCGTTTTTACGGGCATCATTAAATAAGGTTTATAGTGTGGTTAAAGGGTTTAACAGCATCCTGAGTTTGGAGTACAGCAATTTGCAGAAGTCTCTTGCAATTGGGATAACTTTATTTTTGGTTTTTCTGTCGGAATACCACAATTGTCCTTTGCCAGGCAATCTGTATGTTTGGTGGCCAATAAAAAATTGGTGCCGTCAAAATCCAATCCAAATTTTTGTATGGTATCTCCTTGGTATTCTACTTCAATTTCCAAATCCCCAATTTCCAATACCTTTTCCGATAATTCAATGATGTGGACCAATTTCTCTGGATGAAGTCGGTGGTCATAGTCGGTGGAATCCCATAGCTGAAAGTTCACTACTTCCTCTTTACGAACCGTACCGCCACAGTCTATGAAGTTTTTGGTTATTTTACCTACTTCGGTAACGTGAAAATGATTGGGTACTAGTTTACCATCCGGCAATTGAAATGCAATGGTTTCCAAATTCCCTAAAATTGTTTTTATCTCTGATAGTTTCATTTTGTTATTTGTTTATTGCGATTATGCGATTAATGAGTTTAAATTTTTTAGCAACAATCTTCCTGTTCGGTAATGTCGAGATTTAGAAATTGTTTGATAATCTCTTTCATTTCCATCCATTTTTCAGTATTGATACAATAACAAACACTGGTACCTTCAACACTGCCCTTTATGAGTCCCAGGAGTTTCAATTCTTTTAAATGCTGTGAAATGGTTGGTTGGGCCAAGCCAATTTCATTTACAAGATCACCGCATACACAGGTGTTTATTTTAAATAGATGCTGCAGAATTGCCACGCGTGCCGGATGTCCAAATGCCTTGGCAAAAATGGCAATTTCATTTTGTTGATCCGAGAAAATTTCTGTTTTGGCTAATCCCATTTTAATTTATTTGTATATCGCAATATTACGATTAATATTTTATTCAACAAACATTTTCACTTTTTTTTTCATATCATTTTTTTGAGCTAATAAGAATGGTATGTTTTTCAATCAGGGCTTCCGTTCTCTGGTAATCTACATGGTAAACCTCAGGTTCTTGAAATGCATTTTGAGTTAGAAGCTTTTTTAGTGCATCCAAATTATGGTAATGGAAATACACTCTGTCTCCATTGCTGCCTACCTTAAAGCCCGATTTATTGGAGTCACCTTCCACAAAACTTAAATAGAGCAATCCGTTTTTTGATAGTAGTCTATAGGATTCTGAAACTAACTGGGCACAATGGGGGTAGGAGAGGTAGGGCAAACAAAAACCACCAATAATTCCATCGAATAAGGTTTCAAGTTCGCCGATCTGCCTACAATCCATTACCTTGAAAGTAGCGGTTGGATTGTTCTTTTTTGCTAATGCAATCATGTTAGGGGCTATATCTATCCCCAATATTTTGAAGTCGGGCCTTTTGGATAATAGGTATCGTGTAATGTTTCCAGGACCACAGCCTATTTCCAAAATTCCTGCATTTTGTTTTCTTATTGATTTACAAATAAGATCATAGCTATGGTTGTACAAGTCCAGATCCATAAATCGGTCTTGATATAGATTGGCTATTTTGTTCCAAGTCTCAAATGTTTCCCTATAGGAGTCCAATGGTGTATTTTATTTTTAAATGGGTATATGTGGACACAAATATCGGGAATAATTTTCGGCCTAGGATGGCTGTATTTTATTGTTGTTTTTATTGGCACCGCCAAAGGGTATAATACCCGAGGCTTGCCTCGAAAATTAAAGTTCGTTTCCTACGAATGCCTCGCGGGCTTGCCCCGAGGTAGTTTACTTTAATGTGGAAAATGATAAAACTGGAAAGCTAAAAATGTAAGTAAATACCTACTCTAATCGATGAAATACATTTTTTTATCGTTAAAGTGATTTTTGAGCCCGTTACGTTCATCGGGATTATTTTGCACTTTATCTGGATTTTATCCGCTTAACGAAAAACTGTGTTTTTCATCGAATCAGAACCTGGAAAAATACACTTGCCCCTGTTATATATATATAACAAATCGCAAGTCATGAAAACCATTTTAACTTTAATCTTTGTTCTTTTTATCGGAGTAGCTGCCCAGGCCCAAAACGATGCGGCCGAAGTCAAGGTTGAAACCATTAGCATGAGTATTGTATCTGTTACGGCAAAACAAGAGGTTGTTTTGAAAAAGGATAAGGCTGTTGCCCGTTTGTATATGTTTAAAAATTCCAAGATAACCAAAGAGTTGACTTTCTCTACCAAGTTAAATAAGGCCAAACTGGCTTAATACAGGAATAACTTTAATTAGGTCGGTTTTTGACCTTTAATCAGATAAATATTATGTTAACAGTAGCCCTTTTGATCTTCTTTTGTATCTGTCTTAATTATTTGGTGGTTTTTCCTGAAAAAAAGGATAGTGTAAGGATGTTGAAGGAGCCGGTGAAAAGGGATAAATAATTCCGCCTCGCTTAGGTTACATTCAAGGCTTCAAGATCTATAATTTGTTATCCGGAAGATTTTCAAATTCCTTCTTCTTGTTTTCGAACCATTTGGCCATCGCATTCGGTGTTCTCATAAGTTCCTGCGTTTTATTCATGGCCTCCAGGTGTTCTTTGTCACCAGCCTTGAACATTTGCATCCCATGCTTTTTGCTTTGTTCTGCTATTTCTTCAAAAGTCGTGGCGTGGAATGGCATGTCACAGGCACCTCCCAATTGTTTGCATGTCATTGTTTTCATATCGATCGTTTTCTTAAGATGGTTTTTACTGTAGGCCTCTGGCTCCGAAAAGGTTCTTGCATACCCTGCGTTTTGTCCAAATGGCACGGGTTGTGATTACAAGTTAAGCAAAAGGCCCCGATTATTTGAGAAAATTGGAGCCTTTGAGTTATTGTTTTACAGGTTTCTATACTTTTTTAAAGATGGTGGTAGCATTGTGCCCACCAAAACCAAAGGTGTTGCTCATGGCCACGTTCACAGTATGGTCTATGGCTTCTTTGATTACGATAGGCGTGGTTTTGGGAATATTGGGATCTATCTTTACGGTGTTGATGGTCGGGGGGATAATGTTGTTCCCAATGGCTTTTATAGCTAAGATTGCCTCAACGGCACCAGCGGCTCCCATAAGGTGTCCCGTCATCGATTTTGTAGCACTAATTTTCAAATTGTCGAACTCGTTGTTGAAGGTTTTTGCCACTGCTTTTATTTCGCTTAAATCCCCAACTGGAGTAGAAGTGGCATGAACATTCAAATAATTGATCTGTTCCGGGACCAGTTGTGCTTCCTCCATGGCCAATTGCATGGCCTTTATTGCGCCAATCCCTTCGGGATGTGTGGCTGAAATGTGGTAGGCATCGTCGGTCATGCCCGCTCCTACAATTTCTGCATAGATATTTGCGCCCCTTTTTTTGGCATGTTCATATTCTTCGAGGATTAAGGCACCTGCACCTTCGCCCATTACAAAGCCGTCCCTATCCTCATCAAATGGTCTTGAGGCCCTTTGTGGGTCGTCATTTCTTGTGGATAAGGCTTTCATAGCATTAAAACCCCCAATGGAAGCTTGGGTTATGGGAGCTTCAGATCCTCCGGTAACCATAACTTTGGCCTTGTTCAAACGAATGTAATTGAAAGCATCCATTATGGCAGAGTTGGAGGAGGCACAAGCGGATACTGCCGTATAGTTGATGCCCATTAATCCAAACTTCATGGCAATCATTCCCGAGGCCATATTTACCAACATTTTTGGTATAAAGAAAGGATTGAATCTGGGACGCTTGCCCTCTTCCATAAAGTTCATGACCTCATCTTCAAAGGTTTGCATTCCTCCTTGACCCGATCCCCATATTACGCCCATATCATAAGGAGATAGGGAATTTATATCCAGGCCGCTATCATTTATAGCTTCAGTTGCTGAATAAAGGGCGTATTGCGTAAACCGATCACTCCTTTTTATCTCGTTGCGGTCAAGGTAGTTTTCAGGTGTAAAATGTTTCAACTCGGCGGCAAAGGTTGTTTTGAACAATGTAGAATCGAACTTGGTGATTTTGGATACACCGCTTTTGCCATTGATGGCACTTTGCCAAAATTCATCTACCGAATTTCCTAGGGGAGTCAAGGCTCCCATACCGGTAATTACTACTCTCTTCATAATTGAGTTTTTTAAGTGGATAGCCAATGTCGGTTTCCAGTTGCATTGGCACTTGTTGGTAATTAGTATGTTAGCCTATTGTTCAATAATTTCGCTAAGGATCTGTTTAAAGACATCTACGGCCTGTGCTCCCGTTACGGCACTTTTTTTGTTAAATACGATGGTTGGTACTGAGTTGACACCCAGGTTTTTCCAATAATTCTGTTTGCTTCTGAGGTCGTAACGGGCCTCATCATTATCTAATTTGGACAAAGCCTCCGCCGCGTTCAATCCAATGTCCAATAAAGCTTGCTTTAAAACAGCTCTGTTGGAGACATCTTTTCTTTCACTAAAAAAGGCTGTGGTTAAGCGCATCTTTAATTCGGTTTGCTTTCCGTAACCCTTGGCGTACTCCAATAAAATATGGGCTTCAAATGTGTTTGCCATTCTCATTTCCTCAAAATAATCGAAGGTGAATCCCAGTTCTGCCCCTGCCTCGGCCATATATTCCTGGGAGCGCCTCTGTTCTTCCAAACTGGAACCATACTTTTCGGTAAGATGTTCCTGTACGTTCTGCCCCTCTTTTGGCATATTTGGATTAAGTTCAAAAGGGTGCCACTCAATCTCTATTTGGTCCTGAATACCCAAATCCGAGATGGCCTTATCCAAACGTTTGTAGCCAATGGTGCACCAAGGGCACACTACATCGGACACAATATCTATTTTAATTTTATCTGCCATAATTATGATTATTTTATTAATCAGGCTGGAAACTTAATTATTAGGTTCCCAGCCTAATTTAAAGGTTTTTGGACTTTAATTACCTCGCTAATTTGAACTAAGGGCTGAACATTGGTAAAATTAGGAAGATCTGCGGAGATTTTAGCTGCATTTGCCCCAAATGATCCTTGAAAAGATTTCAAGGATTCAAATGTTAGGTTCGCAATTGCTACATAGGGGGCGGACTGGACGGGACGCGAACCTTGCTCAGCGAGCCCAATCGCCGTGGTATTTCTACCAAATATCTTCTTATATGTTGACGATTTGTGACCTATTTACAATGATTGGTAGTTCAACTTGTTTTCGTCTGTTGCAGAAATAGGAATTCTTTTTAATTAACTGTATCTAATTGAATAAAATAAACTGATTGGTATAACTGATTTTTCTACAATGAAGAAGTACTGTCTTTGTTATCACACTCATCACATTTCCCTGTATTCCGCGAAAAGCTGCATTTCGGGAAAAGCTTCAATACATAGGTCTTGGACACAATCCCCAATTTTAGCTTTCCATTACGTGAACCTTTCCGCTATACTGGGAAGGAACACTTTATTGTTTCCAATTAATTCAAATACATGCCCTGTAACTCTTCTTTTGGTAATTTCCCAACTTCCGTTAGGGTCTGTATTATTTGTGTCAAAATTCCAAGAGAAATCTGAGTTGTCTAAATCATTTCCTTCGGAAAGACCTGAGGAAAATGTAACAACAAAAAAACATATAAGGGTGCTGTACCTGTTGTTCTATTCACTTAAATCTGTAAATCTACTTGAGCTACCATTGCAGCACCTATTACCAAAAAAAGAAAACAAATAATCGTCTTTTTATTATCATATCTTAGTTTAAGGTATTACAGTTTCTATTAAACACCAGTTTGCCATAAAACTTAGATGTTCTTCTAAAAAGGTATTGCTAGCATAATTTAAAGGACAATAGGAAATAGTATTTGCACCATTTGTTTTGTTTAATTGGAGTTCTGTCCTGTTACCTAAACCTACTTTTCCTAAAATATCGCCTTGCTGAATGTTGTCACCTTCTAAAATAGCGACCTCTAAAACATGATCATATATAATGAGCCATTGAGAGGTAGCTGTTGGTTGTATACGAATTTCATAATCTGAAGATTCCCCTTCGTTTAAAACAACGGCTTTAACCAGACCATTACTGGCAGCCCTAACGTTAACATCACTGTTTTTAGTGATGTATTCGATGGCTGGACTTTTTTTGGTGCTTGATAATTCCTGACCAAACGCAATGACATTCTTTATTTCTAAAATATCTATTGGGGGTATTCCTAAAACAAGGGGCTCATTATCTATATCCTTTTTAGAGCATGAGTTTCCTAAAAATATACCTATTATTAGGAGAAGTGTAGATTGGTATGTTTTGTATGTGGGCGTTATTAATCTCATATTAAAATCTGAATAACTTTAATTAAATTCAATTAATCTTAATTCGAATAAGCTGCTCAAAGCATCAATATATCCAATTTTATTATTTCCTAAATACAGTTCTTCCAGCACATTTAATGTGTTAAGTTCCGAAATGCCGGTTATTTTATTATAATACAAGTTAAAGTTAAATACGGGTTTACAATATGCTACTCCATCTAATAATTCTATATGACTTTGATCAAGTTCAAATTCTTCAATATCTTCAAGATAATGAGGAGGAAAACTATTGATAAATCACCATTTTCTATATTTTATTTCAATGTGAAATGTTTTCTCATATTCTTCAGAGTCAGATGTATCTTCTGTATTTATTTCATCTTCATATATAAAATATCACCCTTCCTTTTCATTATACTCCCACACATATTGTGGATTGTAATCTATCTTCTCATATATAGTTATTATTAGAGGTTACTTTCTTAATTATTAAAACAAGTTCCCGCTGTTGGTAAGTTTACGTTTGTTAAACCACTATCAACTGAAAAGCTATTGCAAGCTGTTACATTGTCGGTTTCCCAAGCACTTAAGTCTTGATTAAAACTCTCCGCATTGTGAAACATATGATCCATACCAGTTACTTTACTAACATCCCAATTACTTATATCGCTGTTGAAGTTGGTTGCGTAATGGAATATATAGCTCATATTGGTTACATTACTAACATCCCAACCACTTATATCGCTGTTGAAGTTGGTTGCGTAATGGAACATATTTCTCATGCCAGTTACATTACTAACATCCCAATTACTTATGTCGCTGTTGAAATTAGTAGCGTAAGAGAACATATAATTCATATTGGTTACATTACTAACATCCCAATTGCTTATATCGCTGTTGAAGTTAGTTGCGCCATAGAACATGCGATACATAGTTATATTATTACCCAAGATAGGAATATCTGTAGCATTTATGCTGGTTAGGTTTTTACATTGAGAAAAAGCCTGATACATAGATTCCCAGACGATATTGCTACCCCAGTTTTCAATAGTTATTAGTTTGGCAGCATTGGAGTTAGGCCCTGAATTAAAAGCTGGAAAATCTCCTGTTACGGTTACTGTGTGGATTCCTGCAGTAGTGTAACTATGCGTAATAGATTCAGTTACATTATTATCAATGTTTCCATCCCCCCAATCTACATTGTAATTATAGGGCGTCGTAATTCCCTCGTTAAAATCTTTTGTGATGGTAATTTCTTCATTAGCTACTGTTGTTTTCCAAGTGGTTATAAAACCTTTTTCTGTTATGGGTGTATTACTACCGCCATCATCATTTTTATTACAAGAGGTTACTATTAATATTAATGTACATACTAGAACTACTGTTTTTAAAATTTGTTTTGTTTTCATAGCTTGTTGTTTTTATTTAATAGGTTCCTACTGTTAGTGGCATTATGTACTTGAGTTTATTTTTACCCCCTTCAGGTAATTGGTATGAGGGGATACGTTATTAATTATTATTTAAAAACAAGTTCCTGCTGTTGGTAGGTTTGTGTCTTCTAAACCAGAACTACCTGCTGAAAAGTTGGAGCAACTCGTTACATTGATAGTTGCCCAGCCACTTAAATCTTGATTGAATGAAGTCGCATCTTCAAACATAGAAGATAGCTCGGTTACATTGCTAACATCCCAATTACTTATATTGCTGTTAAAATTCGTCGCACCTTTGAACATGCCACTCATATAGGTTACCTTACTAACATCCCAATTACTTATATTACTGTTGAAGTTCGTAGCACCACTAAACATTTGGCCAATACTAGTTACATTGCCAACATCCCAATCACTTATATCCCTGTTGAAGTTAGTAGCATCATAGAACATGTAATCCATACTGGTTACCTTACTAACATCCCAATTACTTATATCGCTGTTGAAGCTCGTAGCATTATAGAACATTAAAGACATATCGGTTACATTACTAACATCCCAATTGCTTATATCGCTGTTGAAGTTGATAGCAAAACTGAACATATAAGACATATCGGTTACATAACTTAAGTTAGGAGTATCTGTAGCATTTATGCCTGTTAGGTTTTCGCATTGATAGAAAGCTTTTCTCATAGATTCCCATACTATATTGTCACCCCAGCTCTCAATAGTTAGTAGTTTGGCAGCATTGGAGGAATCTTCATGATTATAAATACCCGGAAAATCTCCTGTTATGGTTACTGTATGGATTCCTGCAGTAGTGTAACCATGCGTAATGGATTCGGTTACATTACTGTCAACGTTTCCATCTCCCCAATCTACCGTATAATTATAGGGAGTTGTAATAAAGTTGGAAGGGAATGTTTTGATGGAAATCTCTTCGTTAGCTACTGTTGTTTTCCAAGTGGTTATAAAACCTTTTTCTTTTATGGGTGTATTACTACCGCCATCATCATTTTTATTACAAGAGATTACCATTATTAAGGATGTAAATGCTAGTAATGCTGTTTTTAAAATTTGTTTTGTTTTCATAACATAACTAATATTGGACATACTCAAGATTAATGCGAGGAATAAGTTTGATAATAGAAAATTATTTTTCATGATATTTTTTGTTTAACTTAAAAATTTATAGATGTAGATTGGTAACCTGGATAATGCTTTTTTATACTATATTAATCGTATTTCCATACATCATTAAATTTAGCATTAGTGCTAATTTCACCTCCTCCAATTAGAAGCATAAAGTTTTGGTTTGATATCAAAGTAGAAGAAAAACGAGGTTCGTAACCAGCGTTTGAAACTTCTTTTTTCCAATAAACGCCGTCACTACTGGACCAAAAATCATTATAATGAAATTCTTCTATCTCATCTTCAAAAAATCCACTAGTAATCCAAATTTTCTCATTGAATACGGTGCTCTTAAAGAGTAAGCGTTTTGGGTAACTGCTTCCCGGATGTACTATTTGCGTCCAATTTTTTCCATCCGTTGAATACCAGACATCATTTTGGATTTCAAAGGTTGTACTTAATGCTCCGCCTATAACAAACATTTTATTGTCAAAGACCAAAGCTTCAAACCCATACCTAGCTAAATAGGGAGCAGCATTGGTCTCCTGTACCCAGTCTGCACCGTTGTTAGAACTCCAAATCTCTTCTGTACTTCCAGTAGTAGGGTCAAGAGGATTATCCAAACCACCTATGGCATATAATTTATCATTATAGCTGAGTAGTTTAGTTTGTCCTCGGGGGCTAAATCCAGTGTCAGCAGTTTCTTGTATCCAATTCACCCCATCTATTGAACTCCATACATCACTTAACAAATTACCACCTCCAAGACCTCCATAGATGAAAATCTTATCTTTAAAAACGGTGATTCCAAATTGACCGCGTCCAGTGAAACCTGCTTCTGCGGTTTCTTGTACCCATGTAATTCCATCCGCACTAGACCACACATCATTTTTTACATCTTCAATATTGGCGAAACCACCAATAACCCAGAATTTATCTTTAAAAAAAACGCTGCCATGTCCTTCTCTAACATCAAAAGGTGTAGATGCTACAAAGGCTTCTTCGCTAGTATTCAACGGGCGGGTTTCAAAGCTAAAAATATCGCTTTCAACAGTTCCCCCTTGGTTATCACGAGAAACTACTTTCCATGTAAAGGAACTGTTTATGGATAAAGGGTCGGTGAGGGTATAACTAGTTTCTGTGATACCTTGGGCTATAATAAGGGTTGGGTCGGGCGGTTGTTGATTGGCATTCAATTTGGGAACTAAGAAGCCGCCAATAAGCACTTCTAAATATAGGTCGTAGACCACTGAATCACCATCTGGGTCCGTTGCTGCTTGCCAAGTAAAGACAGGGGTCAATGAAACATTTTCCGCTTGGTTTTCAACAGTGAGCAAGTTAAAAGCTTCTGGAGCAATATTTGTGTGCTCACTATCGTCCTTTTTACAACTTGATAAAAGTAGGGTAAACAAGAGGATATAGATAATTGTTTTCATTTGTTTGTAGTTTTGGCCTCGATTCTATTCCCTTTTAAATGTGAATATTACTGTAGGGTTTTCTATTTCTTGGTTTTCGTTAAGCGTTGTGCCGTATTCGCCATGAAATAGGGGTGTTTTTGTGTTTGAATCGAAAGTTACTGCACCTTTCCTATAGGTATTGGCTCTACCTGAAAGGTTAGAGAGATATGTTACGTATAAAATACCTTCTTCTATCATTTTATAGAATTGGGCTATTATTGCACTACGGTCCCGTAGCATAGTACTAAAACAGTATAAAAAGAGTAATGACTTGTTGTTTCATTAATTTAAACTTTTTAAAACGTAAACAAGGGACGTTTAAACAGCCCTTGTTTACGTTGGAAGAACGTATTATTCAGGAATATTGAAATGAGCGATTACTTCTTCATAACTCAATTTGGTAAAATCTACGGTTGCAGTTTTACTTCCTATACCACCTATTCCGGTACTTGCTTCAACACCACCAGGAATTAGAACATAGCGATACTGACCAAAAAGAGGATTACCTATAGAAGAACCATCTACACTTGCTAGCCTTATATTGATACTTCCTAATGCTAAACGGTAATAGTAAGACACCCCCGCTTCACCTATAAATGGCAGGGCAAATACATTAAGAGTTCCAGCTTTTCCATAGACTAGAACTGTACCTTGATCAAATATTTCTTGGCTTAAGCCGGCAACATCAATACTGCCATTTGCTGTTGATGATGGAATATCACCATCCAATGGAGAGTCTATCCAATCAGAATAAATAACATTTGCCGTTCCCGGTACGCCTTGTTCCCCATCTTCCCCATCTTCCCCATCTGCTCCATTAACACCATCTACTCCATTAACACCGTCTGCTCCATTAATACCATCTGCTCCATCTTCACCATCTGAACATGAAAAAATTGAAATAGATACCATAAGTATCATTAATAAATTGACTAATTTCATTTTTGCTTTCATAATTATATATTTTGTAATGAAGGGACAAATTTAAATATGAAAATCAATCAAGTCTTGTATAAAATGGACAGGCTCATTTAATTCTAAATGCTTGGATATGTTACAGGTTCTTGATCTTATTATTGCCGATTTTGTCTAAGAACCATTTGAACTAAGCTAACGTCTCCATTAATAAATTCACTTGGAGGAATTTGCATAAACTTTTTAAATTCTTTTGTGAAAGAAGGATGATCATAAAACCCACACTCTAGAGCCCATTTAGTTAAGGTTTCTTCTTTATTTTGATTGATAATGCTCATAATAGTGTTCCATTGCTGTGTTCTATAATATTTTTTAGGAGACATGCCTATTACTTTTTTGAATAAGCGAGAAAGATACCGTTGGTTCACACCTACTTTTTTGCAAATGTCCTCTACCCTGTTTTTATCTGCAACATCTGCTTGCATCAATGAGACAACGTTATTTATTAAAGGAATTTCAGGAAGTGCATTTGGCATTATACGTAATAGGTAGTTTTCAAAAACGTCTTGTATACTTTTTACATCTTTAGAACAATTTTCTAATTCATTTTCCAACATTTGTGCATCTATAGTAGAGAAATCGGCAGGAGGACTATTTGTAAATTTGCTTCCGTGCTTATGAAATAAACGATAAAACCCTGTAGGTGTAAACTCAATATAGATTTGTTTAACACAACCTTGATGTATTACGGTAATACCATCTTCTGTTATAGTACCTAATACAGAAGCTCCTTTGAGTAAAGGAATAGTTTCATGATTAATAATATGTCGCATGGGAGCTCCAAAGTAAAAAGAGAGTCCATTGGCACCTATGGGAGGTATAGAGTGAAACTGAGGTTCTACCGTTTCATTTTCAATATATGATATCCGCTTTACGAAAGGTTCTAAAGCTCTTTGTTTTAGTGGTAGTACTGTATATTTTAATATAGACATATTTTAACTTGAGTTAAATTGTAATATTAATGTAATAGCGATAAAAATAGAATCTACTCATGCTTAATGTAGTTAAAAATGTATGTGTAGATAGTTATACTGTATAAACGTCAAAAACTCTTCATTGGTTTTTTGTTTATTAAACATTATTGAATAATACGGTTGTCTAGTAATAAAATATTTAGGAAATTTAAGGCAACCAAGAATTATTATTCAGTTGACTAACAAGGTATTTTGCAACTTTAGAATCGTTTTTTATTTTAGAAAAAACTCTAAAAATAAATTAACATAATCTTTAACAAGTGCATATCGTTACTAACTTTTCTTTCAACTACTCTAGTATAAATTTAGGTCGTGGCCAATTTAGTATGACCCAGTAACTTCGATACTGTTTCTATAGGAACACCGTTGCTTAGAGTCACCGTAGTAGCGAACGTATGACGTGCCATATGAAAAGTTAGGTTCTTCTTTATACCACATTGGTCTGCTATTTCTTTTAGATAGCTGTTCAGTTTTTGGTTGGACAGCTTAGGTAGAAGATTAATTTTCTCATAGGTTCGGTAATCGTCTTTATATTTATCGATTAAGATTTCCGCTTTTGGCTACATTGGAATTTTAAACGGTGTGCCTGTTTTTACCCGTTCAGACATTATTCAAGGATTGCCGTCAACGCCAACCACAATATTAGCGGTCTGGTCAGGACTGGCACCCAAAAGTCCATAATTAATATCTGAGGATACAATAGCATCACCTAATATATCGGAGAATAGTTGACCATGCTGCCTAGTGTAATACGCCTTGTTGAATTCTAGACCCTCACTATTCGGATACATTACAGTTAATTTAATCAGATTATGAATTTTTAATAATTATTCCTAATAGGTAATTCAGAGAAATCTGCCATTACAATATTATCGGAAAAACTTTGATATGCCCCTTCAAATTGTTTGGCCATTTCGTCCGGAAACAAATGGATATCCCCAACATTAAGGGCATTTACAATACCTTCGGAAACCACAGAAGTGGCAGCTCCATCTTCAAAACCTGCTGCAACTCCCATATCAGTTGCAATAGGACCGGAGCGAACACTAAGGACATGTACACCTTTAGCACCGAGCTGAGTTCTTAGACCCTGGGTAAGGGAATAGGAGGCCGCTTTCGAGGCAGAATAGGTAGAAAGTTGTGGGAAGTTTTGATAGATGCAATGGAGTTTAGTTGGACCAGGGCACCTTTATTTTTTTCCAATGTTTTGGCAAAAGTATTGGCAATACGGACTAATCCAAAAGCATTTACTTCCAGGTTATAGGCAAAATCCTTTTCCTCATCATTGCCAAGGGTGGGGTAGGGGCTCCTACTCCTGCATTGTTTACGACAATATCCACATCTTTAGTTTGTTCTGCCAATTGTTGAATGGAAGTTGCGTTGGCAACGTCCGCTTTTATGGTTAACACCTTATTTCCATATTTCTCTTCCAAATATTTGGTAGATTCTGTATTACGGACGGCCAAATATACTTTTTTAGCACAGTGATTTATAAAAGATTCCACAATAGCTTTGCCAATTGCTCTATTTGCTCCTGTTACCAGTGCGACTTTGTTTGCAATTGAAATGCTCATAATTTTATTTTTTTAATATGCATTAATGATAGATCTTCCGAATAAGAGGAAGGTTTAAGCTAATTATCTAATCAAGGAATTAGACTCCTACCTTGTCTTTGTTCCAGGTAAATTTTTGAAATGGAGCGTCAACCGGAGTGTTGGCAATATGGTTGGAATAGTTGCTTATTACTTTTTGTGATAGACCGAGGATGATTTCCAAAACTTGTCTTTCCGTGTAGCCCGTAGCATAGAATCTGTTCAATTCTTCTTCTGAAATATTACCGCGATTCCGAACAATAGATAGAGTAGTCTCGTGTAATACCTGAAGTCTTTCTGTGGGCATTACGGTCCTGTTTCTCAAGGCTTCAGTTAAAGCCGGATCTACTTTCATCATATGGGCTATGCCTGTATGTGCCGGAATACAATAATGACATTCGTGCTCCACATTAATAGTTTGCCATACTACGGTTAATTCTTCGTTGTTAAAGGAAGAGTCCACAAATAATTGATGCAATGTCTGATATGCCTCTAGGATGCCGGGAGCACTGGCCAAAACCCCATGTAAACCAGGTATCATGCCAAAGGCTTTAACCGATTTTTGCAAAAAGGGCTTGCTTTCTTCCGGTGCGGATTCAATGTCGTGTACTTTTAATGTTGTCATAATTCAAATTTTAATTATTGTTTATTTAATTCTGGATTTATTTCTAAGCAAATGCTTAGAAATGTGATAAAAAAAGTCAAAGGTTGTTGAATGCTGTTTCTATAAAATCTTCCAATTGCTCCCGTCTTAATATTTTGGAGGCCAACGAAAGTCCCAACATGGATGCCGCCAAGTAATTAGCTTGTTTATCGATACTTTCTTGGGCTTTATTTTTGTCTTGTTTTAAATTATTTGCAAATAGGGTTTTAATTTCATTAAAAAAACTCTTTAATTCTGTCATAATAATCGGATCCCCATGTTCTCCTAATTCATTTACGGTATTGGTCACCAAACATCCCTTTTTGCCATTATCATCTTTGGAGAATTCCAAAAAGTCGTAAAAATATTGTTTAATACCTATAACCCCGTTGTTCGATTTTTCTAGAATTTCCGTGATACGGTGTATCTTTTTTTTGTAGGACTTAATACATTCCAAAAAAACCCCGTTTTTACTTCCGAAACTTGAGTAAATGGAAAATTGGTTTATACCCATTTCTTTTTCCAACATACGAACTGAGGTATTCCCATACCCATTTCGCCAAAACAAGCCCATGGCTTTTTCTATTACCTCCTCTTCGTTATATTGTTTGCTACGTGCCATTTTTTAAATACTGGACAAAACTAAGCAGTTGCTTTGAAATAAAAAAATATTTAACATGTTTTGTGACTTTCCCTACGGTTGTAGCTGTACTTCCCAAAAGGAGTTTTCGGCTGCCTGGATCATTGGTATAGTTACTTCTACATGATCGCCATTTTAGGGATACCCGTAGTTATTTGGAAGGAAGTTGCACATATTGGATAGGAGCCACATCTGCGATTTCTAATTTTCATTATCGCTGGCATCACTGTTCCAGAGTATACACATAAGTGCATTATGCAATTAATGTTAAGTCATGAAATGATATAAGATCAATAATTTCAACTAGGTAACATCGGGCAATTACTTCTTTTTCCGCTAAAGTGGATTTAGACTTCCTGACGTTTATCGACAATATTTTGCACATTAACAGCCCTTTTTCCACTGAACGAATAACAGTGCTTTTCAACGAATCGGAACCTATAAAAATACACTTGCCAAAGTTATATATATAACAAAAAGCAAGTCATGAAAACCATATTTACCCTATCTCTAGCTTTATTTGTCGGAATGGCTGCAAAATCACAAAACGCTGCGGCCGAAGTAAAGGTTGATAGTGTTGCCATGAGTGTCATTGCTACTACTTTGGAACCAGAGGTTGTTTTAAAAAATGAGAACGCGGTTGCACGCTTGTATATGTTCAGAAATTCGAAGATTACCAAAGCATTGTCTTTTTCAACTAAATTAAACAAAGCCAAATTGGCCTAATACGATACGCTAACCCACTGCCCCTAAACGGTCAGTCCCTAAATAGACCATTATGATATTATTTGCTCTTTTAATTATGGTATTTCTTGGACTTAGTCATATCATTATTTTCCCTAAAACGAAGGGGGTTCTTAGACCCTTGAAAGTGTCGGCAAAACAGGAAAGGAAATAAGCCGTTGTTTATAATTCAATTTTATGGCCATTGGGATTTTCCCTGGCCATTTTTTTTTGAAAAGTAAAAATAAGAAGGACTATATCAATAAGTGTAACATCTACTTGTGGGGCTAGGTCTTAAACGGATGTTGAATATCGGAAAATTTAACAATGTAGTTCGTGCCTTTTTTGGAAGAATCCCTGTTCAATGATCCTTTTAATTGCCTGGACAGGTTATGGATAAGTTTTAGCCCCAGGGATTTGGTGTTCCTATGGCTAATGTCTTCGGGAAAGCCTTCGCCATCGTCACCAATATAAAGTATATAATCTTTAGCATTTGTTTTTACAAGTTCTATATGTATTTCCCCTTGATCATTATCCTTAATACCGTATTTAAGGGCATTGGTAATTACTTCGTTGATCAATAATCCCAATGGGATAGCCGTGTCTATCCCGAGTTTAATATCCGGGATTTTGATGTTGAGGGTTATATTGTTTTCAGTTCCTTTAAAGGAGCGTATTAGATAATCACTTAATTCCGCTACATAGGATTTGTATTCAATTTTGGACAGATCGTGGCGCATATATAACATCTCATGCACCATGGCCATGGAAATTACCCGGTTTTGACTGCTTTTTATTAAAGTTTTCATTTTAGGCTCTTCAATGCTTCTGGATTGAAGACTAAGTAAGCTGGATACGGTTTGCAGGTTATTCTTTACTCTATGGTGAATCTCTTTTAAAAGCGTGTCCTTTTCCTTAATACGGGCCTCATTTTCGTTTCTGATCCTATGTAATTCGTTGTGGGCCTTAAGAAGGTTTTTTCCTATGACCCCGCCTAAGAGGTATACCGAGAAAAGAATACTAAAAAGCGCAAACATATTCTTACTTTCAATAGGGACCACGTTTTCAGTAAAATTAAATTCTGCTATACTTTGTGAATAAATCAGGATAATAATAAGCAGGTTTAAATTTAGGTAAACCCTACCATAAACCTTTGTGCTGATATAGCCGGCAAATACCACCAAGGCCAAAACAAAAATAAATGGACTGTTGATACCGCCACTGAATATGGTAATAATAACAGAGGAGCACAAGGCCATTATTGAGGTAATATTATAAGTTAATCCCAGTAGTTTGTGCCTGTGGAACAATAGGGTGTTGGCCAAATTTAAAGTGCCAAAGACAATAAAGGTGGCCGGAATTATTTCAGTGATCTTAAGGAGAAATATGCAGATAATACCAAAAATAATGGAGAGGACAGAGGAAATATAGTTGACCCTTAAAGTTAAACGGACTTTGTCCTTCAGTCGGTACTTATCCTGAGTGGGTATTTGCATTAAAAAATGGTTAATGGTTGTATTCTGAGGGTAAAGATAATCGTTTGAATTAAAGCGCGATGAATTTTAGGGTTAAAACAATACTTTTATAAAAATCCTTTTTCATGGCAGGTTGGATTTTAAATCTATTGATTTTCGGCCCAAATTTGCTCCATTCCAAGTCGTTTTTAATTTCATTTAGCCTTCAGAAAGAACCTTAGTGTTGTTATAAATATATTAAAATTTGGACAATAAAAAAGCGACGCCTGTTAAGGGTGTCGCTTTTTTTGGATGTACTATTTTAATTATGAGGTCATTGGCTGTTGTGCTAATCTTCTACAATTACCCATTCGCCTTTGTCCAAAAGCGGTTCTGCTTGTTTGTATTTTACCGTTTTGCTTTCACCGGACATTACATTCTTAATGGTGACCCTTTCGTTTCTCCCTATTTTAGCCTTTTCGCGCACAATGGTTTCGGTTACCTGTGGCCGTCCACCCTGATTTTGGCCTACAGCCCTGCTTTGGGCCGACATTTCATCGCTGTTGGGGATTTCCTCCTTGGAGGTCTTTAAGTTTTCCTTTGGCCTGCGAATATTTCTGGCCTCCTGGATTTCCGGACTCTGTGTTGGAAGCTCTCCTTTAAACAGGAAGGAGACGATTTCTTTGTTCACCTTTTCTATCATTCCCTTGAAAAGTTCAAAGGCCTCAAATTTGTAGATCAACAAAGGGTCCTTTTGTTCATGTACGGCCAATTGGACAGATTGTTTTAACTCATCCATTTTACGCAGATGTGTTTTCCAGGAATCGTCAATGATGGCCAGGGAAATGTTCTTTTCAAAATCCGTAATCAACTGGGTGCCATTGCTTTCATAGGCATCCTGTAGATTGGTAACCACGTTCAGGGATTTTATGCCATCTGTAAAAGGCACCACAATTCTTTCAAACTTATTGGCATTGTCTTCATATACCTTTTTTATAACCGGGAAGGCTGTGGCAGCATTGCGCTCCATTTTATTCTTATAGTGGGTATATGCAGTTTTATAAATAACATTCGCCATTTCCTGTACACCCATTTTTGAGAAGTCATTTTCGCTAATAGGGGAGGTGATGGAGAAATATTTTATAAGTTCAAATTCAAAGTTTTTATAGTCGTTGGCCGCCTTGTTGGTATCCGCAATTACCTCACAGGTATCGTAGATCATATTGGCGATATCTACTTTAAGTCGCTCCCCTTGTAAGGCATGTCGTCTTCTTTTGTAGACTACTTCCCTTTGGGCGTTCATAACATCATCATACTCCAACAATCGCTTACGCACACCGAAATTATTTTCCTCCACTTTCTTTTGAGCACGCTCAATAGATTTTGTCATCATGGAATGTTGGATAACCTCACCTTCTTCCAAGCCCATTTTATCCATCATTTTGGCCACCCTGTCCGATCCGAACAACCGCATAAGGTTGTCTTCCAAGGAAACATAGAATTGAGAGCTTCCAGGATCTCCCTGTCGCCCTGAACGACCTCTAAGCTGCCTGTCCACCCTTCTTGAATCATGGCGTTCCGTACCAACAATTGCCAAACCTCCGGCCTTCTTTACTTCTTCACTTAATTTAATATCGGTACCACGACCTGCCATGTTGGTAGCTATGGTTACCACGCCTGCATTTCCTGCTTCGGCTACAATATCCGCTTCCTTTTTATGCAATTTTGCATTCAGTACATTGTGGGGTACTTTCCTGATAGTTAACATACGGGAAAGAAGTTCCGAAATCTCGACAGAGGTGGTACCAATAAGTACTGGTCTACCGGATTGTGAAATTTTGGTTACCTCCTCAATAATGGCGTTGTATTTTTCGCGCTTGGTCTTGTAGATCAAGTCTTGTCTGTCATCTCTTGCAATAGGCCTGTTGGTAGGGATTTCCATAACATCCAACTTGTAGATTTCCCAAAATTCCCCTGCTTCGGTAACGGCTGTACCGGTCATCCCGGCCAATTTGCTATACATCCTAAAGTAGTTCTGTAAGGTTACGGTAGCAAAGGTTTGGGTCATTGCCTCGATCTTTACATTCTCTTTTGCTTCTATGGCTTGGTGCAATCCGTCCGAATAACGTCGGCCATCCATAATACGGCCTGTTTGTTCATCTACGATCATTACCTTGTTCTCCATAACCACATATTCCACATCCTTTTCAAAAAGGGTATATGCCTTCAACAATTGGTTCATGGTATGGATACGTTCACTTTTAACGGCGAAGTCCTTGAACAACTCTTCCTTTAATTCGGCTTCCTTGTTTATTTCAAGATCCTGACTTTCAATTTTTGCTATTTCGCTACCAATATCGGGCATTACAAAAAAGTCCTTTTCGCCATCCCCTGATAGATATTCGACCCCTTTTTCCGTGAGTTCAATTTGATTATTCTTTTCATCGATAACAAACCAAAGTTCTTCATCTACCTTCGGCATTTCCCGGTTGTTATCCTGCATATAAAAATTCTCGGTCTTTTGCAGTAATTGTTTTACCCCTTCTTCACTTAAGAATTTAATCAAGGCTTTGTTCTTTGGAAGGCCTCTATGTACACGTAACAATAGAAAACCGCCCTCTTTGGTATTCCCTTCGGCAATCAATTTTTTGGCCTCGGACAAAACTCCGGTCAAATAGGCGCGTTGCTTGCCAACAATATCACCTACTTTGGGCTTCAGTTCATTAAATTCATGACGATCGCCCTCCGGTACCGGGCCAGAAATGATCAAGGGGGTACGGGCATCATCTACAAGAACGGAATCCACCTCATCCACTATGGCATAATTATGGGGCCTTTGTACCAGGTCGTTGGGAGTATGGGCCATATTATCCCTAAGATAATCAAAGCCAAACTCATTATTGGTGCCATAGGTAATATCCGCATTATAGGCAGCCCTGCGTCCGTCCGAATTGGGTTGGTGTTTGTCTATACAATCTACAGAAAGCCCGTGGAATTCAAATATGGGCGCCATCCATGCACTATCCCTTTTGGCCAGATAATCGTTTACGGTAACCAAATGGGCTCCGTTTCCGGTTAGTGCGTTTAGATAGAGGGGTAGGGTTGCGACCAAGGTCTTACCTTCCCCTGTCTGCATTTCGGCAATTTTTCCTTGATGTAGGGCAATTCCCCCAATTAATTGCACATCATAATGTATCATGTCCCAAGTAACCTGCTTACCGGCGGCATCCCAAGAGTTTTTCCAGATGGCACTGTCGCCGTTCAAACTAACGTAATCTTTTGTGCCTGAAAGCAATCGGTCATATTCGGAAGCTTTAACCGTAATGGTTTCATTATTGGCAAAGCGTTTTGCCGTTTCTTTAACAACAGCAAAGGCCTCGGGCAATATTTCTGTCAAGGTTTTTTCGGAAATGGTATACATTTCCTCCTTTAGTTTGTCTATTTCCGCATAAATATCTTCGTTCTTGTCTATATCTGCAGACTCCTTTACTTCCTTTAGCAACTTGTCTATCTGCTCTTTGATCTCTTTGCAGTCTTCTTTTAATTTATTCTTAAAAAAAGTGGTTTTTTCCCGAAGTTCATCGTGGCTCAATTTTTCCAAGGCCGCTTCGAATGATTTTATTTGATCGACCAAAGGTTGTAGGTCCTTGACATCTTTCTTTGATTTATCCCCTACAAATACCTTTAATACTGAATTTAAAAAACTCATAATGATTTCTGTTATTAATGAAAGACTTGGTAAAAGCCTTTTCCATTGTACCTGCACGAAATATTTGGTTGGCACGTGCAATGCCATCTTTTGGATATAAGATTTCCAACATCAAAATTACGTAAAAAAAAAGCCTCATATGAGACTTTTTTGTTGTAATTCCGTTAATATTTTAATACTCGTCCTCGTTCCAAAGATAATCTTCTTCCGTAGGATAGTCTGGCCAAATCTCTTCGATTGATTCATAAATTTCCCCTCCTTCTTCCTCCATGGACTGTAGGTTCTCTACAACCTCCAAAGGTGCACCGGTTCTAATTGAGTAATCTATCAATTCGTCTTTTGTTGCGGGCCAGGGTGCATCACTTAGGTATGATGCCAATTCTAATGTCCAATACATCGTAATTATTTATTTTTAATATTTTGCAAAAGTAATTTTTAAACTGAAACAGCCAAGTTTTTTTACATAAAATTTATCTATTAAAGTTTCAGTTATATCGCTTTAATAATTTGATAACGAAGAATTAACGAATTTATTAGTCACCTTTCTCTGGAATCCACTTTATTTCCTCAGCATGCACATCATACGACAATTTCCGTGCCAATACAAATAGAAAATCGGAAAGTCTGTTAATATAGGATAATAAAATGTCGTCAACTGGCTCAAAATCGTTCAATTGGGAAACCAAACGCTCCGCTCTACGGCAAATGGTCCTTGCAATATGACAATATGACACTGTTGTATGTCCGCCGGGCAATATAAAATGGGTCATAGGTGGCAAGTGCTCTTCCATTTGGTCTATTTCTTTCTCCAGAAGGTCTATATCCCCATTGTTAATTTTAGGAATATTCAATCGGTCTTTACCGTTTTTTAATTTTTCTTTCTTGGGATCAATGGCCAAAAGGGCTCCTATGGTAAACAGTTTCTCCTGAATTTTTATCAATACCTCTTTGGAGGATGTCTCCATTGGCTGGTCCCTGATCAATCCGATCCAGGAATTGAGTTCGTCCAAGGTGCCATAACTTTCTATTCGGATATGGTGTTTGGGTACGCGCGTACCGCCAAACAGAGCTGTTGTGCCATCATCGCCTGTCTTGGTGTAGATTTTCATTCCGGTCAATGTATATTAGTTTAAGGAATATTTATTTTATGGATAATAGTAGAGGGTAGGGCTGGTCAACACTGGGTTCTGTTTGGAAACCGGTCTTCTATTGTTTTATCCTTGGTCTTTGGACTTACTTCTATCCTCCCGCTTATAATCTTCCATGAATTTTCTTGATTTTCGGTCTCTTGATTTTCTTTTGGTAAACCCTTGGGCAACAAAGAAAACTACTAATAGTACAGCAAATACTATGTAAATTACGTAGTCCATAAGTCCAAATTTTTAGAGTTTCTTTTGCTTCTTTAAAAATACGGGTTTAAATCCGAATCTTAAAATGCTCCTTAACCTGTTCCCTTCTAAAAAATACCAGGCCACAGTAAAAAAGGTCTATGGTAACCCTTACTTGGTCCAATTCCTTTATACTACTCCATAGTTTCCCCGTATCTTTTGTTTGGTATATATTGTTAATGAAAACAACGGTATCGTTGGTGATACTACTGTTCTGAACAATTGTTTTATTTACCATTGCCAAATCCAAACGATCAATATATATTAATTCTTCGGAGGTTTTGGTGAAAGTTACTTTTTTAAAATATTGCGATAATTCTTTTTCCAAGGCAATATTGGTAGGTGTCAAATGTATCGTGTGAAGATCAAAATACGAGATTGTCTTAAACAGAACATTATGGGATTTTGAAGGTCTATACCGAGGGTCGGCGTAAAGACATTTTGTTATATACCGGTAAACAAAAGGGGAGTGTATCCCGTGCTGGTTCTTGGATGTAAGCCTGAACTTTATAAATGCGAATAGCTTAAATAACATATTATACTTTGAAAGGACAGGATTTATTCGTCCATGGACATGGAAAGTTCAAACCAGCGTTCCGTTTTTGTCTCTATGGCATCCGTAATTGTTTTGAGCTCAATGGACAGTTGGGAAATATCCTCACCTGAAAGGGTACTGTCCGTAAACTTATTTTGGATTTCCACCTTTTTGGATTCCAATTTTTGGATTTCCTTTTCCAATTGCTTGTATTCCTTTTGTTCCAAAAAGGACAGCTTTTTTCCTGTTTCTTCCTCTTTCCAAGTGTTCTTTGTACTTTTTAGTTCGTTGGCTTTTTCCTTGGATGCTTTGTTTTCCTGTATGTTGCTATCCTCGTAAGTTCTGAAATCGGAATAGTTGCCAGGGAAGTCCTCAATTTCTGCATTTCCCCTAAAAACAAAGAGATGGTCCACAATCTTATCCATAAAATAACGGTCATGGGACACCACTAGAAGACAACCGGGAAAATCGAGCAGAAAACTTTCCAATACGTTCAAGGTTACAATGTCCAGATCATTGGTTGGCTCGTCCAAGATTAGAAAGTTTGGGTTTTGTATCAGTACGGTACACAGGTACAGTCGCTTACGTTCCCCTCCGCTTAATTTTTCTACAAAGTCATATTGTTTTTTCCGGTCGAATAGAAAACGTTCCAATAGTTGCTGGGCAGAAATTTGTTTCCCCTTCATCAAGGGAATGTAATCCCCGAATTCGCGAATTACGTCGATAACTTTCTGACCTTCTTTTATGGTAATGCCCTTTTGGGTGTAATAGCCAAACTTAATGGTCTCTCCTATGATGACCTTGCCGCTGTCCGGTTGTACGGAGCCACTCAGTATATTTAAAAAGGTAGATTTTCCTGTGCCATTTTTTCCTATAATGCCAATGCGTTCCCCCTTTAGGAAATTATATTCAAATTTGTCCAGAATGGGCTTGTTCGGGAAGGATTTGGATATTTTATGGAGCTCCACAATTTTGCTCCCCATCCGTTCCATATTAATTTCCAATTGTACCTCGTGTTCCTTTCTACGTTGGCTTGCCTTTTCCTTGATAGTATGAAAATCGTCGATTCTGGATTTCGATTTTGTGGTCCGTGCTTTGGGCTGCCTACGCATCCAATCCAGTTCTTTCTTGAACAGTATTTTGGATTTGTGCTGTTCCACGGCTTCTTGTTCTATACGGGCTTCCTTTTTTTCCAAATAGTAGGAATAATTGCCCTTGTAGGAATACAATTGTCCATTGTCCAGTTCAATGATTTCATTGCAGACCCGTTCCAGAAAATATCGGTCGTGGGTAACCATAAACAGGGTCATGTTTTCTTTGGCAAAATACTGTTCCAGCCATTCGATCATTTCCAGATCCAAATGGTTGGTAGGTTCATCCAAAATAAGTAGGTCTGGCCTGTTTATCAAGGCATTGGCCAATGCCAATCGTTTCTTTTGACCCCCTGAAAGTAGTCCTACCTTTACATCTAGATCTTCTAATTTTAATTTGAACAGGATTTGCTTGTACTGCGTTTCAAAATCCCATGCGTCATAGCGTTCCATAGCTTCAAAGGCCTTTTGGTAAGCGTCCGCATCTTCTGGATCCAGAAGGGCATGTTCGTAGTTTTGAATAACTTTTAATACCTCGTTGTCCGATGCAAAGATGGTTTCCTCAACGGTCAATTTGGGATCTAGGTCCGGTTCTTGTTCCAAAAATGAAATTCGAATGCCCTTACGGCTATTTATCTGACCACTATCCGATGCATCCTTGCCCGAAAGTATATTTAAAATGGAAGTCTTACCACTTCCATTTTTGGCAATTAATGCAATCTTCTGGTCCTTGTTGATGCCAAAGGAAATATTTGAAAAAAGTGACAGCTCGCCAAATGATTTGGATATGTTTTCAACGGTAAGTAGGTTCATCTAAGGTGTTATTTTAAACTAATGTGTTGTTGGAAATACTTCCATAAAAAAAGATATCTCACGCCAAGCATAATCCAAAGGGGTATTGCCAAGGGGGAGAACACCTGAACTTTGAAAATTGTCAATACCAAGGTCAAGCCCAATAGTCCCAACAGAATTAGTAAGTACTTGGGTAGCCAACCAGGAGCGTTGTTCTTTTTAACAAGGGTAAAGCCTACAATTAAATTTAACGGAAATACCCATAGGATATTAAAGTTGTTGGCCGTAGCCGTATGATCGGTAAAAAACCAAAGAAAAATCAGCAGGGCACCGGCCAGTCCTGTTACAAAAAACAGTATGGAGTCTATGACCCTGGATCTTACGTTATTCTTAAAGTCGATATAGGTAATGGTCAAAACAAACAATAACATTGCCAATATCCAAAATAGGGGGGAGGCTAAAAAATACTCCTTTCCCTTCTTTTTTACGGTAGTTAAAATTGATCTTTCCCTATTTACTAGATGGTGTTCGGACAATGTGGTATTGCCCAATTGTTCCATTACATAAATGGGTAAAAACATATGTTCCTTAATTGTAGCAGTTCTGTCTATTACTGCTCCCAACGCCAAATCTATACCAAAACTGGACCATGAATTGGTGGTTAGGTTTTGGTGTATAAGCTGCCTAAAGGTGTAATTTTTTTCCAAATGGCCTTCTTTAAAATTGAGGTTTTTACCCAGGGACTCCTGTAAAACATCCCCTATTTTAGTGGCGCAATTGTTAAAAAAGAAATCGTATTTATAATCCCTATTTTCCGGGCGATAATTATTTTCCAGATATTGGAACAATTTATTCTTTTCTGTGGGGGTAAGTTGCAAGAGCTGTTCTTTTACCCATCTATTTTCCATTTCGTAGGCGTACAAAAAATTGGGCATATTTTGCTTGCTTAGGGAATAGTACAATTTACCCATCGCAAACTCCACATAGAACATGGGCGGATCAAAATTAAAAGTCCCGTAATTATAAACCCAATCTATACCTTGGGTTGGATCCTGTATTCTGAAAGCGCTGTGACCGAAGGTGGTATATAGGTCACTGCCAGAACCACAGGTTAAAACGCTAATTTGGGATTCGGGGGATAATTCCCTTACCTGTGCCGCACAGTGGAACATCAGGCCCAAAAAAAATGCAGTAAAAAGAATCCTTTTGCTCATATACAATTGGGAGCCACTATTTTTTAAAATTACCAACGCAAATATCGAATAAATTATAGGATTTATGTGCCATAGACCAAGCTATTATAAAAAACAGGATATATTTTAACAGCATTTTTTAATAAATGGTATTTTTACATGACGATACCTAAGTTGCGATGTGCAAATGTTGGAGTTAAACCAAGTAAAATAAGACCTATGAAGCGCCATATACCCAATTTTATTACCTTGTTGAATGTTTTTTGCGGTTGTATCGCCACTGTGTTTGCGGTTTTGAACAAGTTGGAGGTGGCCGCTTTTTTTGTCTTTTTAGGTATATTTTTTGATTTTTTTGATGGATTGGCAGCAAGGGCCTTGAATGTGAAAAGTGAGCTGGGGCTGCAATTGGATTCCCTGGCCGATGTAATAACAAGTGGCCTGGTACCGGGTATAGTAATGTTTCAACTATTGAGTATGTCTTATAGCGGAGGGTGGAACATTGTTCTTCAGGCCAATACACCGGATACCATACAGTGGGCTGTATTCAACATTCCGTTGATTCCCTTTTTTGGGTTCTTGATTACCTTGGCCTCTGCTTATCGCTTGGCAAAATTTAATCTGGATGAAAATCAGGTTTCCTCCTTTGTAGGGCTCCCAACACCTGCCAATGCATTGTTGATACTTTCCTTTCCCTTAATATTACTATATCACAACAATGATTTTTTAAATACCATAATTTTAAATCAATGGTTCTTGATCGGGACTACGCTATTGAGTTCGTATCTACTGAACGCCCCTATTGGTTTGTTTGCGTTGAAGTTTAAAAATTGGAGTTTCCGGGATAACGCCCTTCGCTATATTTTTATAGTGGTGAGTTTTGTGCTGATCCTCACCATTAAATTTATGGCCATTCCTGCCATAATTGCTATCTACATTATTAGTTCGTTAGTTAACCAAATGGGAACAAAATCCATTGGTTAGCCCATTTTTTAATTGATTATGGGGCTATGGACAAAAAGTTCTGTAAAAGTGGGGACTTAAAATACAAGAATTAGGATTAGGGCCACAAGTGTTGTTCCCGACCCCAAATTACTGGCACTATAATTTTATTGTTGTCGTTTAAGGACTATATGTCCCTATGGAGGATAGTCCTTACATTCCTATGTTTGATCAGACATTTTTCCTTTGTTTTTTCGCATCTCTTTTCAATACCACCTTGGAGATATAGATACTTACTTGATAAAGGATTAAAATAGGGATTGCTACAATAATCTGGCTTACTACATCTGGAGGGGTTATAACTGCAGAAATAGTTAGAACCAATACCAGTGCAATCTTCCTGTATTTAATCAATATTTCGGGAGTTACCAATCCCAATTTGGTTAAAAAATATATGACGATTGGCAATTCAAAAATTAAACCACATGAAATTACTGAAATCCTTACGGTGGAGATGTACGATAGAAGATCTATTTCCCTTACCACAGACTCACTGATAGAATAGCCTCCTAAAAAGTTTATGGATAATGGGGCCACCACATAATATCCGAACAACACCCCCATAAAGAATAGGGAGGAGGCTATAAAGATAAATCCACGGGCATTCTCACGCTCATTGTTATGCAGGCCAGGGGCGATAAATTTCCAAAGTTCATAGAGTACATAAGGGAAGCCAATGATAAAACCGGCCCAAATGGAAGTCCAGATGTGTGCGGAGAATTGTTCGGACATTTGCCTGCTCTGTACCGTAAATTCGGGTTGTGTATTACAAAAGGATTCACTAAAACCTAGCATCTTGGAAAAGTCACAAAACACGTGATAGGTAGGGAAATTGGGCATCATTGGGCCAAAAATGACCGTATCAAAAATAAAACTTTTCATTAAAAAGGCTATCCCTCCAATAATAACTACGGCAAAAGTTGATCGTATTAAATGCCATCTCAATTCTTCCAAATGGTCCAGGAAGGACATTTCATTTGGGTTTTTAGTCGCTTTTGCCATTACAGTATGCCTGCTTTAATTAATTTGCATAAATGTACTATTTCCTTGTAGTTCTCCATATCAACAAGCCATATTTGTTATGTGCTATTGGACTGCATTTTTCATAAAGCCTTTAGGCAAGGGCATCCGAAGCTATTGTTTTAGGGGTATTGAGCTCGCCCAATGATGCCAACAGTTATTAATGTAATTATTTTTAAACCTTCAGCGGGGTGTACCATTTTTTCAAAAACTTCTTTGATTACGGATTTAGCGTTACAATTGGTGCGGATCTTTGACATTTGACTATCACGGGCTATAACATTTATACTTATTTGTAATTCATTACCTGGAGCAGCTTCTGGGGGATATTTTGCGAAGTCTTTTAAAGCCCTTGAGTTTCAATAGAAAGATAATCAGGTCATTCCATATGACCAATCGGGCCGTTCTGGTAGTGGAGGCCAAATTGTTAGGGCATGCTGGTTGCGGCCGCAACATAAAGAGTTCTATTATCAAATAGGAGAATTTGGTTTAAGTCCATTAGTGTGTACTTGGGTCCAAATTACAGGTCCATAATTTGGGTTTTAACAAAGCGGGTACCTGGAAGGTTTTATAAGGAAGAATGTGCTATAAATATCTGGTTGTTGGATATCTAAAAATATTATATGATAAGGGCTGCTAAGTGCTAAAAATCCAACTTCTTCCTGCGAAGTTCAAAATTCTGTCCCAAATATACTTTGCGGACCATTTCATCTGCAGCCAAGTCCTCGGGAATTCCTGATTTGAGGATGCCACCTTCAAACATAAGATAGGAACGCTCTGTAATGGCCAAGGTTTCCTGAACGTTGTGGTCTGTAATTAGGATACCGATATTTTTATTTTTAAGTTGGGCCACAATTCTCTGAATGTCTTCAACGGCCACGGGATCTACTCCGGCGAAGGGTTCATCCAATAAGATGAATTTTGGATCTGTGGCCAGGGCCCTTGCAATCTCTGTCCGTCTTCTTTCACCGCCCGATAAAAGATCGCCCCTGTTTTTGCGTATATGTCCAAGTCCAAATTCCTCAATGAGCGATTCCATCTTCATTAACTGTTCCTTTTTGCTCAATTTGGTCAATTGCAGCACGCTAAGAATATTTTTTTCAATACTCAATTTTCTAAATACAGAGGCTTCCTGAGCTAAATATCCAATGCCATTTTGCGCTCTTTTGTACATGGGGAAGCGCGTTATCTCCTTTTTATCCAGATAAATATTGCCTCCATTGGGTTTTATCAACCCAACGATCATATAGAAAGATGTTGTTTTTCCGGCACCATTGGGCCCCAATAAACCTACTATCTCACCTTGGTTTACCTCCAATGAAATTCCTTTAACTACCTGTCGCCCTCGGTAGGACTTCATTATATTATCTGCTCTTAGCTTCATAGTACCTTTCTATTCCCCAAAACTAAGCCTTATATTAGTTTGGGAAAAGATATTGTAGTTTTTTTAACCTTCTTGTTTTTCCAGTTCCTCCCAATATTCATAGGCCCTTCTCAAATGGGGAACTACTATGGTGCCACCAACAAGGGTGGCTATGCCCAAAGTTTCCATGACTTCTTCCTTGCTGGCACCTTCGTTATAGGAGCTTTCCAGATGGTATTTTACACAATCATCACAGCGCAGCACAGCGGAGGCAACCAATCCCAACAACTCCTTGGTCTTTACGTCCAGGGCACCGGCGGCGTAGGCATTGGTGTCCAAGTTAAAGATTCTTTTTATGATCTTGTTGTTGTCCGCCAGGAGCTTTTCGTTCATTTTGAAACGATAGTCATTAAATTCCTTAACTTGATTTGACATTCTTCTTCTGTTTTTTGGCCTCTTTTTTCAATACGACCTTGGAAATATATATACTTATTTGGTATAGGATTAAAATGGGAACTGCCACAATTATCTGGCTGGCCACGTCCGGAGGGGTAATTACTGCAGATATGATAAGTACCACTACGAGTGCTATTTTTCTATATTTTCGAAGTATTTCTGGGGTAACCAAGCCTATTTTGGTCAGGAAATAGATGATAATGGGCAGTTCAAATATTAGACCGCAAGCAATTACCGCTGCTCTTACGGTAGCTATATAGGAAACCAAATCTATTTCCCTAACCACAGAGTCACTAATGGAATAGCCACCTAAAAAGTTTATGGATAATGGAGCTACCACGTAGTATCCGAACAATACCCCCATAAAGAAAAGAGAGGAGGCTATAAAGATAAATCCCCGTGCATTCTGACGCTCATTGTCGTATAGACCTGGAGCAATAAACTTCCATAATTCATAGAGCACATAGGGGAATCCAATAATGAAACCTGCCCAAATGGAAGTCCAGATGTGTGCGGAGAATTGTTCGGACATTTGCCTACTCTGTACCGTAAATTCCGGTTCCGTATTGCAAAACGCCTCGCTAAAACCCAGCATCTTGGAAAAATCACAAAAAACGTGATAGGTTGGAAAATCTGGCATCATAGGTCCAAAGATGACCGTATCAAAAATAAAGCCCTTCATTAAAAAGGCCACCCCCCCTATAATAACAATGGCCAAGGTTGATCGTATTAAATGCCATCTCAATTCTTCCAAATGGTCTAGGAACGACATTTCATTTGGAGTCTTAGTATTTTTTGCCATTACAGTATTCCTTCTTTAATTAAATTGTGCAAATGTACTATTCCTTTGTAATTCTCTCCATCAACGACCAATATTTGTGATATATTATTGGCCTGCATTGTTTCCAGGGCCTTTACCGCTAGGACATCGGAGGGTATTGTCTTTGGGGTGACGCTCATGATATCCTTTGCGGTTAAGCCATAGATATTGTCATATTTGTTGAGCATGCGCCTAATGTCTCCGTCCGTGATTATTCCTACAACTTTTTGGTTTTCCAATACGGCCGCAGCACCCAGCATTTTTTCGGATATCTCTACAATCACAGATTTTACATCACTATCGGTACGTACCTGTGGAATCTGATTATTGCTGGCAATATCGCCCACCCTTAAATATAATTTCTTTCCAAGGGCACCTCCGGGGTGGTATTTTGCAAAGTCCTTACTGCTGAATCCCTTAAGTTCCAATAGGCAAATTGCGAGGGCATCCCCTATGACCAACTGGGCAGTTGTGCTGGTAGTTGGTGCGAGATTGTTGGGACAGGCCTCTTTTTCAACATATGTATTTAGGATATAGTCTGCCTGTGCCGCCAAAAAGGAATCGGGATTCCCTGTCATTCCTATTAATTTGTTCTTGCCCCGCTTTATCAAAGGCACCAGCATCTTAATTTCCGCGGTATTGCCGCTTTTGGATATGCAGATAACCACATCCTCTTTCTGTACGGTTCCAAGATCACCGTGTATGGCGTCCGCGGCGTGCATAAATATGGATGGGGTACCGGTGGAATTTAAAGTGGCAACAATTTTGGAAGCGATTAGGGCACTTTTTCCTATTCCGGAAATTATGACCCTACCTTTGGAATGTCTGATGCATTCCACCGCATTGGAAAAATCTTCATTTAGGAGGGTTGCTAAATAGGATATTGCCTCGGCCTCATTATCTATGGTTTTCTTTGCTATGGCCAATATAGCTTTGGTGTCGCTCAAAGTAAATTAAAATTATGTGATGATTTTCCTAAAAGAAAGTCTTATCTTTATTTTACAAAATTACATAAACTTAAGTTTATAGAATATTTTAAATTTGAACAAATATATTTCAAATAAATACTTATTTAAAAGACAAAAATTCCTTAACTTAAGGAATTTCACTTTTGGCGTTGGCGCCAATATATAATATTAATAATGGTGAAGTACGGAATGGGTATAAATGAGATTGATTTACATGCCTCTCTAAAAAAATATTTTGGATTCTCCCAATTCAAAGGTTTACAAGAAAATGTTGTTAAGAATATTGTACAAGGTAAAAATACCTTTGTAATAATGCCCACAGGTGGTGGAAAATCACTTTGTTACCAATTACCGGCATTAATGCAGGAAGGTACGGCCATTGTGGTATCTCCCTTGATCGCCCTGATGAAAAATCAGGTAGATGCCATTAGGGGGGTGTCCAACGAGATAGGAGTGGCCCATGTTTTGAACTCCTCCTTGACAAAGACAGAGGTCAAACAGGTGAAAAGTGATGTAAGCAGCGGGATAACCAAGCTTTTATATGTGGCTCCCGAATCCTTGACCAAAGAGGAATATGTGGATTTTTTACAAGGCGAAACGATATCTTTTGTAGCGGTGGACGAGGCTCATTGTATATCGGAATGGGGACACGATTTTAGGCCGGAGTACCGAAATCTTAAATCTATAGTGGGCAGGTTGGGGGATAATATTCCCTTAATAGCCCTAACTGCTACCGCGACTCCTAAAGTACAGGAAGATATCATTAAGAATTTGGGAATAACGGATGCCAAGGTGTTCAAGGCAAGCTTCAATAGACCCAACCTTTATTATGAAGTAAGGCCGAAAACCCAAAATGTTGATAGTGACATCATTCGTTTTATAAAACAAAATGTTGGTAAGTCGGGCATTATCTATTGTCTTAGTAGGAAACGTGTTGAAGAGTTGGCCCAAGTATTGCAAGTGAACGGAGTTAGTGCGGTACCCTATCATGCAGGATTGGATGGTAAGACCAGGTCCAAGCACCAAGACATGTTCCTTATGGAGGATGTTGATGTAGTGGTAGCCACCATAGCATTCGGGATGGGAATCGATAAACCCGATGTGCGCTTTGTAATCCATCACGATATCCCCAAGAGTATAGAGAGTTATTATCAGGAAACCGGTAGGGCCGGTAGGGATGGGGGAGAAGGACATTGCCTTGCTTTCTACTCCTATAAGGATGTGGAAAAACTGGAAAAATTTATGTCCGGTAAACCTGTGGCGGAACAAGAGATCGGAAACGCCCTGCTACAGGAAATAGTAGGTTATGCCGAAACTTCAATGTCACGAAGAAAATTTATTCTGCATTATTTTGGGGAGGAATTTGACGAGGTAAACGGTGAGGGTGCCGAAATGGACGACAATACTAGGAATCCCAAGGAAAAACAGGAGGCGAAGGCCGACGTGGTTAAGCTCATAAAAGTGGTTATGGGCACCAGTGAAAAATTCAAGTCCAAAGAGGTGGTTAGGGCCTTGATAGGGAAGGTCAATGCTTTGATATCCTCTCACAAGACCGATGAAAAGGAATTCTTTGGTATTGGAAAAGATAAGGATAAAGGCTATTGGATGGCTTTGATCCGGCAGACCTTGGTTGCTGGTTTGCTTAGAAAGGAAATTGAACAATACGGAATTTTGCATGTAACCCCGCTAGGGAAAGAGTTTGTAGAGAATCCAACATCATTTATGATGACAATGGATCATGTTTACAACAAAGAGACCGATGATGCTATTGTAAGTGCCGCCAAATCTTCAGGAGGGGTAGCAGATAATAATTTATTGAAGATTCTAAAAGATTTGAGAAAAAAGGAAGCCCATAAATTGGGGGTTCCGCCATTTGTTGTATTTCAAGATCCGTCCCTGGACGATATGGCGCTTAAATATCCAATATCCTTGGATGAATTGGTCAATATCTATGGCGTTGGGGAAGGGAAGGCAAAAAAATACGGGAAGCCCTTTGTTGATCAAATTGCCGCCTATGTTCAGGATAACAACATTTTAAGACCCGATGATCTGATCGTTAAAAGTACAGGTGCCAATTCCTCCCTTAAGCTTTATATCATTCAAAACGTAGATAGAAAATTGCCGTTGGATGATATTGCTTCGGCCAAGGGGCTGGAATTGAACGAATTGATCAAGGAGATGGAACAAATTGTCTTTAGTGGTACCAAATTAAATATCGCCTACTGGATAGATGAGATTTTGGATGAGGACCAGCAAGAGGAAATCCACGATTATTTCTTGGACGCCAATACGGACGATCTTGAAGTGGCCTTAAAGGAATTTGATGGGGAATATGAGGATGAGGAACTTAGGTTGTACAGACTGAAGTTTATTAGTGAGGTGGCCAACTAACCAATGATGGCTTGCCTCGAAAATTAAAGTTCGTTTCCTACGAATGCCTCGCAGGCTTGCCCCGAGGTAGTTTACTTAGAAGCAGCCAGGCCTAAGATGTTTTCCTTAGTTTTTTGAGGTATTTAGCTTTATGGAATATTTCCAGTTGGGTAATCTGTGGGGTTAATATTTATCGGACCGCCTTTTCCAATAGTTGTAATGTCATTTTCCCGGTATCCAATTTTGCATTAATTCCTATGGGGAGTGTAAAATTATTTTCTATATGGCCAAAGGTCATGCCATATACGGCAGGTATTCCCAAGGGTTTAATTCTGTCCAATATAACTTCCCTAAGCGTAAATGATTTGGGATTGGGAACACTATCGCAGCCTTTAAATACGCCCAAGGCTATTCCTGCCGCCTTATTAAAGGTCTTGCCCTGCATTAATTGGGTCAGCATCCTGTCTACGCGATAGGGAGCTTCTTCAATATCTTCAAGAAAGACTATGGCGTCTGTAAAATCAATTTCATGGGGAGTACCTATGAGGGCATTTACCAAGGTTAAACTACCCCCAACCAATTTTCCCGTTACAATACCTGGATGAATGCAATACCTGTCATATTCGGGCTTGCTATATTCTTCAAGATCTGATATTTTTACATTGTTAATAATGGGTGGCAAATCTTCGGATTTCATTACCACATTTTGCAGTTGCTCAATACTATAGGGGTCGTTAAGGGTGCTGCCAACGGGCCCGTGAAACGTGATAAGTCCTGTTTCTTGATGTATACCATTTAAAAGGGCCGTTATGTCGCTAAAACCAATTAAAGCTTTGGGGTTCTTGCCAATTAATTCATAATCGATTAAATGCATAATCCTGGTACATCCGTATCCGCCACGTGCGCAAAGTATTCCATCTACCTTTTTATTGGCAAACATTTCGTTGAGATCTGCTACCCTTTCCCTATCCGTGTTGCTAAAGTAGCCATGGTTTCCATGTATGCGATCCGTATGGAAAGGTTTAAATCCCATTTTTTCCAAAGTTGCTTTGGCCTCCACCAAAACTTCGGGTTTTATGGCATAACCAGGGGCAATAAGTCCAATAGTATCCCCCTTTTTCAATGCTCTGGGCTTTAGGTTTGTGGGGGGCGATTGTTTTTCAAGAGGATTGGCAAATATTGTTGCAGGCACCATGGTTGCTATCCCGGCCCCGAGGGCCGTTTTAAAGAACTGTCTCCTTTTTTTCATTAATCATATTTTATGACACCTAAAGATATAAATAATCGCATAAAAAAGTCCGCCAATAACCTGACGGACTTTATTGTTCAAATAAAAAAATTACATGCCCAAGGAGGAGGAGTCTTCTTTGGACTTGGACCTTCTTAGTTGTCTCTGTATTTTCCTGATAGCGGATTCTATGGATTTTTCAGGTTCGATGATATTGTATTCCCCCCAAAAATCTGGATCTGAAAATCCAATGGCCTCGTCCTCCAAAATTATGGAAGATTTAATCCGGTCCTTATATTTGGGCGATTCACCTGTGGTGTTCTTCTCCCAGTCGGTAATGGCCATTTCACAGGTCATGCTATAAATCGAATTGAAAAGTCGATCGTCCCAATTTATCTTGAATTCCAATAGAACGTTGCTGTATCCGTAATACCATTTTCCGTTTTTTTCCCTGTAATCCACACGGTAGGCAATATCCGTTGGCCAAACATTGGCATGGGCAGGCTTTTTACGAACGAACATTTTGGCAGCCTTTTCCCTATCCGTAATGTTTAGGGAATAAATGGCGCTGGTAAGAATTTTTTTATCGGCATCTATGTACAATTTACCTTGGTATAAGGGGTCTGTGATAGATTCCTTTTGTTTAAAATTTATAACGAAGATAAGTATGTCGTTGACTTTGGTGGAATTTTCAAAGCTAAAGTTGTAATCATCAAATGTGTCTTCCGTAAAGATATATTGCGGGTATTTGATCATATCCACAAAGAGGGTATTGAAAGGTCCTCCTTGAAGTTTAATGGCCAAGGTATCCAATTTGTCATAATCTGTACTTTTTCTGGCCTTGTACAGTTGTAATGCATCCTTACGATCGGAATTGTAGGGAGATTTGTAAATATTGACAACGGCTTCTGAGAGGGATACATTTTTCCTTCTTTTTTTAATGGTTTCCCTGTAAAAGGCAGTCATTAAGGTGGGGTCGTCAAAATAATTGTCACCTCTTCGGAGCAAGGTCTCCTTAACCAGGGCCTTTGCGTCTTTCGGTACGGCAAGGCTTACTTCTGACAATTCCGTGAAGCTTACATCCAGGGCAATTTCATTTTTATTTTCCTTCAACTGGCTTAAGGGTATTGTTTTGGTCCTATATCCTAAAAAGGAAACGATAACCTGTCCCTCGCTAATATCTTTGGGAACTTTTAATGAAAAATAACCTTCGGTATTACTGACGGTACTAATGTTCGTGTTTTCAATGGAAAGGGTGGCAAAGACCAATGGATGTTTGGTTTCACTATCAATAATTTTACCTTGGTATTGGTTAAAGGAACTTTCCTGCTCCTGTGTATCTTGGTACGGGAAGGCCGCCGAAACGGAGGGCATTGCCCCAAAGAACAATAAAATTGATATTGCAGCTATAAGGGGTGTTTTTACAATGGGATTTTTTTTGAGTTTCATCTGTTTAAATTTTATGGTACAGGTCGTTCAGAGGTAATCGCAATAAATTTAAATAGTAGTTGGTGTAGGTTGGCAAAGGTAAATACAAGCTATGTGCCTATTACTTATATCAATGAACGATACGTCTTTCTAAGTTAGTGATTTTTAATGAAATACCCTATGAAAATTTTGTTTAAATTTTAGTTGGCCCTAGGTGTTGAACCCTTTCTTTTGGAGTTTGGTCTTACACGCCCACAGAGTTAGCGGTGCATTTAAAGCCAATTTTTGTGGGGGAAATCGGTGTAGGTACATGGCAAATTTGCTTGCATTGTTGCTTTTGGGAGACAAGAATTAAATCAACCAACCTATTGAAAGAGCCTTCGCCCTAATGATTATCCCAGCACAATTTGGCCGTAGTAGGTACCTGGCCCCTATGTGTTGATCGGCATACTTTAAGGTCTTTTATGTGGGGGTCATGTTTTAGTTCTTTCTGCGCACCTCAAAAATGTCCTTTCTTCTATCTTTTAGATTTCTAACGCTGCCAAATTGGTTGAGTTCCCTTAATAAATCTATATCCAGGTCAACAATAAGTATCATTTCCGTGTTTGGTGTGGCTTCGGCCTTTATCCCATTGGCAGGGAAAGCAAAGTCGCAGGGGGTGAACACCATGGATTGGGCATATTGTATATCCATATTGTGAACTTTGGGCAAGTTGCCCACACTTCCTGCAATGGCCACATAACACTCATTTTCAATGGCTCTTGCCTGGGCGCAATTCCGTACCCTGGAAAAGCCATTTTGCGTATCGGTAAGGTAGGGGACAAATAAAATATCCATTCCTTCGTCTGCCAATAATCTACTTAATTCCGGAAATTCGGAGTCGTAGCAGATCAAGACACCTATCTTTCCGCAATCCGTGTCAAATACCTTTAGTTCGTTACCTCCCTGCATGCCCCATACTTTAGCCTCATCCGGGGTTACATGGAGCTTTTCATATCGCTCCTTGGTACCGTCCCTTTTGCAGATATACCCAACATTGTAAAGACTTTCATCCTTTATTTCTGGCATACTCCCTGATATGATATTGATATTGTAGGAAATGGCCAGTTCCGAAAATCGTTGGACAATGGTGGAGGTATGCTTTGCCAATTCCCGGATGGCAGCGGATTCGGACAAATGATTGTTCTCTGCCATTAAGGGAGCATTAAAGAATTCGGGGAACAGGGCAAAGTCTGAGCGATAACCCGAAACCGCATCTATAAAATACTCTGCTTGTTGTAATACATCATCCAAATTTTTATAGGGTCTCATTTGCCATTGTATGAGTCCGACCCGTACCACCTTTTTTACGACACTAGCCTTTTTGTTCTTCTTTTCATAGTATATGTTGTCCCATTCCAAAAGCACGGCGTAGTCGTTGGAGGCCGAATCACCATCCAAATAGTTTTTTAGAATTTTACTGGGATGGAAATCGTTGGAAATCTGAAAATTAAGAACAGGGTCGTTTATTTCCTTACGCTTTACTTTCTCTATATACTCCTTTGGGGATAAATTATCCATGTATTTGTGGTAATTGGGAATCCTACCGCCAAAGGCAACCCCTTTTAGGTTTAGGCGTTCACAAAGGTCTTTTCTGTAGTCGTACAACCTTCTGCCCAAACGCATGCCCCTGTATTCAGGTTTTATAAATACATCTATCCCATAAAGTATATCCCCATCCGGGGAATGGGTGTTAAAAGTGTAATTTCCGGTTATTTGTTGGTAGGTGTGCTTATCCTCAAATTTGTCGTAATCCAGAATAATGGACAACGCGCAGCCTGCAATATGGCCATTAACTTTTATGACCACCTGTCCCTCTGGAAATTTGGATATTAAATTGTCTATTTGATGCTCCCGCCAGTAAGATTCCGGCATAGTGGTGTAAGATTCTATCATGGCTGTTTTAAGCTCTTGGTAGTCGTCCGCACTCAAGTACAATAACTCAATATTTTCTATTTCTTCCATCTTCATAGCCATGTTATTAAAATTAAATTAGGGGTGGTTGTTTTTATGTTTACTTGTGATGGGTCTTTGTGGAGTCGGAAATCATTTCATTGATTTCACCCAATTCCTTTTCGGTTAGATATCGCCATTTGCCAACCGGAACGTCCAATTGAATATTCATGATCCTAATCCGTTTTAAGGCTGTTACATTATATCCAAGATACTCGCACATGCGCCGTATCTGGCGGTTAAGGCCCTGTGTTAGAATAATCCGGAACTGAAACTTTCCAATTTCCTCAATTTCACATTTTCGGGTTACCCTGTCCAAGATAGGGACCCCATTGGCCATTTTTTCAAGGAAAGCTTTGGTGATGGGCCTATCTACGGTAACTATATATTCTTTCTGGTGATTGTTTCTCGCCCTTAAAATTTTATTGACTATATCCCCGTCATTGGTCAATAGAATTAAGCCTTCACTAGGTTTATCCAATCTTCCAATTGGGAATATTCTGCTTGGGTAATTTATATAGTCGATAATATTGTCCTTCTCCACCCTGGTATCGGTAGTACAGACAATACCAATAGGTTTGTTAAAGGCAATGTATACGGGCTTTTCTTGTGGTTCGGAAATAAGTTCCCCATCTACACGTACCTCGTCGTCCGTAGTGATCTTGGTGCCCATTTCAGGAACTTTTCCATTAATGGTTACCCGTCCCTGCTCAATAAGTTTGTCCGCGGCCCTACGTGAACAATATCCCATTTCACTTAAAAACTTGTTTATTCGGGTGGCTTCCTTCTCTTTCATATACGCTCCTTAAGTCCGATTACCAAATTGGATTTAGAGGCGAAATATACTTAATTAAACGCTTATTATTGTTAACATCGGCGCAAGATATTTCACCCCTTTTTTTACAGAAGTAAATATTGGCGGAAAATTATTTTTTTAGGGAATCTGCATTCTCCATGTAAATCTCCTTTTCAAGTTCTTGGTTCAACTTTTTAAAGAAGAGTATTTCTGCATAGAATTGCCAATCGAAATTTAAGGATTGATTTGCCAAATGCACATGATGGTCCTGGTCTAAAATATAACTATCCGGTTTGTTCAATTTACGGGTTTTGCCATATACCACTTCCAATTCCTTTCTAAGGCTATCAAATTCCGACTCCAATTGCTTTAGTTTTGAAGCGGTGGCTATGATGTCTTCCCTACTTTGCGCCATATCGTAATCTTGTAGGGCCAGCAATATTTTTGGACTAAAGCCTACCAGTTTGTTTACCTGTGCATATACTTGTAGGTTGTAATCGTTTCTCAAGGCTAGGGCACGGGCATCCTCTATTTTTTTAGCTATACTATCGGTTAGGGATAAAGTTTGGGCGGCAGTCTTTAATCGTTCCTCCTGGGCCTTGCTCCATGCCCCAATATTTTCTTTGTTGGGGAATTCGATAACGGCCTCTTTCAAGGGGTCTTCCATCTTAGGAAGGTAATTGCGTTGGTTCTTTTTAAGTAGTGCATTTTTCCAAAAGGCCACTGGGGATTCAAGTTCAGTGATAAAAGCCTTATTGGTATCGGCCATGGTGTAACCATATTCCCTTTGTCTAAAAGCCGATTTTATTTCCTCCTTATTTCGTTTGTCACCTATCCAAGCATATTCAGCGAAGGCCAGGATACCTCTCATGTACAATTCAAAATGCGGTGAATCATCATCCCATAAGGTTAATAACAATCCGTTTAGACCACTGTCTATGGAGCTAACCGCAAAAGATCGGATGTTTTCCATATTACTTTCTTCCTGAGGCATTAAAACCCACCTGGTTTGCCCCGCCGTGGCACCCATAACCTCCATGCCATGGTCTGTAAACCATTGCATGGCCTTGATGTTCCCCAAGGCTTGTGGTGAACTATAGTTCCATCGCATATAGATGCAATTCTTAGGGAAGATATCCAGAAACTCCAATAACTTGTGCTCGTTATCCTTCCAAACCTGATCCACTTCTTCCTGTGTCATTTCCTTTTTGAACATGGGGTCGTAGACATCGGCCTGTTTTAGAGGCATATCATCCCAAAAAATAGGGGTTTTTCCGTGTTCTTCAGCAAATTTGGACACTTTGTCCAACCACATCAACTGTAGTTTTAAAGGAGATTCCTTACTGCCCCGTCCAGTAGTGTGTACCTCGTCTCCTCCAACATGCAGGTATCTTCCGTAAGGAAAAGCCTCCATTGCGTCCAAATAAAGGTCAAATTGTACTTCGTAAGTTTTGGGATCCAGTGGATTAAAGGCCCAATCGCTTTCCGGACTATCTCTTAACTCCTTGTATTCGGGGTGCTTTAGAATAAAGGAGGCATGTCCCAAACCCTGTACCAATGGACTGATTTCTATATGGCGGTCCTTGGCGTAATCACTGATCTTTCTCCATTCCTCAATACTCAAGGCATCTTCGGAAGCAACTATAGGTTGGCGTTTAAATTTCAATTTGTCCTCAACTTCCAAAATAATACCGTTGATCTTGTAGCTGGCTAACTTATCCATCAATTCATAATAGTATTCTGTTTTTTCCAAATGGTGTTTTACATCCAGGTGTATGGAACGGTAGGCTAAAAGGGGGTAATCCTTTAATTGGCACAGTGGCAGGTTCACCTTCTGGTCCTTAGCATCCACCATCAATTGTTCCAGGGTTTTGAAGGCATAGAACAATCCGGTCTCATCCTTAGCCTTTATATGGATCTGTTCCTCGGAAATAGACAGGGTGTAACCTTCGGCAGGAGTATCAAGATTGTCATCTATCCCGTAGATCAAAGTATATTTACCTCCTGCTCCAAGCATTAAAATATCCTTGTTGATTACAGGTGTTGCTTCCCCGTTTTCTGCTTTTAATTTGAGGATGCCATCGTGGGAAATTGAACTAACACCGGACACTTCAAATTCTTGAGGTTGTGGCAGCAATTTAAAGTCGCCCAACTTATTGTTTTTTTGGGAACAAGAGAGGAGTAAAATGGAGATTGCCAATAGATAGAAACTTGTAATTCTTTTCATGAAATTTAAAATTGGGAATTGATAGTGGAATTGGTATTTTGATTAATCTGTAAAAATATTGAATAATATTCAAATAATAAATCATTTTTCAGGGAACGATACAGAGCTCTCTGGGAAGGTATTTATTAAGTGGCTAAAAGCTATATTCCTTTATTTGCTATACTCCAAATTGTTCCAGATGATGATTGAGATGCTTGTAAAACATATTGTTCCATTCCGTTTTGCCCAAGGCTCCAAAAGAATGTGATTCCTTATTGTGAAAGTAATCCTCCCCCAATTCTTGGGTTTGTATCAAATGGTCTATCAATCGCATCTTTTCATCATCAAAATCCCTTTCGTCAACGATTAAGAAGGCTGGAGCAGTTCTGCTATTTCTTTTATAAGGTTTTTCACCGACCACAGTTTTTTTTACAAAAAGTTTAAGCATAAGCCTTATTGGTCCGTTGGGTTTGGGGTGCTTTTCGGTATACACCATTTCATAGGGGACATTGCAGTGGGCCAACATCTGGGCAACATTCATTTTGCCCCATATTCCCTTGCTTTTGGGAGTTAATTTATTGATTCTTTCTATAAGTCCGTCTACTACTTTTTTCTCAAAAATGTTCTTCATGTTTCAATATCTTATGGTTGTTGCTATTTCTTATACCGATCGTATGGTTTGGGTAAAGCATTCAAAATATTTGGGTTGCCCGCTTTGGTCCAATTTTAAGATCTGGATAAAATTCAAATTTGTGCCTAGGTTAGGAAGGGGTGTGTAAAATTACTACATGTTTTTTTTTTTTTGATTTTTATTAATATGTTAAAAGGTTGCGATAGTAAATAGAACTTGTTTGGTAAAAGGGCTGAAGTGGTCCTACTTGCATTATTTTACCATAAAAAGTGCATTGACGAAGAAGAGTTTGCCATTTTCCCAAAAGCCCCTAAACAATGGGTTGTCTACCATATAAATAACTTGGCCCTTGCCCACTTCCTCTACACCGAATACCATTGTATTGGCAATTTTTTTCTTTGCCTCGCTACCAGCAAAGCCTGCAACCTTTGAATTGGCGTTCTCCAAGTAGACCACGGTCCCGGTCTCTAATTTTTCAAAGGCATCGTCACTTAATTTAAGGGTAAAATAACGATCGCCATAACCATATGCCAAGGGATGTGTTTGGTCGACCTTGGTTTTAAAGATGGCGCCGGTAATTGCATTTTTAATATTTTCGCGTTCCGCATCTTCATATGGGAGTATATTCTCTGTACTGTCTTTCTTTGTTTCCTTTTCCTTTATGGCAAACCCGTTCTCCCCATTTATACCTTTTATGGCTCCTTCCATGGCAATCAACTTTCCTCCATTGGAGACAAAGTCCTTTAGTTCTTGTCGTTTCTCCTTGGTAAAGAATTGGCTATACCAACCGTTGGGTAGTATAAGGACGTCGTATTCGGACAAATCCACCTCATCGTAATATTCGGTATCCAAAATAGTTAGTGGATAGTGAAGTTGTTGTTCAAAAAAGTGCCAAATTTCCCCAAATTCGAGGGTGCTCACAGGTTCTCCGGATAGCATGGCTATTTTGGTATCGGTAATCATAGGGACATAGCTGGAACCAAAATCATTTCCTTTTTCCACAAATCCGGTATTGGCTGGGGTCAATATGGTCCTAGTGTTGTTCGCAACGCGACTCAAGGTTTCCAAAAAGTCTTTGTGGTTTTTATTGTCGCCTTTGGTAATGATCAAGCTCCCCCGGTCAAATTTTTTGCCTTCTGCCCGAAAAGGATTTTTAGCAAATCGCACCCTGATATTTTCATTCAACAATGCAGTTAAAAAACGGGCGTCTTTCATGCTGGACCAATCGCTTATATAGGCATAGGTGTCCAGGTTGATGTTGGCGGACATGGGAGGGAAAATTTCCCAGTCCCCAGAGGGTACAGATTCCACTAATGCTTGGGAAGCAATAGCCTCCAAGCCGTATGCATAAGGTAAGGACCATGCGGTTATATCATAGGTAAGTGAATCACTTAGCTTTGTACTGGGTTCCAAAAGAACCTGGGCCAGGGTGCCTTTGGTCTGATCGCTGGAAACCACCAAACTGGATGGGGTGGTTTTTATGGAGCCCAATTTACCCGAACTATAAAGATGGCCTTTGGCAGTACCCTCTTTGGCCCAGCCATATTTAATCTCATGGGACCTAAGGAGGTTCGCAAGAGCATCAATTTTATCGGGATCCCCATTCATTACGTAACTTTTGTATTTGAAACTTTTTTCCTGATAAAACTTCTTGAATTCCCTATTTAATTTTTCTGTGTTTTTGGAAGCTACTTCCACGGTAGAGAGACCAGTGGTAAGATGATGGGCAATACGGTCATGTAAGGTAAGGGTGTCCCCAATAAAGGTTCTTACTCCCAGTCCGGCACGTCCACTGCCTCCTTGCTCATAGGTCATTCCAATGCCGCCATTATAGGTGGGGTAGGTATCACCATAACTGGGATATAAAAGGTCAAAAACTTCTTTTGTAAAATAAAACCAGCCATTGGCATCAAAGTACTTTGCGTGGTTCTTCCCAATGGTAATCTGAAAATCGCGTTGAAAATCGGTTACCACTTCATGAAAGGGTTCAGCGGCCGGGGCAAAATAATAGGGGTTGTTTACTCCTTGTTCATGGAAATCAACATGTACATGTGGTAACCATTGGTTGAAAACTTTTATACGTTGTTGACTCTCAATTTGGGTAAGCCATGCCCAATCCCGGTTTAGGTCGAACATATAGTGGTTGGAACGCCCGTTAAGCCAACCTTCATGGTGTTCCTTGCTGTTGGGGTCTATATTGTGGGGAGTGTTTTTGAATTGATTGTACCAGTTAACATATCGATCGCGACCATCTGGATTAATGCAGGGGTCTATGATTACTACCGTATTTTCCAAATAAGCCGATTTACTGGTCAAAAGTTCATAAGTGGTCTGCATGGAAGCTTCGGAACTTACGCTTTCATTGCCGTGAACATTGTAACTTAACCAAACGACGGCCTTGGTGGGTGATCCCTGGCCCGTGGTATTCATCATGTGCTCCAATCTAATGCTCTCCAAATTTGCCATGTTTTCCGAAGTAGAAACAAAGGCAACGATCAGGGGCCTACGTTCATTGGTTTTTCCATATTCCACCAATTTAACACGATCCGAAGCATTTTCGGCCAGATATTTATAATAGTCCACCACTTGATGGTGCCTTGTAAATTCTGTTCCCAATTCATATCCTAAAAATTCCGACGGAGATAGTAATTTTTGGGAAATACCCAAGGAGGTTGAAAGGAGAAAAAAGGATAGTAGCAGTTTTTTCATTTAAATCCATTGATTTGCAAGAATCAAATCTAAGGAATATTCGTGATATTGGTTGTCTTTCAATAATACTTGCCACATCCAGCATAGGGTAGGGTGCCTATCAAAAAGATATTAAAAAGGTGAATATTAAACTTCTTAACGTATTTTTAGGAACTGAAAAAAGGGATAATTTTATCTTTACCAGCTATTACCAATATTTCTATGGAAGTCGAATGTATACCCTTTAAAAAAACTGGTTATTTTTCCAATTTAATATGTGACTATCTTGATGGGAAGGAATGTTTGTCCCCATTTTATGGGAGGCCACCTCAAATAGATCAGTTTGCGGAGCAGATCAAAGCCAAGCAAAATTTCCCTAAGGCCCATCGTGAAGTGCTGTATTCGGTTCTGAAAAACCAGTATAAGGATGTTGATGTTTCGGAGGATACCAGGGTGAATATATCGCTCCTTAAGGAAGCCTCTACATTTACGGTAGTAACAGGGCATCAATTAAACTTGTTTACCGGGCCATTGTATTTCTTGTACAAGATCATATCTACCATTAATTTGACCAAAGAACTGAAGCTGGCCAATCCGGAAAGTAACTTTGTGCCTATTTATTGGATGGCGACCGAAGATCATGACTTTGATGAAATAAACTACTTCAATTTCAAGGGAAAAAAATTACAATGGAATAAAAATGTTTCAGGTGCGGTAGGGCCTTTGGCAACCGATGGACTGGAATCTATCCTAGAGGCTTTTTCCAATGAAATGGGCAACAGTATAAATGCCGGTAAACTTAAGGAATGGTTTAGTAGGGCATATTTGGAGCACGATAACCTTACGGATGCCACCCGTTTTTTGGCCAATGAACTTTTTGGCGAACACGGTTTGGTTATTTTGGATGGGAACAATACGGCCTTAAAGCGTTTATTGGTACCTTATGTAAAGCGCGATTTGCTGGAAAATGCTACGTACAATAAGGTGGTTGAAACCATAGATCAACTACAGCAACTTCCGGAAAAATATGGTATACAGGTCAATCCAAGGGAAATCAATTATTTTTATTTGATCGATGGGGTCCGTGAGCGGATTGTGGAGCAGGATGGTAGATTTTATATAAATGATACTAAAATTGAATTTAGCAAAGAAGAAATTCTTGCGGAATTGGAGAATTATCCTGAGCGATTTTCGCCGAATGTCATTACCAGACCTCTTTATCAGGAGGTGATTTTGCCCAATTTGTGTTATATAGGTGGTGGCGGCGAATTGGCGTATTGGTTGCAATTGAAACCCATGTTTACCGAAATGAAGGTGCCTTTTCCAATATTATTGCTGCGAAATTCGGCCTTGGTCATTACAGGGAAGCAGATGGATAAATTAAGGAGAATGAATATTTCCCTTTCCGATATTTTTTTAAAGCAAAGTAGTTTTATAAACAAAAAGATTAGGGAAATATCCAATATTGATATCGATTTTTCACCCCAAAAAAAATATTTACAGGAACAGTTCAAGGAATTGTACGACTTGGCCGCCCAAACGGACGCCTCCTTTTTGGGGGCGGTTAAAGCTCAGGAGGTGAAACAGTTAAAGGGGTTGGATAATTTGCAGGCCAGATTGCTGAAGGCGCAAAAAAGGAAGTTACAGGACCATGTAGTGAGAATGACGGATATTCAGAATCAACTTTTCCCCAATAGATCACTGCAAGAACGCAACCTTAATTTCTCAGAACTTTATTTAGAGTATGGAGAGCGACTGATTCCGCATTTGATGAAGGCACTCAGGCCACTTTCCGGAGAGTTTTCCATTGTAAAAATGGATTGATCTACACTGGTTTATTGCACTTCCGGGCAGACTTGTAGATAGGCAAAAAGCTTATATTTGTTAAAAACAGACTATGTCCATGCACAAAATAGACTTTGAAATGGTGGAAATGACATTGGATGTCATGAAATACGCCATTGGTCGAATTACCCACCCAGCTCCTGAATTGGGCAAACCTAAAAAAGAAGAAGAGTTAAAGAGCTTGGTTGGGGAAACAATAACTCCCGATGGAATAGGCGGGGAAAGGGCTTTTCAGTTGTTTAAAGAGGTACTTATAAAAGCTACCGTACCTATTGATCACCCCAGACATTTGGCATTTGTACCGGCCTCACCTACAAGAGCGGCGGTCATGTTCGATCTGGTAACTTCGGCATCAAGTATTCACGGAGCGTATTGGATGGAAGGGGCAGGGGGCATATTTTGCGAAAATGAGGCTATGAAATGGTTGGTGACCTTAACTGGTTTGCCAAAGGGATCGTTCGGGGTATTTACCAGCGGCGGAACGGCTGCCAATTTATCGGCCATGGTAACTGCTAGGGAAAATTGGAGGAAGAATCCGGGGAATGTGAATAAAAAAGGCTTGATCATAACCTCATCCGGAGCCCATTCATCGGTAAAGTCGATGGCCAAGGTGATAGATTGTGATGTGCTTTTGGTGGAAACCGAGGAAAAGATGACCGCAGAGGCCCTAAGTGAAAGATTAAATTCCTTGGATGCCCAACAAAGGGATAGGTTATTTGCCGTTGTGGCAACTGGGGGTACCACAAACGCTGGTATAATAGATGATTTGTCCGGTATTGCCGAAATTTGCAAGACCGAAAACCTTTGGTTCCATGTGGATGCCGCCTATGGAGGGGGCGCCTTGGCCTCTAAATCGGCCCGGCCCTTGTTTCAAGGGATAGAAAGGGCTGATAGTATTACCATTGACCCGCATAAATGGCTTTTTTCACCCTATGATTGTGGGGCCATAATTTATAAAAATCCGGAATTGGCCAAGGAAGCGCATTCGCAGGAAGGTTCCTATTTGGAAATATTTAAGGATGAGGGTGCCCATGGTTTTAACCCTTCGGATTATCAAATACAATTGACACGTAGGGTCAGGGGATTGCCGCTTTGGTTTTCACTGGCCATGCACGGGACCGATAAATATTCATGGGCAGTTGATCAGGGTATTGGGTTGGCCAATTTGGCAGGGGAATTAATAAATAGGCACCCCTTGGTGGAATTGGTAAGGGAGCCAAGTCTTTCCTGTGTTTTGTTTAGAAGAAAGGGATGGTCTCCAGAAGATTATACCCAATGGACCTATAAAAATCACCGGGAAGGTTTTGCCCTTGTAACGCCCACCAAGTATAGACAAAAGGGTGTTTATGAAACGGCGGCTCGTTTTTGTTTTATTAATCCGGATACCACGGAGAAGGATATCTCGATGATATTGGATTCCATGGCCTAGAATGGTGTTAGGGCACCAAGTATTCACTTTCCCATTGTACACCTACTTTGGAGAATCGGACCCTAATATGGTGGGGTTGACTTAACTTTAGATATTCAATTTTGTAGGGTGTAATCTCTACAAGACAGAAATGGTTTTCTTCACTCAAATATTCAAGATTTTGGGGGTTGATTAAATTACTCCCAGGAGACCTGCTAGTAGTGTATTGCTTTTTTGCGTAGCTGTCCAGTTTGCTCCAATATTGCTCTTTGGTGGCATCGTCATCTTTGTAGGTGGCCGTGCCTTCGATTTTTAATTGAAGCAGTTTACCTGGATGGTATAGGAGTAGGCTAACCCTTTTGTTTTCTTTTATATGGGTAATTTTTTTTGAGCGCTTATCGGTATAAAAAATCAGTAGTAGATTTTCGGAAACTTCCCTCAATACGACAGTGCGTAAACGGGCTACCTGGTCCAACCCTACAGTGGCAAGCGTGAAAAAACGAAAGGGATGGTCTTTTTCCTTGGGGGCCTTTTGTAGTTCTTCCTTTATTTCCTCTAAATAATCGGTGGCCATGATAAACTTTTTTAGGTTTATTAAAGATAAAAATAAATGTTGGAGTAGGGTATTTCTTTTCTCAGGTGTTATAGATATAAATTGCTATGAATTTGAAAATAATTTCTCAGGAAATTGTGAGTACTAATAATTAGCTAATTGGTTTAGGTTGGTTTTGATTAGTAAGCCCGGTTGGTTACCGGGCTTTTTTTGTGCTTATATTAAAAAATCTTTGCAATTGAGCCAAATTTTCACCCTGTTCCAATTGGATTGTTGTGGGTTACGGGCAATTTTTGTGTTTTTTACGGCTTTAATGAAGCCCTTGTTTAATAGGCTATATCGACAAATAGCCTCCCCAATAACTTGCTGTTTATAAGTTTTGTGATTATTATACCCAAAAGATACTTTTTCAAAAATTTCAAATTACTATTTTTGCCCATGCAAAATAACGTCCTCATATTAGATTTTGGTTCCCAGTATACGCAGCTCATCGCTAGAAGGGTCAGGGAACTTAATATTTTCTGCGAAATAAAACCGTACAACCATTTGCCCGAAGATTTATCGGAATACAAGGCTGTTATCCTTTCTGGATCGCCTTTTTCTGTTAGGGGGGATGAAGCTCCACATCCTGATCTATCCCAGATCAAAGGGAAGAAACCTCTATTGGCAGTTTGTTACGGAGCCCAATATTTGGCGCACTTTAACGGTGGCAATGTGGCTCCTTCCAATACCCGTGAATACGGCAGGGCAAAATTGTCCTTTATAGATCACAGTGAATCCTTTTTTCAAGGGATTTCTGAAGGAAGCCAGGTTTGGATGAGCCATAGCGATACCATTAAAAAATTACCTGAAGGAGCCATTAAATTGGCAAGTACCCATGATGTGGAAAATGCGGCCTATAAGTTAAAAGGGGAAGATACCTATGCCATTCAATTTCATCCGGAAGTATATCATACTACCGATGGGAAGAAATTGTTGGAAAACTTTTTGGTACATATAGCTGGGGTGGCCCAAACATGGACCCCGGATTCTTTCGTTGAAACTACCGTTGCGGAATTAAAGGCTAAAATTGGAGGTGAAAAGGTAATACTTGGGCTGTCCGGGGGGGTGGACTCCACAGTAGCCGCAGTCTTATTGCACAGAGCAATTGGAAAACATTTACACTGTATTTTCGTTAATAATGGACTGTTGAGGAAAAACGAGTTCCAATCGGTATTGGACCAATATGAAGGAATGGGATTAAATGTGAAGGGTGTTGACGCTTCGGCACGTTTTTTGGATAGTCTGGAAGGGGAAAGTGATCCTGAGAAGAAAAGAAAGACCATTGGAAGGGTCTTTATTGAGGTCTTTGATGATGAATCCCATTTGGTGGAAGATGCAAAATGGTTGGCACAAGGAACAATATATCCCGATGTTATAGAATCTGTCTCTGCCACGGGAGGTCCGTCAGCCACCATTAAAAGTCATCATAATGTTGGTGGATTGCCAGATTATATGAAATTGAAGGTAGTGGAGCCCTTACGAATGTTGTTTAAAGATGAGGTTAGGCGTGTTGGTGCCAGTTTGGGAATAGATAAGGAGTTGTTGGGAAGGCATCCCTTCCCTGGACCAGGCTTGGCCATTCGCATCCTTGGGGATATTACACGCGAGAAAGTGGCTATTTTGCAGGAGGTAGATGCCATCTTTATCAACGGATTAAAGGAATGGGGACTTTATGATAAGGTTTGGCAAGCAGGGGCTATGCTTTTGCCTGTGAATAGTGTAGGTGTAATGGGAGATGAAAGGACTTATGAAAAATGTGTAGCTTTAAGAGCGGTGGAAAGCACGGATGGTATGACGGCCGATTGGGTAAATTTACCCTATGAGTTCCTTCAAAAAACCTCCAACGACATTATCAATAAGGTTAGGGGTGTAAATAGAGTGGTTTATGATATTAGTTCCAAACCACCTGCAACGATCGAATGGGAATAATTTGAGAGCTAGTACCAAGGAATTATGAATTTCCGGCTGTGCATTATTTTTTAGTTTTAATTATAACATTGTTGTATTTATGTTCGTTCTCAATTTTGTACATGGCATATTTTAAATAGAACAAATAAAATCTATACTTGTGAAAATATTTGGAAAATTAATATTGACGACATTTTTATTAATGTTGGTGAGCATCAATGCAATTGCACAAAAATTCACTACCCATTCCGTTAAATCGGGGGAAACATTGGAAAGTATCGCAAAAAGATACAATGTTAGCGAGCAAGGAATATTACATTATAACAAGGAGCTAAAAAAGGGCCAGGCTCTAAGGGCCAATACTATTTTGGTAATACCATCTTCCAATGGAGCGGGTGTAAAAAGTGATAGCGTTTCAAAGGTAGATGCCTTATTGCAGGCATTACAAGTTGACGAGTCCAACCCTAAGCATCGGGAGCCAATAGGATATACTTCGCACAAGACCAAAAGAAAGGAAACCTTGTTCGGAATTGCCAAACGGTACAATATCTCGGAGGATGAAATTAAACGGTACAATAAAGAGCTGTACTCCGTTCAATTGAAAAAAGGCATGATTCTTAAGATACCCAAGTATAAAAGGGTAGACCCATCCGAAAAGGCATACATTGAAGAAAATTATGAAATCTATACGGTACAACCCAAGGAAACGCGTTGGAGTATAGCCAATAAGTACGGGATTACTATAGATAGCTTACTGGTGTTAAATCCTAAATTGTCCAAAATAACCGATTATCTGTCCTCTGGGCAAGAGTTGCTATTGCCCAAGATACTGGGGAGCTCCATTGAGGATCAGGATACCCAACTGTACAATTCATATACGGTTCCGGCCAAGCAAACTTTTTATAGTTTGGAGAAAAAATTTGGATTAACGGCCAACGAAATAATAGCCTTGAATCCTGAAATAAAAGAACGGGGAGGGTTAAAGGAAGGTATGGTCCTAAGGATTCCGGCGAAAAAGATTGAGACTGGTGAGGTCAATATTGATAATTACAATTTCTATGAGGTGAAACCAAAGCAAACCGAGTTTTCACTTACGCGCAAATTTGGTGTTACCTATACGGAGTTATTGGAACTAAATCCAGAGTTAAAGGATGGATTAAAGGCTGGTATGGTCTTGAAGCTTCCCAAGGCCCAAACAGGGAATTTTGATGTAAAAAATGCCCTTATCCTGGATAAGATCAATTTAAAGGACAGCATCAATACGCTAAACCGCCCAAAATTGGTATTTCTTTTGCCTTTTAGATTGGACAGATTGGATCTAAACGACAATGCAGCTACCAAAAGTGCCATTGAGAACAGAAAGGATGTAAAATATAGTTTGGGACTTTATTCCGGGGCCATGGTTGCCTTGGATTCCATAGCCAAACTCGGAATCTCCGTTGATGTTAAAACCTATGATACCCAATTGAACCTAAATCGCACCAAGGGCATATTGCAAAAGGAGAATTTAATGGGGGTATCGGCAATTTTCGGGCCTTTGGAGACCCAATCCCTAAAAGAGGTAGCGCTGCAGGCCTCTGAATATGGAGTGCCCGTGGTTGCGCCTTTATCGGATAAAAGCGATTTAAGTTTGAACAATGTGTTTTTCGCCCTTCCTTCGGAAAAGGTCATGCAGGAACATATGATGACCTATGTAGAGGGACTAAGGACAAATGAAAACGTTATCATAATTGCCGATCAAAAGAACAAGGCTACCGAATCTGCTTTGTTAATGAAGTTTCCTGGGGCTAAAATAGTAGCTTTAAAGGAAGATCGTTCAGTGGATATCCAGAAAATCACCAAAATATTTTCTTTGGAGACGGAGAATTGGGTGTTTTTGGAAACTGATCAGGCAAATGTGGTTTATCACGTAGGCTCTTTGCTTAATTCAATGATAAATGAGGATATTAGCATACGCCTTTTTACCACGGATAAGAACAAGGCCTTTGAAAGTGAAATTGTTTCCTACGCCCATCTTTCCAATTTAAGATTTACCTACCCTTCTGCATCCAGGGAAGTTGGGGAGAATAGTTTTGTGAAATTATATAGGAAGAGGTATGGTGCGGAACCGGATGCTTACGCAATTCGCGGTTTTGACCTTACTTATGACCTACTTCTAAAATTGGCTTATAAAGAAGACTTGGTAAGTGCTTCCAAACTTGTTGGTGAAACCGAATATGTGGGCAACAAATTCAATTTTAACAAAGATATCTCATCCGGGTATTACAACAGGGCTTCCTACATCCTCGGATTTGAGAATATGAATATTGTAGAACTTAAGGATTGATTCCGTTGAAAGGGAAACTAACCTTTGCAGATGGATTTGGTACGAGCTGTGAATTGATGGGGATGGAATCGGAGGATTCCCCTACCGGATTCAAAAAGCATATGGAGGTCTATCCTAGACGGATCGCCAAGATTGTTTCTGGTAAATACGGAAGAAATTTTAAGCATGCGGCAAGTACATATCCTGTGCATAATAGCCCGCATCCATCTATAGTAAGGAATATCATTTTTCAGTGGGAACTTTAACGAAAGTAGTATGGCTTCTTATATGGCTTATGTCCCATTTGGGCTATGCCCAGGAAGATGAGGTGATTTTATGGACCCCGGAAAGAAAATTAAGCTGGTCCGATTTCAAGGGGAGGCCATCCGGTATTTCCAGTGCCGCGGCTATTACGGCCAGTGGTATCTCCTATAGTTTTTCTGCACAAGGGACCAAGGATGCAATGGAACTTGATTTTAAGGTGGACACTTATTTTTATCCGGATAAATCGTGGTACAAGCCTAAATTGGCCAACCCGATCATCCTGGGCCATGAACAATTGCACTTTGATATTTCCGAAGTGTTTGCCCGAAAATTGAGACAAATACTGGCCAGGACCAAATTCACCAACAATGCAAAGGCGGAGGTTAAAGAGATATATAGGAATGTGCTCCGTGAGCTAAACGACTATCAGAACCAATATGACTCAGAGACCAATTTTTCCAGGGATACCGTTCAACAATTAATTTGGAACAAAAAGATAGGAAAAGCACTAAACAATTAACGGGACACCTTTTCAAAAGTATCCCGTTAACCATATTTAACTTTATACGTCGCAAATGGTCACTCCCTCTTTTAGGGCGGCTATTTTATCCTCCCAAGTGGGGATGAATTCTTGGGCCACATGTCCTTTATAACCTGTTGCCAGAATAGCCTTCATGATGGCAGGATAATATAGTTCCTGAGTTTCGTTAATTTCATTTCGTCCGGGATTTCCACCGGTGTGGTAATGCCCAAAGTACGAATGATAGTCTTGGATGTTCCGAATAATGTCGCCTTCCATTATCTGCATATGGTAAATATCATAAAGCAGTTTGAAATTATCGGACCCTAATTTTTTGCATAATTCCACCCCCCATTCGGTGTGGTCGCACATATAATCTTCATGGTTCACCTTGGAATTCAATAATTCCATTTGGATTACCACCCCGTGTTTTTCGGCAAGGGGCATAATCTTCTTTAATCCGTCTACACAGTTTTGTAGTCCAACGGCATCATCCATTCCCCTTCGATTGCCGCTAAAACAGATAAGATTGGTATAACCTGCGGCCGCTACCTTGGGAATCATCTCTGTGTAATTATTAATCAAAGTTTCATGATATTTGGGGTCGTTCCAACCCTCGGTAAGACTTATTTCGGCCCCGTTGCACATGGAGGAATTAATATTGTACTTCTTTAGCAAGGGCCAGTCTTTAGGACCAATAAGGTCTATACTTTTTATTCCCAATTCGTTTAGGGACTTTAGAAAATCTTCAAGAGGGATGCTCCCATAGCACCAATAGCAAACGCTGTGATTAATGTTGTTGTTTAGTTTTGCTTCAATTTTTGTGTTTGTTTGCATGGCATTTCCATTTTTGCAAGCCAGTAGGCCAACCGACGCGGCTGCTGAGGTTCCTATAAATGTTCTTCGTTTCATCTATGTGTTTTTATATGAAGGTCCAGTATGGTTTTTAAAAAGGTTCTTAGATGATATTTTCCGGATATATTGAACTACCTAATATCAGAATGATCAATCCAAATTGTTGATAAAGCCAAATCCAAGGCTAAAATTTATAAATGTAAATTATACGTGTTTAAAGATAGGGGATTTGTCTTAAAAATACGAAATTCCCTATGGGAATATTGAAAATACGTTTGGTATAAAATTAGTATTGGATTTTGATCAAATGCTTGGGTTGCATCTTTGAAGGTCCTATCTTTGGATAGAATCTTTAGTATGAATGTAGTTCCGGACAAGAGGCAATTAATAGAATTGGCCCATTATAGAATGCCATTTGGTAAATTTAAGGGAAGATATTTGGTGGAACTTCCCGAACCTTATTTGGTGTGGTTTCAACAAAGCGGTTTTCCAGAGGGAAAGCTGGGAAATTTGTTACGGGCCATGCTGGAAATTAAAATTAATGGACTTGAGGGCTTAATTCGCAAAATTCAAAAAGATTTTCCCCAATAATACCCATGAATTGTTATAGCAATTCGTATTTTTGCTCGCGTTACGAATTCAACCTAACGCTTCATGTCGCAGACTAAATATATTTTTGTAACCGGTGGGGTTACTTCATCCCTCGGAAAAGGGATTATAGCAGCCTCTCTTGCCAAATTGTTACAGGCTCGGGGTTATAGAACCACTATTCAAAAATTGGACCCTTACATAAATGTTGATCCGGGAACTTTAAATCCCTATGAACATGGCGAATGCTATGTTACCGATGATGGTGCAGAGACCGATTTGGATTTGGGTCATTACGAGCGCTTTTTGAATGTTAGGACTTCACAGGCAAATAATGTAACCACCGGAAGAATTTACCAAAGTGTTATTGAAAAGGAACGCAGAGGTGAATTTTTGGGAAAAACGGTTCAGGTAGTGCCCCATATCACCAATGAAATTAAGGAGCGTATCCAGTTATTGGGGAAAAGTGGGGATTATGATATTGTCATTACCGAAATTGGGGGTACTGTTGGGGATATAGAATCCTTGCCATATATTGAAGCTGTACGCCAGTTGCTGTGGGAGTTGGGCGATAATAATGGGATTGTTATTCATTTAACCTTGGTGCCTTATCTTTCTGCAGCTGGGGAGTTAAAAACCAAACCTACACAACATTCCGTAAAAACTTTAATGGAAAGCGGTATCAAGGCAGATATTTTGGTCTGTAGAACAGAACATGAGATTCCGGATGACTTAAAGGAAAAATTGGCACTTTTTTGCAATGTAAAAAGGGAAGCGGTTATACAATCCATTGATGCATCAACCATATATGATGTACCTATATTGATGCAAGAGGAAGGATTGGATACCGTAACCTTAAAAAAGTTGGCACTACCGGACAATGTAGTGCCCGATCTTACAAATTGGAACCAATTTTTACAGTGGCACAAGAATCCAAAAAATGAGGTGACCGTTGGTCTTATTGGGAAGTATGTGGAATTACAGGACTCTTATAAATCCATTTTGGAATCCTTTATCCATGCAGGATCGGTAAACCATGTAAAGGTAAAGGTGAAATCAATTCATTCCGAACATCTTACGGCCAAGAATGTGGAAAAAAAGATGCAGGGTCTGGACGGAATCCTAGTAGCCCCAGGTTTTGGTGAAAGGGGAATAGAAGGCAAAATTAAGGCAGTGCAGTTTGCCCGTGAAAATAAAATACCATTTTTGGGTATTTGTTTGGGAATGCAAATGGCCGTAATTGAATATTCCAGAAATGTACTAGGTCTAAAGGGAGCAAATTCCACGGAGATGGACGAAAACACCTCTGACCCGGTAATCAGTATTATGGAAGAACAGAAGAATATTGTTAACAAGGGGGGGACTATGCGACTGGGAGCTTGGGACTGTCATTTGGAAAAAGATAGTCTGGTACAAAAGATCTATCACGGAGCTTCCGAAATTTCTGAGCGTCATCGGCATCGTTATGAGTTTAACAACAATTATAAAAAGCAATTGGAGGAAGCCGGGCTGGTTGCCTCCGGGATAAATAAGGAAACTGGTTTGGTAGAAATAGTAGAGGTGCCTGCCCATCCTTGGTTTATTGGGGTACAATATCACCCTGAATACAAGAGTACGGTAGACAATCCGCACCCGTTGTTCGTAGGGTTTATTAAAGCTGCCTTAAAACATCAGAAGGAAGGAAAGCAATAAACTATGCCAGTTTGACATATATAATCTAATTGGGCATATATTTGCAAGCTGATTTAATCCGTTGGGAACGTAGCTGTTGTTTATATCCCTGCCGATAATATTTTAAAATTAAATTTTAGATGGAGGAAAAGAAATTGGATATTAATACCATTATCGGTTTTGTGCTGATTTTTGGTATTCTTATTTTTATGTTTTGGCAGAACCAGCCAACACCGGAAGAGCTGGAAGCGCAGAAGGCAAAACAAGAGCAGCTTGAAGCCGCTGAAATGCAAAAAGCCGATGTAACCAAAGAAGAGGTTGCCCAACCAAAAACAGTTGATCTACAAGATTCTACGGCTGTTGCAAGTTACAAAAGTGCTATAGGTGCCTTTGGTTATACGGCTCCTTCAGAGGGAACAACGGTATTGGAAAACGATGTTGTTTATTTGGAAATAAGCAATAAGGGAGGCCAGATAATCGAGGCAAAGATGAAAGGGTACGTAACCTATGATTCCATTCCCGTTTATTTAATAAAAGATGGCAATGCCAATTTTGCCCTTAATTTTAGTACTTCGGACAACAGGGTATTGAACACCAATGATCTTTACTTTGAACCCACACTTTCCAAATCTGGTGACAATCAGGTGCTTTCCATGAAAGCCAAAGTGGCAGCGGATAAGTTTCTGGAGTATCGCTACGAAATGAAACCAGACGAATATCTCATTGGTTTTACAGTGCGTTCACAAGGTTTAAATGGCATTGTTAATAGTTCCAAACCCATTGATTTGGATTGGAAGATGAAGGCGATCCGCCATTCCAAAAGTATCCAATATGAGAATAGATATACTAGGGTTACCTATAACCACGATGGGGACAAAATAAGTAAGTTGTCCGAAGGTAGTGAGGATGAGGAAACGGAGGTGGATGTGAAATGGATTTCTTACCGTCAACACTTTTTTAGCTCTATACTTACCTATGTCAATAAGTTTGAAACCGCGAAATTGAATTCTGTAAATTTGGTGGAGGAAGAAAGTCACACCCAACAATTTACCAAAGAATTTGCCGCTGTGGTGCCTTTGGAGTTGCAAGGTGGTGAATTTGCCTATAATTTTAACTGGTACTACGGGCCTACAGATGTCAAGGTCTTGGCTCAGTACAAGGAATTGGGGCTGGAAGATTCCATTCCCTTCGGTTGGGGAATTTTTGGATGGATCAATAGATATATATTTACCCCTGTATATACATTCCTTAGTTCGTTCCTGCCTTATGGTATTGCCATAGTGGTCATGACTATTTTGGTAAGACTTATTATGTCACCGGCCACTTATAAATCTTACTTGTCCCAAGCTAAAATGAAGGTGTTGAAGCCTGAAATTACAGAGCTTAATGAAAAGTTCAAGGACAATGCCATGAAAAAGCAGCAGGAAACCATGAAATTGTACAACAAGGCCGGGGTAAGTCCTATGAGTGGCTGTGTGCCTGCTTTGTTGCAGATGCCAATTTTCTATGCCCTGTTTATGTTTTTCCCAACTTCCTTTGCATTGAGACAGAAGCCGTTTTTATGGGCAGATGACCTTTCTTCCTATGATGCCATTGCACAATTGCCGTTTACCATTCCATTTTATGGGGATCACGTAAGTTTGTTTCCAATATTGGCCTCCGTTGCCATATTCTTTTATATGATGATGACAACTGGACAGAATATGCAGACCCAACCCGGAATGCCTAATATGAAATTTATTATGTATTTGTCCCCCTTGATGATGTTGGTTTTCTTCAACAACTATGCAAGTGGACTGAGTTTGTACTATTTTGTATCTAACTTGATCACCATTTTTATAATGTTGGCCATCAAGAATTTTATTTTGGATGAGGATAAGATCCACGCCCAGATACAAGAGAATAAAAAGAAGCCTAAAAAGGAAAATAAGTTTCAGAAAAAGATGAGGGAAATGATGGAGCAGGCCGAGGAACAGAAAAAGTTAGGCAAGAAATAAGACGAAATCCACTTAATATAGAATTAAAGTGCTTGGATTTATTCAAGCACTTTTTTTTTGAATTTTATGGATGTGCTTAAAACCTAGTAGTAAGGTGCCGGAGTCATTCCTTAAGTAAACTACCTCGGGGCAAGCCCGCGAGGCATTCGAAGGATACGAACTTTAATTTACGAGGCAAGCCTTGGGGTATTATACCCTTTTGGCGGTATCAATAAAAACCCCGGCCATTTGGTCGGGGTTTTTAGCATTGGCTTGGTTTAATTTGGTAAGATTTGGGTCTCCAAAGATTGTTTTTTTTTAGGCTGTATAAAACTAATAGTTGTAAAGTGTTCTTTTTAGTATGCTAAAGTGGCTTCTTTTGATGTATGGGTGTTTTTTATAACTTGATTATTCTTCTTTAAGAGGGGGGCTCCACTTTTATCAATATGGTATGCTTAAAAGAAATAGGCACAAGGCCAAATTAATATGGGTCCAGATAATTTATTAGTGAAACTCAATTTTGAGAAGTCAGTAAGACGCACTTAAAATTACAAGTTGAACTAATCCCGCCTTTTTCGGCGGGATCTAGGCTCAATACCTCGCCCCTAGGGTCGATTCATATTATTGGGTTCAGGGCCTGCCTTTGTCGGCAGACAGGCTTGTCCTGAGGTTTAATACCTTTATTGGATGGCAATTGATTATCATTGGGTAAGCACATATCCCGGCAATTGTCATTACACGGTATTTTTGGGGGAAGCAAATTCCAATTTCGTATTTTTGCAGTGTAAGTCATAATTGGTTTGGAACGACTAAGGATAACATTAAATAATTACAGATGCAAAAGGTGGTAGTCGGACTTTCCGGCGGTGTGGATTCCAGTGTTACGGCATATCTATTAAAGGAGCAAGGCTATGAGGTTATTGGCCTTTTTATGAAGAATTGGCACGACGATTCCGTGACCATTTCCAAGGAATGCCCTTGGTTGGAGGATAGCAATGATGCCCTTATAGTGGCGGAGAAGTTGGGAATACCCTTTCAGACAGTGGACTTAAGTGCCCAGTACAAAGAACGTATTGTGGATTATATGTTCAGGGAATACGAAAAAGGTAGAACTCCAAACCCTGATGTGCTGTGCAATAGGGAAATAAAGTTTGATGTATTTATGAAAATTGCTATGCAGCTGGGAGCAGACTATGTAGCAACAGGACACTATTGTAGAAAGGGCATTATAAAAAATGAGGACGGAACGGAGACCTATCGATTGCTGGCAGGTGCGGACGGAAATAAGGACCAATCCTATTTTTTATGTCAACTATCCCAGGAACAACTCGCCAAAACCTTGTTCCCAATAGGGGAGTTACAGAAGCCTGAGGTTAGGAAAATAGCTGCTGATAATGATTTGATCACTGCCGATAAAAAGGATTCCCAAGGATTGTGTTTTATTGGGAAGGTACGGTTGCCAGAGTTTCTGCAGCAGAAATTACGACCCAAAAAAGGGGTAATTGTAGAAGTGCCAGCTGTGTTGGAGCAGTATGGGAGTACGGTTCCCCAGTTTGCCTCCAAATTGGAGGAATTGGCCTTTTTTGCCGAAAAGCCACACTATGAACCAACCGATGGGAAAGTAGTAGGGGAGCACCAAGGAGCCCATTACTTTACCAAAGGACAGCGCAAGGGATTGGACGTGGGGGGCACCAAAGAACCCTTGTTCGTAATTGAAACCGATGTTGACCAAAATGTAATCTATACTGGTCAGGGCAAGAGTCATCCTGGGCTTTACCGTAGAACCCTATTTGTGAACAATGATGAATTGCATTGGGTGCGCACAGATCTGGCATTGGAAGTGGATCAGACCATGGAGGTTATGGCAAGGATAAGATATCGTCAACCATTGCAAAAAGCAACACTTTACAGGGTGGATGCAGGTCTGTATGTAGATTTTGTTGAAAAACAATCGGCTATTACGGAAGGGCAATTTGTAGCCTGGTATATTGGAGAGGAACTTATAGGTTCAGGTGTAATCTCTTAAAATGGCCAGGGCTACTCTTTTATTATTTATAATATTCTCGGTTTGGGGAAGGGCACAAGAACATGCCTGGGTATATTTTAATGATAAAGACCAAGTGGAGGAGTCCATTTTAAATCCATCAAGTATTTTATCGGAACGGGCAATACAAAAGAAGAATAGATTCAATATAGCCATAGACGAAAGGGACGTTCCTGTCAACGAGGACTATATTGCCCAGTTAAAACTGCAAAACGGCATCACGGTCAAGTCCAAGTCCAAATGGTTCAATTGCGTCCACGTTATAGGCAGTGAATCCAATATTGCAGCCTTAACGAACCTTCAGTTTGTAGACCGTATTTCTTATGCCGATAGGGGGTTAAATGCCAGGCCTGGCCCGGTTATTACATCGGAAAGTAAATCCAATAACCATGTAAACAAGTTTTTGCAGCAAGAGACGGATTTTGTCTATGGCCAAAGCAATGTGCAGGTAAAACAATTGGGAGTGGATGTCTTGCACTATAATAACTTTACCGGTGAGGGATTTTTAATTGCCGTTTTGGATAGTAGCTTTCCCAATGTGGATCAAATGGAGGCATTTGATCGTTTACGTGCCAACAATGATTTATGGGGTGGGTACGATTTTGTTGCCCGCTCAACAAACATTTATGCAACCAATGGAAATGATCACGGAACAAGGGTGCTGTCCGATATGGCTGGTTTTGTAGACGGACGGTTTGTTGGTACCGCCCCTGATGCAAGTTATATTCTCTTTAGAACAGAAGATGCCGCTACCGAAACACCAGTGGAGGAAAGTTATTGGGTAGAGGCTGCCGAGCGGGCAGATAGCCTTGGGGTAGATATTATTAACAGTTCCTTGGGCTATAGTACTTATGATAATCCACGCTATAGTTATTCCCCAGTGGATATGGATGGAAATACGGCGTTTATTTCCCGGGGTGCCAGTATAGCAACTGAAAAAGGGATATTGGTTGTGAATTCTGCAGGGAATTCCGGTGATAGTTCTTGGGGCAAAATTACGGCTCCGGCAGATGCCAATGTATTTGCGGTTGGAGCGGTTGATGCCTCCGGCAACTATGTGGCATTTAGTTCCAGGGGGCCAAGCGTAGATAATAGGATTAAACCAGATGGGATGGCCTTGGGCAAAGGGGCAACGGTAATTGGGCCGGACAATAGATTGGTGGGAAATAATGGAACCTCTTTTGCTTCACCTATTATGGCTGGAGCCATCGCTTCCCTTTGGCAGGCTTTTCCTGATAAAGACAATATGGAAATTATGGACATGGTACGGGAATCCTCTTCCCTTTATCAAAATCCAAATTCACGAATGGGTTATGGAATACCCAATTTCGCCAAACCCTTGGTGCTATTGGGGATAGATATTTCAAAAGGCAAAGATGATTTGTGGTACCTATATCCGAACCCTTCAAAGACAGCATTTCAAGTACAGCTCCCCGAAACCTATGGGAATGCCCAAGTAACACTGTATGACATCTACGGAAAACGTATCCTGGAAAGGCAATTTAACCAAGGCAACGAGCAAATATCTGTGGATAATTTAAGCAAGGCCATATATATTATTCATGTGAAGGTGGATGGAATCAGTAAGAAATTTAAATTGATAAAAGAATAATGGGAAATAGAATTACCGATCTTTTTGGAATTCAATATCCAATAGTCCAGGCCGGTATGGTTTGGGCCAGTGGCTGGCGTTTGGCATCTACTGTTTCCACTGCCGGTGGATTGGGTATAATTGGAGCGGGATCCATGTATCCGGAGGTACTTCGAGAACATATAGAGAAGTGCAAGATGGCTACCAATAAGCCTTTTGGCGTTAATGTTCCTATGTTGTATCCGGATATTGGGCAGCTTATGGAGATCATAGTGGAGCTTGATGTAAAGATTGTATTTACTTCGGCAGGAAATCCTAAAACCTGGACTACCTATTTAAAGGACAGGGGCATCACTGTAGTGCATGTGGTGAGTAGTGTGAAATTTGCGCAAAAAGCCGAGGAAGCTGGGGTAGACGCTATTGTAGCGGAAGGTTTTGAGGCTGGCGGGCACAATGGTAGGGATGAGACCACCACACTTACATTGATTCCTGCGGTAAGGGAAAAAATAAGCATCCCTTTAATAGCTGCCGGTGGAATTGCTACTGGTAGAGCCATGTTGGCCGTTATGGTTTTGGGTGCCGATGGGGTTCAGGTGGGCAGTAGATTTGTAGCCAGCAATGAAGCCTCATCACACCCCTTGTTTAAGCAAAAAGTGGTAGAGGCGGGTGATGGTGCGACACAATTGACATTAAAAGAGTTGGCTCCGGTACGCTTGATCAAAAATAAGTTTTATGCCGATATACAAAAAGCCTATGCGGGCTGTGCAACGGTAGAGGAACTAAAATCCCTCTTGGGCAGGGCCAGGGCTAAAAAAGGAATGTTCGAGGGCGATTTGGAGGAAGGGGAATTGGAAATTGGCCAGGTAGCGGCACTAATCCATGAAATAAAACCCGCTGCCCAAATTGTGATGGACATGATGGCGGAATTTGCCCAAGCCAAGGAAGAAGCCAAGCATTTGTAGGAGGAACAATAAATTTATTTCTGCATAATTCCCAAAAAGGGAAAGGGTTTTTAAAACACCTTGCACACTTCCTTAAGCCGTGTTTCGTTATTTTGTTGTGCACAATTATAATACAGAAGTTTTTAAAGGGATATCGGCATGTTTCCATGCATCATTATATTCCTGCTCGATCTTTTTTGCTTCCTCCATTTTACCTTGGCCAATAAGGCTTTTATACAGCCCCATTAAAGACCAGCCGTTTTGGCGGAGGATTTCCAGGTCTGCCTTATACACTTCTTCAGCTTCTTTATATTTTTGGGCCTTTAGTAAAACGGCACCCAAGGTCTGTCTTACCGGTATATGCCATGCTGTTGGTTCGCTGTAAATTAACTGGTCTTCATATAATACAGCTTGCTTTAGGTGTTGCACGGCCGCTGGAATATTTCCAATGGCACTGGCTAACTCACCTGAAACAACCCCATGTGCAATTTGGGCTATACTTGAAGATGGATTGGTGTAATTGGCCAGAACAGTTTCTAGTTCCGGATCGTTTTTCATGAGCCTTAGGGCCTCCAATTCTTCTTTGGCCTCCTTGATATTATTTTTCCTGATAAAGGCAATTCCCCTTGCGTAATGCCAAATAAGTTTAAGGTGTTTATATTCATCTCCAGGGAAGGGGATGGTAAGAACTTCATTCCATTTTCCAAAACGGGTATAGGCCAAAAGTGGTGAGGCGGCAAAATCCTGTAAAAATGGCAAAGTTGCCATTTCGCCAATTGGGACCTTTTCCGCAGTTTTCTTGGCGGCATTAATGGCTTTGTCACTGTTGCCCAGGAGTGTAGAGGCAGACCATAGAAAGTGCAGATTGTGAGGGTAATATCCCAAGGGATACATACCCTGGGAATAACATTGGGAGATATAATCCTCATCTGCCAAAATAGCGGCTTCATTAACTTTTACTGCATCCGCGTATCTTCCTACCCTAATATAAATATGTGAAGGCATATGTACAATATGACCGGCTGCCGGCATTAAGGACCCTAGTTTATCCGCACTGGGTATGGCTAGGTCCGGTTTGGGAAGTTCAACCATATGAATATAGTAATGGTGCGCTCCTGGGTGATCGGGGTTTAGTTCCATGGCCTTTTCCAGCGCAGTTTTGGCTTTAAGGGTATTGTGAGCCGGGTTGCCCTTTAGGTCCCAATAGTTCCATGGCATCGTATTCATTATGGATGCCGCGTACAAGGTCTGTACATGGGCATCATCCGGAAATGATTCCACTACTTTTGCCATGGCCCTCATATAGGCCATGTTCAATTCTGATAATTCTTTGGTTATATCATCGCTATATCTATGGCTCAAAGCTTCTATTAAAGCTTTTTCTTTGGACGAACTGTTTTGAGACAGGTTCTTGGCTTTTAAGATTGCTTCATATGCTTTTATTCTTCGTTCGTCATCGGGCATGGGGTCATTTATGTTGGGCCCCAATGTGTAAGCCTGTCCCCAATAGGTCATGGCGGTCTTTGGATCAAGTCGCGAAGCTTCCATAAACGAGCGGTGGGCTTCGGCATGATTAAAGGCATAAGTAAGTTTTACGCCCTGATCAAAATAGGTTTGGGCTTTTTGGTCTTTGGTACTTATCCCAAAATGTAAATTTCCAAGGTTGGCAAATAAGGGGGCAATTTGTTGGGTGGTATCCACATTGCTCAAAAGATATTTGGCAACAGTACATTTCATGGAGTAAAAACCGGCTTCCTGTGTTACCTCCAACACCTCGGGGGTGGTTTGCTGTTTCCAATAAAGGGATATGGCCAATAGCACTAGCAAGAATATGGACAAGCTTAGTTTTGTTTTCATGATGTTGAAGTTTTATGTTGATGCTATTAAATCCAATTTGGATTTCCAAGGTGCTACAATGCGTCAACCCATGTCTGAAGATAGGTTGTTTCAATTTTTTTAATAAGGACTGTTTAATTGCGAAGGGGAATTCTGTGATCGCTCTTATACAGGGGAGATGAAAAAGTGATTTTTTATTTTATCTAAAAGTAGTGAATTCCAGTAGGTTATACAAGGGATCAACTGTTTGTGAAGCAAAGGGGGCAAAGTTGATATTTTAAAAACTTAGACTAGGCCATTTGTATAAACCTTAGGGTCAAGAATGATTCAGGGATAAATTTCATGTCCACACCTACTTTTAAGCACCAATAATTTCTTGGACAATACTTTGCGCTTTTTCCAACTCATCGGCATGGACAAAAATTTCCTGGTTCCCTTGGATGCTCGATCCAAAACCTGCCAATCTTCCAGATTCGGATTCATCCTTTATAACCGGTATTATGCCTATGGCCTTGAGTTGGTTGAATATGGTCTGGGCCAAAATAAAATTTCCTGAAAATATGCGGGTATAATTGGAATTCATTTTTTTAATATTGATTAACTCTTGTTAAGATACATATTTTTTATAAATCCCCATTTAAGAGTTTTTGTATTGGCATTAGTATCTTTGTGGCCGATGAAGTATGTTATAGTTGGGTTTATGTTTTTTTTGTGCTCCATGCCATTGTGTGCACAACTGGAAAAGGATAAGGTGAAACATTTTACGGCAGGTACCCTAAGTGGTGCTATTGGAGCAGATATAGCGGATGGCTTATCGGGAGGTAACCGCTATTGGAGAATTGCCGGTTCCGTAACTTCAAGTTTGCTGGCAGGCTTGGCCAAAGAGGCATATGATGAGTATAAATATAGTGGATGGGATAATAGGGATCTTGCGGCTACGGTATTAGGTGGGGTTTCCATTGGAATCACTATTGATATATTTTCGGAGCGGAAGCATAGAAAGCGAAATGAGATGTTGGTCCATATAACCCAAGAAAATATGGATTTTGGTAGTTGGGAAATGGATATCCAAAGGAATTGATGTATTCTTAATACTAAATAAGTCCCCGTGCTTTTATTTCCAAATATTTGTTAATGGCATTTATGGTCAGGTGCTCCGGTTTTGTTAGAATGGTTTGAATTCCGTATTTCCTTAATTCGTTAACGATAAGCTTCTTCTCATAAATAAATTTTTCGGCAACTGTTTTCTCAAATATTTGATGAATGGTCTCGGCTTTTTCTTCCGTAAATTTGATCAATTCGGTGTTTTCAAAGAAAATGACCACCAATAAATGTTCCCTGGCAACAGCTTGTAGGTAGGGTAGTTGTCGCTGCAGGGCATCCAAGGTCTCAAAATTGGTATAGAGTAAGAGTAGGCTTCTATGGGGGATATGCCTTTTAATATCGGCGTATAGTCGGCTGTAATCACTTTCTTCAAAATTGGTTTCCAAATTGTAGAGTGTTTCCAAAATAAGGTTCATTTGGGAGCTTCGTCTTTCTGCAACTACCCTATTTTCAATTTTTTTACCAAAGGCAAACATTCCGGCCTTGTCCTGCTTTTTAAGGGCAATGTGCGAAATGACCAATGTAGCGTTGATTGCATAATCCAGTAGGCTAAGTCCGTTAAAAGGCATTTTCATTACCCTGCCCTTATCTATTATGGAATAAATAGGTTGTGATTTTTCATCCTGGTACTGATTAACCATCAAGCCACCTTTTTTAGCCGTTGCTTTCCAGTTGATGTTCCGGATATCATCTCCTAGGACATAGTCCTTTATTTGCTCGAACTCCATGGTATGGCCAATACGGCGAATTTTTTTAAGGCCGTATTCGAAGAGTTTATTGGAAAAGGCCATAAGGTCGTACTTCCGCAATTGTAGAAAGGAGGGGTACACCGGTACTTGCTGCTCATTGCCAAAAGTGTACTTTTTACAAATGAAACCAATAGGGGAGTGGGCAAAGACATTTAAATTCCCAAAAGAATATACTCCTCTTTCGGTAGGTCTCAGATAATACTTAAAAACCTTTTCCTTTCCTTTTCCAAGAGTAGTGTAAATTCCGAAATCGCGCTTTTGAAATTGATGGGGGACTTCATCCAAAATTTTCAATCCGGCGGGGAACAAATATGAATTGGACACGCTTATTTTAATTTCGTTTTCATCCCCATTGGAAAGTTTTTCAGGAACCGAACGTATACCTTTGATTCTGCCTTTGGAGGCGAATATCAAAATAATATCGACCGCAACAAATAGGACAAAAACATAGAACAACAATTTTAGTGCCCCCAAAATGTCCGGTACCATATAGGAGATCAAAAAACCAAAGACCAAACCAGTAAATACAATAAAGAATCTTTTTTGTAGATAGATGTTTCTCAGGATTTTTTTCATTTGCTTGAGGTAGCTAAGATGAATTTTTGGGCCGATAGGCTTTGATTTTTATCTTGGAATTTCAATAGTCTCCAAAATTTGTTTTATCACCTTATCCGGGGTAAATCCTTCCATTTCCCTTTCTGGTGTCAATATAACCCGGTGTCCCAATATTGGGGATGCCACCTTTTTAATATCATCCGGGGTTACAAAATCTCGCCCGTTAATAGCTGCCAGCGCTTTGGAGGCGTCCATGATAGCAATGGAAGCCCTTGGAGAGGCCCCGAGGTATAGATTGGCATTGTTACGTGTATTATGGACAATTCCTGCTATGTACTTCATTAAATTGTTCTCTATTATAATTTCCTTGATAACCTCTTGGTAGCTGGCTATTTGGGCAGCGCTAAGCACTGAGGTTATTATGCTTTCCAAGTTCTGGTTTTTTTGGCGATGTTTACTTTCCAGAATCTCTATCTCTTCTTCCAAGGACGGATAGTTCACTTTGATTTTAAAAAGAAATCGGTCTAATTGTGCCTCTGGAAGTCGGTAAGTACCTTCCTGTTCTATAGGATTCTGGGTGGCAAATACCAAAAATGGCGGCCGCATTTCATAAGTTAGTCCATCCATGGTAATTTGGCGTTCGGCCATTGCCTCAAACAGAGCTGCCTGCGTCTTGGCGGGGGCTCTATTTATTTCATCTATAAGAATAATATTGGAAAATAAGGGGCCTTTTTTAAACTCAAATTCCGAAGTCTTTACGTTAAAGATAGACGTACCCAGAATGTCGCTCGGCATTAGATCCGGCGTAAATTGGATCCTACTGAAGTCTACGTTCATAGTTTTTGCCAAAAGTTTGGCTGTAACGGTTTTGGCTACTCCGGGAACCCCTTCAATTAGGGAGTGTCCATTGGCGAGGATAGAGATAATAAGTAGTTCTATCATTTCCTGTTGCCCAATGATGACTCTTCCCAATTCCGTTTTTATCTGCGCCACCGATGTCTGTAGTTGACCTAGGTCTATCCTATTTTTAAACTCCAACGGTTGGTGGTCTTCCCCTTGCTGACTTTCTTCCATGTATTATTTTTTAAATTGATTCAATAATTTGTTCAGGTGAATTACATCCTGTTCACTGTGATGTTTCTTGTTTTTAAGATGTACTATCAAATCTAAAAGCTCCTTGACTTTTATGAGTGGTTTATTCGACCTTCCCGCTAGATCCATAGCAGTCTTATCACTGATAGCTTCGGTATTTAGGTGGTAAGTACTTCTAATATATTCCAGGAAAAAATTAATCTTTTTGATGATCAAATCTGTATAATCCCTATGCTCATAATACAGCCCTCCAACGGTTTTGGCAAATTCAATGGATGAATTTTCCAAAGGTTTTATTATTGGAATGATGCGTTGTTCCCGCTTCGCCTTAAATATTATAAAGATCAATAATCCCATCATACTGAGATAATAAGCCCATTTTAAGGGTTCTTGGTTAAGTACAAAGCGCATAGGGGAATCTATTACGATTCTTCCGGATTTTTTATAATTATCCCAAAAAATATCCATATCCTTAAGATAGGAAAGGGCATGTGCCACATACTCCTGATTGCCCCTTAGCATATAGTAGTTTGTGAACGTTTGCGGAGTAGTGTTGAGGTAAAAATGGCCCTTGCCGAATTTTACCCTTACAAAATTTAGTGCCTTGTTTTTGTTTATGGATGCAGTTGGTAAATGCCCCTGTTCCGAATTAAAGGCAATATACCCTAAGGCCGTTGAGTTCAATGTATCTACCGAAGTAAAATGCGTATTGTAAACTCCCCGTTTTAAGGGGTAATTTTGTTTGGAAAATGTACTGTTGGCAAGACTTATCCGTACAGTATCCTCCGTAATGGTGTATTGGGTTTCAACTTCAATATTTAGGGTATCCGAAAGGTAGGTCCCGAAATTGGAAGCAGCAATAAAGGTATCATTGCCGTCCTGTACGTATTGAAGTAATTTATTGACCTCCTGTTTGTCAAGTTCCAAGAAATCATTGATCAATAAATAGCTGGAGGCGCTGGTGGAATCCCGGTTCGCCAAGATATTGTACAAACTTTGGTTGGAAGTATGTATTTTTTGTCCCGGGAATAATCCTGGAAGTTCATTGTACAATACATAACATCCAAAGGGAATTTTGTCCGAGGATGTATAGGAAGGCCTCCAGTTCACCGGCTTGGGGCGAACAACCTCGGTTACCACAATACCAATAAGTACCGCAAGAAACAACCCGAGGATTATTTTGGAACGCTTATCCATGGGTACTTATATTGTTTAGGTGTACAAACTTCATTTGGGCTGCCTTGTATTTAAACTCGTCTATTTCCTGTTCCCCGTACCAAATATGGTCGTACAGATAGGATACATCCTTAAATAGCAATTTGGTTTCCGGGACTTTTATTTCCTTTTCGTAGTCCTGGTTTGTTTTTTCATAATGCCATTCAATGATTTGATGTTGGGACAGTGTTTTTAATACCTTTAGATGATGATAGCGAATGGCCAATCTGTAATTTTTTTGTTGTATGGCATCACTTATCAGCGCATCCAGATCCAAACTTTCTATATGTTCTTCTGCCAGGTTAAGATTTATGGCCGGGGCCTCCTTTTTCCTAAATATTGCCGAAGCGTTTTCTCCCGTCAGGAATCGTATGAGCAAGTAGATGGCCAAAGCTCCCATTAACCCATAAATTAGATATTCCATCAGTTGGGTAATCCCTGGTGGAATGTCAATACCAAAAACATTCCTGAGTCCGTTCATCACCCAATTGAGAAAGCGGGCCAGTAAATTTTGTGAATCCCCGTCCTTGATGTCATAGTTGAATTCTTTTCCCTGATACTTTTCGGAAAGATTTTCATCCAATGTCCGCAACACCAATTTAGTGTTGGTATCTTGGGGTAAGGGTACCGAATCTTTTTCCCCTTGGGCCAAACCGGGGAATAGGATAAAAAAACAATAAAAGGTGGCAACTAATCTTATCACTGGTCTTGATGGCCTATTTGGTCTATTTTGCTTCTTGAATTTAAATTATATGTTTTTTCGTGCAGTGAAAAATACAAGAGTCCATTTACGAACTGTGATAAACATTGTGAATAAACCCCTATGATAAGGAATAGGCAAGTCCCTAAAGTGTAAATGATGGTGGGTACCACAGAAGCTCCCAGATCTACATCATTTTGAACTACGTGAAAAGTATAGATACCTATAAGAATCCCTGGAATCATAATAACGACCATAAACAAAAGACCGATCAAAAATCCTAGGATAAAATTAACCCCTACCGATCTCCAAAAATTCTTGGTCACCAAGTTCCAGCCCTCCCCAAGGGCATCCGTAACTCCTCTTTTTTCTTTTAGCATAACAAAAAATGATACGCCGACCCATGCCATTATGAAATATTGAATTACGTATTGTGCAAGCATTCCTGCCAAGGGAATAAAGGTCAAGATTACGGCGGCGATCATAAGACCAAAAAAAAGCAGTATCACTATCAAAATAAAAATAACAATGCTTCCCAAATTATTTTTTACTTCTAGCCAAACGTCGGTTTTATCAAAATTCTGTCCTTTTCGCTCTTCGTATTTTATCATATAGGAAGTGCTGAGACTATAATTTAGCACGGCTACCATTAAAAAAATTATAAAGAACAAAACTCCTCCAAAGATAAAATACATTATATAGGCTTCACTGCCGGAACCTATTGTATCCAGGACTGTATTTTGGTTATCGGTGATTAGGCCTATTACTCCGGATACCAGTAAGTAGCTAACGATCAATAGCCCTATTAGGAAAATTCCATTGTAGCTTAGGAAAACATTGGTGAATTTTTTAAGGTTTTGCTTGAAGAATTCGAAGTAAACATTGATGATATCCCCAAAGTCCCTATCGACTCTAAGTTCAATAAATTTTTCCTGGTTTTTGACTTGCATAAGATTGGTTTAACAAAATGGGATAAATGATATAATAAAAAAGAATCAGGAGTAAGGAACAGCCTATAATTAAAAACGCCAACCAAGAGGACATATTGGAATAGCGGGTAATAAACCCTTCTATAAATCCGGCAATTATAAAAAAGGGAATGGTGCTGACCACCACCTTTAATCCATCCTTGGCACCCTTCATAAAGGAAGCGCGTCTGGAATATGTTTTGGGGAACAGGATACTATTGCCCATGATCAATCCGGCACACCCAGCAATGATAATGACGGAAATTTCTATGGTTCCATGTAGCCAAATCTGTTTGTTTGCTTGGTAAAAGACATCCTGAGTGTAAAAAAAAGTAATGAATGCTCCCAGCATTACGCCATTGCTGAATAGAATATAGGCGGTGCCAATACTGGTAATTACCCCAAAGGAAAAGGCCATAAAGGCTACTTTTATATTGTTAATGGTAATCCCTAAAAAAGTACCAATTTCACTACCTCCTTTATATATGGCCGTTGGGTCTCCATTGGCAATATTGTTGAGGGTTTCGTTAACATAGGCATCACCTAAAATCAATCTTACAAAGGTATCGTCGTTCATTGCGGATACACTACCTATAGCAGCGGCAATCATAAAAATTAGAAAGGCGATACCCAAGGTTTTGTGATATTGCCTAAAGAAAAGCGGGAATTCCGTTTTCCAAAAATCCACTATTCTATTCCGATTCTCCTTTTTGTTTTTATATATTTTTTGATGTGCCTGGGATGCCAAGGAATTTAAGTACAATAAAGTCTTGCTTTCCGCGTAATAGGTCTGTGCGTAGGCAAGGTCGTTGGTCAGTTGAATATAACCATGGGCAAATTCGTCCGGGCTAATGTGGGCATTATAGTTGATAGCCTTTTCAAATGCTATCCATTTTTCTTTATTTTGCTTCACAAAAGCTGCCTCACGCATACTGGGATAATCCTTTAAGAAATAAAAATAATACTAATATGTCCAAACTTCAAATCAATACAACGCAAAATGTTAACCTAGATTATAAAATTGTTGGTATTGGTGAAAGGATCGTAGCTTTTTTAATCGACGGATTTATACTATACCTATATGCCGTGCTTGTGCAGGTGATTGGAACGGCCATAGGATATGTGTTTGACGATAGTTGGACACAAATAGGATTGGAGAGCCTTATTTTTCTTCCAGCCATGTTTTATAGCTTAATAATGCACAGCCTATTCAATGGTAGAACAGTGGGAAAAATGCTCATGAAAATAAGGGTGGTAAGATTGGATGGATCCCCGGTGCATTGGTCCAATTTATTGGTTAGGTGGATGCTACGTGTGGTTGATATTTGGCTTTTCTTTGGGTCTGTAGGATTGCTGACCATTTTATTTACCGATAAAAAACAAAGATTGGGGGATGCCGCGGCCGGTACCGTGGTCATTAGTACAAAAAATTCGGTAAAAATTTCCAATACCATTTTGGAAGAGGTAGAGGAAACCTATGTCCCTAAGTTTACCAATGTTACTTTATTGACCGATAAGGATGTTCGTCTCATAAAGGAGACCTACCAAATTGCCAGAAAAAGTCATGATTTTAAGACAATGAAGGCCTTACGCGATAAGGTGGAGAGTCTTTTAAATTCAAATTCCGACCTTTATGATGTGCCATATATTGATACCGTATTAAAGGATTATAATTTTTACACCCAGAAACCATAGCCTATGTTTTATTTTGTGATTGATATATTAGGAATAATTTCCTTTGCTATTTCGGGGGTTATGGTGGCCATGGATAAGAAATTGGATCTATTTGGTGTATTTATCATTGCTTTTGTCACAGCTATTGGAGGTGGTACGTTAAGGGATATGCTGATTGGAAATACTCCCGTATTATGGATGCAGGAACCAACGTACGTTTATGTAATTGCCGGAACCGTTGTTTTTGCAATTATTTTTAGGGATCAGCTGAAGTATGTACGAAAGTCGCTGTTTCTTTTTGATACCATTGGTATTGGTCTGTACACCATGGTAGGTATTTCACATGGACTACAGTCGGGCCTGCCTCCTGTTATGTGTATTGCCCTTGGAACAATAACAGCTTGTTTTGGAGGGGTAATACGGGATATATTATGCAATGAAATACCTGTAATATTTAGAAAGGAAATATATGCCACGGCATGTATATTAGGGGGCATCGGTTTTTTTCTTTTGCGTAAATTGCCCTATGACGAGGCATACGCCTATGTAGCTACCATATTGATTGTCATAGGAATCCGATTACTTGCCGTTAAATTTAAAATCTCGTTGCCCAATATATATCGCCATTCCAAGGTGTGATAGGTTTAATTTACAATGGGGATCAAAGTAGGGTATGGGTAGGGGCCCATTTTTTTTTCTATTTTTTCCCAATTGTCCATCCTCTATTCAAAAGCTTCCGCTTTTAGAATATAGATGTTTTGGGAAGGCCAATCCCCGTTGTCCACTGGTTGGCTGTTTATTTTGTCTACCACATCCATACCGTCTATCACCCGTCCAAATGGGGTATATCCTCCGTCCAAATGATAGGAGCCCGGTTTGGTAACTACAATAAAGAATTCGTAGGGTGATGCCAACTTATGGGGGTTGTTAATTTCACTACTGGGCATGGATACAACTCCCCTATGGTGTTTGTGTCCTTTTCTAGTATCAGGAGGTAAAAGATACCGTCCTATCTTTGATCTTTTTTTGGCCGTTTCCACATTGTCGGCATTTCCTCCTTGTATTATAAAGTTTTTAACCACCCTATGGAAATAGGTATTATTAAAATACCCCATTTTGGTAAGGTATATAAAGTTGGCTTTGTGATAGGGGACGTTGTTGAACAACTGAATTGTAATGCTTCCTAGACTAGTGGTAAGCTTTACCTTATTCTCCTTTAGGGTTTTGCTGTAATTGAAGAAAAACTCTATGGCATTATCCTCTGTGAGCTCAAAGGCTTCCTCTTCTTCTTTTTCTTCTACACTTGGAACTTCGGGAGCAATGCTATCTTTTTTAATACTGTTTTGGAGAAGCTTATTTTCCTTGGAAGCCGGCTGGTCTTTGCAGCTTCCTAAAAGGAACATAAACAATATTGCAAAAAGTGAAATCTCTTTAAGTGCCATGTAATATGTGTTATTTTTTAAATGATTGTTAAATGATTAATATCGCCCAAGGGTTGGTTGTTTTTTAATTAATTTGCTGAAAATTACAAAAATTGAATTCGTGCGTTTTGACGATTTTTCCAACAGAATATCAAAAATAGAAAATCTAGAACTTCCAGGGAGTGCTTCTCATTATAAAATGGCCCCAATGTTTAGGGTTAAGGAACTGGAGTCTGGTAAAATCGTAAAACAAAATCCGAGACAGGCTGCGGTTATGGCCCTTTTTTACCCAAGTGTGGATTACGGGACCAACTTACTTCTAATACTGAGAAATACCTATAAGGGTATACATAGTAATCAGATTGCATTGCCGGGGGGCAAGGTGGAAAAGAGGGATCTAAATTTAATGGAGACGGCTTTACGTGAAACCCATGAAGAAGTGGGGGCTGTTCCGGAGCAGATTACCGTAATCCGTTCTATGAGCAAAATCTATATTCCTCCGAGCAATTTTGAGGTCACCCCATACCTTGGGCTCTATAGGAAGGAGCGGCCATTTTTAAGGCAGGTAGACGAGGTTGCCGCCATTGTTGAGGTTCCTTTGAATGATTTAATGGATGATAAGAAAATATTTCATCAAATTTTAAACACTTCCTATGCCCAGAATGTAGAGGTACCAGCCTTTAAATTAAATGGTTATACGGTTTGGGGGGCAACGGCTATGATGTTGAGTGAAATTAAGGAATTGTTCAAACAAGTGTTATAAGATACTTATTTTGTAATTTTGAATGTTAACAAAAAAATATGGGCTTGTTTAAGAAAAATCCGTTTGGACATAATTTGTTTTTAAAGAAGTGGCTTATTCGTATTCTGGCCGTTATTACCCACAAAAGATATAGAGGGTTTAATACCATTGAAATTGAGGGGTCGGATATTATTAGAAAACTACCGCCACAAAATGTTCTTTTCGTAAGTAACCATCAAACTTACTTTGCCGATGTAGTGGCCATGTTCCATGTATTTAACGCCAGTTTAAGTGGGCGTGAAGACTCTATAAAGAATTTGGGGTATATATGGCAGCCCAAATTGAATATGTATTACGTAGCGGCGGCAGAAACCATGAAGAAGAGCCTGTTGACAAAAATTTTGGCCTATGCCGGGTCTATAAGTGTAGAACGAACTTGGCGGTCCGAAGGTAAGGATGTTAACAGGAAGGTTAAATTTAGCGATATATCCAATATTGGTACGGCCCTTAATGACGGATGGGTAATTACCTTTCCACAGGGTACTACAACACCGTGGAAACCTTTGAGAAAAGGGACGTCTCATATTATTAAAAAATACAAACCTATTGTGGTGCCTGTTGTTATAGATGGTTTTCGCCGTTCATTTGATAAAAAGGGTTTACGCATAAAGAAGAAGGGAATCCTTCAATCAATGGTAATCAAGGAGCCATTGGATATTGATTATGAGAATGAGTCATTCGATTCCATCATTGAAAAACTGGAATACGCCATAGAGCAACACCCTTCCTTTTTAAAGGTTATTCCCAAGAGTGAGTTATTGGCTTACGAAGAAGAAAATAAAAAACGAAAATTTAGGGTTTAAATATCCATTTCCTTAAGTTCTTTATAGTTTTTATTGAGTTTCTTAAGGAGAATACCGTAAAGTAAAAAATAAATGCATCCCATTACAAGGGTAACAACCACCCCTAATACAACAACAGTTGCAACCAAGGTGGTCTTTAATTTATCGGGGTTAATATTTTCTGCTTTATAGCCATAACCCAAGGCGGTCATAGGGTCTTCGTTCAAATATATCCCTACGGCCATGACAATAAAGGATATAAATATCAGGGACAGACAAAAAATGACATAATATTTAACGGTCTTTCTAGTTTTTAAGATGTTGGACATTAGTTTTTTAGCATTGTCCAAAGTAGATATTTCCCTATATCTTTTATAAAATTGAAAGATAAAAAATAGTACTACGGAATATTGAACTACGTTGGAAATCACTAAAATATTCCCTAGTCCCAGATCTTTCCAGACCGCCAAATTTTTGGACATAGATGGAACCAAGTATATCAAGTGGGGCACTAAAAATTCCATGATACTTATAAAAAAAATCCATTTTACGACTGAAGAGGATTTCTTCCAGATCATTTTGTAAATCTCATCAAAGGATAGTTGAGGCAATTGCTTGTCTTTCTTTTGCCAATCCCTCTTTAATAATTCCAGTTCATCCATCATATGGCTAGGGATTTAAAATAGTTTTTAATTTGTTTTTTATTCGGTTCATTTTTACTCTGGCATTTACCTCGCTAATACCCAAGGTTTCCGCTATTTCCCTATAGTCTTTGTCTTCCAAATAGAGAAAGACCAAGGCTTTGTCCACATCCCCTAATTGTTTTACCGCATTGTACATCAGTTTAAGTTGTTGTTCCTCGGTAGGGTCGTATTCGTCCGCTGTTATTTTAAACATAACCGACTCATAATCTTGGGTCGGAATACTTTTTTTCGATTTTCTATATAATGTTATGGCCGTATTAAGCGCAACGCGATACATCCAGGTACTAAACTTGGATTCTCCCCTAAACTTCGGATAGGCCTTCCATAATTGAATCGTAATTTCCTGAAACAAATCATTATGGGAGTCCCTGTCATTGGTGTACAACGTACAGACCTTGTGTACAATATTCTGATTGCACTCTAATTCCGTAACAAATTGATGTTCCAAATCTTTGGTCACTCGGTTCTTGTAGTTAGTTGATGATTAGTAGTTGAAAATTTGGTTTTGTTACAACGAATATAGAAAATACTTCTATAAGGTGGGTAATTGAAAAATATTGCCGATTGGCTAGGGCGGACGGTATGTTTTGGAGCTCCATTGGGCACGGCTATTGGCTAAAGTTACTAAGGTTGTGTACTGTTTAATGGCTGTGGAACCTAAATAGTCTTAAAACCAATATTCTTCTTCTTGAATAGTTTTCGAATGTTTAAATTTACCCATATTTTAATATATGAATATTCCTAAGACTAGTTTTCCAAGAATTGTTATTGTAGGTGGTGGTTTTGCAGGTATTTCCATCGCCAAAGGATTGAAGAACAAAGAGGTGCAGGTAGTACTTCTGGACAAACATAATTATCATACGTTTCAACCCTTGCTTTATCAAGTATCTACAGGGGGGCTGGAACCAGACTCCATTGCTTATCCCATACGCAAGGTTTTAAAGGACTATATTAATTTTTTCTTCAGACTGGCCCATGTGGAGGAAATAAGGACAGAGGAAAATACCATAGTGACCAATATTGGCACTTTGGATTATGATTATTTGGTAATAGCCACTGGTTCTGAAACCAATTATTACGGGAATAGGGAAATTGAATTAAATAGTATGGCTATGAAGACCATACCCCAGTCATTAAATCTTAGAAGTTTAATACTGGAAAACTTTGAGCAGGCCCTTCTTACAGATCAATATCATGAAAGGGATGCCCTTATGAATTTCGTTATTGTAGGGGCTGGGCCTACGGGGGTGGAATTGGCCGGTGCCTTGGCGGAAATAAAAAAAGGAATTCTGCCAAAGGACTATCCGGATTTGGACACCAGACGGGTACAAATTCACCTCATCCAATCCGGAGATCGTATTTTAAAGGAAATGAGTGAAAAGGCTTCCCAAAAAGCAGAGGATTTTTTAGAGGGACTTGGTGTTCAAATTTGGAAAAATTCGAGGGTAACGGGCTATGACGGCAAAACGGTTACCACCAATACCGATGTTGATTTTGAGACCGCGACCCTAGTATGGGCAGCTGGTGTAAAAGGGGTGGAGATTAAAGGCTTAAATGCCAAAGATCTTTTGGTAGCTGGCAGTAGAATTCCGGTAGATGAGTATAACAGGGTTAAGGGGTACAATAATATTTTTGCCGTAGGGGATGTGGCCTGTATGCAGACAAAGGATGCGCCCAAGGGGCATCCCATGATGGCTCAGCCGGCAATGCAGCAAGGAAGGAACCTTGGGGAGAACTTGGTGCGATTATTGGAAGATAGACCCTTGGAACCTTTTGTTTACAGGGATAAGGGCAGTATGGCCACTATTGGAAGGAACAAGGCGGTAGTGGATATGAAGAATATTAGATTCCAAGGTGTTTTTGCCTGGTTCGTTTGGATGTTCGTACACCTGTTCTTTCTTATCGGATTTAGGAACAGAATGGTCGTCTTCGTGAATTGGGTGTACAACTATGTGCGCTTCGATAGGGAGGCGCGTTTGATCATTAGACCTTTCAACAGAAATTATAGCGCCTTTAAGGATTAGGGGCATTAACCACTAAGTTTAATCGTCTAATTGGATATCCCACTTTTTCTAGGATGGTACTTGTTCATTACCTCGGCCAAATGTGTGCGATCTACATGCATATAAACTTCGGTTGTGGTTATACTCTCATGGCCGAGCATTTGTTGAATGGCCCTCAAATCGGCCCCATTCTGCAATAAGTGAGTAGCAAAAGAATGACGAAAGGTATGGGGACTTATACTTTTTTGAAGCCCTATATCCTGTGCAAGTTGTTTAATTATGGTGAATATCATGGCACGGGTCAATTTGTTCCCTCTGCGATTTAAAAAAAGGACATCTTCAGCTCCCTTTTTAATGGCCATATGTATGCGTATTTCCTTTCTGTAGATATTGATATATCTTTTGTTGATTTCGCTAATGGGGACAAAACGTTGTTTGTCTCCTTTACCGGTAACCTTGATGAAATCCTCCTCAAAATAAAGGTCCGATAATTTTAGGTCCAATAACTCGGAAACCCTTAGCCCACAACCATATAGTGTTTCCAAAATAGCACGGTTACGCTCCCCTTCCGGTTTGGAAAGATCTATGGCCCCTATTAATTTGTTGATTTCCTCTTCGGAAAGAGTGTCGGGCAGTTTACGGCCAACCTTAGGGGATTCTATTAATTCCATAGGGTTGTCCGCGCGATAATCCTCGAAGACCAAGTAATTGAAAAAACTTTTTAATCCTGATATAACCCTAGCCTGAGACCTGGGGTTTACATTTTTCGCTAGGTCGTGTATAAACTGTTGAATCCTATTTTTATCAATATTTATAGGGGTTTCCAAAATTTCATGGGATTCAAGAAAAATAATTAATTTCTCAACATCCAAAACATAGTTGCTTATGGAATTCCTGGATAGACCGCGTTCCAAATGTAGGTAATGTTGAAAATCCTGAAGTGCATGATTCCATTTCATAGGTTAAATATAATGGACTTTTTTGGGTTCAAATGGTATTCATGTACATTAACTATTGCGTTACAACCATTATCCTTCTTTTTACAACTTTCATTTTATGGTAAGGCTACACTCCATTATGTTTGGTGCAACTTAAACAATAACATTAAAATCCAATTATGAAAAAAGTTTTATTAGTAGCAATGGTTGTTATAGGAGCAGCGTTTCAGGCAAAGGCCCAGGACGGAACCCCAACTTCCAAAGGGAAATATCTTATTGAGGCCAATACCGGTTTCGGTGGGGGAGGCATAGGTGTTGGACATACAGCAAATACAAGTTTCGGTTTGGTTTCCATTGATGGCACCACTATATGGTCTATTGGTGGCGAGGGAGGTTACTTCGTGGCAGATGATCTTGCGGTGAAGATAGGATTGGGCTATTCGGACACGGACAGCAGTAATTCCATTTCCTATAAACTAGGTGCCAAGTACTATATAAATAGTTCCATTCCTGTTCAGCTGGACCTTACTGGGGCAAGTATTGAAGATTATAATGAAAACCCTTTATGGTTGGGGATTCAAGGTGGTTATGCCATATTTTTAAACGACTTTGTTAGTGTGGAACCAGGTTTACGATATAATTTAAGTTTAAACAGGGATTTTACGGACGAAGGGATCTTGGAATTTAGAATTGGGTTCGCCTTACATTTTTAAAAGTAAATAAGGGCGTTTTTAGTAAGGACTTGGATAATTTAATGTCCTTAGGTATTGTATAAAAAAGTGGGATCAAGAATTGGATTCCACTTTTTTTATGAAGCACAATTCCTTACATTTAACCCATGAAGATTATCATTGTCAACGGACCAAATCTTAACCTTTTGGGCAAGCGCGAACCGGAGGTTTACGGAAAAACAACTTTTGAGGAATATTTTGCAACCCTGCAATTCAAGTTCAAGGAGGTGCAATTGGAATATTATCAGTCCAATATAGAGGGTGAAATCATAAATAAATTGCACGAATGTGGTTTTGAAGGATACGAAGGTATTATCTTGAATGCCGGTGCATATACCCATACGTCCATAGGTATTGGCGATGCCATAAAAGGAATTAACACTCCAGTAGTGGAAGTGCATATAAGCAATACATTTGGACGCGAGGAGTTTAGGCACACTTCCTATATTTCCCCGGCGGCCAAAGGTGTAATTTTAGGTTTTGGCCTAAAGAGTTATGACCTGGCCATTCAAAGTTTTTTAAATTAAAGACTAAGGTTGCGAATAGGATTAAATACTTGCCATTCAAGTTCAATACATTAATTTGGACAATAAAAAGGGACTGTTTCAAAAAAAAACAGAGGTATTGCCTCCTCAAAACTGCCACCGGTACACTGGGGACTGTTCACTTTTTACGCCATCTGAGGCCTTAAATACTTCTTGTCTATATAAAAAGTACCGAATGGGACCAGGGAAGCAATAAAAAGAATGGCAAACATTTTTAGGCCCCATTTTTTTTCTACACAGACTACGATCGCCAAGACAACATAGGCCATGAAGAGAAATCCGTGGGCATACCCTATATAGATGTTGGGCTCTGGTATTTGGGCCATATATTTTAAGGGCATTCCAATACCAAAAAGTAGCAAATAGGAAATACCTTCGAGAATTGCGGTCAAGCTAAAAATCTTCAACATGTCGTTCTTGGTAATGTTTAGTGATCTGATTATTATTTAGACCCGTTAGGTTTGGGCCTAACGGGTCTATTTTGTAAAGGTCTATGCCTTCAGAAATTATTTAAATGTGTATTACTTCGCCGTAAGCATGTGCTACAGCTTCCATTACCGCCTCACTCATGGTAGGGTGTGGGTGTACAGCTTTGAGGATTTCATGTCCGGTAGTTTCCAATTTACGGGCTACTACCGCTTCGGCTATCATATCCGTAACTCCTGTGCCGATCATATGGCAGCCTAACCATTCACCGTATTTGGCGTCGAATATTACTTTTACAAAGCCGTCCTTGTTACCGGAAGCACTGGCTTTACCACTTGCCGAAAATGGGAATTTACCCACTTTTATATCGTATCCTTTTTCAATGGCCTGTTTTTCGGTAAGACCAACGGAGGCAATCTCAGGGGTGCAATAGGTACATCCGGGAATGTTGCCGTAATCCAAAGGCTCCACATGCATACCCGCAATTTTCTCAACACAAAGTATGCCTTCTGCCGAAGCAACATGAGCCAAGGCCTGTCCTGGTGTTACATCGCCAATGGCAAAGTATCCGGGAATATTGGTCTGGTAATAATCGTCCACCAAAATTTTATCCCTATCCGTTGCAATACCAACATTTTCCAAACCAATATTTTCTATATTGGTCTTGATGCCTACGGCAGACAATACGATATCGGCTTCGAGGATTTCTTCCCCTTTAGTGGTTTTAACGGTGGCCTTTACTCCTGGGCCAGAGGTATCTACCTTGGTTACTTCAGTGGAGGTCATAATCTTTATTCCGGCTTTTTTAAGACTTCGCTCCAATTGTTTGGAAATTTCTTCGTCCTCTACGGGTACCACATTGGGTAAAAACTCCACTACGGTAACTTCGGTACCCATTGCATTGTAGAAATAGGCAAATTCTATGCCTATGGCCCCACTGCCCACTACCAGCATTTTTTTGGGTTGTTTGTCCAAGGACATGGCTTCACGGTACCCTATGATCTTTTTACCGTCCTGCGGCAAACTAGGAAGTACCCTGCTGCGCGCGCCTGTGGCAACAATAATGTTATTGGCCGAATACTCTGTTTCTTTGCCATCATCCGACTTTACGCTTACCTTTTTACCCGGTTTTAAGGTTCCGTAACCTTGTATGACTTCAATCTTATTTTTTTTCATCAAAAATTGAACGCCCTTGCTCATTCCTTCAGCTACGTTCCTACTTCTTTTGACCACCGCATTAAAGTCCTTGTCCACACCTTCGGCCTTTAGTCCGTAGTCCGATGCATGTAGCAAATACTCGAAAACCTGAGCGGATTTCAATAATGCTTTGGTAGGGATACAGCCCCAATTTAAACAAACGCCACCAAGACTTTCCTTTTCAATAATGGCAGTCTTAAATCCCAATTGAGAAGCTCTGATTGCGGCTACATAGCCCCCAGGACCACTACCTAATACAATAATATCGAAATTGCTCATTTATATTTTTTTTGATAAATAAATTATGAAGTCGCAAAGTTACAAAACCATACTGAATTCACACAGACGCCGTTTTAATTTAATTGGAATTAATAAGGCTGGTCCGTATGTGTATATGGACCAGCCCAATGGATTGAAAAAATTACGGTATTGCGGTCAATACCTATTTTTGAGGCACAAAATTTAAGGCGGCACCGTTGATGCAGTGTCTCTCGCCAGTGGTATTTTTAGGGCCATCGTTAAAGACATGGCCTAAGTGGCCACCACAAGTTGCGCAATGTTCTTCTTTTCGGGCATATCCTAAATTGTAATCCACATCAAAGGCAACGTTACCTTTGATTTCCCTATCAAAACTAGGCCATCCCGTTCCAGAATCGAATTTGTGTTCGCTTTTGAAAAGTTCGGTTCCGCAGGCGGCACAGGTATATACGCCTTTTTGTTTATTGTTCAACAATTCACTGGATCCCGGGTTTTCCGTTCCTGCTTTCCTAAGGACATAAAACTGCATGTCCGTAAGCTGTTTTTTCCACTCAGCTTCCGTTTTGTTGACCTTGAAGTGCTCCTTCTTTTTGGAATCCAATTTGGATGCCTCTTTTTCCTGTGATGTTCCCTTACATCCAATAAACACTACACAGAGTGCGAATATAAATTTTTTCATAGCGTATTTTATTTTTGATCTTCTCCATTTGTTTGGACGGGATTATTGGAGCTTCCTTTCATTCCCGGCCAAGGTCAAATTTCTTGACCATATTGTAAGGTATAAAAATAGCCCTTATTTCCTACAAGAAATAAGGGCCAATAATATTTAGGGTCAATTTTAATCCAAGGTAAATCGCTTAACGTCTTTGTTTTCAACGCCAATAGTTCTCATTACCGCATTAATATTGGATTTGTCCAATTTGGACTCAGCATATTGGCTTGGTAGGATGACAATTCTGAACAATTGATTGTCTGTAAATCCGGGATCCAAATTGGCGAGGTCAAAATTACCATCAATAAAAATCTCAACATCTATGAACGTATGGGCATTGGTATATTGAATGGTTCCTTCGGGCAAAAAGAAATTTTGTGGTATCAGGCTCCATGCGTCTGCCGTTGTATTATCTTGATAGTCTACCGAGCCATCGTATCGGTAAACCAAAACTGCATCTGCCTCGTACACAGGAAAACTGGTAAAATCAGAATAGGTAATTATGTAGGAATAGATGTCTCCCCCGGCATCATAGTCGAAGTCAATGTTGTCCACTTCAAATACCTGTCCTTCTATCCCGTCTTCTCCGTCCTTTCCGTCTTCACCGTCAAAACCGTCATAGCCCGGAGGTCCTGCCGGTCCTTCACAAGAGATAAAAAATATTGCAACGAATGCGCCGAGTAATAAGGTAACTTTTTTCATAATAATTATTTTTAGGGATTAATCAATATCTATAAATGTTATTGTATTTTTATTGTTGTTTCAAAAAGCGTTCCATTTTTTATATCTATACTTGCAAAGTTAGGTTTTAGAGGAAATTTGCTGTTCGTATAACTGAACTACGGAACAAAGTTGACCGAACTATGCACTAAATAACGTAATCATGACCAAAGTAGTATCCCATAGTTTATTTACGGATTTTGATATAAATCTTTTTAAGGCTGGCAAACATTTTAAATTGTACGAAAAGTTGGGGTCCCATCTTACTGAGGTCAATGGGGTAAAAGGCACATATTTTGCTGTTTGGGCGCCTTCGGCGCGTTCCGTTTCCGTGATGGGCGATTTTAATAATTGGAACGGAGAGGCCCATCAACTGTTTGTACGTTGGGACGGAAGCGGTATCTGGGAGGGATTCGTTCCCGAGTTGGAAAAAGGCACTTTGTACAAATACGTTATCCACTCATCAAATCATGGAGTGGTAACGGAAAAGGCAGACCCTTTTGCCCGAAGCTGCGAACACCCACCAATGACAGCTTCCGTGGTCTGGGAAGACAAACACCGTTGGGGAGACGAAAACTGGATGAAGACCAGAAAGGTAAAAAATGCCCTGGACAAACCATTTGCTGTTTATGAAGTGCATTTGGGGTCTTGGAAGCGAAAGCCCAATAATGATTACTTGACCTATTCGGAATTGGCTGAAGATTTGGTGAAATATGTTAAGGAGATGAATTTTACCCATGTGGAGTTCATGCCCATTATGGAGTACCCTTATGATCCCTCCTGGGGATACCAGTTAACGGGCTATTTTGCTCCTACTTCAAGATTTGGAAAGCCCGAAGGATTTAAACTGTTGGTAGATACATTGCACCAAAATGGCATTGGGGTTATCCTGGACTGGGTCCCTTCCCATTTCCCGGAAGATGCCCATGGCTTGGGATTTTTTGATGGCTCCCATCTTTATGAGCATCCCGATAGTAGAAGGGGATATCACCCAGATTGGAAAAGTTTGATTTTTAATTATGGTAGAAATGAGGTCAGGGCATTTTTGATCAGTAATGCCATGTTCTGGTTAGATCAATTCCATGCCGATGCCCTGCGAGTAGACGCAGTAGCGTCCATGCTATATCTGGACTATTCCAGGGATGAAGGTCAATGGGAACCAAATATATATGGTAATAATGAAAACTTGGAGGCCATTTCCTTTATAAGGGAGCTTAATGAAACCGTTTATTCCAATTTTGAAGGAATACAGATGATCGCAGAAGAATCAACCTCGTTTTCAATGGTATCCAAACCCGTAAGCATGGGAGGTCTTGGATTTGGAATGAAATGGATGATGGGATGGATGCACGATACCTTGGAATACTTTAAGAAGGAGCCTATTTATAGGAAGCACCATCAAAACGATTTGACCTTTAGTGCTACCTATGCCTTTACAGAGAATTTTATGTTGCCCTTTTCCCATGATGAAGTGGTTTATGGCAAACAATCCTTATTGTATAGGATGCCCGGGGATGAATGGCAACGATTTGCCAACTTAAGATTGCTTTTTGGTTATATGTATACCCATCCCGGGACGAATTTAATTTTCATGGGCGGGGAATTCGGGCAATCGTCCGAATGGAATTTCCAAAAAGGTCTGGATTGGCATCTTTTGCAGTATGATTTCCATAGTGGCATCCAGAAATTAGTAAGGGACTTGAACAAATTATATCAGGAATATCCTGCCCTGTACGAGAAACAATTTAGTCAGGAAGGCTTTCAATGGATAGATTATGGGGATCATCAAAATTCTGTTCTAACCTATATTAGAAAAGGTGTCGACCCCAAGGAGAATATCTATATAGCATGCAATTTTACCCCTATTCCGCGGGAGAAGTATAGAATGGGAATTTCAAAATCGGGACAATTAAAGGAGATTTTTAATAGTGATGATACCGAATATGGCGGTACCGGAATGAAAAACGGTACCTTGAAAATTGGTAAAACCGCTTGGCATGGATATGATAAGTCTGTGGAAATCAATATTCCACCACTAGGGGTGGTAGTTTTCAAGTGATTTTGGGTGTTGTAATGCTGTAGAATTTAATTGCACTGCATATCGTTTCTTTAATTCATATGAATGTATTTTTTTTGTATTCTCAAAATTAACCGACCATGATTACTAATACTGAACTTGAATACAAAGGCAATTTATACCCCAATACAATTGTTGAGTTTCACAGGGATACGGATAAATTGTATTTTACCACCTCTAACGGGGTCATCTTGGAGATGACCGTTTTGCGGGACAGTATATTGCGATTTAGATATGCTACCGAAAATATTTTTGAGCCCGATTTTTCATATGCTATAAGTGAAAATGCCAGTGTTGGGTTCAACCATCTTATGATAGAGGAGACGCCTACCGAATATTTGGTATATACCGCCAAACTAAAGGTGTTATTGGATAAAAAGACTTTAAGGACCCAGATTTCGGATCTTGAAGGAAATATTATCAATGAGGATGAACTCGGTTTTCATTGGGAAGAGAATTATGAGTTTGGGGGGAATTCTGTAAAAATGAGCAAAATTACCCAAAATGCGGAAAGCTTTTATGGCTTGGGGGATAAAGCAACCCATTCCAATCTTAAAGGTAAACGTGTAAGTAATTGGGTAACGGATCAATACGCCTATGGAAAGGATCAAGATCCTTTATACAAAGCAATTCCATTTTTTATAGGTCTGCATAGCAATAAGTGCTACGGAATTTACTTTGACAATACCTTTAAAACAAATTTTGATTTTGCGCATGAACGGCGGAATGTAACCAGTTTCTGGGCAGATGGGGGAGAGATGAACTATTATTTTATCTACGGTCCCCAAATGGGCCAAGTGGTCAAGGCCTATACCAATTTAACAGGGACGCCAGAATTGCCGCCCATGTGGGCTATGGGTTACCATCAATCCAAATGGAGCTATTATCCGGAAAGTAATGTAAGGGCAATAGCCAAGAATTTTCGAAAAATGAGGATTCCTTGTGACGCCATTTATTTGGACATAGATTATATGGACGGATTCAGATGTTTTACTTGGGATAAATCGCGTTTTCCGAATCCAAAAAAAATGATTTCCGATTTGGAGGACGATGGTTTCAAGACGGTTGTAATGATAGATCCGGGGATAAAAATAGATAAGGATTATTGGGTATATCAGGAGGCCATTGAAAATGATTATTTCTGCAAAAGGGCCGATGGTGCATTTATGAAAGGTAAGGTGTGGCCCGGGGAATGTAATTTCCCGGATTTTACCAATCCCAAGGTTAGGGAATGGTGGGCCGAACTCTATAAGGAAATGATGTCGGAAATTGGGGTGCATGCGGTATGGAACGATATGAACGAGCCGGCAGTCATGGAGGTACCTACCAAGACGGCACCTTTGGATACCCGGCACGATTATGACGGGCACCCTTGTTCGCACAGAAAGGCCCACAATGTTTATGGAATGCAGATGGTGCGTGCCACTTACGAGGGAATTAAAAAGTACGTATATCCAAAGAGACCCTTTGTAATTACCAGGGCGGCATTTGCCGGGACCCAAAGGTATTCTTCTACATGGACGGGCGATAATGTTGCCACTTGGGAACATTTATGGATTGCCAATGTACAGGCGCAACGCATGTGTATGAGCGGCTATTCGTTCGTAGGGTCCGATATTGGTGGGTTTGCGGAACAGCCCAATGGCGAGCTGTTTGCCAGATGGATACAATTAGGGGTGTTCCACCCTTTCTGTAGGGTGCATTCCAGTGGCGATCATGGCGATCAGGAGCCTTGGTCCTTTGATGATGAAGTAACCAACATTGTACGTAAATTTATTGAATTGCGGTATCAACTTTTACCCTATTTATACACTATGTTCTATAGGTATTCCAAAGAAGGAGTGCCCATGCTGAAACCATTGGTGCATTTCGATCAAGAAGATCATCAGACGCATTTTAGGACCGATGAGTTTATATTTGGGGAGCAAATTCTAATTTGTCCGGTACAGGAACCCAATGCTCAAGGACGCAGGATGTACATTCCTAGGGGTGTATGGTATAATTATTGGACGAATGAGGCCGTGGTTGGTGGTATGGAAAAATGGGTGGTTGCCGGATTGGACAAAATTCCAATTTTCATCAAGGAAGGTGCCATGATACCCAAATATCCGGTTCAGCAATATGTTGGCGAATTGGAAATTAAAGAATTGGTGTTGGATGTGTATTATAAAAAAGGGGTGGAGACTTCAACCGTTTATGAGGACGGACAGGATGGCTATGATTACAAAAAAGGAAGGTACAGCCTTAGAAACTTCAATTTTAAAGGGAAGGACAATGAACTGGTAATACAACAGTTTAAAGATGGTAGTTTTATAACCTCGTATAAAACCTTCAAGTTGAATCTTCTTGGACTGCCCTTTAAAATTAAACAGATCCAGGTAGACAATGAGTATGTGGATTTAAAGGATGTACAGTTGAATGGAAATACCAACAATATTCATATCAGCAAAGATTTTACGGTGCTGCACATTATCGGCGAGTAATTTTTTTGTAATTTTCGGGGAATAAATATCTAAATCTTAAGATGAAAAAAATTATTTTAGTAATAGTGGTCTTTTTGGGTGTAGTGGCTTGTAAGACCAATCCATTTACAGGGCAAAAGGTTTTGAACTTTTATCCCAATAGTCAGATCTTCCCAACCGCTTTTGCGCAATATGACCAATTTCTAGGAGAGAACAAGGTAATTACCGGAACGGACGATGCAAAAATGATAACCAAAACAGGTCAGCGTATTGCAGCTGCTGCCGAGCGTTGGCTAACGGCCAACGGTTACCCAGGTTACCTCCAGGATTACAAATGGGAGTATAATTTGGTGAACGACGAAACAGTGAATGCTTGGTGTATGCCGGGTGGTAAAATTGTTTTTTATACAGGAATACTTCCAATATGCAAAGGGGAAACTGGAGTAGCAGTGGTTATGGGACATGAGGTGGCCCATGCCCTAGCGGACCATGGTGCGCAAAGGATGAGCGCCGGCACCATACAGCAGTTGGGAGCTGTGGCCGGAAATGTGGTGATACAGGATGAGCAAAAACGAAATATATTCAATCAGGCCTATGGTATTGGTTCCCAGGTTGGGGTTATGCTTCCTTTTAGCAGAAGCCATGAGACAGAAGCCGATAGAATTGGTTTGCAGATTATGGCCATTGCCGGATATAATCCTGATGAGGCTGCCGAATTATGGAAAAGAATGAAGGCCAATAGTGGAGACGGTGCACCCCCGGAATTTTTAAGTACCCACCCTTCCAATGAAACCCGTATTGCCAATCTAACAGAATGGGCGCCCTTGGCCAAGCAAGAAGCCGCAAAATTTGGAGTTACCTCTTTTCAATAGTGATGGGCAAAAAAATATTAACTACTAATTTCAATTGGGAAGCTGCTCTTATAGGAGCAGCTTTTTTTTGTATATGACTAGAATCCTACCTATAAAAGGCAGTAAAAAATTGTTAAACGCTTGGGCATTTTATGATTGGGCAAATTCTGTTTATAGCCTGGTAATTTCTTCCGCCATATTTCCAATTTTTTATGGAGCCTTATTCCGGGTCGCGGGAATTGATAAGGTCATGGTCTTTGGAGGGGAAATAGCCAGGGCGCCCCTAATAAGCTATGTTACTTCGGCGGCATTTTTGTTTATAGCACTGATAACACCAATTTTGGCCGGTATTGCGGACTATTTGGGGAACAAAAGGCTTTTTATGAAATTGTTTTGTTACTTGGGTGCCTTGTCCTGTATAGGGCTATATTGGTTTTCCTTGGAGAATATTTACTTCAGTCTAATTTGTTATTTTTTTGGATTGGTGGGGTTTTGGGTAAGTTTTGCCTTTAACAACTCATACCTGCCGGATATCGCATTTCCAGGACAACAGGATCAAATTAGTGCCAAAGGCTTTTCACTGGGCTACATAGGAAGTGTTATTTTGCTGCTGATCAATTTGGCCATGGTCATGAAACCCGATTTTTTTGGAATTGAAACCGACGCTGGCGGGGTCGCCGAAATTAAGGCTATGAGGTACTCTTTTTTAACGGTAGGTCTTTGGTGGATAGTGTTTTCCCAGTACAGTTTTCATTTTCTTCCCAAGGGGTTTAAGAAGGAGGGTAGAAGGGACCATATAATCCTTAATGGTTTTAGGGAACTGAGAGCGGTTTGGCACCAGTTAGGTACTGAGGTAATATTAAAACGCTATTTGGTGGCTTTTTTTGTTTTTAGCACCGCAGTACAAACCATAATGCTAATAGCGGCTTTTTATGGGGAAGAAGAGATTATATGGGGCAACGATGAGGAAAGGACGATAGGGCTTATTATAAGTATTTTGGTCATCCAAATTGTAGCAATTTTTGGCTCCCTTATATCGGCAAAATCATCCAGGGTATTTGGAAATATTTATACTTTGATTTGCCTTAATGTTATTTGGATATTCTTATGTGTATATGCTTATTTCTTGAAAACACCAGTAGATTTTTACATTGCTGCAGGATTGGTGGGCTTAGTAATGGGGGGCATTCAAACCTTGGCCCGTTCAACTTATTCCAAATTTTTGCCAAACACGACCGATACGGCCTCTTTTTTTAGTTTTTATGATGTTGCAGAAAAAATAGGATTGGTTATTGGAACTTTTTTGTTTGGGTATATATCGCAAATTACCGGTAGTATGCGTAATGCAACAATTTTGATGGGATTATTGTTTTTAATTGGCGCTCTATTACTGGGAAGAATAAAAAAAAGTGTTTAAAGTTAAAAACGAATAAAAGGTTTTAATTTAATAAAATAGGCTAAATGAAAAAGTCCAAAAAATCAAAAGGAAAACCATTGTACAGTACCATTGACCTTAGCAAAAATGAGATAGTGGTTTTTAATATTGAAGAAATTAAAAGTATGCGTGAGGAAATAAATTGGCGGGTAAAGGCGGCATATAACTCCAGTATTGCATTTATATCGGTAATAACCTTTATTATAGGTCAACTCTTAAATAGGGAAAATGGGGTAATTGAAAGTATTCAAGAAGACCCTAACTTGTTTATGATGACTTCCATTGCTATGTTGATAGTAATTTCGGCATGGGTAGGTGTTCAGAATGCAAATCATCTTATTGAAAAAAGAATAGAACTTTATTCTTTGGATCTGATGAAAACAATACATTCCGCATCAGAGCATATTTTTTTTTCTTGGTTGGGCTATCTTTATGGGCATGTGTATTTTAGAAAAAAGGTTAAGAACATGTTGGCCAAATTGCTCAATGCCTCCATTGGGTTTTTTATTTATTTTTTACCTAATCTTATAGCCTTTGGTTTGTGGGTTTTTTTACTAGGCATTGATGGCATAAGGAATCATATTCCATTATTTATTTTGGCTACATTCTTTATTTTTATAGCCATATTAACTTCATTTCTCCTGTTTTTTTATGTTATTAAGGTTAATAAAAGATATACCGATTTTCATGATAATTATATGAAGCCCTATTTTGAAGCCAAAAAGGGAATAATTACAAGTCATTAACGCATGATATTTTTTGCGATATTCGGAAAATCGGTAATGATATAACTAGCACCGATTGAGGCAGCTCTAAGCATATCCTCTTTTTTGTTTACGGTAAAAACACCGGTTTGTATTCCTTTTTTTTCATACATGCTTTTTGATTTTTCGTCTAAGTATAAATAAAAGGTATTTACGGAGCTGATGTTTTCCAATGGTTCGAAGTTTCCAAATCTTATTTTGGTATCATAATAGACAGGGAAGAAAGAAGAATCACCAAATAACAATTGATGGCATTCCAAAGCAGGTTTAATCCTGGAAATCTCCTTAAGGTATGCTGTTTCAAAGGATTGTATTATAACTTGTTGGCTTAATTCTTCCTGTTCCAAATAAGTTACAAGTTTTTCTACGATACCATCATATGTGCCTTTTCGGGGCCATTTGATTTCAATGATCACCTTGCATCTCCCGTCGATAAGATCAAATACTTCCGGTAGCGTAGGTACTTTTTCAGAACCGTATTTTTTATCATACCAACTACCAGCATCTAATTTTTTTAAATCTTCAACGGATAGATTTTCAATTTCACCTTCTCCATTGGTTGTCCTTTTAACATTGGAGTCGTGCATTACAACCAATTGATCATCACTTGATAGATGTATGTCCAATTCGATAATATCCACACCAATTTCCAAAGCTTTGCTAAAGGAGGCTAAAGTGTTTTCTGGAGCAAGTCCTGCAGCCCCTCTATGACCAATAATCTTAACTTTGTCATGGTCAATAAACTCAGGGGTCTTTATTCTTTTAAATCTAACGAAAGGTATTATGACACTAAAGAGAAGAAAAATAATTAGGGATATGGTCATTGTATATATTATTTTTTTTAAAATTTTCATTGTCTGGATCGAAGTGTATTTAAATTTATGATAGCTAAGAAGTACATAATGTTACAAATTTAGGCATTTAGTATTCGAATGAGAATTACTTAATATATTTATATGGACCCAATTATGGTATTTATCCGATTATTCTCTACACGTAAAAAGGAAATATTAAAAATGGAACAAAAAAATAACGGAGTTTTATCTCCGTTATTTTTTATTAGCATTCTTTATTGGTGCTCTTGGATTTGGACCCGATCCCTTAAAAGGCTTCCTATAACTTAGTATATTGTTTTTATTTGAATGAAACCTTTGTGATATCCCCCGATCCCGAAACTTTTGTGCTGATTTTTTCAGGATTGCCCCGATAATCTATATCGCCCGATCCAGATACCCTTGCATTAATCCCCCTATTGGCTGTTACCTTAACATTGGCCGAACCCGATACCGAGGCATCCACATTGTCGGCAATAAGGTCATAGGCATCGATATCACCGGATCCTGAGATGGATACGTCAAAATCTCTGGTTTCTCCACTTAGGACCATATCCCCGGAACCGGAAATGCTTGCTTTCAGGGATTTTACGTCCAGAGCAAGGCTAATGTCCCCGGAGCCGGACATAGTGGTTTCAAAATTATCGGCAACCAAGGTAGTTTCGCCAACAATATCCCCCGAACCGGACAAGCTCAAGGCACTTATACTTTCTACAGGAATGGTTATGGAAACCCCTTTTCTCCAAGAGGATGGTTTTAAGTGATACCCATTTTTAATCTTTATCGTTAATTTATTGCCATGAACTTCGGTTGTAATATGGTCCAAAATATTTTGTTCCCCCTTCAATGTGATCATGCCCTCTTTGCCTTCTACCAATGCAACATCGAAGAAACCTGAAATCGCAATTTCATCATAGTCTTTCGTTGTTCTCTCAAGGGTAACCTGATGGCCGTTCCCGTTAATCTTGTGGTTTTTTTGGGAGGTGAGGCAGCCCATTATTAAAAGACCAAGTAAGGTGGTTGTTAAATGTTTCATCTTTAAATGTTCAATCTTATTTTTTATGAAATGAAATCCCGCCATATTCACTGGTGATAGTCATTAGGTTACCACTGTTTTGACTCCCGTAATAGCCCTTAAAATAATTTTGGTTGGATTTTTCGTTGCTAATGTTTATTTCGAATTCGTCCTTTCCATCTACGCCGGCATATTTTGTTTCAATTTCAAAATTGAAATGATAATTTGGGGAGTACCCTATTTTGATGCCGGTATAATCCGTATTTAACTGAAGGTTTTTGGCATCATGCGCCATTTCATCAATTTTAACGGACCCGTAGCTCGATTTTATATCCACGTTGCCGTGTACGCTCCCCAGGCTAACATTTATATAATCGCCATTTCCTTGAATATTTCTGGCTTGCTTTATTTCCAATTTGCCATAATCGCAGACATAGGACAGGTCTTCCATGGTTTGTATCGTGGCATTGGTATAATCGGCAACAATATCCAGACTCCCTGCCTTTTCAATGGTAAAACCGGAATAATCGGCATTGATTTTACCGCTGTTTATATAGCCAATGGTAGATTTGGAAGTATAATCGAAGGATAATTGGTTGCTTCTCCCGTGCAACTCCCCAATTTCCAATCGGCCATAATCGCAGTTTATTTTGGCATGTCCGTCTATTCTGTCAAGAATAATACTGCCGTAATCGTTGTTAAGGTTAACACTGTTCTTAATGGGGATTTTAACCGTATAGTTTACCTGCATATTTACATTATTGCTGTTGCCCCAATTCCATCCCCAACTGTTTCTTTCCTTTTTGAAGATAGTAGCGGCGGAAACCATAGTGCTGCTGCCCTCAAAATCCACTGTAATTTCATCCAGTTTGCGTTGAACCTTATCTTCATTGTCGCCTGTGGTCTTAATATGGACCTCTATGGTTACCCTATCCTGGTTCCAGGAGGTAATATTTAAATTTCCATAGCTATTGTCTATTTTAAGTAAGGCATCCAAATTTACTTTGTACTCTTTTTTAAGTGTTTTTTCCTTGGTGTACTTTCCTCTGGGCATATCATTGTTGCAAAAGGAATTGATGGGAGCAAGCCATAAGAGGGTAAGTATATAACTAAGCTGTAATATTTTCATTTTTGTATTTTTTTAAGTTCTTAATTTCTTCAATTTGTTCCAGCACTTCGTTGAGCAAATCTATTCTGGTCTGAAAATTGGTGATCATGGCGCTTAAAATTAGTTTGCTATTACCGCCATCCAATAGGTCCCGTTCCATCTTTTTGTAATCGCTATCCAAGTTTCTAAGTTGAATCATGGTATCGGCAATCAATTTTTGGGTCTCGGGGGTACTTTCATTTTGCATCTTTTTTATCTGATCCTCTATTACACTGGCAAAATAAAATTCGGTGTTGGTGATTTCCGGCGAAATTTTGGAAACCTGCTGCTGCACGCTTGGGGATGTATAAAGGTAATTGTAGCCTATAGTGCAAAGTAACAGCAAGGTGGCAGCTACGGTTAGCGGCTTCCATATTACACGGTTCCTTTTTAATTTTGTTTTCCCTGTTGCAGAGGCTTCCAATTTTGCCAAGAAACGAAGTCTGTGGCCATCTGTTGGTTCAGCTGTGTCAAAGGAGCCTTTTAATTCCCCAAACAGTTTTTCTATAGGATCAACTTCCATAGTATGTGGTATTTAATTTTTGTCTCAGGCTTTCTTTTGCCCTTGAAATCATTGTACGGCAATTGGCGTAACTCAAATTCATTATTTCACAAATTTCTTCGTAATCGTATCCTTCAATTAAATGTAAGGTCAAAGAAATTCTGTAATTGTCTTTTAACAGCTTCATGGTTTCAATCACTTTTTGAGCCTTTAGTTCAATCATTCCATTATCTGGGACATATCCATCATTGTCTTCGACCTTGTACATTACACTTCCAAGATCAACTTCCTGGCGTTTTAACCTCTTTTTATATTGAAGGATACTGTTGTTGACCACAATCCGTTTTAACCAGGCCCCAAAGGTAACTTCTCCCTTAAATTGGTCCAGTTTGGTCAGTGCGCTTAATAACGATTCCTGCATTACATCTTCTGCAATGGCGCTATCTTTTACGATCCTATGGGAAACATTGTACATTCCCTTGTAATAGCGATTGTAAATTTCTAGTTGCGCGTTGCGGTTACCCTTTAAGCACAGTGGTAACAGTTCATCAATATGTCTCTTTTCTAGGCTCAAAAAGGTATTGGTTTGCTTAATAGATGAGGTAATTTATGGAATGTTACAGTTTATTTCTAAAAAGATTTTATTTGTTGGCATAAGAATTGCCCAAATAGAAATGAAAGGAAATGCTAGAATCCTCAACCTCCTTATTTTTATAGGGAAAGGAGGCATATGTAGGATTAAATATAAATTGTTTCTCTGTCTTTGAATGACAGAATGACCGAAATTAGAATATGGCTAAAACAAAAAACATACAATTTGACACTATGTCATTGCACGGGATAGATGAGGATGCAGAGTTAATACCCTTGATGACACCTGAAGATGAGGAGGAAATCAATAATGAAAATTTGCCGGAAACCTTGCCTATATTGCCGTTGCGCAATACTGTGCTGTTTCCCGGAGTAGTTATTCCAATTACAGCGGGAAGGGATAAATCCATTAAGTTGATAAAGGATGCCAATAACGGATCCAAGGTGATTGGTGTGGTGGCCCAAAAGGATGAGGAAACAGAGAATCCTGGTGTAAAGGATATCAATACTTTGGGGACTGTGGCAAGAATTCTAAGGGTGCTTCAAATGCCCGATGGAAATACCACCGTCATCATTCAGGGCAAAAAACGCTTCGAAGTGGCCGAAGTGCTTACCGAAAAGCCTTATATCACGGCTACTGTAAGGGAAACTACCGAAGTTAGGCCTGCAGGTGACGACAAGGAATTTAGGGCAATCATAGATACTATAAAAGAATTGTCATTACAGATTATTAGGGATAATCCCAATATTCCCAGTGAGGCGTCCTTTGCCATAAAGAATATTCAGAGCGATTCTTTTTTGATAAACTTTGTCTCCTCCAACCTAAATTTGAATGTAAAGGACAAACAGGAATTACTGGAGATAGGCAGTTTACAGGATCGTGCATTGGCCACTCTTAAATATATGAACATTGAGCTTCAGAAGCTGGAACTGAAAAATGACATTCAGTCCAAGGTGCGAAGTGATATGGATCAGCAACAACGGGAGTACTATCTTCATCAACAGATGAAAACGATCCAAGAGGAATTGGGCGGCCTCTCATATGAGGAAGAAGTTGATGAGATGAGGTTAAGGGCCAAAAAGAAGAAGTGGAACAAAACCGTTGCCGAGCATTTTGAAAAGGAATTGGCCAAAATGCAGCGGATGAATCCGCAGGTAGCGGAATATTCCATTCAACGCAATTACTTGGATCTGTTCTTGGATCTTCCCTGGAATGAATATTCCAAGGATAAGTTCGATTTAAAAAGGGCCCAAAAAATACTGGATAGGGACCATTATGGTCTGGAGGATGTAAAAAGAAGGATAATTGAATATTTGGCTGTGCTAAAATTGCGGAATGATATGAAATCGCCCATCCTTTGTCTTTATGGACCTCCGGGAGTTGGTAAAACCTCTTTGGGTAAATCTGTGGCCGAAGCACTGGGAAGGGAATATGTGCGAATTTCCCTGGGTGGTCTCAGGGACGAGGCCGAGATTCGAGGGCACCGTAAAACCTATATTGGAGCCATGCCAGGTAGAATTATTCAAAGTTTAAAAAAGGCCGGTAAATCCAACCCTGTCTTTATTTTGGATGAAATTGATAAACTGTCCAATAGCCATCAGGGCGATCCTTCCTCTGCAATGTTGGAGGTTTTGGATCCGGAACAGAACAATGAGTTTCATGATAACTTTTTGGAAATGGGCTATGACCTGTCCAAAGTAATGTTCATTGCAACGGCCAATAGCTTGTCCGAAATACAACCAGCCCTGCGGGATAGAATGGAAATTATTCACGTAACCGGGTATACCATAGAGGAAAAGGTGGAAATTGCAAAGAGGCATCTATTGCCAAAGCAGTTGAAGGAGCATGGACTAAATGTAAGCCATTTGAAAATTGGCAAACCCCAATTGGAGAAGATTGTAGAGGGCTACACTAGGGAATCCGGGGTGAGGTCTTTGGAAAAACAAATAGCAAAAATGGTGCGGCATGCCGCTAAATCCATAGCAATGGATGAGGAGTACAACCAAAAGGTTTCCTTTGAAGATGTTGAAAAGGTTTTGGGGCCTGCGCGAATGGAAAGGGATAAATACGAGAATAATGATGTTGCCGGGGTGGTTACGGGATTGGCCTGGACCAGTGTTGGTGGCGATATTTTGTTTATAGAGTCCATTTTGTCCAAAGGAAAAGGGAATCTGACCATTACCGGTAACTTGGGTACGGTGATGAAGGAGTCGGCCACGATAGCGATGGAGTACATCAAATCCAATTCTGACAGATATGGAATTGACCCAGAGGTATTTGATAAATACAATGTGCATATCCACGTTCCGGAAGGGGCTACTCCAAAAGACGGACCCAGTGCGGGGATTACCATGTTAACTTCCCTGGTATCCTTGTTTACCCAGAAGAAAATAAAAAAGAGTCTGGCCATGACTGGAGAAATTACCTTAAGGGGGAAAGTGCTCCCTGTTGGAGGGATAAAGGAAAAGATTTTGGCAGCCAAGAGGGCGAAAATTAAGGAGATCATACTATGTGAGGATAACAGGAAGGATATTTTGGAAATCAAGGAGGATTATTTAAAGGGGCTTACTTTTCATTATGTGAATGACATGCAGGAGGTTATTGATATAGCCATTACCGATGAGTCCGTTAAAAATCCAAAGCAACTTTAAAAAGGTTGTTTAAAGACATGCATCAAAAGTACCTACTGGGCGATTGGTAGGTACTTTTGATTTAGAGGGGGATTCCTTTTGTAAAAATGTTAATTTTTAGGATTGTCAATACCGTGCAATTGGGCAATTCTTACTATTTTTAAACTTATGGGAAAGATTACTATTGCTATTGATGGATATTCCTCTACAGGAAAAAGTACTATTGCCAAACAGTTGGCAAAGGCATTGGATTACGTTTATGTAGATACAGGGGCCATGTACAGGGCGGTAACACTTTATGCTATGCGCGAAGGTTTTATTGGAGGCGAAACGGACGATCTGGAAGGATTGGTGGATGCCCTTCCCAAGGTGGACCTTAAATTTGTCTACAATAAATCCCTTGGGTTTTCGGAAATGTATCTCAATGGCGAAAATGTGGAGAAAGAGATCCGGACCTTGCCGGTTTCACAACAAGTCAGCAAGATTGCCACTATTGAGAAGATTAGATTGAAATTGGTGGGGATGCAACAGGAAATGGGTAAGGAAAAAGGCATTGTAATGGATGGTAGGGATATAGGGACCGTTGTTTTTCCCAATGCCGAATTTAAAATTTTTATGACCGCTTCTCCAGAAACTAGGGCGTTTAGAAGATATAAGGAGCTTTTGGACAAGGGGGAGAAGGTCTCTTACAAGGAGGTGTTGAAGAATGTTCAAACCCGGGATTATATTGATTCACATCGAGAATTTTCACCCTTGAGAAAGGCCGATGATGCTATAGAATTTGATAACAGTGATATGGGGCTAAAGGAGCAATTGGAACGCATATATAATTTTGCGCTCCGTAAAATTGAAGGAAAATAGATTTTTTTTGTTTGATCTTGAAAATATCAATTAGGGCGCAGTCCGGAAGCCTTGTGGCAAGAACCCTGACTGCGCCCAAATTAATTTATGTTTCCCTTAGTTGGGGATAACCAAAACTTGGTCTGGATGAATAACATCAGGATTTTTAAGGATATTGGTGTTTGCCTCAAAAATTTTCTTGTATTTCATAGGGTCGCCATAGTATTTTTTGGCAATCTTGCTTAGGGATTCCCCACTTTTTACGGTGTGTCGGTGGTAAACGCTTTCATCGGCCACGGTAATATTGGCTTTGATGTCCGAAGGATTTTCACCGCCCAGTTCCTTTATTTTATCCCACAAAAGATTTTTCTCATACTGGGTTGCAGCCTGGCCTTTTATTTTAAGGATACCCGCTTCCTCACTTACGTCACCGTCCTTTATTTTTAATTGCTCGCCCAGGTTTAAGACAGCTTGATATTTTGCTTTAACACTCATAATTGTATTTTTTTAACGATTAATATTTATTGCTTCAAGATAGGGATTCTAAGCATAGTTTTTATCAATTTTCAGAAAATAGTCAAGTAATTGTCATTCATCTCATTTTTAGGTTTGTAAAACCATTTTTTAGTTGTATTTTTGCACTCCTTTTTTAGCAAAGCATCGAGAGGAAAAAGGAACCAAAAGAAAATCAATATAACTTCTTTCGTGGTAATTGTTAGCTCTTGTAACTCCATGGAATACAAATTTATAATCAGCAAATGGCTGAAGAAAAAACATCAGTTGAGGTAGAAGAAACTACCGAAGCTACACAAGAAACAAAAGTAGAAACCCCAGCGCAGGATCCAAAAGAGTTTTTGGAGAATTTTGATTGGGACAAGTACGAGCAAGGAATAGAGCGTGTTGATGATTCCAAATTAAAGGAATTTGAAAGCTTGGTCGCTGAAAACTTTGTGGATACGGCAGATGAGGAAGTTGTACAGGGAACTGTAGTGTACCTTACAGAACGGGAGGCGATTATTGATATCAATGCCAAATCTGAAGGGGTTATTTCACTAAACGAATTCCGATACAATCCAGACCTAAAGGTTGGGGATAAAGTAGAAGTGTTGATCGATATCCGTGAGGATAAAAGTGGACAGTTGGTGCTTTCACATAGAAAGGCAAGAACTATCATGGCTTGGGATCGTGTAAATGCGGCCCATGACAAAGAAGAGATTGTTAGTGGTTTTGTGAAATGCAGAACCAAAGGTGGAATGATCGTGGATGTTTTTGGAATTGAGGCATTCTTACCAGGTTCACAAATAGATGTTAAGCCTATCCGTGATTACGATCAATATGTAAACAAAACTATGGAATTCAAAGTGGTTAAGATAAACCACGAATTCAAAAACGTAGTTGTTTCGCATAAGGCGTTGATCGAGGCTGATATCGAAGAACAGAAAAAAGAGATCATCGGTCAATTGGAAAAAGGACAGGTACTTGAAGGTGTTGTTAAAAACATTACTTCTTACGGTGTCTTTATCGATCTTGGCGGTGTTGATGGATTGGTACACATTACCGACCTATCTTGGAGCAGAATCAACCATCCTAATGAAGTGGTGGAATTGGATCAGAAATTGAACGTTGTTATCCTTGACTTCGATGAGAACAAATCTAGAATCCAGTTAGGTCTTAAGCAATTGGAGAAACATCCTTGGGATGCTCTTAGCGAAGATATCAAAATTGGAGACAAGGTTAAAGGTAAGGTAGTGGTTATTGCCGACTACGGTGCATTTATCGAAGTTGCAGAAGGTGTTGAAGGATTGATCCACGTTTCTGAAATGTCTTGGTCCACACATTTGCGTTCCGCTCAGGATTTCGTAAAAGTTGGTGACGAGGTGGAAGCTGTTGTATTGACCTTGGATAGGGAAGACCGTAAAATGTCTCTCGGAATTAAGCAATTAACTCCAGATCCATGGACCGATATCACTAGTAAATATCCTGTAGGATCCAAGCATAAAGGTATTGTTCGTAATTTCACCAATTTCGGTGTGTTTGTTGAATTGGAAGAGGGAATAGACGGGTTGATCTACATCTCGGATCTTTCTTGGACCAAGAAAATCAAGCATCCTTCCGAGTTTGTTACCGTTGGGGATACTTTGGAAGTTGAAGTATTGGAATTGGATGTGGATGGTCGTAAACTAAGTTTGGGACACAAACAGACCACAGAAAACCCTTGGGATAAATACGAAACCGAGTTTGCTTTGGATACAGTTCACAAAGGAGCTATAGCTGAAATAGTGGATAAAGGAGCAACCATCGATTTTAACGAGGATATCGTTGCCTTTGTACCATCTCGTCATTTGGAAAAAGAAGATGGCAAGAAATTGGTAAAAGGTGAAGAGGCCGAGTTCAAGATCATTGAATTCAACAAGGAATTCAAAAGGGTAGTGGCCAGTCATACCGCTATCTTTAGAGAAGAGGAACAACGCAATGTAAAAGCTGCCGTTAAAAAAGCTGCAGCCTCTGCTGATGAAGCGAAGCCTACCATAGGTGATGCCAACGAAGCATTACAGGCGTTGAAAGATAAAATGGAGGCTAACGACAAGAAAAAGAAGTAAGCTTTTAGGTTATTGATATAGAGGAGAGGTCGTCTAAAAACTAATTAGGCGACCTTTTATTTTTCGGTTTTTCTGATATTATTTTGAACTTGCCTTGTTGATCAGGTAATTTTAGAGGT
>NZ_QJJZ01000015.1 GCF_003201775.1 Arenibacter sp. ARW7G5Y1 | reverse complement strand
TTATTTCGATTTATTTCTCTGCGCCACATCCCCGTTACCGGGTATGTGGCACGCTGTCTTTACAATATATCAATGAACTTGTTTCTCTTCTTTTCGTTCGCCCTGTCTCCCAAAGCGGCTGCAAATGTACAGCCTTTTTTTTATCCGCCAAGCTTTTTTGAAAAAAAATTATTTTTTCCCCTCGGCCGGCCTATATCGAACAGAACCTATATGAACGCGGTGCTCCCAACACCCTTTCCGCACACTCCGTAATTCCTTCGTTTGCGGGGTGCAAATCTACCACCCTTTTTTAAATCCACAAGGGTTTTTTTAAACTTTTTTTGCCTTTTTAAACAGGATGCGCACAACACGCTGTCAACAAGCATCTTGCAGCGAACCATCCCGCAAAAAAGGGAGAACAATTTAACACTTTTTTCCCTGACCGCAAAACACCGAAACGTTAAAACAGGAACGCCCCCCTAAGTGGACATGCCAGCCCAAGACCGCAGGCCGAACGGAATGGCAAAAAGAGGGGCACACAATACATTTTCTTAAAATAGTTCGGGGAATATAGAGAATTACACACCCCTACTCCTTAGACTTTTTCTGGTCTTTCCAGATATTGGTAAGGGTAGCATAATCGTATTCCAATACGGAAGGTTGCCGTTCCAAACTGAAATCCGCAAAGGCCCGTTGCAAAATATCCTCAATAAGGTAATCCTCGTGCACCAGATCGGGATGGAATTCTTCCTTGATACTAATGTTGAACATTTTAGCCGTGGTATTGTACCAGAAAGCACGCCAGCCACTCCGCAACTCTTTTACCAGGTCAAAGGCCGTAATCCCCGTTTGCCTATAAATGAGCTTTACCAAAATCTGCCCTTCGGTACGTGTCAGTTTCTTTAATTCCTCGGAAAATTCGTCCTCAATAAATTTCTGAACCTTGCGGGTAAACCTTCTTTTATGCGAATTCTTCTTTATATGCTCCAAACTATCATTAAGCTCCACCAACCTCTCGGCAGCCAATTTGGCATATGGATACACCTTCATAGTCTTCCTCCTTAGTATATAATAGCGTAACTTATCGTTATAGGAGGAGAATTTAAGCCTACCAAATACATAAACCTCATTTAGCGCAATGGAACTTTGAAGAATGGAATCGCCTTCCATTATTACATACTGTTCTGCCAATGAATCCAAAACCTCCTCCTGAACCTGCGACATGCCGCAAAATGCCAATAATCCACAAAGTATTGTTAACAGTCTCTTTTTCATTGAATCTAATTATACAAAAGCCAGGCCAAAATTAAGGATAAAGAAAGAATGTTATTATTAATTAAAAGTGAATATTGTTAAGTTTGTATTCAAAATATACGTAAATGAGCACAAAAAAGATTCTTACCAAAAAATCAATGGATTTTTTAGAAAAATATTTAAACAATGCCTCCCCCACAGGTTACGAATGGGAAGGGCAAAAATTATGGATGGAATATCTGAAACCATATGTGGATACTTTTATTACCGACACCTACGGCACCGCTGTGGGAGTTATAAATCCCGACGCCAAATACAAGGTGGTCATTGAAGGGCATTCCGATGAAATATCGTGGTACGTAAACTACATCACGGACAATGGATTGATCTATGTAATACGAAACGGTGGAAGCGATCATCAAATTGCCCCCTCAAAATGGGTGGACATCCACACTAAAAATGGAATTGTAAAAGGCATATTTGGATGGCCGGCCATTCACACCAGGGACAGCTCCAAAGAGGAATCCCCTAAATTGGATAACATCTTTATAGACATTGGTGCCAAGGATAAGGCCGAAGTGGAAAAAATAGGGGTACACGTAGGATGTGTCATCACCTATCCGGATACCTTCCAGGTTCTAAACAAGGATAAATTTGTTTGTCGTGCCATTGACAACCGAGTGGGCGGCTTTATGATCGCCGAGGTGGCCAGACTTCTCAAGGAAAATAAAAAATCCCTTCCGTTTGGACTTTATATTACCAATTCCGTACAGGAAGAAATTGGACTAAAGGGGGCCGAGATGATTACCCATAGAATAAAACCGAATGTCGCCATTATCACCGATGTTTGTCACGATACTACCACCCCTATGATAGAGAAAAAGAAACAAGGCCATACCGAAATCGGTGCAGGCCCTGTAATCTCCTATGCCCCGGCAGTACAGAACAAACTCAGGGAGCGGATTATTGAAACTGCAGAATCCAGTAAGATCCCCTTTCAGCGTATGGCTGCCTCGAGATTTACCGGCACGGATACCGATGCCTTTGCCTACAGCAATGGCGGAGTGGCCTCTGCCCTAATTTCACTTCCACTTAGATATATGCATACCACGGTGGAAACGGTTCATAGGGACGATGTTGAAAACGTAATTAAACTTATCTACGAGACCCTTCTAAACATTAAGGAGGGCGAAACTTTTAGTTATTTTGAATAGCACCGTACAATCCTCCCTTTGGGGAGGATTTTTTTATATTGTATAATTGGCCAATTAATAGATCATATAGTTTTAAATGGATGAATTAATAGACGTATTGGATGCCGACGGAAATTACACGGGTAAATGCATCATGAAATCTGAGGCGCACAGAAAGGGGATTTTTCACCCTAGTATCCATGTTTGGCTTTATAACAAAAACGGAGAAATACTTATTCAACAGCGGGCCAAAAACAAAGATACCCATCCAGGACTTTGGGATGTATCCGTTGCCGGACATATAGGAGCCGGTGAAGACATAGTGGAATCTGCCATTAGGGAAGTAAAGGAGGAGATCGGTCTTGACATCAAAAAAAAGGATCTTCACAAATTAGGTGTGTTCAAATACAGCCACCAACATCATCAAGATTTATTGGACCGTGAATTCCACCATACATTTTTATGTGAACTGAAAGTACGCTTGGCAACACTTGAAATGCAGGAAACAGAAGTAGACGATCTTGCCCTAATTTCATTGCCCCTGTTCCGAAAAGAATTGGAAAGCAGGGTCATTTCCAAAAAATATGTGCCTTATGACATGGAATACTACGAAACCGTACTCAATGCCTTGCAAAAACGGCTATAATTTGTTTATAAAGTCCCCTACCCTTTCCATACTATAGGTTTCCTGCCCCCCTTTAACCATGTCCTTGACCACAAAGGACTGGTTGCTCAATTCCTGCTCCCCTATCAATATCACATAAGGCACATTCCTTTTGTTGGCATATTTCATTTGTTTCTGCATCTTGGCACTGGAAGGGTACAGGTCACATTTTACACCAGCTCTCCTTAATTGATTAACCAGTTTTAAAGAAATAAATGCTTCCTTGTCCCCAAAATTAACACAGAGCACCTGTAATGATTGATCTATGGCTTCCGGGAAAAGCCCCAGCTCCTCCAATACCAAATAAATTCGGTCCAATCCAAAGGAGATGCCTACCCCGCTCACATCCCTAAGACCAAAAATACCGGTAAGGTCATCATAACGACCACCGCCGCCAATAGAGCCCATACTTACCCCTTCCGGAGCGGCCACTTCAAATATGGCCCCCGTGTAGTAATTAAGGCCCCTGGCCAGTGTAACATCTATTTTTAAATTGGCAGATTGCAGTCCTAGTTCCTCCAAGGTTTCAATGATAAACCTTAACTCCCCCACTCCTTTGCTACCTTCCTCGGAATCCTTTAGCAAGTTCTCCAAAGCCGATAACTGCTCCAGATTACTGCCGTTTAACGCAAATAAAGGGGCTGCCTTTTCAATGGCTGCATCAGAAATGCCTTTTCCCCTCATTTCCTTGGAAACCCCATCAATCCCTATTTTATCGAGCTTATCCAAAGCCACGGTAAAGTCGATCAACTTATCGCGTTCCCCGATTACGTCTGCAATCCCGGCCAAAATCTTCCTATTATTGAGCTTAATGGTAACCCCTTCCAACTTCAAATCCGTAAATACAGCATCGTACAACTGTACCAATTCCACCTCTTGCAAAAGGGAATCCGACCCCACTACATCCGCATCGCACTGAAAAAATTCACGAAAACGCCCTTTTTGGGGTCTATCGGCACGCCATACCGGTTGAATCTGATATCTTTTAAAGGGAAAGTCTATTTCATTTTGGTGCATTACCACATAACGGGCAAAAGGCACGGTAAGATCATAACGGAGGGCTTTTTCCGAAATCCTTGAAGTTATGGCACTTGAGTCTTTGGTAGCATACAGTTCATCATTCACCTTGTTCAAGAAATCCCCAGAATTCAATATTTTAAAGATCAATCGATCGCCTTCATCTCCATATTTTCCCATTAAGGTTTCCGAATTTTCAAAGGACGGGGTTTCAATAGGTTGAAAACCGTAGGTTTGAAAATGCTTTTTTACCACTTCGAAAATATAGTTTCTCTTATTGACTTCGGATGGGGAAAAATCCCTGGTCCCTTTAGGTATGGATGGTTTTTGTGCCATTGTTTCTAATTCTGCTGTAAATATAACGGATTGTGGAATTTTGCCTATGTCGGATCAAACAAAATTAACCAATTAGATTGTCAAACCATTTATATAGTTCTCCTTTGGTAATTACGGCTCCCTGCTTTATCAAATTAAACTTATCCAGATTTTTGTCGGCCGAATATGCTTTGGAGGCCGTTAAATATTCTACAAAATCCGATTGATAGTTTTTTCTAAACCAAGAAAAGCCTTCTTTGGTACTTAGATCAATATCCGGATTCATCACCTTTACCGAAATAAGTTTCATTTCCTTTTCTTCCGTATGGAATAAATGCATTTGCTGGGCAGATATATTTTCCAGAAAACGTACTTTGGACAATACACCTTCCCAAATTAGATCGCTAAAAATATCCAGCTCCTCTTCGGCCACCTCCGGTTTTTCCGTTTTCAACTTTTCCCATTCCTCCCCTGTGATGGATTGTGTAGCCAAAAAATTGATAAACTCTGGGTGCAACTCCTCTAGCTGTTGTCTTGTTAATCTTAAATATTTCATTTTGCCACTAAATTTCGAAATCGCCCTGCCCATGAAACCAGGACGAACAAATAGAACAATTGTTTACGGTGAATTTTAAGGTAATTAACATAAAAAAGGCCACATAAATGCGGCCTTTCTTATTACTTATCCGGATAATATTATCCTTTTGCCTCTGCAATCACTTCAAATGGGAAATCGACTATTACATCTCTGTGCAATCTTATTTGAGCATTGTAGGGACCTGTTCTTTTAACGGCTCCACCCTGAATGATAATATATTTCCTATCAAGGGAGTGTCCAGCTTTTTCCAAAGCGTCGGCCAAATCCATATTGGTAATAGATCCAAATAATTTATCACCGGCACCAGCTTTTGCAGCAATCTTGATTTCCAATTGCTTAATGGCTTCCGCTGTCTTATTGGCAGCATCAACAACCTTCTTCTCTTTATGGGCCCTTTGTTTTAAATTTTCTGCCAACACTTTTTTGGCTGATGGCGTAGCTAAAGAGGCCAATCCTCTTGGAATTAGGTAGTTTCTACCAAAACCATTCTTAACGTTCACCAAATCATCTTTAAAACCTAAGTTTTGTACGTCTTCCTTTAATATAAGTTCCATCGTCCGTTTCTTTTTATTTTAATAAATCGCCAACATATGGCATTAAAGCTAAATGACGCGCTCTTTTTACAGCAACGGCCACTTTACGCTGATATTTCAAGGAAGTTCCAGTAAGTCTCCTTGGAAGCAATTTGCCTTGCTCGTTTACCAACTTTATTAAGAAATCAGGATCCTTATAATCTACATATTTAATACCTGATTTTTTGAAACGACAATATTTCTTTTGAGTATTGGTCTCTATATTAAGAGGAGTAAGATATCTAATCTCTCCGTCTTTTTTACCTTTTGCCTGTTGTTCTATTGATGCCATAATCCTTACGCTTTAGCTTTTAACTTTGTTCTTCTTCTTTCTGCCCATGATACGGCATGCTTGTCTAATTTTACGGTCAAAAAACGCATAACCCGTTCGTCCCTTCTGAATTCCAATTCGTAAGGGGCAACAACGTCGCCTTCAGCTGTAAACTCGAACAAATGGTAAAAACCACTTTTCTTGTGTTGGATCGGATAGGCCAATTTCTTCAGCCCCCAGTTTTCTTTGGCTACCATTTTGGCACCTCTGTTAATTAAGAAATCCTCAAATTTCTTAACTGTTTCCTCTATCTGAACATCAGATAGAACGGGATTTAAAATGAAAACAGTTTCGTAATTGTTCATATGTTTAAAAATTTTTAAGTGTGCAAAAGTAATTATTTTTTGTTCATATCACAAGAAAATGAAAAAATCTTCGTTATACCTAGAGAAAACATAATATTGAACTTAACCAAAAACAATTAAACTATGGTCATTGCCATTTACACAACAATTACTGCAATGTTTACAACTTTTGTTGTACATCAGCGTGATTTTTAAGTACTTTGTCGATGATTTAACCCCACAAATCAACCATTTATGAAATTAAGAAGCATTATCGTGGACGACTCGTCCATGCAGCGGATGGCAGTTGCCAAACTGGTAAATAACCATCCGAATCTGGCTTTGGTAGCTGAGTACAGTAATGCCATTGAAGCTAAGAACGGCATCAAGAACAACGAAATAGATTTAATTTTCCTAGATGTAGAGATGCCCATTATCACTGGATTCGACCTATTGGAGTCCCTAGATAACAGCCCTCAGGTAATTTTGATCACTGGAAAACCGGATTATGCCCTTAAGGCATTTGATTACGATGTAACGGATTACCTTCACAAGCCTATTACCTTATCCCGGTTTGACGCTTCCGTTAAGCGGGCCGTGGCAAAATACGAACAAATCAATAAGGTAACGGAAGACGAAGAACACATCTTTGTTAAGAGCAACCTGAAGAAAAGAAAGGTTATTTTAAATGAGATAAAATGGATAGAAGCCTTGGGCGACTACATAAAACTAGTTACAGATGAGGCCAATATCGTAATTTTATCAACAATGAAATCTTTTGAAAAACAGTTGCCGGAAGATAAGTTTTTGAGAATTCACAAGTCCTATATTGTCAACTTGGAGAAAGTAGAGAAGTTTAACAGTAAAAATGTAGAAGTTAGTGGAAAACAAATACCTCTAAGTAGAAATAAGAAAACTGAATTGGCAGAGGCCCTAAATAATTTTTAGATAATTATATGTGATCTACATTGTAGATTACCCTAATACCTCTGTAGTAGGAAATAGCATTAAAGGATTTTTCAATTCTTTTAATGCTATTTTTTGTTTTTACCAAAGAGTATTTTCCCCCAATCTTGATTACAACATTCTTTATATACTGATTTCGGATTCTTGCCACAGGCGGGTATTCCGGCCCCAAAACACTTGCTCCAAAACTATTTCTCAGCGATTTGGCAAACCATTCCGCAGCCTCGTTAAGCTTATTGTAATCCTTATGTTTAAAGGTGATTTTTATAATCCTATTTATGGGGGGGTATTTATACTGTTCCCTTTCATAAATCTGTTCTTGGAACATCCCATTATAATCTCCTGTGGTTACCTGCTGCAATATCCTATGGTTGGGGTTATAGCTCTGAATAATCACCTTCCCCCTCTTCTTGGTCCTCCCTGCCCTACCGGCCACTTGGGTCAATAATTGGAAGCTTCTTTCATGGGCCTTAAAATCAGGAAAATTCAACAGGGAATCCGCGTTCATTATTCCCACCAAATTTACATTCCTAAAGTCGAGCCCCTTGGTCAACATTTGGGTACCCACCAGAATATCGATTTCCTGTTGCTCAAATGAGGTGATTATCTTTTCGTAACCATGCTTGCCCCTGGTGGTATCCAGGTCCATTCTCCCAACATTGGCATTTGGGAACAAAGTATTTAGCTCCTGCTCCACCTGTTCGGTCCCAAAACCTTTGGTATCCAAAGTGGCATTCCCACAAGCTTGGCAAGTTTCCTGAAGGGCAATATGATAGCTACAATAGTGACAACGCAATTGTTTTCTATGCTGATGATAGGTTAGACTTACATCGCAATTAGGACATTGGGGGGCATGCCCACAGGTGGTACATTCCATAATTGGTGCAAATCCCCGTCTATTTTGAAAGAGAATAACCTGCTCCCCATTGTCCAAGGTCTCTGTAATGCCCTCCAGAAGTCGCTCCGAAAAATGCCCCTTCATCCTTTTTTTACGGGACTGCTCCTTAATATCTACCAATTCCATATCCGGCATTAGTACATTGCCGTATCTTCTTTCTATTTGCGCATAGCCATACTTGCCAACCTTTACATTATAAAAACTTTCCACACTAGGCGTAGCCGATCCCAAGAGAATATTGCTCCCGTGCAAATTACCCAAAACTATGGCGGCATCCCTTGCATGATATCGAGGTGCCGGGTCATACTGCTTAAAAGAGCTTTCGTGCTCTTCATCCACAAGAACCAATCCCAAATCCTTAAATGGTAAAAACAGGGCCGACCTGGCCCCTATAACAATTTGTGCCACTGGCTTGTTTTGCAGGACATTGTTCCAGACTTCCACCCTTTCCTGCACATTGTACTTGGAATGGTACACGGCCACTTTTTCCCCAAAATAGGCCTGCAATCTGGAAATCAATTGGGTGGTAAGGGCTATTTCCGGTAGAAGGTAAAGGGCTTGCTTTCCTTGGCTTAAAAATTCTTCGATCAGCTTAACATAGACCTCCGTTTTCCCCGAAGAGGTAACTCCGTGAAGAAGGACTACCTTGCCGTCTTCAAAGGAGCTTTTTATATCCTTGAGAGCACCCTTTTGATAGTCGTTCAAAGACTTTAAGGTTTCGGTTTCTTCATCCCCCCCATACACCACCCTATCGGTCTGAACAAAATGTTCTTCCAAAATACCTTTATCTATCAAGGCCTTAACAATGGCACTGGAACTATTACTGGCCTTTTCCAAGTCGCTCACTTTTACGGGCTTTTTGGTTACAGCCTGTAATTGAAACAATGACAAAACCACTTGGCTCTGTTTAGGGGCTCGGGTTAAACTATTCAACAAGGCTTCCAAATGCTCTTCGGACCTATGGTTTTTCCCAAGTTGAACATATCGTACCAATTTGGGTTTATACTGCTCATACATCTCTTCCTTGAGAAAGATGATATTCTTATGAAGCAACCTATTTAAAACCGGGATTATATTCTTTTTGTCCAGAATATCACTTATTTCCTGAACCCTCAGAATTGATTGATGCTGCAAGGCCTCAAACACCATAAATTCATCATCGGGCAAATCGCTTTCCTCTATCTCCACCCTATCGTTCCTCAAAATCAAGGTTTCACTTTCCAGTAGCAGGGCACTTGGTACGGCCGAGCGAAAAACTTCCCCGATGGAACACATATAATATTGGGCCAGCCATTGCCAGAACCTAAGTTGGATAGTGGTCACAATGGGATAATCGTCCAAAATTTGATCTATCTCCTTTGCTTCGTATACGGTGGGAGCTGTGTTGTGGATCTCGAACACCAGGGCTGTGTAAATTTTGGACTTTCCAAAGGGTACGGCCACCCTCATTCCCGGATTTAATACTTCGGCCTCTTCCTTGGTAACCTTATAGGTAAAGAGCTTTTCTATAGGTATGGGTAAAATAACATTGATAAAATCCTGCTGCATAGTCCCAAAAGTTCTATCCTTCCACCCTTATCCATGTCTGGGTGCGGTAGATAAAAGCCAAATATCCCCTAACCTTTAATTCATCCGGATTGTCGGGGTTTAGCCACAATTTGCATCTAAAGGTCATGGCCTGTTCGGGATCGAACAGGGTTTTGCCCTTCCATTCCCCATTACCAATGTGTTCCACATCTTCAATTATTTTCATTCCAACTATTGGCTGGTTCTTTTTGTCTCCGTCACATTTTACACAAACGGCATTTTCCTTACCTTCTTCCAAGATCTCCACCACATGACCGTACATAAGCCCATCTTCTTCATAGATACTAATAATTGCCTTGGGATTACCTGTCCTATCATCGATGGTCTTCCATTTTCCAAAGATGCTCTGGCCGGAAGTGGACAAAGAAAAAAGCATAAAAACACCCCATATTGCCCATTTATTCCTTTCCATCATGTTTTTCATATTTTTTCCTTAAAGAATTTAATGAGGCATTCAGTTCAAACCCCAACAGCAAGATATTGGAATTTAACCAAATAAATACCAATAAAATCAATAAACCACCCAAAGCACCATATAATTCGTTATATCTGGCAAATTTTTCAACATATACCCCGAACAAATAGGAAGTAAGGATAAAAAGTAAGGTTGTCATTAATGCCCCGGCCGAAAAAAATCTGGCCTGTCTTCCTTCCTTGGTTCCAAAAAAGTATAAAATAGCCGTTATAAAATAGGCCAACACTCCTAAAAATAAAAATTTTCCCCATTGCACCAAAAGAAATTCACTTTCATCCACCTCCAATTCCACTCCCGTATGTGTTATATCATATAAACCGATAAGCACATATGCCTCAAAATAAACAAATATGACCGCACCTATCAATAGTAGTATGGACAGCATCAAACCAACCATCAGGGCATAGACATACTGCTTAAACATACTGCGGTTGAGATTTACATGGTAGGAGTTTTCAAACCCTACAAAAATTGCATTCACCCCATTGGCCATTAAAAAAATTGAGGTTATAAATGCGATTGCGGAAGACAGGACATCCCCCCTCTCCTGCTCACTGATCTGCAGGTATATTTCACTAAAATAATCACCCGTTGCCCTTGGCAAAAATGATTCCAAAAATATTAGAAATTCCGTGTCAAAATTTGAATTCCCCACAGAAACATAGGGAATTATAAAAGGAATTAGGGTAACCAAAAATATTAACAATGGAAATAGGGCCAAGAACAAACTGAAGGAAATGGAGCTCGCTCTGGTAGACAAAGCCCCCTTTACGATCCCCATCACATACATCTCCATAAGATCATAAAATGAAAGTCCCTCAAAGGCTGGCAACTTAAACCTTTTCATAAGGCCCACTACCCAATTTACTATGGGGATCTTCTCCAGTTTTCTTTCAATTTCCTGGGACATTTACACGGCTTTAAGACTGAGGTCCATATTGTATATGGAATGCGTCAATGCCCCGGAAGAGATATAATTTACACCGCATTCCGCGTATTTCCGTATGGTGTCCCCATTAATGCCTCCAGAAGATTCCGTGAGGCATTTATCCCCTATCATATTTACTGCTATCCGCGTATCCCCAAAGCTAAAGTTATCCAACAAAATTCTATAAATGCCATTGGATTGCAGGATCACCTCAACTTCTTTTAGGTTTCTAGCCTCCACGATAATTTTTAGATCCAATTTTTTTTCGGCCAGATATTGCTGTGTTTTTTCAATGGCCTTAGTGATACCTCCGGCAAAATCGATATGGTTATCCTTTAACATTACCATATCATAAAGCGCAAATCTATGATTTTCACCCCCACCTATCTTTACTGCCCATTTTTCCAGGGCCCTTATTCCCGGGGTGGTCTTACGGGTATCCAAGATTTTGGTATCGGTGCCTTCCAAAAGCTTTACAAAATAATTGGTCTTTGTGGCAATAGCGCTCATTCTTTGCATACCATTGAGCACCAATCTCTCCGCCTTTAAAATACTTTGCGAACTTCCTGTCACATAAAAAACAATGTCTCCAAAGTTAACCGAGGCTCCATCATTGATAAGAACTTCCACGTCTAAATTCCTGTCAACATATTGGAAGACCTTTTTGGCAAAATCCACTCCGGCAATTATACCCTTATCCTTGACCAATAATTTTGCTTTTCCGGTTGCTGTGGCAGGAATACAGGCCAATGAACTGTGATCTCCATCACCCACATCTTCCCGTATGGCATTCTTGATAATTAAATCGAGTTCTGTCTTAAATTGTTCTTCTGAAATCATGGAATACTTTTACCTTGCTAATTTAGTAAAATGTTTGTCCAATTCCACCTACTTTGATATTTCATTAAATGCCAAACGTTCCAGATAAAACAGCTCCCCAAGGTAATTTGAAACCTATTGCCCCCATCCTCACTTCAATTCTTCCTATAATTGTCCCATACCAAAACAAGCTTCTTTTTGGAGTTTGAAATATGCACCTTACATTTGCCTATGACCATTAAATTATTAGTACTGGGAAAAACAGATAGTGCTCAATTAACCCAATTGATCGAGGAATATCAAAATAGGTTAAAACACTATATAAAATTTGAGTTGGAAATAATCCCCGACATCAAGAATACCAAAAACCTTTCGGAAAAGCAACAAAAGGAGAAGGAGGGCGAAGCCATTTTAAATAAGCTCAACCCTACGGATCGGTTAGTTCTGCTTGACGAAAACGGTAAGCAGAAAACCTCTGTGGAATTCTCGGGATACCTACAAAAAAACATGAATTCGGGCCTAAAGCAGCTGGTATTCGTCATTGGCGGGCCTTATGGTTTTAGCGAGGCCGTATATCAAAAAAGTCAAGGCAAGATAAGTTTATCAAAAATGACCTTTTCACATCAAATGGTTCGATTGTTTATGGTGGAACAACTTTATAGGGCTTTTACCATCCTAAGGAACGAACCCTACCACCATCACTAGCAAAAGGCATAAAAAAACAAAACACCTGCCTAATCAGGAAATTCCTTCCGTTTCCTGCTAAATACTAGGGAGCCTGATTATTTTTTCATCAAAAGGCATAAAAAAACTGCCTAAAAACAAATTTCAGGCAGTTTTAAAGTTGTGATTTCCAGTTCTATTCTAATATAAAACCCTAAACTTAATCGTATTGTCTATTTTCTTAAGGGCCTTTAAAACATCCTTGTTGTATTCTTTATCCAAATCCGAAATTACATACCCCACCTCGTTATCCGTAGACAGGTACTGTCCTGAAATATTCATATCATAACGGGCCAAAACTTCGTTGATCTTCGCCATAACCCCTGGAACATTCTTATGGATATGTAAAAAACGATGTGCATTATTCTGTTTTGGCAGCCTAATATTTGGAAAGTTTACGGCATCTACGGTATTCCCTGAATTGATATAGTCCATTATTTTATGGGGAACAAAATCGGCAATATCACGCTGTGCTTCCTCTGTACTACCACCAATATGTGGAGTTAAAATAACGTTCTCCAAACCTTTCAGCTCCGTTAAAAACTCCCCGTTACTTCTGGGTTCCTCTGGAAAAACATCTATGGCAGCTCCTGCGATCTTTCCACTTTTCAGGGCATTGGCCAGTGCTTCAATGTCCACCACAAAACCTCTGGATAGATTTATAAAAAGGGCACCATCTTTCATTTGGTTAATTTCCCTTTCCCCTATAAAATTCTTATTGGCCTTGTTATCGTCTATGTGCAAGGTTACTACATCGGAAACATTTAACAAATCCTCCAAGGTATTGCACTTGGTGGCATTGCCCAGTGCCAACTGATCCCCCACATCGTAATAGTAAACACGCATTCCCAAGGCCTCGGCCAATACCGAAAGTTGTTTTCCAATATTGCCATAACCTACAATACCGATATTTTTACCACGTACCTCTTTTGAATTGGCTGCAGTTTTATTCCATTGCCCGGCGTGGATTTCAGTACTACGAGGAAAAATACTCCTCATTAGCATAATGATCTCACCAATAGCCAGTTCCACAACGGACCGTGTATTGCTATATGGGGCATTGAATGCCACAACTCCCTTTTTCTTGCAGGCCTCCAAGTCTATTTGGGTAGTACCTATACAAAAGGCACCCACCACCATTAATTTGTCTGCCGCAGCCAACACATTTTTGGTGACTTGTGTCTTGGAACGTATTCCTAGAACGTGTACTCCTTTTATTTTTTCGATCAGCTCTTCTTCCGTTAAACTATGCTTTAACAGCTCCACGGAAAACCCCTCCTCAGAAAGGGTATTGAAAGCATTTTGATGGATATTTTCCAACAATAGGATCTTTATTCTATTCTTCGGGTAGGATATCTTTCTTGGCAACTTGTTCACAAATAAAAATTCATCTAAATTAGGTGTAATATAGTCTGCGTTTCTCGCAGCCTTTTCTCTATGCACATTCTCGGTATAGGCAAAAAATTTATCCGCTATACCGGCTTCGCGCATTACATAGTCACTGTAACCATCTCCAATCACCTGTACTTCCCCTTGTAAATCCAAGTTTTTCAAACAGGCAATTTTTCCGTTGTGGGAGGCCAATACATTGTTCTCGTCAAATCCAATTATCCTCCCATTGTCGTCAAATCGAAATGTGTTGGCATACACCCTATCCGCAGGAATGTTGTATTCGGCGACTATGGGATCTATAAACTCTTTAAAACCACAGGAAATTACATAAATATCATCGGCATAATTCTGAAAAAATTCCTTGTTGGATTCAATGGACTTGGATATCTTTTGGCGAAGCAATTGTACCAAATTCTCCAAATCGTCCTTGTGCGCATTCAGTAGATTAATTCTTTTTTCCAAGGATTGGGTAAAAGAAATATCCCCATCAATCCCCAAATTGGTTATTTTTTGGATTTCCCGAATAATATCGTCCTTATCCGATCTTCCATTTAGCGTAATTTCCGCCAAAACATCCAACGCCTCCACTCTTGTCAGCGTACTATCAAAATCAAACACATATTTTCTGCCTACCGCAACCATTGAATCTGAATTTTAAGGGGCAAAAGTATGAATAAATTTTGTCCAACTTCCTATTCTTGTCTAGAAAAGTAATCGAGACTTGAATATTCACCTCCATATATGGGAAATTGATTTTTTTACCCCTATAAAATTAAGAAATTGATAAAAATCTCCCTGCACCTATGCCCGTGGACAATTTTAGAATCCGTCAATTATCCTTCTTGAAATTAAAGGGTCTATCAATATCCATCCGTTGATCAAATCTACCTTCAGCGAACCCCGAGAAAAATTAATCCGGCCAATATGGCCAATCCAAAACTCATCAAGGTACCGATCAATATATATTCCGTGAGCTTCCTTGAGTTGCTTTCCTTAAGGTCGTTGAATCTAAAAACAGATTTGGCGGTAATCAATAAACCAATTGCCTCCCATCTACCTACAATTATAAAGATCAATACAAACATTCGTTCTATAATTCCAATATACTTACCCGCATTTGGAAGCGACTTATGATCCAATTCTATCCTGTGCGACATACCTTCCAACAATTTGGCCATAATAATGGAAGAGGGATAAGTTACAAATACAACCGCGGTAACCAACTGCCAATTTAATTCCTTTATAAGACCCAAGGTGTGCCCCATTAAATCAGAATTATACGCACAGCAGTACAAAACAATCAAATGCAATACCTGATCTATAAAAAAAGGAATGGATTTATTCTTAAAATAAGGGTTGGCATATATTTTTGAAAGGTCTATAAAATAATGAGATATGCCTATTACCAAAACCCACCTCCATAATTTTAAATCCCACAATAACAACATGGTGATCATAACATGTACCAATATATGGAGGTATAGATATTTGGATGCTATCTTATTCGCCTCTTTGTGCACCACCCATTTAGTGGGTTGAAACAAAAAATCGCCCAGAAGGTGGGCCAACAAAAGTTTAGTAAAAAATATCATGCCTTAATATGCTTTAAATTATCATTGTAATACGCCAGTAAATCCAACACCAAATCCATCCTTGCCCGTTTTAATCGCTGGCTTACGGCTGATTGTTTTATCTTCAATTGATCCGCAACCTCTTGTTGGGACGCCTCAGGTTTTGCCAGGGTTAAACTTACCATTTGTGCCGAAACGGTAGACCAATCATCCATAAAGTTCAATGCTAGTTTCAACATAAGGTTCAAAGTATCGTCCTTATCGGCTTGGCCTGTTACAATGGCCAAATTAAGCTTTTGTTCCTTTAAGGTTTCAAAAATCCTACCGGAGCGTTGGTAGGCCGTTCCGTTGGACTGACTTACACTGCTGCCCACAAACGTTTCGGACCCCAGTCCTATCCCCATTCTTACATCCAAATTCTTGATCGATTTAATGAGGGCCTTGATCTGAATGGCCATGGACAAGGCTCTTTCCGGCGTTGTTCTTATTTGAAATTCATCGCCCCTATAAATCTCCCAATCGCTGGGCGTTTTCCCCTGAAGACCAAGGTATGACTTTAAAATATCCATCCATTCCGAAGCCGCATAACGGTCAGAATTAATGATATCCCCTGTAATTATAGCTACCATATATAAGTTAAAATGCTAATATATTAAAATATAAGCTAATTAACTAATATTTATACTTATAAGTTAAATAGATTATAAAAAGATTAAAACCAACGACGAACCATTACACAATACTTTTGATACTCCTTCCCGAACATGTTCGTCAAGGCCTCCTCCTCCGGTATGATCTGAAAGGAATTCATATAGTAGACAAATCCGGCTGCCAATAGTGTGTTAAAAGCATTCCCTAGATACAGTCCCCAAGCCAAAAGCAGCAGCAATAGTGCCAAATACATAGGGTTCCTTGAATATTGATAGAGACCACTGCTAACCAATTTGGTTACTTTGGAAGGAGTACGGGGGTCAATGCTGGTATTTGAACTAAAAAACTGCCACAATGAAATCGCTCCAATCAAGAATGCAAGAAAAAAAAGTAAATACATTAAATAATTTCTACCAAAAAATTCAAAATAACCAACAGGTAAAAAGGCTGCCAACAGGTACATAAACAACCCAAACACAATAGTGATGACAAGGGGCGGAATTTTTAACTTCATAGCATATAATAAAATGATAAGAAAATAAAATTACTACTTTTAAACATTTAAAATTAATTTGCCCCTTAAGATTATCAAACCCGAACAGAAAAATAATAAGACCTAGAACAATGCAATTGGTATTTGCCACACACAACCCCAACAAACTAAAAGAAGTGCAAATCTTATTTCCCAAGGAAATACAGCTCCTCTCTTTAAAGGATATTGGCTGCATGGATGAGATTCCCGAAACCGCAAACGATTTGGAGGGCAATGCAACCATTAAGGCCAATTTTGTCACAGACAATTACGGTTACCCCTGTTTCGCAGACGATACCGGACTTTTGGTGGACGCTTTGGATGGGGCGCCAGGGGTATATTCCGCAAGGTATGCCGGCGAACAAAAGAATGCTGATGATAATATGGACAAATTATTGCTCCAATTGCATAAACACCCCAACAGATCTGCGCATTTTAAAACCGTTATTGCCCTTAACCTTAACAATGAGCAACTGCTTTTCAAAGGAATTGTCCAAGGGGAAATAACAACCGAAAAAAAAGGCGAAAAAGGTTTTGGATACGACCCCATTTTTAGACCCAACGGATATAACAAAACTTTTGCCGAATTACCAATTTCGGTCAAAAACACAATAAGCCACAGAGCCAAAGCAATAGAACAATTATTAGCATTTTTCAAAAACCAACCCCATGTCAACAAATAAAATTGAAGAAACACCCACAACAACCCCTAGATTATTGGAGCGTACCGAGACCGTTGGAGGAATAATGATTGCGGTATTTGCTGCCTTATTGGCCATAGCGGAACTTGTTAACAATAACCTGGAAGAGGAGATGATGATTGCCCACAGCCAATTCGTAAACTATTCCAATTGGTACCAATCCAAAAGTATAAAACAAAGTTTAAAGGAAGGTGAGCTGGATTATTTAAATGCCTTGACGGAAACAGGGATAATACCCGATGATAAAATAAAAAATATTAAGTCCAAAGTAGCCCAGACCAAAAGCATGGTACTAAAATACGAAGCGGAAAAAACTGAAATTCTGGTAGGATCATCCAATGTACCAAGAGAATATTGGGCACAAGACCTTGATGGGGAAATGGGCAAAATTATAGGAATAAACGAATGGGAAAAACTTACCCAGGATTACGAAACCGCGACCAAAAAATTCGACTTGGGAAAATTGTTGTTTCAAATTTGCATCGTACTGGGTGCAGTTTGCATAATAATTCGCGATAACAAAAAACTACAGAAAAACTTCATCCTGCTTATGATGGTATTTGGCACCATTGGAATTCTAATTTCGGTATACGGTTTTATCCTTGCCCCATAAAACCGCTTTCAAAATAAAATATTTTAATTAAAAAATAAGCAGTACCTTTGCCGCTTCAATTAACGCCGCTAGTATAGCATGTGTTGCGCTGAGTCTAAATAGGTTATAAAGAATAATCGCTCTATGCAACATACATATTTGCGATTATTTAAAACATATTATGACAAAATTTGAAGCATTGGGGCTAAAACAGTCCCTATTAAATGCTATTTCTGATTTGGGATTTGAATCACCCTCAGAAGTACAAGAAAAAGCAATTCCCATCTTATTGGAGAGTGAAACCGATTTGGTTGCCCTAGCCCAAACAGGCACAGGTAAAACTGCAGCATTTGGATTCCCACTAATTCAGAAAATACATAGCGATAGTAGGACTACACAGGGTTTGATCCTTTCCCCGACAAGGGAACTTTGCTTGCAGATCACCAATGAACTACAGCTTTACTCCAAGTATGAAAAAGGGGTTAATGTTGTAGCCATATATGGCGGTGCCAGTATTACGGACCAGGCCAGACAAATAAAAAGGGGTGCCCAGATTGTGGTAGCTACCCCAGGTAGAATGAAGGACATGATTGGTCGTGGTTTGGTGGATATCTCCAAAATCGATTACTGCGTTCTGGATGAAGCCGATGAAATGTTGAATATGGGCTTTATGGAGGATATCAAAGATATTCTTTCCAACACTCCGAAGGAAAAATCCACTTGGTTGTTTTCCGCAACCATGCCCAGAGAGGTATCTGTGATTGCCAAAAAATTCATGCACAGTCCTCAAGAAATCACGGTAGGAACAAAAAATTCAGGAGCAACTACCGTACAACATGAGTACTATGTAGTAGGTGGTCGAGATCGTTATCCTGCACTAAAAAGGCTTGCCGATACCAACCCGGATATATTCTCGGTCATATTTTGTAGAACAAAAAGGGACACACAAAAGGTGGCTGAAAAGTTGATCGAGGATGGGTACAATGCCGGTGCACTGCACGGGGATCTAAGTCAGAACCAGAGAGATTTGGTAATGAACTCCTTCCGTAAGAAACAAATACAAATGTTGGTTGCTACGGACGTAGCGGCACGTGGTATAGACGTTGATGATATTACCCACGTTATCAACTATCAATTACCAGATGAAATAGAGACCTATACACACCGAAGTGGACGTACTGGAAGGGCTGGTAAATCAGGGATTTCCATGGTTATTGTTACCAGAAGCGAACTTAGGAAAATCAAGGCCATCGAAAATAAAATTCAACAGGATTTTATTTCCAAAAAAATCCCTACAGGAATGGAAATTTGTGAAATACAGCTTTACCATTTGGCCAATAAAATAAAGGACACCAAGGTTAACGAGGAAGTAGACAATTATTTGCCTGCGATAAATGATGTACTACAAGGTATAGACCGTGAAGAACTTATAAAAAAGATAATTTCGGTAGAATTTACGCGTTTCTTTAATTATTACAACAAAACCAAGGACCTGAATACCTCAGATTCTGGTGATCGTGCAGAAAGAGGAAGATCTAGGGATGGTGATAGCCGTGTCCCAGCTGACGGAAACGTTAGATATTTCATCAATGTTGGCGAAAAGGATGGTTATGACTGGATGTCTTTAAAGGATTTCCTAAGAGATACCGTTAATTTGGGCAAGGACGATATTTTTAAAGTTGATGTAAAGGATAGTTTCTCTTTCTTCAATACCGATGCAGCCGCTACCGAAGCTATTTTAAAAACCTTCACGGAATTTAAGGTCGATGGCAGATTTGTCAATGTTGAAGTATCAAAAAACCCAGGTGGAGGCGGAGGTCGCGGAAGACGGGACAGGAGTAGAAGTGGCGGAGGCCGTGATTCTAGGGATAATGATCGCAACAAGGGAAGAAGAAGAGACAGAAGTGCGGCCAAAGGAAGCCCCTCTAGTAGTTCTGGAAAAAGAAGAACTAAGAGAAAAAGTGATTTCTTTTAGTTAATTGTATATTAAAAAAATACGCTTCGGCGTATTTTTTTAGTTAGTTTACCAATTATAAACATGGATTTTATTTAATGAAAAATTATTTCTTGCCCCTACTCCTCCTAATTGTCTCTTTTGGATATTCCCAGGACGACCAAAAGGATGAAGGTGTAAAACAATTAAAAGCGGTGGTTCTAAATGCCCAAACCGACCAACCAATGGAAAGTGTCCATGTCGTAAACCTTAACGAAGTGGTGGGTACAATTACCAATGAAAAAGGAGAATTCAATATTCCTGCCAAGGTCAATGACACCCTTTATATTACTTTTTTAGGGTTTAAATCCCAAAAAGTGAGGGTTACCAATGATATGTTCAAATTTAAAGAGACTAAAATTTCCCTTACCGAATTGGCATACGCCTTGGAAGAGGTTATAGTTAGGCCCTACTCCCTTACAGGTTATTTGGAAATAGACGTAAAGAACTTACCCCTGAACAACGCCTTTCAATATAGTATTTCTGGTTTGTCCGTTGGCTATGAGGCCGGAAGCAAGAATCCAAGTGCCGTTACCAAAGTGTTGGGAGCCATACTGAACCCCGCGGATTTGTTGAGAAATTTATTCGGGAAGAAACCCAACCAAATGCGCAAATTACGACAAATGAAGGAGGACGATCAAATTAGGGATCTTTTGGCCTCGAAATTCGATAGGGAAACCTTGACAGAGCTGTTGCAATTGGAAAAGGTGGATATTGAGGACATACTTAATAATTGCAATTACTCCAAATCCTTTATTACTACGGCCAATGACCTGCAAATATTGGACGCCATAAGCAGCTGCTACGAAGAATATAAGGTCCTAAACAGGAAAAGGTAAGCCTTGCTTGACCCTTGGAATTTCTTTAAATCTACGCACTTTCCACGGCTCCGCCGTCCAGGCCGCTTTCACTTGGGTGAAATGCTCTATGGACGCCTACCTGAAACCAATGTGGAAACTACTTGATTTAATACGAAATCGAAGATTCACGAAAACCTATAAAAAACCTGTCTGCCGACAAAGGCAGGCCTGTCTGCCGAAGGCAGGCAATAATAACCACTTAAGTAAATTGAAAATAGGCCGGTCCTTAGGTTGCGTCAACCTTCATGTGGGGATAAGTCATTTTCCGTTATTAACAACCTTTGGCATTGCCCTCAAGGTCTATGGTTTGGTCGTTCTTCTTCCGTCGTGGAGATGGCATGGCCATTAAGAATTATTGAAGCCTTGGAAATAATTTAGGCCATGGCATCGATCCTTAAAATCCAGAGATTTTAGCTATAAGCAAAATAGCTGCTAATTAAAAAGGGGATGCACCTTGCTGTGCTTTTGATTTTTCCCTTCTACTTTAACGAGAATAAAATTAAAGAGGACAAAGAAGCCGGCCCCGATATGGACCTGCCCCACAAAAGTCAATTGAAATCGCCTTTTTATGAAAAGCCGCCAACATTTATTTTCTACTTGCCGATCGTTTTAAGGTTGGAATTGGCTAGGAATGAAGAGACAAGATTAATAACACATTTCTTCTCCCAACCTATAAATTATGCCCAATTAACTTTTTTACAAGACAATTTCTAAAAATGTTTCCTAATTTCGTACACTTCCTTTTTAATGCCAAAATGTGTATCCAACAGATATTAAATGAAATTGAATAGAAGACATTTTATCCTAAAATTGATTTTAGGGTCCGTTGGTTTTGCTACAATTGATTCTTACTGGCTGGAAACCAATTTTATAGAGTGGACGGAGCACGATATTTCTGAAACGGAATCCAACAAAATCAAAGCCATTCATCTAACCGACCTTCATTTACACGATATAAAATGGGTTCATAAAACCATTGCCAGGCGAATCAACAAGGAACGGCCAGACGTCATATTCTTTACAGGTGATTCCATAGAGCGGGACAAATATATGGCGATTTTAGAGGATTTTTTAGGCTTATTGAATGCCGATATTCCAAAAATAGCCATTTTAGGCAATAAGGAATCTTCAGGAAGAATCGACATACAAAAACTAAAGGACCTATTTAGGGATCACAATGGTATTTTGCTGATCAACGAACCATACGTACTCAAAACCAAAAAAAGGGAAATTAACATTATCGGATTGGACGATTTGGTCCATGGCAATCCGGATTTTAGAAAATCCATAGAAAAAATAGACAAATCATTGCCCGTTATAGTCCTTAATCATTGTCCCGCTTATAGGGAGCAAATAGACCTCATTAGTATAGAACATAAAATTAATCCGAAACTAATACTTTCAGGACACACACATGGGGGGCAAGTAACCTTTTTTGGAATACCACTCATTACACCCTACGGTAGCGGGGACTATGTTAAGGGATGGTACAATAACGGAATTTCTAATATGTACGTTTCCAAAGGAATCGGCACCACTGTAATTCCACTGCGATTTGGAGCCCGGGCAGAGGCAAGTATTTTTTACATCTAATTACTAAAGTTGCGAATGTAGCGCAATTCTGTTGCCTTCAGTATCCTTTAACAGGGCCATAAACCCATGGCCATCCCCTATTTCTTTCTTAGCCTGCAAAACAGTCCCCCCAGCGCCCTCCACTCTACCCAACTCAAGGGATAAATCTTTACATGAAAAATACAATACGGGACCCTTGGTGTCACTTGGGATATACGAACCATGCTGTACCAAGGAACCCATAGCTCCAGATTTTCCGGGTGCAGACGGAAACCAGCCCATTCTTAACCCGTCCAAGTCGTGGACAGAAATAGCAATATCAAATACCGCTTCATAAAACTTTTTGGCACGCTCCATGTCAATTACCGGAACTTCAAACCAGCCAACCATATTACTTTCCATAACCGGGTTATTTTTCCATAATGGATTTTAAGTTACGAAGTCCCTCCTCAAAATCCTTACCAACAGCCTTGTCCATACTCATAAACAACATCATGATAGACATGGGAAACTTGTTCTCTCCCTTAAAGCCCCAGGTAACCTTGGTTTTTCCATCTCCCGATTCCGTTAGATCCAAATAACTAATGGAGGTAGACCTAAAAGGTTTCATAAATCGAAGCTCCCCTTCGACTCTTTCGCCCTCAATTATCTTTTTGATTTCCTGTTCACCTTCACCTACCTCCTTGTTGCCGTTCCAATAACTTACCGCCCCTACCTCGCCATCAATACCGGTGAATTTTTTTTCCATATTAGGGTCTTTTTTGGCCCAAGGGGACCATTCCTGCTGTTTTTTCAAATATTTAACATTATCAAAAACTTGGGCCTTAGGTTTTGAAATTTCTATAGATCTGGAAACATCATAACTTTTAGGAGCCAGTAATGCAAGAACGGTAATCAAAATAACCACCCCTATGATTATATAAAGCAATATTGCCATGAGCTTTTATTTATTGGTTAGTGCTGTTTAAATATACTAAAAATATCATTTTGTCCCATGAAATCTGGCCAAAACATCATCCAAACTCCGAACTGATTTCTTGGTCCAATCCAATCTTTTTTCCAGTTTCTCTTCTTCGGTCAACTTCCAATCTATGTTCCCTTTGCGCAATTGACTTGTTAGGGTGTGTAAAATTATTGCGGCAGAAACAGAGATATTTAAACTTTCGGTAAACCCTACCATGGGTATTTTTAGGAAAGAATCAGCTTTTTGCAATACCTCCTCACTCAAGCCATCCCGTTCTGTTCCAAAAAATAATGCTGTCTTTCCATCCAAATTAAAATTCGTAAGTGAACAATCATCCCTGTGGGGGGTAGTAGCTACAATTTTATACCCTTGACGCCTCAAGGTGTCAATACAATCCGTCGTGCTATTGTATCTTCTTAAATCCACCCATTGCTGGGCCCCCATGGCAATATCCTTATCAAGTCGTTTACCGAACCTACTTTCAATGAGATGGGCCTGCTGCACCCCAAAAATATCACAGCTCCTCACAACGGCACTGGTGTTGTGCATCTGGAAAACATCCTCTATTGCTACGGTTATATAATTTGTACGATCTTCCAAAATTTTCAGGAAACGGGCTTTCCGCTCAGGGGTTATAAAACCTTCCAAATAATGAAGCAACTGGTAATCGACCATAATTCTAGGGTATTAAAAAAGAAAACGTTTAATTTTACAAATATTACTATATTCTAGCACAATGAAAAAAATAGTGGTGTTAACAGGTGCAGGGGTCAGTGCGGAAAGTGGCATTAACACTTTTAGGGATTCCGATGGATTGTGGGAAGGTCATGATGTAATGGAAGTGGCAACACCCCAAGGTTTTGGGGATAATCCCGAATTGGTCCTCAATTTTTACAACGAGAGAAGAAGACAGTTGCTCAAAGTCGCCCCCAATATGGCCCATAAAGCTTTGGCGCGCCTGGAAGACCATTTTGACGTAAGCATAATTACCCAAAATGTGGATGACCTACACGAACGAGCTGGAAGCTCCAAGGTCATTCATTTGCACGGAGAGTTATTAAAGGCTAGGTGCAGCCATAATCCCAATCACATAATTGACTGGAAAACCGATATCCAACTTGGCGATCTTTCAGAAAATGGAAAACAGTTGCGCCCCCATATCGTGTGGTTTGGAGAGGAAGTGCCACTATTGGGAAAAGCGGCCAATATCACCCAATCTGCCCATATTTTAATCATCATCGGTACCTCCATGCAAGTATATCCAGCAGCTAGTTTAATCCATTATGTAACCAGGGACACCCCCATTTATTTTATAGACCCAAAACCCAATATTAGTCGGACCGATTTTAAACAACTCACTATAATACAGGCCAGTGCCGTAACCGGAGTACCCCAATTGGTATCGGATTTGATCGGCGAAAAGCATTGAACTTCCTTTGTTATCCCAGGTACATAAAACTTGGACTATGTAGTCAACGGCAACTTCTTTTTTCCATTTAGCTTCCCCAATTAAACCTGGCAAGGTGCCCAGCAAAGGATCTACTTCAATCCATGCCCCATCACAAGCATTTCCAAGGGGATAGCTTTCTAAAAGAGCCTAATAAAATAAGTAGGCTGCGAATTGACCCATGATTTATTTATATTTATTCCCTTATACAAAATTTGGAATCTGTTAATATCAAAGTGTATCCGTGACCTATTTAGAACTCTATAACGCCCTCAACTACGTTGATCATTCCAGGACCAAAAGAAGGGATATGTCCAACCTTGTAGTGAGCCAACCTTCCAACATTGCAACCCTTATGAAAGTTGCCTTTCAAGTAGATGATCCCGTTTCCTGTAAAGCCTGCTGGATTTTGGAATTTACCGCCAAGGAACACTTGGCTTACCTCCTTCCGAGCATGGATACTTTTGTCCGTAATATTGGTTCGGTGCATTTGGATCCGGCAGTTAGGCCCATTGCCAAAATCTGCGAGATCTTAATGAAATCCTACTTTCAATCAAAGGACCACACAACCCGTAACGCACTTAATGAAGAACACTTGGAAAATATAACTTCCGCTTGTTTCGACTGGCTTATAGGGGACCATAAAGTGGCGGCCCAGGCATATTCCATGACCAGCTTATTGTTATTGGGCAGAAAGTTCAACTGGATCCATCCGGAATTGCGAATGATACTGGAACAGAACTATCAAAATGGCAGTGCGGCTTATAAGGCAAGGGCTAGGCTGACCTTGGCGAAACTGAAGTAAGTAAGAACCTTGGTACAAATAACAGAACAATCTTCCGCTTAACTTTTAAACTCCTTAACTTATAGCTATCTTTGCCCTTTTCCAAAATCAATCAAATAGCACGAGATGTCATTAAACAAATTAAACGCCATATCCCCTATTGATGGCAGATACAGAAACAAAATAGATTCCCTTGCCTCATATTTTTCAGAGGAGGCTCTAATAAAATATAGGGTGCGCGTAGAAATTGAATATTTTATATCACTTTGCGAAATTCCCCTTCCCCAGCTTTCAAATTTTGACAAATCAAAATTTAATGATTTACGTAAAATTTATAACGATTTTAGTTCGGAGGATGCCATTGCCATAAAGGAGATTGAAAAGGTAACCAACCACGATGTAAAGGCTGTTGAATACTTTATAAAAAAGGAGTTCGACAAATTGGGCTTGGAGTCACATAAGGAATTCATCCACTTTGGACTTACCTCGCAGGACATAAACAACACTGCTATTCCTCTTTCCATTAAAGAAGCCATGAACGAGGTTTATGTTCCCCAGTATTTGGAGGTATTGAACAAGTTAACGGCCCTGGTCAAGGAATGGGAGGCCGTTCCAATGTTGGCAAGGACACACGGCCAGCCAGCATCCCCAACCCGTTTAGGAAAAGAGATAGAGGTATTTACCGTGCGTTTGGAAGAACAATTCAATCTGCTCAACGATATACCAAGTGCTGCCAAATTTGGGGGAGCAACAGGGAACTATAATGCCCACAAGGTTGCCTACCCACAAATTGATTGGAGAAGTTTTGGACAAAAATTTGTGCAAGAAAAGCTCGGTCTGCACCACTCCTTCCCTACTACACAGATAGAACATTACGACCATATGGCTGCCCTGTTCGACTGCCTAAAGAGGATCAATACAATTATAATAGATTTGGACCGGGATTTTTGGACCTATGTTTCCATGGACTATTTTAAACAGAAAATAAAAGCTGGCGAAGTGGGGTCGTCCGCTATGCCCCATAAGGTAAACCCTATCGATTTTGAAAACTCCGAAGGCAATTTGGGAATTGCCAATGCCATTTTTGAGCATTTATCCGCCAAACTTCCTGTTTCCAGGTTGCAAAGGGATTTAACGGACAGTACGGTACTCAGAAACGTTGGCGTACCTTTTGGCCATACACTTATAGCCTTTCAATCCACTTTAAAGGGATTGGATAAACTACTATTGAATAAGGAGAAATTTGAGCAGGACCTTGAAAATAATTGGGCGGTAGTCGCAGAAGCCATTCAAACCATCCTTAGGCGAGAGGCCTACCCCAATCCTTATGAAGCCTTGAAAGGATTAACCAGGACCAATGAGAAAATTACACAAAAATCCATTTCAAATTTTATAGATACTTTGGAAACGACGGAAGCAATAAAATCTGAATTGAAGCAAATTACCCCGAGTAATTATACGGGTATTTAAAAAAGCACTCAATTATAATAGGCTTACATGAAGCAATCCAGGGTATGATCATTATGCCCTGGATTACTTTTTTATCCATACTTCAAAGGAACAGACCCTACCCCTTCTTTTGTATTTCTACCTGATGGGGATATGGTATTTCGATACCTGCCTTATCAAGGGCCAATTTGCAGGATTCCAAGGTTCCAAAATACACCGACCAATAATCTTCTGGTAGACAAAAGGGACGTACGGCAAAATTCACGGAGCTATCCGCCAACTCGGAAACGTTAACCGATGGCGCCGGGTCTTTCAACACCTTGGGATTGGATTCCAATACGGCCAATAGTACCTCCTTGGCCTTCTTAATATCCTCATCATATCCAATACCAATGGTAGTATCCACCCTCATCTTACCTTCGGCCGTGTAATTGATGATATTGCCATTGGCCATGGCTCCATTGGGCACAATGGCAAGTTTATTTTGAGGTGTTATAAGTTTCGTGGTGAAGATTTCAATCTCCTTTACTGCACCTAATACGCCCTGTGCCTCTATCAAATCCCCAATCTTATAAGGTTTGAATATCATGATCAAAACCCCACCAGCAAAATTGGACAATGAGCCCTGTAGGGCAAGGCCAACTGCCAAACCGGCTGCAGCGATCACAGCGGCGAAAGTAGTTATGTTTATCCCTAACTGACCAATAACCACTAAGATTAAAAATATTTTCAGGATCCATGACACCATACTAAGTAAAAAACGCTGTAGGGATTCATCGTATTTACTCTTGTACATGACCTTTCTAGTACCTCCGATAATCCTTTTAATAACCCATAATCCGATAATGAAGATTAAGAATGCCGTGAGCACCTTAGGTCCAAACTCTTTTGCCAATTCTATTCCGTAATTAAGCCATTCTTCTGCCTTTTCCATGATTGTATATTGTTAGTGTTCATAATATCACGAAGATAACATAAGTTTTATAATAGGTTAACTGCACCAAGGATTTGGAACTTTTAATCAATTAGATCCAGGCTCCCACCCCAAGACAAGCCATTATAAAAGGGAATGGTTCTTCTAAAATTGTAGAAGTATTAAATTTTAGGTTAAATTTTATACATGGAATGCTATTTGTCAATATTTATGTTATACTATAACATGAATATATTTAATAGAAAATCGGTAATCTACATTATGGCTATTTCAGCCTCCTTGTTTATGAATGCACAACATAAAATTCCAAATTCGATTGAAAATGAAGCCTTAAAGGCACTGTCTTTTTATCCGGAACTATCAGAATGTAATATTGAAATTCGTTTTAAAAGAAATATCAAGAAATCGACCATGCAGGCCAGACCCACCTTTCAAAGTTTCTTCAAGAAACGGAGCAAAAGGAACTATGTAATATTGATCAGTGAAACTTTTAAGATTTCGGATAAAGAATTTACAACAAAGGATATCCCGTCCAATATTCTAATTGGTTGGATCGGCCATGAATTGGGACACATTATGGACTATCAAAATAGGACTAAGACCAATTTGGTTTCATTTGGGGTAAAATACCTCTTTTCCGATCGATTTATAATAGAGGCCGAACGTGCGGCGGACACCTATGCTGTTGCCCACGGTATGGAGAAATATATACTAGCAACCAAGAATTTTATTTTGAACCACTCAGATATAGCCGTCTCCTATAAGGATCGAATTAAAAAGTATTACCTATCCCCGGAAGAGATCATGATTTTGGCAGAAGAACGTAGCCGCTAGATCCCATGGGAGACTTTGGTGCGCACAAATTGTTCCCAGTCGGCAAATTTTTCTTCCTTCATTACCCGCTCCATTTTGACCTGACCACCTTTCTTTTTGTTCTTCCCATTCCAGTCGTAAAAAAAATCAGGAGAAACTACCTTAACCTTCACCCCTCTTAGGGATTTGCCCCTAGCTACCTTATAATTTTTGTTGGCCCCCATCAAAAACTTATCCAATGACTTGGACAGAGATTCGCAATCAGGATTTTCCATATCGGAACCCAAATACCAACAATGGTAGAACTCGCCATCATCAAAACGTTTGGCACAAATGGTATATTCAGGTATCTTGGTAGAATACGCATCTTCCAAATGTCCCATAGCATCATCCATTTTGTTAACGGTGAGCTGCGATCCAACCGTATTTAAGAAAAATTTTGTCCGTCCAGTAATTTGTATTTCGGCTTTCTCCAAATTTGTAAACCTAATGGTATCACCAATTAAATAACGCCATGCCCCGCTAACCGTGCTTATAACCAGAACATAATCCTTATCCAATTCCACTTCGTTTAAGGTAATGGAAGGGGCATTCCCCGTCAGGGACCCATCTTCCTGAATATATTCCGGTTTAAAGGGAACAAACTCGAAATAGATCCCATTATTGGTTATCAACTGCATGGCCGTGGTTTCTGGCCTTGTCTGGCAGGCAATAAATCCTTCGGAAGCCAAATAGGTATCTATGACTGTAATAGGGTGCCCCAAAAGAGAATTGAAACTTTTTTTATAGGGTTTAAAGGCTACCCCACCCGAAGTATACACCATCAGGTTGGGCCAAATTTCATGGATGTTTTTTAGGCCATGGTGTGCAATAACTTTTTGGAGCATTAATTCTATCCATGAAGGTATCCCGCTCAAAGCACCAATATCCCAATCACCGGCGCGTTCAGCGATACGCTCCACCCTTTTGTCCCAGTCTTCAATTTTTGCGATTTCCTCCCCTGGTTTATAGTAACTTCTGAACCAGTCAGGAATGTTTCCTGCACTTATACCACTTATTTCTCCTTCCAAATGTTCATTTCTTTCCTCCAAATTGGTAGAACTGCCCAACATCATAATTTCCTTTTCGAAAAAATCGGCAGGTAAATCAAAATTACTCAAAGCAAAGACTTGCTTAAGTCCCGCGGCCCTTATGGACTCGATCATATCGTCCGTAACAGGTATCCGCTTGCTCTTTTTTCCGGTTGTTCCGGAACTTAGGGCAAAATAAGATGGCTTGCCAGGCCAGGTAACATTCTCATGGCCTTCTTGTAATTTATGCCACCATTCCCTATTTATTTTTGAATAATCGAAATAAGGTATTTTTTCGGCAAATTTTCTGGGAAGGTCCCGAGAATCCAGGATGGTCCCAAAATCATAATAATTCCCGAAGTCGGTATTTCGGGCAATATTCAAAATATTTTGAAGGACCTCTTGTTGTTCTTCCCAATGATCCCTTTCAGAAGAGAACGTTTCCTTTAGGTGAATTGTATTTTTAATAATGTTGCCTAGGATTGCCATAGGGGATATATTGGATTTTTAATGTCTTCGGCAGGAACTTTTATAATAAATCAGCTGATTATTAAAGTTCCTGAGCAAAGGCTGATTTAACACAAATATCCCTAATCTCGTTACAAGACATTATTTCTAAACAGAGAATGTTTAACCCATTCCATACATAGCATTCCGCTAGGCACTGCTTTACCCCTTCAAAAAATTTCCTATTTCTCCCAATCCTTCCCCTTTATAATCCGATTTTTCCACAGCTTTCATAAATTGGACCAATTTGGCAGGGTTCATATTTTTGCCCAATACCCGTACCAGCATAAAACCCTTATCCTCGCTGTCTCCATAGATGATAACCTCATCAATGGCATCATCATCACCCAAATATCTTACCGAAGCTTTCCCGTATTTGGTGTTCATTTTCATTAGCTCTGTAAATTTGCCATTCTTTAGAATGGCCGTAATATTGGCTTTCTCTTTTTGAAACTCAATAAGGTTATCCTTGGTTATTTTAAACGCCAGAATATTTAATTTTTTTAATGACGCAAGAGCTTCCCTTTGGTCTTCCGTTAAATCGGTTTTCTCCATATTCAACAAGCTTACCGGTAGATCTACCGATAAAAAATTTGGATTATCCGCATTGTCCACATAATATTCCTGAAGACTTTGTGTGGACGAACATGCAGACAATGTGAAGATCAGCAACATTGCCCCGGTGAATTTCCCAACTTTTGTTTTCATTTTCTGTATGATTAAGTGTTGATCGGTAAGGGCAATGGTCCAATAAATGGATCATTGCCCCCAACCACTATTTCTTGTTCTTACCAGCCTTATTTAGCTCGGTAGGCAAATTCATCTTTTGGGTCAAAGATCCAATCTTGTTTAGATCGATATCCCCGGTCAGCGATAGCAATACCGTTTCAAATTTTCTATTATTAATTTCCAGGTCCGTATTATTAATCCCGGTGACAAACATGAGCAACTCACTTACATGATCCTCATCCTTCCCGCTCTTGATATAAAACTTTACGTTGGCATCCTTATCCTTAACCCTCATAAGTTCCTGTAATGACGACGATTTCAGATATTTTTCCATGGTAACCTGCATGTCCGCAGAAATCTTTTTATCCTCGGTAATAAAAACCTTCAGATTTTTCAGGTTTTGGGCAATATCCATAAAATCCTGAGCCTCTTTGTCATCGACCTCTACGTTTATCTTGCTCAACAATTTGAACATGCTTTCATTGACCACTACAGCGCTCACATTGTCCAGATCTTCAAATTTATCGAACATGGACTGTGAAAAACCTATTAGGGGCAAAACGGTAACTAATGCTATTATGATAATCTTTTTCATTTTTTTTGATTTAATTTTTGTTGTAAATTTTTTGTTTTGTTTCTTCAAATTCCCTTAAATATGCTACTTTCTCGGTTCCCTTACCAAGATTGGCGGCCAAAAGGCTCAATGCCTTTTTGGTTTCCTGATAGGCGTATTCGGCTTCTCGCTGTTCTTGATAGCTTCTTCCAAAATAAATACCAAATATCAAAATGCCTACAGCCGCAACGGAAATCCACTTCATATAACTTTTTTTTCTAGGTTTTAGTGGAACCTGTCTAGTAAACTTCTCTTCTTTGGCTATTGAAAAATACTGAAACATTGGGGCATATTTTTTTAAGTGCAACGGAACTTCTTCCTTTGTAAAATACTCCCTCAACATTTCTTCTTCAGCAACCGTAGCAGTTGCGTCAAAATATCTTTCCAATAATTTTTCTATATTATTTAATTCCATAATTGTGCTTTTGAACTAATTTTTCCCTCACTGTTTTTCGCGCTCTGGATAAAGTGACCCTAACTGCCGTTGCACTCAAACCCAATAGTTCGGCTATTTCCTCAAATTCATACTGCTCCACATCCCTTAGCTGTAGTACCATTTTTTGCTGTTCCGGCAATTCCTCCATGATTCTTTCTACCCAACCTAGACTATCGCTTACCTCAACCTGGTTCTGCAATGAAACATTTTCATCCCTGTAATTGCTATGCACCAGTTTTAAGTTCCCGGCCTGTTTGGATTTGAGTCGGTCCAAACAAAAATTCTTTGTCATCATCATGGCATAGGCCTCCACATTGTTATAACCCTCCATCATACTATTTTTGGACCATAGCTTCATTAGGATTTCTTGTGTGGCATCCTCTGCTTCTTCCTTAGAGACCAATAAACGCTTGGCCAATCTATAAAGCTTATCCTTAAATGGCAAAACCACATTTAAAAACTCCGTTTGTTGCATTTTGGTTTAGTTGTTTTATAATCCTGATCAACAGGCTTACAATAGCAAGACGACGTACATCGAATTTTGTTACAATTAGTTTCCAATTCATTACAATGTAAGTAAATTAGCGCAACGGAAACCAAATTGGCAATATTACCGTATATAGTTTAAATCGTTCCCCAAAGCTAATTCATACTTTTTTAATGGAATGATATTTGTACGTCACTAACCATTATGGTTTGGCCGTTATTTTAAAAATTATGAAGAAGTATTTATTGATTTTTTTAGGATTGGGATTGATCCTCACGGGTTGCAATAAGAATGATGACCCCCAAGTTACCGATGCATTTGAAGGGATAACCCCCAACCCGGAAGCAGAAATAGATGTAACGGTCCAAAACTTTATGTGGCAGACCATGAATACTTATTACTTTTGGCAAAGTGATGTATCTGACTTGGGAGATAACCGCTTTAATTCCTTTGAGGATTACGTATCGTTTTTGGAAACAGAGGAAGACCCTGGAACATTTTTTGACGAAAAATTACTTTATACGGAAGACCGCTTTAGTTTTTATTCCGATGATTATAAAGAATTGACACAATCTTTCGCCGGAATTTCCAAAAGCAATGGCTTGGAGTTTGGTTTGGGTTTATTTGTGGATAGTGATGATGTCTACGGATATGTACGCTACATTGTGCCCAACTCCAATGCCGCTACCAAAGATATCCGAAGAGGGGATATTTTTACGGGAGTAAATGGCACTAACCTTAATCTGGATAACTATATAGACCTTTTATTTGGAGATAGCGACACCTATACCTTAAATATGGCAGAAATCTCCGATAATATTATTTCCACTACGGATAGGGAGGTTACATTGACAAAAGAAGCCAACCTAACCGAAAATCCGATATTTATTACCAAGGTATTGGAAACTGCCGGACAAAAAATTGGCTATTTAATGTACAATAGCTTTACGAATGAATTTGACGAAGAGTTAAACGATGCCTTTGGCGAATTCAAATCCGCCGGCGTTACAGATCTAGTTTTGGACCTTAGGTACAATCCAGGGGGATCGGTTAATTCGGCCCGATTATTATCCAGTATGGTTTATGGCACCTATACCAATAGTGTTTTCCTGAAAGCCAGGTATAATGACAAGCTGCAATCTGAGTTTAAGGACACCGATCTTATTGAGTATTTTGCCGATGCAACGGACAACAATACTCCTATAAACACGTTAGGCTTAAGCAAGGTTTATGTCATTGCCACCGGGAGTAGCGCATCGGCAAGTGAATTGGTAATGAACGGATTGGACCCTTACATAAATGTTATCCATATAGGGACAACAACGACTGGGAAGAATGAATTTTCCGTTACCTTTGTGGACGATTTTGAGAATGGCAATGTGTACGACCCAAATAGGGAGGACAATATAAATCCTGAAAATCATTGGGCCATTCAACCATTGATAGGACGAAATGAAAATGCCAATGGCTTTTCGGAGTATACGGACGGCCTTGCCCCTGATATATTATTGAGGGAGGATCTATCCATTATGGGTATATTGGGCAATATGGACGAACCCCTTTTGGCCAAGGCCATTGCAGAGATTACAGGAACCACTGCAAAAATGGATTTTACGGTAGATATGCCGGTTGAATTGGTAAGTAGTTCCAAGATGTTCACAAAGATCAAGGACAATATGTTTATGGATATCAAAAAACCCCTAAACTGGATAAAAAAACAGTAGCCAGTACTCTGTTTGAGGTGTCGCCCTAGCTTATAAAGATTAACCTAGGCCAATAAATATAATGTGCGGCAGAATTAATATTACTAATACTATGAAAAAAATCTTCAGCCTACTTTTAATTACAATAGTTTTTTCCTGTTCGGACAAGGATGATGATACATTCGTCTATCCAAAGGAGTCAACTGTACAGAACTTTATGTGGCAAGGTTTAAATCAATGGTATTTTTGGCAGGCGGACGCTCCTAATTTAGGTGATGACAGATTCACTACCAATGACGACTATGTGGTCTATCTTGAATCCTATACCGATCCAGAGGAATTCTTCTACCAAACCTGTTACAATCACTCAAATGTAGTTGGCAGTAGTTCCGCTATTGATCGTTTCAGCTTTGTTGAAGATGATTACGAAACACTTGTAAATACACTGAGTGGTGTTTCAAAAAGTAATGGACTTGAATTTGGACTGGCGCGGAATGAGGGCAGTACCGATCTTTTTGGATACGTAAGGTACATAATTCCGAACTCCAATGCCTCCACCAAAGATATAGCCAGAGGGGATATATTTACTCGGGTGAATGGGGTGCAACTTACCGATGCCAATTACATAAGCCTTCTTTTTGGAAATTCCGATAGCTACACCCTTGGTATGGCCGATATTTCCGGAACTGTCGTTACGGATAATGACAGGGAAGTAACATTGACCAAATCTGAAGGATTGCAAGAAAACCCGATCCTAATAGCAAAGACAGTAGAGGTCAACGGAACCAAAATTGCCTACCTAATGTACAACGGTTTTACCAGTGGCTATGATGAACAACTAAATACGGTCTTCGGAGAGTTTAAAAATGCAGGGGCTACGGAATTGGTGCTAGACCTTCGGTACAACCCCGGAGGTTCGGTAAACAGCTCCAGATTATTGGCCAGTATGGTTTATGGCACCAATACGAAGGAATTATATGTAAGACAAAGATGGAACGATAAAATACAAGGCCTTCTTAAACAAGAGCAATTGGAAGACTATTTTGCCAATAAAACAGACTCGGGATCGGACTTGAACAGTCTTAACCTTAACAAAGTATATGTTCTTGCCACAGGAAGTTCCGCATCGGCCAGTGAATTGGTCATGAACGGACTGGCACCCTATGTGGATGTTTTTCACATTGGTGAAACCACGAGGGGTAAGAACGAATTTTCCGTTACCATGGTAGATGATATAGACAATGATTATATCTACAGATCCGACAGGGAAAATAAAATAAACCCTGGCAATAGATGGGCCATGCAGCCCCTTATGGGGAGAAACGAGAATTCCGAGGGGTTTTCGGACTATACCTCAGGCTTGGTCCCCGACGTTGTTTTAAAGGAAGATCTTGCGGACCTAGGCGTTTTAGGGGATATAAATGAACCTCTTTTTGCAAGGGCTATCCAAGAAATTACCGGTGCAAGTGCCAAGAGGGATTTTACCGTAAAAATGCCGGTAAATGAAATCTCCAACTCCAAAATGTTTACAGCTATAAAGGACAATATGTATTTGGACAAACCTATTGAAATTTCCTTTCAATAGGCCTTTCACCTAGTTATTCCACATAACAACCATAAAGCGGAAACCCCTCTTTTACTTGGCATATACCAAATAAAAGAGGGGTTTTCATTACCATAGGAAATCGGTCCAAACCACCTAATTGAAATAGATTCCCCCAGGAACAATACCCACCGTGATGGATTTTATAGCCAATGTGGTGCTTACATCATAAACTGTTAGTGTACCATTACTGGCATAATCGCCTGCATCGGTGCCATATAACCTACCATTATGTACGACCATATTATAAAAACTAACGCCTTCCAAGACCATTTCCATGCCCAAGGAGGTTGAAGTTAAACTTTGTTTAAACACGGTATCCCCCAAATGATAGTACAGATCCCCTCCATCCAAATTCAAACTATTGGGATGTTGGGTGGATTCAAACGGTAAATTGCCCTCCACTTCATTGGTGACCGTATTGATCTTTGATAGCACCCCCTCAGTTTCATCCTCCGTATAGGCAGGTTTACCCGAAGCCAATACCCATAAGTTCCCAGAGGTGTCCAATTGCATAGAGTTGGGCACATCCCCTACTGTAAGTGTTTTTATCACCTCATTGGAAGTGGTGTTGATAACCGAAATCTTATTATTCTGGCCCCAAGCACCTTGATGGGCCACATACACCGTATTGTCTTTTGCCAAAATAGCTTCAGGACCCAAAACTACGGGTATGGTACCTTCCACAGTGTAATTTTGAAGATTGATAATGGCTACGAAATCATCTGTTTCATCTGCAGTATCTCCCCAATTGGTAACATACCCCTTGCCGTTTGCCTCAATAAAATACCTTGGGTTGTTCAAGCCGTTGGTAATACTTGCTATTTTTTCAAAAGTAAATCTATTTACTACATTTATTTTATTGGAAACATTGGCCACTATAAACGCCTCATCCTCCGTGAACCCTATCGACTGAACAACATTGCCCAGATCTTCATCATTCGTTGTATTATAAATTCCGTGATTCACTACGGACAGATCCTCGGAAATAAAAGTGACCGTTCCGGTTCCATTGCTAAAGGGGCCTTCGTTGGAAATCAAAATTCCATCTGCGTAATCGCCCATAGGCACTTGAATCCCATCATCATCGTTGGAGCATGACCAGGTAAGGCCGATAATCAATAGGGGTAAAACTACTTTTCTAATCTTCATTGGTTTAAACTGTTTTAAAATTTAGTAATTAATTGTATTTGAAAATTTCTATTGGGCATAGGTCTATAGGCTACGTTCTGATAACTTTTATTAAATATGTTGTTCACCTTTACTCCTAATATAAATTTGATTCCCGAAATATCCGGTCCATGGTAATCCAATCCTAGGTTGCCAAGGGTATATGAAGGTAGACTATCGCTATTGTCTGTAGTTGTATAAACCGATCCGTTGTACAAGAGCTGACAAAAGGCTACCACCTTCTTGTATTGATAGGCCAAATTTGACCTCAACATATGCTCTGGGACATATAACAATTGATGGTCGGTGGAATTATCGATAGATTTGGTGAAGGAATATTCGCTCTCCCAGACCACATTATTGTTTCCCCATTTTTTTTTCCAATCAAGACCAAGTTCCAATCCGTATTGGGACACATCCTGGACATTCATCGCCATCCAAATACCTTGTTCATTGGGTCGCCATTGAATTAAATTATCGGTTGTTATACTGTAGGCATTTAATAATAAGGTTATGTTCTTCAACCTAAGTTTCTGCCCAAGTTCCAACTGCCAAGAGGCTTCCGGCAGGACCTCTAAATTACCACTGGCCCCGGCGCCTGTCCAATAAAGGTCATTGAAGGTGGGTATTCTATGGTTTTTAGACATATTAATGGTCAAGCGGTAGTTTTTAGACACTTCATAACCACTGTTCAAAGAAAAAAGAAATGGACTTTTAAAGTCACTTACCACTTCCTTTCTTAGGTTTACACCATAGTTGAACCTATCCGTAAGGTCATGGGACAACAAAAAAGTTCCGGCTACAAAATCTCTATTGGCATTTTCAATGGAAGTCCCTTTGGCCCTGATCGTAGAGAGATCGATCAAGCCATTTAACGTAATCCTATTTAACTGATATTTATAATCGTAATTGGCAAGAAAGGTATTGGCTTGTCCATAGCTAAACTCCTTTCGTTCCTTATTGGGAAAATAGCGATAGCGCTCATATAAATGCCCTACTTTTAACCGTGCTATCCTCTTTTCGTTAAAGCTGCCCAGCTCTACAAGTGACCTATGGTTTAAATCCCTGTAATTTTCATCGGCCGGGGCAGTCAATGTTCCAGAAAAATCCCGGTCCCCAATAAAGGTATTATGGTACACTTTTACAATTTGTTGATCGGACAAAATAAAGCCAACATTGGCATTTAGGTTCAGCTGATCGTACGCACCATTCCCGTTTCTTCTGTCTGTCCCCAAAAACTTATAATCGTTGTCCGAAGCTATGTGGTTAACTCCGATTTGAAAAGATGTCTTTTCTTTACCGAGGGAAGTATTAAAAGCGAGCAGACTGGTATTAAAACTGCCATAACTTGTCCTAAGACTATTTTTCCAACCGTCATTAAACTTAAAGCTATCATTTAATAGTATCGTTCCCCCTACCGCTCCACTCCCGTATTGGACAGAACCTCCTCCACTTCTTACCACAACATCCCCGTAATTCCCTGGAATCAAGGTATTGAAATCTGTCTGACCTGTAAGTTGGGAGTTTATATTTATACCGTTCCAAACAACAGCAGTTTGTTGGGCATTGGTGCCCCTAAATGAAGCTGAAGAGACCATACCATAGCCATTTTCCTTAAAATATATATTGGAATTATACCGCAATAAATCCGTTAAGGTCGCTCCGCTTTTTTGCTGAACGGAATCCCTTACAACGCTAACTTTTGTACCTTTTGAAAAATGAAGCAGTTTGGCATCGCTCAAAATCACCTCGTCCAAAACAATTACATTGTCCTTTTGCCCAAAAATCTGCCCAATGGACAACAGTCCTATAAAAAATAATAATATTTGTTTTTTTTCCATACCCAAGAAGACCCTTTGCCCGAAGATCTATTCTATTTTAGTGATGAATATGGCAGGTCTCCTGACTTGCGTACTATCATTTACCTTCCCACCCGTATTATAGGGCAGTGGTATTTGAAGAAATGATAGCCATCCATACAATATGGATTAAGCTCACAGTTGCGGGAACAGTTCCGGAGTTTCACCGAATTCCCTTTTAATCCTATCCCCTATACATTTGGGAATAGAAACCAAAATTCATTGCGAAACTACTACTTTTTTTTGGATGTACCACCGTCCTTTTTTTTGTTTAATTTATAGGCCAACCAAATGAAACCTACAATAAAATGCAAGACTATGACGGCGGCAATAATATATATTAAGGTGTTGGACTCTCCTCTCATAATTTTTATTTGCCCAAAAATAAATACTCTGGCAACAATAAATTATGACCATTGTTAGCCTTTAAGAAATTTTGATTCAAGAAATTAATACTACTTTTGAATTCTTAAACAAACCCTTAGACTTTTGAGAAAAGCCATTTTTTTTCTACTTTTTATATGCATTTGTTCTTGCAAACAGTCTAAAAAGGAGGCTGTTTCCAGCTCTGTTTTATCACAGTCCACAAACATAGATTATGCCCAAGGTTTTACCATTGAAAGAACATCGTCCGGGGTAACTATTATTACAGTAAGTTCTCCTTGGCCCGAATCTGAAGATAGTTTCACCTATGCCCTGGTGCCTAAGGAAAAATTACCGACAATAACACTGAACAGGGATGAATATAGCGCCATAATAGGGGTGCCGATAAAAAAAATGGTAGTTACCTCCACTACACATATACCGGCTCTGGAGGCATTGGAAGAAGCTGATAAATTGACAGGGTTTCCAGATACGGAATACGTATCTTCCTCGAAAACCAGAAAACGTATAAATGAGGGATTGGTGCAGGAATTGGGCAACAATGAATCCTTAAATTCCGAAATGGTGATTGCCTTAAATCCCGAAGTAGTGATTGGTTTTAGCATTAACCGTACAAATAAAGCTTATGAGACCATTCAAAGGTCTAATATTCCCGTTGTTTATAATGGCGATTGGACCGAAGAAACACCATTGGGAAAAGCGGAATGGATAAAGTTTTTTGCCCCCTTCTTTCAAAAGGAACAAAAGGCCGATAGTATTTTCAAAACCATAGAGAATAATTACAACAATGCCAAGGCCATGGCTAAAAATACAGCCGATAAGCCTAAGGTATTAAGCGGAGCCTTATATAAGGATATATGGTATTTGCCTGGTGGAAAGAGTTGGGCCTCCAAATTTATAGAAGATGCCAATGCGGAATATTTATGGAAGAATACCGATTCAAACGGAAGCCTTTCCCTTAGTTTGGAAAGCGTAATAGAGCGGGCCAAGGATGCCGATTTCTGGATTTCCCCCTCACAATTTGGCAGTTATTCCGAACTAAAGGAGGCCAACCTTCATTATACACAGTTTGATGCATTCAGCAATAAGAAGGTGTACACCTATGCCAATTCCAAAGGGGAAACTGGGGGATTGCTCTTTTTTGAACTGGCACCCAACAGACCGGATTTGGTACTAAAAGACCTAATCCATATTTTTCACCCCGAGCTGCTTCCCAACTATATTCCGACCTTTTATAAACCCCTGGATTAAGTGCGGCAACTAAAATCATATAGAATCTATTTTATCCTACTGTTTTTGGTTATGGTGGTATGTTTTTTAGTGAACATCAGCCTAGGCTCCGTTTCCATTCCCTTTCAAGAAACATTGAGATCAATAATTGGCAAAACTACCCAAGTAGATTCTTGGAGCTATATTATTTGGAACTACCGAATTCCCAAAGCGTTTACCGCCATATTGGTGGGGAGTGGCTTGGCTTTGAGCGGGTTATTGATGCAGACCTTGTTTAGAAACCCCTTGGCCGGCCCCTTTGTACTGGGCATAAGCTCCGGAGCAAGTTTAGGAGCGGCCCTCTTAATATTGGGATCCTCCCTATTCACCGGAATATTTTCCCTGGGGATGGTAAATGACATTTCCTTGGCCTTGGCATCCAGTATCGGTAGCTTTATGGTTCTATTGGCGGTCATGGTAGTTGCCGTAAGGGTAAAGGACACCATGGCCTTACTGATCATAGGTCTCATGTTCGGCAGTATTACTACTGCCGTGGTGAGCGTGCTCTCCTATTTCTCCACCGCCGAAAAATTACAGCAATATGTATATTGGTCTTTTGGAAGTATCGGGGATTTATCCTGGAACCAACTGATACTGCTGTTGTTGATTGTAATGATCGGTGTTTTGATCAGTATTTTTTCCATAAAACCCTTGAACGCCCTATTACTGGGAGAAAGCTATGCCAAAAGTTTGGGGGTTAATATGAAGCGGTCCCGGTATTCCATAATTGTAGCCACGGGTCTTTTGGCAGGTGGTGTAACTGCTTTCGCAGGGCCCATTGCCTTCATAGGCCTGGCCGTGCCTCATTTGACGCGACAAATTTTCAACACCACCGATCATAAAATTTTGGTTCCGGCGGTATTGGTCTACGGTGCCATATTAATGCTCATCTGCGATACCATTGCCCAAATGCCCAATTCGGCCAGTGTTTTACCCATTAACGCCATAACATCCATTATTGGTGCACCTGTCGTTATTTGGCTGTTAATAAGGAAAAGGAAAATGATTTTTTAATCTCTTGACAATATTGGGCAGTACTAAAGTACCTTCAATAAAATAGTAGCGTAAAGAACAGCAAAAACCAATAACTTAGCAACCTAAAATTTACCTAAAAATAGATAATTTTACTCCACATATTGCCCTTAAAACGGAAAACCTAAGCATAGGTTATTCCAACGGCAAGCAACAATCCTGCATTGCCCGGGATATTAATTTTACCCTATTTAAAGGAGAACTCGCCTCCATAGTTGGCGTTAATGGGATTGGAAAATCAACCTTATTGCGCACACTTGGCAATGTACAGCCCAAATTGTCCGGCAAGATTACTTTGAACAAAGAGTCCTTGGAACATCATTCCATTCAAGAGCTGGCATCGGAAATTAGTGTGGTACTAACAGAACCCATCGCCTCCAAAAACCTAACGGTGTTGGAGCTGGTCAGTCTAGGTAGACAACCATACACCAATTGGCTGGGAACACTTACCAAAAAAGATAATGACAAAATATCCATGGCCCTGGACATGGTCCGTATTTCAGCATTAAAGTCCAAAAAATGCTATGAACTCAGTGACGGACAATTGCAGCGTGTAATGATCGCCAGGGCCATAGCCCAGGACACCCAGCTAATTTTACTGGATGAGCCTACGACGCATCTGGACCTATACCATAAGGTACAAATACTAAAATTACTCAAAACCATTGCCCACGAAACCAACAAGACTATCCTCTTTACTACCCATGAAATTGAAATTGCGATTCAGTTGTGCGATAAAATATTGATACTAAAAGAAAACCAGAGTAGCTTTGGATCTCCATGCGAATTGATACAAAAGAAAAGTTTTGAAAATCTGTTCCCTATAGACACCATTACTTTCGATGCACAAACGGGTTCTTTTAGAGTTAATAAGTAAATATCACATCTCTAAACCTTCTACTAAAAATTCCTTCGGTAAGAAGTATTCACTAAATTTTTGTTGAATGCTATTAAACCACATTATTTTATACAGTTGTTTAGTGATTTTTCTTTTTGTCTTACCATCCGGATAATATAAATCCGTTTGTGATTCATTTTTTACTCCCGTCAGCAAAAAATCCGGAGTTTGAAAGGTTGCGCCAGGGATTCTTTCACCAGCTCCACTATATGATTTTCTTTGTTCCAGTTTCTTAGTCTTTAACTGAACTACTTTTCCATATTCATATTCAGAAATTAAACTGTACCTCAAAACTTCAGGAATTAACTGATCGTCTAGTTCAATTGTTACCTTTTTATCTTTTTCAAATTCTCTATAATATTTTAACTTTTTGTAACTTTCTAATAAAGAATGATAAAGTGTTACTTCTACAAACTCCCCTTTATTACCATTAAAATATATGCAAAGATATTTCACTAGGTCAGATATCCTTGCATTTTCAATCTCATCACTGTATATCTTTTTCTTTTCTTTTCTTTCAATTAGAACTTCCTTTACCAACATTAATGGAGGAACTTGAGCTGGAAATTCTATAATTTTTTTTGCATCATTATTCAATAAAGGATGGGTCTTTAATGTTACAATATCTCCAATCTCAAAATTTGACAATGCTGACATATTAGATTTTTTTTATAAAAATAGAATAAAATCTTACATTTACGAATAAGTAAGGAAGTTCTTTAGTTAAAGAAATATAACATTTGTTGAGCTATCGTATTAATCAATTGATTAATCGCTTAATCCGACCTTTTCTATTTAAAAGGGATAATAAATACGGAGATTAGGAAAGTTGTAAATTTCTTTCATTAACCAAATCCCCAACGTTGGGTCTAGGCTTAATGAAAGAAACATAAGTATTATTTCTACAAGTTTAATAAGCATTCGGGGCTTACCCCAAGCTAATGTGATTATTACAATCATATGGACAACTGTTAGGATTATATTTATCACCTGCGCCAGATTTAAAGGCAAAGGTACGTACAGATTCAGCGTGAGTCGAGAATTCGGCTAATGGTTCAGTCTTTGGAGACGTTACGTTGTATTTTGTTATAAATACGCGCGAGAACTTCCCTTACTTTTTTTATTATGAAGAAAACAAAAGATTGGTTTAAAGACAGGGGGTATCCTCACTTTTCTAATAAGACCCCGCGATCAAAAAGAATAAGAATCAAACATTATGTTTCGGACCAGAATAAAGTATCGAGACATTCTTTCTTACCTCTCATTTTTAAGGAAATTAAACAAAGACGATACAAAGAATCTAACTTCGAAAATGAAATAAAGCGCTCGCATAAAAAATTAAAAGACGGTAGAATAATTTCAAATGTCAAAATTCGAAAAATTTTATATGCTACACATATCGATGCACATATTTATTCTTATTATGCGCAGGAAATATTAACCCCTAAGTATGAAGAATATATTAACAAAAGCCCATTGCTATCAGGGGCTATTACCGCTTATCGACAAATTAGGTCAGATGATAATCTAAAATTTAAAAATAACGTCCATTTTGCCAAAGATGTTTTTGAAGAAATAAGACGAAGAGAAAACTGTGTTTCATTGGTTTTGGACATTGAAAACTTTTTCCCTACTCTTAATCATCAAATGCTAAAATTAGCTTGGGCTAAAATTTTAAAAAAGAAAACCTTACCAAAAGACCATTTTAATGTTTTTAAATCTGCCACACGTTTTTCTTATGTAAAACTGAACGATCTAAAGACTAAAAAAGGCCATTTTGATGAAAAAGAATTATCAAAACATAAAAAGACAGGTACGCATACTTTCTTTGAAAAAATAGAACATCTTTTAGATTCTTCCATTACCATATATAAAAATCAAAATAAAAATAACAGAAAACAGCTTATCGGAATTCCGCAAGGCCTGCCCATTAGCGCCCTACTTGCAAACATTTATATGTTATCCTTTGATGAGGCTATTATCAATGTACTTTCTATTAAAAATGATGTTTTTTACAGAAGATATTCAGATGATATTATCGTTCTATGTAAAGAGAATCAAATAAAACTAGTTAAAGATTATATAATAAAAGAAATTGAGAAACTTGAACTAAAAATATCCTTAGAAAAAACTGAAAAAACACTTTTTAAAATCCACAAAAATAGACTGCAATCCTTTAGAATTACTAATTCTGGTGCTTTACGAGAAAATTTACCACTAAACTATTTAGGATTTGAATTCTATGGCTATCAAACTTTAATCAAATCTAAGAACCTGGCTAATTTTTACAGGGAAATGAAGCAAACTGTTAAACGAAAGCATAAAAGGGTTGAAAGTATCAAGGAAAAATATCTTTTAGATGAAGCTCCACTTTATAAAAGAAAGTTATATAGATTATTCACTTTTAAGGGGGTTAAAGCAAGACAATTGCCTGCGAAAAGAACAATATATAAAAATGGCCAACCGATAACTAAATCATTTTGGAGAAAATTCAGAGGTAATTACCTAAAATATGCCTACAAGGCATCTGAAGAACTAGAAGCACCTGAGATAAAAAGACAAGTAAAAAATCATTGGAAAATTCTACAAAAGACCATACTGAAATATGATTTCTCTAACTCAAACCAAACTTTATCTGAATAAATTCCTTATTATTTATTTACTTTTAACATATTATATTAAATCATTAACATGAATGAATTGCTAGTATATGCAGTCCTTGCCATAGTTGGCCTGGCAATTGGATATTTCTTAGGGAATTATATCCAAAATCTAAAAACAAAATCCAGTCAAAGCGCCCTTTTGGAACGCGAACAACAATTGAGAGCAAACCTCAGCACCTTGGAGCAGAGGCTTATCGATGCCGAGGAGCAGAAAGCGCAATTACAATCCGAAAAGGAGCAATTGGGGAATAAAATAGTCCGTTATCAGGCAGAAATGGAAAATTTGGACCTCAAAAATCGGGAACAAAAAGGGGAGGTAGAGAAATTACAGGAAAAATTTACCAAGGAATTCGAGAATCTGGCCAATAAAATTTTGGACGAGAAGAGCACCAAATTCACGGAACAGAACAGGGAGAACATTAAAAATATATTGACCCCCCTACAAGAGAAGATAATTCTTTTTGAGAAAAAGGTGGAGGACAGCCAAAAAGAAAGTGTAGGCATGCATTCCGCCCTCAAGGAACAATTGGCCAATCTTCAAACACAAAACCTTAAAATAACCCAAGAGGCGGAAAACCTTACCAAGGCCCTAAAAGGGGACAGTAAGATGCAGGGCAATTGGGGCGAATTGGTATTGGAACGCGTTCTGGAAAAGTCGGGCTTGGAAAAGGATCGTGAATATACGGTACAACAAAGTTTTACCCGAGAAGATGGAAGTCGGGTGCTACCCGATGTGATCATAAACCTGCCCGACGGCAAAAAGATGATCGTAGATTCCAAGGTCTCCCTTACGGATTATGAACGTTATGTAAATGCCGAGGATGAGCTAAAGGATAAATTCCTTAAAGATCATATCAATTCCCTCAGGAGGCATGTGGACCAGCTATCAGCAAAAAAATATGAGGACCTTTATGAAATGGAGAGTCCGGATTTTGTACTTATGTTCGTTCCCATAGAACCTGCATTTGCCATTGCAATAAACAACGATAACAACCTGTACAACAAAGCTTTTGAGCAGAACATTATCATAGTAACCCCTTCCACCCTATTGGCTACCCTACGGACTATAGATACCATGTGGAACAATGAAAAACAGCAACGCAATGCCATTGAAATTGCCCGTCAGGCGGGAGCCTTATATGATAAGTTTGAAGGTTTTGTTGGCGATTTGATGAAGGTTGGCAAAAAAATGGATGAAGCAAAATCCGAATATAAGGGAGCTATGAACAAATTGGTCGACGGTAGGGGAAATATAATTACCAGTATAGAGAAATTAAAAAAAATGGGCGCCAAAGCAAAAAAATCCATTCCCGATTCTCTCCTGAAAAGAGCCGAGGATGATGATGACGGGAATGAAGAACCTTTAACCTTACTTTAGCTAACTTAAACATTAAGTATGAAAAAAATACTCGGATTTACCTTGCTAGGCCTGGTCCTAATTATGACTGCCTATTTTTTATTTGTATATTTTGTTCCCTATAGTGAAGGAATCCGCTCGGGAGAACTTATCAAAATAAGCCGTAAAGGAGTGCTTATAAAAACATGGGAGGGTGAAATAAGTCAAGGAATATCCGGAGCACAGATTTTCTCCTTTTCGGTTTTAAAGGACGATGTAATTGCCAAACTGAAGGAATATCAAGGTTCTTATGTTAAAGTAACCTATATAGAGCGCTACAGGACCTTCTTTTGGTTGGGAGATACCAAATATTTTGTCACTTCCGTAGAAAAGGAAAACTCCCCCCACTTAAATTAAAAACCATGGACGAATTTAAAAGTGCCAGACAATCCAGAGTCTCCATAACCCAATTAATGCTGCCGTCCCATTCCAATTTTGGGGGAAAAGTACACGGTGGCCACATATTAAACCTAATGGATCAAATAGCCTTTGCCTGTGCCTCAAAACACTCAAGAAAGTATTGCGTTACAGCATCGGTGAACAAGGTAGATTTTTTAAACCCCATTGAAGTTGGGGAATTAGTTACGTTAAAGGCCTCCGTAAATTATACAGGACGTACCTCCATGGTCATAGGTGTCCGGGTAGAATCCGAAAACGTAACCACTGGGAAAAGAAAACATTGTAATTCCTCCTATTTCACTATGGTAGCGAAGGATTCGGAGGGCCGAAGCACTCCTGTGCCCGGTCTGATCATTGAAGACGAACAGGGCGTTCGCAGGTTTGCACGTAGTATTCAACGGAAAAAACAATCAATGTCTCGAAGCAGTCAATTTGAATCGTCCCAATTTAAAATGAATGACTACTTGAAGGATTTGGACCATGAAAATGTCAAAATAAATCTAGACCCCTCCTAATTTATTTGGGCCGCGGCCTCCTCGTCCAAGAACCAAATTAACTCCCCGGATGAAGGCGCTACCAAAGAAGCGGGATAGCTCTCATGGCCTTCCTCCCTCGCAATTATGGCCCTAACTTTTTCTGCCTTACTGCTGCCCGTCACCAAAAATGCTACCGTCTTCGCATTGTTTATTAGCTTCCCGGTAATGGTAATACGTCTTTGTCCCGAATCTGGATGAATTGCTACCTCGCAGTTATTCTTGGAGTCCCAAAGGCCTATTTCATGTGGAAAAATAGAAGCTGTATGTCCGTCATCGCCCATACCGAGAATAACCAAATCAAATTGAGGCATGTTGTCCACTATGGGCAATTCCTCCTCCAAGACCTTTCCATATCTTCCTGCCTCCAATTCCGGCAGATCTTCCCCATGCACTCGGTGAATATTATCTTTGGGAATATTGATCTTGGATAACAAGTGGTCTACCGTCATTTTATAGTTACTTTCCGGATCGGTAGGAGGAACACATCGTTCATCTCCCCAATACAAATGAACCGTAGACCAATCCACCTCCTTATAATGCTCTGCCATATAATCAAAGACCACCTTAGGCGTACTACCCCCGGACAAGGCGATATGGGTTGTAATATTCTCTGTGATAAGTGCTTCCAAATAATCGGAGAAGTTTTTGGCAACTTCCGTTTTCGTGGGGGATATATTAATATGCATCTATTATATTTTGTTTGATTAAAAATTACTTAATAACACAGAAACCGGGGTCATCGGCCAAGTTTTCACCCGGATTCCTCCACTTTAGGTCCCCTTCCAATAAACGGTCCGAATTGGTTGGACCCCAAACTCCCGAAGAATAGCCATATATGTTTACATCCGAACCATTCTTCCAGTAGTCCAATATGGGATCTACAAACTCCCATGCAGCTTCCACTTCATCCGCTCTGGCGTAAAGGGTTGCATCTCCCTGCATGGCATCCAACAACAATCTTTCATAAGCATCCATTACATTATTATCTGCCAGATTGGAATAGTAAAAGTCCAGATTGGCCCGTTCTACGGTAAAGCCCTGCCCGGGAACTTTCACCCCAAACTTAATAAGGATGCCTTCATCCGGTTGAATCCTTATGATCAACTGGTTGTCCTTGTTGTTCATATCAGAATTTTTGAACACTTGGTGGTGCGGTGATTTAAAATGAATTACCACTTCTGTTACCTTGGTAGGCATTCTTTTGGCGGTGCGCACATAGAAGGGGACATCTTTCCACCTCCAATTATCCACGAAAAATTTAATGGCGGCATAGGTCTCCGTTTTGGAGTTGGGATCAACACCTTCCTCTTCCCTATACCCCTTTACTTTTTTACCGTCTATTACGGATGACAAGTATTGTGCCCTTACCGTATTATTATACAAGGTTTCCTCATCGCGCATAATCCGCAATGATTTTAATGCCTTGACTTTTTCGTTCCTTATTTCCTGCGCACTGGCATCTATTGGTGGTTCCATTACTATTAAAGAGACAATTTGCAATAAATGGTTCTGGAACATATCGCGAAGCGCACCGGATTTATCATAATACCCGCCCCTTTTTTCCACACCAACACTTTCGGCATTGGTGATTTCTATATGGTGTATATAGTTTCTGTTCCAAAGTGGTTCAAAAATACTATTGGAGAAACGGGTTACCAATAAATTCTGTACCGTTTCCTTACCCAAATAATGGTCAATTCTATAGATCTGGGATTCCTTGAAATAGGTCTGCAAACCAATATTTAGTTCTTTGGCCGTCTCCAAACTATAACCAAATGGCTTCTCAACAATAATTCGCTTCCAGCCGTTGGTTTCGTCATTTAAACCTTGCTCGGAAAGATTTTTTGCAATTAGCTCATAAAGACTGGGTGGGGTCGACAGATAAAATATATAATTGCCCCCGGTACTGAATTTATCATCCAAGTCCGATATTCTAGTTGACAACTTACTGTATACCTTACCGTAATCATCCCCAAGATCCTCATAAAAAAACTTATCTGCAAAGGTGTCTATAAAATCTGTGGAGGCATCCTTTACCTTTTCCTTCAGGTAAGTGCTTTCCTGGACGACCTTCCTCCTAAACTCACCATCGGTCATGTTGCTCCTACTTACTCCCAATACCACAAAATTCTCAGGGAGTTGTTTTGCCTTGTACAAGTTAAATAAAGCCGGAACCAGCTTTCTAGCAGTTAAATCTCCTGATGCCCCAAAAATAACAAGCATTTGATTTGCTGTTTTGTTCATATTATAATTATTGGAAGTTTTGTTCAATTTGTTGGGAATTTAAAACTTTGGTTCTAAAAACCGTTTAATTGATTATTTTTGATTTTTAAATTATCATGCGAAGATAAAACTAATTTAGCTTATTCATTTATAAACAAGGACACTTAACAAAAGCCACTTTATTTTGTTAAATAACTTTAAGGAAAAAACATGGAAAACACATATGATTTTGGATTGATCGGCCTAGGCGTAATGGGACGTAATTTTATTTTAAATGTTGCGGACAATAACTTTTCGGCCATGGGATACGATCTGGATGATGAAAAAGTAAATGCACTGATCGAGGAAGGACAGGACACTAAAAGAGTGAATGCCTCCACAAATATCGAACATTTCGTACAATCCTTATCACAGCCTAGAAAAATAATGCTTTTAGTGCCTGCTGGTAAAATAGTGGACTCCGTAATTGAGAGCCTACTGCCTTATTTGGATAAAAACGACCTTATCATAGATGGTGGAAATTCTTTTTTTACCGATACAGATCGCAGGGAGACGTATTTACAGAGCAAAGGAATTCACTTTTTTGGTTCCGGCGTTTCCGGAGGAGCTAAGGGTGCTAGGCGAGGTCCCAGCATAATGCCAGGTGGAAACAAAGAAGCCTACAAGGAAGTACAACCAATTTTCGAGGCGGTTTCGGCCAAATTTAAAGGAGAACCCTGCGTTGCCTATCTGGGCCCTAAATCTGCCGGTAACTATGTAAAAATGGTGCATAATGGCATTGAGTACGGCCTAATGCAACTTACCTCCGAAATTTACGACCTTCTAAAAAAGGCAGGTAAGTACAATAATGATGAACTACATGCCATTTTCGATTCCTGGAACAAGGGAAGGTTACAATCCTTTTTAATAGAAATATCCGCCGAGATCTTTAAACAGGATGATGACAAGGGCGATGGCAGATTGGTAGACAAAATCTTGGACAAGGCCAAACAAAAGGGCACTGGCAAATGGACATCCCAAAATGCCATGGACCTGGGTATTCCCATCCCAAGCATAGATATAGCCGTGAGTATGAGGGAAATATCGGCCCTGAAAGAAGAAAGGGTATTGGCCGATAAGTTATACAATAGGCCAGAGCCAGCTATCATGGAAAAAAATGAAATGGCAAAATGGGCAGAGGAAGCACTTTACTTTTCCTTTATAACCACATACGCACAGGGACTCCATCAACTCGCAGACGCCTCCAAGGAATATGGTTATGATCTGGATCTTTCCGTAATAGCCAAAATTTGGAGAGCGGGATGTATTATCCGTGCTGGCTTGCTGGAAGACATATCCGCGGCCTTTACCAAGGACAAACAATTGCCCAACCTACTATTGTCTCCCCAGTTTGTTCCCAAGGTTCAGTCTACCGTGGGGGCCACGAGAAATCTTGTTGCATATGGAGCAAAAAATGGTATCCCATTACCAGGTCTTTCCAACTCTCTGACGTATTTTGATGCCTACACCTCTGGAAGATTGCCCTTAAACCTTATTCAGGCGCAACGGGATCACTTTGGATCGCACACATATGAAAGAACAGATATGGAAGGTATCTTCCATACCGAATGGGAGTAACCTGATAAAATAATTCTTTGCTTTTACATTTTTTTGGGCTATTTTTAATACAAATTAAAAGTAGCCCAAAAAATTTAAGATGAGTGGAAGTATTCAGGACATGAACAATAGAGTGAATCAGAATCGCTCTCTTAAACCTTCCAATCGGGCACGGTTTAAGGAAAGCAATAGGGACAATATATATTCCGATTCCACGCCTGCCCTTACAAAACTGAACTTTAAGCAAGTATCCGAAATAGAATTAAAAAAAATAAAGGATAGGATAAAAAACCGGGCCCTAAAAGATCGCAACAGGGAAATGTTTATTTTTCTTATGGTAGCCCTAACACTAGTGGCAACCCTTATTGTTCTCTTCCAATAAACACGCACAGGCTTAAGTGACCTTTCCCAGCCTAGGACTGCTTCCTATATTTCCCCTGAAATGGTCATATCCCTTTTTCAATTACCTTCCATTACCCAACACCACTCAAAATCCAAAGAAAATTTCCGTAAGCACCAAATTTTGGTGACACAACTTTCAACGTCAAAAAGAAGGAGGCTTTTAAATTGATATTTCCCCTGCTGACATTTACAACTGTTATTCGTGCTTTTATTTTTATCGAAGCCGTAAGGTATATTTTTAGAATCTCAAATCAAGAAGGCCGCAAAAAATAATAATACATACTAAGAGGGTTTTATATTGATTCCTAAAAATACCATTTACCGAAAAAACGGTGGCAATAAGAATGAAGTCCCATATTTTAATTTAATTTTACCCATTAAAATTTGGATCTATGAATCCTTCTGCCACTGGTTGGATAGATAAGTTTGGGTATCTGGTAAAGGACAACAACGACTATATCCACTCTTTTGAAGAATTATACTCCCTACTAAAAAGTACTGGATTTGTCTATGGGATCAATCTGGATATACCTCCTTTTATCATTAAAGAGGTTCCCCTGTCCGAGGATGAAAAGGCCAAGATCAATTTAATAACCGCGCTCTATTTTACCTATAAGCTCAAAAACAACGACCCCAATTTTGAGGCTTTCCTGGGTCATATCTTTATGTTCTATAAAGATTTGGGAATTAACAGAATTTCATTTTTGAACAAATTTCTTACTGGAAAGAAAACATCCTCCAAACTGGAAAACCTCTTAAACTCGAGAATCTACTTGGAGGACAATGTAATAAGCAAGACCTTTAATAACATCATAACCAATTCGCTGCTTTTTATAGACGTTCTTAGCTTTAAAAGATATCTAGAAGGTGAAACCGCAATAAAAGAATATGCCCAGGGTCTGGAACATATCACCATAAATATTACATATCACACCCTAAACTCCAAGGAGAAAAATAAAAATGATGAAAAACTAGCGCAACTTTTTGCCTCCTCCCTAACTTTTATTGAAAGCGCAAAACAGGACTTTGACGGCTCTTATAGAAATGAATTGGTCAACAAATATTCCCGTTCGGAAAATAGGTATTTTCTGGATGTTGCCTGCTTAACGGTATGGGAAGACCAGTCATTGGATTACACCGAATCCGACTTTATTTTTGGCCTGGGAAGGGACCTTGGTTTTGACCAAAATGAAATAGGAAAATCGCTGCAGGATGTTACTGGATTTTTTCAATTAAATACCGACAAAATACCCCATCTAAAAGATCACAATTTGGCTGTCCAATTTTACGATAGCATGTCCAAAATTGTAAACAAACTTATTCTCAGAAACAGCAAACGTCTACAAAAGGAACTTTCGGAAAGCAAGGAACTGGTTACCTTATTATCCAAATCAACAGTGAAGGACCTTAGTCCTGAAGAGAAGAAAAAAGTGCAAAATCAACTCCTGGATATTTTTAAAAGCATTCCTTCGCTAGCGATTTTCATACTTCCTGGTGGAGCAGTTTTATTACCTATATTCATTAAATTAATTCCAAAATTACTACCTTCCTCTTTTGACGACAACAGAGTTGAAGAATAGCCCAAAATTACCCAAAACCACTACTATAAGAAAAACCTATAGCATATATTTTAACAATATAACTATAATAAAATCAATATATTATATACCATTACTCCAACCATAACTTAAAGTCTTTTACCCTCTCCCTACTTACTATGATTTCGGCCCCATTGAAGCGGTTTAATTTAATTTCCAACCTGGAATTGGTATAATAAACAATGTCTTTGATATGATTTATATTCACGTAGAATTTTCTACTTACCCGAAAAAAGTATTTGGGATGAAGTTCCGATTCCAAGTTTTCCAAGGTATGGTCCAGTAGATAATTTCTCCCCTCAATTGTGGATGCATAGGTACCTTTGTTTTCGCTGTAAAAACATTCGATATCCTCCGCATTGATAATTTTAAGATGTTGCCCCACACTAACCGTAAACCTCTTTTTGTATTCCCGCTCCACAGGATTTACCAACAATTTTTTTACATCTTCAAAATCGAGTGACATTTTTTGTTTTTCAGGCCTAAAAGTGAGGTACTTTTTTACGGCCATTTCCAGCTCTTCATCATCTATGGGTTTCAACAAATAATCAATGCTATTCAACTTAAATGCCTGTAGCGCATATTCATCATATGCCGTAGTAAAAATTACCGAACTTCGTATATCAACAGCTTCGAAAATCTCAAAGGACAATCCATCCGAAAGCTGGATATCCAAAAAGATCAAATCGGGATGTTCATTTTCCCGAAACCATACAATGGCTTCCTCTACAGAATAGAGCATAGTGGACACCCCTACCTTTAAATTGGTCAATAATCGCCCCAACCTTCTGGCGGCAGGTTTTTCATCTTCAATAATGATTGCATTCATTTTATGGCTTGCTTGGTTTTTATTCGACGCCCCCGAAATCCCCTTATCCTTCTATGTAATTTCCACTTGGCCACTCTTACCAATGTCTTGGGAAAATTCAGGTTCCAATTTAAGAAAGTAAAATTCCGGCCACCAAGGGGACTACCCCCCAAAGAACCGGATAAATCACTATTTGTATATAATGGCCAAAGAACATCCGCTTACTTTCCGCACTTAATACACCCTTCCAGCGCATGTTTATCCATTTCCATTGGTTGCACTTTTAAGTTTCCCTCCCAGTTTTTTGCATGATTTTTTTTATCTGCTTCCCTTCCCATCTTTTTACGAAATCCAACCCAGCACCAAAGATTCTAAGGTACTCCACAAACACAATGATCCAGGTGGCAACAGGTACCACAGCAAAAATCCAGATAACTGTGCTTGAAGCATTTTTACTGGATAAAAAATAGACAACACCCAGACTCCCCAAAGTAATAAGGCAAACCGTCCCTACAAACCAATAAAACTCTTTAATCAATTTCACTTTTTTCCTAGCATATAATTCCTTGGCACTACGAAAACCCTCCATTACCTGTATTTTTTGGATTCCTGTTTCTCTTTCTCCATATACCTTTGGATCTGCCTTTCTTCCCACTCTTTGTTGAAAAATGGATTATACGAAAAGACATTTAAACCATGAAACAATAAGCCTACCCCCCAAAACAACCAAACCGCAAAAGTTCCAAAATCCCAAAACGCCTCCAGCATGGTATCGCCATTGTTTTTATCACCAATAATCTTGGCTGTTGTAATAAATACGTTTACAGCGAGATACACCACAAGGTGAACATAAAACCCCTTCAATTCTGCCACCTGTTTTTTGGCGCGCTCCAATTTATTCTCCCTATCAAAATCCATTATTCCCATCTGTTTTTCCTATCATCCTCCTTCATATACTCCTTAATTTTCCTTTCCTCCCAATTCTTTCCGAAGAAAGAGTCCAGACCAAATACTTTTATTGCATGAAATACCAACCCAATCCCCCAGCCAAATGCCGCCCACAGAAACCAAGGGTGCCGCCATTGATCGACCCAGTAGTTAAGGGCCGCTAGAAACCCTATAAAAACAGAATAGGACATTAGACTCATATAGAACTTTTTAATTGCCCCAACCCTTTCTTTGGCCCTGAAATACTTGTTCTCTTTTTCTAAATTTTCCATGATTTATTTTTAATTCAAAATTAGCGGCCCGCCCTTGTTTTTTCAAAAACAAACTAATGAAATGTTGATTTTATAGGATGGACCGTAACCCTAAAAATTTTCATCCTCCATATACTTTTTAATTTTCCTTTCCTCCCAGCCTTTCCCCAATAGCGGATTATAACCAAAGACCTCCATACCATGGACCACCACCCCAAATCCCCACCCTACCGCAGGAAAGAGCACCCACGGAAAACTTGTGGTGCTATAATTGACTATAATCAAGATGGGCAGTACCAAGCAATAGGATATTAGATTACCGTAAAAGCCCTTTATAGCTTCTACTTGTTCCTTGGCTTTCAGATAGCGTTTATCCTCCAAAAAAGATTCATGCATTTCCTTAACCCCTATTCTTTCCATAAGTATCGGGAGCTTGACCGTAAATTCCGAAGCAGATTTTTCAATTTGAACCCTCTTAATGGATAAAATCTGGTACCGTTCCCGTATATTCCTGAGTCCAACCCCACTACTCTTTCCAACAACCTGCTTCTCCTGCAGATTATTAGATATACAGAGCATTCCACCCTCCTCATAGACACGTATCCGCAAGGGCCTTTCAACCGTTACCACGTTGTGTTTAACTGCGTTTTCCAATAGGAGCTGTAGGGACAGGGGAACTATTTTTGCCGCAGTATCACTGCACTTCCCAGGGATATCAAACACTATACTATCCTCAAATCTCATTTTCAACAACCTCACATAAGTCTCGGCAAAGGCAAGCTCTTCATCTACGGTTACCAAATCCTTGTTCTTCTGCTCCAGAACATATCGGTACACCTTGGAAAGGGAGGTTGTAAATTTTTGCGCCTGTAGGGGATCCTCCTCAATTAAACTGGTAAGCACATTTAAACTATTGAACAGGAAGTGTGGATCCAACTGGTTCTTTAGAGCATCAAACTTGGCAGAGGCCGTACCTGCAATTATTTTCTGCTCCTTAACCTTGTTCTCTTGCCGATGTTTAAAAAACCAAGCCAAATAAAACAATGCGGAAATTAAAACAGCCAACAATAACGATATTTTGTAGTGCCCAGGCTCCTCATTTACCAAAAAATCCGAAATAGGCATTTTCCCAATTACTACCTTAAGGATTACACGGGAAACGAATATACCCGCCAAAGAGAACGCAATATTACCAGAGAATCCAATCAACAAGTGTCTCCCCCTGTACATTTGCTGATCATATTTTATTATAAGAAATTGAATCCAATACGCATTCACCAAATAAAGGATTACCGTAAAAATCATATTGGTGCCGTACTCTTGAAGAGCCCTCTGTACATTAAAGCCTTCGTTAAATTTCCCCATAAAAAAGAAAACGGCGAGAAAAACAAAATATAATAAAGTCCCTACAAAAAGTGCATTCCCCAAATGTTTAATGAATCGTATCATCCAGCCTTATTTGTAATCCACCATATTAAAACCCTGTAAATTCAACTTAGCGTTATTGACACAATGGATCCCTCTTGGCTTAAAGTTAGGAAAAAGTTCCCACGAAGGTTCATTATCCACTGGAATATAAAGGAGACCATTTTCAGAATACAAAGTTGCCGGTACAAATGTTTTTGACACCTTTTTAGATTGTCTACTGTATTGATCCATAATGTAAAAAATAGAGTTATCTACCAATTTACTTTCACTATGGGCCGCCACCAATTCATTGACGACGGTCGCTAAAATTATCAATATGACTTTATGCATAGCTAATTCTTTCGTAAGTTTTTCACTGGACAAATGTGATTTAAAAAAAAGTGGATAGAAAATAGGTTCTACCGAATTGTAGATTTCACGGGATGGATTGAAGATAGTATTACCACAAACATAAAAGAGGACGCACCCCTACGTCCTCTTTTGAAGTTTTAAAAAATAGTTTCGTTTTGCAAAACGTATTTTTCAAGTCTTAACTTATGAATTATAAAATTAACATTTATTCCCCTACGAAACACCCTTTTTTGAAAAAAAATTAACTCAAATCGTAAACCCGATTCCAAGCATGCCCTGACAAAGTACACATGCAAACTGTTTGTTTGCAAAAATACCTTAGGTAAAGATTTCATCAATTATACACCCCATTTGAAAGTTGAAGAGTTTAGCCTGGAATTTTTTGTTTCAGAATTGTTCTGCAAAAGTGGAATCCTATCAAATAAAAAGAGGACGCACCCCTACGTCCTCTTTTAAAAGTTAAAAAATAGGTTTTTTTACCAAATAACTTATTCTTTAAGTCTTACTTATGAATACTAAATTTAGCAAATATTTTAATGCGAGGGGTGCTTTTTATCATAAAATATTGACTCAGTCCATATTTACAACCACTCATAGCCATATTCCACACTACACTCCGGATGGCTTAAAATTTCACTTTACGTTATAACCTTTAAAAAATTATAATTAAACTATTTAGCAGAAAAGGTAAAATCGGGAAGTCTAATAATCTCGCCACCCTTAAGTGCCGACTCATGCGCCAGAATCCCAACACATGTAATATTGGCAGACTGCTGGGCATTGGGGTAAGGAGCTTTTTCCAGAACAAGTGCATTTACAAATTCGTGCACCAAGTGCGGATGGGACCCTCCGTGACCCGCCCCTTGTGTAAACGACAGGTGTTGGTGCTCATCGGAATCATACACTCCCTGGGTAGTAAAATGTTGTATCTCTTCAGGTAACAATTTTGCGAAATCCGGACTTTCCACTTCTTCCGGAATTTCAGGCTCCGGCTTCTTGGCCGTATGTACCACTAGAGGTTTCCCCTCAATCAATGGCCATTCCACCGATTTTTTTGAACCATAGACCTCAAAGCTTTCCCTGTACTGCCTGGCCACATCAAACAATGAACGATACACCTGTGCGCTTAAATCCGAATTTCGAAATTTAATATGTGTAGTTTCCACTGCAAACGGAGAGTTGTAGTGCGGTATCAACTCCTCGCGTATGGTTCCTGACCCAAAACAGGAAACGTACTCGGCCTCCCCTCTTGTAAGGGCTAGAACAGGGCCTACGCAATGCGTTGCGTAATGCATAGGTGGCAAACCGGGCCAGTAGTTCGGCCAGCCGTCCATATCCTGCTGATGACTGGCTTTAAGAAATTGTATTTTACCCAATTCTCCATGGTCAAATAATTCCTTCATAAATAGAAACTCCCTAGCATAGACTACGGTTTCCATCATCATATAGGTGAGGCCAGTTTCCTGTGTTAGACGAACAATTTCCTCACATTCCTCTACAGTAGTTGCCATAGGCACGGTACATGCTACATGCTTACCTGCCCTTAACGCTTTTATGGATTGTATTCCATGATCGGGAATAGGCGTATTGATATGCACGGCATCTATTTCCGGATCCAGCAACAATTCATCATAGGAAGTATATCTTTTTTCGATATTGAACGCATCTGCCAGTGCTTTTAGCTTATCTGGATTCCGTTGCGATATAGCTATCAAATTAGCGTTTGGATGCTTTTGATAGATTGGAATAAATTCCGCACCAAACCCTAGACCTACTATGGCGATGTTTACTTTCTTACTACTCATCTTATGTTATATTTAATTAAATGTCCTTTTTAAAAAATCAATTCCCTGTGAGGCGAATTCGTCCTGACTCTTCGCCATATTTTTCCAAATGCACACGGCTCCAGCCAACTCTTTGATCTCCGGGGTGAAACTTTCAATGACGATTGCCCCTTTATACTCGATGGCCTTCAACCCTTCGGCAAAATCGGTCCAAGGGGTCAATCCAGTCCCAGGAACTCCCCTATGGTTCTCCGAAACCTGCACATGAAGCAATTTATCGCCTACCAACTTTATAGCTTCGGCAATATTACCTTCCTCAATAGTCATGTGAAAACCATCAAGTAAAACTTTAGCACATTTATGGTTAACATCTCCAATAAAACGCATTACATCCTCCGCAGTGTTGACTAAGTCGGACTCAAAACGGTTTAATGGTTCCAAGGCAACGGAGACCCCGTAATCCTGAGCCATTGTGCAAACCTTGGATACATTGCGTACCGCTAGGTCCCATTCCTGTTTCCGTTCTTCCCCAGGAAGCATTCTTGCCTTGCCCACAGCTGCATACATAGGACCTGCCAAAAAATCCACCCCCCACAAATTACACAATTGAAAACACTGTTCTATGTAATTGAAGCAGTTTTGATGAACTGCCGTATCCTTATGGGTCAGATCTTTTGCTGGGCCAAAGGCACCACAAACGATTGCTTGCAACCCATTGTCATCCAATGCCCTTTTTATAGCCTGTCCATCTATCAATTCAGGATCCTCCACTGGTATTTCCACCAAATCGAACCCCATCTTTTTAATTTTTGGAAACAAGGCTACGGATTTGGTATTAAAAGGTGATTCCCAAAGCCAGGTACTTACACCGTATTTTATATCGCTGATCATTATACAAGTTTTACTTTAAACAAAGTATTGCAATAAATTATTCTACAACTATTTACTATAAATAATTGTATTTTATATTTCCACTCAATCCCCTTGGACCACCTTCATGACCCCTTGCATAATTCGCCAGTGCCCAGGAAAAGTGCAGATAAAAGGATAATCACCTGGTTCTTCGGGAGCTGTAAACTTTAGTACAACCTTTTCTTCAGGGTTTATAATGGCAGTGGCATAAAGCACTTCTGGCATTTCCGGAACATAATTTTTTTGTGCACCATCGGGATCCATTGCCAATTTATCCGCAGCCATACCTACCTTTTCCTTTTCTCCCACCTTGGTTATAACCAGGTTGTGTTGCATAAAATCGGTATTCTCAAATACAATTTCAACAGGTTTCCCAGCCACTGCGACAAACTCGGTGAGATCATATTTCATCTCATTTTTAATGGTTTTGATATTAATTACCAAAGCGTTGGAATTACTGTCCAGGTCATCATCCAATGCCAATTCAACCTCATTCATATAGGTTTCGACCAAAAGTTGGGACAAGGATTTATCTGCAAAAACGTTTTTTACAGTATTGGAGTAGTCCGATTCCACTTCATATTTCCAATTCCCGGCCAACGAAACGCTAAACTGCCCAACTTTTAGGGACATCTGCTCCTTTTTGCCCCAGATACCACCTCCGCCACCAGTATCCTCGACTCTGACGGCAATGGAATTACTTCCTGCTTTCAATACCCCGGATGGAATTTTGTACACCCTTTGCGCCTGATAATCCTTTTCTATACCACCCACCAAAATACCGTTTACATACACCTTGTCCGAATCATCTACAGGCCCCAAGGAAATAGTACCGGACTTGGCCGCTTCGTTGGACGGCACTTCCACATTTTTACGAAACCAAATTATACCATCTATCTGCAATCCTGCATCTTCTATCAACTGAGGTAGACGCATGGTTTCCCAATTGGAATCATCTAGGTCTGCCGCTTCTCTTTGACTTTCGTTAAACTGTCCCATTTCAAAATTGGGATTGGCAGCTAGGAATGCCGTAATGAATCCCTGATGATGTTTACTTCCCGCCGCATAAAGTGCCTTTGCCAACCAATCATCGGCCAACACTTGCTGGTTCTCGCTTAAAAGAAACAACTTCTTCCCTATTTCCACATTAGGTTCCCGGTCCGCAAAATAAATAAGCGTCGCCAATTGCACCTCAGGATCCTTATCCATCAATAAATTGGACTCCAAAAGCAATGCATCTGTAGTTTCATTTTTAGGCAAAATCTGTATGGCTGCTCTTCGAACCGCTCCGGATGGATGATTCAATGCAGCTTTCGCTACTTGAATAGCTTCGGCATTTGAGGGAATAACCCCTAATCCATTAAGTGTCCATAAAGCGTGTAAGGCACTTGGGTTAAGCCCTAAGTCGTCCACTTCCCTATTCTTCACCAAGGATATGAGTTCGGGCACTACGGCCTTATCTCCATTTTCAACCAATAAACGCTGGGCGGTCATACGCCAAAACATATTATCACTGGATAAGGCCTCTACCAAGCCCTTTGAATCCTCCCGATCCAAAGTCATGGTTGTATTTGCTTCCGCATCTTTGGGCATAATACGCCAAATACGCCCCCTGGATTTATCGCGTAAAGGATTCTCATAGGCATTCCCCAGTCCGTTCACAGCATCATACCCACCTCTTTCTACCCGGGGAGTCGGATTGTGTTGAATAATAAAATTATACCAGTCCAATACCCAAACGGCACCTTCCGGTCCTACCTTGGCCTCCACCGGGGAAAACCATTCATCAGAGCTGGCCATTAAATTGCCACCATCCTTTTCCAAATATCCAGCGCCTTCTTTTTCAATTTTAGCAATATGGACTACACCTCCCGTAGGTTCGCATACAAAGGCATACTTATTCCAATACTGCTCGGGAAAGCTACGGGCCGTGTAAAAATGATGTCCGGCCGCAGCCGTGAAACCACCAAAAACATCAACTTGCCGAACGTTTTGGGTAATGGGCAACATGGCGTAATGGCCATCTATTTTTGCACTTCCTTCCAAGGAAATTCCTGCCACATCCTTTAAGCTCTTATTGGGTATGCCCATAAAAACACTATGGGTATTATTGGCCGTGGAAGCAAAAATGGAATTATCCTCTGTTATCCCCAACCCCCAAGTATTGTTACTGGTATTGGTCAACAATTCAAAATTGCCAAAGTCGCTATTGAATCGATATATACCTTTACTAAATTCGAAATATTCACCGGAAATAGTACCCTTAAATCCTGAATACCCAACAACTCCATAAATATTGTTATCAATACCACGTTGAAGGTTGGAAGGCCCTGCATGGGTATCATAAACACCCCAGCCATCGATTGCTACCTCCTTCACATCCGCTCTGTCATCCCCATCTGTATCCTTTAGAAACAAGAAATATGGGGCTTGGGAAACCAAAATACCCCCATTTACAAAGGTAAAACTGGTTGGTATATTTAGTTTATCCGCGAATACCGTAAACTTGTCAGCTTTGCCATCCCCATCGGTATCTTCACAAATTTTAATGCGGTCGTCCCCACTGCCTTTATCGTCGCGTACCGTATTGGGATAGTCAACAGTCTCTATTACCCATAGCCTACCTTTCTCATCCCAATTCATTGCTATGGGATTAATTATATCGGGCTCGGAGGCAAATAGTTCCAACTTAAAGCCCGAAGGGACTTGAATTAATTTTGCCGATTCTTCCGGCGATAAAGGCAACTGATATTTAGGGGCAGGATCCCTTTTCTCATAATTGGGAATATTGGCCATTTCCTTATATTCCAGTGTTGGAATATCCTTAACGAATTCTTCCCAATTCTTTTTTACCTGATCGGCCACTGCCCATAGAATACCCTCCTTAATAAGATTTTGAAACCCAGGTTCACTCCATGTTCTTTCATCATGCCCATAAGCCGTGTAGAATACCTTGCCCTTACCAAATTGTTTTACCCATGTCCAAGGCTCATGATGTTCCCCATCCACCCTTTCCATCAAAACAGTAATATCACTGGCCAATTTATCATGAACATAGGTTTCGTCCCATGTTGAAAATTCCTCAAACTTTTGCATGATAGGATGCGATTTTTCAATAATCTTGGCAGTGAAAGTATCCGTGCCGTGGGTTTTAAATTGCCCCCCTACCAAGTCTACATATTCTTCGGACTCCTTAAAACAAAAACTTGCACAGTGAATTGGTACAAATGCATGCCCCGCGGCGACATAATCCAGCAAGGCTTTTTCCTGCTCCGGAAACCTACCTTCATGATTGGCGTAAATTATTACACCGTCATAGCGTTCTAAGTTTTCAGGATTAAGGTCCTCCACCGCTTCGGTATAGGTAACATTTATACCGCTTTTGGTCAGTGCAGAAGCTAAAATTGGCATATAGGACCTAGAGTTATGGTGTTCCTGTGAATGTCCAAGGAACAGCATCTCTATCCGCCTAGGCTCATCGTCTTTCTTTTTCTTTTCAGAGGGATTACAGCCTATAATACTTGTAACTATAATAAGTAAACAAAAAAAACGTGCCTGTATGGTTTTCATGATTTAGTGTATTTAAGTTCAACAATTATAACGATTATTCGGGCACTAAGAATACTCTATCTTATCTACAATTGACTGTATTATATCATTCATTAAGTATTTTGACTATATTTATAGATAAATTATTACACAATCAAGGTATCTACCTAAGATTGGTGTGCTTACAACTTAGTAAATAAATCCTGGTCCCCACGTGAAATCCGCATTACAAAAATCGCCCATTCCCAAATCCCATGCCTTTGTGGCCAAATTGTTGAGACAGCCCAATTTTGACCCTATTTGGCATTTCCACCCCGAATATCAGCTATTTATGGTATTAAAAGGTAGTGGTACCCGATTTATAGGTGACCACGTTAAGCATTTCAAAGAGGGCGATATTACCTTTACCGGGCCAAATTTGCCCCATATGTGGCGCAGCGACAATGAAGGATATGTTGTTGAGGAAAGTTTATGGTCTGAGGGTATCGTAGTTTACTTTCATGAGGATTTCATTGGCCATAGCTTATTGCAAAAAGAAGAAATGATTAAACTGAGACAATTATTTCAAAGAAGTTTAAGGGGGTTGGATGTGACTGGGAAAACCGCCAAATCTATCGGTAGTATGTTAACCAACCTTATTCAGCTTGAAGGTATGGAGAGTGTTCTGGAATTGTTTAAAATCCTAAACTGTATTGCCAACACAACAGAAACTATTCCATTGGCCAGCCCGGGATATACCAACTCCTTAAAGGAGGCCGATACCGAAAGAATGAACAATGTACATGCCTATGTTATGAAAAATTTCAAAGGCAAAATAGAACTGGGTACGGTTGCCTCTTTGGCCAACATGACCCCTACCTCCTTTAGCAGATACTTTAAGGTCCATGCCAACAAGACTTTCTCCGAGTTTTTAAGTGAAATTAGAATCGGCTACGCCTGCAAATTACTTATCGAGAACAAAATGAATATTGGCCAGGCCTGCTACGAGAGCGGCTTTCAAACCCTGTCCAACTTCAACAAACAGTTCAAGGCAATTACCAAAAGGACCCCATTGGCCTACAAAAAGGAGTATGGCCCATAAACAAAATAGGTGGCCACAGACCGGTCATTTTTTTTGGATAAATATTACTTTAATTAAAGTAATTTTGCGCTATGGTAAGAAACATACAGCTTAGGACCACTTTATTGGAAGAATCGGTAGAGGATATCCTACGAAAGAAAGCTTCGAAATATTTGGGAATTCCCATGGAGGAAATTTCTATGGTGAACGTACTGCGTAAATCGATCGATGCCCGTAAACCTACCATATATTTCAATTACAAGGTTTCTGTATATATCAATGAAGCTGCTCCTAAAAACATGGAGTACAAGTTTGATTACAAGGATGTTTCCAAAGCCAAAAAAATACACATTATCGGTTTTGGACCTGCTGGGATGTACGCTGCGCTCCGATGTATAGAATTGGGATATAGACCCGTTGTCCTGGAAAGAGGAAAAAATGTTAAGGACCGTAGACGGGACCTAAAGGCCATCAATAGGGACCATCAAGTAAATGAAGACTCCAATTATTGTTTTGGCGAAGGAGGTGCCGGCACCTATTCGGACGGCAAATTGTACACCCGGAGCCTTAAGAGAGGGGATGTAAGGCGAATTTTTGAAAATTTGGTATATCACGGGGCCACAGAGCAAATTCTCATTGATGCCCACCCACATATCGGCACCAATAAATTGCCCAAGCTTGTGCAAAATATTAGGGAGACCATTATAAAATATGGTGGTGAAATACACTTTCAAACAAAGGTTGCCGATTTTAACATTATCAAGAATACCATAAAGGCCATTATACTACAAGATGGCACCGAAATGCCGGCAGAAAGGGTAATTTTGGCTACGGGCCATTCGGCCAGGGATATCTATTATTTACTGAACAATAAAAAAATAGCCTTACAGGCCAAGTCATTTGCCATGGGGGTACGGGTAGAACACCCTCAACATATTATAGATAGCATACAATACCACTGCAAAGGACAAAGGAACGAATTGCTCCCTGCCGCCGCCTATAGTCTGGTGGAACAAGTAAAGGACCGGGGGGTGTACTCGTTCTGTATGTGCCCTGGTGGATTTATAGTACCCGCAGCTACCGCGCCGGGAGAAGTAGTCGTAAATGGTATGTCGCCTTCCAAACGCAATAACTTATTTGCCAATTCCGGTATTGTTGTAGAAATAAATGTCGATATCGATATTCACAAATACGAGCACTATGGCCCGCTGAAGGGCTTGGAATATCAAAAGGATTTGGAGCGACTTGCTTTTACATCGGGGGGGCGGACACAAACGGCGCCTGCACAGCGGCTTACCGACTTTGTTGAAGGCAAACTATCCAACGACCTTAATGCCACCTCCTATCAGCCAGGTTTGAAATCTGCTCCACTACATTCCCTTTTACCCAAATTAATTGGCAGCAGGCTACGCTCGGGATTTACGGCTTTTGGGGAAAAAATGAAAGGCTATTACACTTCTGAGGCCAATGTGGTGGGGGTTGAATCACGGACCTCCTCCCCTGTAAATATACCGCGAAATAAAAACTTGGAACATCCGGAAATAAAAGGACTCTTTCCTTGTGGGGAAGGTGGTGGTTACGCCGGGGGCATTGTGTCGGCAGCCATGGATGGGGAGCGTTGTGCAGAAGCTGCAGTTGCTGGATTGTAAGGTCTATTTTTTGAATTAAACGGTTTATCCAAACTAATCCACTACCTTTGCCGCTTATTTTACATACTACATGACATTCAAAGAATTAGGTATTATAGAGCCTATCCTAAAAGCCCTGACGGCTGAAGGCTACACAAATCCAACTCCAATACAGGAAAAATCCATACCCATTTTATTAAAAGGAAAGGATCTATTGGGTTGCGCACAAACTGGTACCGGCAAAACAGCGGCCTTCTCCATTCCCATCATTCAACAATTGGTGATGGACAGGGAAACCGATCAGCGACAAAGAAAAATAAGAACCTTGGTGGTAACACCAACGCGGGAATTGGCCATACAGATAGGGGAAAATTTCACCTCCTACTCCCGATTCACAGGAATAAAAAACACCGTTATTTTCGGGGGGATTAAACAGGGAAGGCAAACAGACGCCCTTAGAAAAGGAGTGGATGTACTTATAGCTACTCCGGGAAGGCTATTGGACTTGATGAACCAAGGCTTTATTTCTTTAAAGGATATTAAATATGCCGTATTGGATGAGGCCGATCAAATGTTGGACATGGGCTTTATCCACGATATTAAAAAGATAATCGCCAAACTACCGGAAAACAGACAATCACTTTTTTTCTCCGCTACCATGCCACCCGCCATTGTGGAACTCTCAAAGAAAATATTGGGGGACTTTGAACGCGTAACGATAAAACCTCAACAAGCAACAGCGGAAAAGGTAGAACAGGGAGTTTATTTTGTCACCAAAAAAAATAAGCCCAACCTCCTGATCCATCTTTTGGAAAAGGAACCAAATGATTCTGCCCTTGTTTTTTCACGGACCAAGCACGGTGCCAACAAAATAGTAAAACAGCTTGCCAAAGCCGATATTAAGTCCGATGCCATACACGGCAATAAATCGCAAAATGCTCGTCAAAAAGCCCTGGGCGATTTTAAGGATGGGGAACTAAAGGTCCTTATTGCAACCGATATTGCGGCTAGGGGAATAGATGTTGAAGAACTTTCCCTAGTGATTAATTATGACCTCCCCAATGTTCCGGAAACATACGTGCATCGTATAGGTAGAACCGGTAGGGCTAGCGCCAGTGGGGTTGCATTGTCATTTTGTGATGCTGAAGAGCGACCTTATCTAAAGGATATTCAAAAACTAATAAACCAGCAGGTACCCGTTATAACCGATCATCCCTTCGTGGATGATGGATCGGAAGAGATTCCTTTGGAAGAGAAAAAGCATCACCATAATAGGCAAAAACAGAGGACAGGACACTCCAATCCCAGGGGAGGCAGAAATAACAATCGCAACAGGAACAGAAATAATAGACCAAAAAGGGATTGATCTCAAATGATCAGTTCCCCCTTTTCTTTTATTTATGTGATATTTACCCCGAAAGGATTAGTAGGTATATAAAAAAATCAGGATATTTATTCTTTTAAAAGATCAACTCTTAAAGTCTAAAAATAATTATCCAATGAAAAACATATTTACTACCCTATTAGTGGGGTTGGCCCTATTTTCAATTCCAGCTTACACATTTTCCCAAACCACCAACCTTATCAGTTTCAATATTAAGTATGACATTACATCTGATACCATAAACAGTTGGAACAAACGTAGGGCGTCAATGGCAACATTAATTAAGCACTATGATGCCGACATCCTAGGTATACAGGAAGGCCTGCACCGCCAAGTTGATTACCTAAATAATGCCCTCGATGGTTATACCTATGTGGGAGTGGGACGGGACGATGGTCAGCAAAAAGGTGAATACTCGGCAATTTTTTACAATAGCAACAAATTTAAAGTACTGAAAACGAATACCTTCTGGTTGTCCGAAACCCCTGAAAAAGTATCGGTAGGTTGGGATGCCTCTATGGAGAGAATCTGCACCTATGCCTTATTTGAAAATTTAACGACCAAAAAACAATTTTGGGTCTTTAACACGCATTTTGATCACAGGGGTAAGCTGGCCAGAGTAAATTCGGCCCAACTCATTTATAAAAATATAAGGGAAATAAATACCTCCGACCTACCTGTGATATTAATGGGAGATTTAAATTTAACCCCTGACACCGAGCCTATTCAATTCTTAAAAAAGAACCTAACAGATGCCATGGAAATTTCACAAAAACCTTTCTATGGACCCATTGGTTCTTTTAATGGTTTTGATCAGGACAGAATTATGGAGAATAGAATAGACTATATCTTTGTTAACAAAATTGACGTTCTGTCCTATACCCATATTGATGACAGAATGCCCAACAATATGCATATATCGGATCATTTACCCGTATTGATGACAATGAAGGATTAAGTTATGACCTGAGTATTTGACCCATAAAGCACCGCTTATAACATGTATACCCCATCCCATTATAAAAACGAAAACCTGGATGAAGTTCGGGATTTCCTGAAGCAAAACAGCTTTGGTATTTTGGTCAACCAAACCGATGGCCGCCCCTGGGCCACACATATCCCATTGGAATTGGATAGAGATGACAAAGGCATGGATATACTGGTGGGTCATATCGCCAAGGCCAATCCCCAATGGAAATCATTCGTTGAAAATGAAGAAGTCTTAGCCATTTTCAATGGTCCGCATAGCTACGTTTCCTCTTCTTGGTACAAGCAAGAGGAAGTACCCACATGGAACTATATAGCGGTACACGTCTACGGTAAAATACAGATATTGAATGAAGGAGCGGTCTTGGACTCCCTTCATAAATTAGTGGACAAATACGAGAAAGAATCCACTAATCCGGTTTCAATCCATAATTTGTCCCACAAGACGATGAGGCAGATTAAGGGTATTGTTGGATTTCAAATCAACATATCGGATATTCAAGCAACCTATAAGTTATCACAGACAAGGCCTGAGGACCATCCAAAAATAATGGGGGAATTGCTAAAGACCAAGAATCCAGGTTCGCATGGGATTGCCATTAGGATAAAGCAAAAAAAATAACAACAGAGTAGTATTTAATATTTTTATACACATATTAGAAAATGAATCTGGATAGAGAAAAGCAGCTTGCAGCCAAAGAAGCCGTAAAATATGTTAAAAGTGGAATGACCGTAGGTTTGGGCACAGGTTCCACCGCAGCACACATGGTTAAAGAATTGGGTAATCTGGTACAAACAGGACTGGAAATTGTTGGGGTACCTTCCTCTGAAAACACTAAAAAATTGGCAACGGAATTAGGGATACCCCTTACTACCTTGGAAAAAACCAAAACCATTGATGTTTATATTGATGGTGCCGATGAATTTGATCCCTATATGCAACTTATAAAAGGGGGCGGTGGTGCCTTGTTAAGGGAAAAAATATTAACCTTCAATTCGGATTTGGTCATCATAATTGCCGATTCACAAAAAGAGGTAAAAAGGTTGGGCGATTTTAAATTACCCGTGGAAACCATACCTTTTGCCACTAAAAAAATTGAGCAGTTGCTCAAAAAAATGGGGTTACAGCCGAAATTAAGAGAAAAGGATGGGAGTAACTTTGTCACCGATGAGGGTAATTTTATTTTGGATCTTAATATTGTACACGTTTCAAATATCCAATTATTGGAAAGCGAACTAAAACAGATTCCGGGGGTTGTAGAGACCGGCTTATTTTTGGATATGGCCGATATCATAATAATAGGAAAAGGGGAAACTACAATTACCTTAAAAAAGTAAGTATATCCTATTGGATAAGGATTTACACATGCATGTTGATTCATCATCCTTATAAAACCAAAAGCCTATAATAACCGTTATAGGCTTTTATTCTTTTTATTAAAAAGTGGGGTCGATTTATCAAATCCATATCATCCACCAGATTATTAACCCTGCATTAAAATACTACCAAAAGCTAATATGGCCATAAGTTTAATTTGAACCATATTTTGTACTGAATAAATAGATCCCAAAATAGGCATGGAAACAGAACGAATACAGCCCACTGGTGCCGTAGACAGACTAAACTTATCCAAGCTCCGAATCGACCTTTTTAAATAGTGTGCAAATGTTTCAACAGATGCTCCTTAAAGGATTTACTTAGTGGAATTACCTTCCTGTTTATTTCCAAATGGTTATCCGCAACCACATCCAATTTGGAAATATTCACCATATATGATCTGTGAACCCTGAGAAACATATGGGTTTTCATTTTGTTTTCCACTACCTTAAGGGTGGTACTCACCAAATAATTTCCTGTTGAAGTAACTATATTACTATAATTTCTATCGGCTTCTATATACAAAATATCATCGAGAAGGAGTTTAACCATTTTCCCATTATGTCTAACAAAAATACGATCCAAAAGAATCTCCAGATTTTCAGACTCCTCAAAGGTGTCAAAATCCTTGTCCCCTATTTGGTCCACAACCAAGGCAATTGTCCGATGCAGACTTAGACTATTAAATGGCTTTGAAATAAAAGCATGGGGGCGTGTAGCTTTGGCCTTTGTAAAAGTTGCCTCGTCACTATTGGCCGTGAGATATATGATGGGAATTTTTTTGTATTTCTGAATTTGCTCAGCAGCTTCAATTCCATTTATATGACCCCTTAAGTTAATATCCAACAAAATAATATCGGGACAATTGGTGGTGGCATGTAAGATTGCCTCTTCCCCCCTAGTTTCAATCCCCATTACCTCATATCCCAAATTAGAGAGTTGCACAGATATATTGGCGGCGATGATCATATCGTCCTCTACAATTAAAATACGGGTCTTTTCTTCCATAACTAAGCTGCTTTATGATATTGGAATTCAAAGGAGACCGAAGTTCCCTTTTTATGGTGAAGTACCATTTTGCCATCCAATTGTTTGGTTAATAGGGATATCAATTGAGTGCCAAACCCTGTTCCGTTTACCTTACTACCTTTTTGGAAACCGATGCCGTTGTCTGTGACCCTAAGCTCCAAAAACTGGGGCTTCTGCACAAGACTAATAGTAATTGTACCGATTAGATCGTTGGGAAAGGCATATTTTAAAGAATTTGTAATTAACTCGTTAACTATTAAACCTATAGGGGTTGCTATGTCCACATTTAGTTCTAACTCCTCCATGTCATAGACCATATCAATCCTTTTTTCCGTACCATAGGATTGCAGCACATAATCGCCCAAAATTTTGAAATAATGCTTCATTTCAATACTGGCCAGGTTCTTTCCCTGATACAAATTTTGATGGATCATGCTCATACTCAAAATCCGATTTTGAATTTGATGCATATTGTCCTTTATTTTTTTGTCCTCTATATAGGTAGACTGGAGCGAAAGCAAACTAGAAACAACCTCCAAATTATTCTTTACCCGGTGATGTATTTCCTTTATAAGAAATTCTTTTTCCTTATTTTGTTGCTGTAGTTGGCTATTCTTTCTATGGTTAATTCTAATGGCTACATAACCTACTATCAAAAGAAACAATAACAATCCAATGATTATTGAGGTTAAGATCTGATTACTCTTATGCTTTTGGATGGTCCCCTTTTGCATAAGTATGGTATCTTCCTTCTGTGCAACTTCAAATTCGGTTTGAAGCAAGGCTATACGTTGATCGGATTCCGCTGTAAAGATTTCATTTTTTAGCCCATCATACTTGGAAAACGCCTTATAGGCCTCCATATAATCATGATCTCCGGCATAAGCCTTGCCAAGGGCCTCATAAACCTGGCTCAAATAGTATTCATCTCCAAATTCGGTGGTAGCAACCTCCAGGGATTTCTGAAGGCTTTCTATGGCATTTTTATATTTTCCTTGAAGGTTCTGCAATTTTCCAATAGATAGCCAAGATCTCATCAACATAAAATCATTATCCAAGATGTCTGCATATTTAACCGCATTGAGCCCGGCACTTTCCGCCTTCTGATATTGACCTAAATAGGCATAGAGGTCTACAAGGGAAATGTAAACATCACTTAAATTATTATAAAACCCGTAGCGCTCGCCTATGGCCAAGGAATGTTCGTAATATTTAAGCGCCTCATCATATCTGTTCAGTTCTAAGAAATTATTTGCCACCACATAAAGGGTAAAATCATAATCCAGATCAATGATTCCCCGTTCCTCAAAAATGACAATGGACTTAATACCATATTTTAATCCCTTATCGTATTTTGCCTGTTTCCAAAAAATATTACTTAAGTCGCTATAAGCAAGTGCTATAGCTTTTTTGTCTTTTAATTCCTCCCCTATTTCCAATGCTTCCAAGGCAAAATCGGCTGCTTTGTCGAGCTGCCCTCGACGTTCATAAACATAGCCCAGTTGTGTATATAAAAAAGGAAGGTCTTTGATGGGTACCTTGCCTTGGGCCTCTTCCAAAACTTCTTGGGCCTCTGTTAGTTTTTCCATTCGCAGTAGTATGGCCCCTTGGGTAATTTGAAATCTGCCATGCCAAAGCATATCCCCTTTTGCCAAAGTACACTTTAATCCTTCCTCGGTAAAATTTAAGGCCTTAGTTAAATTGCGAGTATGCCAATAATAGGACAGATCATTCAATATTTCGAACTGTAGCGTATCCGAAGGGGCCTGTGAATAGGAATTCTCCAATTGTTGTAGATAGGAAGCTCCAAAATTATCGGTATCCACAAATACCTTTTCATAGGGGGCATCCCTATTAAAATCTATGAGTTGCCCAAATAACAAAGGACTGCAGAGGATAATTATGAAAACTGAAATAAAGTGATGTTTGCCCATTTTTGCAATCAATAATTTATCATAAAAATCCGGGGATGATTAAGATACGATAATAATGACATAAATCACAGGCTAAATAAAACTAGTTGTTCGGACATTAAATCAAGGGTTCCGTCCCAAACAAATTGCCACTCAACATAAAAACCAATTAATTAGATAGAATTAGGTAGTTATTTGAAAGTCATGAAAACACCCATGTTATTTTTAATTTTTATGGTCATAGGTTGTGTTTCATGTAAAAACAACAGAATTCTAGAGGGCAATGAAACCTTGACAAGGTCCGGTTACAATAAAATGGTTGCCAAGAAAAATAAGCTAGAGACAAGTATAATTGTCTACTTAAACCTTAGGAGAGAAAAAGAAATTGATAGCCTTGTAACAGACGATTATGTACGAAACATGAACGGAATACCAGTGGTTACCAATAAAACAGAGCTAAAAGCAAGACTTAATCTTTTTGGAACCGGATTCCCAGACTATGATATAACAATGGGCAATTGCCTGGTTTGTGATAATCAAGGCTATGTAGACTGGATGTTTACCGGGACCAATACCGGCCAATTTGCCGAAGTAATGGCCACAGGTAAGAAAGTAAAAATAAACGGATTTTCACACCTGTATTTTAATGAAGAGGGGCAAATATACCGTGAAGATATTTTCTATAATGAATTGGAATTTTTACAGCAATTGGGGTACTCGCTGCGGGCCCCTAATCTGAAATAGTGCAACATATAAAATCCTTAACAAAATTAAATGTCTAAACCATAAATCAACAAATATTATGAAAACACTAAAAAAAACGCTTTTTACTTCACTGGCATTAACACTAATAACATTCACAGCTACCGCACAGAAGGAAAAGAACCAAGCTTATTATGTACATGAGGATCAGGTAAAACCAAATATGATCCAAGAATATGACCAGGTTTCCAAAGACTTTACAGAAGCCAGTAAAAAACATAACCTGCAGGACCTTAGCTGGCAGGTAGCCTCAACCGACACCGGAAGGTACTTTAACATTTCCCCTATAGAAAATATGGCGGAACTGGACAAGAACGTCATGGCTCCCCTGTCTGAAAAAATGGGCGAAGAAGCCTTTGTCAATCTTTTTAAGCGGTTTAATGAATGTTATGACAAGCATGGCGATTATATAATTTATCTGAACAAGGAACTCACTTATATGCCCGAAGGAATAAACCCGATCACCGAAGGTCAGAACTACAGGAAATGGCATTTCTTACATGTTGCCCCGGGCAACATTCAAAATCTTAAAGGAAAACTAAAGGAATTAAAAGCCCTATATACTTCAAAGGGATCCAAGGAGTACTATCGTATATACCACAATGGATTTGGTAATATGGGAGATTATTATCTGGCAGTAATTTCGGCAGTAGACGCCGAGGACTATGCTAAAAAATCTAAGGAAAATGAGGCCTTGTTAGGTGAAGAAGGGAAAAAACTTTTCGATGAAGTGTTCAAGTACGTATTAAAATACGAAACCGAGACTGGGCGAATGCATCCCGAATTGGCCTATACGCCATCTAATTAAACTTATCAACAGGTAGGTCATAGGTTTCATCAGGAGCTTTGGGGCAACAAGTAGTTTGCAGATTTTCAATTTGAATTAGCAATTTCGTAAAGAAAATAGACCAAACCATTACTACACCCCCCTACCTGTTTTTTTTAAACAAAGGAAAGGAACAGTGAAACGTAAATTCAACTGAAAGTAAACTATCAAAACGATTGTCAGATCCCTATACTTCCCCCGATTTGGTATCGTCACAAGAAGGAAATTATTTTATAGTACCGCCTAAAAGCTAAACGTTACTATAAATGGCACCCGCGCAGAACCCAATGGGCTATTAAAGCAGTTTTCCAAAAAAATAACAAAACCAATAGAAAATCGCATTTGTTGTATTACTGGCTGCATTTGCTGTACATTTTTATCTGTTGAAAATTATTTTGGAAAGAAATTGACCTTACTTCGAATCAAACAAGAAAACGAAGAATTGGTATTTTAGATTGTGACACCCTTAGGTATATGTCCAACGGCAAGTATGCTTATTATCTGGACTTCATTCGGTTTGAGAAAAGGTTCCGGTCAAAACTATTTGAGAATACCGTTAAAAAAGAAATGTACGCCGTTTAAAGGTCCCAAAAAAAATCTATAAAAAGCCTTTAAAGATGTGGTCTACATTCCAGATGATCTTGGATTTGGAAGGCTGGGACCACCAATAGTATATCACAGCCAGATTATTGAACAGAATGGACGGCCCCTGTGCCATTGGTTATACAAAAGCCACCTTTTGGAAAGACATATAGGTTCAGAATCTAGGATGATAATGAAAAATTGCGGGGTAAAACTCGATCAAACGAAAATTTCTACTGAAATACCTGACATATTTAATATGTGATTACCAACTTTTAAAAAATACAGTTGGTTCAGTAAAATAAAAGTCAATCTTATGGAAAAAGCGTATAAAAATCTGGGATACTTTTTTTTGTTGCTGATACCGTTGACCTTTTTGGGTTTTTACAAAACTTATTTCGTTCAATTTCCAGATTTTAAAGAAAACCTAACTACGTTTATACATCTTCATGCCATTATTGCCTCCATTTGGATCTTACTTCTTGTTGTTCAACCCCTCCTAATAATATACAGAAAAAACCAACTGCATAGAAAAATTGGCAAACTATCCTACATAGTATTCCCAATCCTAATTTTATCCTTTGTTCCCCAAATGATAAGGATTATAAATTCAGACGCACCACAGATTCTATTCTTCCCTATGGCCGATAGTGTTCTATTGATCCTATTTTATTCATTGGCAATGTACAATAGGGGGACTGTTTCAAAACATATGCGATACATTCTTGGTACGGCCACTGTTTTTCTAGGACCTACAATTGGTAGAATTGGACCACAAATTTTGGAATGGTCAGAGCATGTAACCCAAAATTTACAATACGGAATAATCTACCTGATTCTTATTGGGTTGATTTTTTACGACAAAAGAAATGAAAAGAATTACCGACCATACCTTCTAATTCTATCAACTTGGGTAATACACCAAATAACCTTCAACCTATTATTTTAAAACCAAAAAAACACATTTAATCCAATTCATTATTAAACAAGAACCTAATATAAACAAACCTTCAAAATGGAAACAACAGCACAAACACAAATCGACCCGTCAAAAATTATGCAGGTCGGTACTGGATTTTTCGCCACCAAAACCTTACTCACGGCAGTGAATATGGAACTCTTCACCATTCTGGCCAAACGGGAATTATCTGCCAATGAAATTCAATCTAGGCTTGGTCTGCACGCACGTAGTCTATATGATTACTTGGACGCTTTGGTAGCATTGGGATTTCTAAACAGAAAGGGAATTAAGGAAAGTGCCCTTTACAGCAATTCAGAGGATGCCGATTTCTTCCTGGACAAGAACAAACCTAGCTACATAGGTGGAATTTTGGAAATGTGCAACAACCGTTTGTACCCTTTTTGGAACAATTTAGAGGACGGACTAAAAACAGGCTTGCCGCAAAATGAAGCCAAGGATGGTGGACAATCTCCATTTGAGATCATCTATGCCAATCCAGACAAATTGCGGGAATTTATACGTGCTATGACTGGCGTACAAATGGGCAATTTTATAGCTTTTGTCAATGAATTCGATTTTTCCAATTACAGTACACTGTGTGATATTGGAGGCTCGGCCGGAACTCTTTCCGCCCATGTGACAATGAAAAACCCACATATGCAATGTACCACGTTCGACTTGCCCCCGGTGTCGCCCATTGCCCAAGAAAATTTGGATGCCATGGGCCTAGGGGATAAGGTGAAGGTGGTTTCTGGGGACTTTTTTACGGACAATTTCCCAAAAGCCGATGTGATTACCATGGGTCAAATATTACACGATTGGGGAACCAAGGACAAAAAAATGCTTGTTAAAAAAGCATACGATGCTTTACCGAAAGGTGGGGCATTGGTCGTCATTGAAAATATTATCGATAAGGATCGTCGTAAAAATGCTTTTGGATTGCTTATGTCCCTCAACATGTTGATCGAAACTCCGGAAGGGTACGATTTTTCGACTTCGGATTTTGATGGACTTGCCAAGGAAGCTGGGTTCACCAAGACAAGTATAATTCCCTTAGCTGGACCATCGAGCGCAGGCATTGCTATTAAATAATTTACATTAAAAAATAATAGCCAATGGAAAGCAGTCTACCACCCAATATCGCCATTGCCCAAATGATCTTTGGGTATGTCACCACCGAGGCAATTTTTATAAAATCTGACCTAAAATTAACGAGGTTTATACCTGTTACCCCTGCAATCTGTATTGTAAAAGGAGAAATGAATTAATAATTAATTATATTTAATAAAACAAAAAGCATTCATTATGAAACCTTTAGGTTTAAATCCGAGTGTAAATAAATTAAACCAAAGACCTGTCTTTCCCCCTATTTATTTACACCCTATTTGATCAAATATGTTTTATAATCACAAAAGTAAACCAGAGGTTGGGCTTGGACAATATAGATCGTTATTAAAAATAATAAGGTATTAAACCTCAGGGCAAGCCTGCCTTTGTCGGCAGACAGGCCTGTCTGCCCTGAACCCAATAATAGGAATCGATCCTAGGGTCGAGGTATTGAACCTAGATCCCGCCGAAAAAGGCGGGATTAGTTCAACTTGCAATTTTAAGTACGTCTTACTGACTTCTCAAAATTGAGTTTCACTATTAAAAACATGATTTAGTTATGAAAACCAAATTTCTATACACCAGTATTTTTCTAGTTTTATTGGTTTCCTGTGGAAAAAAACAGCATCCAAAATTAGAAAAGGAAGCTACGTCGGCCTATATGGATTACTCCAACAGCGAGGACCAATTTACAGGCGGGATCGCCATGATACCAATTACAACACCAAAAGGTACGTTCAAGGTATGGACAAAAAGGGTTGGCAACAACCCCAAAATGAAGGTATTATTACTTCATGGGGGTCCAGGGGGTACCCATGAGTTTTTTGAGTGTTTTGATGGCTATTTGCCCAAGGAAGAAATTGAATACATTTATTATGATCAATTGGACTCCTATTACAGTGACAAACCCAACGATTCCACCCTTTGGACAACAGATCACTTTGTAGAGGAAGTGGAACAAGTTCGAAAAGCCCTAAACCTTAACAAGGACAACTTTTATCTTCTTGGACAATCATGGGGCGGGATCTTGGGAATGGAATATGCCTTAAAATATCAGGATAACTTAAAAGGACTTATTATTTCCAATATGATGGCCAGCATCCCGGCATATGAAAAGTATGCCGCTGAAGTGCTGGGCCCACAATTACCTCCAGAAGTCTATAAGGAAATTAAGGACATGGAGGCGAATAATGATTTTATGAATCCCAGATATTCAGAACTGGTAATGCAACATTATTATACGGAACACTTTTTAAGATTGCCCGTGGACAAATGGCCAGAATCCGTTAATCGTGCAATGGCCCATCTCAACCCCAATATTTATATTTTTATGCAGGGATATAGTGAATTTGGGGTAACCGGAAATGCCTCCTTAAAGGGTTGGGATGTCTCCGAGCGGTTGAACACGATTACAGTTCCTACCTTGGTAATTGGGGCCACCCATGATACCATGGATCCGAAATACATGGAATGGATGTCCCAAGAATTGCCAAAAGCTCGATTTTTATTATGTCCAAACGGCAGTCATTTATCGCAATACGATGATCAAAAGACTTATTTCAATGGTTTAATAAAATTCATTAAAGATGTTGACAACAAAACTTTTTAACCCGATAAAATGTACTAATGAATAATTTTAATTCTTCTATAGAGGCATTTTTATATTGGGAAAAAAAGACCCCTCTTAATCCGTTCTTGATTCAGAATTTTGAGAACCATCAAAAGACCCTCTCCTACTCCGACGCCGGGATTGAGATGAGGAAATTGGCCTCGTATTTATCGAAACTGGGATTGCCCAAAAAAAGCCATATTGCCTTGCTTTCCAAAAATTGTCCCCACTGGATGATGGCGGATCTGGCCATATCCATGGCAGGATTTATTTCCATTCCCATCTACCCAACATTGACATCCGAAGGGATTGACCTGATTTTGACACATAGTGAATCCAAAGCCATAATTGTTGGCAAACTGGACGATTTTGCATCGCAAGAACAAGGCATTCCCGATATCCCTATTATCACTGTAAAAACATTTGGCGGCAATACCGGGAATTTATGGGAAGACATTATGCAGCAGGAAGAGGAGTTATTGGATTTATATTTGCCCAAAAATAATGATCTAAGGACTATTATATACACCTCCGGAACCACAGGGCAGCCAAAAGGAGTTATGCATAGCAGCGGAAATTTCTCCAAAAGTTCAAGTACATTTATCCGCGTCCTGAAGTTACCCAAAAACCCTAAATTCTTCTCCTATCTACCACTGGCACATGTAGCCGAACGGGCCTTTTGCAATGGGATACTTTTTTACGGAGGCCAGATAACCTTTCCATATTCATTGGAAAAATTTGCCGAAAACCTAGAGGCATTACAGCCCGATATTTTCTTTGCCGTACCTAGGATCTGGACCAAATTCCAAGAAAAAATTCTCGAAAGTATTCCGCAAAAAAAATTAGACTTCCTTTTATCCATCCCGTACTTGAATAGGGTGATCAAGAAAAAAATCCAGACCAAATTGGGATTGGCCAATGCTACATTCATAGCCTCTGCTGCCGCCCCCATTTCCAGTAGCTTGGTAAACTGGTACAGTACTATTGGCATCACTATTCAACAGGGCTATGGAATGACGGAGGATTGTTGTATTTCCCATTCCAATTTAATAGGCCATAGTAAAATAGGTACTGTAGGCAAAGCACTGGAAGGGGTGAAAATTAAATTCTCTGAAGAAGGTGAGATTTTAATATTAAACAACTGCCTTTTTAAGGGTTATTACAAAGCACCGGAGATAACGGCATCCGTTTTTGATGAAGAAGGATATTTTAAAACCGGGGACATTGGAGAATACGACCATGAAGGTTATTTAACCATCACTGGAAGGGTAAAAGATCAGTTTAAAACCGATAAAGGAAAGTATATATCCCCTGCTCCCATAGAACTTCAAATTTCAAAAAATACCGATATTGAACAGATCTGTGTCGTTGGCACAGGGATACCCCAGCCCATAGCTTTAGTAACGGTCTCCTCTCTTGGGAAAGCCAAATCCAAAGATGATCTCGGCAAAAGTTTGCATCAATCAATTTTGGAAATTAATCCAAGACTTCAAAAACATGAAAAAATTGCCAAAGTTGTGGTCATGCAAGAGGAATGGAACGTAGCCAACGGATTTTCAACCCCCACTTTAAAAATAAAGAGAAATAGTTTGGAAAGGGTATTCCAACCCTTGTACAGAACATGGTTTGAAGCGGAACAAAACGTAATTTTTAAATAATAATAATAATAATAATAATAATAATAATAATATATACCACGACTATGGCAGGTGTTATTAAAACAGAATGCAGGCCTTATAATTGATCACTTGGAAAATTCCCTATTAAATAGTAACAAGCAATATGCAACAATGGGGATCAACCAAAAACAACCTTATATTTATGCAACCAAAAACCAACCGAATAGAATCCATTGATATATTAAGAGGTCTGGTCATGGTTATTATGGCCCTGGACCATGTAAGGGACTATTTTAACTATGGCTCCTTTTTTGTTGACCCCACAGATTTGGAAACTACAACACCCATATTATTTTTTACACGTTTTATAACCCATTATTGTGCCCCCGTATTTGTATTTCTGGCCGGAACTTCCGCCTTCCTTTACGGTAGGAACAAAACCAGGGCCCAACTCTCCAAATTCCTGCTAACCAGAGGTGTCTGGTTAATTTTTATGGAAGTTGTTGTAAACAATTTAATATGGACCTTTGATCTTACCTACAGTTTTCCCATACTTCAAGTTATATGGGCCATTGGCTTTAGTATGATATGTTTATCGTTTCTAATTTATTTACCAAAACAAATAATTCTTGCTGTTGGTTTGATGATTATTGTGGGACACAATCTTTTGGATGGTATTGTGATGCAGGGGAATAACCTGCAGTCCATAATCTGGTATCTTCTACATCAGAATCAAGCCTTGGTAATTGGACCGGATAAAATGATATTGTTTCATTACCCCGTCATCCCTTGGATAGGCCTAATGGCATTGGGGTATTGTTTGGGACAATTGTACCTAACTGACTTTGATGCAAAACTAAGGCGAACATGGCTGTTGCGAATAGGATTAGGGGCCTTGGTCCTATTCTTTGTAATAAGGGGCTTGAACGTCTATGGGGATCTGGTGCCCTGGACAGTACAGGACACCAATACCAAAACAATGATGTCCTTTCTAAATGTAAGCAAATACCCACCATCATTGGCATTCATTCTTCTTACCATAGGTCCCGCCCTACTTTTCCTTTATGCCTTTGAAAATGTAAAAAATGCCATTTCCAATTTCTTTATGGTTTTTGGAAGGGTTCCCTTTTTCTATTATTTTCTACATGTATTGGTAATTCATGTTGTGGCTATAGTCGGAATTCTAATTTTTGGCGGCAATTGGAAAGACATGATATTAACTGCCGACGTATTTATGAATGAAAAACTGGCTACTTATGGATATGCACTATGGATTGTTTATTTGGTATGGATAGGAATAATACTTGCCCTTTATCCCTTGTGCAAAAAGTATATGATCTACAAATCCAATAATCGGGATAAATGGTGGTTGAGTTATTTATAAGGAAGACTTATGGCCCATCTGTTAAAGAAGCTTATGGAATATAATCCTTATATCCCTACAAAGACTTTTTTCTTTTGGGAGGTATAAACCCAAAATGCTATAGTAATGGTCAGTGTTATTAATGTACCACCAATATAGGAGATTTCATTAGGTAGTTGGAAGCCTTCAGGGGCAATTAAAATATAGGTACTACATACCATGGTCATAAAAATTGCAGGCAATAGGGTAACCCAGTAAGCCTTATTTTCATAGATCAGATAAGCAGTTATGGTCCAAAGTACGATCATGGCCAAGGTTTGGTTGCTCCATGCAAAATAACGCCAAATAATTCCAAAGTCGATCTGGGTAAGTGCAAAGGCAATAATAAACAGCGGTAAACTAATTAGAAGCCTATTGATTATTTTTTTTTGGTTGGACTTGAAAATATCGGATAATATTAGGCGTGCAGACCTAAATGCGGTGTCTCCCGAGGTTATGGGAGCGGCAACAATTCCCAATAAGGCCAATACTCCTCCAATTTGCCCAAGCATATTAAGCGATATCTCATTGGCGGCCCAAGCAGCATTGTTGTTATTGGCCAACATAGCGCCGTTTAAACCTTCCACATTTCCAAAAAACGTCATAGCAGCAGCGGCCCATATCAGGGCTACGATTCCCTCTGTGACCATAGTACCGTAAAATATCTTTCGCCCTAGAGTTTCATTCTTCATACAGCGGGCCATTAAAGGGGATTGGGTAGCATGGAATCCGGAAATGGCACCACAGGCAATGGTTATAAAGAGAATGGGAAACAAGGGAGTTGCTTCGGGGTCATTGGTCATATTTCTTAAATTACCAGATACCAATTCTGGAATATTATAATCCCCAAAAAATAGGGCAATAAGCAACCCAAGGGCCATAAGCAGCATGGCCACTCCAAATATGGGGTATAGCTTACTTATTAGTTTATCTATGGGCAGTAATGTAGAAAGAATGTAGTAAACCAAAATAATGGCCACCCAAATCCAAACGCTCCAGATATTCCCCGTCATGCCGTCGATTATTTTTGCGGGGCCCACCAAAAAAACGGTCCCTACAAATATCAATAATACTACCGAGAAAAAACGCATAAATTGTTTAGCGGTGGTACCAAGGTATATTCCCACCACTTCACTAATGCTCAATCCATCATGCCTTATGGATAGCATTCCTGAAAAATAGTCGTGTACCGCTCCTGCAAAAATACTTCCCAGTACAATCCATAAAAAGGCCGCTGGTCCAAACATGGCCCCTGCAATGGCTCCAAAGATGGGGCCTAATCCTGCTATATTCAGGAATTGGATCAGAAAGACCTTCCAAGTGGGCAATGTCATAAAATCAACCTCATCCCTAAGCCTAACGGCCGGGGTCTCCCTATCCTTATCCACTCCAAAAATACGTTCCATTAATTTCCCGTATGTAAAATAACCAAGGACCAAGGCACCAATGGATACTAAGAATGATATCATCTAAATTATATTTTGTTTACTTTCTAAAATTGTTGCAAGCCTATTATGCCCGCATCCCTTCTATTCCAATTCTTCCAAAAATTCGGCTACTACATAGGCGTATGTATGGGTGCCCGACCCGGCAAAACGTAAAAGCTGCGCGTTGATATCAGGATTGGTCATTACCTCATTTTCAATGGCCGACAGATACAATTTCAACTGATTTTTGGTCATGATTTCCAAATTGCCTCCCAATAAGACCGCAACCTCAACCGGAGCCTGCTGAATATGATTTAACAATAAACTTCTACTATTGATATCCACAGTAGCAAAACTTTCCCAAAAGGGCATTTGTAAGCTATCGCTTTCCCAGAACAATTTAGGAAGATTTTGTACAATATAGGAACGGATCAAGGGAATACCCTCCTTGAAAATTTGTATTATCCGGTCCCTATGATCCAAATACTCTGCTTCATTTAAAGTCCCTAATGCGTACATTTGATAATCCTGTTCATTGCTTTGAAGCATATAGCCTTTCATTTCTTTATCAAAGTTGGCTATGGTATAATCCCGTAGTTCCCCTTTAATGGGTCCGTGCGCTATATTCCAGGCTACGTAACAGGAATAGAGTGCCCCGTCTACCACCGATTCCTTCACCTCCTCAATAGTGGCACCCGCTATGGCATCCACTCCGTCCTGTAGCGGCTCTTTAGGTTTTGAAACCAGCTCATCAATTTTCTTCCTTTTCAAAATAGAATTGTCATCCAACAATAGCCGGTGCAATTTTTCATAATCCTGTTCCAAGAATTCCTCATGATCATGTTTTGTCAATACCTGACCTTCTACCTTGTCATAACCCGCATAGGCCCCCAATAAATCCCAATAAAGTGTAAGGTACATTAACCTGCATTCGCCATCTGCGCAGACGGGAGTACAAACATCAGCGGTATAGAGTACCGGTCTATTCTGCTCGTTAACAAGGATATCAACATTCTGATTGCCCAAAGTCTCAACCTCAATAAAAAATGGGGTTGACTTCTTTTTTAACGCCATGCCTTCCTGCCATTGCAAGGCAAAAAACTCCGGCTTTTTTGTCAACATTTTATGTTGGTATTCAATTGTTTTGACCATCCCCTTTTTTGGGGTCCATACCAATCCCAATCCGCAAAATAGTAATGTGACAATTATTATTTTCATGATAATTTACTTACCGCCAACATGGATCAAGTCGTTTTTTATAGATTGTTTTCAGATAAACCCATTACTTCTTGGATTCTGGAATAGGGGTATACTTTTGATTTTCAATAAGATCCATATATTCTTCCAAATAGCCCGTATAAATATCCCTAGGGTTTACATCGTACTTTTTACAAAGTGAAGCGGCAAAGCCCACAGCTGCGCCCATTTGTCCTGTGGTTCTCATTACCCGTGGCCCCCCCAATCCAATATGGGAGGTGCTAAAATTTCTTCCGGCCATAAATAAATTATCAATATTTTTTGAATACAGACTTCGGTAAGGGATATAATATTTTGGGGTCTCATAGAAAAGTGCCTCAGAAATAAAGTCGGGGTTTTTCTCATCCTCCAATACCGTCTGATAATGAACATCCACCTCCCTGGTCTCCTCCACCACCCCATCGGGGAAAGTGCGGCCGGATTTTGCATCGTTCAAAGTAAAAATATAATCCCCGACCAATCTGCGCGATTCCCGCTTACCAACTAGATAGGATACCCATTCCAATTTTCGATTGGCATTTTCAGGAAGTTTTTTCGCATTCCCGAAAGAACCGTATATAGCCCTAAGCATATGATCCCGGATTTCCTCGGCATCGTCAATTTGATGAAGATCATTACGACTAAACTCCCACTGCCATTCCCCTTTGACCTTTGCATAGTCCCTGGCCACAGGCATGGCCCAAGGCACCTCGGGAAAATCTTCCACTTGGTCCGCTTCAAAGGATCGCCAAAGTACAGAAGAGCCCATTACAGCATTGTCCGGCTGTTTCGGACTCCATAGTTCCCCATGCTCTTTCCATTCCTCCCCATACTCATCAACACTTTCACGTCCATAAGAAAATTCGGCACCCGCCCAAAAACCTATCCAACCATCTCCTGTGGAATCCACAAAAAGTGGGGCCTCAAAACGTAAACGTTCCCCTGTGGCCGTTTGGCGTGCATCCACATAATTAATTTTATTTTCAACAGCCTTGGCATCATAGGCCCTCCAATTTAAAAAGAGGGAAATGTTATCATAACTTTTTACATTGTTATCCCTTTTTATCTGGTCTATATGTGCTTCGGGAGAGCCATTGGGATAATGTTCCGTATCCAACTTTTTCAGGATTCGTTCAAAATTACCATATATACCCAGGGTGTGTACCCTGATTTCACTACTGGCATTACCACCCAAAACGGGCCGGTCATGAATCAACGCCACCTGAAGCCCTTGCTCGGCAGCCGCTATGGCCGCTGCACAGCCAGCAATTCCCCCACCTACAACAACCAGATCATATTTCTTGGTAACTTTGGGTGCCAAAGGTTCCATAACTACCGTTTTTCTCCAAGTAGCCAACTTTTTCGAGGATGAAGGCGGTTCAACGTTAGAAGTAGTAAAATAGACGGCATCGCAACGCCCGTTGAAACCGGTGAGGTCTACAAGCTCCAAAGTATTCTTTTTATCCGTTATCTGAACAGCGCCGGCATATTCCCAGCCCCATCCCGAACGCAGACCCAATGTGTTTTCCAACACCAGGCCATTTACCTTTATTTGGAATTTCCCCGGGGCCTCCCATTCTCCCGGCACCCAGTTCTTGGTGCGTACCCAAACCTTATATTCGCCTTTATTTTTAAAATTTACCTGGGTTTGCGCATTTTCCACAGGCACCCCCATGCCATGGGCCTGAAGATAGGAAGATCCCATTTGTTCTATGAACTGGGGGTCAACGACCCACCCCCCTTTATCGTCAAAACTTTCCGCTTCCAGCAACAATTCCTGGGATATTGTTAAAGATATATTTAGGAAGCACAAAATCAGCAATAAGTATTTCATAGAAAATTATTTAATTGTTTTTAAAAACCACGGCTTGCAAAGAGGAAATAGCTCTTTAAATTTATGTTCCATTCCCAAGGCAATTTATAGAAAATTTTATTCATACCCCATTTTCTCGGTTGCCTTACATTGTATATAGACCATAATCCCAATCCAGACTTATGGTGGATTTTCCTAAAATTGTTGGGTATACAAAGAGAAGAAATTATTTCAATTCACATCCAATACGGCAAATATTTCAAAACAATGCCAGTTGGCACGTTAAAACCCAATGGCAATTTCTAGCAAAAGCATCCAATTCTTCATCATTTTATTATCCTTTTGGCAACTCCCAACCATTGTGGTAATGGGCATTTACCAAGGCATTGGAAGCATCGTCCGAAAATTGGCCCGAATAATTGTCCCAATAGATTCTGTTACCGGTTTTAAAGGCTATATTTCCCATATGGCACACCAAAGCCGCATCATACCCCACTATTAACGGAGCATTTAATTTGGAAGCATCCCTGGATTTCACCGCTTCAATGAAATTCACAGTGTGTTTATCCAATCCGTTCCCTTGATTTTTTTGTAAGGGTATACTTTGCATCTTATCCTTTTCGGCAATTACCTCCCATCCACCGCGATCCAAAACTAGGGTGCCATTATTACCAATAAACGCTATACCGTGATTGCGCCCGTAATTACCATTATCTATCCCAGTGGCGTGTTCCCACAAAATTGAAAAACCATCATACTCATAAACGGTCTGCAAGGTATCCGGTGTTTCCGATGCATCATCTGGATAGGCAAACTTACCCCCTAGGGCCATCACCGATTTTGGTGTGCTGGCCTTCATTCCATACAAGGCATAATCCATAAGGTGTACTCCCCAATCTGTCATTAATCCTCCTGCATAATCCCAGTACCACCTAAAATTAAAATGAAACCTGTTGGCATTAAACGCCTTTAGGGGAGCGGGACCCAACCACATATTATAATCCACTCCTTCAGGAACGGCCGTATCCGGTAAAACAGGGATAGATCCCATCCAACCCTGATAAGCCCAGGCTTTTGCCAAACGAATTTCTCCCAATTTCCCGGAATGTACAAAGTCTATTGCATCCACAAAATGGGGCTGACTCCTTTGCCATTGCCCTATTTGCACCATTCGATCACTGGCCTGTACTGAACCTAACATGAGATTACATTCCTCTATTGAGTTGGCCAAGGGTTTTTCGCAATACACATCCTTGCCAGCCTTTACGGCATCGGAAAGTTGTAGGCAATGCCAATGATCTGGAGTACCAATAATCACTACATCCACATCTTTATCCTCCAATAATTTCCGATAGTCCTTATATAATTTTGGTTTTTTTATTCCCGCCTTTTCCAAATCGGACGTTCTCTTTTTTAACACACTATCATCCACATCACAGAGGGCTACCACCTCAATCTCACTCATTTTAAGCATAGAACTTAAATCGCTAAATCCCATGCCGTTGCAACCGATCAATCCCACCCCGATTTTGTCGTTTGGACTAATATTTCTTCTAACGGAGGCCAATAGATCCATAGGAAATAAAAATGCCGCTCCCGTCCCCATGGCTATTAGGGAACTCTTTTTTATAAATTTTCTTCTGTTCTGAATCATGAATTTATAGATTTAATAAGTCCTTAATGTACAAATTTTTACAACAAAAAAAGCACCAACTTTAGGTTGGTGCTTTTTAAATTATTCAGAAAAAAATTACTTCTTTTCGGGTGCGTTTACTTTTTTACTCATCTCCATGGAGATAGCGGTACGGTCAAATTTTATTTTCCCGGCCATAGTTTCTATAACACAAGTAAAATCATTATCGTTTAAATCTACTACTTTTCCGTGCATACCGCTCTTGGTAACCACTTTATCTCCTTTTTTTAATTCTTCGGTAAATTTCTTCTCTTGTTTTTGACGTTTTCTTTGCGGTGCGATCATAAAAAAATACACCACTACAAACATTAATATTAGGGGAAGATATGGATATTGTTCTAACATAATTTTATTTACTTATTTAACAGGACCTACAGGACCTGCACCTTTTGGAGTTACAAATGCCTTTATTCGAAGTGTTTCACTTCCTTTACTGGTGTTGGCGGTAACAGTAATGGTCTTGGTTACCTGATTTTGTCCTGAACCGTTAAACTTCACCAACAACTCCCCTTTTTCACCTGGTGCTATTGGCGTATTTTTTGGATATTCGGGAATGGTACAACCACAGCTACTTTTGGCATCGGTAATTATCAATGGGGCGTCGCCCGTATTTGTAAATGTAAAAATAGTTTCCTGGGGAGCGTTTTGATCTATTGATCCAAAATCGTGCTCTACTTTATCGAACTCCATCACAGGAAGACTCTTGGCAGCTGCATCCCTTTCGGCAGCAACTTCTACATTGGAAGCTTCAATTTTACTGGAGGCCTTTTCCTTACAGGAAGAAAGGACAAGAACAGAAATAATACTTACGGTTAAAAATATTCTCTTCATCGGTTTAAATTTAATTATTTCTTAAGAGGTCAGATGCAAATCGCCATAAATCATCTCAGTGAATTTGAAGAATTACCATGGCTCATTTCATCTTTACTAATTTTTTATTTGCGCAAAATTAAGGAATATTTGTTTATAACAAACCCCTACCAACTTTTTTTAGTTTCCCGTCCTCTTTATACTCCCTCACCAGCTTATCCAATATACCGTTGATGAATATACTACTTTTAGGTGTGGAATACTCCTTTGCGATTTCTAAAAATTCATTTATCGTAACCCGTTCCGGTATCGATGGAAAATTGAGGAGTTCGCAAATTGCCATTTTCAAAAGTATGGCATCAATATCCGCAATTCGATCCTTGTCCCAATTAGGGGTTTTACCCTCGATCTCCTGTTCCAGTTTGGAATTGTTCAACAGGGTTTTTCTCAAAAGCATATTGGCATATGCCATATCGTCCCCATCCTTAAAAAGAGGTGGTAAAAAATAAGAAGGAACAGTACTTTCCCTTACTTTTTTAAACTGCTTTAATAGAAAAGTGTTTACAATGGGAATATCATCCACCCAGGTTAATTTGTCATCTTCAAAATAATCGTAAATCTTTTCGTTGGGCGCAATTATATCCCGGAACAAATCAATGATAAGCCTTTTGTCCTCTTCGTAAGTACTTTCGGCATTGGACATATATTTGGCATATATATCGCTCTCCATAACCTCGTTGTAAATTATCCTGATGTACTCTTCGTTCAAATACCAATTGTTCAATTTTCTTTTGGACAATTCATCCTTCAGTGTCTTGTTCCCCGCAATTTGAAGCAGAAGTTTATTTTTTAGGAATTTTTCCTTGTCGGGATAGGAATCGGAGTTGTTTTTTAGATATTTTTTGGAGGATAGGCTAAGCTGACTCTCTGCCCTTTCATGCAATTCTATAAAAAGGCTCAGCATTAACAGGTAAAGTGTGTACATGTTCTCTATGCTTACTTTCAAAAATTTCTCTTGTTTTTCCAGGGAATCATCCTTCGACTGTGTCAATGCATAAATACATTGCATAACTTTAACCCTTATGTGCCTTCTTGTAAGCATTTTTAAAGAACTTTAGTAAAATATAAAAAATTATTCGGGTACAAAAATAGGATTATATTTTTTAATCCTAACTACCTTTTTGGGTATTATCTTATGTGTTTTATAACATTTGGTTTAGAACCAAAAAACTATCTTTGCCCAATTGTAATCCAAAATCCTGCAATTTCTGTTTCATAGCCAATGAAAGAACTTCAACATTTAAATAAATATTTTAGGAAGTACCGATTTAAGCTCCTTATTGGTATTATCATTACCATGATAGCTCGAATTTTTCAATTGGTTATGCCTTCCTATGTAAAAAAATCCATTGAAGTTGTTGAAGGCTATGTAGGTAATGAAATTCTGAAGGCGGATGCCAAGGAAATGCTATGGGAATACATCCTGATAATTGTTGGAGCTGCATTGCTGTCCGGTTTCTTTACATTTCTGATGAGACAGACCATTATTAATGTCTCCAGGTACATTGAGTACGACTTAAAGAATGAGGTATTTGACCATTACCAACTATTGAGTCTCAATTTTTATAAAAAAAATAGGACCGGGGATTTAATGAACAGGATAAGCGAGGATGTAAACCAGGTACGATTGTATGGAGGTCCGGCCATTATGTACGGAATTCAAACGCTAACACTTTTTGTTTGTCTGGTTCCACTAATGTTCATAAAGGCACCAGTACTGGCCCTCTATGCTCTGTTGCCATTGCCGATTCTTTCTGTATTGATCTATCAGATCAGTAAAATAATTCACAAGCGGAGTACAATTGTGCAAGAGTTTTTATCAACCCTGTCTACCTTTACCCAAGAATCCTTTTCAGGAATTTCGGTTATAAAAGCCTATGCCCTGGAACCTAAGGTAAATGCCGAATTGAAAAATTTGGCCCTGGACGGAAAAAACAAAAGTATGGATCTTGCCAAGGTCAATGCTTGGTTTTTCCCGCTGATGATCCTTTTGATCGGAATCAGCAATATATTTGTCATCTACGTGGGCGGCAAACAATATATAGACGGGGAAATAGCGTCAATTGGTATCATTGCAGAGTTTATCTTGTATGTAAACATGCTTACCTGGCCTGTAGCGGTCGTGGGCTGGGTTACCTCCATAGTGCAGCGGGCGGAAGCATCACAAAAACGGATCAATCAATTTTTGCAGGAAGAACCCAACATAGTTAGTACCGTTAAGGAGGAAACTCCCATAAAAGGAAAGATTGAGTTTAAAAACGTAACGTTTACCTACGAGGACACCAACATTATGGCCCTGAACAACATATCCTTTACAATAAACCAGGGCGAGACAGTAGCTATATTGGGAAAAACAGGATCAGGAAAATCGACCATTTTAGATTTAATTGCCCGTTTGTACGACATTGACTCCGGAGAAATTCTGATAGATGATGTCCCCATTAAGGAATTAAACCTACAAAGCCTACGACAATCCATAGGCGCCGTACCACAGGATGCTTTTCTATTTTCCGACACCATAAAAAACAATATTAAGTTTGGAAAAGAAAATTCAACGGATGAGGAAATTATTGCCGTGGCCAAGAAAGCGGTAGTACATGAAAACATAATGGGCTTCAACAAACAGTACGAGACTATTTTGGGAGAAAGGGGCATTACCTTAAGTGGGGGACAAAAACAGCGTGTCTCCATTGCAAGGGCACTCCTTAAGGACCCACCTATCTACCTGTTTGATGATTGTCTTTCGGCAGTTGATACCGAAACGGAAGAAGAAATTCTGAACCAACTGAAAAAAGAATCCAAAAATAAGACCACACTCATTGTAAGCCATAGGGTTTCCTCGGCCAAAAACGCAGATAAAATTATAGTTCTGGAGGATGGAAAATTAATACAGGAAGGTACACATGAAGAATTAAATTCTGTTGAAGGATACTACAAAGAGCTCTATATGCATCAACTTTCTGAGAAAGAAAAATAGAAAAATGTTGTTATATTAGGTTTTTTTTTCCACTTTTGACAGATATATACCTATGAAAAATTAACTATACACTAGACGAAATGAGCGATAAAGATTTAATGGACCAAGAAGAAATTTATTCTAAAGTTTTAAGAGCAGGAAGAAGAACTTATTTTTTCGATGTTAGAAGCACCAAGGCAGGAGATTATTATTTAACTGTTACCGAAAGCAAAAAGTTCACCCATGACGATGGTTCTTTTCATTATAAAAAACACAAGATTTATTTATACAAAGAAGACTTTACCGCCTTTAAGGAGAATTTGGACGAGATGATGGATTACATTATCGATGAAAAAGGTACAGAGGTTATTTCCGAACGTCACCAGAAAGATTTTAAAAAGGAAGATTCCGAAGAAAATGGATCTATTAGCTCTACAGATAGTTTTACAGATGTAAGCTTTGACGATATTTAATCTTCTTATTCTTATACAAAAATTTAATGGCCCCTGTAATTAGGGGCCATTTCTTTTACCATGATTTAGTCTTCCCGCCACAATTTAACAAGTATACTGCCAAGGATAAAATGGGCCGAGCAGATCATTAAGGTAGCCTGCCAATTGAAGAATATTAGCATTACTCCCATGAGCAGAAGATAAAACAAGGGGTAATACAATAAGGCAAACATAAATCTGGTTGTGCTCAAAAATTCCGGTTCGCTAACTTTTGGTTTAATGAGCTTGGACCATAAAATGATCATTGGAAAGTTCAACATAAAAAATGCCCACTTAAAAATGTACTTCTGAGGTACTTCTTTTTCTCTTTTTTTATACTCTGGAAATACCCCCGTTTCCAAAATTAGGTTAATGTCCACAGGATCCAGATAATCCACCCTAGCCCTATCCAGTTTATGCACTATCTCCTCATACCTGGACTCCTCTTCAATATGTGTGGTAAGTCTTTTTAAATGATGAAACACTTCCTGCTTCAGTCGGCTGGCCGATCCTGCCAAATCCTCTTTGTTAAAAAATTCCTGGACCCTTATCCCTTCGCCATAATACAGTGCTGCCTTATCGGGAAATTTTGCGGCCTTGGCATAATTCACTCCAATTGGGACAACAGTGATATCCACAGTTGGATTATTTTCCAAAGCCAGAAACAAAATACGGGTAAACCCTTTGCTTAGAGGACGGACCCGACGTTTTAGGGAGTGGTTGCCTTCCGGAAAAATAAGTAAGGCCTCTCCCCTTTGCAGTAGCTCAGAGCAGCGTTCAAAAATGGCGTTATTTCCCGCCAATGAATCCTTACCGTCCCTGATCCTATACACCGGAATCATCTGTAAAAATTCGAAAAACACCTTCAACAAGGTTCCCTTAAACACGTCGGACCTAGTTAAAAAATAAGGTTTCCGATTACAATGGGTCGCTATCAATAGAGCATCGAGCAAGGCATTTTGATGATTCGATACAAACATAACAGGTTTTCCCAAAGGCACATTCTGCAAACCTTTAACTTTTATTCCAGAAAAATAGAATGTAAATGCCAAACGAATCCAAACCCATATAATACAATAACCTATCCTTCTCAAACAAGTTCTTCTTTATCAATTGGAAAATACCCCCAAAAGCTTGCTATGGCCAAACCCGATATCAAATGCCATATTCCCCAAAACGCGGCCAGAAGGGCCATTCCCCCCATTCCATCAAAAAAAGTAAATATCAACAGCAGTCCCAGGCCTGAATTCTGAATCCCGGTTTCTATACCAATGGTTCGCTTATCCATTTGGGAAAGACCAAAAAATTTAGCCACCGAATAGCCGGTTACAAAAGCCAAAAGATTGTGCAGGACCACTATCCAGAATACATATAATACATATTCCATAAAAACGTCCCTGTTGTCATATAAGGCAATAAAAATAAGAATCACAAAAAACACCAACGAAAGTACCTTTAAAACTTCTGCTATTTTAGATGCTATTTTGGGCCTGATATGGTTTATCGCCATCCCCGAAATTAAGGGTAATGCCAAAAGCAATGCCACTAATTTTACCATTGAAAAAGGAGCAATGGCAACTTCTTGAAGTATTGATGCGGTGGGGCCATATAGGGAGCCCCATAATTGAAGGTTTAAAGGGGTCATAAGGACAGCCAATAAAGTGGCCACAGCCGTTAGACTTACGGACAAGGCCGTATTGCCCTTTGCCAAATGTGTAATAAAATTGGAAATATTACCCCCTGGGCAAGCAGCTACCATAAACATTCCCAAAGCAATACTGGGCAAGGGCTCCAATAGCAAAACAAGTATAAAAGTTACGGCAGGAAGCAAAACAAACTGGCTCAAAACACCAACAAAAAGCGGCTTGGGCTTTCTAAGCAATCGTCTAAAGTCATCTATGGATATATCCAATGCTATCCCTAACATTACCAGGGCCAAAGCCACGTTAAGCACCCAAAGTGATTGTTGGTTAAAGTCTATATGAATCTTATCCAGGGGGGTAGTTACCAAGAATTATGAGATTTTAAGTCCATTGTCAACCTCGTCATCCGGACGCAGTAATATTACATCGGAACCGTCAACAGCCCCTAATATAAGACATTCGCTCATAAAATTTGCAATTTGTTTTTTAGGAAAATTAACCACGGCGATTATCTGCTTCCCCAAAAGTTGATCTTTGGAGTACCTTTGGGTTATTTGGGCCGATGTTTTCCTAATCCCTATCGTCTTGCCAAAATCGACATGTAACTGATAGGCTGGTTTCCTGGCCTCTGGAAAATCTTTAATTTCAATAATGGTGCCCACTCTCATATCTATTTTGGAGAAATCGGGCCAAGTAATAGTTTCTTTCACAGAACAATTCTAAGTTTTTCAATAATTTCACTGGAAAATTTCACGTCTTAGGATCTATTGGCACATGCCAAAAGTTTCAACTTTATAAATATTTCTTTTACCACAAAATATCTAATGTGGGAACCGCATACAATTGTCTATCTTTTCTTTTAACTTTGCAGTAGACCTTTTTTCTAAACATTAAAGTCATGGCCAATACACCCAGTAATATGCTGCCCATAGGCACAATAGCCCCCAACTTTAAATTGTTCGATACCACTTCGGACCAACAAAAAAGCCTTCAAGACTTAAAAGGGGCCAAGGGTACCGTAATCATGTTTATCTGCAACCACTGCCCTTTTGTTAAGCATTTGAATACCGAAATCGTCAAAACAGCAATGGAATATCAACCTAAAGATATTTCATTTATTGCAATTTCCAGCAACGATGTAGAAAATTACCCTCAGGATGCTCCCCATTTAATGAAACTGATCAGTATAGAACAGAAATATACTTTTCCCTATCTGTACGATGAAAGTCAAGAGGTTGCCAAAGCATATGATGCCGCCTGTACGCCCGATTTCTATTTATTCGATGCCAATTTAAGGCTGGTATATAGAGGTCAGTTTGACAACTCCCGCCCGGGAAATGGTATCCCAGTGAGCGGAGTGGACTTAAAATCGGCCATGGATGCCCTTCTTTCCGGAAACAAAATAAATATTGACCAAAAACCGAGTATGGGCTGTAATATCAAGTGGAAGAAACAATAGTTGCCCAATACATTTTTACTTTAAATTTCATGGAAGACCATGGCCCTTTAGCTTAAAGTACTAGGGACAATTCCAGCCCTTACGGTCTATGATGCCCTCTATGTGTGCCAAATGATGATTGCCGTGCCAGGCGTATTTTCCAATATTCTCCATAAGGCTAACCGCAACATTACCATCGGGATGAATATACACCCTTTCCAAATCCTCCTTGGACAAACCTTTTAAGAGATATACCAATTTTGCATGTAGTGCCTTAAGATAATTTATGGATAGTACTATTGGGGCCGTCTTGGCATCAAAAAGGTTGCTCCACTCCTTCTCTTCGTACGCCTTAATAATAGGTTTATCTTCGGTCAGTGCCCATTTAAATCTGGTATAACTATGATGATGGCTGTCCGCCATATGATGGACCACCTGCCTGATGGTCCAGCCACCTGGCCGATACCGAGTATTCAACTGTTGGTCGTTCAGTGGAACCACCAGATCCTCTAAACGGGTAGGCAATGCTTCCAATTCGGATATCCAATCGGACAAGGTTATATCATTGACCTTCCCGGTATATACAAAATGGCCAATGGGGTATTTCAATTCTTCCAAGCTTCTTTCTTCCATTGTATAAAATTAAAGAAGTATAATGAATAATATTAGCTATCCCAATAATTAATATTAAACCCTACCAAAGTTTTCCCATTCATAGAACGGGATCGAAGGGCGATTGGCAATGGTGCTTACAAACCCAATTAAACTAAATGTTTTTTTTGCAAAAAAAAGACCATTATTTATACGATCGAATACAGTACGTATTGCATCCCAAAAGATTAAAAAAAAATAAATTCCACCTAAACAAATTTCAAAAAACAACTTTATTTCGTTAAATTTTAATACATTTTTAACCTTTTAAAAAAGTCGATTACAAGATAATCTACTAATTTTATAGGATAATAAACTTTTAACTAAAGCACCAAAATATGGCAACAATACGATTGGGCGACCTAGCCCCTGATTTTACAGCAGATAGTTCTATGGGAATGATCAATTTATATGATTATTTAGGTGATGGATGGGGAATTTTGTTTTCGCACCCGGCGGATTTTACCCCGGTATGTACCACCGAACTTGGAACGGCCGCTAAATTCAAAGGAGAATTTGACAAACGGAACGTAAAAATGCTGGCACTGAGTGTTGATGGGGTAGCCTCTCATGGGGAATGGATCAAAGACATTAATGAGACACAGCATACCACTGTTAATTTTCCAATTATTGCCGATGAGGACAAAAAGGTCTCTACCCTTTACGACATGATTCATCCAAATGCAAACGACAGTTTAACTGTGCGTTCGGTTTACATTATAGCCCCGGACAAAACTGTAAAACTCATAATTACCTATCCTGCATCCACAGGTCGTAATTTTCACGAATTGCTCAGGGTAATAGATTCATTACAATTAACAGCATATCATAAAGTAGCCACTCCTGCCAACTGGGAAAATGGGGATAGGGTGGTTGTAAGTCCATCCATAAACACAGAGGATGCCAAAAAAATATTCACCAAAGGTGTGGAAGAAATTAAGCCCTATTTAAGAATGACCCCACAGCCGAACCTATAATTTGGATAGGACTACTATAATATCAATAGAGTCTTCCCTGTTAGGGAAGACTCTATTTTGTTTTAGCTCCCAATAACAGCAATTCCTTGTAGCTCCTTTGTTATTGAGGTGATTGAGATAATGTTATCCAACCCACTACTGTCCACAACACCTATTTGACCAAAACCATTCTCAAATGCGGCTACTTCTGCAGGCCAAGAGAAACAAAAAATTAAATTTAATTAGGTGTTGACGCCTTATTATTCTTCTTTTTAATCAAACTTCCCTAACCTGTACCCCAACATTCCCAGAAATTCATTTAGCGCGCAAAAAAAATCCATTTTCCCTGTAGGAATTAAAAAAACGTGCAGAACACATAAAAACTGATATGAAAAAGTAAAAGTTTAAGACCGAGGACATTAACGCACAGTTGATTAGCCGTTTATTCACTTTTTAAAAATCGTGTCAAAATCTTCCAAAATAAATATAACTATCAAAAAATCATGTAGTTAAATAATAAAACCTTATCTTGGCGGCTAATTTAATTTTTTTAATTTTTTATAATGAATAAAGGAACAGTAAAATTTTTCAATGATTCCAAAGGATTCGGATTTATCACTGAAGAAGGCTCAAGCGAAGATCACTTTGTACACATTTCTGGTTTAATCGACGAAATTCGCGAAGGTGATGTTGTAGAATTTGAATTACAACAAGGTAAAAAAGGATTGAACGCAGTAAATGTAAAAGTGATTTAATAATTACGGTACAATTTTTTTTAGAAAATAGAGCCCATCCTAGCGGATGGGCTTTTTTATTGGACTTTATCGAAATTTAAACCAAAGCTGTTTAGGGAGTAAAAGTATTTCATTAAAAGACTGTTTTGTAGGATTTTTCATGTTTAAAAGTAATATTTATATTTTTAACGCAACCTTTCCCCAATTTTACCATCTTCCTTAAAAACACTAAAATCGCACCATTAAAATAACTTAAGCATGACTACTTTTTTCACCATTCTTCTCTCCTTATTGGTAATAAACATAGCGCTTTTAGTATTGAGCCTTAATAAGACCAAAAGATAGAAAGCAATTTTGAATTTACCATATAAGGTTTAATTTCAACTTAAACACAATAGGGTCGAAAACATTTTTCGTCTCTCAATTCTGAACCATTAGTAAAAAAAAAGACCCCAATTTCTTAGGGTCTTTTTTTTATGTGAAAATTGGAATTTATCCTATCCCCATTAATTCAACATCAAATATAAGGGTGGCATTGGGTGGAATAACCCCGCCGGCACCAGCACTTCCATATGCCAAATTGGAAGGAATTACAAACCTGGCCTTGTCCCCAACCTTCAATAGGCCAATACCTTCATCCCATCCTGGAATAACTTGGCCCACACCTAATTGAAAGCTAATTGGCTCCTTTCTTTTATAGGAAGAATCAAAAACTTGGCCGTTCAACAAAGATCCTTCATAATGTACTGAAACATTTTTTCCACTTACGGCCTTGCTTCCTTTTCCCTCTTGAACAATTTTATACCTAAGTCCACTTTCCGTTTCGTTAAATCCAGCTGCAACTTTATCCAGTTCAGCTGCTATTTTTTTCTTTTCCTCCGCAAGTCTTTTTTCCCTAGAACCCTCAAAAGTCCTAAAAGCCTCTACCGCATTCCAATTATCCGCTTCCGACCCAATTCGCTCTATGGTCAAACTTTCTATTTTATCGCCCTGTTTAATGGCATCCACCACATCCTGACCTTTCACTACGTGCCCAAAAACGGTATGCTTGTTATCTAACCAAGGAGTGGCCACATGGGTAATAAAAAATTGAGTGCCATTTGTACCAGGTCCGGCATTGGCCATTGAAAGTACGCCAGGTCCGTCATGGGTAAGATCTGGATGAAATTCATCATCAAATTTATAGCCCCCGTCACCAGTACCGGTTCCTAGCGGACAACCTCCCTGTATCATAAAATCCGGAATAACCCTATGGAATTTCAATCCGTCATAATAGGGTTTACCTTGAGCCTTGATACTATTTTCTAGATTACCCTCCGCCAAGGCTACAAAGTTACCCACGGTTCCAGGGGTTTTATCATGCGTAAGCTTTACCAGTATTTCTCCTTTCGAAGTATTGAATTTTGCGTAAATTCCGTCTTGCATATCACTGTTTTTTAATTAGTCCGCAAAGGTAAGGATAAGTTTTCTGTTTATAAAAAACACTGCGGATTGGATAATCCCATTTCATCTACCTGTAGGCATTCTTCATAATAAATTTCCTTTCCCCAAGTTCCACTCCCTTAAACAGTGCCAAGAACTACTTGATGCCATATTGGTCAAAGAGATAGATTAAACTGGCCATAGAGGCAGCTCCAAGTTCCAATTCCCGTTTATTTACATGCGCAAAGGTATCGTTGGCCGAATGGTGATGATCAAAATACCGCTGACTGTCCGGTTTTAAACCTGCCAAAACAATATCATCATTTTTCAATGGTCCAATATCCGCTCCGCTCCACCCTTTTATAAATTGGTGCACCAAATAGGGTTCAAACAAGCTTTTCCAACCCTCTATCTGCTTAAAATTGGCCTGATTGCAATCAAATGAAAAACCTCGGGGCGTAAAACCACCGGAATCACTTTCCAGGGCAAAAATATGTTTCTCATTATTTTTGGACGCCTGCTCCGCATAGGTGGTACCGCCACGAAGTCCGTTTTCCTCGTTCATAAAAAGGACCACCCGTATGGTACGTTTAGGTCTATATCCTGTAACCTTTAGCAACCTTAACACTTCCATACTCTGCACACATCCAGCACCATCATCATGTGAACCGTCTCCCAAATCCCATGAATCCAAATGTCCTCCCACCAACAAAATTTCATTTGGATAGGTACTTCCTTTGATTTCCCCAATTACATTATAAGACTCCACATCCGGCAATATTTTACAATTTTGTCTAAAGAAAAAATTTATGCCCGGATTTAGTTTTAAGGTGGCACTTAGCAGTTCGGCTCCATTTGTACTTATGGCCGCGGCTGGAATCCTACTCTCTATGGGCGTGTTTCCATAGCTCATAGCACCTGTATGGGGAAAATCGTCCAACCGAAGGTTTAAGGACCTGACAATTACCCCTACGGCACCGTACTTGGCCGCTTCGGCGGCACCTGAATATCGTTGGTCCGAACAACCTCCGTAAGACTGAAAGGTGTCAATATTTACAGGGTCCATAGGTTTATTAAAAAACACTATCTTCCCCTGAATTTTTTCTTTCCCCAGCGTTTTTAGCCCTTCAATACCCATAACCTCAACCACCCCTGCCTTTATTCCTCCAAAAGGAGTGGCCACAGAACCTCCCAAAGCACATATGGGGACATTATTGGTCAATCCGGGATCGCTCTCTATATAAGCAAATTCCGGTGTACCCCTTACCCACTTTGGGACTTTGACCGGCTGAAGCCAAACGCGGTCCAGTCCCATGGAATCGAGAACTTTTTTTGTGTAATCCACAGCCTTCTGTGCTTGCAAAGAACCCGAAAGTCTTCCTCCAATCTGATTGGACAAATAATTTAACCAAGCATATCCATTGCCATTGGTAAGGGCCGTGTTATATATTTCTTTAATTTGTTTTTCATCATTGTTCTGTGCTTCGATCTGTAGTGCAATTAGTAAAAATACCAACAATAAATACCTCATTCGTTTTCCAATTGTTTTTTATATTCTTCTAAATTAGCTTTTATTTTATCATCGAGTTCGGGTTCCCTTATATCTTTGTATTTTTTTAACTCTTCATACAAAATTGAAGCAACTATTAACCGGGCAGCTTTTTTATTGTCGGAAGGAACAACGAACCAGGGGGCATGCGGTTTTGATGTTTTGTTAAGTGCTTCCTCGTAGCATTTTTGGTATTGGTCCCAAATAAGTCTTTCCTTTAAATCGCCAGGGGAAAACTTCCAGTTTTTCTTCCTTAATTCCAACCTTCTCAATAATCGCTGCCGTTGCTCCTCCTTGGATAAATGCAGAAAAAATTTAAATATAATGGTCCCGTTTTCCGCTATATGACGTTCAAAATTATTTATTTGTTCAAAACGTTTGTCCCAAAAACTTTGATCTATGTCCTCTACCCTATGGATTCCGGGAATATGTTCATTCAATATGTATTCCGGATGCACCCTGGTTACCAAAACATTTTCGTAATGTGTACGGTTAAAAACCCCAAATTTTCCCTTTGCCGGCAGGGCAATATAGTGTCGCCAAATATAGTCGTGCTTTAATTCCAGCTCTGTTGGCACTTTAAAACTATGCACCACTACCCCCCTGGCGTTAAAATCCTTGAATACTTCCCTAATCAAACTATCCTTCCCGGCAGTATCGGTACCCTGCAAACAAATTAAAACGCTGTATTTGGCATGGGCATACATGGTATCCTGAAACTCCCCTAATTCTATCCTAACGCTTTCAAGTGCTTTCCTTAATTTTTTATCCGAAGACCCCAAATCTTCCCTTGTATTTAAATCGGCCAATTTAATTTCCCTATCAACCTTATAAGTTGCTGCTTCTATGTTCTTCATGAATTGGTTTTAGTGCTCCTGTATTGAGCAATTAAAGACAAAAAATATATGAAATTTTTCAGACTACCTAAAAGTTAAGGCCAGAATGCGTTAAGTTATAGGTATTGATCATAATTACCCAAGTATTGGACATTCACCTTATGTTGGCTTAAAATTTACGCATATTCATAAGAAATTACCCTAATTCCGAAGTAAAATTAGGCACCCTAGTGGATCTATATGCTTCATATACAAGGGAATCCAAAAAAAACACAACCTTATATCCATAAAAAGCCACTGTTGGTCTAAAAACATAGTTTTAAGATGTACTTCATCGAAAAAATCATCTAAATACAAAGTGGTAAGCTTACCTTTACAAGGTTATATTTCCCAGTATAACAATAAACTAAAACCTACTTTATGAGACATTCCGTTATAATTGTTTGTTCTTTGGCGCTGTTTATTTTTTCTTCCTTTAAGAGTAACAAAGCCTGTGAATATGCCGGTTCCAATATTGGTTACATCCAATCACAAACTGAAAAGGCCATTGCCACCGACGACATTAACATCTCCAAATATTTTGCCTATAAAGCATTGAACGCCATAGTGAAATCCAAGTCCCAATTAGAGGATTGTGGCTGCGAGCATGCCATGGCACTTATACACGAAAGTTCCGTTAACTTGACCAATGCCACTAGGGCCTCCTCTATACCTGGTGTACAAATACTCCTAAAAAAGGCCTTGGACAATGCTTTGGGAAGTATGGAAGCCTTAAACGAACACGATTCCCATGATAGCAGATATAATAACGATGTTCTGGCTATGAATACCAAAACTTCCATAGCTGCAAAAGAATCACTTAAACCTGTAGATACAAATACCCTTGAAATCAAAGTGAATATTGCCTTGGAAAAGTTCAAAGAATCTTTGGACAAGGTAGTGGAAACTGTAGATTGCAAAGAAGCCACTGCATTTGCGCAAAACGTGTACAATAATTGTGAACAGCAACTTCTAAAATCCAACCTTTCTGCAGGCAAAAAATACTATAACCTAAAAACCAAAGAAATTGCCGCCAATGCCCTTAAAAAGTTGAATGGCTGCAGGAACTAACGATGAGCAATGAGATAATTAAAATAAGCCTTAACTAGTTCCCTTTACCCCCATTTTCCCGAAACACTAAAGAACCTATTGGGTATCGAGGCCTAATTTCTACCTTCATACTTAGGTTCCAAATAGCCCTTCTTTACTAAATTAATAGCTCTATTTACTGGCAAAAGATTTTACGTCTTCCTCGGTTACTTCGTTGCCCCCAAGTATTATAAGCCGCTCTACAACATTTCTCAATTCCCTAATATTCCCAGTCCAGTCATACCCTTTTAACAAGGCAATGGCCTTTGCAGAAAAGGTTTTGGGAGTACTACCATGCTCTGAGGCTATTTTTTCTGAGAAGTGTTTTATGAGTAAAGGTATATCATCCCTTCTATCGTTCAATGAAGGAACCTTAATTAGAATTACTGCTAATCTGTGGTATAGATCTTCGCGAAACCTTCCGCTTTCAATTTCCTTTTTTAGGTCCTTATTGGTGGCGGCCACTACTCTAACATCTACTTTGATGTCTTTATCCGATCCTACCCTGCTTATTTTATTTTCCTGAAGTGCCCTAAGAACTTTTGCCTGGGCAGAAAGGCTCATGTCCCCTATTTCATCCAAAAAAATGGTTCCTTTATTTGCAGCCTCAAACTTTCCGGCCCGGTCCTTTACAGCGGATGTGAAAGCCCCCTTAACATGTCCAAAAAGTTCGCTTTCAATTAATTCGGAAGGGATTGCTGCACAGTTGACCTCAATCAGAGGATTGGCATTCCGCTCGCTTTTTTCATGGATCCAATGGGCCACTAGTTCCTTACCTGTACCATTGGAACCCGTAATGAGGACTCTGGCATCGGTTGGGGCTACTTTTTCTATCATTTCCTTAATGACGGAGATTTCATTGCTTTCCCCAATCATTTCATAATTTTTGCTTACTTTTTTCTTCAGAATTTTATTCTCCACCACCAAATCCTTTCTATCCAAGGCATTGCGCACTGTAGTCAACAACCTGTTTAGATCGGGTGGTTTTGAAATATAATCGAAGGCCCCGAGCCTCATGGTATTCACTGCCGTATCCAGGTCTCCGTGCCCGGAAATCATAATGAAGGGAATTTCGGGCTTTATTTTTCTCGCTGCTTCCAAAACCTCGACCCCATCCATTTTGGGCATCTTTATATCACAAAGTACAAGATCAAAATCATCTTTTTTAATTGTTTCCAACCCTATCAACCCATCTTCGGCCTCCTCCACTTTATAGTTTTCATTTTCCTCCGAAAGGATTTTCACCAAAACCCTTCTAATGGCCGATTCATCTTCAATTACAAGTATTCTAGACATAATTATGTATTTTAAATTCCAATCCTAAAACCTGTTCTAAAATAGAAACTAGGTTCATCGTTCAATGTAAAGATATCATTTCGCTCTTCATCCCTCAACACCCCCGCCTGAAACAAGGTATGGCCCGCGTAGCCATAAAAGAAAATATTTTTGGCCACTGCATATTGGTATCCCAATGTAAACAAAGCCACCGAGGTAGAAATGGAAGAGGCAACACCAGAATCCGAGCTGATTACCGTATTCTGCAAATTAACGTAATATCCATCCAAAATAAACTCGGTCTGCAGCATATGTTTATCGTTAAAAAAATATTTCATGCCACTCTTGGGGGCCCCCACCACATATGCCCAATTGGGATGGAACCGCTTTTCAAAATAGACCAAGGGCAAGGGAACTCTAACGGCCACAGTTGAGTTATAGGCTATTCCCAGTACCAAGCGCGTTGGTTTTTCAATTTTAGGCCTATCCCGTAAGGCCCCTATGGTCATGTTAACGGAGACATCCCCCTGCCCAATATCATTGGTCAAAGTGGACGACAAACGTGGCGTTACCACCCCTACAAAGCGCCAGTCCTTATTGTACTGCAATATATAGGCCATATTTAAATCGGCAACATGAAAGGTTTCCGTGATTACATCGTCATAGGGCGTTCTACGGTTTAGATCGTAGGCAATGCGATTGTATTCGCCCCCGACAATAATATTGTCATTTTTTCCTACTTTAATGGGCAGGTTGGCCACCAGTTTAATTCTGGATAATTTTGCTTCAGCCGTATTTCTTGGCATCAACATATATTCTAACCTAAAAACATCCGGTGTTTGGGCAAGACAAAAATTCATCGACAAAAAGAATCCCAAAATGAATTCCCTACCCTTTCCCTTAATTCCCATTCCCAATATCCTTTTTTTCTACTTGCATCGTTTCAATTGGACGGGATTGAAACATATGAACATCCCTTTGAGGAAAAGGGATACTTATATTGTACTCCCTAAATTTAGCATCTATAATATACCGCATAGCACTTTTAATTTTTGGATCTCCATAACTGTCGTTAATGAAAAAATTGATGGAAAACATTAAAGCGGAATCCCCAAAATCTTCAAAAAGTACAAATGGCTTGGGATTTTTCAAGACCCCTTTTTGTTCACTGGCAATATTTTCCAAAATTTTAGTCACCAAAGCAACATCGCTTCCATAGGCCACTCCAACCTTAACGTTCTCCCTGGTACTTTTATGATTTTGGGTATAATTATAAATACTATCCGTTAAAAATTGATGGTTGGGAATTATGATTACCTTATCATCCCTAGTAAGCGCCCTTGTAGTCCTTAATCGAATTTCGAAAACCTGACCTACCTTTTGGTTTACCTCCACAATATCCCCTACGCGCAAAGACTGATCCAATATAATCAGAATACCGGAAATAATGTCCTGAAACAAATATTGAAGGGCAAATCCCAAACCAACAAACAGCGCCGCCGATGCGGTCATCAAAACAGTGAGATTGACCCCGGATGTATGCAGAACGATCAGTACTACCAGTATATAAAAGAGGTACCTTAAAAATCCAAAAATACTGACAAACTTATTCCTATCCTCCTCGGGTAACTTTGAGGTAATCAATTTATGAATCAGTTTTAAGGCGTAGGTTACCAGGATTATTGTAACAATGATGGTCAAAAGGGTAGCAGTGGTAATTTCCACCTTATCACCAGGCCAAATTTTGTAGCTGAGGAATTCCTCCAATCCCTTTATTATACCTTTTAATTCCTCCATATCAATATTTCAGCCATTTAAACAAATCCCTATAGGAAGGCTTCTTTCCGTACATCAATATCCCTACCCTATATATTTTGGCCGCCAACCATACAATACCTATAAAAGTGATAATTAATAATAGAATTGAAACCACAACCTCCCATATTGGCACCCCCCCTTCACCTATACCGCCCGGTAGACGCATGAGCATTACAATTGGCGATGTTAAGGGAAATAATGAGAACCCTACAGCAATTGGGCCATGGGGATTATTAAAGACCGAGAAGAAACCAACATAAATGGCCAACATTAATGGCAATATAATTGGAAAAATAAATTGTTGTGTATCTGTCTCGTTGTCCACTGCAGCCCCTATGGCCGCATATATTGAACTATATATTAGGTAACCCAGGACAAAATAGATGACAAAAAAGCAAATAAGCATTATCCAAGGAATCCTAAAAAGTTCGTTCGCGTACAATTGCATGGCAGAATCCGATGCTGTCACATAGGCAGCCCCTCCTATCAGACCAGGGGCATTGCCAGCCTCGGAGTTAAGGGCAGATGGATCAATGTCGAAAACAAGAATCAATACACCAAACATGATAAAGGCCGAAATAATCCAGATAGCGAACTGGGTAACACCAGCCAAGGAAGTTCCAATTATTTTCCCCAGCATAAGTTGAAAAGGTTTCACGGAAGAAATAATAACTTCTATTATCCTGGTGGTTTTTTCCTCTATCACACTGCGCATTACAAAGCCACCGTATATAATAATGAACATCATGATCAGGTACCCAAATGCCCCACCTATAAAAGCTTTCATTTCGGTTATGCCTTTTAGGTTCTGTTCCCCTGAAAAGGTAGCGGTATTGATTTCAAAATTATTGTCAACACTTTCAAAATCCGATACAGAGACGCCTAATTCCTGTAGTCGCTGCATACGTAATCGATCTTCGAATACATTTTCCAAGTTATCTAAAATAGAAGATCCCGGAGCATCCTTACTATAAAAAAAAGACCTACTTACCACTTGTTCCAAGTCCTTATCATTGGGAATGTACAACAAGCCATAAAATCCCATTTTTTGAATGGAATCCTTCGCCGCCTCCAGGCCTATATCTTTAAATTTTATAAACGAAGTACTTTCCGTTCCCTGAAAGTCGGTGGAAAAATAATTGCTTTCGTTTAATATTCCAATAGTCCGTTTTTCACTATCGTTGATCTTGGTCAGATAAACAATAAGAACTACCATTCCCACCATGAGGATCGGACTCAAGAAAGTCATGACCACAAATGATTTATTTCTAACCTTTGCTAAATATTCGCGTTTTATGATGAGCGATAACTTACCCATAAGTACTATCTGGATTGAACGGTTCTAATAAATATGTCGTTTGCCGATGGAATTGTCTCCATGAAATTGTTGACATTTGCCTTGCCCGATAAATGGGCCAGAAAGTGACCTGTATTATCAGATGGCAGTTGCACTGTAAAATTTAGTTGCAATCCGTCATCTACATATTCCGAAGATAGAATCTCAAATTTATCCTTTAGATCCTCCAAGAGACCGTTGGCGCTCTGTACCCCTAGCCCAACCTTATAAATATTATTTTTATAGGCCTTTTTAATATCGCTAAGCTTACCATCCAATATTTTCTCGGACTTGTGCACCAAGGCTATATATTCGCATAGTTCCTCCACGGATTCCATCCGGTGCGTTGAAAAAATTATGGTGGTGCCCTTATCCCTTAATTGAAGGATTTCATCCTTAATAAGGTTGGCATTTATAGGATCAAAACCGCTAAAGGGTTCATCAAAGATCAAAAGCTTTGGTTCATGTAGAACTGTTACAATAAATTGGATCTTTTGGGCCATGCCCTTAGAGAGCTCCTGTATTTTCTTGTTCCACCAATCCCCGATCTCCAGTCTATCAAACCAATATTTCAACCTGATTTTGGCATCGGACTTGGACAGTCCTTTTAACTGGGCCAGATACAGGGCCTGTTCCCCAACCTTCATACTTTTATAAAGCCCCCTTTCCTCCGGCAAATATCCAATCATAGAAATATGCTGGTCCCGCAATGGCTCACCATCAAAGTAAATTGCCCCTTGATCCGGATAAATTATTTGATTAATAATCCGTATTAATGTGGTTTTCCCAGCTCCATTGGGTCCAAGCAAACCATAGATACTATTCTTGGGAATTTCCAATGAAACTTTGTTGAGAGCTATATGGCTCCCAAACTGCTTTGAAACCTCATTAGCGACCAATATATTATTCATGCATGCAATTTCCCCAAAGATATATAATTGCTATTTAAGAGATAGGACGGATATTTATAAATTATACTTTTTTACGTATTTTAACTTGGATTATTATCGAAGGCTGGGTTCTATATAAAATTCTAAAATTATCGATTCCAAAAAACAAGAAAACAGAACTAATTAATAAAGCAGCGTACGTCCTTAACTTAGGGGGTATTTATTACCCAACTTGTTTATTGAGTATCTTGGGAAATTTGAAGATGTGGTTGCCATAAAGCCAAGCTTGGAACAAGGTAGGGTCCCGCCGAAGGGCGGGATTAATTCAACCGACCGTGTTTATTGCGCACCTTTGGTGCTTGCCGACATCCAACTAATAGATCCCGCCAAAAGGCGGGATTAATTCAACCGACCGTGTTTATTGCGCACCTTTGGTGCTTATAAAAACGGGGTTTCATTAACAAAACCCACCCGCAAAAACGTTAAGATCCCGCCGAAGGGCGGGATTAGTTCAACCGACCATGTTTATTGCGCACCTTTGGTGCTTGCCGACATCCAACTAATAGATCCCGCCAAAAGGCGGGATTAATTCAACCGACCGTGTTTATTGCGCACCTTCGGTGCTTGCGGACATCCAACTAATAGATCCCGCCAAAAGGCGGGATTAATTCAACCGACCGTGTTTATTGCGCACCTTTGGTGCTTGCCGGACATCCAACTAATAGATCCCGCCAAAAGGCGGGATTAATTCAACCGACCGTGTTTATTGCGCACCTTTGGTGCTTATAAAAACGGGGTTTCATTAACAAAACCCACCCGCAAAAACGTTAAGATCCCGCCGAAGGGCGGGATTAGTTCAACCGACCATGTTTATTGCGCACCTTTGGTGCTTGCCGACATCCAACTAATAGATCCCGCCGAAGGGCGGGATTAGTTCAACCAATCGTGTTTATTACGCCCCTCGGGCTTATAAAAAAGGGGTTTCACTAAAAACAAAACCCACCCTCAACGAATCAAGGATGGGAAAAAAAATTGCTATGAAAAAGAAAATAATATTGGTTTCCCAATATTATCTCAAATATACGTTTTTTATTTAAAACCGTAATCCCTCGTTTAGGAGAACATATCCTTCACCTTTTCAAAGAAAGATTTATCGGATTTCTCTGGTCTTGGTTCAAAATTTTCGTTGTTCTGCATGCGTTCGAAAAAATCCTTTTGCTCCTTATTTAATTCCTTAGGTGTCCAAACATTTACATGTACCAATAAATCCCCACTGCCATAGCCGTTTAGGCTTGTAATACCTTTACCTCGTAATCGTAAGATCTTACCGGACTGTATCCCGGCTTCCAGTTTTATCCTAACCTTACCACCTACGGCATCAATTTCTTTTGAGGTACCTAAAACCGCTTCAGAAATACTGATATAAAGATCATAATGAAGGTTGTCCCCTTCCCGTTTTAAAGTATCGTGCTCTTCTGTCTCAATCGCCACCAATAAATCTCCAGGAACTCCATTCCCAGGTGCATCGTTTCCTTTATTGGGCACTTTTAACTGCATTCCATCCTCTACTCCAGCAGGAATATTGATACTTACGGTTTCCTCTGAAACTTTTAGTCCATTGGCATCCGCATCACTGGGTTTCCTATCAATTATTTGTCCACTGCCCCCACAGGTGCTGCAGGTAGCTGCAGTCTGCATTCTCCCTAGAATTGTATTGGTTATTTTGGTAACCTGTCCTCGACCGCCACAGGTACCACAGGTTTGATAGGTTACCCCTTCTGCCTGAATTTTTCGCCTTACCTTAATCTTCTTTTCTACACCATTGGCAATTTCCTCTAGGGTCAACTTAACCCTTATCCTTAAATTGCTTCCCTTAACACGTCTTTGACCGCCACTGCCACCAAATCCGGAAAAGCCACTAAAACCTCCACCACCAAAGGCGCCGCCGAAAATATCCCCGAACTGGCTAAAAATGTCATCCATATTCATGCCACCGCCGCCAAATCCGCCACCGCCTTCAAAGGCCGCGTGGCCATACTGGTCGTACCGCGCTTTCTTATTGGGGTCGCTTAAAACTTCATAGGCTTCGGCCGCTTTTTTAAACATTTCCTCTGCCTTGGCATCACCTGGGTTTTTGTCGGGATGGTACTCGATTGCCTTTTTCCTATAAGCTTTCTTTACTTCGGCCGCTGTAGCATTTTTCCCAATGCCCAAGATGTCATAATAATCCTCCTTCATAAAATAATTTTAATTTCCTACAACCACTTTTGGATGGCGTATGATTTTATCCCCCAGTTTAAAACCTTTTTCAACTACATCCACTACTTTTCCTTTCAATTTTTTACTAGGGGCTGGAATTTGGGTGATGGCGTCGTGAATTTCCGCATCAAAGGAATCACCTTGCTTGACTTCAATTTCCTGAAGACCCTTATTTTTTAAAGTTTCTTTAAATTTATTGCTTATTAATTCTACCCCTTTGAACATTTCCTGATCCTCCGACTTGGAAATTTCCTTTAAAGCACGATCAAAATCATCGATAACTGGTAATAATGACACAATTACTTCTTGACCCGCCGTCTTAAACAAATCCATTCTTTCCTTGGAGGTACGTCTTTTATAATTTTCAAATTCCGCAAAAAGACGTAAAAATTTATCCTTTTCCTTATTAAGTTCCTCCTGCAATTGCTCTTCCTGGCTTAGCCCTTCCTTTTTATCAAAGTTCTCACTCCCGGCAGATGAACCGTCCTGTTCCGAATCTTGATTCTCTATATTGTTCAGAACATCATCTTCCATCTCTTCTGTTTTATTTTCGTTGCTCATTTATAATACATTTATATACTTCCGAATTTCAAATGGCAAAAGTACTGCCAATTCTTTAAAAATGTCATAATGTCATTAAACTTTATAAAAAAACATCCACCAATGGCGGATGTTCGGAACTCAAAAAATTGTCATGATTACGGAATAAGCCCATTCTTATAGAGCGCATCCCTTGCCGTGTACCCTCCCTTGTCCAAATAAATATTCTCCAGTGCCCTGCAAATATTGGGATAGGCAAAATCAAAACCCGAATCCTCTATTTTTTTACTGCTTACTCGCTGGCTGGCAAACAACAAATAGGACATTTCACCTAAACCCAAACGTATTAAAGTTTTCGGAATATGGGGCAAGATCAACGGTCTTTGCAAAACCCTTGCTATTTCTTTGGTAAGCTTAACATTGGTCACCGGATTGGGGGCCACGGCATTATAAATTCCACTTAGGTCCTTTAAAATAACATATAGAAATATTCGTCCGAGATCGTAAAGATGAATCCAAGATTGCCATTGGTTGCCCGAACCTATGGCAGCCCCCACATAATATTTTACAGGTTTGGCCATTTCCGGCAATGCCCCTCCTTTATCGGACATTACCAACCCTATCCTAATCTTGGCAGTTTGAATATTCAATTTTTCAAATGCATCCACTTCTTTCTCCCAAATAGAGACCACCTCTCCCAAGAAACTGTCATCCACCTCTTCTACCTCTTCCTTATAATATTGGGAAAGGGAATTGGGGTAAATCCCTATCGCAGAAGCGGATACAATTGTTTTAATACTATGGACCCCAATTTTGGAAATAGCGCCCAATAAAGTCCTCAGGGATTTTACCCTACTGTTAAGTATCTTTTTTTTATTGTTTCGTGTCCATCTCTTGGAAATACTGGATCCTGCAAGGTTAATTATTGTAGTTACCCCATTGAAGCAATTTGCGTCTATTTCGTTGTTTTCCGGATTCCAGTAAAAGCCATTAAAATCCTTCTGGGAAACGATTTTATCCTTATTGGTGGTCAAGTAATTTACCGAGATTTTGTTCTGTTTGCACAAATTTACAATTTCACGCCCCACCAAACCTGTTGCACCTGTTATCAAAACCTTCATACCCTTGCTTCTTTCTATCGACTTTGATATAAATATATGGGTTTTTATGATCTAAATAATTCACTTTAGTGTAGGTTTAACAGTCCAAGCCCTTTAGGTGTTAAGTAAACCATAATACCGCCATATTAATTAGGAAACTTTTAAGGCTCTTAGCATTTCCCTTTTCCCAGGGGGGCCCGGTAAGCGTTCCACGACAAAACCTACTGCCTGCATGGCCCTCCTTACACTGCCCTTGGCAGAATAGGTTACCAGCACTCCATTTTGTTTCAAAGCCCTGTACATTATGGCAAATACTTCCTCCGTCCAAAGTTCTGGCTGTACCCTGGCACCAAAGGCATCAAAATAAATTAGGTCGAATAGGTCTATGTCCGAAATTTGCCTAAAATCGATTTGCCGCTTTAACAATGAAAAATTGGCCGATATAGAATGCGCTTCCTCCCAAGAAGTTTGGTGCATCTTAAAAAAATGCTGTTCCAAATACACGGCATCCAAAGCCCCTGTATATTCCAATTGCTCCAGTTCTTCCGGAAGTACGGGATAGGCCTCAACACCAGTATAGGCCACCTCCAAACCCTGTTTCTCCGATTCCAATAATGTTATAAGGGCATTCAATCCCGTTCCGAAGCCAATTTCCATAATAGATAATTGTCTGTCATGGAATAGGGATAGGCCGTTCTTGATGAAGACATGATAGGCTTCTTGAACAGCACCGTGTACGGAATGATATTGCTCGTTCCAATCTTCGATCTGAATAGTTTTGGAACCGTCGGCCGTAGTTATAATTTTTCTTTTCAATTTATTCTTTTTATCAATACGCCATCTGCCTCAAGGGCATATTTTTTCGTTACCTTCATTAGGTCTGTAATTTCCTCTTTGGATTTTCTTCTCCACGGGCAAAATGTCTTTTTTCCAGAACACTCCTTACTTCAACAAAGGCCTAACCACTTACAATTACCTCTAACCCCAGCAGTTCCTGTGACAGAAAGAACACTTTAATCCAACCATGCCAATTTCGTCCACCACCCTTTTTGCCTTACAAACCTCCATCAAAAGACCGGAAAACAAGCATATCCTTCCCGGATATTTTATTATATTCCCAAGCATTTCCCCACTGCTTAAGATGCCGGAATCACAAAATTGATTACCAAAATAAAGGTTATGCCCTTTTTTTTGGTTGCTTTGATTGGTGACAACAGCCTAATTTAGGCTAAACATGCTAAAAACGCCATAAAAGTCACAATCAAAATGTTAAATTTCTTTAAAATATTCAGAATTTATAACACTTTACAAAACTGGGTATTTTTAGACAGAAAAAAGAAGAACTACTAATGTTATTTGCTTAATTTTATTGCTTTAAATTAGAATTCTATGCAAACTGTTTCAAATTCAATAATAGTTGAGAAAGTTAAGGACTCGAAAATTGATAAAGTAGATTTTAATAATTTATCGTTTGGAAAATATTTTACGGACCATATGATGGTCTGTAATTATAAGAATGGGGCTTGGGAAGTTCCAAAGATAGTTCCTTACCAACCCATTACCCTTGACCCATCCGCTAAAATTTTTCATTACGGACAATCTGTTTTTGAAGGAATGAAAGCTTATAAGGACAATGACCAAAATGTTTGGCTATTTCGTCCTTTGGAAAACCAAAAACGGATCAACATTTCATCCAAAAGACTTGCCATGCCGGAATTCCCGGAAGATTATTTTATGGACGGCTTAAAAGCACTTTTGAAATTGGACCATAAATGGATTCCTACCGCAGAAGGAAGCTCCCTGTACATTAGGCCCTTTGTGTTTGCTTCAGGGTGCGGATTCCATGCTTCCCCCTCGGAAGAATACAAATTTATTATTGCCTGCTCCCCATCTACCTCGTATTTTGCTGGGAAGGTAAAGGTTTTGATAGAGGAGAAATATTCACGGTCGGCCAATGGTGGTGTAGGTTTTGCAAAGGCCGGCGGGAATTACGCCGGACAGTTTTACCCTACTCAATTGGCCGTTGAAAAAGGCTATAATCAAGTGATCTGGACGGATGACAACAACCACGAATATATTGAGGAGGCCGGGGCCATGAACATATTTGTCAGGATAAATGACACCTTGATTACCAGTCCCACAAGTGATAGAATTTTGGACGGTATAACCAGAAAAAGTATCATAGATATTGCCAAGGATGAAAATATAAATGTAAAGGTTAGAAAAATTACTGTAAAAGAGGTTGTTGAAGCTTCAAAAAACGGTAACCTTAAAGAGATGTTCGGGGCCGGTACCGCTGCGGTAATCTCTCCAATCGCTACTTTTGGCTATCAGGGAAAGGACTATGATCTACCCGAAATAAAGGATAGTTATGCCTCCTTATTAAAAAAGCGCATTACAGATATACAATATAACAAGGCCGAGGATAAATTTGGCTGGAGATACCAAGTGGATATCAAATAATAATTAGTGTATACCATTTAGATAGCCCTTCGACCAAAATGGTCGAAGGGCTTTTTTCATCCATTAATACTACCGGAATTCGGGACACTATTTTTTGTCCAAAATATCCACTATGTTCGGCTTGAAGTAATTGGGGCCTTTAAGCACTTTTCCGTCCTCCCTATAAATAGGTTTGCCATCCTCCCCCAATTTACTCATATTACTTCGCTGTATTTCCTCAAAAACTTCCTCAATTTTATATTGCATACCATGTTCAAGTATGGTTCCACACAATATATATAACATATCGCCGAGGGCATCCGCAACTTCAACCAGATCATTATTGTTCGCAGCCTCCAGATATTCCTTATTTTCCTCGTCCATCAAATTATAGCGAAGTAAATTTTTGGCCTCGCCCAAATCTGCCCTGACCTCTTTGGAAACACCCAACCCAAACGAATTATGAAACAATTCCACTGCACTAAGTTTACTTTTCATTATTGTAATTATTTAAGTTAGATTTGCGTAAAAATAAAAATATGTTCAGTACGGGGCAATTAATTTTTGCTGGTCTCTTTTTTGTCGCCTTTGTTGCAATTATCATTATTTCCTATCAAAAGGACAAAAAATTACATAAAAAAAATTACAAAGGAGTTAAATGGGTAGGACTTTTCTTCACATTATTCATAGTAATCTTGATCCTTATTAAATACTTTCTTAAAAATTAACATTTAATTTTACTTCCCCACAAAAAGAATTACTATAAATAACAAATTAGGCTTTTAGAGCGTTTAATGTACGAAAAGACGTAATTTTGCGTTAAGTAACTAAATCATTTAGTTGTATGGTAACTTTTTTCAGCATTTTCTTAGTTCTTATCGGTATAAACGCATTGCTTTTTTTGGTCAGTTTTAACAGCAGTCCAAAAAAGAAGGAAAAATCCGTAAAAAATATTTCAGAATCTACCACAGTAATCTTCCCCCTAGATTTAATTAACTCGAAATATAAAAAGGCAGTTTAAGCAGCCCAACAGGAAATATGTGCATCTTTACATAAATACTATCTTTGTGCAGTATTTATGATTACGCAATGCAAATTTTTAAGAACCTCTATCCATTGATTTTTATTTACCTTCATCAAGGGATAAAAATTAAGAACCTATGAAACAATTTCTACTCGTCTTTATAGGTGGAGGCTTGGGAAGTGGACTGCGATTTTTATTGAGCAGAACTTTCAACAAAACTTTTCACAATTTTTTTCTAGGTACATTTATTGTAAACATCGTTGGTTGCTTACTGATTGGCTTCCTTATTGGGCTCTCCTATAAGAACAACCTACTTACTTCAAATCAGACCTTGTTATTAACAACAGGTTTTTGTGGAGGCTTCACTACTTTTTCCACTTTTGCACTGGAACAACACTCCTTATTAAAAACCGGGGACCTTATTAATTTTACCATCTACACTCTTGCCAGCCTTACAATCGGAATCCTTGCAATAGCCATCGGATTCTGGTTTTCCAAATTATAGGCACCATCTTATTACTTCACATATATATAGGCATATCTATTCATATAGGTGGATTTAGCCATTTTTCTGCATTATCGATAGCAAAACACCCAAAAATCCGCGATTTTTTCAGTTTTTTCCAAAAACAAGTGTTAAAAGTTTTAACAAATCAGCATAATTATCTTTACGAATAACGATACCCCCAAAATATTTGGGGTATTTTTATGTAAAATGTAATTTTAACTCATATACCCCTAAAAAAATAGGGGGGTATGTATTTAATATATATTTTTGTCTCATAAATAATAAATCAATTATGAAAAAAATCGAGGCAATTATTAGGAAGTCAAAATTTGATGACGTAAAAAAAGCGTTACATCAAATTGGAGTAAACTTTTTTAGTTACTGGGACGTAACAGGAGTCGGAAATGAAAAAGAAGGGCATGTCTATAGAGGTATATCCTACAGCACATCCGACATTCAACGCAGGTATCTTTCCATTGTAATATCTGATGATTTCTTGGAAACAACCGTTAACACCATCCTGGAAACAGCGTATTCCGGTAACGTAGGTGACGGTAAAATTTTCGTTTCCGAAATTTTGGAAGCTTATCGCATCAGAACAAAAGAAAGCGGAAAAGCAGGAATTAACTAAAAAAAATTAAGAACCAACAAACAACAACAACATGGACGTAGGATTATTTACAGCAAATAACGTTTGGATGATGATATGTACGGCTCTCGTATTCTTCATGCATTTAGGGTTTTCACTTTTGGAAATCGGATTAACCAGACAAAAAAACACCATCAACATTTTATTTAAGAATGTATTTATCATTTGTATAGGGTTACTCCTATATTATATAGGAGGATTCAACCTTATGTATCCAGGTGATTTCAACGGTTATCTTGGTTTTGCAGGATTCGGCCTTGAAGCCCCCATTTTGCCGGATGGTAGTTTGGACCTTACCTATAGTGAAGGTTATACCTATTGGACGGATTTTCTTTTTCAGGCCATGTTTGCGGCAACAGCTGCAACCATAGTTTCTGGAGCTGTCGCCGAACGTATTAAACTAGGCGGGTTCATGATTTTCACCATAATCTATGTAGGCCTTGTCTATCCAATTGTTGGATCATGGCAATGGGGAGGTGGATTCCTTTCCACCCTAGGTGGTGAAGATGGAGGATTCCATGATTTCGCAGGATCTACATTGGTACATTCCGTTGGAGGATGGGCAGCTTTGATTGCCATATATATATTAGGGCCCAGGATTGGTAAGTTTGACGAAGATGGAAAACCAAACGCAATTCCAGGACATAACATCCCATTGGCTGCAGCTGGAGTTCTTATACTTTGGTTAGGCTGGTTTGGCTTTAACGGAGGATCTGTATTATCCGCAGATCCAGCCGGAACTTCCATTGTATTGGTCACTACTTGTTTGGCAGCAGCAGCAGGTGGCATCGGATCATTTATTTTCTCTACGATGCTTTACAAAAACTACGACCTTACCATGATGCTGAACGGTATCTTGGGTGGCTTGGTCGGAATTACGGCCGGGGCCGACTTAATGTCCCCTTTAGAGTCCATTATTATAGGACTAATTGCCGGTGTAGTTATTGTATTGGGAGTAGCTTTGGTAGACAGATTAAAACTGGACGATCCTGTTGGAGCCGTTGCCGTTCACTTAATCTGCGGTATCTGGGGTACATTGGCAGTAGGAATCTTTGGAACCAAGGCCGGTCTTACACAATTATTGTATCAATTGACTGGTGTAGCTGCAGCAGGCGTTTTCTGTTGCCTAACAGCTTTTATTATTCTATTCGCCATCAAGAAGACTTCTGGAATTAGAGTTTCCAAAGAAGAAGAATTGGAAGGCCTGGATTTACACGAGCACGGGATGGATGCCTATGCCGATTTCAGAATGAACCAACACTAATAAAGAAAACAAAAGGTAACGGAGCGTTTTGCAGAACGCTCCGTTAATAACCTTTTTTCAATACAACAACTCAATAATTAGCAAACATCCTTAAACAAGGATATAAACAATTGAATTATGAAAACGATTATTTATACAAAATACGTAAAAAATTTACTATTACTTGCATTTGCCTTTGCCTCAACAGCAACTTTCGCTCAAGAAGATGAAGAGGAAGCCAAGAAATTCAGCCTAAGCGGAAGTGTGGATGCCTACTACAGAACCAACTTAAATGGCGATAACGGTTTTGACGATGCTTCCGGTCTACCTAATGCCGCACCGGGATCTTCATTTGCCAACTTACCTGGCTTTGCTTTGGGTATGGCCAATGTGATTGCCGCTTACGAAGGCGAAGATGTTGGGTTTGTAGCCGACCTTGTTTTTGGCCCTAGAGGAACAGATGCTATTTTTGCCTCTCCCTTATATTCAGCCACTGGAAACATTGTAAATCAATTATATGTTTATTGGAATTTAAGCCCATCGGTTAAATTAACATTTGGTAACTTCAACACCTTCTTGGGTTACGAAGTAATATCTCCTGTTGCCAATTTTAACTACAGTACATCCTATTTGTTTTCTTATGGTCCTTTCTCCCATACCGGTTTGAAGGCCGACTTTACACTATCTGATGACTTTAGCCTAATGTTGGCAATCATGAACCCAACAGATTTGACCGAATTGAATCCTACCGAAAAATACGCTTTCGGCGCTCAATTGGGATACAGTGGCCAATTCCTTAATTTCTTAGCCGATGACGGGGCATTTGAAATTGACTTCACAGGTGGTTTCGATTTGTCCGATGAGTTTTTCTTGGGAATCAATGCAGCCCTTTACGATAATGACGACATTGGATTTGCTGGTGTAGCCCTTTATCCACAATACGCTACCTCGGATAACTTCACCTTGGGATTAAGAGGTGAATATTTCACAGAAACAGGAGACTATGGTGCTATCGGAACCGGAGTTGAAGATTCCAGCGTTTTTGCCGTAACGCTTACAGGTAGTGCCACAATTGGTAATTTAATTATCAAGCCTGAATTAAGATTGGATAGCGCTTCAGACGATTCTTTTAACTTTCTAGATTCGGATTTGGCCCCACAAAAGAGTTTATCCTCATTTGTAATAGCAGCCGTTTACTCTTTCTAAACAAAATTGAGATTATTATTTATAGCCCCGCTCTATGCGGGGCTTTTATATTTTTAGCCCTTTTTAAACTCCTTTACCCCGGCCGCAATAGGAATATCCAGCCTATTCTGCTTGGGAACCAACGGACAGGAATACTTTGGATTGTAAGCACAGTACGGATTATAGGCCTTATTAAAATCCAAGAGTATGGTATCCCCCATTGGAATGGTCAAGTCTAAATACCTACCCCCACCATAGGTTTCCTCCCCATTGGTAAGGTCCGCAAAGGGCAAAAACAAATAATCCCTATATTTTTCCTGATGCATTAATTCCTGGTTTTGATAAACCTCCAATTTATGGGTACGTCCATGTAGACTAAAAGTTATTATCCCAAATACAACCTCCTCTGTCTGTCTTTCCGTAGTGGTCGGCATCATAAAAGGTAAGGCCTCGGGGGTTCTAGTAAATTTTGCCTTAATCCTATAGGTAGTATCGGGCTCATAAAAATCCAAAGTGGTAAAATCCTTTCTATACCTATCTGGCAAGGGAGAGGTTTCAGGATCCTTGAATTCCATATTCATTTTTTTCTGGAATTGCATAATATCCTCCAAAGCTCCGGTTACAGGTCCCACCGTATTGTCTTGCTCCTGATCATGGTACCTTTTTTCCTTACAGCCCAGTGACAATAAGATTAAAACCAAAAATAACTGCTTCATTTTCCTTCTTTTGGCATAAAAATACAACATCCATTTTTCAGAATAAAGGAATTATGAAAACCAATCCTACCTTGGACCGTCCCCCGAATGGAAATGGGCCCATAATAGTGGGCCGGCAACCACCAACCTTCTCTAGTGTACGGATTCGTTGAACTATCCGGTTTCAACAAACCTGTAAAAGACGGACCTTAAGGATTAAAAAAATAAATTTAAAAATAAGCGATTCATTATCCCTTTCACTGAAATCGAAATCTGATCAGTATTGCAACACAATACTGGGCAACAATAATCTTCGAGAAGTTGGAACAGCCTCTTGGAAAGTCATTTATTCTTCAATGATTTCGTAACGGGCATCTTTTAAGTATTTAGCCACAATTTCATTGAATTCCGGGGTGATACGGAGCAATGCGGTATTTTCCAAACTATATAATTCAGCTTTGTCCGTATACCCTTGCTTCAATAATTCCTCCAAATAAAACAGGGAGGTTCCGTAGTCATCCATTCTAGCACTATTCGCTATTATTTTAAGGTAATAATCATAATCCGATGGGTCTGTAATGGTCTTTAGCATCCAAAGAAGACTCAGGACTTCTTGATCTACCTCACTTCCGGAATTTACTATATCCATATTGTCCTCAATTAGCGCATTGACATAACCCAAAAGGCGTTTCCCCATTTCTTTTTCGGCTTCAATTTTGCTATTATCATATTTCTTCAACTCGCCCATTTGGTATATCCACCAACCCAAATTGTTGTAATTGTAGGTGGCCAAATCTTCCTCCAAATAATAAACATAATCCTCCTTAATAAATGATTCCTTCAACAATGTAGCGTTCTCATTGCGCGTCATAATTTTAAAAAGTTTATCCTTCTTAAGCTCACGCCTTATTTTTTTTAGAGAATCAGTATCCTTCAAGACCCTATAAACGGACATGACTTCATCCAATAAATTATCCGCCTCAATTAATTTTCCGGAACCAATCAAAAGATTAATTTCCCTTAAATTCTTTGTATAAGTATCATTAACATAGGCTTCATCTTTCTCCTTTAGGCCCTTTGCCATTGCGGACAATGTAAAAATCTCCAAAGCCTTTTCAAGATAATCGGTATTGGGCCACTCGTGCCCTCCTTTGAATACCAGCAATTGACTAGGAAATTTCAACCGCCCTAAGACCGATTTACTTATCAACATCTCCGGATATGCAAAATCTTCCTTTCCTACTATTCCTATAAAATGAAACAAATTGTTCGTGTCCAATAACTCTATATTGGGATATCCAGCACCGCAAGAAATTACCCCGGATATATCCTTTAAAAAAATTGGTAGGACAGAGGCAAATCTGGCACCGCTACCAAATCCAGAACTATAGATTCTATCCTTTTGAATAGGCAACATCTTTATAATATCATTGAGCATCCTCCCCGTTGTTAAAATATTACGGGAAGTGGTCAACGAATCGTGCACGTTGTTGGAAGCTGCCAGGACATATCCTTCCTTTTCGGCCGACTCCATAAACATACGAATTGCACGTTTTCCCCGACCTTCCATGTCAAAAATTAATAGGATAGGCCAATTTTTATCCATTTCAAAGCTGGTAGGAAGATAAAGCGAAAAACTTTCGGGGATGGAATCCCGAACAGCAATTGAATCTATTGGAATGCCTTTTTTCAAGGTTATCTGTTGTGCATAACCTAGACAACCGACCCCGAGAAACAGAAATACTATAATTTTTTTCATAGAAATATTATCATCAAATATCTAGCCAAATTAAAATAGTACCACAGGCATTCCGAAACAACCGGGGTACAGGAAACAGTTATCCAGACAAAAATCGCCCTCAACACTATCCAACCAAACCATTTAGTACATTAAGTTAAATAATAAAAACATAGCACCAAAGCTGCCAACCCCATTTAATTTTAATTTCCTTACTATACAGCTGCCGCTACACTTCTCTTTTTTTGATGGGTGCGTTGGATACTACATCGGACAAAATAATATGTGTCCGTGTTTCCCCGTATTGTATAAGCTTGTCTATAAACTTTTCCAAATGAAATTGATCCTTTAGGACCACCAACATTATAATATTTTCATTACCTGTAATCCGATAACAATTAACCACTTCTTCATAGGTGTTTACAATATCCAAAAAAGGCCTTAACTTTCCCATAAAGGCACGCAGGGTAATAATAGCCTTTAATTGATATCCTGTATGTGAATGGGACACCACAGCTTTGTAACCGGATATGACCCCAATATCTTCCATTTTCTTCACCCTCTCCGCAACTGCAGGTGGTGTTAGACCTACTTTCCTGCCAATATTGGCAAAAGATTCCCTGGCATTTTCCTGAAGCAATTTTAGTATCTTCCAATTAAGGGCATCAATCTTTGTATTCAAAGTAAAATGGTTTAAAAATATTAACTTTCAATAGCTAAAATACAATTTTACTTTGTTATATAAACTCTAATTTGCTAATTTCGACGTAATTTTATATAACAGAAGTTGCTATAGAAAAATGCCTTACAAAAACTTAAGTACGATTCCGATTTATCGCAAATCCTTGGATCTTTTAAAGATGAGCAGGGAAATTGCTTCGTACCTATCTTACAACAAAGATTTGCTTAAGTTATACCAATCCAACAGCCATAGGGACATTATGGTCGATTCCCTCTTGACGGATTCCATCTTAATCCCGCAACAAATTGAAGCTGCCGAACGCTCGGAATGTTATGCGGCCCGAATGAGAAGTGCGACCTTTATCAACGTTATCATAAGAAATATAAGTTCTTATTGCACCGGTTTGGAAAAAGACGGGGTAAAGGAAAAGGAGTACTTAAATCTTTTGAGGAGCGAAATTAAAAGCTTCCGAAGGTTGTACAAAGTGTGGAGACGTTCCATTCGCAGCTAATCCCTGTATTTTCAATTCATTAGAACCTTATATCCACCCGCATTGATATTTGCGACCAACCTTAAAAATTTTAAGGTCAATGCTTGCAATTACATATTCCGCCTATACCGCCCCCCAACAGCAAACAAAGCTTCCGTAATCTGCCCCAAGGAACAGTACTTGGTGACCTCTATTAACTTCTCGAAAATATTACCGTTTCCAACCGCTATTTCCTGTAATTCCCTTAACTGGGTCTCCGCAGTTGCCCCCATCATGACACGTAAATTTTTCAAGGTGCCAATTTGGGCCTGTTTTTCAGACTCTGTAGCACGGATAACTTCCGCTGGCGATATTGTTGGTGACCCTTTGGAACTAAGAAAGGTGTTTACTCCAATAATAGGAAATTCCCCGCTGTGCTTTAGCGTTTCGTAATGTAAACTCTCCTCCTGAATTTTGGATCTTTGATACATTGTTTCCATGGCCCCCAGTACCCCTCCCCTTTCCGTAATACGATCGAACTCCAAAAGCACGGCCTCTTCCACCAAATCCGTTAATTCTTCAATGATAAAGGAACCCTGCATAGGATTTTCGTTCTTCGTTAAACCCAATTCCTTGTTAATGATCAGCTGAATGGCCATGGCCCTGCGTACGGACTCCTCCGTTGGGGTGGTTATTGCCTCATCATAGGCATTGGTATGTAAGGAATTACAATTGTCATAGATAGCATAGAGCGCCTGCAACGTAGTGCGGATATCATTAAAATCTATTTCTTGGGCATGTAGGCTACGTCCAGAAGTTTGGATATGGTACTTTAACATCTGTGCCCGGGGTCCAGCTCCATACTTTAAGCTCATTGCCTTGGACCATATCCTGCGGGCCACCCTTCCTATCACGGCATATTCCGGGTCTATGCCATTTGAAAAGAAGAAGGACAGGTTGGGACCAAATTTATTGATATCCATCCCCCTACTTAAATAATACTCCACATAAGTAAAACCGTTAGACAGTGTAAAGGCCAATTGGGTAATTGGGTTGGCCCCCGCCTCGGCAATATGATACCCTGAAATGGATACAGAATAAAAATTACGGACTGAGTGCCGAATAAAGTATTCCTGAACATCCCCCATTAATTTCAAGGCAAATTCCGTTGAAAAAATACAGGTATTTTGTGCCTGATCCTCCTTTAAAATATCGGCTTGCACCGTGCCTCTTACCGTGTTAAGGGTCTTCCTTTTAATATCGGAATATATATTCTTGGGCAAGACCTGGTCTCCCGTAATACCCAATAGCATTAATCCCAAACCGCTATGTCCCTCAGGTAATTCCCCGCTGTATATAGGCCTAGCAATACCCTTCTCCTCGTATAAAACAGTGATTTTGGAAGCCACCTCCTTTTCGAGCCCGTTTTCCAAAATATACTTCTCACAGTTCTGATCTATGGCGGCATTCAAAAAATAACCCAACAACATGGGCGCAGGACCGTTGATGGTCATACTAACCGAGGTAGTGGGACTGCATAGATCAAATCCGGAATACAGCTTTTTAGCATCGTCCAAACAGCAGATTGAAACCCCTGCGTTGCCAATTTTACCATATATATCAGGTCTAAGATCGGGATCTTGACCATACAGGGTTACCGAATCAAATGCTGTGGACAATCGCTTGGCCGGCAATCCCAAACTAACATAATGAAAACGCCTGTTGGTGCGTTCGGGACCTCCTTCCCCGGCAAACATTCTTGCAGGATCTTCCTCTGTCCGTTTAAAAGGATAGAGTCCGGCCGTATAAGGAAATTCACCTGGTACATTTTCCTGGAGAATCCAACCCAGAATATCGCCCCATGCCTTGTATTTTGGAAGTGCCACCTTTGGAATATTGGTTTGGGCCAGAGATTTCGTATGGGTTTCCACTTTTACCTCTTTCCCCCTCACTTTAAAGATAAAGGCCGGGGCTTTATACTGTTCCACCTTTTTTTCCCAATTTAGGATCAAATCCCAATTCTGGGATTCCAAATCCATTTTAATTACATCAAACTCTTTGAACAAAAGCATCAATAATTGCTTTTTATCCTCCGGAAGGGACAAATCCAAAATTGCTTCTTTATTTAACCCTTCTTTTACGAGAAATGTTTTGAAATCTATCTTATCCACTCTGGAAATGGCCTCTACGGTCTTAAAAATACCAAATAACTTTTGGGCCAACTCGGCTTGATGAAGCACCTTTTTATCATAGCCCCTATTGTTTTCGGCTATTTCGGACAAATAACGTATGCGCGAAGGGGGAATTATATAAACTTTCCCTTCATCATCCTTTCCCAATTGGGTTTGGGAATTCAGGTTTGTTCCGGTTGTCAAAGCCAATTTACCCATTACTGATATATACAAGCGATTCATCCCGGGCTCATTAAATTGTGAGGCTATTGTCCCAAAAATAGGTAACTCGTCATGATCAACCTCCCAAAGTCCATGATTGCGGACATATTGCTTTTTCACATCCCTTAAGGCGTCCAGAGCCCCTCTTTTATCGAACTTATTAATTGCTACGATATCGGCAAAATCCAACATATCTATTTTCTCCAACTGGGTGGCGGCCCCATATTCGGGGGTCATAACATATAAGGAAACGTCGCTGTGTTCAATAATCTCCGTATCCGATTGTCCTATACCCGAAGTCTCCAAAATAATTAAACTGAAGCCTGCCACCTTAAGGATTTGAACCACCTCATCCACGTGTTTGGACAATGCCAAATTAGACTGCCGGGTAGCTAGTGATCTCATATAGACCCTGGAATCATTAATGGCGTTCATGCGAATTCGATCTCCCAGCAAGGCGCCACCGGTTTTCTTTTTGGACGGATCAACAGAAATTATTCCGATGGTTTTATCTGGAAAATCCAACAGAAACCTTCTTACCAGCTCATCCAGTAAGCTTGATTTTCCAGCACCGCCGGTCCCAGTAACACCAAGTACGGGCACAGTAGTTTCAGATACTGCCCAACCTGAAAAATCCTTCGGAAAATCCTCATGCCCATTTTCGGCCCAGGTAATAAGCCTGGCTATGGCATTTACATTCCTTTCCTTTATCAATTGAGCCATTGACCTGCCCTCTGGAATTGCGAAGCAAGGAACGGGAAAATCACTTTGTCTAACCAAATCGTTTATCATTCCCTGTAACCCCATCGTCCTACCATCATCCGGGGAGTATATTCTGGTTATGCCATAATCCATTAATTCTTTAATCTCAGCTGGAAGAATCACCCCACCACCACCGCCAAAAATCTTAATGTGGTCCGCTCCCTTTTCCCGTAAAAGATCTTGCATGTATTTGAAGTACTCCATATGCCCTCCCTGGTATGAAGTTATGGCAATGGCATTTGCATCCTCCTGTATGGCACAATCCACTACTTCGGATACACTCCTGTCATGGCCCAAATGAATTACTTCCACACCTGTGGCCTGAATAATGCGACGCATCATATTAATGGCCGCATCGTGACCATCAAATAGGGCGGCAGCCGTCACTATACGAACTTTATTTTTAGGATTATATGGCGATTTGTGAATCATAGCAACAATATTAATTTCCGGTTATAAAACAACTAAATTCACAATCGCTCCTAAAACCGTTATGGAGGAAATTGAATTAGCTAGGCGCTCACTTTTTAATAACCAAAAAAAGGACCATTATACAGGTGCAATTTAACAAAATGATAAAAAATATAGCCTAAAAATTAGAATTTTATAAAAATAAGGCTCAACAAGAGTACTTCATTCCTAAAATCCTAATTTTGCGACCTAAAACAGTTAAACTTTGAAGACAACTATCCTCATTAATTGTCCCGATCAGTCAGGGATTATCAGTTCGGTAACGGGATTTATCCATAGAAAAGGGGGCAATATTATCTATATTGATCAGCATGTGGACAAGGAAGCCGGTGTGTTTTTTATGAGATTGGAAAGCGATTTTGAAAAAAACATTCCTGCCGTGAAAAATTTGAAAGAAGAATTTGAAAAAGAACTGGCCCTGCCACACCAAATGGAATGGAGTTTGTATTTGGGATCCGTAAAACCTAAAATGGCCCTTTTTGTTTCCAAATACAATCATTGTTTATACGATTTATTAAGCAGGTACAATTCTGGTGAACTGGAAGTTGAGATACCCTTCATCCTAAGCAACCACAGTGATTTGGAATATGTGGCCAAACAATTCGACATTCCCTTTTTTCATGTCCCTGTAACAAAAAGCACCAAAAGCGAGGCCGAAAATAGGCAATTGGCACTTTTGAAAGAATATCAAATAGATTTTATTGTACTGGCAAGGTATATGCAAATTGTAACCAGCAAGGTTATAGATAACTATCCCAATAAGATTATCAACATACACCATTCCTTTCTTCCTGCCTTTGCAGGTGCAAAGCCATATCATGCTGCCTTTGAGAGGGGGGTTAAAATTATTGGTGCCACCAGTCATTACGTAACCGAAGAACTCGATGCCGGGCCTATTATAGAACAGGATGTTACCACTGTGACCCATGCGCATAGCATCAAGGACTTTATAACCAAGGGAAGGGATTTGGAAAAAATTGTACTATCAAGGGCCGTTAAACTTCATATTAGAAGGAAGACAATGGTCTACAACAACAAAACCGTAATTTTCTCCTAACCATAGGCACTAAATCCCTACATCATTAGTTATAGATATAACTCTAAAATTTTAAAATGAAAAAAATCTTATTAGCCGTAATCCTTTTCCAATTTATTGGATGTGCGGAATTACAACAAGTGGTAAATCAATTACCCCAAGGAACTTCCATTGGCAATGACGAAATTGCAAATGGACTAAAGGAAGCCCTTAATATGGGAATCGACAAACAAGTAAGTAAGCTTACCCAGACCGATGGTTTTTTCAGAAATGAACTGGTGAAAATTATGCTCCCAGAGGAATTACAGAAAGTAGATAAAACCCTAAGGGATATAGGCCTTTCCAGCCTAGCTGATGAAGGCTTGAAAATACTGAACAGGGCGGCAGAGGATGCCGTAGGGGAAGCGACACCCATTTTTGTGAATGCGATAAAGGGAATGACCTTTAACGATGCCAAAAACATACTTTTGGGATCGGACAATGCTGCAACCACCTACCTGACCAATGCTACCCAGACAGAACTCTACAATAAATTTAACCCTGTGATTAAAAACTCCTTTGAAAAAGTGGGGGCAGATAAGATCTGGAGCAATCTAATTACCAGGTACAACAACATTCCCCTTACGAACAATGTAAATCCGGACCTTACGGATTATGTTACGCAGGAAGCCCTGAACGGCGTATTTACGATGATTGCAGTTGAAGAAAAAGAAATTAGAAACAAGGTTTCCTCAAGAACTACGGATGTGCTGAAAAAAGTATTTGCCCTACAGGATTAAAAATGAAGAAATTATGGACATTTTACACAATATATCCAATTAGCTAGCGTTGTATTTAAACAAGTACATATTACAACCTTTAATTTACCTATAATAACACAATACAGTTATCCGTTATACATAAAGAATTTGAGTTAGTATTTTTTTGAGTTAGTTAGTTTAAAACCGGTGGGAGCACCGGTTTTTTTTGTTTACGATGTAAGCTGTTTACGGATCAGGAACAATTGTTGTGTTTATGCAAATATTGTTATGGAAAAAATAGCTTAATAAAAGGTATTTTAGCGCACCAAAAAGGGGTGGATCCAGCCTGTTTTTCCCTATTTTCATATACGGCTTATCTATGGCTTATCTACGGCTTATCCCCGGACAAGACATTTGTTACTTTTTACCCCATGTTCCACTGAATTAAACTTTTAATTGGATCCAGTGATAATGTTATACCCAATCGCAGTTATTCTCCTCTAGAAAATACTTAAATTATTTTACCAAAAGATATTTTATGACGGTATCATTAAAAAACCGGGGCTGCTCCACGTTCACTACATGTCCACAGTTTTGTACCACTATTAGTTCTGCACTTTTATGATCCAACACAATTTGCTTAATAGTAGGCAAGAACAAATAGTCCTCTGCTCCCATGACGTAAAGTGTAGGGATTTTTATATCCACCGTTCTAAAGAATTGAAGCAAGGGATTAATCTCCGAGGTCAATTTAAACCAACGAATAAATTCTTTTTGGTACAATTTTTTCGCCTCGCGAACAAAAAGTAAACGCGATTCCTTGTGGTTCTTATTGGGCATAATTACAAAGGCAAAAAATTTGTACAACCATAAATAAGGGACTATGGATTTTAAAATAACCCCAAGTCTCATCAGTATTTGCGACCTCAGGTTCAATTTCATGATGGCCCCTCCCATGATCATGCTCTCCACCCGATGGGGATGTTTCTCCGCTAAGTTTCGAATTAAAATTGTGCCAAGGGAAATTCCAATAAAATGAGATTTTTCAATCTTTTCAAAATTGATAACCTCCAGAATATCCTCGGTTATATTGTCAAATGTATATTTATTCTTGAACGCATCCTTTAGATGTACCTTAGAATTTCCATGTCCCCTTAGATCCAACAGAAGCACATTAAAATGCTTTTTAAATTCCCTAAGCTGTTTATACCATATAGTGGAGCTACCTCCGGCACCATGCACAAAAGTCACCCATTTGGTAGAGGTTTTATGGCTATGTATATTATAACTGATCAATTTTCGTTTTTTATAAATGTAGTGTTAATTCCAATACACTTGATAGGGTTAATTAAATCAATAAACACTTTCCAACATGGCACCCATCTGAAAAATTAGACAAATTACCTGATTATTAGTCAAATGCCCTTTCGGCCAACCCTCCGTAAACCTTGTTTCTAGTTATATTTGTAAGAAAAAAAAATATATGGAAAATCAATATTGCAAAGTTGGCTCTGTCTCCCCAATGAACAACGGTTCAAATGAAATTAGCCTTTTGGAATCCCAATACCAAAACTTTATGGACAAGGCTAGCAGCACAAAGTATTCCGATTCAAAACTTGCCGAATTTTTTGAATTGAAAGCTACAAAAATCCAAAAAATCATTCAAACCCTGGCACATTAGATAATCTGGCGGTCCTTAAGCTCCAGACTCATTTCCTGCTGTAATTCCTTTGCTTTATCGGCAGAAGCCTGTGCAAAATTTTCTTGGTCCGATGCATAAATAATTCCCCTGGATGAATTTACCAAAAGACCTATGTTATCGCTCATTCCATATTTACAAACTTCGGCCAAACTACCTCCTTGTGCCCCTACTCCCGGTACAAGAAGAAAACTGTTTGGAACTATATTTCTTATTTCCGTTAGAAAAGTAGCCTTTGTTGCTCCAACCACGTACATTAAGTTTTCCGAATTTTCATAGGTTTTTGAAATCTCCAGCACCTGTTTGTACAGCTCCTTTCCTTCCACCATTTTTGTTTGAAAATCAAATGCACCCACATTGGAAGTTAATGCCAGTAAAATGGTATGCCTATCCTTAAAAGCTAAAAATGGCTCCACGGAATCCCTTCCCATATAGGGGGCTATGGTTACCGAATGGAACCCCAAATCTTCAAAAAAGGCTTTGGCGTAACGGGTGGAGGTATTACCTATATCGCCACGTTTGGCATCTGCAATAGTGAATATTTCAGGGTAATTGACATTTAAATAGTGAATGGTTTTTTCCAAAGCCTGCCATCCCTTTATCCCATAAGCCTCATAAAATGCGATGTTGGGCTTGTAAGCAACACATAAATGGTGTGTAGCATCAATTATTGCCTTGTTAAAGGCAAATATAGGATCTTCCTCCCCTAATAAGTGCTTTGGCACCTTATCCAAATCTGTGTCCAATCCAATACAAAGAAAGGATTCTTTTTTTCGAATCTGCTCAACTAGAAATTCAGTGGTCATAGAAATTAAAATATCTCAGAGGCTTCCTTTAATTTCTCTGTATTCTCAACCAAACTTAATTCGTCTATAATACGTTGAATATCGCCATTAATAATATTTTGCAAGTCGTAAAGCGTTAATCCGATCCTATGATCCGTTACCCTACCCTGTGGGTAATTATAGGTTCTAATTTTAGCAGAACGATCCCCACTACTTACTTGCGAATTTCTCTTGGCGGCATCTTCCTCCTGTTTCTTTGCCAATTCCATATCATATAAACGCGACCGCAGAACCTTAAATGCTTTTTCCTTGTTTTTATGCTGGGATTTCTGGTCCTGGCACTGTGCCACCAAACCTGTTGGAAGGTGGGTTAAACGTACTGCGGAATAGGTTGTGTTAACGGATTGACCACCTGGACCTGAAGAACAGAAAAAATCTATTCGTACCTCCTTAGGGTCTATCTGCACATCAAAATCCTCTGCCTCCGGTAGCACCATTACCGTAGCGGCACTGGTATGTACCCTTCCTTGGGTTTCGGTCTGTGGAACTCGTTGTACCCTATGAACCCCAGCTTCAAATTTAAGGGTCCCATAAACATCCTCGCCCGTTACCTCGAACTGAATTTCCTTGTATCCGCCACTAGTACCTTCACTTAGGTCTATTACGTTCGTTTTCCACCCTTTGGACTCGCAATATTTGGTGTACATTCTAAAAAGGTCTCCAGCAAAAATACTGGCTTCATCCCCTCCAGTACCCGCTCTTACCTCTACCACCACGTTTTTGGAATCTTCCGGATCTTTAGGAATCAGCATCAATTTAATCTCCTCCTCCAATTTTGGCAATTTTTCCTTGGCCTCCTCCAACTGCATTCTGGCCATATCTACCATTTCAGCATCACTGCCATCGGCTAGAATTTCCTCTGCCTCGGATATATTATTGGTATACTCCAAATAAAGATCCCTCTTGTCCACTAGTTGTTTTAAATCTTTATACTCCTTATTTAGCGCCACATAACGCTTCTGATCGGCGATAATACCAGGCTGGATTATAAGGTCCGAAACCTCATCAAAACGCTGCTTTACTATGTTTAATTTATCTATCATATACAAACTACACTTGGACTGCGAATTTACGATAATTTTGTACATTTAAGCATATCCTATTTAATAGATGAATTCAATATTCAATTTTAGAACCTTTCAATTGAGTTTCCTCTTTGCCAAGCCATACCTTTGGATATCCTTTTTAATTACGGTTTTTATGCTTTTTAGCGGGAGTATATTTTTTAAGATTTCCCACTTAAATACCATGATCCTGATTTCCAAGATAATATTCCATATAGGGGTCTTCATGACGTTTTTTGACATAGGATTGCGAAGACGTTTAACGTTTTATCACAATTTTGGCCTGTCCAAAACAGTCCTTATCTTAATTTCATTTCTCTTGGACAGCTTCATAACCCTATTATTCATCAACATCGTCCGTTTATTTTGACCTTGGAAATAGACAGCGTTGATTTGGAGTTTGATGGCAAAAAAGTCCTGTACGGCATTTATATAAAATCCGAACACGGAAAAGTTACCGGGATCCTCGGAAGAAATGGCAGTGGCAAAACTTCCTTGCTGAGAATTTTATTTGGGGATCTAAAACCTAAATACAAGAACATCCGTTGCAATGGAAAGTGCCTGCCCAGACCTTTGTACAGAACAGGGAGAATAGCTTACTTGCCCCAACATCCACTTTTACCTAAGCATTTAAGCATTCACCGGGCATTTGAGCTATTCAATGTTTCATGGGAGCAGTTCATGAACCTTTTCCAAAGTTTTAAAGAATATAAAAAGAAAAGGATAAAGGATTTATCCAGTGGGGAAATTAGAGTTGTTGAAACTTACTTAGTACTTATGTCCAACAAGGAAATTATACTTCTGGACGAACCCTTTTCATTTATTGCACCAATATATGTGGAGAAATTCACAGCCCTGATCAACCAAGTAAAGAAAAGGAGTATTATTATCCTGACCGATCATTTTTACAATGACATTTTGGCTGTAAGTGATACGGTCTATCTTCTTAAAAATGGTTGTTCCAAAAACATAGAAGACATGGAAGAACTTAAAAGGGAAGGCTATGTTAACCAAGGCTCAATTGAATAGGATACCGCTGCTTTTGTGCATTTTGTTATTACCGTCCACTATAATTGCCTCGGTCCCCTTTAATTGATTTATCAATGACATTCCAGAATCTACCCCAAGTACAAATATAGCCGTAGCCAGGGCATCGGAAAATTCTGCGGTTTTTGAAAACACCGACACACTATTTATCCCTGAAATTGGGTTTCCTGTTCTGGGATCAAGAATATGGGAATATTTCCTGCCATCAAAAGTGATATATTTATCATAACTCTCGGAAGTAGCTACGGAAGATTCCAGAACGGGCAGCCACGAAAATATTTTATCCTTGCTCAAGGGATTTGCAATCCCGATCAACCACTTTTCCCCTGTAGCCTTGGTACCCCATGTGGTTAGATCACCGGAAGCGTTGATGACACCTGCGCGTACCTGCTTCCCTACCAACAGTTCTTTGGCCATATCTGCAGCGTAGCCCTTTGCTATACCTCCGAAACCTATCTTCATGCCTTTCAAGCGTAGGAAGACGGTGTGATCCACCTCGTTCAGGATAATCTTTTTATACCCCACCTTGCTTACCGAATGTATAATTTCGTCCTTTGTAGGCTTGAATTTCATGGAACCATCAAACTTCCAGATATTATCCATTCCCGCAAAGGTAATATCGAAAGCCCCGTTGGTTATTTCAGAAATCTGATTGGCTCTTTCTATTAGCTTATATAACTCAACACTTACCTTTACCGGCTTAATTCCTGCATTTTTATTGATCAATGAAGTTTCTGATTCCTCGTCCCAGGAAGATATCATTTTTTCTATCCTTTTAATTTCCGATACGGCCTCCTCTATATTTATATAGCCTATTTCCTCATTGTCTGCCACGACGGTAATATCAAATTTATCGCCCATTAAGTGCACCGATCGTTGTACGGTAACGTACTTAGGCTCCTGGGCATGGCCCACAAGCAACTTGCAACAAACTAAAAGGAAAAATATAATCCTCACCCTGGAACAACATTAGATATTAAACTTTTTCCCTTATTGCCTAAAGTAAATATATGGCCATCATAGGCCCAAGTTCTACTTATTGTACAATAAAATACACTGACCATTGCGGTATTGCTTGGCACCGGAATTCCAAGCCACCTCCCAATGCGAACAAATAAAACAGGACAAGTTCCGAAAACAGAAAATAAGGGTCCGAAGAACGATTTTAAGTAAAATCCCATACATGCAAGTAGGTTAAAAATCGGATTTGGTTATTCAAAAACACGAAGAATCTGCCCGTTTAACTCTGTTTTGAATATTTTTAGGGGCTTGGCCGGAACACTGTCTACTTGATTCAATGGTGTGCCATCCAATTCAAATCGCGATCCGTGTACATCGCAGTGGAAAATACCGCCATTACTTGTCGTAAAACGAACTTGATCATAGGACTCATGACTACAAACCTGGCTAGCGGCCACAAAGTTACCATCCAGATCTTTAACGACCACTACCAATTTTTTTAAAATAAAGCTACCGTTATTTGCCAATTTTGCTCCCTCGGAAGAATTCAAATCAATGGTGAAGTCTACGCTGTCAGGGACTTCCACAATATCGCCATTGTCATTATCTTTGGAACAACCATGCAAGCAGGGAAAAGTAAGTGCAAATGCCGCACCTGTGCCTAAAGTCCTCAAAAACTGCTTTCTTTCCATATCATAATTTCTTTATAAAAACAACGTAGGAAAAAGGGTATTCGTATACCTTAATACACAAAGGTACCGTACTCACTTTTAATTGTGAGCTTTTTAACAGAATTTGCTTCCACTTTCCCCACAATTTGGGCTGAAACCCCAAAGCTTTCCGAAATTCCAATGAGGTCCTCGGCGATGGAGGGATCAACATACAATTCCAACCTATGCCCACAATTAAAAACCTGATACATCTCCTTCCAATCGGTGCCCGATTGTTCTTGAATTAATTTGAACAATGGTGGAACAGGGAATAGATTATCCTTAATAATATGGAGCTTATCTACAAAATGAAGAATTTTGGTCTGCGCACCTCCGCTACAGTGTACCATTCCATGAATATCCTTAGCGGTGTATTTACCTAGAATTTTTTTTACAATTGGAGCATAGGTCCGGGTCGGGGACAACACTAATTTTCCTGCATCCAAGGGGGAATCCGGGACCTCATCGGTCAACCGCACATTCCCGGAATAAACCAAATCCTCGGGCACGGCCGCATCGTAGCTTTCCGGATATTTTTGCGCCAAGTATTTTGCAAAAACATCATGTCTGGCAGAGGTAAGCCCATTACTCCCCATGCCCCCGTTATATTCCTTTTCGTAGCTCGCCTGCCCAGCAGAGGATAGTCCAATTATTACATCGCCTGCTTCAATATTGGCATTATTTATAACCTTATTTCTTTTTAATCTTGCTGTCACTGTGGAATCAACGATAATGGTACGCACCAAATCCCCTACATCTGCCGTTTCCCCACCAGTAGATCTTATTGTAATTCCGTGTTTTTCCAGATCCTCTATCAACTCTTCCGTCCCGTTGATAATAGCTGAGATGACCTCGCCCGGAATTAAGTTCTTGTTTCTCCCTATGGTAGAGGACAACATAATATTATCCGTAGCCCCCACGCAAATTAGATCATCCACATTCATGATCAAGGCATCTTGGGCAATTCCCTTCCAGACCGAAACATCGCCGGTCTCTTTCCAATACATATAGGCCAAGGAGGATTTGGTTCCGGCACCATCGGCGTGCATCACCAAACAGTACTCATCATCATTGGTAAGGTAATCAGGGACAATTTTGCAAAAAGCCATGGGAAACAATCCCTTATCAATGTTTTTTATGGCTTTGTGCACGTCTTCCTTGGAAGCAGAAACCCCTCTTTGATCGTATCTTTTGCTGTTGGATGAGCTCATGAATAAAAGTTTGCGACAAAAATAGGAGAATCCATAAAAAAAAGCCCACTAATTGTGGGCTTTTAATTCAATAATTTCCAAATGTCCAATTATTTAATAAACAAAAGTTCCCTGTACTTGGTCAGAGGCCACTGTTGATCGCCTACCAATTGCTCCAATTTATCACAATGGTAACGTATTTCATCAAAATAGGGCCGTACACTATCACAATAAGCAATGGCCTTTTTGTTTATATCGGTCATATTGTTGGCTAACTTTCTTTCGTCTACCATAGCATCGGTCTTCATTTTTATAGCCTGAATATGCTCGGAGATCCTTTCTACAATATCCAACTGGCTTTCAGACATTTTTTTGTAAGCGGCTCCATAAATTTCCTTTAAGCCCACCACGTTTTTTATCAATTTATTCTGGTATTCCACGGCGGCAGGTATAATATAGCCATAAGCCAACTCATTAAAGACCCGCCCCTCTATTTGAATATGTAGGATATATTCTTCCAATTCCACCTCTTGCCGAACCCTTACCTCGGTTTCGCTCATAACGTTCATAGACTTGAACAATGCCAAACTTTCTTCGGAGGTAAGCACCTGTAGCGCCTTGGGTGTGTTCTTGTTATTGCTCAAGCCACGTAATTTGGCCTCATTTTCCCAAGCTTCACTATAGCCATCTCCCTCGAACCTAATTCTTTTGGAGGTTTTGATGTATTCACGAAGGACATTAAAAATAGCTTCATCCTTTTTAAGCCCTTTCTTATCGACCAATTGATCTACCTCCTTTTTGAAGGCCATAAGTTGCTTGGCCACAATGGTATTTAGTACCGTCATTGGTTTGGCACAATTCGTCTTGGAACCTACGCCTCTCATTTCAAACTTATTGCCAGTAAATGCAAAAGGCGAGGTGCGGTTGCGATCCGTATTATCCAATAAAATTTCAGGAATCTTACCTACCACATTCAATTTTAGTTCCGTCTTTTCCTCTGGTGACAATTTCCCTTTGGTAACCCCTTCCAATTCATTTAAAACCTCATTCAATTGTTCCCCTATAAAGATGGACAAGATAGCCGGAGGCGCTTCATTGGCACCCAACCTATGGTCATTTCCGGCAGAAGCAATGGACGAACGCAATAATTCCTCATAATTATCCACTGCCTTTATGGTATTCACGAAAAAAGTTAAAAACTGTAGGTTTTTCATGGGGGTGGATCCCGGGCTGAGTAAATTTACCCCAGTATCCGTGCACAACGACCAATTATTATGTTTCCCTGATCCGTTTATATCCTTGAACGGCTTTTCATGGAAAAGCACTTTAAAATGGTGTTTGTCCGCAATCTTTTCCATGACATCCATCAGCAACAGATTGTGATCTACGGCCAGGTTTGTTTCTTCGAAGATAGGGGCCAACTCAAATTGATTAGGGGCAACTTCATTGTGCCTGGTCTTTACCGGAATCCCCAATTTGGTGCACTCCATTTCCAAATCTTTCATGAAGTTCAACACCCGATTTGGAATAACCCCAAAATAATGATCATCCAATTGTTGGCCTTTGGCCGCGGATTGTCCTATTAATGTACGGCCCGCCAAACTTATATCGGGCCGTGAATAGGCCAAAGACTTGTCTATTAAGAAATACTCCTGCTCCCAGCCCAAAGTGGCATATACCTTGCTTACATTTTTATCAAAGAATTTTGCCACTGAGGTCGCGGCCTCGTCCATGGCGTTCAATGCCCTTAATAGCGGGGCTTTATTATCCAAAGCCTCGCCTGTATAGGCCACGAACACCGTAGGTATACAAAGAGTGGTGCCGTACAGGAATGCCGGTGAGGTGGGATCCCAAGCAGTGTAGCCCCTTGCCTCAAAAGTATTCCTTATTCCTCCATTGGGAAAACTGGACGCATCCGACTCTTGTTGAACCAACTGGCTGCCACCAAACTTTTCCATTACCCTTCCCTCCGGCGAAAAATCAAAAAAAGCATCGTGCTTCTCTGCTGTGGTTCCTGTAAGTGGTTGAAACCAATGGGTGTAATGTGTTGCCCCCATGGAAATTGCCCAGGTCTTCATCCCTTCCGCCACCTGGTCCGCAACTTTTCTGTCTATTTTAGCTCCGGACACCACAGCTGCCTTCACCCTGTCATAGGCATCCTTGGTCAGGTATTGTAGCATACGCTCCTCATTAAACACATTTATCCCAAAATATTCCGAACGTCTACCGGTTTCCTCCACATCCATTTCAATCCTGGTATGACTGCTTGCTATGGCCTTAAATCTTTGATTTGACATAAATTGATTTTTTGACAAAAATAACAATTCATTAAAATAATTCACATAAAATACATATTTAATAATTTACCCCTAAAAAAATAGGGGTCTCAAGAAAAATATAAACATTATTGTCATTTAACCCACTAAAAAATGGCATATATGATGGAAATTATTATTTTTGTCTGCGTTAATAATAAAAATCAACAATACATATTATGAGCAAGTCTAAATTAGAATACATTTGGTTGGATGGGTACGAGCCCACTCAAAACATGAGGAGCAAAACCAAGGTTGAGGAAGATTTCAGTGGCAAACTGGAAGATTGCCCAATCTGGTCTTTTGATGGAAGTTCAACCCGCCAGGCCGAAGGAGGATCTTCAGACTGTGTGCTAAAGCCCGTAGCAATTTATCCTGATCCACATCGTATTAATGGCTACTTGGTTATGACCGAGGTCATGAATGCGGACGGTACCCCACACGTATCCAACGCTAGGGCCACTATTGAGGACGAAGACAATGATTTCTGGTTTGGATTTGAGCAAGAATATTTTATAATGGACACCAAAACAGAACTTCCTTTAGGATTCCCTAGAGGCGGATACCCTAAACCACAGGGTATGTACTACTGTTCCGTTGGTGGTCTAAATACCCATGGGCGTGATTTGGTTGAGGAACATGCAGACGCATGTATAGCAGCCGGTCTAAACTTTGAAGGCATCAATCAAGAAGTTGCATGCGGACAATGGGAATTTCAATTATTTGCCAAAGGTGCCAAAAAAGCAGGTGACGAAATTTGGATTGCAAGATATCTACTTGACAGATTAACCGAGAAACACGGTTACTATATTGAATACCATCCTAAACCTCTTGGAGATACCGATTGGAACGGATCAGGTATGCATGCAAATTTCTCCAACACTACCTTGAGAACTTGTGGTTCCAGGGAAGTTTACGAAAAAATATGTGAAGCCTTCCGTCCGGTTGTCAAAGAACACATTGCCGTTTACGGTGAGTTCAACGATCAGCGTTTGACTGGAAAACACGAAACAGCTTCTATCCACGACTTTAGCTATGGTATTTCCGATAGGGGCGCCTCTATCAGAATTCCGATCATTACAGTTCAAAAAGGCTGGAAAGGTTGGCTGGAAGACAGAAGACCGGCATCCAACGGTGATCCGTACAAAATAGCAGGTAGAATCGTTAAAACGGTTAAATCCGCCAAAATATAAAGAGTATAAAAATAATTGTTGATTATTTTTACCGACCGTTCCTTTTGAAAAAGAGGGGCGGTTTTTTTATGTGTTCTATTTTGTGTCATCCCTGGGCTACACTGCGCATTTTCCAACCCATAATCACAGTAACCATGGGGTTCAACCAGGATCAGGAACAATTGTTGTGTTTATGAAAAAAGGGATTAATTTGATCAGTCGTGTTTTTTTGAGCAACAGTTTTAATTAATAGGAGCAATTTAG
>NZ_QJJZ01000014.1 GCF_003201775.1 Arenibacter sp. ARW7G5Y1 | reverse complement strand
GGAAGGCGTCCATAGAGCATTTCACCCAAGTGAAAGCGGCCTGGACGCCGGGGCTGTGGAAAGTGCGTAGATTTAAAGAAATTTAAAATCAGCCTGCCATGGCTACAGCTGGCTCCTCCTAACCACAAGGTACCCCGCACCTTGGTTATTCGGCCCTGGTCGTTTTTTATTCATGGGCAGGTCTATTGATTTTTAATGGTATTCATGAATGCTGCGCATTTGGGCGATGCAAAAAATGAACAGAACACAAAAATGAGATAATTTGGAAATTTGAAAATGCACCAATGTACTAATGTAATAATGAGTCAATGTATTAATTTGCTATCTGGCTTTTGGCCGAGGAACACAGATCATTGCTAATTGTTCTTTGTTCTTTGTTCTTTGCTCACGGAAAGGGATCAAGGACCTTAATGGCAATGCCAAAGGTTTTTAATAACGGAAAATGACTTATCCCCACATGAAGTTTGACGCAACGAAAGGACCGGCCTATTTTCAATTTTGTCTTAAATCAAGTGGTTTCCACATTGGAAGGTGGAAGGCGTCCATAGAGCATTTCACCCAAGTGAAAGCGGCCTGGACGCCGGGGCTGTGGAAAGTGCGTAGATTTAAAGAAATTTAAAATCAGCCTAGCGTTTTTTGGTTCGTTTTTTGGGCGATGCAAAAAATGAACAGGACACAAAAATGAGATAATGTGAAGATTTGAAAATGGGTTAATGTGGTAATGAAGCAATTGATTAATGTAGCAATGAATCAATGTACCAATGTATTAATTTGAAAATGAGATAATGTGAAGATTTGAAAATGGGTTGATGTGGAAATGTACCAATGTAGCAATGAATCAATGTATCAATGAGTCAATGTACTAATGGGGTATATTTTGGAAGAATTCGTCATTGCGAGGTTACGAAGCAATCTCTCTACAGGAAGGAGCACCTGGTTATATTACTTTCACCATAAGACTTTAGTCCAGCTTCTAAAATCTAAATCTAGCCTCTCAATTCTATGCATCAACAATCACTCAGGTACACCCCAACGGCCAGTCCGCCTTCCGAGGTTTCCTTGTATTTGGTATTCATATCCTTGGCGGTTTCCCACATTGTGTTCACTACTTTGTCCAAAGGTACTCTGGCATTGGCGGGGTCGGAGTCCAACGCCAATTCTGCCGCGTTGATCGCTTTTATGGCCCCCATACAGTTGCGTTCTATGCATGGAATTTGGACCAAACCGCCAATGGGATCACAGGTAAGGCCCAGATGGTGTTCCATGGCAATTTCTGCCGCCATGAGTACTTGTTCCGGATTACCTCCCATAAGTTCTGTCAGCGCTGCGGCGGCCATGGCGGACGATACGCCAATTTCGGCCTGACAGCCACCCATGGCCGCGGAAATGGTAGCCCCCTTTTTAAAAATACTGCCAATTTCGCCCGCCACCAGCAGAAACTTTTTAATGTGTTCAAAATTGGCTTCGTGGTTTTCTATGACCATATAGTACATGAGCACCGCAGGTATTACCCCAGCACTGCCATTGGTAGGAGCCGTGACCACTCTGCCCAGGGATGCATTTACTTCATTGACGCTTAGGGCAAAGCAGCTTACCCATTTCAGGATGGAACGGAATTTTACTTCGGTCTTTCTTATGGTAAGCAGCCATTCCTGAGGAGTGGTATAGGGGAGGTGGCCCTTCAGTTTTTGGTGGGTGTCATAGGCCCTTCTCCGCACATTGAGTCCGCCTGGCAGATTCCCCTCGGTATGGCAGCCTATGTACATACACTCCAACATGGTGTCCCAGATATGTTGCAGACCTTGGTCTATTTCCGAATTGGAACGCAGGGAGCGCTCATTCTCCAACACGAGTTCGGAAATGGACTTATTTTCTTTTTTGCAAGTAGCCAATAGGTCCGTTCCCTTTTCTACAGGAAAGGGGAAGGCCTTAAAAACTTCCATTTTCTTTTTGGAACGCTTAAGTTCTTCCTTTACCACAAAGCCTCCTCCTATGGAATAGTAGGTTTCCTTAATTTGCTTGCCATTGGCCAAGCTGGCCCTAAAGATCATCCCGTTGGCATGAAAGGGGAGAAATTCCCTTTTAAATAGGATATCCAATTTGGGATCGAAAGGAATTTCCAGGGAATTGTTCAAAAGCAGTTTTTTGCTTTCTTGAATTCCATTTATTATCCCACTTATATTTTCTATGGGAATGCTGACCGGATCGGCTCCGGTAAGGCCCAACATAATGGCCAGGTCGGTGGCGTGGCCTTTTCCTGTCAGGGAAAGGGAACCATATACCTCCGCCTGGAGATGGGTAATGGTATGAAATACGTTCTTTTCCCGTAGTTCGCCAATAAATCGTTCTGCGGCACGCCATGGGCCTAAAGTGTGGGAGCTGGAGGGGCCGACACCAATTTTGAGCATGTCGAAAACACTAATGCATTCCATTTTCCAATAGGTTAAATTTTTAGGGTAAATATAGGATTATATATTGGGAAATATACCAAGGTGCTAATGGAGTTAATGGGGTAATGAATCAATGTGTTAATTTGATGATTTGATGATGGGTTAATTTGAAAATGGGTTAATGTGGTAATGAAGCAATGTACCAATGTGTTAATTTGAAAATGAGATAATGTGAAGATTTGAAGATTTGGAAATTTGAAAATGTATCAATGAGTCAATGTATTAATTTGCTATCTAGCTTTTGGCCGAGGAACATAGATTATTGCTATTTGTTAATTGTTCATTGCAACTTTCATTCCCTGATCTTTAGTTTTCTGGAAGGTTCCCGCCCATGCCCATGAACAAGAATGGAGTCGGTTGTAATACGGACCTTGGCAAAGGCGGAGGTGTTATCGGTATCTACCATGCCCTTAAAGGTGAGGTAATGTACCCCATGGCGTTGGGCGTAATCGCCATTATGGTTATGCCCGTTAAAATAAAATTTCACATTGGGGTATTGGTCTATAAGTGATAGAAATTGTGGACTGTTCCATAATCTGTGCACCTTGTCTTCCCCGAGTACGGGAAAATGACAGTAAAATCCAACCTTTTCATTATTTTTCAGGGCCAATATCAACTCGTTTTCCACCCATTTAAGCTGTTCCAAACTTAAACCCCCGTTCCAAGTATGAAGGTTGGGCGGTTTGGATTTGGAGAGAAGGGTAAATAAGGAATCGGTCTGTGCCAACTTTTCCTCGGTAATGGCACCTTGATAACTAAGATCGTTCCCGTCCAGGACAATGAATCGCCAATTTTGTTCCACAAAGCTGTAATACCGTTGTTTCAGGTTCATTTTATGGGGCACCAAAGGTTTTAAGGAATCGGCAACACTAAAATCATGATTGCCCAATACCTGGTATTTCTTGGTTTTTAGCTTGTTCCAGATGGGACCAACGGTATCAAAACTACTAAAATCCCTATCGATGAAATCGCCCAAATGAATGGCGTAATCCAAGGGGGCATTGTTAAGGCTATCTACTGCATTTTGCAGTTTCCCCGGGGAGTTCTTATAAAACCGGGAGCTAGTGGATTCACAGTGGCAATATTGGCAGTCCGCCACAATGCCGATGGCCAGGTCCTGGTCCAAACCAGCTTTCTGGTCCTTGGAACCACAACTTAAAAGGGTGGTCAAGATGAAGGCCGATTTAATTTTTTGAAGGAGGTTCATAGAATAGTGGTGTTCTGATGGATTTGATTCTTAAAACCAAATATAATTGATTTTGGATTAAGGAAGATTTAGGAGGATGGTGGATTAATTTGAAAATGAGATAATGTGAAGATTTGAAGATTTGGAAATTTGAAAATGTAGCAATGAGTCAATGTACTAATGTAATAATGAATCAATGGGTTAATTTGATCAGTCGTGTTTTTTTGATAAATAGTTTTTATTAATAGGAGCAATTTAGTCAAACCAATGATTAAATTATTTCCAAGGCTTCAATAATTCTTAACGGCTATGCCCAAAGGTTTTTAATAACGGAAAATGACTTATCCCCACATGAAGGTTGACGGAACGTAAGGACCGGCCTATTTTCAATTTTGTCTTAAATCAAGTGGTTTCCACATTGGAAGGTGGAAGGCGTCCATAGAGCATTTCACCCAAGTGAAAGCGGCCTGGAGGCCGGGGCCGTGGAAAGTGCGTAGATTTAAAGAAATTTAAAATCAGCCTAGCGTTTTTTGGTTCGTTTTTTGGGCGATGCAAAAAATGAACAGAACACAAAAATGAGATAATTTGGAAATTTGAAAATGCACCAATGAATCAATGTATTAATTTGCTATCTAACTTTTGGCCGAGGAACACAGATCATTGCTAATTGCTAATCGTTCTTTGCTTACGGAAAGGGATCAAGGACCTTGATGGCAATGCCAAAGGTTTTTAATAACGGAAAATGACTTATCCCCACATGAAGGTTGACGCAACGAAAGGACCGGCCTATTTTCAATTTACTTAAGTGGTTATTATTGCCTGCCTTCGGCAGACAGGCCTGCCTTTGTCGGCAGACAGGTTTTTTATAGGTTTTCGTGAATCTTCGATTTCGTCTTAAATCAAGTGGTTTCCACATTGGAAGGCGGAAGGCGTCCATAGAGCATTTCACCCAAGTGAAAGCGGCCTGGACGCCGGGGCCGTGGAAAGTGCGTAGATTTAAAGAAATTTAAAATCAGCCTGCCTAGGCTACAGCTGGCTCCTCCTAACCAAGGTACGCCGTAACTTGGTTGTTCGGCCCTGGTCGTTTTTTATTCATCGGCTGGTCTATTGATTTTTAATGGTATTCATGAATGCTACGCATTTGGGCGATGCAAAAAATGAACAGTACACAAAAATGAAATAATTTCGAAATTTGAAAATGTAGCAATGAATCAATGTGTTAATTTGCTATCTAGCTTTTGGCCGAGGAACACAGATCATTGCTAATTGCTAATTGCTAATTGTAATAGCGGCGACTTTCAACTTTTAGACCTTAACAAAAAAACGCATTAGTGATTGCAATGGATAGCTCCCAATAGGGGACATTGAAAAGGACACTATTGGGACTAGTAAAGGAAAGCACGACCCCTTGGCATATTTTTGGCCAAGGGGGAATGCCCAAATTGGCCTGTATGTATGCATTATCTGGTCAATTGCTGGGATGGTTCTGACACCTTGTCATATTTTTTGTCATGGCACAATCATTGACTTATTAGACCCGAGTGCTAAAAAGATTTTTCAACACAGTAAATATATAAACATGAGTAAAATTATTGGAATAGATTTAGGAACAACAAACTCTTGCGTTTCGGTTATGGAGGGTAACGAAGCTGTTGTAATCCCAAACGCAGAAGGTAAGAGAACTACTCCATCTGTCATTGCTTTTGTAGAGGGTGGCGAAATTAAAGTAGGAGATCCTGCCAAAAGACAGGCAGTTACTAATCCAAATAAAACCATTTATTCCATAAAACGTTTTATGGGTAATAAGTACTCCGAATCCACCAAGGAAACGGAAAGGGTGCCCTATAAAGTGGTAAAAGGAGATAACGATACCCCAAGGGTAGATATAGACGGACGTTTATATTCCCCTCAGGAACTTTCGGCAATGATCCTTCAGAAAATGAAGAAAACGGCGGAAGACTATTTAGGACAGACTGTTAGTAGAGCGGTAATTACCGTTCCTGCCTATTTTAACGATGCGCAAAGACAAGCTACCAAGGAGGCCGGTGAAATTGCCGGACTTACCGTAGAAAGAATTATTAACGAACCTACCGCAGCTTCTTTGGCCTACGGTATGGACAAAAAGGACACGGATCAAAAAATAGTGGTTTTCGATTTTGGTGGAGGTACACATGATGTTTCCATCCTGGAATTGGGAGACGGTGTTTTTGAAGTATTGGCTACCGATGGGGATACCCACTTGGGTGGTGATGACGTGGATCAAAAAATAATCGACTGGTTGGCCGATGAGTTCAACAAGGAAGAAGGGATAGACCTACGTAAGGATGCCATGGCATTGCAACGTTTGAGAGAGGCTGCCGAAAAGGCAAAAATTGAGTTGTCGTCTTCAGCACAGACCGAAATTAACCTTCCTTACGTTACCGCTACGGCCTCAGGACCTAAGCATTTGGTACGTACCTTGACCAAGGCCAAGTTTGAGCAATTGATTGATGATTTGGTTAAACGTACCATTGAGCCTTGTAATACAGCCCTAAAAGCGGCCGGTTTAAGCAAGAGCGATATAGACGAAATTATTTTGGTGGGTGGTTCTACCAGGATTCCTGCCGTACAGGATGCGGTTGAGAAGTTCTTTGGCAAGAAGCCTTCCAAAGGGGTTAACCCGGATGAGGTGGTTGCCGTAGGTGCCGCTATACAAGGTGGGGTATTGACAGGAGATGTGAAAGACGTACTGCTTTTGGACGTTACACCACTTTCCTTAGGTATTGAAACTATGGGTAGTGTTATGACCAAATTGATAGAGGCCAACACCACCATCCCTACCAAAAAATCGCAAATATTCTCTACGGCAGCGGACAATCAGCCATCGGTTGAGATCCACGTGCTACAGGGAGAGCGCCCAATGGCCAAGGATAACAAGACTATCGGTCGTTTCCATTTGGACGGTATTCCACCAGCACAAAGGGGAACCCCACAGATTGAAGTTACCTTTGATATAGACGCCAATGGTATTATAAAAGTATCGGCTACCGATAAGGCTACCAACAAATCCCAGGACATTAGAATTGAGGCTTCTTCAGGATTGACAGAGGAAGAGATCAAAAAGATGAAAGCGGAAGCGGAAGCCAATGCGGAAGCGGATAAAAAAGCGAAGGAAACCGCCGATAAATTGAACGAGGCCGATGGAATGATCTTCCAGACCGAAAAGCAATTGACCGAGTTTGGCGATAAATTATCCGAGGATAAGAAGAAACCTATTGAGGATGCCTTGGCAGAGCTTAAAAAAGCCCATGAAGCTAAGGATTTGGCCCTGATCACTCCAGCGTTGGACAAGATCAACGAGGCTTGGAAAGTGGCTTCGGAGGAAATGTACAAAGCCCAGGCGGAAGCACAGCAAGGTGCCCCGGCAGGTGACGCCGATACAGCATCTTCCAACGGGGATGCCAAAGAAGCGGATAACGTGGAAGACGTAGATTTCGAAGAAGTGAAATAAGAATTTCTATTATATACTACAAACCCCTGTCAAGCAATTGATGGGGGTTTTTTTTTGATTTGAAAATGGGTTAATTTGAAAATTTGAAAATGCACCAATGAATCAATGTATTAATTTGAAAATGAGATAATGTGAAGATTTGAAGATTGGTTAATGTGGAAATGTAGCAATGGTTTAATGAATCAATGAATCAATGTATCAATGTATCAATGAGTCAATGTACTAATGTAATAAAGAATCAATGTGTTAATTTGCTTTCAAGCTTTTGGCCGAGGAACACAGATCATTGTTAATTGCTAATCGTTCTTTGCTCACGGAAAGGGATCAAGGACCTTGAGGGCAATGCCAAAGGTTTTTAATAACGGAAAATGACTTATCCCCACATGAAGGTTGACGGAACGTAAGGACCGGCCTATTTTCAATTTACTTAAGTGGTTATTATTGTTTTTTATAGGTTTTCGTGAATCTTCGATTTCGTCTTAAATCAAGTGGTTTTCACATTGGAAGGTGGAAGGCGTCCATAGAGCATTTCACCATAGTGAAAGCGGCCTGGACGCCGGGGCTGTGGAAAGTGCGTAGATTTAAAGAAATTTAAAATCAGCCTGCCTAGGCTACAGCTGGCTCCTCCTAACCACAAGGTACCCCGCACCTTGGTTATTCGGCCCTGGTCGTTTTTTATTCATCGGCTGGTCTATTGATCTTTAATGGTATTCATGAATGCTACGCATTTGGGCGATGCAAAAAATGAACAGAACACAAAAATGAGTTAATGTGAAAATTTGAAAATGCACCAATGAGTCAATGTACTAATGTAATAATGAATCAATGGGTTAATTTGATCAGTCGTGTTTTTTTGATAAATAGTTTTTATTAATAGGAGCAATTTAGTCAAACCAATGATTAAATTATTTCCAAGGCTTCAATAATTCTTAACGGCTATGCCCAAAGGTTTTTAATAACGGAAAATGACTTATCCCCACATGAAGGTTGACGGAACGTAAGGACCGGCCTATTTTCAATTTACTTAAGTGGTTATTATTATTTTTTATAGGTTTTCGTGAATCTTCGATTTCGTCTTAAATCAAGTAGTTTCCACATTGGAAGGTGGAAGCCGTCCAAAGAGCATTTCACCCAAGTGAAAGCGGCCTGGACGGCGCGGCTGTGGAAAGTGCGTAGATTTAAAGAAATTTAAAATCAGCCTGCCTAGGCTACAGCTGGCTCCTCCTAACCACAAGGTACCCCGCACCTTGGTTGTTCGGCCCTGGTCGTTTTTTATTCATGGGCTGGTCTATTAATTTTTAATGGTATTCATGAATGCTACGCATTTGGGCGATGCAAAAAATGAACAGAACACAAAAATGAAATAATTTCGAAATTTGAAAATGTAGCAATGAGTCAATGTGTTAATTTGCTTTCTAGCTTTTGGCCGAGGAACACAGATCATTGCTAATTGCTTATTGTGAAAGCGGCGACTTTCAACTTTTGAACTTTGAATATTTCAACACCTTTCTACTTCCCACTCCCATAACCATAGCCGTAGCCGTAGTTATATCCTTTGGCCTTGCCATTGCCCACACCGTTGACCACATAGGCCATGTTTCTAAGCTTCTTGGTTTTGTGCAAGTTTTTTGAGAATTCCAAGAGACGCTTGTCCGTTAGGCCCGAACGGGTAACGAAGACCGTGGCATCGGCGAATTTCGAGATCAAAAGGGTATCCGTGACCAACATGGTCGGGGCGGTATCCACAATGATATAGTCGAACTCCTTTTTGGCGGCGTTGATGAATTTTTCAAAACCGGAGCTAGACAGGAGTTGTGGGGTATTGGGAGGTACGGAACCACCAAAGCAGATCTGCAGGGTAGGATTGTCATTACCGCTCATCACCACACAGTCTTTCCAGTTCATTCCCGGATCCTTTAGATAATCCGAAAGGCCTAAATGGTTTACACTTATACCGTAAAAGCTATGTAGCTGCGGATTTCGAAGATCGGCACCTATCAACAGTACCTTTTTGTTAAGACTGGCATAGGCCAGGGAGAGATTGTGGGCCACAAGGGTCTTGCCTTCGCCCTTAATGGAGGAGGTGACCATGACCAACTGCCCCGTCCCTTTTTCCTTTTGGGTAAGCAGATAGTCCACATTGGTACTTAAGATGCGGAACGATTCCGCCATTAGGGAGCGGTCGTTGATTTCCAATTTCTTTTTTACGTCCTTAAAGAAAGGAATCTCGCCTACCACAGGGATATCGGAACTTAGCTTTTCTATGTCGGTACGCTCGTGTATTTTGGTATCCAGGGTAAAGCGGATGTAGAGCACCGCAAAGGGCAGGAACAACCCTGCCAACAAGGAAAGGGCATAGACCATGGTCTTTTTGGGCGATACCGGAATGTTATTGGTAAGTCCGTAGTCCACTACCTTCACGGTGGGCGCGGTTACGGCATAGCTAATGGCGGCTTCCTCCCGTTTTTGCAACAAGAGTAAAAAGAGGTTCTCCTTAATGCTCTGTTGCCGTTCTATGGAGCGCAGCATTTTTTCCTTTTCCGGCAATCTGGAAAAGACCGAGCCGGCCCGGCTTTCCTCCAGTTTTAATTGTCTGAGCGAATTTCTTAATTGGGTATTGTAGATGTTTACAGATTTTATGATGTTGACCTTGGCCCGTTCCAATTGGCCGTTCAGGTTCTGTAGGGTAGGGTGGTTGCTGCCTACGGTGGGCAGGAGTTTTTCCCGTTCCAGGGCCATTTCGTTATAACCGGCCACCAGGTTGTTAAGGCTGGTATTCTCTATCCCTATATTGGCGGGCAAGAGGCCGTAATCACTTTGGTTGATGACCGTTTCCTTTAGGATTTCCGAAATGGAAATCTGGTTCTCCAGTTTAATCACTTCTTCCTCTGTCTCCGACTTTCTTTGGAGGCTCATCCCGGCATCTGCTTCTATATAGGAAAGGTTGTTGGAACGCTTAAAGCTCTCCTTGCCGCCTTCAATCGAATCCAATTCCTGGCTCAGGTAGAGGAAGCGTTCGTCTATAAAGTTCAGGGTACGCTGACTTACCAATTGGCGGTCCAGGACCCCGTCCTGATTAAATTTTTCTATCAAGGTGTTTAGAATGGCCTCGTTGAGGTCCATACTCTCACTTTCTAAGGAGAGAGAAAGAATTTCACTGTTCTTGTTGGTGGCCTGCACTTGTATGGTATTAGCCAGAGCCAATACCGTACTTTTTAAGGGGTTTAGTACCATTTTATAGGTAATACCTTCGTAAAAGATGGGGTCAATGCCCTCTACCATTTTAATATCAAAGGGAAGTCCTTCCGTGGGAAGATCGGGTTCCTTTAAATTGGGCGTATATACTTTTTCATTTACATCGGTTATCTTGGCGGCTCCTCCTTTGAATTCGATAAAATAGGGCATGGAGCTATTTAAACTGTCTGCCGCTATATGTCTTGTAATCTGAAAGGGTGGGGCCCAAATGCGTCTGGTCTTTACATTCCCCACTTCGTAAAAGGATATGTCCAGGTGCAATTCGTTCACTACCTGGGAAAGGATGCGGTACGATTTTAAGATTTCGATCTCATTCTCCAAATTAATCTTGGAACCTCCTCCCAATAAAGAGAGTGCATTGGAAGCAATATCCACTTCCTGGGATTCGTCTATGATCTTTATTTTGGCCTGGGACCTGTAAATGATTGGGGCCCAGCGCATATAGGCATACCCTATACCTAAGCAGAAAACAATTGCGACCAAAAACCAAGGCCAGTACCGTAGGTACTTCTGAAGAATTTCTTTGAGTTCAAAGGATTCCTCCTCCTCAAAATGTTCTATCGTATAGGGTGTTTCTTTCATCTTTCTCCTAGAATTTAATTTTTTTTGAACTACGGCCTATGGCAGCTCTTATCTTAATTTTTTGCAATTTTCCACCTTACGCCCCATCTTTCTCCAAAATACATAAAAATTATCTGTAGCTTCCACTTCCAACCAAGGGTTTCCGTCTTGGGCAATAAAGGCAAAATTACCTCTTTTTAAGGGAATTAAAAAGCAGGGACTTTGTCTATAACGTTAACAAATGTTCCACGATCCTTTCCGCTGTTTTACCATCCCATAAATGAGGGGTACTACCTGCTTTCCATTGCCCGGAGAACAATTTTTCCATGGCAGGGGCAATGGCCTTGGGATTGGTACCTATAAGCTCGTTGGTGCCTTGGGTAATGGTTTCGGGCCGTTCGGTATTGTCCCTCAAGGTCATACAGGGTACCCCCATCACCGTGGTCTCCTCCGTAATGCCCCCAGAATCCGTAAGTACTACCTTGGCCCTTTCCACCAAATAATTGAATTCCAGGTAGCTTAAGGGTTCCACCATGTGTAGCCTAGGATGTGAAATACCAATATTTTTCAAAATTTTGGCGGTCCGTGGATGCACCGGAAAAATAAGGGGCAGGTCTTGGGTATGGGCTATAATTTCATCTATCAGGGCTTTTAATTGTGCCTCCTGGTCCACATTGGCCGGGCGGTGCAGGGTCATGACCAAGTACTTTCGGTCCTCTAAATTTAAAGCATCCCAGATAGGGGGTTTTGTAAAACGTGGCCGTTGTTTTAGGAGCGTATCTATCATGGTATTGCCTACATAGAAAATACTTTCCTCTTTTATGCCGCTGTTTCTAAGATTGGCATTGGCAATTTCGGAGGTGGTGAAAAAGTAATTGGTTATGGCATCGGTCACCAGACGGTTAATTTCCTCGGGCATGGTCCAATCATTGGATCTAATGCCCCCTTCCACATGGGCTACCCTGGTATGCAGTTTTTGTGCGGTAATGGCGCAGGCCATGGTAGAGGTAACATCACCTACCACCAGCACAAGGTCTGTAGGGTGGGCCAGGAGCTCCTGTTCAAAACGGACCATGATGTTGGCCGTCTGCTCGGCTTGAGATCCGCCACCTGCCTCCAAATTGGCATGGGGCTCCGGGATGTCCAATTGCTCAAAAAAATCGCCGGACATCTTTTTGTCATAGTGCTGTCCTGTGTGCACCAAACGGTAGTCTATCTCCTTTCCTTGAGCTTTTGCCGCCTTAATGGCATGGATGATGGGGGCAATCTTCATGAAATTGGGTCGGGCTCCTGCAATAAGCGTTAATTTTTTTATCATCTTTTATTTCCTTAAGACTGTTTGACTTGTTTACGAATGGATTTATAATCTGCCCAGTTGTAGGTTGACAAAAAAGCGCACCAAATGAATTTGTCTTTTAATACGGCTGGGCTGATTGATAAGGCGATAGGCCCATTCCAGATTATTTTTCACCCACCACTCCGGAGCACGTTTTACCGCTCCTATATACACATCAAAACTTCCGCCCAAGCCTTGATATAGGGCCTGGTGTTGGGTTTGTATCTCCTCCATTAACAACTCCTGCTTGGGAGAGCCCATGGCAACGAAAACAATATCGGGCTGTTTTAATACAATGTCCTCTATAAGGGCGGTTTGTTCCTCTACGGTTTTAATATAGCCGTTTCTGTAATTTACGATCCTGATCCCAGGAAAATGGGTCTGTAACTTGGCTACGGTGGCATCTATCACCGCCTGTTGCCCCCCAACCAGATAAAAGGTTTTGGAGTTGTGATAGCGGTGTACGATATCTAACCATAGTTCACACCCGGGAATTTTAACCGTATCATGGTGCCCCTTTTTTTGTAAGGCCCAAACGGCGCCGGTTCCGTCCGGGTAGCCCACGTTCCTATTAATAATGGCGCGGGTTACATCCGTGGCATGTAGAATCTTCTCTGCATTCACCGCTACCAAGATACTTTTTTGGGCCATGGCATAATCCATCAATTCCACTCTGGATTGGGGAGCGTATGTTTTTACCCCATTTAAACTTTTAAATTCCATTTGTTTTGTTAGTTTCCAATAGATAATAACTCATTGCGTTGAACATAAAAGCATTGCTCCATCTCATATAGGATATTTTGGAGCTTATCCTCTTTTTTAGCTGGTAGTAAAAATAGCCCTGCCTGTCCTGCATATTGTTTAGGGTCCACTGCATTACCTTATCGGCCAATTCCTTGTTTTCCGGAAATTTGCGGTGTAACGAGAGGTTGACAAATAACTGCCCGGGACAATGAATGTCTATGGGATAGGTTTGGTCGTGATAATATTTGGGGGTTCCATCTGGCAAGAAAAAATTTTGGATGTAGTACTGAAAGCCTTTTTCCAAATGGTTTTTAAATTCCATATTTCCAGATGCATCTTGATAAACCTGCATGGCATCCAAATTATAGCCCGTATGGAAACTGTCGATCCAATTTTGTACGGGCAGCATGCCGTAGACCCAGGAACCATCTTTTTGCTGGGCTTCGCAACAGGCCTTTATGGTAGTACGGGCCAGTTCCAAGTGTTCTGGATCTTTGGAATATTTATATAATATAGATAGGGTTTTGGCCCCTAAGAGGCTTGCATTGATAACCGTATCATTTCCCTTGAGGGGAGAATAGGAAAATAGGAATCCCGAGTTAAAAGCTGTCCTGTTCAGGTCTTTGGTAATAAAATTGGCAGCACTCAGGGCCGTATGCAGGTATTCCTGATTTTGGGTGATATCATAGGCCTTTACCAGTCCCTGTACGCAGAAAGAGGTAGCCACCACGGTAGGGGTGTGGGCAGGGAATAAGAACAGCCTACGGGCCTGCCAATCAAAATTATAGCCCCAACAAGCCCCTGAATAGTCCTTGTGCTGCATATGTAAAAGCAGATCGGACAAGGCCGTTATTGTTTTTAGAATAGCTTCTTTGGTCCCAAAACGGAATTCCCCTTTTTCTGCAAGTTGATATAAATTGCAATACCCATTTAAAAATAGCCCAATACCCTTGGCATTGTGTTGCTTGGGCACTGCGAACAATTTCCGGAAATTGATGGGGGAGCGTTTAAAACCTTGTATCCATACCAGTCTGGCCAAATCCCAATGTTTTAGAGGGGTGGCATTAAACACCTTGGAATTAAGGCCGTCATAGGGATCCCAGCCCTTAAAGTTTTCAGCCTCACAATAGGTTTTTAGGTTTAAAAAAGATCTGTCTATGGCCTGCATTTACTCAACTTTAGAAATAAGGTATTTGTATTTATTGCCGGAGGTATATATCAATTCGTCTTCGTTTACCTGTTGAATATTGATGTCCATATTATCCTTGCCAATATAATAATCTACTTTTTTCTGAATTAGGTTTATGTCATCCTCCCCAAAGGCTTCGGACGCCAATACATTTATGGTCAGTTCCCCAATTTTTTCCTGTACCACCTGTGCGTTTTGGATGTTGTTGATTCCTCGTATTAAATAATCCAGACGGCCAATTTTGGAACCATCTTTGGCAATGACCACATCATCTGTTCTCCCGTCTATTTTTTGTATAAATAGCGGATTGGGATTATTATCCCCGAACCTGATCCTGTCGTTGACCTCGTACCTGATTAGGGGAAATCCTTCTTTTATGAGACTGGTGGTAATTATCTTGTTTTTGTGATATTCGTTGATGGAGTAGCCAGGATTTTCCATATAACCCTGCTGATCCAGCTTTTCCATTAAGGAAATGCTACGCTCCGTAGTACCATAGTAATCATATAATTTGGTGTTCAAAGTTTTTTCAATGAGTTCCCGTTGAAAATCATATAAGGTTTCCGAGGATGTAAAGGCTATTGGAATTTGTAGTTGCAGTTTCTTTTCTTTTAGGAGTAGGCAGAGGTTGTACAAGGAACTGGGGAAGCCTTCTATGGCCTTAGGCTTAAACTTTACTAGTTCTGCATAGTACTTTTCCGTAATACTGGTATTGAGATTAAAGCTGGACAGGTATAGGGTATTGGAGACATGCACCTTTAATTTAAAGATGTTTTTGGGCAAATTTCCCTTAAGGGATACCAAGGGTTCCCCATAGGTAAACCCTCTATCTCTACGGTTTATAAAGACATAGGCCTGTTCTTTTTTAATGCTTTTGTAACTGTGATATAATTTTAAGGGGTTCCCTGTGGTGCCATTGGTGTTGGCCGATATCAAAAGCCAGGAAGGCTGCGTAGGGACCAACTCGGTATTTTGCCGTAGGATCTCTTTGGTAAGGATTGGTAACTTGTGCAAATCCTTTATAGAGGTTATATCATTGATGGTCACTCCTGCCTCGGCATAAAAACGCCTGTAAAATTTGGACTTTGTAATGGCCTTTCTAAATATTTTTAAAAACTGTTGTTCATTATGGAGCGTCAATTCATCAGGGGTCAACAAGCTGAGTCGCTCTATTTCCTTAATTTCTTTTTGAATCAAGGGCTTGGATCGCACCACGTATTTTAGGGTCTCTTTGAGGTATTTCTGCATTTTCGCTCGCATGGTATTTAATTTTGGGGAACTATTTTTAATTTGTTTTACTTGTGTTTATCCAAGTTTATAAGGTTTGTCAGCAATTAAAAGAGGTATGCCCAAAAGGGTATTTAATCTATTGATGACCTATATTATTGCATTCATTTATGCATTTTAGAAATTACAAATTTAAATTTATTACTAGCGGTATATAGTAATTGATCATGAGAAATTTGAACAATTCTGAGTGTCATATTGTTTTTGCCAATTAAATCATATGCCTTTTTTTCTATAATGTTTTTATCTTCCTCTGTAAATCCTTTTGAAGTTACAATGTTTATAATTAAGGTTCCTTTTTCTTCTTGGATGATTTGAGCATTTTCTATATTCTTTGCGCCCTTGAAAATATGGTCCAATCGTCCAATTCTTGATCCATCTTTTGCAATTACGATATCCTCTTTTCTGCCTTCAATTTTCTTTATGATAGGAGTTTTTAGATTTGGATCTTCTAGTTTGAGGTTATCATTGACTTCATAGCGAATTAATGGGAATCTTTCTTTTATTAAACTAGTAGTGACAATACTATTTTCAAAATACTCATTTATAGAATAACCAGGATTTTCGATGTAACCTTGATGGTCCATTGTCTCAATTAGTGAAATAGAACGTTCCGTTGTTCCATAATAGTCAAAAATTTCTGTGTTTAACGTTTTTTCAATCAAATCACGTTGATGTCTATTCAGTGTTTCTGATGAAGTAAAAGCTATGGGGATTGTCAGGCACAATTTTTTTTCAATAAGGTAAAGGCATAAATTATATAAGGAACTTGGGTAGCCTTCAATAGCCCTAGGTTTAAATTTTATTATCTCACTATAATAGTCCTCGATATTATCACTTTTTAAATTGAAACTGGAAATGTATAAGGTGTTCGATAAATGTAATTTTAATTTAGGGATGCTTTTGAATAAATTTCCTCTAATAGAAACGATTGGTGAACCATATAGAAAACCTCGTTGCTCTCTATTTTTGATTATGTATGCCTGTTCCTTTTTTATACTACGATAACTATGATATATTCTGAGTGGAGTCCCTGTTGTTCCACTAGTTTTAGCGGAAATTAATTGCCATTTCGGTACTGTAGGAATCAAATCAGTGTTAAGTCTTAAAGTTTCCTTTGTCAGAATTGGAAGTTTAATTAAGTCCTTTAATGATTTGATATCATCTAGGGTTATCCCTGCATCCGAGTAAAATTGTTTATAAAATTTAGATTTAGTAATGGCCTTTCTAAAAATTTTCAAAAACTGTTGTTCTTTATAAACATACATATCTTCTTCATTCATGCGGGATAACCGTTCTATTTCCTTTATTTCACTCATTATAAAGGGCTTTGAACGCACTATAAATTTTATAGTTTCTTTTATGTATTGCCGAATCATATGTACTGTGAGTGTTCTGTTAACAATGTCGTATAAAGATTATTAAGCTTTTTATTGACTTCCGCAGGTAAGTACGGTCTTACTTTTATATGGGAGTTTTGGCCTAATGAGTACCGTTCTTCTCGGTTTAACTCTATGAAATAATTTATCGCCGCCCTTAGTTCTTCTTTATTCCCTGGAGATATTAATATTCCATTTTCAGATGAGACGACTTCTGGAATGCCTCCTACATAAGTGGAAATTATTGGCAAGGAATAGGACATAGCTTCTAAAATAGAAATGGGTAATCCTTCGTTGTAGGATGGAAGTAAATAAACATCTGCCTCCTGTAATCGTTTCGATTTCTGTTCTCCAGATACCCAGCCAATGAAAATGACTACTCCCTCCAATTCGTATTCTTTGATAAGTCTTTGCAATTTTTGAGTTTCGCCATTACCTCCAATATTAAAAATTGCTTTTCCTATTAATTCATTCCTATGTTCTCTTAATGTATCAAGCAAAAGCCATATTCCTTTATTTGAATCTATTAAACCTAAAAATAGAAAAACTAGAGTATCATTAGTTTTTGTAGCTCTTAAATTTTCTTTTTCATTAAAATCTATAATATTTGGAATAATTTCAATTTTTTTAGGAGAAAACTGTTTTTGATAATACACCTTCCAATTATTTGACAAACAGACAACACAGGAAACATTATTTAATATGCCTTCTATTTTTGAAGCAATTTGATTATTAGCCGTTTCGTAAAATTCCTGAAAGGCTCCACCATGGAGATGGAAAATAATTTTCTTTTGAAAAAAACTGCAGACTTGATAAAAAATATATTTCCGTCTAAAGCTGCTATATGAGGCACTATGGATATGCACAATCTTAATATAATTTTTTGTCAATAAAAAATACAAAAGTTTCAAAATGCCAAAAGCAAAACCATAGACTTTGGTAATGGAATTCTTTGTAATGGTAGATGTTACAAAGTAAGAATCGGGATAAAGCTTTTTATACTCATATAATACAAAAGCCACCCCGCCTTTTGGTTTTGTGGCATAAGGCCCAATGAAAAGAATATTTTTATCAATCATACTAAATACATTTAGACCTATATAATTTTTTAGTCAACAGAAAAAACAGTGATAAATTATGGCCTAATAAAATTTAAAGTTCTACTAATCTGTATTCTAAGAATGGAAACTATAATTAGTAAAGTCTTGTTTTTCTTTTCCTTTTTGAGCATTGAATGAAAGAGATTAATATTAGCATTTACTATTTCAAAATCAAATACTGCCGTATTGGTACTAGTTATAGTGTATTGACCAAAAATTTAGTCTCAAAGAATTCTTGGTCCAAACACTAAAATAGCTTAGGTTTATACATTCAAATTCAATTCGTTTTATTGGTTGTTAATTTTATTTTTGTGTACAATTCAATATATTCTTTAATCATCTTATTTAATGAATATTTGCTACTTATACGATGACTACTTTTTGAACCCATTTCTTTTCTTAATGTTTCGGAATCCAGCAAAAGAGTTAATTTTTTCGTAAGTTTTTCTTTGGAGCATATAAATCCAGTTTCTTCATCCAAAACCAATTCTCTTGATGCTCCCTTTAAATCAGTTGTGATAACTGGCAGGCCTGCTGCCATATACTCCATTATGGAATTGGATATACCTTCACAATCACTACATAAAAGACCTATATCAGACTCACTTATAAGTAACTCCGGTGTGGAGTTAAAACCTATAAATTTAATTTTATCATGTCTATTATTTATATATGGTGAAACCATTTCTTTAAATTCAGGATTGATTTTTCCCACTGATACAAAAGTAACATCTTTTCTAATTTTAGTAAGTTCTTCAGCTACCTTTATAAACGATTTATAATCTTTATTTTTTGTTACATTGGCTACCATTATAACGGTATACTGAGTGCAAATTCCTAAGGAGTGTAAAATCGGTTTGGAACTATCAAAAGAAACCAATCTGCCAGGGTCGAAACCGTTGGGAACAACTTTACCTTTTAATAGTGGTACTTTATAAGCTTTTAATCCTGCTTCGGAATTACTGATTATGGCGTCTACACGTTTATAAATAAATTTCTCACTTAAATATCTGAATGTTAGTGATTGGCCGTAAGTATCTCCAATAAACCCGGCCACAATATTATATTTAAATAGCGGTTTTAACAATGAAGCATATAAAGTGCTTTTAAATGACCATGTATGAACTATGTCTGGCCGGATTTCTTTGAAGTGATTTTTATAGATTTTTATTAAACTAATATTACTGCATTGAGGTAAGAAGCACAGATTAATCGGTAATTTTTTAACGTCTTCGTAATCTATAGCAGTTTTCGCTAAAGTCAAATAAATTTCAAAATCCTCCTTGTAGTTACTAAGTTTTTTTAATAACTCAACAAGCCTCCGTTCCTTTCCGCCACCACCAAGTTCCTCAATTAAAAACAGTATCCTCATATTTTCTATTAAAAAAGATTGCTTTATTACCAAAAAAAACTGGACTTAATATAAAAACAATTAGGATAGGGGACTCTATAATTCCAAATGAGACCCCTATAACTAATAGTAATGCTGGAAAAATAAAAAAGCCACTATATCTAAACCGATAGGCCAATAACTTGCCAGATTTTATAAGAAGAAATGAAAACAATAAAGCGCCAATAGCGCCGTATCTTCCAAGAATATTGCCCAGTCCGTTAATTGCAGAAACAACATTATCTTCACCAATATAACCATATTGCAAGGAAATGTTTCCTCCGAAACCTGCAATGGGATAGTTTTTAAAGTCTTCCCACCTTAATTGCATACTAGCGAAACGGCCTGGTGCATAAGATTTTCCTGTGACTTCGGCATGGGTTATAACATCCTCGATATTTTGTTGGGATTCTAGTAAAATTTTTTCTTGTAGCCACGGCACATTTGTAAAAAGGAAGATAACTAAACTTAAAGTAATTGGTATGGACAAGATTCGAAAAAATCTATTGTTATAATGTGCCCAAGCATACCACATTAGTATTAACAACAATAACAGAAAACCAGTTGTGGATTGCGTTGTAATTAACGCAATTAAAAAAATAAGTAATCTCTTTCTATCTTTAAAATTTACACCATTTCTCGCTAAGTTAAAAAACATTGCCAGTCCAATATAACTGGCAAATGGCCCTGGTTCCCATGTAAATCCTGCATTTCTTGGAAACATTTCTATCATCTCTTTTTGATGAAAAGTATAGATGCCAATGCTTCTATATGGGATGTTCGAAAATAAACCTTCAGAGAGATCAATAGTAGAAAACAAATTAAACATTAAGAAAGGCAAAGTAACCTGTAGGGTATATAATATTAAACTAATTACTGAAAGAGTATAAATTATATCCTCATATTTTTTAAATATATAAGTTTTATAATAGTTTAACAACCAATAAGCTATCATTATTTTTGCGATATATGTACCAAGAAAAAATGGATGTAAACTCTTTATAATAAAAGTGTTTATTATAAAATAGAGTAACCATATTGATATTGCAGTTACAAGCTTTTTATCTGTTAAATTTGTTTTTTTAAAGAAAATTATAAAACCAAGTGCCCATAGAGCAATAAGTCCTTCATTACTCCTGAAAAATGGTATGGCCATTCCAGAAAATAGGATGACAATTAGTAAATAAAAATCCTTTAACGAATTTATCTTCATCTCATTTTAGATTTCCAAAAACAACTTGAGTTCTTTCAAATATGATTCTGCATTGAAGTATTTTTTTGCAACCTCTTGCCCTTTCAAACCAATTTCATTGGCATTTCTAGGATTTAAAACGATTTCCTCCATTTTTATACTAATTTCATCAATATTACCGGGTTCAATTATATAGGAATTTGTAATATTTAAAAAATTAGATATTTCACTTACATTAGTAGTAATCACGGGAACGCCCGAAGCCAAAAATTCTCCTAACTTGGTTGGGAAACCACCACTATCAAAATTTCTTTGAGGAGTCATTAGAATTCCAACAGCTTTTTTTAAAATAAGAGGAATATTCTTAGAATTAACTTCTCCTTTAAAAATAACCTTATGCAAAATTCCATTTCCCTTAAGTAGTTTTATAGATTCCTTAAGTATTTTATCATCTTGTTTTATAGGACCAACTATGTGAAATTCATATTGTGGGAACTTTTTACTAAAGGTAGTAAAGCCCTTTAGCATACTTGTGATACTGTCTCGTACGGCCCCTCCATTGCCACCTACATAAACAAAATAATCCTCCTTAGTCTGATAGAGGGAATCTTGGGTAAATCGCTGTATATCAACTGTCATAGGTAAATGAAAAATTTCCTTGGGATTAAGGCGCTTATAATAATTCAACAATTCTTCAGTCATAACCATTACTCCTGAGCATCTGGAGTACATGGATAAATAAATTTTTTGAATTAATTTAGAATTGGTCTTTTTAAGTATTTTGGGATATTCATTCTCTTCAATTATAATTTTTGATTTTAAAAAACAAGTCAATATCAATATCCTTAAAAAAAAATCACTTGAGTAAATGATGATTGTCTTGGGTTTATCGTTTTTTAAGGATTTTATTAAATTCCAATAACCTAATATTAGCTTTTTAATTTTAAAGATTTTCGAACTATCAAAAGGCCATATGGTTGTATTTGAAGCGTATTCAAATAAAACATTGTTAATACGACCCTGTTTTAACTTATTCTGTACATTGGCCTTATTTTCCGTAGCTTTAGCTATGTATACCTTAACATTTTTATCAGTGGATATAACTTTTGAATATGATAAAATTCTATTAGTAGCAGCCATGCCAAATGGAAAAGGCTCCCGCGTAACTATAGCTAAATCTATTTTTCTTTTATTTTCCAATACTTATATAATTATTCTTCTACCAAATAGGTGACAGCGTGTTATTGTTTGTAATATTCATTTATCCAAATTTTGTTCATAAGTTATCATTATTCCTAATAGAAATTTTATGGGTGTATTAAACAAGGTACTGGTTTGAATCCTGATTTGAGAAATATATAATCTAACCATAACATTATCAGATTTATACCTCCTTAATTAAATAGATTTCCATTAAAGAACCTTATCCTATGGATTTTTGAAGCAATCACTGCTATCATCTTCTTTTTCTATTCACGACTAAAAGTTCTACATCACTGAATTTTCCGACTTGATAGGGCGGTATAAGAAAGAGTGTCAGAAAGCGTTTAATCTACTAGTTATTAAAATTGTCCCATTCATTTTCTAATATTTATAAATTTTTTGTAATAATAAAAAATAACAACTACATATAAGGCACCTGCAATAAGCTTGGCATAGGCAGCCCCATATTCACCTAAAGTCGGTATTAATAATAGATTCGCTGCCATTAAACCGCTACCAACAAAAAATGAACTATTCCTTAAAGCTTTTCCCTGGCCGTTCGAGCCTAAAAACCGGTTAAAAAAATCACCCATTCCATATAAAATTGCACCTATACTAACTATGAAATTAATACTTGAAACGGAGGAGTATCCTTCGCCGTAAAATATCTTAACAAATGGAGGAACTAAAATCCAAATTATTACTAATGCAGCAGTACTCAGTGCAAGAGTGATAAAAAATAGCCTTTTAGGAATATTTTTGGCCGTCGAAAAATCTTTGTAATGTGTGGTAGCAATAGTGTTTGGTATAAAGGTGAGTGGCATTGAAAAGGTTAAGGCCAATGAATAGAACCCAACGCCACTGTTATCTATGCTAAAATACCCAATTAAAACTTGGGTAAGACTAGAAAACCCAACAGCAAATAAACTACCTAAATAAACATTTAAACCAAAGGTTTTATTAACGGTCCAAATTTCTTTAAAATGTTTATTGAAATTTTTGAACGAAATTTTTATTCTACTAATAATGTAAACATATACTATTATTTGCGTAATAAAGAACACTAAGCAAAGCATTCCTAATTTGTCAATTCGAGCGTCCTTAAAAAAGAGGTAGAGAAATAGAGCAGCGATCCCAAATATCACTTTTGGAATTAATCTCGATTGTGCTAGTAATTTAATTCTATTATCTGCTTGAAAAAGGGTCTCAAAATACTTCATCAATAAAAACACAGAACTTATCGGGATTATAAGTATAAATAACTTTTGTAAAGACTTTTGTTTAAGATTTTCATCAAAAATACCATAGAGGTAGAGAAAAATGGTCATTACCATAAAAAGTCCACCAAGAATAATTAAAGTTGTTCCATAATATTCTCTTGTCTTTTTAGTATCATGATTAAGTACTAAAAGTCTATTGCTGGCCTGCAGAAAACCAAAGGTAAATAGAACAATGGCCAAATTAAAAATACTAATTATAAAACTATAATCTCCATATTTTTCTACACCCAAAAACCTAGTTAAAAAAACACTAGTTATAATGCCTATGGGGATGGTAATTAAGGTTACCGAAAACAGCCTAATTACCTGCTTGGTCTTAGAACTGTTGCTGATTTTTTTTTTCAAAGATGAAAGTATACTCAATTTAATTTTTCTAAAGGATTTTTTTATTATTAATAAGCTTGAACTAACATATAACAACCACAACTTCCGTAATTATTACTTGTTTGTAAACTTTCGTCTTATTTAATTTTCATAGTCAATAAACAATTTAATAAATCCTTTTAATTGGTAATGCATTACCTTTTTTAATTGATTATTAGGCAATGCCAATCTGGTCCGGTAATTCTATTTTTAAACGCTACTTTATTTTTCAATCCTAATTAATTTAAAGCTAAACTTCATATTTCATTATGTAAGGTGATTTAAAAGGCAACACTTAAGATTTTACCTAGACAAATTCCAACCCTGTTATTAAATCACCCCAAAAAGCTATTAATCCTCGCTCGCAGCATGGCCAAGGTTCTTTTTCGTTGCATTTTGGACTTTTTACTGCCCCGTCTAAATATCAACCAAGGTGAAAAATAGAGTAGGGGTACGGCCAGTACCAACAGGTACAGTTGCAGGTTTATATACAGGTCCTTGATGATAAAGGCCAGTGCTATCACCAAAATATTGATTATGCCCAGAGTAAGGGTGGCCTTTTTATGGGTGAGGCCCAAGGCTAATATGCGATGGTGTATGTGGTTGCGGTCCGCACTAAACGGACTGCGCTTTTGTGCAATACGGATGGTAAAGACCCTTAGCGTATCCAAGATGGGATAGGATAGGATGGCCATGGCCATAATAGGGGCTACATGTACGGTGTAAGGCGTTACCGTGGTGGCATTGAATTCCAAAAAGGATATGGCCTGGTAGGCCAGGATAAAGCCTATGAACATGGAACCGGAATCGCCCATAAAAATTTTGCGTCTGCTGGAGAGGTTGAACCTTAAAAATCCTAAGAGGGCACCGATCAGGGCAAAGGAAATGATCACCATTAAATAACGTTCATTAAGGATATAGAAACCACCAAAGGCGGCAGTGACAATAACACCTATGGTTCCCGCCAGACCATCTATGCCATCTATCAGGTTAAAGGCATTTATCACGGCCAGGAATACAAAGACGCTAAAGGCCACCGAAACTATATACGGCAGTTCCTCCAGGCCCAAAAGGCCATAACAACTGGCTATCCGCACATCGGTCAGAACAATGACCATGAGGGCGGCCAGAATCTGAATCATAAATTTCTTCTTTGGGGCCAGTCCCACCAAGTCGTCCTTGATGCCCAAAAACATCAGGGTTATACTGGCGGCGATTATAGACAGGAGTTTTATGAGCTCTATCTGGGACAGCCCCATCACCATACCCAGACCAATGAGGGTAAGGCTAAAAGTAATAAACATACCCACTCCACCCAAGGTAGGGGTCTTGGCCGTGTGCATACTGCGGTCTATAGGTTCATCCATAAGGTTCTTGGATTTTACCAAATAGATAATGACCGGGTACATTCTCAGGGAGAGCAATACGGGTGCCAATATTGCCACACACACCAAGAGGTAGGTATTGGTAAATAATTCATATAGATATGCCATGTTCCTTATTTAGGGCATAATAGATTAGTTCTCTAACTACAACTTAATGTCTTTTTTGCATCCCTTACTTGGGAAATATAAAGGCGCAAAGGTAAAATTCAGGGTCGGTGAAGGTAACTTTTAATGATTGAACCTCCATCTGCAAAACTAATAATATTTATCATTATTAACATAATTTAACTTTATTTTTAGGGGCATAGCAGGTTAATTAATCTTTAATTTTAAGACTTATCCATGATAGAAATGATGAAATGGGTGTGAATTGTCCTACAAGTTAATAAATAATGATGAAGCCCGCTAGTTTTTAATGGCAACTTTAGGTGGATCTGTGGATCGGGAAGGTGTGTACCAATGGATTAATTTGAAAATGAGATGATTTGGGAATTTGAAAATGGGGTAATGTGTAAATGGATTAATGTCCTGTCCGGGGATAAGCCGTAGATAAGCCATAGATAAGCCGTATATAGGCCGTATGTGAAAAATAGGGAAAACAGGCTAAATCCACCCCTTTTTCGGCGGGATCTAGGTTCCATACCACGACCCTAGGGTCAATTCCTTTTATTAGTGAAACTCAATTTTAAGAAGTCGGTAGGACGCACTTAAAATTGCAAGTTGAACTAATCCCGCCCTTTTCGGCGGGATCCAGGTCCACTAGCTCGACACTGGGGTCGATTCCTTTTATCAGTGAAACTCAATTTTAAGAAGTCGGTAGGACGCACTTAAAATTGCAAGTTGAACTAATCCCGCCTTTGTCGGACAGGCTTGGGATTTTGATCAGTCGTGTTTTTTATAATATTAATAGGAGCAATTTAGTAAAACCAATGATTAAATTATTTCTAGGGCTTCAATAATTCTTAACGGCCATGCCCAAAGGTTTTTAATAACGGAAAATGACTTATCCCCAACATGAAGGTTGACGGAACGAAAGGACCGGCCTATTTTCAATTTCGTCTTAAATCAAGTAGTTTCCACATTGGGTTCAGGTAGCCGTCCATAGAGCATTTCACCCAAGTGAAAGCGGCCTGGACGGCGCGGCTGTGGAAAGTGCGTAGATTTAAAGAAATTTAAAATCAGCCTAGCGTTTTTTGGTTCGTTTTTTGGGCGATGCAAAAAATGAACAGTACACAAAAATGAGATAGTAAATTATTTCCAGGGCTTCAATAATTCTTTACGGCCATGCCATCTCCACGACGGAAGAAGAACGACCAAACCATAGACCTTGAGGGCAATGCCAAAGGTTTTTAATAACGGAAAATGACTTATCCCCACATGAAGGTTGACGCAACGAAAGGACCGGCCTATTTTCAATTTACTTAAGTGGTTCTTATTATTTTTTATAGGTTTTCGTGAATCTTCGATTTCGTCTTAAATCAAGTGGTTTTCACATTGGAAGGCGGAAGGCGTCCATAGAGCATTTCACCCAAGTGAAAGCGGCCTGGACGCCGGGGCCGTGGAAAGTGCGTAGATTTAAAGAAATTTAAAATCAGCCTGCCTAGGCTACAGCTGGCTCCTCCTAACCACAAGGTACCCCGCACCTTGGTTATTCGGCCCTGGTCGTTTTTTATTCATCGGCTGGTCTATTGATTTTTAATGGTATTCATGAATGCTACGCATTTGGGCGATGCAAAAAATGAACAGTACACAAAAATGAGATAATTTGATGATTTGAAAATGGGTTAATGTGTAAATGGGTTAATGTCTTGTCCGGGGATAAGCCATAGATAAGCCGTATATAGGCCGTATATAGGCCGTATGTGAAAAATAGGGAAAACAGGCTAAATCCACCCCTTTTTCGGCGGGATCTAGGTTCAATACCTCTATTATTAAGCTATTCTTTCCATAAGAATATTTTCTTAAGCACAACAATTATTCCTGATCCGTAATTTCTCCTCTCTATCGTTCGTTACCGAAATGACTACTAGGTAATTTTAGACTTTCGGTATTGATGAACATTCTGACCACTGACAAATAACCGCTTATTCCAAGCTGTAGAACTCCACTGCATTCTGTCCCATAATGGCGGCTTGCTCCGTGGAGCTAAGGCTGGAGATAAAATTGGTGGTCAGCTCCTTTACCTGGGTATAGGTTCCGGCAACCAGGCACACTGGCCAATCGGATCCGTACATACAGCGTTCCGGACCAAAGGCCTCAAGGACCAGGAGCATATAGGGATGGATCTGTTCCGGGGTCCAATTCTTAAAATCGGCCTCGGTTATCATGCCCGAGATTTTGCAGTATACGTTTTCATGTTTGGCAACTTCCTGCATCAAGGTGGCCCAGCCGTCGTAAAAGCCATCCTTTATATAGGGCTTGGCAATATGATCGATGACGAATTTTTGATTGGGGAATTTCTTTACCAATTCCAAGGCAGCCCCCAACTGATGGGGAAAGATAAGGATGTCATAGACGGCATCGTACTCTTCCAATTTGGAAATGCCCCTGAGGAAATCGGGCCGCAATAGGAAATTATGGTCGGCCTCGTCCTGTACCACATGTCGGTAGCCCTTTAGATGCTTGTCCTTGGCGTATTTTTCCAAGGCCTGGTCCACATCGGCACTCCTTAGATCTACCCAACCTACCACTCCTTTTATAAAGGCATTGTTATGGGCCAGTTCCAAAAGGAAATCGGTTTCCGCCAAGGTCTGGTCCGCCTGTACCGCTACACAGCCGTCCACGCCATTTTTGGCAAAGACCGGCTTTAGGTCCGAAGGGAGAAAATCCCTTCTTATAACGGTCATTTGATCGCTTATCCAAGAGTGGTTTACAGGATTGTATTTCCAGAAATGTTGGTGTGAATCTATAATCATGTTAGAAGGTTTAATGTTATAATGTTATAAAGTTGAAGGTTAAAGTTACTAGTTTTCCGGGTTTGAGGTCCCTTTACCTCTCCTTTGGAGAGCCTGCCTTGCCGGTAGGCAGGGTCAGAACTGCTTTTTGGCAGTTCTGGGTGAGGTCCTTTTATAGGGATATCCCTCTTTTCCATGGGATAAAATCGTTTTGCTCCAATCTAACCGCAGCCGGGACACTGTTGCCACTGGCTACCTCTACGATATAGTCCAACAGTTCTTCCCCTTTGGTCTGTATGGTATCCTCCCCGGTAATGATAGTGCCGGTGTTAAAATCGATAATATCTTTCATACGCTCACTGAGGGCATTGTTGCTGGACATTTTTATGACCGGGGCCACCGGGTTCCCTGTTGGGGTGCCAAGGCCGGTAGTGAAGGCAATTACATTGCATCCAGATCCTGCCAATCCCGTGGTGCTCTCTACATCGTTGCCAGGGGTACATAAAAGGTTTAGGCCATTTTTGGTGACCCTTTCGGTGTAATCCAATACGTCCTGAACCAGGGAAGTACCTCCTTTTTTTGCGGCTCCGGCCGACTTCATAGCGTCTGTGATGAGTCCGTCCTTTATATTTCCCGGTGAGGGATTGTTTTCAAATCCGGAGCCAATGGAAACCGCTTTGGCCGAATAGGCCCTCATGATGTCGGCAAACTTTTTGGCATTTTCCGGGGTTTCACAGCGGTTGATGAGTTCCTGTTCCACTCCGTTTAGTTCTGGGAATTCGGATAGTACCGTAGTTCCTCCCAGGGCCACGATAAGGTCTGAAGCATAGCCCAGGGCCGGATTGGCGGAGATACCGGAAAATCCGTCCGATCCGCCACATTCAAGGCCCAATACCAATTTGCTAAGGGGAGCAGGTTGGCGGGTCACCTTATTGGCTTCAATAAGGCCCAAAAAGGTTCTCTTTACCGCTTCCTCTATAAAATGCCGTTCACTCTTACTTTTTTGTTGCTCCAAAACATGTAGCGGTTTGGAAAAGTTGGGGTCGCGCTTGGCTATGGCATCTTCCAATATTTTTACCTGGGCGTTCTGGCAGCCCAGACTAAGGATGGTGGCTCCGGCAACATTGGGATTGGTAATATATCCTGCCAATAGGTTGCAGAGGGTGTCCGAATCGCCGCGGTCGCAGCCGCAGCCCCCGTCGTGGGTAAGGAACTTAATGCCGTCCACATTGGGAAAGGTACGGTTCTGTTTAATGTCTTCGGCCGTTTTAATTATGGGGGAAGCCATCAGGTCTTCCGCGCTGGCGCCTTTTTTGTACTGGGACACCAGGACCTCAGTGTCTATAACGTAGTCTTGGGCTGTCTCATAACCCAGGGCATTGAGCAGGGCAGTGCGCAATACGTTTACATTCCTGTTTTCACAGAAGACCATAGGGATTACCAGCCAGTGGTTGGCGGTCCCCACACTGCCATCGGCACGGTGGTACCCCTGGAAACTGCTGTTTTTCCATTTGGAAATGTCCGGTGCTACCCAATGCGATTGTTGTTCCCCTACATTGTAATCGGAGGAGGCGTGCACCACATTGTCAATGGTAATGCTTTCCCCCTGGGCGATGGGCTTCGTAGCTTTTCCAATCAGGGTACCGTACATTAAAATGGGATCTCCCACCTTGAAATCCTGAAGGGCGAATTTATGTTTGGCGGTAACATCGTTTTTGAGGGGGAAGGACTTCCCTTCAAATTCTACCACATAATCTTTCTTCATATCCTGCAAAGCGGCAAGGATATTGTCATTGGGATGTATTTGTAAAAAATTCTTTGACATATATTTAGGTATGCTATTTATTTAAAATTCTACCGTAGCTTTCATTACTCCGGTAGCAGGTTTTAGCCAGCTGTCAAAATTCTCCTTCATCTCCGAGAAATGCACATTGTGGGTAATGAACGAATCGGTAGGGAACTGGTCCAGGATTTCGATCACCCTTTCAAAATCGGCCGCCGTGGCATTTCTACTGCACAAAAGGGTGGTCTCCTTGGCATGGATGGCCGGATGGGTAAAGCTAAGCTCCCCCTTGGAGAGTCCCACCAAAATATACCTTCCGCCGTGCGACATATAGACGGGTCCCTGTTCCAAGGCTCCCTTATGGCCCGAAGCATCGAATACGGCAGTGGCCATGTCGCCCTTGGTAATTTCGGAAATCTGTTTTACGGGGTCTTCGCTCACGTTTACAATATGGTCCACTCCAATCTTTTCCTTGGCATACTGCAGTCGGTCCTGGTTCATGTCCAGGGCGATGACCTTGGCCCCTTCTATCTGGGCCAGTTTCATGATGCCGATACCGATAGGACCGCAGCCTACCACTACTATGGTCTCTCCCGGCACCAACTGTGCCCTGCGGATGGAATGTGCGGCAATCGCCAAAGGTTCTACAATGGCCATTTGTTCGTTGGTCAGGTGTTTGGCCGGCAACAAAATATCCACGGGGACGGTAATCTGCTCCTGCATGCCACCATCGGTGTGTATGCCCAGTACCTGGATCTGGATGCAGCAATTGGTCTTGCCGTTCCTACAGGCCACACAATGGCCACAGCTCAGGTAGGGCATGATAACCACATTGTCTCCGGGTGCTATTCCCTTTTCGTTTTCGTCTATCTCGAGCACGGTGGTGGCCAGTTCATGACCAAGGATCCTAGGATAGCTAAAAAAAGGCTGGTTACCGGTATAGGCATGAAGGTCGGTACCGCAGATGCCCACCTTGTTCACTTTTAACAGGGCCTCCCCTTTTTTACGTATCGGGGCCTCTTTTTCCTTTAACTGAAAATCCCCAGGTTCCTCACAAACAATGTATTTCATGCCTTTAGTTCTTTTATTTAATTAGGGTCGATATGAATGGTCATTATCAATTTATAGCTGTGCAAAAAGCCACAAGAGCTAAAATGGTTATTTGGTTTAGGGCTGTAATTTAGCCAAAAAGATTTAAAAATTATTGAATGTTGAACGCGGAATATAGGGAAGGGTCAAATGTGTATAGGGAAGTGGAAAATTAGTATTGGATAGTGAGGGAAAAGAGAAACTAAACATGGTGTTCGGTTGTAGGTTGAATGTTCAAAAGTTGGAAGTCGACACTTCCAGTCTACCTACCGGCAGCTTGTTAGTCCCTCAAAGGAAGATGGGAACTACAACTAAGAGCGGAAACTTCCAGGAAAAAATGGTATCTTTCTTATAACAATTTTAGCCCTAGGAATATGTCGTACAACATGGTTATAGCAGGTGCAGGGGGGATAGCCCAGGCTGTTGGTTTGTTATTGTCCGAATGGAGCAATGTACCCATAAGGATTTTTATAGGCAACCGTAGGTTGGAAAAGGCCGAAATGGTGGCCAAATGGATAGGGGAGGGAACTACCGACCCCTTAGTTGCCCAAGCATTTTGTCTTTCCGATAGGGGCCTGACGAAAGAAATGGAGGAAATTTTCGAACAGGGCGATGTATTGCTCGATTGCCTTCCGGGAAGTCTGGCCCCCAAAATGGCGGGCTATGCCAAAAAATACGGACTTCATTACGTTAACCTCACCGAATATGTGGCGGAGACCAATGAAATAATGGCCTTGGCCAAAAATGCCGAAACCGGTTTTGTGCTACAATCCGGTCTGGCACCAGGGTATATAGATATCTTGGCCCATTATCTCTATCAGGAATTCTGTAGAAAGTACCATGTAGACAAAGTGGATAAACTGCAATTTAAGGTAGGGGCCTTAACGGACCATGCCGTGGCACCCCATTACTACGGTTTTACCTGGAGCCCCGTGGGCGTTGCCACCGAATATATGAAAGATGCGGAAGCAGTGCGCGATTTTAAAAAAGTACCGCTTAAATCGCTCTCGGAAAGGGCTAGGATTATTATAGACGGCAGGACCTATGAGGAAGACCTCACTTCCGGGGGCGCTGCCGACCTGCCGGATGCCCTGGCCGGAAAGGTGCGCCATTTGGATTATAAGACCCTCAGATATCCCGGGCATTACGCCTGGGTACAACAGCAGATTGAAGGTTTGGCAAATGGGGATAAGGCCATTGGGACATTGCAGGAAAAAATGGAAACCGAGATTCCACATATGGAACAGGATCAAATAGTATTGTATGCTGCAGTAGAAGGCAAGGACAGCCATGACGTACTAAGGCGGAGCGAGGTATCCAAACTAATACGGCCGCAAAAAGTTGGGAAACACAGACTTAGGGCCATACAGGCCACTACGGCAGCGCCTATGGTGCAGGCCGCTTTCATGTTATTGGAATCCGATCGCAAAGGGGTTGTGCTACAAAGTCAGATAGATCCGAAGCCATTTTTAAATGGAAGTTTTATAGCAGCTGTTTATGGGGAGATTCCGTAAACGGCTCTTACTGAAAGGTCCAGAATGTGCTTTCTGCATTTTTACTTCAATTAAATTATTTTAACATTACGTAAAATGATTGTTAAGAGACCCTGTCTTTCATCTAAAATGCGTAATATTATTTTTTCATATAAAAAACATCCATCCACCTTTTAATTCCAACCTAATGAATCGGTTATTTGTAGTCTTTTTAATTTTAGCTTTTGTTTCCTGTAATTCGCGCCAAAATAGTATTACCATCCTGGAGGTACCTGGTAAGGATCAGTACAGTATTATTGATGAAAACGGGGTTTCTATCCTGGCAAGTGGGAGGTATGTTACTCCTGTAGGGGATAAATTGCGCATAACACATGATCCCTTTGGGATGGCTATTTCTCCAGATGGGAGCAAGGCCGTTACCTTGCACGATGGGGTCTTTACCGTTATAGATGTAGCCTCCTTGGAATCGGTCAGGATTCCCAGTTATGATGGTAGCGTACCATCGCCCTTGGCCAAGGGTTCTTTTTTGGGGGTCGAATTTGCCCAGGACTCCAAAACGGTTTATTTAAGCGGGGGCGATACGGGGGCAGTGATACAGTACGATGTGGAAAACCTTGTGAAATTGGACTCCATTTCTTTAAACGGTAGTGTTGACGGGAAGGAGTATCGGGATAGTTTTACTTCGGACCTAAGGATCAACGAGGCCCAGAACGAACTATTGGTGTTGGATCGGGCGAACTTTAGAATGGTGCGGATCGATCTGGAAACCAAAAAAATAAAGGGCTCCGTAAATGTGGGGCGACAACCTTTTGGCTTGGCCATCAGTCCCGATAAAAAGCAGGCCTTTGTAGCCAATGTTGGGGTGTATTCCTACCCTTTGATAGAGGGGGCTACTCCGGCCAATTATGATTCCTTAATGATTTCCCACCATCCTTATGGGGACAACACCAAAGAATCCATTGAAGGTACCGTAGTGGAAGGTCGTAACATCCCAGGAGTGGGAAGTCCGTTGCATCCTGATGCCATGAGCGTTTTTACCATAGACCTTGATAGCAACAAGGTGATCAAGAAATTCAAGACAGGGCACCAGATAGGGCAAACGGTGGATGATGCCGAAGTGGTAGGGGGGGCAAGTCCCAACTCCATCGCCGTTGGGAAGCAATTTGCCTATGTCACCAATGCCACCAACGACAATATTACCATTATAGATCACCAGCGTCAGGAAATTGTTGGCCATATTCCAATTCAGGTCGATCCCCGGATCGATACATACCGGGGTCTTCTTCCCTTTGGCATTACTATGGACAAAGCGGAGCAAACCCTGTATGTGGCCCTCTTGGGTTTCAATGCCGTGGCCGTAATAGATATTCCGTCCCAAACCACCAAGGGGCTTATTCCCAGTGGATGGGGCCCTACCAGGGTGGAATTGTCCAAAGATGAAAAGAATATTTATATCATTACCTGTCGGGGCCTTGGTTCAGGTCCCAATGGCGGTAAGGATTTTGTGGAACCGCCACAGGGCGATTATATTGGGGATATACAATTGGGCAGTTTCCAAAGGGTACCTATGCCCACAAAAGAAAAACTTGCCGAGTATACCAAAATATCCATAGACAATACCTTTAGGGAAAGCACCATAACCGATGACGGTTCCAATCCTTTGCCACCCTTGCCAAAACTACGTCAGAGTCCCATAAAACATGTGGTGTACATTACCAAGGAGAACAGGACCTATGACGAGGTCTTTGGACAGCTAAAAACCGGGAAGGGAGATAGTACTTTGGCCCGTTATGGGGTTAACAATACCTATACCTTGCCCGATTCGGTACAGGCACAATTCCCCAACCTGAGAATTTCACCCAATCATCATAAGGCTGCCAAGCAATTTGCCTATTCGGATAATTACTATTGCGATAGTGATGCTTCGGTACATGGCCACCATTGGTTGGTAGGGGTTATTCCTAACGAATGGGTAGAGGCCAATGCCAGCGTAAGCAAATCGGCCAAGATTTTTTCCGATGCCCCAGGGCGTCGTCATCCAGGAACCATAGGAAGTGTAGATCCCGAGGATTATGCCGAGATTGGCGGTCTTTGGGAAGCCTTGGATAGGGAAAATGTTTCCTTCTATAATTTTGGACAGGCCAATGAAACGGCGCATGTGCGTGAGGAATGGTACGATACCAATACAGGTGCAGCCCATGGGGTGATGGTCCCCATGCAAAAGGCACTCTTTACTAGGACCAGTCACGACTATGCCGGTTATAACATGAATATTCCCGATCAATACCGTATGGATCAGTTTGAACGGGAGTTTACGGAAAAATGGATCGAAGGGGCGGAGGAAATGCCTCAATTGATCACCATGATGTTGCCCAACGATCATGGGGCACGTGTACGGCCGGAAGATGGTTATCCTTACCCGCAATCCTTTATGGTAGACAATGATTTGGCCGTAGGGAGGGTATTGCATTTTCTTTCCAGGACCAAATACTGGAAAAATATGTTGGTAATCATTACGGAGGATGACCCACAAGGCGGTGTAGATCATGTGGATGCCCATAGGTCTATTTTAATGATGGCAGGCCCTTATGTAAAAAAGGGATATGTTTCCAACACCCATGCCAATTTTGGGGCCATTTTAAAGACTATGTACAATATTTTGAATGTTCCCTATGTAAATCAGTTTGATGTTACGGCCTCTTTGCTTCAGGATTTTTTCACTTCGGAGCCCGACTTCACACCCTATACCCTGGAGCGCCATGATGAGCGGATGTACAATGCCGAGCTCTCCATGAAGAAGTACAACAAAACTATCGATTGGCGAAAAATAGAACAAGGCCCACCAATGGATAACGAGGACGATGCCCGGGTAAACCATTATAAGAATAAGGCGGATGATTGACAATTAACAATTAGCAATAAACAGTGAACATTGAAAAGTAAAAGATAAACGGTTTTCAGTGAACAATGTTGAAGGCAAAATGTCCTCCCCCTTCCCCCCTCCCAAGGAGGGGGAATAATTCTAGGCCAAATATCTATTTACCATATCCTAGCAAATTCCCTCCCCTGAGGGCTAGGGAGGGGTCCAAGGGAATGAGTTTTTGTTATCTTCATTGCAATCGGAGTCTAGAACTATCGGTTTAGAATTAGACGTTGTCTAAAAGTCCTCCCCCTAACCCCTTCCCAAAGAGGGCGGAATAATTCTAGACCAAAAATCTATTTGTCATATCTTAACAAATTCCCTCCCCTTGGGGGAGGGCTAGGGAGGGGTCCAATGGGGAGGAGTTTCTGTTATCTTCATTGTAATCGGAGTCTAGAACTATCGGTTTAGAATTAGACGTTGTCTAAAAGTCCTCCCCCTAACCCCCTCCTACTGCAAAAAAGCTGCACAAGCAAGGAGGGGGAATAATTCTAGACCAAAAATCTATTTGTCATATCTTAACAAATTCCCTCCCCTTGGGGGAGGGCTAGGGAGGGGTCCAAGGGGAAGGAGTTTCTGTTATCTTCATTGTAATCGGAGTCTAGAACTATCGGTTTAGAATTAGACGTTGTCTAAAAGTCCTCCCCCTAACCCCCTCCTACTGCAAAAAAGCTGCACAAGCAAGGAGGGGGAAATAATTCTAGACCAAATATCTATTTGTCATATCTTAACAAATTCCCTCCCCTTGGGGGAGGGTTAGGGAGGGGTCCAAGGGAAGGAGTTTCTGTTATCTTCATTGCAATCGGAGTCTAGAACTATCGGATTAGAATTAGACGTTGTCTAAAAGTCCTCCCCCTAACCCCTTCCTACTGCAAAAAAGCTGCACAAGCAAAGAGGGCGGAATAATTCTAGACCAAATATCTATTTGTCATATCTTAACAAATTCCCTCCCCTTGGGGGAGGGCTAGGGAGGGGTCCAATGGGAAGGAGTTTTTGTTATCTTCATTGCAATCGGAGTCTAGAACTATCGGTTTAGAATTAGACGTTGTCTAAAAGTCCTCCCCCTAACCCCCTCTCAAAGAGGGGGGAATAATTCTAGACCAAATATCTATTTGTGTCATATCTTAACAAATTCCCTCCCCTTGGGGGAGGGCTAGGGAGGGGTCCAAGGGGAGGAGTTTTTGTTATCTTCATTGCAATCGGAGTCTAGAACTATCGGATTAGAATTAGACGTTGTCTAAAAGTCCTCCCCCTAACCCCCTCTCAAAGAGGGGGGAATAATTCTAGACCAAATATCTATTTGTCATATCTTAACAAATTCCCTCCCCTTGGGGGAGGGCTAGGGAGGGGTCCAAGGGAAGGATTATTTCTTATTCTGTTCTTGGTTTAAACCTTAAAAATAATCATTACAACCTCGTTGAAACCGAAACCACTCCAGACCTGCCATAACCATTAACGCCTGAACCATGGTACCTGTAATCTTCATTGAAGATATTCTGAAGTCCGGCAGCGATGGTGACACAATGAATGGAATAACTGGCATGAATATTAAGTACGTTCCAACCCGGGGTACCTCCCTGTGGTATCCTATTATCATCCATATCCCCTGAAGCCAAACGGTCCTGCTTGCCGGCGATAAGCCAATCTGCATTGAGATTCCATTTTTTCAGGTTGTAAGAGGCGGCCAACCGTCCAAATAAGGGCGGGATTCGGCGTGCCGGTTCATCACTGGTTTTATTTTGTCCGTAGGTATAGGTCGCGTTTCCCGATATTTTCCAGTGGGGATCCAATGTTAAATCCCACGCCATTTCCGCCCCTTGGACAAATCCGCGTTCCACATTTTTCTTTTGATAAACGGGGTAACCCTCTATGCTATCTCCTTCAATCCTATGGCGTACGATTAAATCGTACAATTCATTGCGATAAAGGAATATCTCTGCTTTAAGTAGGCGATTGCGAAATTTATACCCCAGTTGATATTGTAGCGAATGCTCTGGTTTGAGGTCGAAATTGGGAGTTTCGTAACGGAAATCGACAATGCCCAAAGACCCTAGATCATTAATGTTGGGAGCTCTAAATCCGGTGTTGATAGAGGCAAAGACGTTGGAGGATTGGTTTATCCTGCGTTGTACGGCCATATTACCTACTAGGGCGGAAGGGGTTAGTTTGGTTGTGCCCAAGTCCGAATCGGTCACCTTGTTGATAAAGGTATTAAAACGGGCCCCAGCTGTAATTTCCCACGGGTCCAAACGCAGGGTATGCATACTGAAAGCTGCAATACTGGTCATGGTGGCCCCATCGGGATATAATCCGCGATTGGCCGTTTCGGTATTGGTGGCTAGATCCCTATCGGTCCTATTACTTTGTACCTTGTCGCTATATACCTCTACACCACTATTGGCCGACCATATTTCCCCAGAGCTTGTCCTGGTTTCTGCTGAAAAGCCATAGGTACGGACCTTATCATTTTCGGTTCGTTCCAGGGTAGCGCCATTTTTTTGCAATAATCTGCCCTCCTCCTGCTGCTGAAAGGAAGCGGTAACCACAGCCGATTTGAAGATGCTGTTATCCAGCTCTTGATGGAGTCGGGCATAGGCCAGTTCCCGTTTTTGGGGATCCATCTTATTTATGGCATAATCCTCTAAAGCCACCTTGTGGTAAACGGGAACATCCCTTTGGTGCACACGTTGGTAGACCGTGGTAAGATGGGATCTGTCCCCAAGCAGTATTTTGCCCTTGAGATCAAAATCCAGTTCGCGGTAGCCGGTCGGACTTTGTAGTCCTGTAGTATCCCCTCCTATAAGGTCCCCGAAATTTCGCCAGGTGACATTGGCCCTAAAGGCCACCCGCTTATTACTGTACTTCAATGCGGTATTGGCAGTCTGTTCCATACCTTGGGTTACAAATCGGCTCATTAGGTCTGCCCCCAACAGCGACTGTTGGGAAAACGACAACTCTTGACTTAGGGCCTGAATGGTTCCCCCAATGGCGTCGGAGCCATATTGTACAGAACCACTTCCCCGTAAGACCTCCATTTTTCCAATGCTAAAGACATCAATGGTATTAAAATACTGATTGGGTCCAGATCTTACCGTGGCGTTGTTGAGACGGATGCCATCATATAACAGTAGGGTCTGGTTTCCCGTTAACCCTCTGATAAACGGTGATCCCCCACCGTGATTGGTCTTTTGTACAAATACACCGGGAGATAACAGCAGGGCTTCGGGTGCTGTTCGCAATTGAAATCCCTGTATGGTAGGGTTATGGACTACATCTATGGCCTCAGGGGTCTTATTTTGAAATGATTTAAACCTATTTGCTGTAATGACCACTTCATCCAAACTATGTGGAAGCAGGGTATCCCTAGGGGATAATGAATCGTCCTGGCTGTACGAAAATGCAGTAATAAAACAAGAAATTAAGGTGAATAGTAATTCTAAGGAACGATTTTTCAATAAGGTCATTTTATGGTTAGTTCGGTAATGCTTTCTATTGTTGGCTGTTGGGTGCAAATCAAATCCAATTTCACCTTTATATAGTAAGGGATCAAAATTGGGTTATTTGGTTCTATTGAATATTAAATCGGTATTAATTAATATTTATCTTTTGCAATAATAATGGTTCTTCCAAGAATATAAAAGACAATAGCAAGATTGATAATCATAGGAGTTGTTTATTGGCACCGCCAAAAGGTATAATACCCCGAGGCTTGCCTTGAAAATTAAAGTTCGTTTCCTATGAATGCCTCGCGGGCTTGCCCCGAGGTAGTTTACTGAAGAAAGTGACAATACCAGTGGTTATAAATCCGAAAAGGGTAATATTGGATTTATAATTGATAAATTTTATGTATTGTGATTCTTTATCTTTGGATTGACGCTATAGCCCAAAAAAATCAATACCTTTTATCGACCTTTTAGTGGTATTTTGAATTGATTGCGGTCTATGGTAAATCAAAAAAAATACAACCTTTTAATTTATTTAATTATTGACCATTTATGAAACCAATTGTACAGATTTCCCTAGACCTTACCAATATTGATGAAGCTTTAGAAACGGCGGCCATGGCATTGCGTGCAGGGGTGGATTGGCTGGAAGCGGGGACCCCCCTTATTTTGGCAGAAGGACTCCATGGTGTGCGAAAACTGAGGGAAGCCTTTCCTAAAATTCCAATAGTAGCCGACCTTAAAACTATGGACGGTGGATATCTGGAAGCAGAAATGATGGCGAAGGCAGGTGCCACCCATGTAGTAGTGATGGCCAGGGCACATGCTGAAACCATAAAAGTGGTGGTACAGGCAGGTAAGGATTACGGAGTAAAGGTAATGGGCGATAATTTAGGATGTCCGGATATGGTGGAAGGCGCCAAATGGTTGGAAGACCTTGGATGCGATTATATAATCCATCATATTGGTTATGACGAACGTCGTGGTATTGCAGCCCAAGGCTTAAAAATGCCAAGTCCAATGGATCAATTGCGGGAAGTGGTCAATGCCGTTAAGGTACCGGTACAGGCCGTGGGCGGACTTACCTTGGAACAGGCCATACGCTGTCCGGAATACGGGGCGCCCATGGTTGTTTTGGGAGCACCGCTGACCATAGATGCCGATTCGTTTAAAACAGCCGATGGTGACTTGGAAAGTTCGTTGCGTCTTATCTGTGAAAAGATCCATGCATACGGCGAAATAACAAGATAATAGGCGAAAATTTAAAAATATAAAGAGCTATAAAGATGAATTCAATAGGAGTAGTAAATTTCTCTTCCAAGCCAGGAAGTGTTGAAATTAGGGAAGTGGAAAAACCGGGTATAGGGGAAGATGATGTGTTGCTGGAAGTGGCCAACGTTGGGGTGTGCGGAAGTGATCTGCACCAATGGACTTCAGACCATAGTTGGCCTGTAAACTATCCCGTGGTCCTTGGGCACGAGTTTGGTGGCCATATCGTGGCCATGGGGAAAAGGGTAAGCGGATGGAAGGAAGGCGATAGGGTAGTAAGTGAGACCGCTGCTGTCATAGACCTGAACAGTCCGCTTACAAGACAAGGCCTGTACAACCTGGATCCCACGAGAAAAGGATTTGGGTATGGGGTTAACGGAGCCATGACGCGTTTTGTTAAAGTGCCCGCTAGATGTCTACATACGGTTCCTGAGAACTTGCCCTTTGAGCAGGCCTGTTTAACCGAGCCCTGTTCGGTAGCCTATAATGCAGTGGTGATGAATTCCAAAATTAAACCAGGGGACAGGGTCATTGTCCTAGGCCCTGGGACCATAGGTATCCTTTGTGCCGCCGTAGCCCGTTTATGTGGCGCCGAGGTGGCCGTTGTAGGCTTGGAAGCCGATAGGGAAAGATTGAACATTGCCAAGCAATATGGCTGTGAAGGAATTGTGGGCGATGCAAGTGCCTGGGCCAATAAACAAGACGGATTGGGAGTAGATTGTGTAATAGATGCGGCAGGAGCAAGTGCCACTTTAAAAATAGCCCTACAATTGGTACGTCCCAACGGACATATAACCAAGGTGGGCTGGGGTCCACAACCTCTAAACTTTTCCTTGGATCCATTGGTGCAAAAGAATGTAACCCTACAGGGTAGCTTTAGCCATAACTGGCCCATATGGGAAAAAGTGTTGTCTCTTCTGGCTTCAGGAACCTTGGATGTAAAACCAATTATTGGTGGGGTCTGGGAATTGAAGGATTGGCACGAGGCATTTGATCAAATGCACTCGGGCAAGGTGGTGAAAAGTGTTTTAAAACCAAGTTAACCCCATGCGTTTAAAGGATAAAGTAGTATTAATAACAGGAGGATATACCGGTATAGGCAAGGCCATTGCCAAACGTTGTGTGCAGGAAGGGGCGAAGGTGGTCATCAACGGATTGGAAGAGGAAATAGGTCTGGCTGTAGTGCAGGACTTGGGGGATGCCAATGCAGCCCATATTACCATGGATATAACGGAGGACAATGCCCCTCAGGTATTGGTAGATGTGGCCATGTCCAGATTTGGGAAGTTGAATGCCGTGGTAAATAACGCGGCCTATATAGCTTCTTCCAATATAGCGACTACCCAAGTGCATTTTATAAAAAGAATGTTGGCCGTTAATTCCATTGCTCCTTTGATGATCATTCAGGCGGCATTGCCCCATTTATCCTCCGTTCGTGGATGTGTCCTTAATATAGGGTCTATCAACGCTTGGGGCGGGGAACCGGATTTGCTGGCCTATAGCATGTCCAAAGGGGCCTTAATGACCTTGACAAGAAATTTGGGCGATAGCCTGTTTCGGGAAAATGGGGTGCGTGTAAATCAGATCAACCCAGGTTGGGTACTTACGGAAAAGGAAATTTTGAACAAGAAGGAGCAGGGGATGAAAGCGGACTGGTACAAGGACATCCCGGATATTTTTGCCCCCGCCCAACGAATTTTCACCCCCGAAGAAATAGCGGTAGCCTGTGTATATTGGCTTTCCGATGAATGCGGACCAGTTAGTTCGCAGGTGATGGATTTGGAACAGTTTCCCATGATAGGGCGGAACCTCCCCAAAAACTGGGAAGGTTCCCACAAAAAGAAATAATTAATAACTTTAAAAGAATAAAGATTTGCCACAATTAGCAGTATTTCCCAAAGCATTTATGCATGAACTTTGTAAGGATGGAACCATGAAGGTTTCAGAATGGATCGATCTGGCCGTTGCGCTGGAGGTAGACGGATTGGAATGGTATGCCGGATTTTTGGAGATGGCCGATAAGGCCAACTGGCCCGTTTTTAGGGAGCAGGTGGAACGTCATGGGAAAACCATACCCATGCTGTGCTGTTCCCCGGATTTTACGCATCCTGATGCCGCTTTTCGGGAAAAGGAAATTAAAAAACAGATAGGATGGATAGAAATGACCCATGCCCTGGGCGGCACCTATTGTAGGGTATTGTCCGGACAACGTCGTCCAGAACTGACCATAGAGGAAGGTGTTGGCTTTGCTGCGGATTGCATTAAGGAGTGCCTTCCCCATGCGGAAAAGTTGGGCGTTACCCTCATTTTGGAAAACCACTATAAGGACGATTTTTGGGAATATCCGGAATTTGCACAACAGATGGACATTTTTTGTATGTTGGTAGATCGCATCCACCATCCTAATTTTGGAGTGAATTACGACCCTAGCAATACCTTTTTGGCAGGGGAGGATCCCCTGGAACTCCTATATAGGGTTTCGGACCGCGTAGTTACCATGCATGCCAGTGATCGCTATTTGAAGGAAGGAACCATTGAGGACCTGCGCAAGGAGGAAGGTGGTGCCATGGGCTATGCCAAAAGGCTTAGTCATGGGGAGATTGGCAAGGGCCTAAACGATTATGATGCTATTTTTAAGGAATTGAAACGGGTTGGTTTTGACGGTTGGATCAGTATCGAAGATGGTGTGGACGGAATGGATCAATTGGAACGCAGTGTAGCCTTCCTACGAAAAAAAGTAAAGGAGTATTGGCCGGAGTTTAAGTAGGGTTACCTACATCAGTATAAGCAAGAAGTCACCAATATGATTTGAAAAGGTCTGTTGGTGACTTTTTGGTTTTGGGGGAATGTTTTTACGCAATAAGGGAATAAGAATTGCTCCTTCCCTTGGGCCTGTGCTGAGCGGAGTCGACGGAGCAATCTCAACATAGCAATCAGCAGATTGCCGCGCTTCGAACCCCTTCCACCTTCTCCTCTGTCGAAGCCACCTTGTCCTCCCTCGGAAAACTCGGGACAGGCCTGCCTAGGGGAATGAACTTTTTTTCGTAGTTTCAAAAACCTAAAATATTGAACATTAACATTGTTTACTGTTATCTGATTCAGCTACTGTCAACTGTTCATTTTAAAACACACACTACTGCCCTTGTAATGACGAATTAAAAAAAGCTCCTCCCTTCAGACGATCGCCATAAGCCAAGACGGAGGGTTCGGAAATCCCAATCCTTGGGAAAATAGCCAGAAGACGGAGAATAAGTGAAAGTTAGGGCCTCCAACTCCCCTTTCTTTCGCGCAAAATGGCGCAAAATTCATTCCCCTCTTCGTTCCAAGAGGTGAGCCTTTGGTTAATTTGCAATGAGGTAGTTAACGACTCCGTCTTTCCGCAGGCACACTCGAACGGACATCCTAGTCACTTCGACAGAGTCCCTTTTTCGGGACGACGAGAAGTCGCACACAATTGGTTTTGAATCTAGCCCTTGATCTTTCGACTTTGGACCTTGTCTTTCATATAGTTCACTCCCGATATTTATGGAGATGAGCTGGATCTGACAGGGGTGTTGCTTAGAGCCTAGAGCCAATAATCTAGACTCTAGCATCTAAATTCTCAATACTAATCACTCAATACTATTTTACTTCTTACGCTAAAATTGCTTATTGCTAATTGCATCACTCATACCCCCTCACATCCCCCATCTCCAATGAAATCGGGCCAATACGGTGTTTACTGGGCAGAAATGCACCACTTTCCGTTACTTGCCACTCGTCCCAACTAGCTTCGATACCGCCAATAGGAATAATGTTTACCCACATCTTAAAACTAATAGGGAAACCATTGGGTTGCAATTTCCATAAATAGGAATCACCTGGAGTGTCTCCGCCCGAGGTATAGGTGACCAACAAAGCTTCGGAACCATCTTGCAAGGGTACAATACTCCTTTTGGTACCAGGGTCGAAAACCTTAAAGGGGGCCACCAGCCAAAAAGAGTCATTGTTGAAGAAGGAGATAGCTTTGTTTATCAGTTTTTGTTTTTCGGGACCGTCAATATCAATATGGTTTTTTGAAACTGTACTTTTTGTGGATTCATTTAAATTGAGCTGTACTTCATAATCGCTCCAAGTAACGTTTACGGTGTTGATTTCCTTATCCCATCTATAATGGTGTTTCCCGTTGGCAAAGGACCATTCCAGAAAACGGGTGTCCTTATAGGCCTCGTAATTAAGGGCTGTCAACATTTTTAAGGCCAAGCTATCCGCATGATCGCTCTTGATGCCAACAGGTAGTTCTTCGTTGTAAATGGTGTAGAGGATACCGGCCAAAATGAACACCAGGGCTAATATCCATAATAGTATTTTACCTAATTTTCTCATCACCTTTTATCTTTATTTTGAAGAAATAATCTATGTCTTGGCAGTAATCTTAGGGTTTAAGGACTCCGGCCATTTTAATTAAAATCCAACAGCGGTATCATCGCCGCGTTTATCGGCACCGCCTTCCAGTTTTCCGTTGGGGAGAACCTTAATGGCATCTACCTTACCAATAACCGGTGTGTTTTCTTCATTAATGAGGTATCCTTTGTTCTTTAGATCGGTCATTAGGCTGGTTGGGAATCCGTCCGGTTCAAAAATTATGGCATCCGGCAGCCATTGGTGGTGAAAACGGGGAGCGTTTACGGCATCCTGCATACTCATGTTAAATTCGTAGCAATTAAGGATGGTCTGTGCTACTGCGGTTATTATGGTGGAACCTCCAGGGGTGCCGACCACCATCCATAATTTGCCGTCTTTTTCAATTATGGTAGGCGTCATACTGCTTAGCATCCTCTTTTCAGCAGCTATACTATTGGCCTCTGCCCCCACAAGCCCAAACATATTGGGAACCCCGGGTTTGGCACTAAAATCGTCCATTTCATTATTTAGAAAGAACCCCAGTTCGTCCGAGTACAATTTGGATCCATAGCCTCCATTGATGGTTGTTGTGGCAGCAATGGCATTTCCGAACGAATCTACAATAGAGTAGTGGGTAGTTTCATCGCTTTCAATAATTTGTACGTCCCCATGGGATACTTCAGAGGATTTGGTGGCTTTATCAAAAGAGAAATCACTCATTCTCTCCTGTAGGTAGGGTTCCGACAAAAGCTCCTTTAAAGGGATTTTCACAAAATCCGGGTCGCCTAGAAAATAATTTCTATCGGCATAGGCCCTGCGGGCCGACTCGGTAAACAACTGAATGGTTTTAAGGGAATTATGCCCATAGGACGATACGTCATAGGGTTCCATCATCCTAAAAATTTGATTTAACGTAAACCCGCCGCTGCTAGGAGGGCTCATCGATATGATTTTTAGGTCTTTGTAATTAAAGGTAAGGGGAGATCTCCATTTGGCTTCGTATTTCTCAAGGTCTTCGGTAGTGAGGTAACCGCCCTTGGCTTGGATAAAATCCGCTAATTTTTCAGCCACTTCCCCTTTGTAAAATCCGTCTTTACCCTGTTCGGAAATTTTTTGCAGGGTATTGGCCAAAGCGGGGTACTTTATGGAATCGCCCTTTTTGTATACCGTGGCAAAAAAAGTGGTGTCACTATTCACTTCTATAAAAATATCGCGATAATTCTCCAGCCTTTTGGCTTGCTTCTCGGTTACAACAACACCTTTCTTGGCCAATGCTATCACTGGCGCCATAATTTCTTTTAGGGGTAGGGACCCAAATTTTTCATGGACGGCAATTACACCGGCCACAGTGCCAGGAACCCCTACGGCGGTTGCTCCCAAAGTGCTTTTTCCCGCAATTACATTTCCCAAGGAATCCAAATACATATCCGTATGCGCGGCCAAGGGTGCTTTTTCACGGTAGTCCAAGGCTCCTATTTCCCCATTGGCTTTCCTATATACCATAAATCCCCCTCCGCCAATATTTCCGGCAAATGGGTAGGCCACGGCCAGAGCCAGTTCCGTAGCAATCATTGCATCGAAGGCATTCCCGCCCCTTTGGAGAATGTCCGATCCAATTTTGGAAGCTTCCACACGTGCGGAAACGACCATGGCTTTTTCCGTAACCAAACCAGTAGGGGAAGCTGGACTATGTCTGCAGCCCAGCAGGGCAATGGCAATGAATAGGAACATTAGGTGTTTAAATCCCAATTGGTTGTGAATTTTATACATGTTTTTGTCCGTATTAGTAACTATGGGCCTCTTTTTGCGGGGCACTATCCAAAGATCATAGTTGGTTGGTTATAAATTGTCCCAAGTATATAGTGTTGTTTCACTGTAAGGAAAGGTATTTTTGCTTTGAAAATACTATCAATTCCTCGAAAAATAAAGTGAATTCCTTTTCAAAATCGGTATAGTGTTCCTCAAGGTCCAAAATGGCAAAATTCATTTTGGATTTATTTTGGGTCCGTCTATTGATGCCATTCAAAACCCTGGATATCCCATCCATCCTGGCATAGTTCAAAATCCAATTATCCGCAATCATATAGGGCATCATCCGCTTTACCCCAATGGGAAGTATTTCATAGTGGTTTTCCAAAAGATCATAAAAATTGTCTACGAAATGGGGTAGTGGCGTATCTGCGTAAGCCGACCAATTCTTGGCGAGAAAGTGGTCATAGAAAATGTCCACAATTACACCGCTGTAATGACTGTAGTTTTTATGCAGGCGTTTGGTGCTCTGTCTCACTATAGGATGTTTGTCCGTATAGGTGTCAATTGCGCGGTGAAGCACAATTCCTTTTTGAATTTTTTCTGGAAGGTGCTTGTATTTATTGCCCCGTATACTGTCTGCAATAAAATTTCCGATAGTTATCTGATCGTCTTCAAAAGAAAGATATAGGTGTGCTAAAAAATTCATTGACCTCTGTTGAAGTTTATTAAGTTCGAATTTACAACTTAGCGGCATAGGATTTAAACCTAACCTTCTATATTTGTAAAAATTTATAAATAAAATATGACTTTAATTAAATCTATTTCGGGAATACGGGGTACCATTGGCGGTAAGCCAGGTGATAATTTAACACCCATTGATGCAGTTAAATTTGCGGCTGCTTATGGTGTTTGGTTAAAAGAATACTCAAAAAAGGAAAAATTAACGGTAGTGATTGGGCGCGATGCCCGACTTTCCGGGGAAATGATCCAGAATTTGGTCGTATCCACCCTTGTAGGCCTAGGAATAGATGTTGTGGACTTGGATCTGTCTACGACACCCACCGTTGAAATAGCGGTTCCCTTGGAAAAGGCCGACGGAGGAATTATCCTTACGGCCAGTCATAATCCAAAACAATGGAACGCCCTAAAGCTTTTAAATGAAAAAGGAGAGTTTTTGGATGCTGCCCAAGGGGCCAAAATACTGGAAATAGCAGAAAAGGAAGCCTTTGACTTTTCAGAGGTAGATTATTTGGGAACCATAAATAGGAACGATTCCTATATTGATATCCATATAGATGAGGTGCTAAACCTTTCTTTGGTGGATGCCGAGGTTATAAGGGCGGCCAAGTTTAAAGTGGTGGTAGACGGGGTAAATTCCACTGGTGGTATTGCCATACCTAAACTTTTAAAGGAATTGGGAGTGGAAGTAGTGGAACTGTACTGCGATCCAACAGGGCATTTTCCCCATAACCCAGAACCCTTAAAAGAACATTTGGGCGATATTTGTGAACTGGTGGTTAAGGAAAAGGCCGATTTTGGAATTGTGGTTGATCCGGACGTTGATCGTTTGGCCTTTATTACCAATGAGGGGGAAATGTTCGGGGAGGAATATACTTTGGTGGCCTGCGCAGATTATGTGTTGGGAAAAACCAAGGGGAATACCGTTTCCAACCTATCCTCTTCCAGGGCTTTAAGGGATATTTCTGAAAAACACGGAGGTACCTATGAAGCGGCTGCCGTAGGAGAAGTAAACGTAGTGACCAAAATGAAGGCCAATAAGGCCATAATTGGTGGTGAGGGCAATGGAGGTATTATTTACCCTGAAAGTCATTACGGTAGGGATTCCCTGGTGGGAACGGCCTTATTCTTAATGTTGATGGCAGAAAGGGGAGGTACCGTTAGCGAGCTAAGGGCCAGCTACCCTAGTTATTTTATGAGTAAAAAGAAAATAGAACTAACTCCTGGTTTGGATGTGGACGGTATTCTTCTAGCCATGGCCGAAAAATATAAAAATGAGGAAATTTCTACTATTGACGGAGTAAAGATAGATTTTCCGGAGAATTGGGTACACTTACGCAAATCCAATACCGAGCCCATCATCCGAATTTACACGGAAGCCAAAAGTCAGGCCGAAGCGGATGGTTTGGCCGATACCATAATAGGTGAGATAAAAATAGTGGCGGGAATCTAAATTAATCAGATAATATAGGGTCGGAGATATTGTGTTTTCGGCCCTAATTTCAAATGGGCAAATGAAATACCAGATTGTAAAATTATTTCTTTTTGTTATTGTGGGAGGCACTTCCTATGGTAGCCTTGCGCAGGCAGATACCCTGAGGGTGATGAGTTTTAATATATTGCACGGTGCCACTACCAGGGACGATTTTAATTTGGATACCATTGCAGGCGTGATTAATTATTACAAGCCCGATTTGGTAGCGTTACAGGAGGTTGATTTTAAAACGAAAAGGGCAAAAGAGTACGATCTGCCTACCGAATTGGGAATCCGTACCAAAATGGCCTCGCTTTTTGCACGGGCCATGTATTATGATGGAGGGGAGTATGGGGAGGCGGTGCTATCCAAATATACCTTTGTTGGCAGTGAAAATTTGGCTTTGCCACATTTGCCGAACTCGGAACCGAGGGCTGCCTTGATAACCCGGATCAAAACCAAAAAAGGGAATACCATTCAGTTTGTGGGCACACATTTGGATCATCAGAAGGATGAAACCGATAAAGTAATGCAGGCCAAGGCAATTGTTGCCCATCTGGGGAATACCGATTATCCCACTTTAGTAGTGGGCGATCTTAACGCACAGCCCCATAGCAAGCCCATCACCATTATTTCTGAAAAATTTACAAAACCCAACCATCCCAATGCATGGAAGGGGACTTTTCCGGCAACGGGACCCAATATCTGCATCGATCATATTATGTACAATCAACCCGAAAAATGGCAGGTGTTGGATTATGGGATCCTATGTGAGAATTATGCCAGCGATCATTGTATTGTAATTGCAACATTGGTATTTACTCCTTAGCCAGTTGTTCTTTTAGGTAGGCTCCACGTACCAACTTGGAGGTCTGGTGTTCCCCTGTATGGCTCCAACCTGGGGGCATGACCATATAGAGAATTTTATTTTTTAGGCCGGGCGCTTTGGCGATATCCTTGAAAAGGGCCATAAATTCCCCGAAATAAACATCAAAAAAGTTACCGCTATCCATTTTACGGGTAATTCCATATTCAATTTGGATGTCATGTTGTTCCTCCTGATAGGTCCCAAAAACCTTGTCCCAGATATTCAGTAAATTACAGAAATTGGTATCCATATACAGCGGGTTTCGGGCATGATGTACCCTATGATGGGAGGGTGTCAATATAATTTTGTTCAGAAAACCCATTCTGCCATCCTTCATCATATTTTCCCCAACATGTATGAATGCTCCATAGGTACCATCTATGAACATGATCAAAAAGAGCAGAACCGGTTCAACACCCAACAGAATACAAACCGTAGTCCTAATGGCATCGGCATAGGGGGCCTCCAGAAAAAAATGGGCATGGGTTACGGAAAGATTCATTTGTTCCGGTGCGTGATGGGTAGAGTGCAAGCACCAAAAAAATCGCACCTTGTGCCCCCAATAGTGGTATAAGAAATGGCCAAATTCCCAAACAATATATCCGTAAATAAACCAGTACCAGGTCATTTTTGTTTGGAATAGGGCATAGGGTTGTAACCACCCTATAATAAGGGTTACCATGGCTATAGCTATAAATCGGCCAACAAACCTGTTAAACACATAGATGAGGAAGTTTACCTTATATACCTTGGTATTAGGCTTTTTATATACCAGGCCAAGGATGAACTCCAATAGTAGTAATAGGGGGATAATGGGGTAGATAAGGGAAACCACACCGTCGTAAGTAGAGAATATACTATAGTCGCCCGCTTGCAATAATTCCAGCGCCTGCCGTATTCCCAAAAATCCAACTACCTCATCATAAAGGGTTCCAAAAATGTCCATAGTAAAGCCAACTTTATATCAATAGGGTATTAATTTATAAATAAAAAGGCAATTTTTCCATGAATTTAGACCAACAACATTGGTTCGCAAACCAATGGAACTATAGCTGCTATCTGCGGGAAGGCATTCAATTTAATGCGATGTGTTCCAGGGGATTAATGGGGTAGTGGTTTGCATGGGCCCTTTGGCTTGCTTCCGGATGTTCAAAAATTTATCGTAATAGGCCTATTCCTATTGGAATTCCACGGGTACTTTATTTCGATGTTTCCAACGTTTGTGTGTCCAAAGGTAATACTCTGGCTTTTCCCGTATCTGATCTTCGGTCAACCTGAGGAATTGGTCCGTAATTTGGTGTTTTTTGGTCTTGCTGCCGGCAGTGGTAATGGGGATGAATTCTGCTTGGTAATACCCTCTTTTTACTTTGGACACCTTTAGGAATACTACAGCTAGGTCCAATTTTCTGGCCATGCTCTCCGGTCCATTAAAAATAGGAACCTTAACGCCCATAAATTCACTCCAATATTGGGCCCTTTTTGCTTGAGGGGATTGGTCGCTTACCATACCGTATGCCGAAATTACCCCGTTTTGTACATTCCTATATACCGTTTTTACGGTTTCTTGCTGGGTTATTAGGGTGGTGTTCCATTTGGCCCTTATTTTCTTTATCAGATCATCAAAATAGGAATTCCCAATCTTTTGATATACGGCATATCCTTTGGCATGTACATAATTATTGATACTTACGTTCCATTCCCAGTTGGCGTAATGGGAACATACGATGAGAACGCTCTTATTTTTGACTATTTCCTGAAGTACTTCAATATTGATGATCTTATAGCGTTCCTTTAGGTCCTCTTTTGATAGATTCAAGGTCTTTACCATTTCCAGGAACATATCGCACATATGACGGTAGAATTCCTTTTGTATTCCTTTTAGTTCTTTTGTTGGCTTATCGGGGAATGCCCTTGCAAGATTTTCATATACGACTCTTTTGCGGTAGCCCACCACATAGAACAGTATAATAAAGACAAAGTCCGAAAAAAAATAGAAAAGTCTAAAGGGTAATATGGAAATAAGCCATAGGAGAGGGTAAACTAAAATATATACTATGAACTGCATGCAGATATAATTAGGGCAAATATAGCTATATTTGAACCTAAAAATAATAGTTTTCTTCATGAATAACCTTCATCTCGCTACCATTGCCATTATGGCTGCCAATGTACTTGCCTCCTTAAAGGGTTTTAATAACCAGACTTTCTTTGAACGCTACAAGTTTGGTGTAGGTGCAATTCAGGCGGGACAGAAAGATAGAATGCTTACTTCGGGCTTTTTACACGTAGACCTTTCCCATCTGTTTTTTAATATGTTCACCCTTTATTTTTTTGCAGACGTGGTCATTGATTGGTTTGGTCCCAGTAAGTTTGTAATCCTTTATTTTATTAGCCTGGTTGCGGGAAGTTTGTTGGCATTGTACTTTCATAAAAACGAACCCTATTACAGTGCCGTAGGGGCCAGTGGAGCGGTTACAGGAATACTGTATTCGGCCATCCTATTGGAGCCCGGGATGCGTTTGGGAATTATGTTCATTCCTATACCTTTGCCCGCTTATGTTTTAGGGATACTTTATTTGTTTTATTCCATCTACGGAATGAAAACCAGATTGGGCAATATTGGGCATACTGCCCATTTTGGAGGTGCTATTGGTGGCTATTTGGTAACCTTGCTCTTTAAGCCCGATCTATTGGTTACAGATACATTGGTAGTGCTTTTATTGGCTTTGCCCATCGTGATACTTTTTATTCTTGGAAAAATGGGCAAGATATAGGAAGGCAGTGGGTTTATGCAACGCAACTTTATTAGTGAAACTCAATTTTGAGAAGTCGGTAAGACGCACTTAAAATAGCAAGTTGAACTAATCCCGCCTTTTTCGGCGGGATCTGGGTTCCATAACACGACCCTAGGGTCGATTCCTATTATTGGGTTCAGGGCCTACCTTTTTCGACAGACAGTCCTACCTTTGTCGGCAGGCAGGCCTGCCCTGAGGTTGAATATCTTTTATTTTCTTTTAGGAGCATGGACTGCAGGGGCTTGCATTATGGATGCCGGACTGCTGGATAAGATGTAAAAAGGCCCGTAAAATAGTTACGGGCCTTTCCTTATTAAATTTATTAAATGTTGTTATTGCAAGAGTTCTGAAATTTTCGATTCCAATTCAGGACCTCTTAGGTTTTTTGCTACTATAACCCCATTTTCATCAAGAATAAAGGTAGCAGGAATAGCTTCTACATTGTAAAGCTTGGCCACGGCATCATTAAAGTAGTCCAAACTGGAAATATGGTTCCAGCTAAGTTTGTCGTCCGCAATGGCTTTTTTCCAATCCTCTTCCTTTCGATCCAAGGAAACACCAATAATATTAAGTCCTTTGGAGTGGTACTTGTTGTAAACGTTTACCACATTTGGGTTTTCAACCCTACAAGGCTTGCACCAGGCGGCCCAAAAATCGATGATGGTCACTTTTCCCATTGCCTCTTTTAGGGACAATTCCTTACCGTCCGGAGTAGGGCCGGAAAAGTCGGGCGCAGTAGCGCCAATTGCCGTACTCTTGCCTTTTTCTTCCCTAGCTTTGGCCGCCTCCAAACTTTTTAGGATGTTTTTGGCTGGCTGGGTTTCCTTTATTTCAGGGGTCAGGGCATCATACATTTTTTGTGCTTCTTCGCTCTCCACTATTCTTGTATTGAGTCCTTTTTCTATCAATAAAGCAGAGATAAGACCATTTGGATTGTTTTTAATGAAGTCCAACTCAAAATTCTTATATTCTTCCTGAAGTTCGGCAAACTCATCACGTAAGGAATTCACTGTGGCCTCGTCGGCGGTTTGCATATCTTTTTGAATAGACATTGCCTGGTCGGACAAAGCCCTGGATTCACTTAGATAATCAAAGAAAATATCATTTTGTACAGTGCCTTTCACCTTGGCAAAATTTAAACTATCCTTTTGGGCACTCAGTTCTATTTCACCTTTTTCGGCAACGACCGGTGTATATCCCTGTATTTTATCAATAAAAACATAAATTAAATCGGGCGAATCTGCAGGACCACTAACGGTAAACTTTCCGTTTTCCACAGTAGTGGTGTCAATATCATAGGGCTGATTGTTTTCTCCTATCTTTCTAATGAATATTTGGGTACCGTTTTCCACATCCCCGGTCAAAGTTCCGTTCAATACAAAACCTTCGGGTTTACTGTTGCACGCTACAACTCCTACAATTACGGTAAGGGACAATAATATTTTTTTCATTGTTGTTTTCTTTTAATTGGCGCAAATGTACTTAATAAATGAGTAATAAAAAAAGCCATAAATGCTACAAGAACATTCATGGCCCAATAAAATGGTAATTAGTTATTTATATCAGAACTGATAGCGAATTCCCAAGGCGATATCAAAATCAAAATTATCTGAGAAATCTTTGTAGCCCACAATGCCGATTTCGGGTCTAAAATCCAACGAAATCAGTAAAGGAATGTCAAAGTTGTATTCAATACCAATATCCCCGGCAGCCAGCACAAACAGCCCGCCATCGGGTGTGTAGTATCCGCCATTGCCATTCGGTCTGGAAGCGAAATCCACACTGCCAAGACCGCCACCGGCGCCGTAATACCAATTGAAATTTCCATCCAAGGGCCTTACCCATTGGTACAGGGCCGTTAATTTAAAGGCATCAAAATAACGACTATCCCGCCATCCCAGGTTGGCTTCCAATCTGTTGTCGCGATCCAAGGATTTTTGATAGGAGATTTCTGCCCCAAAACCATCACTGTCCCCCAAGCGCAGACCAATGGTGTGATCGGATATTTCTTGGGCACTTACAGAGAACCAGGAACATAACATAAAAAGCGTAAATAATTTTAAAATTTTCATAAGTGTTCTAAAGTTAATTAATGTAAAAATTAAAAATTCATTATTAATCTGAAACAATAAAACTTAATTTAGTGGCCAAAATTGTTTTGAGTTGGATAAAAATATGCTAAATAAATTAAAGGGTGAATTAGAGGGCGATTTGTTTGTAGACAAATTAATGACCACCCTATATGCCACCGATGCTTCCGTATATAGAAAAATGCCAATGGCAGTGGCCTACCCAAAGACCGAAGCGGATATTAAGAAATTAATTCTATTTGCAGGGGAACACAAAATTGGCTTAATACCCAGGACTGCAGGGACCTCCCTTGCCGGACAATGTGTAGGGGACGGTATAGTGGTGGATGTCTCCAAAAATTTCACCAAGATTCTTTCCGTAGATGTAGATAAAAAACAGGTAACCGTTCAGCCCGGGGTGATCCGGGACGAGTTAAACCTATATTTGGAACCTTACGGCTTATTTTTTGGACCAAACACTTCCACTTCCAACCGCTGTATGATCGGGGGAATGGTGGGCAACAATTCCTCGGGAACCACCTCTATCCAATATGGGGTAACCCGTGATCAGGTGGTATCCTTACAGACTTACTTATCCGATGGCAGTAAGGTGGAATTCAAGGATCTTTCCTTGAACGAATTTCTGGGTAAAATGTCCTTGGAAAATTTTGAAGGGGAAATTTATACCAATATACATAAGGAATTAAGCAACAAGGAAATACAGGCCGAAATTGTAAGGGAATTTCCAAAACCCCAGATCCATAGGCGCAATACCGGATATGCTGTGGACGAGTTGTTAAAGAACAATATTTTTGGCGATAGTGGCGAAGGCATCAACTTATGTAAATTATTGAGCGGGAGTGAGGGCACCTTGGCCTTTACTACGGAAATAGTACTACAATTGACCGAGTTGCCGCCAAAACTGTCGGCCATGGTAGTTACCCATTATAAAACCCTGGAGGACTGCTTGTTGGACGTAGCCCCGCTAATGGCCCATAATCTGCATACCTGTGAAATGATGGACAAGGTAATTTTGGATTGTACCAAAAATAACCGGACCCAATTGGAGAACAGATTTTTTGTGGAAGGGGATCCCGCGGCATTATTGATGTTGGAGGTCAAGTCCAATACCGAAGAGGACTTGGACCAACAACTTCAGCAATTATTGGAGACCGTTAAAAAATCAGGTTTAAGCTATGCCAGTCCTATATTGAAGATGGCCGATGTGAACAAGGCCATCGAACTTAGAAAGGCCGGATTGGGGCTACTTGGAAATATAGTGGGAGACCGTAAAGCGGTTGCCTGTATAGAAGATACGGCAGTGGCTTTGGAAGACTTAAAGGATTTTATAGGCGAATTTTCCCAAATAATGAAGGATTATAAACAAGATGCAGTCTACTATGCCCATGCAGGGGCAGGGGAGTTGCATTTAAGACCCATCCTAAATTTAAAAAAATCTACCGATGTGGCCTTGTTCAGGGCCATTACCACAGATGTGGCCAAGCTTACCAAAAAGTACCATGGATCCTTTAGCGGGGAACACGGCGATGGAATTGTAAGGGCAGAATTTATTCCTTTGATGATAGGGGAGAAGAACTATGAGCTGCTAAAGCGTGTAAAGAGCTATTTTGATCCAAACAATATTTTTAATCCGGGGAAAATTGTGGATGCCTACCCCATGGACGAATCCCTGCGATATGAAATTGATCGTCAGGAACCGGAAATAGAAACCTTGATGGACTTCTCCGATAGTGAGGGCATTCTAAAAGCGGCCGAAAAATGTAATGGCAGCGGTGACTGTAGAAAAACCCATAAGGTATCGGGAGCCATGTGTCCCAGTTACCATGCCACAAAAAACGAAAAGGATACCACACGGGGCCGTGCCAATACCCTAAGGGAATTTTTGACTTCCTCTGAAAAGGCCAATAAGTTTAACAATAAGGAACTAAAGGAAGTATTTGATCTTTGTTTGAGCTGTAAGGCCTGCTCCAGTGAATGTCCAAGCAATGTGGATGTGGCTACCCTAAAAGCAGAATTTCTGTATCAATACCAAGAGGAGAACGGCTACCCTCTTAGAGCAAAGCTTTTTGCCTATAATACCCAGCTCAATAGATTGGGTAGCAGTATGGCAGGTATAACCAATGCCATGTACGATTCCAAAATAATTGGGGGCTTGCTAAAAAAGACCGTTGGAGTGGCAGCGCAACGAAGTTTGCCAAAAGTTTATAAGTTCAATTTTGATAAGGAGCTTCAAAGGGCTAAGGCCCAAGTGAATACTACCAAGCCTACAGTGGTGCTGTACATAGATGAATTTACCAACTATTTGGATGTTGAACTGGGTAGGGATGCCATTGAAGTGCTGACGCGACTGGGGTATGGGGTAGAACTTTTTTATGCGGAGAGTGGAAGGACCTATATTTCCAAAGGGTTTTTAAAACAGGCCAAAAAATTGGCCATTAAGAATGTGGATAAGCTTTCACAGCTAACGGATGGCGGATTCCCTATCCTAGGATTGGAACCTTCCGCCATACTTACGTTTAGGGATGAATACAAACGCTTTGGTCTTGATAAGAAGAAGATGGATGCCGTAGCTGCCAATTCTTTTTTAATAGAAGAATTCCTGGCCAGGGAAATTCAGTCCGGCGTTTTAACCTCCGATCTGTTTACACAGGAAACCAAGACTGTAAAGATCCATACACATTGCCATCAGAAGTCAATTTCCAATCAAAAGGTAACGTTCGACATATTGAATCTTCCAAAAAATTATACAGTTTCCATTATTAGTTCCGGATGTTGCGGTATGGCAGGGTCCTTTGGGTATGAAAAGGAGCATTACGAGGTGAGTATGCAGGTGGGGGAGCTAAAGCTGTTTCCGGCCGTTAGGAAGTCCGCAGAAGATGTGATCATTGCTGCCAATGGTACCAGTTGTAGGCACCAGATTTATGATGGGACCCAAAGAAAGGCCTTGCATCCGATTTCTATTCTAAAGGAAGCGCTTATAGCTTAAATGTATTTTGTGGGGTGAACTATGGGGACCCTTAAATCTTCGCCTTTTTTGGTTTTTTTTGTACAGGTTCTTCGCGGGTGTTGGTGGCGGTCATTAATTCATATATGTCCATGCCTTTGAGTTCCTCATCTGCAAAGAAGGGGGAGAGTTTATCCGCACTATACCTGTATATTTTCCAGCGTTTAAAGGTGTATTCCAGGGCTGTGAGATTCTCTACCCAATCCCCGGAATTTAAATAGGTACATTGGCCCCGTTCACCTTGGTAAATCTCTTTTTTGGGTTGATGGATATGGCCGCAGACAACATAATCATAATTTTTACCGATAGCCAGTTCCTTGGCAGTATGTTCAAATTTTTGAATAAATCCGACCGCGTCATGTACGCTATTCCTGATTCTTTTTGACAGGGAATATTTTTCGCGTCCCAATCGGCCCAAGATCCAATTGAGGATTCGGTTAAGGAGTATTAATAGACTGTAGCCATGCCTTCCTAGTTGGGCCATCCATTTTGCATTCCGAATGGATATATCAAAAACATCACCGTGAAAGAACCATGCTCTTTTACCGTTCAACTCCAAGGTCAATTGGTCTGCAAAATGGATATTCCCCAAAGAGGTGCCACAGAACCTTCTAAGTCTATCGTCGTGGTTCCCTACAAGGTAATATACCTCGGTACCATGGGTGGCCATTCCCATAATTTTCCGAAGTACCTTGAGGTGTGTGGCAGGGAAATATTTCTTACTGAATTGCCAAATATCAATGATATCCCCGTTCAATACGAGTGTTTTAGGGTTAATACTGTTCAAATAGGCCAGTAGCTCATCCGCATGGCAACCGAAAGTCCCTAAATGCACGTCTGAAATAACTGCCAAATCTATTTGTCGCTTTTTCACGGAGGTGGAATTTTCTCAAATTAAACTCTTGGATTTAAATTGAATGTGAAGGTAAAATCAAATTAGAATAAGGAAATAGTTAAGTTTGTATTAAGTTGGTGCAATTCTGTTTTAATTTGCAATAAGCCGGGTTTCTATTTTTGTATCTCTGTTTTAAGATTTACCTTTGTGCCTTGGGGTGGAAATGCCCTAATAAACCATTTCAATACTACAACTTTTATTTAGGAATATGGCAGGAAATACTTTTGGAACCCTTTTTAAATTATCTACGTTCGGAGAATCGCATGGTGTGGCCATCGGCGGCGTATTGGATGGTTGCCCGGCAGGAATTGAATTGAACCTGGAAGCTATTCAGAAAGATCTCGACAGGCGTAAACCTGGACAGTCGGCCATCGTAACCCAACGTAAGGAGCCAGATACCGTTGAGTTTTACTCTGGGATTTTTGAAGGGAAGACCACTGGGACACCTATTGGGTTTGCCATACACAATACCAATCAGAAATCGCATGATTATTCACATATAAAGGACTCTTACAGGCCTTCGCATGCCGATTATGTATATGACCAAAAATACGGTTTTAGGGATTATCGGGGAGGAGGACGAAGTTCTGCCAGGGAAACCGCTAGTAGGGTTGTTGCAGGCGCCATTGCCAAACAATTTCTAGGGGAGATGAAAATAAACGCCTATGTTTCCCAAGTAGGGGGGCTATCCCTTGATAAAAGTTACCAGGAACTCGATTTTTCGTTGATAGAATCCAATCCTGTACGATGTCCGGATACCGACACTGCGGCCAAAATGGAGGAATACATTAAAAAAATCAAAAAGGAAGGCGATACTATTGGAGGGGTAATTACCTGTGTAATCCAAAATGTTCCAGTAGGCTTGGGAGAGCCCGTTTTTGATAAGTTACATGCAGAATTGGGGAAAGCCATGCTTTCCATTAACGCCGTAAAAGGTTTTGAGTACGGAAGTGGATTTGAAGGGGTAAAGATGAAGGGGAGTGCACATAACGATCAATTTAATACCGATGGTACCACCAAGACCAATCATAGTGGGGGTATACAAGGAGGAATAAGCAACGGAATGGATATATACTTCAATATAGCCTTTAAGCCGGTAGCTACTGTTATACAGCCCTATGACACTATAGATAGGGAAGGGAACAAGGTAACCACCCAAGGCAAGGGTAGACACGATCCTTGTGTAGTGCCCAGGGCCGTGCCAATTGTGGAAGCTATGGCCGCATTGGTTATGGCCGATTATACTTTGATGAATAGGACCATAAAATTATAGCCTTATATTTTTTGGTGCTTTGTACCACAAAATACTATCTTTCCAATCTAAATCATTGTCGTTATGAGGAAATTGGAATTGCACTGGCAAATTATTTTGGGTATGGTGGGCGGAGTTCTTTTTGCTTTGGCCATGGTTCAGTTCGATTGGGGCCCTAAAATTGTCTCCGATTGGATAAAACCTTTTGGGAATATTTTTATTAACTCCCTAAAGCTCATTGCGGTTCCATTGATATTGGCCTCCTTAATCAAAGGAGTTTCCGATCTGAAGGATATTTCCAAACTTTCCAAAATGGGGGGAAGGACGATCGGAATTTACATTGTAACTACAGTTATCGCCGTTTCCATCGGACTTACCATTGTAAATATAATTAAACCAGGATCCTCCATTTCTGAGGAGACGAGGAACGAATTGGTGGAAAATTACAAAGGCGATGCCGATTCCAGAATATCCCAAGCCAATGAACAAAAGGAGTCCGGGCCACTACAGGCCTTGGAAGATTTGGTGCCCAGTAATATATTTAGCGCAGCCAGCGATAATGGAAACATGTTGCAGGTCATCTTTTTTGCTATCTTTTTTGGAATTGGCTTAATCTTGATACCAGCAGAGCAAGCAGAACCGGTAAAGAAATTTTTTGACGGCTTCAACGAAGTAATTCTTAAGCTGATAGATTTAATTATGCTGGCCGCTCCATACGGAGTTTTTGCCTTGTTGGCCGCTTTGGTAGTGGAATCTCCCAGTTTGGATCTATTTAAGGCACTTGGATGGTACTCGGTAAGTGTATTGTTGGGCTTGGTTTTAATGATAGGGGTCTACATTTTGTTTGTATGGATATTTACCAAACGCAAACCATCATTTTTTATAAATGGAATTTCCCCGGCACAATTGCTGGCGTTTTCCACGAGTTCAAGTGCGGCTACATTACCTGTGACCATGGAGCGGGTAGAGGAGCATTTAGGCGTGGAAGAAGAGGTTGCCAGTTTTGTATTGCCCATCGGGGCCACCATAAATATGGACGGTACCAGTCTTTATCAAGCAGTTGCTGCGGTATTCATTGCACAGGCCTTTGGAATGGATCTTAGTTTTGGAGCCCAATTGGGAATTATAGTTACAGCTACCTTGGCTTCCATAGGTAGCGCCGCTGTACCAGGGGCAGGGATGGTAATGCTGGTCATTGTTTTGGCCCAGGCCGGAATTCCAGAGGCCGGGTTGGCATTGATCTTTGCTGTGGATAGACCCTTGGATATGTGCAGAACAGTGGTCAATGTAACAGGGGATGCTGCGGTATCCATGATGGTGGCAAAATCTGTGGACAAATTGGGGGAACCCAAGGTAAAGGAATGGAGTGACCATTATAAGTCGACCAAATAAATCAAAACCTTTTAATTTTGGCACTGCCACTTATTTGTGGGCCAATTAACTTTTGTAAATTGAATTTTTACGGGCTTACTGCATGAAATTATAATTGTAGATATGGGTAAAGAAATTAGCCGGGAAATTATACAACAGTTCCCCAATGTATTTGCAATAGACGGCAACTTGGACAGGCTGGTAAAAAAAATTGAATTACTTACCTATTTAAATCCCTTAAATATTGAAAAGGAAAAACATCGTTTTTTTGCCTCCAAGTATGTAGACGAACCTGTATTTAAGTATAAAAAACTACAATTTGATCCCTATAAATTAAACCGTTTGTTCTTTTCCCAGCGTTTGGAGCGCATAAAGGATGAACCTATAAGGAAATTTTATCAGGAAGTGGTGTATTACTATGCCAACATGATACAGTGTATAGAGACCATCGGCCAGGGTAAAAAGTTTTATTACAATTCCCTTAGGGTATATGGCACTCCAACAGAGAAGGATGTACAAAACGCTAGGTTTATTCTGCATGTGACCGATGAGCCCATAACCGGGGATATGGAGAAAATATATACTCCTGAGGACGCAAAGCTTTATTTTGAAGAGTTTGCCCAGCAATATCAATTCCCTTTAAAAATTTCATTTTCCAATAGTATTGCTGCAGATGCCATGGTAAGCAATAATACCCAATCGCTCCTGATCAAGAAAAACACCACTTTTAGTAAAAATCAACTACTAACCCTGGCCAATCACGAGATTGGACTACACCTGGTAACTACCTATAACGGCATGTTACAGCCGTTAAAAGTCTTTTCCAACGGTTTTCCGAAAAACGTGGAAACCCAAGAGGGATTGGCGGTTTTTAGCGAATATATGAGCGGAGCCTTAACCTTAAAAAGATTAAAGGAGTTGGCGTACAGGGTCCTGGCCTCTGACAGTTTGATAAAGGGATATAGTTTTTCGGATACCTTCGATATGCTGCACGGGCAGTACAAACTGGACCGGAACAAAGCCTTTACCATAAGTATGCGGGTTCATAGGGGTGGAGGATTTACAAAGGATCGCCTGTATTTAAGTGGATTGAAAAAGATTTATAAACGACATAAAAATGGTTTATCCATGGATACTTTATTGACAGGTAAGGTTACCATGGAGGCTGAGGCTACTATAAATCGTTTTAAGGACCTGGGCTTGGCAAACGATATAACACATACCAATGTGGCCTTTGGGAAGAATTGCAACAAGAACAGTACCTTGGATTTTATCTTGGACAACTTGAAATAATTGATAGGGTAGGACCGTTTCTTTTTGTTCGGGGTTGGATGGAATAAGTTAGATTGTTTATTAAGGATAAATTATTTTAAATACCCCTTGGAATAATAACTTAGATTTTGATATCTTTGTACCACCATTAAAAAACATAGCAATCATGTTCGATTTTGACCAATATTTAGGGTTTTTAGCATTTTTGACCATCTTGACCATTGGGTTTTGGTTGATGATTTTTTTATTGACTTTTGTTATTCCCTACTGGATAGGAGGTTCTATCTTGGAAATATTGAAGGAAAAGCGCGAGGCTAAAAAAGCGAAACGCAACCAATAAAGGTTCGTTATTACAATATATTTAAACATAAAAAGGGAGCCCATCGGCTCCCTTTTTATGTTTAACATGTGGATAAAAGGTTTATCCCTCGAAATCCATATCTTCCCCACCGCCATTTCTACCTTGCCTATTTCCATTTCTTTGGTTTTGGGGTTGGTTGAACCTGTATTGAAACGACAAGGTAATTTGTCTTTGCCTAAATTGAAATTCGCTATAGGTAGCAACATTTTCCGTTCTGGTATCGGTTATACGTTTCCTTGAATTGAATATATCGCTTACGTTTAAAGTCAAAGAGCCTTTGTCCTTTAAAATATCCTTGCTAAGGGCAAGATCCGAATTAAGCATACCTTTGCTGGTATTCTGTGCATCTTCGGAAGGTCCCATATAGAAGAAATTGGTCTGGAAATCAATTTTTCCGGGCAAAGGTAATTTAGCGCTAAAGCGGGTAAACCAAGAAAAATTGTTGGCGTCAAAATTTTGAACAATTTCCTCATTTTGGCTGTTGGTATAGGTATAGTCTCCCTGTAAATCCCTTTGGAAAGCATTAAGGTTCCATGTTAATCTCCAGTTTCTAATGGGTGTATAGGTAGTGGTGAACTCCATACCGATACGGTCTTCAGTAGCCAAATTAATAGGGCTTCTCACCTGTACCGGAACTACGATAGGATTTTGTGGGTCATCCGGATTTTCTATGGTTACAAAATCGCCCGTCTCCCTGGAAACAAATTGAAACACTCCGGTAGATCTGTTAAAGTATCCAGAGGTGGTAAAAGTAAACTTGTCCCATCGCTTTAAATAACCCAAATCATATGCGTCGGTAAAAGTAGGGTCCAAATCCGCATTACCTTGAAAAAGATTAGTGTTACTTGATCTGGAAGGGAAAGGATTGATAAACCTGGAACGAGGTCTTCTAAGTCTTTTGCTATAGCTTAAGGTAAGCTGTTCCTTTTCGGAGAACTCATAGCCCAAAAATAAGGAAGGGAACCAATTTACATAGTCCTTATTGGTAAGTTCGTTGGTGTTCAACAGTTCTATCCCAATATCGGAGGCCTCCACTCTCAATCCGCCCAGAATACTGAATTTGTCAAATTTGGATCCCAACTGCGTATAGGCAGCATTTATATATTCCTTATAATTTAATTCATTGCTGTAGTTGGGGTCGCTATTAAAACCACCATTCTGTTGCTGAATGCCAAAGTCAAAATCGGTATTGTTGTTATTGAAAGTACCCCTATAGCCAAGTTCAAATTGAGACTGGTTATCCTTTCCAAAAGGAAGTACGTAATCCATTTGTACCAATTGGGATATCTGTGTTTGGTCATCTATGGTCCTTTCGGTGTCCAAGGCAATATTATCCCCTAGGATAACTTCCTCTATGATCGAATTCTCGTTGTCGATTCCCTTGGAGTATTGATAGTCGAAGGTAAGGGTATGTCCTTCCCTTTCAAATTTCTTTTGATAATTCAAGGAGTATTGAACCTCCTCCTCAAATTCGTCCTCATTGGTAAAACGGTTTCGTTGGATGGTAGGGGTTCTATTGGCATCAAAATTTGAAAAATCCACATTAACGGTGTTGTCCCCATTGGATTTGCTAAAAACAAAGGAATTGGTGATACTGCTGCTCTCATCCAAAAACAGTTCAAAGCCAACATTGGTATTAAAGCTTTTGTCCTTTCTCTGGTAATCCCTTATTTCATTCTGATAGCTTAACGTATTGCCATTACTGTCAAAGTTTTCCTGGTCGAACAAGGCATTCCCAGGGCCACTGCGATAACGATAGGTGGTGTTGGTAAAGATATTGAAGTTATCCCGTCTTAAATTTAGACTCAAGGAACCTCCGTAAGTCTCTGGATGTCCGGTGTAGAGATTTACCGATCCGTTAACCCCGGCGGTCTTGCTCTGTTTTAATATAATGTTCAAAATACCTGCAGTTCCTTCGGCATCATAGCGTGCGGAAGGATTGGTAATTACTTCAACCTTTTCAATGGCATCCGAGGGCAACTGCTGCAATGCCTCGGGACTCAGACCGGACAAGGCGGATGGTTTGCCGTTGATAAGGATTCTAACGCTTTCGTTTCCCCTTAGACTAATATTGCCCTCCACATCCACAGAGACCGAAGGTACGTTGCTAAGTACATCTGTTACAGAGCCACCTTTGACGGTTAGATCCGAACCTACATTATAAACCTTTTTATCCAGGCGTAATTCCACAGTGGTACGTTCGCCAACTACTTCTACCTCGGCCAACTGGGCAACGTCCAAAGAAAGGCGGATTACACCTAGATCAGTGGAAGACCTTAGGCTTTGATTGTTTAATTTATAGGATTTGTAGGAGATGTATTCTACACTAATATTATAGTTTCCAGGTGAAGTCTCAACTTCAAATCGTCCGTTGACATCTGTAATTCCACCAGTAACCTTTTCGGGATTTCTAACACTTTGTAGTACCAATGTGGCATATTCCAAGGGTTGATCTGTTTCTTGGTCTAAAACGGTCCCAGTTATTTTTATTGGTTCTTGCGGGCCTTGGCCTCCTTGTGCATAAGTTGTTAAAGTAAGGAGAAATAATGTAACTGGGATTAGTCTTTTCATTTGCTATGTTTTGGATTTATTTTTTTTCTTTTTCTTCTTTTTTTCCTTGACCTTTTTAAAACCGTTTTTCTGTAGTTCTACAAAGGCCTCATATTTATCGGCAGGTAATCCGGCCATAAGCTCTTCGTCCTGCTTTTGCGTAATTTTCTCATAACTCTCCCTCATTTTATCGGGCGGTAAATCCAGTATCTGCAATTCAATTCTTTCCTGGAGATACTTTTTTAAGGTGGTACTCAGAACTGCTTCTTCGAACGGGTTTAAACCTAATTTTTCTGTTATTCCCGGCATTTCCTGATCTACAATTTGCTCCGCTGTTAGTTTTTCAGGCTCCTTGGGAGTTTCCTGTACCTGTGGAATGCTATTTCTCTGTCTGCCATACCCTCCATATCCTCCGTATCCATATCCGTACCCATTGCCGTACCCATATTGGGCACTTAAAAAAGGAAAGGATAATACGATAAATAAAACACTAAAAAATAATCTTTTGTCAGTTTTCATAATGTCGCTGGTTAATGGGATTCCAAAATTAATAGATGGTTTAACCCTTAAGGGTTAAATCTTTGTTAAAATGAATATTTCAAGAATTGTGCCGCAATTGGACCATTGGGGGTCTAATTTATTATTAGGTGAAAAATGTACTATTAAACATTTCTTTTGCCAAGCACTCAAAGAAGGCACTAGCCTAAAAGTGTCTTTATTTTTTCGGGCGGACGTCCAACCACCCCTTTGTTGTCCATGATGACGATGGGGCGTTCTATGAGCTTGGGGTACGCTATCATGGCTGAAATTATTTCATCGTCCGTCATGGTTTTGCCTTTGAATTTTTCCTTCCAAATAGCTTCGTTGGTTCGCACCAATTGTAATGGTGACATGCCCAAAATTTTTAAAATGGTTTCCAGTTCTTTCTTGGAAGGCACCTTTTCAAGATATTTAATTATCTCGAAGTCGTTTCCTGAATTTTCTAAAATGGCCAAACCTTCCCTGGACTTTCCACATCTGGGGTTGTGATATATTTTAATCATAATTTATTTGGTTTTAAGGTTGATGGCTAAACTTTCCGGGTTACAACTGGTCACGTTTGGAATCTTTGGACTGGGTTCCGGAAACTTTCAAGCCTTTATCTGTAACAAGTTATAAGGTTGTAATGGGGAGTAATAAATCAACTCTCTTCCTTTTGCCCCATCATCATAAGATAGGCCTTTAAGAATTGATCAATATTACCATCCATAACCGCCTCTACATTGCCTGTTTCTTCACCTGTACGCACGTCTTTCACCAATTTGTACGGGTGCATTACGTAATTCCTGATCTGTGAGCCCCATTCAATTTTCATTTTGGAAGACTCAATTTCCTGTCTGGCTTCCATTTTCTTGCGCAATTCTATTTCGTACAATTGGGATTTAAGCATTTTTAGTGCAGTGGCCCTATTGTCGTGCTGCGACCTTGAATCTGAACAGGAAATCTGAATTCCCGAGGGTTTATGTGTCAGCTGCACCTTGGTTTCCACTTTGTTGACATTCTGCCCCCCAGCACCGCTGGATCTCGCTGTGGTGATCTCCACATCTGCCGGATTTATATCAATTTCGATACTGTCGTCCACCAGTGGGTAAACGTAAACGGAAGCGAAGGAGGTATGACGCTTGGCATTACTGTCGAAAGGGGAAATACGTACCAGCCTGTGTACGCCATTCTCTCCCTTAAGCCACCCAAAGCTATAATCGCCCTCAATTTCCAAGGTTACGGTTTTTATTCCTGCAACATCACCTTCCTGATAATTGAGTTCCTTTACCTTATACCCGTTTTTTTCACTCCACATCATATACATCCGCATCAACATGGAGGCCCAGTCACAACTTTCCGTGCCTCCGGCACCTGTCGTTATTTGGAGTATGGCCGTTAGTTCATCTCCCTCGGAAGAGAGCATGTTTTTAAATTCCAATTTCTCCAAGGCTTCAACGGTCTTGTCGTAATGACTTTCAACATCGGCATCGGACATTTCACCTTCTTTCTGAAATTCCAAAAAAATCTCCAGATCGGCAACTAAAGTTTGAGCGCTGTTGAAATCATCGACCCATTGTTTCTTGGACTGAATCAATTTCATCTGCTCCTGTGCCTCTTGGGGGTGGTTCCAAAAATCGGGAGCCAGGGTCTTTTCTTCCTCGTTCTCTATTTCTACAAGCTTGGCATCGATGTCAAAGATACCTCCTTAACGCACCAAGGCGATCAATGAGACTCTTATAATGGTCCGTGGTTATCATATTCTATTATTATTTTCAGCCAAAAATAGGATTCTTTTTTCTGATTATGTACCAAATATGAAATGATATTTATTGTTCGGCTTGTACTTCCACGGAATGGGAGGTTTTATTAGCGCCTTGTGAATATACTACGCCTTTTAAAGGGGAGCAATCATTATAGTCTTTACCGTGGGCTACTTTAATATGGTTGTCATTGACCAATAAATTGTTGGTAGGGTCAAAGCCTATCCAGCCAACTTGGGGGATATATGCTTCTGCCCAAGCATGCATTTGCGAGTCGCCAAAGTAACCATTACCCTGGTGCAGGTAACCCGAGACATAGCGGGTGGGAATATTATTTGCTTTTGCCAAAGCACAGAATAAATGTGTGAAATCCTGGCATACCCCCTCAGGATTATTTATGATTTCTTCCAATAAGGTATTCACATGGGTAACGCCAGTATTGAAATGAATAAAAAGATAGATCCATTTATTTAGTTTTTGAAGATTCTCGAATATACTTATGGAGGTATCAAAAACAAACAAGTTTTCTGAACCGGCTGGCAAGGCAGTATATTTGGTCTCACGCAGATAAGGCTCATGATCTACCTTGAAATTCAAACTTTTAACAAGTTCATAGTTGCTTGGGATATCAAAGATTGGAATTTGTCCAAAAGGGTTGAAGCTTATTTTTTTTAGTTTAAAAGTGGCACTGAAGTTAATTTTCTGGAATCGTTCCGAAGTATTTATCCTAATGGTCTGAAATCCAAAACCATTTTGGGAAAAACCACCTTTGGCTTCCAATGAATTTTTTATTTCCACGCTGATCAATTCTTGCGTGTCGTTATTCTCAGGAATGATCAAAAATTGCCAATATGCATTTTCTACAGGATTTTCGTAGTTATTTTCGGCAGAATAAGTAACTGAATATTCAAATGACATTATAAGTAGTTGTTAACGCAAAGGTAATCCAATGGATTATAAATCAATAGTTAAAAAATTCATTTTCCATTTTAAGACTAATCTGCACCAGACTATTGAGTATTTTTTCAATAAAGCCCTGAATGTCTTCCTCAATTTCTTCGGCAAATTTAAATTCATATTCTCCCTTAACTTTACTTATTAAAAAAGCGGTGGAATTTTTATCCGGAGTTTTGGATGAATCCAAAACTTTAATATGCTTATATACTTGGTTTATACTATTGATGACAGATCTTGGACAATCCGGATTTAAAATTAAGAATTCCAAAGTGGAAATACTGGTAGGTGTCTTTTTATAATATCTGCGCATCATATCATAAGATTCCACACATTTAAGAAGTGTGGTCCATTCAAAGCTATTGCTAATTTTATCGCCATAACTCCCTTTGGCCTTTACGGCATCATTGTATTTGGCATTAATGATTCTGATTACCTGCGTGGCCCTCTCCAGATTTATACCGAGCATAATAATTGCATACACCTCGTCATGCAAAAGCGTACCTCTTATTTTTCCTCTTAAAATGGCGGTCATTTCAGTGATGTTTACGGTAAAATCGTATAGTCCCTTTTTTGTGAAATCGTCTATCGAATACCTGATTACAAAATGATAAAATTTATTGATGGATTCGTACAGTTCCGTAGAAATAAGGTCTCTGGCACTATTGGCATTCTCTCGGGCATATTTTACATTGTTGATAATGGAATAAGGTAAATTGGCATTTAGTCCTATGTTGAATAAAATATCTTCTTCTTTAAGAATTATGGAATCGTCATCCAATGGCTCCCCAACCAAGAACATCATGGATTGAAGAACAAATTGTCTGGATTGTGACAGCTCGTTCGGTGCGTCCAATGATGAGAAATAATTTACATTTAAGTATCTGGCAACATGTTCGGAACGTTCAATATAACGCCCCATCCAAAAAAGGTTATTGGCAACTCTAGCTAACATAAGATTTTTTTATTTTTTTAATACCCAGGTATCTTTGGAACCACCTCCTTGGGAGGAATTAACAATTAAGTTTCCTTTTTTTAGTGCTACTCGAGACAATCCACCTTTGAGTACAAACTCCTTTTTATTGCCCAATAGGGTAAATGTCCTAAGATCTACATGACGTTGTTCAAAAGATTCACTGTCATCTATATAGGTTGGATGTACCGATAAGGACATAATGGGCTGGGCAATGTATTTTCTAGGATTTTGTTTTATTTCTTCTTGAACTACCTTAATTTCAGCCTTAGAAAGTCTGTTGCCAATTGATATACCATAACCGCCTGCTTCATCCACAGGCTTCACCACTAGTTCATGTATGTGTTCCAATACATATTTAAGTTCATTCGGCCTACTACAATGGTAGGTGTGTACATTGTTGAGAATGGGAGTCTCATCCAAATAATATTTAATGATTTTCGGCATGTAGGTGTAGATGGCTTTATCATCTGCTACTCCTGTGCCCGGAGCATTTGCCAAACAAACATTGCCTTTTATATAGGCAGCGAAAAGACCTGGTACCCCCAATGACGAATCGGCCCTAAATTCCAGGGGATCTATATATTGGTCATCCACTCTTCGGTAAATCACATCAACCTTAATGGGTCCACGAATGGTTTTCATGTAGACAAAATCGTTCTCAACAAATAGATCTCTACCTTCCACCAATTCCACACCCATAGCTTTTGCCAGATATGAATGTTCGTAAAATGCAGAATTGTACATACCTGGTGTAATAACCACACAATTTGGGACATCGACCCCTTTTGGTTTTACACTTTCCAATATATCCAATAGGTTTTCGGCGTAGTTGGTCACAGAATGCGTTTTATAATGATTGAAAACCCCGAAGAGCGCTCTTTTTAAGGCGGTACGATTACAAATAACATAACTTACCCCGGAAGGACATCTAATGTTGTCCTCAAGGACATAATAGTTGCCATCCGAGTGTTTAATAATGTCAGTGCCAGATATGTGGTTGTAAATGCCCCCAGGAGGGTCAACTCCAATCATTTGATGTAAATAGTTAGCAGAGGAACTGATCAAGTCCAGTGGAACTATGCCATCTTTGATGATTTTTTTATCGTGATAAATATCCCATAAAAATAGGTTTAATGCTCTACTGCGCTGTACAGCGCCCCTTTCAATGATTTCCCATTCATCCTCATCTATGATTCTTGGAAATAGATCGAATGGAAATATTTTCTCCTGCGTTTCTTTATTGTCGTATACCTGGAAAGTGATTCCTTGGTTAAAAAATGAGGACTTGGCCTTATTGTTCAATTGCACATAGTCTTGAATGGAATGATCCCCGTACAGATCTAACAATTTTTGATAAACATTTTTAGCCGCTCCATCATTGTTGAAAACTTCATCAAAAAGTGCAGGATTGTTGATATAAGAAGAAAATATCGGTTTTTTTACCTCTGGCTTCATAGGTATGTTTTTCTTCAAGTTACTTTATTTTAGTTAGATACAAGCGATTTAATTTTTTTAAGCAAGAGAATTATCCATACTTAAAAAATGGAATGGTATTATTGTTAATTCACATTAAATGAAAGGAAAAAAATAGCTACTTGAAAAATGTTTAATACGTTTACATAAATTTAAGAACCCACGTTCAATAAGTTTGTTCATCCTGATTCATTTGTTATATATAATTTTCAATCTTTATGTTGATAAATCTTATTAGTGATACCGTCACAAAACCTACGCCTGGTATGTTGCAGGCCATGATGACCGCTGAGGTAGGGGACGATGTTTTTAAAAATGACCCTACTGTCAACAAGTTGGAAGAAATGATGGCGGGCTTGTTCGGAATGGAAGCGGCCCTGTTTTTTCCTAGCGGGACCATGGCCAATCAAACAGCGATTAAAATACATACCCAACCTGGGGAACAATTGATCTGCGATAAGTACGCCCATGTTTATAATTACGAAGGGGGAGGGGCGAGTTTTAACAGTGGTGTTTCCTGTAGATTGGTAGACGGCCATAGGGGAATGATGACGGCAGGGCAAGTGAAGGAAGTAATAAACCCACCCGACTTTTATCATAGTCCATTAACCTCCTTGGTTTGTATAGAAAATACTACCAATAAAGGCGGAGGGGCCTGTTGGGATTTAGAGGAATTGAGGTCCATTGGAAAGGTGTGCGACGAGCATCACCTAAAATATCATTTGGATGGAGCCCGACTTTGGAACGCCCTGATTGCCAAAAATGAATCGACTTTGGATTATGGGGCACTGTTCCATACCATCAGTGTATGTTTGAGCAAGGGGTTGGGGTGCCCCGTAGGTTCCGTGCTGTTGGGAGATAAAGAGCTTATAGGAAAAGCACTCAGGGTGAGGAAGGTACTTGGCGGTGGAATGCGGCAGGCAGGCTACCTTGCGGCGGCCGGAATCTACGCCCTGGAGAACAACAGGGAAAGATTGGCGGAAGACCATAGGAAGGCGAAGGAAATAAATTTTTTGCTAAATGGATTGCCCTACATTAAAAAGGTGGAGCCCACGGAAACCAATATTGTGATTTTTGAAATTGATGAAAAGCAAATGACCACTGCTGACTTTATGGATAAATTGAACAAGAATGGGATTCAAATTATTGGGATGGGTCAAAATAAACTACGGATAGTTACCCACATGGATTATACGGATGAAATGCATGGGACTTTTATGGATATTCTTCCGAATCTATAGGCCAATGGGATCAGGTAAAAGCGATATGCTTGTTTTAAGGTTTTTTATGCCATTTTCCATACCGGCCTCTGAACTATAAAGCATGGAGCTGCCAATAATTTTGCCTTCACTGTTTTTCAATGTGAAAAGAAATTTGCCGTTATAGTCGGTCTTGCGTTCAAACACAGAAGATTGCCCAATGAGGACCTTGAGATTGGCAATGGTCTTGTTGATTTCCTCCCTGTTGTTGAAGGGAATACTGGTCAGAAGTGCCTGTCCACTTTCCGATTGCAGACTAAAGGTATATTTGGTATCCGATTCCTTTATTATTTTAAGCATAGCCCCCCGCAACTTTTTTTAAAGTTACACAAAAAAATGTGATTTTTTAATTTTAACCACCTTATCCAGCAATATTTCCGCTGCCCCGTACATGGCCCTTGTGAGGTAGGAGGAGGGTAATTTTGCCTCTCCTTGATGAGTTGGTATTAAGCTATTGTAAGCTAACCTTAGGCATAAAGCTATAGATAGTTTGGGTTAGGGTTGGCAATTGTAACAAAACGTTGGGAGATTGGATTTCTTTCCATATAAAAGGGCGCCCAAATTACCTGAAAAATTGACTTTTGGACACCCCTGGGTTTAATTGTATAAAATTATTTTGCTTCTTCCGGTAGGCCATAGGTGTCAACCACATAATCCAAATCCTTATCGCCTCTACCACTTAAATTGACCAATATGGAGGATCGTGGATCTTGTTGTGCCAATTTTATGGCATATGCCACAGCATGGGCACTTTCCAATGCAGGAATGATACCTTCCAAACGACTCAATTCATAAAAGGCATCCACGGTTTCCTGGTCCGAAACAACGTCATAGGTAACTTTTTTAAGATCCTTCAGCATGCTGTGTTCAGGGCCAACCCCAGGATAATCCAAACCACTGGCCACCGAATGTACTGCGCCCGGTTCCCCTTTATCGTCCTTCAGCATATAACACTTAAATCCGTGGATAATTCCGGGACTCCCCAAGGTCATCGTAGCGGCATGTTCACCGTATTCCATGGAGCGGCCACCAGGTTCCACCCCGTATAAGGTGCATTCCGATTCTTCCAAAAATGAGGAAAATATACCCATGGCATTACTGCCGCCACCTACACAGGCTACTACCTTATCCGGTAATTCTCCCGTCATTTCAAAAAATTGCTCCTTGGCTTCTATACCGACCACCCGCTGAAAATCCCGCACCATCATGGGAAAGGGATGTGGGCCAACGACAGAGCCAATACAGTATATGGTGCTTATAGGATCTTTTAAATAGGCTTCAAAGGCAGAATCCACAGCTTCTTTTAATGTCTTTAAACCATGGGAGACCGGCACTACTTTTGCGCCAAGGATTTTCATGCGTACCACGTTGGGGTGTTCCTTGGCAATATCTACCTCTCCCATATGTATCTCACATTCCAACCCAAAATAGGCGGCTGCCGTTGCCAAAGCAACCCCATGTTGTCCGGCCCCGGTTTCTGCAATTAGTTTCTTTTTGCCCAAATGTTTTGCCAAAAGCGCCTCTCCCATACAATGGTTAAGTTTATGGGCCCCTGTATGGTTCAGGTCTTCACGTTTCAGATATATTCTTCCTCCATATTTTTCGGAGAGCCTGTTGCAATAATAAACGGGGGTTGGCCTGCCTTGATAATGTTTCCGAATACTTCGGAGTTCCGAAATAAAATTGTGGGATTTACTAATGGAATAATAAGCATCCGTAATTTTTTTCATTTCCGCTTCAAGAACGGGAGGTATAAAGGCACCACCGTATTCTTTAAAAAAACCATTTTCGTCTGGATAGGTCTTAAAATAATTGTCCAACATAATTAAAGTGAAGTTTGTAATGGATAAATAAGTTAGAAGGCAAAAAACAAATGCCTTTACAATTATAATGAATTCTTAAATAAATATCCCCTTTTCCCAAGGGGAATATAGCACTGTAGCTAGGTTTTTAGCCTGTGGTATGCCGTAAGTAAATAAGGTGGTATTTATACAAAAAGATGCAATGCGTATTGCAATACGCCCTGAATTATTTCAGAATAAAAGAATTGGTTGGGGGTTGAATCACATTTTGCTGTTCCTCTTGAGAAAATCCAAATACTTTTCCACATCCGCTTTGGAGCCGTAACCGGAAAGGGTGGCCACTTCTTTTTCTTCGGTGTTGATCAGGCTAATTAGGGGAAATACCCCCTTTTTGTTCCATTGGGACAATAAAGCCTTGTTCCTTTGCATGTTCTCTGCACTAAGCAATTCTTTCTTTCTGGGGAGATCCACATAAAGTAGCACATAGTCCTTGGCTACTTCCTTAAATTGACTTGTACTAAACAGGTCTTTTTTTAGAGCCTTACATGGGGAACACCAATCGCTACCTGTAAAATACATGAGGATGTGGGTATTGTTTTTTTTTGCAGCCTTTTGGGCATCAGCGTAATCCGTAAGCCAATTGTTTTCTTTGCTATCGGCACTATTGGTCTGTGCGTTTAGGAGGATTGGAAATAGTACCAACAAGAAAAAATGCTTCATAATTACAGCTTATGATTAACTGGATAAACTTACTGAAATTTATTTTAAAAAAGAATCCATTCCAGGAATGTTGGGCATTCCTTCCTTGGCCACTGAAGCCAATTCGTTTTCATTTATGGTTGTAGCCTTCTCTATAGCCTTGTTGAGGGTGAGGATCAAATAATCTTCCAGTTGTTCCCTGTCCTGCAAAAGACGATCATCTATAGTAATGGATTTAATGGTTCTATTGGCCGTTATACTCACCTTGAGCAATTGATCAGGGGATTGCTCCTCCAGTATTACGTTATTCATTCTTTCCTTGGTAGCTTTAACTTTTTCCTGGGTTTCTTTCAGTTTTCCCAACATGCCCATCATATCTCCAAACATAATAATAGATTTAAATAGTTCCTTGGCCAAAATTACTAAATTGATCGGGAAATATTGGAATAAAGGTGACAGTTATTGGCATTGGCGGTTAAAAGGTCGGTCAATATAATTATGCATAAAGCATACATTTAATCAGGTGGGTTGCATTTAAATACTATTTTTGCGGTTTCTATAAAATATATCACACTCATGCAGCGGGAATTAAAAGCACCAAGTGCAAAAAAGATTGGTAAACAATTAATAAAGCACAATGATATAAGGACCGATGATTATTATTGGTTGAACGATAGGGAAAATCCGGAAGTCATAGCGTTTCTGGAACAGGAAAACGCATACTACGAGGCTATGACGGCCCATACCAAAGATCTTAGGGAAAGTTTGTTCCTTGAGATGAAATCTAGGATAAAGGAAGATGATTCTTCGGTACCCTACAAGTTTAACGACTATTGGTATGCTACTAGATATGAGGTGGGAAAGGAGTATCCTATTTTCACCAGGCGGTTTCAAAAAGAGGATGCCGAGGAGGAAATTATGTTCAACTGCAACCTTATGGCGGAGGGGTTGGATTATTTTAACCTGGGAGGCTTGTCCATAAGCCCCAATAACGAATTGGCAGCCTTTGGGGTGGATACTGTTTCCCGTAGGCAATACACCCTTCAGATAAAAAATTTGCATACCCAAGAGATATATGCTGATAAAATAGAGAACACAACCGGTAGTGCGGTATGGGCCAATGACAATAAGACCTTGTTCTATACCAAAAAAGACCCAGTTACCCTGAGGTCCAACAATATTTACAGGCATATCTTGGGGACGGCACCCGAGGAAGATGAATTGGTTTTTCACGAGGAGGACGAAACCTTTACCACCTTTGTTTACAAAACAAAATCCAAGGAATTTATAGTTATAGGTTCTTCCAGTACCTTGACCACTGAGTTTCAAATTCTAAGGGCCGACAACCCCAATGGTAAGTTTCAAGTGTTTTCTAAAAGAGTTAGGGGAATGGAATATTCCCTAACCCATTACAAAGACAATTTCTATATACTTACCAATATGGACGGAGCAACCAATTTTAAATTGATGACCACCCCTGAGGACCAAACCGAATCCGAACACTGGGTAGACTTTATACCGCACAGGGAGGAAGTATTGCTGGAGGATATTGAAATGTTTAATGAATACTATGTTCTGTCCGAGCGCGAGAATGGCTTAAACAAGCTGAAGATTGTCCGATGGGATACGGCGGAAAGCTATTACCTGCCTTTTGACAATGAAACGTATACCGCCTATGTGGGGACCAATCCGGATTTTGATACGGAAATCCTCAGATATGGATATAACTCCATGACCACACCTAGTTCCGTCATCGATTTTAATATGAGGACCATGGAAAAGGAAATAAAAAAGGAACAAGAGGTATTGGGCGGGGAATTTGATAAGGAAAACTATATTTCGGAACGAATTTGGGCCCCTGCCAGGGATGGTAAAAAAATTCCTATCTCATTGGTCTATCATAAAAATACCAAATTGGACGGTTCCAGTCCACTTTTGCAATATGCTTATGGTTCTTATGGGCATACTATCGATCCCTATTTTTCCACAGTTAGGTTAAGTCTGTTAGACAGGGGTTTCGTCTACACCATAGCCCATGTAAGGGGCGGTGAGTATTTGGGCCGTAAGTGGTATGAGGAAGGACGATTGCTGAACAAGATCAATACGTTTACCGATTTTATTGATTGTTCCCAATTTTTAATCCAAAGAAAATACACAAGTGCAGACCACCTATACGCTTCCGGCGGGTCTGCGGGTGGACTTTTAATGGGGGCAATTGTAAATATGTGCCCGGAAATTTACCACGGGGTAATTGCAGCTGTTCCATTTGTAGATGTGCTTACCACTATGTTGGATGATACCATTCCCTTAACCACAGGGGAATATGATGAATGGGGCAATCCAAATGAAAAGGAATACTACGATTATATGAAATCCTATTCGCCATATGACAATGTGTCGAGACAATTGCAACCAAATATGCTGGTTATTACCGGATTTCATGATTCCCAAGTGCAATATTTTGAACCCGCCAAATGGGTAGCCAAACTTAGAGACAATAAATTGGACAATAATTTATTGTTGTTCAATATTAATATGGATGCAGGTCATGGTGGTGCTTCGGGCCGATTTGAATCCTTAAGGGAAGTAGCAAAAGAATATGCATTTTTGTTAGATTTGGAGCATAAAATTCGATAATCAAAAAAAAAGACTAATTTTGTCCTATCAGTATTGACATAAATTAAATAGATGTCGATAAGTTCTAAACCTAGAAACTGTTTATGGAACATAAGATAAACGCTTATAATAACCTCCTAGAACTTGTAGGAAACACCCCGTTAATCAAACTAAATAAAATAGCTGACAACTTAGAAGGTAATTTTTACGCTAAGGTGGAAGGTTTTAATCCAGGACATTCTTCCAAGGACCGTATTGCCCTTTATATAATTGAAGAGGCAGAGCGTAGGGGAATATTGAAGAAGGGGAGTACCATTATAGAAACCACTTCTGGAAATACGGGTTTTAGCATTGCCATGATCAGTATTATAAAGGGGTATGAATGCATCTTGGCAGTAAGTTCAAAATCCTCCAAGGATAAAATAGACATGCTGAGGTCTATGGGGGCCAAAGTATATGTCTGTCCGGCACACGTAAGTGCCGATGACCCAAGGTCCTATTACGAGGTGGCCAAAAGACTGCACGAAGAAACCGAAGGGTCCATCTACATCAATCAATATTTTAATGATCTCAATGCCGAGGCCCATTATAAAAGTACGGGACCGGAAATTTGGAATCAGACCAACGGACATATTACACATTTAGTAGCCTGTAGTGGTACGGGAGGTACCATTTCCGGTACCGCTAAATACCTCAAGGAACAAAATCCCAATATCCGTGTAATAGGTGTGGATGCATATGGTTCCGTTCTAAAGAAATACCACGAAACCGGGGAATTGGATACCAAGGAAATTTACCCATACCGTATTGAAGGTTTGGGCAAAAATTTGATACCTACAGCTACAAATTTCAAGGTGATAGACGAATTTATTAAGGTTACCGATGAGGAAAGTGCCCATACCGCCAGGGAGATATCCAGAACGGAAGGACTTTTTGTGGGCTACACAAGTGGTGCAGTAATGCAAGCGGTAAGACAACTGGAAGAAATGGGGGAATTTAATGAAAACAGCAATGTAGTGGTTATTTTTCCAGATCATGGTTCCAGATATATGAGTAAGATTTACAGTGATCAGTGGATGTCCGACCAAGGCTTCTTTGACAGTAAAAATGTTGAAGAACCACAAAAAATAGAATTTGTAAAGTAACATTTATGCAAAATATATCCTATAAAGAGCAACGGTTCATAAGTCGTTGCTTTTTATGTATTAAATAAGTTGCATATGCATATTAAAAATATATACTTTTGCATCAACAATCAATGTAGGCTAGATGAGAGATTTATTTGAAAGAATTATAGAGAATAAAGGTCCTTTAGGAAAATGGGCTTCCCAAGCGGAGGGATATTTTGTATTTCCAAAATTAGAAGGTCCTATTTCCAATAGGATGAAGTTCCAAGGAAAGGAAGTAATTACTTGGAGTATAAATGATTATTTAGGGTTGGCCAATTTACCGGAAGTGAAGAAAGTAGATGGCGAGGCTGCAATGGAGTACGGTGCCGCTTTTCCCATGGGAGCAAGAATGATGAGTGGGCACACGGAATTCCACGAACAATTGGAGCAGGAATTGGCTGCTTTTGTTAAAAAGGAATCTGCCTATTTGTTAAACTTTGGATATCAGGGTATGGTTTCTGCCATTGATGCATTGGTTTCCAAGGATGATATAATTGTATACGATGTGGATGCTCATGCCTGTATTATAGATGGCGTACGTTTGCATATGGGTAAACGTTTTACGTTTAAACATAACGATATAGAGAGTCTTGAGAAAAACCTGGACCGCGCCGTTAAAATGGCCGAACAGACCGGAGGAGGTATATTGGTAATATCCGAAGGGGTTTTTGGTATGCGGGGAGAGCAGGGTAGGCTTAAGGAAATTGTAGCTCTTAAGAAGAAATATAATTTCCGGTTGTTTGTGGATGATGCACACGGTTTTGGAACTTTGGGTGAAACTGGGGCTGGAGCAGGTGAGGAGCAGGGAGTTCAAGACGATATAGATGTTTATTTTGCCACTTTTGCCAAATCCATGGCAGGAATCGGAGCCTTTTTGGCAGCAGATAAAGAGATTATAGAATATCTTAAATACAACTTACGCTCCCAAATGTTTGCTAAATCATTGCCGATGATTTATGTGAAGGGAGCGCTTAAAAGGTTGGATATGCTTCGTACCCAACCGGAACTGAAGGCCAAATTATGGGAGAATGTAAATGCGTTGCAGAACGGACTAAAGGAAAGAGGTTTTGATATTGGTACCACCACTAGTTGTGTTACACCGGTTTATCTTAACGGTAGTATTCCCGAAGCCATGGCATTGGTGAAGGATTTAAGGGAAAATTTTGGAATTTTCTGTTCCATCGTGGTGTATCCCGTAATCCCTAAAGGTTTGATCCTATTGAGAATGATTCCAACGGCCACGCATACTTTACAGGATGTATCCGAAACTTTGGAGGCCTTCTCCGTAATACGTGAGCGATTACAGAATGGCACCTACAAAAGGTTGTCCGCGGCAGTAGCGGCAGCGATGGGAGAATAATTTATTTAACTTAATATAAAAAAGCCAACTTATTATTTAAGTTGGCTTTTTTTGTTTTGCGTTGTAATGGTTTTAAACTTGGCCCTTGAGGACAACTTACGGGTCTTGACCAATTGTTGTGTTTATACAAATATTGTTGGTAGCCTAATTAGGAAGAATTCCGTGTTTTTGACTCCTCTGAACTGGGCCCTCAATGGGTAATGATTTATCGACACTATGTTAGAGTGGACATAATAAAGAACCGGCCTATTTTCAATTTACTTAAGTGGTTATTATTGCCTGCCTTCGGCAGACAGGCCTGCCTTTGTCGGCAGACAGGTTTTTTATAGGTTTTCGTGAATCTTCGATTTCGTATTAAATCAAGTGGTTTTCACATTGGAAGGTGGAAGGTGTCCATAGAGCATTTCACCCAAGTGAAAGCGGCCTGGACGCCGGGGCCGTGGAAAGTGCGTAGATTTAAAGAAATTTAAAATCAGCCTGGCCTGGGCTACAGCTGGCTCCTCCTAACCAAGGTACACCGTACCTTGGTTATTCGGCCCTGGTCGTTTTTTATTCATCGGCTGGTCTATTGATTTTTAATGGTATTCATGAATGCTGCGCATTTGGGCGATGCAAAAAATGAACAGGACACAAACTTGAGATAGTAAATTATATGTTTTTGTAATTCACACACAACTTTTAGGATTGATCCCAACTTACAACTCTTTTTTGTAGGTTCTTCTCCTCTTGTATATTTTTGGGTCGAAATGTTTCCATAACTGGCGAATGGCGACATTTTCTTCCAATTCCGGTGTCCTAACACATTTTTCAATGCCCTTGGCCTTAAAGGTCTTGTAATATTCATTGAACATAACGGCAGTAACTCCTTTATTCTGGTATTCAGGGAGTACCCCGATCAAATAAAATATAACTTCTTTGCTGTTTTTTTTCGCATTTAGCAAATGGAAAATGCCAAAGGGAAACAACTTTCCCTTGGCTTTCTGAAGGGCCTTGGAAAAGGATGGCATTACAATCCCGAACGCTATTAATTTATCATCTTTATCCAATATGAATTTGATATATTCGGGATTTATAAAACTGATATATTTTTTCTTAAAGTATTCTTTTTGGATATCGGTAATGCGCACAAAGGAAGATAGTGAGGAATAGGTCTCGTTAAAAAGATCGAACATCTTATCTGCCCAGGGCATTACATCCTTGGTTCTGGTAAAGTTTAATTCTTTTACGCCATATCGTTTTCGGACCAGTTCGTTTGCCTTTTTAAAAAATTTGGGCTCCGCATTGCTAAAAGGGAATTTGTTTTCCATGTATTCCTTTTCCTTAACGAACCCAAAGCGTTCAAAATGGTTTACATAGTACGGATGGTTGTACCAGGTAATCATGGTGCCTATCTCATCAAAACCTTCGGTCAACACCCCCACTTTGTCCAGATTGGAAAACCCTACAGGCCCTTCCATATAGGTCATTTTATGGGCCTTTCCTATTTCTGCCACCTTATTGAACAGCTCCTCGGTAACTTCATAGTCATCCACAAAATCGAACCAACCAAAACGCATTTTTTTTAGCTGTTGTTGGTTTACTTCCAATCTATTGATAATGGCTACGACCCTGCCTACAATTTTATCGTTCTTATAGGCCAGATAAAACCAGGCATCGGCATCCTTAAAAACAGGATTTTTGCTTTTGTCAAAAGATGCCAGTTCATCTTTGATAATAGGGGGGACCCAATAAGGGGAATCCTTATAAAGTGAAAATGGAAATTGTACGAACTCTTTGAGTTCCGATTTTGTTTTTGCTTCTTTTAGAGTAACCATACCGTATTTCTTGTATGGTTCAATATTAGCAATATTAATCTATAGGAAAAAGTACAAAAGTTATTTTGTTAGAAATCAATTTCAGAATCGTCCCTATTCTTTTCCTTTTTCTTTAGTTTTCGCAGTTGTTTTTTGGAAGGCCCCAAATCTATATCTTCAGCGCCACGGCCTTTGTTTTTGCTTTTTTTCTTTTTCTTCATGGCGTTCTTGCTAATGGGACCACCATTTTCCCCAGCCTTTTGATCCTCTATGGCCTTCACCTTGTCCCTGTGCATATCTATCCTATAGGAGAACCCCATGGTGGCAAAGATCCTACTGGGCGTATTTTTAAAACTTGCCCCTAGGTTCATGTCCACTTGCATATTCTCACCTAACAAATGGGCTACACCACCTCTTAATAGTACGTCGGAGTAGCGATCACTTTTTATGCCTTGGTTTTCTACAAAGACACTCCATTTGGGATCCCTAAAAGCATGGGATAGGGATACCGTGTAGTTCCATTCCGGAAAATCCGTTCCCAATCTGTCATAGGCAATATTGGAAATAAGTACAAACCTTGGCGTGAGCCTACTCTGTGTTGCTACCATTACCCTAGGGGAAACTGTTGGCTCACCTCTGTAAAAAGGATTGTCGCCCAAAACAAAATTGGCACCTGCATAGACCGATATGGCCGGGATAAGGTTTTTAAGTTTAAACCCATAGTTGGCCTTCCAGCTGTACAGATTGGGCTTGTTATTTTCCGGATTCTTGAAAGGATCGTAAATTAAATATTTTAAACCGATTCTGTTTCTTGAAAAATCGGTGTTCTTAATTTCTACCCCTGTGTTGGTGTAGGTTTTATTTTGATTGTCGAAGGTGCCTTCATAATTCAGTTCCAAGGTTTCAAAAAGTAGGCCATAACGCAAAGAAAGATCGGCTCCAAAAATATTGGATTCGGTCTCTAATTTGGAATGGTCCTGTTGTTCGTAAGCAACGCCAAATTCGGCCTGTAAAACGTTGGTACCTATGGCATATGCACTTACGGACAAACCTGGTCGGTTGGAATTGATGACATCGGTGTATTGTGAAAATGCAACGAATGGAATGGTGAATATTCCAAATATTAGTATTTTCATTAGACGTTTCTTGGAAACATTATAGTCCATAGGTACTATTTTATTATTATTTTAAGACTTTTGCACTATTAATACAACGTTAGAATTGTACTTTTGATATAAAATTTGTCAACTAATTATGGGTTTTTTAAAAACGATACTAATTGTACTCTTAGTATACTATTTGCTTAAAATTCTAGCCAAATGGTTTGCTCCCAAATTGTTCAGATACGCAGCAAGGAAGACGGAGGAACATTTTAAGGAAAAATTTGAAGGTTTTGCCGGGCAGCAAACCAAAGCCGAAGAGCAAATTGGTGACGTGATCATTGATAGGAAAACGACCAACAAAAAGAATAGCTCAAAAAATGTTGGAGAATATATAGATTTTGAGGAAATTGAATAACCTTTTACCATAACCAACCATGAGAAACGGTCTAAGAGCCTTTTTTATCCATTTTTTTGTAACCGTATTTTTTGTAATTGTAGCCCTGGCATATTTCTATCCCGTTCTTCAGGGTAAGGTAATTGAGCAATCCGATATAGTACAGTTTACGGGAATGGCCAAGGAGCAAAATGATTTTCGAAAGAAAACGGGTGAAGAGCCTTATTGGACCAATAGCGCCTTCGGCGGAATGCCCACTTATCAGTTGGGGGCTTATTATCCTCACGATTATGTAAAGAAGTTGGATCGGGTTATCCGGTTTTTACCTAGGCCTGCGGATTATCTTTTTATATATCTTATCGGTTTCTATATTTTGCTATGCTGCCTCAAGGTAGATTATAAATTGGCGGTATTGGGGGCACTGGCCTTTGGTTTCTCTACCTATTTGATCATTATTTTGGGGGTAGGGCACAATGCCAAGGCACATGCCATTGGATATATGCCCATGCTCTTGGGGGGGATTATCTTGGTCTTTAGGAAGAAATATCTTTGGGGCTTCCTTCTTACGGCCATTGCCATGGCACTGGAAGTAGGGGCCAACCATTACCAGATGACCTATTACTTTATGTTGTTGGTGCTTATCCTTGGAGGGGTGTATCTAGTGGATGCCATTAAGAAAAAGAAATTGAAACATTTTGGTATCTCGGTCGGAATCCTCGTCTTGGCCGTGTTGCTGGGAATAGCGGCCAATGCTACAAGTCTAATGGCTACGAAGGAATATGCCGATTGGAGTACCAGAGGAAAATCGGACCTTACCATAACTCCCGATGGAGAGCCCAAAGAAAGCGGTTCCGGTCTGGATAGGGAATACATTACGCAATTTAGTTATGGTATCGTGGAATCCCTGAATTTGTTTGTTCCAAGACTGTTCGGAGGGTCTGGTGGAGAGGACCTGGGAGCCGATTCCAAAACCTATGCCTTTTTGACCGAGAATGGAATTTCCAGGACCAAGGCATTGGACTTCACCAGTGCTTTGCCATTGTATTGGGGAGACCAGCCTATTGTTGCCGCTCCTGCCTATATTGGGGCCGTGGTGTTCTTTCTCTTTGTTCTAGGGCTATTTTTGGTAAAAGGTAAGGTAAAATGGTGGCTTTTGGGGGGTACTATTATGGCTTTACTGTTGTCATGGGGCAAAAATTTTGGTCTGCTTACAGATGTAATGATCGATTATTTTCCGTTGTACAATAAATTTAGGGCGGTGTCATCCATTCAGGTTATCCTGGAACTTTGCGTTCCCGTTTTGGCCATCCTTGCCCTGGCACAACTTTTTGAACCCAAAGAGGGTACCCCTAAGAAACTAAAAGACTTAAAATTAACACTTTTCATTAGCTTGGGAATCGGAGTGCTTCTTTTCCTGCTGAAGGGAATGTTCAGTTTTACCGGACAGAGTGATGAAACCTATCGACAGTATTATGGGGACGACATTGTTTCCTTGATTATAGCGGACCGCAAGGCCGTTTATAACACCGATATTTTTAGGTCGTTGATCTATGTAGCCTTGGCTGCCTTGGTGATTTGGTTTTATTTGAAAAATAAGTTAAAGCAAAATTTGGTCATTCTTCTATTGGGGGGGCTTGTATTGTTGGATTTGGTAGGGGTTGCAAAGCGCTATGTCAATGAAGACGATTTTGTAGCACAGCGCAGAATGCTGGAACCTTTTCAGGAAACTGAAATGGACAAGCAGATTGCCAAGGATACCTCTATTTTTAGGGTGTACGACCCTTCCGAAATCGGTGGAGGAGGCCGTACAGCCTATTTTCACCAGTCCATTTGGGGTTACCACGCTGCCAAACCGGCAGGAATTCAGGAACTGTTCGACTTTCATATTTCCAAGAACAATGTTCGGGTGTTGAGCATGCTCAATGTGAAATATGTGGTGCAGCAAGATGAGGAGGGTAGAAATTATCCAGCCTTAAATCCCGATGCCAATGGCAATGCATGGTTTATTGACGAATTGGTGCCAGTTTATAATGCCAATGATGAAATAATGGCATTGAATACCTTGGATGTGAAGCATAAGGCAGTTTTTGATAAATCGAAATTTACTGATTTGAATGAGCTTAACTACAAGACAGATTCTTTATCTACCATAGAACTTATCCAATATAAGCCCAATCATTTAACTTACAGTTCCAAAAATGCCTATCCCGGAATTGCCGTGTTTTCCGAAATGTACTATCCACATGGTTGGAATGCCTATATAGATGGTACATTGAAAGAGCATTTTGAAGTGAATTATGTGCTAAGGGCACTTGAAATCCCTGCCGGTACACATAAAATTGAGTTTAAGTTTGAACCCAGCCTTATTAAGGTTGGTGGTAACATTACCATGGCAAGTTCCATTATCCTGATCATAGTCTTCCTTTTTGGAATTGGTCATGCTTTTTGGGCCTCTAGGAAAAAACCATTGGCTTAATGCAGAAGGTGCTCATCATCACATATTATTGGCCTCCGGCAGGGGGGCCTGGAGTACAGCGATGGTTGAAATTTGTGAAATACCTAAGGGATTATGAAATAGAACCCATTGTCTACATTCCGGAAAATCCCAATTATCCCATAATGGATGCATCTTTGGTGGAAGAAATACCAGCAGGGATAAAAGTATATAAGAGGCCTATTTTTGAACCCTATGGTTTTGCCAAGCTGTTTTCCAAAAAAAAGACCAAGAAGATCAGCGCCGGAATAATCAATTCCAAAAATCAATCGGTTATAGAAAAAGTGTTGTTATGGATACGGGGAAATCTATTTATTCCTGATGCCAGAAAATTTTGGATAAAACCATCAGTTCGTTTTTTGGTGGAAGTCCTTGAAAAAGAAAATATTGCAACCGTTATTACTACCGGCCCCCCACATAGCCTGCATCTTATTGGCCTTGAACTAAAAAAGAGTACCGACATTAGATGGATAGCCGATTTTAGGGATCCGTGGACTTCGATAGGCTATCATAAAAAAATGAAACTGACCAAGGCTTCACGGGCGAAGCACAAACAGCTGGAGCACTTAGTGCTTAATAAGGCAGATAAAATAATTGTGACCAGTAATACAACAAGACGGGAGTTTTCCAATATAACCCAACAACCTATTACTGTTATCACCAATGGGTATGATACAACCCTGGGCGGTTCCGTGGCTTTGGATGTCGATTTTACCATTTCCCATATAGGGTCACTGCTTACAGGGAGGAACCCCTCGAATCTTTGGAAAGCTTTATCAGAATTAATTCAGGAATACCCCGATTTTAAAAAATGTTTCAAATTGCAATTGGCCGGCGTTATCAGTTCGGATGTTTTGGAAAGCATCTATTTTTACGGCCTCCAATCCTATACCAAATTATTGGGCTATATTTCGCATGACGAAGCATTGAAATATCAGGGCAAGTCCCAAGTACTGCTGTTGATAGAAATCGATTCCGAAGAAACCCAGGGGATTATTCCAGGAAAGGTATTTGAGTATATGGCGTCAAAAAGGCCTATCTTGGGTGTGGGACCTGCCCACTGGGAGGTTGGGGATCTTATAGCACGATCCAATACTGGGCGGACCTATACATATGATCAATTAAGTGAATTGAAAAGTACGCTGTTACAATGGTTTCAAGAATATAAAAAGGAACAATTGAATTTACCTAGGGCAGCGGTAGAACAATATCACAGAAAGGAATTAACGGCAAAGTTATCCAGGTATTTGGCATGGGAATAGTCTTAAAACAATCATTGAACAATACTTTGATTACCTATGGTGGCTTTGCCATAGGGGCATTGAACCTTCTTTTTCTTTATACACGGTTTTTATCGGACGAATATTTTGGCTTGGTCAATGTAATACTGTCCGCCTCTTCTGTTTTAATGCCTCTATTGGCATTTGGGATTCCAAATGCCATGGTTAAATACTATTCTGGTTTCCAGGAACTTAATACTAAGAATAGTTTTTTGACCCTAATGGTTTTCTTGCCTCTTATACTTATTGTTCCTATTGGGGCCATTTCATATTTGGCCAATGAGGCCATTGGTGATTTTTTGTCCAAGGAGAACCCAATAGTAAAAGGGTATGTATGGCACATTTTCATTATTGGTGTGGCAATGGCCTATTTTGAGGTGTTTTACGCCTGGGCCAAGGTTCAAATGAAATCGGTTTTTGGGAATTTTATGAAAGAGGTATTCAGCAGAATAGTAGTAACGTTTCTGCTTTTGTTGGTCTATTGGGACCAGATTTCCGTGCTTACCTTTCTCAATGCGATGGTTGGAATGTATATCCTTAGAACCATTATAATGCAGGCCTATGCCTTAAGAACGCTTCCATTGAAACTGGATTTTGGTTTTCCTGCCAACAGCCGTGAAATTATTGGTTATGCCACCCTGATTATTTTGGGTGGATCGGCCGCCATTGTATTATTGGAGGTAGACAAAGTAATGATCAATCAGTTTATAGAGATTAAAAATGTGGCCTATTACAGTGTTGCCGGGTATATTGCGACCGTCATTGCCGTTCCGTCAAGGTCTATGCACAACATCACCTACCCTTTAACTGCGGATATACTTCATAAAAAGGATATCAAGGCTCTTAAAACATTATATCAAAAGAGCTCGCTTACCTTGTTTATAGTGTCTGGACTCATATTTATTTTGATTGTGCTCAATTTAAATGATCTGTACAATTTGTTGCCCGAATCCTATCGCGGGGGGTATGTAATTGTTTTTATAATTGGATTTGCGAGAGTATATGATGCCCTTTTGGGAAATAACAATGCTATCATGTACAATTCGGACTTTTATAGGGCATTGCTCCTAATGGGGGTTGCTTTGGCCATACTGACCATTTTATTAAATCTTTGGCTGATTCCAAAATATGGCCTGGATGGTGCGGCCATTGCCAGTTTTATGGCTTTCTTTATCTATAATACTATAAAATTGGGTTTTGTTAAATGGAAATTTGACATTCAGCCCTTCACTAAAGAGACCTTTAAGGTAGTATTGTTGCTGTTTACAATATCGATTATTTTTTATTTTGTAACATTTACTTTTCACCCGGTAGTGAACATAGTACTAAAGAGTATGGCAATACTCGTTTGTTATCTTTACCTGTTGTATCGCTTCAGAATTTCCGAAGACGTATTTGGGGCCATCTCCTTTTATCTGCAAAAGTTGGGGATTAAAAAATAGATCAGAGTTAATACATCCGGGATAGACCTTACATTTCTTAAAAGACGACTGCTTTTAATATTAGGGGTATCCAGCTGTGGCATACCAATCTTTCCAGGAAAGTAAAACCCCGCAGGAACGAATTCACTGCGGGGCTAAACAACTAACCAACCTAAAAACTATTTTTAATTACTTCTGGAACTTCTTCCTCTTGTGGAAGCCGTTGAAATTTTTCTTGAACTACCACCGGATGATCTGGCTACCGACCTTTTTGCAGTGCTTTTCGACTGCACATTTGGTCGTTTTGTGGTGGTATTTCTTACAGTGGTACTCCTGTTACTTCTACTGGTAGAACTGCTTCTAACCGAAGTATTTCTAGGGCTACTGTTAGCTACCTTTTTTACCACTGTTCTGGTATTCCCGGAAGGTCTGGATACGACCGCCTTGCTCTTGGTAACAGAACTCCCTCTTCCGTTAGTACTCCTAGTGGTTGTTGTTCTACTTACTGTTCTTTGAACATTGCCCTTATTGTTTGGGCGAATCGAGGCGCTCCTGGAAACCGATTTATTATTTTTGGCACTTGGAGAATTGCTCCTTACCGTGGTACTTCTTTTGATAGTTCTATTGCCATTGGCGCTGCTGCGTTGGGTGGTAGTCCTTGAAATAGTGTTGTTATTTCTGGAAGTAGTACCTCTGGAAACAGTATTGTTCTTTCTTACCCCATTACTTCTACTTGCAACCGATCTGTTGGACCGTAGGTTGTTGCTATTTCTATACCCATTGTTTCTAACAGCCACTCTTTTGTCGTTTCTGTAAATGGTACTTCTCTTGGCATGATGTCCTTTGTTGTACTTGTAATGGTGCCCAACTTTGGCATAAGCTTTTCTATAGTTGTGGTGGTATGGTCTGTAATAGGTATACCTAACAGGTTTGTAATATCTTCTATAAGGGCTACCAAATACTAAACCAAAACCTATGGCGGGTCTTACGAAATAACTATGGAAAGGGCTATACACATAATGTCTGTTGTAAATATTAACGTAACCCCTGTGATGGCTGTAAAGTCCACGGTTGTTATAGTATACGTACAGACCACCAACTCTGGATACCCTACCACTATTGTAGTTGATGTCCACATCCCCAATTTGGGTTACCCTACCATAGTAATCGTAGTAGATGGGGACATTTTCCACTTGAATAACCGCACCGTAATCGTCATACTGTACATATGGGTTGTAATCGTAACCCGAATTAAAAGTAATATTGGTATGGCCAAAATTTACATTGGCATTCACGCCATCTCTATTGTCAATATAGAAATCGAACTCCCCATCTGGGTATACTGAAAATGTGATGCCATTTTCAACGAATATAAATGAGTTATTGTTTCTATAAGTATTGCTTGTGGCAACCTTATCTTCCATTGAAGCTGCCTTGGAACCAGTAGTACCCAATATAAGCGCTGTAAAAAGGAGTATTAAATTTCTCATGATATAAGGTTTTAATTTTGAATGCAACTATTTACATTCAATTTATATATACCAAACAGCATGCCAAAAAATCAACAAATATTTTAAACAATTGATTATCATGTGTTTATCATTTATAAACAGCTATGATGTAGTTCCGTAAACAGTGGCTAAGGGGGGCAATGGTAACAAGAACTGAGTATTGGGTGGGTTGTAGCTATGGGCAGGGATCAGTGATCAGTAAACAGTGGGCAGCGCAGGGTGGCCGGTTTTTGGTAAAGGACATAGTAAACAGGCAATTAGCGAACAGTATATGGTAAGATAGGGCAGGGCCTGGTCGGCTTATTTTATGGGATAGAAACCTATCAAAATTAAAATCATAGGATACTGTCGTAATTATTCCCCCTAACTAATGGGGTAATTTTTCCTTTAAATACTTGGCCGTGTAGGAAGTTTTGTTCTTTGCAACAATTTCCGGGGTTCCCTGCACCAATAGTTGCCCCCCCTTATTTCCGCCGTCCGGGCCTAGGTCTATGATGTAATCGGCACATTTAATAAGGTCTATATTGTGCTCAATGACAATTATGGAATGTCCTTTGTCAATTAATGCATCAAACGATTTGAGCAATTTTTTAATATCGTGGAAATGGAGGCCTGTAGTAGGTTCGTCAAAAATAAATAGGGCTTTGTCCTTGGTGCTCCCCTTTACTAAAAATGAAGCTAGCTTGATACGCTGTGCTTCACCTCCCGAAAGGGTAGAGGAGGACTGTCCCAAGGTTACATAGCCTAACCCTACATCTTGAAGTGGCTTTAGTTTGGTTACGATTTTGGATTGATTGTTTTGGTCAAAGAAACCTATGGCATCATCAATGGTCATATTAAGAACATCATCTATATTGGCATCTTCGAATTTCACTTCCAATACCTCTTTTTTAAACCTTTTTCCGTGGCAGGTTTCGCATTCCAAATGCACATCGGCCATAAACTGCATTTCCACCGTAATCTCACCTTCTCCTTTGCATTTTTCGCACCTACCACCATCAACATTAAATGAAAAATGCTTTGGCTGATACCCTCTTAATTTGCTTAATTTTTGGTTGGCAAAAAGATTACGGATATCGTCATAGGCCTTGATGTAGGTTACGGGGTTGGATCTGGAGGACCGACCAATTGGGTTTTGGTCTACGTATTCTACGTGTTTTAGGGATTGAAATTTTCCTTCCATGGAACTGTACTGCCCTGCTTTCTCTCCGTAGCCACCAAGTTCCTTTAGAATTATAGGATATAGGAGTTTTTTTACCAAAGTACTCTTACCACTGCCCGATACACCTGTAATTACTGTTAAAACGTTTAAGGGAAAGATAACATCAATATTTTTAAGGTTGTTCTCCCGTGCTCCTTTTATTTCTATGAAATTTTTGTAAGGCCTTCTTGATTTGGGTACGGCAATTTCCATGGTACCATTTAGGTAAGCCGCCGTAAGGGAGCTGGATTTGAGAACTTCGTTCAGGGTTCCATGGGCAACCACCTCTCCACCATGCGTCCCGGCTTCAGGGCCAATATCGATTACTTGGTCTGCCGCCTTCATAATGTCCTCATCATGTTCCACTACAATTACGGTATTGCCCAAGTCGCGTAACGATTTTAGAACTGTTATTAGGTTCTCGGTATCCTTTGGATGAAGGCCAATACTGGGTTCGTCCAGAATATACATGGAGCCCACCAAACTACTTCCCAGGGAGGTTGCCAAATTTATGCGTTGACTTTCCCCACCCGACAAGGAATTGGATTTTCTGTTCAATGTTAAATAGCTAAGTCCAACATTGTATAGAAACCCCAATCTGCTCTCTATTTCCCTAAGTAATCTATTGGCAATTTTCTCTTCGTTAAAACTGAGATCAATCTCCTTAAAGAAGCCGATAAGATCTTCTATGGGCAGTTCCACTAGATCGGAAATGGATTTCCCCGATATTTTTACATAGTCGGTTTCCTTCCGTAAACGTCTTCCTTTGCAGGTGCTGCATTTGGTCTTGCCGCGATATCGGGATAGCATTACCCGGTTCTGTATTTTATAGCTCTTCTCTTCCAGGCCTTCAAAGAATTTATGGATACCTGTAAAGTAACTGTTCCCTTCCCAAACGAGTTGCTTTTGCTGGTCGGATAGTTGATACCAGGGTTTGTGGATGGGGAAATCGAATTTATAGGCCACATTCACCAATTCATCCCTGTACCATCCCATACTTTCACCGCGCCATGGAAAAATGGCATTTTCAAAAATCGAGAGCGAAGTGTTGGGAATTACCAAATCCTCATCTATACCTATTACATCCCCATAACCCTCACATTTAGGACAAGCTCCATAAGGATTGTTGAAACTGAACAAGTGTACATTGGGTTCAAGAAATTGCATTCCGTCCAGTTCGAACTTGTTGCTGAAACGGGTAGTTTGGCCAGTAGCCAGTTCCTGAACAATACATTCGCCCTTTCCTTCAAAAAAGGCAGTATCAATGGCATTGCCCAATCTATTGAAAAAATCCTCCTCGTTTTTATAAATGATTCGGTCTACCACAAGATCAAATTCGCGACCTACATCCTTTAGATCTTCATCTATCCTGGTAACCTCCCCATTGTACAGTATTCTGGCAAATCCCTGTTTGGAAAACAACTGTAACGATTTATAGGGGTCCCTATCGGCACTAATTTTAATAGGGGCCAGCAAAAGTAATTTTGTACCTTCCTCAAAGGTCTTGATATGTTCAACCACATCGGAAACGGTGTGCTTTCTAACCTCATTGCCCGAAATTGGGGAAAAAGTACGGCCAATACGAGCGAACATCAATTTTAAATAGTCATAGATTTCGGTAGTGGTTCCTACGGTAGATCTGGGATTGGTGGAATTAACTTTTTGTTCAATGGCTATGGCCGGGGCTATACCTTTAATATAATCCACTTTGGGTTTGTCCAATTTTCCTAAAAACTGCCTAGCATAGGAGGAAAGACTTTCAACGTACCTTCTTTGTCCCTCGGCATAAAGGGTGTCAAAGGCCAAACTGGATTTTCCCGAACCGGACAATCCTGTGATGACCACCAGTTTATTCCGTGGTATTACAACGTCTATATTTTTTAAATTATGGAGCTTTGCTCCTTTAATTATAATATTATGCTTGGGATTAACGTCTGTTATAGTGGTCATGCTCGTATTTAAGTTGGCAAAGATACGATATGTGCGTTTTATTCGCTAGTGGCCCTTGACCTAAACTAAATATTATTCCTTGCCGGAAAGTAGTTTGATTCGGTATAATTTTTTTTATATTTGATGCATAATAAACCCTAAATAGCCTATACGTAACAAAATTACTTTTTTAAAATTTTGCTCAAATGCACTTGTAATACAAATACAGGTATGGCATTTTGGCCTCAAAAAAGTAATTTGTATGGAACTATTAATAGAAGATTCAGTACTAGTAAAAGACTACATGAACGGGGATGAAAGAGCCCTGGCAAAACTTATTGACCGCCACAACCAGCGACTCAGCAGTTTTATTTATTCCAAAGTTCAAGATCGGGAAATTACAGAAGATATATTCCAAGATACCTTTATAAAGGTTATAAAAACCCTAAAGAAGGGTAATTACAATGAGGAGGGAAAATTCCTGCCCTGGGTAATGCGCATTTCCCATAACCTAATAATAGATTATTTTAGGAAGAGCAAAAGAATGCCCAGATTTGAAGGTAGCAATGATTTCAATATTTTCTCTATAATGAGCGATGATCAGTTAAATGCTGAAAAGCGCCTTATTAAGGATCAGATAGACCAGGATCTGACCCTGCTTATCAAGGAATTGCCAAAAGATCAGATGGAAGTTTTGGAAATGCGCCTATATAAGGATATGAGCTTTAAGGAAATATCTGAAAATACAGGGGTTAGTATTAACACAGCTTTGGGCAGAATGCGCTATGCACTTATCAATCTTAGAAAGATTGTAGAAAAGAACAACATTATTTTAACGAATTAATAAGCCTTACAACCGCTTTTGGTTAATTTCTTCATAACTCTTGCGTTATTTGACAATAACAATATATTATTATGGGGAAATTCAACGTTACTACTAAGAACAATTGTAAACTAATGTCTACACGTAGGTCCAAGATAGATTTTTTGTTGAATTACTCTAAATCACTTTATATTATCAAAAGTAATAAGTGTAATGATGAATTGGATGAGCATTGCTTAAACTAGAGGCTCCCACCATTTCTTCAGTAGCTTGTGCCTGACAGTACATTAGGTTATTGGTCACCTAAGTCATGGACTACCTTTTAATAGGCAATACGCTGTAGGTTAAACTCCCAATTATTCTTTTGCGATTGTATTCCCCTGTCCCTCCATTGTATGGCAAGGCTGCTTTTGGTAGCCATATAACAATTGGATGTGAAGGATTTTCCATAATCGTTAATATATAGGTAAATCTTTATTTCTGGCAGCTTACGATAATAAAGAGTCCTACCTTAATTCCATAAGGCCGTTTCAACTTCAATTTTGGCCAATTATTATGCGTAAAATAAGAAAATTGGCATTTGACATCAATTAACGGGGGTTTTACAACATAGTTTTTTGCACACCTTACCATTTATATACTTTTATCCTGTTACTAATTAATAATGAAGATTTATAGTCTTCATAAAAAGTAGAAGCAATAAAAAAAGTCCGAACCGAAAGGGGAGGCCCCCTAGTTTAACCAAAAACAATATTTTGTATGGAATTGCAAATAGATGACTCAGTATTAGTAAAGGATTACATTAACGGTAATGAAAAAGCTTTGGAGGTTTTGATCAACAGACATAACCAACGTATAAGTAGCTTCATTTATTCCAAGGTATTGGACCGGGATGTTTCAGAGGATATTTTTCAGGACACCTTTATCAAAGTAATCAAAACCTTGAAAAAAGGAAATTATAGCGAGGAAGGCAAGTTTTTGCCTTGGGTTATGAGAATAGCCCATAACTTGGTAATTGATCACTTTAGAAGAAACAAAAGAATGCCAATGTTTGAGGGGAATGATGATTTTAATATCTTTTCCGTAATTGGTGATGATAAACTAAACGTAGAAAAACAACTTATCAAGGATCAGATAGATACTGATCTTAGTTTATTGATCGAGGAATTGCCGGACGATCAAAAAGAGGTGCTTTTAATGCGTATTTATAGGGATATGAGCTTTAAGGAAATCTCGGAAAACACGGGGGTTAGTATCAATACGGCCTTGGGAAGGATGAGATATGCACTTATTAACCTTAGAAAAATAATTGAAAAGCATAATATCGTTTTAACGAATTAATAGGTCATAGGACGAATCGGACAATATTTCCATTTTAGTAGCGTTATCTAAACATAACAATACTATAATCCTATGGAAAAAATTTACTCTGAGAATCAATACAAGTGTAAACTTGCCAAAGCTAGTCCGGATACTATTAAGTTTTTGATTGGCTATTCCAAATCTTTGCAAATAGTTGAATATAGTAATATTCAATTCGAAAATAATTTAAACTAGACTAAAAAATCCCAACTCCTAGTTGGGATTTTTTGTTTTGTAGTAGGCGTCCAAAACTTTTTTTCTTCCTATTGTTTTGGTTATGATGTCTTTTTGCAAATTCCATCCTCTTGCAGGGGAATATTCCCTTCCGTACCATATTATCTGTAAATGAAGATCGTTCCATAATTCTTTTGGGAATAATCTTTTTGCGTCCCTTTCGGTTTGCACAACATTTTTACCATTGGAAAATCCCCATCGGTACATTAGTCTATGTATGTGGGTGTCCACTGGAAAGGCCGGTATACCAAAGGCTTGCGAGACAACCACACTGGCGGTTTTATGGCCCACGGCCGGCAATTGTTCCAAAAGTTCCATTTCTTGTGGAACTTGTCCGCCATATTTTTCAATCAAAATTTTAGAAAGTCCGTAAATCCCTTTCGATTTCATTGGTGATAGTCCAACCGGTTTAATAATTTCCCGTATTTCTTCAGCCGTCATTTTTACCATGTCATATGGATTGTCGGCCTTGGCAAAAAGTTTAGGGGTAATCTGATTGACCCTAACATCGGTACTTTGTGCAGACAATAATACTGCAATGAGCAGTGTATAGGGGTCTTTGTGGTCTAGGGGGACTGGAATGGTGGGGTATATTCCCTGTAAGGTCTCAATGGCAAAGTTTACTTTTTCGGCTTTCGTCATTTATTGCGTAATTTTATGAAAAATAAATATAGCAGCGCCCATTCATATGGGCGTGTTTTTAATTATAAATTTACTTAAAATTTAACTATGGATACTTTAAAAGTAGGGGATAAGGTGCCTGCATTTTCGGCTAAGGATGAAAACGGCAATACCATTAAACTATCTGATTATAAGGGAAAAAAATTAATCGTCTTTTTCTATCCAAAGGCAAGTACGCCCGGATGTACGGCCGAAGCCTGTAATTTGCGGGATAACTATACAGAGCTAAAATCGCAAGGTTATGAGCTCTTGGGGGTTAGTGCCGACTCGCAGAAACGTCAATTGAATTTTAAAAATAAATATCAATTTCCCTTTCCATTGTTGGCGGATGAAGATCATACCGTCCTTAATATTTTTGGTGTTTGGGGGCCAAAACAGTTTATGGGAAAAAAATATGACGGTATTCACAGAAAGACTTTTGTAATTGATGGGGACGGAGTTGTTGAGAAGGTAATTGATAAGGTGAAGACCAAGGACCATGCCGCACAACTGCTATAAAAGACGGTAGATGAATATGGGGCTGTCTAATCCTGTAGATTTGGACAGCCCCTTTTACTATGAATAATTAAACCTTTTCCTGATTTTCCTCTATGGGTTTCCGGATAAAGAGTTTCTTCTTTTTTATTATTTCCGCTATTCCCTCAGGTAGCACGGATTCCCAGCCTTCTTCACCATTGATTATTTTTTTGAGGACATCCCTGGAGAAAACATGTAATATTTCCGGGTCGTAATCTATAATGTCCATCACCTTTCCATTGTATTTGAAGAATTTGTACAATTCCTTCATTCTAGGGTGGACCTTTATGGTGTTACTTGTCATAATTTGTCCAGTTTCCTCGTTGCGCATTGGGTATAGGTAAACTTTAAGATCTTTAAAGAATAATTTGCCAAAAGCCTCTAGGATGCCCCCACTCAAATGGCGGTAGTATTTTTCATCGAAAATATCCACCAAATTGTTTACCCCCATGGTAAGTCCAATCTTGGATTTGGTATAATTGCTAAAATACTCAACGAGTTTAAAGTACTCCTGAAATTTCGAAATCATTACCGTATGGCCCAAAGAACATAAAAGTTCGGCTCGGTCCATAAAATCCTGTTCGTCTATTTCTCCGGATGCACGTAGATTGGAAAGGGTAATTTCAAAAATAACAACGGTATTTTCCTCTTCAACACTGGGTTCCCTGATAAATATTTCATAGGATTTTTTAAACATATCCATGTTGACCAAGGTAACTGGTCTAAAACTTCCACGTAGGGCCAGAATATTTTTTTTGTAAAGAATGGTCGCCGGCAAAAGGTTATTGCCATCGGGTCCGAACATTACAGCATCGGTCATATCATTTTTAACAAGCTGCAAACTCATTAACCTATTGTCTACTTCGGTAAAATTGGGACCGGAAAAATTCACCATATCCAATTCAACCGTATCCTTGTCAATATGGTCGTACAGGTATTTTAGTAATTTTCTTGGCTTGTCGTATTTGTAAAAAGCACCGTAAATAAGATTAACCCCTACAATACCCAAAGTTTCCTGTTGTAACCTTGCTTCATTCTGTTTAAAGCGGATATGAAGGATGATTTCGTTTAATTCTTTTTGTTTGGGATCCAACTGATACCGGATTCCGATCCAACCATGGCCTTTGTATCTCTTGGAGAAATCAATAGTGGCAACTGTATTGGCATAGGAAAAAAACAATCTGTCGGGATGTTTTTCCCGACTTATCCTATTTTCCATGTTTTCCATCTCATGGGCCAACATTTTTTTTAACCTGGACTGGGTTACGTACCTACCGTCTTCCTCAATACCATAAATAGCATCACTAAAATCCTTGTCGTACGCACTCATTGCTTTTGCAATAGTACCTGAAGCACCACCCGATTTAAAAAAATGACCAGAAGTCTCTTGTCCTGCACCTATTTCAGAAAACGTACCATAAATATCTGGGTTCAAATTTATCCTTAAAGTTTTTGCCTTAATGGACGGAACATTGGTAAAAGCGATTTCTTTCTTAAAAATATTGGACATAGTGTCTTATTTACTTGTGGCAAAGTTAAAAAGTTTGAGCTATCTATTTAATAAAATAGTTATAAATTTGGATTAAATGGATATAGGATTGAAAATAACTTTTTTAGGTACGGGAACATCACAGGGAATCCCTGTAATTGGGAGTAAACACCCTGTCTGTCTAAGCAATAATTCCAAGGATAAACGGCTACGGGTATCGGTTATGGTTTCTTGGGATTCCTTTAATTATATAATAGATTGTGGCCCCGATTTTAGACAGCAAATGCTCACCAATAATGTGGTAAAAATTGATGGGATTTTATTTACCCATGAACATTCCGACCATACTGCGGGAATAGACGATATCAGGCCATTTTTTTTCAGGCAGGGCGATATTCCCATTTATGCCCATGAACGGGTCGTTACCTCGATCAAGGAGCGGTTCCATTATATATTTGCCGATGAAAATCGATATCCGGGAGCCCCTGCCGTAGAGATCAATACGATTAAGAACAATAAGCCTTTTAGGATCGGAAACCTAATGGCCATACCCATAGAGGCCCAGCACAATAGATTGCAGGTTTTTGGGTTTAGAATACGGGACTTTGTGTACCTAACCGATGTGAAAAGTATGGAAAGGGAAGAAATGGAAAAAATTAAGGGAGTAAACACTTTGGTGGTCAATGCCTTGCGATTGGAGCCCCACCATTCCCATTTCAATTTGGAGGAAGCTTTGGCGTTCATTGATGTCGTAAAGCCTAAAATAGCCTATTTGACCCATATAAGCCATTTATTGGGCTTTCATGATGAGGTTGAGCAACAGCTTCCGGAAAATGTTCATTTGGCCTATGACAATCTGGTAATAGAGGTTTAAACAAACCTACTGGACATGGTTCATAAAAAATATTTCATCTCAAAATAAATATTATTAATCCAATAAAATAGAAAATAAAGGAATGAAACATAAGATTTACTTGTATTTGTTCATATTCGTTGCCCTAATAGCACTCTATCAATTTGTAAGTACCAATAATATGGTAAAGGCAAAAAATACCAAAATAAAAGCCCAAGAGGAGATGCTCTCACAGTTGGAGGATTCCATTCAGAAGCTACATATCAAGGTTTTGGACAACCAATATTTTTCTTTGGAAAACAATGATGACGCCTTGGCCTATTACGATCATTTAAATTTAAAGGATCCCAGTCTCTATATATCGGACAAGTTATTGGAGACCAATGAGAGTAAGGGCGATAATCCGTTGATCCCATATGAGGGTATGGAAAACGATTTTAAAATTAACAAGATCAAAATTTTAAACCATAAATGGATTTTGGCCGATTTCTCCGATGGGAAATATTGGGGAGAAATATTGATCAAATATGAACTTAAGGACGATCTGGGGGTGGACTTTTCTTTGATGGACCATTTGTTGTACACCCGCAGCAATTAAATTTTATCCTGTAGCCATGATTTGAAGGAGTAGAAATTCTGAGGGGCCACCCCATGGCCAACAGGGAATTCTTCATATACATGGTCTATCTTTAGATTCTTCAAAAATTTAGGGGCTTGCTGCGCCCAGGCAACCGGAATTACTTGGTCTACACTACCGTGGGAGACGTAGACCCTTAAATCCTTGAAGTCATTTTCCTTATAACCCTTCAAAAGTAGGTTTTCATTGATATAACCACTTAGGGCAATTACATTTTTCACCAATTCGGGGTAGGAAAGGGCTACTGCATAACTCAGGATGGTGCCCTGGCTAAACCCTAGCAAGGTCACATTTTTTTCGTCCAGCCCATAGGTTTTGCAAGCTTCCTCTATAAATGTTTTAATTTTATCCCTGGAGAGAACCGCTTCTTCCTCATTGTTCCATTTGCCTTTTTCGGCTTCAAAGTTAATGGCGTACCAAGCATTGCCATAGGGTTGCATAGGGTAAGGGGCCCTAACGGATATGATACAAAGTTCTTTAGGGAGTTCGGAGGCAAAGGAAAACAAATCTTCCTCATTACTTCCATAGCCGTGGAACATGAAAAGTACAGGAGGTTTGCCTTCAGTAATATTTGAAGGTCTAATAAGATGTTCCAATGAAAGGGGAGCTGTAGTCATTCTAAGATATAAAAGTGAACCATTTCTGAAAATAGGGACCAAGTACAGGTACCTCCTGTTTCTTGTTGTTCAAGGCTCCAAGAAAGCCATAGAACCATAGTACTATATAAAAGACATAGAGGCCGTACCAAGCATATTCGTTGTACCAATTACTTAAAAAAATTGCAAAGCCAAGAAAAACAAGATGTAAACCAAATGCCTGGCGGGTATGAAACCGTGCAAATGCGTTCTTTGGATCCGAATTCATCGAAATGGCAATCAATGCTCCAACCATTGTGAGGTATGCCACAATTGCCGTTGTCTTTCCTTCCTTAATAACATTCTCCATAGAGGCAAATTTAGTGAAGTTAAAAATTTGAACAAAAAAAGAGGCCCCTATAAGACCTCCTTAAATTTATTGATCTTTCCTATTATTCTCCAATAGATCCGATAATAGGTAATTTTTCCAACTTTCCGTTGTAGGCATTAATGGCGCCCAATACGGCCAAAACCCACGGGGCCCACTGCAATATTCTAAGGAAACCCATCCCCATTGTAACAGCTATAAGTCCAAGGACAATGGAGAGGGCAATGGCCAATATCCATACCCGTAATGATTGGCCAATATGGAATTTGACAAATTCGTTCTTTTTATCACTGTTTACTAAAAAGGCAATGAGCAGGCCAATAACCGTAAAATAACTGATCATAGCCATAGTTTTTCCTTCATCTATTGTATTCTGGTCCATCTTTAAGATTTTAATTTCTATAAATTTAGTTAATTATTTGGTTGTTTGTCACAACTCCGTAGACCTTTCCTCTAAGTTTACTTCCCAAAAAGCAGCTATTCTTGGAATTGGATAAAATGTGCTGCTCTTCAAAGGTGTATTCCTGATCAGGATCAAACAAAGTTAGCACTGCGTTTTCACCAATTGTTAAGCGTGGTGCTTCAATGCCATATCTTTCGCGACCTTTGGTCAAGAGGGAAATGGTGGTGTCCAGATCAAAAATTCCATTCAACATTCCAAAAGCGCTTTCCAGACCTATGGTACCGTAAGAGGCATTATCGAATTCCACTCGTTTGTGTTCAATATCCATAGGCCTGTGGTCTGTAGTAACAAAATCGATGGTTCCATCCTTTAATCCCTTAATCAGGGCTTTGCGATCTGATTGGGTTCTAAGCGGCGGCATCAATTTATAGTGGGAGTCGAACTCGGTCAAAGTCCCGTCGGTGAAGCAGAGGTTGTGTATGGCCGCACTGCAGCTCACATCCAGTCCCTTTTTCTTGGCCTCTGCAATGAGTTTTACGGAATTGGCGGTTGAAATAGTAGGGATGTGTAGTTTTCCTCCCGTATATTCCAATATGAACAGATCCCTCACAATATTAAGCTCCTCGGCTAAATTGGGAATTCCTTTTAACCCTAGTTTGGTAGATACTTCCCCTTCGTTTACAATTCCTTTTCCGGCAATCTGCATATCCATAGGAAAGGAATGTACGAGTCCATTAAAATTATGGGCATATTGCAGGGCAATTTTCAAGAGATTTGAGTTCCTTATAGGTAATTTGTAATCATAAAATCCTACGGCGCCGGCAGTTTTCATATCATATAGTTCGGCCAAACTTTCTCCGTCAGATTTAACGGTCAATGTTCCCAAAGCATGAAGTGAAGTAGCTGCATTTTTCGAGGCATTTTTTAAAAATACAATATCGGAGCTACTGTCGGGCAAGGGATTGGTATTGGGGTTTAGGACAATGTTGGTAAAACCACTCCTTGCGGCTGTGTAAAGGCCATTTTCAACGGTCTCCCGTTCTTCGTAGCCCGGTTCTCCAAAACTTACACTCGAATCGAACCACCCAAGGGAAACATGAAGATTCTTCAACTGGACGACCTTTGTTTTTTCTTGAATATCCAAATTGGCGGCAATAGCTTCAATTACCCCATTTTTTATAAATATATCGCGCTTTTTTAAATGAAGTTCCTTGTTGGAGGGAGAAACTATTTTGGCAGATTTTAAAAGTATGTTCATTTGAGAAATTTTTGGATAAGAACCTCAATAAATATAAATGCTAATGCTAAAATAACAAACCATTTCCAAAGCTCGTTGATGCTATTGTCTTTTTCTAAATTTTGGAACAAGCTGGCAACATTATCATTTCTACTGCCTGCATCAAGCTCATTTAAGTCCATATAGTGCAGTTGGCTTTCCTCTCTGGGAAAGTTGAAACTTATGTTTTTAATGGCCTTTCCCTCGTCTGTTATATGGTAGATCCCTGCAAACCCTGGATAGTCGTCAAAAGTCAGGGTAGTTTTGTTGGCAAAAGACTGTTGATAGGGAATAAATTCGAAATCTTTTTGGGATACTTTCAAAATCCGATCTTTTGTTAGGTTAACTGGAATGTCAACAGTGGTTTTGTTACCTATCATTTCATAGATTTTGGGAATCTTTAGACTTGCCATACCCATGTTGTAGAGGGTCGGGACAATAAGGGGGGAATTTAAAAAATTCGAATTTTCCTTGGCTATGGACGCTGTAAATAAATAAGTGCCGTTATCGCCTACTAAAAATGGATCGCCACTTTGATAAGAAAGGATTTTTGGCAGAGCCGATTTTATACCATAGAAGGAATTGACGGAGGGATATTGGAAATTGGTTACTTCCTTTTCGAACACATTCCTGTACAGGGGATGGGCAAAGGCAATCTGACTAATTTTTCGATCTTCCTTAACCGAAGAAATTATCACAGTATTTAAAAGCCCGGTTAAAAAGGAATTGTAGTTTTCCAGATTGGCTTGGCCACTTGGAACAACCACGAAACTGCCTCCGGTATTTTTAAAGGCTTGCAAAGCGTTTTGCAAGGCTGTGGGGACCGAATTAAGTTCATTGAGTATAATCAGATTTTGCGATTCCAACAGGCTGTAATCCAATGACTTTAAACTTAGATTGGAATACTGGAATACCTCCTCATCAAATATACGCCTCAAGTAATCATTATCGGCGTCCCCTATGGATAATACCTTGATTTTATCAGGCTTGGCCAAATTGAAGTAAAGTTGGTTGTCATAATTGAGACCTGCATCTGAGATTGAAATTTTGCCATTTATAATCTCGTTTGCCGGAACGGTGAAAATAACCTCGCCTTTTTTATTTTTATTGAATGTAACCGAGGTTTTTGCAATCAATTGATCTCCATTATATAGGGAAATCGGAGTGTTGTCCACTTCCGTGTTGGTAGTGAGTATGCTTTTTAAATCCAAATTCTCCGAGGATCTAGCGTTTACAAATACAGTGTCGATGGAAATATTACCAAGGTTTTTCGGAGTCGATTTTATGAAATGTCTATGTATGTCGGGGAGCGAGTCCAAAATGGTAGAATTAATACTTTTTTGAAAATCGGAAATCAAGACTAGATCTTTACGCGTCCCTTCTGTCTTGGAGAATAAAGTCTTGGCCTTTAAATAAATTTCTTTCAACTGTAATTGATTGTTGGAATAGGGTAGGGCAAGCAAATCGTTTTTAATATCCCCTATACGGACTTCCCTATATATCTTATCATTGGAGAAAAGGGTGAAAACATTTTCTTTGGGAACAAATTTTAATATTTCCTGTACCATGTTTTCCAGTAAGGTACCGGTTCCCATCTTAGCCTGCATACTTAGGGAATTATCGAGGTAAATAACTATTTCATTGCTTTTAAGCGCAGATTTACCAGGAATAAAGGGTTGGGCAAACGCAACAATAAGTGCCGTTAGGAGCAATAGCCGGGTAAACAACAGTAGCCACTTCTTTATGGAGTTGCTCTTTCTGGACTCCGCTACTACCTTTTTTAAGATCCTTACATTGGTAAATGGGGTCTTTTTGAATCTACGGAGTTGGAAAAGGTGAATAAAAATAGGAATGAGGAGAAGTAAAAGGGCCCAAAGGAGTTCCGGATGTTTAAACAGCATTCCTAAATTTAATTTTTCAAATATAAGAAAAGAATTTCGAGCCGGTCTTAAATTTATGGCACATCTATGAACTAAATAAGTTACTGGGAAAAGTGAAAATATTCCTTAAAGTAGTGCCTCAATTGCAGTTTAGCAAAAAAAGAAATAATCTTGAACCCTATTTTTCCCCTGATCCTGCAAATAGTCCTTTATAAATTCCTGAGCTTCTTTGTTGGCAACCGTAATTATGACCTGGGCTTTTTGGAGTTTACTTAATTCCAGATAATGATTCATCCTCTTATCATATATATCCAATCCAATTTTATTGGAGTTGTTGCATACCCATATAAATGCTATGTTTTTTTTTAGAAGATTTTTGGCCAAGGTTTTTCCTTTATTGCCTGCACCCCACAGCACTAAGGGGCTTTCATTATCTCGGTCCAGCTTTAGGAAATAGTGTAGTTTTATGTCCAAGAAATAATTCTGGGCATAGTGTTCACTAGTTCTGGAAGTTCTATGGCCATAATCTCGCCAATAATGAAGGAGTTCATTGGTTGGGATACATTTTAGATCCTGTTCATAAAACCGGAAGGCCAGGTCGTAATCTTCCGGATACCGATTTGAAGTAAATGACCCAGCCCTCTCCAGATCTGTCCTATGTACCATCCAACAGGGGGAAGGTATTACACATTCCTTATATATTTCCGAATAGTTCAGCCCTTTTTCCGTTAAGTGGTTCAACCATTTTTCATAACTTTTATAACCATCCCCAACTCCTTCCTTGGAAAAGTATTTCACCTTTCCCAAGGCTATATGTCCTTGTCCTAGCTTTTCAAGGGAACGGACCATATTTTCCAATTTATTCGGCGACATAATGTCATCGGAATCCATTCTGGTTATATAAGTGCCCTGGGCATGGGAATAGGCAGTTCTTAGGGCTTCTATAATTCCCTTACCCTCATTTTTCAATACGTTGATCCTGGTTTCTTTTTGCGCATACGAATGCATGACATCCAAACTGTTGTCTGTAGAATGGTCATTAACAGCCAGGATTTCCCAGTTGTCATAAGTTTGGTTGATGATGGATTGTATGCAGTCCGGTAGGAATTCTGCGGTATTCTTAAATGGAATAAGGATACTGATAGTTCTCTTCTTCATCCTTCAAAATTAGAAATATATCTCCCAATAAGGCATTTTAATGGGTGACATTGTTCACAATATTGAATGTATATCCCTTTTGGCGAATGATTTTATATACCAAAATTTAATTTGGGTTCTGCCCTCCGATTCCTTTATATGTTGGTTGGACAATGGGTGGTTGCCCTTTAATTTCGGTCTTGGTTTGTAGGTATGATTAAAATCTACCCGATGTATTAGCGGGTTAATCCCGTTTGGACCCAACTCTTTGTCAACAAACCGTGCCCATTCGGCAACACCATTGTGATTGGATGCGGTTATACCCAGCCCCTTTACCTCAAAAATATCTTGTGCGTGAGCCCAAAACCACTTACAAACAGGATTATGAAAAGTAGCTTCCCCATTGTTGAATACAACTTAGGTGAAAAATACTACAGTACACTAGTTATTTAGGAGGTATAGGGCGCATAGTCCATGGCTATTGCAACGCCTTCTTGATTGCTGCTTCCACCATTGATTCCATTACGGCATAACCCGCTGCAGTAGGATGTACCCCATCTTCTGCATATTTTTTGGGAAGCCCGTTTCTGCTATCGGCCATGGCAGTAAAATAGTCCAGATAGATATGGCCATTTGCTTCGGTATATTCCTTTAACAGGGAGTTTAATGCAGGGATTTTTTCATTGGGTTTTAATCCTGGTCTCCAAGGGTAATCGAAAGCTGGGAGGACGGAGGAGACAATAACTTTAATTCCATTGGATCGGGCCAGTTCGGCCATCGATTTAATATTGTCCACAATCATTTTCAGGCTAGAAGGTCCTGTATTTCCTGCTATGTCGTTGGTACCGGCCAAAATCACGACAACTTTAGGCTTTAAATCGATTACATCCTGTCTAAAGCGTAGGAGCATTTGGGGGGTTGTCTGTCCGCTAATACCTCTATTGATATAGGGTTTGCCCTTAAAGAAATCCGGTCTGGTTTTTATCCATCCAATGGTAATGGAATTGCCCATAAATACTACGCGATTTTCTTCAGCAGTGGCTTGGCCTATTGCTTTATTGTCTTTGGAGAAATGTTCCAGATTGGGCCAATCCTGGGAAAAACTACTATTAACGGTAACTATGGTCAGTACCAAAAGGGCAATGGATAATTTTAGGGTTTTCATATGGATAAAAGTTATTAATAAAAAGATTAATAATTGGATTAGAGTTGATTTTTTACTGATTTTCTTTCCTTTGATAGCAATCGAGCTTTTCTCAAATTTATTTTTTGTTGGATATCTATTGGATAATTGGAATTGTCTTCCGCTTCAAAGATTCTAATATTTTGGAAATCATCTGGTTTTATTAAGTCATCTTGCCTGCAATTTAGTATGGTGGCCGCTGTTTGGACCCCGGAGTAACTAGAGCCTGCCACTCCGTGGGATTGAATACTTGCACCGCACATATACAAATTTTTAATTTCACTCTTGGCTTTAAAAGCAAAGGGACCTATCTGTCCAAAACTTTTTTCTGTACCGTATACACTGCCCCTGGTTGCATTTAAATAGTGCTTATTGGTGACTGGGGTTCCCAGTTCCTTATGAACAATATGGTCTTTAATGCCGGGTAGGGCACTTTCTAGGGTATTTATCATTTTGGAGGTCAGGATTTCCTTAAATTCCAAATATTCTTTGGATCGTTGTTTGTGCTCATTGTTGAATTTTGAGAAAGCATCTGGATTGATATAGGTAATGACTTCGAGGGAATGGTGTTTTCCATCGAAACTTGTAGGGTCTTTTAGGGTAGTGCAGCTAATGAACAAACCTGGAAATACGTTTCCACCACTGATATCCACTGCGGTCATCTCCTCGTAAATTAAGTCCATATCCCTGTTGTCCATCAACCATATATTGCCTGAATCCATTCCTAATTTTCGAACATCCATATCCACGGTAAGAAAAAGCATTAACGAGCTACAGGAATACTTTGTTTTCTTTAGTTTTTTAAGAAGTTTTTTACTTAGGTTTTGTTCTTTTACCAATTTTAAATAGGTAATTCCAGGATCAGCATTGGAAATAATCCTGGATGCATATAGTTTCTCCCCATTTTCCAATTCCACCCCTATGGCTTTCCTCTTTTTATCCCCTTCCAAAATAATGCTTTTTACCGCTGTTCCAGTACGTATGGTACCACCATTTTTTTGAAGCGTCTTGGTCATGGCCTTTACTATGGCGGCTCCGCCACCCATAGGGTAGTATCCCCCGTTAAAATAATGGTCCATAACAGCGCAGTGCAAGGGAAAGCTTGCCCGCGAAGGAGCCAATCCGTGGTCTCCCCATTGTATATTGAGAACTTTTTGCAATAGGGGGTCTTTAATATGCCAGTTGATAACACGCTTCAGGCTGAAAAGTGCATATTTGCCCATGTGCTTGGTTCTAAAAGGGATGGTAATATTATCCCAAAAGCCACTGATCTTGGGAATCAGTTGTATTTGTCGGGAAACATTCCTGACCAACTTCAAATAATGATCGATGCGTTTTTTTTCCTTAGGGAACCTTAGCCCTAGTGTAGTACTCAATTCATTTATATTGCCTGGCAGATCAATTCTTTCCTCTCCAATAAAGCAGTGTTCATATCCCTTGGGATTCATTCTAAAAAAAACCAGGTCATTGGCAATCCCCAACCCTTCATATAGGATCCTTGTTGATTCTCCTTCCCCTAGCAGGCCAATATAATGTACTCCTGGAGAAAAACGGTGGCCGTTTAAATAGAAGCTATGGCACCAACCGCCGGGGACATCGTGCTGTTCCAAGACCATTACCCGTTGACCTGCTTTGGACAGACAAATGGCGGCAGACAGTCCGCCGGCACCAGAACCGATGATTATAGTATCTATATCCTTATATTTTTTGTCTTTGGAGTCCATTTTATATGTGTTGAATATACCAAGATATTGGTAACGACCAATTTTATTTTATCTCCTCCTTCACTTTTTGAAAGTATTGTTGGTCCTCCAAGTTTAATTCCAAATCGGCCATTACCCTGTATTTGGTAGGTCTTAGCTTAAAAAGATATAGAAGTAAAAGTAAGGAGATGACCAGATAAAAAATATGGTTGTATGCCCCAAAAGCTATAGTGCCCATTATTACTGCGGCCACTACAAACGCATATCTTAGCGCGCATGCCTGTAGATAAAGCATCAATTTTTCATTTAGTGACTTGTTTTTGGTTATGTTGGCCAGTTGTGTATTATAGAACAGATTGCTTCCAAAATAACTGATCATGGACACCATGGGCACTATGTAAATAAAAATACGTTTGTCGGTACTAAATTCCAGAAAAATACTATCGGACTTGATAAGGACGACACTAGCAAAAAACAATGAGCCAAAAGTCAAAAGGGCATGTAAGATGGAAAGTATAACAATAAAGCTATGGGGAGATAGGTTTTTGACTTTGTAATTGTTCATATGGCATTCTAAAGTACAGTGAGTGGTGCTTGGCAATGCCATAACTAATTGAAACTTGTGTTAACCGCCCATTTGTTTTTAAAGGTATAAGCCTTTCCGTATATATGCAAGGAAGATAAGCCAAAAATAATGGGATGCCTATAAACCCTGTCCGGAATAATCCTGGGAATAGGCCCTTTTATAAACAATTTCAGTGGAAATTCAATTGGCGATTATTTTTGTTTATTTTTACCTAATTGGATTAAAAGAGGTAAATGTTAATTTCAATTTCTAAATCAATAAGACGTGGACCATAGGGATTTTCAAATACTTCTTGCAGACGATGATGAAGACGATTGCATGTTTTTTAAGGAAGCTTTGGACGAGCTAGCTTTGTGCGCAACTTTGAAAACGGTTAACAATGGGGTAGCGCTAATGGATTTTCTTGAAAATAATTTGAGCAATCTGCCACAAGTATTATTTCTAGATTTGAATATGCCCCTGAAATCGGGAGCGGAGTGTTTAACCGAAATAAAACGAAGTGCAAAATTTAGACATTTGCCTGTAATAATCTATTCCACTTCTTCCAATATTGATGTCATGGACCAATTGTATGCCAAGGGAGCACAATACTATATTCGCAAACCAGCGGATTTTTCTGATCTTAAATCAGTAATCAACAGGACAATTGAATTGATCCAACAAACAAAGGATATGCAATCTTCCAGAGAAGAATTTGTGATACAAGCGTCAAGTAAATGAAACTGAATTCAACCTATAAAGCAAATGATCTCAAGTTCCTTGAGAATGGGGGCCAAATGGGAGATCTTATCAGGGAAATGGACTGGGGCAATACGAGCCTGGGACATATAGGCAATTGGCCTGTTAGTTTACGTACTACCTTAGCCATTATTTTGCATTCATCCTATCCTATGTTTCTCTTTTGGGGCGATGACCTTATCTGCTTTTATAATGATGCGTACAGGCCAAGTTTAGGAAATGAAGGAAAGCATCCTGCAATTGGAAAAAAGGGCAAGGAAGTTTGGCCGGAGATTTGGGAGTTCATTGGCCCCTTGATCCATAAAGTAGTCACTACCGCTAAACCTATTTCCTTTAGTGACCAATTGGTGCCATTTTATCGAAATGGAAGCATGGAGGAGATATATTGGACTTTCTGCTATAGTGCCGCATTTGATGATTTTGGCAATGTAAGTGGTGTGGTCGTTACCTGCACAGAGACTACCGAAACCGTAATTGCGAAAAAAGAATTGGAAGAAAGTGAACAAAGGCTTCGCACCATGATAGCCCAAGCACCTGTATCGATAGCTATATTCCAAGGCAAGGATCATCTAACTGAATTGGCCAATTCCCTTGCCTTGGAAATGTGGGGAAGAAAAGAAAGCGAAGTATTGGGACAACCAATTTTGGAAGTAATGCCAGAATTAAAGTCGCAAGGTATTAAAGAGTTGTTGGACGGGGTTTATAGTACAGGCAAATCTTTTTCTACCTTGGAATTTCCTGTGCAAATCATGAGGAAAGGGAAATTGCATATGGCATATCTAAATTTTGGTTTCGAACCACTTTTGGATACTACAGGGAAAATAGAAGGAATAATGGCTTTGGGCATTGAAGTTACAGACCAAGTAATTGCCCGCAAGAGATTAGAGGAAAGTGAAAAAAAATTCCGACTACTGGCGGACTCACTTCCCCAATTCGTATGGACTGCAGATCCAGATGGCAATTTGAATTACTTTAACCAATCGGTTTTTGAGTTTTCCGGATTGTCACAGGATCAATTGATCAATAGGGGATGGTTGCAGATGGTGCATCCGGATGACAGGATAAAGAATTTTAAGACCTGGGAGGATTCTATCGCAACAGGAAAGGATTTTTTATTGGAGCATCGCTTTCGAAGACATGATGGTGAATATCGATGGCAGTTGAGCCGTGCAAAACCACAGCGCAATGATGGCGGAATAATACAAATGTGGGTGGGGAGTAGTACCGATATACAGGAACAGAAAATTTTCCTTGACGAATTGGAAAAAAAGGTTCAGGAGCGTACAGCAGAGCTGGTAGAATTAAACGAGTCGCTCAAGAAAAGTGAACAGCGCTATCACCTCATGGTGGAAGAGGTACAGGACTACGCCATTCTTTACTTGAACCCGGAAGGAATTGTGGAGAACTGGAATACGGGAGCAGAAAAAATTAAGGGGTATAAGGCCGAAGAGATTATAGGTAAGGATTTTTCCAATTTTTACACAGAGGAAGATAAAAAAAGCGGACTTCCCAAAAGGTTGTTGGGAATGGCTGCCAGAAACGGCAAAGCAGTACAGGAAGGATGGCGCGTAAGGAAGGATAAAAAATTATTCTGGGCCAGTGTGGTAATTACTGCAGTACATAATGAATTCAATGAATTAATAGGATATTCCAAAGTAACCCATGACCTTACCGTTAAGAAAGAATCGGATGACGCGCTTAAGGAAAAGCGAGCCGAGCTGGAGGAAAAGAACATTGAACTGCAGAAAATGAACAAGGAACTCCAATCCTTTGCGTATATATCGAGCCATGACTTACAAGAGCCTTTAAGGAAAATACAGACCTTTGCTTCCAGAATCATCGAAAAGGATAAGGATACCCTTTCCGAAAATGGAAAATATCTATTTAAAAGGATGCAGTTGTCCGCGGAGCGGATGCAATCGCTTATCGAAGATTTGTTGGCCTATTCCCGCACCCACAATTTGGAAGGCGATTTTGAAAAGACCAATCTGAATCTTATTATTGAGGAAGTGAAACAAGAACTTAGTGAGGAACTCTTACAAAAAAATGCCGTAATTGACACGGATATGACCTGTGAGGTGAAAATTATTCCATTTCAATTTAAGCAACTCTTTTATAATCTTATAAGTAATTCCTTAAAGTTTTCAAGTCCAGGGAAGGCTGTAAGGATAACAATAAAAAATGAGTTCGTTAATGGCCAAGTACTGGATGGTGAAAATATTCGGAAGGACAAAAACTACTGCCACATTATATTTACCGATAATGGGATAGGTTTTGATCAGGAATACAGCGAAAAGATTTTTGAATTGTTCCAGCGTCTCCACGGACGTACAGAATATCCTGGGACCGGTATTGGTCTAGCTATAATAAAGCGAATTGTAGAAAATCACAATGGAATAATTACGGCCAAAAGCCAAGTGGGCAAGGGTGCCACTTTTGATATATATCTACCTGCCGAGTAATAGGGCTTTACAATATTAAAATGGAAATCTTCCAACACTATTTTTGCATGCATATACTTAAAATTAAGGCTAGTTGATCTTTTGTGTTAAACTAGCATGGTAAATTGAAAGACGTCATCAAGCCTGGTGTTTTCATTTTTTAAGGGTCTGATAGATTTATATAATAAGGTCTTCAGTTGATTGAATGAATTGGGTTTCTTTAAATATTGATTGGCACCGGCTTCCTTCAATTGGTCTACCTCGTTTTGGTTATAGGATGTAGAATAAATGATTACTTTTATTTTTGAATATTCGGGGATGTTCCGGATATCCGCCAGACATTCAAATCCATCCATAAGCGGCATCCGAAGGTCTAAAAAAATGATATTGGGCAAGGGACTTTCGGAATACAGTTCTGCCATCAAATCCACACCGTTTTCAAACTGTTTTATCGAAGTTTTAATGGGTAATTCTGCCAAAGCGTCCAAGAAAATTTCGCGATCATCTTGATCATCATCTGCCAAAAAAATACGTATTGGATTCATAACTTCAATTTTAATTGATTGTTTACCGATCAAGGAATTTTTTTTAAAGTGCTGTCATAACCTTGATCCTGATTTTTCTAATAAATACTAAAACCACTTAAATTTAGATGAATTTATAAAGAAAGACGTGGGCTATTGATTGGAAAATTAACCCAATAAAACTTTGGATACATCTATCGGGAAAAAGTGTATGGAGAATGGACCCACAAATTTTCCACATTCTTTATAGTTATAACCGGTACTATCATTCTTTCTGGATAAGACTACCAATCCACTACAAAATAGAAGTTTCAAAAAAAAAGCATCCTTTCTGCCCAATGTAGGTGATGAGACAAAAATGTTCCCCTGAGTGCCTTACGCACTCCCTATTTCTTGTTTATTGTTATTTTTTTTGGAACTGGACTTAATACCCAGGCCATAACGATTGGCATAGACCCATGTAAATTCTGCCCCAAAAAACAGAATTAAACAGGAATACGAAACCCATAGTAGCATTAGTACTACAGTGCCGGCCGCACCATAAGTAGAACCTGGATCTGCCTCTCCAAAATAAAGTCCCAATAAAAATTTGCCAAAAACAAAAAGTACAGCGGTAATAAGTGCCCCGATCCAAACGGTCTTCCACCGTATTTTTGTGTCGGGTAAAAATCTAAAAATTAGAGCAAAAAGAATTGTCACGATGCCTATTGAAACTAAAAAATCCAGGATAAAGGCTATATATAGTATAAAATCGGGCAGCACGCTTCGGATGTAACCGTTAAGAGCCGAAATTGCTGCAGTCACTAAAAAACTGACCAATAATAAAAAACCGATTACCAATATAAAGGCGAAACTTCTGGCCCTGTCAATGAGCATCTTCATAAAGTTTGAATCGGGGTCTGGTTTAATTTGCCAAATCTGATTCAGTGAAAGTTGTAAATGGTAAAAAACACCAGTGGCACCAAAAATTATGGTAGCAAAGCCTAAAATATTCGCAATGGTACTTTTGTTCCCGTTTTGGGTTTCCAACATCATGGTTTGTATGGATTCGGCGGCATCCCTGCCCAAGGCCTTGGAAATCTCATTTGTGAGTTCACCCTGCACAATCTCTATGCCCCATATGGAACCTACCAGATTAATGATAATGACCAACAGCCCTGGTAAGGAAAGTATGGCATAATAGGCCACTACGGCACTCAGCCGAAAAGGGTCATCTGCATTCCAAGCTTTAAAGGTATCTACTATTAAGGAGGGTAGATGTTGCAACTTGAATTTATCACTATTTGTCTCTTTGGCCATATATTATATCATGCTTTTTATATCGCTGGCCCAGGATGGGAAGGTGAAAATCATGCTTTTTAAGTCTTCCGTTGTCATTTGCTGGTTTATGGCCAGGGCGAATAAGTTGATCGTTTCCGCAGCGTGTGGTGATAAAAGGTGTGCCCCAACGACTTGTTTGGTTCGGTCGTTGATTATAATTTTATAGGCATATGCCGACGTATTTATTCTTTTGGCGTTATACCATTCCGGAACAGATTTATAATTGATCGTTACCGACTTATATCTACTTTTGGCCTCTTCTTCCGATACGCCCACCGATGCCAAATTTGGCAAGGTGAAGACCGCCGATGGGATTACTGATGTTTTTATCTTTTTTGAATTGCCATAAAGTATATTTTCTGCTACAATGGCACCCTCCAAGCCCGATAAGGGGGTAAGGGGCAGACCATGGTCCGATACGTCACCGCAGGCGTATACATTTGGATTCTCAGTGTTTTGTAGGTATCCATTTACGAATATGCCCTTATTGGAATAGGATACCTTGCCTTTTTCCAGGTCCAAGGAGTTTATGGCAGGAACCCTTCCGGCAGTATTGAATACGACACCTGTTTTGAGCGACTTTTTTTCTCCGTCCTGGGTATATTGGATGCGAAGATTTTTTTTCAGTTTCTCCAGCTGTAGTATTTCCCCATTATATATAATTTCTATCCCCAGGTCTTCGGAAACTTTCCTAAGATGGCGTACCATGTCCCTGTCAAAGACTTTTAGTATGTTTCCTCCATGCTCAATGATGGTTATTTTACTTCCTGCCCTTGCGGCCATATGGGCAAACTCCATGGCTATATAGCCTCCACCAATAAAGACCATAGACTTTGGCAGTTTCTCCAGCCGTAGAAAATCGTCACTGTTTTTAAGGAATTCCGCTCCTTTGAAGGTAAGGTTTCTTGGTATTTGTCCTGTTGCTATAACTATTTTATTGGCTTTTAGGATTTTTCCTTCGACGGATAAGGTCTGTTCTCCTAAAAATTTGGGTGATTGATGGTACATTTCAATTCCCAGCTTTTCCAATTCCTTTTCAGTGGATTTTGGAACTGGTTGGGTAAATTCGCGTTTAAATTTCTGCAGTGTCCTCCAATCCAATTTCGGCTTGGCGGAAATACCTTTTCCTATTAAGTTACCGGCCAGTTCATAGGTTTCGGAGGGGGCTAAAAGTATTTTTTTAGGAATACAGCCCCTGTTACCACAAGTACCGCCATATTCGCGATTATCGGCAATGGCAACTTTTAAACCACCCTTGGCACAGGTTTGTGCAACTTTTTGGCCGGCACTGCCACTACCTATTACAAAAACATCCATATTTTCCATAACCCTCAAGGTATTGGGTTCTATAGTAATAGGTTGATTTATTTGAGTAATAATTTAACCCAATAGGTATAGGGTTTTTAATTTGATAAAACTATCAAAATAGGGAAGTATGCCGGGGAAGGTATTGGTAAATCCTTACGATAATTTTCTGTAGGAAGGGATGGGGGAGAAGCATAAAAGAATGTGGGGTAGCAAACAACAAACAGAAGAACCGCTCTTTTGGGAGCGGTTCTTCGTTTTTGCTTCATTACGAAGCATGAGCTTGAGTTAGTCTATCTTCACTAAAAACAATACTTGTTTTCAGCCTTAAGCTTATCGGCAATGATATTCCGAAGTTCAACCACGTTGGGTTGGTTGGTATATTTTGTAAAACGCTTGAGTCCCATAAGCATCATACGTTGCTCATCGCCTTCAGCCATTGAAACAATGGCTTCCTTGCCATTTTTTATTACTGTGTCCACTGCATTGTACAAGTACAGTTTGGACATGGCAATTTGTTCTTTTTGAGCTGCTTCCCCAAATCGTTTTGCATTTTTCTCCGTTCTTAGGATTGCAGATTCGGCCAAATAAATCTCGATTAAAATATTGGATGCGGCCAACAGCAGCATTTGATGTTCATCTAGGGCAGGTCCATATTTTTGGACTGCAGAACCGGCCACCATTAAGAATACTTTCTTAAGTTTTGCAACCATTTCCTTTTCTTCGGACAACAATTCTGAATAGTCAGGGGTGTCAAAAGAGGGAATGCCCATTAGTTCATTTCCTACGGCAGTAGCCGGACCCAAAAGGTCTACATGCCCTTTCATTGCTTTCTTGACCAACAGGCCAACCGATAACATTCTGTTTATTTCATTGGTACCTTCATATATCCTGGCTATACGCGCATCTCTCCAAGCGGCTTCCATTGGAGTTTCTTCCGAAAAGCCCATACCTCCAAAGATTTGTATACCCTCGTCCGAGCAGTTCTGCACATCTTCGGATACAGCAACTTTTAAAATGGAACATTCAATGGCATATTCTTCCACACCTTTAAGTTCAGCTTCTTGGTGGCTATTACCAGCCGCAATACGCATGGCAATCCGATCTTCTATATTTTTGGCCGCTCTGTATGAGGCAGCTTCCCCGGCATACAAACTGGTCGCCATTTCCGCCAACTTGGATTTTATAGCTCCGAAATCTACGATGGCCGTCTTGAACTGCTTGCGTTCAGTAGCATATCTTAGGGCGTTGGTAGTAATTCTCCTTTGGGAATCCAAACAGGCGGCAGCTAATTTGATACGTCCAATATTTAAGGCGTTCATGGCAATTTTAAATCCATTTCCCCTTTCAGAAAGCATGTTTTCAGCGGGAACAACAGTATCGTTAAAGAAAACCTGCCTGGTAGAGGAGGCCCGAATGCCCAATTTATGTTCCTCTTCCCCTAAGGTAATACCATTACTTGGGTCATTTTCCACTATAAACCCAGTGATGTTTTTGTCGTTTTCTATTCTTGCAAAAACAATAAATAATTTGCAGAATCCGGCATTGGATATCCACATTTTCTGACCATTGATCTTGTAGCTCTTACCATCTGCGGAAAGGGTAGCGGTGGTCTTACCCGAATTGGCATCACTACCTGCACCTGGTTCTGTTAAACAGTAGGCTCCAAACCATTCACCAGTAGCCAATTTAGGAACATATTTTTGCTTTTGGGCTTCGGTACCATACAATGTAATGGGCATGGTACCTATACCGGTATGTGCACCAAAGGCGGTACTAAAAGAACCACTTCCGCTAGAAATATATTCGCATACGATCATGGTAGAGATAAAGCCCATTCCCAATCCCCCATACGCCTCAGGAACCGCAACTCCCAAAAAGCCCATTTCTCCGGCCTTGGTCATTACCTCCTGTGTTAGGGCATAATCCTTGGCCTCGAAACGGTTTCTATTGGCCACAATCTCCCTATCGTTGAATTCGATAACGGAGTCCCTCATCATCTTTTGCTCTTCGGAAAAATCCTCCGGTGTAAAAATATCCTCGCAATTGGTTTCCTTTACAAGGAACTGTCCACCCCTTAATATTTCTTTTGTTGTTGTTTCTGTGCTCATTGTTAGTCTTGTTAAGTTTTACATTTGTGATCGGGAAGATGTTTTGGAAAAATTATTCCTACAATCAGTACACTGTACGTTGTTTAATTTAAAAATTCATATATCCCTGCTGCCCCCTGGCCAGTCCCTACGCACATAGTTACCATACCGTACTTACCTTTCATATTTCTCTTTCTCATCTCATCAAAAAGTTGAACGGACAACTTGGCTCCGGTACAGCCCAATGGGTGGCCAAGAGCAATGGCACCCCCATTTACATTCACAATATCATTGTTTAAACCAAGTTCGCGTATTACTGCCAAAGACTGGGAGGCGAAAGCTTCGTTCAATTCTATCAATTCAATATCATCTTGCTTAAGACCGGCTTGTTTCAGCGCCTTTGGAATGGCCTTTACAGGGCCAATACCCATGATTCTGGGCTCAACACCGGCAGCGGCATAGTTGACCAATCTTGCAATAGGTTCCAATTTTAATTCCTTTACCATATCCTCACTCATTACCAGTACAAAGGCAGCCCCATCGCTCATCTGCGAAGAATTACCGGCCGTAACACTACCCCCCGCGGCAAAAACTGGTCGAAGTCCAGCCAAAGCTTCCTTGCTGGTACCTTTTCGTGGCCCCTCATCCTTGGTCACCGTATATTTTTTTGTGGCCTTTTTTCCATTATCATCCACGTAGATCTGTTCAACATCAATGGGTACGATCTGACTTTGAAAACGGTCCTCCGCCTGTGCCTTAAGTGCTTTCATATGCGAATTATAGGCAAACTCGTCTTGGTCTTCGCGGGAAACATTGAATTGTTTGGCTACGGCTTCCGCAGTATTTCCCATACCCCAGTAATAATCTTCGTGTCCTGCCTTGGCCAGGTCATAGTTGAGTTCCGTTTTATATCCGGTCATTGGAACCGCACTCATGCTCTCTGCACCACCTGCAATAATACAATCGGCCATACCGGCCTGGATCTTTGCGGTAGCTATACCGATAGTCTCTATTCCAGAGGAACAAAACCTATTGACCGTAACCCCGGGGACATCCACAATATTGAGTCCCATTAAGGAAATTAAACGGGCCATATTAAGGCCTTGGGAACCTTCTGGCATAGCATTGCCGACGATTACATCATCTATTCGCTTTTTGTCCAATTGGGGCAACTCATTCATCATATACGCTATAGTTTCGGCCGCCAACTCATCCGTTCTTTTAAATCGGAATACGCCTTTGGGGGCTTTACCTACTGCGGTCCTATATGCTTTTACTATAAAGGCTTGTTTCATTTTATTTTATTTTAGTATTGAGTATTGAGATTTTAGTATTGTGAATCATTATTTACTTTGAAATGAATAGTTCATTTTTTGGATTTCAATACGTGTTTCAATTACTGGTTGTACTTTTTCTTTTGTAACTATCTTTAAGTCTATTAATAAAATTAATTGTGTTTGCAGTTCATATAACGAACCATTTGCAATGCTCAAAAAATGTTTAAATTCTTTATTTGAATTTCTTCCAGTACCTTCAGCAATGTTTGAAGGAATTGGGATTGAACTCCTTTTTAATTTGGGAAATAAGTCCAAATTTCTCTTCTAACGGCAATTCAGAGACAAGTTGATAAACAGATTTTGTCAATTCCATAGACTTCTTCCAAATTTTCAAATCCTCAATAATATGCATTGGTCTCTAACTGCTAGATACTCAAATCTCAATAATAGTGGCATTAATTTCGTAACGGCTTCCCTGTCTTTAACATATGCTGTATACGTTCCAAGGTTTTTCTTTCCGTGCATAGGGAAAGGAAGGCTTCCCGTTCCAGATCCAAAAGATATTGCTCAGTGACCAAGGTCGGCTCGGATAGGTCCCCCCCGGCCATTACATAGGCCAATTTGTTGGCTATTTTATGATCGTGTTCGCTTATATAATTACTATCTTCCATGGCATCCGTTCCAACCAAAAACATTCCTAGGGCCTGTTTCCCAAGAACCTTCACGTCTTTTCTTTTTGGAGGTTGTGTGTAGCCTTGTTCTGCCATTAGCTTGGCATAGCCTTTTGCTGTGGCAATTTGTCTATCCTTGTTTACGACCACTATATCCTTCCCTTTTTCAAGTACTCCCATATCAAAGGCTTCATAGGCGGATGTAGAAACTTTGGCCATTCCAATAGTGAGGAAGTATTCTTGAAGGACATTGAGTTCAACATCATTCTTTCTAAAAGTATCCGATGCCCTTAAGGTCATTTCTTTGGAGCCACCGCCCCCAGGTATTACCCCAACACCAAATTCTACCAATCCCATATAGGTTTCAGCTGCAGCAACTACCTTATCGGCATGTAGGGACAATTCGCAACCACCGCCCAAGGTCATTCCATGTGGGGCGGAAATTGTAGGTATGGATGAATAGCGCATACGCATCATCGTGTCCTGGAACATCTTAATGGCCATGTTCAATTCATCATATTCCTGTTCTACGGCCATCATAAATATCATCCCAATATTGGCACCAACGGAGAAGTTGGGGGCCTGATTGCCCACAACCAGCCCTTGGAAATCCTTTTCTGCCAAATCGATGGCCTTATTTAAGCCGGCCAAAACATCACCTCCTATAGTGTTCATTTTGGATTGGAATTCCACATTTAATATACCATCCCCCAAATCCTCTACTACAACACCTGAGTTTTTCCATACCTCATTGGATTTTCTAATATTGTCCAAAATGATAAAGGAGTCCTGCCCTGGAATTTTTTCCATTGCCTTTTTAGGAATGTCGTAATAATAACTGGCCCCGTCATTTATGGTATAGAAGGATTTATTTCCTGTGGATATCATTTCGGTAACCCAGGCGGCCGGTTGAAAGCCTTCTGCCTTCATCATTTCGATCCCTTTTTCAACACCTATGGCATCCCAAATTTGAAAGGGGCCATGTCCCCAGGCGAAACCTGCTTTCATGGCGTCATCTATCTTATATAATTCCCCGGTTATTTCTGGAATCCTATTGGAAGCGTATTCAAATAATGAAGAAAAACTTTTTCTGTAAAAGGCACCTGCCTTATCCTTACCCGTCACCAATACCTTAAATCGGTCTATTACATTCTCTATGGATTTGGTGAGTTCAAGAGTGGCAAAACTAGCCTTTTTACTGGGCCTGTACTCCATGGTATTTAGGTCCAGGGCCAAAATTTCCCGACCTTCCTTTTTATAAAAACCTTGCCCTGTTTTACTTCCGAACCATTTATTTTCCATCATTTTACCGATGAACTCAGGAAGTATAAATTGCTCCCGTCTCTCATCTTCCTTACAGTTTTCGGCAACGCCATTGGCCACATGCACCAAAGTGTCCAAGCCCACCACATCCACTGTTCGGAAGGTGGCCGATTTTGGCCTGCCTATTACCGGTCCTGAAAGTTTGTCAATTTCTTCTACGGTAAGGTCCATTTCCTTTACGGCATGGAACAAGCTCATTATACTGAAGGTCCCTATTCTATTGCCAATAAATGCAGGAGTGTCTTTGGCAATCACCGAGGTCTTGCCCAAAAACTGCTCCCCATAACCATTTAGGAAATCTAAAACTTCGGGAGAAGTCTTTGGTCCAGGGATTATTTCAAAAAGTTTTAAATATCGGGCTGGATTAAAAAAGTGGGTTCCACAGAAATGTTTTTGAAAATCCTCACTTCTTCCCTCACTCATATATTTTATAGGTATGCCAGAAGTGTTGGAAGTTATTAAAGTACCTGGTTTCCTGTGTTTGTCCAGTTTTTCAAAAACTATTTTTTTAATATCCAGACGTTCTACCACCACTTCAATGATCCAATCTACCTGGCCAACCTTGGAAATGTCATCCTCGAGATTTCCAGTTGAAATTCTCTGGGCAAATTTTTGATGATAAATAGGGGAGGGCTTGGATTTTAATGCTGCGGCCAAGGAATCGTTCACCAATCTATTTCTAACTACCTTATCCTCTAAGGTAAGGCCCTTGGCTTTTTCTTTATCATTAAGTTCCCGTGGTATAATATCCAAAAGCAATACCTCCACGCCTATATTGGCAAAATGACAAGCTATGCCACTCCCCATAATACCCGAACCAATAACTGCTACTTTTTTAATGTGTTTGTTCATCAATAAAAAGGTGTTAACTAGTTTTTTAACGTTATTAATAAATTTTCTTTTCCGCAATTAATTTGTTAATGATCTCCGTTACCTCAAAAAAAGCATTTAGACTTTCTGCAGGTACATGTGCCTTCACCACATCGTTGAAACGAAGTACAACATCTTTTGAATCCTTCCTCTTTTCCAGACCAAAAGCTGTGAGGTGTATTAGAACACCCCTACCATCATTGGGGTTGGGCCTACGTTCTATAAGGCCCTTTTCCTCCATACTTTTCAATATTCGCGAGAGACTTGTAGCCTCCATACCCATCTTTGGCCCAAGGGCTGTTGAAGGGGTGCCCGTTTTGGGGTCTATGCTCAATAATGTAAAACCTACGGCCATGGTACTATTAAATTTCCTTGCCTCTTCGTTATACATCTTTGTTACCGCTTGCCAAGTAGCTCGGAGCGCGTAATCTATTGTTATGTCTTGCATGCTGTTTTGTTGGTTACTCCAAATATATGAAAATATATTATGCATGCATAATATATTTTAAAAAAAATTAGAGGACCTATAAAATATAAAAGCTTCCTGTTACGGAAGCTGTTATAAATTTAAACGTTGGTCTATCCACTAATGCTCGTAAATGTCATTGTAGAGATCCAGGTATTTCTCCTTAACTATTTTTCGTTTTAATTTCATTGTAGGGGTTAGATGCCCTTCCTCTATACTCCATATATCAGGTGTGAGTCTAAATTGTTTCACTTTTTCCCATTTGGCAAAACTTTCATTCGCAGCATCCACTTCCTCTTGGTACCTGGCGATTACCTTTTCATTGAGGACCATTTTATTATTGTCGCCAACCTCTACGTTGTGTATTTTGGCCCAATTCCGTAAAAATTCAAAATCTGGTTGTATCAGGGCTGCGGGCATTTTTTCACCTTCACCGATAACCATTATTTGTTCTATAAACCTGGATTGTTTAAAGCGGTTCTCCAATAGTTGTGGAGCCACATATTTACCGCCCGAGGTTTTGAACATCTCTTTCTTTCGGTCCGTGATCTTAAGAAATCCATCGGCATCGATTTCACCAATGTCCCCGGTATGGAAATACCCATCCTTAATAACTTCAGCCGTTTTTTCGGGATCCTTGTAATAACCTAACATTACTTGGGGACCTTTAACACATATTTCCCCGTCTTCGGCAATTTTCACCTCGGTATTATCCAATAATTTCCCTACGGTTCCAATTTTAAATCCACTATTCCTCATATCGTTCACCGAAACTACTGGTGAGGTTTCAGTAAGTCCGTAACCCTCCATGACCCCAAACTCTGCAGCATTGAAAATACGTGCCAACCTTGGTTGCAATGCGGCGCTACCTGAGGATATTAGGGAAAGATTACCTCCCAAGCCCTCCTTCCATTTACTAAAAATTAATTTTCTGGCTAGCGCAAGTTTTTGTTCGTACCACCAACCGTTTTGACCGTATGGTTCATATTTTAGTCCGACTTCAACGGCCCAGAAAAATAATTTTCTTTTAATACCTGTAAGTGCCGTTCCCTTAGCGATGATTTTATCGTATACTTTTTCCAATAATCTTGGAACAGCGGTCATAACATGGGGAGCGCATTCTTTTAAATTTTCACTTATTTTGTCCATGGACTCGGCAAAATAAATGGTGACTCCCGCGTATTGATATAGATACACCATCATTCTTTCATAGATATGGCAGACTGGCAAAAAGCTTAAACATTTGGTATTGCCATAATCTATAGGCAGCCGTTTGGAACTTTCTATGGCATTGCACACTACATTTTTATGGGTAAGCATCACACCTTTAGGTCGGCCTGTGGTCCCTGATGTATAGATCAAGGTGGCCAAATCATCTGGTTTAACCTCGTCTTTGAGTTTTTCAACCTCATTTTGATTGGAGGTATCCGCACCCAGTTCTAAAATTTCGCTCCAATTTTTGCAGTTATCAAGCACATCAAAAGAGTAAACATCCTTTAAATGTGGGGTATTCTTTTTTACGGCATTAACCTTGTCATAAACTTCCGTACAGGATACAAAAACATATTTGGCCTCTGAATGGTTTAGGACATATTCGTAGTCTTCTTGTGATATGGTAGGGTAAATAGGTACATTTTGTGCACCTAACTGCAGTATTCCAATGTCCATTATATTCCATTCCGTTCTGTTGGTCATGGAAATTAGGGCAATTTTATCATTGGGTTTTACTCCCAGTTTCAACAAAGCCCTGCTTATCGCATTTGCTTTGTCTATATACTCTTGGGTAGATGTTGCAACCCATTCTCCATTGTACTTGGTAACCAGTGATTGTTTTAAGTTGAATTTCTCTAATTGATAATAGGGAAAATCAAAAAGTCGGGTGATCTCTTGCATATTTAATTTGCTATTCGTAATCGCAAATTAAGAAAAGGGAACGGTATTTTAAAATCACATTCGTATAAATAATGTAAAATAATTATGGAGTCTTCATTTTGTCTATTAAAATTTGTACATCTTTAGCTTGGTTTTTATGGTCTGGAGAGTTGTAAACGGATGGTTTAAATTAGTTGTTTAATGTTTGAATGGTTTCGGTTTAAATAGGATTTTTGCCCATTTTTGCACCGGATTACATAAATAAAGGAATATATGTGCCCTTGTTTTTATTTCCGCAGGAAGTACCAATACTATGTCATAATAGTGTTGTTTGTATTATTTCCGAGGTTACTTAGCTAAGATTTAGAACTTGGAAGCTACAAAATTATTAAGTTCAGTCATTAATGGGCCATATTCCAAAATAAGCGTTTCCGCATTTTTTTTTTGATGGCATTTGAAGCGTGTAAGTAACTTTTATTAATAAATAAACTAAACCAATGAAAAAGCTTTTTGTAACGGCAGCAGCTATTTTTACCTTGATTTCCTGCACAGAAAAATCTAAAATTCCTGTATATGCATGGACGGGTGGTCCTGGGGAGGCTACCGATCAAGAGTTGATGGCAACTTTTAAGGACTATAAGGAAAAGGGGATCGATGGACTGATGTACAATGGCGGTCAAGACCCTGAAACCTATAAGAGGGTAGGTAAATTGGTAAAGGACGCTGGTATGGAATTCCATACTTGGGTACCTACAATGGTGCAGGGTGACAACCCTAAATTACCCCAGGATCTTTATGCAATAAATCGCAATGGCGAATCGGCATATGATAAACCTGCCTATGTATCATATTATAAATTTCTTTGCCCCAACAAGGAGGGCTCTTTTACTTTTTTGTCCGAATTATACGGGAATATAGCAGCTGTGGAGGAAGTGGATGGGATACATTTGGATTATATCCGTTTTCCCGATGTAATATTGGCAGAAGGCCTTTGGGATAAATACGGACTGGTGATGAACGAGGAATATCCCATAGCCGATTATTGTTATTGTGATAAATGTGTATCCGATTTTAAAGAAAAATCGGGCATAGATATAAAAGAGGTTGAAGATCCGTCCAAAGTTCAGGAGTGGAAACAGTTTAGATACGATTTAATCACGAACATTGTAAATCGCCTGGCCAAGGTAGTACATGAAAAAGGCAAAAAAATAAATGCCGCAGTTTTTCCAGGCCCTAGCAATGCTATGAAAATGGTGAGACAGGAATGGAACAAATGGGATTTGGATGCTTTTTATCCAATGAATTATAACGATTTCTATTTAAAGAGTCCGGAATGGGTTGGAGAAATAACCAAGGAAGAAGTGGCATCCGTAAACGGGGAAAAGCCTATCTTCAGTGGGCTTTTCATATGTCCAAACCCGGAAAACAAAACAAAGGAAAACGACCCCGAAAATCATGGGCTATTACCATCTGAAATTGAGACGGCCATTAGAACTTCCATGGAGAATGGAGCTACAGGAATATGTCTTTTTACCCCCGAAAGAATGAAGCCAGAGCATTGGGAGGCCTTTGATAAGGCAATCCATGCCGATTACTCCAAGAAGTAAAAGTATAATGGGCTTCCTTTAAGGGGATTGTAATTAGTTAGCAAATATCCCTTGAATAGAAGATGGACTTTTGTGCTGAACAGGCATATTTTTCCAACTTCTATACAAGGGATTTTAATTTGTGGGATTATAGATGCAGTTTAAATCCTTCGTGGGTAGCCGTGAATCCAATGGCTTCGTAAAATCGAATAGCATTGGGGCGTAGTTTGTTGGAGGTCAACTGTACCATATGGACTCCTTTTTCTTCTGCCCTTTCAATAATCCATTGAAACATTTGTCTGCCTATTCCCTTGCCTGTTAAATCTTCCCTTACATGTACATTTTCTACAAGACAGCGAATACCTCCTACATAGGTTAAATATTGGAGAAAACTCAATTGAAAAGAGGCCACGACTTCTTTTTTGGAATTCTCCATAACGATTAGTTCTTGATTTTCATCCCCATCAATTCTTTCAAAGGCATTATAGTACTCTTTAGGAAGCGGATCCCCATACCTCTCCCGCAATCGGCCCAAGGTGTCATTGGCAATCATTTCTATAATTGCCGGCAAGTCTTCCTTGGTAGCTTTCCTAAAGACCATGGGAATTAACCATTGTTGGCTTCCAGCCATTTTCTGGCATTTACAAATGCTTCCAGCCAGGGTGTAACCTCATCTTTTCTTCCTGCGGGATAATTTGCCCAGTTCCATTGAAAAATAGACCGTTCTATGTGTGGCATTGTCACTAGGTGTCGGCCCGTGGTATCACATAACATTGCGGTATTGAAATCACTGCCATTGGGATTTGCCGGATAAGCCTCGTAACCATAATTGGCCACTATATTATAATTTTCTTTGGCCAGAGGTAGTTTAAACTTCCCTTCACCATGGGATATCCAAACTCCTAATTTGGCTCCTTCCAAGCTGGAAAGCATTATGGAATTATTTTTTTGGATCATTACGGAGGTAAATCCGCTTTCGTGTTTATGGGAATCATTATAGGTCATTTTACCGTGTTCACTATGTTCTGGATTAATCAATTCCAATTCCATAAATAACTGGCAACCATTACAAATACCTATGGAAAGTGTATCGGGTCTGGCGAAGAAATTCTTTAGTGCTGTATTGGCCTTTTCGTTGTACTTAAAGGCTCCTGCCCAACCTTTGGCACTTCCCAACACATCCGAGTTTGAGAATCCTCCCACGGCACCTATAAATTGGATATCTTCCAGGGTTTCCCTTCCGGATATCAGATCGGTCATATGAACATCCTTCACATCAAAACCGGCCAGGTACATGGCATTGGCCATTTCTCGCTCCGAGTTACTGCCTTTTTCCCGTAAGATGGCCGCTTTGGGTCTTTCTTTGGCATCATTGGGCAACTTGCCACTAAATTGGGCCGGGAAGGTATATTCTAATGGCTGGTTTTTGTAATTGGTATAACGCTCTTTGGCCAAGTTGTTGGCGGTTTGCCTTCTGTCTAAGAGATAGGATGTCTTGAACCATGTATCACGAAGGGAATTGATATTCAATCCCATTTCCATTCCTTGATTTTTTATGGTGAGGGTAGCTTTTGTGCTGACCGATCCAATATTGAAATACTCAATGCCTGCATCGGCCAACTCATTTTCAATTGAGCTGTCCTTGGCCTGAAAAACGATTCCCGCATTTTCCGAAAACAATAATTTAATGGTATCGGCCTCACCTATAGGCGTCAAATCCAAGCTGGCACCCAAATCCAGGTCGGCAAAGCAGAGTTCCAAAAGAGTGGTAATCAGTCCCCCTGAAGCTACATCATGCCCGGCCAGTATCTTTCCGTCAAGGATCAGACCTTGGAGTGTGTTGAATACGGTCTTAAAATTAACGGCATCATTAATGGTAGGTGCTGCATCACCAATGGCATTTAAAATTTGGGCAAAGGATGATCCTCCCAATTTAAACGCATCATTGGATAGGTTGATGTAATATATGTCTCCACCATTTTTTTGTAAGACCGGTTCTACCACCTTGGTAATATCGTTACAGTTACCTGCGGCCGAAATGATAACCGTTCCCGGGGCTATAACTTCTTGGTCCTTGTAGCGTTGCTTCATGGACAAGGAGTCTTTTCCGGTGGGGACATTTATTCCCAGTTCTATGGCAAAATCCGAAATGGCCTGTACCGCCTCGTACAATCGTGCGTCTTCTCCAGGATTTTTGCAGGGCCACATCCAGTTGGCGGAGAGCGAAACCGAGTCCAAGCCGTCTTTTAAGGGGGCCCAGACAATATTGGTCAAAGCTTCTGCTATACTGTTCTTACTACCTGCTGAAGGGTCTATCAATCCAGAAATAGGGGAGTGGCCTATAGAAGTGGCTATTCCTTCCTTCCCTTTATAATCCAGTGCCATTACACCGCAATTGTTCAAGGGCAACTGCAAAGGTCCTGCACATTGTTGCTTGGCTACCTTTCCCCCTACACAACGGTCCACTTTATTCGTGAGCCAGTCTTTGGAGGCAACAGCTTCCAATTGCAATACTTGATCCAAATAATCGTGAAAGTGTTCCAGGGAATAGGTCGGGGCGGAATATTTTCTTGTTATTGCGGAATCGTTCATGACTGTTTTGGGGGAGCTCCCGAACATATCCGATAGATCCAGATCCATTGGACTTTCTCCAGTGGTTGCAGATTTGAAGGTAAACCTCTTGTCTCCCGTAACATCACCAACTTCATACATGGGTGATCGTTCCCGATCGGCGATTCGGTGCAGTATGTCTACATCTTTTTTTCCAATTACCAAGCCCATACGTTCTTGGGATTCGTTCCCAATGGTTTCTTTGGCCGATAGGGTAGGGTCTCCAATGGGCAGTTTGTCCATATCTATTTTGCCACCTGTTTCTTCCACTAATTCGGACAAACAATTTAAATGACCTCCGGCACCGTGATCGTGAATGGAAACAATGGGGTTATGGTCGCTCTCTACCATTCCCCGAATGGCGTTTGCGGCCCTTTTTTGCATCTCGGGATTGGATCTCTGGATGGCATTGAGTTCTATGGTAGCCCCAAATTCTCCCGTATCGGCACTGGATACTGCGGCGCCCCCCATCCCAATGCGATAGTTGTCACCTCCAAGGATTACAATTTTATCCCCTGTTTTGGGTATGTCTTTTAACGCTTGCTCCGCCTTGCCATAACCAATTCCCCCGGCCTGCATAATCACCTTGTCATAACCCAATTTTCTACCTTGTTCGCCTGCCGTTGGTTCAACGGCTTCATCATGTTCAAAAGTAAGTACGGACCCGGCAATTAACGGTTGTCCAAATTTATTTCCAAAATCAGAAGCTCCATTGGATGCTTTAATTAAAATATCCATAGGGGTTTGGTAAAGCCAATTCCTTTCCGTCATTCCCTTTTCCCAAGGCCTGTTTTCTTCCAAACGGGAATAGGCCGTCATGTACACCGCGGTTCCTGCCAAGGGCAAGGAGCCTTTTCCTCCGGCCAAACGGTCCCTGATTTCTCCACCGGCTCCAGTAGCAGCACCATTAAAAGGCTCTACGGTGGTTGGGAAGTTATGGGTTTCGGCCTTTAAGGAAATAACCGATTCAAAGGGTTTTTCTTGGTAAAAATCTGGCTTGTCAGCAGATTTGGGGGCAAATTGCACCACTTTAGGCCCTTTTAGAAAGGCCACATTGTCCTTATATGCCGAGACTATATCCCCAGGATGTTCCTGTGATGTTTTTTTGATGAGTTTAAAAAGCGAAGATGGCTTTTCTACTCCGTCGATAACAAAAGTTCCATTAAAAATTTTATGCCTACAATGTTCTGAATTCACTTGACTAAAGCCAAAAACTTCTGAATCCGTAAGACTGCGGCCAATTTTCTCGGAGACCTGCTTTAAATAAGTAACTTCCTCTTCGCTCAAAGCCAATCCCTCCTGCTCATTATATTGGGCAATATCCACTATTTCCTGAATAGGGGCGGGCATTACATCAACCTTAAAAATATCTTGCGTAAGGCCATGGTATTTTTGGGAAAGCATGGGGTCGAACCCATTTTCATCCTGGTCTACCACAATAAACTCCTCAATTCTAATAATACCTGTAACCCCCATATTTTGTGTTATCTCTGTAGCATTAGTGCTCCATGGGGTTATCATGGCTGCCCTTGGACCAACAAAAAAGGCGTCCAATGACGCCGCGTTTATCTTGGGTTGGTTGCCGAACAACCATGTGAGTTTTACGCTATCTTCTTGGGTCAGGTCGTTTTTGGTTTGTACCGCAAATATCTTAGTGCTAAGGTCTCCGAAGAAATGAATCATCTAATATGTAAATTGTATGGTTGAGAAAGCTGCAAATTTACGGTTTTAATGTGTAATTTTTCATTAGAATAGTTAACAGTTTTGGACAACAATTGTTAATTTCTGTATGGGGTCTAATATAAAACACAGTCCGCAATATATTTTAATTGGGTTCAATATGTATTAGGACATGCCCAATATTGGGGATATCCTTCCGTAGTCTGTCCTTGAGTTTATGCGATAAGCTGTGCCCTTCTTTTACGCTAATACTCCCGTTTACCTGGGCATGCAGGTCTATATGATATTTTGTACCTGCTTTTCGGATAAAACATTTTTCAGTTCCCAATATGCCATCAACGGTTAATGAAACTTGTCGAATTTCAGCGATAAGGTCATCATATAAATGCTCGTCCATTATTTCCCCAAGGGCAGGTCTAAAAATCAGATAACCATTGTAAAAAATAAAAAATGAGGCGGCCAAGGCTGCCCAATCATCAGCTGTTTCATAACCTTTTCCAAATATTAAAGCAATGGTTATTCCAATAAAAGCCATAATAGAGGTGATGGCATCGCTTCTATGGTGCCAGGCATCGGCCTTTAAGGAAGAACTGTTGGTCATGATACTTTTTTTTAAGACCACCCTATATGAAATCTCCTTCCACAAAATAATGACCCCCAAAACCAATAAGGTCCAGGATTTAGGCGTTTTGTGCGGGGTTAAAATGTTCATGATGCTTTCATAGGCAATAATGGTAGCCGAGGTGATTAAAAAACCTACTACCAAAAAGGTAATTAGGGGCTCTATCCTACCATGGCCGTAAGGGTGATTCTTGTCCGCTGGTCTTTTAGCATATTTAAGTCCAAACAATACCAAGAGTGAGGAAAAAATATCGGTGGTGGATTCAATGGCATCGGCGATTAAAGCGTAGGAATTGCCGAAAAAACCGGCCAAAGCTTTAATTATGGCCAGAACAATGTTGCCAGCTATGCTGAAATAAGTGGTCTTTATAGCTGAGTGCTCGTTGTTCATTCCTTTCCTAAACCCAATGGAAGGTTAAAGGTAAAAAACTTATGCCTGTTTCTAATGTATATATACCAGTTTGGCAGGTTTCCGTTTGTTTTGTTAGCGCCTAAACTTTCCAAATAACTTCATTTTTTTGTAGGTGCTTCTATTTGAGGAGTAAATTGTATCTTGGGAATGTAATAACATTAAACACCAAATAATAGCATGGCCAAGGAATACGTAGATATCGCAACATTAAAATATTTGTTATACCATGTACATGGGTTGGAGGATTTGTTATCGGCAGAAAGGTTCCAAGATTATGACAAGGACTCCTTGGATCTGTTTTTAAATGCGATCAAGGAATTTTCCGATCGTGAATTATTTCCGTACTTCAAGGAAATGGATGAAACGCCGGCTACGTATAAAAATGGAACCATAATGGTGCATAAGCAGGTTGATGTAATGATGAAGAAGGGGGGCGAAATGGGGATTATTTCGGGGCCTTTTGATTATGGGGATGGGGGATTGCAGTTGCCATTTACAATCCATACCGCTTCGGCCTATATTCAGGAGGCAGCAAACAATCATCTGCCGGGATATATAGGATTGACCCAAGGCGCTGCGGAGCTGATTGTTCATTTTGCCAATGAAAACCTTAAGAAAACCTATGTTCCCAAAATGCTTTCCGGCGATTGGGGCGGTACCATGTGCCTTACAGAACCCCAGGCAGGAAGTTCCTTGTCCGATATAACTACCAAGGCAACCCCTACCGGGCAAGATTATTATAAGATATCCGGACAAAAAATTTTTATTTCAGGTGGCGATCATCAATACGCAGAAAATGTAGTACATCTATTGTTGGCAAGATTGGAAGGTGCCCCGTCCGGAACCAAGGGTATATCCTTATTTGTGGTACCTAAGCTTAGGATGGATAAGGATGGACGTTTAATAAGTAACGATGTGATGACAGTGGCCGATTTTCAGAAAATGGGCCAACGGGGATATGCTACGACCCATTTAGGTTTTGGTGACAAGGGCGATTGCCATGGCTGGCTGGTAGGTGAGGCACATAAAGGCCTTAAGTATATGTTCCTGATGATGAATAGTGCCAGGATAAGTGTTGGGCGAGGGGGTGCAGCCATTAGTATGGCAGCGTATCAAGCGTCATTGGAGTATGCCAATGAACGGCCCCAAGGGCGAAAACTTGCCAGCGATGGAAAAAAAGATCCCAATGAAAAACCGTGCCTGATAATTGAACATCCAGATGTAAGGCGCATGTTATTGTTACAAAAATCGATTGCCGAAGGTTCTTTGAGTTTGGTTCTATTGGCGGCCAAATATTACGATATCATTCAATCCACCAAAAACCAGGACATCAAGGAAAAGTACCGTCTATTATTGGAAATGATCATTCCCATTGTAAAAACGTATCCAACCGAGGCCGGTACCTTGTCTGTGAGCAATGGGATGCAGGTATTGGGCGGATATGGATTCTGTTCGGATTTTATTCTTCAACAATACTATAGGGACATACGTATATTCAGTATTTATGAAGGAACCACTGGGATACAATCCCAAGATTTATTGGGACGTAAGGTCCCCATGGAAAATGGCAAGGCCTTGGAATTATTGTTAAATGAAATATTGCATACCATAACCGCTGCCATGGAGTTCAATGGGTTGCGTTCATCGGCCAAAAGCCTGGCAGACAAGATTAAATTGGCAAGGGAGGTTTTGGATTTTTTAATGCCTTTTGCCAAAAAGGGCAATTACGAACGTTATTTGTCCGATGCCAACCTGTTTATGGAATTCTTAAGTCATGTCGTTATAGCATGGCTATGGTTGGATATTGCGGTAAATGCGGAGCGAAATATCCAGGACGGGGACCAAAGCCACTCCAAGGAGTTCTACCTCAGTAAAATCCATACAATGAAATTCTATTTTAAGTATGAGTTGCCAAAGACCAGTAGTTTGGCGGAATCGTTGATACACCCGGATGAACTTACCATAAATACCAAAAAGGAGGTTTTTTGACAATCATTTTTTATGAAACCAAGTAGGGTAATTTTCCAGTAGGTTGTTTTATATACAAACAGTGAGAGAAATAAAATCACAGTTTATATAAAACAATGTAGCTATGAAGGGATTACAATTTTTAATTTTAGCGATTCTACTTTTTTCTATTGAGGGATCAATAGCCCAGGAAGTAGTAACCACCGAACAGGAAAAGCTTACTTACTATGAGCAGAGGGCCAGGGAAGATGCCCAATTTGAGCAATCCCAGGAATTGGCAGAAAGGGAGGAGGAAGAATTCTGGGAATCACAAAAGGAGTATGAGGGCCGATTGAAGAAGAGGGATAAAAAGGCTTATAAGGCATATATGAAAGCTAAGAGGGACGCTTATGCGGTACATCGCAGTCATTGTGACGACCATTGTCATCACAGTGACCATTACCATACACATGCCAGTTTCTATTATTACCACAACGAACCTTATCGCTATGGATCCCATTCCAAAGGGACAACTATCCGCACGGGAGTAGGGATAAGCACACCTAGCGTTAGGATAGGACTTTAGGAAATAGCAACTAAAAAGAGGCTGTCCATAAACATGGACAGCCTCTTTTTTTTTAATCGATTTCTTCTTTTAAGCAGGTTTTTTTTCCAATAAGGCCATATAGAATCCGTCAAATCCGGTTTTGCAGGCATATATATTGCTATCCTTGATTAGGCTAAAGTCCTTACCGGCTTCGGAACCGAGGAATTTTTTTACTTGCTGTATATTCTCCTGTGGTAGTATGGAACAGGTAGCATAGACCAATTTACCTCCGGGTTTAACGATCCTGCTGTAATCCTGAAGGATCTGTTGCTGTGTAACCATTATTTTTTCCAAGAATTCGGGTTGTAATTTCCACTTGGCGTCGGGATTTCTTTTTAGTACCCCTAATCCTGTACAGGGAGCATCAATTAAGACCCTATCTGCCGTATCGTACAGTTTTTTAATTACCTTGGTGGTATCTATGGCTCTGGTCTCCACATTATGGGCTCCATCGCGCTTGGCCCTTCTTTTTAATTCCTTTAGTTTGTTGCCATAAATATCCAATGCGATCAGTTGTCCTTTGTTTTCCATCAGTGCCGCCAAATGAAGTGTTTTACCCCCAGCTCCTGCACAGGTATCGACTACGCGTTGACCCGGTTTAACATCCAAAAAAGGAGCCACCAATTGGGAAGAGGCATCTTGTACTTCGAACCAGCCATTTTTAAAGGCCTCGGTAATAAACACATTGGAACGCTCCTTTAGCCTTAAGGCGTCAGGATAGCCTTTTATGGATTCGGTTTCAACCCCGGCTTCGTGGAGGACACTGCTTAAATTATCCTTGGTAGTTTTTAAGGTATTTACCCTTAAAATTACTTCAGCCTGCTCATTCAGTGCGTGTAATTCTTTGGTCCACAGGGCTTCGCCCAAGGCTTTTGCACAAAGTTCGTCCATCCAATCCGGTACAGATTCCCTATATTTCCTTATTTTGGACAGTTCATCAAATTTTCCTTTGATCCTTCTTTCCGGTGTAGGTTCAATTTGCTTCCAGTCTGGTAATTTAATGCCTTTAAGAACGGCCCAAACAGCGAACATCCTAAATAGGTTTTGTCTGCTATAGGGAGCCTTTACATCGGCTATTTCCGCATACAATCGCTTCCAACGGACCATTTCGTAGGTGGTTTCCGCAATAAAACCCCTGTCCCTGGAACCCCAGCGTTTGTCATATTTTAGTACTTTTTCTACTACCTTATCTGCATATTCCCCTTCATTAAATATAAAATTCAACGCATCAACAACCGCAAACACTAGATTTCTATGTAATCGCATTTTTAAAAATTAAGATTGCAAAGGTATTGTATTAGAAGCTATTCCTCTTATTTTTGGGGAAAATTATAAGCATGCGCAATTATTTGGTGTTTCTCATTCTTTTTATTTTGGCCTCGTGTTCCGAAACGGACGAAAGGAGAACGTTCAACTCTGTAAAAATAGAGACGATCTATACCGATTCGTTGAGTTTTAGGGCAATCGAGATTATGGATGGGGGCAATATGGCTTTTGCTGCCAACAAGGGCGCTTTTGGTCTGGTAGACCTTAAGTCCAACAAAGTGAGGTTAAATACACAGAAATTTGATAGTATACTTCCTGAATTTAGGGCTGTAGCCCAAAACTCCACCGATTTCTTTATGCTTTCGATAGCTAATCCGGCCTTGTTGTACAAAACGGGGGACAAGGGCAATATGGAATTGGTTTACACGGAAGTGGGAGAAAAGGTATTCTATGATGCCATGACCTTTTGGAACGATCAGGAGGGAATTGCCGTAGGGGATAGTATGGATGGCTGTCTGTCCATAATCATTACTAGGGATGGCGGCAATACCTGGAAAAAATTGCCATGCACTTCCTTGCCAAAGTCAGAACCCGGGGAAGGGGCCTTTGCAGCCAGTAATACCAACATAAAAGTGCTGGGTTCCAAGGCTTGGATAGCAACTACTAGCGGAAACGTTTATTGCACTAGGGATAAGGGATTTACATGGGAAGTTATAAAAACGCCAATAATAAGTGAAGAACCGACCCAAGGTATTTTTTCCATTGATTTTTACGATGAAGACTTGGGCGTTGTTTTTGGAGGTGATTATACAGACCCTGTAATAAATAAAGGCAATAAAGCATTGACTACCGACGGTGGTAAAACCTGGAAATTGATCGCCGATGGTAAACTTCCGAATTTTAGAAGCTGTGTGCAATTTGTTCCGGGGGCCATGGGGAAGTCCTTAATCGCCGTTGGCTTTGAGGGTATTGCTTATTCCCATGATACTGGTAAAAGTTGGAAACAACTTTCCGATGAATCTTTTTACACCCTTAGGTTTATGAACGACACTACTGCGTATGCTGCAGGAAAGGGCAGGATAGCGAAACTTATTTTTCGCTGAGTGTCCTGGAAGCTATCGGTTGCAGAGCTTCGATCAATGCCCTTTGGCTTGGATTCTGGGCAACTATTACCGACCTCCCTTTTTTTGTCGATATTGTTTGATTAGTTGACGTTTAAAATCCTCTTCCGAACGCATCAATAAAATGGTCTTCTTGGCTGAAATTGTCTTGGATATTTTTTCGATATAGGATTTTTCCAACTTATATTTTTCTTCCTCCAATCTTTGCATACGTACCAAAAGTTCATTGGCCCGAGCGTCCGATAGGGCATCCAGATTTTTTATCTCGGAACCTATTTCTATGCGCTCCTCTTTAAACAAACCTTCCCTCTTGGCTTGATGCTCGTTGTAAATAGGCCAAAAACTTTGGGCTTCTTTGGAGGTGAGGTCCAATCTTTCCGTAATGAAAGCTACTTTTAGGGATTTTATTTTATCCCAATCCTTTCTTTCCTGTGAGCTTAGGGATAATGTAGCCACAAGGAAAAAAAGCGGGGCGAGTATTTTTATATTTCTAATCATCATTGTGCATGTTTAATTCTTCAAAATCGTCAATATGGGAATCCAGATAATCTATGATATTGTCATTATCCAGTCTACTTTCCAGAATATCGTTTAAGTCCAGATCATGGATAGGAAGTATTTCCGCCAAATCATAGGAAGAAAGTTCCAAATCGTTAAATTCAAAATAATGTTCTATGTCCGAGTTGGCCAAATCCGAATAGGACGGCGTTTTAACGCTATTAAATTGAACGCTAAGGAACAAAAGTATAACCGCAGCTATGGAAGCGGCAGTATAATAGTGTTTTTTATAGGATTTTAATGGAATTACCTTAGGCTCTACCGGAGTGTTTTCCAATTGCCCCAGAATCTTGCTGTTTATATTCTCAAAATATCCCTCCGGAACTTTGAATCCTTCATTTAGGGGTGTAGAAATATCCTCCTTGGCTATCTTTTTCATGAGATCGTTGGACAGGGTATCGAAATACCCCTCCGGAACCTTAAAGCTGTTATTTTTATTTAATTTATCCATTTCAATAGTTTGACCTTGAACAATATAAAAGGTTTAATTCTCTTTTAAAAAAGCTTCGATCTTTTTTGATGCCAAATGATAGGAAGCTTTCAATCCGCCCACAGTGGTATCTAAAATTTCAGAAATTTCCTCATACTTCATTTCCTGAAAATATTTCATATTAAAGATCAATTTTTGTTTTTCAGGAAGCGTTGCAATGGCCATTTGTAATTTATGTTGAATCTCATCCCCTTCAAAATAGACATCGGCCCTCAAATCTTCCACAGCCTTGGTCATTAACTTTTCGTTATTGATCTTAAGTTTGTGCGATTTGGATTTTAAGAACGACAAGGATTCATTGGTAGCTATCCTGTACATCCAGGAGTATAGCTTACTATCACCCTTAAAGCTGTCGATATTCCTAAAAACTTTTATAAAGGTATTTTGCAGCACATCATCGGCGTCATCATGGTTTAATACAATTCTTCTTATATGCCAATACAAACGCTCCTTGTAAGTATTTACCAGTATCTCAAAAGCCTTGGCCTGATGGTCCTTTTGCTTTAATTGTATTACTAAAGTTTCTTCCGCAATCAATATTTTGGACTTAAGTTCCATTATAGGACTATAAAAATCGAAAAAGGTTTATTTATAGTTCATATTTTATTGTATTCAATTGCAAAGGTAAACAAGTTTAACTACTACCATATTTTTTAGCTTAGCACCTTTTATAGATTATTATTTTTGTTTTTTAGCTATTTTTGGTGTTATCCCATGCAAAAGGGCACCTATAATGTTTAACAATTATATAAAGAAATCATAAGTGATCTATAGCGTACACAATAGTTGGCACAAGCTTCTGCTAGAGGAATTTAAAAAGCCTTATTTTGAAGCCCTTATGGTATTTGTTGAGCAGGAATACGGCAAGGGGAAATGCTATCCTAGGGAGAGCGATATTTTTGCGGCCTTTAACCATTGCAGCTTAGAAGAAGCCAAAGTAGTTATTATAGGTCAGGATCCATATCACGGTCCTAATCAGGCCAATGGTCTCTGTTTCTCTGTAAGTGAAGGGGTGGCGCATCCACCATCATTGGTAAATATATTTAGGGAAATTGAATCCGATCTAGGCAGAGCCTATCCCCAAAATGGTAATTTGGAACGTTGGGCGGACCAAGGGGTACTTTTATTGAACGCCACCTTAACGGTACGGGCTCATGAGGCCGGAAGCCACCAGAATAAGGGATGGGAACTTTTTACGGATACCGTAATCCAAAAATTATCCAACGAAATGGAGGGATTGGTTTTTTTGTTATGGGGAGGTTTTGCAAAGAAGAAGGCAAAATTGATCAATCCCGAGAAACATTATATTTTAACTTCAGGACACCCTTCCCCCTTAAGTGCCAATAGAGGGCATTGGTTTGGGAACAAGCACTTTAGCAGGACGAATGAAATATTAATTAAAAATGGTAGGCAGGCAATTAATTGGTAATTCGAATAGGTTGGGACAAGTTTTAAAACAAAACTGTTCCAATGTTATGAAGTATCGATAGGTTTCCATTTATTTGCTTAATTCCTGCTAATGCAGCAATATTTATATTACTTTTTTGTCCAAAAGCCAAAATGTACATTAACTAAATCTATATTTGTATTTTTTTTTGAATCTGTATTATAAAACTTGCAATAGCATTTGTGATATTAAATATTAAATAGGTTAATGAATTCCACTAGATTAAAATGGGTATTACTGGTTGATGATGACGGAACGACCAATATGCTAAATAAACTTTTTTTAAAAAAACTTATTCCAGATCTGGAAATCGATACGGTTACGGACGGTCATAGGGCGTTAGATTTTATAGAGGCCAATATCAATGATATAGATCAAGGTAGTTTTCTATTGATTTTGGATATCGAAATGCCGATAATGAACGGATGGCAATTCTTGGAAGCCTTCGATATTCTTTTTAGAAAAGAGGAAAAGGAGAAAATTGTTATAGCCGTTTTAACAGCCAATAGTAGTGAAGAATTAACCTACAGGGCACTATCCAATCCCCGCGTCAAGGAATGCCTACAGAAGCCTTTGTCGGACATCAATTTCAGAAGTATTATCCAAACCTATTTTTACGACTAGAGAAGATCAAAAAATTGCGTTGGCTATTTTTTAGGTTCCTTATATAATATCTCCGTGTTGGGGATTATCTTTTCTATCAGCCTTAAATCCTTTAAAGTATTTTGTACTAATTCCAAATTCTGTTTGCCTATATTCTTTTGTCCCCATTCCGTTAGGGATAACCAATGCCTAATGTCCTCCAATTCCTGATTGTAAGTATTGGCCAAGGTCCGGTCTATACTGGGAATTTGTTTAAAATCGGAGGTGTATACATTGATGACCTCCAGTATATGGGCCAAGGTTCCGGGATTTTGGGCTATAAATTTATCCGTGGCAGCAATTACAAAGCAGGGCCAGGGGGTAGGACAATCTGTAATTCTTCGAAATACACCCTGATCGACCAAGGGTTTTGTAGTAAAACGTTCCCACATAAAATAGTCGGACTTACCCTCTGTTAAACTCGTAACGGCCCCATTTAAATTATCCACGACTTCAAATTTTAATTCATTGGTATCCCAGCCTTGGTTTTGGGCGTTTACATAGGCCATTAGATGACTGCCACTTCCGTATCTACTTATGGCTGCGGTTTTGTTTTTTAAATCGGACAAGGCCTTGTAATCGCTTTTTGCGGCCACGTGGATTCCCCATAGGAGGGGGGTGGCAATATATTCCTGTACTATTTTGGAAGGATTGCCCTCACTGATACTTTTTATAATCCCTTCGGTGAGAATAATGGCCAAATCAGTTTCATTGTCCCTTAACATTTGTGCCATTTTACCGGTTCCTTCCGGGATATCTTTCCATTTTAGGTTTATTCCTCTGGCGGCAAAGGCTCCTTCTTCCACAGCTAATTGCCATGGAAAATTAAAGTGTTCTGGAACACCTATGATGTTTACGGTTTTCAAATCAATTTATTTTTATGTGGATTGTCCATTAATTGGGCGTTGTGGCTATGATGGTGCCAATATCCCTTGTTATTTATAAATAATTATCTTGGTTTTGCTCTGTTGGTCCTTTAGGCTATTTTGTTCAGGGCGTATTTGATTAAGGCGTCTATGGCCAAATCCGGCCTGGACGAAAATTGGCCCTTGGCCCTGTTTGCCAGTATGCAGTTTAAGGAAACGGCCCTGTGCCCCAATAACTTTGCCAGGCCATATATCCCTGAGGTTTCCATTTCCAAATTTGTAATACGTTTATGATTGTAGTTAAAACTGGCCAGTTTGGCGTTCATGTTTTTATCTTCCAATTTTAAACGTAGACTTCGGCCTTGGGGTCCATAGAACCCAACATTGGTAGCGGTGAATCCAAGTTGGACTTTGTCCGAAATGAACTGGGCTCCCAAATCTTTGTCAAATGCTACTACATAGGGATTGGACTTGTCTTTCAGCCAATTGGTGTGCTTTACGAATGCTTGCTGTATTTCTGGGTGTTGGATGTGGACACTGTCGTAAAAATGCAAAAGACTGTCCAGGCCAATGGCATATTCGCTCAACAAAAAGGAATCTACAGGAATTTCGGGCTGAATTGCGCCTGAAGTGCCTATGCGAATAATGTCCAAGCGGGTTTTATCTTTTTTTATCGTTCTAGTTTCAAAATCTATATTGGCCAAGGCATCCAGCTCATTTAGGACTATATCTATATTGTCCGTGCCAATACCTGTTGAGATTACCGAAATACGTTTATTGTTAAGCCATCCAGTATGGGTAAGGAATTCCCGTTTTCCCTTTTTTAGTTCAATGGTATCAAAATACTGTGAAACTAGTTTTACCCTATCGGGGTCTCCAACGGTGATTACGGTATCTGCTAGGTCTTGGGGAAATAAATTAAGATGGTATACGCTATGGTCTGCGTTTAGGATTAGCTCTGAAGAACCAATTTTCATTTTACAATTTTAGTATGCGGTTCGTTTCAGAGTTATAGAGGAAATTATATTTTAAGGCTCCGCCCAAATAGGCGTCATTTTCTTGGATACAGGAATAATAGCTAGTTTTTCCTTCCAAGATTTCCATCCCTTTTTTTGAAAGTTTAACAGGATTGAAATTGGTAAAAAGTGGCTTTAATTTGGTTATGACCCGCTCGTATTGGGTATCACCAAAGCCATAACGCCCTTGATTCTTTAATACCGTGTTCAGTAATACCAGCTTGGTCTTTGGTTTCGCACTGCGTGCCAGGCGCAGAATGTTATTTTCCACTTCATTGAGACCGTTCCTAATGGTTGGGAAACGCATTAAATGGGCTTCAATGGCACCTGATAGGTGGGAGAACTGAAAACTGTCAAAATCTTTAAGATTCTCCAATCTAATGGGGTTGTCGCTACAGTACAACTGCCAAACATAATCGGCATATTCTATATCGTCCTGTGTTAAAAGGGTGCGATTAGTGTATAAATTGCGTAGTTGGTCATCGGTTGATTCCCCTAAGCCTAAAATATTAACGGAATTATCCTCCTCCACACTCGATACCAAAGAAATTTCGGCATAAGGTCTGTGGGTCTTGAGCCAACTGATTACCGCCAACATATTAATTTGATCAAAAAGATCGAAATCGAACCAAAGAACAATACGGTCTTCCTGTTTATGGTTACAAAGGGTGCGGTATTCTTTTAATGTTTTGTCAATAAACCAGGACTTGGAAACCTTGTAGTTTTTATTCAAAAATTCGAACCTGGTTTTCCAAAATGATTCACTTCCAACATTCGTTTCGGTCTTACCTTCACATAACATTTCGCGCCAGGTAATAATATCCCCTTCCAATTTAAGGGTACTTAATTTGTTGGTGAGTATATCACCGTTTGTTATGTGTAATTGGGAACTCATTGTAATGGTGGTTTAGGTTGTGGCTAATAAATGTAGTGTTTTATCTTAATATCAAAAAATAATTAACAAAAATCTAACCTCCAACGCGTTTAACTTTAAATCCTTTCTCTTTTAATATGGTCATTATTTTATCTCTATAATCCCCTTGGATGATAATGGAATTATCCTTAAAACTTCCGCCTACGCTAAGTTTGGTTTTGAGCTCTTTGGCCAATTTCTTAAAATCTTCGTCTGCACCGGTGTATCCCTCTAAAATGGTTGTTGGTTTTCCCTTTCGTTTTTCATACTTGCAAATAATAGGTTCATCCTGTAGCCAAATATCATTTTTAGTATCCCTTTTCTGTTCATCCTCCGTAGGCTCATGATCCGGAAATAGATTTTTCAATTGATCCTTTAAGTCCATTGTATATTTTAAAATTATGCTAAAATAATATTTCAGCGCTAAAATCAAAACGCATCCTTCGCAAATTGGGAATTTTGTTGGGATGGGTCCTTTTAATTTGGTTACTGTTTATTCCATAGGAAAGTCTTCGTCATCCATAACCTCCTCCATTTGTTTAATATGCCTTTCCGTATGGCCAGACATAAATAAAAGTATTTGGTAGGCATCAATGGTTCCGAAAGGAAGTTGTTGGTAACGGTTTCGCAGGTCATCCTGGGTACTGTTAACAAATTCAATATGTTCCTTCCTCTTGGATTTAAATTCTTCGACTGTTTCTTCAAAACTCCCGTATTTTCCCGATGGCTCAAAAGCTTCTCCTGTTTTCACCTTTTTACTGCGATCTTCTATCATGGCAATTAATCCTTCATCCGATATCTTAACTTCTGAACGCTTGCCAGGCTCTGCCCCATGGGCCAAAGTACTTTGAAGCATACCAAAGATCATATTTTCGGAAATTGCAATATGCTCGGCACATTCAGCAATGGACCAAGAATCATCCGTTGCCTTGTAATTGAGTTGCGCTTCGTTTAAGCCCTCAATAGTGTTTAAAAAATGATCACGGGATTTTGTCATTTCTTTTACGGCAAATTCCCTTTCCGCATCTGTAAGGGTGGAATTAATCACTCCAAATGCCAAAACCGCCAATAAAACAATTGGTAAAACTACTTTTTTCATAATGTCCAAGCTTAAATTGTTAATACTAAAGATTGTTCCATTCTATAGGCAATAATTAAACTTGGGTTAATTTTCACCTACTTCGTAATTAAGCCTAAATCTATTAGTCTTTCATGCAAAAATTCCCCAGCCGTAATATCCCCAAATTGTTTTGGATGTTCTTTATCCACACATTTTTCCAAACAATTTAAAGGCATTTCGCTAATTGGATGCATAAAAAACGGCACGGAATACCTAGAGGTACCCCATAGTTCCTTGGGGGGATTGACCACCTGATGTATGGTGGATTTCAATTTATTATTGGTTAAACGGGAAAGCATATCCCCTACATTGATCATCAGTTGATCCGGCCGGGCTATGGCATCTACCCACTCCCCGGCGTGGTTTTTTACCTGGAGCCCCTTGCCATGTGCCCCCATTAATAGTGTAATTAGGTTAATATCCCCATGAGCCGCGGCCCTAACCGCATTTTTGGGTTCATGTTGAATTGGGGGGTAATGTATAGGCCTTAAAATGGAGTTTCCATTTTTGATAAAATCATCAAAATAGGTTTCATCCAATTCCAAATGAAGGGCCAGTGCACGCAGAACAAATTTAGCCGTTTTTTCCAGCATCTTATAAGTTTCCTTACCCACGGCATTAAAATGGACCAATTCTTGGACCTCTACATTGGGTGGATATTCTTTTTCCAATCTTGGATTGTTTTCCACATATTGGCCAAAATGCCAAAATTCCTTTAAATCACCCTCTTTTCTTCCCTTGGCATGTTCCTTTCCAAAAGAGGTATATCCCCTTTGCCCTCCAATTCCGGGAATTTCATATTTATCCTTAATTTCCTGCGGTAGGTTAAAAAATTGCTTGATTTCCGAATAGAGATCGTCCACCAATTGCTGGGACAAAAAATGACCACTTAATGCTACGAATCCAATTTTCTCGAAGGCACTTCCTATTTCTTTAATGAATTTTTCTTTTCGATTTTTATCGTTGGATATATAATCTTCGAGATTTACACTGGGTATTGCACTCATCATCATGTTTTTTTAATAAAGTCAAAGTTAACAAATATGGCTAATCTTCTTGAAATATTATTCGCCTTTGTTTTTCCGTTTTGTTACATTTATAAATTAATTAAGCCTAAAAGAACATAAACATAACATGCAATATAAAGGAGATAGTGTTGATAAGGCCATGCAATTGAAACTTTATCAACGGATGTTAAAACCACGCATGATAGAGGAGAAAATGTTGATACTTCTACGGCAGGGGAAAATCACCAAATGGTTTAGCGGTATAGGGCAGGAGGCCATATCGGTAGGGATTACCAGTGCCTTAAGGCCGGATGAATACATCTTGCCCATGCACCGAAATCTTGGTGTTTTTACTACGAGAAATATACCTTTGCACCGACTTTTCTCCCAATGGCAGGGTAAGGGCAATGGCTTTACCAATGGTAGGGACAGAAGTTTTCACTTTGGCACCCAGGAATATAGGATTGTGGGGATGATATCCCATTTAGGCCCCCAATTGGGGGTGGCGGACGGAATTGCACTTGCAGATCATTTGAAACAAAATACCAAGGTTACTGCTGTCTTTACGGGAGAGGGAGGTACTAGCGAAGGCGATTTTCATGAGGCCTTGAATCTTGCAGCAGTTTGGAATCTGCCAGTTTTATTTTGCATAGAGAACAACGGTTATGGTTTATCTACCCCGACCAACGAGCAATACAGATGTGAAAATTTGGCGGATAAGGGAGTTGGTTACGGAATGGAATCGCATATTCTGGAGGGGAACAATATCTTGGAGGTGTATTCCCAGGTCGATTTTATTTGTAAGAGTATGCGGAAAAACCCTAGGCCTGTACTATTGGAATTTAAGACTTTTAGGATGCGCGGCCATGAGGAGGCAAGTGGCACCAAATATGTCCCACGGCAATTATTGGAAGCCTGGGAGGAAAAGGATCCGATTGTAAATTTCGAAAACTTTCTTTTGGATGAAAAGATTCTTTCGGCCCATTTGATAGAAACCTTTAAAAATGAAATACAGGCTGAAATTGACTACGACCTAAAAAAGGCATTTGCGGAGAAAGAGGTAGAAGTAGATGAAACAAAGGAATTAAAGGACGTTTATAAAAGTTTTGATTATCAGGAAATTAACCCCAATGCCATTACTAAAAATATTCGCTTGATCGATGCGGTTTCCCAAGGCCTGAAACAGTCTATGGAAAGACACGAAAATCTGGTGGTAATGGGACAGGATATAGCGGATTATGGTGGAGTGTTCAAGATAACCGAGGGTTTTGTGGAGACCTTTGGGAAGGACCGGGTGAGGAATACCCCCATATGTGAATCCGCAGTGGTTTCCGCAGCAATGGGCCTTTCCATAAACGGAGTGAAATCGGTAGTGGAAATGCAGTTCGCAGACTTTGTAAGTACAGGATTCAACCCTGTTGTCAACTATTTGGCGAAGGTGCATTACCGCTGGGGGGAGCATGCAGATGTTGTTATACGGATGCCCTGTGGTGCAGGGATGGGGGCAGGACCTTTTCATTCCCAGACCAACGAGGCCTGGTTTACCAAGACCCCAGGTTTAAAAGTGGTCTATCCTGCATTTCCCTATGATGCCAAGGGGCTTTTGGCCACGGCCATAAATGATCCCAATCCGGTATTGTTTTTTGAACATAAAGGACTTTATAGGAATATTTACCAAAATGTGCCCGAGGATTATTATACACTTCCCTTTGGTAAGGCATCCCTGTTGAGGGAGGGCACAGATATTACTGTGGTGTCTTACGGTTTGGGAGTTCATTGGGCTTTGGAAGCTCTCAATGAAAATCCGGGTGTAAATGCCGACTTGATAGACCTGAGGACGTTGCAGCCCATGGATATGGAGTCTATTTATAAGTCTGTAAAAAAGACTGGCAAACTAATTGTTCTACAAGAAGATAGCTTATTTGGTGGGGTGGCCAGTGATATTTCGGCCTTAGTGGTGGAAAACTGTTTCGAGTATTTGGATGCACCCGTAAAACGGGTTGCCAGTTTGGAAACCCCTATTCCATTTGCGAAAAATTTGGAAAACAATTATTTGCCCAAAGAAAGATTCGTAAAGGAACTTTTAAATTTAATAGCCTATTAAATATCTCCCTAAACATAAAATGGTTCAATATGCATATGATTACAGCGGAAGAAAAACTTAAGGAGCGTATAAAGGAGCTTACCTGTTTGTATGAAGTAACTTCTATAATAGTAAACTGCGACTATGATCAGGTGGAGGATGCCCTAAAGGGAATTATGCACTGCCTACAGAAAGCTTGGCTCTATAGTGAGGTAGCCCAAGTGAAACTCATTTCGGACCAGTACAATATTGCGACGCCAGATTTTCCGGATGACCCTGTGTACCTGGAATCCAGTGTCAAGGTATTCAATAAGAAGGTAGGTGGGTTGCAAGTGGCTTATCCAAGACCAAAATATAACGAAGACGATTTTTTAAAGGAAGAAGAAAAATTGCTTGGAAATGTATGTTTGGAGGTAGGCAATCTTTTGGAAAGAAAACAGATCAAGGACAATGAGATAATAATAAAGCGTAAAATGGAAAGGGCAGACCGCCTGGGTATTTTAGGAGAAATTACAGCAGGAATCGCCCATGAATTAAATACCCCCTTGGCCAATATACTGGGATTTGCCGAATTATTGAAAACCAGGGTAACCAAAGATACCCAAGCCTCGAAAGATGTGGATAAAATTATAAATAGTGCCATATTTTCCAGGGAGGTGGTAAAAAAGCTCATGTTCTTTGCCTGTGAAATGCCCCATCAAATGTCCTTGGTAAATATAGGCCCTATAATTGCCAATGCGGTGAACTTAATGGAACCCAGTTTTAAGAAAAAGAAAATTGTTCACGAACTCAATTTGGGCGACCAGCCCATTTTCCTGAGGGTAGATACGATACAGTTAACGCAGGTGATTTTTAATTTGGTGCTCAATGCCATATATTTTTCCCCAGTTAAAGGTAAGATTGGTATAACAGTAAAGGAAACCAACGGGAATATCCAAATAAGTATAGCGGATCAGGGTCCGGGTATAGATCCCAAAACCAGGGATAGGATCTTTGAGCCATTTTACAGTACCAAACCTGTCGGTGAGGGTTCCGGATTGGGCTTAAGTGTCGTGCACGGTATCATAAAAAGTCATAAGGGAACAATAAAGTATAGATCCAACAAACCTAAAGGGGCTATATTTACCGTTGATTTTCCAAAAATTTAAGATTATGGGCTTTAAGAAAGAGAACGTACTGATCGTAGATGATGATGTGAATATATTGGAACTTATCCACAGACACCTTCAATCCTTTAATTACCACACCTATAAGGCGGTTTCTGTTAAGGAAGCCCTGGTAATCCTAAAAGATTCCAAAATAGACCTACTGATAACGGATCTAAAAATGCCGGATGTGGACGGATTGCAACTGGTTAAATACGTCTCCGAACATTATCCCAAGTTACCCAAATTAGTGGTTACGGGATATCCCTCGGTAGACGATGCAATGAGCGTTATAAAATCCGGAGCCTTGGATTATTTGGTCAAACCATTTACCAAGGAAGAGCTTAAACAGGCGGTATTAAAATCCTTTAAGGGCAATTCTGCCGATAATGCAGAACCCGAAGGTCTTTCAGATTCTAAAAAAAGCAATGTATATGCATATGGGGAGCTCATTGGTAGATCCGAGGCCATAAAAAAAGTGACCGATATTATAGACCGGGTGAAAGACAATAAAGCAACGGTACTGATCAATGGGGAAAGTGGCACCGGAAAGGAATTGGTTGCCCGATCCGTGCACTATATGGGGAAATTTTCCAGAGCACCGTTTGTAGCAGTAAATTGTGGGGCCATTCCGGAAAATTTGTTGGAGGCAGAGCTTTTTGGCTATGCCAAAGGAGCTTTTACAGGGGCCAATGAAAACCGCAACGGTTTTTTTCAAGCCGCGGACAAGGGCACTTTATTTTTGGATGAAATAGGCAATGCCTCCCTGTCCGTACAATCCAAATTGTTAAGGGCGCTGCAGGAAAAGGAAGTGATGAAGGTGGGGTCCCAAAAAACAGAAAAAATAGATATTCGTGTCATTGCGGCTACCAATAGTAATTTGTATTCCCAAGTACAAAAGAAATTGTTCAGGGAAGACCTATATTATAGGTTAACAGTGGTGGAAATCAATGTGCCTTCCCTTCGAGAGCGAAAAGAGGACATTCCCCTGTTGGTGGAGAAATTTCTTTTAAAATACGGAGTGGAATATAAGGATAGATTGGTAACCATTGCACCTGCAGCCTTGGAACTCTTGGAGCGATATGCCTGGCCGGGAAATATTAGGGAATTGGAAAACGTAATTCAGAGAGCCGTAATCATGTGCGATAAAAGAATCGAAATAGATCATTTGCCTGATAATTTGAAATATAAGATCGATTTTCCCGAAGACAGTCTTTTGCCGTTAAGGGAGGTTGAAAAAAACTACATCTTAAAAGTTTTGGAGGCTACTGGCCAAAATAAATCCAAGGCAGCGGAAATCCTACAGATCGACCGCAAGACACTGCGCCAAAAAATACAATAACTACTTTTTTTTGATATGGGTAAAAATTACCCATCTGGGGAAAATATCCCATTTGTATATTCAAGTAAACATTGCTTGGTAATTCTCATATAATTCATTTTCAATTACTTATGTGTGTTGTGAATATTTCCGTGTTTTATGGCACCCAAGTTGCTATAAGGTATTTCTAAAATACACGGTTATGGGAAACAGCACTAGTTTATGTCCAAGTTGTGAGTATTTCAAAACATGTGTACTTACAAAAAATAAAAAACATATTTGGAACTGCAATGAATTTGAATCAGCAGATTCAAGGGCAGTACTTGGTGGAAATCATTTAGTTTTTAAAAATGAAGTGAGATTATTCTAAACAAAAATTTATGATTACAAAGTCAAAAACAGAATCGAAACAGGGCATGTTGGAGAACGTGATGCGTCAATTCAATAATGCTGCCGATATTATTGACCTAAATAGCAACATTAGGAAAATACTTAGTATAACCAATAATGAATTGTTAATACATTTCCCTGTTAAAATGGATAATGGGGATGTAGAAGTTTTTACGGGGTACCGAGTACAGCACAATAATGCGTTAGGACCTTATAAGGGTGGACTTCGATATCACCCAACCGTAGATATTGATGCGGCAAAAGCCCTTGCGATGTGGATGACTTGGAAAACTTCTTTGGCAGGTCTGCCCTATGGTGGAGCAAAGGGAGGTATACAAATTGACCCTTCAAAATATTCCACTGCGGAATTGGAAAGGATTACCAGAAGATTTACATATGCATTGGGCGATAACATTGGTCCTGAACACGATATACCTGCCCCGGACGTAAATACAAACTCACAGACCATGGCTTGGATCGTGGACACGTATATGTCTACCAAGTCGCCGGCCGAAAGGTCTAAAAATCAACATGTGGTAACCGGGAAGCCCTTGGGCTCCGGGGGTTCCGAAGGAAGGGATAGGGCTACTGGCTATGGGGTTTTTCTGAACATAAAATTATGGGCAGAAAAGAAAAAGGTAGACCTAAAGAATAAAAGGTTCATAGTTCAGGGTTTTGGGAATGTAGGTTATTGGACCGCCCATTTTTTGGAAAACGAAGGAGCCAAACTAGTGGGGGTACAGGATGCCTATGGTAGTATTGCCAATAGCGATGGAATTGAAGTATCCAAGTTGTACCGGTATATGCAGGGCAACAAGGGTAGTATTGTAGGCTATAGCTTGGCTAAAGTGGTAGATAGCGATCATTTTTTTGAATTGAATTGTGATATATGTATTCCTGCCGCTCTGGGAAATCAAATTACGGCTGGGAATGCATCCAAGATCAAGGCATTTTTAATAGCGGAAGGGGCAAACGGACCTACCGATGTGGAAGGTGAAGAGATATTGCTGAAAAATGGAGTAGGAATTATACCGGACATTCTATGTAATTCCGGAGGTGTAATTGGTAGCTATTTTGAGTGGTTACAGAATAGAAACGGAGAGTTGTGGCAATTGGAAGAGGTGTTGGCCAAACTGGAAAAGAAGATGAAGGAAGTCTTTGAGAAGGTATATGAAAAGGCAGAAAACAGGGATGGGGATATGAGAACAGCAGCTTATATCATCGCTATTGAGAGAATAGAGAAGGCGTATGTTCAAAGAGGGATATTTCCATAAATCAATTTAAAATAATACAGAATCATGAAATACGGAAATTTAGTGTTGGAGGAGAAGGAGTTCGTTTTATTAAAGCGTTTAGTTAATGTGTCAGGGTTTTACACGGATAATACCTATAAGAGTTCCATAGAAAAGTTGACCGAAGAGTTGACGTCTGCGGTGGTTTATAATGAAGATGAAATGCCCAAAGATGTCATTAGGTTCAATTCCATCGTCACCATCCAAGCAGTTAATGGATGGTCCAAACAATTTCAATTGGTAATTCCATCCCAAGGTGATTTCAAGAACAGCAAAATCTCAATCCTAACTCCAATGGGAGCTGCAGTCATTGGTTATGCCAAAGGGGACGATATTGTTTGGGAGTTTAGGAACGGGGAGCAAACCCTTAAGGTTACGGAAGTTAAGCAGGTACACAGCACTATTGATTCTGATATATTATTGTAATTATGGAAGTATTTTATGAGCATGATTCGGATGAAAAGTTAATTGCCAAAAAAGATGCCCTGGAGCTGAACAATTGGATAGGTCATCTGGTGGATAATAATAGGGAGTTGGAGATTTTGGTCAATATTGCCAAGAAATTGTCCAATGACGACCTTATTGCCGACTTGAAAGAATTGATCTTGGAAAATAAATTACATCTAGGTGTTTTTTACAGGTATAAGAGTTCCATGGTCAATTTACATGAATGTGAAGATATGGAGTGCGATACATATTATGTTAACAAGCACGAAGAATATCGCAATCTGTATGCGGCCATTTTACAGGCGTCCCACAAATTGAAGGAAGAATTATATACCCAGATATTGATAAAATTATGATGTTGTTTTGTTAGCAGTCTGTTTGTTGGTTTTAATATTAGAGTTTTGGCTGTTAATGCACAAGGGAAAGCAATGCTTTCCCTTGTTTTTTTTAAGAAGATTATATAGATAGTTGGGCAGGCATTCAATAATCCACACCGATTTGCATTCGGGCTAAGTCAATTATTTTTTTATAAGAGCAAAACAATTATCCCTATCCGCAATAATTTTGAAAAAATAAGTTGTTCAGAGTATTCTGTGCCTGAAGCTATTAATTTTTAACTTCAAAATTAATAGGGTGCGCATCATACTTTTTTTCCACTTTCAACGTATATATGTTCAAATAATAAATATGACAATTATGCATTTAAGAAAACTTTTGTTTCTAGTGTTAATTACGGCCGGACTTATAACCTCCTGTTCCGTATCCAAGGCGGCAAGACAGGATAGAAGTGTTTTGAGCGGTAACTGGATTTTGAACAGTGTTTCCTATCAGGGGGGGCAGGGAAAATTTAAATCGGTACTATTTAATGATTCCGATGCCGCTTGTTTTGAAGGCAGTACATGGTTTTTTAGAAATAATAATAGTACTGGTAGCTATATGTTGGGCAACGGCAGTAATTGCGATGGCGCCGAGCGTTTTATTCGTTGGTCTGTTGTGGATAGGCCCGGGATGTCCAGCCAGTTGCAGTTTAAGTTTATAGACGAGAAATATAAGGATATTTCCGGAGGTCTGGGATATAGATTGGACATTGAACAACTCACCGATCAACAGTTGATTATGACTTCCAAAGTAACTGTGGAAGGGCAACCGTTGACCGTGGTTTATGAATTTACAAAAAATGACCTACCCTAGTAACAATAACTAGAAAGAATCATTCCTGCCAAAATACGGATAAGTTGGAGGTGGCACGATTTCTGTTCAAAGGATTAAATCGTCCACCAAATTTTGGGATTAACATTAAATAAAAATAAAATGAAAAAAATAATAATAAGTAGTTTATCGATAATTGTGATTTTTGCTACATTTAGTAGTTGTCAAGCAGTAAAGAATACTAGTCACAAGCAAAGGGGAGCAGCAACTGGTGCTGCCGGTGGAGCTGTAATAGGAGGTGTTCTCGGCAACAATGTTGGAAAAGGGGGGAATACCGCCCTGGGAGCCATCATTGGGGCAGTTGTAGGAGGTGTAGCCGGAGGTTATATTGGGGATAGAATGGACCGCCAGGCAGAGCGAATTGAAGAAGAGATCCCAGGGGCTGAGGTCACTAGGGTAGGAGAGGGAATAAATGTAACCTTCAATGAGGAGGCCGGTGTTTATTTTGACACCAATAAATCGGATATAAAGGGAACTTCGGCAACAACATTAAATCGCTTGGTAGGGATTTTAAAGGAATATCCGGACACCAATATATTGGTGGAAGGCCATACCGATAGTGCGGGTGCCGATGATTACAATTTAAATCTATCCAAGCAGCGGGCACAGTCTGTAACCAATTATCTAATCACCAACGGTATTTCAGGGGGTAGGTTAACTACTACCTGGTATGGAGAAACGCAACCCAAGGCCGATAACAGTACGGCTGCAGGGAAGGCTAAAAACCGTAGGGTAGAACTGGTAATTGTGGCCAATGAGGCCTTACAGCAGGAAGCCCTTCAAAAGGCGAAACAATAAATAAAAGTTCTTTATATAAAACCCGGCGTATATCGTCGGGTTTTTTTGTTTATTTTCTGTACCTTTTGTTAATGGATAACTTTGATGTCATTATTGTGGGGGGAGGCTTGGCCGGTTTAACCGCCGCCATTCATTTACGAAAGGAAAACTACAGTGTGGCCATTATTGAAAGTAGGCAATATCCCCATCATAAAGTGTGTGGAGAGTATATTTCACACGAAGTGAAGCCCTATTTGGAATTTTTGGGAATTACATTGCCACAAACGTTCCAATTTAATGAAATACTGCTGAGTATTGAAAAGGGTAAAGCCTTGAAGGCTAAATTGCCACTGGGAGGCTTTGGACTTAGTAGATATACTTTGGACCATCTTTTGTACCAAAGGTCTTTGGCGTTGGGATCATTTGTTTTTAATGACAGCGTAACCGCCATTGACTATGAAAATGACAATTTCAGGGTCCTCCTCGCATCGGGCAAGGAATACACGAGTAAATTTGTCATTGGTGCTTATGGAAAAAGGGCAGGCTTGGATAAGGAACTTCAGCGCCAATTTATAGAAAAGAAATCCCCATGGCTGGCTGTAAAGGCGCATTATAAATTGGACTCCTTCCCTGATAATTTAGTAGCTGTGCATAATTTCAGGGGCGGCTACGGGGGGCTTTCCAAAACAGAAAGTGGGGCAGTAAATTTTTGTTATCTGGTTTCCTACGATAGCTTCAAAAAAGAGAAGGATATTGCCAACTTTAATCAAAATGTTATTGCCAAGAATCCATATCTCGGCAAATTTCTAAATGAAGCCGAGATGTTATTTGAGAACCCCTTGACCATAGGACAGATTTCATTCCATAAAAAAAAACCAGTGGAGAACCATATTATTATGTGCGGGGATACGGCCGGCCTTATCCATCCTTTATGTGGTAATGGTATGGCCATGGCAATTCACAGTGCTAAAATTGCCTCGGAATCTATCCATGGCTATTTTAAAAATGGAGGAAATGATCGGTTGCAACTGGAAAGTGATTATGAAACCCAATGGAAGCATACGTTTGCCAAAAGGCTGTGGTTGGGCAGGCAGCTGCAAGCTGTAATGCTAAGCCCAAAGTTATCCAATCTGGCCATGGGGATATTAACCAATTCTCCCTATATTGTAGATAAGATGATAAAACGTACCCATGGACAAATTATTCAGTGTTAATGAATTTTAAAGGACGAAGCAATGCCCGGGAGCTCATGGATGACCCCCATCTGGATACACTTTTATTGCGGGAAGTTTATGCGGACATAAATAGGGTCAATACAGTTTTGCAAGGTTTTTCACTTTCCTTAGGTGCCATTGAAAAAATAATTGAGGAAAATCCCCAGACTTCCTACACTATTATGGATATGGGTTGTGGGGATGGGACAATGTTGGGAAAAGTAGCTGCCTTTTATAAGAATAAGCCTGTACACCTGGAGCTAATAGGGGTGGATTTAAATTCCAAATCCATTGCAATGGCCAAAGAAAATTTTAAGGCGTATTCCAATATAAGATTCTTGGAGCTGGATATTCTGGCTCCGGAAGCAAGGGAGCTACAATGTGATATTCTGCTCTGTACCCTAACAATGCATCATTTTGATTCCAAGGAAATACCAATTTTTCTAGATCGATTTGTAAAACTGAGCAGATTGGGCATTGTTATAAACGATCTGCAAAGAAGTAAAGTCTCCTATTATCTTTTTAGGCTCTTTAGCCTTATTTTTATAAAAACAAAGATTGCGAAACATGATGGTTTAGTTTCCATAAAAAGTGCATTTACCAAATTGGAATTAGTAAATTTTTCCATTAATCTACCCAATGTAGAACACGACATATGTTGGAGGTGGGCATTTAGATATCTATGGATAATGAGAATAAAGGGAAAACAATTGCCATATGGAAGGGAGTAAGATAGTTGCAGTAACCAAATCGCTGCCACAATACAGTAGAAATACCAAGGATATTTTACCTTTTGTGGAGAAATGGCTGTACGGTAAGGATGAGCGGTTTCAGCGTAAAGTACTGAAAATTTTTGAAGGCGCAGCCGTAGACAAACGCTATAGTATAATGAGTCCCGAAGAGGTTTTTAAAGCAACTTCGTTTGAGGACAAAAACAAGGTGTATGTCCGGGAAGTCAAAAAGTTGGGAAAAACTGTTCTTGGGAAAGCCCTAGATAAGAGTGGTTGGACGGCAGACAGTCTGGACTATATAATTACGGTAAGTTGCACAGGGATTATGATTCCTTCCTTGGACGCTTATCTTATTAACGACCTGGATCTCAGGAACGATATTGTTCGATTGCCCGTTACGGAGATGGGTTGTGCAGCAGGTGTATCGGCCTTACTATATGCCAGCAATTTTTTAAGGTCCAATCCAGGAAAGAGGGCGGCCATTGTGGCCGTTGAAAGTCCAACAGCTACCTTTCAACTTAACGATTACTCTATGGCAAATATGGTAAGTGCTGCTATTTTTGGTGACGGTGCTGCCTGCGTTTTACTCTCTTCGGAAAGGGAAGCCAAAGGACCAACAATTGTTGGGGGGGGAATGTATCATTTTCCGGATGCAACACATTTGATGGGTTTCGATCTAATCGATTCGGGCCTAAAAATGATTTTGGATCCCTTGGTGCCACAGACGATTTCCGAACATTTTCCACAAATTATCCATCCTTTTTTGCAGCGGTATGGTTGTACTATTGAAGAAATTGATCATTTAATTTTTCACCCTGGGGGCAAGAAAATTGTGGAAACAGTGGAAAGGCTTTTTGGTGTTTTGGGCAAGAATTTGGACGATACCCGTGAAACGCTACGTTTATATGGCAACATGAGCAGTGCAACGGTGCTTTATGTTTTGGAGCGATTTATGGAAAAGGATATAGAGGAAGGGAAACGGGGTTTAATGTTGACTTTTGGCCCGGGGTTCTCTGCCCAACGCATTTTACTGGAATGGTAATAGGACTGGGAGTTTATTAGTGAAACTCAATTTTGGGAAGTCGGTAAGACGCACCTAAAATTGCAAGTTGAACTAATCCCGCCTTTTTCGACGGGATCTAGGTTCAATACCTCGACCCTAGGATCGATTCCTATAAGTGGGTTCGGGGCCTGCCTTTGTCGGCAGGCCTGCCCTGAGGTTTAATACCTTTTATTGGTCTAGGCTGATTTCTAGTTTTGGATTGGTAAACTAATGGTTTAATAAAATGATTGTTATATGTCTATTACGAGTAGTATAATTGATAAATTGCCTTATACCAATCCTTTTTTATTCGTTGATAGGATTAATATGATCGGCCCCGATGCCATTGAAGGTTGCTACACTTTTAAAAAGAATGAATTTTTTTATGATGGCCATTTTAAGGAGCAACCTGTTACACCGGGAGTAATACTTACCGAATGCTGTGCCCAGGTGGGATTGGTGTGTTTGGGGATATACTTGCTTAATTTGGAAAAAGTGGATACAGGGAGTTTGGAGGTGGCTTTAAGTAGTTCCGAGATGCAATTTTTATTGCCTGTTTTTCCCATGGAAACAGTAACTGTAAAATCGAAGAAGCTTTTCTTCCGTTTCAATAAGTTGAAATGTGAGGTTAAAATGTACAACCAACAATCCCAATTGATTTGTAAAGGTGTTTTGTCCGGGATGATAAAGGATAGAAAAATATGAACAGGAGGGTAGTGGTAACCGGACTTGGGATATGTGCCCCGAACGGGGTGGGCCTACCCAGTTTTTTTGATTCCATGCTCCATGGTAGAAGTGGAATTAAGTTTTATCAAGAGTTGGCAGACTTGGGGTTTGGATGTCAAATAGCAGGACAACCGGAAATACCGGAAAGTTTAAAGGAATCTTATTTTACGTCATTGCAATTGAGGAACTTAAGGGCGAGTGGTATAGTTTATGGTGTCATGGCAGGTACGGATGCATGGAAGGACGCTGGTCTTGAAAAGGCAGAAAAGGATCGCCCCGATTGGGATAGCGGAATAATTTTTGGCACTGGAATTTTGGGAATAGACAAACTGCGAGAATCCATATATCTAATAGATGATAAAAACACTCGCCGTTTGGGCAGTAATTCCGTAATGCAGACAATGGCCAGTGGCATCAGTGCTTATCTTGGTGGAATTTTGGGATGTGGTAATCAGGTAACAACCAATTCGTCGGCATGTGCAACTGGTACTGAAGCGGTAATTATGGGAATGGAGCGTATTAGGGCAGGGAAGGCTGAAAGGATATTGGTAGGGAGTTGTAGTGACAGTGGTCCTTATATATGGGGTGGTTTTGATGCCATGCGTATACTTCCCTCCAAGTACAATGGTAATCCCCAGCAGGCCAGCAGGCCAATGAGTGCCAATGCTTCAGGGTTTGTTCCAGGAAGTGGGGCAGGAGCCATGGTGTTGGAGTCTTTGGGCAGCGCTTTGGAGAGAGGGGCCAAAATCTATGCGGAGGTATTGGGGGGAGCAACCAATAGCGGAGGTCAGAGGGGCTTAGGCACTATGACGGCCCCTAACAGTGAGGCGGTGCAGAGATGCATCCAGGAGGCATTAGTGGATGCAGGGGTAGAAAAATGGGAGGTGGATGTTATTAATGGACATTTAACGGCTACCTCTAAAGATGCCGAGGAAATTAGAAACTGGAGTGAGGCCTTGGGGCGCAGCGGTAAGGATTTTCCGTACATAAATACCACTAAGGGGCTGGTAGGCCATTGTTTGGCTGCGGCGGGAAGTATAGAATGTGTGGCGACCTTGTTGCAATACCGTGAGGGGTTGGTTTTTGGCAATCAAAATTGTAGTGACCTTCATCCGGAGATAATGAATTTGGTGGATGCTTCCAAAATCCCCTTAAAATCAATTGCCCATAGACCTAAAATCATAGCAAAAGCAAGTTTTGGATTTGGAGATGTAAATGCCTGTGTTATCTTTAATGAATATAAGGAAATATGACTATGGGATATGATCACCATTTTGAGCAACTGAAGAACATTGTTAGGGCATATCTTCCAGAGGATGTTCCTGAAGGAGCCATTGGGGAGGATAGTAATTTTGTAAATGAACTAAATATCAATTCGGCCAATTTGGTTGATATTGTCCTGGATGTGGAAGATGCGTTTGGGATACGTTTGGAGAATGAGGATATGGACAATATGCAAACGGTCAGGGATGCCCTAAATATTGTGGCCCAAAAACTACAGGATAAAAAATAGCCCTACTTCTTATCTTTTTTATCAGGGATGAGAAGAGAGGAAATTATGCCCCCAACCAGGGATACGGATATTACCGTAAGGGAGACCCATTCAGGAATTTCAATATGATGGGAAAACAGCATTTTTAAACCAACAAAACCTAAAATCACCACTAGGCTATAATTAATATATCTAAATTTTTCCAACATTCGGGAAATTAGGAAATACATGGAACGCAATCCAAGTATGGCCAAAATATTGGAGCTAAAAACAATAAAAGGGTCGGCCGTAATGGCTAAAATAGCAGGAATGCTGTCCAGGGCAAAAAGTATATCGGTCAATTCAATGACAACCAAAGCCACAAAAAGTGGTGTAGCTGCGTAAACTCCCATACGCTTTATAAAAAAATCATGGCCATTAATAGCGGAGGTAATAGGGTAAAGCTTTTTTAACCTTCTGAAGACGAAAGAATTTTTTGGGTCAAATTCGTTATCGTCCGATCTTAACATTTTAAAGGCAGTGTAAAGCAAGAATACCCCAAAGACATATATGATCCAGTCGAATTTTGTAATCAGGGCAACCCCAAATACGATCATTAGGGCCCTAAAAACGATAGCTCCCAATATGCCCCAAAACAGTACCCTGTGCTGATAAATGGCAGGAATCTTAAAGGCGCCAAAGATTACGGCAATGACAAAGACATTGTCTACGCTAAGCGACAGTTCAATAAGATAGCCTGTTAAGTATTTTAAAACAGCATCGTTGGGGGTCAAGGCTGTAGGATTGTCAATGATTCCATTGGAGAACAGCCAATAAATAACGCCACTAAAGCTTAGGGCCACGGTAACCCAGATGGCCGTCCATATTCCCGCTTCCTTTGATTTTATTACATGTTCATGTTTGTGAAAAACACCTAGATCCAGTGCCAAAAAAATAATGATCAGACCAATAAACGAGCCCCAAACTAACATATGTTATCGTAATTAAAGGCACAAATGTAAGTATCATTTTTAAATGACAAGCGGGAACATGTCATATTCTTTTTTCAGGAATGTTAACGCATAATTTATCAACCTTAGAGCGGTGGGATAAAGGATGTTAATGTAAAAATCGATAGAATGACTTTAAAACACGATATATGGTAAGGTTAAACCGGATTAGGGGTATAATAAGGTGGATAAAATGTCATAACTTTAAGCAGACACTTTTTATGAAATATGATGAAAGATATTTACAGCGCTGTAATTGTGCTTGTTATGGTTTTTTCAGCGGTGAACGGGTATGCCCAATCCAAAGGGAACGATACTTTGGCAAAAAGGATGAAGGTAGAAAAACGGACGGTATTGGAGGAATATGAGCCGGACATGATCTTATCGGCCGAAGACCGGCTGGCATTGAAGGAGAAGCGGATGGTTGAGGCGAAAAGAAGACGGGGCATTTTGGATACTATGGATATTTCTGATCGCAAAAGAAAAAAACTGCTCAAGGATTTATATAAAAACCCGTTTTCCGATCGCTTGATGAAAACTTTGGCAGATGCTAAATTTGAGGATGCCGAGGATTGAGCATCTGTGAGCTATGCCTTTTATTATGGTAAGGGCGAATAAAAATGCCCCGGGAAGATTTAGCCGTATTCCGGGGCATTTTTAGTATTAATGGATTACTGTAAACAAGGCTAATGGGTTTTCATTTTGCCTTTTCTTTTTTCCAATTGCCGTTCCAGTTCTTCTACAGAAGCTGCAATGGCCACTTCAAATTTAGCGTTGTTGGACTCTGCGAACAATCTAGGGCCCGGTGCGCTGAGCCTTATGTTGCAGATCAACCCGGTATCTGGCGAGGAGGTGTTCTCTTTTTTGAAGAAAACATCGGCACGCACTATAAAATCATATTTGTCTTCTAGTTTTTCCAACTTTTTTGTGGCCAATTCTTCTAGTCGGGCACTTGCTTTTACATCATCATATTCAAAATTGATATTCATATTCAATTGATTTTAAGTTAACAGACCTAAGTAAGATCCGGTATTAATTCTGGAATTTAAGTTAGTCTTTATTTTTAATAAACCCAAGGGAAATTCATGGTAAATTCTCATAATCCACCCCTTCTCTCAGGTGATCGTTGTGTGGGCCAAAGGGATTGTTCCCCAGTTCTGGGATTTACCGGTAGGATTCTTTTTTCCCTAGAGCTCATTTCTGGGTCCTCACTTGCCATATAGGCCAATATTGCCGTAAGAATTACATTGTTCCTTAGATCGTCGAATACTATTTTATCATAGGTATCCCTATTGGTGTGCCAAGTGTAGTTCCAATAGGACCAGTTTAAAGAACTTAGTCCAAATGCCGGGGCTCCGGCAGCTATAAAGGAGGCGTTGTCCGATCCTCCACCTGCGGGCATTCCGGGAAATGTGGTCTCTATGTGCTGGGTTATTTCGTCCGGTACTGCAGATAGCCAACTAGAAAGGTATTTATAGGAATTGAGAAATCCGCCTCCCGATATTTTAACAACCCTTCCAGTACCATTGTCCTGATTAAAAACGGCTTGTACCTTATTTACTATTTCTGGATGATCCTCCACATAGGCCCTGGAACCGTTCAACCCTTGCTCTTCACTTCCCCAATGGCCAACCAAGATGGTTCTTTTGGGGTTGGGATATATTTTTTTAAGGATGCGCATGGTTTCCATCATTACCAAAGTGCCAGTTCCGTTGTCAGTAGCACCTGTTCCACCATCCCAGGAATCGAAATGTGCGGATAGTATAACATATTCATCTGGCTTTTCTGTACCTTTTATTTCAGCAATGGTATTAAATGTTGGCACCGCGCCGAGTTCCTTGGATTCTGCCAGGATTTTAATTCTGGGGCGTTTTCCGCTCTCTACCAGCCTGTAAAGCATGGTGTAGTCTTCCAATTCCAGATCTACCATGGGAATTTCCTCAGTGTTTGCACCGAATATTTTATTCGCACCAAAGCCTTTGGACCAATATGAGGTTACTATTCCGGAAGCCCCGGCTTTTTCCAATGCCAGTGGCAAGGAACGTCTGTTAAATCCTGTGCGCTGCATATTTTGTTTCCACTCATCCTCCTGCAAGTTCCTGTCTTTTTTCATGTTGGCGAAGGACTCCGGTGTGGCAAATTCTTCCCAATTATAATCCGGCCTACCGGTAGGCTCCTTCATCGAGATCATAACCAGTTTATCCTTAACGTTCGGCAGCCATTTGTTAAATTCGGCGGAATCGGCAACGGTAGGCAAGATTATTACTTCTGCCGTGATACCTTTACGCCCAGTGCCAGGACTCCAGGCCAATTGGGTTCCTTTTAGGGTTTGGATTCTTGGAGCTACCATATCAATATGTGTTATACCTCGTTCCCAGCCCCTCCATTGGCCCCATTGTTCGTTTTTGGCGGCAATTCCCCAATTGGTGTATTGGGTCAGGGCCCAATCATGGGCCTGTTGCATCTGTGGGGTGCCAACCAGTCTAGGACCAATGACGTCCAATAATTCGTGGGCCAGCGTTTCCAATTGTGAATTCCCATTAACCTCGGACACTATTTGGGAAACAATTTTATCTGCAGTCTGGGTAAATCCGGTTTGAATAAAACACAGCAGGGATAAAGTAAGTGAAATGTAGGCTTTTTTCATTTTTTGGATTTTAAATTGGTTTGGGTATCAAAATAATAATAATTGAATAGTTAGCCGCTGGAATTAAGTTTTAATTAAGAATCCAATTAGGACTTTGATTCATGGCAACAATTGGGAAAAGGATAGTAATCAGGATTATAAACTATACCTTTGTTGAAAAATATTGGGGATGAGCACTTTTTCGGATTTTAATATATCAAAACAATTACATTATGCCATAGAGGATTTGGGATTTAATGTACCAACCCCTATCCAACAAGAGGCCTTTTCAGTAATCATGTCGGGAAAGGATATTATAGGGATTGCGCAAACAGGTACCGGGAAAACTTTTGCTTATATGTTGCCACTTTTGCAGGAGTTGAAATTTTCGAAACAAATCAATCCCAGAATATTGATATTGGTGCCCACACGGGAACTGGTGCTGCAGGTGGTGGCCAATATAGAAGCTTATTCCAAGTATATGAGTGTAAGGGTTTGCGGTATTTATGGGGGAGCAAATATAAATACGCAGAGGCAGGCAGTTGCCCAAGGGTGTGATATCTTGGTGGCTACCCCTGGCAGATTATATGACCTTACGCTGGACAGGACGGTCAAGCTAAGGGATGTCAAGAAATTGGTGATCGATGAGGTAGATGTTATGTTGGATCTTGGTTTTCGTTTCCAGATTACCAATATTTTTGAATTAATGCCCCAGAGAAGACAAAATATCATGTTCTCTGCTACCATGACAGAGGAGGTTTCCCAATTAATAGAGGACTTTTTTATTGCACCGGAAAAAGTATCGATAGCCGTTAGTGGAACCCCCTTGGAAAACATCGAACAAGTTGCCTATGCCGTTCAAAATTATTACACCAAAGTAAACTTGTTGATCTTTCTGTTGAAGGATAAAACCGTCTATAAAAAGGTATTGATCTTTGTTTCCAATAAGAGAAGTGCCGACAGGTTGTTTGAAGCCCTCCAGGTGGATTTTGGCGATGAGGCGGCCATAATTCATTCCAATAAAACACAGAATTATAGGATTAGGTCCATTAAGCAATTCGATGAAGGTAAAAATAGGATCTTGGTGTCTACCGATGTAATGTCCAGGGGCTTGGATCTGGAGCAGATTACCCATGTAATCAATTTTGATACCCCTACATATCCAGAGAACTATATGCACCGTATAGGTAGGACCGGTAGAGCGGAGAAAAAAGGGAACTCCTTGTTGTTGTATACAGAGAAAGAGGAGGAGTTTAAAAATGCCATTGAAAAATTAATGGATTACAAAATTCCATTATTGGCGTTTCCGGAAGAGGTAAAAATTTCCGAAGAATTGGCACCGGAGGAACGTCCAAAGAATCTGGAACACAACAATCCTGTGGGTGCGTCCCAACAAGAGGGGCGTGGTGCTGCCTTTCATGAGAAATCGGATAAAAACAAAAAGATAAACCAAGGAGGATCCTACAAAAGGGAAATCGCAAAGAAATATAAAAAACCGATCACCAGGGGAGATAAAATATTTTCGAAAAAAAACAAAAAAAGAAAATAGTAATCAACTGTAGATAAATTATATGATTATATTTATTTAATATATTGCTTTAAATGATTAACGAAAAGAATCCTTTGCACGGTATTACCTTGGCCAATATGTTGGACTCCCTGGTAGCCCAATACGGTTGGGAGGAAATGGGGGCAAGAATCAATATACGCTGCTTTAATCAGGACCCCTCTATTAAATCCAGTCTAAAATTTTTAAGGAAGACCCCATGGGCGCGGGATAAGGTAGAGCAATTGTATTTAAAGTCGAAAAGGCAATAGTTGGGCAGGGTGTTGTCACTACCAGGCCAAAGGGCAAATAATCAAGCTTAGCCAACAATTTTTTTTTCTTTAAATTTGATTTTTATGCCTCTTGCGTTGAAAGTTGGCGGTTTAGTTTGTTAATTAACGCTATATTCCAATATAAAGTAGAAAATTAATCGGTGTTTTAGCAATAAAACAAAAATGAAAATATTATATGAAATCATTTACTGTTGCAGAAATAAGTGAGCTCTTGGACGGGGAACTTATAGGTAGTTATAGCAAACCAATCATTGGTGCCGAACAAATAAATAGGGCCAAAGACCAACAAATTACATTTATCTCCAGCAATAAATATGCACGGCAATGGGATTCGTGCGGCGCCAGTGCCGCCATAGTGTCCAATGCGGTAAAAATACTGCCCGGCGAGGGCAGGGCCTTTATTAAGGTGGTAAATGCAGATTTGGCCATGGCCAAATTGCTGGAGGCGTTTCAACCAGCACCTCCTGAATTATTGGAAGAAATCCACCCAAGGGCCGAAGTGCACGAGACTGCCGTTTTGGGTAAGGGTTGCAAAATTGGAGCAGGTAGTTATGTGGGTAAAAATGTAGTTTTGGGGGATGGGGTTATCCTGTATCCCAATGTTACTGTTTTTGATGAAACTACCATAGGTCATCATACCGTGATCTGGTCCGGAACCGTTATCAGGGAGCGTAGTGTAATAGGGAATAATTGTATTTTCCATACCAATGTCAGTATTGGCGCGGATGGATTTGGTTATAGGCCCAGTGATGATGGTAGGGGATTGGTGAAAATACCGCAAATAGGAAATGTGGTGATTGGCAATTATGTGGAAATTGGGGCCAATTCATGTGTTGATCGAGGCAAGTTTAGTTCCACCATAGTGGGTGATGGTTGTAAAATAGATAATTTGGTTCAAATAGCCCATAATTGTGTGCTGGGAAGATCGTGTATTATGGCCGGGCACAGTGGATTGGCTGGCTCGGTTACTTTGGGCGATGGCGTAATAATAGGAGGGAGTGCTTCCATAAAAGATCATACCACTATTAATTCGGGCGCCGTAGTGGGGGCAGGTTCCGGTGTAATGAGCGATGTGCTTCCAGGAAAAACCGTATTGGGGTACCCGGCCACGGATTCACGGGAAATGCTCAAGCAATGGGTGGCGCTAAGAAACCTTGCCAAGAATTAGAGTTGCCATTGGCAGCAGTGTACCGTAGTGGCTTAGGTATTTCATTGAATAGTTTAATGCAATAGCGGCCTTAAAGGGGTCCGACAATGAAATAAAATAAAATTATTCCCTAAATTTTCCAAAAATATTCGTTAAACACCCAACAAAGGGCTTAGTTTTGCAGTCCAAAAAAGAGATTATGTCGGAGACTTTGATTGCCAATGCTATTGTAGAAAGAAAAACGGATAAGGAGCTGTACAGCTATCAAAAAGGAGCTATAGATCAAATTTTTGATAAATTCGAAACCGCTCCGGATGATTATCATCTTTTGTATCAATTGCCTACTGGCGGTGGTAAAACGGTTATTTTTTCGGAAATCGTGAGGCAATACCTCAAGCACCATAATAAGAAGGTGCTGATCATGACCCACCGTATAGAGCTTTGCAAACAAACGTCTACCATGTTGACCAGTTTTGGGGTTACCAACAAAGTGGTGGATAGTAAAGCCAACTTGGACGACCAGGAAGAATATAGTTGTTTTGTGGCCATGGTGGAGACCTTGAACAACCGGTTACAAGACGATAAACTGGATATTTCCGATGTTGGATTGGTAATTATTGATGAGGCGCACTACAACTCCTTTACAAAATTGTTCAAGTTTTTTGAGAATTCCTTTGTCTTGGGGGTTACCGCAACGCCTTTGAGCTCCAATAAGGATTTGCCCATGAAAGACAACTATGATGAATTGATCGTAGGGGAAACCATTGAAGCGCTTATTGAAAACGAATTTTTGGCCAGAGCCGATTTCTACTCCTACAATATGGGACTAACCTCTTTGGAGGTTGGGTCCAATGGAGATTACACCGTTAAATCCTCAGAAGACCTTTATAACAACAGCCAAATGCTCAGTAAGCTGTTGGAGGCTTATGAGAAACATTCCAAAGGAAAAAAGACCTTGATTTTTAATAATGGAATAAATACTTCCCTGCATGTTTACGAGACCTTTAGGGCAGCGGGATATCCTATTGCCCATTTGGATAATACTGCTACCAAAAAACAGCGTAAAACCATTTTAAAGTGGTTTAGCATGACACCTAACGCCATTTTGACCTCCGTAAGTATTTTGACCACAGGGTTTGATGAACCTACCATAGATACCATTATTTTGAACCGGGCCACCAAATCCTTAACCCTGTACTATCAGATGATAGGTAGGGGTTCAAGAATTTTGAACAATAAATCCTCCTTCTCGGTAATTGACCTGGGTAACAATTTCCATCGCTTTGGTCCATGGGGAGCGGATTTGGACTGGCAGACCATATTTAAGTCGCCCAATTTTTATGCAGAGCGACTTTTGAGTGATGAGGAGTTGGAAAGCAATTTCAAATGGGAGATGCCCGAAGATTTGCGTGCGGAATTTGCCAAATCCGAGGATGTTTATTTCGATATAAAGGAAACCTATGTGGATTCCATTAAAAATGGGGAGACGTCAAAGGTGGTATTGGAGCGATCTATTGCACAACATGCCAGAATATGCGTGGAAAACAGTGAGGATGTTTATGATGCCCTTGCGCTCGCCAAGATGTTGGGTCCGGATATAGATGATAGAATTCAGCGTTATGCCAAGTGCATTAGCAAAAGCACTTACAACTTTCTTAAGTGGCTAACAGATGATTATCACAAAAAATTAAGCACACATTTGCGCCAAAACTTCGATACTATTTACGAAGATATTCATGGCAGGCCACCGGAGGAATAAGGCTGGCCGTGCTCATTGGACACTGGAAAACATCCGTATATACGCTAGTTGGTTCTTCTAAATGAAAGAGGGATAAAGTTGTTGTATTGATTTAAATCGGTAGCTATAAAATGTTGAATTACAGCGTTTTTAGATATTCTATTAGTGCAGACCTTTCTAAATTGGTCAATTGGTCGCCAAAGATGTGGCCAGAATTTCCATATCCCTTTAAGGTGGTATCGTAGGTGTTCTCGTCAACTTTGGTCTGTTCGCTGGAATAGATCCAACCCACTTTTGATTGATCGTAATCGGTATTGTCAAAAGACCTGCTCCATCTCGTGGGTCTGTTCTTGCTGTTCAAGACGTCTTCCAGGGTAGGTACCGATCCATTATGGAAGTATGGGGCAGTAGCCCATATGCCATCCAGAGGTGGAGCAATATAGCCGCCTTCTGCCTTTATTTCCAGGCTATTGTCATTGGTGCCAAACCATCCCGTGTTGAACCAATCCATAAAATAATCGTTCATGGGAGAAGATTGTGTGTAATGGTTGGATAATTCCGGATCGGTTCCAACCGACTTTAAGGTTACGAGTAAATTAGGATAGGTTGGGTTGTCCCCATAGGTACCGTGACAGGTTGCGCAAGTATTTTCAAACAGTTGTTTGCCCTGCTGCGCTAAATCCGAATCTATGGGAAATGGATACTCAGGAGCTTCCAAAGTCTGTATGTAGGCCAATACATCTACCATTTTAGTGTCTATTTCAACCGCCTTGGTTGCATCCCCCAGGGTTAGAAGGCTGGAGCCTATAAACGACTTGCAATAATCAAGTCGGCCTATGGCGTGGTAAAACATGGCATTCTTTTTCTTTAACAGCCACCATGCGGGCACATCTGAAGGGATCACCTCATCCGGTATTTCCACGAATGGTGTGTCTGCCCAATCCAATGTGTTTTTATCCCGATGTGCTATCAATACCTGGGTAATTTTATCGGCGGGATTGGCACCTTTGGTTTCTGTAATTGTCTTGGGGCCAATGGCCATTATGCTTTTCCTGAATTGTTCGTATGCCTTCCATTCCGGACTCTCCTCCCCACCGTATAATGCTCTTATACCTGAATTCAACAAGGTTATATTGCTAGCCCTGTTTACTGTAAAATCGGCATCATGACTCCCAAGCCCAATTATAAATTGGTTGTTTATGGTAGAGGCGTGGCATGCCATACAATTGGGCGCAACCACCCTTGTTCCGTTATCAGCGGTTATTGCTGTGTAATCGTAGGGCAGGTTTGCGTTGTCTCCCGTTCTATTGAGACGGTTATCGGGACTTACATCGCTCCCCAATAGAAAGGCGTCATAGGGAATTCCGGAACTCATATAATCGCCTGAAATTAAATATTCGTATCCAGCTGCGGCATCCCCGGTTCTTTGCGGGTTGTTGGGGAGCGGGCTACTTTCAATAATAGGTTCTTGCACACCGGGCTCTTCAGTCGGTTGATCTGCCGGTTGTTCCTTGATTACAATATCCAAAAGTTCCTCCTTGCCCTCTTTGGAACATGACAAGGCAATGGGAATAATGGTTGCTACCGCGAACAGGAGTTTGATTTTTTTCAAAATACAGGTTTTGTGCATAGTAAAATTACCCTTAAATTAAGGTAAATGCCCTTGGAAGTGCACTAAATTCGACAAACCACCAACCACTTCGCTAAAAAGCAGAATGTAGTGTATTGGTTGGTGGGGTTTGGCCGTTATGCCAATGGAACTTCCATTAATAATATCTTGCTGGCTGCTTTGGCGGTAAGGTTAATATGGTCCGTATCCCACAAACCCATGGCGTCACGTCTCTGTAGTATTTGGTCTTCAATAGTTATTTCCCCTTCCAGTACAAATAAATACAATCCATTAGCGGGATTGTTTAAAGTATAAGTTGAAGTGATTTCTGCATCAAAATCCCCCATGGAAAACCAAGCATCCTGATGTATCCAGACTCCTTGATCTGTTTTTTCGGGTGAAAGAATTTGGTAAAAGGAATTTTTTGTGGCCAGATCACGGGTAGAAATCTGGTCGTATCTAGGAGTTACATTTTGTGTTTTTGGAAATACCCAAATCTGCAGAAATTTAACTTCTTCATTTTTGTTTTTGTTATACTCGCTATGAAAAACACCGGTTCCTGCGCTCATCACCTGAACATCACCTTCTTTGATAACGGTGGTATTGCCCATACTATCCTTATGTTCCAAATCCCCTTTCAAGGGAATGGAAATGATTTCCATGTTCTTGTGAGGATGTTGCCCGAAGCCCTGCCCGCCAGAGACAGTATCATCGTTTAGAACCCTGAGAACCCCAAAGTTCATTCGCTCCGGGTTGTGATAATTGGCAAAACTAAAGCTGTGGTATGAATTTAACCAACCGTGATCGGCATGTCCTCTGCTGTCTGCTTTATGTAGTATAGTTTTCATGATATCTTTTTTTTGTTTCCTCAAAATTAAGATTCCTATGGCTTATGCACATTGACCTATGATAAGTAATTCTTACATCCTGCAGTTATTTTCGAGATAAGCTTCCTTCTCCCGGCAAGGAAACAATAAAGTTTTTTAATTTAAATTTTTCCATGTTTCCCCTAATTTGATAAATGGCCTATTGAATGAACAAAAAAATAAAGTAACTTAGTGAACCATATTTGTAACATCTAAAAACCGGACCATGATTACATTAATTATTTTTTTGGGAATCCTAGCTTTGATAGCCTTGTTCTTAGTAAATATTTTCAATCGCTTTGCCACACTTAGAAACCTGGTCAAGGATGCTTGGAGCAACATAGATGTAGCTTTAAAAAGAAGGTACGATCTAATACCAAATTTGGTGGAGACCGTAAAAGGATATGCCAAACATGAAAAATCGACCTTAGAGGCTGTAATAAATGCCAGAAATGCTGCTATGGCAGTCCCTTCCGGGGATATCAATGCCCAAATTAAGGCAGAGAATCAACTTCAACAAAGTTTGAGAAGTATATTTGCCTTAGGGGAAGCCTACCCAGATCTTAAGGCCAACGCCAATTATTTGGATCTGCAACAAAAGTTAAACGAAATTGAAGAAAATCTGGAACGCGCCAGAAGGTACTATAATGGTTCAGTGCGGGAAAATAATACTTATGGGGAAAGTGTACCAGGGGTATTGGTGGCCAGTTTATTTAAATATCAACATTTCGATTATTTTGAAGCGGAGGAGGCTAGTAGAGCGAATGTAAAAGTAGATTTCTCTTAATGAAAAATACCTATTGTTTATTTTTATTTCTTGTAACCATCCACACGGGCTGGGCCCAGGATTTTACGGTTAAAAATTACGCTGTCGACATCACGGTTCATAAGGAAGGTTATTTTGATGTGGTTGAAAACTACGATCTTAACTTTGAAATTCCCAAACATGGAATTTATAGGACTATCCAAACAAAATATGACCTTGTCGACTCCAAGGGTAACCAATCTACCCGAAAGATTAAGATTGGTAAGATAAAGGTTCCCGATTACAAATTTGAAGCGCCATTCGATTTTGTACAAAAGATGCAGGACCATTTGGAAATCAAAATTGGGGATAAGGATATTACCCTGGTTGGTCCCCAGCATTACGAAATTAAATATCGGGTCCATAATGCCTTTCTTTTTGAGGATACGCAAATCCGGTTTTATTGGAACATCAAACCAGAGGATTGGTTGGCCAATTTTCACCAAGTCAGTTTTACCATTAGGCTTCCGGACAATATATTTCCCAGCAAAGAAAACAGCTTTGTGTACGCAGGGGAGAGGGGTACTTCTACAACTTCAGCGGACATGCAATTATATTTTACGGATAATGAATTTTCCGGAACAAGCAAGGCGGGTTTTGTATCCCACCCCGGAGAGAGTGTTACGGTATTGATGAATCTTCCGTTAGGTTCAGTTGTAAAGGAAAAGCCCTTTTGGCCTTTTTGGGATAATTATGGCTGGGTGTCCCTGATCGGGATAATGCTTTTTGCCTTTTTTAGGGTATGGTGGAAATTTGGCAAGGACCAACGTGTCATTGCTGCCACCAGTTATTTTCCGCCTGACGGTTTGGATCCTGCCATGGTTGGGTTTTTAATCAACGATAAGGATGACAATGCCGATTTGATAGCCTTAATACCCTATTGGGGGTCAAAAGGGTATATAAGACTGGAAGAAATTCCCAAAAAGGGCCTTTTTGGATCAAAGGACACCAAAATTATTCGGCTGCAATCCTTGCCAATGGATTCCCCTACCTATGAATTGGAAATATTCAAGGGCCTGTTTGGTGACAATGCCAATGTGGTTGGTACCGAAGTACTTGTAAGTAGTTTAAAGGATACCTTTTATACCAAAATGATAAAGGCGCGCAGCCAGTTAAAGGAAAGTGCACAGCCCTATTACGAAGCGGAGTCCAAAAAAATGCAGGGCATTATGTATGTGGCTTTGATAGTTTTGGCGATCGGACTTACCTTGGTAGGTTTGTTCCTCTGGGGGCCTTTGGCAGCAGTGGCCATCGTAGTTGTCTGTGTGATACTTATTTTTGTCAATCGATTTATGGTAAAAAAGAATGCGAAGGGCAATGAGTTACTTTCCGAATTAAAGGGATTTAAAAAATTTATTAAGGTAGCGGAGGAAAACAGATTAAAGATGCTTTTGAAGGAGGACCCGCATTATTTTGAGAATACCCTGGGGTACGCACTGGCCTTTGGTTTGTTTGATCAATGGGCCAAAAAGTTTCGCAATCTAAATATACCCCCCCCTAACTGGTATACCTCTACTTCAAGTAGTAGTTTTACAATGAATCAGTTTTCCAAATCCTTTTCCAAGACCATGTCAAGCACAAAATCGAATATGGTAAGTTCCCCTTCCAGCAGTGGAAGCTCTAGTGGTGGCGGTTCTTCTGGCGGTGGTTTTGGCGGTGGCGGTGGCGGTAGCTGGTAAACAGGAGGGTTAGCGATGTATACGGCCACAATTTAAAGCAGTAGGCCTGTTCTTTGCCTATTGTTTTAGCCAACTACATAAGTGCCTAAACTTTTAGGATTGGAACTTGGGGAGACCAGGGACGGTATTAGTGGATTATTGCCATAATATGGCATCCTGGATGGGCATAATTAATAAAAGTTATACTTACTTTTGTGGTTCATTGGAAAAGCTATTTTTATGTCCAAATCCCAAAATACACTTCTAATAGTACTCGCTTTTTTTGCCATATATGTTATTTGGGGCTCTACTTACCTAATGAATAAGATCGCTGTACATGAATTACCTCCCTTTATGTTGGCTTCTGTGCGGTTTTCGGTGGCTGGAATTTTAATTTTTTTACTGTGTAAGATTATGGGGATTCCAATGACCATCACTAAAAGGCAATTATTAAATTCCATTGTTGCAGGCTTTTTATTCCTTGCTTTTGGGAATGGTTTTGTTGTATGGGCACTGAAATACGTAGACAGCGGTTTTGCAGCTTTGGAAATAGCGGCACAACCTCTGGTAATTTTATTGTTAATGCGGATACTGGAAGGAAAAAAGATTCAGACCATGTCTGTGGTAGGGGTTATTATTGGCATTTTGGGGATCTATTTATTGGTGAGCCAAAACCAAATTATAAGTCAAGAGAACTCGGTATTGGGGATGGTCATGATATTTTGCTGTATGGTTAGTTGGGCATATGGCAGTTTGTTTGTGGCCAAGGCGGATCTACCCAAGAATTATTTTGTCAATACAGGATTTCAAATGTTTACAGCGGGAATCATTCTAATGGTGGGAAGCTTGCTTATTGGGGAAACTTGGACCCTTCCTACAACTTGGAGTAGTCCGGTACAATATTCTATGCTGTTTCTTATAATTCTGGGCAGTATAGTTGCCTTTACCGCGTTCAACTATCTATTAAAAGTGGTATCACCCGAAAAGGTAGCGACTTCCACCTATGTAAACCCGATAATAGCACTTTTACTGGGTTGGTTTTTCTTGGATGAACAGATAACTACCCAGTCCACCATTGCTGCTATAGTGCTTCTGACCGGGGTCTATTTTATCAATACCAGAAAAAAATTGGTCTTGTTTTCTAGATTTTCAAGTCGGTTTTCGCCCAAAGAGGATTAGGGCCGTTTTAATTGTACCACCTTACTCTTGGGTAAAGCTAAAGGGGTAGGATGAACTGATATAAAAAAAAGCAGGTGATACCACATCAACTGCTCTTAATTATAGAACCTTTTCACTGTGAACAATGGTAATTAATTTAAATAGATTCTGCGCTCGGCCCAACGGTTTTTCTTGATACTTTTAAAATTTACCATTAGGATACTTTCCCCGGTCAACTGAAAGTTAGTTGATTCTGATTGTGATTTATGGATGAATGATTTCATGATTATTGTTTTAAGGTTTTTTAATTACCTGAAACGCCTTTTGGTATTCCAAATATTGCTTTTAGAGTTTTCAATTGTTTGTTTAACGAAATGCTTATTGACTTTTTCCATGATGTTGATTTTTAATTGATGTTAAATTGTTTTTTTGCGATATGCTAATTGTACCTTCTTTTGTTATTCCAAATTCTACTTTTTGAAGATTCCAATGTTTGTTTTACCAAATGTTTGTTAATTGTTTCCATGATATTCTTTTATGTATGATTAATTGATGTACTACTAGGAGACGATAGATTGATGGAATTGTTACAGTACTATGTATAAAATAGTACCGTTTTAAGCAATATTTAACATTAATACCTTGGATACAGGAGAGAAATTTATTTTAATTAACTGAATATCAGTCATTTGATTATTTTTTTGTTTTAGTGGACCTGAAGAAAAATAGTTCAACTTATGTGGCATGCAAGACACCCTAAGGGAAATGTGTGATTTTTGGTAAATTATAATTAGCTATTTAATATCTTAGAGGTTAATGTGCTTCACCGTTCAACAGTATATGAAGTAGGATTTACCAATATTTAGGGAAGGTCCATTTTGTTGTACAGGGAAGGGGGGGGCATACATGGAAGTGGATTAATAAAAGATTGCAATAACTTAAAATAAGTAGGTATGAAATTCACGAGAAAGGCAAGTGCAAACTGGCAAGGTAGCGGTAAGGATGGTAAGGGTACCTTGACTACGGAAAGTACCATCTTGAAGGATACCCAATATTCCTTTAAGTCACGGTTCGAAGATGGCAAGGGTACCAACCCTGAAGAACTTATTGGAGCGGCCCATGCCGGATGCTTTACCATGCAGCTCAGTTTTTTATTGGGAGAGGCCGGTTTTACGCCGACCAATTTGGATACAGCTGCCAAGGTAAACTTTGAGGATGGGAGTATAACACAGATAACTTTAAGTCTTAGTGGTACGGTACCGGGAATCAAATTGGAACAATTTAAGGAAGTGGCCCAAAAGGCGAAGGAAATTTGTCCTATTTCCAAATTGTTGAAAACAAACATAATCTTGGAGGTGGACCTGCAAGGTTAAGACAATTGGTATTTATGGTCCGAACCATAAATAAATGTTCAAGGTGTAACCATAAAAAGGAAAAGCCACTACATGGTGACTTTTCCTTTTTTTGATGAATGCAAATATTACGGGTTTATTTAAGTGTAAAATTCACTCGAGCAAAAAGGAACCTACCTCCAATGCCAAATTGTTGTGCCCTGCGCGACCAATCGAAACGGCCATCGCTACGATTACCAAATTCGTCCTTGGCCCTGTCCGGATAAATATCCAACAAATTATTGGCTCCAATAGTAAAAGTTAGGGCATCCGTTGCTTTATAGCCTACAGAAAGATCTGTTACCAATTTAGTGCCGAACACCTGTTGGTTGGCCAGCGTTGTGGTTGCTTCGGTTACCTCTCCAAAGTACACATTTCTAAGGAAAATGATAAATTTATCCGAGGTAAGGCTGTTGGAAAGGTTTATTTTGGTCCTTGGTACTGCCTCCTCCAAATAAACCCTGCTATCTTCGGGGAAGTAAGTATCGATCAATCCTGCATTCCTTAGAACATCAGAGGCATTTATGTCCCCTACTTTTTTGGTTTTGGAGAAAGTTCCTGCCAAATCCGATTTTAACCTCCAATTGGCTCCTAAATCGGTCTTGTGGGTGACTACTACATCCAAGCCTTTGGATTCGGTATCAATCGCATTGGCAAAGAAGGAGGCCGCCGTAGCATTCGCCTGTCTTAGCAGGTTGTCCAATTCTGTACCTGTACCAGGTCCAGAAAACTGACCGGTATAGACGACACGATCATTGATTTTTACAAAATATCCATCTACGGTCACGGTAATATTGGCTTCCGGAATTTTGGCGGTAAGCCCCAAACTTACACTTTGGGAGGTTTCCTCCTTCAACTGTGGAATGCCCAATAGTTTGGCGGCCCTGCTATCATTGGCAAAGGTCCCTACTTCCTGTGGGTTACCTTGGTTGTCAAAAATAGTGGAGGTGGAATTAAAGTTGATCTGGTGGAGGGATGGCGCCCTAAAGCCTGTATTCAGAGCTGCACGAATATTTAGATTATCAGTAGCCTTGAATCTTCCTGCCAGTTTAAAATTGATGGTACCTCCAAAGTCGCTGTAATTTTCATATCGGGTAGCGAAACTGGCCAAAAACGCTTCTGAAAAATCGGCCTCTACATCAAAATAGCCGGCTACACTGCTTCTTCCCCTAGATAATTCGTTGGACGGAGCAAAACCTGGAAACACTTGGGAGCCACCAGGCCTGGAAGCGCCAAAGAAATCTTGGGAAGGTTGTTGGGATGCCAAGGTTATACGTTGTCCATTGGCAGTATATTGGGCATAGGACGCCTCTTCCCCTGCAACAATATCATAATTTTCCACCCTATACTCGGCACCAAAGGCAATGTTCAATCCGTACATGACATCCTCAAAAAACTGTGTTATGTCCAAATTGGAGGTGTTTTGAAGAAAAGAGAACCCACCGGCATCAAAAAATGTGGGGGATGCATTTTGCATAGAGGCATTAAAGGTATTTCCGATAGTGTACAAGAATGAATTTTTTCCATAGGTATTGCTCAAATCAACGCTCCAATCTCCTACCATACCTTTGATTCCCAATGATATGGATTGATCTTTGATATTGGAATTGATCTCGGGTAAAAAGCCGTCGATATAGGCAGGAGTATAGGTCCTGCTTTGGTTGGGCAACCTATAAAATCCAGCGGAATTACCTGTCCTGGAACTGATTCCGGCAAAGGAGTATAGGGTTGTTCCTAAATCATCCAAGGGTAAGGAGAAATTGGCAAATAAGCGGCCACCACGCAAGGCGGATTGTCCTACCCGCATATTGTAATCGCTTCTTTGTTGGCCCCTGGCCGCCAATTCCGCAGTGGTTGCATCTGCACTAAGAATAGTTCTTAAATCCTCTTTGGTGTTAGCTCCATTTCGATCAATCCCTGCTTGGTCTGCATACTGGATTACATCGGCTACATCGTCATCCAGAAGATTGGCAATGTCGTATCCATCTGAATTGGCTACTCTTTCAACTGTATTGTACAGATTAAAAATAGAACCTTCCCACTCCTTCATTCGGCTATATTCCTCCCGTACGTCAAAATCTCCGGACAGGTTTATAAATCCACCATTGTCCCCAAGTGGTATTCCGTAACTAGCCGATATGTTGGTTGTTTCTCCATCCACACCCCCGGTTTGGTCATTGGCGTTTTTGGTGAAATTGGCTCCTGTGGTAATGGTAGTAGTGAGTTCATTTACATCTTTGTTCAATATGATATTGATAACTCCGGCTATAGCGTCTGAACCATATTGTGCAGCGGCACCGTCCCGTAACACTTCTATACGTCGTATGGCAGCGGCAGGGATGGCATTCAAATCAGTTCCCACGCTTCCTCTACCAAAGGTACCGTTAACATTGATCAATGAGGAGGTGTGCCTTCTTTTGCCATTAATTAAGACCAAAACTTGATCGGGCCCCAATCCTCTAAGGGATGCCGGATCAATATGGTCTGTTCCGTCCGAAATGGTCTGGGTATTGGAGGTGAAAGATGGTGCCACATAATTTAATATCTGATTCAGATTTACCTGCGGCGCCACATTATTAAGCTCCTTCATGTCTATAACATCTACAGGTACGGTACTTTCAGTGGCCGTTCTATTGGGATTACGCGAACCAACAATAATGACTTCGGACAAGGCGACACCTGAAGTAAGACGTATGTCCATGACGGTATTATTGACCGTTAACTGCAAGGTCTCGAATCCAATATAGGAAACCACTAAAATATCGCCCATGGAAGCCTCAATGGTAAAGTTGCCATCGAAATCCGTAGTTGTACCTGTGGTGGTTCCTTTGATTACAATGGATGCCCCGGGCAACGGAGTACCCTCTTCATCCAAAACTGTTCCTTTTATTTGGGCGTTGGTAATACCTACCATCCCCAAAAGGAAAATCATAGCAATAAGGTAATGCTTTTTCATATGTGAGTATTTTTGAGTTAATATGCTTAGAAGTTAAGCATTTCTGAAACGAATTGTAGGAAAAATTCCCAAAAATTGATGTAATTGCTTAAAAAAGAGGGTTGTATGAAAGGGTGTGTTGAATGAAACGTAGATGTGGTCTTTTAAATGAAAGTACATGGCCCTATTGTGATTGTTGCTTACGATGGTATTTTAAAGAAGAATAATACGGAAGTTGTAATTTCTTGTTTTTATCCCAAAAACCTAAAAATCAGGTCCATTTTTATTTGTGAAACTCAATATTGGGAAGTCGGTAAGACGCACTTAAAATGGCAAGTTGAACTAATCCCGCCTTTTTCGGCGGGATCTAGGATCAATACCTCTACCCTAGGGTCGATTCCCATTATTGGGTTCTGGGCCTGCCTTTGTCGGCAGACAGGCCTGCCTATGTCGGCAGACAGGCTTGCCCTGAGATTTAATACCTTTTATTCAATAGGAATAAAAAATTGGTGGAGGAAATTAAATTATTTGAAATACTAGCCTTATATTTGTTGAAGTTTTAAGAGTTGCGCATTGACCTGTAATCACTATTGCTGCTACTAAATTCTTGGGTAGATAAAATTAGATTCATTTTTCTTTTTCAAACACTCGTTTAGTATTTCAACCGCTGCTCGGACGAGATTTACAATTTTTAACATTAAAAAAAACAATGGCAAAATCGCAACAAACGTATAGTAAAAGTGAAAAGGAAAAGAAGCGTTTAAAAAAACGTGAGGAAAAGCAGAAGAAAAAGGAGGCCCGTAAATTGGAGTCGAAGGAAAATGGACCAGGTATTCAATTTGCTTATGTTGATCATGACGGAAATTTAACGGATACTCCGCCAGATCCCTCCAAAAAAATAAAAATAGATGCTTCTACCATAGAAATTGGGGTGCCTAAAAGGGATGATAGCGATGTTGAGGAATTCGACCCGGTTAGAAATGGCAAAGTATCTTTTTTCGATACTTCCAAGGGATTTGGATTTATTATCGATACTGAAAACCAAGAGAAGTATTTTACCCATGTTAGTGGGCTTATAGATGAGATTGCCGAAAATGACAAGGTTTCCTTTGAACTGGAAAAGGGAATGAAGGGGATGAATGCGGTACGGGTAAAGAAAATCTAGTATTCAATCCAATTGCCACAATGGATTTGGGCTACTTTAGAATTGTATGGATAGTACATATTGATCCAAAACACAGCTGGATTTATGTACTATTTTTTTGTGCCAAATTTCACTGGATAGAGTATGAATAAGGGATCATGACCAATTGTTGTGTTTATCAAAAAGTTAGGAATAATTTGATCAGTCGTGTTTTTTGGGATCAAGTCCAAAACTTGGGTTTTTACCATTTTAAGAATATAATTTAATCAAGCGATATAAGAAGTATTCCGTATTCCTGACTCCCCTAAATTGTGATCTAAAAGCCTTTACTTTGGCATTAAAGGATTCTGCTGAAGCATTTGTACTTCTGTTTAAAA
>NZ_QJJZ01000013.1 GCF_003201775.1 Arenibacter sp. ARW7G5Y1 | reverse complement strand
ATTGCGTCTGATTATTGGTCTTCCAAACGACATTGCTTTTCATACCATTAAGATAAGAAAATCAATACTTTTTTTAAAATCATAAACAAAAAAAAAGAGACTGCCTTTTTAGACAGCCTCTTCCTGTTTTTTAAGGATATGTACCAATTGTTGGAATTATGCTCTCAGTATATCTTTATACCTTTCTTTGTAAGCGTAAAGCATTACTATATTAAGAATAAGCAATACCAGAGTGAGGCCAATGGAACCAGGTTCCAAAAAGGCATTGAACAATAACGCATTCACTGAGATGGTCATCAATATGATCATCATTAACGCCCCAAATTTATTGGTCAATAAGGAAATCCCCGAAAGAATTTCAACTATGGCTACCACATATAGGGTATTGGTGCTCATCAAGGCCGAAAAATAATTCATGGCGGCTTCGGACATCTGCCCCGCCGGCATAAAATGTAAGAATTTATTCGCCCCGAAGACGATCAGAAAAATTCCAAAAACAAAGCGTAACGCAATAAAAAAGGTAGAGTTCATAATTCCTTGATTTTATGTTAGTTATTTATCAATTTATGAAAAAAAGCAATACCTTTTTAGCAATATTATATTTTTTGTTATTCTATTAGAATTCTGACTCCTTCGCTGTGACTACTAAATTCGGGTGCGTACATACTCTGAATGGTAGAAATCCCGTTGCTGAAATCCCCGGCATTGTTGACCCTTAAATCGTATTCAAACACATAAATACCTTTGGGCAGGTAATCGAAAAAGAAATTGGTACTGGCATCTTTTGTGCTTTCATAGTACCCAAGGCCATCTTGCCATTTATAGCTAGACATCACATTGATGGGTTCCATTCCCGCGGCCCTCATGTCTTTCATATGTACATATTCCATGGGTCTATCTACTTTTAATTCAATTCTTATACGAACTAAATCCCCAACATGTAAAGGTGTTTCATTGTTAATTTCGGATATTACCTCACCAGTATCGGTATTCGTTTTTAAGAACACTTTCTTTTTTAATTTCAAAGGCGAGTCGGCAGAGGTTATTTTGTCCAAATCTTCAAAATATTGCCAGTACAAAGCTCCCCAAGCAATACCATCCCCTTTTTTGTTCAGCTGTACCTCTGCCATTTTTGGACTTATTTCGTTCTTGGTCCAAGAGGTTTTGTAATAGCCGGTTCCGGCTTCCACCTGTACATTTTCCAGTTTGGAGGGGTCAATTTTTTCACCTCCCACCAATACGTTTACTGCCTCTGTAACAGACAACCATTCACTTCCTTTTAAAAGAAGGGCGTAAATGGCATCCGTGGTAGCTTTGGTAGTTTTCCATTGATTGGTCTGTTTGTTCTTCAACAGCCAAATTTTAAGATTGTCTACTGTTTTATTATCATCTTTAATTTCGGAAAAAGCCTCTATTAGCAAGGATTGGGTTTCAATGGGAGCTTGGTGCCAATGCCAGGAATTGTTGTTTTCCTTCCAATACATACCCAATTCCTCACTCAAAATACTATTTTCCTCCAAGGATTGTATTATTTTATTGGCGGTAGCTGTATTTCCGCTCCTATAGAGAATTAGGGAAAGCAGGCCTTTTGAATACAGATCCTTTTTTACCCAATATTTTTGTGCCTGAATTTTGTAGTACTCCATTATTTCAGCCACTTTTTTGGAGATCATGAGTTCTGGAAAATAACTGCGCATATACAGATAATGTATTTGGGTATGGCTTAAATGGTCTTCTTTAAGGTCAGTGCTGTATTTTTTCATTTGTTCGTATTCTTTTACAAACTCTTCATCCAAATAAGAAACCGCATTTGTTATTATTTGTAATTTTTTGGGATCATCACTGTTTTCAACCCGGGATTTTTGTTCATTTTCAGAGGTCGATGTCAATTTTCTTAAATGTCCTAAGCCGGTAACAATATGTTGGGTGATAAATCGGTTTTCGGGACCTCCCTTGAACCAGGCCCAGGCCCCGGATGACATTTGATTCTGTATAAGTTTGTTGAAGGCATTGTCCTGATCATTTTTTAATTTGTTCAAATTAAAAAGCAGTGCTATACGTTTCTTTTGTTCGGTTTCGTTTTGGGCATCGCGCAACCATGGTGTTTCCTGAATTAAGATCGATTTTAATTCTTCATTCTTTTCAAGATTGCTCAACAGCGCATCGGAGTTGGCCCATTGGTCAAATACCTGTTGTATTCTTGGATTGGAATTGGCAATATACCCTCCCAAAGTGTTGGCGTAGTATCTCGAAAATATTTGCTCATTACAATCATAAGGATATTCCATTAAGTATGGAAGGGCCTGTACTGCATACCATGCCGGGTTGGAAGTTATCTCCAGGCTAAGTTGATGATGCTTTAAGGTAGAGGAGGTAGTGTTCTTTAATTTGTCCAAGGTAAAGGTTTTGGTTTCATTGCCCCGGACCCACATTGGCAGGGTTTCGGTAACCAACATTCGGTTGGAGAGTACCGGAAGTACATTTTGTTCCCCATCACTAAAATCACCGGCCTTGGCCATTACCTTATACTGTACGGCTCCAATTCCTTCAGGAATTTCTAGACTCCATGAAACCTGGGTATTCCCCATGGCGTCTACCGTAAAAGTGTTTTCGGGTATAACGGTTTCGGGGCTACTGATCAAAAGCTCTTGGGTTATATCCCTTCCGCTAAAGGCATCCACCAATTCCAGCCTAGCATTGCCATTGAGCAATTTGTTGGTTAGATTCGCGATTTTGGTGCTGATCGTTATTTTATCACCCTCACGTAAGAAACGTGGGGCATTTGGGATAACCATCAATTCCTTTTGCGTAACGGTTTGCAAGGTGGAGGTGGCAGTTTCCATGGTTTTGGTATGTGCCAGTAGCTGTAGCTTCCATTTGGTCAAAGCTTCGGGGGTAGTGAAACTAAAGGATACATTTCCGTCTTTATCGGTTAGTAGCTGTGGGAAGAAAAAGGCAGTTTCCTGAAGGTTTTTCCTGATTTGGATATCGTCAAACCCATTTTTGCTGTTATTCCCTGTTGGGGTTATTGGGTTGTGTTTCCCATTGTTTTCCGGAGCTTGGGCCACACTGCCGGTAATAATTGTTTCATCCAAGGCTTCACTCTCGGCCAATTCCTCCCTGTGTATTCCTGTAGCACTACTCTTCATCATCATTCTGTCTCTTAGTGCATACCCAAATCCAAAATGAAGGCCGAACCAATCAAAGGAATCATAATATTGAGATTCGTAGGCAAACCTGTCACCAAAATTTAGATAGGTATTAAAGGAAGTAATCCCATAACTTTTATAAGCATTGAGATGTCTGCTGGTGTAATATTGCCCCTTGTAGTTTGGAGAGAAATTCCAATGGTGTCCCTTAAAGGCATCCAATGAGGCATCGTACATACCTGCCAGTAGTTCGGCCGATACCTTGTCACCTTTAGGACCTTTAATTTTAAAGGACCATGTTTCCTCTTTTCCAGGCTGAAGCTTATCGCGAAAGGTAATTGTTTCAATTTTTAGGTCCGAATTGGGGTAGGGGACCGTAATGGTAAGGCTACCCGATTGAAAGGCATTGTATGCGGAGTAGCTATAATTTATGGCAAATCCACCCAAGTCATCGGCAGTAACAGGAATTTCGATGGTCTTTGAATTATTGTGCAATTCAATTAGATGTGTTGCCACAATTTCTTGACCCTTTTCAATGAACAAGGATATAGTAAGACCTTCCATAGCAGAACGTAAACTAAGTTTCACTTTCTCCCCAATGTTATAGGAGTTTTTATCGGTCTTTATTTGAAAAAGCTGATTATCGGCCGGTATTTTGTCCTTATCACTGTAGAAAGTAGTTTGTGCAACGTCCTTTACCAATTGACCAAATTTGTCCTTTGTTTCCAATTCAATAACATATTTTCCGGACAACCATTTCTTTACGTTGCCCAAGTCGATTTCCTTGGACTCCCCTGTATCAAAGCCGGATTTCCATACTAATTCCCCTTTCTCCCAAAAGGCTGGATTATCTTCCTTGGCAAAGGCATCATGGGGGAAAAGTTCTTTGAATTTGGTTTTTCCAAAGCCATCATAATCAGGAGCTGGCCATGGTCTTGGCCTAAGGACATTGTCTGGCGCCTTTAATTTATACATTTTGAGGCTTCCCTGTGCCGCAATAAATTCACCGTTAAGATTATTGGTGGAGATGGTTATAATTGAATTTTGGCTATCCTTGTTTAAAGGATCTTCAATTTGGATATCGGCCGTAAGGGCATGATAACCCACATTGACCATAGTAGTTGCACTGTGTGTTTCGCCATTAAGGTCCGTAACATCTGCTGTAACCTCATAGTTAAAGGTGGGCATATTTTCCTTGGCGATACTTAGGTCTGGTATGGCCATGAAATTGATCTCGAATTTACCGTTGGCGTCGGTTGCCGTTTCACCATGTGCAATCTCTTGAGGGGTGGCATCAAAATAGGGCAGGTGCCAATAATGCCATTTAGGGTAATACACCACTCGCCTTACGGTGTAGCTCACCTTGGCATCTGTAATAAAGCTTCCAGCGTAGGTCTTCGCCTTTCCCTGAACAGCAATGGTATCGTTAACCCTATACGTCTCCGTAATGGCTTCCAATGAAGTTTCAAATTTCGGTCGTTTGTATTCTTCCACTGAAAAATAACTATTGCCGTTAATTTCAACGTCTTCAGAATCCAATTTCAAATAATAATTGCCAGTAAGCCCATTATTGGGTAAAATGAATTCACCTGAAAAGGAACCGTAGTCATTGGTTCTAAAATCTTGTTGGGCAACTTCTTGACGATTAACATCCATAAGGCTTACCCTTATTCTTGTATTGGTAAGCACGGCGGATTTATCATCTTTCTGTACCATGGCCAACCCTTTAAAATATAGGGGTTGTCCCGGCCTGTAAATGCTGCGGTCCGTAAATAAAAAACAGGAGTAGCGGTCGTCTTCCTCCCCTTGGTCATATTTGGCATTGACATAGAAATCTTCAAAGAAGGCCTCTTCATTTTTGGTGTTGATCAGGATATCCACGTTGTTCCAGCGCTCGCTCGATAAGGGAAGGCTTACCATCCCTTTTTCGTCGGAAACAAAGGTATTGGTCAGAATAGGCCTTTCGTAGTTGCGTTGATAGGAGAATTTTAGGGTAGCTCCGGATATAGGTTTTCCGCTATTGCGATCAATTACTTGGAAGTTATGTTCAGAACCGGTTTGTCCTTCCACTAATGCCAAATTGGTAACTTGGATGGGGCTATAGGCAAAGGTGTAGCCAGAATCGGTATTGGGGGTGGCCAAAATAAGGTACGAGCCGTTGTCCAATTCTGGCAAAAGGATTTCTATTTTATGGGATTGATAATCCTTTTCGTTGATAAGTTTGGTATCCCAACTCTTAACTTCAGGGAGTTTTTTAATAAAGGCCAATATTTTTTCCTCACGATAAAGGGCATTGAGCTGCTTTATCTCCTTTTGGGTAATCTTACGGGCCGATAATTGTAGTGTGTGGAGATTTTTGTATTGCAACAATAATCGGGAAGGTTGGTTGATTGGTATATGTCGTTCCCCGGTCAAACGCAGGTCTTTGGATAGGATCTCCGATTGTAACGCCTTACATTTTTCGGCGCCCCTACTTTTTGGGAATTTTTCTATTACGGTTTGGCATAACGCCATAGCTTCCTTCTGTTTCCATCTGTACTCCTCTTTTATCTTCGGTTGATAGCTATTTCCCCAATCACGATATAGCTGGGCAATTTCAAAATAATATAAAGCCGAGTTTTTATTCTTTTTGATAGATTCGGCGGTATTTTGTAAAACCTCCAGGTACTGCTGGTCCTTGTTGGGGAATACCGCATTTTCCCTTATATATTTTAGGCGTTCAATATCAACATCCACATAGGCTTCCTCCGCGGGATCATGGAAATCCAAGAGTTGCTGATAGATTTTTATGGCTTTGGACTGTAAAGAAGTATTGTCCTTGGTGTTGATCCGTTGTTCCACAAACTGTTTTCCCTCGCATAATATTTCTGGGCTGTCCAATTCAAATTTATCTGCCGGTCTTGTAATGCTATTTTCGCTGGTCTTATAAAAATCCAATGCCGAATGGGCCAATAGATCGAACAGGGTGGGTCTAAATATGCCAGAGCCTTTTTGTTCATTGAGGATTTCTTTAAAAGCTTCCACTTTTAAGTGTTGTAATTCTAAGGGCTTTTCCAATGAAGCATCAAAATGTACATTTATTTCATGGAAGATAGTATTGGGATCCCATGTTCTAAAATCAATGCTATCCACTTTTTGCTCGGTTGTTGTCCTATCGTAGAATCGATACCTATTTTGTTGGAAATACTGCCAATACATATTTGCCAAATAACTCTCCAAGATATTTTTGGTGGGGAATTGGCTATGGTCTATTTCCTTTTTAAAATCGCGTACAATTTTTAATTGGGCGTCCTCCTCCAAGGTGAGCGCATATTTGGAGGTGTATAAAAGCGATCGTATGATCTGTACGGAATTCTGCTCTTTTTTGGCCTTTTTTGAAATTATGGACACTATCTCCAATGCGGATTTGGTCAAGGCCTCGTTCTCAAATTTTTGGACCCTCTGCCATAAGGAGGAGTAAGTATCCTTAGGGGATTGGGAATGTCCCATTTGGGAGAAGAGGATTAAGGTAAAAATTGTTGCTATCTTTTTCATCTGTATGAATATATAAAACAAAATTGGCGTTTATTTCTTGGGATTACAATCCTTAATGAGTGAAACACCATTTTAAGTGAGTAAACATGCCATGCAGGAATAGATACAAAAAGAATACCAACGTTGCTTTATGGAGTGGGTATTTTTTTAGTACCCATGGAAGTATTGACCTTCAGGGCAATTTTCTGTTTTAATGGCAGACATTTATAGGGATTTGAGCATTCCGCCATCTATGGGAATATTGGTCCCTGTAATAAAAGAGGCATACTCCGAGGCCAGAAAAGTAACCAAGTGCCCGTATTCTGTTGGGTCTCCAAATCGTCCCACAGGGACATGGGCCAGCATATGATTTTCAACTTCAGTAAGAGGGATGCCCAAGGATTTGGCCTTGGCACCGTTAAGCTCCTTTAGTCTATCCGTGTTAAAATATCCGGTTAAGGTACAGTTTGCAGTGATGTTATATTTTCCTATGTCGGAAGCCAAGGTTTTGGACCAGGTAACAACTGCAGCGCGTATGCTATTGGAAAGGGCCAAATAGGACAGGGGTTCCTTTACGGAAACTGAGGCAATATTGATAATGCGACCGTATTTTTGGGATATCATTCCCTTTAGTGCCTGTTCCGTGGTAAATACCACGGTCTTAAAAAGAAGGTCAAAAGCTTGTTGGTAATCATCTATATTTTTATCCAAAGCACTCCCGGCCGATGGTCCCTGGGTATTGTTGACCAATATATCAACCGTATTCGTTTTGAAGTAGGTAACTATACTTTTTTTATAAGTGTCAAAATCGGAGTAATCTACGGCCAAATATTGGTGTTGCTGTCCGTTATCTGTGGGTAAATAGGAGATCAGGGATCTCAATTGGTACCCACTTCTGGCCATGACGGTCACACTTGCCCCACTGGCTGCCAATTGTTGGGCAATGGCCCTGCCGATTCCACGACTACTACCACCGATCAATGCTTTTTTGTTATGGAGTGATATCTTCATCTTGGTAATTTGTTTTAACACTATCCCAGTAGGACAATGATAGGTTTATTTATATTCTTCCCTAGTGGGACTAAAAACATCCAGCAATTTACAAGGGGTAAGTGCTACGCCACTATGTGAAACGTGGGGTGGAATTATCACCAGATCCCCAGGCTCATAGATTTTGGTAATGCCGTCAAGGGTAAATTCAAAATTTCCTTCCAAAACCTACATCACCTGTTCATTCATGTGTGCGTGTTCAGGAACTTTGGCTCCGGCCTCCACCTCCCAAAAAGCTAGACTCATATTTTGGGTATGAATGAGTTTGCCATGGTAGCCAGGCATAATTTCCTTTGGGACAATTTCGGCAAGTTTTATTTTCATGGATAATGCTCTTGGGTACTAAATTAAAAAATATTCAAGGTTCGGTTATCGTTTTTAGTCATATTCCGGATTTATTCTTGAGATCCGGATTATAAATGTCCTAGGTTTCTTGAAATGGGATAGTTGAACCACTCCTGCTATTTTTGGCAGGGAACCTGGTTTAATGCCTCTGTTCCACGAACCCTTTTCTTGAAGGGGAACAGCTTTCTGTCTAGGGCTTATGGCTGTTGTTTCCAAAAAAAATAGTTCATGGCAATAACTTTTTTTGATAGCCTTCAACAATGATTATCTTTACCCCATAAACCGATTTTTTCATGCACATTCATTTTATTGCCATAGGGGGTAGCGCTATGCACAATTTGGCCTTGGCCTTACATCACAAGGGGTATATTGTTTCAGGTAGCGATGACGTAATTTTTGAACCCTCCAAAACTAGGCTGGAAGCCAAAGGGCTATTGCCGGAACAATTTGGCTGGTTTCCAGAGAAATTGAATTCCAATTTGGATGCGGTGATTTTGGGCATGCATGCCAAGGCCGACAACCCAGAACTACTAAAGGCACAGGAATTGGGATTAAAAATTTTTTCCTATCCGGAGTTCCTGTACGAACAGTCCAAAAATAAGACCAGGGTTGTTATTGGAGGAAGTCATGGCAAGACCACCATTACTTCCATGATATTACATGTATTGGATTATCACGACAGAGCAGTAGATTATATGGTAGGTGCCCAATTGGAGGGGTTTGACCGTATGGTACATCTTACGGAGGAGAACGATTTTATAGTGTTGGAAGGGGATGAATATTTGTCCTCGCCCATAGATAGGAGGCCTAAATTTCATTTGTACAAACCCAATATTGCCTTGTTGAGTGGCATTGCCTGGGACCACATCAATGTATTTCCTACCTATGACAATTATGTGGAGCAATTCCGGATATTTGTGGATAGCATTGTTAAGGGAGGTAGTATAACCTATAATGAGGAAGACCCAGAGGTGGACAAGGTAGTAAAAGCTTCTGAGAATGCCATTCGAAAGCTTCCTTATACAACACCGGAATATGTGGTTGAAAATGGACAAACCATTTTGGAAACTCCGGAGGGTCCTATGCCGATCGAAGTTTTCGGGAAGCACAATCTTAGCAATTTGGCTGGGGCTAAATGGATATGTCAGAATATGGGTGTGGATGAAGATGATTTCTATGAGGCCATTGCATCCTTTAAAGGTGCTTCAAAAAGACTGGAAAAAATAGCAGAAGGCAAGACATGTGTTGCCTATAAGGATTTTGCGCATTCCCCCAGTAAAGTAATGGCCACTACCAATGCCGTAAAAGAGCAGTACCCGGATAGAAAATTAATTGCGTGTTTGGAACTGCATACCTATAGCAGTTTTAACCCGGAATTTTTAAAGGAGTATAATGGTGCTTTAGCGGCTGCGGATGTAGCAGCGGTTTTCTACTTGCCGGAATCGGTAAGGATAAAGAAGCTGAAGGAGGTTACGGCAGAACAAATTTCGGAAGCTTTTGTTCGGGACGATTTACGGATTTTTACAGATGCCGAGGATTTCAAAAACTTTGTGTTTGGTCAACAATATGATAATTCCGTACTACTTTTAATGAGCTCGGGCAATTATGGTGGACTCAATTTGGAGGAAGTAAAAATGTTGGTTCAAAAGTATTAGGTAGTTGGTCTTTTGGTAGTGTTGAATCAAGTGGATTAAAATAAAATTTGAAAAATCGGACATTTTATTTCCCGAAAAGAACGACTCCAAAAAGTATTATTAATGTAACTTTAAGGCTGTTTAATCTTTTTATTTTAAATGAATAAAGGTCCCATAGGTATTTTTGATTCAGGTATTGGCGGTACCTCCATATGGCGGGAGATCAACAAGGTTCTTCCTTATGAATCCACTGTTTACCTGGCCGACAGTAAAAATGCCCCCTATGGGGAGAAATCAAAGGAGCAGATACTCCAACTTAGTATAAAAAATGTTGAACTACTTCTGCAAAAGGGTTGTAAACTTATAGTTATTGCCTGTAACACAGCTACCACCAACGCTATTAAGGAGCTTAGGGCCAGTTATAGTGTTCCCATGATCGGAATTGAACCTGCCATTAAGCCTGCCGCTTTAAATTCCAAAACCAAAACAATAGGTGTTTTGGCAACCAAGGGTACTTTGTCCAGCGCCTTATTCAATAATACCTCGGAAATTTATGCAAGTGGTATAAAGGTACTGGATCAGGTTGGTACTGGTCTGGTTGAGCAGATAGAGAAAGGGGAGATCAATACTTCAAAAACTAGGGAGTTATTGCAAAGTTATTTGGGGCCAATGTTAAGCCAAGGCATGGATCAATTGGTTTTGGGATGTACACATTATCCCTATTTAATACCCTTGATAAGGGAAATTTTACCTAAAAATATAAAGATTATCGACTCTGGAGAGGGGGTAGCCAGACAAACCAGGAATGTATTGCAATTAAACAATTTATTGGCGACAGAGGATGGTCCTAGTGGTTCGCAGCAGTTTTTTACTAATGGTGACGTTGAAGTACTAAATTTTTTTTTAAGGGATGTAAGTGTGCCAAATAAGGCACAGTTTCTAAATTTTTAGCTTTTTTGCCACTAGGGCTGCTTATTCCTTTTGTCTTTTGGTGTAGGTCAAATATGTGAAATCATATTTATGTCGCTCATCCTTGGGGTGGTATTCCTCTTTTGTAAGTTGCCATTTGTCCTTGTCGAATTCTGGAAAAAAGGTGTCTGCCTCAAAAGTTCCGTGTACCCTTGTCAGTTCTATTTGGTTGGCATATTCCAATCCCTGTTTATATATTTCACCCCCACCTATAATATAGGATAAGGGTTCCAGTTTCACAAGGTTCAAGGCCTCTTGCATGGAATGTACCACTATACAATCCTTGTGTTTTACAGTATAGCCCTTATCTCTGGTAATAATGATATGGGTTCGGTTTTGCAATGGTTTTGGGAAACTCTCGAAGGTTTTTCGTCCCATGATTATTTTATGTCCGGAGGTAAGACTTTTGAAGCGTTTAAAGTCATCCGGTAAATGCCAAAGCAGGTCATTGTCCTTTCCCAAGGCATTGTTTTCTGCAGCGGCGGCTATTATGGATAGAATGTTCACTCTTCTTTTTTTTTATTGATGTTGGATAATGGAAATTCCGTTTCAATTTCTTTTTGCAGTGCAGCAATTTTTTGTTTCTGTTTCAATACCAACTTTTCCCTTTGCGCCCTTTCCCAATCCAGACCCATAAATTTATTGGTGATATAAACATTGAAGATATGGATTGCAAACAAAAATGCCCAAAAGGTAATGGCCCAAACAAACCAGTTGTATTCCAAGCCATACTTTAATACTTTGTTGATGAAGACGATAAATACACTTCCGATCAAAAACACAACAAAATGATTATAAAGTCGCTTTTTTTGTTTTATTCTAGTTTGGGCATGTTCCATTAGTTCATGCTGCTCTATTTCTAAAAGTGACTTTTTTTTATCCTTGGAGAACATCCTAATTCCTATCTTTATACAAAGATACCATAAATACAAATTTTACCTCTTTGGATATGCAAAAAATTATAAAGCAATTCCCAGTTTTAAGTCAATATACCTATGTAAATACGGCTACATCCGGTCTTCTTTATGATGATCTTCTGGATTGGAGACAGGAACATGATCTTGATTTTCTCATTGGAGGGAGTAGCATGAAGATGAAAGGTCACCTGCTTCTTTCGGAAACTAGAAATACCATAGGGGAATTTTTTGGTTGCAAGGCGGATAATGTGGCATTGGTGCCCAATTTCTCCATTGGGCTCAATTTGTTATTGGAAGGCATGGGGAGTGCAAGAAACGTTTTGTTGTTGGAAGGGGATTACCCTTCTTTGAACTGGCCATTTGAAAGTAAGGACTGCCATACCTTCTATATAAAAGTTACAGAGGCTTTGGAGGAGAATATTTACGATAGGATAAGGTTGGATAACATAAATGTGTTGGCACTTAGTTTGGTGCAGTGGTTAAATGGGATTAAGGTAGATCTAGAGTTCTTGGGAAAATTGAAAAAGGAGTTCCCCGATCTATTGATCATTGCGGATGGTACACAGTTTTTAGGTACGGAAACCTTTAACTTTGAGGATTCTGGTATAGATGTGTTGGGCGCCAGTTCCTATAAGTGGTTGCTTGGTGGCTATGGCAACGGGTTTATGTTGTTTGCAGATGATGTTCCGGCCAAATTCAATTGCAGTTCTACAGGTTTTAATGCTGCTGATGCGGATATGGAAGGTAGGGAGAAGATATCCTTTGCCAAACAATTGGAGCCGGGACATTTGGATACCTTTAACTTTGGTAGTTTAAACTATTCTTTGGGGTTTCTTTCCGGCATTGGTATGGCGGCTATTTCCGACCAGATTAGAGGGCTTTCGTTAAAGGCAAAGAGCGAATTTGAAAATTTGGGGTTGTTGGAAGAGTCTGTGGTAAAGAGAAAAATACATAGCTCTATTTTTAATATTGCTGGGGATAAGGAATTGTATGCCAAATTAATGGAGCAGGATGTGGTGTGTGCGCAACGTGGAAATGGTATACGACTAAGCTTTCATTTCTACAATACAGAAAGGGAGATAGATAAGATTATTGGGATCTTAAAAGGAAGTTAGCCATGTTAGTTACTTATGAATTTTACTTGGTATTATTGTCAAAGAAGATCAATTGTTAAACTTATTTTAAGAAAATGATAAAAATGATATTGGTCATTGGGAATGAGGACTTTAATGGTGTAATTTTGAATTTTAATTTAAAATATAGAGGTTATGGGAATTACAAAACAATATTTAAAGAGCAAGCCAATATGCAAGGTGACTTTCTCTGTGCCTGCTGAAGATGCAAAGAAGGTGGTGGTAGTTGGGGATTTTAATAATTGGAGCCCAAAAGGAAGTGCATTGAAGAAATTGAAAAACGGAACCTTTAAAGGAACTTTCAATTTGCCAAAGGAAGGTACATATGAATTTAAATATATAGTGGATGGCAATTACGTAAACGACGCTGATGCAGATCGTTACCAGTGGAACGAATTTGCCGGTGCTGAAAATTCAGTATTGGAGCTTTAATTTATCTACCTCCGATACCATTGGGTCTAGAGCTTTAATGGTATCGGATTTATTAAGGTAATGGCTACTCCTGAAAGTGCATGAATTATAAATAAATGCGGATTTATAGGAAGTTTAGGGCCTTGTAAATAGCCCTTAATGGATTTCTATGGATCAAGAAATGTTAGTGCTTCCCCGTACAGGTCGGCCACATAGCTTTAAATTGCTACGATCCCTTTTATATGTGGGTGGGGATCATAATCCAACAAACTAAAATCTTCAAAGGTAAAATCGAAGATATCCTTTACCTCAGGGTTCAGGACCATTTTTGGTAAGGGTCTTGGCTGTCTGCTTAACTGCAATTCAACTTGGTCAAAATGGTTGTTATAGATGTGCGCATCGCCAAAGGTGTGAATAAATTCGCCGGGTTGTAATCCGCAAACCTGTGCCATCATAAGGGTAAATAGGGCATAGGACGCAATGTTGAATGGAACCCCTAGGAAGATATCCGCACTTCGTTGGTATAATTGGCAGGATAATCTACCATCGGCAACATAGAATTGAAAAAAGGCATGGCATGGAGGCAATGCGGCTTTTCCATTGGCCACATTTTCCGAAAACGATAATGAGGTGTCCGGCAGTACACTGGGGTTCCAGGCCGAAACCAGCATACGACGGCTATTGGGGTTGGTTTTTAAGGTGTTTACTATATCCTTTATCTGGTCGATCTCATCCCCGTTCCAATTGCGCCACTGATAACCGTAAACTGGGCCTAAATTACCATTCCCATCTGCCCATTCATTCCATATACGTACTCCGTTTTCCTGTAAATAGCCAATATTGGTATCGCCCTTTAAGAACCAAAGCAATTCATGGACAATGGATTTTAAGTGGAGTTTTTTAGTAGTAACCATGGGGAAGCCTTCCGCTAGGTCAAAACGCATTTGATATCCAAAAACACTTTTGGTGCCTGTACCGGTCCTATCGCCCTTTTGGGTTCCATTTTCCAATACGTGTTTTAATAAATCGTGGTACTGTTTCATAAGCTTCTGTCTTGACTCTCCCTTCAAATAAAAAGGGGGGGTAAATTTAGATTGACATCCAAAAAACCGTGAAGCGAAATTAGGCAAATCTACCTTGGGTAGGATTGGGAAGCAGTCTAAGTTATTAAATTTTATTAACGGGGATTATAGGTCTAGGAATCTTCAGGGAGTAATTTTTTAAAGAGACCACTATCCCAAAATCATTCCAGCAATGGTAGCTGAAAGTAACGAGGCCAACGAACCGCCTAAAACAGCTTTCATTCCAAATTCAGAGAGGGTTTTTCTTTGTCCTGGAGCCAAGGAGCCTATTCCTCCGATCTGAATTCCAATAGAGGCAAAATTGGCAAAACCACAAAGCATATATGTGGCCATAATAACCGATTTGTTAAAGGTGAAATGGGTGCTGTTGGCAATATTTTTTAGTTCGGCCAGTTGGATGTAGCCAATAAATTCACTCGCGGCCAATTTAATGCCCAACAGTTGGCCCATCAGCATTATATCTTCAGAATCCACCCCGATAAGCCACATGAGGGGTGCAAAAAGTGTTCCAAGTATGGCCTCCAACGAAAGATGCCCGTAAGGTGAATTCATTGCAATCCATGCGTTTAGATCAGTGATATCACCGGCCCAGTTTAAAATACCATTTATCATGGCAATAAAGGCCACAAATACCAATAACATGGCACCAACGTTTACGGCCAATTTTAGACCTTCGGTAGTTCCGTTGGAAATGGAATCCAGAATATTGGAGCCAATTTTTTCATTGGAAACATGTACATCTGTATTAATGGCTTCGGTTTGGGGATATAGAATTTTAGAGATAACAATGGCTCCGGGAGCTGCCATTACCGATGCTGCCAGGAGGTGTTTTGCGAAATGTAACCTGAGTACGGGGTCATCACCACCTAAAAAACCAATATAAGCCGCTAAAACGGCCCCGGCAACGGTTGCCATGCCTCCGATCATCACCAATAGCATCTCCGATCGGGTCATTTTTTCCAGATAGGCCTTAATTAACAATGGAGCTTCAGTTTGTCCTAAAAATATATTCCCTGTTACGCTTAAACTTTCAGCACCAGAAATTCCAAGGGATCTGGATAGTAACCAGGCCAATGCCTGTACTACTTTTTGGATGATTCCCAAATAGAACAGAACCGACGTTAAGGCCGAAAAGAAGATAATGGTTGGTAGGACTTGAAAAGCAAAAATAAATCCGAAGGTATCCATGTCCACTACCAGGCCTTCAAACAGGAATTTGCTGCCTGCCCTTGTAAAATCAAGGATACTGACAAATATTCTCCCTCCAAACTCAAAGATTTTTGATACAAAGCTTAGGTCAAACCTATAGCCGAAAGCATTAAAGCCTATTTTTTCGCCGATTAGGATGCAAATGGCCAGGAGCAGTTGGATAAGGAGTCCTATTCCCGCGGTTTTCCAGTTAATGGCTTTTTTGTTATTGCTAAAGAGGTAGGCAATAAATATCAACGATATCATTCCGAGAATTCCTCTCCAAAGACTTTGAAATGATGCACCTTGATTAGGGGTAATCTCTAGGGAATTCTGTAGTAAGTTTGGGTTGCTTATATCCTGGGCAAGGGAGGGAAAGGCAATTAAGCAGAAAATGATTAAAACCCAAAGCTTATTTGTCATCCATTCTTATTAATTATTCCTAAATTATTTACGTTTGGAAATTTCGTCCCTGAGTTTTGCCGCTTTTTCATAGTCTTCACTTGCAACGGCCTTGTCCAACTCGGCATATAATTCATCTGTGCTTAATTCCTTGTATCCATCGGAAGCACCTGGATTTATTTCAACTGTTTCTCCTTCCTGCAGAATTTCATCGACCATAATACTGTCGTCAGAATCTTCCTTGTCCTTTTCTTTTGAAGAAAATTTAAGGAATATACCGGCCTTGTCCAAAATGGTCTTGTAGGTAAAAATGGGAGCGTTGAACCTTAGGGCCAAGGCAATGGCATCACTGGTTCTGGCATCAATGATCTCCTCTATTTTATCGCGTTCGCAAATAATACTGGAATAGAAAACACCATCAACCAGTTTGTGGATGATGACCTGTTTGATTACAATATCGAATCGATCGGCAAAATTTTTAAATAGATCATGGGTCAGTGGCCGAGGTGGCTTGATTTCCTTCTCCAGGGCAATGGCTATGGATTGGGCTTCAAATGCACCAATAACGATAGGTAGCTTACGATCGCCTTCAACTTCATTCAATATAAGGGCATATGCGCCATTTTGCGTTTGGCTATAGGAAATCCCCTTTATTTTTAATCTTACTAAACTCATAGAAATCTATCAACTAAAAAAGGCTGTTCAAAATACTGGACGGGCCAAGTATGTTTGAGCAGCCCTTTAAGGGGCACAATTTAACAAAAATTAAGCGTTTTGTGCCTTAAATTCCTTTAATTTTTCTATTAGCTTGGGAACAACTTCAAAAGCATCGCCTACTATGCCATAGTCGGCAGCTTTAAAAAAGGGAGCTTCCGGGTCGGTATTGATGACTACTTTTACTTTGGAGGAGCTAACTCCTGCCAAATGTTGAATGGCGCCGGAGATGCCTATGGCAATGTACAGATTACTGGCAACCGGTTTTCCGGTCTGTCCAACATGTTCCCCATGTGGTCTCCATCCAAGGTCGGAGACAGGTTTGGAACAGGCTGTGGCCGCTCCCAGTACTTCTGCCAATTCTTCTATCATTCCCCAGTTTTCGGGGCCTTTTAATCCGCGGCCCCCAGATACCACAATATCGGCATCGGCAATGGTGGCTTTTCCTACTACCTTATCTATTTCTATAGATTTGGAGGTAAAGGAATCGTCCCCAAGGTTAGGTTCAAAATTTTCAACGGCAGCAGTTGTTTTGTTTTCGATACTTCCGAAAGCATTATTGGAAACACCGATAATTTTAATATCCGAATTGATTTCGGTAAAGGCAAAGCCCTTATTGCTAAAAACGGTTCTTTTTACCTTGAACGGGCTGGTACTTTCCGGGGCCGATACTACATTGGGAACATAGCCCGCTTTTAATTGTGCGGTTAAAATTGGGGCTAAGAATTTAGTATCCGCACTGGAACTAATAACAATGACCTTTGCGGTTTCTTTTTCTACTGCCTGGCCAATTACATTGGCATAGGCTTTGGCGTTGAAGGTTTTTAGTTGGTCACTGGAAACATTCAATACTTTGGAAATTCCAAAATCCCCTAGACTCTCGGCATCGATGGCATTAATGGAAATAGCCGTAGCCGTAGTTCCCATTTGCTTGGCTACCTCGTGTGCGTAGGAGGCTACCTCGTGGGCATTCTTTTTAAATTTCCCGTTTTCGGATTCTGTATATACTAAAACTGACATAGATTTTAATGTTTTGTATAAGTGCCCTGTTCCAAGTGAATATGGTCGTGGGCGCTATAATTTGTTTTGATTATATCATCACTATTTGTGAATTGATTTACAACTGCAAAAAGCTGATAATTAAATTACTTTGGCTTCGTTGTGCAAAAGGTTGATCAATTCGTCAATATTATCCGCATCCACCAATGTCACTTTGCCTTTTGGAGCAGGTTTTTCAAATTTAACATCGGCTGTTACATTTTTGGATGAAGTGGGTTCAACTACATTTAATTTCTTTTGGCGGGCCATCATAATTCCCCTCATGTTGGGAATCCTTAGGTCGCTTTCGGCGACAAGGCCTTTTTGCCCCCCTATTACCAAGGGTAAAGTGGTTGCTATTTTTTCCTTTCCACCATCGATCTCTCTAGTAGCGGAGGCGTTGTTGCCCTCTACTTCCAAACTGATACAGGTGTTAACGAAATTCATGCCCAATAGAGTGGCCAAAATACCCGGTACCATGCCACCATTGTAATCTATGGATTCCCGTCCGGCGATCACTAGGTCGTATTCCCCGTTTTTAACGATTTCTGCCAACTGTTCGGCTACAAAAAAGCCATCTACGGGAACTGCATTTACGCGGATCGCTTCATCCGCACCAATGGCCAATGCTTTTCTAATGGTTGGTTCGGTACTGGCTTCGCCAACAGTAGCCACATGTACGGTAGCTCCTTGTTTTTCTTTGAACCACATGGCGCGCGTTAGGCCAAATTCATCATTGGGATTAATTACAAATTGAACCCCATTGGTGTCAAATTTGGTGTCGCCGTCCGTGAAGTTTATTTTTGAAGTAGTGTCCGGGACATTACTTAGACATACTAAAATTTTCATATATTAATATTTTGTTGACCGTTAATTTAGAAATGGTGGCTAAGATACTCAATAATTTTTAAAAATACTATGCATGCATAGTATTTTTTTGAAGTATTTTTAATTATTTACTTCTTAGTTTTGATATATTATTTCCTACTTTTGCTTGCGCTTTAAGCAATTTAATATAAAGATTCCATTTTAAAGATGAAAACACTACAGTTTAGGGAAGCTATACAGGAGGCAATGTCCGAGGAGATGAGGAGGGACGAGTCCGTTTATTTAATGGGTGAAGAAGTTGCTGAATACAATGGGGCCTATAAGGCTTCCAAAGGAATGTTGGATGAATTTGGCCCGGAAAGGGTAATAGATACCCCTATATCCGAGCTTGGTTTTGCAGGTATCGGTGTAGGTTCTGCAATGATCGGCAACAGACCTATTATAGAGTTTATGACTTTTAATTTTGCCTTGGTAGGGATAGATCAAATCATCAATAATGCGGCCAAGATTAGACAAATGTCCGGAGGTCAGTTTAATTGTCCCATTGTTTTCCGTGGTCCAACAGCCTCTGCTGGCCAATTGGCAGCTACCCACTCTCAAGCTTTTGAAAGTTGGTACGCCAACTGTCCGGGGTTAAAAGTGGTGGTTCCTTCCAATCCAAAAGATGCCAAGGGACTTTTAAAAGCGGCTATTCGGGATAACGACCCCGTTATATTTATGGAGTCGGAACAAATGTACGGTGATAAAGGGGAAGTACCGGAAGGGGATTATACCATTCCTTTAGGTGTAGCCGATATAAGAAGGGAAGGTACAGATGTAACCATTGTTTCCTTTGGTAAAATAATTAAGGAGGCCGATAAGGCTGCGGAAGAATTGGCCAAGGAGAATATTAGTGTGGAAATTATTGATTTGCGTACGGTTAAGCCATTGGATTATGAGGCGGTTTTAAAATCGGTCAAGAAAACCAATAGATTGGTGGTTTTGGAAGAGGCCTGGCCTTTTGGCAATGTGGCTACAGAGATCACTTATCATGTTCAGTCCAACGCTTTTGATTATCTGGATGCGCCCATCGTAAAGATCAATACGGCCGACACCCCTGCGCCATATTCCCCTGTGTTATTGGCAGAATGGTTGCCTAACCATGAGGATGTTGTAAAGGCGGTCAAGAAAGTATTGTATAAATTATAATACCTATCTTAAAATAATGTTAGGGCTTCGTTGACTATGGGTTGACGAAGCTTTTATATTATATTCCAACTAAAGGGGTAAGTATAGGCTATTGGTTCCGTCTATACGTTCGGTTCCTTGCTATTACGGAGGAATGCTTTTTTATTAGAAGTCTTTTTAAATAAGAAAATGACAAGAATCCTTTTAATCTTATTTTTATTTGTTGTTCAATGTGCTGTTTCCCAGACCAAGGTTGGGGGTATAGTGTTGGATGAGTCCGGTGAACCCGTTTCGTTTGCCAACGTACTGTTCAAGGATTCCTCCGAAGGCACCATTACCAATGATAATGGTAGATTTTACATGGAGTCCGAGAATACCCATACTACTTTATTGGTATCCTTTATTGGTTATGAAACCAAGGAAATAAGCCTTACTGCCAAGGTTACGTATGATATGAATATTGTGCTGGCAGAATCCAGTGAACAGTTGGACGAGGTGGTGGTTTATTTTGGTAAAACCGATAAGAAAAATAATCCGGCGATAGATATCCTTAAGAAAATATGGTCCAAAAAACGTAGGAACGGGGTTCATATGTTTAAGCAATATCAATTTGATAAGTATGAAAAGGTAGAGTTTGATCTAAACACAATAGACAGTGCCCTAATGAAAAGCAGGGTCTTTAGGGGGCTGGAATTTGTTTTTAACGACTTGGATACATCGCGGATAACAGGGAAGACCTATCTGCCCATTTTTTTGAATGAGACATTTTCCAAGGTTTATGGCAATAACGAGACGGCTGTGGTAAAGGAGGACGTTTTGGGAAGCAAGAATTCTGGTTTCAGCAATAATCAGGCTATAATTGCCTTTATTGCCGATCTTTATTCCGATTACGATATTTACAACAATTATTTAAAGTTCTTCGACAAGAGTTTTACCAGTCCGTTGTCCAAGACAGGTGTGGATACCTATAACTACGTCTTGGCGGATAGTGCCTTTATTGATAATAAATGGTGTTACAATATTATTTATTATCCCAGACGAAAGAATGAACTTACGTTTAAAGGGGATTTTTGGGTGAACGATACTACCTATGCGGTAAAGAATATAAATTTGGCAGTTACCAAAAGTGCCAATATCAACTGGGTTAAGGAAATTTATATTGAACAGGAGTTCGATGTGGTCAACGATTCCGTTTTTCTTTTGACCCGGGATTATATGTTATCGGATTTTAGCTTTAATAAAAAGGAAAATTCAAGAGGGGTATACGGTAAGAGAACTACGGTCTATGGGGATTATAAATTTAATCGGCCAAAGCCCAATGAATTTTATAGGGCCAAGACCGATCCATTTGATCCCTTGGTCTTGAATAAGGAAGATGACTTTTGGGAAGCCAATAGGTTGGAATCGTTAAATGCTGATGAAAAGGGCATTTATAAATTGTTGGATACCCTAAAGACAGTGCCAAAATTTAAAAGTTATTATAACATAGTAAGTATACTGGGGTCCGGATATGTGGAAATTGATAAATGGAATCTGGATCTGGGGGATGTGTACAGTGTTTTTGGGTATAACGAAGCTGAGGGGGTTCGACTTAGGGCCGGGGCACGGACCTATTTTGGGCAGAACGATCCGTGGCGATTGCAGGCTTATTTGGCTTATGGCTTTGGAGACGATAAATTTAAATATGGTATTTCCGGAAAATGGTTAGTGGATAAGAAGTCCAGATTTATAATTTCGGGAGGAAAAAGAAGGGATATAGAACAATTGGGGATTAGTTTAACCGCTACCACGGATGTCCTGGGTAGAAGTATAGCCTCCTCTTCGGTATTTACTGTAGGGTCCAATGACCGACTTACCAATATAGACCTTAGTACTTTTAATCTGGAGCTGGAACCGGTCACCAATTTTAGGATAGGTGTGGGCGGGTCCTATAGGACACTTAGCTCAGCCCTGCCCAATGCCTTTAGCTTGGACTATATAGATCCTTCGGCACCAACGGGGATATCATCTGAAATCAATCAATTTGACCTTACTACCATACTTATTTATACTCCGGGTAAGAAAACCATAGGAAACGGCGTGGAAAGGAGGGATGTGAACGATAATTATAGCACCTTGTTTTTGTCCTATACCAATGGGGTTAAAAACTTCTTGGATAGTGATTTCGATTATAAAAAGGTTCAGTTTAGCTATACACAACCTTGGCAGGTAGGGGGGCTTGGCAGGTTGCTAAGTACAGTGGAGATAGGAAAGACCTACGGGGACGTTCCCTTGGGGTTGCTCAATGCCATTCCGGGAAATCAAACATTTTTTTCTGTTTACAATACGTTTTCAAATCTCGATTTTTATGAGTTTGTTACCGATACTTATGTTTCGGCTCATTTGGAACACAATTTTAATGGAAGATTTTTCTCCAGGATTCCCTTTATGCGAAAATGGAACCTAAGGGAGATAGTTGGTTTACGAGGGGTATGGGGAGAACTTTCGGATGGGAACAGGGCCTTGAGCGCTCCGGCGAATATTCCGTTGATGGCTCCAAATGATAAGATATATTGGGAGTATTCGGTAGGAGTGGGAAATATATTTAAGATTTTAAGGATAGACTTTAATTTTAGGGGGAATTATTTGGATAACCCTGGAGCTAGGTCTTTTGGGGTAACAGGGTCCTTCGGATTTCATTTCTAATATACTTTTTTTGACCGTTACCTTGTATTAAATTGTTATTTTAGAAAAATTATAAGATTAAACATAACCGTATGAGCAGTGCAGATATTACGTCGTTCGATGTATTGATTGAAATACCAAAAGGAAGTAGGAATAAATATGAATACGATTTTGCCCTAAAGAAGATAAGGTACGATAGGATGATTTTTTCTTCCATGATGTACCCGGCCGATTATGGATTTGTCCCGGAAACCTTGGCATTGGATGGCGATCCATTGGATGTCCTAGTTTTGGTGACCGAAGCAACATTTCCCGGCTGTGTCATGGAGGTGAAGCCTATAGGGGTATTCCATATGACCGATGAAAAGGGTCCCGATGAAAAGGTGATCTGCGTGCCCGTATCAGATCCGGTTTGGAACAAGATCAATGATCTAAGCGAATTAAATCCCCATTTGATAAAGGAAATTGAACATTTCTTTAAAGTTTACAAGGATCTTGAAAAGAAAAAGGTTGATGTTGGTGGATGGGGAGACCAAAAGGAAGCCAAGGAAATCGTTGCAAAATGTATACAAAGGTTTAAGGATAGTGATGTCCCAAAACAGGATGTAAGTATAAAGTATTAATCCTTAATTTTTTAAAAAGTTAAAAAGCAATATTGTGGAAGTAATATTGCTTTTTTTATTCTGGCATATTTTACTACTTTTGCCCCTCAAAATATATAACAAATAATCAAACAAATGGAATCAATAATTATTTACTTGCCAATAATTATGGCATTGGTAGGTCTTGCTTTTATGGCGGTAAAAAGGTCTTGGGTGTTAAAACAGAATGCCGGGGACGGAAAAATGAAGGAAATTTCAGATTATATCTATGAAGGGGCCTTGGCTTTTCTAAAAGCAGAATATAAATTATTGACATTTTTTGTAATAGGGGCCAGTATTGCATTGGCCGCAATTTCATTTATAGTGCCCACTACCCATATTCTTATTGTAGTGGCTTTTATTTTTGGTGCATTCTTTTCTGCCTTGGCGGGTAATATGGGAATGAAAATTGCCACCAAGACAAACGTAAGAACAACACAGGCGGCCCGTACCAGTTTGCCACAGGCGTTAAAAGTGTCTTTCGGCGGTGGTACCGTAATGGGACTCGGGGTTGCTGGTTTGGCCGTTTTGGGTTTAACTACGGCCTTTATTCTTTTGTTTCATTTCTTTATGAACGGTACCTGGACATCTACCGAAGATATGACCATTGTCCTTGAGACATTGGCCGGTTTTTCCCTAGGTGCCGAATCCATTGCCTTGTTCGCAAGGGTTGGTGGAGGTATTTATACCAAGGCTGCAGATGTAGGAGCGGATTTGGTGGGAAAGGTGGAAGCAGGTATTCCTGAGGACGATCCCCGTAACCCGGCCACAATTGCCGACAACGTTGGGGATAATGTGGGTGATGTTGCAGGTATGGGTGCGGATTTATTTGGTTCGTATGTAGCTACTGTTTTGGCGGCTATGGTACTTGGAAATTATGTTATTAAGGATATGGGCGGTGCCATACAAGATGTCTTTGGTGGTATCGGACCAATTTTATTGCCAATGGCCATAGCGGGTTTTGGAATTATTTTTTCCATAATAGGTACTATGTTGGTAAAAATAAAAAACAACGAAGCCAAGGAAAAAGAAGTACAAGGTGCTTTGAATATAGGAAACTGGGTCTCTATTGCATTGACCCTTATTAGCTGTTTTGTATTGGTGAAATATATGTTGCCAGAGACCATGCAAATGGAATTTTTTGGTGAAGGTTTAAAGGATATCTCTTCCATTAGGGTGTTTTATGCCACTGTTATTGGTTTGGTAGTAGGCGGGGTTATTTCCTCGGTTACCGAATACTATACTGGTTTGGGAACAAAGCCGGTACTGGCCATAGTTCAAAAATCAAGTACTGGTGCCGGAACCAATGTAATTGCCGGATTGGCCACAGGGATGATCTCTACCTTTCCGACCGTTTTATTGTTTGCAGCTGCTATTTGGGCTTCCTATGCCTTTGCAGGTTTCTATGGAGTGGCCTTGGCCGCCTCCGCAATGATGGCTACTACTGCCATGCAATTGGCTATTGATGCTTTTGGACCTATTTCGGATAATGCCGGGGGTATTGCAGAAATGAGTGAGCAAGACCCTATAGTTAGGGAGCGTACGGATATTTTGGATTCTGTAGGGAATACAACCGCTGCTACAGGTAAAGGATTTGCTATTGCTTCCGCGGCATTGACATCATTGGCGTTATTTGCGGCTTATGTAACTTTTACTGGGATCGACGGAATCAATATTTTTAAGGCGCCAGTTTTGGCCATGCTTTTTGTAGGAGGAATGGTTCCAGTAGTTTTTTCTGCCTTGGCTATGAATTCGGTAGGTAAGGCTGCTATGGACATGGTTTATGAGGTGCGTAGACAGTTCAAGGAAATTCCAGGTATTATGGAAGGAACCGGAAAACCGGATTACGCAAAGTGTGTTGATATTTCAACCAAGGCTGCCCTTCGTGAAATGATGTTGCCTGGAATATTGACCATTGGATTTCCTATTGCTATTGTGCTTTTGGGGAAACTGGTATATGGTAGTGATAATCAATTGATCGCCGAAATGCTGGGTGGTTATATGGCCGGTGTTACGGTTTCAGGAGTGCTTTGGGCCATCTTCCAAAACAATGCCGGTGGTGCTTGGGATAACGCTAAAAAATCTTTTGAAGCAGGTGTTGAAATTAATGGTGAAATGACCTACAAGGGGTCTGATGCCCATAAAGCAGCAGTAACCGGGGATACTGTAGGAGATCCGTTTAAGGATACTTCCGGACCTTCAATGAATATTCTTATAAAACTTACTTGTTTAATTGGATTGGTAATTGCCCCAATATTAGGCGGACATATGGAAATTGGGGTTGCGGAACAGGAAGTGCAGATTGAAATGAATATGGAATCCGCAGATTTGGCACAGGCCGTAATTACCTATAGCACTACCGAGAATGGTGAGATTACTATGGAGGAAAAGACCTTCAATGGTACCAAGGCTGAAGTAAAAGCCCAATTGTTGGCATTTGAAAAGACAGCTCATGTATCGGGTGAAAATGGTAAAAAAGTAGTCATTGAAAAAATAGATATTAAAAAGTAAGTTGCAAAACTTATATTTGGGCATTATATTAAAAACCCCGTTTAAACGGGGTTTTTACTTTTAGGTTGTTTATAGATAACGACAAATGGATTATCACGATTTAACTACATTGGGCATTGCCTTCGGATTAGGTCTTTTGGTTGGTCTTCAGCGTGAAAAGGCAAATAGTGAACTGGCCGGGGTGAGGACTTTTACCCTGATTGCAATTTTAGGGGTTTTGTCAGGGTTCTTAAGTAGGGACTATCAAAATCCTTTTATTTTGCCGGTTCTTGGTATTGCCCTTACATCATTGCTGGTAGCGGCCAATTTTATAAAGATAAAGGTGTTTGCCAATCCTGATGTTGGACAGACAACGGAGGTCGCCGCCCTAATGATGTTCGCTATTGGGGCCTATTTGGTAATGGGGGATAGGGTGTTGGGCATTATTTTGGGTGCGTCCATGTCGGTACTTCTTTATGTAAAGGAAAGGCTTCATAATTTTATAGATAAACTACAGGAAAAAGATCTTGCGGCTATAATGACCTTCGCGGGCATTTCATTGGTAGTGTTGCCCATTCTGCCCAATAAAACGTACGGTCCCTACAACGTGCTTAATCCCCAAAACATCTGGTTGATGATAACGCTTATAGTAGGTTTGAGCGTCTTGGGATATTTTATCTACAAGTTTGTGGGAAAAAAGTTGGGAATTATTTCCAATGGGGTTTTGGGCGGGTTGATCAGCAGTACGGCAACCACTGTGAGTTATGCCCGAAAAACGGTAGACACGGCTTCCATAAGCAAAATGGCGGCCTTTGTGATCACTGTGGCTTCTGCAATTTCCCTAGCAAGGATAATGGTTGAGGTTGGGATTGTGATTCCTGAAAAATTACCGCACATTCTGCTGCCATTAATGGTGGAATTTGTGGTTATGGCTCTTATTTGTGTAGGTATGTTTTACAGTATAAACAAGGATTCCAAGGATGATAAAATGCCGGAACCCGACAATCCTGCCGATTTTAAAAGTGCGTTGGTGTTTGGTCTGCTCTATGGGGCCATATTATTGGCTGTAGCATTTGCCAATGAGGAGTTTGGGGATGACGCCCTTTATGTAGTGGCTATAATAAGTGGCCTAACAGATGTGGATGCCATTACCCTATCTCTTTCGCAACTAATTAAAAGCGATGCCCTGAACGTTGATACGGGCTGGAAACTTATTCTATTGGCCAGTTTGTCAAATTTGGTATTCAAAGGTGTTGTGGCGGGAATTTTGGGCACTAAACAATTGGTAAAATGGATTGTGCTTACCTTTGGAATTGCTATAGTTGTAGGTATATCTTTAATATGGTTATGGCCTGCTTCCTGGCATATATGATCTTATGGTTATTGTGCAATTGTAACTTAAGTACATTGGCGGAGGCAAAGCAGCAGTTGTAGGGGTGCTTTCTCCATGGTTAGGAGCGTTTATTAGGTCTGTGCCTCAAAAAAGGCCATTGATCTCGGCGTCGATTTTATTGATGACCAATCCCAAATCTTCCGGTTCGTCCACAAAATTCAATTTGTCTACATCAATAACCAAGAGATTGCCTTTTTCATAGCTTTGTGCCCATGCCTCGTAACGTTCGTTCAATCGGCTTAAATAATCAATGGAAATGCTGTTTTCATATTCCCGTCCCCGCTTGTGGATTTGGTTCACCAAATTTGGGATGGAACTTCTTAGGTAAATTAACAAGTCCGGCGGTTGAACCAAGGTCTCCATTAATTCAAATAGACTGGTGTAATTGCTAAAATCCCTATTGGTCATTAAGCCCATGGCATGGAGGTTTGGGGCAAAAATGTGGGCATCCTCATAAATGGTCCGGTCCTGAATGGTGTCTTTGCCGCCTTTCCTAATCTGTAAAATTTGTCTGTACCTATTGTTTAAGAAGTATATCTGGAGATTAAAGCTCCATCTTTCCATTTGATTGTAAAAGTCGTCCAAATAGGGATTGTCAACCACATCTTCAAATTGGGCCTCCCACTGGTAGTGTTTGGATAATAATCTTGTCAAGGTTGTTTTGCCAGCCCCAATATTTCCTGCAACGGCGATATGCATAGGTTTGTAATTATGGTTAGTGTTTTTTGCACTTGTAATAAAGAGGTACAATATACAAGATATCGGGGGTATGTTAAAATCTTTGGAAGAATATCCGATAAAAAACTTATGGGAAAGGATAATTGTAATTTTTATTGATTTTGGATTAAACCAAATCAAATTGTTGTAGTCTTAAACTTGATATAAAATGTAAAATAATGAAAGGTTTCTATTTTTTCTCTTTGATGCTATTGGCGTCCCAATTCGGAATTTATGCCCAGGATTTTCAGGGTGAGGCTACTTATTTTAGCAAGACTAGTGTAAATATGGATTTTGGCGGAAGGCAAATACCAGAGGATAGAAAGAAGGAAATAATGCAAAGGATGAAGGAGGCCAATGAACGGACCTATATTTTAACCTTTGATAAGACCACATCGATCTATAAGGAGGAGGAAAGGTTGGAGCAGCCCGGAAATGATAGGGGCGGTAGACGATTTGGAATGATGGCCGGAGCAGGGGGCGATTATTACAAAGATGTGAAAGAAGGTAGGTATCTGGTGAAGAACGAACTTTTGGGGAAGATTTTTTTGGTAGATGATCAATTGCCCAAATTGGAATGGAAACTTGGAGGGGAATCAAAGCAGATTGGTAATTATACCGCCTTTAAGGCTACTGCAACCAAAACCATTAAGAGGCCCAATATGCGGGCAATTTTTCGCAGGGGAGGAGGCAATGATGAAAATAAGGAGGAGGAATATATAGAAAAGGATATAGAGGTAACAGCGTGGTATACTCCGGATGTTCCGGTAAATCAAGGTCCAGGCGAGTATTGGGGGCTTCCGGGCCTTATCTTGGAGGTCAGCGATGATATTACGGTTGTACTGTGTACAAAATTGGTGCTCAATCCTACAGAGAAGAAAGAGATAAAGGCTCCAAATAAGGGCAAGACGGTTACACAGGAGGAATATGATAAAATTTCCAAAGATAAGATGGCCGAAATGAGGGATAATTTTCGTCGTCGTGGAGGTGGAGGCAATAGAGGTGGTGGGGGTGGCAGGCCATAGTTTCAACTGCTTTTAGTTACATTAAATAATTTAGGTATTTTAATTTTTTTATAGATGTACAATAAGAATGTTTATTCCGTACTGCTGGCTATTTTTGCTTTTACTTCAGCTTTTGGGCAAGAAATTACCCTAACGGGAACAGTTAAGGATTCCACGGGAGTGGGAATCGATATGGCAAATGTCATTGCCATAAATACAGAAACCAAGGCGTTGGAATCCTATGGCATTACAAACCACAGTGGACTCTATAAACTAAATTTAAAATCCGGTGCAAATTTTAACGTTCGCGTAAGTTATTTGGGTTTTAAGACGGAAGAGTTTTCTTTTACGGCACCTACGACCGATGTTGAGAAAGACATTGTACTATACGAGCAAGCCAATCAATTGGACGAGGTTGAGGTAACCTATGAGATGCCGGTTTCGGTGAAGGGAGATACCATAGTCTATAATACGGATTCTTTTGTTACGGGTACGGAAAAGAAGCTTAAGGATGTGCTGGCCAATTTACCTGGGGTAGAAATAAATGATGATGGGCAAATAGAGGTAGAGGGCAAACAAGTGACCAAAGTAATGGTGGAGGGCAAGGACTTCTTTGACGGGGACTCCAAGTTGGCGGCAGAAAATATTCCGGCCAATGCCTTGGATAAAATAGAGGTTTTGAGGAATTTTAATGAGGTAACCCAAATGAAGGGACTAACCAATGATACGGACAATGTTGCGCTTAATATTAAGCTGAAGGAAGGGAAGAAGAGGTTTTGGTTCGGGGAAATAACAGCAGGCCTTGGTACCAATGATAGTTATTTGGCACATCCAAAACTGTTTTACTACAGTCCGGATTATAGCATAAATATTATAACCGATCTTAATAATATTGGGGAAGCTCCTTTTAATAGAAGGGATTACCAGAGTTTTACCGGTGGATTTAGAAATCTGGGCAGTTCCAGTGGAAGTTCCATAAATATTGGCGGGGATGGATTGGGGCTTTCCAGTCTGCAGAACAATAGGGCAAAAAATATAGATACCAAGTTTGCCGCTGTGAATTTTAGTTATTCCCCTAAAGAAAATTGGGACTTGAGCGGCTTTGGTATTTATTCCTATACCGGAACCCTCATGGAAAACCAAACAAGAAGGGTGTATATCTCCTCCAATGAAACAGAGGATGCCACTACTTCAACCGATCAAACCGCCCATTTGGGCTTGGCGAAGTTCAGTTCCATGTACAAGCCTAATGAAAGGTTTCAATTTGATTATGACATTCTTTTGAAACAGTCCAATGATAATGAGATGGAGAATGTTATTTCTGTTTCCACCATAACCGATGAAATTACGGAAATGAAAAAGCAAAAGCCCATTTCCGTAAATCAAAATGCCAATATTTATTATACTACTTTAAACTCAAAAAATATTTTTGCTTTTGAGGCACAACATATTTATCAGGATGAAGATCCATTTTACAATGCCATAAGGGACAATTTTGCCTTTACCGATATTTTTCCGGCAGATGAAAATCAGAGTATCTACAACCTCAATCAAGGTAAGAATACAATTACCAATAAAGTGGATGCGAAGTTGGATTACTATTGGGTTACCGGCCAAAAGAGTAATTTGAATTTTACTCTGGGTACTACACAGAGTCATCAGAATTTCAATTCAGGAATTTTTCAAATATTGGATGGAGGGGCGCCACTGAATTTTGTGGACAGCGAATTTAACAACGATGTAACCTATACTATTTCGGATTTGTATTTAGGGTTTCATTATAAGGTAATAGCCGGGATTTTTACCTTTAACCCCGGTCTAACCTTGCATCAATACGGCACAAAAAATGATCAACTGGGAACTACCGTTGAGGATAATCTAACCGCCTTGTTGCCGGACCTGTATATTAATGCACAACTTAAAAAATCGGAAAACATTAGGTTTAACTACAGGGTGTCAAGATCTTTCACGGATGTCAATAGTTTTGCAGAGGCCTATGTGCTCAACAACTACAACTCCGTTTATTCGGGGAACAGGGATTTGGAAAGTGCTTTGAACCATAACCTATCATTGAATTTCTTCAGTTTTAATATGTTCAATTTCACTAATATTTTTGGAAATATTGCCTACACAAAGCGAATAGATGCGCTTAAAAGTTCTTCGGAAATAATCGGCATTAACAGGATAGGTACTACCATAAACTCAAATTTGGAAGACGAATCCTTAAGTGCCAATGGCAGGTACCAGCGCACTTTTGGGAAAATTAAGGCCTCCGTGGGGGCAAATGTTTCTTGGTCTGCTACCAATAATATTATTGACCTTCAGCCAAGAAGATCGGAATCCTTTACCCAGAGTTATAATTCTTCATTAGCTACTAATTTTAGAAATTTGCCCAACCTGGAAGTAGGGTATAGATATACGGTAAATAATTATGATAACGGGGGTAGGGCCACTACCTTTTATACAGATCGGCCCTATGCCAAGTTTGATGCCACCTTTCTGAAAAGCTTCATTTTTACCATGGATTACGACTACTATAAGTACATGGACAAAGAAAATACGATAGACAATACCTATAGTTTTTTGGAAGGTAACCTCAGTTACCAGCAAAAGGACAGTCCATGGGAATTTGGGATAAAGGGGACCAACCTACTTGGAACGGATACCCTGAATAGGGATAGCACCAACGAATTGTATTTTACGACCTCCTCTTATTTCATTCAACCCCGGTATATCTTGTTTACCGTAAAATACGATTTATAGATTTTTAGGGTCAATCCAAAAATTGTTGTTAAACATTTTTAGTTACGTCAAGAATTCTTGTACTTTTGTACGCGAAAAATATCGAGGAAGGATTTGACTGATTGCAACCTCATGTGCTGGATTAGTTTCGGCATAACAAAATGCTAAAGCAGTTTAAGTTGTTTTGTTCCCTTGGAACTGTAACACCCACTCTTCTCTAGTGTACTTGGTCAAATCCTTATTAATTTTTATATAGAAAGGATTTATGGCATATTTATTTACTTCGGAATCGGTTAGTGAAGGGCATCCAGATAAAATAGCAGATCAGATCAGCGATGCGCTATTGGACCATTTTTTGGCCTTTGACTCGGAAAGTAAGGTGGCTTGTGAAACGTTGGTCACCACTGGTCAAGTGGTATTGGCCGGGGAAGTCAAGAGTCATACCTACCTGGATGTACAACAAATAGCAAGGGATGTTATCAATAAAATTGGGTATACCAATGGGGATTACAAGTTTAGTGGGGATTCTTGTGGTGTAATTTCTTTGATCCATGAGCAGTCCAAAGAGATCAACCAAGGAGTGGACCGTGGTGCAAAGGAAGACCAAGGGGCGGGAGACCAAGGTATGATGTTTGGTTATGCCACTAAGGAAACAGAAAATTATATGCCCTTGGCCCTGGATATTTCCCATAAAATATTGCAGGTTTTGGCCGATTTGAGAAGGAGTGGGGATGCTATTACCTATTTAAGGCCAGATGCCAAGGCACAGGTGACTATAGAATATTCCGATGATAATGTACCCCAACGTATAGATACTATTGTTGTTTCTACCCAGCATGATGAGTTTGATGGGGATGATGATTTAATGTTGGCGAAAATTAAGAAGGATATTATCTCCATTCTAATCCCAAGGGTAAAGGAACAATTGCCAATGGCTATACAAAAGCTTTTTAATGATACTATAAAGTATCATATAAACCCAACCGGAAAATTTGTCATAGGTGGGCCCCATGGGGATACAGGATTAACCGGAAGAAAGATTATTGTGGATACTTATGGCGGCAAAGGTGCCCATGGTGGTGGCGCGTTTAGCGGAAAAGACCCTAGTAAAGTAGATCGCAGTGCAGCTTATGCCGCAAGGCATGCTGCCAAAAATCTCGTTGCTGCCGGAGTTGCCGATGAAATATTGGTACAGGTTAGTTATGCTATTGGGGTAGTGGAGCCCACTTCAATTTTTGTTGATACCTATGGCACGGCCAAGGTGGCATTGAGCGATGGGGAGATTGCTAAGAAAGTAGCCCAATTGTTCGATATGCGTCCTTTTGCCATAGAGGATAGGTTAAAACTCAGAAACCCGATTTATTTGGAAACGGCGGCCTACGGACATATGGGCAAGGAACCTAAAAAAATGACCAAGGTTTTTGAATCGCCTTATAACGGACGTGTGGAAAAGGAAGTGGAATTATTCACTTGGGAGAAATTGGATGCTGTTGATTTGGTGAAACAAGCCTTCAATTTATAATTTTTTTGAAAAGATTAGGAAAAAAGAATTTTCCATACCTATATTTGCAAACCTAAAAGTTCAAACACTTATTGAATTGTTATCAAGAAAGGTGGAGGGAATAGACCCTTTGAAGCCTTAGCAACCCTTTGATCATTTATTAAAGAAGGTGCTAAATTCTACCTAAATACTGGATCATTTTTTTTTTTGATTTAAAGTATCCATGGCAGATAACACTAACGGTTACTTCTGTAGCTGACTTTCTTCTTAACTTTTTGATTTTATAATATTGCATTGTCGGCATTATTTGTTTTGGCTTTTTATTTTATCTATTTTAATAATATAAAAAAACAAGAAATCATGAGTACTCAAAAATTTTCAACAAATGCTCTGCATGCCGGACATGACACAAAATTGACAGCAGGAACCAGGGCTGTACCTATTTATCAGAATACGGCCTACGTATTTAATAATACCGACCATGCGGCCAATCTTTTTAATTTATCGGAACCTGGATTTATTTACACTAGGCTTAACAACCCTACCAATGACATTTTAGAGCAGCGTTTGGCGGCTTTGGAAGGTGGTATTGCCAGTGTGGTTACAGCTTCCGGTACGGCAGCCATTTCTACAGCTTTGTTGGTCCTGCTTAGAGCGGGGGATCATATAGTGGCTTCGAGTAGTCTTTATGGAGGTACCTATAATCTGTTGTCGGTGACTTTGCCTAGGTTGGGTATAACCACCACCTTTGTTGAGCCGGGCGACGAGGAGAATTTTGCCAATGCCGTTCAGGAAAATACCAGGGCCATTTTTGTGGAATCCTTAGGGAATCCAAAATTGGACGTATTGGACTTGAAAGCAATATCCGAAGTAGCCAAAAAGGCTAAAATACCTTTTATAGTGGATAATACTGTTGCTACAAGTGCTTTGGTAAAACCAATTGAACACGGAGCTAACATAGTAATCCATTCCCTTACCAAATATATAAATGGCAATGGTACTTCCATGGGGGGTGCTATAGTGGATGCCGGTACTTTCGATTGGAGCAGTGGTAAATTCCCTGAGTTTACTGAGCCATCTCCCGGATACCATGGTTTGGTTTATCACGATGTTCTGGGTGCCGCTGCCTTTATAGCCAAGGTGAGAATTGAAGGCTTAAGGGACCTTGGTGCTGCCTTGAGCCCCTTTAATGCCTTTCAAATTATTCAAGGTTTGGAAACCTTGGAACTACGTATCAAAAAACACAGTGAAAATGCTTTGGAATTGGCCAAATGGTTGGAAGGTAGAAAGGAAGTGGCATGGGTAAACTATCCAGGACTTCCGTCCAGTCCTTATTATACCTTGGCCAAAAAATACCTCCCCAACGGACAAAGCGGGATAGTGACCTTCGGGGTTAAGGGAGGATACGAATCGGCTAAAAAGGTAGTTGATGAAACCAAGCTATTTTCATTATTGGCAAATATTGGGGATACCAAGTCATTGATCATTCACCCAGCTAGCACAACGCACCAACAATTGGACGATGAAGCCCAACATACTACCGGGGTAACCAAGGATTTAATACGTCTATGCGTGGGGCTGGAGGATATCGAAGATATAAAGGCGGATTTGGTACAGGCATTTTCAACCATAGACAAATCTGTTTTAGCGTAAATTCCATAAAATTTCCACATAAATATTCATTGATAATGTAATGTGGGAGTGCAGAAAATAGCAGCTAGTAAATAAAGGCACTCCCATATAACTTTGTACGCAACGACCATGTTCTTCCTGGAATAATTATAAAACTTATGTTACATCATCTTTCAATAAATAAATACGTTACCTATAGCGGCAAAACCCTGGACATTAATCTGTCCTACGAGATATTTGGCCAACCATTGCATTCCGCACCCATTATTATGGTGAACCATGCCCTTACAGGTAATTCCGATGTGGCTGGCGAACATGGCTGGTGGACAACATTGATCGGTGAAGGCAAATGCATAGACACCAAAAAGTACACCATTCTGTGCTTTAATATACCCGGAAATGGGTATGATGGGTTTGTAATAGATAATTATAAGGATTTTGTGGCCAAGGACATTGCCAAGATTTTCCTTCTGGGATTGGAAGCCTTGAAAATAAGTAAGTTGTATGCCCTGATAGGGGGTTCATTAGGAGGAGGTATAGCGTGGGAGATGGCGGCACTGGATCCGCACTTAACGGAACATCTTATTCCGGTAGCGTCGGATTGGAAGTCTACGGATTGGCTTATTGCCAATTGCCAGATACAGGAACAGTTCCTTATCAACTCAAAGCAGCCCGTGCACGATGCGCGTATGCATGCCATGCTCTGCTATAGGACGCCGGAATCCTTTAAGGAGCGGTTTAAAAGAAGTACCAATGAGGAGCTGAAAGTCTTTAATGTGGAGAGCTGGTTAACGCACCATGGTAAAAAATTACAGGAGCGCTTTCAACTGTCGGCCTACAAATTAATGAACCAGCTGCTGAAGACTATTGATATCAATAGAAATGGGGAAGAGGCATTTATTAATCTTCAAAATAGCGATACCAACATTCACATCGTTGGCGTAGATTCCGACCTTTTTTTTACGGCCCAGGAAAATAAGGATACCTTTAAAAAATTGGCCCAGGCAAACAGCAATGTAACCTATGGGGAAATACATTCCTTACACGGTCACGATGCCTTCCTGATAGAATTCAATCAAATGGAAGAGTTGCTAAAAGGGGTTTTTGAGCGAAATGGAAGATCTAAAAAAGTAAAGGTTCTAAAATTTGGCGGCAAGTCATTGGCCAATGGAGTAGGGTTGGATACTGTACTTCAAATAATAACGACAAAGGTTAAGGATGGTGAAAATATAGCAGTAGTGGTTTCAGCCAGGAACAAGGCTACGGACCAATTGGAAGCTATGTTGGACAAGGCTGCCAAGGGGTTGGATTATGTAACGGATTTTGAAGAATTTGAAAAATATCAAAAGCATACCTATGGCAATGTTAATCTTTCCGAGGAATTTAGGGGATTGGTAAAATTGTTCGAAGGGGTGGCTTTATTGGGCGATTATAGTCCTAAAATAAAGGATCAGGTTTTAGCTTATGGAGAATTGCTTTCGGCAAAATTGGTAGCCAAATTGCTTATTGGCAAGGGCGTCAATGCCAAATTCATAGATTCGAGACAACTTATTAAAACAGATTCAAATTTTGGCGACGCAAAGGTATTGGAGGCCTTGTCCAAGGAAAATGTAAAAAGTGAGTTTGGGAAATTGGATCTGGATGCTGTAGTGGTAACTACCGGGTTCATTGCCTCCAATGAACTAAACGAAACAACCACTTTGGGCAGAAATGGGAGTAATTATTCTGCCGCCTTATTGGCCAATTATCTCAATGCCGAGGAGTTGCAGAATTACACCCACGTAGATGGTATATTTACGGCCAATCCGGATTTGGTCACCGAGGCCAAAAGAATCTCGGAACTATCCTATAGCGAAGCCAATGAGCTGGCAAATTTTGGAACCAATATCCTACATGCCAAGACAATTATTCCATTAATAGAAAAGAATATTCCATTACGGATCCTAAATACTTTCAACAACGATAACGAGGGTACATTGATCAGTGCCAAGACCAGTAAGGAAGGTATCAAATCCTTGTCCGTTATTGAAAATATGGCCTTGATCAATTTGGAAGGTCGTGGTCTATTGGGTAAGGTGGGGGTGGATGCCCGTATTTTTAGGACAATGGGCAATAATAATATAAGTGTAAGTATTATTTCCCAGGGGTCTTCTGAAAGAGGGATTGGTCTGGTGGTAGACGCTAAAAATGCCAATTTGGCCAAAACTTCCTTGGAAGAGGAATTTCAAACCGATTTCAAATTACAGGATATTAACAATATTACGGTAATAGATCAGGTATCTGTAATTTCCATAGTGGGACAGGACCTTAGTACGTTTCATAAACCATTTAATGCGCTCATCAAAAACCAGGTGGTTCCCCTGTTGTTCAACAATACTGTTTCGGGAAAAAATGTGAGTTTGGTGGTTAAAAAATCAGATTTGCACAAGGCACTGAATGTAGTACATGGTCAGATATTTGGAATCAGTAAAAAAGTAAATTTGGCCATTTTTGGCCATGGAAACGTGGGGGGTACCCTCATTGATCAAATTCTTAAATCCAATAAGACCATTGAAAAAAGAAAAGGTATTAATATCAATGTTTTTGCGGTAGCCAATTCCAAAAAGGTGTTATTGAGTAAAAATGGTATTTCCAAAAACTGGAAAAGTGCCATGGAAACCAAGGCAATACCTTATAAATTAAACGATATCTTTAAATACGCCAAGGATAATCATTTGGAGAACCTCATTGCTGTGGACAATACTGCCAATGAGGATTTTGTGGCCTCGTATTTTGATTTTGTGGATAACGGTTTTGATTTGGTTTCGTCCAATAAGATTGCCAATACCTTGGGTTTCGATTATTATCAGTTGCTCAGGGAGGAGCTTGCCAAACATCAAAAACAGTACTTATATGAAACCAATGTTGGGGCGGGACTTCCGTTGATAGATACCATTAAGTTGTTACATCTTTCAGGAGAGAATATAACAAGAATAAAAGGGGTGTTCTCGGGGTCACTAAGTTATATTTTCAACACTTTTTCTGAAAAGGACGCATCATTCCGGGAAATTTTAAAAGAAGCAATGGATTTGGGGTATACCGAGCCGGATCCGCGCGAAGATCTTTCGGGGAACGATGTGGGTAGGAAATTACTCATTTTGGCCAGGGAGCTGGATCTGAGCAATGAGTTTTCGGATATTCAAATTGAAAATCTAATCCCAGAGTCCTTGCAAGATGTTGATGTAAAAAGCTTTTTGGAACAACTGGATGTTTTGGATGAAAAGTTTAGCAAGATAAAGAAGGCGCAAAAACCAGGATACGTGTTACGCTATGTGGGCGACCTTTCAGGAGACTTGAACAAGGAAAAGGGGAAATTGGAAGTAAAATTGATCTCTGTTCCCAAGGAAAGTGCGCTAGGGCAAATAAAGGGGTCCGATTCCATTATTGAGATTTATACGGAGTCTTATGGGCAGCATCCCTTGGTAATACAAGGAGCAGGCGCAGGTGCGGCTGTGACGGCCAGAGGGGTTTTTGGGGATATTTTGAGGATTGCTGAAAAAGGTTAAACTTCTGTGGCTTCGGCTCCGCTCAGCCACCGTTGATATTCGGAGATTGAGCGTAGTCGAAATCGAGATTATGGGTATTTGAGATAAAATGGTTTTAATTTTATTTAAAGTGTGAAAGGTTTCCTGTATATATTGGAATGTTCAGATGGAAGTTATTATTGTGGTAGTACAGTGGATTTAGACAAGAGGTTAAAGGAACACGCTGATGGCAAGGGGTCTAACCACACAAAGAAGAGGCTTCCAATTAAGTTGTTGTACATAGAGGAATATGATAGGATTGATAAAGCATTTTATCGCGAAAAGCAAATACAAGGTTGGAGCCGTAATAAAAAGGAGGCATTGATTAATGGGGATTTAGCAAAATTAAATGGTCTTGCTGAATGTAAAAATGAATCCCATTATAAATATTATGTTGAAGAGAAGTATAATAAGTAATTGGTTCGTGGCTTCGGCTCCGCTCAGCCACCGGGAAAAGATTGGAGATTGAGCGTAGTCGAAATCGGGCATAGTTGAGAAGAAGGATGTTTGGACATGGCATCGGTTGAATCCAGCCACCGTTGATATTCGGAGATTGAGCGTAGTCGAAATCGGTTAGGGTTGAGAGGGGAAGAATTTGAATGTGTCTTCGGCTCCGAAAAGCCACTGGGGTAATCCCAATGGGAATTGTCCGTGGGCCGGAACATCAATACACTTTCCCTTGAACCGGAGACAAATAATGTAACTAAAGCTTCCATTTTAATGGAGGCCAAAAGAATTAGATAGATTAGAAATAATGAAGAAGAATTTTAAATTTGAAACGGAAGCGATACGCACCCAAACAGAACGTACCCAGTTTTTGGAGCATTCCACTCCTATGTATTTAACTTCGAGTTTTATTTTTGAGGATGCAGAGGACATGCGCGCTTCCTTTGCAGAAGAAAAGGAACGCAATATTTATTCCAGGTATAGCAATCCCAATTCCTCGGAGTTTGTTGAAAAGGTTTGTAAGATGGAAGGTGCCGACGATGGTTTTGCCTTTGCCTCCGGTATGGCAGCCGTGTTTTCTACCTTTGCGGCCCTGTTGGAAAGTGGAGACCATATTATTTCTGCTAGAAGTATATTTGGATCTACCCATAGTTTGTTTACGCAGATATTTCCTAAATGGAATGTTTCCACCAGTTATTTTAAAATTGATGAACTGGATACATTGGAGGCATTGGTGACTCCTAAGACCAAAATCATCTATGCAGAAACTCCTACCAATCCCGGAGTGGATGTTTTGGATTTGGAAGAATTGGGCCATTTTGCCAAAAAGCACAATTTGATTTATATTATAGATAATTGCTTTGCTTCGCCCTATTTACAGCAACCTATTAAATTCGGCGCCGATTTGGTCATCCATTCTGGAACCAAACTAATGGACGGACAGGGCAGGGTGTTGGCCGGTATTACTGTGGGAAGCAAGGCCTTGATAGATAGGGTGTATCGTTTTTCCAGAATTTCGGGTCCGTCCCTATCGCCTTTTAATGCATGGGTACTGTCCAAAAGCTTGGAAACTTTGGCGTTACGGGTGGATAAACATTGTGACAACGCCCTGAAATTGGCCGAATTCCTAGAAGGCCACCCCAAGGTCAATTGGGTAAAATATCCCTTTTTAAAATCGCATCCTAAATATGAAGTGGCCAAGAAACAGATGAAGGCAGGGGGCTGTGTAGTGGCATTTGAAGTAAAAGGGGGTGTTGAAGCCGGACAGAAATTCTTCAACGGTATAAAAATGTTGTCCTTGTCCGCTAATTTAGGGGATTCAAGAAGTATAGTCACACACCCGGCATCAACCACACACAGTAAGTTGTCCATTGAAGAAAGATTGGCATCGGGTATTACCGATGGTATGGTTCGGGTGTCGGTAGGCTTGGAGCATATAGATGATATAATAGCGGATATTGAACAAGCACTGGGGTAGGAGGATCGCACTAAGTTTAAAATAGCGCTTGGCCCGTTTTTGTAAAAATGGGACAAGCCTTATAGCGAATGTTAATTTTCCTTATCTTCGCTGCATGCTTTCCAAAAAGACAAAATACGGATTAAAGGCACTAACCTTCTTGGCGGCTCAAAAGGGGCGTACCCCTGTTCAGATATCTGAAATAGCCAAACATGAAAACATTTCCCAAAAATTTCTGGAGAGTATTCTTCTCACTTTGAGAAAAACGGGACTTCTTGGTTCCAAAAAAGGAAAAGGTGGAGGGTATTACCTAATTAAGGAACCCAAAGATATTCCAATGACTACTGTGATGAGGGTTTTGGAGGGCCCAATAGCGATGGTGCCCTGCGTAAGTTTAAACTTCTACGAAAAATGTGAGGACTGTCCGGATGAGGCCAGCTGTTCCGTACATAAATTAATGCTACAGGTCAGGGACAGTACTCTGGAAGTCTTTAGGAACAATACACTTGCCGACCTGGTACCTTAGGTGCCTTAAACAGTATTTTCAGGTTTGTTCGGTGGTTTTTGCCGTATTCTGGTCAAGGGCGTTCATTATCGTTAAAAATCAAGGGAAATTTTGTTAATCTACTAAATTTATAGGGTAAGTTGAATTTTAACTATATTTTTTTATTGTGTTTTGCAAAATATTTCTATTTTTGCTTACTCTATTAAATCGATAGGGTAATAAATTTAAGTTTTTTGTCATATGATTGCCGAACAATTAATTTCAAATAATAATTCAAATACTGTAACCAAAAGTTATAAGGCGGATAAGTCCTCCGAAAATCCTAAAAGGAGTATTGCCAAATCTATTAGTTGGAGAATTATTGGAACTCTGGACACCATTCTTATTTCTTGGATCGTTACCGGTACATTGTCAGTTGCCTTTTCAATTGGAGTTGTGGAGTTGTTTACCAAGATGTTGTTGTACTTCTTTCATGAAAGAATCTGGAACAAGATAAGTTGGGGGAAGTAGAACGGAAATATTCAAGGAAATTAAAGCATTGAGGATCATGGCATACACAGAGCAACAGATACATAAGTTAAATCAACAATTTAAGGGGATTCCGCCAGAGGAGATAATTTCCTGGGCAATACAGTCTGCCGAGAAACCATTGGTAACTACCAATTTCCGTCCATATGAGGTGGCCATTTTGCATGCCGTAACGGATGTTTCCCCTTATATACCTGTGATTTGGTGCGATACGGGTTACAATACGCCCAATACATACAAACATGCCGAAGAGCTAATTGCAAGATTGCATTTAAATATAAAGCTGTATGTACCCAAGCAAACCTCTTCGCACAGGGATGCTATAATGGGGATCCCCGGTATAGATGATCCCAGGCATCAACTTTTTACGGAGCAGGTAAAATTGGAGCCGTTTAGAAGGGCTATGGAAGAGCATAAACCCGATGTGTGGTTTACGAATCTTAGACAGGGCCAGACCGCTCTAAGGGATTCGCTGGATATATTAAGTTTAAGCAAGGACGGGGTTTTAAAGGTGAGTCCATTTTATCATTATAATGATAGTCAATTGGATGCTTACCTAAAGGACAGGAATTTGCCCAATGAGCATAAATATTTTGACCCCACCAAGGTATTGGAAAACCGGGAATGTGGACTGCATACCTAAGAAAGGAATATTAACAATTGGCGATTGCTTCCAATACAGGAAGGCCAATTAAATACAGAATTATTGTGAGCATTGTAGAATCAGAATTGGAAACAGTAGTAGACGTGAGCGGATCTAATGAATTGGAAGTATTGAACAATAATGCTTTGGAGAACGAAGCAATTTATATTTTAAGGGAAGTTGCGGCGCAGTTTGAAAAGCCGGTGTTGCTTTTTTCGGGAGGTAAAGATTCCATTACCTTGGTGAGATTGGCACAAAAGGCCTTTTTTCCGGCTAAGATACCTTTCCCGTTAATGCATATAGATACGGGGCATAATTTCCCGGAAACTATAGCTTTTAGGGATAAGTTGGTCAAGGAATTGGGGGTGGAATTAATTGTTCGTAAGGTTCAGGATTCCATAGATCAGGGAAAAGTGGTAGAGGAAACTGGGAAATACTCCAGCAGGAATATGTTACAGACCACTACCTTGTTGGATGCCATTGAGGAATTTAAATTTGATGCCTGTATCGGTGGAGCCAGGAGGGATGAAGAAAAGGCACGCGCCAAAGAACGTATCTTTTCGGTACGTGACGATTTTGGTCAGTGGGACGAGAAAAACCAACGTCCAGAGTTGTTCGATATGTTGAACGGGCAGATAGAGTTGGGACAGAACGTACGGGTATTTCCAATAAGTAACTGGACAGAATTGGATGTTTGGAGCTATATCCAAAAAGAGGAAATAGAAATACCGTCCATTTATTTTGCCCATAAGAGAAAGATATTCCTTAGGGACGGATTTATATGGTCGGCCGAAGATGATGTGGTTTTTCGCTCTGAAGATGAAAAGGTGGAAGAGCGTATGGTTCGTTTTAGAACTGTTGGGGATATGAGTTGTACTTCGGCGGTATTGTCACACGCAGATACCATTGAAAAGGTAGTTGGCGAAATTAGGGAGTCCAAGATTTCGGAAAGGGGAGCTAGAATAGATGATAAGCGCTCCGAAGCTGCCATGGAGAAAAGAAAACAACAAGGATACTTTTAAAGTCGGCATTTGAAGTGGGTTGGCACTTGTGAAAATTGTCAACGGAATCTCATGCCAAATACAAAACACAATAGAAATGGAAGTACTAAAAATAGCAACAGCAGGAAGTGTAGATGACGGTAAAAGTACCTTGATAGGGAGATTGCTGTATGATACCAAATCCCTTACCGACGATAAGTTGGAGGCCATTGAAAAGACCAGCAAGCAAAAAGGATATGATTATCTGGATTTCTCTTTGGCTACCGATGGTTTGGTGGCGGAAAGGGAACAAGGAATTACTATAGATGTAGCGCATATCTACTTCTCTACGCCCAACAAGAGTTATATTATAGCGGATACTCCTGGACATGTGGAATATACACGTAACATGGTTACAGGTGCTTCTACCTCCCAAGCAGCTATTATTTTGATCGATGCAAGAAAAGGAGTGATAGAGCAGACCAATAGACACTTTTTTATCAATAATTTATTGAGGATCAAAGATGTTATTGTAGCCATTAATAAAATGGACTTGGTTGATTATTCGGAAGAAAGATATAACGAGATCAAGGCCGATTTTGAGAAATTGATGAGCAAACGGGATTATCAGGACCAGAAAATAACCTTTATTCCGGTTAGTGCACTTAAGGGGGATAACGTGGTAAACAGGTCGGAGAAAATGACTTGGTACAAAGGGCAGACCTTATTGGAGCATTTTGAAGGATTGGACAGAAAGGATATCTATAATGTAGGTACCCCAAGATTTCCAGTGCAATATGTGATACGTCCCAAAACGGAGGAATTCCACGATTTTAGGGGATTTGCCGGTAAAGTGTACGGAGGGGAGCTGAGTGTTGGTGACGAAGTCGTGGTCTTGCCATCAATGACCAAATCCAAGATTAAGGATATTTATTTCTACGACAAAAAGTATAAAACGGCAACAAGACGCTCTTCCGTTACCATTACCTTGGAAGACGAGATTAATGTAAGCAGGGGGGATATGTTGGTCAAGGCAGGGGATTTGCCTACTATAGACAAACAATTTACAGCTACGGTTTCATGGATGGATTCCCAAAATTTAACCGTGGGAAGCAAATATGTAGTACAGCACGGGGTAAACAAGGTTTTGGCAAAAGTTGAGAACATTCACCATAAGATTAATCCAGATTACTCTGGTATAGATACCTCTATCACTTCTTTGGGCATGAACGATATAGCACAGGTCACCTTTAGATTGAACAAGCCAATTTTTTATGATTCCTTCAAGAATCACAGAACCAATGGCTCCTTTATCCTAATAGATAATCAATCCAATACAACAGCTGGGGTTGGGTTTATAAACTAAACCGTCTTCCGTACCTTAGGGTGTGGAATTGTTGTCAGTTTAATCTATTATCCCTATGGGATAAGCCTTTTAAATGAATTTAATTATTTTGAATATAAAATAAAAGTAGCATGCGGTCTTTTAGAACAGAAGTGGAAAACCCGATTGTAGAACAGGATATTATAGCCTTGGAAGCTAAGATCCGTGAATTTCAAGGCGGTAATTTGGATGAGGAAAAATTCCGTAGTCTACGTTTGGCAAGGGGAATTTATGGGCAACGACAGCCAGGGGTCCAAATGATTCGTATAAAATTACCCTATGGTAAAGTTAGCTCCCAGCAGTTAAGAAGGATATGTGATGTATCGGAAGAATACTCTACCGGCAGACTACATATAACAACCCGTCAGGATATCCAGATCCATTATGTGGATATTAACCGTACCCCGGAATTATGGGCGCAGTTGGAACAGGATGATATTACGATCAGGGAAGCCTGTGGGAATACGGTGAGGAACGTTACCGCCAGTGAAACTGCTGGAATAGATATAAACGAACCTTTTGATGTTTCTCCCTATGCACATGCCCTGTTTCAATACTTTTTAAGAAACCCCATTAGTCAGGAGATGGGAAGGAAGTTTAAAGTTTCCTTTTCAGCCTCGGATGAGGATACAGGTCTATCATACATGCACGATCTTGGATTTATTGCCAAGATAGAAAATGGAGTAAGAGGGTTTAAAGTGCTTTTAGGTGGAGGATTGGGCTCACAGCCCAGACATGCAGATGTTATCTATTCTTTTCTGCCCACAGACAAGATTATACCGTTAATGGAAGGTGTAGTTCGTGTTTTTGACCGTTATGGGGAAAGAAAAAGTAGGGCAAAGGCCAGGATGAAATTTTTAATTAAGGATATTGGTTTGGACGGATTTAGGCAATTGTTGGAAGAAGAGCAATTGGCTATACCTGTTCAAACGTACGAAATAGATGCGGATGCCTATCCAAGTGTGAATATTGCCGGGAATGAAGCTCCGGAAGTAACCATCAAAGACCAAAAGGCCTTTGATAAATGGAAGGCTACCAACTTGGTTCCTCAAAAACAACAGGGATATGTTGCCATTGGGGTCAAGGTATTATTGGGCGATTTTTATATAGAAAAAGCCAGGCAATTGGCAGATTTGGTGGAAAAATATGCAGCCGGCGAAATTAGATTGAGCCTGCGTCAAAATATATTGATTCCTTATGTAAAGGAATCGTTGGTGCCCTTTTTCTATCAGGAGTTGGAGAAATTGGGATTTGCCGAAATTGGATACAATACTGCCTTGGATATCACCGCTTGTCCCGGTACCGATACCTGTAATCTTGGAATTGCCAGTAGTACCGGAATAGCAGAGGAATTGGAAAGGCTGATCAAGGCAGAATACCCACATTATATAGATAACCCGGATGTGGTTATTAAAATAAGCGGCTGTATGAACGCCTGTGGGCAACATAATATGGCCAATATTGGTTTTCAGGGAATGTCCGTGAGAACAAAGGATAAATTGGTGGCCCCGGCACTTCAAGTGCTATTGGGAGGAGGTAATTTTGGGGACGGAAATGGCCGTTTTGCAGATAAGGTTATTAAGATACCTAGTAAGAGAGGGCCGGAATCTTTGAGACTCATTTTAAATGATTACGATGCCAACGGCAATGGTAAACCTTTTGTAGAATATTATGAAGAAAAGGGCCAAATGTATTTTTATGATTTTCTAAAGCCTTTGTCAGATGTGGATAACCTAACGGCATCCGATTTTATTGATTGGGGAACTTCTGAAAAATATGAACAAGCTATTGGGATTGGAGAATGCGCCGGGGTAGTAATAGATTTGATAGCAACCTTGTTGTTTGACAGTGAGGAAAAAATTGAAACTGCTAAATTGAATTTGGAAGAGGGGAAATGGGCGGCCAGTATCTACCATTCCTATTCGTCCATGGTAAATACGGCCAAAGCATTATTAACGGCCGAAAATACAAAGGTAAATACCCATATCAGTATTATAAAGGATTTTGATGAGCTGTTTGTGGCTTCAGGGAAATTTAAATTGGAGCAAGGTTTTGAGAAAATGGTGCTTCAATTAAATCGGAATGCACCAACAGAGTCCTTTGCAAAGGCCTATTTAAATGATGCTGAGGAGTTTTTGACCAAGGTGGAAGCTTTTAGGAAATTGGAATTGACAAACGCTTAGTAATGATCGGTAAGAAAGATAATATTCACCTTGACACCACAGTGGGAATTCCTGCTTCCCATCAGGTACCCATGGGCCATGGACAGTTGACCGTCGTTGGTGCTGGGCCTGGTGATGTGGAGTTGATTACGCTTAAGGCCATAAAGGCCTTGCAGGCGGCCGATGTAGTATTGTACGATGCCCTGGTGGATGTTTCCCTATTGAATTACGCGCCTAATGCGGAACATATTTTTGTTGGCAAAAGGAAAGGGTGCTATGCCTATCAACAGGAACAGATAAATGACCTCATTGTTAGTAGGGCCAAAACCCACGGTCACGTTGTAAGATTAAAGGGAGGTGATCCCTTTGTTTTTGGCCGAGGGGCGGAGGAAATGGAATATGCAGCCAGTAAAGGTCTAGAGGTGGCCATGGTTCCGGGTATCTCCTCTTCGGTGGCCGTACCGGCTTCCCAAAACATACCGGTAACCAAAAGGGGTGCTTCAGAGAGTTTTTGGGTAATTACGGGAACAACAAAGGATCATAAATTATCCGCAGATGTTGCCTTGGCGGCCAAATCCAATGCCACTATCGTTATACTTATGGGGATGGGCAAACTTTCGGAGATAGTTGGGCTGTTCCAGAAGGAAGGAAAATCTGCAACACCCATCGCTATAATACAGAATGGTACCCGGGAAGACGAAAAGGTTGGTATTGGGACTATAGGTTCAATTGAGGAAATAGTGGTTAAGGAACAATTAAGCAATCCAGCCATTATCATTATTGGAGAGGTGGTAAGCCATAGGGCTGCCATATTAAATTTTAACGAAATATTAAAGAGCCACGAAGTGGTGGCACAATAGATAAAGAGAGACATTCAAAGGAAGGGGCCTAAGCCCTAATGGATGTCATAATTAAATAGGAATTAATCAAAGTAGTATGATAAAGACAGATATACTTATTATTGGAGCGGGTCCAACAGGATTGTTCACAGTTTTTGAAGCGGGATTGTTGAAATTGAAGACGCATCTTATTGATGCCCTGCCTCAACCCGGGGGTCAATGTTCTGAAATTTATCCTAAGAAACCTATATACGATATTCCGGCATTTCCGGAAATTCTTGCTGGGGATTTGGTAAAGAATCTGATGCAGCAAATACAACCTTTCGAACCTGGGTTTACTTTGGGCGAGAGAGCTGAGACTTTGGATAAGTTGGAAGATGGTTCTTTTGTGGTAACTACTAATAAAGGAACAAAACACCATGCTCCGGTGGTAGTTATTGCCGGAGGATTGGGCTCTTTTGAACCTAGAAAACCTTTGATCCCCAATTTGGCCGATTTTGAGGACAAGGGAGTGGCATACATTATAAAGGATCCAGAAGTATATAGGGATAAAAAAGTAGTAATCTCCGGAGGAGGGGATTCGGCCTTGGATTGGGCAATATTCCTTTCCGATGTGGCTGCTGAGGTGTCTTTGGTGCACAGAAGAAATGAATTTAGGGGAGCCCTGGATTCTGTGGAAAAAGCTGCTGACTTGGCCAAACAAGGTAAGATCAAGTTATTTACCGAAGCCGAGGTGGTTAAACTGTACGGAGACGATAATTTGGAAGCCGTTGTGGTAAAACACAATGATGAGGCCAAAGGCGAAAGCTATGTGGAAGCGGATAATTTTATTCCATTGTTCGGACTTTCCCCAAAATTAGGGCCCATTGGCGATTGGGGACTTGAAATAGAAAAAAATGCCATTAAGGTAAACAATGCCTATGATTATCAGACAAATATCCCAGGGGTTTATGCCATTGGGGATGTAAACACCTACCCAGGAAAGCTTAAACTAATATTGTCCGGGTTCCATGAAGCGGCTGTGATGTGCCAAAGTGCCTACCAGTTGATCAACCCTGGAAAGCGTTATGTAATGAAATATACCACTGTAGGAGGGGTAGAAGGATTTGATGGTAGCAAGAAGGAAGCAAAAAAAGAAGTAGTTCAAAGTATTTTGGCCTAATCCCCAATTGGGATCAAACTTTTAGCCTGCCAGGTCTTGAAATCTGGCAGGTTTCGTTTTATCATAATTTCCCTGAAATTGAATTTTCGGGAGTCGTAAAATAAAGTAATGTTTCCTTGTTTTTAAGGGCACTGATGCGTTACTTTGCAGTTAGTTCATTATCAATTTGAAACGTTATCAAGAAAGGTGGAGGGACTAGACCCAGTGAAGCCTTAGCAACCCTTTTTCTTAATCGGTAACCATCGGGAAGAATAAGAAGGTGCTACGTTCTAATCCTATGTTTTATTCTATTTATCTAGAATTTCATTTGGGAATAGATAACATAAAGAAAGACACAGGTCCGAAACTTTTCCTTACTTGATTTTATTAATTTTTTTGATACCGACAACCGGGTTGTTATACTTTGTTTTTCGGGTGTCAATTTTCTAATTTTGTGGTCCCAAATCGTTTAGGGCCATTTGTGATGGTATCTTGGTTTGGTCTTTGGGATCGAACATTTTTGAAAAGTAATATGAAAAATATTCAGGACGTACTTAAGGAAAGGATTTTGGTGTTGGATGGTGCCATGGGAACTATGCTACAAAGGCATAAGTTTACCGAGGAAGATTTTAGGGGGGAACGATTCAAGGATTGGGAACACCCCTTACAGGGAAATAATGACCTATTGTCCCTTACCCAGCCAGAGGCTATAGCCGAGGTGCACCGACTGTATTTTGCAGCAGGGGCCGATATTGTGGAAACCAATACTTTTTCGGGTACAACTATTGCCATGGCAGACTATCATATGGAAGATTTGGTCTACGAATTAAATTATGAATCGGCTAAAATAGCGAAGGCTGTTGCCGATGAATTTACGGCCAAGGAACCTAATAAGCCACGTTTTGTTGCGGGGAGTATTGGGCCAACCAATAAAACGGCCAGTATGTCGCCAGATGTGAACGATCCTGGTTTTAGGGGAGTTTCCTTTGATGAGTTAAGGTTGGCCTACAAGCAACAGGTAGAGGCTCTCTTGGATGGGGGAGTGGATATTTTACTGGTAGAGACTATCTTTGATACCTTAAACGCCAAGGCTGCATTATTTGCTATTGAAGAGGTAAAGGAAGAGCGGAATATGGAGGTTCCAATTATGGTGAGCGGTACTATAACCGATGCTTCGGGTAGGACCCTGTCCGGCCAAACCGCGGAAGCCTTTTTGATTTCCATAAGCCATATACCTATATTGTCCGTAGGTTTCAATTGTGCCTTGGGAGCTAGCCAGTTGGTTCCCCATTTGGAGGTACTATCGGCCAAGACCGAACATGCCGTATCTGCGCACCCAAATGCCGGATTGCCAAATGCTTTTGGGGAGTATGACGAAACCCCGGAGGAAATGGCTGCCCAAATCAAGGAATATGCCGAAAAGGGTTTGGTAAATATAGTTGGTGGATGTTGCGGGACTACGCCAGAACATATCAAGGCAATGGCCGATGTGGTTAAAGACTATTCCCCTAGAATTCTAAATACCTTAGAAGCACATAAGCATGATACCTAGCAGGCAGATTGTTCTTGAGGCAGGAGATAGGGTTGCACCCTTTGTACATAGAACACCGGTGCTTACCTCCCGTCTGTTGAACGAATTATCAGGGGCGGAGGTTTTCTTTAAATGTGAGAACCTTCAAAAAATGGGAGCATTTAAAATGCGGGGAGCCATTAATGCCGTACAGCAATTAAGTGAGACCCAGAAAAAGGCAGGAGTGGTAACCCATTCCTCTGGAAATTTTGGTCAGGCCCTAGCTTTGGCGGCAAAAAAATTAGGGGTAAAAGCCTATATAGTAATGCCCTCCAGTGCCCCGGCCGTAAAGACAATGGCAGTGAAGGCTTATGGAGGGCTGGTCACTATTTCAGAGCCTACCTTGGAGGCCAGGGAAAAATCCGCGGCCGCCATCGTGGAAGAAGAAGGGGCAGTTTTTTTACACCCGTCCAACGACTTGAATGTAATAGTAGGGCAAGGTACGGCGGCCTTGGAACTTTTGCAGGACCATCCTGATTTGGAGTTTATTATGACTCCAGTGGGGGGAGGTGGACTCATAGCGGGAACGGCATTGGCAGCCCATTATTTGGGGACCAATTGTGTAGTTGTAGGAGCTGAGCCAAGGGAGGTGGATGATGCTTATAGGGCTTTGAAAAGTGGGGAAATAGAATATAATATTACGACGGATACCGTTGCGGATGGACTTAAAACGAACTTAGGGGATATAAATTTTCCAATTATCAAAGAATTGGTCTCCGATATTATTAGAGTGGAAGAGGATGGGATTGTCGCTGCCATGAAATTAATCTGGGAGCGAATGAAACTGGTAATTGAACCTTCCAGTGCAGTGCCATTTGCGGGCTTGTTGAAGGAAAGAGAAAAATATAGGAATAAAAAAATAGGAATCATCCTCTCGGGAGGCAATGTGGAACTATCAAATTTGCCATTTTAAGGACACATTTAGGTGTTTTTTTCGAGGTCAATATATAAATAATGAGCAATACTACGGATAAGGAAGAACATAGTACAAAACGGTTTTTGAAACTCTCGGGTTTGGAACCTTTGGTGATAACTCCCGAAAGCAATTTTGTAAATGTAGGGGAGCGTACCAATGTGGCAGGTTCCAAAAAATTCCTGCGATTGATCAAGGAGGAGAAGTTTGAGGAAGCCTTGGATATAGCACGGGAACAAGTGGAAGGCGGCGCGCAGATCATTGATGTTAATATGGACGATGGTCTTATTGATGGAAAGGAGGTTATGGTAAAGTTCTTGAACCTTATCGTGGCCGAACCTGATATTGCCAGGGTCCCTATCATGATAGATAGCTCTAAATGGGAGATAATAGAGGCGGGCCTACAGGTAGTTCAGGGAAAATGTGTGGTGAATTCCATAAGTTTAAAAGAAGGGGAGGAAGAGTTTGTTAAGCATGCCAAATTAATTAGGCGTTATGGTGCTGCGGTCATTGTTATGGCCTTTGATGAGGTAGGGCAGGCCGATAATTACGAAAGGCGACTGGAAATTACCCAACGATCCTATGATATTCTGGTGAATAAAGTAGGGTTCCCCCCAGAGGATATTATTTTTGATCTGAACATATTTCCCGTAGCTACTGGTATGGACGAGCATAAGTTAAATGCGCTCGACTTTATAAAGGCTACCGCATGGGTAAAGGAAAATCTGCCTTTTTGTAGTGTTAGTGGTGGGGTAAGTAATGTATCCTTCAGCTTTAGGGGCAATAACCCGGTACGGGAGGCAATGCACTCCGTGTTTCTTTATCATGCCATAAAGGCGGGTATGAATATGGGAATTGTAAACCCTAGTATGTTGGAGGTGTATGATGATATTCCAAAGGACCTATTGGAACATGTGGAGGATGTAATCCTCAACCGAAGGGAAGACGCTACGGAGCGATTATTGGAATTTGCGGAAACCGTAATTGGTAAGGAAAAGGAAAATAAAATAGACCTTACCTGGAGGGAAGAACCCTTGCAAAATAGGATTACCCGTGCCTTGGTGAAGGGAATAGATCAATATATTGTAGAGGATGTTGAAGAGGCCCGATTAAGTGTAAAAGCACCAATAGAGGTGATCGAGGGACACTTGATGACCGGAATGAACGTGGTGGGGGATCTTTTTCAAAGTGGTAAAATGTTCCTGCCCCAAGTGGTAAAATCTGCCAGGGTCATGAAAAAGGCAGTGGCCTATCTATTGCCCTATATTGAAGAGGAAAAGCTTAAAAATCCACTACCCGAAGGTAGCAGCTCATCGGCAGGAAAAATACTAATGGCGACCGTAAAAGGAGACGTACACGATATTGGAAAAAATATTGTAAGTGTGGTCCTTGCCTGTAACAATTACGAGATCGTGGATTTGGGAGTCATGGTCCCCCCAGAAAAGATAATTAATGCCGCCAAGGAAGAGAATGTGGATATCATTGGCCTTAGCGGACTCATTACCCCTTCTTTGGATGAAATGGTTTTTTTGGCCAAGGAAATGGAGCGGCAAAATTTCACGGTTCCCTTGCTCATTGGTGGGGCCACCACCAGTAAGGCGCATACCGCGGTCAAGATAGACCCTCAGTACAAAAGTGCGGTGGTGCACGTAAATGATGCTTCCAGGGCAGTGACGGTAGTGGGGGACCTTCTACAGAAGGAATCGTCCAATAAATATAAGGAAGGCATTAAATTGGATTATGCCGACTTTAGACAGAAATTCCTGAATAGGGGCAAGCGCAAGGAGTATTTAACCCTTGGGGAGGCCCGAAAAAATAAATATCAATTGGATTGGTCAAAGGCTGTAATTGTAGAGCCCAAGTCCTTGGGTATCCAAATACTCGAGGATTTTGATCTGAGGGAATTGGTGCCTTATATTGATTGGTCCCCCTTCTTTAGAAGTTGGGAACTGCATGGCAAGTACCCGGATATTTTGAACGATGGGGTCGTAGGCAAACAGGCCACCGAACTTTTTGCAGATGCCAAGGAAATGATGAAGAAGATTTTGGATGGCAAACTTTTTCAAGCAAAGGCTATTTTTGGACTGTTTCCTGCTAATACCATTAATGATGATGATATAGCCCTTACCCATAATGGGAAGGAGTTTGTTTTTAGGACTTTAAGGCAGCAGTCTAAAAAATATGTGGGGAAACCTAATTTTGCGCTATCCGATTTTATAGCCCCTAAAGAAAGTGGTTTGCAAGATTATATAGGCTGCTTCTGTGTTTCCACGGGCTTTGGTACGGATGAATTGGCAGACGGTTATCGCAAAAATTTGGACGACTATAACAGTATAATGGTCAAGGCATTGGCAGATAGATTTGCGGAGGCTTTTGCGGAATACTTACACAAGGAAGTACGGATCAATCACTGGGGATATGCTGCCAATGAGGGCTTAAGCAATGAGGAACTGATCAAGGAATCCTATATAGGCATTAGGCCTGCACCTGGTTATCCGGCTTGTCCTGACCATTTGGAAAAGTTGACGTTGTGGAAATTACTGGAAGTGAAGGAAAAAATAGGGGTGGAGTTGACGGATAGTTTGGCCATGTGGCCCGCTGCCAGTGTAAGTGGATATTATTTTGGGAATTCCGAAGCGCGGTATTTCGGGGTAGGCAAAATAAAGGAAGACCAAGTGGCCGATTTTGCAGCGAGGAAAGGAATTCCAATGGAGGAGGCCACCCGATGGTTGGCACCTAATATTGCGGATGATTAAGGACCTGGACCTGCAAGATTTTTTCAGCGACCTGCAAGGTTTTAAAACCTTGTAGGTCTCGGTCTCGAAAAGAAATATAGTATTGCAATTGGACTTTGATTCCTATATACACGGAGAGGGATAGTCTTTGCAGCAGGGATAGGAGCGATATCTTTTTTATGACTTTGGCATAAAAAAATTAAGTGGATAGCCCGGCCACAAACCTACTGAAAGGAGTGTTTGGGGGCTGCCATAACAGAAAGGAATAATAAATGGGAACAACCCTTGTAGAGGGTAATAAATAATATAATAGCTAATAGGCCTTTTCTTTGGGAAAGGAAAGGAGGAGAAATTATGAAAGTAACGGAACACATAAAAAAAGCGGATGGTAAGACATTGTTTTCCTTCGAGATCATACCGCCGGTCAAAGGTAGAAGTATACAGGAATTATATAACAATATAGATCCCTTGATGGAGTTTAAACCGCCCTTCATTGACGTTACTACTTCTCGGGAAGAGTATGTGTACATAGATAGGAACGGGTTGTTGGATAAAAGGTTGACCCGTATGAGACCTGGAACTGTGGGTATTTGTGCCTCAATTCAGCACAAATATGGAGTTGATACCGTACCTCATGTGCTCTGTGGTGGTTTCACCAAGGAGGAAACCGAATATGTACTGGTCGATTGTCAATATTTGGGTATCCAAAATGTGATGGCACTTCGGGGGGATGCGCGGAAAGAGGAGCAGTATTTTAATCCCACCCAAGGTGGACATGCCTATGCTTCGGAGCTGGTAAAACAGATTCACGCCTTAAATCACGGCAATTATTTACACGATAAGGTAGAGACCGTTCACAGTGCCGATTTTTGCATTGGCGTAGCCGGATACCCTGAAAAGCATTTGGAAGCACCATCCTTGACTACGGATTTAAGACGATTGCAGGAAAAGGTGGAGGCTGGGGCCGACTACGTAGTAACCCAAATGTTTTTTGATAATCAGAAATTTTTTGAGTTTGTGGAAGCTGCGAAGAAAATGGGTATTAATGTACCTATTATACCCGGGATTAAGCCCATTGCCGTAAAGCGACATTTGCAATTATTGCCACAGGTCTTTAAGATAGACTTGCCACAGGATTTGATAGATGCTGTAGATGATTGTTCAAATAATGCAGATGTGAGACAGGTAGGAATTGAGTGGGCCATTCAGCAGTCCAAGGAGCTGAAAGCGGCAGGGGTTCCTGTATTGCACTATTATTCCATGGGAAAATCCGATAATATCGAGGCCATTGCCAAAGAGCTGTTTTAAGGGAGGCCCAAGCGTGCAAGGGCATGGTTACGGATGGGGATGGATTCTGTATTGAGTCAATTTCAAGTGTTCACGGAAGTCAGGTAGTATTACCAAGTTTTAGAAACGCCTATTTTAATTTTTCATTACATTTGCTCCCCATGAAACTAAAGCTATTTCTTATAAGCTGTCTGTCGACAGCTTTTTGCTTTTCACAAAACCGGCAAGAAACCAAGAGATATACCTTGGACGCTAGTCAGTTCTACGGTTCCGTGCTATTGCACAATACGGATATTTCCCATTTGATTACCAATCATCCGGGAGGATTTATCCTGGGGTACAATAAAAAGACCTATGGGGAGGAGGAATGGCAACAGTTATTTAATTATCCCGATACCGGTTTTTCTTTTGTTTATCAAAATATGAACAGTAGTACTTTGGGGGAGAATTATGGACTATATGCCCATTACAATTTTTATTTTTTTAAGAGAAACCTTCAATTTAGGTTGGGGCAGGGTATAGCCTATAATACCAACCCCTTTGATAAGAACAGGAATTTTAGGAACAATGCCTATGGTTCCCATTTTTTAAGTTCAACCTATTTAATGTTGAACTATCACAAAGAAAATATATTTAAGGGCTTGGGGCTAAAGGCAGGATTAACCTTAATTCATTATTCCAACGCCAATGTTACGGCACCCAATACCTCTACCAACACCATGGCCCTTAATGTGGGGTTGACCTATGATTTGGATGGTGGCCAGGAACGGGACTATATTAAAACCGAAAAATTGAAGGTTTCAGAGCCTATTAAACTTAATCTCGCCTTTAGGTCTGGTATAAATGAGAGCGATGTAGTGGATTCCGGCCAATATGCTTTTTACATTTTTTCGGCTTATATGGACAAACGCTTTACCAGAAAAAGTGCGCTGCAGTTTGGTGCAGATGTGTATTTTTCCAACTTCTTAAAGGAACTTATTCGTTATCAGTCGATAGCGTTCCCCGAGTATGGAGTGCAGGCAGACGACGATTATAAACGCGTGGGATTGTTTTTGGGCCATGAACTCTTTGTAAATAAAATGTCCGTTATAGCCCAATTGGGCTATTATGTCTATTACCCTTTTGATTTTGAGGGCAAGGTCTATAATAGAATTGGTCTAAAGCGTTATTTTTCGGAAAAGGTATACGGTGCAATAACTCTAAAATCCCATGGGGCAAAAGCGGAAGCCGTGGAATTTGGAGTCGGAGTTAGATTATAGGGTCAATGAATTTGGCAGATAGTCTGCTCAAAAGATATAAGATGATGAACTATTTTATTTTGAAGATAGGGTTAAGGTGGAAGAGCCTTGTGACCATTGTTGCCAGATATGGCATGCACTTGGCCATGGTGATACTACTGGTGAATTGCAACAGTGAAAATGCCCCTGATTGCTTCCAAAATGCCGGGGACATTAACAGGGCAATTGTGGAAGTACCTAATTTTACCGCCATTACGGTCTATGAGAATGTAGAAATGACCCTAAGGCAGGGAAGTCCTTTGAAGGTAGAAGTGGAAACGGGAGAAAATTTGCGTAATGAAGTTGAGGTGCAGGTTGTGGATGGCCGACTTTTGTTACGCGATACCAATGATTGTAATTTTACGCGAAAATATGGGCTTACCAAGGTATATGTCACGGCTCCCAATATTACAGAGATTAGAAGTAGCACAGGACTTGATATTTTAAGTGATGGTGTATTGGCGTTTCCCAGTTTAACCCTTATTTCAGAGAGCTTTAACGACCCTGATGCCGGCTATACCAGTGGGGAGTTCAATTTGGAGTTGGACACCCAGAATTTGGCCATTGTTTCCAATGGAATTTCGTATTATAATTTAAGGGGTAAAACTATTAATTTCAACATCCTTTTTGCCTCTGGGGATTCGCGGCTGGAAGCTGAGGCTTTAATTGCTGAAAACGTTAGCTTTAATCACAGGGGATCCAACGATATGCGCTTAAGTCCACAGGAATCGCTTAAAGGCATTTTGCGTGGCACCGGTGATGTGGTTAGTTTTAATAGACCAGCCGTGGTGGAGGTAGAGCAAATGTATAAAGGAGAACTTATTTTTATTGATTAGCACCCAAAGTCTACGGTCGCTTCCAACCTCTATTTCCCATAACTTAAAAGTAGTTTACTATTAGACCGATGAATCCTGTTATAAAATATCTAAAGAATTTATTTGCCTCCCAACGGGTCATAGGTGGGGATATGGAATTATTGGGCAAGCTCCAAGCAGATAAAATATTGCAAAAGCTTATCGATGACCGACGGGTTCCAGGTCTAGCCATTACGGTTCGTAAAAACAATGAAGTATACTTCGAGAAAGGTTATGGATTTGCGGATGTGGAACAGCACACGCGTATAGATCCACAAAATACGATCTTTAGGATTGCCAGTGTGTCCAAACCTATTGCCGCCGCCGCATTAGCCTCAATGGTAGGGGAGGGGCTTTTGGATTTGGATGCCTCCATTTATAAATATGTTCCATACTTTCCAAAAAAGGAATTCGACATTAGTTTGCGTCAGTTGGCAGGACATACGGCCGGAATAAGAGGCTATCGCGGAGGGGAATATGGCCTGAACAAGCCCTTGGGGATAAAGGAGTCGCTTGCCCTATTCCAGGATGATGACCTTCTTTTTGAGCCAGGAAAAGGCTTTCAGTATACCAGTTTTGATTGGGTGTTGATTTCCTTGGCCATGCAGGAGGTAAGTGGCATCCCCTTCGCCGATTATGTTCGGGAAAAAATATTAAATCCTTGTGGATTAAAAAATACATTCCCAGAAAATCCCGGGCATCATCTTCCCAACGGCACCACTTTTTATTCAAAGGGTAGATTGGGGTTCAGAAAGGCCATCCCTGTAAACAATGCTTATAAATTGGCTGGTGGGGGATATTTGTCCACATCAGCGGATATTGCACTTTTTGGACAAGTATATTTGGACCCCAAGTTTAGGGAAGGTAAAATCCAGTCCCAATTCCTCACTTCTGGGATTATTAATGGGACTCCAACCTACTATGGCCTAGGATGGCAGGTTACCCAGGATAAGTTGGGGAGGACCTATTATGGCCATGTAGGCAATGGGGTAGGGGGATATGCCGTATTTTATGTGTATCCTGAACAGGATATGGTTTTCTCCATTCTAATCAACTGTACCAATCCTGGGGTATTGGATACCTTGGAAGAGGTAATATCTGTTTTTCTTAAGGATTTAAATAGTAATATCCCTACTTGATTATAAACCAGGCCACGCAACCAAAGAACAATATAAACATCTTAATTTCAGTATTTCAGTAAGTTGTGAGTCTTCAAAGGGAATTCCTAGGAGCAAGCTTAATTTTTAACACAAGTATACAGATGAACAAAGGTGCATTTCTATTATTGATGTTTGGGATATTGCTTTCCTGCGAAAAAAATGAGGTAAATCCTTCAGATATCAAACAGTTGGGTTATGGCACATCCTTTGGTATGTGCGTGGGCTATTGTAAGAACGAGATGTTGTTAAGGTCGGGTACGGTATTCTATTCCCGTTCGGGTTGGAATAATCAGGTAGAACCCATTAAGTGTACAGAAAACATGACCCAATTGAGTTGGGACTCTCTTAAAAAAACAGTAGATTTAAATGAATTTAATTCCTTGCCCGAAATCTTGGGATGTCCGGATTGTGCAGATGGAGGGGCAGAGTGGTTGGAGATTGAAAATTTTTCCGGCAAGAAATCCAAGGTGACCTTTGAGTACGGCAAGGAACCCGAGGAATTGAAAAGTATGGTAACCGCCTTAAGGAAACAATTGGAAAAGGGTATTCATTGCGAGGAGTTTTAAAGAATTACTCTTGTGTTATGCCCACAAAAATATACAATGAAATATTTCATCTTTTTATGTTTGGTAATATTTTTTATAGGCAGTAGTAGTCTCAATGCCCAACAACGCGCCATATCGTCCCTAGATGAAAATGCCAATAGCGATCTATTGGTAAAGGATTGGAGCAAGCATGAGGCCAACGCATTTGGAAAAAAGGAAATTGGGATAAAGGATTCTATTGTTTTTGACTTCAATTTTAAGGATGCGCTTAGTGGTTTTATGGACCATAAGAGGTCCAATAAAATTAATTCAGAGAAAAAGACGGTAGAAATGCCCGTTGTTAGGCCTTCTGGCAATTATCCCATGACTGTTTATCCAATTGACAGTACTAAAGCCTACTCCCTAAGAATTTATAAATATTGATCATATCCAGGGTCGTTGGTGAACGAAATTGCTGGGCAGTAATAACAATTTGAGATTTACGTTTAATTTACTCCTCTAATGGACAATAAATATACCATTCCTTCCCAAACACGAATAGGCCATGTGCATTTGAAAGTGGCCGACCTGGCACGATCGTTAAACTTTTATTGTAATCTTTTAGGTTTTGAAGTCACCACCATGTACGGAGATCAGGCCGCCTTTATTTCGGCCGGTGGATACCACCATCATATTGGTTTAAATACGTGGCATTCCAAAGGGCAACCCCCTGCCCATACCAATAGCGTAGGCTTATTTCATACGGCAATTTTATACCCTACAAGAAAGGATCTTGCAGAAATATACTCCCGTTTGAGGAAGGCAGAATATCCCTTGACCGGAGCTAGTGACCATGGTGTGTCTGAAGCCATTTATTTAAATGACCCCGATAAAAATGGAGTGGAATTGTATTGGGATCGCCCAAAAAGTCTTTGGACCTATGAGCCGTACGGATCCTTGACAATGTTCACCAAACCACTAAATATGGTGAGTTTGTTACAGGAACTGGAATAAGATTGAATTACACTTTCATATTTTAAGTCTTTTGTGAAAAAATTTTTATCTTGAAGTTTTATTAATACTATAAATGAAATAATTGAATGAAAATACTACCGACTATCTTTTCTGTAGTTTTACTACTGTCTTCCTGTAAAACTAAAACCGACGCCAAACCTGAAGCTAAAGCTGAAACAACAGTAGAAGCCGAAAATTGGATATACCTTTTTGATGGGGTAACTACCAACGGATGGAGAGCATACAATGGAGACACTTTGCCTCCCGGTTGGGTCGTAAAGGACAGTGTGTTGACATTTGACACCGAATTGGGACTGGAGCAGGATTATAAGGGTGGAAAGGATATAATCTATGGATTGGAAGAATTTGATAATTTTGAGTTGTATGTGGAATGGAAGTTGCCCAAAGGGGGCAATAGCGGAATTTTTTATCACCTAAAGGAAGGTATTCCCAATGCCGGGCCACCAAATATCTCTCCAGAGTACCAGTTGATCGATGATGAAAACTATGCAAAAATCCATGATTTAACGGAATACAACCTTAGTCTAGGGCATACCGAGAATCCTGCGGAACTGCAACCCCTACAACAGACCGCTTCGGATTATGCCATGCATGTGGCCGATCCGGAACAAAAAATATTGAATCCTGTGGGAGAGTGGAACTCTTCCAAAATAGTATTTACACCGGAGCGAGTAGAGCACTGGCTCAATGGGAAAAAAGTGCTATCTTTTGTGCCTTGGTCCAAAGATTGGTATGAAAGAAAAAATTCCGGGAAATGGAAGGATGAGGAATATTATGGCAAGTTCAAGTCTGGGTATATCGGTTTTCAGGATCACTCAAGTCCCATTTGGTTTAGAAATATAAAGATTAGAAAATTATAGAACTTAATTCTGTCGGTTTGGTTTGACCGTTAAAAACAATAAAAAAACTTACTTATGAAAAAAAGAGACTTTTTAAAAAGTACCGCAGCCTTGGGTTTAACGGCTCTTCTGCCATCCTCCGTTTGGGCCTTGTCCAAAAATGGTCGTTTAAGAACTGCCCATATCGGTGTTAGTAATATGGGAGGGAACGACCTTGCTTCCATTTCTTCCCATGAATTGGTGGATGTGGTAGCACTTTGCGATGTTGATTCCAAGGCATTGGCAGAGGCCAAAAAATTGCATCCAAACGCTGCAGTCTATAAGGATTATAGGGTGATGCTCAAAGAAATGAAGAGCGATATAGATGCGGTAATAGTCTCTACCCCGGATCATACCCATGCCCCTGCATCCATGATGGCAATGGAAATTGGTAAACCTGTCTATTGTCAAAAACCCCTTACCCATCACGTGGTGGAAGCCAGGGCTATGCGCAAAATGGCAAAGGAAAAAAACCTAGTGACCCAAATGGGCATTCAGGTACATTCTTTTTACGATTATAAATTGGCTACCTTATTGATCCAATCCGGTATAATAGGGAAGGTAAGCACGGTTAGGGCGTGGTCTCCAAAGAACTGGGGCTTTGATGGTCCAGAACCCAAAGGGTCAGATCCGGTACCCGATAATTTGGATTGGAACCTTTGGTTGGGTACTTCTGCGGAAAGACCCTATAAGGAAGGGTATTACCATCCGGCCAACTGGAGAAAATTATTGGACTATGGTTGTGGTACCTTGGGCGATATGGGCGTACATATTTTTGATACTCCCTACAACGCCCTTAAATTGGACGTGCCCATGACCATAAAGAACCAATGTAGAAAACCAACGGGATTTGGATTTCCTGAAAAAAACACTGTTACCTATACCTTTCCAGGTACCGAATATACAGCGGATACCTTAAAATGGATTTGGTATGATGGCAAAGGGGCCCCTGGAAAACATAAAGATCTGAGGTTGCCCAATAATGAGAAATTACCTAATCAAGGGGCCATGTTTGTCGGTGAAAAAGGTAGACTTTTATTGCCGCATTTTATGGAATTGCCCAGACTTATCGTAGATGGTAAATATCAGGAACTGGATTTGTCCATAATTAAGGATCAAGAGGCTATTGGGGAGCCGGTGAGGGACTATGATTCCGAAGGCAACAAACACTACCATCAGTTTGTGGACGCTTGTTTGGGCAAAGCCGAATGTAGTGCCCCCTTTGAATATTCGGCCAGACTTACCGAAACTATTTTGTTGGGGGTCATTGCGGGTCGTTTCCCCAATAAGACATTGCATTGGGATAATGCCACCGCAAGATTTTCCGAACCCGAGGCCAATAAGTTCCTAGATGCCCCTTATAGGGATTTCTAAAACTCAATACTTTAGGTTTACATAAGTGATATTAGCCTATCTGCCATTCCGTTGGAAAATGGCAGATGGGCTTTTTATTCATAATTTTTTGATCCAAGGCCTACGTAATATTCTGTTTTGAAATCATGATTAAACTATAAGATTCTTATCTTTAGGTTATGCAACAAAAGCCATCTTCCTTCTCTATTAAAAATTGGTCCGATGATGATAAACCTCGGGAGAAATTGGTGCAAAAAGGAAAATCCATTCTTTCCGACGCAGAACTGATAGCCATATTAATTGGTTCGGGAAGTAGGAACGAAAGCGCCGTTGAGCTTTCGAAACGCATTTTGGCTTCGGTAAACAACAATCTGAACGAGTTGGGTAAATTGTCCCTTAAACAACTAATGCAATTTAAGGGCATAGGGGAGGCCAAGGCGGTTTCTATTGCTGCTGCCTTGGAAATAGGGAGGAGACGTAGGGGAGAAGAGGCTCAGAAAATAACGAAAATCAAAAGTAGTAAAAATGTATTCGAACTTTTACAGCCTACCATGGGAGAGCTGCCACATGAGGAGTTTTGGATAGTTTTTCTTAATAATTCCAACGCCGTGCTACAGGCCGGGCAACTAAGCAAGGGGGGTATTACTGGGACATTGGTAGACGTTCGCTTAGTGTTGAAACAAGCCTTGGAACTTGGCGCAGTAGGATTGATTTTGGCACATAACCACCCTTCGGGTACTTTAAGGCCAAGTGAGGCCGATAGACAAATTACAAGAAAACTAAAGGTAGCGGCAGAAGCCTTGGATATAAAAGTTTTGGATCATATCATCATCACACAAAAAGAATACTTTAGTTTTGCAGATGAAAATATCCTTTAATTTAGGGCTTGTAATTTATGGATTTCGGTAGTAACTCCCGAATTCAAAAATGCAGGACTTCACAAAAAGGACTAAGTAAAAAGTTATGTTGCTTATCTACACCCATAAAATTACTCATCGCTTCAGTTATATTATGCGGCATATATTCACAACTCTTTTGGGAATAGAGGTTACCTATACCACCAAGGTTGAGGATTTTATTAAACATACAGGGCCAAAGATAACTTACACCAAACAACCCTTACAGAACGAATTCTTTGTTCGGAGCAACGACTTGTTGTTTGAACAGGGAATTAACGACATACAGATCTATGTGGCGGATTGGCAGGGTACACCTTGTTTTTTTGCTACCGGGGAAAGAAGCAATCTGCCTTTTGATATTTTTTCTGCAAGTTTTTACATGTTGAGTAGGTATGAAGAGTATTTGCCCCACGTAAAGGACATGCACGGTAGATTTTCACCCAAAGACAGTTTGGCCTTTCAACATCATTTTCTGGAAAAGCCCTTAGTGGATATTTGGGCCCAAAAATTATTATCCGCTCTAAAGGATAAATTTAAGGATCTTAAGCACAAACCAAGAAATTACAATTATACCTCTATTATAGATGTTTCCAGTTCCCATTGTTTTGCCCATAGAGGTTTTATTCGGGGTATGTCGGGATTTCTTTTTGATCTTGCTTCCCTAAAGATCCGAAGGGTTTTTGACCGGGTTTCGGTATGGTTAAAATTAAAAAAAGATCCCTATGACAATTTCTACGAGCTTATTGAATTGCACAAGAACAACAAGGTAAAGGGTATGTTCTTTTTCCAGTTCGCGGAGTATTCCACATATGACAAAAATGTGTCCCCCAACAATAATAAATTCAAGTACCTGATCAAGTCCGTGGCGGATTACGATAAGGTTTCTCTGTCTTGTTCCTATAGTTCCTTTAATGACATAACACTGCTTAAGGAAGAGAAAAGAAATCTTTCCAATGTAATCAATAGACCTGTTGGTAGTTCCCGTATGCGCTATAACAGGGTAGACGTTCCGGAAACGTACAGGAATTTGATAGAAGCAGGATTTACGGATGACTATACCATGGGATATACCCACGAAATTGGATTTAGGGCAGGTACCTGTACCCCCTTTTATTTTTATGATATTCCCTTGGAGGTACAGCAGCCCATTAAGATACATCCTTTTGCCGTACACGATTATGGCTTATTGAAATACAGGAATAGGACAGAGGCCTTTTCCGCTGTGGAAAGGTTGTATTTGGAAGCAAAAAAGGTAAACGGTAATTTCATTACTGTTTTTTCGAACGAATTAATTGGGGGTGAAAGTAAATTGAATTGGAAAAAATTATATAGTAGTATCCTAAAACGAGTAAATGTTTAAGCACCTTGTTACCGATATTTTCTTTGATTTGGATCATACCCTATGGGATTTTGAAAAAAATTCGGCTTTGACGTTTCAAAAAATTCTTTCGGAGAATTCTGTTAGCGTGGAGCCCAATGATTTTTTAAAAGTATATATCCCCATAAATTTTGAATTTTGGAAGCTTTATCGGGAAGGAAAAATTACCAAAAATGAATTGAGGTTCCAAAGATTGAAAATTACCTTTGATACGCTGGGGTATTCCATGTCCAATGAATTAATCCACATTTTATCCGATCAATATATAGAACATTTGTCCTCTTATAACCATCTTTTTCCAAATACCACCGAGGTTCTGGACTACTTGAAGCCCAATTATAAATTGCATATCATCACTAACGGCTTTGAGGAAATACAGCACAAAAAATTACGCAGTGCCAATATTCACAATTATTTTGAGCATATAATCAATTCGGAAATGGCCGGAGTTAAAAAACCCGACCCAATTATCTTTAAATTGGCTCTTGAAATGGCCAATGTATTGCCCCAAAATTCCTTGATGATCGGAGACAGCCTGGAGGCAGATATCTTAGGAGCAAAGTCTGTGGGCCTGCATACCCTTCATTTCAACGCCAATAATGAACCAAAGCACGAATATTGCCATATGATTCACGATTTGAGTGAAATAAAATCCTATTTATAGAGTTATACTTTAGAGTAACACTATAACAACACGGTACCAGTAGTTGTTCTTGGAGAGTTTGGTATGAAAAATAAAATTTTGCTTCCCGCTTTTTTTTTGCTTGCACTCTATTCCTGTATAGAAAGGCAAAACTTCGACCAATATGATGATTTGGAAATTGTTCCTACGATTGAGGCCAGTATTTTGTATTTGGAATCACCCGAAAGACTGTTAAATGAAATTCCCGGACAGAATTTTTATTCCCAGGATTTTAATTTTGACGGATTTAGTGTAGATGCTTTCTCGGACCGGGTTTTGGATGGATTTATTTTTTACGAAATTGAAAATACCACCAGCAAGGAAATGGAGGCCACGGTTGAATTTTTGGATGAAGGTGGAAATACCATTGATACCCAATATTTTCATATAGATCCGGCTCCAACGTCCCTTTTGCAATTACAGGTGGCCTATGGTACTGGGCGCAGCATTGAAATCATAAAGAATACTTCCAGTATTCAGGTCAGTGTTCTTAATTTAGGAGATAATAATAGTGTATCCAACCTCCCGGACCCTAAGATTATTTTTAGGTCCAGTGGTAAATTCAGACTTCGTTTAAAATGAGGCAAGGTAAACTTCTCTTATTATCCTGGTTCTTGGGCTGTATTTTTGTTACTGCCCAGAATAAACAGATTTTGTACGATTTTACGGAGATTCCCCAAGCGCTAATGATCAATCCCGGAATGTCCACAGACTTTCAGTGGTATGCCGGAATCCCAGTAGTATCCGGGATTTCGTTTCAGGCTGGGAGCAGTGGGCTAACGGTAAACGATCTGTTTGCTGATGACGGAGTTGATTTTAATGTAAAGGTCAGGGAAAGGGCTATATATGGGATGAATACCCGTGACGAACTAAGCGGCACTTATCAGGTTGAATTATTGAATGGAGGTTTTCGCGGCCGTAATCCAGATAATTTCTTTTCATTTGGGATTTACAACGAAGGTGATGCCATTGGCTATTGGTTTAAAGATTATGCCATCTTGGCCTTTGAGGGCAATGCCGACCAATTGGGAAGAAAATTTGACCTCGGACACTTAAAAACACGGGGGGAAATGCTCAATGTCTTTCATTTCGGAATAAACAAAAGAATTGATGGGGCCCTTACCCTTGGGGGAAGAGCCAAAATATACTCCAGTGCCTTTAACTTTTCGTCTACTAAAAACAAAGGCTATTTTGTAACCAATGAGGGGCAAAACAATCTCTTGGCCAATACCATTGATGCCGACTTGGAATTGAGGTCCTCCGGTCTTAATGAAATTGAGGACGCCCTGGACAATGACAGTTCCCTTTTACCTGGATTATTGACAAGAAGATTATTTTTTGGGGGGGATTTGGGATTGGGGATAGATCTTGGATTTACCTATAAACTTAACAAGCAGACTGTAATAACCGGAAGTTTATTGGACTTGGGATTCATTTATAGTTCCACAGATGTTAAAAACTATACCATAGAGGGCAATGCCACAGTGGAGGGAATAGAAGTTATTTTACCGGATGCATTTTCGAACTCCAATGACGACTTTTGGCAAAATTTAGTGGATGAGGTGGATGCATTGGTTCCTCATGGGACCAATGATAAGAGCTATATTTATTTTAGGCCTACCAAACTCTATGGATCCATACGTTATAATTGGGGGGAACCCTCCAATGGCAATATGGATTGCGATTGTAATTATATGGTTTCCAAAAGGAGGGATAACACTAAATATGCAAATGGTGTTGGGGGACAACTGTACGTAATCAACAGACCAAGAGGGCCACAAGCAGCACTTACAGCCTTTTATTTAAGAAGATTTGGAAGGGCTTTGGCACTAAAAACGACCTACACAATAGATAAGTTTTCCTGGAGCAATATAGGTTTGGGACTTAATCTACAGGCTGGTCCCGTAAACATCTATGTTATGGCAGACAACCTATTGGCCTATAAGAACCTTGCGGATAGTCACTACTCCTCTTTTCAATTAGGATTAAATATTATATCTTGGGGGAAGAAATAATAGTTGAACTTTTGAAACCAACATTTATGTGCTTAAAGGCCCCGATAGAAGGAATAATATTTAAAGTTTCTTATTGAGTAAGGCCGTATTGGTTTAGTTTTTGCTTTCATTATTATTTATGTCTATAATTTTTTGCCCGTAAATAGATCACAAAAGGATGATGGACCTATTATTTTATCGAATATGGAATTCAAAAAGCGCCGGGCGGCATTGTCAACACTAACTATGAAATTTTGAAATGATGAAAAACTTTTTTTTACCCCTTATCTTATTGTGTGGCTTTTATGGTATGGCACAAGCCGAATTAAACAAATACAAGTACATTATAGTTCCGGTCAAATTTGAAGCTTTTAAACATGAGAATCAGTATCAGACCAGTACCTTGATCAAATATAATCTTGTGGAAAATGGATTTACGGCAGTTTATGACAGTGACATGCCCGAAGATCTGTTGGCCAACAGGTGTCTTGGTCTGCTTTTGAACCTTAAGGATGATTCGTCCATGTTCACCACCAAAGTAACCTTAACGCTCAAGGATTGTCAGTCTAAAGAGGTCTACACTACCGTGGAAGGTAGTAGTAAGGAGAAAGACTTCAAATCTGCCTATTCGGAAGCTATAAAGGAATGTTTTAAATCTTTATCAGGGATTGGATATAAATTTGAGCCAACGGGGAATAATGCAGCCCCGGCCGTTAGCTTTAAAAATGATGTTAAAAGAATTGAAGGGAGATCCAATGTGGAGCCAAAACAAAGTACACCGAATCCGGTAGTTCAACAAACAGCAACTTTAGAGGAGCAGTCCTATAAAAATAGGGAACCGGTACAGTCCAATATTACCAAAGCGGAAATTAGTCCCGCCAAAGCATTGCCAAAAGTAGATTATAAAACAGATGGTGTTGGGGTATTATACGCACAGGCCATTGCAAACGGATTTCAGTTGGTAGACAGCACACCTAAAATTACATTAAAAATATATGCTACCTCCCAGGCCAATTTTTATATTGCCGAAGGAGAAGTACATAATGGTGTGGTTCTGAAAAAAGGTGAAAAGTGGTACTTTGAATATTACGAGGGCGACAAGTTAATGGGCCAAGAACTGAATATTAAATTCTAAGATGCTTTCTTGTGTTTAATGGTGTTAGGGCAGCGAATAGGCTCTGGGCTGAGTGTGAGGGGGTATTGGTGATTAAATGGGCATTGTTGGATTGAGCCAGTTTAAAGTTCGTATTTATCTTTCCACCGTTTTTTTAGGAAATCTTTGATGGCATTTTCCCTCTGATTATTGCCAGGGCGGTAAAAGCTGGTTTTGGCTACTTCCTTGGGCATAAATTCCTCGGCGATAAAATTATTGTCATAGTCATGGGCATATTTATAATCCTCCCCGTAACCTAAGTCTTTCATTAGCTTGGTGGGCGCATTTCGCAATGCCAAGGGAACGGATAGATCCCCTGTTTGTTTAACTGTTTGCTGGGCCTTATTTATGGCCATATAGCTTGCATTGCTCTTTGGCGACGTGGCCAAATAAATGACACACTGACTCAATATGATCCTGGCTTCTGGATATCCTATGGTAGTAACGGCCTGAAAGGTTGTATTTGCCATCACCAAGGCTGTAGGGTTGGCATTTCCAATATCTTCGGAGGCTAGGATAAGTAGGCGCCGTGCAATAAATTTTACATCCTCTCCGCCTTCTATCATTCTGGCCAACCAATAAACCGCGGCATTGGGGTCGCTTCCCCTAATCGATTTTATAAAAGCAGAGATAATGTCGTAGTGTTGCTCTCCGGTTTTATCGTACAGGACTGTGTTTTTTTGGATCTTACTCAAAACAAGATCGTCTGTAATGGTAACGATATCCGTTTCTTCGGAATTGATGATCAGCTCAAATATATTGAGCAATTTTCTGCCATCACCACCAGAGAGTCGAAGTAGGGCCTCTGTTTCCTTGAGTTTAATTTTTTTGGATTTTAAATATTTGTCCTCTGCCATGGCCCTATGGAGCATGGCTATAAGATCTTCTTTGCCAAAAGGGTTTAGAATGTATACCTGGCATCGGGATAGAAGGGCGGGAATGACCTCGAAGCTGGGGTTTTCGGTTGTGGCACCAATGAGGGTCACCCATCCCTTTTCAACGGCCCCTAACAAGGAATCCTGCTGCGATTTGCTAAAGCGATGAATTTCATCAATAAAGAGTATTGGGTTTTTGGTGGTGAACAAACCCCCACTTTGTTTGGCCTTTTCTATGACTTCCCGTATATCCTTAACACCACTACTAATGGCACTTAGAGTGTAAAAAGGTCGTCCACTTGTAACGGCTATAATATTGGCCAAGGTTGTTTTACCTGTACCGGGAGGGCCCCAAAGAATCAAGGAAGGCAAAATCCCTTTCTTAATTTGATGGGTCAATGATCCATTTTCGCCTACCAAATGATTCTGGCTTATATAATCTTCCAAGGTTTTGGGGCGTACCCGCTCTGCTAGTGGCTCGTTCATAATGTAAAAATAAAACAAAGTTGGCATAAGGAGGTTTCCTTTCGTGACTTTAAAAAGAGAATTTTTAGTGGAAGAAATACAGGAATGACATTTTTACCGAAAATGGATTCTTGGCCAGACTATTGAATAAAGTTTTATATTTCCGCTAATGAGGGTAATTGGAACACAGTACAAAAAAAATCCTCTTTAAAGGCCAACTAAATGTAGCTTTAAGTATTTTGTAATGGGTAAAAGGGGTTCATTTTTGTAAAGTTTTGGTGTTGGTTATTTTTCGTTTTGCAAAATTGAACATAAGTGCCAAAAGCCTCCGATTTTGTAAAGGTTTAAATGAAGCATCAAAAAGGTACCCGTCTTGAGAAGGGTACCGCAAACTAGGTTTAGGTCTTGATGAGGATCAACAGGGCCATTTAATTAAGTTTTATAATTCAGGAATGACAGAAAGCAACTATTTTAAATTCTCCAATTGGGTAATAATACTTCCATTGCTGGCGGTACTCTCTATTTGGACCGTTTATTGGTTTGAAATCCGGTTTCAGGTCAATTTTAACGATTACGGTGTTTATCCACGAACCTTAAAGGGATTAAGGGGTATTGTCTTGAGTCCGTTCATACATTCGTCTGTGGAACATCTCTATAACAATACCATTCCAATTGCCATACTTACGGCATCCCTTGCATATTTTTATAGGAATATAGCCTTTAGGGTATTGTTGTGGGGAATTCTGTTATCCGGGGCTATAACCTGGCTCATAGGAAGGCCATCCCACCATATTGGTGCCAGTGGATTGATCTATGTATTGGTGAGTTTTATTTTTTTTAAAGGAATTATTTCCAAGCATTACCGCTTGGTAGCATTATCCTTGATGGTGGTCTTTATCTATGGTAGTTTGTTGTGGTACATTTTTCCAGTGGAGGACGGTATTTCCTGGGAGGGGCATTTAGGTGGATTTGTCACAGGTATATTTTTGGCATTTGTCATGAAGGCTCCTCTGCCCAAATTAAAAAAATATGATTGGGAAAAGGAGGATTATGACGAGGAAGAAGATGAATTTCTAAAACATTTTGACGAACACGGGAATTTTATAGAGAGCAGGCCCCCTAGCCAAGAAGATGATGTAATTGTTAAATATCATTTCAAAAAGGACTCAGGGGAAGGGACAGAAGAAAATTAGGCAAACCCTAACACTTCCTGCCTGTAAAGGAATTGATGCACCAAGGCTCGACTCCTATGGAATAATTGAAATTTAAATGTTATCGATTTAATGGGTAGTTATCCTATAATTCCTGTCGCTGCCTTACCGCTTCGTACAGGAAGACTCCACAGGCAACTGAAACATTGAGGGATCCAATTTCCCCAAGTAGGGGAAGCTTTGCCATATGGTCCGCAGCCTTTAGAATGGATGGGGAGATGCCCACATCTTCGGATCCCATGATTATGCCGCACGGTTCCTTAAAGGAAACTTCGTATATGGTGTTATCCGTTTTCTCGGTTGCGGCAATTACCTTTATTCCTGATGCCTGTAAATAGAATACGGCATCCTTTATGTGGTCTATTTTGGCGATTGGCACCCGAAAAGCAGCACCTGCAGAGGTTTTAATGGTATCTGCGGTTACGGGTGCAGCTCCTTTTTTTTGGATTATGATTCCGTCTACTCCGGTACATTCGGCCGTTCTTATGATAGCGCCAAAGTTACGCACATCCGAAAGTTGGTCCAGTAATAGGAAAAGGGGAGTTGTCTTGGTTTCCAATGTTTTTTCAACCAATTCTTCCACGGTTAAAAAGGTGATTGGGGATATATTGGCAACAACACCCTGATGGTTACTCTTTGTAAGCCTGTTCAGTTTTTCAATGGGGACATAGGAAGAGCTAATACCATTTTTGCGGATCAGCGTTTCCATATCCCTGGAAAGATCGCCCTTAAGGCCTTTTTGGATAAAAACCTTGTCTATGGGTTCATTGGATTTTATAGCTTCAATTACAGCCCTGATGCCATAGATTTGTTCTGTGTTCTTCATGGGGTAAAGGTAAATAAAAAAACCACCCTTTTCAGGGTGGTTTTTACAAGTAAATTATGGTTGCCAACTTATTCGGCACAAAGAATTACCGTTAAGGGGCCTCCAGCAGATTCGCCAACCCCTGATTCTAACAGGAGCTCATCATTTGGCCCATAAATTTCAAAGCTTATTTCATCATATTGGTCGCCTGGAAATTGCCATACGGCCACCTCCGTACCTTCCGGGATAGTTACAGTGGCGGTGCCATTACTATAATCGCCTACACATTCGAAAGGACTGTCTACATAAGGATTGCACAATCCTACTTCAGCTACAATCTCGCCATCCAAGATTAATTGTAGTCCATTTCCGCCATTCCCGTCATTTGTCTGCCATCCATCATCGAAAATATCGTGCATGTCAATTCGGTATACACCTGGTTGGGGAGCACAAGTTACAGGATAAGCTAAAAAATAGGTATAAGCATTATTTTCCACTGCGTTGAAATCCGGTGCATAGTAATTAGGCTGACCTTCTTTATTTAGGATTTCCAATACGGTGCCATCCTCCATGGTAAAAACTGGGTAGAACAATATATTGTCCCCGGCATTCATATCTGAAGATGAACTAATTTCGGAAAATGCACTGATAACTTCTGAACCGGTAATTACATAATCCTTGGGAAAAGTTGTTACATTGGCATCTATTGTCACTGGTCCATAAATGTCGCCATCAACAGTTTTGTAAAGCGCTTTTAAATCATAGGACTGAGGTTCGCCTACACTCAAATCTACTTGAAATTTTAACTCCAGGGTAGGAAAAGTAGTGTTGACAATAAATTCTGGACTACCGTCTGCCAGCTTCAAATCGGGCAAAGCCCCATAAGAGGTGTCGATAGCCGAAGTACCTCCGTCATCATCGCAGGACGTATTTAGCACAAATAGGGCTAAAAATAGGCTTAATATATATATGTTTTTCATGTTGTGAATTTTATGTATTAATTGTCCCAAAATATTTTGTACGTAGTTGCATCTTTCTGGGTAGGTGCATTTTCATTAACGTTCAATTCAGCTTGTGGCCAGAATAAGGAAAGCTGGAACGGTCTTGATAGGGTTGTCTCACTGTCAAGCAATGGCCAATCATCTCCATTGTCCAATTGGTATTCAGGAGAGGGGCCAACTGGATTTGCCAATACAGGGAATCCGGTTCTTCGATAATCATTGTATTGGTCAAAGGGGTCGCCAAAAGTCGACACCCATTTTTGGGTCATAATGATTTCCATTTTCTTGGTATCGGAGGCAGCGTCAAATTCGGCCAAGATCCCATCAATAAAATCGGTTACAGCGGTGGATCCAATCAGTTTTGGTACGGTTTGGCTTGTTCCGGAATTGCTGACTACCTGATCTACTTTTGCAAAAGCAGCGGTGATGGCTTCTTCCAATTTGGCTTTGGCATCCCCAGGGATTAAATTTGCCTGCATTAATTCGGCCTGAATAAACAGAAATTCATGATATGTCAGTATTCTGTGGGGAGCAGCACCTGTCCCTGCATTGGTATCGGCGGCTCCACCTTGACCATCGTCGTATTTTCCCCCTGCAGGATAGATTCCTGGATAGGTCGAAGAATTTCTGGAAGCAAAATCCCTATTGGCACTTACACTACCAAATCTAATAGTATGGAATCCTGTATTTCTATCCCAATAATCGGCCTTTGGATCTCCTGTTGTAGGATCTCCAACATCTGGAGGCAATTCTCCAGGGGTTAATTGATTAAAGAAATAGTAGGGTAATCTAGGATCGGCCACACCATTGTGAATGTTGGGGTTCCAACCTTGTAAGATCTCATAAAACCAGGGACTGGCATAATGTGTAGCCTGTCCGGTCAAATATGAATCTGTATATAGGGGATTTCTTTCGTCAGAAGGGGATTGTGTTGTTGAATAGGGATATTCAAAATCATCAGCAATTCCGGACATAAAATTATCGGAGGCAACCAGGGTGCTCAGTTTGCCTGCATCAAACAAGCTAGATAATCTAATCTCATTATAAAGCTTTAGTTTAAGTGTATTTGCAAACCTGGTCCATTGTGCAATACTACCTCCATAAAAAAGATCTTGGGTACCAGGATTTACACCTTGACCACTATTGATATTGGCTATACCTTCATCTATCAATGTAAGGGCATTTTGGTAAATGTCCTGTTGATCGTCGAATACGGGACTCACCATCCCACCTGCCAATTGGGCAGCTTCCGTAAAGGGTGCATCACCCCATATATTCACAATGATGGTTGCAGTATAGGCTTTAAGGATTTTCGCCATACCAACCATGATCATTTCGTTTTCCTCGGTCCCTTGGTTAATGATGATGTCTGTTTCGCCAAAAACGGAATAGGCATTGTCCCATGAATTCTGTATGTTGGAATTATCCTGCCTTGTTCCGTATTGATCCTGTTCTTCACGGAACGTAAATTGGTGAACATAGGCAGATAGAATTTCTGCCGAATAAAGTTCAAATTCCGTGATATCGTTAAAATTAGTTTCAATATTGGTCAATAACTGATCCAAGGGTGCCACCGTAGGATTATTGGGATCTGTATTCACATCCAAATAGTCGCTACAATTGTAGAAAAGTAAGGACAACAATGCTGCAGCGAACATTGATCGGCTTTTCAGATTTATTTTATATATATTTTTCATAGTTTTTTTTATTAAAATGTTACATTAATCTTAAAACCATATCTTTTGGAACTTGGTGCAGATTGAGTTTCAATGCCTTGTAGGTTGGATGCTCCATAGGCATTTACGTCAGGGTCATAATTGGTATACTTAGGCACGTTGGGTGCGAAATACCATAGATTATTCCCGATTAGGGCGATGGACAAAGAGCCGATAAATGTTTTTTCAAGAAACTTTTTCGGCAGCTCGTATGCCAAGGAAAGCTCTCTTAACCTATAAACGGTACCGTCATAGATGTTGCCCTCATCCACTGTATTAATACCAAAAGTGTTACTATTGGTAGTAGGTGAGAAATATAGGTTGTTCATAGTTATTTGTGTGGTATTTGGAATTTTGTTTCCAGAACCATCCAGAATAGGTTCACCGGTCGTTGGATTACCATATACTCCAGGTATTATAAAAGTACGCTCCCTGTCTTCGGTATCCTTGGTTACCCCTCTACCTAATAATGCCTCTAGGCCCGATGAGGAAAAATCCCCTCCTTCTTTCCAGTCAACCTGAGCTCTCAGGCTTAAGGTTTTATATTTAAAGGTGTTGGTAAACCCAATTTTAAAATCGGGGGTCGGGTCTCCTATGACCGCATCCGATGTGGCTTGTAAAATACCGCCGCCACCTTCTTCTATTAAATAATTTCCTTCATCATCCCGGGCAAATGCCGTTCCGTAGAAAACACCAAATGGCTGTCCTTTTTGAACATAGGCAATCTGGTTAACATCAATAGGAAACCTTTCCAATCCGTCAATCAATTCTTTAACTTCATTTGTGTTTTTGGTAAATGACGTAAAGGATGTCCAACTAAAGTTATCGGTTCTAACCGGGATCAGTGTCAATCCAATCTCGACCCCTTTGTTTTCCATTTCACCTATGTTGGTAAGGAATGAGGAATAACCGGTAGAGGTTGGAACATTTACTTTGGAAATCAAATCGGTCGTCGTCTTCTGGTACCAGGTGAAATCGACCATAACACGTCTGTTGAAAAACTCTAGATCAGCTCCAATTTCAAATTCCTCGGTGTTTTCGGGAACCAAATCCGGATTCCCTAAAGTGGTGGGTACAAAGACAACGGGTTGTCCGGCATATACATCGCCTAAGCCATACACTTTATTGATTTGATAAGCATCGGCGTCACGGCCAACGTTGGCCCATCCCCCTCTAATTTTACCATAGTTCATTATATCGCCACTTATGCCCAAGGCATCCGTAAAAATAAAGGATGTGGATACGGAAGGATATAGGAAACTATTGCCATTTTTTGGTAATGTTGAGGACCAGTCATTTCTTGCGGTGGCATTTAAGAATAAATAGTCCTTATAGTTTAAGCCCATATCACCAAATACACCAACTATCCGTTTTCTCGTAGTATCGTTAAAATCGGCTGTGACATTGGCGGTATTTTTAATGGTAAATATGTCATCCGCAATAAGGCCGGTACCAGTATAACCAACGTCGTGGGTAGATTTTTGGTTTACGTTGTTCCCTACCATTAGATTTAGGTTCAAATCTTGGGCCAAATCATAATTAAAGGTTAACAAGAAGGTAGATTCAATTTCTTCACTGTCGTAATCTTGGGTTCTTACTTGGCCTATGCCAGCGGCTGCCCTAGAACCTTTATCAGTGATTTCTACCCTTCCCAAATTATATTTGTTAATACCTAATTGATATCTGGCATTTATGTGGTCGTTAAAATCATATGAAAAATTCACATTGGCCACAGTTCTGTTGACACTACTTATTATCTGGTTGTGTTTCCATGACCATAAAGGGTGGTCATAACCTCCATTTGGAACTACAGGTGCGCCAGTTACCGGGTGCTCATAAGGTAAGTTGAAATCCCATGTCCTTCCCAGTACCATTGTTCTTGCAAAGGAGGAAGCGGCTCCGGCATATTGATTTTCACCAAAGAAAGCACCTACTTGTTCACTATCTGAATAACTTAAATTGGCTCCGATCCTTAGACCATTTTCCAGTTTAAAATTACCTCCTGTGGAAATATTGGTCCTTTTATATGTATTATAAGGAATATACCCTTCTTGATCAAGATTGGAAAGGGTTAGGCTAAAATTGGAATTTTCATTGGCCGTACTAATGTTGACCGAATTATCCCGTACAATACCTGTCCTGAACAAATCCTTAACATTGTTAGGTTGTGCTACATAGGGAACCGTAGGTCCAAATAAATCTGGGAAAGCATCCAATAGTGGCCCCCAAGTAGGGATGGTTTCAAGAGAATCGAATCTTGCACCCCAAGAACCGTTGGCATTATTGTAATTGAAGTTGGTTCCGTTACCGTAGGTATTTTGGTATTCTGGAAGGTTGGCTATTTTTTCAAAATAAAGCCCGCTATTCAGGGAGACTTCAAATTTCTTATTTGAAAACCCGCCCGACTGACCTGATTTAGTGGTGATAACAATAACCCCGTTAACGGCTCTGGAACCATAAAGCGCGGCTGCAACTGCTCCTTTTAATACTTCAACATTGGCAATGTCATTTGGGTCCAAAGAGGATATCCCTGATTCGTAACTACCACCACTATCAATAACCTGATCGGAGGTTTCCAATTCGTCATTACTATAAGGAGTACCATCTACAACAAATAACGGTTGGTTCCCCCCTTGAAATGAAGTTGTTCCACGAATATTAATTTTGTTGGCAGCCCCGGCAACCCCCGTTGAGACGTTGACGTCTACTCCAGGAACCTTACCGTTAAGGGAACGTATAAGGTCTGGTTCGGAATTCTCTGTTATTTCATCCGATTTTACGGATGCCACCGAATACCCTAAAGATTTGGGTTTTCTTTTAATTCCGAATGCTGTAACCACAACCTCTTCCAACGCCTGTGCATCTTCTTCCATTTGGACGTCGATGGTATTGCTGGCACCTATGGTCATTCTAACATTTCGCTGCCCTATATAGGAGTATACAAGGACTTGTCCTACGTTGGCCTTGATGGAATAAAGTCCATCGAAATCGGATTGTGTTCCTGTTGTTGTGCCCTCTACTAAGATGTTCACACCAGGTAGTGGCAGACCGTCTTGGTCCGTTACCGTACCGGAAATCGTTTTTTCTTGCGCAAAGGATAATTGCACAATCAACGCTAGAAACAGCGTTAGGATTCCACTTAACTTTGTTTTCATTTTATGTTTATTTGAATTAGCAGCTGCAAAAATCTTAATTCCTTGTTAATAAAACAAGTTTTGGGACCATTTTCTTATGCATGCATAAGAAAATATTGTTAAAAAAGGCTCTGTAAGGTCCTAATGTTACATTTTTAACACATATATGAGTGGCATTTTTACATTTAAAACAACTGTCTGACTTTATTGTAGGAATTTTTTTCAAAAAAAACGATAATTTGTTGACAAATTCGCAATAATCACAATTATTAGGTGATATATGGGGTTTTGATTGATTTATCTTATAGGATTAATCGTTTAAGCTGAGGATTTGTCAATTTACAACCCTTTTTTTATGGTGTTCAATCTTTGTCCTTGATCTATTTTGATTCAAATTCCGCCATCCCCGTTTTTCACCTTTTGTAGTTTTGAAACTTTATTTTAAAGGGCATTTGGATCTAAATCCAGGCTACTGAATATCTTGCAGACAAAAAATATAAAAAATAAATTGCACAGGGTTTGAATTATTGTGAATAATTACTACATTTGCCAGCCCTTAAAAGAGGGGTTAAGTTATTATTATACAAAAATAGTATGCCAACAATTTCACAATTAGTACGAAAAGGAAGAGTCACGATTACTAAGAAGAGTAAATCGGCTGCTTTGGATTCGTGTCCTCAAAGAAGAGGTGTATGTACACGTGTTTATACTACCACTCCTAAGAAACCAAACTCTGCAATGCGAAAAGTTGCAAGGGTTAGGTTGACCAACGGGAAGGAAGTTAACGCTTATATACCAGGTGAGGGTCACAATTTGCAAGAGCACTCGATAGTATTAGTAAGGGGCGGAAGGGTAAAGGATTTGCCGGGAGTTAGGTATCATATCGTTAGAGGTGCCTTGGATACAGCAGGTGTTGCTGGAAGGACACAACGTAGATCTAAATACGGAGCAAAACGCCCTAAGAAGTAAAAATTTGTTAAAAGCTGCATATTAAAGTAGTAAGTACTTTTTATATATGGCTATTGACCATTAACTCAAAAAGAAGAAATGAGAAAAAAGCAGGCAAAAAAGAGACCACTTTTACCAGATCCAAGGTTTAATGACCAGTTGGTGACCCGTTTTGTTAACATGATGATGTGGGATGGTAAGAAGTCGGTAGCCTTTAAAGTTTTTTACGATGCTATTGATATCGTAGAAGAGAAAAAGACAGACGAAGAAAAAACGGCATTGGAACTATGGAAGGATGCATTGTCCAATGTGATGCCTCATGTTGAGGTAAGAAGTAGAAGGGTAGGTGGAGCTACTTTTCAGATTCCTATGCAGATCAGACCGGATCGAAAAATTTCAACCGCTATGAAGTGGCTTATTAGTTATTCCCGTAAGAGAAATGAAAAGGCTATGTCGCAAAAATTGGCAGGGGAAATATTGGCTGCATCAAAAGAGGAAGGTGCTGCTGTTAAGAAGAGAGTGGATACTCATAAGATGGCCGAGGCCAATAAGGCATTCTCACACTTTAGATTTTAATAAGCAGAAATGGCAAGAGATTTAAAATATACAAGAAACATTGGAATTGCAGCGCATATTGATGCTGGAAAAACAACTACTACCGAAAGGATTTTGTTCTATACGGGAGTTAGTCATAAAATAGGTGAGGTGCACGATGGTGCGGCTACGATGGACTGGATGGAGCAGGAGCAGGAAAGGGGTATTACCATTACTTCCGCTGCTACTACCTGCGAGTGGAATTTTCCTATGAAAAATGGGGCCGTTATAGATGAGACCAAACCTTATCACTTTAATATTATAGATACTCCGGGACACGTTGATTTTACCGTGGAGGTAAACCGTTCCCTAAGAGTCTTGGATGGCCTGGTATTCTTATTTAGTGCGGTTGATGGTGTTGAGCCCCAATCCGAAACTAACTGGAGATTGGCCGATAACTACAAAGTGCCAAGAATGGGCTTTGTAAACAAAATGGACCGTCAGGGGTCCAACTTTCTTAACGTGTGCAAGCAGGTTAGGGAGATGTTGAAATCCAATGCGGTGCCTATTGTGTTGCCTATTGGTGATGAAGCTGATTTTAGAGGGGTGGTCGACTTGGTTAAAAACCGTGCTATTGTATGGCATGAGGACAACTTTGGAGGTACCTTTGATGTAGTGGATATTCCGGCCGACATGAAAGATGAGGTTAAGGAATATAGGGCTGCCTTGATAGAGGCTGTTGCCGAATATGATGAAACTTTAATGGAAAAATTCTTCGAAGACGAAGATTCCATTACCGAAGATGAAGTACATGCTGCTTTAAGGGCTGCTGTTATGGATATGAGTATCATACCTATGATCTGTGGTTCTTCCTTTAAAAACAAAGGGGTTCAGTTCTTGTTGGATGCTGTATGTCGCTATTTGCCATCGCCTTTGGACAAGGATGCTATTGTGGGTACCAACCCTGATACAGAAAAGCCCGAGTCTAGGAAACCAAGTGTTAAGGAGCCATTTGCTGCCTTGGCATTTAAGATTGCAACCGATCCATTTGTAGGTCGTTTGGCATTCTTTAGGGCGTATTCAGGTAGATTGGATGCAGGATCTTATGTCTTGAACAATCGTTCTGGAAACAAAGAACGTATTTCTAGAATTTACCAAATGCATGCCAATAAGCAGAATGCGGTTGAATATATAGAAGCTGGGGATATAGGTGCAGCTGTTGGGTTTAAGGATATCAAGACCGGGGATACCCTGTCCGATGAAAAACACCCAATTGTTTTGGAGAGTATGAACTTCCCTGATCCTGTAATCGGTATTGCGGTGGAGCCCAAGACAAAGGCAGATGTTGATAAGTTGGGAATGGCTTTGGCTAAATTGGCCGAAGAGGATCCAACGTTCCAGGTGAAAACCGATGAAGCTTCCGGACAGACTATTATTTCCGGAATGGGTGAGCTTCACTTGGATATTATTGTTGACCGTTTAAGACGTGAGTTTAAGGTTGAAGTAAGTCAAGGTGAGCCTCAGGTTGAATACAAGGAGGCGTTGACCAAGATGGCTGCCCATAGGGAAGTCTATAAAAAACAATCTGGTGGTCGTGGTAAATTTGGGGATATTGTCTTCGAGATGGGACCTGCTGATGAGGATTTTGTTGGAACTGGTTTACAGTTTGTTGATGAAATCAAAGGTGGACGTATACCAAAAGAATTTATCGGTCCTGTTGAAAAAGGATTTAAAACCGCTATGAAGAATGGACCATTGGCCGGTTATGAAATGGATAGAATGAAAGTGGTTCTTAAGGATGGATCTTTCCACCCTGTGGATTCTGATGCACTATCTTTTGAATTGGCTGCAAAAATGGGTTATAAAGCTGCTGGAAAAGCTGCTGGAGCTGTCATTATGGAGCCTATCATGAAATTGGAAGTTTTGACTCCTGAGGAAAACATGGGTGATATAGTGGGTGACTTGAACCGTAGAAGGGGAACAGTGACCAATATGGACGACAGGGCAGGTGCCAAGGTTATCAAAGGTGAAGTGCCATTGTCCGAGATGTTTGGATATGTAACTTCTTTAAGGACTTTGTCATCCGGTAGGGCAACTTCTACAATGGAATTTTCACATTACGCTGAAACCCCATCCAATATTTCGGAAGAGGTGATTAAGAAAGCAAAAGGATTAACAGCTTAAATCGTACTAAGATGAGTCAGAAAATTAGAATAAAATTAAAGTCGTACGACCATAACTTGGTAGATAAATCTGCTGAGAAGATCGTAAAAACGGTAAAGACTACAGGTGCGGTGGTAACTGGACCAATTCCTTTGCCAACCCATAAGAAAATATTTACGGTTTTGCGTTCACCGCACGTAAATAAGAAAGCAAGGGAGCAGTTCCAATTGAGTTCTTATAAAAGGCTTTTGGATATATACAGCTCTTCATCAAAGACCATTGATGCGCTAATGAAGTTGGAACTTCCTAGTGGTGTTGAGGTAGAGATCAAGGTATAGTTCTGATTTCGGAATTCATAATTTGAAATTATGAAAGACATGTCCTGAGCGTTTCGCGAGGGAAAAACGGAAAAAAATATATTCAGGGTTGAATTATTTTTTTGACCCTGTTTTTTTGTCGATAAGTTAAATAGTAATTAATTAATAATCAATTATAAATATGTCTGGGTTAATAGGTAGAAAAATAGGTATGACCAGCATTTTCGATGAAAATGGAAAGAACATTCCATGTACAGTAATCGAAGCTGGACCATGCGTAGTTACCCAAGTCAGAACCGAAGAGGTGGACGGGTACAATGCCCTTCAGCTTGGTTTCGATGACAAGGCAGAAAAACGTGCTAATAAAGCGGCTACTGGCCACTTTAAAAAAGCAGGAGCTTCTCCTAAGAAAAAAGTCATGGAATTCAGGTATTTTGAAGAAGGTGCGCACAAATTAGGGGATACTCTTGGAGTTGATCTTTTTGTGGAAGGAGAATTTGTTGATGTAATCGGTACCTCTAAGGGTAAAGGTTTTCAGGGAGTTGTTAAAAGACACGGCTTCGGCGGTGTTGGTCAATCAACCCACGGTCAGCACAATAGGTTAAGGGCTCCAGGTTCCATTGGTGCCGCTTCATATCCTGCAAGAGTTTTTAAAGGAATGAAAATGGCCGGTAGAATGGGAACTGATAAGGTTACCGTTCAGAACTTGAGAGTATTAAAAATTGTTCCAGAAAAGAACCTTATAGTAGTAAAAGGTTGTGTTCCTGGTCATAAGAACGCTTACGTAACTATTGAGAAGTAATGAAGGTAGCAGTTTTAGATATAAAGGGAAAAGAAACAGGTAGAAAGGTTGAGCTTTCGGACGCTGTATTCGCAATAGAACCAAACAATCATGCTGTTTATTTGGATGTTAAGCAGTATTTGGCACACCAAAGACAGGGTACGCACAAATCCAAGGAGCGTGCCGAAATAGCAGGTAGTACAAGAAAGATCAAAAAACAAAAGGGAACTGGTACCGCTCGTGCGGGTAGTATCAAATCTCCGGTGTTTAGAGGAGGTGGACGTATTTTTGGGCCAAGACCAAGGGATTATAAGCAAAAATTAAACAAAAATGTGAAGCGTTTGGCCAGAAGGTCTGCCTTGACATTGAAGTCGAAAGACAATGCTATAATGGTGGTTGAGGACTTTAATTTTGAAACCCCAAAAACGAAGGATTTTAAGCAATTTTTGAAGTCTTTGGGCTTGGAGAATAAAAAATCCTTAATTGTGTTGGGTGATTCAAATAATAACGTATATTTGTCCTCACGCAATTTAGAGCGTTCTGAGGTTATAACTAACTCAGAATTAAGCACTTACAAAATATTAAATGCTAACAATCTAGTGTTGTTGGAAGGTTCTTTGGAAGGAATCGAATCGAACTTAATAAAATAAGCGAACCATGGGTGTGTTGATAAAGCCAATTATTACGGAAAAAATGACTGCTGATAGCGAGTTGCACAATCGTTATGGTTTTTTTGTTGATCCAAAAGCCAACAAGATTCAGATTAAGGAAGCAGTGGAAGCAACTTATGGTGTTGCTGTCGATAAAGTTCGAACAATGAATTATGGTCCTTCGCGCAAGTCGCGTTACACCAAGACAGGTGTACAGCACGGAAAGACAAGTGGTTTTAAAAAAGCCATTGTTGATGTAGCAGAAGGAGATATTATTGATTTTTACAGTAATCTATAAAGACAAAAAATGTCAGTTAGAAAATTAAAACCAATCACTCCCGGGCAGCGTTTTAGAGTAGTAAACGGATTTGACGCCATTACTACTGATAAGCCGGAAAAAAGCTTGCTTGCTCCGTTAAAAAAGTCGGGAGGTAGAAACAGTCAAGGAAAAATGACCATGCGCCAGAAAGGTGGAGGTCATAAGAGAAGGTATCGTGTTATTGATTTCAAAAGGGATAAGCAAGGTGTTGCTGCTACTGTTGAATCAATCCAGTACGATCCCAACAGAACAGCTTTTATAGCTTTATTGGCGTATGCCGATGGTGAAAAAAGGTACATTATTGCTCCAAACGGTTTACAGGTTGGGCAGGAAGTATCTTCTGGAGCCGAGGTTGCTCCTGAAATTGGGAATGCGCTTCCGTTGAGTGAGATACCTTTGGGTACCATCATATCTGGAATTGAATTGCGTCCTGGACAAGGAGCGGTAATGGCAAGAAGTGCCGGTACATTTGCCCAGTTAATGGCGAAGGACGGTAAGTTTGTTACCATTAAATTGCCATCAGGTGAAACTAGATTGGTTTTAGCGGATTGTTTGGCCACTATAGGTGCAGTATCCAACTCCGATCATCAGTTATTGGTGTCCGGGAAGGCTGGTAGAAGTAGATGGTTGGGAAGAAGACCAAGAACAAGACCGGTTGCGATGAACCCTGTTGATCACCCAATGGGTGGTGGAGAAGGTAGGGCTTCTGGAGGTCATCCTAGATCTAGAAACGGAATTCCTGCCAAAGGATTCAGGACCCGTTCCAAGACCAAGAGTACCAACAAGTATATTTTAGAACGTAGAAAGAAATAAAAAGTAGAAAGAAATGGCACGTTCATTAAAGAAAGGACCTTACGTTCACTATAGTTTGGATAAAAAAGTCCAACAAAATGTTGAATCTGGTAAAAAGGCAGTCATTAAGACATGGTCTAGAGCTTCTATGATTACTCCTGATTTTGTAGGTCAGACAATAGCGGTTCACAATGGAAAACAATTTGTACCTGTTTTTATAACAGAGAACATGGTGGGTCACAAATTAGGTGAATTTTCTCCAACACGATCTTTTAGGGGTCATGCCGGAGCAAAAAATAAAGGAAAAAAGTAAGCTATGGGAGTTCGTAAAAAACAAATGGCCGAAAGAATTAAGGCGGAGAAGCAGCAAATAGCGTTTGCAAAGTTGAATAATTGCCCGACTTCCCCTAGAAAAATGCGCTTGGTGGCGGATTTGGTTAGAGGTGTAAAAGTGGAGAAAGCGCTTGCTATTTTGAAATTCAACCAAAAGGAATCATCTCGTAGATTGGAGAAGTTATTGCTTTCCGCAATAGCCAACTGGCAGTCCAAGAATGAGGATGCCAGTGTTGAGGATGCTGAACTTTTTGTTAAGGAAATTAGAGTGGATGGTGGAAGTATGTTGAAAAGACTACGTCCGGCCCCACAGGGAAGAGCACATAGAATTAGAAAACGTTCCAACCACGTTACCTTGGTTTTGGGATCTAACAATAACACACAAAGCTAGAGCATTTAGTATGGGACAGAAAACAAATCCAATCGGAAATCGTCTAGGAATTATCAGAGGATGGGAGTCTAACTGGTACGGTGGAAATGATTATGGGGATAAACTTGCCGAAGACGATAAGATCAGAAAATATGTTCATGCACGTTTGGCAAAAGCAAGTGTGTCTAGAATTATTATAGAGCGTACCCTTAAGTTGATTACGGTTACCATTACCACTGCAAGACCAGGTATAATCATTGGAAAAGGTGGTCAGGAAGTTGATAAACTAAAGGAGGAGCTTAAAAAGATTACGGACAAGGAAGTTCAGATCAATATTTTTGAGATCAAAAGACCTGAATTGGACGCTAATCTTGTTGCTGCCAGTGTAGCGCGTCAAATTGAAAGTAGAATTTCTTTTAGAAGGGCTATAAAGATGGCAATTGCAGCGGCCATGAGAATGAATGCCGAAGGTATTAAAATTCAGATATCTGGACGTTTGAACGGAGCTGAAATGGCAAGATCCGAATCTTATAAGGATGGTAGGATCCCATTGTCCACTTTCAGGGCCGATATAGATTATGCTTTGCATGAAGCTCATACGACCTATGGAAGATTGGGTATAAAAGTATGGATCATGAAAGGTGAGGTTTATGGAAAGAGGGAACTTTCCCCATTGGTAGGTATGGCCAAAAGCCAGTCTCAGGGAAAAGGTGGAAAGCAGGAAGGACCGAAGAAACAACGTCGTAGAAAGTAATTTTTTAAAGAAGTAAAGAAATGTTACAGCCAAAAAGAACTAAGTTCCGCAAAATGCAGAAAGGTCGTATGAAAGGGATCTCTGGAAGGGGACATCAACTTTCAAACGGTATGTTTGGTATTAAATCAATGGATACCTCTTTTATAACATCGCGGCAAATAGAAGCAGCTCGTATCGCGGCAACTAGGTATATGAAAAGAGAAGGCCAATTATGGATAAAGATATTCCCGGACAAGCCTATCACCAAAAAGCCTTTAGAGGTGCGTATGGGTAAAGGTAAGGGAGCTCCGGAATATTTTGTAGCTGTGGTATTGCCAGGAAGGATTATGTTCGAGGTTGCCGGTGTGTCTATCGATATTGCAAAAGAGGCTTTGCGTCTTGCGGCACAGAAACTACCAGTAAGAACTAAATTTATTATTGCTAGGGACTATTCTGCTTAATATAATTGCAAGGAATCATGAAACAATCAGAAATAAAAGAATTATCAGTTGAGGGGTTAAAGGAAAAGAGTGCTGAATTTAAAAAGCAGTATTCTGATTTAAAATTGGCCCATTCTGTTACACCATTGGAAAACCCTTTACTTATCAGAAAAGTAAGAAGAACTGTAGCAAGATTGGCAACTGAATTAACTAAAAGGGAATTACAATAATTGGTTCTGCTTTATGGAAAAAAGGAATTTAAGAAAAGAGAGAATAGGAGTTGTAACTAGCAACAAAATGGAGAAATCAGTAGTGGTTTCAGAAGTTAAACGTGTTAAACACCCTATGTACGGTAAGTTCGTGTTGAAAACTAAGAAATATGTTGCACACGATGAAAAGAACGATTGCAATATTGGCGATACTGTTAAGATCATGGAGACACGTCCATTGAGTAAGACCAAATGTTGGAGGTTAGTTGAAATCATAGAAAGAGCTAAATAATTATGTTACAGCAAGAATCTAGACTAAAAGTAGCGGATAATACGGGGGCAAAAGAAGTTTTGACCATTCGTGTGTTGGGAGGTACAAAAAGAAGATATGCTTCTGTTGGGGATAAAATTGTGGTTTCCGTAAAGGAAGCTACTCCTAATGGGGCTATTAAAAAAGGTGCTGTCTCCACAGCGGTTGTTGTAAGAACAAAGAAAGAAGTTAGAAGACCTGATGGTTCTTATATTCGTTTCGATGATAATGCCTGTGTACTTTTGAACCCAACCGGGGAAATGAGGGGAACACGTGTTTTTGGACCGGTGGCCAGGGAACTTCGTGATAAGCAGTTCATGAAAATTGTATCATTGGCTCCAGAGGTGCTTTAATAAAAATAGCAAAATGGGAAAATTAAAAATCAAAACAGGGGATACTGTTAGAATTATTGCCGGAGACCACAAGGGGGTTGAGGGCAAGGTTGTAAGTGTAGACCGTGAAAAGAACAAGGCGATCGTTGAAGGTGCCAATATGGTATCCAAACACGAAAAACCAAGTGCTAGCAATCCTCAAGGTGGGATTGTTAAGAAAGAGGCTCCCTTACAGATATCCAATCTGTCATTGATCGATCCAAAATCTGGAGAGACCACTAGAGTTGGATTTGAGGTAAGAGATGGTAAGAAAGTAAGATTTTCTAAGAAATCTAAAGAAGTAATTTAGTTATGGCTTACGTTCCAAGATTAAAACAGGAATATAAAGAAAGAGTTGTTAAGGCTCTTAAAGAGGAGTTTGGTTACAAAAATGTAATGCAGGTTCCTAAATTAGAAAAAATTGTTGTTAGTAGAGGTGTTGGCGCCGCTGTAGCGGATAAGAAACTTATAGACCATGCGGTAGATGAGTTGACCAATATCACTGGCCAAAGAGCAATTTCAACGATGTCTAAAAAGGATGTTGCTGCATTTAAGTTGCGTAAAGGAATGCCAATTGGGGCAAAAGTAACCTTGCGTGGAGAGAGAATGTACGAATTCTTGGATAGATTGGTGACAACTGCATTGCCTAGGGTAAGGGATTTCCAAGGAATTAAGGCCACAGGTTTTGATGGAAGGGGGAATTATAATCTTGGTATTACGGAGCAAATCATATTTCCTGAAATAAACATTGATAAAATTAACAGAATCAATGGTATGGATATTACATTTGTAACCTCTGCGGAGACAGATAAAGAAGCTAAATCATTATTAACCGAATTAGGACTACCTTTTAAAAAGAATTAGTATGGCTAAAGAATCCATGAAGGCCCGTGAGGTCAAAAGAGCTAAGACTGTAGCAAAATATGCCGAGAAGAGAAAGGCCTTAAAAGAGGCTGGTGATTACGAGGGGTTACAGAAATTACCTAAAAATGCTTCTCCTGTTCGTATGCACAACCGTTGCAAGCTAACAGGAAGACCAAAGGGTTACATGAGAACTTTTGGTATATCCAGGGTTACTTTTAGGGAAATGGCCAATAACGGTCTTATTCCTGGAGTAAGAAAAGCTAGCTGGTAATAAAAAAGTATAAACTGGTTTCAGGTTTAACATTAGTGTTAAAAACCGTTACCGTAAATCAATAATTATGTTTACAGATCCAATTGCGGATTATTTGACTAGAATTAGAAACGCAAGTAGCGCTGGCCACAGGGTGGTGGAGATTCCTGCCTCTAATTTAAAGAAAGAAATTACTAAAATATTATTCGATCAAGGATATATTTTAAGCTACAAATTTGAGGATGACGCGGTTCAGGGGACTATTAAAATAGCCTTGAAATATGACAAATTCACAAAAGAACCGGTTATAAAGAAAATAAAGCGAGTTAGTACACCAGGACTTAGGAAATATGCCAGCTCCGAGGAGTTGCCAAGAGTGTTGAACGGTCTTGGTATTGCTATTATTTCTACTTCCCATGGTGTAATGACCAGCAAACAGGCAAAGCTTGAGAATGCAGGTGGGGAAGTATTATGTTATGTTTATTAATACTATAAAGATTTAGAAAGATGTCTAGAACAGGTAATAATCCAATAGCAATTCCAGAAGGAGTAACCGTAGAGGTTAAGGAAGATGTTATTACTGTAAAAGGTAAGCTGGGAGAACTTTCCCAAGAATTTTCTGGTGCTGCTGTAAAGGTTGAAGACGGTCAGGTATTTGTTACAAGACCTTCAGATTCCAAGGAGCATAAGGCAAAGCATGGTCTTTACAGATCTTTGATCTTTAATATGGTCCAAGGAGTTTCTAAAGGATGGGTAAAGGAATTGGAGTTGGTAGGAGTAGGATATCGTGCCAGTAACCAAGGACAAACATTGGATCTAGCTTTAGGATTTTCGCACAATATTGTTTTGGATCTGGCTTCAGAGGTAAAAGTTGAGACCGTATCCGAGAAAGGAAAGAATCCTATTATAAAGCTAAGTTCGCATGATAAGCAATTAGTGGGGCAGATCGCCGCTAAGATTAGATCTTTCCGTAAGCCAGAGCCTTACAAAGGAAAAGGAATTAAGTTTGTTGGTGAACAATTAAGAAGAAAAGCTGGTAAATCGGCTTAATAATTAGCATTATGGGATTAACGAAGACTGAAAGAAGACTACGTATCAGAAGGAGGATTAGAAAAATATCCTCAGGTACTGCAGAAAGGCCAAGGCTTGCTGTTTTTAGAAGCAATACTGGAATATACGCTCAAATTATTGATGATGTGGCCGGAACAACCTTAGTGTCCGCTTCCTCAAGAGATAAGGCGTTGGCTAAGGCTAAAGGGACTAAGACAGAAGTGGCTAAGCTAGTAGGTAAGGCTATTGCCGAAAAGGCAAAAGAAGCTGGAATAGAAGCGGTTGCTTTTGATAGGGGTGGTAATTTGTACCACGGAAGAGTTAAATCATTAGCCGATGGCGCTAGGGAAGCAGGATTAAAATTCTAAGAATATTATGTATCAGAAATACAAAAACGTAGAGACTGTTAAGCCGGGAGGTTTAGAATTAAAAGATAGATTGGTTGGGGTACAACGTGTTACCAAAGTTACAAAAGGTGGTAGAGCGTTCGGATTCTCGGCCATAGTTGTGGTAGGTGATGAAAATGGTGTTGTGGGTCACGGTCTAGGTAAGTCCAAGGAAGTTGCTACGGCAATTGCCAAGGCTATAGAAGATGCTAAAAAGAATCTTATTAGAATTCCTTTGAACAAAGGTACCTTACCTCATGAACAAAAAGGGAAATTCGGTGGAGCTAGGGTTTATATCCAGCCTGCATCGCATGGTACCGGAGTAATTGCAGGTGGAGCTGTTAGGGCAGTATTGGAGGCAGTAGGTGTTCATGATGTATTGTCCAAATCACAAGGTTCTTCCAATCCCCATAACGTGGTAAAGGCTACTTTTGATGCGCTTTTACAACTTAGAGGAGCAAAGACAGTTGCAAACCAAAGAGGTATTTCTTTAGAAAAAGTTTTTAAAGGATAAAACCAAGAATAGAATGGGAAAGATTAAAGTAAAACAGGTAAAGAGCAGTATTAAAAGGGCTCAAAATCAAAAGAGAACATTAGAGGCTCTTGGTTTACGAAGAATAGGACAGGTTGTGGAACATGATGCTACCTCAAATATTCTTGGAATGATAAATAAAGTTAAACACTTAGTTTCCACAGAGGAGGCTTAATATAATTTTAGTGTTATGAATTTAAGTAATTTAAAGCCAGCGGATGGTGCTGTCCAAAAAGCCGGCAAAGTCGTAGGTAGAGGTCAAGGTTCCGGAAAGGGAGGTACTGCTACCAGAGGACATAAAGGTGCTAAATCCAGATCTGGTTATTCTAAGAAAATTGGTTTCGAAGGTGGGCAAATGCCTTTGCAGAGACGTGTTCCAAAATTTGGTTTCACTAATATCAATAGAAAGGATTACGCTGGGATCAATTTGGAAAAATTACAGGAATTGGTAGACAAAGGAACTGTGAAGGATACGGTTACTTTGGATATCCTGGTAGAAAATGGATTGGTTGGTAAAAACGATTTGGTTAAGATTCTTGGTAATGGAGAGCTAAAAGCCCCCCTTAAAGTTTCTGTACATAAATTTACAGCTACAGCAAAAGCCGCAATTGAGGCTGCAGGTGGTGAGGCTCTAAGTTTATAAGCAAAGAATACTATGAAGAAATTTTTCGAGACATTATCAAATATTTGGAAGATTGAAGAGCTTAAGGGTAGAATAATTGTTACCCTTGGTTTGCTTTTAGTGTATCGTTTTGGTGCGCAGGTCGTTCTTCCAGGTATTGATTCTACTCAGCTGGGTGCTTTGGCCTCCAGTACTGATAGTGGTATCTTAGGAATATTGAATGCCTTTACTGGGGGCGCATTGTCCAACGCCTCTATTTTTGCGTTGGGAATTATGCCCTATATTTCTGCTTCCATTGTGGTGCAGTTGATGGGTATAGCCATTCCTTATCTTCAAAAGTTGCAAAAGGAAGGTGAAAGCGGAAGAAAAACGATCAATCAGATTACCAGATGGCTTACTATCGGGATATGTATTGTTCAGGCTCCTGCTTATTTATACAGTTTGGGAGCTTTGGGTGTTCCGGATAGTGCCTTCGTATTTGGCAAAGGACTTGATTTTGTAATTCCTTCAGTGATAATATTGGTTGCAGGAACTATTTTTGCAATGTGGTTAGGTGAAAAAATCACCGATAAGGGTATCGGAAACGGTATATCCCTATTGATCATGGTTGGTATTATCGCCAATATGCCACAGAATTTTGTGCAGGAATTTATTTCCAGAACGGCCAATAATAACGGGGGATTGATGTTCATGCTTATCGAGGTGATCATCTGGTTCGTGGTTATTTTATTATGTGTGTTGTTGGTGATGGCTACTCGTCAAATTCCGGTTCAATATGCTAGAAGAACTGCTTCCGGGGGATACGAAAAGAATATCATGGGATCTAGGCAGTATATTCCCTTAAAGTTGAATGCTTCTGGAGTAATGCCCATTATATTTGCGCAGGCAATTATGTTTGCACCGGGACTGTTGGGCAAGACCTTTAATAATACGGCAGTAGGGCAGTGGATGGAAGTTCAATTCCAGGATATATTTGGATTGGCATACAATCTTTTGTTCGGGTTCCTTATTATTGTCTTCACCTATTTTTATACGGCTATTACAGTGCCTACGAATAAAATGGCCGATGACCTGAAAAGGAGTGGTGGTTTTATTCCGGGAATTAGACCAGGAAAGGAAACTGGGGATTATTTGGATAAGATAATGTCATTGATTACTTTGCCAGGATCTGTTTTCCTAGCTTTGTTGGCGGTATTGCCGGCAGTGATCGTGAAGCTTATGGATGTACAGGCAGGTTGGGCTTTGTTTTACGGAGGAACGTCCTTGTTGATTATGGTAGGTGTGGCGATCGATACAGTACAACAGGTAAATTCTTATTTGTTGAACAGACATTACGACGGTTTGATGAAATCAGGAAAAAATAGAAAGGTAGCATAGATTATGGCTAAACAATCAGCAATAGAGCAAGATGGAAGCATAATTGAGGCATTGTCAAATGCCATGTTTCGCGTGGAGTTGGAAAACGGTCATGTGGTAACGGCACATATCTCTGGAAAAATGCGTATGCATTATATTAAGTTACTTCCAGGGGATAAGGTTAAGCTCGAAATGAGCCCTTACGATTTAAGTAAAGCAAGAATTACATATAGATATTAAGCAAATAGGATGAAAGTTAGAGCATCAATAAAGAAGAGAAGTGCCGAGTGCAAGATTGTGCGTAGAAAAGGCAGATTGTACGTAATTAATAAAAAGAATCCTAGATTTAAACAAAGACAAGGGTAATTATGGCAAGAATTGCAGGTGTAGACATACCAAAACAGAAAAGAGGGGTAATAGCCCTAACCTATATCTTTGGTATAGGAAAAAGTAGGGCAAAGGAGATTTTATCCACTGCCCAAGTAAGTGAGGATACCAAAGTATCTGATTGGAACGATGATGAGATTGGTCGTATTCGTGAAGCAGTTTCTTCTTTGACTATAGAAGGGGAATTGCGTTCCGAAAACCAATTGAACATTAAGCGTTTAATGGATATAGGTTGTTATAGAGGTATTCGCCATAGATCTGGTCTGCCTTTAAGGGGTCAGCGTACCAAGAACAACTCTAGGACAAGAAAAGGTAAGAGGAAAACAGTTGCTAACAAGAAGAAGGCAACTAAATAATAATTAGGATATTATGGCAAAGGCAAATGCAAAAGCAGCAAAGAAGCGCAAAGTTATAGTAGAGTCCGTGGGCGAAGCCCATGTTACTGCTTCTTTTAATAATATTATTATTTCTTTAACCAATAAGAAGGGTGATGTAATTTCTTGGTCTTCAGCAGGTAAAATGGGTTTTAGGGGTTCAAAAAAGAACACTCCCTATGCAGCTCAAATAGCATCTGAAGATTGTGCCAAAGTTGCTCATGAAGCTGGTTTGAGAAAAGTAAAGGTTTATGTAAAAGGTCCGGGAAATGGTAGGGAATCTGCCATTCGTTCCATACATAACTCAGGAATTGAAGTTACAGAGATTATCGATGTAACTCCAATGCCGCACAATGGTTGTAGACCACCAAAAAGAAGAAGAGTATAATTAATAGTAATCAATTGCCCCATGGGGTATTTCAAGGAGATGTAGTTACGATTATCGAAGGATAAGCCTTAATTCATGATCACGTTTCCAAACTAAAAGAAAATGGCAAGATATACAGGACCAAAAACAAAGATCGCCCGTAAATTCGGTGAAGCGATTTTCGGAGATGATAAATCTTTTGAGAAAAGAAATTATCCTCCAGGACAACACGGTAACAACAGACGTCGTGGTAAAAAGTCTGAATATGCTATCCAGTTAATGGAAAAGCAAAAAGCAAAATACACTTACGGTATTTTGGAAAAACAATTCCGAAACATATTTGCCAAAGCAAATAGGAGTAAAGGAGTAACCGGTGAAGTATTGCTTCAATTGTGTGAATCACGTTTAGACAACGTTGTTTACAGAATGGGTATCTCCCCTTCTAGAAGCGGTGCAAGACAATTGGTTTCACATAGACATATTACGGTCAACGGAGAGTTGGTGAACATTCCATCTTATAACTTGAAACCCGGTGATGTGGTTGGTGTTAGGGAAAAATCAAAATCTTTAAAAGCGATTGAAGACGCTCTTTCTGCAAACAGCAGTGTTTACGAGTGGATTACTTGGAATTCAGAGAAAATGGAAGGTAATTTTGTTGCCGTTCCGGAAAGAATGCAAATTCCAGAGAATATCAAAGAACAATTAATAGTCGAGTTATACTCTAAATAAAAACAACACTGATCCAATTATGGCATTATTAAATTTTCAGAAGCCCGATAAAGTTATAATGATTGATTCCTCCGATTTCGAAGGTAAATTCGAATTTCGTCCATTGGAACCAGGTTATGGCTTAACTGTTGGGAACGCATTAAGAAGAGTTTTGCTTTCGTCCTTGGAAGGTTTTGCTATCACTTCTGTTAGAATTGATAAGGTAGAACATGAGTTCTCTGTAATTTCCGGTGTTGTGGAAGATGTTACCGAAATCATTCTAAATCTTAAACAAGTTCGTTTCAAAAGACAGATAGACGATGTTGATAGTGAGACAGTATCTATCTCCGTTAGCGGAAAGGAACAATTGACTGCAGGTGATTTTCAAAAATTTATTTCTGGTTATCAAGTATTGAATCCGGATTTGGTTATTTGTAACATGGATCCCAAGGTTAGCATTAACATGGAGATTACCATAGATAAAGGTAGAGGATATGTGCCTGCCGAGGAGAATAAAAAATCCAATGCACCACTAGGTACCATAGCCGTTGATTCTATCTTTACGCCTATTAAAAATGTAAAGTACAGTATAGAAAACTTCCGTGTAGAGCAAAAGACCGATTATGAGAAATTGGTTTTTGAAATCGCAACCGATGGTTCAATTCATCCAAAGGAGGCTTTGACCGAAGGGGCAAAGGTTCTTATACATCACTTTATGTTGTTCTCCGATGAGCGAATTACCTTAGAGGCGGACGAGATAGCGCAGACAGAGACCTATGATGAGGAATCATTACATATGCGTCAGCTATTGAAGACCAAATTGGTTGATATGGATCTTTCTGTAAGAGCATTGAACTGTTTGAAAGCTGCAGAAGTTGATACACTTGGTGATCTTGTTTCTTTTAATAAGAACGATTTGATGAAGTTTAGAAACTTTGGTAAAAAATCCTTGACCGAATTGGAAGAATTGGTGATCAATAAAGGTTTGAGCTTTGGAATGGATTTGTCAAAATATAAATTGGATAAAGATTAATTGAACTTTCACGGGCATTGGGAATACCCAAACCAAGAAAGAATATAGAAAAGAACAATGAGACACGGTAAGAAAGTTAATCATTTAGGAAGAAAGGCGGCCCATAGAAAATCTATGTTGGCAAATATGGCCTGTTCATTAATAGAGCACAAGAGAATTAATACAACTGTTGCAAAGGCAAAAGCCCTAAAGCAGTTTGTGGAACCATTGATTACCAAATCAAAAACTGAGAATAATCAAACAGTTGAGAAAGGGACCCACAATAGACGTATTGTTTTTAAAAGCCTTCGTGACAAGTATGCGGTTACAGAGCTTTTTAGCAGTGTTGCTGAAAAGGTAGCCGACAGACCAGGAGGATATACCAGGATTATCAAATTGGGTAATCGTCTTGGGGATAACGCAGACATGGCTATGATAGAGCTAGTGGATTTTAACGAAATCTATAATGCTGGTAAGCCTAAGAAGCAAAAGACTACAAGAAGGGGTAGAAGCAAAAAATCAGAGGATGCTACGGCTGTTGTTGAAGAAACGGCAAAAGCAGAAAGTGCAAAGGCTGAAGAACCAAAAGTAGAAGAGCCAAAAGCTCAGGAGCCAAAAGCTGAAAAAAAAGCGGATGATGCTAAAGAGTAAAATTGTTATTAAATATTAATAATTGTAAAAGGATAAGCCTAAAAGCTTATCCTTTTTTTATGTTATTTTGCAAAACGAAAAATTGTAACGCCAAAAAATGAAGTATCAAACAAGAAAAAAAGCAATATTGTTGCTTGCCGATGGGACTATTTTTCACGGTAAGGCTGTAGGGGACAAAGAAGGAACTGCCTTTGGAGAGGCTTGTTTTAACACTGGTATGACCGGCTATCAGGAGATATTTACGGATCCGTCCTATTTTGGGCAAATCATGGTAACCACCAATGCCCATATTGGAAATTATGGCGCCAATAACGAGGAAGTTGAATCTGATTCCGTGAAAATATCCGGCTTGGTGTGTAAAAATTTCAGTTACCATTATTCCAGACCCGATGCGGATTTAAGTCTACAGGAATTTTTGGATAAAAATAATTTGTTGGCCATTTCCGACGTGGATACCAGGGCTTTGGTGGGGTATATTCGGGATAACGGTGCCATGAATGCGGTAATATCTACGGATGTGGACAATATTGAGGGGTTGAAGAGAAAATTGGCAGAAGTGCCAAGCATGGAAGGTTTGGAACTTTCTTCTAAAGTTTCTACCAAAGAGGCTTATTATTATGGGGATAAGGATGCAAAATATAAAGTATCTGCCCTAGATATCGGGATTAAGAAAAATATTCTTCGAAACTTGGCGAAAAGGGATGCGTACATCAAGGTTTTCCCCTACAATGCAACATTTCAGGAAATGAGCTCTTGGAATCCTGACGGCTACTTCATTTCCAATGGTCCTGGAGATCCAGATCCCCTGCAAGAGGCGATAGCGTCGGCCAAAGAAATGATCAAATCCAACAAACCTTTATTTGGTATATGTCTGGGGCATCAAGTGTTGGCATTGGCCAATGGGGTTTCTACATATAAAATGCATAACGGACATAGGGGTATAAACCACCCTGTAATGAATTTGGTAACTGGAAAAGGGGAGATTACTTCACAAAATCACGGTTTTGCCATCAACAGGGAAGAGACCGAGGCCAATCCCAATTTGGAAATAACCCATGTTCATCTTAATGATAATACCGTAGCCGGGATTAAAATGAAAGATAAGAACGTATTTTCCGTTCAATACCACCCTGAGGCAAGTCCAGGGCCACATGATGCAGACTATTTGTTCGATCAATTTTTCGAAATGATCCAATCTACGGTAAACTAAAACGTTATAGTTTTATTTTATTGTTATCAAAGGGTCATTAATGCCAGTATTAGTGGGGTTAAAAGCGCTCCCTTTGCTATATTTGCATAATAATTTAACTAAAAAATAAAAGAAAGACATATGAGTATCATCCTAAGTGTTCATGCACGACAAATTTTGGATTCAAGAGGCAATCCAACAGTAGAAGTAGATGTAATTACCGAAAATGGAGTAATGGGAAGGGCAGCTGTTCCTTCAGGAGCTTCTACAGGTGAGCATGAAGCGGTTGAGCTTCGTGATGGAGGAAAAACTTTCATGGGTAAAGGAGTAGGAAAGGCGGTTAACAATGTAAATACCGTTATAGCCGAGGAGATTCTGGGTATGTCCGTTTTTGAACAAAATTTGGTTGACCAAACCATGATAGACTTGGATGGTACGCCCAACAAATCGAAATTGGGGGCCAATGCCATTTTGGGAGTTTCCCTTGCAGTTGCCAAGGCCGCTGCCAATGAATTGGGATTGTCCCTATTTAGGTATGTGGGCGGTGTTAGCGCCAATACTTTACCGGTGCCAATGATGAATATAATTAATGGGGGGTCACATTCCGATGCTCCCATAGCTTTTCAAGAATTTATGGTGATGCCGGTTAAGGCCAATAATTTTTCGCATGCCATGCAAATGGGTACTGAAATATTCCATAATCTAAAAAAAGTTTTACACGATAGGGGATTAAGTACAGCTGTTGGGGATGAAGGTGGTTTTGCTCCCAATCTTGCCGGCGGTACCGAGGATGCATTGGATACAATTGCAAAAGCGGTAGAAAAGGCAGGATACAAATTAGGGGACGATGTTATGATCGCCTTGGATTGTGCTGCTGCAGAATTCTATGTGGATGGAAAATACGATTATACCAAGTTTGAAGGTGATAAGGGAGTCGTTAGAACTTCTGAGGAACAAGCTCAATATTTGGCAGACTTGAGTGGTAAATATCCAATTATTTCCATTGAGGATGGTATGGATGAGAACGATTGGAAAGGTTGGAAGGCTTTGACCGATAAAATTGGGGATAAAGTACAGTTGGTAGGCGATGATTTATTTGTGACCAACGTAGAGCGTTTGTCCAGAGGGATAAAGGAAGGTATTGCCAACTCCATTCTTATCAAAGTTAACCAGATTGGAACTTTAACCGAAACCATAGCAGCGGTGAATATGGCTAAAAATGCGGGTTACACTTCTGTTATGTCGCACCGTTCAGGTGAAACGGAGGATAACACCATTGCCGATTTGGCCGTTGCCTTAAATACTGGGCAGATTAAAACTGGTTCAGCTTCCAGATCCGATAGGATGGCTAAATACAACCAATTGTTAAGGATAGAGGAAGAATTGGGGAGTACGGCATATTATCCAGGAGTGGATGCCTTCAAAATAAAATAACACAAAATTTAGTACGTTAAAAAAAGCCATTCTATATAGAGTGGCTTTTTTTTTAAATATCATGGTGGTTTGTTTACTTATCAGAAATAAATAATTATATTATCCTACTCAAATTAATACTCGAAATAATAACCAAATCCTGGATTAAATGAATAATTTTCTATTTGTTGCTGCTGAGAATGACGGTATTCCAAAGTGCAAGGCCGGTGGTATGGGCGATGTTGTTAGGGATGTGCCTCGGCAGATTTCGGATAGGGGAGATATGGCGCATGTAGTAGTGCCCTCCTATTCAAGATTGCATCAAAATGGAACCTTCATTACCAATCTTAATTTAAACCTGAGGGGGATGGTCTATGTGGCAGAGTTATATGAAGTCTCCCCCAAAAAGGAATTTGCAAATTTACATCATTACGTAATACACCATCCTGAAATTACCGGTGGTGAAATAGGACATATTTATCATGATGATCCGGAAGAGGCTTTTTTTACGGATAACATTAAGTTCACTATTTTTTGTACGGCCGTGGCCGAGGCAATAAAGGTTGGGGCTTTTGGGGAATTGGATATAGTTCATATGCACGATTGGCATTCCAGTTTGGTTTTGTTTCTAAAAACCTATCACCCCGAATATCAGGCCCTTAAGAAAATGCGCTATGTCTATACCATTCATAATCTGGCCATTCAAGGTATACGACCGTTCTATAATAATTACTCATCCCTAGGAAATTGGTTTCCCAATGTATCCATAGATGAAAAGAAGTTGATGGACTATAGGTACCAAGATTGTATTAATCTTATGGCTGTAGGTATTCGATTGGCCGATGCCGTACATACCGTATCCCCCTCGTATAAGGAGGATGTACTAAGACCGAGCAATCCACCTGAATTTATAGGAGGTGAAGGTTTGGAAATGGACTTACAGGAGGCAAACAATCAAGGGAGGTTGTTCGGGATTCTCAATGGTTCCAATTACAAGAATATTCGTGCGGCCGAAAAGGGATTGTTGTACAGAAATATCGTCAAGGCTTTATTTAGGTGGCTACAGGAGGAATCCAAGAAATATAAAGCCGATTTTTTGGCGCATACCGGGGAAAAGGTAATGGAATATGTTACTGAAAAGCCTAAATTCATAGTTTCAAGTGTGGCCCGTTTAACAGAGCAGAAATTTTATTTCTTTAAGCGTTCACCGGAGGCATTTGTGCAAATATTGAACAGATTGAAAAAGGTAGACGGAATCTTTATGCTTTTGGGAACAGGTGCCCCTGAATATGAAGAGCTATTTCGTCAATTGAGCTATGATCATAAAAATTTTATTTTCACCAACGGTCAATCCGAAGATTTGATCGATTCGATATATTTGGAAACCGACCTATATTTTATGCCCAGTTTATTCGAGCCCTGTGGCATTAGCCAAATGTTGGCCATGCGTAATGGAAATCCATGTCTGGTACACAATACGGGTGGTCTAAGGGATACTGTAGAGCACATGAGAACTGGATTTAGTTTTGATGGGAAGACCTATGATGATAAAATTAAAAATATGATCTTGGCACTTGATCAGGCTTTGGATGTTTTTGAGAATGACAAACCAAAGTGGAAGCAGATTCAGGCCAATGCCAAAAAGATGAGGTTCACCTGGGAAAAATCGGTTGATGATTACTACAAATATCTTTATTCCATTAACCAATAGAATCAAATCATATCAGGTTTTTGAATAATTCACTATTATTCATTAAATAACAAAATCTTCAATTGTTATCCTTGGGTGTTTTTAGTATTTTTACGAATAATTGAATAAAACAGGAATTTAAAAAATGGCGAATAACGCAACATTAGAATACAACGGGAAAAAATTTGAATTTCCAGTTATAGAAGGCACTGAAAATGAGTTGGCTATAGATATCAAAACTTTGAGGGCCAATTCAGGAATGATAACGATAGACCCTGGGTTTAAGAATACCGGCTCCTGTGAGAGTGCCATTACTTTTCTGGATGGTGAAAAGGGAGTTTTAAGGTATCGCGGATATTCTATTGAAGAATTGGCGGAAAAGGCCGATTTTCTGGAAGTGGCCTATTTGTTGATTTTTGGAGCATTGCCAAATCAAGGGCAATTGGATAAATTTCATGAAGATATAAAAGCTGAATCGCATGTAGATGAGGAGATGAAGAAGATTTTGGATGGTTTTCCAAAATCGGCACATCCAATGGGTGTACTTTCCAGCTTAACCAGTGCGCTGATTGCCTTTAATCCAACTTCAGTAAACGTATCCTCGGAAAAGGAAATGTATTGGGCCATAGTAAGGATCTTGGCCAAATTTCCTGTTTTGGTGGCATGGACCTTAAGAAAGAAAAAAGGATTGCCGCTGGATTATGGGGACGATTCCTTGGGTTATGTGGAGAATATTCATAAAATGATGTTCAAAAAGCCCAACCAGGATTACAAAAAGAACAAGATCGTCATTGAGGCCTTGGATAAATTATTGATCTTGCATGCGGACCATGAACAAAACTGTTCTACTTCTACCGTTCGTATCGTAGGATCTTCACATGCGGGATTATTTGCCTCCATTTCTGCCGGGATCTGTGCACTTTGGGGCCCCTTACACGGTGGAGCCAATCAGGCGGTTTTGGAAATGTTGGAGGCTATAGAGGCCGATGGAGGGGATACCAAAAAGTATATGGCCAAGGCCAAGGACAAGAACGATCCTTTTCGTTTAATGGGCTTTGGACATAGAGTGTACAAGAATTTTGATCCCAGGGCAAAGATTATTAAACTGGCAGCTGAGGAAGTTCTTGGAGATTTGGGTATAGATGATCCAATCTTGGATATAGCTAAAGGATTGGCAAAAGAGGCCTTGGAAGATAAATATTTTGTAGACAGAAAATTATATCCCAACGTTGACTTTTACTCTGGAATAATATATAGGGCACTAGGTATTCCAACAGAAATGTTCACCGTTATGTTTGCTTTGGGACGCCTACCGGGCTGGATTGCCCAATGGAGGGAAATGAGGTTGAATAATGAGCCTATCGGTAGACCAAGACAGGTATATATTGGAGAAAAGAGCAGATCCTTTGTTGCTTTGGACAAAAGATAGAAAAAACACAAATTCTATGCCACTGCCCTTTGTGTTAAATATACAAAGGGCAGTTTTTATTTATCAGAATAAGTATTTCTATCTTTACCTAAAAAGCAGGTATGCTAAAGTTGAACGTACAGGATGAAACTTCACGCTTAAGATCTGTGGTATTGGGAACGGCTAAAAGCTGTGGCCCTATTCCGAAACCAGAGGAAGCCTATGATCCCAAGTCATTGGAACATATTTTGGCCGGCACCTACCCCAAAGAGGTGGATATGGTAAGGGAAATGGACGGTTTTGCCCAAGTATTTGCCAAATACGATGTTCAAGTGTTTAGGCCCAAAGTCTTGAAGGATTGTAATCAAATATTTTCACGGGATATTGCTTTTGTTATTGGGGATAAGCTGGTGAAGGCGAATATTCTTCCGGATAGGGAAAAGGAATTTCAGGCTATTAAATATGTGTTGAATAAAATAGATGAAGATCAGATAATCTATCCCCCAGAAGAGGTTCATGTAGAGGGAGGGGACGTTATGCCATGGGGAGAGTATATTTTTATGGGCACATATACGGGTTCGGATTATGCGGATTATATTACGGCACGTACCAACCAGGAAGCGGTAGATTTTATTGCCAGTCAATTCCCAAATAAAAAGGTAAAGGCTTTTGAACTTAGAAAGTCGAATACCAATGCCAGGGAAAATGCCCTACATTTGGACTGTTGTTTTCAGCCCGTTGGAAAAAATAAGGCCATTTTACATAAGAATGGATTTTTAAGGGAAGAGGAGTATCAATGGTTGCTGGATTATTTTGGAAGCGACAATGTATTCGAGATCGGGAAAGAGGAAATGTATAATATGGTAAGCAATGTTTTTTCCATATCCCCCAATGTGGTGGTTTCTGAGCGTAATTTTACAAGGTTGAACAACTGGTTGCGGGAACACGGTTTTACGGTGGAGGAAATAGCTTATTCGGAGATAGCCAAACAAGAGGGGCTTTTAAGGTGTAGCACCTTGCCCTTGGTGAGGGAATAGTATAGTTCTAGTGCCAATTTTTGCATATAATCCGTTCCAGGAAATAATTAAGCTAAATTTGCACAGTTTTAATGATGGAAAGTTTTGTAATACCCAATTTGAAAAGTGACTAATAAAATGCAAATTACCAATACTATTTTGATGGTGCGCCCAGTGAATTTTCGAATGAACGAGCAAACTGCCGTGAATAACTATTTTCAGGAAGATCTTGATCTAAAAAACCAGGAAATAAATTTGAAGGCGCAGGAGGAATTTGATGCTTTTGTTTTGGAGTTGAGGGAAAAAGGGGTAAATGTTATAGTGGTAGATGACAAAAAGGATGTGGATACCCCGGATTCCATATTTCCCAATAATTGGGTGTCCTTCCATGCCGATGGAACAGTGGGGATTTATCCTATGTTCGCCGAGAATAGAAGAAATGAACGAAGGGATGATATTCTGGCACTTTTGGAGCAGAGGGGGTTTATTATAGAAAATATAATGGATTATACCTCGGCTGAGGAGGAGGGCTATTTTTTGGAAGGCACAGGAAGTGTTGTATTGGACAGGGTGAATGAAAAAGCCTATTGTGCCCTCTCAGATAGGGCGCATGAGGATTTGTTTATAGAGTTTTGTGAAGATTTTGAATATACTCCTATTGTATTCACTGCCAATCAATCCGTAGCGGGTACCCGAAAACCTATTTATCATACCAACGTAATGATGTGTTTGGCAGAAACGTTTGCGGTAATATGTTTGGATTCCATTGATGACAAAAAAGAAAAAAAGAATGTCGTGAGCCATTTAAAACAAGATGGCAAGGAAATTATTACTATTTCCGAAAAACAGATGCACCATTTTGCCGGGAATATGCTACAGGTCTTCGGAATGGGAGAAAAACGCTATTTGGTAATGAGTACGGCAGCTTACACTAGTTTAAGACAGGAACAGTTAAGGGCGTTGGAAAAGCATTGTGCCATCATCCATAGTTCGTTGGATACTATTGAAACCTGCGGAGGCGGCAGTGCACGCTGTATGATGGCAGAGGTGTTTCTTCCAAAAGAGTAATTATTTATCCATTGGTTTTTGTTCCTTACCTATTAAAGTATAATAGCTATGGTATTTCAGTAGCTCCTTGATAAAAACTATGGCCATAAAGACCATAAAAAAGGCAAAGGGAAGTGAAGTGATAATCAATAGCTTTTGTGCGGCACTTAATACATCTACCTCTGGTTTTGCATTGCCCAATAGAATTAGGGCAATTGTAGCCAAAAAAATAAAGAGGGACCAAATTAGGCGATGTTTTTTGCTAGGTTCTTGTTTGCCTTTATCCGAAAACATACTCAATACAAAAACAGCAGAATCAACGGAAGTTACCAAAAAACCTATCAATAATAATATGGTGGTAATATTAAGGAATGTGGCGAAAGGGTAGTTGCCGAAAAAAACAAAAATAGAGGAAAACACACCATTAAATTCGTTGTTATAACTTCCCCATCCCTCAATGAGTTGGAAGGCCGAGGTTCCAAATACTGAAAACCAAAAAAAGGTACCCAAACTGGGGATGACCAAAACACCCAATAACAACTGTCTTAGGCTACGCCCTTTGGAGATCCTGGCAATAAAGATTCCTGTAAAAGGTGCCCATGCCAACCAAAATGCCCAATAGTAGAAGGTCCAATCAGTGAGAAAAGCCATGCCTGGATCATAACTGCCATAGGCCAAACTCAGGGGTATGAAATCAATTATGTAGTGGAAGGTAGCCACTAAAAAATGGTTTACAACCTTAAGGATGTCGCTGTGAACAAGGGCAAAAATCAATACCACCAAGGTGATAAGGATGTTTACCTTTGAAAGTATCTGAATTCCTTTGTTAACCCCTTTCCAAGCAGAATAGAAAGCCAACACCGAGATAAGGGTGGTGAGCAATAGCGTAGTGGCCAAGCCGAAATTGGAAGAGGTAATATGATTTAGGCCTCCATTAATTTGGGTTGTTCCCAGGCCTATGGCCGCAACCAGACCAAATACCGTGGTCATAATGGTAAGGGCATCAATTCCTGTTCTTGCCGCCTTATTGGGCAATATGTCCCCAATGGTAGAGCTGATGAGTACTTTTTTCTTTCTAACAAAAAGATAATAACCTAGGGTCATGGCAAAAAGTCCATAAAATGCCCAGGCCGTAAATCCCCACTGATAAAAGGTGAATTCCAGGGCTAGGATTTCCGATGGCAAATCTGAAGGGAAGGGAGGGTTTTGCTGCATAAAAACAGGTTCCTGAACTGCACGGAGCAAGATTCCAGCACCCATACCGGCACTATAAAGCATGGCCGTCCATGCCCAAGTGGTAAATTCAGGTCTTTCATTTTTTCTGCCCAGTTTTATTTTTCCTAAAGGGGATAGTGCAATGACCAACAAAAGAAATACGAAGCCCAGCCCAAGATATAGGTAGAAATATCCAAAATAGTTCCTGACCCAAATGGAAGCGATTTCAATGGCCTCATAGGTTGCTTCCGTGGCTATGAACACTACGATTGTACATATCAAAAGGATTCCAACGGAAATGTAAAGCAATGGGTTTTTGCGAAAAGGATTCAACATTTTGATAATATCGGTTTTAATTTATGCAAACTAAGTATTCAAAGTTTTACGGCTAGCTTATGTTATTTATATTATGACTAATTAAAGGTCATTTACTACAGGGCAATCTCCTTAAGCATCAAAAGGAAACTACCGATGACATTTCGGCCCAGGTCCCAACGAAACGGGTTGGGTTGTAGCAAGCCTCAAGGTATTCAGATCTCATTTAGAGCGCAAACCATCCGGTTTTCTTTTCAATTAGTGGCGGACGGGTTAAATATCTTCTATATTCGTAGGTGCATTGTCTGCCCTATGTCCCAGTAATTTTGTAAAAAATTTCTGTACGGCCTTTGTGTCAGATTTTATTTTGATAAAATATTGGTCCCTGTAAATTGTATATAGGCCAAGGTCCGTCTTATATAATGTAAATTTGTAATATGGTATAATAAGTCCAAAGGTTTCGAGTAGTGACCTAAAGCGAATTATGATTCCTTTTGGTCTTAACTCAATGTTGCAGGTGTTGGTGTTGTTGTCCAAGATCAATAGATTTTTAATTTCCATGCTACTGTCAACAATGAACAATTTGGGAGACCCAATACCGTCCAGGGCCAAACGCTCTTTTAGGGTAAAAGGTTTTCCAACTTCTTCGTCTATTTTTTTGGTAATTTCTTTGTTGTTATAGGAAACGTTCAGCAACATAAATTTTATGGATATCCAGTTTAAATCATCACAGTATGGTACTATGGGCCGTATAGGCTAATAAAGTTAAAAAAAACTTCCTTCTTGTGGTCTACTTATCCTTAACATTAAGGTGAAAGAATAAAAAATGCTTAATTTTGCAGCCGTAAATGCCTAAATTCATGAATATTCAAGACGTCCTTGCACAAAAGGTAAAAGAAGCTGTTACCTCTATTTTTAAAGTTGATTTGCCAAGCGTGGAATTTCAACCAACCCGCAAAGATTTTGCGGGTGATATTACAGCGGTTATTTTTCCCATGTTGCGATTTGTGAAAGGAAATCCTGTGCAAATTGGAGAGCAAATAGGACAGTTCCTAAAGGATGAAGTGGAGGAGGTGACCGATTATAACGTGGTTAAGGGTTTTTTGAATATTACCATTAGTAACGAATATTACCTCGATTTTTTTGAAGGAATAAGGCACCAGAGCGATTTTGGATTTGTTTCACAAAGTACTACAGACGCAATAATGGTGGAGTATTCGTCTCCCAATACCAATAAACCCTTGCATTTGGGGCATGTCCGAAACAATTTGTTGGGGTATTCCGTGGCAGAGATTTTAAAGGCCTCAGGGAAGAAGGTTTATAAAACCCAGATTATTAACGATAGGGGAATCCATATATGTAAAAGCATGCTGGCATGGCAACGCTTTGGCAATGGAGAAACGCCGGAAAGTACCGGGCTTAAGGGTGATAAATTGGTAGGGAATTATTACGTTGCTTTTGATAAGGCCTATAAGGCCGAAATTGCTACTATGATTGCTGAAGGGATAGATGAAAAGGTGGCGGAAAAAGAGGCGCCAATCTTATTGGAGGCCCAAGAAATGCTGAGAAAATGGGAAGCTGGTGATGAGGAGGTAGTGAGTTTATGGAAGACAATGAACCAATGGGTATATGATGGGTTCGAGATTACCTACGAAAATATGGGGGTTGATTTTGATCAATTGTATTACGAAAGCAATACCTATTTATTGGGTAAGGATTTTGTGGAGGATGGGTTAAAAAAAGGTGTCTTCTACAAGAAAGAGGATGGCAGTGTTTGGATAGACCTAACGGACGAGGGATTGGATGAAAAAATTGTACTCCGTTCAGATGGTACGGCAGTGTATATGACCCAAGATATTGGTACGGCCATACAGAGGGTAAAGGACAATCCAGATGTGAAGGGTATGGTTTATACTGTTGGGAATGAACAGGACTACCATTTTAAAGTATTGTTCCTAATACTGCAGAAACTGGGCTTTTCTTGGGCAGAAAAACTATATCACTTAAGTTATGGGATGGTAGATTTGCCTAGTGGTAAAATGAAGAGTAGGGAAGGTACCGTAGTGGATGCCGATGAATTAATGGCGGATATGGCCCAAACGGCGGCTACTATTTCTGAGGAATTGGGCAAGCTGGAAGATTATTCCCAAGAGGAAAAACAAGAGTTGTATAAAGTAATAGGACTGGGGGCCTTAAAATATTATATCCTTAAGGTGGATCCCAAAAAGAGAATTTTGTTCAATCCGGAGGAGTCTGTTGATTTTCAAGGAAATACAGGGCCTTTTATTCAATATACTTATGCTAGGATCCAATCTATTTTGAGGAAGGCGGAGGAACTGGAGCAGCACTTGCACGGTTCGCAAAAGTTGACGGATTTAGAAGGGAAAGAGAAGGAATTGTTAAAACAACTGCAGTTGTTTCCAGAAACTGTACAATTGGCGGCCGATAACTATAGTCCGGCCCTAATTGCCAATTACACTTATGATTTGGTTAAGGAGTTTAATTCTTTTTATCAAAATGTGTCCATATTGGGAGAGCAAGATCAGACCAAAAAAATATTCAGGATTCAATTGGCAAAAAAGGTTGGAGAGGTTATAAAATCGGCCTTTGGTCTTTTGGGAATAGAGGTTCCCGATAGAATGTAAGCAAGTCTTGGCCTATAAGGGAAGTTGCATTTTCAGGCCTTAAAATTAAATTGTTCAGGACAGATATACTTCGGATAATTTCGGCAGGAGAAATTTTATTTATTCTTAGTAAATTGCGTAGTTCATACAAATGCCCTTTTAGGGATTATTACGTTAATATTGCTAAGAAGAAATCTATTTTCCAAATGTTGTTTGTTGTTTTTGCTTCTATTGTTGAAAGTGGGGACGGCACAGGAATATCGACTTCTTTCAGAAGAGGAGAAGTGGGACATACGTCAACATTCACATGTATTGATCGATATTCATCATATTACAAGTAACAATTTACCTGTTCTTCTTAATGGTAAAACCTCTATAGCAGTCTATATTTCTGACTATCAGGAAAATTACACTACTCTTTTGGAGCAATTGACCAAAAAAAATGATTCGCTCATCTTGGTGACCGATAATATATTTGGCAAAGACTTCCTGTCCAAATCATGGGCTCCACAGATACCATTGCAAGAGATAGAAACTATTTCGTTGGATTCCCTGATCAGCGATCTAGATGCCGCCAAATTTGATACTTCAAAGGAATTAGGGGCCGTAAAGGTGTTGGATAAGGAATTTATAAATGACAGTGTTATTGTGGATATTTGGAAGCGCTCCGGAAAAATGCCCAATTTTATACAAATTGATCCAGAGTGGTTCCCTTTCGCGGATAAACTTATCTCGGACTTGAATAAAAAGAGCAGGGTATATGGAACAGTAAGATCCAAGGTTGGCTTGTTGAATGGGGTTAGCTTCAAAAATCATAGCAACCTTATTGTTAATGGGCATTTTAGTCTTCCAATAGATCTAAATGAAAACTTGCCGGTATTTATTCCTCACAAAGCCGGCTATTATTTCTCACCCGATATAATTTATACGACCCCTGAGAACCGTGGCAATCTTAAAGAGTTTATTGGTTTTCCATTGGATTTTGAATACGGTCTAACCGATCATTTTACTTTTGGACCCATCATTAAAAATGCTACTAGAAAAAACGATAAGGAGCTTATCGTAAATAATGTAAAGATTCAATCCGATGAAGTACACGGAAAGGTGGGTTATTTTGATGATGGGGCATATGTTGATGCGGGACTGGACAGTAGAACGGCCTTGGAAGGAAGTTTTACCATCTTGGCATGGGTCAAGCCCACGGTACTAACTAGTAACAATAGTATACTGGGGAAAGGGGATAACTTTGTTTTAAAGTTGCACGAAGGTTTATTGACCTTTACCATGGCCGGAATAAAGGATTATATATCAGGGTCATCCCCAGTACCCTTGAATAAATGGACCCATGTGGCCTTGGTGCATTCCGAAGTGAACAACGAACTATTGTTTTTTGTAAATGGGGTACAGACCGATGAGATACAGCTCATTGAGGACTATGATACATCCGACTATAATATTTTAATCGGAAGTAATTTGTGGCAAGAGTTTTTTGTGGGATATCTTACCAATATTAAAATATGGGAGCGTGAGCTCAATGCCCATGAAATTGCCAAGGAATACCAAAAAATAGAGGTGGACAATTCTATATTATCATCCTTATATGTGAAAATAGGAATAGCTATTGCTGGTTTTTTACTTATCTTCTTGGCGTTAAAGTTTAGGAAGAGGGGGTCGATAAGGCCAAAGTTGTCGTCGGTACCAGTAGGACGGGTAAAAAACCATGCCAACAGGGATCATAAGAGGTTAATTGGTACAACGGAAAAAATACTCTGTTTTGGGGCTCTGCGCATTATAAATTCTGAAGGGGTTGATATTGCCAAAAAATTGTCCCCTAAGTTAAAACAGCTGTTTGTTATAATTTTGTTGCATAGTATTGGCGACAAGGATGGAATTAGTACCAAAAAGCTTACGGAAGCTCTTTGGCCAGGGATGAGCCCAAAGAATGCCAAAAATACCAGGGGTACCAATATCCAGAATCTTAGGGCCATTTTGTCCGAAGCCAAGGAAATGAATTTGACATTTCGGGATAAAAGTTGGTATTTGGAAATAGGAAAAAATTGTTTTTGCGATTATCAGGAGGTTTTGGATTATTTGAAAGATTTGGGTAGTAGCGGGGTAACCGTTCCTTATTTGGAAGAACAATTGCCCCAATTGTTCTCTATATTAAAGTCAGATCGATTTTTTGTAAACATGAGCGATTCATGGCTGGATCCCATTGTTGAAAATATGAGCAATAGAATCATAGAATTCTGTTATGATATTTCAAAAATGTTGGACATGGATACGCATAGCGCCTTAATGTATAACTTGGCATCCGTGATGTATATCTACGATGATTTAAATGAGCATGCCCTACAGATCAAATTGCAGATTCTTATTAGGCAGGGGAAATTGAGTTTGGCACATACTGCCTATGACAATTTTGTTAAGCTTTATGAAAAAATTTACGGTGAGGTATATACGGTTAAATTTGAGGACATGGTGGTTAATAAGCCCTAACAGCACCCATGGATATTTGAAAATATTTATATAATTCCCTCTTTTTCAATTTTATTACCCCAAATATTACCCCTTTTTTTACGCATGTCACTATTTCTTTGTGGGTTTAAATATTGAAACTTCAATTAATTAATAGAATAAGTATAGATGGATAAAAAATCAACCAGCCGTAGGGAATTTGTTAGAAAGTCGCTAGTGGCAGCTGCAGGAATCAGTATAATTCCAAGACATGTCATGGGAGGGACAAATTTTATTCCGCCTAGCGATCAATTGACCAAGGCCGTAATAGGCGTTGGGGGTATGGGCCAAGGACATTTGAATTATGAAGGGACTAGACTTTTGGCTATTTGCGATGCCGATGCCAACCATCTCTCGAATACCCTTCAAAAAGTGGGAAGCGGTGTTAAGGGGTATCGGGACTTTAGGGAAGTTTTGCAAAGACCTGATGTGGATATCGTGCATATAGCTACTCCTCCCCACTGGCATGGTCTTATGTCTATTATGGCGGCGGAAGCAGGAAAGGATGTCTGGTGTGAAAAACCCATGACAAGAACTATAGGTGAAGGTAAAAAGGTTGTGGAAGCCATGCAATTGCATGGAAAGATGTTCCGCTTAAATACCTGGTTCCGTTTTAAGGATAACTTTTACGGAATGGGTACTCCGGTAAAAAAGTTGAAGAAGGTAGTGGATAGTGGTGCCTTAGGGTGGCCGTTAAAAGTGACCATTAGCGGGGTTACTGGATTTAATTGGAAGTTCTATTGGGTTGGAAAGGAAAATTTAACGCCTCAACCCGTACCAGCGGAGTTGGACTATAATATGTGGCTGGGACCGGCCCCGGAAAAGCCTTATCATCCACATAGGGTGCACGGTACCTTTAGGGGATATTGGGATTATGATGGCGGTGGGCTCGGTGATATGGGCCAGCACTATATTGATCCGGTACAATATTTTTTAGGAAAGGATAATACCAGTCCGGTAAAAGTGGAGGTGGATGCACCAGAGCAGCACTATGATGCCATAGGGACTTGGAGAAGAATTACCTATACCTATGCCGATGGTTGTCAAATTATCCTGGACGGTGAAAATAGTGATAAGGATGCTGCCTATATTGAAGGGCCCAATGGAAAAATATACAACGGTTTTAAGTCGACCATCCCCAATATAGAAGGTTTGATCAATAGTATTCCAGATCCTGAAGAGCAGATTACCGTATTCTCGGAATCGGTTAAAACCAGACAGAAATTTGCCCTTAATGAAGAGAATGGCCATCGTTCCGCAACGGTTGTGAACATGGGTATTATCGCCTTGAGATTGGGACGTACATTGGAGTTTGATCCTGTAAAACAGGAATTTATCAATGATGAGGAAGCCAATAGATTAATAGATCAACCAATGAGGTCCTCTTGGGCTTATTAACCAAATACTAGAAATATAAAATGAATACATTATATAAAAACATAGGTGTGCTAATGCTATTTATAGGCACATTTGCCATTAGTGCACAGGACAATAGAACCTTGGATACCAAGGTGGCCGATATTTTGATGCAATTACCAACGGAAGACCTGGATCATTCGGATCGCCTAATGCAGGAGATTATTGATCTGGGCGAGGATGGGATCCTAAAAATTACCGATAAGCTGGTTCCTTTGGGAAGTGGAAATGATACCCAGGCCAGATACGCCATTCAGAGTGTGTCTATTTATAGTGGTGGGAAACAACCAAAAATTCAGAACTCTGTGGTTGAAAAGGCCTTGTTACATGCGGTGGGGGCGGCTAAACACAAGGAGGTAAAGACCTTTTTAATGGACCGACTAATTTATGTTGGAACCGATGCAAGTGTTCCAGTTTTAAAGGGGTATCTATCCAATAACGACTTGTTTAAGCCAGCATTGGCCGCTTTAACGGCCATAGGTACCACTGACGCTTCCTTGGCAATTTTGAAAGCTACGGAGGTAGGGGATGTAAATAAACAAGCTGCTTTTATTGAGGCTTTGGGCGCACTACAATTTGCTCCTGCGGAAGAAGTGTTGAAAGCTAGTGTAAACTCATCTTCGAAAATAGTACAAGAAAGAGCCTTGATGGCTTTGGCCGAAATAGGAAGTCCAACTTCCTATGAGGTCTTGGAAAAAGCTGTTTCTAGCTCCAATTATCAATTGGATGACTCCAAAAGTATTATAGCCTTTATCCACTATGGCAATAAATTGCAAAAGAAAGGCGATAAAGTTTTAAGTAATACCGTGGCCAACGCCTTGCTCAAAAATTGCAGGATGGATGACCAACTGCATTATCGATCTGCGGGAATTCATATATTGAGTGAGAATGAAGGCACAGCCTTTACCAAGACCTTGTTAAAGGAGTCCAAGAACAGCAATAAGAATTATGTTGGTGCCGTGCTGGATGCGGCCGGCTCCGATCTTACGTCCACGGAGGTTGCACTATGGGTAAAACAGTATAAGAAATCATCAATAGAAATTAAACCGCTTATAATTAGAATGCTTGGTAAAAGCAAGGAAATGGCTGTTTTTGATAAGGTTGTTTTGAAGGCGGTGGAAGACAAGGATGTTGCTGTACGTGAGGCAGGAATAAAATCTTTGTCCTATCAAGAAAAGAACAAGGCCTTACCAGTATTGTTCAACAGTTTAAAACAGGCCACTACCCCTGTGGAATATAAGGCTATAGAGGAAAGCTTGTTAAGATTGTGCGATGCCAAGGACAGTGGGTTATTGGCCGGTCAGCTCCCCAATGTAAATGAGGCCGGTAAGGAAGTATTGATAAATGTCTTGGCGGCCAGAAATGCCACTGATCAATTTGATACACTGGTAGCGGTTATCGATTCAGGAAGTGAAAAGGTTGCTGGTGCAGTATACAGGGCTTTGCCATCTATTTCAACGGATAAGGATTTTTCCACCTTGGTTAATCTGTTGAACAAGACCGATAAGGCCGAAAACATAAATAATGCACAGCAGGCCCTTTTGGGTATTCTGGATGAAAGTAATGGCAAATATGCGGATGCTGTCTTCAAGGAGTATAAAAAGGCCGCGGATAAGTCAAAATTATTGCCGGTACTGGCTTCCTTAAGTAATCAGGAAGCATTGGAATTGGTTTCCCAAAGCCTTTCTAAAGGTAATGATAGTGAAAAAATGATTGCTTTGGATGCCTTGTCCAACTGGAAAAACAATGATGCTTTGCCATATCTATTTAGGTCGGCCACATCTAGTACTGATGGTGCAATAAGAAAAAATGCTTTTACCAATTATCTTGCCAAGGTCAGAAAATCGGATTATCCGGATGATCAGAAATTGTTGTTGGTTAGGAAGCTGATGCCTGAGGCCAAAACCCTCGCAGAAAAAAAGCAAGTGCTTTCTGCGGTAAGGAATATAAAAACCTTCCTTTCCCTAATTTTTGTTTCGGAATATTTACAAGATAAGGAACTTTTAACAACCGCTTCAAATGTAGCTATAGCCATTGCTTTGCCTACCCCTGGTAAACAGGATGGCCTAAGCGGGGAAGTGGTAAGGGATATTGTATCTAGAAGTATAGACAACCTTACAGGTCCAGATAGCCAGTATATTAAAATTGACGTGAAGGAGTTTTTGGATAAAATGCCCAATGAGAAAGGCTTTGTATCGATCTTCAATGGCAAGGACTTTACAGGATGGGAAGGATTGGTACAAAATCCAATAGCACGGTCCAAAATGTCTTCCAGAAAATTGGCAGCAGAACAGGCCAAGGCCAATGAACAGATGATGAAAGATTGGTATATAGAAAACGGTGTTATCGGTTTTAAAGGGGAAGGATATAATAATATTTGTACCATTAAGGATTATGGCGATTTTGAAATGCTCGTAGATTGGAAGATTACCAACGGAGGCGATAGTGGTATTTATTTAAGGGGTACGCCCCAGGTTCAAATATGGGACATTGCCAGAGTAAATGTTGGTGCCCAAGTGGGGTCAGGTGGTTTGTACAATAATCAAAAACATGAGAGTAAGCCTTTGCAGGTGGCCGACAACCCCATTGATGAATGGAATACCTTTAGGATTAAAATGGTGGGTGAGCGCGTTACGATACACTTAAATGGAGTCTTGGTAACGGATAATGTAGTTTTGGAAAACTATTGGGATCGCAAACAGGCAATTTTTGCAAAAGAGGCCATTGAGCTACAGGCTCACGGGGAAGACTTGGGCTTTAGGAATATTTATGTAAGGGAAATTGGTTCTGGTGATGATCTATTGACCGAAGAGGAAAAGAAAGAAGGTTTTAAATCTTTGCTGAATGGAAAGGATCTTGATCATTGGGTCGGCAATAAAACCGACTATGTTATGGAAAACAATGAGTTATTGGTACGCCCTAAAAGGGGTGGTCACGGAAATTTGTATACCGCAGAAGAATATTCGGATTTTATTTTCAGGTTCGATTTTAAATTGACTCCTGGCGCCAACAACGGTTTGGGTATTCATGCTCCCTTAAAGGGCGATGCTGCCTATGAAGGTAAGGAATTGCAGATTTTGGACAATACGGCCGAAATTTACGCCAATCTAAAACCTTACCAATACCATGGGTCCGTATATGGAATAATGGCGGCAAAAAGAGGAGCATTGAATCCGGTAGGGGAATGGAATTCGCAGGAGGTTGTCGTTAAGGGAAATCATGTTAAAGTAACCTTGAATGGCACCGTCATTGTGGATGGGGATTGGAAGGAGGCGTCCAAGAATGGGACGGCAGACCATAAGGAACACCCAGGCCTGGAAAGAAATACAGGTCACATTGGTTTCTTGGGCCATGGTGCCGAACTCGCCTTTAGGAATATTAGAATTAAGGATTTGAGCAAGTAATTTTATTGATTATTTATTTATATACCGGGAGTTATGGATAGGTACAATCCATAACTCCCGGTTTTTTTATGGCAAAAATCCAAGTTGTGTAAACAACAAGGTTCTAAAGCAGTTACCCGTCTTTATTTATTTTGCAAGGAACATATTGGAAAAACTAAAAGCTCATTCGGAAACTAAAGTTGGGGGTAATGCCTAATGAAACTCTTTCTATAGTTTCAATTTCGTTTTGTTCATTTATCCTGTAATAGATATTAAGGATATTCTTTTTATTCAATAGGTTTAAGACGGAAGCCCCTACGGACGATTTTATTCCTTGGCTTATCTTGAAGTTGTAGATAAACGAAGCATCTGCCCTGAGGTAGGCTGGGAGTCTACTACTATTTGGCTCCTCATAATTGATTTGATTGGGGAAAACATCCAGGATAATAGAGTTGTTGCCTTCCTGTGGTTTGGTATATGGTCTTCCCGTGTGGTAATTGGCACCAAGCCCCATTCTAAAGCTCTTGTAAGTATAGGTGCCGGCAAAGCTTATGGTGTGCCTAATGTCCAAATTGTTGGGGAATTGCTGGGGCGTTATATTCTCAAAAGTATAATTGTTGGTGTTATAGGCGTAACTGAGCCAGGTGCTATAGGTTGTTGTTTTTTTATTGATCAAGAATTCGATTCCGGATATGTCGTATTTTCCTATTTCGCCATTAAATTGATCTTGGTTTTGAAACCCCTGTGTAGCAGTACTTATGCCATCCACCTTCTTGTAAAAGCCTTCAACACCTACATAAAGCGTATTTTTGTCATAATTTAGTCCAAGGGATATTTGTTTGCTTTTGGTAATAGGTAATATTTCGTTGTCCGAAAGTATCCATCGCCTTTTTTCAATTCCCAAAAAATTTTGTTCCAAATCTATTATTTGGTTGGTGGACTGACTTTTAAATTCTCCAAGTAATTCGGTCTTTAGCTCTTCTGTCCAAGCATAATTTAAGTTTAATCTGGGTTCTAGAATAAACTCGTCAAAGGTTTTAAAGGTCTTTAAGTTTTTAATGTAATTTAATCTTAGTCCGCCTCTGGCATTGAATTTTTCATTTTTGGATCTATAATCCAACTCGGAAAATAGGGAATGCGTCATAATCACCCCTTTTATATTGCTCTTGTATGGGGGTTGGCTCACTTGGGTAAAGTTGGTTATGCCCACCTCATTAAGTTGATATCCGTTCAACCAATTAAGGTTTGGGCCAAAGTGGTATTTGGTGTTCAATTTTATTGCCTTTTCCAAAACCTGGTTACTCTGAAAAAGTTGCTGGGATTGGGAAGGGATGTTTTGGGAATCCAAATTGTAGCGGGTGTAATACAGGTTTAAATGGGTACTCCAGTTGGGAGTCCATTTACTTTCCAAGCTCCCTCCAAAGGAAAGATTGGTTTGATCCAATAGACTTTTGGCCGTGGCATCCTCCGTTTTTTCCGAGTAATTAAGGTGGTTGTTGGTATTGATAAAACTAAGTCTCGCCTTCTGGTTTTCACTGATGTCGTAAAGCAATTTGCCCGTAAAATCGTAGAAATAGAAATCTTCGTCCCTAACTGTATTTTCGGCATTGGTTGAATTGCCATTTTCCTTGACCTCACTGTCCTGAAACACTTTGTCAAAAAACCGATTGTAGGTAGGGGTATTTATAAAATCTGTGGTAGAACGTCTACCGGAAAACTGAACGGAAACTTTCTCGGAAAAGGGTAGCTGTCCAAATACATCGCCGCTCAATAAATTAAATCCTGCCCCTCCCACGAATGAATCGTTGATGTTATTTCTGGTCTTTATATTGATTACACTGCTCACTCCATCACCATATTGCACGCTGGTCCCATTTTTTATGATATTTACATTATCTATCAAATAGGGGTTAAAAGCAGAAATTAAACCAAAAAAATGTCCTGAATGGTACATTTTTATACCATCCCACAATACTAAATTTTGGTCGTTGGTACCTCCCCTCACATTGATGTCGGACACGGTCTCGTCCACACTCTTAATTCCGGGCAATGCTTGTATGGTCTGCAGTACATCAGGTTCTATAAGACCGGGTAAAATTCCAAATTTGTCCGTGTTGAGTTCAATGCTGGCATCCGGTTCTTTAGTGATACCGGTTGTAAGGAATTGATAGACAACAACTTCTTCCAGTTGCTGATAATTTGGAGACAATAATATGGTCTTGCATGGATTATTGTCCAGGAGTTCTTCCGCACTTAAATATTTGGTCTTAAAACCAAGGTGTTTTATGGCGATATTGGCATTTCTAGGCACCTGCTTAATTCTAAACTGCCCCTCAAGATCGGTAATTTGCGATATATTGTTGCCCAAAACCTGCACGGTAGCATTCATGATGGTGCTGTTCTCAAAATTATCCATCACCTTGGCACAGATATCTATGAACTTACTTTTGGATATGGCAAAATAACGATCATTGAGCTTAGTGATGTCCAATAGGGTCTGACTGCGAAGCTCGTCAAGTATTTGGGGTAGGGAATTGGTATCCGGAATAGAAAATTGCAATTGTTGCAAGTCCTGATCGGCATAGGAGAATTTTATGTTGAACTCCCTTTCCAGTTTTTCCAAATAACTGATTAGATTTGCTTTTGGCGCACTATTATCTTGTGCCCGGTTGGAATAAGGGAAAAGAAGGGATAAACAAAGGGCAACAAGAAATACAAGGTCTTTATGGCGTTTCAGCATAGAACAGCACTTTATTCCCCTCTAGTTTATACATGATCTGAGAAGGAGTACTAATACTTTGCAACGCCAATTCCTTATCCGTATTGCTAAAGGATCCTGTAAATAATTGATTGGTATCTATGTTTTTGGTAGAGACCTCAATACTAAATTGTCTTTGAAATTCATCCAAAACAAATTTCAAGGGAATACTTTTAAAACTACTTTCGTTCCTTATCCAGGAGGGTTCCTTTGTATTTGGTATTTTTAAGGCCTGTAATTCTCCGTTTATGACCACCAATGAATTGCCAGCTGGGAGTTTAATTTCTTGCTTGTTGTACACAACACTTACCAAACCTTCGTAGCAGGCTACTTCAAAATAGCCTTTTCTGTTTTCTACATTAAATTGGGTACCCAAAACGGTTACGGTTCCTTGCTCCGTTGTTACGGTAAAACGCTTTCCTTTGGCTACCTTAAAATAAGCTTCTCCGTTTAGTGCTATGTCCCTTTTTTTTGTCCAATTCTTTTTGCTGTACGAAATTTGGGAATCTGCATTCAGTCTAACTTCCGAAGCATCTGGAAGCAATATTTCCGTCCTTTTTGCATATTGTGTACTTATTTCCTCGTTCAAGTTGCCATAGTACAAAAAGGAGGCAACAATAATCAAGGTAATGGCAGCGGCTATGCCCAAATATTTCTTATATGGATTAAGATTAATTACTTTTTTCTTGGTGGAAGCCTTGTGTTTGTTGAGGTCATCCCAAGCCTTGGCCATGTTGAAATCAGGCGCTGCCAAATTATTGGTGGCTTCCCGTAGTTTTATGTACGAGGCATACTCTTCGGTCTCTTTAAACTTAACCAACTCCTCTTGCGTGAGTTCGTTGTTGAGCCATTTTGCCAAATAATTTTCCTGCATGGTTTCTAGCTTTATATAGGTATAACAATCAAAACTGAAAATACCCTACTTTTCAATTAACAATTAACAATTACTACTAGTATAGCGATATTTGTGTCGTGTCTTGGGATTGCTGTATAAAATGATAATTTTCTAACCCTAAATAGGTTAAAATACCCCAATTGCCCATTTACTCATTACTCCGTATTCAATTCTTTGTCCTATATTCCTTCAATCTGGTCCCTAAGTGTTTTTAAGGCCAAGTGCATCCTTTTTTCAATAGCTTTTACACTTACCCCCTCCATTTCCGCGATTTCCGCATATTTCTTTCCATCTATCCTATTTAGCAAAAAGGTGGTACGTTGGTTTTCTGGCAAAGCTGCCAATGCACGTTCCAATTTTTCTTTATATTCCTGTTCCTCCAATAAAAATTCCGGGGATTCATTTACAATTGCATTGGTATCCGGTGCGTATTTTAATCTTACTTTTTCCGCTTTTATAACATTCAGGTATAAATTGTTTGCAATGGTATATACATAGGACTTGGCCTTGTCCGGTGCAACCTTGGAACAGTTTTCCCATAATTTCATAAAGGCCTCTTGTACAACATCATACGCTTTTTCCTCATTGCCGAACTTATAATATATGTAATTAAAAACCGTTTTGGAATGGGTGCTAAAGATTGAAGCGTAAACTTTATCCTCGCATACATGTTCTTCTTTGATAGCTTTCAATCCTTCCTGTTTTATTTTTTCAAAGATATTTTAAAAAAAACAAAAAATTAGGTAGGGTATTTTAAAAGTGGGTTGTTTTAGATATATACGAACAAATAAAAACCAAATCGTTATGAAAAAGTTTATGTCATATTTAATGTACGGGAGCCTACTTCTGGTGGCATTAAATTTCACTTCTTGTCAGGAAGAGTTTGAAGAATTGCCTGGAGAGGATAACCAGGAAGCCATATTGGCAAGTTCCAGTACGGCACAACTAATTAAAAGAACGTCGTCCAAAGATGGTTCTTATGACAATATTGTGGATGGAGCAAGTTGTATTGCAATCAACTTTCCATATATGGTAAATGTAAATGGCCTGGAAGTTAAAATAGATGCTATTGAAGATTTAAAGTTGATAAAGCAGCTTTTTAATGAGGTAGAGGTAGATGATGATATCTTGGAAATTATATTCCCAATACAGATTACCTTGTCGGATTATACGGAAGTAACTATAAGTAACAAGGAACAACTTCGTGAAAAGGTTGAAGAGTGTGTTGAAGGTGGGGATGACGATGATATAGAATGTATAGATTTTGTGTACCCTATTGTTGTATATTCCTTTGATATCAATCTACAGCAAACAGGGAATGTTACCGTAGAAAATGATATGCAATTAAGACGCTATTTCGCCGAACGTGGTGATGATGACCTACTTAGTTTTGATTTCCCTATTACATTGGAATTATATGATGATACTAAAATTAGTGTAAGCAATAATGCCGAACTGGCCAATGCCATTGAAACGGCCAAAAGTGAATGTGATGAGGACGACGATTATGATGATGACTTTACCCAAGAGCGTTTGGAAGAGTACCTAGTGGCCTGCCCATGGTTGGTGAATGAAGTAATACGGGCCAATATAGACAATACAGGTCAGTATTTTGATTACGTAATGAATTTTACCGATGACGGAAAGGTCGTAATGAAAGATAGGGCAGGGAACAGTTTAACGGGAACCTGGAGTACCAGAATTGGAGAGAACAGGGTCTTGTTGAAGTTGGACTTTGAAGCCTTGGCCGATTTTGACCTGGAGTGGTTTGTTTATGATCTGGACGATGGTAAAATTAAGTTGTATGCCGGTGAAGGGGAGCGGATAATAATGAAAAAGGCATGTGGTATCGTAGATAACACACCGGATACCTTGAGGGAAATTTTAAAAGAGTGTAGCTGGGTCATAAAAAAGGTAATGCTGAACAACGAAGACCTTGATAGGTTATTGGGGTACGAGTTCGCTTTTCAGGCCGAGGGGGTGGTTACTTTGAGCAACGAATCCGATATGTCAGAAGGTACCTGGGCTATTACGACCAATGCCCAAGGGCGTTTGGTAATGGCCATTACCATGGGGGACGAGCCAGGGGTGAGTTTTGAATGGTTATTGTCCGATCTTAGGGATAAACGTTTAAAGTTTACTATAGAAGATGGGAATTATGAACTAATCTTGGAAAGGGTTTGTGATAATAACGCCGACGATGAAGATGTTGCCGAGATTAGGAATATCATGATGGGCGGAGAATGGATAATTGCAAAATATATGGAGGGCGATAATGATGAAACCCAAAATTATGCAGCTTTTGTCTTCGACTTTCAGGCCGAACTAGCCGTGAATGTTACCACAGGCGAAACCGGACCAGCCTATCCGGGACTCTGGAGAATAATAAGGGATAGTGAAGGAGAGCTGAAATGTTACCTTAATTTTGGCTTGGCTACGGCCATGCAAGTCTTAATGGACGACTGGAAAATTGTCTCCATTACCAATGATCGCGTAGAGTTAAAGATGATTAATGGGAACAACATAGAAGTTCTTGTTTTAGAAAAGAAATAAAAATTTTGCCCCAATTTTTGGAAAAGGGTGGCTTCCTCAGGAAGCTGCCCTTTTTTTACTTTTATATTTTTCATCCCAGGCTTCACACTTACGGCAGTTATTCTTAAATTTGCGCTTTCCTGATAATACAGTAAGACTATGTTTGATAATTTAAGTGAAAAGTTGGATAAGGCGTTACATGTTCTAAAAGGACATGGACAAATTACAGAGATCAATGTTGCGGAAACCTTAAAGGAGGTGCGTAGGGCACTTTTGGATGCGGATGTCAACTTTAAAATTGCCAAGGAGTTTACCAATAAGGTAAAGGAAAAAGCATTGGGACAGGATGTATTGACCTCCCTTCAGCCAGGCCAGTTGATGGTAAAATTGGTGAAGGACGAGCTTACTGAGCTTATGGGCGGAGACGCTGAGGGCATCAATTTATCCGGTACGCCCTCCGTAATCCTAATGTCCGGTCTACAGGGTTCCGGTAAAACTACCTTTTCAGGAAAATTGGCCAATTATCTTAAAACCAAAAAGACAAAAAAACCTTTGTTGGTGGCCTGTGATGTTTATAGGCCTGCTGCGATAGACCAACTTCATGTAGTAGGGGAGCAGATTGGTGTTGAGGTTTTTTCGGACCGGGGAAATAATGACCCCGTTGCCATCTCAAAAGCAGGTATTGCCCATGCAAAGGCCAATGGTTTTAATGTAGTTATTATTGATACGGCAGGTCGTTTGGCAGTGGATGAGCAAATGATGAATGAAATTGCCGATATCCATAAAGCCATACAGCCTCAGGAAACCCTGTTCGTGGTAGATTCCATGACAGGACAGGATGCTGTTAATACTGCCAAATCCTTTAACGACGTTCTTAATTTTGACGGGGTCATATTAACAAAATTGGATGGGGACACCCGTGGTGGTGCCGCTATTTCCATTAAATCTGTCGTAAACAAGCCCATTAAGTTTATAGGTACGGGGGAAAAAATGGATGCCATAGATGTCTTTTACCCTTCCCGTATGGCCGAACGAATCCTTGGTATGGGGGATGTGGTGTCTTTGGTGGAAAGGGCCCAAGAGCAGTTTGATGAGGAGGAGGCCAGGAAAATCCAGAAGAAGATAGCCAAGAATAAATTTGGTTTTGATGACTTTTTAAGCCAGATCCAGCAAATAAAAAAGATGGGTAGCCTTAAAGATCTTATGGGGATGATTCCTGGAGCAGGAAAAGCTTTAAAAGGCTTGGATATAGATGATGATGCCTTTAAACATATAGAGGCCATTATACATTCCATGACCCCGGATGAACGATCTACCCCGGCTAAATTGAACGCCAGTCGAAAAAAGAGGATAGCCAAAGGTAGTGGTACCAGTATTCAGGAAATAAATCAATTGCTGAAGCAATTTGATCAAATGAGCAAGATGATGAAGATGATGCAGGGCGGCGGCGGCAAAAAGATGATGCAGATGATGGGGGCCATGAAGGGGATGAAGTAGGGTTGTTCGAAATTGAAAGTCAAAGGTTCCAGGTTCGAGGTTTCAGATTGCAGGAGCAAAGTATAAAATAGATGTCCTAATGGCAAAGGTTGAAAGGTTTGAAGATTTGGTAATATGGCAGTTGGCTCGGGAGATATGTAATAAAGTACATCAAATTTTTGAAACCACTTCTTTAGGCAGCAATTATGCTCTTAGGAATCAGATGGATAAAAGTTCTGGATCAATTATGGATAATATTTCAGAAGGGTTCGAGCGCAATGGCAATCGCGAATTTATTCAATTTTTAAGAATAGCAAAAGCTTCATGTGGTGAACTACGTTCCCAACTTTATAGAGTATTGGATAGAAATCATATTAACAGATCCTCTTTCGAGGTTCTTTACGAATTGGTTCTTTTGGAAAGTAAAAAAAAATCAGCTCCTTTATTAGTTACTTGTCCCGATCAGAGTACAAGGGGTCAAAATTCAACAAACAACAACCTTGAACATTAAACTTTAAATGAATGGAAATTTTAGACGGTAAAAAAGTATCGAATCAAATAAAGGAGGAAATAGCCGCTGAGGTAGCTAAAATGAGGGAGCGTGGTGAAAAGGTGCCACATTTGGCAGCGGTTATCGTGGGGAACGACGGTGCCAGTCTTACCTATGTTGGTAGCAAGGTAAGGTCCTGTGAGAAAGTAGGATTCGAATCTACCTTGGTACAGTTGCCAAGCACCACCTCGGAACAGGAGTTGTTGAACAAAATAGAAGAACTCAACAAGAATGAGGATATAGACGGATTTATTGTTCAATTGCCTTTGCCAGAGCAGATCAATACACAACGTGTCTTGTTGGCGGTGGATCCGGATAAGGATGTGGACGGATTCCATCCGACCAACTTTGGAAAAATGGCCCTGGATATGAGCACTTTTATTCCTGCCACGCCTTTTGGGATATTGGAACTCTTGGAAAGATATAAGGTGGAGACAAAGGGAAAGCATACCGTAGTTATTGGTCGGAGCCATATTGTAGGTAGACCAATGAGTATTCTTATGGGAAGAAAAGGTTGGCCTGGAAATTCCACCGTAACCCTTACGCATAGCCATACCAAAAATATTACCCAGATTATATCACAGGCCGATATAGTTATCTCCGCATTGGGAGTGCCCAACTTTTTAAAAGCCGAAATGGTGAAGGATGATGCCGTAATCATTGATGTTGGCATCACCAGAGTTCCGGACGACACCAAAGAGAGAGGTTATTATATAACGGGGGATGTGGATTTTGAAAATGTGAGCAAGAAGGCTTCTTATATTACTCCGGTTCCTGGAGGTGTGGGACCAATGACGATCGCCATGTTGTTAAAAAATACCTTGTTGGCACGGGAAAGGCATAGAAGCCAAAAATAATTCCAGAAGACCGCATTCATTTTAACTGCGGTTTTTTTGTTTATACCCATATGTTCGTGATGGGATTGATAATGGCAGTTTTTTGAATTTGTGAAGAGCTTACCTAATAGTCTGGCCTTGGGCAGGACAAGCACTAGTATTTATTTTGTTTGGTTAAAAAACGTATATTACCATTATCATAACAACAGCATGCAAGAAACCGATAACCTTAGTCTGGAACCTTTTTTTAATCTTTCCATGGATTTATTATGTATAGCTGGTTATGACGGCTATTTTAAAAAAGTAAATCCAGCTTTGGTGCAACTCTTGGGCTATACCGAAGAGGAGTTGTTTTCCAGGAAAATACAGGAGTTCATCCATGAGGAAGATAGGGACCTGACGGGTAGATATAGGGAGAATTTGATAAAGAATGTGCCCTTGGTCAATTACGAAAATAGATACGTCTCTAAAACAGGGGAGATAATTTGGTTGCATTGGACTTCCATACCCTTGGAGAATGAAAAATTGGTATATGCCATTGCCAAAAATATAACCCATAAAAAGAAACTGGAAAAAGAGCGTATTGAGCATCTGATCAACTTGGTGGATAAAAACCATGAGTTGAAACAACTCAATTATACCACATCCCATGATTTAAGGTCTCCAGTAAACAATTTATTATCCATATTTGGGTTTTTGGATATGAGCAAAATTGAAGATAAGGAAATTTTGGAAACCTTGGATTATATGAAGATGGCCACCGAGGGGCTCAATAATTCCCTGAACAATTATGTGGATCTTATAAGTAAGAGGGAAACATCGAACATAGACCTGGAGGTAGTAGATTTTGAATTAATTCTTAAACAGGTTAAGTCATCCATCAGTTCCCTATTGGGGAATGCCAATGTAACCTTTAATGTAGATTTTTCCAATTTAAGGGGCGTAAGACATAATCCAAGTTATATGGAAAGTATTTTCCTAAACCTGTTGACCAATTCCATTAAGTATGCCAGGCCCGATGTTCCGCCGGTAATTTCTATTACATCACAGGTTGTAGAAGGTAAGAATCAGCTTATTTATACAGACAACGGCCTTGGTTTTGACATGGAAAAGTTTGGCAGTAAAATATTTGGCCTCAATCAAAAATTCCATAATAATGGAGGTGGAGATGGGGATAGTAAAGGGGTTGGACTTTATCTGGTGTATAATCATATCAACAGTCTCGGAGGTACTATTGCAGTAGAAAGTGAAGTTAATAATGGGGTTACCTTTACCATTACCTTCAAATGAGAAAATGGCCGATTTAAAAAGAATTTCAAGGGAGTAAAACAATAATAAAAAGGTCGGTTTGGAGAATATCTCGCTACAAACCGACCTTTTTTATGCCCTATTCCGCTGGTTCAAAAACTTCAAGACTGGTTTGGGTACTATCGGAAGGGGTTAGGACATCAATTTTTTCCTCATCTTCGTCATTGGTACAACTGAAGATGGTTAGGGTGCAAAATAAGAATGTTGCTAAGTAGATTGCTTTTTTCATGAGTTCAGATTTTAGTAGGTGTTTCCAAATTCAATTTAATGACATAACGTTAAATCTTCTTTTTTGTTTTACAAGCATTTACGTTTTTAGACAACACCAAAAAGAGATACAGTCCATTAGGACTTAAAAATTTAGAAATCGATTCACTTTATAATTGTTTTTAATTTATTTTGATTATTTTTTGGCTCACAAAATTGGCGAAATTGGATGAAAAAAATTCTTAGGTATACCTTGGCCGTTGTACTACTGCTTTATTTCTTGGCAACGTTTCTGGTGTCTCCAATTTTGGATAAACAGATGAACCTTGTTGAATATAACGATCCCAGACAACTGGGGCCCGAAGCAAAAGAACTGTATAATTCTTTGGGGTTCATTGCAGACCTGCATTGTGATGCCTTGCTTTGGGATCGTGACTTGACCAAAAAAATGGATTATGCCCATTTGGATTTTCCACGTATGCAACAGGCCAATATGAGCTTGCAGGCTTTTACCATTGTTACCAAATCGCCCAAAGGGCAAAATTTTAAGCAGAACAGTGCGGATGCCTTCGATAAAATTACGTTGTTGAATTTCGTTCAGGGCCAACTGCCCGATAAGTGGTTTAGTCTGTACAAGCGGGCCGTGCACCAGGCAAGGGCTTTGCAGGAATACCAAGAGAAGTATGACGGTAAATTCTTATTGGTTGAATCGCGCCAAGATCTAACAAAATTGATAGCATCTAAGCAAACGGACCCAGAGGTCATTGGAGGCCTTTTGGGAATTGAAGGGGCACATTGTCTGGAGGGGAATTTGTATAATGTACAGAACCTTTACGACGAAGGAGTTAGAATGATGGCTCCCACGCATTTTTTCGACAATGAATTAGGTGGATCCGCACATGGTCTTTCCGGGGCTGGACTTACCAATTTTGGTAAGGAGGTAATCAAGGAGATGAACCGTTTGGGTATCATAATCGATTTGGCTCACGTATCCCCCAAAATGATAGATGAAATTCTTGACCAAACTACCCGTCCGGTTGTGGTATCCCATACCGGTGTTAAAGGCACCAAGGATAGCCCCAGAAATATATCAGACCAACATATAAATAGAATTGCAGCCTCCGGGGGGCTAATAGGTATTGGGTTTTTTAGAGGTGCCATAAAAGGGGAGATTAAGCACATTGTGGAGGCTATGAAGTATGTCCGTGATCTGGTGGGTATAGAACATGTGGCCCTAGGGTCCGATTTTGATGGGGCGGCCACAACCCCTATAGATGTAACCGGTCTGCCATTTATTGTACAGGAATTAATGAATCAAGGATTTTCGGAATTGGAGATCAGAGCCGTTATGGGCGAGAATGTTAAACGGTTTTTAATGGAACAATTGCCTTAACTTGGGAATAGTTTTGTATAATTCCCTATTATGGGATGCAATTTTGCCCACTTCAACTTTATCTTTTGAATCTTTTATATATCTTCGATAATTGGGAAAATTATAAACAATATGCACTTTTGCACGACCCGTATTGGGAAAGTGCTGAAAATAAATTAAGAAATGATAATAGAGCCTAGAACACGCGGATTTATTTGCCTTACCTCCCATCCTAAAGGATGTGAACAAAATGTTATTGACCAAATTGAATATATAAAGTCCAAGGGAGCCATTGATGGGGCAAAAAAAGTATTGGTGATAGGAGCTTCCACAGGATTTGGCCTGGCCTCCAGAATTACCAGCGCCTTTGGTGCAGGAGCTTCCACTATAGGGGTGTTTTTTGAAAAACCACCTTCAGAGGGCAGACCGGCCTCCCCAGGTTGGTACAATAGTGCGGCCTTTGAAAAAGAAGCGCATAAGGCGGGATTATACGCCAAAAGTATAAATGGGGATGCCTTTTCCAATGAAATTAAAAAACAGACCTTAGCTCTTATCAAAGCCGATTTGGGACAAATAGATATGGTGATTTACAGTTTGGCTTCCCCGGTAAGGACGCATCCGGATACTGGAGTAAAATATAAATCGGTCTTAAAACCAATAGGGGCTAAATTTCAAAACAAAACGGTGGACTTTCATACCGGGGTAGTATCCGAAGTGTCCATAGAACCTGCCCAAGGGGATGATATAGCGAATACTGTGGCGGTCATGGGAGGTGAAGACTGGAAAATGTGGATCGATGATTTGAAAGGTGAAGGTCTGCTTTCTGAAGGATTTACCACTATAGCCTACTCTTATATTGGTCCGTCACTTACAGAAGCGGTTTATAGAAAAGGAACCATTGGCCGTGCCAAGGATCATTTGGAAGCCACTGCTTTTACCATTACGGACAGTTTAAAGCCATTAAATGGTAAGGCTTATGTTTCGGTAAATAAGGCCTTGGTGACCCAGGCAAGTTCTGCCATACCGGTAATTCCTTTATATATATCCCTACTGTACAAGGTAATGAAGGAGGAGGGCATACACGAAGGATGTATAGAACAAATTCAGCGCTTGTTCCAGGATAGATTGTATGCTGGCCAGGTACCTACCGATGATAAAGGAAGAATACGAATAGATGATTTGGAAATGCGCGCTGATGTGCAGGCCAAGGTAGCCGAACTTTGGAAGAAGGCCACTACCGAAACTTTACCCAATATTGGTGATCTTAAAGGGTATGAAAAGGATTTCTTCAATTTGTTCGGTTTTATGGTAGAAGGCGTGGATTATGATGAGGACGTGAACGAAATAGTGGATATTCCAGGGCTTCAATAATTATTTGCTAATGTATACCGTACGTGGTAGAAACCTGATAAATATGCGAAATAATCTATTATTGTTATGTGCGCTAGTTTGGCTTACCGCCTCAAACGCGCAGACCGGAAAGGTATTTGATGCTCTTACAATGAAGAGTGAAATTCTAAAGAGCGAAAGGAAATTTGCTGTATACCTGCCGCCTGATTATGAAACATCCAATAGAAGTTATCCGGTATTATACCTATTACATGGAGCTGGGGACGATCAAACGGGCTGGGTGCAATTTGGAGAGGTGTTGCGCATTACGGATAACGCTATTCAAGAAGGTAAGGCTACTCCAATGATTATTGTGATGCCAGACGCCAATACGGGTACTAGAGGCTATTTCAATTCCATAAAAGGGGACTGGAGGTATGAGGATTTCTTTTTTGAGGAATTAATGCCCTATGTAGAGAAGAAATATCGCATTAAAGGGGAAAAGCGCTTTAGGGCCATAGCCGGCCTTTCTATGGGTGGTGGTGGATCGTTCATGTACGCCTTGCGCCACCCGGAGTTATTTTCTTCAGCCTGTCCTTTAAGTGCCTATATAGGAGCCCTAAGTTTGGATGATTTTAAACAAAGGCTAAAAAATAACAATGAGAAGTACGAAGATGGTCTTGTAAGTGCCTATTATGAAAAACACAATGCCCTGTCGCTTATACAGGCTTCATCCCTAGAGGATCTAAAGTCGGTTAGATGGTACATAGACTGTGGGGACGATGATTTTCTATATGAAGGCAATAGTCTGGTGCATATTGCTATGAAAAAGAAGGAGGTGCCACATGAATACAGGGTGAGGGAAGGGCGTCATAGTTGGACCTATTGGCGGGAATCCCTACCCGTGGTTTTGGAATTTGTTTCCGATGCCTTCCATCAATATTGATATCTAAACAACATGGGTCGGTTTGATTTTTAAATCGAATTCGAACTAACCCATGTCCGGGATCTTTCGGAGTAAGAGTGTAAAGAACAAGTATGATCAAAAGAAAATTTGGCAGAACCCAATGGGATGTTAGTGAAATAGGATATGGAATGTGGGGTATGGGCGGATGGACCGAATCCGATGACCTGCTGTCTGCCAAGTCGTTGGATCTGGCCGTGGAAAACGGAGTTAATTTTTTCGATACCGCTTGGGCCTATGGCCATGGGCACAGTGAAAAATTATTGGGAGAGTTGTTGCAAAGGTTTCCCAACAAGAAACTATATACCGCAAGTAAGATTCCGGCGAAAAATTTCAAATGGCCGGCAAAACCGGAATATAGTTTAGAGGAATCCTATCCTACCTCCCATATAATGGATTATACCGAAAAAACCCTTAAAAATTTACGGTCGGAGCAATTGGATTTAATGCAATTCCATACCTGGGACGACAGTTGGTCCGATCGTGAGGAATGGCAAAGAGCAGTGGAAGATTTAAAAAAGTCGGGGAAGGTAGCTGCCATGGGGATCAGTGTAAACCGTTGGGAGCCCGAAAATGGTATAAAAGCCCTTAAGACCGGTGTTTTTGATGCGGTGCAGGTTATTTACAATATTTTCGACCAAGCTCCGGAAGACGAGCTTTTTCCCTTATGTGAAGCATTGGATATAGCTGTTATTGCAAGGGTTCCTTTTGATGAAGGCACCTTGACCGGGAATATTACCAAAGAGACCAAGTTTCCGGAAGGGGATTGGAGGGGAACGTATTTTGTTCCCGAGAATTTAATTGCGAGTGCGGACAGGGCAGATCTATTGAGACCGGTTGTTCCGGAGGGGATGACCATGGCTGAAATGGCGTTGCGTTTTATTACCATGAACAAATCGGTGAGCACCATTATCCCTGGAATGCGCAAGGAAAGGAACGTTTTAATGAATACGGCCGTAAGTGATGGCAAGGGGTTGCCCATTATATTATATGAAGAATTGAAAAGCCATAGATGGGATAGAAAACCAACCGAATGGTCGCAATAAGAAAAGAATAAATTTATGACATCGAGAAAAGAATTTTTAATGCAGTCAGGAATGTTGGCAGCGGGAATGGTTTTATTGCCATCCTTTACCTTACCCTATAAGAATCCTAAAAAAAATTTAGGGGTACAATTGTATACCTTTCGCAAGGAGATGTTGGAAGATGCCGTTGGTACCTTAAAGCGTATTGCGGCCTTGGGTATTAAACAGATTGAATCGGCAAGGAGTACCAAGGGGCTGTATTACGGTCTGAAGCCGAAAGAAATGAAAGACGTTTGTGAAGACCTTGGCATGACCCTTAGGAGCGGCCACGTAGCCTTGGATGAACAATGGAAGGCGACTATGGATCAGGCGGCCGAGGCCGGTCAGGAATATTTAATTTGTTCCTCCATGCCTACCGAAGGACAGACGGCGGATAACTACAAGGCTGTAGCCGAGGCCTTTAATAAGGCAGGGGAGGAATGCGGTAGTAGAAATATCAAATTCGGATACCACAATCATGAATATGAATTCGAATCCGAAAACGGGGAAGTGTTTTACGATATTTTATTGAACAATACGGATCCGGGTCTGGTACATATGGAACTTGATCTGGGATGGGTAGTGGTTGCCGGGAAGAATCCTTTGGATTATTTCAGAAAATATGAAGGAAGGTTTCCTTTATGGCATTTGAAGGATATGGATATGGTGAAAAAGGAAAGTACCGAGTTTGGAAAGGGAGGCTTGGATATTGCCCAAGTGCTTAAATATAAAAAGGAATCCGGACTTAAATATATTTTCATAGAACAAGAAGAGTATGCCAGTACCCCTTTTGAGAGTATGGAGCACAATATGAAATTTATGAAAAATATGTAGGTTTTTAGGTTGCTTTATCTTGAATAAATAAAGGAATAAAATGTAATGGACTAAGGGAAGCTCATTTGGCGAATAATTGTCCCATATCCTTAAAGGCTTTGAATTCCAAGGCATTTCCTGCAGGGTCCAAAAAAAACATGGTGGCCTGTTCGCCTACCTCGCCCTTAAAGCGGATATAGGGCTCAATAACAAAGTTTATACCCTTGGCAATAAGTTCTTCCGAAAAGGAAAAAAAAGTATCCCAAGGTAAGACTACTCCGTAATGTGGTACAGGGACATCCTTGCCATCTACAGGGTTAAGGTGCAAATCTTCTCCCTTGGCCTTAGGCTTGTAATGGATTACCAATTGGTGGCCGAACAGGTTGAAGTCTACCCAATGGTCACTGCTTCTTCCTTCTTCACAGTTTAATATTTCCCCGTAAAATTTACGGCACTCCGCCAAATTATGTACGGGAATGGCAATATGAAAGGGAGTAATCTCGGGCATGGGTCCAGTTCTTTAATTTATGGAATAGGGGATATAAAACTTTTAAAAATAAACATAATTTAAAAAGGAAATAGGCTAGGGAGTAAAAATGCGCTATAATTTAGGACAATAAAAAGTCTACTATCTGTAAGTTTATTTCCTCTTGGTGCAAGGAATGGCCAAGCCCGGTGGTTTTTATTAAGCTACTATTTTTCCAGTTTTGGTGAAGACGTTCGGAAGCGTTGAACGGGGTTATCGTATCCCGTTCATCGTGGATGATAAGCCCTTTTTGTTCAATGGATTTGGCAAACTTGGGGGTCGATATATCGTGGATTCGTAAGTTGAAATGCTCATATATGTGCCTATCCAAGGCTTCAAGTACCCGCTTGTTAAACCTGACCAGGTTTTGGTAATGCGACATTAGCTCGGAAAGTTCGGCCGGGGCTCCCAAAGTCACTATTTTTTCAATGGAGGTGTTTGGATTTTGATATTGATTGTGAAGGGTGGCAAGTCCCCCCATGGAATGCCCAACAATATATTTGGGCCGGTAAAGGTCTATGAGCTGCCGTGCGCTGTCCGAATAGGTAACCACGTTTAAGCTATTTCCTTCTGAATGTCCATGGCCTGGGGCGTCAAAGGCAATGATGTTAAATTCCCTTTCCTGTAATTTTTCAATGAGATATCGCCACCTAAAAGCATTGCTTTCCCAGCCGTGCATTAAAAGAACGGTTTCCCTTGTTCCCGGCCATTCATAGGTCTGCAGTCCAGTGTTGTTCACCTTAACCCTTTTGCCCAAATGCCGTTGTAGGTATTCTTGATGAACCGGCAAAATTCTGCCCTTTCTAGGCGTCGTAAAAGTTTTGAACGCTTTTTTACCAGCCTCCCTTTCCGAGAAAAGGGCGGTTGAATTGAAGTAGGCACCGTAGGATAGTGCCAGCGTGCGATAAAGTAGTTTTTGCATAGAATCTGTGGCTATTCCCAGCCTACCATCATATATTTGATCTTAGCCTTGTCCGGTATCTGAACAGCTTCAATATTGGTGTTGTTGCCATATTGTAGGTTGCTGGGAAGTTCGGTCTTGGCAATTGTGAAATAAGCGTCGGAGTCTTTTAGGAAAACCACTACATTGTTGAGGGCGGTAATAATTTTTTTAATGCTGTGTTTGTCCTTGATATCCTTAAAGGTGCTATTGAGTCCAACCCCTTTTTCGGTAACATATCTTGGATCGTAAATGCGGATAATTTCAAATTTCTGAATGCTGTCCATATTAGGGGTAAGGGTGAGTAAATGCTTGCCTCCCTTTTCATAAATGTTGATTTTTTTTACTGCTGCACCTATTCTGGTATTTACCGTATCCCTAACTATGGAATCACTGGCAAATACGGTTTCAATGTCATCAATGGTATTGGATTTTAGCAGCTTGCCTACTTGGTCTTTGGCAATTACAAAATCCGTATTGGTGTTACATTGAATAAAGAGTAGCGCGCTTAGTGCTACGGCAAAAATCGTTTTTCTTATCATTTTATAATTAAAAGGTATTCTTACTTATTATGGATTTTTATGGTGCAATGGATTATCGCATTACTTTCTTTAAAACGCCTAGGACTCCCCTTATAAAAGTAGCACTGGTCAATACTTTTATTACAGGGTTTTGGCGTGTACTGGCCCTTCTTGTGGAAGATCGGGTTGATCTAGTTTTGGAAGAGGCCTTTTCCTTCTCTGCCAGTTTCTCTGCCCGTTCAATCTTATCGTTAAGCAGTTCATAGGCGCTTTCGCGATCTATGGTTTCATTGTATTTTCCAACCAATTTGGATTTGTCTATAACTTCTTTTAGCTCCCTGTCCGTAAGAATATCCATACGGCTCATAGGGGCTCTAAGCAAAGTGGCCGCTAGGGGGGTTGGTCTTCCCTTTTCGTCAAGGGCACTGATCAGTGCCTCCCCTATTCCCAGGGAAGTTAAAACTTCCTTGGTGTCATAGAAATCTGAAATGGGATAGTTTTCTGCGGTAAGTTTTATGGCTTTTCTATCTTTTGCCGTAAAAGCCCGTAAGGCATGTTGCACCTTTAATCCCAACTGGGACAGAACCGCATCCGGGACATCGGTAGGGTTTTGGGTTACAAAATACACCCCTATTCCTTTGGAGCGGATCAATTTTACGATACTCTCAATTTGATTCAATAGGGCTTTTGAAGCCTCATTAAAAATGAGGTGGGCCTCGTCTATAAAGAGGACCAATTCCGGTCTGTCCGTATCCCCTTGTTCTGGAAAGGTATCATAAATTTCAGCCAAGAGGCTCAGCATGAAGGTAGAAAACAATTTGGGACGATCCTGGATATCGGTCAAACGTAAAATGTTGATATAGCCCCGGCCATTTTCATCGATACGAGTAAGGTCTTCCACATCAAAAGATTTTTCCCCGAAAAATAGCTCTGCACCTTGTTGTTCCAGTTCTATTATTTTTCTCAGAATGGTTCCGGTAGAACTGGTGGAGATTCTTCCATAGGAATCGGAGAATTCCTTTTTGCCCTCTTCGGTAGCGTATTGCAGTACCTTTTTAAAGTCTTTTAGGTCTAGTAGCGGCAGTTTATTATCATCACAATACTTAAAAACAACTGCTACGATTCCTTCCTGTGTCACCGAAAGATCCAATATTCGGCTTAAGAGTACCGGTCCAAATTCTGAAACAGTAGCACGTAATTTTACCCCATCCTGTTCGGAAAGGGAAAGCATTTCCACGGGAAAGGCTTTGGGGGTAAAGGGTAGGCCACCTATTTTGGCGTGACGTTCATCAATTTTTGCATGTCCGGGACTGGGTTGTGCCAGTCCACTCAGATCCCCCTTAAGGTCCATCAACAACACTGGGATACCTTTGTCCGATAAGTTTTCAGCAATTATCTGTAATGTTTTGGTTTTACCGGTACCCGTTGCTCCGGCAATAAGACCATGCCTGTTAAGGGTCTTTAACGGGATTTTTACGTGTGCATTGGTTATTGTTTCCCCATCCAGCATGGCAGATCCCATGGTAATAAAGTCTCCCTTTGTGGTATATCCTTCCTCTATATGTGCAAAGAATTTGTCTTTGATGTCCATTAGGTTAATTTTTGATAAAAATAGACTAATTTTTGGTCAAAAGAAAAGTTGTTGGTTTTAAGTTATTCCTATGCCCTCCCACCTAGCGCTTACTTTACGGTAAGAATACTTTGCTGAATATTACTGTTACATTGGTTAAATTCCCCTTGCTTTTTGTGACTGTGATTTCTAAAAATGTATTGCATTACGGCCTGCATTTTTATGGTCCCAATACTGATTGGCAATTTAAGTTTTCAGTCTTTCCGCTTGGAGGTCAATTACTCAAAAGGTTGTAATGGGGATAAAAAATGCACCTTATCTATTGCCCTTAATATTCCAAGAAAATAAAGAAATGCACTCCATTCCAAATAAGTGACCCATTTATTCTTCCTGTTTCTTATTCAATAAGCTCTTTTGGAACAACTTAAAGATACGGGTGTATTCATCGGTCCAGCTACTGGGTTCTACAAAACCATGCCGTTCTACTGGGTACACGGCCATTTCCCAATTGTGTTTCTCCAATTCGATAAGGCGTTGCGATAGTCGCACCATATCCTGAAAATGTACGTTGTCGTCCACCATGCCGTGAAGTATCAATAAATCGCCCTTTAATCCGTCCGCAAAATATATGGGCGAGCTTCTTCGGTAGGCCAAACTGTCGGTGACAGGAGTGTTCAAAATACGGGCCGTATACCCATGGTTGTATGCTGCCCAGTCTCCCACGGATCTTATGGCCGCCCCGGCTTTAAAGGTGTCGGGGGCAGTGAACATTGCCATTAGGGTAATAAATCCACCATAGGAACCGCCATAGATGCCTATTTTATCCTGGTCTATGCCCAGTTCATTTATTAAATATTCGGCTCCATCCACATGGTCGTACAGGTCCTTTCCACCCATATGCCTGTAAATCCCTGTTCTCCAATCCCGACCATAACCGGCACTTCCCCTATAATCTATATCCAAAACGGTATAACCATTGTCCACTAAGAGATTGTGGAACATATACTCCCTAAAATAGCTGCTCCACCATTTATGGGCGTTCTGTAAATAGCCGGCTCCATGTACGAAAATTACGGCTGCCTTATTTTTGATATTGGAATTGGGTTGGTACAAACGGGCATGCACCGCTTCACCGTCCTTGGCCTTAAAGGTGATTATTTCCGGGTCGCGCCAATGGTATGCGTTAAAGCTTTGGGTAGTGGAGAAAGTGATACGTTTTGCTTCTGCCTTGGATTTTCCCCAAATAGGATTGTCCTGTAGATAGAGTTCCGTGGGCTTGTTGGCGTACGAATACAAAATGGCCATTTTACGCTCGTCAGGAGATAGGGTAACCTGGTTGTCACCGGTCATCTGGGTCAACTGCCGTAGTTGTCCACCTCCGATAGGCATACTATAGAACTGTCTGTCCCCGGGATGGTTCTTATTGGCGGTAAAATACCAGCGTTTCTTGTCCTTTGAAATTTGAGGGTCGTAAATTTCAAATTCCCCAGATGTTAATGCCGTTACTTTATTGGTAATTACATCCATTCTGTAGAGATGCGAATAGCCAGTTTTTTCAGATTGGAACCAGATACTTTTTCCATCGGGCATCCAACCTATATTGCCTCCCCCAATACCAGGACCGGCTATCCAAGCTTCGTCATGTTGGCGATCCAACTGCGTAACCGTACCGTTTTTGGGGTCTAGCAGTGCAATCCATCGGTCTTTATAATCGTTGCTGCTAATGTTGATTACAGCATATTTTCCGTCCTCGCTCCATAGAGGGCCATCAATATAGCCCAGTCTGTTTTTATTTTCGTAGGCCTTATCGGGGTAATCCTTGGTGTACTCAGGTATATAATCCAAACCTTCCAGGCTGTCCAGGACAACTTGATAGGCTTTTCTTTTGGCCATATCATATATGAACATTTCATATTCGTAGGGTTCGTCGCCTACCTTGGATCTTGTATTTTCTTCTTCGGTATACCCTGATTCGGTAACGTAATGGGGAACAATGGTGCCTTTATTGGATGTTGGCGATTTTACGGCTATGTAGGTGATATATTCTCCCTTGGGATCAATCTTTAGATTGTAGATGGATTTGTCTCCGGGGTCAATGGGCAAGGGTTCCTTGGCCTCTAGGCGTTTGTTCATTTCCTCGGCGGCATCTTTTTTTGCTCTTCTTTCGCGCAGCACATCAAATAGGCCCAATTGATCTTCGTAAAGCCATTGGTCTTTTTTACTTTTTTCGTCATCCGTTTTTTTAGACTTAATCTGGGTCAGCTGTACGGTACTTCCGGTAGCTATGTTCCAAGTAAATAGGTTTTTGCCCTTTTGGTAGGCCACTTTGGTGCCGTTCTCGGTAAAATGGGGAGAGCTTTCGTAAGCTTCGGTCCGGGTTATTTGTGTAATGAGTTGGGTCTTAAGGTTCAACATAAATATGTCACCCCGCTTGGTATATAGTTTCAGGGATCTATCCTGGTTATAGACCCCGTTGGAGCCGGGTAGGGCATATGCTGTTTCAAAATCTGTTTTTACCGTCTTGGACGATCTTAAATGGTAGCTGTAAAGTGAGTCGCTTTGGGCCTGTACGGGATTCCAGTCAAAATAAAGGGTCTGTCCGTCCAGGGACCATTGTGGATTGGAAGGAAGATGCCCCACAAAGTCATCGCCCTGCATAATTTCTTTGACGGATAATGTTGAGGTATTTCCCTGTTGTGCCACGCAAGGAATGATAACCAATAGAAATAGACTGCACTGTAGCCAAATGTTCTTCATTTACTTAGTTTATAAGCCTAGGGTGACCTAAGGTTTGGATTTGCCAGTTTTTCTTAAAACTTGGAAGCGGTAAATATCCTAAATCTTGGCAAATATCACAAAGGTGAAGGGAAGATATTCAGCTTTTGCAAACATTATATAAATTGGAACTGAAGAATTAGTGTATTTGCCTTTCTTCAAATTCAGGGCAGTCCAGCCTAATGTCCGAATTCAATAATTCTTTATCCAATAAGTTGCAATAGTCCCGTTCGGTATTCCTACTATAGAATTTACATCCGTAACAAGTTCTTTGCACGGTAAGAATGCCGCTTTTATTTAATTGATAGATAAGTTTGCCAAGGGTTCCGAATAGAGCTTCCAGGTCGGTCTGATGGATAGTGGTAAGCTGGTTCTTTAAGGGATTGGCAAAATCTGATGTTTCGGCCACAATATCTCGGCCAGTTACAGAGAGGCCAATGGAATAACTTCTACTATCGCTGGAGGAGTAGTTTTTGGTAATGAAGCCTTTTTTGTCCAATACCCTAATGGCATCACTAATAGTGGGTTTGGTAATATTGAATTCTTTGGCCAAGTGGCTTACATTACAGAATTCGGTTTTGTGGTAGGCAATAAAAATTAAGATCTGGATCTGGATGGGGCTTAATCCCAATAATTTGGCTTTATCCCAGAGCAAAACCTTGAATGCTTCGGAGATACGTTCAAGTCCGGCAACAATTTTACTGGAAACGTCGTTCTCCTGATGGTCCGGATTAAAAATACTTTTATCCATATAAAAAGCCTGTCGGGATTATACCCGACAGGCAAAGTTAGTCATCCTAATTAAATTATTCGCAATTTTCCATTTCTACGATATAATATCCTTCTTTAATGATAATATCGGCTATGGCCTCTGAAACCTGTTCCATATGGCAGAATTTACATTTCTTGGAGGATATGTCGGCTGTTGGGAACGGCTTATGGGATAGGAATTTACGCCCGTATTTAATAACCCTGTCCTTATCTTCCATTGTACTGGGGACCAGTATGTCAAAATGCATGGACTTACCATCTTCACGGGCTACGTAAGTGTCCCAAACCGATATCTTTATTGTATTTCTTGTTGAAATGACTCGATAGGTAATTAGGAATCCTAACCAGTAAAATTAAATTTTTTTAACCCTTTACATCTGCCATAGAAGCGCCAAAGTTAATGTGGAGCACATTTCCGGTGGGGGTAACCAAGGCGGGAACCGATTTAACCCCGGCTTTTTCGGCTTCGGGAATACGGGATTTGTTGGTTCCGAAATGTACAATTTCCACATTGTCCGTTCCTACTAGTTCCAAGATCTCATGTTCTGCACTTAGGCATACGGGACATCCTGCGTGATAAAAAACTGATTTTTTCATTCTTCCAATTTTTAAGTTAAACACTATTGCTCCACAAATATAGTAAGGAATCCTAACTAAACAAATTTTAAGCAATATTTTTAATATGTGAACTTTATTCTTAGGTTCGCTTTAGTCACTAAAAATCAATCGCAACCACAATATTTATTGCTACGGGCTTTCTCAAAGCATTCCTTTCCTTCCTTAAATGCAAAATAGGAAAGGGCCAGAGTACCAATACTGTCTATATAGGGAATGTTCCACAGTTCATAGAAAGCACTACTAATTAACAGGATAATGGACATATATACACAAACCATAGTACAATTGGCATCGGAGAGGATTGGTTCCGAGTCTAGTTCTTTACCCACCTTTCTTTTCCCCAGGACAAGCATCCACATAATGGCAATGGAGACTATGGATATGACAACGCCCCAAAAGGTGGTTATAGGTTTGTGGCCAATCCATATGTTGTACAGGCTAGTGAATACCAAGGCTGCCACAAGAGTATAAAAGGCGAATCCTGTTATCCTCAAAGCGGTACGTTCAAAAACATCCTTGTTACTTTCAGGTTTTTTTTGGATTCTTAGGATCATGTGTGCTATTCCAATACCGGAGATGACCTCTATAAAACTATCCGCACCAAACCCGAACAGCGCCAGGCTTTCGTCCTCAAAACCTAAGTAGGTAGAGATTAGGCCCTCGGCAACATTGTAGATTATGGTGAACAAGGCAAATCCAAGGGCCAGTTTGTACAGGCGGTTATTTTCTGTATCCGCAATTATATTTTTCATTTTGCGAGGTATAGTTGTCCTTAAGTGGTTGTTTAAAAATTGAAGTTCTTGGTCAAATCCAATTCAAAATACTTGGCAGATTCGTGAGGGTTATGCCGGTAGGCGGGGATTTCCTCAAAACCATGGTCCGTATAGAGTTTTATGGCCGATTTCATAAAATCCGCCGTGTCCAATTTCACACTTTTGTATTCAAGTTTCCTAGCGGTATCCAGACATTGCTTCAGTAACAATTGCCCTATGCCCATGCCTCTGCTTTGGGGCTTTACATACATTCTTTTTACTTCACAATCCTGCTCGTTGAATCTACGGATACCGGCAATGCCAACGGCTTCCCCATTTATTTGTGCAATAAATAATCCACCATCCCCAGGGTTGTACATTTTGGGCAGGCCTGCCATTTCTTGATCAAAATTTTGAAACGATAGATCAATGCCCAACCAGTCTACATATTCCAAAATCAACTCTTTTGCCTCTAGGAAGTCGGTCGCCGTTAGGGCCGGTTTTATTTCGATGTTGGGTTTCATAATGGATCTAATAATTGTTTAAGCGTAGAGCTGGTTCAAAAAAGCTGTTGCTCATAGGCCTTCCTTGGCCGAAAGGATTGAGCTTGTCGTCAAGGAGAAGTTGCTGTGGGCATTTATTTTTATGCATGCTACCTGTGGTTATCTGCTAATGGCTCGATTTAAATTTGTTTACAACCTCAAATTGTTTGTCAACCACCGATTGGTTTTGGCCATGACCGGCATCAGGTATTAGAAAATATTCCTTTATCGGAGCTTTTATTTGGTCAAAATATGGTTTGTTAAGCTCTTTGGAGGTAAGTATGTCCTCTTCCCCCTGTATATAATAAATGGGAAGTTTAAAATTCAAGGCATTTTTGTTGAAATCAATTTCAGATACCATGGATTTTATGTTGAGTTTTTCATGACCAACTAAATGTAGAAATGAATAATCATCTCCATCATACCTATCCTTACTATCTTTTTCATTATCGTATTCAGCTTCCAATTTATACCACGTATTAGGCACAGGTTGGGTGTTTTTTCTTTCGTAACTTTTTACGACCTGCAACAATTGACCATATTTTTTGGCATTGTTGTAAGGTGGAATCCCTAGGGATTCAAGTTTTTGAATACTCTCAATATCATTCTCTTTTTTGGCCAACCCATAAACTTTATGATAGGCAAAATCAATGTTTTCCGAGAAATTAACGAATTGGGAATTTCCAATGTAGGCGTGAAAAAGTTCAGGGTGATCCAACGCCATTTCCGTACCCAGGATAGAACCCCAGGAGGTACCTATGAGAATAACTTTTTTCTTGTTTAAATAGTTAATAAGGTATTTGGTGAGCTCAATTCCATCTTTGGTCATCTGCTCTACTGTTAATGGGTTCTCTATCCAGTAATCTTCAGTGACGTTTGGGGGTAAATTACGGCCATAAGTTCTTCCGGCTCCTCTTTGGTCCCAATTCACCAAAATAAAGTCCTTTTCCCATTCGCCATACATGGCATTGGTGAATTGACTCATTGTACTGCCAGGACCACCATGGATGAAAAGAATTACCGGTTTCGAAATGTCATCACCTTTTATAGTAATCCACTGTTCCAAACCACCTAAAGAAATAAATTTTCTTTCATTGATGGATTTGGTTTGGGCCATGGAAAAAGCAGTAATCAATAAAGTTAAAATACTGAAGACCGCATTTTTCATATAATTTGGTTTTTAGATACAGGGCACTTTATTGATATAATATCGGTTTGTATCGTTATTGTATTTATCACTGCTTCCAAATTCATCCACAAAGGAGGAAGGAAGGTATTAATTTACAATATTTTTTTGTTTGGTGCTAGGCCTCCATTTTTACCAGAGTATTTTTCTTTTTATAGGTTCTTCCATACCATAATAAAATTCCGGTAACCGGAAGGCTGGCGGTAAGGAGGCTCACCAAAAAGGCAATTATTTTACCAGCAATTCCCCCTATGGCCCCGATATGGATGTCATAATTCATACGCAGTATTTTATCCGCTAACTTGGCATTTTCATATTTGCCATAAATGCCCGGAGTCTCAATTTCCTCCAGGGTGTATTGGTCAAAAAAGCGAAAGTCCGAATCGTAGTATAATCCAGAGCTATTGGAGACTTCCACATAAATACTTGCATCCGCGCTCGTGGGGTAGTGAAGTTCAAAACTTTCTGCATTGGGAGATGCTGCCTGCAGTTTGGGAATAAGAAGGTCTATCGGCAACACACCTTCGCTTTGGCTTGGAGAACCAATATTTTCAGGAATTATAAATGCCGCCTCCTTTTCCCCTCCCAACGACTTGTACAGAACATATTTCATCCAGTTGTAAGACATTACCGAACCCGTAAAGGCAAGGATCAGTGCTAGGGAGCATATATAAAAACCGATGATTGCATGAAGGTCAAAGTTCTTTCGTTTCCAACGCGTAGTATCTTTCCAATTGAACTTTAAACGTTGTTTTAGATTTTTACGCTTCTTAGGTATCCAAAGGAAGATACCCGAAATTATGATCAACATAAAAATAAGTATGGAAGCTCCAACTACCTGCTCCCCAATTTCTTTTGGCAACCATAACCGCATATGACCTTTTAATATAAAAGCAAAAAACCCGGACAAATGATCATCCACCTGTATCACGTTGCCAGTATATGGATTTAGAAAAACACTTTGATAAAATTCTGGCTTTGGATCATAAAAAATTACCTCAATGGCATCATCCGCCTTTTTATACAGGGTTCCATGTATGTGGTTATCGGGAAACACTTCCTTGGCATACATTTTGGCCTCTGTAGGGGTAAGTATAGGCTTGTTTTGGGGGGTCACCTTTTTATAGTCATCATAAAGACTTTCAATCTCATCCCTGAATGCCCAGCAACAGCCGGTAATGGCTACGATAAAGACAACTACACCTGTAGTGAGCCCCAATATCTTATGAAGTTCAAATAAGAATTTTCTAAATTTCATAGCTAAGCTTTTGATGGTTGATGTTGATGTTCTGTCTAAAACTTGTACGTAAAGTTGGCCAACAAGACTCTAGGTGTCTGAGGGTTGATCGTGGACCAGCCTTTGTAATATTCTTTGTTGAACGCATTATTTAGTTTTAGGCCAATGCGATACTTGTGGGCCTGGTAATAAAGGGAGGCATTGGCAATGGTATAGCTTGGTAGGATAAATTCTCCTGTAGAGGCATAGTTTATGGCAAAACGCTCACTTGCGCCGTTAAACCCAAGACCCATTCCAAAACCGTCCAATGTACCCTCTTGCAACTCATAGTTGGCCCAAAAATTATACTGTGTTTCAGGACCTGCCTCAAGAGGTCTTCGATTCAAAATCTCGGCATTGTCAGATTTGATGGTCTCACTATCGTTATTACTAAAGCCGGCCCTTAGGTTCAAACCTTTAACGGGGTTGGCGTTGATTTCTATTTCAAAACCTTTGTTTTCCACTTCCCCGCCTTGAATTTTGTTGAAGGGAGAAGAGGGATCGGTAATGACACGGTCCTTGACCTTAATGTCGTAGTAACTAATGGTTGCATTTAACCTGTTGTTAAAAAGGTTGGTCTTAACACCAAATTCCAACTGATTGGCCTGTTCTGGATCAAATGTTTCCAAGGTCTGTGGTCCCGCGTCCGGATCTCCTATCAATTGTGGGGCAACATTGGTAAATCCGTTTTGGTAATTGGCAAAGATGGAAAGTTCATCCAAGAGGGGTTGGTAAAGCAATCCAAACTTGGGGGACAGGGTGGTTTGATCATAATCATCGTCCACATTGGACAAATTGCCTTCATTGTCAAAACGATCTATACGCAGTCCAAGCATTGCCGAAAGCTTATTGGTGATATTTAGGACATCGGAGGCATAAAGGCTATAGATGTGATATTTAGATTTAATGTTCCCTACGGCCTGTGTAGATAGAACGGCATCTACTGCTGCCGTGGAGAGGGCATAAGAATCGGTTTCTACCGCAACGGTAAAGGGATTGTCCCCATTGGATCCGCCCTCTGGAGTTACATTGCCATAGAAGGCATAGCCGGTACTATTGTTGATTTCCGTAGCATTGAAATAATCCAGGCCAATTACCACTCGGTTCCTAAGGGAGGCAATCTTGAAATCGCCTATAAAATTTTGCTGGATGTCCGTGGTCTGAGTATTGGCGTTTTGTTTATTGATAAATCTTGTGAAGGTATCGTTCCCTAAAATTCCATAATCGTATAGGTAGGAATAGTATCCTTTGGTAGAGGTGGAACTTTTGGAAAGAAGGGTTTGCGATTGCCAAGTATCGGACAATTTATAATCCATTTCAATCCTATAATTCTGGGTAGGATTCTCCAAAGTCAAGTCATTACTAGTAAAGGATAGTTTGTTGTTGTAGCCCAATTCCTCAAGATTTTGGGCCTCGGTTGGGGCGCCTCGATTTAAAAATAGAAATGTAGGATTGGTCTGTTCCGCCTGTGTAATTTCTCCGTAGAAGGAGAAGGATAATTTGTTGTTTACCTTGTAGGAAAGGGAAGGGGCAACAAAAAATGACTTTCTAAAACCGGCATCCTGAAAACTCTGTTCCGTGGAGTAGGAGGTATTGATCCTAAAATAAAGATTTTCACTTTTATTGATAGCAGTATTAAAATCGCCCGTTATCTGATTTAATCCGTAGGTACCAGAGGTAAAGGAAAGTTCTCCTCCCGTACCTATATAGGGTTTTTTGGTCACAACATTAATGAGTCCGCCATAGGAACTAACGGCATTGCCAAATAGGGTTGCCGAAGGTCCCTTTAACACCTCTATACGTTCTATATTGGCAGGATTTATGGTACCGTTGGTTAAGCCTGGCAGACCATTGACCAATTGTGGCTGAACGGAGAACCCACGCATGGAATAGTATCCAGCGCCGTCTCCACCACGACCCGTGGAGGTCCATAAGTTCTCTACACCGGCGGCATTCTTAAGGGCATCGTCAAAATTGGTCACTATTTGTGATTCCAAAAGATCGGTGGTAATCGTGTTATACACCTGGGTGTTCTCAATGTCTTTTAGAGGTAGCTTGGATACATAGGCCGTTTTCTTTCTAGAGAATTTATTAATGCGCTCCCCTTCAACGACAACCTCGCCCAATATTTCGTTTCCTTCGTACAGAACAATATTCCTTAGATCTAAGGAATTGTTGTTTACAATGGAAAACGCAATAACCCTGGTCTTAAAACCCAAATAGGAAATACTAAGGGTGTGGTCTCCATTGTCCAGTCCTTTGATTTCGAAATATCCATTTTCATTGCTCTGGGTTCCTTTTTCAGAGTTCTGTACAATAATGTTTACTCCGAATAAAGGAATTTGGGTGTTGTCCGTTATGGTCCCACTTATGGTTGCGCTTTGTGAAAATGCAATTGAGGTGGTGGTTAAAAGAAGCAAAAAGGCTAATTGAAATTTCATGGTTTTTATTTAGACTAATAATAAATAGTGATTTGAGCGCAAAAATATCTTGAAGAATTGAATTGACCAAATTATTTATATTAAATCTAAATAAGAATATATTAAGACTTGATTATCAAGGGGTAATGACTTGTTGTAAGGTTGAATCCAATGATGATTTCAGTTGTTTTAGCTGAATATGGATAGTGATTGCGGCTATGATGTGCGATTTCTTCACCCATTGCTTTCAGATATAGGGGTAGGCGTTAGGGTTGGATAAACTTTTTTTGGAGGGGGTTGGTTGTAGGTAGCGGCCAAGAATATCTCTAATGGAACCTACAAGCCCAAGGTGGGTAAGTGCTTCACTTGGTGATAGGTGAGGGCAGCGGTAATGCAAGCCTGCAATTCCTTTTTGGGGATGCTGTCCTTCAAATGAAAAATAATAGCTCTGCTGCCCTCGAACCTAAACATATTGTGATACACCATTTTAAAGGTGGGTATCAATTTGCTGGTGCATTGGAAGTACATGGCATATTGATCCGGATTTTTTGGTTTCCAATCTATTCTGATGGTACTGCCATTTTTAGCTATATAACTGGGCTCGCTCCATTTAAGGGTTTCTTCAAGCAAGCTGAGGCTTTCAATATTTTGGGCGGATTCAATGATCAGGGATCTCAGGATTTCTAATTTTTTACGGATTTCTGGAGGGTAATTATTGAAAACCGATTCAACCCTGCTATCGGTCTTAAACCGTAAATCTTTCATAACCTAAAATTTAAATAAAGAAAGGTAATGGATAAATTAAATTAATACAAGGTTGTTAAATAAAAGTACCATGAATATTAATAATCCACATCCAAAGTTTAAAAAAATAACAAAAAACTATTCTTGTTAACGTTAACGAATAAAAAAATAATGCTAACTTTCATGCAAAAGGAGATGAGGTATATTTTACATGAATTGTAAATGTTGGCCCAAAACACAAAAATTCCGAATGGGCGCCTGGTTGCTTAAAGGATTAAACCGGTTTGGGAATTATAGGTCAGACTTTGGTATAATGTCTATAAAATAAATAGTTAACGTAAATATAATTGCAAATGAAATCTACGAGAAGATCATTTATCAAAAGAACGGCCGTGGCCAGTTCTGCCGTTATTGCGGCACCTACTATAATCTCATCCACAGTCTTTGGGGCCAACGACCGTATTAATGCGGCGGTTTTAGGGGTCAATGGCCGTGGAAAAAGTCATATTCAAGGCCTTATGGCACAAAAAAATGTGCAGGTTACCACCTTGTGCGATCCGGATATGAACTTATTAAGGGATCGCCAAAAATCGTTTAAGGAAACCTATAAAAAGGATGTTGCCTTGGAGCAAGATCTTCGTAGGGTCATGGACAATAAAGATATAGACGTGGTGAGTATTGCATCGCCAAACCACTGGCACGCCCTTTCTGTAATTTGGGCCTGTCAGGCCGGAAAGGATGCCTATGTTGAAAAACCAGGGTCGCACAACATCTGGGAAGGTCGTAAAATGGTAGAGGCAGCTGCAAAATATGATCGTATTGTACAGCACGGGGTGCAATTAAGAAGTTCCCCTGCCGTGAACGAGGCTATTAATTTGATGCGCGATGGATATATAGGAAGGGTTTATATGGCCAGGGGTATTGTTTTTCGTTGGAGAGGTGATATCGGGGACCAAGGTTTCTCTCCCGTACCGGCAGGAATAGATTATGACCTGTGGACCGGACCAGCGCCAAAACGGCCATTTACCAGAAATTTGGTGCACTACAATTGGCACTGGCATTGGGATTATGGCAATGGGGATGTAGGGAACCAAGGTATACATGAAACCGATCTATGTATGTGGGGCTTGGATGTAGGGCTTCCAACAAAGATTACCTCTATGGGCGGTAAGTACCTTTGGGACGATTGTAAGGAGGTGCCGGAAGTGCTTACCTCGGTATATAACTACCCGGAAGAAAGAAAGATCATACAGTTTGAAGTACGGCCTTGGTGCACCAACACCGAGGAAGGTGCCACCGTGGGGAACATTTTCTACGGAGATAAGGGTATTTTGGTAGTAGATGGCTACGATAAGTATAAGACGTATCTAGGCAAGGACAGGACACCAGGGAAATCTGGCGAGGATGGCGGAGAATCTGGAACCGGAATGGACCGAGGTAACGGAGGTACGGACGGACATTTTGCCAATTTTATAGAGGCAGTGCGCAAGCGCGACAAAACGATCCTGAACGGGCCGGTAGAAACAGCCCACCTTTCTTCGGGCTTGGCACACTTGGGCAATATTGCCTATAGACTGGATCGTGTCCTTACATTCAATCCAAAATCCGAGTCGTTCATAAACGACCCAGAAGCGGATAAAATGTTGAGACGTGATTATAGGGAAGGATTTGAAGTTCCTGAGAACGTATAGGAAGCGGTAGCTCCCTAATGACCACCATTGTAACACAATGGTTCGATAGTGTAAAAACGATGCCCAGGCTCTTGGATCCTGGGCATTGTTTATTTATAATAAGTTATGGAATGGGAGCTTGTTTATCTCACTCACTATCACTAGTCATTTAATCCTTTGCCCTGGAGAATTTTGGATATATATTTTTCAACCCTGTTAGCTCTTGTGGCCGATTGCTTGGCTTGTGAGAAATACAGCAAATACCCCCTTTGTCTTCCCGGTGTTAAGCCTTGGAAAGCAGCTTTTAAATCGGGATCATTATCCAAGGCCTTTTTAAGTTCATTGGGCATTTTAAATTCGGAAGTCTTTTTCATAGGCACTTCCAATCCCGCTTTTTCTACTTCAACGGCCTCGAAAATATAGGCTTTGATGGTAGATTTTAGATCAATGATCTGCTGTAGGCCTGTAAAGCGAATTTGACGGGCAGATTGTACGTTCTCGGTTTGTTGGGTCAAGATGTTGTTGGTGTCCTTCAGCAGAACTCCTTTGTGAAAAAGAAGGGCGCAATACGCTTTAAAATCGTGAATTAAAACAACATTTTTGCCTTGAAACGTATAACAGGGGTGCATCCATTTAAATTCTTCCGTAAGGCCACACTCCAGGCAGATTTCCCTCAACAAGGTCATTTCCTGGTTCCATTTTTTAGCCCTATCTAAAAATCTATCAACTACTTTTGGATTCATAAGGTAGGATTTTTGAATGTGGATTATAACCGAGCAATTAGTAATGGGTGTAGGTACTAAATTATGAATTTTCGGCAAATAGTATAAATGTTTTGGATATATGATGTGATTGGGGTTGGTGGGCGTTCCCTATAAAATAGGTAAGAAGCTCTTGCATTTAAGCAAAAATTGGTGGTGGCAGCTGGGGGAATTGGGCTTTATTAAAAAGGTGAATGTTGGACAAATTTTTAGTCCATGGAAGGGGAGCTTTGTGTTATGGGACATTTGGAATTATTTCCTGTCCTTAACAGGGATAACGAATTTTAGTCCGGACCAAATTTCGTCCACTGCACAGACCTTTATATCCACAAGACCATATTTTAGGCCTATTTCCCTAACCGTATTGCCATTAAGTTCCGTTTGTACTTTGGAGGATTTTTTGGGCCAGGAAATCCATATAATCCCGTTTTGCTCTATTTCTTGCCGCATTGTTGGAAGGTTGTTATGAAGTTCGGTCACTGTTTTGGCAAAAAAATGTATAAAATCCTTCTTGGTCTTTAAGTGGGGTATAACATTGATCCCAGGGGGTAAATCACTAAAGAGTTGAAAATAATAATCGGGAGGGTTTATAAGTCTTATGGTGTAACCTTCTTTAATTCCCAGCTTTTTGGCCAAGGGAGTTCCTGAATAACCTGCAGTCTCCATCATAGGAATGTATTTAAAAACATGTATGCCAACCTTTTGTATTGGGGTAAGGGCGTACCAATAATTAACAGCTTAGGGGTTAAACTAATTTAAATATAAAAAAAACTTGGAAAAGGTGTGGTCTTATCCTTTTGGTTTGTCTTGTGTTTAGGAGGAGGACAGGCTGGCGCTAGATGGATGTGTATGCGAGCACATTTTTATTCCCAAATATTCAATTGTACTTGGCCTATTCTTTAATACTAAGTTGTCTAACTTTTTAGTAATAAATGTCTTACTTCAAAAATCTAATTTGCAAGTTCAGTTTAAAAAGCTGTTTGCCATTCGCTTCGTAAACTGTTCCGAAATCATGTCTTGTGCTGCTTGCTGTTTCAAGTTTGGTATTGTTCAGCAAATAGTCTTCAAATTCGTTCCGGTTATAAATGTGGTAGCATAATATTTCTCCGTTTTCCTTGACAACTAAATATCCACCTGTTGTATCAAGTTCTCCTGTCCAAACTTTTGAAGGCATCATACCCAAGGCAATGTCCGTCAAGAAGCGTTTAATTTTATATGAATAGTAGGGGTGATTTGTTTCCAGATTAAATTCAAGCGGATTTAACCTTGAAATTTCATTTACTAAATCAATTGTTTTAGAATGGCTTGATGTGAAAAACAGAAGAATTATCTCGGCAAGAATATTAGGCAAAGCACTATCAATCAAGGTTAGATTATTACCAAAAACCGAACTTTCTGTTTGTCTAAATCTTAATGCACCTGAAAACTCCTCAAGCTTTTCTATTCTATCTTTGATTTTGCTTCTTGAATCTATACCATTAATTGTCTGAATTTGTTGCTCGGATAAAATAGTATGCTCAATTTCATAGACGAAATTGGTTGTTTTTCCTGCATTCAATAGGGTAGAAGCACCCCCCAGTTGTGATTTTATACTGAAACCCAATTCAGGGGTTGTTCCTGTTCTTTGATCGTGGATTACAATTCTAATATCACTTTTTACAGAAGATTTAGCTTTAAGTGAAACACAGTTAAAAGAATTCATGAAAGTCTCAATTTCAGGAATTGAAAAAGTTGCAGTAGTTGATTCTTTTAATTTTGAAAGTAATATAGCGGCTTTCTCTTTAAACTGTGTAATTGGTATTCTAAACTCTTCAGCATTCCCTTTTATGATAACTAAGTCGCTTAAATAACCATATTCGTAAGTGCCGTTGGATTCGTCTCTTAATATTTTAATTATAGGAAAAATTAGGCTTTCGAGCTTTTTTAAGTCACTGTCTCCAGCAAATAATTTTTTGTCTGAAATTATTTTAAGAAGTGTGTAAACCTCGCTCCATTCGCCTTTATTACCTGTTATCATTTGCAGCTAAGTTTCTCAATAATTTTTTCAGCTGTTGCTTGAATAGCAGGAACTGCAACAGAATTACCAAACTGTTTATAAGCCTGTTGGTCTGAAACAACAATTTTAAATTCATCAGGAAAACCTTGTAGTCTAGCCCATTCTCTAGGAGTCATTTTTCTAATTCCCTCACGGTTGACTTCGCCGGATATTTTTGTTACAGGTTTGAAGTTTGTTAGTTTGTCATCTAGGATAAGATTTCTTTCGCGACCCATTCCCCCACAAACTACGGCATTGGCGATTCCATCATTAGGGATTATTTCATAGCCAAACCCATTGCCTTTACTTTCATGTCTTGCTCGATGCTTACGAAGTGTGTCGATATAAGTTGTTGATAAGTAGTATTTCACGGACACTTCATCTTCTTCTAAAATATCTTCTAAAACTACCTTTTCATCAATAGGTTCCGGATATTGGAATTCCGAAATTCCTAAATCTTTTCTAAAGCCAACAATGAAAATTCGTTCTCTGTTTTGGGGAACCCCAAATTCTTTAGCATTTATTACTTGGGGTTCAGGAACATAATAGTTCAAATCTTCTCTAAGTACATTTAAAATTGTCGACAAAGTTTTACCTCTATCGTGACTTCGAAGACCTTTAACATTTTCTAAAAATATTGCCTTTGGTTGTTTTTTCTTGATGATCTCCGCAACGTCAAAAAATAGTGTACCGCGAGTATCTTCAAAACCACCTCTTTTGCCAGCTATTGAAAAAGCTTGACAGGGAAAGCCAGCGCACAGAACGTCAAATCCATCTGGGATATAACTTTTTGTTTCAGGCTTAGTTATATCTCCAAAAGGCACTTCTCCAAAATTTGCTTGGTAAGTCCGTTTGGAATATTTGTCCCATTCGCTTGTAAAAACACACTTTCCTCCAAGATTTTGGAGAGCCAATCTAAATCCACCAATTCCTGCAAAGAGGTCAATAAATTTGAATTTTTGAATTTTAGGCTCAGGAAACGGGACTGAATTTTTGAAATCGTATAGTAAATATTGTAGTGCTTCTTCCGCCGATTGATGTGAAATTTTATTCTCGGGATATTTTTTTTCTAAAACATCCTTAACATGTTCAATAGCATCTTTTTTATAGAACTGGGAAACACCGTTTTTGTGATTGTGCAAATAATGGGTAAAGGAAGCTTTCTGCTCGTTTTCTGACTCTATTAGTCTAATTTTGCTTGTAGTGTCATCAAAGTCTTCAATGTTTATGCGTTCTTCTAATTCCATTTGTTGCATTCAGATTTGTTCTTGCAAGATAGCGATTAAAGGTTTATTTTGTTTGGTCACTTATGGAATTTACGAGACATTTTTCAACAATTCATTTAAACTAGCTAAAGTGTTGGCACAAACAAACAGTTCTTGTGGTTTTTGTACAATGGGTGTGGTATCGACAAAAAATCAGATTTGCTAAAATATCGGGAGGGCTTTTTTGATTATACTCATCGAGCCTATTATAATCAGGGAATATCTATAAATTTATGAGCGGCACTGAATTATGGTTGTCGGCTGCTGACTTTTCTTCATTGGACATTTCCATTTCATACAGGTCCAGCCCCCCCCCCCCCCCCCCCCCCCCCCCCCCCCCCCAGTAATTTTTTTCGATTCGATGAATATTAAAATAAAATTTTTCAAAAAACTTATAGGTAAGTTGGGATGTTATTACAATCAATTTTTCTACCCTTTTATCTTTACTTAATATTTTTAAACAATGCTCTACCGATTGTTTTCCCAATCCTTTTCCGGAATAACTTGGGTCAAAAAAAATCCACGTTATTCGTCCAGAGGCATCCTTTTCATTAATATAATATCCAGTTCCGCCAACAATAGTATTATCTACTTCAACGGTCAAATAGGTTTGTGCGTTTTGATCTAGATATTTTTCAAAATCCTCTATTTCGTTTTTGTCAAAAAAAATAGGTATGTTCAAGTTGAAGATTTTTAATAAAATCTCTTTATCAGCAGGTTTGTAGGGTCTAATCATATCTTTATAAAATGCTGCTAGCGTTATAGTAGGTAGAAACAGTACTGGAGGTTAATCTTTATACCTGCCCCAACCCGTGTCCGAATACCAATTTCGGCCGGATTTTAGTTTTTACTTTTTTTGTACAAAGCAGAATCCCCAAGTTTTTCTGCTTACATAAAAATGCGCAAAGCCTGCAACAAGGAGGTACGGACGTATTGTCAATAGGATTTATGGTAAGTAGTTTTTAATGATTTATCAATTCAATTTTTACATTTACTTTATTCATAAATTCATGTAAATAACTTGGGACGTTATTTTTATCCTGGTCAATTCTCCAACTTTTTACATTTCCATTATTTGAGTATTGAATAAATAGTCCTCCACCGTCAGCACAATCCGGACAACCAAAAACAGTTTCAGTATCATGGAGAAGTCGATAGGGGAAAAAATTGACCAAATCCTTAACCTGTTCAAATTTTGCGTCTTCCAATTCCACGAATTCCATGTGTTGCCCCGAATAATCGTCTACGGTATCTTCAAACAATTTTTGGTCGGTTAGCTTAAAAGTTTCCACACAAGCTTCTCCTCCACACTCTCCATAGAAATGGCCGAAAATTAAATAGTTCTGTTTGGTTATGGTAATACCACCATCGTTGTTACAGGATATTGTAATTCCAATTATAAATAGGATTAAAATTATTTTCTTCATAAGAGTGTTTTATTGGGAAGATGCAGAACCTCTTGTTTAGTTGCTTCAAATGGCATACCATAACCGTAGATGGTACTCTGGGCATACCTATTTACAAACACAAACCTAAGGTGTATTCCTCGGGCACTTATAAAGGATTAATTTACAATTTTATTGGCACCGCCAAAGGGTATAATACCCCGAGGCTTGCCTCGAAAATTAAAGTTCGTTTCCTACGAATGCCTCACGGGCTTGCCCCGAGGTAGTTTACTTAAAAAGCAGGGATTGGGCCCTGCCGAAATATCTTTTTCTTAATTAGTAGTGGTGGAGCGGGGTATTTTCTATCTTTGCGCCATGGTAAAAGAAGATGTTTTAGCGTTGGTTGATCAAGGCCTTATGCTTCCTTTAATGGAGGAGTTTTACACTATTCAGGGCGAAGGTTTCCACAAGGGGACCGCAGCTTATTTTATTCGTGTGGGCGGTTGCGACGTGGGGTGCCATTGGTGCGATGTTAAGGAAAGTTGGAATGCGGAAACCCACCCACCCACGGGGATAGACCATATTGTAACCAATGCGGCCAAATATTCCGATACCATAGTCATTACCGGGGGAGAACCCCTTACCTGGGACATGGGGCCCCTTACGGCAGCCCTAAGGGCCAAGAACCTAAAGACCCATATAGAAACTTCCGGAGCTTACCCGCTTTCCGGAACATGGGACTGGATCTGTCTTTCCCCTAAGAAGAACAAGTTGCCGGAAGGCATTATCTATGATAAGGCGCACGAACTAAAGATGATCGTGTACAATAAGCACGACTTTATTTTTGCAGAGGAGCAGGCGGCAAAGACCAATAAGGATTGTATTTTGTACCTGCAGCCGGAATGGAGCGTTAGGGACAAGGTAACTCCGTGGATAGTAGATTATGTTATGCAAAACCCAAAGTGGAAAGTGTCGCTCCAAACGCATAAGTATTTGAATATACCGTAGACGGTAATTGAAGGTTCAAAGATGGAAAGTTCAAAGTTAAAGTTCTTTGAATACGGGACTCACTAGTGATTAAAAACCCATTTCCTAAACCGTAAACTGGTACCCCTTCCGTCTCCTCGCCTGATAGTTGAGGATCCACCTTAACCTCCCGCGAAAACGCGGGACAGGCCTAGTTAGGGGAAGGAGCTTTTTTTGAGCGTGATTACGAGTTTTGCTGCCTACTTCGATTTATATCTTCTAGTCTCTAGTCTCTAGGTTCTAGATTCTTTTTTTTTTTTTTTCACTCCTCAATATGATTACTGAAGACTGCCTACTGTTCACTGTTTACTCTCCACCGCTCACAGTTTCCGATGTGCCAAAACAATAGGGGGTTGTCCGTTGAACGGATTGTGCATCCTGCCAATGGTCTTGGCATCCATGCCGGAGGCCCTTATAACGCTCTTGTCCCCATAGCGTTCCCTAATCTTGTCCAAGGCGCTGTATAGGTTTAATATTTCCTCGGTATCATCAAATAGATCTATTTGGTAATTGCCATGGACCAAATGACTGAAACGAATGCCGATCAATCTAATCAACAATCTTTTGTTGTAAAGTGTATTGAACAGGTCCAAAATCTTGGGAATCAGGATATGGTCTGCACTGGTGTACGGAATCTTTAATTGTTTGGAATAGGTGTTGAAATCCGAATAACGGATTTTTACGGCAATGCAGGCGGTAAGCTTTTTTCCCCTCCGCAACTGATAGGCCAGATTCTCGGTCATGGCAATAAGGATTCCCCGCAGTTTAATGACATCTATGGTATCCCTCTCAAAAGTACGTTCGGTGGAAATAGATTTGCGTTCGGAAAAAGGGATAACAGGGGTGTTGTCTATACCATTGGCCCGTTTCCAAATTACGCCCCCATTGGCGCCCAATACCCGCTGCATCATATCCATGGGCATTTCTTGGATGGTCTTTATTTGCCGCAATCCCAAATTCCTTAGGGTCTGGTAGGTTTTGTCCCCTACCATTGGTATTTTTTTTATGGATAAAGGCGCTAAAAAAGGTTTTTCATGGCCTATATCTATCTTCAGTTCATTGTTGGGTTTGGCCTCATTGGTAGCTACTTTGGATACTACCTTGTTTACCGACAGGCCAAAGGAAATGGGAAGTCCGGTTTCCTTGATAATTTTATGGCGAAGTTCGGTGGAATATTGGTGGCAACCATAAAACCGGTCCATCCCCGTAAGATCTGCATAAAATTCATCTATGCTCGATTTTTCGAAGACCGGTACCTGCTCTTTGATAATATCGGTTACGATATCCGAATGTTTGCTATAGGTTCCCGCGTTCCCTTTTATGATGATGGCTTCCGGACAGAGTTCCTTTGCCATTTTCATAGGCATGCCGGAATGCACTCCAAAACCTCTGGTCTCGTAGCTGCATGCAGCCACCACGCCCCTGTCGCTAACCCCCCCAACGAGTATGGGCCTATGCTCCAATTTACTGTCCTGAAGTCGCTCTACGGATACAAAAAAGGTATCCAAATCCAAATGAAGTATTGTTTTGTTCATTGCACACCAAAAAAAGGTATGCTAAACTATGGAATATTTCCATTATTTTGGATAATATCCATAATTTATTTAAGAACGACTTGTCATTGGATCAACATCATAAAAACAGGTCAGGATTATATTGTTCTAGCTGGGGGAACTATATAACATCAAAAAAATAGTCTAAAATTGAAAGTTTGCAGAACCTCATGTCTTGTAATAAAACAATACTATTCAAAGGTGTATAGTAAAATTGAGAACAAGGCAAGGAAAAAGCAAAGGAATACCAATATCAATAACAATTTTAGCGTTACTGGAATTTCAATTCCATCGCTTTTTCCTACCAATAATTCCCTTAAATACTGCATACCTTTCATATTGATTAATGCAATTATTCTTAATTAATCCCAAACAAATCCAGTGGCCAATCTAAAAATGAAAGCGTATAACACTACGGTAAACATAGCCACGCTGAACCACATGAATGCTTTGAAATAATTTCTGACAATAATGTTGCCAATGTTTCTAAATCCTTCTGAATAAATTTCTTTAACGAGTAATAATGTTTTCATATCTTTTATTTAATGTTACAGGGCAAAATTCGCCCAGCCATAGCTTGGATGGAAATTTAGTGGTCAAAAGGAACAAATAATGGTTAAAAAACGGATGGAAAATTTTTGTTCGGGTGAATGGTTGCTTACCTAGGATAAACCGCAGTTGGGGTCCTGAAGGCAAATAGTATTTCAAGGATGTTAATGGTAGTTTGGCGGATTGTAGTTGGTCTATGATAGTCCGAAAACATTTGGATGAAGGAAGATCGGACCAAAATCCACCCCTAGGAAAAGTAAGGATATCAATTTGTGCGCAACTGGGCAGCGCTAAAAATTTAATACCATAAAGCACCTTCCAATTAGGTGAAAAGTGCTTTATTAATCATTAGGAACCTATTTGTTAACAGTATTAGCCTAGCTGTGTATTGCGCATTAATCCTTCCTGTGCTACGGAGGCCACTAAAACACCATTTCTGTCAAAGATACTGCCTCTGGAAAAACCTCTGGAATTACAAGCGCTGGGACTGTCCATGGTGTACAAAAGCCATTCGTCTATTTTAAAATCGCGATGGAACCAAATAGCATGGTCTATACTGGCATAAAATGTCTTCCCTTTTCTAAGTTCTTCGCGATGGGGGAGGGAGGCGGTGGTAAGAATGTTGTAATCGGAGGCATATGCCAATAATTGCTGTTGTAGGGGTAAATCGGCTTTTACCTTTTCTGTGGCGCGCATCCACATATGGTTGAATGGGGGGCCATTTTTAGCAAGCAGGGCGGTTAGGCGTTCAACCGGTTTAAACTCAAAAACCTTGGGATGGGTAAGCTTTATAAGATTATAGGAGTCCGGATCCGTTTTTTTCATTTCCTCAATTTGCTCCAAACTGTTCATCAACTTTTTGGGGGTAATTAAATTGGGCATGGTAATCTGGTGCTCTACGCCATCTTCCCTGACCTGAAAGGATGCCGCCATATTAAATATGGCCTTGCCGTTTTGTTTTGCCACCACCCTACGTGTGGTAAAACTACGTCCGTCCCTCAGACAATCTACTTCATAGGTAATGGGAATGCTCAGGTCTCCCCCTAGAATAAAATACCCGTGCATGGAGTGGGCCATCTTATCATCGGAGACTGTTTGGTAGGCAGCGTGCAATGACTGGCCCAGCACCTGTCCTCCAAAAACACGGCCCCATGGAGCCTGATAGTTCTGCCCTACAAAGGTATTGTCATTGATTCTCTCCAAGGTTAATAATTGAATAAGTTCTTCTAAGTTGCTCATGTTCTGTTATCGATTCAAAATTGCGTTAAGTTTTGGGATACTATTACAAAGGTATGTTTCCATGCTTTTTCTTGGGCAGATGTGCCACTTTATTTTCTAGAAGCGCGAAGGCTTTTATCAATTTCCTGCGGGTATCCTTGGGAAGGATCACTTCATCTATAAACCCTCTTTCAGCTGCACTATAGGGATTGGCGAACTTATGGGCGTATTCCTCTTCTTTCTCCTTTAGCTTGGCCTCTGGATCCTCCGCCGAGATGATCTCTTTCCTAAAGATAATCTCACTGGCCCCTTTGGCACCCATGACCGCAATTTCGGCACCAGGCCATGCATAGTTAAGGTCGGCCCCTATATGTTTGGAGTTCATAACGTCATAGGCGCCCCCGTAGGCCTTTCTGGTAATAACGGTTACTTTCGGAACCGTGGCTTCACTGAGGGCATAGAGCAGCTTGGCGCCATTGGTGATTATACCGTTCCATTCCTGATCGGTGCCTGGAAGGAATCCGGGGACATCTACCAATACCAAAAGGGGAATATTGAAACAATCACAAAAACGGGTGAAGCGGGCCGCTTTTTTGGAACTGTTCACGTCCAAAACCCCGGCCAGAATCATGGGCTGATTGGCAACGATCCCAATACTTTTACCGGCCAATCTGGCAAAGCCCACAACTATATTTTCTGCATAATGCTTATGGACCTCAAAGAATGGGGAATCGTCTATGATTTCATTGATGATATGCCTCATGTCATAGGGCTGATTGGAATTGTCCGGTACAATGGTTTCCAGTTTTTCCCTGATTTCGGTATTTAGGGAATAGGGGAGGGGCTTTGGTACTTCCTCGCAATTTTGGGGCAAGAAACCAATAAGTTCCTTTATCTGCGCAATACACTCCAAGTCGTTTTCCGCGGTAAAGTGGGTAACCCCGGATTTGGTGGCATGGGTCATGGCCCCGCCCAATTCTTCCGAGCTTACCGCCTCATTGGTCACGGTTTTGACCACATTGGGCCCGGTGACGAACATATAGCTCGAATTTTCCACCATCAGGGTAAAGTCGGTCATAGCCGGGGAGTAGACCGCTCCCCCTGCACAGGGACCCATAATGGCGGATATTTGCGGGACAACCCCAGAAGCCATTACATTCCTATGAAAGATATCGGCATAGCCGCCCAGGGATCTTACCCCTTCCTGTATTCTTGCGCCGCCGCTATCGTTCAAGCCAATTATAGGCACTCCTATTTTCATGGCCATATCCATTACCTTGCATATTTTTTCGGCATGGGTCTCGGAAAGTGAACCTCCAAATACGGTGAAATCCTGGGCAAAAACACAGACCTTTCTACCGGCAATGGTTCCATAGCCCGTGACTACCCCATCTCCATAAAATATTTGCTTGCCCATACCAAAGTCTTTGGTCCTATGGGTCACCAGGGCACCCAACTCTTCAAAAGAACCCTCGTCCAACAGAAAATGAATTCGTTCACGGGCCGTAAGCTTGCCTTTGGAATGCTGGGTTTCAATGCGTTTTTGACCGCCACCCAATTTGGCTTGGGCAATTTTATCTTCGAGCTTTCTTATGTTTTCCTTCATTAAATAATGCTTTATACCATTGGTTGCTTATCATTGGGTCCGTTTTAAGGGCCAATTGGAGTTTTCGCTACCGGGCACTTTTAGTTTGTCCTTGTATTCCAAAAATAGTTTCAATCCTACCATGGCCGCGATTTTCCGCTCCTCAGCGTATTGTTGTTGCAACAGTTCCGGAGTATAGAAATTCTTAACAAAATGGGTGTCGAATTCCCCTGAGGTAAAGGCTTGGTGTTCACAAACGAACTTACCAAAGGCCAGGGTAGTGGATATCCCCTTTATCTTATACTCGGATATGGCTCTGATCATTAGTTGAATGGCTTCTGCCCTGTCTTTACCATAGGTGATCAATTTGGCCAACATGGGATCGTAAAAAATGGGTATCTCCATTCCTTCCTCAAAACCGTCATCCAATCTTATTCCTTTGCCCTCCGGACGCTTATAGGTTTCCAAGGTACCCATGCTGGGTAGAAAATTGTCCAATGGATCCTCGGCATAGACCCTAACTTCCAAAGCATGCCCTTCAATACTTAGATCTTGTTGTGAAAAGCCCAGTTTTTCATTTCTGGCAATTTTGATCTGTTGCTCCACCAAATCCATACCGGTAATTAATTCCGTTACTGGATGTTCTACCTGTAGGCGGGTGTTCATTTCCAGAAAATAGAAATTTTTATCACGGTCCAGGAGAAATTCCACCGTTCCTGCCCCTACATAATCGCAGGCCTTGGCTACTTGTATGGCAGCTTCGCCCATGGCGGCTCTTATTTGTGGGGTCAATATGGCCGATGGGGCTTCTTCCACTACCTTTTGATGTCTCCTTTGTATACTGCACTCCCTTTCAAAAAGATGTACCATGTTGCCATAATTATCGGCCAATATCTGGATTTCTATATGCCTAGGGGATTCAATATATTTTTCCAGAAAGACGGCACCGTCTCCAAAGGCTGCCTTGGCCTCGCTGATGGCACGTTCCATTTGCTCCGGTAGTTCCGATGGTTCTTGCACCACCCTCATTCCTTTACCACCACCACCTGCGGAGGCTTTTATTAGAATAGGAAAACCTATCTCTTCGGAAACCGTCTGAGCCAGGGAAATATCGGTAATAGACTCTTCAATTCCGGGTACCATGGGAATATTGTAAGCCTTTACGGCCTCCTTGGCCGCTAATTTATTGCCCATTACCTTTATGGCATGGGGTTTAGGGCCAATGAAGGTTATTCCGTTATCGGCTACCAGCTGGGCAAAAACGGCGTTCTCACTTAAAAAGCCATACCCTGGATGGATCGCTTGGACTTTGGTCTGTATGGCTGCTCCCATAATTTTGTCCATATTCAAGTAGGATTCTGAAGAAGGTGAATTTCCCAAATGCACGGCTTCATCGGCAAATCGTACATGGGGAGCCTTCCTATCGGCATCAGAATAAACCGCAACTGTTTTTATTCCCATCTTTTGGGCGGTACGCATGATGCGCAATGCTATTTCTCCACGGTTGGCTACCAATATTTTTTTAATCTCCATACTAAGGCTATTCCATTTCAATAATTAGTTGTCCTTTGTCAACAGTATCGTTCACTTCTACATTTATACTTTTGATAACGCCTTCCCCACCGGAAGTGATTATATTTTCCATTTTCATGGCCGAAAGTACAATCAAGGGAGTGCCCGCTTCTACCTTTTGTCCTATGGTGGCCATAATATCTATGATTAGTCCGGGCATAGGGGCTTTAATACTATTTATTTTGTGGACTTGGGCGGTCAGCAATCCCATTTTGCGGACCATTTGATCATACTCGTCTGCTAGGACCATTTCATAAGCATTGCCATTTACCTCTATGGTCATGGTTTTTTTGGCAAAATCGGTATTCAAGATTTTGATTGTATAAGAGCGGTTGTGCCTAAGGACATGAAACTGCCGATTGCCTATGGCAACCAGATCCAAGGATGTTGAATCCTCCGGATTTAAAACGATTTTTTCCTTATCGATAGTAATATCGTAGTTCACCATAAATACGGGTTCACAATTGGGCCAAGGCTTGTTTTATAAAGACACTGGGCGATTAGTATTCAAAAAAATTAGGGATCAAATAGTTTCGCCTAAATGTAAACTGACATTACAGCCTTCAACATTATTGCAATTCCTATTAAATCCTGTATTTGGACCTTCAATATTAAGATTGAAAGTATATTGAAATGGCCCTAAAAATTATCGGGACCACCAACAACAAATGTTTCTGTTTAACAGCTTTTACTAAGATATGTAAAAGATTTAAAAGACAGATACTGCTGTACCAATTCCTAGTTTTCCAATATAGCTAGATCTATGGAATGAAGGGGTAGTCTTTTGAAAAACAATTGTTTAAGATCGTTTTCTAAAATAGGTTTTTGAATAGGGGCAATATTACAGGCCTTGTTCAGCCAAAAAATCAAAAAAAGGACATTTTTATCCTAAATATGATTTATATCATGTTTTTTCATTCAATGGGAGCCTAATTTTGTCACAATAAATTGTTAAAAATATCAAATTACACAGTAAGCCTTTACGGGCAACAACGCTTAAAATCAGTATTATGGACAATTAAAAATAACCTATAAACAACAAATAAAAACAAAGTGATGAAAATAATTTTAAAAAGTAGCGCAGTTCTTTTTTCAGTTTTGATGATGGGCTGTGGAGGTAAGGAAGAAAAGAAAAAGGAAGGATTTAGTGTGGACAGGGCAAAAACCACTACGGAACAACCTACACCAGCTCCTGCGGCAGATGCGCCGAAGGCTTCGGAGACCGTGGATTTAAGCAATAAGGGGATTGGGCCCATTACTTCCTTAACCTTGGCGCCGGAAGTAGACCAGGCAATGGCTAAAAAAGGGGAGGAAATTTACAATCAAATGTGTTTGGCCTGCCATAGGGTAGATAAAAAATTCATAGGGCCTGCCCCAAAAGGTGTCTTGGAAAGACGCAGCCCGGAATGGGTAATGAATATGATCTTAAATCCTGAAGTTATGGTAAAGGAAGATCCTTTGGCAAAAGCTTTGTTGGCCGAATTCAATGGAGCACCTATGGCCAATCAAGGTCTTACCGAAGAACAGGCCAGAGCGGTATTGGAATACTTTAGAACCTTATAATAAACATATAATACTATGTTCCAGACAACCAACATAAAATTAACGATCGTATCATTTCTAATGCTGGGCCTTGCGTTCGGTTGTAAGAACGAACCAAAGTCGGCAACGGCTCCAACCCAGGGCAATGTTGCAACGGAGGAAGTTGAAAGACAGGGCCAAGCCTTTATAGGTGAAGATGGTTCTACTCCCAATGTACTGCAAATTGCCATTGGTTCCCCGGACCATACCACCTTGGTGGCGGCGGTACAAGCCGCTGAATTGGAAAACGTTTTGGTGAATGCCGGGCCTTTAATGGTTTTTGCCCCTACCAATGCGGCTTTTGCCGCACTCCCTGAGGGCACTGTGGAGGACCTTTTAAAACCGGAAAACAAGGATGCTTTGGCCAATATTTTAAAGTTTCACGTAACACCTGGCAATTACAGCAAGGAATTTTTAATGAAGTTTAAAAAATTGGGACAGGCCAATAATCAGAACGTAACCGTTGAGGTAGTAGGGGACGATGTATTGGTGGGTGGCGCCAAAATTTTGGCCAGTGTACCTGCGGGCAATGGAATTGTACACGTGGTAGATAAGGTAATGTTGCCCCCAACAGAATAATAATAAATCTCAATAATCAATTAAATTAAAAACAATGAAAAAGCATATCTATTTAGTATTGGGACTCTTGGGCTTTGCCGCCTTATTGACTAGTTGCGGTAACGGCAATAATGGCAAGGGTTCTTCAGGAGCATTGAATTCGAGCAATGCTGAAAAAGTCTATGTAGCCCCTGGGGAACATGACGAGTTTTACGCTTTTATGTCCGGGGGATATAGTGGCAACCTAACGGTTTATGGCCTACCTTCTGGACGTATGTTTAAGGAAATCCCTGTGTTCTCCCAATTTGCCACCTCAGGCTATGGATATTCGGAAGAGACCAAACCCATGTTGAACACCTCTTTTGGTTTTGTGCCATGGGATGACTCCCACCACCCTGATATTAGTCAAACCAATGGTGTCTTGGATGGTAGATGGATATTCATAAACGGGAACAACACCCCGAGGATTGCAAGGATAAGCCTTACAACTTTTGAAACAGAGGAAATCATTGAGGTACCTAATAGTGCCGGTAACCACAGCTCCTCTTTCATAACCGAAAATACCGAATATGTCGTTGCAGGAACCCGTTTTTCGGTACCCGTTCCCCAGGCCGATATGCCCATTAAGGAATACAAGGGAAATTTTAAAGGTGCTTTATCCTTTATAAGTGTAGACCCGGAAAATGGCCATATGGATATCAAATTCCAAATATTGATGCCCGGTTTTAACTATGATCTATCGCATCCCGGACGGGGAAAATCCCATGGATGGTTCTTCTTTACCACTTATAATACGGAAGAGGCCAACTCGCTCCTAGAAGTTAACGCATCTCAAAATGACAAGGATTTTATTGCAGCTATAAACTGGAAAAAAATTGAAGAATACGTAAACAATGGAGGTGGGACCAAAATGCCGGCAAATTACGCCCATAATGTGTATAGTGATGAAAACCACACCGCCACTTCAACTATGAAAAAGGAGGTGTTGACCGTAGACCCCACCAAAATACCCGGAGCGGTGTTTTTCTTGCCCACTCCAAAATCGCCCCACGGCTGTGATGTAGACCCCTCCGGGGAATACATAATCGGGAACGGTAAGTTATCGGCAGATTTAACGGTACACTCTTTTGATAAAATGATTGCTGCCATTGAGGGCAAAAAGTTTGATGGTGAAGCCTATGGTATTCCTATTCTGAAATTTGAGGAGGTACTTGCCGGAACTGTAAAAAGTGGAGGTCTTGGGCCATTACATACCGAATTTGACGGTGAAGGAAATGCTTATACCACCTTCTTTATCTCTTCTGAGGTAGTGATGTGGAAATTGGGAACTTGGGAAGTTATCGATAGAAAGCCTACTTATTATTCTGTTGGTCACTTGATGATTCCTGGCGGTAACTCTAGAAAACCATTTGGTAAATATGTGGTGGCTATGAACAAGATTACCAAGGATAGGTATCTGCCTACAGGTCCGGAATTGGAGCATTCTGCCCAATTATACGATATTTCAGGAGACAAAATGGAACTTATCTATGATTTTCCTACCCATGGGGAGCCACATTATGCCGCAGGAATCCCTGCAGAGATCCTAGCGCCAAAATCGCAAAAGATATATAAACTGGCAGAAAACAAACACCCATATGCTACTTTGAGTCCCGCTGATGCCAAGGTGGTTCGCGATGGTAAGGATGTTCATATTTATATGTCAACGATCCGAAGTCATTTTACCCCTGATAATATTGAAGGGGTCAAGGTAGGTGATAAAGTATACTTTCACATAACAAACCAAGAGCAGGATTTTGATGTACCACACGGTTTTGCCGTGATAGGAGCCAACACTTCGGAATTGTTGGTAATGCCGGGTCAGACCAAGACAATAATTTGGGAACCAAAGCAAGTGGGGGTTTGGCCCTTCTATTGCACGGATTTCTGTTCGGCACTACACCAAGAGATGCAGGGCTATATCAGGGTTTCACCGGCAAATTCCAATATAGAGCTTTCCTGGTCCCTAGGGGAATAAGATTACTTATTTTTAGTTTTGAAGAAAAGCGGGTCTGGTTGAAGAAACTGCCCGCTTTTTTAACAAGTTGAAGAGGGGGACAACCATCCAATACATTTTTCAATTTGTAAATAATAAAATGACAATAAGAAATGAAAAATGCAAGTATAATAATGATTATTGGCCCATTATTTCTATTGGGATTGTTTGCCTTTCCTTTATGGAACATTATGTTGGGGGCTCCTCAATATCCAGAACCGTTGGGCATGAATATTCATATTTCGGGAATAGAAGGGGTCTCTGAATTTGATTTACAGAATATAGACGGATTAAATCACTATATTGGTATGAAAACCATCCCAAAACCCGGGGAGATGTGGGAATTTGATGTTTTTCCCAAGGTTATCATTGGAATGGTGATCCTTGGAGTGCTTATAGGCTTAATGGGATTTTTTGGAAAAGTGGATTTTAAATGGTTCTTGGGCTGGTTTGTGCTGATGTCCCTTTTAGGAATATTGGGAATGTACGATTTTAATCAATGGCTTACGGATTATGGTTCCAACCTAGATCCACATGCCATTATTAAAGTAATCAATGAGGATGGAACCCCTATGACCTATAAGCCACCTTTGTTGGGTTTTCAAAAAATGTTGAATTTTGATGTAACCTCCCTCCCAAGTGTTGGGGCTTATATGATGTTTGTAGGAATGTCACTTACATTGGTAGCCTCCTATCTTGGATGGAAGAAAAAGGGATTGAAAACAAAGCGGCAATCAAAAAATGCGGTAACTACTTAATTTTAGAATTTAATATGGTGAACTACAGAATAGTGGTCTTTTTATTTTTATTGTTGACATCTTCCTGTAATGTTGGTCCGCAACCAATATCCTATGGGTCCGATGGATGTCATTTTTGTAGTATGACCATAGTGGACCGGCAACATGCAGCTGAAATTGTTACCGATAAGGGTAAAGTCTTTAAGTTCGATTCAAGTGAATGTATGATGAACCACCTCAAGGACATAGATATTAAGCAAGTGGCCTATTTTTTGGTGAACGATTACAATCAACCTGGGGAATTGATAAATGCAACCAAAGCCACCTATCTTATAAGCAATCGCATACCCAGCCCTATGGGAGAGTTTTTAACGGCCTTTAAGACAGAGCAAGCTGCAGTAGATGCGCTGTTGACCTATGAGGGGGACCTATTGACCTGGGACCAGTTAAAGTTGAGATTTCAATTATAAACATTCAAAATGCAGCCCATGGGATTCCCATGGAAGGTAAATAAGAACAGCGCTGAAATTTACTTCCTCCATTCCTTGGTGGTTGGAATTACTTAGCCAAAAAAAACAATAACTATGTACACCGTTAGCGATCAGATAAAAAATCAGGAATACAATAAACTTCAGGTAAATAAATTGGTAAAAACCGATGCCTTGGAGATTTTGAATATTAGCTTGGAAAAGGATGCCATTTTTCCGGAACATACTGCCCCTACAGATGCACAGCTGATTGTTTTGGAAGGAAAGATAATCTTTCATATCAATGGTAATTCCTACTTCATAAGTGGTCAACAACACTTCAGTTTCCCCAAAGACGTGCCACATTGGGTATCGGCCGAGGAAAATTCAAAATTTCTGATTATCAGATAATGAAAAGGAGGGAGGTATTTTTCTGCTCTTTACTGTTGCTTTTTGGTATTCATTTACAGGCAGGGACCATTACGGTCTGCGGATCCTGTAAGGTGAAAACTATCAAGGAGGGTGTAGCCATGGCCGCTGATTTTGATACACTTTTGATCAAAAAGGGGACCTATAACGAATTCAATATCCAAATAACCAAACCCCTGACCCTTATTGGGGAAAACTATCCTGTAATCGATGGTGGCGATAAGGGTGAAATTATAACCATAGTTTCGGACAATGTTACCATAGACGGTTTGTTCATCATCAATGTAGGAACCAGTTATACGGCAGATTATGCTGCCATTAGGGTGGTGCAGAGTGAACATTTTTTAATACAGAATGTGGTGTTGGAAAAGCTCTTCTTCGGCATTTATTTGGAGAAGTGTAAGAACGGAAAGGTATATCACAATAAGATAATCGGGGATGCCGTAGACGAATACAATTCCGGAAACGGCATACAATTATGGTATTCACAGAATATTGTGGTGGAACGCAATATTGTGCAACACGTAAGGGATGGTATCTATCTGGAGTTTTCGGACAATATCACTATAGAAAACAATATCAGTTCGGACAATCTTCGGTATGGGCTGCACTTTATGTTTTCCAATGATGACATTTATAAGGACAATACCTTTGAGAACAATGGGGCAGGGGTTGCGGTCATGTTCTCCAAAAGGATAAAAATGTTGGGCAATACGTTTAGAAAAAATTGGGGTACTGCCTCTTTTGGGATATTGTTGAAGGAGATCAATGATGCAGAAATTACGGGCAATACCTTTGAAGAGAATACAGTAGGCATCAGTATCGAAGGCTCCAATAGGATAAATTATTCCAAAAATAACTTTATAAAAAATGGCTGGGCCATTAAAGTGCGTGGAGCCTGTTACACCAATACCTTTATCCATAATAACTTTTTGTACAATTCCTTCGATCTGGCCTACAACAGTAATTTGAACGACAATATTTTTGATGAAAATTATTGGAGCAATTATACAGGATACGATCTGGATAGGAACGGGACTGGTGATATTCCCTACAGGCCGGTAAAGTTATTCTCCTATATCGTGAACAGAACCCCCGAAACTATTATACTGTTGCGTAGTTTGTTTATGGATATTATTGATTTTTCTGAAAAAGTATCCCCTGTTTTTACTCCCGACGAATTAGTTGATGCAAAACCCTTAATGAAAAGAATTAAATGATACACGTTGAAAGCCTACATAAGAGATTTGGTAAAAATGTGGTATTGGCCGGATTGGATCTCGATATTGCCCAAGGAGGTATTTCTGCTATCCTGGGGCCCAATGGTTCCGGTAAAACAACTTTGATAAAAACGGTGTTGGGTATGGTGATTCCCAATAAAGGGACCATAGAAGTGATGGATACCCCTATTGGTAATAGGTGGAAGTACCGCCAAGACATAAATTACCTTCCCCAAATTGCCAATTTTCCGGGAAACCTGAAGGTCAGGGAATTAATAGCAATGATTAAGGATATTCGACAAAAACCGAGCGACGAACAAAAGTTGATCGGTCTATTTGGATTGGAGCCATTCTTGGATAATAAATTGAGCAACCTATCCGGAGGTACCAAACAAAAGGTAAATATTGTACTGACCTTTATGTTCGACAGTCCCTTGATTATTTTGGACGAACCTACCAATGGTTTGGATCCCTTGGCACTGATCCGTCTCAAGGAGTTAATTTTTGAAGAAAGGGAAAAAGGAAAGACGTTCTTGATCACCTCCCATATTATGCAATTTGTAGAAGAGGTTTCAGACCAGATCGTTTACTTACTTGAAGGTAAAATTTATTTTAAAGGCAGTATTACGGAATTAAAGACCAAAACTGGTCAAAGCAATTTTGAACGTGCCATAGCGGCAATATCAACCCACAACAATCATGATTAAGATATTAAAATATAGTTTTTACGATCTAATGCGTAGCCGTTGGAGTTACGTTTATTTCTTGTTCTATCTATTGCTGGGCTTTGTATTGTTGTTTTTGAACAATGAGCTCTCCAAGGCCGTAATTACCCTAATGAACGTTATTATTGTTTTGGTACCCTTGATCGGGACTATTTTTGGTGTCATGTATTACTACAATTCCAAGGAATTTACAGAGCTTCTTTTGGCACAGCCCATTAAAAGGTCCTCCATTTTTCTTGGCCAATATTTGGGGGTTGCCGGTTCGTTGACGGTGAGTTTGGTATTGGGACTGGGAATTCCCTTTGCACTGTACGGACTGTTTCAAAGCAATGCCATTTGGGATTTTTCACTATTATTGATAACAGGTGCGTTTTTAACGCTGATCTTTACGGCAGTTGCCTTTAATATTGCCCTGTCCAATGAAAATAAGATAAAAGGTTTTGGATATGCCGTCCTGGCCTGGTTGTTTTTGGCGGTAATTTACGACGGACTTTTCCTAATGTCGTTGATCGTTTTTGAGGAATATCCCTTGGATAACCTTTCCCTGATTGCCACCATGTTCAATCCTATAGACCTATCCAGGACTTTAATCCTGTTAAAGCTTGATATTTCCGCCCTTTTGGGATATACGGGTGCCATTTTCAAACAGTTTTTCGGAACCAACCTAGGACTTTTTATGTCTATCTTTATGTTGTGCCTATGGACGGTAATCCCTGTATGGCGTTTGGCCTATGTAGCCAAAAGAAAGGATTTTTAATGATATCTTTGACTCAATTCCATGATATTGCGTGATTGCTAGCAGAACCCATATTAAAGTATCCCTAGGCTATTTTTTATTGGCTGCCTTATTGGGCGTGTTATTGCGGACGTTTGTTGTGGCCACAATGCCGATCAATTATAGGTTTATGGTGCATACACATTCCCATATAGCACTTTTGGGCTGGGTGTATATTGCGCTTACCACCTTGTTGTACCATCTCTTTTTGGACAAAGGGGTTTTGGATAGGAAGTACCGAAGAATTTTTTGGTTTACACAGATTTGTTTGTTGGGGATGCTATTGTCCTTTCCCTTTCAAGGGTATGCCCTATTTTCTATAATATTCTCCACTTTATTTCTGCTGGCCTCCTATTGGTTTTCCGTTTTTTTTATAAAATATGTTCCTTTGCCCTTTAAGGGCACAAAGGCCTATAGCTGTGTAAAATATGCCCTCTGGTTCATGGTAGGCTCCAGTATTGGCCCTTGGTCCTTAGGTGCCATTATGACGGTTTTAGGACCGGAATCCATATGGTACCGACTGGCCATTTATTTCTATTTACATTTTCAGTATAACGGTTGGATGGTAATGGCGCTTTTAGGACTCTTTTTTTATTTATTGGAACAACTTCAAATTAATATTTCCCAAAAGACTTTTAGGTACTTTTTCCTGACCACGGTTCTGGGAATTATTCTGAGTTTTTTTCTGTCTACCCTATGGACGGGACCTCCAATGATTTATTATCTTTTGGGAGGTTTGGGCGCTGTATTGCAGCTGATGGGCTTTGGCATACTGTTAAATATCTGCCTTGTAAATAAAGTGGTATTGAAATCGGCACTTTCCCCATTTCGGTTGAATGTTTTAAAGTTGGTGGCTTTCCTATTGTTGGTTAAAATGATGTTACAATGGCTCACCGCTTGGCCCTACTTTGCAAATTTGGCCGCAACGATTCTGGATTTTACTATTGGTTATTTACATTGGACCTTTTTGGGTGTCATTAGCATGGGACTGTTATTCTTTTTGGAATTTTTTGGGTTGATAAGACTGTCCAAAACGGCCAGTGCATTGTACCTGTTAGGCTTTCTGCTTACCGAAATCCTTATATTTTATAGGGGAATGGCTGCATGGATGGGTTGGCCCTTAGGGGAAGATTATTCAAAATTTCTGGCAGGTACCAGTATATTGATCCCATTGGCCGTATTAGTGCTCCTAGGGCATTCTTCCAAAGGCAATGGTGTTAAGGCAAAAGTTTAATGGTCCTTGGTTCTGTGTTGATAGATGTTCATATATAACATGGTGGACATTTTTTGGGCCCTATTTTTGGCTATCCACGCAACGTCCCCTTCAAAAAGCTCATCAATGGTGGCAAACCATTCGTTTAGCCAAAGTCCAAAATGTTCAGGAGTAATTGTATGGTTCATTTTCTTGTCTACCTCCTGATGAACGGCAATTGGATTACCTATATATTTTCGCTTTAGCAATAATTGACTCTCCCAAAAATCGGTCAATAATTCCAAGTGGCTGTCCCAGTCCTTGATTATGCCATTAAAAATAGGCCCCAATATTTGGTGCTCCCTAATCTTGGTGTAAAAACTAACCACTAATAGGTTCACGTCCTCTCTCTCCTTAATCTCCGATTTTAACAACATAATTTAAATTTAATGGCTCAGGGAATACTGTAAAGGTAGTCCGTTGAATCTATATTTTGCAATGTTTGGGCGTTTAGAATACTTGTTTGGAATTCTACAGGCCCAACTATATCTTTTGCCTTCACGTTTTAGGATCACTTTAAACCGAAATCATTGTCCGTAACTATTTTAAAAACCAAATTATGTAGGTCCCCATTAACTGGAATTTGACATGCCAATCTACTTAAAGAGGAGGCATCCTCCAGTTGGGATAAGGTCTGTTTTTCATCGCCCTCTATTTTTGAACTTAGAGCACCTTGAAGAATTTGTATATGACATGTTCCGCACCAGGCCCTGCCTTTGCAATCTCCCCATTCCTGCAAATATTTATCAAATAGAAGTTCCATAAGGCTATGGTATTCGTTTAGGCTACAAATAGCGGTATTACTGTCCCCAAATTCGTCAATATAAGTAAAAGTGTAGGGTTCGGGTTTCATGTAATTTGAATTATCGTGGGTTCAATTTATTGGCACCGCCAAAGGGTATAATACCCCGAGGCTTGCCTCGAAAATTAAAGTTCGTTTCCTACGAATGCCTCGCGGGCTTGCCCCGAGGTAGTTTACTATATAATGCCAATAATGGACTATCATTTACCATATCCAACTCTTCTGTCCTGATGGTCTATGGGCAGATCGGACCGATCTGGGAACCATATTTTGATCACTTACTACATATCGCCTGGTATTCCATCCAACCCATGTTAAATTAGGACCCCTACAATGGTAAAAATGCTGAAAAGGACGCTAAAGATTAAAAGGTTAAAAGTGGTTTTGGCACTTAATCTGGCCAAAACGGCACCATTATAGGCCATACATAAAATAGTAACCAGAAAAAGCAAGGTAAATTTTAGTGCTGCAGGTATGTGGTGCATTAGGACTACCATGGCGGCAACAGATCCAATACAGCTTTGACCAATAATGGCAATGGTTGAATAGCCTGTTTGTTCCCTTTTAAATTCGTTTAATAGTTGATTGTAAAGTCTCATAATCGTCATTTTTATTGTTATTCCCAAAAACTATCGGTGGTATTTTCCGAAAATTTGGTTTCGATATGATGTTCTAGAATGAATTGCAATTGTTGTTCGGTCGCCATCTTCTGAATTTCATTGAACAGTACCCGTTCCTCAAATCTGATATGTTGTTCCAATTCTTCCTCTATACGGTTTAAGGACTTATTTAATTCGGTGGTGCTTTTGAAAAGGCGATCCAGTCTTCTGTGTTGTGCCACTGCTTTTTTTACCATTGCGTTGTCTTTTCCGAGAATAGGGAAAAGGTGTTTTTCCTCCTCTTCAAAATGGGGAGCCAAATAGGTGGTATAAAACCAATCAACGTAAGTCTTTATACGTTTTGTGGATACTCCTTTGGAGAGACCGGTCCTAATTTTCCATGACAACAATAAACCTTGATGGTGTTCCCTGCTCAAAGGTTGTATAGCTTTATGTCTTTTTATAGGTTTAACTTTCATATCAAGATGTTTTAGTATGGTTAAGCTCAAATTTTAAGGTCACCCTGTGGGTGTTCCTGTACAGGAGAGGCCTCGGTTTTTATGGCCAATAAGGTGCAGCGAGGGGGATTTTTAAGATAATGTGCCACACCTTAATGGTTATAAAATTGGGTCGCTGGGGGATTTGGTTACAGTTGTTTTTTAGGTAAGCTTTAAGCGCGTAATTCTTTTTCCAAGGCAATGGCCTTTGGAAAGAGAATATTATTTTCCAAATGGATATGCCTGTGTAAATCCTCTTCAAACTCCTTTAGAAGGGAAAAGGTTACTCTATAGGTGTTGCAGGCATCGGCAGGTGGGTTATAATTATTGCTCAACTCTTCTATGAGCCTAAATCGGTCCCCTTCGTTCTCATGTTCCTGCATCATCATTTGAATTGGATTTTGTATGGTGCCAAAATGCTGTTCAGCAGGGGCTTGGCCGTATTGTTTGTTCTGAACCATTTTACGTACGGCAGGGAAGACGATCAGTTCCTCTTTTTTCATATGCATGGCCAGTTCTCCAGCGCATTTGTTGAAATGTTCCGTAATTTCATAAAGTTCTGGATGACGGTCTCCATGGACTCGGCATAGTTTGGCCAGATATTGATTTAGTATCGGAATTTGTGCCTCCACATATCTATGGTGTTTTTTCTCTATATAGTCTGCCAATAGATCCAGGGGCCAAGTTTTAAAATCGATATTGTTTTCATTGGTTTGGTGCTGCACCGTTTCAATTTCCTGTAAAAGGAGAGTGGCGTCCAGTTTATATTTTTCGGCCACTTCTACAATACTCCGGTTTCCCTTGCAGCAAAAATCTATTTTGTGATTTTTGAATACTTGTGCCGTACGGTAGTTTTCTGCAACTATTTCACCAATATTTTTGGTCATTAAATTTTTCATAGTAATTATTTTTTGAAATTTATAATTGAATCTGTTGCCATTATGGCAACCGCTTTAAAATCCTTCAATACGGTAAGGCTATGTTCCAATCCTGCCGGAACCAGCATTGTGGACCCTTTCTTTAAGACGTACTCCTTATGCTCGGTTTTAAGAATGGCTTTACCCTCTTGAACAACAATGACCGCTTCGTGCGAACTGTTGTGCTCGGGCATACCCATATCCTTCAAGGCCTCAATTTGCAGTATTTTTAGCTTTTCACCGACTTGTAGATGCGTCAACTGTGGTGTGTTCAGTACTTGCATAATGTTCATTTTTATGGTTAATTCCCCAATTTTGTTTTTCCGTTTCTGTCCATAGACTTGGAAAGAATTTGCGTTGCTGATATTTTGGATGGAGGTATTTTTTCCAATCCGAACCACCAGTAGCCTGCTTGTTTTCACCTTTTTTGTCCAAATAGTATTCGGCGGTGCTCAAATGAACCATGGGCCAATCTATATTGTATAATTTATCAAAGGTGCGAAGTCTGTTTCTCAATGCATCTGGAACATAGGGCAGTTGGGCCATTTTGTCTTCCAAGGTATTGCCCGCTACGGTTTTGGCGGTTTGCGCCAAGGCTGGTAGGTATTTCTCCTCAAAAAGTTGAAGTGTCAAACTTTTTTTGCCGGTTCTGGGGTCCGTTCCGGCATCTTTCCAATAAATATGTTCAAAACATTCCTCCAAATTTGGATTGTTGGAGCCTTCTTTTTTATATCTATGGCCAGTTAGGTTTACCAAGGAAGTACAATGCAATTCAATAAACCGGAATTGTGCGGATTGAAAACCACTCGCAGGGGTTAGGGTTTTACGAAAGGTATTGTAATCTTCATAGTCCATTCCTACCTTCATAATATCAAAGGAATTGATAAGCATGGAAGTGTAATGGTTAAGTCGGTCCACTTTATTGATTAAATAGGCCGTAGTAGGCCCTTTTTCATCCACTATCTGCTGTAATTCATGCAGCATCATTTTAAGGTACAATTCTGTTACTTGGTGGTACATGATAAAAATGGACTCATCTTTAAAATTGGTCCGTGGTCTTTGCAGCGAAAGCAGGGTTTCCACCTCTACATAATCCCAATATGTGATAGGTTTTGCGTGAAGAAGGCCCTCCAGATAGGTGTCTGGATTTTCTCCAAGGGATCGGTATTTTTCAACAAGTTTATCGGTGATGTTTAACATGTAAGTGTTGTTATGGATTTTATGATTTTATAGATAAGCAGTTTCGTTCATAATTTATATAAGGAGTTTAATACCTTTTTATCGTTTATTGTGGTAAATTTTTATCTTTTTAAGTGGGTTAGACCTATATCCAGTCCTGTAGCCAATTCGTACAGGCTTGTATTTTGCAGCATCATTTTTAGATTCTCCCTGATGCCTACAAATTTATCATGTACAGGACAAGGTTGTGTGGCATCACATTGTTTCAGACCCAGACCACAGCCAACAAATATATTGTCGCCATCTATGGCATGTACAATATCGTGTAATTTAATGGTGTCTATTTTCGATTCCTCGATTTCAAAGCCACCTGTTGGGCCCTTATGGGAATCAATAATTCCACTTTTAGCCAAGGATTGCAATATTTTTGCGGTAAATGCTACCGGAGAATTTACCTCTTCCGCAATCTCTTTAAGGCTTACACGCGTGTGTCTCATAGATTTTACGGCTATGTATATAGTAGCTTTTATTCCGTATTCGCAAGCCTTTGAAAACATATTAATGCTAAATTAAATCGATACAAATATAATTCTTATTCTTATTTCGGACAAATTTATCTTAAATAAAATTTGGCACCATTTTTTAGTGTGGGGCATAGGGTTTTGGATATCAATGCTCCCCGTACCCAATATCATCCATTTTGCCCTTAAATACCCTATATTGAATAAATACATAGGCTATTAACAGTATAAAGGCAATTATAAACCAATTTATGCCTACCGAAAGTCCGTATTCATCTGCCGCTACATTGTAAACTGTCAAGGATGGATTTATAGAATTGGTAGACGGCAGAAGCTTGGGAAAAATAGATGCCGCGGTAGAGGCAAAGCCGCCCAGAATGAACAAGGAGGAGAATATAAATCCTATTCCGTCCTTTTTAAAGGCCTTTACCCAAAAGAGTCCAACAAGACCTATAAGGGTCAATATAGGAAAAATCCATAGCCATGGCGTTTCAATAAAATTGAGGAAAGGCTTGGGTGCTATAACGTGCCATACCACAAGGGAGAGGATTACCAACGCCAACAGGGCAAAATTGAGCCGAAAGATAACGGTCCTCAATTTGTCGTTGAGGTCCGAATTGGTCTTGTAGATAATCCAATTGGCACCATGGATGGTTAGGGTGACCACTCCCACCAGACCTAGTAAAATGGTAAACCAATCAATAATTCCTAAATGTGCAGCCGTTGGACTAAAAGTAGGATTCCATAAGGGGAGAAAAAAATAGTGGGCTTCGTGGGCGGAGACGCCATTTTCTACCATTCCCAAATTTACGCCCCGTACAACATTGCCCAAGGCTATGCCAAAGAAAAGGGCCAATAGAAAGCTGGCAATTCCAAAAGCCTTGTCCCATACGGTCTCCCATAATCGGTGGTGTATTTGACCCCGTAGTTCAAGTCCAATGGCCCTGAAAATCAGCAACCAAAGAATCATGATCAACGGTAGGTAAAACCCACTAAAGGAAGAGGCATATAAGGTAGGGAAGGCAAAGAAAAGAACACCTCCGGAGGCAATGAGCCAGACCTCGTTGGCATCCCAAAAAGGGCCAATGGCATTGGTAATGGCTTTCTTGTCCTTTTCTTTTTTTGCGAAAAATAGATGTACTATTCCCGCTCCAAAATCATAACCATCCAAGACGACATAAATGGCCAACATACTCATTAAAACTATATACCAGAATATTTCCATAATTAAGCTTCAGTAGTTACAGGTCCTTTATTTATAATTTTACCTACCAATATCAAAAATAGCATCCCCAACAATAGATATAATCCAATAAATCCCAATAAGGTGAACAATGTATTTCCAGAGGATACTGTTGGGGAAATTCCTTCCGAAGTGCGCAATAGGTTATATACCAACCAGGGCTGTCTCCCCAATTCTGCGGTATACCATCCGGTGGTATTGGCAATATAGGGAAAGGGAAGGAAGAACAGCAGGGACCACAAAATCCACTTGGTGGCGTATAATTTTTTACGCCATAACTGAATGGCTCCCGCCGCCATTAGCGCTATGAATAGGGTACCCAGTCCTACCATTATGTGATAGGCGTAATATAGGCCCGGAATATTGGTGGGATAGTTTTCCGGTTCAAATTCATTTAATCCTTTCACTTCCGCATCCCATTTTTTGTAGGTTAAAAAACTCAATATATTGGGGACCGCAATTTTATTGTCCAATTTTTTATCAACCACATTGGGTTGCCCTATCAATACAATTTCCGACCCGCCGTCCTGGGTTTCAAATAGCCCTTCCATGGCAGCGAAGGTAACCGGCTGATGCTCCACCACATTTTTCGCTGCCCAATCTCCTGTAGGAAAGGCTACCAATACCGAGGACACAAGCCCGAAGACGACCCCGGTTTTAACAAATAACTTACCGAAGCTACTATGTCTGTTGTTCAAAATATAAAAGGCCCCAATGGAAGCCATTACAAAAGATGCGGTAACCAAACTGGCCAATTGATTGTGCAAATAGGAGGGTAAAAGCCAAGGGTTTGAAAATAGGGCAGTAAAATTATTCAATACAAATTTGCCATTGCTCAATATTTCATATCCTACCGGATGCTGCATCCAGGAATGGGTGGCAATAATTAAAAAGCCACTGGCCCAGGAACCCAGAAACACCAAGAAACCTGTTACAAAATGTAATTTGTGCCCCAATAATTTCTCACCGAACAAAAATAGCCCCAAAAAGGAGGATTCCAGGAAAAAAGAGAACATCCCTTCCATGGCCAAGGTCTGCCCAATGATTCCCCCGGTCAATTCGGAAAATTTGGCCCAATTGGTCCCAAATTGAAATTCCATTGGTATTCCGGTAACAACCCCCATGGCAAAATTAAGCGCGAAGATCCGCATCCAAAATTTGGCAGCATCATTGTAATGGCCTACTTGGGTTCTAAGAAATTTCCATTTAAAATAGACAATGATCAGGGAAAGACCCATGGTAAGTTGTGGAAACAAATAGTGGAAGGTGATAGTAAAGGCAAATTGCATTCTATCATAAAAGAGCATATCCTCCATGAAAAAAAACTTAAGGTTTAATTTAAGTTTAAAATTAAACAACTAAAAATGAAATTGGGTAACACAGGTTACATTATTGCTTATTTAAATTGAATAAAAACAAAAAGGTGCATTACCTGACAATTGTCATCTTTATATCTATTCAATATGTATTATATTTGTCCTGTATTTTAAATATGGCCGTCTTTTATCATGGAGCCTGCCTTAATTTAAAAATTGATAATGAAACATTTAGTCCTATTTGTTGCGATAATAATGCTGATAAAGCCACTATGGCCTTTAGCGGAATATGCAGTAAATTACGATTATATTGTTGAGAATCTTTGCGAAAATAGGGCTACCCCTTCCTTACATTGTGATGGTAAATGTTACTTGGCCAAACAATTGGCCAAAGAATCGGAGGGAAGCGATAAAAACCCGTTTGAGGGCAAACGGTTCAATTTTGAAATACAGTACAATTCTCCGTTCGACCCTTTATTCGTTCTTGGATCGGTCAATGAATACGATTTTACAGTACAAAATAATTATAAGGGAATCCAAACTTTAATTCCCGCTCTATATACTACAGATATTGCACAGCCACCAGAGCTGGGATAATTCAATCATCGCCATAGGGAATTGGGCTCGGTCCAATACCTCTACAAGGCTTATGGCGTCTTAAAGGAATTGTATTATCTAAATAAATCAAATGAACATTTTTAAATGTGTCCATAAGGTATACCTAATACTTATGGAAACTGGCAGACCTATTAATTATTGGGTTTTGTTATTGGGGATTTGTATTTTCCCCAAAGACATTGGCGCGCAGGAATTGGTTTTGCAAAGGGATTCGGTCATAACCATTAATTTGGACGAAGTAATCCTAATTTCGGCCAGAAAGGCTTTGGATTACCATCGGCAGCCCAAACCCCTTTCCACTTTGGACGAGTATCTGGAATCCTCTAAAAAGGTAGATATGGTGAAACGGGGAGCATATGCCTGGGAACCAACTTTGAACAATATGTTTTCGGAACGTCTTTCGGTAACTATTGACGGAATGAAGATCTTTGGTGCATGTACCGATAAAATGGATCCAGTTACCTCCTATGTGGATGTGTCCAACCTATCGCAGGCGCATATAGCGTCCGGTCAGCAAGGTACCGAACATGGAAATACCATCGGTGGAGCCATTAATTTGGAGCTGGATCGTGGTAATTTTAAGGATACGGGCCTTTATGGTGGAGTGGAGACAGGTTTTGAGAGCAACAATCAAATGGGGGTTGTTGGGGCAGAACTTAATTATTCGAATCCCAATTTCTATGTGGATACGGATATTATTTATCGCATAGCGGAAAATTATTTTGCAGGGGGCGATCAGGAAGTGGATTTCTCCCAGTTTGAAAAATATAATTTTTCGGCCAATGGGGGTTATAAAATTGCAGAAGATCAAGCCCTGACCGCGAGTCTTATTTACGATGAAGCAAGGGATGTAGGTTATCCGGCACTGACTATGGATGTTTCCTTGGCAAGGGCCATTATTGCATCGGTGGGTTTTGAACAGAATACCTTATGGGGCAGTTTACGTAATTGGAAATCCAAGTTGTATTTTAATAAGGTAACCCATGTCATGGACGATACCAAAAGGCCAGATGTACCCATCCACATGGATATGCCGGGTTGGAGCGATACTTATGGATTTTATACCCAAGCAGCACTACAGGCCAAAAAACATCAATTGTTATTTAAGGTAGATGGGTATTACAACAAATCATTGGCAGAAATGACAATGTACCCCAATGACCCTAATGAATTGCCCATGTTTATGCTTACTTGGCCCGATGTTCGTACTGCGAATGGCGGAATCTATGCGGAAGATGAACTGGACCTAAATGGTAGTTTTCTTAAAATAGCGACCAGGATGACCGTTCAGAACCAGAATGTTGCAGACGAGTTTGGATTGAATAGTCTAAAGATTTTTTATCCGGAGATGGAGAAATCCAAAACGCGATTCCTAAAAAGTATTTCTGGGCAATGGCATAAAATGTGGATGCCATGGCATTTTAATGCGGGACTTTCCTATGGCGATAGGGCACCTTCCGTAACCGAAGGTTATGGATTTTATTTGTTCAACAGCTTCGATAACCATGATTATATTGGGGATCCGGAACTTGCCAATGAAAAGTCCATGGAGGCCAATGCCAAGATCTCTTGGGAAAAATCCAAGCTAAAGCTAAGTGCCGAGGCCAATTATTTCCATATCGCCGATTATATCATTGGGGAAATTGATCCTTCCCTGAGTGTGATGACCATAGGAGCGGAAGGGGTAAAGATCTACAAGAACCTGGAGTATGCCAATTTGTTCAACACATCCTTGGATGTGGAATACGCCATTCTGCCAGAACTGAAATGGTCCGGGTTGATTTCCTATCATCGTGGTACCGACAATAATGGGGGAAACATACCCTTTATAAGTCCATTTTCCTACCGCTCAGGGTTTCAATTTGACAATAGGTCGTTCTCGGCAGCCCTAAGGGTTACCGGTGGAGGAAAACAAGTGAACTATAACCCGGAATTCGGGGAAGATCAAACAAAGGCCTATACGGTGTGTTCCTTGACCTTTGGGAAGACCTTTAATTTTAACAACGATTCCATGTACGCGAAGTTCGGGGTTGAGAATATTTTTGATGAAAACTACTCCACCTATACCGATTGGAAAAACATTCCGCGCATGGGGCGAAACTTCTTTTTAACACTTTCTTATTCAATTAATTAAATAAAAATAAACTTATGAAAACAATAAAACTAGGTCTAATAACATTTATAGCCGCCATAGGGCTGTCATCCTGTTCATCTGATGGGGACGATTCACCTAAAAACGAAATTGATCCTTTGGCAGAATTTAATTTAGTAACAAATATTACGGCCAATGGCCATAGTTTGGAGCTGTATTCGGAAGAAAAAACCGGCTTTACAACTGGGTACAATGAACTTTTTGTACGTATAAAGAATACTGCCGATGATACTTATTATGCCAATCCGGAAATTACCTGGTTGCCCGTAATGCATATGATGAGCATGAACCATTCCTGTCCAATATCCGAACTAAACATTACGGATGATTATGACACGGTGGCCAAAGGGTATATTGTATTCCAGATGCCTGGTAATGCAGATGAATTCTGGGACATAACTTTCACCTACACGGTAGCGGGACAGGAATTTTCGGTAACGGAAACCATAGATGTTACAGCACCAAGTGATGGCAAGCAAACGGTTTCTTCTTTTATGGGTAGTGATGAAACGAGGTATGTCTTGGCCATGGTTGAACCGACCGATCCTGAAGTTGCCGTTAACGATATAGAGGCCCTGCTATATAAAATGGACAGTATGATGAGCTTTTCCCATGTGGAAAACTATTCGGTAGCACTTGATCCGCGAATGCCAGGTATGGGTAACCACAGTTCCCCCAACAATGAGGATTTAACCTATGATGCGGCTTCCAAATCCTATAAGGGTAAGTTGTCCTTGACCATGACAGGGTATTGGAAATTAAATCTAAAACTGTTGAACAGTACAGGAGAGGTGTTAAAAGGGGAAGATATTACCGAAGAAAACGAGGCAAGTAGTCTATACTTTGAATTGGAATTCTAGATAGTATTTTATCATATAAAAAAGAGGCTGTCTAAAAAGGCAGTCTCTTTTTTTTTGTTTATGATTTTAAAAAAAGTATTGATTTTCTTATCTTAATGGTATGAAAAGCAATGTCGTTTGGAAGACCAATAATCAGACGCAAT
>NZ_QJJZ01000012.1:149492-200162 GCF_003201775.1 Arenibacter sp. ARW7G5Y1 | reverse complement strand
TTGGAGCTTTTTGAACCGGAGGACGAGCGTTTGAACGCGTTCGTGTTCGAGTATACCAATGTACAGGGGGCAACGGTGGTCCTAGGGGAGGACGATGTAAGGAGCTTCAAGTATCTGGAGGACCCCACTGGTATTGGTAGTGTTGCAGGAAATGATCTTCCTTGGATTCGCTATGCCGATATTCTGCTGTCGCGGGCGGAGGCCCTGAACGAGGTACAGGGCCCTACACAGGAATCCATAGACCTGGTGAACGAAATCCGGGAGGCGGCAGATGTTCCTCCGATCGACCTAGTTTCGTACGCCGATAAGGAGTCGCTACGGGACTTTATACTCGATGAAAGAGGCAGGGAGTTTCATAGTGAATGGTTGCGCCGCGAGGACCTCATACGGCACGGCAAGTTTATCGAGATGGCGGTTGCGCGAGGAAAGCCGGCCAAGGACTTCCATGTTCTTTTTCCTATTCCGCAGTCCGAGTTGGACAAGAACCCAAACCTGGAACAGAATCCCGGCTATTAAAGAGGGGTAATGTGGCTTGAGAAACTAGATAGTACTAATCTTAAATTTTGATTTCATGAGGTTTTATAACCATGCGAAATGGCCACCTTTTATAGCGCTATTATTGTTCCTTGTACCCTTTGGGATTTTGGGGCAATCGGGCGAAAGGCCTAATGTGATCATCATCAACGCGGACGATATAGGGTACGGGGACCTGGGTGCCTATGGGGCCACTTTGGTGAAAACGCCCCAAATAGACCGTTTGGCCAAGGAGGGCAGGAGGTTTACGGACTTCCATTCCGCATCGGCGGTGTGCTCTCCTTCCAGGTATGCGCTCATAACGGGGCGGTATCCGAGCAGGAGGGATTTTTGGAACCCGATATCCCTCAGGACGCCCCTGATGGTAGCCCCCGATAGGACGACCATTGCGGATGTGATGAAGCGTGCCGGGTACCGTACCGGGATTGTGGGAAAATGGCATCTGGGCTTTGGCAACGAAAGCCCAATAGACTGGAACAAGGAGTTAAGGCCCGGGCCTTTGGAGCTGGGCTTCGATTCCTATTTCGGCGTTCCGATATTGAACAGCCATCCCCCTTTTGTATATGTAGAGGACCACAAAGTGGTCGGACTTACACCGGAAGACCCTATGGTTTACGGGAAAAAGGCCGAGACACGCTGGTTCCCTGAGAAGATGGGTTTAGATGCCATTGGAGGAGGCCGGGCGGCCCATGCGCTCTATGATGACCGTATGGTGGGAACGGTGCTAAAGGACAAGGCGGTCGAGTTTATCAGGAAGCATAAGGACACTCCATTCTTTCTGTACTATGCCACGACCAATATACACCATCCCTTTACACCTGCACCCCGCTTCATAGGAACGAGCAAGGCGGGACGCTATGGGGACTTCATCCATGAACTGGATTGGATAGTGGGGGAGATCGTCAGGACCTTGGAGGAGGAAGGGCTCACCGAGAACACCATGTTGATATTTACCAGTGACAACGGTGGTATGTTGAACCAAGGAGGGCAGGACGCGTATAGTCAGGGCCACCATCAGAACGATGGCCTACTCGGTTTTAAATTTGATGCATGGGAAGGAGGGCACCGTGTACCCATGATCGTACGTTGGCCCGGCAGAGTCCCGGCAGGATCGGTCTCAAACGAGCTATTGTCCAATGCCGACTTTCTTGCCACTATGGCCGCCTTGGTCGACCTTGGGCTAAAGGAGGACGAAGGCCCGGATAGTTATAATATGTTGCCGGCATTTACCGGGACCCCTAAAAAACCGATACGCGATCAATTGGTGATCAGCCCGAACAAAAAGGACAACCTGGCGATACGCAAGGGGAAATGGATGTACATAAGTGGCCAGGGCGGGGGCGGGTTCTCCGCCACCAAGGCAGGGGAGCATGCTTTCGGCGGTCCGGCGGCGTTTCCTTTTACCGGACAGCGCAATAGCGACATCGAGAACGGAAAGCTTAGGGAGGGCGCCCCAAAGGCCCAGCTCTACAATTTGGAGGCAGATATCAAGGAATCTGAAAACCTTTATGACCAAAACCCTAGGGTAGCCAGGAAAATGAAAGAATTACTGGAAAAAACATTGGCCCCGGATTGAGGCATCTTTAAAAACATTTAAAATATATTCAAATGAAAATTATTAATCATTGTATTTCGATATCCATAATTAGTTTATTTATGGGGTTTGCCATGAACTCGTATGCTCAAGTAAAACAACCAAATGTAGTGCTCATATTTATGGATGATTTGGGTTTTGGGGATTTTGAAAGCTATGGAGGTACAGGTTATCAAACTCCTCACACCAATAAAATGGCGGCCGAAGGGATGCGATTTACACATTTTTACGTATCACAACCTGTATGTAGTGCTTCTCGAGCGGCCTTATTGACCGGGTCTTATTCCAATAGAGTTGGGATTTCAGGTGCCCTAATGCCATGGAGTACCAGAGCACTTAACCCTACAGAGGAAACTATTGCAGAAGTGCTCAAGAAAAAGGGATATCGCACAGGAATGGTCGGTAAATGGCACTTAGGTGATCAGAGGGCACACCTGCCTTTGCAACAAGGATTTGATGAATATTACGGACTTCCATATTCTAATGATATGTGGCCAATGGGCTATGATGGTCAACCTGCGGGTCCGGCGTACAAGCAAATAAACCCCAATAAGCTCAAACATCCATTGCTACCATTAATGGAAGGCAATGAACGAATCGGCTATATTAAGAACATGCAGGATCAGGCGACTCTTACCACTAATTATACGAATCGAGCCGTGAAATTTATAGAAGAAAATAGGGACTCTCCTTTTTTTCTGTACGTAGCGCATTCAATGCCACATGTCCCATTAGCAGTCTCGGATAAATTTAAAGGTAAAAGTGAGACTGGATTGTATGGTGATGTAATGATGGAATTGGATTGGTCCGTTGGAGAGATACTAAATATCTTGAGAAAATTGAAATTGGATGATAACACACTAGTGATTCTTACAAGTGATAATGGCCCGTGGCTTAGTTTTGGAAATCACGGAGGTAATGCTGGTGGATTAAGGGAAGGAAAGGGTAGCGCTTGGGAAGGCGGTATGAGAGTTCCTTGCATAATGCAATGGAAAAATGTTATTCCAGCTGGTACGATATGCAACAAATTGGCATCAACGATTGACTTACTTCCCACAATTGCAAAGTTTGCCAATGCACAATTACCGAGTAAAAAAATTGATGGAGTGGATATATCTTCTCTGTTGAAAAATGAGTCTGGAGCCAATCCTAGAGAACACTTTGCGTATTATCAGGGCAACAAGCTAGAAGCGATACGAAAGGGAGAATGGAAATTGGTGTTCAGCCATTCATATAGGTCTTACAAAAAAAATCCTCCGGGATATGACGGGTGGCCGGGTAAGCAGGAATCTTTAACGGCGAAATATGCGCTATACAACCTTCGTTCCGATCCGGGGGAGACAGTGGATGTACAAGAAAAATTTCCTACAGTAGTGGGTGAATTAAATGAGTTGGCTGACCAGTACAGAATTACTTTAGGTGATGATTTAAGACATATGGAGGGTACTGAACGAAGGGCTCATGCGCAAGTGAAACGGTAATAATTAATATAATGAACATATTAATATACGCTTATTATGAGTTGTGCCATTTTGTTCAATATGCCAAGTAGGTTGGAGGCAAAAATGATAAGAGCTTATATGTAGATAATGAATAAAAAGATAAATTTTTTTCAGTGGAATAGTATATGAAATGTCTTTTTAGGAGTGCAGTAAAAAAGTTTGAGTTGAAGAGAAACCCATTAAAATGGCGCGTATAATTTTATGAATATGGTTGATAATCGTGAATTTAATGATGTTTATAAAGGCAGGCATCTTAGTAAAATTGCATTTCCAATAGGAGGAATTGGGGCGGGTATGTTTTGTATGGAGGGAACGGGCGCAATTTCCCATATGTCAATTAATCATAAGCCTGATGTGTATAATGAACCATGTGTTTTTGCCGCATTACACATTAAGGGTAAGAAGAATATTAGCAAGGTTTTGGAGGGGCCTGTACCTGATTGGAAAAAACACGGCCAAACCGGCGGCCCAAGATCATCTACTGCAATAGGAGCTGGAGACAACAATTTTGGGCTCCCCAGATTCGATTACGCTTGTTTTAAGGCGCGCTTTCCATATGGAACAATACAGCTTAGTGATAGTGATGTTTCTATGGACATTCAAATAAATGGATGGAGCCCTTTTATTCCGACTAATTCGGATGATTCTAGTTTGCCAGTCGGAGCTTTGGAATATTCGTTTGAAAACAAATCTGAAGATAAAATTGAAAGTGTTTTTTCATGGAATTCTAAAAATTTTTTAAAAAAAGGAGGCAATAACCGTATTACTAAAATAGTTAATGGGTTTGTTCTCGAACAAGGGTATTTTGATGAATGCACCCCTAATAACCTTTCCCAATTTGCAGCCTATATACCCAATGAAAAAGTAACATTGGATTGTTGCTGGTTCCGAGGGAGTTGGAACGATCCACTTTATACTGCATGGAATAAAATCGAAAATGGTAATACCTCTAGAACAGACCCCGTTTCTTCAGACGCGCCAGGAGCGAGCATTTATTTGCCTTTCACCTTGAAACCAGGAGAAAAAAAAGTGATTAAAGTATTATTTTGTTGGTATACGCCAAATTCAGATCTGCGTATTGGAAAGGGGATTATATGTGAACCAAATTCGTCCTGTAGTGAATCAAAAACGTATCGCCCATGGTATGTAAATAAATTTAAATCCATCGGTCAGCTGGTAGGTTATTGGAAAGACAATTACGATAGACTTAATAATGATAGTTTCAAATTTACAGAAGCTTTTTACAAATCAACATTGCCTTCAGAAGTTTTGGAAGCCGTTTCCGCCAATTTAGGAATACTAAAATCTCCAACTGTATTGAGACAAACAGATGGCAAATTGTGGGCTTATGAAGGTTGCGATGACACAATCGGTTGTTGCCCAGGGTCCTGTTCTCATGTATGGAATTATGCACAAGCGCTTCCTCATTTATTTCCAGACTTAGAGCGAACATTGAGGGAAACAGAATTTAACCTAAGTCAGAATGAAAAGGGGCATCAGACTTTTCGGACCTCTTTGCCAATAGGTAAAATTGATTATGAATATGAGGAAGCTTCGGACGGAAGGTTCAGCAAAGTAAATCATAATTTTCATGCAGCTGCCGATGGCCAGTTGGGAGGTATAATGAAGGTTTACCGAGATTGGAGAATTTCAGGTGATACCAATTGGATGATTTTATTGTACCCGAGAATCAAAAGTAGTTTGGACTATTGTATAGCGACCTGGGACCCAAAAAGAAAAGGAATATTGGAAGAGCCTCATCATAATACATATGATATTGAATTCTGGGGCCCCAACGGAATGACTATGAGCTTTTATTTGGGAGCTTTGACAGCTATAATTGAAATGGGTAAAGTTGCCAACGAATCGGTCCAAGAATATAGAGTATTATTGAAGAAAGGCAAAGAGTTTATGGAAACTAATTTGTATGAAGGAGAATATTTTATACAAAAGATAGTATGGAAGGGTCTTGTGGCGCAGAATCCTATTGAATTATCTAAAAACAGCTGGAAAACTAATTATTCTGTTGAAGCAAAGGCATTGCTTGAAAAGGAAGGTCCAAAATATCAATATGGCCAAGGTTGCCTTTCCGATGGAATAGTAGGTATGTGGATGGCCTCTTGCTGTGGTTTGGAAGAAGTAATCGACGGAAAGATGGTAATGAGTCACTTAAGATCCGTTTATACGTATAATCTGTTGAAGGATATGCGTAACCATAGTAATCCACAAAGGCCGTCTTATGCATTGGGGGCCGAAGGCGGGCTAATCTTATGTAGTTGGCCTAAAGGAGGTAAATTAAAGCTACCTTTTGTCTATAGTAATGAAGTGTGGACTGGTATAGAATATCAGGTGGCATCGCATTTAATCATGAACGGGATGGTAGAAGAGGGGCTCGAAATAGTAAGGACATGTCGTAAGCGATACGACGGTACCGTTAGAAACCCCTTTGATGAATATGAATGCGGCCACTGGTACGCAAGGGCAATGGCCAGTTATTCCTTAATACAGGGATTAACAGGTGTTCGGTATGACGCTTATGAAAAAACCCTATATATAGATTCTAAAATTGGAGAAGATTTCACGTCTTTTTTGTCTACACGGACCGGCTTTGGAAATATAAGCTTAAAAGATGGTGAACCGGCAATTAATATTGTTTATGGACACATAGAAATTACGAGGTTTTCAATATCAGGGAAGATAATCAAAGTATGATTGTCCAAAATTACAGTATATGAAAAAATCAAAAATAATATTTGTTGGGGGGTTCTTGGGTGCTGGTAAAACCACATTACTTAATTGTGCCTCAAAAATATTAAAATCGCGAAGTATAAAAATAGGTGTTATTACCAATGATCAGGCAGTGGGTTTGGTCGATACGAATATTTTACAACACAATGGCCTAATCGTTAGTGAAATATCGGGAAAATGCTTTTGTTGTGATTTTAATGGATTGGTAGATGCCATAGATTATATGGTAAAGGTATTGCATTGTGAACTGATATTGGCAGAACCCGTAGGAAGCTGTACCGATTTATGCTCAACTTTGATACAGCCATTAAAGAAGTTGTTTCCGAACGCTTTTGAAGTAGCTCCCTTATCCGTATTGGTAGATCCACTAAAATTATTTGCAACACTTAAGAATTTGGATAGTCACAAAGAAGGCTCTGGGTATATTTATATAAAGCAATGGGAGGAAGCCGATTATATAGTTGTCAATAAACTAGACTTACTTGAGAATGATCAAATTGATGAATTGAAGGACTTAATAAACACCAAATTTTCCGATTATCCAATTTGTTGGATTTCGAGCCAAAAAAGTATAGGTGTTGAGGACTGGATTGTTGTAATTCTTTCGGATATAAAATCGGGCAAGCGATTAGCAAATGTAGATTATGATGTTTACGCCTTATGTGAGTCTAGAATGGGTTGGTATAATGCTTCATTTATGATTGGGCTGGAAAATCTTACAATTATGGATTGGCAAGGTTTTAATAGGGAAATATTGGCATTAATTCAAAAGGAATTCGAATCTAAAAAAATAATAATAGCCCATGTAAAGACTTTTTTAAAAAGTGGGGTCAACTTTAGCGCGGGAAACATCATAAATGAAATTGAGGGTGTGGACATAAGGGGAACCGAGTTTGCAAGTCGATCCGTTCGCATGGTTATAAATATTAGGGCAGAAACCTCACATTGGACTATAGATGAAATAGTGAACGATGTTCTTCAATCTTATATGGAACATGGATTTAAATTTGAAATGATTGCCAAAAAACATTTTACACCTATGAGACCTGAGCCTATCCATAGATTTGGCATTACATGTTAAGAGCGGAGGGTTCCGCAGAAAGTAATAAATATATTACTTCCTTTTTGAGATTATATAAAGGGACCATTCGGGAATTGGTGCTAATGAAGGTTCATAATCTAAATCGATAATTGGAAATATGTGTATGGTGGAGCTGTATATATGGATTCATAGGGTTGATCGGGAATAAACAAAACGCTTCGTTAAAGTGACATTATATTTCTAGTGGTTGACTTTTCGTTTCACCGAATAGAATTTTAATTACAATAATATTATAACCTAATAGTAAATGACCAATAAACCACATAGAAATATTAGCTTGTTTCATTTGATATTGCCTATAATATTTCTAATTACTTTTATTTTCTATGGATTGATTATAAGGCCAATATTTTATGAAAAATCTGCCTTTCCTTTGGAGATTATTTTTTCGTTGTCAGCTATTTTTTCCACGGCCCATTTAATATTTATTGGTTATAAATGGAAAGCGATTCAGAAGGCGATAATTGATAAAATTTTAAAGGGGTTTCCTGCAATTCTTATATTATTTGCTATTGGAATCATCATTGGATCCTGGATCATTAGTGGAACAATTCCTATGATGTTGTATTATGGTATTAAATTAATAAACCCACATTATATTTATTTGTTGGCTTTTGTTATCCCTATCATTTTTTCCACTGTAACCGGTACATCTTGGGGATCAGTTGGCACAATTGGAACCGTAATAATTGGAGTTGCAATAATTATAGGGGCAGATTTGGGAATTACGGCAGGTGCTATAGTGGGTGGCGCCATTTTTGGCGATAAAATGTCCCCATTATCGGATACGACCAACCTTGCCGCCATGGCTTCAGAGGTGGATTTGTATGGGCATATTAAATCAATGACATATACAACTCTACCATCGGCAGTTATTGCATTAATTGTGTTTTTTGGATTAGGGTTTATTTATCCTCCCACATTGACAGAGATAACCTCCCCGGAGACTACTGAAATATTACACAACCTTTCTTTAATGTTTAATTTTAATGTTTTTTTATTGTTGCCACCTCTTATAGTGTTATACGGGTCTTTAAAGAGAAAGGCAACACTTCCTACTCTAGTAATGTCAGCTATTGTTGCTTGTTTATTGGCTTTGTTATTTCAAGATTTTGGAATGACAAATGTCATCATGACTTTAAAAGATGGCTTTAATACAGATATGGCAAGTTGGATAATAAATACTCCTGTACAGCTAATTATGTTATTGAATAGGGGAGGTCTCTTTGAACTTGTTGAGGTAATTGTTTTCGTAATAATGGCGCTTGCTTTTATAGGCACAATGGATGTTACCAATGCAGTATCCCAAATTGTAAATCGTTTGTTCTCGTTTATAATTACCAGAAGAGGAATTATATTGGCAAGTTTGGCTTCAACGGGTTTTACCAATGCGATTACATGCAATCAAAGTGCAGTTAGTTTTATTATTGGAGATGCCTTTAAAAATTTGTATGATAAATTCAACATATCCCGTTATGTCTTGTCTCGTTCAATAGAGGATTATGGAACTGTACTGGAGCCACTGGTTCCATGGTCAACAACAGTATTGTTTATGTCGGCCACATTGGGTGTTGCTTATGAGGATTATTACTATTGGCAAATATTCTCCATCTGCAACATTATTGTTGCCCCCCTTTTTGCAATTTTCGGGATAGGGAGTCAGAGTACCAATACAATTTTAGAAGAGGGGCCAAATATTGGTGACCGATAAGAATTTGGGATATATTTCATTAAGAATTCCCTTGGTAACAACACGTTTATTGGCCTCGTCCAGAACATGGTTGGTAAATTTTTTAAAATAGAATTGAACTGTACTCTATTGTATAAAATATATTTGAGAGTGTTTTTTGAAAGAAGTTTGTGGATTTCTTTTAGGATTTATTACAAGTTTAGTTGTTTAGTTAGTTTTAAGAGGAAGGGCTCCCTTAAAAAGGAGCTTTTTTTATGTTGATGAAGGATGAAGATTCTGAGAATTGTTTATAATACAGCCATTCTATTAGGTTTACTACTCTACTTTTTTTTTGTGAAATCCGCTATGATACCACCATCTCATTCGCTTCATCCAGAACATGGTTGGTAAAACCCTTTAAATGGATCTGAGTTGTTTTTAAGGAGTTGTGGCCCAACCCATCACTGATCACCTCCGTGGGTATTCCCATGAACTTGGTGATGGTAGCCCAGGAATGGCGTATGGTATAGGTGGTGAAGTGTTCTTCAATACCGGCATCGTTGGCTATAATCATAAGGTAGGATCACCGCAGGTAATCCTAGTGCCATCATTAATAAAAAAAAAAGGCTTCCGAGAGATTTGGAGCCTTTTTTATTTGGTAAAAATCTCACTTTAGGCCCACTTTTCATGGATCAATCCCAAAAGTTGTGTGTGAATTACAAAAAAATATAATTTACTATTTCAAGTTTGTGTCCTGTTCATTTTTTGCATCGCCCAAAAAACGAACCAAAAAACGCTAGGCTGATTTTAAATTTCTTTAAATCTACGCACTTTCCACGGCCCCGGCGTCCAGGCCGCTTTCACTTGGGTGAAATGCTCTATGGACGCCTACCTGAACCCAATGTGGAAACTACTTGATTTAATACGAAATTGAAAATAGGCCGTTTCTTACGTTCCGTCAACCTTCAAGTGAGGATAAGTCATTTTCCGTTATTATAAACCTTTGGACATTGCCCTCAAGGTCTATGGTTTGGTAACTCTTCTTCCGTCGTGGAGATGGCTTGGCCGTTAAGAATTATTGAAGCCTTGGAAATAATTTAGGCCATGGCATCGGTACTTAAAATCCAGAGATTTTAGGGACCACCTAGCTAAGAAGGGTCTTTTCTCCTGCCTGCCGGAAGGCAGGTTTGTTTAGCTCATGGCTGGTTATTTTCCTAATTATGTATTCTTGAACCTGCGGTTTCGTTTTATTCATTGCCTTTTTATTTTATAATAAGGTATTCATGAACCTCCTGCGTCGGTTTCATTGGACAAGCAAAGAAATCGAAGATTCACGAAAACCATTAAAAAACAATAAAAACCACTTGAGTAAAATGAAAGAATAATTTAATGATTAGTTTTAATAAATTGCTCCTATTAATTAAAACTATTGATCAAAAAACACGACTAATCAAATTATTCCTAACTTTTTGATAAACACAACAATTGGTCATGATCCCTTTTCATTTTTAACAAAACTTTATTATATTTTAGGCTCAAATGGCCTCTTTTAAGGCCTTTTTGTAATATCAATATAGTGTATCTATGTAAACGGTTGAGCATTACGGGCAAACAAAAAAGATTTACTACATTACACCTATAATAGCAATAAAAGTACTAGTTACAATATTCTATTGTTGTGGCTAATACATGACAGACAGGAAAGAAAAATAGAAAAAATATGCAAAAAATAATCTATTATGTAGCGAGTTCTTTAGATGGATACATCGCAGGGAAAAATGACGATATCAGTAAATTTATTTTGCAAGGAGAAGGAGTTGAAAAATACCAATCAGACCTTGCGAGTTTCGGTACTGTTATTATGGGAAGAAAAACATATGAATTCGGATTTCAATATGGGCTTGAACCAGGGCAGCCTGCTTACCCAAATATGGAGCACCACATCTTCTCGAATTCGTTGAAAATTGATAGCCTATCAGAATCCGTTAATATCGAAAAGCTGAGTGTGGATAAAGTGAATGAAATTCGAAAAAACACCAAGACTGATATTTATCTATGTGGTGGCGGACAGTTTGCAGGTTGGTTATTGGAAAACGGACTGATTGACCAATTGAAACTCAAATTAAATCCTGTTGTACTTGGAAGTGGCACAAAATTATTCGGTTCTTCAACAGCACATGAAAGTTGGGAATTAACTGACAAAGAATCATTTTCTGACGGACTTCAAATATTAACTTACGACCGGAAAAAATAAATAGTACTAGCCACAACAATGGCTCCTATGAAAAGCACTAGTCCAGTTCCTTAAAGTAAATATTTTATTTTTTATCAATCTATAAGGTTGATTTTGGGGTGTATAATTTTGAGTGCCACTTTTTAGCATTTAGCCTGGCCATACATACTCAAATACCGAAGATATCACTCGTAGTACCACATTTACGGTTACCCGCATCTTCAAATTCCAGGAATTGATTTTCTTTATATGTATATTTTAAACAAGCCAATGAAGGTCAGAATTGACAAAAAAAGGGTAGGGGTCAGCAGAGCTATAAACCATCTAATTAATAACTAGGCCAACAAAAAAGATTTGTTAAATTAGATCTATAAAAGTAATATAGTCAATGACTATATCCATTTGTCGTAGCCAATTAAAACGAATACAAAATGTCAATAACCAAGGAATCTGAATTAATAGGAATGAAAAGAGTTAGTGAAGTTGTCGGGACTACACTAAAATTGATGAGGGAATATGCTAAAGTGGGAATGTCGACTAAAGAATTGGACGAATATGGAGGCGAAATTTTAAAGAGCTATGGAGCAAAATCCGCACCATACGAAACCTATGGGTTCCCCGGCTATTCCTGTATAAGTGTAAACGAAGAAGCGGCTCACGGAATACCATCCGAGAAAAGAATATTGAAAGAAGGAGATTTGATCAATATTGACGTGTCTGCTGAATTAAGTGGTTTTTGGTCGGATAATGGCGGTTCCTTTGTAATTGGAAAAGACATTCATAATCACCAACCTCTTGTAAATGCTTCTAAAAATATTTTACGAAAAGCAATAGGCAATATCAAAGGAGGAGTGAAAATTTCTGAAATTGGATATTTAATAGAAACAGAAGCTAAAAAATCAGGTTTTAAAGTAATTAAAAATTTGGCTGGTCACGGAGTTGGTAGAAATTTACACGAAGAACCAGAAAACATTTTAAACTATAGGGTCAGAACTAATAGAGAACGATTTAAGAAAAACACCACAGTAGCAATAGAAACTTTCGTTTCTACAAACTCTACAGTTGCTATAGAGTTGAACGATGGTTGGACCTTAGTAGGAAACAGGGGCGGATATGTAGCCCAACACGAACATACAATATTAATCACTGATAGAACTCCAGTAGTTTTAACAGAATGTAATGAAATCTGGAATTGTATAAGTGGCTACAATAACACCGTACCCGGTGAAAAGCACTAGTTCATCCTGATAAATATTTCAGACATATAAGATGAAAAAGTTCGAGTCCAAATAAAATAGAATTTAAAGCTAATTAGTTTTCTTAAGAATTATGAACCATAATTTAGTAAACTATAAATCTTAACGAACACTCGAAAAAAGCGACTTAGAAAAATATAATGGACTACCAAACATACGAACCACAGATTGACTTAAAATCACTTGTTAGTTGCTATTGGACTTTGGAAGTGCCTAAACAATCTGATACGCAAAAACAACGGATTGTTCCTGATGGTTGTATTGAAATGGCGTTTATTCTTGGTGATGACATAAAAAGATACACATCCGAAAATGAATTTATACTTCAGCCTCGTGCTATGGTACTCGGACAAACCATTGAACCTTTTTACATTAAGCCAACAGGGTTTGTTAAAACATTCGCTGTCCGATTTTATCCATATGGATTTGCAAATTTTGTTTCTGTACCAATTAGCAATTTGGCGAATAAGGAAACACCCATAAGCCAACTTTTTGGACTAGACACCGCAGATGATTTGGAGCAAAAAATAATCAATGCGGAAAATACGGAAGAACGAATAAGTATTATTGAAAAATTTCTTTTGGATAAGCTTAATGACGAAAAAACGATTAATAAAATTGTAAAAAACACCGTTGATTCCCTTCTATTCACAAACGGAAGTGCTTCAATAAATTCAATCCTTAAAGACGATTTGTCTAAGCGAAGACAACTCGAAAGAAACTTCAAAAGGCAAATTGGGGTAAGCCCTAAACAATTGGGAAAGGTAATTCGATTACAAACCGCTTTAAAAATGTTGCTTGACCAAAAATCAGAAAACCTTACCGATATTGCCCATAAAAGTGAATACTTTGACCAAGCACACTTCATAAAGGACTTTAAGGAATTTACTGGAATAAACCCCAAAGAGTTTATCAAGCACGAAAATTTAGCTCTTTCCGCCCTTTTTTATAAATAGTATGAGGGTGTCGCATTTTTACAATTTCAAAGGGTTTTCTACTGCTATTTTTGTTCCGTCAACAACAAACGGAAAATGAAAGACCTTATACTTATCTCCATTATTTCTTTGACTTTTGGCGGTGTATCCTGTAAAAATAAAGGGACTTCTGCTACCGAAACAATCCCAAATAAAGATACAACAATCGATAAAGACAAGAATATGAAAAGTTTTATTTCACTTTTTGAAATTCCTGCAACGGATATTTCACGAGCAATCAATTTTTATCAAACAATTTTAGACATTAAAATTGAAAAAATGGAAATGCCAGGAATGGAAATGGGAATATTCCCGTATGATGGACAAATGGTTACAGGAGTTATAGTGAACAGCGAAGGGTACAGACCTTCAGCAGATGGGGTAACCATTTATCTAAATGGCGGTGATAATCTTCAACATATTCTTGACAAGGTTAATGAAAATGGTGGAAAAATCATAATTCCAAAAACCTCTCACGCAGATGGAAATGGATTTTTTGCTTTGTTCACGGATACAGAAGGAAATAAACTTGGACTAAATTCCCCAAATTAAGAGTAGAAAAGCGAACGCACAACAATAAATAAAAGCAATAGCGGTTCGAGTGCAAACTCGATCCGTTTTTGTGTTTAATTAGGTATATTGCTACACGTTTAAGCCGCTACAGCTTTACGCGGTACCGTTGAGTGAAACATAAACCAAATAGGGGAATTGGAATCAACTTAATAACAAAAAACCACCTAACACAATTTAATGAATACTCTTGTCGTAATTTTATTATTTGGGTCGCTTTTATTACTCTCATTTTTATTAATCTCGAACCCAGTAAATGTCAATAAAAAGGCGAATTTTTGGTTTGGATTGGTTTTATTTTTTTGGTCTTCTTTTTGGCTCGAAGAAATTTTTGTTTTGATACGTTTAGATATTCAGAGTAGCCTATTTTGGCTACCTATTCGTTTTTTTCAGTTTTTAACCCCCGTTGTATTTTATTATAGTATAGCGTATTACGCTAACCCAAATTTCAGATATGGAAAAAAGGATTTTATTCATATTCTTTTCCCAATAATACTACTAATTCTTTTAATGGTCAACCAATTTTACAGTGACAACGCCAACCTTTCATTAATCTTAAATGCCTTGGTAATTATTCAGGCATTTTATTTTATAATCTTGTCATATATCAAAATTCAAAAGCACAAACAGAGAATTCGATTGTTTTCATCAAATACGTTTCAAATCGATCTCAAATGGTTGGAGTTAATCATTCTTGCAATTTTCGCTCTAGTTGCTTTTATTGGCATCTATAATTTATTATTTGTTGAAGCAGATTTAAACTTGTTTGCAAATATTGTATCGTTATCCATTGTATACTTTATTGCATATAATTCACTTAAACAAAAAGAGATTTTCTTATTGGATGAAAATGAACGTAACCTTATTATTTCATCTGAAGAACAAACAGAAATAAATAAGAGAAAATTAATATCTGATGACGAATTAGAATCTCAAAAAGAGCATCTTATAAAACTAATGGATGATCAGAAACCTTATTTAGATTCTGAATTATCTCTTGCACAATTAGCTGAATTAATGAATTTTACACCGCATCAGCTTTCCTATTTAATTAATGCTGCGTTTGAAGAAAGTTTTTTTTGGTTTGTTAATAGGTATAGAGTTCAAAAAGTAAAAGAATTGCTTTTGGATAAGGAAAATGAACATTTGACCATACTTGGCATTGCCTTTGAATCGGGCTTTAATTCAAAAACTTCGTTTAATACCACCTTCAAAAAGATTAGCGGACAAACTCCTTCAGAGTTTAAAAAAAATGGTGCAGCTTTATAAAATCGAACTCCAACATTTTGTTACACACTTATTTTCAAGTACTTACAAAGTATCAAAAACAAGTTCAGTTATATAACTTCGAACATAGGGACGAACATTCTAATCTAATTTTGTAGCTAACTTTAACTACAATTTAATTATGACTAGAATTATCTTACTACTAGTATTTTCGCTTTCATTATCCATTATAAACGCACAAGATATAACACAAAATATTAAAGGTTCAGTAATCGATAATTCATCCAAAGAAACTATACCTTTTGCTACAATAACAATAATCGGTACTGATCCGATTATAGGTGCCACCTCTGATATGGAAGGTAATTTTATTCTTAATAATGTTCCTATTGGCAGATATGATTTACAGATTTCTTACTTGGGTTACGAACCTATTATAATGCCTGAAGTTATGGTTACATCTGCTAAAGAAGTCGTTTTATCCATAGCCCTAACAGAAAGCGCATTCGCTCTAAACGAAGTTGTTCTTAAACCAAAGCTTGTTAAAGCTAAACCACTTAATGAAATGGCTTCAGTGAGTACACGTATGCTGAGTGTAGAAGAAGCCAATAGGTATGCAGGGGGATTTGATGACCCTGCACGTTTAGCTTCTTCCTTTCCTGGGGTAGCAAGTAGTGTTGGCAACAATGCCATTGTGATTAGAGGGAATGCCCCAAAATATTTACAATGGAAAATTGAAGGTGTGGAAGTTTCCAACCCAAATCATTTTGCTGATTTAGGATCTTTTGGTGGGGGAGGATTAACAGCTTTGAGCAGTAATTTGTTAGCCAATTCCGATTTTTTTACGGGAGCTTTTCCTGCTGAATACAATAATGCATTGTCCGGTGTTTTCGATATAAGAATGCGAAAAGGTAATAGCTCAGAACTTGAACATAGTTTTGAAATTGGAGCCATTGGAATAGACTTTGCATCTGAAGGACCTATAAGCAAAAAAAACAACGCTTCATATCTCATAAATTATAGATATTCAACATTAGGTCTTGTTTCATCATTGTTGCCAGATGATGCCGATGGCACAAATTATCAAGATTTATCTTTTAAATTAACGCTACCTACTAAAAAACATGGAATATTCTCTGTTTGGGGAATTGGATTAATAGACAAGTCTGGTTCAAAACCGGAAACTGAAACTGACAAACAAATTTATTATCAGGATATTGAAAAGCAAGATGTAAAACAGTATATGGGAGCTGTTGGTATAAATCACAGGCTTGTTTTTGAAAATTCAGCATACTTGAACTCTACATTATCAATATCTGCCAATGGAATCGATTTAAAAACAGATAGGTTAGACGATACCTCTCAATTACAACCTGAGAATGAAATAAACAATAAAAACTACAATATTACTTTCAAGTCTTTCATAAATAAAAAATTCAACTCAACACACACTAATAAAACAGGGATCATGGTAAGGGGTTTAGGATATGACCTAAATCTAAAAGAAAATCAAGGAGAACCTGAAAATGGTCTAAATTCATTAGTTGACGAAGATGGTTTTAGCTCTTTAGTATCAGCATTTTCAAGTTCCTCTATTTCATTAAAAAAATGGCAACTAAATATTGGCCTAAATTCTCAACTGTTTACATTGAATAACAGCTTTGCTCTTGAACCTCGTTTAGGACTAAATTATCAACTGAACGATAATAATGAAATAAGTTTAGGATATGGATTACACAGTAGAATGGAACCGTTAAACATTTACCTTGCCAATACCGTCAATTCCAGGTCCAACCAAGCCAACAGAAATTTAGATTTTTCAAAAGCACATCATTTCGTAATGGCTTATGATTGGAATATTAATGAAAAGTTACATTTAAAAATAGAACCCTATTTTCAATATCTATTTAATATTCCAGTAATAAAAAACAGTACGGAATCACTTATTAATTTACAAAATGATTGGTTTATCAATGATATCTATGCAAATAATGGAAAAGGTAAAAATTATGGGCTTGATTTAACTTTAGAGCAATATATAAATAATGGATTTTATTATTTGCTTTCCGGTTCTATGTTCAATTCAGAATATAAAACAGATACTAATATTTGGTACAATACCAGATTTAATAAAAATTATCTCCTTAACACTCTAGTCGGAAAAGAATTTAGAATTGGTAAGAAAAGGCAAAGTTTACTTGGAATAAATTTAAAATTAAGCCTTCAAGGCGGTGACAGATATTCAAAAATTGATCCAATTGCTTCATTTATGGAGCAAGATGTTGTTTACAATGAAACTACACCTTTTACCGAGCAATCAAAGACATCTATTATTTCTCATTTTACTATCAATTATGAATGGTATAAAAAGAAATCCACACAACAATTATCATTAAAAATACTCAATGCAACAAACTACAAAGACTTTCAAGGTCATAGATACAATATTAATACCAATAAAGTGGAGGAATTCAGAGAAGCATTAATGATACCGAATATTAGCTACAAAATATCATTCTAAAAATAAAGGTTGTGTACAACTTAGAATAAAACTAATACCTAGTTCACGGCTATATTCAAAAATCTTCCCACCGCATGTAATTTTAATTCCTAGATAAATATTAGCCCGCAAGACAAATCTTTGTAAAATGATTTATTATCGATTATACACTAAGGACACAATTGTAGTATACATTTACGGTTTCCCGCAACTTCCAATTCCAGGAATTAATTTTCTTTATATACATATTTCAGAAAATCCAATGAAGGTTGGAACCGACAAAAATAGGGTAGGGGTAAGTAAGGTTTATAAGTCCCTAAATAAATAACTAGGCCAACAAAAAGATTTACTAAATTGGGCCTATAAAAGGAAATATAGTTAATAACAATATCCAATTGTTGAACTGTAATGTAAAACTACATTCTCGATAAAAATAAAATGAACCAATCTGAACTCATAATTTTAAATTTCACAGAAATAAGGAGAAGAAGTATAAAACTTTGGATTGGACTATCTGAGAAGTATTATAATTGGAAACCTGACGGAAAAGCAATGAGTGCGTCAGAAATGATAAGACACGTTTTGGAGGCTGATTATGGCTGGAATATTATTATTAATCAAGGAGATATGTCAAATTATAAAACACCCTGGGAAAACCGACCATTCAAAAACCTAAAAGATGAACTTGAATTTGCTGAGCCTTTTAGAGAAACATTTTTAGAAAGTATTCGACATTTTTCTGATAAGGAATTAAACGAAACCGAAATCGTTCATCCTGGAAATGGAGACAAGATAATCCTTGCAAAATATTTGTTACGGATTGGATATCACGAATCTGTTCACGCAGGACAATTCCTGTCGTATTTAAGAGCAATGAAAATTGATAGACCAGAAATATGGGACTAAAAAAACACTACTGCCAACAATGGTAACTGTTGCACAACCCTATAATTAATAAAATATCGATGCTATAAGCGGCCTTTTAGGGCCGTTTTGTTTTTTAAACTAAGGTGTTGCCGCTCATTTTTATAGTGCCAAAAAGGAAGCATATAGACTTATGGAGTACATTTTCCATACAATTGTGCAGAACTATGCTTCCCGCTCCACTTTTGGAGCGTTTTCCCGAGAATTTCAGGTATTTTTTGAGGTTGTAGGCAATGGCCGATAGCTGCATTGCCTTGTTGGCCTGTGACAGTCCCAAGGTGTTTATCTTCCTCTGCCCCATGCACTGGGTCAGGGTCCTGAAGACGGGCTCCACCGTACTCTGGTTCTTGCTCTTCATGTACCTTCCCTGCGGACTGTTCACCCGTTCTATGGAAATTCTATTATAGGGTATATATCACAGCTGCTTTGAAAGGTAAATATGTTGGAATGGAGTAATTGGGCAATGGCATTTGGAGGGTAAATTATAGAAACGTATTTTTAGGATACTTTGATGAAAAACATTTAAGAAATAAAGAACAGGCTACAAGATTGGAAACCAATTTAGAGTAAAGGTCAATATATAACTTTTACAAACCATGTATCTTAACGAACATTTGAAAAAATGAAATACACATATTTAATAGTAGTCTTTTTATTCATCATTAGTGGATGTAAGCCTACGGAAGAATTAGTAAAAAAAAGGGAGACCAACCAAGACTTAATAAATTTTGTGTTCCGAAATTACATAAGTGAAAGGCCAAGCGCGAGTTTCGCTGTTATAAAAGATGGCAAAATAGAAGACTGTCAAAGTTTTGGATATGCCGATTTGGAAAATAAAATCCGGGCGAATTGTGAAACGAATTATAGACTTGCATCGGTAACCAAACAGTTTACCGCCATGGGAATTTTAATTTTAATAAACCAAGGCGAATTAAATTTCGACACTAAATTGACCCAAGTAATTCCTGAATTTCCTGACTATGGAAAAGAAATCACAATAAAAAATTTACTGACGCATAGGTCAGGGCTGCAGGATTATTCCAAATTATATCCAAGGGATTCTGAAAAACCACTTGTGGATAACGAAGTGCTCAACCTTCTAATAGCGCAGGACAGTCTTTTGTTTCCTGCGAATACACAATTTAAATATAGTAATTCCGGTTATGCCGTGTTGGCCATGATTATTGAACGGGTTACAGGAAAAACGTTTAAAAGATTTATGGAAGAAGAAATTTTTGAGAAAACTGGAATGACCAACAGCACGATATATGTGAAAGGCGCACCCATTAAAAATCGTGCTTTTGGTTATACATTCAATGATTCCCTCAACAAATACATAAATATAGACCAGAACATTTGGTCGGCCATACAAGGCGATGGCGGAGTTTATTCCTCCGTAAGCGATTATGCTAAGTGGGACAACAGTTTATATGATGAAACCCTTATTTCATCGGACTTGCTTAACGATGCATTTTCCAGTTGGGACGAAAACGAAAAAACTGAGGGAAATGGCTATGGATTTGGATGGTTTATTGAAATGGAAAACGGCAAAAAATATTTAAGGCATAGTGGTAGTACTACCGGTTTTATAAACATTTCATTGAGAATCCCTTCGGAGAAACTAAGCGTAGTTATTTTTACAAATAGCGTGGATTTTGGAGGATTACGGCGTACAGCTGCTTTTCTGGCAAGCTTATATTCCGATGGACAACTACCTATACCTATTGATGTGATGATCGAAAAGGAGATCACCAATAATGGAAGTGGGGAAATAAAAACATACTATGATACCCTCATCGTAAGTAAGGACAACTACAAAGTCGATACAGAAGATTTGACCCGTTTAGGCTTTAGCTACCTACGAAAAGATGAAAAAGAAGATGCTTTTAATGTTTTTACTTTCGTAAAAATGGAATTTCCCCAAAACTTTGACGGATATATTGGATTAGCTCAGTATTACAAAAAATATGGAAATAATGAAAAGGCCATTGAATATTTCAAAAAAGTGATTGAGGTAGCAACCAGTGATGAACAACGTCATATTGATTTTTCAAAGAAAATGATCAAAGAATTGAGTGAATAAAACTATGCCTAACAATAGTAACTGTTGCACAACCCTATAATTTATAAAATATCGATGCCGTAAGCGGCCTTTTAGGGCCGTTTTGTTTTTTAAACGAACGCGTTGCCACTCATTTTTATAGTGCCAAAAAGGAAGCAAATAGACTTATGGAGTACATTTTCCATACAATTGTGCAGAACTATGCTTCCCGCTCCACTTTTTGTACCTTTTCCCGAGAATTTCAGGTATTTTTTGATGTTGTAGGCAATGGCCGATAGCTGCATTGCCTTGTTGGCCTGTGACAGTCCCAATTTGTAGGCCTACAGCTCGATATTCTTTCTTCTTTGTCTTGGTTGATACCTTAGTTTAATGTGCCATGCATTTCGGACCAATTGTGCAATAATAAAAAATAGAAACTAGAAAAATCCCAAACTACGGTTACCCACAACCAACTTCCCATAGAATTGTTTTTCTTTAGTTCCATGAAATTATGCAAATGAACGATAGCCAGACCCCACAAAAAAAAGACGGGGTAAGTTAGGATTATAGGCCACTAAATAAATAATCAGACCAATAAAAAGATTTACTAAATTAGGCATATCAAAGATATATAGTCAATGACTATATCCAAATGTTGCAGTTGAATATGACTAAATTAGTTAACCATATGAAAAATTTATTTTTTTTATTGTTTTTTTTGACTTTTCAATTATTTAGTCAAAATAACCCCAAATTCTTTGATATGCCAACTGCTCAAAAGGTTTTAAACCAAGTAAAAGGCAAAGATAAAGCGGAAACCTACATTCTACAGTGTGCTACATTATCACATTTGTCTAGAATCGCACTATATCGAATGAGTGATTTTGAAGAGCTGGAAGACAATGTTCTTATGGCAGCAAAAAAGAAACAGAATGAAGAATATAATACTTTTTACAAAGAGGTTCGTCAAAGATATAGTAACGAAATTAAATCTTTAGAGCTAGATGAAAATGCTAAAGATTGGGATGCAACGATAAGCAATTTTTCAAATAATGAGGAGTTTCAAAAAAATATTATAAATACTTTATTTAATGAAAGAGCTAAAAACCAATACAACAATGTATTTTCTCGAAGAGAACAACACAACAAAAAATTAAAAGACACTAATGCAAAGAAACAAAAAGAAAAGTCAAATGCTATTTTTAATAACATTATAGCACATGGTTTCTTTTGGATAGTAATGTTTTCATTTCTAATTTTTGGAGTTATTTTAACAATTCGCGGTTATAATTGGAGAAAAAGATTATTAAAATATGAATTTGAAAATACAACATCTGGTGGAGTTGTAGGGTTTGATGATTTTGGAAAAGCACAAAAACACAGTTCAAACAAAACCTTTTCAGGAATTTTAATTTTTATTGGTGTAGTTATTTTTATGATTGCATTACTTTTAATTAATATTACAATTGTTAACGATAAACTGTTTTAAATCAAATAAATATATAATGAAAAGAACAATTTCAAACCTAGCCTGTTGCATGATAATCTCTATGTCATTTGCGCAAACTACTTATATTTTTGATGAAGTTGGTGAAATTAGTCCAAATCCATTTGTCACTGAAGTCAATGGTACAAGTATGGAACTTTATAACAACACCTTAAAATGGATCAAACTTAATTACAATTACCCTGATGAAGTTATAGCCAGCAAAATTGAAGGAGAGTTTATTCGAATTTCAGGTACAGAGGAGGTAAGAGGAACGGATGATATGGTTTATACAATTGAGATTGACTTCAAAGACAATAGGTACAGAACTACTTTAACAAAAACTAATCATGCTGATGAAAAAAATGGGAAAACTGTTGTAAATTCAATCGAATTATTGACTCCAGACCCTAAATATGGGAAATCGCAGAAAATAATTGACCTTCACAAAGAGATTTATCAGCCATGGCTTAATGAAACATTGAATATTCTGAATAGATTCAACCTTTCACTTTTTAATTATTTATCTGGAAAAACCGACAAAAATGATGGTTGGTAAAATGCTGACTACAATAACGTATCCTTTAAAAAGACCAAGTCCATCCCGATTATTATCGGGACCTTAAATTGAAAAATTTTTTAAGCCCATAATGTTGATATTGTGGTGATGAATGGGGAGCTTCACTCTTCAGCCTCTATTCTCGCAGTGCACACTCAAATACTCTAGATGTAATTCTTTGGCCTGTCTATTAGATAACCCTTCACTGATCACCTCCGTGGATATCCCCATAAACTTCGCGATGATGGTCGAGGAATGGCGTATGGTATAGGTGGTGAAGTGTTCTTCAATACCGGCATCGTTGGCTATAATCATAAGATAGGATCACCGCAGCTAATCCTTCTGCTATCACCAATAAACAAAGGGCTTCCGAGAGATTGGTTTTTTTTGTTTATAAAAGGCTCACTTTTTTTTGATAACCTTATAGATGAAATGATATCAAATAGTGTTTCAATGTAAACGGATAGTATCATAAGTCCACATAAAGCTTGACTAATTTGGACCTACGTATGAATTAAATAACAAGATTGGAGATCGATTTAGTGTAAAGGTAAATCTCTAACTATGGTCAACCATATACCGTAACGAACATACTTCATAATTTCATTTTATGTGATATATGGATTAAAATCGCACCCAACATAATTAAGTAGCTTTTTATGCTAATAATAAATGATGTGAATGGGGAACTAAAATATTACGGTATGTAGATATTGTGATATCATCACACAATCAATCTATTCCAACTTGCTCCCGAGCAATCTCATTTCCCGCGTAATCGAATGGTTCGGGTATGGGTTGGAACTGTGCCTTAATTCGAATATACTCTTTCCAACGATACGGTTCTAGAACATTGATCATTTCTGAAGTCTCCAGACTTGATAGGCGTTTTAACAAGTCATATTTCGCCTTGGGCGATAAATTGGAATCCTGCTCAACTGCCTGCTTTTTTACCAAATACCTGGCCACTGTTGATTGAAACTCCAAGGCTTGGTCAACACCCATTACAAGGCGTGGCTGATATTGAGCTGTAATTTTCTTGGCCTCTAGACGGATGTTTCCATCTATTTTCAAGGCGTACATGGTTTGTCCCCTTAAATTGGAAAACGCACATATGAGCATGGCTAAAACTAGGTACTTGGGCTGTGAGATTGGAACATTTTTTATCATAATTATACACTTATAATTTTTTTCGGATTTTGGTCAATTTGCTACAAGTTCGATTTGTAATTTAGGATATGGACCAAGACCTACTGATAAGCACCAAATAAGAATCCCATGGTATTCCATTTTGGAATTCTATATATAACTTCCAACTAATTTTAATTTATCGTATCTTTTACTTTCTCGATAAGCGGTTGGTACCTATCCAAAATAGTATTTGCATGGCCTCCATACGTATACGCATCTGGTTTTCTTTCCAACTGCCCTTGGGAGATCGGGATATAATTTCTCCAACCTTACCGACATCTTCTTACTTGTTTTATTATAGTATTGCTACGGCTAGTATTTTACAATACTCGGTAACATGGGTATGGCATATTTTTTCAGCACTTTTGTTTTTGATTCAACTTTGTAAATTATTAGCGTCCAATATATTTTAATTCGCTCAATAACATTGGAATTCATAGTTTAGGATTTAATTGATTTCGATGACCCTGTTTTTTCGGTCAGGTCTTGTCGCCTTTCCTACCCTAATATCCAATCGGCCATTTTTCATTTTTGCCTGTACTTTTTGAGGGTCTGCATTGGGAGGTAGACCGAAGGCTCTATAGAACGAATTGCTTACAAACTCTGTGCGCACCCAGTTTTTATGCTTTTCCTCTCTGCTCTGTTCTTTGTGGGCACTTACTATAATGCACTCGTTCTCTATTTCTATGTTAACATCGTTCTTGTCCAATCCCGGCAAAGCGAGCGAGAGTTCAAAAGCTTTTTCTTCATCACTGATATTGGTCGATGGAATTGTTACCAGCTCTTCGTTATCCTTGTTTTTGTTAGGTAAAAGTTTCCCGATAAAGTTGTCTATAAACGGTGGGATTTTAAGGTCTTTTCCTATTTTTTTTCCAAATACTTTCATTTTTAAGATAATTTAAAGTTCCTATTCGATTATGACGTAAACACGATTGAATTAATTAAAAGGCCGGCAATACCGGCCTTTTAAAACTTGACTCTTATGAAATCTTGATAGTTCTGGCGGGGTTTTGGATAGCCTCTTCATTTTTGGGCAGGTGAATGCTCAATACCCCATCGGTATACTTCGCATTGATATCATCCTCGTTTATCGTTTTTGGTAGTGAGAACGAACGCTTGAAAGAAGAATAGCCAAACTCCCTACGGATAAAGTTGTCTTCTTTCTGTTCGTTGTTTTCTTCCACTTCTGTGCAAATGGAAAGCACTTGATTATCCAAATTGATACGGAAATCTGATTTTTTCAATCCTGGTACCGCCATATCTACAAAATAGGCATCCTTGGTCTCCCTGATATTTACTTCGGGCAAGGAATTATAATTTGTAGTAAAAACTGAAGGTAGTTCCCAATTGAACGCTTCATCCAACCAAGAGGACCATGTTGGATAGCTAAGGCCATTCGAATTTGTGCTTACCTTACTGCCATTTTTTCTTGTTGTTACTAGATTGCCCATAATTACAAAAAAATTTAGGTTAAACAATAATTCAAATAATCTGAAAAATATCGGACAAATAAAATGCCAAAATGTGGGGGCCCTGTTCCATTGATAAATTTTTAAAATTCATTTAAGAAATTCAGAAAGAAATTATTAATAAAGTTTTAAAATCATGTCGATTTGACATAATGAAGTTGCGTGATAATGACAATTTTTTATAATCAAATATTTGAATGTCATGTGCTAACAAAGGGGTTAAATTAATGAGTGAGAATTATTTTTTAAGATTCTGGTGAAAAGGCACCCTCAATTTTTATGGATGAGGATTTGGTGCTTGGAACCTATAACGTTGTCACAGCGAGATCCCTTTAATAACATAATAGTGTATCAATGCCAAGGGGATGGCATTGACCCCATAAAAAAAGATTTAGTAAATTAGACCTATAGGAGGAATTTAAGTACAGCTTCCACCTATACCCTTGTTGTAGATAAATTTAATTAAATTGGTAAAAGTTGAATTTTCGAATTCTTTTAAAGGTCCTTTGGTGTTTGCTATGGTTACCACTAAGTTGCAACAAAAAAGTAGTAGTCAAAGAGATTGATTCAGTAGCCTTAATTGAACAAGTGAAAAGTAGGGTCGATGCTTTTCATATGGCCGATACAACTCTGAATTCCGATGGGGTTGTAGATTTATTATGGCCAGAATTCATCATGTTGGCAGATGGAAATTATATTGCATATGATAACGTCAGGGAAGGCACTAAAGCCTTCATGGCATCCTTGGAAAGCTTTGATTCGGAATGGAAAAATGTAAGAATTATTCCTATAGGAAATAATCACGCGATTTCTTCATTTATATTTACCGATTCACTTGTTGCCAAAGATGGGACAATTTCTCAATCCCAAGGGCCAAACACCTTTGTATGGGAAAAACGCGATGGGATCTGGAAAGTGATATATGGAGATGTTGATCATTATCCTATGGAATGATGTAACGGGATATTCAGCCCAATTCCAACCTAAAGGGTCAATGAACTATAATGTTTATAGCTTAAAATTAAAACCATCCTCTACTTTACGATTGTATTTTTCCTCATCGAATTGAAATAGGAATGCCCCTTTTTTGGAAGATTTCATATCTTTTTCATCCAACTTAACCAATATATCCAAGGAATTGAACTTGTTAATGAAGTTTCGTTTGTCCAACTTAGTATCCAATATGGCTTCGTACAATTTTTGCAATTGGCGCATTGTAAATTTTTTTGGCAAAAGTTCAAAACCTATGGGCTTGTTTAATGCCCTTCTACGTAACCTGGCCATTGCCCGTTCTACCATACGGCCGTGGTCAAAAATTAACTTAGGTGCATCCTTTAGGTTAAACCATTGTATGGGATTCTGTTTTAAAAGCTCCTTGTCATGGGAAGCGATATCGATGAGGGCATAATAGGCAACAGAAATTGTTCTTTCCGCAGGATCACGATCCACTTTGGAGAAGGAATATACTTGTTCCATATATATATTGTTCAGACCGGTCAAATGATTTAGTATCCTGGTGGCCGCTTTGTCCAAATCTTCTTCTTTTTTAAGAAAACCTCCTATTAGGGACCAATTTCCCTTTTCCGGTTCAAAGTCTCTCTGAACTAATAGAATCTTTAATTTTTCTTTATCAAATCCAAAAATTATACAATCAACCGCTAATAGAACCTTGTCTTCTTTATTATAATGATTTAATACCATTGTTGAATTTTTGTGGGGCAAATTTAACAAGATTAGGATAATTCCTTATCAAAAAAACTAGTTATTCTTTAAAAGCTAAATTATTGATTATTAAAGGGGTAAGTGAAAATTATATATTCTTTCGAATACGGCTCCGCCCGATTTGAATTCGGTCATTTGCCAAGAACCATCAGCCCTTTGGTAGATCAAATATAAAATTCCAATGGAAAAGTAAATATATTACCAAAGAACAACTCGTTTACCATACTGAGGTTTAATGGAACTTAACAATAAGTGTTTTTATAACACTTTATAACGGTCAAATAATTATATTTACTTCGAAAAAATTGAATCAAAAAATGAAAGGGTATGTAATTGGATTGGATTATGGTACAGATTCCGTAAGGGCTGTACTAATAGATTCATCAAATGGAAATGAAATAGCTTCAGAAATATATTGGTACCCAAGGTGGAGCGAAAAAAAATATTGTGAACCGTCTCAAAATAAATTTCGGCAACACCCATTGGATCATATAGAAGGGTTGGAAAAAACAGTATCCGCCGTAGTTACAAAAAGCAAAGTGAATCCAGCGGAAATTAAAGGTATATGTATTGACACGACAGGTTCTTCCCCGGTGCCCCTAGCAAAGAATGGTACGCCTTTGGCCCTGGTAGATGGTTTTGAGGAGAACCCTAACGCCATGATGGTCCTATGGAAAGATCATACGGCCATAGCAGAAGCAGAAAAGATTAACGGGTTGGCAGCAACCTGGGGAGGGGAGGACTATACAAAATATGTAGGAGGAATATATTCATCGGAGTGGTTTTGGGCGAAGATAGCACATGTTGTAGAAGAGGATGTAGCAGTTGAAAGGGAAGCATACACCTGGATGGAACATTGTGATTTAATGACTTATATCCTCGTTGAAAATAAGGATTTAAAAACCTTTAAACGCAGTCGTTGTGCCGCCGGCCACAAGGCTATGTGGCATGAAAGCTGGGGAGGCTTGCCCCCTAAGGAATTTTTGGGGCTTTTACATCCGTACTTGGCAGAATTACGTGCCAACTTGTATGATGAGACATACACTTCCAATGAAATTGCTGGAAATTTAAGTAAAGAATGGGCGGAAAGGTTGGGTTTAACCACAAACACGGTAATCGCAGTTGGAACGTTCGACGCGCATGCCGGCGCTGTGGGTGCCAAAATTAACGAAAATACCCTTGTGAGGGTGATGGGTACTTCCACCTGTGATATTATAGTAGCAAAGGACTCCGAAGTAAATGGAAAGACTATTAGGGGTATTTGTGGTCAGGTTGATGGTTCTGTCCTTCCCGGTTTTATTGGACTTGAAGCTGGGCAGTCTGCCTTCGGGGATTTATTGGCGTGGTTTAAAGAGGTACTGGCCTGGCCGATTGACAATTTGATCATGACTTCCGATATAATTTCGCATCAACAAAAGGAAGATCTGCAACGGGAAATAGAAAGTGATTTTATCAAGAAACTTTCTGATGCCGCCGAAGCCATTCCACTATCGGAAAGTATTCCAACAGCCTTGGATTGGATCAATGGACGTAGAACACCGGATGCAGACCAAAATTTGAAAAGTGCCATTTCCCATTTGTCCTTGGGTTCAAAGGCTCCGCATATTTTTAAGGCCTTGATCAATGCAATTTGTTTCGGTTCCAAGAAAATTGCCGATCGGTTTCAGGAGGAAGGTATAAAAATAGAATCGGTTGTAGGCATTGGTGGCGTTGCAAGAAAATCGCCATTTATCATGCAGACTTTGGCCAATGTAATGAACATGCCCATCAAAGTGGCAGCCTCCGATCAGGCTCCTGCTTTGGGGGCTGCCATATATGCTGCCGTAGCTTCGGGTATTTATCCCAATGTTATGGAAGCCAGTGCCCATATGGGCAGTGATTATGAGGCAGAATATTATCCGGAACCGGAGGCGGTCAAGGAATTTGAAAAATCAATATTATCCTATGAAAACCTCGGAATCTATATGGAAAGTACCATAAAAAAGAATTGAAATGAATACAAAATACAGTTATTTAAAACAGGAATGCTATGAGGCCAATATAGAGTTGAACAACCTTGGGCTGGTCATCTATACCTTTGGTAATGTAAGTGCCGTGGATAGAGCAAATGGGGTATTTGCCATTAAGCCCAGTGGTATTCCCTATGAAAAGTTGAAACCAGAGGATATCGTTGTTCTAGATTATGACAATTCTATTGTGGAAGGGGCTTTAAGGCCTTCATCGGATACAAAAACACACGCCTATTTATATAAAAACTGGGACCACATTGGTGGAATAGCCCATACCCATGCCACCTATTCGGTTGCCTGGGCACAAGCCCAACAGGACATACCTATTTTTGGGACAACACATGCCGATCATCTTACAGCCGATATTCCATGTGCCCAGCCTATGAAGGATAGTCTAATTGAAGGGGATTACGAACATAATACGGGCATACAGATATTGGATTGCTTTGAGGAACGTGGTTTATCCGCTAAAGAAGTGGAAATGGTGCTTATTGGGAACCACGGTCCGTTTGCATGGGGGAAAACAGCGGCAAAAGCCGTTTATAACAGCAAGGTGTTGGAGACCGTTGCCCAAATGGCATATTTAACCTTACAGATCAATCCAAATGCTCCAAGGTTAAAAAATTCTTTAATTAAAAAACATTACGAACGTAAGCATGGTAATAATGCCTACTACGGACAATAAATTGCAATTACTATTATGGGTATAAAGACGAAGGATAAGGAAATATGGTTCTTGACAGGTAGTCAGAATTTGTACGGACCTGAAACATTGGATCAAGTAGCAAAGAACTCACGGACCATTGTAAAGGAATTTAATGCATCTGGCCATATACCGGTGCAAATTGTATATAAACCAACGGTAAAATCACCCAATGAAATAGCGGAGGTTTGCCAACAGGCCAGTGCCGATAAGGCGTGTATTGGGGTCATTACCTGGATGCATACTTTTTCCCCGGCTAAAATGTGGATCAATGGTCTGTCTATTCTTACCAAGCCTTTGTGCCATTTACACACTCAATTTAATGCAGAAGTTCCGTGGGAAACCATTGATATGGATTTTATGAACTTGAACCAATCCGCTCATGGCGACCGTGAATTTGGCCACATGATGACTCGGATGCGTAAAAAGCGAAAAATAATTGTTGGACATTGGGGAGAGCGAAGAATTCAGGAAAAGGTAGGTAACTGGAGTAGGGTCGCCTTAGGTTGGAACGAGTTTCAGAATCTAAAGGTGGCGCGAATTGGAGATAATATGCGTGAAGTCTCCGTAACCGACGGGGATAAAGTGGAAGCCCAATTGCGATTTGGTTTTTCGGTAAACGGTTATGATTCGTCCGATGTAACCAAAATCATCGATAAGCTTTCAGATAAGGAAGTAGCTACCCTGGTAAGCCAATATGAATCCGAGTACAACTTAACAGATGAATTATTGGAATCTGGTAGCAAACGCCAATCCCTCATCGATGCGGCAAAAATAGAATTGGGCTTACGTGCCTTTTTGGAAGAAGGCGGATTCAATGCTTTTACCGATACATTTGAAAACCTTGGCGAGTTGAAACAGCTACCTGGAATTGCCACCCAAAGATTAATGGCCGATGGTTATGGCTTTGGCGGGGAAGGTGACTGGAAGACTGCCGCGTTGTTGAGGGCAATGAAAGTAATGGCCTCTGACTTGGAAGGCGGAACATCGTTCATGGAAGATTATACCTATCATTTTACGCCACAGAAAGCATATGTAATGGGATCGCATATGTTGGAAATCTGTCCGTCCGTAGCCGATAAAAAACCCTCTTGCGAAGTACATCCGTTGGGTATCGGCGGTAAGGAGGATCCAGTGCGTTTGGTTTTCAATTCCCCGGCCGGCCCTGCAATTAATGTATCCTTGGTTGATTTAGGAAATCGATTTAGGTTAATTGTCAATGAAGTGGAGGCGGTAGCCCCAATGGGAGAATTACCCAAATTACCCGTGGCACGGGTGCTATGGGATGCGAAACCCGATTTGGAAATTGCGGCAACGGCCTGGATTTTGGCTGGAGGCGCTCATCATACCGTTTATAGCCAAGCGGTAAAAACGGAATTCATCGAGGACTTTGCGGAAATGGCTGGGGTAGAACTTGTTGTAATCGATAAGAATACCACCATAAGGCAGTTCAAGGACCAATTGAATGCCAATGAGGCCTATTACCATTTATTTCAACATAAAATGTAAAAATCGGATAGTATGAGAACATTCAAAACACCTTTGTCCATATTTTTATTTGGAACTCTGTTAGTTCTAAATAACGGTTGTAAGGACAATAAAACGAAAAGAGAAAATTTGGAACCAGAACAAATGGAAAAATCCCAAAGCATTACAAAAAGTGATTTTGGCACTACTGCCGAAGGTGAAAATGTAGCTAAATATACCCTGGAAAATAGGGATGGAATCCAAGTGGATATCATCACCTACGGCGGAAGAATCACCTCTTTGCGAACCCCGGATAGTGAGGGAAACATGAAAAATGTAGTGTTGGGATTCAATAATCTGGCCCAATATGAAAAGGACAATCCTTTTTTTGGGGCACTTATAGGAAGATATGGAAATAGAATAGCCAAAGGTAAGTTTAGTCTTGATGGTGAAGAATATACCTTGGCACAAAATAATGGGGAAAATAGCCTTCACGGGGGAGAAAAAGGATTTGATAAAAGGGTTTGGGATGCTGCCATTGAAGAAAGCGATGACTCCATAAAGTTGAAACTAACCTATGTGAGTGCTGATATGGAGGAAGGTTTTCCAGGCAACTTAACAACTACGGTCACCTATATTCTTAATACGGATAATAGCTTGGAAGTATTGTACGAAGCGGTTACCGATAAAACAACGGTGGTCAATTTAACGCAACATGCCTATTTTAATCTTTCAGGTGATTTTTCAAGAACAATTTTAGACCATGTATTGGAAATAGATGCGGATAAATTCCTTCCTGTTGATAGTGGTTTGATTCCTACCGGGGAGTTGGCATCTGTGGAAGGTACGCCCTTCGATTTCAGAAAGGCCAAGTTGATAGGAAAAGATATTGATGCTGAGAATGAACAACTTCAGCTGGGCGGGGGATATGACCATTGTTGGGTGTTGAACCGCCAAAGTGCGGGTTATAGGTCGGTGGTCAAGGCTTATCATCCAGAAACGGGCCGCAGTTTGGAGGTACTTACCGAGGAACCGGGGATTCAATTTTATACAGGTAATTTTTTGGATGGTACTCTGCCGGCACCCAACGGCGGAACATATGCCTTGCGTTCGGGTTTTTGTTTGGAAACACAACACTATCCGGATTCACCCAACCAACCGGAATTCCCATCCGTAACCTTGGTACCGGGAGATAGGTACACCACTAAAACTACTTTTAAATTTTCTACAAAATAACCACCAACATGCAACCATTGGATACCTTAGACTGGATTAGTATATCCTTATATTTTTTAGTCCTTATAGGGATTGCCATTTGGGTAATCCGAAAAAAGGAAGAGAACACCGAAGACTATTTTTTGGCAGGTAGAAATATAGGATGGTTTGTTGTAGGAGCATCCATTTTTGCCTCCAACATAGGCTCGGAACATGTGGTGGGCCTTGCAGGTACAGGAGCCAGTAATAAATTGCCTTTATTGATTTATGAAATACAGGCCTGGGTGGTATTAATTTTGGGCTGGGTATTCTTACCCTTTTATGCACGAAGTGGCGTGTTTACCATGCCGGAATTTTTAGAGAAGCGTTTTGATGCTAGGTCTAGATGGGTATTGTCCATTTTCTCTATAATTGCTTACGTGCTTACAAAAATTTCCGTTACCATATATGCAGGAGGGGTAGTGGTAGCAGCACTTTTAGGGATTGATTTTTGGACCGGAGCAATCGCAACGGTAATCCTAACAGGTATTTATACCGTATTGGGAGGTATGCGGGCCGTTGTTTATACGGAAACTTTACAAGCGGTGCTTTTAATTTTAGGGGCAGCCGTACTAACCTATATAGGTTTGGACAAAGTTGGTGGCTGGAGCAGTATGCAAGAAACCTTGGGGCCGGAATATTTTAATATGTGGAGGCCAGCTACCGACCCTGATTTTCCTTGGCCGTCCCTATTGATCACCAGTACTATTGTTGGTATTTGGTATTGGTGTACAGATCAGTACATTGTGCAACGAACACTAACGGCAAGAAATATCAAAGAAGGGAGACGGGGAACTATTTTTGGCGCTTTATTGAAATTATTGCCTGTCTTTTTATTCCTGATTCCTGGTATTATCGCCTTGACCCTCAAAATGCGAGGAGAGTTGCATTGGGACAGTCCGGATGAAGCTTTTCCTGTATTAATGAGTAACCTTTTGCCTTCAGGATTACGTGGATTGGTAGCTGCAGGATTGTTGGCAGCTTTAATGAGTTCCTTGGCCTCGGTATTCAACTCTTGTTCAACCTTGTTTACAGTTGATATATATAAAAAATTAAAGCCCAATACTCCTGAAAAGAAGTTGGTGCGTACAGGACAGATTGCGACGGTCTTTGTAGTTATTGTCGGGATTATATGGATTCCGATAATGGCCAATATATCAGGGGTTTTATACGAATATCTTCAAAGTGTACAAGCTTATATTGCGCCTCCGATAACCGCTGTATTTATCTTGGGAATATTCTATAAGCGGATTAATGCTACCGGGGCATTTGCAACCTTGATTATGGGAATTGTGGTCGCCTTTTTTAGAATCGCCTTAGAACTAATTAAAGAAAATTTAGACCCGGATAGCTTTTTGTTTTATTTAGGGGATATGAATTTTCTCAGTTTCGGGGCATGGTTCTTTTTGTTCTGTCTGATATTCCTGGTTGTGGTAAGTTTACTTACCAAAGCACCGGACAGGGAACAGATAGTGAATCTTACTTTTGGCACAATTACGGAAGAGGAGAAGAATAATAATAAAAGTAGTTATAGCTGGGTCGATATAGCTATTTCTATTTTGATCATTTTAATTGTAATAGCGGTGATGATATTTTTTAATGGTAAGTAGGAATATCTATCATTGGTTTTTATGAATGGGGTGCTTAATCTCCGAAGAAAGTTTTGGTTCTCCAAAGCTTGCCTAAATGTACAAGGAAGCATTGGAGGGTTGGGGATGGATTTTAAGAACGCCGTAAACTTTGTGGATAAAACCCCAATAACTATAGATTTTTAAATATAGGAGAAACGGATTTAGTTATGAAAACATACAAATTATTTATTATAGTAATACTAAGTTGTCCAATGTTGTTTACATCAACTTTAGTAGCCCAAACTGGTAATCAGATGTTGGACGGAATAGGCGAAACAGCGTTGATTGTCCGTTATTTATTTGATGGTAATGTAAAGGACTGGTCAAGGAATAATTTACACGGTCAAATTGATGATTCCGGGGTTCATTTTATTAATGATGATCAGTTTGGACAAGTACTTTCCTTAACCAAAAATTCCAAAGCTTTTGTTACTATTCCAGGGGAAGCTATCGCACAGCAGGAATCTATAAGCGTTACAGGATGGATCTACCTACGTTCTTCGGAGAACGGTCAGTTTTTTTTTGATTTTGGAAACAATGAGTCCCATTTTTTTGTCGCACCAAGGGGAATTGAAACTAAAGAAGCTTACCAGGTTGAAATAGCTTCTGAAAACGGAAATATCCATTTGTCAGGGCAACCTCCCTTGGAGGTTGATAAATGGAATCATTTGGCAATTGTTATTGATGCTCCCTCCAAGTCTCTAAGTACATACATCAATGGAAATCTTGTTGAAAAGGTGAACGATATAAACCTTGGATGGGAACAGCTCTTCGATTCCAATTCAAGTGAAAATAATTTGCTCTACATAGGCAGATCAATACGCTCCGAGGCCACTTCCCTAAATGCGAAAGTACACGATTTCAGAATCTACAGAATTCCCTTGGGTGAAAAGCAAATAGCGGGAATATATAAAAATGCACTGGAGGATGATGAAGCCGTTGTAGGTACAAAGGTTGAACTTGACGGTGATCTCCCCATGTTTCCTAAAGGGACTCCTCAGCTTTATAATGAATACTTGAAAAGTGTTGAAAATATTGAAGTTGAAACGCAAGTCGGGTTTCTCCCACAGCTTCCACCTTATGTAAAGGGAATTTATAGCAAAGGGATCAAGAAGGGCAATGTAAGGGTAATTTGGCCCTCGCCAAAAGATAATACCGAAGTACTCTCGCCCAGGACATATACCGTTGAGGGTATTATATCTGGTTCAGAAATAAGGCCTAAGGCCATTGTAAACGTGAAAGACGGGAAAGTACCGGCTACCCCCAAACGGGAACTGGAAGTGTTTGATCTTGATCAGGTATCACTAAACAATAATGTTCATGGGCAACGTACAAAATTTATAGAAAACCGGGATAAGTTTATCACAAAACTTGCCCAAATAAACCCCGATAATTTTCTTTATATGTTTAGGAACGCCTTTGGACAGGAACAACCCGAAGGAGCTGAGCCATTGGGCGTTTGGGACAGCCAGGAAACCAAACTGCGGGGCCATGCTACGGGACATTACCTCACCGCTGTTGCCCAAGCTTATGCCTCTACAGGGTACAACAAGGAACTCCAAGAAAATTTCTCGGAAAAAATGAAGTACATGGTCAATGTCCTTTACCAATTATCCCAGATGTCCGGACAACCGATAGAAACTTCAGGCGAACATGTTTCAGATCCTGCAAAGGTACCTCCTGGACCGGGTAAAATGGATTTTGATTCCGACTTAAGTGTTGAAGGTATCCGAACAGATTACTGGAATTGGGGTAAGGGATACCTAAGCGCTTATCCTCCCGATCAATTTATTATGTTGGAAAAGGGTGCTACCTATGGCACAGGGAATACCAAAATCTGGGCTCCCTATTATACCTTGCACAAAATTTTAGCAGGACTACTTGATATATACGAAGTGAGTGGTAATGAAAAAGCACTGGAAATTGCCAAAGGGGTGGGAAGTTGGGTTCATACACGTATGAGTCGATTAACGACCGAAACACTTATCAGTATGTGGAATACCTATATAGCAGGAGAGTTTGGAGGTATGAATGAAGTTATGGCACGTCTTTATAGGATGTCCAATGAAAATAAATACTTAGAGCTGGCACAGGCATTTGATAACATTAAAGTTTTCTTTGGGAATGCGGAACACTCACATGGTTTGGCTAAAAATGTGGATACCTTTCGCGGATTGCATGCCAACCAGCATATACCCCAAATGATGGGGGCTCTTGAAATGTATAGGGATTCTAATGTCCCTGAATATTATAGAATAGCGGATAATTTTTGGAATAAAACCATTAATGGTTACATGTATAGTATTGGGGGGGTAGCTGGGGCCCGTAATCCTGCCAACGCGGAATGTTTTATCAGTGAGCCGGCTACGATTTATGAAAATGGGTTATCGGCTGGTGGGCAGAATGAAACTTGCGCTACCTATAATATGCTCAAATTAACGAGAAATCTTTTTCTTTTTGATCAGCGAGCAGAGCTAATGGATTATTATGAGCGTGGACTATATAACCATATTCTTGCCTCCGTTGCAGAGGATAGTCCAGCAAATACCTATCATGTTCCGTTAAGACCAGGTTCGGTCAAGAAGTTTGGCAATCCTGATATGGAAGGCTTTACCTGCTGTAATGGTACGGCCCTTGAAAGTAGCACAAAGCTTCAGAATTCAATCTATTTTAGAAGTTCGGATAACAAGGCTCTCTTTGTTAATCTATTTGTGCCCTCAACCTTAAGTTGGACCGAAAAAAAAGTAACTATAGAACAAACAACCGATTTTCCTAATGAAGATCAAACCCTATTGACAATACGTGGGGGAGGAGAATTTGATATAAAAGTTCGTGTGCCAAAATGGGCGACCAAAGGATTTTTTGTAAAAATAAATAACAAGAAACAAATGGCAAATGCTGTCCCCGGAAGCTACCTTTCTTTAGGTGGTCATTGGAAAGATGGTGACAGGATTGAACTTAGTATGCCATTTCAATTTCATTTGGACCCAGTTATGGATCAAGAAAACATAGCCAGTTTATTTTATGGCCCCGTTTTATTGGCGGCCCAAGAGTCTGGTCCCAGTAAGGAATGGCGTAAGGTAATATTGGATGCAAAAGATATTGGTAGATCGATTAAGGAGAAATCGGGAAAACTGGAATTTACTATTGATGGAGTGGATTTTAAACCTTTTTATGAAACTTATGGGCGGCATTCAGTATATCTGGATGTAATACTTAAATAATTGGGAATTTACGTAATGAGAGGTTGATTTCAATTTCGAATAAAACAAGGCATATGAAATTTAGACTTTTTTGCACGGTACTATTTATAATGGTTGGCTTTTTCACTAAGGCACAAGGTTATTGGAGTAAGGTAGAGGCCAAGGAACCTACACTTGGCATAGCCGATGTATATCAAAAATTTACTACCCCGGACTTTCAGTTAAAGTTGGTCAAGGCCTCGCAAACAGTGGCAGCTTTGCGTCCCAATAAAAATTTGGATTTCGATTTTACACCTAGTGATCGGTTGGAAATTAGGGATAAGGACGGGTTATATCATTTAGGGGATATCAATTTAAGAATTAAGGAAGCCAAAGGAATTTGGAAAAGTTATTCTACGGCTACCAAGCGAGTTAAGGTTGAACCTTTGGAGGTCTCTGGAAATATTTTGGCAGCAGCAGATTTATCAAATACATTCCCTGCCGATATACCTGTAAGCGTTCATAGGTTTTATGAATTGGATAATGACCATTTGGCAATTCGTTTTGAAATAAGGAATAGGAGTAGCAAATCCATCGAAATTGGTGCTTTGGGAGTACCCATGATTTTTAATAATATATTGGAAGGCAAATCACTGGTTGAAACCCATGCCCAAAATGTATTTTTTGACCCTTATATCGGTATGGATGCTGGATATTTGGAGGTGAAACGCTTATCAGGGAAAGGTCCGGTTCTATTGGTCTTACCGCTTCAAAACATGTCTTTTGAAGCCTATAGGCCACTCTTGGATGATCCCACGCCAAGAAGTATTGTTTTTGAGGGATTCCATGAATGGATGGTCTATAGTAAGGCTTATGCTGAAAATGAATGGCAAGGAGTGGAACAGTGGAATACACCAACTTCAGTGATATTGGAACCTAAGGAGGCTAAAAATTTTTCTTTTAAACTTGTACTTTCCAAAGGAATAAAAGAGGTGCAAAGAACTTTGGTAGAGGAAAAAGTTCCAGTAGTAAATGGGGTCCCGGGCTTTGTGGTTCCCCAAGACGTAAAAGCCCAATTATTTATTGATTATAGCAAAAAGGTTACATCCTTGGAAATAGTACCTAATGGAGCTTTGGAGGTTAAAGAAGTTGCCAAGACGCCAAAGGGACAGAAAAGCTATAGTGTACTAGGCAAAAAATGGGGAAGGGCACGGTTGACCATTACCTACGAGGATGGGAAACAACAAACTGTAAACTACAAGGTAATTAAACCTGAAACAGAGGTAGTAAAGGATTTTGGACATTTTTTGGCTACGGAACAATGGTTTAATGATCCCAACGACCCTTTCCATAGAAACCCTTCTTTTATTAGCTATGATTATGATACAAAAAGAAAGTTAACCGAGGACAGTAGGGTATGGATCAGTGGCCTGAGTGATGAGGGCGGAGCCGGTAGTTGGTTGGCGGCCATAATGAAGCAATTGGTACTGCCTGAGCGTAGTGAAATACAAAAAATCCAAAAGTTTATAGATTCTACCTTATGGGGAGATATTCAATATAGTGGGGGCCCCCATAAATATGGCGTTAAAAAAAGTGTGTTCTATTACGAACCGGATTCCTTACCAAAGGGAACCTATAGTGATGGGATCAATTATAAAACCTGGGCTGCCTGGAATCATGAACATGCCAATGACCCTGGAAGATCTTATAACTATCCCCATGTCACCGCCGCATATTGGGTCATGTACCGCTTAGCTAGGTACAGGAAAGGATTAGTGGATAACCGGACTTGGGAATGGTATTTGAACAATGCATACCATACCAGTATAGCCATGTTGGAACAGGCCCCATATTACTCAGTTTTTGGGCAGATGGAAGGGTCTGTATTCCTTTATTTGCTAAACGACCTAAAAAGTGAGGGATATTTGAAGCTGGGCAATGAGTTGGAAGCAAAAATGAAGGAGAGGGCCAATCATTGGCGGGCCCTGGATTACCCTTTCGGAAGTGAAATGCCTTGGGATTCTACGGGGCAAGAGGAGGTGTACCTGTGGTCCGATTATTTTGGGTATAATGATAAGGCAGGCATAACTTTAAATGCTATTCTGGCCTATATGCCAACCATGCCACATTGGGCTTACAATGGTAATGCACGGAGGTATTGGGATTTTCTATATGGGGGTAAGGCAGGGGAGACGTCTAGGGTGGAACGACAAATACATCATTATGGATCTTCCTTGAACGCTATTCCAGTGTTAACACAATTTAGAAAAACACCGGAAGATTTGTATTTGTTGAAAGTAGGGTATGGTGGACTTTTGGGTGGTATCTCCAATATTACCCAGGATGGTTTTGGTCCGGCTGCATTTCATTCTTTTCCGTCAACCCTGGAAATAGATGGGATTTCTGGAGACTATGGTTCTGGATTTTACGGTTATGCAGTGAATTCGGCAACGTATTTGACACATGATAAGGATTTGGGGTGGTTAGCTTTTGGGGGAAATCTTCATATAAATAAAAATATTGTTGAAGTGGACATAACTACTGCGTCAAAATCCAGAATATTTATTGCCCCAATTGATTTATGGGTCACTCTGGATGCTGGTGCGTTTAAGAAGTTCACCTATAATACAGAATCAAAACAGGTAACCCTTACCTTGTCCAAAAAGGATGATTTTACCCCCAATGCTTATTTAAGGATAAATAAAGAGAAGGATTTATCCTATAATAGACTTAGTGGGGCATATGAAATTCCTTTAAGAGATGTTTCTTTTCAAATTGAATTATAATTCTTCTTAAAGAATTTGCACAATTATTGAAATGAAAGATCAAGGTTGTGTTGTAGCCTTCTCCAAGAAGGACATGCTTCCCGTTAAAGGAGTGTCTGTCAATGATTGGTGTTTTTTCTCCTGTGTCCCCACGGGACATGGGCTTATTGATAACCAACGGATCGCGCAGTTGCTGGTGGACGTAAATTATAAAGGCTTTTTTGCAGTTGAGGTAGATACCCTACATCCCAGTTATGCATTTAGGGAATTAGAGGTTGTGGCCGAAAGTGTACAAGAACTTAAGAATATTTCTGCTAGGTGCCAGTATTGAGCAGTAATGATAATTGTAGTATTCCTTAAGGTTTTCTTCAGGGATATTTTACAGTTATTATAATACATTTTTCGGGGCATTGGGCTTTTAGGGATTGGAAAATCCAAGAGTTTAGTGGTATAATTAGACATGTCAAGTCTATTTTGGAAGGGTATGACCGCGCCCACTACCATAATTATGTAGTGCACAGTGCTACCGTAAAAAAGGCAGTTTGGAATCTTAATTGAAAAAATGATCGATTAAGTGAAGACCTTGAACTGCCTGTATCCACCTTAAATACATTAGCTCCTCCACATGACCATAATTTGTTGCAATGAAGGAAACGAACCAAAAGAATAGAAGCATTGAGTTAGTTAGTTTTGTTGGAAAAGGGGCAAGGGGAAACTTTTGTTCCTTTTTAGTTGTTGGCCCATTTACTTTGGTTTTAGGCAAAGTTACTGTTAAAAGTTCGTTTGGTATTTTATAGGAAAATGATAGTACTGGGAGTCAAATAGGAACAATTCCTTGGCATGGACCCCATTTCTATATCAGGGTCAGATCAAACTTTCCGGGGATGTCCAATTCTATACTTAATAGGGGTGGAGTGCAAACCAACCAGCATGGCAGATCAACATAATGGATTTACTAAATTGGACTTATAAAAAATACAGAACTTGTTGTTGTATATAGGTGTTGGTAGTAAGTAAAATACCTATTCTACGCAACCATACGGGGTATTTAACGTCTATATTTTTAAATAAATGGTCTATGAGAACCTATTCTACAATCAAAAATTTGGCATTTTTAGTAGTGACACTATTTTTATGCAATAGTTGCTCAAAGGAAAACGATGATATCTCATATGATTTGGCGGGTAGTTGGAAAGTTATCTACTTTTTGGACGGGAATAAAAAAATTACTAAATCGGAGGACAATACCTGGCCTGATATCAATAATGGAGACATTACAACAAACTTTACGGCACCCGATAACAATGGAAAAGGAACTGTTTCTGGAATTTCGGTTTCCAATGCCTACAATGGGGAATACACAATTCAAAAGAATGGAGATATATCCATTGGACCAATTATGACTACCTATATTAATGAACCTGAATGGACAAAATTATTTAGTATTGGATCGGCCCAAAAATTTGAAATTAAAAACTCAAACCTATTGATTTATTATAACAGCAGGAAAAATATAATTGTGTTTGAGCGGAATTAGGACATATGTTTTTAAAGATTAAAAAAACCAGTTGTGCAAAGTCTCCTGACTTTGAACTAGCTGTGCGATGTCTCCCGACTTTGGACGTACCATGGATCAAGTGGAAAATTGGGTTCCAAAATGAATCATAAGTTTCTTAGCACCTTAAATTTTCAGGATGGACAAGGAACCAATTTTCTTACCAGACTATGATCGCTTTTCTTTTGTAAAGGCCTTGAATGGTGATTACTGTGGTGTAGGGGGCAGTCCTTACAACTTCCTTATTTAACACTTAACACTGTTTTGATATTCTTTCTATTTATTGCACTTTTGCGTTTTAATTTTCAATAATAACCAGGCAGGTCGCTAATGATCTTATAAAAGGTAACATAGAATGGATTATAAATTACAAATCCCGAAAGGATATCATCCGCAATTAAATATGCAAGAGACAGAACAAGCAATTAAGTTGATCAAAGACTTTTTTGAACTTAGTCTATCATCCGAATTGAGATTGAGAAGAATTACGGCTCCTTTGTTCGTAAAAAAAGGATCTGGAATTAATGATGACCTTAGTGGCGTAGAACGTCCAGTTACCTTTCCCATAAAAAGTATGGATGATGCCGAAGCTGAAATTGTACATTCGCTTGCCAAATGGAAAAGACTTGCTTTGGCCCAATTAGGAATTGAGTCGGGTTACGGTGTATATACAGATATGAATGCATTGCGTCCGGATGAAGTTTTTTCAAATATACATTCCATTTATGTAGATCAGTGGGATTGGGAAAGGGTGATTTCTAAAGAAGAAAGATCCATTGACTTCCTAAAATATATTGTAAGAAAAATATATAGCATTTTTAGAAGGGTAGAATATGTTGTATACGAGCGCTATCCCCATTTAAAACCTGTACTTCCGGAAGAAATTACCTTCATCCATACAGAGGAATTGGCAGAACAGTATCCTAAGCTTAGCTGCAAGGAAAGGGAATTGGAAGCTGCTAAAAAGTATGGTGCCGTGTTTGTTATGGGAATTGGAGGACTACTCCCAGAAGGGAAAAAGCATGATGGAAGGGCTCCGGATTATGACGACTGGAGTACCGAAACCGAAAACGGTTTAAAGGGGTTAAATGGCGATATCCTTCTGTGGAACCCTATGCTTGAAGATGCCTTGGAGCTTTCATCTATGGGAATCCGCGTTGATAAGGAAGCACTCAATAGACAATTGCTAATTGAAGGTGCGGAAGACAGAAAAGAATTAATGTGGCATAAGATGCTTTTAAATGATGAACTGCCATTATCCATAGGAGGAGGTATAGGCCAATCCCGTCTATGTATGTTCTTCCTGAAAAAAGCGCATATTGGTGAGATTCAGACCAGTATCTGGCCCGAAGAAATGATTGAAGAATGTAAGCAAGGGAACATACCCATTCTTTTCTAGGAACCCCACCCTTTAATATACCATTTACAATGGCTGCCAATACTTTTTGGTGGCCATTTTATTTTAATCAAAATTCGTAATTGACGGCACATTTAAGTGTAGTAGTTTTGTTTGGGTACTTAGGTTCTTTTTTTATTCATCGGCTGGTCTATTGATTTTTAATGGTATTCATGAATGCTACGCATTTGGGCGATGCAAAAAATGAACAAAACACGAACGCCAGCTTAGTTTATTCTATCTTTATCCTATTCACAAACCGCTTTTGGGATTTATCCAATGTATATTGCATTCTATGAGACTATTGCTTTTGCTTACTGTTTTTGTTTTTGGTGTTGGTTGTACCGACCAATACGATAAGTATAAAAATCCACCGGAATATATTACAAAGCCATCTGCTGCAAATGCAGCCTATTTTGAAGCTTATGACGAAACCTTAAAATTGTGGAAGGTCCCTTTTGAGGAATTATATATTCCTACCACCAACGGAATAGCCCATGTTATAGTAAGTGGCCCCAAAAATGCAGATCCGGCGGTGTTGCTTCACGGAATGAACGCCAGCTCTACCATGTGGTATCCAAATATAGAATCCTTGACCAAAAACCATAGGGTGTTTGCGATCGACTTTATTTTGGAAGCAGGAAAATCGTATTTGTATAAAGATATTGAAAGTGTGGAAAAAGTGACCGACTGGTATAAGGAAGTTTTATTAGCCCTGGAGTTGGACAGCTTTCATCTCATTGGTGCTTCCCGGGGAGGTTGGTTGGCGGTGAACCTAGCGTTAAACGATCAGAAAAGGATAAAAAGCCTAGTGTTGTTAAGTCCGGCCCAAACCTTTACATGGATCAAGCCAAGTACGGATTTATTAAAAAATATTGTCAGGATATTTTCTTCCAAGGAAAAACAAATGGAGCAAAGCCTAAAAAGCATGTCGGCCAATGTGGCCAATATCAAAGAGGCCTACCTGAAGCAATACAAACTGGGTACGGAATTGGAGTCCGAAAATAAATTTGTCACCAGTATGAAACCTTTTTCCAATGACGAACTAACATCCTTACAAATGCCTGTTTTAGTGTTAATTGGGGATGACGATATGATCAATGAAAAAAGAACGGTAGAAATTGCCAATATGTTGCCAAAAGGAAAGGGGGAGGTTGTACACAATGCAGGACATTTTTTATCTATGGATCAGGCAGAAACGGTAAATAAAAAAATGTTGGAGTTTTTAAGTATCCCTTAAGTAAACTTTCAAAGAGGAGTATAAAAATTGCCTAACGCAGATACGCTGTACATAAAGGTACATTTTGGGCAGGGGTAAGTTTATATGATTTCTTATACAGCTTATTGCTACTTTTACAAAAACATTGGCCCATGCTCCATTTAAAATTGGCAACAGACCCGCGTTGGGTTAATATTGTTGAAAAAAACATAGAAGAAATACTAACAGATCATGCGTGGTGCGAACAAAAGGCGGCGACCAATGCGATCACTATTATTACACTTAATTCAGAATACCCGGATTTGGTCACCGATTTGCTCCTTTTGGCCCAGGAAGAACTGGAACATTTTCAGATGGTGCATGATCTCATTAAGAAGCGCGGTTACACCTTGGGCAGAGAGCGCAAGGACAGCTATGTTAACGAGCTTTATAAGTTTATGAATGTAGGGGGAAGTAGACTCAAAGCGATGGTAGATAGGCTCTTATTTTCTGCTATGATCGAAGCGAGAAGCTGTGAACGATTTAAGTTGCTGTCAAATGAAATAAAGGACCCAGAGCTTTCAAAATTTTACCACGATTTAATGATCAGCGAAGCAGGCCATTACACCACTTTTATTGGTTTTGCCCGCAAATATGGCCAAAATATAGATGTAGACCAACGCTGGCAAGAGCTTGTTGAATTTGAAGCTGAAGTGATAAAAAATTATGGAAAGGAAGAAACAATCCACGGTTAAAATAATGTAGCGTTGCCAGGGATACAACCTTATTACGTTTGGCCTATTGTTGTTTGGCGCCCGTTACTTATAACGCTTATATCCAAGTAAGTGTCTCATTGTTAATCCCCTGCTCTTTCTTGATATTTATAGCCAAACTATTCTACCATTTCAAAAATTCAAATTATTCTTAAAAGCTACATTGATTTCCCTATAAATTTGATAAATAGATCCGCAAAGGAATATTAAGGTTTTGTTTAATTCACGGATAAGGGTATGTTGAGATTGAAATTAGTTTTAATAAGGTTGGGGTGCCACATGTGCCATATTGTCCCAGCAAATATTTCCGGTTTATAAGATTCAATATTGATAATTTTTTTGTTTTTGGGGAGGGATATTAATGGAGATTGGTTCGTTCTCCTTTTTCTGTTTTAACAAAAAATTAACGTGCTGGAAAACCACATTTAATATTGTTTCAATACGTTTGATAAGGGAGTATTATCGTCCTTAAAAATTGATAATATTCTATCATAAATTGAGAAATAAAACCAAATGGGGAGTACAATCCTTAAAATTGTCCGCCCATAACGGCAACCTTCTTATAAATTATGCCTTATGATGGCGGTTTTGGAAAAAGGTTGTTATATTGACCAATTGAATGATTTTTAAAAACAAGGGGTATTTACCTTTAATGAAGAAAAGAACGCTACTTATAATCCTGATGTTATCGCTGTCCATGCCACTGTTGGCCCATGGGGATCTAAGTATGCGGATAGCGGAAAAAACCATTGCTATATCCGAAGATCCGGACAATTCTGAACTGTACTATGAAAGAGGGTTGCTGTATCAACAGCACATGGAGTACGATAATGCCCTGGAAGATTACCTTAAGTCCCAATCCATGGGAAATTCCAACAAAGCCCTATATTACCAAATTGCGGAGGTGCACTTTTTAACCAAAGCCTACCAGGAGGCCCTGCAAAGTATAAATTCCTATTTGGAATTGGATAGCATGGACCTAAGTGCAAAAAAATTGCAGGCTCAAATACACTTCAATCTTAAATCGTACAAAAAATCCTTGGAGGGCTACCGTACTGTTATCCTTAATATGAAGGACATTCGGCCCGAGGATGTATTGGAATACTGCAACATCATTCTTGCCGAAAACAACAAAAACTATAAGGCTGCCTTGAAGGCCATCGAATATGGCCTGGACCAACTTGGCCCGCATACCATATCGCTCCAACTTAAAAAATTGGACTACTTAAAAGATGCCGGTCTAACTGAAAAGGCCTTGGAACAGTACAATTACTTTATCCTTGAATACAGCAGAAATGAATTCTGGTATTTTAAAAAAGCAAAGTATTTGGTGGAAATACATAAACCCCATGAGGCCTTCATCTCCTTAAAAATGGCTACGGTTGCCGTTGAGCAATTGGATACCAAGTTTAAAAATATGGGTCCTGTAATAGAATTAAAAGAACAAATAAAAAGCCTGGAAAGCTCCCTTAACAACCAAAAATCATGATTAAAAAAAGTACCTTTTTACTAGTAGCACTAAGTTCAGTGTTTTCATTTTCCCAAACCTCGCATGTAGATCTTCCCAATGTAAGTGATGTTGCGGTAACCATGCCTGTAAGCCATCCACAGCATTCCACTTCGGTAACTGTTGTAAGGGGGCCTTACTTACAAAGCGGTACCCCAACGTCCGTAGTGGTAAAATGGAGAACGGATATCGCTACTGAATCCGTGGTGCATTACGGAAAATCATTAAAATCGTTATCGAAGAAGGCTAGCAGCAATAATGTAACCACCGAGCACGAAGTCGCTCTGTCGGGTTTAAGCCCCAACACCAAATATTATTTCAATATCGGCAATAAAGCTGGTGTACTTTCCGAAAGTGTTTCCGGCGAGATGTACATTATAACAGCCCCTAAAGCAGGTACCAAACAGTTTGTAAGGGCATGGATTTTGGGTGATGCCGGTACGGCCAATAACAATCAGCGAAACGTACGGGATGCCTATTACGATTATGTGGACGCAGCACCCAAGAATTCGGGTAAGACCGATATGATGTTGTTCTTAGGGGATAATGCCTATGGCAGTGGCACGGATGAGCAGTATCAGAACGCTTTGTTCGACATTTATGACGATATGCTTAAAAAATCCGTGGCATGGTCCTGCTTGGGAAACCATGATGGGAAGTCGGCCGATTCGGCTACACAATCCGGTCCCTATTATGATATATTTACCTTCCCTACCGCTGCACAGGCCGGAGGGATTGCCTCTGGGACAGAGGCCTATTATTCCTTTGATTACGCCAATATCCACTTTATAATCTTGGATTCCCATCATACCAGTCGCGAAGTTGGGGGTGCCATGTACAACTGGACCAAGGCCGATATTCAAAACACCAAACAGGATTGGATCGTGACCCTGTTTCATCATCCCGTATATACCAAAGGGTCCCATGACTCCGATACCGAAGACCGACTTATTGAAATGCGACAAAACTTTATGCCCATGATGGAGGCCAACGGAGTGGACCTTATCCTAAACGGGCATAGCCATTCTTACGAACGCTCGTATTTCTTGAACGGACATTATGGCTTTGCCAACACTTTTAACCCGGATGATATTTCAAAGGGTGGCCATACCGTTGGATCCAATGGCTATGGGGACGGGAAAGTGGATAGCAATGGGGCCTACCAAAAAGCTAATACGGCTGCCGAGGGTGCCGTTTATATAACTACGGGCTCTGCCGGTAAAATATCCGGGGGCGACCTAAATCACCAGGCCATGTCCGTGTCCCTGAACCAATTGGGCTCCTGTGTTATGGAAGTGGAAGATGACGGTAGGGGAGGGCAGAACCTGACCGTAAAGTTTATAAGGGATAATGATGGCATAGACGACTATTTCACTATCAACAAATCAGCTTGGGTACTGAATACGGATAGAAATGCATCCGGACAAAAAAGTGCTGGACTATTGTATGATGCCGACAAGGATTTGGTAAGGCTTGATGTGGATAAAAACGATAAACTAAAGAAAGTCAAATTCTATAACAACATAGGGAAATTGGTGAAGAAAAGTAGAAGGAAAACCATCAATGTAGGCAAGCTGCCAAAAGGCCTGTATGTTATTGAAGTCATTACAAATCAAAAAGCGTATACCGAGTCCATTACCATAGAATAGAATAATTTGGCCAAAATCGGGCTGTGGGAATGGCCTACAATAATATCCCAAGTAAGGGCTGGCCCCATAGAGGAAAGAGAAGGTTAGCAGTGTTAAAAAGTCCATAGAATGGTAAAAAGCGGTTGTTGAAAATGAAGAAGACAAGCATTTTATTGGGAGTTTTTTTAATTTGTCTATTGATGTTGTCCGGGACGCAAATGGCAATTCCAGACCAGAAGGATACGCTTCCGGAAAAAGTAGCAGCCTTATACACGGCCAATTTTTACAAGTTTCAAAGGGAAGTGGATTCATTGGCAGCCCTTGTCAATAGGGCAACCTCCGTAAACGAATGGGAGGGGTTGAAAAGACAGGTGGATAAGACCAGATTGGGCTATAAGGAGATCGAATTTATTTTTGATTATTACCAAACCTCCTACAATACCACTTATATCAATGGCGCACCATTGCCCAAGGTAAGTGAGTATTTTGAAGCCGAAAAAGTGATTCCCCCTGGCGGTTTGCAGGCATTGGATGAGGCCGTTTATGGGGAAGCTTCCAATGAAAATTTACAGCACCTGCAAGGATTGGCCAACGGACTCAAGGAGCGGGTAGATTTTATAGCGAAAGTACATTTACCGGTTCATTTAAAGTCGAGCCAGATTATTGAGTGTATCCGGTCCGGCATCGTTAGGATCTTTACGTTGGGACTAACGGGATATGATACTCCAGGGTCTGTAAATGGGTTGAAGGAAAGTGTTACGGGGTGGAAAAGTATGGAAACTACATTTCTGTATTTTGAATCCGGGATGGCCCCAGAAGCCAGGGCCCAATTTGAAGCCATCAAAGAACACTTTGCCAAGGGGAGGAAGAAGTTAAATGCCCATACCACTTTTAATGAGTTTGATAGGCTGGCCTTTTTAAAGGAGGTGGTCAACCCCTTATATGCGGCCTTGTTGGAATTTCAGAATGTAAACAAGATTGTGCTGGAGCCGTTTAAAAAGCATGCCCAAAACTACAAGGCCAAGAATATATTCGACATTGATTTTCTCAACACCGATTTTTATTCGGAACTGGTATATCTGCCTTTGGACAACCCCAAGACCATAGCCTTGGGGAAATTGTTGTTCCGGGATCCCCAGCTTTCCAAGGATAATGTCATGGCCTGTATAAGCTGCCATAACCCCAACAAAGGTTTTTCAGATGGCTTGCCCAAAAGTGTATCCAATCAAAAAGGGGTTTTTACTGCACGAAATGCCCCAACCTTGATAGATGCGGGCTATTCCACAAGATATTTTTGGGACATGCGCGCCTTGGATTTAGAAAAACAGGTGATACACGTTATCGATAACGATTTGGAGTTCAATACCAATTTTGATGCGATTATCAATAAGCTCAATAAAAATGACGTTTATAATGAGCTATTTAAAGAGGCTTATGGAGGGATAGCCAAGGAGGATATCAATCAGCGTTCCATTAGCAATGCCATTGCGGCCTATGTAAACTCTTTAAAATCCTTTAATAGTCCCTTCGATAAATATGTGCGGAACGAAACCAAGGAGTATCCCGAGAATGCCAAAAGGGGATTTAACCTATTTATGGGGAAGGCGGCCTGCGGAAGTTGTCATTTTGCACCGGTCTTTAATGGTACCGTTCCTCCTTTTTATCTGGAATCGGAATCGGAGGTCTTGGGTATTACCCAGGGATTTGATTCCATATCCCCTAAGTTGGATACGGATTTGGGACGCATGGGCAATGGTCTAAAACTGGATAATCGTCCCTTTTTGAAAAATTCGTTCAAAACGGTTACGGTCAGAAATGTAGCGTTTACAGCACCTTATATGCACAACGGATTATTTGCTACTTTGGATGATGTGTTGGCCTTCTACAACCTAGGAGGAGGCGCAGGAATGGGCTTGAAGGTGGAAAATCAAACCTTGCCCGAAACACCCTTGAATTTGACCCAGCAGGAAATGGAGGATATTATTGCCTTTATGGAAACCCTATCGGATGTACCGGAGTATGGGGGTAGGGGTGATTAATTGGTTTATGTTCAATGTTTAAAAGTTGAAAGTCCTTGTGGAGATTGAGCTTGATCGAAATTGAAGTTGTAAGGTAGTAGTGAGAAGGCAGAACCTAGAATCTAGATCCTAGACTTATTGGAGACAAACAGATTCCCCTCTTGAGAGAGCTTGTCCCGCGTTTTCCGCGGGAGGTTAGGGGTGTGTTTCAACCCAAACACTATCTATAATCCCCTCCAGAAGATCTGGGCTATCAATCCCTTCCGTCTCCTCCGCATCTCGC
>NZ_QJJZ01000012.1:0-149394 GCF_003201775.1 Arenibacter sp. ARW7G5Y1 | reverse complement strand
CGCGGGAGGTTAGGGGTGTGTTTCAACCCAAACACTATCTATAATCCCCTCCAGAAGATCTGGGCTATCAATCCCTTCCGTCTCCTCCGCATCTCGCGGAGGATCCACCTTCCCTTATCTAAGGGAAGGAACCCTTGGTGTCGTCATTGCGAGCGAAGCGCGGCAATCTGCTACTTACAATGAACAATGTTTATATTCAATGTTTAAAAGTTGAAAGTCCTTGTGGAGATTGAGCTTGATCGAAATCGAAGTTGTAAGGTAGTAGTGAGAAGGCAGAACCTTGAATCTAGATCCTAGACTTATTGGCGACAAACAGATTCCCCTCTTGAGAGAGCCTGTCCCGCTTTTTAGCGGGAGGTTAGGGGTGTGTTTCAACCCAAACACTATCTATAATCCCCTCCAGAAGATCTGGGCTATCAATCCCTTCCGTCTCCTCCGCATCTCGCGGAGGATCCACCTTCCATTATCTAAGGGAAGGAACCCTTGGTGTCGTCATTGCGAGCGAAGCGCGGCAATCTGCTACTTACAATGAACAATGTTTATATTCAATGTTTAAAAGTTGAAAGTCCTTGTGGAGATTGAGCTTGATCGAAATCGAAGTTGTAAGGTAGTAGTGAGAAGGCAGAACCTTGAATCTAGATCCTAGACTTATTGGCGACAAACAGATTCCCCTCTTGAGAGAGCCTGTCCCGCTTTTTAGCGGGAGGTTAGGGGTGTGTTTCAACCCAAACACTATCTATAGTCCCCTCCAGAAGACCTGGGCTATCAATCCCTTCCGTCTCCTCCGCATCTCGCGGAGGATCCACCTTGTCCTCCCGTGGAAAACGCGGGACAGGCTTATCTAAGGGAAGGAGCCCTTTGCGGGTTTACCTCCAATAAGGCAGGCTCAGGGTGCAGACATACCATCTTCACAACGCAAGAAGTTCTGTCTAACATTTAACTTCTCGGACAAAATTCAAAAACAATTTTTGGGATTATTACAATTAATTCTTTCCTTGTCCCAACTAACGGAATAATCAACCTCATTTCCAGGTTTGTGTTTGAATATGCCCATGCGTTCCAAAACTATGTGTTAATTTTAAACAATCCAGGAAATAGGTTTGAGGCCTCCTGGCATCCAATCCTATAAATTTGTACCAACAGCATGAAAAAAAGCCAGTGTTTAATCATTTTATTAGGTATACTCTTCCTAGGGAGCTGTGCAGAAAAAGAGAAAAGCAAAGAAACCCAGGACACCTCGAAACCTAACGTGCTGGTGCTTCTAACCGACCAATGGAGGGCTCAGGCTACGGGCTATGCAGGCGATCCCAATGTAGACACTCCTCATCTGGACAGTTTGGCGGCCATAAGTGTCAATTTTAAAAATGCCGTTTCCGGGATGCCCGTATGCTCTCCGTTTAGGGCATCGCTCTTGACTGGGCAACGCCCCTTGACCCATGGGGTATTTATGAATGATGTACAGTTGGATACCAATGCGGTAACCATAGCAAAAGTCTTCAACAAAGAAGGTTATGATACCGGATACATTGGCAAATGGCACTTGGATGGACATGGGAGGCTACAGAATGTGGTTCCTGGCAATAGGAGGCAGGGTTTCCAGTTCTGGAAAGGGAACGAATGTACCCATGATTACAACAAATCCGTCTACTATGACAATGAGGACCCCAAAAGAAAAACATGGGACGGCTATGACACCTTTGAGCAGACCGAGGCTGCCATCGACTATATCAAGGAACGCAAGTCGGTCAAGAATCCGTTTATGATGATCCTTTCCTATGGCACACCACATGCGCCCTATCATACGGCCCCTTTGGAATATAGAAACCGATTTGATCCAGAAAAGATCCAACTTCGTAGAAACGTTCCGGATAGCCTTAAAGAACGGGTAAAAAAGGATTTGGCAGGGTATTATGCCCATATAGCTGCACTGGATGATATGATAGGCAAACTGATAAAAAACCTAAAGGATTCGGGGCAAATGGATAATACGATCATTGTATTCACGGCAGATCATGGGGATCTCCTGGGCTCCCAGGGTGCTTACAAAAAGCAGCAACCCTATGAGGAGTCGGCCAGGGTGCCCATGCTTTATTACCTGCCAGAAAAACTAAATATTGCTGTGGGAGATAGGGATGCTTTAATGAATTCGGAAGATATCATGCCCACCCTCCTAAGTTTGTGTAATATATCCATCCCCAGTACTGTGGAAGGATTGGATTATAGGCCTTATATGGAAGGGAAAGAAAAAATAGGGCATGCTACCTTGTTAACCTGTGTACAGCCCTTTGGGCAATGGAATAAAGTAAAACATGGCGGCAGGGAGTACAGGGCCATTAAGACCCTTCAATATACCTATGCCCGTGATTTGAACGGCCCCTGGTTGCTTTTCGACAATGTAAACGATCCATACCAATTGTTCAATCTGGTAGGTAACGAAGGCTATACTACCTTGCAGGACGAGTTGGAAATACAGCTGTCCCAACGATTGAAAGAAACCGGGGATGAATTTCTTCCTGGAATGGAATATATTAAAAAGTGGGGATATCCCGTAGATGAAACGGGTACGGTTCCTTACACCCATTAAGACGGTAGTGGATCTTTCCCTTGAATATATTAAAAGGAATTGATCACCATTTTTATTTCATGCTTGCCAGGCTCCAACCGAACCGAGCCAAAGGCCGATGCTACTTTTTTTCCGTTGTGCATTAGCTCTTTTCCAGGTGCGGGGGGCATTTCAAATTCGGCAACCATATTCGCAGGAATTTCAATGGTGTACAATTGCAATCTGGGATTGGCGTAGGTATAGCTTGCCTTAATGGTTCCTTTGATGGTAGGGACTTCAATGGTGCTATTCTTTAAATGGCCCATCTGTGGTTTAATGGTGGCAATGCCAAAACCAGGGATTTTGGGTTGGATTCCCCACAGTCCACGCGGAATGGCATTGGCAGGGACCGCCCCCCAAGCATGGTTCCAATCCAGATTATTCTTATACTTTAAATCCCAGGCTTCCAAGGTAATGGTAGAGCCGATGCGGATCATATTGTACCAACTTCTGTCACTGGTATCGGTCAATAGATCCAAGGCATAATCTTCCGCGCCGGCGTTGTAAAGACCATCCATTAAATATTGGGAACCATAAACGCTACAGGCCATTCCCCTCGATTTCACGAACTCCACAACCGATCCTAAATGTTCTTCGGGCACCATATTGAAAGCCAAGGGCATCATATTGGCATGTAAGGAGGCGTGGTCCGTGCCTATCCCATCAATGTAAATCCCCCTTTTGGCATCGAACATTTTTTCATTGAAGGCCTTTTTTGCCTTCAAGGCCCTTAATTTAAAATCCAAAGCCTCTTGTGTTTTGCCCAATACCTGGGCAAATTCGGCCATAATTTTCATGTTCTGATAGTAAAATGCATTCACTACTGTATTGTAATCCTTAAATACATAACCGTCGCGCTCTCCTTTGTTGGTAGGATCCCCGCCCCAGCCTGCTGAGGGCCAATCCACAATATCCCTAAAAGTCTCCTTCATGGTTTTAGGAAATCCAAGATGGGCCATTAACTCCGGGGTCATCTTGGTAGAGGTTATTAGACCATCTTCGTTGGCGAGCTCATAAAGGGTTTTGTATTTTAACTGATCGTAGTATTTCTGTATGAGTTCTGTGTTGCCGGTGTACATATAATCGGCATGGAACATAAGTGCCACATGTTGTTGCCATTCGGTAGGCCATGTGGGATGTTCCATAAAATATTCTATGGTCTGCCTTGCAATCGCATATTCCCGATCGGTGGTATAATGGCTCAATTGATTTAAATAGGCATCGGCCTCGTATGGGATACGCTCCCGGTCCCCATCTACGTATAGCCCGTTAAAAGTAGTGGCCTTAATGGAGTATTTACATAAATCCCAAACCTGATTCAATATATCATTGGAACTGTTGAAGTTACTGGCATTATCCTCCCAATAACTGTGGTGGGCCAATTGCGTGAAATTATCGGCGGTCAAGGGTTCTTGGGCCCCTTCTACTTCCGCATAACGGAATGGCATTAAGACAGGAAAGCCGTCCGGTAACGGTACTGCTTTGCCAGGCAGGGTATTGCGTGTGTCCGGTTTGATTGGAAGTTGATAGTAGGTTTGTTTGGGTGTCACCGCTACCTCAATTTTCTGATACCTAATATGGCTTTTTTTAAAGGGGGTCCTGTTAATGATTTCGCCCTCCAATTGTTCTCCTATGTGGAACGTCAGGGTATGATCGGCTTTGGCGTTGTAGGTAAAATCTATGGTAGCGAAGGCCGCTTTTCCGAAATCGATAAAATAGGTGTCACCTCTTTTCTCAAATTGGGCAGGACTTATTCTATCTATTTGAAAACTGTTAGGTGTCGTTATGCTAGCTTTGGGGCTACCCATGGTAAAAGCCTGGGTTTTGGAATATCTTGAAAGTCGATTGTCCTGGTCCCATATGCGCACTTTCCAATAGTAGGTACTACCACTTTTTAACGGGGTTCCCCCGTGTTCTATTTCCGTTGAGGCATTGGATCTTATTTGTCCACTGTTCCAGACATTCCCTATGTTGTTATTTATATTTTCTTCGGAGGAAGCCACCAATATTTGATAGGCCGATTGCGCTACAGCACCTTCAGGTACTACCCAGCCGTATTCCGGCTTGGGGTCAATAATGCTTACCCCGGCTGTGTTTCTTATCCATTCAATGATCAAATTGGAGGGACCTTGGGAATAATCGTTGGAAAGTTCAAGTATAAGGCTGTTCGTTTTTTTTCGAAACGATTCCAGTGTACTGGCATATTTTGAATCTTTTGCCAGATTGTTGATCTCCTTTGGATCCTCTTTTAAATTATAGAGTTCCTCATAGGATTGATCATTCACGTATCGGAAGTATTTCCAATCTTTGGTCCGTACCCCTTCACTGGGGGGAATGTTTTGAAACTCCCATAGATGTTCTATCAAAATAGTATCCCTCTCAAAATCTGTTTTGGGATTTCTAATGATGGGCATGAGACTTTTGCCCTGCCATCCCTCGGGTTGTTCCAATCCTGCCAAATCTAGAATGGTGGATGGTACATCAATGTTCAAGGCCAGGGCATCGTTGTCTTTTTGTTTTTTTATACGAGGGTCGAACACAATTAGGGGCACCCGTATGGAATTATCATATAGCAGCCATTTACCGGCAAGCTGACGTTCTCCCAGGAAATAACCATTATCGCCCATTAAAATGATTACGGTGTTTTTGTCCAGCCCTTTCTTCCTTAGCTCCTCCCTGATCTTGGCAATCTCACGGTCTATACCCGAAATCATCCTGTAATAGCCTTTTACGCTATGTTGGTATTTTTCGGGAGTATCGTAACGCCATGTCCACCGTAAGCGGTTAAACCCGTCCTGTACAAATTTTGGTTGCGCTTCAAAGTATTTGTTTTCGCCTAGGTCTGGTCCGGGCATATCCATGTTCCGAAGCAATCCATCGGACTCCTGTTGCCAAAAGTATTGGTCCTTGGCAGCGTCATGGGCATGGGGGGCACTGAAACTCAAGGAGAGACAAAATGGGGTGTCGGTATCGGCGTCCGCGATAAAATCTATTGCCTGTTGACCGGTATATCTTGTAAGGTGCACTGTGTCTTTGCCCAAAGTTTTGTAGTAATACCCACGCCTGTCCTTATACTTGTTGTTGCGGTCATAGGACTCATAAGTATCAAACTGCTTGTCAAGATCGTTATACCGTACACCGTACTTGCCATAAAAGCCCGTATTGTAACCATTTTGTTTCAGGATGGTAGGGTAGGAGTCGGCCATATAGGACTCCCGGATGTTTCCTGTCTGAAAATTGAAGTTATGGGTACGTTCATATAGGCCGGTAAGTATACTGGCCCTACTGGCTGCACAGATAGGGGTGGTTACAATGGCATTTTTAAAATAAGTGCCTTCTTGGGCCAATTTATCCATTTCCGGAGTGGAAATAAGTTTGTTTCCGGCATAACCCAGGGCATCAAAACGTTGGTCATCCGTTAAAATAAAGATGATGTTCGGTTTTTCAGCTTGCTGTGCTTGTGTTGTTTTTTGTGCTGATAATGGAAGAGCGCAAACTGAGAGAAGTATTGCAACAATTATTTTTGTTTTCATCAATCCCTGATTTTTGTTACTAAATGATAGCAATAAAGTGCCTATTGTTATTGGATCCACCAATTGTGATTTTACCGTTCCTTCATCTAAAGTGAAAGTAGTTTCCAATGGATAGGAAGTGGTACTCCAGTTTAAAGGTACAAAGTAAAATTGCTTTTGAAACGGACCTTATCAAACATAAGCTTTATATGCCCATAACCTATCCTGTGCTGTCCTGTCCGTAATGAAAATTATTTTTGGTTGGAAGGTGGAGTGGGGCAGAGGAGGTCTTTTGGACGATAAAAAAAAAGGGAAGAAAATTTTAATTTTCTTCCCTTTTCAATTGTTTCATTTTCAAGTTTATAAAAGGATCCAACAATGGTTGGTAAGACCGCGATCTTCTTGAAAAGAAGAAAACTCAAATACTATAAATTCTTCAATCTTATATTTCTATATTCCACCTTCATTGGTGGTCCTACATGCACCTGTACTCCCAAATACCCTGCAGATTTCCTGTTGACTGTATCATCATCGATTACCTCACTCATTAGAATGCCATTGATGTAATGCTGTAGTTTGTTTCCCTTAATGATTAGGTGGGCTTCGTTCCAGTCTTCACTCTTGATTTTTGTTTTTAGTTCGTCGGAATCGCCTAGGGATTCAATAACCTCACGGCTCTGCCAAGCATTATTTGCCACATTGGCACGTAAAGACCCGGGAGCATCGGGGTTTTCTTGTGAAGTGATAATAGCCTTTTCACCACGATAGGCCAAGGTGGCGCGTTTTTTTTCTTCATAGTTCTGCCCGGTATATCTGATCTTCCCATCTATATCGGCCTGGTAGCCCCGTAAGGCATAGGGAATAGTGTCTATTTTTTCACTGCGATAATTGATACCGCTGTTTCCCGCTTCAGCGATACGGAACTCCAATTTTAATTCAAAATCACTGGGCTGACCGTCTTTCCAAATAATAAAGGTATTGTTCTTCAGCAAGGTGGTGGGGGTTACCTCTCCCACAAGATTGCCGTTCTCTACCTTCCAATAGTTGGGGTCCCCTTCCCAGTTATCCAGTGTCTTGCCATCAAAAATCTGTACAAATCCATCTTGATCCGTTGTGGCCACAGCCACCTCCTCTTGCGATTTGTTTTCTTTTTTCTCCTTACAGGACTGTAAGCCAACAATTGCAAACAGCACTAATATATGTGGCTTAAATATTCTTTTCAAATTCATGTTTTATTGTTTTATTGGTTTGTTGTAATAAATGTATAGGCCATCCTTTCCGGCCACAATAATATCTTTCATTCCGTTATTGTCCACATCGGAAACGCTAAAGTAGACTCCGGTCCCCTTTCCTTTGCCATAGGTTCCATAATCAATCAGCTGTTTACTAAAAGTCTCCCCGTTCCACTTGAAATAGTACAGTCCAAGATCATCGTTGGAGCCAGGGTCATGTCCGTTATGGGCACGGTATCGCTTACCGGTTACTAGTTCATTTTCCCCATCTTGGTCAATATCTGCCCATTCCATACTGTGGTACTGCGAATTATAAGGGTCAATGGCATGCTTTATCCATTGGGTTTTTTGTTTCTTGGTCGCGGGTTTTTGTTCGTACCAAAATAGGCCGTAATCATGTCCTTGGCCAACAATAAGGTCCGAAAGGCCATCCTTGTTGACGTCGGTAACTATGATAGGAACACTTGCCTCCACAAAATCAAATTCATGATGCATTTTCCATTCCTCTGCAAAGGTATCCTCGGGTGCTTCCAACCAACCCTTTGCTACTATAATATCGGTGCGTCCGTCGCCGTTTATATCACCAAAACCAAGGCCATGTCCATGTGCACCAAAAATGGGGTGTTTGCTGAATCTTCCTATACCTTTTTTGTTGCCATCCAATTGCAATCTATAAATAACCAAGGAGTCATTGGGAGTATTGGGAATGATTTCCGTGATACCGTCACCATCCAAATCCCAGGAACGGCTACTTTCAATATTACCCGCTTCGCCTATTAAGTGTTCCTGCCAAGCACCCCTACCACCAGGGTTTTGTTTCCAAATCAATTGTTTCCCAAACCAGCCGCCGGTGATGAAGTCCGTAAGGCCATCCCCATTCACATCCAATGGAATAGTGGAAAAATCATCATAATATTCCCCATATCTTTTTGCCGAACCCAAATAATGTTTTGTTCTAAAATCGGGTCCCTTATACCAATAGCCACCTGAAACAATATCGACAAGGTTGTCGTTGTCCACGTCGAACACGCCTACCGTTTCGTAACTTTCTGAAGCAATTTGCTGCTTGATAAATTTTAAGGGTTTTACCTGTGCCATTAGGAAAGCACCCATAAGAAAAAAGACGGCGTTTATGAAAAACGCTGCACCGTTTGTGTTAACCGGAGTTAACATAAACGGTGCAGGTCTTTTTAACCTGAATTGGCCAGTTCCTTTAATTGATAGGGCCATACTTAATTGTTGGCTTCCTTATCCGCATATATGGGATTTTCTGGATTTCCACCAGCAACCAAATAGGCCAATAGGTCCTTAACTTCTTCTTCATTAAGTCTATTGATGGTTCCTGGAGGCATCCAGGAAATGGTAGACAACTTGGTGTCTACCACTTGGTCTTTAGGAATCTCACGGGTTTGATCGGGTGCATAAGGATTTTGCGAGACGATATAATTTTGCTCGGTCTCGTTCATCAATCGTCCAGCAATCGATTTTCCATCCTTCAAGGTGTACACCGTGGTGTTGTATTGGTCCGAAATTACATCGTTCGGTTCAATAATGGCTTTGAGTATGTCCTGAGGTGAAAAACGGGTCCCCAATTGTGTTAGGTCCGGCCCAATATTCTCTCCTTCTCCCTGCATGGAATGACATGTGATGCAGGTGGTAGCTGCAAACATGCTTTTGCCGTACTCGTAATCCCTTCCCTTTAGGCCATCGGCCAATAAGGGTTCTATATCCTCTACTTTCCAATTGTGGCGTGGACCTTTGGGCTGTACGGTTGTAACGGCCAAATCGTTGCCTGAGCTGGATAATAGTTCGGCCCCGGACATTTTATCGTAAAATTCAAACTGGTCCTTAGGTACATGGGTCAGGGCTTTTTTCCTGGCCTTGTCTATAAAACCAATATAGCTTCTACCTGCCTTAAAAGAAAAGGCTTTGTTGAACCATTTGAAATATTTTTCACGAAGTTCTGGAGTCCATCCCTTGTCCACATCCTCGAGTACCAACCCGTAATAGGTGTGTTGGGCAGGAGGCATATTTTTCAGCGTAAGGGCTATATCCATTCCATATTGCGGATTTCTCAAGATCAGATCGGAAGCCTCTGTGGCCGTATTGGCCATGACATCCAAATTTTCCTCTGTTTTGGATTCCAATAACGCCAATGTTTTGCTTGCCACGGTTGGATCGTCCAAGTATGCCAGTGTTTTACTGAGCATTTGGTTCAATACATCCGTTGTTGCCGGATAATGTGGCGAAAGATACTTGATCACCTTGTTCTTAACGGATGATCCCGGAACCCCAAAACGGGATAAAGTTAGTTCAAAAGCACGTAACTGGGCCACCTGTTGTTGAGAGCTTAGCTTGGAGTAATCTACCCCTAAAAGGGCATTGAGCATCTGGTCTTGCTGCGATTTGTTACCGTGTCTGGCCAAGGCGATAATACCTTGCGCCAAGGCAACAGGATCCTTTTCCGAAAGGGCCTTGCCCTGCCATTCCTTAACGGGTTGGTGCTCTACGGCAATACGGGCCGCATATTGTATAAACCGGTCCGCATTGTTTAAATAGGGCCATGCAAAGTCCACCGCGCCACTCTTTGGGCCTGTATGGTATTCTTCCAACTGTCGTCTTATCTTGTTTCCTTCGGTGAGTTCGGATGCCTTGTTGGCAGCTGCTATGTCCTCATTACCGGTATAGTGTACCCTGTAAAGGTCAGAATCCAATCTACGTCCTCCGGTCATGAAATACATGGCACCATCCGGACCTATAACGCCATCGGTCAATGGCAGCGGGATTCCGGATAAAAACTCTTCCCTTTCTCCATCATAGGAAGACCCATTGGCCTTAAGATGAATGGCATAGATAATGCCAAAACTCCAGTCGAAGGCATAAATACTCTTCTGATATTTTTCCGGGAATTTAGCTCCCCTTCCGTAGACCACATTGGTAGGAGATCCCTGCCCAATATTTACAATGGCCGGAAGGTTGTCCGGATATGCCGGGGACCATTTTCCATTCCCCGTTCTCCAACCAAATTCGCTACCGCTGGTAACATGGCAGATACGGGTGGGGCGGTACCAGGGCATGCCCAAATCCCATTCCATATCGGAATCGTAGACAAACATATCCCCTTCATCGTTAAAGTCCAGGTCAAATGGATTCCTGAAACCGGCACTGATCAATTCCCACTGCTTACCTTCCGGGTCAATTTTTGCTATCCAACCCCCTGGGGCACCACGGTCATTGGCATGGCCGCGGGGATCCTTGATCTGGGGAAAGAGATTGTCGTCTTGCCAAACATTGGGCAGGCGATAGTTGTCCATTTCCGGAAGATCGGTATGGTTCCCAGCAATTACGTAAAGGGATTCCCCATCAGGGCTCAGTACTATACTATGAGGACCATGTTCTCCCGCACCGTTCAATGCCTTTAACTGTGTAATCTTGTCATATTGGTCATCGTTGTCCGTATCCTGCAAACGATATAGCCCACTGCTCTTTTCAAATTCGTCATCACCACGATGGTTCACCATGACATATAGACTGTTAAAAGCATAGAGCAATCCTTGGGCATAACCCATTTGGATTATGGAATCGGCCACGGCCTCCCCGGTTTGTATTTTAAGTTTTTCAATCTTTGGTGTTAGTACATCCGATCCAATGGCGGGGAGCTCCAGGCGATATAAGGCACCGTATTGATCGGCAGTGATCAGTCGGTCTTTATTGTCAAAGGCCATGGCCACCCAAGAGCCCTGGTCGTTATCGGCGGGACTGTACAGGTGTTCCGCCTCAAAGCCAGGTTGTAATTTAAGTTTGGCCAATTTTGGGTCGAGCTCTTGGCCACCTGCAGTCTCCATTTTCTTGGTATTTTCACAGGAAACGGTCAAAAGCATTGAAAAAATAAGTGCGGCAAATAGTTTGGTCATTATTGTTGGATTTTAATTTTGTGCCTAATATAATTAGAAATTAGGATTTAACGACGATTCTGAGGCAGGAAGTGCATACCGTTCGGAAATATTTGTGAAGACATTTCCTCTTGGTGCTACCCCTGCAGGATAATAATAATCAACCGGATTGGCCTTTATTTTATTTCCATGGGCGGTTATCACGTCTATGGCGCGACCTGTTCTTACCAAATCGAACCACCTTTTGTTCTCGAAAGCAAGTTCTACCCTGCGTTCATTAAAGATGGCTTCTCCCAAGTCCCCGGAGTAATCCCCTAATCCAGCACGATCACGTACCATTTTTAAATAGGTGTCCGCGCCGGCCTTATTTTGTTCCTCAAGCGATTCGGCCAATAATAGCAATACTTCCGAATAGCGATACACTGGCCAGTTCATACCGTGGTTTCCATTTAAGGCGTGTGGCTCCACATACTTTTTAATGATTGGATAAACACCATTTTCCCAAAAACTTTCGCTGGCGGTAATGTACATGATGGAGGCATCCTTTCTGAAATCCCCATCCTCATAGGCTTCAATGATATCCGGCGTGGGTATATTGTTGCCTTCCCCGTTAAGTGGTTGGGGATTGGAGGTTCCAGTTACCAAACCAACTTCGGCGGCAGTAAGTGGCCTTGGAAGAAAGTTGTATAAAAAACTACCATTCAGTCCGTCCGCACCTTCCCGATATTGGATTTCAAAGACCGACTCCATGTTGTTCTTGTTGTCGCTATTCCCGGAAAAGGCATCTTCATAATTGGGCATAAGCATATATTCTTCACTGTCTACCACTGCTTGTAGCACTGTTTCAGCCTCGCCCCATTGCTTGCGCACCACATAAACATTTCCTAAAAGTGTTTGAGCGGCACCGGAGGTTACCCTACCGGGCTGTTGCTGTGATTTAAGGGGGAGTAGGGGAATGGCCGCTTTGGCATCCTCAATAATCTGTCCATAAAGCTCATCTTCCGAAGCAAGTGGTAAAGCTGCCCCTTCACGGTCTACTACAGGCTCAAGATGCAAAGGTACCCTACCAAACAACTGTGCCAGGTCAAAATAAGAATAGGCCCTCAAAAATAGTGCTTGCCCTTTTACGTTCGCTTTGGCGGCTGCATCAAATTCAGCATCATCTATGGTTGCCAAAATTTGGTTGGCCCGAGCTATAACTTCGTAATAACCAACATAAACATTGTTTACATGGTTGTTGGCAGTAATACCTCCATCGCTTGGTATGGAGTGGTCTGCAATATCCTCTTGGTTATCCGTAGCACCAAAGGCGGTGTTACGTGCAAAATAGGTATTGTCCGAGTGCATTTCGGCCAAATAGGGTTTGGAAGCATTGTTAATGCTACGCAGGGGTACATAGGTTCCATTGATGGCCTGTGTAAAATCCTCTTCCGTCTTAAAGAAAGTAGGTACACTTAACGAATCTTCTGGAAAAATCGTTAATTCCTCGTCACAACTGCTTGCTAGAAAACCTAGCAATACTGCGGTAAAATAGAATATTTTTTTCATTTTTTCATTTTTAAAATTTGTCGAAAGTGAAATATTTTTAGACGTCATAGTTTTCGATTTAGAAGTTTAAATTTAAACCTAAACTAAATATACGTGGAACCGGATATCCTGAAATATCTACCCCTGAGGCAAGGTTTCCACCATCTCCTTCTCCATTGTTCTGCACACTGATCTCAGGGTTGGGCCCACCCCAATACTTGGTAAATATATGCACGTTTTGGATGGAACCATATATGCGGGCAGATTTGAAATACTTGTCCATTTTCGGGATGGTAAACCCTAAGGTAATATTTCGAATATTGAAGTAGGAGGCATCTGCCACAAAGCGGTCATTGATCCAATCCCTTTCTATACCGGTAACATTACCACCGCCTACAGTTGTTCCATAAAAGCCCCTACCGGGATTGTCAACGGATCTAAACCTGTATTTTACGTCTTTTAATAAATTGAATACCCCATCCAAGTTGGTTGTACTGTAGAGATGTCTAACCAACAGTTCATTGCCATAGGATCCAGTACCCACTACGGAAAAATCGAGGTTCCCGTAAGTGATGGTATTGGTAATACCGTAATTGAAATCAGGAAAGGGACTGCCCATAATGGCACGGTCGTCAAAATCCCCTCCATTTGTGATGATTCCATCACCATTAACATCCAATAATTTAATACTACCTACAGTGGAACGTCCAGGTACTTGGGGAGAGTTGTCCAAGTCTTGTTGGTTTAAATATACCCCATCGGATAAATGTCCGTAGAATTGACCAAAAGGTTTTCCTACCTGGGTAATATGCCATCCGCCCGGGCCATAGACCCTGTCAATTCCATCCGCCAAAGCTACTACCTCGTTTCTGTTGAACGATATATTGGCGTTGGTAGTCCATTGAAATTTACCGGTGGTATTAACGGTATTTATGCCAAATTCATGCCCCCAGAACTTTATCTCACCAATGTTATCACTGAAGTTGGTAAAACCGGATTCCCTTGGAACTTGCACATTGTATAGCAAATTGGTGGTGTTCTTGGTATAATAATCATATACGAGGGACACCCTGTCATTAAATAGGCTTAGATCCAATCCAATATCGAACTGTTTGGTGGTTTCCCACCCCAAATTGGAATTGGAGAGCGAGTTTACAGCCGACCCTGGTGCAAAATCATTGCCAAAAACCGCGTTCACAGTGTTGTCTATCAAGGCGTATTGGGTATAGTTACCTATATTGTTGTTCCCGGTAACACCATAACTTGCGCGCAGTTTAAGAAGTGAAATGGATTCCACATTTTCCAGAAAGGCCTCGTCCGAAGCAATCCAACCCGCAGAAACCGATGGAAAGGTACCCCATCTGTTATCGGATCCAAATCTGGACGACCCATCACTACGGATAGAGCCTGTCAATAAATATTTTCCTTTGTAGTTATAGGTAAGCCTGGAAAGAAAGGAGACTAAACTCCATTCCTGTACCTGATCATACGTACCATTTCTATTAATGTTTGCAGCTCCCTGGATATTGGGCAATCTATCATCTGCGAAATCACTGGCCTGGACCCTATTGCGGTCCAATCGATATTTCTGATAGGTAAAACCACCTAGGATGGAGAAAGTATGATCACCTACACTTTTGTTATAATTGACCGTGTTTTCGTTCAACCATGAAAAGGTGGTCTTTTTGTCCCAAACCGCCTCATTGTTGGTAGGAATAGGGCGATTGATGGCATAGGTGGCGTTGGTTGGACTGAAGTATTCATACTGTTCATTGTACAATTCAGCATTTAAACTGGATTTAATACTAAGCCCTTTTATAGGTTCGTATTCAATATAGGCATTGGACAAAAGATTGACCTCCTTGGTTCCGTCCTTAATCCTTTCGGCAGAATTGAGCCAGTTGGCATAGGAAAAGATGTTACCCGTATTTGCCGGAAAGCGATTGAATTCCGTTCTGGTCCCATCCTCATTGTAGATAGGCATAATGGGCCAAGTGTGCAAGGCGTTGAAAAGGAGTCCCGTTCCCCTGCTGCCATCTGTTCTTGGAATATTGTCCAAAATATAATTGGGGGCTATATTTACTCCAATCCGGACCTTATCCGATAGGCTGTAATCCAAATTTGCCCGTAATGAATATCGTTTGTAATCTGAACTTAGGACCACACCTTCCTGATCAAAGAAGCCTAGCACCACAGAGGTTCTCAATTTCTCCTTGTTGGAAGTGATGGTAAGGTTGTAATTGGTCATAGGGGCCGTTCTTAGCATTGCATCGTACCAATCATTGGTCTGGCCCTCATATTGTGAAGGGTTCTGGAAAATATCCGGCACTGGGCTGCCCTGATCTTCATAGTACTCTTTTTTAAATTGGGCGAATTCCACAGCATCCATCATTTCTATCCTTCCCCTATCGGGCACATTTTGCATACCTGTGGAAACATTGAAACTGATACTGGTTTCACCAGGTTTTCCATTTTTGGTAGTAATCAAGACAACACCATTGGCCGCCCTGGACCCATAAAGGGAAGTGGATGCGGCATCCTTTAAAATAGAGATGTCCTGGATTTCATCCGGATTAATATTGTTGATTCCACCAGAAATCGGGAATCCATCAACTACATACAGTGGGTCGCTTCCTCCGGAAACCGATAGTTGCCCACGTATACGAACCGACATGCCCTGCCCGGGTTTACCTGTGCTCTGGTTAATCTGGACCCCAGGAATCCTACCCTGTATTTTTTGGGTAATTTGGGAGACTGGAATATCGGCCAGTTCATCTGCCTGTATGGTAGACACCGAGCCTGTTACCTGTCTTTTAATTTGAGTACCATAGCCCACAACAACTACTTCGTCTAGAGCAGCGGCATCCTCGGCCATGGTTACGTTCAATTGGCTTTTTCCGTTAATAGGAATTTCTTGGGCGGTAAAACCTATGTAAGTGAAGACCAAAGTGCTGTTCGCACTGGGGGCTACAATACTGTAGTTACCATCAAAATCTGTTACGGTCCCTGTGGTGGTACCCTTTACAACCACATTAACTCCAGGCAAGCCCTGTGAATCGTCTGCAGATACTACTGTACCGCTTACCGTTACATTTTGTGCCTGCATTCCGATGCCAAACAGCAGAGTTAATAGGAATAGGAATTTCCGGAAAATCCTGTAAATTCTTTTTTTCATAATCTCGTAGTTTTTAGGTTAGTTAATTGTTAAACCCTCTAAAATTTAACAAAAATTTTGAGGTACTATCAAATTTAAAGGAGCAGTTCAATTTAACTGTCCTGTACTATGCTGCTTTAAGATGATTAATTTTGTAGTCGGCAAATAATATATAAATGTAGGTATATTTTGTACAGAATACATGGTTTTTTCTGACAATGTAGGTGGTATTTATGGGATATGGACTGGTAGAACTGGTGTTGGTGTAGGGGGTTGAAAATCAGTTTCTTCAACTTTTGATCTTGTTACGAAACGGTTACTGTGGGATTGATCCGATCCATAATCCAATTAAAGCTGGTTTGGGAAGGGATCTTAAGGGTGGTATTTTAAGTTGCCGTGGACCCTAAATGGAATTTCTGTCTATAAAATTAAATGGGTTTTTAATCTTTCCCTTTTCCTTGTTCAAAATCATACGGGATGCAGTCTCGCCCATTGCCTTAAAATCTGTGGAAATAACGGTAATGCCGAGCAACTCCTTAAGCGGGGTGTCGTTATAGGAGATTACCCCTATTTCAAGGCCCAAAATAAACTCCTTATCACGGATCTGATTTACCAAACTTACCAGGTCGGTTTCTTCAATGGTAATAAAGAGGTCGCCCTTTTTAAGGACGATGTCATCAAAAATTTCGTTTAGGACTTCGAAATCTATTTTGTGTTCCACGCAAAATTTACGAAAGCCTTGTAAAATTCTTCTGGGATAGGGGTAAACGGCATTTTCTGGATAGACCAGTATCATTTTTCCATATCGCGATATCTTGGCCAACCCCTCCTTTAAGGCATTATAGATGTCATTCTCAAAATCTTGGTATATTTCAATGGTATCCCCTGGAATTTCAAGATTGTTATTGTCCATCAAAATAAGTTTATTCTTGGGGATCCTATTGATGGCCTTAATGGCCTCATCCGTATAATTTATGTGTTTTAGGTCATCCGTCTTAAAATGGGGCATGATGATGTAATAATCATAAGCGTTGATATTTTTCTCTATTAAACTCACAAAAAGGGAGTTGTCGCAATGGTAAATATGTAGGTCGGTATGGGAATTGCCCCCTATGGTATTTATAAACGAATTGTAAATACGCATTTTATAGGCGCTCAACTTATTGATGAGAAAAAGAATGCTGACTTTGGATATGAGTTTAGTCCTAGTGATGTAATATCCTTTTCCCCTAATGGAGGTAATTATCTTACGTTCCTTGAGTATTTGATAGGCTTTTTCAACAGTGTCCCGAGAAAGTATGAACTCTTCGCTCAAGCTATTGATGGAAGGGATTTTGTCGTCGATCTTTAGATTTCCATTGGAAATATTATTGATTATGGAATCTACAATCTGCCTATATTTAGGGATTCTAGAATTGTCATCGATCTTTATGTATTGAAACATATCCATAAAACAGCAAATTTACGGCTAAGATTAACACGTTTAAGGCAAATTTGGTAATTATTGCGCTATAAACTTAATATTATTGGCAAACTTTAGCTCATTTGGTGGGCACAATAATGAAAAACTAAAAAAAAATATCACATGATGCAGTACAGTACAGGATGCAAACAGGAGGACTCTGTAATACTTTAGCGAATATATAATTTATGAAGCTATTAAAAATGAATGATTCCGCAAAGAATTTTAAATATGTTAATTATCTCTGGGAAGAGAGCAAGGTAGAGGCGCTAGGTGATGATCAGGTAGAACTGTTTCTTTACAGGTCGAATATTTTAGGGGCCGATCTTCGAATTACCAATTATGGAGGGGGAAACACCAGTTGTAAGACCATTGAAAAGGATCCATTGACCAATGAAGAGGTAGAAGTAATGTGGATCAAGGGTTCCGGAGGGGATATAGGTACCTTGAACAAGGCAGGTATCGCCGGACTGTATACAGAACGATTGAGAAACCTGAAAAACGTTTATGGAGGGCTTGCGGATGAGGACCGGATGGTAGGGCTGTTTGAACATTGTATCTACGATCTGGAAAGTAAGGCTCCGTCCATAGATACACCTTTGCACGGCCTACTTCCCTTTAAACATATAGATCATTTGCATCCCGATGCTTTAATAGCGGTAGCTGCGGCCAAGGATAGTGAAAAGGTCACCAAAGAGATCTGGGGAGATACCATGGGATGGGTGCCATGGCAAAGGCCAGGATTTGATCTAGGGCTGCAATTGGAAAAATGTTTGAACGACAATCCCGGTATTAGGGGAATTGTTTTGGGCAGTCATGGACTTTTCACCTGGGGGGATACCTCTTATGAATGTTATATGAACAGCTTGGAGGTCATAGAATCGGCCTCTGCGTATATTGCCAAGAAAATAGAAGAGAAGGGCAGCGTTTTTGGAGGACAGAAAGTTAAAAGTCTGCCGCAAAAGGAACGAGCAGAAAAGGCCTCTCAAATAATGCCGCTGCTCCGAGGACTTTGTTCTTCCGAAAATAGGATGATAGGACATTTTACGGACAGTGATGTGGTGTTGGAGTATATCAATAGCAAGGATTTGGCGCGTTTGGCCCCAATGGGCACTTCCTGTCCCGATCACTTTCTAAGAACAAAAATACAGCCCTTGGTATTGGGTCTGGATCCCAAGGAGGATCTGGACGATACCAAAGCTGTATTGAAAAAATTGGAACCGGCCTTTGAGGCCTACAGACAAGAGTATAAAGACTATTATGAAACCTGTAAAAGGGACAATAGTCCGGCAATGCGCGACCCCAACCCAGTGATTATCATCTACCCGGGTATCGGGATGTTCAGTTTTGCAAAGAACAAACAGACCACTAGGGTGGCCAGTGAGTTCTACATCAATGCAATTAACGTAATGAAGGGCGCTGAGGCCATAACGGAGTATACATCTTTGCCCAGACAGGAAGCCTTCGATATTGAATATTGGTTGCTGGAGGAGGCCAAATTACAGCGTATGCCGAAAGAACAGCCATTATCCAGAAAAGTAGCCTTGGTTACCGGAGCAGGTGGTGGTATAGGCAAGGCCATTGCCGATAAATTGGCAATGGAAGGTGCCAATGTGGTATTGACGGACATAGCCGAAGACCGATTGCAAGAGGCCGTAGGCACTTATAGACCGGATACGGCCAGTTATGCCGTTTGCGATGTTACCAAAAGTGAATCTATCCAGGAAGCATATAAGAAAGCATGTTTGGAGTTTGGAGGGGTGGACATAGTGGTACATAGCGCGGGACTTGCCATTTCCAAGCCTTTGGAGGAGACTACCGAAAAGGATTGGGACATTTTACAGAATGTTTTGGTGAAAGGGCAGTTTGAACTTGCCAAACAGGCCGTTGCCATATTGCGCAAACAAGGTTTGGGAGGAGATTTTATTAGTATTGCCAGCAAGAACGGTCTTGTGGCAGGTCCGAACAATGTGGGCTACGGAACCGCCAAGGCGGCACAGCAACATATGGCCCGCTTGTTGGCCGCCGAACTGGCCGCGGATAAGATCCGTGTCAACACCGTGAACCCTGATGGGGTCATCGTGGGCAGTAAGATATGGGAAGGCGATTGGGCCGAAGGAAGGGCCAAGGCCTACGGAATTACAGTGGACGAACTTCCGGCACATTACGCCAAAAGAAATTTATTGAACGAGATTATTTATCCAAAGGATATTGCCAACGGTGTTTTTGCCTGTGTTGCCATTTTGGATAAGACCACGGGCAATATAATAAATGTTGATGGAGGTATGGCCAACGCATTTGTAAGATAATTAGTAAGTTAGTTGAGTTAGTTTTTTAGGGCCTGTCAGGTAATGTACCAATTCCTGACAGGTCTAACTCTAATTGGAAATATTATGGGATTGGATAAAGCAAGAATACAGGAAAGGAACCAAAAGGATTTAAGTGCGCACCGGGAAAAGTTCGATTTTTTGTCGAATGTCCTGGTAAAGGACGGTTGTAATGTACCCGATATCATCAATAAATTGGCCGAATTCCAAGTGGCAATTCCCAGTTGGGCCCTAGGCGCAGGTGGAACCAGATTTGGTAGGTTTTCCTTTCAGGGGGAACCGTCCAGTCTGGAACAAAAAATAGAGGACGTTGGTATTTTGCACGCCCTTACCCGAACGGCCGGTGCCATCTCCCTGCACATTCCCTGGGACATACCACAGGATTATGAAGCCATAAAGCAGTTGGCGGCCTCGCACAATATCGTTTTTGATGCGGTAAACTCCAACACCTTTCAGGATCAAAATAATGCCAAGGAAAGTTATAGGTTCGGTTCGTTGAGCAATAGGGAAAAGGCCATCAGGGACCAGGCGGTCCAGCACAATTTGGAGGTCATCGAAATAGGCAACAGGCTGGGCTCCAATAGTCTTACGGTCTGGTTGGCCGATGGGTCCAATTTTCCGGGACAGAACAATTTTCAGCAGGCATTGCAAAATACCCAGGACAGTCTTAAGCACATCTACGGTGCCTTGCCGGAGGACTGGAAGCTGTTCATTGAATACAAGCCCTATGAGCCAAACTTCTACAGTACGGTAATCCAGGATTGGGGAACTTCGTTTATGTTGGCCAACGAATGTGGGGAAAAGGCGTATACCCTGGTAGATCTGGGGCACCATTTGCCCAATACCAATATTGAACAGATCGTAGCCACCCTGATGATGAAGGGCAAACTGGGCGGATTTCACTTTAATGACAGTAAATACGGGGACGATGATATTACCGTAGGGAGCATAAAACCTTACGCGCTCTTTTTAATTTTTAACGAATTGGTGTACGGGATGGAGAATAACCCCCAAAATCCATACCCGGCATGGATGATCGATGCCAGCCATAACATCAAAGATCCCCTGGAGGATTTGATCCAGTCCCTGGAAGCCATCCAGGAAGCTTATGCCAAGGCGCTTTTAATAGATCAGGCCCAATTGAGGACGGCACAAATGGAGAACGACGTAGTTCGCTGCCAGGAGATCCTTCAGAATGCCTATCGCACGGATGTAAGGCCTTTGTTGCAGGAGGCTAGGCGCAAGGGTGGGGGAGCCCTCTCTCCCTTGGATGCCTATCGTTCGCTTGAGGTCAGGGAAAATTTGATCAGGGTAAGGGGCAGGAACAGCAAAGCTTCGGGATTATAAAACCATCCAATGAAAGAGAAGGTAACGGCAGTATTCGATATAGGCAAGACCAATAAAAAATTCTTTCTATTCGATCAGGATTTTCAGGAAGTGTACAGGGAATATACGCGATTTGAGAATATTTATGATGAGGATGGCTACCCTACAGAAGATCTGGAGCAATTAAAAAAATGGCTGAAGGAGGTGTTTGACAGGATTTTGGAGGCTCAAAAATACGATATAACTTCCATCAACTTTTCAACCTATGGTGCCAGTTTGGTACACTTGGACGAAAATGATGAGGTGCTAACACCACTTTATAATTATACCAAGGAGATTCCTCAGGAAATTATAACCTCATTTTATAATAAATATGGACCCGAACGGGATTTTGCCATAGTTACAGGTTCCCCGGTTTCAGGATTATTGAATTCTGGGATTCAACTGTACTGGCTGAAGTATACAAAACCCGAAATTTTTAAAAGAATAAAATATTCCTTGCACTTGCCCCAATATATAAGTTTTGTCTTTACGGGTATCCCAGTATGTGAATATACCAGCATAGGCTGCCATACGGCATTATGGGATTATACCAAAAAGGATTATCACCATTGGGTCTATAATGAGGGGATAAACAAAATATTGCCACGGATAGTTTCTACCGAGACCAGTATTAATATGAACTATAATGGCAAACGTATTAAGATTGGTGTAGGGATACATGATAGCTCTGCCGCACTACTGCCCTATATCCGCAGTGTAAGAAAAAAGTTCATATTGGTATCCACAGGGACCTGGAGTATAGCCATGAACCCATTTTCGGAAGAAGTGCTGACAGATTCTGATATTGATAAAAAATGCATCAATTATATGAGGATCAACGGTAAGGCGGTCAAGGCTTCAAGCTTGTTCCTTGGCAATGAATATAAGGAACAAGTTAAAAGACTTTCCGAGCATTTTAAGGTTTCCAACGAATACCATAAAACCATTCGGTTCAACCATGACATCTATTTGGAGATTGTCAGGGATTTTGAATATATGTACCGATGGGTTAGTTTTAGTGATGAAAGGATGCCAGAGTCCACTAGAATTCCTTACGACCAGTTTGAACATGCCTATCACCAATTAATGGTGGAGTTGGTGTTGTTACAGGTAGAGAGTATAAAAATGGTGAATGGGAAAGATAACATCGAGAAGTTATATATTGATGGAGGTTTTTCGGATAACGACGTTTATATTCAACTTATATCTCACTATCTAAGAAACATGAAACTAAGTACCACGGATTCCTCCCTGGGATCTGCCCTTGGTGCGGCACTGTGTATATCGGATGTAAGACTGAACTCCAAATTCCTTAAAAAGAATTATGCATTAAAGAAACATGTGCCATTCATTATACAATAATCATGAATACCAAACCATAAAAAAAATGAACGTGCCCAGTTTTAGACCCTAAGCGACCAATAATAATTAAATGTTTAGCTGTACACTATAACCCAAAATAATAACCAACCATTATGAGCCAATTCAACATAGAAGAAGAGATAGAAGATATAGCAGGTGGGGAATTTGAACGTGTACCCGTGCCCACCTCCAAATTAAAAAGCTGGAAGAGTTTTCTTGGGATGTATGCCGGGGAACACGCTGCAGGTACCGAATTTGTAATTGGCCCTTTGTTTTTGACAACGGGGGTAAGTGCCTTTGATCTAATTGTTGGCCTGCTATTAGGGAATTTATTGGCTGTGTTAAGCTGGCGGTTCCTAACGGCGGAAATTGCCGTAAAATATAGATTGACCTTGTATTATCAACTAGAAAAGATCTGCGGAAAAAATTTGGTTACCGGCTATAATTTGGCCAATGGAGTGCTCTTTTGTTTTTTGGCAGGTTCCATGATTACGGTTTCGGCCACGGCGGTGGGGATTCCCTTTAATATGGAAATGCCCAAGCTTACCGATACCATGCCCAACGGCATGACCTGGATTATTATTGTTATTGCCCTTGGAGTAGTAATCTCTTTGATAGCATCCAAAGGCTATGAAACCGTATCCAAAGCGGCGAACTGGATGTCCCCTGTAATAGTGTTGGCCTTTTTGGCCTGTGGCATTGTGGCTCTTAATCAATTGGGGGTAGGCAGTCTATCGGAATTTTGGAATATATGGGGCGAAGGTTCGGAACCTTTTCCCGGACAGATCAAATATACCTTCTGGCATGTTGTTATTTGGTCCTGGTTTGCCAATGCGGCCATGCACGTAGGAATGTCCGATTTATCGGTATTCCGATTTGCCAAAAAGGCAAGTAGTGGATGGACCACGGCAGCGGGAATGTATGTAGGACATTATATGGCCTGGATAGCGGCAGCACTGTTGTATGCCGTTTATTTAAAATCACCGGAAGCCCAAGGACTTCTTTCAAACGGGGAGGCACCCACGGTAGCCCCGGGACCTTTGGCGTACAATGCCATAGGTATCTTTGGAATAATTGCCGTGGTTTTGGCCGGGTGGACCACTGCCAACCCAACAATATATAGGGCAGGATTGGCCTTTCAGGCCATAGTACCCAAATTATCCACTTTTTGGGTTACCATAATTGCCGGGACCTTGGCCACAGTAGCTGGTCTATTTCCGGCCTTTGCCATGAAATTACTTGGCTTTGTAGCCCTATATGGTTTTATTTTGGCGCCTTTCGGTGCTATAATAGTGTTCGAACATTTTTTCCATAAGCAGGCGGGTATCGTTAAGAATTACGCCGAGGTGGCAAATTTAAAATTTAATAAGGCGGTGTTTTTCGCATGGGCCATCAGCTTTGGATTGTTCTATTTCATATCCGTTCAATTCGATGTATTCCTATCCTTTGTTACCTTGCCGGCCTGGCTCCTTTGTGGTGTGCTGTTTTTGGTATTTAGCAAAAGGATTCAAAAGAGTTCAAAATAGGTTATAGGGGAGTCCCAATAACTTGGAGTGTGGTCTTTGTTATAAGGAAACGCATGTAATCCCCCTGATAAAGGGCATTAGCTAGCCATTGGATTTATTGACTATAACAATTTTAAAGGCCAAACTAATCGGTTCCGGGACACTTGGTGTAGGTAGGCCATATACAAAAACACCCTTGGTTAAGTGTGCTATTTGGCACACTTAACCAAGGGTTCTACTATGGTTTCTTAATTATTTCCGAAGCTCCCGATAGTTTTAATTTATTGATAACGGGACTTCCCTTATATCTTAATTTACTGGCACCTGATGCGTCGATATCGATGGTTTCGGTTACCGAAAGATAGGCATCACTTGCTCCGGATAATCGGATGTCCAATGCCTTGGACACTAGGTCGTAATTCTTAAGTGTGCTGGCCCCAGATAGGGAAGCCTCCAATTTGTCAACTTGCCCAAAAATGTCTATATGTGCGGCCCCCCCTGCTTCCAGTTCCAAATGCTCCAAATCCAACTCCCCGGTAAATTCGGAAGCTCCCGTAAGTTCAATGGAGACGTCGGACGCTACCAATTCAGAATCCAGGATTACTTTGGAAGCACCTGATAATTCAAAATCTGTAATCCTTTTGGTAATAATGTATGCATTCAAGGTTGGATTTCCCCTTATACTTGTGTGGTTCTTCACCTTAATGCGCAGGGTGCCTCCAACCATTTCAACTATGATCTTATCATGTAGATTTTCATTGGCCTCAATTTCTATCTTTTCTTCCGTATCTGAAAATTGGACATAGGTGCGAAACGCATCCGAGACATCCAAAGCGGAATACCCCGTTAAATTTACCTCCCTAGTGGTAATATCTCCCCTTACCCTAATAATTTCATGGTCACAGGATGAAATAAGACAGCATAATAAAATAAGACTTATGTAAAAAGATTTTGTTTTCATTTACTCAAGATTTTATGATTGATGTTTTAAAGACAACGGAACTGTCAAAAGGTTGCATTTTTTTAAATATTTATTTCTTCCATCCCAATGGAATTCCGAACTATAGTTATGCTCTAAATAGAAAAATATTGGAACAATTGTTCCAGTGGGCCATTCATTGGTTAAAACTATCCACTTCTTGTTGATGCTGTTCCTTACTTTGGAATCAATTTTACCAATATGGGGAGGTGACCATATAAAAAAAATCAAGGCAATGCGTTAACATTGCCTTGAAAGTAATTTTAAGATAACCGGTCAAAAAACAAATTGTTCTTTGGCAGATGTGCCCATTAAGGCTTGTTGTCCCATGTGGTGCCTTTACTGAACCAATCTGACTGGCCAATTGCTTTCACATTCGGGTTCTTTTCAATTTCATCCAGTGGATAAGGGAATCTTCTTGGAAAGGTTACGGTATTATATACATTTTCAATCATATAGTCAAAGTCAAATTCTGGATACCCGGTCCTGATAAAATCGAAATAGGATTCGTTGGTCCTAAAAACGTTGGAAATGTATTTTTGTTCTATAATTAACTTCTGGGCATCTTCTTCATTGGTTGGCATAGTCAAGGAAGGTTGAGCTAGAAAGGTAGCAATATCTACTTCGCTTACCCCTACATAGGTCATTTCGGCACTGGCGCCATTTTTCATGGCAGTCTCTGCCAAAGCCCATTCCCCTTTTAAGGCATATGCCTCGGCTTTAAGAAATTGTGTCTCCGAATATAGCATGATATAATCTGGATAGGATTTGGACAGATAGGTAAATTTATAATGACTGGGGGTTTTGCCGGTCTCCACTGGGGGTCCTGCCCTATGCCCTACAAAACCAGTGGGGTCCTCCTCGGAGAAAGTGAACATAATCTCTCTTCTTGGGTCGTTATAGAAGTTCATTTTATCTATCAGAAAGTTTCCTGGGGTTAAGCCAAATCCCCCAGAATAGGCCCTGTTCATATAATCATTTATAATATTGGCATTTGCCAGGTCATCCAAATGTTGCCAAGCTACAATATCATCATTTGAAGTCATACCGTTCTCTAGATAGGACAATACCATATCTGCCTGTGCTGTTTTGGTAGTATTGGGTGAATAAGCAAGTCGCATTGCTTGTCGTGCCATTAAGGAATAGGCAAACTTGGACCATTTGGAAATATCGCCCTGTAGCATATAATCGTCAGTGCCTGGTGATTTTTCCCCGGCACTGCCTTGGAATAGACCAATAGCTTCATTCAAAAGGCCATTGGCATGGGCATATAACTCTTCTTGTGACGCCAAGGTTGGTTGAAGTTCCTCCAAGCCCAATAGTGCATCGTCAAGGGGGGCCATGTCATAGACATCTGCAATATAGAACCAATGGGATGCTGCAATAACACCTGCAATTCCCTGATAATGGTTATTGCCATTTTCCTTGGCTTTGTCGTAAAGTTGCATAGCGTGCTTTAGGGAACCTGCGTATGAATTCCACACTTCATTGCCAAAACCTGGGCCAATGTTCATATCGGCCGAAGTAGATCCTTCAATGGCATGCCAAGATAACCATGAGGGAAATCCGCTCCAAGTTTCAAATTTGGCATTCATAGTCGTAAACCATTCGGCCTCAACGCCTATAAGCATGATATCTTCAGTAATTGCGGGCCCATCTGTAATACTGTTCGGGTCAATATCCACATCTATCCAGTTATCACAGCTTGTTGTAAAGAGTGCGGAGACAAATATTAAAATAAGACATTTGTATAAACTTTTCATGTTATGTGTTTTTAGAATTTAGCAGTCAATGTAAGTGAATAGGTTTTAGTGGTTGGAAGACTATACCCCAGATATCCATTGCCATTATTAATGCCATCAGTATTTATTTCAGGATCGGCACCCTCAAAGTCGTCGTTGAATTTTCTCCATAGGTTTCTGCCGGAAAAGGCAACCTCCAGCCCCTGTAAAAAGGTTTTTGAAAGAAATTCATGGGGTATTTTATAGGACAGTTGTACCTCCCTTAATTTAATATAGTCCTTAGGCATTATGTTCTCTTCCATAACCCCTTGGGTCACTGTTTGATAATAGAGGTCATACCTGGTGGGTTGTGCCGTTTCATTGGTTATCACCACCTGTTGGTTTGCAAAATCGTAGTGTCCCATAACCCCGTCAAATGTGGTCATATTATTGGCGGGTCTATTTTCTTGATGCTTGGCCATGCCATAATAGGTAAGGTAATGATCGTTAAGATTAAACAGATAGCCACCCTTGCTTACATCAAGTTGGGCGGTCAATGCAAAATTTTTGTATTTGACGGTATTCCTTAAACTACCCATCCAATCTGGAGATGTTTTACCAAAAACCTTGTTTTGGGTATTGTCGGCCATTGGTCGGCCGAATCCAGTACCAGCAGTATCATCTAGTACCAATCTACCTTGGTCATCACGTAAAAAACCGGTGCCATAAAGAACGGGATAGGGTTGTCCTACAATGGCCGTTCCATAGGAGCCTAGATCAATAGGTTCGTCGTTGGTACCAAGTTTGTCTACCATGGAATCGTCCGTGGACCAGTTTATGCTAATATCCCATGAAAAATTTTCTGTTGAAACAGGCGTTCCATATACTCCTACTTCAAACCCCTTATGGGTGATACCTCCAATGTTCACATCACCATAGGTATATCCTGTAGAAGGAAGAAATTGTTCACTGAGAATCTGATTCTCGCTCCAGTTGTGATAATAGGAGAAATCGAGACCTAATCTGTCCATAAAAAATTTCAGCTCGGCCCCGAGTTCAACCTCACTTTTAAACTCATTGCTTAGTCCCTCATTCGGAATTTTATTGGTTGACAGATAGCTTCTTTGTCCGTTAAATGGCCATGTTACCCCATTTACGGTACCACCTCCACTGCCTGCTTCGGCCAATACCGTATTTCTTGCATACGCAGATGCAGGAGATCCCACTTTGGCATAACTAGCCCTAATTTTACCAAATGAGAGTGTATTATTTTTGGGCAGTAACTCGCTAAAGACAAAACCTAAGCTATGACTGGGGTAAAAGAAGCTGTTGGCCACACTGGAGGCCCAATCATTTCTTCCAGTTACCGTGTAATATAAATATCTTTTAAACCCAATCATCACCTGACCGAACAAAGAATAGGATCTATAAGTGTTTTTAAAATCAAAGGCTTCATAACTACTTACATTGGTGCTGTTATAGATTCCCGGAATGATCAAGCCGTTACCATCATATTCCGCTCCCCTCCATTTGTTTTCAACTATATTATGTCCTACCAGTGCATTTAGGCTGAAATCGCCAAAATTGTCGTCATAGGTAAGGGTTTCTGTGGATTCCAAATCCCTATTAAAATGCTCCCAGGAACTATAGCTACCTTCAACCGACGAATAACCACCTTTGTTCGAGGATGATTCGTTGCGGGCACTTGTTGTACTTATTCCCGTTACGGATCTAAACTTTAATTTTGGAATAATTTCGTATTCGATCGTGATCGTGGATGCAAAGCGATCCCTGATATTGTTCTCGCCAGAATTATCAAGAACCCACAGATACGGATCTCGAGATCCACCCCGATATGAACGCAACTTACCGGTTTCATCATATATTGGATATGGATTCCAAGTATTGGGGCCGGCCAGTACGGTATTCATAAACGATGAATTGTCACTACTCTCCGCCAAGCGATTGGCATTCTGCTTGGAATACATGATATTGGACGATATGGTCAGTTTAGGGGTAAACCTAAAGGAAGTATTGGCATTTAACGTATTTCGCTTAAAATCTAGTGGGTCAAGAATCCCATTATTGCTTAGATTGCCATAACTTACAAAATATGATGCATCCGCGGTTCCTCCCGAAACACTTAAATTGGTCTCATTGGTAATACCGGTTTTGAATACGTCCCATCGGTCATAATATTGGGCTTCTGGGGTTTCCGCTATTTTTGGACCCCAGCTTGTAGAGGTAAATGAAGTTACCCCATCTATGTAGGTCCAATCACCGGCACCTGCGTCCCAATACCCTTGTGACCATTTTTTTTGTAATGGAATCTCATGTATTTCATCAAAACTGGTGGAATTGGAAAGGGTAATTACCGGTTTGGAGTTGAACGATCCCGACTTTAAAGTAATAAGGATAACTCCGTTGGCGGCTTGGCTGCCATAAAGTGCGGAGGCCGCTGCACCTTTAAGTACGCTTAAGTTTTCTATGGCATTGGGGTCGATGTCGGCCAATCCGGAAGATCCGCTTCCATTGGCAGCATCAAAAGGTACGCCATTGACCACAATTAGTGGCTGGTTACTGCCGGTAATGGATGAACCGCCACGTATAACAATTCTGGTACCACTGCCAGGTTGGCTAGAGGTACTGGATATATTTACTCCCGGAACTTTTCCGCTTAAGGAGTTTACAAAGTTGTTGGTGGCTTTTACCGCGGCAATCTCTTCGGCATCAACTTGGGCAGTAGCATAACCTAGGGCCCTTTTGTCACTCTTGATTCCTAAAGCGGTTACTACGACCTCGTCCAACTCCGATACATCTTCCTGTAACACTATGGAGATCTCGGTCTGATTGCCCACTGCTACTTCTTGGGTGGCAAATCCGAGGTAGGAAAATACCAAAACATCCCCAGAAGAAGCCCGCAAGGTAAAGTTTCCATCAAAATCCGCAGAGGTTCCTGTAGTAGTGCCTTTAATGATAATACTGACTCCGGGAATGGGTTGGTCCAAATTGTCGGTTACCGTACCTGTAATCTGCTTGTCCTGGGCAATAACGTTATTAATTACAAAGAGCAGGCCTGCCCAGAAAAGGAGTCTTTGTGTAAATGTCTTTCTTTTCAGTTTTGTATTCATGGTCATTACGGTTTGATTAAATTATTACAGGTGTTTCCTTTTCACCTGTTACCAAGACCAAGTTAATTATAAAGTGAACTATTCCTAAGGGAATTTACTTAACACAGTAAAATATGCAAATAATTTGTTAAAATACAATCATAATTATGTATGTATAGCGGAATTTCATTAAAGAATCTCCATTTTAAAACACTTTAAATGTCGTCATATTCCCAATTAACGATTTTTAATCAAAAAGGAAAGTTAGGATTATATGGAGTCAGGACCTTATAACCATTGACCTATAAGTTGAGTTGATGATTTCTTGGCGATGTAGGAAAAAAGATTTATCAGGGTTGGACCAATTCGTTAAAAATAGTTTGCCAACTGGTGCAGCTGTGAAATTCCAAAGGGTCCATTACATTTTTTTTATGGAATTATGTTAATATACGCTAGATATTGGGTAACATTATTTAGTGCTTTCTATTCAATTTTTTTTACTTTAGGGTAAACTTATTATATATGAAAGTGTTTCCATATCAAATTCTTAGGTCAAAGGATGAGAATATTTTTGTTAAGATAGATAGGGGTGATATTTTTTATGATAAGCTACATCAACACGAGGAAATACAGATTGCCCAGATTGTCAAGGGAGAAGGGCAACTGTTGATGTCGGAGACAGTTAGCTCTTATCGCCCAGGAGATATATTTGTTATAGGCGGGAATAGTCCCCATCTTTTTCAGAGTTTGGAACGGCAGGAGGATTCTTCCCACATGATTTCGGTGTTTTTTACCAAAAAGAGTTTTGGGGATAATTTTTTCAATATTTCCCAACTCCAACAAATTGGGAACTTTTTTGAAAAATCCAAAGCGGGTTTCAAACTAAAAAGGAGGACGCCCACTGTTGACAAAATAATGCAACGAATGCCTGAGGTAGATAAATTTTCGCAGTTTCTACTTTTTCTAAAACTTTTAAAGATATTAAGTAGTTCCGAGTCCGAGTTGCTAACGGATTATGAGTATGGTCAAAATATCTCAACCAATGACAGTAATCGTTTAAAGGTGATAATCGATTATGTTATGGACAATTTTCACAATGATATTACCCTTGAAAAAATCGCTGATCTGGCTTGTATAACCCCTAATGCCTTCTGTCATTTTTTTAAACAGCGGACCGACAAGACATTTTTTCAATTTTTGATCGAAATAAGAATAGAGCATGCCTGTCACTTAATCATTAAGGACCATGATCTGACCATGGCGGATATATCTGCAAGGTCGGGCTTTAAATCAATTTCAAATTTCAACCGTAAATTCAAGGAATTAAAAGGAATGACCCCTTCTCAATACTACCGGAAGAAGAATAGGACCATGGCTGGATCATATTAAAACCTCAATATCCACTGGACTCCCATAGTGGCCACATATGGCTGGGGCAAAGAGCCAATAGTATGTGGGTATTTTGACCTCCCTTCCTTTCCAACATTATTTGAAGTCTGTAGAGAATTTCCATTTAGTTTTATATCCCTTGGAAACAGGGAGATCTAAAAGTAGATTTCGCAACATTTCTATGGGCATTTTGTTTTCGTGCATTACCCGGTCATGGAATTCCTTTTCGGTCCACCCCTTAGCCAGTATTTCGTTCCTAAGGGCGTAAAACTGAAGTCCCCCCATCATATAGGCCAATTGGTATAGGGGTGGATAGGTGGAAGTAAATGATCTGCGTACCTCGGCCTCGGCATTGGCATATTCATGCCCTACCTCGTTGACCAGCATGTCTATACATTGTTGGGGCGTCATTTCCTCCATATGAAATTTTAAGGAAAAAATGATACGGGCACATCGATGTATCCTCCAAAATAGTGTTCCCATTTTTTGTTCCGGGGTCTGGGGGAACTCCTTGTTCCATAGTATAATTTCCCAATATAATGCCCATCCCTCGGACCAAAATGGCGTACCAAAGGCACCTCTATAATTCTTATATCTAGAATTCATGAAGAATTGCAGGTTATGGCCCGGTAGAAGTTCATGTTGTACGGTGGAAAAGGAGAAATTGGGATTGTTGCCGCGCATACTCATCAACTTTTCTTCTTGTGGCATTCCTTGGGTAGGATAGGAAATAATAATATCCCTGCCCCCTAAAAAAAAGGGACTGATCTTTTGTCGCTCTGGGGACATCATTTTCATTCCCCAATTTTCCTTGGCCATTTCAGGAAGGGTAATAAGGTCGCGCTCCTCTATAAACGCGATGGACTTATCATAAAGTTCCATAATGGCTTCCGGTTGTTTTCCAGCTGGCACATAGGTGTTTTTAACATGCTCCAAAGCGGCTTTCCAATCCTTGCCATAGCCCAATTCCTCGGAAGCTTTGATCATTTCGGCCTTGCACCAGTCAAATTGTCTTTGGGCCGTTTTAAGAAGGTCGTCCGGGGTATAGGGGATAAACTCTAATTTGAGGTTCTCTATTAGGGCTTCTTTGCCAATTGGTTGCCCAATAATACCACTGCCATCGTCCTTTATACTATTGTTGGAATAGTTTTGCCTTAAAAATTCCTCATAGGTGTCCAGCTTTTCCTCTAGGCTAGCGTAGGGCACCTTCATCCACCAGGTAAATTCCGGGTCATATTCATTATAAAAGAAATAAGCCTCCTTTAATCCCTCACGGAGCGATGCAATACTCTTCGCAGCTTTTTCGGCCTGTTTCCAATCTATAAAGGGACTTTCTTTTAATGCAGTTATTTTTTTGTCTATATTCTTTTCCGCCTGGTTAAAAACATCCGCCAGTTTATTCGATTCCGGTTGTTTGCCCCGTCTTCTTTCCTTTATAAAAGTATAGAGGTCGTCAGCGAAATGGGTTACATGGGCTATTTCCTTAAACGCATTGTAATCCAATGAAAGTAAGTAGCTTTCCTTGGCTATCAAGTTTTTTAAAAGGACATAATCTATTTTTCCCTGTTGGGAAAGTGCCTTGAAATCAACCTCTTCAATTTTTTTGTCCCAATCTTTGTAAAAGGCAGTGAACCTTGTATAAAACTCCTGGGACTCCTCCATGCCATAGGTTCTTTTTAAAGTATAGGTGTCTGCCCTGAAAGTATTGATTAAATCGATAAGTTCGCTAGCGCTGGCCGAGGCAGCTCCACAAAACAGAAACACTAATAAAATCCACTTTTTTTTCATTTCTTATGGGTTAAATTGAGGGCCACGGCCCGGTTGAAACTCTTTTTCTTCTTTAAAATAAAATCACTTACCAAGTTTTGGTTACTATGCCAATGGATATGTTTATGTTATCCATTTATTTTTTTATGCATTTGATAATTATTTAAACTCTGTTGAAAATTTCCAGTTGGTTTTATAATTTTCGTATACTGGAATTTCCAATAGCAGGTTTCGAAGTAATTCTACAGGTATCCTACCTTCCTGCATTACCCTATCGTGGAATTCTTTTTCGGTCCATCCCTTGGCCAATATTTCATTCCTTAATGCATAAAATTGCAGTCCGCCCATCATATAGGCCAATTGGTACAACGGTGGGTATCTGGTAGTGAACGATCTTCTTACCTCGGCCTCCGCATTTGCATATTCATGTCCTACCTCATTGACCAATAAATCTATACATTCTTGAGGCGTTAATTCTCCCAAGTGGTATTTAAGGGAGAATATGATACGCGCACATCGATGTATTCTCCAAAAAAGGGAGCCTATTTTTTGCTCGGGGGTTTGCGGAAACCCTTTGTTCCAAAGTATAATTTCCCAGTACAAAGCCCAACCCTCTACCCAAAATGGGGTGCTAAAGGCATTGCGGTAGTTCTTCTGCCGGGTGGTCATGAAAAACTGTAGATTATGCCCGGGCAATAGCTCATGCTGTACGGTGGGAAAGGAAAAATTGGGGTTGTTGCCCCTCATACTCATTAACTTGTCATCATGGGACATGCCTTCGGTGGGATAGGAAATACTAATCTCCGTACCTCCGGTAAAAAAGGGATTTACTTTTTGCCGCTCTGGGGTCATCATAATCATGCCCCAGTTTTCCTTGGCCATTTCCGGTAAGGTTATGAGGTTTCTGTCTTCAATAAATTTTATGGATTTATTGTATAATTCCATTATGGCCTCAGGTTGTTTCCCAGGGGGTACATAGGTGTTTTTTACATGTTCCAAAGCAGCTTTCCAATCCTTGCCATATCCCAACTCTTCGGAAGCTTTTATCATTTCGGCCTTACACCATTCGAATTGTTTTTCGGCTGTTTTTATCAGTTGCTCTGGCGTATAGGGAATGAATTCCAGTTTAAGGTTTTCTATCAAGGCATCCTTGCCTATTGGTTGTCCAATGATACCGCTACCGTCATCTTTTACACTGTTTTCCGAGTAATTTTGGCGTAAAAATTCCTCATAACTGATTAATTTTTCTTCGAGCTTGGCATAGGGCATTTTCATCCACCAAGTAAATTCAGGGTCATAGTCATAGTAAAAGCTATACGCTTCTTTTAGTCCTTTTCGTAGTGATGCAATACTCTTGGCAGCCTTTTCTGCCTGCATCCAGCCTTTAAAAGGAATTTTCTTTAAAGTGGACATCTTATTGTCTATCGTTTTTCCAGCCAAGGTAAAAACATCTGCCAGTTCATTGGATATGGGCCGTTTTCCCCTCCTTCTCTCCTTTATAAATTTATAAAGGCCGTCTGCAAAATCCGTTACATGGGCTATTTCCTTAAACGCATTGTAATCCAAAGAAAACAAGTAACTATCCTTCTTTATTAGGTTTTTTATAAGTACGTAATCAATTTTACCCTGTGGGGAAAGGGCTTGGAAGTCGATACCTTCAACTTTCCCTTTCCAGTCTTTGTAGAAGGTGGTAAACCGTGAATAATATTCTTGGGACTCCTCCATGCTGTAGGTCCTTTGCAAAGCTCTGGTATCTGCCTTGTAAGTATTTACCAAATCGATAAGTTCACTGGCCCTGGTTTGGGATATTCCGCCAAATAGCATTATTAGAAAGATAACCTTGATTTTCATTTTAATTAGTTGTTTAGTTAATATTAAGGCCAATCGCGAGCCTTTTGGAAATTATGTGTTTATTATTTAGTATCGAACGACCTAACCGATAGGAATGTTGAAAAGGCAACATTTCCCTGTTCCTTGGTAACTTTTTATAGGCAATTATAGCTAATAATTGTAAATCTCAATTGTCCTTGATGGTAAAATTGACATTTAGCGCCCATAGATCAATTATACTCTTAAAACTTCCCAGTAATCCTGCTGCCTAAAAATACCACCTTCCCATCTTCCCCGATATTTCCAATTTCCCTTTTATAAAGAAGACAATGTTATATTACATTGGTTGGCACTATAAAAATTGATAAACAAGTAGGGAAATAATCTAATTGGAATTTCCTTTTGAATCCTGTCTAAAAGAATCGTTGTGCAAGGTTTTTAAGTTTACAGCAACCAGAATTACAGTACTATGTAGACAAAATTAACTCCGATGGCTTAAAAGTTGTTAGTGGATTTTCATGAATATTGGTACTATTTTACGCTATGTTAAGCAGTTTTGTGTAGAGGAACCATTGAATTTAGTAGTTTTAAAAATAGGAATTTTTTTGGGTATTCTAAATACTGTAGGATTGAATGGTATTTTGTACAATACCATAAACGTGGGTTTGGAGTTAGCCCCCGTTATTACCGGTTAGGTTATTATAGATTGGTTAAGGCCTGATTTTCCGTGGGTAAAATGAACCAAGGGTTATGGTTTGGTAAGGGTTGTCTGCCGTGGCTCGGTCATAACCATAGTTGGAATATATGGACCGGTTGGTATGGTTTAGGGAAAACGAAGGGAAGTGTTATCCAGCTATCTCCCACTTAATAATAATAGGTTGCTGACAACAAATTAACCTTCCGGATTGGAGGACATTGCAAAATATTGAAAAGTGTATAGGAGCCAAACTGCTACTGTATTGGAATCGTTCCAATAAAGAAAGGCAATTGGCTCTATCCATATCCAACAAAAGTGTATTGTGGATATAGCGGCAAAAGTGTTAATTAATTTTTTTTATGGCAGGATCCAAAAAAAGTGAACAAAGATTTTCAACCCGTTGGGGGTTCTTATTAAGTGCCTTGGGAATAGCTATCGGAACGGGCAACATCTGGCGCTTTCCCAGAATAGTGGCCCAGAATGGAAGTGATGAAGGAGGAGGGGCCTTTATCTTGGTCTGGGTGTTATTTCTTTTTCTATGGAGTGTTCCGTTGATTATTGGGGAATACGCCGTAGGCATAAATAGTAGGAAGGGGGTAATTGGATCGGTAATGGTTACCGCGGGCAAGAAATTTGCTTGGATAGGATCTTTTATGACCTTTGTGGCGACGGCCATAACTTTTTTTTATTCGGTAATTGTGGGTTGGTGCGTATTTTATTTTATTCACACCCTCTTTAATGAATTACCAACTTCTACTGAAATTGCCCTTTCCACTTGGGAAAACTATCAAACAGGGGGGTGGCCATTGGTCTCCCATGCCGTGGTAATGTTTTTGGGCGGTCTCGCTATTTGGAAAGGGGTTAAGGGCATTGAAAAAATCAATAAATTGCTGATACCTATATTGTTGGTAATTATCTTGGTAGCCCTCATCCGGGCCCTTACCCTTGAGGGTTCTATGAAAGGCATCAGCTACCTGTTCACTATTGATTGGAAACAGTTAAGTGACCCCAATATTTGGGTGGCAGCACTGACCCAAAATGCTTGGGATACAGGTGCTGGTTGGGGAATGTTCATTACTTATGGTGCTTATATGCAAATGCGTTTCGGAATTGTGAAAAATGCCTTGATTACCGGATTAGGGAATAATGTTATTTCATTGGTATCCGGGATAATGATTTTTGGGACTTGTTTTGCCATTATGGGTTCCCAAATGGGCAGTTCGGACGGTGAAATTTTGGAGGTTATGAAAAATAGTGGTCCAGCATCAACGGGTCTAACATTTATTTGGATACCCCAACTTTTTGAGAAAATTCTTTTTGGAAAACCGCTGACCATTCTATTTTTTTTAGGTCTGTCCTTGGCGGGTTTTTCATCCCTTATTTCCCAGTTGGAACTTACGGTACGTACCTTTATAGATGGAGGGATGAAGAGGTCTACCGCCATATTGTTACTGGTTGCCATTAGTTATCTTTTTGGAATTCCTTCGGCCATGAACCTAAATGTACTCACCAATCAAGATTTTGTCTGGGGGTTGGCATTGCTTTTATCCGGCGGGCTTTTTGCTTTTGTGCTCCTCAGGTTCAAAGCCTCAAGGATTAGAAGTGAAATATTGGATAGGAATCCCTTGGATATCAAGCCAGGGAGACCATGGGACTTTGTTGTTACTTATTTTATACCTGCTGCTTCAATTTTACTTCTTTCCTGGTGGTTGATCAGTGATGGGATGAACGAGAATTGGTATGATCCATTTGGTCAGTCGAGCCTGGCAACTTCACTCTTTCAGTGGGGAATTGTAATAACCGTCCTGGTCGTCATGAATAAATGGATAGCCCGAAAGACGGATGAAAATTCATAACCTTGAGAAAATACCAACGGATGAAAAGACACTTTTACCTCGCTATCAGTTTGCTGCTTTCTTTTGCACCAATAATAGGAAATAGTCAACAACCTGCTTCACCTTTGGAAGCATCGTATGTGCAGCATAGGAAACTTCGGGAAAACAAAACCTTGGGATTGCAATGGGAGCGTCTTGGACCTGTACTTAATTCTGCAAGAGTGGAATCCGTACAGTTAGACCCCACCCATCCAGGAACCATGTATGTGGCATTTGGATCAGGCAACCTTTGGAAGACCACCGATAATGGACTTACTTGGCGGACACTTTTTGATGATCAACCGGTTTTGGGAATAGGGGATATAGCGCTTGCACCTTCCAATCCTGATATTCTCTATGTGGGAACGGGGGAGAGCTTAAAGAAAGCTAGGAATTTTACGATGCCCGGGAACGGTGTTTATAAGTCTGTAGATGGTGGGAATACTTGGAAACATTGCGGTCTGGACGACTCATGGCATATAGGGGAGATAGCTGTGCATCCTACAAATCCCGATATTGTAGTGGTGGCCGTATTGGGACATTTCTGGTCGACTAACGAGAATAGGGGTATTTATAGAACCATGGATGGTGGCGATACTTGGGAGCATGTACTATACGTAGATGGGAAAACGGGAGCAAATGATATAGTTATTTCCTCCTCGGACCCCAATGTAATGTATGCTTCCATGTGGGAGAATAATCCAGGTATTTCAGGCAAAAAGAGCGCCATATATGTGAGTACGAATGGAGGTGGGACCTGGGATAAATCTTCCAATGGCTTTCCGCAAGGACCTCATGTTGGGAGAATAGGGGTTGCGGTATCCTACACCAACCCCTTAAAGGCATATGCTTTGGTGGATAACAAGGGGCAAAAAGAAACGGCTGAAATATATAAAACCTTGGATGGGGGAAAAAATTGGGTGCGGACCCACACGGAAGATTTAATGATCAATTCTGTAGTGGGCTGGTATTTTCAGGATATCTATGTAAACCCAAAGAACGATGAAGAGATTTTTGGTCTTGGTGTGCGAATGGCCCATAGTAGTAATGGAGGCCAGGATTTTAGTTTAATTGGAGGCGATGTGTACCACCTATTTCCAAGTGATGCGGATCGGCTTCATCTGGATCAGTGCGAGCTTTGGATCAACCCAGAATTTCCGGATCACATGGTGGTTGGTAATGATGGTGGTCTCTATGTTACTTACAACAAAGGGAAATCATGGATGCACCACAACAATATTCCTGCAGGGGAATTTTACGATATTGCTGTGGACAACCAAAATCCGTATTTGATCTATGGCGGCACACAGGACGATGCCACGGTATATGGCCCCGCAGCGGAGTGGGATCCAAAATATGCGGATCAGTGGAAATACCTTTGGGTGGATGCCTGGAGTGGAGGCGATGGCTGCATTACCCAAGTAGATCCAGAAGACCCCAATACGGTATATTTCAGTTCGCAGAACGGGGCTGCTAGAAGAAAGGATATGCAGAAGGACCGATCCATATCCATTAAACCCAAATTGCCCAAAGAACATAATGGGACCTTACAATATAATTTTGTGACTCCGTATGTCATTTCCCATTTTGATTCCAAAACACTCTATCATGCAGGAAATTATGTCTTTAAGACTACAAACAGAGGTGATGATTGGCAGCTTGTTAGTAGCGATCTGAGTAAATCTTCCAATCCTGCAAAAGCGTCTTTTTCTGCTGGAGCTTTTGCCGAGTCCCCAATAAAACCGGGAAATTTGTACGTAGGTACGGATAAAGGTGCTTTTTGGGCTACCAATAATGATGGCGCTACATGGAAGGAATTTTCAAAAGGTCTGCCCAATGGGTATATACGAAGTATTGTTCCTTCAAAATACGATGACTCCAGAATCTATATTACTTTGGCAGGGATAAATTATGACGACCATTCCAATCATATTTATGTAACAGAAAACGGAGGTAAAGTGTGGCGTAAATTGCAGGCAAATCTACCGGACGAAACAGCATACGTTATCTATGAAGACCCCCAATTTGAAAATGTAATTTACGCCGGGCTCTTACGTGGGGTGTATATTTCCTCGGATAGGGGCGCCTCTTGGTCCTTATTGGGAGAAAATATGCCGATTGTTGCCATTGCAGATTTGGAGATCGAAGAAAACACAAGGGATCTGGTGGTGGCAACCCATGGCAGGGGTATTTATAAAACAAACCTGAAGCCACTGCATGAGGCATTGGAGTTGGGGCTCCCCTTGAAAAAGAACTATCTATTCGCCACTCCTTCCGTAAAAAGGCCATGGGTAAACGATACCCATAAGGATATTGACTACAATTCCATCAATAAGGTGCCCATTACATTTTGGACAACAAAAAGCCAGGACGCAATCATTAAAATTTACAACCAAGGGGGAGAATTGGTCTGGGAACATACCTTGGACGCAAAGCAGGGCATGAACCAATTTAGGTGGAACCTTATCACCAAGAGCCAAAGTAGCCCTTTGCCATATTTTATCCATTATGATAAATTCATGGAGAAAGGGACTTACAAAATAGTGTTGGAAATTAATGGAGAGAATTTGATAGGAACCTTAAATGTAGAGGAAGGAATAAAACCGCGGAATTAATCAACGGGATTAATTGACAAATATTAAATAAACAAAACCCTATATGATATGTTCGGATTAAATAGAATAAAAAATACCCTAAAGGTAGTCTTGGTTAGTTTGATGATATCAATGACAGCCAGTGCCCAAACCCAATCAACACCAGAATTTAGGGAAAAAGCCTGGCAAGATCACGTTCAGCTAAAAATGAAATCTCCATACACCAATTTGGAATGGAAAACCGTTGGTCCTGAATTTATGGGAGGTAGAATAGAAACGATTGCGGGCCACCCGGATAGGCCCAATACCCTCTATGTGGGCGCTGGGTCTGGAAACCTTTGGAAAACAGAAAATAACGGAACAACCTGGAAACCCATTTTTGATGACTATTCCACAGCGGCAATGGGTTGTATTGCCATAGCTCCTTCGAACCCTGATATTCTGTGGTTGGGGACAGGGGAAGTTTTAATGGCTCGGAGTTCTTTTGCCGGAACAGGTGCATTTAAATCATTGGACGCGGGAAAAACATGGGAACATATGGGTCTTTTGGGTACCAACCACATTGCGCGTATTGTAATAGATCCAGAGGACCCCAATATAGTTTACGCCGCGGCAATAGGGCGGAATTATGGTCCCAATGAGGAACGGGGAGTATATAAAACCGTGGATGGGGGTGCTACATGGGAGAAGGTACTATATATATCAGAAAATGTAGGCGTGGCCGAAATAGTAATGGATCCTTCAGATAATAAGACCCTCTTGGCAGTGGCCTGGGAAAGGGATAGGAAGCCATGGAACAACAAAGTTTCGGGTGCGGGAAGTGGAATTTATAAAACAATTGATGGTGGTAAAAATTGGAAAAAGATTACGGCCGGACTACCTGTTGGCGAGAAGGTAGGACGCTTCGGGCTTTCTTTTTCCACCTCAAATCCTGATATTGTTTATGCCGTACTGGATAACCGCAACCCCAAGCCGGACGATGCCAGTGACACTCGGAAAAATAATCATAGGCCCCAACTAATTCGCGGGGAACTATATAAAAGCCATGATAAGGGGGAAACTTGGATAAAAACGCATGAGGGTAGCATTCCAACGGGTATTGGCGATGATTTCTGTCTCATTCGCGTGGCGCCCGACAATGAAAACGATGTCTATATTTTAGGGCAAAAATTAATGCGCACCGTGGATGGTGGCAAAACCTTTCTGCCTACGGGTGAAACTATTGTCCATTTACTTTCCCATGAAATCAGGGGCATGCATTTGGATATGCACGACATGTGGATCGACCCGATCAATCCTGATAAAATAGTGTTGGGTAATGATGGGGGAGTATATATATCCTATGATAGGGGCGATAGCTGGCTGCACCATAACAATTTTCCAATTGGAGAGTTTTATGCCGTTACCGTAGATAATGCGGTCCCCTATAATATTTACGGGGGCACCCAGGACAATGCTGCCCTTATAGGTCCAGGAACGCATAATGTTGGGGATAGACTTACCAAATTTGGAGTGGAAGATCCATGGAAACATGTGTATTTAGATAGATGGGGCGGGGGAGATAGTTATTTTACGGAAGTGGACCGTTTGGATCCAAATATTATATATTATGAACATCAGTTTGGTGAATTAAAGAAAAAGAATATGACTACTGGGGAGACCTTGAGTATAAAACCTAAGGAATCTTCCGGCGAACCTCCCTTAAGAAGAAATTGGATGACCCCATTTGCAATTTCACACCATAATGCACGTACTATGTACTACGCGGCCCAGAAATTATTTCGATCAAAGGATAATGGGAACAGCTGGGAGACCATGAGTCCTGACCTAACCACAGATCCGGGTCCTGAAAAACAGGGCAATGTTCCCTATGGAACTATTACATCCATTTCAGAATCGGTATTGGATGCAGGGCTTATTTATGCCGGTACCGATGATGGCAATGTTCAGGTGACCAGGGATGGGGGTAAGAGTTGGAAACTGGTGAACAAAGGTTTGCCCAAAAAGTGGGTTTCGCGTGTACGGGCCTCACAACATAGCGAGCAAACCGTTTATGTAACCTTAACGGGGTACAGGGAGGATGATTTTGATAAATATATATACAAGTCTACCAATTATGGCAAGAATTGGCGATCAATTTCAGGTAATTTACCTGCCGAACCCATCAATGTGGTAACTGAAGACCCAAGAAACCCCAATATCCTATATGTAGGTACGGATCTGGGGGCATATGTAACTACAGATGGAGGGGAAAATTGGCATATATTGGCAACAGGATTGCCTACAGTGGCAGTCCATGACCTGGTTGTACAGGAAAGGGAATTGGACTTGGTGGCAGGTACTCATGGGCGCAGTATATTTGTTTTGGATATTGAGGAAATCAAAGGTTTAATTAAAGATTGATAAGGACTATATGAAGGCTTATGGTATAGGAGGTTCAAGTATGGAAGAGGAATTGGCTGCTATGACGCCAAGGGCCCAAATGGCTTTGCCCATACAGATAGAAGAATACAATGCCCGTATATTGAAGGCATGTCAATTAATGGAGCAAAACTGCGTTAAGGTCATGTACTTGCATGCGGGGACCAATTTATTGTATTTTACGGGGATGCGATGGAATTCCAGTGAACGCATGGTTGGGGCCTTGTTGTTTGCAGATGGATCTTTGGAATATATTGCCCCTGAATTTGAAAAAGGGACCCTATTGGATTTTATGATCGTTGATGGTCATATTAATTGTTGGCAGGAACATGAAAACCCTTATAAATTATTTTCATCTGTAATAGCAGAAAAAGGTATCGATGAAGGTCAGGTCTTTTTGGACGAGTCAACTCCTTTTTTTATATCAAATGGGATACAGAAGGCCAATTCAAACCTTGGTTTAATTGATGCAAAACCAATTACAGCCGGTTGTCGGATGATAAAATCCCAAGCGGAATTAGATCTTATACAACAGGCCATGGATATCACTATGGAGGTACAAAGGGCAACTGCTAGGATTTTAAGAATAGGAATTAGTGCCAACGAGGTAACCAATTTTATTAATGAAGCGCATATTCGATACGGTATTCCCTCGGGATCCTATTTCTGCATTGTATTATTTGGAAAGGATTCTTCCTTTCCCCATGGTGTTAAAGCTCCCAAAAATTTAGAGGCGGGGGAAGTGGTTCTGATCGATACGGGTTGCATGTTGCACGATTATATTTCCGATATAACACGGACTTATGTGTTTGGGGAACCAACTAGTTTACAAGGCCGTATTTGGAACATAGAAAAGGAGGCCCAACAAGCGGCTTTTAAAGCGGCGAAGTTAGGGGCCTCATGTGCCTCCGTGGATATGGCGGCCAGAGCGGTCATAGAGGCACATGGTCTGGGGCCGGATTACGGACTTCCGGGGCTTCCCCATAGAACAGGTCATGGCATTGGATTGGATATACATGAATGGCCGTACATCGTAAAAAATGATAACACTCCCTTAAAACCAGGAATGTGCTTTAGTATTGAGCCTATGATTTGTGTTCCTGACAATTTTGGTATTCGCCACGAGGACCATATTTATATGACCGAAGAAGGGCCAAAATGGTTTACGGAACCCATTCATTCCATTTCCGATCCTTTTAAGGTCCTAAAGCAATAAGCACGGGTTTTGTATACCCAAAGTGTATCTTTGATCTTGTGGGAATATTCATAAAATGCCCATTATTTTAGATACATTGAATTGAAATCAACTATTTAAATGTTTTAAAACTATAATTAAATGAAAAATAAAAAGGAAGTCAGGGCATTTTTAAAAGTAATGTTTATAGGCTTGTTCTTCAGCTGTAATGTCATTGCCCAGAACAGAATAACCGAATTGAATACCTATTGGAATGTGGTAAAGGAAAAAGTGGAAGCCGGGGATGTTTTGGGATATGGGACAACATTCCATGAAGATGGGATTTTGGTTTCGGATAGGGGAGAGGTGTGTTATCCTTTAAAGGAGGCATTGCATAAATGGAAGGAGGGACTGGAAAAAACCAAAAAAGGCCTAACCAAGGTGAAATTGGATTTTCGATTTTCAGAACGGACAGGCGACAGTACCACTGCTTTTGAAAGAGGTATATTTAGGCATGAATTATTGGACGAGAATGGCGAACGTGTGGTAAGGTTTATCCATTTCGATGCACTTTTGACCAAAAAGAAAGGAAAATGGCAGTTAATGCTCGAGCACCAAAAATTACCCGCAACTAAGGAAGAATGGCTGGGCATGGGGAAAATGTGACCTTAATCCCAATAATTGGCCCACAATCAAGTTCAGATTCTTTCACCACTCATGTACGTTATAATCCGTGATTCTTTTTAATACTTATATTATAAGTTAGTTGCAATAGGGGTAATATCCACTGTTTGGGTCGTTAGGCGGGTGATTTGTATTAAACTAGCAAACATCTGGTATTTACTATTTAAATTGGATACATTTTTTTAAAAAGTTTTAAGGGAAAACCATTTATGAAAGGTATTTTAATATCTTTGGTTTAGTTAATATCCAAAGAATGAAAAAAGAATATGCAAAAATGGATGCGGCCTCTTTGCATCTTGCCAATAAAAAAGTTGTTTTAAAACTTATTAAGCATAACAGTCAAATTAGTCGCTCTGCCCTGGCCAAAGAGTCTGGGTTGACTCCTCCATCCATAACTCGTATAGTGGATGAATTGATAAATGTAGACGGTTTGGTTGAAAGTCTAGGAGTGGGCAATTCCAGTGGAGGAAGGCCCCCCTTGATCGTAAAATTCAAAAACGACAATAATTATATCATAGGGATAGATTTGGGTGCCACCTATATCAGGGGGTGCATGGTGGATTTAAATGCAAATTTCGTATCCGAGATCCAAGTTCCTACAGAATTGGAAAAGGGTTTTGCGAGTATTGTAGACAAGGTGGTCAAATTGATTCATAAGCTTCAAAGTAGGAAGGAAGCCGAGGCTACTATCTGGGGAGTTGGTATTGGTGTGGCCGGTTTGGTCAATAGTGAAACTGGAATTATTGAATCTTCCCCCGATTTTGGTTGGACGAATATAGATTTAAGGAAAGAGCTGGGCAAACATTTGGATCTTCCATTTTTTTATGATAATTCCACTCGATTGATGGCATTGGGCGAGTTGAAGATGGGAGTAAAGGAAAATCAGAAAAATTTTGCAGTAATAAATATTGGATACGGTATTGCTTCAGGGCTTGTGGTTGAAGGAAATCTTTTAAAAGGGTTTTCTGGATTTGCGGGAGAGTTTGGGCATATTCCTGTAGATACGGATAGTGATGTTCAGTGTAAATGTGGTATGTATGGTTGTCTTGAGGCATTGGCTTCGGGTCATAGGATAGCCTCGTTGGGCAAGCAGGTCTTGGCCGGGAACAGGTCGGAAATGTTGAAGGAACTTTGTATGGGGAATGAAGATCTTATTACGGCCGAGTTAGTGGCTAGGGCAGCTAAAAAAGGAGATCCGGCATCTATGAAGATTTATGAGGATGTGGCCGAGTATCTGTGCAAGGGAATTGGGACTATCGCTAATTTATTAAATCCGGAAACCGTTTACATAGGTGGGGGAATTTCACTAAACGGGGATCTGCTCTTTGACTTGATTGATCAAAAAAGGGACAAGTATTTGTTGGCAGGTAATGCAAGGGTAAATATTCAGCCTTCCACCTTTGGGGATCAAGCAACTTCAATTGGTGCGGTTTCCGTGGTTTTGAATAAAATTTTAAACTTGGAGTTGTCGAGTAATATGATCTAAAACAGGCGTGTATCCAATACATGGAAACAATCTTTCTCCTTATTCTTCCAAAGGAATATAAATAATCAAAAAAATTAAATGGGAAAATTAAAAAATATTCTTTTAGTGCCTGTATTTGTTATGGCACTATTTAGTTGTAAGGAAGCCGTTAAAAGTAAGGTGTCAAAAGTAGACGGACCCAAGAAACCCAATGTTATACTTATAATGACAGATGATCAGGGTTATGGGGATCTGGCAAGTCTTGGAAGTCCCTATGTAAAAACACCCAATTTGAATAAATTCTATAATGAAAGTGTGCGGTTTACCGATTTTCATGTAGACCCTTCCTGTTCCCCTACAAGGTCTGCCTTGCTCACGGGTAATTATTCTGCCAGGGCGGGGGTGTGGCATACTATAGGGGGTAGGTCTTTGTTAAAGGAAGGTATGGTAACCATGGCCGATGTATTCAGTGACAATGGGTATAAGACCGCTGTCTTTGGAAAATGGCACCTAGGTGAGAATTATCCCTTTAGGCCAAATGACCGAGGCTTTCAGGAAGCTGTGGTACATGGAGGGGGCGGAATAGGCCAATCCCCGGATTATTGGGGCAATGACTATTATGACGATACCTATAAGCACAATGGTAAATTTCAAAAATATAAGGGTTATTGTAATACGGTTTGGTTTAATGAGGCCATAGATTACATTGAGAAAAATAAGGATGAGCCATTTTTTTGTTATATCCCTACCAATTTACCGCATGCCCCATTATATGTAGATGAGAAATATGTTGAGCCGTTTAAGGGTAAAGTTCCGGAGCGTTTGGCAAAATACTACGGGATGGTGGAAAAAATAGATGAAGATGTTGCAACCTTATTTCGCAAAGTGAAGGAATTGGCCTTGGAGGAAAATACCATCATCATTTTTATGACGGATAATGGACCGTGTCCGTGGTTTGGAGGTGTTGAAATGGATTTTGAAACCGGTTATGTGGAGGAAGGGTATACTGCCGGTATGCGAGGAGCCAAAATATGGGGTTATGAGAATGCACATAGAGTTCCATTTTTTATTCGATGGCCCAATGGAGGGATACAAGGCGGAAAAGACATAGATGCCCTGTCGGCACACATAGATGTGTTGCCTACACTAATAGAGTTATGTGATTTAAAAGGAGCAGATAGTTTAAAGATGGATGGCAGAAGCCTAATGCCACTTTTAAACGGTAAGTTGAATCAGTGGGATGACGATAGAACGGTAATTGTGCACAACCAACGTGTAGAATATCCTGTAAAAGATAAGGAATATCAGGTGATTACCAAAGATTGGAGGTTGGTAAACAGGGAAGAAAAGGAATTGTACAATATTAAGAATGATGGAGGGCAAAGGGTCAATGTGGTGGAAGAAAACCCCGAGGTGGTTGAAGAGCTTTATAAAAGGTATGAGGACTGGTGGCAGGATGTTTCCGTAGGTTTTGGTGAATATGCAAAAATGTACGTAGGGTCTGAACATGAAAATCCGGTTACCCTTTATTCACATGATGCGCATACAAGGAATGGGGAAAAGATATGGACGGTTAAGGTGGCTCGTGACGGTAGGTATGAGGTAGAGGTGAATAGGTGGCCCAAGGAGTCGGGCAAAAAAATAAAGGAGAACGGCAAGGGTGAAATGGAGGATGCCATAGGGACAGCTTTCTTGAAAGTTGGTAATATTGAGCAAACGGTGCAACTGGATGGAAAAATGACATCTGCCAAGTTCGTGGTGGATCTTAAAGCGGGAGTTACCTGTTTTCAGTCGTCTTTTAGATTCAAGGGCAGTGACAAGGTAGGTGGAGCTGGTTTTGTCTATGTGGATTATATGGGGGCTGGGGACGCCCAAAAGATTAGTGAATATGTGCCCTCTGTTCCAGATGACCTTTTAAGAAAAGGATATGAGCAGAAAGTAGTGCTTTTTGATTAAAATGTTTGTTTAAGTTGATTGGTTTTATTTTAGTAAGATGGGAAAATTTATAACTGTTGTTTCTGTAGTTCTATTATTGGTGCTTGTATCATCCTGTAAAGAGGGGGAACAGAAACAGGCAATAATTGCAAAGAAAAGGCCAAATATTATTTTTATTCTTACCGATGATCAACGGTGGGATGCGCTTGGGTTTGCTGGGAATCCAATAATAAAGACCCCCAATATGGATAATTTGGCCAGTGAGGGACTCTATTTTAAAAATGCCTTTGTAACCACGCCAATATGTGCAGCAAGCAGAGCCACCATTCTTACGGGACTATACGAAAGAACCCATGATTTTAATTTTGGAAAACCCAAATTGAACAATGCCTATATGTTTGATAGTTACCCTTATCTACTTAAAAAAGCGGGTTATAGAACCGGTCTTATAGGTAAGTTTGGTGTAAAGGTCAACGAAGGTATAGAGGATTCTATTTTTGATACTAGTATTAAGACTTTTTGGCCATATCTGAAAATGGTAGATGGGAAGGAGAAGCATCTGGCTGATATCAACGGTGATCACGCAATCGATTTTATTAAAAGTGATAAGGATACTCCTTTTTGTCTTTCCTTGTCCTTTTGGTCGCCACATGCCGATGACGGTGCGGAAGAACAATATTTCTGGCCGAAATATTCCGATAGTTTATATGCAAACAATGAAATTCCTACCCCTGGAACTGCAGACCCTGCTTTTTTTGAGGCCTTACCAGAATTTATGAAACATTCCATGAATCGCAAGAGATGGTATTGGCGCTATGATACCCCTGAGAAGTTTCAGAAAATGGTCAAGGGCTATTACAGGATGATCAGTACGGTAGATAGTGTAATAGGTAGGATAAGGGCCGCGCTGGAAGAGGAAGGTTTGGCCGATAATACTGTTATAGTCTTTATGGGCGATAACGGTTACTATTTGGGTGAACGTGGCTTTGCGGGAAAGTGGTTGATGCACGAACAGTCGCTTCGCGTACCTCTTATGATCTACGACCCAAGGCAGGCAGAATCCGAAAGGGGGAAAACGTTTGAGGAGATGGTCTTGAATTTGGATATCGCTCCAACCCTCTTGGATTTGGCAGGCGTGGAAATCCCAAAAACATATCAGGGAGAAAGTCTTAGGGCTTTTTACGATGGCGATTCTGAAAATTGGCGAACCTCGGCCTTTTTTGAGCATCAAAGGGAAGGGGAGACCTTGTTGCCCAAGACGGAATGTTTTAGAGATGATACCTGGAAGTTTATTAGGTATGAGGCCAACCCTGAATTTATTGAGCTCTATAATCTTAAAGAGGATGTAAATGAGGTGAACAATTTGGCCTATGAGGATAAGTATAAAGACATGGTAAGGCTCTACTCCAAGAAATGTGATTCCGCTGTAGCTAAATTGATGAAACAGCGTAAAGTGGATTAAAGAGCGGATAAAGTCCATTCGATATAATTCCAATATTTTTGTTATTTGGTTCAAAAAATTAAAATTCCGACAATTTAGGTTGTCCGGGATTTTTTTTGGTTACATATGACCCTTGGGTTCTAATGTGGGCAACCTACAGACATTTGATGCCTCTTGCTTGGGTGTCAAAAAGGAAATAAAATGATCAATGTTTATGAAACATCTCCCTAGTGTATAGTTGGAACGCCAATTCCGTTCTACGGGCGGGAAAACCCTCCCTGGTGTTAAAACTTTTTAAAGATTATATAATAATATATTCTTAATTCTGCTTTTAGCGTGAATTTCATCCATATTATTATGTTTTTATAATAGGAACATCTGGTTCAGTTCTTTATTTTTGTGGCTCATAATTGTACTATTTATCTGTTATTTGTATTTTTTAGTTTAAATAGTACATAAATAGGTTAATTTTTAGTTCAATAATGCAAATTTCAACTATTAATTTTGTGAGATGTATTATTTGACATTAGTATTAAAAGTAAGTTTAATAACTTTTTGTGAATATTGATGATTTATATGAGCGTCATTTTTCTACTGGTCCCAGGGAATGTTTAGGAAGGATATTGATTGAAAATTAAATTTGAGGTTTGCTGGATATGAAAAATTTATATGCGTTGGTTTGTTTTGCCTTTTTATCCTTTCTTCAGGGTTTTTCCCAGAAGGGGGAGGTGGCCAATGGAAAATGGACCGAGTCACAAATTGACGCGTTTATAGAAAAGTCGGAATTGATCCCTATTCAAATAACTGGCGATAAGGATAATCGGATTAATATTGTTATAGTAAACCAGTGGACTTCTAGGAATGAGGAACCTTATAATTCACCTGATATGAGGGGTGAATTTGTAAAGGATATAGAGGAGTCTTTGGTTGCTGCACTTACTTATGGGGACGAAAGGGCTCAAACGGCCTATTCCCACTACAAGGATTTTTTTAATGTTTATGGCCTTTGGATGCCCGATACTCCCGAATGGAAAAAGGGAATTGATCTGGAGGCGATGGATGCCATTCGTGACAGGTTGTTCTTGCCATGGGCGAACGAACACAGGGGTTGGGTAACCTTTCTTATAATGCCCAATAGGGAAAATGGTGGGGGCGGTGCAGCCCGAAATCTTGAGAAGAGGGTGGGCAACGCGGTAATAGCAGGAAACGGTATTGGGAAAATGTTGCATGAAATTTCCCATACCTGTATGAGTATAGGGGATGAATATACTACGGCCGCAACAGGTACCAGTGCTTTTCCTACATATTCCGCCGATCTGGAATATGAAAGGGATAAGATCAAATGGAGGAAATGGATTGAGCCTACCACACCGTTACCAACGCCATATGAGGCGGAATATCTTGATAAAATAGGGGCCTTTGAAGGAAATCAGTACCACTTGGTCGATTATTATAGATCTACCGCCCAGGGCTGTATAATGGGAGCCGGGGTGTTTGATAATACGGAAGAAATGTGCCCAGTGTGCAACCAAAGGGTTTCCATGAGGGTTTATGACCTGGTTGATATTATAAAAAGCAGTGCCCCAGAAAATAAATCGATTGAAATAAATGGAAGTAAAAAGATTCGTTTCGCAGTAGATCATATTGTTCCTGAACCCAATACCCAGGTGGTAAGATGGTTTCTAAATGGTAAGATGATCGCAACTGGTGTTGATGAACTTGAAGTTGAATTTGGCGATATTGCAGAATATGAGCTAATCTGTTCCATTACGGATGAAACGCCAAATATTAGGCCCGATCCACCTTTTGCGCAATTCCCTAAGGTTGAGGTAAAATGGAATGTCTCAAATACGGCCCCAACTTCGCAGGCCTCGCCATTACTGGTCAATTCAGGCACTGTGCAGGGAAACAAAAAATCTTGTTTGTTTACCCTTGTGCCTGGGATTTCGGGAGGAATGCCGCCTTATATTTATCAATGGTCTACGGGAAGCACTGCGGACACTTTGAAAGATGTAGGGGTGGGAATTTATGATGTAGTTGTAACCGATAGCCAATACAGGACTCAAAAAACCCGTTTTTCCATTTATGAAAGTGGATTGGGGAATACAAAATCCAGTAAAAAATCCAAGAAAAGCAAAAAAAACAATTCCATAATTGTTGTTGATGCCGATATAAAAGCTGCTGAAGTTGATAGGGATAATGGATCTGTAGTTTTGAGTTTTAGTGGAGGTCAGCCTCCTTATTCCGTACAATGGTTGAATGCGGAATATGAATATGGGAATAATTTAATTTATGAGCCTGGGAATGCCGACATTCAACTTCCTGATTTCGAAATAAAAAAACTTTTTAGTGCGAGTGACAATTCATATCTGGATTGTAAAGGTGGTGAGGGATTTGTTTCATGGGATGTAGAGGTGGCCAATAGTGGTTTTTATCCTATTGACGTAGTCTATGGTGGTATTGATATGAAGGGATCGGATGCCCTGATTTCCATCAATGGGAAAACAGAAGACAAAACCATCCACTTTAACCAGACAAGACCATTGTACACAGGATGGGATGTGGCTACTTTAAAGGTGTACCTCAAGGAAGGCGTAAATAAGGTGGCAATTATTTCCAATGGGCAATCAATTCCCAATATCGATTACTTAAGGGTGCCCTCAAGTGTTAGGTCCAAATCCAAGGTACAGCGGGAAAGAATCAATCTTGCTCCTGGTGAGCATGGCTATGTGGTTACCGATAGCAATGAAAATACTGTTCAGGGGACCGTAACCGTGCCCGAAGTATATCCTTTTGAAATAGGTAAAATAGAATTGGAGAATAAGGACGGGGCCGTGGCAGTAGTGGATCCTCTTTCGGGATATACTTACAAATGGTACTCTAAGGACGCCACCGGTAAAAAAGGTGAAACCTATGAAAGCCCTTTGGCTATAGGTACTTCCTTTGTTCCAAGTGCGGTGGGTAATTATTATGTGGCTGCACAAAATATTCTTTCCCGTGCAGAGAGCCGTAATAGGGTCGGTTTTGCAGTGGGTAATTTGGCCGAGAAAAGACCTATTGCCATTGACCCATCGGAGTTGGGGTACGAAAGTATTAAAATGTGGTTCGATGCCAGCGATATTGATGGCAATGGGAAAGAGGATAATTTTGTTACACCACGTGGCCCCGTTCCAAATTGGAAGGATAGGTCTACTAGAAGAAACTCCAATGAGTTGTTCATGAAATACGAACCAAATCAATTAAGTGGAAAAGGTGTGGCCGCCTTTGATCATGTGTGGGTGTCCTTCATGCAAAAGGAGGTTAAGGATTATCAAACCATTATAATGGTGTATAAGGAAAGTAGTATGTCCTTTCCGGGAACAAGTCTCTTTAGGGGGGCTAATGGTTTGTTGGGAAAAAGCAAGAACCCCGTGAAATCTATTTTTGATAAGGACAATATAGATCCAAAGACCAAAAATGGAAAGGTTTACTTGAACGGTAAGCAGATAGACCCCTTTAATACGCCAAATCCAATGGATTTTTCCATTCTTATTGTGCAATTGGAATCCAAATCGGATTCTGGCCTTTCAAGAACGGAAGGACTTTGGGAGGGCTCCATAGCAGAAATGATTTTTATAGATAGGGAACTGCAGGAATGGGAAAGAAAGGGCGTGGAGGAATACCTGAGAAGGAAATGGTTTTCCACTGTGGATGTGGAATTTTAACAACTTGTCAATAATTACGTAGCAATTTATATAACACTTAAATTTTTTAAATGTCCAACAAAAAAACACCTTTTGCCTTATTTCATATTTGTTTAATTCTTATTGGATTGATTGTGATTGTCGGTCTGTCTTCCTGTAAGGATGAAAAGGTAACCGTAGCGAATAAAAAGCCGAATATTATTTACATTATGACAGATGATCATGGCTATCAGGCCATGAGTGCTTATAACGGAGGATTAAATGAAACTCCCAATATTGATAGGATTGCGAACGAAGGTGTGATGTTCACCAGGAGTTTTGTGACCAATTCCATATGTTCCCCGAGTAGGGCGGTTATGCTTACCGGTAAATTTTCGCATTTAAACGGACAGCAGATCAATAGCCAAAAATTTGATGGAAGTCAGATGACATTTCCCAAGCTGTTGCAAGGGGAGGGTTATCAGACCGCTATGATCGGAAAATGGCATTTGGGAAGTGATCCTACGGGATTCGATTATTGGAATATTTTACCAGGACAGGGGGATTATTATAACCCGGATTTTAATGAAATGGGTAAAAAATCCAGGGTAGAAGGCTATGTAACCAGACTTATTACCAAGTTTAGTCTGGATTGGTTAAAAAATAGGGATCAGGAAAAGCCCTTTGCAATGTTGATGCATCATAAAGCTCCGCATAGATGTTGGATGCCAGATACTACTTATTTGGAGAAATACAACGATGTTAAGTTTCCCCTTCCCGATAATTTTTACGACGATTATGATAATAGGACGGCCGCAGCAAGCCAGAAGATGCACATAAAGGACTTCTGTCCTGTAAACGATCTTAAAATGTATGATAAGGAAGGAGAAATAGACGGACCACTGCGTAAATATTTTGAAGTTCAGATCAATCGTATGAACCCGGAACAGCGTGCGGCCTGGGATAAGGCATATGATAAGGAGATTGAATATTTTAAACAAGCCAACCTCAGTGGAAAGGAATTGATGGAATGGAGGTATCAAAGATATCTTGAAGATTATCTAAGATGTATTGCTTCTGTCGACGACAGTGTTGGTGAGATTTTGGATTATTTGGAAGAAAATGGTTTGGCAGAGAACACCTTGGTAGTTTATACTTCCGATCAAGGGTTTTATTTGGGGGAGCACGGCTGGTTCGACAAAAGATTTATGTACGAGGAGTCTTTTCGCACCCCTTTGTTGATGAAATTGCCATCTAGGTTTAAAAAGGGAACAGTAGATCAATTGGTGCAAAATATAGATTATGCACCTACATTTTTAGAATTGGCAGGAGTGGAAGTGCCAGAGGAAATGCAAGGGGAATCTATGTTGCCAATTTTGGAAGGTAAGGTGGTGCCCAAATGGAGGGAAGCATTGTACTATCACTATTACGAATACCCTGGCCCGCATTCCGTGAAAAGACATTACGGGGTGAGGACAGATAGGTATAAGTTGATTCACTTTTATAATAATATAGATCAATGGGAGCTATATGATCTAAAGGAGGATCCCACCGAGATGCGCAATTTGTACGGAGAAGAAGGGTATGCTGATATAACCAAGGAGCTTCATGCCAAATTGGAGGGGCTACGGGAGCAGTATAAGGACACTGTTGCTTTGGAGACAAATTAATATGATCCTAGAGGGGAAGGCCAATACCTTGATTCCCATAAGTAATTATATAAAAATGAATATAAAAGATTTCCCAATACTAAAGCTGCTGTTTTTCTTTACGGCAATGGGCTGTGTGGGCCAAATAGATACAACAAGGCCAGTAAAGTTATTTATACTCGGCGGCCAGTCCAATATGGACGGGACCGGTAAGTTGGAAGAGCTCCCCGAGGACTATATTGTACACCCGGAAAATAGTGTAACCTGGGATAACAAAAAGAAAATGTGGGTACCTTTGGGTACCGATTCCTTTGCCGAAAGGAGGAAGTTTAAGTTCGGACCCGAAATTGCATTTTCCCATGAACTTGCCAAAAAATATCCGAAACATACCATAGCCGTAGTAAAGACATCGGGAGGTGGTACCAAACTTTGGAAACATTGGCTTCCGGGGCAGCCCATGTACGTTCGATTTCTTCAAAATATGGAAAACGCCCTAGAGGATTTAAAGGGGCGGGGAATTTCTTATGAAATATGTGGCATGCTCTGGATGCAAGGGGAATCCGATGCAGAGTTTTTGGAATGGGCAAATGCTTATGAAGAGAACCTTAAAACCCTTTATAAGGACGTAAGGTTGCAAACGGCTAAAAATGACTTGCCCATTGTTATGGGGCGGATTTCCATAGGTCTCTTAAGAAAGACACCGTGGAATTTTGATTATACCAAAGTGGTCCAAGCAGCTCAAGACAGGGTAGCGGCAGCGGATAGAAATGTGCGTATCATCAATACCGATAAATTGGAAACATTGAAGGACAATACCCATTTTAATTCAGAGTCCAATATTTGGTTGGGTAAAAAAATGGGAAAGCGAATGTTGGCTTTGATTAAGAATAATAGGGGCAAGGCCAATCCATAAACCCCATCCTAAATAAAGGGCAATGGCAATGGAGTTTGCTTTGCGAATTACTTCGGCTTTGGCCAATCCCGCTTAAAAATACATTTATAGTCCATCAAGTATCGTTGGGGTGCTTAAAATTATTGTTCCAGTTGCAAAGTCCATTCCGCGGCACCTGGTTGCTGTAGCATCCATTTGCTGCCATTCCAAGCATAAAAAACAACTTAGGAAATAGTGGTTTCTGTAAATCAAAAAAATCCTTCTTTAATAACTGTTATTCAATAGTTGATGTAATTAGGGAATATATAACTCATTGCCTGTATTTTTTATTTCTTTATAATATATCATTAAAATTAATCTAAAAGAGGTGAAAACTATACGGGTTTAGAGTTTTTTCTTTCATGTATTAATCTTCTTAATCTCATTGTTATCGGTAGTTTTTAAAATAAATTAACTTTAATTTAACTAAACCAGCACAGTACAGGATACACTTCGAATGTGGTTTATATATTTTTGGCCTCATAGCTATAGCTCTATTTGTTCTTTTCTTTTTAAAATTATATTAATAACAACTATAACGTTAATTATGGATAGTAAAGTTCAATGAGTGAATTACCAACATTAACTCTAACAATTATTAAAATGAAAGTAAAACAGAAATTCAAAAGCAAAACTAGATTTTGCAATGCAGTGCTTTTATTCCTTTTAAGTACGATGGGAATAATGGCCCAAACGGTAACTGGAACGGTAACCAGTAGTGATGGACCCTTGCCTGGTGCAAGTGTTATTCAAAAAGGAACCACCAATGGCGCAATTGCCGATTTTGACGGAGTGTATGAAATTACCCTGACAGCTGGGGAAAAAACATTGGTTTTTTCGTATCTGGGTTACCAATCTTTGGAAGTAGCCGTAGGCAATAGAACAGAGGTCGATGGGTTTTTGCAGGAAGATGCACAGGCACTTGATGAGGCCGTTGTAGTGGGTTACGGAGTACAGAAGAAGGAAAATTTAACGGGATCCGTTTCAATTGTAGGGGAAGAAGTGTTTGACAATCGCCCAGTGGCCAATGCACAACAAGCTTTGCAGGGTGCTTCCCCAGGCTTGCAAATTTCTACTTCCAGTGCTACAGGTGAGCCGGGAGCTACAATGAATATGAGCATTAGGGGGTTAACATCCCTGGAAGGAGGGAACGCTCCTTTGGTCTTAGTGGATAATATCCCCATGGGAATCAATGATATCGACCCCAGTGATATCGCATCCATTTCTATATTGAAAGATGTAGCGGCTTCTGCCATCTACGGAGCAAGGGCAGCTTTTGGTGTTATTTTGATAACTACCAAAAGTGGAAAGAAAAACGGTGGCGTCAATATTTCTTATTCCACGAATTATGCGGTTACTTCCCCTATGAACATGCCTCAAAACGCAGATGCATTGTCTTTTGCCCATACCATGAACCAAGCGAGCGAAAATGCTGGAGGAAGCCCATATTATGATGCTACTAGATTGGAATATATTGCACAAAATTTAGCCAGTCCGGGCAGTGCCCCTGAAGTAGTGGAGACGGCCAATGGTTTGGCTTGGGATCTAGGTGTAGACGGATTAAATGCTTCCGCAGCTACCGATTGGGAATCACTGCTCATTAAAAAAACGAGTTCCCGAATAAAACACAACCTTAGTGTTTCGGGAGGAAGTGAGAATACATCCTACTATTTGTCCGGTGGATATTATGATGAAGAAGGTTTATTAAAAGTGGGTAAGGATTATTTTACACGTTATAATATTGATGCAAAGATTAGTACAAAAGCCACTCCTTGGATGGATATCTCCCTTCTGACCAAATACAAATACGAAGAACAGGAATATCCAGCGCACCCTACCTCGGGATCAGGGAGGTCATTCGTTACATTGTTGATGACAAGGCTTAAACCGACCAAGCCTGCATTTTATCCAGGAACGGATGTTTGGACTGGTAGAATAGGGGAGCAGGTCCTGCAAAAGACAATGGAGAAAAATAGGCAGTTGATCATTTCTCCTAGGGTAACCCTTGAACCCATAAAAGGCTGGGTTACCAACATAGAATATTATTACCGTACCAATGACAACAGTGATGAGTCTGCATTTCCAACAGTACCCAGTGCTGTACCGGATGGGTCGGGCGGATCTATAATAACGTCCTCCAACCAGGAAAGTACCCGCTACTATTCCTCTTTGGTGACCAATACTTATTTATCGCCAAATATCTATTCTGCCTATACCAAAAGCTTTGGGAATCATAATTTTCATGTAATGGCAGGGTATCAACAGGAAAAGTATAGTTATTCCAATTTATATGCGCGATCAGCTTATTTGTTAACAGATGCCATTCCTTCCATCAATACCTCAGTAGGAGAAAAGACCATTAGCGATGGCAAGGGACATTGGACTACCCAAGGTGTTTTTGGACGGTTCAATTATAATTATGCAGAAAAGTACTTGTTTGAGATGAATGTGAGAAGAGATGGCTCATCAAGGTTCGATTCAGATAATAGGTGGGGTACCTTCCCTTCTTTCTCAGGTGGTTGGGTGTTTTCCAAGGAGAACTTCTATCCTTTGAAAGATCAAATTGAATTCTTGAAATTTAGGGGGTCCTATGGATCCATTGGAAACCAAAATGTTGCCAATTATTTATACGTTCCATCCTTACCGATCAGTCAATCTTCATGGTTATTTGGAGGAGAACAATTGTGGACCGTAGGGATACCCAATCTTTCCAGTGTTAATTTAACATGGGAGAAAGTGAATACGGTCGATTTTGGGTTGGACTTAAGAACCCTTAATAATAGACTTGGTCTTACTTTTGACTGGTATCAATCCAAGATAGACAATCTTGTAGGGCCAGGGGAATCTGTGCCGGATGTTTTAGGAACTAGTGTGCCAAAAATAAACAGTGGTGAAGTAACCACTACTGGATGGGAACTTGAACTTTCCTGGAGAAATACCTCCAATGATTTTTCCTATGGTGTAAGAGGTGTTTTGTCCGATTATAAAAGTGAAATCACAAAGTATAACAACCCTACGAAAATATTGAATAATTATTACGAAGGGATGCAACTCAATGAGATATGGGGAATGGAAACAGCAGGACTTTTTCAAACTGCCGATGAGGTAGCCAACTGGGAGAACGACCAATCATTTATATACTCTGGAGCCTGGTTTCCCGGTGATGTAAAGTACATGGATCTAAATGGTGATAATGTTATCGATATAGGTGACAATACCAAAGACGACTCTGGTGATAGAAAAGTAATCGGGAACAGTACGCCACGTTTTCAATTTGGTTTAAGTGCCGATGCTTCCTGGAAAGGCTTTGATGCTTCTTTTGTTCTACAGGGTGTAGCTAAGAGGGATTTGGACCTTAGGGGACTCGGAACCTTCAGGGGACCGGCCAATGGACCCCTTCATGCCAATGTTTATACGGAGCATTTGGATTATTTTAGGGCAGAGGACACCACAAACCCGTTGGGACCAAATACGGATGGCTATTTTCCAAACTCCTATAACCAATTCACGGGACAAAACAATAAGAACTACCTTTATCCAACTACAAGGTATTTGCAAAACGGGGCCTACCTGCGCCTAAAGAATGTTCAGGTGGGGTATACAATTCCAAAGGACATAACCAGCAAGGCCAAAATATCCAGTGCCAGAATTTATCTCTCTGGTGAAAACCTTTTGACCTTTACAGATTTAATGATCTATGACCCTGAAGCCTTTGATGGGAGGGACGGACGTATCGGTGACCAATATCCTATAAGTAAGATGGTTTCATTAGGATTAAACATTAACTTCTAAAAATAAAACAATGAAAAGGATAATATATATAATCACAATATTGATTACGGGAATATCTTTAAATTCCTGTGAAAGCGATTTGTTGGAAAAAACACCGCTAGACCAGATTTCCGATGCGGATTTCTGGAAAACCGAAGGAGATTTACAACTTTATCTAAACCAACTTTATTCCAATTTACCAGGTTGGCCCAGTGCAGGTGCATCACCTTCACTTGATGTTGGAACAGACATTATTGCCCAATCCAGTACTTGGTTTGGAGCATCGAACGCTAGCAGATTGGATGGGACAATTTCTGTACCTGCCTCAGGTGGGGGATGGAGTTGGGCGAATGTCCGTAGGGTGAACTATTTTCTTGAAAATGCACCACGTGCGGAAACAGGAAATTTGATAGACCATTATGTTGGTGAGGGACACTTTTTTAGAGCATGGTTTTATTTTGAACTGTTCAAGGACTTTGGAGACCTTCCTATAATAACCGAGGTGTTGGATTTGGAAGACGAAGCTATATTATATGGTGCTCGTAGTCCTAGAACCGAAGTGGCCAATTTTATCCTTGATGAACTTGATTTGGCAATTTCTAAAATGAAATATGCGGATGAAGTGGGACCATCCCGAATAAATAAGGACATTGCCGCCCAATTTAAGGCAAGGGTAGCCTTGTATGAAGGTACCTGGGAGAAATATCATCAGGGGACCGATTTTGCAGGAAGCACAGATGGTTCAGGATTTTTACAAATAGCTGCTGATGCTGCTAAGACCGTAATGGATGCAGATAATTATTCAATCTCTACCGGAGATGTGGATAAAGCCTATTATGATCTATTCGTTCAGACAGATTATAGTGGTAACCCAGAAGTTATGCTATATAAGCATTATGATTATTTAACCTATAATATCCAGAATTCCTTATGGAACCAACCTAATTTGTCAGGTATGACCAGGGAGATGACCAAGTATTACCTTGCTTCTGATGGTGATCCCATTGCTGTGAGCAATGACTTTGTAGGTGATGCTACCTTGGACGTGATCCAGGTAAACCGTGACCCGAGGTTGGCACAATCGGTAATGGCACCAGGGGATTTGGACATTGTAGCATTGAATGGGGATGAGACGCTATTTTCTGTACCTGATATGACCCGTAACCCTACAGGCTATTCCATAGAAAAATGGAGATCCAAGGAAATAGTCCAGAATAATGAAAGAACCCGCGATATTGGCTACATATTGTTCAGATATGCCGAGGCACTTCTAATTTATGCAGAGGCCAAAGCAGAACTGGGAACTATAACCCAATCCGATCTTGATTTAACCATCAATCAATTGAGGGATCGGGTAGGTATGCCACATCTAGTATTAAATGCCATTACCCCGGATCCTGAATGGCCAGATTATGGATATACATTGCCAGATTATATTCAAGAGGTAAGAAGGGAACGTGTGGTTGAGATGTTTGGAGAAGGAAACAGATTGGATGACCTAATGCGTTGGAGGGCACACAATTTATTTGTTGGCACTAGACCTTTAGGGACCACTTATACGGCTGAAATTGAGGCAAAATATCCAAATTTAACGGTGGATGGTGACGGGTTCCTGGATCCTTATGTCAATTTCTTAAATGGAGGGGCTTATGGTTTCGATCCCAATCGGGATTACTTATTGCCTTTGCCTATTGATGAACTAACATTGAATGAGAGTTTGACCCAGAATCCTAACTGGTAAAACGCGTGATATTGGATTAGTGTTTAAAAAGCTGGCTACATCACTGTGCCAGCTTTTTTTTAAGGATAAGTTGTATGGCCGATCCGTATTTATTGTTCAATAAACAGGACCGAAAAAGTAATTTTCTGAAATAAGGCATATATTAATTCTTTTAAACTTGAAAATATGACAAAGATGGGATTGTTGTTACTCACCTTAAGTTTTATAGTTGGGCCTATGGTATCCATGGCACAAGAACGGCCAAATATCATTATTATTTATGCCGATGATATGGGATATGGAGACCTTCATGTCCAAAATCCCGATTCAAAAATACCAACCCCAAACTTAGATCAATTGGCCTCTGAAGGCATGCGCTTCACAGATGCCCATAGCTCTTCCGGGATATGTTCCCCCAGTAGGTTCGCACTTCTTACAGGTACCTATCATTGGAGAAGGCAATTCGGAATTGTAGGTGCTTTTGGGAAGCCTTTTTTTGATGAAAGTGATGTAACCTTGCCACAGATTCTTAAAAATAATGGGTATAAAACCGCCTGTATTGGAAAATGGCATTTGGGATGGAATTGGAAATTTAAAAATGAACCCTCTGGTGAAGTGATGCAATGGGGAAGAATGCGAAAATTTTATCGACCCGCGGATGTGGACTGGAACCAACCTATTAGCGGAGGGCCTTTGGACAGGGGATTTGATTATTATTTTGGTGATGGGACCATAAATTTTCCTCCATATGCCTGGATGGAAAATGACCGCTTTATACAATTACCCGAAAGCGTTATGGATGTACACAATGTGGGCTTTGATATAGAGGAGGGGGAATGGGAATTTAGACCTGGCCCCAAGGTGGAAGGTTGGAACCCTTATGAGGTTTTGCCCACGCTTACCAAAAAGACGGTGGAATGGATAGGAAAACAGGATGGCAAGGAACCTTTCTTTTTATATTTCGCCCTTCCTGCTCCACATGCCCCAATAATTCCAAATGACGAATTTAAGGGTAAGTCTGCAGCGGGACCTTATGGGGATTTTGTTTATCAAACGGATTGGGTGGCCGGGCAGGTCTTAAAAGCATTGAAAGAAAAAGGATTGGAAGAGAATACCATAGTTATTTTTAGTGCTGATAACGGACCGGAACATTACGCCTTTGACAGGGCCGAAAAATATGGACATTTCAGTATGGGCGAATTTCGAGGTCTAAAACGGGATGTCTGGGAAGGGGGCCACCATGTTCCCTTTATTGTTAAATGGCCAAACCGCATTAAAGAAGGGTCTATTTCCAAGGAAGTAATATCCCAAGTAGATATCATGGCAACATTGGCATACATTACCAACTCCAGTTTACCAACTAATGCAGCACCGGACAGTTATAATTTAACGGCATTATTAAAAGGCAACTCATATAGTTCCCCCATACGGGAAGCTACCGTACATAATACCAACGAGAAAATTTGGGCACTGAGACAGGGAAAATGGCTTTATATGGATGGTTCCTCTGGAGAGCATTCCAAAATGCCGGATAGTTTTAAGGAACTTAGAGGGTATAAGGATTTCGAATCGGCCGGATTACTATTTGATATGGAAATTGATCCAGAACAGAAAAATAACCTCTATAATCAATATCCGGATATTATCAAGGGCATGCAGGACATTTTGAAAAGGTATCAACAGCAAGGGTATTCCATTAAGCGTCCAACTAAATAGGTAATAGGTATTTGGAAGCCTGTTTTTTATAAAAGTGACGTCAAATAATGTACCGAAGTTTTGATGAAAAACTAGACGATAAGATGACTCTTGTAATAAGACATTAATAAATTTTTTTAAACATAGAAATATGACCAAGATTAAAATACTATTATTAGCCTTAAGTTGTATGGTTGGCACTGTTAGGACAATGGCTCAAGAACTACCTAACATTATCATTATTTATGCCGATGATCTTGGGTACGGGGACCTTTCCTGTTACAATGCCGAATCGGCTTATAAGACCCCGCGTTTGGATAAAATGGCCAAGGAAGGGATAATGTTTACGGATGCCCATAGTCCGTCCACCATCTGTTCACCCTCACGTTACGGACTTTTGTCCGGGCAACAGATCTATCGTTCCACAGGAGGCGGAGGGCCAGCTTTTGAAGGTCCAGGCGGTCCCAGTTTCTTAAGACCCGGGACCCTTACTATTGCACAAATGCTTCAAAAAAAAGGATACCGGACCGGAGTGTTCGGGAAATGGCATGTAGGCTTGAGTTGGTTCGATAAAGATAATAAGCGACTTGGTGGTGGGTTTGAAAATTCATTGCTTATCGATTATGAAAAAAGTACTCCCCTTATTGATGGTCCCAATGCAAGGGGATTTGATGAGTCGTTCATTACTCCCAATTGCCCTACTACGGATCCTTTGTACGTATATATAGAGAACGGTATGGTACCCGTAGCTGCCAGTGAAAGACATAAAAGTGACAACCTACCAAACCTTGGGGGTAAATGGCGCTGGGACAACGATGAGGGTTGGATGGCACCGGGCTACAATTTCATGGAGGCAGATCTCCTGTTCTATGAAAAGACACAAAATTTTATCAAGGAACATCGAAAAAAGACTCCGGACGTCCCATTTTTTACCATCCTATCTACCCAAATTGCCCATGCGCCGGTACTTCCGGCTCCGGAGTTTAATGGTCTTACCAATGCCGGACCCCGTGGCGATTTTGTCTATGAACTGGATGTTATAGTTGGTCGTGTGTTGGATTTGGTGGAAGAGTTGGGAATAGATGACAATACCCTGATAATGTTTAGCTCGGACAATGGTGCGGAGATCGTACATGTAGATTGGATGCGTGAGGATTACGGACATGATGCCTCCGGTGGTTGGAGAGGAATGAAGCGCGATGCCTGGGAAGGCGGTCACCGCGTTCCCTTCATCGCACGCTGGCCTGGCAAGATTCCCAAAGGATTGGTAAGTGAACAAATGACCAATATCACCGACGTTTTTGCTACGGTCGCTTCCGTTGTTGGGTACCAACTCAATGAGGAAGATGCCACCGACAGTTTTGATATGTTACCTGCCATGTTGGGGATGCAGAAGGATGGTGAGCCGATCAGGCCCCATTTGTTGACCCAGAGTTTCCGAGGGGAATTTCAAATCCGTCAAGGAAACTGGAAATACCTGGACCACAGGGGATCAGGGGGTAACCAATATGAAAAGGGATTTATGAAAAAATATGCCCTACCAGAAACGGCAGGGGATGCACCAGGGCAATTGTACAACCTGTCCGAGGATCCGGGAGAGACTACAAATCTATATTATGCCAACGAAGAGAAACGAAAGGAACTTCAGGAACTGCTAAAACATTTAAAACTTAGTGGACGAAGTGCCCCTAAAAATAGACAACCTATAGGTATTGAGAAGCTAAAGGGACTTGGTGGACAAACAAAAAAATAGCATAGCAGTATTTCAATCCATTAAATTACTTAAAGCATAAATGAATAGAATAATGAAAAAGAACAGGACTAATGGCAACTATATCAAAAGACAGATTTTAAATGGGTTGGTCTTGTTAATTTTTGGCGCCAACTATTTTTATGCCCAAGTAGTACAGGTTTCGGGGGAGGCCGAGAAAATTTCCATGAACGGCTATCTTATGGTAGGGATCAACAAGGTTCCGGAGACCTATAATGCGGGTTTCTCCACCTATGTAGCGGCATGGCCCTTGTTGAAGGACTATCCAGGAAATAGTTTTCAAACTGGGCTTTTTGGAACATGGATGCATCCGAGTTATGACATACCAAAACCGGATAGGAAGTTGTACAATGACATAGAAGGTGGATTGGGGTGGTGGCGAGACACGCGCTTTGCCACCGAAACCCCCAAGTTTATTATGGGCGGGGTCGCGTTGAATTTCAGTGAATGGGCCAATGGCCCAGGTGCAGGAAAAGGAAGGGACTGGGAGCAACCAAAGGGCAAGTACGGAATAGCTCAACTAAGTCCGTGGGTATTGTGGCCTCCGGACGGACTAAATCTGGAACAAGGTACCTGCGGGGAATTATTCGGCTACGGTTATCTGACGCTACCACTTATCAATGCAAAACCTTCCACTGCGGGAAAAAGTGTTCCCACCGGGGACAACTCATGGACCTTGTTTTTAAATACGGGGAACTTTAAGGGTCCTGTGGCCTTTTTTACACCTTATTTTTTCGCTAAACCTATTGTAGAGGAACCGGAATTGGCCGGAATGTTTTTGGATACTCGGCCCGCAAAGCCAAATAAACCTGTGCAAATGGAAACCCAACATATTCCTAGCGTACAGTACACGGATAGCAATGGGGAGGTCTACGCCAGGTCGGCACCGACCTCTTTTCCCAGTGGGCCAATTGGCGAATCGGTGCTTATTCATCAAATGACAGCATACAAAAAGAGCGCACTTTGGGACGGAGTAAAATCATGGTTGGAAAACAACGGTCCAGCAGTAAGTGGTGCCATTGATCCACAAGGGGCCATAGTACATACGTTTAAGGGAAAGGCAGGTTCTAGTTGGAAATTGTATTCCAAAGAGGTGCCAAAAGATCAGAGATGGCCCATCGATTGGAACTCTATGGCCACCCCAGTGGCCTTTGATTCAATTACCTTTGGATATAGTTGGAACGATCAATTGGTAAAGAAGACCAGCACTAAGGATGGGCAGTTGATGACGCTTCCGGAATACTATCAGCTTAAGAAAAAGGAGGGAGATACGCCACATTGGGAGGCAGTGCAAGCCGAAGATGTTCCTTCCGAATCCGGACTTCATAAGGTTAGTTTTGTTTCTACGGATAAACCCATGAAACCTTATATAACCCCTGTAGATGAGGAAAGCAGTTGGAAAAAACCAGGATCGGTTGCCGGACCTTTTAAAACCAAAATTGGGGATGGCAGTACAGTAACCTATTATTGGTACAAATTTGTTGATCAGCCTGCATTGCTGAACGCCGATTTATCGGTTGCCGAACGGGAGGAGCTACAGCGGCGAGTTGAGAAATTGCATAGGAATTGGACAAAGGAACAAGAATATCTCCCAGCGCCCAGGATAGGAAAGCTGGCCAATATTGACGCGGCCCTGATAGTAACCCCTCCAGCTGGGTTGGAGGTGGGCTATGTACCCATTGTCACAAAACAAGGATGGGAAGAATGATAGATCAACAGTGTGGATCATTGTGGAGAACCTTTTGGGGGTTGTTGTCAAAATAAAATCGGGGCAGGAAAGACAATACCTATAAAATGGGTGGATGGTGCACTAAGGTTTAATATGTGCCTTAGATTTCTTGAAATAATTGGATTGCAATAACCCAGAGGTAGTCCAAGGAAGTTAAAATTGTATATATCCCTAAAATAAGGAATTTGGAAAATTGATATTTATGGAAACATCGCTTATGAATAATAAAGGTAGAATAGTAATATGTTTGATAATTTGCATTGGTGTCCTATCATCCTGCAAAAATAAGAACCCTAAAGAAACGGTTTCCACCAAGGGCAAGAAACCAAATATAGTCTTCGTGCTCGCCGATCAATGGAGGGCCCAGGCCACAGGTTATAACGGAGACCCCAACCTTATAGGCAAGACGCCCAATCTGGACCAATTGGCGGCCAAGGGCGTAAACTTTAAAAATGCCATTTCGGTTACACCGGTCTGTACCCCTTTTAGGGCAGCGTTTTTAACTGGACAGTATCCTACTACTACTGGAATGATCTTTAATGACCTTCACCTACCGGAGGAGTCGGTAACGCTAGCGGAACTTTTTAAAGACTCAGGTTATAATACGGGCTATATAGGTAAATGGCATCTAGATGGCATGGGAAGATTTGACTATACTCCCCCTGAAAGAAGACAAGGTTTTGATTATTGGAAGGCCTTGGAATGTTCCCATGACTACAATAACCTTATATACTATGAAGGCAACGATAGTATAAAGAAAAAATGGGAAGGTTATGGACCATACGCCGAGACTCGGGATGCTATCTCATATATCCAGGAAAATGCAGGGAAGGACAACCCTTTTCTTATGGTTCTCGCTTGGGGGGCTCCACATTTTCCACATGGAAGTGCTCCCAAAGAATTTCAAGAGCAGTTCAATGAAGGGGATATAATCCTCAGGGATAATGTTGCAGAAGATATGAGGGAAACAGCCAAAAAGGAAGCAGTGGGATATTATGCCCATATCCTGGCCTTGGACAAGTGCATTGGCGATTTGGAAAAAGCGATTGAGGAGGCGGGAATTTCCGAAAACACCATCATTGTCTTTACCTCCGACCATGGCGAAATGCTAGGTTCGCATGGTGTTCGACCCAAACAAAAGCAAGTGCCATGGGCAGAATCGGTTAGGATACCTTTTCTTCTAAAATATCCGGCCCGTTTTGGTAATAAGAAGATTGAAGTAGAGGCCCCTATCAACGTTCCTGACATTCTTCCAACACTTTTGTCGCTAGCAGACTTGCCAGTGCCAGGATTTGTTGATGGTGAGAATATGGCCGATGCCATCGAGAACCCCGAGCTTAAAAAGGATAAGGCAACTCTTGTTATGAACGTTTCCCCCTTTGCGGGAAAGTCGGATGAGTACAGGGGTGTTTATACGAGCAGATATGCCTATGTTAAAACCCTTGAAGGGCCATTGTTCCTGTTCGATAATAAAAAGGATACGCTCCAATTGGACAACCTTGTTCATAACCCGGAATATAAACAACTACAAGAGGAAATGGAAGTGGTTCTTCAAAATGAATTAAGTAAAATAGGGGACGAATTCAGGCCAAGGCAGTATTATATTGATAAGTGGAATTATAAATTAAATTCTGCAGGATATATCGATTATGGCAAAGATGCGAAACCCCAAGGACCAAAATTGAACAAATAGAGGAGCCCTTGGAGGCATTATTGCGAACCTGCCCAGCCGATAGGCGGGTGTGGCGCGGCAATCTGCTTCTTAAAGTGTACAATCAATAATTAACAATAAATAGTTTAAAGTTAAAAGTTTATTGTTCAAGTTTGCCGAGCCAGTTATTTCGAACGATAGAGAGAAACCGTAGGTTTACGAATACCATTAAAATAATGATGCTATGAGCTAAATCATACAGGTAGCTGCAGCCTTGTATTTGTGAATTCTCTCGCAATAGTTAACGGGGGTTTCAAAATAGGACTCAGTCGAAGAGACTGCCATAGTCGGTAGACCCAGTCGAGAGGTTTTAGATTATTAAATTCAAGTGAAGAACTCTCGGGTCCGCCATTTAATCAGCATTATCTAATTTATTTTGGTCATTACCACATAAAAGGGTTTAATATATCCACCATTTTTGCCCGTTATTATAGGTACAAGTTTGGTTGCACCTTTTTGAAGCGCTATATTTTTTATGTCTATAATACCATCTACCAACTCGTTGGAGTTTCGTTTTATTTCCAACTCCCCAACAGTTAACGTTAAAGCGATCTGGGAAAATCGATTGTGGCCCAGATTTATTTGTATATCGTAATTTCCGGCCTCTGTGGCTTCTATTTCCCATCCGGCTATATCTTGGCCCACTGTTTCGTTTTTCTCAAACACAGCATCGTTTAAATTCAACACAGAAGGGTTTTCATGTACTGTGCCTACAATTGCGGGCTGGGCTTTTATGAAGTTGGGGGAATTGGTCATCTCATCAAACCAAGTGTCCATTTCATTTTTTAATTCTTGGGCTTTTAAAGTGTTGGTGCCAACTATGTTGTTCCGTTCATAAGGGTCATCCTGAATGTTGAAAAGTTCAAACTGCTCTATTCCTTCTGTTTCTCCAGTATTTCCAACTAGTTTGTAATGATCTTTTCTAATGGAGATGTTATCATATCGTTCCGGTCCGCCCCTTACCCAACTTCGTACCAGGGTACGATTATCCAAACTGGAATTTTCATTGGACAATAACGGCACAAGACTTTTTCCGTCTATAACGCTATCTGTAGGGAGTTGGGTATTGCATAGATCTGCCAGGGTAGGAAAAATATCATAATGGGCCGCAGGGGTTTTAATATCCCTATTGCCTTTAAACTTGGAAGGAAGTCTCCAGAAACAGGGGACCCTTACCCCGCCTTCATATACAAATGATTTTCGCCCTCTCATTCCCGCAGCATAACGATCGTGTTGATGACCATTGTCCGTCATAAATATGACCAAGGTATTGTCTTCCAATTTTAATTCTTTCAATTGCTGAAATAGTTTTTTTAGGTTATCGTCAATATTGGAAACCATGGCATATACCTTTCTGGCGTTTTCTTTCATGCGTTCATCCATTTCCGGAAAAGGTCTTGCGTCATTTTCAAAACCTGATGAGGGATCAAGGTCCTTATATCTGTCATAGTACTCCTGGGGTACTTGTAAAGGGGCATGTGGGGCGTTATAGGATAGGTATAGGAAAAATGGTTGTTCCTTATTGACCTCTACAAAGTCTATGGCCGCGTCCGTAAAAACATCGGAACAATAACCTTTACTTTGGAACATTTCTCCATTTTTCCATAGAATGGGATCAAAATAGCTACGGTTTCCTTTGGGGGTATTGGGCCAATCGCCTGGCTGACCAATTCCTCCCGATAAATGTCGTAGGGTGTAATCAAAGCCTTGATCTTGCGGTCTGGAAGGATAGTTGTCGCCCAAATGCCATTTGCCTACCATACCAGTGGTATAACCTGCTTCCTTAAGCATTTCTGCCAAGGTTGTTTCCTCTGTGGCCATTATGGCTCCTCCTCTATAGGTGTCCCGAACCCCTGTCCTTAGCGAGTATCTGCCTGTCATTAAAGAGGCACGTGTAGGCGCACAAACCGGGGATACTATAAACTGGTCAAAGCGAACACTTTCTTTTGCAAAACTATCCAGTGTAGGGGTTTGGACATGTGGATTGCCATAATATCCCAAATCGCCAAAACCTTGGTCGTCCGTTACCACAATGATAACATTAGGCCTTTTTGTCTTTTTTGATTCCTCTGAACATCCTATAAAAACAACAATACATAGAAGAACAAATAGGATTTTCTTTATTACAATCATATAAGTCATAATCAATAGGTTTACGGGAAGGGTTAAATCTGGCTACTTCACCTCCCAATCATCGGTTCTAAAGGAAGAGGCTGGCAAGCCTGCATTGTTATAGAGTTCCCCTACCACAAAGTCGTCAAAAGCATATCTAACAGCCACAGGGTTGGGCACAAAGGCCGAAAACAGGGTAATGCCCTGCCAATTAATGGTAGCGTGGGCAGGGTAGAAGCGCTTATCTTTTCCGGCTATCTTAAAATGGGTCAATTTTTTGCCAAAGGTAGTTAGGCCATTAATGGCATGGTCAAAACTCAGTTTAACCATGGGGCCGTCTATTTTCATTTCTTTTAAAACGGGACCGGAATAAGCTATTCCCTTTATGTTATAAGTCTTGGCCAAGGCCAAATAAGCAAAACGTTCCCCTCCAATTTGTTTATTGGCAGGGTGAATGTACTTCTCTTCCCCTATATCCATTAAACTGATCATTCCTGTGTTCTCTACAGCAGTGGAAGCTTTTAGTTGGGCCTCTCTTAGCAAGGCGGAATTTAGTCCTGGTATATTGTAATTATAAGGTGCAATTTGGGCATAGTAAAAGGGAAAATCACCAATGTCCCATTCAGCGCGCCAATTGTTTATTAAACCAGGCAGTAGTTTTTCGTATTCCTTGTATTCCGCCTTATTGGATTCTCCCTGATACCAGATGACGCCCTTAATGCCATAACCGGCCAATGGGTTTATCATTCCATTGAACAGGGAGGTTGGTATTCTATGTGTTACCTTGCCTTTTTTATCCACTGCTGGTTCCGGAACCCACTCAAATTCCTCCAACCCATCCTTACTTATCCATGGCTCAATCCGTGTTCCTCCCCAACTAGAACATATGAGGCCTACGGGAACTTGTAGTATTTCCTGTAGCATTTTACCAAAATGATAGGCGGTAGCGCTAAAATTAGAAACGTTTTCAGGATTGCTCTTTAGCCATTCCCCGGATAAATCCTCCAATTTTAAAAGGCTGGCCTTTCTTTTGACCGTAAAAAGACGAATGGAATTATTGGAGGATAGGGCAACTGTTTTGTTTGCATCCAATACCGGCTGGTTTAGGAATCCTTTAAAGGTCATGGCCATGTTGGATTGACCAGAACACACCCATACTTCCCCAATAAGGACATCTGAGAGCTTCAAGGGAGTGCCATCGGTTATGGTAATATCATAGGGGCCTCCTGCAATGGGGGTATGGACCTTTAACCTCCATTTTCCTGTACTGTCGGTTTTGGTGGAATAGGTTCTGTTATTCCAAGAGGTGCTAACCTCTACCGTCTTATTGGCCAAAGCTGTTCCCCAAATAGCGGCATCCGTTTGTTGTTGCAGTACCATATTGTCACCAAAAATTGCTGGTAGTTTTACTTCTGCTTTGGCGAGTTGGGGCAGCCCCAGAAGACAAAGGATCAGTGTATGGTATAAAGCTGTTTTTAAGAACATAGGTAGGGGGCTACTTTTTATTAAGGGTGAGTTTTATTTTTTTCCAAGGATGTGGGTAGGCAGTGATGTACAATTCCGGATCAAAATCCAGGTTGTCCATATCATATCCCATTACAAAAACTTCTATTTCCTTTCCTTCCATACTTTTGTCCAAGGGGATAAAATAGGTATAGTTCTTGTCTCGACGGGAGGTCATAAATTCCCAATTATTGGCAGGGTAGGATGAAGCCCTATCAGGAGATCCTATATATTTATTGCCCATTTTCGCCGCGGCATAGGCTCCTTCAATGCCATGTTTTCCATTTAGGGCTACGGAGAGATAACTACCCTCGGCTATTTGGTGCAGTACTATTTTGGACTTCCATACTTTTTTCGCTTTTTTCATACTTGAATGTGCAAAGAGATTGGAGGCCCTCCATAAACTTCTATCCAATTTTTGTCCGTTGGCCACACCTTCAATCTCTACAATTTGTTGAGGGAAATTTTTAAACCTTAGATAACGCACTTTCTTTCCTATGCTTATTTCCGATTGCTTTCCAGCCAAGTAAGTGAGCTCTTCCCAGTGTACCAAATCCGTAGAGATTTCAACAAAATTGCCTTCTCCAACAAGTATAGGCTGTAGGGCAAATTCGTTGGGAACAGTGATTATAAGTTTGTCCAAATGGGTGATTTTTCCAAGATCCAAGCGTAAAGTGCCTCCCTCAATACGGGTGTCCAATCGATATTTTTTTTGTGGCCAAAATCCGGTTTCCAAATTGCCATCGAATAAATTCTTGTCCCAAATACCTCTATTAACAAAGGCTTCTTGATTAAAAAATGCATCACGGGCCGCTTTTACTGCCGGGAAGTTGGTTTCTCCAGACCGTTGCAAGGACCTTACTTCCAGTGCATTGTTGTCCGCAGCAAAAACCGTGGCTTCGTATAGGGATTCAATATCTTCAGGAATAGGAACCTCTTCAAACGGATTTAGTGGGCGGTGAAAGTTTTGTTTTAATTCTTCCCCGGGAAAATGGAGTTTCAGTTTTTTACCTTTCAGTATGCGATCTGCATTTTTACCGTTAATTTCAACGGAAGAATATTGGTCCTGGTTTAATAGCCCAATGCTGGTGGTGGTTCCTGGCATTCCCAATACTTCCATTTCAATAGGCGCATCGGATATATTTCTTATCGTTGTAAAGTGGGCCCCGGTAATAATGGGGTCCTGGTATTCTTCTGTGGTTGCCAAGATCAAGGCCGATCTAAAAGGGACTACTTCAACAGGAATGGTTTCGCCTTTGGAAAAGGTGCCGATCAATTTTTCGGTAGGATGTAATTGAAGAAGGGTTATATCCCCTTCGGCCTTAAGACCTATCTCTTCATTTAGGGTCATGGAATAGGTTGCCGGTTCCCAATTTAAATTTCTAAGGCTTACTATTTGGGTTTTACCATCCCCCCTAGCAACGGCATTGGGCCCATAGGAATCACCAAGTATTTTTCCATCAACAAGAATGTCCCTGTATTTCTTATGAAGGTTGTAGATTTGGGCCAATTTAGAGAACTCATCGTCATTCAAAAGCCATGGGTTTCCATAAATTTCTGGTGAAAGAATTAGACTTCTATTGAAGGATTGTAGTATTAAATCATCCTCCCAATAATCCAAACAGGATGATATACAAACACCATGGTCTTCCGTTAGTCGCTGTAAATTGGGAACAAGCCCTCTGGACATAGCTTGTGCTCTATGGTGTGGAGCAGTCATGGTATTCGCCATATGAACGTCTATGTAGGTTTCATTGCCTCCCCATAGAAAGGTAGTGGCGTAAGGTTTGGCCTTATCCAAGCCTAGACGGTGGTTTAATAGGATTAAGTCTGGGCTGTGTTCGCGAGCCTGTTGCATTAACTTAATAAAGGCATCTTCTTTTTCAGGGCGTAGGGGACCACAGACTGCATCGAACTTAAAAAGAGCAAAATCATAATCCTTGCACAATTTTACCATTTGGTCTATTCGTGCCTTTTCTTCCTCTGGCGTATCTCCAAACCCATCTGGTCCGCCCCAGACCCCTAAGCGTATATCCAAGGATTTAGCTTGTTCGTAAATAGGGTCAAAGCCATTGGGAAATTGCCTCTTAAATCGATCTGAATAAATACTGCCATAAAAATTCTTGCCATCTATGGCCCCGGCATCCAAGGCGTAAATATCCAATTGCATCCCATAATCTTCTTTAAGCCAACCAAAAAATTCCAGATTGATCTTGGTATGTTCCGCTGTGGCACCTTCATTGGTATTATTGATCCAACTAAAATATTGTGCTCTGGAAGGGGTGCGCTCATCTGCCCCCGCAGAAATATTGTTTTGGGCCATCATGGTCCAAAATGGCAAGAGTAATAAACAGTTTACAATTTGCTTTTTAATTGCAGTAGTGTACAATTTCATGTGGATTATAGGTGTTTTGTCTGTCAATTTAATACGGGCCAAGGTGCTTTGACCTAAACATTAAAGCGATAGCACATTATGGTTATTATTTTTGTGATACAACAATGGAGTAAACACCTGCTTCTAGTTCAAATTCTCCTGTTTCCAGATTTTTTATGCTGCTGTTTTTAAGCGATACCCCATTTTTGGTAATCCTTATTTTTTTGGATGAAACCTCTTTTAAATGAACCATACCAATGCTGTTTTGGGGAATGGTCATATCATAACGGTAGCTATCCAGCGATTCCTTTTTCCAATTGGATACTATGGTGCCAAAGGGTGACTCATATTGGGTATTCACATATTCCAGGCCATCAGGGGTGGTGGGAGATAGGATGAATTTTTTGAATCCCGGATTTGCAGGGTCAGGTTGTATGCCCCCAAGCCACCGATAAAACCATTCGGTAATAGATCCGAACATAGGGTGGTTGTTGGAGAAGACACCATCACTCTCCTTCCAGGTCTCCCAAATGGTAGTGGCTCCGTTATCTATCATAAAGCCCCAACCAGGAAATTCCGTACTGTTCACCACCTTGAAGACTTCTTCTGGTGAAATATATTTGGAAATGGTCTCAAGGGCGTATTTAGTGCCAAAAATCCCAGTATTAAGATGACCATTGGGGCCATTGTACAAAGCTTTTTGTAAGGAGTCCTTGGCAGCACCAAGTTCTTTTTCAGGTACAATGTTGTGATATAACAAAGTGGAAAAAAGGGTCTGACGGTTTATCTTCCTATTTACAGGTTTGTCCCAGAATTCGGACTTTATAAGGCCACGAAGTTTTTTTGCCAGACTGTGGTATCGGTCTTCATTGTATTTGTTGCCCATCACCTTGGAAAATGTTTCCATTATTTCGGCACATTGGAGATAATGCGAAGTTCCAGTTAATTGCACAGGGACAGGTGCTAGGGATTCATGGTCGCTAAGGCCATTGTTCACCATTCCCTCTGGATGGATTTTGGCTACTTTTTCCATCCATTGTACATTCTTGTCATATAATTCCTTTACAAATTCGGTGTCATTATAATAAAGGTATAGGTAATACTGTGTAGTAAGATAGGCAGACTCCCAGCTAATACCGCAATATTCTACGCCTGCAAAAGGGGCCGTGTCCACAAAAGTTGAATCTTTCATGGCGTCTACCCAGTCGTAGACCGTTTTGCGGTAAATACCTTGCATATCATAATTGTTGATATAGGATTCACTGGTGGCGTTTAAATCGCCACCGTAACCAAATTTCTCCCGTGCAGCACAATCTGATTGTACACTGACCAAATTGGACAAGAAGGTTCTTTCTGTAATCTCTTGAATATTATTGAATAGTTCGGAAGAACTGGTAAAGTCCCCGGCGTCTTCAACATTGGTATGTATTGCCAGCCCTTGAACGTCCGCAATTTGAGGAGCTTTATGGAGCCCCTTAATTTCCATATATCTATAAACATGGTAGGTGAATGCCGGTTCAAACCAGGCTGAGCCATCCTTCCCAATAACATAGGTGTCCGTTTGCCAAGCAATTTCCGGAGCTCCCGGTCCACCAACACCTTTCCTTTTTATTTGACCGATTACCGTAGTCATTGGGTTTAGGCTGCCATCATCATAAATGCGCTCTCCAAACCTAAAAGTGATGGTATCGCCTACTTTTCCAGATAGTTTAATCTTATAGGTGCCTGTGAAATTTACGCCCATGTCCACTAGGTAAACTCCATTTTCAGGGGAAGTAACAGCGACGGGGGTTATGGTCCTGGTCACTTGGACAGGGGGAAAAAAAGCTTTTTGTAGGTCCCCACCTGGGCTATTGCCTACAATGGCAGGTTTCCAAGAGGAGTCTTTAAAGCCAGGGAGTTGCCAACCTTTTATTTCCTGTCTGGCGTCATACACAGTTCCCAAATAAACACTGTTCCTGATAATAGGCCCATAGGAAAATTTCCATGAGCTGTCGGTGATAATACTTTGGCTATCACCGTTCTGATACTGCAATACAAGATTGGCGATAAAAGTTGGTTTGCCCACACTAAGGTCTTTCCTTAAATTTCTTCTACCCCATTTTCTTAAAGGAAGAGGATTGTAGAAACCATTGCCCAAACTGACACCAAGACTATTGTTTCCTTTTTTGATCTGGGAAGTGATATCATATTCTGTGTAATACGTTCTTTTGCTATAGTCCGTCCAAGCAGGATCCAACACGTTTTTACCAATGGGTTCGCCATTTATACTTCCTTTATAGTAACCTGCAGAAGTTATATAAAGGGTAGCTTTTTTAATTTTGCCTTGGGCTTTAAACTCCTTTCTAAAAATGGGAGCGGGGTGATCCAGATAGAAAAGCGAATCCTTTTTTGGCAGACTGCGGTTATCCGTAATCCATAAGGCATTATCAAAATCCTTGGAACTCAAGGGTAAAGATGCCTTCTCATACAGTTGGGGATTGTTTTCGAAATCACTGAAATACGTTGTAGCCAGTTCCCCAGTGTAATTGTTGTTTTGGTCCGTGGTGTTGTGAAGGCCAAACAATGCTATCTGACAACCGGCTAGGATGGCAATCATTAGGATCAGATTGTAACGATGGTCCTTGATTTTCGATTTTAGGATGTTATTGGTCATAATATATTTTTTACGATAGTTTTGGTTTTTAATTTCCTCGTTGAAAGGTATAGTAACAAGATATGAATGTTTTTAAATGTTTAATGGGATAATACTTTTGCATCGCCCCAATTGCCAAATACTTTTTTTCCAGAGAAATCCAGGAGAATAAAGTCAAGGCCACTTACGTCTATGTCGATTTGGACTTTTCCTTTTTTGATATTTCCGCTATCAAAAATGATGCGGCCACCAAACTTTTCTTCCACCATAATTTGAAACCTGCCAGTGGCCCCTTTTGGGGAATTTTTGTCTAGGGAGACTATCGCCTGAAAACGATCGGCTTTGCCATTAAGTCGGTACATAACCTCCGAATTGCTTTTCATACCCAGTCCTTTTTTGTATTTCCTTCCGCTTATCTTGATCGGTTTACCGTGGTAGGTTCTGTCCTCTCTAGGTGTATTTCCTTTTTTAAGCATATAGTAAATATCACTGAGGTAGGTGGTTCCCTTTTGGGTAACAGTGTATTTTTCTTCCGGTACGGGCGTTGGGCCGGGAACAGGGGCGCTTCCAATACGCCCTATTTTAAGTAAAAGATGTTCGTGTTTTCCAAGGTTTTTTGCGGTAAAGGAACCATCAAATGTGCCAAGATCCTTTTCTAGCCAAAGATCCCTCACATTCTGTGGGCCGCTTAGTCCTATTTGATTCCATTGTAGGGTGATGTCCGATTTTTTTTCACCTTTATTGAGCATTAATACGGCAGTAGTTCCATCGGATAAAGGCTTGTTGTATATTTCAAGGCTGTCCTTGTCATACACTTTGAACCCTTGATGAGCCCTGGAATCTTGGTTGATGGCGATTACTTCAGGTGCCATAAGGATGTTTTTAACCTCGTCGGACATGGATCGTAAATCATTTCCGGCCATTATGGGGGCAGCCAAAATACACCACAGACTAAAATGGGCCTTATCTTCTATAGTGCTTTTTAAATTGCCTACCTGAAGCATATCCGGGTCGTTCCAGCTATCCGGTCCAGCGAATTGCCATAATCCTTTAAATGCTGGGTGAATGGCTCCGTTACCTCCAGAGGTTTCCGCACAACGGTAGACGGATTGTATTCTTGGATAGATGTCCATGGAGGTGCGCCAAAGTTGACCATAATTTTTACCACCCCAGGCCCAGGCACCACTTCCAAAATCGGAAATACTCAAAACCATTGGCCTTCCTGTTTTAAGGATCGCCTTGTGGTAAACGTCCAAATCTTCCGTAGATAACCTTCCATTTTTTCTAGCGAAACAGGCATCCAATTTAATGTAATCCACGCCCCAAGCCGCAAAGGAATCCATATCCGTTTGTTCGTGTTGAAAGCTGCCAGGTAGGTTTTGACAGGTTAGATCGCCCCTACATTCGTAAATACCGAACTTAAGACCTTTGCTGTGTATGTAGTCTCCAATGGCCTTCATGCCTCCAGGAAACTTTATGGAATCGGCAACCAATTGTCCCTTTTCGTTTCTTTCAGAGGCCATCCAGGCATCGTCCAGAACTAAATATTTATAACCTGCATCGCGCATTCCGGAACTTACCATGATGTCGGCTATTTCCTTTATTTTTTGTTCATCGATATCCTTTTCAAAGGCATTCCAACTATTCCAGCCCATGGGAGGGATCGGAGTTAGATATTTGCTATCATAGCTGGCAACATTTCTAGTATCCTGAAGTATGTTGTTGGCTGTTTGTTTTTTCTTTAGATCCAACATGGCCTTTCCCAACCCTTCTCCTATAAGAAGGTAAGATTTTGCATTTCTATTCCAGTGATAAAATTGTTTTGATGGGGAATCTTCGATATCTATATAAAAATCCCTAGTATCAACAACAGATACATTATCCTTAAATTCAGGATAATTGGTCATGGCCAATTGTGCATTCAAAAGGGAAATTGCCCTAGGATCTTTGTCGGCCCATCCTTTCATGCCTGTGGTGGCAATTACAAATGGAAGCGTAGGAGTTCCCAAATCTTTCCGTATATCCTTTATGAAATGGACTAAATTCTCTTCGTAATATTTGTTTGCAGTCTTGGTAACCCGATCGTTCCAACCCTGATGCCAGCCAAAACCGGCAAGTTCATAACCTTCTCCTTGATAATCGGGGACATATTGATGTAAATTGTCAAGTACATTGTGGATGGTAGATAGCATTTGAACATAATAGTACCCGGTATCCTTGGGTTGGGAGGGAATACGCTTGTATCCCGATTCGCCCACCGCAGAGGGAGGTCGAAAATCAACGGCAAGGCTCTTACCTCCCCAAGACGTTTTTATGAGGAGAACCTTATTTTTGTAATGGTCTCCCACAACATGGCCAAAGCCAAGTTCTGGCCCTATAGTTGTATTAAAGGCACCGTATCCAGCACTTAATTTCCCACTTTTAACTATATCGAATTTATCCCAGGTATGTATAAACACATCATCCCGTTCCGACCATTTTCCATTTTCGTCCACCAGGCGTTGGTAATCGCCCTTTTTGTCGTTTTCAATTACCCATTTTAAGTTCCCTTTTTCCCCTTTTTCCATCTCTCCGTGGCCCTGCATATTCGATTGTCCGGCCAGTATAAAGATCTTAACAGGTTGTTGGGCGGCAGATTTTAGGTTTAGGCACAGTGTCAGTATTAGGAGAAAGGGAAGTATATTGTAATAGTTGTTTTTGGATTGCTTGGTCATCGGGTAGGCTTAATTATTAGTGTTTTATTTGTTGATATAGAAATAACGTATCCTACAAGTGTTGCCAATTCGTTTAGGGTCTTCCTTTTCCGCTACTTTAATCTGTAAAGTATGTTTCTTATTTTCCAGCCCACTGGCCAAAGTAAAGAACCAGGGCAAGTGAAGGCTTCGACTCCAATTGGTCAATAAATCCAATTTTCGCCACTGTCCTTTATCAATCCTGTAATCGATGACTCCAGCATCTGGTCCAGCAGCCACGGCAATCCCAACGGTGTTTCCAACAAATGTAAGGCTTGCTTTTCCCTCGTTGGTCCGCACGCCTATCAGCATAGGCACATTGGTGTAATTGTTTCGGGTTCCCTTCCCATCTTGAGGCTCCCAGTTGGGTACCAATTTCCAATCTCCACTGATTTTGGCGTTCGAAATATCAATTAGAACCCCATTGTCATAGCTTAACTCGTCTAAAGGCGCCGGTAAAATGTGGCTTTTTATTTTATCGTCTTCAGCAGCAGGTCCTAGCCAGGAATTCTCCAACATGGCTATCATGGAGCGTGCGTATACCCCCTGGCCAAAAGGGGATGGGTGTAAGTTTTTAAAATCATCTTTCCAGGTAAATTCCCCTGCATCTATTCTGTCGGTCACTTCCTTGGCAAGATTAATGGAAGGAATGCCGTAATGTTCTGCGACCTTTTCATGATTTAGAATAACTTTTGGTGTTTGTCCCTCACGGTATAATTTCATTTTACCAGGGTCAACAAAATGCATGAAGACAATATCCGTCGCGGGATTTAGGTTACGGGCATGGCGTACTATACCTTCCATGGCCCTTATTTGCTCTTCATCCGTTCTGCCATTGGTGGCATCGTTTACGGCAGCTTCCTCAAATAATAGGTCTACCGGCCCATTGCTAAAAAGATCTCGCTCCATTCGGAATGCACCTGGAGTGGAACCTGTAGAAGGGATACCTGCAGCAATAAACTCGAACTGGGTTTCCGGAAATCTATCCTTTAAATAATTCGTGATACTATCGCGCCAGCCACCGTTATAGGTAATGGAGCCACCTAAAAAGGCTACCCTGCCCTTTTTTTCATGTTCAAATTTAATCTGACTGTTTTTAAGGCCTTCCCTTACATTGTGGTAAGCTGAAGGGTCGAGCGGTTTAGCTTGCGGTTTACTGTAATACTTAATAAAATCTGCACCCAGTCTTGGTGTTTCAATGGGAAAGTGATGCCCGTGAAGGGTTTGTTTTCCCTCGGTACAGGTTACTACAGTGGCGATGCCCCCAAGTTCTAAATATTTGTTTATCAAGGGAAAGGTGTTCTCCTTGGGGGGGACCACGGAATCCGTAAGACTTATCATGTGTAATACCGGCACTTTGGCTTTTGCCAAATTTTCAAGGTTATCTATGGGATTATCAACATACTTTTTGGCTTCGGCATCCGATTTAAATCCATATTCCTCCTTTAAAGTTTTCCAGGCTTTTTCCGAACCTATACCAGTTCCAAATCCACCAGGCCAACTTTTAAAATCGCATACTGGGGCTTCGGTATAGATACAGCTAACCAGGTCTGGATGCATTTTTGCCCAGTTATAGACAAATAAACCTCCTCTGCTAACCCCTTCCAGAGCTACTTTTTTATCAAAATCATGAGATCTGATCAGGTACTTGTAAAATCGATCCCAAGATTTCATGGCTTTTGGACTGCCAAATTGGTCGTTGGTGTTTAGGTAGGCAAGGTGAAAACCTTCGGAAAGTAAGATGCTGTCCATTTCTGAATGCCATCCTGGGAAGCGAGCCCTCCATACCCATGGTTTTCCCGGTGTGGTTTTGCTGGGTTCTATAACAAACGCTTTTTTGCCGTTAAATTCAAAATCATATCGCGCGAATCCTTTCCAGTCGGATTTTTTGCCAGGAAAATTCTGAGATACCAAAACGGCCTTTTTACCGCTAAGGTTTTCGAAGATGATTTTTGCAATTTCTCCAGCTCCTTCACCATTGGGGTGTATGGCGTCTGGGAATAAGTGGCCTTTTCCGAGCATGGGCGTATAGAGGTCAATAAGTTTTAGACCTTGCTTTTTGGCAATTTCCCTTATTTTGGGGTTCACCTCATTGGTTACGATCTCGGCACTGATCTTTCTACCTTTTTCGTAAACTGGGACGGCCAAGCATGGATAAATGGTCGGCTTGGATGTTAAATTTTGAAAAGACTCAAGGAGCTGTAGATAATCTGTTTCAAACCCATCTTTGTAGATCCAATTAAAATCCTTGCTGTCATTGGTGCCCAATTTTATGATAACGATGTCCGGATTATAGGCCAGGGCGTCTTTATAGGCCTGGGTTTCTATGTAGGGTGCGTTGCCTTTGGATAATAGAGTGCGACCGCTAATGCCAAAGTTTTTTACTTCATACCCATCGCCCAACATTCGAGACAGTTGTTCTGGATAAGCGTCCTTTATTCGGTCCTTAATTCCATAGCCAAAGGTAATGCTGTTTCCAATACAGGCCACTCTGATTTTTTTGTTTTCTTGCGCATTGGTAGTGACAAGGGGAAGAAAGAATAAGAATAAAATTATAAGTTTTATTTGCTTCATTTGAGCTTGAATTTTTCTAAGGTATAATTGATTTAATTCTTCGGTGCTTTTATTGTAAATTCCTTTGGAAATTTGGCATCTACCTCATCCCACCATTTATATAATTTCTTGTATAAATGATCCCTTAGTTCCGGTAATTCCGAAGCCAGATCGTTCCTTTCCCCTATATCATGTTTAATGTTGTATAGTTCCATCCTATAATCATTGAGAAATACGATCAATTTGTAATCCCCATCCCTAATGGCGCTACTTGGACTACCTTTTTGGTTGGATATATGTGGATAGTGGAAATAAGTGGATTCATGGATATCCTTGGACTCTCCCTTTAATAACGGGACAATACTTTTTCCATCCATGTGCAATTCAGGTCTTAAAGCTTGCCCGGTCATTTCCAAGATGGTAGGGTAGAAATCGCTACTGGTTATGACGGCATCCGAAACGGTTCCAGGCTCTATAATTCCAGGCCATTTAATGATGGCCGGGTCGCGTATGCCCCCTTCGTATAGCCAACCTTTTCCAGCCCTTAAAGGAGTGTTGGCCGTTGGAGTGCCTTCCGAAGTGGAAAGACCACCGTTATCCGCAAAGAAAACTACCACGGTATTGTCCGCTATACCTTGATCCTTTATTTTGTCCAGTATTTTTCCCACGGCCATGTCCATGGATTCTACCATGGCAGCATAAGTGGGATGGTCTTGGGTCTTTCTGTAAGTAAATGTTAGGTTTCCTTGGGTTTCTTCTGCAAATCTGTCCGCATCGGTGAGGCCCAATTTTTCTTTCTTTTTGTTGTATTTCTCAACCCTATCCGCAGGGGCATCAAAGGGAGCGTGTACAGAATACAGGGAAAAGTACAGCAAAAATGGGTCGTTTGCATTTTGGTCGATGAAATCCACTGCTTCTTTCGCCAATCTATCGGTCATATATTCCCCTTCGGGACCATTTTCCAAATTGGGAATGTTCCAAGGGGAAAAATATTTGTTCTTGATATATAGGCCTCCCCTAAAATGTCCAGCTACATTAACATCAAATCCCTGTTTATCCGGCCAAAAGGTTCCTTCGCCTTCAACATTGTTAAGATGCCATTTTCCCATAAAGGCAGTTTTGTAGCCGGCTTCCTGGAGCAGCTCCGGAAACAGTACTTCCTCTAATGGCAGGTTTCTTTTATAGTCAGGATTTCCTGGACCTCCTATCCATTGGGTCAGGTCTATTCGCGCTGGGTTCTTTCCCGTTAGAATGGAAGCCCTGGTAGGGGAACAGATAGGGGATGCGGCATAGGCCTGTGTAAATCGAATTCCTTCCTTTGCCAATTGGTCTATATTAGGGGTTTCGTAAAAGGTACTGCCGTTGGCGGAGATATCCATCCATCCCAAGTCATCGACCAGGATAAACACAATGTTGGGCTTTTTGTTTTGGGCATATAGGTTTAAAGAAAGGAAAATCGCAAATAACAATAAAGATTTTCTTTTTAACAGGTGTGATATCATACTTAAAACTGTTGTGTTTTTAAAGGTAAAGTGCACTTCTTTCATATGATTGACGAATTTGGAATGGCCTTACCCTATGTTTATTATCAGGAAAGTTAAATTTAATGTGAATAAGGTATCCTTCATTTTAAAGTATTGATGTTTTTTGATCTTTCCATGGGGCAGGCCTTAATATTCACTTAAGCGTGGTTTAAGTAAATGGCCCTAAACTTTCGGCAAGGGGAAACAGTATTTTCCATATCGGACATATGCTTAAGGATCAAGTGGTATTTAAGTAATTTTTATTTAAATTGATTTTGTAATTGTTCTGTTAGAAATGCTACTTCCTCCTTTAGGTGATCCTCATCCGCAATATTGATGTTTTCCTGGGGGTCGGCAAAATGGTCGAATAGTTCATGGTCCAAAAATTCACCCTTCATATTTAATTTTTTGTCCCAATTATACCATCTTATGTATCTATACTGATCTGTCCTTATGGAATAGCCCATGCGCTCTTGGTCCCTAGTTTCCATGGGCCCAAATCTTCCGAGTAGAAATTGGCTATAGGCCGCTTTACTCCATGCTGTTGCAGGTTCGTTCAATAATGGGGTTAAGCTCTTGCCTTGTAAATGCGATGGAACCGGCAATCCGGCCAATTCACAGAGTGTTGGGTAAATATCCACCAGTTCGGTAAGTGCCTTGCTTTTTTGACCTTTAGCTTTTATTGTAGCCCCGCCTATTATCATAGGTACATGGGCGTCTATATCATAATTGGACATTTTGCCCCAACCATTGTGTTCTCCTAGTTTCCAACCGTGATCGCCCCATAGAACAACAATTGTATTTTTTAAAAGGTCCAACCTCTTTAATTCGTCCATAATTCTGCCAATTTGTGCATCGGTATATGAAACACTGGCGTAGTATCCATGTTTTACTTCCCGTTGCCTATCCAAATCCCATGGCCGCTCTGTTGGAGCGGGCAGATTGTGGTTGTCGTCATAATATCTTAATTCCTGGTCGCCATGAACGGTATAGGCAGGACTACCTTGGGGCGTGTATTGGTTATCGGCCAAGGGTATGGAATCCCTTTGGTATAGGTCCCAATATTTTTTTGGGGCATTAAAAGGCAAATGAGGTTTGTAGTAACCTACGGAGAGAAAAAATGGTTTTTTCTCAATGGCCAGTTCCTGTAATCTATGAATGGCATAGGTGGTTTGTGCACCGTCGTAATAGGCATCGTCTTCTACATCGGCACTCTCTGTAGAATTCGCTTTAAGGTACCAATGGCCTAAGGGATCCAATCTATTTTTTCCTTGAGCGATCAACTTTTGTTTTTTCGCTTCCTGTATGTCCAAGTTTAATTTGGAGGCATATACTGCATCCGGATCAAAAGGGAAACCTTTTAGATGAGGTCTTTCCGTCCAGGATATGGAATCCGGTATATCGTTATGGAAGGTTTTTCCCAAGCCAATAGTGGTATAGCCATTTTGTTTAAAATATTGGGGAAGGGTAACCACGTTAGGTAAAACATCCCGGAATTTTGTAGATAGATCCCATACTTTTATGGAGTCTGGACGTAGACCCGTTAACAAACTTGCCCTGGAAGGATTGCAGACCGCCTGTTGGCAATACGTCCTGGTAAAGACCACGCCCTCTTCAGCCAGCTTATCAATATTGGGGGTTTTGATATATGGGTTGCCATAACACCCCAGTTCCGGCCTCAGGTCGTCCACAGGTATAAAAAGAATATTGGGCGCTATGACCTCCGTTGCCCCGCTTTTCTCTGCGCATGAGTAAATAGTAGAGCAGAGTGCGGTTAAAACTATTATTGTTAATTGATTAATATGTTTCATTGCTATCGGTTTGGTATTGAATATTTTTTTTCGATGATGTTGAAATTTGTAAAAAAGCTTAAACGATTCACTTCTTTTTTAGGTTAGATATAAAATAGGGTTTTTGACTATTCTAAGTACTAAATCATAGGGTTGGCAAACTTTATAAAATATGTTTTAAAAGTAGGTTAATATGATGATTTGACAAATTTTAAATCGATTTTTGTGTAGAGTTTTATAGAGGATCTTTAAATAATATTAAATGAATTGTATTTTAATTTTCTGGTTATCAGTTATATATGTATATTTTGTAATTTAACTTAAATTTAAAGTTTATCGTTATGTAGATATTTTTCTATCTTTATGAAATTAATCCAGCGCATTTCGGTTGTCTGTATTTTGATAATATTAATTTAGCATTAATAAGTGAATTAAATGAAGATTTCGGAATTTGGGCCTATTAATTTTGCGGCCTGTTAGGTAATTTTAAGGGGGGGAAGCTGATTTTATGAATGATTAATCGATCTTATAAAAAAACATATGGATTTAAAAAACTCCATTTATTTATTTACTGCAATGTTGATCATTGCGGGTTGTTCGGAAGCGAAAAAAGAAAAGGGCGTTGTAAGTGCCAAACCTAATGTTATCCTTATATATGCCGATGATCTGGGAAGGGGATTACTTTCGGTGGAGGGGCAGCGCATTATCAAGACACCTAATATAGATGGTTTGGCCAGTGAGGGCATGCGTTTTGAAAGTGCCTATGGCGCCATGTTCTGCGCCCCGGCAAGGGCCAGTTTAATTACGGGCTATCACGATGCCCAAAAGGATAAGTGGAAAATAACGGCAGGGGGTATGTACCTCAATATTTCCAGGGGTACGATGGATCAAGCTGAAATAGAACAAAAGCTGAACGATCAGTTGGGGGAAATTCCGGAAAGTGAAGTGTTTTTGGCAGAAGTGTTTAAGTCCTCCGGATATGTTACAGGAGAAGTTGGGAAACTGGAATATGGTTTTTCAACCACGGACAAGCAGATGAAGAGGCATGGTTGGGATTACTATTACGGATATTTGGACCATGTGCGTTGTCATGGGTTTTATCCGCCTTTCTTGTTTGAGAATGGAAATCTGATCAATATTGAAGGCAACACTTTGGCAAACTGTGGCAAGACCACGGAGCGGGAAACGGAAAAAGCCTATGAAGAGCGATGGAATATGGAAGGAAAGGCAACCTATTCCCAAGACCTATTTCTAGAAAAAATATTAACTTTTATAAGGGGCAATAAGGATAAGCCTTTTTTCCTTTACCACCCAACCCAATTGCCGCACGGTCCCGTAGCAATTCCCAAGGTGCATGAAGACTTTGTCAATGATGATAGGCTTACGCAAATTGAAAAGGAGTATGCCTCTATGGTAAAAATGTTGGATGAACATGTGGGTATCATTATGGATGAGTTAAAGACACTTGGGATAGATGATAATACCATGGTGGTCTTCACTTCTGATAATGGTCATGAAATATATTACTCCAAGGAAGGCAGAATATTAAAACCGGTAAGGAACATGAAAACCGGGGAGTTTTTTGACGATGTAAATACCAAGTATTACAGTGAGTTGGCGGGAGATGTGTTTGATGGTAATGATGGTATGGCGGGAATTAAAAGAAGTAATTGGGAAGGTGGGGTTAGAGTACCCTTAATAGCCAGATGGCCGGGTAAGATAAAGCCAGGAACAACATCGGAAGCCTTGGTGTCCAACTATGACTTTATGGCTACAATGGCAGATTTGGTGGATTTTGACATGCCTGAGAGCAAGGACGGGGTTTCCTACCTACCAGAGTTATTGGGAGAAAAAGGACAAGAACATGATTATGTGGTGTATTCTTCATTTTTGGGCCCGGCCATTGTATCCAAAGAAGGTTGGAAACTGCGGTATTTTGCCGCTGATGATATTTTTCAATTATACTATCTGCCAGATGATTATAGGGAGGAAAAAAATCTTTATGAGGGTAATGAGGAGAAAGCTGAAAAGTTGAAAAAAATATTGATAGAGGAATGTGACGGTGATTTGAACAATGGTTGGTTCAAAGTTAGAAGTAGTATTTTACCTTATATAAGGTCTTGATCGTGGCGGTAACGTTGATAGGTAATCCAATGTAATTGCCATAGGTTTTGAGTTAAATGTATATGGGATAAAGAAATAATTTTTTGTAATGAGATTTAAGGAACACACCCCCGACGAATTCTTAATATCTGAATTAAAAAATAACAAAGAGGAGGCTTTTGATTGTATTTTTCGAAGGTACTACAAAGGGCTTTGTGCCTATGCCACCAATTATGTTTATGATCTTGATAAGGCTCAAAGTCTTGTTCAGGATTGCTTCATAAAACTATGGGCCAACCGTGATAGAGCGGATAGTATTGAAAACTTACCGGCATATCTGTCGCAAATGGTAAGGAACAGATGTATAGATCATATTAGACAACTTAAGTCCATTGAAAAGCTCCATGAAAAATTGGAATTGGAGGAGTTCGTGATCAATGCAGAGAATTCTTTGTTGTCCCGTGAATTCGAGGAGATTCTTATCAATGCAATCTCCACCCTGCCCAAAAAGAGTAAAATGGCATTTGAGTACAGTAGGTTCGAGAATCTTACTTATAAGGAAATTGGGGTTAAAATGAACATTTCAAGTAAAGCTGTGGAAGCCCTTCTCAGCCGGGCCCTAAAGTTGCTGCGTAAAGATTTGCAGCCTTATTTTGTTACGCTTATACTGGCCCTTATGTTTTGGTTTTCCAAATGGTAGACCAAATCGACTTATTGGGCCAAAAGGTTATGTAAAAGTATTGATAGTGCATCGATATATTTGCTAGTAAATAACGAGGAGGGCTTATTTTCTTCTTTCTGTAGCACCATCTCCCATTCTTATGGGAATCTTACCCTTGTTTCTTCCTAGGGTTATTTTTTAAGCTTATACTTAAAAGCAGAGTTTGAACAGTGGCAATTTGAAATTATTTTAAAAATTTCTTTAAATATTTCACTTTTAATTTCGATCACAAAATCTTTTTGGAATTTTAGCTGTAAGCATTGTGTTTCTTGGGAAAAAATGACATAGGTATCATGCTTTTTTTGATGTATGGCCTTGTTTGCAAACATTAATTTAACTTTTTTTTTACATAAACGTAGGGTAGGATGCGTTAAGGCTCGTCATCCAATTGAACCGCATTTTTATAGCAATTGGAAAAAAGACAAAATAAAATTGAACGTATCATAGCCAAATCCTTTAAAGGTAAGCTGGATTCCAAGGAACAGGTTTTATTGGACGAATGGCTTTCCCTTTCCCAAGAGAATAAAAGGAAATTTGAGATTTACGAAAAATTGTGGAAAAGATCGGGGGAATTGATAGTGTCCAATACGATAGATGTGGAAGCGTCCCTCCTAAAAACGAAAAAGCGGATACCGGATTTTAGATTTAAAAGAAGATCCGTTTTAGGTAAGCTTCGGGTAGCAGCAGTGGTGATCCTCACCATGGGTCTTGGATTCCTGTTCAATTACCTTCTAGGGGCAAACGATCTAATTAACGGTACACCTGAAACAGTGTACCAAGAGGTTAGGGCATCCTATGGTACCAGGACCAAATTGCTTCTTGCGGATGGTAGTACGGTTTGGCTTAATTCAGGAAGTACACTTCGGTTCCCGATTGATTTTGATAAGGCGGAAGAAAGGGTTGTAGAGTTAAATGGCGAGGGCTATTTTGATGTAGCCAAAAATGAGTCAAAGCCATTTATCGTAAATACCCCAGGATTGGATGTTAAAGTGTACGGAACTTCTTTTAATGTTTCCGCATATGACGAATATGACTCCATGGAAGTTGCCTTGGTGGAAGGGAAAGTAAGTTTGGTGCAAGGTGAAAAAGGAAATAGAAAAGAGTATATGGTCCTGGATCCCAATGATGTGGTAGAGTGTAATATCAGCGAGAAAAGACTATCCCGCGTAAGCGATTCCAAGATGAGCAAGTACACCGCGTGGAAAGATGGGCAAATAGTTTTTTATGGGGATCCAATAGAGAAGGTTGTTAATAGACTGGAAAAATGGTACAATGTGGATATTGAAATAAGTGATAAGGCCCTTGAAAATTATAGGTTCACGGCAACTTTTAATGATGAAACCTTGGAGCAGGTCCTTAAACTGTTGAGTCTGTCTTCGCCTATGGAGTATAAAATTGTTACATCCAAAAAAATGAACGACAATAGTTTCAGTAGGAGGCTGGTAGTATTGTCGATCAAAAAATAATAGCATTCACAAAAACTCTAACAAAAACAACTTAAACTTTTATGCCTATGATTAGATGAATCAAAAAAAAAACAGGAAAGTGTTGACGCACTTCCCTGTCTAAAATTTCCCTGAACTGAGAATTCAGGTAGTAAAACAGTATCAATTTAATACCAATCCAAAATTATGAAAAAAAAGTTAATGGTAGGGAAAGCCTTTAAGGTGTTTCCGCCTTCCAAAATGTTCCTAATTATGAAATTATTTGTTCTAATTATTTGTTTGTCGTCATTCGCGGCTGTTCCTGTTTCTTCTTATTCACAGGATACAAAGCTTTCACTTAGTGTAGCGAATACTTCTATAAAACAGGTGCTGACGGAAATAGAAGAAAACAGTGAGTTTTACTTCGTGTACAATAATAACTTGGTTAATGTTGAGAGAAAAGTAAGTATTGACGTAAACAAATGGAAAATTTCCAAAATCCTCGATGCGATTTTTGAGAATGATGAAGTTGTTTTTTCCCTTTTGGACAGGCAGATAATAATTTCACCAAAGAGCATGGCGGGTGTAAAGAAAGCTTTACAGAACACTGTTGTTGGTGTTGTTGTAGATGAATTTGATGGTCCATTACCTGGAGTTTCCGTTATGGTCAAAGGAACTTCTAAAGGTACTGTTACCGATTTTGATGGAAAATATACTATTGCTGCCTCCTCAGATGATACTTTGGTGTTTTCGTATTTAGGAATGAAAACCCAAGAAGTCACTGTTGGTGGAAGTATTACTATAAATGTCAATATGGAGCCGGATGCCTTGGGTCTTGAAGAATTTGTGGTAGTTGGTTATGGCGTATCCAAAAAGAGCGATTTAACAGGAGCTGTGGTAAGTGCCGATATTGAAAGATTATCTGAAATACCCAATGTTTCTGTATTACAGGCCTTACAGGGTACGGTTGCTGGATTAAATGTGGGTGCCGTTGACGCGGCCGGTGAGGATCCTACTATCTCCATTAGGGGGCAGAATTCGCTTTCCAGCGGTGCTGCGGCAAATCAGCCATTAATTGTGGTTGACGGAATAATCTATCGTGGCAATTTAGTGGATTTGAACAAGTCGGATATAGAATCGGTAGACATCTTAAAAGATGCCAGCTCTGCGGCCATTTACGGATCCCAGGCAGCCAATGGAGTGATGTTGATTACTACTAAAAAAGGGAAGGTTATTGGTAAGCCTACTATAAACTACACAGCAAGTTATACGGTACAAACTCCTACCGGAAATGCTCTGGAGCCTATGGAGTCTGATGAATTAAAAGATTTTTTGGTTGATGCCTATCCAGGACAAGATGTACAATCATTATTGAATACCCAGGAAATGAGAGATGGGTATGCCAATGATTTTAACAATGGTATGTGGGATATTATAACAGGAGATGGTTATATAAACAATCATAATATTAGTGTAAGGGGTAGATCTGAGGATTTTGGTTATTTTTTCTCGGGGGGTTTTACCGATGTTAAAGGGTTTGTTATAAACGATACCTATAAGAAAATTAACTATCGTATGAACTTGGACGCCAAAATTAATGATTGGTTAAGTGTGGGTACCGAGGCTTTTGTAACCACTAGTGATTACTCCGGTGCCTCGCCAAGGTCCGATCTATCCTTGTTGGTAATGCCATGGACACCTTTGTACGAGGCAGACGGTTCCCCAAGACAAATATTGCAAAATACTTGGACCAATCCACTTTTGGATTTGGAAACACAGGATAATGACAAAAGATTGAACTTGTTCGCCAATATTCATGCGGATGTGAAGTTACCTATCGATGGATTGAATTATAGGGTTAATTTCTCCCAAAACTATAGAACTACCAACCATGATAGTTTTGATCCCAACGGGGCAAATTTCACAGGTTTTGGGTATAAAAACTCTTCAATTAATTACAATTGGACCCTTGATAATATTTTGACCTACTCCAAGACTTTTAACAATATCCATAACATTAATGCAACCTTTGTATATGGTGTAGAAGAAATTACAACATCTTTTACAAATGCAAATGCACAGAATTTCACCAATGATATTTTGGGCTATAATGCTTTGGAATCTGGAGATCCAACCTTAAATGTTATCAATACAGGGAAAGAAGGAGAGCAGAGTTTGTACACTATGGGACGTTTGCAGTATGGTTATGACAATAAATACCTATTAACAGGTACGATTAGAAGGGATGGTTTCTCCGGTTTTGGGACAAACGAAAAAATTGGTGTTTTTCCGTCCATTGCTGCTGGTTGGGTTGTTTCCGAGGAAAACTTTATGGATAGTACCGATAACTGGTTAAACTATTTAAAGTTTAGGGGTTCCTATGGTTCAACAGGAAGAAGGGCTGTGGGGAGGTATGATACCCAAGCTACTGTAACATCTACGGTTGCCGGGAATTATGGTTATGTATTTGGTGACGGATTAACCCCAACGCAGACCCAAAATATAGAGTCATTGGCCAATAACGATTTAGGATGGGAAACTACCACGGGATTAAATGTGGGTGTTGATTTTGCTTTTTTAAATTCAAGGATCAGGGGTAATGTTGAATATTATGACAATTCTACCAAGGATATCCTATATGCCATCCAAATTCCATATACTACGGGTTTTACTACCATCAATACGAATATTGGAGAAGTTGCCAATCACGGTTTGGAAGTTTCATTGACCGGACAGATTGTAAAGAGTCCTGACTTTAAATGGGAAACATCATTTAGTTTTTCAAGGAACAGAAACGAAATAGTTTCTATTTTAGGAGCGGATAATGATGGGGATGGAGTTGAAGATGATTTGGTGGCCAATAGATTGTTTATCGGAGAGCCTACCGGTGTAGTTTTCGATTATGAAATTATTGGTATGTGGCAAGAGGCAGATGAGGAAGCCGATGTTATTCCAAACGGATTTTTCCCTGGCACCTATAAGATTGCCGACTTGGACGAGAGTGGGGATTATTCTGCTACTTTCGATAAAAAGATATTGGGATACACAGATCCCGATTACCGATTTGGTATAGCCAATACATTTACCTACAAGCAATTTAGCCTATATACTTTTATTAATAGTATTCAGGGTGGCAAGGATTATTACTACGGTACGGATGCTTTGATTTTTGGGGCAACCAATACACAAAACGAACGCTATATTTCTCAAAATGTGTTTAAAGGAGGCTGGGATTATTGGACACCGGATAACCCTGATGCTAGATTCAGAGGGCTGGAAGGTCCGGGTACTTATGAGCCCAACCGTTACTTGCAACGTAATTTTGTACGAATCCAGGATGTGAGTTTGTCCTATACCTTTGATAAAGATATCTTGAAAAAGACAGGGTTTAGTAATTTAAAGTTATTTGTAAGCGGTAAGAACCTTGCCACTTTTACAAGATGGAGAGGATGGGATCCTGAAACGGGCCAAGGCTATACTCAAGGGACTCCTTTGTTGGCTAATTACACAGTAGGTCTTAATGTTGAATTTTAAAAAAGAAGATTATGAAAACTAATAAATATATAATTTTATTGTCGGTTCTTTTTTTAGGTTTTTCTTCCTGTAATGAAGAAGAATGGTTAAAAGAGGAGGCCTACGATTTTTACAGTGCTGATAATTCCTTTAGAACAGAAAGTCAGTTTAACCAGGCCGTTGCAAGTCTGTATAATTTAACTGATTTATACACAGTATGGGGGGGTGCCACTTCCCACTTTATTTTCCAGTATACTACAGATATTGCCTATAATGCAATTGGCCCTAATAGTGAACTAAATTCATACGAAGATAGGTTAACACCTGAATATGTAAGGGTAAGAACCCCTTGGCAGAGGTCTTACGAGATAATAGCTCAGGCAAATACCATAATCGGCAGAATAGATGGTGAGGATACTGAATTTTCTTCAGAGGAAAAAAGAAATGCCCTAAAAGCGGAAGCCTTGTTTTTTAGAGCTTTTACCTATAGATATCTCGGTATTCTTTATGGAGGAGTACCTTTGTCATTGGAAGAAGTAACAGCTCCTAGAAGGGATTATGTTAGAGCTTCCCAGGCTGAAGTTTTTGCCCAATGCATTGAAGATTTGAAATTTGCTGTTGCAAATTTACCGGACGTTTCAGAATTAGGTAACGAAGCTAGAATTACCAATGCCGTAGCAAACCATCTTTTGGCAGAACTCTACATTATTGTTAAGGATTATGACAAGGCTATTGCCAGTGCATCCAGTGTAATCAACAATCCTAGCTATGCCTTGATGACAGAGCGTTTTGGTTCGCATATGGATGAGCCTGGCGATGTTTATGGGGATCTTTTTAGAAGGGAAAACCAAAATCGCAGTTCCGGAAATACAGAAGGTTTGTGGATAGCCCAATACGAATACAATGTTACTGGTGGAGGTAGAGGTAGTATAATTACCCAATACTTGGGACCTCAGTATTATTTATTACAAGGGAAGGCTGATGATAAGAATTTGTTCATAGGGCCAACCAACCAAAATGGTGGACGTGGTATTGGCTGGTTTGCACCTTCGGATTTTATGCTGAACGATGTGTGGGAAAGTGTACCGGGCGATATGAGAAACTCGGAGTATAATATTATCCGTGATTTGGTAGTGGATAATCCTGAATCCGTCTATTATGGTCAAAAAATGGTTGAAAGTGATGCCATTAAAAGTATAGACACCTATAGAAGGCAATGGACAGCTATTTTTGCAAAAACTACACCTATAAATGATTTTCCTGAAGAATTGTTCGTTGATTTTGAGACTGGTGAAGTAACAAGAAATGCATCCCAGACCTTTAGGGATCATTATCAAATGCGTTTGGCAGAGACATATCTGTTAAGGGCTGAAGCCTATTTAGGGAAAGGTCAGACCGGACTGGCAGCAGATGACATCAATGAGTTGAGAAAAAGAGCGCAGTCACCCTTGGTTTCTGCAAGCGATATTGACATTGATTTTATCTTGGATGAAAGGGCAAGGGAACTTCATTTTGAAGAATACAGGTTGTTGACCCTTAAGCGTCTTGGAAAGCTAGTTGATCGTGTTACCGATCACAACCCATATTACAATGGTACTTATGATACAGGTTTTGTAATCCAGGACTATCATAACCTATGGCCTATACCCCAGCAGGAAATAGAAAGAAATACCGAGGCGGTATTGGAGCAAAATCCGGGATATGCCAATTAATTTGGAAGGTATTTAATTATGGAAATTGTACTAAAGGGCAGGACTACTATTGTTCTGCCCTTTACTTTTTTATTTTGAATGAAAAAACACAATCAACAATAAGTAGACATTTTTTCGCTAAGTTAATCAGGAATATATCATGACAAAAACCAGTACTTTTTTAAGGATTTATTTAATTATTTCCGCAATAGTATTTATTGGATGTAATACCACGAATTCGTCCGAAGATGTAAATAGGCAAAAAATCAAATTCGATTTTGATTGGAAATTTACAAAGGGCGATTTTCCAGAAGCGTCACAGTTATCTTTTAACGATAGTAAATGGGAATCCGTAGATGTGCCCCATGATTGGAGCATAGCCGGACCTTTTTTAAAGGAGAACCCTGCAGGGAATGTAGGTGCATATGCTCCTGGAGGTATTGGATGGTATAGAAAAAAATTCACCTTGGACCAATCTGATAAAGAATCCAAAGTAACTATTGAGTTTGGTGGTGTATATATGAACAGTGAGGTTTGGATCAATGGCAATTATTTGGGCAAGCGACCTTTTGGTTACATTAGTTTTAATTATGATCTAACGCCCTATCTTAATTTTGGGGGAGAAAATGTATTGTCCGTAAGGGTGGATAATTCCAAGGAACCCAGCGCAAGGTGGTTTACAGGTTCCGGTATTTATAGACATGTGTGGTTGGTAAAAACCAATAAGCTTCATATTGATAGATATGGGGTATATGTAACAACCTCTTCCATAACCGAGGACAATGCCTCGGTAGAGGTAAATACGCAGGTATTGAATGGATTGGAAGATACCAAGGAATTTACTTTGGTCAACAAAGTATATGACGCCGATAATAAATTGGTAGCCGAGCACCAATCCCAAGCCAACATCCCAGGGAATCAAGAGCAGAAAATCCGTCAGAACTTAACGGTGAGCAAGCCCAATTTATGGTCCCCGGAGAATCCGTATCTATATACGCTAAGAACAGAGGTTAGATTAAATGATGAAGTAGTGGATGAGGTGTCTACCAATATGGGGATTCGCAGTATTAAGTTTACAGCAGATAATGGTTTTTTCCTAAACGGTAAAAATATTAAATTGAAAGGGGTTAACAACCATAGTGATTTGGGAGCCTTGGGTGCCGCAATGAACGATAAGGTACTGGAAAGAAGACTTAAAATATTAAAGGAAATGGGGTGCAACGCCATCCGTACAGCGCATAACCCGCCTAGTGAAGTGTTGTTGAATTTGTGTGATAAAATGGGCTTTATGGTGATGGACGAGGCCTTTGATGAATGGATCGAATCCTGGCCATTTGGAAATAAAAAGAAAGAAGGTAAGGCAAAATACGGTTACCACCTATACTTTGAGGAATGGGCGGAAAAGGACCTTACGGAATTAATTAGAAGAGATCGTAACCATCCGTCCATAGTCCTTTGGAGTGTGGGTAACGAAATACCCGATGCCTGCTTTGAAGAAGGAACGGAACGTTTGAAAGTTCTTATGGATGTGGTAAGGCGTGAAGACGATACCCGGCCCATCACCTGCGGTATAACCCATATGCATTTGGCCAATGAAAGTGGATTTGCCAGCCTTTTGGATGTTACTGGTTACAATGGGGGGGGAGGCTCTGCTTTTATGTATGAACAAGATCGTGAAACTTACCCTGAAAGAAAATTTGTAGCTACCGAGGTACCACATACTTTCCAGACCCGTGGTGTTTACCAAAGTAAATCATGGGTCCGTGGAAAAAATCCGTTGGGAGGTATCATGGAAGTTCCAGACCTAACGGAGGAGGAAGTATTTGGTGAGATCAGTAAGTATTACAGTTCATCCTATGATAATTCCATGGTGCGTATTTCTGCCAGGGATTCCTGGAGGCGAACAAGGGATTTTCCATATATGGCAGGGGAATTTAGATGGACAGGTTTCGATTATTTAGGGGAGTCCATGTTTGGATGGCCGGCAAAACTTTGGAATTTTGGTATAATAGATATGTGTGGCTTTCCCAAGGATACCTATTATTTCTATCAAAGTCAATGGACCGAGGAGCCCATGGTCCACATTCTTCCGCATTGGAATTGGAAGGGTAAGGAAGGTGTGGAAATTCCTGTGGTGGCCTACTCCAATTGCGATAGTGTTGAACTGATTCTTAATGGCAAGTCGCTTGGCAAAAAGGAAATGGGAGATCTAATGGATTTAATGTGGAAAGTTCCCTATGAGCCAGGTACCTTGATTGCAAAAGGATATAAGGAAGGCAAGATGGTTAGCGAGAAAGTAATTACTACCGCTGACGCCCCTGCTAAAATTGAATTATTGGCAGATACCCAAGTCATTGATGCCAACGGACAGGATGTGGTTCATGTAGAGGTTAATATTTTGGACGCCAACAACAATTTTGTTCCGGATGCTTCCAACAACATAAAATTCACAGTAGAAGGCGAGGCAACCATTTTAGCCGTGGATAACGGTGACCCAAAAAGTGAGGAAAGTTTTGTGGGCAATACAAGAAAGGCCTTTAACGGAAAATGTATCATCATTGTAAAGGCCACAAAAAAGAGTGGACCCATTACCATAACGGCCGAAGCAGAAGGCTTGGAAGGTGCCAAAGTAGTAGCTAAATCAATTTAATAGGTGTTTTACAAAAAAAAGGTTGGATGAAAGAAGTTTTTCAGTTTCAAAGTAGTAGGAAATACATTTCAGGTGCAAAGACGGGCAGTACCAGTATTATCCAGGTAATTGCCTTGGGTTTTTGTTTTATTTTCTTTTTCCAGTACAATGCAATGGCCCAGACATCACATTATGGAATTGCAGGTAGCTCCGAAAACCATAATAAATTATGGTATCTGGAGCCTGCTTCCGATTGGATGGAAGCACTTCCTATTGGTAATGGTAAAATTGGAGCCATGGTTTTTGGGGGCGTTGAGCAGGAAAAACTACAACTTAATGAGGAGTCGGTTTGGGCCGGTCCCCCAATACCGGAAAATAGGGTAGGGGCATATAAGAGCATAGAAAAGGCCAGGGCGTTAATTTTTCAGGGCGATTATGCAGAAGCCAATAAATTGGTACAGGACGACGTTATGGGGCCACGAATAGCCCCTAGAAGCTATCAGCCATTGGGCGATTTGCTGCTTAATTTTAAATTGCAAGGTGCTCCTTCAAATTATAGGAGGGAACTCGATATTAATGATGCCCTTGCAAAAACAAGTTTTACGGCAGAGGGTGTAAACTACAGCAGGGAATATTTTAGTAGTGCCATTGATGATGCCATAGTTGTGGTGTTGACTGCGGACAAGCGCAATTCCATCTCTCTGGAACTGGAAATGAAGCGCAAGGCAGATTTTGAAGTAGCCAATATAGGTAACAATAGATTAAAAATGTGGGGACAAGCCAGTCAGAAGGGCAAGCACTTGGGTGTGAAATATGAAACCCAAGTTATGGTTTTGCCCAAAGGGGGCGATATAAAATCCGAGAATGGTACTATTTCCATCAACAATGCCAATTCGGTCGTACTTTTTATTTCGGCAGCTACGGATTATAATGCAGGGGATCCTTTCTCACCCTTGACCCAAAATTTAAGTACAGTGTGTGCCACTAAATTGAAGAAGGCAGCAAAAAAGTCCCTCAAAAAATTGAAGGAAGATCATATTGCCGATTATCAAAATTATTTCAATAGGGTTGCCTTGGACCTCGGTGGAATTAGGGGAGGGGAAAGGCCTACCAATGAGCGATTGGAGGCGGTTGCCAATGGAGCGGATGACCCTGGTTTAATGGCCTTGTATTTTCAATACGGGCGTTATCTGTTGATTTCCTCCTCCAGGCCAGGAAGTTTGCCTGCAAATTTGCAGGGCATTTGGAACGATCATTTGGCCGCACCGTGGAATAGTGACTATCATACCAATATAAATATGCAGATGAATTATTGGCCTGCAGAGGTGGCAAATCTTTCGGAGTGTCATGAGCCATTCTTCGATTTTATAGAAAGGTTGGTGCCAGCAGGAAAGAAAACGGCCGAGGAAGTATATAACAGTGATGGCATTGTGGTACATCATACCACAGATGTATGGCATTGGACCTCGCCCATCGGAAAGGTGCAATACGGAATGTGGCCAATGGGCGGAGCCTGGTGTACACGCCACTTTATGGAACACTACAAGTTTAATGGCGACACTGAATTCCTAAAAGAGCGGGCATACCCTATTATGAGGGAATCCGCTAAATTCTTATTGGATTGGTTAACAAAAGACCCGCGTTCCGGTATGCTGGTGTCAGGTCCTTCCACCTCTCCGGAGAATAAATTCTATACCCCAAAAGATCCAGAGGTATTCGCTAATTTGGACATGGGCAATGCTATGGATCAGGAAATTATTTGGGATAATTTCACCAATGTCCTGGAAGCGGCAGAAATACTTAAAATAGAGGGTGAATTTGTGGAAAGGGTAAAAGAGGCGCTTGCACAACTTTCCCTGCCAAAGATAGGATCGGACGGTCGTTTAATGGAATGGTCGCAAGAGTTCGGGGAGGTAGACAAAGGACATCGGCATTTGAGTCATTTGTACGGACTTTATCCAGGAAATCAGTTTACGGAGAACAAGACCCCATATTATATAGATGCTATAAACAGGAGTATAGAACACCGTCTTTCCAATGGTGGCGGACATACCGGATGGAGTAGGGCCTGGATCATCAATTTTTATGCGCGATTGGGCAATTCTGAAAAGGCCTATGAAAATATTAAGGCCCTCTTGGCTAAATCTACGGCCAAGAATCTGTTCGATTACCACCCACCATTTCAAATTGATGGTAATTTTGGGGGGACGGCAGGTATAGCTGAGATGTTGATGCAGAGCCATGAAACGGATGCAAGTGGTACTACAATTATTAACCTATTGCCAGCATTGCCATCGGAATGGCCAACAGGTAGTGTTTCCGGATTAAAGGCGAGGGGAGGTTTTGAAGTGGATATAGTATGGAACAATGGCGCCTTGGAGTCCGTGTCTATCCTATCCAAAGAAGACAAAGCGTGTAAATTGCAAATAGGGGATTCTATAATGGGTGTAGAAGTGTCCGCTGGGAACAAACAAGCAATAACAGAGTTTAAATGATATATATTAAAATGAAAGGCCAAGAATTTGGAATGCTGATCGCTATATTTTTACTTTTTAATTTGGTGGGATGCAAAGTGCAGGAAAAAGAGATTCAAAACAATAAAATGGTTTTGTGGTATCAATCACCGGCCAAAAAGTGGACAGATGCTTTTCCTTTGGGCAATGGCAAGTTGGGGGCCATGTGTTTTGGTGGTACCGATGTGGAACGTTTTCAGTTGAACGAAAAAACATTGTGGGCAGGTAGCCCCAGCAATCCATATGCCCAAGATTACCACAACAAGTTGAAAAAAATCCAGAATTTAATTTTGGAAGGGAAGATTTTGGAGGCCAATAACTTTGGATTGGAAAATATGGGCGCAGCGCCTACCTCCTTTAGGTCTTATGAACCCTTGGCCGATTTATTGATATCTTTTGACAAACGGGATTCTATACAAAATTATAGGCGGGAATTGGATATGTCACAGGGAGTACACAGGGTAACCTATAGTACCTCGGGCTCCGAAATATTGAGTGAATCCTTTATTTCCGCGGTGGATAATGCTTTGTACATCCGGATAGCTTCCAAGGGCAGGGGAAAAATAAACTGTAGTATTGGATTGGAACGTGCCAAAGATGCCATCATCAAGGCGCTGCCCAACGGATTGCTACATATGGATGGTCAGATCGTGGATGTTGAAGCGCCTAAGGCAAGGGATGAAAATGCTGGAGGATCAGGAGCTGGAGGGGAACATATGCGTTTTGCAGCACGAGTGAAAGGTGAAGTCAAGGGAGGGAGCATTACAGCAGTGGAAGATAGGTTGGAAGTGAAAGATGCGGACGAGCTTATAATTAAGTTAACGGCGGCTACCGACTATAACTTGGCCAAGTTGAATTTTGACAGCACTATAGATCCAGCTGTATTGGCCAATGAAAATCTAAATAAGCTGATAGCTGCCCCATGGTTGCAATCCAGACAAAAACATGTGGAAGACCACAGGAATTTGTTTGAACGGGTGGCACTCGATTTTGGCAATTCTCCAAAAGATTCCCTTCCTACAGACCAGCGATTATTGTTGTACAAGGAAGAAGGGCAGGATCCAGGCCTAGAGGCACAATTGTTTCAGTTTGGAAGATATCTCTTATTAGGTAGTTCACGTGCAGATGCCATTCTTCCAGCAAACCTACAAGGAATATGGAGCGATAGAATGTGGGCACCCTGGGAGGCAGATTACCATTTAAACGTGAATTTGCAGATGAATTATTGGCCAGCGGATGTTACCAATATTCCGGAGACATTGGATCCCTTGGTTAATTGGTTTGCGCTGATTGCCAAAACCAGTAAGCCATTGGCAAAAGAAATGTACGGTTCCGATGGATGGTTCTCACATCATGCCTCAAATCCGTTTGGGAGGGTAACCCCTTCGGCATCTACCTTTGCATCCCAGTTTAACAATGGGGTTTTGGACGCCCTTCCCGGCGCATGGATGACCATGAATTTGTGGGATCATTATGAGTTTAGTCAGGATAAGGTCTTTCTAAAGGAAAAGCTTTATCCCTTGTTATCTGGAGCCAGTGAATTTATACTGGATGTATTGGTAGCCGACTCCCAAGGGGTACTGCATTTTATGCCATCCTCTTCCCCGGAAAATCAATATAGGGACTTGGCTACAGGCCAAATGATGCGAATTACTTCTACATCAACCTATCACTTGTCCATTATCAAAGCCGTTTTTAAAGCGACTTTGGAGGCGGGTTCAATTTTGGGGATAGGGACGGAACAAGGCGACCGTATTCTTAAAGCGGAAGCGGCCTTGCCCGCTCTACCTGTCGATCCCAATAACGGTAGGCTTATGGAATGGCGCCAGCCCTTGGAAGAAAAGGAACCTGGACACAGACATCTGTCCCATTTGTTGGGGCTGCATCCTTTTACACTGATTACAAATGAAACTCCGGAACTTTATGAAGCGGCCCGTAAGAGTTTGGAATGGCGAGAGCAGAACGGACAAGGAGGAATGGGCTGGGCCTATGCCCATGGGTTGTTGATGCATGCAAGATTGTTGGAAGGGGAAAAGGCACATAAGAGTGTGGCAACCTTACTTTCCAAGGGGAAAAAGTCCAGTTTGATGAATACCATAGGACCTTTTCAAATAGATGGTAATTTGGGAGCTACTGCAGGAATTGCCGAAATGCTGCTACAGAGCCATACGAAAGATGAAAATGGTGATTTTGTTATTCACCTACTACCAGCTATACCAGAAGATTGGTCCAATGGCAAGGTCTCTGGCTTAAAAGCTCGAGGGAATTTTGAGGTAGATATGGACTGGAGCAATGGTAAATTGATTTCTGCCTGGTTGTATTCAAGGAATGGAGGTTCCTGTAGTATAAAATCCGGAGATAAGTTGATGAAGGTAACCTTGAAAGCGGGAGAGAAAAAGGAATTGACCCTCGAAACAATAAGTAATTAGAGGGGTATGTGTTTTTAAAAGCCTAGGAAAGGGCTTTCTTATAAGGTGTTTAAACAAAAAAGGGACTGTCATTACGGACAGTCCCTTTTTTTATTTTGCTTCTTTTACCTCTAGGTTCAGGGTATTTCCTTCCTCGTCAATGGTCTCTAACGTCATCTGTGCCATTTTTCCGTTTTCAGGAGGGGATACCTTCACTACAATAAAGCCGCCTGTAGGCTCTTCCTGAATATAGGGCTGTTTTATTAGCCCTAAGGGGTCTGTTGAATTGGGGTCACCGGGTTTTCTTCCTGGTCTCGAATTCTGCCCATTTATAGAACCTGTACCAAATTCTTCAAAACCTGCTGGATGGATGGAGTGGTACTGCCAATGACGATCCCCGGTTATTATATAAAAATTCCTATCTAGATTATTTTTTTTGAGCCAATGGAAAAAGGCATCGCGTTCGTGTTGAAAACCGCCATAGCTCACGTGGTTGTCGTGTTTGGAAGCATCATCGGGCCCAACGAGGGGAGAGGCGACAATAAAGAGTTTAAAGGTGGCTTCGCTCGCCAAGAGCGACTGTTTTATCCACTCTAATTGTTCCTTGCCCCAGATAGATTTGTGGGGCCCATCGGGTTTGTCATTAGCATCTCGGTAATCCCTCCCTTCGGGCATCCAGATCTGGAGATGTTTGTTTATTTGCCTGGTACGGTAAGTAACTGGCTTTTCATCTTCAGGGACAGCAATTGGCGCTTGTTCCAAAAAGGTGGCCCTGGCAGTCTGTGGGGAAGGCTGCTTGCCATTCTCTACATTGTCGCTATCATTGTATCTGTATTCATGGTCATCCTTCATTAAATAAACGGGCACATGGCGTAAAAAACGCTCCATACGCGGCATGCCCATCTGTCGGTGCCACTTGGCCCGCAATTCTGGAACTGTTTTTGCAATTCCTTTATTTGGGTAATCGTAATAAACCGTATCACCTGTCTGCACCCAGAAAGATGGTTTTAGATTTTCCATGGCCTCCAAGGCAGGATATCCCAGTTTTCGATCTTCACCTTCAGCGGCCCTACTTTTACTACCGGCCCTAAGTATTCCTCCTCCCAAGAAAAATTTGCCCAAATTTAGACATGAGGTCACTACAAACGAAGTAGGCTTTTCCGAATCAAGGGATTGGAGGGTGCTAAATTCGCTTACTGGACCTTTCTTGGTAAGGGAGGTAGTGGGACCATAATGTACACGAACATAATAATGGGTATCGGCATTAAGCCCTTTTACCCGAAACTTGATTATAAAATCCCGATCCGAAGTGGCCTGCAACCAGGGTGATACTTCTGAATTTTTAAACTTGGGATTATCTGCTATTTCAAATTTGGCCGTTCCCTCTGCTCCCGGAATGTCGAAGGCCAAAAGCGCCTCTGGGGTATCAAATCCATTCTCGGGCATCTTGTTGGTAGCTGTTAATCTGGTCTGTAAAATGGCAGAGGTTTGGGTAACTTCCCCTACCATTTGAGGAAAACTGTACATTGAGGGATTGGCCTCCATAAATTCCCAGGAAGGCTTAAACGAAAGGGCCGTGACTCCAGCTCCTGACAATTTTATAAAATTTCGACGTTGCATATTTTTGAATTTTAGCTCTATAGGGTAGTGGCATCAGACCCGGAATTTTATTTCTTTTGTAAGTTGTATAAAAAGGACAATTGTAGACGTGAAATATTTTAAAACAGTGTCCAGGTGTTCTAATTCATATTCTCCCAGATAGGCCCTTCATCCCTAATTTCAATCCATTGTTCCAGCATTAAGGGCTTTAGTATGTCTACCATTTTCGGTTTAGAAGAAGCCAGGTCGTTTGTTTGTTCCGCATCGTTCGATAAATCGTAAAGTTCAAATTTTGCGGGTACGGAGGTTTTCATCCATTCCATTAAAGTTTCGTTTTCCGATTTTTCAGGTAACCAACCCAGCAGGGTATAATGGTTATAGCGCAAGGCCATATGGGGCATTCTAAAATAGGTGTCCTCATGGGTGGGAAATATCCATAAATAGGGTTTATTTCTTTCTGTTTTTTGACCTAAAAAGGCAGGAAATGCATTTGTGCCATCCAAATTTACACCACTGGGCACATTTACTTGAGCCAGTTCGGATATAGTGGTCAAAAAATCAGTAGCCACCACCAATTCGTTACTGGTAGTTCCTGCAGGAATTTTGCCGGGATAACGCACAATACCGGGAACCCTATGGCCCCCTTCATAAGGGTATCTCTTCATACCCCTAAAATTACCGGGCGTTCCAAAACAATAATCCCTAGTGGGCGCCTCCCATTCCCCCTTGGATTCTTCCAAGTTTACTGGATGTTCCGGACCGTTGTCACTGGTAAAAATAACCATTGTGTTATCCTTTAAGTTTTCCTGATCTACGGTTTTCATTAAATTGGCAAAGGCATTGTCCAATTGTGATATGGTACCGTAATATTCTTTTTTGTTCTGGCTAATATCGTACTCAGGTCTATCAACACCCCCGTATTTAATACTGTGCTCCAAAGAATCAACTGCCTTGTTGTTGTATGCATTGCTGTATTTTTCAGGTGGCGACAACGGAGCATGGGGCTCGTGTGTGGAAACAATAAGAAGGAAAGGTTTGTTCTTATCCCTTTTGTTGGTCAGCCAGTCTGTGGCCTCTTCCGTAAGTACATCACAATACCAACCATCAACCTCTCCTACCGCTTGGCCGTTTCGAATGAATTTGGTGAAATTTTTAGGGCCCTCATAGGCGTTATGGGTAGAGGCAAACCAATAGTCAAAACCTTGGTCGCCGGGATCGGGTTCTTTTACCTTTTCCGATCTTTCCAATCTTGATAAATGCCATTTCCCCATAAAGGCTGTTTCATAGCCCCCGGATTTTAGCATTTCGGCAATGGTGGTTTCACTATCCCTTAAATGTGCTCCCTTATAGCCTTGCAAATAATAGATTCCACTTCTGTAGGGGTGCCTACCTGTTAAAAGGCCTGCTCGTGATGGAGAACACACAGTTCCGGCAGAATGGCAATCGGTTAGTAAAACCCCTTCCGAGGCAAACTTGTCTATTGCGGGGGTGTTCGTAATGGGATTGCCATAGCAGCCCAAGTCCCCATAACCCATGTCATCGGTTAAATAAATGATGATATTGGGTTTTGAGACTTTCTTGTCGGAAGTATTGTCATTTTTAGTTTTGCAACCCATCAATGCAGTCGCACAAAGAAATATGCAGCTAATTAATCTTATTCTTTTCATCATTAATTTGAAAGGGTTCTGCATAAAGGTGATTTTGTACAAATTACTTGGATTTTCCCCAGTCCGGTCCTTCATCCCTAATGTCTTTCCATTGTTCCAACAACAAGGGTTTTAGTTGGTCAATTATTTCCGGCTGTGATTCGGCCAGATTATTTTTTTGTTCTGGATCGGTTGATAGATCGTATAGTGCAAATTTTTCGGGAACGGACGACTTCATCCATGCAATGAGGTTATTCCCGTCTCTGTTTTCAGGGAACCAACCCAACAAGGAATAGTCGTTATAGCGCATGGCCATATGCGGCATTCTAAAATAGGTGTCCTCATGGGTTGGGAAAAGAAATAGATAAGGTTTGTCCCGCTCCGTTTTTTTGCCTAGGAATGCAGGAAAGGCATCAATGGCGTCCATGGTTATATCACTGGGAGTATCTACGTTGGCAAGTTTGGTAGCGGTAGTAATAAAATCTGTTCCTACGACAAATTCATTGCTAGTGGTTCCTGCTGGTATTTTGCCTGGAAAACGTACTATTCCCGGAACCCTGTGCCCACCTTCATACGGGTATCTTTTCATACCTTTATATATGCCAGGAGTTCCAAAAGACATATCCCTTATGGGGTCTTCCCATTCTCCTTTGGACTCTTCCAGGTTTACGGGGTGTTCGGGGCCGTTATCACTTGTAAAAATGACCATGGTATTGTCGGCCAGATTTTCCTTATCAACCGTTTTCATCAAATTACCGAAAGCCTCATCCAGCTGTGTCACGGTACCATAATACTCTTTTTTATTTTGGGTAATATCATATTCAGGCCTTGCTACACCTCCGTAACGAATAGATTTCTCCAAGCTATCCACTTTGGCATTGTTGTACATCTCGCTATATTTTTCTGGAGGTGCAATGGGAGTGTGGGGTTCGTGGGTGGAAACAATAAGTAGAAAAGGTTTGGATTTGTCCCTGATATTTGTAAGCCAGTTGGTCGCTTCTTGGGTAAGTACATCGCAGTACCAACCGTCCACTTCTCCAACAGCTTCTCCATTCCTTATGAATTTATCAAAATTTTTAGGTCCCCCAAAGGCATTGTGGGTAGAGGCAAACCAATAATCAAAGCCTTGGTCACCAGGACCGGGCTCATCGTGTTTTTTACTTTTTTCCAATCTGGATAGGTGCCATTTTCCCATAAAAGCCGTTTCGTAGCCACCGGATTTTAAAAGCTCGGCAATGGTAACTTCATCTTTCTTTAAATAGGCTCCATAGGCTCCCTGAATATAATAAAACCCACTTCTATATGGATTTCTCCCTGTTAATAGACCTGCCCTTGAGGGGGAACATACGGTTCCTGCCGAATGGCAGTCCGTCAACAATACCCCTTGCGAAGCAAATTTATCTATAAAAGGTGTTTTAATAATGGGGCTTCCGTAGCAACCCAAATCCCCATACCCTAGATCGTCCGTTAGGTAAATGATGATATTGGGTTTTTTCTCTTCTTCTTGTTGAGGCGTCTTCTCTTTACAGGAAGAAAAAAGAACAAACAATGTAAATGTAAAGGTGAAAATTTGTAAAATCCGTATACTTGATTTTCTCATAATGGGGACTATTTTTGGAATATCAATTTTTTTAGAGCTATTTTTTTGGTAATTGTAAATGCTAAAAGTGATTATTGAAAAATGGTATAAAGGATGATTAGGGTTAAAAGTAATGCGCCGGCATAAAGTCGGACATCCTTAACACCTTTAAATTCCTTATCGGTAAGAAATTGCCATGGGTTGTCCCAGGTATACTGAAGCTGGTCCGCACTTGGTCTAGGTGTTAAATAGCTAATTATAAAATATACTACGGAACAAATACAGAAGAGCCACCATGCCTGCATCATAAAGGGTATTCCCCAAGTATCCGTAATTATACTTGGTTTTCCATATAGTGCCGGGATAAAATCTGCGGCAAAGGCACTAATACCAAGAATAAAACCAAAGATCAAGGTGACCAGGGAAGCTTCCTTGGTGCCCCTTTTACTGAATACTCCAAATAGAAATACAGTAGCGATTGGAGGAGCCAATGCTGCGGCTATCTTATTGATGGCCTCAAATATACTGTTAAATTTGCCGCCTTGGGTAGACCAGGCCATGGCTAAAATCATGACGACCACTGCGACATATTTTCCTATTTGCACTTGTTTTTTATCGGACAGGGATGGTTTAAGCCTTTTGGCTATGTCGATGGCCACCAAAGTGGAACAGCTATTAAGTGCAGCAGCTATAGTGCTCATGAGGGCAGAGAGCAATGCGGCCGCAAAAATTCCTTTTATCCCGATGGGCAATAGTTCGTTGATCAGTACCGGCAGGGTTTCATTACTGGTGGTAATTTTATCTTTAAATAAAACGTAACCAATAACTCCTGGCAAAACCATAATGAATACGGGAAGTATTTTTAAAAATCCTGCAAAAATAGGCCCTTTTTGGGCGTCGTCCTCGCTTTTTGCAGCCAAAACACGTTGCACAATGGTCTGGTCCGAACACCAGTACCATAGTCCCAAAATTGGATACCCCAGGAAAATGGCGTACCATGAAAGTCCGGAATTACCGGCATTCTCCCCAGATCTTAGCATACTCAATTGATCGGGCCTTATTTTATCTTTAAATTCGGCTAAGGTGTTTACGCCAATGTCCGGCAGTGCATTAATTGCAAATATGGTCAATATTACAGCACCAATAATCAATACAACCGTTTGAACGGTTTCAGTGATTACCACGGCCTTTAATCCTCCAAGTATGGTATAGGTGGCGGTTATGACCGATATTATTAAAATGGAAACAAATACATCTATTCCAAAAAACGACTTAAATACAATTGCACCTGCGTAAAGGCTCATGCCTATATGTACAAATAGCGCCCCCAATATGGCCATAAAGGCCAAAAAAGATCTTGAAGGAGAGCTATATCTTTTTTCCAAAAATTCAGGAAGCGTCGATATTTGGCTTTTAAAATAAAAAGGGGCAAAAATAAGCCCTAGAAATATTAGGACAACGGAGGCCATCCATTCAAAATTTCCCCAGACCAATCCGTCCTCAAAGCCAGAAGCCGCCAAGCCGACCAAATGTATGGTGGAGATATTACTGGCAAAAAGGGCGGCGCCAATTATAACCCAATTTAAACTGCGTCCTGCAAGGAAATAATTGTCGGACGTCATTTTTGTCTTTCCGGTGGACATTATACCAAGAACTAGGATTCCAACAAGGTATAATAAGATTATAATTAGATCAATTGTACTCATATTGGTTTAGTCGTTATATGCTCCAAAATCGAAATCTTTGTTCCTTATGGGCTCTAGATATTTTCGTATGTCTTCAATTATATCTTGTGCTACAGGTTCCTCGATCCAATCAATATTTTTGTTTAAGATACTTCTTTCCGTACAACTAAATAAGGTAGTCGGAATTTCCGGGTTACTTAAGGCGTATTGAAGGGCGAGTTTTTCAATTGGGATATTGTTTTCTAAGCAAAAATTAAGGGTTTTGTTTATTACACACAAATCTTTTTTGTCCACGGGATACCAATCAGGAGGTCCTTGGTGGGTGAGCAATCCACTGGCGAATGGGGAAGCACTTACCAGACCCATTCCCTTGGCCTTGATTTTAGGCATTAAACCTAGGAGTTCATCATTGATAAGTGTATAGTGATTGTGCACCAATACGGTATCCAGATCAACATTGGGAATAACTTTATTGAGCACATCCATAGAATAGCAGGAGATTCCAACAGCCCTAATTTTCCCCGCCTTTTTTAGATCCCTCAAGGCTGAAAGGCCTTCGTCTAAAGCCGTTTCCAAATGCCTTCCTTTGTTGTATTCTATGTCGTGTAAAAAAAGTAGGTCTATATAATCGGTCTGTAGCCTATTTAGGCTGCCCTCTACCGATTTTAATATTGCTTGGTAACTAAAATTTAACTCAGGAGGCAAAGAAGAAATTTTTCCGGCCTTGCTCGAAAGGATTATTTCCGAACGCTTTATATCTTTTAATGCTTGGCCCAATATTGTTTCCGAGGTAACTGGACCATATGTTGAGGTATTTCTGCCATATGCTGGGGAAGTGTCGAAGTAGTTTATGCCCCTGTCAAAAGCAGCGTGCACGGTTTTTATGGCTTCATTTTTTTCCACCCCATTGAACATACCGCCTATTGCTGAAGCACCAAAGCCCAATTCGCTTAATTTTATATTGGTGTCACCTAAAGTATTATACTTCATACTTTGTTAATTTTGTACTACGATTTTTATATCTTCATTGGAATCGGAAGCTTTTTTCATGGCTTCTGGTATTTCGTCAAAAGGAAATCGGTTTGTAATTATTTTTGTCAGGTCTATTTTTTGTTCTTCCAAAAGTTTCAGCGCCAAGGTATATTCTTGGTTAAAACGAAATGACGGCTGAAACGTAAGTTCGTTTTTCATGAAAGCTGAAAATGGAAATTCCGCATTGTCATGGTGCATTCCCAATTGAACTATTTTTCCGCCCTTTTTCATAAATTTTACGGTATTGGTCAAAATAGTACTGGCGCCAGAGGCTTCCAGTAAAATGTCGAATCCGTTGGGGGCCAAAGAAAATAGTTCCTCCTGAAAACCAGGTTTCAACGGATTTAAGGCTGCGGTGACCCCAATCTCGGTCGCTTTTTCCAATGCCGCTGTTCTTATGTCCGTTATAACTACAGGCTGTGAAGTATATAGGTTGGCGGCCATATGGCATAGTTGTCCTATGGTACCTGCACCAGTGACAAGTACAGATTTCCCCTTTAAGTCGCCTGCTATTGTTAAGGCATGTAGGACTACTGAGAGTGGCTCCAATAGGGCGGCCATTTCATAGCTTATAAAATCCTTTAAGGGCACACAGTTTTCGGCAGGTATCTTAATGTATTCTGAAAATCCGCCATTGAGATGGGGAAATACGCTAGCCGATCCCAAGTACTTCATGGAAGGACAAAGGTTTTGTTTTCCAGCTTTACAATGTATGCAGGTTTTGCAAGGCCTGGAGGGGTTGATACTTACCCTGGTCCCTTTTTTTAATTTGGGATATAAGGAAGATTCTTTTTCAATTTCCCCTGAAAGTTCATGTCCTAGGGCAAATGGTGCTTTAGGGATAAAATCCCCAATTTTGCCATCTTTATAATAATGGATGTCCGAACCACAAATACCGACAGACCTTACCTTTACGATAACTTCATTTTCGGCGGTATCTTCAGGGTAGGGGATGTCACTATACCGTATATCGGTTTTTCCGTACAATAAATATGATTTCATATTTCTGTGATGGTGTAAGTTTTACCCTTTACGGTGTTGAATTCAATAATTTGGTTCGGACGTTTTTTAATTCTAATCTGCTTTCCATCAAGGAATACCCTTATCTTATTATTGGTTTTTAATCTAAACTTTTCACCTGTCTTTGAAAGTACTTCGGTGGTGATAAGCTCCTTGTTTTTCCAGCTAAAGTCGAGCTCAAATCCGCCTCTGGCGCAAACTCCCTTGAATTCGCCCTCCGACCATTCAGTAGGTAATGCTGGCAATAATTCTATATATCCTTCATGGGATTGGATGAGCATTTCGGTAATACCGGCGGTAACTCCTAAGGAGCCATCGACCTGCAGGGGCTTTCCACATTTGGCAAAAAGGGAGGCGTAGCATTGCTCCTTTAAATATCCTTTAAAGATAGAGTTGGCTCTATCTCCATCGTTTAAACGGGCCCAAAGTGCCATTTTCCATCCTCTGGAGAACCCTGTGCCGCCATCACCACGTTGTTCCAGCACTTTTTTGACAGGTTCTATGAATTCGGGGGTACGGTTGGGGGAAATAACATTACCGGGATAGAGTCCGTATAAGTGTGAGAAGTGACGGTGTTTGTCTTCCATTTGTTCATAGTCTTCCGTCCACTCTTGAAGCATGCCATCCCTTCCTACCTGTGAGGGAGGAAAGCGATCTCTGTAGGCAAGAACCGCCTTGGCATATTCACGGTCTATATCCAATATTTCGGTGGCTTCTCCATAATAGGCGAATAGATCCTTTAATATTTGCATATCCATAGTGGCACCGGCTACAATGGTAGTGAAATAATACATTCCTGTTACTTCATCATAAAAGTATTCGTAACCTTTGCCCTTAGGTGGATTTTCAGGGGAATTGGAGGGATTGGTAACCAACCAATCCTTTTCTGGGTATTCAACCAGGAAGTCCATAAAAAAATCGACTGAACCTTTAATGATCGGGTATACTTCTTTCAGATATTCCTTATCCTGGGTAAACAGATAATGTTCCCATAGATGGGTGGTAAGCCATGCGCCCCCAACGGTATAAGTTCCCCAGGTTGGACCGTCCATTGGGGCTGCGACTCTCCATATATCGGTGTTCTGATGAAATACCCATCCCCCAGCACCGTAATGTTCCTTGGCAACTTCCGCTCCCTGATCGGTAAGTTCCCTTACCATGGTAATCAAAGGCTCCGACAATTCGGATAGGTTGGCCGTTTCAACGGGCCAATAATTCATTTCTGTATTTATGTTGGTTGTGTACTTTGAATCCCAGGCCGGGTTCATGTCATTGTTCCAGATTCCTTGAAGGTTGGCGGGCTGGGTTCCAGGTCTTGAGGAAGCTATTAGAAGGTATCTTCCAAAATTATAGCAAAGGGTAGCCAGTTGTGGATCTGGCTCTGTTTGAATTTTGGACATACGTTCGTCCGTTGTCAAGTACGAATTGTGGGTAGTTGGCAGTGTAAGTGTAACCCTGTCATAATACTTTTTGTGGTCCTCAACAGCACTTTGTTTTACCTCTGTAAAGGAACTTCCTTCCAAATGGGCCATCATTTCCTCTACTCGGGCATGCTCATCGCCACTAACATCCTTGTAATTGTTAAAGTTTGTGGCTGCAACAAAATAAAGGGTAACCGCATTGGCATTTTCAATCTTTAGTCTACTGCCTTTCAGTGTCATACTACCTCCTTCTGGAAGGGCTTTGATTCTTGCCTCGTATTTTAATTTACCATCAACACCCAGATAATCGGCAGATTTTCCAGTGAGTTTTAATTGGTTGCTGCCCAGACCATCCATTCGGAAATAATCTGTAGCATAGTTGGAATGGGAGTTGTTTCTAACTCCTCTTAGTTCTGCATCCAAAGAAATACTTCCCGCTTTATCGGCGGATATACGTACTGCAATCGTTTGATCAACGGCCGAAGCAATTATTTCCCGTACATAGTTTATACCGTTGGCTTTATATTTAACCGTAACGACACCTGTTTTTAGATCAAGGGACCTGCTGTAGTTGGTTACACTATCCTTTCCGAAAAAAAGATGTAGGTTGGCCATGGACTGATACTTTTGTTGCTCTACCGGGTACCCCATTAAGGCTCGGCCAAATAGCTTGTGGGCCTCTATAGGTTTACCTTCAAAAATGTATTCCTGAATTTTAGGAAGCTCTTTATAACCTCCTTTTACTACGGTTGAATAGGGGCCTCCCGTCCAATAGGTCTCTTCGTTGAACTGAATTTTTTCCTCTCCATATTTTCCATAAACCATTGCGCCCAATCGCCCATTGCCCACAGGAAGGGCCTCTTCCCATATGGATGCAGGCTCATCAAACCAAAGCGTATTTGCGGGATCAATTTTTTGGTCGCTTATTCGGGTGCTAGTAGTTGAAATCCCTGGAGATTGGCCAAAAAGCTGAACCCCCACAAAAAGGATTGAAAGGAATAGTTTGGATTTTAGTTTCATATGGCTCAAATTATATGTGGTTTTTTCTTTTTTGAAGTGTTTCTGTTCTGCATTCATACTCATAAAAAAGGAGTAGCAGCCTTTAATGTTCTGCTACTCCCTGACTAACTCAAACTAACTCAATAAACAATATATTTTATATGTTTCAATGTAAATGATCTTTTCAGGCCTTATTACAACAATCATTTTTGTAAACAACGATTTCCTAATAAAGTTTCAAGTCATCAGAACTCGAAACTCAATGTTCTGAACATTATTAATATAAGTTTAATAATGATGTAAATCTAATGATTTATAAATGATTGATTGCAATTAATATTAGCTTTAATCTATACTATTTTAACAATATCTGGAGTTTTTGCAGAAAAATATGAATGTGATAAGTTTGTAGATATTTTTTAATATGCTGTATTTTAGTTATTTAGGTAGTTATTTCTTTTTTATGTTCCGAATTGGACATTTTTTGGTGTGATCCTTATTAATATAATATAAATAAGTATTTTAAATTGAGTTTTTGGTCAATTCGTATAGCAGTTTAATTCTCTTTGTAAAGTGGTTGATCTGTTAGTTAAAATGATGGGGTTCGGTATTATTGATTCCATAGGGTACTATCAATTGAAAATTTGGCTTTAATGTATGGGTGTCTAAGGGGATTTTTTTATATAGGGTATTTTATTCAAGGTTCAGGGGAAGGGGGCAATTGCGTTATAGTGATGGGACTTTTTTTATAATTTGTGGGCTTATAGGTCATGATCGTGTGTATCCAAATTGAATATATGGGTTTTGGAAGCTTCGTTTGAACCACTGGATGGAACAAAAAAAAGGCAGCATAAATATGCTGCCCCTTGTCAAGTCATCGACTCTATCTTTATTTTATGGTTTATTAGTGAAACTCAATTTTGAGAAGTCGGTAAGACGCACTTAAAATTGAAAGTTGAACTAATCCCGCCATTTTCGGCGGGATCTAGGTTCAATACCTCGACCCTAGGGTCGATTCCTATTATTGGGTTCCGGGCCTGCCTTTGTCGGCAGACAGGCCTGTCTGCCGACAAAGGCAGGCCTGCCCTGAGGTTTGGCCTTTTATTGAACACCTGGGCGCTTGTCCCACCACAACTGGGTGCCATAGAAAATATCTTTCTCAACTATGTCGAACGGAAAATTTGTGTTCAATGATTTTTCCGAATCAGGATAGGCCAGCCTAAAGGGGTGTCTATTGTGGGAACCTGCATAGTCTTTGGAAACCTCGAGGATCAAGGGAACATCTGTTCTTCTTACTTCGGCCCATCCTTCAACACTTTGCTTAAAAAGGGAAATCCATTTTTGAAGCCTTATTTTGTAAAGGTTGGTGGTTGTTCCGCTATCCCAGGCAACTTCTGTTTCCGCCATAAAAGTAGCGATATCGGCAGGCTCAATTCCATTTTCTTCCAAAGACATTGCAACAGCTGTTTCGTAAGCTGATTGGGCCGAGCCACCTGTAATTAAGTTTCGTTCATAGGCTTCGGCAAGTATAAAGTATGCTTCTGAGGAATTCATAAAAGGGGAAAATCCAGCAGGGTTGTTGCCAAACCTGTCCCCAATATGTGAAACATTATTCCCGTTGTTCAGGGTATCATTCAATTGGTTCGGCCCAAATTCGTATCCTCTGTAATTTCCATATTTATTTTTGTCGGCATATACTGGCAATCTTGGATCATCGTTGTCGAGCAATGCGGTCACTAAGGCGTTGCTTACACGATAGCCATCTGTTTTATTGCCGTCGGCGGCTCCCATCCTTGCATACCAAGGTTCTACGTCTGGTAAAACTCCTGGCCACCATAAATAGGCATTGTCATCATTGGTTTGCATAATGGGGTAGCTGTTTGGGTTTCCAACTACGCTGGCTATTTCTAATTTTGCCGCCGCTTCATCCGCTGAAGACATTCTAATGGCAACTCTCAGTCTCAATGAATTACAGAATTTACGCCATTTTGATACATCTCCCTTGAATAGAAAATCTCCTTCGCCAAGTTCCCCTCCATTCGTGTCGAATAGGTCTGCGGCAGTTTTAAGTTCACTGAGTATCTGTTTGTAAACCTCTTCTTCGGTGTCGTATTTTGGATAAATGATTTGGTTTTCCGCCAAGGAGAAGGCCTCTGAGTATGGAATGGATCCCCATAAATCTGTGGCTTTGTGACCCATATAACTTTTGAGGGTTAGGGCGGCGGCATATAAATTGTCGTTGTTTTCTTCTTTTGCAAGCTTCATGGCTTCAACGGCATAGGTCATTGAAGAGTACATGGCATCCCATTGACTGTTGTTGATACCAACTCTATATTCGTAGTCACCCGCCCCAATTGCGGCATTGTAACCTGAAAAAGACCCTGCATAATAGACATCAAGTCTTTCTCCGAAAAGTATTTGCGAAGAGTTTAGTAATGATTTCCCCAATACATTGGACGCAGGAACCGTAGTAGCGCTGTTGGGGCTTATGTTCATGGTTTCAAAATCCTCTGTACAGGATCCTAGTAATAGCATAAATAGAAGCAGTACTAGAAATGAATTTTTTGTGTTTATTTTCATGATATTTTTTTTTGAAATTAGAAACTAGCTGTTAATTTAAATCCGTAGCTTCTTGCGGTGGGTATTTGGAAATTCTCATAACCTATACCGGCTTCTCCGCCGCCAAAACCTACTTCAGGATCAATTCCGTAATCTTTGGTGTCCTTGTCCCTGTAAAGAATGGCTAAGTTTCTTCCAACCAGGGAAAGGTTTAATTTGGAAATGGAATTGATTTTAGAAACATTGAAATTATATCCAATGGCCAGTTCCCTTAGTTTTACATAGGTAGCGTCCAAGATGGAATACTCGTGATTGTTCCATACCCAAGAACCATTGTAATAATCTTGAGCCGAGACACGGATGTTGTTGGGTGTCCCATCTTCAAATACTCCGTCAACAATTAATCCTGTTTCCCTTACGTTGTTCTTTACTGTGTTTTCGTAGGCGCCTGTAGGGTATGAATGCCATGCTGTTGTACTGAACATGTCACCTCCAATTTGTGCATCTACCAAAAAGCTTAGGCTAACCCCTTTGTAGCCAAATGTGTTGGTTATACCACCTGTCCAGTCGGGTGTTACGTTGCCTAGTTTTACGGCCGCGTTGGTAGTTGTGGGGATACCGTTGGCATTTACTACGATTTTTCCATTGTTATCCCTAACAAATGGTAGGCCCCAAAGAACACCCCATTCTTCGCCTGGAATACCTAGTGTCTTTACGCCTCCAAAACCGCTGGAAATCTGATAGGATTCCAAATTGCCGTACAGGGAATTTACTATACTCTTATTTTTGGCCCAGTTAACCACAACATCCCAATTGAAACCTTTTGGGTTTTGGAATAAATCTGCTGACAACATAAGTTCTACCCCTTTGTTCTCGATTTCACCTGCATTTAACAGCATTCCATTGTATCCTGTGGTGGTAGAAGTGGTAACGGATAGAATTTGGTTAACTGTTGTTTGTGCATAATAGGTAAAGTCTAAAGCTATACGATTTTTCCAAAAACGTATATCGGCTCCTATTTCATAGGAAGTGGTTTCTTCCGGTTTTAATCCTGCTGGTGGTAGGGTGCGTGAAGGAGTGAAAACGGATACTCCGCTAAACGTCCCTGCCGAATACGTCGTATTTAACTGATAGGGGCTGGTGTCGCCACCAACTTTGGCCCAGCCACCTCTAAGTTTGGCGTAGGATAGTATGTCCGATTTTAGGGACAAGGCTTCGGTTACGTCAAAACCAGCACTAACGGATGGGTAAAAATAGGACCAACTCTCTTGAGGAAGGGTTGAGCTCCAATCATTTCGGCCGGTAATTCCTAGGTAGAAAATCTTCTTATACGATCCATTCACTGCAAAGTAGGCACTGTTTGTTTCGTACTGACTTTCATACATTCCGGTTCCAGGTGTGCCCTTAACGTTGGAAATGGTGTACAGATCCGGTACGGTAAGGTCGGATGCACTTAGGCTAATGGAATTGTATGTATTGGTTCTTTTGTTGGCTCCGATCAATCCGTCTACGCGAAAATCGTTGAAGGTCTTGTCGAAATTTAAGGTAACATCTGTATTTGTTTCCTTTTTGTTGATGTGGGATTCACTGAATTGCCCGCCAAGTCCCAATCTTTTATTCCGGGTTGTTCCTGCCTGGGTTATACTTTTTCTTATCTCATTGTAAAAATCAATTCCCACTTGGCCATTGGCTGTAAGCCAGTCATTTATTTTGTAGGACATTGAAACGTTGCCATAAATTCTTTCCCTGTCAAAAGCATTGGTGTTTCTAAGACTGTAGAAAGGGTTGTCCGCGTTGAACATATATTCGTCATTGCCTTTTTCGTAAAATAGGTCCTTTGCGTATTGGGTGGGGAAATCCCTTTGTAACCAGGCAAATATATCAGCCCATCTATATCCATTGGCAGGAAGGTTGTCACTCTCTTTTTTTACATAGTTGAAATTCACGGAAGCCGTTAACTTATCGGAAGGGGTTAGGTTGACATTGGCAGAAAGAACGTTTTCTTTTTGCCCCGTGTTGTCTATCATACCTTGGGTGTCTACATTGGTGTACGAAATTCTCCCTGAGGATTTTTCGCCGTTAGCCGTTACGGAAACATTGTTTTGTATGGTAACACCGGTGTCGAACCATTCCTTAATGTTGTTCGGTCTGGAAATCCAAGGGCTGTTGGGGCCAGTGGACCATTGGTCCAATAATAAGCCGGCATCCAATCTTGGTCCCCAGTTTGTTGGGTACGAGTCGTTTATTCCCCCTCCATTTCCATTCACATAATTGTATGAAAATTGTTTGGCATAATCGTTATAGCTCAAATTAGTATTGTTGTTCGTATTGTATCTGTTATAGATAAATTCGCTTCCATCTCGACCCCCACCGTATTCATTTTGAAGATTTGGGAAGTAAGAGGCCTTGTCCATAACCACGGAGGAACTAAAGTTAACCCCTAGGGCTTTACCGCTTTTACCTCCTTTTTTTGTTGTAATTATGATTACCCCATTTGCAGCACGACTCCCGTATAGGGCAGACGCGTTGGCTCCTTTTAGTACTGATACGGATTCAATGTTGTTGGGGTCTATATCCGACGCGGTGTTTCCCCAGTCCACACCACCTGCTCCTGCAAGGTTGGGTGATGAGTTGTCTATTGGGGTGCCATCCACAATAAAAAGCGGCTGATTTCCTGAAAATGATGAATTTCCACGAATTACTATCCTGGAAGATGATCCAACGGTACTTCCTCCATTTGTAACCTGTATACCGGCAATTTTCCCGGAGAGGGAGTTGATCACATTGGCTTCAGGAGTTGTGGTCAGTTTATCGCCGCCCAATTCTTGTACGGCATAGCCTAGAGTTTGCTTGTCCCGGCTAATACCAAGAGCGGTCACTACCACTTCGTCCAAGGCCTGGGTGTCAGGTTCCAGACTTAAGTTTATACTTGTTTTTGTGCCTACGGGTATCTCTTGGGTGATGTACCCTAAATAGCTAAAACTTAAAACGTCGTTTGGAGATGCTTTAATGGTGTAAAGACCATCAAAATCTGTTGTGGTACCTGTGGAGGTATCCTTGATCAATACTGTTACGCCCGGTAGCGGATTACTGTTTTCGTCACTGACAGTTCCGGTAATATCCAGGTCTTGGGCATTTGCGTTGCCTGGAGTGAAAAGTACGATCCCTAGTAGCAGTAACCATGACATCGCGTTGAGTTTAAATCTGTTTTTCATAAGTTATTAAAGTTATCTTAATAATGTTATAAAATTAGTTAAATAGTTGGGGATGAAGTTGTTTGTATTTAGCAAAAGACTATACTATTTTAACTTGTGCGTTCAATCAAGATAGTACATAAATGATTAAATATGCTTATAATTTACTGAATTATAATTATATATGAAAAATCATCTTGTTTTTTTAACTTTCTGTTGATTAAATTTTGTATATACCTATGATAAGACTTTTATAATTATTAAAAATACTTATTTGTACAGTTATTGTGATATCTTATGATATTATATTTAATAAGTATTGTGCAAGCCAGTCGATGAGGCGCAAGTGATTTGGTCAAAAGAGGTAATTAAGGAGCAGTACGCACTACTCCTTAATTGTTACTTCATTTAGATGATGAATAGTGTTCTGTATTTTTCCCTTTAATTCATTGCCATGGGAATCCGTAACCTTGTACGTAATTTTCATGATATCTACCGGGGCAATGTCGGGTAACAGGAGTTTTACTTTTCTTCCATCCTCGGTTACCCTCACCTTCGAAATATCGAGCGTTTTAATATTGTATCGCTTGGAACCGTATTTATGGCTCCTAAGTAGTTCCCAAGTTTGCACTTCGAAATTAGAACCGACTTCGGTTTTTTCGGCATCCAATTTGGAAGCGAACGTTAATACCATACCGTTTTTTTCGGCACTTAGGGCAATAGGTACCGACAGTGGTTTTCCTGTATAACGAAGCCTATAGAATTCGCCCCCTTTCATATTTTGGGAAGTTCCCCAGGCCGACATTCCACACGCATATAAATCCCCATCCTGAGGATTGAACCTACCTCTCATGACCCCGGTAAGAAACTTTACTCCCGGAAGGTCCACTACTCCTGCCTGTCTTTGTCCCATAACCTTTTCATGGAGAACCAGTTGGATCTTACCGTATCCATATGAAAAGCTTAACAATCCTTTATCCAAGGGTCCCCATTTTTTGCTGTCTACCCATAGCAGTTCTGAGGGCGACCTGTCAAACTCCATGTCTATCCAAGCCATTGGCTGTTCCATCCCCAATCTTGTAGTGTCTTTGGGTGGATTGTATCCCCAGATGTTTCCATAAAATTTTCCTTTTCCTTCTACCCAATTTATACGGTTCATAGGATTCCAGAAACCCTGCTGATCGGTGACTATAAAACTACCGTCAGGATTTATACATACACCGTTTGCAGCCCTAAAGCCATTGGCGATGATGTCCGTCTTTGTACCGTCTTTACTAACTTTAAGTAAAGTGCCGTGTTGGGGAACGAGGGCTTCCCTGGCATGACGACCACTTTTGGCGTAATAAAAGTTGCCTTCTTGGTCTGTCTGCAATCCCATGGCAAATTCGTGAAAATGATCGGTCACCTGGTGATCATTATTGAAATTCTCGTAAAAATCCGTTTCCCCATCCCCGTTAAGATCGTTCAATTTTACAAGTTGGTCCCTGCAAATGACATATATTTCGTCTTCCACTACTTTGATGCCAAGAGGTTGAAAAAGGCCAGAGGCAATTCTTTTCCAATACAGTTTATCAGTATTGTCCGTAAGCCCTTTTACTGACCATATGTCGCCATCGGTGGTACATAAAATTCCAATATTGGCATCCTCAAGAAAATCGATTCCACTCAATTTTAATCGGCTGTCCCAGGGGTTTTCGTAGGGAGGTGTAAGTTGGTCCATTGCTATTGGTCCCTCTTCTTTCCCCTTGACTATGGCAGTAACAACTTCTTGGTTGTAATGCGGCTCCCCTCCGTGGAGATATTTATCCAGGTTTTCAGGGCCTGGGGCATTTTGAACTGTCTTGGCCAAATCCCTTACATCTGCTCCTGCTATGAACAATTTGATATTGGCAGCTGCGCCTTTATGGACTTCAAGGACAACGAAGCCATTGGAATTTATAAGGGTTGCTCCTTCTCCTTTAATTTTTACTTTTACATTTTGAGGTGCCACCCTCATTCGCAATACTTTATCTGAGGGGTCAATGTTCAATGTTCTAGTAAAGATTATTTGCCCACTGGATTGCTCCATACCAAGCCGTTCCAGAATGTTGGCTTTTCCTACGGTGTAGGAGATAATGATATTTTTACCACTGTGGTAAATTCCTTTATAATGGGACCATGCTTTTGGCAATGGGCCAAATCTTCGACCATCGCGGGCCTTGAAACGGGGGTCTTGAAATGATCCGGTATCTGGATTTGCCCATGCCGGACCTACCGGGGTTTCAAAATGTAGTTTACCAATGGTTCTAGGGTAGGTTTCATGTTTGTCGTTCAATAGAATTCCTTCCCAGTCTATAAAGCCGTCTCCGGACCAGCCACCTGCCACGCGCATCAGGTCGTGGTCGAATATCATCCAGGCATTTCCTTTGGAAACTCCGCCAGGACCGTCGTCCAGTCGGACCGCTATTCCTTTATAGGCAAAATTGTTCTTTAAATAATTTTCGTCTGCGTAGGGTCGTGGTCCGGGCGAATGAAATCGTTTAATTCCGGTTTCAGAATCTGCCAATTCATAGGTGTTGATTAAAAAATTGCCATAATCCATATCGGACCAGGGATGATATGGTTTGGACTCGGGACCTTTTGAGGTTCCTTTGGGCAAGCTGGACAAATACTCGGAATCAACATTAAAATAAGCAGTTTCGTTTTGGTCCTTGACATAATTTTCCCTGATAAATGCGATAACATCATACTTCTCCTGAGGAGTTAAAGCCATTTGTGGCGGCATTAATCCAGCTCCCTTGGTTATTGTTTGGTACATTGAATAAGGGTCGTTGCCGTACTTGAAGGGTTGTGCCCAAAATTTAAGGGAGTTGGGAATAGATCCTTCCACTTCTGGCACACCGTGACAATTTATACAGTTCGAGTTATAAATTAGACTACCGCGTTTAAGGGCCTTTCCATCGAAGGCTTCGATCATTCCTTGGTGATCAAGGTCCTTTTCATAGTCGTTTAAATCGGAATCGTCTAGGACGTAAGCTATCTGGGATTGGTCAATTGGACCTTCTTGGTCAACAGACCTTGTTGCGGTTAACCTAACTTCTTCTCCATTATATGTACCGGTACCTGAAAATAAATTCTCCTTAAATTCACCGTTTATCGTAATTGTTTTATTGTTAAGCACAATGTCCATGGTCATGGAACTGCCTTCAATAGTTATATTATGGATAGAGGTTTCCTTTAATTCCTTAGAAACCATGCTTCCTATATAGTTATCGCCGTTTTTTTGAAGTTTAAAAGTGCCCGTATGTATATCCTGTTGTGGTATATGAATTTCATAATCCCAAATGCCTTGATATTCCCTTTCGGTTGAACAGTTAAGACAGGTACTGAACGCAATGAACAACGAAATAATAGATAGAATTTTACTTTTCATATGAAAATCAATGTGTGTTAATTTATACTTCTTTATACAATTATATCTTAAGGAAAATCCCAGTTTTCCGAGCCTTATGGACGATCAAAAACTTTTGTAATTTCTTCAAGTGTGCTGTAGGTTGTTAGATAGGTTTGGTAATACGCTCAAATTATCCAAATTAAATTGGGTATTAGGTATGGATATTAGCTTTAAACTGTACTATTTTGACAAATTGAAACAAGTAAAAATAGGAAATATGTAATTGTTCCATAGCCAAGTGGTTGATTGTCAGTATCTATGATCGTATATAGTGATGGGCGTTTTACTTCAATTGTTGCTGTCAATGGTTTGGCCACCTAAAATATGCATGTATTCGATTTTCATTTGGAACAAATAGGTTAGTTATTTAGAATTGCTTGGCATTGTGCTTTGTTGCAATATTATTAGATGCACTAGGGTTGTGGCAGAGATGGTGTTTCTTCATTTTTCCTATACCCATCCAAGTAGCCTTTTAAAATGAAAATGGTCCTTCAGGGATAATTTCCCAAAGGACCATTAATTTTTATATTTGGAGTTTTATCCAAACAAAACCAGGGCAGACAGTCTATAGGCCGGTAATTGTATAGGTCTTGTCTTTTGTGGTTTTGAATTCCACTATACCGTTCTTAAGTTTTTTTAGCTTGATTGGCGTGCCATCCGATAGAACTTTTATTTTTCTATCTGTTTTTAGTTTACATGGCATACCTGCTTTTGACAAAATCTCCAGGGATGTTAGAGCTTTGTTCTTCCAGCTAAAATCGAGTTCAAAACCTCCTCGGGCACATACGCCATCAAAATGTCCATCGGTCCATTCGGAGGGAAGTGCGGGCAACAAATCTATATACCCCTCATGGGATTGTAGCAACATTTCCGTAATTCCTGCTGCTACGCCCAAGGAACCGTCCACTTGAAATTGTCCTGCACATATGGCAAATAATGAAGGAAAACATTGTTCCTTTAGATAGCCTTTAAAAACTTTATTGGCTCGGTCTCCGTCTCCCAATCGAGCCCATAGGTTGGTTTTCCAAGCTCTGGACCAGCCCGATGCGCCATCGCCCCTTAATTCCAGAACTTTTTTCACGGGTTCAATTAATTCCGGTGTCTTGTTCACTGAAATTACCTTTCCGGGATATAGGCCATACAAGTGGGAAGCATGTCTGTGGTTTTTCTCCATTTGACCATAATCTTCCGTCCATTCCTGAAGGGTTCCATCTTTGCCTATTTGGGAGGGTACCAAACGTTTTCTGGCTTCAAGAACTTTTTTTGCATAGTCAATGTCCTTGTTTAGGATTTCAGAAGCTGATCCATAATAGCTGAATAGGTCCTTTAGAACTTGCATGTCTATGGTAGATCCTGCAGCAATGGTAGTAAAGTAGTACATTCCTGTTATTTCATCATAGAAATATTTATATCCCTTTCCCTCTGGAGGATTTTCTGGAGAATTGGACGGATTGGTTACCAACCAGTCCTTACCGGGATACTGAACAAGGAAGTCCATAAAGAAATCTACCGAGCCTTTCATGATTGGGTATATTTCTTTCAGATATTCCTCGTCTTGGGTAAAGAGGTAATGTTCCCACATATGGGTGGTAAGCCATGCTCCCCCAACGGTAAAGGTACCCCAGGTAGGTCCATCCATTGGAGCTGCAACCCTCCAGAGATCGGTGTTTTGATGAAAGACCCAGCCACTGGCGCCATAATGCTCTTTGGCTACTTGGGCACCTTGATCCGTTAACTCCTTTATCATAGTGCTCAAAGGCTCTGATAGTTCCGATAGGTTCCCAGATTCAACGGCCCAATAATTCATTTGGATATTGATATTGGTGGTGTACTTGGAGTCCCATGCCGGATTCATATCATTATTCCATATACCTTGTAGATTGGCGGGTTGGGTACCCGGCCTGGATGAGGAAATTAGAAGATATCTTCCAAAATTATAACAGAGGGAGGCCAACTGTGGGTCTGGGTTGTTTTGGGCATTGCCCAAACGCTCATCGGTCGGTAAAAAAGAACTTGGGGTGGTCGGCAAGGTTAAGGAAACCCTGTCAAAGAAACCCTTGTAATCGGTCAAGGCACTTTCTTTAATTTTGGTAAATGTATTTTGATCCAATTTCGCCAGCATTTCTGCAACCCGAGCTTGTTGGTCCCCACTTACGTCCTTGTAATTCACAAAATTAGTGGCGGCTACAAAATAGAGGGTTACGGCATCTGAATTTTTTATACTTAGAATGGTGTCGTCCATATCCATACTACCGCCTTCTGGATAGGCCTTGATCTGTGCCTCATATTTTAATTTGCCTTCAATGCCAAGATAATCGGCAGATTTCCCTGTAAGCCGTAATTGGCCATTTCCAATACCGTCCATTTGAAAGTAGTCCGTGGCATAGTTGGAGTGGGCAGAATTTCTGACCCCTCGCAATTCGGCGTCAAATGAAATACTACCAGGTTTGTCCGCTGTTATTCGGATGGCAATGGTTTGGTCTATGGCAGAGGCAAATACTTCTTTGGTGTAGTTTACATTGTTTACGGTGTAGGTGTCCGTAACAATTCCGGTTTTTAGGTCTAGGGATCTTTTGTAGTTTTCAACACTATCATTGCCAAAGAACAAATGTAAATTGGCCATGGATTGGTACTTCATTTGTTCCACAGGGTATCCCATCATGGTGCGCCCAAAGAGCTTATGTGCCTTTATGGGTTCCCCGTTAAATATGAGTTTCTGAATCTCAGGTAAGTGCTTATAACCTCCTTTTACCACACTATTGTAGGGACCTCCTGTATAATAGGTGTCTTCATTGAATTGTATTATTTCCTCTCCATATTTGCCATATACCATTGCGCCCAGGCGTCCGTTTCCAACAGGAAGGGCCTCTTCCCACTTGGTTGCGGGTTGATTGTACCAAAGCACTGTGGCAGGATCAAAAGAAGCCTGGTCGGTTTTGGACAGCCGGTCCTGATTTGTGCTATTTTGGGCAATCAAAAAATTCCCCATAAGGAAGGTTGTACAAAGTAATAGTTTTTTTAAATCCATAATGTGTATTTGTTAATTGATGCTGCTATTAAATTTTTGTTTTATTATGAAACTCAATTTTGAGAAGTCAGTAAGACGTACTTAAAATTGCAAGTTGAACTACTCCCGCCTTTTTTGGCGGGATCTAGGTTCAATACCTCGACCCTAGGGTCGATTCCTATTATTGGGTTCAGGGCCTGCCTTTGTCGGCAGACAGGCCTGCCCTGAGATTTAATACCTTTTATTACTACGATGAATCTTTCAGTCCCTTATCAACTATCCAATTATTTGATGGTGTTTTGGTCGTTAAAATGATGAAGGCTATACAGGTTCATTTTTTTATCTATTCTAGGGGGTGCTACTTTGTTTATGATAAACCTTGACCTCATTTATGCCATTCCAGTCATCGGTTTCATTTCCACGGCCAATAATCTTTATGAAACGTGCTTTTCTGGAAATGGAATAGGTGTCAAAAGCAGCTGTGGTTTTGGTATTGGATAAACCTTGTTTAACTGCCAGATAGGTTTGATTGTCCCTAGAGATTTCTATGTCAAAATAATTAAACTTTGTCTGTCCATTTTTAAAGTTGATCCCTAAATCACAAAGCTCATAGACTTCCCCTAAATCATAAAGGAGGTATTCGCCATCCCCTTTGGCAGTCCATGCTGTAGCAGGGTTGTCGTCCAAAGTGTTTTCTGGGTCGGTTGTGGAACTGGATTCCACTGAAATGGGGGTAACTTCATCACAAGTGGTATTGGCTACCTCTGGCCTGCCATCCGGGAAATACAAGGCTATAATGTTTTGAATTCTATTTACAGCTGCCAGCCCTTCAGCTTCACCGTAGTCATCCCACCATTTTTTAAGGAAGCCGGGATAATAACTTTGTGAAGCATGATCATAAAAGGAACTGTTCAGGATTTTGGTTTCAGGGAAATCTTCCAATCCAAAATTCCTAAATGTGGTGTTGTCCAAAGGGACTATGGTTTTATAAAATGATAATTGATCGTATACGGCAGTGGATTTTTTTAAATTACTGTTATGTATTTCTGCTTCCAAGTTTTTAAGATCTACAGGGTGAATTCCCCAAAAATGGATAAGTGGGCGTAAATCATATCCAGCTGCCTGAGACATTCTTAAGATTCTATCATCTGTTGGAATCTCGTTTACGCGGTTGGGGAACGAATAATTTATCTCTCCTCTGTCCCACATTTTACTAGTGTTTGCATAGAAATGCTCAATAGCTTCCCAGTTAAAGAGTCGGACTATGTCCGCATATTTTGCATGCCCCCTTGGTTGGTATGAGAATTCTTGGCGGTATTCACCAGTTTTGGAACTCATGGGGTTCCCTGTTCTGAAATTTTCAGTGATCATCCAACTTATGGCAGCCTCCTCAATGGAATGTGATATTCCATAGCCGTTAAAGGATTCTTCAAAAGCCTTGTTCAGCTCTACACCAAATTTTTTGTTATGAACAGCTACCCAAAGGAAATTGATCATAGATTCAATTTCACCCTTAAACTTATAGATTTTTTCTGCGTGTCCCTGTTCGTGGAACAATACATTGGTCAAATACCCTCTTTCATTTCTGGGACCATCTGTTAAATAGCTGCTGTGATAACCTTGGTAATCAGCATAAGGGTCGTAATCTACATTTGATTGTGGATACCCAGGGAAGTTTGCCTTGCCTCTTTTGATGACGTCTACTTGCATGTAGATTACCGTCTTGGATCTTAGGAGTGGCCGTCCAAGAAGTGTTGAAATGGCATCCATGGCTATATCCCAATCATTCATGGTTGTTTCAATGCCATCAAAAGCATAAATCCATGAAGTTGGTACCTGCATCATTACTTTGTCCGTTTCAATATCCGTCCAGGGAGCAGCGCGCAACCTTTCTACATTTAACCAATCGCTCAAACTTGTCTTATTGGCTACGGTTCTTGCATAATAAGGGGAACGAACCACATTCTCTAAGGTAATATTAAGGATGCCCAAATCATTTTGATATGGTATATTTATATATACACCGCCTCCCAGCGGATTGGCAATGGTAGTTGTAGTACTGTTTATTGTATACTTTGTTGTTACGCGATCCATTCTTTTAATGGTCGGTTTTTTGGTTAAATCCCAGGTATGTGCACCCACTAAAATCGTTGCCCCAATACCCACCAATGACGATGGAACGGTTACTTTTGCAATACTTCCCGGTGCCAAATAGCAACCTGTTGGCCTCCTTGCATCTTCGGTTTCATAGTTGGCCGGTGTACCTGGTTTACGTACATGGGTTCCATTAATTTTAATAGTGAAACTTTTGGAGGCATCAGCTGGTGGTGCAACCGATCCTGGGAAATAAGAAGAGGTTTTAAATAATCTATTGTTAAATAATTGGGGATATGCCACTAGGTTGGCTTCGGTGTACGAGTAATCAATGACAGATTGCATAATTACCAACATTAAGTTCTCAAGTTCGTAACCCGATGCTGTTCTGTCAAAACCTCCTTTAGTTCTATTATTTGTAGTAAATAGACCGCCGTATTTGGATTCGTACAGTGCAATTGCCTCTAAGCCTAATTTGATAACCTTAATATTATCAGTAAATAATTCACTTTCCTTGGCAATAGCACTGCCCAATGCTTCCAAATCGGTTGCCGATAATGTGGTTTTACCTAAAAGATGCCTTTTAACTTTTTTTAATTCAACTAAAAGTCCAGTATTGTCTGGTGCATTAAAATTGGTTGCACCAAGTAAATAGGGATCTTCAAAGGTGTCGTGGTTTACCTTGTTATTGTAGGTCCACAAAGAATTGGAACTATTCCCTGTTTTTGCGGGTAGAAGGACCATGTTTGCCAATGGGCCGAATGTGTTTGCAGTGCTATGGGCCTTCTCCAAGAACAAGTCATGAGCAAAAATTGATGTTGTTAGTGCTAACAGGTGCAAAGTTAACAACTGTTTGAGCCATAGGTTGTTTTGCATATCTAAGCTTTGTTTAAATTATGGTTTAAGAAGCTTACAATTGGTTTATTAAAATAACTTCCGTTATAGAAAATCCTTAGTGTTTTAGAGGTACAATATTATAATTATAAGATATAAAACAAGCATAACTTATTGGCACAATACTATACTATTTCAATAAAAAAGGATCCGATGCGGGGTATGGTCATTTAAAGAGAAATAGCTGTAATAGCTTCAGTAAAATTCCAGTTTTAAACACACCATTCAATTCTTACGAGTAAAATCCCACTGTGCCAATAGTTTTGTTTCAGGATCCAATTTTATATTCTTAGGTTCTGATTCGCAGGGAATCGATATTTTTATTTTTCGCTTATTTAGTTGTATTATTTCCTTTTTTATAGAGTTGTTTTCTTGGAAAAGTATATCCAATTCCAGGGGCATATTAAAGGTGAATTTTTTAGGCTGTATTTGGGTCAATTCAATTTCGACGGCCTTATTTTTAGAATTATAACTCCATGTGCCTTTAAGATTAATGTTGCCCCCTTGGAAAAGCCATTGGTTAAAAAATTGGGTAAGATCCTTACCCGATGCCCTTTCTAGGGCCATTCTAAGGTCCATTGTGGTTGCATTTCCATTATAAAATCTATGATAGTAATCCCTTATTCCCTGTTGAAAGGCTTCTTCCCCAACATAGTTGCAGATCATATGGGTAATCCATGCCCCTTTTTGATAAGTAAGTCCAGAAGAAACCTTTTTCATATCCGTAAGGTTATCATGCACTATTCGGTAATCCTCATTGTCTTTGGATAAATTGAAAACGGTATTCCTTGATTTTTTTAATTCCTCCACAAAGGCATCCTCTCCATAGGCATGTTTAATAAACCTCATAGTGAAGTAGGTGGTAAGCCCTTCGCTCAGCCATACATCGTCCCAATCGTATTCGGTAACGGCATTGCCGAACCATTGATGGGCTATTTCATGGATCACTACATTTCTCCACCGAATACTTCTATTCCCATCAACCGATTTGTCCCCGTATAATATGGCCGATGCGGCTTCCATACCCCCACCAACACTATTGGATTGAATGTTGGCCAGTTTCTCATAGGCAAAAGGCCCAACGTAATTGCTGAAAAATTCAAGGGCTTGCTTTGTAGGGGTTGCAAAATCATAAAAGCCGTTTACTCTATCTTGTTTGTAAACCCAGGTTTGAATGGATTTTCCGTTAAAAGTGTCTACGTATTGCACGGCAAATTCAGCAACACCCAGCACATATAGCCAACAGGCAATGGGAACCGATTGTTTCCAATGGGTCAACTTTTGTCCATCGTTTAAGATGCTTTCCTCCATTTTTAAGCCGTTGGAAACCACTTGATATTTAATGGGGGCGGTAACAATAAATTCGCAGGTAGCCTTGTCGTAAGGATGGTCTACAGTTGGCAGCCAGTTTCTGGCCTTGTTGGGCCAGTTATCACTAAAAAATGTTCGATCCCCATATTTGTTCGGAGCAATCTTTAAACCTTCATTTGGAATTCCTTCATATTCTATAGTGATGCTGCGCTCTTCGTTTTCGCTGATAGTTGGCAGGTTTATAAGGAGTACGTCCAAATCATGGCTGTATTCCAAGGCCTTGCCATCTGATAGGATCTGTTTAACCAACATGCCCTTATTGGCCAATTTTTCACTTTTATTGATCAGGTCGAGGCGCAATGTTTTGATGCCCTCGGTTTTAAATTTAACCAAAAGGGTAGCGGTTGCCTTAATTACATCGGTCTTATCGGATAAGGTGATGTCAAAGGTATAGTGAACCACATCTATATTCGGGTTTTTGGGATAATTATCCGCAAAGGAGGTATACGGAGCGACCAGACAACCGATTAGCACAAGTGTCCTTATGATATTTTTTTTCCAATTTTTCATTTTATATCCTTTTTAAATTTTCAAATCAATAATATGATCTACACTTATTTTTTTAATATCAGAATAATTTAGACTATATGTCAAAGATTTACGACAGATTCTGATTCCTTGCATTCCAATAAAAGTTTGCTCAACTCCAGCACTTTTTGGGGGTTGCTCTCCCATAGATTGTTGGTTTCATATGGGTCCGTGGATAAATCATAAAGTTCCCCTAAGGTTTTTGTTAGGTCCTCGGAATCCCCTGGGACATCTCCCGATGTCTCACCTTCTATATATTTCCATTTTCCCATCCTAATGGCAAAAGTACCCTTATAGGAATGAAATATTCTTATTTGTTTGTCCGATTCCTCTACCTCTTGACCAAAAAAGGCAGGAAGTACATTGTAGCTGTCTTCCCCGCCGGCAGCTGTGGTTCCGGTAAGTTTGGAGAATGTTGAGAACATATCCGTTAAGCTAATTATTTGCTTACTGGTAGTTCCTTTTTTTATATGGCCCGGCCATCGGGCTATGAAGGGAACACGATGGCCTCCTTCCCATATGCTTCCTTTGTACCCTTTAAAATTTCCTGCCGAAAGATGGGTATTGGCACCTTTTCTAGGACCATTATCACTGGTAACTATAACCAAGGTATTTTTGGAAAGATTGTACTGTTCCAAGGTTTCCATGATTCTGCCAACACTCCAATCCACAACGGTTACCAAATCGCCCCTTGGACCTTCCTTGCTTTTTCCCTTGGCAAACCCAGGGGGTAAAAAGGGGATATGGGGAGACGATAGGGCAAGATAAAGAAAAAATGGTTTTTTGTTGTTGGTCTTTTGGGTTCTATCAATAAATTCAGTTGCCTTTTGTGTAAATTCCAAGTCTACATTTTCTTCAGACCAATTTGGAACCATCAATCCTTTTACCACTCCAGGAAGTTGGTCCAATGAGTCTGGTATTAATATGGAAGGAATGCCTACGGTGTGTTTGTTTTCTATAAATGTATAGGGAGGGTCGCTTGTGGAACATCCGAAAGTGCCAAAAAAGTAATCAAATCCCAAATCGAGCGGTCCCCCCGAAACTGGTTTGGTAAAATCAATATTCTCTTCGTTCTGCCTTACAATACCTGAATAATCTTCCGACTCGTTTAAGTCGTCCTGCAGCTCATACCCATTTTTTGTTTGCCAATTCAATCCTACATGCCATTTTCCTATACTGGCGGACGTATATCCCTTTTCTTTGAGTAAGGAAGCAAGGGTTGTTCTATCTTCATCTATCAAGGGAGTTTCGTCATAGCCAAGTAAAACAGCTTTTTTTAATCTTGTCCTCCAGGAATAGCGCCCAGTTAAAAGGCCATAACGGGAGGGCGAGCAAACGGAGGAAGGACTATGGGCATCGGTGAACATTATACCTTCCGAGGCAAGTTTGTCCATATTTGGGGTTGGTATGGCAGACTGGGGATTGTAACGGCCAACGTCGCCGTAACCCATGTCATCGGCCATGATGAATACTATATTTGGTAATTCCTTTGTTGTGTCTTTTGACTGCTTGGAATTGTTGCAGGCCAACATCAATAAAAATATGGTGAAAAGGCTATATAATTTATAGTGACAGCGTACTCCTATTTTTTTGCGTGTAATTTTCATTGTTCATTATAGGTTATTTATGTGGTGGGGATAGAGTGGCCGGACGAAATTCGGTCAATCCTTTTTCTTTAATGGTTCTTTCAACATCTTCAATTTTTGAGGGAACAAAGTCACTTAAATTTTCGACCCCGTCCTTGGTTACCACAACAACATCTTCAATCCGGATATAAAGTTGTTCCTCAGGAATGGGAAACATGGGGTCTATTGTAAAAACCATACCAGGTTTTAGGGGAATGTTGCGCACATTGCCTACGTCATGTACCGCCATGCCAACAGGGTGTTGAAAATGGGCAGTTGATGACAAGGCTTTTTCTACAGCTTTTAAATGTGAAGGATTTGCAAATGTTTTGCCAACGAGGTATTGTTTCATATCGGTAGAGGCAAGCTCTAGTACTTCACTAGAGGTAACCCCCGGTTTAATATACTTTAATAAGGCATCCCTATAGGCTACTACAAAATTATAAAGTGCGCTCTGTGCCTTATTGAATTTTCCATTTACCGGCCATATGCGTGTAACGTCGCTAGTGTAATAATGGTAATCAGGGGCATAATCCATAAGTACAAGATCACCGTCGTTTAACTTATCTGTCTTACGGTAATAGTGTCCCATACTGGCATTGGTGCCACCACCAATTATGGAAGCATACCCATCACCTCTTGCTCCATTTACGTGAAAAATATATTTTGCCGCAGCATCCAATTGATATTCATAAATACCGGGATTTGTAGATCTCATGGCTTCCATTATGCCTAGACCTGCTATCTTGGTGGATTTCCGAATTACCTCTATCTCCTTTTGGCTTTTGATGATCCTCATAGAATCCAAAATGGGGGAGAGGTCCTTAATGACAAATTGAGGGAAACGTTCATTTAACAATCCTTTAAATCTAGCCTCACGAGAGGGGCGGCCATCCCAGGGATCAGATGAAATACGGGCCTGCAATGCCAATAATTGGTCTCTACTGTCCGTGCCCTTTTCAGCGGGGCTTAAAGGTACGTAGAGTATTGGTGCAGGCGGTGTAATTAATCCGCTACGAATAAGGTCAGAGGATAAAAATTCCAAGCCCTTTACAAAATTGACACCCGTAAGCTGCTTTATCAAATCGGCATCTTCGGCCGAAAGGGTTTTTCCTTCACTGTTGTCCTTTCCCTTGTTTTGATGTGGTAGGTAAAGTGTAGAGGTTTTGTTTTTTCCATTAAGTAGTAAATATGAATGGGGGGACTCAATACCGCATAAATAATAAAAGTTATTGGACTGTCTAAAAATACCAAAGGAGGCGGTGCCTTCCGAACCTTGAACCAGTGCCAAAGCATTTGCGCCGATTTTATTGAAAATGATTTCTCTACGTTGGGAAAAATCCTCAGCAGAGAAATCAGTTTGAAAAGTGGGCTTGTTTTGGGCAAAACCAAGATGGGTAGATATGATTGTTAGAAGCAGTAATAAAGGAATCAATGCTTTTTTATTTTTTTTACATCTGGCGTTCATAATTTATCTCTTTTTATTAATGGTGGTTTGTTTGATCATAGATTCTATGCATGCATTTCCTAAAATTGATTTTCGACGGTATATTGGGGGGCAAATAGAAAATTTATTGTATCTGACCACTGTTTACTGAAATACAGATATCCCGTCTTTTTCATATTCTTTTTAGGCTAAAAAACAACCGGGTTTATTAGGCCCAAAAAGAAAGTGCATTAATAGGGGTTCCTATCTAGCCTTTATGGCTAAAGGGTTGGATTGGACGTATCTCTTCCTTTCCAGATTCTTTTCTTCCGAATATTTTGCTGTTTTGGTTCTTAATTCACTTAGAATTTTCGAGCCCTCGTATTCACTTATCAAATTGTGCATTTCCCGAGGGTCGTTCTTTAAATTGAACAGTTGTTCAAATTCTGGTTTTTTGTTTTTAAAATCTACATCCTGTTCCTCCCAACTCCATTGATGGTGTCCGTACATTCTTATATATTTCCAATCTCCCATTCTTATTCCTTCGCTAAAAGGGGTGTCCCTACCTGTAAACAGGCTTTCTAGAAAAAGTTCATTTCTCCATTCTTTTTCAGTGCCATCTATTAATGGCAGAAGACTTTTTCCCTGCATGTTGGCAGGAGGTTCTATTCCGGCATAGTCGAGAATTGTTGAGGTAATATCAAGACTGGAAACTAGATTATCTATTGTAATTCCCTTTTTGTCTTTGGGGAGCCTGGGGTCATAAATAAAAAATGGTATTTTCTCTACCATATCGTACAGAAGTGCTTTTCCGGACATTCCATATTCACCCATTAAAAGTCCATGGTCGCTGGCAAAAACAATAATGGTGTTCTCACTCAACCCTTTTTTTTCCAGGGATTTCATCAAATCTCCGATTACCTGGTCCATCCCCGATATTTGCTGATAATATCGTATATAATGTTCCTTACAGGATTCTCTGCTATAATCATAAATATAGGTGCCCGTAGCCCTTCCTTTACTTTGGTCCAACATTCTCTTGGGGATGTTTACATAGGGATCTGTACCTGTTTCAGCGGGAATAGTGATATCCACATCCCTATACATGGTATCATAGAAAGGTCTACCTTTTAATTTGGGGTATTCATTTGCCGGAATCCTAGCTTTTGCGGCCAATTCATTATTGGGGTACATGGAAACTATTTGGCTACCATGTGGAACTGAAAAACTGACCGATAGGCTAAAGGGTTTGTCCTCAGGAATCCCATCCAGGAATTCCTCAATTTTTTCGCCCATAATAGGTGTAATAATATCTTCTTTGGAATCGGCATAATCTTTACAATTCTCAAGTTCTTTAGGCCAAAATTCGGACCATCCGTCATGAGCGCTCCAAAAGTCGAATTTTTCGGAAGCCTTACCTTTAAAGGTGTAATATTCAATCCCGAATTTGCCAACAAACCCAGAATAATATCCATTGGACCTAAGGAGTTGGGGGTATGTCTGCATCCATTGGTCCTCGGTCAATTGATACTTGGTGGAGAAGCCAACTCCATGGACCCGTTCATACATTCCGGTAAAGAAAGATACCCTACTGGGACTGCAGACCGGAGCGGCAATATAGGTGTTCTTAAATCTGACCCCCTTTTTTATCAATTTATCCGCATGGGGTGTTTTTAATACGGGGTGCCCCATGGCACCAAAAGTATTGTCACGTTGATCATCACTTAAGAGAAAGATGATGTTGGGCTTCTTTTTTATTCGGTTTTCTTGTTCGTTCTTTTTAAAGGAAACGCTGTTGATCCACAATATAACCAATCCAGTAGTCAATATTAAAGGTATAAATTTATTAAACTTCATTATTAAGGATTTTGTAGGCTGATAGTTTTTAAGCACCGCAATTGGGTTGTCCAATAAATTAAAAAGAGTAGCAGAGAAAAAAATCTGCTGCTACTCTTTACTAACTCAATTCTTTGAAAAATTCAATTCAACTTGTATAATATTTTGATACTATATCATTGCAATGATATAACATTCACTGTTCGGGTTTTTGTTTAATCAACATCCCACCAAACGCCGGCACCAAATTTCTCCTCTATAATTCCTGGTTGCGCACTAATTGCTCCATTAAATCCGTCTGGATTGGATATGGCCTCACTATGAGGGTAAGGTTTTCTAACGATTGTGCCTTTTCCTGGATATAAGGATTCCACGGGTTCTGTTGTGGCTACATAAGTAGGGAAGCCCGTACGGCGTACTTCGGCCCAACCTTGGTTACCGTCAGGGTAAAGAGCGCACCATTTTTGTTCTCCGATCAACTCCCTTTGATCAACACCTCCATTGAAATCTACAAGTGGTTCTGAAAGATAGGTCCCAACATCCAAACCGTACTCTTCAAAGCTGGCGGTAATAGCGGCTTCATAAGCCTCCTCTGCCGTCATACCAACATTCCAGCCATTGAGGGCCGCTTCGGCAAGTATAAAAAGTACTTCTGAATATCTCATAATTCTCGTAGGTGAATCGGCAGAACGAAATTCTGCAACTCCCATGATGGAAAGATCAGGAGTGTTCTGCCCTAGCGTGCCAAGGGGAAGTCCTACATACTCTCCGCTCGTGGCTGCTGGATCGGCATATACTGCGAGCCTACCTAAATCGTTTCTTGTTTTTAGGAAATCTATCATATAAGCCGAGGTAACGTTCTCTTGTTTGGCAGCTTGGGTTGGATCCATATAGTATGGACTACGATAGGTGGCATCCTCGGGAAGCCAATACTTGAAGGCGGCACTTTCGTTGGAATCAATAATAGGATAGGTACTGGGATCTGCCATAATTTCCTCAATACCACTTTTGGCCGTTGTAGGATCTACCAAGGACATACGCATATAAACGCGCAACAACAGGGAGTTGGTAAACTTTTTCCACATGGACATGTCGCCATTAAAGATTACATCTGCCGTACCCATACTCTTGGAGGTATCTATCATTGCGTTGGCAGCTTTTAATTGTGCAATAATATCCATGTATATGCTCTGCTGTGAATCATATTTAGGGTATATGGTTGCGTTATCGCTATCATCTGCCAAAAGTGCTTCCGAATAGGGAATATCACCATACCAATCCGTCATATTTTGAAAGGCATAAGCTTTCATTATTTGAGCTACGGCAAGGGCATTGTCATCCCCGGCCTCTTCGGCCAGTTTAATGGCTACCTGTAAATTTTTTAGGTGTCCGCTATAAACATTAAAATTTGTTCCAGCTCCGGTTTGCTCATAACGGTCGTTCTGTACATACACATCGCGCACATTATATCTGGCCCAACTTACCTCAAAATTAAGAATTGGGTTGTACGTTTTTGCAATACTTATTTCCGCATCGGTAATCATGGTTTTATAAGGAACCGATGTGAGGTCGTTGGGGCTGGTGTTCATTTCTTCAAAGTCCTCCGTACAGCTATAGGTCAAGGAACTTAGGATAATTGCTGATAATAATTTTATATTTATGTTCATCTCATGTTAAGTTTAAGATTACAATTAATTATTTGGTTTTTAGAAAGTAATTTTAGCCCTGAATCCAATATTTCTTGCCGATGGATTGGATGCAAATTCCGATCCTTGGGAGGATAAACTGGCATCTTTATTGGATACCTCTGGGTCAAAATTCTCATTTTTCTTGTAAAGTAAAGCCAGGTTTCTTCCAAAAATTGAAAGATCCATAGCCTTAAGGCCAATTTTACTGATCAATGTTTTGGGTAGTGAATAGGATATGGTAATCTGTCTTAATTTCACATAAGAAGCATCATATAGCCATCTTTCCGCCCTAGCAAAGGAATTCCATCTAAAACCGTCCAGGTCTTTATAGATGTTGTTAGGGGTACCGTCTTCAAATACCCCATCAAAAAGGTATCCACCTCCGTCTGCCAAGGGTTCTCTTACACCCACTCCGTTAGGGTTTAGACCCACGGTGCTTGTCAAGGCTCCAGTGGCCCAACCATCTTGGTTGGTCCTGGAATATACATCACCACCTATTTTGGCATCTATAAGTACACTTAAATTGATATTCTTATAATTGAAGGAATTATTAAGTCCACCTATCCAATCCGGCATTAGGTTCCCCAATTTTTTTATTTCACTGGTCAAGGGTACGCCACTGGCATCCACTATAGGTTTTCCATTTTCGTGGTATACAAAACCTTTCCCCCACATATCACCATAGGAACCACCAACATCTGCTACTACATTGATCTGATTGCCTTCCGTTTTGAAGAGTTCCAAGCGTTTGATGTCGCCATTTAAAGCAATAATTTCACTTGTGTTTGTGCCGTAATTGGCAGTTACGTCCCATGAGAAATCTTTGGTCTGTATCGGGGTTCCGTTCAAAATCACTTCAACTCCCTTGTTGTCTACCTGACCGGCATTGATAATTTGTGTGTTATATCCAGAGGTTGGAGATACGGGAGCGCTCAAAATTTGATTTTTTGCAACCGAGTTATAAAGAGTTACATCAATTCCCAATCTATTGTTGAAGAACTTCAGATCCAATCCAAGTTCTTTGGAGGTAATAAGCTCATTTACCAGATCGGCAGGGGGCATTGTGCTGCTGAGACTAAAGGCTGGGTTTTCTCCATAAGGTGTAGCGGCACTATACGTGGCATCCAATCTATACGGATCCGTATCGTTTCCAACTTGCGCGATACTTAGACGAACTTTTCCAAAACTAAGTATGTTTCTATCTGTTTTAAAGGTTTCGGAGAATATCCAACTCGTAGTAGCTGAGGGGTAGAAGTAAGAGTTGTTACTACTTGGTAAAGTAGAGGACCAATCATTTCTACCGGTCAAATCCAAATATACCTGACTCTTATAACCAAGAGAGAGGGAGGCGAAGGCACTTTGAATTTCCTTTTCCCTTTGGTAATAAGTGGTAGTAGGTGTTTCCTTGGCATTGGACAAGGAATAGATGTTGGGTACTACCAATCTATCTACGGATGAAGTTTGTAGTCTATATTGGTTGTTCATGATATTGGCACCCAAGTTGGCGTTCAATGACAAGTCATCTGTGATGTTCTTAACGGCAGAGAGCAATACATCTGCATTTATTTCCTGTCTAAAGTAATTGCTTACACCGTATCTTCCTTCTGGGTCATTGTTACCGTAATAAGCCCTTATAAGCTCAACTTGTTCATTGGAATAATCTATACCCGCTCTCGTAGATAGGCTTAACCAGTCGTTGAACTGATATTTAAGGGAGCTTGAACCAATAAGTCTGTTTTTGGTCTGTGGGTTTAGGTTTTTATACTGTATCCAATAAGGGTTGTTATGCCATCTGTTGATCCAGCTAATTTGGGTTCCATCGGGGTTTTCTATGTTGTTTTTCATATAGTCCCAATCCACTTGTCTTGCCGTCCATATAGTCTGCATCCCGATGTTGTTGAAGGTATAACCTGCCCCGTTCAAATTGCCATTGGAATTGATATAGGAAGCCTTGGCTTCAAATGAAAGCTTATCCGTTAAATTGGTATTGCCGGAAAAGTTAATGGTATTCTTAACCTGATTGGTGTTCGGTACCATACCGGTTTGATCCGAGTTGGTTATGGAAAGACGCATATTGCCCCAATCGCCACCGTTGGTAAGGGCAACATTGGTAATCCTGGTAATCCCGGTTTCATAAAAGTTCTTTATGTTATTGGGATGGGAGACCCAAGGAGTAGGTGTACGCTCTCCGGTCACAGGGTCTACGGGCGAGTTAAATTGTGGTAGGGAAAGAATTTCCCCAGGGGTTTGTGGAAAACCGGCCTCTACTGCCCAGTATAATTTTCCGCCAGGCGCAATATCTTCGGCCTGGACCGTATAATCCAATCGGGGACCAAAACTTTCATCCACACCGTCATTACTACCTCCGTTCAGACCGTCTTTATACCAAAATTGTTGTCCACCACCTTGTCCGTATTCATTTTGATAATCAGGAAGTAAAAATGGACTGCTGAGGGTAACTGTGTTCTCTACGGCTACTGAGAATCCTTGTCCTTTTCCAGATTTGGTGGTAATCAGTACAACTCCATTGGCTCCTCTGGAACCGTAAAGTGCAGCTGCGTTTCCACCTTTTAGAATAGTCATTTCAGCAATATCGGACGGGTTGATGTCCGCCGCACCGTTACCCATATCGGTAAAGTCATAACCCCCTCGAGTACTGGATACGATGGTGTTGTCTATTGGTATTCCATCTACAACGAAAAGCGGTTGGTTGTTACCGGTAAGCGACTGGTTTCCCCGAATTGTTATTCTGGAAGAAGCTCCTACGTTACCATTTGAATTGTTTATTAAAACCCCCGCCGATTTTCCTGCCAAAGCATTGATCACATTGGTTTCGGAGGTGTTTTTAATGTCGTCACCGGAAAGCTCCTGAACTGCATATCCAAGGGCCTTTTTCTCCCTTGTTATACCCAATGCCGTAACTACTACTTCCTCCAATTGGGAGGCATCTTCCTCCAAGGTTACGGAAATATTGGATTGTCCGGATACACTTATTTCCTTATTGACGAATCCTAAATAGGAAACGATCAATACCGCGTTTGGACTGGATACTGAAATAGAGAATTCCCCGTCAAAATCAGTTTGGGTGCCATTGGTAGTTCCTTTTTCCAATATGTTGGCTCCAGGTAAGGGAAGTCCATTGTTGTCTAAAACCACCCCGGTAATTTGTTGTTGGGGGGTAAACAGTTTATTGGAATAGGTCGTGGCCGTTGGGCTTGTTGCCTCATTAAGGGCTCTTGTTTCCGAGGCGTAATTCTTACCGCTGGGAAAGGCCACCATGGCACTTAACATAAGTGTTAAGGATGGCTTTATGACCATGTCAAATTTAAACTTCCGGGGTAATTCTTGCCTAAGCTTGGTTTTTTTTGTCATACCATAAAATGTTTAATGTTAGATAATGTTCTGTTGTTGTCCGTTAGGTGTTCTGCGTAATTGCATTTTTCCGGTTCAATAGGTTTTCAGTATGATACTTGGGCCAATGTTAAGCGGTCTGGAATTATTATCCCTTTAAGTTGAAAGATTTTGTTGCTTTCAATGGTGGGAACAAAATATAACCAATTGCTCCATGTTGCAGTTTGTATAATAAGAATCTTATTAAACCTAAATTAATAATGTGGTAAAATTAAATATTTAGTTGCAGTGAAATGGGCGGTATCTTAGCATATTGATATACAATATTAACAAAAGGTTAAGAAGTGTGTGGGGAGGAGAAAAATTGGATTGAATATTGTATTTGCGGTAATAGCAATAGGGGTCTTCCAATATTTGTTTTATACAAAAATTATAGGGGCTAAACTTTGAATATTATAAAAAGTAAAGCCCTGTGCAATTTTGTAGCGAAAAAATGATGGGACAAGCGTTGTCTTCCAAAGATGGTAGCTGTGTTGGATTAACAGGATTTATAGGAGGCCGATTTGTTGCCCTGTAGGGCAGCTTCGATTTTTTTTGCGGTCTTGGTTATGGCCAGCCCGCCAAGGCCCGTACACCTTAAGGTGTGTGGAATGGCGTCTCCCACTCGTTTCATGGTTTCTATCACTTCATCCAGTGGAATTACTTGGTCGTAATCGGATAGGGCCATATTTGCACAGGATATGGCAGTAGAGGAAGCCATCACATTCCTGTTTAAACAAGGGGCTTCAACCCTGTCCGCGACGGTGTCGCATATTAGACCTAAAGAACTTTGTAAAGCCATGGACGCTGCGGCAAGTGACTGTGAAAGGCTTCCGTTCTTTAAAACAACGACTCCCGCGGCCGCCATTCCTGAGGCTGATCCGCATTCGCCCATACAGCCACCTACTTCGGCCGAAAATGTGGCATGGGCAGTTATAAAGACTCCAATTAATCCAGCGGCCAGCATGGCTTGTACCATTTGTTCCCTGGAAAGCCCCAAGGTGGTGGCGGTGCCTATAATTGTTCCTGGAAGGGCTCCGCAAGAGCCTGCTGTTGGTGCGGCCACTATAACCCCCATAGAGCTTTTTATCTCCATCATGGAGGAGGTGAACATAATGGAGTTATTTAGAACATCACCGGGAATCAGCTTTTTTTCTTCCTTGTTTTTTTTGAAATTGAGGGATTGACTGCCCAATATACGGTCTTTGTAATGGGTGCCTTTGAGACCAAGGTGGATGGAGTTTTCCATGATGTCCACTATGCGTCCCATTTTCTCTATTACCTCCTCTTTGGTGATGTTGCCCCTTTGGCTTTCATAATCGGCAGCCAATTCCCAGAGATTCATGTTTTTGTCTTTGTTGTATTCCAATAATTGCTCTACTGTAATAAAGGGTACGGAAAGATTTTTTCTCGATTTTATTGGGAGTACAGGGTCTAAAGTCCGGATTTTCGTTGGTGTTTGCAGTGAATTGACCTGTTCCATGAGTTGCTGCTGCTGCGATGCGTTGGATTGGACCAGGATGAATTTATGGGCACCGGAATGAAGCGATACCTCCCCTAGATTCATTTTTGAAACCGACTCCATGAGATCAGGAGCGGAATCACTATAAATTAGGGTTAGGTTAAAATCGCCCATCAACGATACGGGACTTTGGTCTATTTCTATGATTTCAATCATTCCACCCCCCGTAGAGAGACCAATCACTTGATGCGTCTCAGTCTTGTTTTTTAGGGTGATTTTATAGGTGTTGGGGTGAGTGGCGCCTATAGGATGAATGTCTATTTTTATTTTGATTCCGGCATTATTAATGTGCATTTCATAATCCTTCAGCCGCTCATCGTCGGCCTCCCAGCCCAGCAGTCCCCCGAAAAGCCCCATGTCCGAGCCTTGCCCGGAGTGGGTCGTGGCCAAAGAACCATTAGGGTCAAATTCAATATAGACCTCCTCGATGTGGTTGTTCATTAAATCCCTGCAAATTCGTCCTATCCTTAATGCTGCTGCACAATGGGAACTGGATGGCCCCCGCATTACCGGGCCTATTACGTCATTAAAAATACTAGGAAATGTTTTCATGGATTCAATTATATAAGATCTTAATCTGAATTGGAATTATTTGCTTTTTTGTATTCTTAGTTTGCAAATCCTAAAATTGGAATTTGCTAAATGGTGTCGTAGTTATTTATCTATTGTTCAAATCTATTAATTTACTGACATATTTTCATGTAATATTATAGCTGAAGTTAAGACTTTTTTTGTAAATTAACTTTTTAATTTAATATTAAAAAGTGATTTTATGTCAAATGTAATTGCTTTTAAGGTGCCAATGCAGCAAAATATGTCGATTCGCGTTGAAGAATGTGATGATGGTCGTAATTACGATTTGGTCCATTTTCATGAGGAATGTCAACTTACCTACATAAGGGAAGGTGGTGGTTGCCTTATGGCGGGTTCGGAAACCTATAGGATTAAACCCGGGGAGGTGTATTTGTTTGGTAGTAATCTGCCACATGGATTTAAAACGGAGGATACAACGGATGAGAATGGCATGGGGCAAAAGGGTAGAAGGGTCAGCGTTTTTTTTAACAGGAATATTTTTGAATCCCTGTTTCAGCAAAACCCCGAAACTGGCTCTATTAAAAATTTATTGGATAATGCCTCTTTGGGCTATAAGTTGAGTGCAGGGAATTGCCGGGAAATTATTTCCAAAATCGACGGGTTGCGGAAGATGGACGATTTTGATAAAGTCCTCGAATTGTTGAATATATTGGACTTCATTTCCAAAGGCAATCGAGGTGATTATCTATCTACCCGTGAAGATTTGGAGACTAATTTTGTTGATGAGGATATTGAAATTATCAATGAGGTATTTGCGTATACCGAATCCAATTTTCAAAAAAGAATTTCGTTGGCAGATGTTGCCGGTTATTTTAAAATGACACCGCCTACATTTAGCAGGTTTTTTAAGTCTAGGACGCAAAAAACCTACATACAATTTCTCATTGAATTGCGAATAACCAAGGCTTGTGAGTTTATTAGGGCCGGGACCCATAATACAACGGAGAGTTGTTTTAATTCCGGATTTACCAATATCTCAAGTTTTCACCGGCATTTTAAATCTATTAAAGGTATGACGCCTACAGAATTTAAATTGCGGGTTTCGTCCAAATTTAATTAGAAAGGAATTTTTTACTGAGAATTTTTAAAATCCAAAGTATTATGAACGCACAACCTTATAATGTCCTGTTGCCAGAGAGCGGTACGCCAGTGGTGGAAAAGTGGAATGTAAACAAGTTTTATCAGCAGATTCATTTTCACAAGGAATTTCAAATTACCATGATACAGGAGGGAAGTGGATTTCTTTTTGTCTCGGACAAGGTAGTTCCATATGAAAAGGGCGATGTGTATTTCTTTGGCAGAAATTTGCCCCATGCTTTAAAGACCAACAAAGATTCCTTTGGGAATTCCAATAGTGGTTCCAAAGCGATTTCTCTGTTTTTTGATCAAGATAAAGTAAAGGAATCCCTCCGAAATGTGCCTGAAGCCTATAGGATAAATAAATTAATTGAATCCTCACACTATGGGATTAAGGTAAATAGGGATAGTGCAAGGTATTTAACGGATTATATCGAAGAGCTGACCACTAGCACCGGTCTAAATAAATTTTTATTGTTTTTAAAGTTGCTCAATGTTGCATCCAGGGATAATAACGTGATGATATTATCACCTAAGGCAGCGCCCGTTAAGATAGGTGTTGACAATAACCCTAAAATTACAAAGATCTGTGCATTTGTAAAGGAAAATTATAGGGAATTGATTACACTTTCCGAAATAGCCGATTTGGCCCATATGTCGCCTACGGGCTTCTGTAGGTTTTTTAAATCCAAAACCAAGAAAACCTTCTCCCAATATTTGGCCGAGGTGAGAATTGGAAGTGCCTGTGAACTGCTCCATAATGAGAATTATAGTATTTCGGACTGTGGATATGGCAGTGGATTCAATAATTTATCAAACTTTCATAAGCATTTTAAAAAATACACAGGGATGTCCCCTATGGAATATCGGTCCAATATAAATAATGACCAGGGGTAGCGGTGGACGCTTTGGCCGATCGTGTTGCTTATCCCTATAATACCAAGGGTGTTTTGTAGCTTTCTAAAATCGTTTTCTAAAATAGTATCACTATTTGCTAATTTGGGCAATATCCACTGCCATGGGACTTTGTAATATTGTTGTGCCGAAATATGTAGGATTTTCTTGGAAGTGTTACTTTTGGTTTGGCCTTATGAAGAATAGTATTTAGAAATAATAAAAGTTATGAAAAAAGGGATTTTGGGAAGCATACTATGCTTTTTGTTTTTTATCGGTACCAGTCTGGCACAGAATGGTTCTAGCTTACAGTTAAATGATATTTACAAAAACAATGTTTACGGTCAAAAGGGGTTTGGTCCAGTTCGTTGGATGAAGGACAACAAAGGATATTCTACCCTGGAGTCCAACAAAGAAATCGGAGGAAGGGATATTGTTAAATATGATGCAAAAAGTGGGGCAAGGTCGGTTTTGGTCTCTGCAGCCCAATTAATTCCCAAGGGAGAAAATAAACCTATTACCATTTCGGATTACCAATGGTCGCTGGACAACAACAAGCTGCTTCTTTTTACCAATACGCGTAAAGTTTGGAGGTATCATACAAGGGGCGATTATTGGGTGTTGGATCTTAAGACCAATAAATTGGCAAGATTGGGACAGTCCTTACCATCCGCGACCTTGATGTTTGCGAAATTTTCTCCGGACGCTTCCAAAGTGGCTTATGTGAGCGAATTGAATATATATTCGGAAAATCTTGAAGACCATAAGATAGATCAGCTTACCAAGGATGGGGGCGATAATATTGTAAATGGTACTTTTGATTGGGTCTATGAAGAGGAATTAAATTGTAGGGATGGCTTCAGGTGGAGCCCTGATGGCAAACATATAGCCTATTGGCAATCGGATACTAAGGATGTAGGGACCTTTTACATGATCAACAATGTAGATTCCATATACTCCAAACCTATCCCAATGCCTTATCCCAAGGTAGGGACTGAGCTTTCAACCGTAAAAGTGGGGGTGGTATCTGTGGAAAATGGTACTTCAAAATGGTTCAAGGTTCCAGGTGATCCAAAGAACAACTATTTGGCAAGAATGGATTTTATTCCCAATTCCAATGAGGTAATGATTCAGCAGCTAAATCGTAGACAAAATACCAATAAGGTTTATATTGGGGATATCCAGACAATGGACCTAGTTAATATCCTAACGGAAAAGGATGATGCCTTTTTGGATATTCATGACGACGTACGCTGGTTGGATAATGAAAAGTACTTTACTTGGTCCAGTGAAAGGGATGGGTGGTTGCACCTTTACAAGGTCTCAAGGGACGGCAGTGTTGTCCAGCCCATTACAAAAGGGGAGTTTGATGTGGTGGAGATAAATTGTATTGATCCAAAGGGAGGGTATGTTTATTATATCGCTTCCCCTGACAATTTCACCCAAAGATATTTGTATAGGAGCCGTATAGATGGAAAAGGGGAAGCCGAAAGGATTACCCCTAGCTCAAATGCTGGGCAGAGCTCTTATCAAATATCCAATGATGCCAAATGGGGAATCCAAGTGTTTCAGAATGCGGTTACCCCTCCCGTATATTCCCTGATAAGTCTTCCCAATCATAAACAAAGGAGAATTTTGGAGGATAACAAAGAGCTAAAGGCCAAATTTGATGCTTTGGAACTGAATCCCAAAGAGTTTGTAAAGGTAGACATTGGTGATGAGGTATTGGATGCCTGGATGATTAAGCCGAAGGATTTTGATGCTACAAAAAAATATCCTTTGTTGTTCTATGTTTATGGAGAGCCTGCAGGTGCCACCGTTCAGGACAATTGGGGTGGGGGTAGCCTTTGGGATCAGTATATGGCCCAGCAGGGGTATATTGTAATGAGTGTGGACAATCGTGGAACTAAAACTCCTAGAGGTAATAAATGGCGCAAATCCATTTATGGGCAAATAGGGATTCTGGCTTCTGAGGACCAGAGCAAAGCGGCTAAAAAAATATTGGATACCTATAATTTCTTGGACCCGTCCAGAGTTGGTATTTGGGGTTGGAGTGGTGGTGGCCAAATGACACTGAACTGTATGTTTAGGTATCCGGAGATCTATTCTTCAGGTTTGGCCGTTTCCTTCGTTTCCGACCAAAGACTTTATGATGCTACCTACCAAGAGAGATATATGGGATTGTTGGAGGATAATGCCAAAGGGTACCACGATGGCTCTCCAATTAATTTCGCGCAGCACTTGGAAGGAAATTTAATGATCATACACGGTACCGCAGACGATAACGTACATTATCAGAGTTTTGAGATGTTGGTCAATAAATTGATAGAACACAATAAGATGTTTAATATGATGTCTTATCCCATGAGGGCGCATTCAATAAACGAACGGGAAAATACCTCGTACCACCTAAGGGAAACAATGGAAGTTTTTTGGAAAAAGAACTTGCCGGCCGGTGGTAAATAAGTTAAAGCGTTTATTGCTAATTATTATTGGATAACATCAGTATCCTCAATGGAATTATTTTTTTTCGGTATAAATCATCAAATATATGTTTGCAAAGCAGGAATATGTAACTAGAAGGGAAAAGTTAAAGGAATTGCTGGGCGATGGATTGGTTCTTTTTCTAGGAAATGACGAAAGTGGCATAAACTTTAAACACAATACCTATCCATACAGGCAGGATAGTTCCTTTATTTATTTCTTTGGACTTCAAATACCTGGATTGAATGCTATAATGGATTTGGATGAAAACAAGGAGATTGTTTTTGGAGATAATTTATCCATTGATGATATTGTCTTTACGGGGCCTATTGAATCTCTGGAAGAACAGGCCCAAAAGGTGGGGGTCCATGTTGTAAATCCAGCTAATAGTCTTGAGGGCTATGTAGGGGATGCCATTGCCAAAGGGAGGCAGATCCATTATTTGCCGCCTTATCGTCCCGAACATGTTTTGAAATTATCTGAATTGTTCAAATTATCGGCTACCGAGGTATCAAAAAAGATTTCTACCAATTTGATAAAGGCCGTGGTAAAGCTGAGGTCTATAAAGTCTACTGCCGAAATAGAAGAAATTGAAAAAGCGGTAAATACAACTGTAGAAATGCAGTATAAGGCCATGGAGATCGCTGAAGCAGGAATGACCGAAGCGGATCTTTTCGGGGCGGTTCAGAATATTGCAATGGCCAACGGAAATAACACCTCATTTCCTTCCATAGTAACTATTGATGGACAAATTCTTCATAATCACTACAGGGGAAATCTACTTAAAGAGGGAGACATGGTCCTTTGCGACTGTGGTGCGGAAAACTTTTCGGGATATGCCGGGGACCTTACACGGACTTTTCCTGTTAATATGACATTTAGTGTTAAGCAGAAAGAAATTTATGATATTGTCTATAGCTCCTATAAAACTGCGGTGGGTATGCTTAAGCCCAACCAGTTATTTAGAAATGTGCATCTTGCTGCCTGTAAAGATATAGTTGTGGGCTTAATGGAACTGGGACTAATGAAAGGAGATGCGGACAAGGCGGTGGAGGCTGGCGCCCATACTTTGTTTTTTCAGTGTGGATTGGGACATATGATGGGATTGGATGTCCATGATATGGAGAATTTGGGAGAACAATATGTTGGATATACCAATGAAATTCAGCAAAGCAAGGATTTTGGGTTTAAATCCCTTCGCCTGGGGAGGGCCTTGGAAGAGGGAATGGTCCTGACCGTAGAACCAGGAATTTACTTTATCCCAGAGCTTATAGAACTTAGAAAGAGTGAAAATAAATACTTCGAATTTGTCAATTATGATAAATTGGAAGAATACAAAAGCTTTGGTGGAATCCGTGTGGAAGATGATTTCCTTATAACCAAAAATGGTAGCCGTTTGTTAGGGGCCAAACTCCCTACTACCTCAATGGAAATAGAAGATTTTAGAATTTCCAAGACTCGGCTCTAAGGGTTCAATTTAGAGATATTTGTGTCTCGGGAATCCAGGATCCGGTACGATACCAAGATTGAACAAACCCCTCCGTTTTTGGTGGGGTTTTTCTTTTAATGCCCCCTAGTTACTTTGTTCAACATGCAAAGGGAAACCCGAGCACCTACTATGGCGGTATCTTTTATGAAAAATAGGTGGTAGTCTATAAAATATCAACATGATATTTGTTTATTTTTTAGCACAGGGAATATACTATAATGGCCTGGGTGAAATAAGCCCCCCTCCCTGATTATTTAGGAAGTAAAATAGTATGATGACTTGCTAATTTATGCGATAATTTCCTTGTTGTTATCATCTATTTTTGTTTTAAAACAATATTTATCATGATAAAATGGGAAGGCGTAATGCCAGCAGTAACAACGAAGTTCACTGAGGATGATCAGCTAGATCTTGTGATGTTTGAAAAAAATATAAAAGCTCAAATGGCAGCAGGTGTTAATGGGATTATCCTAGGTGGAACCTTGGGGGAGGCCAGCACACTAAAACCTGAAGAAAAGGAAATTCTTATCAAGACTACCCTATCCATTACGGATCAAAAAATTCCGGTAATTATCAATATCGCGGAGCAAACTACCGAAGATGCCATTGCCGTGGCCAAACATGCAGAATCAATTGGTGCCAATGGATTAATGCTTTTGCCTCCAATGAGATACAAAGCCACGGATTTTGAGACCGTAACTTATTTTACGGCGATTGCAAATAGTACTTCCTTACCGATTATGATTTACAATAACCCCGTAGATTATAAAATAGAAGTAACTCTGGATATGTTCGAGGAGCTAATAAAGTGCGATAATATTCAGGCGGTAAAGGAATCCACTAGGGATATTACCAATGTAATAAGGCTTAAGAACCGTTTTGGAGATCGCTTAAAGGTTATGACCGGGGTAGATACGCTAGCCTTGGAAAGTTTGCTGACCGGTGCCGATGGATGGGTGGCAGGCTTGGTTTGTGCCTATCCTGCGGAAACAGTGGCCATTTATAATTTGGTAAAAGCTGCTAAGGTTGATGAAGCCTTGGAAATCTATCGCTGGTTTATGCCTCTATTGGAGTTGGATATTAGCCCGCAGTTGGTCCAAAATATTAAGCTGGCGGAAGTAGCCACAGGTATTGGAACGGAAAATGTTAGAGCCCCTAGGCTGCCCTTGCAGGGAGCGGAAAGGGAACGTGTTTTGAAAATAATTGATACCGCTATGAAAAACAGACCAATATTGTCGGCTTAAAGAGCCCAATAAATGGTTCTGGCGCAGGTAATCATAATAATACAGGAATGAATAAAGAGGCTGTCTAAAAAGGCAGTCTCTTTTTTTTTGTTTATGATTTTAAAAAAAGTATTGATTTTCTTATCTTAATGGTATGAAAAGCAATGTCGTTTGGAAGACCAATAATCAGACGCAAT
>NZ_QJJZ01000011.1 GCF_003201775.1 Arenibacter sp. ARW7G5Y1 | reverse complement strand
ATTGCGTCTGATTATTGGTCTTCCAAACGACATTGCTTTTCATACCATTAAGATAAGAAAATCAATACTTTTTTTAAAATCATAAACAAAAAAAAGAGACTGCCTTTTTAGACAGCCTCATTTTTGTTTGTGGACCCGTCTTTAAAAACCACAGGCTCCTTGAATCTGAATAGTAAAATAAACCCCGCCTTTTTGGCGGGGTTTCAAAGGATCGATCCCAAAAGTTGTGTGTGAATTAGAAAAAAAATAATTTACTATCTCATTTTTGTGTTCTGTTCATTTTTTGCATCGCCCAAAAAACGAACCAAAAAACGCTAGGCTGATTTTAAATTTCTTTAAATCTACGCACTTTCCACGGCCCCGGCGTCCAGGCCGCTTTCACTTGGGTGAAATGCTCTATGGACGCCTTCCACCTTCCAATGTGAAAACCACTTGATTTAAGACGAAATTGAAAATAGGCCGGCCCTTACGTTCCGTCAACCTTCATGTGGGGATAAGTCATTTTCCGTTATTAAAAACCTTTGGTATTGCCATCAAGGTCTCTGGTTTGGTCATTCTTCTTCCGTCGTGGAGATGGCATGGCCGTTAAGAATTATTGAAGCCTTGGATATAATTTAATCATTGGTTTTACAAAATTGCTCATATTAATAAAAACTATTTATCAAAAAAAACACGACTGATCAAATTAATCCTAATTTTTTGATAAACACAACAATTGATCATGATCCGTTTCAAATTTATTATCCAGATCCTTAGAGGGGACCACTAATATGGTTCATTATTCAGTTGTTAGGGTTTTGCGTTGACTCTTTTTGTTTAACACTCTATCCAGTACCGTATCCTTATCCAACTTTTTGGTACAGAAGAACCAATCCTTACAATCTATTTCACTGTCTTCCATTCTGTCTTTTGCAGTTCCACAGGAACCAGCTGGTCCTACTATTACATCATCACCCGGACGCCAATCGGCAGGAGTGGCAACCCCAAATTCGTCAGCGGCCTGTAATGCTATGACTACACGGTATAGTTCATCGAAGTTTCTTCCCAAACTTAAAGGATAATAAATTATGGTCCTTATAATCCCCTTTGGATCAATAAAGAAAACAGCCCTGACCGCTTTTGTTGAATCTTCATTGGGTTGAATCATTCCATATTTTTTGGCAACCTCCATGGTAATGTCTTCAATTAAAGGAAAATTTACTTCAACATTTTTCATCCCTTTGTACTCTATTTTTTCCTTTATGGTACGTAACCATGCAATATGGCTGTACAAACCATCTATTGAAAGACCAACAAGCTTGCAATTTGCTTCTGCAAATTTATCTTCCATGGTTGCAAAGGTCATAAACTCCGAGGTACATACAGGAGTAAAGTCGGCCGGATGACTAAATAGGATTACCCAATCGCCTTTATAATCACTGGGGAAATCTATATTACCTTGGGTTGTAACAGCTTTAAATTCCGGTGCAGCATCCCCAATACGTGGCATGCTGATGTGTTCGTTTACTTGATCTTGTTCCATTGTTCTATATTTAGAATATTAATGGAACTAAGGTATTTTAATTTGAATTTTTGCACAGTGACCAATGTTACACACCTTCAATTTAGTATAGGTGGTAGGATAAATTGATTTACCATGTCATTTGGAATATCATAGGCCTCCTACATAGTAATCCGAAATAGCCCTACAATAGAATCCCTCCTGAAGCTTCTATACGCTGACCATTGATCCAGCGGGCATCCTCGGTACACAAAAATGCCACCACACCACCAATATCTTCTGGTTCTCCCACTCTTCCCAAGGCAGTGGCAGCAGTTACAGCCTGTCTTTTTTGTTCGTTTGTTTTGTTTTTCCCACCACCAAAATCAGTTGCTACGGCTCCTGGGGCCACCACATTGGCGGTAATTTTTCTAGGTGCCAATTCTTTGGCCAAGTATCTGGTAAATACTTCCACGGCAGCTTTAGTTGGGGCATAGGCGGATGAATTTGGAAAAGTAAACCGGGTGAGACCGGAAGAAATGTTAATAATTCTACTCCCGTCATTTAAATAGGGCAGGGCCTTTTGGGTTAGGAAATAGACCCCCTTGAAATGAACATTTACCATTTCATCAAACTGTTCCTCCGTGGTTTCAATAAAAGGTTGATAAATTCCAGTACCTGCATTGTTTATTAAAAAATCGAACTTTTCCTGGCCTGTCTCGGCTTTCAGATAAGCGGAAAGCTGACCAAAGAATTCATCAAAGGAATTGATCTTAGCGGTATCCAATGGCAGCGCATAAGCCATCCGACCCAAATCCCTAATTTCTGTAACAACCTTATCTGCCGCCGATTTGTTGGAGTGGTACGTAATTATGACATCGATTCCTTTTTTCGCGATATTAAGGGCCATATCCTTACCTAGGCCTCGACTTCCTCCTGTTACTACGGCAATTTTGTTTACGGGCATGATAATAGATTTTTGTTTTTGTAAAATTCGGGATTATTTAGGAAAAGGACCAAGTAGACATGAATAATATTGCTGGAAATATTGTCTCTCTTTAAGTTTGGAATATTTCTATAGCTTCTTGTTTAGTGCCTACATATCCCAGAAAGGAAGGGAATGATTTTTACTTATAGAGTTGTTTTATTTTTCCTTTTTAACAATAATAAAACAAAGAATGCATGAAACCAGGGTCAAGAAACTTCCTGCAATTAATTCTATTACACTTTTGGCAAATAGATTGCCTAAGGTGTTCAAAGCAAAAAAGACAACAAATATCCAAATGAGTACATCAATGGCCTTGTTAGTTTTTCCGCTCTCCAAAAGTTGGTATTTTATGAACAGGACCAGGGCCATAAAGATATTGATCAGGATGGAAAAAGCTTCAAAAGATTTCATTTCCCCAACAGAATTTAATTTTCCCGCCCAGACCTTATCATAGGGTATTTGCTCCGTGAAAATTAATATATGAAATATCAAAAGTGTTCCAAGTAAAAGGAACATAATTTTCAAGGCAATTCTTTTATTCATTGTATCATTGTTGTTAATGCTGGAAATGCCCAATATTGAGCAGTTGTATTCTACCGCTTACCCCCCTTGTTTTGGAATGGGTTCCTAGGTTACCAACCGCCAGGCTTTTCTGGCTTTTCTTGACAATAGTTTATTGGCCTCGGAGTCTCCTATAAATTTCTCCTTCTCAGAATTCCAATTGAGTTTCCTTCCCATTCTGTACGAAATCAACCCTAAATGCATGGGCAGGGTCATGGTACGGGCATAGGCCAGGTTCGATTCGGGTTGGGTCCTGGATTTAACGGAATCAACAAAGTTTTGTTGGTGTCCCGGAGAACGGATTATACTTTTTGGTACTTCAGGGATATCGGTCACAGTTTCCCCATTGATGGTGATTTCACGGGAATTGTAATCACAAATTAAACTTCCCTTATCTCCTTCAAAATAAGCGCCAATTCCACGCTCTGCCGCACCGGGAACATTTGGAGGTTCACTGGTCCAATAGAGCTTTAGACCGTCGAACTCATAATCGATTTCGATCCATTTTGGAGTATCGGCAATACCTTCGGCTTTTTCTCCTCGGGCAACAATACTCTTTAGGCCTTTGGGTTCCAAGGCCCAAAAAGCCACATCGGCAATATGGCACCAGAAATCGGCAAAAAAACCTCCGGAATAATCCAAGAAATAGCGGTACGTAAAGTGGCATTTTTCGGGGATATAATCTACATAGGGTGCCGGTCCCAGCCACATATCCCAATTAAGCCCTTTAGGGACGGCCGCAGTTTTTGGATTGCCCAAATTTGGTGGTGCCCCGGTTTTCCATAATCGAACCGTGTGGACTTTGCCAATGGCGCCCGACTTTATAATTTCTACCACACGATGGTAATTGTCCGTGGCATGTATCTGCGTCCCCATTTGAAAAATACGGTTGTGCTTTTCCATGTTTTTGAGCATCATTTGTCCCTCTTTAACATCATAGGAAAGGGGTTTCTCACCGTACACATCCTTTCCTGCCTGGAAAGCCAGGCTTGCGATCTGTGCATGCCAATGGTCCGGGGTAGCACAGGTGATGGCATCAATATCTTTTCGGTCCAGAATTTTTCGGAAATCACCGTAACCTTTTACTTTTTTTCCAGGCTGAAGGGTTTCCATTGTTTTTAGACTACTTGCCAGATGGGATTCATCTACATCACAGAGGGCAACCACATCCACTTCGGGTAGAGCGCTGAACCATTTCATATGGCTGTTGCCCATACCGCCCACACCAATGTGGGCTACACGGAGGCGATCGCTAGGCGCAATTTTGCCATAGGCCGAAGGTAACAATGTTAGGCCCAGAAGTCCCAGACCACTTTGTTTTATAAATTCTCTCCGATGCTGTTCTTTAATTTTCATTACTGCTTGGTTTGGTTCCATTAAATATGGGAAGGACCTCGTTAAATCCTTGGCGTCCCATCTATCCGATTACTTGAGCTTAGTGTAAAGCCATTCTTTTTTCAACTCCTGTTGTTCTGGGTAGGTCCAATGCTGGGTCTTTTGAAAAAGATGAAGCTCCTTTGGGGCCGTTAATACATTAAAGGCGGAATAAGTAGAGGCAGGCGGACATACATTGTCATTATAGCCCCAACTGTACCAGCCCGGTACTTTTACAAAACGGGCAAAATTTACGACATCATAATATTTGGAAACTTCTATTTTTTCCGGTTTGTTGGTGAAATCGTCTACGAAAATTTGAGGCCACCCTCCAGCACGCCCGTGTAAAAATCCCGTCATATCGGATAGGGCAGGGAAAAAGGCTGCCAAATAATCAATTCTATCATCCAAGCCTGCGGTCACAATGGAAAGTGCACCGCCTTGACTACCACCGGTAACCGCAATATCTTCACCATTAAAACCGTCTACACTTTCTATAAAATCGACAGCCCTAACACAACCGAGATAAACACGGCGGTAGTAGGCATTATCCCGATCATCCAAATTAAAGGTCTGGTAACCGTTGAGCGCCCCACTTCTAAGGTTGTCATAAACGCTTTTATCCAAGTTTACAGGAATGCCGTGGATACCAATGGTAAAAGAGATAAAACCTTCCGCAGCTTCGTCAATTTCCCCATAGTAAGGGCGGATTCCTGCACCGGGCACGTGAAGGATGGCTGGGTATTTCCCTGCTTTTTTTGGTTTGGTTAGAATACCATAGATTTTCCCTGTTATATTGTCCAATTGCACATGGTATACATCTACCTTGTCTGTGCAGCGTTCTGGCATCAAAGTCAGTACTGGGTTCATAGGTACTTGGTTCAATTCTTCCTTGCCTTTATTCCAAAACGCTTCAAAATCTTTGGGTAAGGTGGTGGTGGGCCGAATTTTGTCAGGTTCAAAACCTACCGTGGTATAGGACGAATACTCCTTCCCATCTACTTCAACAGTTGCTGTACAACGGAGAAATCCAGGTTCGGTAAATTTTTTGGCCTTGATTTTAGTGGATGTGTTTCGAAGGGTGCGTGTGCCCTCATCCCAAACCTTTAGGGTGCGGTACCCAGGGTCTGGTTGAACCTTGTACTTAATCTCTATATCGTCCAGGGCTACATTGTTTTTAAAAACGGAAATGGTAAACTCCGCTTGTTCACCTAGGGAGTAGGTCCAATCGGCATGGTTTGGACTTACAATGACCTCTACGAGTTGTTGACGGGGTTGTGCAATTAAAAAAGTGCTAAAAAGGAGGAAGCACGCAAACGAAGTAAAATTTTTCATTTTCAATCTTTTGGTTTGGTTTTTATTCAACATTACAGCGATACCTTGGAAGTATGCCTAAATTTATGTGGAAGAAATGGGTACTGATTCCCAACCACCGTAGAAAGATAATAAATTAAGTGGAATTTTAGTCACGCTATACAGGGTCCCGAAAAATCAAATATTTGTTTATGGTAAAATTGCAATAGGTTCTGTTAATTCAAGGAAAGAAAAGGAGGTTGGTTGGCTACACTGGAAGACTACTTCTATGCTGTATCCTAATATAAAATTTTCACCTATCCAGTTTGGTTCCGTCAAAATTATATATATCAGTCATACTGAAAGCAATTTCGGAGGAACCAAACTGATTTAGGAAATCCAATTTTGATTTTGCCTCATGTACTGATGGAAGCTTACCTGCTTCCAAATACCACATTACCGCTGTATGGCCTTCTATTTCAGAGGACCATTTTTTTCTGCTCTTTAAAAAATAACTATGCACCGTTTGATAGGTATAGGTTTTTAAATATTCGTAATTGAGCCATACGGACATATTAATAAAAATCAATTCATCCTGGTAAGGAGTTTCCAGGTCGGTGGCTCCGTAAGAACTCTCGTCCTTAAGTCTCCAAATAAAACCAGGACTTTCCTCAGCCAACTGATTCACTGGCCCCAAAAAATCCTTGAACTCCTTCACTATGGGAGAATCGAGATGATCTTTGAGTTTAATGATATTGAATTGGGCTAGGTGATAATCATTATGGCTCATGTTTAATTTAATTGGTTAATATTTAAAGGACCTTAACTTTTGAAGTATTAAAATTACCAAAAAATATAAGTCTAAACATCTATTAGTGAAACTCAATTTTGAGAAGTAAGTAAGACGCACTTAAAATTGCAAGTTGAACTAATCCCGCCTTTTTCGACGGGATCTAGGTTCAATACCTCGACCCTAGGGTCTATTCCTATTATTGGGTTCAGGGTCTGCCGACAAAGTCAGACTTGCCCTGAGGTTTAATACCTTTTGTTAAACTAATGCCATAGTCCAAATGCCGATTGGCATTATGGAATTTTGGATTTTTACGACCAAAAAAAATAACAGGTTTAGGATTTGGATTCTTCCATTTCCATGATGAGATTGGCAATCAATGCCGTCCATCCCGTTTGATGGGAAGCTCCTAGTCCCTTGCCATTATCGCCGTCAAAAAACTCATAAAAAAGATGTTGGTTCCTAAAGTTCTCATCTGTTGAGAAAAGTTTATTGGGATCATCGGCATGATATTGGAATTTACCTTCGGAATTATGTTCAAAAAGTTTTACCAATCTCTTGGTAAGCTCGTTGGCAATCTCCTTTAAGTTGAGCTTTATACCAGATCCTGTTGGGAATTCATACTGATAGGTTGGCCCATAAAAGGTATAGTACTTTCGCAAGGATTGAATGATCATATAATTCAACGGCATCCAGATGGGGCCCCTCCAGTTGGAATTGCCCCCGAACATATTGGAGCGACTCTCGCCAGGTTCGTAATGTATGGTATAATGACCATTATGTTGAAATACAAATGGATGCTCTTTATGGTATTTTGAAAGTGAACGAATACCAAAGTCTGACAGAAATTCATCTTCGTCCAAGAGCCGGGTGAGGAGCTTTTCCAATCTATAGGCCCTCATGATCGAAAACAAGTAATTCCCATCCTTATTGGTCTCTTCAATGTTGGAGATCAGGGAAGCCAGATCTGGTCGTGTCCTTACTATTTCGGCCGCCCGAATTTTAAATTCCTTCAATTGTTCAAAGAGGTCCTTATGTATTATCTCTACCGCAAATAAGGGAATTATACCTACCAGCGATCGGACTTTCAACCTACTGGTTTCACCATTGGAGAGCTCAACCACGTCATAATAAAAATCGTCCCCATCATCCCAAAGTGAAATGTCTTTTTTCCCAATATGGTGCATGGCCCAGGCAATATTCAAAAAATGCCTAAAAAATTTGGCGGCAGACTCCTCATAGACCTTATTGGTTTTGGCAAGTTCCAAAGACATACGCAACATATTCACAGTAAACATGGCCATCCAACTGGTGGCATCGGCCTGTTGCATTCTACTCACCCCTTGGGGCATATGATTACGGTCGAATACACCTATGTTATCCAGCCCCAAAAAACCACCTTCAAAGAGATCGGTACCGTGTTTGTCCTTTTGGTTTACCCACCAAGTAAAATTAATAAGTAGTTTTTGAAAGGCATTTTCCAAAAATTTGGTATCGCCCATACCGTTTTGTTGTTTGTCCTTTTCATACACGTTCCAAACCGCCCAGGAATGTACGGGGGGGTTAACATCACTAAAATTCCACTCGTAGGCCGGTATTTGCCCGTTGGGGTGCATATAGCTTTCGCGCAGTACCAGGAGTAATTGTTCCTTGGCAAAATAGGGGTCTATCTCAGCAAAGGAAACCATATGAAAGGCAAGGTCCCAAGCTGCGTACCATGGATACTCCCACTTGTCGGGCATGGATATTACATGCCGATTGGTAAGGTGTTGCCAACTAAAATTCCTGGCATTGGCCCTGTTTGGTTTTGGTTCACCTGGTCCTCCAAATAGCCACTTAAAGACATCGTAGTAATAGAACTGCTTGGTCCACAACAACCCTGAGAAGGCACTTTTGGCTATCTTTTGGTGGGTTTTTGGCAAGTTTTTATTTAGTTTGGTATCATAGAATTCCTCACATTCCTTTATTCTTTCCTCAAAAATAGTATCAAAATTTGCCCAAGGATCCTGTAATTTTCTTTTACTAAGACGTACCCGTATAATCTTTTCTTCACCGGCCTTTAATTTAAACTTATGCCAGATGGCCGATTTGGAACCGTTCTTTTCGGGATTTACTGTACGCTTGCCATTTACTACATGATCATTTATACCATCTTTCACATATTCCACCTCATTGGGTACATTATAAACACGCCTATTGTTGGTCTCGTTTTCACAGAAAAGTTGTTCTCCATATTCGTGATAAAGGTAATGCCTGCCATTCCTTATACTTCTAGCTTGCAGGCAATTGTCTGCAATAGATTTTATACTTGGTCGTTTAAATCGCTTGTTGTGCTTCCAGAAATTTCTGAACCATAGGTGTGGGAGTACATGAATCTCAGCCTTCCTACGACCTCTGTTGACAATGGTGATTTTCATTAGAATATCCTCTATATCGGCTTTGGCGTATTCTATATAACAATCGAAATATGCATTTTTCCCAAATATATTGGTATCCAGTAGTTCATATTCCGTTTCCTCTCGGCTCCGAATATTGTTTTTAATCAGGTCGCTATATGGAAATTTCTTATGTGGATACTTATAAAGGTATTTGCTGTAGGAATGTGTGGGTGTGGATACCTGATGAAAATAGAGTTCCTTAACATCTTCGCCGTGATTCCCCTGATTGTTGGTAAGTCCGAACAGGCGTTCCTTTAAAATATCATCTTTGCCGTTCCAAAAGGCCGGAGCCAGACATAAAATCTCCCTTGAGTCACAAAAGCCACCTATACCTTCTTCTCCCCATCTATAGGCATTGCTACGCGCCTTTTCATGTCCTATAAAATCCCAGGCATTTCCGTGCTCACTGTAATCTTCCCGAACGGTTCCCCATTGTCTTTCCGCCAAATAGGGCCCCCATTTTTTCCAATTCTTGTAGGTGTCGGGAACGGCCAGTCTTTCTTCCTCAGCAATTTTCGGGGTAAAATGTGCCATTGAGTTATTGTTTAGGTATATACAGTAGAATTAATCCATAACTATTAAAAACCCGAATGTCCTATAGTTGACCTTACTGTCTGAATAACTATTTTTTCATACTGGTACGATGGCAAAAATAAGGCTAATTAATTCAGGTGGTAATTTTACTCTGTAATATTACCTAATTGTTATTTTTATCGATATTTATTTTACTATCCTCCAAAAAAAACGACACAAATTAAGGAAGTGATATTGTATTTTCCTTTTCAGCTAAGCTATGTGGTCTTACTTAGATATGGGACTATAGCGAATTTTTGTGGTATATAAAGCTGTGTGAAATAAGCATTTCATTAATGGATTCATATAGTTAAGTTATTGGGATTTCATTTTGTATTGCTTCTTCAATCTTATCCAGAAGGTCTTCGGGCTCAAAAGGTTTGAAAATGAAACCGTTCATTCCACTTTCTATAATTTTGCTCTTAACTTCCATAAATACAGAGGCAGATAGGGCCAAAATGGGAATATCCGCATTAAATTTTCTTATTTCCTTGGAGGCGGAATATCCGTCCATTATCGGCATTTGTATATCCATTAATAAGGCATCGTAATTGTTCTCCAGAACTTTGTTTACGGCTTCTTGTCCGTCATATGCCACATCTACCAAGAGGTTGGCCTTTTCCAAAATTTGTCTGCCCACCATAACGTTGATCTGGTTGTCTTCCACCAACAGGATTCTTTTTCCCTTTAAATTATGTTCCTTTCTTTGGGTGGTTTGTTCCAGTTCCTCGTTTGGGGCCAATTTTAATGACAAATCGAAACTAAAGCTACTGCCCAGCCCCGGCTTGCTAAGAATTTTTACCTGGGAATCCATGGCTTCCACTATACTTTTTACAATAGGTAACCCTAGACCCGTTCCGCCATATAAACGATTTGTGCTGGAAGATGCCTGGCTAAAGGCTTGCCATACCTTTTCCTGTTGATCCTCGGCAATACCTATTCCCGTATCCGTTATTTCTGTACGCAGAAGAACAGTGTTCTTGGTCTGGTTCAGCTTTGAGATCTTCAGGGTTACGCTTCCTTCATCGGTAAACTTGATGGCGTTTGAAACTAGGTTGTTTATTACTTGATTAAAGCGCACAATATCCAACTGAACTATGGGTAGGTCCTTGTCAATTTCCAATTGTAGCGTAATACCTTTTCGCAAGCAACTGGGTTCGTGTATTTTTTTTATCTGTTTTACGGCCAAGATGATATTGGTAGGAATTGGATCCAAGGTAATTTTTGTGGATTCCATTTTACTGAAGTCCAAAACATTGTTAAGTAGATTCAGTAAAATTTTCCCGGAATAATTCAGTGCTTCTATATTTTGTTCCTGATCTTTTCTGGGATTGGAATCCCCCAATATGTGCGAGAGGCCGGTGATTGCGTTTAGTGGTGTCCTTATCTCATGGCTCATCATGCTCAAAAATCTGGATTTTGCATTGGATTCCTCAATGGCTTCCTCACGTTGGTTATGGATACTGGAAGAATATTGGGCATTTATGTGGGAGAAATAAATTATTTGATAGGTTACCAGTATAATGGTAGTGGCAATGGAGATGGGGTAAACATATTTACCGGCCAGTTCTGCATCCAAATGGGCCTGGGTAAACAGATCAAAATTCGTGGCATAAAGAAGTAACCAAAGCAGCATGGGAAGTACTGAAAAAATAACGATATAGAGCCTTTCCCGCCTATAGGAAAACGTTACAAACGGTAAGGCCAGGGCAAACATCAAAATAAACTCTACACTACCGGCTTTTCCTATAAAGGAGGCAGTGAGTGCAACACTAATATTGAAGACCAAGAGGTAGATAAAGCGGGCAAGTGTAAGCATGCCTTTTTTGGATAATAACGCGGAAATAATAAAAAATGGGATGGTAGCAGCAATATAATTGCTCAGGTCTGCCAAATCCAAACCTCTGGCAATAAAAAACCAAATTACAGATAATAGGGTTGTAAGTATTGATATGCGATAGACCAGTTTTACCCGTCTTAAAGAGAATTCATCCATTGATTGTAATCTTCGTTCAATATTATATATTCCCCAGCTTAAAACACCTTGGATATAGTGCAAGGGGATGTTCATTTTTAAAACGATTTTCCCCTTTAATTATTATAAGTAAATTCCTACATATCTAATTTTGATAAGCAATTGGTAGTGTGTCATAGTCTTTCTGATTATACAGTCCTCTACCCCAGAAGTATATACGCTTATATCTCTTCAATAACAGATTTTCCGGTGGAATTATTACCACTTGTCCATTGCCATTTTTCGTGAAGTCTAATTTTTCCGTTGGATAAAACCTCTGGTCTCGAATGGCAGACCCCTGTTATTAGTTCGCCTTTACCGTTTATTTGATGATAACTCATATTTATATTGCCGGCCGGGTCTACCAAACCTATCAAATGTCCTTCAACAATATGGCCACCCCGATATTCCGAAGTCAAAATATTCCCTTTTTGTCGGTATTCAAAAATAGTTTCCTTATTGGTTTCCCCGTTTTCGGAGTTGACTACGGTTCTAAATTTTTTATTGTTATAATTCATGGGGTAGTGCGGATTACATTTTTTGGATATCAGGCTAGAACTACTGTTTACTAAATAATGTGCCCTTAAAGATTTTTGGATGAATCACTCCTCCTTGGTTAATACATATAGGCACCTTCAAAATTTGAATTAACGGAAGGGTGGGGCATTAAATTCATTGATCCTTTCTTATACCAATTATTCAACAACTCTTTAACCATGCCCATTAGCATGCCATATATACGATTTTTTATAAACTTTATTGAAATTTGATGGCTGTGCGTTGATTTTGATGTGGGGCAAACCATTTTCCTTATTCCGTATACACGCATCCACTATAGATTCCCTTCCCGCCTGGTTTTCTGTAATCTAAATTACGCAAATTGGATGATGTAAGTTTTTCGGACTGCACATACCTATAAGCAATACCAACACTAAAACTGAGATTTCGACAGGTTCATTTTTTAGTGACTAGAGTTAACGGTCATAGAGCAATGTAGGGCTATTGTGCTTAATATCATTGTCTACTGGGAATTGTGATGATGGCCGACCAACCTCCACCAGGGGACATTTTAGCTGTGACTTTGGATTTTCGGTTTACTTCCATCGTATCTATCTTGTAGTCTTCCGCATAGCGGTCCGCGTTTATACCATCCCTAAACACCTTCATATTAAAGTTTCCCTCCTTTAAGAATGAGAGATCCAATTGTAATTCCCTGGAAGTCCAATCGGTCATAGCTCCAATAAACCATTTGTCGCCCTTTTTTCTGGCTACTGCAATATAATCGCCTATTGCACCATGAAGTACAATGGTTTCGTCCCATATAGTTGGAATTTGTGCGATAAAGTCCACAGTCTCCTGTTCTTGATAATACCTTGATGGGGATTCGCAAAGCATCTGTAAGGGAGCCTCATAAACCACATACATGGCTACTTGATGAGCCCGTGTCCCCATACTCATTGGTCGCTTGCCGCTAATGCCAAAATTGGCCTTTTGTCTATTGCTCATAGCTCCAGGAGTATAGTCCATTGGTCCTGCGGCCATTCGAATAAAGGGAATGGTCACATTGTGCTCGGGGGTAACATCTTTGCTCCATTTGTTGTTTTCATTGCCCTTTACACCTTCATAGTTAATAACATTGGGATATTTACGTCTTAAGCCCGAAGGTTTGAACGAACCGTGAAAATCAACCAACAATTCCAGCCTAGCACATTCTTTTGCTATTTCCTCATATGAGTTCACTACATATTGGTCACTGCGTTGAATAAAATCGATCTTAATTCCTTTGGCACCCCAACTTTTGTAGGTTTCAAGGATTTCGATTAGGTTGTCCCGGAGGGGTTTCCATAGCGTCCAAAGAATAATATCCACTCCTTTTTCTTTTCCATACCCAATTAATTCAGCTACATCTATATCAGGATTGAAATCGAGGATTTCTGTGGTCGACTTTGTCCATCCTTCATCCAAAATTATATAATCTATATTGTTGGCAGAGGCAAAATCAATATAGTATTTGTAGGTAGCCGTGTTTAACCCTGATTTAAAATCTACCCCATAAATATTATTGGCATTATACCAATCCCATGCCACTTTACCTGGTTTGATCCATGCCGTATTCTTAATTGCTTGCGGGCTGGATAGTTGATAGGATAAGTTGCTCTCTACAAAGGTACGGTCGTCATTGCTCATCATAAAAACCCTCCATGGATATTCCCTGTTACCAGATACTTTAGCTATATAATCTGCTTCCTTTGTAATGGATTGATTGCGGTCTGGTTGTTCTTTATCATCTACTGCCTCCAGAACAAATTTTGGAAAAATAGCATCTACGGTGGTATTCCCGTTCCCTCCCACAAACATTCCGGGATAATCATGAAGGGCTGTTTCTGTCAATAATACCTTCGCCTTGTCCGTAGTAAAAACGACAGGCAAACTACAAAATTCATTCGCTTCTATGTCTGTTACGAATTTGTTCAAATAGGAACGTTCATTGTGTGAATACATACTGTCTTCTTGGGGAAAAATGGCTTTTGTTCCTTCCGGAAAAGTGATCCTTGCCTGTTCTGATATTACATTTTTCCCCCTCTTGCCCATGTCGATAAATTGATAGGCAACACCATCGTTGTAGGCTCTAAATTTAAGCTGAAATTGTTCCCTAAAAGTAAGGGACAATTGAACATATTCATCCTTAATTTCGGCATCCTTATGCGGGATCGTGGGATATATCATTGAAGAAAATTCATTTATGGAATGGTGCTTTACCTTGGAATTTACACCGAAATCTTCCCCAGAGGAAAAATCCATAGCTATTTTGGCTTCCTTGATAATTACATGCCCGTTTAGGGAAGCAGACCAGAATATTCCACCATCAGCCTTAACTTTGAGTTGTATGTTTTTGTCAGGGGAAGTGATTTCATAATTTTGTGCATACGTTTGCTGAACCACTAAAAATATGCCAAGTAAAAAAAGTGCTCTTAACATCATAATTCCAGAAGATTTTTCCAATGCTTTTAGGTTATATTTTACACCGGGGTGTTCTGGACAAAGAACAGGGTTTAGCTATTAATTTTCAATATTTAAAGGACATTTATTTTAGCAGAAATGTGGCCATTATTTTAGCAATTGCTGTTTTGAGTAATTATTTAGCTTCGATTGCTTTGAGCCAATTGGTAATTACTGTTAAATACTCCGGTGTCAATAATTGAAAATAAGGAAATTCATTATTAACGGATGTCATAGAATGTGATGTGTTTTTTAAAGTAATGACCTTATAATTATTTGAATTGGATTTACTAATTACTTTTTCGATGGTTTTGTAACTATCCATGGGAATTATTTCATCCGATAATCCTTGAATCACCAATATGGGCTGTGTTATTTTCTCAAAATACGGTAGTCCACTAAAATTCAACTTATAATCCTTTTGTACACCCTCCTCAGGAATCCATATATGCTTAAGCCAATCTTCCTTGCCGTTTTCATTTTTTATCGTAAGCAATGATTCGTATGAAATATTGCCTGCGAGATAATCATACCCTGCTTTTTGAACATTTAGAGCCCGATCAATATTAGCTTTTCCCAACAGATCGTAGTTCAAATTTCTCCAATGGTTCAAATCGCTTTCCATAAGGGTTCCACTTGGACAGCTGATGGAAATCCCAAAACCCAAATCGGGCACTTTAGACAAGATATAAGGTATCTTTATACCTCCCTGACTGCTTCCTTTAATGCCAATAACCGATAAAGGCAGTGAGGATATTTTGGAGAAGAATTCCAAGGCATTGATATCATCGGTACAAAGTTCTTCAATGGTTGCGGATTGCCAATCTCCTTCAGATTTGCCAGTTCCACGTTTATCATAATTAAAAACTGTGTACCCTAAATCCGCAAAGTATTGTGCTTCGGCATTGGAGCCACTTCGGTCATTTCCTTGAGAGGAAGTCACGTAAAACAAACCCTTTTTTATCGGATTTTTAGGCTTCCATAAGGTCCCATGAAGCTTCAGGGTATTGGAAACAAAGATTAATTCCTGTTTTTCAATTAGGTCCGATTCCTTTAAATTATCAGGGGTCAGCTCGGTCTCAAAAGTGTTTAATAATTTTTCTGTTTCATTGGAATAAACCTTTAACTGTCCTTTGAAGTTCCGATTGTACGGCAAGAACTTGTATTCATAGGTATAATAATCACTGATCACATAAAAATTGAGGGAGTCTTTGTCATAAGTTGTGTTTTGACAGGGTATTTCAAAAGCATTCATTTCCATACTTGAAAAAAATGCCCTTGTTTTACCTTCAATCGGCGCAAGTGCTATTTGATAATTAAAGCTTGTTTTTCCATGACTAATATTACCTTTAAAAGACTGCCCCTGTAATGTTGCCATGAAGCCGACAATTACTAAAAATCCGAAAAATCTCATATTTATTTACTTTTTAAACTTGTAAAAGTTAAGTAATAGAGTGACGGGGAACTTTAAAATGCAAACCGATAATATCGGTACAGAGACCATTAATTTCCTTGGCCCAATTTATAAATATTAAATTAGGTAGATGTTGTTTTCAAAAGTCAAAAGACCAGTGACTTTCAATTAGACTTTTCTACAAAATTATTTACTTAAGGATTGGCGGATTTTTTAATTGGAATAGATATTAAAAAAATGTTCCGTATCCTTAATATCATTGATTCCCAAAATCCAACAAACTTCAGAGAGGTCGGAAAAGTCCATACCACCTTGCGCGATAGCTTGATTGTTGTAGCGCCCATCTGTACCGTTGTACTTATTTGAGATTTCTATAGCGCGTTCCCAAACCTCCATTAATTGGGGATTGGTTATTTTGTCTTTCCAAGTGGTATATTCTGCTGAGCGGAAACCAGGCGTCCCGTTGCCAACAACATTTCCGTCGGGTATTTTATGATAATCCGTATTTTTCTTTACAAATTCCAGATCCTCCGGAGTGGTAACCTTTTCATTCCAATCCGAATGTTGAACCACATGAATATTTTCCGAAGTGTTAATTTCAGGTAGATCGGCTTGAATGGATTTTATTATTAGCGCTGTAAAATCTGATTGTCCGGCTTCAGCTATCCATACATCGCCTTCATTTAGTAGGGTTGAAGTTATTATGGTCATTACTTTTTCAACCGAGGGGCCTATATTTTCATGTGCATCCGTCCAATTGTCATTAAATGCCAACTGGAACAATGGATTGGGCGGCACGTATAAACCGTCCTGAATACCATAGGTGCCTGCAACGGTATGGTAGTTTATTTTTGAAAAAGCGGGGTCTCTCATAAGTGTTGCAAATGCCGCTAGGGTATGTAGGTCGTCTACATCGGTTTTGCAATCAAATTGAACCAACAACAGGTCTTTTTCCAAATTGAAATTTCCTCCTTGCAATTTACTGTAATCCAAGTCTTTACTACTGCTAGTAAATAAGGTTATTGCTATAATAACGCCTATCCTTAAAACCATTTTCCGTAAACTTTATTACTTTCAATTTACGTTTTTTACTGAAGATAAAGGCCTAAAACTGCTGTTAATTTTCAAAGCAGTTTCCAATTTGACCTTTAATCCCTGTTAAGAGGTATGGTCTTAATATTGCCTTTTGGCAGCAATGATTGGTCATACCCTACATCCCCAATCCATCAAGACCATTTTTTCCGAATTATTGTTTCTCAATAATGTAATCCGCAAAATAGTTTTTCGAATCCGTTATCTTACCAACAATTTTCAGACCCGTATCCAGGCAGATATTTTGAATGCTAATGTCATCGTATTTTCGCGAAATTTCGGTGTGGATCTGTTCCTCTTTTTTAAATGCAACTTTCATATCCAACACTTTAATTTCCACCTCTTGATTCACGGTACTTTTGATGGCACTTTTAGCTACTCCCTCCTGTTCGTCGTACATAGGGGTATGTACAAATAATTCGGTATTGAAATCAGCATCCAGTTCAGTGTTTATCCTGCTTAATAAATTTAGGTTAAAGGCACTGGTCAGGCCCTGACTATCATTGTATGCAGGAAGCACTATGTCCTTGCTTTTCTTTAAATCTGCCCCAAGTATAATTTTATCGTCTTTGGATAAGTTTTCACTAAGGTGGCTTAGGAAGGCATTGGCTTCCACATTTTCCATATTTCCAATATTGGAGCCAAGGAACAGTACTATTTTGGGTAGGGGAGAGGACTTTAATTCATGAAGGATATGAAAGTAATCCCCCAGTTTGGGGTCTATTTTTTTATTTGGAATCTGTTGATGGATATTTTCCTCTATTTGGTGCAGTGCTTTGGCTGAAATATCGATCGGGCAGTACTTGTACTGAAAATTAAGGGTATCCAATGCTTTAAGTAATTCAATGGTTTTATACCCATCGCCAGCCCCAAGTTCGATAAGGTCAAAACTTTTTTGACTTGTTATGCCTAAAAGTTTTATGATTTCAGGAGCTTTCTTTTGAAAAATTTCAAACTCTGCATCGGTCAAATAGTACTCGGGCAATTTCATTATTTTAGAAAAAAGGGCAGAACCTTTTTCGTCATAAAAATATTTTGAGGACAGGCTTTTCGGGGTTTTACTTAGACCCTCTTTAACATCGTTGGCGAATTGTTTGTTCATTTAGCTAAGCGTATACCAGTAAACTGCCATTGGGCATCTGGATGAAAAAAATTACGATAAGTGGGTCTGCTATGTTTTGGAGAGGTAGCCATAGAGGCGCCTCTTAGCACCATTTGGTTGATCATAAATTTGCCATTGTACTCCCCAATGGCACCATCGGCCTTTTTAAAACCGGGGTACGGTAAATATGCACTGTTGGTCCATTCCCAACGCTGCCCCCAATTAAGTCTGTCCGAAGCTATTTCCCACTCAAATTCTGTAGGTAATCGCATGCCTTTCCATTCGGCAAAAGCCATGGCTTCATAAAAACTGATGTGATTTAAAATATCATTTTCGTTTATTTTCTGAAACCCCTTTAAGGTGTAATGCATCCATTGGCCATCCATTAGATGCCAATACAATGGCATTGAAACTCGGTTTTGCTGTAACCAGGACCAGCCTTCATCCAGCCACAAATTAAAATCACTATAGCCACCAGCTTCAATAAACTTCAGGTATTCGCCATTGGTAACCAGACCTTTTTGAATTTCAAAATCATGTAAGTACACCTTGTGTACTCCCAATTCATTGTCAAAACAAAAACCATCTCCTTGATATCCTATGGTGTAGACCCCTTCCGGAATTTTTATATTTCCCGATTCGGTATTGCTTTCTTGGCCCAATAAACTAGTGTCGGCATCATAAACAGGAAACAATGGATTTTGTCCAAACATATATTTGATATCGCTCAGTAATAATTCCTGATGCTGCTGCTCGTGGTGCAATCCCAAAGTGATCAATTGAACGACATTGGCATCCAGCTTTTGATGCAACAATTGCCCCATAGCCGTATCCACATATTGTCTATAGGCATACACTTCTTCTGTGGTAGGTCTGGTGAGATTACCGCGTTTTGCCCTTAAAACCCTGTCTCCTGCATTGTTGTAATAACTGTTGAACAGGTAGGCAAAATCTTTATTAAAAGGCCTATAATCCAAGAGGTGGGGCAGTAGGATAAAGGTTTCAAAAAACCAACTACTATGTGCCAATTGCCATTTTGCCGGGCTTGCAAATTCGGCAACCTGCACCACATAATCTTCTGTTTTGAGAGGCTTGCAGATGAATTCTGTATAAGCTCGAACTTCTTTGTACTGGTCCAATATATGCATTATTCAAGTCCTTTTTTATCTGGATTCCAGAAAGGTTTGGTTTTAACTTGCTTGGTTTCCCAATTCAGTTCTTGTCTAAAAAAATGGTTTAAGGTCACACAAATTCTACTATCACCTGCTATGTATGCCATTTTTTTTCCCTTAAATGTAGAGACTTTTTCTCTTATCATCGCAATAATATCTTCGGAAGGATTTTTTGGCAATCCGTAAAAATCGAATGGTAGGGTACCGTCAACATCAGGAAACAGGTCTTGTTTATCTTGGCTGTACAAAATGCTTTCCACCTGTTTGTCCTTGCCAATATTTCGACGAATCATATAAAGGTGCGATAGTGCAGAGAGGTCGCCTACCATCATGTAGCTATCGGCAGAGACATCTGCCAAAAAGTTGCCTTTTTTGGTTTTAAAATAAACCTTTTCACCTACATGGCATTCCTTTATCCATTGACTGCCAATACCATTGCTGTGGATGGCAATGGCCACATCCATATACGACTTGTCCTTATCGATATCCCAAATGCTATAGCTTCTCATTTTGTCTTTCAATGACAATTCATCCCTGCCTATACCCAATCCCATACGCAGGAAAGAGCCTGGTATAAAATTGGTTTTGCCTATGTTTTCATTTTCTAGACGAATTTTAAAAGCAGCCTCGGAAAGTTTCACTTTTTCGGTGATTACAGCTTCATTTAATACGACGGATTTTAAAATAGTTTCAATAAAACTCATACCTCTGTTTTTATGAATGCTTTTTATGGTAATTCCCTATCATGGCTAAAGGGGATTTATGTGGCCTTCCGGCCGCCTTTTCAAAATCGGAAACTACATCGTTGGCACCATTCGCAATTCCTTCATAAATACCGGATATGATAGTCCCTAGAAATTCTCCCAAGGCAGCTTGGCGTTCTTTTTTATAGTCTTCAAAGGAAACAGTGGCATATTTTAAATTGGTTTTATACACCTGATTGATATATTCCGCCAATTGGGTTTGGGTAATGGCTTCTCCAACTAGATTTAAGGTTTGTCCGTTTAGCTCCTCATTTAGAAGTAGTTGTGCGTAGGCAAAACCCAATTCTTCACGACTGGTATAAGCGCATTTTCCGTCTCCTGCGCAATTGGTAATCCTACCTTCCTCTACATAGGTATCAATGTATTCCAGGTCTGGTTCAATATAGATGCCATTTCTGCCAATAATCCATTGTAAACCCGAGTTGCGCACATCTTCTTCCGTTTGGCGATTGCTTTTTACCACCGGACTGAAGGCTGTATTTTCTTCATCGCCTACAATACTGGTGTATACTATTTTTTGTACTCCATTTAGCCTCGCCGCCTCTATCACATTTCGGTGTTGCTGAATTCTTTTTTGGGGTTGGTCCATTCCCGAAACCAATAACACTTTATCAACTCCTTTTAAGGCAACATCAAAATCTTCACGACTATTGTAATCGCCTTTTCTAACTTCCACGCCCAAGTGCTTGGCCTTTTCTGGCGTACGTGCAATGCCTATTACATTGTCCCTGCCAATTTCCTGAATCAGTGCCTTTGCTATTGAAGCCCCAAGGTGTCCGCTAACGGATGTTACTGCAATTTTCATGAGTTATATTTTTTTAATTTGTAATCGATATGCCATAATGCTTTCTTTAATAGGGGTTATTCTTATAATAAATCCCAAGCCAACAATTACCGCATAGATCAGCCAGGTTTTATCTAAAAGAGCTACATGAAGTAAACTCAGAATTATGGCAACATACGCCAAACTTTGCAATTTTTTCCACTTCGCCTTTAATCTTTTCATGGATTTTCTATTGGATGTATACAACAATGGTAGCAATATAAGTACCGCTATAAAGCCAGCAATGTAGTTGGCTTGGGTAAATGTTTCCAAAAGACCTTCGCCCCATACAAAAATGATGAAGTGCAGGATGCTCCATACCGCTGTAGCTATACCCATGGCTTGGCGTACAAAAAGGTTATTGACCCCAAATAGTATAAAGAAGGGGGTACAAGTAAGAACAGCTGTCATCCAACGTATTGCAAATTCACCGGAAATATGATACAACATTTCCAAAGTGGATCTTCCTTCACTTCCAGCACCTTCAATCAAGCTAATGGACAACCCATTGGAAAATTCGATATTAAACATACCAAAAATGATAAATAGGGGCAAGATGGCCAAAACGGCTACAATCATCCATCCGTAGTTTCGTTTTATAAAATTCATTCTATTTGTTTGTCGTTAAAACTTCCAATTCCTTTTCCAAGGATTCGGCTTTTTCCTTAAATTTTTCCATGGCTTTTTTAAGTTGAGATACTTTTTTAAAGAGTACGTCATCTTGAATGGCTACATAGGTGACTTGGCCATGTATTTCCTTTACTTTGGATTTGCCCCCACAGCTTGGGCAATCGGCAACTTGACTCATCGTTGTTTTTTTACCAAATAGCCATTGATTTGGCTATTTTAATAGGTCAATGTATTGTTAATATTGATGATTGAGCATACACAAAGAATGCTTTTACATCAAACTCTTCTCCAATTCATAAGAATAGGATAGGTAATAGTTTCTTGCGGGAGCATTGATTTGTTGTGCCGCCAGACTCCTTAATAGCCCTATTTTTATTTTTGTGACTTTTACCCTATCATAGTCTGTTTGAAGTAGATAGTCGGCCAATTCCAATCCCCACTGGTAATCACTTTTTTGGACAGCAGCACTCAACTGTTGAAACAATTTGTCTTCTCCACCAGCCAGTTCGGCCATACGTTTGGCCTCTTGTGATGAGGATAGGGGATTAAGGTTGGTAGGGTTGCCATCGAACCAGCCAACATAGTGTAGAAATATAGATCTAACACCCCATGGCACCGAACCATAAAACTCTTGTAAGTTGGGTTGATTTATCAATGAATCGGCCAATTTAACGCTGTCAACGGTTTGCTGAAGGGTATAGCCCTTGTTCATGGCATCTATGGTTTGTTGATAGACGCTAAGGATTGCCGTAGCGTAGTTTTTGAGATTGTCATGGACAAGTACTTTTCCTGAGATAGGACGTGTATGCCCGGGTACAAGGTATTCCACTGGGTAGGTGCTCATTTTTTGAATAGATTCGCCCCATGATTTTACATCCCTATATTGGGATCCCCGAATGGCATAAAGGTTTGGAAATGATTTATAGTAATTATCACCAGTAAATAATGTGTTAAGGTCGGGAATCCAAACGAAGAGCTCGTCATTTGTTTCCCCATCAGCGGCATGCAGTTGAATATCTACGCCGGCAAGCTTAAGGGTTATGGAGTCCTGAAATGTAAGGTTAGGTGCAATATATCCTTTCCCAGCCCTATCAGTAGGTGTTATACCTGCAGCAACACCTCTGTTAATGATATCTTTAGCGGGTAAATCGCGACCAAACTGACGAATGTTTCGCTGTTTTAAAATGGGCTCTACCGGTGAGCGCTCCTGTAATTCATCCTTAAACCCTGCTCTTGCAATGATTTTTACCTCCTTGTTATGGCCGATAAAAGCTGATGTACCTCCAGTATGATCCAGATGGCCATGCGTATAAATTAAGGCTTTCACAGGTTTATCTGTGATATTCCGGAATTCTTGCGCTACCTTCTCTGCAGCACCCAAGGCACGTAGTGCATCGATTATCACTACCCCTTGATCTCCAATAACCATGGAGGCGTTAGAACCATCATATCCCACGGCCACATAAACCTTGTCGTTTAATTTGATGATTTCTGGAATAAATTCGGCACTCTGATTCTTTAATTTGGTGATATTCGGATGTTCTTGATCCTGCACTTGTGATGTATTTTGATTTGGCGAATTATGACATGCCTGCATCAAAATAATTCCCAAAATAAGCAAAGCCCCTTTAATAATTACATGGTTTCTGATTGTTTTAAAGGAATATGTAACCGCTATTCGATTTTTCAATTTGTTCATATCAATAGATTTAATTTGAAGACTTGTTTAATTCCTTACAAAATTCGCATTAATAGAAATTTTGGGAAAGGTGAATGATTTGATAAAAATGGTAAATGTGAAACCAATACTTAATCAGTTCCATAAATAGAATAGGGGTAGGGTTGTTTTTGGAGTAGTGTGAGTTTTGGTCGACAAAAATTTATGTTACTGGATCACACTGGGAGGTAAGCAAATCTTAGGGTGAAAATGGCAAAGACAAGGAACCAGATCATTATAATTCAGCCTTAAATTGTTTGGGGGTAGTGCCAGTATGTTTTTTGAAAAATTTGGTAAAATTGGTCACTTCGTCAAAACCCATGGCATAACCTATTTCCTTTAAACTAGCACTTGTACTGGCTATGGCCCTTTTTGATTCGAGCGTTACAAAATCATCAATAAAATGTTTGGCCGTGTTCAAGGTAAATTCTTTAACAATCAGGTTTAAATGTTTGGTAGATACCTGTAGCATTTTTGCATAGTCCTTTACGTTCCGGGTCAGGGTATATTGTTTTTCCACCAAATTTTTAAAATCAAGAAATATAGAATAATGTTGGTGGTTCTGCTTTGGCAGTTGGGCAGAATGTGTAAATCTTTCCAATCGTAGCAGGTATAATTCTAGCATGGCGCCTACAATGTTCCTTTGTGCGTAGGTGTTTTCTGCCTCCAGTTCAAGCAGTATCTCCTCTATGAAGGCTTCATTTAAATTTCCCCCATGCACTAGTGGTCTGGAAATATGATAATTATACAGATGGGAAATAAACTCAATGGACGATTTGGAAAAATAATTCAGAACAAATTCTTCTGTAAATAAAATAAGAAATCCGTCATAATCTGGATCTTCCTGAAAGGCATGAACCTGACCCTTGGCTATTTTTAATACCGTCCCTTTTTTTAAGGGAAATTCCTTTAAATCAATTTGATGATATCCTGCCCCATCCGAAACAATTAACAAGGCAAAAAAGTTAACTCTATGTGGCAAGTTGGGATTATGTTCCAGACCTCCCTTAATTTTGGCGAACAACTTGGATAAATGAAGAAACTCGAATTCTTTTTCGTTCTCTTCGCTCTCGAATGATATGTTGGGAATAGTGTTCAAAAGGGTTGAATTAACGAGTGGATTGGGTTTTAAATATGAAGATGTAGGGTACCGTAATTATTGCTCCCTTGCCGCCTTAAACTCACTTCCCTCATACCATTTGGGAAAATAATCTTCATTGGATAATTTTAACCCAACCTTAAAAAGTAATTGTAAATCCAATTGAACCCCACTTAATTCGGTTGTTTCAGGATGGTATTCATCCGAGGGTTGATGGTATTTATGGATACGGTAATAATCATTATAGGCCTTTATTTCCTCAATATTTTTTTCAAATCCTTCATAAGCGCCACTTGCGTACAGAGCGGGGATACCAATTTTTGCAAAATTAAAATGATCCGATCTAAAGAAATATCCTTTTTCAGCTTCCGGGTCCGGAATAATGTATCTGTTCTGTTCCATGGCTGCCGCTTTTGCATATTCATCCATTTCGGAATGCCCATAACCTGTAATGGTTAGGTCCTTCATTTTTCCCGGGCTATCTAGGGCATCAATATTTATATTTGCCACTGTTTTTTTCGGATCAAAAATGGGATTTTCCGCATAATAGGATGAACCCAATAAACCTTGTTCTTCTCCAGTAAGGGCTATGAACGCAATGGAACGGTTCGTGGGATTACTCTTTTGGAAGGCTTCTGCTATGGCCAACAGACCAGCAGTACCGGAAGCATTGTCGACAGCACCATTGTAAATGGAATCCCCATCAATTGCTTTTCCAACGCCAAAGTGATCCCAATGTGCAGAGTAAATAATAACTTCACCCTTCCTATCGGTACCGGGTATAAGTGCGACTACATTTTTGGATACATCTTTTTTAATTTTGTTTTGAATGGAAACGGAAACTTTTAAGTCTAACGGAATAGGTTTGAAGTCTTTATTACTGGAAAGGGTTTTATAGTCAAGACCTTTCATAGTGGAAACATCGAACATTTTTTCTGCACTGTCACCACTTATCCACGACTCAACATCCAAGAGAGGCAAATCGCTTTCGATGATCAATCTGGCGCCCGTCCATCCAGATTCAATAACATTCCAACCGTAGGAGGCCGGCTCGGTATCATGGATAATTATAAGTCCATCGGCACCTTGTCTGGCAGCTTCCTCATATTTGTAGGTCCAACGTCCATAATAGGTCATTTCATTACCTTTGAACAAGGTTGAATCTCCGGATTTAAAACCAGGATCGTTAATTAGAACTACGGCTGTTTTACCTTTCCAATCAATACCTTCGTAATCGTTCCATCCATATTCTGGGGCAACAATGCCATAGCCTGCAAAAACAAGGTCGGAGTTGTCTAGGCCTACATTTGTTGAGATCTTATTGGTGGTGGCCACAAAATCCTTTAATACATCCAATTGGAATTTTCCGTTTTTGCCAGAAATCACCATATTTTCGGACGGAGTTCCTGTTATTTCAACCATGGGCACATTTTGAAAATAGCTATTTCCATTGCCGGGAAGTAGCCCTAGCTTTTCAAATTCTTCTTTTAGATAGTTAACCGTTTTTACTTCCCCTTCGGTAAAGGGTTTTCTGCCGAGAAATGCATCAGAAGATAAACGTTCAATATGATTGCCTAAGGTGGTTAGGTTTACCTCCGCCGGATCGGTAGTATTTTTCTTGTCATCTGCACAACTTGTAAATAATATAAAAGCCAGAAATTTTAGGTAATTTTTCATATATAACATATTGGTAAAGCATGGATGATTTGTATATGGAACGCAGTTTATATCATCTCTAATGACAGTGGACTGGCAAATAAGTAAATACAGAGCTGCTTTTTTACATTATACCAAATTATAAAAATTAACGGACTTGCTAATACTTATTTGCCAGGTTTAAAATAAATGTCCAGTTAACAACTTAATGCGGTCTCCGTTTTTGTTCTAAGGTATAGGGTGTTACCATGTTGTAAAAGACAGGGTCAAAAGAGTTATGGCACAATATAGGGATCAATGATGCCGCTTACAAAATATCCATACAGATATCAATAGCCCCCTGAATATGTTGGGAATATAGGAGCTCTCTGTATTTACACATCAATGCAGTACTTTACTTTTTCAATATCATTTTCTCAATGATATAATTATCGGTTTTGTTTTGAACATGCTTGGAGTTTTCCAACAAAATTACTCTTTGTAAGGAGGGAAAAATCTTTTTGGCGCGTGTTAGCATTTTCGCCCCTGGAAACATAATGTCCTTTTTTGCGGCAATTAGCGTAATAGGAGTACTTATTAATTTGGCTTCTTCTTTCTTTATAACAGGAACAGGAGTAAAATCCATTTTAAAATGTATAAATACCTTTGCCAAATATTTAAGAGCAAAATTATCTGGCTCAGTAAAAAGGGTTGTTAAAAATTTTTCAAGGTATTTGGTCTTATGGGTTCTTATATAAAGTTTCATAGGAATAAATACTTTCAGCAGTAAAACAAATGGGTTTCCATTGACTATGAAGGCAGGGGCCGATAAAAATACCTCTTTGATCTTTTTTTCATTCTGGATCAATGTTTTGAGTATGATCAGTCCCCCAAAGGAAAATCCGGCCATGGTCACATTATTTAGGTTTAGCTGATTGATAATGTCATTGATCCATATGCCATAACTGTGGTCCTTCATACTCAATCTAGTTTCTGCACTTTTATTTGGTTGGGCAAGAACGTCTACGGCAAAGACTTGAAAATCTTTATGTAGGTTGGGATAGGTTTCCAAAGCGATGGGAGCACAGCCATTGGAGCCATGAATTAGCATTATCGGTGGCTTTGATGCATCTCCTGTGACGATAATATTGGTTTTCCCAAATTCAGTATCAATAATTTTGTAATTATAATCTATGTCTAAATCCTTTATTTTTTGTTCATAAAGATTTATAATCTCTTTTTGACCTATTTCTGATTTATATAACGAATTCATTTTCGTAATTTTAGGACAAATTTACTAATAATTTATTTTTAGGACAAGTTTACTAATGAGTAAGAAAAAGAAATTGATATTGGAAGCCGCCAGGACTTTATTTAACGAAAATGGCTATCATGATGTCACTATAAGAATGATTGCTTTAAAAATGAATATGAGTTCGGGAAACTTAAATTATCATTTCAAAAAACGGGAGGATATTTTTGAAGCCTTATATTTTGATATGGTTTTGGAATTTGACCAAAGAATCGATGTGTTGCCGAATATGGAAATCTCCATTGAACAGCTTAGAAATGATGTGGAGCGCAGCATGAAGAGAATGTTGGATTATACTTTTTTTTGGACGGATTTGTACAATCTTCTTTCGATAAGTGATAGGGTGAAGGGACATTTCCAAGAGGTTTACAAAAAAAGGATAAGTGGGTGTTTTTTGCTATTTGAAAAATTGCAACAAAAAAACTTGATGAGAGCGGCATCATATGAAAGGGAATATGATTTTTTAGCGGAAAGAATGATCAATTACGGTAACACTTGGTTGTATTCCAGTCGGCTTTATGCCAATAAATTGGATGCCCACCAAATAGATTATCATGTGAATACCTACTTAAGTATATTATTTCCGTTTCTTACTTCCCACGGCAAAAGGGAATTTCAAAATCTATTACCGGAGCTTTTTGGTTAATGGGTTGTTATGTGCTTATTGTTGCGCCCAAGAATTTTAACTCTAAACCATTTGATAGTATATATTAAAATGGCTATCCAGGCAATTGAAGTCAGTACTCCTTTTAAAACAGTAAAGGTAGTTGACAGAAAAACGATGGCATCAGTGAGCTCTATTGTTTTCGTAATCATTAAAATGACACAAATATTTTCTGCATAATCAAAGATCATCGCCAAGAACGGAACAACCAATAGTATGGATGTTAGCTTACTTGCAGTTTTGGATATTATAAAAAGACGAAACAAAAGGCTGCTTAAAAATAGCGCCAATAGAAAAGGATAGAATAGATCCAACAAGGTCAATTGCGGAAAAAGGTAAAGGGCCCTGGTTTCATTATTCAAGGTATCCACAATGGATGCTGCTTCGGAAATATTATATCCAAAAGTTTGGAGGTCAAAGACTTGGGTTCCAATTTGATTATTGATTACGGGCAAAGTAAATATCCACATCAGGAGTAGTACCAAGTGACTTGCAACGAATGAAATACAAATGTTCCTAACAGAGGACGTTTGGAAGAGCAGGGAATTTAAAATGGTCATAAAGGTTGTTTTTTGATTAAAAATCAAAGGTGGCCATTTCGTAGGGAGATTCCATTAACAAATGTTAAGCGTTAAGATTGTGTTCTTAATCTACTTAAAGAAATTGTGGTTATCCCCAAATAGGAAGCTATGTCGGTATGGGGTACAAGGTTTTCAATATTCGGAAAAGTATCTCTCAGAAGCTGCAACCTATCCTTGCCTTTAAGGGAAGCGAATGCTATTTCTTTTTGAACCTTCCCCATTAGTTCATTCCTCAATACGGTATTGCCGAAATGTCTTATTTCAAGGTCTTCCACCATTAGTTTTTCAAATTCTTCTGCATTAATAGTGGCTATTACGGCATCGGTCAACGCCCGTATATTGATAATGGATTTTCCGTCTTTACGTCTTGTTGTATTAGGTGATATTATGGAACCCGGCATAAAGAATGATATGGTTACATCCTCTCCTTCCGGGGTATAAAGAAAACTTTTGCAGATTCCCTCAAGGATAAAGTACTCCAGATTATTGTTTTGTCCAACTGCGGTAATTAGCTCTCCTTTTTTTACATCAATAGATTCTGCCAATTCCTGGATTTTTGCTAAGGATCTATTGGGAATAGGGGTTATGGAATTAATGATGGAACCAATTTTGTCGTACATCTCTAAGCGTTAAAATAATCGGCCTAATCCGTTATAATCTAATTTGCAGCGGTTTTAAGGCTTGGATAATAAGGATGTAAGTTAGCATTATTTAAAAAACGAAGCCTGAAAAATCCTTTATTTTCCCATTACCTTATTTTGGTGTATTTCCCGTTTGCATTTTATAGCTAGGAGTTATTCATTTCTCAATTGCTCCATTTCAACCACGGCCAAGTCGAGTTTTTTTAATATTCCCCCATAAATTGTTTTTACATCCCTTCTATGAATGGCCTTACTGAAAATACCCATCAGAACAGCCGCAATTATAATGATAATGGTGGTATGGATATGCAGTCCGAACACCAAATCATTTGATTTGGCTGCGACCATTTCCCGCTTGCCTGCAAACATATCGGAAAACCAAATGCCAAAGTAGAAAACAAGAATTAAGACAGGATATACTACCCTATACATTTTTCCATACCGATCGATGGATTTGGATATCCAATCCTTAAAGGATTTTAAAAAAGTATAACTGCTTTGCCCTTTATCTATGTTTTCCAAAGCCTGTAATTCTTGGTAAGCGGTGTATGCAACCCAGAACATCATTGTCAGCACAATACTGCCTGCCAGCAAAGCTCCAACGAAAAAGGACGCAATAAAAAGGAGGGAAGAGCCAATGATGATTCCCCATATATTGATCAGGAACATCCTTTTGAATTTTTCAATGATATGAATCGACTTCTTGTTGTATATATCATTTACCTTAGGGGCAATTAAAGCATCCCTATTTAGGAAGCCTTCTTTCCAAATGTTTTCAATTGATTTTTCCATCCAATATTTTTTTAAGTCGTACTTTAATTCGTTGTATGCGGACCCCAATGTTATTTGGGTTGGTGCCCATGATATCTGCAATTTCCTGATAGGATTTTTCTTCTAGATAAAGTAAAATAACCCCCCTGTCAACCTCGGACAGTTGTCTGATTGCAGCATAAAGTTGCTCTAGGGAATCGTCGATAAAAACACGGGGCTCATCCAATATATCGGGGGGTAGCCTATCCGAGGCTATAGGCCGGTGGTTTTTTTTCTGTTTCTTCAACATGGTCATACTTACATTAAGAGATAGTCTATAGACCCATGTAGACCACTCGGAACGTCCCTGAAAGTTATTTCTGCTTTTCCAAATTTGCAAGCACACCTCCTGATAATAATCTTCAAAATCTTGCTGTGTATTGGTATATGCCCTGCATATCTTTATGATAATTGCGGCATAGGGCAAAATGGAAGATGTATAAAAATCGTTGCTCACTCTTTTAGTTTAATGGCTTGGTTAAGGTGGGTTATATCATCTTCCCAGCAGCCTTGGCCTGAGAATCCAAATGACGTCCTATGACCAGGCCGATCAGCATTCCGAGGGCAATGCCGAACGATATGCCCATAGACCGTTCAAAATTCGAAAGTACCACTATTCCAAAAATAATTCCAAAAGATGATCCCAATCCTATACCCAGGTTAGTGTAATATCCCTTAGGCGTCAAGGAAAAAGTATCCTTCAAATATTTTTGAAACTGCTTGAATCTTTTGCTGTAATATTTTTTATTTTTTGCTGTACTTTCATTTAAATCAAGAACATCCAAGTGCTGTTCTATATATCGAATTTCAGAGTCCGTTAAATCACTGTTCTCCAAACTTATCAATATCTGAATGAACTTTTGATATGTTTTAATTTCCGCCTTTACATTGGTTTTGGATTCCAATCCTTTAAAATGTTCCAGTGCATTTTGTAGTGTCATAATTTTAATCTTTTCTTGGTTAGTGGCTAAAGACATAGATTATTACACCCTATGGATATTTTTTTTTAAAATAGATGTTTTTTACTGGATCAATCCCAAAAATCGACTGTGAATTAGTATAGTTAGAATAAACTATCCCAGAATTTGAATTCTGTTCATTTTTTGCATCGCCCTAATGCCTAGCATTCATGAATACCATTAAACATCAATAGACCAGCTGATGAATAAAAAACGACCAGGGCCGAATAACCAAGGTACGGTGTACCTTGGTTAGGAGGAGCCAGCTGTAGCTTAGAAAAAATAACTTATATCTACGCCTACCTCAAGGTAGACAGCCCTTCCATCTTCCGATGTGGAAACCACATTATTTAAGACGAAATTGAAGATTCACGAAATCCGATAAAAAACCTGTCTGCCGAATAGGCAGGCAATAACAACCAATTGGGGAAAATGAAAGAAGGTGGTATTCTTGAACCTACTTCATCAGTTTCATAGAACAGCAATGAAATCAGGTATTCCATAAGAACTTTCCTCAATAGAATAATTAAGTACAATCTTTATTTGCCTGTAAAAATGCTCCTAAATATATGGGTCCTAAACTTGTGCAATAGGCGGTGTAGGGGGGGCACACTTCCGTTTTTCCCCTAACAAAGACCACTTTCTGGCTTTATTCAATTATGTTCAAAAATTAATTAGGAAAAATGAAGCCACCTTATAAATATAGAAAAAATAGGAATTGAAGACCTATTATGGAATTCTTATGACCCAATTATTTGCGTGTTACATGTCTTATATACTTGGTTACATACGTAGTATTTAAAAATAATCTTTTTGAATAGTTTAGGGACTGTAATTGGAAACTATCTAAACACAGAGAACATGAAAACAAAATTTTTATTTATTCTGGCCATTTTTTCTTTATTATTAATGGGTAATTCCTGTGCAAGCGACAATGAAGCTTGTCAAGAGGATCCTGAAGTTTGTGCTTGCTTAAACAATCCTCTAAGATGTGTTTCTCCGGTAGGAACTAATGAGGTGCCTTCAGATTCCCTTAATGCTGTATCCAAACTCCCCGTTAGAAAAGAATAAAAATTGTAAGGCCAGATTTTTTGCGAACCATTGTCAGTGAAAAAAAATTAAAAATACCAGGAGCAAATTATTTTTCTTGTTCTTGAACCATTTTTTTATGCTTTGGGTAGCGCGACTAATATGTTTTTCCACAGCCTTTTCGGAAATATTCAATTGGGCGGCTATTTCCTTGTGTTTATCTCCGGGTATCGTAGGTACACCATATTTGAATGTAAAAGCTATTCGTCCGGTCAATATTGAAATTAGACTTGCTGTTTTCAGATTGTCGTTTCGGTGTCGGAGTATTCAATCCCACCTAGTGAGTAAAGGTGTGATCTTTTTTAAAGGATTGCCCAACACCTAAAAACTTGAATTGAGTTGATTGAGTTGCAAAAGGAACAATGGGAAACTATTGTTCCTTTTTATATAGGAAAAACGCTTATCCCAAATACTTTGAAGCCGCATTGAATATTACCATTAAAATCTGTTTATCACTTTTAAATTCCTCCCGGATTTTTTTATATGCTATCCGCATCTGGCTTTCCACCGTTTTCTCTGAAATATTGAGTCGCGAGGCAATTTCCTTGTACTTTAATCCATCCCTTTTATTAAGCAGTAATATCTCCCGACACTTGGGGGGTAATTTGTCAACAACCATTTTTAACTTTTTAATTTTATGGTCAACATGGCTTACTTCTTCCATAAGGCTCTCTTTGGCCATATTGTATTTAAGCTCATCAAAGATTTTATTTTTCCGTTGATTTTTCCGGTAAAGATCTATAAAGGAATTATAGGCGGTGGTAAACAAAAAGCTCTTTAAGGCCGGACTTTCCACTAAATCAGGGCGCTTTTGCCATAAAGTAATAAAACAGTTTTGGACTATATCCTTGGCCTGGTCGTGATTGTTCGTAAGTGTTTTGGTATAGGCTAGCAGTGGTCCGTAAAGTTGCTCAAATACTATTTTAAAGACATCTTTTTGCTGCGGCATTTTGGATTATAAGTCCCTCAATGTATAAAGGGGGTGGTTAATAAAGTTAGCTGGTTTGTCACAAATATGAAAAATATATTTGCCTTTTTTAAGGGTTTTTTGTTTTCTGTTCGTTTCCGCTAAGAATACGCAATTTAATGTGTTAATAATTAAGGGAAATCAAAATTGAGGAAATTAATAAATAAATACTTGGATGATTCCATTGATGGTGTTGAAATGGAGCGACTTAAGGTTTGGTTGGAAAAGGAAAAAAACCAAAAGAAGTTCAAGGCCATTGTAGAAAACCATTATCAATTGAATTTAGGTCTACAGGAAGTGGATTTGGAAAAGGAGTATTCCCTACTGTTGCATAAAATCCAGGACAATAGGATTGCACAAAGACGATCCAGTACCATATGGTATCAACGGGCCGCAATTCTTATAGCCCTGTTCGGGATAGGTTATATAATGTATTTAACCCTGGGCAAATCCGATGAACCATATATAGATGCCAATGCCATTACCATTAAACAGGAGGATGGAAATATTCAGGTTATTAAGGAAGATGGCAGTGTAGTAATTGTTGATAGCTCGGGTAAAGTTGTTGGCCGGCAAGATGGAGGTGAATTGGATTATAAAAATGTAGCGACTTCCAATTCCAACAATCAAGTTGAAGAAAGTCTTGTCTATAACGAATTGGTGGTGCCCAATGGGAAGAAAATGAAATTGATTCTTTCCGATAGTACCATAGTCCACATTAATTCCGGCACCCATTTTAAGTATCCCGTTCGATTCTTAAAAAATCAGAATAGAAAAGTTTTCTTGGACGGGGAAGCCTTTTTTGAAGTGTCTGAAGACAAGAACAACCCCTTTATCGTTAACACCGATGATATTAATATCCGTGTACTGGGAACCAAGTTTGATGTTAGTTCCTATGCAAACGATGACACTGTTAGCACTGTATTGGTAGAAGGTGCTGTTGAATTGTACCAGACCAGAGGGGAACTAAGGGATAAGGACAAATATTTACTGGCTCCAGGGCAAATTGCGTCTTGGAAAAAATTGGAAAACGATATGGATATCGCAGTGGTCGACGTAAATGAATATACTTCCTGGATCAATGGGCAGATCATATTTAAGATTAGACCATTTCCAGAAATTTTAAAGGTGTTGGAGCGCCATTATGATGTTTCCATTACCAACAATTACAGACTTTTGGACAGTCAGCAATTTTTTGCAAAGTTCGATACGGAGACTATTGAACAGGTAATGACCTATTTTCAGAGTAGTATCCCTTTTTCATATATCAGGGTAGGAAATAAAATTGAAATAAACCAACCTTAAATAACAGTTGCCTATGATTTAACATTCTATTGACCCATCATCTTATAACATAAAAAAATCGGGATATGCTGCTACATACCCCGATAGTAAAAGGTGATTAAAATATTAACCACAAAAACTAAACAAAAGTATGAATAAAAAAAACATTCGTTTGGGAATGCAGCATGCATTGTATCCCAATATCAGTTTAAAAATGAAGTTAACCACTCTTTTTTTAATAATTGCCTTATTTAGGGTACAGGCCAATACCTATTCACAGGTTGCCAAGATTACTTTGGATCTCGATTCCGTTGGATTAATGACGGTATTTGAGGAAATTGAAGCAGGTAGTGAATATAAATTTTTAGGAAACCAGGACGTAATAGATAGGGACCGAGTGGTTTCAGTACACGTTAAAAAGGAAAGGATCCACAAAGTATTGACCGATTTGTTTTCTGGAACCAATATCTCCTTTAGAATATTGGATAGACAAATTATCCTGAAGAATGAACCGAACCTGCAAACGCAGTTTGGCCCAATGCCTAAAATTGATAAGATTGCCAAACCACAACTAACGGTAAGTGGAACAATTGTAGACAATAACGGAACTCCACTTTCGGGTGCCAATGTTGTGGAGAAAGGTACAGTGAACGGGGTAACAGCCGATTTTGATGGACAATTTGAAATAGAATTGTCCTCGGCCAATCCAGAATTGGTGGTATCCTATCTTGGTTTTGCTACTAAGGAGATATTGGTCAACGGACAAACCAACATGACTATAACCCTGCAGGAAAGTGCCGCTGGACTGGAAGAGGTTGTGGTAGTGGGATATGGACAGGTAAGGAAAAGTGACCTAACCGGTTCTGTAGCTTCCATTAAAGGTGAAGCCGTTAGTTTGCAGGCGGTGGGCAATCCGGTGCAGGCACTGTCCGGAGTAGCTACGGGAGTTCAGATTCTACAAAATTCAGGACAACCAGGTAGTGGTCTAAGTGTCCTGATCAGAGGGGGAAATTCACTTTTGGGGGGTAACAATCCTTTATATGTTGTTGATGGCTTCCCTATTATCGGAGATCTAAGTTCCATCAATCCCAATGATATTTTATCAATAGAAATTTTAAAGGATGCTTCTTCTACCGCAATTTATGGGGCAAGAGGAGCAAATGGAGTGGTTATTGTTTCCACAAAGAAAGGCAAGGAAGGCAAGACTTCCATTGAATACAATGGATATACCGGATTCCAAAAAGTGAATAACACCATAGACATGTTAAACGCCAAGGAGTTTGCTACCCTTGCCAATGTGAGGGCCTCCAACGATAACATAGCTCCTTATTTTACCAATGCTGAAATTGCATCCTTTGAAAATGGTACCAACTGGCAAGACGAAATATTTCAGAATGCAGTGATTCAAAACCATTCAATAACAGTTTCGGGAGGTAATGATAAAACGGTGTTCAATGTTTCTGGTAATTATTTTAATCAAGAGGGAATTATCATAAACTCGGGTTACGAATATTTACAATTAAGATCTAGCCTGGAGCATAAGATCAATTCCAAATGGAAGGTTTCATTTAATAATATATTGAGTAGAAAGAAAAACAATAATATATTCAGTAATAATACAGAACGGGGAGCTGGTGTGTTGAGCGGGGCCCTTATTTCCCCACCTACAGTTTCTGTGTTTAACAGTGATGGTGAATATAGCAATGTTAGACCTTATGCCTTTAGTCCGGATATAGTGGAGAACCCTGTGGCCATGGCATTGGAAAGGAAACAATTATCCAGGGAGAATGCATTACTGCTCAATATAATTGCAGAAGGTAAAATCACCAAGGATTTGGTGCTGTATTCTTCTATAGGGGTGCAATATGAGAATACTAGGGGCGACAATTACTCCCCATCAATATTTCAACCCTCCGCAACAGGATCCGCCTCAATTTCCTATAGGGAATTTACGGATATAGTTAACGAGAACCTATTGACGTATTCCAAGGAAATTAATAACGATCACGATCTAAAAGTTATGGGAGGGATCACTTCCCAAAAAACATCAAATCAATCCTTAAGTGCTTCTTCTACTGGATTTTTATCAGATATTCTTGAGAATAACAGCATACAGGCTGGTAGTTCCCCTGGAACCCCTATTTCAGCAAGTAGTGAATACTCCATACTTTCAGGTTTAGGAAGACTAAACTACGGTTATAAGGGTAAATATTTACTTACTACCAGTATACGGGCCGATGGTTCTTCTGTATTCGGCAAAGCAAATAAATGGGGTTACTTCCCTTCCGCAGCCCTGGCATGGCGGGTAAGTGAGGAGAATTTTTTAAAGGAAAACGATCTTATTGGCAATTTAAAGTTAAGGGCCAGTTGGGGTAAAACCGGGAATACGGCAGTTTCACCATATCAATCGCTCTCTATACTATCCAGTTCCCAAACCGTCTTTGACGACAATATTAATATAGGGTATGCACCGGGAAGTTCTATGCCAAACCCCAATCTAAAATGGGAAACTACGGCTCAAACAGATTTTGGGGTCGACTTTGGATTATTTAGAAATAGATTTCAAGTTACTTTTGACTACTACTATAAAAAGACAGAAGATCTGCTGGCTTCCATACCCGTTATTTTGTCATCTGGATATACTTCCCAAACCACAAATTTGGGCAGTATGGAAAATAGAGGATTTGAAGTATCATTGGATTCAAGGGTTTTGGAAGGAGATTTCAGTTGGGACCTAGGGGTTAATTTTTCGTCCAATCGCAACAAGGTATTGAGTTTGCCCGAAGGTGGCGATATTTTTGGAGTTGGACTAGGAAATGCACTTCCTGCAATGAGTTTGGTTCGTGAAGGCCATCCCGTTGGAGTCTTTTATGGCCTCGTGGAAGACGGACTCACCGATGATGGGCTGATCAATTACGTTGATACGGATGTAAATGGTACCATCAATAGTTTGGACAGACAAATTATAGGGGATCCAAACCCGGACTTTATTTTTGGGATCAATAGCAATATGAGCTATAAGAACTTCGGATTAACAGTATTGGTAAGTGGTTCCCAAGGTAACGATATACTAAATTACAATTTGTCCAATGTGGCGGATGGATTTAGTTTCGGAATTAATCAGATTCGAGATGTTTTAGGCAATTATTGGACAGCAGAGAATCCCGATCCAAATGCCAAATATCCAAAGATAAGTTCCAATACAAGATACCAAGGTTCGGATAGGTTCATTGAAGACGGCTCCTATGTTCAAATTAAGAATGTACGCCTGTCATATACCTTGAAAGGGGATACTTTTAAATCCTTGCCAATTCACAATTCTCAGATATTTGTTAATATACAGAATCTGGCCACCTTTACGAATTATTCATTTTATTCACCTACACTCAATACTCATGGAGGTGGGATTTCTAAAGGGATAGATCAGTTCGGATATCCTGACACCAGGACGTTCATGTTAGGTGTTAGAATTAACTTATAAATATTTATTACTAAAATATTAGAAAATATCATGAAAAAAATACTATCATATACACTAATTTTTCTGTCCATTATATCGTGCAGCGATTTCCTGGATGAAGTTCCTGAGGACAGACTTACTGAGAATAACTTTTACGGCAATATGGATGATGCCGTAGCCGCCGTAAATGCCATTTACGTCCCCGCCAGGAATAATTTCAGATCGCTTTATATGCTAATGCTCGATATCCAGGCAGATTATGCAAATGGAAGGGGTTCAACACAGCCCTTAGGTGAGTATCAGGGATTTGACCAAACCAATATCAATAGGGCCGGTACCATGTGGGAGCGCTTTTATCAAAGCATCAGAAACGCCAACATTGCCATTTCCATGATCGATAATATTGATCTATCCGATACGGACAAAAAAGCTTTGATAGGTGAAGCCAAGTTTATGAGGGCCTACTGCTATTATCATCTTGTGAGAAATTGGGGAGGCGTTCCAATTTACCTGGAAGAAGAAGGGGAAGATACAGGTCGCAGAACAGTTGAAGAGGTATATCAAGTTATTATAGACGATTTAAAAGCAGGTGAAACCGATTTGCCGGCTACCCCGACCCAGTTTGGAAGACCTTCAAAATGGTCCGCAAAATCAATGCTTGCCGAAGTTTACCTAGACCACAAAGACTATGGTTTATCTAGGGATAAAGCACAGGAAGTAATCGATTCTGGAATGTTTTCGTTGATTGAGGTAGCAGCCAGCGCCGATTTCAATAATATTTTCGGACCCTCTGTGAATGGTTCCTCTGAAGAGATTTTTTACATGAAGTTTAGCCATCAGGATGGCTGGGGATGGCCTATGAACCTATTATGGAGTGAAACGCAATTTTCTCCCTTCGGTAATTATGTTATTTATTCCGTACCTGGACCATTTTTTGACAATTGGGACGATGCCGATCTGCGAAAGGAGTGGAACGTATTTACAGAGTATGTAAATAGGAGTACAGGGGAATTGGAAACCTTGCCGTCTTCTACCCCAATTCTATGCAGTAAATTCAGGGATCCAGATTCCCCGGAAAGGGAAGGTCACGCCAATGATTATCCAATTTTGCGATATGCCGATGTTCTGCTAATATATGCGGAAGCTTCTGCAATGGCCGATAATTCGGTATCCGCCTTGGCTCTTGAAAGCTTGAATAAAATAAAAAGGAGAGGTTATGGGTATCCCACCAACCTAGCCTCACCGGTTGATTACCCAAGTAGTGGGTGGACGGCGGAGTCTTTTAGGGAAACTGTTTTACAGGAAAGGGCTTACGAACTTTATATGGAAGGAAAACGATGGTTCGACCTAAAACGTACTGATAAAGCCAAAGAATTGGTCTTACAGAACACAGGGAAAACCGTACAGGATGTTCATTTATTGTGGCCCATTCCACAACAGGAAATAGATACTAATCCAGATATCAGCCAGGCTGACCAAAATCCGGGCTACTAGTGTTTTAAAATTTGGATCGGAGAAGTGGTCTTTTGCCGCTTCTCCGATTTAATATCCCATATTTTCCTTAAATGGAACTGCTCTATTTCCAAGGGTAATGATCATGATTCCTATGGAATGTCAAGGCTGTTGCTCTATGTCCTATATTCAATTTTTATAGGGATGGAAATCAGCCGTTTGTAAATAATCATTTACATATTCATTAATTTTAGTTGAAATGAAAAAACGCAATACTTGGCTCTTGTTTAATAGCACTTATTTTTTTCTTCTCCTTATAGGCTTGTTTTTTATGGGGAATATAAAGATCCAAGCCCAATCCAAGGCGGCCATAAAATGGACAGAAGGTAATCCCTCCCTGGTAATCGACGGTGAAACCTATCCACCTTATGCCTATATGTCCTATTTGGGCGAGGAGGAATTTTACAAGGAAATATCGGCAACCGGAATCCATATTTACAACATTCCGGCCTATTTGGGTGAAGGGGGAATCAATACTGTTTCGGGTATAGGTGCTTTTAGGACTCCCATTTGGTTGGCTGAAGGCAAATACGATTTTAGTGGATTGGTCAAGGATTTTGAAAAGATTATTAAAGCAGATCCCAAGGCAAAAGTTATTATCCGTTTCTATTTGGACCCACCGGAATGGTGGACACAATTATATCCGGAAGCAGCCGCACACCTCCCGGATGGTACCATTTTTCGTCAATGCTTCGCCTCGGAAGTCTGGAGGAAAAAAACAGCAGAGGTATTCCGTGACTGTTTGGATTGGCTTTTGGCTTCCGAATACTCCCCCTATTTGGCCGGAATCCATGTTGCCAGTGGCCTAACAGAGGAATGGTTTTATCATCCCAAGCAATATCAGGATCAAAATCCGGTACGTTTACAAGCATTCAGACAATGGTTAAAGGAAAGTTATAAAAACAATAATGCCTTGCAAAAGGCATGGAACAACCCTTCCCTGACTTTTGAAAATGCCCAATTGGCCAATATTGATGAACCTGCCAAACGCAGGGAATGGAGGAATCCCGATCAGGATCGGAACTATATTGATACGTATCGCTTCCAAGCAGAGGTCTTGGTCAACAATATTGCCTATTTCAGCAAAATTGTAAAAGAAAAGAGTCATGGCTATCTTTTAACGGGAGCCTTTTCCGGATACCACTATTTTGTAGGGGACGCTAGGCGCGGACACGGGGCCTTGGCGAAGTTGTTGGATTGTCCGGACCTGGATTATCTCTCGAGTCCAAATGTTTATAATAGAGTAATAGGGGAGGATTGGCCAGCAATGGCAGCTATCAACTCGGTTCACCTCCATGGTAAATTATGGCTTACGGAAAACGATACCAGAACGTCCATAACTACCTTGTTGAAAGATCGATCAACCGGGATAGCACCTCCAGGACAGTATGAGAGCGGGGTATGGTTAGGCCCGGAGGACATGGACACTTCGGTATCCTTTTTATTGAAAAACACGGCAAGAATGTTGGCCTATGGATATGGAGGCTGGTGGTTCGATATGTGGGGCGGATGGTTTAGTGATCCTGAACTATTGGATGTTTTAGCCAAAACACAGCAATTCCACAGCACATTTCCCCCATCCCAAGGTGAAAGAATGAAACCACAGATAGGGGTAGTGGTGGATGAAGAAATCTCTTTTTGGGATCCCACCTATGGACATCTTACAGAGAATATTTTATCCAATCGTTATCCACTCGCCAAAACAGGGACTTCGTACGACCTATTTCTTCGTACGGATCTAAAAAGCATGCCAACCACCCAATATAAGGTAGTTTGGCTAATGGGGTTTCTTGAACTCACCTCCAAGGAGGAATCCCGAATAAAAAAGTGGAACAAAAGGGGAATAACCGTACTATGGACCAATGGCAAAGGAACCAAAATTTTCGATCCAAACGAAGGGGAGTTGTATATGGACGGAAAATTTAAATGGTCGGCTTCGGAATTGGGAGAAAGATGGGGAAAGGCAGGTGTACATAGGTATATAGATACGGAGGATGTATTCTATATTGGCCGAAACTGGATGGGTATACATACCATAGAAGGTGGGGAAAGGACCATCAATTTTCCATTTAAGGCCCAGGTGATAGATCCATTGGAGAATAAAATACTACATGATGCCACTAGACAGTTCCAATTGACATTGAAACCAAAATCAACAGTACTCTTAAGAGTCAACCCCTTGGAAGACTAAATTATAATCTTAAAGAAAGACACATGAAAACGATTAAAAATTATTATTGGATGCTTTTGTGTTTTACCGTGCTGGCAGCACTGGTCTCTTGTAATACCAATAACGGAGAGGATTTAACAATAGACAACGGTAAAATAAAATTAAGTTTTAGCAAGGAGAATGGTTCACTGGTTGTTTTCCAGGATTTGATTCATGGCTATGAATTTTTGGATGACAAGAAGACCATGGAATTGCCATGGGAGATTGATTTCAATCAGGCCCAGGATTCCTTACAGCTACCCTTGGATTTTGAATATTCAAAATTGGACCCATTGACCTTGGTGTTAAAATGGGAGAATTTTAAAGGGGATAACAATAAGGAACTCACCGTTACCGCAGAAATTAAACTCGATAGGGACAAGGCCTTGTCCTATTGGAAAATTTCCCTGGATGGCACGCAGGGCAAAGAAATCAATACGGTGGTCTTTCCCAAGATTAACGGGTTTAAGGATTTAAGGCAGGAAAAATTGGCCCTTCCCAAAATAATGGGAGAACTTTTAACAGACCCGAGGGGAATTCTTTCGGCAAAAAAAACGGAAGAAAAGAGAATGGAGTGGGTTTACCCCGATCATCTTTCATTACAATGTTTGGCATTGTACAATGCTGATAAAATTGGTCTATATCTTGCTTCGAACGATACACTCACCTACAGGAAAGGTTTTTCCTTTGATTTGGACGGGGCCAATAATTTAACTTATGAAATGTCCAATTATCCTTCCTTTGATGCCAATGCCAATTCATATTCTCCAACCTATGAAGCTGTAATAGGATCGTTTAAGGGAGATTGGATTACCGCTGCCGAAGAGTATAGGGAATGGGGCTCCCAACAGAAATGGTCCGCTGAAAGCAGGTTTAAGAAAGGTCTAAATCCTGATTGGTTGGAGGAAACCGCTTTGTGGGTATGGAATAGGGGTAGGTCCGATAATGTCCTGTTACCGGCCACGGAATTAAAAGAAAAATTGGGGTTACCTGTCAATGTATTTTGGCACTGGTGGCATGGGTGCTCCTATGATGAAGGTTTTCCGGAATACTTTCCGCCAAGGGAAGGAGGGGAGTCATTTATCAAGGCGATGAAGTTGGCGCAACAAAAAGGGGTACACTCCATAGTCTATATGAATTCCTTTCAGTGGGGCGATTCTACAGAGAGCTGGAAAACCGAAAATGCAGCGGTACATGCCGTAAAGGATATAAATGGGAATCTCAGATCCCATGCCTATAATATTTTTACGGGCAATTCCCTCACAAACATGTGTATGGGAACCCAATTCTGGAAAGATAAATATACCTCCCTGTCCGAAAGCGCCGTAAATACCTATGGTACCAATGGTGTTTATATGGACCAGGCCTGTATGACAAAAGTGTGTTATGATAAAGCTCACGGACATGAAATAGGTAACGGGAATTATTGGCTAAAGAATTTTGGATTGCTTACAGATCAAATTCGCTCCAAAATTTCCATTGTTAAGGAACCCATTTTGGCAGGGGAGCACGGTAACGAAAGTTGGATGCCCTACTTGGATCTTTTCTTGACCCTCCAAGTAAGTAGGGAACGGTATTCCGGTATTGGTCAATGGGAAACCATTCCATTTTTTCAGGCGGTATATCATGAATATGCCATTACCTACGGTAATTATTCCTCCTTGGTTACACCACCTTATGACGAGTTATGGCCTAAGGAATTTGCCCCCAGTAATCAGGAACAACCCTTGGACCCCATATTTAACAAGCAATTTTTAATGGAGCAGGCCAGGTCCTATGTTTGGGGAATGCAGCCGACCATTTCCAATTACCACAGTTTTTTGGATACCCAAAGAAAAGAGGAAATTGATTATTTACTGAATTTGGCAAAAATTAGATATCAAGGACTAAAGTATCTATTACACGGAAAATTCTTAAGAGCGCCCTCCATGCAAATTCCGGAAGAGGAGCTGAATATTTCCAAATTGTCCATTTACGCAGGAAGAAAGGGCAAGAATGTTACCGCTTATAAAAAGAAGTATCCCTTGGCATATGCCGGGGCATGGAAAGCCGATGATGGCAATGTTGGTATAGCCTTGACCAGTATAAGTGAAAAGCATATGCTCATTAACTTTGATGTGGACACCAAGGATTACGACCTTCCTTCGAGCGGGGAGATCTATATAATAAACAATGATGGCAGGAAATTGTTGACCTCTTATAAGGACCATGCCATTACCGTAGAACATCAATTAAAACCCAGGGAAGTGTGCCTTATTGAAATTATTCCATCACCATAGGGCCTTTCTGGGAGTAGAAAAGTAATGTTAATTAGAGTTAGCATTAGTTGTTAGAGTTAGTTGTTAGATTGCCCGGGGCGAACAGTAAGTAGTCCCGGGCTAATCAACTTTGCTAAAACCACACAAAATGAAAAGAGTCACCACTGGTTTAGAGGTTTTGATAAACGATCATGGGCGTTTTAAGGGCAATGTAGCTTTGCTGTGCCACAATGCCTCCGTAGATTCCCAATGTGTCCATGCAGCCTTCCGCTTTAAGGAAATGTTCGGCTCCAGGTTTGTAAAGATTTTTGGGCCTCAACACGGTTTTTCAACGGATGCCCAAGACAACATGATAGAGACCGATCATACGATGCATCCCTATTTTAATATCCCCGTATTTTCGCTCTATTCGGAAACCAGGATTCCTACCGATGAAATGTTGGAAGGGATAGATCATCTTTTTGTGGATCTGCAGGACGTGGGTTGTAGAATGTACACCTATATTTACACCCTTACCCTTTTATTGGAAAAATGTGGGGATAGGGATATTGAGATTCTAGTATTGGACAGACCAAATCCCCTGAATGGAAAGGATATTGAAGGGAACATATTGAACTTGGAATATCAATCGTTTATAGGGAGACACCCCATACCCGTACGGCACGGGATGACCATTGGAGAAGTTGCATTAATGCATCAGGATTATTGGACTACCAAAAAGGCTAACCTTAAAGTTATTAAGATGCGGGATTGGCAACGGGAAATGGCCTTTGAGGACACCAAATTGCCTTGGCTTTTACCCTCGCCCAATCTGGCGCGGCATGAAAGTGCCTTCACCTTTCCAAGTACCGTACTCTTTGAAGGGACCAATTTAAGTGAAGGAAGGGGAACCACCCAACCCCTTGAGATTGTGGGCCATCCCAAGATGGAACCTTTTTCCTTTTACGCCAACCATTTGAACGCCCAAGCCCTAGAAAACAAGTTACAGGGATTTACTTTTCGTCCTATAGTGTACATCCCAACCTTCCATAAATATACCGATGTGGCGTGTGGTGGATTCCAGATCCATGTAACGGATAAGAAGATATTTAAGCCTTGGCGGGTAGGACAATTTCTTCTAAGGGAATTATACCATCATCTTGGCGAGGATTTTGAATGGCTAAAACCACCCTATGAGTATAATTATGAAAAAGAGCCGATCGATATTATTAATGGAACCGACAAATTGAGAAACTGGGTAGAGAAGCAGGGCTCCATGGAAATGTTGGATTCCTTTGAAGACCTGGCTGCCTATCGCCAACAGCTCAATACCGTAAAACTTTATGGGGGCCACACCATATAAATTGTTTTAATTGATTATAATTCCCATTAGGAACCATGGCTCAAATAATTTTAATACTGTTGTTAGCGTTCAATTTCACTTCGGAGGAAAAATCCAATAAGGCGTGCTATGTTACTTATGAGACCAAGGGTTTTGAGGGCCGCAAAAAATTTACGGTCTATGTGCAGGATACTGGTAATACGGCTTATTACTATGGTTTTGAAATAGCCCATGAACTGGATACCTCGGCCTTGGTGAATACCGATCAATTTAGACTGCAAAGGGCCAATATATACAGATTTAATGGCGTTGCCATGGAAGCCACCGGATTAAAAGCCCTGGCAAAGGGGGAGTCGGAATGTGTTTATAGATCCAAGGATGCCATAGATTTTACCGGGGGTTGGCACGGGGACGAGAAATTGGTGGACGTTGCATTTTATATGGATGAAAAATTGCTCTCCGGGGAGGAATTATCATCGAGCTTCAACTTAAGGCCTTGCCGGGAATTTAGCTATAGACAAACGTCCAAAATGTTTAGAACGGCCAGGGAAGGGGAGACCAGCAAGTTAAAACCCGCTATTGAGGCCAGGCATGTAAAACGATCTGTTTTTCGGCATAGCGGTTACGAATCCCAAAACAAAATCAGCTGGGAACTGAACGGTACCATAGCCATAGGATATATGTCCATTTCCTGTATTGCAACGGACATAGGGGAGTTTTGCCAATCGGACACTTCGGAGGTATATACTTTGGACAGATCGGGAGACAGAAAAATAAATGATATGGGCAATACAGCCTATGTCTGGAACAAATCCAATGGTACCTCTGTGGTGGTGGGGAGCGAGTTTAACATAAACAATGATGTGGCCATTCAATTTATTTGGGATGTTACCAATTACAGCAAATATTACCGCAACCTGGTGAATGATACCCCAATGGAGGTAAAGGCGGGAGAGACATGGAGCAGTGACACCCAGCTTAAGTTTAAAATGGATGGAAGTATGTGAACAATCCCATAGCCCTAAAGGATCGCTAAATGCATTGATGCTAATACAAATTAAAGTGTTGTGTAAGGGATAGTGGAGTTAGGCCAACTTTTTTACAATAACATCAATTACTGTATAAGATTCATTCATAATAAATATTAAATATAACATGATTTGGTTATAAAGCAGAAATATAATCTATAAAGGTTGTATGGTTGTATTTGAAAAACAATATTGAGAAAACCGAATAATATAATGTCTCATTGGGTTTAGGTTGTACATAACGGTTCGGCAAGTGGGCCAAGCAAGTAAAACGATCCGCTTTTCGGAATAGTGGTTACGAATCCCAAAACACAATCAGCTGGGAACTGAACGGTACCATAGCCATTTAATATTGGTCGTTTCGGGAAAGTCTATAAATAGGCGTTTTCTTTACACCATGCACATGGCGAAATTTTGGGGCGTATTTTTCTTTAGCTGTGGAACTCAAAATTGTAGATCATAATATGGTTGCTGTCTCTAGTCTTTTAGCTTCATTTTTGCGCAAACGTTGAAAACAACCATTTGATTAATTTAAAAAAAAGCAGAAGAAGAGGATGTAATATTATAATCAGGAATATCATGGCAGACTCATTGGAACCTGGAAGCTGCTTTACCTGAATTATAATTTGAATTAAAATGCCGGTAAAAACGAGATAAAGTAAAGAATAGCCCAAAATTGACAAAAAATAACCCCATCCCGTATCATCAAACAGAATAAGTATAGAGCTGAAGATGAGATAGCAAGCAAATACAAGACCTCCAATGTTCCACAAACTCTCCGCTTGGTCCTTACCAAAAATAAAAAGCGACAAAACCGATAGGAGAAAAAATCCAATTGTCAGGTGTAGTGGGGTTGAAAGGTATGATAACATCTATATGATAAATTTTATTTTAATCAAATAAGTTGGCAGGCTTAATAACAATAGAATTAGCCAATGTTGCGTATTGCGTGTTTTCCAATTTCCGTCAACGTTCTTTAATCTCAACCCACTAATTTATTCAATATTGACTTATTGATTTGATATATATTCAGTAACATTAAAAAAGGTATCTACCCAATAATCCTGTTCATTTTCTTTAAGATAAGCCAACAGTTCCTGTAAAGCTTCATTGGATACGTTTAAGTAACCACCACCCACGCTATGAAACATAAAAGTGGCAATGGTCCCATTACTTCTTGCTTCTTTTATATAATCGATAAGTTCTTTGCCTGAATGACTGTCTACACACCAACTAGGCATAAAATTAATGTCTATATTTTCCATGGTTTTTGGTATAGGGCCATCACTTCTTGCGGCCGAAAATAGTTCCTTCACTATATCAACGTAGGTTGAATCGCCCTGCACTTTAAAATTTGAGCAGGTATAACCATAAGTTCTATTCGATTTTCCATCAACAGCCTTTAAGAGAGTGTTGGCAGTATATAATTCCATGCGCATTTGTTCCTTGGAATAATTGTTTAAGTCATATTCTGGTGTAACCCAATCGAATAATCTACCATCACATGGATGAAATAAAGAATGATTGCCAAGCTCATGGCCATTTTCAACGATTTTTTTCCATTCAGCGATGCGATTATGTAAAGACTCCTTATTCCCAGGACAATAAAAAGTTGCTTTCATATTATAGGAATCAAGTAGGGGTATGGCATTATCCAGATGTGAATCTTGACCATCATCAAATGTTAAGCAGACTGCGGCCTTTTTCTTTTCAGGCCATTTGAAGTTCTTATATATATTTTGAGAATATGAAAATTGGACGGTCAGCATAATAACCATTAGATAATTGAATATTCTTTTCATAATTATATTTTTTGATTAATAAATAAAATCACTTTATAAGCCTGAATGGCGCACAATGGCAGGCTATGCAAGGGCAAGGAAACTTTCCGTTTCCGCTTGCCAAGCTTTTTGGCATGTACTGGGTACGTAGCTAAATTTTGTTGCCCGCCCGTACCGAACGCGTACGTTCGGGCGGGTTGGCTTTATGTTTTTTGTTGTCCATAGCCAAAACTGAATATTTCGCTATCGCGTAATTTTCAATATAGCGACTTTATAAATATACACAGACCTTTCGTAAAGCCCGAAGCCGTATTGTTTAAGCGCTTTGTTGGCACTTCCTTGTTTTTTACAGAGTTCAATCCTCCAATTTCTCCAATTTTCCCCTTAGTGTTGCCTTTTCTCTAATTTTAAGTCCATTTTTAAATTCTTTGATAGCATTTAAAGTGTCAGATTGAAATAAGTAATAATCCCCCATAGATTCAAATACATTAACACTTTTCGGATAGTTTTTAATATTTAAATTCAAGAGGCTATATGCTTTTTCAGGCATATTATTGTGCATAAATCCTTTGCCGATTGAGTTAATATATTTTTCAGGTGGAATTACTTGATAACCAAATCGATCTGAAATATTCGCATAGTGGGAGCTGATTATTTTTATTATTTCTTTAGCATTCAAAGTTGACTTCTCCGAGTAGAAATTATTTACTCCATTCAATTTGTACCAGGAAAAAAGAAATCTGAAAGCGTCATATTCGGTAATAAATGGCACACTTCCATGGTCGTCATTTTCATAGTATTTCCATTCAAATAAAAGTCCATTATCTTTTTTAGTGTCGAGGGAATTAACAAATTGTAATATTGATTTTATATGAACTGTGAAATAGGTGTCGGGAATATTGTCATTTTGAACTTTGTCAATATCCATATCGGATTCCATTGTATTTGCCACACCGACGTATAGTGCTTTATTATCAAATTTATTTGTCGATAAAATAGAATCTGCGATATTTAAAAAAGCACGATTGTCCCACCATAAACTGGGGTCTATTGCAACATAATTATTAAAAAGCTCTTTTCTATTTACTAAGGCATTGATAACACTTAAACCTCCAAAAGAATGACCTACAAAAGTTTTATAGGTAGTGGTAGGATATGTTTTTTCCACATATGGTATTAATTCTTTTTCAATGAAATCAAGAAATTTGTTTCCACCACCTGATGGATATTGAATACTATCTCCTGATATAACATCAATATCTACTTTTGTAGGTGTCAAATCTAAAGACCTATTTGTATTGGCTATACCAATAATAATCATTTCTGGAACAATCATATTACCGCTTAAATGCTCAATAATTCCAGTTACGGAATTAAAATTTGATGGACCATCCAACAAGTAAATTACTGGATATGTAGTTTTGTAGGACAAACTATCTTTTGCACTTTCTGGAATATGTATCCACAGTTCACGGGATTCGTCCAAAATTTCGGAGTAAATACTGTCCAATTGTCCAATGACTATTTGATTATTTTGGTTTTCAATATCTATAGGTTTTTCTTGCTGTTTACAACTGATCAAACCGAGAATAATAAACACAAATAGTAAAAGGTTTTTCATGATTTTAATTGGTTACTCGGTTTTTCACAATGTAAGCCAACTTCCGGCTGTAGCAACAAGTCAGTGTATACATACAAACCATCGGTCTAGGGCGGTATTGCCTTCCGCCAAGCCTGGCAAATTGATCCTGTGCCTAACGCCCCACACAATAACCATGTAGGACTGGTTGCTACTTACCAATGTCGGTATAAATTATTTATTGGAGTTTTTTAATTCATTGAGCCATAAGCCGTATTCGAAGACGTGATGTATTCTTTCCCTTTGCTCATAACTAAAGGTATTGTAAATACCCGTATAATCCATAAAATTGTCATTGATATTTCCACCTAAATTATCGGAACAAGGTTGGTTTGGTTCATTGAAGATGTATGAATAGGTATCCTGACAATAATCACTCGTAGTACAATTGTCATTGGAGAATACGTGCAATAGCCCCAGGGAATGTCCCACTTCATGTATTATGGCAGTACTGGTTAAAGCATTGTTGGTATCCAACCAAAAACTCGGAAAAGTATCATTATTAGGTTCAAGTTCGGAATTATCGGGAATACTAACCAAACCGTCAAGAGAATAGGATTCATAAATCCAGGGTAATGAGGCACTTCCCCTAGCTTCTTGGTCCGGACCTATCCATAGGTTTAAATACATTTTTGGATCCCATATGGTTTCCAGTCCCAAATTCCAATATTCATTAATAGCTAATTTTTTATCATTTGCAATATCAAAACTATCAGGAAATGCAGGAACCCCATCATCATATGTACTCCCGTCAATTCTATTTATTCCAGGTTCGGGTAATTGAACATCATTGGAATCCAAATTTGCAAGTCGAAAAACAATTTTGGTATCCACAGCATTCGGATTCTCAGAGTTGTATTGATTTGAAAAACCTTTGTTGAGTTTGTCCAAAAGCGCTGTAACTTGACCTTGTGATAGGTTTGTCCCTGAGCCAATGCTTTCTCCAAAATGTACAATATGAAAAATTACGGGAACGGAAATGGTAGGATAATCAACATTTACCCTGGCGTTTAATTGTATGGTATTCGATTCAATACCCTTAGCCTGTATTTTTAAATCGTGAATTCCACTTACTGTAGTGGTATATCCTAAATTGGGATTATCCAATACAGTATCATTATCAACTATTTCATAATCAACATTATCAACAGGACTGTTATTTTCATCATAAAAGATAACGGATAATTCTGCCTTGGAATTTCCATCGGCAATAATTAAAGAGGTGTTGGCATTTAAGCTAATACTGGTTAAATTTACTTGAACTTCTTCTGCAGTAATCGTAATCGTATTCGATTTAACCAGATCCATTTTGGCATACACCTTATATTGTCCAGCCGTATTGGTACTAAAAGTACTGGAGTCATGGAGATTCCCATCAATATAAATATCAAAATTGGAATTTTGAATGGTATTTTGATTTTTATCACGGGCTATTACAGAAAACGTCACTGTGTCACTGCCATCTGCCAATATAGATCCGGATGTGGATGAAATCTCAAGGGAAGCAACTGTAATGGGGTCTTGCTGTTCATCAATTTCACTATCATCAGTACTACTACAACTAAAATTGATCAATAATAGAAATACGTAAAATATCTTTTTCATAATTCCTGGTTTTTGTTTTAAGCCAACGAACAGATATGGAATGTAGCTACCACCTTCTTTTCGGAAAGCCTTTAATGCAATGGTTTATATTTTGTTATGAGTCTTTATCCCGTCTTATAATTTTTACAATTCTGCTATATATGATTTCCGCTAAATTCCATTCATAGCCATTAAAATCCGTGGTATTATTAAATTGAATAACCACTGTATCCAAGTCTTTATGATATTCCGCCATGCTCTGATAACCCACGAGCAGGCCTGTATGCTCGTACACGTATATGGAGGAATATATTTCCTGTTCCCCTTCGTTAAACACGGATCCATCGTTCAGGGCCCTCAAGAATTTACCCACATCTTCTGCAGTGGCGAGCATCAAACCCGTATTGTCAGTCTTGAAATCTTCCTCATAGCCAACATAATAGCCACTCATAACATCGTCCAAATTCACTTCATTTAGGGAGCCGAATGTGTTTTTTAGTCCTAGTGGTGTTAAAATTTCCTCCTTGATATATTGTTGATGGCCATAGCCCAACACTTTATCAATGAGATCGGAAATTAGCATATAATTGGTGTTTGAATAGCCGTAATCCTCCCCCGGTGCAAAGTCGGCCGGTAAATCCAAGGCATAATCAAGTGTTTCTTGTTTATTTTTTGGAGGGTTTATCCAATAATTGGGGTGATCTACAAAATTGGGGATACCGCTACGGTGCTGTAGCATCATTTTCAAGGTAATTTTTTCTGCATTTTCAATTCTACCCACAAGTTCAGGAAAGTAATCCGCAAGCGTTTTGTTCAACGACAAACGTTGGGCCTTGATCAATTTTGCGGTAGCTACGGCCACATATAGTTTGGTAATGCTGGCAATCTTGAATAAGGCCTGGGGGTAGGCAGGTATTTTATTTTTACGGTCATGCCAGCCTCCGGCGTAAAACCCCGCTGCTTCCCCAGCTTGATCCACATATACTATCATACCGTCAAAACCATGTTCAATGGCTTCATTTACTTGTTCTTGCACCGTATCGGGCAACGGCAAGATCCACGCCTTTACCAAAATCCATGGTACGAAATACAAGGAGCCTATACTTGCTAAAATAAATATAATTTTAAGGATACGTTTGGTGTACTTTTTAGACATTTTATTTTTTCTGGTTATGGGGACCTAAAGCTAAAATAGGAAATCTTAAAATTATCGTCATTTTCCTTCCAAAATTTCATCCAAGGCTGTTTTAATGGCCGTAGTATTGGATGTATCACCGTGATTGGTAAGTATAATATAACAACTTTTATTATATAGATTTCGTTTTATAAAGGTTCTATAGCCTGCAAGTCCCCCTGTATGCTGTACTACCTTTTGACCATCTCCTTCAGAAACTCCCCAACCGTAACCGTACTTGGTCAATTCCCCATTATTTAGGGTTGCGGGGGTAAATGCTTCTTCAAGGGCAGCATGCGAAATCAACTGTTCCGTGTACAGTGCCCGATCCCAAAGATGTAGATCATCAAGCGTGGAAAACATACCACCAGCACCCGTTGTGAAAATTTCATAATCATCCAACTGCCCCGCTTGGTTATACCCAACAGCTCTGTTTTCAATAGCTGGTGCAGATTCGTCATACACCAAAGTATTGTTCATGCCCAAGGGCCTAAAAATATTTATTTCCATAAACTTATGAAAGGGCATGCCCGAGACTTTTGTAACTATTAGTGATAAAAGCACATAACCCCCATTGCTATATCTGAATTCGTCCCCAGGCTTAAAATCCAATTCCTTTTGTTTTACAAGGGCCTCCAATACGTCCTTATCCCTAAGTCCCTTTCTATAAATACCCAATCTATAGTGGTCCGCTATACCCGAAGTATGGGTCATTAAATGTTTTAGGGTAACAGTATTGGCGTAGTCCGGAAACTCAGGGAAATACTTGGATAATTTATCATCATAAGAGAGCTTCTTTTGCTCTTTTAAAATCATAATCGCCATTGCTGTAAATTGTTTTGACACAGATGCCAAATAAAAAACGGAAGCTATGTTTAGTTTTCGATTATTGTCCTTGTCTGCATAACCTAGGGCATTTTTATAAATAATTTTATCCCCTCTACTAACCAATATAGCACCATTGAACATGCCTTTTTCATAACTGTGCTGTATCAGACTGTCAATTTTTCCAGCTTCGGTTTTGGTATTGTCAATAGAGGTCGATTGTGAGTGTATAGAAGCTGTTGCCCAAAAGAGCATCATAAAAATGAATGGAGCGTTCTTCATGAATTTGGTTTTAAAATAAATGGCAGTATTACCCATATAATGTTTTCCTAGGATTTTTAATTGTCAACCATGAGGGCCAGCATACGATAAAAGCACAAGTCACAAAATAACTGTTTTAACGACCTATAATCCAACCAGCCGATTTTGTCAAAAGATCCAATAAAGATTTCACTGGAGCCCAGAGGGGAGTATTACGGTCAAGTATTGGATTCTTTACTTCTAAGGTAGCAAATATTGATTTCGGTACTTGCCACATCGATAAAATACAGAATTATCCGTTGTAACACACCATTTCTTATGAAGACGCTGGATTTCCTATTTGGGACTACGGTGTATATAATTTAAAATAAATGGCCGAAAATAGTGATAAGTGAAGGGAATTGGATTGGGAATTTTCTATAGGGTACTAGCACCGAAAGTAAAATAGGGGCTAAGTTGCACACCCTTATTTGATCAATTTATCCAAGTATGCTACCCTGGGTCGCTTGGTTTAGGTAGGAACTCCATCCGTATGGATTAATAGTAAGCAGTGTATTCCTCTGCGCCGGAATGTAAACCACGGTGCCCGTAAGATCTCTACAGTTATACTATCACCTTGCTATAAACCGGATTCAATAATTCCGGTTCTGGAATATGAAAGGGCAGGGTAAATTTAAAATTACTCCCTTTTCCTACTTCACTTTCCACCCAAAGATGTCCATCCAGTAGTTCCACAAATTCCCTGCATAGAACCAAACCTAAACCGGAACCATTTTCGTTCGCAGTACCTGGCAGGGTGACACTGGTGGATAGATCGAAGATTTTATGGATTGTAGTGTCGTCCATTCCCACTCCATTGTCCACAATGGAAATTTCTACATGGTCATGATTTTTATTGACTACAACATTTATATGTCCTTCAGGATTTGTGAATTTTATGGCGTTCGAAATTAAGTTCCGTAAAACAGTTCTTAATATATTTTCATCAGTACTTATTTCAATTTCGTCTGTGGCGGAATAATACAAAGAAATGTTCTTGGCCTTAGCCTGGGACATTTTAAGTTCAATAATATGCAGTATTACTTTGGACAGGTTAATTTTTTCTGGGCTGAAACCAAGTTCTCCCGTTTGTGATTTTGCCCAATTTAATAAATTGTCAAGCAGACTCAGGGTATTTTTGGCAGTTGTATTTATTAGATCAACAAACTCTTCAGATTCCGAATTTTCGGTGGTAGCAACCTTTTCAGAGAGCAGTTCGGAAAGGCATAAAATGTTGTTGAACGGACTTCTTAAATCGTGTGCTATAATTGAAAAAAGTTTATTTTGGGTTTGGTTCAACGCTTCAAGCTTAAGCTTATCCTGTTCAATGATTTTATTTTTTTCAAGTATTGTTTTTTGATCTACTTCCTTTAAAAGCATAATGTAACCAATACTGATGGCACTAATTACAAGGATGGAAATTATAAGGAACCAATTATTGAAGGTAGAGCTTTTGAGGAAAACATATGAATCGCCAATTTGGTATATATTATAAGCGCGAAAGAGCTGGAATATGGAATATAAAAGAAGCACCCCGCTTAAAAGAATGGAAAACTTGTATTTATTTTTATTGAAAAATAGATAATAAGCACTTATCGCATAGAAAAATGAGCAGGAAATTATCCGTATAACATTCATAATGGTATTGTTTTTTTCAGCGATTACAATGGCGGCATAAAATAGAAATGCAAAAACAACAAAAATCCGTAACAGTTTTTTTCGCTTCTTACCATCAAAAGAGATAAGACCAAACGAAGTAAAGGTAAAACAGGCAATCATTAATAAATTATTAATGCGCAAAGCAAGGATTGGTGGTAAAAAATCACTATTTCCGTGTAGAATAATGGCAATCGTTTGAAACGTTATACCCAGTGCCACTAGCAAAAAATACCATTGTTTGTGATGATAGAAATATTGATAAATGAAGAGGGAAATAATAAATAAATTATTCAGAGCTAAAAAAAACAATATCGAGGGGTAGTCTAAGGTCATTTTTATTCTTTATATTTTATAAAGGTTAAAAAAAAATGTTAATAATCTGTTTTTTTAATATTTGTTTGGCAACTTAAATGTGCTTATATATATCCAGGTCACATAGAACACTGATTATCAAGGTGGTGGACAGTTCTTGGATTGGAGCTAATAGGCAATCAATAAAAGGTGTTAAACCTCAGGGCAGGCCTGTCTGCCGACAAAGGCAGGCCCTGAACCCATTAATAGGAATCGACCCTAGGGTCGAGGTATTGAACCTTGATCCCGCATAAAAAGGCGGGATTAGTTCAACTTTCAATTTTAAGTGCGTCTTACTGACTTTTCAAAATTGAGTTTTGACTAATAAATTAAAGGGCAGTAATTTCTAAATAGGTCGATGAAGAGGTTACATTTATCATTTGGCAAAGTAGTTATACCAGCCTGAGAACACCTTTTTAAATGTTTTCCATTAGAATTAATCAACCAAAATTATTCTAGGGACCGTAGGAAAAATGTAATACTACATTTTGGAGTACCAAAAATGATATAAATGACTTAGGATCTTTATGGAATACTGGATTAATCTCAGGTTTAATACTGCTATAACTTGGTTCCCTGGATTAAGATGGAAGATTTGATCGACTTTTCCTTTAAATGCAAGAACTTCTTACGTTCTTCGTCTTCTTTGAAATTATCAAAGTCTTCCTGGGAATTAAACTCCACCAAGTGAATTTCATAGGGGGTCTCCGTATTTTTTTCAATTACGGAATCCTCTGTGGGTCTAATCCTTAAGGTAAGTCTACCATTGTATTTTAAAATGGTGGGAATCGCAAGATCCTCAAACTGATGAAAAACGTCCTCCTGTCCTTCATTAAGGTATATAAGCTGGGTTATGTAAATCATATTTAAAGGGACTTTTACAGTATAAGTTAGGTAGAGTGATAGAACAACTAGTAGCGTATTTTAAATTACAATAAATTTCACAACCAAGGATTAGGCACTTTAAAAAAAATACAACAATTGCTAGTTGTTACTAGGGTTATTAATGGTCCGTTTTTATTTATCATTTAGTTTTTACTTCTTTATTTCCAATTTATTGATTATTCCTTTCAACATGGTTGGAACAATTAGCTTGTGGAAAGGTCGAACAGGAAGAAAGTATAATTTACCAAACCAATTATTAAATTCTACGGTTGTGGTAAGGGTGATGTCCTTATTTTTGGTTCCAGATGCATGAGGTGCCAAAAATAGTGAGACCCTAAAATTCAGATGTTTATCATCTTCCCCTAAAATGACTTCGTTTTCGGTTTTGGCGAACACTTTAAAAAGTCCCATTTGTTCTCCTGGTTCACATTTAAAGTTTTGGAGCTGCCTTTCCCTCTTGGTTATATCACCAGAGGTTTTAAGCCCGAAAATGGATACCATTTTATTTCTAAGGGCAAATAGCCTTTCTACCCATTTTGGTCCACTTGAAAAAAATGCCCTGCCTATATCCGTAGATGTAAATTTATTTCCGTGGTCATATAGGCTAGCTTGAAAACTATCCACATAGTCGTATGTGTTGCCAGAAGAATTCAGCAACGAATGGTTCGGAAGTGTCGTTTCAATTATTTTCATTTTTTATTTCCATAATTCTATGGTCTATTGATCAATAATGGCCCTGCCTGCAATGGTAAAATAGAATCCCTTACTACTCAGAATTTTCAATTGGGATTAAAGGTATGGATATGAGCTAACGTCCAGGTCCATAAAAATCCGGTAGGACCGGTGCTTTTCATAGGGAAGGTAGTTAATCATAGTTTCGTATTCCTAATCATTTAAAATTTAACGGTTATACATAGGGAACGGCAACTTCTATATTTCCTTTACCCAGTGAAAAGGAAATGTTTAAAAATATTGTTCTTTCACTATTTGTACTTGATTCCAAAATATCAAAATCATCCAGCTCTATATAATTTTTTAAGTCCAAATAAAGTTTTTCTATTTTTTGCTCTTCAACTTCAATTCTTAAGGACATTGAAATATCAGAAAACTGCTTTACGTCTACAACATCTCCCGACCTATTTATAATCTGATTAATTTTATCAAGGGTTTCATACCTACTTTCCTTAGAGTATCCTTTCCAAAAAATAATTTTGTTTGCCACCTTTCACTTTTATTTCTCAACGTTGTTTTTCCCTATTCAAGCGCAGCGGTTTGGCTATAATTGGGGACAGGACTTGAATACTTTCCATTGTAACACAGTATGTAAGAATAAATATAATTAATTTTTAATATAAAGTACGTAGTACATAATGACAATCCGAATCCATATAATTAGTTAAAAAGGTTTCAAGAATAATCGTTCATACCATAATATTGTTATTACATCGATTTTAATTTTTTGATTTACAATTTTAAAGTAAATTTTAATCTTTATAATTCGTTCCCCCAATAGAATATTTTTTTATTGAATTGCAGTTAAATAACATGCCTAACAAAATGTACAATGAAAAAAATATTTTATTCCTTAATTATCATAATCCCACTTTTCCTGTTCGTAATTGGTTCATGCTCCAAAGAAAAAATTACCATTTATGAATTTACAGGTGATGTATCTCCTATAGATGGAGGAAGTATTAGCCCTAATCAAGGTACATTTGAATCAGGAGAAAAGGTGACCATATCAGCAACTCCTTCCAATGGATTCTATTTTAAGAATTGGAGTGGCGATATTACAGGGACAGATAATCCCTATTCATTTACAATACAATCGGACACAGAGGTTATCGCCGTTTTTGAAAAAGAGGATACGGATGGTGATGGGGTTCCGAACGATATTGACAAGTGTCCTGAAACCACTACCGGGGAAACTGTAAATATGGATGGCTGTTCGGAAAGTCAAGTAGATTCTGATGGAGATTCTGTATTTGATGATGTAGACCAATGTGCCGATACCCCAGAGGGTGAAACAGTAGATGAAACAGGTTGTTCCATTAGCCAGAGAGATACTGACCTTGATGGTATTACCGATAATTTAGATGAATGTCCGGACACTGGTCAAGGGTTGACAGTTGATGATAAGGGTTGTGCAGAAAATCAGCAAGATATGGATGGAGATGGTATTCTGAACGATTTGGATTTGTGTCCAGGAACTCCCCTGGGAGAACCCGTTAATAGTAATGGTTGTACTTCGTCTCAGACTGATTCTGATGGAGATTCTGTTGCTGATGGATTGGATCAATGTCCAGACACGCCATCGGAAGAAACGGTTGATAGTGAAGGTTGTTCTGATAGTCAAAAGGACACGGATGGAGATGGAGTAACAGATAATCTAGACCAATGTCAAAATACCCCTTCCGGAGAAGAAGTAAGCTCGATTGGATGCTCTTCTACCCAAACTGATTCAGACGGGGATACAGTTAATGATGGATTGGATCAGTGTCCCAATACCCCAACAGGAGAAACAGCAGATGCGCAAGGATGCTCAGCTAGTCAAAAGGACACGGACGGAGACGGAGTAACAGATAATCTAGACCAATGTGAAAATACCCCTTCAGGAGAAGAAGTGAGCTCTATTGGATGCTCTTCTACTCAAACTGATTCAGACGGGGATACAGTTAATGATGAGTTGGATCAGTGTCCAAATACACCAACAGGAGAAGCTGTAGATGCTCAAGGATGCTCAGGTAGTCAAAAGGACTCTGATGGTGATGGGGTTACGGATGCTATTGATTTATGTCCAGGGACACAATCAGGAGAAACTGTAAATTCCAACGGCTGTTCTGCCTCCCAGACAGACTCAGCTCCTTCAATAGTGATCTTTGATCAGGCACCAGCGCCTAACGCGACAAATGTGAATACACCTATTACAATTAGTTGGATGGCTTCCACTGATGCCGAAGGTGATGCCATTACTTATGATGTGTATTTAGGAACGAATTCAGCAAACTTAGACTTGGTCAGTCCTAATCAAACCGCTCTATCCTTCACTTCAATCGAACTTGAATTGGGAACAACCTACCATTTTCGCGTAGATGCAAAATCAACTACTCACGTGACTTCAAGTGAAGTGAGAAGTTTTGTGACATTGTTCACTGGATCATTTACGGACACTAGGGATGGTCATACATATGGAACAATTAAAATTGGATCTCAGGTTTGGATGACGGAGAATTTAGTCTACAATTCTTCAGGATCATATAGTTACGATGATGATATATCCAACGATGCAAACTATGGCCGATTGTACGAATGGGCTACTGTACAAGCTGCAATTCCAACAGGCTGGCACTTGCCAACGGATGCTGAATGGAAAATATTGGAAACTGAACTAGGAATGCCTGCAAGCGATTTAAATATTAATGGAGAAGACACAACAAGAGGAACGGACCAAGGCACAAAAATGAAAGTGGGCGGATCCTCTGGATTGAATATCCCAATGTCTGGATACAGGTCGAACGGCGTATACAGTTCAATAGACATTAAAGCATATTTATGGGCAGACACTGATACTGGGGAAGGAAACCCCTTTAGAAGAAAAATTGAAGCTGCAAGTCCGTCTAGCTTCAGGTTTACAAATCCACCTGGAACTTTTGCTGATAGCGTACGTTTGGTAAAGAACCAATAACAGAACATTATATTGGATAATTCCCAAAGGGAATTCAAACAAAAAATATTGTTCCTCCTATATTGGGAAGATTTATTTTACGAACGTCTAAATGGTATACATGTCCAAATACTTTTAGGTGTTGTACCTCTTGTCGGTCAGGGTTCCATATTATCCAACCCCAATAGAATTCCATGGCCGATGGGGCGTGGGTAATGTGTACGTTTTAGTTCTCGTTTTCATGAAGAGCTAATGTGCTGCAACGTAGTCCGCTTGTACGCATTAGCCACGTGGACTTGAAGTGAAGACTGGTTTGGTAAGGTCAATTAAGTGAAAACCGCACAAGAAAATAATATCAAGTCTCAATTATTTTTTACCTACACGGCTAGTATTTTAAAAACTATTATCCTCAAAAGGGCTGAAGGCCTGTTTTGGGTGATTTATATAATGTAGTTAGAACGAGGGTTGAACTCGTGACCTCTAAGTTATGGATTCCTAAATGGAATTTTGAAACCCTCTATGTACATGTCTTTCCAGCTTATTTGGAAATAAAACATTTCCAAATAATATTACAACCCTTTTTATCTTTTATAACAAAACGAGTTACCATATGTCGCCATCCCTACAGGATAGGGGCAGATATGCGTCCATACGTATTGTGTTGTACTTTTTCTTATTTCAAAACATCCATTCCTGCTTTCACAATCTTCAAAATCCGATCGGCATCCTGTACGCATCCTTCCCATATACCGCTCTGCGTTGCTGCCCAAATTTTAATATCATCGGGCAATTCTGGATGTGGCCGAAGTTCTGGATGTGGTGATCTGCTTGAAAACAATTGTGCTATGTCGGCTTCACTTAGTTCGGCATCGGGATCGCTGTGCGAGGCTATTAGGTTTATACTACCACTTAGATTATCACAATCAATTTTGATCTCAATGACATCTCCATCTTGAACCTTACTGATAGGTCCTCCTACCAGAGCCTCTGGACCAACATGTCCTATACATGCACCTGTGGAAACGCCAGAAAAACGTCCGTCGGTAATCAGGGCTATCTCTTTTCCAAAGGATAATTGTTTCAGAGCACCTGTGATTTGGAAGGTTTCTTCCATTCCTGTGCCACTTGGCCCTGTCCCAATCAATATTACAATATGACCTGGCTTTACCTCTCCATGATTAATTGCCTTAATGGCGTTTGCTTCAGAGACAAATACTTTAGCAACTCCTTTTTTGTAGTATATGCCGTTGCCATCGATCATCTCAGGAGCAATTGCACCGCTTTTGATCAGCGCTCCTTCTGGTGCCAAGTTTCCGGAGGGGAAAGTCAAGGTGCTTTTCATCTTGGCCTTCTTCGCCGCTTCAGGGGATAGTATCACTTTATCAGGATGTGCATCGGGATTAAATGATTGGAGGTTAAATCGTACTTGTTGACGCCTATCTCTTTTATTCTCTGCTTCCCAAGAGAACATTTTGCCGCCCTGTTCCCAGACATCCAAATTCTCGCCCAAGGTTTTTCCTGTAACGGTGAGGCAGTCTTCTTTGAGTAGCCCTAATTTTCGCAAATGTATCATTACCTCTGGTACTCCTCCGGCAGCATAAACGTGTGCTGTGGAGTACTTCCCTGCTGGGAGCACATTGACCAATCGTGGCGTTTTTCGGTTAATATCCTCCCATTCTTCTCGAGTAGGCATCTGTAGTCCCGCTGCATGGGCTATAGCAGGGATATGCAGTAAGAGGTTAGTAGATCCGCCAAAAGCTGCATGTACTACCATAGCATTGTAAACGGCATCTTGAGTAAGGATCTGACTGGTATTTATATTGTTTTTTGCCAGATTTACCAGAGCAATTGCTGAATCTTTGGCAAGGGCATACCAAATCTTACCACCAGAGGGGGCCAGTGCCGAATGTGGCAATGCCATTCCCAATGCTTCTGCTACGACTTGGGAGGTGGCTGCTGTTCCCAAAAAATGACAACCTCCCCCTGGTGTCCCACAAGAAGCACATCCATGGGATTGTGCCTCTTGCAATGATATTTCTTTGTGGGAAACAAGCGATGGTAAAGACTGTACCGAACCCAAGTCTTTGATTCCTTTGGCGATCAATGTTACCCCACCGGGCATAATAATCGTTGGAAGATTGGATTCATTGGCCAATGCCATCATCATCGCAGGTAGGCCTTTGTCACAAGTAGCGATGCCCATTACGCCTTTGCGATTGGGCAAAGAGCGTCTTAAATCTCCTAAAACTGTGGCGGCATGATTGCGATAGGCCAATGAATTCATCATACCTGTAGTGCCTTGGGTACGTCCGTCACAAGGATCTGATACCGATACATAATAGGGTTTGGTAAACAGGTTTTTGAAAGTACTTGCAGCAACCTTTGCGGCATCTCCCAATTCGAAATGTCCTGAGTGCATGCCCAGTGCCAGTGTCTCTTCACCGTTCTTTAATCCTCCAGCAGTACTCATTATAAGGAATTCTGATTGATTTACATCTTCAGGGTTCCACTTCATCCCGGCATCCTGTATTTTACCAAAGATGTCACCACTCGGCTTGTCTTCATAGTCTTCCCGTGATATAGGTAGTAGCCCTTTTCTTGGGGTAACTTCCAATGGGAAATAAAAGGGACTGTTCTCTTGGAAGTGCTCTTTATCGTTATTGTTCATATTTCTTTAAAATCACGATACTAAGGTATCAAGTTAATCTATCTGTTACAAAGGAAAACATTTTTCTAAAGGATACGTCTTTATCATTTTAAACTGCTTCACATTTACCTACACTAAAAATGGGGAATGGCTTAAGCAACAGGGGGAAAAGAAGCAAAGGAGGAGGGCAAACATCTGTCAAGAATTATTTAATGTGCCGAATGCACCACAACGACCCGGTTAAGGCAAGTGGGGTAGTGGACAAGCACTGACCTTTCCGTTTAAGCCCTTAGCCAAAGCTTTTTGTTTTGTAATTATTCTTCAATTCCCAAATTAGCACAGCGTTATTACGAATTCCTTTCCAAAAAATAGAAATCACAAAAATTTTGCGGTCACATAAAAATACGCAAACGATTCGATTCAAAACCTTTGCCCGCATTACTTCATAGGTTATGATGTGCACAGTAATTAAAATAGATTGAAGGTTAGAAAATATTTGTATCTGCCTTGCTTTAGCATAATCCAAGCAACCAATTTGTCAGTTTCTGGATCAAATAGCAATGTTCCTAATGGCTCTTCAGGTTCTTTCTTTTGATAATAAGCAAAAACATTGGAATCCTGAGTGTACATTTTTTTGCCACTAATGCTCTCCATTGCCACGTCCTTATCAAATGGCTCATAAATCTTGTGGTTTTTATAAAATCGAACTGGTTTGGCATCCAAATTTTTTAATCCGATGCTATCCACCGTTTTACGGAAATAGTAGAATAATCCATCAAAAGCCTTTAACCGTTCCTTCTTATGTATTTCTGATGTGTCTTTTAGTACGTAGTTTAATTCAACGTATTTGTCAAATAGGATTTTCTTAGATAGTTCAGTACTATCCTTTCCGTTTACATATTTTGCTAATTCAGTCAGTATCTGATACTGCTTTTTTTCTTTTTCAGTCCACTTGTCAAATACTTTGTTTTGTCCATAAACACTTAACGCTGTAGCAATCAGAATAACAGTTGATATTAATTTCATACGATTCGTCATTATTGTGCACAAGGTTTTCTGTATAAGATGTCATAGCCATTCCCTTCGATGGCTATGCATTTTTGTTAGCTTCCCCTAATTGGAACTGCTTAGTTTTCTAAAACTTCATTAAAGTTATTGTTTTTAAAAGATACTATATCCAAGAATAATGGAAAGAGAATTATATTTAGAATTCCAGTTTGGATAGGTGTTAAATATTTCTCTATTTAAACCATATCTTATTTCTGGAATAGTTCAATTTCATCCTAAAAACGTTTGCGTTTTCGTTTACGGTAGACAAAAGTACGGAAATAGAAGGCATAAAAAAACGGATTGGCAGTAACCAATCCGTTGATTTTTATAAACTTAAGTTTTGTAGCGAGAACGAGAGTTGAACTCGTGACCTCCGGGTTATGAACTTTGACAAACCTGTATTGATATGGTTCTATATGGCTTATAATCAGTAGTTTATTGATGAGTTGTGAAATTATGAAATGTTGTAAAACCAAGTAAAAACATCAAATGTTGTACCTATGTTGTACCTAGATTTTGTATCTTGAAGTATCGAACTTCAAAATAATGGCAACAATACAGGCAGTTTTAAGGAGGAAACCAAACAAAGCGGGATTATTCCCTATCGCGATTCGTGTAACCATAGATAGAAAATCATCATTCTTGTTTACTGGACAATATATTGACGAGAAATTCTGGGATAGTAAATTCGACAGAGTAAGAAAATCACATCCGAACTCAAGCCGTTTAAATAAGTTGGTTGCAAAGAAACTATCAGAAGCAAATGACAGACTTATTGATAGTGATGGGGAAGGTAACGACCAATCTGCCAAGAAGATAAAAAATAAAATACTTGGTAAGTCCAAGGTAGATTTTTTTCTAGCCAGTGAATTATTTCTTGGGAACATACTAAGACGTAAAAAATTCGATCAACATTACAATCAAGAAAAGAGATTGAATATATTCAAAGATTTTTTGGGGCGCAAGGAGTTGCCGTTTATCGATTTGGATGTTAGTTTGTTAAGGCGGTTTGAAGCCTATCTACTTTATGAGCGAAAGGTAGCTCCAAGAACAGCTATTAATTATCTTATGCTAATTAGAACAGTTTATAATTTGGCACGAAAGGAATATCATGTGGACGATAGCAACTATCCATTTGGAAAAGGAAAAATTCAGATAAAATTCCCTGAAAGTGAGAAAATCGGATTGAATAAGGAAGAGATCATATTGCTTGAAACAGCAAGAGACTTGACAGTGGCTCAACAAAATACAGTTAATACGTGGCTAACAAGTTTTTATTTTGCGGGTATAAGGGTCGGTGATATTTTGAAATTGAAATGCTCGGATTTTAAAGATGATAGGCTTTATTATCGGATGGGGAAAAACCAAAAAATAGTTTCCCTAGCAGTGCCTGAGAAGGCAAAAAGATTACTATACCTGTATACGTCGGTTCAACAGCATAAAAATGATTTAGTTTTTCCTTATTTAAAAGGTACTAATTTAAATGACCAAAAGCAAGTGGTAACTCGGGTAAAGACGATAACTAGAAACTTAAATAGGCGATTGGAAATGGTAGCCGAAAAACTTGGTATTGAAAAGAAACTCAGTATGCACATTGCACGGCACAGCTTCGGTAATATTTCAGGCAATAAAATTCCAATTCAAATGCTTCAGAAATTATATCGGCATTCTTCTATTACAACCACCGTCAATTATCAGTCAAATTTCATGCACAAAGAAACGGATGATGCTTTAGAGAAGGTTCTAAACTTTGATTGAGATATTACCGTTTGACCATTCGATTGAAACTTAAACCTAATTAATTGGTAAAGAATGGACATAAGTCGTATATTATAGGATTAAAAATCACGAAGATGACCATACATTTAACTTTTAATATTTAATCCGATGCAGGTGGTATGTCTACAAGAAGAAGCTTTTTATGCTTTATTTGATAAGGTGGTAGAGCATTTAGAATCTAAACGCAGAGATAAGCCGGCTAAATGGATTGATGGTGAAGAAGCAATGTTATTGCTAAATATAAAATCTACAACCACTTTGCAGAAATTAAGGGATGAAGGAAAGATTAGATTTTCTCAACCGCAAAGGAAAATAATTCTCTATGATCGGGATTCAATTAACGAATATATTGAAAGGTATGCTCGTGAAACTTTTTAATTATGGAAGAAAATCTAAAAGTTGATAAGGATTACATAGAAGCATTCAATCTTGGCTATGAACTGGCTAAAGAATTGAAGTTAAGGACTCCAATGTTTAAAAACATTGAATCGGGTAATAGTCGCATGCAAGCTATGCAAACAGGAATGGAAGAATATAGTAAGGAAATTACGATAAATAAAAATCTTTCTTTAGATGGTAGCAAAATTATTCCCAAGAAACATAAAAATGGAGATAAAGAAAATGGGAATGAACTATCCATTTAAGTGGTATTGTAAAATGTTAGTCCATTAAAAGACACTATCCTGTTAACTGTGTAAGTTGAACAAACTAAGGTTTGACTTTTATTTAAAGTCTGACCTTTTTTTCATATATCCTAAGGAACTAATTTAAAATAATGCCCCAATTCCTGATGGGCAATGACCATTTCTTGGTCGCCTCCCTTGTTGCCAAATATACGGATTTCATTACCGTATCATCGGTAGGGAATTAAAGTTTGTTCTTGGTGTACTTTCTGATTTTTCCATTGAGGTTCTCTATAAGATTGGTGGTATTGATAATCTTACGGATCTCCAAGGGAAACTCGAAGAATACGGTGAGTTCCTGCCAGTTGTCCCTCCAACTTTTTATTGCGTAGGAATTCAATAATCCATTAATTAGGACATCATGCCAGTGAACGAAAACAAGATTTAAAAGTTTAAATAAAGGATAATTTCTCTCTTCATTAAAATAAAGGTTAATCTCCTTTCTTATGCTTGTGAGGTTTTAGTGATGGCGTATTTTTAGGAGTCTCTTTATTATCTCGTTGACGCCTGTCTGGTTTTCCTGTTGAATCCGCAATTCTTTTTGGTCCAGGTTTAATTCCCATAATCTTCTATTTTATTAAATTTATATTCTGTAAGTTCACTAATTATTACCAAATATCACTCTAGAATGTCGCAAAATTTATTAACAATTAAGGGGTTTATGAAATAACTCCCGACCCACACTTATTTGTTTAATTTTAGAAAGAATATTTAGGAATAGATAAGTTCAATAAAAGGATCAATGAAAAACACCTTTCTCATACTATTTCTTTTGTATTTCTTAACGGGATGCAAAGAACAGAAATTAAGTCATAAAGAAACTGTCAGTAGATATTACAATGCTTTTGATTCAGGTGATTACAATGAAATAAAAGCTACAATAAATGATAGTGTTACAATGATTTCTGGAGATTACGTGATACCTTATAACCATGACAGTTTTTATGATTTTTTTAAATGGGATTCCATATTTAAACCATCCTATAAAATCGTTGAATTAGACGAAAAGAACAATGATATTATCGTGACTATTGCCCAAGATAATGTTCGCAATGAGTTTTTAAAGAACAATCCTTTGGTTTTTAAGGTCAAAGTATCTTTTACTTTAGAGAAAATTTCAAAGCTTGAGGAATTAGAATACATTGATGTAAATTGGGAAGTTTGGAACCAAGAGAAAGACTCGCTAGTTAGTTGGATAAAGAATAATCATCATGATTTAGATGGATTCGTAGAAGATATGACAATGAAAGGTTCTAAAGATTATTTGAAGGCTATTGAACTATACGCTTCAAACAAATATAATTTACAATAAAGTTCAAATAAAGGATTTCATGAAATACCCATATCAGTTTTTAATATTGTTTTTATTTTTTGGTTTTTTTTGTTATTCTCAATACCGCATCAATGATGATGAATTAAGAGACTATTTCAGCGCTATTTTGTATTTATCTGACGAAGCTACAGAGACTATACAAATTAACGGGGAACAATATGAGGTCTTATATCGCAAACCATGGACCGAAAAAATCATTGAAAAAAAGGTTCCTTCGTTAGGGACAGGTTTTTTTCTAATCAGAGGTATCGATATTTATTTGGTTACCGCAGAACATGTTGCCAGGTTCTTAAAAGGTACAAGTAAAATTAAATATTTAGGTACTGATGGACAAAAAAAGGAAATCACAATTCAGGCACTAACAACAGTTAAGTATGATTTAAAAAAATTGAATTGGGTTAGACACCCTACCGCTGACATAGCTATTTTACATTTAGGAATATATGATAATGTAGTTAAAGATATAGCTATGTTTAATCACGAATATTTAGAAGAGTTTATTAAAGCACCAAATCGTTTTAATGACCTAACTATTATGGGTTATCCTTTAGGTTTAGGCGTTACTCCCTTATCAATCAGTCCAATTACTCGCAATACTCGTAGTGCAAGTGATATTGTATATTTTGATCGATTTGATAACAGTGTTCTTAATCCATTCATTATCACCGACGATCCAAGTATTGGGGGTTTTAGTGGTGGTCCCGTATTAGAAATTCATAAAACTGAAAAACCAATGAATATTCAAGGCGAGAAGGTAGGAATTGCTCCAAAAGTGATAGGTTTAGTTCACGGAAATTTGGCCTCAAATACCCCGGGGAATTTCGCCGCCATAGTACCTGCATTTCAGATAGTTGAAACATTAGAATTGGCTCCAAAATTTAGTGGAAAATATACTTTTTATTATCCAAATGGCGGATTATGGTCAGAACGTATTTATAAGGATGGACTTCCTTGGACCGTATTATCGAATTATAATTCGAAAGGAAAAACTCAAGATAAAGGTACATTACATGAGGGTGAAGGATATCTTTATGCTTGGAATGAAAAGGGAACATTTGCAGAAGTAATTAGTTGTAGTAAAGGAAAATGCTCAGGAGGTTCTTATATGTATCGGAACGTTGATTTTTCAAAACAATTAAAACCTAAGTCTAATTAAACGATAAAAAATGATGAAGTTCATTGCCAGATTTAAAGCCGAATATCCGGGAATCGATGCCATCCAACATTCTTGCTTTACATGGCAACAAGATGGAGAAATTCCTGATAAAACAATAAGTACAAACCAAATTGCTCATACAACGGCTATTCATTTTTTCAGAATGTATGATGAAAATGTTGACCCAGATAAAATAATTGTACTTATAGACAAAATTGAGAAGTTCAAATAAACGAAAATTGGAATGATAATAATAAAAGTCAGACTGAATTAAAAACATGTTTATCACGCAGCCAAAAATATTTATTAGCAGTACCATTGCGGATTTGCCCAATGAGCGTTCCGCTGCCTTAAAAGCTGTTGAAAAAGTTGGTGGGTTTCCCTTAATGTCGGAATTTACAATGGAAGCTCAAAGCGCGGATTCGCTAACAGCATGTTTAAATAAAGTAAAAGAATCAGATATATATATTCTTATTTTAGGTGGTAGATATGGTTGGCAACCAGAAGAAAAGGAATCGATTACTGAGTTGGAATATCAAACCGCCCTTGCCGAGAAAAAGCCAATATTGGTCTTTAATACTACATACGCTAAAGAGCAATTACAAAAGAACTTTGAAGCAAAAGTAGAATCAGCATATTTTAGAAAAACCGTTCGGGATGCCTTTGAATTACAGGTTGAGATTGAAAAGTCATTGAAAAGAGAGATTGAAGAAAAGCAAAATGAATTTTTCAACAATACCGAACCAGTTTATTCTAATCTAGTAAAAATCAGCTTCCCCAAGCATGTATATAGAGCGGAATTGAAAATTGATAAGAATGCCATAAAGGCTGAAATGGAGGAGCGAGGCCTTAAGCTAAAATATCGTCCTGGACTTTTTGATTACGTTATTTCCGCATTAAGACTAAAAGATATAAGATTTCCTCATGATTGGATACTATGGGGGGATTCAATTCTTACTTTTCATGACCTAAAAGACCCTTCCTTGCCATTAACAGAAATAATTGATTTAGGTACAGCGGAAAGATTCACATGCGAAGAGATTTATAATAATTCAAAAGATGATTTATCAACCTTTAAATTTCTTCTTAAAAAATGTTTGGAATCCAAACTTCACAAGTTAAAAATCAAATGGATCAGGGAAGAGGGACTTTTCGCTTTTATACCGACCCAAAAAGACGATTTGGAAAGATGGATTGATCGATCTGCAGAATGGGTAAAAGGATCAAAGAAGGCAACCAGAAAAGTTGTAGATATTAAAATGAATCTTAAAAATAAAGAAGAGATTTTCAATATGCGATGTAATGCATTTAGAACGCGATTTGAACTTTTTGATAAAGAATGGTTTCTTTCGATTAAACCTGAATGGGTATTTCTATGGCCAGATTTAAAGGTATCTGCTTTGGGCTTTAAGAATATTCAATGGCTAAAGAAAACCGAAAGAAATATGCATGTGTTCAATCATTTCAATTTTATATTGAGGTACCTACAACCATCGATAACAGAACCATTGTTTGATGAATATAGGGATTACCCTTATCTAAAGATTGGACGGATAGAAAAGTTCGATTTTGCCCCAATAGTACCTGACATGACTTGGGTTAAATTGGAATCAGCAGCAAGCGAAAAGAAACTAAAGGATAACTTGGGCAACGTAGATTTATTTGATATATGAAGGCTGACTATCTAAATGAGCCATACCTGTATTTTGGAGAAGGCAAAAGTATATGCCCAAGAGAAGGCATTGCAGGTCTTAAAGTTTACGATACCGTACAAGCTGCTAGAAAGGACCAATTACTTATCGGAATTGTGGGAATAGAGGAAGATGTAGAAAATTTAAAGGAGTGGTTAAAGCGATTTGAAAGTTTTATTCCAGCAAGTCCAAAAGGGAAGCAACCTGGGTTATTCAAATCATTTCCGGGCTTTAATCAAGATCAAGGGTTTTGTGCAAAATTTATTTATGACACAAATGTTGAAAGAATATTGTCACCCAACGAAATAACCAAAGTTCTTGATGCTGATTATCATGAAGACCAAGTGCTTAATGCGGTCGACTTAGTTTCTGAACATGTAAAATTCTTGTCCGATATAAAAAACTGCGATGTTATAATTTGTATTGTTCCGAAGGCGTTTGAAGGAAAAATTGTAAATGAAAATAAGGATGACCAACCAGTAGAGGAAAATGCCGAAGACGAAGAAGGTGTTGAGATGGAATTGAATTTCAGAAGGGCTTTAAAAGCAAGAACAATGCAGTATAATACTCCAATTCAATTAATTAGGGAATATGTATTGCATGATGACAACAAGTCTCAAGATGCAGCTACCAAAGCATGGAATTTTTGTACAGCTCTTTATTACAAGGGTTTGCAAACCATCCCTTGGAAATTGGAAGTGGATGAAAACCGACCTAACGTATGTTTTGTTGGTATAGGTTTTTATCGCAGTAGAGACCGTGAGACAGTCCAAACAAGTCTTGCGCAGATTTTCAATGAAAACGGTAAAGGAGTAATTTTAAGAGGAACACCAGTAATTGAAGACAAAGAAGATAGGAAACCCCATTTAACCTTTGAACAATCTTATTCCCTTTTAAAGGATGCTTTGTCAAAATATAAATTTGCTACGGGTACAATTCCAGCCCGTTTAGTACTTCATAAAACATCCAAATACTATGAAGACGAAGTAGATGGCTTTGAAAAAACAATGAATGAAATGGGAATTACTGAGTTCGATATCGTAACCGTGATGGAAACTGACCTGAGATTTTTCAGGAACAACTTATATCCTCCGGTCAGAGGATCTTTGTTTACACTTACTGAGGAAAGATATGTTCTTTACACAAGGGGTTCGGTTCATCAATATCAAACCTACCCAGGCATGTATATACCTGCTCCGTTGGAAATAAGAATAGTAAAACGAGCTTCATCTGCAAAAACTGTTTGCAGGGAGATTCTTGGTCTTACAAAAATGAACTGGAATAATACTCAATTCGATAATAAGTATCCAATAACTATCGCATGTGCTAGAAAAGTTGGAGAAATAATGAAGTATTTGGGAGAAAATGAAATTCCGAAAGAATCTTATGCCTTCTATATGTGATTAAATAATTGAAAAGTTCAAAAAAAGGATAAAAAGATGCCAAAAAAACGATCAGAACATGTCAATTATGATTACAAAATGGAAATAGGGCCATTGCAACTTCAATTGATGTTTGGCTCAACTTGGAAAGAGGACATTGATATTGCCATAAATTCAATTTTCTGTGACTGTGGTACCTATCACAAGAATTTGATAAATATAAAAGTTATATAAATAATCTTAATGTTATAATTCTAAAGGGATGATGCAGTTCGTGTATAACCATTGCTGCACGCTATATCGAAACAGGGGAACGAAAGGGTATCGAGAAAATCGCTGGTAAAATTAGACATATAAACAAATTGTAAAACCAAAATAAAGGATGAAAAAAGAAGAAATAGAAAAAATTAATCCTATACTTAAGGAAACGTTTCAACCGTTGTTTGGAAAAGGGTTTATCACCAAAGAAGAATATGATGAAATTATTGCTTCTGAGATATCTAGTCCAGATACTTACTTGGTTAACTTATTCGGACAATCTAGAACAAACGAGATCGAAAAAGCAATGAAATTGGATTATTTAAAGTTTAAATAAAGGATTGAATTCTGAATATTTCGGGTATATACTGAGAATTAAAATGGTAATTTAAATATAGTCCCTAGTAATAACCGCCACTAGCACTGAACATACTGTTGACAACTTTACTGATACTTAAATCGAATTTTTTTTTTTTGACGCCAGTTTTCCAATATTTTTATAGCTTATCAAAACTAACCTATGATAGACAATATCAGGCGTTTATTCGAGCAAATGGATGCCCCTACCAGGGAAGTAGCATTGGCCTGCCTTAAGAAAGAGTTCAATGTCAAACACGGGAAATTGGTCAAGAACGAATGGATTATCGGTGGTAAAATTCCCGAAGCCTTCCAAGAAAGAACCGTGAAATTGTTTCAGAACCTAATAATGAAACAGGCAATTCTATTAGATAGATAAATTTCTCTAAGACCTTTAATCGATTTTAGATCATGGATGCCATTTTTCTTCCAAGCCTCATATTTTTAAATAAACCCCAATATTATTATCTTACTGAAAAGTTCCAATAAAGGATGAAAATTTTTCTTCTAAGTCCGATGAATAAATTTTGGATACCTTGAAAAAAGAACAATGTCCGTTGGAACTAATGAAGTCTTTTTGGACGTTTCCAAAAAGGCAAGCTGTATATTATCTTGTTGCCACGGTAGGGAGAAGGCCAGAATTGAAGATATGTACCCCAAATATTTTACAGAGTTCCTGTGGATTTTACTTTGATCAACTAGGGTTGTGACTTTAAATCGATTCAGGATTATTTGGGAGCATTCATCCATAAGCATACCAGTCAATAAACCAAGGTGGCCGGTTGAAGGTAATAAAAAACACTAGGATTGAAAGCTAGAACAATCGTGATGCCATCCAAAACCATGTAATGAAAAAGGAAATAATCACTTACTATGAATTTTTGGAAGCCCTATCCACCATAAGAAGATTCAAGAAACAAGTTCCTCTCCTTTATAAGGAAATGGAAGAGGAGGTCAACTTGATATCCAAATTTGTTAACGTTGACAAGAACACCAAGATTTGCCAATTGCCGTTGTCCACCCGGGCATTGAACGTATTGAAAGCAATGGACCATATCGATATATGGGAAGGAACGACCCAGGACTTGGCCAAGCTCTCGATGAAGAAACTTTTGGGCACCAAGAATGCAGGAAGAAGAACTGTCGACGAGATAAAGGAACTATGTCTGTTCGCCAATCTCCAAATGAAGCCGTAGTAAAAAGAACCCGAATTAGCCATTTAATGGGCTAATTATTGGGAGTTATTAGAAGTTATTAACGCCTAAATAAATGTAAAATATTGATTTACAATATTTTATGTATATTTTCGACTTAAATATACTATTTGTGATACTTTCAAACATTGTATCTTAGCTGTAGCTAGTAACAGAGCTATCTGGCTTGAAACACAAAAGATCGGAATTGAGGTCCGATCTTTTGATTATTAATGCTCCACAAAACAGTTGAGATATGGAATTTGCATTTCTGTATTTACTACTTTTCTATATGATTCTACGAGAATTGAGATAAGTAGTTAAACTTTAGAAGCCCTGTTTTATGACGGGGCTTTTTTTGTTCCGTACAAATGTAAATATAAATCTTCTTTTGTAGAAACTATATATAAATTTAGGAATTTCTCCCAATAACTGTTCTATTGCATTTTGCAAGGGTATCGAACCCTCTCAAAACGATTCGGTTATTTCTTGTTTAATATGGCAGGTTCCAGCTTAAAAATTCATTTTTCATACTTATGCCGCAATTTAATCAAGCCGCATTTGCCCTGTCCATGTAGTATTTGAAAAAATGGGGTATCCCTCCTGTCAGGGGAGCCCACCACAATTTTTTAAAATCTCCACATGGACCTATCCCCACCGCTACGCTCCTGTTGATTTTTTTCGCCGCATAATCTTAAAAACATACTATTATGAAAGACATTCGAATCGCAACCTTTAAAGATTTCGTTGGAGAGTTAACGGCCATTTACAGGAGAACAGAACTACCCACTTTTCAAATAACCTCTTCGAGTTCCGTGAGAGAGTTCATTTATCCCTATTTTGACGATGTAATGGACGATCACGAAGAAGTGAAGGTCATACATTTGAACCGTAAAAATCAGGTGGTGAACATACACCATCTAACATCTGGCACCGATAACGGTTGTCTCATTTCGACAAAGGATGTGCTGCGACAGGCAATCCTGATCAAGACAAGCTCCCTGATCTTGGTTCACAACCATCCATCAGGGAATCTAAATCCCTCGGAAGCCGACAAGCAAATCTCCAGCAAGTTGAGGGAAGCTTCAAAGTTGGTGGACATATCAACCCTTGACAGCATAATAGTTACTAGGGAGGGATATTACTCCTTCGCAGATGAAGGGCTTTTTTAGGCCCTTTGTTTTGCTGTTACAATATTGCTGTAATTGTACGCTTTTGAGTACATTTGTAATAAATTCAAAAATTTATACCAGTATGGATTATAAGTTTGTACCCCTAAGAAATTGGTTATTGGAACGGGAAGCTCTCTCTATTAGGAAGTTGGAGGACAACTGTGAAATGCCCAGGGATACCCTACGGCATTTCCTGAATGAACGAAGGAACTTTCCTGAAAAGCATTATGAATCTTTATTGAAAGAGTTGGTAAAGTATGGGTTTCATCGGGATTAAACCCTCTACTTAAGAATTTAAAGAAACAAAACCCTAAAGCCAGAGCTATGAAGCCACACATGGCAACAGGTGTTACACTAAAGGGTTTTTGTAAATTTATGGAAGTTTAATTAAATGAAGATATAATTAGAGTTTTAATGATTGCCATACCTACGCTCATAATATTTATCTTTATGCAAAGGTCTAAAACATGTTCTTATGAAATGAGCCATGACAATTCTTGATATCAACCGAAATCGAAGATTCACGAACTCCAAAATTTAAAATAAAAACTCGTGAGTAAATGATTATTGGCGAATTACATCTGACCTTTTAAAAACAAAAAAAATAAACAGATGAAAATTATTACTAATGTTTTTCTCATTTTTTCCATTTTGCTATTTTTTGCATGTAGTAATGATAATGACAATGTTTCAGAATCGGACAGGGCTCAAGCGCTTCTTGGCCAATGGGAATATCAATCTATTATGACTGACAAAGCAGTGGATATCAATGGGGATGGAACGGTAAATATCGACTTGTTCAATACTCAAGAAATTAGGCAATGTTTAAAGGATAACCTTACATTTTTTACAAAAATGGGCGTAGGGGAGAAAGGGGCATACGCTATCAACGAAAATGGCTTGTCATGTGATGATCAAGACCCTTATTCAACAATTGAAGAGGATAGCTACCAATTAATAAATAATTCGATTATTCAATTTGATATGAGAAATGAGATGCGGATTCTCGAGCTTAACAGAAGTAAGCTGCAAATTGAAACAAATGATAATTTAGGTGGTCAGAATGTTATTGTAACAATCACATTTAAGAAAAGCTAGTTATAAGAAAATTTATACACGAATGATATTTCCAGTAGCTTTTTCACTCCATTGCCCGTTAGAATCAAAAACCCTAACTTCATAAGGCTGGTCTTGATATCGAAGTCTATTCTCCCTTGGTTCTTCCTCTAATTCAAAATAGCGTTCAACACCTGATCCTCGTGCGTCATTGTAATTGAATAGCATTGTATCCCATCTACTAGTATTTCTATTGAAGATTCGAACCTCCACCTGTTGTAAGGTGGCACCATTATAAGCTTCTGAACAATTTGCAGCAAAACAGGTATATATCCGAACCACGTAGTCACAGCCATTAAGACCACCACATCGTATATTATGCTTCTCTCCTTTGACGGCTGCTGTGGGCTTTTTAAGCATTAAAATCGATTCACTGGCAGTCTGTGATATCCCGGTTGAATTTTCGACACGAAAATTAATAGTAAAACTGTCGTCAATTTGTGGATAAAATTGCATGGCAACTGAACCATACTCCAAGGGAATAACCTCACCTTCCCTATATATCTTTCCCTGATGATTTATATAACCCCCATTCATATCGGCAAATTCAAATGTCATTTGGTACATGACAGATGTATCGTGTCCGGCGGTAGAATTTGTGACCACATTTAATAGAAAGGGTTGATTTTGATATTTGTCTAGTGTTGATTGTCCGATGGTAAGATCAAAAAATTCTTCATATTTTTCAAAATTGATATTTACATCTGCTGTTTTTTCAACCTCTGAAGATGATCTGACCGTAAACTCAATATTATGGTTGGATTCAGATATACCAGTATACCTTCCCTGGAAAGAGCCAACTGGAACGTCAAAACTTTCTCCTGCCGCATAAGTATTGCCTTGATATTCAAAGCTGCCGTTACTACTTCCCGATGAAAAATACATCACGTAGCTATCACCTCCAATGCCCAATTCTGTGATATTGAAATTAATATCAACAATCTCTCCTGTATATACCTGAGATTGTGTCGTGTTTGCATTAAAATTATAATTCTTTGGCGTTACGTCCATGGATATAGTAACCGTTTTTTCAAGACCGGTATTGTTTTGAACATAAAAAGTCAAATTGATACTGCTCTCGTCTGTGCCTTCCAGGCTCCAGTTGAAATTTCCTTTGGGAACATCATAAATATTCCCTGCACTCACTTCTATGCCATTTTCATTCTTGATGAGGGCATTTCCGTTTAAGCTATATCTGATATTATATTCTGAATAACCAATACTTTCCGAAATGTTGAAGTTAAGCGAGGTGATCTCCCCGACTGAAATATCTGTTTTTTGACTTCCACCTGTGAACAGAAAATCCACTTGGTTGTAGTTCACCATAGTATTCGCAGTATGCGTCACATTTGCACTTGACTCTACACTCAGAACAATATCATGCTGACCAGCTTGGGTACCAGTATAGACTACATTATTGTTATTTGGTACAAGTTGAAATTTTTCGCCTGGTCCGTATTCTATTCCGTTTACTCGAAGTGAACTATTCCTGCCGGATGAATAAAAGGCTTCATAAGTATCATTGGTTCCTTCAGGTATTTCATTGATGTCAATAATTATATCTACTGGTAAATTTGCAAACTCGGAAGTCTTTGACGGGGTCATACTCAATGTAAAATCGTTCTGTTTGGTTTCAAGGTCAATATTGACCGGCCCCACTTCCTGACCGTAATTGTCGGTTACAATAAATGAAATTTGGTGCGAACCTAAACTTTCTGGATAATAAAAAAGTGAAAAGTTACCAAGTTCCACTGGATAGCCTGTTGAGTTCTGTAGGGTGTTGCCATTTATCCCGGTCAGCCTTCCGTTGCCCTCCACAATTTCATAGGAAATATTGTAATCTATATTCTCTGTGTTGCCATTGGATTTAATATTAAAATTGAGTTGAGTACGCTCATTTAAAAAAACTGAATTGCTTTCCGAATTACCGGAAAAAGTAAATGGGATGTTCGCCACCTCGATTTCAACGCTGTCCTGTTTTATCTGTCCGTTTGAATCCCTCACATCAAAGAATATTGTCCGTTTTCCCAGTTCAGTACTCGTAAAAGTGAAATTGTAGGAATTGGGAATTATAGGCCTAAATTTACCTGGATCCATTACGCCACCGTTCTGGTCGCGCACGGTACCTGCACCTTCGCTAGTAGATGAAAAGGAATGGGTAATTTCATATGCTACGTCAGATTCTTCGTCTTGGGTCCTCAGATCTATGGCGACGGCCAAATTAGTATTTAATTCCACTTGGGTCGATGCAGCAGTGGCATTAATTGTAAAGCCGAGGTTAAGTACAGTAAGAAGAAGAACCTCGGTCAAGGTAGCACCATCAGGAGCTTTGGCCGTAACGATTAATCTATGTTCGCCCAAGGTATCCGGAAGGTATCCCATCTCTGAAATTCCTTTTGGTAAGTTAAATGGTTTTCCAGCGTCAAAAGCTTCTTCTTTCAAATAGAGTTTCCCGGTTCCATTTTCAATCTGATACGTTATTTCAAATTCCCCTTTATTATCGGGGTTTTCGGTTTCCTTATCCCTAAGTAGTGTTACGTTCACAGGATTCTTGGAATTGATGATAAAATCGTTGACCCCTTTGTTTAGCAAAAAGCTAAAACTGGCGTATTTGGCATAGTGCAATAGTTCCAATTTTTTCTCCCTGGCATTTGAATCCCAAGCAATGAAGTTAATTTTATGCATGCCTGTATCGATGGCGACATAATTATATGACCACTGCTTGTCGATAATGTTCAGCGTATCATTCTCAAGGATAGTATCGCCTAACATGTTCATGAAGTATCCTTTGCCCTTCAAAGTCGTATATCGCGCATAATAATGAACAGTACTTATTTCTTTTTCAGGAATAATTGAAAATAAAGTTTTGGCACTTTCAAAAACGAAACTGGTTTCCGGCTGTTCAATGGAGAAATTGAAATCAAAATCATCCAAAATAATATCCTCAAAATCCTTGCTACAAGCAATGATAAGCACTGATATTAAGGCGACAAGCCCCAGTACTACTTTAGTAACTTTTTTGTAGTTTTTCATCTTCAAAGTGTTTAGAACAGAAAATAGCGAAGACCGATTCCGACAAAAGGATAAAAATTTCCTATATCGCTATTGACGTGATAGTATTCGTTGGCCTTTAGTAGAAAGGAGAAATCATTGCTGAGGGTTATTTCCCCTTCCAGTCCCAAATAGGCTCCATATATAAATTGACTTTTAGCATCTATGATCGCTCCGTTCTCAAGCAAGTTGCTGCCATTGTTAATGACCTCGTATCCGATAATTGCCCCACCGCCAAAATTGAGGGCATACCGTTTAAAATTTTTCTGTTCCCAAATCTTGATGAAGTATCCGGGCTGTACAGTGAAAATGTTATAAGGAATATCAAACGAACCTTTATCCTCTGCAATGGCGGCAAATATGCTCAATTGCACATAACGCTCTCTGTTTACGTGGTAATTGAACGTGGCCATTATACCATAACCATCCTCCGCGTAACCCCCGCTTATTCCGACCGATGAGGCATAATTGCCACTTTGCGTGTATGCCATTGTCGTAATGAAAAGTGTCAAAACTGCTATAGAGTTCCTCATTTTTAAAAGTTTATGGGATTATTGATAATTTCATGGCCAATGCGCAATGAAAGATTGCGGTTGCCGGACTCTTCGTCCAATTCCACCAGAACCTCTTTTTTCTCATCCAAGGCAAACTTTTTAAATACCACAACAAAATGGTTCTCGCTTTTTCCTGCTATGGTTTTAGGTTGTTTGTAGACAAAAACCGGTTTGAGCTCCATTTTTTGGTTACTACTGCTATTTTTATAGTTGGTTGCAATTTGATGCTTTATAAAATTGATATCCATATCAAGGCCTTCCTTGTTTTCTATCCTATATTGAAAATAAAGCTCGTCCTCGTTATAGTAGACACCTTTTAGCCATAGGAAAACATTGTCCAATCTAGAAAAATACCGACTGATTTTAGGCTTGTCGAATTGCATATAATAACATCGAAGGCGATAATATTCCAAGGGGTCGGATAGGTACAATTCTTTGGAAGCACTATCTTTAGAATTACCAGCAACTATTTTGTCGGAGTTTTTAATATGAGAAATAGTGTCCATTTTCTCCATTTCATTGTTAAGCTTCTCAGGTGTTGCTATCTGCAGCTGATTTTCGTTCCTTTTTTCAATTGGTTTTCCCTCAATGTTGGCAACGGCCATTTCTTGAGTGATGTACCATGTCGTTTTTTCCGGAACCGCAACTAATTCCAATACAAAATCGTAAACGTTTCCAGTATCAGTAATGACCAAATAGTTGGTTACATTTTCTTTTTCGATGGCGAGTTCATCGTAATAGAGTTTTATTATTCGGCCACTAAATTTGCCGCCTTCCGGTTTTGGTAAGTCCACAATAAAACCGAAATCGTTGCCGATACTACTTTCCGAAATGTTTTCAGGAAAAATAAGAATGGTCTTGAAGTCCTTGGATATTTGCAAGGTATCGCTAGAGGCTTGGCCAACCAACGTATACCCTGAAAATAGGACCGATATGAGCAATAGTGCATTCATCATCTCTATATTTTTTTTGGTTTTAGAATTACACGGTCTCCATTTACCAAAAGTATCTTGTCTTTCTGTTTGTATTTTTTCTTTTGGAAAAAATTGCCAAAGGTGCGTACCAGGTTTTGTGCCAATGGAATTTCTACTGTTTCGCCGACAGCCTCCGATAATTCGTTTACACTTTGTTGTTGAATATCGGCTGTGAATTCCTGCAACAATTGACCCGCTCGCTCATTGTGCAATCCGACCATGCCATCTTCCTGATCAATTGCGGTCAATTCCATTGCTAAATTGTCAATATTGGTTATCTCCAATAAAACCCTTGATCCCTTAACGTTGGCAGTTGCATAAACAAATGTATTCTTAGGGAATCGCCTACCCTTGTAATAGATATCATCCTTTAAGATCAGGGTAACACGGTTACCCGGTAAAATAAACTGGTCACGGTAAATTGCTGCATCGAATGCTATTGCATTCGTCTTGGAGTCGGTGGATGGTTCTGTATAAGGAGCGGAATAATCCTGACTACGGGCAAGACGTTGATCCCTTGCTTGCATTAATAAATTTCTGTATTCCAGTTTTTTTTGTGCATCCGTGGTTTTGGAAGTGTACTCGGGAATAATGGATTCGGGATATGAAGTGTCCTTGACACTCCTATTGCTACTGTTTTCCATTTCATCCAAAGAAAAGTTATTGAGTTCCTCTAAAATACGTTCTAACGAATCATTCTCATTCTTGGTTTCTAAAATACTCTTGAAGAGTCCTTTTGACCTCAATTGATCTAGTGAATCTTGCTGTAACTTTTTGTAAATATCGTTAGGTTTCGTAGCATCGAGTTGTTTGTTATGGTCTGGCAAATTATTGTTGTACGCATCGTCAATGTTACTTTTTTGCTTGTCCTTACCCATAGAACTGATACTGGTCATTACAAAGAATACTGCCAGAAGAACTATAATAGGGGCAAAGAAAGCGAACAGTCTATGCCGTTTTATCCAAAGATTGAATTGGTCAATTCTGCGGTTCATAGGTTGGTAATTACAAATCTTGGTTGTTTAAAACGTCGAACTTTATAATCTTAAGTCCGTTCAAATTATTTGGAGTTGAGTTGGTCTCTACCAAGTACCCTTTGGTTATCATATTCCGATATTCCACATTGCCACTCTTTAAAATCCTTTGTTTTCCAACGAATCGAAATGGAAATGGATATTCGGAGTAATCCACGAAAATTGAATCCTTTTCTATCTCTATCGAATAGCCACTTTTGGCGATATCCTCGTAATAGTTTTGATCGATCAAACGATTGTACAGCCTTTGTACCGAATGATCGGCCATATACAGCGCCTTATCTTCGATATTTCTCTTGATATGGCGTAAATCGGGTTCCAACGCAAAAAACAATTCATGGAAATTGGCAATATGGCCTTCACATAAAATATCTATTGCCCGCTTGTAGTCCTTTATCCTGACGGCAGCCAGCTTCTGGCCGTTATCGAGCAGATAGAAATTGTTTTTGGCGCTCTCGTTCGTCTTGTAGGTATAAAAGATATTGAGGATAGTGGTTACGAACGTGAGAATTAAAGATACATATAGCACTTTATTACTCCTACTACCAATCTTGCTTAAATCGTTGAAAATCTTATAATTACCGTCCATCTGTTTTTTTGACATCGTTTAAAGTCAATTTTTATCGTTAAACTGCTTATTGTATTAGGGTTCTTACTCCCTTTGTAGCTCCTCCCGTGTTGGCATCAACTGTCGTTTGTGCTACTTTTTTCACATAGTGTTTAGTCCGATCCTTCAAATGGCTGGCACTGACGTTCATTCCCTGCACGATGAAGTTGGATAATATAGGGGCCTTTAGATAAACGAAAACGTTCATTAACATCAACAAACCGCAGGTGAGCACTAAACCTAAATTTGCATCTCCTTCGGACAGTAATGAGTCTATCAGCTTATCCAATACGTGCAGCATAAAGTTATCAATAAGGTGAAGCATGGGTATCCAGAGGCAGACACTCATGAATTTTTGTAGCCATGCCTTCCACATACCTGAAAATACTGGTATGAAGGACAACCCTATATTCAATGGCCCAAATATTATCAACACGAACAAATACACTACGGACATCGCTTTTATTCCCACAAATACAATTGCAGAAATGACCGATGCAATGGCTGTAACCCCAGATGTGATAGCCCCGAGAACAAGTATTTGAATAGCCTCCGGATCGCCCTGTAACAGAACCCAGGATACCCCAAAATCCACCATAGCAGTTGTCTGGGCCACCAGGATTTTAATATGGAGGACGTCCCATGAAATATCATTAGCCTTTAGGGACATTCCAATTCCTTGGTAGAATTCAAGAATGGTCCTTGTCAGGGCCCGATAATTAAAAAGGACAAAGGCCAATGGCATCCATTTGAGATGTTCGAAAATATCAGCTCGCTTATCCTTATTGAGAAACACTAGAATGGCAACTACCGAGATACCAATACATGCGAAAACCTGACCGATTTCTATCATCGGGTCTACAACTTCGTAGGCATCTAAAATATATTGATCAAAAAGTTCATTGACCGATTCCCGTATTCCTTTGTCAGTGATGTTCATACCATGATTAGTTTTTATTCATATTGATCAGTGTGCGGCGAGATTCTCGGAGGGAATTGATTTGTGATAGTTTATGATTGTAAACAATTAGGTTGTCCAAAATGGTTTCCAGTTTAAGGTTAATGGCATTGACCTTCTTTAGCCGTTCTTCAGGCAAAATGATGGCTTTGGTATTTATAATCTCATTGCATTGTTGAAATAGATTTTTAGTCTCCAAAAGAGCATTGGCGGCATAACCAAAAAATTCATCGATTTCCTTTCGCTCCAAATATTCCAATTCTTGGACAGTCTGTTTGGAAGTTCTATATGCTTCGAGAATCTTTGTTTTTAGTTCTATGGCCAAGCTCACATCTGTCGATCCGGTCACGTATTTGGGTGCCTGTTTCTTAGCTTCCAATTCTTCTTTCAGAATTTCTCTGGATTTGGAGGTTTCATTATTGTTTTTCTCCATTAGATTAATCAACTGGGACAAGTTTTTATTGACAGCTTTTAGCTCTATGTTGATATTCATGAGCTGGCTGTTGACCATTCCAACGCTAGCGTTTGTGGCAACATCTGTTACTGGAATCTGGGAAAAAAGCGCCAGGTGCAGCAATAGGCTCAGAATTACTGGAGTTAGTTTCATTTTTTTTTGGTTTTATGGAGTATTGTCAAAGGCATATGCCTTAGCCGTCAACTCCCAATTTTTATGATTTTTATTGTATAGTTGTTTGATCTTAGCATTTTCGGTGGGGTTGGTTTCATAAATACACTTTTCTTCCAAAGACGTTTCCACGCCATACACCTTTACCTTGTCCATCCAACAAAATGCAACCTCACGGAATTTCCTGTCTTTTGGTAGGTCTTTGTTGAGAGAAAGAATGAGTTGTTTCTGTTTTTCACCCAATCCCATTAGGGACTGTATTTTATCAAAGGATCGGGCAAAGTCGCGCATATCCAAAAACACTTTTATATGCGAATTGACCACAATAGCATTTTTGATGATTTCAGAGGATATAAAATCATCAACTTTTTGGGAAATGAAGATTGGCTGGCCGCCCAACTTTCTGGCCATTCTGGACTGGTTATTAAAGTAGTGTACAAGTTCCGGTCTTACTAGAGCCTTCCAGGCTTCGTCGACGGCCAGTATTTTATTAATGGATAATTTTGTAGGGTCGTGCATTTTCTTGTTGAATATTTCCATAATCATCAAGGCGGTAATAGGAAATAGCAGTTCGTTATCGATCAATTTGCCCAATTTGAAATAAATAATCTTTTCATCACTTAGGCTGGAAATCCGATCGTCCAATTTGTTCAGTAAGCTTCCCCTAGTGCCATTGGCATAGTATTTTTCCAAAAGGAACATGAACACATCAGAATCGAACTTTTCCTTTGGGACTTTTTTAGTTTTAATATAGGTTGCAATGTGGATTTTGCAGTATTCAAAAAAGGTATCGAACTTATAATTTTTGTCTCCATTTTTCCACATCCATTCGTAATAGTCGGTAATCAAAAATTCCAAAACGGTATTTGTTATTTCTGATCCGCCTATATTCCCATCCTGACCAATAATCAATTTTAGAAGGGTTACAAGGTAAACTAGCTTTCCTTGAGCTAAAGTTTTGCCCTTGACGTCGCTTTCAAGAGAATCATATTTGTCCAATAAAAAGGGGTTGAATGTAAACGCCTTTTCATCATCGTGCTGCAACGTTACACCGCCAAATACTTCAGTAAGTCTATCGTATGAGTTGCCATCTTCCATAATTATGGCCTCCGCGCCCTGTCTTAGTTCGGAAGCAAAATAATGATTGGCTAAATAAGACTTGCCACCACCCGACCCTGAGGCGACCAACATGCCCCGATTGAAGATCCAATCTTTTTTTTCTGGTTCCCTGTACACAGATACTGAAAGCGGTTGGCCAGTAACACGGTCAACCAATCGCAATCCATCAACAGCCCTGGTTGCATCTTTATAACCGCCTTCAAGATAGAGTAGGGCCGTGGCCATATCGCTGGGCATGGGCAAGTACATATCGGAAGATATCCCGATCGCGTTACCAGCTATTCCTGCAAAGAAAAGGTTCTTTCGGTCTATGGTGTTGTGTTTGGCATTTATCTTTAGTTTTTTGAAAGCGCCTGTAATGGAGTTTTCCATTTGCTTGGGCTGATTCCCTACTTCTTCAAAACCAAAAACATTGAGATGGTAAAAAACAGATTCCTTATGATTTTCCAAAATTTCTTTGGTATAATCATAAATCTGGTCCGCATAGATGGCATTGCTGTCATCTTTTTTGCCATTACCGAATCGCAGAAAGCTTTTGGCTTTTTTTCTTAAGCCTGTGAGGACTTTTTCTTGATTTGGAATATAGATATATTGGTTAATAACGTGCTCATGAGGAACTTTGAAACCTAAAGAAAAAAGATTGCCTATAGGAAACCGGTTTTGTCGGGTAGTGAACTTTCCATAAAATTCGTAGGTACCGATATGGTCCTTATTAAACTGGTCCAAGTTTTCAAGGGTAAAAAACTGTCCTTGTTTATTTCCCACATGTATGGTGTTGTTGTCAAAATCTACATCCACCAGATTTGTGTTATTTTCCTTAAGGCCAAAATATTTGGCGTAAAGTCCATTTTCGGAAAATAAGTCGTTGTATTCAAGAATATGCGATGCTATGTATCCAGAGGAATTAATCAGATTGTTCACGTTCTGTACCTGAGCTTCAAAATCTGCTAGCAAACTACTATTGATGAATTCATCGGGAACGGTTTGGGTCAAATAGAAATCCCGGTTTTTCTCTATAAAGGAGTTCGCCCGTTTGGAACTGTATTTGATATAGTTTTCTGGAACAACACTGATATATAAATAGTGCGTTCCAACTAAATAGGGGCGACCTTGAAAATGTTTTTCGTTTGCCCTTTCCATCATATCGCCCTGCAGTCTTTCTGATATGGGCGTATAGTTTTCCTGGAGGAAGAAATCTTGCCTATGCAAGAGTCTATTTGGGCCTAAAATATTTATGATATTCAAGAAAAGTTCTTGAAGGGTTCCATAGTCTTTGGTGTCCAATGTGAACACTTCGGGTAGAATAAGCTGTAATGGAATTGTTAAACATCCCCTTTCTTTTGATATTAATGCCTGCCGTTCATATCCGTATATAGGGAATGCATCCCAAAGAGCTACCTGTTTTCCCATAACAATAGTTTTTTATAGTCATTGCCTATTTTGATGGAATCAGGTTTGGAAGTATCGGCAAGTTTTTTAACAAAGCCATTGGCGCCATAGGTCCTAGAGTAAAACAGCAAGATCATGAATACGACGACAATTGCTATACCAGTAATTAGCAAGGCCAACAACATAGAAATAAAAACGGATAGGACAAGGCCTGTTATGATTGCCGTCGTACCAAGGTATACGCAGTAAAAAATGTATTTTGCGTTGAGACCTTTGTAATAGACATCTTTTTGCAGCCCTTTCTTTATAGGAATGTGGCAGTTTTCCATAATACGGGAAATTTAGATGTTAGCTATTTCCTCACCTATGGCGATCAGAGCAAAAAAAATGGCGATACCAATAATAATCTTGCCCAATTTATTGGCCAGGTCCGTCTGCTGATCTCGAATATATAGATAGGTCAAACCGGTTATGGCAATGGCCACACCAGCAATAACCTTAATAATATCGACAATTTCCCTGGAGAGGTTTTTCGAATCGTTCTTGAAATCCTGTGCTTCCTGAAGCAGTTGATCGAATTGACCATAGGAGCACACGGTTATGGATAGCAGAATTAAAAAAAGAAGAAATGTTTCAATTTTCGGATTCCGGCGGTATTTCATTGGCCGTATCCTTGTTGCGGATGACTTTGAGTTTTTCATGCTTTTTGCGAGTTATGGAATTTGAATCATCTTCAAATGAACCCTCTCTAAAAGCTTCCAAAAGTTTAGAAGTGTCTTCCACTTCGTTTATCTGGTCGAGTACAGCGTTTAAATCGGTCTTATCATTATCTGATTTATATACAAATTTATCATTTAAACGCAAATAATCTAATTTTTTTGAATGTTTTTTTGTCTTTCTGCTTTTTTTGGATAATAGCACCCACATGATATACCCGTACCAAACAAGGGCAAGACCGAACAATATGTACCAGTAACTGCTCAAATTTCAGTTTTATTTTTGCTCAATGAGCGTAATTAATTTTTCATAATTTCTATTCGTAAAATCCAGCAAAACCTTTCGAATCAAATCGTTCCTTGAGGTCTTGACACCCATTTTATAGGAGATACCCATTGCCAGTTTTTCGTATTTCATGGCACAATCACTGTTGATGGTCATAAAAAAGGTTTCTTTTTTATTCTTCAATTTATCGGTTTGCAATAACACATCCAACTGTTTTCCGATATTATGGTTATTTTCAGAAGGACTCTCTTCCTTCGGTTTCCTATTTTTCTCCAACTTGTTAATAGCATCCTCCTTTCTAACGTTGAGGGAAGTGGTTTGTTGTTTTAGGCCCATACGATCTAGTTTGAGCTGTTCTAGCGTGCTTGATGTCTCCTGGTTTTTATTTGCCATTTGCTCGAGCAGATCAAGTGTGGTGATTTTTTTCTGTTTTCCCATTGAAATCTAGTTTATAAATTTGATAACTGTTCTACTTCTTCGAAGAATTTTTTGATATCCATATCCCCTTCTTCCTTGTTTTCGGGAATAGGGTAGAGGGTATTCCTATATTGTTCCTTGTAAATAGTCCTGTCCTTGACCACGCTTTGCATTATAGGGATGCCGGCTTTTTCGAACTGTTGGCGGAGCAGTGAAAACTTGTTTTTCCTTACCAATTTAAATTTGTTGAAAAATAAGTTGACACTTTTGAGTACACGCTCATTATTGTCCAGAAAGTTGTTCTTTAAGGTAAAATAGAAATTAGAGGTGCTGTCTATCTCCAATTCGTCGTGGCTAAATGGGATGAAAATATGTTCCACATATAATAGGCCCTTAACCATTTCTACGTTAAGACTCCCAGGGAGGTCCAGAATAATATAATCTATAAGACTGTAATATTTCATAATTGTGTCTTGGATAGATCCCACTGTTACCCGTTCTATAGTGTAAGGCTCCAATTCCTTAATTTCCGAAGCATCCAAGAAACTAAGTTCACGCTGTCTTTTTTTATAAATCGAATACTGTGGATTGTCCCCATCAAGGAGCACTACCTTTTTTCCTTTTGCATAATGAAGATTGGAAGCAAGGATAAGGTTTAGGGTCGTTTTTCCGATACCACCTTTTTCACCCACGATACTTATAATTTTTGTTTCCATGAAATAGATATTAGTTTTGATGTATACATATATTATTGAGCCGTTATAATTATAAATAGGAATATGAATATATATTTATAGGGATATATTTACCTATAAATATATTTGAATATGCACCTATTTCTAAGTTTAAATATATGTATATAATTAATTAATAATCAGGTTTTTATATAATATATTTTAATGTAGGTCCATATAAAACCATATCAAAACAGATAGGTACAGCGGGAGGTTCCATATGGTTTTATGCATTGGTTTTTTGATCAGGATTTTTTGTACTTATTACCAATCATGTAGAGAATATTATTACCATTTTAAACGCCTAGATAAGGTTTTGGTTTTCCTTTCATCACCTCAATATGGTTTATTCCATTATTAAGTTTTTGAAGGGACGGGATTTAATATAATGTTGGTTTCTGTATAGTTCCAAATCCCTCCGGAAGTCGAGCAACCCTTCCACTACAATCCTCCCAATGCGGACACGCTTCGCCGGTCCATTCTGGAAGTCTTTCCGTTCCTGTTTTCCTCGACACCCTCGGTACCGCGCAAAAGTACAAGCGCCCAAAAAGTCGCTTGACCTTTTTTCACCCGACCCACAAAAAATAGTTGTATTTCATTGTTTCTCAACATTTCCAATGCATCAAATAAGACCATATAATTCTTATGCCTGTACCCATTTATATCCATATGGCCTGATATGTATTTGAGATGTAAAATACTGATTATTAGATTGTTGTAATCAATTTTATTCTACTATATTTATCCGTGTAGACGGATAGCAAGTTATGTTTTAAGCATCTTAAAACGCCTACTTCTGACGAAGTGAAAACTGATAATATAGAGGGAGAAAATGGCAATCAACAAAGGCGGGAGAAAACGTTTGGGGGACAGGAAGCGGGAGCATGCCATAACGCTTAGGTTCAATGGCCGGGAAATTGAAAAAGTAAAGACTATCCTGCAGTCCTATAATCTTGATTTTGCTAAAAGGGGAACCGTCGGGCCTTTTCTAAGAAAACTTATCCTAAACAGGGAAACGATAAAAGAGAAAAGGGTTCCAGATGATATATCGAACCTCAATTACCAATTGAACAAAATAGGAGCCAACATCAACCAACTGGTAAAGGTGGCCAACTACAAGAATATGCGAAGCCCCAACTCGAACCTGGAACGGGAGATGGAAAAAGCCAGCGAACTGATGCTCGAACTTATAGAAACGATCAACAACGGAAGTTAAAATGATAGCAAGGATACTATATCGGAATAATGTGCAGGGGGTAATGAATTATGTATTGGGCAAGGCCGATAGCACCATACTCGGCTTCCAGAACACCTATTCGGATACCGATACCAACACAGCATTTTTCGGTAGGGTCCTTTACTATCTCGGCAATCGGCACGATTCTGAAAGACGATATGTACATGCGACTATCAATCTTCCCCGAGGCGAACATTTGGAAGACATCGACTTTTTTGAACTGTCCAAAGCGTACATGGAACATATGGGCTATGGAGAACAACCTTATATGGTGGTACGCCACCACGATACCAAGCACGAGCATGTCCACATAGTCTCGACCACCATAAGGGAAGATTGTCTGCAAATAAACCTTTCCAATGATTTCAAAAGGAACGTAGCGACACAGAAATACCTTGAAAAACAGTTTGGGCTCTCCTTATCGCCTGAAACACTTAAAGACAGGGAGCTTCCAATTTATCGGATCCCACAATTCAAGAACGAGGACATTAACGGGGTCAGGTTCTATATACAGGATATCACAAACAACATGCTCCAGAAGTACAAGGTGCGAAGCTTTAAAGAATTGTCCGAAATATTGAGACCGCACCACATCCAAGTAAGGACGATGGACCACAATGGCAGGATAGGCGTATCGTTTGGCATAGAAGTGGAAGATGGATACAGATCAAGATTTATCAACGGGTCCACTGTACATCCACAACTTAGCGGTCCAAAATTGCAAAAGGTCTTTGAGCGGAACAAGCGTTCCAAACTATTGCCTATGGTACAAAAGCGTTTGGAAAAACAGATAATGACCACATTTAAATTGTTCGAGAACATACATTATGAAAACTTGCTGGATGTACTTAAATCCTATCAGAATCTGGATTGTGAATTGCTTTACGATAATGAAATGCAACCAAGTGATATTATCATCTATGATAAATCAGGATTTATATGTAGTACTTCGGAAATAGGTTCAGAAATAGATGTCGTAAACCATCCACAGATAAACAATTCCGAGGATGGGGAAACCAGCATAGATGTGGATAGCAACCAGTTTGTTCTTGAAATACAAAAACTAATAAAAAATGCCTTTTATAAATCCTACTTGGATGCCAATAAAGGTAAAATGATGTTATCGGAATTTGTAATAATAAAAAGCTTTAAGGATTTGCTGCCCTTTTTAGCTAGTTCTGAACAATATTCATTTCTAAACCATTATATGCCCGAAAATAATGGTAGTACCTTATTGATTTCGGTACAAAAGGAATTTGAGAGCATGCGAATGATGTTGGGTATAAAGGAATCGAAAAAAGAACTAAAAACACTGGAAAACAGGGTTTCGATTTTAAAAAAGGTATTGGAAGCCAATGTATTCGATATTTCTGGGAGCCAAACTACCTTATTTCATTTGCTACAGGGTTTAGGCCTCAAATATAGTAATGGTTCAATTTCCTATAGCAACTCCAATATCCATTCCGTTAAGATGTTCCTGGACAATTATCATATTCCAAATGAGAATGAAGCCTACATATCCTTTGGTTGTATCAATCAAAATGAAAAGGTATTGGAAGTGTTAATGGAAGAAAAAGGGTGTAAGGCTCTTGATTTAAGCGCCACCGCTTTTTTCCTTCCCATGTTACTGCCCCAATTATACAGTTCAATGACTCTGGATTATGGAAAGCGGTTTGAAGAACATAGCTTAAAGGCATATCTCCATAAAACGGAACGGCTCCATTTGCCATACGAAAAATCCGCAAGCGATTATATAAAACTGTTCAACGCCAAGGGATTTAATTTTAAGCAAATAGAGGATGATATTTGCATCAGCTCTATTTATTCAAAACATGGGGTCAGTATTCCGTTAGCATTAAAAACCCAGGCATATCTTAAATCGATCAAGAATTTGGATCAAGTGTTGAACGAGCAATCCAAAACATTATCCAATATAATGGACGAGGGTAGGGGACAGCTTAAAAATTTATGGCTTTCTTATTTGATAGAAAAAGAATTATACGGTAAAGTTGCTTTTATGATGATCTACGATAAATTACGTCCAAATTTGGATAAGGACGTTATGGAATACCATTTAGAAAAGGGGTTGCGGGAATGGTTACTTCAAGTATCCAAACAAAAGTTGAATTCACAACAGGCAACTATTTTGCGTAGGAGTGCCTTTGCCTTCAGTTCTCTTTTGGGAGGTAGCCATTATAAGGAGGAAGAAGTATTTAATGGGTTTAAAGACGAGCTTACGGATTATTCCAAGCGAAATGGAATTTACCTCTCCTGATTAATTGATTATTGAGGATATGAAAACATAGCAATGGCAATTATGCAAGTGGGAACAGGTTAATCTTAATTATGAACAAGAGTAAGTTTTACCCTTATATCGATAACAAAGGTAAATTTTCGTTATATTTACCCTCGTTAATTCAACGTAAGTAATAATTACTCTTGTTCAAAATGACAGCATTTAATAGAAATACGCCATACAATAACCTACCCTTATTGCCACCGAAAGCAACCTTGGAAACTACAAAGGTGTTGCGTAAGACCATTGATGCCAGTAGGGCATTGGCACAACTAAATGGTATGCTCACCAATTTACCAAACCCAACGCTGTTTTTGGACACCATACATCTACAAGAAGCAAAAGCGAGTTCCGAAATAGAGAACATTATTACCACCAATGATGATCTGTATAAATCTATAGTGGCGGATAAAAAGTTTGATAATCCTGCAACAAAAGAAGTGATAAGCTATAAAGAAGCCCTTTGGAATGGACTGCGCGATATAGAAAAACGCCCTTTTATAAGTACAAATTTGTGCATTGAAATTGTTCAAAGTATTAAAAAGAATACTGCTGGCATTAGAACAACACCAGGAACTGCTTTAAAAAATCCAAAAGGTGAAACTATCTACACGCCACCTATAGGTGAAAATGTGATAAGAGAGAAATTGGCAAATCTAGAAACCTTTATTAATGGTGAAGATGCTATGGACCCATTAATAAAAATGGCATTAATGCATTATCAATTTGAAGCAATTCACCCCTTTAACGATGGTAATGGGAGAACAGGACGTATTTTGTTGTTACTCTATTTAAAACTTGAAAAATTGCTGGATACACCTGCTATTTACTTAAGTGAGTATATTATAAAAAATAAAGCTGATTATTATAACAAACTACGTGAGGTTACCGAAAATAATGCATGGGAATCGTGGATATTATATATGCTCGATATGGTAGAATACACTGCTAAAAAGGGATTACAGCGTTTAAAGGACGTAACCGATCTAATGCAATTAATGACCACGGAAATTAAAGAAACCTTGCCAAAAGTATATACTAAAGAGCTTGTGGAAATATTATTTAGATTGCCATATACTAAAAGACAATTTTTAATCGATGCCAAATTAGGAACACCCAAAACTGTTGGTAATTATCTAATAGCATTGGAAGAAGCTGGGTTTTTAATATCTGAAAAAGTAGGAAAGGAAAAATTATATCTCAACCATAGATTGATGGCTGTTTTAGAAGCCTCTTAAGTGTTTAGTGTCGGTTTAGGAATGAAATGTACGAGTGCAATTTATACCTTTATGGAACCTCATTTATTGAAGATTCACATCAAGTCCATAATCCAAGGAATGCTAAAAATAGGGACATTTGGAAAAATAGATAATTGCAGGAAGTAGTGCAGTAAATAAAATTGAATTTTGTAAATAAAATACTAACACCCTATAGATGTTTAAAGTATTAATGCTCATTAAGTTTTACTATTTTAGACGTTCAATATTACTCTACAATAGTTAATGGCATTATTCCAAACATCCGTACTTAAATCACATCTCGCTTTACTCAACCAAGCAGCAGTCGATAAGGCATATAAAAAGTATCAAAAATACTTCTGGAACACTACGATACAGGAAAATATCAAAAGTGCAAAAGAAGAACAATATCAAGCAACATTTCTTAATGAATTATTCGTTAATATATTAGGCTATACGTTATTCCCTAACCCTAACTCAAACCTGACCACAGAGTTTAAAAACGAAAAGAATGCACGCAAAGCAGACGGTGCAATTCTAAAGGATGGAAGTGCTATTGGAGTTATTGAATTAAAAGGAACCAATACGAAGGACCTAGAGAGTATTCGTCGCCAAGCGTTCGATTATAAAGCAAATCAAAAAGGTTGTATCTATGTAGTCACATCAAATTTTGAAAAGCTACGTTTTTATATCAACGATGCCACAGAGTTTGAAGAGTTTGATTTGTTCACACTTTCACAAGACAGATTTAAACTACTGTATTTATGTTTGCATATTGACAGCATTCTAAATAATACTTCACTTAAAATAAAGGAGGCGTCTATTGCTGAGGAAGAACAAATTACCAAAGCTTTTTATAAGGATTATTCTGTATTTAAGCGTGAACTGTTCAGAGATTTAGTGCGCAACAATTCTAAAACCGTCAAGGCGAAGCTCAGTGCCAATATCGATGCCGATGAACAGGTCGCCATAGCCCGTCTGGAGAAGAATGTGAAACTGACGTTATTTAAAAAATCACAAAAACTGATAGACCGTTTTCTGTTTATATTTTTTGCTGAAGACCGGATGTTATTGCCATCCAACTCCACCTTGCAAATTCTTAAAAAATGGAAAAATGATCAAGATTTCGGAGATGAACGTCCATTGTATGATCTGTTTAAACAGTATTTTAATTTTTTGGATACCGGAAGGATAGGAACTCAAAACCGTGCCGAGATATATGCCTATAATGGTGGCTTGTTTAAGCCAGACGCTATTCTTGATGCTGTAGAAATTGATAGTGACCTATTGTACAAGTACACCCTTAGCTTATCCAATTACGATTTTGAAAGTCAGGTAGATGTGAATATTTTGGGTCATATTTTCGAAAACTCGCTCAACGAGATCGAAAGTGTGAGCTCAGAAATTGAAGGGGGTGAATTTGATAAGCAAACCAGCAAGCGTAAGAAAGATGGTGTTTTCTATACACCAAAGTATATTACCAAGTATATAGTAGAAAATACGGTTGGTAAACTTTGTGAAGAAAAGAAAATTGAGTTAGACTTCCACGAAGAAGAGTATTTTAAAGGTCGTAAAAATCGTAATAAAACTACCATAGAAAGGCTTGTCCAAATTCTTGATGAATATCGAGATTGGTTATTACAATTGACAATTTGTGACCCTGCTTGTGGTTCTGGAGCGTTTTTAAACCAAGCTCTTGATTTTTTGATTAATGAACATACCTATATTGATGAACTCAAAACCAAAATTTTAGGTGGTGGTTTGCAGTTTCCAGATATTGAAAACACCATTCTTGAAAATAACATTTATGGCGTAGACCTGAACGAAGAAAGTGTGGAAATCGCCAAACTTTCCCTTTGGTTACGTACGGCACAGCCACGCCGAAAGCTGAACGACTTAAGCAGCAATATCAAATGTGGGAATAGTCTGGTCGATGACAAAAAAGTTGCTGGTGACAAAGCGTTTAAGTGGGAAAATGAGTTTCCTGATGTTTTTGCTGATGGTGGTTTTGATGTGGTGATTGGGAATCCGCCTTATGGTATTTTCATATCAAATGAAGAAGAAGAATATTACAAAGTGAAATACCCGTTAACCAACTATAAAATTAATCTATACATTTTATTTATAGAAAGAATGTTTCAGATATTTGATAGAGGTTTATTTCAATTTATAATCCCGAAATCTCTTTTATTCAATACCTATTTTAAGAACATTAGAGAACATCTACTCACTCAATCTAAAGTTCACGAAATATTTATGATATCGGAAAAAGTTTTTCCTGATGCGGAAGTTGGTGGAAGTTTGATTTTAAAGTTTGAGATAATTAATAACCCAACTATTTCAAATGAAATTAAGCTGATATCAGTAGATAAATATTTTGATTATGAAGGGCAGGCGGCACTATTAAATAATATAACTCAAGAGTTTTTTCTTTCAGTCCCACATTTTGAAATTTCCCCTATTGCTCAAGGCGCTGATAAAGTCGTAAAAAAGCTTCATCTTCTAACACCAATAAGAGATTATTATGAATTAAAAAACGGACTCAATCCAGGGAATATTAAGCAAATACTTATTTCAGATGAAAAGCTTTCTGAAAAACATAAACCAATAATATGGGGAAAAGAGTTAAATCCCAATTCAATTCAATGGGGAGGTCAATTCGTAAATTATGACTATGATATAGCGGAAACCATAAGTCTTGATGATATCAAAAGTAAAAAGGGAATGAAGAAACAATCGCGTATTGACTTTGCATTACGTACACCTGATCTCTTTGAAACCGAAAAAATTGTAGTTAGAAAAACTGGAGACAGGTTTATAGCTGCTAAAGACATTAACAATTATTATTTTGACACACTTATACATGGTATTTATGCCAAAACCGAAGATTATTCTCTCGACTACTTAATTACGATCTTAAATTCTAATGTGGCTACTATTTTCTATAGGTTGCTACACGATATTAAAGGGAAAGTATTTGCAAAAATTAGTCTGGACAAATTAGGAGCTTTTCCTCTGCCTAAATGCAATATTACCTCAAGAGTAAACATTTCTAAACTTGGTTTAAAATTACAAATACTTCAGCCACAATTTGATAGTATCAAATTAAGATATTTGAAATATCTAACAGAAAAATTTGATTTATTTAAAATCTCCCGAAAACTTGAAAATTGGCATGAACTATCGTTTGGTGACTTCATCAAAGAGCTTAACAATGCCATCAAAGTCACAAATAAAACGAGGGCGGAAGAAAACCTTGAACCTGTGTCAGATTTAACCGAAAAAGATGAATTTGGGTGGATGGAACTTTTTGAAGAGAACAAGAAAAAAGCACAAGAACTTCAAAAACAAATCGCCACTACAGAAATAGAAATAGACAGGATGGTTTATGAATTGTATGGGTTGACGGAGGACGAGATTGCGATTGTTGAGAATATTGAAAAATAAAAGGCATGGAGAGTAATAAGAATTTACAACATGAATTATATGAGGAGTATAATTTAAGATTTGATACCCTATCAGATATGGAAATGGTAGAGGTTTTTAATGGCCAAGTAAATAATGGAGGCTCAGGCTCAGCTAGAATGAGTTACTTAAGTGCTATAAAATATCAATTAATAAAAAGAGAAATTGACTTTTCAGAAACAAATGGTTATTCTAAGAAAGTTATTTTAATAGACAAAAAATTGATAATCGAAGACTAAGGAATGATTCTTTGTTTTAGGACTTGAAAAGGATGACAGACGAAGGAAACAGAAACCATATGACAAATTAAAGATTGTTAATTAACATGAGGTTACTAACCAAATCAAAATTTAAACTAGGCCTTGAATGCCCCAATAAGCTTTATTACACGGGCAAGAAAGAATATGCAAACACCAAAAAAGAAGACCCATTTTTAGAGGCCTTAGCACAAGGTGGTTTTCAAGTTGAAGAACTTGCAAGAATGCATTATCCTAATGGAATCTTGATAGAGGGTAATCCTTGGGAATATGAAACGGCATGGAATCAAACACAAGATTTATTAAAGCAAGAAAATGTTGTTATTTATGAAGCAGCTTTTCTATTTGACGATTTATTTATTAGAGTAGATATACTAGTTAAAAAGGGCAATAAAATTCAGCTAATAGAAGTAAAATCAAAATCATTTACACCTGAAAATGAATTTCTACTAATAGGCAAAAAGAGTGGCATGGTAGCTGGTTGGAAACCTTATTTGTTTGATGTTGCATTCCAAAAGCACGTAATGCAACAATCCTTTCCGTCTTGGGAAATCAGGTCATTCTTTATAATGGTTGATAAGTCTAAAAAAACCAGTATTAATGGGTTGAATCAATTATTTAGAATTACTAAAAAAGGAGGTAATCGTACAGGGATAATTAAGAAAGTACATTCTCTTGAAGAAACAGGAGATTCTGTATTAGGAAAAAAAGATATTACTCAAATTATACGGGATATTGAGATTAACACGCACATGTATCATCCCAATTTGAGCTTTCAAGAAGCAATTCTATTATTCAAAAATGTTTACGAAAAGGACGAGTACGCCAATTGGCCAACAAGTTATACTTCTTGTAAAAAGTGCGAGTTTAAATGTAACAATTTAGAAGAAGAACAAGATTTAAAATCCGGATTCAAGGAATGTTTCAATAAACAACATAATTGGACATCTACCGACTTTCTTAAACCTAATGTTTTTGATATTTACGATTTTAGAAAAGGCAATAAGTTATTTGACCAGGGTATATATTTCAAAAGTGAACTTACAGAAGAAAATATAGATTTAAAAGAAGACCCAGGGCGGTTAACAACCTCGCATAGGCAATGGCTCCAAATAGAAAAGGACGTAAGCGATGACACATTTATATATGTGGATAAAGATGGGCTAAAGGATGTAATGAATACATTCGTTTTTCCACTTCACTTTATTGATTTTGAAACAAGTGCAGCTGCCTTACCTTTTAATAAAAACCTAAAACCATACGAGCAAATTGCTTTTCAGTTTTCACATCACATCTACCATAGAGATGGTAACATAATTCATGCGAATGAATACATCAATAATAAGGCAGGTATCTTCCCTAATTTTGAATTCATTCGAGCACTAAAAGCTGCTTTAGAGAATGACAAAGGCACAATTTTTAGATATTCAAATCACGAGAATTCTATTTTAAATGCCATCTACATTCAATTATTAAACTCAGATGAACCTGATAAAGATTCACTCATCACTTTTATACATTCCATTTCACACTCTAAAAAAGATAGCGCCTTAAAATGGAAAGGAGAACGTGATATGGTGGATTTATGGGATATTGAAAAACGGTATTATTACAACCCATTAACTAAAGGATCTAATTCGCTAAAAGCTGTTTTACCTTCCTCCTTGGCTAAAAGTGATTTTTTACAAAATAAGTACTCTAAACCTATTAATCAGATAAGTGTTACAAGTAAGAATTTTTCTGATGATCACATTTGGTTAGTTATTGATAAAGGTATTGTAAAGGACCCATACAAAATGTTACCATCAGTCTTTGAAGGATGGAGTGAAGACCAGATAGAAGATGCCTTATCGGACATAGAAGATATTGCCAATGGCGGAGCTGCGTTGACAGCATATGGTAAACTTCAATACACAGATATGACCCAAAATGAAATTGATGAGTTAACTAATGCACTTTTTAAATACTGCGAGCTAGACACCTTAGCAATGGTTATGATTTATGAGCATTTTAAGGAGTTGATTGATTAAAAAACAAATTATAAAAATATGCCGGTAGATTTTTCAGATATTTTAGTAATAGGGGTTTCATCGAGAGCACTTTTCAATTTGGAATCGGAAAATGCTGTATTTGACAAAAAAGGAATTGAAGGTTATCGAAAATACCAACAAGAAAGGGAAGACGAAGCTTTAGAACCTGGTACCGCATTTGTATTAGTTAAAAGTCTACTTGAACTTAATAATCAAGCAGACAAAAGAATTGTGGAAGTAGTTGTTATGTCCAGAAACAGTCCAGAAACTGGGGTTAGAATGTTAAACTCAATTACAAAACATAAACTTGATATTACAAGAGTTGCTTTATCGGGTGGCGAACCACTTTCACCATACATTGAAGCATATGACGTTGATCTCTTCTTGTCCAAAGATGATAAAGACGTTCAGGCTGTAATTGATTCAGGCGCTTGTGCGGCTGCATCTATCTATGCACCACCAACAGAGTTTGACCCAAAAGACAATAGAGTTAAAATTGCTTTTGATGCTGATGCAGTATTGTTTTCTGAAGATTCAGAGTATCGTTACAAAACAGAGGGAATGGAAGCTTTCCATAAATATGAATCAGAACATGAAGATGACCCGTTAAATGAAGGTCCTTTTGCAAAACTATTAATCAAACTTTCAAAAATACAAGTGCATTTACCAACATCAATAGAACTTACTCCACTAAGGCTCTCAATTGTAACTGCAAGAAATGCTCCATCTCATATGCGAGTAATTAAAACCTTAAGAAAATGGGGAGTTTATGTTGATGAAGCTCATTTTTTAGGAGGTTTATCTAAAGATAAAGTTCTAAAAGCTTTTGGAGCCCACATTTTTTTTGATGACCAAGAGACTCATTTAAAAGAAACAAGTAAAGTAGTTCCGTCAGGAAAAGTTCCTTATAGTTCAGACTCTAAAATGCAAGGAGTTGAAGCAAAAAAATAACCATTAACTATTGAACAATGGATGGTATCGAAAGACTTAAGGAAAATTTAAATGAACAGCAATTAGCAGCTGTCATGGAAACTGAAGGTTACGTTAGGGTAATTGCTGGCGCAGGCTCAGGTAAAACTAAAGCGCTAACCAATAGATACGCCTACATTGTTGAAGCATTAGGGATTAACTCATCTAGTATACTTTGTGTAACCTTTACAAATAAGGCCGCACAAGAAATGCGTAAAAGGGTAAAAAGATTAATTGGTGAAAATTCTGATTTAAGTTACATCACTACGTATCACGGATTTTGTGTTAGAGTTTTAAGAGAAGACATAAACAAAATCCAATATCCAAAAAACTTCGTCATAATGGACGTTGAAGACCAAAAAACTGTTCTTCGGCAGGTTTATAATGAATTAGGTTTAACTTCCAAAGTATTCACTTTTAAACAAGTTTTAAGATACATCAGTAAACAAAAAACTTCACAGGAATATCTGCAATACATCCTTGATTCAAAGAAAAAAGAAACAGATAACGAAATAGAAAAAGTCTTTATTCGGTATTTAGAAAAACAACAAAGAAACTTTGCCTTAGATTTTGATGATTTAATCAATTTCACTCTTTACATTTTTTCAAACAACTCAGAGGTACTTGAAAAATGGCAGAAAAGACTTCACTATATTCAAGTAGATGAAACACAGGATAGTTCACAAAAACAATTTATGTTGATTGAGATGCTTTCTCAATTACATAAAAACCTTTTTGTTGTTGGAGATCCAGACCAAACTATATACGAATGGAGAGGCGCCAAACCTGAAATTTTAGTTGATTTTGATAAGCAATTTGTTGACTCAAAAACAATTATAATGAATCAAAATTATCGCTCTACACCAAATATTTTAAGTCTTGGAAATCACATCATAAAAAACAACAAAATAAGAGTCGATAAAGACATGTTTACCCAAAACCCAGAAGGTGTTGAAGTGGTTCATTTTCATGGTAAAAATGATTACGAGGAAGGACTGTGGGTAGCAAATGAAATTAAACGACTGGTAAAGGATGAAGGCTGTAAACATTCTGATTTTGCAATATTATACAGAGCTAATCATATTTCTAGAAGTATTGAACAATCTCTAATAAGAGAGAACATTTCATATTCAGTTTTTGGTGGGATACGATTTTTTGAACGCAAAGAAATTAAAGATGTTTTATCCTATTTAAGATTGATTGAATTTGAAGATGATTTTTCATTTCTAAGGGTTATTAATAGACCCAATAGAGGTTTAGGTAAAAAATTTATTGAAAATGTTGCCAAAATCGCCGAGAAAGAAAACGTTTCTCTTTATACTGCATTAAAAGAAAACATATCTGAAAAGGACCTAAAGCGCAAGGGAGCAATCGATTTCATTGAACTTGTCGAGAAGTTTAAGAGAACAAAAGTTGATTTAATTATCTCTGATCTAGTAAAAGAAATAATGGATGAAAGCGGTCTTTCAGCTTATTATAGAACTGATGGAGATACGGATAGGCTAGATAATATTAAAGAGTTTCAGAACTCAATTATTCTATTAGAAAGCCAAGATGAAGAACCTATAAACCTTACTGAATATTTGCAAGAGATTGCTCTTTATACAGATATGGATATTGATGATGATAAAAATGATAGAGTCAAATTAATGACCATTCATACTTCGAAAGGTCTTGAGTTTCCATACGTTTTTCTTTGTGGTTTTACAGAAGGTGTGCTGCCTAGCGCAATGTCGATTAAAGAAAGACGAGCCAAAGCGCTTGAAGAAGAGCGACGTTTAACTTATGTAGCTATAACAAGAGCTGAAAAGGCATTTTATTTGACCGAATCAGAAGGCTTCAATTTAAGTACAGGTTTGAGTAAATATCCATCTCGGTTTTTATTTGAAATTAGCGAGAGTTATTTTGTTCGTAAAGGAGAGTTAAGTCAAGAAATAATTAAAGAAGCAAAAGAACAGTTAGTCTTAAACGCTAAACGTCAACTAATTCAAAAGAGATTCGAAGTAGGAGACATAGTTAAACACGCAATTTGGAATGAAGGAAAAATTATTGAAGTAAATGAATCAAAAGGGGAATATACTATTGAATTTAAAGAAGCAACTAAACCAATAACTTTTGAATTTAAAGGTTTATCCAAAATTGTAGAGAATATAACTCAAAACAAAGAAAATCAAAAAAGCCAAAAGCAAGTGGGTTTCTCCCTATTGACAGATGAAAAGAGGGAGGCATATATAGAAAGAGCCGCTGCTATATTAAGAAAAAAGCATGGAATTGAAGAGGACCTTAGAGATAATGAAGAAGCTATATTTATTGAAGAAAAAAATAAGGAGGTTAAGAAATTAGAAAATGAACCAGCAGCTGATAAAGAAAAAAAGCTAGACAAAAAAGTGCACGCTAAAATAAGACGATTTGCAAAAAAAGAGTATCCATTAGATAAGGAAATGCAGGATCATGTATACAAGAATCAGGTATTAGCATTTTTGTTTATGGAAACTGTGACGGATAAAGAACTAGAAAAGTACGCGATAAAACAATACAAGAATGATTTTTGCATGCAACAGCACATCTATGATAAAAGTATTCTTGCTAAGAATTATATGGCCTCTGTAAAAGATAAAGAAATCAAAAATATAGCACTTAAAAGTTTTCCTTTAGATTATGATATGCAACAATATGTTTATGACAAACAAATTGATGCAAAACTAAAAATGTCAAAATTTGCAGATAGTGATTATAGAAAAAAAGCTATTTCGCAATTTCCTGAAGACTACGTTATGCAGATTTATATTTATGAAAAATTAATCTCCGAGAGGGTTGAAGATGAACTTAATGTTATTGCTAAAGAGGCACATCTCAAAGATGAATCGAGCAATAGGGCTTCAAATCTAATAGAAGAAAAGAATGATACTAAAAGTGTTGAAAAAGTAAAAACAGAATCAAAACTAGACGCAAAGACAGTATCCAAAGAAAAAGAGACTTTCGACATGAGTGAAACTAAAAAAAGAACCACTAGCACACAAACGAATAAAGCCGAAAGTGGTAATAGTACAAAGCCTAAAGAAAAAGACAATTTATGGTCAAAATTTAAAGGTTTTTGGTCATGAGGTCATACTTATGATAAACCAAAATATTGATGAATTACTCTGACTCTTTACAAATCGCACCTTTTGTAAAGAGTATTTTACAACAATGGGGAAGTTGTGGCTATCATTGGAAACTCAAAATAATACTCGAATATCCACATTTAAGGAGAATATTTTAGAAATCTCTTAGGGGATGAATTTATTGGCCATGAATTGTAGCCTTACCCATTTTTTAGGGAAGGCTACATTAAAACATTGCTAATTGACTAATTCTCATAATAAGTTACTTTTCATTATTGGAAATTCGATTTCAAAATGACGAAATGAAGATGAATTTATGTTCAACAATAAAAGGATGTTAACCTTTCTACCAGCCCTAATTTTTCAATCTATTTTTAAATTTTCTTCTTAAACTCCGTAAGGGCATTAACAATGGCAGATTCTAACTCCTTGTATTCCTCTTGAACATCGGTCTGGTAGACAATATTCTCCCCTATATTGTCCTTTGGAATGAATTCGTTATCCTCCGTAAGAATCCATGCCGGATTATAGCCCAATGAGTAATAATACAAAACCAATTTTATGGTGGTCAGTGATATGGCCCCCCGTTCTACATTGACCAAGGTATTATAGTCCATATCAAAACGTTCGGTAATCGATTTAATAGAAAACTCGCTTGAACGTTTATTGCCGGTATCCTTTTCGATCAGTTCTTCTCGAATCATCCTTAAACGTTCGCTGATGTATGCGAAACCCTCAGTAGAGGCTCTCATCATCTCGTCAATATCTTTCATATTTTTAATTTTAAATATAGATTATTCCTTATACATTTCTATAGGATAGCTTGACAATAAGCTTTCCAAAGAATCAGTAAATACATCTGTTTGGTTAACCGCAGAAACACTTTCAAAAGTAGGTGTTTCATATTGCCTACGAAAGGCATCTGCCAACTCCCTGCTGGATTTACTGCGGTATTTCTTCATAAAATCTTTTGCAATGACTTCGTCCTTTTCCAGAGATTCCGCTATTTTATCGCCAATTTTGTGTTCATCAAAAATAACCAACTTTGGTTTATTTCCAGTACATTGAACGTATTCCCGTTCAACAAGCTCATTGATATCTTTGATCACCTTTAAAAAATTAGCGTCCAGAATCCTATCTATTTCCTTGTCTATATACATGCGATCTACCAGATTGGCAATATAATGCTGTATATTTTCTGTATGGTCGGAATGATTCTTTGTCAATTCCTCCAACTTTTGTAGATGGTCGAACAATTTTAGCTCATGGGCCAAAGGGACAAATTGCATTTGCTTTATATGATTATCGTATTGATCTTCTGCAAACTTCTTAATGTAAGTCGTATAAAAGTGCAAATAATTCGTTTGACCAAAATCGAGGTTCCGTACAACATCAAAAAAGTCTAGGCTGTGTATCAGTTTCATCTTCGAATCCACTAGTTCCTGATGATTTGCACTTTTAAATTTGTTATGCACTGGCATTTCGTATTTCCCTTGAATTTTTTTGGATTCCATATTGGGTTTTAACAACCCAAAACACAGTTTTTGTTCAATAGGGTTTTCAAAGGTATCTGCGACAATGCCCCCAAAATGGCCTGTAGACATACTAGTAATCTTGCTTTTTGGCAACAATTCCGATAGAATGGTACTGAAATTTACAGTGGTGTCGTTGTTGGAAATTGCCTTGCTTTTTTTTCCTTGGTGGATACGTCCAAATATCTCACTGATCCTTCGGGCCGTTTCCCCTTTTGCAGCTCCACTGAACACATTGGAGCAGTTGTCAAAGATGACCTCTGCCAGTTCCCTGCCGTAATCGGCTATCAATTGTGTAATACTCTGTATACCCAGTACTGTGGCCACATAATGGGACCTTCCGGTATCGATTATCTTACGAAGTCCCATAATAAAAACGGTTGGGAGTTCATCCAGGATAAGACCCAAAGGCCTACAGCCAGGTTTATTTACCACTTGCAAAACCTTATTAATATAGAGTCCTATGGGAGCGGCATAGATTTCGGAACGGTCGGGATTATTTTGAATACAGACTATTTTAGGTTTTTGTGGATTATTGATGTCCAACCTAAAATCGTTACCGGTCATGATGTAATAAATTTCCTTGCTGGCCAGCATGGAAAGGGATATCTGGGCGCTTGCGGTCTGACCGGCCAATTGCTGGCCCGCTTGCCTCTCCATGGCATCCTTGAAAGGGATCATCAGACTGCGGACTTCTACTTCCTTCATCATAATTTCCAACAAGTATTCGATGTTTATTGTAGATAAGGTTATGACATGTGGCAAAGTGCAGATATTCTCACCCGTCTCCTCGGATTTTTTCTTCAAGTACCAGATCAGTCCCGAAACAAAACTAATGGCGCTCTTGGAAAAGAAATCACTGCGCTTTATCCAATCTTTGTTCAGATTTTTCATGATAATTGTAGCGGCATCTGCGGCATCGGTCTGGTTTCGCATTAAATATGGGTCGATAGGGTTACAGCGATGCGATTTTTCTATATCATCAAAACTCAAAGTATAAAACTCGGGTAGTCTGGATTTTTCTTGGACATCGTTTGTGCACTCCTTTTTTCTTCGCCAATAGTTATAGGCAACCTTACTAAGCGTATCGAACTTAAAATCATATATCAACAACGTAAAGTTTTTTTCTATCATTTGCTCTATAATCTCTTCGATCAGCGCAAAGGATTTTCCACTACCTGGGGTTCCTATGACCAATAAGGCCCGGAATAAATTGACAAAATTGATCCACCCTTTCCGCAGTTGTCCTTGGTATTGGTATTCATAGGGAATGTTTACGGAATACTCTGTATCTATGCGTTCTTCCATTTGCCGGAACGTTTCGTTCCGATCGTTAAAAGGGTCATCCTCGGCATCATTGACAAAGTCCATCACTTGGAAAAGATGTACCGAACCAGAAACAGAAAACAGGAAACCGATATTATATAAAATCAAAGAGCACCAGAGCAAACTGATTTGGGAAGGTTTAAAATATCCTGTTATAAATAAGAGTACACAGCCAATTCCAAAATACGTTAGGCCGGTCAAAAATGATTTGCCCTCTTTTTTTCTGGGATTATATAGCATGACCGAACCTAAAATGAACATCAATAACATTGTTCTTCCGGGTAAGGGCTCTTGCAAAGGCTTAAATCGAATAAGGAAATCATGTATGATTTGTGAAAGTTGTGAATCACATTCCAGATATTGCACGATCGGGTAATAGGAAATAAAGCCTATAATAGCAAAAAAGGTTACCGAAAGTAGCATGGCCGAGAATGCCAGATTCTTGTCGTTCATAATGTAATCAGAGTGTTAGAGAAACTTACCTAGTACAGATTGTCCTTTAATTCTTCTGATAAGGGGTCCATGAGTATCATTCTATCAAGTTTTGTAAGTTATTGTTATTCTTTATTTCCCATTTCTTTTTTTCAGGAGTAAGGGGAGCATTTTTCTTTAAATGCGCCCTGATTTCCGAAAAGGGAATGGGATAGCTAAATTTCAATCCAAAATCGCATTCCACGCTGTTGCTATTTATTGATTTTATGATACCAAGGTTAGGTGTGCCTTCAGGCCCTTTGGTTGTTTTCAATTCAATTTGATCACCGATGACCATAGCATTCGGGTTGAGGGTCTCCATTTTAACATATTTCACCTTCTTGGAATCCCTTAGGTCATCGTTCCAATCCTTTCCCTTGGATTTGTGGATAGTTGCCTTAAACGGGAGATAAAGTTCGTTAATGGTCTCTAACAGGATTTTGAAGAGATTTTTTTCTCCGTCTATAGGAATGGTATTAAAAACTTCTGCTAAGGAAAATTCCAATATAATCCTGTCCGTAGATCTTACCCATTCGATAGAATTCGACATAAGTTTATCCCATCCTAGTTGGGACGTTAATTTTTCCTCCAGCAAGGTGATATGATTGGTCAATTGAACCCCGACTTCTGAGGTGTTGTTAATGGTTAGCCTTACATTTCCGTGGCTATATGAACTTTCCAAATATACATTTGGATTTAAACGGTTGATAAGGCTGCTAAACAACTTTAGGTCAAACTCGAAACCTTTGATATCATTGTCCATTATGGATATCATGGATACACTGTTTGTCTTAAGGTAAGGTTCGGTTAGTTGACCGAAGAAATCTAACTTTTTTTGATACACGTTGCCACTAAAGGATACATAAAAATTATCTGCACTACCATGTAGTTCATGGTAGGAGAGGAGGTCTATGCCACTTTCCCCGACTATAATTTTTGAAGGATTCTTGATGGGGTTGGAATGAAATAGGAAATGATCCTTTTGATTTAGTACCAGTCGAAACTTTTTTATTTTGTTGTCCCCTCTGCTCCAATATGATTTATTGTAGAGAATGTAGTTTTGGGGATTGTCGTCCAAATCGTATTTTGGAAAGGCAATGTTGGCGAACTGATAGCCATTTTCCACAGTGGGATACGCATTATAAATACGGCCCTTAAATATAGGGCTGTTTAAAGTTGTCTTGGAAATACCCCGTTGTAGCTTTAGATAACTTGAATTCCGTAATGGAACAATGGTAAAATTATCCTCCAAGGATTTTCTCACGGTATTGGTATCTCTAACTTCCATAGGTATATTTCCAATATAACCAGTCCAGTTCACAATTTCTAGTCCGGCTTGCACGGCCTGGTAAAAATTCGCGTTCCTCCGCATCAAAAACCCAAAGAAAAGGCCTTTGTCCTGGGAATCGTTTCGGTTGAAATAGGTTACCGGCTCTCTGGCAATTTGTAGAACAATGCGGTCTCTGTCATTCTTGAATTCCATAGAACCTGCACTTTTCTTAATCAATTTGTATCCATTTTGATATAAGTACGTCGGAAAATTGGCCTCAGTATTGATTTTTGAAATCAATCTTTTATAATATTCAGGGTCATCTATGTAATTAGAACTTTGCATAGGAAGGATGTAAAATGGCCGACATGCTTGGCGTGTCGGCCATTTGCTTGAATTAGTATAAACTGAGTTACATGCTTATGGCGTTTTTAGGCTGTTTCTTTTTTTTTTCGCCGTCAATGGTTTTGTTCTCCTTGGCCTCTTTATCCAAAACAATAGTTTTGTCCAAATTTTTGTAAAGAAAACGTTGGTTTTTAGCATTCCATCGAACCATATAGGTCAAAGGTCCTTTTTGTGTCTTTCGAATGGTGATCTTAACTTCTTCCCCTTTGTTCAAATTGTCTGCCTGTTGTTTGGTCAATATTTGGCCCAGAACATACATATTTGCAGACACAGCCGATTTAGTGCGGATATCGTTCAGTTTTGGCTCGTAATAGGCCAGTTTTTGGAAGGTATCGCCGCTCAAGGATGTTCCTGTGAACTGAACGGTCTTGCCTTCTTGTACCATGGCATGGTATTCATCCTTGGTAAATTGATATTGAAAGGCATTGGCATCTTCAAGTTTAATCTGTTCCTTACGTTTGATCTGTACATCCAATCTGGACCCGTAAGTGGAGTTATATAGCATTTGGACCATCTTGACCGTTTCCTTTAATTTGCCATCATTGATGTATGTTGTCTCGATCAACTGCTCCCTACCTTCTAGAATCGACTCTTGAATGTTGGGTTCCAACTTCTCAAAACTTATGTAAGCGCCTTCCAAACGTCTTTTTACATCGGCCTCGGCAAATTGTTGGTCCTTGTTTTTTTGGACTTCCACATTTCTGCTGTCCTTCAACATTTCAAAGGATGGATTATTACCGGCTTTTATTTTGAAGGTTTTATCGTCCATAGATATCGCTTCGGCCTTTTGCCAAACTTGATTGACATTAACGAATACTTTTTGGATCGTGTTTTCTACTTGATTTTCCATTTTTGAGTGATTTTTAATTGTTACGGAATTTGAATTTGTTACTTTTGAATGACTTTCGAATCAGGAGTGATTTGTGAGTTACGGAATTTGAAGGAAAGAGGGCGGGAGCGCCCTTTTTCCATTTTATAGGGCAATCCTATATTCTTTCAATTGTACCTCCTTCCTTTCATTAACTTGATTTTGAGAATTTTCCCATTCAGTATACCAATTGTCAGACTTTGGCTTTAGAATATCTATTGTCTTGTTCAGATAGTTTTTGTAATACGACCAGACCAATAATTTAATGGCGTTGGATTCAATGGGTAATCGGACTTTAATGTCTTCATTATCCTTGGAAACCAGAATACTGTATTTGTTCAGCCTGTTTTGGTCTATGATTTTGTTGAAATTCAAAAAGCTTTGGGCTAAGTCTTGGTTAAAGCGTCTGGTATGGTCGTAAAAGCGGGAGAAGGATTTTTCCTTTCCCATGGGGAAGCGTAATAGCATATCCCTATCGGTCAAGGTCAAATTAAAATCGGAATCCTTTGTATATGATATAAAATGGAGATCCCGCAAATAGCCCTCTATTTTTTTATTTCCCGTGAAGCTTAAAAAGAGTTTGTCCACTTTCGTTAGCCTTTGTATCTGGAAAAGTATATCGGTCGTCTGGGAATTTATCGCTCCCAATGCCATGTATACTACATTTTTTAATTGGAATTTTTTATGGAATGCCAAAGCTTCCTTAGGATCTTTAAAAAGAAAAAGGCCCTCTATTCTCTTTGGAATATTGGAGTACCAAAGGGAGTGTTTTATAGCTGACTCTTTATAAGGAACTACTTCTTTGTCCGTATCTAGGAAATATCCGCAGACCTCGTTCTGCAGATTGAACAATGGAAATAGCGGACCACCTTCATGATTTTGGAAAACACGCCCCGAAAAGGGAATAGAGCTTTCCACACCATGATATAGGTCTTTGGTAGTATCTTGGAGTGGTGACCTGTAAGATAGAAAGTGATTATAATCCTTTGGTACTATTTTTAGAGTGGATTCCGGGTTATTGGATATTAGAAGGGTTATGGTTTCCAATACTTTGTTATATAGGCTATCTACCTTATCCCATATCAGTTCCTTGCCGATTCCTTCAACTTTTGATACATGCTCAGTAATTAGGTCGGAGGCGGATAGTTTTTCCTGTGGCCGTTGCACCTTATAATAAAAATATCCTTTTTCGGTATTTATGATCACATAGTGCTCACCACCGTTCTTAAGTATAAGGTGGGTATTTTCGGATTGCACAACTCGGTACCCCAAATGTTCAAAGAGATTTGGAAGGTGTATTAGGTGGTCTTCTATAAGCCAGTTGTTCATCTTATTCCGAAAATTTGTTTATTTGTATGTAAATAGTAATTTTGTTTATAAATACAAATATATGATTTTTTTTGAATCTACAATTTTTTGGAGGAAAAAAGTGGGTGTCACCAAACCAAAGTCAGCTAAAACCTTTGGAAAAAAAGAATTCGCCTATTTTCTTTTTTTAATCATTATGTGCCTGTTCTTTATAATATGGCACTGTCCTTATAATACAGCACAACGACTTAAGGACAACACAATCACAATGGAGCTTTATGAGGAACGCCTTAAAATGAATCTGGTATCAAGCTCTGCGGATGTGGACCTTATAGAAAGGGAGCGTGATCAATTGTTACTGACCATCGAAGAAAAAATAGTTGGTTTTCTATACCAAATACCCGATTACTCTTATATAAGCTCATTGGAGACATACCTTCAGTTCCGACCGAAGTTATTAGAGCAGTTTCCTTCTGCTGTCCCTTTGGAGAAAGGCAATTATTCCATTTCAAGTAACTATGGCATTCGTGTCCATCCAATTTCAGATAAAGAGAAGAAACATTATGGAATCGATTTGGCCACCGCGCGTGGAAAATATGTTTATTCATCGGCATCAGGTACTATCCTGAATATCCTATATTCCAAAAAAGGCTATGGTACACATATTATCATTAAACATCGCTTTGGTTTTGAAACATTGTATGGACACCTGAACAAGGTGCTTGTCCGAAAGGGGCAAACAGTAAAACAGCACGAAATGATTGGCGCGGTGGGTAGCACAGGAAGTTCCACAGGATACCATCTACACTATGAGATACTGAAGAATGGGAACAAAATAGATCCAATACTTTCATTCAATCTAAAGAAGAATATTTATAGCCATTTAATTGAATCAAACACCATCAAAGATGGAGTGGAGTAAAAGAAAGTGGTGGATTCAATATTCTAAATTTAAGTATAGTTATACCCCTAAAAAAAAGTATTAAGGGGTCTACTCCTAAAATCTTATTTTATTAAATATAAAATAACAGATGTTAGAATCAGATATTACCTAGTGCCCAACTGGTTTTTTTGTAGATAGGGGAAAAACGACTGGATAGCTTCTAAGCAATTTTCAAAGGAGTGGCAAAGGGATTGATGTATGCCAAAAGTGATTTTATATATCATGGTTATACCACTGTTTATAATTTAAATAGGATATCTATGTTGACTGTTGCCAGCATCAGGAGCTCGATCCAAAAATATAAAATAACTAATTTTGATTATGGCTTAACCTAATTATTAGATTTTATCTCTATAATAAGTATTTTCATAAATATCTATAACATGAACACGAGAGCTTCTTAAAGCTATCGTGTTGGGAATCTAAATACCTTTAATAATCTTTAAACATTATAAAGTGCATCAGCCAATTCGGTTTTTTTGTTTCGGCTCAATGGTACCTGTGTTCCAGCTACTTGAACAATTTTACTGTTAAATTTTTCAATTTTTTCCAAATTCACGATATAGGATTTGTGTATCCTTAGGAATTTATCCCCTGGCAACTGTGTTTCAAAAGATTTCATAGTAGAAAGTATAACGATATTACCTTCATTGGTCACCAATTTAACATAATCACCAAGAGCTTCGATCCATTTAATATCGTTTAGTACTACCTTGCGTTTTTTTAGGTTACTTTTCACGAAGATATATTCTTCTTCCTCATTTGACTTATGAATCTGCTCGTATTTGGCCACAGCTCTTTTTACAGAGGCATCAAAACGGGATAAAGATATAGGTTTGTATAGGTAATCCGTAATGTCATAATCAAAAGCCTTAAGGGCATAGTCAGGATTGCCTGTAATCAAAATTACCTGTGGAGGGTTGTCCAACGATTCCAAAAGATCGAAACCACTGATGATCGGCATTTCTACATCTAGGAAAATAAGGTCGATGTCATTATTTTTGATACCGCTTTTTGCTTCAATGGCATTGCTGAACTCGGCTACCATAGCCAGGTTTGGATGATTGTTCACTAATCTTGCTACGGCGATTCGCTGCATAGAGGAATCGTCTACAATTATACATCTTAATTTCATGATAGGTATATTCGGGGTTTAAATCACGGCCAATTTACTTAAATAGCCATTTCAGCCTGTCAAAATGATGTGAACGGCACCTAAAATGTTGCGTAGATGCAGGTAGTGATTGTTTAGGAGTTTGGTCGAGTCCATTTATGATTAATTAATGCCCTTCATAACCTAAATTTGTGACTGTTCTTCAATTGTAATCCATAACCTCTTATTGGAGAGGTGACTTGTTAAGAACATATTGATTTCTTTGAATATGCTTTTTCCCTGTTAACTATTTTTATTATTAGATTTTAAAAATCTTGAACATTTTTGCTATTCTATTTGAAAAATAGTAGAATGGAACTGCAATTTTCAAATACCGTAGATGTCAGAAATAACCTATTTTCACATTCCAACTTTGAATTTGTAACCATCTTAATGGTAATAGTGGACGAGCGGGGAAGGAAATTGAATAGACTGGTAATTTCCAGATAATTACGTTCGTTTTGTAACTATTATAAATCAAGTAGCAATTACACCGAACTAGGTATTTAAAGGTTGTTAAAAATGGATGACTAAAACACCGGATAAAGAATAAAAAGAACAAAGTTCTGTTAGACGCACCTCATTTATGAAGCTTTCTTGTTACAGCGAGAATATGGACCTTTTGAACGTTTACCAGTTAGATTATATAATTAATTGATAATTCTTTCTCATATTTACAACTATTAAATTTCTCAAAAATGGAATTGAAAGTTTGCATTATAGATGACGACTTAGTGTCGCAATTCGCGTCAAGATATTGCATAGAACAATCAATTTCTAATTGCAGGACTATAGTTTGTGATACTGCGGAAGAAGTTTTGAACATGTTTGCCCATCCTGTAATTAATAAAGAGGATGTGCCGGATTTAATATTTCTAGATTTGGTCATGAACGGCATGGACGGTTGGGAATTTCTTGATACAATAAAGATTGGCAGCAATGTTTTACAAAAAACGGACATCTATATTCTATCCGCCTTTTCAAATTCGAAAGACCGGACAAGGGCTAAGGAGCACCCCATGATAAAAGGGCATTTTGACAAACCACTTTCCAAAAGCATTATGGAAAAGATTCTTCATTCAAAAAAGTAATAAACGAATCGTTTTTCAAAACTGTACATTTGAGAATTGCAAGATCGTTATGCTCTTGCATAGCAGTGTTCTTTCAATTCATTTCATCCAAAGTTTATTGTAATTTCATAGGCTTCCCTGAAAATGCATAAAATGCAGATATGAATTCGTTGAAGTGCCATAATTCTTGATGAATATTTATTTTTCTTCATTAAACCGTATTTATTGACATCTTGTAGAAAAAGAAAGTTCAAGGTAAATTACTGCGATACCTTTGCATCCAAACCCCTAAACAATTTGGTATGGAAACAATTTTACTTTTTAAAGAAATATATCTCAATGGATTTAAGCAGCTGGGAAGTTGGCTGGTAAAAAGCTATTTCAAAGCTTTTTCATGGTTCAGTTTTGCTATGTTTATAGTAGTCCTATATGCATTTGGGTACAGATTAATTACTGGATTCTCTTTTTGAAGGATTTAATAGAATTAAGAATTAGAAGATTTGATCCTTCCGTCGCTTTTCGGAAGGATTTTTTTATAAAAACTAAAAATATATTTTAAAGGTAGTACCTATATTCTCTTTACTTTCAATAGTTATAGTTGCATCTAGAGCTTCTAATTGGGATTTAACTAAAAAAAGACCAATACCTTTACCTGAAATATTTCTATGAAATCTTTTATACAGCTTAAATACATTCTCACCATGTCTATTTAGATTGATTCCTATACCATTGTCCTTTATCACGAGCACTTTTTTATCATTTTCAATAAAAGTTTCAAAATGGATATAGGATGATACCCCATCCCGCCGATATTCTATGGCGTTGGATATAAGGTTATTTATTATGCTCTTTAAGTAAAATCTTGAGAAGTGTACATCCTGCCAAGCTGATAAAATGAGCGATATTTTAAAATCATTTGAATCCAATAGCGTTTTGGAGAAATCCTTTTTGACCTCATTTATCAAAGTTAAAATATCAACTTCCTCGACCTTAACCTTTCTATCATCTATAATGGATACATACTCACCCATATCTTTGGTGAGTTCCGTAATACTTTCGGCAATTTGACTTAGTTTTGGAAGAAGTTCATTTATTTTTTTTTGGGGGTCCTGTTCTTTGTTGATCATTGATACAATCAATGACATACTTGTTACGGGAGCTTTAAGGTTATGCGAAACCAAATAATTAAATTCACTTAATTGCTTGTTTCTGATCGTTAATCGACTATTTATATTGGAAATTTGCTCGTTGTGTTTGTCCAATAGATTTCTTTTTTTGTAGAGCAGCGCATTCTTTGTTTCCAATTCATTGACATACTTTTCTCTTTGTCGTCTGCTATTTACAAAAAAGTAAGCTATGGTCAATAGCATAGTAATAGTTATAAAATTGAAAATACCGATACCAAAATAAAGGAACTTTAAATTGGCGAGTAAAAATTTTGGAGGTAATTCTTGAACAACTTTCCAATTGTAAGGAGCAACTATTTCTAATTGTGTATCAGAACCAAAATCCAACACCTCATTCAGACTTAACGTTTGAACAGACCATATATGATCATTGCTCAAAAAGGTGGTATCCTTTTTAAATAACTGGCCGGAAAGACCATATTTTTGGTTCAGAGGAACTACTGAATCCGATATTTCAAATGGAATTTGGTTTATATAGGTATTGGAGGTAATTATATTCAAGTTATCATCCAGTAGATAGAAATTATTATCAACTATGTTGGTTCTTAGTTGGTTAAGAATTCGATCCATTTTATAATTGATGACCACAACACCTATCTTTTTTTTATTGCCATCAAAAATGGGTTGCACTGCCCGAATAACAGGTTTGTATGGTTTTTCAATTTTACCATTTTCCCTGTTCAAATTAATTTGAGATAGGTAAAGTTGCCCGTACTTAAGGCCAATCCCCTCTTTAAAATAAGTGCGGCTACTTTTGTTCTGCAATTCACCAAATTCTAAAGAATCGATTCCTTTCCGCTGCACACGAAAAAATTCTTTACCATTTAAGTCAAGAAATCGAAACTGATCGTAATGGGTAATTCCCTTAATAATTTCAAGGTATGGTTCCATGAAGGCCCTATGGGTATTCAACGGGTCAAAGTCTTTTGGAAACTTCAGTTTTGACCAATAGTTGGCATTTTGTATGGGTGCCTGAAAAAGATCTATAAAAGATTTTCTCTTCATAATTGTTTCACGCTCTTGTAACAACGAGAAATTTTTTATTTGTACGTTTTTTTGATAGATGAATAGGACCAAGGAAAATATTAAAAGAGGAAAATAAAGTATTGCGAAAATTTTAAATACCTTTTTCCACATAAAATCAACCTATTAATTTTTTTCGCTTATTGTACAAATAACACATTGGATTGTAGGATTGTAAGTACACTAATATAAGAAATATTCAGATTGTCGGATAGTCTTTCACTAATAAACTTAATCCAAATAATTTATGGACCGGACCAAAAGTTTTGAATCCAATAAGACTGTATAGTTTTAAATCTTGCCCTTAAAGATAAATTTTGAGGTTAATCTTTTGTAAGATAAAATTCATTGCATTTAGAATTTAACTCATTGCTGATTATTGTGCTTGATATTGGCTGTCAACAGTCAACTTTTTTTACACATATTCAGTTTTTCACTCGGCAAAAGTTATCAAATAGGTTTGTTGTTTAGAGTGGAGCTGCGCTTGAAATTAAAAAACAAATCCACTAAGTAATCACTTTCTTCCAGACATAAGATTCTAGTAACTAGCAGAAACTTATTTTAAAGCATTTAGAGGCCAGCAAAATGGTTTTGTCTGCCTATCCACAATATTCCGATTTATCAGGAAATAAAATCAAGGTATAGCGGTTTAGAACGTGTAGAATATTTTCTATATGTCCAGCTTTGAATCCGGTAGCATCAGCTAAAAAATCGAAATTAATTTAAATACAAAGGACTCGATTTTAAGAATCTAGTTTCCTATTCATATTATAATTCGGCGCAAACGGTTCTTTTTGATCGACTCATCCAAATAGGTTTTGGGCATAATCCTACAAATAAAACTAGGTGTAATACCAATCTATTAGAAAAATGAGAGTCAAACAATTGGTGATAGGTCTTTTTGAAGTGAAAGCAATATTTTGAAAGTAAACTTTAAAATGTTGTACCTATGTTGTACCTAACAAAAAATCCAGGAGCTTAAACTCCTGGATTACTTGATTTTACTGGTAGCGAGAGGGGGGCACGATCCCCCGACCTCCGGGTTATGAATCCGACGCTCTAACCAACTGAGCTACCTCGCCATGCCGTTTTTAACGGGTGCAAATATAAAGTTAATTTTCTGTCCTTTCCAAATTAGATTGCTAAAAATATTATCTCGGTTTTATTTTTTAATCATTTATAAATATATATATTGTCCGCCATAAACACTATTCAGAATGAGCGATAAAATTAAATTTGAAGTTGAATTTGTAATTCAATCCTCACCACAACTATTATATCAATATATATCTACCCCCTCAGGACTTTCCGAATGGTTCGCAGATAATGTAAATTCCAGGGGTGAAATGTTCAATTTTATTTGGGATGGTTCCGAAGAGCAAGCTAAATTACTAAAGCGGAAAAGCGATGAATTTGTAAAATTCACCTGGGTAGCGGAAGATGATGATAGTTTTTTTGAAATGCGCATAATAGTTGATGAAATAACCAAGGACGTTTCCCTATTTATAACAGATTTTGCCTATGAGGATGAAGTGGACGAATCTAAAATGCTATGGGAGAACCAAGTATCCAGTTTAAAACAGGTATTGGGCTCCGCCTAATACATTAAGGGAATATAATGTATCTTTGGCCTTGATTTTTCAAGGCTTTTTTTATGGTTAATTTTAACGGAAACCTACTTTCTAAAAACACTTCTTACCTTAATCACCAGAATAGGGGACTGCGCTATGGCGATGCCCTGTTCGAATCCATTAGGGTAGTAAACGGAAAAATATTCTTTTGGGAAGACCACTATCTCCGACTCATGGCTTCCATGCGGATTTTGAGAATGGAAATTCCCATGGATTTTACCATGGAATTTTTAGAGGAACAGCTTCTGGCCTGCGTGGAAGCCAATGGCCTATTGGATAAACCGGCCCGGCTACGCTTTACGGTTTTTAGAAATAATGGCGGACTATATCTTCCGGAAACCAATGACGTATCCTATATCATTGAAGCAAGTTTAATGGATTCCCCTTTCTATACATTGGATAATAGTGCCTACGAAGTAGAGCTCTTTAAGGATTTTTATGTGAATCCGGATATGCTCTCTACCCTAAAGACCAATAATAAGGTAATCAACGTAGTGGGGAGTATTTTTGCAGCTGAGAATGGTTACCAGAATTGTTTATTGCTCAACAATGAAAAAAAGGTAGTGGAAGCCTTAAATGGCAATCTCTTTTTAGTGAAAGACCATACAATTAAGACCCCTTCCTTAAAAGACGGTTGTCTTAATGGAATAGTTAGGAAAAAGTTGATCGCTATTCTAGGGGCACTGGACAAGTACCATTTTGAGGAATCTTTCATTTCTCCCTTCGAGCTACAGAAGGCGGATGAGTTGTTCATAACCAATGCCATAATTGGTATACAACCCATTACAAAGTACAGAAAGAAGGAGTACGAAACAACAGTAGCTGCCGATCTATTGGGCAAACTCAATGCGACTGCCCGGCTGGATCAGTAAAATTAATTTAAGTTGGGGTTTTCAGGGGCATTGGACCATATGAGGTAATTTCCACCCAATTCCATCATTTTTTCCTTCCAAAAAGCATTGGAAGACTTTTGAATAATGGCACTTTCATAGACATTCTTTACTACGACCCACGATTTGGAACTTAATTCCTGATCCAATTGCAGGGAAGACCATCCCGAATAGCCTAAAAAGAAGCGGATATCGTTTTCAGAAATGACCTTATTATTGATTAAGTCCACAATAGCTCCAAAATCCCCACCCCAATAGATGCCGTCAGAAATTTCAATGCTATTTTCTATGAGTTCCGGTACTTTATGGATAAAATAAAGATTGTCCTGTTCTACCGGACCACCATTGTATACCTGAAAAGGTAGATCTATTTCGGTAACCAGATCATTTATACTGTAGTCCAAAGGCTTGTTTAAAATAAAACCAACGGACCCCTCTTGGTTGTGTTCCGCTAACAGGACTATAGATCTGTTAAAGGAAACATCACCTGAAAGTGTAGGCTCAGCAATAAGGAGTTTGCCTTTTTTTGGCTTTTCAGCAACCATATTGTTTGTTCTAGTATCTCTAAAATATAACAATTCCGTTAATCTGAAAAGTCTTTTGTACAAAAAAAGCACTTCCGTTTAGAGAAGTGCTTTCAATGTATAATAATATTATGATTAGTTTACTGCACCGCTCAAATCAGCACCTGCCTTAAACTTCACTACATTTTTAGCTGCAATTTGGATAGTCTTTCCAGTTGATGGATTTCTACCTTCTCTTGCATTTCTTTTAGATACAGACCAAGATCCGAAACCTACTAGAGATACTCTACCACCTTTTTTTAGAGAACCTTCAACGTTTCCAAGGAAAGATTCCAATGCCTTTTTAGCTGCTGCTTTAGTAATGCCAGCATCAGCTGCCATTGCATCGATTAATTCTGTTTTGTTCATAATTTCGATAAATTAAGTGTTATTAATTATAATTAAATACTTCAACAAATTTATACGGATTTGCCATTAACACAAGTAAAACAGGGGGAAATCCGCATTTTTGTTAATAACTTGAAACGTTTGTTGATAAAGTAGGAGGTTTTTTACGTTTTGTCGTACCCCCAATGAACATGGGGGTTTACCGAACATAGACGTTTTCTGTTAATTTTAGTCCGTTCAACACCTCTTTGGTGCTCATTTTTCGTTTCCCGGGTAATTGAATTTCCAATAAATGGATAAAACCTCCCACTACGGCCACCTTTAGTTCACTTTTGGTAGCTACAACGCTTCCTACCTTTAAATGGTGCTCTTCCAAATCCATTTTGGCGGAGTATACCTTTAGGAAAAGTTTATCCTGCCCATTGTGCAGGGTAGTCCATGCAGTGGGATAGGGGCTTAATCCCCTAATAAAATTATAGATGCTTGCAATATCATGGTTCCAATTGATCTCACAGGTTTCTTTATGAAGTTTGTGGGCCTCTTTTAATGGTTTTTCTTCCTGTTGTTCACTAGGCTCAATTTCCCCCTTCTCCAATTTATTTATGGTTTCCAAGACCAGATCCGCCCCAAGATGCATTAACTTATCGTGTAAGGTACCGGCAGTATCCTCTTCCGTGATGCTCGTTTTCTTTTGAAGCAATATGGCGCCGGTATCAATTTTATCATCAATAAAGAAAGTGGTTGCCCCGGTTTCCTTTTCTCCGTTTATTATGGCCCAATTAATTGGAGCCGCTCCCCGGTATTGGGGCAGGAGGGAAGCATGAAGGTTAAAAGTGCCCAACTTGGGCATATCCCATACAGACTTGGGCAACATTCTAAAAGCCACTACTACCTGAAGCTCGGGTTGTAATCTTTTCAAATCCTCTATAAAATTGGGATCCTTTAAATTGGTGGGCTGCATAATCTGTAAGCCATGTTCCACGGCATACACCTTCACGGCAGATTCGTGTAATTTCCTTCCTCGGCCGGCAGGCTTGTCCGGTGCAGTAATGACCCCAACAATATTACAGTCATTTTTTACTAGCTTATCCAAAATGGCCACGGCGAAATCCGGGGTACCCATAAACACTATTCGTGGTTTGCTCATTTTTTGATTATTTCGTACTGGTTAATAGAATTTACCCTTATTCTTTGCTCTTCCAATAATCTCTGTAAAGCCAAAATAATGGAACTTTCCTTATAGCTCAATAATTTCATCAGGCTTCTGGAGCTTTCTTTTTTTACCATTAAAACTTGTAAGATATCCTGCTCTATAATTTTTAATACTTCATTGCCAATTGGATTTTTTTGAAGACACACATCACATTTTCCACAGTTGGCGTTGGCTGTTTCACCAAAGTAGTTTAGAATATGCCTACTTCTGCAAAGATTGCCATCCTTAATATAAGACAACATACTTTCTACATTGTCTTTTTTTACCTGCTGTATCTGTTTTATTTTTTTAGCAAAGATATTGATCGTGCGTTCATCCTCCCTAGGTACCAAAAATGTAATTTCAAGGTCGCTGTGTTGTGCATGGTATTCAATTATTTCATCTTTTTCCAGTTTTTCCAGAACGGTTATTACCTCCTTTTCACTCTTGTTGGCTTTTCGCGAAATCAATAGGGAATTTATTTTGGTGTCGAAATCGAAAACACCTCCGTAAGTTCTCAGAATGGTTTGTATGATAGGTGCCGATGCCTGATTTTTATCCAAGTAATCGAAAATTTGATGCTTGGAAGCTAACATGCGGATCGTGGTTTTTTGAGAAAAAGCTTCCGTTAGGGATATTACAGAGTTTTGATCCAATAACCTTAAACCATTATATGTTAAGGTAGTATTCAGTTTATAGGTTTCGCAAAAGGCATTAAAGGGCAATTGATAGGTTTCACCACTACCTTCCCCAAAGGGGATTTGAAAATAGTTGGCCAATTTTCTATACAATAATTTAAGAAAGTCAACATTGGGCAAGACCCCTAAAAATTGCTTGCGCACCTGGGCCTCATCCGTGAGGTTGGTAATTAAAACCGCTCTTGCCGGTTTTCCGTCCCGTCCGGCCCTTCCCGCTTCCTGAAAGTAGTTTTCCATACTGTCCGGAATTTGGTAATGTACAACGAGTCCAACATCCGGCTTGTCTATACCCATCCCAAAAGCATTGGTGGCCACCATGATCTTTACTTTGTTTTCCAACCACTGGTTTAAGCGGGAGTCCTTGTCCTTTTTGGAAATACCCCCATGAAAAAATGTAGCCGTATGTCCTTGTCGTGTAAGGTAGTAAGACAATTCCATGGTCATTTTTCTGCTACGTACATATACTATGGTGCTCGTATTGGTCTGGGCACATAATTCCTTAAGGCGGTATTTTTTGTCCTCTTCCAAGCAAACACTGAAGGTAATATTGTTCCTTGAAAAGGAATCCTTGACTACCAAGGGTTGTTCCAAATGTAAATTTTCGCAGATATCCTTTACCACCGTTTCAGTTGCCGTAGCGGTCAATGCTATCATAGGAGCATTAGGTGCAAGTTCCTTCAAAATATGGCATTCCAGGTAGGCAGGTCTAAAATCGTTGCCCCATTGCGAAATGCAATGGGCTTCATCAATGGCAATAAGGTTTACGTTCATTTGCCTGATACGCTCCTTTACCAATTCCTGTTGTAGTCTTTCTGGGGATAGGTATAGGAACTTATAGTTGCCATACAGGCAATTGTCCAATAGGTTGTTCACTTCTTCAAAGGAAATTCCCCCGGTAAGGGCAATTGCTTTTATGCCTAATTTTTTAAGGGTGTCCACCTGGTTCCTTATCAGGGCTATCAGGGGCGATACCACAATACAAATACCTTCACGGGCCAATGCAGGTACCTGATAGCACAAGGACTTACCACCTCCCGTAGGAAGCAGCGCCATAACATCCTGCCCTTCCAATACTGCGCCTATGATGTCTTCCTGGGAATTTTTAAAATCCGGAAATCCCCAAACTTTTTTCAATATATCCTTAGGGTGCTGATGCACTATAGCCTTTTTAATTTATTGAGTATAAAGGTAACCCTTCCTTCTACGGTTTCCTTGGGAACAGGTATAATTTTGTAGCCGTAGTTGGTGTAGGCTTTATCCAAAAAGGTATGGATTCGTTCCGCTTCTTCGAAGTTTTCATAACGTTCATTGTCAGACTCGTGGATTTCTTTCCAAGGTGGCAATAAAAATATGTGGTCGTATTTATATTTTTTACAGCTTTCTATAAAATCATCACCATAGGGCTGCCCAAAACAATCCATATAGGCCACCACGTCCGGAATTCCACGATCAAAAAAAACCATGGGTCTGCCCATTTGGTTGGCTGCTTGGAATTGCCGGATCCTCCCTTCAATAATTCTTTCACTAAAAAGCAGGGGATCTGAAACGAATAATTGGGGAATGCCCTGCTCCCTAGCTTCCAATGTAATCTCACGGGATATTTCACTAAAACAAAAGAAGCCTTCCCTTTCAATTTTTTCTATGACCGATGTTTTTCCGGTACTGGGTCCACCTGTAATGACAATTCTTTCTAAATTCAAATAGCGGTGTTTAAATATGGTATTTATATGTACAAATTAGTGCTGCAAAGTAATGAAATAGCCTTAAGATTAAAAAATTGACAGCGATACTTTATATATTTGCAAAAACATCGGCATGGATCAGGATAAATCAGAGGAATTTTATAGTAGATTAAAGGAACAATTGGCGGAAAGTAGTAAATGGCCTTCCAATTACCTATATAAGTTTATAGTCCCGACCGACACTGAAAAAATTAAACAGATTCAGGAAATTTTTGACAATACCGGTGCTGTGATCGAATCCAAGCAATCCAAAAATGCCAAATATACCAGTCTGAGTATTACGGTAAACCTAAAAAACCCTGATGAAGTAATACGTAAATATAAGGAAGTAGGGGAAGTAAAAGGGGTAATATCACTCTAAAATAGTATTTGTGGCATAATTTTGTTAATTTGCAGACGTTATAAGAGTACTTCCTTATCATAAATAAATAGCAATAAATATTTCAATTTGAATTTAGTAGAAAACTTAGAATACAATACTGAGCGACCAAAGCTCATTATACCCGAGTATGGACGCCATTTCCAAAAAATGGTGGACCATGCCATGTCTATAGAAGACGATGCGGAACGTAACCGTGTGGCCCAGGCCATTATAAGTGTTATGGGCAATATTCAACCACATTTGAGGGACGTTCCCGATTTTCAACATAAACTTTGGGATCAATTGTTTATCATGTCCGATTTTAAATTGAACGTGGAATCACCATTTCCCATAACCTCCAAAGAGACCCTACAAAAGCGTCCGGAGCCATTGGAATACCCACAGAATTTTCCAAAATATAGGTTTTATGGAAACAACATAAAGCGTATGATCGATGTAGCCGTAAAATGGGAAAAGGGTGATATGCGCGACGGATTGGAATATGCCATTGCCAACCACATGAAAAAGTGTTACTTAAATTGGAATAAGGATACTGTGGACGACAAGGCTATTTTTAAGCATCTTTACGAGTTGAGCGATGGACAGATAGACCTTGCCAAGGAAGGGGAAAACTTGACGGAAAGTGGACAATTCCTTAAGAATCGTGTGGCAAAAACACCAAGGACCAATTCTGGTAAAAAAACGCAAAGAAACCAAAACCGCGGCAAAAAGCGGTATTAATCTTCTCAAACCTTAATGGGAACATTTAAAATAGAAGGCGGTCATCAATTACATGGTGAGATTACACCGCAAGGGGCAAAGAATGAAGCATTACAAATACTCTGTGCCGTACTACTTACTTCAGAAAAAGTGTCGATTACCAATATCCCTGATATTGTAGACGTAAACAAACTAATATCCCTATTGGAGGATTTGGGGGTCAAGATCCAAAAGAAAGGTCAAGGGTCATATACTTTTATGGCAGATGACATTAATTTGGACTATCTGCAATCGGCCCAATTTAAAGAGGACGGTAGAGGACTCAGGGGATCCATTATGCTCGTAGGTCCATTATTGGCGCGTTTTGGCAAGGGATATATTCCCAAACCAGGGGGCGATAAAATAGGGCGAAGGCGTTTGGATACCCACTTTGAAGGTTTTATAAAATTGGGGGCCAAATTCCGATATAACAAGGAGGAGCACTTTTATGGTGTGGAAGCCAAAAAATTGAAGGGAACCTATATGCTGTTGGACGAGGCGTCGGTTACCGGAACGGCAAACATTGTTATGGCAGCTGTTTTGGCCGATGGCAAAACCACCATATACAATGCTGCCTGTGAACCTTATTTACAGCAATTGTGTAAAATGCTGAATAGGATGGGGGCCAAAATTACGGGAATCGGTTCCAATTTATTGGAAATAGAAGGAGTGGACAGCCTAGGTGGAACAGATCACAGAATGCTCCCGGACATGATAGAGATCGGTAGTTGGATCGGCTTGGCGGCTATGACCAGAAGCCATTTAACGATCAAGGATGTTAGTTGGGACGATCTGGGTCAAATTCCAACCGTTTTTAGAAAGTTGGGCATACAATTGGAGCGGAAAGGAGACGATATCGTTATTCCCGAACACAAAGAAGGGTATGAGATTCAAAACTATATAGACGGTTCTATTTTAACAGTGGCCGATGCACCATGGCCTGGACTTACGCCAGATTTGTTGAGCATAATCCTAGTGATGGCTACACAGGCCAAAGGTGAGGTTCTGATCCACCAAAAAATGTTTGAAAGCCGTTTGTTCTTTGTAGATAAATTAATTGATATGGGTGCCAAGATTATTCTTTGCGATCCACATAGGGCTACGGTTATAGGACATAACTTTCAATCCAGTCTAAAAGCCACTACCATGGTATCCCCGGATATTAGGGCCGGTGTTTCCTTGCTGATAGCCGCTTTGTCTGCCAAGGGCACATCAACCATACACAATATAGAACAGATAGACAGGGGTTACGAAAATATTGATACGAGATTACGGGCTATTGGTGCCAAGATTACAAGAGTTTAACAAAAGTTAAAACGTAATATTATAAAAAAAAGGACTATCCATTGGGCAGTCCTTTTTTAATCTATATAGCCCATTGTTTCTATTGGTTGAAACGAATAGTTTATTAAAAATGAATTTTTCACCTGCCAATAACCCCACTTATTCTCTCTCCTATACTTAATAAGTCGCCCACTTCTTCCTTCGTAAAATCATAGGGAACGGGTTTGGCTATTCCCAAGGTTCCGTATAATTTTCCATTGAGCAACATTGGAACCGCAATGGAGCCTTCTACTTTTGTTTCCTTGGCGGCAGGACGTGCCACTCCCGAATCATCGGTTTGTAGATTGCACATTTCAACAGGTTCACGCCGCTCGGCCGCTATACCGGCCATACCTTTACCAATAGGAATCTCAGAAAGCTTGGGGATTAAAAACGGAGGAATACCTTGATGTGCCCGGACCTTTAACAATCCCGACTTTTCATCCAAAAAATGTATCGTACCAGTGGTACAATCGAAAGCCGAAATTACAGAGGAAAGGACTTCCTGCCAATTAGGGCTTTCATTTTTAAGGAGGCTATCTATTACGTTACTCCGTTGCAAATTGTCCTTATTCATATTCTTCAATGGATTTTTTCATTAATACCCAAATTTACTAATTCTAGTTAAACTATTGTTTAGATATATTCAATGATGTTTGGCATTATTTACTTCTATCCAATATCCTTCGGGGTCTCTGAGGTAAATTTGACGCACTCCATCCGAACGCAATGTAACGGCCCCTTTTATTCCCGGCCAATCCTCATAGGCCACCTTATTGCTTTCCAAATGTTTAATAAAGGAATCCAAATGGGGGGTCGACAGACAGAGATGCATGGATTTATGCTTTTTCATCACAACGGTATCCTTGTAGATCAAATGTAGTTGTGAGTTACCTTGCACTAAAAACCAACGAAATCCCGGGGCCTTGTCCGGGTGTGGTATCTCTTTTAACTTCAAAATATTGGCATAGAAATCTGCCGTGGTATCCAGATCGTTAACAATCACGGACGAATGGTCTATCTGAAAATCAAAGTCCTGCGCATTTCCGTATAGTATAAAAAGGCAGAGAAAGGGAAGTAATGGCTTATACATGTGTATTTGATATTAAAATTAGTTGGAAAGAAAGGTAAATAAAAATGAATCATTTCATTGGGACTAATCGACTTTTGTGGTAATTTTTAGGAAATTGTTATTTATTCCATATTCAATTCAGTCTTTACTAAGCAAGAGACCTCTAACAATTAAATATTGAGCTGTGGCGTACGTGCCCATTACCAGAATATGTGATCCCGGTACTGTGATAAGAAACTTATTGATGGCCAGGATGCTATCGGACAAGATAAAGAATACTGCTCCAATAAATACCAATTTGAAACTTGTTGGACCTACAAGGTCCTTTCTACTATAGGCCGTAATGGCCATTGCTAGAATACCCAGGATATAAATAATTACAGGGATTTTCAACGTGCCTAAGTTATCTTGTAGAATTATGAAAAGGGTAGTGCCGTATACCAGCAGCAATAAAGCGACCAAAGGCACTTTCCTCTTTAATATGCTTTTGCCCTGGATAAGAAATACCAAGGCATAAGTTATATGGGCAAGGAGAAAAGCTACTAGTCCAAGCATAAAATACATAGGTGAGAGATGATCATAGAGCAAGAATATGTCTCCCAATAATGAAAAGAAAAGAGCCAATAAGATATAGCGATAGATTTTTTTGGCTAGTTGCCTTCCGTATATCCCAAAAAACAATATCAGCGAAAGCAGTATAAGCGGCTTGCTCAATTGCCTCAAGCCTTGAAAGTGCAAGTATCCTGTTACCAGATCCAACAGCACCAAAAGAATAAATACGCCCATAAAGGCATTCTGCCTTGTTTTCATGCTAAAAAATTAATGTTCCAATGGCTAGGTTTCTTAAGTATATAGTTTTCTTTTTCGGACCACAATAAAGCAAAGAGCCAATTGCAGGACTACGGCGATGGCGTTGGTAAGCCAAAGGGCCAAAGTATTAAAACGAATTCCGTAAAAACACCAAAACAGATATATAAATACCCATCCAAAAACAAAGCCGTTGGAGAGGCTACTGGGGCCTTTAAACCGGTATTCCTTATAAACCTGTAAGGCAATAACCAGGCAAGCACAAAGACCTGCTACAATTCCAGTACTCTCAAATATATTTTCAGGGATATTGTGAATGATATTCATGCAAGTAAGGCTTATTTTTAATGTATTGATTGTAAATGGGTATGTAACAATTCACTACTGTACTTTAAGACTAACTTAAAGCAAATTAATACATGAATCCCCAAGGACTACAATTTTATTCCCCGTGTGGTAAAAGAGATTCCCTGTTGGCCGGTGGTGGAGATCATTACGGCCTCAAATATGGGCTCGTGATTATTGGATTGTACGGCCCAATCAAAAACAAAATTTGCACCTGTACCACCATATTCATCATCTTGGTCAATAACAATTTCTATGGTTTCCAAGGGTTTTAGGAATATAGGCTTGTTAAAATAGGTGCGGATAAGATCTCCTTGGGTATTGTAATAATCAGCTTTTAGAATATAAATGGAATCCGTATTGCTTACATTTCTCATACTGGCCGTAGCCGTTAAATGATGCAATGTTTTCTCCGTGCCATCGTATATGGATGAGTAAATAGACAGATAGGAACTCCCTTTAATAAGACTGTCGTTGGAAGGAAGGGCTGTGTATTTCTTTTCCCAGTTTATAGGGTCCAAGTGACTTATCTTTTTTTCCTCGGAACAACTTAGGATTATAACCAGCACCCACAAAGAAATACATATTTTACTTGCTATAATATGAAAACTGCGGTGAAATATATTAATCATTCTTGTTGGCTTCTTTTTTGCTTATTCCTTCATTAACATAGGGATCTAATCCTTTTTCATAATTGTATAGTCCCGCATAAAGATACTCTATATAGACGAATCGTGTATTGCAATATTGTCAATTCATATAACTTTTCAACGTTTTCCGTCCGGGTAAAATGACAAGGCACCTGACGGACATTTTAGGATTTGCGATTTCAATGCTTCCGTCGAAGCCTTTTCAGGGGTTATCCATGGTTTGGCTTTTGGGTTATAGACTTGGGGCAATGTTTTTACACAAATACCTGCATGAATACATTTTGATGGTTTCCAGACCACTGTAATTTCACCATTGTTGTATTCCTTAAAATTTTCCTTTTGTTCCATATTTATGCAATATTAATTCCTTTTAAGACCAATTTTTTCCATTCGGGATGCCTTTTAATATAGGCAGCAACAAATGGACACATGGGCACTAGGGTCAATCCCTTTTTTTCCACATCTGCCAAAACTTCTTTAACCAATGAGGAGGCCACTCCTTTACCTTCCAATTCCTTGGGAACCTCGGTGTGGGTAAGGTAAATTTTATTCTTTGCCTTTATATATTCAATTTTCGCAATAACGCCATCAATATGATATTCATATTGCTTGGCCTCTGCATTATCTATCAAATTGTAGTCCATAGGTATCTTGATTAATCGTTTACTACTAGTTATATAATCTTACTTCCAATTTACACTTTATTCTTCCAAATAGCCAAATCTCCCCAAATTATAATCTTTAATGGCCTGGGCTATTTGTTCAGGTGTATTCATTACAAATGGTCCTTGGGCAGCTATGGGTTCGTTTAACGGTTCTCCACTTAGAATCAGTACAGTTGATTTTTTTGAGGCCTCAATACTAAATTCCTCCCCTTCATTTTCGAAGAGCACAAAATGATTTTCTGCTATGGTCTCTGAGCCATTCACATTAATCTCCCCATCTACCACCAACAATGCAGTATTGAAGTTAGCTGGAAAAGTAAATCCTGCTTTGGCACCTGCTTCAAGCCTTGCATTGAACACGTTTACTGGTGAAAAAGTAGACGCCGCACCTTTAATACCCTTATAACTCCCGGCAACCACCTCAATAATTCCTTTATTATCTGTCAATTGATATTTGTTAATCTGTGAATTGGTAATTCCCTGATATTTTGGTGTGGACATTTTGTACTTGGCGGGAAGGTTGACCCACAGTTGCGCCATTTGAAAATACCCCCCTTCCTTGCTAAATTTCTCTTCGTGATATTCTTTGTGAAGTATTCCCGAAGCAGCGGTCATCCACTGGACGTCGCCAACATCTATTACGCCGCTATTGCCCGAACTATCATGATGGGCCACTTTCCCCTGATAGGCTATGGTAACCGTTTCAAAACCCCTGTGAGGATGTACACTTACTCCTCTAGGCTTATCGGTAGGAGGGAAGTAGAAAGGGGAATTGTAATCCAGAAGGATAAAGGGATCCATTCTTTCCATATCCAATCTATATCCGCTCGGTATAAAATTATGCACTCTAAATCCATCACCAACATAGTGGGGCTCTCTTGGTGCAACCACTATTTCTATATTTTTTGTCTTCATTTATTACCCATCTTAAATTGTATTACAATATTATGGGAACTTTTACTCCTGTGCATTGATGTATGGTAAGATAGGATTAGTTTGGTCTAAAGTTTTTATGGGCCAATTCTTTGCGTACCCTACTTAGACTTTCAGGGGTAATGCCCAAATAGGAAGCTATCATCCATTGCGGGACCCTGAGGGTTAAATCGGGGTATAATTGTATAAAATTTAAATATCGCGCTTCGGCACTGGCACTCAATAAAAGATTGATTCTTTTCTGTTGATGTCGGATATGGTTCTGAAGTGCCATTTGATTGTAATGCCTAAAAGAGGAACTTATTTCACTAGCAGCCTCTATAAAATCAGAATTTATTAAAACTACCTTGGTATCCTCTATGGCATCGATAAACAAATCTGAGGGTTCATTAAAGAAAGTACTGCTCCGATCCGAAACTATCCAATTTTCCGAACCAAATTGTATAATGTGTTCCTTACCGGAGTTGCCTACCGTAAATGACCGCAGGAGACCCTTTTCAACAAAAAAGGAATGCCGACAAATTTCTCCAGGACGCAATAATAATTCCCCTTTTTCAATATTTTTAAATTTTACTTTTTTTATCAATAGCTGAAATTCCTGCTCAGGTATGTTTGCCTTGGCTTTTAAATACTTTGTAAAATTTTGTAAATCCATATCTATCGGGAATTTTTATTTATATAAGATTCATAGCATGACTATATCAATTGAGCCGGCACATTCAGTTGTGTATTGGAGAATCGTTTTATGGAGTTCCAAATGTTCCGAAAATTGATATTGCCCGGAAAAACCGGGTCATGGACATAGTTCCCTCCCTTCCAGAATCATATTTATCTTGATAACTTCCTAATCCTGTTATGCTTTCACCCCACACCACTGGTGTTTTATGGGTTATATCTTTAATTATATCTAAAAAGGTTTGCGCATCCTTACGTTTTTCTTCATACCCAAGAGCGTTTAAAAACGAAATAAAGGAATTCTTGGCAGGCTGGGTTTTGTTTTCTGGCATCCACTGGGAATTAAAGCTTATTAAATTTACTAAAAAGAAGTAAAAGTTGATGGGCTAATTTTCATTAATAAATTCCTGTACTATTTTATTTATTAGTGAAACTCAATTTTGGGAAGTCAGTAAGACGCACTTAAAATTGCAAGTTGAACTAATCCCGCCATTTTCGGCGGGATCTAGGTTCAATACCTCGACCCTAGGGTCGCTTCCTATTATTGGGTTCAGGGCCTGCCTATGTCGGCAGACAGGCCTGCCTTTGTCGGCAGACAGGCCTGCCCTGAGGTTTAACTTTTATTCACTAAGTGTTATTTATATGCCCCCTACGCTTATCAGGAGCCATAAGCTTGGTCTGAACGGTTTTCACTGGACCAATATTTATTTAAGACTTCCAGATTAGTCTTTTAATACGTAAATTAGCCTTTAAACAATAAACACGTATTAACATGAAAAAAATAACCCTTTTAGTAGTAATGATTGCCGTCTCTCTTGGAGTACAGGCACAGATCAACACACCGCAACCGAGTCCGTCCTCGACACTTATCCAGAAAGTCGGATTAACAGATGTTACCGTGGAATATTCCCGACCGTCCATGCGGGGCAGAACTATATTTGGCGATTTGGTTCCTTATGATAAATTGTGGAGAACCGGGGCCAATGCCAGGACCAAAGTTACTTTTAGCGACAATGTAATGATTGGAAGTCAAGAACTTAAAGCTGGTTCCTATGCCATTTATACCAAGCCGGGAACTACTTCTTGGGAAGTTATTTTTTATACTGAAGCTGACGGCGGAGGAACACCGGCCAAATGGGACGATAGCAAAGTAGCAGCCAAAACCACTGCTCCTGTGCAAAAATTGCCATTTAAAGTTGAAACATTTACGATTTCTATCGACGGGCTTTCTGATAACGCTGCCACTTTAGGCTTGCTTTGGTCTGATGTCTATGTTGGGGTTAAATTTGACGTTCCTACGGATAAGGCGGTTACGAGTGCCATAGATAAAGTGATGAAAGGCCCGGATGCCAATGATTATTACGCAGCTGCCGTATACTATATGAATTCCGGAAAGGATATCAACAAAGCCAAGGAATGGATGGATAAAGCTATGAGCTTAACGGAAAAACCTGCTTTTTGGCAGTTGAGACAACAATCTTTGATCTACGCCAAGGCCGGCGATAAAAAACAGGCCATTGAAACTGCAAAAAAATCGCTGGCTGCTGCCGAAGCTGCTGGTAATGCGGACTATGTTAAAATGAATAAAGACTCCTTGAAAGAGTGGGGGGCCAAGTAGCACTTCCAAGTACTTAATTAAAAAAGCTCACTGAAAAGTGAGCTTTTTTTAATACTATAAAAGAATTATTTGGCGTTAACTTTGTACCTCTTTAAACAAATATAAACCACCTAAACCAATACTTTTTTTAAGCTATTGTAGTCCAACCTAAGTGATTTTTATGCTGACAGAGTTATTGCTCGCGCATAAACTAAAATCTTAAGAAATAACACTATTTCTTTTTTTGTTCAAAAAATTGTAGCTTATCGTTATTGTTTGCAACTATCACCCATTTTTTATCTCCGTTTAAAACAGATATAATTCCTTTGGCATCCTTATTGGCGAAAAATTCACTGTCCACAACTCCGACCGGGTCGAAGGTACCTTTCCCATCTCCCAATAACAATATCCCGCTGCCCGCATCGTTCCGAGGTGTTTCTATTTCAGAAACAAATAAATTCCCCACAGCCAAAACATCCAGATTACCATCCAGATTAAAATCCTCCAATAGTATATCATTGATATTGGATAACTGAGCCATATTGGGTAACGCAGAAACCTTGAAATTGCCATTACCTAAATTTTCTATGTAGGAAGAGGCAAAGGTATCAGCTTTGTAATGCAAGGATGTTTCCAAATTTTCTTTACCATAAACTTGATCTATTTCCATAGAAGCGAATAGATCATACATTTTTATTTTGTTTTTTAGGCCTGGTATTTGTTCAGACGAACACGAAAATCCCCTCAAGGGGTAATGCTTTTCACCGTTGTAATACCCCAGTACAATATCATAATTACCATTGTTGTCAAAATCATTATAGTAAATATCGAAAGGTTTACTTGGGGAAGTTTTGTATTTATAGTTTAGCCCAATATTACCAGCAATGAAATCTATATCTCCATCTTGGTCAAAATCTCCTTTCTCTAAGCTGTACCACCAGCCCGATGTTCCATCCAATACAGGATTTGCCTGTTTCTTAAAATGGCCTTGATCATTTCTAAATATCGTAATAGGCATCCATTCCCCTACAACAATAAGATCTTGATCCCCATCATTGTCGTAATCACACCATGTAGCATCGGTAACCATCCCCAATTCCTTTAATTCCGGGGCTATATCAGTGGTTCGGTTTATCAATGTTCCATTTTCATTTTTTAGAATCATACTTGTTGCTGGTCTGGGATACTGATGAGGTACATGCCTCCCTCCAACAAAAAGGTCCATATCTCCATCTTTGTCAAAGTCTTCTGCAACGACCTTTGAACCGCTTACTAGATCAATATCGAGAATTGTTCCGTTTGTGAAGCCACCATTGCCATTATTTAAATATAGTCGATCCATATAATGGGGATCATTGGCTTCATATTCATTTCCGCCACTAACCACATATATATCTTGAAAACTGTCTCCATTGATATCCACAAACAAGGCATCGACATCTTCAAAGTGGGCATTCTTTTTCCATATATCACCTTGCATTTTAGAGAAGCCACCATTTTTGTTTGCGATAAATAGTGATGCCCCTATACCAGATGCGGCTCCTACAAAAATATCTTCTAGTCCATCATTATTAATATCTCCTTTTGCAATAGCTGGTCCAAACTGTGACATTTTATGGGGTAACAACACTTGATAATCATAATCGTCAAAATCGTTTTCTATGTGGGTATAGTTAAACGGCAAATCTTCTCTTGTCTCTTTGAATAAGGGGGGCGGAACTTTTATGTTCAAATTGGACTTATATATGCCGTTGGTCATATACAAGTCTAATAATTGATTAGTCCTAACATCGGTTAAGACTTCTATAGTGTCGTTTGGCCATTGTACCACCAAACTATCTACAACCATAGTAGTATTTAATCCAAAATGAAGAATGGGCTCACTTGTGGAATAAATGCCCCGTACATTGGTATGTTCCAAAAATTGTTTGTTCCCGCCAGTGTACAATGTAACTTTAGTGCCAAAAAGAGCGCGATTCGTAGGGTCGTTTAATTTAATACGTAGAAAATTGCTTGCACCTAGTATCTCGGAGTTATTTTTATAAATGAATGCTTTTTCATTTATGTTATTTACTACTAGATCCAGATCCCCATCATTATCGAAATCGGCGTAGGCTGAGCCATTGGAAAACGATTTCTCCTTTAGGCCCCAAATATCCATTACTTTTTCAAAATTAAGACTTCCCATGTTTTTGAATGCGTAATTTTGCAAGGGTTGGGAGGGAAGAACTGAAAGCACCTTGTCCAGGTCCAAAATATCAAAAACACTATTGACATTACCACCTTGGGGATTCTCCTGTAAAAACTTAAAAGTGGCATCGTTGATAAGTTTTCCAACTTTTTTGTCAGCATCAGTATTCCTAATATCATGTAGAAGACCATTGGTAATATAGGTATCCTTTAGACCGTCATTATCAAAATCGGCTATTAGGTTGGACCAGCTCCAATCGGTAGCTGCCATCCCGGTTATTTGTGCTACATCGCTAAAAGTTCCATTTCCATTATTTAATTGAAGTGCATTGTACATATATTGGTAGTGACCACCCTCCTGGACTACCTTCCAAAATGAATCCGGATTCATTCCACTCATGTTCGATTTCAATCTAAAATTATCTTCGGCCACCATGTCCACAACAAAAATATCCAATAGGGCATCATTGTTAATATCGGCTACATCAACTCCCATACTATAATAGGACATATGGTTTAATGCATTATCTGATATATTGGTAAAAGTGCCATCCTGATTGTTCAATAGAAGAAAATCAGGGGCATTAAAATCATTGGCAACATATAAATCGGTCCAACCATCATTATTGAGGTCACTTGCCGAAACCCCGTTTGGGAATCCAGTTAGCATCAATCCCGCATCATCCGTCGTTTCTATAAAAAAGTTGTTACCGGTATTCTTATACAGTTTAACATGATATTCCTCTTTGAGTAGAGTGGTACCGGAAAAGGGTGAATAACTTCCCGGGTTGGGTGGCTGGGTCAATAAAAACAGATCCAATAAACCGTCTTTATCATAATCCAAAAAAGTGGCATGCCTAGTCCTTTGCGAATCTGCTATCCCAAACTTTACAGCCGATTCGACAAATTTTCCAAATCCATTATTTATGTATAAAAGATTGGTTCTCCACTCTGGCTTGTCGTCATAAAGTTCCCGACTGACATAGATATCCAGATAACCATCACTGTTGACATCCGCTACCGTTACCCCAGTAGACCAACCACCATCATCCTTAATTCCTGCAAATTCCGTAACATCTTTGAATTCAAAATTTCCTTGATTGAAATATAGCTTGTCAGGTACCATATTGCCAGCAAAATACAAATCTTGTAACCCATCATTGTTAAAATCCCCAACTCCTACTCCAGCACCTCCATAAAAATTGGAATAAATTAAGATATTGGCATCTTTTCCATCCTTGATCTTATTATTGAATTCTATTTTGGTCTGTGAAGATTTTAAGAGGGTAAACCTTTTTGAATCTTGGGCCAATCCAACATTGGGGATCAAATATAAAAGGAAGAAAAGCAACGAAAAACGGTGGATATTTAATATTCTATTTTCCATATTGTAAAAGTATTTAGAACAGAAAAGGAGAGTTTCCTCTCCTTTCTTACTAACTTAAAAAAAATTATGCTCTAAAGCAATACTTTTGTTATTTTGCCCACCACATTTTAGTGGTCCAAGTATCTCCACCCATATTGGATACAGCAGCATTAAAATTATCAGGGTTGTTACTGCTTTCTGAAGAAGGATAAACCTGTCGTAAAGGAATTTGACCATTGGAGAAATTTCCTGAGAAATTAACAGGTGTCAATACAGGGTAACCTGTTCTTTTCCAGTTGTTCCAGGTTTCAACAAAATTACCCATAAGCCCAGTTGAAGCCCAGAATTGTTCGTTGATCATCTCCAAAGATGATTCCGTGGAACTCTCATCCAAAGGATTGGCAGCAGCAAAGGCAAGGGCATCCGCCTCAGTTAATTGGGTAGCTGAACCAAAGGAATTCATGGACAGCATAACTCCTACTATTCCGTTACTATAATGTTCGGCAGCACTTCCAGGAGTAGTATAACCTCTAGCAGCAGCATCGGCCAATAGTAATTGTATTTCTCCATAGGTGAGTATAAAAATAGGAGCACTTCTTTCCCTGTATATTCCTGTGGGCCTTGAATAATTACCAATTTTGGCTTCGTCATCTCCAGTTCCAGATGGTCCGGGAAAATCAGGGTGATTACTTATATCAGTAGCGCCCCCACTGGTGTCGTAACCGTTTGGCAACCCTATTTGAATAGCTGGATCTGAATCTCCCACAGAATTGGGATCGAAGTTTGCAGTCAAACCAGCAGGCGGTACTTCGGCAGAAATACCCAATCGTGGATCATCATTTGCAACTAAGTAATCTATTAGTGGTTTGCTCCAACGGACTTCATAAGTATCATCAACGGTTCTTAAGGAGTTAGCATTTGTGTTAGGAAAATTATCCGCATCCATCGGCAATACAGCTTCATCTGCGGTACTTGCAAAAATTCCACCTGCCAGGGCTTTGGCCAGATAGGACTGGGCCTCAGTGGGATTGGAATTCACCATTCTCATAGCAAGTTTAAGCATCAATGAATATCCAAATTTACGCCATTTGCTTATATCCCCAGCATAAAGAGGGTCATTGGTAGGCGACCTTTTAGCTGCGTCCAAGGCATTCAATGCTGATTCCAGGTCTTGAAGCATTGCTGGATATATAACCTCCTGCTTATCATATACAGGTTGTGTAATACCTTCTTCGGCCATTAATGCCTCTGAATAGGGAATATCCCCATAAATATCTGTAATAAATGACAAGTTCAATACTTTCATGAACTTACCCAAAGCCTGTAAGTTGACCAAATCTGGATTATCACTGGACAATTTCTCCATTTGGTCTGCCCTGGATGCATTGGCAAAATCACTGTTCCAGACATTCTGGATATAGGAATTTATACTCCCAGAAGCTACATATTTGTCCCCATTGGAATAATAGTTTGCACCGCCTGTAGTCGTGGATGCCAAAGTTTGTGTCCACATGCTCTGAAACAAAATAGATCCGCTGTACCCAACTGTGGTATTGGCATAGCCAGCCAAAACATTAGGCAATATTAAATTTGGATCAAAGATGTCCGCACCTGCTCTGTTGGGGTCAGTATTTATTTCATCGAAATTATCATCGCATGATGATAAAACTAAGAAGAACCCTATAAATAATATATTAAGATATCTTTTCATAATTATTGTAATTTAAAATTAACATTTAACCCTATACTACGAGTGGAGGGCAAACTAGTTCCTTCAATACCGGTATAATTAATATTAGCACCGAAATTATTCTCGGGATCAATATTTTTGGCATTTCTCATAAGGATAGCCAAGTTTCTAGCAACCAAGGAGATATTAACTCCTTTAAGTACCTTTGTATTCTGGAACATTTCCGAAGGTAGGGAATAGCCCAAAACCAATTGGCGTAATTTAATAAAGTCCCCGTCTACAACACTTGTACCGGTAACATTTTGTGCTAAAGCTTTGTAATATGTTTCAGCATCCGCAGTAATCCCATTGGTGGTAACTCCACCTTCACGTCCTACTAGGGTTGTCTTGTTCAATCCTCTCCAAGTAGAATAATATTCGGTAGCAGAAAGCACTTTGTTTCCAAAACTATAATCTATCAAGAAGGAAAGGTTGAATCCTTTGTAGCTAAAGTCGTTGTTCCAACCCCCGTAAAGGTTAGGTAGCACGGAACCAAAATTCTTGAACTCCCCCCTTACAGGAAGACCATTGGCATCCACGACTATGTTGCCATTGGCGTCATATTCATAGTCATAAGCCCTGATTTGAGGACCAGCCTCACCTACAACAAAAGAGGTAACCGCATTACCCAAAGTACCCCTGTTCTGTCCTAGATTAATGGGGTTGTCTGCCAAGTCGGTTTTTAACACCTCATTTTTCAAAGTTGTTAAGTTCAAGGAAGTAGTCCATGAAAAATCATCATTCTGAATTGGTACACCGGTTACCAATACTTCCAAACCTTTGTTCTGTACAGATCCATTACCAATTACACCAGAAGAAAACCCGGAAGATATAGAGTACTGTGCATTTTGTATCTCATTTTTGGTTTTCTTGTCAAAATAAGAAATATCGAAAGCCAACCTATTCTGAAAAAATTTAAGATCCAATCCAAATTCATATTCGCTAATGGTAAATGGTTTTAGCGTGTTAGGTAAACTTGTTGGAGAAGAACCAGTAGGTATTCCATTAAACGTGTTTCCGGAATTGTAATATACTTGAGTTAAATAAGGATTCTCCGGTTCACCACTTGTAACAGCGTAAGACGCCCTAAATTTACCATAGGTAAGACTCTCTGAATCCACCAAGTCCGAAAAGGTAAAAGCACCTGTAACGGAGGGAGTAAAAATATCACGGTTACCCGCAGGTAATGTGGAATAGGTGTCGTATCGCCCAGTAGTACTCAAAGTCAAATACTTTTTATAACTCAAATCCAAAGAGTAATAAGCAGATTGTACTTCTCGCTCATTAAAACCATAACTCCTCGATTGAGTTTCTGTATTGTTAGGTGTATATAAATAAGGTAGAACGAAACGTCCACCACCTACTCCAACGGTTTCATATTTGTTTTTTCTTAAATTAGTTCCTAAAAGGGCATCCAGTTCCAAATCGTCATTTAGAACGAAAGAACCTGCCAACAATCCTTCCAAATTAAATTCAGCGGTTTCAGATTGACCTTTTCGGCCTAATCCACCCTTTAGATCTCCAGTGTAGGCCAATCCCCAAGGATCAACTTGAAAATCCGAATCATGGGCAACATCATTACCCATTCGCACCATGGCATAAATATTATCAGTAAAGTTATATTTTGTAGATAAAATGGATATCGTTCTTTTCCTACCAAAATCATTTACTCCCTGGTTAGCAATAAAATATGGATTGGTAACGTAGATATCGTCACTAAATACAGTTTCAGCACCAGTGACAGGATCATAACCTGGAGCATAAATCGTAGGATCCACATTAGGTGCCAAAAACAAAAAGTTATTCGGGTTCTTGGGACCATCACTCAATAACGGACGATTGTCAGTCTGTTCATCGATATAAGTAACCTTTGCAGAAACATTAAGTTTATCGGTAATGTTCTGATCGGCACTAAACATGAAATTATATCTTTTAACACCACTGTTAGGAACAATGGACTTAGCGTCTAAATATGAAGCAGATACTCTGAATGAACCATCTCCTACACCTTTGGTTACCCCAATGGTATTCGTGAAATTACTTCCGGTCCTATAAAAATCAAGATAATTGTTTTTGGCAACATCATAGGTGTACTGGTTTCCATCGAAACCAACCACTTGACTGCCGTCCAATTTGGCTCCCCAAGCGGATCTTGCGGTAGTACGTGCATCAGGCGCAGTAGCAGGCTTTATACCGCCTACACCCTGACCGTATTCCTCCTGAAAATCGGTAAAATCAACACCTTGTTCTACAGTATAATTTGTGTTGTATGACACTTCCCAATCAGAACCTTTCTTTCCTTTTTTTGTTGTAATTAAAATAACACCATTCGACGCCCTAGAACCATATAAAGCTGATGCAGACTGTCCTTTAAGGACAGTCATTTTTTCAATGTCATCAGGATTTATATTCCCAATACCATCTCCACCGTCAGCACCACCCCATTGGCCGGCACTTCCTCGTTGCGTATTATCCAATGGAACACCATCAATAACAAATAGAGGAGAACCTCCTGAGGTACTTGACAATCCACGCAAGAAAATTTTAGAGGTACCACCAGGGCCACTACTTGTTCCCTTGATATTTACCCCTGCAACACGTCCTGCCAATGAATTGGCCACATTCACTTCTCTGGCTTTGGTAAAATCTTCAGCGTCTACAGTGGTAACCGAATACCCTACCTTACGTTGTTCTTTAGTGATTCCAAGAGCCGTAACAACCACTTCTCCCAGTTGTTCCGCATCTTCTTCCATGGATACATCATAATTGTTGGATGCACCTACAGTTATCGATTGGGATTTCATTCCAAGGAACGAAAAAACCAATACGTCTCCGCTTGCTGCCTCAATAGAATAGTTTCCATCAAAATCAGTCTGAGATCCAGTTGTGGTTCCTTGCACCAATACGTTTACTCCTGGTAGAGGGGAACCATCCGTAGCATCGGTGACCGTACCTGTCACCGTTTTGCTTTGCGCCAGTAACGGATAAGCTCCGAACACTAGTACAAAAAATAATAGCAATTTTTTGACCATAATAAAATTGTTTGAGTTAATAATTTAGTTGTTTGTTAATATTAAGTTAAGAGTGAAATTAATCTTTTTTTTTAACAATACAAATAGTAAATGCATAAATGTGTACGAGCACATTAAATAAAACCTTAATCTTTATAAGGTCGGTGGTCAAGAAAAATACGATTCCGAAGGCTACTTAAAGGTAGTAATGTGCGTTTTCCGTGGTAATAATATCTATAGGGAGTAGTTCCTGAGAGGGCAATGGTTTTCCAAAAAGAAAATGTTCCGCCAAGTAATTTACGCTTAGAAAAGCTTGTCTTTTTAATTTTTGATGGATCAAAAATTTTATCGCCCCTTGTTCCAGATACTTTATATTAGGTTTTAATAAATCATATCCTATGATGATCCCATCTTTCTTTTCTAAACTTTCGAAAGCTTCTACCAACATATAGGCTTTTGAATTGGTTACAAAAAATGCATTTATTCTAGGATGGCTTTTTATGAATTGGGATACTTCTTGGTTAAAACCGATTTTATCGGCCGAATTAAAAGTTTTGGAAACCATAATATGATTTCTATCCGGCTTTTCCTTAAAAAACTCTACAAAACCATTTTCCTTGGATTGCATATGGGGCTCTTTGTTTATGTGGATGATGGCTATTTCATCATTTTCCCCAATAATCTTGCCCATTAAACTTGCTGCCACCCTTCCGCTTTGTTTCAGATCTTGACCTATGAAAATCTGTTCCTTGAATGTGTTCATATGGTTGTTGAACAGCACCACAGGGATTTTGGTCCTACAACATTTTCCCAAAATTACTTGGGATTCACTTTCAAAAATAGGAGCCATTAAAAGAACATCAGGTTGCGATAGAATAGCTTCTTCCGATTGGATCAAAAAGGAAGATTTATCCGTAGGGTCATAAAAGTACTTCCTTATAAGTATTCCGAAAGGGGTAAATTGATTTGCGGCCTCCAACACTCCTTCATTGGCAGGAATCCAATAGGGATCCTTATGGGGGTCCGGAAGTAGTACATGTATACTATACGTTTTATTCTTTTTAAGATTTCGGGCAATGGGATTGGGCCTATAATCTATTTCCTTAAGAATTTTATCCACTTTCTCGAAGGCACTTTTGGAAACCTTCCCGCGTTTATGTAATACCCTATCTACTGTTCCCTTGGAAACACCTGCCATTTGAGCAATGTCCTTTATAGTATATTTATCCTTAATCATTATATTGTTGATTCTGGAACAGAATTTTAGGCATATGAAGAAGCTCTTAATGGATTTTCAACATTAAATATAGAAATATTCCTAAGATATTACCTAAAATTTTCGTTAGCTTCATCATTTTACGGTATATAACAATCATAAAACGCAAATCTATCCTGATAAAAAGCGAGGAAAAGAATTTTGGTTTTTTTCCATATACAATACCCATTTCACTAAAGGGGAGAAGAAAAACTAAGCTTTAACCGGTGGGTTTTTCAGTAGGCGATCAAATCCTTCCAATATGGTAGCCAAAATAATGATCAAACAACAACCGAAGGCATTTAACCACAAATAGGACATCCAGTCATAACTAAAACCAATTATGACGATGCACTGTGTTATCAAGGCAGCTACAAAAACAGCATTTCCCTTAATGAATTTAAAAAAGAAGGCGATGAGAAAGATACCAAGAACGTTTCCGTAAAATATAGACCCTATAATATTTACTAATTGAATAAGATTATCGAACAAATTGGCCACACAAGCAATTGAAATGGCTATAGCTCCCCACATAAGGGTAAACAACTTTGAAACTTTTACATAATGCGCCTGAGTAAATTCACCCTTTTTATTACGCTTATACAAGTCCAAAGAGGTAACCGTTCCCAAGGCATTTAATTCTGAGGCGGTAGAGGACATTGCTGCCGATAATATCACCGCCAATAAAAGTCCAATAAGTCCTTTGGGGAGAAAATTTAAAATAAAATGTATAAATACATAATCCTTGTCATTGGTCTCTACACTGTCATCGGCCATGGCAATTAGGGCCTGGGCTGCCTTTCTATTTTCCTTATCTTTGTTGTTTATATTTACAATGTGCTGTTTGGCATCTTCAATAGCATCATACTCCTTAAGATCAAGGGCCCCGGAAAATTTATTTTGGGCCATTCTTTTTTCACCTTCCAACACCAACTGTTCCTCTTCCAATATCTTATAATCCTCCGAGTAAGGAGATTCCATTATGGCATTGGTAGCCGCGGGATTGAAATTTAAAGGAGAATGGTTGAACTGAAAAAAAATAAACACCATTACCCCCACCAATAAAATAAAGAACTGCATGGGTATTTTTAACAATCCATTGAAAATTAAGCCAAGTTGACTTTCCCTTACGGTTTTTCCGGAGAGATATCTTTGAACCTGGCTTTGGTCCGTACCAAAGTAGGCCAGGGCTAGGAAAAGTCCGCCCGTTATTCCACTCCAAAACGTATACCTACTGGTGGTATTGATGCTAAAATCCAAAATATTCAATTTATCACTGGCTCCAGCAATTTTCAGCGCCTTGCTAAAAGTGATGTCTGCAGGCAAATAACCAAGTATAAAAAAGAACGCGATGAACATCCCTGTCATTATAATGAACATTTGTTGTTTATGCGTAACACTTACCGCTCTGGTACCACCCGAAACGGTATAAATTATCACTAGAATGCCTATTAAAATATTTAGGGTCTTTAAATCCCAACCCAATACAGCGGAAAGAATAATTGAAGGGGCAAAAATTGTAATCCCTGCGGCAAGGCCGCGCTGAATTAAAAATAATAATGCCGCCAAGGTCCTTGTTTTTAGATCGAAGCGGTTTTCCAAAAATTCATAAGCCGTATATACATTGAGACGATGATAAATGGGAACAAATACAATACAAATGATAATCATGGCCAATGGCAGGCCAAAATAAAACTGAACGAACCCCATTCCATCATGAAAAGCCTGTCCGGGTGTGGACAAAAATGTTATGGCACTGGCCTGCGTAGCCATTACGGACAAACCTATGGTCCACCATTTGGCATCGTGACCACCAAGGACATAGTCCGTTACATCCTTACTGCCCTTTGTTTTCCAAACACCATATCCAACAATAAAAATAAGGGTTCCGACAAGTATGATCCAATCTATTGCAGCCATTTTATCGGTTTCCGGTCATTATTAAATAAAAAACAATTATATAGATAATATTGAGCGCTATTACCAGCGTATATTCTTTTTTCCAATCAAATTTTTCGAACATAATGATTCTTATTAGCTACAGCTTATTTTTGAGTCTCTTGTTTCAGGGAAAGCATGTTGGCAAACAGTCTATAAGCTCCTGTTACACCTGCCGGCAACTCCCTAAAAAAACTTAATCCCGTATAAATATAGTTCCCCTTGCCGTAAGGTGCAACTAATAAACTACCTGATAAGGCCGATTCCCCTTCATCGTTCATGGCTAGAATTGGCGTAAATTCATTGGACCATTGATTCGGGAAATAAAGTCCACGTTCCTGTACCCAGCCATTAAAATCGTCTTGGGTTATTTTATTGGGATAATTAACTAGGGGATGTGTTTTGGCCAGTATGCCAACACTGGATGATTCATCCGTAACCCTATCCCGGGAAATGGTCAGGGGGTAGGGGGCAAGGTTTTCCATGTCCAACCCATTTCTACCAGCTGTGTTGTACTGAACAATAAGGTTGCCGCCATCCTTAACATAATCCAATAAATAGCGTTGTTTAAATTTTAATTCATCCACCACGTTGTATGCCCTTATACCTACAACAATGGCATCAAACTTGGTCAAGGAACCGGCTTGTATGTCTGAAGGGTCTATTTTTTGGACCTTATATCCTATTTGTGTTAGACTTTCAGGTATTTCATCGCCAGCCCCCTCTATATACCCAATATTTTCTCCATTCTTGTCGATGTCCAAACGCACCACTTTGGTTTCGCTAGGCATCAACACCGATTGTTTGGGAATGTGGTCATAGGATATTTCTATCAATTCTTTGGATATTTCCTTGCCATCCACTTTAATAATGGGGGAAATATAATTCTCATCTTCTACCATAGGTGGGGTCAAGACAAATTTCAATATTCGCTGGTCGCCTTTTTTTGCTATTTCAAAAGGTTTTATTTCCTGATCAACTTTCCAACCTTTTCCAAAACACAGTTGCAATTCGCCCTTTACATTGTCTTTAAGTGCTTTTATAGTAACAGGAATTTCCTTGGGTTCGGAATTGGAAAAAATGATTACCTTATCCTTAAAGCTAGCTGTTGCCTCTGGCAATATCTCAAAGGGTTGATAAAGTTCACCTTTTTCCGGTTTGGAATATCTGTATACAATTGGTTTTTCAATATTTATGGTAAACCCATTGAAATCCAGTTCAAAATTTACTTTAAAGGCTTTGGGTGTTTCCGGTTTCCCTATTAGATTTTGATCCTCTACCGTATACATTCCCGTGCTGCCTTTGGCATTTAGCCAATATGGGCTAGTGTATCCTATATTTTCGGGAACATTTAGATTCATTTGGAATAACTCCTTCTGGTTTTCTTTTAGGGCGATTTTTTTAATTATGCGATTATCGGTGCTGGTGGAAACGGCTATAAGATTAATCTTGGCATTGCTTCTATTCAGAGCCTCAATATTTATAACGATATTACTTCCAGGGTAGGTATTGGATTCTGCGGAAGTAGCCTCCAAATAGAGTCCACTGACTGCTTGTATGATTTCTTCCAATTCTTTTTTCTTGATTTCTTTCCAGTGCTCGTCCTTTATTTTTAAGATAGCCCTATAACCTTCTATGAGCTTTGGCAGGTGTCTTGACGGTTGGGCAAAATCGAAGTTATTTTCTATTTCATATAAAATCTTCCCAACGGCTGCCCCTCCTTCAACACGTGACCAAGTGGTATTAATCCCGTCGAAAATATCCGATCTATTCTTTGGGAGATCGCCTTTTAAAAGTTCTATATATTCCTTTTCACTACCGCGCGTTGCCAACCTTCCAAAACCTTGGCACAAATGCTGACTACTTGCAAGAGATGCTATTTCATTGTTGGATAAGCCCTTCAAAGGATAATAGACCCCAACCTCCAGATCGATCATCTTGGATTTGTCCGCTTTTTGGAACTTGTCCTCACTGCCATAAAACCACCAAGAGGTATTAAAAAAAAGCCTTTTTGGCTGCCAAATATCCGTCTTCTTTAATTGTTCAGGATATATATTGGGGTTGTTGGCCAAATCGAAGGCCTCATAGCTCAGCATGGCCGAAGAAGTATGATGGCCGTGTGTAGAACCTGGCGATCTGTGGTCAAATCTATTGATAATAACATCTGGCTTAAAATTGCGTATAACCCAAATAACATCACTTAGCACAGCCTCTTTGTTCCAGATTTTAAGAGTTTCCTTTGGGTGCTTGGAGTACCCGAAATCATTAGCCCGCGTAAAAAATTGTTCCCCGCCGTCTATACGCCTGGCAGCCAATAGTTCCTGTGTACGCAAAACCCCCAACAGCTCTCTAAGTTCGGGACCGATTAAATTTTGTCCTCCATCACCGCGGGTTAGGGATAAGTAGGCCGTTTTAGCTTTTGTTTCATTGGAAAGATAGGAAATCAACCGTGTGTTTTCATCATCCGGATGAGCCGCGATATAAAGGGCCGAACCCAAAAAATTCAATTTTTGAATGGCATGAAAAATATCCGAAGAAGTATTCTTTTTAGGTGCTTGAGCATCAGCAAGTTGAAATGAGAATAGTATCCCAATAAAGAATACCCAAGGAAGGCGCATACGTATATGTTTTAGTTGGTTTCCAAATATAAAAATATAAAATCCGAAGCCGTAATTTTTACAACTACTTTAACACCTTATAAAACTTCACTGCTTTCCAATGAGTTTTCATAGGTTTGTGCCAAGGCTATGGCTTTCTGGAGCATCATGTTGTTAGGGTAGGTAAATAGTTCTCCATTACTTCTTCTAAGATGTATATGAAAGGCCCTTATATCCTCTATAAGATATACCTCGTTGGGCAATTCAATTTCCTTATCCATTATTTTAATTTTATCACCTATCTTAAATGGAAAGGAAAAAAACAGTATAACCCCGGCCGTAACATTGCTCAATATGGACCATTGTGCAAACAGGGCCACACCTATAACAGCAAAAACAGAGGAAAACACCAAGCCGATATCCTTCATTTCTACCCCCCAGATCAAAATCAAGGCAACTATTCCAAAAGTAGTGAGGCCAACAGTGGAATATTTAACGATCAAGCGCGTACGAACCTCATTTATATCACTTATTTTGCCGACTTTTTGTATTGCCTTGGTACCTAAATATTTTAAAATCAATAGCACCAATAAACATATGGCCGTGCCTAAAAGTTCATTTTTGTACTCCAAAAAAAATGTTTCCATAGAATTATAATCCTAAACTATCGCGCAAAAATACATCACTATTTTTGTTTTCCTGCCAATAAGCCCTTTTTAATGTTTTTATTTTCGTTGCCTTGGTAGTGAGTATTTTTGCCTTGGATCCAAACCCACTGGTATAACTTTCGGACCAATATTCAATGGTATATGGGAAGGATTTGGAAAAGCTGATCGCCAAGGTTCTATCCAATTCTGGGTAGGTGATTTTATAAGTATTTGGATCAGCATCCAGATTCAATTCTGCTTTGGCGCCATAGGCTTTCAGTTGTTTGTGTGCCAGACGTAAATATTCCATGGAAGGTACCATATGGATGTTGCCAACAGGAAGGTTGTTGGGATTGATCCTTATTTTATTCCATATTTCGTTTTCTAAATGCGTTTTGTCCAAAATGATGGTTTGATCCCCTTCGCTTTCAAAATAGGAAAAGGAATTTACTTCAAATTTATCCCTATTGTTCAACTGCGTATATACCTGGCCACACCATTCCTGCACGGATGCGGAAAGCTTTATGGCATGTTGTTTATCCGATACGGGATAAAAACTACTGTTCATTATGGAATAGGGGTAAATACCGGTTAGGAACTTTTTTGTGCTATTGAGTTTCAACACAGAAACGTTATTGGGATTTGATTGATCGGCCTTCACCTGTTTGTCCGCTAAAAATGGTTCGGTAACATATATTAAAACCGCATTACCTTCCCTTAATTCACCATAACGGGCCTGATCCAATTTATAGGAAGTTATCTCTGCCTTTCCTGCATACCAGTAATTCTTGAATTCCTCGGATAAGACGGGTTTAACCGGTTTGGCAACGGACATTTTTATATCACCTCCTACAAGGGAAACGTTCTCTGCTTCTCTTGGTTTTTCCTTGCAAGCACTTAAAAGTACAAATATAATTAAGATGTGCACAAAAATGAAAGTAAGCAGACGTTGCATAGCATTAAAATTTTCCTAAAATTATTCAAAATAAACTAACCAGCCATGGCCATTAACGTTTTGTAAACCAATTGGGTGGGCAAGCCAACCACATTGGTATAGGAACCCTGTATTTCTTCAATTCCAATGAGCCCTATCCAATCCTGAATACCATAGCCACCGGCTTTGTCAAACGGGTTATAGTGTTGGATATAGTATTCTATTTCCGCGTAGTCCAATTTTTTGAATTTTACCTTCGTGCATTGATTCACCAGCTGTTGTTGATCCTTGGTGGTAAGGCAGACAGAGGTAATTACTTCGTGCCAATCGTTGGAAAGAGTCCTTAGCATGGAAAAGGCTTCGTCGTGATCGGCAGGCTTTGCCAACGATATATTGTTATGCCAAACTACCGTATCCGACGTTATGAGGATATCCCTGGTATCCAGCTTTTTTTCATATCCAGCAGCCTTTAATTTTGCCAGATAATCCGAAATTTCCGCCCCCTTTAAATGCTCGGGATATATTTCGTCTACATGTATCGGATGTACTTTAAATTCGATTTCCATTTCTCTAAAAAACTGCTGTCGTCTAGGGGATGCCGAGGCAAGTATAATCCGATATTCCTTTAGTTTGTTGTTGGGCATAATGTTAATCGTTCTTGGCACTGAAATTTTCGGCCCAATGCCCCCTTACCTTCAGTACTTGTTCTATAACATCCCTTACACAGCCATCGCCTCCGTGTTTATGGGAAATGTATTTGGACATAGCCTTTACCTCAGGTACAGCATTTTGTGGACAACAAGGAATACCCGCCAACCTCATTGGGGGAATATCAGGAATGTCATCGCCCATATAGAGAACATGTTGTGGATTTATATTGTAAATATCCAGATATTCGTCAAAAGGGTCTATTTTATGATGGGCACCCATGTGGATATCGGTAACTCCCAATCCCTTTAATCGCAATCTAACACCTTCGTTGGTGCCTCCGGAAATGATACAGATATTATACCCTTGTTGAATGGCTACCTTTACGGCATAGCCATCTTGAACGTTCATAGTCCTTAACATTTCGCCGCTAGTGGTGATAATGATTTTGCCATCTGTAAAAACGCCATCCACATCAAATACAAAAGTGGTTATATCCTGAAGCAGTTCCTTATAACTTTTGTCCATATCTTTCTCCTATCAATTTGCTTAACAAGCTGTAAATATCCTGATAATTTTTATTTTTAAGCAGATTTAAATGGGTTTCCATCGTCTTAACATCGTTTCTTTTGGCCGGTCCGGTTTGGGAATCGCAGGGAGGGAGATAGTCCAATTTATTCACAGTTTCCTTGATCAAAGGGTTTAACATGGAAAATGGCAAATCATGTTCCTTACAAATATCTTGGCCTATAGTAAAAAGATAATTGGTGAAATTATTCACAAAAACGGCTGCCAAATGAAGTGATTTCCTTTGGTCACTAGTAATCTCGTGCACTTCCATAGAGATGAGTCCAGCCAATTTTTTCAAAAGTTCCATGTTGGCATTGTGTTCTGCCTCAATACAGATCGGCACCTTTTTAAAATCGATTGCCTTGCCCTTACTAAATGTTTGCAGTGGATAAAAAACCCCTCTATTATCTATATTTCCGAGGGATTTTAACCCTATACTTCCAGAGGTATGGGCCACCAAACCTTTTTTATCCTTAAGGAAAGGAGCCACCAAAGCTATGGCATCATCACTTACGGCGATTATATACATATCGGCATCGGCAATTTTGGTGAAATCCGTACCCGTTTCCACCTTATCCTTAAAAGAGTGGAGGTGATCTTCGTTCCGACCAATTACCTGTAGCACATTTATTTCATCGACCCCCAAAAAGGCATGGAACAAATGCTTTGCAACATTACCAGTACCCAATAAAACAATAGATATCATATTCAAAAGTAAATATTAAATCAAACTTATAGGGTTATGGTCATTAAGTTTTTTGAATGTTGGTATTCACACAAGTTCTTAGGGGTGGGTCCACCAGGTGTTATAGAAGGTACGTTCCTATGAAATACGTGGCAGCCAAATTAAATCATCCTTATTAGGCATCAATTCTTCCCTATCTATGACAAGTCTCTACTTCGCATTTATATAAATATTATGTAACCTAAACCCCTACAAGTGTATCCAAAGGCATATTGATTTAGCTCTTGGAAGATTTGTACCCCGAAACATAAGGGAACCTAGATATACATTGAAAAGCATGGGCCCTTTTATAAAACCACAGTAGTAAGGGACTGCTTATCTGTTTTTATCTATCAAATATTTGAACATGTTTTAAAAAAAGTAAATACTCAATTAACAAAAGATTTAATAATTAAACTCTTATAAAAATGTATTTTTGCATGTTTAAAACAAACCTTCTTGCCAAAATGATCGAATTCCTTAAAAAAACGTTCTTTTCCACCCGTTTAATGGCGGTTTTATTTATTGTTTTTGCTACAGCCATGGCCTTTGGAACATTTATAGAAAGCTGGTACAGTACGGAAACCGCTAGAATTTGGATATACAACACTACTTGGTTCGAGGCCATTATGGTATTGTTTGTCATCAATTTTGTGGGGAATATTGCCCGTTATAATCTTTTAAGGAAGGAAAAATGGGCCGTACTTTTATTACATCTCTCTTGGATCTTAATTATTCTTGGAGCCTTTGTTACCCGCTACATAAGTTTTGAAGGGATGATGCCCATCAGGGAAGGAAACACGGAAAATGTTTTTTATTCGGACAAAACTTATCTCACGGTTTATGTGGATGGCGAAATAGACAACGAGCCCAAACGGAAGATTTTGGAGGACGATATCTTGGTTACCTCTGAAGCTATCAAATCCAATTTGCCATGGAATTCCGATTTCAACGGACAGCCCTTTACCATATCCTATGTGGGCTTTATGGATGGGGCAAAAGAGGGATTGGTAGAAGATCCCAATGGGAAGGAATACCTGAAAATTGTGGAAGCGGGCGACGGTCAACGTCATGAACATTATTTGGAAAGTGGTGAGGTAAGCAGTATACACAACGTTTTGTTTTCCTTGAACAAAATGACGGACGGAGCCATCAACATTATTGAATCTAACGGTAATTATCAAATAAAATCGCCCTTCGAAGGACAGTTTATGAGAATGGCCGATCAATTACAGGGAGAATTATTAAAGGATAGCCTTCAAACACTGCAGTTAAGGTCTTTATATACTACTGCAGGCATGCAATTCGTTATTCCCGAGCCAATTATCAAGGGAGCTTATGATATAATTTCCATTCCTGAGAACGAAAAAACAGAAAATGATCTTGATGCCCTGATCGTGGATATCAGCAGTAATGGGGAAACGGTACGCAAAAAACTACTGGGAGCAAAGGGCGTGTCCAATTTTTCAGGCGAATTTGAAGTTGGAGGCTTGGATTTTAACCTTTCATACGGGTCCAAGGTGTATACCCTGCCTTTTGGAATTAAATTAAACGACTTTATTGCCGAAAAACATCCGGGAACAGAGAATAGCTATGCTTCATTTATGAGCAAGGTTACCATAGAGGACGAGCGTCCTTTTGATTATGATATATATATGAACCATATTTTGGACCACAAAGGGTATCGTTTTTTTCAAGCCAGTTTCCATCCAGATGAAAAGGGTACCGTACTATCGGTAAATCACGATTTTTGGGGTACTTGGATAACTTATATCGGATATTTCCTATTGTATGCAGGGCTTATGGGGATCATGTTCTATGGCAAGACCAGGTTTAAAAGTCTGGGCGATTCCTTGGAAAAATTGAAAAATAAAAGATCCAAGTTGGCAGTGCTTTTTATTCTTGGCAGCTGTCTTAATTTGATGGCGCAGGAAAGTGTGGAGGCAGATTCACATGCACATGAAAATACACCTACCGCAGCCCAGGTAGATTCCTTGTTGCACGCTATGATCCCATCCAAGGAACATGCTGCATCGTTTGGTAAGTTGGTAATTCAGGATGCCGGAGGGCGTATGAAACCCATAAATACATTTTCTTCCGAACTGTTGAGAAAACTAAGCCTAACGGACAAATATACCGACTTTAATTCCGACCAGGTTTTTCTATCCATGATGCTGAATCCAAGGGTTTGGTACTATGCGGAATTTATTGCTTTGGACAAAAAGGGGCAAAATGACAGTATTCGCAAGATCATTGGATTGGAGCATGGTAAAGAGTTCGCAAAGGCTACGGATTTCTTTGATGAAAAAGGACAGTACAAATTAAGTACTTATCTTAAGGAAGCTTACGCAACCAACACTCCCAACCAATTCCAAAAGGATTTCAAGAGTTTGGACGAACGTTTGGTACTTTTAAACAGAGCATTGGGAGGGGAAATCGTCAAGATATTTCCATTGTTGAATGACGACAATAACAAATGGATCTCGGCTGTGGAATATAGGGGAGGTCAATATCAGGTATCGGATTCCCTCTATGCCAATTTCATAAAAAATGCCGTACCCTTCTACCTGATGAGCCTGGAGAAAGCAGTAAAAACGGGCGACTATTCCGAGGCCGATAAATTGTTGGCCGCCTTTAAAAAGAACCAAGAAAACCACGGTAGCGAAGTATTGCCTTCGGAAAACAAAATTAATGCGGAGGTATTTTACAACAAGGCCGATATTTACAATAAGCTATATAGGTATTATGCCCTGGTTGGTCTGTTAATGTTTATTTTACTGGTATTCCAGATTATCAAGGACAGAAAGGCGCTCCGGTATAGCATTGCCGGAATCAAAATCCTGATTTATGTGTTTTTTGTTTTGCATACCCTAGGATTGGGTATGCGTTGGTACATCTCCGGACACGCACCTTGGAGCGATGCCTATGAGAGTATCCTATACGTTTCCTGGGCAACTTTGGGTATGGGACTACTCTTCAGTAAAAAGAGTGATATGACGGTAGCTGCGGCCACTTTTGTAACTTCTATGTTGTTGTGGATCGCCCACCAGAGTTGGGTAGACCCCTCAATAGCCAATCTCGTGCCCGTATTGGACAGTTATTGGTTAATGATCCACGTGGCGGTTATTGTTGGTAGTTATGGTCCCCTCACCGTGGGTATGATCCTAGGGGTGGTGAGCTTGTTGTTGATCATCATGACAAACGACAAGAACAAGGAGAAAATGGACCTGAACATCAAGGAACTTACCATTATAAATGAACTGTCACTAACGGTAGGTTTGGTTATGTTGACCATTGGTAATTTCTTGGGCGGACAATGGGCCAATGAAAGTTGGGGTCGATATTGGGGGTGGGATCCCAAAGAAACTTGGGCCCTGATTTCAATAATGATCTATGCCTTTGTAATCCATACAAGATTGATTCCCGGTCTTCGTGGTAAATGGATGTTCAATTTTCTAAGTGTAGTGGCCTTTGGCAGTATTATGATGACTTATTTTGGAGTAAATTTCTATTTGGTAGGGCTACATAGTTATGCCAGTGGGGCACAGGTTATAACCCCCACTTTTATTTATTACACCATATTTGGGGTATTGTTATTGGGTGCCGTAAGTTATTGGAAAAATAAAAGATTCTATACCAAGTAATTTTGTAATGTTCTAATTTTAATGCAATTTTGCTTTACTATGAAGTAAAGGAATTATGTTTTTTATAGATGTCAAAGCAAGAATGTTGAGGGTTCATTTAGTGAACTTCCAATTATTCATGATGTCCATTTTCTTCTTTTAACATAATTCCAAACATATGGCAGGTACAAAAAAACTTACTGCAAGTAATTTATACAAATATTTTATTTTAGCCTTATCGGGCAAGGACTTCGATTTTACTACAGGGAGCATCAGAAAAGCCATTTTTATGCTTTCCATTCCTATGGTACTGGAAATGTTGATGGAATCTATTTTTGCCCTGGTGGATATTGCCTATGTTTCCAGGGTCAGTGTCAATGCCGTAGCTACAATAGGGCTTACGGAGTCGGTGATTACATTGATTTATGCCGTGGCTATCGGCCTCAGCATGGCAGCCACGGCCATTGTGGCCAGAAGGGTTGGTGAAAAAAAATTAAAAGAAGCCAGGGAATCGGCAGTACAGGCAATCCTTTTGGGGATAACTGTGGCCATTGTCACCGGAATATTCGGGGCTCTGTACTCTAAGGAAATCCTAGGTTTAATGGGGGGAAGTCCCCAACTTATCCAAGAAGGCCAAGGATATACCCAGTTGATGCTCGGAGGTAATATTACCATTTTACTTCTGTTTCTTATAAATGCCATTTTCAGGGGAGCTGGGGATGCCTCGGTTGCAATGTGGATACTGGTGTTGTCCAATGGTCTTAATATAATCCTTGACCCAATATTTATTTTTGGATGGGGACCAATTCCTGAATATGGAGTTATGGGTGCTGCAATTGCTACCAACATTGGTAGGGGTACCGCTGTCCTGTTTCAACTGATAATTCTGTTCTATGGATGGAGCAAGATTAAAATTTGTATTTCCGATATCGTAATCCGTTTAAAAGTGATGGCAAACATCCTCAAAGTTTCTGCTGGCGGTATTGCACAATTCTTGATTGGAACGTCCAGTTGGATCTTTTTAATGAGAATTATGTCCGAATTTGGAAGTGAGGTCCTTGCCGGGTATACCATTGCCATTAGGGTAATGATGTTTACTTTAATGCCTTCTTGGGGAATGAGCAATGCTGCGGCTACCCTGGTGGGACAGAATTTAGGTGCCGATCAACCGGATAGGGCAGAAGAATCCGTATGGAAAACCGGGAAGTACAATGCCATCTTTATGTTTACGATTTCCTTGATATATTTATGCTTTGCTGAAAAAATAATTTTGTTCTTTAATACCACTCCGGAAGTGGTGGAATATGGTACCTTATGCTTACAGATCATCGCGGCAGGATATGTATTTTACGCCTATGGCATGGTGCTGACACAGGCATTTAATGGAGCTGGGGATACAGGGACACCTACCAAGATTAACTTTTTAATATTTTGGGCATTTCAGCTTCCTTTTGCATATGTTTTGGCCATCACCTTTAATTATGGAGCGGTTGGGGTGTTTTTGGCCATTTCGATTGCCGAGGTTCTCCTTACCCTTATAAGCTACTTACTTTTTAAAAAGGGGAAATGGAAAAAAATTAAGGTATAGGCTATTTTTGTAACTTTATGCCCCACTATTCTTAATCAATTTAAATTCTTAAAATGAAAAACCAAATAAAGGGCCTTAATACTATCTGTACCCATTTTGGGCAACTGGAGGACAAGGAATTTAAAGGGGCCGTTTCCCCATTGTACATGGGAACAGCCTATGCCTTTGAAGATATTGATGTTAAGCGATACCCGAGATATTTCAATACCCCCAACCAAGTGGCCCTGGCCAAGAAGATAGCGGCCTTGGAACATGCCGAGGCAGCATTGATATTTGGTAGCGGTATGGCCGCCATCAGCACTTCTTTACTTGCGTTTTTAAGGGCTGGGGACCATGTTGTTATACAAAAGATAATTTATGGCGGCACTTATAATTTAGTGGTGGAAGAATTCGAAAAGTTTGGGATATCGTATTCTTTTACAGATGGTTTTAGTGCAGATGATTTTGAAGCAAAAATTCAAAAAAACACCAAAGCCATCTACATTGAAACCCCATCCAATCCATTATTGAACATTACCGATTTGGAAGCTATTGCAAGTATTTCAAAAAAACATGGCCTTGTCTCCATGATCGACAATACTTTTGCCAGTCCTGTGAATCAAAATCCAATTGATTTTGGAATTGATGTGGTAATCCATAGTGCCACCAAGTATATGGGCGGACATTCGGATATTTGTGCAGGTGCAGTAGCTTCAACGGAAGCATATATAAAAAGGATATTAGGCTTGGCCAAAAATTTTGGAGGTAGTCTTAGCGATTACACCGTTTGGTTATTGGAAAGGAGTATTAAGACCATGGGAATTAGGGTTAGGGCACAAAATGCAAATGCCCAACACATGGCCGAATACCTTTATGCACATAAAGATATATCTGCAGTATATTATCCTGGCCTGCCTTCACATCCGAACCACGACGTTGCGGAAAAACAGATGAAGGGCTTCGGAGGTATGCTATCATTTGAGTTAAATGCCGACTTAGATGCTTCCTACTTTCAAAAATCCTTAAAATTGATAAAACCGGCTATGAGTTTGGCAGGAGTGGAAAGTACCGTTCTTTCCCCTACCTTAACCTCTCATTCCCTATTGAGTGCCGAAGAAAGAAAACGACAAGGAATTGCCGATGGCTTAATACGCTTTTCCGTGGGAATAGAGGAGACAGAGGATTTAATTGCAGATATTGAACAAGCTTTGGAAAAGGTAAGAAAGGAAAAGGAAGTGGCTATCTAGATTCTCTTTTGTCCTAAAATTTGGAGATTACATATTTTTAATAAAAGTGGAATTTTAGGAGGGGTAATTTGAAAGCTTTCAAGAACAAAGTAGACAAAGATTAAATGAAATTAGACATATTAGTATTTGGTGCGCATCCAGATGATGCCGAATTGGGGGCAGGGGCAACTATAGCAAAAGAAGTGGCCAGTGGCAAAAAAGTAGGTATAGTAGATTTGACCCGTGGGGAATTAGGTACCCGTGGCTCTGCCGAAATCCGGGATAAGGAAGCTGCAGCAGCAGCTGCAATTTTAGGAATTGCTGTCCGTGAAAATCTGGGATTTGCCGATGGTTTCTTCACTAACGACAGGCAGCATCAATTGGAAGTAATAAAAATGATCCGTAAATATAGGCCTGAAACCGTTTTGTGCAATGCTATAGACGACAGGCATATAGATCATGCAAAAGGTAGCAAACTGGTAAGCGATGCCTGCTTTCTAAGTGGACTTATTAAGATAGACACTAAAATAGATGGGGAAGAAAAGTGGCAGGAAGCGTGGAGACCCAGTTTGGTGCACCATTATATTCAATGGAAAAACCTTGAACCGGATTTTGTGGTGGATGTATCGGATTTTATAGACGTAAAGGTGAATGCCATAATGGCCTATAGTTCCCAATTTTACGATCCCAAAAGTAAGGAGCCGGAAACGCCAATCAGTAGCAAAAACTTTATAGATAGTGTTGTTTATAGGTCAAGGGATCTGGGTAGAATGGTGGGCATATCCTATGGGGAAGGTTTTACCACTGAAAGGTTTGTTGCCGTTAAAAACCTCTCCAGCCTAATTTAGGCCGATTTTTGGAATTGTTTATTGCCCTTGGGTACGGTAAAATAGAAGGTAGACCCTTCATTTATTTCACTCTTGACCCATAAGGAACCACCATTTTTAATAACCATTTCACTGCAAAGGGAAAGGCCTAGTCCGGTTCCCTTTTCATTATTGGTCCCATAGGTGGTAATATTGGTGTTTTTTGCAAGGATTTGTTCCTGTACATACTCGTCCATACCAATCCCATTATCCTTTACAAATACTTCCAAATGATCTGGCCTATCAATATATCCAATGGTAATATGGCCATTGTTGGGAGTAAATTTTAGGGCATTGCTCAAAAGGTTCCTGATCACAATATCCATTTGATTTTCATCGGACCAGATTATGGTCTTATTGACTATCAAATTATCCATTGTAATCATTTTGGTAAACGCCAATTCGCTTAGTAAATTAATATTGTTCTCTACCAGGGCCTTTAAATCCACATTGGCAGGGTCGGTGGTAGCTTCCCGCATTTGGGATTGCCCCCAGGAAAGAAGGTTGTTCAAGGTAAAGGAAATACTATTGACATCGTTTTTTAGTTTGGGAATAAACTCCTTGAATTCAGACTCTTTAATATCACCGCTGTTCAGTAACTTCAATAGTCCCTCCAAAGCGCCAATAGGGCCACGAAGATCATGTGCAATAATGGAAAAGAGTTTATTTTTGGTGTTATTGATCTCCCATAATTCGGCCTCTCTCAGTTCTAGATCCTGTTTTTGGATTTCGAGTTCCTTGTTCAGCTTTTTTAGGAATTTTTGTCCCCTAACTACCAAAAATGCTATGGCGGCCAAAACTATAACAAATAATATCGCTATATAAATATAGAGGCGCTGCTTTGCCAAGGCTTTTTCATTTTGCAGCACCAATGCCTCTTGCTGATTCTTATGACTGATTTCGGTTTTCAACATCGTCATACTCATTTTGTTCTCATCCCTGGATAAGGTATCCGACATTTGCCTGAAAATTTCATGATATTTTAGGGCCGCTGCGAAATTGCCCTGATTTTTATACAATTTGTATAGGGTATTGGAACATTTTTTAATACCCTCCATAGATTTAATAGTAGAGGATATTTCATAGGCCATCATGGCGTAATTATGTGAAATACTGTCTTTTTTAAGCCCAAAATTGGCTTCCGCCATTCCGTTGTACAAATCTATAATCCCACGATCGTCCTGAAGATTGTCATGTAATTCCGCTCCTTTGTCGTACCAATATAAGGCTCTGGTATATTGCTTTTGTTTCAAGTATACTTTACCCTTCACTTCATAGGCATAGGCCAACCAATCCCATTCCTTACCCTCTTCAAAAATTTTGATACTCCGGTTTATTTTAAACAGGGCGTTTTGGAAGTCCCCGGTTTCGGCATATATGGAAGCTACATTGCTCATGGTCTGGGCAGAGCTTATATCGTTCCCTATTTTTGTGTTTATTTTTTCAACCTTGTTATAAAAATAAAGGGCCTGGTCATAATCCCTTTGTGCCCCGTATAGATCAGCTACATTTTCATAGAGGATGGATTCCATTTTTTTGTTGCCACTGGACTGTGCCAATTTAATATTCTCCAAATAACCTAGCAAGGCCGTTGAATAATTGCCACTATAGACATTTTCATTGGCCAATTCATTGCCGATTCGCAAAGATAAATCTTCATTGTCCTCTTTTTTGGCATTCGCCAATGCCATTTCATAGTTATCTATGGCAATGCTGTGCTCACCTATATCCGAATAATAAGTCCCTATGTGGTACAAAGCCTCTCCAACACCTTTTTTATAATCCATGTTGCTACTTAATTTTTGCGCTTCACTTGAGAGCAACAAAAGACTATCGGGGTTCAAAAATCTAAGCTTTTCACCAAGGTCCAATAATAATCCAATATAAAGGGTGTCTTTATTGACCTGTTTCTTCTGACTTCGTAAAGTGTTTATTTTTTGCCTCAATTCTCCAATCGAGGTTTCTTGGGCAGAACTCACCCCGGTAATGAAAAGTACAATCCAGAACACGGTTAATTTTAATTTCATTTCCCGGGACCTAATATGTAATACTCTTAAAGACATTTATCCTAATTTATCTGTTGATAAAAATATCTTTACTCTAAAAAATAGGCTAATTTATGTTGTGAAAGTGCGGTTTTTTGTGTGTTTCGTCCAATATTATTAGTATTTGGTCGATAATTGTACAGTTAAAATATCATATAATTCGCTGTATGAGCTTTTTACGAGATGGCCTAAAATAAGCTGAAAATTATTTTGTGTGATAGAACTAAAGATTTATCTTTGCCACCGCTTACAAATGGTGGTTGTAGCTCAGCTGGTTAGAGCGCTGGATTGTGGTTCCAGAGGTCGCCGGTTCGAACCCGGTCTTCCACCCAGAAATACAACCCTGTCAGAAATGACAGGGTTTTTTTGTGGTACAAAATTTCATTTATATGGAAACACCTAATAAAAATAGGAGATTTACTATATTTACCTCCTTATTAAACAGTATCGGTCCTTATAGTATTTGGTCTGCGGACAATTGTAATCAGTAATATGGCATTTAGATTATCACTACTTCTTTTTATTCTTGTTAATGGTCTGTTTTCCCAGGAAAACAAGATTGATTGGGCTCCTTATCACAAATTTGAAATTGAAGATTTCAAGGGTTCAAAAACCAAAATTAGCGCAGAAATAGACAAGGTTTTTGTTCAGTCAGGGGTTATGCTTGATTTTTCGTTTCAAATGTCCAATGTTGAATTTATGTTTACCAGGAACTTCAATTCCAAAGTGAGTTGTACATTTCAGAGGGATGCAGCCGTGATAATGGCTCCGGATAGTTTGGCGGCGGAAAGGTTGATAGCTCTTGTGCAGTTCGATTTTGATCTTTCGGAACTATATGCCAGAAAGATAAGAAAGGAACTATTCGAAAATAAAAAAACCTTTTCCGATGCTAGTTTTTTTCAGCCATATTTTGATAAAATGATTGCGGAACGAAATAAGATCAGTTCAAGGGTCTATCTAGAAACGGATTTTGGCAACAAGGCAGAAACATTGGAAAAAGAACATGAAGTTGTAAAAAATGAACTTGTACTATTATCAGATTTCTGTAAGGAGTGCAAACCTCCAAAAAAGCGCAACAAAACCAACTGACCAATTCCTTTACAATCTCAACTAATATAATTCCAAATATTTTTATACTTCACCAATTCCGTATAGGCATGAAGTATAATGGGAAACTTTTGTAAGGTAATATCTTCCTTTAATACTTTTAATGCATGGTATCTTGCCGTTTTTAAAATATCGTTGTCCTTGATAATATCGGCTATCTTAAGGTTTAGCACACCACTTTGTTGTGTTCCCATTAAATCCCCGGGGCCACGTAGCTTTAAATCCACTTCGGCAATTTGAAATCCGTCATTGGTACTGACCATGGTCTCTAATCTAGTTTTTGAATCGGAAGATAGTTTGTGTCCTGTCATTAAAATACAAAAACTTTGGTCGGCTCCTCGACCAACCCGTCCCCGTAATTGGTGTAGTTGCGACAAACCGAAGCGCTCCGCGCTTTCAATGATCATTACCGAAGCGTTGGGAACATTAACACCTACCTCTATGACCGTTGTGGCGACCATAATCTGTGTTTCCCCCTTTACAAATCGTTCCATTTCATAATCCTTGTCAGCCGGTTTCATTTTGCCATGTACAATGGAAATTTGAAAATCGGGCATTGGAAAATCCCTTGCAATACTCTCGTAACCATCCATAAGATCTTTATAGTCCAAGGCCTCGGATTCCTGAATTAAGGGATAGACCACATATACTTGACGCCCCTTTTTAATTTCATCCCTTATAAATTGAAATACTTTTAAGCGGTTGGAATCGTACCTATGTACCGTTTTTATAGGTTTACGGCCAGGAGGTAGTTCGTCTATGGTAGAAATATCCAAATCGCCATATAAACTCATTGCCAGGGTCCTGGGAATAGGAGTGGCTGTCATTACCAAAATATGGGGAGGAATATCGTTCTTGTGCCATAGCTTGGCGCGTTGGGCAACACCAAATCTATGCTGCTCATCCACAATTGCCAGACCTAAATTTTTATAGGCAACCTTATCCTCCAACAAGGCATGGGTGCCGATTAGAATATGGAGCTCCCCATTTTCCAATTGTTCATGAATTACCCTACGTGCCGATTTTTTAACCGACCCGGTTAGAAGGGCAATATTCACGCCAATATCTCCTAAAAGGTCCTTTATGCCCATAAAGTGCTGGTTGGCCAAAATTTCCGTAGGGGCCATTAAACAGGCTTGGTAGCCGTTATCTATGGCGAGTAACATAGTCATAAGGGCCACAATAGTTTTGCCCGACCCTACATCTCCCTGAAGTAATCTATTCATTTGGGCGTTACTGCCCAAATCTGCCCTAATCTCCTTAATTACCCTCTTCTGCGCATTGGTAAGTTCAAATGGCAAATGACGCTCATAAAAAGTTTTGAATAGGGTTCCGACCTTGTCAAAATTAAATCCTTTTATTTTCTGTTTATGCAATAAGTTTTTAGAAATTAGTTGTAATTGTATATAAAATAATTCCTCAAACTTCAAACGAAATTGTGCCTTGGCCAATAATTCCTGACTCTTTGGAAAGTGAATATTAAAAAGTGCCTCCCCTTTGGAAATAAGGCTTAATTCATTGATTAGGCCAGGGGATAGGGTTTCCTTAAACCGTCCCTTGGTCTCCAAAAATAATTGTTGAATAAGCTTATTGGTCACCCTATTGGTTACCCCCTTGTTGGTCAGTTTTTCGGTGGAAGGATAAACGGGTTGCATATAGACTTTCAAACCCTTCTCATGGTCTTCCAACAATTCCATTTCCGGATGGGGCATGGAGAAGGTGCCATTGAACCAATTTACCTTTCCGAATATAACATATGGGATGTTTAACTTGAGGTTTTCCCTGATCCATTTTTGGCCCCGGAACCAAACGAGTTCCATTTCCCCCGTTTCATCCATAAATTTGGCCACCAATCGTTTTCCTTTTTTCTGTTCAACCGTTTTAATGTTGACTATCTTCCCAATAATTTGAACATCCGAACTGGTTCGCTGTAATTGGCCAATTTTATAGTATTGTGTTTTATCAATATAGCGATTTGGAAAAAGATTGATTAAATCCTGATAAGTTTGTATTCCAAGTTCCGATCGTAAAGTCTCAGCGCGGTTGGGACCAACGCCTTTTAGATAGACAATGGGCGTTTGTAGTACATTGGAATTCATTGGAATAAACCTGATTATTGGAAGCCCTACTAACAATGGTTAATAAACAAGTAGGGACGACCGGATTTTTTGATGCTATTTTTGACCAGACTAAAATAGCAGTTCCGTTGAACAACTGCAAGTAAGGGTTTATTATTATAGGCCCACCATAGCAAAAGTAATCCATCCTTGGTCCAATCGTGTTTTTTCATCCAAACAAATACCAATTACTGTAAATGATACCCATACATTTTTCCACACGATGTTCTATATCGGCCAGATGTTATATTTTTATTTCTTGGGAAGTGTAAACAATTTGTTTTAAAAAAAGAATCCATAGTTTTTATATTTTAGGCAAAATTTTCGATTCATGCCAAGATCCTATACCCATCCAGATCTGAAGTTCATAACGAGCTTACTGACCAATAGTGCATTGGTAATTAGAAACATCTATAGCCCTTCTATACCAAAGGCAGTAGGGCATATCAAAAAAAGAATTGTGGCAACGGGGATGCTCCCCATTGTATTGTCCAAGAGGTTTTGGTTACTATTTATATCCAAACCATACACAAAAGACTGCAATCGACTTTTGGGTTCAACAACTATTTTTTCCTATTTTGTAAACATCGATGGTTGAAGGAGTTTAATTGAAAATACCCGTAACAAGAACCTATATTTACAGTATGAAATATTCCTTTTTTGCTCTTCTTTTTCTGATATCCCTTATTATCTCTGCCCAGCATCAGGAGAAAGTAGATTTTATACAAGGAAAAGTAGATATAAAAGTAGACCCCATTAACGAAAACATATCGGGATCTGTAACCTACCTAATGAACGTCCTACAAAAAGCGGATACTGTTTTTCTTGATGCCCAAAATCTAAATATAATAGAGGTCAAACTCAATAATAAAAAAGTTAAGTCCACCAATAATGGCAAAAAAATAGTAATCCATAAACGTCTTAAAGCTAATAAAACCTATAGTCTAAGCATTATATATTCTGCACATCCCAGGCAAACGGTCTATTTTTTGGGATGGAAGGACCACTTGCCGGGCAACGAACAGGTTTGGACGCAAGGCCAAGGTAAATATACCAGTCACTGGCTTCCCAGTTTTGATGATATGACCGAAAAGGTGGAATATGATCTGGATATCAGCTTTGATAAGAAATACGAAGTAATAGCCAATGGTACCTTGATTGCAACCAAAGAACTTGACGGATTGAAAAAATGGAGTTTTAATATGGAAAATCCGATGAGCAGCTATTTATTGGCTTTTGCCATAGGGGATTACCATAAGAAAGAAGTTGAATCCAATTCCGGGATACCCATAAACCTATATTTCTATCCAGGTGATAGTGCAAAAGTGGAACCTACCTATAGGCATACTACGGACATATTTAACTTTTTGGAAAAGGAGATAGGAGTGCCATATCCTTGGCAGAATTATAAGCTGGTTCCTGTCAGGGATTTTTTATACGCGGGTATGGAAAATACCGGAACCACCATTTTTTCGGATAGCTATATTATTGATTCCACTGCATTTAAGGACAGGAACTATGTAAATGTAAATGCCCATGAAATGGCACATCAGTGGTTCGGAAATTTGGTTACCGAAGTGGATGGCAGTAGTCACTGGTTACATGAAGGTTTTGCAACTTATTATGCCTTATTGGCCGAGAAAGAGCTCTTCGGTGAAGAATATTACTATTGGAAATTGTACGATACCGCGATCCAATTAAAGGATCTAACCAATAAAAATATGGGAGAGGCCCTAGTTGATCCCAAAGCGGGCAGTTTAACATTTTATGAAAAAGGAGCATGGGCCTTGCATGTTCTAAGGGAGCAAATAGGGGAAAAAAGGTTTAGGCAAGGAATTCAACGGTATTTAAAAAAGTACGGGTTTAAGAATGTAACAATAGATAACCTTATCGAGGAAATAGAGGGGGAAACCCACAATGACTTGGCCGTATTCAGAAAAAGATGGTTGGTTGATAAGGGTTTTCCTTTTAATGAGGCCAAAAAAATCCTTATTAGTGAATCGGAGGATGTAAAGACTTTTCTTGAAATTCAAAAAGATATGACTATTAGTCGTACGGACAACCAAACCATTATTACTCGGTATTGGGAAAATACAGATTCCGATGCATTAAAGGCTAGAATAATCAAGACCTATTATAAATCCCTATCCCAAGAATTTATAAGGAAGGTATTGCGGAGTGAAAGTGTGATGGTTCGGCAAGCACTGGCAGTCTCAGTAGGGCAGTTGCCCCTGGAACTAAAATCGGAATATGAATCCCTTTTGGAGGATGAAAGCTATATTACCAAAGAGGCGATGCTTTACAAGCTATGGATAAATTATCCTAACGATAGGGCCAATTATTTGAACAGGACCAAAGACATTGTAGGCTTTTCCAATAGGAACGTTCGCTTATTATGGCTTACCTTAGCCTTGCTTACCAAGGATTATGAGCCCAACGACACCAATGAGTATTATATGGAATTAAGTGGATATACGTCCCCTGTGTACTCCAACGAAGTTCGGCAAGGGGCATTTCAATTTTTGGAACAATTGATCGGTTTTTCGGACAACAATTTGCTGGACCTTGTGGATGCAACCCAGCATCATTCTTGGCAGTTTAAAAAATATGCCCGTACATTATTGGATCAACTTTTGGAAAAAAAGGATTATAGGGATAGGCTCGATAAGTTGAAGGTAAAATTTAATAAGGAAGAATTGCGTTATATTAGCAACAAACTGATTTCGGAATGAGAGCAATGGTTATTTCTGGTGGTGGTAGTAAGGGTGCATTCGCCGGTGGCGTGGCCCAATACCTGATGCAGGAATTGAACCATAATTACGATTTGTTTTTGGGCACATCTACAGGTAGTCTCTTGATCTCCCATCTAGCCTTAAAAAAAATTGAAAAAATTAGGCAGGTCTATACTTCCGTGAGCCAACAGAATATTTTTAGCAATTGTCCCTTTGTGATAAAAAAGAAATATGGCATTGAGACTATCGGAATCCATCATATTAATGTGATGAAAAATTTTTTCAGGGGGAGCAAGACATTTGGCGAAAGCCACAATTTACTTCAATTGATAAAGAATACAATTTCTATTGAGGAATTTGAGAGTTTAAAGCATGGTCCATTGGATATCGTGGTAACAGTCTCCAATTTATCACTGAACCAGGTAGAGTATAAATCCATCAATGATTGTACTTATGAGGAATTTTGTGAATGGATATGGGTTTCCTGTAATTACACCCCATTTATGTCCTTGGCGAAAAAGAATGGATGTGAATATGCCGATGGCGGATTGGGGAGTATGGTTCCTATTGAAGAAGCTATTAGAAGGGGTGCCAAGGTGGTAGACGCCATAATTTTGCAAACAGAGGTAACCCAATTAAATAGAATGCCCTCCAAGAATGTCTTTTCCTTGCTTACCAGTATGTTTGCCTTTATGCTGGATAGGATAGAACAACAGAACATTAGGATAGGCAAATTTGTGGCCAACCATAATGATGCAATTATCAACTTCTATTATACGCCCACAGTACTCACAACCAACTCGCTGATATTTGAAAAGGAAAAAATGACAGTGTGGTGGGAAAGTGGATTTAATTTTGCCAAACATAAAAACGCTGAGACCAACCTAATTGAGACTGGAATTGTATGAAAGCACTTGTAATTAGTGGGGGAGGGAGTAAAGGTGCTTTTGCAGGGGGAGTGGCCCAATACCTGATGGAAGTAGAAAAAAGGGAATATGATATTTTGGTTGGGACCTCTACAGGTAGTCTTCTAATTCCGCAATTGGCCTTAAACCAGATTGGAAAGTTATACGATATTTATACCAATGTTAGCCAGCATTCCATTTTTAGCCTTAATCCCTTTGTAGTAAGAAAAAAGGATAATAGGGAATATGTCTCCATAAATTTTTTAACCACCATTCTCCAATTTCTTAAGAGCAAACGTACTTTTGGGGAGAGCAAGGCCTTAAGAAGGACCATTAAAAGAAATTTTAGTGAAGGGGAATTCCTGAAGATAAAAAATGGTGACAAAGATGTGGTCGTGACGGTTTCCAACCTTTCCAAAAGCAGGATCGAGTATAAGTCCATTAAGGATTTTTCCTATGATGAATTCTGTGATTGGATTTGGATTTCCTGCAACTACATTCCTTTCATGTCCTTGGTTAAAAAAGATGGCTTTGAATACGGCGATGGCGGATTGGGATGTGTGGTTCCCATAAGGGAAGCCATAAGACGGGGGGCCACAGAGATTGATGCCATTATCTTGGAGTCCGAGAATATGGAGCACAACAAGGTTTTGGGAAAAAACCCATTCTCACTAATGTTGAGCATTTATGGTTTTGTATTGGACCAAATAGAATACCACGACATTTCTGAAGGGGTACTAGCTGCAAAACATAATGGAGTGCAACTAAATTTATATTACACCCCCACTAAATTAACAGAAAATTCCTTGGTCTTTAATAAGAAACTTATGTCGCTATGGTGGCAACAAGGGTATAAGTACGCCGAGGAAAAGTTTTCCAGTCTTGGTGAGGGTAATTCCTGATTACCACAACTCCCCAATTTCCTTCTTCACATAGGCCAATGCTGTTGCCGAAGGAGAATTTTTTTCCATAGTTTCATTAAGAATGTCTTCACGGAGTTTGTCTGCAGAATCGGATTCGCTCATACCTGCCTTCCTGATCATTTGGATGGTGGCACTCTTTGCCGCTTTAATGATATTCCAACATTCATCCGTCATATAGATTTGCTGGGATAGATTATGCTCAAATTCATTTTCTATACTTTTGATAAGCAAATTTTCATAATCGTTTTTATTGCTGTTTTTGGGTCCAACCCTAACTACCAAACTGGGAATCGCAATTCGCTCCAGAAACAGGGCCATTCTTTCATAGGCTTGTAACCTAATGGGCAGGGTGTTTTTTTGAGTGTCCTTGTGCAGAAGATACCGTCGTCTTCCTTCTTCGTTTCTAGTATGCAGTCTAAAAAAATAAAAAGCTACTACTCCGGTTACTACCGCGGGCAACAAATAGGCAAATAGTTGAAAAATTTCCTCTCCACTCATTTTGTATTGGTGTTTTTTGGTTTGTTGATTAATTAACGGCTTATTCCCTTAAAAATTATGATGGGTTTCAATTTTTACCTGTCAAAACTATATTTCGGCCATTCCGGCGAGGTCAAAAAAAAAGCGCCTAGTAGCGCTTTTAAATTTGTTTGTATTTATAATGACTTATTTCATGCTCTCCTTTACCAATTTAAAGAATTCATAAAATCTTGGTTGTACAATGATTTCAGTAGCAGTTTCAATACTGTATAGTCCCAATTCCGATTTCCCCGTAGCAATAATTCGCTTGGGCTCTATTTGATATTTGTTTTCCAAGAGCCTGGCTACAGCAGCAGCTTGTTGCGTTCCTATTTCCCAGTTGTTCAATTTATTATCCTTTGATTCCACCAAGTTGCTATTGCTTACAATCTGAATATCCATTGTAGGGTTGGCTTTTAAAATATTACCTATTTTAGCTATAATGGACTCTGCCTTCTCCTGTACTTTGAAATTCTTGGAGTTCTCTCCAAAAATATAACTGTTGTCCATTACCACCGCTACGGCACCATTGCTAACGGTTATCTTGGGGTCATTGCCCAATGTCTGCTTAAATTGGGTAAAAACGGCTAGTGTTATGGAATCGTGGCTGCTTATTGCATCATTGATGATCCTTAATTGCGCTTCCTTTTGGACAAGACTTTCCAAGGTACTATTTATGTGATCGGATCTCTTATTGGAGGCTTCCGTAAAACTATTTAGATTTTTTAATAGATTGGCATTGGTTTCCTTGAGTTCGTTCACTTGTGCTTCGTACGACTCTACTTTGGCCGATGCAATTCTTTCCTCGCGTTTGGATTCTGCCAGAGCAGTTTCGGTCTCCCTTAGCTTGGATCTAAGGCCATCTACTTCTAGGATAAGGTCCTTTTTGCTTTGTGCTTGTGAAACGGATATGTACATTAATAAAACTAGAATGGTAAAAATTCTTTTCATAGATAATATTTAATTATTTGAATGTTTGGGTAATTCCTATTAGTTGATTTCCTTCAAGGATATACAATTTGATTTTACTTGCAAAATTAAGATTATATTTAAATAAGGGCCAATCTTATTTTTGCATATACTCTTTACCTCCTAAATAAGGACAATTATAAAGATCTTGTAGACCAGAAAAAGGCACTACAACTTTATTATATCCATAAGTTGAGGAGAAAGACCTGTTAAGCTCATTGTCATCCACATTTATCTGAATATCATCCATGGTATACTGACAGGGGTGTTCATAGCCGGAGGCATGGGTTATTTCCAGAAATTCCTTTCTAAAGGTTTTAAAGTATTGGGATAATCTGTCCGATTTCAACGGCACATTTATTCCGCCCTGCAACCATTTACTTTGGGTAGCTATCCCTGTTGGACATCGATTCGTATGACAAATTTGCGCCTGAATACAACCAATACTCATCATGGCTTCCCTAGCTACATTTATGCAATCTACACCCATGGCAAATGCCATTGCTGCTTTTGCAGGGAAACCCAATTTCCCACTACCAATGAACACTATTCTTTCGGTAAGATCGTATTTTTTAAATAGTTTATACAGACTGGCAAATCCGTATACCCATGGTAGGGATACATGGTCCGCAAAGCTTGGCGGGGCAGCGCCCGTACCACCTTCACCACCATCAACAGTGATAAAATCCGGGCCTTTTCCTGTTTGGCTCATAAGCTTGGCCAGTTCCTCCCATTGATCCAATTTGCCAATGGCACCCTTTATACCAACAGGAAGGCCTGTTTGTTCCGCAATATCTTCTATTAACTGCATTAGTTCCGATACGGAATTAAAAGCGGAATGGGTAGCTGGTGACAATACATCCTTGCCCATGACAACGCCTCTAATTTCACTTATTTCATGGGTGATTTTAGCAGCCGGCAGTACACCGCCCTTACCTGGTTTTGCTCCCTGGGAGATTTTAATTTCAATAGCCTTGATGCAGGGGTTATCCAAAACCAATTGCTTCATTTTATCCATGGAGAAATTTCCATCTTCACTTCGTACCCCAAAATAACCGGTTCCAAAATGGAATATAACATCCCCACCATGTTTATGATATGGAGAGAGTCCTCCTTCCCCGGTATTCTGATAGGCCCCCGCCTTTCGTACACCAATGTTCATAGCATTGACCGCTGCGGCGGATAAGGATCCAAAACTCATGGCAGAGACATTTATTACAGAAGCCGGTCTATATGGTTTTTTACGCTTATTGTAAGCTCCAATGATTTTGGCACAGGGCAAAAAGCAGGGATCGGTAATATTAGGATGGTTCCCCGGTAGCTTATAGGCCATCATTTGGTTCTTAACAAAAATATGTTGATGAGCATAAATGTCACGGTCCGTACCAAAGCCTTCGTAATTATTTTCCTTCTTCGCCGAGGCATATATCCATCCTCTTTCTATACGATTAAAAGGAAGTTCTTCCCTGTTATTGGCAACGAAATATTGTCTCATTTCGGGTCCAATACTCTCCAACCAATACCTTAAATGTCCTACAATAGGGAAATTATGCGAAATAGTGTGCCCTTTCTGCACAAAGATATCCCTGATCGCCACTAAAAGTAAAAACACGATTACCCATGCCCACCAAGGTAGGTTAGCAAAGGTATCCAACATTGAATCCATATTTTAAATAAATTTTCTTAATGATTTTTTTGAATTATTTCAGGGTCATTGTAATGACAAATAAACTTTTCGTGCCCACTACAAGTGCCACTATAATTAATTGGGTATACTTATTGGTTCCATACAAATCTTATTGGTTCAGGAAGTCCAGACTCATTTCCGTTAGTGCCTTTACTCCAAGGATCATTCCATTTTCATCTATGCTGAAGTCGGGGGTATGATGTGGAAAGGACGCTGTATTTCCTGGAGTCATACCACCCAAGAAGAAAAAGAATCCAGGGACCTCATTTTGAAAATAAGAGAAATCCTCACCACCGGTAACGGCTTTTTGTATTTGCACATTATCCTGGCCCGCAACCCTTTTTAGGGTAGGCAACATTTTATCTACAAGCTCCGGATTGTTAAAAGTGATGTCCGTATTACTTTTTATCTCAATGCTGGCCGAACCCCCATACGCCTTGGCAATATCGGGTACCATTTCTTTCATCCTCTGGGTAATCTGTTTTTGCATGTCATAGTCCAAGGTCCTAATGGTGCCGATCATTTCGGCACTTTCAGGGATTATATTGAAACGGACACCACTTGTAATTTTGCCCACACTAATTACTGCAGCTTCATTGGTAAGGTTTACTTCCCTACTTATAATGGTTTGTAGACCGTCTATAATCTTAGCACTGATAAGAATGGGATCTACACCCTTCCAAGGTTGTGAGCCATGGGTCTGTTTTCCCTCTACCTGAATAACGAATCGTTGTACGGCCGCCATTAGGCCTTCAGATTTGTATCTTATAACCCCAACTGGGGTAGCGGAGTTGATATGCAGTCCAAAAATAGCATCCACATCCGGATTTTTAAGAACCCCTTCCTTCACCATTAACAGCGCCCCGCCTTCCTCTCCGGGAGGAGGACCCTCTTCGGCAGGTTGAAAAATAAATTTAATGGTGCCTTTAATTTTGTCCCTGTTGTTGGACAGTATTTCCGCAACCCCCATGAGAATGGCAGTGTGGGTGTCATGTCCACAGGCGTGCATAACTCCGACCTCTTGCCCAAGAAATTCCGACGTCACCGTAGATTTAAACGGAAGGTCGTTTCTTTCTGTAACCGGTAAGGCATCAATATCGGCCCTCAAAGCTATAACTTTTCCATTTTTTTTACCTTTTAATATTCCTACAACCCCAGTTTTGGCAATACCTGTTTGTACCTCTATCCCTAAGGATTTCAAATGGGATGCTATTTTCTCAGCAGTATTGAACTCCCTGTTGGACAATTCCGGATTTTGGTGAAAATCCCGTCTCCAATCAATTACCTTTGGTTCAATACTCTTATATTCCTTTTCGAAATTGTATTTCTGCGCCAAGGAATTTAAACAACAAAAAAGCATCGGGACAATAAAATATAACTTCATACAATTAAATGGGATTTAAAATTTTGGATGCCTAAGGCCATAATGTATTAAATACTGAATTAAATTTTTAATAGTTTTACTACTGGCAACATCATAAAAAATACTGTTTTTCGTAAAATTGGAATTATAGGCTAAATATATTGAAATTAGAACTATTAACTCAATTGGATTATCACAAATATTAAAGTTGATTTTTTGATAAGGCTATTTATGGTTAAATTCACCGATTGTAACGAGCTTAATATCTACATACGTTTTGGAGAACTATATTAATGAATTAAATGAAGCCCAAAAGGCTCCTGTACTGCATAAGGACGGGCCCTTAATGGTGATTGCAGGGGCCGGTTCCGGTAAGACAAGGGTATTGACCTACCGCATTGCTTATTTGATGAGCCAGGGAGTGGATTCCTTTAATATTTTGGCTTTGACCTTTACCAATAAAGCCGCTCGGGAAATGAAGAAGCGTATTGCCGATATTGTTGGTACCTCGGAGGCCAAAAACTTATGGATGGGTACTTTTCATTCCGTTTTCGCGAAGCTCTTGCGCTTCGATGGGGATAAATTGGGGTATCCTTCCAATTTCACCATATATGATACCCAAGATTCGCAGCGTCTCCTTTCCGCTATCATAAAGGAAATGGGCTTGGATAAGGATATTTATAAATATAAGCAGGTACAAAATAGGATATCTTCCTATAAGAACAGCCTCATAACGGTAAAGGCATATTATAACAATCCGGATTTGGTAGAGGCCGATGCCATGGCCAAGCGTCCCAGAATGGGAGAGATATATCAGAATTATGTGGATCGGTGCTTTAAGGCTGGTGCCATGGATTTTGATGATCTTCTGTTGCGGACCAACGAGTTGTTGACAAGATTTCCAGAAGTTTTGGCCAAGTATCAGGATAGGTTTAGATATATTCTGGTAGACGAGTACCAGGATACCAACCATTCACAATATTTGATCGTCAAGGCCCTGTCCGATAGGTTTCAGAATATTTGTGTAGTAGGGGATGATGCACAGAGTATATATTCCTTTAGGGGTGCAAACATTAGCAATATTCTAAATTTTCAAAAGGATTATGACAATGTGGGCATGTACCGTTTGGAACAAAACTATAGGTCCACTAAAAATATCGTGAACGCCGCCAACTCCATTATTTCCAAAAACACCAATCAATTGGAGAAAGTCGTATGGACTTCCAATGATGAAGGTCCATTGATAAAGGTTCACCGCAGCCCCACGGATGCAGAGGAAGGAAGATTTGTGGCTGGCTCCATTTTTGAAAATAAAATGCAAAGTCAATTGCCCAATGGTAATTTTGCCGTTTTATACAGAACCAACTCACAATCAAGAGCCATTGAGGATGCCCTTAGAAAAAGGGATATACCATATAGGATTTATGGCGGACTTTCCTTTTATCAACGAAAGGAGATCAAAGACGTGCTTTCCTATTTAAGATTGGTGATCAATCCCAAGGACGAAGAAGCACTTAAACGTGTTATCAATTTTCCGGCCCGTGGCATTGGACAAAGTACCTTGGATAAACTTACCGTTGCCGCAAATCACTACAATCGCTCAATTTTTGAGGTTATGGACAATCTTGAAAGAATAGATTTAAAGATAAATGCCGGTACCAAAAGAAAATTGGTAGACTTTGTCGCCATGATAAAGAGCTTCCAGATCATGAACGAGAGTGCAGATGCCTTTACCCTTGCGGAACATGTCGCCAAAAAATCCGGTGTATTATTGGAATTTAAAAAGGACGGTACTCCCGAAGGCATAGGCAAGATGGAGAACATAGAGGAATTGTTGAACGGTATTAAGGACTTTGTTGAAGGGCAAAAGGAATTGGCAGATGCTAAAGGGGATATAGGCGAGTTTTTAGAGGATGTGGCGCTGGCCACAGATCTCGATAAGGATACCGGAGATGATGACCGAGTGGCTCTAATGACCATTCACTTGGCAAAGGGACTGGAATTCCCACATGTTTATATTGTAGGGATGGAGGAAGATCTTTTCCCATCGGCAATGAGTATGAATACCAGAAGTGAACTGGAAGAGGAAAGACGCTTGTTTTATGTAGCACTGACAAGGGCAGAAAAGCAGGCCTATTTAACCTATACCCAGAATAGATATCGCTGGGGCAAATTGGTAGACGCGGAACCTAGTAGATTTATTGAGGAGATAGATGAAAAATATATAGAAAACCTCACCCCAGTAGTGAGATCCAGATACACCCCTTTAATAGATGTTGATATTTTTGGCGATGTTGATAAAAGCAAATTAAGGCAGAACAAGCCTTTACAGGGAACACCGCCCAGAGGTGTGAAGCCCAATGAAAATCAGTTGCGCAAACTTCGGAAACTAAAGCCCGAACTTGGAACTCCAGTAGGAAACACCAATGCGGTAGACCCCAATCTATCAGAAGGCTCCCTAGTAAACCATACCAGATTTGGTAGGGGAAAAGTACTAAAAATTGAGGGGGTGGGAAATGACAGGAAAGCCGAAATTAAATTTGATAAGGGAGATATTAAAAAGCTATTGCTAAGGTTTGCCAAGTTGGAAGTAATCGGTTCCTAATTTTTTTCTTTGTAATGATAGCTCATAAATGTGCTCGTATAAATGCCTTTAATTTAATTGAAGTGTCCACAAGATCAAGTCCTTCCCAACCATGGCCTCCAGTTGGATAAAGGGTAAATTCGTGTTCCACCTTTAAAACCTTCAATCGGTCCCTTAGTGCAATCCCCTGGGAGTTGGGGATCAATGGGTCCTGAGCTCCATAAAACAATATGGTTGCTGGAGAAGTGGAGGTAACCTGATACAAGGGACTTACTTTTTCCAAAACTTCGGGATTGTTCCCAAATTGATCCAAGATTGTCCTTAAGTCCTGATTTGGAGTATTTAGATATGCCTCGTCCAACAGATTGGTAGGACCAACAATACTACAGACCATCCTAACCTGTTTTTTGAAGTCCTGGGAATAGCTCCATAATAAGGAAAGGTGGGCGCCGGCACTAGCACCAATAAACCCTATTTCCGAAGATATCTGAAACTCTTGGGCCCTGTTACGTAACTGGCTTACCACCAAATTTATATCATCTATTTGCATGGGGTATGGGGGATTGTTGACATCTGCCAACCTATAATTCATGTTTACCACAGCAATCTCCGGTAATTGATTTCTGATAAGATCCTTAAAGGGATCCATTTCCGATTTATCCCCTGCTGCCCATCCTCCCCCATGTACCAAAATAAGTACTTTAGTATCCTTGGTCCTGTTTTGTGGAAGATAAATATCATACTTTTGATGCAAATTGGAACCGTATTCCAAATTGATCATACTTTTGGCCTCCAAGGAGGAAAGATCCGGGGCTACAGAATCTTTTGAACATGAGCTAGTGACCAAAAAAAGGTAATTTAATAGTATGATGAAGACGAACCTATACATAATAATATTATTTATTAAATTGATAACGTCTTTTTTTAACCAATAATATGGCAGAATTAATAAAAATATATCCAGAAAACCCAAATCCCAAGGAGATAAAGAGGGTAGTGGAGGTACTTAGAAAAGGGGGACTGATTATTTATCCAACCGATACCGTGTATGGCTTGGGATGTGATATTACCAACACCAAGGCCTTGGAAAAAATAGCACGGATCAAAGGAGTAAAATTGGCCAAGGCCAATTGGTCCTTTATATGCGCGGATCTCAGTAATCTTTCGGATTACGTAAGACAAATAAATACCTCTACTTTTAAAATTCTCAAGCGGGCCCTACCCGGACCTTATACTTTTATTCTTCCGGGCAATAACAACCTGCCCAAAGAATTTAAAAAGAAAAAAACGGTGGGTATTCGTATACCCGACAATTCCATTGCCAGGACTTTGGTCGAAACCTTGGGAAATCCTATAGTTTCAACCTCCATTCACGATGAAGATGAGCTGTTGGAATACACTACCGATCCGGAACTTATTTTTGAAAAATGGGAGAACCTTGTAGATGTGGTAATAGATGGCGGATACGGGGACAATGTTGCCTCTACGGTGATCGATCTTTCGGAAGATGAGCCCATTATTGTAAGGGAAGGCAAAGGCAGTTTGGATATATTTTAGTAACAAAGAAGGTTTTCCACACCGTAAAGAACAAAAAAAAAGCGACCCATAAGGTCGCTTTTTAAGTTATTCAAACTATTGCTCTTAGTTGATCTTAGGATCTTTCATTCCCTCTTCGATCATGCTATAGAATTGATCAATTTTTGGAAGTACAACAATACGTGTTCTTCTATTCTTAGCCTTGTCTGTTGGGGAAACAGGAATATATTCTCCTCTTCCTGCAGCAGTCATACGCTTAGGATCAACACCGTAATCTTTTTGCAAAATACGTACTACTGAAGTTGCGCGCTTTACACTCAAATCCCAGTTGTCATATAAAACTCCACTGTTGTATGGATCGGTATCGGTATGACCTTCCACCATAAATTCGAAATCTGGTTTATTGTTAACCACTTGGGCAACTTTACCTAAAATTTCCTTAGCTCTCTGGGTTACGTTAAAGCTACCGCTTCTAAATAAAAGTTTGTCAGAAATAGAAACAAATACCACTCCTTTTTCTACACTGATTTCAATGTCCTCATCATCCAAGTTTCCAAGAACACCTTTTAAACTTTGTACCAAAGCCAAGTTAACGGAATCCCTTCTTGTAATGGCATCGTTGAGCTTTCTTATAGTCAGATCCTTTTCCTTTAAACTTTCCAAGGATTTCTCCAAGTTATCGGCACCTTTACTAGTAAGCGTAGTAAGGTTGCCCATATTGTTTATCAAATCTTGGTTATTGGCTTTAAGGAAGGCATTCTGATCTTCCAAAGTCTGCATTTTTGAAGTTGCAGCAGCCTTATCTTCTAAACAGGTGTTTAATTTAACTGTCGCGGAATTTAATAAATCCTGTGCTTCTTTCGCCTTGGCCTCCATATCCGCATATTTCTTCTGCGATACACATGAAGACAATAAAAGGGTAATACCTAAACAGCCTAAAATGATTTTTCTCATAGTTATGATAATAGAATTAATAATTTATAATTTAATAGGTTCGTTTTAATGTTGGCAAAATTATATAAAACGCAATATTATGCGAGACCAATTTAGTTAATCTTTTACTAAATTGTTAAATATTTTTACATGATTTATATAATAAGCCCAAACAATAGATTTTACAACATAGTAATTAGCTGTAAAATAGGACTTTTCACGCTTCTTGTAAATGGCCCAAAAATTTTTGTAAAAACTAAAATGGGCCATTAAAATAGCCCAAAAATGCTTAAATCTACCCTGAAGGATAAAATTGAGGCCGGCCAGACCATCCAAAATCATTCTTGTGAGTACTATTGGGAATACCTTTCGCAAAGGTAGGTTCTTAACAAGGGAATAGAGGGAATTTCTGAAGTTTAAAAAAGTCTTTTTAGGATCCATACTACCCAAGGTTGAACCACCTAAATGATATACCTCCGAACCTCCCACATAAAAAACCTTATATCCCTTATTTTTAGCCCTCCAACATAGGTCTACTTCTTCCTGATGGGCAAAATAATCCTCGTCAAATCCATTTAGCTCGTTGAATACCTCTTTCTTAAGAAACAAACACGCTCCAGTGGCCCAAAATATTTCCTTTACATCATTATATTGGCCATTGTCCGCTTCCAATTCATTAAAGATGCGTCCGCGGCAAAAGGGATAACCAAACTTATCAATAAAACCGCCCGCGGCTCCCGCGTACTCAAAATGTCCCTTTTTTTTAAAATCCAATATTTTTGGTTGCACAATAGCCGCCATCGGATTGTTCTCAAATTCCCCAATTATTGGGATAAGCCAATCCTTGGTTACTTCCACATCAGAGTTCAAAAGGCAATATATATCGGCATCAATATTGGGCAAAGCATCATTATACCCCTTGGCATAGCCGCCATTGCCCGAATTTCTAATGATACCTACCTGTGGATATCTATTTTTTAAAAAGGCTATGGAGCCATCTGTGGATGCATTGTCAGCGACATAAATATCGGCCTCCTTGGAGAATTCCGTTACGGAAGGAAGAAACTTTTCCAAAAGTGCCTCTCCGTTCCAATTAAGTATAACTACTGCTATTTTCAACATATTCCACCATGCCCAAAGAATAGGCATCTATTCAAATTAATAAGTTCTGATTAAGATGGCAATGTAAAGAAATATTTTATAAATGACTATGGATATTTTGATAACCCATGGTCGAAGCCCATAAACTATAGTGGGATAGTTACTTGTCCCTTACCTAGGTCTATAATCGGGAATATCCGTAAGGAAACTATATTGTTCCCTATCGAAATCCATGCTACAAAAAAAATGATCCAGACCATTGGTGACCATTAGATATTTGGCTTTGAGCAAAAGGTTATAACGGGCAATTTGGTCAAAGACCACTTGGTCAATTTTAGTGTCGGGCGATTTACATTCTACCAGAATTTCGATACTCCCGTCCGGATTGAAGACCACTACATCGTATCTTTTTTTTAAATTATTAATAAGCAATTGCTTTTCAACGTTGATATGGGCCTTGGGGTAATTTTTGTCGGAAATTAGATTGTGCACTACATGCTGCCTTACCCATTCTTCGGGTTGGAGCACCACAAATTTTTTACGTATGACATCAAAAATATAGATTTTATTTTCCCTATTTTTGAATCGAAAGGGATAGGACGGATAGTTTAATGGTTGCATTGTGCAAAGTTGATGATTTTTTTTAGATGGACGAGGTAAAACAAATTGTAGGCAATATAAAAAAAGGAAATATAGCACCCATATATTTTCTAACGGGCGAAGAACCATATTATATAGATAAGATATCGGAGTATATTGAAAAAAATGTCCTGACAGAGGAAGAACGTGGTTTTAATCAGGTGGTGCTATACGGTAAGGAAATTACGATAGAGGATATAGTGGGCAACGCCAAGAGATATCCCATGATGTCCGAACGCCAAGTGGTCATTGTGAAAGAGGCACAACATTTATCCCGTACCATAGAAAACCTTGTTCCCTATGCCGACCAACCCCAACCCTCCACAGTACTTGTATTATGTTACAAATACAACAAGCTGGATAAACGCAAGAAATTGTATAAATCCATAAAGAAATCGGGGGTAATATTTGAAGGTAAAAAATTATATGAAAATCAGGTCGGGGATTGGATTAAAAAGTCCCTACATTCAAGAGGTTATGGTATTACTTTCAAGGCGGCCAATTTATTGGTCGAGTTTCTTGGCACCGATTTAGGCAAGATAGATAAGGAGCTTGAAAAATTGTGTTTGGTGGTACCAAAAGGAGTTGAAATTAACCCCGAAGCCATAGAATCAAATATTGGAATAAGTAAGGATTACAACAATTTTGAACTAAAAAAAGCCATTGGGGAAAGGGACGTTGAAAAGGCCACGAGAATTGTCAATTATTTTGCCCAAAATCCAAAGGACAATCCCTTTGTGCTAACAATAACGCTTTTATATTCGTTTTTTATACAGCTACTTTCTTATCACGGCTTAAAGGACCACTCACCAAAAAATGTCTCCACTGCCTTGGGTATACGGCCGTTTTTTGTTTCGGAAATTCAGACGGCCGCAAGAAATTATCCCATGAGGCGTGTCAGTGAGATTATTTCCGGCCTAAGGGAATTGGATGTCAAGGGAAAAGGAGTGGGGTCCAACATTTCGCAGGCCGACTTACTAAAAGAGTTGTTGATCAAAGTATTCTAAAACCTTTAATGTTTGAATCTCCCTAAAACTACCTTCATGAAATGTTAGGAAAAAATCTTGGAAATAAAAATTACGGGAACCAGAAGGTCTTGGACAATAGATCTATCGATTAGATTTACTTCTTGTCCAGGCTATATTTTCCAGGCCCCAATAAAAGTATTGAAATAAAGGCAATCAAAAATAAAATGGCCTTTTCCTTAACATTATAGGGGTCCGCACTATGTACTATCAAGACAGCCACCAACATGGTGATAATTGTAGGTACTGTTGCCCAACGTGTTTTAAAACCGACAATAATTAAAATAGGACAGACAAACTCTCCTATAACCGCAAGAAATAGGGAAGGGGCGGCACCAATTCCAATGGGATCTCCAAATTCAAAATTACCACCAATTAGTTTTTGAAATTTAGGTAGTCCGTGGGTTAGCATTAAAATAGCGGAAGCAATACGAAGAAATAGTAGGCCTAGGTCTCTCATTGGGGGAATAGCTTTTAGAATAAATTAATAGTTATTGCGCCTAAAAGTAATTATTTGTTTTTTAAAAACAAAAGGAATTATAGCTGATCAATTTTTTTAGAAATATCGATATGGATTCCACGGTTATCGCAACTCGGGGAAATCCATAGGATTTGATTCGTGCATTATGTCATAAACCTTTTCAAAGATATCCTCGGCGTTAGGCTTGGAGAAATAGTCGCCATCCGTGGCGTAGGCGGGCCTATGGGGCTTTGCCGTAAGGGTTTGGGGGGCACTGTCCAAATACTTATACGCTCCCTGTTTCTCAATAATTTCATGAGTTAAATAGGCTGAGCAACCTCCAGGCACATCTTCGTCTATAACCAACAACCTGCTGGTTTTTTTAACACTCTTAAGTACGTCTTGTCGCAAATCGAACGGCAATAAACTTTGTGCATCCACAACTTCGGCATCTATCCCCACATCTTTAAGTTCTTCAGCTGCTTGCAGCACTATTCTTAGGGTAGATCCATAGGAAAGTAAAGTAATATCCGTTCCGGTTCTAACTACTTCAACAATTCCGATAGGTGTACATAAATCCCCAAGGTTATTGGGTTTGGGCTCCTTCAATCGATAACCGTTTAAACTCTCGATCAACAAGGCCGGCTCATTTCCCTTCATAAGTGTGTTATAAAAACCTGCCGCCTTGGTCATATTTCTCGGCACTAAAATATACATGCCCCGCAATAAGTGTATTAAACCACCCATTTGCGAACCAGAATGCCATATCCCTTCCAATCGGTGTCCACGGGTCCTAACTATTAATGGTGCCCTTTGCTTACCAACCGTCCTATAGAGTAGAGTGGCCAAATCATCGGTCAAGGTAAAAAGTGCATAGAAAATGTAATCCAAATATTGAATTTCGGCAATTGGGCGTAAACCTCTCATTGCCATCCCTATACCTTGCCCAATTATACTAGCCTCCCTAATGCCAACATCGGCGACCCGAAGTTCTCCATATTTCTTTTGTAATCCTTCCAATCCTTGATTAACATCCCCTATGGTTCCACTATCTTCCCCAAATATCAATGCTTGGGAGTATCTTTCAAAAAGAGAATCAAAATTGTCCCTAAGAATTATTCTCCCATCCACTTCCTCCGGGTCCGCATCATACGTAGGGGGTACCTCAGGAACACTCAAGGCGTTGTTGCTTTGTTCGTTATACAAATAGGAACTGAACTTGGTTTGGGATTCCTCTAAAAAAATCCTGGTCCAAGCGGCCAAAAGGTCTTTTTCCTTACTGTTTTCACCCAATAAATATCGCATTGCCTTTCTAGCCTTGGAAGCCATATCCTTTTTTATGGGCTCTTCAATAGCTATTAAATCGTTCTTTAGTTTGGTGATAAAAATTTTGTTTTCACTGGAGTTGGCTGCATTCTCCAATAAGTTCACCAATATTTTTTTCTGTTCCTTATGGGGGGCCAAAAACTCTTCCCAAGCTTCTTTACGAGCGCTTCTAACCTGTCTCTTGATATTCTTTTCTAGGGTTTTTAAATCTTCTTCAGTGGAAATACCATTTTCCAATATCCATTCCCTATATCGCTTGTTGCAATCATTGTCCCTTTCCCATTGTAAACGTTCCTCACTCTTATAACGCTCATGTGAACCCGAGGTAGAATGTCCCTGTGGTTGTGTTAGTTCGGTTATATGGATAATTACCGGAACGTGTTCGTCCCTCGCTATATCCGAGGCGTTTTCATAGGCATGGATCAGGGCCGTATAATCCCAACCCTTAACTTTTAAGATCTCGTAACCCGCATTGTCCTTGTCCCGTTGGAAACCGACTAAAATCTTTGATATATCCTCCTTGGTGGTCTGGTGTTTGGCATGGACGGAAATACCGTAATTGTCATCCCAAATACTGATTACCATTGGCACTTGTAATACCCCGGCCGCATTTATGGTTTCGAAAAAAACACCTTCACTGGTACTGGCATTCCCAATAGTTCCCCAAGCCACTTCATTTCCATTATCTGAAAATTTAGAACTGTGCCTAACCTTAACGTTCCTATATATTTTGGATGCCTGGGCCAGGCCTAGCAATCTTGGCATTTGCCCTGCAGTACAAGAAATATCGGCACTACTGTTCTTTTGTTTGGTGAGGTCCCTCCAGCTGCCGTCCTCATTTAGACTATAGGTGGTGAAGTGACCTCCCATTTGTCTTCCTGCACTCATGGTTTCTTTGGTTATATCGGTAGTGGCATATAACCCATGGAAAAATTCCTTTGGGGTAAGCAGCCCCAAGGCCATCATAAAAGTTTGATCCCTATAATATCCACTTCTAAAATCCCCATCCCTAAAAGATCTGGCCATGGCCAATTGTGGAAGCTCCTTACCATCTCCGAAAATTCCAAATTTAGCCTTCCCGGTGAGAACTTCCCTTCTTCCCAAAAGACTACATTCCCTACTAGTAACGGCAATTTCATAGTCTTTCAAAATTTGTAATTGAAAATCGTCAAATGAAATATCGTTGCTTGCTTCGGAATCTATATTCATTACGTTATTGATGGTTTCTCGCAAAAATATCAAATCAATATGGTTTTTGCAACCAATAGCAGCGGATAATAATTAATAATTCTTTAAAGAAAATCGAAGAGTATTTTTAAATATTGATAATTTCGTAAAAATAGTGGCAATATTTAAGAATATATTAATATTTTAAAACCATTTTCTCGTAAATAATCCGGTTAAAGTCCTTGGACTAAAGGTTATTACAAATCTGATTTTTTGATCGTATTGTGGTTGTGAAATCTCCCAGCCATTGTTGGAGTACAACGGAAAATAAAGTTCAAAATAATCTGTCAACAAGTTTAAACGAATACCGGAATCGTAGACAAAGCGTTCTTTTAAACCTTTATTTTTCACAAAACCAAGATCACCGTAGACTTCTATCCATCGCCATATATTTACACTGGTATTTATGGTTGCCATCCAATCATTGGCAAAGGGGTTTTGCAATTTGGATTTAAACCCGCCCTCGGCAACTATAATCTGTTGACTATAGATTCCCGAGCCTTCCGATCTACCCAAATATTCATAATCAAACAGGTAATCTGTTGGCCTATCGAGGGCAAAACTGAAAAAGTCCGTACTTCCCGCCGTTTCGTTTCTGAGAAACTTCCCGGCAAAAAAGCGTAAATTAAACTGCCTATTGTTCTCGAAAAGTTTTCGGTATTCCAATTCATACGCAAGCTTGGTGAATTTATTGGAATACTGCGCATCAACCGACCAGGATAGATAATTGATTATATTATTGGTGGTATTATAGTATTTTGCGTTGAACACATTATAATCCGGATCCGTTTCCAACCCCAAGGACTGTAAACTTGGATCTATATCCCTAAAAACACTAACGGACCTAATTATCAAAGCTTCCCTCTGGTTCAATAAAAGATTGTTGGGCCTCCAGCCAAAACCAATAGAAGGGCTCACAGTACTGTAACGGGAATTCTCCCGAAAGTGTGAGGTGGAGCCCCTAAGGGAATAGTTGGTAACGTACAGACCACTTTTCCCGTGGTATTGACGGAAATTAAACTTGCCGTAACCTACAAAAGTCTTTTCATTGGGAGCATAGGAAGGGGCCAGATCAAAAACAAACGGCCTTTCCAACAACGTTTTGTTGTGTAATCTCATCCCTGGGGAAAGTCCGTCATACTTGTTGAATCCAAGGACCGGGACATAAAAAACCTGATTGTAATACGGATCCTCGGCATCTTTGAAAAATTGAAATTTCAGTTTTTTATTACTGGAAAAGAATCCGTTCAGGGATTTCCAATTATCCCTTTGATTAAATTCCGGAATGGTCTGGTCATAATTCAAAACTAAACGATCTTCCCCGTTCTTGGGAATTGTAAAGGCCTGTTGATCGCTAATATTTGTAAACCAATAATTTGAAACAACGGTATCATTTTTTATTCCAAAAAGGGAAATGGGTACATTGGTGCCTTCCTTGTTCTTTAGGATGACCACGAGCGAGTCCTCCATTTTTTGTACTTTTTTAATTTTAAAGTCGATTTTTTGGGTGGTGGATACATATTCATCAAAAAACCAATTGATATCCTTATCCGAGTTTTCAACAACTATAAATTTAAAATCTGCGGCGGTACATGGTTTTAATCTATAATTTATATAGAATTCCTTTACACTGCGATCTACATGCTCCTTACCCGTATAATCGGCCAAATATGCCAACCCCAATCCTGCCTTGTATCTGTTGGCTATTTTTTGATTGAACTTTACGAGCGAATCGTTGGGAGTAGTAAGGGATTGATCAATGTTTCTTCTGGCCGACAACATATGGAGCAGGGGATACTGTTCGTTAAAATCCATTTTGGCCAGATGAAAATTTCGTATCCCCCAAATACTGGATAATTTGCCCAACAGTTTTTGATCAGGATAGAATTCCTCCACAAAACCGATCATCAAATAGTTGAGAATAGCATCGGTAACCCATTTTTCCTTTCTTGGATCAAGGAACATGGTTTCCCTAATAAAGCTGTTAAGGGCGGTTTTGAGAAATTTCATTTCAAATTGAAACTGTTCCTCATAGGGCCGAATAAAGCTCGGTAATTGGTTGATGCCATACAAGGGGTCCTTATTATAATCCAATTCAGAGACCAACAATTGTTTATGTGGGAAATCGCCCAAATTTTCATAGATATATTTGGATATCCGATTGATGGAGATTCCCGAAGATATTTCGTCATATTTCGGAGACCGGAGATTGGTCAAAATAGTTATATCCGGGGTTACATGCTTTACAAATTGATTGGAAGGCCTTATAATGATCTCCCCACTTTTTTGATTAATTCCTTGAAAATAAACATGTTGCACATCACCTTCTTGCTTTTTGCCCAATTCATGAAAATTGGAGACCGCAAATAAATTATGCGGTATAATAAGTTCTATGGATGTATTGGCCATATCCGTATAAAGATCTTCCAAATTCTTGTTGGAATATAAATGCCATTCCCCGTCATAAACGGCAGGGGTAAGGTACCAATCCTTTAAATAATAGCCTCCCCTGTTATCGTAGCCGTAGGTAGTGAATTTATCCGAAGGCAATTTCACCCTATAGGTAATAAATATTTTGGTAGATGTGTTAGGGGGTAGGGGATGGTTTAGATTAATCTTAATAATATCCCTGCCAGGGGCATACTCCCAATCCAAACCTTGGTAATTATCATCAACGGTACTAGTAATTTTTGTATTCCCCCTTTCAACCTCCTTGGCAAGATGTAGTCCCTTCTTAAATTCTTCGGAAAATCTCTTGGCCAAGGCCGTATTTTTATTGGCATAGGCATTGGCCCAATCATTAAAGTAAATAAACTGTAAGGTATCCTTGGAATTGTTTAGATAGACAATTTCTTGCTGAATATTGAAAGTCTTACTTTCGACATCCAAGGTGGCTGAAAGTTTATTGGAATGTTGGGCAACGGACAGTCCATTGATACAAAGGATTATCAACAATAAAATAGGTTTCCGAATGTATACCAATTTCCTCAAGAATCTTGCATTTAGAAATTAGGGCTCAATATATTTCCTTTGTAAAAGGAATCTATTATATCCACCACTTCTTCCTCCGAATCCACTATTTGAATTAAATCCAGATCATTTGGGCTAATATTTCCAATATTTAGCATAGAATCCTTAATCCAATCCATTAATCCATTCCAAAACTCCGAGCCTACCAAAATAATAGGGAATTTTTCTATTTTGTTGGTCTGTATCAGTGTAATTGCTTCAAAAAGTTCGTCCAATGTACCAAAACCACCGGGCATAACCACAAAGCCCTGTGAGTATTTTACAAACATAACCTTGCGGACAAAGAAATAGTCGAAATCCAAACTTTTATCCCCGTCAATATAGGGATTGTCATGTTGTTCAAAAGGTAAATCAATGTTCAGGCCAACGGAGGTGCCACCTGCCAAATGTGCCCCCCTGTTTCCGGCCTCCATTATTCCCGGACCGCCTCCGGTAATAATTCCATAACCGGCTTCGGCAATACTCTTGGCCACACTCACCGCCAGTTCATAGTATTTGTCACCTGGTTTGGTACGTGCGGATCCAAAGACGGAAACACATGGGCCTATAGCGCTCATTTTTTCAAATCCGTTCACAAACTCGCCCATAATCTTGAATAGGGCCCAGGAATCGTTGGTTTTTATCTCATTCCATCCTTTGTGATGCTGCTCTTTTCTCATGTTAAATTTTATCCTTAATCAATTTAGACTATTATTTTCATAACCTTATAATCCTGTTTTCATGAAAATAGTATCTTTTGTTGACAGTTAATTTCACAAACCTAATTCTTTTCTTAGAAATTTTGAGGTGTAACTCTTTTTATCCTTGGCCACCTCCTCTGGAGTTCCTTCTGCAACTACCATACCACCATTGCGACCACCTTCGTATCCAATATCGATAATATGGTCTACCATTTTTATAACGTCCATATTATGTTCAATTACCAAGACGGTATTTCCCTTGTTTACAAGCTTATTAAGTACGTGCATCAATACCCTAATATCTTCAAAATGTAGACCGGTTGTTGGTTCGTCCAGAATATAAAAGGTATTTCCAGTATCTCTTTTGGATAGTTCCGTAGCCAACTTTATACGCTGCGCTTCACCACCGGATAGGGTGGTAGATTGCTGTCCAAGGGATATATATCCCAGCCCTACATCTTGAATAGTCTTTAATTTGCGATAGATCTTGGGGATATTCTCAAAAAAATCAACAGATTCGTTTATGGTCATTTCCAGAACATCGGCTATAGATTTACCCTTATACCGTATCTCCAAGGTTTCCCTGTTGAACCGCTTTCCATAACAGGTCTCGCATTCAACATATACATCTGGCAAAAAATTCATTTCAATTACCCTGAGACCTCCACCTTGGCATGTTTCACAACGTCCGCCCGTAACATTAAAACTAAAACGACCAGGTTTATACCCCCTAATGGAGGCTTCTTGGGTCTTGGCAAAAAGGGACCTTATTTCGCTAAAGACACCGGTATAGGTAGCAGGATTGGATCTTGGGGTTCTTCCTATGGGAGACTGGTTAATGTCTATAACCTTGTCTATATGATCCAAACCTTTAATTTTTTTGTAAGGCATCGGGATTTTTACCCCATTAAAATAATACGCATTTAAAATGGGATATAAGGTTTCGTTGATCAGGGTAGATTTACCACTGCCGGAAACACCGGTAACCCCGATCATTTTTCCCAAAGGAAAACGCACCGAAACGTTTTTAAGATTATTTCCGGAACAACCGGATAATTCCAGACTGTTTCCATTCCCTTCCCTGCGTTTTTTAGGAACTTCTATTTTTAATTTTCCGGTAATATAATCGGCCGTTAGGGTATGGTGGTCTTTAAGGGCCTCCGGACTTCCTTCCGAAATTATTTCCCCACCGTGCTTTCCTGCCTTGGGGCCAATATCTATAACATGGTCTGCCCGTTCTATCATATCGCGGTCATGCTCAACCACAATTACCGAATTGCCTAGGTCTCTGAGCGATTCCAAAGACTTTATTAAACGCTCATTATCCCTTTGGTGCAATCCAATACTGGGTTCGTCCAAGATATAAAGAACGCCAACCAATTGCGACCCAATTTGGGTGGCCAATCTAATACGCTGTGCTTCCCCACCGGACAGGGATTTACTACTTCTGTTCAAAGAGAGGTAATCCAGGCCAACATCCAATAGAAATTGAACCCTTGTTTTGATCTCCTTTATAATTTCCTCGGCAATTTTTAATTGGTTGCCTTCCATTTTTTTTTCCAGTCCGCTAAAGAAATCCGCCAATTCCGAAATGTCCAAATTGGAGAGATCGGCAATATTTCTGTTGTCTATCTTAAAATATAAGGACTCTTGCTTCAATCTAGTGCCTTCACAGCTGGGACACTTAATTTTATCCATATATTCCTTGGCCCAACGTTTAATGGAAGTAGAGTTGGCCTCATGGAATTGACTCTTGATAAAATTCGATATCCCTTCGTAATCTATTTTGTAAACGCGTTTTACACCCAAGGTTTTTGAGTCCACCTCAAAACTCTCCTTACCACCGTAGAGCAATATTTGAATAGCTTCGGACGGTATTTTCGATATCGGTTCCGTAAGTTCAAAATTATACCTTTGGGCTATAGTCTCAATCTGCTTAAAGGCCCATGAATTTTTATATTCCCCCAAAGGGGCAATACCACCAGCCTTAATGGACAATTTTTTACTAGGAAAAATTTTATTTTCATTAACTTCATAAACGTGACCCAGTCCATTGCAATCAGGACACATACCTTTTGGTGAATTAAAGGAAAAAGTATTGGGTTCCGGGGAAGGGTATGATATTCCAGTGGTTGGGCACATTAAATCCCTACTAAAATAACGCGGTACTTCGGTTCCTTCCTCTAAAATCATCAATACATTTTCACCACTGTACATGGCCGTATTAATAGTTTCTGAAATACGCTTATCCAATTCTGTACTCTCCTCTATTTTGAGTCGGTCTATAACAATCTCGATATCGTGGGTCTTATAACGATCCACTTTCATACCCTTTGCGATATCCTTGATTTCCCCATCTACCCTTACCTTGACAAAGCCTTGTTTCGCAATCTGTTCAAATAGTTCCCTGTAGTGCCCCTTTCTGGACTTGATGATCGGGGCCAATATATTTATTTTCTTGCCTTTGTAAGAGGATATGATCAAATCCCTAATTTGTTCATCATCATAGCTAACCATCTTCTCCCCGGTATTGTAGCTATAGGCATCACTGGCCCTGGCAAATAAAAGTCTAAGAAAATCATATATTTCGGTAATAGTACCTACAGTAGACCTTGGGGACTTTGAAGTCGTCTTTTGCTCAATGGCAATTACCGGTGATAGACCATCTATCTTGTCCACATCCGGGCGCTCCAATCCCCCCAAAAACTGTCGGGCATAGGCCGAAAAAGTTTCAATATAACGTCTCTGTCCTTCAGCATATATGGTGTCAAAGGCCAAGGAGGATTTGCCGCTTCCGGACAGTCCGGTTATAACAACAAGCTTTTCCCTGGGTATGGTAACATCTATATTTTTAAGGTTGTGCACTCGAGCGCCCTTAACCTCAATATTCTCTTCGTAATTGATCATTTTCATAGCAATGTGCGAAGTTACGACTTTGATACCTAAAAATGAAGAAGGGGCTATTTAGTTTTTTGTAGATTAAAAGCTTAACTATAAATTAGCATTTTTAACCTTAAAATATTTTTTAATGCAACTTTTAGGAATAGGTTCCCGGATTAATCACAGTGAATACGGTAAAGGAGTAGTTACCAATGTAACGTCTAAGCATTATTGGGTTACTTTTATAGACAAAGGATTGGAAACCATAGATTTGGATTCGAATTTTGAAGTTGTGGAGGCAGTGGAGGACGAAGTGGATACCATTAGCTTTTCCGAAGTGGAACAATCGTTGATTTCTATATTAAGACGTTGGAGCGATGCCAGTTCCATTACCCCGATTGCCGATAAATGGAAAGGGGGGAGCCTGGTTTTAAAGCCCGGCGATTCCAACTTGTCTGAAAAAGAAATTCCAATGGATACCTTTTTTCACAAAATAGTCATGGTCAGGGACCGAATTAGGGTAATGGAGCAAAAAATAAACAGCAGTAAAAATTTGGATGACCAGGAAAAGGTGGACCTGCAACAATATATAACAAGGATTTATGGCAGCTTAACTACGTTTAACGTACTTTTTAAAAATCAGAGCGATAATTTTGTAGGGGAAAGAACCAAGTAAGCTTACCTAGAAATTAAAACTTTAATTTAATTCCAATGTACTGTATATAAACAGGATTTTTACTTTAAACAGTATTGGCTATTCCATAATGAAAAAAAGGGACGAATGACTCAAATAATGATTACACCGCTGCCTTTTCTCCTTCAGCTTCCAACTGAACTCTTTTGGAATAAGGCGAATGTGGGTGCAACTTATTATTTATAAATTGTTTTATATGGGTTTGACTTAGCTTCCTGGGATAATCATGAACTGATAATTCCATGGAAATAATTTCAACAGTATATAGATTGTAAAAAATGGCATATTTTCTCTTTTGATCATATATTATAAACTCCTGTCCCTGAAACTTTGATCTGAAGTATTTGGATATGAGCGGTAGCACATCAAATGCTGGTGAAACTATGGAAAAGAAAACCTGATCTTGTGATATTTCAAAATTTGCAATGGCCTCTATCCTGTGCTTTTCCCGCGCCACCATTCTTGAATGTTGCTGTATTCTTAATATTATATCGGAAATACCCTCTATGGGATGATCATCGGGGTTGGCGTACATGGAGCGGATGTATTGGTATAGGAGAAGTTCAATACCTTTGGTTTCACTTAAAAAGGCAAAGTAAATGGATTTAATGGCGGCATTACTTTTATTTTGTATGCTGTTCCAAACACGTCTTGCCTTGTCCATCTGGGTAAAAACTGTTATCGCTTCGGAAAACAGCCCCTTTTGAAGCTCTCTATTTTTCTGGATATCGGTCACTGGGATCTTCTCCTCAAATATTTTGTAAACCGTGGTTAGAAAACCATTAAAACTGCCGTCGTAAATTAAAACCTTGGGATTTTCCATAATTAATCAAATAAACTGAGTTGAACACTTAATTCTTTTTTTGGACGCCTTCTTTGGATTTTTTCCAAATGCCCCATGGACACAGTTCGATTCTTCCCGGAAGTATTGGCGGTATAATGATTATCCTCCATTCCGGAACAGGCCAGAACACTTAATTTTTGATGTAGATCGTCCATAGTCATTTTATTCAAAAGTTGTAATTATTCCAAATATATGGATTATTTCCCAATTATGGAAATAGTCCATAAAATATTTTGGATATAATCCAAATTGCGTATATTTGAAGCAAATAGATACGGACCATTTTACCCCACGGGGACATGTCCGTGTGAACCGTATCAATATAAAACCTGTACTATGAACGAGGATATGGAAATTGTAACAAAGCGATTTACAGATTTACGCCGCGAATTGGGATATACCCAATCCGATTTTGCCAACTTGCTCGGTATTTCAAATACCACTGCTGACATAGAAAGGGGCCGTACCAAATTATCTGGAAAAGTAGTGGTGGAATTACTCAAACAATTTAAAATTAATCCACTTTGGTTATTTGGGGAAAGTTCCCAAAAGCATTTAGCGATTACTAATATCAGTGTTATTCCAAAGGTGGTTACGGTAAATTCTGCCGAAAATGAGAATATGGTATTGGTAAACGCAAAAGCAGCAGCAGGATACCCCCAAAATATCCAGGACACCAGTTGGTACAAACAGCTACCTGCCTTTGATATTCCCTTACCGGAATTCAGAAATGCCACTTATAGGGGGTTCCAAATTGAAGGGGATAGTATGCTGCCCAACCTAAAGCCGGGGGAATGGGTATTGGCCAGGGCGGTGGAAGGTCTAAAAGATATAAGTTCCAACAAAATTTATGTGGTGGTATTACAGGATGCCGTACTGGTTAAAAAAATTGAAAAATCGCCCAATCCGGCCGTAATATCCCTAATATCCTTAAATGAAAACTATCCTCCCTACAGCGTTAATACGGAAGCCATACAGGAACTTTGGCAAGTTAGCAGCAAAATAACCTTTGGAGTGGATGCCACCTCCGAGAAGGGCTTGCTGAGACAGCTGCAGGAATCTATGGATGAGCTTAAAAATCAACTCAAAAAAGTGAATAATTAATATAGCACCATTGTAGGCTGGAAATGGCCAATATTTTTAGGGCAGCTATTTTCCGTATTAAAAATACCTATAGTAGGTAATGGAGACCAGCCGGAAGCATAAGCGATTTTTCGTGAAGAATATTCAGGTTGAAGCCATGTGGCATCATAAAGAAAATACCATTAACATTTAGTTGCCCTTCCGACCCTAACGGGCAGGCCACCTTACCCGAGCAACCCAATGACACCTAGTGTGCCAATAACAATATGGCTCCTTACTAGTGATGGTTGCCCATAGTCTTTTTACTCGATGACATGCACAATAAATCCGATGAATTACAAGACTATCTTTAATTCATAGGTTTCACAACAAGATATTGGCGTTACACAACAAAATTCTAAATTTCACAATACTACTGCATATTTTTGAACTGATAAAGAGTCCCAAATCTTATCATAACATAAATAAAAAGGCTGTGCAATTAATTTGTATTGCCTTTTTTATTTTAAACCCTATGACCGGCATTAGAGGTTGAAGGACAAAATAATGGTTAAATTGCCAACAAATCACTTTATTTGGCTGGTGATGTCACCAAACGATCAATGATAGTGGTAATTGAGAAGATGCGAGGTACAACATTAACCTTGCTTTGGCGTTTGTACTATTGTATCCAATATACCAAAGGCCCATTAAATTATTAAAAAAACCAAGAAGTAATTAGAATATTAAGACAACAATTGAACAATGGTGAAGTCTTTTCATAAAACATTTTTTTCATTAATGATTTGTTCATTGTGTTTTTGGTATTCACCTGCCCAAGACTCTTCAAACAAACCGGATTATTTTCAGGACTTCCAAAATAAGAAAGGAGCACAGGAAAGGTTCGATTATTTCTTCGGCACTCCCAATCGCTATCTCGAAGATTCTGCCTATGACTGGCAAGCAGCGGTAAATGTCTATCACAACAATGCCCAAAAATTGAAGGATTCAATAAGCATCACCAAATATGAGCTTATGCAATCCCAGCTTTATTATGATATTGGCGACTTTAGCAAAAGTGTGGCCATAGCAAATCAACTGTATAAGAAAATTGAAAATTTGGATTTGCCATCCAAAAAAATCCTTTTGGATCTTATAGACAATAACTACGCGAAATTAGGGCTATACGATCGGCAATTTGAAATAAGAAATGAAAAAAAGAATTTAGGCCTTACGGACAAGGTGATTTTCTATGATATTTATTCCAACCTGGGACTCCATAGAAAGGCAATGGACGACTATATCAAGGACAAACTTAAAACCATACGGGAGGACGATTACTACGGACAGGCACAATACCAGAGCAATGTAGGGAACTATCTTCTTTTGGACATGTCCTTTCCTACAGCTTTGACCTATTATAAAAAGGCAAAGGGATTTATAGATGTCTACCTAAACGATATCAGCAGGGAAAAAACAGAGCAGGAAATTAGTAAAGGTAATTTATTGAAGGCCATTATAGAAGGTAATATCGGGAAATGCCATGCCTTACTAAAGGAATACGATATTGCCATTCCCTTTTTGGAAAACTCCATCGATCTGTTCAACGAGTACAATAAGGGAAAATTCTCTTCGGAAATGGTTGAAAACACCTTGGAACTGGCAGATTGCCATTTGCAAAATGAAGACTACGAGAAGGCGAAGGAATACCTCCTTAATGGGCAAGATCCAGTAAAAACAGAGAATATCCTTAGAAAGAATAGACTGCTAGCGGCATATTATGACCGGATAGGGGATTATAAAAATTCGGTCGACTATTTAAAAAGAAATGTACGCATTAGGGATTCCCTGAATAGAAATGAATCCTCCATGAAAAAGCAGCAATTGGCCGCCGTGGCCGGACAAGAGATAGAGTACTCCAAAAAAATGATGGAGCAGCAGAAACAGGATTTAGAACAATTTCGAAGCGACTTACAGGCGAAAGAGGATAGGATCCATGTTGTTTTTATTTCTTTGATTTTTACACTTTTAGGATTTGCAGGCCTGGTTTTTGCCTATTTGAAAAGTATTAAGAACCAACGGCTCATTGCCGATCAAAAGCGTATAATCGAGGCATCATTGGTAGAGAAGGATTCGCTTTTAAAGGAAATTCACCATAGGGTAAAAAACAACCTCCAGATGGTTTCCAGCCTGCTTAGCCTACAAACGAAGAACACCCGCAGTAAGGCGGCCATAGAGGCATTGGAAGAAGGTAAGAGTAGGGTAAAGGCGATGGCACTAATCCATCAAAAATTATATCAGAACGATGATCTCTCCGTGATAGAAATGCAGGGGTACATAGAGAGTCTGATCAACAGTGTACAATCGGTCTATAAAAAAGGAGGACATAATATCAATATTACCATCGATGCCGAAGACGTGGAGCTGGATATAGATAGGGCAATCCCCTTTGGTCTTATTTTAAATGAATTGGTATCCAACTCATTTAAATACGCCTTCCCTGACGATGACGAAAATGGGAAAATTTATATCCATTTGAGGAAAAATGGGGGGCAGGGCTATTTTGAATACACGGATAATGGTGTTGGACTGCCGGAGGATACGGATGACAGGGCCAATTCTTCCATGGGGATCAGGTTAATGAATCGTCTGGTAAATCAGCTTCAATCCACTTTAAATATCGATAAAACATCGGAAGGAGTTCGTTTTTGGTTCAATTTTAAATAAATTTGAACAAAAACAGTTCAACCTATGCAAATTACTTTTCTTGGCCATTCCTCTTTATTGATTGAAACAGGTGGAAAAAGCTTACTGGTAGATCCTTTCATTACAGGAAATGATAAAGTGAAAGGCAAAATCAACATTGAAGATTTAAAACCCGATTATATCTTGGTCACCCATGCCCATCAAGACCATATATTGGATGTCGAGGAAATTGGGAAAAAGAACAAAGCAACGGTGGTAAGTAATTTTGAGATTGCCACTTACTATGAAAACAAAGGTCTAAAGTCCCACCCTATGAATCACGGTGGAAGCTGGAAATTCGATTTCGGCACTCTTAAATATGTCAATGCCATTCATACCTCTTCCTTTCCGGACGGGACTAATGGCGGACAACCCGGTGGATTTATTTTATCTTCAGAAGGAAAGTGTATTTATATTGCAGGGGACACGGCATTAACGATGGATATGAAGCTTATTCCAATGTCGTTCCAATTGGATCTTGCTGTATTGCCCATTGGCGATAATTTTACGATGGGGGTCGATGATGCACTTATAGCTTCCGATTTTGTTCAATGTCCTAGGATACTAGGTTATCATTACGATACTTTCGGGTATATTATAATTGATCATAAAGAGTCCGTTCAAAAATTTTCCAAGCATGGCAAAGAGTTAATTTTGCTGGAAATCGGTGAATCTTTAAAGGTATAATTACCTTACCTTATTTCGCAAAACCATTTTGTGGAGTAGTTTAGGAAAAAATCTTTTCAAATAGATGCCCATTACTTCTTTACGGCCTATGTAAACTTCAAATTTTTCCTTTTCTATGGCCTTGACCATTTTTATGGCAAAAAGTTGTGGTGATAATCCATTTTTAGTGGCCACATCATTTTTAACCTGGGGCGTGCCATCCGCTGTGAGGGCATTTATGGCCACATTGGTATTTACAAATCCGGGGCAAACCAGGGTAACCTTTATATGGTCATTTTCATGTTCCATACGCAAGACATCAAAAAAACCATGAAGAGCGTGTTTGGCACCACAGTATCCAGAGCGGTAAGGCGATCCGAATTTTCCCATTAGGCTGGTTACCGTAACAAAATGGCCTTTTTTATGGGACACAAAATAGGGTAGGATTGCTTTGCTAAGGGCTATGGTACCCACATAATTTACCACCATTAATTTCTTATATACTTTCATATCTGTTTCCAGGATCAAGGAGCGTTGGCTTATACCCGCGTTATTTATCAATATGTCTATTGATCCATAGAAAGACAAGGCTTCGGTTACTTTTCCGGACATACTATCGGTATCCATTAGATCTAGGGTGAGCAGGGAAATAAAATCCCCCTTTGGACAACGGGCTTTAACATTTTGAATATCTATTAATTTTCTGGAAGAAATAATCAGTTTATAGCCTTTGCTATTAAATTCATAGGTCAGTGCTTCCCCTATACCGGATGAAGCTCCGGTTATCCAAACCACCTTACCGACTTTTGTATTCATTTTTTTCATATTTAGAAAAAAAGATAGTTAAATTTGATGTTATATTTCATGAAAGCGACCTACAAAAAATACATTTTAGATTTTAAACGTCCCAGTGGAACTTCCAGGGGTGTAATGACCCAGAAGGAAACCTTCTTTATTATCTTGGAAAAGGATAAGAAATTTGGAATTGGGGAATGTGGTATTCTTAGAGGTTTAAGTGCTGATGATGTGCCTGATTATGAGGATAGGCTAAAATGGACCTGCGATAACATCAATTTGGGCGAAGATAGGCTTTGGGAAACTTTGATGGATTATCCAAGTATTCAGTTTGGAGTGGAACAGGCCTTTTTATCCCTAAATTCCAGAACCCCTTTTTTACTTTATCCATCAGAATTTACGGACTCCAACATACCAATTATCATAAATGGATTGATCTGGATGGGCGATGAACATTTTATGCACCAACAAATCCAACAAAAGTTGGAGGAAGGATTCAAATGCATAAAATTAAAAATTGGGGCCATCGATTTTGAAAAGGAAATAACACTTTTAAAATCTATTCGAAATAAATACAGTGAAAAGGAAATTGAACTAAGGGTCGATGCCAATGGTGCTTTTCTTCCTTCGGAGGCCATGCATAAACTGGAATGTCTATCCCCGTTTAACCTACACTCCATAGAGCAGCCCATAAAGGCAGGCAACGCCAATAAAATGAAGAAATTGTGCTTAAATCCTCCCATCCCCATAGCCTTGGACGAAGAATTAATCGGAATTGCAAATGTAACGGAAAAGGAGAAACTTCTACAAACTATAAGACCGCAGTACATAATCCTAAAGCCAAGTTTGATTGGAGGGTTTAGGGGAAGTATGGAATGGATCAGGGTTGCGGAGAAGTTAAATATAAAATGGTGGGTTACGAGTGCGCTGGAAAGCAACATTGGCCTTAACGCCATTGCCCAGTGGACTTACACCTTGGATAACCCTTTACCACAGGGATTGGGTACGGGTGGCTTATATACCAATAATTTTAAATGCCCGTTAAAAGTAAATAATGGAACAATATCCTATGAAAAAACCGGGAGTTGGGAAAATAATTTAATAGAGAATATATGTACATAGAGCAGGGATATAAAGGAAATTATGAATCTTGGCGATACCTTATTGGGATCTTGATCATTTTTATTGGCTGGCAACTTTTGGGATCCATTCCACTACTTGGGGTAATAACCGTTAAGGCTATCGGAGGGGCAACCTTTCCCTCGGATATTGCAGGGATGTCCAAAATAGTAGGTAGCAATTTATTTCTGTTCTTAATGTTAATTTCTTTTGTATTTGGTCTTTTGGCCACATTTCTTACCGTTAAATATGTACATCGACAAACCATAATCTCCCTTACCACTAGCCGAGAACGTATAGATTGGAAAAGAGTGTTTTTTGCTTTTGCTCTTTGGGGAACAATAACCGTATTGATTACCGGGGTGGACATCTATTTATCGCCAGAGGATTATGTTTTTAATTTTAAATTAATGCCCTTTGCTATATTGTGCCTCATTTCCATATTCTTGATCCCGCTCCAAACCAGTTTTGAGGAGTATTTTATGCGAGGTTATCTAATGCAGGGAATTGGATTGATGTCGGGTAAAAGATGGGTGCCATTGGTAACCACTTCAATGATTTTTGGTTTATTGCATTTTTTTAATCCTGAGGTTGAAAAATTGGGCTATGGAATAATGGTTTATTATATCGGTACCGGATTTTTTTTAGGGATACTGACTTTAATGGATGAAGGCTTGGAATTGGCCATCGGTTTTCATGCTGCCAACAATTTATTTACCGCCCTTTTGGTGACGGCTGATTGGACTGCCTTTCAAACCGAATCGCTCTATAGGGATATATCGGAACCAGAATTGGGTTGGGATGTTTTTATCCCTGTTTTGGTAATCTATCCAATTCTATTATATCTATTCTCCAAAAAATATGGCTGGACCAATTGGAAGGAACGTCTTGCAGGTGATGTGCAAAGTATTGAAACAGTACAACTAGCTGAAGAAGGTGAGTCCAAGCTATAAACATATCCATCCTAAATTCAAATTCAACGGAATCCACTACGATTTAGAGGCTTTAAAAGAGTTGGCCTACAGTCTTGTAAAAGAAGGTCAGGAGTATGAAGTGGCCATTGGTAAATTTCTTATGGACTGGCTGGATGAGGCCGATTCCATCCTAGTTGAAACTTCCGGCTCTACTGGTGCCCCCAAAACAATTGCCCTGAAAAAGGAACATATGGTCAACTCTGCGCTGGCCACTGGATCGTTCTTTAAAATGGGCGTAGGGACCAAAGCCCTTCAATGTTTATCCACCAACTTTATTGCAGGCAAAATGATGTTGGTCCGGGCCATAGTTCTCGGATGGGAGATAGACTTTGTTGAACCTACATCGCATCCGTTGGGCCAGAATTCCAAGCCCTACGATTTTTGTGCCATGGTACCTATGCAGGTCCAGGGTTCCCTATCCTCCTTAAACCAAATTGGAACTATAATTATTGGGGGAGCCCCCATTTCAACAGAACTTAAATTGAGGTTGAGCTGCGTAAACACCAAGATTTTCGAAACCTATGGAATGACCGAGACCATCACCCATATTGCAATAAAGGAGTTTGCGAAAGGTTTAGAAGACTTCAATTTCAAATCCCTTCCAGACGTTGCTCTATCCACGGACCACAGGGGCTGTCTTGTGATTGAAGCACCTAAGGTTTCGGACGAAATAATAGTGACCAATGATTTGGTAAACCTTATATCGTCAACCGAATTCCAATGGTTGGGCAGGTATGACAACGTAATTAATTCGGGCGGTGTAAAATTGATTCCCGAGCAACTGGAATCCAAATTTTCCACATTGATCAGTTCCAATTTTTTTGTGGCAGGCATCCCTGATCCGGATTTGGGTCAAAAATTGATATTGGTGGTAGAGGGTAATATGGATGGTAATCAATTGTCCCAAAAAATCAAATCCTTAAAATCAATTTCTAAATTTGAAATTCCCAAAGAAATATTTGTCGTGCCACAATTTGTGGAGACAGGGAACGGAAAGGTAAATAGAACCAAAACCATAGCGCTTCTCCATTTGGAATAGTTTATTTGAAGGGTGGATTTAAGAATTTCCAAATCCCGAATCAACCAAGAGTTTCATTTTCAAATTCAAAAATCTTCAAATTAACAAATTGGTACATTGTTACATTGGTACATTCCCAAATTTTTTCATTTCCAAATCTTCAAATCCCCAAATAAACACATCGTTACATTAGTACATTTGCTCATTGGTACATTTCCACATCATCAAATCCTAAACCTGCACCACCCCCATATTAAAAGGCTTTTCAATAGGCGCGTGGTTTGCCGCCTCAATACCCATGGATATCCATTTTCTAGTATCCAAAGGGTCTATCACCGCGTCCGTCCATAAACGTGATGCTGCGTAATAGGGCGAAATTTGATTGTCATATCGCTCTTTTATTCTATTAAAAAGTTCGTTTTCTTGGGCCTCCGTAATTTTCTCGCCCTTCTTTTTTAGGGAGGCGGTTTCTATCTGAAGAAGCACTTTGGCTGCCGAATTACCACTCATCACCGCCAATTCGGCGCTGGGCCAAGCCACAATCAATCTTGGATCGTACGCCTTTCCGCACATGGCGTAATTTCCCGCTCCGTAACTATTGCCTATAATAATGGTAAATTTAGGCACCACGGAATTACTTACGGCATTCACCATTTTTGCCCCATCCTTTATAATTCCCCCATGCTCACTTTTACTACCCACCATAAATCCGGTAACATCCTGTAAAAATACCAAGGGAATTTTCTTTTGGTTGCAATTGGCTATAAAACGGGTAGCCTTGTCGGCAGAATCGGAGTAGATGACCCCTCCAAACTGCATTTCCCCATTTTTGGTCTTTACCACCTTGCGCTGGTTGGCAACGATACCCACTGCCCATCCATCTATGCGGGCATAACCCGTAAGTATCGTTTTTCCATAACCTTCCTTGTATTGTTCAAATTCGGAATTATCTACCAGTCGATTTATAATTTCCAACATATCGTATTGCTCGGCCCTCGATTTTGGAATTAAACCATAAATATCATCTTCTTTTACCTTGGGTTTTATAGGTGATATTCTATTGTATCCTGCCTTATCGTAATCACCAATCTTACCCATTATGTTCTTTATGGTATCCAAAGCGTCCTTGTCGTCCTTGGCCTTATAATCCGTAACTCCGCTAATTTCACAATGTGTAGTTGCCCCTCCCAAGGTTTCATTGTCTATGACCTCTCCAATAGCGGCTTTTACCAAATAGCTTCCTGCCAAAAAAATACTACCGGTTTTGTCCACTATCAAAGCTTCATCGCTCATAATAGGAAGATAGGCCCCACCTGCAACACAACTACCCATAACTGCAGAAATTTGGGTAATTCCCATACTGCTCATTACAGCATTGTTCCTAAAAATTCTACCAAAATGTTCCTTGTCCGGAAATATTTCGTCCTGCATGGGAAGGTATACCCCGGCGCTATCTACCAGGTAAATTATGGGCAAGCGATTTTCAATGGAAATTTCCTGGGCCCTTAAGTTCTTTTTTGCAGTGATAGGAAACCACGCACCTGCCTTTACCGTAGCGTCATTGGCCACCACAATGCATTGCTTGCCCTGTACATAGCCTATTTTTACTACAACACCTCCTGACGGACACCCACCATGTGCCTCGTACATACCATCGCCTACAAAGGCTCCAATTTCAATAACATCCTTATCCTTATCCAATAGGTAGTCAATGCGTTCACGGGCACTTAACTTACCTTGGGAATGCTGTTTTTCCAATTTACTTTTGCCCCCTCCAAGTTTCACCTTGGCCAGTTTGTTCTTTAAGGCAGATAGTAGCAATTTATTGTGATCTTCGTTTTTATTGAAGTTGATATCCATGTTCAAACGCCTTTCTTTTGCGCAATAAAGATAAGGAGTTATATTTATTAACTTTAACTAAATAATATTCTAAATGGCTAAAAAAGTAAAATGGGGAATTATTGGATTGGGCAACATTGCCCGAAATTTTGTTAAGGACCTTGCCCTAGTGAACGACGCTCAAATTTATGCTGCAGCTTCTAGAAATTTGGACAAGGCCAAGGGGTTTGCCGAGGAATATAAAATTCCGAATGCGTACGGGAGCTACAAGGAGCTTTTGGAATGCAAGGAAGTTGATGTGGTTTATATTGCCACACCCCACACTTCACATTGCGAATTATCAATTATGGCTATGGAACATGGTAAACATGTTCTATGTGAAAAGCCAATGGGCATCAATAGGGCAGAAGTCGAAAAAATGCTAGCGGCAGCCAAACAAAACAAGGTATTTTTAATGGAAGCCCTATGGAGTAGATTTAACCCTTCCATTAAGAAGGCTAAACAATTGATAGACAATGGTGAAATAGGTCCATTGGCCTATATACATGCGGATTTTGCCTTTTATGCCTTGGATAGGGACCTCAAGGGAAGGGTATTAAATCCTGAACTAGCAGGCGGATCCTTACTGGATATCGGCATTTACCCCATTTTCCTTGCCTATTTGCTTCTTGGTAAACCGGACCAAATATTGTCATCCTCCAACTTTCATGACAATGGTACCGAGATACAGACTTCCATGATCTTTAAGTACCCCAAGGCACAGGCCATTTTATATTCAGGGTTCACAAGCCACTCCGAAATGAAAGCGGAAATATCGGGAGAGAGGGGTACCATATATATTCCAACAAGATGGCACGAAGCACAGGGATATACGGTTGAAAGAAATGGAGAAAAGGAGGATTTTAGCATCCCGACTACCGGTAGGGGATATTATTACGAAATAAAGGAGGTACATGACTGTCTTGAACAGGGCAAGCTGGAAAGTAGTCAGTGGAGCCATAGTAACAGTCTGGATTTGATAACCTTAATGGATACAGTGAGAAAACAAAATGGAATTGCATTTCCGTTTGAGGAATAAAGTTTTTATAAGTTGATAAATTCTTGTAAAATTTACGATATTTGAGGCACTACAAACCAAACCAGTTAAAAAATGGGAATGAATAAGAATACAGTGCTTGCTTGGGCAACCTTTATAATGATTATTGTAGGTCTTTCGCTTATTGCGTTGGGTGCTTTTAGATACGATGATGTTGCCGGATGGGGATTTGCCTCGGTTGGAATAGGTTTCTTCGCAATTGCATGGGTATTTAATGCACTAAAGGGTAGGGTATAGGCGGTCACCGCGGATTTAGTATTTCAAGATTTGGGGGCTATCTTAGCTTCGTGTGGAAAAAGTGCTATCCAAAGATTGCAAGTTACCGGTGCCAATTATAATTCAATTAGTCATACTTAATAATACATTTATAATATGTCGGACGATAAGAAAGTCATTTTCTCCATGTCTGGGGTTACTAAAACGTACAAAACAGCCAATACCCCAGTATTAAAGAATATTTATTTAAGTTTCTTTTACGGAGCCAAGATCGGGATTTTGGGTCTTAATGGTTCCGGTAAATCTACCCTACTCAAAATAATTGCAGGAGTGGACAAGAACTTCCAGGGAGATGTAGTTTTTTCCCCTGGTTATAAGGTAGGTTATTTGGAACAGGAACCACAATTGGACGAGAACAAGACCGTTTTGGAGGTGGTCAAGGAAGGCGTGGCTGAGACTGTGGCCATCCTGGATGAATACAATAAGATCAATGATATGTTTGGTCTTCCCGAAGTTTATGAGGATGCAGATAAAATGCAAAAACTCATGGATAAGCAGGCGGAACTACAGGATAGGATAGATGCCACCAATGCATGGGAACTGGACAACAAATTGGAAGTGGCCATGGACGCCTTGCGCACCCCGGATTCCGACAAGAAGATTGGTATACTTTCAGGAGGTGAAAGAAGACGTGTAGCGCTGTGCCGATTGTTGTTGCAAGAACCGGAAATTCTATTGCTGGATGAGCCTACAAACCATTTGGATGCGGAATCTGTTCATTGGTTGGAGCACCATTTGGCAGAGTACAAAGGAACCGTTATTGCAGTTACCCACGATAGGTATTTCTTGGATAATGTAGCCGGATGGATCTTGGAATTGGATAGGGGGGAAGGTATTCCATGGAAAGGAAACTACTCTAGCTGGCTGGACCAAAAATCCAAGCGCATGGCCCAAGAAAGTAAAACAGCTTCCAAAAGACAGAAAATACTGGAAAGGGAGTTGGATTGGGTAAGACAAGGGGCCAAAGGTAGACAGACTAAACAAAAGGCGCGTTTACAGAACTATGACAAATTGATGAGCCAGGACCAAAAACAATTGGATGAAAAACTGGAGATCTATATCCCGAACGGACCTCGCTTGGGGACCAATGTAATAGAAGCCAAGGGTGTAAGTAAGGCCTACGGGGATAAATTGCTTTATGAGGACCTTAATTTTAAATTACCACAGGCGGGCATTGTAGGTATTATTGGTCCCAACGGGGCTGGTAAAACCACTATTTTCCGCATGATAATGGGGGAAGAACAACCTGACAAAGGGGAGTTTGTAGTGGGGGAAACGGCAAAAATTGCCTACGTGGACCAGAGTCATTCCAATATAGATCCCAATAAGACCATTTGGCAAAATTTTAGTGATGAGCAGGAATTGATCATGATGGGAGGCAGACAGGTAAATTCCAGGGCCTATTTAAGTCGATTCAATTTTTCTGGAAGTGAGCAGAACAAAAAGGTGGAAATGCTTTCCGGTGGGGAGCGTAACCGACTACATTTGGCCATGACCCTTAAAGAAGAGGGCAACGTACTTCTCTTGGATGAGCCTACCAACGATTTGGATGTGAACACCCTAAGAGCCTTGGAGGAAGGTTTGGAAAATTTTGCCGGTTGTGCCGTGGTCATTTCCCACGACAGGTGGTTCTTGGATAGGATTTGTACCCATATCCTATCGTTTGAAGGTGATTCCCAAGTGTATTTCTTTGAAGGATCGTTCTCTGAATACGAAGAAAATAAGAAGAAACGTCTTGGAGGAGATTTAATACCTAAGCGACTGAAATATAAAAAGTTGGTACGCTAATCCAACTGACCTATTTAATAATACGCTGTTGTCACAAGAAATTGTGACAACAGCGTATTATTTTTAACAAATATAGACACCTAGTATTGTAAGACCCTTAATAATCTTCCTTGGGATACCAATCCAATTGTACTACCTCAATATTGGGATTCTTATCATTTACCAAGGCTTTAAATTTGGCCACATCCCCAACATCGGGCTTTCCTCTATAATGATAGGGATAGACCTGCTTAGGTTTAAATTCCAACACGGCATCCGCAGCACTTTCCACAGTCATGGTATAGGGTAGGTTCATGCAGACAAAGGCCTTATCTATATTTTGAAGAGCACGCATTTCGGGAATATCCTCGGTATCGCCTGAGAAATAGATCCGTTCACTATTTTTACTTAGCACATACCCATTGCCTCTTCCCTTAACATGAAAGTCTTTGGCTTCCTCCCTAAGATTATACATGGGAATTGCTTCAATGTTAATACCATAACGTTCTTTAGTTTCCCCATTATTTAAAATATCCAGTTGTGGTGTAAATTCTGCCGGAATTTTGTCGGCCACCGCCTGGGGAACAATTATTTTAGCCTTTTGGGTATGCAGGGCCTTTAATGTTTCCATGCTAAAGTGATCGCCATGGATATCTGTAATCAATATAAGGTCGGGTTCCCGAACATTGGCGAAGGCCTCCTTGCCTCCAACTGGATCTATATATATAATGGTTCCATCCCAATCCAAAACTGCCGTGGCATGTTCTATTGGCACAATGTCAATGTTGGAAGTACTTTGCTCTGTTTTTAGGTTTACTGCCTCCGCTTTTTCCTGATTGGAAGTGGATTTTTCCTTACATCCTATAGTCAATAGACCAACAAACAAAACTGTTGCTAAAAAGTATTTTGAACAGTGCATAGTTATAGTGATTTAAATTATTATTAATTCCATTTTAATATCACCCCTGGCATAGGGGAGATTTTCTTCCATTTCAATTTCTTTGAAACCGTACTTCCTATAAATATATAGGGCGTTTTCCAATTTGGTACTGGAATATAAAATTATTTTATTCCACATATTTTGTTTGGAAAATTCAATAGCGAAGGCCAAAAGAGCCTGGCCTATTTTTAAACCTTGGTATTCTGGGTCTACGGCCATTTTACCCAATTCAAAAACCCCGTCCCTCAATTTTATTAATGCAAAGCAACCTACTATTTCATCATTGTATTGGGCAAAAAATATAAATCCGCCCTTATCTATTATGTTGGCTTCACAGTTTTCCAAAAGAACTTTGTCCTTTGGCTCCACATAAAAATATTTTTCCAACCACGCTACATTCAGGTCCTTAAACCTTGTAGCAAAGCACGCTTTAAAAGGTATAATACTTAGGGACATCTTGGTACAATCACTATTTTCCTAAAGTTAAGTTAATCATTTAGTATTCTTATCGAGAAAATTTATTTATTTTAACTAAAAAAATCTAAAATCCAAACCAGATCGTATATAGAGTGTTACAAACAAATAAATTTTAAGGTAAAAAAGAATTAAATAATTAATAATTACAATTATGACTGAAACAAAAAGTAATAATGGATTGAAGGTTATTGCAGGTTTATTAGGTGTAATTTTACTTGGGGTAATCATTTACACTGTAAGTTTATATCAGGATAAACAAAAGAATACTGCATTACTTACAAAAGAAAAAGAATTGGTTGTTGAAGATTTGACCAGTTTAAAATCCGAGTATGACAAAGCTATCTTGGAAAGCAATGCAACCAATGAAGAATTGGTTTCTGCCAGGGACAATATTGCAAAATACATTGATTCCGTTAAGACTATGAAAGCGGATATTGCTAGTCTTTACCGTTACAGAAAACAAGTTGGTATTTTGACCAAAGAAAGGGAACAATTGATCAGAAAAGTTGATTCTTTGACCAGGTCCAATACTTTCTTGGCCATGCAAAGGGACAGTACCTATGTAGAATTGGAGAAACAAACAGTTTTCAACGATTCCTTGGTAGTACAAAATACCCAATTGGCCGATGTAGTTTCAAAAGGGTCTGCCTTAAATCTATCCAAATTCTCTGTGGACGCAGTTAAAGAGAGGTCCAGTGGTAAATTGGTATCTACTTCTAGAGCTAAGGCCACCGATAAATTAAAAGTTTGTTTCACTGTAGCCGATAACGTAATTGCCCAGGCTGGGGACAGACAATTCTTTATTGAGGTCTTGGATCCACAAGGCAATGTCTTGGGAGAAAGCTTCTCTAAAACAAATGACTCAGGAGCTAGCGTTACTTACAGCAAAGGCACGGAATTCTATTATGAGAACCGCTCTTTGGACGTATGTGATTTCATTAACAAGCCAGCAAGTGATTTCCAGAAAGGGAACTACATGGTAAATGTTTATGATAATAGTCTAAAATTATTGGGAACTTCCAAGTTTCAATTAAAATAAAGGAACACTATCCATTTAACTTAAAAGAGGCTGTCTAAAAAGGCAGTCTCTTTTTTTTTGTTTATGATTTTAAAAAAAGTATTGATTTTCTTATCTTAATGGTATGAAAAGCAATGTCGTTTGGAAGACCAATAATCAGACGCAAT
>NZ_QJJZ01000010.1:67898-212708 GCF_003201775.1 Arenibacter sp. ARW7G5Y1 | reverse complement strand
GGCCAAGCTGATTTTAATTTTCTTTAAATCTACGCACTTTCCACGGCCCCGGCGTCCAGGCCGCTTTCACTTGGGTGAAATGCTCTATGGACGCCTTCCACCTTCCAATGTGAAAACCACTTGATTTAATACGAAATCGAAGATTCACGAAAACCTATAAAAAACAATAATAACCACTTAAGTAAATTGAAAATAGGCCGGTTCTTTATTATGTCCACTCTAACATAGTGTCGATAAATCATTACCCATTGAGGGCCCAGTTCAGAGGAGTCAAAAACACGGAATTCTTCCTAATTAGGCTACCAACAATATTTGTATAAACACAACAATTGGTCAAGACCCAAATATATCCCCCTTTTGTTTACAAAAACATTACTTGTCGGCAAAATATAGTTAACAATAACTTATTAATATTGGCAGTACAGATTTTAAACAGAATTGAAACCTATTTTTATATTCTAAATATCAACCAACTAAAATCAACAAAAATGAAATCTAAGTACTGTAAAAATAAGATATTTTTAATTCTATTGTTGACCGGTATTTTTTGTTCTTCCCATTTTGCTTATTCCCAGTCTCAGAACAAGGGATTAATTAGGGGCACGGTAAAAGATCTGGAATCACAAAATCCACTGCCAGGTGCAAATATAAAAATAGTAGGCTCTTATATTGGCACAACCACAAATTTTGATGGTGAGTATTCCCTTGCTGTTAATTCTGGTAATTTTGAATTGGAAGTTAGTTATATAGGGGAAAAAACTAAGACTATAAGCGTTGAAGTTAAAGCAGGGGAAACCAAGGTGGTCAATTTTGAACTCGAAATGGAAGCGACCCAATTAAACGAAATAATCTTGGCAGGTTCCTTGGACGGACAAATTAAGGCACTAAACCAGCAAAAGTCAGCCGATAACCTTAAAAATGTTGTTTCTTCAGATCAAATGGGAAAATTCCCTGATCAGAATTCAGCGGAATCCCTACAAAGGGTAACTGGGGTGAATCTTCAGCGCGATGAAGGTGATGGACGCTTTATATTGGTACGCGGATTGGCTCCACAGTTTACCAATATTAGTATAAATGGAGAACAAATTCCTTCTCCTGAGGGCGATTCCCGATTTGTTGCTTTGGATGCCATACCTTCCAATCAGTTGGCGTCAATAGAAATAACAAAATCCATTACTCCGGATATGGATGGAGATGCAGTTGGAGGTTCTGTCAACCTAAAAACCCCAACAGCCTACAAAAAGCAATTGGAGGTTTCAGGTTCCTTGGGCGGAGAGTATAATAATTCTTCGGAGAAGACAACTGCTCAAGGGAATGTTACCTTGAGCAAACGAACCAACAACGATAAGTTTGGTTTTATAGTTGGGGGTAGTTACGCGCCTAGCGAAAAATTTTCGGAGAGATATTCATTTGATGGTTGGGATAAGGACAATCCTGAAGGGTTGGATGAGGTGGAAATTACCAGTTATGAGGTCTCTAGAAAACGCATTGGGGCCAATGCAACATTGGATTATAAATTTAATGGAAAAAGTCAGATTTATTTTAGGACTTTGTACAGTGAATTAAGGGAAGTTGAGCAAAGAAGAAGACTTAAATTGGAATCCGAGGAGGACGATGATGTCTTGGAATATGGGGTTTCCAAGGAACTCAAATATCGTCCAGAGAATCAGGGGGTGTACAGCTTTAATCTTGGGGGGAATTACTCTGGGTCAAAGGTAATTTTGGATTATGAAGTAGCCTATTCCGAGGCATTTCAGAAAACGGAGGCAAACGAAAAATCGGTGTTTGAAAACGCGGAGGATGTTACATGGAGCCTTGACATCGCCGATCGTTATAGTCCAAAGCTCAATAGCTTCACCTACGATGGGCAAAATGCCCAGGTAGGCAATGCGGCCCTTTTAGCATTGGATGAGTGGGAAAATGAGGTTACAACTGCTAAAGACCACAACACTACCGCTAAAATAAATGCAGCTTTTCCTTTAAATATTTCTGAAAGGCAAGGCGAGCTGAAAATTGGAGGTAAGCTTAGGTTCAAGGACAAACGTTTTATTGTGGACAAATTTGAAAGTTATGGGTATGAGGGAGATGATGACCTTTTCTTGAGTGATTTTGCGGATAATCATGTGTATTCTGGGTTTATGGATGGTGAATTTAATCAGGATGTAGGCCCTTTCACGGACAGAAATGAATTCAATTCTTACTTCAACAGTAATAAAGGGGACTTTGAGGGGGATTTTGCAAAGGCGGCCGAAGAAAAGGCCTTACAGGAATACAAGGCAACAGAAAATGTGTTTGCCGGTTATGTACAGGGCAAAATACAATTGAACAGACTTATGCTCCTAGCCGGGGTAAGGTACGAAAAAACCAATTTTGATTATGCTTCCGGACAATGGGACGAAGAGACCGAAGAAGCTGTGCCGGTAAGTGGGACCAATGATTATGGTTTTCTTTTGCCCATGTTTCATCTTAAATACAACATAAGCGATAACGACATTTTGCGTGCTTCCATAACCAAATCCTATTCCAGACCTAATTTCCAAGATCTTGTTCAAGGAGCAACTTTTAACGGTGAAGAAGCATCAATTTTTAATCCAGACCTTAAACCGGTAAGGGCTACGAACCTCGATATTTATGGGGAGCACTATTTTGGTACTCTAGGACTACTGTCCGGAGGCGTTTTTTATAAAAAATTAAATGATTTCATTTATCAGCAAACTACAGATCAGACCTTTAGGGGCATACCGGACATAGAGGTTACCCAATCCGTGAATGGGGATGATGCCTCCTTAGTAGGTTTTGAAATAGGATATCAACAGAATTTAAGCTTTTTGCCCGGCGTACTTAAGGGCCTCGTGGTATATTTAAATTATACGCATACGGCATCTGAAGCCAATGTTGCCAATTTTGCACAAGGGGCAGATTTAAGCGAGATAGACCTGCCAGGGCAAGCGGATAATATTGGTAATGCAGCTCTAGCTTACAATATTGGTGGGTTCAAGGCAAGATTGTCATTTAATTATAATGGATCTTATATCAGTGAGTTTGATGGTGGGGATATAATTAATGTGGAAAGTAGACATCAGTGGGATTTTTCCATGAGCCAATCATTTAGTAAAAATAAACTGACAGCTTTTCTGGAGTTGGTAAACCTAACTGATGAGGACGAAAGGGAATTTTACAATACCAAAAACACTCCCAGTTTTAGGACAAGATATGGGTCTTGGGGCAGGTTGGGTATAAGGTTTAATTTCTAAAAATATTCTCCGCCATTTTTAATTTATATTCTATGAAAAACATTTGGAATAAGCTTACCGCGATATTTCTACTATTCCTTTTTGGTTATAGTTGTAGCGCCACAAAGGTAGATAGGAATGAGATGCCTTTGGTCGACAACTATAAAGTAACAGATAGTCTAGTGGTTTTGGAGGATGCTTTACATTTCCTAGTGATTGGGGATTGGGGACGAAAAGGCTATTATAACCAACAACATGTGGCTGATAGAATGGATGAGGTTGCAGAGGCCCTAGATGCGGAATTTGTTATAGCCTTGGGCGATAATTTTTACCCTAATGGTGTGGCAAGTATAGACGACCCCAACTGGGTGGCTTCCTTTGAAAATATTTATAAAGGATACCATCTTGAAATTCCGTGGCATGTAGTGTTGGGCAATCACGATTATAGGGGGAACCCTCAGGCCCAAATAGAATACACCTATAAAAGCCAACGGTGGAATATGCCATCACGATATTATGACTATAGTTTTAATGATGAAGACACTGGGTTGAATGTTGATTTTTTATTTTTGGATACCTGTCCGTTCGAAAAGAAATATTATTCGGAAGAGGCCTATGTTAATGTTAAGACCCAGGATTCTACTCAACAGATAAAATGGATAGATAGCATCATTACCTCAAAGCCAAAAGCAGATTGGACAATTTTTTCGGGCCATCATCCATTATATTCTGGAGGAAAACGGATAGAGGACACGGAACAAATAAGAAATTCACTGCAACCAATTCTAAAGAGAAGCAATGCAGATGTTTATTTTGCAGGACATGAGCACGATTTACAATATATTAAACCGCAAGGAAAGACCCATCATTTTATTTCAGGAGCAGGTTCAGAAGTTAGAAAAACGGGTATGATAGATGGCATATCAAAGTTTGCCGCTTCTGTTCAGGGGTTTATGGCGGTTTCTATAACCAAAAGTCGAATGTTGGTGCAAGTCATCAACTATAAAGGCAATGTAATCTATACCACGGAAATAAAAAAGGAGTGAAGTTTAATTAGTTTTGTCAGTGACCAAGAGGTTAGATGGATATCTAACCTTTTTTTTCTTTACCTATTATTCATAAGGGTGGAATTATTTCATACTTTTCTAATCAACATTATATAAAATAAGAGGTAACAAACTAGCATGAAATTATTAATTATAGAGGACGAACAAGAAGTTCAGGATGACTTAATCGAATTCCTTAAAGGGGAAAACTTTCTATGCGAGGCGGTATCCACAGCGTCAATGGCCAAAGAAAAGGTATATATGCATGAATATGACGCCATTATTTTGGATATTGGTCTTCCAGATGGCAGCGGGCTTGAAGTTTTGGAATATCTAAAAAAAATAAATAAAAATACTGGAGTCATTGTTTTAAGTGCCCATGGTGCCATAGATGACAAAATTTCTGCCTTAAATATAGGAGCAGACGATTATCTTACAAAACCTTTCGATTTTAACGAGCTGAATGCCAGAATAAAATCGATAATTAGAAGAAAACAGTTTCACGGCAACAATACTATAGACTTTGGAGACATTAAAATAAATACAGTCTCTCATGAAGTTGCAGTAAACAATAAAAACATTACCCTGACCCAAAAAGAGTATCAAATGTTACTTTATTTTATAAGTAATGAGAACAGGGTCATAACCAAGGAATCAATAGTGGAGCATTTATGGGGCGATGATACGGATATGTTCGATTCTTTCGATTTTATTTATGGTCATATAAAAAACTTAAGAAAAAAAATTGTCAATGCAGGCGGTAACGATTATCTCTCTACCATTTATGGCGTGGGGTACAAATTCCAAAAAGTTTGAAATTATTAGTTAAAACATCGCTTTATTATGCCATGGCTTCGTTGCTTTTTTTTGCCGTTGCCGGTTTTATTATCCTCATTAATTTTAATAATGTTATTGATAACGATATCAATGATTTTCTAGTAAACAGGGAAGAAATTGCCACTACACAATTAGTCAATGATATTCCTATTGAAGCCTTGAACAACTATGAGCAAATAATTAAGATTTCAACGAACCAGGAAGAAATAGATAATTTAATGTTCACGGACACCATAGTCTATGATATTATTGATGATGAATTCCATTCCTACCGAAAATTAAATGTCATTCGCAAAATAGGAACAGCTTATTATGACATCTCCATCTTCAAATCGTTAATAGAATCGAACCTTTTGGTGGTAGAGATATTAAAACCAATGTTAATGGTTTTTTTAGGGTTGCTAGCCTTTCTTATATTGGGTAACCTTTTTATTTCAAGAGGTTTATGGAGGCCTTTTAAGGAAACACTTATCACTTTAAAGAATTATGAACTTGGAAGTACACAATCTATAGACTTCAGCAAGACGAATACGCAAGAATTCAATCAGCTCAATAATATGTTGAATATTATGATTGAAAAAATTCATTATGATTACCTTAATCTTAAAGAGTTTACCGAGAATGCCGCACATGAGATCCAGACCCCTTTGGCCATAATTCGTAACAAATGCGAAATTCTTTTGCAGTCTGAAAAGCTAACGGATGTTGAGTTGAAGCCTCTAAAATCAATTTATAATAGTTGCTTGCGGTTATCAAAAATAAACCACGGCCTAACCTTGTTGGCTAAAATTGAATCTGGTGCTTATGATAATTCAGAGAAAATAGATATAACGGAAGTGGTAAAGAGCCAAGTTCAGCACTATATAGAAGTCATTGAGCTTAATGGGCTAATGATAGAAACGGAATTAGAACAACAAATATACTTTGATATTAACCCCAACCTTATAGAGATTTTAGTGTCAAATTTGATACGAAATGCCATTAAACATAATACTGCAAATGGTAAAATACACATAATTACATTGCAAAATTGTATTAGGTTTTCAAATAGCGGAAATCAATCCAAAATAGATACCTATCAATTTAGAAGGTTTAATAGATCAAACAAAAATTCATTGGGCTTAGGGCTATCCATAATAAATAAAATTTGTTTAGCATATAATATTCAGCTAAAGTATAGCTATGAAAATGGACTACATAATTTTGACTTGAACTTTTAATATTATAGACAGATTCTCTACAGAATTAACCCATAAGTTTACTAAACATAAAATATGAAGCAAGTAATTTTAATAGTATTTATAGGGTTTATGGTTTGTTCATGTAACAAGGAAACCGTTCCAAGAGAGGTTCAACTAAAATTCTTGGAACTCGAGCCTTCAGCTCACAATATTGAATGGAGTCTGAAAAGAGAACTATACAGGTTGCATTACACCCTGGACGGCTTCAATTACACCTCTTATTTTGATAAAGCGGGGAACTGGCTTGAAACTGAATTGGAAATAGGTAAAAGTGAACTTCCAGTAGCCATATCCAATACGATAGCTGAAAAATTAAGTGATTACTCAATTATAGATATCGAGTTGGTGAAAACAGCGGATGACCAGATATTTTATGAAATAGATCTTAAAAAAGGAGATAAAATTTACGATATACTTTTTAACGATTCAGGAAAAATTTTAAGAAAAAAGATTTAACATTATGAGGATAACAAACCCAGCAGCCAGTCTCTTAAGTTTAATATGCGCTATGTTGATTAGTGCTTGTGAGTCAAAACCAACTATTTCAGAGAACGCGATAAAACCAAAAATCACTACGCAGGCTGTAAAACATGATACAGATGATGCAGCCATTTGGGTAAATGAGGAGGATCCCTCCCAAAGTTTAATACTGGGAACGGATAAAAATGAGGACGGCGCCTTGTATGTCTACGATTTAAAAGGTAATATCCTTGAGGATAAAACGGTAAGAGGTTTAAAGCGCCCAAACAATGTGGACATTGAAGAGTTTGAACTGGGTGAGGAAGAATTTTCCATTGCGGTTGTTACGGAACGCCTTACCAATAAAATAAGAATATTTAGGCTTCCAGAAATGACACCTTTGGACAATGGGGGCATTGAAGTTTTTGAAGGTGAAGGGCAAAGGGACCCTATGGGGGTTTCATTATATAAAAATCCGGAAGACAAGGTATATGCCTTTGTTGGAAGAAAGTCTGGGCCACTGGATGGGTATATTTGGCAATACGAATTAAAGGGAGATGAAAACGGAAATATTATTGCCGAAAAAGTACGGGCTTTTGGAAAATATAGTGGAAAAAAGGAAATTGAAGCCATAGTAGTTGATGATGAATTGGGTTATGTTTATTATTCCGATGAAGGAGTAGGGGTACGTAAATATTATGCTGATACGGACAAGGGCAATGAGGAGTTGGCACTTTTCGCGACAGAAGGTTTTACTGGAGACCATGAGGGGATAAGTATTTATACAACGGATATTGGCACAGGTTATATAATTGTTTCCGATCAACAAGCCAATAAATTTCAATTATTCTCTAGGGAAGGAAAAGCAGATAATCCACACCATCATGTATTGGTAAAATCTATTGATGTTTCAACTATGGAGAGTGATGGCTCCGAGGTTACAAATGCATCCTTGGGCGATTTGTTTCCCAAGGGAATGTTCGTGGCTATGTCAGATGATAAAACCTTTCAGCTATATGCTTGGGAAGATATTGCTGGTGACGATTTAATAATTGCACCCGATGGTCTGCCCCAGCATACCAAAAACGCTATAAAACCTAAGTATATAACGGCAAAAGTAGTTTTTGATACAGATGATCCTGCTATTTGGGTAAATAAAAACGATCCTTCCCAAAGCTTAATAATTGGCACCGACAAAGAAGATGGTGGTGGTTTATACGTTTTTGATTTGCAGGGAAAAATCATTAAAGATAAAGGTGTTACAGATCTTCAAAGGCCAAACAACGTAGATATTGCTTATGGATACAATTTAAATGGTAAATCTATAGATATTGCTGTAACGACGGAAAGGAGCAAAAATCAACTACGGATTTTTAGTGTGCCCGATATGAAGCCCATTGATGGTGGTGGATTGGCTGTTTTTGAGGACAGAGAAAAGAAAGATCCAATGGGAGTTGCTTTGTTCAAGAATCCCAAAGATGGAATATTATATGCTATTGTAGGGCCTAAAGATGGACCCTCAAAGGGTTATCTATGTCAGTACCGTATAGATAATGACGGTAAAGGGAAAGTGAAGCTTACTAAAATCAGGGATTTTGGCAACTACAGTGGAATAAAAGAAATTGAAGCCATTGCGGTAGATAATGAATTAGGTTATGTGTATTGTTCGGACGAAAATTTCGGGATTCGTAAATACCATGCAGATCCTGCCAAAGGAGATGAAGAATTGGCCTTATTTGGAACAAAGGAATTTGGTAGGGATATTGAAGGCATTAGCATTTATAAGAAGGACAATGGAACGGGCTATATTTTAATATCTGACCAACAACAAAATACCTTTAATATATTTTCTAGAGAAGGTTCTGAAGGGAACCCACATAATCACAAGTATATTAAATCCGTAGAATTAATGACACTTGAAAGCGATGGTTCAGAAGTAACTTCCGTTAGTTTGGGGGATGAATTCCCCAAAGGAATGTTTGTTGCAATGTCTACAGATAAAACATTTCATATATACGACTGGCGCGATATAGCTGGAGACGATTTAAAATAATCAATTACATTTAAATAATATTAAACCTCATTTAAACATGCATGGTCTAACTAAACATACCTTATTCATAGTATTATGTTGCCTCTATTCAGTAAACAGCTTTTCGCAACAACCTCAAGCAAAAACAAAACTTGTTGTTGGTGTTATTGTTGATCAAATGAGAGCAGAGTATCTAAATAGATTTCAAGATAAATTTTCCGATGATGGCTTTAAACGCTTAATGAATGATGGATTTGTATGTAGAAATACACATTACAATTACATTCCCACTAAAACAGCCCCAGGTCATGCATCAGTTTATACAGGTACTACCCCAAAGTACCATGGTATCATTGCAAATGAATGGTATGATAGAACTTTAAAAAAGGAAATTAATAATGTAGACGATTATAGCACACAAACGATAGGAGGGGAAGGGTCTAGTGGGCAACGTTCGCCGCAAAAAATGTTGTCGACAACAATTACGGATGAATTGCAATTGTCAAATGATGGTAAGTCGAAGGTAATAAGCATTTCTTTAAAGGATAGAGGTGCCATTTTACCGGGCGGACATATGTCAGATGGATCATATTGGTATGATGCTCAAACTGGAAACTTTATATCAAGTACTTATTACAAACAAGAACTTCCGGCATGGGTTGAAAAATTCAATAAGAAAGGGTATGTAAAATCATTGTTGAAAAATGGTTGGAAAACTATACGGCCCATAGGTAGCTATACTGAGAGCACTATTGATGAGCAAGCCTATGAAAAAGTTTTTCATCATAAAAACAACGCCTCTTTCCCTTATGAATTCAGAAAACTATCCGATGAAGATAAATTCGACATTTTTCAAGAAACTCCATTTGGAAATACAATATTGGCTATGTTGGCCGGTGAAGCCCTGGTAAGCGAAAAAATGGGTCAGGGAGCGGAAACCGATTTTTTGGCGATAAGTTTTTCAAGTACTGATAAAATTGGCCATGCCTTTGGTCCAAATTCTATTGAAATAGAGGATACCTATTTAAGATTGGATCAAGATATTGCTTCCTTATTACGTAAATTGGATGCACAAGTGGGCGAAGGAAACTACACCTTCTTTTTAACTGCAGATCATGCTGCCACCGACGTACCCCAATATCTAATAAATAATAAAGTACCTGCAGGATATTACAGTTCGGAAAACATAGTAGCTAAAGTAAACAAAGGATTGGAGACAGTTTTCAAGGTGGAAGGTTTGGTTGAAAATATGTCCAATGGGCAATTGTTTTTGGATATGAGGAAGATAGTGTCCAATCAACTTGATTTCAATGTTGTTTTGGAAGAGAGTAAAAAGGAACTTTATAAAATAGAGAGTGTTTTTCAGGTATTGCTACGCAATGATCTTGAAAAGCTGGAATATACATCGGACGAGAAAGGCATGGTACAGCGGGGTTTTCATATGAAACGATCTGGCGATATTGTTGTATTGTTTAATCCTTCCTGGGCCAAGGAAAGGAAATATGGTACCGAGCATGGCACGGGTTATAGCTATGATACCCATGTGCCCTTGTTATGGTATGGAAATAATATTCCCAAAGGCTCCTCAACAAGAAAATATAGTATTACGGATATAGCTCCAACCATATCTATGTTGTTGGGAATAAAATTTCCAAGTGCCTGTATTGGTATACCTATCGAGGAGTTGTTTAAAGAGTAGGTAAAAGCTGATTTATTGGTTGCTTTAAAGAGTAATTGCATTCAGTTTGGCTTAAAGGCTTTTTCTTAATGTATTTGCCCAGAACCTCTTCAGGACGGCTATTGCCAATCCAATACCCTTTGGTAAGGTAATTTTGCATATAATGCAAACCTTTGCATGTTTTTTTGGTATTAATTGTTTTCTAAAGGGTGATTTTTATCGTTTATTTATAGTAGCTTGATGCTTTGGTACTTTTAATACTCAAATATTTATGCACCTATCACCAAAGATATTTTTTGAACACTGTTATGGAAAATATGCCATTGCAGCCGTCAATGTTTTTACCATGGAACAGGTTCTCGGACTCTTTAGTGCGGGAGCAAGGGCCAAGGCCCCTTTTATTGTCCAAATAACGCCAGCGGCAAGGAACTACGCCCATCCTGCAATGCTTATTGCCATGATCAATGCGGCATCCAAAATATATCCCAAAGCGGTGTATGCCGTACATATGGACCATGGGAACGAGGAACATGCTTTTGACGCGATACGATCCAATGATTATACATCTATAATGATCGATGCTTCCCATGATAGTTTTAAGGATAATGTGAAAAGAACTAAGGCAGTGGTGGAGGAAGCTCATAAAAAAAACATATTTGTTGAGGCCGAACTTGGAGTGCTGAGCGGGGTGGAAGATGATCTGTCCATAGACGAAAAATATGCCAAATACACCCAGCCGTCAGAAGTACAGGAATTTGTGGAATTAACAGAGTGTGATAGTTTGGCGGTCGCCGTAGGTACCAGTCATGGGGCCTACAAATTTTCCGGAGGCAGTGGTATTCAGTTTAAAATTTTGGAGGAGATCCAAAGGAGGTTGCCAAAATTTCCGATCGTATTACATGGTGGCTCTGCCGTTAATTTGGAGGAAATAGCACGGATCAACAGGGCAGGGGGAAGCCTGAACGAAGGCGCTTCCGGGGTTTCGCCCAAGGAGATTGTGAAGTCTATTGCCTATGGGGTGTGCAAGATCAATATCGCCACAGATACCAGATTGTTGTGGACACGGGTGCATAGGGAATTTTTTAAGGATACGCCCCAACTCTTCGATCCTGTAATTCCAGGGAAGACCTATATGGCAGAATACGAAAAATTTATGCTGGAAAAGTTTGATCTCTTGGGCGCCACGGGGAAAGTAAGCGACATGAACATTTAAGATAAAAATTATGGAACACAACTCACATTTGCAAATAAAGCCAAAATCAGAAACAGGAATATACCATCAGATCACAACTAAATCGGCCAATTGGAAATACCTCAATTTTGAGGCCAGGATAATGTCCAAGGGTGAAACCTGGGAATATGATACCCAGGACAACGAAATGGTGATAGTGCTTTTGAGCGGTAATTTCAAGGTGGAAAGCAATCAGGGCAATTGGGAAACCAAAAATGGCCGAAAGGATGTTTTTAGTGGAGTGGCACATACCTTGTATCTATCGCGCAATAGCCAATTTAGATTGACGGCCCTGAGCGATACCTTGGATATTGGATACGGTTGGTGCCAGGTAGATGAGGACTTTCCGGCCAAGTTTGTGACCCCTGAGGATACCCCCGTGGTAATTTTTGGAGGGGATAATGCCACACGGCAGTTCAATGATCTGGTACCCCCAGGATTTGGTTGTAGTAAAATAGTAGTGCGGGAAGTATATACTCCCTCTGGCAATTGGAGTTCTTTTCCCGCCCACAAACATGATGAGCGCCTTGTAGATGCAGAAGGAACCGTTTTGGAGCCAATTCAGGAGGAGACCTATTTTTATAAGTTTCAAAAGCCGGAGGCCTACGCCATACAGCAGGTATATACAAAGGATAGGTCGTTGGACGAGATCGTTAGGCCAAGACATAACGATGTGGTGCTGATACCCAAAGGTTTTCATCCCGTAGTAGCGGAACACGGATTTCATTGCTACTATCTAAATTTTCTGGCCGGCACCGATCAGTGTTTGGCCAATACCACAGATCCTGATCATGAATGGATCTACAATTCATGGACTTCGAAAGATAAAAGATTGCCCTTGGTAACCGCGGAAATGAATAAACAATAATTGGAAATGAGCAATAAAAAATTTGATGTAATCACGTTTGGAAGATCCAGTATAGATCTTTATTCACAGAATATTGGCGCTCCCTTCAATGATATAAAGGGCTTCGATGCCTTTGTGGGGGGGTCGCCCCTAAATATAGCCGTGGGATGTGCAAGATTGGGTGTCAATGCCAGTCTTTTGACCGCGGTTGGCAATGACAAGGTTGGCGAGTTTATCCTGAACTTCCTGGATGGGGAAGGGGTAAACACCCATTGTATTCCCGTAAAAAATGGGACTAGGAGCAGTGCGGTAGTGTTGGGAATTGAACCTCCGGATAAATTTCCCTTGGTCTATTACAGGGATAATGCGGCCGATAGCCAAGTAGATATAGATGACGTGGACAAAGCCAATATTCCTGACTATAAAATATTGTTGATCAATGGTACCGCACTTAATATAGAGCCCACTAGGAGTGCTACTTTTTACGCCACTGAAATAGCCAATAGAAATGATGTTGATGTTGTGCTCGACTTGGATTTTAGGGCGGACCAATGGCACGATTACAGGGCCTTTGGGCTGACGGTTAGGGCTATTTTGCCTAGGGTTAAAATGGCCATTGGAACGGAAGAGGAGATTCTGGCCGCCACCCTGATCAATGCCTCCCAAGTGACTATAAAGGAACAACAGATTTCCGCCCCGGAAATCAAAGGTGACATAGATGTATCTATTAAGCAACTACTATCTTCCGGCATAGAGACCCTGATCGTGAAGCGTGGGGAAAAAGGAGCCAGTATATACCAAAAGGATGGATCCAGGGAGGATGTTCCCGGGTTTCCAGTTGAGGTTTTGAATGTGCTGGGAGCAGGGGATGCCTTTGCCAGCGGTTTTTTATATGGGATCCTTCAAGGATGGGATTTGCAAAAGGCTTGCCGAATGGGCAATGCCAGTGGCGCCCAGGTAGTCACTAAAAAAGGTTGTGCCAACTTTATGCCCACTCTGGAGGAATCCATGGACTTTATCAATCAAAAGGGAGGATTTTAATTCAATAAGCAATGAAATGCCCATTAACGGCTTTATCAAGTCAACCGATATGTTCTCAGGGCATTCCATCTGACCTATTAAAACAAATAAAGAAGAACAGATGAAAACAAAAAGACTTACAGTGGCCCAGGCCACCATTGAATATCTAAAGAACCAATATGTAGAACGCGATGGTATTCAGAACAAATTTTTTGCCGGTTGTCTGGGGATTTTGGGACATGGAAACGTAGCGGGAATAGGACAGGCTTTACATCAAAATCTCGATTTTCCATTTTATGTGGCCAGGAATGAACAAGGTATGGTGCATACGGCTGCGGCCTTTGCACGAGTAAAGAATAGGTTGCAGACCTTGGTCTGTACATCCTCTATTGGGCCAGGAGCTACCAATATGCTCACCGGAGCGGCAGCGGCAACCATTAATAGGATTCCTGTCCTCCTAATTCCCGGTGATATTTTTGCTACCAGACAGGTTGCCCCGGTTTTGCAGCAATTGGAATCGAACATAAGTCAGGATATATCCGTCAATGATTGTTTTAAACCAGTATCCAAATATTGGGACAGGATCAATAGACCGGAACAGTTGATTACGGCCTTGCCCGAGGTGATGCGTGTTTTGACCTCACAGGCCGAAACGGGTACCGTAACCTTGTGCATTCCACAAGATGTTCAGGCCGAAGCCTTCGATTTCCCTGTGGAAATGTTTCAGAAACGCGTATGGCATATAGGAAGGACTATGCCCGATAAAACACTCTTGTCCAGGGCGGTACAACAAATAAAGGATAGTAAAAGACCTATCATCATAGCAGGAGGTGGCACTATTTATAGCGATGCCACTAAAATATTGAAAAAATTGGTCAATAGAACGGGGGTTCCCGTTGCCGAAACCTTTGCGGGGAAGGGATCCTTGGATTATAGCGAACCGCAAAATTTGGGGGCAGCAGGGGTAACCGGTACACCGGGTGCCATTGAAATGGCAAGGGAAGCCGATCTGGTCATAGGGGTAGGTACCAGATATAGTGATTTTACGACCATCTCCAAATCGGCATTTCAAGATCCCAATGTGCGTTTTATCAATATAAATATTACTGAATTCGATTCCTTTAAGCATGGTGCACTGCCATTGGTAGGTGATGCCAAAGCCATATTGGAAACTTTGGATAATGAACTGTCCAATTTTAAAGTAAGCACGGATTATCGTGAAAAAGTAGAAAAATTCAATAAAAGCTGGGATCAATTTGTTGCGGATATCTATGCAGAAAAGAATGAGGTGCCGGCATTTCAAGGAGAAGTGATCGGAGCTGTAAATTCCTTTTCCAAGCCAGAAGATATCGTTATTTGTGCCGCAGGTAGCTTGCCTGGGGACCTTCATAAATTATGGAGGACCAGAAATCCCAAAGGCTTCCATCTGGAATATGGATATTCCTGTATGGGCTATGAGATTGCAGGTGGCCTAGGAGCCAAAATGGCCCGCCCGGATAGCGAGATATATGTAATGGTCGGTGATGGTAGCTACCTAATGATGTCCCAGGAGATTGTAACCTCGATCCAAGAAAAACAGAAAATGACCATTATTCTTTTGAACAATGATGGCTATTCCAGTATAGGAAGCTTATCCAGTTCCCTTGGTAGTGAAGGGTTCGGGACCTATTACAGGTATAGAAATGAAGAGACCGATCAATTGGACGGAGGCCTGTTGCCCATAGATTATGCGGCCAATGCTGCAAGTATGGGGGCCCATGTTATTAAAGCATCCAATGCCAAAGAGTTGAATTCCGCCCTTAAAAAGGCCAAGACCATAGACAGGACCACGGTAATATACATTGAGGTGGACCGTAAAAAAGCGGTTCCTGGATTTGCCTGGTGGGATGTTGCGGTTGCCGAAGTATCCGAGAAGGATGAGGTTAAAAAATCTTTGGAAACCTATAGGGAGAACAAGAAGACCCAGAAATATTATTTATAGACCATAACCAACCAATCTTATGAATTCCGAACTCATCATTATTTTAACTTCATTCTTGGTTTTTACCGGAGGAGTTGCCTTTTTTACGTGGTACAGTCTTAGGAAAACCAATTTAACATCGTCCGATGGGTACTTCTTGGGAGGTAGGAGTCTAACCGGGATCGTCATTGCAGGTTCTATGTTGCTGACCAATATTTCTTCGGAACATCTTATCGGGATGAACGGTAATTCCTATGTAAACGGTTTTATTGTAATAGCCTGGGAAGTTACCTCCTCTATAGCCCTTGTTATAGCAGCTATTTTTTTCGTACCCAAGTATTTAAAAATGGGATTGACCACCATACCCCAGTTTTTGGAAAGTAGATTTGACGGAATGACAAGGACCATGGTGGCCGCTATTCTTATATTTTCATTTGTGGTGACCCTACTCCCTATCGTTTTGTATTCCGGGGCCATAGGCATTGAAAGTCTGTTTGGTGTTTCGGAAACCTTAGGGGTCAGTAAATCCGAGGGGTTGTGGATAACAGTGGTCATTATTGGGGTCATAGGGTCTATATATGCCATCTTTGGGGGGTTAAAGGCTGTTGCCTATTCCGATACCATTAATGGATTTGGACTCCTGTTGGGAGGTCTTTTAATACCAATATTGGCATTGATGGCCATAGGGGATAACAATATCTGGGACGGATTGGTAAAGGTATACGAATATGCCCCCGAGAAATTCAATGTGGTAGGGGCAAGGGATTCTGTATTGCCCTTTGAAGTTTTGTTTACGGGCCTGATCATTAATCAGCTGTATTTCTGGGGAATGAACCAGACGATCATACAAAGGGCCTTAGGGGCAAAAAATCTGAAGGAGGCCCAAAAGGGACTTCTGATAACCGGTCTTTTTAAGATCTTGATTCCCTTGATAATTGTGTTGCCCGGGGTAATATGCTACTATTATTTTCAGGACACTTACTTTGACCAACAGGATACTGTGTATCCACAATTGGTGAAAAAGGTATTGCCCGTTTGGTTGATAGGTTTTTTTGCAGCCGTAATCATGGGGGCGGTATTGAGTACCTTTAATTCGGTATTGAATTCTGTGGCTACCCTGTTCAGTATGGATATTTATAAAAAACATATTGCAAAAGATGTCAGTGATACCAAACTTGTAAGGATAGGAAAGGTTACTTCCGCCATTTTAGCGGTAATGGCAATTTTTGCCGCGCCTATGGTAGCCAATGCCTCCGACGGATTGTATCAATTGCTGCAAGAGCTTAACGGGATATTTTTCATTCCCATCGCTTCTATTTTATTGGCAGGTTTCTTTATGAAAAAAGTCTCGGCAACCGGGGCTAAGGTGGCCCTGATATTTGGGCTCTGTTTTTACATTTTCATGACTTGGGGCTATACCAGCCACGGTATTCATTTTGTTCATTTATGGGGAATAGAATTCTTGCTGAACGTAGCTATTATGTATTCGGTATCCCATTTTTATCCCAACAGGAACAAGTACGAAATTACCGATGTTGGCGCCGTAAACCTGACTACTTGGAAGTATACCATTCCCATGTCCATTGGGTTGTGTGCTGTTACTATTCTAATCTATGTTTTGCTCTGGAACAACCAGTAGCATTGCTATGTTCAAAAAAATTATAAACAACAAAAAAATGGAAATTCTAAAAAATTATATCGATGGTGTTTGGACCACAAGTACCTCTAAAGAGACTATTGACATTGTAAACCCGGCCACACAGGAAGTTTTGGCCAAGGTGCCTTATGGAAAAGATACCCGGAAGGATGTTGATTTGGCCGTAGAAACCGCCTCCAAGGCCTATAAGGAATGGAGTAAAGTACCTGTAATAAAACGGGTTCAAGTACTTTATCACCTTAAGGCCCTTATGGAAGAGAACACCGAAGTGCTGGCAGAGATCATTACCAAGGAGTCCGGGAAAACCTATGGGGAATCTGTGGGGGAAATACAAAGGGCCATCGAAAATATCGAGGTGGCCTGTGGGACACCAATGCTAATGGCCGGAGACGTTATTGAGGATATTGCTACGGGAATAGATGAGATGATGATAAGGCAGCCCATTGGCGTGGCAGCTTGTATAACCCCGTTCAACTTTCCAAGTATGATCGTTTTTTGGTTCCTGCCATATGCCATTGCCACGGGCAATGCCTTTGTGGTAAAGCCTTCGGAGAAGGTGCCCATAACCATGATGAAGATTTTTGAGTTTATTGATCAATTGGATATTCCAAAGGGTCTTGTTAGCCTAGTGCACGGTGGTAAGGACTCTGTGGATGCCATTTTGGAACATCCGACCGTTAAGGCGGTGAGTTTTGTAGGAAGTACCCCTGTTGCCAGATATATATACTCCAAAGGAACAGCCAATGGCAAGAGGGTCCAAGCACAGGGCGGTGCCAAAAATCCTGTAGTGATCCTACCCGATGCGGATATAGAAATGTCCACCAGAATAATCGCGGATTCTGTTTATGGATGTGCGGGACAAAGATGTTTGGCCGCCTCTACGATCATTACGGTTGATGATCAAAAAAGACAGATTAAAGAGGCCCTTTATGAAACCGTTAAATCCCGTACTACCGGATATGGTCTGGATAGGGAAATAAATATGGGACCTGTAATTACTCCGGAAAGCAAGGCAAGGATAACCGGCTTGATACAAAAGGGCATAGATGAAGGTGCCAAAGTGCTTTTGGATGGCCGAAATGCCTCAATTTCGGGTTATGAAAAAGGAAACTTCCTAAATCCTACCATTTTGGAGGATGTAGCCTTGGACAAGGAATTGATCAAAACAGAGATCTTTGGTCCGGTAATGAGTTTGATATCCATGAAAAATATAGAGGATGCCCTGAAATTTGTGAATGGAGGCAATTACGGCAATATGGCTTGCTTGTTTACCGGTAGCGGTGCCAATGCGCGAAGGTTTAGAAATGAGGCCGATGCCGGAAATATAGGGATCAATATAGGGGTAGCGGCTCCCATGGCACAATTCCCTTTTAGTGGATGGAAGGATAGCTTCTTTGGCGACCTGCACGGTCAGGGCAAACATGCCATAGAGTTCTTTACACAGACCAAGGTGATTATAGAAAGATGGCCGAACATTTGGTCAAGAAAATTTTAATTGGATCATAACATGATGAAAATCGCAAATGCTCCCTGTTCATGGGGCGCCTTGGAATTTGACCTGGAAGAAAAATCTGAAGAGATAGGTTTTGAACAGGTACTGGACGAAATTAAGGAAACAGGATATATAGGTACGGAATTGGGAGATTGGGGCTATATGCCCACTACTCCCGGTCTTTTGAAAGCAGAGTTGGATAAAAGGCATTTGGAGCTTTTGGGTGCCTTCGTGCCCGTAGCCTTGGCCAAGACAGACCGTCATGAAGCCGGGGTAAGTTCGGCTCTTAAAGTGGCGGAGCTTATGTTCAATGCCGGTTATAAAAATTCCTTTATTGTATTGGCAGATGATAATGGTTCCGTACCGGAACGCACCAAAAATGCAGGGAGGATTACCCCCGCGATGGGCCTCACTGAAGAACAGTGGAAAGTATATGCCGGTGGTGCGGAAAGGATTGCCAAGGCCGTGAAGGATGCCTATGGTATTAAGACGGTGTTCCACCATCATTGTGCAGGTTATGTAGAAACTCCCGCGGAAATTGATAAGCTTATGGCATTGACCGACCCGAAATTGTTGGGCCTGTGTTTGGATATGGGGCATTATGCATTTGGCGGAGGAGATCCGGCAACTGCCTTGAAAAAGTACGGGGATAGAATATGGCATGTCCATTTTAAAGATTACAGTCCGGATGCGGCACAGGCTTCCCAAGAGGCCAATGGGGATTATTTTGATGCCATTAAACGTGGGGTGTTTTGTGAACTGGGGAAAGGTGCGGTGGATTTTCAATCCATTGTAAAATTGTTGGAAGATATGAAGTACAACGATTGGATCGTAGTGGAGCAGGATATTTTACCCGGCATGGGAAACCCAAAGATATGTGCGCAGGCCAATAGGGATTATATAAAATCCTTGGGGCTTTAGTTAAATAAACAATGAGAAAACTATCATTAAGAAATATAAAACGATGACAAAAGTTAAATTCGCCGTAGCAGGGTTGGGCAGGATAGGAAAGATCCATTTGGAAAATTTACTACAGATGGAAGATGTGGAAGTGGTAGCCGTAATGGACCCCATGGAAGAATGTAGGGAATATGCAAAAGCAAAGAACATACCTCATATAACCGATACCTATGAAGCGCTATTGGCTGTTGCCGCTTTCGATTCCGTGGTCATCTGTTCCCCAACCGATACCCATGCCGATTATGTGGAAATGGCCGCCAAAGCGGGAATCCATGTTTTTTGTGAGAAACCTTTGGATCTATCCATTAAGAGAGTGGTAGAGGTTTTAAAAGTGGTCAAAGAAACCAATATTAAATTGATGTTGGGTTTTAACCGTAGGTTCGATAAAGAGTTTAGAAAGGTTCATGTGCTCGTAAAAGAAGGAGCTGTTGGAGAGCCCCACTTGGTAAAGATTACAAGTAGGGATCCAGGTGCACCACCGGTAAGTTATATACAACAATCCGGAGGCCTTTTTTTGGATATGACCATTCACGATTTTGATATGGCCAGATTTGTGGTGGGCAAGGAGGTAGTGGAAGTATATGCCAAAGGAGCTGTATTGGTCGATCCCGCTATAGGTGAGGCCGGGGATATAGACACGGCAATTGTAACCTTGACCTATACCGACGGTACCATGGCCGTAATAGACAATAGCAGGGAAGCCGCCTACGGTTATGACCAAAGAATAGAAGTATTTGGTTCCAAAGGAATGGCTCAGGCCGATAACAATTATGAAGATTCACATAGGCTGTATACCAAACAGGGAATAGTTGGATCACTGCCCCTCCATTTCTTCCTGGAAAGGTATGCGGCAGCCTACAAATGCGAAATGGCCAGTTATGTAGCCAGTTTAAAAAACGGCAAGACCATGGCCGTAGATGGTACCGATGGGCTTCGTTCACTGCAAATAGGCTTGGCGGCCATAAAATCATTAAAGGAAAATAGGCCGGTAAAAATTGCAGAAATAGGCCATTAATATCTTTAAAACTAAGAAATTCTAAAATCGATAATTATATATAGAGTAAAAAAAATTGATTCTTGGTTAAATTATAATTTTTTGTTAAATTGTGGTGAATTTGTATTTATCAATGGTTGGGATGCTACTGGGAAAAAAAATCGGGCTGGAGGGCATTACCTAATAAATTTAAAATGACCAGGATGGTGATGGGGAAAATTTAGGGCTATCGGTAGGCCAAATTCATGGGAAGTGGATGCTTTCCGAATTGGTAATTTGATACAGCCGAATATCCGAATATTAAAACCCACAAATAAGTTGAAAAAAGGCCAGCCTAATATCAACAATGAGCTTTTTCTTTCCCTTTTGGAAAAGGGAGAGAAATATGCTTTTGAGACCTTGTTCAGACTCTACTATAAAAAACTGGTGCAAATTGCAAAAGGCTATCTACTCTACCAACAGGAAGCCGAAAGTATAGTACAGAACGTATTCCTTAAAATATGGGAAAATAAAGAATCTTTGGGCGAAGTGACCAATATTAATGGTTACTTATATACCATGACCAAAAATTTGTGCCTGGACCAATTGAAGCACGAAAGGGTTAAAAGGAATTATATAGATAATAGTTATCGCATAAAATCTGAAATCCAATATAATTTTATTCAGGATGAAACTGCCTCCCTGTTACTTGAAAATGAATTGGAAAGCAAAATTGTACAGAGCATAGATTTGTTGCCGAAAAAATGTAAAAATATTTTTAAAAAGAGCCGACTAGAAGGTTTAAGGCATAGTGAAATAGCAGAGCAGATGGGCATTTCACACAAAACGGTAGATAGCCATATAGCCAGTGCCCTTAGGCATATGAGGCTTCATTTAAGGGAATTTATCTCTGTTTCCCAATAAAATTATGATCCAGCACTAGGTGTAAGTCTTTTTTGAGTCGTCTTTTTAATAGAACACAGGAAGATGCTAGATCAAAAAATATCTAAATACTTAAGGGGTACTGCTACTTCAAAGGAGGAAAAGGAAGTTCAGGATTGGATTGTTTCTTCCGATCAAAATACCAAAAGATACTTTGAGGCCAAAGCCGAATATATGGCATCCACCATGGATGATGTGGATGGGGATTTGGATGCTTCCTACCACGGTATTGTCAAGACCCAAAATCCTAGCCCCAAAAATAAACGTCGCATTCCAGTGGCAATATTGAAATCCGCCGCTGTTCTTTCACTTCTTGTAGGGGTAACCTATATTTTTAAGGACAATATTATCGATTCCACTTCTGCCCCAATAATTTCCGAGGATGCCATTACCTTGCAATTGGATGATGGAACCGTAGAGGTTATTTCGGAAAATGGTAAGGCCAAAGTTGTGGATTCCGAAGGAAATTTGGTAGGAGCACAGCAAGGATCCCAATTGGTCTATAAAAACAATAGTGGTTTCACAGAGGAATTGGTTTATAATACCCTCACCGTACCTTATGGCAAAAGATTTGATTTATTGCTTTCCGATGGTACGCAGGTAACCCTTAACTCCGGAACATCCCTTAAATATCCAGTACATTTTTTAAAAGCGATGAACAGACAGGTTTTTCTGGATGGGGAAGCATTTTTTAATGTTACCAAGGACTCGGTAAATGCATTTATAGTAAATACAAACCAGCTTAATGTACGTGTGCTTGGGACAAAATTTAATTTATCCTCCTATCCGGAAGATCAATTTGTCAATACGACCCTTTTGGAGGGGTCGGTTTCAGTTTATAATAAAAAGGACACTTTTGATTCTGCCAATGCTTCTTTATTGGAACCTGGATTTAAAGCTGAATGGAACAAATACAATAATCAAATTTTGGTGGAAGAAGCGGATGTAGCTATGCACACCGATTGGCTTAATGGAAAAATTATTTTGAGACATGTGCCCTTTAAGAACATTGTAAAAAAATTGGAGCGGCATTATAATGTAGAGATAGTGAACAATAACCTTGAACTCAATGAAGAATTGTTTACGGCAAGTTTTGATGTTGAAACTATAGATCAAGTATTTAAAACGTTCAATATCACCTACGAAATGGATTATAAAATCAACAACAGACAAATAATTATCAACTAACAAAACAAACCAACTGCCAATGAATTAGACTTTTCAAAATTTAAACAGATCACAATTTTTTTTCGGACACTTTAACTACAAGGTGTAAAGGCAAAAAAAAATCGGAAAGTGCGCCAACACTTCCCGATAAGCTGTGATTAAATTAATTAACCACGTAAAACATTACAAAAATATGAAAAACCTGATCAAGCCGGGGAGGAAATCCCGTTTTCGGCTACAATATGATTTGAAAATGAAACTTACTACCTCACTGTTACTTGTCGTTTCGCTTTTTCAAATTCATGCAAACGAAACTTATGGTCAAAAGGCCAAGGTTACCTTGAACCTCGAAAATGTAAGTATTGAAAGTGTGTTGAACAGAATTGAGTCGCTTACAGAATTCAAATTCATGTATAATGATAAGGAGGTGGATTATAAAAAGATTGTCTCTGTGAAGGCTAATAAAGAATTGGTTACCAAAATTCGTGATAGAATGTTTTCCAATATGGACATAGCCTATCAGGTATTGGATAAACAAATTGTACTCAAGCCTGAAAAAAATATCCCTTCCACCAGTAAAGAGGAAGAAAAAAAGGTGGATTTGAACCAGCCTTTTAAGGTAAATGGTACTATTTTGGACAGTGATGGTAGTCCCTTGCCTGGAGCCAATGTATTGGAAAAGGGAACAACCAATGGTACCCAGTCCGATTTTGACGGTAATTTCTCCTTGGATGTAAATGGGCCAAACGCCTCTTTAGTGGTTTCCTATATAGGGTTTACCAACAAAGAAATTGCACTAAATGGGCAGACCAATGTCTCTATTACTTTGGAAGAGAGTGCTACGGGTTTAAGTGAAGTGGTAGTAACTGCCTTGGGCATTAAGAGGGAAAAGAAATCCCTAGGATATGCATCCCAGGAGCTCGATGGCGATCAGGTATCCGGGGCTAGGGAACCCAATCTTTTAAATGGCATTTCTGGAAAGGTGGCCGGTCTACAGATTACCAACAGCCCTTCCGGATTGGGAGGTTCTGCCAGAGTATCCATACGGGGCGATGCCTCGCTGAACATTAATGGGAATTCCCCTTTGTTCATTGTGGATGGTACTCCTATTAGCAATGAAATTGTAGGGTCCAGTGGTTCTGGAACACAGGATGTGGATTATGGAAATGGGGCTTCGGAAATAAACCCAGAGAATATAGAATCCATAAACGTTCTAAAAGGACCGGCTGCAGCGGCTTTGTACGGAGCTAGGGCGGCAAACGGGGCCATTATTATAACGACCAAGAAAGGGAATAGCAAAAAAGGTCAATTGGGAGTTTCCGTTAATTCCGGTATAACCATGGAAAGTGTTTTGTTATTGCCCGATTGGCAAAACGAATACGGTCAAGGCAACAACCAACAGTTTGCATTTGTCGATGGAAGTGGAAGCGGTATCGCCGATGGTGTTGACGAAAGTTGGGGCCCTAGGTTGGATACCGGACTGATGATCCCACAGTTTGATTCCCCCAGGGCGGATGGAACAAGAGGAGGGGACTATCTAGTGAGCGATTCGCCAATTACCCCAACACCATGGGTGTCCATGCCGGACAATACCATGGACTTCTTTAATACAGGGTACACCAAGACCAATAGTATAGCCATTTCCAAATCCGGGGACCTTGGCAATATAAGGTTCTCCTACCAAAATTTGGACCAAGAGGGCATAGTACCCAATACAGACCTTAGGCGAAATACTTTTAATTTGAATACAGGTCTAAACCTGACCGACAAATTAACGATCAATACCAATGTAAATTATGTAAAATCCGACAGTGACAATAGACCTTCCCTAAGCTATGGTACGGAAAGTATCATGTATCTCTTTATTTGGTACGGTAGGCAATTGAACACCAACAGTATGAGGGATTATTGGATGCCTGGTAGGGAAGACCTGCAACAGTTCAACTATAATTACAATTATCATGACAACCCTTTCTTCAACGTGTATGAGAATACCAATTCACAGAACAAGGACAGGGTATACGGGAATATTAGTGCCAATTACGAGATCAATGATAATTGGAACTTAATGGTAAGGACCGGAAGGGATTTTTATCGCGATCTCAGGACCAAAAAAAGAGCGTTTAGTACCCAGCGCTTCCCTCTAGGTTATTATAGGGAAGACAATGTGTTCTTTGAGGAATCCAATACAGATTTCCTATTATCTTATGATAAAACCTTTAATGAAAAGTGGAACCTGAATATATCGGCCGGTGGAAATCAATTTCGTCAGAAGCAGGAGTACACCCAGACCGTTGCCCCCCAGTTGATCAACCCTGGCGTATATTCCTTTAATAATACGAGGAGACCGTTGGAGGTATATACCAACAATGAACAGAAGAGAATCAACAGTCTCTATGGTTTTGCCAGGTTCGCCTATGATAATTTACTTTTTTTGGATGTAACTGGCCGTAACGATTGGTCCAGTACCCTACCTACCGATAATAATTCCTATTTCTATCCTTCGGTTACTTTAAGTGCCATAGCTAGTGATATGTTTAAAATGCCCGATTTTGTCTCTTTTGCAAAATTAAGGGCGGCCTATGCCGAGGTAGGTAATGATACGGACCCCTATAAGTTGTCCAGTTTCTTTACCAACGAAACACCTTTTGGGGATAACCCAATTTTAACGGAATCCTCCTTGATCCCCAATGCCAATTTGAAACCGGAGATTACATCATCTTATGAGATTGGTGCCGATATCCGCTTGTTTCAAAGTAGGCTTAATTTGGATGCCACCTATTATGATGGGCGTACCAAAAATCAGATCATACCCATAAGTACGGATATCTCCAGTGGATATACCAGTAAGTTGATCAACGCGGGAGAAGTAAGGAATTATGGTTTTGAGGCCATGTTGAACGTTGTGCCCGTTAGGACTGAGAATTTCAGTTGGAATGCCATGTTCAACTATTCAAGGAATAGGAGTGAGGTTACCGATCTGGGGGGTATAGATTATACGCTTACCGAAAGGAACAGCGTTTTTATCCAAGCTAGGGAAGGCGGCTCCATTAGTGCTATTTACGGACGGGGATTTCAACGTGTAGAAGATGAGAACAGTGAGTATTATGGTCAAATGATCGTAAATAACAGTGGTATCCCCATTAGGACGGACGATTTGGTGTACCAAGGTGATTATGCCCCGGATTATACCTTGGGGATACTTAATAGCTTCAAATATAAGTCCGTGGATTTTGGATTTATGTTCGATATTAGACAGGGAGGAATCGTAGTGTCCAGGACCAAAACCATAGGTTCCACTTCCGGGCAATTAAAAGAGACCTTGGAAGGAAGGGAAACAGGAATTGTTGCTGAAGGGGTTTTGGAGACATCCCCAGGGGTATATACACCCAACACAATAAACGTGGATGTTAGAACCTATAATAACCGTTACTATGAGCGGGATAATGTAGAGGCGGCCAAATACGATGCTTCCTATACCAAATTGCGCGAGGTTACATTGGGCTATAGCCTTTCCAATAAAATTATAGACAAGCTTCCTATCAGTAAGGCAAGATTGTCCTTGACAGGCAGGAATTTGGCACTATGGACGGACAACCCCCATTTTGATCCGGAAACGGTATCGGTTGCTGGTGGTACCCTGCAGCCCGGTATAGAGAATATGTCCTATCCCAGCACCAGAACATATACGCTAAATTTACAAATCGATTTTTAATAGCATAAAAGATGAAAAACATACATATAACAAAAAAGGGTTTTTTCATGATGTTTCTTTTGGCAGCTTTTATGGGTTGTACGGAAGACTTTGAAGAAATAAATCAAAATCCCAACTTTCCGGAGCAGGCTTCCTCGGAACTGCTTTTGCCCGGGGTTTTAAGACAGATGGCCTATAATTGGGGAAACCAAGGATGGGAGGAAGGCTTTACGGTCGTTCAATATGGAGCACGATTACAATTTACTTCTGGGGATATCTACCAATGGTCCCCAACTAGCGATCCTTATAACGATGCCTATGACGGGCTGCGTGATATCATGAATATTGTTCGTGATACCCAAGAGAATCCGGATCGCCAAAACTATTACGGCGTAGGCTTGATCGTTAAGTCATGGATTTATTCCTATTTAACGGATTCCTATGGGGATGTTCCCTACATGGATGCTGTAAAGGGAATAAGCGATGATGATATTACACCCGAATTTACGCCCCAGCAGGAAATATACGACGGTCTTTTGGCCGACCTGAAGGCTGCCAATACCGCATTGACAGGTACACAAAATATATCAGGGGATATATTATACGGTGGGGATGTACTTAAATGGAGGAAGTTTGCCAACTCGCTAAGGCTTCGTCTCTTAATGAGGATCAGTGATGTGGACCAAGCCAAGGCCATAGCCGGTATGTCCGAGATTATGGGCGACCCTACAACCTATCCCATATTTGAAAGTAATGGGGATGCCGCCCTGTTGCAATGGAATTCCGATAACCCCCAACCCAAATACGATACCCGATCTGGTAGTTTTGATGAGGTTAGGTTGAGCCTTACCTTGGAAACCAGGCTAAAGGACCTAAATGATAGAAGGCTTATCGTTTTTGCCCAACCCACTTCCAATTCCGGAAAAGGGATCTATTCTGATAATCTGGATGATTATGTAGGCATGCCGAATGGCTTGGATGATGAGGCCGCCTTAGGGTATAGCCCTACTGGAAACCCCGATGAGGTGGGATCCAACTTCATCTCTAGAATAGGAATTCTAATGGCCTGTAGGGCCTGTAATGTGGAACTTGCTTCACCAACCGCTTCCCAAACCATTATAATGGACTATTCAGAGCTCCAGTTTATCCTGGCCGAGGCAAGGGAAAGAAATTTTATAACCGTTGGCGATGCCGCCACTTACTATGAAAATGGTATCCGAGCCTCCTTTTCGTACTATTTGGATAGGATCGTTGCCGGTGGATGGAACGAGATCGCTGCCGACCTACAAGCCTTTGACCTGGATGCGTATATTGCCCAGACTACAGTGGCCTATACAGGTACAGCCGCTGAAAAGCTGGAAAAAGTGGCCTTACAAAAATGGATAGCCCTCTTTTATACAGGTTTTGAAGCTTGGTCCGATTGGAGGCGTACCGGAATGCCAGAAGTAATACCTGGTCCGGATGCCGTAAATGATAAAAAGGTACCCGTAAGGTTTCAGTATCCCAATTCGGTGAAATCAACAAATAATGCCAATTATCAGCAGGCCGTTACCCGTATGGGAGGAGACGACTTAAACACCAGACTGTGGTGGGATGTGGCCAGTAATAATTAAATGTGAAATCAATAAGATAAGTACTGTGAATCTTACGGACCATGGGGATTCTTCCCCATGGTCTTTTTATTAATAATATGAATCCTTCAAGTTTAAAGGGTGATATTTTTTTTATTTCATGGTATATTAGTTACCTAAGTTGGAAATACATAATCAAACCTAAACCAAGAGAAGAGCTATGAGCAAAGGCGTTAAGTACAAGAAAATGGACAAATCCTATTTTGAATCCCGTGAACTTAAACGCCATGCCGGTGTTTGGTCCTTATGGGCTTTGGGTGTAGGGGCCGTGATATCGGGGCATTTTTCCGGATGGAACCTGGGCTTGGCATCAGGGGGATGGGGAGGAATGTTCGTTGCTACCTGTATTGTAGCCGTAATGTACATTGGACTTACACAGAGCGTTGCAGAAATGTCTCCGGCCCTGCCGCATACCGGTGGTGCCTATTCTTTTGCCAGATCGGCCATGGGTCCTTGGGGCGGTTTTTTTACTGGCCTGGTCGAGAATTTGGAATTTATACTCACCCCGGCCGTAATCGTTTTTTTTCTTAGTAATTATATGCAGGGAATCTTTGAAACGGCACCGGAATTGTTGCCTTTTTGGTGGTTCGGATTTTATACCGTCTTTACCTTGTTGAATATTGTTGGAGTAGAGTTATCCTTTAAATTTACCGTTACACTTACTTTTTTGGCATTGGGATGTTTGGGTATTTTTTGGGTGTCGAGCATTGGTAGTGCCGATTTTACTACCTATGCGTTGGATATAAAGGCTGGTGCCGATGGTACTGCCGAACATTTGCCAGGAGGGGGAGGCTCCCTTTTCCCATTGGGTTGGGAAGGAGCCCTCAAAGCGATGCCCTTTGCTGTATGGCTGTTCTTGGCCATTGAACAATTGCCCTTGGCTGCTGAAGAATCCGTTGATCCCAAGAAAGATATGCCCAAAGGTCTCACCTATGGGATTATTACCTTGATCATTTCGGCTTTTTTAATCCTATGGCTAAATGCTTCAATACCTTTGGGATCCTATGCCCTTTCGCAATCTGGAGAACCCTTATTGGACGGATTTAAGGTTTTGTTTGGGGATAATATAGCCAAGCTTTTGGCCTTGGTAGCTTCCATTGGTCTATTGGCATCATTCCATACCATTATTTTTGCCTTCGGCAGACAAATCTATTCCTTGTCAAGGGCAGGTTATTTTCCTGTTTTGCTGTCCCTTACGCACAGTAAAAGAAAAACACCTTATACCGCTTTAATTTTGGGGTCAGTAATTGGTTTTACGGTTTTAATGATCACCAAACTTTTGGCTGGAAACCAAAGTGAGGTCTTTATTGGTGGGGCCTTGTTGAACATTGCTGTTTTTAGCGCCATGTTGTCCTATATTCTACAGTGCGGTTCCTTTTTATTGTTGAGGAAACATAAACCCGATCTGGAAAGGCCCTATGTTAGTCCTTTTGGGAAGCCAGGTGCCTGGGTCACCATTTTTCTGGCCAGTGTAATTATATATTTTCAGTTACAGGACCAATCCTATAGAACTGCAGTTTTTATTTCTATGGGCTATTTGTTAATAGGGTTGTTATACTTTGGACTTAAAGGGAGACACCGATTAATCCTCTCCCCAGAGGAAGAATTTGCCTTGGAGCACGACCTTAAAAAAGCACAGGGAAAAAACTAGATTTTATAGTTTTAGCTGGGCATAAATCTATATTTTTATGGAAGCTGCCCTTGTCAGTATGTGTGGGTTTGAAACATGGTTTTGTCAACATGCCCATTATGTGAAAATTGCTGTATTTTGAAACAGGACATTGGAACAAAAGTTGAAAAATCGACCATAATAAAGTTAAGTTAAACCAAACTGTCCATGACGTAGCTGTCATAGGACCCATTGAAAAAAATAAAATAAACCTATGAAAAAGGAAGATTCTAAAATTACACCTGAATCGGTCAGAAGTTATATTAACGAACATCAAATTGAAAATATAAAGCTGGCCGTGGTCGACGTTGATGGGGTGCTCCGAGGGAAATATGTGAATTCCAAAAAATTCCTATCCGCCCTCGATAAGGGATTCGGATTTTGCAGTGTTATTTTTGGTTGGGATTCCAACGATGTTTTATATAAGAACGATTCCTTTACGGGTTGGGCAGATGGTTTTACGGATGCCAACGCTACTATAGATGCTTCAAGTATGAGAATGTTGCCTACGGAAGACTATAAATCCGTAATATTTTTAGTTGATTTTTCCGAGAGTAGCGCTTCCAGTGTTTGTCCCAGATCTATTCTGCGCAAAACATTGGATAGATTGGGGAATATTGGCTACAAGGCAAGTGCATCTTTTGAATTCGAATTTTTTCTATTCAATGAAACGCCTAAATCTATTCGCGATAAGAACTATCATAATTTGGAACCTATGACGCCGGGTAATTTTGGATATTCCATATTGCGAAGCTCTACCCATGCCAGTTTTTATCACGAAATAATGGAGCTTTCCCAAGAAATGGGAATGCCTTTGGAAGGTTTGCATACCGAAACCGGGGCCGGAGTGCTCGAAGGGGCCCTTGAGTATTCCGAGGCATTAAGGGCTGCCGATAATGGAGCTTTGTTTAAAAACTTTGTAAAGGTATGGGCCCAGCAGCGTAGTCTAATGGCCTCATTTATGGCCAAATGGTCTTCCAGTTATCCAGGACAATCCGGACATATCCATATTTCATTACAAAATAAGGATGGTTCTTCGGCTTTTTACGACAAAGGCAAGGAGCATGGAATGTCAGACGTTATGCGGTGGTTTCTAGGAGGGCAACAAAAATTAATGCCCGAATTACTGGCCATGGTTGCTTCTACTTGTAATAGTTATACAAGACTCATTCCAGGTTTTTGGGCCCCTACGGCAGCCTCATGGGGCATGGACAATAGAACCTGTGCACTTAGGGCCATCCCGGGATCGGAAAAATCACAAAGGGTGGAATACAGGGTTTCGGCAGCCGATATTAATCCCTATTTGGCCCTTGCAGCCGCTATTGGCTCTGGATTATGGGGTATAGAGAATAAAATTGAACCCACCAAAGCTGTGGCCGGCAATGCCTATGATGTAGATTTTTCCCAGGAACTTCAGTTGCCCAGGACCTTATCCCATGCTGCCGAGAAATTTAAGAATTCAAAAATTGCACGAGACTTGTTTGGTGATATATTTGTGGATCATTATGCCTATACGCGACTATGGGAGGATCAACAACAACTTGGAGCCATAACAGACTGGCAATTACAACGCTATTTTGAAATAATATAAGAAATGATAAATACCATATCACCTATAGACGGCACTATTTATTATACAGCCGAAGAACATGGCCCCAAGGATATTGAGCAGGCCTTAAGCAAGGCCCAAAGTGCTTTTTCAGCGTGGTCCGATTTAACTATTGCAGAACGAGCAAAGTATATTACATCATTCGTAGAAGCCATTGTCCATGATATAAATGACATAGCCCTCGAAATTACCTGGCAAATGGGTAGGCCTTTGGGTCAATCCCCAGGCGAGATAAAAGGGTTTGCAGACCGTGCCCATTATATGATCGGTGTAGCCGAAGAGGCTTTAACCGACTATAAAGTAGAGGATAGTGCCAATCCGGATAAAAGGTGGGTAGAACGTGTTCCCGTTGGCGTAGTGAGTGTGCTGAGTCCTTGGAACTATCCCTTCCTGACCTCTGTAAATGCTATTGTTCCCGCTTTAATGGCAGGAAACGTGGTTGTTTTAAAGCATTCCTTTCAAACGCCTCTGGTGGCGGAGCGATACGCGAAGGCAGCTGCCAAGGCCGGACTTCCGAAGGGCGTTTTTCAAATACTCCACTTAAACCATAAAAATACGGCCCAATTAATTGCCGATAGCCGGATAGACGGTGTGTACTTTACGGGATCGGTACAAGGAGGAATAGCCGTTCAAAATTCTTTGACCAATAAATTTATTCCCTGTGGACTGGAACTGGGAGGGAAGGATCCTGCCTATGTAATGGCCGATGCCAATTTGGAGAATAGTGTGGAAAATTTGGTGGATGGGGCGTTCTTTAATAGTGGTCAATCCTGTTGTGGTATAGAAAGAATTTATGTCCATGAGGCTTTGTACGATAAGTTTATTGATGGATTTGTAGCCTTAACAAAGCAATACAAATTGGGAAATCCTTTGGATACGGGGACCAATTTGGGACCCATGGTGAAGACTGATGCCGCCAATTACGTAAGAAAGCAAATAGAGCAGGCATTGGGCAAGGGGGCCAAGTCTTTGGTGTCGGAATCCCTATTCGCAGCTTCCAAAAAAGATACCCCGTATTTATCTCCGCATGTGTTGGTCAATGTGGATCATAGTATGGATGTAATGAGCGAGGAGAGTTTTGGACCTGTAGTTGGAATAATGAAAGTAAAGAACGATGAGGAAGCCTTGAGGCTTATGAACGATTCCCAATACGGACTAACCGCTTCCATATGGGGCAAGGACATGGATAGGGCCATTGATTTGGGAAGGAGAATTGAAACCGGAACCGTGTTCATGAACCGCTGCGATTATTTGGATCCGGCTCTGGCATGGACAGGGGTAAAAAATTCGGGCAAGGGCGTTACCCTCTCGAGAATTGGCTACGACCATGTAACACGGGTGAAGTCGTTTAATTTTCGAAAAGGCAAATAAAACTATAGATCAATTTATTGAATTTAAAAAATAAGAATTAATGCAGTTAGCAAATACAAATTGGAATTATCCTACCACCATTTGGTTTGGAAATGGTAGAATAAATGAAATTTCACAGGCATGTAAAAAATTGGGAATAAAGAACCCCTTATTTGTTACAGACGAGGGCTTGGTAAAATTGGACATTGTTGAAAATACCGTAAACATTTTAAAAACAGACGGACTAAATTTCACGGTATACAGTGATGTACAAGGAAACCCTACAGAAAAAAATGTGGTAGATGGCGTGGCCCATTTTAAAAAAAATAAGCATGATGGGGTTATAGCCTTTGGAGGTGGTTCCGCTATTGATGCGGCCAAGACAATCGCATTTATGTCCGGACAGACCAGATCGCTTTGGGATTTTGAAGATGTGGGCGATAATTGGAGTTATGCCGACCTAGACGGAATTGCACCCATAATTGCGGTCCCTACTACGGCAGGTACTGGATCTGAAGTAGGTAGGGCATCGGTGATTTTGGATGAAAAATTGCATACCAAGAAAATTATTTTTCACCCTAAGATGTTACCAGCAATTGTGATATCCGATCCTGAATTGACTTTGGGTTTACCTCCTCATATCACCGCTTGGACGGGAGTGGATGCCATGGTACATGCTATTGAGGCTTATTGTGCTCCTGGATATCATCCAATGGCCGAAGGGATAGCTATTGAAGCTATTCGTATTATAGCCAAATATTTGCCAATGGCGGTAAAAGACGGAAAAAACTTGGAGGCCCGGGGACAAATGCTGGTTGCGGCCTCTATGGGGGCAACCGCCTTTCAAAAGGGATTGGGCTCGGTGCATTCCGTGGCCCATCAATTGGGAGCCATTTACAATAAACAACACGGTTTGCTCAATGCCATAATATTGCCCTATGCCTTAAAACAGAATAAGACGGCAATTGAGGATAAAATGGTGCATTTAAGCAAAGTTCTCGGACTGGAAAAGTCGGGTACCGATGCTATTATCGATTATATAATCGCTCTGCGAAAAGAATTGAATATTCCACATACATTAAAGGAAATTGATATTGATACTGATAATGCCAAGGAAATTGGGGAAATGGCCTTTAAAGATCCATCAACACCTTCCAATGCAAAACCGGTTAACGCAAAAGATTTGGAGCAGCTTTTTAGGGCTGCTGTCTCTGGAGATTTAAATGGACTGTAAGCGTGAGATTATTAATAGTAGAAGGCAATAAAGAACAAACACGCCTGGAAAGGGGAGCTTTTGGAATAAAGCCTTATCATCTTATGTTCCAAGAAATGTTGGGGGGGTTGGTTCCAAAGGCGCAGACAGATTTTGCCTTTCCGGCGGATGTGGCTAGTGAATTGCCAACAGCTGGACAAATAAAAAAATATGATGGGGTATTGTGGACAGGCAGTTCCCTTAGTGTCTTGGATGAGAGTCCTGATGTTGAACAACAATTAAATTTTGCCGAGGAGGTTTTTAAGAGTGGTGTACCGTTTTATGGTAGTTGTTGGGGGATGCAGGTTGCCACGGTTGTGGCTGGCGGCAAAGTGGCGTTAAGTAAGAACGGTTTGGAGTTTGGTATTTCCAAGCCAATTGACCTCACACCATTGGGAAGGCAAAACCCGTTGACTTCCCACCGTAAGGGGACGTATTCAGCCCTGTGTATCCACTTTGATGAAGTAACAAAAGTGCCCGAAAACGCCCTTATTTTGGCCGGTAATGCCCACTCCAAGGTACAGGCAATGACATTTGATTATAAAAAAGGATCGTTTTTTGGGGTGCAGTACCACCCTGAATTTAGTAGCTCGGATATGGCTTTGATCGGTTCATTTTTGGCCGAAAAATTAGTCAAAAGTGACGCTTTTAATTCTTTGGAGGAGGTGCAGGAATTCTGTTTATCCTTGAGGGAGCAGAAAGGAATTCCTCCCGAAATTAGCGATTACCAACTCCATACCCAAGAAATAATGGCTTGGTTAAAGTTGATAGCAGGAAAACAATAGTAAGAATCTTTATACACGGATGGATTTTAATAATTCATCCATCCGTTTATTCTATTTTGGAATCATTCAGAAGGTCCCAAATTAACTTCACTCCATTCTAATTGTTTTTGAAGGCAGTGGTATTGGGGCTTTTTCCCATTTCAAATTCAAGGACATCGCCATTCATTATTTGGGTATAGGTAATAAAGGGTTCATCCAATACCTTTCCATCCAATTTTAATGATTGAATGTACATATTCTCCTCGGACAGGTTTTTTGCTATGATCCTAAAAGATTTTGGTTCTCCGTTCTTTTGTAGGCTAAGCTTGAATTCTGGAAATTGAGGTGCCCCAATGGCAAATATTTCCGTTCCGGGAGTAACCGGATAAAATCCCATAACTCCAAAAACATACCAGGCTGACATTTGCCCACAATCATCATTACCGTTGATCCCTAGAGGGTGATTTCTATAATTGATGGTTGAGGTATGCTTGCGGATAAGCTCCTGGGTCTTCCATGGCTGCCCTGCATAATTGAACAAGTAGGCGTAATGATGCCCCGGCTCATTATCATGACGGTAATGTAGTCCATCAAAATTTTCATTTAATTTAGCGGCATATTTCTCCTTTCCCCCAAAGAGTTCAATACTTCCTTCAATATCGTGCATAGCACCAAATAAATAAGTCCATCGGCCCCCTTCGGTAAAACCTTCCTGTACGTTTTTGTCCCAATCGCCATTATATAGTCGCGCATTTAGAAAGCCAGTCTCTTTATTATAAAGGTTTTTGTAGTTTTTGCTCCACCCCATTAATCGCTCATAATCTTCCGTTTTACCCATATCCATTGCCATTTGGGCAATGCTGTAATCATCTATGCCAAATTCAATGGTCCGTGTTACGGATTCCCGCGTTTTATCTGCCGCAACATATCCCAGGGAGTGGTAATAGGTGAGTCCGCCCCTTGCTTCATATAAAGTACCTTCATCCCGATCTCCCCAAGGCTTTTCCGTGTCCCTATAGGGTGGGTGCATGGCATTTTTTCTGACGGCTTCATATGCCAGATCAAGGTCGTAATCCCTAAAGCCCTTTATATAGGCATCTGCAATTACAGCGTCTGCATGGGTCCCGGTCATGATGTTGGTATAAGTGGGATTAGGCCATTTTGGAAGCCATCCTCCCTCTTGGTACATTTGTAATAAGGATTGTATCATGGGGCTTACCCGTTCGGGATTTGTAAAATGTAGAAGCGGATGCAGGGCCCTAAAAGTATCCCAGAGGGAGTAGTCGTTATACGAAACCCCTTCATGGACCTTGTCGTCGAACGGACTGTAATAGCGTCCGTATTCTGAAAACTCCCTGGGAAACAACATGGTGTGGAACAAGGCAGTGTAGAAAATACTTTTTTGATCTTCCGTTGCTCCGTTTACCTGAATTCTGGATAAATTTTCTTGCCAAATATCCCGGGTATTTTCCACTACTTTATTAAAGTCCCAATCCGGTATTTCCTTGGATAGGTTTTCTCGGGCCTGTTCCAGGCTTATAAAGGAAGTGGCAATTTTAACTTTTACCTTTTCATTTTTCTCCGTTTTAAAACTTATGTAACCGCCCATTCTGGCACCGGTCTGCTCTTTGCCCATTTCTGTAATATCGGGCTCCGTCCTAAATGAATTCCAAGTTCCGTATCGCTCGAAGGATTTGTCAAATTGAATTATGAAATATCCCTTAAAATTTTTGAGTTCAGGGCCCAAATGGGAAGACATCCGTTCCGGGTTGTAACCGGTAATTTCCCTTTTGTTTTCATCTATTTGGATATAGCCGTGAAACGCCTTTTTGTTCTCGGTAATATTAATGCCCTGGATAACGATATGGGATTCATCGGACTTGGGAAAGGTGAATTGAAAAATGCCGCAGCGGGATGCAGCCGCTATTTCCCCTTTAATTTTTTGCCCCTTATCCCCCATGGAAACGCTGTAATAATTGGGTTTGGATAGTTCATCCTTATGGCTAAAGGGCATGGCCCGGTCTTTGGGAAGTAGCTTTAATTTCCCAACTTGTGGCATTACGGATACGTAGCCATAATCGCCCATCCAAACCGTTGGCTGGTGAGTGGCCATAAATCCTTGTATGGTATTGTCTTCATAGACATAGGGCATTTCGCTGATCTTATTTTCCCGTGTCTGGGCCACAAAATTCGTCATGGCAAAAGGGGTTCCTACACAGGGCATGGTGCCACCGCCATCCCTACCTTCCATAAAACCAGCTGATGGGGTTCCTATTAGTGGATTAACATAATCAACTTCCATTTTGTTTTGGGCCGGTAAGAACGTCATCCAAAATAATATCGTTGTAACTGTGTACAGGAATTCTTTACTCGTTTTCATGCAAAAGATAAATAAGCTTAAACCTATGGGTTATCGTTAATATTCATATGTGGGTGCTAATCAAAAAAACAATAAATTATTGATAATGGGAAAGATAGGGAAATATTTGTTGTGCAAAGGTTTGCATACTTGTTGAACCTGTTGCGGTCGTTTTTGATTGTTTCAAGAATGGATGAGAAGGATGGGGCATAAAATGAAGTAGGGGCATGGGAAATGGGAAGTACCCGCTTTTATAGCCGTAATCAGTTGTTTTATTTAGATGACCTTGACCATGGAGATATGGGTCAGGATTAGGAATACTTGATAAATTTCAGGGAAGAACTCTAAAATTCATGAATTTTAGAGTTCTTTTTTTCGTAATCCGCAACATTCCATTTTCCTTAAGATATATTTAACGAATGTATGTTTTAAGCTTATAACTAGGCTGGATATGCAGTTAAAAACAATTAACTAACTAAAATAAATTATTTATGAAGATTACACTAGGTAAATGCCTATTGCTAGTAGGAGCATTTTTATGTTTCGGACTGGTGGGGGCACAAACGGTGACAGGAAGTGTTTCGGATGCATCCGGACCCTTGCCTGGGGCAAATGTATTGGTAAAAGGTACTACCAATGGAACCCAAACGGATTTTGACGGTAATTACTCCTTGGACGATGTAAGTAGTAATGCCACTTTAGTTTTCAGTTATATAGGTTTCAAGACCATGGAAATACCTGTGGGAGGCAAATCTATAATTAACGCTGTTATGGAGGAAGATGCCAGCGAATTGGAAGAAGTGGTATTAATTGGTTATGGTAGCCAGCGAAAATCGGATCTTACCGGTGCAGTAGGTCAAGTAGATGCCGATCAACTTCAAGAACGTCCTGCCACATCCTTAAATCAGGCCTTATCAGGTAAGATTGCCGGGGTACAGGTAAATACCAACTCGGGTCGGCCAGGAGGTAAATCCAACATTCGGGTAAGGGGCTTTAGTTCTATTAACTCTTCCAACAACCCCTTATATGTTATAGATGGGGTTCAGTTGCCTCAAGGTAACCAGGCTAATTTTAGTTCGGCCATAGATTATTTAAACCCTAACGATGTGGTATCCATCGAGGTGTTGAAAGATGCTTCTTCCACTGCCATATATGGAGCCCGTGGTGCTAACGGAGTTATTTTGGTAACCACTAAAAGAGGTCGTGCCGGACAGGGAAGGGTTACCTATGATGTAGAGTATAGCGTAAACCAATTTGGCCCCAACAGGGCTAAGGTTTTAAATTCCGAGCAGTATGCCATGATAGAACAACTTTCTTGGGAAAACACCCAAAAATTTGATCCTGCTGGTTGGGCAGCCGGAAATTATGCCCAATATGAGCCAAGACTTAAAAGAGCCAATCCCAATGTTGCCTATTTGTTCGATAGCGAGGGCAATGCAATTTATGATACCGATTGGTCCAAAGAAGTGGTGCAGCATAAGTTGTCGCAAAACCATCAGTTGGGTTTTTCAGGCGGTAATGAAAGAACCACATATGCCATCTCCCTTGGTATTAGGGATGATCAGGGTCTTCTTAAGAATACCTACTTAAAACGTTATTCCGGAAGATTTTCCATTGATGATCAGATTAAGACCTGGCTAAAGATTGGGGGATCCTTGAGTTATAACAATCAGACAGAGAATTTGGCAGATACCAATGATCAGGTGCCACGTAGAATGGTAGAGGATTATCCTTTTTATCCTGGTCCTAAACATACTGGGGGGCCATTGGAAGGTCTATATGCCAATAACAGGGATTATCCCTATGCTGAAGGTACCCGAAATTCGGTGAACTGGTTAGAGAATAACGAGTACATTTTAAATACCCAGACTACGGCCGGAAGTTTTTATACCAATCTTAATTTAACCAAGGAATTGGAAATGAGGACTGTAATCGGTGCCAATATCCTTACCCAGGAGAACAATGAATTCCGCAACAGTGTCTTGGATAATAATGCGGTTGCTAGAGCTCAGGCGAGTAATGAAAAACAAACTTTTTGGTCTATTGAAAACTACTTGACCTATAATAAGGAGATTAATGAAAACAATTCATTGACCGCTTTATTGGGAGTATCATGGCAACAGTCCAACCAGTTCTATGTCAACGCAGATTCTAGAAATTTTCCTACCGATTTCTTTAAATATAATAACTTAGGTGCAGGATCGGACAATATTGCGGTACAGTCCTTTGCAGACAGGGAAGCCCTTAACTCCTATTTTGGACGTTTGAATTACAACCTCTATGGAAAGTATCTGTTTACGGTAACAGGTAGGGCCGATGGTTCATCTAAATTTGGTGACAATAACAAGTTTTCCTTCTTCCCCTCGGCAGCTATTGCCTGGAGGATTTCGGACGAGGATTTTTTGGTAGACAATTCGCTGATTTCCAACCTTAAACTTAGAACAAGTTATGGGGTTACAGGAAACTCCGAAATACCACCCTATTCCTCCTTATCCCTCTTGAGTTCCAATTATGCTGCCATATGGAGCGATAGTCGTGTTGGTGGTACAGGCTTAAATCGTCTGGCGAACCCTGATTTGAAATGGGAGAAGACTGCGCAATACGATGTTGGACTGGAATTGGGTCTATTTGACAATAGAATTAGCCTGGAAGCGGATTATTACTACAGGAAAACCACCGATATGCTCTTGGATGCCCCTGTTCCACAATCCAGTGGTTATGCAACCATAAGAAGAAATGTGGGATCCATGCAGAACAAAGGTTTTGAATTTGGGTTATCTACAAAGAATATTATGACCCCGGACGTAACCTGGAATACTAGCTTCAATATTTCTATGAACAGGAACAAAGTGCTTTCCTTGGCCACACCCTCGGATATTTTTGGTGTAGGTGGACCAGGGATAACCAACGAAACCAGTATTATTAGAGTTGGTGAACCTGTAGGCGCCTTCTGGGGACTTACCCGTTTAGGAACTTGGGGTACGGATGAGGCCGCTGAAGCCGCTAAATTTGTAAGTTATAGAAACGGACTAACCATTTTACCCGGAGATATAAAATACAAGGATTTTAATGGAGATTATATAATTAACGATGAGGATAGGTCCATTATAGGAAACGGATACCCAACTGCATGGGGAACGCTAACCAACTATGTTTCCTATAAGAACTTGGATTTCACCTTGGAACTGCAATATTCCTGGGGTAATGATGTAATGGATATGAACTTGCATTCCAGTGAGGACAGACAGGCTCTTGCCAATAGCTATACCACAGTTTTGGATGCATGGACCCCAGATAATCAAGATACCATGATAGCCCAGGTTAGGGATACACGTGCCGGTTATGTAACCAACGTGGATTCGCATTGGGTAAAGGATGGTTCCTTTGTACGTGGTAGAAACATTATGTTAGGATATACTTTTGATCAAAACTTGGTTGAGCGTATGCATTTGAATAAATTGAGATTGTACGCTTCGGCACAAAATTTCTTTTTATTGGTAAATGATGAACTACTTGGAGATCCCGAGGTAACCCCTATTCGTGGTGGTGAGGGCAACAATGTCTTCTCCCAGGGAATGAAGTGGCATGAATATCCAAAATCGACAACCTTTGTAATTGGTCTGCAAGTTGGTCTGTAATTAACAAAATTTAAAATAAGATATTATGAAATTTGATATAACTAAACACATTGGAAAGTTTTACCTCTGTTCGCTAATGTTGCTGACAACAGTGGGTTGTTCCGATTTTTTGGATGAATCCGATCCATCAAATCTAACTCCGGACAGTTTTTACACCACGGCCAAACATGCGGAATCGGCAATTGCGGCCGTTTATGCGGATGCTAGGTTTGTAGGTGATGGTGCTGGGATTTTTTCCTCCAACTGGCAATTGTTGGAAGCCCCAACAGGTACTTCTACCACCCAAACCGCCCAGAATTCGGATTTGAACAACCTATATTCCCTATCCTACGATGCAAATACTTTGCATGTCAGGAATTGGTGGCGAGGAGTTTACAAACTTATCGCCAATGCCAATTTGGTACTTGAAAATGTGCCTAACATAGAAATGGATGAGGCCCAGAAAAACAAAGTTTTGGGAGAGGCACGATTTTTTAGGGCTTGGGGCTATTTTTACGCCGTTAGGTTATGGGGCGATGTTCCTCTGATTACTTTGCCACAGAGTGCCACTTCAGAAGACTTTAATCCTACCCGTAGTCCTCAAAAGGCGGTATACGACCAGATCGTAGCTGATCTAGTGGCTGCAGAAAGTGCAGGCCTGTCCTGGACGGATGAGAGTGGTAGGGTTTCCCAGGCTGCGGTTAAGTCCTTGTTGGCAAAGGTATATCTTACCATGGCCGGACATCCACTTAACGAAACGGCACGCTATGCCGATGCGGCCAGTAAGGCCAAAGAGGTTATAGATAATGCAGGACCCTTGGACCTATTTGATACCTACGCGGAAGTACACGATGAAACTTTGGGCAATATGGTAGAACATGTCTTTAGCCTGCAATACAATGATGAAGTAGCAGGAAACCCTATGGGCAATATGTTTCCCAATTTCCAACCTGTAACCTATAGGGGGCCATCTGGAACGGGTAGTACTGTACCTGAAATCGAGTTTTATAACTCTTATGAGGCCGGTGATCTTAGGGCGGTAGACCGTGAAGGTTGGTTCTATAGCAGCTATTATACCAATGGTAGTGGTGACCTATTTGATTTAGGTGCACCTTATGTTTTTAAGCACTTTAATGTTATTGCCAATGGTACATTTGGCGTTCCAGGGACTGCCAAGGACAATTTGAACATGCCTATTATTCGCTTTGCTGAGGTATTATTGATCTATGCCGAAGCGGCCAATGAGGCCACGGGTCCAAATCAAGACGCAGTTGATGCCCTGACCAGGATAAGGGATCGTGCAGAGTTGACAACTCCTTTACTAGGAGCCTTTACCCAAGCTTCCTTGAGGGAGGCGGTATGGAAGGAAAGGTGGCATGAGCTGTGCTACGAACAGATTACTTGGTTCGACATGGTGCGCCTAAGAAAAGTCCTGAATAGCGAAACAGGGACATTTGATGATTTTGTAGGACATGTTAACCTTAGTTCGGACCAGGCACTGCAAGAGAAACATTTGTTGTTTCCTCTTCCGGAACAGGAAATGATCAACAATCCAAATTTAACACCTCAAAATCCCGGTTATAATTAATAACCTTTTAAAGGATTAAATCCTTTGTTTATATGGATTAAAATTTTTGTTTGAGTTAATTAGTTTAGTAATTTTAAAAGGCAGTACCCGTTGTGGGTGCTGCCTTTTTGTTTTTGCGCGTTTTGGGTTGGTTATATTAGGACTGTTAAGCCTTATCCCCAGAGATCCTTTATGGTAATGGAAATAATTTTGACAGTCTGTTTATTTGGATCTCCCAGGAGTGTTTATAACGATTATATTGCGTTACCGGTTCCTATCCTAGGGGACTGTTAGTGGAGGGCAGTAGCTTTGGCAATGAAGGGTGATAAAAGCAATAAGAAAGGTTAAAACTGAAATAATGGAGTTCTATCCAATCTTTTTTAGTTTATAGGAAGGTAGCGCTGGAGATTTGCTTTTAACTTCAAAGGCGTTATTAAGTTCATTTATAAAGTTGGACGGAAGAATGCCCAATCTCTTTTTAAAAGCCGCATTAAAGGTGTTTAGATTGTTGTAACCCAGGGAAAAGGCTATGTAACTTAATTTGCTGTTCCTGAATTCTATATTCTTCAGTAGTAGGGGGAGTAAGTAGTTTATTCTTAATTCGTTGATGTAATTGTTGAAATTGGATTTTTTTTCCTGATTTATAACTTGGGAAAGGTATTTGGGGTTGGTTTTTAGTTGTTCGGAAAGTTGGTGTAAATTACAATTCGGGTCCAAGAAAAAGTTTTCCTTTTCCAGTTTTTCCAATTTGGTCAAAATAATATTCTTGATATCCTTATCCAATCTAGGCTGTGTTTTAGGGATATCGGCGCTTTTTCTTTCAATGGACCATTGGGTTTCCATATGTTGAAATCCATTGATCTTTTCGCTCATCCTTAGCTGAATTTCTGCCAGATCGATCGTTCTTAGCAAGAGCAGCCTGTTTTTCTTCCTTACCTTCAGATAGGAATACAAGGAAATAGTACTGATAATGAATAGTAATGCGAGAACCATGATAATGGCCCTGAATTTTGCTTTTTGGGCTTTGTTTTCCAATTCCAGTATTTTTTTATTCTGCAAAACCTCCTTTATTTTTCTTTTGGTCTCCAGAATAATGATTTTTTGCTCCTTTTCATTGGTGAACAATGAATCGTTTATGGCTTTGTACAAGGATTTATAATCGTCCGACTTGGAAAGTTGGTGGGTTTTCTCATATAGTTGGCCCAAAACATAACTATTTCGCTTTACAACATCAAAAGCATCAATGTTTTCTGCAGCTTCAATGCTTTTTTCATAATTGGATATGGCTTGTGCAGTGTCCTTGATCTGCAAATACAATTCGGCCTGTACGGTAAGTGCCCTTGGTATCCTAAAAAGATAATTATTTTCGAAATTAATTTCCAAGGCTTTGGAAATGTGTGTCAATGCCTTTTCGTGTTCTCCAACGGACATATAAATATTGGCCATATTGCTATGTACCGATGCCAATATATAGCTACCTGCGGGGGGCAGTTGTTTTTCTATTTCCAGAAAAAAGGCATAAATTTTAAGGGCCCCCTTGGGATCGTTCAATTTTGCCGTCATGCGGGCAATTTCATCTATTTTCGGGTATATATATTGCGTTTTTTTAAGTTTAAGTATGTAGTGTAGGCCTTCTAGGCAGTAACTAAGGGATTTGGAATAGTTCTCAATTCTTAAATAATAATGGGATAATGCGGAATTGGCCTTCATTAAAAGATAGTCGTTTTTGCTTTTTTCTGCACTATCCAAAAGTCTTAGACCGGTTTCCAAAGCCTTGTCATACTCCCCCCTTTCTGAATGGATGTATGATTTTAAGGTTGAAATATCGGCGTAAATCTCGGGGTAGGCGCTAGGACCAACTACTTTCTGAACCTCAAGGACCTTTTTCATGGACTCCTCAAAATCACCGAGGACGAACAAAAAATAGGCCCTGTTATAGTTTGCCTTGAGAGTTCCTTCCTTAAATGCCAATTTCTCCGAAAGCAACATGGCCTTTTCGTTATAAGTGTTGGCCAGTTCGGCGGATTTATAGATGTAGACGGTGAATAGATTTAATAAGGTCAGCACCTTTTCTTTACCTTGGGCATTCTTATTTTTGTCGAGTAAAAATTCAATATCCAAAAAATTTTCCTTGAAGTCATTCTTATTGTGCACAAGATTATGAACTGCATTTAAATAAAAGTCTACAGAATCTTTTGAGGTTTCTTTTGCGTTTAAGGGATTGAATAATAAAAAGAAAATAATCGGGAATGAGGTTTTGGTTAAGTTATTCATGGTTTGTTTTTTTTATACCAATTGCCTTTGGGGATTTTGATTTTGGGAGACCCTGATTACAAATTTGTCTTATTTGTGGAGACCACCTCAAGAGTGGTGCCTACATAGCCTATAATAGATTGGGGCCCTTGATCATATGCAATATAGTATTGTTAAATATATGAATAGATATTTAAATATAATGTAAATATTAAGATAGGTTTGTGTTAATTGTGCAAAGGTTTGCATTGCTTGCCATTTTATTGGCACGAGGCAGGAAGTATTGGGGAGGTAAGGAGCAGAAATCTTTTTGTATGCCTTCCGTTTTAATATGTTGGGTTTTCCATAGGGCCAAACTAAAAAGAGCCTTGCCGGTAAGACAAAGCTCTTTTACGAGAACACTATATGAAAATGAAAAAATTACTTTTAATGATTACAATGTAAATGTACCTCCTTACATTCCGTGTTTAAAATTATTGTTGTCAAGTCTATTGATTATGAGGTGTCCCCATTAAATTTTGATGTTTGGCACATTATTCCACCTTCAAATCTAAAAATATGCCGATATTTATTGCTTGAAATTCATGTTCCCATAATATTGGAACGATGATTATGTAGAATGTAATTAAAGATGTATGCTTCAATCAGAGAGATTAGACGAGTTTAAAAAATCGGTACAGAACAAGTTCAATATTTATAATAGCCTGTTTCTTAATTTGCCCTATCGAAATATTGAAAATGTAGGAATGCTAATACCATTATTGCTGCATCAGGCCGAAACGGGATTGAAATCCGGGAAAAATCCCCAAGAAATTTTGGATGCCTTTTTTCAGAACTATGCCAATATTGATTCGGAAAAGGACAGGATAGATTTTATGTTCAGGATTATTCAGTATGTTGAAAGACAGGTAGTATTGTATGATAGCGTTGAGGACGCTGCTTTTCCACAGCTCCAGAAGCACAGTAGTTCCCTTACTATTGGTGATTATTTTCAATTGGTGGACAAGAATAAAAGTTGGGACCAGATATCGGAAAAACTGTCGACCTTTAGTGCCCGAATCGTTTTAACGGCCCACCCTACCCAGTTTTATACTCCGGCCGTCCTGGATATCATAGGAAATTTAAGGAACCTTATTTTGGAGAACAAAATCAATGATATTGATCTGGTGCTACAACAATTGGGTCTCACCTCCTTGATCAATGCCAAAAAGCCAACACCCTTGGATGAGGCAAAAAACATAATTTATATTCTAAGAAATGTATATTATGATGCTGTTGGGGAGCTTTATGCTTATATCAAGGATAATATTGGCGACATGGATTTCAACAATCACAATATCATGAAATTGGGATTTTGGCCAGGAGGGGATAGGGATGGGAATCCTTTTGTAACCTCCAGTATTACCAAAGACGTAGCCGATGAGTTGCGAATTACCCTAATGAAATGTTATTATCACGATGTAAAAAACTTACAACAAAAACTGACCTTTAGGGATCTACAGGACGTGATTTCCAATTTAAGGGGGCGCTTGTACAACACTATGTTCGATGCCAATACGGTTATGCGCTATGATGAAATTATTGAACCCCTTCTTGAGATAAGGTCGGTGCTAATTGGTAAATACCATAAGCTCTATCTAAAGGATTTGGATCATCTTATAGATAAGGTTAAGATCTTCAGGACACATTTTGCCACCTTGGATATTAGGCAAGACCATAGTGTTCACACCCAGGTGGTAGAGGCTATCCTAAAGGCGAACGGATTAATTTCGGAGAATATTGGGGAATTGGATAAGCAGGAATTGATAGATATTTTAATCCATAAGGATATAGATCTACAAGTACAGAATTATGACGAGGATATCGTTAAGGAAACCATCCAAAATATTCTACAATTAAGGGGGATTCAGGAGAAAAATGGCGAAGAGGGTTGTAACCGATATGTTATTAGTAATTCCGAGAATATTTTTTCCGTACTTTTTGTGTATGGACTCTTTAGATGGTGTGGTTGGGAATCGGATAAGATAACCTTTGATATTATTCCCCTGTTCGAAACCATGAAAGGCATGGAAAGTTCCGAAAATACAATGACAGAATTGTTCAACCTTCCCGCTTATAAAAAACATTTGGCCCAGCGCCATGATAAGCAAACTATTATGCTCGGCTTTTCAGATGGTACCAAGGACGGTGGATATGTGAAAGCAAATTGGGAAATTTTCAAAACCAAGGAAAAATTATCTGCCGTATGCGATCGGAACAATATAAAGGCTATATTTTTTGACGGACGTGGTGGACCTCCGGCCCGTGGAGGGGGAAAAACCCATAGATTTTATGCCGCACAGACAAAGGATATTGCCAATAATGAAATTCAACTGACCATTCAAGGGCAGACTATAACCAGTACCTACGGCACTAAGGAGCAGTTTATCCATAATTCCGAACAATTGTTGACGGCAGGTCTTTCCAATAATTTGTTTGGAAAGGAAAATGTTATTTCCAAAGAATCAAGACAATTATTGGAATCGTTGTCGGATCTAAGTTTTGAGAAGTACGATGCTTTAAAGAATCATGACAAGTTTATTGCTTATTTGGAAAACAAGAGTACTTTAAAATACTACCAAAAGGCAAATATTGGGAGTAGGCCAGGTAAAAGAGGCCATAAGAAAAAACTGGAACTCACGGATTTGAGGGCCATTTCATTTGTAGGCTCATGGAGTCAGCTTAAACAAAATGTTCCGGGCTACTTTGGGATTGGAACGGCTATTAAGATTTTAAAAGACCAAGGAAGATTGGAGGAACTGAAAAAGTTGTTCAAAGAAGTGCCGCTGTTTAAGGCCCTGATGCTCAATAGTATGATGTCTTTGGCCAAGTGTTATTTTGAATTGACCAGCTACATGAAAGATGACAAGGAATATGGTGAATTTTGGAACATTCTTTACGAGGAATATCTTCTGTCCAAAGAAATGTTGTTGCTTATATCGGATTCCAAAATTTTGATGGAGAAAGAGTCGGTTTCAAGGGAATCGGTTAAAATTAGGGAAAATATAGTATTGCCGCTATTGGTAATCCAGCAATTTGCCCTTCAACAAATGAGTAAGGACACAGAATATAAAGAGTTGTATGAGAAAATAGTAATTAGGTCATTGTACGGTAATATAAACGCAAGTAGAAATTCTGCCTAATATATTGGATCTATTGATAGGTCTGGGGTCAAGAACAATGGTATTGTACTATCTTTGATTGGTGCCCACTTTATTTCTTGACCCTTCTTTGATTTTGAAAATGGTTCAACCCTTAAAAACGTTTGTATAGGGAGTTTAAAATGTACTTCCTTACTCGTGGTTTATTGTTTTTCCCTACAAGGATTACATAGAAAGGACGCTATTTAACTAGGAATCCACTACATGTTGTAAGCCGTAAGCATATCTTTGTTTATATTTGATACTGAAATAGTTGCGTCTGCAAAGTTTCAGGTCAATTTTTAGGGAATATTTTACGACTACAAGGTACCCCCCTCTCCTTTTTAGTTGCAATTGAATTAAGGTACTAAGTGTGTGCTTGGACCATATTGGTCTAGTACAGGCATTAATGAAATAAATTGGTTTGTCTACAGTGCCATGATTTTAATATAATTTTGGCGTGGGGAGAACGTATAGGGAAGTTTATTTATTTATTTTAAGGAAGTTTTATGCCTAAAAACTATAATACTACTATGCAAATTGATTTTAGAGATCTTTTGCAGAGGGAAGGTGATTTTGTCAATTTTGTGGAGCAGAGCTGTGTTGATGGTCTATGGCGTTGGGATGTGAAAAATCCGGAAGATGGTGCTGTAAATAATAAACTGGCCCAATTCCTTGGCTATTCCCCACAGTTGGATGAGGACGCTATTTCAGTCGATTTTTTGTCATTGATACATGGCGACGACTTGGAGATTTTTCAAAATGCCTATAAAATCCATATAGCCAAAAAAGGCAAATCCCCATTCAACATTGATGTAAGACTGAATCACGTAGAAGGGCATTCCTTATGGTTCAATCTTAGGGGTAGGTCGGTGTCCGAGGATTCCCGGAATGGCAACGGCCTTTTAGGGGTGGCGCTCAGCATTGAAAAATATAAGCAGACCGAAATCAATATAAATGCCAAAAAGACCTATTATAAAAATGTGATCAAGGGTGCCAATGTAGGAATATGGGAGAGCAACCTGAAGACCGGGATGGTGATTTACAATGAACGCTGGGCAGAGATGATAGGCTATACCTTGGCAGAGCTGGAACCTTTTACCCATGATCGTTTTTTGAACCTTGTGCATCAAGAAGATATTGGGATTCTTGTAGATACCCTAAAGGCACATATAGACGGGAAAAAGACCAAAGAGCAAATATTTAGAATGCGCCATAAAGATGGTAACTGGGTCTGGATACTTAGTCGTGGCGAAATTACAAAAGTAGATGCCGAGGGACGACCAGAAATAATTTCCGGCATACATTATGACGTTACCTATAGGAAGTCCAATGAGCTGTTGGTGGAAAAATATAAGAACCTTTTTGAACGCTCCAGTGAAACGGCAAAAATTGGCTATTGGGAGATTGATCAGGAGGAAGGTACTGTATTTTGGAGTAAGGTTGCCAAACAAATTCACGGCGTAACAGGGGAATATGCACCAACATGGGAAAAAGGATTGAATTTTTATTCGGAAGGTGTTCATAGGCAGCGTATTAAGTTAATAGTGGATAAGGCTCTAAAAGAGCCTATGGAATTTGATGAACAGTTACAATTAAAAACTGTAGACGGACACCTAAAATGGGTAAGGGTAATTGGGGTCTCCGAGCACAGGGACAATGAGAGTGCAAAACTGTATGGACTTATACAGGACATTGATGAAATTAAAAAGGTCCAATTGGAAATTAGATTTAGGGAAGAGCAATTTAGGCAAACCTTTAATCATTCGGCCATAGGCATGGCCTTGATAAATAATGAAAATAAATTATTAAGGGCGAACAAGAGTTTCTGTCAAATCTTTGGGTACGATGAGCCTGAATTGCAGGAAATGGACCTAGTGAACATTGCCCATCCGGACGACTTAAAGATTAATAGGGAATATATTGAGGAACTGTTCCACGGCATACATAAGTTTATAAGACTGGAACATAGGTTTTTTCACAAAAATGGATCGGTAATATGGGCAAACATATCTATGTCCGCAATACACAACGATCAGGGGGAGGTAATTCATTTCGTATCCCAAATTCAAGATATAACCGAACGCAAACAAAACGAATTGTTATTGGCGCATAATGCCGAAATTATGCAGCGCATCAATGAAACGGTGCGGATCGGAATCTGGGAGCTCCATTTAGGGGATAATACCGTTTACTGGAGTCCGACCATAAAAAAGATGGTAGGGGTTCCAGAAGATTATGTTCCTACACTGGAGGAGGTCTATTCATTTTTTCAGGAAGGGGAACATCGCGAAATCATCATTGAGGCTTTAAGGTCGGCCATGGATAAAGGCAAGGGTTTTGATCGTGAGCTGAAAGTAGTTACCAAAACCAATAAGGTTTTTTGGTCAAGGACCATTGGCATCCCGGAGGTGGTCAATGGAAAATGTGTTAGGCTATACGGTTTTTTCCAAGATATTGACGAATCCACTAGGATGACTAGGGATTTGGCACTAAAAGAAGAGGAATTAAGACAAACTTTTGAACATGCCGCCATAGGTATGCTTGTCATAGATTTGAATGGTAGATTGCGAAAGGCCAATCCAAAAATCTGTGAAATATTGGGTTATGGGGAAAAGGAGATTCTTGAAAAAACGGTGCTGGATTTTGTGCACCCGGAGGATTTGGAAGGAGCTAGGCAATTGTTTGAAAGTACCATTGCTACACAGAGTGGATTTAGAGCTGAGAAGCGCTGTAGGCATAGGAACGGAAGCTATATTTGGATTTATGAGGCCGTAGCGGCCGTAAAGAATGACAAGGGCGAACTCATACATTTCGTGGCCCAAATCCAGGATATCTCCGATAAGAAGCAGTTGACCGAGAATTTGACGGAGCACAACAATCGTCTAATCAACTTTGCCCATATTGTTTCCCATAACTTAAGATCGCACACAAGCAATATTACGATGCTTTTGGACCTTGTCTTGCAAGAGGATCCCAGAATAGTTGAAAATGAATATTATCGCAAAATTAAACTGGTCTCGGATAATATGAACGAAACTATCCACCAGCTAAGCGAGATTGTGGAGATAAATTCAAAAGTGAGTTCTACCTTAACTTCCCAAAATTTACTAAAAAGGGTGCAGAATGCCATGAAGATAGTTGGTCCGTTGGTCAAGAAAAACGGTGCTACAATACATTTGGCGGTAGATGCCAATATCAATGTATTGGCGGTGCATGCCTATTTGGAAAGTATTATTCTAAACCTTATTACAAACGCTATCAAGTATCAATCTCCCGAACGATTGCCGGAGTTGAACATAACCAGTGGAAGAAAGGGGGAATATGCTTTTTTAAGTTTTGAGGATAACGGACTTGGAATCGATCTCGACAGACATGGCTCCAAGCTTTTTGGGATGTACAAAACATTTCACAATCACCCTGAAGCACGGGGTATCGGACTTTTTATCAGTAAGAATCAAATCGAAGCCATGGGGGGGTGGATCGAAGTGGAAAGCACATTAAACCAGGGTACAAAATTCACAACATATTTTAGAATTGTTTTGTAAGATGTAATCCATTTTGTTGTTCTGTAATTGTGATTTTGTCAAAACATGAAAGTCGTAATATTTAACAGATGCCAATTTGTTAACATCAATTAAAGGTAATAAATTGATAAAAATCAATTATATTAGTAGTTAACCAATTCTATAGAGTAAGAAGATTTGGGTTTTTTAAGAGCATTAATAAACCATAGACACTGGAATGACGACTAATACGATTTGCATAATTGATGATGATCCCATATTTATTTTTGGCTCTAAAATTCTTTTAAGGAATAATGATTTTGCCTCTGATTTTCTTATCTGTCAAAACGGAAAAGAAGCTCTGGACCTAATAATCCCCCTAATAGAATCGGAACAAGGGTTGCCGGAGGTTATTCTCTTGGATTTGAATATGCCCATTATGGACGGCTGGGAGTTTTTGGAAGAGTTTGGTAAATTGTCCGGGAAAAAAGACGTTAAAATCTATATTTTAAGTTCATCTGTAGATTCCAGGGATATGGAACGCGCCAGTAAATATAACGCGGTCAATGGTTTTATAGCTAAACCTTTGACGGATGTCAAAATTAGGGAACTGGCCCAAGAAATTGAAGGCTAGGGGGAGGCATGCCTTCCAACCTCAAAATCCACTGCACATTCAAGAGGCAAGGCATACTTTGTATGCCGATGACTTTAGTCGTGGTTTCTATGGTGCAATAACTGTAAAACTCTCCAAAAATATAACGTATTGTGCTGATGGTCTGTTTTTTGCCAAATATATATTAATCCATTAGTATTTTAAAAGCCTCTGTATTAATTTAGTGCCCTTGTCAGACTTTCAGAATACAAACTACCAATATTAATGAGATTATCATTTTGTTTTTTCCTTTCGCTTATTGTTATTGCATGTAAACCTTCCTTCCAGGAACCTCGGATTTCCTTTGAGGATTATAGGTTGGAAGAAGGTTTTGAACTGGAACTGGTGGCGTCCGAACCCCTTTTAACAGCACCTGTCGCAATAGATTTCGATTCCAAGGGACGGATTTGGGTCGCTGAAATGACTGGATTTATGCTCAATTTGGAAGGGGATGGGGAAGATTTGCCAAGTGGATCCATTAAAATTCTTGAGGATATTGATGAAGATGGAATTATGGACCACGCCAAAACCTTTTTGGATAGTTTGGTGATGCCTAGAGCTTTGGCTTTGGTGTATGGGGGGCTTTTGTATGCGGAATCCCCTAACTTGTGGTTTGTGGAAATTGAGAATGATAAACCGGTTAACCGGGTACTTGTAGATTCGCTTTACGCTACCGTAGGTAATCCTGAACATCAGCCCAATGGATTAATGATGAATATGGATAACTGGATCTATAATGCCAAATCCAATTTTAGATATCAGCGTAAGAATGGCGTGTGGAAAAAGGAACCTACTACCCAAAGAGGGCAGTGGGGAATTTCCCATGATAATTTCGGAAGGCTTTATTACAACAATAATTCCACTCAATTATTGGGCGATCATATTTTGCCCAATAGATTGATCAGGAACAAGTATTTTATTCCCCAAAAAGGGGTGGATGAGGCATTGACCAAGGATCAACGTGTTTATCCACTTCATGCGGCCTCTGTAAACCGGGGATATGAAGAAGGGGTTTTAAACCAGGATAGTTTATTGGTGAATGTTACTGCTGCCTGTGGTCCATTGGTATATAGGGGCGGGATGTTTCCTGAGGATTACGATCAGAATGTTTTTGTATGTGTTCCGGAAGTCAATTTGATCAAAAGAAATGTCCTGTCTTTTTATGGAGATCGGGTTGAGGCCAAGCAAGCTTGGCAGGGCAAGGAGTTTTTGGCCTCTACGGATGAAGGGTTCCGTCCGGTGAACTTGGCAACAGGGCCCGATGGGAATATGTATGTTGTGGATATGCATCGCGGTGTAATACAACATTATGCATTTTTGAGCCCGTATTTGAAAAAATTATCGGCACAGAAGAAATTGGATACCATACTGGACTATGGTAGGATCTTGAGGATTCGAAGCAAAGACAAATCAGCGAGGAGCATTCCTGATCTGGAGACTTTGTCAGGGGCCCAATTGGTCGCATCCTTGAAGGATCCCAATGGATGGGTGCGTGATAGGGCCCAGCAGTATTTGATTCAGAAAAATAATCAGGAAAACCTGCCGGCATTAAAGGAAATGGCTTTGGACAATGAAAGTCCTTTGGCGCAATTACACGCCCTTTATGTGTTGAAGGGACTCAATGCCCTGTCCTTCGATTTCTTATTCAACATCGTCCAAAATGGAAGCCCGGAAGCATCGTCCCATGCTATTGTTTTAATGGAGGATTTTGCATCTAAAAATAATGTGTCCAAGGCCAAGGAACTCTTTAAAGGGGTGATGTACAGGGATGAGCCCATGCTGGATCTGTACCTGTCAACTACATTGGGAATTTGGGCCAAATACGATGAAGCAGTCTTTTTTCCCTTAATGTACGATTTGGCCAATAAATACAGTGACAATAAAATTTACCAGGAGGCCATTGTCAGCGGATCGGAAGATGTTCTTTCAACTCTTGGCACCCAACTGGGACAACAGGAAGACCTTAAGGATTCGGACCTTGCCAGGCTAACATATGAGAGTGTGGAAAGGAAGGGCAATGATAAGCCGAATTATATTTATTCAACAAAAATTGCAAGAGCGGATTCTAGGACCAATGGAGCTATTCTGTTCCGTCAAATATGTGCCTCATGTCATTCGTCCAGTGGAGAAGGTATCCGAGGATTGGCACCACCTTTGGTAGGCTCGGAATATATTTCTACGCATTTGGAACAATTGGGGCTCATTATTCTCCATGGCCTAAAGGGGCCTCTGAATATTAAGGGGGAAGTATATGATGAGAACCATCAAATGCCAGGCCTTAAGTATAACAAGAATCTTTCCGACAAGGATATATCGGATATAATATCCTATGTGACCAATGCATTTTCAGTTCATCCAAAAGGTTTGAAACCGGAAAAAATAAAAGAATTAAGGAATGTAACGCCTAAAGACGGTATGGAATATACCGAAAAGGAATTGTTTGAGCAGGTTGGGAAATAAGCTTGGACCGCTGGTCCGCATTCAATGACAAAGTAGGTAGTTTAAGTATTAAAATTAAATTCGTTAGTAAGATGAAGACTTTTATAAATGATGATTTCCTATTGCAAAGCGACTTTGCCAAAACCTTATATCACAATTATGCCAAAGAGTTGCCTATAATTGACTATCACAATCACCTGCCGCCCCAAGAAATTGATGGGAACCGGGTTTTTGAAAATATAAGTCAAGCCTGGTTGGCCGGGGATCATTATAAATGGCGTGCCATGCGTGCTTTTGGAATAAATGAACATTATATAACCGGAAATGCTACGGATAAGGAAAAGTTTCTTAAATGGGCGGAGACAGTGCCCTATACAGTAAGAAACCCTTTGTACCATTGGACCCATATGGAACTTCAGCGTTACTTTGGTATACAGGAATTGTTGGGGCCGGATAATGCGGAGGAAATATATGAGCGCACTTCATCAATACTGCAGCAAAACTCCCATCACACCCTAGGGTTGTTGCAACAACAAAAGGTGGAGTCGCTTTGTACTACCGACGAATCCATAGATTCCCTTCAATTTCATAAAAGCATTAAACAGAAAGGGTTATCTCCAAAAGTTTTTCCAACTTTCCGTCCAGATAAGACATTTGCCATAGAACAGGGGAGTACTTATGTAGCCTATTTGGAAAAATTGGGCGAAGCTTCCAATATCCATATTAGGGCTTACAAGGATTTGTTGGCTGCTTTGGAAAATCGTATCGACTATTTCCATGAACAGGGAGGTAGGCTGGCCGATCATGGATTGGAACAATTGTATTATTTCGAAGAAGGTACTTATGATGTGGAAGGTCTCTTTAAAAAAGTTATGGACGGCAAATCACTTTCTATGGAAGAAGTGCAATATTTTAAGGCACAGGTGCTGTTGTTCTTGGGGAAGAGTTATCATAAAAAAGGGTGGGTGCAACAATTCCACATAGGGGCCATTCGGGACAATAATAAAAGGTTATTGTCCAAATTGGGTCCAGATACGGGCTTCGATTCCATAGGTGATTTTTCGCAGGCTCGTGCATTGAGCGGCTTCTTGAACGAATTGGATGGAACAGATCAATTGGCCAAGACCATAATCTACAATCTTAATCCCTCCGATAATGAAGTAATAGCTACCATGGTAGGGAATTTTAACGATGGCAGTGTTAAGGGGAAGGTGCAGTTTGGCTCCGGTTGGTGGTTTTTGGATCAGAAAGACGGTATGGAAAAACAAATGAATGCGCTATCCAATATGGGGCTTTTAAGTTGCTTTGTAGGGATGCTGACCGACTCCAGGAGCTTTTTGTCGTTTCCGAGACACGAATACTTTAGAAGGATATTATGCAACCTTATAGGGAATGACGTGGTAAACGGGGAGTTGCCCAATGATGAAAGATTACTGGGGAAAATTGTCTCCGATATATCCTATTATAACGCTAAAAACTTTTTTGATTTTAATAAATAGCACTCTTTAAATTGGTTGTTCATGGTTGTTATTTCTAGAATAAAATTAAAAATGCGCATCTCTTTGGGATGCGCATTTTTTTTGGGATGACATAATCTTGATAGGATGTTGGATCATGGTTTTCCTATAGGGCTATCATCACATTTTAAGTCGCCCACAACGTATTGCATACCATCCAAAAAGAATTGAAGCAATTCCGGATGATTCATGCTTTGGGCGTTATGGGAAGGAGAGCTGTAAAACACCCTTCCTTTACCGTGCCGCTTTATCCAAGAAACGTAGATGGTATTGTCCGTAACTTCTTTTTTAACACCTTCCAATTTATCAGCTTCAATGTACAGTAAGGGTCTAAAATTATAATCGGAATAGGCATTGTTAAAGAAATAGGGTTCATCCACGTGGGTAAAGCCCTTTCCTTTAAAGGCCTGTACCATGGGGTGGTTTGGGTTCACCTCCTTTAAATGCATTTCCTGTTGTTTGGGGTGGTAGTCAAAGCTTCCACCTACCAACCTACTGAATTCCTTGGAATTGTTTTGTACGGTGATTGCACCGTGCAGAATCATTAGACCTCCGCCCTTTGCAACATAATCCATCAAATTCTTTTCATATTCGGCCGCCATCTTGGCTATGGTATTGTCGTTCAAGGTAGTGTTCTTCTTTAGTAGGTCCCAGAACAAGTCCCGTTTAGGTCCGGCCGGATTGGAGTTGTTCAAGATTACGGCATCGTATTGCTTTAAATTCTTTTTGTCAAAACTGTCTATGTCGTGTGCAATGATGACCTCAAAGGCCCCAGATTTTCTACCCAGAATTTTCAGCATTTCGTCGTTGTGGGGAATGGTCCAATGATAGAATCCCGTGTGCTGTGAAAAAACCAATATTTTTTTCGTTTCTGCAGGAATTCTAGGTGCAGAAGGAGCAAGGGATTCAATTTTGGAAAGCCATTGTTCTGTAATGGGAAATTCTTCTAATCCTTGGGCGAAAACTGTTCCAACAAAAAGGAAGGTAAGCCAGCTGTAAATTGTTTTGTTCATTGTAGATATTTGTTAAAGTGTAGATTCTCTTATAATCAATTTATGTCTTAGGGTAATTGAATTTGCGGGATGTAAGTCTATACCCCCATTTAAATGGCTAATAACACTTTGTCCCGCCAAAACACCTAATTCGTATCCTGGATAATTAATAGTGCTTAGGGCAGGCGTGACCAGTTCCGAGATAGGGTCATTATTAAATCCAATAATTTTTATATCACTGGGGATATTGTATTTCTCTTTTTTTAGTTCCTTAATACAATGGGCGGCAAAGGTGTCGTTGGCTACAAACAATCCATCAATGGGAATGTCAACACTCTTGATGTGCGCAATAACTTCTTTAACACTGCTGGGGGCAAGATCGGATTCCAGTAAATTGGCATCTTTAAATTTTAAATTGTGTTTGGCCAGCGCTTCCTGAAATCCTTTCAGTCGCTCGGAGTAAACATTACGCTTTAGATTGCCACTAATATGTAGCAGATTTTTGCAGCCCTGTGCTATCAAATGTTCTGTAGCCTCAAATCCAGCTGATTTGTTATCGATTATAATAGTGGAACAATTTGGTAAATTGTGAACCCTGTCAATAAATATCAGCGGTATTTTGTTTTTAATATAATTTGCAAAGTGTACAAAGTCCGTAGTGTCATAGGCCAAGGATACCAAAAGGGCATCAACTCCACTATCGTAAAGTGTTTTTGCATTTAATTTTTCTTTTTCCATAGACTCCAAAGACTGGCTAATAATCAGGTTGTAACCGGCTTCATTGGCCACTTTTTCTATCCCCGCCAAAACAGTGGACATAAAAATGGAATTGAGCTTAGGGACAATAACACCTATGGTATTGGATTTCTGTTTGCTAAGGTTTACAGCAAATTTATTGGTTTTGTAGCCCAGTTCATTTGCCATAAAGATTACGCGATCCTTGGTTTTTTGACTTATGGACGGATGGTCGTTCAGACTCCTGCTTACGGTTCCGGCAGAAACACCCAAGGTTTTTGCCAAATCGTAAATTGTAATTCTTTTGTCCATATTAATTGTTGTTGCGTAAACTATGCAACAATATTACAAATAAAATTTTATTATTAAAGTATAAATGAATGGTAGTTATAAATAATGTGGAATTACATATTAATTATATGATTTATTAAACAAAAAATAATTATTTGGTTATAAAACATCAATTTATTAGTGCAATCGGTTGCGTAATAAGTTGCAATTATATAGATTTGTTCAAAATGCAACCATGATTGGGTTTTCCGGTCATGGTTAAAATTCAATAACTAACCAACTTTAAACATTTATGTATGAGAAATTCATTAAAAAAAGTTAGGTGCAGGGCGTTATTACTTTTAACGCTTCTCTGTACATTATTTTCAATGTCCGTTTATGGGCAAGATGGTTTCACCGTTTCGGGGACCGTTGTGGATGAGTTTGGCGTTCCGCTACCAGGAGCGTCAATTGTTGAAAAAGGGACTACCAATGGGGTAGTGTCCGATTTTGATGGCAACTTTAGTTTTGAGGTGGCCAGCCAAAATGCCATATTAACGATTAGTTATATTGGTTTCGAGGAACAGCAAATACCTGTTAATGGTAGCGCCCAAATCAATGTTACTATGCAATCTACTGCTTCTACCTTGGATGAGGTGGTATTGGTGGGGTATGGGGCGGTGAAAAAGAAGGATTTAACCGGGGCTATATCCCAAGTTGATGCCGCCGCTCTTTCGGACCAATCTACCAATTCGGTGACCGATGTATTGAGAGGGAATGTGGCCGGCCTTAGTATTGGGCTTTCCGCCTCCCCCAAAGGTACCAGTCAAATCCGAATTCGAGGAAACAACAGTCTTAGTGCCGGTTCTAGTCCATTAATAGTAGTGGACGGAATGATCTATAATGGGGACCTTTCAGATATTGCGCCCTCAGATATAGATAAACTTGATGTTATGAAGGATGCCAGTTCTGCCGCTGTTTACGGGGCAAGGGGGGCAAGTGGTGTTATTTTGGTCACCACAAAACGAGGTACAAGTGATAAGCCTACCATTAATATCAACACCAGTGTGGGTATGGCAACAGATGCTTATAAGGAGCGGCCATACGATGCCCAGGGGTATGTAGACTGGAGAACCGATGTATTTAAAAGTATCAACCCGCAAAACACTATTGACAATCCAGGTAGGTATGACGATCCCAATAACTTGCCGTCCGGTGTAACCTTGGATCAATGGTTGGCCTATGATGGATCTGCCGGTGACCCAACCAGGGCCTGGTTAAATAGAATTGGGTTCCAGGATGTGTAAATCGAAAATTACTTGGCAGGAAATAGTATCAATTGGTATGATAGGATAATGCAGACCGGATTTCGTAACGATATCAATACCAGTATCTCCGGACGTAAGGGGGGATTAAATTATTATTGGTCCATTGGCAGAACCTCCAATGAAGGCATTTTTGATGGAGAGAAATTCGAAGCCTTGCGATCTCGATTAAATTTGGATGCTAAAATTACCGATTGGTTGACCGTTGGAATGAATACCCAATTTGCCAAACGTAATGAAGGTTTTATTGCAGCCGACCGGGGTCAGATAGAAAGATCTTCCCCCTGGGGTTCCGAATTTGATGATGAGGGAAATATTCGCTTAAGTCCTCAGGACGACAATGGGGCAGGGGCCGTTAACGCATTTTTGGCTCAAAAATTTAACGACCGTATAGATTTGGACCATACCTTTAACTCCAGGGTGTATGCCAAGCTTAAGTTGCCTCTGGGTTTCTCCTATGAAATAGGGTATACCAATCGCTTGGAATTTCAGGAATATTATAACCATGCCTTAGCGGCCAGTCCACAAAACGTAGTGGGCTCGGCGGAAAGGAAAGTGACCAAGATCAATGAATGGCAGTTGGATAACATTTTACGCTGGGACAAGACAGTGGACAAACACTCCTTTAATTTAATGTTTTTGGTGTATGGTGAGAAGTTTCAAAGTTATGAAACCCGTGCCAGGGCCAATACCTTTGAGCCTAGTGATGCCCTGGGTTACAGTGCCTTGGAATTGGGAACGGTTCAGATCGCCGAGAGTGAAGATGTGACCAGTACAGGGGATGCCATGATGACGCGATTGAATTATAATTATGACTCCCGTTATCTTTTAACGATGACCATGCGTAGGGATGGTTACTCTGCTTTTGGGGCCAATAATAAACGGGCATATTTTCCTTCCATAGCAGGGGCTTGGACCATTTCCAACGAATCTTTTTTTAATTCGGAATTTATTGATTTCCTTAAGCTTAGATTGTCCTATGGGGAAAATGGGAACAGGGATATTGGAAGGTTTACTGCATTGTCCAAGCTTAATGCGAACAAATATTTGAATGTGGATGCCGGGGGTAATGTTATTACCGTGCCTACTTTTGACAATGGAACCCAAGAAAACAATGCGCTTAGGTGGGAGCGTACCAAGGCTACCAATTTAGGGTTGGACTTCAGTCTGGCCAACGGAGTGGTTGAGGGGTCTATTGAGGCTTACCAAAATATTACCAACGATTTAATTGTAACCAGACAATTGCCGAATATTATAGGTTTCAACAATGTAACCACCAATTTGGGGGAAATTGAAAATAAAGGTCTGGAATTCACCTTGGCTACCCAAAACATCAATAGGGAAAATTTTCAGTGGAATACCAATTTTAATTTCTCTTTGAACAGAAATAAAATCAGGAAGTTATATGGCGATCTTGATGAAAATGGGAACGAATTGGATGACATTACCAATCAGCGTTTTATAGGTCAGGCCACCGACGTTATCTGGGGCCAGGAAGCCATAGGGATTTGGCAGACAAATGAGGCTGCTGAAGCTGCCGAATACGGTGTTTTTCCCGGGGATTGGAAAATTAGGGATGTGGATAATAGTGGGGACTTTACCGTGGAGGACAATGTTTTTCAGGGACATAGATCACCTAGGTTTAGTTGGGCCATGTCCAATAGGTTCACGATGCTAAAGAATTTTGATTTTTCTTTTGAGGTCTATTCCAATTGGGGTCAAAAAAGGGTATTTAATGAAGCCAAAAACAGAAACGGTTTTATAGATAGGACCAACTCCATCCAAACACCCTATTGGACACCTGACAATCCTATAAATGATTATGCCAGATTGTTTTCAAGTGACGGAAGTTCAAGCTTTACCATTTGGCGTGATGCTTCGTTTATTAGGTTGAGTAATATTACATTGGCTTATAGATTTCCAAAGCCCCTTCTTGAAAAGTTGTCTTTGCAAAGTCTTAGGTTGTATGCCAATGTTAGAAATGTGGCGGTTTATGCACCTCATTGGGACTTTTATGACCCGGAGCCTACCAATATAGAAGGTAGGATATTAGGTGATGATGGTGATTTTGATACCGATGCAAGTTTGCCAACACCTAGGTTTTTCACCTTTGGAATCGATTTAAGTCTTTAATAAAAAAATAATAATGATGAGAAAAATTATATATAATTATAGAAAAGCCTTTTTTAGCTTTATCCTAATTCTGTCTTTGGCCTTTACGGGTTGTGAGGAAGAATTCTTGGATGCAGATCCGCAATCGTTCTTTACGCCCAGTAATGCCTTGGATACGCCAGAAGGGCTCAATAGTCTTTTGTCACAGGCAATGAGAAATTTAAGGGCTGAGTTTTACGGAGATGGCGCCCCCATGATTACGGAAAATATCTTTTCCGAGGTCTCGGTAGAAGGAACTACGGACAAATCAGGTCCTGCCCAGGATTTAAACTTGCTGATCTTGCCCGATGCTAGGCTCAATAGTGCTGATGCCAATAGGATTGGTTGGTTTTGGGAAGAATTCTATAAAGGCATAAAATATGCCAATACCGTAATTGGTAGATTGAATGATGCCACCTTTGAGAGTGATGCTCAGAAAAATGATATTATGGGACGTGCTCTGTTTCATAGGGCCTACAGGTATTATAGGTTGACCCAGCAATTTGGGGATGTTCCCTTAATATTGGAGGAGATCACCTCGGCACGCTTGGATTTTGTTACTACAGCAAGGGAGACGATCCTCAGAAAAATGCAGGAGGACCTCAATATGGCAGTGCCTATGGTGAATGCAGTGGCCAACAATGGCGATATCAATAAGGATGCAGTCTTGCATCTGTTGACAAAAGTTAATCTTGCCTTGGGCGATTTTGATGAAGCAATAGCCTCTTCATCACAAATAATCAATGGCGGAACCCACACCCTAACAACGGACAGGTTTGGTATTGATGCCGATAACCCAGAAAAGGATGTGACCTGGGATCTGCACCGAGTGGAAAACAAAAGTATTTCCGGTAATACCGAGGGAATATTGGTGGTTATAGATAGATTGGGGTATGAGGACAATGGAGATTATTCAGGCGGTACCAGTATACAAAGGCAAGCCGTTCCACTTTGGTGGCGTTTTATCAATACTCCTGATGGCCAGAATGGAATGTCCGATGCCCCGGGAATAGATATCGATCAGGTCACTGCAATAGGTAGGGGTATTGGCAGAAATAGGGGTACTCATTATAGTACCAAGGAGATTTGGAAAAACGCTAATAACGATCAACGTCATAAGCTGGGAAATTGGTACGATATGGAAGATTTAGTGTACAATGCACCTAGCCTACAAAGTTCAGGAAACTCATATTACGGAAAGAATTTGGAGCTTTATTTACCAAATGGAACCCCACTTTGTTCAGATACCATAAGGAATTGGTACGGCTTTCCACATTACAAATTTTTCGTTCCAGATCCCTTAAATGTGAAACCGTCCGGTGGTCATGGCGATTGGTATGTGTATAGGGTGGCTGAAACTTATTTGCTAAGGGCCGAGGCCTATTTCTGGAAAGGAAATTTAGGCGCAGCGGCAGAAGATATCAATGTGGTAAGAAGAAGGGCCGAGGCCGATGAAATTACTGCGGCAGATGTGGATATTGCCTATATCTTGGATGAGCGGGCAAGGGAACTGTACTACGAGGAGGGAAGAAAAACCGAACTGACACGTATCGCTTATATTTTTGCCAAGACTGGCAAAGCTGCCTATAATGGTAAGACCTATAGTTTGGATAACTTCTCTACCGATAATTTTTGGTATGATCGTATCATGGAAGTGACCGATTTTTACAATAAGGGGGTTAAAACCATTCACGGAGATGAATATACCATGAGTCCCTATCATGTGCTATGGCCCATCCCCGCTTCGGCAATCAATGCCAATACACAGGGAGTGATAAATCAAAACGAAGGTTATCCAGGGGCGGAAAATAATATCCCGCCACTGACGACCATACCTGAAGAATAATAGTTGTAGTGAGTTAATTTGTTTTTTGTAAATTCCATCCTTTAAACCTGTTTTAAATGAAGTATGTATTTCTTGTTTATGTTTTATTGCTGATACAGTCATGTAACCACAATGAATCATATAGGTTTAGAATAGCGGAGAAGGATGGCATTTTACAAGCCTCCCCAGTATCTTTAAAAATGGATACTTTGGGGTTGGGAGGAATGGACGGCCAAAGTAATTTGGTATTGATGAATAATGGTAAACAGATACCTTTTCAGATTGATAATGATCGGAAAAGACTATGGTTTGTTCATACGCCTAACAATACCAGTTCTTATGAAATAGTAAAGGAAGAGGCTAAGGGCCATGGTATAGAAGGGGTTAATGTGGATAAAAGAAATGGAAACCTCCAATTGTCAAAGGGTTCCGTTCCCTTGCTCACCTATAGGTATGGAATGACCTACCCTCCAGAAGGTGTGGATTCCATCTTTCGGAAATCCGGATACCTCCATCCTATGCTTACTCCATCGGGAGATACGCTAAGCCGTATTCAACCTCCTGATCATTACCATCATTATGGCATATGGGGTCCTTGGACACATACCCGGATTGAAGGGGAGAGGGTGGACTTCTGGAATTTGGTGGAGCGCCAAGGTACCGTACTTTTTAAGGCTTTTAATGATACTTATTCCGGAGATGTATATGGGGGCTTCAATGCCCGTCAAGAACATATTAACCTACAAGCTACCGAGGATAATCGAATAGCCTTGAACGAAGATTTGGACGTGAAGGTGTGGGACTTGGATCGCCCGGATAGGTATATGGTAGATTACACTACTAGTTTTACTTCCCCTTTGGAGAATGGTATTCTTTTTGAAGCCTATCGCTATGGAGGGGGGTTAGGGATGAGGTTTACCGAGCGTTGGCATAAGGATAATTGTACAGTGCTTACCTCGGAAGGCAACGATCGTCTCACCGCAGATGGCACCAACGCCCGCTGGTGTATGGTCACTGGGGAATCCTCCAACGGCAAGGGAACCAATGGTGTACTGTTTTTAAGTTATCCGGAAAATAGGTCCCACCCAGAGCCAATGCGTATATGGCCTATTGATGGAAATGGGGGCAGGGGGGATATGTTTTTTGAATTCTGTCCTATTCGTCACGAGGAATGGAAAATAGAGCCCAATAAGGACTATCGATTAAAATATAGGATGGTGGTTTTTGATGGTAAACTTACAGCTGAGGAAGCGGAATCCTATTGGAAGAGTTTTGCGGAGATGCCCAAAATTGTTAAGAATTAAATATGGGAACAGGGGAAAACACCCAAGTTTTTAACCAAATAATTTGTGAATTAAATTAAAATCAAAAAAAATGCAAAGAAGAAAATTCATTAATAACTCCTTATTGACCACTGCGGCCGTAGTTGGCTTTCCAACTATAGTTCCAGCAAGTGTATTTGGAAAGAACGCACCGAGCAATAAGATTAATATAGGGCAAATTGGTTGTGGTCGAATTGCCCGTGACCATGATATTCGCGATACCATCAGATTTGACCAATCCCGTTACATCGCCGTATGTGATCTGGATTCCAATAGGGCTGCCGATGCCAAGGTTTTGGTAGATAAGTTCTACAAGGAGAAAACGGGGAAGGAAAAATACATGGATACCAAAATCTACGATGACTATAGGGAAATGTTACTCAATAAGGATATAGATGCTGTGGTTATCAGTACACCCGACCATTGGCACTCCCAGCCTGCAATGGAGGCAGCATTGGCAGGAAAGGATATTTATCTGCAAAAACCTACATCCTTAACCGTGAGGGAAGGACAACAGTTGCGTGAGGCCGTACAAAAAACGGGTGTTATACTTCAAGTTGGAACACAGCAAAGAGCCATGCCCCAATTTCGGGTGGCTGCCGAGCTGGTCAGAAATGGCCGCATAGGAAAAATACATACGGTTAAGGTCGGACTTCCCGGAGATCCTGCAGGACCGGAAGCACCTGCCATGCCGGTACCTAAAAATTTAAATTTTGATATGTGGTTGGGGTCGACCCCAGAGGTGCCTTATACCGAAATTGGTGTGCACCCGCAACAGGGTTATAGCAGGCCGGGTTGGCTTCGCTTAAGAAGCTACGGTGCAGGGATGATCACAGGTTGGGGACAACACCATTATGATTCAGCGGCATGGGGAATGGACACGGAACTATCAGGGCCAAAATCAGTAGAGGCTTTGGCGGAATTCCCTAAATCGGGTCTGTGGAATGTACATGGGGATTTCTTTGTGAAACACGAATACGACAATGGAATTACGGTCTATACCAGTGGTGGTTATACCAACGGAATACGTTATGAAGGTACCGATGGTTGGATCTTTGTATCCCGAGGTGCTTATACGGCTTCGGCTTCCGACCCTGTAGATCAAGAAAAGAGTAGTAAAGCCCTAAATGCTTCCGATCCCAAGATTTTGGAATCGGTTATCGGTGAGAACGAGACCCATTTGGAGAAGATAGATGATCAGCACGGGAATTGGTTGGACTGCATTAAAACACGTAAGGCACCTATTTCACCTATTGAAAAAGGACACAAGGCCTGTGTAACTTGTTTGATCAGTGACATTGCCATGCAATTTGATAGAAAATTGGAATGGGACAACGAGAAGGAGATGTTTATCAATGACGATGAGGCCAACGCTATGTTGCACAGGGTACAGAGAAAGCCTTATGGTACGGACTATGTTAAGATATAATAAACATGTTGTATATTGAATAATGAAAAAATAATCCCTCTTTTGGTCATAATAATTTGAACTAAGGAGGGGTTTGTCATTATTCGCAAAAAAACCAATAAATGAAGTATAGTATATCGACCTTTCTTTTGGTATTGTTTCTTAGTTGTGGTCAAAAAAAAGAAGAAGTGAATCCAATTGCCAATAGTACTCCGGACAAAGTAAGTTTAATGACTTTGGATCCAGGGCATTTTCATGCTGCTTTGGTCCAAAAAACAATGTATAATGCGGTAGATTCCACCATTTACGTTTTTGCGCCCGAGGGGCCAGAGGTAAACGATTTTTTAAGTAAAATAGAATCCTATAATTCAAGATCGGAAAACCCTACCCATTGGAAGGTGAATAGTTATTTTGGGGAAGATTATTTGGAAAGGATGATTGCCAAAAAACCTGGTAACGTTATGGTGGTGGCCGGGAAAAATTCCAAGAAGATAGACTATATTTTGGCCGCTGTAAAAGCTGGGTTGAACGTTTATGCGGATAAGCCATTGGTGATTAATCCGGAAGGGTTCCAGAAACTGGAAGAAGCTTTTAAAATTGCCGAGGAAAAAGGGGTGATGATCTACGATATAATGACAGAGCGTTTTGAGGTTACTACCGGTATGCAAAGACAGTTTTCCATGTTACCGGAGGTGTTTGGCCAAGTGTTGGAAGGAAGTCCTGAGGAACCGGCTATTATTAAAGAGAGTGTTCATCACTTTTTCAAGTATGTTTCTGGCCAGCCATTGGTAAGACCGGCGTGGTTTTTTGATGTAAATGAAGAGGGTGAGGGAATTGTGGATGTAACCACCCACTTGGTGGATTTGGTGCAATGGGAACTTTTTCCGGATCAGATTATAGATCGTACAGATATAGAAATGGTTCAGGCCAGGCGTTGGCCAACTGTGCTTACGTTGGATGAATTTACAAGAGTGACCGGATTGGATAGTTTTCCCGATTATCTTAAAAAAGATATGGATGGTGACAAACTTAAGGTGTATTGCAATGGCGAAATGATTTACAAGATTAAGGGAAAGTACGCCAAGGTTTCCGTAATCTGGAATTATGAGGCTCCCGAAGGTACCGGGGATACCCATTACAGCATAATGCGGGGTACCAAAAGCGACCTCATTATTAAACAGGGTAAGGAAGAAAGTTATAAGCCAACCTTGTATGTTCAGTCCAAAGGAGAGGCCAATTTTGACAAGCTAATAACAGATGCCCTGGAGCACTCCATAGGCCCTAAATTTCCCGGTACCGAAGCTGAGAAAGTGTCAGCGAATATTTGGAAAATTATTATCCCAGACGAGTTTAAGATTGGTCATGAGGCACACTTTGCCCAAGTGACCCAAAATTATTTACGGTATTTGGACGAGGGTAAATTGCCAAACTGGGAGATACCCAATATGATTACCAAATATTACACCACCATTGAAGGCTATAAAATGGCTAAAAATTAAGACCAAAGTGTATTTGGCTTCATTTTATGGTTATACTAATGCGGATTTTTTAATCAGTGCTAACCTCTGCGATTGTCGGTTTAGGGCAAATCCTTTTTATTATGTCCATTATTGTTTCCTTGTATTATCTTTGGGTCTAGCTGAAGTAGAATAATAAAATTTAAATTGATGAGTAAACTTTTTTCGATAGAAAATAAAATATATGCCTTATCTGGTGCAACCGGAACCTTGGGAGGTTCCATTGCCGAGTATCTTGTGGAAAATGGGGCCAAGGTGTTGTTATTGGGCAGATCTTTGGATAAGTTGGAGGAGAAATGCAAAGAGTTAAATGCTATTACAGCCAATAGTGCCCATTTGTTCGTTCTGGATGTGATGGATGAAAGGCAATTGACCGAGTTGAAGAACACTATAATCACCAAGTTTAAGCGGTTGGACGGGCTGGTAAATCTGGCAGGAGGAAACATTCCCGGGGCTACATTAAAACCAGATCAGACCATTTACGATATTGAGCTTGGAGATACTCAAAAAGTGGTGGATATAAATTTGTTCGGGACCGTAATTCCAACCATAGTTTTAAGTGAAATTATGGCAAAGCAAGGCTTTGGATCTATAGTAAATATATCTTCCATGGCAGCCAAACAAACCATTTCACGAGTGTTGGGCTATTCCATGGCCAAGGCGGGAGTGGATATTTTCACCAAGTGGATGGCCCATGAGCTGGCCTCAAAATTTAGTGATAAGATAAGAGTGAATGCCATTGCACCTGGGTTTTTCATTGGAAATCAGAATAGAAGACTTTTGACCAATGAAGACGGATCCTTCACGGATAGGGGAGAGAAAATTATTACCAATACACCTATGGGTCGTTTTGGAGATGCCTCTGAACTTAACGGAATGGTACATTATCTCTTGAGTGACGCTTCATCTTTTGTTACAGGCACCATTTATGATATTGACGGAGGTTTTAGTTCCTTCTCTGGGGTATAATTTTTGAAATTTCATAGCATTACAATATAATACTTCAACGGCTGATAAAATTGGCCTGGTCAGAGAGTTTGTCATAAGATTCCCTAAAGAGGTTAAGGGGTAATATGGACATGTGGGGGAATTGCTGTGAGAATTATGGTTGTTATGTTAAGGGTAATCCAATCACTTTAGGTTAGTCCACATCATTACCAAGTAATAACTTATTAATATCGCTTATTATTGAAACATTTAAAGAGAACGCTTAGGTGGTTCGGGCCTAACTTTGGAGTGTCCTTAGGAGATATAAAGGAACTAGGGGTGGAGGGTGTTGTTACGGCATGCCACGCTGTGCCTATTGGTGAAGTTTGGTCCTCTGAAGTTATAAGGGGGGTCCAACGGGAAATTGAGGCCAATGGCTTGGAATGGTCCGTGGTAGAAAGTGTCAATATACACAAGGCTATCAAATACGGTATGCCGGAAAGGGATGTCTATATCCAAAATTATATTCAGACCCTTAAGAATTTGGCAGAAAACAACATTAAGGTGGTCTGCTATAATTTTATGCAGTTGATAGATTGGACCCGTACCAATTTAAATTTTGAGCTTCCCACCGGGGCCATTAGTTTGTTATACGACCCTGTTGCCATTGCCGCTTTTGATTTGTTCATCCTAGAAAGGGAGAGGGCGGCAGAAGTCTATGGAGAGGCAATGATTGAAAAGGCCAAACACTATTACAATACCCTGGATAAGCATGGGCGGGAGCGGTTAAAAAGTGCCGTCTTGGCTGGTATGCCGGGTTCTAAAGAGGCCATTCCCCTTTCGGATTTCAGGTCCACTTTGGAGGAGGTAAGTAGGATAGAAAAGCCCGTGCTCAGGGAAAATTTGGCTTATTTTTTAAAAGCGGTCGTTCCAGAGGCCGAAAAGCTGGGTCTAAAAATGGCACTGCATCCGGATGATCCGCCATTCCCTGTTTTTGGTATTCCCCGTATTGCCTCCACCTATGGGGATTTAAAATATATTCTGGATTGCATTCCATCGCCAAGTAATGGATTAACGTTCTGTTCGGGGTCTTTGGGTGCGGTAAGCTCCAACGACCTTCTTAAAATTATAAGGGATTTTGGGCCACATATTCATTTTTTACATTTAAGAAATGTTTCAAGGGAAGACGACGGTAAATTTTACGAAGCTGCCCATTTGGATGGATCCATACCTATGCCCAAGCTAATGCTGGAGATTGTTAAAGAGCAGTGGAGGAGACATGAAAGTGGTGTTGGAGAGGTGGCCATTCCTATTAGGCCAGATCACGGACACGTTTTGTTGGATGACAAAAAAAGGAAAGACGAATTTTACTCAGGGTATTCACTAATTGGAAGGGCTATTGGGATGTCCGAACTCTATGGCCTGGAAAAGGGTATTAGGGAAATGCTGCTCTAACTAGATTGGTAAATTTGTAAAATATGGATGTAATTGTTGATGAAGACGCAGGTAAATTGCTAATATTGTGCCGAGTTGTTGTAAAATTTAAAAAATAGAGTATTTTTAAGCTTTGGAAATCAAATCTAAAGATAAATAGCGTTAACGTTAACGACCAAGTAAAAAAATGTATATGCAGGTTTATAAACCCCTTTTGGGAAAATTAATTATTACGATTGGTGTCTTGGCATGTTTAAGCTTTTATTCTTGCTCGGATATTACAGACCACAAGACCTTGTTCTTTGCCCATTCCCTGCCAATAACCCATCCGGTCCATAAGGGTATATTGGCCATGCAAGAGGCTCTACAGGAAAAATCGGGTGGAAAGTTGCAGATCAAGATATTTCCCGATGGACAGTTGGGTACGGAAAGGGAGGTCTTGGAATTATTGCAGATAGGTAGTGTTGCCATGACCAAGGTAAGTGCCGCCTCTATGTCCAGCTTTTCTCCGGAATATAGGGTTTTGGGTGTTCCTTATTTATTTAAGGACAGCGATCATATGTTCAGGGTATTGGAAGGACCTATAGGCAAGGAACTATTGGAAGGGGGCAGCGAATATTTGCTCCGTGGCCTCTGTTTTTATGATGCGGGAAGTAGAAGTTTCTATACCTTGGATGGATTTATTAAGACTCCGGAGGATTTAAAGGGCAAGAAGATTAGGGTAATGAACGACCAAATGGCCGTGAACATGGTAAACGGCCTAGGTGGCTCTGCTACCCCTATGGCCTATGGTGAGCTTTATACCGCATTACAGCAACGAGTGGTAGATGGTGCGGAGAACAATGTTCCTTCATTTGTAACCTCCAATCACTACGAAGTCTGTAAATTTTATACCCTAGATCAGCACAGTATGGTTCCGGATGTTGTGGTAGTAGGCACCAAGTTTTGGGATACTTTGAGCGATATAGAAAAGGGTTGGTTACAAGATGCGGCAGATGACAGCGTAAAAAAACAAAAAATATATTGGCAGGAAACCGTAGAGGAAGGCATGGAAATTTTGGAAAAGGCCAATGTACAAATCTATCATCCAGATAAAAGTCCCTTCGTAGAAAAAACCAAATCTATTTTAGAGGAGTTGATGGAGGATCCAAAAATGAAAAAAATAATCGACCAAATTAACAATCAATAATGCATACGACGTACAGAATATTGAATAAGGCCATAGAAGGGTTGCTGGTTCTAATTTTTAGTTTATTGGTGCTCGATGTGGTTTGGCAGGTGGTTTCCCGATATGTGGTGGGACAGTCAAGCTCGTTCACGGAGGAGTTTGCCAGGTTTTCATTGATCTGGTTAACGGTTTTGGGTGCTGCCTATATCAATGGACAAAAGGAAGGACATCTGTCCATGGACTTTTTATTGTCCAAACTTCCGGCAGACAAACAAAAAAGGAGACATAGGATAATTCAGGTTGTGATGGCTATTTTTGCCTTGGTCATTATGGTTATTGGTGGAGGTAATTTGGTATATACCACCTTAAAGTTGGGCCAGTTGTCCCCTGCATTATTGGTGCCGCTTGGCTATGTTTACGCTATAGTACCTATTTGTGGCCTAATAATCATTTTCTTTTCCGTTTATCACATTAAAATAACCTTTAACGCCAATAACAATGAGTATTGAAACCATAAGTATCCTAGTATTGTTTATTAGTTTTATGGGCTTGTTGGCCTATGGGGTGCCTGTTGCTTATGCTATTGGTATCTCTACAACGATTACCCTTCTGATCAATATAGCGTATATGCCTGCTACCACTACGGTAAGTCAAAGAATGACGACAGGTATAGATAATTTTGCCTTATTGGCCATTCCCTTCTTTATATTGGCCGGGGAAATAATGAACCGTGGTGGTATTGCAAACCGCTTGATAGATTTTGCCAAATCACTTATTGGCAGTTTGCCCGGGGGCCTGGCCTATGTTAATATAATCTCCGCTATGTTGTTCGGGGCCATTTCAGGTTCCGCCATTGCAGCAGCATCGGCCATTGGAAGTACACTTACGGAAAAAATGGCTAATGATGGTTACCCTAGGGAATTTAGTGCTGCCGTAAACATTAGTTCCTCAACCACCGGTCTATTGATACCGCCCAGTAACGTATTAATAATTTTCGCCCTGGCCAGTGGAGGCACGGCATCGGTGGCTGCCCTCTTTATTGCAGGATATATACCTGGTATTTTGGTAGGCCTTGCCATTATGTTAATGGTCTATTTTTATGCTAGAAAAAAGGGATTGCCCAAGGAAGAAAGGGTAAGTTTTAAAAAGTTGTTCCATGATTTTAAGAATGCCATTTTGAGTTTAACCTTGTTGGTTATTGTAGTTGGTGGAATTGTGGCAGGAATTTTTACCGCCACCGAAGCGGCGGCCATTGCCGTGGTGTATGCTGTTTTGCTCGGATTTGTGAATAAGGAGCTGAAGTTTGCCGATTTCAGGCCAATCCTTCTCCGCAGTGCCAAAACAACCGCTATTGTTATGTTCTTGATTTCTACCTCCATGGCCATGTCCTGGTTGTTCTCTTTTGAATCCATTCCGCAATCGCTTACGGGCTTCCTTCTGGAATCTGTTAAGAATCCCTTGTTGGTACTATTGTTTATAAATATTACCCTTCTGGTTGTGGGTACCTTTATGGATATGACCCCGGCAGTATTAATTTTCACCCCTATATTTTTGCCTGTGGTTATGGCATTGGGGATGCACCCTGTACAGTTTGGAATGGTAATCGTTCTCAACTTATGTATAGGCGTATGTACCCCTCCCGTAGGGACGCTCCTGTTTGTTGGTAGCGGTGTTGCCAAAGTTCCGGTCACAAAAGTGATCAAGCCCTTATTGCCCTTATTGGCGGCAATGACCGCCGTATTATTGATCCTGACCTATGTGCCGGAGCTCTCTTTATGGTTGCCAAGGGTTTTTGGGTTGATCGACTAAGGTTTAACGGTATTTTGAATTTTTCAAATCCTTATTTCCAAAATGAAATAGGGATTTTTTTATGTCTAATTGGTCCAGGACCATCCTTCTTTTAATGAAAGATCGGATTGTTGATTTAAAGAATTTAGTGTTTAGCTAACAATAAAATAATCTTAGATCGAATAATTCCAAGGATATTAGGCTGATTTTTGTTTCATAATTATACTCCTCCTGTACTTGGCAAAATGACATTCATTTTTTGTAACTAAAATTATCCTATTAGTAAAAATTTTGTACTTTAGTGCAAAATTAGTGAGAAACTCAAAGATATTTTAAGACATGAAGATTAACGACAGAAATTACCCTGAGCAAAAGCAGACCATTATTGGAATATGTATGGATGGAACATCTTATCCTTATTATGAAGCAGCCAAGGAGGTAATGCCCAATTTACAAAGGTTTATAAAGGAAGGTTCTATGGGAATGGTAAAAAGTGTGATACCATCCTTTACAAATCCGAACAATATGGCCATCGTTACTGGGGTTACTCCAAAGGTGAACGGAATTTGTGGCAATTTTTATTGGGATACCGAACTTCAGGAAGAGGTAATGATGAACGACCCAAAGTATCTAAAGGTTCCCACTATTTTATCAGAGTTAAGTAAAAACGGAAGAAAGGTGGCCGTGGTTACAGCCAAGGATAAGTTGCGAAAAATGCTGGCCCACAATTTGGAGGGTATCTGCTTTTCGGCAGAATTTGCCAATCAGGCCACTTTGGAGGAAAACGGTATTGAAAACGTGGAGCAAGGATTGATGGGCAAGGAAAGACCAGGTATCTATGATCCCTATATTTCGGTTTATTGCATTGAAGCTGGGGCCAAACTTTTGAAACGGGAACATTTTGATGTGATGTATTTGACAACAACCGATTTTGTGCAACATAAATATGCTCCAGGAAGTGCGGATGCGAACGATTTCTTATCCAAAATAGATCTTTGGTTGGGGGAATTGGACAAGTTGGGTGCCATTATCGGGGTAACCGCCGATCATGGTATGCAGGCCAAGACCAATCCGGATGGCAGTCCAAAGGTGCAGTTTATAGAACAGCTTTTGGATGCCCAAGATATAAGATCAAGGGTAATCCTGCCCATCACGGATCCTTATGTAGTGCACCACGGGGCCCTAGGAGGTTATGGTACGCTGTATTTGGAGGATAAATCCCAATTACAAGCGGCCAAGGACTATTTGCTTTCCTTGGACGGAATAGAAAAGGTACTTACCAACGCCCAGGCCGTTGAGGAATATGAACTTCCAGGTGATAGAATCGGGGATTTGGTGGTATTGGCAGATTCGGCCACTACCATTGGTAGGACCCCGGATTGGCATGAATTGGATAAGGTGAAGGAAGGTCTGCGTTCACATGGAGGAGAGCACTGTCAAGTAGTGCCCATGATATTCAATAAAAAACTGAACGCGGAATACAGTGATAAATTGGCATCAGGTACTAGTAGGAACTTCGATTTGTTCCACTTCTTGAGCAATGGATTCTCCAACTAAACTATTTAAAACACAACTATGATCGAATTTGGAAGTATAATCAATGGAAAACAGGTTACAAGTGGCGAATGGATAGATATTTATAATCCATACACCAAAAAGCAGGTTGGTAGGGTGGCGTCCTTGGATACAAAAACCTTGGACAAGGTATTGACGGATACGAAGAATACCAAAATTAACCTTACCCGTTATGAACGGTACGACATACTGAACAAGATTGCAAATGCATTGGAGGAACGGGTCGATGAGGTGAGTAAAATGATTACCGATGAGACCGGACTTTGTTTAAAGGATACACGTTATGAAGCCAGTAGGGTTTCCGATGTACTGCGATTTTCGGCCATGAAGGCTTTGGATGATGACTCCCAGGTATTTCCCTGTGATGTTTCCAAAAATGGCAAACCAAGAAGGATCTATACCACGCGTGTTCCCCTGGGGCTTATTAGTTGTATAACGCCTTTTAACCATCCTATGAACCAGGTGGTGCATAAAATTGCTCCGGCCATCGCCACCAACAATACGGTGGTCTTGAAACCGTCTGAAAAAACCCCTCTATCTGCCTATTATTTTGCACAATTGGCCTTAGACTGTGGCCTGCCACCCAATATGTTGAATGTCATCAATGGAGCAGACGTGCAGGCAACAGCGGAAATGATGACCATACATCCGGAAATAACCATGGTTTCCTTTACCGGTGGTAGTAGGGTAGGAAAAATTATTGCCTCCAAGGCGGGGTATAAAAAATTGGTTTTGGAGCTGGGAGGTAGTTCCGCCTTATTGGTTCTGGAAGATGCCGACATAGAAGAGGCAGTGGAAGTGACCATGTCCGGAACCTTTAAAAATTCGGCTCAGCGTTGTACCGCTATTAGAAGGATCTTGGTTCACGAAAGCATAGCGGATGCTTATGCCGCTAAATTAACGGCCAGGGTCAAGGCCTTGAAATACGGGGACCCCTATGATGCCGAAAATGATATGGGGACGGTTATTACCGAAGAATCCGCCAAGGAGATGGAATTTAGAGTCCAGAATGCCATTGATAATGGAGCAGTGCTATTGGCCGGTCATAAACGCGATGGTGCCCTTTATGCCCCAACGGTTTTGGACCATGTACAGAATGCCCACGAAGTAGTGGCCAAGGAGACCTTCGGGCCCGTAGCACCTATAATTAGGTTCAAAACTTTGGATGAGGCCATAGACATTGCCAATGATACGCCTTATGGCCTTTCCGGCGGTGTGGTGAGCAATCATTGGCCTTCCATTCAAAGGGTTATTACCGAATTGGATACAGGTACCGTAAATGTAAACGAGGCACCGAGTTACCGCTTGGAATGGACACCCTTTGGAGGTGTGAAGGATTCCGGCTTGGGGTATAAGGAAGGTGTTATTGAGACCATGAAAGGATATACCTATGTCAAGACCTATTCCCTGCCATGGGACATTGCCTAAGGAGGTATCCTAAATTTAAATCAATTGAAGTAACTCTAATATTTTAATAGAAAAATACCAAATGCAAATAAAAAGAAATGTGTTGCTCAATCCTGGTCCGGCAACTACCACCGATTCCGTAAAATTGGCCCAGGTAGTTACCGATATTTGTCCAAGGGAAAAGGAGTTTGGGGATCTTATGGAATACTGTGCTACTGAGATAACCAAATTTGTGGGAGATCCAAAGGATTATGCCACTGTTTTGTTCGGAGGTTCCGGAACGGCCACGGTTGAGGCCATATTGAGTTCCGTAGTCCCGGACAATGGCCGTATTCTTATAATAGATAATGGAGCCTATGGCAAACGTATGTGCCAGATTGCCAAAATATATAAGATGGATATGGTTGTTTTTGAATCTTCATCCATAGTCCCTATAGATTTAAAGGCGCTGGAGGAGGTTGTTAAGGCTGAAAAGGGATTGACACATTTGGCTATGATACATCATGAGACCACAACAGGACTCTTGAATGACATTACAGCTGTTGGGAAATTATGCGCCAATTACGGTATTGGTTTTATAGTGGATTCCATGAGTGGTTTTGCTGCTATTCCGGTAGACATGAAAGCTATGAACATTGATTATTTGGCAGCTAGCTCCAATAAGAATATACAGGGAATGGCAGGAATTGGCTTTGCTATATGCAATAAAAAAGCCCTGTTGGCAACAGAGTTCATTCCCATGAGGAACCTGTATTTAAATTTATATGCGCAGTATGCCTATTTTGAAAAGACCCACCAAACACGATTTACCCCTCCTGTACAAACCTTTTATGCCTTAAAACAGGCCATTTTGGAAACCAAGGAGGAAACTATTGAAAAACGTTATGCCAGATATGCCAAATCTTGGGAAACTCTCCTCAGCGGAATAGGTAAAATGGGATTGGAATATTTGATAGACCGGGAACACCACTCCAAAATAATAACTTCCATCATTGAACCTAAGAATGATAGATATGATTTTGATGAGATGCACGATTTTTTCTTCGAAAGAGGGTTTACCATATATCCGGGTAAGGTGAATAATTATGATACCTTTAGGATATCCAATATAGGGCAGATAGATTATAGGGATATGGAGGACTTTCTAAAAGTATTGGAGGAATATCTTATTCAAATAGGTTTTTTGGAATAATGATTTGTAATAATTGGTAGTCTTTGCATTAATATGCATAGCTGCTATTTGTTATTTGATCTGAGTATATTAACAATAGAATAACTGTCACATGCTGTAATTTAAGTACCACCAACTGTTTTAAGACATAGGTGGTATATATCAACTATATAATTTTTTAGACATAGTTTTCTGAATTTTAAGTTGAATTAAAGAACCACAACCAACCATGAGTTTAACCACAGATCAGAAATATTGGAGGAAAAGAATATTTGTTCTTACTTGGCTCGCCTATGCGGGGTTTTATTTTGGCAGGAAAAATTTATCGGTTACCTGGAGTTCCATGGAACAGGATTTGGGGCTGGACAACTCGGACTATGCTTCTATTATTTTTGTTTACAGTTTAATATACACCATTGGGCAATTTGTTAATGGATACCTGTCCGATACATTTGGGCCTAGGAAAGTGGTCACGGTTGGATTGTTTCTAGCCGCCATTGGTAACTTGTTTCTTGGCATGACATTTTCTGCAGGGGTAATTGTTTTTCTTATAGCGCTTAATGGCTATGGACAATCTACTGGCTGGAGTGGTTTGATAAAGAATATGACCCCTTGGTTCAGGCGGACCGAGCGTGGTATAGTAATGTCCTGGTGGTCTACATGCTATGTTACAGGGGGCTTTCTGGCTACTATCTTTGCCACCTATGCGGCTTTTGATATGGAGTTCCTTTCGGAACTGGGTTGGAAAAGGGGGTTTATTTTCCCTTCCCTGATACTCTTTGTTATTGCCTTTTTATACCTTTTGTTTACCAGAAACAACCCAGAGGATGTTGGCCTACCCAAAATAGTTGAAAATAAGTACGAATTTGAAGGGGGGGCCAAGGTAGAGAAACTGAAGATTTTGGGCGTGTTGTTAAGGAATAGTTCCCTCTGGATATATTCCAGTTGCTATATGATCCTAAAGATGACCAGATATGCCTTTCTTTTTTGGTTGCCCGTTTATTTGGAAAAAGCCTTGCAATATGGGGTCAGCGATGCTGGTTATATGTCTTCGGTATACGAATTGATTGGTTTTTTTGGGGTTATTTTAGCAGGCTATAGTTCGGATAAAATTTTTAACTCCAATAGGTTTAGTACCGTATCCCTTATGATGATTGGCTTAGGGCTTGCCTGCCTTGCCCATCCGTATATGGTTCCTTATGGGAAAATAGCGACCGTTATCAGTATTGCCCTAATAGGGATAGCGACCTACGGACCGGATTCCCTGATCTGTACGGCTGGTTCTATGGATGTTGGGGGTACCAAGGGTGCTGCAATGGCTGCTGGTATCATCAATGGAATGGGGTCTGTGGGACAGATGTTCTCCGGTTTTATTGTGGTAGCCATCAATGAATATTACGGTTGGAACAGTCTATTCTACTTTTTTGTTATCATGTCGTTCATTGGTGGGGGATTGGCAGCTTTAAAGTGGAATCAGCAAAGTTCGGATTAGATACGGATATGCTACGTTTCAATATTTTGGGAATCAGTAGGTAATATTGATAATGCGGTTTTATTTATTGCCAGCGCTTATGGCACCCAATGTTAATGTATAGGTAATTATTTAGTACTTGAAGGACACCAAAGGTTCCTATTTTTAGGTGTCAAATTTGTTTCTTATTATGTTAAAGGCTAAACTTTTTAATTCCAAATTTCAAGTTTTTCACGGAACGGGGAAACCTTTTGGCTTTGAACAAAAACAACTGGCAATTGAGTTGAACGAGGGCGAAGCTTTGGTGAAAATTGTTTTGGCTACCATTTGTGGATCCGACCTGCATACCATTGAAGGAAAAAGAAGGGAAGATGTTCCCTGTATACTAGGTCATGAGGCAGTTGGGGAAATTGTTGAAATTAAAGACCGCCCTGGGTTTGCCGTAGGAGATCGGGTAACATGGTCCATTGCAGATAGTTGCGGGAAATGTGCTGCATGTACCGATTATGGACTCCCCGAAAAATGCCATGAACTTTTTAAGTATGGCCACGCATCCATTAACAAGGGTAGTGGCTTAAATGGCTGTTATTCCAACATCATCCATATTAGACGGGGTACACATTTGGTGAAGGTTCCGGAGGTCGTCGATAACCCTATGGCCGCGCCTGCCAATTGCGCTCTTGCAACAATGGTAAATGCCGTGTCCCAATTAAAAAATATGCCTAAAAAAGTAGTAGTGCAGGGTGGGGGGCTATTAGGGGTCTATGCCTGTGCACTTCTAAAGGAAAAGGGCGTTGACGAGATATATTGTTTGGATATCAATTTGAATCGATTTGAAATAATAGGAAAATTTGGAGCCCACCCTGTGGATGGACGGGATATGCATAAGGCGACGTCATTTTTATTGGACAGGCTTGGAGATGGGGCGGACGCCATTTTTGAGGTTGCCGGAGTTAAGGAATTGATTCCCCAGGGAATAAGTCTATTAAGACCAGGTGGGCAATACATCCTGGTAGGCTTGGTACATCCGGATTCCGAATTGAAGGTCACGGCCGAACAAATTATTAGAAAATGTCTCGCCGTAAAGGGTATTCACAATTATGCACCATGGCATTTGGAAGAAGCTATTCACTTTTTGGAACGAAATCATAGGAACTTCCCTTTTGATGAACTTGTGAGTCCGCCCTTTGACTTAGAAAGTATAGAGGAGGCCGTATTAGAGGCAAAAAAACAACGTTGGTTTAGGGTCTCGGTAAAACCAAAAGCATAAATGAATCCCATAGAAAATACAAATCAAAATTTCCGAAGGTACCAATGGAAAATGTTATTTGCAGTTATGTTCTGCTACCTATTTTACTATACCGGTAGACAGAATTTCGGGTGGGCAATCCAGGGTATATCCCTAGAATTCAATGTGGCAAAACAATATATTGGCTGGGCCGGTGCCGCCATGCTTTGGGCTTATGGAATAGGACAATTTATTAACGGTAATTTGGCCGATAAGTTTGGTGCACGCCGGATGATGGTGATAGGGGGCTTACTTTCAGTACTAATGAACTGGGCCACAAGTTTTGCAACTGCCTATTGGATGATCGTAGTATTCTGGGCCTTGAATGGTTTTTCACAATCATTGGGCTGGGCTCCAGGGAGCCGCATGGTAGCTAATTGGTGGGGAGGGAAGGAAAGAGGAAAAGCTTTTGGTTTTTATGTGTTTGCAGCTGGTTGCTCCTCGGTACTCATTTATTTGTTGTCCATAATAATGTTGGACACGTATGAAGTGGATTGGCGGTGGCTTTTTAGATTACCGGTATTGTTACTTCTTTTGGGCTGTGGTGTTTTTTATTTCGTGGTTCGCGATAAACCGGAAGATGCTGGTTTTAAACCCGTGGAGGATGACATGCCACTGGTTTTGCCCAAAGAAAATGAAAGTTCTTTGGAACGTTACCAAAAGGTTCTTTGCAACAACAAATTCATATTGGCATGTATCTCTATCGGTTTTCAAAATATGGCAAGATACGGGCTTCTGGTCTGGGTACCTCTTTATTATTTGGGCACAAAATTAAATGAAAACACCAATTTGTGGATTGCGTTGGCCCTTCCAGTGGGGATGGCCTTGGGGACTATTTTTTTTGGACAATTATCGGATAGGGTCTTTAATTCCAATAGATCCAAACCTATAGCGCTATCAATGGGGTTGGCAGGTCTGGTCATTTTAATGGTTTATCTGGTGCCGAAAGATAATTTACTTGGGGGCTTGGTGCTGATGTTTTCGGCCGGTTTTTTAGTATATGGCCCACAATCCTGTTATTGGCCCCTGAGTCCGGATTTGTTGGGAATTAAAAGGTCGGGAACAGGTGTAGGGGTTATGAACACTTTTGCCTATGCCTTTGCAGGGGCCGGTGAGCCCTTTATAGGATATATGATAGATGTTACCGGAGAGCAAAACATAGTTTTTGTGGTAACTGCGGTAATGTGTTTTTTTAGTGCTCTGATAATCTTATTTGTGAGGCGCTGATATTAAAATTGTAACCGCCTATATCCGTGTAGCAATGTATAATTATCAACTTAAATTAAATACTATAAAATATGATTAGGAAACGGAATTTGATCGTTTATTGGAGTTTAATTTGGTTATTGGGCAGTTGTGATACGGCCAAAAAAGCCCCGGAAAATAGGGTTCAGACGAAGCGTGTTGTCGCCATAGGCCTGGACGGTATAAGTGTGGATGGCTATAAAACGGCAAAACACCCAAATTTGGATGCGCTTATGGCAGATGGGGTGCTGTCCTTGACCACCAGAAATGTGATGCCTTCGGTGACCCTGCCCAATTGGACTTCCCATCTTACTGGAAGCGGCCCTGAACAACATGGAGTATTGAGTAACAGTTGGGAATTGCAGAAAGTGACCCTGCCGGCCATAGAGACCGATGAGGAGGGGTATTATCCTTCTATTTTCAAAATTTTGAAGGAAGGAGTTCCAGATGTAAAGACAGCTTTCTTTTACAATTGGGCCGAATTGATCAATTCGTTCAACCCGCGCTATATAGATGAATTAAGTTTTGAGGAGAATGATGAATATCAAAATAATTATGGAAAGGCATTCGATTTTATCGTCAATAACAAGTCGGACCCTACCATGGTTTTTCTTTACTCCGTGCATACAGATCATGCGGGCCATAATCATGGTTGGATGTCCCCGGAATATATTACTTCCATTGAAGAAGTGGATGTGCAAATTGGAGAGTTTATAAATAGACTAAAGGAAGAAGGACTATACGAGGATACACATTTTATGTTTTTTACGGATCACGGAGGAGTGCCCGAAAAAGGTCATGGGGGAATCACCCCGCAAGAATTGGAAGTGCCTTGGGCCATAACGGGACCTGGAATAAAAAAAGGACAATCTTTAAAGGAACCCAATAATTCCGTTAATACGGCCACTACCATAGCTTATCTTTTTGGTTGTGGCAATGTTCCGCTTTCATGGACCGGGGAAGTGCCCATGTCCATTTTCGAAACCCAGGAACCATAGGGAATACAAATGCACATTCTAATCTTTTAAGGCAGGGTGCCTTATGATGGCTTTAGATAATTATTTGAAATACAGAAGTTTAATGAAGGGTAGGTCCGTTGAAAAGTTCGATTTAGTGATAATTGGAGGAGGGATATTCGGTTGTGCCATTGCCTATTATTACACCAAAAATAATCCAGAAAAACAAGTAGTGCTCTTGGAGCGCAATGAATTGAATAATGCGGCAACCAGTAGGGCAGCTGCCTTAATGACCATGGTGCGTTCCAAGCGTGCCTATATTCCGCTTACCATAGAGACCTTTAAGGTAGCCAAAGATATGGAAGTAGAGTTGGGGGAGACATTGGACTTTAAGGAGGTAGGTATGATGCATGTGGCAGCCAGTGAGGCCAAGGTGAGGGATTTGGCGAAACTTATGGAAATCGCCAAGGAATACAACCAGGAAGCCTACTATCTAACCAAAGAGGAGGCCCAAAATAAAACCCCTTGGCTGAAGGTGGACGAGGCTTTGAAAATTGGATTTGTTCCCAATGAGGCCTATTGTGATCCCTATATGTTGGGGACTTTCTTTGCCAGGTGTGCCAAAAATAGAGGGGCTAAAATTCGTTTGGGTGTTGAAGTCATTGGACTTATTCATGATGGGGGAACAGTAAAAGGGGTAAAGACTTCGGAAGCTGTAATAATGGCAGAAACCGTTGTGGATGCAGCGGGTGTTTGGGCGCCCTTGCTCGCGAAGGAAATGGGGGTGGGACTTCCCATGGCCCCGGTACGAAGTCAGTATTGGATAACGGAACGGGCCGATATATTTCCCGCAAATTCGCCCATGGTCCTGTTACCGGACGCCCAGGCCTATGCCCGACCTGAAGGAGGGGGGCTGCTGTTTGGGATACGCGAGGGGAAATCGTTGGTTGCTTCCCCAAAAGATGTGCCCAGGGATATTTCCGATTTCGTTTTTAGTGCCGATGAAGGCATGGAGGATCTTTTTGAAAATGGAGAGCGACTCGCACGTTTCTTTCCTGCTATTTATGATATGGGGATCAAATATTACGTGGCAGGATTTTCGGGCTATACTCCAGACTCCCAATTGGTTTTGGGAGATGTCCCAGGAACCAAGGGTTTCCTGGTGGCCTCAGGATGTTGTGGTGCAGGAATTTCTGTTGCCGGTGGGGTAGGGCTTGGAATTGCCGAAATGGCATCGGGGAGACCCAATCCTTTGGATTTCTCAGCGTTTGAAATTTCGCGGTTTGGAGATATAGATCCCTTTAGTGAAGAATGGCTCAACAAATGCGCATCTTCGAGATCTAACAAAGTAAGTGGTTAAGTTAAGTAATTAAGATAGAACAACATGCAAAATAAAGAAAGGGGACGTCGTAGGTTTATGGTCAAGATGGGCATGGGAACCTTGGCCTTTGGGTTAGGTAATATTGGGGCTTATGCCTTCGTACCAAAATTGGAAATGACCAAAAAAAAGAAGGTCAATATAGGTTTTATAACCGATATCCACCATGGCTATTGTTCAGATGCCTTGGAGCGATTGGAGGTTTTTATAAAGGAAGCTTCTTCCCGCGAATTGGACTTTATAATTCAAGGTGGGGATTTTTGCTATGCAACGGAAGAAGCCCAAGAGTGTATGGATCTTTGGAACACCTACAAGGGGGAAAAATATCATGTGTTGGGAAACCATGATATGGACAAGGTTACCAAGAAAGATGCCATGGATTTTTTTGGGATGGAGAAGAACTACTATTCCTTTGATAAGGGCGACTTTCACTTTGTGGTTATGGATGGAAATTTTATTAAGAAGGAAGGGAACTACGAGGATTACGGCAATGCCAATTTTTATATAGAACAACAAAATAGAAGTTTGGTCAACCCTGAACAAATAGAATGGTTAAAAGAGGATTTGGAAAAAACGGATAAACAGACAATAATTTTTTCCCATCAGGCTTTTGATGAGATTTGGGATGGGTGGTCCTCTCCCAGCAGGTTTGCAGTTAGAAAGGTTATTGATGATGCCAACAATAGAACGGACTATCAAAAAGTAATAGCTTGTTTCTGTGGGCACCATCATGTGGATGATCACAGTTTTATAAACAAGGTGCATTATTTTCAAATGAACAGCGCTTCCTATTTTTATGTGGGGGAGGGTTATGGCTCCGACGGCAGTAGGGCCATGTACAAGGATTCCATATTTGCATTTTTAACTTTGGATCCCTCCGGTCAAATTTCAATTGAAGGGAGGCAAAGTCAGTTTGTGCATCCCACCCCTTCCGAAAAGAATCATCCCGATGCCCCTAGGCTTTCTGCGTCCATCAGCGATAGAACGGTAGATTTTAATCAGAAAGGGTAATGGTAAAGCACGGTCTTTTAAGGAGAACGTATATTTACCCATTTTATTAGTGAAACTCAATTTTGAGAAGTCAGTAAGACGCACTTAAAATTGCAAGTTGAACTAATCCCGCCTTAATCGGCGGGATCTAGGTTCAATACCTCGACCATAGGGTCGATTCCTATTATTGGGTTCAGGACCTGCCTTTATGGACAGACAGGCCTGTCTGCCGACAAAGGCAGGCCTGCCCTGAGGTTTAATACCTTTTATATATATGGGAGTCTTTTAAATAGCAATTTATCCAATCGATTGCCTAAGTATAAAGCTTCATTTAAACCATACTGAGGTTATAGTTTATTTCAATTAAAATAAATGTCTATTTTTGCTGTAATAATGTCTGTGCAGCAAGCCTTTGCAACACATGACCAATAGTAGCTAAATGGATGACATTCTTATCAATATAGGGCGACAATTGAAATTGGCCCGTCAAAAAAGGGACTTGACCCTTCAACAAGTAGCAAAAAGGACTGGTGTTAGTGCTGGGCTTATTTCTAAAATTGAAAATTTAAGGACCACTCCGTCCCTCCCAGTGCTTTTAAAAATAATGCAGACCCTGAGTATAGATTTGTCCGAGCTGGACCTTTCCTCTAATGTTACCGGGGATTATATAGTAATCAAAAATGGAACGGGGACCAAGGAAGACCGGGAAGATTCCGTTAACCTTGAGTATACGCACCTGTTGTCCAGTTCCTCTTCGGATAGCAGTATAAGGGTATATATTGTTAGTGTTGCAGCCGGAGCGTATAGAAAGCCAATTTCCACCAATGCCAATGAACTGATCTATGTACTTGGAGGCAAGGTGAACTATTTGCTCAAAAAAGACAAGGTGCTTTTGGAAAAAGGGGATCTTCTATATTTTGATGGCTCTATACCCCATGGTGTATCCAATGAGTTCAATGAACAGGCTACCATGTTGAAAATTTACTTCCTGCATTAAAGGGTATTGCTGGCAGGCTAGATGCTCCTGGACAGGTCCTGACCTCAATCCTACTTTCTTATTTTACAACCAGAATACAGTGGCCAGTAGGTGATGGCCTTTACTTATATCAATTTTGAGTAGGGATTGCAACTTATTTATCCAATTTGACACTATTTTGTCAGGTTCCTCTTTTGGCAATGGGCCAAATCCTATAATTTTCTATTATTTCATTAAAATCCCAAATCCTGTCATAGCAAGGGGTAGGGCTTTAGTATAAGTTTTTTCTATTCTAAGGTGAGGTCTACAGATAAACTCTATAATGGCAATGGGCATATCGCACGGTTCTTGTGCGAATAGGGTTGTAAATTAAAGTATAAACTTAAAAACAATACATGAAAGTATTAGTAATTGGGGCAGGGAATATGGGATTGACCTACGCGGAGTCCATGTCAAAATCAAAATTATTAAAGAAAAAAAATTTAATGATCTTGGACAGTTCCCAGGAAAAGACCTTGTCCTTAAAAAAGATTGCACATTTTGAAGTACATGAAAATTTGGAGGGATGTGTGCCCAAGGCCGATCTAATTTTTATTGCCGTTAAACCGTACCATAGCGGGGACTTATTTAAGAAGATGACACACTTGGTCAATGAGGGGCAAATCGTTATTTCAATTATGGCCGGAGTCACTATAAAGTCCATTCAAGACCAATTGGGGCTTCAAAAAATAGTCCGGGCTATGCCAAATTTACCTGCTCAGATAGGGAAAGGGGTCACCTCATATACGGCTTCCAAGGAGGTGTCAAGAATAGAATTATTGACCATAGAAAATTTATTGGATACAACAGGGAAATCGATTTTGGTAAGCTCGGAAAAATTCATAGATGCTTCCACAGGTATTTCGGGTAGCGGCCCGGCCTATGTTTTTTATTTTATGCAAAGTATGATGGAAGCAGCTTTAAAAATGGGCTTTTCTGGTAATGACAGTAAAATGTTGGTTAGCCAGACCTTTGAAGGTGCCGTGGATTTGTTCAATCAATCCGATCTTTCCCCCAATTCATGGATGGAAAGGGTGGCATCCAAAGGGGGTACAACAAGGGCGGCATTGGATTCCATGGACGATAATAACGTTAAGGAGCTTATTAAGGAGGCCGCGTACTCTGCTTTTAATCGCGCTGTTGAATTGGGACAAGATAAATAGAATATGTATAAACAAAGAGTAGTTATTAAAGTAGGTACCAATGTAATGACCAATAAGGACAATAGGATCGTAAAACCTGTTCTTGATCACCTGGTACAACAGATAGCGGAATTGTATGAACGGAATATAATGTCGGTTTTGGTTTCGTCGGGATCGGTTATTGCCGGTATGGAAGTGATGGGAGAGAGCCATATTACGGATAAGGCCACAAGGAGACAGGTGTATTCGGCTATAGGACAACCAAGAATGATGCGGCATTACTACAATATATTTCAGGATTATGGAATGAAATGCGCCCAAGTGTTGGCAACCAAAAGGGACTTTAACCCTGGAAACCACAGGGATAATATGATCAATTGCTATGAAGGCCTTTTGTCAGAGGGTGTGGTGCCAATTGCCAATGAGGATGATGCTGTTTCCTTGACCAAATCCATGTTTTCGGACAATGACGAGTTGGCAAGTCTAGTAGCAGAACTTACCAAAGCCGATAAATTGATTATCCTTACGGACACGGATGGATTATTTACAGGACATCCTGATGATAAAGATACTGAGGTAATAAAGAATGTGAGCGTGGACCAGAATGTTGAAAAGTATATAAAGACCATAGATAAAGGTGAAGCTGAAGGGAGAGGTGGAATGGGCTCCAAGTTGAATATTGCCAAACAGACCGCCTCCAAGAATATCCCGACTTATATTGCCAATGGCAAAAGAAAACGGGTTATACTGGATATTGTGGAAGGGAAGAGTGTGGGAACCAAGATTTCCGCATAATATAAGTAAGCTAAAATAGAAAGAATGAAATTGTTAAATACAGATATTAAAAATAAAGTATTGAGATCCATGATGCGAATATTGGATAACAATAGGAACCGCATAATTGCCGCCAATCGGAAAGACCTTAAACTTTTCGAAAAAGGGGACAGGGCTATGTACGATAGGCTTGTTGTGGATGATAAAAAGGTGGACGAAATGATTGTGGCTATCCAAGAAGTGCTACAACAGCAGGATCCAGTGGGCAGAATAAAATCGGAACAGGCCTTGGAAAACGGTTTGAAAATTGAAAATAAAACGGCGCCTTTTGGGACTATAATGATCATTTACGAATCCAGGCCGGATGTTACCATAGAAGCCGCTGTTTTGGCCTTCAAAGCCAATAATAAAATTTTGTTGAAGGGAGGAAAGGAAGCGGTTCACAGTAATGTTATTTTGGAGAAATGTTGGCACCTGGCACTAGAGGAAAATGGTTTGGATACGCAGTGGATACAATTACTTCATATGAACAGGGAAGAGACCCAAGAGTTTTTGAGGAATCCTTCCGAGAAGTTAGACCTGATCGTTCCACGGGGCGGGGAGCGTTTAATAGCTTTTGTAAAGGAACATGCCAAATGCGCAGTACTGGTCAGTGGAAGAGGCAATAATTTTCTCTTTGTGGACAAGGAAGCGGATTGGGCACAAAGTATGGAGGTAATCTTAAATGCAAAGACCCAAAAGATATCGGCCTGTAATGCCCTTGATAAAATCCTGATCCATACTAAAATGGATGACTATTACAACAAGTTAACAGAGCTCAATACTATCCTGAATAACCATGGGGTCACCGTTGTGGTCGATAGGAAAGTGGCCGAGGTACTACCCGCAAATACTACCATTAAAACCGAGTCTATTTGGTATGAAGAATTCCTCGCCATGAAATGTGTTATTGGAGCGGTTGATGATTTGGAATCAGCGGTACAAAAGATAAATAACTATTCCGGAGGGCATTCCGCGACCATTATGACCCAGAATAAGGAGCTGGCCATGGAATTCATGAATCAGGTGGATACTGCCGCAGTATACCACAATGCCTCGACCAGGTTTACGGATGGTGGACAAATGGGAGTTGGTGCCGAATTGGCAATCAGTACGGACAAGCTGCACCATAGGGGGCCGCTGGGACTGGAGCAGTTGGTAACCAACAAGTATTACATATACGGAGATGGGCAAGTAAGAATGTCTTAATTTCATAGGCCCTTAAAGGAACGGGCAACTGTGCTGTTCCAAAGGCAAGTTTTTACGGGTTTACAAGGACGGTCACTATAGGTTAGAAAACAGTTATTTATCACAACAAGTCCTAGCTATTATTAGGGGCTAGGGCGTTATAAGTAGTGTTTTTTGTCATGGCCATAAAAAGGTGGGCACCATTTTCCATAGAATTGTCATAAAGGAGATGGTGTATGGAAAAAATCTAGCCAAAATGAAAGAGGGCCTAGCATTTTGTGCCTTATCTTTGAATGGATTGTTTTTTTTGGATAAATGGTGATATCCTTTAAGGAAAGGCAATTGTTGTAACGCGTATGTGTAGTGGAACAAAACAAGAGTCATTATGGAAAGGAATGAATTATATCCTGTTTTTTTAAAGGTATCCCAGCTCAATATTTTAATAGTGGGGGGTGGCAATGTTGGTTTGGAAAAACTAACGTTCATGCTTAAGTCCAGCCCCAATGCCCAAGTAGAAATGGTGGCACCCGAATTCTTGGATGCAACCTTGGAACTTGCCAAAAAGTATCAGGTAAAAATAACGCAGGATAGCTATAGGAAGAGTTATTTGGAAGGTCGTCATATGGTTATTGCCACAACGGATAAAGTGGCCGTAAACGAACAGATTTATCACGACTGCAGGGAAAAGCACTTACTTGTGAATGTAGCCGATAATCCACCTTTTTGCGATTTTTATATGGGAGGTATCGTTACCAAGGGCAATGTAAAGGTGGCCATATCTACCAATGGGAAATCGCCCACTACCGCAAAACGCCTAAGACAGTTTTTTGAAGATGTAATTCCGGAGAATATAGATGATCTGGTTAAAAATCTAAACGAATTCCGAAAAACCATAAAAGGGGATTTTGAGGAAAAAGTGGAGACCTTGAACGAGTTTACCAAAGGTCTGGTTAGCAAGAAAGAGAAGTAGATTAAAACAAGGGTTCTGGCCATATATCGTAGTCTCTTTTAGGACGGCCTAAAGATATAGGTGCCTAATTCTACGAAAGCGTTTTCGAAAAGTTTCGTAAATATACCAAAAGCATGTATTTATTTAATTTTCAGATGCTTATGTTTATTTTGATTTGCTATTGGATACTTACTTTGCTTGTATTTTTTTATGCCCTATACCCCAAAATGCTTATCGTGATATAGATTTTAATATATTTGATTGGTTCTTCGAGAATTTTCATATTGGGAATTTATCCCATAAAAATTTAAGGCATATGTATTATTTGGGATTGGATATTGGAAGTTCTTCAATTAAGGTGGCTTTGGTGGAAGTGGCCACAGGGAAAAGTGTTGGGGTTGTTCAGGAACCGGAAACGGAAATGGAAATGCTGGCCTTGAAAAATGGTTGGGCAGAACAAGATCCCAAGGAATGGTGGGGATACGTATGTAGGGGCATAAAGAAAATTAAGCAAAAGTACAGTGTAGCGGAAAATCAAATAGAGGGAGTGGGCATTGCCTATCAGATGCACGGACTGGTATTGGTGGATAAACAGGGCGAGCCGGTAAGGAAATCCATTATTTGGTGCGATAGTCGTGCAGTGGAAATAGGAAGGAAGGCTTATGACGACATTGGGGAGGACATTTGCAAGGCCCATTTATTGAATTCCCCTGCAAACTTTACAGCTTCCAAATTGAAATGGGTAAAGGAAAACGAACCGGAACTTTACCGGGCCGCCGATAAATTAATGCTGCCAGGAGACTATATAGCCTTTCGTTTTTCCAATGTTTTAAATACCACTATTTCCGGGTTGTCAGAGGGTATCCTTTGGGATTTCAAGGAAGATGCGGTAGCAGACCTGCTCCTAGGGCATTATGGTATTCCCAAGTCTTTTATTCCGGATATTGTGGATACTTTTGGACTTCAGTCCAAAGTAGATGCCAAAGGGGCCCGAGAAAGTGGCTTGGCAATTGGTACACCAATACTATATAGGGCGGGTGACCAGCCCAATAATGCCTTGGCTCTTAATGTTTTTAATCCCGGAGAAGTCGCTGCTACGGGAGGTACCTCTGGGGTGGTCTATGCGGTTACGGATAGTTTATCGGGTAAGGAAAGTACCAGGGTTAACAATTTTGCCCATGTTAATTATAGCAAACAGACGCCAAGAGTAGGAAAGTTGCTGAATATCAATGGTGCCGGAATTCAATATCGCTGGCTTTTGAATAATCTGGATGTGGACTCCTATGAGGAAATGAATTCCCTGGCTTCGGGTATTCCTGTAGGTTCGGACGGGGTATGTCTAATTCCGTTTGGAAATGGGGCAGAGCGTATGCTTAACAATATGGATATTGGAACCAGGCTGGTCAACATCAACCTGAATAATCACACCAAGGCACATGTTTGTAGGGCAGCTTTGGAAGGGATAGCCTTTTCCTTTGTCTATGGGATGGAAATCCTGAAGTCCGACGGCATAAACATTGGAGTAATGCGTGCCGGGAACGATAATCTGTTTAGATCGGACATTTTTTCAAATACTATATCCACCTTGGTGTCGCAGGACATTGAGATTTACAATACCACTGGGGCCATTGGCGCAGCAAGGGCCGCCGGTATCAATGAAGGAGGTTTTGAAAAATTTGGAACCTATATCACCAATAACGACCATGTAAGCACCTTTAAGCCTTTGAGCGATAAAAGTGCTTATCAATTGGCCTATGAAAATTGGAAAAAAGAATTGGAACTAATCATTAAATAACAAAATAGAGATGGCAATAATTGGAAACAAAGAATACTTTAAGGGAATTGGGGACATTAAATTTGAGGGGAAGGAATCTGATAATCCTTTGGCTTTCAAATATTACAATCCAGAACAAGTGGTTGCTGGGAAAACCATGCGGGAGCATTTTAAGTTTGCCATAGCCTATTGGCATACCTTCTGTGGGCAGGGAGCGGATCCGTTCGGCCCAGGAACCCAGAATTTTGCATGGGACCAGTCCTCCGATCCAGTACAGGCGGCAAAGGACAAGGCGGATGCAGCTTTTGAGTTTATCAGTAAAATGGGATTCGATTATTTCTGTTTCCATGATTTCGATCTTATACAGGAAGGAGCCACTTTTGCCGAATCAGAGAAACGATTATCTATAATAACCGATTACCTGAAGGAGAAAAAAGCAAATTCTGGAATTAAATTATTGTGGGGAACCGCCAATTGTTTCTCCAATCCCCGTTATATGAACGGTGCGGCTACCAACCCTGATTTTAATGTAGTGGCCAGGGCAGGGGGACAGATTAAACTGGCCTTGGATGCAACTATTGCCCTTGGTGGCGAGAATTATGTTTTCTGGGGCGGAAGGGAAGGTTATATGTCCCTTTTAAATACCGATATGGGACGTGAGTTGGATCATATGGCGCAATTCTTGGGGATGGCAAGGGATTATGCAAGGGCCCAAGGTTTTAAGGGAACCTTTTTTATAGAACCCAAACCTATGGAACCTTCCAAGCATCAATACGACTTTGACACAGCAACTGCTATAGGGTTCCTGCGTGAATACGGATTGGAGAAAGATTTTAAAATAAACATAGAGGTAAATCATGCTACCTTGGCCCAACATACTTTTCAACACGAATTGGCAGTAGCGGCCAAAGCCGGAATGTTGGGAAGTATAGATGCCAATAGGGGGGATTACCAAAATGGGTGGGATACCGATCAGTTCCCAAACAATATACAGGAAACTACCGAGGCAATGTTGGTATTCCTTAAAGCTGGTGGACTGCAAGGTGGTGGTGTAAACTTTGATGCCAAAATAAGAAGGAATTCCACTGATTTGGATGATGTTTTCCATGCCCATATCGGAGGGGCCGACACCTTCGCCCGTGCTTTGATTACCGCGGATAGGATTATTTCTTCCTCTGCCTATGGAAAAATGCTAGAGGAAAGATATAGCTCCTTCGATTCAGGGAAAGGGAAGGACTTTGAGAATGGTAAATTGAATCTGGAAGCCCTTTACAAAATAGCCCAGGAAAATGGGGAGTTGAAGTTGCAGAGCGGGAAGCAGGAGCTGTTCGAGAACATCATAAATCAATACATTTAACAAATATAAATAGAACAAAGAAATTGGGTAATCAACTTGGGCTAATCCAAAGATTTTTGCAAAAAATCTTTTAAAAATATTGTAAAGGGAGTTATTTTACCGAAATTCGGGATAAGATGATTCTATGAAAAAAATAACCCTAAAGGAGATTGCCCAATATTTTGGTGTTTCTATTTCAACGGTTTCCAAGGCTATCAATGATAGTCATGAGATCAGTGATGGACTGAAAGCTAAAATACAGCAGTTTGCCAAGGATAATAAATACAGGCCAAACAAAGTGGCCCTGAGTTTATTACAGCGGAAGACCAAGACCATCGGGGTCGTTGTGCCCAATATCCTCAATTATTTTTTTACCCAGGTATTTTCAGGAATTGAAAAAGTAGCCAACGAACACGGCTATATTTTACTTAGCTGTATAAGCGATGAATCATATGAAAAGGAGGTGGCGACTCTTGAATTTCTAGGAGGGGGTACGGTTGATGGATTAATAGTGTCCATGGCTGAAGAGACACAGTTTAGGAACAAACTTGAACATTTTCAAAATATCCTGGACGAGCAAATTCCTTTGGTAATGTTCGATAGGGTTTCGGATGAAATTTCATGTGATAAGGTGATAGTCGATGATTTTGAGGCGGGCTATAAAACCACTAAATATTTTTTAAATTTAGGTTGTACAACAGTTGCCCTGGTTACCGCTATTGATCATTCAAGCGTAGGTAGATTGCGGGTGGAAGGCTATAAGAAGGCATTGGCAGAGGCAGGTATCCCCTTTGATGACAAATTAATATTAAGGGTGGGCAAGGAGGATGATATGGAAGTTCTCTTGACTTTTTTGTTGAATTACAAGTCTATTGATAGTATAATGGCTTTGGATGAAATTACAGCGGTAGAGGTCTTGAAATTGATCAAGGCGAGGGGGTATAGGGTGCCGGAAGACATTTCCGTTATAGGGTTTACCAATGGGAAACTATCACGCTACGTAAGTCCGGCTCTTACAGCTGTAAGTCAGCACGGTACTTATATTGGGGAAACGGCAGCCAAGGTCCTGATCGAAAGGATGGAGAGCAAGGAATATTTGGATTGTACCACCAAGGTAATTAAAACCAGCCTAATTGTTAGGGATTCCACCAAGAGGGTTTAACCTATGGGAGATACCCAATAAAACTAAACTTGGGGTGTTAGCCCATTCTTTACTATTTGGGTCATATACCCAATTTCTTCAATTGCCTTATTCGTGAAATAAAACAGGCTAAGACAGCGGTCCAAATTTTGGTTCTCGTAAGATACCTTGTAATAGATATTGTTGTTCAAATAGTCTGTGAGGGCCCTTAAGCCGTGAATGAAGGGCATAAATACAGCTCCCCAAGGCAGTAGGTCTATTTCTTCCTTATGTAAAAAGGGGCCGTTACTTTCCAGACCTTTTATGAAAGCTTCAAAGAAAGGCCTTTCAAAAGTAATCTTACTGTGATCCTGTTCGTCTTCGGCAGCGGTATTTGCAACGGTCCTTATGGCATCTCCAAAATCAAAATAAAAATACCCTTTCATAATGGTGTCCAGGTCTATAAGGCAAAGGGCCTTGTTGTTTTCCTTCGAGAAAAGGATATTGTTTAATTTGGTGTCATTGTGGCAAACCCTTAACGGCAACTTGGAATTGTCCAAGATTTTCAGCTTTTCCAATGTTTGCTTGGCGAAGGCTATGGCCGCTTTGGCAGTTTCCAATTTTTCTGTTTTCGCGGATAGAACGGCTTCTTCAAACTGACTTTCCCTTAAGGTAAGATTATGGAACTGTGGGATGGTATCCACAAAATTTCCCAAGGGGGCCTCTGCCAGAAGTTGATGGAATTTCCCGACCACCCTACCGGCCTCGAAAGCAATGCCTGTATCCGTGGCATTGTCATAGGCGGTAGTGTTGTTGAGATAGGTCATCAACCTCCAGTATCCTGTTTCTTCATCCTTAAAATAGGAATTGCCCGATTGCGTTTTTAAAAGTTCAATGGGCGTATAATTTTGGTCCTTTAAATGTTGAAAAGCATTGGCAATATTGCCCATGAGGCCATGTACGTCCTTAAAGACATTGTGGTTTACCCTTTGTAGAATATACAAGGGGTAATCGTTGTCCAGGACCAAATAGGTGTCATTGATATACCCCTGGTTTATTCCTTGGAATCCATAGGCCTTCCTATCTACAGAAAAGTTTTTCAATAGCTCGTTGAGCTCCGCATTTTTAGTTGCAATCATGGATAAGCTTTTCTAAACGTTGTCCCAAAGTGGAGAAGTATACCCATTTTCGTCTGTCATGCGCTGTAATTCGGAAACGGCAACATCCTTGTCGCTGGCGTAGGTAACCCCGAACCATTGACTTGCGGAAGGAATTACATCTACATCTATCAAATTCTTTGCAATCATTTCCTTGATCGCGAACGGAAGATATATTTCCCCTTTGGCATGGTTCTCCTTATTTCCGATAAAGTCCTTGAGGTAATCCGTAATAAATGGAAATATGGAAGGTTGACAAACCCAAAAATTCATACTGACCAATTCTTCCCCGGTAAATTTGGTGCCAGAATCCGTATCGATAATTCCATTTTCCTGAGCTTCTATTTTAGTATGTTCTTGTATGGAAGTTAGTTTTCCTCCCTCGGATTTGCATACACCCCTGGATACGGAACCGTGTTCGGATAAGGTATTTTTTAATATATAGGCTATAAGACCAAATGTCTCTTTGTTGCCATTGTTTTTGATAAAGTCGGCAGCGCTTTCAAATGCATTTTTACCATAATAGTCATCCGCATTAATTATGGCGAACGGCCTGTCAATAACATTTCTTGCAGTCCATACGGCATGTGCAGTTCCCCATGGCTTAGCCCTTTCACCGGTAAAGGTTACTCCTTCGGGAAGATCGTTTACTTCTTGGGCCAAAACATCCAGTTTAATATTCTTTGGCAATCTACTGGATAAATGCTCCTTTAAAAAATCTACATTTTCCTTTTTTGTAATGGCAACGATGTGGTCAAAACCATTTTTTAAGGCATCATAAATACTAAATTCCATTAGGAATTCGTCTTTTGGTCCCAAATCATCAAATTGTTTTAGTTTGCCATATCGGCTGCCACTACCGGCCGCCATTAAAAGTAATGTCATAATTGGTTATTTTTTAAGTTTACAAAAATATAGTTTTTATCATAAAGGGGCTTCTAGAACGGATTATTTAAAAAATTAGTTTCCAATTTGCAGTTTTTAACGATTATTTAAATTACGGCCGACTTCAAATTCTTTAGAAGAATAATTATTTGGGGAACCTTGGTACTTGTTTTAGGGATGAAAGTGAAACCTGATAAGTGTCATATTTTTACAGGCGGTGTAATAGTATTTTTGTAGCTATTGTAAAGAACATAGCTTATGACCAACCTAGTACAAAAATACAATATCCCTGGTCCCAGATACACCAGTTACCCTACTGTTCCGTATTGGGATTTGGACACTTTCTCTGGCCATCAATGGCGGAATACGTTAATTAAAAATTTTAATGAAAGTAACGGAGAGGAAGGCATAAGCCTATATATACATTTGCCTTTTTGTGAGAGTCTCTGTACTTTTTGCGGATGTCATAAAAGAATTACCAAACGGCATGAAGTTGAAAACCCATATATAAGTGATGTCTTGAAGGAGTGGAAGCTTTATTGTGATTTATTCGAAACGAAACCAAGGATAAAAGAGCTTCATCTCGGGGGGGGTACGCCCACTTTTTTCTCCCCGGAAAATTTAACGCGTCTTATCAATGGTATTTTTACCACTGCCAGCCGTGCGGATGATTATGAATTTAGTTTTGAAGGACATCCGAACAATACTACCCAAGAACACCTAAAAGCACTTTACGATGTAGGATTTAGAAGGGTTAGTTATGGGGTTCAGGATTATAATAAGAAGGTTCAGCTCGCCATTCACAGGCTACAACCTTTCGAAAACGTAAAAAAGGTTACCCAATGGGCCAGGGAAATAGGATATACTTCCGTTGGGCATGATATAATTTTTGGCCTGCCCTTCCAAACGAAGGATGATGTTGCCGAAACTATTCTAAAAACCAAGGAATTGATGCCAGATCGATTGGCTTTTTATAGTTATGCACATGTTCCTTGGTTAAAGGGTAATGGGCAAAGGGGGTATAAGGATTCCGATTTGCCAACTGCGGAGGAGAAGCGGGAGCAATATGGGATGGGGAAGACATTGTTGGCCGAGGTAGGTTATGAAGAAATAGGAATGGATCATTTTTCATTGAGGACGGATTCGCTTTTTAAAGCAATGGAGCATGGAAGCTTACATAGGAATTTTATGGGTTATACGGCCTCTAAGACCAGGGTTATGGTTGGTTTGGGTATCTCCAGTATAGGTGATAGTTGGGATAGTTTTGCACAAAATGTAAAAAGTCTGGAAGAGTATCACCACCTAGTGGAAAGTAAGATCATACCTATTTATAGAGGACACATTTTATCCGAAGAGGACAGGGTTCTTCGTAGGCATATCTTAAATTTAATGTGTAAATTTAATACTAGCTGGGAGAAGCAAAAGGAAAGGTTTAACGAATTGGATGAGGCCATGGATAAGCTCAAGGAAATGGCCCATGATGGCTTGGTCGAAATGGTTTCAAATGGTATTTATGTTACCGAAAAAGGAAGGCCTTTTGTACGCAATGTCTGTATGGCATTTGATTTGTTCCTGCATCGCAAAGCACCGGAAACTAGATTGTTTTCGATGACCATTTAGTTGTGCGGGCTATTTTTTAACCCTTTGATAATAAAATCAGTAAAAATAAACCTATGAAAAAAATTATTGTACCCGTCGATTTTTCAGAACAATCTGAAAATGCCCTTAAAACGGCCGCTTCCATTGCTACAAAATATGGATCTGAAATTTTTGTCCTGCATATGCTGGAATTGTCGGAGGCCCTTATTTCTGCCAATGAGCAAGCGCACTATGAGCAAGCCTTATTTTTAATAAGGTTGGCGGAAAAAAGATTTGAAACATTTTTGGAAAAGCCATATCTGCAGGGAATCAAGATTACGCCTATAGTAAAACATCATAAAGTGTACAGCGAAGTGAATGCCGTAGCAGAAAAACATCAGGCAGATCTAATTATAATGGGATCTCAAGGGACTGACGGAATCAAAGAGATTTTTGTAGGTTCCAACGCTGAGAAAATGGTAAGAAATTCCAATATTCCTGTTTTGGTCATCAAGGATTATATAGAGGGCTTTGAGGTAAAGAGATTTGTTTTTGCCTGTGACTTTGAGAAGGAAAACCTGGAGGCCTTTCAACGGGCCAAGAAATTGGCGGATAAGCTTGCTGCTGAATTGATTTTGGTATATGTCAATACACCAGGCGATAATTTCCTGAGCACCAAGGATGCCTTTAAAAAAATTAATAAATTCCTGTATTTGGCCAAAGCCAGTTTGGAAGTAGAGATTTATAATGACTATAGCGTAGAGAGGGGAATATTGGCATTTGGCGAAAGTAGGAACGCCGACTTAATAGGATTGCCCACACATGGTAGAAAAGGATTGACGCACTTTTTGATGGGAAGTATCGGGGAAGATGTGACCAACCATTCAAAAATTCCCGTTATCACCTTTAAAATTTAGGGAATCATGAGGGCAAGGAACACGACCAAGGCGATTATTCCAAGTGTCAAGGATTGGTTGACCTGCCGGTAATAACTAAAGCATAAATTATTATATTTGACATACTTGGGATAACCATCACGGCCCAATTGCCTTAAACCTCGATATGAAAATTTACCACATCATTTTTTTATTCGCTGCTTTTAGTACTACTTTGGTTAAAGCACAAGAAGATATGCTTTTAAAGGATTACGAACCAATATCCATTTATAACACCCCTAAGACCACCATCTCCAAAGCTAAATTTCCCGTGGTGGATTTTCATTCACATCCTTATCCCAAATCGGAACAAGAAATAGGTGAATGGGTAAAGACAATGGACCGGGCAGGAATTGTGAAATCTATTGTTCTTACCTATCGGACGGGGAAGTCTTTTGACAGTATTGTTGATCTTTATTCCAAATATGGGGATCGTTTTGAACTTTGGTGCGGCTTTGATTTTACAGGTTATGAAGAAAAAGGCTGGAGCAAGCGTGCCGTAAAGGAGTTGGAAAGATGTTTTGAGAAAGGAGCAAGAGGGGTTGGTGAATTGGGAGATAAGGGTGTTGGTTTTTTTTACTCCAAGCCTACACCGGCAAAAGGAATGCATGCGGATGATCTAAGGATGAGGCCCCTCTGGGAGAAATGTGGGGAACTGGGCATGCCAGTGAGTATCCATGTTGCGGACCCCATGTGGATGTATGAGCCCATGGATGTCCATAATGACGGGTTGATGAACGCCTACAAATGGCGAATAGATACCAAAAAGGAGGGGATGTTGACCCATGGGGAACTAATTACTGCTTTGGAAAATGCAGTTAGGGAAAATCCAAAAACCACTTTTATAGCCTGTCACTTTGCCAACTGTAGTTATGATTTGGATATCATAGGGAGGCTTTTGGGGACCTATGATAATATGTACGCGGACATTTCTGCCAGATATGCGGAAACGGCGGCCGTTCCCCGTTATACAAAACGTTTTTATGAAAAGTATCAGGATAAATTGGTCTATGGTACCGATATGGGTACCGATCCCAATATGTATCAATTAACATTTCGCATTCTGGAAAGTGAGGATGAGCATTTTTATGACAGGAATATTTCCTCCTATCATTGGTCGTTTAACGGGCTGGGCCTTAGTGATGAGGTGTTGAAGAAAATATACAGCGATAACGCCAAAAAGATACTGGAGTAGTCAAACACCGGAATAATAACATTCCGTCCTATTTTTTAAGCATTGGGAAAAGGGTCCTAATCTCATCATCGGTGGGTTGTTTGCCATACTCGCATATTTCAAAACCCTCTATATGATTGGCACTGGAAGCTTTGGTTCCGTACCATTTTGCAGCACATTTCAATAGGGCTTCCTTGGGAGGCTGAGACCTCCAATTGGCCAACATTTCCAATCTGCCCTGATCGTCCTTTGGCACTTTCTCCAAATTACCTGAAGTCCATGGAAGCCATTCAAAGAATTGGGATTTATGTGCGGACATGGCATACACTTTTTGATCAAAAACAGAATCGATGATTACTGCAATGTCGGGTTCGAATGGGCTGGGTTTTTGAAAACTATCTTCCGAATAAAGAAAAACCGGATTTTTTTGGAGCGGGGGTACTTCAGGGGCTACATTGGGAACTATAACCATATAGGCGGCATCCTGTACCAAAACTCCCGTATACCTGTGGTCTGGATGATAATCATTGGGTCTGGGGGCAATGACCACGTCGGCCTTCCATTTTCTAATTTCACGTATCACCTTAAGCCGATTTTCCAAAGTTGGCATCAACTCCCCATCGTGGTTGTCCAGGACAGTATAGGTAACCCCAAATCTTTTGCCCGCTTCCTCGGCCTCCGCAATCCTAACCTTGGCAAGCTCACCGCCTCCCATGGCATAATGTCCGGCATCACCGTTGGTCAAGGATACAAACTTTACATTGTGGCCCATTTTTGCGAGTAAAATGGCGGTGCCACCCGTGTCAATGTCACAATCGTCTGGATGGGCTCCAAAGACTATTATGTTGACCTTTTCCCCTTGGGAAAATAATAAGGTTGCATTTAAAATAAGATAACAGAGAAGTATAACTTTTTTCATTGGTAGTTGTTTAAGGTCTGGTTGCTAGTTGGCCATTGTTCACTTTAATCCCTAATGTACATGAACAGGGATTCCTGTGCACTAGAAAAATACGTTATTTTTACAAGTACTACAAATCGGAAGTGAGGTTGGTGGATGGGGCTTTTATTGGCATTCCAGATTACTGCTAACTACCTCCGTAATGGGTTCTGGAGAAATATAGGGAATTCCGAGTCCCAATCCCCTTATTATGAATAGCAGCCCTACTAGGATTACGAATACAGGGATTAGTCGTTGAACCGATTTTTTAGCTGGGCCTTTTAACAAACTGCCAAAGTAAACGGCAGTGGTCATTAAGGGTATGGTCCCCACACCAAATAAAACCATGAACAATGCGCCAAGCCAGGGGTTGGCAGTGGCAATGCTGCCAAATAGAGCCATATAAACCAATCCACAGGGCAGTAATCCGTTCAAGAAGCCAATGGTGATAAAGGTGTCCGGACTCTTTTTTTGTAGTTCCTTTCCAAGCCGGCTTTTTATTTTGGTCAAAAAGGAATAAATGGGTTGGGAGAAATTGTATTTGCCAAATGTCTTGTGAGGAATGAGGATGATGACGATCATTAGGATTCCAATGATTATGGAAAGCTTTTGCTGTAGGCCGAAGACATATAGCCCTTTGCCCAAAAACCCAAAAATCAGCCCAAGAATGCCATAGGATGTAAGTCTCCCCATGTGGTAGAGAAAAACCTGTATTAATTTTTTGGCGGGTTTATGGTGGTCTACCGGTAACATAAAGGCTATGGGACCGCACATTCCCACGCAGTGAAAGCTTCCCATTAATCCCAAAATTACGGCAGATAGCAACATAGTTTAAAGGTATTGACCTTTGTGGTGTTAATACTTTTTATTTGCTTTGGCGATAGGTTATTTTTTCCTTGAATAAAAAAGCTTCCCCCTTATATTCCCAAAATACTTTAATGTCCCAGCGACCATCCAACAAACGGTTGTCAGGTATGAGCAAATAGTCTTCGGATAAACTTAAAGGTAAGTCAAAATCCAAGTGCTTGTTAGATGGCCTGTACAGGGACACTGTGCCTTTGATGTTCTCTATATTCAAGTTGTTTGGGAAGATGAGTTTTATACCCTTATCGGTAGATTCCAAACTAAGGTCTACTTCTTTGATACGGGCATTGTTTTCTGCATCAATTTCATTTTGATAGCCCAATTCCGCCTTGTAGTAATTCTCAGTCACCAAATCGTGATTGGCCTTATTGTCCATGCTCATTCGAACTACAAAAAATAATATAAAACTTATAAACCCTATAAAGGCTAGTACAATACCGGTTCCCCAATTAATTTTCATAGCTTCTTCCTTTAGTTTCACTTTCCATTGGAATGGAAAATCTATTCGCTTTTCAGGTATTTAACCTATCCTTTTTATTTTATTTATAGCTTCTTGGAGCTAAAAATCTGGCCGTAGCCGTTTCAATTAATTTATCCCCGCTATAGACACCAATACTTAATTTGTTCTTGTCGCCCTCCAAAGCCGAATTATTTATTTCCACAAAAAGGGTGCCTTCCGCCAATCCTTGAGCCGGTACTGTAAATAGTTCATGCCTAACCAGATTGATGGTCCCTTTGTGGGAGATTAACTTAAAGCTTACGTTAGGTATGTCCTTGGTGGTTTTGTTGACCAATTTATAAGTATAAACGTTGCTAATGATATTGTTTTCCTTGTGCTCGTAAAGTTGTCCTGGTAGTCTTAATATATTTGCCTCCACTTCATTTCGCAAAAACAGCATTCCGATCAAAATTCCAGTAAGTATCACTAGTACCGCAGTGTACCCTTTTAATCTGGGCGTAAATTTGAACTTGGACTTTTTCTCAATATTGTCTTCACTGGCATAGCGGATAAGTCCTTTGGGAAGGTTTACCTTTTCCATTATGGTGTCGCATTCATCAATACAAGCGGTACAATTGACGCATTCCAGTTGGGTCCCATTTCTTATGTCTATACCGGTAGGGCAGACATTTACACATTGGAAACAATCAATGCAGTCGCCATGTCCCAGGGCTTGCCTGTCCTCTCCTTTTCTAAACTTTTTCCTGCCGTTTTCAGCTTCCCCCCGCTTATGGTCATAGGCCACCACAATGGATTTATTGTCCAGAAGTACGCCTTGCATCCTTCCATAGGGGCAGGCTATTATACATACTTGTTCCCTAAACCAGGCAAATACAAAATAGAATACCGCTGTAAAAATTAGAAGCGATACCAAGGTACTTACATGTTGTAAAGGGCCATCGGTGATATATTCTATCAATCGGTCACTTCCTATTAGATAAGCTAGGAATACATTGGCTATCAAAAAGGAAATAAAGAAAAAGACAATTAGTTTCAGGCCACGTTTCCTAATCTTCTCCGCGTTCCAAGGCTGTTTGCTAAGACGTATTTGGGCACCACGATCACCATCGATCCAAAATTCGATCCTTCTGAATACCATTTCCATAAAGATGGTTTGGGGACACATCCAGCCACAAAAAATTCGTCCAAAAGCAACTGTAAATAGGGCTATGAATATTACCCCGATAATCATTGAAATTACAAAAAGATGAAAATCCTGCGGCCAAAAAGGGAATCCAAAAATATTAAAACGCCTTTCCAGCACATTGAACATTAGGAACTGGTTGCCGTTTACTTTTACAAAGGGAGCTAGAAAGAGAAAGGCCAAAAGTACATAACTCACATATTTGCGATATTCATAAAACTTGCCACTAGGCTTTTTCGGAAATATCCAAGCCCTTTTCCCATCTTCATTTATAGTTCCTATGGAATCCCTAAAATTGTCCTGGTCCTGTGCCATTTCTATGTAATGCTTTTTTTGGAATTATGTGTATGCCTTAATTTGTGCTCCATATTGAATTTTAGGAATTTACTCCCCTGTCCAAATTTCTCCCTCCGCTGCCTTTGGGTTGGCAGGGGCCTTGCCATTTATTTCGCTGAGAATATAGCTGGCTACCTGAGCTATTTCGACTGGCTTTAGGGTCTGCTTCCAAGCTATCATTCCCTTTCCGTCCCTTCCACCTTCTGAAATGGTATGGAAAACGTTTTTTATGCCACCTCCCAAAATCCAGTATTCGTCGGTAAGATTTGGCCCAATACCGCCACCGCCGTCCGGCATATGGCAAGCTACACAATTGGCACTGTATATTGCCCCGCCTGCCTTAATATCGGAGGCTTCGGTCAATAGTTCCACTGTGTTGGCATCGACTAAACCTTTTGCAGTTTTTTTATACGCTTCAATGGCTATTTGGGCTTCGGCTACTTCCTGTTCGTATTCCATGTCCTGGGTGTAGTCATTAAAAACGTGAAAACGCGCTAAATAAACCACGGCAAAAATAATGGTGCCATAGAACATGTACACCCACCAGGGCGGAAGATTGTTGTCCAATTCACGGATTCCGTCGTAATTGTGGTCCAGGATAATCTCCTTTTCTTCTTCAACAGCTTTGTTTCCAGTAATTTTTTTCCAAAAGGCTTTGCCCCATTTCCACTCCCATTGCTCCGATTTAGCTTCCAAATATCGCTTTTGTGCATCGGGGGATAGGGTTTGGAACATTACGTTCTCCACGGATTTTAGAATCAGTTCAATTCCGATCAAGAGGAACAACACCATCAACATAAAAAACAGGGTGATAGGATATTCAATAAATGCTGGTTTGTCCCCGGAGTCAATAAAATACTCCATCAATCCGAAGATTAGGAAAAAGATTAGGGGGACTCTTATCCACCAAGGTGACATATTTCTCATAACGATTCTTCTTTAGGTTGGTTTTCTGTTTCTAATGGTATTTCGCTAACTTCCTTGATATGTTCCTTAGAGGCAGAAAATACCCACCAGAAAAGAATGGTGAAAAACAAAAAGAAGATTAGCAGTGATATCATGGGATAGGTGGCAACGCCATCTATACTCTCCATATAACCTTTTACAAATTTTAGCATAACTTATTTGTTTTGTGAAATTATTTCGTCCGTTTCCTTTATTTTTATATCTGTTCCCAGACGTTGCAGATAGGCTATCATAGCTACAATTTCCCTATCCTTCATTTCTATGAATTCCTCTCCATTTTCGGCAGCATATTTTTTGTCCTCTTCATATCCTTTGGCGAAATCCGGATCGGAGTATAGGTTTTTTTCTATTTTGCTTGCTTGCTCATCCATAGCTTGTTCGGCATTGGCAATCTCCTCCTCGGTATATGGAACCCCTAGGGTAACCATGGTCTCCATTTTTGTTTGGATATTACTTCTGTCGTGCCTATTGCGCACCAACCATGAATAAGATGGCATGATAGATCCGGAAGAAGTACTTTGAGGGTCGTACATATGGTTTAAATGCCAGTTGTCCGAATATTTGCCGCCTACCCTTAAAAGATCGGGCCCGGTACGCTTACTTCCCCAAAGGAAAGGATGGTCATATACATATTCCCCTGCCTTGGAGTATTCGCCATAACGCTCTACCTCACTTCGGAATGGCCTTACCATTTGGGAATGACAGCCAACACAGCCTTCCCTGATATATAAATCCCTACCTTCCAATTCCAAAGGTGTATAGGGTTTAACACTGCTAATGGTTGGAATATTCGATTTTACCAAAATAGTGGGGACAATTTGGATTATTCCCCCTATTAGAATGGCAATGGTGGCCAAAATTGTCAATTGAATGGGTTTACGCTCCAACCAAGTGTGGAAAGTTTCTCCAGCGGTTCTTTTCTTGGATACGTTGGTCAATGCGGCCGCTTCTGCCAATTCATCCTTTACCTTTGTACCGTGTTTAATGGTTACAACTACGTTGTATATCATGACAATTGCCCCAATAATATACATGGTGCCACCAATGGCCCTCATCCAGTACATGGGAATAATTTCATTTACAGTCTCCAAAAAGTTACCATAAGCCAAGGTTCCATCAGGGTTAAATTCTTTCCACATTAATGCTTGGGTAAAACCGGCAACATACATGGGAAGTGCATAGAGTATGATTCCTAATGTCCCTATCCAGAAATGGAAATTGGCCATGGGAAGTGAGTGCAACCTTGTTTTGAACATTTTTGGAACCAACCAGTAGATCATCCCAAAAGTCAGGAATCCGTTCCATGCCAAGGCTCCAACGTGTACGTGTGCAATAATCCAATCGCTAAAATGTGCTATGGCATTTACATTTTTCAGGGAAAGCATTGGGCCTTCAAAAGTGGCCATACCGTAACCGGTTATAGCTACTACCATAAATTTCAAAACCGGGTCTGTCCTTACCTTGTCCCATGCTCCACGCAAAGTTAAAAGTCCATTGATCATACCTCCCCAGGATGGGGCAATCAACATTATGGAGAAGGCTACCCCTAAATTTTGGGCCCATTCCGGTAAAGTAGAATATAATAAATGGTGCGGTCCGGCCCAGATATAGATGAATATCAAGGACCAGAAGTGTACAATGGATAATCGATAGGAGTATATAGGCCTATTGGCCGCTTTCGGCACAAAGTAGTACATTAAACCTAGGAAAGGTGTGGTAAGGAAGAAGGCAACGGCATTGTGTCCATACCACCATTGAACCAAGGCATCCTGCACTCCTGCATAAACCGAATAACTTTTTAAGGCACTAACGGGAAGGGCAAGACTATTGAAGATATGTAGTACTGCTACGGTTACAAATGTTGCCAGATAAAACCAAATGGCCACGTATAAATGGCGTTGTCTTCTTTTTAGCATGGTCCCGATAAGGTTCCAGCCAAAGGCTACCCATACCACTGCAATGGCCAAATCTATAGGCCATTCCAATTCGGCATATTCTTTGGAAGAGGTGTATCCCAAGGGTAAGGTGATTGCAGCCGCCACTATGATGGCCTGCCACCCCCAAAAATTAAAATTACTTAGGGCATCGCTGAACATCCTCGCCTTTAACAACCGTTGGGTAGAATAATAAACACCCGCAAAAATGGCATTTCCCACAAAGGCAAATATAACCGCGTTGGTGTGCAAGGGCCTTAATCGGCCAAAACTCAACCAGGATATTCCATCGGTTAAATTTGGAAAAAGAAACATAAAGGCAAGCAATAAGCCTACCGACATTCCTACAATTCCCCAAAACATAGTAGCATAAAGGAATTTTTTTACGATTTTATTATCGTAATAAAACTGTTGTACTTCCATAATCACAATTTTTGACTTTCACTTTTTTGGTTAGATATTTTTTTGGTGTCCGCAGTAGTGCTTTTTACGAGTTCATCTTCAAAAAGCATGCGAACGGATGGGGTATAGGAATCATCATATTGACCATTCTTGGTGGCAATAATAAAAGCCGCAAAAAAAATGACGGCTACAATAATACTCAATGACAGCAATAAATAAATTACACTCATACCTACCTGAATTTGGGCGTAAAACTAAACATGGGGAGTGTGGTATAATATGACATTTGTCAGCTTTTAATAAAATATTGAAAGTTCTTCTCCCCTGGCGCTTATTTATCTCACTCCCTTTTTTCAAATATGCAATATTTTATTGTGATACTTTAATTGTAATCTATAAAATTTTAAAGGTTGTTATAGTGATTGTATAGGGGTTGGGTATGTGGTCTGGAATGGGGGTAATCATAATTATGGTGTTTTTAATCCAAATAATTCATTTAATTCAAGGAATTATGTGAAAGATTTTTAGTTTTGCCCAGCTCCATTGAAAATTTTGCAACCCATACCCGATATTTTCAATCTAGGGTATTAATTATAAATTTTAACTAAATACAATATGTTTAAAAAGGCAGGCTTTATTTTAATTTTAAGTTTGATGGTTTTAAGTTGTAAACACGGGGAGGCCCCATGTAATCCAAGTACCGAGGTGATTACTTATCCCTCGTCGGATTCTTTGGCACAGGTTTTAAATTGGCCAAAGGATTTAAAAATAACTGGCTTCTCCGGCCCTGAACTAACCCCAAGCCCTGCCTGTATGGCCGTTGCAGCTACAGGGGAGGTCTATGTGGGGGTAGATATGATGGGCTCCCTGGGGAAGGAAAAGAACAAAGGGTTTATAAAGCGTTTGGTTGATTGCAACCATGATGGCATTATGGATTCGTACACCGAATTTGCCCAAGTGGATAATCCTCGGGGTATTTTGGCCATAGGGGATGAGGTATTTGTACTGCATACCACTTTTTCCCCCGAAACAGGAAAGGCTTTTAATATGGACTTGGTGGTATTTGAAGATGTGGACAAGGATGGAGTGGCCGATGGTCCCGCCAAGGTTTTAATAAAGAATTTGAGCAATTCCAAATACCTAGCAGAGAGAGGAACCGATCATGCAACCAACGGGATTCAGATGGGTATAGATGGATGGATATATATTGCTGTGGGCGACTTTGGTTTTCACAACGCCACAGATCGTGATGGAACACAATTGACCATGTTGGGCGGAGGTGTTTTGCGAGTAAGGCCGGATGGAACCGAAATGGAAGTGTACACCCATGGACTGAGAAATATTTACGACGTGGCCATTGACCCTTTCATGAATATTTACACCAGAGGGAATACCAATGATGGAGGGGGATGGAATATTAGATTTATACATCAGATACAAACAGGGGAATATGGTTATCCTGTGTTGTTCAAACATTTTACCGAAGAGATCCTTCCTGCCCTGGTGGATGTTGGTGGTGGATCCGGAACAGGATCACTTTATATGAACGACAGCCGTTGGCCAGAAAAATACAACAATGTTCCCATGATGGCCGATTGGGGTAGAAGCTACCTGTACTTTCATAGGCTTACCGAAAATAAGGCCAGTTTTATTCAGGATGAAGAAGAGTTTATCCAACTGCCACAAATAACCGACGTGGATGTAGATGCTGCAGGAGCCATGTATCTTTCGGCTTGGGATGGTGCAGGATATTCAGGAAGTCCGGATAAAGGCTATGTTGTGAGGGTGGTGCCCGAAGATTATAACTATGAACCATTCCCTAATTTAGAGGATTTTTACTGGACCAGTAGTTTGGTAGATTTATTAAAGGCAGGTAATGCCAAGACACGTCTAAGTGCCCAATATGAATTGATCAAAAGAGGAAAAGGGGCCGATAAGGTATGGCAATTGGCAGAAGACAATACATTGTCTTTGGAAGTACGCGCCGCAGCTATATTCACTTTCGCCCAATTGTCGGGGGACAAGGGAGTAGATCGCTTGGTGTCGCTGACAGAAGATCCACAAGTTCAGGAGTTTGCACTAAGGGCCTTATCGGACCGTTTGGGGACCATAGAAAAAGTGCCTACGGAGCCATTTGTAAATGCCCTGAAGTCCGATTCCGACCGGGTAAAGGCAGCTGCCATTGTTGGTTTGGGCAGATTGGGGAAAAAGGAAGTTGCCAATGATTTATTGGAGATTCCAGTGCCAAATTCATTTATTGCTCCAGAAATAGGGAAGGAAGGTCCTCATGCCAGGCCAAATGCGGAAATTGTTGTTCCACATTTAGCGGTCAAGGCATTGGTTAAATTAGATGCTGTGGACGCCTGTGTAAGTGCCTTGGATACCGATCAAAGGGATATGGCCCTTTGGGCAATGCGATATATGCATAACCCCAAGGCTGTTGATGGACTGATAAAGGCCTATGAAAATACGGACGATGTAGATTTTAAGAATAAAATCATTAATACCTTGGCGCGTATTTACCACAAAGAGGCGCCTTATGATACTTCCTGGTGGTGGAGTACCCGTCCGGACACCCATGGCCCTTATTATAAAACGGTAGAATGGGAATACACTCCGGTGATACGTTCGTTTTTAAAGGGAGAATGGGAAAAAGCTCCAGAAGAAGGAAAGGAATTATATGCAGCGCTGAACAGTAAGTATAGGTTGTCGATAGATGATTTTGGTACAGTGGAATTAACAGCTCCCAAGGAAGATATGCCGGCCGTGGATCTGGAAAAGATTAAAAACAAAAAAGGGCAGATTGGGGAAGCTTCTATTGAAGATATTATGATCGCCTTGAAAAAGATTAAGGGAAATCCGGAAAAAGGCAAGGAGATTTTTAAGAATCAGGCATGTTTTACCTGTCACAGTGTATCTTCTGGAGAAGTAATGAAAGGTCCATTTATGGGGCAAATAGGTTCCATTATGAACCGGGAGCAGATTGCTGAGTCTATTTTGAAACCTAATGCCTCCATTTCCCAAGGATTTTCAACGGTACAGATACAGACCAAGGGAGGCGATAATTATGTGGGCTTTGTAACCCAGGAATCTGCCACTGACCTGACCATAAGAAATATTGCAGGTATAGCTACCCAATTAAAAAAATCCGATATAGCCGAAAGAAAGGAGTTGGAGACCTCAATGATGCCTTCCGGTTTGGTGAATGCCCTTAGTTATGAGGAAATGGCTTCTTTGGTAGCGTATTTGGAGCAACAGAAATAAGGAAAGTTAAAATAACTTAGTTCTTATATCGGAAAAGGGCAACTGTCTTGCATCAGTTGCCCTTTTTGCGTAATTATTAATTATGATCTACCCCAAAAGTTGTGGTCCGGATGGCTATTTCCACACTAGTTTTCTACCTAGAAGGTTTGTTGCCACGGTGGTGAATACAACGATGCTGATAGAGCTTAATGGCATTAGAATGGCCGCAATTACGGGTTCCAATTGTCCGGTAACCGCAAAGTACAATCCCACTAGGTTGTACATCAGGGAAAGCATGAAACTAAGTTTTATGATCTTAATGGCTTTTCTTGAAGCCAGAATATATTGGTAAAGGGATTTGAAATTTTTGGCATCCAGAATACCATCACAGGCGGGGGAAAAAACATTTACATTTTCGGAAATGGCTATGCCTACATTACTTTGTGCCAAGGCTCCGGCGTCATTTAGTCCGTCACCCACCATCATAACTTTTTTATTTTGATCTTGGAGCGACTTTATAAATTGGAGTTTGCTATCCGGTTTTTGATTAAAATATAAAGGGGTCCCTTTTGGCAATAATTTGGTCAGATTGGATTTTTCGCCAGCGTTGTCGCCCGAAAGAATTGCCAATTCCAAATCTTTGGACATTGTATGGAAAGTTTCCCCCACCCCATCCCGATATTGGTTCTGAAAAACAAAACAGCCCTTGTATTGATCGTTGGTGCTAAAGTGTACCGAGGTGTTTTCCGTATTGTCTGTTTCGGTATTGCCGACAAAGGCCGCCGAACCAATTTTAATGCTATCCGTAACTGTTGACCCTTTAATCCCCTGGCCCAGATATTCTTCATATTCTTCCAGTGGCACAATGTTTTGTTCTGCCAACATATCGTAAAGCTTTCTGCTTAATGGGTGATTGGAAGAACGTAGGGTGTTTTTTAAAAGAGACTCTTCCGCACTGGTCAATTCCAATCCCTCATAGTACACATGTCCCTTTTCGGCGGTCGTAATAGTGCCTGTTTTATCAAAAATGGCGGTATCTATCTGTGCCAGTTGTTCTATGGTCTGGGTGTCCCTAAGGTAAAAGCCGTGGCGGCCAAAAATTCGTAACATATTGCCCAAGGTAAAAGGAGCGGCCAAGGCAATGGCACAAGGGCAGGCAATAATGAGTACAGCGGTAAATACATTTATTGTTTTACTAGGATCTATTATTAACCATATGATAGCTGAGACGAAAGCAATGGTCAGTACGGCTATGGTAAATCTTTTGCCTATACTATCTGTCAAGGTTTGAAAGCTCCCCGATTTATCCTGTTGGAAAACAGCGTTGCTCCAAAGTTGAGTTAGGTAACTCTGGGAAACAGATTTTAAGGTCTCAATTTCAATAGCGCTGCTCAACTGTCGTCCGCCGGCATAAACTTTATCGCCGGATTTTTTGTCTACTGGTTCCGATTCGCCAGTTACAAAACTGTAATCTATTCTTGCATTCCCATTGATAAGAATACCATCCACCGGAATTAATTCCCCACTTCTTATTAGGAGTCTATCCCCACTTGTTATGTCGTAAACCTGTATGTTCTCCTCGGTATTGTTAGTTGTTATTCTGGTAACGGCTATAGGAAAGTAGGATTTGTAATCCCGTTCAAAAGATAGATAGGAATACGTTTTTTGTTGAAAGAATTTACCTAAAAGCAAAAAGAAGACCAAGCCCGTAAGGCTGTCGAAAAAACCCGACCCCCAATCGAAAATAATTTCAGCGGTACTCCGAAGGAACAGCACCAAAATGCCCAATGCAATTGGGATATCTATATTTAGGAACCCAGATCTCAATCCCTTGTATGCCGAAATAAAATAATCTTGGGCAGCATAGAAAACTACTGGCAGGGAAAAGGCAAACATTAGCCATCTAAAGACCCCTTTAAATTGATCCAGCCAAAATTCCCCCACCTCAAAATATTCTGGAAAGGAAAGAAACATTACATTTCCAAAAGCAAAACCGGCAATGCCCAATTTATAGGATAAACTACGGTTTATGCCTTTTTTCTTTTTGTCATAGTCATCCAAGGAAATGTAGGGTTCATATCCAATTCTAGATATTAGGAGCACCAATTCCTTAAGGGAAATCCTGTCAGAATTATAAGTGACCCTAACGGTCTTTTTAGGGAAGTCTACCTGCGAACTATTGATACCAGCGTTTAGCTTATTTAGATTTTCCAATATCCAGATACAGGAACTACAGTGTATATGAGGGATGTATAAATTTATGATTTGGATACCATGGTCGTTGAACTCTATAAGTTTTTCTATAATGTCCGTGGATTCCAGAAAGTCGTACTTACCTTCAATTTCCGAGGGAGAGGCACCTGCTGCCGACTGAAGGTCGTAATAGTAGGATAGGTCGTTATTGGCAAAAATCTCATAGACAGTTTTGCAGCCAACACAACAAAAGTTTTTATCATCGTGATTTATGGGAGTTTTCCCGCAATCGTCACCACAGTGATAGCAAGTTACTTTATCCATAGATTATTTGCTTAATACCTGGTTGCAAAGATGGCCCCGATTGCCATCCCAAAACATGACAATTGTCAGTTTTTTCCCAAGATATAACCTTTAAATTTGTCACATCAGGTAATTGTGAATATATGGGCAGATGTGAAAATTGTATTATTCGCCAATTCAATTCCTTGCGCGCAATGAACAAGGAAGAATTGAAGAGGGTTTCAGATACTAAAACTACCAAATTTTTAAAAAAAGGGGAAATTATTTTTGGGGAAGGAGATAAGCTCAATGGTGTATACTGTGTGAGGGATGGGGTTTCCAAGTTGTCCAAATTAAGTCCCAACGGCAAAGATCAAATAGTAAAACTGGCAACCAAAGGTGCGGTTTTGGGTCAGCGTTCCGTGATTACCGAAGAAGTGGCCAACTTAAGTGCAATTGCAGTTAATGATATGGAGGTCTGTTTTATTCCTAAGGATGCTATAGTAGATACATTAAACAGTAATCCCAATTTTGCCGTGGAAGTTTTGAGGCATATTGCACACGACTTAAAGGAGGCAGATGATGTTATAGTTAATATGTCCCAAAAAACTGTAAAGCAGAGGATAGCAGAGGCCTTTATTTATTTGGAGGAAAATTTCGGCAATGATAAGAACGGCTATTTGGCCTTAACATTGTCCAGGGAAGATATAGCCAATGTAGTTGGTACGGCCACAGAATCTGCCATCCGAATTATTTCAGAATTCAAAAAACTGGGGCTGATAAATGCCAATGGAAAGAAAGTTGCCATAGCGGACAGAAAGGCCCTGGGGCAGGTGGCAAAGGGATGTTGACGCCAAGGTTTGTCTTTCCTTTTACCCTATTGTAGTTGGCATTGTTGGGTTCCCAAAATTTCACTTGGACTTATGAGTCTTATTTCTTCATTTTATAGCGTATAAACAGTTACATCTAACCTTGCTACATGGACAACCCACAAGTTTTTTTGTGGTGGTGGATCCATGCAAAAAGCTGATAAATGTCATAGTTCAGGTTTTTCACTTCCTATAATTTTACGCAGTGGTCTTAACCTCTAAGAGGGTTTTTATAAAATATAAAATAGTTTGAAAAAGATATTATTACCTACAGATTTTTCTCCCAATGCCTGGAATGCAACCAAATATGCAATTTCGCTTTATAGGCATGAAGAGTGCGAGTTTTATATTTTAAATACGTATACTCCTACCATTGCCCATAGCCGGTTTATGGCTACAGGTGGCAGTGGCAGGGCGTGTGAGGATGTGGTTAAAAATAATTCCGAAAAAGGTTTGGATCAACTTTTGGCGAAGATCCAGGAAAAGTACCATAATCCAAAACATAGGTTTATTACTATTTCTTCCTTTAGTCTATTGGTAGATGAAATAAAGAATATCATAGAAACCCATAAAATTAGTTTGGTGATTACGGGGACAAAAGGTGCATCCGGTTTGGAGGAAGTATTTATGGGGAGCAATACCGTTAGAATAATAAAATCCATAAAGAACTGTCCGGTACTGGCCATTCCCCAACATTTTAAGTTTAAGACTCCCTCGGAAATAGCTTTTGCAACAGATTTTAATAGGTTTTACACAACTTCCGAACTGAGACCGTTGTTGGAAATGGCAAAATCCTTTAAAGCAGCTATTAGGATCGTACATGTACAATACGAGATTAAATCGCTTACGGAAGTCCAGCAATTCAACCTCAATATGTTAAGGAAGTACATTGGTGAGGTTGAGCATTATGTGCATACGGTTTCAGAATTGAATTCGGTTTCCCAAACCCTGGAGGTATTTGCAAACGAATTGGACATTCACTTGTTGGCCATGCTCAATTATCAGCACAGTTATATGGAAAAAATGACGCGCGAACCCGTAATTAAACGTTTGGCCTTTCACACCCAAATACCTTTATTGGTAATACCCGAATTGGGTATGGGCACTCCACCAAGCAGCAAACAGGATAAGGAAGTAACAACTTCTAATTAATTTCACTCTTCATAGGATGATCCTCATACAGGTCCCTAAAGGTCCTGTTGGTGACGTAGTTGTCCGTAAGAACCCTAAATACCATATATACAAGTAAAATTTGCCCTAGGACACAAATGTAAAAGACCCAATTAAAGGGGAGGTTCATAGTGGCCATTATACCAGTGGTAATTAAAATCAGGGTTGTAACTGCCACCCAAAACATAGCGGTATTTTTCATTTTTTTTATTAAAAGTTATTTAAAATTAAGGAGGTTTCATGTTAAATGACTGCTAATTGTGTTTGGGGCAATGGGTGGTATTTGGATGAAAAATAATATCTTGGATTTGGTCGTGGATATTCAATTCTTAGCTTTTGCGATCTTGCTTAGGGGTTTAAAATTGGGGCTTTTGAGGATTTGAATTGTTTTTTTGATATTTTAGTGCATTATAGATGAAATAAAGGCTTTTGGAGAATAAACGAACTTATATTGCCCAGCCTAAAATACTCGTGGCAACAGACTGTATTGTTTTTGGTTTTGATGATGGCATATTAAAACTTTTGGTTTTTAGGAGAAGAATAGACCCTTTGAAGGGAGAGTGGTCCTTAATCGGCAGTTTTGTGGATGAAGAAGAGAGTGTCCCAGAGGCTGCTCGCCGTGTGCTTTCGGAGTTTACCGGCTTGGAGAATATTTTTTTAGAGGAACTAAAGGTGTACAGCGATGTAGAGAGGGATTCAGGTGCAAGATGTATTTCCATTGCCCAATATGCGCTGATCAGAATTAAGGACTATGATAGGGAACAAGTTAAATTGCATGGCGCAAAATGGTTCGCCCTGGATGATGTTCCCCAATTGGTACTTGATCATAACGTTATGATTGCCGATGCCTTGGAGCGATTAAGACAGAAAACAGCCCATAGGCCCATTGGATTTGAACTACTCCCAGAAAAATTTACCATACCACAGCTTCAATCTTTATATGAGGCCATTCATCAGACCAAATTGGATGATCGTAATTTTAGAAAGAAATTATTATCCTTCAATTTGCTTATTAAATTGGAAGAGAAGGATAAATCCACCTCTAAAAAAGGTGCCTTTTTGTACAGGTTCGATTATGACAAGTACAAAAGGTTGGAAGAATCAGGTTTTAATTTTATACTTTAACCAATCTGAAATATGACAATAAGGGATTGTCCAAATAAGCTTGCCCAAATAATGAAAATCTAAAAACCTTTACTATCTTTGTCCAGTTGTGTTGTGTCTCAATGCAAATTGAGGCAAGGTTGTATTTGTCGATTTTGTCCGGATGTATATTTGGACCGACAAGCACCGATGAAAGGCTTTCCATTTTGGGAGGCTTTTTTTGTTTGTACTGCCTTAATATCATTGTTTTTTCTTGGATTTCGTGAATCATACATTTCTTTGCTTGTCCAAAAAAACCTACACAGGAGGTTCATGAATACCTTATTGCATAAAATGAACAGGACACAAACTTGAGATAGTAAATTATATCTTTTGGTAATTTACACACAACTTTTGGGATTGATTCATCAATTTACGCTAATTCTGTTCCATGTAAATTCCAGAAATGGATATGGATTAAAAAACTATGAAATTCCAACCATTGTATCATTAATAATTGAACTTCAATATTGTAGATACTCCTTATTTTATTGTATTTTTAAATAGGAATCATTAATAAGGATATAGTTATGCCCTTGTATCACAGATTAGGTAAAATACCCTCCAAAAGACATACTGTTTTTAAGAAACAGGACGGAGGCCTCCATTACGAGCAATTGTTCGGGACCATAGGTTTTGACGGAATGTCGTCGCTTATGTACCACTTGCATAGGCCTACTATGGTAAAGGAAGTAGGGAAGTCTTTTGATGTTTCCCCAAAGGCTATGGTATCCCTTAATATAAAGTCCAGGTTGCTCAAGGGTTTTGAAGTAGAGCCCATGAACGATTATCTGGAAAGTAGAAGTGTAATGTTGTTCAATTCCGATGTTCATATCTCACTGGCAGCACCCAAAAAGTCCATGATGGAATATTTTTATAAAAATGCGGATGCCGATGAACTGTTGTTTGTCCATGAAGGCACAGGTGTCTTGAAAACCATGTTGGGGGAATTGAGGTTCGAATATGGGGATTACCTTATTATTCCCCGTGGAATGATTTATCAGATTCATTTTGACAGTGAAGATAACAGGCTCTTGGTCGCGGAATCCTATCATCCCATTTATACCCCAAAAAGATATAGGAACTGGTTTGGACAGCATTTGGAACATTCCCCGTTTTGTGAGCGGGATTTCAAATTGCCACAGAATTTACAGACCCATGATGAGTTGGGCGATTTCGCGATCAAGGTAAAAAAGCAAGGGCAATTGCACCATTTGGTGTATGCCTCGCACCCATTTGACGTGGTTGGTTGGGACGGGTTCAATTATCCCTATGGCTTTTCCATACATAATTTTGAACCCATAACAGGACGTGTACACCAACCACCTCCGGTGCATCAGACTTTTGAGACCTCTGCTTTTGTCGTCTGTTCCTTTGTGCCGCGTTTGTACGACTATCACCCCCAGTCCATTCCTGCCCCTTATAATCATTCCAACATAGATTCAGACGAGGTGTTGTATTATGTGGATGGCGACTTTATGAGCAGAAAGAATATAGAAAAAGGATATATTTCACTGCATCCTGCGGGCATTCCACACGGGCCACATCCCGGGACCTATGAGGCAAGTATAGGAAAATCCAAAACCGAGGAGTTGGCGGTAATGATAGATACTTTTAGACCATTGCAAATAACCAAGGCAGCTATGACGATTGATGATGGTAAATATTACCGCTCCTGGTTGGAATAGGGCTTCCTAAATGATGGGATTAAAAATGGATTTTCTTGGAAAGCGACGTTAGTGACTTTGGTGGATCACAAAATGAATCAGGGAAGCAGCCAATTTGGCTGTTTGTTGGTCAATATCATAAGTAGGATTCATTTCGGCAATATCGAGGCTGATCATTTTTTTTGATGCCATTATAATTTTCAGGCATTCCAGAACAATTTCCGGGGAGAAACCCATAGGGGAAGCGGCACTAACTCCAGGGGCGTAGGCCGAGGAAAAGCCGTCCAAATCTATTGTAGTGTAGATATAATCCACCTCCTTGGTAAACTGCTCTATCCTATCTTTAATTTTATCATAATGTAGGAGGTTGAAGTTTGATTTTTCAATATAGCAAACACCTAGGTTTCTTGCAGTGTTATAAAGGGCACTGTTGTTGGCATCCTCGCGTATTCCTAGGCAGAGGTATTGGAATTTGGATAGGTCCTGTTTGCATTCCTCTGCAATTTGAAAAAAGGGCGTTCCTGAATTATTACTGTTTTGGTTGCTTCTTAAATCAAAATGCGCATCAAAATTAATGATGCCAATGGATCTTTTGTTGCCTTTCGTATCCAGATACTTCTTTATTCCGTTATAATGGCCATACGCCATGTCATGCCCTCCTCCCAAGAGTATGGGGAAGGAGTTTTGCTGAAGAAGTTGGGCAACGGTACGCGATAAAACGGTTTGTGTTTTTCTTAAATCCCCATCCTTACAATCTATTGTTCCGGCATCTATCAATAAGGTGTTTTCCGATAAGTGGTTAGGGAGTTTGGCTAGTTGCTTACGGATGGCGTCGGGGCCCAATACGGCACCAATTCTACCTTCATTTCTTTTTACACCCTCATCGCAGGCATATCCCAATATGGCCCAAGAACCTACATTTACGCGTGGGACTTGCTCGGAATTAAGATCTATGCAAAGCACCTTTTCATGAAGATAAAGCTGTTGGCCAGACTTGCGTCCTGTCCAAAGAAAAGGGTCCGTTTTGGAATAGGTGTGCATTTTAATTGAATTTTATAGGTTGTTGACCCTGTTGACCAATTTATTGATACCCAGTGGGCAATATGCCTCTATCAATATTAGTGTTTTTCCTCGGACAAGACCAACCGTTCCAAAATATTTTAGTGATTTTTTTTAATGTCTTTACGGTGCTTTCGGAGCATTTATTATGTCGTATTGTATGGCCTGAAGGATAAGTTGAAAGCCCAATATAATGGATAGGGTAACGATCATAATGGTACCTGTTGGAGCAAAGGTATTTATGGAAGCATAATATATCCATTCCGTAGCACCAAAAAGGAGACCGAACATAAAAAGTGGAAAACCGAATAAGAGATACATTGAACCAATATTGAAATCGTACAAAAAGTATTCCTTTACAATACGCTTTACAAAAGTGTTGGTTAGTCTAGCTCCAAAGACAAAGGGCATTTTCCATATTTTCATGTGCGATTTTTCATCCCCATATATGGCTGGCATGGCAATATCCTTAACAGTTGCTTTTTCGAAGTATAGCTGGGATAAAAGGGAGGTTTCAAAATAATAGCGGTTGGCAAGTTTGTTGAAGTCCAACTTTTTTAAAACATCGGTTTTAAGTGCCAAAAATCCATTGGTGGGATCAAAATTGTGCCAATACCCTGTGGCCGATTTTATAAGGAAGGATAAGCCTAGATTACCTATTCTTCGTACAAGGGGCATAGCCCTTAGGGCCTTTAAATCCCTGAATCTATTTCCTTTGGCAACATCGCAGTTGTTTGCAATTAATGGGTCCAGTAAATCGGGAAGGTAGCTCAGGTCCATCTGGTCATCGGCATCGATCTTGATAATGATTTCGGCCCCTATTTTAATAGCTTCCTCAAACCCTCTTTTGGTAGCGCCGCCTACCCCTAAATTTGTCGGATTCTCTAAAAAATATATTGTAGCCTTGGGAGGGGAAAGATTTTCTATATCCGATTTGGGAAGGGGGGTGGAACTATGGTCGTCTACAATAATAATATCTTGGATATAATTCGGTAATTTGGAAATGACGAGCAATATTTCATTGGAGGCATTGTAAAATGGGATTACAACAGCAATTTTATGTGAGCTATATTTCTGTGTTTCCATGGTAGCCGAGTTAATGGGTGATCATTGTTTTTATTGGGTTGACTTTTGTTCTAATGCTTCTCTTCCTGTTGCAGGGCGTAATTTAAATTGCCTTTGGCCAATTTGGAACTAGCGTCTAATTTTAACGCCTCATTACATGCGGCTATTGCCTTTTGGTATTCCTTTAGCTGGTTGTAGGCAGAACAAATATTGTTATAAGCTATGGCATTGGGTTCTATTGCGATCGACTTCCTTGCGACCGCGATGCAGGTTTGATATTTTTCCTTATTGTAAAATTCAAGACTAAGGTTTATGTAATAGGACGATATTTCCTTATCGGATAAATTTGAAATGACACGTGCCATTTCCATCTTTTTGTCTTTAGCATTTTTCAAATTGTTTTTCGCCAATTGAAAGGAAGGGTTTAATTCCAGTGCTTTTTGGTATGCTTCAATGGCCTTGTCATAATTTAAAAGATAATAGTGCCCAATCCCAATATTGTTATAGGCGTCAGCGTATTCCGGATTTAATTTTACGGCCTTTCCTGCTACCCGGATACAATCGTCGAAATTACCTTCGTTGAAGTACTGTAAACTCAAATTCAAGTATTTCTCTGGGCTGGGTGCAGTGTTGACCTCTTCTTCCAAAACTGTAAGTATGGATTTTTTGTTCATCGCAATATCCAAATATTTTTTTGTAGTATCATCGTTTGGCCAATTCGCCAAAACCTCTTGACTGTAGCTTTTCATATTTTCCCAATCCTTAAGTTTGTGATAGGATTTAAAGATATAGTCGTTGGTATCAAGGTAATTGGGAACAATAAGATTTATTTCTTTAAATTGGTCAATAGCCTCCTTAAATTTATCATTTTGAAACAAATACCTACCATAAAAGTACTTGGTTCTATGGTTGGCATCACTAAGGGATAAGGATTTTTGGAAGTACTTTTCGGCACTTTCCTTATCGCCAATAGCATTTTTTAATATACCCATATTAGTGTAGATACTGGAATAATTTGGGACATATTCCAAGGCCTTTTTGAACGATATTTCGGCGTTGGTATAATCTCCCTTGGCCATTAGTGCGAGGCCATAATTCATATGGCCTCGTCCATTTTTTGGACTTTTTACGGTGACATCCTGCCAAAGACTGAGTTCGTCTTTCCATACTTTGTTTCGCTGGTGCACCCCATAGGCGTTGGCGAAGAGGAAAAGGATAATAAACAGCGTTAATATGGATTGCCCTTTTTTTGAGCTCACAATTTTAGGATAATAGGTTTCAAGGACATATTTGGAGCCAAAAACAAAGGCTATTGTAAGTCCCATATATGGGATAAAGCTTCGGTGGTCGTTAAGCACCTCGGCAAAGGGAAGTACGGAGGAAGAGGGCAGGAGCGAGATGAAGAACCAAAGAAGGCCAAAGGAAAATAATTTTGTTTCCTTTTTACTGGATGTTTTCAGCGCAAAGAAAATTAATATGCCTATTCCTATAATGCCCAATATTGCCCTGTAATCCGTAATGGATTCAAATGCCACCCAATCCGTATCTGCAGAGAGGTTGTAAGGTATAAAATAGGTTAAAATATAGTGGCACATTACCAAGGGCTGGGTAATTAAATAATTGTAACGATCAGGACCACCGGGAGCAAAAGTTTCCGGGAGCATGCTGAAATAGAAAATTAAAAAGGCCAGTGTTAGGACAAAGGACGGAAGCACCTTTGTAAAGGAGCGGATACATTTTTTAAGTTCCCTTGTCCTGTAGAAGTGTAAAAGATCTACCTCCTCTTCAAAAATTAAAAGATATAGGAAAAGCAGCGGTGAAAAAACCAGTGCCATTTCCTTGGAAAAGAAACCTATAAAGGGAAAAATGAGGTAAAGGTGCCATTTTCGCCATTTCCCACCACTTAAGAAAGCTACAAATCCCAATAGCACATAGAAGCCAGCTACAATTTCCGATCGTTGTATAATGTAGTTGACAGTTTCCGCATTGGCACACAACAAGCCAAAAGTGGCAGCTATCAGAAGTCCCCAAAACTGGTTGTATCTGGAGAATTCCAACTTATCCAGAAGTTTTTTAACAAAAAGGCAAAGGACGCCACAGGTCAAAACAAAAAAAACGAAAATGTGGATATGAAATACAAAAGGGTCCAGGCCACCTCCAAGTTTGTAATCAATGGCATTTTCAAGTGTGGTATAGGGTCGGTAAGACCTGTTGCTGGGGAGGGTGCTAAAGGTTGTTGCGTCCGTAAAAAATGCCAATGGATCTACTTCTTTAATGGCCTTGTTCTCCTCTATGGTATGGTTGTCGTCAAAATGAAAACCATTTTGGAAATGATTGGAATAGGCAGCAAAGAGGGTTAATACAAAAAGAAGGCCTAGTAGTATAAATATCGGATCTCTAAAGGAATTGTGCTCCTCGGTAAACCCGGTAAACTTGGTTGTCCATTTTTTAATTTTTAGCAATACTTCAATCATCGGATTTGTTGATTTTATATGTTGCTTGGAAGAAACTTCATTTTTTATGCCCAATTATTTTTTTCTAAATATAAAACAACGGGTGTCCGGAAAAATTTGTAATAATGGAAACATTAGGAACACCCCTATTTTAGTTGCCATCTTCGCAAAAGTTCCTTGTTGGTCATCCTGTTCTATCCTATCCGATATTTCGGATAGATTAATAGTTTTTAAAGGAAATGATTCTACAGCATCAAAATTGTTGTCCTGGGCCAATTTTAGCAAGGTCTTTCGGGTAAAATAGCTTAAATGTGGGCTATGGAAATTAAATTGCCACATTCTGTCCAACAACGATTTTACCCCAAATAGATAGGCTATTTTGGAAATGAAATAAATTATACCATCTTGTTGCGGTAAATTAACGATCAAGAGGCCTTGCGGATTTAGTAAAGCATAATTGGCCGCCATAATTCCTTTTAGATCGGGTAGGTGTTCCATCACATCATTATAGGCAATAAAATCAAAATGTGATTCCTTTTGTAGATCTTGTGGAAAAAAGCCATTCTGTACTTCCAAGCCTTTTTTAAGATATTGTTCATTGAAGCGGGTTTCAGGTTCAATGCCCAGGCAATCAATGCCATGATCCCGGCAGACCTCCAAAAACCAACCATATCCCGGGCCTACCTCCAGCCCTTTGGATTTAATGTCCTTGTTTTTTTTAATGGAAGCGATGATATGTTGAAAATTCCCTTTCCTTAAATTGATAAGTGCTTTTTCACGGGTTTCTTCATTTAAATCCGAAACCAAACTTTTATTAAAGGTGGCCTCGGGACAAAATTGAAAACCGCAATTGGGACATTCATGTACATTAAATTTAAGCTGGTATTTTAATTTGGTTTTGGGATGGTTACAGATTGGACAGGGAATCATTGTTTTAAATATACTTATTTATCGAATGTTTGTTCCAAAATTGAGGAACAGTCTTTAGGGCCATTTTTATATCTGGATGAAGAGCTGTTCAATGAATAAAAATAGATGATTCCAAGTAAAATTTAAAATTATGGATATCTATTTTTGCCTCAATTTAGTAGCTTGTAGGATTTTAATTACGGTATTGTCTTGTCTGACATATGCGGCAAGCAATAAAGGCTTAAAATATTTTTATTGAAATAAATAATCCAGCAATCCATCCTCAACCATATTTGGCAAGGTAACCTTTAATTCCGGGCTACGGGCCATTTCCCGTTTTATTGTAAATAATGCTTCCTTGTTTCTTGCCCAACTTCTTCGGGATATTCCATTGTTTACGTCATAAAAAAGCATGCTTTTTAAGCGTCTGGCAGCATCGTTCGAACCGTCCAGCACCAAACCGAAACCACCGTTGATGGTTTCGCCCCAACCTACACCGCCACCGTTGTGAAGGGAAACCCAGGTAGCGCCACTAAAACTATCCCCAACTACATTGTGGACAGCCATGTCTGCGGTAAACTTACTACCGTCATAAATATTGCTCGTTTCCCGAAAGGGGGAATCCGTACCCCCAACGTCATGGTGGTCCCTTCCCAAAACAATAGGCGCACTGATTTCTCCTGTGTTTATAGCGGTGTTAAAGGCCATGGCAATTTTAGACCTACCTTCTGCATCGGCATATAATATACGGGCCTGTGATCCTACGACCAAGTTATTGGATGATGCTTCCCGGATCCATTTTATATTGTCCTGTATTTGCTGTTGGATTTCGAAGGGTGCGTTAGGCCTAATTTTTTCCAAAGTTTGCAGTGCAAGTTTATCGGTCGTTTGTAAATCTACGGGGTCTCCTGAGGTGCATACCCATCTAAAGGGGCCAAAGCCGTAATCGAAACACAAGGGGCCTAGGATGTCTTGAACATAAGATGGGTATCTAAAATCTTTGCCATGGCCCGCCATTATATCTGCGCCCGCTCGAGATGCCTCTAATAAAAAAGCATTGCCATAATCAAAGAAGTAAGTCCCTTTGGCGGTATGTTTGTTAATAGCGTCAACATGTCTTCTTAAGGAGGCCTGTACTTTTTGTTTAAAAACTTTGGGTTCCCTATGCATCAGAATATTGGATTCTTCAAAGCTCAGCCCAGCCGGATAATACCCCCCTGACCAGGGGTTGTGAAGGGAGGTCTGATCGGATCCTAAATGAACGAATATCTTTTCCTGGTCAAACCTTTCCCATACTTCAACAATGTTGCCAATGTATGCCAAGGAAACAACTTCTTGATGTTGTATGGCCTGTCTAGTTCGTATAACCAATTGGTCCAAGTCTTCCAAAAGCTGATCTACCCAAGCTTGCTGGAATCTTTTTTCTGCGGCAACTTTGTTTACCTCGGCACAAATGGTAATGCAGCCGGCAATATTACCCGCCTTGGGCTGGGCCCCGCTCATCCCCCCTAAACCCGAGGTAAGAAATATTTTTCCTTTGGCCGATTCGTTATTTTTCAAGACTTTTCTAAAGGCGTTCAGTACGGTTATGGTGGTGCCGTGGACTATTCCTTGGGGTCCTATGTACATATAGGATCCTGCCGTCATTTGTCCATATTGTGTAACCCCAAGGGCATTATACTTCTCCCAGTCGTCCTGTTTGGAATAGTTGGGGACCATCATCCCGTTGGTAACCACTACTCTTGGTGCTTCTTTGGAAGAGGGAAATAGTCCCATAGGATGCCCGGAATAAATATGCAAAGTTTGCTCATTGGTCATGGTAGCCAAATACTGCATGGTAATGAGATACTGTGCCCAGTTCTGAAAAACGGCACCATTGCCCCCATAGGTTATGAGTTCTTCTGGATGTTGTGCAAGTTGGGGATCTAAATTGTTTTGGATCATTAGCATTATACAGGCAGCTTCAACCGTTTTTGCAGGATAATGATCAATTGGTCTTGCATAAAGAGGGTAATCGGGTTTGAAGCGATGCATATAGATTCTGCCCAGAGTATTCAATTCTTGGGCAAATTCTTTTCCAAGGATCTCGTGCCAATCCTTAGGAAAATAACGCAAGGCATTGCGTATGGCCAATTTCTTCTCCTCCAAGGAAAGGATATCCCTGCGTTTGGGTGCTCTATTGGTATTCTTGGGAAAGACGTTTTTTTCTGGTAATTCTTTCGGTATCCCCTGGAGTATTTGTGCTTTAAAGTTCTCTTCCGTCATGGTTTAGGTCTCTTTTAGGGTATTGTTTATGTACTACCAATTTTCCTCTTTTGCAGACAAGCGAAGGCGGCATCATTCCCTGTTGGTAAAGAATTTCTTGGTAATCCTTGTGGGGGAATGCAATGAGATCTGCCAATAACCCACTTTTTAGGGTACCGCGGTCCTTTAGGTTTAAAGCAGCTGCGGCCCTAAAGGTTATTCCGGCCAGTACCTCAGTATTGGAGAGTTTTTCAAAGGCGCCCAGAACCGCGGCCTGAATCGTTAAATTGCCCATTGGGGCGGAACCTGGGTTCCAATCACTGGCGATGGCAAGGGCCGACCCGGCATCCAATAGTCGGCGGGCTGGTGCATAGTTGCAGCCCAAGCCCAAAGAGGCGCCCGGCAAGGCAGTGGCCACTACATTGCTTTTGGCCAGAAGCTGAATTTCTGTTTCTGTACTGGCTTCCAAATGATCGGCACTGATGGCATTGTATTTTACCGCTACGGCACTACCACCAATAGAAAATTGGTCTGCGTGCACAGTGATATCGAACCCCATGGCTTTTGCTTTGTCAAAATAGGGGGCAATCAAAGTAGGGGAAAATGCCCCTTCTTCCAGAAAGGCATCGATCCTATTCGTCAATTTTCCCTTTTTTATTATCGGAAATAGTGTATTGCTTATTTCCAATAGATAATTGGATGGACTTCCCTGGTAGTCTTTAGGGACCATATGGGCAGCCAAGCAAGTAGGTATTAGGTCGGGCTGGCATATTTTATTGGTTGAAGCAATAGCCCTTAGCATTTTTAGTTCTTCCTGTACCGTAAGGCCATAGCCACTTTTTACTTCTATGGTGGTCACTCCATGTGCCAAATGTCTATCCGCTCTTATCTTGACACCCTCAATTAGTGAGGGTGTTAGGGATATTCTTGTCTCGGTTACCGTATCCCAGATTCCACCCCCGGCCATGGCAATTTCGAGATAGGTTTTACCGGAATTTCGGAGGGCATAGTCTTTGGCCCTGCTACCGCCGAAGCAGATATGGGTGTGGGCATCAATTAACCCGGGAAGGCATACCATTGTGGATTGGATATGGATAATTTCAGCATTTAGGTAGTTTGCTTCCGCCTGAATTTCAGGATATGGTCCTATGGCATGGATTTTTTCATCTGCCATAATAATGCCCCCATTTTCCAATATGGGCAATTGCTCATCGGATAGGGCTCCTTTTAACGGTAAACCTACCATCGTCAAGATTTGCTTAAAGGGGCCTATTAGGGTGTATTTTTTTATTTTGTCCATGGGTTATATTAGACTAACTATAGCTGAGGGCATGACTATTGTTCAATATTTTTCAAATTCATCTTCGAATGGACTTTCCATTTTTAGATTGTGGTGCTGCATTGTTTTTTGTATTGACTGTATTATCGTACGGTTTTTAATTATTTCAATTCCCTTTTCAATGTCATCCGAGAATACCCTGTCCTTATGGGCAAAGGCCACTTTTTTACGAATCGTTTTATGGACTTCATCCAACAAGACTCCTGATTTCATAGGTTTTCTAAATTCAAAAGCCTGTGCTGCCGTAAGGAGTTCAATGGCCAATATTTTTTCAACGTTCTCTAAGACCTGCATCGCCTTTCTGCCGCTGATGGACCCCATACTTACATGGTCTTCCTGTCCTAGGGAAGTTGGGATGCTATCCGCACTGGCAGGAAAACACAAACCCTTATTTTCACTGGCCAAAGCCGCCGTGGTGTATTGGAGGATCATATAGCCCGAATTGATTCCTGTATCTTTCATCAATAATTTTGGTACCCCGGGGCTATTGCCTTTCAAGGCCAGATAAATACGGCGGTCCGAGATGTTTCCAAGCTCAGAGGCGGCCAAACATACATAGTCCAGCGCCATGGCCAATGGCTGTCCGTGAAAATTGCCCCCACTTATCGTTAAGTCCTCATCTATAATAATGGGGTTGTCCGTAACTGAATTTAACTCTATCTCCAATAGTTCCTTTAAATGTAACCACGCATTTCTGGAAGCACCGTGGACTTGTGGAATGCATCTGAGCGAATAGGGATCCTGTACCTTTTCACAATCTATATGATCTTGCATAATTTCCGAATCCTTCAATAGGAAACGGATTTTTGCGGCCACGTGGCTATTGCCTTTAAAGGGACGTAGATCATGCAACTCTTTATAAAATGGTTTTACACTGGCTTGTAACCCTTCGATCATCATGGCACCAATGATGTCGGCATGGGTAAGGCAAGCGTACATTTTGTCAATGACCATTACGGCGTGGGCAGCAATAAATTGCGTACCGTTTATTAACGCCAATCCCTCCTTGGGCCCCAATTCCAGAGGTTGAAGGCCGTAAATTTTATGTAGTTGCTCTGTGGAAATCACCTTTTTGATATACCTAACTTTTCCCATACCAATTAGCGGTAAAAACAAATGGGATAAAGGGGCAAGGTCACCCGATGCCCCTACAGAGCCTTGGGAGGGCACTATTGGAATAGCATCGTTATCTATATGCCATAATATACGGTCCAGGGTGGCTTCAGCAATACCAGAACAACCTTTGGCAAGGGAATGGACCTTTAAAACGAGCATCAACTTGGCAATCTCGTTTTCGATGGGCTCTCCAACTCCTACGCTATGGCTTTGCAGAATATTGTTTTGTAATATGTTGGTTTCGGTTTTGGAGATTTTAGTGGTGCATAAGGGGCCAAAACCGGTATTGATTCCGTAAACAGCTTTTCCCCTTTCCACAATACATGCCACGGCATTATTACTGGCACGAATCCTTTTTCTTGCTTTCTCTGAGATCTGTCCGTGGATCGTTCCTCTAGTAAGGCCTAGAGCGAGGCCTGCAGAAAGATAATCTTCCCCGAAAAAAAATGTTTTTTTTGAAGTAGACATGGGATTATTTTTATCAATATAAAATTATTCATTAAGTTTGATAATCACCAATACTATTAATATACATACTTAATAACTATGGGTTATCAATTAGAAATCCGACATTTCAATTATTTTTTGGCAGTGGCCGAAGAATTGCACTATAGAAAAGCGGCGGAAAAGCTTTTTATCTCGCAGCCTGGCTTAAGTAGACAGATTAAACAAATGGAGGAGATATTGGACGTAAAACTTTTTGTTCGAACTAAGAAGAAGGTAAGTCTTACGGCTGCGGGGGAATATCTCAAAAGTGAAATTGAGTTTATTCTAAACCATTTGGAAGTTACCAAAAAGCAGTTGGGGCATATTAGGGATGGTAATTTTGGTGAAGTCCGGATAGGTTTTTTGGGTTCGGCCATGCAGGAAGTGATACCCAATCTTCTGATTAAGTTAAAAGACAAATTTCCAGGAATCCGGACTACTTTGGAGGAGTTGTCCAACAATGCCCAAGTAAATGCCATTTTAAAGGATAAATTGGATATGGGCTTTGTACGTATGTCCCGTGTGCCTCAGGGCCTAAACATTCAGCCGGTCTATACGGACACCTTTTCCGTGGTTTTACCGGAATTATATCCCATGTTGACCAGGGAATTTAGGGATGTAGGGCAATTGGCGGCAGAGAATTTTATTTTGTTCGCCCAAGATTATAGTCCTTTGTACTTTGACACGGTTATGAGTATTTGTGAGGATGCGGGTTTTACTCCCAAGGTTTCCCATAAATCGGTGCATGCCCAGACCATTTTTAAGTTGGTGGAGAATAATTTGGGCATTGCTATAATACCTACTTCTTTGCAATACGGCTTTCAGATGAAGGTGAAGTTTATAGAACTTAAGAATATTCCGCAAAGGGCAGTGCTATCCGTTTGTTGGAAGGAAGACAATAGAAACCCTGCTTTACGCCATTGTATTAATTTGTTGTTAAATCAATCGCAGTAGGGCTTTAAAAGCCTAATTTGTACTATTTAAATTGAGAGATTATGATTTTTGATATAATTAAGAGGCGTCGGTCTATTTTTCCAGCCCAATATAATGACAGGCCTATTGAAAGGGAAATCATAGAGAAGGTCCTGGAGGCGGCCAATTTTGCGCCTACCCACAAAAAAACGGAACCTTGGCGCTTTAAAGTATTACAAGGGGAATCCAAGGAAAAATTGGGATTGTTCCTTTCTTTGAAATACATGGAAACCGACCCCAAGCCAAAGCAGTTTAAGGTTGAAAAGTTGATACAAAACCCTAAAAAGGCTGGGGCTGTAATAGCTATTTGTATGCAACGTGATCCCTTGGAAAGTTTGCCTGAATGGGAAGAGGTGGCTGCAACGGCCATGGCGGTTCAAAATATGTGGCTTTGCTGTACCGAAATGGGGATTGGCAGTTATTGGAGCTCCCCTGGCCTCATTAAACATATGGACGATTTTTTTGAGTTGAACTCCGGGGAGGTGTGCCTAGGTTTTTTCTATATGGGCTATTATGACGAAGAAATTCCTGAAGTTGTTAAGGGGCCATGGCAGGAAAAAGTTACCTGGATGAAGTAATGGTGGTTAATTAAAAAAGGGAAATAATTCCGATTTATATTCCCAGGCCTTATAAATAAAGAGGCCCAAATAAATTATAGTGACCATAAATTTTAGGAAGGTTCCGGTTAAAAAACCCAAAAAAGAACCAAAAGCGGCCTTTAGGGCCGTTTTTTGGTCGGCCTTGTTGATAAGTTCCCCGGCCAAAGCTCCCAAAAAAGGCCAGATTATTATTCCAAAAAAACCTAGAACAGGAAATATTAAGGCTATAAAAAGCCCAATGGTGGTGCCTATCATACCCCATTTGCTTCCCCCAAATTTTTTGGTTCCCCAAACCGGAATAATATAATCCAAGGCAAAAACCATTAAGGCAATGCCCAGGGTAATACCCAAGAAGACCCAATCATCAGGAATGGCATTGGTAAGGTAAAGTAGGAGCAGGCCTATCCAACTTATAGGCGTTCCTGGTAATACCGGTAGAAAACTACCCAGCACTCCAACAAACATTAAAATAAACCCGATAATCAATAGCGCAATATCCATACTAATCTTTTGAATTCCGGTGACGGAATACGTTCTCTGTTTGACGAAGATAGGGAGGAATTGTTACATGGATGGGAAAGGACTGGTACAAGTCACTTGGACATCAGGCAATTTCAGTGACGATCCAAACCTAAGTTGTCAATTGGAAATTATGTGCTTTTCCAAGGACTTAGGCTTACAATCCCTTCCGTCTCCTCGGCTGCTAGCCGAGAATCCACCTTCCCTTAGCCAAGGGAAGGAGCTTACAATGATTATACTTATGGTTTTATGTCACACAATGTAATGCAAAAATAATGTTCCTTCCCCTAATCAGGGGAAGGTGGGTTCGACGAAGGAGAAGCCGGAAGGGGAGAGAAACACAAACCTTGGCTTGGAAACATGAGGTTGGTTGCTTGTGTGATTTCTTACCTTCGTTCGAAATGACCAGAGTGGTTACTTCGACAGCGTCCTTTTTCGGGAACGCCGAGAAGTCGCACAGGTTTTGGTTTTAATTTTGGTACCCTATATTTCATGTTCATAGTGGTAGTTGCGTCGTGGATAACTTTCAAAACTTCGTTGAGCTACTTGTGTGATTTCTCACCTTCGTTCGAAATGACTGGGGATAGTCACTTCGAAATGAGGTGCCATTTTGCACCGAATGAGAAGTCGCACTTGTAGCTTTTTTAATATAGGAATTAAACATCTATTTGACATGCAACGTAATTTTATAACTAAAAAATTAGTTTAAACTAAATATTTAGTTATATTTGTTGTGTAGATCAACTAAAAAGTTAGTTAAATGAAACAATTGACCAAAGCAGAGGAGGAAGTAATGCAGGTATTATGGCAGTTGCAGAAATGTAATGTGGCCGCCATCATAGACGAACTTCCTGAGCCCAAACCGGCGTACAATACAGTTTCCACCATAGTACGCATCTTGGAGAGCAAAGGTTTTGTAGACCACGAGCAAGAGGGCAGGGGCTATCTTTATTTTCCGCTGATCAAGAAATCGGATTACGGCAATCAGTCCATTAACAAATTGGTGGATGGCTATTTTCAGGGCTCCTTCAAAAGTATGGTGTCCTTCTTTATGAAAAAGAACGATATGAGCCTTTCTGAATTGGAATCGATACTCAAGGACATTAAAGAAGAGAAGGAATGATACGGTACATTTTAGAATGCATGGCCTTCCAGCTATTGTTTTTGATCATTTACGATCTGTTCCTAAAACGGGAGACCTTTTTTCAGTGGAACAGGGTGTACTTGATCGGGACTTTTGTATTATCCCTTTTGCTGCCATGGATAAAGATCGAGGCTTTTAAGACTACAGTATCTTCTGAATATTTTGTATATCCCGAGTATTTATGGGGAATGGATATGTCCGAAGGGGTGGTAGTTGCTCCTGAAAATTCTACTTCTTTTGATCTTTCTGCAACCGAAATAATATTTTACGGCGGAATGTTAATTGCAGCCTTGCTGTTTGCCTACAAATTGTTCCAAATAGACCGACTAAAACGTCAGGGTGAAATCCGTTATTTCAAAGACTTCACTAGGGTAGTGGTAAGAAACAGCAATATGGCCTTTTCTTTTTTCAGGTCTATTTTCTTGGGGGACCAGGTGTTGGAAAAGGAACATCAAAGCATAATTCAGCACGAGCTGGTACATATAGAACAAAGGCATAGCTGGGACCTGTTGTTCTTTGAACTGATGCGCATTTTGGGCTGGTTCAATCCCCTGGTCTACGTATATCAAAATAGGGTTTCCGAATTGCACGAGTTCATCGCCGATGCAAAAGTGGCCAAGACCCATAAGGCGGAGCAGTATCAAATGTTGTTGTCACAGGTCTTTCAGACCCAACATATTTCTTTCATCAATCAATTTTTTAAATCATCATTAATCAAAAAACGAATCGTCATGTTACAAAAATCAAAATCTAAAAGAGTTTGGCAGCTAAAATATTTATTGTTGGTGCCGTTGGTAGTGGGAATGTTGGTGTACACTTCCATGGAGGCCAAAGAAAATAGAATTTCTGAGGAAGAACAAGCTACTGGCGATGCACAGTTAATAAAAAACACCAAATTGCCTCAACTTAGTAATCCTAATCAAGACGATGTTGACGTTCCTTTTGCTCAAGTAGAAAAGGTGCCAGTTTTTCCCGGTTGCGAAGACGCGGAAAATATGAGGGATTGTTTTCAAAAACAAATGCAGAAACATATTGGTAAGAATTTTAATTATCCTGAAGAGGCCATGGAAAAAGGTATTCAGGGACGGGTAAATATTATGTTCGTTATTCAGAAAGACGGAAGTATAGGGAATGTTCGCATGCGCTCCCCGGATAAAATTTTGGAAGCAGAGGCAGCGCGAATTATTTCACTGTTACCACAAATGGCTCCTGGCGAACACAAGGGAAATAAAGTGAGGGTTGCTTATTCCATTCCCATTACATTTAAGTTGGAGCGAAAAGAGGAATTTGGTATAATGGAAAATAATGATGGAACATCAGATGTAGCCTTCGCCATAATAGATAAAGTTCCAGTCTTCCCAGGTTGTGAGGATGCAGGGGATATGAGAGCCTGTTTTAATCAAATGTTGCAGAGGCATATTGGAAAGAATTTTAGATATCCCGAACAAGCCCAGGAAATTGGCATTCAGGGACGGGTAAATGTGCTGTTCATTATCCAAGAAGATGGAAGCATTGGTAATGTTAGTTTACGCGGTCCGGACAAATTATTGGAGGATGAAGCGGCCCGTATTATCTCTTTGTTGCCACAAATGACCCCTGGGGAACACCGTGGTGAAAAAGTACGGGTACCTTTTTCGATTCCGATTACTTTTAGGCTGGAACGCAGCTCGGAAGAAGAAACTTCACCTCAAACCTATGAATATGACGGTAACGGACTGGTTCCGTTTGCCTTTGTAGACAAGGTGCCTGTATTTCCAGGATGTGAGGATTCAGATAATAAAAGGGACTGTTTTAATACCATGATGCAAAAACATATAGGAAAGAATTTTAGTTATCCTGAGGAAGCTCAGGAAAAGGGTATTCAGGGTCGAGTAAATGTAATGTTTACCATTGGCGAAGATGGAAGGATTGGCAATGTAAGGTTACGCGGTCCAGACAAATTATTGGAGGATGAAGCGGCCCGAATTGTTTCATTATTGCCTCAAATGAAAGGTGGAAAGCATAAGGGAAAAGAGGTGAAAATTCCCTTTTCCATTCCTATTACCTTTAAATTACAATAAATTAGTGACCACAATTCTCAGGATTATTTTTCTGCTATTATTCGTCAAGACCGGAGCTCAATCCTCCGTCTTGGCAGTTGCCGACAGCCTTTATGCTATTGGCAATTACACTTTGGCTATAAATGAATATGCCAAGGTGGCAAGCCCAAATGCCCAATTACAGATTGCCCGAGCCTACAATGCTATAGGGAATTACGAAAAGGCACTGGCACAGTATGAAAACATAGTCCAGAAAAACGAATTCCAAGAATTGGCAACATATGAACTTGGAAGGCTGTATCTAAAACTTAAGAAACATGCTCTTGCCAAGGAGGTCTTTTCTCAATTAGTACATGGAAAGAATCCTAACCCTGAATACTTCTACTATCTAGGGGAGTCCTTAAAGGAATTAAATCTTTTTCCCGAGAGTATTGCTGCCTACAAGCACTCGGTAAAGGTTGATAACACCCATTTGCGCAGTTTGTTTCAATTAGGGAAATATTATTTATTACAAAGGGAACGGGACTCAGTTCTGAAATATGTGGATAAAGGATTGCATTTTTACGAAAACGATGTGAGCTTGATCAATCTAAAGGCCCTAGCCAACTACAATGATAATTTGCTATGGCTTGCTTTACCTTTATTTGAACGTCTGGTTGACTTGGGAGAGTATAAGGAATACATTTTTGAAAAAATGGGGTATTCTTATTTTGCCTTGGGTAAGTTCGAGAAGGCAAAAAAAGCCTATGAAAATCTTTTAACTTTTGATGAAGAGAACCCAATTGCACTTTACGGCATGGGAAGTGCATTTGCAAAATTGCAGCAACTGGATAGTGCCAATATTTATATTAAAAAATCTATTGAAGTTCAGAAGGTGGTGTTGGACAAGGAGTATAATGCCTTGGCAAGACTTGCAGTGGAGCAAAACAATTTAAAATTGGCGATCGAATATTATAAAAAGGCTTTTATGGAAGATCCAACAGGGTATTTATATAAATATGAAGTTTGCCTATTAACCGATCAATACTACAAAAATCCCAAAATGTCCTTAAAATGCTATCAGGAATATCAGGAGCAATTTGGTGGTAAAGGAGATTACTTTTCGGAATTCACCTCCAAAAGGATAATGAAACTAAAGGAGGAAATTCATATGGAAACCCCTTAAATTGATCAAAAAATTGTAATTTCCGCCCAGAATCTGGCATACATGAGGAAAGTTGCGGTTTTGGCTTGTTTTTGTCTTTTTACCTCTTGCGACTGGTTTACTTCCAAGGAAGAAAGAACCCAAGAATTGGTAAATGAGGAAATGCGCAATATAAATTTCAACGAGGTAGATCGTTATCCACTATTTGACAATTGTGATGAAATGATGGATAAGGCGGAACAATTGGATTGTTTTCAGAATACCCTTTTGGACCAATACACGGAGACTTTGGAGGATTTTGAATTTCAGTTCGTGTCCGATGTCAATACCAACATATACGTAGATTTTTTAGTGGATTATCAAGGGGAAATATCCGTCTTGGAAGTGCAGCGTAACGAGGATATTGAAAATCAGATCCCAGAATTTCGCACTATCATCACCCAAAGTCTAAAAGGCCTGCCCCCGTTATCGCCAGCCCTAAAAAGAGGGGTGCCCGTATCCTCAAAATTCAGGATTCCTATTATTGTGAATTCTAAATAACGGTAAAACCTAAAATAATTCCATCATTGGCAAACGAAAAGATAATATTGGGTATTGATCCTGGGACTACCATTATGGGCTTTGGCCTAATCAAGGTGGTGAACAAAAAGATGGAGTTTCTTCAGATGAACGAGCTCTTGCTCAAGAAATATGACGACCCTTATACCAAACTTAAACTCATATTTGAGCGCACCATAGAACTGATCGATACCTACCACCCGGATGAAATCGCCATTGAGGCCCCTTTTTTTGGAAAGAATGTTCAATCCATGCTCAAACTGGGCAGGGCACAGGGGGTTGCCATGGCCGCTGGCTTATCGCGCCAGATCCCCATCACCGAGTACCTGCCGAAAAAGATTAAAATGGCCATTACCGGGAACGGAAACGCCAGTAAGGAACAGGTGGCTAAAATGCTTCAAAGCGTACTGAGTTTAAAGTCGCTCCCCAAAAACCTGGACAGTACCGATGGCTTGGCAGCTGCTGTATGCCACTTTTATAACGAAGGCCGAATAGAAGTTGGCAAAAGCTATAGTGGTTGGGATGCTTTTGTGAAACAGAACGGTGACAAAATCAAGAAACAATAATCAATTACCAATTACCAATACTTTGTATGGGAACAGATAGTAATCCTTTAGCCGATATATAGTGAACAGTAATCAGTAATGAGTAAACAGTATGGTAAGAGCCAACAGTTAAAATTCTGATCAGACCTATTTGCCAATTAATTCGAAGACTTATTTTTGATGTATTGAACAATAATCAGTAGTTATGAGATTTCAAGATTTATTGGCCTATAAAAAATCTTTTGCCTTGGCAATGAGGATTTATGAAATTTCCAAATCCTTTCCAAAAGAAGAAAGGTATTCCTTGACCGATCAAATAAGAAGATCTTCCAGAAGTGTTTCAGCTAATATTGCCGAATCTTATGCTAAGCGACTTTATCCTAAATATTTCATCAATAAATTAACCGCTAGCGATGCTGAGAATTTAGAAACCCTAGTATGGATGGAATATGCCATGGAATGCCAATATATAAAAAAGGAAATATTCGATGAGATGGTAAGTGAAAGTCAGGAAATTGGGAAGCTAATTTATTTTATGATCAATAACCCCGATAAGTTTGGTTCCAAATAGGTTAATTTTACTGACCACTGACCACTGACCACTGACCACTGACCACTGACCACTGACCACTGACCACTGACCACTGACCACTGAAAAAATGAGCGGCATTTACATACATATTCCTTTTTGCAAGCAGGCGTGCCATTATTGCGATTTTCATTTTTCCACCAATATGGGGAAGAAGGAGGCAATGATATCGGCGCTGATTAAGGAACTGGTTCTTAGAAAGGAAGAATTTAAGGATGAGGTGGTACAGACCATTTACTTTGGGGGCGGAACGCCATCGGTATTGGATACGGCCGAAATAGACCTGATAATCGGGGCAGTTTATAGTAATTATACCGTAGTAGCTGATCCTGAAATAACCTTGGAGGCCAATCCGGATGATTTGTCCTTGGATAAAATAATGGAATTGGCCCGATCTCCAATCAATAGACTGAGTATTGGTATTCAATCTTTTTTTGGGGAGGATTTGAAAATGATGAATAGGGCACACAATGCTAAAGAAGCGGAGGATTGTATTGGGCTTGCAATAAAATATTTTGATAACATATCCATCGATCTAATTTATGGCATTCCCGGAATGACCAATGAAAGATGGATTTCCAACATAGAAAAGGCCTTGGACTTTGGCGTACCCCACATTTCCAGTTATGCCCTTACCGTAGAACCCAAAACAGCCTTAAAGACTTTTATAGAGAAAGGACTAATCCCGCCCGTTGATGATGAATTGGCAGAAGCCCATTTCCATATTTTGGTCCGGAAATTGGAAGAAGAGGGTTTCGTAAACTATGAAATTTCCAATTTTGGAAAACCTGCTTACTTTTCTAGGAACAACACGGCTTATTGGCAAGGAAAAAAATATCTTGGCATTGGTCCCTCTGCCCATTCCTATGACGGGATTAGAAGAGGGTGGAATATTAATAACAATGCAAAATATATAAAAGCATTGGCTCTAAACCAACTGCCTATGGAAGTGGAAACGTTGTCCATAACGGATCGTTACAACGAATATATCATGACCGGATTGCGGACCATATGGGGAGTTTCCTTGGATAGGATAGAGTCCGACTTCGGAACGGAATATCTTTCGTATTTGGTGCAAGGGGCCGACAAAAGAATTGCAGATGGACTGCTTTATATGGAGAATGGGAATTTACTGGTCTCAAAAAAAGGCAAATTTTTGAGTGATGGGATTGCCGCAGATTTATTTATGGTTAGATTTGATAGCAAATAGACACCTGTTTCCAAGGCGGGTATAGTGCCAATTGAACATGAAAACAATTATAAAACACAACACAAAAAATTACACCATAGACCTGTCCAAACCTTTGGATATCTCCATTCCTATCACCGGTAGAAGTACCAATGTCAATGCATGGTATGTTGATGCTCCAAAAATTCAGCCTCATAGCGAGGGCGATTTTGTTGGAAAGGTGTCCGAAGGGGCTTCGGTAAATTTCAATGATATTTGTTTTAATCCCCATGCCCATGGCACCCATACTGAATGTATCGGACATATTACCGAAGAGTTTAACTCGGTAAATACAAGTCTTTCCAAATTCTTTTTTATGGCCGAGGTGATTACCATAGCTCCGGAAAAAATAAACGGCGATTTTGTAATCTCCAAAAAGCAATTGCAGTATGCCTTGGGCAATAAAAATAGGGAGGCAGTAATCATCCGGACCATACCAAACCTAAGGGATAAAATGACTAGGCAATATGCCAATACAAACCCCCCATATTTATTGGAATCGGCAGCACAGTTATTGGTGGATAAGGGAGTGGAGCATCTGTTGATAGATCTTCCTTCCGTGGATAAGGAAAAGGATGGGGGTGCTTTATTGGCGCATAAAACTTTTTGGAATTATGATGGAAAACATCGTTTGGAAGCTACAATAACCGAGTTTATATTTGTGGCAAACTCCATTAAGGATGGAAAATATTTCTTGAACCTTCAGTTGGCATCATTTGAAAATGATGCCAGCCCCAGTAGGCCTGTTTTGTATTTAATAGAAGAATAATAATTTGCGGTATGCGGTTACTTTTAAAAATAGAGGAACTATTGATGTTCTGTCTAGGATTATATCTTTTTAGTTTGTTGGATTATAGTTGGTGGTGGTTTATATTTCTGATTTTGGCTCCCGATATTGGGATGCTGGGATATCTTATGGGAAATAGGGTTGGTGCCATTGGGTATAATGTATTTCATCATAAGGGTTTGGCCATCGCTATTTATTTTTTGGGGATTTATCTTTCATTACCTTTGTGTCAGTTAATGGGAATCATCCTATTTTCGCATGCTTCCATGGACAGGATATTTGGCTATGGACTAAAATATAACAAGGGGTTTAAATATACCCACTTAGGACAAATAGGTAAGGGAGATGAGTGATATATTGGAACTTTTTTTAGGCCTTATTCTCGGGGCCATTACCATGTACTGGGTGTTTTCCTTTTTTCGCAAAAAGAGGAGCAAGGAACTTACGGAACATCAGTCGACCATTCTGTTGGATAAGATAAAAAGCGTATGCAAGTTAATAACGGTGGAAGGTGATTTTGCCGAAATTTATCGGTACGAAAACACCAAGGAGCGTTTTCTTAGCTTGGTAAGCAGCAAAAAGAAAGCCTTGATCATCATCAACGCCAAGGCACATATTGGTTTTGACCTTAAGAAGTTGCAAATGTACGCGGATAACGATAAGAAAAGAATTATCCTTACCAATTTTCCACAACCTGAAATTTTGTCCATTTCCCCGGAACTACAGTTTTATGACATTCAAAACGGACTTTTCAATTCCTTTACTCCAACGGATCTTACCTCACTGAATATGGAGGCAAAGCAACATATAAGGGATAAGATTCCCCAAAGTGGTTTGATGGATACTGCAAATAAGGAGGCTTTGGAGGCGGTGCTTTTAATTGAAAAGATTGTAGAGACCATAGGTTGGAAACTGGATTATTCCGCCTTGGAATTAAGCAATAGAAAGAAGCAATTCTTGGAGGATTAATTTCCTTTTATCCAAAAGGCACAAATTGGATAATTGTTTTTTATTTTAGCAGATGAAAAATCTATCCAAATATTGGGAAATTTGGGACAGATTCAAACAATATTCAAAATTATTGACACTATAATTTACCGTAATATTTTTAACAATGGCCGTATGTAATTATGGTTAAAACAAGGAAGATATGAAGAACTTTGATTCCAATTTTGTACACACCGTTTATTTTTGGTTAAAGAACCCTGATAATGTTGAGGATAGAAAGGCTTTTGAAACCTCCATCATGAAGTTTATGCGGGATTCCAAATATGCCAAGACCAAGTTTGTGGGGGTTCCACCCAAGGCCACCCGCGATGTTGTGGACGGGTCCTTTACCTATTCTTTGGTAGTTTCCTTTGAGTCGGCAGACGCACAGACAAAATATCAGACAGAGGAAGCGCACAACCTATTTGTTGCGGAATCGAGCAATTTATGGACCAAGGTAATAGTGTACGATTCCCTAGGAATTTAATCATTTGTTATGTTGACGTATAGGCAAGCCAAGGCCGGTGATTATTTGGAAATCGCCAAATTGCACGTAAAAAATTGGCAACAGCATTACAGAGGTGATTTTAGTGATCATTTTTTGGATGTGGAAGCTGCATTGGAGAGAGAAGAGGTTTGGAAAGATAGACTAAGAAATCCCTCTCCTAATCAAGTCGTTTTGGTAGCTGAACAGGATGGGGAAATCTGCGGATTTGCCTGTGCCTTTCTTGAGGATGATGCCGAACACGGTACCTTATTGGACAATTTGCATGTATTGATGACGGTCAAGGGAAAGGGAATTGGCAGACATCTGATGGGCATGGTGGCCCAAGAAGCACTGAAGAAGAATCCCAAAGGAAAATTGTATTTATGGGTGCTAAAGAACAATACCAGCGCTATGGCCTTTTATGAGCGTTTGGGAGGAGTTAATTTTGAAACCTTGGTGGGAAATGACATCGGTGATCAGGAGGTGCTTAAATGTAGGGTGACATGGGGTAGTTTAAAAGAACTGGCCCGCTTGTGATTCAATAGAATCGATACTATGAATATAGAGGAATTTAGAGAGCATTGCATTCATAAAAAGGGGGTTACGGAAGAATTTCCTTTTGACGCCAGTACCTTGGTGTTTAAGGTAATGGGGAAAATGTTTGCCCTTGTGCCCTTGGAAAGGATTCCGTCCCAGGCTAATTTAAAATGCGATCCGGAAAGGGCCATTGAATTACGGGAGACATATGAAGGAAAAATCACTGCTGGGTACCATATGAGCAAAGTACATTGGAATACCCTTTATCTAGAGTCCTTGGATCCTACTTTGGTCCGGGATTTGATAGACCATTCCTATGATCTGGTCGTTGCCGGTCTGACAAAAAAGCTACAGGCCCAACTTAAGACTTTGGATTAACTACATTTGCATAATTTACTTTTCAAATTCCTAGATGGATAACCTAAGAACATTTTATAAAAACAGAGTTGAATTGCAAACCGGATTGCTGGGGCGGGTGAAAGGACAATTGGCCTTATCCAGTACCATCAGATTGATCGTTTTTCTTGTGGCTACCAGCCTTACCTACCTTTTTTTTGGGGAGACCAAATTGGTTATAGGGATTGTTATAGTCGCTATCGGCCTATTTTTATATCTGGTTTCCAAACATACGGATCTACAATACAAACGGGACAAATTGTTGGCCCTTGTAAAAATTAATGAAACGGAAATTAAGGTGTTGGAACGCAATTTTCATCACCTTCCCGATGGTTCGGAATATAAGGATCCCACCCATTTTTTTGCCCAGGACATTGACCTGTTCGGAAACGGGTCTTTCTATCAGTATAGTAATCGTACCGCCTTGCTCCAAGGTAGCGATATGTTGGCGGAGATGCTATTGTCCAATAATTTGGCCAATATTGCCGACAAGCAGAAGGCTGTGGAAGAATTATCCAAATTACCCGACTGGAGACAGGAATTTTCTGCAATAGCTAGCCTGGTAAAAACTGATATCAGTACCAAGACCATAGTTTCTTGGCTTTCTGGGTATAAGGCATACGTTCCCAAGGTGATGCGTTTTGTATCCTATGCTTTTTCTTTGGTTTCCCTGATTTTAATTGGAGGATACTTATTGGGGCTATTACCCGGTTACCCAATTTTCATAATACTATTGGCGGGTTTGTTATTGAGTGGTTTTTACCTAAAAAGCACTTCTAAACTGGCTTCGGATGCCAATAGGGTACAAAGCACCTTTCAGCAATATCAAAAATTGATTCTAGAGATAGAGGAACAGGAATTCACCTCCGATCTTTTAAGGGAAAAGAGGAATTCTGTGGTCTCCCAGAAAGAGTTGGCCTCAAAAGTTTTAAAGGAATTCTCAGAAATTCTCGGCGCTTTGGACCAAAGGAATAATATGTTTTTTGCCTTGTTAGGGAACGGATTTTTTCTTTGGGACCTGCTACAGGCATATAGGATAGAACGGTGGATAGACAAACACGGGCCAAAGGTGGAACAGTGGTTTAACGCCATAGCTTTTTTTGATGCTTTTAATAGTTTGGGAAATTTCGCCCATAATCACCCCAATTATAGCTATCCCAAGTTGGTGGATAATGAGGTTATATTAAAATCGATTGAGGCGTCGCATCCTTTGTTGGATCCCCAAAAAGCGGTTCCCAATGATATAACGATCCTTAGGGAGCAGTTTTTTATTGTTACCGGAGCCAATATGGCCGGGAAAAGTACCTTTTTAAGAACGGTTTCCCTGCAAATTGTCATGGCCAATGTAGGGCTGCCTGTTAGCGCAACTGAAGCCGAGTATTCACCGATCAAATTAATTACCAGTATGCGCACAACCGATTCCTTAACGGATGATGAATCTTATTTCTTTTCTGAATTGAAACGCTTGAAGTTTATTGTGGATGAAATTCAGAACGACAAATATTTTATTGTTTTGGATGAAATATTAAAAGGAACCAATAGCATGGATAAGGCTATTGGTTCTCGGAAGTTTGTTGAAAAGTTGGTAGCCTCAAAATCTACAGGGATTATAGCGACCCATGATTTAAGTTTATGTGAAGTTTCAGAGGTGTTGCCACAGGTTAAGAACTACTATTTTGATGCTGAAATCATCAATAATGAACTTAATTTTGACTATACCTTTAAAACAGGCATATGTAAGAATATGAATGCTTCCTTTCTTTTGAAGAAAATGGAGATAGTGGAATAATCACTATGGTTTGGATTGGGGGCTTGGTCTTTTTGTATAAATAATAAGGATGGATTCGCTAACGCAGATAGTATTGGGTGCCGCAGTTGGAGAAGCGGTTTTGGGCAGGAAAGTAGGCAATAAGGCCATGCTTTATGGAGCTATTGCCGGGACCATACCGGATTTGGATGTTTTGGCCAACTATGTTACTGATACGGTTACCGCAATAGAATGGCATAGAGGGCTTACCCACTCCATCTTCTTTTCCATAATTTTCGCCCCTATCTTCGGTTGGTTGGTTTTTAAATTGGAAAGCAAGGGGCCTGCCACTTGGAAAGATTGGTCATGGTTGTTCTTTTGGGGACTTTTTACCCATCCCGTTTTGGATGCCTTTACCACATGGGGGACCCAACTTTTTTGGCCTTTTGATCTTAGGATAGCTTTTCAGAACATATTTGTGATTGACCCTCTATATACGTTGCCCTTTTTGGCATTTCTCATAATGGCCCTGCGACAAAAGCGCGATTCGCCAAGGCGTGGTCGTTATAATACTATGGGGTTGATGGTTAGTAGTGCCTATTTGGGACTGACTTTGGTACTGAAGGGAATTGCATTTAAAAAGATTACAGATAGTCTGAACGCACAAGGGATAGCATATGATGAAATGGATGTGAGACCGTCACCCTTTAATACTGTTCTATGGTCGGCCAATGTGGATACTGGGGATGCCTATCTAATAGGGAACTACTCTTTTTTTGATAATAAGCCCGTTCATTTTAGTCGCTATCCAAAAAACCACGACCTATTGGAAGGCCTGCCCGAAAGCGATAAGATACAACGGCTTAAAAAAATTACGCAAGGTTGGTATACCATAAATGAGGTAAACGGACAGCTGTTTTTTAATGACCTGCGATTCGGGTTGATGAGCTTGGATTCCAATGAATCCCAATTTGCCTTTAATTATAAATTGATCCAGAAGGATGGGGCGATCTTGGTTCAAGAAAGTCCAAAATTAAAAAGGGATGCCAAAAAACTCCTTTTGGCCCTTTGGGCTAGGATGTGGGGGAATTAACAGGGGACTGCCCCTAGTCTCATTGTCCTAAAGAATGTAATCGATAGGTTGATGGCTTTTTGTTTTTTTAGGTTAAGAGCCGTGGAATATTGGATCGATGCTCTATAAACTCTTTATTTGTGCTTCATGAAAGGCATTGGCCTGAAGCCTTAGTAATTCCTCGGCCTTTTGTTTTTTGTATTTGTATATTTCTTCTTCCTTGGCTATTTCACTGTAAATTTTATTGTTTAACTGTGTATCTGTTTCCAATACTTTTTCGCGTTGACCAACTTTTTGGGTGGCCCAGGTCCTAACGGCACTTTCTTCATCTTCCAATTTGTAATCATAAGACCCTTTTGGGGATAGTAATTTAGCTATTATGGGCGATGTTTCTATGGCCAAGAACAATAGAAATATAAAAAAGGAAGGCATCCAAGGTAGTCTTTCCAAGGCATTTATGCGCGCCATAAGTCCGTCGAAACCATCAATGATGGGTTGTGTGGTTGTTATTTGATCGGCATATTCAAGATTTAAGGCTTCAATCTGCGCTTCCAAGGCTGAAATTTTGTCGGCGTTGGTTTGTTTTAGGGATTGAAGTTCTGTTAGTGCAGCGTCGTGTTTATCCCGTTTTTCCTTGTACACCGGGCCTTTGCCCAATAATTTGGTGCCTGCGGTACCCTCGGCTTCAGAAATATAGGTGTCATAAAGGGCATTGGTTTCAGCTTCTTTAGTCGCTATTTCATTTTTTAAGCCCAAAATATCGGATGTTAGCTTTTCAATTTGTGGGGTATATTGGGTTGCGATTTGCTCTTTATTGGCTAGAGTCATCGTATTTTTTTCTTCAAGTAACACTTGATTGATCTCCTTTTCAAAAATTTTCATTTCCAAGGGTTTGGAAATAACAATGGCGATTATGATGGCTAATATTATCCGTGGCGTAGCTTGTAAAAATTCGCTCTTAAAACTATCGTTCTTTTTTATGGTAGAAACTATAAATCGGTCCAAATTAAAAATTAGCAGACCCCAAATAAGGCCAAAGAAAATAGCCGTGTAGACATTGTCGAAGACGGTAAAGAGGGCATAGGCACTAGCTATAAATGCCATGAGGGCAGTAAAGAATACCGTGGCACCGATTCCGGCATATTTGTTTTGCTCTCCCTTGGAACAGGTTTTTAGAATATCGGAATCTGCTCCGGAGCAGAGAATAAAAAATTTCTGTAACATAGTGTTCTGATTTTGATTGATGTTCAATATCCGATGTAATCACATAATTGGCTTTTGGCAATGTTTTTAAAAAGCTGTTTTTTGGAAACATCCGATACCAGTTAGAACGCAGAGGGCTGGGAATTGTTACATTATTTATCATAAAAAATAGAACAATTCCTAATTGTGTTTTGATGAAACCACTTCATTGGGTGTAATTATGGGGACAATGGATAGTCTTTGTTTAGGCGGACTCATATCATTTTTTTAGTAAGGAATGTTGACGATATGTATAGTGGTGGGGCATGATTATTTTTCTGGATTTCCCGTTTGGGCAAGTTTCTGATCCTGCAAGGTTTTTTTAACCTTGTAGGTATGGTGTTGGGACATGATTGTTTTCCGGATTTCCTGTTTGGGCTAGTTTCTGATCCTGCAAGGTTTTTTTAACCTTGTAGGTATGGTGTTGGGACATGATTGTTTTTCCGGATTTCCCGTTTGGGCTAGTTTCTGATCCTGCAAGGTTTTTTTAACCTTGTAGGTAAACTGTTGGGGCATGATTATTTTTCCGGATTTCCCGTTTGGGCTAGTTTCTGATCCTGCAAGGTTTTTTTAACCTTGTAGGTATGGTGTTGGGACATGATTGTTTTCCGGATTTCCTGTTTGGGCTAGTTTCTGATCCTGCAAGGTTTTTTTTA
>NZ_QJJZ01000010.1:64373-67892 GCF_003201775.1 Arenibacter sp. ARW7G5Y1 | reverse complement strand
CTGCAAGGTTTTTTTAACCTTGTAGGTATGGTGTTGGGACATGATTGTTTTCCGGATTTCCTGTTTGGGCTAGTTTCTGATCCTGCAAGGTTTTTTTTAACCTTGTAGGTATGGTGTTGGGACATGATTGTTTTCCGGATTTCCTGTTTGGGCTAGTTTCTGATCCCGCAAGGTTTTTTTAACCTTGTAGGTATGGTGTTGGGACATGATTGTTTTCCGGATTTCCTGTTTGGGCTAGTTTCTGATCCTGCAAGGTTTTTTTAACCTTGTAGGTATGCTGTTGGGGCATGATTGTTTTTCCGGATTTCCCGTTTGGGCTAGTTTCTGATCCTGCAAGGTTTTTTTAACCTTGTAGGTATGGTGTTGGGACATGATTGTTTTTCTGGATTTCCCGTTTGGGCTAGTTTCTGATCCCGCAAGTTTTTTTTTAACCTTGTAGGTATCTCCGGTGGGTGATGGAATGGATTTAGCCCCCACAAGGTTTGGAAAACCTTGTGGGGCTACCGTTAGTTTTATTGCGAATGAGAACATCAACAACCACCCAGTCTTACTATAGGGTAATCACTTACATCAATGTTGGGATCTTTACTCTTTTTAACCAATTCGATTGCTTCATCAGTTTTGTATTGATGCGGGCCTATATAAAATGTTGCTCCTTTTTCGGCCAATTCCTTTATGTATTTCACAGGATCTGGATTTTTTTCAGGAGGGGGCAGAGGTACAGTGTACAATTTTCCATAATATACAGAAGGCTTATTTGTTGCATCTATTTTTTGATTGTCGCTACTCTTTAAATTGGGCGACGGGGAATTGTCTTCTTTAACGTTTGGCGTAGAATTTGGTTTTCCATATTCCCCTTTCGGGTCATAATATAAAGGGGCTGGATGCACATAATTATTTTCCTTATATGCCAATTTCTTATACACATTGTATAATTGCATTACTTCCACATAGGTTTTTTTTAATTCATCAAGACTACCAACCTGTTCACTGTGATAACTGGAGACTGCCGTCCTATAGTTTTTTGCTTTTCTCAAATAGCTATCAATCGCACTCTTCAGTTCTCTGGAATAATTTTCTGTATTGGCGTGGGTCGCAATAGTTGGAGGAGGGGGTGGAAAACCAGAGCTTACAACAGGTGCTTTTTCCGATTGCAACGCCATTCTTTTGGAGTTATGATTATTGTACTTCAACGCTTCTATCAGCTCAACTTTTTCTTCAGTCCTAGGTGGTGTTGGGTTTAAAGGAATAGGAGTTGGCCCTCCTTTTTTTATAGATGGAACTGGCTTTTGGACAGGTGCAGGACTGGGTGGAGGCGGAGGCGCACATTCAGGAAAGGGTAGGGCCTGCTGTTTCTGCTCATCGCTCATACGACCGTAAATTGTTTCTAAAGTCTTTAGGTCTTTTAACGGAACGACCCGCATTGCTTGGGGTTGGGTGTTGTATTTTTTGGCGAGGGTGTTGAATTCCCGTATTTCTGTTTTGGTGGCCCCAAGCTGATCTGAGGATTTCGTAGGTCCTTGAATATCAATAGTGGCTACACCATAGTCCATTAAAATGGCGTCCACTTGTCTTATGATATTGTTCTGAGTTTCTTCCTCTACGCTAATTATAGCCCTAACACTTTGGATTCTTTGTTCTTTTGTAAGGCCTTGGTTGTATTTAAGTAAGTGGGATTTTAATTCTTCGAGTGAAACCAAATCAGTATTGACCAACAGCTGTCCCTTTTTATTTATGGCTATGGAAATTTCTTGTGTTGGAATATTTTGATTTCTTGGGTCATTAATTTTTTCCTGTTCTATTACTCCTTGTGGGTAGTGCTCCACGACCGTAGCTTTCCCGGTTTTTTGAATTTCCAGAATTTCTTTAGTACTAAAACTGTAAAGCAACAGTGCTATTAAGGGGATAAGCACTAAACCCTTGAGCACAATGGCTTTTTTTGATGTTTTTGTTTTCATGATGACGATTCGTTTTTTGATTGATGAATAATGAATGGCATTTGCCAATTGTGGTGTTTCGGCATTTGATGAGAATGCCAATATTAAGTTCTGATAGTTGGGAATACTGGCCCCTTTGTTTAAAACGGCCTGGTCCGCTAAAAATTCATGGTTCAGTTTTACCATATGCTTTGCCCAATAAATTAGTGGATGAAACCATAAGACAATCTGAATCAGTTCCAATAATAAGATATCCAGGCTATGCTTTTGGTTGGCATGGGTTTCCTCGTGCCAAAAAACTTCTTGCGAAATTTTTTGGCTTTCATAATCTTTTCGGTTGAAAAAGATATAGCTAAAAAACGTGTGTGGAGCAATAAGTTCTTGCAGCAGCACATGTTGAATTCGTCCCGATTTTTGTCTAGGGTTGTTCTTGATACTTTTAACCAATGATTTTAAGTTGGCCAAAAACTTAAGGCCGAATAGGATTACACCCAACATATAAAGGCTCCATAACAAAAGTGGGAGGATGTTGGACCCATCTTGAGGAAGTGCTTCTGTATAGATGCCGTTGTACGTTGGGTTTTGGGCAAATAGGACAGGTTCTACAGTAACATTAACGTACTGGGTAAATGTAATCAACGGGATACCCAGCGAGATTATAAATGAAATTAAGAGGTAATACCTTTTAAAATGATGAATATGGACCTTTTCTAGCACCAACTTGTAAAATAGCAGGAGTATGGCAAGGCAGGCACTAAATTTGAGAAGATAGATCCACATGGCTATTTGTTTTTAATTTGGGTATCTATTAAGTTTCTTAATTCTTCCAGCTCTTTCTTGCTCAAATTGGTTTCTTTTGCGAAAAAGGAGGCGAATTGTGTGGCGCTATCATTGAAAAAGTTTTTAATGAGTCCGTTTAAATGCTTGGAGAAATAATCCTTTTTTTTGACCAAGGGATAGTATTCCCTTGTGTTGCCCAATAAGGTATACCCAACAAAACCTTTGTCCGTCATCCTCTTTAGCAGTGTAGCTACGGTAGTGGTGGCGGGTTTGGGTTCAGGGTAGGCTTCCAATAGATCCTTCATAAAAGCTTTGTTCAGCCTCCAAAGGTGGTTCATTAATTCTTCTTCTGTTTTTGAGAGTTTCATGTCTATATAATCGGTATTGTTCTACAAACATAGAACAAAAAAATTAATTCTACAAGTGTAGAGATGTTTTTGTGCTAGTAGAGGTGAAAATTGAATTTGCGTTAGCTATTGCAGCGGCATTTTTTTGCTTTTATCTGCCTGTCCCTGATCCTGCAAGGTTTTTTTAACCTTGTAGGTATCTCCGTTGGGTGATGGATTTAGTCCTACATAGTTGGGAAAACCTTGTAGGACTGCCTAATGATGAGTTGGATAGGGAAGCTCCTTCCCCATTCCCCATGTAGGGGATGGTGGAAGGGGTAGTGTGTATCCAGACGCTATTGTGATGTGGCTATTTAGTCTCCCATTAGTATTAATCGCTCTCTACCCGCCCCGTCTTCTTTCCCGCCTCGTTGTCGGTAAAGAATCCACCCCTCCCTGTCCAGGGTGGGGAGCCA
>NZ_QJJZ01000010.1:0-64276 GCF_003201775.1 Arenibacter sp. ARW7G5Y1 | reverse complement strand
TCTCCCATTAGTATTAATCGCTCTCTACCCGCCCCGTCTTCTTTCCCGCCTCGTTGTCGGTAAAGAATCCACCCCTCCCTGTCCAGGGTGGGGAGCCATTTTTAGTAGTACATTAAATAGAATTGGTGCCCCTAATATTCGAGAAACAACCTACTCTATTTGAGTGTTGGAGAAACAGGGCGTTATCGTTAATTGATTTTTGCGTTAGCTATTGCAGCGGCATTTTTTTGTTTTTATCCGCCTGTCCCTGATCCTGCAAGGTTTTTTTAACCTTGTAGGTATCTCCGTTGGGTGATGGATTTAGTCCCAAAGGGTATGGAAAACCTTGTGGGACTGCCTAAAGATGTGTTGGGCAGGGAAGCTCCTTACCCATGTAGGGGGTGGTGGAAGGGGTAGTGTGTATCCAGACGCTATTGTGATGTGGCTATTTAGGCTCCCATTAGTATTAATCGCTCTCTACCCGCCCCGTCTTCTTTCCCGCCTCGTTGTCGGTAAAGAATCCACCCCTCCCTGTCCAGGGTGGGGAGCCATTTTTAGTAGTACATTAAATAGAATTGGTGCCCCTAATATTCGAGAAAGAAGCTACTCTAATTTAAGTGTTGGAGAAATAGGGCGTTATCGTTAATTGATTTTTGCGTTAGCTATTGCAGCGGCATCCTTTTTTGGCTTGAATCCTGCAAGGTTTCCAAAACCTTGTAGGTATCCGTTTGCCATGTCCGGATGTGGCCAAAAAAGATATAGCGGAAAGAGCGACCCGTAGGGGAACGCCGAGCAAAGAAAAATCCAGTTTATTCTGATAATTCCGCAAAATATTGATAGAAATATGGAATGGTCTCTATGCCTTTTAGGTAGTTCCAAACGCCAAAATGCTCGTTGGGCGAATGTATAGCGTCGCTGTCCAGACCGAAGCCCATGAGAATGGTCTTGCTTTTCAATTCCTTCTCGAAAAGGGATACAATTGGGATGCTACCACCACTACGCTGGGGTATGGGGGTTTTGCCAAAAGTGGTTTCATAGGCTTTTGAAGCGGCTTTATAGGCATTGTTGTCTATAGGTGTTACATACCCTTGGCCACCGTGATGGGGAGTAACCTTAATGGTGACTCCGTCCGGGGCCAGACTTTCAAAATGGGTTTTGAACAACTCGGTTATTTCCTTCCAATCCTGGTGTGGCACCAGGCGCATTGAAATTTTGGCGTACGCCTTACTGGGGATAACGGTTTTGGCTCCCGCACCGGTATAGCCACCCCAAATTCCGTTAACGTCCAAGGTAGGTCTAATGGAGTTGCGTTCGTTGGTGGTATAACCTTTTTCTCCATAGACAGCTTTTATATCCAGGGCTCTTTTGTAGTTTTCCAAGCTAAAAGGGGCCTTGGCCATTTCTGCACGTTCTTCCATGGAGAGTTCTTCTACCTTATCATAGAATCCAGGGATGGTAATGTGGTTGTTTTCGTCGTGGAGTGAGGCAATCATTTTGGTCAAAACATTGATGGGATTAGCCACTGCGCCACCGTATAGACCTGAGTGAAGATCCCTATTGGGTCCGGTAACTTCAACTTCCACATAACTGAGTCCACGTAGGCCGGTGGTTATGGAAGGTACATTATTGGCTATCATGCCGGTATCTGAAATTAAGATGATATCATTGGCTAGTTTTTCTTTGTTTTCCGCTACGAAGGTGCCCAAATTCTCACTTCCCACTTCCTCTTCCCCTTCTATCATAAATTTCACGTTACAGGGCAATTGGTTGGTTTGTACCATAAATTCCAGAGCCTTTACGTGCATATACATTTGTCCCTTGTCATCGCAGGCGCCTCTGGCAAAGATGGCTCCTTCAGGGTGTACGTCGGTGGGTTTGATGACCGGCTCAAATGGAGGAGAGTTCCAAAGGTCTATGGGGTCTGCTGGTTGAACGTCATAATGGCCATAAACCAAAACGGTGGGCAATTCCGGATTTATTATTTTTTCCCCGTAGACAATGGGGTAACCATTGGTTTCACATATTTCTGCTGTGTCGCAACCAGCTTCCAAAAGTGAAGCCTTAACGGCTTCGGAAGCATTGATAACATCCTGGGAATATGCTGGGTCGGCGCTTACTGAGGGTATCTTTAAAAGGTGGATCAACTCATTGATAAAACGTTCTTTGTTTTTAACTAGGTACTCCGAAATATCTTGCATGTTTTGGTTTAATTGAAGGCTAAATTTACAAAAAAGAACTTTTTATTGGCTAAGTATTTTAAAATTGAAAAATTACTTTATATTTGCATCCCGATAATAATCGGGATAAATGCAGGCGTGGTGGAATTGGTAGACACGCTAGACTTAGGATCTAGTGCCGTGAGGTGTGAGAGTTCGAGTCTCTCCGCCTGTACTTAATGAAAAAGCTCTTCAGAAATGAGGAGCTTTTTCTGTTTATAAACCCTTTAGTTTAATAGCGCTAAGTTGCTGCCGGTAAGATTTTGGACATTGGCGGTAATCTTATCAATGGGCCAGTCCCACCATTGCAGTTCCAATAGCTTGGCAATATCCGCTTCCGAAAAACGCTTCCGGATCAATTGGGCAGGGTTGCCGCCCACAATACCATAAGCTTCAACATCTTTTGTTACCGTGGAATTGCTGGCTATTATGGCCCCATCACCAATGGTAATTCCTGGCATTATGGTAGCATTATAGCCAATCCAAACATCATTGCCAATTACCGTATTGCCTTTTGAAGGATAGCCCTTACCTTCCATGGCGTGGCTCCAATCCTTGCCAAAAATGGCGAAGGGATAGGAGGAAATGGAATTGCTCAAATGATTGGCTCCATTCATTATGAAGGTTACACTGGAGGCGATCATACAGAATTTTCCAATAATGAGCTTGTCTCCAATAAAATCAAAATGATATTTCACATTTTTCTCAAAATTGGCCACATCCTCAAAATCATCGTAATAGGTGTAATCGCCCACATGTATATTGGGGTTCTTTACAATGTTCTTTAAAAAGCAAAGTCGATCGTAGTTCTCTAACGGAAACGGAATGTTTTTATCAGGTGCGTTCATAGGACTATAAATTTGATAATTAACGGTAAATTATGCCCAAAGCAGCGCTAAATGTAGCGCAAAGCGTTGATAGTTTTTAATTTTTTTAAAAATATTTAACCCGAATTGGGTTAACAAAAACCCTTGTCTCAAATTATAAGTCTAGAAAGGCTTGACCTTCCGTTTTTCGACTATTGGGAGGATATCAATTCTTTGGATAAGGACATAAATTGGCATGGGAATTATCCTTGCCATAGAGCAATGGATCAAGTAACAGATCTAGTCCCAATGTTTTTTTACTATAAATTCAAAAAATTATGCCCAAGAATACGGTCGCGACTTTGCTTTAGCTCCCCTCAAATAAAAGGATGTTTATGCATTTGTCCTTTTTTTTATGGTGTCGATTTCGTGCTGGAAGAAATGGGACAATCGGTGGTTGCCATACCTGGGTGCAATGTTGTCATCAGCCATAAAGGTCAAGAAAAATTCAATAGGGCCGTAGGATTTAGAGGAGGTAAAAGTTCTCATTATCCATAGTATGGATTTGCGCACCCAATGGGGTAAATGAATAATGTTTATGGGCTTTCCAGAGGCTAATAGAGCCATTTCTGCAACCTCGTAATGGGTAAGAATATCGGGTCCGCCCACCGCAATCTCCTTCTTTTTGGAGTCAATTGCATCTACACAAACCTGGGCCAAATCGGCACCATGTATAGGATTGAATTTCTTTTTGCCTTTCCCAAAAATATAGACTCTTCCTTTTTCTGCCATTTTTAAAAAGTCGAGCATATCGGAAAAGAACCCATTGGGACGAATTATGGCATACTCTAGCCCGGATGTAGTGAGCTGATCTACAAAGGCTTCCTTTGCTTCCACTAGTTTTAGGTCTTTGTGCAATTGTCCATTGATAACGGATACGTAAATAAACTTTTTTACGCCTGCCTTTTTGGCTTCTTCCAATAGGTTGATATTGGCCCCAAAATCTACGTCCATGTAGGTGAGTCCGTCTTTTTGGCGAGTAATTCCTACTGTGGAAATCACGGTATCCACTCCGTGGAAATGCCCCCTTAAGGTTTCCGGGCGTGTAACTTCGGCTTGGATAATCTCTGCCAGTTTTGAGGCCATGTCAATTATCTTGCCCGGTTTTCTTACTATAATTTTAGTGTCAATATTTCTAGAAATCAATTCCTTGGTAATATAATTTCCCAAATATCCAGTGGCTCCCGCCAAAAGGATCGTTTTTTTTATTTCGTTATGTTGCATTTTTATATTTTCAAAGTTAATAGTCCGTGACTATCGGATTCACTATAATAATTCATAGATTAAAAGTAATAGGTAACTCATGACAGGTCGTTCCAAATTATGATTTGGAACTATTTGCCAGGTGCTATTTTATTGGAATGGAATCCCTTCCGACAGCCAAATAATCGTAGCCCAGTAATTGTTTCTAAGGTTAGCATTTTCTAATAATTCCTCCTGTTGATCGTTGTCCAAAACGTGTCCATTTATAAAGACTACTTCAGGTTATTCAAGGGTATATGTTATTTTGCAAATTATGACAATGCCGGCCGGAACTTATTCAATGGCATCCAAAAACTCGGTTATGGCTGTGGTTACTTTTTCTTTAACGGCAATGTAATCTTGTATGTTGCCACTGAAGGAGGCATCCATATTGGTCAACAAAACATATCCTGAATTACCATTTTGATCTATTTCCATATGTGTGGAGATCCCAAAACTGTTACCTCCATGTAAGGCCTTTCCATCTTGGAAATACCAGAATAACCCATGGTTTTCTGCAAAATCCTGAGGCACCGTCCCGGCAGCCAATTGAGGGGCAAAGAGGAGCTCATAGGAGTCTTTGGAAAATAAGACCGTGGATTCCCCTTTAATACCCTTTACCATATCCAATAGATACTTGCCCATGTCGTCATTGGTGGTATACATGCTTCCCTCTGGATAGGAATCATTGGCGTAAACTGGTAGCGGGGTGTCCTCATTTATATATCGCGTAGCCATTTCGTGGGTATTGATTTCCGAAATATCATAAGTGGAAGCATTCATTTGCAAGTGGTGCAAAATATTTTCTTTTACATAATCATCAAAGGATTGTCCCGTTGCCGTTTCAATGATATACCCGGTTAGGCCGGTAGCCAAATTGGAGTAGTTCCAGGTACTTCCTGGAGGCGTGTCAGCAAAATTATCCAAACTGTAAAGATCACCATCTTCCACGAAATAGTTAGCCAGAAATTCTTCCAAGGTAAAAGTTTCTCTTTGTTCTATTCCAACTTCGTCCATTAGGAGGCCGGCACCGGCAGTGGCAATATCCTCACCAGGTATAATATGGTAATTGTGGGCCAAATAGACCTCAGGGTTGTCTAAAAGGCCAGAGGTATGGGTAACCAAGTGTTTTATCTTGATGACCCCTTCCGGTTGCTTGGGGTTAATAAGTTGGATGGGCAAGATATCGTTTATATCCGTTTCCAAGGTGAAATACCCCTGTTCAATGGCTTTGGCCACCGCAGCTCCAACGAAGGTCTTACTTAGGGAAGCAATAGAATTTATTGATTCATTGGTATAGGCTATTTGGTTCTGGATATTGGCATAACCAAAGGACTCCTGGTAAACAATATTATTGCCTTTTACAATACTGATCGCTAACCCAGGCACCGTATGGGATTGTACTAGTTCTCCCAGATAAACGTTTAAATCGGTAGCGCTTGATATGGAGGTAGGTTCATTAATTGTTGCTCCATCATCATTGCTGGAGCAGGATGTTAACGTAAGGATGATACTTAGAATGGTTAGTACTAGGATTCTGGATAAAGTTGTCATTTTAATATGATTTTTTAGATTTATATTTTATAGTCGACAAAGATGCGTGGACAAGCTTTGCCGTTCGTTCTGGATTATTATTTAGTACTTATTTTTATTTATTATTTTGGTCCTTGTTATGCCTTGGATCAAGAGATAAAGACAGAGTAATAATTCTCCCAGGTCGGCAGGAGCGGTTATATATGCTGATATAGCCTTGCTTTTTTCGGGAAGAAGAAAGTAGACGACAAAATCCAATAGATACCCAAAACAGCCTACGATCAAGAATATTCCTATGATTTTGGGAAACCAATTCGATTTAAAAACCAAATAGCCCAGAGGTAGCAGCCATAGTCCGAAAAATAGCTGTGCAATGTGATATCCTTTATTATGCATCTCCAAATAGAACAGGACCGAACTATTTATCTGATCTACACCGTATGATGTATTAATTCCAATTGGATTCAATAATAGTAAAGGGGCATAATGGTTAAGCATATTGATGCACATAATGGCCACGGCCACTGTTACGCTAAGGACCATAAGACCGGCCATAGCCCGACTTGTTTTTTTGAATAATTCGTACAAGACCATGGGCAGCAGAAAAAACGCTAATTGCATTATGAGATCTGCAACAAAACCCATTCGGAAGAGCATTACATTATTCTTAATATTCCTTACGGTTTGGGCGCCATCGGTTAAGTTTACCAATGTGTACCGTACATGTTTTTCGGCGAAAATGCCGCAGATGATAACCGTAAGGTAAAGTGTCCCCGCAATTAGGGCCATCCTTTTATTGTTTAACATGGTGGGAAGTATAAAAAGTTTTTGTGTAGGATTGATGACGATTAAATATCACTAATTTTATTTCAACGGATTGGCCAATTGCTCATCATATGCCTCCCAAAAGGCAAGGTCCCGGCTCTTTTTCTTTTCTAATGGATTTTTTTTCCATTTTTTGGAAAGCAGGATATTCATATTAAAATAGCGGTTATACATGTCGGCTCCGTTGCCTATGTCCACCATGCCATAATGGTAGCGTAGATCCAGTAGGAGTCTCGATTTTTTAAACTTGAACTCATAGCCCATACCAAATTGTAAGCCGGCATCCCAGCGACTATAGGTACCCAGTTCCGAACCGAATTCCATTTTGGACTTACCTCCGGACAGGTTGCCATTGCTCTCGGTTTTTAACCGGCCTCCTATGTTATAACTTATTACTGGTCCGGCGTTTAAATATAGGTTGCACAAATGAAGGCGCCCCATTACGGGTAGGTCCAGGGTGTTGAACCTAATCTTGGTTTCCTGGCCTGTAAGAGGATTATTATTTTTCAACCGTCCTCCTTTCATAACAAAATAAAGTTCAGGTACCAAGGAGAAATACTCATTGATTCCGGCCTGGAAGGAGGCTCCTGCTTGAATTCCCCAATATCCCTTTTTAAAATCTTTAAGATCTTTGTTGTTGTCCCCATAATGAAGACTTGTTGGGGTGTAGTTGATCACTATGTCCATAAAAGTCTCCTGGGCCATGGTCTTTCCGGTAAAGGTGGCCATTGTAACGAATAATAATAATTGCTTTCTCATCTTTGTGATAGAATTTATGATTGATTATGGGACAAAGATGAAAATGTAGTGGGTGTCAAACGCCCGTACTTATGATTCCGAACTATTTAGGTGAAATTTGGAACTTGTTTATTTCGCATCCGTTAAAAGTGGTATTGTAAGAGAAGTGTTTTTCCAGGTACCCCTATCATTTTAATCTGTACTCGAAATTTAGGGCATCCTCAGTTTTAACCATTGCTTAGGGGTCATCCCGGTTTCTTTTTTAAAGAAGGTATTGAAGACGGTTTTGGAATTGAAACCACTGTCGTAGGCCAGCCCAAGTAAGGTCAGGTTTTTATTGGCAGGGTCTACGGCCATTTGTTGAAACTCTTTTATACGGAATTGATTTATAAAATCGTTGAAATTTTTTCCGAAATGGTTGTTCAACAGCCATGAAAGTTTGTTGGGGTGCAGCCCCACATGGGCGGCCAGTTGTTTTAAGTTTAGTTCTGGGTCAATAAATAGCTTTTCTTGGTGCATAAGTAGTTCCAAGACCTCGGAATAATGCTCAATTTGACCACTGTCAAAAGGGAATGAAGCTACGGGGCTTTTGGGCTCCAAAATAAATTCTGGCAAATCCAGGGTTTGAAATATTGAATCCTCAATTTCTTTATATTTCCTATGGGTACGCAATGGTTCCAATAGTGGGTCGTTTCTAAAATTGAACAATTGTCCAGATCTTTCCTTTATCCGATTATGAAGTATATTCAAGGCCATTTCATGGTTGCCACTATAAACCTCATAATAGAGGTCCCACGCACGAAGACTAATCTCCGCGGCCTCCTGCAATTCTTTTTCTACCTCTTTTTTTGAAATATTAAAAGCATCTGCGTTGTGCATGAGGTCATAAATGGCCCTATATGAATTGGGTCGTTCCAACTGTGGAGTATTTTCAACAAACGATGCCAGCAGATCTGCCTGCCGGTCTAAAATCAGGGCTGCAGCCTTCATTTCCAGTGCCAAGGGAAAACATGGATTTATTGATAAAGCCTTGTCAAAAAGAACAACCGCTTCTTGGAAGTTCTTTTTGAAGTAAATCATATTGCCTTTAGTGAAATATAGGTTGGCGGATAGGGGATTGATGCGCAATGCCATTTTGTTATTGGCCAAGGCTTCGTCTATTTTTCCCAAGGCAGAAAAGCCGTCTGCCATGGCATCACGTACTTCCGAGGAATTAGGATTAATTTTAAGGGACAATTGTAAATGTTCAAAAGCATCCTTGTAGTTCCAATAACCCCAAAAACTAATGGTACCCTTCACATAATGTCCCATGGCAGAGTTGGGATTCAGTTGAAGTCCAATATCAATGTACCTATTGGCCTCCAGAAGCCCTTCGTCCTTTATTAAATATCCCCAGCTGGCAAGCATACCCAAACACCAACCTTTTTCAAAATGGGCATCGGCATAACTAGGGTCTAGTGTTATACTTTGTTCAAAATAAGGGATGGCATTTTTAACATCTTGGGCGTTCCAACGCATGCGCAATTCGCGGCCTTTTAAAAGGTGTTTGTAAGCCTCAATATTTTTGGTAGGGGCTTCAATTAAATGTTCCTGAACCTCCAGGTGTCCAAAATTCTCCCGAATCTTGTCGACGATTAGAAGACTAATCTCATCCTGTAGTTGAAATATATCGGAAAGATGGCGATCAAAATTCTCGGACCAGATATGAAATCCTGTGTCGGTGCGTATCAATTGGGCTGTAATCCTTACCCGATCATTCAAAATCCTTGCACTTCCTTCAAGCAATGTTTCCACCCCAAGCTCATTTCCAATGATTCGGGCATCCAAATGTTTATCCTTGTAGTAAAAGGTAGATGTTCTAGCGGTCACTTTTAGGTCACGTACTTTGGTCAGCGCATTGATGATTTCTTCCGTAATGCCGTCCGAAAAGTACTCGTTTTCTTCCCTTCCAATGTTTACAAAAGGGAGTACTGCAATAGACTTTGGATTAAAAGAGGTATGCACTCGTGGGCAGGGGTTGTTCGTTAAATAGAAAAAAAATCGCAACTAAAATACAAATTTTAATCTAAAAGTATCCAGTTTTAGTAGCTCGGCAAGGGTCATATTCAGGAACTGTTTATGGAAATCAAGACCTAATTGAAAATCAGAACCTTTTAGTGATAATCGGAACTTTTAAGGGTATATAGCTGGCTAACTTGCACTTGTAAAATAGTGCGGAACACTAAAAATATACCTTATGAATTATCCTTTTGTACGACCTAAATTTTATTTGAGATTGATTAAGACCTTAATGCAGTTTGTCTCTCAGCCCCAGTATCTTCCATTAAAAGACTTAATAGTCAAGAATAAAATATTCGACACCTTGGGATTGTTCCTGATTAAACTGGTCTTTTCGCTATTGATCGCAAATGTACTGGCTGTTTTTTATGAGCCAAAAAATATCACGGATGCAAATATGTCGGAGCGGTTTGCTCCTTTAACCTACCTCTTGGTGGGGGGTGTAATTCTACCCCTTTATGAAGAGGTTTGTTTTAGATTGAGTCTTAAGTTTAAACCGCTGTATGCGGCTTTTACTTTTACGTCGCTATCATATTACTTGCTTACAAAAGCCATATACAAAACCAACTTGAGCCTAGTGGATGAAACCTTTTATACCCGGGTGTTGCTCTCCCTGTTTCTTGGTGTAATTGCATATGCCTTAATGTATAGGAAAAAAATCACCAAAAAGCTAGCCGCTATTTGGGAGAATAATTTTAGGTGGATTTATTACCTTTCCTGTGTGCTGTTTGCCTGGTTGCATATTTTTAATTTTGAACTGACCTGTACCAATCTACTCCTGCTTCCTATTATAACCTTGCCCCAGTTGTTTGGTGCCACCATTGCCGGATATACACGACTCAGCTTTGGGTTTAAATATCCATTGTTTGTTCATATGGGTACTAATTTGCTTTTTATAGGCTTAACATTTCTACCGTTGGATTAGTTGGTTTGTCAGCAAGGTTAGCAAGCCTACATCCTGTAAATGTAAAGCTGATTTAATCCTTAATAGTGAACAATTCCATGTTTTGCTCTTTTCCTTTCAGTTCGTTTTTGCCCAAGGATTGTATTTTGAATTCTGGTTCAAGGGTTAGGCTTTGGCACAAATCCCCAGAAATTAGAATGTCTACATTTAATGGGTTGCAGAGCCCCTGAATTCTAGCGGTAGTATTGAGGACGTCGCCCGTAAATATAATTTCCTTCTTCAGCTCACCTATTTCCCCTGTAGTCACCTTCCCGAAGTGAAATCCCGCTTTAAAGGTAGGTGTAATGCCGTAGTGGGAGGAATACCATTTTGCCCTTTCGTGAAGGTCCTTTTTCATGGCAAAAAAACATTTGATACAATTGTTGTTTACAATACCGGCCTCATATTTCCATGAGATAATAATTTCGTCCCCCACATATTGGTAGATTTCTCCAGAATGTTGAATAATAGCTTCCGAAAAGTCGGCGTAATACTCCTTCAGAAGTTCAAAATACTTTATATGGCCCAATTGTTCTGCTATGGCCGTTGAGGATTTCATATCGGAAAACATGAAAATCCTTAATTCCTCGGTAGGGGTGTGATATTTTCCGGTAAAGAAATTCATTAGGACACCGTGCCCAATATTTTCACTGATTTCGGAGTAGAATAAGGAGGCCAAAAGTGATGTCGCTAACTGGATATCGGTACTTAGGTGTGTAATGCTGGTAAGGTAGTCCCCGAACATATCCCAGACACCTGGGTCAAAGATTGAAATATCCAGTTCCAAGCTCTTGGCAATAGGATAGGTGACGGAAGTAATGATCAAGAGCAACAATATGTAAAAAATGGTTTTGTATACGATCTTCTTGGTAAAACTTTTTTTTGAAAAAACTTGGTTTAGATATAGGAGTTCTATGGTCCCAATGAGCAGTCCAACAATCATGAGGGCAGCGCTTGAAAATAGGAATACCTCAAAATTCATGGCAATCCTGGAGGATTGGTCCTGATCGGAATTGCCCGCTGCAGCTTGCTCCACGATCCAAAATATCCAACCAGATACCAGCCAAATAATTCCAAACGGGATTATACGGGTAAGGATTCTTCTAGCTTTGGGAGATAATTGTAACGTCATGGAGAAAGTAAACTCTTGAAAAACCTCTGTAAAGTTAATGTCTTTTTTAAAATTGTCACTGAAAAGTGTTTATTGCAAATTATTGTACTTTTGGAATATGTTGCTTTCTTTAGCAATGAAATCTAAGATCAAAAATCAATGCCAAGCAATAAAAACCGACGCATTGCGGTCATAATGTTCACCGATATTGTTGGCTACACCGCTCTGATGCAGAGGGATGAAAATGCCGCAGCGGAAATGCGGGCCCGTCATAGACAGGAGTTCGAAAAAAATCATAAACTTCATAATGGGGATATCCTCCAATATTATGGAGACGGAACCCTGAGCGTTTTTTCCAGTGGCTTGGAGGCAGTGGAATGCGCCATAGCCATACAAAAAGCTTTGCAAAAGGAGAACGCCGTGCCGCTTCGCGTAGGGTTGCACCTGGGAGATATTGTTTTTGATGGAACGGAAGTTTATGGGGACGGAGTAAATATGGCTTCCCGTATAGAGAGTCTGGGAATTGCAGGTTCAATTTTGTTATCTGGGAAATTAAATGATGAGCTAAAAAACCATCCGCATATACCCACAATATCTTTGGGTGATTTTAATCTCAAGAACATTGCCAGGCCAATAGAAATATTTGCTATAAATAAGCAAGGTATACAGGTGCCCAGTCGTTCCGATCTTATGGAGGTTCCTGAAAATGAGCCCAAGTCTATTGCTGTTCTCCCCTTTGTAAATATGAGTTCCAATACGGACAATGAATATTTTAGTGACGGCATGACAGAGGAGATCATTAACGCCCTTGCTAAAATCAAGGGATTAAAAGTAACTTCTAGAACCTCGTCCTTTCACTTTAAAAATGTTAATCTTCCCATAGCTCAGATAGGCAAGGAACTTAATGTATCTACCATCCTGGAGGGTAGCGTGCGGTTGTCCAAAAATAAAATGCGCATAACTGCACAGCTGATCGACGTAAAGAATGATTTTCATTTTTGGTCGGAAACTTTTGATAGGTCCTTGGAAGATGTCTTTGCCGTTCAGGATGAAATTAGTCTGCTCATTGCAGAAAGATTGAGGGAACATATTGGACATTTTGAAATTGAAGGCCAATTGGTCCAAGACCCCGAAGTGCCAATTGATATATACCAAGGCTATTTAAAAAGCAGGTATCATATTTTAAAGATGGGCAAGTCCGATATTGAAACAGGGATGTCAATTTTAGAAAGAATTCTAGAGGATTACCCTCATTTTGCATTGGCCCATTTGGGGATGCATCTGGCCTATACGTTATTGGGTACAATAGGTTTGGTGCCCCTACAAGAGGCCTTTGCAAAGGGACAGCCTTTTTTGGACAAGGCCATAGAATTGGATGAAAACTTGCCCGAATGTCAATTGCACCTTTCCTATGCCTCCTTGATTCAAAAATGGGACCTACAAGAAACCTATAAGCATTTAAACAAAGTGTATGAAGCGGGACCACTTGTTGACTATTACCCGAGTATGGCATCCGCCTTGGTAGCCGAAGGGAGTTTTGGTGCGGCCCGGACCTATATTGAAACCGCCCTTCAGCTCGATCCTTTCTCTTCCATAAATTATCATTTGAAGGGATTTATAGATTACTGCGAAGAAAAATATGATGATGCCATAAAGTGTTTTGAAAAGGGAGTAGAACTGAAAGTAGATTTTAAAACCTCTACATTATATTGGGGGCAGTCACTGTTGTTGATGGGTAAAGGCAAGGAAGGATTGGCCTTTTTTGAGAAATTGCCACAGAATGAAACCGAAGATATCATGAGACTGGGGGGGACAACAATGGCCCATGCGGTATTAGGTAATAAGGATAAGGCCGAAAAGGGAATAGCCAAGTTGGAAGTAGCCCTGGAAACCGATCTTATGGGGAGGGCCTTAAACTTGCTTATTCTGTGCAATGCCCTGTTGGGGAAAATACCGGAAACCATTAGCTTAATAGAACAAGGTGTTGCCCACAGATTGCCAATGATGATTTACATTTTTGTGGAACCAATATTGAAGCCCTTTTACGGAATGCCCCGTTTTAAGGAACTTAGGAGGCAAGTTTTGGGTGAAGACAGTAAATTTTCGACCAAGAAACGGAAGTATCAAAAATCGTTGTTCAATAATACACAGCTCAGGGAATATAAGAAAAATTTGGATCGGTTAATGTTGGAAGAGGAGCCCTACTTGGACCCCAACCTTACACTTCCGATTTTGGCGGAAATGATGGAAATTCCTTCCAATCATTTATCGCAGCTGCTAAATGAGGGGTATGGAAAAAATTTTGCCGATTATGTGAACACCTACCGTCTGGAAGCTTTTAAGGCCAAGGTGGCCGACCAATCCCAAAGACAGCTCACTATTCTTGCATTGGCATATGATAGCGGCTTTAACTCCAAAACCGTCTTTAATACCTATTTTAAAAAGATAATGGGTACAACCCCCAGAGCTTATTGGAAAAAAATAGTGGCTTAAAAGGTTCCGATTTGTAATCCAGAACGACCAGTCCTGACATTTTATACATCTTTGTCTCAAATAAAACTATTCTAATTTAAGAATTAATATAGGTTTTATAACAGCTTACAATTAATATAATTTTACTTAAAAATGTATAAGGATTTTTTCGTTGGGACCGCAATTCAGATAGCAATTATCATTACCATCTTAATTACCTCATGCTCCCGTAATGATACAGACTCATATGAAAATAAATACCTGGAGATTCCAGATTCTAGTTTTGAAGCCATTTTAATAGAGCATGGTATAGATTCTGACGGGGTCCTAAATCAAAGGATGTTGAGAAAAGATGCTTCGGAAGTAAGTGTTCTGGATTTAAATTTTTCAAGTGAATGTGTAATTAGTGATTTGACCGGAATTGAGGGCTTCGTAGGGCTAAGGAAGCTATCCGTAATGCAACATGAACTAGTGAGCATCGACTTAAGTTCCAATACTTTATTGGATACCTTATACCTTGCCGGTAACTTTATTTCCAGCATTGACGTAAGTAACAATCCCAATTTAATTATGTTGGATGTGCAGTCTAACCAGCTTAGTGCCATTAACGGACTTTCCAAAGCGGCTCACTTAAAAGAATTAAATCTATCCTTTAACGAATTGGAAGAATTTAGCATTGAAAATGAAACTCTTGAAATATTGAAAATAAGCAATAACTTATTGCATTCCTTTGATGTCAAAAGATCTATAAATCTGAAAAATATATTGCTAACAACGAATGAGCTAACTTCTGTAGATTTTGGCAAAAATGTAAAATTGGAAACCTTATTGATTTCTGACAATAAAATTCAGAATATAGATCTTAAACATAATACAGGTTTAACACACCTTTATATTTCAAGTAATTCGCTTACTGATCTGAATGTGGGCAGTAATCAGGAATTAATTGATTTAAAGGTGGATAGAAATCCTAATTTAAACTGTATCAGAATTGAAAGTGGACAGAACATACCTAATGTTTCAATATCCGAATACCAAGAATTAAATACTTCCTGTGAATAACCAAAAATCCCACAACTCAAAAAAGGTTTCATATGTCCTTCAATAGAATACAGCAATTGGACCTTCATTTTAAATATTTCCTGTACATAGCCCGGAAATACTATTTTTAGGGTTTCTTTAAGATTGATACTTATGACATATAAAATAGAGTCCATTTCCCAGGCCGAATACCCCGTGGTGGTTGAGGTTTGGGAGGCCTCCGTAAGAGCCACACACCAATTTTTAAGGGAAGAGGACATTGCCTATTTTAAGCCGTTGATGTTGAACGAATACTTAAAGGCAGTACAATTAAGGTGCGTTAGGAATGAGGTCAAGGAAATAATCGGATTTATGGGAGTGGAAGGTCGGCATTTGGAAATGCTATTTGTACATCCGGCTTACCGGGGAATGGGAATAGGCAAAAGTTTATTGACTTTCTCCATACAAGAATTGAATGTAAATAAGGTGGATGTAAATGAACAGAACGAACAAGCTGTTGATTTTTATAAATATGTTGGATTTAAAACAGTAAGTCGTTCGGAATTGGATGCCTCGGGAAAACCTTACCCTATTCTGCATATGGAATTAAGAAAGTAAGAGCATCTTTATTTGTCCTGTGGTTGAAAAGAATTGCAATGCTTACATACTGGATTGGGCATGGCAAGACATTTTGCTCCGATTCCGAAACCCGAACGATTGGCTTAGAACTGCGCAATACATTTGTCATATAAAAAATGAAAAAATGAAAGCGATCATAACAACAAAGTATGGCTCACCCAAGGTTTTGCAACTCCATGAAATTCCAAAACCCGTACCCAAAGAAAATGAAATTTTGATAAAAGTAAAAGCTGCTAGTGTAACCACCGCAGATACCATGATGCGTAAAGGAAAACCATTCTATGGAAGGCTTTTTATGGGTATGACCAAACCCAAGTACCCAATATCTGGAACCGGATTTTCGGGTGTGGTCAAATCTATTGGTAAAAATGTAAGCCTCTTTAAGGAAGGAGATCCTGTTTTTGGCGAATCGGTATTTGGACAAGGCAGTAATGCCGAATACTTATGTATTCCGGAAAATGGATTGGTGGCCCTGAAACCTAAAAAAGTATCTTTTGAGGAGGCCTCAGTCCTATGTGACGGACCTTTGACCTCTTGGAACTATTTAAAGAAAATGGCCGATGTAAAAAGTGGACAGAAAGTGCTTGTAAATGGGGCTTCCGGAAGTCTTGGTTCTGCAGCGGTGCAATTGGCCGATTATCTTGGTGCGGACGTCACCGCGGTCTGCAGTTCCCCCAATTTGGATTTGGTAAAATCGCTGGGAGCGGATCATACCATAGATTATACAAAGGTAGATTTTACTAAAACAGAAAAGAGGTACGATATTATTTTTGATACTGTGGGCAAAAGTTCGTACCTCAAATGCAAAAAAGTACTGGTTAAAAATGGCACCTACCTTTCACCTGTACTTAGTATGCCACTGTTATTTCAAATGCTGTGGACCTCTATATTTAGTAGTAAAAAAGTAAAGTTTGCCGCCACAGGGCTTTTGGCAGTCCCAGAACTTGGTGCCATGTTGAATGAGCTCACGAAGTTATTGATGGCCGATAAATTAAAGTTGATCATAGATAAGCGTTACCCCCTTCATGAGGTTGCCAAAGCCCATAGCTATGTAGACACCGGCCACAAAAAAGGCAATGTAGTAGTAAAATTATAGCGCTCTCTCTCTTTTAATCTTCAAAAATAATACGAGCTGGATTTACAACTCTTATTTGAGGTGATTATCCATAGTTTCCCTTTGGCTTAAATAAAAAGTAACCAAATCATTTATGGCACATTTAGTAAGGAAAATTACATTTTATCCATAGTTTGTTAGAGTTGAACGTTGATATTTTGATACACGGGGATTCCATGCTAACTTTATAATTGAATTTCTGTCTTATGTGGATCTATGAAATTTAAACCTAGGAATATCCTAGTCTAGTTTAATTATCTCTCCTGTGTTACTGCGGTGACTATGGAAAACAATAAATTAAGGAATGAAAAAGAAATTTAATTTTATAGACTTGGTATTGACATTTAGCGGTGCCTTTGCGGTTATTGTATTGTTGTTGGTAGCTTCCAAGTTTTTATAGTTGTGCTTGGGATTAAGCTTATAGGAAAGTTTCTTAAAATTAACGGTCCATGGATGCCAATTTTTACATAAAAATGGTATCTTATCATGGAGCAATTTATTGTTTTAATTTAAATATAAAATAATGTCTAAAACATCCGCCCGTTGGTTATTGGTATTGGGTCTTGTCGTTGTCAGCTTTGGGGTCGGTATTTACTTGCAGGATTTAAAACATCAAGAAAGCACCAAGGCAGCCTGGAAGGCCAACCGCTTCAATGTGGCTAGGTTTAACAAAATAATGAGGTATGCCGGGGATATGAATGATCATAATTGGGCTACTATGCGGGATAGCATTGGTAGTCAATTGGATAGTTTGATGATATTGAGGTTCAGAAAAGAAGTTGATAGCATAAAAAAATCGAAATAATAAAATTTCCGGATTAAATTTGTCCAAGTGGTTACCTGTCATGGGGATAAGGAAGTGCCGCGGGAAAATAATCGTTAGAAGCAACCTAAGAGGGTTGCTTTTTTTGTGGGTAACAACACAGATAGGTCTTGTATTTTTGATTTGAATAGTTAACTTAGAGGAAAATAAATATAATAGGAATAAAATTGTGTGGAACATTATAAACCTCACAATTGGTATTATATTGTTTACATAAAAATATTAAATTGCTACTATGGACATTGAATCGTGGGAATGGATATTTCAGTTGTTGGGACGCTTTCACCCTTTGGTGGTGCATTTTCCCATAGGCCTGTTAGTGGTTGCTTTGTTTCTGGAGTTTTTAACCCTGGGGGGTAAGCGACAAGGCCTCAGGGAGGGAATTAATTGGATGGTATTTTTGGGAACTGTGTTTGCCTCACTGGCCGCGGTCTTGGGCTGGTTACTTCGTACCTATGACGAATATGAAGGCGAGTTGGTTCAATTTCATCAGAATGCGGGTATTATCACTGCTGTTTTGGCCGTTGTTACCTGGTTTTTGTTACGCAGTACCTTAAATGGAAAACTTACCAATTACATATATTACCGTTTTGGGTTATCAGCAACAGTATTGGTTTTGGTCGTGGCGGGTCATTTGGGAGCGAATCTAACCCATGGGGAGGATTATTTAAGCAGTGTCTTGCCCCATAATCAAGATTCATATGATAATGAAAGGACAAAGGAACTATTAACAGAATTAAAAGGGCTGGATTCTTTGTCTGAAGTCCAACAGGAAAGTTTAAATCTGGGAGTCCGGGCCATATTGGCACATAATTGTTATCAATGCCATAGCGAAAATAAACAAAAGGGAGATTTGGTATTGGATAATAAACGAGGAGTCTACCAAGGCGGGAAGTCGGGCCCTATTATTGTGGCGGGCAGGCCGGAAGAGAGTGAGATGTTTTTAAGGGTAAACCTTCCTCCCGATCATGGTGATGTAATGCCAAAGAAAGGGAAGGTATTGAAGGATAGTGAAATTAAGTTGATAGAGTTGTGGATCAAAAATGGCGCTAAATGGTCGGATGGGGCACTAAAGATTTTTCCAGAGGCCGAGTTGGCCCTTTCACAGCCCGAATTACCCGAAGGCAGCATGGAGAGCCACCCTTTGGACAAAATAATGGATATCTACTTTAAGGAGGAAAAATTAAAATGGCCAAGGATCGTGGACGATAGGACTTTTATTAGACGAACTTATCTGGATATCCTCGGTTTGCTTCCAGAGCCCATAAAAATAGATCAATTTGTGAATGATGGGGATAAAGGGAAAAGGGCGAAGCTCATCGATGAATTGTTGGCGGATAAACATAATTATACCCAACACTGGTTAAGCTTTTGGAACGATTTACTTAGGAACGATTACAGTGGTCCGGGATTTATAACGGGAGGACGTAAGCAGATTACGGATTGGTTGTACAAGTCGCTTATGGAAAATAAGCCTTATGATGTCATGGTCAAGGAACTTATAAATCCAAATGAAGCATCGGAAGGATATATTAAAGGGATTAAATGGCGGGGTTTGGTCAATGCCAGTCAACGTACCGAAATGCAGGCCGCCCAAAATATTGGTCAGTCGCTGATGGGGGTGAATGTAAAATGTGCCTCCTGTCATAATAGTTTTGTTAGCAATCTTACTTTGGAACAATCCTACGGCTTTGCTTCGATTTTTGCCGATTCCATTTTGGAACTGAATAGATGTGATATGCCCATTGGGAAACTGGCCGAAGTGAATTTTCTATATCCGGAACTGGGGTCGGTAGAGGCAGAGGGTGTTAAGGAAAGATTGTTTTTGCTTTCAGAGATAATGGTAAAACCTGAGAATGGTAGACTTTACCGTACCATTACCAACAGGTTTTGGAAACGATTTATGGGAAGGGGGATAGTGGAACCTGTGGACGAAATGGACAATGAACCATGGAATGCCGATCTGTTGGATTGGTTGGCTGCCGATTTTGTAAATTCCGGGTTTGATATAAAACACCTCATGAAAATGATCATGACGTCCAAATCTTACCAACTGGAAACAATGCGATTGGAAAATCAGGAAGATTTGAAAAAGGGGTATGTGTTCAAAGGTCCCATACTTAGGCGTTTAAGTGCAGAGCAATTCTCCGATGCCGTTAGCCAGGTAGTGGCCCCTATGTATTATGCGGCGGCTTACGACCCCAATAATGAAGGCCTGCCATTTAATAGGATCTGGCACAGGGAAATTAAGTTTGATCGAGATGTATTGCCCGAACCAGGAAGGCGGTATTTTAGGCATAGTTTCAATTTAAATGATAAAGAAATAATGGCGGCCAAAGCTTTGGTTTCTGTAGATCATTCCTATGTCCTGTACCTCAATGGCAAAAAAATATCGGAAGGTGCCGATTGGAGAAAGGTAGATCGTTTAGACGTGGCCGATATGCTTGTTCCTGGAGACAATATATTGGCTATAGAGGGAGATAACGAAGGAGCCATTGCCAATCCCGCTGGAATCTTATTTGCCATGAAAATCCAGTATGGGGATGGGACGGAAATGTTGGTCACCTCCAACGATAAATGGAAAAGCACGGATAAACTACCTGAAAAGGGATGGGTAAGCTTAGCATTTGATGATGATGGTTGGCAAGGTGTCCGTAATTATGGTTCCGGTAATTGGGACAAGTTGGTGAATTTCACTTTTGAAAATACAGGACGGGAATTCGCAAGGGCCAGCCTTGTAAAACAACATCCCTTTATGAAGGTTATGGGAAGGCCCACTAGGGAAAATGTAGCTACAACAAGGGACGAACAAGCTACTTTGTTGCAGGCACTGGAATTGACCAATGGGGAGTATTTTAATGGGGTGCTAAAGGAAGGGGCAAAGGAATGGCTCCAGAAATATGGAGATAAGAACGAGGAAATAGTACTAAATTTATATCAAAAGACATTGGGTAGAAATCCTACCGATAAGGAAAGGGGAATAATGTTGAATGCCTTGCAAACCGATGCAAAGGATGAAGCCTTGCAAGATCTTTTTTGGTCCATGTTTATTTCACCCGAATTTCAATTTATATACTAAGCAATAATGAATAAGGATTTACATATCAATGCACGTAGGGATTTTGTAAAAAAGATGGCCGCGGCCAGTCTGTCGGCTGCCACCACAAGTATCCCCATTGCTAGTTTTTTAAGTTCCTGCAATTCGGCGCCTGCAATAACCTCCAAAGCGGATACGGTTATATTGCTTTGGATGGCAGGTGGAATGGCCCATACCGAAACATTCGACCCCAAAGCATTTGTACCTTATTCCAAGGGTGTGGAGAGCAAAAGGGTTTTAAGCACCTTTCCCAAGGTGCCTACAATTGTTGATGGTCTACAATTTTCACAAGGATTGGAATCTATTGGGAGTGTAATGGATAAAGGAGCCATAATCCGTTCCTATAAGTCCGCAGACCTTGGCCATATTCTGCATACGCGACATCAGTATCACTGGCATACCTGCTATGAGCCGCCACAATCGGTCCAGGCTCCACACATAGGTGCGTGGATAGCCAAGGAGTTAGGCCCTGTAAACCCTGTTATCCCCCCATTTATTGCCATGGGGCAGCGATTTACCGTTGGGGAGGCAGAGGAACTAAAGGCATTTCATTCTGCCGGATTCTTAGGGAGTGAATATGGTCCTTTTCTAATACCGGACCCTTCCACAGGTTTGGATAGTGTAAGGCCGCCCCAAGGAATGTCCCTTAAGAGATTTGAAGCCCGTTACAAACTTTATAAGGAGTTGGCCAATAAGAGCAAGATTATGGAAGGCGGAAGCGATTATCAAAGGGAATCCCTGATGCGCTCCATGGAACAATCCTATCGGTTGTTAAATTCTCCTGAAGCAAAGGTATTTGACCTATCACAGGAACCCAAGGAGGTATATGACACCTATAACACTGGTAGATTTGGACTAGGGTGTCTATTGGCAAAAAGGCTGGCCATGAACGGAGGTAGGTTCATTAGTGTATCAACGGAATATGAGCCTTTTCTTGGCTGGGATACCCATGAAAATGGCCATACCCGGGCCGCGAAAATGAAAGAGCTTATTGATAGGCCTGTTGCCCAACTCATTAAAGATCTGGACGAGTCCGGGCATTTGGATAGAACGCTGATTATTTTGGCCAGTGAATTTAGTAGGGACGCCATTATGGAAGGTCGCCCTGGGGTACCCGTGCAGGACCAAGTTGATCAACCAGATATTATTGAGGATGAAAAATTCTATGGTATGCATAGACATTTTACGGACGGTAGTTCCATTCTCATGTGGGGCGGTGGAGTCAAGAAAGGTTTGGTGTATGGCAAAACAGCCGATGAGCGACCCTGTTCTTCCATTGAAAACCCAGTGGTTATAGATGAAATACACCAATCTATATATCATGCCTTGGGAATGGATCCTGAAACAAATTACACTATTGAAGGCAGGCCATTTTACACCACTCCTGATGGGCAGGGCAAACCAATATTGGACCTGTTTGGCGAAAAAATAGTAACCTAGATTGCTTGTGTGGGTTCATTGTGCATATATTTGCCAAATTGAACCTAACTCCAGAGTAATAAAACAAGTACCCGTCATTATTGGGAAAAAGAATACGACCCAGAATTGTTTGGGTCTGAAAGGCTAGGGCAGGTTCCTCTTAAAAGAAACCAAAGGCTGCTAAAATCAAACAGACTACCACAGCCAATAGGATGGCAACCAATACTACGACCATAAGGCTTAGGAATCCATTGAGCACCCTTGTGCCAAAAGTAACATCTTCCATGATATTTAGATTTTAAAACAATTTAATGAATTATCCTCAAATTATCATGTGTTTTAGGGGCAAATCCGTTAAATGACCATGATTTGGTATACTAATCCGTTGTACTGTAAAAATTTTCGATAAAATACTGATAATCAGCAAGTGGTATTTTCTTACTTACTAAGTTTTTTGCTTAGTTCTTCCAAGGTAATTCCTTTGGTCTCGGGCATTATAAAAATAACAAAGAGCAATTGAAGCACCATCATAAAGGCGAAGAACCCAAATACTGGTCCTGGTCCCACCCATGCAAAAAGTGCGGGAATCGAGGAAGGTATAAGCCATGCCAGTACCCAATGTACAGAACTGCCAAAGGCCTGACCGGAGCCTCTTAGGTGATTGGGGAATATTTCGGAAATAAAGACCCAAATTACGGCACCCTGACCAATGGCGTGGGAGGCAATAAATAAGAAAAGAAAAATAGGGACAGCCATGCCTTCCCAGTTTAAAATAAATGCGGCAGCTACCAGAGACAGTGAAATTATATATCCAATAGAGCCAAAATACATTAATTGCTTTCGGCCAAGGCGGTCTATTAGGAATATACCCAAAAGGGTAAAGATAAGGTTGGTGATACCGATTCCTATACTGCTCAGTAGGGCTGTGCTTTCTCCCAACCCTGCAGCTTCGAATATCCTGGGAGCGTAGTATAAAAATGCGTTGATTCCGGAGAATTGATTAAAAAAGGCAATAAGAAAAGCCAATGTCAGGGGAAATCGATATTTCTTCATAAAAATATTCTCGGAGGCAGCAGCACTTTCTTCCCCGGAGGTAATTTCCGCCTCCAGTTCTTCCAATGAGAGGTCTGGGTTTATGGAATACAGTATTTTTTTAGCCTCTTCAGTCCTGTTTTTGGTCAAAAGCCATCTTGGGCTTTTAGGGACGGTTAGAACAAATAAGGTGTAGATTATGGCAGGAAAAGCTTCCACACCTACCATCCAGCGCCAATCGTTTTCGCCCACATTGCTAAGGGCATAATTGGACATGAAGGCCACGAGAATTCCAAATACAAGCATAAATTGATATAGGCCGACCAATCTTCCCCGATTTTTTGCCGGCGCAATTTCTGAGATATAGGCCGGGGCCGCCACTGTGGATGCACCGACCCCCAAGCCACCAATAAACCTAAATATCCCGAAGGTGACGGGGTCGTTGGCAAAGGCAGATCCTATTGCGGAGATGGAATATAGGATACCAATCCATATAAGGGTGTTTTTTCTACCTATCTTATTGGTGGGGATTCCACCCAGAATTGCTCCTATAACAGTTCCGAACAAAGCCATGCCTATAACCACTGTTCCGTGAAAAGCTTCCGAGGAGTTCCATAAAAGTTGTAACTTTTTTTCGGCGCCTGAAATTACTACTGTATCGAAGCCAAATAAAAATCCGGCCAATGCGGCAATAAGGGAAATACGAAGAATTTTGGAATCCATAATTTGGTTCGTTGGTTTTTGTAAAGCTAACAAAAAAAGTAAACCAAATGTATAGACTATTTAAGATAGGGCAATTTTGGGCCTTAGTGTATCCCGTGTTTTGGACTTTTGACCATTTTTGGTTTTGGGTTTCAATTTTATGGGATCCGGTTTCTTGATAACTTCCTTTTTTGGAGATGAAGCTCCCTTTTCAGTTGGGGTTGTGCCTTGTTGTTCTCTTACCGGTTCCCTACACGAAAGACAGGAAAGTGAAAAATAGGTTACTGTGACCAAGGTTAAAGTTCGGAAATATTGCATAGTCGTACATAGGTGTTCATATTAATGTACGTATATAGGTCATGATTTGGATGCTTGCTCCTTTATTTTCAGAGACATAGGTGCTGTTGATAGTACCGGTTTTTGAGAGATATTTTAAATCTCCTGACAGTTTGTTTATTATAGTTTCGAACTCCATTTTGGATTTTACTACCAATATTCCTCCTTTATTTACCAAATCTTCGGCTTCCTTAAATCCTTTGTAGTTTGGGCCAATAATTACGGGAACTCCGTATACTGCAGGTTCCAATGTGTTGTGCAAGCCAGTGGCGAAGCCACCACCTACATAGGAAATGTCCGCATAACTATAAATTTTGGTCAACAAGCCAATAGTGTCTACAATAAGTACCTCGTAGTCGGCTGGATTTTTACTCTCAATTTCAGAAAAAAGTACTGTTTTCTTTTGTATGGACGCCCTTAATTTGTTGATATGTTCCAATTTTATGTTGTGGGGCGCAAGAACAAATTTTAAAGGGGATGTGACAGAGTTTATATACGGGACCAAAATTGCCTCGTCCTCGGGCCAAGTGCTGCCGGCCACTACAGTTTGTGTATCATTCTTAAACGCTTGCATGAATTTTAAATGGTTGTCTCGCTGGAGAATTTCAACCACCCTATCAAATCTGGTATCCCCGCTGATATCTGTATTTCTAATGCCAATTCCCTCCAATAATGCAATGGATTTGTTGTCCTGGACAAAAATATGGGTGAAATTGCGTAGGGCGCTGCGCATAAAACCACCTAAACTTTTGAAATAAATTTGATCATCCTTGAAAAGGGCAGATATGAGTATGGTGGGTATTTTATGTTTGTTCAAGGCCCTTAGATAATTGGGCCAAATCTCGTACTTCACAAAAATCACCAGCTTTGGATCCACGATGTCTAGGAATTTTTTGACATTTTTTGAGGTGTCCATGGGCAGGTAGGTGACCATATCGGCCGCTGTTGTATTTTTTTTGACCTCATAGCCCGAAGGGGAAAAGAATGTGACCAATATTTTATATGTTGGGTAATCCTTTTTTAAATTTTCTATAATGGGAAGGCCTTGTTCAAATTCTCCCAAAGAGGCGGTGTGGATCCAGATTATGCGATCCTCTTTTGCAATATTCTTTATAAGGTAGGGCAGCACTCCTTTACGCCCCCTTACGAAAAGTTTAATTTTTGGATGAAAGAGCGCTATCAATTCCAAGAAAAGAGCGGACAATTGTACGGCAAAATAATATATAGCAAACACTGAATCTTCGTTTGGGGCTAAAATACGCTTCTTTACATAAATTCCATTGGCTGCCAATCCTTATTTTTGTAATATTGTTTCCTCCAAACCAAGTTTGGAATCTAAGTTTTATTCAATGAGGAAAATACAAATGGTTGACCTAAATGGTCAATATGAGGTTATAAAGGAAGAAGTAAACGCCTCTATCTCCAAAGTACTGGAAACAGCTGCATTTATTAACGGTCCAGAGGTGCATGCCTTTCAAAAGGAGTTGGAAAACTATTTGGGCGTGAAACATGTAATTCCATGTGCCAATGGTACCGATGCCTTGCAAATAGCTATGATGGGCCTGGGTCTGAAACCGGGGGATGAGGTAATAACTGCCGATTTTACTTTTGCAGCAACGGCAGAGGTAATTGCCCTTTTACAACTTACTCCTGTTTTGGTAGACGTGGAACAGGACAGTTTTAATATAGATCCAATAGCCTTGGAAAAGGCCATTACTCCAAAAACTAAGGCAATAGTACCTGTGCATTTATTTGGACAATGCGCCAATATGGACGCTGTATTGGAAATTGCGGAAAGGCATAACCTATATGTAATAGAAGATAATGCCCAGGCCATTGGTGCCGATTATACCTTTAGTAATGGTAAAAAGCAGAAAGCCGGTACTATGGGACATGTGGCGGCAACCTCATTTTTTCCGTCCAAGAACTTGGGTTGTTATGGAGATGGGGGGGCTATATTTACCAATGATGGTGATTTGGCGCATACCCTAAGGGGAATTGTGAACCATGGGATGTACGAACGTTATCATCACGATGTGGTGGGGGTAAACTCTAGATTGGACTCTATCCAGGCAGCAGTGCTGCGAGCTAAGCTCTGTAGGTTGGATGATTATAATGCCAGTAGGAGGGCGGCAGCAAAAAAATATACCGAAGCCTTTAGTGGGAACAAGAATATTGTTGTTCCACAAATGGCCAATGGCTGTAGGGAGATATGTGATACTTGTGATTGCCATGTATTCCATCAATATACCTTGAGGATCTTAAATGGCCAGCGCGATGCGTTGGTTAAGCATTTGGCTGAAAAGCAAATTCCTTGCGGGGTGTATTACCCAATACCTTTGCACAGGCAAAAAGCATACTTGGATGAGCGTTATAAGGAGAAGGATTTTCCAATAACCAATCAATTGGTCAAAGAGGTTATTTCTTTGCCAATGCACACCGAGCTGGACGATGAGCAAATTTCCTTTATCACCGGGACCATTAACCAGTTTATAGGGGAATAACGGTAAAACGCTTTGGTGCGGTCAAGTTTAATTAACGAAAATGAAAACCAAAATTTAAAATAAAAATTAATAAATGAAAATACTCGTAACGGGAGGTTTGGGATTTATAGGTTCCCATACCACGGTAGAATTACAGAATAAAGGCTATGAAGTAATTATTATTGACGATCTGTCCAATTCAACCGAAAAGGTTTTGGATGGTATTGTGGCCATTACGGGGAAGAGACCAATTTTTGAAAAATTAGATTTGAAAGAAAGGTCAAAAGTTGAGGATTTTTTTAAAAGACATCAGGATGTAGCCGGTGTTATTCATTTTGCGGCCTCCAAAGCAGTTGGTGAAAGTGTGGAGAAACCATTGTTGTATTACGAGAACAATATTGGTACATTGGTTTATTTGCTAAAGGAGCTTTCGCAAAAGAGCCAGTCCAGCTTTATATTTAGTTCATCTTGTACCGTTTACGGACAAGCCGATAAAATGCCCATTACGGAAAGTGCACCTGTAAAAACGGCAGAATCACCTTATGGTAACACCAAGCAAATGGGAGAGGAAATTATTCGTGACACCTGTAAGGTGACGCCGAGCTTAAATGCTATTGCACTTAGGTATTTCAATCCAATGGGAGCCCATCCAAGTACGGAAATTGGTGAATTGCCAATTGGTGTACCGCAAAACTTAGTGCCCTTTATTACCCAAACAGGCATGGGCATTCGGGAACAACTTTCGGTTTTTGGGGGCGATTACCCCACTGAGGACGGTACCTGCATTAGGGATTATATTCATGTGGTAGATCTGGCCAAGGCCCATGTAGTGGCATTGGAAAGATTGATGAACGGTAAAAACCAGGATAATTATGAAGTGTTCAATGTGGGGACAGGGAAAGGCAGTTCGGTTTTAGAGGTTATTAAAAGCTTCGAAAAAGTGTCCGGAAAAAAATTGAATTATAAAATTGTGGACAGGAGACCGGGAGATATTACATCGGCCTATGCCGATACCACCAAAGCTAACACGGTTTTGGGTTGGAAGGCCAAATCTACTCTGGATGAAGCCATGGAGTCGGCCTGGCTTTGGGAGAAAAAAATCAGAAAATAAATTTCGGGAACCGACCTTTCCTTTTTAACGATATCCAAGAGAGGTATGCACGCAATGCCAGCCTCCATTGTTCTGGGTTACTGGGTGATTTGGAAAAATTGACCTAGGGAAAAGCAACCCATCCGAATCCTGTGCATCCTAAAAATAAAAGGACCTTATGAAATCATTTATTGTTATAACATTTGTTTTGTTAGCGCTAAATTGCAGTGATAACGATACGGATGATGCCTCCAATTGTTCCGATGTATTTTGCACCCAAGAATTTAGGACCATTACAGTTAGTGTCAAAGACAGGGATGGCGTTGCCGTGGCCTTGGATAAATTTAAAGTTGTGGTTTTGGCTGGTGGAGAGGATATTACCCTGAATACCGCAAATGGTGAGTATGATGGGATGATAAAAAATGGTACCTACCCCTTATTTAGTGATAAGTATTCAATGGAATACAGAAATAAGGAACTTGAAGTCAACTTCAAAGGGTATATAGGGAATAGTTTAGTGGTGGACTCCCATTATACGGTGGGTGCAGATTGCTGTCATGTTACACTTATTGAAGGGGAAACGGCTATTGTAATAGATAATCCTTGATCCGAAGTGGAATATGAAATATCCTATTTTTTAAAAGGTGCCCAGGTAGATTTGGGTTTGTTCTAGGTAATTTCATCGAAAAAAGGGGCGGGATTGCTGAAATGTAAAAAAAGTGGACTTTATTGCGCTTCCTTAAAAACCATTTCAAATAAAATTTCGTAAGTAAGTATATGGTTGTAAATTTCCCCAACATTTCGGCGCTTTTAAAACATGCCAAAGACCAAAGTCTTTATCAGGATCTAGTATCGCAACTGCAGAAAGATTTTGTGTTCGCCAATGTATTTATAGAATTGCCGGACAATATACCCCCAAAGGATCTAAAGACGTTGGTACATGAGAAAGTTTATTATTTGATCATGGAGAAATTTACCGATTATTTAAATCTACTTTACATTATAGATGTTCCTGAAAAAGCTGTCAAGGCCATTGAGACCACGGATGTGGTCGAAATTTCGGAACAGGTTACTTTTGAGATATTAAAGAGGGAATGGCAAAAAGTATGGTTTAGGAACAAGTATGGTTCCTAGCCTAGAAATATACCCGCACAAAAGGCATCAAGGCATTGGCGTAAATACTTTTTTGGGTGTCGTGCAATACATTGTATCGCATGCCCAAGGTTAGGTTTCTATTGCTATAGCCTAGACCAAGAAACAATGCCGGCGACCAATAGTTTTCTTCCTTATTGCCACCATCCAACTCTAATACCCTATTTACCCTTAGTTGTTCCAGTTCGCCCGAAAGTTGCAAGGCAGGAATTGGATTGTAGAGGGATAAAAGACTACCGCCATAGGCCATTAATTGTGCATTTCGAAATTTGGCATAGTTGAAATTTATTCCCACTCCCATACCCAGTTGTTCGGTGGCCTGATAAATAGCACTGGGAGAGATGGATGTGTTAAAGGAATTATTGCCAAACCCAAGGCCAAAATTGCCTCCAAAATATACGCGGTTCCAAAAATCGGAATTCCCAAGGGTTGATTGCGAATGACCAAAACTCCAGAAAACCGAAAAAAAAACACCTAAAATCAAGCTTTTTTTTAAGGAAGGGCTATTTATCATAATTATTGTAATAATTTTCCAATATTAAGGGCTAAGATAAGCTTAGATATGCTAAATGTTGTATTTTTGAATAAATTTTGTTCAAAAGACAGAGAGACTTTTTCATGGATAAATATTCCTTTTTAAACGCTGCGCATACTTCTTATTTCGCAGAATTATACGATAAGTATTTAATAAATCCCGATAGTGTAGAGCCTAGTTGGAGGGCCTTTTTTCAAGGATTCGATTTCGGTATGGAAAATTCCATGGGCGGGATGGATGATGAATTGCAGACGGCACCTTTGTCCGTAGCTGGAGGTCACGAGGTTGAGGTTCCCGAAAGACTTCAGAAGGAATTTCAGGTAGTTCGACTTATAGATGGGTACAGGACAAGGGGGCATTTGTTTACCAAAACCAATCCGGTTAGGGAAAGAAGGCAATATTTCCCCACCTTGGAGATTGGGAATTTTGGACTTGCTCCAAATGATTTGGATACCACGTTTACTGCTGGGGAAATTTTGGGTATAGGCCCCAGTACCTTGCGTGAAATTATAGAGCACTTAACACGTATCTATTGTGATGCCATTGGGGTGGAGTACATGTATATCAGAAACCCTGAGAGGGTGGAATGGATACAAAATTGGTTGAATGTCAACGACAATCATCCCAAATACGATGCAGATAGGAAAAAGCACATTCTTAAAAAACTAAACGAGGCGGTTTCCTTTGAAGGTTTTCTGCATACCAAATATGTGGGCCAAAAGAGGTTTTCTTTGGAAGGTAGTGAATCGTTGATACCTGCATTGGATGCCGTAGTGGAAAAGGCGGCCGAAATGGGTGTTGAGCAATTTGTTATGGGAATGGCGCACAGGGGCCGCTTGAATGTTCTGACCAACATATTTGGAAAGAAGGCAAAGGATATTTTTAGCGAGTTCGATGGAAAGGATTATGAGCAGGAAATTTTTGATGGGGATGTGAAATATCATTTGGGGTGGACCTCTGAGCGGAAAGCTAAAAATGGTAAGAAAATAATTATGAACATAGCACCAAACCCTTCCCATTTGGAGACTGTTGGTGCTGTTGTTGAAGGTATTGCCAGGGCAAAACAGGATGCTCGTTATAAGGATGATTTTTCCAAAGTATTGCCTATAGTAGTCCATGGTGACGCTGCCATTGCAGGTCAGGGATTGGTATATGAAGTGGTGCAAATGGCAAATTTGGATGGTTATAAAACCAATGGAACCATTCATATTGTTGTAAATAATCAAATTGGGTTTACTACCAATTATTTGGATGCCCGTAGCTCTACCTATTGTACGGATGTGGCCAAGGTAACCTTAAGTCCGGTACTGCATGTTAATTCCGATGATCCGGAGGCAGTGGTACATGCTTCGCTTTTTGCCTTGGAATTCCGTATGCGTTTTCAAAGGGACGTATTTTTAGATCTTTTGGGATATAGGAAATATGGACATAATGAAGGTGATGAGCCACGTTTTACCCAGCCAAAGCTTTACAAGGCAATCGCCAAGCATAAAAACTCAAGGGATATTTATGCAGAAGCTTTGATAAAGGAAGGTATTATAGGGGATAGCTTTGTGCGGGAATTGGAAGAACAGTATAAAGCCTCTTTGGAAGAGGAATTGGAAGATTCCAGAAAAGAAGATAAGACCGTAATAACCCCCTTTATGGCCGATGAATGGAGCGGGTACACCCATGTACGGGAATGGGAAATGATGGATGCGGTGGATACAAAATACGATAAAAAGAAACTTACGGCCATAGCCAAGGTGTTAACCGAACTGCCAAAAAATAAGAAGTTCTTACGCAAAGTTGAAAAGTTGGTGAATGACCGTAAGGCCATGTTTTTTGAAAATGACAACTTGGATTGGGCCATGGGGGAGCTATTGGCTTACGGTACGCTTCTGGAGGAAGGTTACGGGGTGCGTATGTCCGGTCAGGATGTTGAAAGGGGTACTTTTTCACATCGCCATGCTGTAATGAAGGTAGAGGAAAGTGAGGAGGAAGTAATGCTTTTGAACCACATTTCGGATAAACAGGGGGTTTTTCAAATATATAATTCACTTCTGTCCGAATATGGGGTAGTGGGATTTGACTATGGGTATGCTATGGCGAGTCCTAATACCTTAACGATTTGGGAAGCCCAGTTTGGGGATTTTAGCAATGGTGCCCAAATTATGATAGATCAGTATATATCTGCAGCAGAAGATAAATGGAAATTGCAAAATGGATTGGTGATGTTATTGCCGCATGGGTACGAAGGCCAGGGTGCGGAACATTCCTCCGCCCGAATGGAGCGTTATTTGCAACTATGTGCTAGGGATAATATGTATATAGCCGATGTAACCACCCCTGCCAATATGTTCCATTTGTTAAGAAGGCAAATGAAGGTAAATTTCAGAAAGCCCTTAATAGTGTTTACACCAAAAAGTTTGTTGAGGCATCCTCGGGCCGTGTCAACGGTGGAGGAATTTGCCAACGGAGAATTCCAAACGGTAATTGATGATGCATCCGCTGAGGTATCCAAAATTAAGAGTTTGGTTTTCTGTACCGGTAAATTCTATTACGACCTATTGGCATATAGGGAAGAAAACAAAAGGGAAGATGTGGCCTTGGTGAGGGTAGAGCAATTATTTCCGATGCCTACTAAGCAAATGAAGGCGATAATGGAGAAATACAAAAATGCCGAAGACAAGGTTTGGGCCCAGGAAGAGCCAAGGAATATGGGTGCCTGGGGGCACTTAACCATGCACTTTAGCGAGGCTCATAAATTAAGGGTGGCCTCAAGGAGATTTTATGCTTCCCCGGCCGCCGGTAGTGCAGTGCGCTCCAAGCGCCGTCATCAGCAGGTAATAGATTATGTTTTTGATATCAACAAGAACAATATGGGTAGAAACCCTGATAATATGGATAAATAATATTATTTTCCTTGGACATCTGGGGGTGAAAACGGCTTAATGACCAATAGAAGGTAATTTTAGAAAGATAAAAGTTAAAAAACGAGTTTAGGCAAAACACAAATCAAAATTATAAAACATGATTTTAGAAATGAAAGTCCCTTCTCCAGGGGAGTCCATTACGGAGGTAGAGATAGCGGAATGGCTGGTGAGCGATGGCGATTACGTGGAGAAAGATCAAGCAATAGCAGAAGTAGATTCGGATAAGGCCACATTGGAATTGCCGGCAGAGGAAAGTGGGATTATTACGCTTAAAGCAGAGGTGGGAGATGCTGTTGCGGTAGGCGCGGTAGTGTGTTTAATAGACACCAGTGCTTCCAAACCTGCAGGGGCAGCCAAGAGTGAAGAAAAACCAGAGGAGAAGAAACCTGAGGTGAAGCAAGTGGCTGAACAGAAAACCGAGCTAAAGTCGGAAAAAACTTCTTATGCCACGGGGTCGGCTTCACCAGCCGCCAAGAAAATACTCGCTGAGAAGGACTTGGATGCCTCCACCATAAAAGGTACAGGAAAAGACGGACGCATTACTAAGGAAGATGCGGTAAAGGCCATTCCTTCCATGGGCACGCCTACAGGAGGGTCGCGAGGTGAAAGTAGGACCAAATTGTCCATGTTGCGTCGTAAGGTTGCCGAACGTTTGGTAGCTGCCAAGAATGAGACGGCAATGTTGACCACTTTTAACGAAGTGGATATGTCGGCCATCTTTGCTTTGAGAAACCAATACAAGGAAGACTTTAAGAATAAACACAATGTTGGCTTAGGTTTTATGTCCTTTTTTACAAAGGCCGTAATCAGGGCTTTGCAAATGTATCCTTCCGTGAACTCAATGATAGACGGCAAGGAAATGATTTCCTATGATTTTTGTGATATCAGTATAGCGGTTTCTGGGCCTAAAGGTCTTATGGTACCTGTAATCCGCAACGCGGAGAATTTAACCTTCAGAGGTGTGGAATCGGAAGTAAAAAGATTGGCCATAAGAGCACGTGAGGGTGAGATTACAGTTGATGAAATGACAGGGGGTACCTTTACCATTACCAATGGAGGGGTGTTTGGATCCATGTTGTCCACTCCAATTATCAATCCTCCGCAAAGTGCCATATTAGGGATGCACAACATCGTGGAGAGACCTATTGCCCGCGATGGGGCCATAGCTATTGCTCCTATCATGTATGTTGCTTTGTCTTATGATCACCGAATCATTGATGGTAAGGAGTCTGTAGGCTTCCTAGTAGCAGTGAAAGAGGCCTTGGAGAGTCCTGAAGAGCTACTTATGGACAACAACGTTAAAAAGGCGTTGGAGCTTTAGTACGAAATTATGTTCGTGGGGGTCAACCCTATGTGGAATAATATGGACCTGTTGGGATTTTAAAACCTGACAGGTCTTTTTTTTATTTGAAGTCTAATAGGTCCTATTGTTTGAGGTAAAGTCGGGTTTTTTGGTAATCAATGATGGCCTTTCCTTTTTTTAATATATCCGCCCCAATAATGCCATCAACGGGCATGGCTTGGTGCGAGGTCAGGGCCTGATTTACATGGACAAGGTCGAACAGGACTATTTTTTGTTTGTGTTTAAACCATTTCCCTATTTCTATAAGATTTTTGGTGGATAGTTTGGTGAACATTTCCGTGGCTCCTGCTCCTGCAGCCTTTACTTTGGAATCTTTGGAATTTAATTTGAAGAATTCTATTTTGTCCAGACCAATACAGGTGTTGGAGGCGCCGGTGTCCAATATAAACCTGCCTTTTACTCCATTGATGGTGGCCGTGACTTCAAAATGATTGGTGGCCGTAAGTACCAACGGAATAGCTATATATTTTTTTTTATGTAGAAAAACTTTAAGACTGGGCATATGTACTTTTTTTGTCAAAGATAATCCTATTTTTGTTCTATGATATTAACAGATACACATACCCATTTATATAGTGAAGCTTTTGATGGGGATCGCTCCCTGGCCATAGAGCGAGCTTTGGATTTGGGAGTAGAGCGCTTTTTTATTCCCGCAATAGATTCATCCTATACTGAGGCAATGCTGGATTTGGAAAAAGCCTATCCGGATAATATCTTTCTTATGGCAGGGCTACACCCAACCCATGTTAAGGAAGATTATCGGAAGGAGCTGGCCCATGTGGAGGAAATGTTGGCATCCAGGAAATTCTACGCAGTGGGGGAGACGGGCATCGACCTGTATTGGGATAAAACTTTTTTAAAGGAGCAGCAGCTTGCCTTTAAACAGCAAATACAATGGGCTAAAAAGTATGCGTATCCTATAGTTATCCATTGTAGGGATGGTTTTGACGAAGTCTTCCAAATCCTGGAAGAAGAAAAGGGCGAAGGGCTTTTTGGTATTTTTCATTGTTTTACCGGCACTTTTGAGCAGGCACAGAAGGCAATTTCATATAATATGAAATTGGGTATCGGTGGGGTAGTTACCTTTAAAAATGGTAAAATAGATACTTATCTCGGAAAAATTGACCTAAAACATGTTGTTTTGGAAACGGATTCCCCCTATTTGGCCCCTGTTCCCTATCGTGGAAAACGTAACGAGAGTGCTTATTTGGTGAAGGTTTTGGAAAAGATGGCCCAAATATATTCCATGGACAAGGAAGAAGTTGCTGCCATTACCACAGACAACTCCAGACAGGTTTTTGGAATTTAAGAGGATCTGTGCATCGCTGGTCTAGAGGCCGTAGTTTTTGCTATAGGGTGGATGGAGCTCCCTATTTTTTTTACCTAACGGATATTGAGAATGAAAAACAAATATTCCAAAGTCGATAAAACCCGAATACTCCTCATTTATACTGGAGGCACCATAGGCATGGTAAAGGATTACGATTCGGGGGCGCTAAAGGCTTTTGACTTTAATAAATTGATAAGTAATATCCCCGAACTTGGTCAATTGGATTGCGCTATAGACAGTATTACCTTTGATGTTCCAATAGATTCATCCAACATGAATATTGAACATTGGGTAAATATTGCTACGATCATAGAAAAGCATTATGATTCACATGAAGGATTTGTGGTGCTTCATGGGAGTGATACCATGAGCTATACTTCCTCGGCCTTGAGCTATATGTTGGAAAATCTGCAAAAACCGGTCATATTTACGGGGTCCCAGTTGCCCATTGGTGATTTAAGGACAGATGCCAAGGAGAATTTGATCACCTCCATACAAATTGCTGCCTTACGGGAAGACAATAAGCCGGTAGTGCAGGAGGTAGGGCTGTATTTTGAATATAAATTGTATAGGGCCAACAGAACTACAAAGATCAATGCGGAACATTTTGAAGCTTTTGCCTCCCTAAATTATCCTGCCTTAATAGAGTCCGGGGTGCATTTAAAAGTAAACAGGGAGTATTTGTTAAGGCCAAATACCGCTAAAAGGTTAAAAGTTCACAAGGAGATGGATCAAAATGTGGTCATTTTAAAATTATTTCCCGGTTTTAACCAAACGGTGTTGCATAGTATCCTAAATTCCCCTAACTTAAAAGCAGTGGTCTTGGAAACATATGGTTCGGGCAATGCTCCTACCGAGGAATGGTTTACTTTGGAGTTGAAAAAGGCGATGGAAAGAAATATTTTTTTAATTAATGTTACACAGTGTTCTGGGGGAAGTGTCCTTATGGGGCGTTATGAAACCAGTAAGCACCTGCAAAAACTGCAAATTATTAATGGTAAGGATATTACAACAGAGGCGGCAATTACCAAGTTGATGTATTTACTTGGAAATAATATTTCCCCTAAGTTGTTCAAAACCATATATGAAACATCCCTCAGGGGCGAAATGCAATAAAAATAACAGTCTAAATTTCTTTAACTAATATTTTTTTTGTTATTTGGCTGCCCAATAACTATAACTAGAGAGGTGGCCGAGTGGTCGAAGGCGCACGCCTGGAAAGTGTGTATACCCCACAAGGGTATCGAGGGTTCGAATCCCTTCCTCTCTGCTGTTAAGTTTTAATTTTTATATTGCGAATTTTTTTTATCTTTAACCCTATTAACTAACTAAATTTAAGTTTGAAAGAAATGAAAAGATTATTCTCTATCCTGGCAACAGCTGGGTTATTTGTGGCAGGTACAAATACAGTAAGTGCAAAAGTTGTTGCAGCAGCGGCTATTTTGCAAGATGCAGCTCCAGAAGCGGAATTAGGATTCACCCAGGTGCTCAAGGAGCAATTTATACAAGGTGGTGCCGGATTTATGGGTATTGTTCTTTTATGTTTAATTCTTGGTTTGGCAGTGGCAATAGAAAGGATTATTTATTTAAACCTTGCTACAACCAACACTACTAAACTAAAGCAACAAGTAGAGGACGCTTTGGCTTCCGGTGGTATAGAGGCTGCTAAAGAGGTTTGTAGAAACACAAAAGGTCCTGTTGCTTCCATTTACTATCAAGGTTTGGAAAGAGCTGGGGACAGTATAGAGTCTGCAGAGAAGGCGGTTGTAGCCTACGGAGGTGTGCAAATGGGACAATTGGAGAAAAACGTTTCTTGGCTGTCATTATTTATTGCAGTAGCTCCAATGCTTGGGTTCATGGGTACGGTAATCGGTATGATTCAGGCCTTCCAGAAAATTGCAGCGGTTGGTAACTTGAGTGCCTCCCTTATTGCAGGTGATATTCAGGTGGCGTTATTGACTACGGTATTCGGTCTTATTACTGCGATTATCCTTCAAATTTTCTACAATTATATCATTGCTAAGATTGACAGTATTGTAAATGATATGGAAGATTCATCAATCACTTTGATTGATATGTTGGCAGATCACAAAAAATAAGTCGGACACTAAATACTTAAAGTATCATGCATAAAATAGTTAAAATAATATTAGTTGTACTCGGAGCGATTGGGGCCATACTGTGGTTTCAACTTCCAAGTGCAGACGTTCCCGTATCGGAGGCCATAAATAATGGGTCTATGAACTTCATGTTCATCATTACCTATTTATTGTTGGGGATTGCGATTGCGGCCACGGTTCTTTTTGGATTGATGAATTTATTTACATCCAAGGGGGCCTTAAAGAAAACCTTATTTGGTGTAGGTGGTCTTTTGGTGGTCGTTGTTATTTCTTATGCCCTGGCTAGTGGAACCGATGTTAATTTGGAGGAAATGGCCAAAAAAGGCGTTCCTACTACCGAGAGTACGGTGAAAACCATAGGTATGGGGTTGAATGTGTTTTTTATCCTTACCATTGTAGCTGTAGGTGCCATGTTGTGGTCTGGAGTTAAGAAAATGATTAGTAAATAATAAAATAAAATATTATGCCAAAAAGAGGAGCACCACCAGAGGTTAATGCGGGTTCTATGGCAGACATAGCGTTCTTATTGCTTATCTTTTTCCTAGTGACTACCACTATTGAAACGGATGCAGGATTAGATCGTATGTTGCCACCAATTGAGCCGCCAGATACCGATGTAATCATTAAGCAAAAGAATATTTTTCAGGTCAGTATAAACCGGGATGGACAATTATTGGCAGACGAGGAATTAACAGATATTAAGGAGTTAAAGGCCAAAGCCATTGCCTTTTTGGACAATGGAGGTGCGCCATCGGGATCTCCGGACTATTGTAGTTATTGCAAGGGTAAAAGGGATGCATCTTCATCCGATAGCCCGGCCAAGGCCATTATTTCGCTTAAGAACGACAGGGAGACGAAATACGGAACCTATATAACCGTTCAGAACGAATTGGTTGGAGCGTATAACGAGCTTAGAAATAGGGAAGCCCAACGTCTTTTCAAGAGGAATTTTACGGATATGGAAGCGGAATATCTCAATCCTGAGACTCCGGATGATGTTCGTGAGGAACTGAAGGAAAAGGTAAAAAGGATACAGGATTTGTTTCCACAGAAACTTTCAGAGGCCGAAACATCGTCAAACTAAATAGAGAAGTTAAAACAAGTTACTATGTCAAAATTTAATAAGAAAAAAGATGCGGCCTTACCTGCGGTGAATACTGCATCGTTGCCTGATATCGTTTTTATGCTTTTGTTCTTCTTTATGACGGTTACAGTGATGAAAGACAGTACCTTGAAGGTTGAAAACGTCTTGCCCAATGCAACGGAAATTAAAAAATTGGAGAAGAAAGATAGGGTAATCTATATTTATGTTGGGAAACCAACCCGTGAATACGAGAAGACCTATGGTACCGAATCCAAAATTCAATTGAACGATAAATTTGCCGATGCTTCCGAAGTTGGAGATTATATTTTGATGGAAAGGGCCAAAAAGCCACAGGAACTACAAAATGTATTGACAACCGCACTTAAGGTGGATAAGGAAGCCAATATGGGTATTATTTCCGATATAAAACAAGAACTTAGAAAGGTAAATGCCTTGAAGGTAAATTATACCACCTATGAAGGTGATGCTTTCAGGAATTTGCAATAGTTAGTAAAAGGATAAGAGAATTTAAAACGCTTCAAATGCATATATTTGAAGCGTTTTTTATGTTTAATTAATTACCTTTAAAGGACTATGAAATGTTCCTTCATATATATAATACTACTGCTTTCAGGGGCTTTTGTTTCTGGCCAGGTCCTGGAATCCAACAAGGATGTGGATAAGAAATATTTGGAAGATCAATTTTATGTAGGACTTACCTATAACTTTGCGACCAATTTGCCATCCGGGGTTTCCCAAAGGAACCTGTCATATGGTCTGCAAGCGGGTTTTATAAAGGATATTCCGCTGAGTTACGATAGGGACATGGGCCTGGGTATCGGGCTGGGTTATGGCATTAATTCCTATTACACCAATTTGTTGGCATCCCAGCAAGGTTCCACGGTGGAATATTCAGTGTTGGATAGTGATGCCGATTTCAGGAGAAATAAGATTGCGACCCATGTCTTGGAGATTCCCTTTCAGTTTAGATGGCGTAATTCAACCCCAGAGGAATATAAGTTTTGGAGGATATATACCGGTATTAAAATGGGTTATGTTTTTGATGGTCGATCCAAATTCGTTTCAAGCTCGGAAAGAATAGTGTTTGTTAATAAGGATTTAAGGGACTTTCAATACGGGCTAACTTTGAATGTGGGTTACAATACCTTCAATATTCATATCTATTATGCGCTCAGTTCCCTGTTCAATGATGGAGTAATGGAGCAATCAGGAGAGGTTATTGAGATAAAGCCGCTCAGAGTAGGGCTTATTTTCTACATTTTATAACCAAAATTTAATCGTAAATAACTGGGTAAACAGACCTATGGCAAATCCAATCAGAACTTCTGCCTTGGTATGGGCGTTCAGATAAAGTCTGGAGGTGGCGGCCAAGCCACTGAGCAAGGTTACTATACTTATGGCAAGGGTAACGTTTATTTCAAAGTGGATACTGAGGTTTATTAGGTACATTAACAGGCTTCCCATGCCCAAGAGGTGCATACTGCACTTAAAATTTAGAAATAGCAGTACAAGGGCGCTAAACAAGCCTGCGATTAGGCCTAAAAAGTAATAGTGCAACTCTATGGTAAAGTTATTGGGTATTACTTTGAATAAGACCATTATAAGCAGTCCTAGGCTAATATAAAGTGGGTATTTCCTTTCTTGGAGATTGGGCATGAATACAGAACTTACAATACCTAGGTTGCGTAAGATCAGGTAAAATATAATAGGTATGATGATGGTGAGTATAAATATGGGCAGGATATTTCCACTCTGAACCTCCAACGGACTGTATTTGGGAGTAATCAGGAAATAGGCTATGGTTCCTGCAAAGGGTATAAAAAGCGGGTGTAAAAGGTAAGATGTGATCTTAAGGAATAGTCGCATTAGATCTGTTTTCTCAGCCTAGCTACTGGAATATCCAGCTGTTCCCTGTATTTAGCTACCGTACGCCTGGCAATTGGGTATCCTTTTTCTTTGAGAATAGCAGCCAATTTATCATCGGTAAGCGGCTTCTTCTTGGTTTCCTCCCCAATCACTGTTTCCAATATCTTTTTTATCTCTTTGGTAGATACATCTTCCCCTTGATCGTTTTTCATGGATTCGGAAAAGTAGTCCTTTATTAATTTTGTACCATATGGGGTGTCAACATATTTACTATTGGCCACCCTGGACACGGTGGAAACGTCCATGCCAATACCGTCGGCTATATCCTTTAGGATCATAGGCCGCAGTTTGCGCTCATCCCCGGTTAGGAAATACTCTTTTTGGTATTCCATGATTTCGTTCATGGTGATATAAAGGGTTTGCTGTCGCTGTCTAATGGCATCAATAAACCATTTGGCCGCATCCAGTTTTTGCTTGATAAACATTACGGTGTCCTTTTGGGACTTTGATTTCTCCTTGGAGTTTTTATATCCTTCCAGCATATTGTTATACTCGCGGGAAACATGAAGCTCCGGTGCATTTCGTCCGTTTAGTGTGAGTTCCAGTTCCCCATCCACAATACGGATGGAAAAATCGGGGACTACGTGCTCCACAATTCTGTTATTCCCAGAATAGGAACCTCCCGGTTTGGGGTTTAAGCGTTCAATTTCCGTAATGGCATCCTTTAATTGCTCCTCAGTAATATTGTGTTTTTGAATAAGTTTTTGATAGTGTTTTTTGGTAAACTGCTCAAAGGATTTTTCCAACAATTGAATGGCCAATTCTATACTTGGGGTCAGCTCTTTTCTTTTTAATTGAAGAAGAAGGCACTCTTCCAGCGTTCTGGCTGCCACCCCTGCAGGGTCAAGATCCTGGACTATATGCAATACTTTTTCAATGGTTTTTTCCTCTGTATAGATGTTCTGTGTAAATGCCAGGTCGTCCATTATATCTGAAAGAGGTCGTCTTATATACCCGCTCTCGTCTACACTGCCCACCAAAAACTCGGCAATGGACCATTCCTCATCCGTTAAATAAATAGTATTTAACTGATTTATAAGATACTGGTTAAATGAAATTCCAGCTGCATATGGAACATTTTTTTCCTCATCATCCGCACTGTAATTGTTGGCTTGTGTGCGATAATCAGGAATCTCGTCATCACTTAAATAATCATCTATATTGATGTCTTCGGCACTGATGCTTTCACTGTCGGTTTCATTATCGTACAAATCCTCAAAATCATCGTCTTGACTTTCATTTTCCTCCTTTCCAGTTTCCAGGGCAGGATTTTCCTCCAGTTCCTGTTTTAGTCGTTGTTCAAATGCCTGCGTAGGCAATTGAATCAACTTCATCAACTGAATCTGTTGTGGAGATAATTTCTGCGATAATTTAAACTGTAGGTGTTGTTTCAGCATTGATAATGGTGATCGATCTTATAAAGTTAAAGAATAATGATTAGAATTCAGCATTTTGTGGTGTTCTTGGAAAGGGTATTACGTCCCTGATATTACCCATTCCTGTTGCAAACAATACCAATCTTTCAAAACCAAGCCCAAAGCCACTATGTACGGCAGTTCCAAATTTTCTAAGATCCAAATACCACCAAAGTTCTTCCTCATCAATGCCCAAGGCCTTGATCTTCTCCATTAAGATGTCCAGGCGTTCCTCACGTTGGGAACCACCAACAATTTCACCTATACCAGGGAACAGGATATCCATAGCCCTGACCGTTTTTCCATCCTCATTTAAACGCATATAAAATGCCTTTATTTTGGCTGGATAATCGAATAGTATCACTGGGCATTTAAAATGTTTTTCCACCAAGAAACGTTCGTGCTCACTTTGAAGGTCGGCTCCCCATTCGTCGATAAGGTATTTAAATTGCTTCTTTTTGTTGGGTTTACTGTTTCTAAGAATATCTATGGCTTCGGTATATGTTACACGTTTAAACGTATTGTCCGAAACAAACTTAAGTTTTTCTATTAAAGGCATCTCGCTGCGCTCGGCCTGTGGCTTGCTCTTCTCTTCGTCCAATAATCGCTTTTCTAGGAATTGCAGGTCTTCCATACAATTTTCCAAAGCATAATTTATAACATTCTTTATAAAATCTTCGGCCAAATCCATGTTGGCGTCCAGGTCATTAAATGCCACTTCCGGCTCAATCATCCAAAATTCGGCCAAATGTCTTGAAGTGTTGGAGTTTTCTGCCCTAAAGGTTGGGCCAAAGGTGTAGACCTTGCCTAGGCCCATGGCATAAGTTTCGGCTTCCAATTGTCCGGAAACCGTTAAATTGGTCTCTTTTCCAAAAAAATCTTCCTTATAATCAATTTTGCCATCCTCTGTTAAAGGCGGTTTTTTATTGTCCAAGGTAGATACCCTGAACATTTCTCCAGCACCTTCAGCATCCGAACCTGTAATTATTGGGGTATGAACATAAAAGAATCCATTTTTTTGAAAATATTGATGTACAGCGAACGAAAGGGCCGATCGCACCCGCATGATAGCTGCAAAGGTGTTTGTTCTAACACGGAGATGAGCTTTTTCCCGTAAAAACTCCAGAGAGTGTTTCTTGGGTTGGATAGGGTAGACCTCAGGGTCTGCTCCTCCGTGTACTATGATTTCCTTTACCTGGATCTCCACGGACTGTCCTTTTCCTTGGCTTTCAACCAACGTTCCACTTATTTGAAGTGCGGCTCCGGTATTAATTTGCTTTAGTGTGTTTTCATCAAATTCCTCAAAATCTACTACGCATTGAATATTGTTTATAGTAGACCCATCGTTCAAAGCAATGAATCTATTGCTCCTATAGGTTTTTACCCAACCGTTAACAGTAACCTCTTGGTGCAAATAATCGGTCGATAGTAGCTCTTTTACGCTAAATGTATTCATTTGAATTCCTTGTAAATTAAGTGGCAAAGATAGCCTTTTTGCAAAAATATAAATTGGGTATATATCTGTATATACCAGGTAAAAAATATTTTAATTAATGGACTATTCCTCCTTGTCCGTGATATTGAGTTCTTCCTTGGGAAGAATGTCTATTTGTGGTTCTTTTAATACCTGTTTGTTGGCAATGCTTCTTTCCAAAGATAGAAGTAAAGACGGTAATAAAATAAGGTTTGCCAGCATGGCGAACATTAAGGTGGCCGATACCAATGCGCCTAAAGCCACTGTTCCTCCGAAACTTGAAATTATAAAGACCGAAAAACCAAAGAACAGTACAATGGAGGTGTAGAACATGCTAACTCCGGTCTCCCTTAGGGCGGCATAGACCGATTTTTTTATTCTCCAATGGTTGCTTGTTAGTTCCTGTCTGTATTTGGCGAGAAAGTGTATGGTGTCGTCCACGGAAATTCCGAAAGCAATACTAAATACCAAAATAGTGGAAGGCTTAATGGGTACTCCTACAAATCCCATAACCCCTGCTGTTATTACCAGCGGCAATAAGTTGGGGATCAATGAAATTACGATCATTCTAAAAGAACGGAAAAGATAGGCCATAAATAGGGCAATTAGCCCAATGGCCAACGCTAGGGACATAATGAGGTTTTTTACCAAATATTTGGTACCCTTTAAAAATAGAAGGGCGCTGCCGGTCATGGAAACCTTATACCTGTCCGCAGGAAATATTTTGTCGATATTTTCTTTTAATTTGGCCTCTATGGTTTCCATACGGGATGTCTTTACATCCTTCATATAAGTAGTCATTCGGGCTATCTGCCCGGTACTGTCTACAAAACTGCTCAGTAGGTTGCCGTTGTCTGCTGATTTCCGGGCAACATCCATTATAAAAGTATTCTCTTGGGAGGTGGGCAGTTGGTAATATTTGGGTATGCCGTTGTAAAAGGCCTGTTTGGAATATTTTACCAGGTCCACGACCGAAACTGGCCTGGAAAGTTCGGGAATGTCATTTATCACCGTACCCAACTCGTCCATCTTTTTCAGGGTGGAAGGTTTTAAGACCCCTTTGGGTCTTTCGGTGTCCACCACAATTTCAACTGGCATTATTCCGTCAAATTCTTGTTCAAAAAATCGTATATCCTGGAAAAACTCGGCTTTTTTTGGCATGTCCTCTATGGGACTTCCCGAAATGTCTATTTGATAAATACCAATAATACTGGTTACAAGAAGTGCAATGGATACAATATAAACGGTAATCCTTCTTTCCCTTACAATTCTTTCCATCCAGCTTACAAAAGTTTCTATCCACTTTGTGTTCAGGTGTTTCAAATGCTTGTGTTTTGGAAGGGGCATGAAGCTATAGATAATCGGAATTATCAGGAGGGAAAGTACAAATATCCCAATGATATTGATAGAAGCAACAATACCAAACTCTTTAAGTAGTTTGCTATCGGTTATAATAAATGTAGCGAAACCGGAGGCGGTAGTAACGTTGGTCATTAAGGTGGCATTACCAATTTTTGAGATAACACGTTGTAAAGACAGGGCCTGGTTACCGTGCTTTTTTACTTCTTGTTGGTATTTGTTGATAAGAAAGATGCAGTTGGGAATGCCAATAACAATAATCAATGGCGGTATTAGGGCGGTAAGCACTGTAATTTCATATTGTAACAGACCTAAAATCCCAAAGGCCCACATAACGCCGATAATTACGACGAACATGGAAATGATCGTAGCTCTAAAACTTCTGAAAAAGAAAAAGAATATCAAGGAGGTGACCCCCAGTGCCGCAAGAATAAATTTCCCTATTTCATCTATAATATTTTGGGAGTTCATGGTCCTTATGTAGGGCATGCCCGAAATATGAACATCGAGGCCGGTTTCTTTTTCAAAATTTTTGACCAAGGTAGATAGGTCTTCCAAAATAAAGTCTTTACGTACAGAAGTATTAACAATATCTTTGTCCAAATAAATAACGCTGCGTATGGTATGTGTTTTTTTATTGTAGATAAGGTTGTCGTAAAAAGGAAGGTCGTTAAAAAGATGATTGGTAAGACTGTCCACCTCTTTTTTGGTTTGCGGGGTCCGTTTAATAAAGGGCTGCATAACAAATTCTTGTTTTACAGTGTCCTTTACGAGCTCTTGTAAATTATCCGTGGACAATACAAAGTCTACTTCAGGGAAGGCACCCAATTGTTTGCTGAGCTTGTTCCAACGATTAAATTTTTTAGGGGTGAACAGCGAACTGTCCTTTACGGCTATAACAACCACATTGCCTTCTTCCCCAAACTGTTTTAGGAAGGAAAGATACTCCAAGTTTACAGGGTGGTGATCTGGCAAGAGATTGGCCTGTGAATTGGAAAACCTCATTTTGTCCCATTGCATGGACATAAAAATGGTCATAATGGCTAAAAGAACAAGAATTATAATTCTGTTCCTAAGTATTAACCTTGCTATTTTTGCCCAAAATCCTCGCGTTAACTTTGCAACCATCTAGTGAAACGTCTTATATCAGAATGTTTTTTGGTATATAAACCATAAAAAAACCTGTAAATCCTTAGGATTTAAAAAGGTCTTTCGGATTCTAAATTTATTCGAGCGCAAAGGTAGAGAATGATTGTTATTGTTCCTAGGAAGCTGGGGTTAAATAGTAGGGGGTGGGCAAACGAATTTAACCGGTCACGGAAGTTATGGTATAGGGACTTACGATCTGGGGTTTTTGCTAATGGGATGGGGAATATAAAAAAGAGCGACCCATGGGTCGCTCTTTTTTGTATCGGTATTTTACTTTAAGGATTATACCTTCATGATTTCTGCTTCCTTGGCCTCAAGGAAGGCATCGATCTTTTTTATATACTTGTCGGTGAGTGCCTGTACATCGGCCTCTGCATTCTTTTGTAGATCTTCGGACACTTCGAGGGCCCTAACTTCCTTGTTGGCCTCCTGACGTGCATTACGGACACCGATCTTGGCGTCTTCCGCTTCCGCTTTTGCCTGCTTTACCAAATCCCTTCTTCTTTCTTCTGTTAAGGGAGGTACGTTGATGATTACAAAATCGCCATTGTTCATAGGGTTAAATCCCAGATTGGCGTTCATAATGGCTTTTTCAATTTCATGTAGCATGTTTTTTTCCCATGGTTGAACGGAGAGGGTACGTGCATCAGGGGTATTCACATTTGCAACTTGGGACAAAGGGGTGGGGGATCCGTAATATTCCACCATTACACTGGATAGCATTACCGGACTGGCCTTGCCTGCCCTAATTTTCAGAAACATCTTTTCAAGGTGTGCTATGGCACTGTCCATCCCTTCTTTGGTGGTGTCAAGTATAAATTTAATTTCTTCGTTCATATGCTATTTTTTAAAGGATTTAACACAAATAGTGCCAAAACTATAAATTTACGACGGTTCCTATATTTTCGCCGGAAACCAACTTCATCAGGTTTCCTTTTTTGTTCATATCGAAAACAACAATCGGTAATTCATTTTCTTGGCTTAAAGTAAAGGCTGTGGTATCCATAACTTTAAGTCCTTTTGTCAGTACATCTTTAAAGGTTATCGTGTCAAATTTGGTGGCTGTTTTGTCTTTTTCCGGGTCGGAGGTATAAATACCATCCACTCGGGTCCCTTTTAAAATTACATCTGCCTCAATTTCTATTGCCCGTAATACAGCAGCTGAATCTGTGGTAAAATATGGATTTCCTGTACCACCGCCGAATATGACAACTCTGCCCTTTTCCAAATGTCTCATGGCACGTCTTCTGATAAATGGTTCGGCTACCTCATTTATTTTTATGGCAGATTGTAACCTGGTCTGTACTCCTTTCAGTTCCAGGGCGCTTTGTAGTGCCAATCCGTTTATCACAGTGGCCAACATACCCATATGGTCTGCCTGTACCCTGTCCATTCCATTGCTGGCTCCTGCCAATCCACGAAAGATATTGCCGCCACCAATAACAATAGCAACTTCTATACCTTTATCGACAACTTCTTTGATCTCCTCGGCGTATTCGGATAAACGCTGTGCGTCTATGCCGTACTGCTTAGTACCCATTAAAGCTTCTCCACTGAGTTTTAAAAGTATTCTTTTGTATTGCATCGTGTTGTTGGTTATTTTGATGCAAAAATAATCAAAAATATTTATGAAGTAACTTGGTATGCACGATTCGTCTATCCTTAATTATTTCCTAATGCATATGGGAAGGTAGATTTATTTTTATAATCTTGTGCCGGTTATTGTAGTTCCACCAATATTTAGTGGCAAAAAGCCGTTCCCGGCCATTTTGGTTTTTAGGGGGGTATCGGCTTTTTGGAGAAAACAATAAATAAAATCAATAGAAAATGACAAATAGAATTAAGTTATTTAAAAGAACGTGGGTTTTAGGGGTTGCAATTTTGATACTTCATGGATGTGGAACCACAAAAGCTTTGGTGTCTGTAGAAAAGGCTGCCATTATTGCTAAAATTGATTTGATCAATGTAGCAGATGATAAAGTTAATGTGGTATTGGATCCAGCAGCTTTTCAAACGGATACGGTTACCTTCTTTATTCCCAAGACGGTACCGGGCACCTATAGCGATGATAACTACGGGAAGTATATAGAGCAGTTCAAAGCCGTAGATTACAAGGGAGGGGAGCTGAAAGTAGAAAAGTTGGATGATAATACGTGGAGGATAACCGATGCCAAGAGTTTGGATAAACTTGATTACTGGGTGAACGACACCTATGATACCGAGATGGAAGAGGGGGAGCATGTCTTTTCACCTGCCGGTACCAATATTCTTAAAGGGAAGAACTTTATGTTGAACCTGCATGGTTTTGTTGGTTATTTTGATGGCCTTGAGGAAGCACCGTATTCATTGGAAATTTCTGCCCCCGATGGATTGGAACCTGTGACTTCCTTGGTTAAGGGGATTCAAGATGTAAATAAGCCTGAAACAGATGTGCTTGTGGCCAACCGCTATTTTGAGGTTATAGATAATCCTATCATGTATTCCAGTCCCAGTACGGAAACATTTCAGGTGAATGATATTGCGGTTACCTTAAGTGTTTATTCTCCCAACGGTCATTTTACTGCCGCCGGTCTAAAGGCTGGGATGGAGAAAATGATGCGAGGTCAAAAGGCTTTCCTGGGAGACATCAATAGTACCAAGCATTACACCATTATCCTATATCTATCCGATATGGACGGTAATGATGCTACAGGTTTTGGAGCGTTGGAGCACCATACTTCCACGGTAGTGGTAATGCCTGAGCAAATCTCGAAGGAGCGATTGGAAGAAGCTATTTTTGATACAGTGGCCCACGAATTTTTTCATATCGTTACCCCCTTGACGATCCACTCCAATGAAATACAATTTTTTGATTTTAATGATCCCAAAATGTCCATGCACCTTTGGATGTACGAGGGAACTACCGAATATTTTGCCAACCTTTTTCAAATTCAACAGGGGCTGATCACGGAGGAAGATTTTTACCAACGACTTATGGAGAAGGTTGAGAGGTCCAAAACCTTTGACGATAGGATGTCCTTTACCGAAATGAGCAAAAATATTTTGGAGGAACCTTACAAGGATAATTATGCCAACGTTTATGAAAAAGGAGCTTTGATAAATATGGCCCTTGATATTAGGCTAAGGGAATTAAGTTATGGGGAAAGGGGTGTTTTATGGTTGATGAAGGAGCTTTCCAAGAAATATGGGGATTCCAAGCCATTTGAGGATGATAAATTAATTGATGAAATCGTTGCTATGTCATTTCCGGAAATAAGGGAATTCTTTACTACCCATGTGATAGGGAATACCCCTATAGACTACGATTCGTATTGGAAAAAAGTGGGGCTGCGCACAACGGAACAGGAGCAGTCCACGGGATACTTTTTTGACGGGGAAATACCTTATATAGATGTGGATCCGTCAAATGACAATGCTATTTTTGTAAGGGAAGGAATTCAATTGAACAGTTTTTTCAATAGTTTAGGAGCCCAAGGGGGCGATATAATTAAGAGTGTTGATGGTAAGATCACCAATTTGGTCAATATTCGATTGCTGATAGGGCAGAGTATAGATTGGGATCCGGACAAGGAAATTGAATTGGTGGTGAAAAGAGGAGAGGAGGAAATTACCTTGAGCGGAAAAGTTGGTGTTCCTACTTTGAAGGTCGTTAAGTTGGTCCCTATGGAAGGCGCTAGCGAACAACAGAAGAAGCTACGGGAAGCATGGTTGAAGGGGTAGTTCCTAATGGATTATATAGAATTGACGGTGGTCTTTTTAAAAGGTGGCAATTGAAATTGGTTGGGTTGCATTGTTAAATTCCGTACGTCGACCGTTTGAAAGGGGAAAAGTGGAATTGTGTTAAACGACACCAGTCCGGAATTACCGGTGTGCCCAAAAATGTTACAAGCTAGGTTTATTTAACCACGATGTGATTTAATGCATAAGGAGTTACTGACTTTGATGACTGTCCAATGTTGGGAAAGGACCCAATACAGATATATTTCTTTCCATTTAAAGTGCTTGGTCCTGAAGGGAATTTTCTATAAAACTTTCATTTGGAATGGCTAGGAGTGCCTTAGAGTTGGGGCATAAAAAAACGCCTTTACACGATGTAAAGGCGTTTTTTTTAATATGCTTGGGTCGTGGATTAACCTAAAGCAACCCTTTTAAATCCTGTTACTTCCAATTTGGAATCAACAGATTTTACGTATTGTGCTACACTTTGTTTGCTGTCTTTAATAAAATCTTGGTTTACCAAAGTATTGTCTTTGAAGAAACGTTTCAATTTACCTTTGGCGATATTGTCCAACATAGCTTCTGGCTTTCCTTCTTGACGTAGTTGATCTTTGGCAATTTCGATTTCTTTATCAATGATCGACTGGTCCACTCCATGTTCATCCAGGGCTACTGGATTCATAGCGGCTGCCTGCATGGCAACATCCTTGGCGGCAACGTCTGCACCTTCAACGGCAGCGGAAAGTCCTACCAAGGTAGCTATTTTGTTTCCAGCGTGAATGTACGAACCAACAAATGGAGCAGAAAGTTTACTGAACCCACCTATTTCAATTTTCTCGCCAATAACACCTGTTTGTTCCGTAAGTTTATCCTGAACGGTGTTTCCTTTGTAATCGGCATTCAAGAAATCTTCTTTAGTATCGAAATTTAAGGCTATGTCTGCCAATTCGTTGGCCAAAGCTACAAACGTATCGTTCTTTGCAACGAAATCGGTTTCACAGTTCAAAGAAATGATAACCCCACTAGTGTTGTCTGCATTTACTTTGGCGATAGCGGCCCCTTCGGAAGAATCCCTATCGGCTCTCTTGGCGGCAACTTTTTGTCCTTTTTTACGTAAGATTTCAATTGCCAAATCAAAATCCCCTTCTGCTTCAACCAGGGCATTTTTGCAATCCATCATGCCAGCACCAGTTGTTTGTCTTAATTTGTTTACCTCAGCGGCGGTAATTTTAGCCATTTTATTTTGTTTTAATTTTCACCTATATAGGGGTTGAAATGTATTCCTTACCTAGGTTAATTTATTATTTTATTTATGTATCAAGGGGGTTATTCTATTCCTCCCTTAACGCTATCTTGCCATTCCTGCAGTTCATCCCAATTACCTTCTGCTGCCATTTTTGCCTGCTTTGGCCATGACCCTGGGTTTTTGGAAGCATATCTAGGGCCTGATTCAGTAAGGATCCCTTTAAGGTCGTCCTCTGATTTGTCCGCTAGGTCTGCATAGGTATTTATGCCCGCTTCTTGGAAAATTTCGGCAATTTTTGGACCGATACCTTCTATTTTAGTCAGGTCATCTCCGGCAGTAGTGGCTTTTTTAGGAGCCTTCACTTCTGATTCAGGAGTTTTCTCTTTTGATTCAGGAGCTTTCTCTTCCGATGTAGGGGCCTTTTCCTCTGCAGCTACCTTTGCTTTTTTCTCTTTTGGTTTGGCTTCATCTCCACCTTCCTTCTCACTTTGTTTTTCAGATTTACGTTCCGTTAATCCTTCTGCGATAGCAGCAGTTACAGATGCCATAATTACCTCTATGGATTTGGAGGCATCGTCATTGGATGGAACTATAAAATCGATTGGTCGTGGATCGGAATTGGTATCTACCATTGCAAAAATTGGAATGTTCAATTTTTGTGCTTCTTTAACGGCGATGTGTTCCCGCATAGTGTCAACAATGAACAATGCCGCTGGTAGACGTGTCATTTCAGAAATGGAACCTAAGTTCTTTTCCAACTTGGCACGTAAACGGTCTACTTGTAAACGCTCCTTTTTGGAAAGTGTATTAAAAGTTCCGTCTTTTTTCATTCTGTCAATAGAAGCCATTTTCTTAACAGCTTTACGAATAGTGACGAAATTGGTCAACATACCACCTGGCCATCTTTCTGTGATGTAGGGCATGTTTACATTTCCTGCTTTTTCAGCAACAATATCCTTTGCTTGTTTCTTGGTAGCTACGAAAAGTATTTTTCTACCTGAAGCTGCAATTTTCTTAAGAGCCTCGTTGGTCTCATCTAGTTTTGCAACTGTTTTATAAAGATTGATAACGTGAATACCGTTACGCTCCATGTAGATATAGGGAGCCATGTTCGGATTCCATTTTCTGGTAAGGTGACCAAAATGTACACCTGCCTCTAAAAGGTCTTTTACTTCAACTTTGTTTGCCATTTTTATTTTTTAGTTTACGTTCCTTTGAATTAGCAATATTAAAGTGGTACCCCTTGGTAGCCTTTAATATTTAGATGCTAAACTAATTTATCCAGAATTTGAATTCATCGGATTTTCCCATAAGGAGAAGTCCTGTGATTAATCTTGGATTATTACTTACCCTATGACCAGGGTTTTCAATGAACAATTTAAAATTATACCGAATCTCCCAATTTTCTCTCGATAACCCTCAAGAACATTGCTGTATTTCAGTATTTGATTTGTTAATGCGGTATTAACGTTTAGAGAACTGGAATTTCTTACGAGCTTTCTTCTGACCAAATTTCTTACGTTCAACCATTCTTGGATCTCTAGTTAAAAGACCTTCTGGTTTTAGAACCAATCTGTTTTCGGCATCCAATTCGCACAATGCTCTGGACAATGCCAAACGAACGGCTTCTGCCTGTCCTGTAATACCACCGCCATATACATTTACCTTTACATCGAAGTTTTCTTCGTTGTTGGTCAAGGTAAATGGCTGCTTTACTTTGTACTGTAATGTTGCTGTAGGAAAATAGTTGCTTAAGTCTCTCTTGTTGATAGTAATGTTACCATTTCCTTCAGTAACATAAACTCGGGCAACTGCAGTTTTTCTTCTACCAATTTTATGAATCATTTCCATTACTTAAAATCGTTTAAGTTAATTGCTGTTGGTTTTTGTGCTTCTTGGTTGTGGGTAGCTCCGGCATATACCTTCAGATTACGGAAAAGCTCTGCACCCAATTTATTTTTGGGCAACATACCTTTTATCGATTTCTCTACGATACGCGCTGGATCCTTAGCCAACATTTCTTTAGCCGTTGTAAACCTCTGGCCTCCTGGATAACCGGTGTGACGAACGTAAGTTTTTGAATCCCACTTCTTTCCGGTTAGGTTGATTTTTTCTGCATTGATAATAACAACATTATCCCCACAATCAACATGTGGTGTAAAACTAGGCTTGTACTTCCCTCTAAGTAACTGCGCTACTTTAGAAGCAAGACGGCCCAATGTTTCTCCTTCAGCATCAACTAGTAACCATTGTTTGTCAACGGTCGCCTTATTGGCCGAAATCGTCTTGTAGCTTAATGTATCCACACTAATATATTTATTGATTAAACACTTCAATCCCGTTTAACGGGCTGCAAATGTACAATTATTAAGTTGAATTCCAAATGGTTGTTTCTTATTATTTATAGTTTTTTCCAATATTGTTATATTGAAGTAAACTTTGCATGCACTTTGCCATCTCAATAATTGTTTTTAACATGCATTAAGACTTTTTGTTCTTCATAAATCCCAAGAAGCCATAATGGTCTTTTGTTTTAATGTTGGGTATGGTTAAAATTTATCATATTATCTGCAGGGTACTCTATAACCCACTTAATTTTAATTGCTGTCCATGATGGTCAAATAGGGTTTCGGTAGTGTGCCTAATTGCCTGTCCTTATGATGTACTAATTTATGCTATAATGCGTTAGCTTTTAGTATAATGTAAATTTTAAAAAAGATGAAAATTAATTGTTTACTGCTTTTTCTGCTTACGAGTCTTGTCATTTCATGTTCTTCGGACAGTGACGATGATAATTCCAAGGAGGATTCCATTGTTGGGGTTTGGCAGGCCTATGAACTTAAGGTCAATAATGATACCGCCAGTGATGATGAAAAGAATGCCAGGGATTTATTGGCTTTTTTAAGCGCGAAAAAGTGTTATGTACTGAGTTTTGATTTTAAGGAGGATTTAACCGTTATTATTGAAAACTCCGTGCAATATCTGGAAATTGGTCTAAATTCCGAAGGGAATGGTTTTGATATTCCTTGTCCTACCGAAAAGGATACGGAAACCACCGTTTATGTGTATGCAGACGGTAAACTAACATATACGGACGAAGACCGGCAGGAAATATCTGTTGCTATTACTATAGATGGAGATGTAATGACCCTTGATGCCGCTGATCTTGATATCCCCAATTTAAATGCAGGGGGGCAGCTTATCTTTAAGAGAAAATAAAACCTTGGCAATAAGTTATTCCTAAAAAAAACGGAACACCACTGGTTTAAATCAATGGCGTTCCGTTTTTATTTTTTCAGGGCTTAGGTTTAATGGGCTTCTAGCCAATTGTTTCCAACGCCCAATTCCACATCCAAGGGTACGGATAATTTATAAGCGTTTTCCATCTCCGACTTGATCATGGTCTTTAGCTCCTCCAATTCGGGCTTAAATACGTCGAATACCAATTCATCATGTACCTGTAGGAGCATCTTACTTTTGTATTTTCCTTCCTCGAGTTTTCTATGAATATTGATCATTGCAATTTTTATGATATCGGCAGCACTTCCCTGTATAGGCGCATTTACTGCATTGCGTTCCGCAGCTCCCCTTACAATGGCATTGCTTCCATTGATATCCTTGAGATACCTGCGTCTGCCCAACACGGTCTGGACGTATCCATGTTCCCTTGCGAAATCTATTTGTTCACTGATGTAATTGCGCAATTTGGGGTAGGTTTTATAATAGGTGTCTATTAGTTCTTTGGCTTCTGCACGTGATAGATCGGTTTGGTTGCTCAATCCAAATGCCGATACACCATATATAATTCCAAAATTTACTGTCTTGGCATTGCTGCGCTGCTCCCTTGTAACATCCTGCAATGGGATGTTGAATACTTTGGAGGCGGTGGAGGCGTGGATATCCTCTCCATTTTTAAAGGCCTCTATCATGGTGGATTCATCGCTTAGCGCAGCTATAATCCGCAATTCTATCTGGGAATAATCCGCTGCCAGTAAGGTGTAATTTTCGTTCCTTGGAATAAATGCTTTTCTTACCTGCCTTCCCCGTTCAGTTCTAATAGGGATGTTTTGCAGGTTGGGATTGTTGCTACTTAATCTTCCGGTAGCGGCAACCGTTTGCATATAGTCCGTATGTACCCTGCCGGTACTTGCCTCAATTTGTTCCGGTAGGGCATCCACGTAGGTGCTTTTCAGTTTGCTGAGTCCTCTATAGTCCAATACGCATTGAATTATTTCGTGGTCTTTGGCCAGATAGGACAGTACGTCTTCCGCAGTGGAATATTGACCTGTTTTGGTCTTTTTTGGTTTGTCTACCAGTTTTAGTTTATCGAAAAGTATTTCGCCCAATTGTTTTGGTGAGGCAATATTGAATTCCACTCCTGCTTCTTTGTATATTTTTAATTCCAGGTTTTTGATATCATTGTCAAGATCCTTGGCAAGCGAATTTAAAAAGGCCTTGTCCAAATTGATCCCTTCCTGTTCCATATCGGCGAGTACATGCAATAAGGGGATCTCTATATCATTAAAAAGTTCTTCGGTGTTTGCTTCTTTCAATTCAGGACGAAAGTGTTGTGCCAATTGAAAGGTGATATCGGCATCCTCTACAGCATATTCGGTTTGTTGCTCCAGGGGCACATCCCTCATGGATAATTGATTCTTTCCTTTTTTACCTATGAGTTCGGTTATGGAAACCGGGGTATAGTTTAAATAAGTTTCAGCCAGTACATCCATATTGTGGCGCATATCCGGATTAATAAGGTAATGGGCAAGCATGGTGTCGAAGCATTTGCCTTTTATGCGGACATTGTACTTGTGCAGTACTTTGATGTCATATTTTAAATTCTGTCCAATTTTTTCAATTCCCTCGGCTTCAAAAAAAGGTCTTAATTGTTCAATGATCTCCTGGGCTTGGGACCTATCTTCGGGAAAAGGGATGTAGAAGCCCTTACCTGCCTCCCAGCTAAAAGCTATGCCTACCAATTCTGCGGTAAGAGGATTCAATCCGGTGGTCTCAGTGTCAAAACAGACCGAAGTCTGTTTCATTAAATTTTGGACAAAAAGTTTCATGGCCATGCCAGGAAGGATACTCTGGTAGACATGCGGTACTTCCTTGATATTTTTTCTGCTGGAAACTTCCTTAATGGTACCCCCGCTAACCTGTCCGTCACCGCCAAATAAGGAAAATTGACCACCTCCGGCCTCTGTTTGTTTCTTTTTTGATACGGGGCTGTTGTCCTGTTGCCCCACATTTGCGCTATCGTTATCCGATTCTGGGGAGAAAAGCTTTAAGAACTGGTCCTTAAGTCTACGAAATTCCAATTCCTCGAAAATCTCCTGCACCTTTTCGCCATCGGGCATGGTGAGTTCATAGTCTTTGGCGTCAAAAGTTACATCGCAATCCACGAAAATTGTTGCCAGTTTTTTGGACAGGATGCCCAGTTCTGCATTTTCTTGGACCTTCTCCTTCATTTTGCCTTTGAGTTTATCGGTATTCGCTAGCAAATTTTCCATGGAGCCGAACTCTTCAATAAATTTTTTGGCGGTTTTGTCGCCCACTCCGGGCAATCCGGGAATGTTGTCGCTTGCATCGCCCATCATCCCCAAATAATCTATTACCTGTTCCGGACGTTCAACGCCGAAGCGTTTCTGGACTTCTGGGATGCCCCAAATTTCTATGCCATTGCCCAATCTTGCCGGGCGGTACATAAATATGTTCTCGGAGACCAATTGACCAAAATCCTTATCCGGTGTAACCATATATACTTTATAGTCCTCTTTTTCCGCTTGCTTGGCCAAGGTTCCAATAATATCATCGGCTTCCATTCCCTCTAATTCCACTACGGGAATATGCATGGCTTTTAAAATATTCTGAATATAGGGAACGGCTATTTTAATGGCATCTGGTGTGGCATCCCTATTAGCCTTGTATTCGGCGAACATTTCTGTGCGGTCCGCACTTCCTCCCTTGTCAAAACAAACGGCCAAATGATCCGGTTTTTCCCTTCTTATTACGTCCAGTAGAGAATTCATGAATCCCATAATGGCAGAAGTATCCATTCCCTTGGAGTTTATTCTTGGGTTTTTTATGAGTGCATAATATCCCCGAAATATGAGCGCGTATGCATCAAGTAAGAAAAGTCTTTTTTGTTCAGCCATTATAATTGATTCTTGTTGAGATTTGGATATTGAATAATTGGTAATTAGGATTTCAAGAAAGTCTCCGTCGGATTATTGCTTTGTCCTGCCCCTGTAAATTTGCTATAACTAAATCCAGGATGTATACAGTAACCTCCGGTTTCCCCTTTCTTGTTGATGGCGATAAACCCAATTTGAAAATCCCTTCTGTCCTTGTTCTTTTCCATGATCCGTCTTACTCCTTCCTCGCATGCCTCTTGTGGCGATTTTCCTTGACGCATTAGTTCCACGATCAAGAAGCTGCCAACGGTTCTTACCACTTCTTCGCCAACCCCTGTAGCCGTTGCGCCGCCAACTTCGTTGTCTACGAATAGTCCTGCACCAATAATAGGGGAGTCGCCAACACGTCCTGCCATTTTGTAGCCCATTCCACTTGTGGTACAGGCGCCTGCAATATCCCCGTTTTTGTCAATGGCTAGCATGCCAATGGTGTCGTGGTTTTCTATATTGATAATGGTTTCGTATTTGGAGTTTTTCTTCCATTCCAGCCAATCTTTTTTAGCCTTCTCGGTAAGTAGATTTGTTTTTGGGAACCCTTTTTCATAGGCAAATTGTTCTGCTCCTTTTCCGGCCAACATTACGTGGGGGGTATCTTCCATTACCTTTCTGGCAACAGAAACGGGGTGGGCTATATTTTCCATACATAATACCGCTCCACAGTTTCCGTCCTTGTCCATGATACAGGCATCCAATGTAACATGGCCATCCCTATCCGGCCTTCCGCCGTTGCCGACCGTTTCGTTGCTGAGATCGGCCTCTTCCACCATAACTCCTTGCTCTACCGCGTCCAGTGAAGAACCGCCTTTTTCCAAAACTTCCCAAGCCTTAGCCGTTGCATTCTTGAAATTCCAGGTGCAGATTACAATAGGTTTTACGCCAACTGTGGTGTCTGCAATTGGGGGGAGTTCCTTTTTTGTTTCCTGGCAGGAGGCAAAAAGAGGTGCGGATATTATTCCAGCGGTACTTAGGGTAGAATTTTTTAGGAAATTTCTTCTTTTCATAAGATAGTGTTACTTAATTTTAAGGTTCTAAATATAAGAAATATGATTGTAGAAGTATGTGCCAATTCTTTAGAATCTGCCTTAAATGCCCAAAAAGCTGGTGCTGACCGAATTGAGTTGTGTGCCGAGCTTGCCGTAGGTGGGGTTACCCCTTCTTTTGGGCTGTTGCAGCTTGTAAAGGAACATATTTCTATTCCCGTAAACGTATTGATAAGGCCAAGAAGTGGCGATTTTACGTATTCCGATCTAGAATTTGGAATTATGAAAAGGGATATCGCCATATGCAGGGAATTGGGTTTTAATGGAATTGTTTCAGGGGTGCTGTCCAAGGATTTTACCTTGGATTATAAAAGAACAAAAGAACTGATAACAGCTTCTAGGCCATTGCAATTCACCTTCCATAGGGCCTTCGATTGGGTTAGGGATCCAATTACTACCCTTGGGCAATTGGAAGAATTGGAAGTGGATACCATATTAAGTTCTGGACAACAAAATTCTTCGCTTACGGGGTTGGACTTGTTGATCCGGTTGTTGAAAGAATCAAAGTACAGTACTATTATGCCTGGGGGAGGTATAAGGGATGCCAATGTAATGGAATTTCGGGAGAAAGGTTTTGACGCGGTACATTTGTCGGGAATACAATTTCACAGAACTCTGGATGAAGCCCCTGCAGTAAAAATGAGCACGCCCAGTTTTCTTAAGGATGATGAAATTGCCATTAGCAACTTAACTACCTTAAGGGAAGTGGTCCGCTTAGTTAAAGAAAAGTGAAATGGACACTAATGGTATTGAAACCGATATCTTTACAAAAAAATAAGGTATGCTTCGTTGGATTGTTTTTATTGTCATCTATATTGTACTGGGAATTTATACTTTACAGGCTATTAAGGCAGCAACCCGTTATCCCTGGGTTTATTATGCCTATATGGTATTTTCGCTCTTTGTCCTCGGAAATTTCATATATCAGTTTACTTTGGGTGACGCTCCTGGCCGTGTATTAAGTGTTCCAAAAAGTTATGCTTTTGGACTTTTGTTGGCCATGCTGACTTTTAAATTGATAACCATAGTTTTTTTGTTTTCCGAGGATATTTTTAGATTTCTTACTGCAGCATATCACAAAACATTTGGTGGGACCAAGGAATTTAGCCTCCCCCAAAGAAGACGTTTTTTAAGTACCCTGGCCATGGGTATTGCCGCTTTGCCCTTCTCCGCATTGTTGTACGGGATGGTCAAGGGGAAGTACAATTTTAAAGTCCTTAAGTATGATTTGGAATTTGATGACCTGCCCAGTAGTTTCGAAGGGTATCAAATAACCCAAATATCGGATGTGCACAGTGGTAGTTTTGATAATAGGGAGAAAATTGAATATGCCATAGATTTGATAAATCGGCAAAAAAGCGATGTGTTGCTTTTTACAGGGGATATGGTAAACAACATGGCAGAGGAAATGTTGCCATGGAAAGACCTTTTTTCGACCTTAAGTGCAAAAGACGGTAAATTTTCCGTGTTGGGGAACCATGATTATGGGGATTATGTGGATTGGGAATCCGAAGAAGCCAAGAGAAATAATCTAATTGATCTTAAAAACCTACAAAAGGAAATGGGGTTCGACCTCCTGCTTAATGATAGCCGATATTTGCAAAAAGGGGAGGATAGGATTGCCTTGATCGGAGTTGAGAATTGGGGTAGGGGAGGTTTTAAAAAAGCGGGCGATCTAAAGAAAGCCGTTTCCAAAATCGATAAAGATGATTTTAAAATTCTAATGAGCCATGATCCTTCCCATTGGGAAGATCAAGTCCTAAAGGATGATTATCACTATCACCTTACTTTGAGTGGGCATACCCATGGCATGCAATTTGGGATAGAAATTCCGGGATGGGTGAAATGGAGCCCGGCCAAATGGAGATATAAGTATTGGGCAGGGGTATATGAAGAACTGGGTCAAATGATTAATGTAAACCGAGGGTTTGGATTTTTGGGGTATCCTGGAAGGGTCGGTATTTGGCCCGAAATCACCGTAATTACCTTAAAAAAGAGGTCATTAACGTGATTTTAACCACTACCTTGTCGACAAAAATGATAGCACTGGTTGTGTTTTAACATTTTTTCTTATTTTTGATTTATATTCCAATGTATAGTATATGTCTAAATTTGGTGAATTAATTGATATCAATGTTCCTGTGTTATTGGATTTTTACGCAGAATGGAACGAACAGTCAACAGCCATGCATCCTGTCCTAAGGGATGTTGCCGCTGCCTTGGGCGATAAGGGCAAGGTGATCAAGATTGATGTGGACAAAAATAAGGAGCTTTCCCAGGCTTTACGGGTGAAAGGTTTGCCTACCTTGATGATATACAAGAAAGGTGAAATGGTTTGGAGGCAAAGTGGGGAGCAGGATGCAAATACACTTATAGGGATACTTAATGAGTATCTGTAACTAATTAAATAGTATAAAAAAAACCGAGACTCAGGTCTCGGTTTTTTTGTGTCCGTTATTCCGGAATTGCTATGCTGTCCAATTGTTCTTCCGGTAAGGCATCTATAGCCGATGAATCCATTAGGTCGGGATCCGATGTCGGAGCTTGTATGTCCTCCATCGGGTCGTTGCGATAAAAGCGTTCAAACTTCTCTATGTATTCGTTGAAAATAAGGGTTTCCTTTTCTGCAATCTCCTGATCCTGGTTGGTAATCAAAATGTCGATATTTCTACTGTAGGCCTCCAAGTCGGGAATAATTTCATCCAAGAACATTCGCTGTTCCTCAAAAGGTAGATTGGAATAATAATCCAAGCGTTCCTGATAAATATTTTTTAATTTTTGAAATAGGTCCCTGGCCTTTTGGGTTTCCCCTACCTTAAAGTACCCATCTATAAAAGGTTCTACAAAGGCGTAATAGCCGAAATACTCCACGGGCATATTTTCCATGGCAATATTGATCACATCCTTTGCTTTTTCTATCTTGTTTTCCTCTATCAACGTTTCTGTAAGACGAGCTAGGTTGCCTCTAAAGGAAAGTGCCTGTGTGCGTGTTTGGGGATCGTGATAAATATCCGGGCTCCCTGCATTGCCCCATTCCCATTTCTTTACAATGTCGTACATGAGGTCGGCATCTATCCTGCCCATCTCATAAGAACTCCTGTTTGTTGTTTTAATGGGTACCAGTTTGTACACCAAGCCGTCCAATTGAAGATAATCTTTCATCCATATATATTCTGCGGCATCAAAACTTCCTCCGGAGAAATATATGGGGCGTTTCCAGTCATTGTTGGCAATGATGTCCAACATCAGGATTCGGTTTTTGGGAAGGGCGCTTTTTGGTAGGTCAATATCAATATAATCGACAATTAGTGCCGAATCCTTTTCTTTGACCAAGCCACTTTCCAGTACATTTTTCTTATTCACAGGAACCCTAATTTTATTGGTCGGATAGTAAACAACATCCAAATTGCTTTCGGAATACTGACTTAAGTCCGCACCTTTTTTCTGTAATATGCTTCTAAATTTGGTTTGTTCCTTGTCGCTGCCTACCCAGTTCATAAAGTCTTTTATGTCCCATCTACTTTGGGTAAGCTCATTAAAGTATATGGCATCCCTAGACCCCCATTTGTATTCGTTATGGGTAAGCTGCGAGGGAATGGGGTCACTTTCATAGGCCTTCTTTTTCATTTGGTCTATATACCAATCGGTGGCAAAAAGGCTGGTATTTACCACGCGTACGTCTGTCCTAAAGCCTTCAATTTCCTGGGCGTACCATAAGGGAAAGGTGTCGTTGTCCCCAATAGTGAACAAAATGGCGCCAGCATCTTCTTTGGTCGATTCCAGATAGGCCTTTGCTGTAGACTTGGCAGTAAATCTATTGGATCTGTCATGGTCGTCCCAATTTTGGAACGCCATTACAGCTGGAACTGCCAAAAGACAGAGAATAGTAATTCCGGGAGCCAATATTTTTGGACTCAATAACTTTTGGAATTCATCAAAAAGTCCGTACACGCCCAGGCCGATCCAGAGGGCAAACACATAAAAGGAGCCCACAAGGGAGTAATCCCGTTCCCTAGGCTGAAAAATGGCCGGATTGGTGTAGAACTGGATGGCAATACCGGTAAACATAAAGAACACGAACAATGCCCAAAATTGTTTGGGGTTTTTACTAATTTGAAAGATGAGGCCTATAATACCAAGTAGTAAAGGGAGGAAGAAATAGGTGTTCCTGCCTTTGTTGTTCTTGATATCACTAGGTAGGTTTTCCTGACTGCCTAGTCTGGCATTGTCAATAAAGTTTATACCGCTTAACCAATTTCCGTGGTTGTCATATCTACCTTGTATATCATCTTGTTTACCCACAAAATTCCACATGAAGTAGCGCCAGTACATATATCCAAATTGAAATTGGAACATGTATTTTATATTTTGCATCACCGTGGGAGGCTGTACATCTATATATTCGCTAAACTCCCTAAGGAATCTCATATATTGGGAAGTGTCTATTTCTCCCTTGGCGAAACCGTCCTTAAATTGGTTTACGGCTTCCCTAAGTTCATTGTTTCCGAGATAATCAGATTTGATCCTAAAGGTGAGCGGGTCAAAATACTTCATGTAATTTTCTGCATTTTGTTCGCTCCACATCCGCGGCAGGAGTCCTACGTGATCGGAGTTTGGTCCCTGCAGCGCATTTTTATAGTTGTTTACTATAATGTATTTTCCGGTCTTTAGGTCTTTTTCGTATTTGGGTTTTTCGTCCTTTTCATCCCCTGCAGGAGCAAAAGTGTCCGAGTAATAGGCGCCATAAACAGGGCTGTCCACCCCGGGATATTGTTCCCGGTTGTAATAGGCCAACAAAGATCTGGCATCCGAAGGGTCATTTTCATTGATGACTACATCGGCATTGGCCCTTATGGGCAGCATTAGCCATGAGGAGAATCCTAAAAACAAGAACATTAGGCAGAGCACAATAGTGTTGGCTACGGTGTAATTGTTCTTACGCGTGTAGCGCAATCCCCAATAAAAAACACCTACAAATATGAGGCCCATAATAATGGTTCCTGAGTTAAATGGCAGGCCAATGGTGTTGATGAAAAACACCTCGCTCCAACCAAAAACCTTTAGTACATAGGTCAGCGAAAATTTGTAGACCAGCATCAATATGGCCACTACGATAATATTGGCCAACAAAAAATTCTTTATTGTGGTGGTCTTGTAGGTTTTAAAGTAGTACAACAAACCTATTGTAGGTATCGCCAGGAAGCCCATGAACTGAATTCCAAAAGTAAGTCCTACTACAAAAGAAATAAGTATAATCCATTTGTTGCCTCGAGGATTCTCCAGGTCATCTACCCATTTTAACCCTAACCATAGAAGGAGGGACATGATTAAGCTGGCCATTGCATAGACTTCTGTCTCTGTGGCGTTGAACCAAAAACTATCGGAAAAGGTAAAGGCCAGTGAGCCAACTATCCCACTACCCAAAATGGCCAAGGCTTTACTGTTGGTTATGATTTCTTCCTTGGATATCAGTTTTCTTGTGAGGTTGGTAATGGTCCAAAACATAAAAAGGATGGTGAAGGCGCTTGAAACCCCGGAAACGAGGTTTACCATCTTTGCAACCTGGGTAGGTTCCAAAGCGAACATGGCCATAAATGCCCCTATCATTTGCAATAAAGGTGCTCCTGGTGGATGTCCTACCTGCAGTTTGGCCGCTGTTGAAATATATTCTCCAGCATCCCAAAAACTACTAGTTGGTTCAACGGTAATTACGTAGGTAACAAGGGCTATAAAAAAAACAAACCATCCTGTGATGGTATCCCATTTTTTAAAATTTTTTGAAAACATGCGGTTTGTCGTTTGTCCGAAGGGCGAATTTACTAATTTAAATAGATAATAGGATATATATTTCATAAACCTTTAACATGATAATTGGGTCATGGTGCCTTCAAAATGCAGGACATAACAAGTAGCCCCAAGGTGTGCTCCTTTTGGATTAGTGGTTTGTGGTATTGTGGGAACCCCCGCATTGCGGGTTGTTGGGGAGTATTTTTTTATTTTTTTGGAATATGACTCGAAAATATTTGTGCATATAAAACTTTGTTTTAAATTTGCACGCTCAAACGAGGTAGTGGCCTATGGTGTAATTGGCAACACAGCTGGTTTTGGTCCAGTCGTTCTAGGTTCGAGTCCTAGTAGGCCAACTTAAAGTTTAGAAGTAAAATCCCAATGCAAACGTATTGGGATTTTTGTTTTGGATGAATATGTCGAATAAATGGAGCTGGTATTGGATCAGGAACAATTTTTGTGTTTATGAAAAAAAAGGACTAATTTGATCAGTCGTGTTTTTTTTTTTTGATAAATAGTTTTTATTAATAGGAGCAATTTAGTAAAACCAAGGATCAAGTCCGAAATCTGGGTTTTTACCATTTTAAGAATATAATTTAATCAAGCGATATAAGAGGTATTCCGTATTCCTGACTCCCCTAAATTGTGATCTAAAAGCCTTTACTTTGGCATTAAAGGATTCTGCTGAAGCATTTGTACTTCTGTTTAAAA
>NZ_QJJZ01000009.1 GCF_003201775.1 Arenibacter sp. ARW7G5Y1 | reverse complement strand
AACTTTAAAAGGTTCATGCTAAGAGGTCTTGATAAGGTGGAAACGGAAATAGGGCTCATTGCAATGGCACATAACCTTAAAAAAGTGAGCTTGGCGATGTAGGAATCGCTTTGCCCCATTAAGCTAACCACTAAAATTACCTGATAAACAAAGCAAGTTCAAAATAATATCAGAAAAACCGAAAAATAAAAGGTCGCCTAATTAGTTTTTAGACGACCTCTACATTATTTATCCCAAGAATATTGGACTACTCTTCCTCCCCACCTACAGCTCCAACTGCCAGGGCTTCTTCGTTTTCAAAAGCATCCAAGGCTTCCAAATTTTCATTAAGTTCGTTGGATTCCGAAGTTGAAGCCTTTAGGGCATTGAACTTTTCCAATTGGTCCATATCCCCTTCTTCGCCTGAAAAATAGGGAAATACATCCATGATCGGAGATTCCGATATTACAGGAATAGTGTAATCGCCCATGGTACCTTTCATGGCCTGTATGGTATTGTCATAGGCCTCCTTTACATCATTGGCCTGTACCAATAAATAAGTATTGGTTTTTTTTTCCTTACCACTATTCTCGTCAAAGGCAATTAAAGCCACCTTTGATTTAAACCATCGATCGGAATTCTCAAAAGGATGCACCTCCGAAAAGTTCGCGACTTTTATATTGGTGATCAAGAATTCTTCACTGGTATAAGCGGCCATCTCTTCATTTATTCTGCTCTCCGCTTCGGTATAGGATAACGCATCCAACAAATAAGTTTCCGTTGTTACTTTCTGTTCCCCAGTTTCATGTGTTTTTCTATATTTTACCTTGCACTCGTACCAAGTCTGACTCATATCTATATATTTTTAAGGACGCCAAAAATAGGTCTTAATAAAAAAATATCCCTCCATTTGGGAAATAGATATTCACAATTTACGATTGTGGAAAAAATAGCAGTCCTGATTGTAGGCAGTTGATTTTTGGTCGGATTGATAGGTATGTTACCTAATTCCCCGAAGTCCAATAATTTATAACATAGGATTATAAAATATTTGGTCTAAAATTAATTCTGAGGTGTTAAACGGTCCATTTCAATACGGAGTAGCACTCTAGCAAAAAACCTTCTATAGGCTATCCAGGTCGAACGAATAAATATTGCCCAAATCATCAGAAAAAAATATCAATTTTGGTCTGTTGGATAAGAAACTGGCCTTACTGGATGTAACATCACCGTTTTTCCCCTTTATTTTGGTCTTTAATTGGATGAGTTCCCGAAACTCCCAGCCATCTTTCCTTCTTTTTATTTCATTGACAGAAATAAAATATCGATTGTTCTCCCGATCTTTAACCGCATGTACCTCAAATATTTCTCCCGATTCAACATGGTTGATAATAGGTCGTGATGGACTTTTTTGTGCGGTGAGAATCTCGTACGGAATATTGGTCCACCTTCCCTCCTTGTCCCTCATTCGCAATACAAATTGGGGCTGGCCAATTTGGTCCACACTGTTCTTGGAAACCAAGGCCATTTCTCCGTTCCCAAATATTGTAGCATTTAAATGATCGTCTGCATTATTATCGCCCTGCTGAACAATTATGGGCGCCGACCAATGTGCAGGCCCTTCCCCATCCCGGTGGATTCGCTCCATAATGGATTGGGTATTTTGGTCGGACCAAATAACGGATACCTTGTCTTTCAATCCTACTATTAGGGAAATATCGTCTCTGTTGATGTTGTCTGCCAATTCAATGGGTTCCGACCAGTCCTTACCGTTATAGGAATGCCAAACCATAATTTTCTGGTTCACATCCGCACAAACCCAATATTGATTTTTCGAATCTCGGGTTATGGTAGCCGTCTCAAGGGATTGGCAGTCCTGGGGAATGGGCAGGGATTCCTTCCATTGATGTTCGTATTGTTTGTTTTGGTGGGAATAGGTTATCTGAACTACATTCAATGCACATTCCCCGACCAAAACTATATGCGCCTCATCACCTGAGCTATACACATCGGCCCTACTCGGCAAATTTTGCCAAGCTTTATTAACTTCAAATTGACTCGCCCAAACAGTAGTTTCCTTTTTCAATAATTTGGGGCCATCCCCGTCCCCTACTATCAACCAATGCCCATATTGGTTTGTCCATGATTTGGACTGGGGTTTATCTGCCGTAGCGTCCCCATAATTTACATGAAAAATGGGTTCCAAATAAAGTTCCCGGGTATTGGCCTCCTGGGAAAACACACCATATCCGCAGATCAATAGACAAAAAAGTGAGGAAAAGGAAGGTGAAATGTTTATAAAATTCATACTGTTGGTCTCTAGGTCACCAAGTTAATCTAAAATATTTATAGGTAATATAAAAGAAAGGCTATCTATTTTTAAAGTATTGATAATATATGCAATTAGCCATTGTTCACTAAGTTAAGAGATCCATGATATTCTTCCGGAACCAAATTTCATCGATCCATTAAAATTATAATAACCTTAGCCTTTCGAAATCCTCCAAGGAGAAAGTACCTTTCCACAATTTCAGGGATAGGAATGCATTAATTTCATTACTTTTATTGGAGACTATTAGTCTGTCCCACATTATATGAACACGGAACAAGATATTAAAATTCCTATGAAAAAAATTGCCCAAATTTTGTTCCTTCTCTTGTTTTCAATATCCTGGCACCCAGGAATTGCACAAAACAAAACCCCCATCCCCCATTACACTTATAAAAAAGGAGACCCCAATGGAATTGGAAAATGGTATATGGGAAGGGAAATTGCATATGTAATGGGATATCAGGGCATACAATGGTTAGATCGTCCCGAGCGTGAAGTAGAAGAAAACACCACTACCCTATTGCGTAATATGGCTATTGAACCGGAAGATAATATTGCCGACATAGGTGCTGGTTCCGGCTACCATGTTTTTAAGATGGCCAAATTGTCCAGGTCTGAGCTTGTCTTCGCTGTGGATATTCAGGAAGAAATGCTGGAAGAGATCAAGAGTTGCAAAGAACGGGACCAAATTAAAAATGTAAGGATCATAAAAGGCAGTGAAAAAAATATAAACATAGCTGAGAATTCTTTGGACAAGGTACTTATGGTGGATGTTTACCATGAGTTTAATTTTCCGGCAGAAATGTTGAGCTCCATTAAAAAAGCTTTACGGGCCGATGGTAAACTGTTTTTGATAGAATATCGCGCCGAGGATGACAAAGTTCCTATAAAAACCCTTCATAAAATGACCGAGGCACAGGCCATTGTGGAATTGAAAGCAGCAGGAATGAAGTTAGAGCGCAACATTGATAATCTTCCTTGGCAGCACTGTATGGTGTTTGTGAAGAATTGAATTAATACCAAGGTATATACCATATATTACCTTACCCTTTGTTCCTTGGTTTAAATAGGGAAAACTATTGCGTGAAATTTTACTTCTTATAGGGATGGTCTAATTTTCTGGTCGGAAATGAAACTCCATTTTAAATAATTGATTACCTTCAAATGATAACAGCAGTCTCTGTTGTTCATAAATCAACCCATACTAAAACGCACTAAAATGAAACGGACAATTCTTTCCATGCTATTACTATTTATGGTCCTTAATAGCTATTCCAATACTGCTCCACAGCCTCTTTGGACCAATCCTTTTATAGGCATGTGGGGACTCGACATTAAAGGTGGTGGTGCCGGCTGGCTAAACGTTCATGAGGACCATGGCTTCTTGGATGCCGAACTGTTATGGATAGGTGGTAGTGTTGTTCCTGTGTCCAACATTTACCTGGTAGACGAAAATACATTGGTGGCTACCCGTACCTATGAAGTTAAAAGAAGTGCCCACCGGAGCCATACGGTCACCTATACCTTGGAGGTCAAAAAAGTGGGGGAAGCCTTGGAGGGCACTATGAGTGGCCCCAAGAGAAACGGTAACGGGATTTCCATTAAAAATTTTACCGGGAAACGTATGCCGCCATTGCCGGATACACCGGACCTGTCCAAACTTAAATTTGAAAAACCTATAAAATTGTTCAATGGAAAGGATTTGACGGGCTGGAAATTAATGGACCCATCAAAGGCCAACGGTTTTAAGGTGAAAGATGGCATGATCGTAAACGATCCCATACAACCAAAGGACGGCGAACATATTTCGTATGGCAACATTCGCACACTACAGGAATTTAATGACTTCAACCTAAAATTGGAAGTCAATGTACCCGAAGGCAACAACAGCGGTATTTATCTACGTGGACTTTATGAAATTCAGGTAGTGGATTCCTATGGCAAGGAGTTGGATTCCCATAATATGGGAGCCTTATATAGCCGTATTACCCCCAGTGAGGCAGCCGAAAAACCTGCGGGGGAATGGCAAACTTTGGATATTACACTGGTAGACCGACACCTTACCGTAATCTTTAACGGCAAAAAAATAATAGACAACCAACCCGTTTGGGGTCCTACAGGCGGAGCCATTTCCTCCGATGTTTTGAGTCCAGGGCCCATCTATTTGCAAGGAGACCATGGCAATGTAGCCTATCGAAACATTGTACTGACCCCCATTAAATAATCAATAAAAAAGGCCTCCTTTTTGGGGAGGCCTTTTAATTATTTTTCCATCTTCAGGACGGCAAATTTGCCTTTGTTCCATCCATGAACAAGTAAGTATAATTGTTTGGATCCATTTTCGGTAACAATGTGCGGCCAAACCTGATGAATATTTGTTAATACAGGGATATCCAAATCTCCCGGAATTACTGTGGATACCAACTTTTCCCCTGTATGAACATAGAGCGGAGCCGATTTCTGTTCACCAATGGCCTGCAAAGCATTCAAGAAGTAATGTTCATCCTTATAGGAGACATTACAAATGAGACTACTTTCTGGTATATCATTAAAAATTTCCACAAATTTACCCTTCTTGGTAAATTTTACTACCTGTCCTGCAGCCCTATTGGCTACTAGGATGTGCTTATTGTGGGCATATATACCATGTGCGGTCTGAAACTGACCAGGGTTGTCTCCCTTTCCTCCCCAAGCATGTTTGCCCCAGCTCCAAACTCCGTTCTTTTCCTTTATCGTCATCACAAAATCCCCAGCAGAATAACCATGGGCCACATATAGAGTGCCATTAAGATAAGTAACATCAGTAACACCAAAATTACTATCCTTTGATCCGAAGAACTCATTGGCTTCGGCAAACTTGAATTCATTTCCCGTAGGTTTCAAAATTTCACTAACAATTTCTCCATCCAAAGTAAGTACGAGTACTCTTTTCCCCTCTTGGGCAACAGCAAGGTATTTTTCACCTTTATGAACAAAGAAAACAATTCCATGGATGTTATCCTTTAAGCGTTCATCATTCCCTATGGTAGACCATTTTGTTAAGTCGGGGCTTATGGTACAAAGTCCATAACCAGGTATTCCTGTATAAACAATGCCCGTATCGGGGTCTTCATTAAACCCACCGTGCATACCGGGTTCAAACTCATGGGCTTCTTCTGGAAAAGCCGCGGTTAATTCTTGGTCCCATGAGAAAACATACTCCCCTTGACCGGTTAGCAGTTTTGCTTGCATAGGCATTTTATCCGATACCATTGGGTCATGCTCATGATGGTGGGCAACATCATTATTTTCATGTACATGATGTGTATGATCTTGTAGGTGTTGGTTATTTTGTGCCAATACACTGGATGATAATCCTAGAGAGCATGCAATTGACAATACGGCTAGTGAAGTGTTCTTTAACATTGTTGGTCTTTATTAATTTTTTGGAAAGTTAATCAATCCAAAGTAATTATTCAACAAGATCCACTATCTACTAAATTTTACCTGATGTATCAAATAGGTAATTATTCTTTCAAAAAAAATCAAACTATGTAACCAGTTACCGAAAAATGAATATATTTGCGTAACCAGTTACTTAATGTGGATAATATGAACGACTTTTTGACGGAAATGGAATATGTTGGTCTAACCAGTAGGCTGAAGAGATTAAGTGATTCCCTACTTTATAGTACCAAGGAACTTTACAAATCAGAAGGTCTGGATATAGAACCCAACTGGAACCTGATCTTTATTCTTTTACAGGAAAACGAGACCATGACCATTACCGAAATATCCGAAACATTACAATTTTCGCATCCTGCCGTAGTAAAAATCATTAATAAAATGAAAAAAAACGGACATATAGAGACTAGGACCGATACAAAGGATAAAAGAAAACAGCTATTAACCCTAACGGAAAAAGCACATAAACAGTTACCGGTTTTTGAAAAATACTGGACAGCAGGTAGAAAGACCGTTATGGACCTACTTGCCGACAGTCCCCATTTTTTGGAAGAATTTTTAAAAATAGAAGAAAAATTGAACCAAAGCGATTACAAGGACAGAACCTTAAAAAATTTAAAAAATGACGAACATAGTAATTGAGAGTATTGGCTATATCGCCATCCTAACAGGTTTCTTTGCCATTACTAAAAAAGATATGGGAAAATTCCGCCTTTGGCATTTAATTTCCAGTTTCTTTTACATCATTTATGGCGCCATGTTGAATTCTATGCCTCTTGTAATTGCAGGAATAGTTTTCTGTATCATTCATGTTTATCATTTAATTAAACTGTACGATTCCAATAAGGGGTCAAAACTTAAAACCTAAGGGAGTTGGTAAGTTTAAATTAAAATCCAAGGTTCCGCCCACTTGTAAAAGTTTTGTAAATTTATACCGGCCCAAATCTTGGGTTTCATAGGATTAATATCTTATCTCATAAGATTCAGGTTTACCATAATTTCTAAACATGGGGAAAAAATTAGATTCGATTACAACTGAATTGAAAGAATTCATTCAGCAACAAAAGATTTTTTTTGTTGGCACGGCAGCTTCTGAAGGCAGGGTAAATATATCGCCCAAAGGAACTGATTCATTTAGGATCCTTGACCAAAATAAAATAGTTTGGCTCAATCTAACAGGTAGTGGTAATGAAACAGCAGCACATTTGTTAAAGAACAATAGGATGACCGTCATGTTCTGTGCATTTGAAGGCAAACCCATGATATTAAGACTATATGGACAGGCTAAAATCTACCATAGAAGGGATGTGGAATTTCATAGATATATAAAACTATTCCCCGAGAACATTGGATCTCGGCAGATTATCGAAATGGATATCGACCTGGTGCAGACCTCCTGTGGCTTTGCAGTTCCCTTCATGGATTACAAAGAAGAAAGAACTGCTTTAAATTCATGGTCCACCAAACAAGGGCCTGCAGGAATTGAAAGGTATTGGGAAAATAAAAACACCAGGAGTATTGACGGCTTTGAGACCGAAATACTTGGGGATTAAAACCACTTTATAATACCATTGGTCACACAAACCCAATAGCTTAATTGCTTGGGCCGCTATTGTTCATCTCCAATTGTTTGGGCCAAAGGCAAAGGGACTAAATTACTTTGAGCGCCTTCCCTACTTTGGTAAATGCCGCTACCGCCTTTTCCAAATGTTTCTGCTCATGGGCTGCCGATAATTGCACCCTAATCCTGGCTTTACCTTGTGGTACTACTGGATAAAAGAAACCAATAACATAAATTCCCTCCTCCAACAATTGGGAAGCAAACTTTTGGGCCAGGGGTGCATCGTAAAGCATTACCGGAACAATAGGATGATCACCTGGAACAATATCAAAACCAGCAGCGGTCATTGCCTCTCTAAAATAGCGGGTATTGGCTTCCAACTTATCGCGTAATGCGGTTGAAGAAGCCAATAAATCCAAAACTTTTATGGAAGCCCCTACGATAGATGGTGCCAAAGTATTGGAAAAAAGATAAGGTCTGGAGCGTTGTCTCAACATGTCCACTATTTCCTTTCTGGCCGCCGTAAAACCTCCGGATGCACCCCCAAGTGCCTTCCCGTAGGTACCTGTAATGATATCGATCCTTCCCATTACATTTCTATATTCATGTGAGCCACGCCCGGTAGCTCCCAAAAAACCGGTAGAATGACATTCGTCTATCATGACCATGGCATTATACTTATCGGCCAAATCACATATTTTATCCAATTGAGCAATGGTTCCATCCATTGAGAAGGAACCATCGGTAACTATCAAAATTCTTCGGGAACCCTGGGCTGCTTTCAATTGCTCTTCCAAGTCCACCATGGAATTATGTTGAAACCTAAAACGTTTCGCCTTGCACAACCTTATCCCGTCTATGATGGAAGCATGGTTCAATGCATCAGAAATAATAGCGTCTTCCGGCCCTAGAATGGGTTCAAACAGACCGCCATTGGCATCGAATGCAGCGGCATATAGAATACAGTCTTCCATTCCCAGAAAGTCAGCCGTCTTGCGTTCCAATTCTTTATGTATATCCTGGGTACCACAAATAAAACGAACGGACGATAATCCAAAACCATGGGAGTCAATGGCTTCCTTACCTGCTTTTATAACATCTGGGTGGGCCGAAAGTCCCAAATAATTGTTGGCACAAAAATTAAGGACATCCCTGGAATTAGTGGTTTGAATTTCAGCCCCCTGGGGACTGGTTATTATCCTTTCCTCTTTATATAGTCCCTCGGCTCTTATGGCCTCAAGTTCTTCCCTTAATTCGTTTTTTACTGTTGAATACATGTCTGTTATTTCTTTTTTCTGCCCAAACTAGATAAGGCATTTGATTTATTTAAAGATTCCTAGCGCATTTATTGCTGAGGTACGTATTGCTCTTTTAGTTTTTCGATCATAGTGCTGACGATTATTTCCAGATCGTATTCCGGTTTCCACCCCCAATCCAATGCGGCCTCATCATCATTGATAGATTTGGGCCATTTGGCAGCAATGTCCTGCCTAAAATCTGGCTCGTATTTTACCATAAAGTCTGGATAGAACTTACGGATTTCCCTTACTATATCCTCTGGGGAAAAACTACTCCCGGCAAGATTATAGGCCGTTCTTATTTTAATATCTCTTTTAGGTGCCTCCATTAATTCCATAGTCGCCCTAATTGCATCGTCCATAAAGATCATGGGCAAGGTAGTATCTTCATTCAGGAAACAAACAAATTCCTCTTCCAAGACGGCCTTGTGAAAAATTTCAACGGCGTAATCCGTGGTACCGCCTCCTGGCAAAGATTGGTAGCCTATAACCCCGGGATAGCGAAGAGACCTTACATCCAGACCATATCTTAAAAAATAATATTGTGCCCATTGTTCTCCGGCAGCCTTGCTCATGCCATAAACGGTAGCAGGGTTAAGATAGGCTTTGTTTGGTGTGTTTACCCAAGGTGCATCTTCCCCAAAAACGGCAATTGAACTCGGAAAGAAGACCTTATCCATCTCCTGCACTCGTGCAACTTCCAAAACATTAAACAGCATTTTCATATTAAGATCCCAAGTAGTCAGCGGGTTTGCTTCTCCCTTGGCGGATAAAATGGCCGCCAGATGATATATTTGGGTAATGCCATAGCTCTCAACCACCTCTAATAATTGAGTTTTATCGGTAGCATCCAACACTTCAAATGCTCCATGGAAATTATGGGATTTATTTATATCCGAAGCTACCACATTGTCCAAACCATGGCGGTGTTGCAGCTCTTTAACAAGTACGGATCCCAATTGTCCATTGGCGCCAATTACCAGAACCTTTGCTTTCATAATTTACTATTTTAGCCTTATTAACCATAAGTGTTAATTACTGTCGAAATTACAAAAAGCGATTACTATATTAGTACAATAGGAATAATTAAGTAATTATCACTTAAATGCGCCATTTTTAAAGTTATATTTGCTTTTTTATATAAAAAAATGGATGTTTTAAAGTAATTTTTCCCACTACCATGGAGCAACTAGATAATACCGACATTACTATACTAAGGATTTTGCAAAAAGATTCCAAAAAAACGGCAAAGGAGATTGCAGCCATTCTTAATCTTACCCCCTCCCCTGTTTATGAAAGGATCCGTAGACTTGAAAAACAAGGAGTCATTAAAAAATACGTTGCCATTCTGGACAAAAAACAAATAGACCGCTCCATAACCGTTATATGCCAGGTTTCCATGCGGTATCACAACGAAGCATTTATAGAGAAGTTTGAGGCTCAGGTACAGAGTCTGGACGAGGTACAGGAATGTTACCATTTGGCAGGGCAAGTAGATTTTATTTTAAAAATCCATACCAAAAGCCTTGAGGACTACCACGATTTTGTAAAGACCAAGCTTTCAAAAATAGAAAACATTGGTGTCTTGAACAGTACATTCGTATTGAAGGAAATAAAACAATCCTCGGAATACTACATTTAATTCCAACAGCTTTTCTAAATTTGTTGTAATACCGAATATCAACATTTAAACAGCCATCATACACAAACCAACCGTTACCTATTGCTTGTATTATGAAGATAGTTAGAACCGACATGGAGTTGGAGACTCCCTATGTAGACCAAAGCCTTCGCGAAAATGGACATGATCTGATATTGCTCCCAGACGGGGTATCGGAAGAAATTCTAATGCAAGAATTGGAGGATTGCGACATCCTATTAATGTGCTACACCCCTATTGGCCGTAGAACAATTGATGCTGCAAAAAAGCTCAAAGCAATAATAAAATACGGAGTAGGAATAGATGCCATTGATATTCCTGCTGCCAATGAACGCGGAATAGTAGTGGTCAATATTCCTGAATACGCAGAGGAGACCGTTGCGGAGGGGGCATTTGCCATGCTCATTGCACTGGCCAAAAAGCTCCCTGTGCTACAAAAACAAATGAACAGCAAAGCTTGGGTATGGCCAAGTAGCGAGTGGTTGGGACACGATATTGCCGGAAAAACACTCGGCATCATTGGTTGTGGTAAAATAGGAAGTAGCATGGCAAGGATGGCGGGCTTGGGATTCAGGGCAAAAGTTCTTGGTTACGACCCCAGCAAGTCTAAAGAGAAATTGGCAGAAAGAGGGATTCAAAAATATGATGACCTCACCGAAATGCTCAAGGAGTGCGATTTCATTTCCCTACATGCTGTTTTAAACAAAGAAACCAAACACCTCATAGGCTCAAAGGAATTTTCGGTAATGAAAGAAACCGCTATCATTATCAATTCCGCCCGAGGCGCCTTGATAGATGAATTGGCACTCCTGAATGCCTTGGAGAACAAACAAATTGCTGGCGCCGGCTTGGATGTATACAGTCAGGAGCCATTGAACAAAACTGACCATCCGTTAAAGAGGCTTTATGAAATGGACAATGTAATTCTACTTCCCCACCTCACTTTTTACACCCATGAAGCCATGCATAGACTTGAAGTGGAGACCATGGAGAGAATTACAGAGGTCATGGAAAATAGGCCGGTCACAATTAAGTCAAAAGACCCGCGACTTCAAAATCAGCCACGGACAAAATTGTAAATTCACTCATCCACACCTTGTTCAATCCCTTGGCTTTTCCATGGAAAAGCTGTATTCTATAGTGTGTGTTATTAGATTATAGGCTCATAATCCAATTCCAAAAACTTTTCTACGTACTTGGCCCAATAGGTTGCCACAAACCTATTATGGTCCGGATGTATATTATAAGCTGAATATGCCGCCATATTGTCAAATTCCATTGACAAACCATAATCAAAATCGTTCTTCTTCCCTATTTGTCTTAAGGATTGAAAATTATGGACTCCAGGTATCAAGGCCAATTTGGCCGCTGCAGCAAGAAACTCTTTTTCTTCAGGCGAGCCTTTGGGATATTTTAACTTTAGCACTACTGTGTGTTGGATCATAAATGGGAATTTAGATTTCTATTTAGGTAAATTTAAGCCGCTAATACACTACCATTCTTTTGTTATCCTCCAATTTAATATCAATACCATCAATCAACTGTATGCCTTGATATTTAGTAGGTTCGGACTTGTCATAATCCACTAAGGTATATACGCTATCCTTATCTGCCGTAAACCACTCGGGAAATTGGTTGATTCTGGCCCAATCCATAGGTAACTTCATATTTTCCTTATGTCTAGGTTTATCAAAGTACAGCTTTCCTTTCCAGGGCAACTCAGATTTAATAGTAATCAATAAGGTATCCCCTTTTTGCTCCGCTCCTAGAAACAGGTCATCTCTCCAGGGCTTTAGGTACAAGCCTTTGCTTTTCCACAAATTATACATAATGGTGGTTCTGGCAAAGTTGCCATCTCCATGCCAACCCTCTATTATTCCATTTTCCTGCTGCATGGCCCACATTACTTTTATTTCACTGTCCATCCATTTGGCTACGGAGGGGTCCGGAATCCGATTGTATAAATTTAGGGCACCTTCAATGGCATCCGCATACCCATCGGCACTGCCGTTTTCCCAATCAAAGTTGGTATATTTGTTTAAATTGGAATATATTTTCAAGATGGCTTCCTTATAACTTGGATCCTGATCCAACAGATAAACAGCGTAAAATCCATTAAGGGTATACCCCCAATTATCGGCAGGCCTTTTCTGTACAATCTCTCCTGTTTGGGGATTTATGGCATCATAAAATAATCCATCCCCATTTCTTCCCACTTCCAAAATCCTGTGCAACATCTCATGCAAAGGCTTTTTATAGGCTTCCCTTTTTTGTGGTTTTGCAAAGCTTGTAGACACATACAATTCGCACAAACCCGATATCAACTCACACCCATGGTCCCTGAGCCTAAGGTATTCCAGATCCGTTGTAGGATGATGGTCTCCCAGTAGATAATAGTCCCCAATGGTTAGGGCCCAGTCCAGAAACTTTTCATCACCGGTCATCCAGTATATTCGGGAAAGGGTTTGCAGCAATTCACCGTTCACCTCTTCCCGCGATGCATTGGAACCTACCTTTGATATCCCATCGGCAACACTTACTTCACTTTTTAAATCGTACAGCATCTCCATCATTCTATCCGACCATGGACTTTTTCCCAGCCATTCCGTAAGGGGCAGTAAGCCATCCTTAATATATTCCGAAGAACCAAAAATAATTTCGGCCATATCCAATTTTTCATTTTGAAAACCCTTTTTGGAAAAAGAATAGGTATCGGGAAGGGTATTGACCCTGGAAGTGAGTTTTTTTTCGGCATTTAGCATCTCCAGCATGGTCCCATCAAATAAATCCTGATCCGTAAAAAAAGAAGTAAGTACCATAAATGGATAATTATCGGCGGCGGCATCCTTTGCATTCCATATGTCCTTGTCAGTTTCAAGGTTTCTCGGGATTAGTCCAGATTCAGGATCAGCCATCTCCAACCAGCCTTGAACAAATTTCCCACTCCTAATAAATCCCTCATTGGCCAAAATGGCATTTTCATCCGCTTTGTCAAATAGAAGGCCATGCTCCGTTGACAACGCCATCACGGGTTGAGCATCTTTGCAGGCCACTATACTTAAAATTCCTAAAGCAAGAATTAAATTTAGTTTCATAATACGTATGGTTAGTTAAATGATAACCCGTTAAAAGTCCGATATAAACGCATTTATTAAATTCATCGCTTCCCTCGCTGCATTAATCTTTGTGATAGAAAAATTATTGGCCTCGTCCATGGATTCATAACGTTTGGCAACAAATTCACAAGACTTCTTAAACTGCTCAGCTGCCAAAGTATCGCTCTCAGTAATTATCTTTAGTTTCTTTGGAGCAAAAGCTGCCGACAGATCCTGCAGGTCATAATTAGGCAAGGCACCGGCAACGGTAAATGGCATATGGGCAGGGTTATAGTTTTTGTCAGAAACAACGGATTGGAAGGAAAGCAATGGGTCCAAAAACAACATACCTTTAAAATCTACCCCTAAAACTGCAGCGTGCAACAGGCTGGAATTAAACCCCCCTTTGGATATCCCCATAATTTCTTTATCGTCTAATTTCAAATCCGTTTTACAAACTTGCAACAGTGTTTCTATCGCTTCCACATGAATGGCAACCGTACTTTTACCGTTCAAAATACCTGCAAACCATTGATTGTAAGAGGTATTTTCAAAGTAAGCATCCCCTTTTAAATACCCAGGCCCCAATTCACCATAGCCGGGTAAGTCAGGCACAATTACGGTAACACCTTTTTGAGCCATTTGTATGGGGATGGCATAGGCTTCGCTGGACTCCTTGTCCTTCATATTATCCAAATAAAGTACTGAGCCGCCCATAGGATGTTTGGGTACGAAGGTTATAAACGGAATTATTTTATCCCCTTCTTCCTTAATAAGATATTTATTAAGAAAATAGGCCTCAAATTCTGTTTGACCGGAAAATATCAATTTTGCTTTCTTGGCTGTCTCTGTATAACCCGAAATTGCTTTTACTTTTTGTTTTAAATTTATTAAATGTTGGTTCAAATTCTGCCGACCCTCATTCAATAGAACCAAATTTTTCTTGGTCCGATCGCTATTCAAGTGGAACAAAAATTTGCTCCCTACCGAAGTTGAAAGTTGACCGGTTTCCGTAACATACAATTCTTCCACAGGAAAAATAACTACTTCCTCATCCTTGGAATTTCCTGGATTATCCAAATGCTTTTGAAAAAAAGCATACATGGCTTCCCTATTATTTAGGGTAGATTGATGCCCAGCATTGTCCTCTACCATCAACAAATTTCCTTCTTTGCCCAATGCTTTGTAGGCCCTTTTTGTTTCCTCATAGGTATCCCGAGCCCCTTGAATACTAAAAATGTCTCGGGTTGTAGTGATCATAAGTGTTGGTTTGGGAGCCCTCACCTGCAAAAGATCAGCATGGTCCAAACCAAGTTGGATACCCTTGGGGAAATTCTGTTCCGCATCCTGTGGCCCTCCAGATTTCAATTGATATTCCATGGTGGTTATATAACATTCCGGTGCCGAAGCTTTAATGCGCCCATCAAAGGCCGCAATGTGGGATGACTGGGTTCCACCACCAGACCTACCGGTAATACCAATACGTTCGGGATCCACTTCCTTGCGGGTAAGCAAGTAATCTACTGCCCTTATGCCGTCCCATATCATGTACTTGGCCGTGGAGGATCCATTTATAAAAAGCTGTGCCCCGGGATAGGAATGCTCACGTGTTGGACTAAAGCGTGACTTGCCCAGGTGTTGATCAAAATACTGTAATCTTTCCCCTTGTCCGTAAGGATCAAAAGCAAAGACGGCAAAGCCCTTTTTAACAAGGTTGAGGATTACATGCTGATAGATATCACTTCTAAATGCCAAATCGCTATGCCCACTGCAATAAATAATAGTTGGCAGATTCTTCCTTTTCCCATGGGGAATAAAAAAGGCGGCAGTGACCTTGACCCCCGGTATGGATTCGAAATACAATTTTTCTACGCTATACCCATCCTTTTTAATCCTTTTGGTAATTATAGGGTTCAAGGGTGTCCTTTCCGGAAAATCCCCTATGGACTCCTGTAGTCTCCCTTTCACCCAGCCTTGTCTCCCCTCCCAATCTGTCTTCGTATGGAGCTTGGATATGGATTCTTTTCGTTTGGCAAGACTTTGAAACGATATTTCAGCTTGTTGTTTGTAAAGTTGATTTTCTGCATCGGAATAATACTTCCAAAAATCCAAGACCGAATAATTGGTTTGGGACCAAGCATTACTGGGGTTTAATAAAAATATTAGAATTATTCCAAGGGTAAGGGCTTTAGGTTTAATCATTTTGAACATAATGGGATTTTTGGATAATATTTGAGAAAAATCAGTTCCAAGATAGATATTTAATCGTTTAAACTATAAAAATTAGCCATATTTACAAATCAAAACAGTGGGTTTAGGCCTCTTCTATTGAAATTAAAAATACATACCTTGATTTTATTTTTATTTAAGGTGAGGGTAAACCATAAAAAACTAAAAAATTGATAATAACTAAATTCATTTTGTTTTGGACACACCAAGTCAATTCTTAAAAACATTTTTAATAGCCTACCTCTTACTTAATTCAATCTTGGGTTGGGGGCAGCAGGTAGCCAATGTACCCCAAGCTTTTGATGCAATAAGTTTGGAACCGGAAGTGATCCTTATCAACAACCGAATTAAAGTGCCTCACCGCAATGGTCATTTTCAGGGGGTGCAACACATAATTAAAAACGGAGCTGAAAAACTGCTTGTTTCTGGGAGTTCCCGATCCAAGGCCTATGTTTTGCAAATAGATCTTAACTCACGTACATCAGAATCCCTAATTCCTTTAATGAAAGATCCTTTCCGGCATGCTGGGGGAATCCAGGTAAGCGAACCGTATTTAATTGTCGGCATAGAGGATAATATTATAAAGACCACTTCACGAGTATGCCTTTATAATTACCAAAACAATGAATTGACCAACGCCCTGCCCAGTGTTACCATAGGCCGGGAAGGCGAACCCAAACGGCAAACCGCCGGTGCATCGGGATTATTGGCCATTGAGGATGGATTCTTATCGATAGTGGCCAATTGGGACTCCCGCAACTGGGACTTCTACCATATAAAACCTAAAAGTGGGAAACAGCAATTACTGTATAGTTTTACTGCGCCCACAGAATGGGGAGGCTATCAGGCCATTAACCTTCTCAAGGATCATACATCCATCTACGCCTTGGGTTTTTATAAAAAAGGTTCCCTAGCAACGGCCGATCTGATCCTTGTAAGCAAACGTGGACCTTTTGAACCCATTATGGAAAAAGTGGATACCAAATCCTTTAATTGTAAGAATGGGGCCGATTTTAATTCGGCGGTAGGTTTGCAGGTAAACAGTAAGGGGAAATTGGTTATCTGGAGTACCCAAGCAGATCCTGCCAAGAAAATTACCATAAACAAATTTAGTCAACCCTAATCGCATGTTAAAAGTCATCAATCCATTCTCACTAATACTCTTATTTATTTGTATTGCACAACAGCTTACCGCCCAACAAAATTGGAAAAGTATAAGCACTGCAGAAGATCTTATCACCGCCTATCCCGAGACGATCGAAAATATGCTGAATCAATTCAATTTAGAGTATACGGGGCTCGAAAAGGTGAAACTTGCTTATAGCACTGGTAATAATCTGGAAGCGTGCAAGGAATTATTGGCCTATTATAAAAAGGGTACCATGGCCTCCGATCTTCGCAAGGAAATCCCAACAACAACTGCACAGCAGGTAGCCGCAGCCGATACCATTCTGACCAATGTTTTTGTAATACAGAATGTACGGGGAAAAGTCCCCTATCTGGAAGATGGACATCGCGATTGGTACTACAAAGGCCCCAATAATGACAAGGAATGGGCTTGGCTTTCCAATAGGCATAGTCAATTGAACAGGGTGCTTCACACTTATTTGGAAACCGGCAACCCCAAATACGCCCAATATATAGACCTGTTTTTAAAAGATTTTATCATCATGGGCATGCCCTACCCGGGAATAAAAAGTAACACTTCCATATGGCGGGGATTGGAGGTTGCGGCCCGAGCCAAAGTGTGGACAAAAATATTTTTTGGATTAATAAACAGTGAATATATTTCCCCTGCCACACAATTACTGTTGCTCAGTAGCTTACCAGACCATGCCCATTACAACAGAAATTTCCACAGTAGTAATAATTGGCTCACCATGGAAATTTCCTCATTGGCAACTGTAGCCGCCTATTTTCCGGAATACAGAAAATCAGAAGAATGGCTGGACTATGCCATTGAAACTATGGTGAAAAGCATGAAAGATCAGGTGTATGCCGATGGGGTACAGACTGAACTAAGTTCGCATTACCACAACGTATCCTTAAACAGTTTTGAACTTTTCAAGGAAATCTGCGAAAAGGCAGATAGGAAGTTGCCCGATTTCTACGAACGTACTATTGAGGCAATGTACGGATATATTGCCCATATGGTAAGACCCAGTGGCTATAGAATAATGAACAATGACGGTGATAGGGGAAGTGATAAAAACCTTATATTAAAGGGAGCTCAAAAATTTGGCCATAAAGATTGGGAATACATCGTTACCAATGGAGAAACAGGTAGACAACCAGAGGACGGTCCCTCCTATTTTTATCCCTGGGCAGGGCATTTTGTTTCCAGAAGTGGCTTCGACCAAGATGCCCATTGGTCTTTCTTTGATATGGGACCTTGGGGCAGTGGCCATCAACACAATGACAAACTCCATCTTTCCATTTCGGCCTATGGCAGAGATTTTCTGGTAGACTCGGGAAGATTTGCCTATACCGGGGAGGTAGCGGAGAAATTCCGTTCCTATGCCAAGGGCAGTGCCGGGCATAACTTGATTTTAATAGATGGTAAAGGACAAACCAACGGGCCTAAAATTGCCCAAGAACCCTTAGCGGATAGTCACTTTAAAATAACGGAGGATTTTGATTACGCTTCAAATTCCTTTGATCAATTTCAAGATATGGCAGGAAAGGCAAAACATACCAGGGCATTGTTCTATGTTCGTAACGAATTCTGGGTAGTGGTGGATCGGGTTGAAACAGACAGGCCCCGTACCATTGAAGCCCTTTGGCATTGGCATCCTGATAATAAGGTGGAAAAAGAAAAATTGATAGTGAAAACTGCCAACGACAGGGGCAATCTCGCAATTATCCCTGTAGGCAGGCAAAAAATTAATCCAAGTTTTATCAAAGGGCAGGAAACCCCAGAAATACAAGGTTGGTATAGTCCCGAATACAATATCTATGGTCCCAATACCACCAGTTCGTATTCTACCAATATTGGTTCCGATGCCACTTTCGTATGGTTGATTTTGCCTTCAGAAAAAGCTATGCCGAAAATTAAGGCGAAAATTAAAGCGGAAAATACAGAGGGGATTACCCTTAGTGTATCTGCAAAGGATATCAAATGGCTGCTATACATTCCTTTTTATGAAAGTAAAGATGCAGCAATGGTAAAATCCCACTAGAATAATCCAGTCTTCGTAAATTCACATAATCGCCAATTGAAATACCGGACATTTCGGACAAAGTACAGATGGGTTTTAAAGATTTCCTATATTGGGCAGATATAATCCAACATTATTGTAAGCAACATACTCAACAAATGGGCAAACGCAGAAAGTATATTATAGGGATCGGAATTACCATATTCTTAGTCGTAGGATATTTTATAGCGGACAGTATACTATTCAGTGGTGTAAAGGCGAGAGCTATAAATGAAAATGGTTTTCAGGCAAATTATTTTGCAAAAACCGATACCAATAAAAAAGTATCAATAGTTTTGATAGGTGGAGGACCATGGGGAGATTATTGGGGTCAACTATTTGCCAATAAGGGATATAGTGGCCTATCATTACCCTATATTCAAAGAGAGGGTTTACCCCAGTTACCTGAAGAAATCAATTTGGAATACTTTGAAAAAGCTTTGGCATGGTTAAAAGTACAACCAGAAGTTGATCCAACTAAAATAATTGTGATGGGAGCATCTAGAAATGCGGAATTGGCATTAGTACTTGCTTCCATATTCCCCGAATCCATTAGCGGAGTTGTTGCCTACGCACCAAGCGCTGTCACCTGGTCAAATACAGTTTTACCATACAATTCCAACGAATTGAAATCGAGTTGGAAATATAAGGGGGTTGATATTCCATACGTCCCTATGGATAAAATCACAGGCAAACAATTGAATCGTATTAACATGCTGGAATATTGGAAAAAGGGGTTGCAAAAAACAGATTTCATAGAACAAGCGGCAATCAAAGTAGAAAAGACCAATGGACCTGTTCTACTTTTTTCTGGACGTGATGATCAGGTTTGGCCATCATCCATAATGGCAGATATGATAGAAAAAAGATTGCAGGCCCATAGTTTTAAATACTCTTTTCAGAATATAAAATATGAAAACGCCGGACACTTAATTTCTAGTAATCCCGATGACAATACCAGTTATAGCACTGGAACAATTAATATTGGTGGAAAAAATTATGAATATGAATTTGGCGGAAATGATGATGGGGATTTTAAAGCTAAACGAGACGCCAAAATAAAATTGATGGAATTTTTGGAAAAAATTTAAATGTTGCCAATAAAACCTATGAAGCAATGCAGGCCTGGGTTTCTATTCCTAATTTTGTCCAAATTTCGGAGATCTCAAAATCGGAAAGGTTTTGTTTTCTGATTTGCGGAAAGCAAAGGATAGTTTGCTCTCCTACTTCTAATAACACAACAATTGTGCTCTATGTTGGGAAAACGTTATAATGATTTATAAAATGGAGATATTTGATGGAACTTGGTTAAAGATTAAAAAAGGGTCAGATTATTGTCCGCCTGAATTTATTGAATTTGAGAACAATCAAATTATTCACTTTAGGTTAGAGAAAAAAAGCGTAGGCGGATTATCGAAAAAAGTACATGAAAGGATTGAAAATTTTTCTGAAACCAAATATGTGTTTATTAATGAAAATCGGATAAGAATATTCAGAATGGGAAAAACCCATACAGTTATTAGCGAAACAGAATCGCTTATAGAAGATACCGAATTTGCTACGGATTACGAAAGAATAAGACCTACAAAAACAGAATTGACCGCAAAGAAAATTCAGGCACTCGAATTCGAAGCTGAATGGAATGATGAAAAAATCCCCTTCGTGTTTAATAAGATTTTGGATAATCCGACAATAAATAAAATTAACAAAAGACTTAATATAGAGGGTCGGAAATTAGTGTTGGAAAAACTTCAGGGAACATATTTTGCTTCGATGTATGAAAATGGCGAAAGAAGTACACTTATCGGAATTAAGGAAATTGACGAGGAAAAAGCAATTCTTTTTGGTTTTCCTGAAACACCCTATCAAATAACAGCAAAATGATTAAAAATATTAGACACAACAAGGCGTAAATTATATCCGAATTACTAACGTCAAATACCAGACTGAAAGTTCATGTATAGAAACCCTTAACCCACGGTTATACGAGATTGTTGTTGAACCTTTTTTGAAGGGAATTACGAATAGACAAAACAAAAACAAAGAACTTGTAATCTATTCCAGGATCCAGTATGACCCTAAAAATAACAGGATTTACAAAGTATTGGGTACCTTATCATTTCTGATAACCGCTTCTTAAACTAAAATTAGCTACTTAAAACCTGTAACGCATGGTTCTAGGAGACTGTTGTACTTAATTGCCAAAATAGATTGTATTAAATCTGAATTGGATTTGAAAATATTGTATTAAGTCACATCTTTGCGCCTCTTATGAAGAAAACCACCCTATTTATTTTAGCATTATCCGGAATATTCGCCAGCGCACAGGAACTGGATTGTACAGACTTTACAAATGGTACCTTTTTGGTCCACACAAGCGGGGCCGCCCCAGTAACATGGAGATTGGTCAGGGAAGGGAATTACCAAATGGAAAATAAGGTAGAAATTCCGAGAAACGAACAGGGTTCGACTGCTCCTAAAATTGAACAATCCAAAATTGAATGGATAAATGACTGTACTTTTCGCCTAACCTATGACGAATCCAAATCAGAACTTACAGTGGCCCAAAAATATATTAATCAAATTAATGGTATTTTGATGGAAGTAATAAACATAGAGGGGAATTGTTTTACCTATAAATCTACCATGACCGTTAATGGTAAAAATGTAGTAAGGGAAGGAAAAATGTACAAACAATAATATACGGTTCAAAATACCATTAAATATAAACCAAGATCTTGGAATATAAAGGATATTGGATTTTCAAAGGACACTCTTCATATCATTATCCCACAAATTAATTCCAAAAAAATAGTTTTCGTACATTTAATCGGGAAGGGTCACATGATGAATATAATTCAGCTCAGAAATCAACCACCCTAAACAATTCAATAATCAATTTTAAATGAACAAAACCATGCAGATTTCGTCCCAACAAATGCAGGATGTACTTTACAAACTGTTCCTAAAATATAGATTCCCCCAGGAAAAGGCTCATTTACTGGCCCAAACCTATACCGAGAGTACGCTGGCAGGGGTAAATTCACACGGAATTAATCGCGTTCCCCTTTTTCTGGAATATGTGGAAAACGGTTCCGTTAAGATTGATGCCGAAGCTGAAAAAGTGGAATCTTTTGGAAGTATCGAACGGTGGGACGGGAATTATGGCCCGGGTATCATTAATGCTACCAAGTGTACCCACCGGGCTGTGGAACTGGCAAAAACACAAGGCATGGGTCTTGTAGCCTTACGCAACACCAATCACTGGATGCGCGGCGGCACCTATGGAAAACTGGCTGCGGACGCCGGTTGCATTTCCATCCTATTTACCAATACACAGCCCAATATGCCGCCTTGGGGCGGTAAGGACAGCCGAATTGGCAATAACCCGTTCATTGTATCCATTCCACGCAAGGGGGGAAATGTAATACTGGATATGGCCATTTCCCAGTTCGCTTTCGGAAAGATCAACGACTATAAACTAAGGGGTAAAAAACTTCCCTTCCCAGGGGGATGGGATGCCAATGACGAGCTTTCCAACGATCCAGAGAAAATTACGATAAAGGAACGCGGCCTGCCCATTGGCTATTGGAAAGGTTCGGCCCTATCCATAATTTTGGATATGTTGGCCACCTTATTGTCCGCCGGGAATTCTACCTATAAAGTAGGGCAAAAGAACTTTGAAACAGGAATATCCCAGGTATACCTCTGCATATACCAAGAGGTTTTTAAAGACAAGGCACTTCAGGAAAAACTATTAAATGAAATTATTAATTATACCCAGGACGTGGAACCCATGCAGGCCGGAGATAAAATTTATTATCCAGGGGAAAGGAGTGCCCTTACCAGAGAAGAAAATCTAAAGAACGGGATGCCTGTTAGCGATAGTGTTTGGGAAAAGATTATGGCCCTGGCCGAATCATAAAAAAGTAGCACTTATATATACTTAACAAGTAATGAAAAAATCAACCATAACGGAGATCAGGGAACGTTTCGACAAGGATGTGGAGCGTTTCTCCAATTTGGACACCGGGCAACTTACCACCATCGACGCAAAAATTTCCTTGGAGCTGATAACCGAAGCAGCCAAGAGAATTGCCCCCAATGCCGAGCAATTATTGGACATTGGGTGTGGGGCAGGAAACTATTCCCTAAAAATGCTCTCCAAGCTTCCCAATCTGGAATGTACCTTGGTAGATCTTAGTGGGGCAATGTTGGACAAGGCCTTGGAAAGGGTATCTGAACAGACCAATAAAAAGGTGCATTTAGTAAAGGGAGATGTCAGGGAGGTTTCCTTAAAGCAAAACCATTTCGATATCATTTTGGCAGGGGCCGTGCTTCACCATTTAAGGGACGACCAAGATTGGGAAACAACCTTTAGGAAGATATATGACCTGCTAAAACCGGGAGGTTGCTTAATGATTTCGGACCTGGTTACGCAAGACAGCGAAATACTAAATGAATATACCTGGGAAAGATATGGGGACTATTTGGAGGAATTGGGCGGAAAGGACTATAGAAAAAAGGTGTTGGATTATGTGGACAAAGAGGATTCCCCCAGATCTATGACGTACCAGATGGAGCTTATGAAAAAGCTAGGCTTTAGCAAGGTGGAAATACTGCACAAGAATATGTGCTTTGGAGCCTTTGGGGGTATAAAATAAGAATTCTACCCATTATTATTGAACAAGACACAGCAATTCCGGGTAGATCCGTATGCTTATTAATGATAATGAAGCTATAATATTATGAAGGAAGTTGTAAATTAATTCTCTAAATTCAAGGATATGGCCACTAACCTCAAACTCCGATGTATAACACTATTCCTTATTTCCACGCTCGGATTGGTATCCTGTGGGCCATCTTTCACTAAAACCATAGAGATCAGGGGTGTTTATGGGAATCCAAACCCCCTATGGGACAAAGGGTATAAATTGGACGACCTTGGGGTTAATGCCATATTTGTCCACAGCGGGTCCGTTAACGAGGACATGATCATCCGCGCAAGGGCCGAAGGGGCCAAGGTATATGCCGAATTTGCCACTTTAAACGGCAAAGGTTATGTGGATACCCATCCAGAGGCCTGGGCCCTAAATGAAAAGGGAGAAAGAGTAGAGGCCGCTACTTGGTTCATGGGTGCCTGCCCTACCGAACCCGGATTTAGAAAATACCGTTTCGATCAGCTGCGCGACTTACTTTTAGAGTATGATCTGGATGGGGTGTGGATGGACTATGTCCACTGGCACGCCCAATTTGAAGACCCGGAACCCGTTTTGCCTGAAACATGTTTTTGCAGACATTGTCTTAGCAGTTTTTCAAAGGATAGCAATGTGCATTTGCCGGATATTTCCACTCCCGAAATAGCGAAATATATTCTTGACAACCATGATTCGGAATGGCGAAAATGGCGTTGCCAAATTATTTATGACTGGACTGCCAACATTAAGGACATTATGGCCGAAATTAAACCCAATGCCCTTCTGGGACTTTATCATTGTCCTTGGAAGGACGAAGAATTTAATGGCGCTAGGCAACGTATCCTTGGTTTGGATTACGATCTATTGAAGAAAACCATTGATGTTTTTTCACCAATGGTCTACCACCAAAGAATGGGAAGAAAACCCAATTGGGTACGCGAAAATATTGAATGGTTTAGCAAAAAAATAGATTCCAGGGAGGATGGTTTCCCCAAAATATGGCCCATAGTCCAAGCCTACAATGAACCTGGCATAGTTACCAATAAAGCCTTTGAAACGGCACTACGTGGTGGACTAGCTGGGAAGTCGACCGGCGTTATGATGTTTACCACCCATGCCATAGCAGAGGATGAAGGTAAAACAGAAGTGATGAAAAAAGTGTACAACGAATATCGGGAAATTCCTTTAAAATAAATTGTCCAGCCCCACCGATACCGAAAGCAACTCATAGAGGAAGCTACTTAAACAGCAGTAAAATACTTATATTTAATTGGTAAACTTTTAAAATATAGCCTCCAATCCATGGCATTCAAGGCTCCCACAGGAATAACTTTCAAACTTTTATGACGAACAATCAGGAATGGAGGATACATTTATTATTAACAAATAATTAACATTTTTTCATAAGGTTGTTAAAATTTCCTACATTTGAGGAAATTATTGAGTCAAATCCAACCTTTTTACGCGTCTGTTCGTAAGCATATAAGCCAAAGAATCAAACTTATCCATTAACGTCGTTGTAATATTGAAATAGTTCGTGTGGGTTCCATATGTTCTTGCAAAGAAATAGCCTATTTATGAATACCAACAAAAAACTAATCAACGAAGACGATTATAAGGAGGAACAAATCCTTAAAATGTTCGATGGTATTACCATTGGCTATGCGTTATGTGAAATGGTTTATGACCAAGACCTTACACCTATTGATTACCGATTTTTAAGGATCAACAAAGGTTTCCAAGAACAAACCGGACTAGAAATAACAACTACTATAGGGCGGACCATTAAAGAAATTTTTCCTGATATTGAATTGATATGGATAGAAAGGTTTGCGCTCTTGGCGTCAAATCAAGTACCCATACATTTTACAGAATACAACCACAACACCAATAAATTTTATGATATATATGGATTCTCGCAGGTAAAAGGTAAATTCTCCATTTTAATTAGTGATATAACCGAGCAAAAGAAGACCGAAATTAAATTTTTGGACAGTCAAAGCCTCTTGTCCGTTATCTTTAACAATACCCGAGATCTTCAATTGTTGGTAGAGTATCAAGGTAATCATAGTTTTAAAGTAGTTGCTGTAAATAACTCCTATCTGGACAAAGGCAAACAATTCGGGATACATGTCACCAAAGAAGACCTGATCGGGAAAACGCTGGAAGTGGTTTGCAAGGATTACATTTATCTTGAACCCGACGTGGTTAAAAACACCATAAATAATTATAAAAAGGTAATAGATTCCAATCAACAAATAAAATTTGTTGAGTCAGTCTCCATCGAAAATTTCCCCTACCATGCAGAAGTAACCTTGACCCCCATAATCAATTCTGAGAATGGAAAAAAATATGTTTTTTATAATTCACATGACATTACCAAAGAAACGGAATCTATCCGCTTGCTAAAAGATAGTGAAGAGCGGTTTGCTTTGGCCGTGAAGGCATCGAATGCCGGTATATGGGATTGGAAGGTGCTCGAAAGCGATAAGTTATGGGTTTCCGATAGGTTGTACGAGATATTGGGCTATCAGCCCAGGGAAGTGGAAGCCCGATTCTCCAATTGGAAAGATTGGATACACCCCAATGATTCCAAACGTGTTATGAAGGTTCTAAAAAATCATTTAGAAAACAACGTTTCTTATCAGTTGGAATTTCGAATAAGAAAAAAGACTGGTGACTATGCGTGGATTTTTACCAGAGGGGCATCCGTTTTAAATGAACACGGAAAACCAATCCGTATTGCAGGTTCAGTTTCCGATAGAACAGAAAGAAAAAAGGTTCAAATATCGTTAAAGCTGAAGTCTAGAGAAATTGAAGCTAAGAATCAAAAGCTTTATCAAGCCAATCAGGAACTACTTAAAACAAAGGAAAGGGCGGAGGAAAGTGACCGTTTAAAGTCTGCATTCCTCGCCAATATGAGCCACGAAATAAGAACACCTATGAATGGTATTCTTGGTTTTTCCAGATTGTTAAAAGATCCAGGCCTTTCGGGGGATGAACAAAACAATTACATTAAAATTATAGAAAGGGCAGGTGATCGTATGCTCAATATAATTAATGACATTATTAGTATTTCCAAAATAGAATCCGGTGAAAGGAATATTTCTTATACCGATACCGACATTTACAATCAGGTGGATTTTGTTTGTAACCTACTAAAACCTGAAGCAGAAAACAAAAACATAGGTCTTTATATAGATAAACAATTCTCCAAAAAAAATATAGTCATTAGAACCGATGGAGAAAAACTATTTGCCATTCTTACGAATCTGGTCAAAAATGCTATAAAATATACGCAGCAGGGAGAAATTACAATAGGGTATTCTCAAAAGGAGGAATTTTTGGAGTTCTTTGTAAAGGACACGGGAATTGGAATTGCGGAAGATCGGCAGGATGTGATTTTTGAACGCTTTATACAAGCAGATGTTCAGAACGTTATGGCCAAGCAGGGAGCTGGATTGGGTCTGTCCATTTCAAAGGCTTTTTTAGACATGCTTGGAGGAAAAATATGGCTGGAAAGCAAAGAGGGAATTGGTAGCACATTTTATTTTGCCATTCCCTATCAACCTGGTACTGAAGAGTTGGAGGTAAAGGAAAAAACCATTGCACCAGTTGATGAAGAATTTGAAATAAATAAAATTAAAACTTTGATAGCCGAGGATGACAAAATATCCGCAATGCTGATTTCCAAGGAAATGGATAAGTACAGTAAAAAAGTTATTAAAGCACAGAACGGACTGGAAGCTGTGGAAATGTTTCAAGAAAACCCGGATACCGACTTAATTTTGATGGACATCCAAATGCCCGTAATGAATGGATATATTGCTACCCAGGAAATTAGGAAAATCAATAAGGATGTTATCATTATCGCCCAGAGTGCATTTGCACTTTCCGGGGATAAGGATAAAGCTTTGGTTGCTGGTTGTAATGATTATTTAACAAAACCGATCAACAGGGCCGAACTGCTTACATTGCTCCAAAAATATTTTAAAAAATGATATTGAAATATAGTGGGTTTTTACTTTAAAATTGAAAACTAGAAGTAAAGAAACATTATAATCTTTCCAAAAAATGGCCAAAAATATAGAAGAATGAAAGTGAATGCCATAGTATGCCAAGGTCATGGAGTTGCCTCTGGGAAGGCCAAAGACCCCCGCTATCCTGAGGGAACCTTAAAAGCCCAATACAAATATTTCTTACAAAAAAGCCTGAACCTAAATCAATACTTTCCAGGGACTATCAATTTAGACATTGCTCCGTATACCTTTAAAATAAAAAAACCAAAATATTTTCTTGAGAATGTAAACTGGTCCGACTATATCCCTCCTGAGAATTTTTACTTTTTTGATGCATCCCTTCAATTTAATGAAACTACCTATAAGGGGTTGATTTATATGCCAGATCCTACCACCAAAGCAGAACATTTTCAAAACCCGACTATACTGGAGCTTCTGCTTCCAAAGATTGAGGGATTAAAATATGGGGACCTTGTTATGGTCGAGGTCTTTGATGCTCAAATGGAATTGATTGATGGTCTATCCTAAATGAATTGGACCAATCCCTACTACTTACGCGTGGATATCGCTAATGCCGCAGTTATCTCCCGCCAGGACCAATGGATTTTCCCTTTATTTTAAGAACTATTGTTTTATCATATTGAAAAAACATCTGCATTTTTAATGCGTTCCCTGGCATAAACATTAGGTGATTTTCCAAGATAATAAGGTTCCGGAATAGGGCGTCAAAGGAGTGATGCTCTCGCCAGGGAAGGTAAAAATTTATTTCAACCCTAGGATACGGCTCAGTGGTATTATGAGTGAATCGAAATAAAATTATTTTGGAAGGAACAATAATAAAAGCTTACCAGTTCTCAATAAAAAAAGCTATCCCTATTTAAATTGAACAAACGATAGAACAGCTGCACAAAATCGCCCGGCAATGAACCTTCCATTTCGTCTTCACCTGTCTGCCGGAAGGTGTGCCCAAACCAACAAAGTTGGTCACTTAGACAGAGCCCTTTTTCGGGACGATTGGAAATCACACATACTTGGCCGTTGCAACCTGGGCGATTTACCTCATGGTATTCCAATTTTTGGGGTTTTCCAAAACCCATGGTTTTTCTCTAACGTTCGAACAGACTGCCTTGGCAACTTTCAACCTCCATCCATCCCCTGTACAATGCAATTGCAACCCAGGTATTCCACCATTTTACTTCTAAAAATACTATATTAGTAAATCAGATTTAAAGGATCCAATAATGTACAATTACGCCGTTGGACCCATCTTTTTTAGGTGGTTTATAAATGGGAATATAGCATTGAACATATATGTACTTATTTCTGCATTCAATAAAAATAGATGAAAAATTCAATAACGGATAAAACAATTGCGGCCATATTTTTAGGTCTAACAATTGCTTTCATTGTATTCTCAATGACCAATAAACCATTCTTTAATTGGGTTTTTGAACGACATCATAACCAGTGGAGTTGGTATTTAAGGCCATTGTTTTTGCTGCCATTTTGCTATTTCGCTTTCAAAAAAAGTTTCTCGGGAATGTTAATTTCTATATTCGCCTTATTTACCAGTATGTTTTGGTTTCCCAAACCTGAAGTGGTAAATGAAAATGTGGTACAATTTTTAGCATATGAAAAGGACTATCTCTACGGTGAATGGAACTTAGATAAGACCTTGTTGGCCCTAACAATTCCGTTTTCATTTATAGCATTGGGCTTGGCCTTTTGGAAACGGAGCTTAATTATGGGAATTGGAGTGGTGGTGGTAATGGCTACAGGGAAAATGGTTTGGAGTGTTCAAAATGCAGGTGAGCCAGGGAAATCTATAATGATACCGGCCATATCTGGGTTATTTATATGCTGTGGACTCATTTATTACGGATTTAAAAGATTCGGAAAAAAGTAACTAAGGATAAGGGCTATATTTTATAGTTGCCTTTTAACTAACTTCGAACTTATAAATTGTCAACAGCTGGATTTACCATAGCTGGAAATCAAACAATATCCTAGGTCGCTACAAATCATAGCGGGGAACACTGTAGCACATTAGGTAAAACCAACTACGAATGAACAGAACCGTAATTCTATCATTACTATTAATAATCGGATTCATTTCCTGTAAAACTTCTGAAAGGGAGATCAACAGACTTGAAATTGCTAAAAACTATTATAAAGCACTGAATAGTTCTGATAATTTGAAAATGGCACTTTTGTTAACCGATAGCCTTGTTACTAAAGAAACCGAATATAACTATGAACAGACATTTTCTGTTGAAGAATTCATGGAATGGTTGAAATGGGATGCTGTGTTTAGCCCAACATACGAAATCCTCCAAATGGAGCAGAAAGATACAATTGTGAAAGCAAAGATTTCAAAAATCGACAAAAGGATTTCATTTCTTCACCTAGTACCCATTGTCACCAATCAAGTTATCCGATTTGACAATGATAAAATTATCAGTATTGAAACAACAGAATACATTGTATTTAATGATTCAACATTTGTTAAAAACAGAGATAATATTGTAAGCTGGATTGACGAAAATCATCCTGAATTGAACGGATTCCTTCACGACCAAACAGAGACGGGAGGGTTGAAGTACTTAAAAGCAATTGAACTGTATAAAAACAAAAATAATGTGCAACAAGACCATAACCACTGAAAAACACCAATCTAGCCAGATATTTGCCCTGCTGGTACCATTGCGGTAAAAGGATCAAAAAATGAAAAGCTGCATTATGAAAACTTGGGTATTAGACTTTTTTGTCGTGACTTTAATCTCTGGCCCGTGGCTCAGGAGTATGGGCCACTGAACACTGGGCAACGCATCAAAACCCTCTAGTATATGAAAGAATAACATACTTATGGGGTCTGGCCTGCGCAAATTCCGGTGAATTATATCGCATACCTACCCAATACTCATTTCGTCCGAAACGAAATTGAAAATCGAAGCCCGCATAGACTACGGTATTATTTGAGGCGATCAATAAAACGGAATCGTCGCCCAGAGCATTGCCTTCCAATAGCCCATTGTGACCTACCAACCGGTATCCACCACGCAAGGCAAAGAAAATTTCATTATCAGTAGATCCAATTTGGTTGTGTGCCACACTGGAAGACAAAGGGTTTCTCCTTCCAAAATAGGCCACCAACTCGGGATATACATAGATATCCCTGGTCCCAAAGGCAAGTTGGGCCTGTGCTGCAAGGTGAATACTAAATGGGTTGGGAGCCAACCGCCATTCATAGAGGTGTCTGACATACAGGTTGTAATGAACGCTATTCTCCATTTCCCCCACCCAGGTAGGGGTTTCGGTCTTCATGACCGAATGATGGTACCACCTTTGCAAACTCCCCGCACCTGAAGCCTTGCCTGCTAAGCCAAGGAGAAAATTTGCCTCTATTAAATTATTTCGTCCCACATAGGACCATCCAGACCTAAGTGCCGTAAACCCAACATAGGCTCGGTCCAATTCTTTGACGTCCTTGGTAATAAGATAGGACGGAGTTATTATTTCCTGACCAATGGAAAAAGTGAACTGTTCGTTTTGGGCATTAAAAAATCCCTTTTCCAAACGGTGCCTATAGGTTAAAAATAATCCGGCAGTATAATACCGGTCAGTGAGCAATATAAAATCATTGTCGTGCCGCAATCCAATTTGGTTACGAATGGTTCCCTTTTCCGGACCATTCATCTCCTGTTGTGCCACGGAATAAAAGGTCCCGCCAACCAAACACATTATTAATGAAAGGGAGTTAAATAAGCCTTTGGAAAAATTAGGCCCCATTTTGAGTGGTTTAATAGCTAGCTTCAATTTACTGGAGATGTATTGGTGGGGAGAAAGTACAAATTAATAATCGGAAAAGTAAGTACATTTCCATTTTCAGGAGGTAGCTTCATTAGACAGTAATATGGACTGCTTTGCTACCAGAACCTAAAACCGTACTATAAATTGTCATGTCATTTTACTCTATACCCTTGGCCCTATACCATGAACTCCCGGCTACTCACAAAATATTTCAATTTACTGGTCATTGTTCACGCTTTACCGCCAACGGCCTAAGACTTCCCATAAAAAAGGGAAGAAGCCCCTACTCCTTCCCATTGTTATAATTGTTGGGTCATAAATTTTTTAGACCGGCATGTCCGGTAACTTCCAACCTTCCCTATAGGTATGTTTTATCAATTCAGCAGCAAACTCACTGGCAGAATAGGGCTCTGTCCATTCCTTTTCAAATTTTGGACGTCCATCCTTCATTACAAAATTGTCGCGGATTACGGTCTTAATGGTCTCGTCCTGTCCTATATTCGTAAATCTCATATTCTCTCCATCCCAGTTCAATATTTTATTCAAAGATTGTAACCTAACCGCAAGCACTCCCATCACGACCATTTCGTTAAAGGGACCGGCTTCCGAAAAATCGGAAGTACAGGGTTGGCGATTCCCTGGACTTTCCTTACAGGCCCTGACCCAGTCCATTTCATGGGCACCCCTGTTCCAAGCAAGTCCAATTTCCTTCTCAACCCTACGCTCTGTCTCGGCCACTTTGGGCATTTCCCTACCCAATATTTCAGGTTCCACTCCATAACAGCCTGCATGTATAATACCTTTGGTACCATAAAAGAAAGTACCTCCACCCGACTTGTTGGGGTTTTTACCGCTTGGCCAATTAGCCGGCAGATCGGGTTTAATACCCCCGTCGTACCAGTTTACCTCTACTTCTGGCAGTTTAATCCTGCCCTTTCTGCCCCTTTCGGGAAAGGTCATTTGAACAGACTGTGCGGTTGGGGCACTGTCTTTTAAGAGTAGGGACGAACTTCCCTGAACCTTGGTAGGATAGCCTAATTTTAGAGCCTCAAATACAGGATGTAGAATATGGCAGGCCATATCTCCAAGAGCCCCGGTACCGTAATTCCACCATCCCCTCCAGTTCCATGGGTGGTACACCTGATTATAGGGTATCAACTCTGCTGGTCCCGTAAACAGATCCCAATCCAATGTGTCAGGGACCCATTGTCCTTGGGTTGGGGGATTTACCCCTTGCGGCCATATGGGCCTATCCGTAAAAGATTCCACTTTGGTTATATCCCCGATGGCCCCGCTCCAAATTAATTCGCAGGTTTGTGCCACTCCCTCTCCTGAAGCCCCTTGATTCCCCATTTGGGTGACCACATTATGTTTTTTGGCCAATTTGGTCAATAGTCTGGATTCATATACGGAGTGTGTAAGTGGCTTTTGTACATAAACATGTTTTCCCCGTACCATGGCGTCTGCCGCCACAATAGCGTGGGTATGATCGGCGGTAGCTACCAAGACAGCATCAAAATCGTTGCCCATCTCGTCATACATCACCCTAAAATCCTTGTATTTCTTAGCCTTTGGAAAGTGGTCAAAACAATTCTTTGCATATTTCCAATCCACATCACACAACCCAACAATATTTTCGCTCTGCAAATTTCTTAGGTTGCCAAACCCCATGCTTCCAACCCCAACCCCAACAATATTCAATTTATCGCTGGGCGCCTTATATCCCATTCCCGATATTACGTTGCTCGGGAGAATGGTAATTCCGGCAGCCGCCACTCCCGTTTTACTAATAAAGGTTCTTCTAGTAATCGGTGAGGGTTGGTTTGGTTCTTTTTTCATGGTAAAGATTGTTTATTTCAATTTACAATAGACTCAATTTGTAGCTTATTCTCCATAAAATTCGTAAAAAAATTGGTAATAAAGGGACAACATGGAAAATTTGACTTTAAATTAAGGTGAATTTTACTTAGTTTACGGCCAAATAGTCATAATCAACCATGTCCAAAACCCTGTACAGAGTCTATGTTGTGGAATTATCCAAACGTGTTTTTACCGAAAATGCAAAATTTAGGGCTGCCAATCCCCAGTTCAATGGTGTATTGGAATGTCTTTATGTGGGTATGACCTCCAAGACCCCTAAAGAGCGATTTGAACAGCACAAGACCGGATATAGAAACAAAAAGGGACATAAACTATCTTCCAACATTGTGCAAAAATATGGTCTGTATCTAAGACCAAGCCTTTATAATCATATAGATCCCGTATTGACCAGGGCGGAAGCTTTGGAAATAGAGGAAGGTCTGGCCTTGGAATTGAGACGCGAGCGATATGCTGTTTGGTATAATTGAGAAGGTATGGATACTGAACAAAATTTCCTAAATTTAACCGAGTCGTAATTGTTTATGATAAAAAAAATCCTAATCGCTATCGTTCTTAATCTTTTTTTGCATGGACATTCCCAAGTACTAAAAAAGGAAATTCCGGATAAACTGGTAGTACTCTCCTTTGATGATGCCCCGGCCAGTCAATATTGGGTGGTAGCCCCAATGTTAAAAGAGTTCGGTTTTGGCGCTACTTTTTTTGTATGTGAATTTCCTCCCAACTATAAGGATAGTACCCTCTATATGAATTGGCGACAGATTAAGGCCTTGGACAGGATGGGTTTTGAAGTGGCCAATCACACCCACACCCATGCCAATGTAAGCAAACTCACCCAAAAAGAATTTAATACCGAGTTGGAATACATAGAAAACAAATGCGATTCCCTGGGAATTGCCAAACCACAAAACTTTGCTTATCCCGGTTACGGACTAAATGCCAAAGTACTTTCATTTTTGGAAATAAAAGGTTACCATTTTGCACGGGCAGGTGGTAGAAGGGCATATGACCCTTTAGCAGATCATCCTTTTCTAATACCCAGTTGGGCAACCAATGCGGATAACAAAAATGAGATATTAACCGCTCTGGGCGAAGCCAAAAACGGAAAGATCGTGGTGCTTACACTGCACGGTGTGCCCGATGTGGAACATCCTTGGGTAGATACACCGCCTAATTTATTTAGGGAATATCTCCAATATTTATCGGATCACAATTTTAAGGTGGTTTCCCTAAGGGATTTACAGAAGTATATTGATGTGGATGAAGCCAAAAAAAGTATTGTTCCTGATCTGGAAAAGCCACTAAAAAACTAACCACTCATATTTAGATATTAGCAATGGAGCCGTTTTATAAGCATTAATCCTTTCTATAATGGTAGGAAGAATAAATAATACCGCTCTTCAATAATTCCTGGCAAGATTGTGGAATTGTCCCCCCACCTCCTTCATAAGCTTAGATTTCTACTTATAGTTCAAGGGATTTCACTATATTTCAACGGAAAAACACCAACACTCCTACCCTCCCCCTGCCCAAGCTGTAACTTCATAGCTAGGCATTCGGTGGCCCTAAAAAGAAAGAAATGGACGCACTTAGCAAGTTATTGGATTTTAATCTAGTCAGCATTGGGGACTATAAAATAAAAGTCTACACCCTGGTAATAATTTTATTGATTTCCCTAGTCACCAGAGTAATATTGAAGTTAATAAAAACGGCGCTATTTCGGCGTTATAAGGGATTGCATCTAGATAAAGGAAATACCTATGCCCTCTATCAGATAATTAAATATGTAATGTGGGTAATTGCATTGGGCTTAATACTGGAATCCGTAGGCATTAAGGTCACCATTTTAATTGCTGGATCGGCAGCCCTATTGGTGGGAGTGGGATTGGGCTTGCAACAAACCTTCAACGACATAATTTCTGGCATCATACTCCTTTCCGAGAAGTCGATCAGAATCAATGACATTTTGGAAATAGATGGGGATGTAGTAGAGATACTGGAAATTGGTTTGAGAACTTCCAGGGGGTTGAACAGAAACGACATTTCCATCATCATCCCAAATTCCCTGATAACTACCAATAAGGTAATTAACTGGAGCCATCAGAAAAAAAAGACCCGCTTTAAAATAGAGGTGGGCGTGGCGTACGGCAGTGATGTTGATTTGGTGATAAAAATTTTGGAGGAAAGTGTCTTGGAACATCCCGACTTTGAAGATGGAAAAACCATAGAAGGGCGGTTTGTGAATTTTGGAAACTCCTCCTTGGATTTTGAGGTGCTTTTCTTTAGTGAAAATGTATTTCGAATCGAGAAGGTAAAAAGTGATATCAGAAAGATCATCAACCGGAAATTCAGTGAGAATAAAATTGTTATTCCCTTTCCCCAAATGGATCTGCATTTTAAATCGGGCCACACAGAAATATTTCCAAAAAATGAATAGCCAGGTTCAAAAATCACGCCAGGGATTCTTCGGGAGCTTTAGGGCAATACTATCCTACCAAATGAATATTTATTTTACCCCTAGAAGCAACTAGCTGAACAACATCATAAATACAGTAATTTTATTAGGTAGGGCAATCAAAGGAATGTTGATCTAATTTAGAAAAAAATGGCTGTAGAAGTATTTAATAACCCAATTCGGATTTGCTACGTTTTAGCGGCCATTTTAACAATGCATTATACCTATGGTCAAGATTTAAAAAGGCACCAATGGAATAATCGAGTAGTTCTAATCCTATCAGATCAAGAGGACATCAAAACCTATCAACAGCAAATTGCCCAGTTCAACAGTTTGCCCAAAGATCTACTAGACAGAAAAATCATAATTTATCAGGTTTTGCCGAAGCGGTATAGAATTATGAATAACCTAAAAAATACCAGGCCCAACAATTGGATTGCCTCCACTATACTTTTTGATAAGTTTGCAAATAAAGGAAGGGACTTCAAGATAATTTTGATAGGGTTGGACGGGAGCCCAAAACTCGAGCAGGCAAACGTCCTTACGGCAACCGAACTATTTGGAACCATAGACGCCATGCCCATGAGACGGGCAGAACTGAACCGAAAAAAGAATAGATAACCTTAGAAATGATGGGGTTAATTTTTAAGGGTAACTGGCAAAGACCCGTTAATACCATAATATGCATAACATTCGGTCATGTCCAAAAAACACAAAATACATATATGCGAATACCAAGGTCTAGTTTTTGTCAAATCCATTTTATAAGGGTGATTTTTTTGCCAATCCAATATATTGGCAAGGAATAAAATTTAAAAACTCCTTTCCAATTTCTTAAAATAAAAAATCATTCTATCTTTAACATGGTTTAATACTAATTTTTACGGTCAATAGATATTTCTTCTTTCAAATTGATCGTTGTAGACCATAACACATTAACATGAATAAAGAGTTTATTCCCAAGTTGTTCTCCCTTATAAAGGAGGGAATTTCCAAGGAAACTATTACAAAGGATCTACTTTCTGGACTCATCGTGGGCATAGTGGCCCTTCCCTTGGCAATTGCTTTTGCCATAGCCTCCGGAGTTTCTCCGGAAAAGGGGATCATTACGGCCATTGTTGCCGGGGTTATAATTTCGGCCTTTGGCGGTAGTCGGGTTCAAATTGGAGGGCCAACCGGAGCTTTTATTGTAATCGTCTACGGAATTGTTCAGGAGTTTGGTATTAATGGTCTAACCATAGCCACTTTCATGGCCGGATTTATCATCATTGGCCTCGGTCTGGCCAGACTTGGGAACTTATTAAAATTTATTCCCTATTCCCTGATTGTTGGGTTTACCAGTGGTATAGCCCTGATTATATTTTCCTCCCAGGTCAACGATTTTTTTGGACTTCACATAGCAAAGGTTCCGGCCGACTTTATGGATAAGTGGGTGGTATATTATGAAAATATCGACAAGATAAATGGATATGCCATTGCAATCGCTGCCGGGACGGTCATCATTACCCTATATTTTCAGAAGTTGATAAAGAAAATACCTGGTTCCATAGTTGCTATCCTCCTGTCTACTATTGTAGTACAGGTTTTTGGGATTCCCGTAGATACCATTGAAAGCAATTTTGGGGAAATCCCTAATAATTTGAGCTTGCCCAGCCTTCCCAACGTGGATTATGCCACGGTGAAATCGTTGATACAACCAGCTTTTGCCATTGCCCTGTTGGGCAGTATAGAATCCTTGCTTTCCGCCGTGGTTTCCGACTCCATGATAGGCGGTAAACATCGTTCCAATATGGAATTGCTTGCACAGGGTGCTGCCAATATATTCTCTGCCCTATTTGGTGGTATTCCTGCCACAGGTGCCATAGCAAGGACAGCCACCAATGTAAAGAATGGCGGTAGAACACCTATTGCGGGTATAGTGCACGCTTTCGTTCTATTATCCATAATGCTTCTGTTTGCTCCTTATGCCAAGTTGATACCCCTTTCCTGTCTTGCTGGAATTTTAATGGTTGTGGCCTACCACATGAGCGAATGGCGACAATTTAAATCCATTTTAAAGGGTAACAGAATGGATATCATCATTCTGCTGTGCACTTTTTTCCTAACGGTCATTTTCGATCTTGTTATTGCAATTGAAATTGGAATAGTACTCTCCAGTTTTATGTTTATGAAAAGAATGAGCGAAGCGGTCCTTGTAGAAAAAATCACTTCGGAAAATATTAACGGTGAACATCTGTTTGACGATGAAATACTGGAACTCCCCAAGAATGTGCTGCTATATGAAATTAATGGCCCCTTGTTCTTTGGTGCAGCCAGACAATTTCAGGAAACCATATCCAATACCCATTTACAACCTAAGGTCATTATTATAAGAATGCGCTATGTACCATTGATCGATGCTACTGGATACCAAAGTTTAAAAGAGATTATAAAATCGTTTAAGGCCAAGGGAATTAAAGTAATCCTTTCGGGAATTAATGAAGAAACCAAAATGGATTTTGAGAAGAATGAAATGTTCTCGGTGTTGAACGAAGAGTATATCCTAAAACACATCAATGAGGCTTTGGAGAAAGCCAAATCATTTAAGTAAGGCCGGACAAACTTGTCAGCCTGACATAACCCACCAATCCCAAAATTAGCATCCAGATTGGATTTTATGGCACGGAAGCAGATATCGGAACCTGGACCAAGGAAGACTTTAACCAAGCACTTAATATGGTAAGATGAAAGGCAAGAAGACCCTAACCTACGCTATAATGCCCTTCCCACAACGTACCGATACCGGAGGCAACGTCATATTTGGTTACTTACGAACGATACTTCCCATTAAAACAAAGTGGAGCGGTCATTGTATTAAAATTCGTTAATTGGCATTGTCAAAAAAGTAAACTACCTCGGGGTATTATATCCTTTGGCGGTGCCAATAAACTTCCGTGCAAGACCTACCCCCTTTAAGAAAGCACACTGTGTTGTAAAGCGATCCAACGGGTCCCATGATTTTATTTTTATTACTTTTAACAATCATATAGAAATGGGAGAAAAATTACAGCTATGCTCGGGATCTCCATGCTTATATATTTTTTTTTAAATAACAACCTCATACACAGCCATGAAACCAATTAAAATTTTTCTACTAGCTTTTATTTTATGTAGTTCAACACTCTCCTTTGCACAATTACAGTTACCTGCCATATTTGGAGACCATATGGTCTTACAGCAAAACAACAAGGTCTCCATTTGGGGAACCGACAAACCAAACACTAAAATCAAAGTAATGGGAAGTTGGGGAAAAGAATCCACCACCGTTACCAATACGGCTGGACACTGGAAACTTAATATTCCAACACCATCATATGGCGGACCCTATACCCTTAACATAAAAGGCAGTAATGATGTAACCCTTAACAATGTTATGATTGGGGAAGTTTGGTTGTGTTCAGGACAATCCAACATGGCAATGCCCGTAAAAGGATTTAACAACCAACCCATAAATGGTAGTGGCGAGGCCATCTTAAACTCCACCAACAGTCAGATACGCCTGTTTACCGTAAAAAGGGCCGCCAGCATAGATCCACTTGACAATGTTGAAGGACAATGGGCCGAGGCCAGACCAACAACCGTAAGGGACTTTAGTGCTACCGCTTACTTTTTTGGAAAAAAACTGTACGGCCTTCTAAATGTACCCATTGGACTTATCCATACCTCTTGGGGCGGGTCCAATGTAGAAACCTGGATAGACAAGGAGGCGCTTTCCGAATTCAAGACCATAGAGTTGCCCAAAAAGCTTCCGGACGGAGCACCACAGTATACCCCTACCCTTTTGTTCAATGCCATGATCAATCCCTTGATTGGATACAATATTAAAGGAGCTATTTGGTACCAAGGGGAATCCAACAGAAACAGGGCCAAGGAATATGCCCAGCTGTTCCCGACCATGATCAACGCCTGGAGGGAAAAGTGGCAACAAGGCAAGTTTCCCTTTTACTATGTACAAATTGCACCATATGGCTATTCCGACGGCAACGCCGGCTTTGTTAGGGAAGCTCAATTACACACTATGACATCAGCTGAAAATACCGGAATGGCAGTTACTATGGATATTGGAGACTGTGATTATATACACCCTAGGGAGAAAAAATTGGTTGGCGATCGATTGGCCCTTTGGGCCCTCAACAAGGATTACGGTATAGAGGGAATTGCCTTTAGTGGTCCGGTTTACAAAGAAATTGAAGAAATAAAGGATGGTAAAGTAAAGTTGTCCTTTGATTATAATGAGAACGGACTCACCGGTTATGGAAAACCATTATCGGGCTTTGAAGTGGCCGGTGCTGACAAAATTTTTCAACCCGCCAAGGCCAAAATTAATGGGGACAAAACCCTTACCGTCTGGGCTGAAGAAGTGGCCGAACCAGTTGCCGTGAGATATGCTTTTAAGAATTGTGAGGCAGGAAGTTTGTTCAATACCGAAGGACTACCCGCGTCTTCCTTTAGAACTGATACCTGGGAGGAATAACGACCCAGATAAATTATTGTATTAATGGAAGCGCTTGCCATGGGGCAATCCTCCGTTACTGGATTGTTGTGGTATTCCTGGAATTGAAATTAGGCGCTGTTTACGGCAAACCTAATTTTGCTTTAGCTTTTGCTACCTTTACTTTTTAAAAACACATCTGGTGCACCCAAAAAACCCCTTTGCCAAAGATTACGATTTTGAAGACCTTATTCTTCATTCTCCAGCACTCAGGAAGTTTGTCTTTGTAAATGCTTATGGAAACCAAACTATTAAATTTGGGGACAAACTAGCCATAAAGGCGCTGAACAAGGCCTTGCTAAAAGCCCATTATGGCCTTGAGCACTGGGATATACCTGAGTACAACCTCTGTCCCCCCATTCCTGGCCGTTTAGATTACCTCTTACATATAGCTGATCTGATTCCTAAAACCACACTTAGATTGTTGGACATAGGCACTGGAGCCAACCTAATCTATCCCATTTTGGCCAGGCTTCATTTTAATTGGCAGTGTACGGCCAGTGAGGTGGATCTGGATGCCTTAAAAAATGCCCAGAAAATTATTGATAAAAATACGGTATTGCAAGAAATAGTACTAAGGCGGCAACGGTTCAAATACAGTATTTTGGAACACATAATTCTGCCTGGGGATAATTTTGACGTAGTGGTCTGCAATCCTCCATTTTTTAAGAACCGAACAGATGCCCAACAACAAAACCAGCGAAAAGTTCGCAACCTGCAATTGGAGGAAGGGGAAAATTTTGGTGGACAGGCCAACGAATTATGGTATAAGGGGGGTGAGGAAGCTTTTGTTAAAAAAATGGTTGTGGAGAGTGTGCAATTCAAGGATCAGGTACATTGGTTTACCTCCCTAGTCTCACAAAAGGAAAACTTGAAAAATATAAAAAGGGCCATTAATAAAACCTTACCAATAGCGGTAAAGGTTGTGGATATGGAACAGGGAAATAAACAGAGCAGGTTTGTGGCCTGGACCTTTAAGGGATAAACTTGTTGCTGCAAAATAATTTCGATCTACTATCTCAAGTATTTATTTTGGACCAGGTATTTTTTGCAATATAAAATCGAGAAACATTGGTCTGACCCACCCATTCACCGATTTGGAAACGGCTGAAGAATTTTTCCTAATTGGCCTTTTTCCTGGCATTAAGTTCTCCTCTAGTGCCGTAAAAATGCAATCCACTCTTCTCAAATGGCTAACTTGTACAACAGATACTATGGCCATAATCAAATACGGCCCCAACCAACCCTGAAAATTCTTACTTTTGCAAGCCTTACTGGATGAAACCGATAAGTATTCTTTAAAATATGGTATTGGTCCCGTTTTCAAAGCGGGGTTTCATTTAGACAGAAATTGGCGTTATAAAAAAGGATATTTATTTTTACTGGCGATGTACTAAATTCAACAGCACGTATTCAGGGGCTTTGCAACACCTATAATGTTAATTGCCTCATATCTGGCAAACTTATGGGTATGATGCTTCCCGGAGCTGATATAGGCACAGATCTCTTGAAAAAAAAAGAACTTAGAGGGAAGAAGGAAATAATTGAATTGTTCACATTTGTATCAAATTGATATGAATGACATTGGCCGATATGTATAGGCTTTATTATAGAAAAAGTCGAAACTTGACCAAAACTGGAATTAAAAAACAGAAAGAAACACTTGGCCACAAAGTAAACTACCTCGGGGCAAGCCTCGGGGTATTATACCCTTGGGCGGTGCCAATAAAACAGATATAACTGAAGTAATGATAAATAAAAGTGTTGCTCACAACACCAAGTTGATGGTGGCCGCATATAAATGACACTCATGATCGGCTATTATTGGAATACGGGACCTAGTACATTCATTTAATGAACAAAACTAAATTGGAGATTGTAGAGAAATATAGAAATGAATATCTAATTTCCACGGACACTAAGAAATTGGATATTTTATTGATTCATGATTTTTTGACCAACGAATCTGGTTGGAGTAATGGAATCTCATTGGATAAGGTTAAAAAATCAATAGACAATTCCTTAAATTTCGGAATATATTGTGACTCGAAATTCATTGGATATGCCAGGGTTATTTCCGACTTTTCTACCATTGCATATCTAGGTGATATATTTATATTAAAAGAATATCGCGGACTTGGATTGGGCAAATGGCTTATGGAAACGATCATGGAACACAAACATTTACAAGATTTAAGACGCTGGATTTTATTGACAAGCACAGCGGAATGGCTCTATGAAAAATACGGTTTTACAAAACTGCCCAGACCAGAGATCTATATGGAAAAATACAATCCGAATGTTTACCAAAATAAAGAAAAAAACAAGACCAAAGATGTATAAGCACAAATTGCTATTATCTCAAAAACATTCGGAAAAGCTGATTTCCCCAACACTCAACTGTCCATGAGATAATGGATCATAGGAGGCTCTCGCAATTGCCTGAGTCCTAGTTTATTTGAAAATTGGTAAAAAAACCTAGCTGTCCGTTGTATTGGACCAATGTGCAAAACTGAAACCAAATTCCATGAGTAGTAAAAATATAGTATATACATTATTTACAATTGTAACAAGTTTTAATTCTTTAGCCATTGGTTGTCCCGCATTAACTTTATAACCACCTTTATACGCAACTTGTAAAACACAAACAATAATGCAAAAGTCACTTTACGATTTGACCAAGGATGATTGGAATAGACTTTTTCCAATTGAGCTGGTAGATCACAATCCGGAATGGATCGCTATTTACGAAAAGGAAAAAGAACTAATTATTGAAAAAGTTGGTAAGGACATAGTTTTAAGGGCGGAACACTTTGGGAGTTCTTCAATTCCCGGAATAAAGTCCAAACCTTATATAGACATGCTAATTGAAATACCTAAAAAACTATTATTCGACGAAAATCTAATTGAAAAATTTGCCCATTTGGGATACTCACATTTTAAAGTTCCTTCAAGGGAAAATATAGAAGAATATTCATCTTTTGGCAAAGGTTACAATCTTAATGGAGAAAAAGAGCAAATTTTTCATATACATATGTGCCCAAAGGACAATGTTATGTGGCAACAAATTGAATTTCGGGATTATCTGATTGCGGACAAAAAAAGAGCAAAGGAATACGAAAAATTAAAACTGGATTTAGCTTCAAAGTATCGAAATGACAGAGGGGCCTATGTCTTGGGAAAAGGGGAATTCATCAAAGAAACGCTAAATTTGTTAAGAGAAAAGTAATCCCATCACCCTGGGTACAATCGTGCCATATTGGCTCGTGGATCAAGAAAACAGGTTGGCGTGTTAATAATTTCTACGGCTATGCCATCATCCGAATTATTGTTACAACTAAAAATAGAAAGCAACGACGATATTAACAGAATTACCACAAATGGTTTAAGGCTATTAATTTGAATGTTCATAATTTAAATAGTGACCATTACCTTAATGGACTTTGATTGATACGCAAGGTTTAAATGGTGTTTTTATAAATTGCAAATCCATGGTTTATTACAACTTAAATAATAGATAACACCTGTATAAGGAACCGACCACCTCATTGCTTCCTGTCCATCCCGGCACGTATAGACTGCAGGATTAATTGTAAAAGCCCCTCCCACTTCCAATGACTTGGTTCCTATGGCTTTCCCATAACACTATTCTTGTATCGACAATGTCTACAGTATAAAAATACCTACCTTGTTTCCTTATATTTGTAAGAGTATGCTGTCCATAAGAGTAAACATTAATTATACGACCACTATCAATGCTTTTTAATAAGTTATATCATGAAAAACAACCATAAATTAACAGGAAAAAATATTCTTATCACGGCTGGTGCACAAGGAATTGGCGAGTCAATTACCAAACACTTTATCGATAGTGGAGCCAATGTTGCCATCCACTATTTTTCCAGTGCAGAAACTGCGAAGCAATTAACGGAATACGCCATGGGCAAAGGACTAAAAGCTGTTGCCATAGGTGGTGACCTAACCCAAGAGGCCGATGCCAATACATTGGTCCAAAAAGCAGTGGAAACGTTTGGCGGGCTGGACATATTAATCAACAACGCAGGTTCACTTGTTTCTCGTAAAATGCTGAGCGAAATGGAGGCTGGGTTCTGGCACAAGGTAATGGACATAAACCTTACTTCCATGATGTTCGTTACTAAAGCCGCATCTCCCTTTCTAGCAAAAAATAAAAATAGCAGTATCGTTAACCTGGCTTCACTCGCAGGGCGCAAAGGGGGACACCCTGGATCTCTGGCTTATTCTACCAGCAAAGGCGCTATCCTTACCTTTACGAGGGCTCTCTCTGCCGAATTGGGTCCCCAAGGCACTAGGGTCAATGCCGTTGCCCCAGGTCTTATCCTTGGCACTTCCTTTCATAACACACATACTACCAAAGAATCAGCGGCCGCAACAACCGCTGGGATTCCAATTCAACGAGCAGGTAACGCAAATGACGTTGCACGGGCGGTTCTATTCCTGGCCTCCGAATATGATGGCTTTATTAGCGGTGCTACCTTGGACATCAATGGCGGCATTTATAATATGTAGTCCGAATTTAAATTGTATGCAACCAAATGCAATCAATCGTTACAAACGCTTACCTATTGGCCAATTCATTTTGAAAAAACGAATACAATGAAAATTTGTGTTGCACAGACAAAATCTGAAATAGGGAATATCAAAGTCAATATCGAAAACCATTTGAGATGGATTACACGTGCTGTGACAGAAAAAACCGACTTAATTGTTTTTCCTGAATTATCGTTGTTGGGTTATGAACCCAAACTGGCAAAGGCTTTGGCAACCGATCAAAACGACTTGAGATTGGATGTATTTCAAGAAATGAGCAATACAAACAAAATTGCGATTGGAGTTGGTTTGCCCACACATTCAGAAGCTGGAATATTAATTAGCATGGTTATTTTTCAACCTCACCTACCACGGCAAACCTATTCCAAGCAAATATTGCATTTAGACGAAAAGAAGTATTTCATTGAAGGTAATAAACAAACTATTTTGACCCTGAAAGACGCAAAAATTGCCCTTGCCATTTGTTTCGAATCATTGCAGCCACAACATACTGCAAATGCGTATGCAATGGGAGCGACCGTTTATTTGGCAAGTGTGGCCAAATCACAGCTGGGAATCGAAAAGGCGAATGCCTATTTTCCAAAGGTGGCCCGTAAATATTCAACACCTATTTTAATGGCCAACTCTATTGGATATTGTGATGATTTCCAAAGTGCAGGACAAACGTCAATTTGGGACGCTAACGGATATCGTATTGGACAACTCAACAGCCAAAGTGAAGGATTACTGATCTATGATACAATTTCAAAATCGATCCTTCGGATATGACGTACCAAATGAAAAAAACCTATGGGGCAAATAAGTATCAAAAAGGATACGACTCAAAATGCCATAAATTTTGACTTAGCCATCTCTTTCACCTACACACTTTTAAGTATCTACAAGATTATGAATCCTTTTGAAAAGTAAAAAGTGGTATGCTAGTTTGAAATGCTGTATTTTGGGTAACACTCTTTTGAAATACCTTTTCTAAAAAGTTGGTATGGTGGGTGAACATAATCACCATGTCCGCGTCAACGTCGGTAACAAATTTATTGATGCCCAATATCACGGAGTTGATTTTTAATTCGGTCAATTTTATTTTTTGATAAGAAAAATCTTGTCTTAAATTCATTTCCTTTTGTTTTAGATCTCCCTCATAGCCTTCATTATCCTTGTCAATATGAAGAATTTGAATCCAGGAATCCAATAATTTTGCAAATGGGATAATTATATCCAGCTCTTTGTCTAGATTATAAAAATCACTGGAATATACAATGTTTTGAATACCCTTATAGCGGGCAAACTCAGGAATGGTTAAGACAGGGATGCTACTATTTTCTATGATATCGGCAGCATTACTTCCAAAGAGAATCTTTTTAAGTCCACTGGCACCCTTGGTCCCAATACATACAACATCAGCATCATTTTTCTGTGCCGTTATTTCAACATATTTCCCTATAGGCGAGCCAGAGGTAATCTCATAGCTTATTTCAATATTACGGTCATTATCTTTTTTGATAGATGCCAAAAGTTCTTTCATGTCCCTTTCTGAACTGGATTTTATAGCCTCCTGAAGTTTATGGGAACCCACTCTGGCCCTTGATGGTGCAGATGTATCTATAACGTGAAGTAAGTGTAACTTTACCTCTATATCTTTACCTAAATCAATGGCATACTTAATTGCGACATTGGATAATTCGGAAAAATCGGTTGGAATTAAAATTCTCATAGAACGTTATTTAAAATTTGTACCTTAAAATTATCCAACTATGGGCTCAAATAATATGATATTGGTCATCCCTACCAATAATCTACCCCAGACCTTGATATTCTTCAACCCATAGCAACGTAATATGAAATGTTACAATCCAATAAATGAACATTTACCATCATCTTCCCAAGCCTTTTAAAATCTATAGATTTTTTTCCTTTTCGGTGATAAAATACAACCACAAACACGCCTACACATAAATCCTAAGAAGTTCTATAAAGTGTAGTAACAATGACCCCTTTACCTCTAGGAATCCTGTGGGATACCAATTGTTTTTCTTCCTTCACCCTTAAATTAAATGGTGGGGCCGCTAGGTTTAGACCGCTTTGTTTTTTTAATCTAATTCCCTGTCCGGAAATAATATCCTTATTGGGTACAAAATCACCTTCAGGTAAATGTTCCGTTAAAACAACATATTTAAAATTATACAATTTACCCACTACACTTTGTACTTCAGCATTGGATAAATGTTGAAGCACTTGTCTCAGTATGGCACAATCCCCAGATGGCAAATCATCACGGGCGATATCCAAACAACGGAATTCCAGGTTTTCTACCTTAAATTTTTCGTTATTCCTAGCTATAAGCCCAGATACGATATCGATAGCTATGTACCTTTTGGTATGCCCTACCAAGTCCTTGCCTATATTAAAATCCCCACAACCTAGATCACAAACGGTCAAGGGTTCTTTAAACGAGCTCAAGAATGATTTTAAAACAGCTATATAAGGTTTTACAATTTCCGGATCATGGGATCCTTCTCCAGAATAGAAATCGGATTCCTTACCACCCCATAGGTTCTTTTCATAAACCTGTTCCATAGCCGCTTTAGTGGGCCAAGGCTTCTTCCTTAATTTACTTTCAATTTCCTCCTTCTTCACAAACATTCATTATTGTACTATTAACGGACCATAAGCAAACCTACTGCAATAACCCAAACCATAAAACTCATGCCCAATAAATTGAACTGCCATGAGCTATAACAATTTAGATCATTTTCTTTCTATTATTTAAAACAACAAGGGTTGCAACGTATATAACCACTATTACCAAGGGGATGACCACAAATCGCAGGTCGGGAAAAACATACCACAGAATCACAATACTCACTGTTCTTACTATGGCGTGTACAATGCCTATCCAATGCTGAATGATCCAGGAAAAAGGTAACCACATGGTTCCTGTCAATATGCCAACGGACAAGGGCAAGGAAGTATAGTCGGTCAAGAAAAAAGGAATGGCTATAGCGTAGACCAAAACGGCCTGTGCAACGGAAAAAAAGAATAAACCGTCAAAAACATTCTTAGGCTTATTCCTGTCCATAAAATTCTCACCCGTAAATTTTGAAATAAACAATGCCAAATACACAATGCTACCTGTTGCTATAAAAAGCACCCAAACCGTTACCCTATCAGAAAAAAAAATACCGGATATGGCCACCAGCAACCAAGCTATCAAACCTGAAATTGGGGTTGCCAAAAAGGGGCCTTTTGAAAATTCCCGACGTTGCTGTTCCAATGTCTCCATTACCCTAAATTACTTAATATATTCCCCGAAAATCTACTTTCCACTGGTATCACTTTTCTCTTTTTTATGTCCACTTGCCTAAAACCAAAGGACGAATGGGAGATCCCCATGGGCAGTCCCCCCTTATTCTTCCTTCCACAAAATAGGCCTCATAATTATTTTAACAAACCACCATAAAGATATTCCATGCCAACCGATTAGAACAAAGTTCCAATAATTTTTGGAATTTGTGCGAATTGCATACCCAAAAATCCAAATACGATTTAATAAAGAGCAAAAGTCAATATTCCTAAATTCCATACAAGCTGTATTATTTTTACTCAAGTGGCAATTAAATATATTGATAGGGGTCAAGAAAATAGGCCATATCTTGTGTCGAACGGATTTTTTTTCGAATTTTAAACGGAAAACTATTTCGGAATAATCCAACCTACGAATAATGTATGACCTGCTTATTGGAAATATTAGGGAATTGGTCCCCATTACCGAAGATGAATCCAAGTTGATCCAGAAATCGTTTGAACCTATAACTCTCAACAGAAAACAATATTTGCTACAAAGTGGGGAACCCTGCAATCATATGCGGTTTATTTCCCACGGATGTGTAAAACTTTATAACCTAGATGAATTGGGTGCTGAACATATTCTACAATTTGGGATAAGTGGATGGTGGATCAATGACTTGTATGCCTATCTCACCCAAAAACCTGCCACTTTCTTTATCCAAGCCATATCTGAGAGTACCGTGCTGCAAATACATAGGGACAGATTAAATGAACTCTTTGATAAAATCCATATGATGGATAGATTTTTTCGTATCAAAACACAGAACGGCTATGTAGCCCTACAGGAAAGAACGATCAATAATATGAGTCAGTCCGCTGAACAACGATACCTTGATTTTATAGTACGTTATCGAGACATTGAACAACAGATTCCACAATATATGCTGGCCTCCTACTTGGGGGTTACCCCGGAACACCTAAGCTCTATCCGGAAAAATATAAGGGGTCATTAGCCTTCTTAAGATACCTTAATGGAATACTTCCACATGGTTTTAATATTTGCACAAACAAATATTATAAACCATGAAAAGAACAAAAATTTTTATTGCAATTCTGCTCTTTTTTCAATTTTTGGCAAGAGGGCAAGATCAAGAAACAGTTGGTACAAGTCCTTGGGGACCACAGGATGAAATTGGTACCCTAAATATGATGACGGAAGCTTCTAAGCTTCAGGTACTATCCAAAATTTACATTGGAAAAACCTACGATCTAAGTGTAGATTACTTTGTTGGGATGCCCAGTTTTCATTCTTTGGGAGATCCTGGATACCAGTATTGGTTAACCCATACACCACATGGCACCATAGTGGACAATCCCAATGGCCTAGGAGCTGAAATGAACAAAAAAGTAAGTTATACCGGGGATGCCATCTCCATGTACACCCATATGGGTACACATATAGATGCCTTGAACCATTTTGGTCTTAATGGAAAAATATGGAACGGTTTTACCCCGGAAGAATACCTTGGTAATAAGGGCTGGAAGAAGACCGGAGCAGAAACCATTCCACCAATTATTGCCAGAGGTGTACTCTTGGATGTGGCGGCTGCCACAGGGCCACTTCCAAAAAACCATCACATCACCTCCCAAGACCTACAGCTCACCTTGGAAAAACAGGATATAAAGCTAAAAAAGGGAGATGTAGTTTTAATCAGAACTGGCCAAGCCAAGTTTTATGATGATGCCCCGCACTACCTAGACAACTATCCAGGTATTGGCCTGGAGGCCGTTAAGTGGTTGGTAGAAGAGCAAGAAATTATGCTCTTGGGTGCCGACAACCTTAGTTTTGAGGCATTCCCCCCGGAACGGGAAGACAATTGGGTACCTGTCCACACCTATCTACTTGCCGAAAAAGGGGTAATGTTCATTGAACAACTATTTCTGGAGGAGTTGTCCAAAGATCAGGTCTATGAATTTGCATTCATTGCAACATCTTTAAAATTGAGGGGTGCAAGTGGATCCCCAATGCGGCCAATAGCCATTCCAATAAATACAAAGAAGTAAGCCATGAACAATTTGTCACTATTAATCCTTTCGTTTTCGGTGGGTGTTTTGGTCGTAATCCAAGGTGGAATCAATGCTAGGCTCGGAATACTTTTAAACAATACTTTATTGGCCACCTCGGCAGCTTTGATCATGAGTGCGAGTTGTACAATATTTGCAGTATGTATGACCGTTCGGGATCTTCCCAGTACAGCCCAAATACAATCTATTCCCGCCTATATGTGGTTCACAGGAGGGGCTTTAAGTTTCTTGGCGGTAACACTCTTTTATTACATAATTCCCCGTATTGGCATTTCTACAGCGGTAATTTTTGGACTTAGTGGTCAAATAATTTTTGCGGCCATAGCCGGCCATTTTGGCTGGTTTGGAATGCCATTTGAACCCATGACCCTTAAAAAAATTATGGGAATGATAGTGATGACCCTGGGCATAATACTCATAAAATATTAAGGAATATGGATTTAACTGAAGACAATATAAAGAACCTAACGAGTCTTTGGAGCCTGGCAGGTAAGGCCAATGGCCGGTTCTATAGCAATGAAAATTACGCCATCAGCACGGTGGCGAAATCGGGATGGCCAAATAGGATATGGTTTCATAGCCCCCCTACTAAAAAGATGTTACAGAAAGTAAAAAATAGTAATGATATGGCTGGCATCACCATTCCCATATGGAAAAATATGGCACAGGAAAAACTATTTAATTCCCATGATTTCTATATAAAAAGTGAATTGTCCGCTATGTCCATTCAACTGAAGGATGCCACCTTTAAAGTCAGTGGACTAAATTTCGAAAAGGTGACCAACGCTAGCTCCGCTGCCCTATGGTCCCAACTTTTCCTTAAGGCTTTTGGATATTTTATAGATCCTAAAACAGTAGAACTCACCATGGAGCAAGTGGAATACTTCATAGGAAACCATAGATCCCAAGCTATCGGGACCGCTGTTCTTTATAGGGATACACCCAACACGGCCGGTATCCATTCCATAGGGGTGGCCCCCAAACATAGACGAAAGGGATATGCAGCAGATCTACTGAACCATGTCTTGTACCTGGCGAATCAGCAAGGCGCAAAATATGCCACCCTACAAGCGTCTTCCATGGCAAAAGGACTATATCTAAAAACAGGATTTCAAGAAGATTTCCTTATTCAGAATTTTGTAAAACATTAAAACAGTATACAATGAATTTAATTGATCATCTAAATTGGCGATATGCCACCAAAATGTTCGACCCCCAAAAAAAAGTAAGCAAGCAAGACTTGGAATTTCTAAAAGAAGCCATAAGGCTTTCCGTATCTTCCTACGGCCTTCAACTTTATAAAGTATTGATCATTGAAAACGATGAAATCAGGGCTGCACTTAGAAAGGCCTCTTGGGATCAATCGCAAATTACCGACGCCTCCCAACTATTCGTTTTTTGTAATTACACCCTAGATTATGACAGGCATGTAGACGATTATGTAGAACGAATTATCACTATACAGGGCAATTCTTCCAATGGGATAAAACAATACGGGGAATCCATCAAGACGAGCATCGGCAAGATGTCGGCAGAGGAACGAAAAAGCTGGTCGGAAAAGCAAACCTATCTGGCCATGAACAACCTTCTTATTGCCTGTGCAGAGCTGAAAATAGACGCCTGCCCCATGGAAGGTTTTGACAACCATGCCTACAATCAAATATTGGGATTGGATGAACAGGGACTTAATGCAGTGGTGATAGCTCCCGTAGGGTATAGATCTGTTTCCGATAAAACCCAGAATAGGTTAAAAGTAAGGAAGACCAAGGAAGAATTATTCCAAATCGCCTAACGGGATAGAATTAAAAAAAGAATGGCAAGTCCAACTCCCTTATTAAGTTGGACTTGCTTAAAACTCACTAAGAAATTATAATATGCCACACTTTGTAATTGATTGCTCGCAAAACATTTTAAACAAAAAGGCTCCTAACGAAATCATTCAGATAGTTTATAATACCGCTGAAGCATCCGGTCTTTTCGAAGAAGGGGACATCAAGGTAAGGATCAATCCCTTTGAATATTATACGATAGGTAATACCAGGGGCGACTTTATACACGTTTTCGCCAATATTATGGAAGGAAGAAGCATTCCCGAAAAAAATGATTTATCAAAAAAAATAGTTTCCGAATTGAAATCATTGCTTCCAGAAGTTCCCATTATTTCTATGAACATCCGGGATTTTGAGAAAGCCACCTACTATAATAAATCAATGGTAGGGTAAATGTGTACAGTTTATCTGGGATAATACTAATTAACCACTTTCACGCAACTTTAGCTATTATTTTCATCTAGGTGAATGAAAAGGTTAAGGTTATGGAACGATTTTTTGGTAATCCAATCCATGGAAAACCCGGAATCTCCCAACAATGAATTTAAAATAATATTAGCTAGGTACTAAAACAGGATTCGCGTTGAACACGAAATCATATTTATAGAATAGGCCGGGAATCTGTAACAATTATGCCATATCCATCACCAATAGTGGAAGGTGCAATTATACCAAGTGGGATCAAAAAGGAAATGTTTAAATGAAAAGACTATTATTTAATTATTTTAACACCTTTGATGGACTATCCAGGGAAGTTTGGTGGCTGGCACTTATTACACTTATTAACAGGGCAGGTACCATGGTTATACCTTTTCTATCCCTATATCTAACCCAAAGTTTGGATTTTAGCCTTTGGGAGGTAGGCTGGATCATGGCACTCTTTGGCATGGGGTCTGTAGTTGGTTCCTGGTTGGGGGGAGAATTAACGGACAGAATAGGCTATTATAAGGTTATGGCAATAAGCCTCTTGGCTTCAGGAATCTCCTTCATCCTACTTCAGTATATTACATCATATGTTGGTTTTTGTGTAGGGGTTTTTGTTTTAATGGCCATTGCAGATATGTTCAGACCGGCCATGTTTGTGGCATTGAGTTCATATAGCAAACCGGAAAACAGAACGCGCTCCATAACGCTGATAAGATTGGCCATAAATTTGGGGTTTTCTGCGGGACCTGCCTTGGGGGGCCTTATTATATTTGCCCTAGGTTACGGAGGATTGTTTTGGATAGATGGCCTTACCTGTTTTATTGCCGGTATGTTATTATTGAAGATTCTCAACCCCAAAAAAGCCAAGGTTATAGAGCAAGTAAAGGTGGCAAATCCGGCAGAGGCATACACGGATAAGGCTTTTATGATTCTCTTGGCCGCAATGACCTTGTTTGGGTTGGCATTCTTTCAATTGTTATCCACTCTACCCATTTTTTACAAAGATGTACATTCTTTGTCAGAAGCAGAGATCGGCCTGCTTCTGGGCTTAAATGGCTTTCTTGTTTTTATTTTTGAAATGCCATTGATCAAATGGTTGGAAAGCAGTAAAAACAGTATGTCCAAACTCATCCTCATTGGGGTGTTATTAACGGCTATGAGCTTCATTGTAATCAATTTTATTGGATGGATAGGTGCCTTAATTATTGGAATGATTCTTATATCTTTTGGAGAAATGATCGTCTTTCCATTCTCCAATTCCTTGGCCCTTAATAGATCCGTAAAAGGAAACCAAGGACAATACATGGCCTATTACTCCATTTCGTTCTCCATAGCCCACATTTTTGGACACAGCATTGGAATGAATCTAGTTGCCAATCTAGGATATAGGTATACCTGGCATATAATTACCCTAGTGGCATTGTCCAGTGCAGTATTTATTTTGCTGTTCATGCGTTCTTTAAAGAAGGAAAATAAAAATAGCACTCTTAGGAGTATTGGATAATACAGGGCTAAGGTCTACAACCGGATAAAAGAGAATTTTAAAGTATAATTACAAATGGGCTTAAGATAATCCCAAAATTATCATTACAATAAGGCGTATTGATTTTAGAAAATAACCTTGACAAAACAATCAATTGGTTTTGAAAGTTGATATAACGGATTTTGAGGAAACAGATAGGGAAAGGCTGGAACAAATTTATTTTGAAGTTAGGTCTAGCACCTTTACTTGGTTGACCAAGGAATCTATCAACAAATCGTCGTTTAATAGGGACACCGAAGGAGAATACATTTTAGTAGCGAAAGTTGGAAATGAAATTGTGGGTTTTGCCTCCGTTTGGCTTCCTGACAATTTCCTACACCATCTTTATATTATGAACCATTATCAACGTAATGGCATTGGCACCATGCTATTGGACAAGGTCATTGAAAAGGCCAATTTTGACGTTACATTAAAATGTTTGAAACTAAATAAATTAGGTGTTAATTTCTATTTAAAATCTGGATGGAAAGCCGTATCCGAAGGAATCTCAAAGGAAGGGGTGTATATTTTATTTAAGTACCATATTTCCAATTTGTAATTGATTAAAGACAGTATACCACTGTGATCATCCCTAAGGCCTGAAGTTCAAAATTGAAGCCGTAAAACAAAGCTTAAATATCTATAAAGTTGGAATCGCATAAAATGGTCTACCCACTAAAACAAGGACATATTGCATTTTTTAGATTTATGATAATTTGTATATTTATCAAGTTGTCAATAATTTAACCCTGACTTTTCGTCTAAAACAACCAAAGTTTCACATGTGGAAAAACAATTACTTTTTTCGGATTTTATTCCTAGGTTTTCTATTTATTATTATTTCCTCCTTTAATCATTCAATTCCCGTCCTTTCTGAAAGTAAGGACACACAGACACAATCGTTGGTTTTTAATACAGATGGCTTATACAACGCAGAGTTCTACGACTATATTTTTAGAGGGCATTTTGAAAATATTGATATAAAACGCGAGGACATGCCATTCCTTATGATTTTCGAACAATACCTAAGAGCTTTTGGCAGGCAATGTCCCAGCTACCTCCCAGAGGACAAGGTAGAGATTATGGAACAGGTTTGTGCCATGGAGGAGGTTTCCAAAAATATATATGGAGATGTACTTAGTAGGGTTTGTGTAGAATATAAATGGGTAGGCACCGGCCTTTTTGCCCGTCCAGATCTGTATAACGCCAAAACCGAGGTTGAAAATATCCAGAGATCCGATGCCCTTCGTACCACCATGGAAATGATCTTGGATCCAAATTCAATGGGGAATTCCGTTGATTTAATGCATCAAGCCAAAGGGCTTAAAAATGATATGCTTCAGATCTTTAAGATAAACAGCTGTAATAGTCCCGGGGTGCGAAGATTTGAAGAGAACCTAAAACTGTTTGCCTTGAACAAACCCTCGATCCGCATGGAGGCCCATAGTAAATACGCCACTATGAAAAAATCTGGAGGACCTACGGGATCACAGGATTTCAATAAGTTGATCGATGACCTTGTAACCAACCAATCCAAAACCTGGTCGTTCAATCGCTATACTCCCGGAAGTATTTCAGCTGTATCGGTGATGTCCAAAGACAGCCAAGGGAGACCTAAATCCTTAAAGGCCAATTATAGTTATTCTGGTTTTGGCAGTAGCAATCAAGGTTGGGTGAGAATTGACTTTAACAATGGTTTGCCCAATTGCATTTATTTCTTTGATTTTCCCAACAATTGTAAAACTCCCAATAGCAGTATTGTTGCCTCGTATGCACAGGGGGATTATGGAAGATAGTTTTATTCCCAAGCTTTCCAAGATATCCCTAAAATGATGAAAATGGGTTATTTTTATTTCAAATTGAAAGGAGTTCACCATCGCCTATAGCTAATGGCCCCTAAAAATTTGTCCATTCATGATAAAAAAGATATTACCTACAAAAGAACGGACCACATTACTGGAAGTTTTAAAAGACCGTTTTTATCAAAACCTGCATCGGCACAAAAGCCTTGATTGACAGGCCATAGAAAATAAACTCATTGACAACCCAGGTAAACGTTGGACACTTATAAAAATGGAAAAAACCAGTGGTGAACCAGATGTTGTGGATTTTGATGAAGCAAGTGGTGATTACGTTTATTGATTGCTCAGCTGAAAGTCCCGTAGGAATAAGAAGTGCCTGCTATGATCAAGGGGCACAAGAATCCAGAAAAAAAATTCAAGCCCGAACAAAATACCTGTGAAATGGCTGTGGGAGTCCAAATGATAACCGAGAAAGACTATAGAAAACTACAAAAACTAGGGAAATTTGATACAAAAACCTCTAACTGGATACATACTCCTACCAATATTAGACAAATTGGAGGAGCTCATTTTACCAATTATAGGTATGTCCATATATTCATTTATCATAATGGTGCAGATTCCTATTATGCCGCTAGAGGATTCCAGGGCTCATTGAGAGTTTGACCCAAACTAAATTGTATGGGCAGGAGATTATGTACATTACATCCTAATACTAAAGACGGTGGGCTGGGAGAAGATCAACATTCCCTCACTTTCCCTGCTTTCCTTTACTAAGACATACCAAACAAAAACGGCAAATAAAAAAGATAATCAGTCTCAATTATTTATAGTTTTCTTTCGTTGTCTCATTTTGAAATTAAACACCTAAGCATGCACCGAAATCCGGACAAATACGTGGTAAAATAATCCAAACATGAATAAAAAATAGAACAATAAAAAGAAACCCTATTAACAAGGCATGACTAATATACACCTCATCCCCTGCGGGTTTAATTTTTGGCCACATCAAACCAAAACTCCCTGTAACGAATAAAAAGAAAGGGACACCCGAGAAAAAAATAAGGAAGGGCAGACCAAATTGGTCTTTCAAAGCACCATAGAAAACATAACCGATTATAATCGATAGAATTATTAAAAACCAGTAAATTCTTTTAGTTGTACCATAGTTAATATTGGACATAATATTTGATTTTTGAATTATTTTATTCTAAAAGTATTTATTAATCGGTTTATTTTAAATGATAATTATCATACCACTATGAACAGAGCTTAATAGCTTGTTGACATATATAGCGGATTCCTCTAATAGAGAATGAATATCCCTTTTTACCGATAATTCAAAGTTTAAACTTATATTTCAAAAACTTAAAACCAAAACAAATGTCATTCAATAGACGTAAATTTATAAGTCAATCCTTTGCTTCAGTAGCAGGAATAGCTGGAGCAGCCATGATCCCGACCCACCTTTTTGGCCACAACTTACATAATACCTCGAGACCGGAAGAAATTAAATTACCATCCAATAAACCGTCCAAAATCAAGGAATCCATTAAATTTTCGGTTATAGGATTGAACCATGGCCATATATACGGTATGGTAGACTCCTTAATTAACGGAGGTGGAAGTTTGGTGGCCGTTTATGCCAAGGAACCTGAATTATTGCAGCAATTCATTAAACGATACCCTAAAGTAAAAATCGCAAAAAGCGAAAATGAAATTATTGAGGACAACAGAATTCAGCTCGTGGCCAGCGCTTCCATTCCTATAGAAAGGGCTCCTCTAGGAATTCGAGTAATGCAATCCGGAAAGGATTTTATGGCGGACAAACCAGGTATCCTTACCTTGGAACAGTTGAAAGAAGTAAAAAAAGTACAAAAGGAAACAAAGCGAATCTATTCAATAGTCTATAGTGAGCGCTTAGGAAATCCGGCCTCTGTAAAAGCTGCAGAACTAGTAAGCGCAGGAGCTATAGGAAAGGTTGTTCAGACAATTGGACTAGGGCCCCATCGTATGCGACCCGAAACTCGTGCCGAATGGTTTTTTGATCCTAACAAAGCAGGAGGAATTTTATGTGATATAGGTTCCCACCAGTGCGATCAATTTCTTTTTTACACCAACTCCCAACAAGCGGAAGTCAATTATTCGCAAATTGGAAATTTTAAGAATTTACATAATCCTACCTACCAGGATTTTGGGGATATGAGCGTTAGAAGTCCGCACGCTACCGGCTACATCAGGATCGACTGGTTTACACCTGACGGCCTGGGCACTTGGGGGGATGGCCGTACCTTTATTTTGGGGACGGAAGGCTATATAGAAATGAGAAAATATATAGACATTGCAGGCCGAGAAGGTGGTAATCATCTATTTTTAGTGAACCAGAAAGAAACAAAATATTACGATTGTTCCAATATCTATATGCCCTATGGCGAACAATTGGTAAACGATGTGGTGCAACGAACGGAAACCGCTATGACCCAAGACCATTGTTTCCTAGCCACTGAATTGGCTTTAATTGGACAACAACGAGCCCATAAAATAAATGTTGGATTATAGATATTTCCACTGCGTAATGGGGATTCAAATCCATTCCTTTTGGGAAAGTTGATACCAAACATGGTAATTAAGTAAAAGTGAACATAATATTTCAATTGAATAGGCTATTATTTATGTACCTCAAAAATTTAAAATAGATGATTGGAGAAACCAATATGTCCAAGTTAATAAATAACATGTCTCCCCAATTAAATAAGGGCGAGTACGTTTTTTGTACAGTGGATGATATAAGTACCGTGGATCGAAAGGATACGATAGGTGAGTTCAAGGAAAATGAAGGGACCACTATTATAATCGAAAAGATCAAGGCAGACCACTTACAGCTTCCCTACGAATACGTAGCCTCTTGGATTACCTTAAAAATTCATTCCTCTTTGGAAGCAGTTGGTTTAACTGCCGCGTTTTCCGCAGCTTTGGCCAAAAATGACATAAGCTGCAATGTCATTGCCGGATATTACCACGACCACATTTTTGTGGATACCAAAGATTCGGAAAAAGCAATGCAGGTCCTTACCGCCCTATCAAAAAGTAAATAGTACCATTGTTGCCCTATACATTCTAAAATCATAATTCATCCCAATTCCGGGTTTTACAATATATTGCCCCGATACCTATCATCCTCATTAAATTTATAAGGAGGTACCGACCTTAATTTCACAATTCAGTGCTACATTATTTTTACTATCTTGCCTGTCTAATAGCGTAAGAATATTCAACACAAAAAATACTTTACCAATGAACAAATCAAATACTATAATAGCTTTTCTAATGCTCGTTTTAACTGCGCATACACATGCACAGGAAATAAATCCGTCCGAAGTTACCAAAATCATGGAAAAAGTGGCCAACTGGCAGATAGATAATTTCCAGGGGTTGTACAGTGGACATGACAAACCACATCACCCTTTGGATTGGACCAACGGGGCCTTGTACGTCGGAATGGTAAAATGGGCGGCTATGGCCAATAATGACAAATATTATGAGTGGCTCAAAGACATTGGGCAAAAGCATGAATGGCAACTGCACAGTAGAAAATACCATGCAGATGATCATACCGTTGGGCAATTGTATATTGATCTTTACAGAAAGTATCAGGACAAGGCTATGATAGAACCCACTAAAGAACAGTTTAATTTTATAATGTACCATCCTTCGCAAAGTTCCCTTCACTGGAATACCCCTTTTCACCAGGATCGTTGGAATTGGTGTGACGCCCTTTTTATGTCCCCACCAGTCTGGGCAAAATTGTATAATGTAACCGGTGATAAAAAATACCTGGATTTCATGTTGACAGAATTCAAAGCCACCACCGATTTTCTTTTCGATAAAAAAGAAAGCCTATACTATAGGGACGAAAACTATATGGGTAAATTGGACAACGGCACTAAGATATTTTGGTCCAGGGGCAACGGTTGGGTATTTGCCGGACTCGTTAATGTAATGAACGAATTGGATCCTCAAAGCAAGGAGTACAAATATTTCCTGAATATATACAAAAAAATGGCTGCCAAACTCCTGAAAATCCAGACGCCCGAAGGGCACTGGGCTATGAGTTTATTGGGGCAGAAATTTTATCCCACTCCAGAGACCAGTGGAACCGCATTTAATGTTTACGGTCTGGCCTGGGGCATAAACCAGGGCATTTTGGATAAGAACACTTATGCCCCTTCTGTAAAGAAGGGATGGAACACCTTAATAAGCCATGTTACCCCTGAAGGCATGCTAGGTTATGTTCAGCCTATTGGTGCCGCACCTGGCAAGGCTTGGGCCGACAAGACTGAAGTTTATGGTACGGGAGCCTTTCTTAGCGCAGGAACGGAAGTTTATAAGTTATACGGTGGAAAATAAGGTTTCCTTAATTAGATCATAAAATTAATTTACGCCAAATCTTAAGGTGGTAGAAGCAAAAACTTGTTGATACGGGTTATTGAAATTGCCTTTTGTGCTATAAATTTACGTACTCAACAATGGGATGAAAAGAAGCTTGGTACAGTTTAGGAATAGCCGGTTACTCGGATTTATCAGAAAGCATGAAAAATACGCTCCCATCCTATTTTTCATTGGGGGGTTTATATTTGACACCCTTACCTTAGGACGCATAGATAGGTTATACGACCTTAGCGTACTCTGCCTGCACATGACCTCGTTGACCATTACCCTCTACCTTTACAACCTAGCCGATGATGGTAAATGGAACAATACCATACTTGATAGGTTTAAAGAATACTATCCATTGGCCATACAATTTTTCTTTGGTGGGCTCTCCAGTGCCTATGTTATTTATTTTTCACGTAGCGTATCCATGTCCAAAACGGTCTTCTTCCTGATCATACTCCTTGTACTATTATTTGCGAATGAAATTCTAAAAAAAAGAATATCCAATAAATACTTACAATTCAGTGTATATTTTTTTATCAGTTTTACTTTTTTCACCTTTATGGTGCCTGTGCTGATCAAGGAAATGAGTCCCAATATTTTTATACTTTCGGGTCTCTTAAGTTTATTCAGTACGCTGGCTCTTATCGCTATTATTTATCGTGCAAGTCCAAGTACAAGATCCGAAATACACCTGGGAAAACTCATAGGGATTGTGTTTTTCATATACATCATGATCAACACATTCTATTTTTTCAAGCTTATCCCACCGGTACCCCTAGCCCTAAGCAATGGCATAGTAGCCCATCAAGTTACAAAAGACAACAACAACTACCTTGTTACCTACGAAACGGATGATTGGTATGTGTTCTGGAGAAAGCACAGACTAAAATTTATACAGAAACCCAATGAAAATGTCTATGTGTTTTCATCCATATTTGCTCCTACCAGCTTAAAGAAAACAGTTTTTCATCGTTGGAAATGGTATAATGATGCTACCCAGGACTGGGAAATTATAGAGGATATTGGTTACGATATTACTGGAGGGCGTGATGGCGGTTATAGGGGATATACCTACAAGAACAATATAAAGGAAGGCTTGTGGAAAGTAGAGGTACTTACCCAGGAGGAATTGGTTTTGGGCATCATTGATTTTGAGGTGGTTACCAGTGTCTCCGTGCAACCGAAAAGGATAAGACAAAATATTTTTTGAGCTTCAGTGTTTTTTATATACGGTAATGATTACAAAGTATATGGGACATCCTAACATGGAAATTTTAGGGGTAATTCTCGTAAGAATATAATCCTGAAGCGTGTTTAGCCTTTATCTTTTATCAACCTGCCAAAATATCACACAAAATCACCTATTTTTTTTGTATCCTTTTTGGCCAAAGTTGGTCTCCTTAATAAACTTTAAATCTTTTAGAAATGAACAATTGTAAATGTATCCAATGCGAATGCACCAAATGTAATTGTGAGAACTGTTTGGAAAAAAATTGTCCTTGCAGTAAATGCGATTGTAGCAAATGTGAATGTTGTTAAAAAAAGGTTGGTCTTTCAAGGCCAACCTCGTATATTATACTTATGAAGATTGAAACGGCAGACATTTGGAAAAAACACTATAGCGAAATTTACTTTTTTATTTTGAAAAAAGTAAAAGATGAGGAAGCAACTAGAGAGATAATTCAGAACGCCTTCCTTAAAATCCATCAAAAAATAAACACCTTAAAGGACTCGGAAAAAGTTAGGGCATGGGTATTTACCATTGTTAGAAATGAAATTGCCAATCATTACCATCTTACCTCCAAAGCTGTGCATCATAACCCTAGGTATGAAATTTCATCCACTAACGACGGTCATCAGGAATTCTGTTGTTTTGATCGGTTTGTAACCAACTTACCCCAAGCTTACAAAGAAGCAATTCATTTGGTGTACCTACAGGGCAAAACCCAAAGGGCAGCGGCAGAAGAATTGGGAATTAGCTTGGCCAACGTTAAAGCAAGGATTAGACGTGCAAAATCACTTCTTATCCATAACTTTAATGAATGCTGTAAATTTGAAATAAATGTGGCGGGCAAACTTACAGGTGACTCCAACTGTAGTATTTGCGAATAGTCTCCTAACTTTCCGTAACCTATGTACAGGTTGAATGTTCAATATTTATTATCTTAGGGGAAGCAGAAGTTTGATCTAAGATCCATTTATTGGCACCGCCAAAGGGTATAGTACCCCGAGGCTTGCCCCGAGGTAGTTTACATTGCCGGCTAAGATAACCTAAGAATGAAGATTAAGGAACTGACCCTATACACTTCCCATATTGGGAGGCAAACTGAGTTTTACTCTCAAGTGTTGGGATTGGTAGTAGTGAAAAAATCTTCCAAAAATATTTCCTTTCAAATTGGCTATACCCTACTCCATTTTGAACTAAAAAAAACGGCTACACCTTATCATTTTGCTATCAATATCCCTGCCAATAAAGAGGAAGAAGCATTGCTATGGATCAAATCCAGACTTACCATTTTGAAAGACGGCCAAGATGACATTATCAATTTCACGGCCTGGAATGCAAGAGCCATCTACTTTTACGACCCGGACAAAAATATTGTGGAGCTTATAGCGCGTAAAAACTTAAGAAATGGATCGGAACGGAATTTTGGACCGGAACTGTTCCTGGGAATTTCGGAAATTGGAATCCCTACTAGTAATATTGAAAACGTTTTTAGTATCTTAAGGGATGCTATGGGAATTGGGATCTATGATGGAGGGTTTGGAAATTTTTGTGCCATGGGGGATGAATATGGATTATTTATATGTATTGACAAAGCCCATAGAAGATGGTTCCCTACCAATGACAAAGCCTTTCCTTCCGAGTTTGAACTAGTATTACAAGAGAAAGGAAAACAGTACCATGTGGAATTCAACAATGAATGTATAAAGGTCGTTAGACTTAATAATCCAAACACCCAGAAAAAATGATAGGCCAATGCGAAAAATAAACTATCCCCTGCTTTTAATTGTTGCCAGTACCATACTGATCTTTGTGAATTTCATCAGCTCTTGGGACAAAATGGACTTTGGTTTTTGGGGCCGGATTATATCATTGATACTGTTGATTATTGCCATGGTAATTACAATTCACGAAACCAAAAAGAATCAGGAAAAAAGAGGATATAATAAGTCGGACAAATTATAAAAATTCCAAATACATAACTACTGCTGAACACTAAAAAACAAACTGTTACCTATGAAACCCTTTGAAAAAAAAAGGAAATATCCCTAAAAATATAACTGAAATTTTATGATAATAGACGTCCACACACATATCAACAACTACCATGAAGACAGGGTAGTCTCGCTGGAAGAATGCCTAAACCTACTAACCGAAACCATGCAGGAAAATAAGGTAGATTATTCTTTGGTGTTATCCTCCTATAAGGTAAACGAACATAGGCCCAGTACCAAGAAGGTTGTGGAGGCCATTAGTGGACGGGATAATCTTGGGGTGGTTGCGGGCATCAGTTATTTGAACTACACCCATAGGGACTTAAGGGAAATAAGTGAATTTCTGGATGAGGGGCTGATAAAAGGCCTAAAACTTTACCCAGGCTATGAACCTTTCTACCCTAATGATAAAAGGCTACAAATAGTTTATGACATGGCAGTGGAATACGACATCCCGGTTATGTTTCATTCCGGGGACACTTACTCACCAACGGGAAGAATCAAATACTCCCACCCCATACACATAGATGATGTAGCCGTAGATTTTCCGGACCTTAAAATAGTCATCTGCCATGTGGGCAATCCCTGGATAAAAGATTGTATGGAGGTGGTTTACAAGAACAAAAATGTCTATAGCGATGTTTCTGGGCTGGTATTGGGCAATTTCTCATATAAATTTGAGAGGTTTATGAAAAATGAATTGGAGGAAATGATTACCTACGCCGGAAATCCACAGTATCTCTTGTATGGTACGGACTGGCCTATATCCAATATGAATTCCTATCTCAATTTTATGAAACAATTGGATCTACCTGAAGAGAAGAAAGAACTTATCCTATGGAAGAATGCTGCCGATCTTTTTAAGATCGATGTAACCAAGTTGTAAAACCTTGCTTCAATTTATTAAAATTCAGTAGGGGTACCTCCTATTTATTTCTGTACACATGTATTTGTACAATTCCAGGCTCAAAGCTTTGATACTTCCTCTTCAGCTTTTTGCACTTGGGCATTGGAAGCCTAATGACGACAAAGTAGATATTGCCAATGTAGTGCCATGAAGCTTCCTGGAATAAACATATCCACATCCATTGAACAATAGTTGTTTATAGGTTTGTCTTAAAATGCTATTGAAACGTCCAAGCGGCAGTATAGCAGAAACGGAAGAACTTGGAGTTTAAAAATTCTAGGGGCTGCCAAAGTTCGGGTTATCCATTTTTGGGTACAGGTCAGTTCCCAACAAAATAAGCCTGTAATGCACACTAGTTGTTAAATAGCCCCGTCAATTTTTTTATATTTCACTAAAAATGAGTACCTTAGAATAGGCATCATTAATATTACAATTATGGCGACCATTAAATCTTTAAACAAATGGGCCAATGCTCATACTTATTATCCCTTGGATTTATTAAGGGTTGCATTGGGTGTTTTTCTATTTTTGAAAGGGGTGGATTTTATGTCCAATCATCAACAAATGGCAGAAATAATTAAACCCTTCCAAGACATTTCGGGAGGTATGTTGATTATGCATTATGTGGCACCGGCACATTTTGTAGGTGGTTTTTTATTGGTAATAGGTTTACTGACCCGTTGGGCGGTATTGGCACAATTACCGATTCTTTTAGGTGCGGTAGTGGTAAATTTTTTAGGGGAAATGAATACAAGAAACCTAGTCTTGGCCTCCATTACTTTGTTGGTATGTGTATTCTTTCTGTTTTATGGTTCTGGTAAACATTCCACTGATTATTATTTAAAAATGCAGAAATAAGATAATTTACCCCGTAATTAAATTATATTTAAGATCTAATTTTTTACGGTTCCGCCTTATCATGCCAAATACTATCAGAGGTCCTAAATTCAAAAAACCCAATTGTAAACATTGGATTTTTTGGGGAATGGTCTTGTTCCTTTTTTCATGCAAGAACGGCCAATTTTCCAAATCTACAAATGATGACATAACCAAAGAGAACACTATTATCTCCTTTACAGCAATTGGCGATGTTCCCTACGATGAAAAACAGCGTGATGGATTGATCGATATTATTTCCAAACACAATAACATGGATCCTTCCGAATTTGTTGTTCATGTTGGAGACATAAAACCAGGTGCCCTGGAATGCGACGAAAATGTATATCAGGAAGTTTCCAGTATACTAAAGACCTTTGAGGCACCCACCTTTATCGTCTTGGGAGACAATGAATATAACGACTGTACGGATCCACAACAAGGATTGAAATACTGGAATAAGTACTTCCTTCATTTTAATGAAAATTGGCGTTTTGAGCCAACGGTAACCTATCAGTCCGGACGTAAGGAAAATTTTAGTTGGGAATCGGGGAAGGTTTTGTTTGTTGGTCTTAACCTGGTAGGAAGCAAAGTACATGATTCCTTGGAATGGAAAAACCGACTGACCCAAAATGGTCTATGGATCAAAAAACTTGTGGCAGAAAAAAAATCCAAGGTGTCTGCCATGGTGGTCTTTGGCCATGCAAATATGGTGGAAGGTGGTCCCGATAAGTTTAAAACCTTTACGGATCTGTTTCGATCTGCCGCAGATACATTTAACAAACCGGTTCTAATGGTTCAGGGCGATGGCCATTTTTGGATAAAGGATAAGCCTTGGAAGGAACAAAATATTACCCGCTTACAAATAGATGGACGTGATACGGCTGTAAAAATTACGGTAAATACCGATCTTGATTACCCCTTTTCATTCGATAGGCATTTTTTGGATTGAACCTCCTAAAAACAATAATCATCCCCAAGATGGAAAGTACTTTGGACATCACATGTCAAAAGAATCCATACCGGGGATGATCTGTAAAATCTAAAATCCATTCATAGACTATGGCCCCGTATTAAGAGAGCCATAATCCTGTGGATTAAATTTCCTCGGCCAACCAAGCTTTCATCATCCAGACAGTTTTTTCTTGCTGGGTAATAAACTCGCTCATCATAGAATTGGTACCTTCATCCGAAGCTTCGTCCGAGGCATCCAAGATATTCCTTTCTATTACAAGTAACTGGGACAATGAATCAACAATAAGTCTTATAGCATCCTCATCCTTCGTTATGTTTTTACCAACAGGTACCTTTGAACTACTAATATAATCTTCAAAGGTGTGTAAAGGAACACCTCCCAACGTAAGTATACGTTCCGCAATTTCATCTACCTTGGTGTTGGCATCGGTATACAATTCTTCAAATTTGATATGGAGGTCAAAAAATCGCTTCCCTTTTATATTCCAATGAATTCCCCTAAGGTTCTGATAATAGCGTTGGAAATTGGCCAATAACTGATTTAAATCCTTACTTATCGATTTTGATTTGGTAACATCCAAACCTATACTGTTTAATTGCATAATATATCTTTTTTGTTATACCACTAAATTACAAAAAAACCCCTCCTGATGCAGCTTTAATTTATTGATAGTTATTATAAGTGTATAGTAATATACGATAGGAAAAAAGTAAGGTTTATCATTGGTACGATAATTGATGATAATACTAATAATTTAACATAAATTTTCAATGTAATGTAAATTTTAAATCCTTTTGCAAATATTTTTATGATTAATTAAGAAAATAATAACACAATAATCTCTTGTATATAGAGGTACTGGATTAAATTTGAGTCCCCCACCCTTTAACTAAACCACCTAACAATGAATAAAAAGAAACTACTCCTATTCGGTATCCCAATTGTTCTTATTCTTGCAGGTTACACCTTGTTCGGGAATACTGCAGATGAAGATGTAGCCATTACCACCAAAGTGGTCAAAGGCGAATTTTTAAATGAAGTTATCATTTCAGGTGAGGCCCAATCTACCAGTTTAAAAAAAATTAATGGCCCGGACGACATACGGAAATTTAAACTGCGGGATGTTAAAATTCAAGACCTAATTCCGGAAGGTTCCCTGGTAAAGGAAGGCGATTATGTAGGCCGATTGGATCCCTCGGAGGTGAATGAACAAATTTTGGATGCACAATTAAATTTGGAAACTGCCCAGTCCAAATACACTCAAGAGCAGTTAGACACAACCCTAACCTTAAAACAGGAACGGACAGCCATAAAAGATTTGCTATTTGATATCCAAGAAAATAAGTTGGAGCTTAAACAGTCTATTTATGAGCCACCTGCTACCATAAAAAAGTTGGAGATCAATATTGAGCGATTAGAACGGGATTTAAAGGAGAAAACCGAGGATTACAAAATTAAGGAACAAAAAGCTATGGCCAAGATGGTGGAAGTGGGAACTGAAGTATCCAAAATAAGCAAAATGTTGGAGGAACTCAGGAATCTTCAAAAATCCTTCACCATTCATTCCGATGCCAATGGAATGGTAACCTACGCTAAAAACTGGGATGGGACCAAAAGAAAGGTTGGGTCGTCCATTAGCATGTGGGACCCCGCAATAGCAACCTTACCCGACCTTACAAAAATGGAATCAAAGACCTATGCCAACGAGGTAGACATAAGAAAGATAAAAAAAGACCTTCCTGTAATTATCGGTTTTGATGCTTTTCCAGATGTAACGGTCAAAGGAACCATTACCAACGTGGCCAATGTTGGGGAAGAAAAACGAGGGTCGGATATTAAGTTATTTCAGGTACTGATAAACTTTGACGAGAATAATGAAAATGTCAGGCCTGGGATGACTACCTCCAATAGAATCCTGATCCATAAGGAAGAAGAGGTTCTAATGATACCGTTGGAAGCCGTATTTTCCCAAGATTCCATAAGTTTTGTGTACGCCAAATCCGGCCTCTCCATCGATAAAAAAGAAATTGAGATGGGCGAATCCAATTTGGATGTGGTAATTGTAAAAAAGGGTTTAAATGAGAACGAAGTTGTGTATCTGAGCAAACCAGAAGGATTGGAAGAAAAGGGCATACTGTCTTTAAATTAGATTCATGATAGACAAGATACTTCTAGAACAGGTTGTCTCCAATTTCAGGGAAGCCATTCGCGTGGTGACGATCAACAAGGTTAGAACGTTTTTAACAGCATTGGGCATCATTTTTGGTGTGGCAGCAGTAATTACAATGCTGTCCATAGGCAATGGGGCGGAAAAGGAAATTCTGGCGCAATTGGAACTGGTAGGCGTCAACAACATTGTAGTAACACCAATACCTGATGAAGAGGATGAAAGCAGTAGTGAGGACGAGGAAGGTGCACAGGAAACCACACGATTCTCCAAAGGTTTGGATCTCTTGGATGTAGCTAGTATAGCCAATAATATTCCTACTATAAAAGCCATTAGTCCGGAAATAATTTTAGAAACCTATGTTATTAATAAGGGTAGGCAAAATTCGGTGAAATTAATAGGGGTCACCAACTCCTTTTTTGAAACTTCCAATATTCATTTAGGAAAAGGAAGCAACTTCTCCCAAGAACATTTGATAAATGCTTCTTCAGTCTGTATCATTGGTGAAAAGGTAGAAAAGAAGTTGTTCCCAGGTGAAAGTGCCATTGGTAAGCAAATCAAGGTAAAGGACGTTTGGCTTAAGGTTATTGGCATAATAGAGGAAAAACTCATTTCTGAAAAGGCACAGGAGAATTTGGGAATTCGAGACCTTAACCAGGATATCTATATTCCTGTAAAGACCTTTTTGGTTCGATATAAGGATAGAAAGATCATATCGGACCAACCCCTGGATTTTAGTGGCGGAGGTATGATCATCATTAGTGGTGCCAATAATGGGCCCAAGAAAAAAATTCCTAGGGGCAATTACCACCAATTGGATAAATTAACGGTACAGGTAAATAACTCCAATGAGCTTAAAGCAACTGCGGAAGTATTGAGCAAACTTCTCAAAAGAAAACATAACGAGGTGTTGGATTTTGAAATTACCATCCCTATACAATTGCTAAAACAACAGCAGAAAACTAAACAGATATTCAATATTGTTCTCAGTGTTATTGCTGGGATATCACTACTAATTGGTGGTATAGGCATTATGAATATTATGTTGGCCTCCGTACTGGAACGAACTAAAGAGATAGGTATCATGAGGGCCATTGGTGCCACCAAGCAAGATGTAATTCTACAGTTTTTATCCGAATCCGTCCTCATCAGTTTGGGCGGAGGTATAATAGGCATAATATTGGGAATCGTAGCATCCTATGGATTGGAACTGGCAACGGGTATTGAAACCATTCTTTCATTGAACTCCATTGTTTTGTCTTTTTTTGTAGCCACCTTCATAGGGCTGGCGTTTGGAGTTTTACCTGCCAAATCGGCCGCCAACAAAAATCCCATAGAAGCCATAAGACGTGAATAATGGATACCCCAATAGCATCAAACATAAATACCCTCCCCCATTTTATCAATCAAAATAGTCCAAAATGAAAAAATGTATTGTGTTGTTATTCCTGTGTTCAAACCTTATTGTTCTGGGACAGACCAAAAAGCTAACGCTAACAGAGGCCATTGAATTGGCAAAAAAAAACTCCCCAGAATATCAAGCCGTATTAAACCAATCACAAGCCAGTTATTGGAAATACAGAACTTATGTAGCCCAATTTTTACCACAATTTCGATTATCGGCCACCTTGCCGGATTATTCCAAATCAATTACAAGGATTACCAATGACGAAGGCCAGGATATTTTCGTAAATCAAAATCAATCCAGGATAGATGGGACTTTGTCCATAGACCAGCGTATTCCTTTTACCGGGGGAAACCTTTCCCTTAATTCACAAATCCAACGAATAGATCGCTTTGGCGCAGATGAAAACAGCAATTACTCCCTCACCCCTTTTTCCGTAAATTACTATCAAAATTCCTTGTTCTTTAATCCTTATAAGTGGGACAGGCAAATAGAACCTTTAAAATTTGAAGAATCCAAGCGCGAATTTATTGAGCGTATGGAAGATATTTCCCTAAGCAGTTGCCAGCGCTATTTTGGACTATTGACCGCCCAAATGAGGTTGAAAAATTCCAAGAAAAATTTGGCTACCCAGGATACCTTATTGCAAATTGCCAAAGGACGGTTCGAAATTGGAAAGATTGCTGAAAATGAGTTATTGCAGATGGAACTGGGACATCTAAATTCGAAAAATGAGGTTACCACAAATACGATCCTACTTAAAAGGACTTCCCAAAACCTGGCCAGATATCTGGAACTGAAAACCGAGGACATAGAACTGTTCATTCCAGAGAAATTGGTAGATTTTGAGGTAAGTGTACAAACTGCCCTGGATGAAGCTACCCATAACAGGAAATCCGTTATTGAATTTAGAAGGAGACGTTTGGAGGCCGAAAGAAACCTTGCTCAAATAAAAGGTAACAATAGGCTGGAAATTAATGTCAATGCCAATTTCGGATTAAATAAGCGAGCCGAGGATTATGACGCGCTCTTTCAAGACTATGATAGACAACAAAGAGTATCCGTGAGATTGGGTATTCCTATTTTTGATTGGGGGGTCTCCAAATCCGAAAGAAAAATGGGAGAGGCCGATTTAGGTTTGGTAGAAACAAATATAAAACAAGAACAGCAGGCTTTTGAACAGGAGATTTACCTACATATTTTAAATTGGTCCAGTAAAAGGGATTTTCTATCCACTTCGGAAAAAGCCAAAGAAATTGCCATTAAACGCTATCAGATTACCAAAGAGCGATATATTCTAGGAAAAATTACCATTACAGATCTAAATTTGGCGCAACAGGAAAAAGACAAGGCAGAACTTGAATACCTGAATTCCTTGGAAAATTTCTGGACAGATTACTACACTTTGAGAAGGCTGACGCTATACGATTTCATCAATAACAAAAGGATAGAAGCGGAAAACATCATTACTGATTAAAACCACTGATATGCCGAAACCAACCCAACGCCCCTTATATAATTTCAGGGTAGGAAAAAGATTTTATAAGTAAGGGTCCTTCTGCTTAGGTTTTGTTTTTAGTTTTCCTAATTTTATCACTTTAAATAATACTTCATGACCATTACACAATTGCAATATGTACTAGCCGTTGCCGAGTATCAAAACTTCACCTTGGCAGCCGAAAAGAGCTTTGTTACCCAACCTACCTTGAGTATGCAGGTGCAAAAACTGGAGGACGAATTGGACATATTAATTTTCGATAGGAGCAAAAAACCGATTACCATAACGGAAGTTGGTGCCAAAATAGTTGCCCAGGCCAAGAACATTGTCAATGAGGCCAACCGTATAAAGGATATAGTAGATCAGGAGAAGGGTTTTATAGGCGGTGAGTTTACCCTTGGTATCATCCCCACCATTATGCCTACCTTATTGCCCATGTTCCTTAAGACCTTTATAAAAAAATACCCCAAAGTAAACCTGATCATCAAGGAGCAAAACACCGAAAATTTGATCCGCAACCTTCAAGATGGCCATATAGATGCTGCCATTGCAGCTACACCGCTGGAAATTGAATTTATTAAGGAGCGCCCCCTATATTATGAACCTTTTGTGGGGTATGTACCCCCCAATCATAGATTGGGAAAACTATCGGAATTAGTACCGGAAGATTTGGAAATTTCGGATGTGCTGCTATTGCGTGACGGACACTGTTTTAGGGATGGTGTCATAAATTTGTGCAATGCCACCAAAAATTACGATGAAGAGCACTTTCAATTACAAAGCGGTAGTTTCGAGACCCTGATCAACCTTTCCAATGAAGGATTGGGGATGACCCTCCTACCCTTCCTAAATACTATTGAACTGGATGATAAAAAGAAGCAGAACCTTAAATTCTTTAAAAATCCATCTCCTGCTAGGGAAGTAAGCTTAATTTACCACAAAAGTGAGCTCAAAGTTCAAATTACAGAAGCATTATATGATGTTATTGCCAGTGTGGTAAGAGGAGCTATTGCTTTCCAAGATGTAAAGATCATTAGTCCCTTAAACAAATAACTATTCTATTTTTCTATATTTATAGGAACATTCCTCAATGCAGCCTACATTGGATAGTATAAGTTTTCCTTCGGTGAATTCCATATTAAAAATGGTTTCAATGGCATTGTTTTCGCAATGATATCGCAGGGTCAAAACACTTTCACTTGTACTGTAAATTCCGTTAACAATACCGCCACAAGCCTTTTCATTATGGGTATAGGAACCATTGGCCTTAAATTCAAATATGGGTCCGTTCATTACAGTTGTCCAATTCTCAACTATATCGCCCGGGCTAATTTTAGTGGCTTCCAATTGCCATATTCCTAGAAGATCATTGACAATTAAGGGCAAGGTATCCTCATCCTTCCCACAGCTAAAAAGGAATAGAACAAATACGTAGGTTAAATATTTCATATATACAATATTGGGGGGTCCGCCATTATATACGGTGCAACTTACCAAAATAGTTGTCCTTAGTATGTGAGAAGTTTTAAGAAAAACAAAGTTGCACACTAAGAATAATTTAAAAAAAAAGCTACCAATTTAAGGTAGCTTATGTCTATACTTTCAAATAAAGTAAGCTTTGTTGTAATTCTGGTTTATCATTAATGAACTGCTTCAACCAGAGTTTTAATTCTTCTATTTCAAATGGTAATAGTCTAGTCACTGCTTTCTCTAGTTCTTTGCAAAATAACTTTGTATCAAAACTAACCTTTTGCAGTACGGTTTTAGTGTACTCTAACATAGCTCTTGCCATATTTTTAATAATTTTAGGTTGCTTGGACTAAGATAACCAATAAAAGGTATATATTATTGCTGTCTTTCCGTTAAATAATAGATAAAAAGATGTTAAAGTCGATGAATGCACACTTTCAAATCCCTTTTTTAGATAAAAAGAGGATTCTTGGGCTGTTAATTTTGTTTGGCACCTCAATGAACCTATTTAGCTGTAAAACACTAAATAACAAAAAATTAAAAAATAACATTCAACAACGCATAAGCTCGGAAACGCCGAATAATTACTTTCAGGGGCTGTTGGTTTACGATCCTATTAAAAAGGATACTGTGTATAGCCACAATAGCCAAAAGTACTTTACTCCGGCAAGCAATACCAAAATTATTACCCTGTATACCTCCCTTAAAATCTTGCCAGAAAGGATTCCGGCCCTAAAATATGTTGTTAAAAATGACACCCTTTATATGGAAGGCACAGGCGACCCCACCTTGTTGCATCCCTATTTCGGTGACAGTACCGCAATAAAATTTGCCCAGAACCATAAGAACATATCCCTTTATTTAAATAATTTTCAGGAAAACAAGTATGGTCCGGGTTGGGCCTGGGAAGATTATGACCTCTATTTTAGTCCGGAAAGAAGTGCAATTCCTATTTACGGCAACGTTGTAACCATTGAGAATACAGAGGGTATAACGGTTACCCCAGAACATTTCAAAAACCAAGTAGTGCCCATTGAATACGGAATAAATAGAGAATTGTACAGTAATACCTTTTATTTTGACCCTCAGAGAAAAGATACCTTGGAAAGTCCTTTTATGATTGATAGCACCCTGATAAAAAATCTATTGGAAGAAGTCCTGCTTAAAAAGGTCAATATTGTGCAAGAGATGCCGAAGGAGGTAAAACAGGTGTTGTACGGGGTTTCCTCAGATTCCCTATACAAGCGAATGATGAAGGTAAGTGATAATTTTCTTGCAGAACAATTATTAATTTTAAGCTCCTCTACCCTTTCGGATACACTGAACAGTGCAAGGGCCAGAAAATATATTTTGGAGAATTATTTACAGGAACTGGAACAGCCCCCAAGATGGGTAGATGGTTCCGGGCTTTCACGCTACAATTTATTTACACCAGGGACAATGGTGTATGTACTTAATAAAATGTACCAAGAAATACCTAGGGAGCGATTATTCAACTTTTTCCCTGTCGGCGGCCTAACAGGGACTTTAAAAAACGGGTTCCATGGTGATGAACGCCCATATATTTACGCCAAAACAGGATCATTGGGAAATAATTATTGTCTTAGTGGATATCTTCTAACGCGATCTGGAAAGACTTTGATATTTAGTTTTATGAACAACCATTTTACCCATAGCAATAATGAGGTAAAACAACATATGGAATCTATCTTTGAAATGATCAGGGACCGTTATTGACCCAAGACGACCTTATTATGATCTACTTTGTCCGCAAATTTCAACATCAACAAGTCTAGTTTTGGAACAATATGGGTTTGGCAGAATGGTTTATATGGATTTTTAAAGTAATAGTTTTGAAAGGCTTTATCGGAAATTTTAAATTTCCTGAACGGTAGGACTTTGGTTACCAAGGGATCTTTAAAATTCTTCTGAAATTCTTTCAATGCCCCAGTAGATCTTTTAACATCCACTGTCTCAAAAGTATAAATGGCCGAACGGTATTTTTTACGCATGCCATGGTCTGATGTAGATTTATGGGTATATAAATGCACCAAAATTAAATCTTCAAGACTAATGACTTTTGGGTCATAATGCGCAATTACCGCTTCAGAGAAGGAAGATTCCTCCCCTTCCGGAGCTACAAAACCTTGCTCTACACTTATTATACCCTTTAGTGATTTATAAACGGCTTCGGTACACCAATGGCATCCACCCCCAAAGGCTATTCTATGTTTAGCTTCCATAATGGGATGATTGTACATTGGGGAATAACCCGTTAATTTTTGCATACTGCAAGAGCATAATAGTCTTGGCATCTTTAATTTCACCTGTGTATATCATTTCCATGGCCTTACCAAAGTCCAACTCCAAGACTTCTATATTTTCAGTTTCCACTTGGGAACCACCCCCCTCGCCTATCTTCATTTTTTCATCATATGATCCAATAAAAAAATGAAGGATCTCGGTTACCGAACCTGGTGACATATAGGATTCAAAGACCTTCTCTACCGTGTCCAGTTTATAGCCGGTCTCTTCCTCCGTTTCTTTTTTTATACAGTCTTCAGGATGATCGCCATCCAATAACCCTGCACATACTTCTATCATCATCCCGGAATCATTGCCGTTGATATAGGTAGGCATCCGGAACTGTCGTGTAAGAATTACCGTTTTCTTCTTCTTGTTGTACAACAAAATAGCAGCACCATTTCCGCGATCATAGGCCTCGCGGGATTGGGTCTCCCAACTTCCATCCTCTTTCTGATATTCAAAAGTCAACTTTTCAAGCCTATACCAGTTATCGGATAATAGCTCTTTATTGATGTTTTTTACTTTTCCGTTTTTCACTTGTAGGCGGTTCTTGTATCCTTACAAAACTAGTCATTTTTATACCTATGGGAACGATAAAAAAAATAAGATTGGGGGCTATGACAAACTTTACTATAACCTAATGGAATATTTTTCTAAAGCTAATTCTTGGCTATTGCGGCACTTGATTCTGAACGGGAAGTAACATATACCATTGCTGTGCTACAGTGTTTACTTCCTTCGCCTATTCAAAATGAACGGATTGGTTACCAAGGCATTGAACACTACACTTGTTGATAGATGTTAGTTCTAACTTTAGTCCCATTAGAGCGACCTGCACAACGTGGACAGACAATTTTACAACCACCCACCCTCACACGGTAACCGCCTTGTTCAAGTATCTTCTAAAGGGTAGCATTTCCAAATAAATTGAGATTACCTTCTCCTTAAAATTGGACTCTAATATTTCTTTCCGGGTCAATGGATGTGTTACGGCAAAGGTTTTATGGCGCAAGAGATCAATATGTGGATGGTCATTGGCAAATCCTTTAGGTGCCTGTTTTAAGGTTTCATCCACTACCAAATTCCCGAAGGCATCTTTAAATGATTTTTTGTTCAGAATTTTTTTCAGTTCTTCCCCGTCATAATCTATGGCATCGCGTATACTTCGCAAGGTTTTGGGATCTGGCCTCCAAAATCCACCAGCCAACATGGACTGCCCGAGCCCTATCTCAATATAAAAATCACCCGTGTTGGGGGCCTTATCCAAACCAGCCCCAAAATGGTCCTTATAGGTAGGTTTATTGGGATGGAACATCAAATTATTATTGATCCGATTAATTCCTTTTTTACCTGGCGTACTAAAGTATTCATTGTCCACAGCAGCTAAAGCAAGATCCAAATCGTTCAACCAACTTATATACCCATCCCTAACTTCTTTGTACCATTTTCTGTTTTTATCCATCCACTCTTTGGAGTTATTCTGATTGAGCTCGGTCAAGAATTGAAACAGGGAAGTAAAATCCATATTTAAACAAATTATATCAGGTAATTCTTAATTACATTAAAATCGGTTATCCCCATCCAATAGGTCGCCCAAACCACCTAAAATACTTCCTTCTCCCTTATCTTTGCCACCTCTTGGAATGGAAGCCAAGACCCGTCCGGCCAAACGGCTAAAGGGCAAAGATTGGATGTAAACGGTACCAGGGCCCCTTAATGTGGCGTAAAACAATCCCTCGCCCCCAAAAATGGTGTTTTTGATTCCGCCTATAAATTCTATATTATAATCCACATCCTTGGTAAATCCTATTATACAGCCCGTATCCACCTTTAAGGTTTCCCCCGGACCTAGAATTTTTTTTGCGGTGGTACCACCTGCGTGTACAAAAGCCATTCCGTCTCCCTCCAATTTTTGCATTATGAAACCTTCTCCGCCGAAAAGCCCCCGCCCCAGTCGCTTTGAAAATTCTATACCCACGGAAACACCTTTTGCCGCACACAAAAAAGCATCCTTTTGACAAATGAACCTTCCTTGAAATTCGCTAAGGTCTATCGGAATAATTTTTCCAGGATAGGGAGAGGCAAAGCTTACCTGCTTTTTCCCCTGGCCTATATTTAAAAATGCCGTCATAAAAAGGCTTTCCCCTGTGAGCAATCTTTTTCCTGCAGAGAACAATTTTCCGAGGACCCCAGTATCCTGATTGGAACCATCACCAAAAATGGTATCCATTTTAATGTCCGAATCCATCATCATAAAACTGCCCGCTTCGGCCACAACGGCCTCCTGCGGATCTAATTCTATTTCCACATATTGCATTTCCTCTCCGTAAATTACATAGTCTATTTCGTGTGCGTTCATCCTATAAGTTTAATAAATTGAATTTCATTTGTTGACCATTAGTGTCAAAAACTACCGGTTTGTTACATCGGAATATTTACCCACTAATAAATTAATACCATGGCCCTTGACTCACTGTCACATTGGTATATCGGTATATTGGTATATTGATTAAGTGTATATCATCACCTTATCCTTTCACCTTTAAAGTCCATTCAAAATTAAAGGTAGACACTACAACACCTTCGTCGTTAACCCCCACCGATTTCATCCAGACTGTCTGCCCCTCACCGGTCTCAATGGTTTTCTTAATGGCATCAGAAACAAGATGTCCCTCTACACAGGTAAAGGTAATTTTTCCGGTAGCTTTTTTTGAAAAATTGGCATTGTTATTGGCTACTAGCATGGAAATATTTCTACCACTTTTCTTAATTTGGCTCATTACCATAGCTCCTGTAGTCAGTTCGGCCGCCATTCCCTGTACTGCCCAAAACAAGGATTTAAACGGGTTTTGATTGATCCATCTATGCTTAACGGTGACTATGGCCTTTTTTTCATCTATATACCTTAATCGTACTCCTGTCCACCATACGGCCGGGAGCTTAAAAAAACTGAACATGTTAATTTTACTTGCATCGGTAGCCATAGTTGTAGTTTATTTTATATCAAAAGTATATAATTTGCACGAACCTACAATTGTTAATAAATTGTTAAATTTTAGTACTTTGTTTTGCATAGTACCTTCTTTTAGATATATATTTGCATAGAAAGTTATTAGGCTTAATAAGATAAGCCCTTAGAAATAGCTTTAGTAAGCTACTAAAACTGTTTTAATCGAGACCGACGGTAAAGGGCACAAAGTAATAACTGGGAACACAAACTATACAGCAATGACCGAAACACTGAGCAAACACGAAAAAAATTTGGCCGCAATAATACATGCGTCTACGTTTTCCAAGTATTTCATCCCCTTTGGAAATTTCCTACTTCCCCTAGTACTTTGGACCGTAAATAAAAAGGATTATAACTTCGTGGACCAAAATGGCAAACAGGCTTTGAATTTTCAAATCAGTCTTTTACTCTATTCCATCATCCTTGGAATTTTCACCATCCCTTTTTTAATTGGGATAATACCGGAAATATTTCATCTGGGCCATTTTAACTTTGCCAATTTTAACGAATTCAATGGCCTTAATTTCGATTTCAACTTTCAGCCATTTCATCTGGGCAAATTTCTTTGGCCATTGGGAATAGCCGGGGTTGCACAGCTGGGACTATTCTTGGTAAATATAGTTTACACCATCTTGGCCACTATTCGAACCAGTGAGGGGTTGGATTTTAAATACCCTATAAGCATCCCATTTATTAAATAATGAAAAATACAATTAGTACTCATCACACTAATTAGAGAGTTTATTCATCCAATCAATCAGAAGTGAAACAGTAAAATGCGGACATCAAAAAAACGAACAGTTAAATTATTTTAATCATGCTACTATGAATATTGAAAATACAAAAGCACAGATGCGCAAGGGAGTCTTGGAGTACTGTATACTTTCCATTCTCAATGGGGAGGACAAGTATACCTCCGAAATACTGGACACCCTAAAAAACGCTAAAATGCTAGTGGTTGAGGGCACCATATATCCATTGCTCACAAGATTGAAAAATGCGGGGCTTCTCAATTATCGTTGGGAGGAATCCACTTCAGGTCCCCCAAGAAAGTATTATACCCTAACAGAAACAGGTAAACTTTTCCTTAAAGAATTGGATACTACTTGGGATGAATTAAGAAATGCGACAAACCTCGTAACCAAAACAAAAAACAACTAAGAAATGAACAAGACAATAAATATTAATCTGGCCAATTTATTCTTTCATATAGATGAAGTTGCCTACAATAAGCTTCAACGCTATTTGGAGGCCATAAAACGTTCCTTTGCCAATACTAGTGGTAGTGAGGAGATCATAGCGGATATAGAGTCCAGAATTGCCGAACTGTTCCATGAAAAAATGGAGAACGAAAGACAGGTAATTACAGAAAAGGAAGTAGACGAAGTAATAGGCATCATGGGACAGCCCGAAGATTACATGGTGGACGAGGACATTTTTGAGGACCAGCCAAAATCCACAAAAAAAGCACATAGGGTAAGAAAATTATACAGGGATATAGAAAATAAGTATATAGGGGGTGTATCTGCCGGCCTTGGACATTATTTTGCGATTGATGCCCTCTGGGTTCGACTTTTATGGATTCTGCTGACCATTTTTAGTTGGGGAGGTTTTGTATTTATTTATATCCTTTTATGGATTCTCATTCCAGAGGCCGTTACCACGGCTCAGAAATTGGATATGAGGGGTGAGGCGGTCAACATTAGTAATATTGAAAAAAAAGTAAAGGAGGGTTTTGATGATGTAGCCGAAAAGGTTAAAAGTGTGGACTATGAAAAAGTGGGTACCAAGGTAAAGGATGGTAGCAAAAGTTTCTTTAATGCCATTGCCGATGTCATCATGTTTTTTTTTAAGATCATTGGCAAGTTTATTGGGATAATACTCATCATAATAGGTGCTGCCGGAATAGTTGCCTTGTTTATAGGACTTTTTACCGTAGGTATTTTAGACATTGTACACCTTCCGGGAATTGATTTTTACTATATGGTGAACTCTACCAATACCCCGGTATGGTTGGTGTCGCTATTAGGCTTTTTTGCCATTGGCATACCCTTTTTCTTTCTCATGTATTTAGGACTTAAGATTTTGGTCAACAACCTTAAATCGATAGGTAATATTGCAAAATTTACCCTTTTGGGACTTTGGTTGATTGCCATTATCCTGCTCACTGTTTTTGGGATAAGACAAGCTGCTGCCCATGCCTATACGGGCAATGTTTCAGTGGAGAAGGAACTGGCATTCCAGCAGCCAGAGCAACCAATGAAAATCATTTTAAGGTCTGGTTCCCATCTAAATAATGGCAATAAAATAGGCATAAACGGTGTGGTTCTGGATTACACTGAAAATGGGGAAGAAGTACTTGTTTCCGAAGATGTTCGTCTAAACCTTAAAATGTCTAGAGACTCAATTGCCCGTATCGAGATACGCAAAAATGCCAATGGAAATTCTTTTAAAAGTGCCACAGAGACCGCTGATAAAGTGATCTACAATTATGATTTGCAAGGAAATACTTTATTACTGGACGATTTTTTAACTACCGCCAAAAACAATAAATACCGGGACCAAGAAGTGAGAATATTACTCTATATCCCAGTAGGCACGGTATTGACATATGAAAGGGATAGTAGTCCTTGCTGGAAAATTAGTGCTCCATTGGACCGCACCATGAGTGGATGTGAAATGTCCAAATACCTTTGGAAAATGAATAACAGTGGGGAATTACAATGTTTGGATTGTCCAATAGACGAAGATGGGCAAGATCATGAAGATAATGACGACAACGGAAAAATTATCATCAACGAAGATGGTGTTGATATAGATATAAAGGGGGATGGGGATAATTTTAAGCTGAAAATAGACGAAAAGGGTGTACAGTTCAAAACCAACGAAAATTAAAAGATAGCCATCAATAAAAATACAGTTGGGTAGACTCTTGTAACAACTCAGTAATTTAAAATGCCCTTAAAGCAACCTAATCAATATTTTTAATTAAACATATCATTAATCAATCCTTGAATAAACCCATAGTGTTTATTTCAATCAAAAAACAACAATCATGACAACATTAGCAAGAATTACCATCGCACTTATCTTGGCAATTTTGTTTTCGTCCTGTGGTTTCGATATTAATATTGGAAACGGCAAGAGGGGAAATGGAATTGTAACGGAAGACCATCGCACAATAAACGCGGATTTCACCTCAATATCAGCCTCTGAAGGCCTGAACGTTTATGTTACCCAAGGCAATGATTTTGAAATTGTTGTTGAAGCCGATGAAAATGTAATCGACCTTATTGGAACTGATATCAAAAATGGAAGATTACGAATTCATGCCGTTGAAAATATTGGGAGGGCTACCAAAAATATTTATGTTACACTACCCGAAATTACAGGCTTGGAAACATCCAGCGGTGCCGACCTGATTACCAAAAATTTAATTAAGGGACGAAACATTGACTTGAATGCCAGCAGTGGTTCCAGTCTGGAAATTATAGAATTAAAGGCCGAAAAGGTCACAGCAGATGCCAGTAGTGGCGCAGACATTAAAGTGGCCGGTGACACAAAATCCCTTTATGGCCATGCAAGTAGCGGCTCTGATATAAAAGCAAGAAATTTAAACACCAAAATCTGCGAAGCCAATGCCAGTAGTGGTGCGGGAATAACGGTAAATGTGTCCGAGTCCTTAACCGCTAAAGCCAGCAGTGGTGGAAATATACACTATACCGGTGATGCTACCGTAGAACATAAGAAATCGAGTTCAGGAAGTGTCAGTGCCCTTTAAAACCTGGATTATCCTTAGGTTGTGGCCATCCCATCCTAAAATTTACAATACCCATTGAGATTTCAATGGGTATTCATTTTCCAATACACCATCTTTCTTTATATTCGTTCCATAAATACTGTTATGAAAATAAAGATCAAAAAATACGTACTTCCGCTAAAACACACTTTCAGTATTTCCAGGGAATCCCATGATTTCCAGGATTCCATGATCGTTGCACTGGAACTGAACGGTAAAACGGGCTATGGGGAGGCAACTTCCAATCCCTATTACAAAATAACCTTTGAAACCATGCAAGCTGAGATTGAAAACGTCAGGGAGGAAATCGAGAATTTCGACTTTCAGGAACCTGAGACCTTTCATGCGTTTTTGGTTTCCAAAGAATTGAGCAATTTTGCTATCTGTGCATTGGATCTTGCCACCAACGATCTGTATGGAAAAATACTCGGGAAGCCATTGTATAAACTATGGAATACGGACAACAGTAGTTATCCCATAACCAATTACACCATAGGATTGGACTCCGTTGAAAAAATGGTGGACAAGATGAAAGAAATGCCTTGGCCCATATATAAAATTAAATTAGGTACCAATAGTGATGTTGATATAGTAAGGGAGTTGCGCAAACATACGGATGCCATTTTCAGAGTAGATGCCAACTGTGCCTGGACAGCGGAGGAAACAATTGCCAACGCTCCTTTATTGAAGGATTTGGGTGTTGAATTTTTAGAACAACCGCTCAAAGCCGATGATTGGACAGGAATGGAAGCAGTGATGCACCAAAGTGTCCTCCCAGTTATAGCAGACGAAAGTTGTATAGTGGAAACCGATGTAGAAAAATGTGCACTTCATTTTAACGGAATCAATATAAAACTAACCAAATGTGGTGGACTAACCCCCGCACGCCGTATGATTTCGAAGGCCAAGGAAATGGGACTTAAGGTAATGGTAGGTTGTATGACGGAATCTACCGTAGGCATTTCGGCCATCGCCCAACTAATTCCACAGTTGGATTATGTTGATATGGACGGTGCTATGTTGTTGAAAGAAGATATTGCCGATGGGGTCATTATTCAGGAAAATGGCAAAGTAATCTTTCCTACCATTGGTGGAAGCGGAATACAATTACGCTGATGGCTATTTATATTGATGGATTCCCGGGACGGGAATTGCAGTTGGACCACAAGAAATTTTTGTATTTTGGAGGTACTTCCTATCTAGGGTTACAGACCGACCAAGCTTTTCAGGAAATCTTTATTTCCAATATCCGGAAATATGGCACCAATTATGGAGCCTCCAGAAAATCCAACGTACGAATATCAGTTTTTGAAGAAGCAGAACAATATTTATCCCAATTGGTAGGGTGTGAATATAGCGCTACTTTGTCTTCTGGTTATTTGGCAGGACAACTTGTGAGGCAATCCATGGATACCAAAGAGCATAGGCTCTTCTATGCCCCCAATACCCATTCTGCACTCTATTCCACTACCCCATCAACAAAGTCAAAACCATACATCACTTTCACGGCCTTGAACATAGCCGTTAGGGCCCATTTGGAATCCAATCAAAATATTACTCCTGTGGTATTTTTGGATGCCATTGATTTTTCCGGGGTCAATTATCCCAATTTTGAAGGATTAAGGACACTGCCTTTGGAAAGGATCGTTCTGGTGGTAGACGATTCCCATGGTATTGGTATTGTAGATGACAATGGTGGGGGTGTCTTTAGAAGGCTAAGGAAATTAAATCCAAAAGAACTTATTGTATGTTGTTCACTAGGTAAAGGGTTTGGGGTTCAGGCAGGATCTGTTTTTGGGACCAAAAGGAGAATTGAACAATTCATGGACACTCCTTTTTTTGGCGGGGCAAGTCCCGCAACACCTGCAGCAGTAGCCTGTCTCCTGGATGGCAAAAAGCTTTTCCTTGAAAAGAGGACTATTCTAATGAACAATATAAACTTGTTCAAATCCAATGTTAAAACTTTGGATATATTTAAATTCATGGAGGGCCATCCCGCGTTCAGCTTTTCAGATGAAAAGTTGGTAGACTATCTGGAAAGTAAAAATATTGTGGTGACCAGTTTTCGTTATCCTGATGAGGATTCCCAACTTATGAGCAGAATTGTAATAAGTGCCCATCATAAAACGGAAGATATTCTTTTATTATGTAATATTATTAATTCCTATTTATAAAATGAAACGGCCATCCCAAATGGATGGCCGCTTCATTTAACAGTTCCCTTACAAAAAACTAATTATCCCACCATACTGGGGTAACCGGGGTTTGTTGGTTTGCCACAACATTGGCCTCATTTCTGTTCAACTCGGTTGAAGGATAAATGGCCCTTCTGAACCACTGTCCAAAAAACTCGCTATCATCACTTGCTTCCTCCAATCTTATTTGTAGACCGGTGAATACAACCTCCAAAACTATTATTAAAACAAACATTTGTACTACGAAATGTGATTTATACAATAAATCGACCACTTATCAGAGATTTTATCACAAAACCAAGACTACATACAGTTATTATTTAATTCCTTTTGATAAGTTTCTTTTAACATATTCCGCGTTTCAGGTGTTAATATTCCAAAAAAGTCGTAACTTATTAGTATCTAATCCCTTAAAAGCAAATCGTCATGAAAAAAATATTTGGAATAGCTTTTTTGATGTTATTTTTGGTATCCGCCACCAAAATTGCACCTACTAAAATACAAAGCCCCAAAACGCTGGAAGGCACGTGGGAATTAATTAGTTTTAACAATTACGACGGTAACGATGTTGTAAAGACCATACCTCCTACCGAAGGATACCGTCAAATTAAAATGTATTATAATGGAAAGGTAATGTGGACCCGCTATGTCCCTACAGATTCAATTGAATGGTTTGGGTATGGCTCTTATAAGGCTACTGACAGCACCTTGACCGAAAAATTGGAATACATGTCGGCTTCCATGAAAAAAGTTGCCAACGAAAATATGGAATGGCATATGGAACTTCTGTTGGAAGGGGACAAATACAGCCAAATCTTTATTGATGCGGATGGGAACCGAATAAATTCTGAAAATTACAAACGTCTAAACTAGGTTTAGGTCTAATTGGACTTCAGCTGAGGTAAAGCCAAAATAAATACCACTATAAAAAAACGATCTGTACTAAGAACATTGGTCCAAGAACAGATCGTTTTAAAATGCCTTCAATTCAATTAATTTCAAATTTAGGACTGTTATATCACCCTCTAGGATGAGACTTCCTGATGGCTTTCAATGGTCGCCAAATATCTCTCTGCATCAAGTGCTGCCATACACCCAGTACCGGCAGCCGTAACAGCCTGTCTATATTCCTTGTCCTGGACATCGCCGCTGGCAAAAACGCCAGGCTTACTAGTTTTGGTTGTTTTACCCTGGGTAATCAAATATCCAGTTTCATCCATTTCCAGTTGTCCCTTAAAAATATCGGTATTTGGTTTATGCCCAATGGCAATGAACAATCCGGTAATGGCAATATCCTCTTTCTCTCCAGTAATATTGTTCACCACTCTTAGCCCTTCTACAACCTGATCTCCCAAAACCGTATCCACTTCGGTGTTATAACGAATTTCTATATTGTCCAAGCTATTCACCCTATGCTGCATCGCCTTTGACGCACGCATTTCGTCCCTTCGAACCAACATGGTTACCTTTTTACATATATTGGCCAAATAGGAAGCCTCTTCCGCTGCAGTATCTCCTGCCCCAACAATGGCTACTTCCTGTCCCTTATAAAAGAAACCATCACATACGGCACAAGCCGATACGCCTCCTCCACGTAGCTTTTGTTCGCTAGGGATACCCAAATATTTTGCCGTAGCCCCAGTGGAAATAATTACTGTTTCTGCTTCTATAATCTTATTGTCATCTATTGTCACCTTATGTATCCCTCCTACTTCATCACTAAAATCTACAGCGGTTGCCATACCAATACGGACCTCGGTCCCAAATCTTTCGGCCTGTTGCTGTAACTGTATCATCATGGTTGGCCCGTCAATTCCTTCAGGGTAACCGGGAAAGTTATCCACCTCAGTAGTGGTAGTCAATTGTCCACCTGGTTCCATTCCAGTATACAACACCGGCTTAAGATCGGCCCTAGATGCATATATGGCCGCAGTATAACCTGCCGGTCCCGAACCAATAATCAACGTTTTTAAACGCTCTACTTTTTCTGCCATAATCAAAATATTCAATACTTGTTAGTAGACAAAAGTAGGATTTTCATTAAAAATCTTACATCAAAAGTTATAAAAAGTTATTATAAACATAGTTGTTAAAACTATGGATGGTGACCATTCAGCAGAAAATAATCTTTATTATAATTTAGAAAACCTCACAATGACCATTTAAATACACAAGATTACCTAAGATGGAAACCTAACTACTTCTCCGGCCGATAATCATTTATCGGTAGACCTTAATAAGGCTATTCCAACAAATTATAAGGTAAAACCATAAAAGGGACGCTCGAATGAAAGCCAATTTGATTTATTACAGGTTTTAAAAATAGATTCTCCAAAAAACTGTGTTTGTTTTTGACCATCACCAACATTTGGGGGTGCAGCAAGGATTGTATATTATTGATGGCTTCCATGATTCCTTGATCTGGCAATTCATGAAATTTGTGTTTAGTTTCCGAAAGCAAAAGCTTCAAATTGATTTTGTTCTTTTTCTGCTCCTCATTGAGTTCATAACCCGAACGGACATGCATAATATCCAATATTGATTTATGCTTCTTGGCAATAAACAGTACCTGCTCAATCAATTCAAAATTGTATTTTATTTCATAGTCCGTTGGAAATAGAATTTTGGTGGGCATTTGAACATCAAAATCAAAGGGTATAGCCAAAATGGGACATCTTGCCCTTTTAATGGCATGCACCATATTACTGCCTAAAAATATTTCTTTTGCCCCCGTGGCTCCTTGGGTCCCCATAATTAAGATATCTATTTGTTTGCTATCTACTAGTTCGTCAATAGCCTCCATCAGAATACTAAATGCACTATAGGTTCTAAAAAGGTGCTTTGGGTTACTGGATTCTGAAATGACCTTTTGTTTCAAATCTTCCAATTTTTTTTCGGAATCTGTGCGATAAATGTCCCCTAACCCCAATTGCCCAGGACTATGCAATAAGTACTCGGATTGATAAACAGCGGGAGTATAGGTATGCAACAAATGAAAAGCACAATTCTCATCTTTAAACAATCGCAAGGCATAGGAGATGGCTTTATAGGCATTATCAGAGAAATCCGTAGGTATCAAAATATTTTTCATATGAACAATTTTTTGCTGACCAATAATAGGCCAAAAAGTTACAAGGCAGATTTCAATAAGTACCGCCGGAATGAATTAATTATTAACTTAATCAAAATAATATTCAGTGGCATTGCCTATTGGTTTACCCAGAAATTTAGTAAAATAAAACAGACCGATACATGATTTTAATCAGTTGGATCCACAATTGAATTAAATAATTTTGCAGCGGATTACTTTAAACCAGAAACATATATTAAATTAGGTAGGGTTGGTGAATGTTTTAGTATAGTAATTGCTAAATGATGTTTCCAAAATAGAATAAGAATAAAGCATAAATAACTTTCATGTGAAATTTATAGACTACTACAAAATCTTGGGGTTGGACAAAAGCGCCAGCCAAAGCGATATTAAAAAAGCCTATCGGAAATTGGCTAGAAAACACCATCCGGATGTTAACCCCAACAATAAGGAGGCCGAAAAAAAATTCAAGGAAATCAATGAAGCCAATGAGGTTCTTAGTGATCCTGAAAAACGTAAAAAGTACGACAAATACGGAAAGGATTGGGAACATGCCGAAGAGTTTGAAAAAGCTAGGGCTTCCCAACAATCAGCCTACGGAAGCGGCGGACAAAGTCGGTCCCAACATTATGGGGAACACGATTTCTCCGATTTTTTCGAATCCATGTTCGGAGGTTCCGCTGGTTTTTCCGGAAGAAGCAAAGCCCGTTTTAGAGGCCAGGACCTAAACGCGGAATTAAAATTGCACCTTAGGGATGTATTTAAGCCGCATAAACAGACACTTAGTGTAAACGGCAAAAATATTAGAATAACTATCCCTGCAGGGGTTGAAAACGGTCAAACCATAAAAATTAGCGGTCACGGTGGGCCTGGACATCAAGGGGGCCCTAAAGGCGACCTTTATATTACCTTCAGTATCATAAACGATACGGCTTTCAAAAGGGATGGCAACAACCTATATACCACTGTAGACCTGGATTTGTACACTGCTCTTTTGGGCGGCGAAATAATGGTGAATACTTTTGACGGTCAGGTAAAATTGAATGTTAAACCGGAAACGCAGAACGGAACCAAAATTAAATTAAAAGGCAAGGGTTTCCCTTTGTATAAAAAAACAGACGTTTATGGGGATTTATATATTACCTACAATATTGTGACCCCTACCAATTTAACGGCCAGAGAAAAAGAACTTTTTAAGGAATTGGCGAGTCTGAGAAAATAACCCAATTTATGGAAAAAGAAATCCCAAGAAGGAAATCCAGAAATTACAAACACCAAATTTTATCCTTATGGAACAGGAATATATACTGATTACGGACTTTTGTATGAGCCACAATATAGAAACCCATTTCGTAACGGAACTATACGAATACGGTCTAGTAGATATTGTGGTAAAAGAGGATGTACAATATATCCCAATCCAACAATTGCCCAAAGCGGAAAAAATACTAAGGCTCCATGCCGATCTGGACATCAACTTGGAAGGCATAGCGGTTATTACACAACTTCTTAATCAAATGGAAAAAATGCAGGATGAAATAACCCAGCTCAAAAATAAATTGGACCTATTCATATAGGGTCATTTGGCAATAGGAGTCATTTTTCAGCATGCGACTAAAATTGAAAACCGCATTCTATCAATATTTGGTTATCAACTGTTCCTTTTAAATACATTTTCCTATGTCCTTCGGGAAAAAAATTGTCTTACAATTGCCCTAAACTGATTTATATCATGTAGGATAAACTTCTCTATACCTAGTTTTGTCTTGAAATAAAAGGTATTGAACCTAGATCCCGCCGAAAAAGGCGGGATTAGTTCAACTTGCAATTTTAAGTGCGTCTTACCGACTTCTCAAAGTTGAGTTTCACTAATAAAAATCATGATTCCATGACCACATTGCTTAAGGTTGAACAGCTTATTTCCGAAGAAAGTAAAAATGTTATCTCCAGAAATCTTAGTAGGATATTGGATTTAAGAATATTGGATATTGATATAATAAATAAGACCATTTTGCTGGTATACAATAGTCCCTTAATACTGGATAAGGTAGAAAAAGAATTGGGCCGGGTAGGTTACTCCCTTCAAAACCAACATTCCCTTTAATCTATACGAAAACAGAAATCATTGGGGATTTTATATAATAATCTACTTTGTTGCGTCTAGCTGACTATAGTGTACGTCTGATAATGACTTCATGTTTTCGGCCGCCTGTTCGGCGGTAATATCACGTTGGGGGTTAGCAAACATTTCATAGCCTACCATAAACTTTTTCACAGTAGCGGATCGCAATAAGGGCGGGTAAAATGACATATGGAAATGCCATTCCGGATGTTCCCTTCCATCTGTAGGGGCCTGATGAATACCCGCAGAATATGGAAATGAAGTGTTGAATATATTATCGTATTTAATAGTTAGTTGTTTCAGGATTTCTGCATAGGATAACTTTTCAGATTCAGAAAGTAAACCGATATGTGCCAATTTTCTTTTGGGAAGAATCATAGTCTCATATGGCCATACGGCCCAATAGGGTAAAAGCGCTACAAAATGTTCGTTTTCTACTATAATACGCTCGTCCAATTTTAATTCCTGTACTAAATAGTCCTCCAAAATACTTCTACCATGCTTGTCCCAATAAGCTTGAAGATTTCCTGTTTTCTTAAGTACCTCTTGCGGAATTTTATTCTGTGCCCAAATCTGTCCGTGTGGGTGAGGATTGCTACACCCCATTATAGCTCCTTTATTTTCAAAAATCTGAACATGGTCTATGCCTTCCTTAGCTCCCAATTCCCTATACTCTTTTTGCCAAAGTGATATTACGTCTGTAATGTCCGGAACAGACATCAAAGGTAATGTTAGTGAGTGGTTGGGAGAAAAACAGACTACCTTACAGATACCTGATTCTGATTCCGCATGCAACAGGCCATTATCATAAGTTTCTTCCTTAACATCGGGCAATAGGGCCGAAAAATCGTTGATAAATGAATATGGCTTTTTGTAACTGGGATTGAACTCTCCTCCCATTCTTTCGTTAGTGGGACAAAGATAACAGGAAGGGTCATATTCCGGTAAATCCGTTGTGGCACTTTTTTCGGTCTTTCCCTGCCATGGCCTTTTGGTCCTATGGGGTGAAACCAAAACCCATTCTCCGGTAAGAATGTTCAACCTTCTATGTGGGTTGTCATTAAAACTATTTGTCATTTCGCTTATTTTTGAATGTAGGTTCCTGCACTTGGCTTAACCTCAAACGCCTCCAATTCAATATTGAAAGCCTTTTTGTAGGCACTGGTGGCTTCTTGTACAAACCTATCCACCTGATCTTTATGTACAATATTCAAGGTACAGCCTCCAAATCCACCTCCGGTTTGTCTAGCTCCTAGCACAGCCTTATACTGTTTGGAAAAATCAACCAAAAAATCGGACTCCGGACAGCTTACTTCGTACAATTTGCTAATCCCTTCATGTGCCTCGTACAGCAAAGCGCCAAAAAGGTTTAGGTCATTTTCCTTCAAGGCATTGGCCGTTTGCAAAACCCTATCATTTTCACTGATGATAAAGGAACATCTTTTATATATGGTGCCACTCATTTCGCTTTTACAATATTCCAGCATTTCCTTATTGGCCTTTCTCAAGGAAGTTACTTCAGGATATCTTCTTTGTATAATGCCGACACCTTCCTCGCATTCCCTTTTTCTGGTATTGTATTCACTGGAAGCCAAGTTGTGAGACACCTTGGTATTCAGCATTATCATCTTATACGGATCTATATGAATTGGAATTTGTTGATGTTCCAAAGACTGGCAATCCAATAAGAGCACATGCCCTTTTTTACTCATTACAGACGCAAATTGGTCCATGATTCCACATTGGGTTCCTACAAAGGTATGCTCCGCCTTTTGTGAAAGTTGAACTATATCCATTTTGGAAAGTCCTAGTTGAAACAATTCATTGAGCCCAAAGGCCAGTCCGCACTCCAAGGCTGCCGAGGAACTTAGGCCCGAACCCATTGGTAATTTACTTTCAATGGTACAGTCGAACCCCTTTAACCTATCCGTTCTCAATAAAATTTCATTTAATACGCCCAAAACGTAATTTTCCCATTCCACAGCGCTCCGTGCAATTTTATCCAATTGAAGGGTGAACCCGGTATCAAACCCCAAACTAAACAGCCTACATTCTTTGTCTGTATGGTTCTTTTTAAATTTAAAAGTTATTTTCTTCTCTATGGCCGTAGGTAATACATATCCAAGATTATAATCTGTGTGCTCCCCTATCAAATTGATCCTACCTGGGGATTCAATAACTAGCTCAGGGGTGAAATTTTCCGGAAACGCCATATACTTCAAAGTGTGTTAGTCCGCAAATATAAAAAAAATATCCTCTATAAACGTATATTTTACGTTTATAGAAACTGTAAATTTATTTCCCACGTACAACTAAACCTTGGACAAAAAAAATCCCCCTTGGAAAGCCAAAGGGGATATATAAAATAATTAAAAAATACTATTAATCCTCTGTTACCATATCCACTGTAGCTACCGTCCTAAATCCCAAGTGCTCCAAGGAAGAGTCCAAACTAGAGGCCATCCTAGAGGAGATCCTATAGCTGGCGCAGTAGGAGGCGTTGCAAAGAAAGGAGCCTCCCCTCATTACCTTCTCCTTGGCATAGGGCATATTAGGATTATATGCAGTGGATGCTCCTTGCGGATTTACCACGGGAGCGTTTAAAGCACCCAATTCGTTATAATAATTCGTATTGTACCAATCACTGGTCCATTCCCAGACATTCCCGGCCATGTCGTACAGCCCAAAATCATTGGGAGGGTAAGACTTGACTTTTGCGCGTTTTTCATAACCATCCGTTTTCATATTGGTCACGGGGAACTCCCCTTCCCATGTATTTGCCATTTGGGACAAAACGGAATCGTCATCGCCCCAAAAATATATGCTTTCAGTTTTATTGCCCCTAGCGGCCCTTTCCCACTCGGCCTCCGTAGGCAATCTTCTACCGGCCCATTCACAATAGGCTAAGGCATCCTCATAGGCCACTTGTACTACAGGTTCGTTATCCTTTCCTTTAATTGTACTTCCAGGTCCGTTGGGCTGCTTCCAATTGGCTCCAATGGTCCAGTTCCACCATTGTGAAAAGTCGTAAAGGTTGGGCACGGAATTCTTCGTTTTTTTGAAGGTCAAAGAGCCTGGTTGCAAAATGGAATCATGGGGTTTGGGAGTACCTTCTGGGACTTGGGTTTTCATTTCCTCCCAATCTATTGCCCGCTCTGCTACAGTGATGTAACCCGTTTCCTTAACAAATTTTGCAAATTGGGCATTGGTCACCTCTGTAACATCCATAAAAAAACCATCTACCCTTACCTTATGCGCAGGTTTTTCATGATCCATGGCCATTTTGTCCTGTGGTACTGCACCTTGCATAAATTCGCCCCCAGGAATCCACACCATACCATCCGGTGTATTTATATTTTCTGGCTTTTCTATTAATATAGGAGTTGTGACTGCCGAAGATTCCGTAACCTCCGATATTGGAGCCGTATTTCCAACCTTATCGTCCAACTTCTTTTCCTCCTTACATTGAACCATTAAAGCCAATACAAATAAGGCACTTAAAACATTTATTTTTTGCATTCTATAATTTTTAATCCTTACAAATGTAAAGAACGTAAATGATTCTATTCCCCTTGCGGAATAAATTTCATTTCATAAGATGTTGAGGCTACTTTCATAATGGTATTGAATATATATTGACAAACCTGTTTTTGCCCATCAAAATTAATAAGGTCCATCGTATCTTCAGGGGTGTGGTATTGGGGATGGCCTCCGGTATGGATCCCAAGCACGGAAATATTCTTTTTATAGAATGAGACATGATCCGAACCTCCCACTGAGCCAGCATGGACTACGGGTGACAGGCCCAATGGCGGCCCCAATTCCTTCATCAATTCCACGCCCCCTGGAAAGGTTCCTGCTCCCCCCATATAAACCTGTTTGGCATCGTTTAACCTGCCAACCATATCCATGTTGATCATGAGTTTAATTTTTGACAAGGGCACTACTGAATGATCAGTAAAATGCTTACTTCCCAAAAGCCCCTGTTCTTCGGCGCCAAAAGCTACCAATAAAATACTTCTTTTCAACTCGGTCTTGTGGGCCATAAGCATCTCCCCTATTTCCAATAATGCCGAGGTACCACTTGCGTTATCATCCGCACCATGGTGTATCCCTATTTTATCGGACTTTGACGATGGTCCACCGCCCATACCCAAATGATCGTAGTGGGCGCCCAAGAGAATATATTCATTCTTTAATAAAGGGTCGTTCCCTTCTATAAAACCTATTAAGTTCCATGTCTCAACTGCACTTTTGGGTTCCTCCCCTTTCTTTACCCTTAAATGGGCCATAAATGGCTGTTTATAAGATTTCAAAAAAGGAGATATTCCCGACTTTTTAAAATCCTTGGCAATATATCTGACAATCCTTTTATTGACTTTTCCTCCGGGATACCTACCAGAACTTTTATCAGCCGTTAAATAAGCGATGTGTCCTTTTAATTCAGGAGTAGTAATATCTTCCTGTGCCAGTAAGGGCCCAAAAAGAAAATAAAAACAGAACAGGGTAAAATAAATTCTCATTTAAAACAATTATGATTCAAAGGTGGTTTAAAAAACGCAAAAATATATAATTATTTAACAGGGGCAACTAGCCAATAAATCCCTAAAGGCCATCACTAAGTGCCGGGATCCTAAACTTCTCGATAGTGGGCTCTGTATGTTGGCTTTGCAATATTTTCGCAGCCTTCTCCAATATCTCTGGATGTTGATCTGCCACGTTTGTAGTTTCTTTTAAATCCGTTTTAAGATTGAATAGTTCCAGTTTTGGTTCCTTTTTTTTGTCTTTCAAATGTGATTTCACCACTTTCCAATCACCCATTCTAATCGCCAACTGTCCACCATATTCCGGAAACTCCCAATATAGAAAGTCGTGCTTCTTTTCTTGATCCCCGGCAAGTAGGGTAGGTAAAAAGCTGATTCCGTCTGTATACTTTGGCGCCTCGTAACCCGCAACATCTGCCAACGTGGCCATTACATCATAGTGTGCGGAAATATGATCGGTTGTGGTACCGGCTTTTATACTACCGGGCCATGTGGCAATCATGGGCACCCTAATTCCACCTTCATAGACAAATCCCTTTCCACGACCAAGTTCGCTTCTAAACGGTTTGGCACTATCAAACCAGGGAGAGTCCGTACCTCCATTAAAAGTAGGACCGTTATCCGAGGTAAAAATGATCAACGTATTATCGTATAGTCCGTCCGCTTTTAACTTCGCGACCAATTTCCCTACATTTTCATCCAAATAAGAAATCATTGCAGCGTAACCGGCATGGGGATTTTGATGTGGAAAATATCCCCTTTTCCCCAAATAGGGTTCCTCTTTCCCAAACTTATTCCTATAATAATCCACCCATTTTTGAGGAGCTTGGATAGCCGCATGGGGAATGGGCGTGGCCCAGTAAATAAAAAAAGGATTTTCCTTGTTCCTATCTACAAACCCCTGTAACTCCTCAAACATAAGATCGGGAGCATAATCGTTTAATGTATAAGCTGCATAACTAGCCGGATCATTAATATCCGCCCCTTTGGCCAACTTAGTATTTGGAGCAATGGTATCGTTATTCAAATGCACCCTATTTTCATTTTTGTATAGGTGCAATGGGTAGTAGGTGTGGGCTTGTCGCTGACAGTTATATCCAAAAAAGAAATCGAATCCCATAGTTGTGGGAATAGAATTGGTATGGGGAGCGCCCAATCCCCATTTACCAAACATGGCCGTACTGTAGCCCACTTCTTTTAATTTTTTGGCGATTGTAATGGTGCTGTCCGGCATGGGGCGCTGTCCTTCCAAAACGGAGTCTTTGGCCATTGCCTTGTAATTCCATACATCACCACGCTCGCCCCACTCCTCATTGCCCCGAATATGTGCATGTCCCGAATGGGTCCCCGTCAATAACATATAACGTGCTGGGGCACACACTGGGGCACTTGTATAATGTTGGGTAAACAACATACCTTCTTTGGCCAAGGCATCGATATTGGGGGTTTCAATTTTTTCCTGTCCATAGGCACCCAGTTCGGCATATCCCAGGTCATCTGCCAAAATATATATGATATTTGGTCTAGGTGCCGGAGTTATACCAACATCCTTTTTGCCCTCATCCTTACAAGATAATAGGGCCAATGGAATTAGGATTAAATAGCTTATATTTTTCATTCTTAGTTTCTTTATGGTTTCGGTGTAATCAATTCTTCTAGGCACATTCAACGTCTTGGATTCTTTTTAGTGGATCACTTTTGAAATATTGCACACCAACACACTTTCACATTGATACATTGTTATTGCATTGGTTTCTCAAGTGATGAAAAATCTATCACTGGAGCTACTCCATTAGCAGTCCTTTCATGAAAGGTATCTATAGTGGTCTTTTCATTAAAAAATCCACAATTCTTCATATAAAAATTGTTGCCAACGGCCCCTCCGGCGTAATCTACCCTAGATCCTTTCCTAGCGGTAGCATCTGCCGTAAACTTGGCCTTGGTAAGTTCGTGCCAATTGCCCTTGGTATCGTAAATCCATTGATTGGTGTACTCTCCCATTCTGGATATATGTCCAACCTCCGTCCTAAAGTTTTCCAAAAAAGAATGTGGCCTTTTTAAATAGGTATTGGTATGCGGTCTTCTGAAACTAGCTATTAAATTCCATTTTTCAGCTTCCGAATCATAGAAATAGGCTGTATAATCAGTAGAATTATTTACAGAAGGCTCTCCCTTTAATAAAAATTTATAGGTATTGCCAGCTTTCCAATTGAACACTTTATAACTTTGTCCGCCAGAGCCTTCATTGCCAAATTCACCGGTAGTTACCCCTTCCCCCTTGCCCAGCAAAATTATTCTATATTCTTCCGGAATACTTTTGGGGTCTTGGGTTTCGTACGGACTCCAGACAGAAAACAGGACCCTCCTCTCGGTCTCGGAATTCACCTGCATACCAAAATAGCCCTCCCCGAAACCATTGGCCATATAATAGGATCCAATAACATCCTCGTTTTCAGGAACCGTAATTTCATTATAAAACCAAAGTATGTCAGTGTTTTCGGGAGTAGTATAGCTTAAATGTACCGATGGCCCCCTTCTACCCCAATAAAAATCATCCTTTACGTAAGTAAGTTGCCCATTGGCTGCCTGCCCTCCTACCAGTACCTCATTGACATCTGCGTACATATTTGCCGTTTTTTCCAACCCCTGTAATTCTATAAAATGGTAGCCTGGTGTGCCAATCTTAAAGACTCCTACATCCACTGTTTCAAAATCTTGATTGGAAACTGTGATCTCCTTTGTAATTCCGTCCAAGGAAACCCGGAGTTTGGACATACCACCATTCACTTTCATCGTTAGTCCCACATTTAACGGACCTGTTTGATCTGTTTTAAAATAGGTTCTTATAACCGTATTCGAATCACTCCAATTCCTAATCCCCTTGTCCGAGATAAGATTGTGATTATCCTTAACATCATTTACCACCCAACTATTCCCTCCTGGCTTTATGCTTTCGGTTAAACTCAATTTGGCCATGGTTATTTCTTCTGAATTCTCCTGCTTGGACAAAGTTGTACAGGAGGCTACCACCAAGAATAAACCTAGTACCTTTAAACTGTTGTATCCCGTACCCTTTAACATTGTTATTTTAGGTGCCATTTTATTTCTAATCCTGGCCCCCACATTGGTTATTGTTATCATATTGATTATTGAAATTGTTACAGTTATTTTCTTGTGATTGATCCCTATTCGGTTTTATTTAAATCTCGGATTTGGATCTGCTTTCCCCTTTAACTTTCGAGGGCTCTTGCCAAATTCCTTTTTAAAGCACTTTGAAAAATATTTTGGATCGTTAAAACCTACCAAAAACGCAGCCTCGGATACGGAGTAATTGCAATCGCCAATTAAAACAGCTGCCTTTTTAAGACGCATGGTCCTTACAAAATCTACTATTTTCTTCCCTGTTAACCCTTGAAACTTTCTATAGATAGCAGAATAGCTCATGTTTAGATCCTGGGCCAGGTCTTCTGTCTTAAAATCCGGATTGCTAATCTGATTTTCTACTAGGCTAACCAAGTTTTCCAGAAAAACTTCATCTTGGGACCTACTTCCTCCTTTTTTGGGCGTTGTTATTAAATCGTTCTTATATTTCATAATCAACCGATCACTTCGGGTGATGATATTATTCACTTTGAGCACCAGTTCATTGATGTTGAAGGGCTTATTTATATATTCTACCGCTCCGGCCCGCAATCCTAGTATTTTATTTTTTGCTGCCTTTTTGGCTGTGAGAAGTATAATTGGGATATGGGTGGTGAGCTCGTTTCTCTGAAGCATTTTGCTCATTTCAATACCATCCAATTTTGGCATCATTATGTCGCTTATTATTAGATCCGGATTATGCTCCAAGGCCAAGGCATAACCCTCTTCCCCATTTTCAGCCAAGAGTACGTTATAGTAATCGTTAAAAATATCTTTTAATGATATTTGTAGTTCATAATTATCCTCTACCACTAATATGGTCTTCGCCAATTTGGTTGACCCAACACCTATATTTTCCTCCTTCAATTGGTATTCCTCCTCCTCCACTTCCATAATAGACTCTTCCGCGCCGTTTTTATTCAGTACATTTTCATTCCGATTTTTATCAATAGGAAAACTAACGCTAAAACAAGTACCTTTAATGGGGTCCGATTTTACATCTATCTTTCCGTGATGAAGATCTACCAGCTCTTTGGTCAGTGCCAAGCCTATTCCCGTACCTACTTTTTGCTTCCCTGTATCGGCCTGGTAAAACAACTGGAAAACATTTTCCAGCTCCTCTCTTGGGATACCCGGACCCGAATCTGTCACGGATATTTTTACGTTTCTCTCCCAATCCTCCACAATTACATCAAGGGCAATAGATCCGCCTTTAGGTGTAAATTTGAAGGCATTGGACAGAAGGTTAAAGAAAATATGTTCCATTTTATCTTTATCGTACCACATTCTTAACTCATCACTGGGATAGCTACATTTAAAATTGATGCCCTTAAAGGTGGCTTGCTCTTCAAAGGAGCTGGTTATTTCGGTTAAATCGGCAATAATATCGTGTTCTGCCGCCCTTAAAACCAATTTCTCCAATTCCTTGTCCCGCAAAGATGTCAATTCAAATACAATTCGGGATAGTCTATTGGCATTATTGGAAATTAACTTAAGGCGTTGTTGAAGCAACACATTGCCACTTTTCATAGCGCGTTGCAACATGTTTTCCAAGGGAATCAAAATTAAAGTTAAAGGGGTTTGTATTTCGTGGGACATCTTGGCAAAGAAATCCATTTTTAAGGCATAAAGTTCCCTCTCATGTTTATGTTCCAGCTCATCTGCAATTACCCTGTTCCTAAGTCTGATCCAAATGACCATACCATAAATAAGTCCAATTATTAAGATCGTATAAAATAAATAGGCCAGATTTGATCTCCAAAATGGCCGTAATACATTTATGGAAATCGATGTTTTTTCTATATCCCACTCCCCATTACCACTACTGGCCTTCACTTCAAAAATGTAATTTCCGGGAGGTATATTGGTATAAGTTGCCAGACGTTCCTTTTCGGAATCTATCCAGGTATCATTGAACCCCTTAAGCCTATATGCATAATCGTAATTGGAAAACAATACATTGTCAATCGCCAAAAACCGAAAGGAAAAGGACGATTGGTCATGGTCTAGTTCCAAAACGTCCAACTTCTCAACCCCCTCTTCAATTTGTTCTGGAATTACGTTTATGGCGGGTTGGTTTAGGATATCAATATCTTCAATAAATAATTTGGCTACCGTTTCCTCTTTTTTAATTTGATTGGGTTTAAAGTAACTTACCCCGTTCAACCCTCCAAAGTAAATATTCCCATCCCAACCCTTGTGGACACTTCGCTGCATAAAGGAGTCATCCTGTAGTCCATCTATTTTTTGAAACACCCTTGATATCGAATCCCTTGTATTTATATGCCAGATACCCTTAGTTGAGCCCAACCATAAATTATCTGGGTCCTCCAATAATACAGATCTAAAGATCGTGTTGTCATAGGTTCCATTTATCTTTATTTTTTCAACCTGTTTATCACCTATATTGAATTTGATCAATTCTCCACTTACCATAACCAACCAAATAACATCTTCGCTACTAGCTGCCATGGACCAGATGTCATAATTTTTGTTGGTAATAAGCGTGTCGTCGACATGCTGAAATTGGGTGAAATTGGATTTAGTAATATCGTCACCATCTTCATTGAACCTAAATAATCCTCCTCCATTACTGGCTAACCAAACAGTTCCTGAGGAATCTTCAACTATAGATTGGGAAATGGTCCCCACCAATCCGGCCGTGCCATTTTCAAACCACGTCAACATTTTGTTTCTTTCCGAAAACAAATAAATGCCCATATCGGTAGTCACCCATAATCTTCGTTTGGAGTCCTTAAAAATAAATCGGACGTCCATTACCATATTGTTCTTGGAATTGCTCAAAGGCACCTTTGAGAACCCTCCCTTAACCGCATTATATATCCAAAGTCCATTTTTATAGGTCCCCATCCAGATATTACCCCTATTGTCCTCATTGATAGAGTGTATAAAAAACCCCTTGCTTTGGGCCGAATTGCTAAAAAATTGCTCTTCCCTACCTTTTGAATCAACCTTGGTGATTCCATCACCGTCCGTCCCTATCCACAGGGTGCCATCCTTTGCCCTATAGGAAGACAACACCCTTGCAGGGCTTCCCTGTACAGCACCCGAGTGATAATTGATCTGATTATTCTTATTCCGCAGTATGTTTATGTCCCCATAATTGGTAAGTACCCACAAGTTGCCCTTTAGGTCTTCGTTTATACCAATTACCGTATTGGTACTAAGGGAAAATTCATTGAGCTGGTTATGCTTATAAATTGTTAATTCGCCAGATTCCGTATCCAGTCTGTATAGTCCATTCCCATCAGTCCCCAACCAAATAAAACCATTTACATCGCAGTACATGGAAGTAAATAACTCGTTTAACTGGCTGCGCCACTGATCATTTATAATCTCGTTCTGTACAAAGGATTCTTTACTAAAGTCGTAAACCATTATACCATGCCCTACATAGGAAGAACCTATCCATAGCCTATTTTTTTTGTCCAATAGCAAAAGGTTGTTGTCGGCCAGGGTATAATCATAGGGCACCTCCAAGGTCTCAAGTCGGTTGGTTTCCAAATAATAAATATAAAGGGGTCCTTTATAGGTACTAATTATAAGTTGGTCGGATTTTCTAACCACCAGGGAATTCACTTTATTTAGCCCAGATGAATTAATGGGAATCGTGGTTATACTGTCTACAACGCCCTTGCCGTGGTCATAAGAATATATGGACCCTTTGTCCGTGGCCAACCAAATTACACCATCATCCTCGTTGACAATAGTGACCTTGTATTTCTTCTGGAACCCCTCAACAGCCTTATCAATGGACAAAAACCTACCATTCTTCTCCAAATAGGATATTTGTCCGTTCATGGACAAGGCCCAAATTACCCCTTTGGCATCACTAAATATTTTTTTTACTTCATCCGAAGTAGTTTCCTCCTTAAAAATTGATTCTTTGGAAGTAAATTCAAAATTATAACCGTCGTATTTGGATATTCCTTCTGCATGTGCCAACCAAACAAAGCCTAAGCTATCCTGTACCGTGTGGGTAACCTTAATAGTGTGGTTATCCAATTTACTGGGAAGGTGGATAAAATTGGATGAATGCTGTCCAGACAAATAGGACCAGCACAACACACCCAGAAGGGATAGGGCAAAAATTTTACTCCTATTTAATTTCTTGTTCAAGTTGCTACGATTTCAATTAATCCATCCTTAATCTGTCCGGAACAAATGTACCTATAATTGGTGTCAACCTAAAGGAGGTATTTTTTGCAAAAAGGTGGAAAAAAACTTCAAATATCCAAATTATCCGAAAAATTACCCCTAGAACGCAAAAAAAGCACACCTAATTAATTAACACAATATTAATATTTGCGGAACATTAACAATAAGTATCTGTATTAAGGAAAATATGAACCAAAGAAGAAATTTTATTAAAAAGACCGCCATTACGGGAGCTGGTATAGCCCTAGTGCCCAATCTAACTTTAGGAAATGGTTTTGTAAAGGACTCCCAAAAAATAAGAGTGGGTGTCATTGGTGTTGGACTAAGGGGCACCAATCATTTGGATAACCTTCTAAAGAGAACGGATGTTTTGGTCACGGCCATTTGTGACATAGACAAGAACCGTATTGATATTGCACAGGATCATATTGTAAAAGCTGGACAAAAGAAGGCCAAAGCCTTTGGAAAAAATGAGCACGATTATAAAAACCTGCTGGCATTGGCAGACATAGATGCCGTGGTTATTGCCACTCCGTGGTTATGGCATACCAAGATGGCGGTAGACTCTATGAAAGCAGGTAAATATACCGGCCTTGAAGTATCGGCTGCCAATACCCTAGAGGAATGTTGGGATTTGGTAAATACCCATGAGGAAACCGGTTCCCATCTCATGATATTGGAAAATGTGAACTACAGACGAGATGTGCTTGCCGTATTGAATATGGTTAAACAGAATGTTTTTGGTGAACTATTGCATTTCAGATGTGGATATCAGCACGATCTGCGCGGGGTAAAATTCAATGACGGTAAAACTGCCTATGGTAAGGGCGCCGAATTTGGTGCCAAGGGAATTTCCGAATCGGCTTGGAGAACACAGCATTCCCTATTGAGAAACGCTGATGTATATCCAACGCATGGTCTTGGGCCCATAGCTGTCATGGCTGATATAAACAGGGGCAATAGATTTTTATCGCTTACCTCACATGCCACCAAAGGAGTTGGTCTGCATAAATATATTGTGGATACCGCTGGTAAAAACCACCCCAATGCCCAATTAAAATTTAAACAAGGGGATATCATTACCTCCACTATAGAAACTTCCAATGGCGAGACCATTATAGTTACGCATAACGTTAATAACCCCCACCCCTACTCCCTAGGGTTTAAAGTACAAGGGGCTCAAGGTCTTACAGACTTTGACTACCACACCCAACGAATCCATATTGAAGGCACCACTGAAGGACATGGTTGGGAAAATATGGATTCCTGGTTCGAAAAATATGATCACCCACTGTGGAAAAGATTCGGAAGCAGTGCCACCGAAGCTGGTCATGGAGGCATAGATTTTTATGTAATGAACGCCTTTATTGAATCGGCCAAAGAAAATATTGCTCCCCCGATGGATGCGTATGATGCCGCCGCATGGAGTGCAGTTACGCCTCTTTCCGAACTATCCATAGAAAATAATGGGGAACCACAGGATTTCCCTGATTTCACCCGAGGTACTTGGATAAAGAGAAAACCATATAACTGGATAAAGGATACATATTAAGTTGAAGATATAGCATTACCTATAGAGTTGTTTGAGTTAGTTGTTTTTCAAAACCCATTTCATGAAAATGGAATGGGTTTAAAAAGTAACAACATTACATAAAAACTAAAACCCAAATAGCATATGAACAGAAGCCAATAAAAATTAGCTCGACAAGAATTTTTCAATTTTTAACATCAACCGATTATTAATTTAAACTAGATCAATGAAAAAACCATTTTTTTATTTACTAATTCTAATTTTGAGTGTAGGCCATTTTGCCCAGGCTCAGAATAAAACGGTACAAGGAACCGTTTTCGATGACAATGGAGTTCCATTACCGGGAGCTTCTGTCGTAGTTAAAGGAACCTCTACCGGAACTCAATCCGACTTTGACGGAAATTTTTATATAGACGTACAAGGTCCACAATCCATACTAACAATTTCCTATCTGGGCTTTAAGCCACAGGAGATTCTTGTAGGGAACCAAACACAGCTGAGCATTTCCTAGGCTCCGGATGCCACACAATTGGACGATGTAGTTTTGATTGGTTACCAAAAAGTATTTAAAAGGGATGTTACCAGTGCTGTTTCCAGTATTAAGAGCGATGATATTGAAGGGATTCCAGTATTGGACGTATCAGGATTGATCGCTACCCAGGCTACTGGTATCCAGAGTGTGAATATGACGGGGGCCCCAGCAGGTAGGGGTGCGTTGATCATCCGTGGTAATACAAGTATAGGCGGGGATATTGACGCCGATTTAGCCTACAGCAGCCCATTATATGTAATTGATGGGGTTCAGACCAGTCTTGAGGATTTGGCCGGTTACGGTGTCTCAAACGTTGACTTTTTGGCCTCACTTAACCCCAACGATATAGCCAGTATAGACGTACTTAAAGATGCTTCTGCTGCTGCCATTTACGGATCCAGGGGAGCCAATGGGGTTATCATCATTGAAACTAAAAAAGGGGTTGCCCTGGACAAACCGGAATTTTCGTTTTCCACCAGTTTAGGTTTACAGCCCAAACCCAACTTGGTACCAATGTTGGTTGGAGGTGCTGAACGCCAAGCCAAAATGGGGATGATCCAAAGATGGTGGCATACGGACGAATTGCAATCCGGACAAACACCAATGGTATTGACCGATAGTATAAACCCTGCCTTTAATAATAATGTAGATTATCAAGGTCTTTTTTACAAAACCGGTATTGATCAGCAGTACGATTTTAGTGTCCGTGGTGGTAGTGAAAAAACCAACTATAGGGTTTCCTTAGGTTATGATAACCAGGAAGGTGTTATAAAGGGTACCGGGGTAGACAGGGTTACCTTTTCCTCCAACCTTAATTTTAAGGCAGGGGAAAAATTTCGCAACCAATTAATTACTAGGTTTACCCATACCGATCTACAAACTGGACAAGGAAACCCTTACCAAGGAAGTTTTAACCTTAACTCTTCCTTACCGGTGGATCCGGCCGGACTTCAATCTTCCCTATTTTATATTACGGACGAAAGAAAACAGTCCTTAAGTGGGGAGCTGGAAGGCAAGTTGAACGAGGATAGGACCGTAAACTTTACCATCTCCAACTTTGCTACGTTTGATCTTCTACCAAGTTTAAGCCTAAATTCACAACTAAGCTTTGTTTATGACAGCAATAAAAAGAACTTTTATGAGCCGTCTACCATACGAACAGAAGGAGATGGCTTTGCTAGTTACGCTTTGTACAACAGAAAAAACTTGACCGCAGAAACCTATTTGAGCCTATTTAAGAACATTGGCGCCAATAACGATCATGAAGTTACGGGAGTATTGGGAAATAGGGTAGATTATAACAAATACGAAGACATGGCCATGACCGCCTTTGGTTTTGGTAGTGATGCCATTCAAACAATTAACAACAGGTACACCCAAGACCAAATAAGTGGATATACCGATATTAGTGCCAATGCCTTGGTATCCTACTTTGGGCGTGTGAGTTATAAGTACAAAAATCGCTATATGGTTGGTGGAAACTTTAGTATAGACGGTTCCTCCAGGTTTGGTAAGGATGTACGTTGGGCGAAGTTCCCTTCCCTTAATGCAGGTTGGGTCATATCGGATGAACCCTTCCTTAAACCCCATATTTCCAGTTTTATAGATTATTTAAAGATTAGGGGTAGTTGGGGTATCAACGGGAAACAATTCCCAGAAAATTACCTGAGATTTGGAAAATACAATTTAGGTTATGGAGGAAACCCATATTGGGCAAACCAGATGAATGTTTCCAGTTATGGGGGTGTAACCGGGGTTATTCCCAATTATGACCAAATTGGAAATGCATCCCTTTCTTGGGAAGAAACCGAACAATGGAATGTTGGGTTCGACCTGGATATGTTCAATAGAAGGGTAAGTTTGGCATTTGATGCCTATAACAAGAGTACGGACAAGTTATTTTTTGACGTAGCTTTCCCTGCTTATTCGGGTTATAATTCCGCTCCTACAAACGTAGCCGGGGTCTTAAACTACGGTTGGGAATCCATGCTACGGTACCATGTTTTCCCTAGGGAGAACGATCTTCGAATGGAATTGTCCGTTGGTTTTGCTCAAAACAAAAACTACGTTTCTAAATTGCCCAATGGCAACCAGGATTATATAGGAGGTGATTATGGATATGTTGTTGGGCGTCCGCTTAACCTGTACAAGATGTTCATTAACGATTATATCATTGATGATTTGGATCAATTGCCTGTAAATCCATTTACTGGAGAACCTTTGCAAGGAAAATCCGCTTGGGCCAGCATCCGCCCCGGTTTTCCGATTTGGCAGGATCTTAACGGGGATTACTTACTTAATGAGGAACACGATCTAAAATTAACTACAGACTACTCTCCTATTCCCGATATTACCGGTTCCTTCAATATAAACCTGCAGTACAAAAAATGGTACTTCCAGGCCTATAGCCAATTCTCCTTTGGTGCCGATATTAAGAATACCGTATTAAACAGTTATATGGATAGTTACGATAGAGGTGGTGACGATTGGGCAAGAAGAGGACTTGCCGACCTGAGTGAATATACATTCTGGCAACAGCCTGGTGACGGTGCTGCCGGTGTAGACTTTCCTGCAATGTACCCACAGAGTCCAACACTTGGAGCATTTTACGGTTTCCGAGGCAATCAGACCCTATGGATAGAAAGTGGGGATTATTGGAAAGTTAACAATGCTTCCATTGGGTACACTTTTGACCAAAACGATAACTTTATGAAAAACATTGGTCTATCCCGTTTAAGAATCTACGGAGCAATGTTAAATCCATACCAATGGCAGAGATCCAAGAAGGTGGTAGATGCCTCCATGGTAGATGCCAAAGGACATACATATGGAAATGGATATCCACAAGCAAGGACAATTACCATTGGAATTGATACAAAATTTTAAATTATAAACGATGAAACAGATAAAAAGTTTTAAAATATATATCGTGGTCCTGTGCCTCCTGGGTTCAGCTAGTTGTTCAGATTTGTTGGACCAAGAGCCAATAAGCATTACCCATCCCGATGTCTTTTGGGATAGTCAGGCCAACGCCGAACAAGCCGTTGCCGGTGCCTACAGCCTTTTTAAAGAGGCTATCATGACACAATCCAACTTTCTATATTGGGGTGAATGGACAGGAATGACCTTTATGAACAGTCGCAACTGGATCGTGAACTATATTGAAGGTAGTGGCAATTATGTTTTGGCTTATAGGGATGCTTCCATGAACTGGAAAAACTTCTACAGAGCTGCCAACTGGGCCTATACTATTGAACAATATATAGAGGACATGCCTGTGGATATGTTCGATTCCCAGACCGAAAAAGATCGCCTTTTAGGAGAGGCTGCCTTTATTAGATCACTGACCTATTTTTATATGGCCCGAATCTGGGGTGATGTACCTATCGTAGAACAATCCATAGAAAGTTCGGACCAGCTTATTTCTGAAGACGGATACATTGTAGAAAATGCGAGGGTTGATGAATTGCAGGTATTGGATTACGCGTTGGAAGCCGCTAATAAATCCATTGGACTATTGCAGTATTCCACTCCAGGAGCTTCCAATTGGGCCATAACGGCCAATAAGGCAAGTGCAGAAGCTTTAAAGGCCCATATTAGCCTTTGGTATGCCGGTAGGGATAATGACAACCCAGAAATGATTCAGCAGGCCATTGACGCAACCACCTCTGTTATCAATAATAGTGGTGCCAGTTTAATCGATTATGTGAACGAAGGAAAAGAGGGGTTTGATGAAATGTGTATTGGACAGTCCAAAACTGGCCTTTTCGAAATTAATATCAGCGCGGATATGAACGAATCCTTTAGGTTGCTTCAATATGATGATAACCATACAGGACTTACATTAAATTACCCTGTTTGGCAAAGTGTCAATACCGGAATAAGTCCATATATGGATCCAGATTTCTATGGTAATGAGATGATGGCCACGGATGCCGATAGGGCTAACGATGTGCGTAAGGATCTTTTCTTTTATGAATATGGGACCAATGCAGACTACTCCTACCTTCAAAAATATTCGCATTCCACTCAAGATGAAGCTTCCGAAGATGCCTATGCCCAATTTTCTGAATCCAATATCTTAATATTCAGGTTGGCAGATATGTATTTATTAAGAGCAGAGGCCAATGCCCGTAAGGAGCTATCGGGTCCCGCTATTTCCGATTTAAATGAGATTAGAAGCAAAGCCAATGTTCCAGATTATACAGGAGGAACAGATCGCGAATCCTTAATGAAGGCCATATTTGATGAGCGGGCCATTGAATTTGTTGGTGAAGCCCAATCTGGTTATGATAGAATACGTATGGATTATTACGATGGAGTGCCATGGGTAAACCAAGCAAGAAATGCCAAAAAGGGATATTTCTGGCCTGTCCTTCCTTCAGTTATATCGAGGAATCCTTCAATTCTACAAACAGAATACTGGAGAGGTAAATTGTAGACTAATTTTAGAACTAAAGAAAACAATCACGATGAAAAAAATAATAATCATACTAACAGCCGTAGTAGTCCTTTATTCCTGTGACAAGGATGGAAACTACCTTGTAGATGGAGGTATTAGTAGTCCAGAGGTGGGAACAACCACCATGGAATTCTTTAAGTCCCACAGTCAGTTGGACACTTTGGCCCTATTAATTGAAAAAGCGGGAATGGCCGATTTGGTGAACGGAAACAACACCATCTTTGCACCCAATAATCTTTCCATTAAGAATTATGTGAACGCTGTACTGGCAGATATGAGGGAAGTAGATCCACAAGCCCAGTTTACCTTAAACGATATTCCTTTGGATACCCTTACCAAATATATGGGAGGTTATATTTTTTCTGGCAAAATAAGAAGGGAAAACATGACCAAGGAACAAGGAAAAATCTATACCGCTGTAAATGGTGAAGAAAAAAGAATTTCCTTGGAACCAACAGATATATATAACGATGAGTTGGATTCCAAACCCGAATTTGTGTACTTCACCTATAAACAAGGTGATGACTGGGACGAATGGGATAATATAGATGATGATGATAAGGTGGTTGTAAAAACCTCCAATTTAATCTCTACCAATGGAGTTATTCATGTCCTACAGGGAAACCATACTTTGTTCAATTTCGAAAGGGACTAATAAAAATCATAAAAATAAAAAGATGAAAAATATAATTTATTCCATACTGATCATTATCGTAATGGTTGCATCTTGTCAACCACCTGAAGTGGGTTACCTCAGTGACAATATCCATGCTTTGGAAGACACCATTGCCGTTCCACGCGGAGTGTTTAAGGTGGGGGCTGCACCAGCCATAGAGGGATCAACCTACCCTTTAAAATGGGAAATAACGAGTATCACAGATGCCCAAGGTAATCCTACAAACGATTTGTACGACGAATACGAGCTATTAACTTGGAAATCCGCCTTCAATGCCGAAACCGATACCACCTTGGCACTAGTGGAAGAAAAGTTGGAATTGGGGGATTTCCCCACCATCATGATCAATGAAGTAAGTGGACAATTGGCCTTTACCCAGGCTAGTAAGTTTGTAACCAACAATAACATATTCAAGATAAACGTTAAAGCAACCAATGTAAGGGGCGAGCGTCAATTGGATGACTTTGTGATAGTGAAATTGGATGATTTTCAACCAGTTGAATTCCCTACAGAAATGCGTTCTAGGCTGCAATTGGGTAAAGGTGACGGAGCTTATGACATTGCCTATACCTCTACCATTATGAACGATTTTGATGAAGGTGTTCCCAGTGTTTTAGATGGTACCCACCCTTATATCACAGTAACCAAGATAAGTGAAGAACCATCCTTGGGCGTAAAGGTTAAAATGATCATTGCGGACAGTTATGATAAACCATTAAACCCTGAAAAGGTTGTTTTTTATCCATCCGGGTCAACTTTCTTACAAAACTATCATGACAATTCAGTAGATACGGAAGTTGATGCAACTGGATCCACATTCTCGCTACCAGCACCACCGTTTCCGCAATACGGAAGAACCTATGCTACTGGGACCAATTCTTATTTAATGTACTACCTCACCACAGATGATGCCTTTACAGTGGACACCGAAGCCTTTGAAGCGGATAACGGCCCAAAGGACTGGACACCATACCTAGATCCAGATACTGGTGAAATTAGAAATAGGGCTTATATACGCTGGGGAATTAAAATAAATGATTCAGGTACCTGGGAGATAAAAATGAAAATCCCTTATACCAAGGTAAAGGAATAATATAAACTAGCTTAGTACACCTTATAAATGGTTTGTTTTGGCGCAACTTTGGTTCCCATTTCAAACCATTTTTTTATTTATTTTTAGCCATAATGACAACAATTATAATACTTTACACAACTTGAAGTCAACCTGCATGAATAGAAGAAAATATATCAAAACCATTGCCCTAGGAACCCTATTGCCCAGCTTTTCAGCTTCGGCATTCCCTTTAGGATTAGTAAGCCAAAACAAAGCCCTTGAAACAATACAATTTAAAAGTAATTGGCATAACTGGCCAGATATGAAATGGGTCGGACCCGAATATTGGGGAAACCGTTTACAGGATTGGCGACTAAAAAATGGAAGGGTCGTTTGCAACATTAGTGCTAAAAGCAGAAACCTACAGCTACTTACTGTTCAAAAAACGGAATACATGTCGCCATTAAGGGTAAGCGTGGATATAAACGTATTGAATAAAAATATTTCACCAGCCGATGAAGGTTGCTTGGGGATAAGACTTGGATGTAAAGGTCCCTTTGAGGATTACAGGTCTGCTGCCGTTTTTGGCAAGGGGCTCGATATAGGACTGAAGCCGAGTGGTAAGCTACAGGTTGGAGATATAAGCTTTGAAACCAAGCTTACACAAATTCCAAATGACTACCAATTAATTACAGAGCTTGTCCCAAATAAAAGCGAATACCTGTTAAAGGTTTTAATTCTGGACCCCACAAACGATCAACTGATTCATACCCAAGAAAATATAAGTGTTGAAAGCGGTAGTGTTGAAGGCAATTTTGCCCTGCTTGCCGATCTAAACATCGCCAAGAGCCATACATCCAAAGCTTCAGCCACGTTTTCCAATTGGAATATATCCGCAGACAACCTTATTTCAAACAAGGATCAATTATACGGCCCTATTTGTTTTGCCCAATATACCCTTCACGAAAAAAAATTGAAACTGACTGCACAATTGGCCCCCATTGAAGAGATTGAGAATCATACCGTTATTTTGCAATTCCAAGAGCAAGGAATTTGGAAAACCAGAAAAAATGCCAAATTGGAGCATATTGGCAGGGCAGTGAACTTTGTAATTGAAGATTGGAACACCAGCACGGAAATACCGTATCGAATATTGGTAGAAATTCCTTTAAAAAATGAAACCCACCAGTACACCTTTGACGGAACCATAGCCCAAGAACCAATGGCCAAGGATGCAGTTTCTGCAGCTGTTTTTAGCTGTAATTTCCACTATGGTTTTCCTGATAACGACGTTCAAGAAAATGTATCCAAATTAAATCCTGATATGGTTCTTTTCCTAGGTGACCAATTTTACGAGGGTACCGGTGGATATGGAGCAGAACGCAGTGGTAACCTAGACAATCTGTGTCTGGATTACCTGCGAAAATGGATGATGTTCGGATGGTCTTACCGAGAACTGTTCAGGCACAAACCCTGCGCCATTATCCCTGATGATCATGATGTATATCACGGCAATGTATGGGGCGAGAGTGGTAAAAAAGCCGATACCAGTAAAGGACATGGCATGCTGGCACAGGATTCGGGCGGATATAAAATGCCTGCGGAATGGATCAACATGGTACAATTTACACAAACAAGTCATTTACCGGATCCCTATGACCCTACCCCCGTACAGCAGAATATCGGTGTTTATTATACAACTTGGAACTACGGCGGACTAAGTTTTGCCATCTTGGAGGATCGAAAATTTAAATCGGCGCCCAAGCATGTTTTGCCCCAGGAAGCCCAAGTTAGAAATGGCTGGATACAGAATAGGGAATTTGATATAAAAAAACATCGCGATTTGGAAGCCGTACTTCTGGGAAAGAGGCAGCATGATTTTATAGATCATTGGACCCGGGATTGGAGCAATGGAGTAGAAATGAAAGTGGTACTCTCCCAAACCAATTTTGCCACCGTGGCCACCTTACCAAAAACAGCCTTAAATGATGACGTGGTTCCCTCCTTGCCTATTCCCCAAAAAGGGGAATACGTATTGGGCGATGTACCTACCGTGGACATGGATTCCAATGGTTGGCCTGCCAACGAAAGGGATAAGGCCGTAAAGGCCGTACGAAAATGTTTTGCCTTTCATATTGCCGGAGATCAACATTTGGGAAGTTTTATACAATATGGCACAGATGAGCATGGCGACAGTGGATATGCCTTTGCCGGCCCGGCCCTGAACAATATTTGGCCAAGAAGGTTTTGGCCCGAAGTGAATGCCAAGGACCACACCTATGAAAAACCAGCTTATGTAGGTAATCATGAAGACGGATTTGGGAATAAAATTTCTGTCCATGCCGTAGGTAACCCTTTCAATACCGGGATTGAACCGGCCATTGTTCACAATAGGGCCACAGGCTATGGTCTGGTAACCTTTAATAAAAAAGAAAGAACCATAACCACAGCCTGTTGGCCTAGATATGCCAACCCCTTGAGCAATAAAAATGAACAATTCCCAGGATGGCCGATTACAATAAAACAAGAGGACAATTATGGCAAAAAAGCTAAAGCTTGGCTGCCAACGATAATGGTTCATAATACAAATAAACCAGTGATTCTGGTTTTCGACAAAAGGGATCAACTGGTTTATTCAATCCGTATGGCAACAAACACATTTACTCCCAAAGTCTTCGAGGAAGGAAAATATACCATCGTAATACTAGATGTTGAAAAGAATAGAAAAAAGACACTAAAAAATATTAGGGCCAAAACAGCCAACAAGCGTATATTGGAGATTAGCCTTGTTTAATTTATATAGGCGTTTCAATTGTATCAATCAGGTCGTACCACAAAAAATCCCAAACTTTCTACCTACTTGGAAAGTTTGGGATTAATAATTATTCTATTTAAAATCTTAGATCACAACAGTCTTCCCGGGGATTGGTATATTGTAAGTACCATCCGCATTGGGTTGTACCGGTGCCGGAGAATCCCAAGTTAAATTGTCCGGAGCCAAATCTATATTGGAAGTCATGGCCTCCTCCCACTTAATTACTTGGCCCGAATAAGTGGCCATCCTTCCTATAATTGCACTCATGGTACTCATAGCTCCATTTTCAGCATTGCTTATTACACCTTTGTTCCTAATGGATTCAAAAAGTTTAATATGCTCTACCTGATATGGATTTGGATCATCCTTTCCTCGGTGAGTAAATATATCATTGCCATTATAATCCTTAATAAAGGCATTATCCCCGTACGTTTCAATAGTTCCTTTGGTACCTTGAAAGGTCTCGGCCACCCTACTCATGGTTTCCGGCATATGACGGCACTGACTGGCTATTACAGCACCACTGGGATAGGTATATTCCACAAAATGGTGATCAAAAATTTCCCCATGGTCCTTACCCGTCCTTACTTGTCTTCCTCCAAATCCTTGTGCTGAAACTGGGTATTCCCCTATAAACCAATTGGCAACATCTATATTGTGGATGTGCTGTTCCAATATATGGTCTCCGCACAACCAGTTGAAATAATACCAATTTCGCATTTGGTATTCCAGCTCGGTTTGTCCTGGTTGTCTTTCCCTAACCCAAACTCCACCACTGTTCCAGTATACTTGTCCTGAAACAATTTTTCCTATCTTATTATCCTTGATTTGCTGTAAAGCTGCCAAATAACTATCCTGGTAATGTCTTTGAAGGCCAACGACCACATTTAATTTCTTATCCTTTGCTACTTGCGCCGCTGCCAATACCTTTCGTACTCCAGGTACATCCGTTGCAACCGGCTTTTCCATAAATACATGCTTTCCTGCATTTACCGCATATTCAAAATGCTGGGGCCTAAATCCTGGAGGGGTGGCCAAAATAACCACATCCGCCATGTCTATGGCTTTTTCCGCCCCATCAAAACCAACAAACTGATTCGCCTTGGGAACATTTACCTTCTTGGTATCCTTAAACTCCTTCTGCAAATTCATTAAACTTCCCTGCAACCTATCTTCAAAAGCATCGGCCATCGCAATCAATTCAACATTGGGATCCGCTTTCAGGGCTTGTTGCGCCGCACCTGTACCACGACCACCACAACCAATCAAGGCTATTTTTAATTTCTTGTCATTAGCTACATTTACCATAGCATTCATTTGCATGGTTGGTAAAATCATAGCTCCTGTTACCAGAGCACTGCTCTTAACAAAATCTCTTCTACTGTTTTTAATATTGGTCATGGTATTACTTGTTTGTTTAGTTTTTATGATATAAAATTAAAAATTGCACAATCACGGCCCCATATCAAAAAAATGGGGAACAGGAATGCGTGGTCAAGATAGAGATTTATTTGGAAACGTACAATGTACATTTGTACGGAATAGCACCTATTATGTTAAATATTTCCTGATATCCCAGAATAACGAACATAAATTTTTTCAACGCCTAAAATTCAACCGTCATTATACGGTATCCGTAACAGAAAATTTCATTTATAATTTAGACTTTTCTTTCAAAGCCTCCGGTTTAAAATGCCTATGCCTTTCCATCATCATTTCTTGCAGGGAATCCATTTGTTGAAATATTTTTCGCATGTCCGAAAAGTTGTTGTTGCGTTGCCTTTCAAAAAAATCATTAAAATATGGGCCTCTACCCATTAGGGAATCTATATCCATGAACCGCCCCAAATTATGGTCTTCCATGAAAGAGTATAAATTATCCTCTGAGAAAAATTTCATAGCCCCCATGATACTGTCCAGATTCATTTCCTTGGGCAGGCTCTCCAGATTACTGTATGAATAAGAGTAAATGGAGTCATAGCCTATAACATTTCCTTCCTCATCGTATTGTTTATCGACCTTCCAACTTATTTTCGGTGTATCCCTAGAAATACTGTCCGTGCTTCTCTCGGCAAGCTCAAGCTTGGATGTACCGCGATCGTCCTGTGCCTGGCATGCAACTAAAATCAAACCCAACAAAAGGGTAAACACAAATTTTTTCATATTAAAAAATTTTAATTAAACCTCTGTTTTTACATCATTAGCCTCAAAAAAAATGCCATCCGAGACATTATTTAAACCGTTGTCAGGTTAAAAATGTGTTAAACATATGCTATCTTTAATGGTAGAATATGAAAGTGCCGGATGCACACGATAATGGTTAACCGCAGTACCCTTATATATGATAAAATTTAATGACTAAAGAAAGAATGGCCCAAGAACAAAAGCGATTGGATGATTCCCGATCAAAAGTGAAGGATTGGCATAAATGGGGCCCATATTTAAGTGAACGGCAATGGGGAACGGTCAGGGAAGACTACAGTCCGGATGGGGATGCCTGGAACTACTTTTCGCACGACGATTCCCGCAGTAGGGCCTATAGATGGGGAGAAGATGGTATTGCCGGAATTTCAGACAGATATTGTAATGTATGCTTTGGAATAGCCCTATGGAACGGAAAGGATCAAATCTTAAAGGAGCGACTTTTTGGACTTACGGGACCTCAAGGGAACCATGGAGAGGATGTAAAGGAGCTCTATTACTATTTGGAGAATACCCCTACCCATTCCTATATGAAGCATCTGTACAAATATCCACAGAACCAATTTCCATATCGTCAATTGGTGGAAGAAAACAGAAAACGGGGAAAAAACGATTTGGAGTACGAGCTTTTGGATACCGGCATCTTCGACAACAATGAGTATTTTGACGTCCTTACTGAATATGCCAAGGCAGACAACGAAGATATTCTCATAAAAATATCTATTAGCAATAGAAGTTTAAATACGGCTCCTATTCATGTACTACCAACTCTATGGACCAGAAATCTTTGGAGTTTTGTAGGTATGTCCGAAAAACCGATCATAAAAAAAGAAACCCAAAAAGGCCAAACCTTTGTCTCCCTAAAACACATATATGTAGGGAGCTACCATCTCTATTTTGAAGAAGCTTCCCGATTGTTGTTTACGGAGAACGAGACCAATATGGAAAAGGTTTATGCACAACCTAACGATCATCCCTTCAAAAAGGATCTTTTTCACGATTCCGTGGTGAACAACGATTATTCCATAATTTCCAAAAATAATCAAGGCACCAAATTTGCACCCTTGTACAAGCTGAATATTAAAGCGGGGGAAACAAAAACAATTAAATTAAGGTTGACCAACTCTTCTTTGGAAACCCCATTCGACAAGGGTTTTGACACCATCTTTTCTAAAAGAATCCAAGAATCCCAACAGTTTTTGGATGCTACTTTTAAAACGGCAACCAAAGATGCCAAAGAAATTCAAAAACAGGCCATTGCCGGACTGCTCTGGTCCAAACAATATTACAATTACGAAGTGGAAAGGTGGTTGAACGGCGACCATAAGGAGCTGCCTCCTCCACAAAATAGATTTAACGGAAGAAACAAGGAATGGAAAACACTGAGAAACCACGACATACTTGCTATGCCGGACAAATGGGAATATCCTTGGTTCGCTGCTTGGGATACAGCATTCCACTGTGTTAGCCTTGCCCTGGTAGATTCCAATTTTGCCAAGGATCAATTGTTGTTGTTTACCAAGGAATGGTATATGGCACCGAACGGCCAGATACCTGCATATGAATGGAATTTCAGTGATGTAAATCCACCCGTACAAGCTTGGGCGTCCCTTCAGATTTATCAAATGGAGAAAAAGAAGACCGGTAAAGGGGACCTTATTTTTTTAAAGCGAATGTTCAACAAACTGGCCCTAAATTTTACCTGGTGGGTGAACCGGGAGGATAGTCTTGAAAACAACGTTTTTGAAGGGGGATTCCTGGGGCTGGACAATATTGGGGTCTTTGATCGTAGCCGTGATATTCCCGGAGGTGGAGTCCTGGAACAAGTGGATGGAACTTCATGGATGGCCCTGTATTGTCTTAATATGTTGGAAATGGCTTTGGAAATTGCCTTGGAAGACCAATCTTTTGAGGATATGACCATGAAATATTTTGGCCATTTTGTCTTTATTGCAGAAGCGCTAAACGCAATAAGTCAGGATTATAACGGCTCATGGGATGAAATGGAAGGTTTTTTCTATGATAAGTTGATATTGCCCCATGGAGAATCCGTTCCCATTAAAGTACGTTCCATTTCGGGTTTGTTATCCCTAACGGCAGTATTGAATATCAAGAAAGAATATTTGGACAAGCTACCCCGATTCAGAAAAAGTATGGAATGGTTCCGTAGACACCGGATAGAGAACGCAAAATATCAGGTAATGGAAGAATACTCTGAAAATAAGGATGTACTTCTATCACTAGTACCCAAGGACCGTTTGCAAAAGCTGATAGGAAGTATTTTAAACGAAAAGGAGTTTCTTTCCCCATTCGGTATCAGATCCTTATCCAAAATACATGAAAAACCCTACACCATCAACATAGATGGAAAAGCCTATGGGATCAATTATGAACCTGCGGAGTCCACCTCTGGACTTTTTGGTGGAAATTCCAACTGGAGAGGGCCTATTTGGATGCCAATGAACTATTTGTTTATTAATTCCCTAAGGGAGTATCATAGCTATTTTGGAAATAAGTTGGCATTTCCTTATCCCACAGGTAATGGTAACATGATGAATCTAAAGGATATTGGTGATGAAATTGGCAAAAGGCTGATACTGCTTTTTGAAAAGGATGCGGATGGCAATAGACCCATTCACCAATTGCATCAAGAAAAATACCGGGACCCCCACTTTAAGGACCTTATCTTATTTTATGAGTATTTTCATGGGGACAGTGGCAGAGGTGTAGGAGCCTCGCATCAAACGGGATGGACCGCTTTGGTAGTGAATTTAATGGAAGAAATATAATTGTAATTTGGAGAATTTGTTCACTAAGGAATGGTTGGTTACCAACGGACTGGGCGGTTATGCCTCAGGCGCTGTCAACGGTGCCAATACAAGACAGTACCACGGTCTATTGGTCGCCGCCCTTGAACCGCCTACCGACCGCACAGTAGTGGTGGCAAAAATTGAAGAACGCGTACTAATTGATGGCCAACACTACCATATTTCCACCAATCAATATCCCAAAGTGGTTTTTCCCGATGGAGGTCAATATTTAAAGAATTTTACTGTTGACCCGAATCCTACTTGGCTGTTTGCCGATCCTAATTGGGAACTGCGCAAAAATATACAAATGATATCGGGATCCAACACCACTGTACTCACCTACACCAACAGTGGAAAGAATCCATTTGTATTGGAGTTACACCCACTTTACGCATACAACGACTATCACACTACCTTTCACGAAGCTTCGCGGTATAATTTCTTTACAGAGCTCAATAAGGACCACTTAAAATCATACCCGGAATACGGAAGTAATCCGGTTTTTACCGGGTGGACGGCAGGACATTATTATGAGGCACGTAGTTGGTTTAAAAATATCATCCTCTCCAAGGGAAAAGCTCGAGGCCTAGGGTCGGTCTGCGACTACTATAGAATTGGATACCTCGAACATGAACTACAGCCTGGAGAAGAACTTATATTGTACTTCACCATAGAGGAGGACATAGTTAGGGAAGGAATAAAAAAAAATCTATCACTGGACGGCCAAAAACGAAGGAGGAGCAACAAAAAGTTCGCACCTGGTTTTTTTAAAGACCTCATGTTATCCGGAGAACAATTTATAGTCCATAGAAATTCCACCAAAAGTATGTCCGTAATTGCTGGCTATCACTGGTTTACGGATTGGGGAAGGGACACCATGATCGCTATGCGCGGATTAACCATTGCTACTGGTAAAAAAGAGCTATCCAAATCTATTTTGAATACTTTTTTCAAGAGTGTGGATCAGGGAATGATCCCGGACCGATTTCCCGATAATGCCAAAGACCCCGTTCATTACAATACCATGGATGCCACACTGTGGCTATTTGTGGCCAGTTATGAATACCACAAAAAATTTGAAGATATTGCATTCCTAAAGGATCATATAAAAATATTAAAGAATATTTTGGACCAGCATATTGCCGGGGCCCGTTACAACATTCACATTACGAAGGAAGGATTTATTTACGGCGGGGAATGCAAGGTACAGTTGACATGGATGGATGCCATAGTAGGCGGTAAGGTCATTACCCCTAGAATTGGCTGTCCTGTGGAGGTCAATGCGCTTTGGTACAATGCCCTTAAAATTTATGAAAATTTCTGCCAGATTCTCAATGCCGATGTTGAAGCCAGATATTTGGAATTAATAACCAAATTTGAATTGAATTTCACCAAATTCTTCACCAATCCTCATGGATCCTTATATGACGTGATCATCCCAGGGACCTCACAGGACGATACCCTGCGTCCCAATCAAATATATTGCCTAAGCTTACCTTTCGGAGTTCTGGATAACGACCAACAAAGATCCATTCTTGAGACTGTGGAAAATAAACTTTACACCCCCTTTGGTCTTCGCACCCTGAACCCGGATAATCCTGAATACAAGCCGAATTATGAAGGTAACCAGTGGTCACGGGACCATGCTTATCACCAAGGAACCGTATGGCCGTTTCTATTACATGAATATTTTAAGGCCTTTTTCAAAATCTACGGAACCTCTTTAAGTAATAGGAAAAAAGTAATGTTGGAATTGGAACCCTTACGTCAACATTTCTACAAGGACAATGGCATCCATTGTATTTCCGAGATTTTTAATGGTAGCAACCCCAAAGAGGGAAAAGGTTGTATTCATCAAGCTTGGTCTGTTGCGGCCATTATTAAATTGTACATAGATTATGGGCTCGACAAAATTGAACGGGAAATATCAACGGAACAGGAACCAAACCTTAAAAAAAATTAAAAATTGAATTTGGTTATTACCTTATAAAGAAAACAGTCCCTTTGGTATTGCATGAAATCCTAGGGATTTAACCATCTTCTCCACCTCTTTTATTTCAACCATTTGAGTAGTATGTACTGTAAACTCAATTGGAAAGTCATCATTAAAAACTACATTTTTTACGCCTTCAACCTTTAATAGGTTCTCCCTAATTCTCCTGAGGTCATTGGCCTCCTTGGCATTGGTTCCAAAAACTTTTCCATGATTGCCGGGAATTACATTTTCTGATAGAATACTCATATTTAATTTCTATTTATCTATAAATAATTAATTGGCCTACGCATCTTAAAACCAAAATCTATTTAAATCCCGTAAACCTGTTATAAATTTACAAAAACAAGCAAGGACAAAGGTGATAATTATCATAACTTTAAAAGCAACAATCATTAGATAATGAGTCTTACATCGCCCAATTCCTGAATTTTATAGGGGAATTTATCCCCAGGGGAGCCAATGAACATAAAATTGGTAGGAATTCCCCATCGTTTTGAAAGCTCCTTTATTTTTGCTGGACCAAACACACCTACTTCTTCAACAAATTGGATATGAATGTCAGGATAAGCCCTATCCAACACCTCAATATCCTCCTTTAATTTGGGGGCCATAATATGCCCTTCATTTACTACCGCTACTATTTTAAGTATCCTAGTTGGTTCATTGTTCTTAATGTAAAGCATTACCTTATTTAAGGTAGCTACATCATCATGGTTGGTAAAGAAAACAAACTGTTGTTTATTTATTGCCGCCAGTAATTTTTTGGTCTGCACATTCAAGGTCTTAAATAGATGGCCCTTATCTGGAAAGACAAAACTTAGAATATCTAGAAATCCCCTAAAAATATAGGTGCGGTACAACATAAAAAACACTACAAGAAGAGTGGGAATGAGGTATTCCGTAAAAATCCCCAAATAAGAAGGGTTTAAAATTATGTTTCCTGCCATGGCTGTAATTACCGCAAGTATGGCAATTATAAGGCCCACCCAACTTGATCTTTCCGGGCGTGGTAATTTGTCCCGATTTATTTTTAACATCATGTTTCCCAATCCAAACAATACCATAACCGATAAAAAGGCTATGGTATAAACCCCTGCCAATTTTGCCAAATTTCCTTTGGTCGCCAATAATATGGATACACAAAGTATAAAGAAAAGCGTATAGATCAAATATGAACTTCCCGACTTATTCTTCTTCAATAAAAATTTGGGTAGAATCCTATCCAAGGCCATACGTTCCATAAGTCCCCCTACCCCAACAAAAGAGGTAAGTACGGCCCCACTTAAAACCAATGCCGCATCAATGCCCACCAGAATGGAAAGCCAATTACCTCCGGATACATCGGCCATGTGGGAAAGCAGGGCATCTTGATTGGATTCAATTACATGTAGCGGGATAATGGCTAGGGCAAGAAATGCTATCAAGGGATTAAAAACAGTTACCACCACCCACATATTGCGCAAGGTCTTTGGGAAAACCCCTGCTTTCTGCTCCTCTACATAATTGGCCGAACTTTCAAAGCCACTAATCCCCAACATTGCCGCAGAAAACCCTAAAAACAAAGCGCTAAAGACACTACCTTCCAATGGGACCTTATAATTTGACAACAAGGTCCCAAATCCATTTTGAGCAAAAAAGACTATACAGAAAGCACATAATAAGGTTAATGAAAATAGATGAAATAAAAAAATAACTATTGCCACCTTGGAAGACTCACCAATTCCAATGATAACCAATGCCATAAAACAAAACATCAAGAATATGGTCACTGGCAAAACAGGAATAAAGCGCCATATACTATAGGCATATTTTACAGCCTCACTAGCCGATATCACAGCTGTTGCCATATACGACAAAACGGTCAATGCTGCAGCAAGGGATGCTGTCGATTTCTTAGTAGTATTCAACAAAGCATTGTAGGCACCTCCGTTCAATGGTAGTGCCCCCACTACCTCTCCATAAATTTTCCTAAAAAGAAACAGGACAAATGCCACTACCAAAAGGGAAATCCAAGCATACTGACCGGAGTAAACTATGGCCAATGCGGAAACATATAGACACGATGAACTAATGTCGTTACCACATATGGCAGTGGCTTCCAGTTGATTCAATTTTTTTTTCATCGAAAAATAATTAGGAGATTGAATTCATATTTAAAGATAAGGGTAACAGCACAACTTTATCTTCAAATAGGCTAGAAAATACCTTACATTTAATAGATAAAACAATATGGACATGAAGACCTTTGTAAGCGCCCTATCCCTAAAAGAATATCCGATCAGCGAACAGGTTCCTGTAAAAACAATTCGAAAATCAATTATGGACCTTATCCACAAGGAGCATCCAGAAATACACTCGAAAAAATCCATATCTGTTTCAGAACTTAATTTATACCGGCAAAAATACCTGTCGGACTATCTTATCCATGAGGTTGGTGAATTATCCACTTTGGAAGAGGACGTACTTAAAACGATAGAGCAAGAACAAATAATTACCACACAGAGGGAAGGGTTGATTACTGCAAAGGAATATTCATTTGGCCAGCGATTGGCAGACAAGGTAGCAAGCTTTGGCGGAAGCTGGAGGTTCATAATTTTGTTTGGCATTTTTATTGTTATTTGGATGATCATCAATATTGTTTTCCTCCTGGATAGCGGATTTGACCCCTACCCTTTTATACTTCTCAATTTAATTCTATCCTGTTTGGCGGCATTACAGGCCCCGGTAATCATGATGAGCCAAAATAGACAGGAGGAAAAGGACAGGGAGCGTGCCAAACAAGATTATATGATTAATTTAAAAGCAGAACTTGAGATTCGCGTCCTGCACGAAAAATTGGACCACCTTATTATGCATCAACAACAGGAATTATTGAATATACAACAAGTTCAAGTTGAAATGATGGAAGATATCATGAGGCAGATAAAGGACAACAGAAAAGTTAAAGGGTAAGGGTGTATTAAATATACATTTCAAAATTTAACCGAGAATATTCGTCAAGGATTGAAGTTATTTTGTATTTTTTGAAAACCAATAAACCATCAAATAATTAGCCCGACCATGGATACCAAAATTTTTAATATCAACCGAAGAAACTTTATGAAGGGGGCAGCCGCATCCTTGGCTCTTTCCTCTTTTGGATCCTATGGCATGGAACTCATTTACCGGGATAAACCGCTACGGGTGGGGTTGATAGGTACAGGTTGGTATGGAAAAAGTGATCTTTTTAGGCTAATGCAAGTCACTAAAGTAGATGTTGTATCTATCTGTGATGTGGACGAACGTTTACTAACAGAAGCTGCAAACCTAATCAGTCTTAGGCAGCCATCGCGTAAAACCCCTAGAACTTATAAGGATTATAGGAAAATGCTCGCAGAAAGGGATTTGGATATTGTACTTATTGGCACCCCAGATCATTGGCATGCACTGCAGGCCATAGAGGCCTTAAAGTCCGGAGCCCATGTTTATGTACAAAAACCAATAAGTGTTGATGTAATGGAAGGGGAAGCTATGGTAGCGGCCGCTAGAAAATACAACAGGGTAGTTCAGGTGGGAACCCAGCGTAAGAGTACCCCACATCTTATAGAAGCCAAAAAAAACATAGTGGACGCAGGCTTATTGGGGAAAATTTCCCATGTGGAAATGTGCTGTTACTATCATATGCGGGCCAATGGCAACCCTCCCATAGAAAAGGTTCCCGATTTTTTGGACTACGAAATGTGGACTGGACCAGCACCACTGCGTCCTTATGATGGAATCCCCCACAGACGTTGGTGGCGAACCTTTATGGAGTACGGCAATGGCATTATGGGCGATATGTGCGTACATATGTTGGATACCGTTAGATGGATGCTGGAGTTGGATTGGCCCAAAAGGATTAGTTCTACAGGCGGCATCTATGTCCAACAAGACGGGAAATCCAATATTGCCGATACCCAAACCGCCATCTTTGAATATGAGGAACTCAATTGCGTTTGGCAGCATAGAAGTTGGGGAACCCCCGCAGACCCGGATTACCCTTGGTCATTTAAACTTTATGGGGAGAAAGGCACACTGTCCGGAAGCACCATGAGGGCCGACTTTGTTCCGCACGGGGATGGAGAAAAGATACATTTGGATGTTGTTTATGAAAAGGAAAAATATCCAGAGGACCTTACCGAAAAAGATATAGAACTGAACGCAGCTCCGGCCACCAGATTACATATGCTGGATTTTCTTGCTGCCATTGAAAAGGGCAATTTACCTGTTGCCGATATTCGGGAAGGCCACATATCCACCGCAAGCTGTATCTTGGCCAATATGGCCATGGCCACGGGAAGACCTTTGGTCTATGATCCTAAAAATATTATGGTGGTAAATGATGTGGAGGCAACAGCGCTTTTACAAAGGGAATATCGTTCCCCATGGAAGCATCCCCATCCCCACGATTTTAAATAGAACTATGGCTGTCCCATGTAAGTTTGCGATAAATAAAAATTAATCCAAAATACGGCCATCCTCCATCTGTATAATTCTGTCTGTACGTTTGGCAAAGTCCTCATCATGGGTCACTATCAAGAGAGAGAGGTCTTCCTCCTCCTTTAATCGTTTAAATATACTGAAGACGTTTTCAGAATTATGGCTATCCAAATTCCCGGTAGGTTCGTCGCCCATCAGAATCGCGGGATTGTTTATCAAAGCCCTGGCAATGGCCACCCGTTGTTTTTCCCCACCTGATATTCTCGAGGCCCGTTGATGGGCCAACTTTAGGATGTCCAACATTCTTAATTTTTCCATGGCATCGTGTTCTATTTCCGCTAAGGACTTCTCTCCCAATTTTTTTGCCGGTAGCATCACATTTTCCAATACGCTAAACTCGGACAGCAAATAATGAAACTGGAACACGAAACCTATATTCTTATTGCGTATTTGTGAAAGTTTACCGTGTTTTTGGCCCGTAATCAATTCATTGTTTAAAAATAATTCCCCGGTATAATCCGTATCCATGGTAGACAAAATATAAAGCAGGGTTGACTTACCTGACCCAGATTTACCCATGATAGAGGCAAATTCCCCCTTCCTTATTCCCAATGAGATATCTTTGAGCACATGAAATTTCACAGGCTGGTCAAAGTATTTGTTGATATTTTTTGTCTCTAAAACGAAGTCCATTTTTCTTGATTAAGTTCCCCTAATAATACGCACAGGGTCTATGTGCTTTGCTTTATTGGAAGGCAACCAACCAGCAACAAAGGTCGAAATCAGGGCAAAGGAAATTCCGATGACATAGTACCAAATATCATAATCAATGGGATAGGTGGTAATGGTTGGTAACGCCTCGGTTTCAAAGGCTACATTATCTATTAGTTTGGAAAGAACAAACCCAACAATAAGCCCAAGAATCCCACCCAATACGCCAATAATCATAGCCTGACACATAAATATAAGCTGCACGTCATTGCCTGAGAATCCAATAGCTTTTAAAATTGCGATATCCTTCATTTTCTCATAAATGAGCATATTAAGGATATTGTATATTCCAAAACCTGCAACTATCAATAATGTAATGGACACAGCGTAGGTGATCAGGTTACGAATATTGGATCCCGTCTCAAATTGGGCATTGGCCTCGTTAATGCTGGTCGCCTTTACTTGAAACTGTTTTCCCAAGCTTTTTGCCATAGTAGTGGCCTCGTTAATATCGTACAACTTTACATTGATATCGGTAATGTAGTTCTGGGCCTCTCCCAAAATACGTTGTACCGTCTTTAGATTGGCATAACTTTGAATATTATCTATTTCTGCAATGCCACTTTGGTAGATTCCCACAATTTTTAGGGGAAAAACATCCCCCTTTATAGTGCTTATCTGTACACGATCCCCTTTTTTAAGCGACATTTTTTGAGCAAGACCGTCACCCAAAAGTATTCCGTTATCACTATTTTTCAGATCCTGGGCCGTTCCCTCTACTATATAATCACCAATGTTCGAGAGTCTTGCCTCCTCCATAATATCGACCCCTACCAAATTTCCGCCCAGTTCTATGGAACCGGACAGATAAAAGATCTGCGCCCTAAGTTGTGGGGTGGCACCATACACCTTTTCGTCCTTTTTTAGATAATTCAGGATGGGTAGACCGTTGTGAATCTTCTTCTGACTTTGTTTTGGCTTAACGGAATTCACTACATTAAAGGCATCCTCAAATTCTTGGTAAAGGGCAATGGGCTGTTCATCCGAGGGTTCAATTTCATTGTAAATATGGATATGGGGTGTTTGGTTCAAAATTAGGCTGTCCAGCATTTCATTGAGCCCCGTCATAAAACTGACCAAGGTTATATAGGCCCCGATACCAAAAGTAACGCCTAGGGAGGCGGTGACCGTAGATTTCATCTTGGTGAGCAGATGGGTTTTGGCGATATTCAATATGACCTTCCAATTGATCATTCTTCAGGTTTTAGAATTTCTGTGGTCTCATTGATGCCTTTTATAATTTCGACACGATCCAGGTTTTGTAGCCCTGGAACAATTTCAACAAGTCCGTCTGGGGTCTTTACCTTATTCCCCTCCAACAAATATTCCTTGGGAATGGTCAAGACATTTTCCTTTTCAGAAATAATTATATTCCCCTCCCCTGCCAAACCGGGATAAAGTGCTTTTGGAGGATTATTAAAAATGGCCTCTGCCTTGAACGTTTGGGAACGCTCGTCCTTTTTGGGATATATTTTGCTTACTTTGGCGTCAAACACCATATCTCCATAGGCATCCAGCGTAATGAGGGCTTTTTGGCCCAACTGGAGTTTTACTATATCGACCTCATCTATCAACAACTCAATAATAAAATCCGATGCACTTCCCACCGCTGCCAAAGGCTCCATGGAATTGACTATCTCCCCGGGGTTTTTGTAAAGGGCATAAACCTTTCCATTGATCTTACTGCTAACGGTAAAGTCTTCGGTGGAAAGCTTGGAGGTATTGTAATTGTTGATCGCTTGCTGAACTTGGGTTGAAAGTTCGTTCTTGGTCTGGACGTACTTATTTTTAAGTTGTTTTAAATTATTTCCCGAAATTTCATAAGCTAGTTTTCGGTTCTCGAACTGCACCTTTGAACCAATATTTTGATCCCAAAGCCTCTTTTGTCTTAAATAATTAACGGAATCATTTTTAAAGGATAAGGTTGCCGATCGAATCTCATCCTCCAATGAACTTAAGACCGCCGAACTTCCATTATAATTTGCCTTTGCCAATTCCAGGGTCAATCTGGCATTCTCCATATTGAGTCTTGGGGTACTGTTAACTATCTGAACAATGGGCGTTCCTTCCCTTACCAAGTCTCCCTCTTCCAATAAATTACGATCCAAAATACCCGCTACAGGGGCATAGGCCTGATATAGACTATCTGGCTGCACGGTTACGGATGCATATACAGATTCGGTTAAATGGATTTTTGTCGGAAAAGTCCTTTCCGGTTTGTCTCCACAGGATAACAATAGAAAAAGACACTGAATCAATATAAAATTCCTCATAGAAAATATAAAATACGGTAGCACAAAATAAAGGGAATTAAACTATTTGGAATATGAGAAAAATCATGATTGGTCTATTTCTGTCCAAATCCCAGCAAACCTTGCTCCTATAGTCTATTGGACCTATTAGAATATATGGGTAGTTTTTCTAAAAGGTAATGGACTGACCGATATCATATTTTACAAAAAAAGAAGGGACTAGATTTGACCCTATCGAGGTTTGGCAGAAATGACTTTTAAATGCAGTAATTACAATTGTTGCATGTTGCAGCCAAGTTAACGGACTATATCAAAAATAAAATGACAAATTTAACCACAAGCGAAAGTATACGATTACTCAGGAATAATTATACTGGTCATTTGGGATATATATCCCAACAACAGCCTTATGTACTTCCCATTACTTATTACTATGATAAGGATGACCACTCCTTAATAAGTTATTCTGCAGATGGTCATAAGATAGAAGCCATGCGCAAAAATGCTGCGGTTACCTTATTAGTGGAGGAAATAAAATCATCCAACAATTGGCAATCGGTCATGGCTCATGGTACGTACGAAGAACTTAAAGGTGCCGATGCCAAATTTAAGTTGCATCAATTTACTGAAGGAGTAAAAGGACTTATTCTCTCCAAGGAGAATAGGGAGACCGAATTTATTAGTGAGTTTTCCGGCAAATTATACTCACGCGGGATTCCAACCGTATATCGCATCAAAATATTAGAGATTACAGGAAAAAGAAAAGAGACCTAGATCGGTATTCAACGGGCTTGGTTTCTACATTTTCCAGCTACTGCCAATTGGCTGTACATCTCTATAAAATCAATTTCAACAACCCTCACAATATATTGGAGATGAAAAACTACATAAGACACTTTAACGAAATAGACATTAGCGATATTCCCGAAGTGGGAGGCAAAAATGCCTCCCTGGGCGAAATGTACCAGAAACTGACTTTAAAGGGGGTACAAGTTCCTGACGGATTTGCCACTACTTCTGACGCATACTGGCTATTCTTGAAAGAGGGCCAATTACAGGAATCCATATTCACCGAAATTGCGAAACTGGATAAAAAAGGATTTTCAAATTTACGGGAAGTTGGGAGCGCTATACGAACAAGTATAGCCAATGCGGAATTTCCACAAGCCATCAAATCTTCCCTTGAAAAAGGATATAATGCATTGGTTAAAAAATACGGACCCCATATTTCCTTGGCAGTCCGTAGTAGTGCTACGGCAGAAGACCTTCCCAATGCCAGTTTTGCCGGGCAACAGGAAACCTATCTCAATGTTAAGGGATTTGATGAATTGGTAGCTGCCTGTCATAGGTGTTATGCTTCCTTATTTACCGATAGGGCTATAAAATACCGAGAAGACAATCATTTTGACCAGACCAAGGTAGCGCTGTCCATTGGTGTTCAGTTAATGGTACGCTCAGATCTTGCCTGCTCCGGAGTAAATTTCACCTTAGATCCGGACACGGGGTTTAACAAGGTAGTTCTTGTTTCCAGTATTTGGGGCCTAGGTGAAAATATTGTTCAGGGTAGTGTAAATCCCGACGAATACTTTGTATATAAACCTAGTCTAAAAAATAGCATTCCACAGCCCATCATTTCAAGAAAATTGGGCAGCAAGGAAAAAACCATGGTATACGACAGTTCGGGCAGTGGTATCCTTAACCTTGACACCAAAATAGAAAAACAGGAAAAATTTGTACTTGCCGATGCGGAAGTGATAAAACTAGCCCAATGGTCCATAATCATTGAAGACCATTATGGACGTCCGATGGATATAGAATGGGCAAAGGACGGATTGACCAATGAATTGTTTATAGTCCAGGCTAGACCCGAGACAGTACAAAGCGCCAAAAAAGACAACCTTAAAATCAGTACCTATTCCTTACTTCAAAAAAGTAAGGAAATTACGAGGGGAATGGGTCTTGGCAACAAAATATCGGCCGGGAAAGCACGCATCATCCATAGTCCACTTGAATCCGATAAATTGCAAGCAGGGGAAATTCTTGTCACGGAAAAGACCGATCCCGATTGGGATCCCATCCTCAAAAAAGCGGCCGGCATCATTACAGACCAAGGGGGACGCACAAGTCATGCCGCCATTGTTGCCAGGGAAGTTGGTGCAGCAGCCATTGTTGGCACCCTTAATGCCACAAAAACGATCAAGGACGGTCAGGATATTACCATATCCTGCGCGGATGGGGACACTGGGGTGGTCTACGAGGGAATATTGACATGGGATGAAAAAGTGGTGGATACCAAGTCACTTAAAACCCCTATAACCCAACCCATGCTCATTTTGGCAGATCCGGAACAGGCATTTAAACTATCATTTTATCCCACGGCCGGAGTTGGTCTGATGCGATTGGAATTTGTCATCAACAATTCCATTCAAATCCATCCAATGGCCCTAAAACATTTTGATGATTTGAAAGATATTGCGGCCAAAACACTTATTGAAAAACTCACCCACCACTATCCGGACAAGGCCGATTATTTTGTACAAAAATTAGCAGAGGGAATTGCCACCATTGCAGCCGCCTTTTATCCTAAAGATGTTATTGTACGTACCAGTGATTTTAAATCCAATGAATATGCCAATCTAATAGGCGGTAAGGAATTTGAACCGTTGGAATCCAATCCTATGATCGGTTTTAGGGGAGCATCACGTTACTATCATCCTAAATATCAGGAGGCTTTTGAATTGGAGTGCAAGGCCATGAAAAGGGTTAGGGAGGAAATGGGTTTTAATAATGTAAAGATTATGATTCCCTTCTGTCGTACCCTTAAAGAAACAGAAAGAGTGGTAGATCTTATGGCAGCTAACGGATTGAAAAGAGGCGAAAATGGCCTGCAGCTCTATATGATGACCGAAATTCCCAACAACGTTATTCTCGCCGAAGAGTTCGCACATTTTTTTGACGGCTTCTCCATAGGTTCCAACGATCTTACCCAATTGACCTTGGGTGTGGATCGCGATTCGGAACTCTTAAGCGACATTTTTGATGCCAATGATCCGGGAGTAAAAAAAATGATCTCTATGGTTATTGCCTCGGCCCATAAAACAAATACAAAAATTGGACTCTGCGGACAGGCTCCCAGTGATTATCCTGAGTTTGCACAATTTCTTGTAGAAAAGGGTATCAACTCCATCTCCTTTAGTCCGGATGCGCTCATTGATGGAATCAACAATATAAATATGGCGGAACAAAGTAAGATCAGCTTTGGAATGGCGGAAAGCAGTAATTGATATATGACCCAGTAACCATAAAAGGTATTAAACCTCAGGGCAAGCCTGTCTACCAACAAAGGTAGGCCTGTCTACCGACAAAGGCAGGCCTGTCTGCCGACAAAGGCAGGCCCTGAACCCAATAATAGGAATCGACCCTAGGGTCGAGGTATTGAACCCAGATCCCGCCAAAAATGGCGGGATTAGTTCAACTTGCAATTTTAAGTGCGTCTTTCTGACTTCCCAATATTGAGTTTCACTAATAAATTCATATCCTGGAAATAGAGATTTATTTTCGTGATATTTCAATAATCCGATCCACTTATTCGCTAACTAAGGTACAGAAACAACCAAATAGGTTCCCGCTTCCCCGTTCGTCCTTAGTTTTTTTTAGAAAATGTAACGAAAAAGCCTAATGGTAGCGATATCGGCGATGGTAACATTCCCTTTATGATCAATTAACTCCATTAAAGCAACTTTTGCAGACAATAAAATGCAGATAGTTGAACCACCCCTTAAAATTGAATAACCAATATTCTGGCCCAACCAACAAAAATATAAGCTCAAGTACATGGAATGATGATTAATATCATTTTTCACCACCTTCTTAACTATTTCCTTTGTGATTACAAGTGGGACACCCTATGGTATTCTATAAACCTATACATACTTTTTGGCGTTTTCCTTTGAAAAAGGAAACCTAGGCTAGGAATGTCCAGTTTCTGCCCAGATCAAAAGACATAGGACCATGAACAATCATAAATTATAACCAAGATGCAAAAGAGAATTGTAACCCTTACCTTAAATCCTGTAATAGATAAGAATGTCTCGGTAGCAGGTATAAGCCCTAACACCAAACTACGCTGTACCGCGCCAACTTACGATGCGGGTGGTGGTGGTATCAATGTATCACGTGCTCTTAAAAAATTGGGCGAGAAATCACTCTGCATGTATCTGGCCGGGGGACCCACAGGAGAACATTTAAGGCAAATTTTGGACAAGGTAGATATTGATCAATTGGTAATACCCATTAAGGGATGGACACGGGATAACCTTGCAGTTACCGATACCACTACCAACTTACAATACCGCTTTGGAGTGCCAGGACCACAGGTGGCAAAGGAGGAGTGGGAAACCCTACTAGTAAAACTGGATGAGAATCTGGAAAATGGGGACTATTTGGTGGCCAGCGGTAAATTGCCCCCGGGAATGCCGGATGATTTCTACGTTCTGGTAGCGGAAATAGCCAAAAGAAAAAAAGTACACTTTATATTGGACACTTCCGGGGAGGCCTTGCTTCAGGCTACCAAATCCAAAATATTTATGCTAAAGCCCAACCTTGGGGAATTGAGTACTTTATGTGGTGTTTCATCAATCTCTGCTCTGGAATTGGAACCCCTCGCCAAAAAATTTTTGAAGGAGCACGATTGTGGGATACTTGTTGTATCATTGGGTCCGAAAGGAGCCCTCTTGGCCACCAAGGATCTCATAGAACATATTCCAGCGCCCACGGTTCTCCAAAAAAGTACCATTGGTGCAGGCGACAGTATGGTGGCCGGTATGTTAGTGGGTTTGCTCAAAGGCAAAACAAACAGCGAAATGGTAAAATACGGAGTGGCCTGTGGTACAGCGGCTACCATGCATGAGGGCACCCAACTGTGCAATAAAGATGATGCCGATAATTTGTACCAATGGATCCTAGGACAATAAAACGCTTGAAAGATAAGCATGGATTACTTAATTTAATTCAAAATATTCTAGTGGTATAGAACGCAACCATATTAAAAAAGATAGACTTTATGGACAATATTCAAAAATTTTCGTTACCCGCCATCCATAAAGGAGAGATTCCCTTAGCTTTTATGAATAAAGGAATATCCAAGGACAAAGGTGTTATTTTGGCCGGGGATATTGGTGGCACCAAAACAAATTTGGCCCTTTTTCAAATTCAGGATGGCAACCTAGTTCCATTAAAGGAAAAATCATATCGCACTAAACAATACAAATCCTTTTTGGAAATGGTATCTGCCTTCCATACCATAGACATGCCCAAGATAAATGGTATATGTCTGGGTGTTGCCGGACCCGTAATCCAAGGCAAGGTAGATGGCACAAATTTTCCTTGGGCAATTGACAGTGAAGCAATTAGTAAGGAATTTAAAATAAGGGCTGTTTCATTGATCAACGATATGGAGGCCAATGCGTACGGATTGGCTGCCCTACAAGAAAAAGACTTTGAAACCCTTAAGTGCGGCACAAAAATACCTGGCAATGCAGCACTACTATCGCCAGGTACGGGACTGGGGGAAGCTGGAATGTTCTGGGATGGATCGCACTACCACCCCTTTGCCTGTGAGGGCGGCCATTGCGATTTTAGTCCTCGCAATGAAATGGACATAAGAATTCTACAGCACTTCCAAAAGAAATTTGGACATGTAAGCTGGGAAAGGTTGTTATCAGGTCCCGGAATCATGGATCTTTATGTGTTCCTAAGGCAAATAAGTGGTGTAAAGGAGCCTCAATGGCTGAGTGATCAAATGTCCAAGGGTAATCCTTCTGCAGTAATTACCGGGACGGCAATGGAAGGTAAGGATTCCGTTTGTTCCGAAACCCTGGATAACTTTATTCGTTTCCTGGCCATAGAAGCGGCACAGCTCGCTCTAAAATTCAAGGCTACAGGGGGTATTTATATAGGCGGGGGAATCTTGCCAAAAATAATAGCAGGTATTAATCGGGACGTTTTTTACAACAACTTTGTGCAGTCGGGGAGGTTAAACCCCGTTTTGAAAATGATACCGGTCAGGGTCATCCTAAATGAAAAAACGGCACTGTTGGGAGCCGCCTACTATGGTACTATGGCTTTGCAAAAAAGCTAAAGAATGTTGTTTTCCATCAAACATAAAAAGAATATGGCATAGCTATATATTTTCAATCCACATACTTTGTCCCATCCTAAAAACCAGCATCAAATACGCCTAAAAAAATAAGGTTTTATGGTTATGCTCATTAAAACTCATCAATATTACCTCGCCGTAATCCTCCATTTTTTTTACTAAATCACTATAGAACCATTTTTTTAGAAATCCTTTTTTTTCCCTTTCCAGCATCACTACCATATCCGCATTTACCACCCCTAAATAAATGCTGAGAGTGTCAAATATATCTTCAGAAAACAACAGTTCAAACTCTATTTCTGGATAATCCACCTTGGATTTTAGCATGTCCTTAAACCACTCCATTCGCAAATCTCCCGCGTATTCCCCACTGGTTGAAATATGTACTACCCTAATCTTTGCTTTTAAAGGCTTGGCTATTTGTGAAAGCTTTTCAATGGCATGTATATCTTCTTCTTCAAAATCTGTAGCATAGACCATGGTATCCAAATTTCTAGGCAATACATCTTTGGGAATGGCTATTATAGGACAAGGTGCTTTCTCTATTAACTTCTTGGTAGTACTACCCAAGATCAATTCCTCCAGACCATTATCTCCTTTGGTTCCCACCACGATGAGTTGGGCGTGATATTCTTCCGCTTTGTATATAATTCCTTTGATTACCGAACTGTTCTGTACTGGCTCCATTTGTATTTTGGGATTGTTCCACTTGTTCCCAAGGTGTTCTGTGCAGAATTTCTCCAACTCGTTACGATGAAATTTAAACGGATTTCCCTCATGGATAGGTGGGGCACCCTTTACCCCCACACCCAATACAGTAGGGGAAGTAAATGTATGGGTAATAACCAGTCGGGTACCCAAGTCCTGACCCAATTTATAGGCAAACTGCAAAGCAGAGACCGAGTTTTCGGAATAATCCGTGGCATAAAGCAATGTTTTCATTTTGTTATAATTGTAATCTATCAACACAACTTGCAAGAAACCAAATATTCCAATTGGGGTAAACCCCGTAATACTTGCCTATTTAAAGAAGTTAAATTGTTAATGGGATAAAGTTGTTAAGTTAAAATTAAGGTCAAGTGCTGTATCCATAAATGACTTCTATCATATATGGTACTATTTCTATACCCGAACTTCGCAACTTGAAAAAAAATCCTTATTATATAACTTCAAAGAATAATAGTAATTCATGAGCAAAGCCATATATCTTGCCACTACAGAGCCCAATAGCGGAAAATCTATCGTAACCTTGGGCATGATGCAGTTATTATTGGGAAAAACCGCCAAGGTGGGTTATTTCCGTCCAATTATCGATGACTTTGATAAAGGCAGGATTGATGACCACATAGACACTGTACTAAAGCATTTTGAAGTAGATCAAAAATTCGAGGATTCCTATGCCTATACCCGTAGCCAAGTGGTACAACTCAAAAACATGGACAAGGATGATGAAATTATTGGTAATATCATCAATAAGTACAAGGCCATTGAGGATAGGTTTGACATTGTTTTGGTGGAAGGAACGGATTTTTCGGGGGAGGGTGCCATTATTGAATGGGATATTAATGTACTTATCGCCAAAAATTTGGGAATTCCTGCAATCATCATAGCCAACGGTATGGGCAAGACCGTTCAAGAGTTGATCGGAAATGTCTATATGGCCTATGATTCCTTCAGGGAAAAGGGTGTTGAAGTACTACTTACCGTCGCCAACAAAGTTCCTCCAGTGAATTTGGACCAGGCAGTAGTCGGTCTCAAGACCAAACTACCCAAAAAAGTATTGATAGCCGCCATCCCTGTGAACCCAATTTTGGGAAATCCTACCGTAAAGGAAATTGCGCAGGCGCTTTCGGCCAAGGTTTTGTTCGGTGAAAATTTTATTAATAATCAGGCCGGGGAGTTTAGTGTGGGTGCCATGCAGCTCCGAAATTATCTTACCCATTTAAAAAAGGATAGTTTGGTCATAACACCAGGAGATAGGGCTGATATTATTCTAGGGGCATTACAGGCCAACATCTCTACCAATTATCCCAATCTCTCGGGTATTGTATTAACGGGGGGGCTTTTACCAGAGGGCTCCATTATAAAACTTATTGAGGGCCTTTCCGATATTATCCCCATAATCTCGGTTGCCGATGGTACTTTTTCAGTAACCAACCGTATTGGCACAATTAAACCTAGGATCTATCCGGAGAACAAAGAAAAAATATCGACCTCTATACACGAATTTGAAAAATATGTTCCCACAAGTGAATTGGCAGAGCGACTTATTACTTTCAAGGCTGAAGGAATTACCCCTAGAATGTTTCAGTACAATCTGCTTAAACGGGCAAAATCGGCCAAGAAGCATATTGTTCTCCCTGAAGGGAATGACGAACGCATTTTAAAGGCCACCAAAAAACTTTTGGACACCAATGCGGTTACTATTACATTGTTGGGAGATGCCGAACAAATAATAGCAAAAATTTCAGAATTGGATATTAATCTGGATACCAATAGCTTCAATATTATAGACCCCAAATCATCGCCCTATTTTATGGATTATGCTAGCACGCTGTACGAGCTTCGCAAGGAAAAGAATGTAAACTTGGCCATGGCAAAAGACCTAATGGAGGATGTTTCCTATTTTGGAACCATGATGGTCTACAAAGGCCATGCGGATGGAATGGTGTCCGGTGCGGCACATACTACTCAACATACCATTAGACCTGCTTTACAGTTTATCAAAACCAAACCGGAGGTCTCCATTGTTTCCTCTGTGTTCTTTATGTGTCTCCCCAATCGTGTCACTATATTCGGGGACTGTGCCATAAATCCAAACCCCACCGCTGAACAATTGGCCGAAATAGCCATTTCTTCGGCAGCTACCAGTTCGGCATTCGGTATTGAACCTAAAATTGCCATGCTATCCTATTCCTCCGGTGCTTCAGGAGTGGGAGAAGATGTGGATAGAGTGCGCAAAGCCACAGATATTATTAGAAAAAAACAGCCCAATTTAAAAGTAGAGGGTCCCATACAATACGATGCAGCAGTAGATATCAATGTAGGTAAGAGTAAATTACCGGATTCGGAAGTGGCAGGCCAAGCCAGTGTATTCATTTTTCCAGATCTAAATACTGGAAACAACACCTATAAGGCCGTCCAAAGGGAAACAGGTGCTCTGGCCATTGGTCCCATGCTACAAGGTCTTAATAAGCCAGTGAACGACCTAAGCCGCGGTTGTACTGTAGAGGATATCTATAATACTGTAGTCATTACTGCCATACAGGCACAAGGCATATAATACCAATACCAAAAAACCAAAAACATGAACATACTGATAATTAACGCAGGTAGTTCTTCCATTAAATACCAAGTAATTCAAATGCCTTCCGAGCTTTTAATCGGCAAGGGTCTAATAGAGCGAATCGGCTCCAAAAATGCAACTGTAAAATATAAAACCAATACCGTGGATATGGAGGAGGTTATGGTGATACCCGACCACAGTGCTGGATTCAAGAAAATGGCCACAATCCTGATGGATCCCGTCCTAGGTGTTATTGCAAATGTCAATGATATTGCCATAGTGGCCCATAGGGTAGTACATGGTGGCAACACCTTTTCCGATACTACGGTGATCACAGAGGAGGTAAAAGATAATATAGGGCAACTTGCCATATTGGCACCTTTACACAACCCACATAATTTGGGAGGAATATTATTGGCCGAAGAAGCCTTTCCCACTGCCAGACAAATTGCCGTTTTTGATACCGCTTTTCACCAGACCATGCCAGTGAAGGCCAAGAAATATGCCTTGCCCAATGAATTATATACAGATCACCGTATCCAAGCCTTTGGTTTTCATGGTACCAGTCATAAATATGTGTCCGAGAAGGCAACTTCCTTCTTAAGATTAAAATCTTCCAAAATGATTACGGTACATCTGGGCCATGGTTGTAGTATTACTGCTGTAAAGGATGGCAAAAGTGTTGATCATTCCATGGGTTTTACCCCTTCCAATGGACTTATCATGGGTTCTAGAAGTGGGGACATAGATCATTCCCTTATATTTTATTTGGTAAATAGTTTAGGCTATGGCCTAGAAGATGTCAATACCTTACTCTCCAAAAAAAGCGGCATGCTGGGACTAACGGGGCATACGGATCTTAGGGATATTGAAGCCAAAGCACAGGCCGGAAACCCGGAATGCCTATTGGCTTTGGAAATGAACGCATACCGTATTAAAAAGTATATAGGAGCCTATGCGGCTGCCATGAACGGATTGGATGCCCTAGTCTTTACCGCTGGCATTGGGGAAAATTCCAGCACGATCAGAAGCCTGGTATGCACCGACATGGAATATTTGGGCATTGCAATGGACCCTACCAAAAATGAATTAAAATCCTCGGACATCAGGGAAATTGGAAACGAAAATGCCCAAGTCAAAATATTGGTAGTCCCCACAAATGAAGAACTGGAAATAGCAAAACAGGCCTATGGACTATCCCGAAAACTATGATTTTCACATCATATCATAGATTTATAGCCACTTCTTGGAATTCACACTTGTTAAGACCTAGGCCTATTACTTTTTCGCTTTACATGTTCTAATTCCAAAAGGAAGGTAGAGCGGACAAAAGCCTATAAAACTGGTCAGGAAAAAGACAATGGCCAAAACCACCAGTACAATGCCCAACGTTCCGGAAATAACATCATTATAATAAAGAGCGATCAATGCCGCCGCTACCACAAAACGCAAGGTTCTGTCCAAATTACCCATATTTTTCCTCATAACTATTAATTTATATTATACAAATTGCAAGGCCCACTACCAAATGTCAATTCAATTGTTCAGGCATTGTATGTTTTTTATTTGCAAACATCAAACTACCACAAGTATATATTGACACTTCCTTGTTGGGTTCAGACCTTTTTTCGGTTTCCTCCATTTGATGTTCCAACAATGCAAAGTAAGTGGATATGTAAAATTCCACAAATGATATATGTCATTTGAGGGGTGGATACATTTAAATAATTTTGGAGTGTGCCACATTAATAATATTTAAATACAATTATCATGGAAAAAGAGATCATATATAATTCAAACCTGCATTTTGAACACGAAATATGGAGGAGGGAACTCTTCTTTTGGAAGGATGAACTCATCATTTTCAATAACAGGCTTAGCGAACTAGTTACTAGATGGACCAAAAAGGAGGTATTAAAGCAATTGGACCACTTTCAGAACGAATTTATACTACACGGTGGAGTAATTGAGGATTTATTGGAAGAAATAGAAATCCATGAAACCCGCATGGCCGGTCAAGATCTGGTATCGCATGACGCCATGGACACCGAATTGGTAAAAAAACATATAGAGTTCCGAAAAAAAATGGAGGTACAGGAAGAAATCTATGCGGATCTTAAAAAGGACTTCTTTCGTTTTTTGACCAAGTACCTCTAAATTATATGTTTGGTATAAAACTTCCACAGAAACAAAATCTTAAAAGGTACAATGCCCTATTCATGGTTCTTACCAAATATGGGTTTGAGGATATTATGGCCAACAGCCAAGCTAGAAAATTCATCCCCAAAAAATACCTTCTAAAACACCCTGATACAGAAAAGCGGTTATCAGGGTCTACATTTCAACGTATCCGTATGGTGCTTGAAGAATTGGGCCCATCCTATGTGAAAATGGGGCAAATTATGAGCAACCGGGACGATATGTTGCCTCCAGACCTGGTTAAGGAACTTGAAAAACTACAAGACCATGCTCCCACCCTACAGAATTTTGAAGTAGAAAAAGTTTTGTCACAGGAACTGAATATCAACTGCCCCCAATATTTCCTTTCCATTGACCCCAAACCATTGGCAGCGGCCTCTCTGGCCCAAGTACATAAGGCGCAACTACTGAATGGAGATTGGGTAGCCCTAAAAATTCAGCGTCCCAATATAGCGGAGGTCATTGCTTCGGATATTTCCATTATGAAGGAAGTTGCCGAGGCCCTGGAAAAATATAGTGCACAGGTAAAGGCCTTTCAGCCCGCAAAATTGGTAGAGTCCTTTGAAAAAAGTGTTAACGAAGAACTTAGTTTTCATAGGGAAATGGACAATATGGAACATTTCGCCAGAAACTTTATGGACAACAATGATATCTATGTCCCAAAATTATACCGGGAATTGAGCAATGACCATATTATTTGTATGGAATGGATAGACGGAATCAAGGTTTCCGAACTGGAAAAATTAAAAGCCAAAAATATTGATTCCAGTGCCGTAGCAAAAGTTGGGGTAGATCTATATCTGGAACAGGTATTGGAACATGGTTTTTTTCACGCCGACCCACATCCCGGAAATCTATTTGTATTGCCCGAAGTCCAAAAAATCTGCTTTATAGATTTTGGTATGATGGGTACCATTATGCCTAAAGACAAGGAGGCACTAATAGATCTGCTGCTATGTTTTTTAAAAAAAGATGTAAGGAAACTAATTCCGGTACTAAAAAAAATTGCCATAAGGTCCGAAATCCCGGATGAAAAAAAACTGGAGTATGATCTGTACGAATTGGTTGAAGGTATAAGCAATACCTCTATCCGTAACATTAAGTTGGGAATCACCTTGAAACAATTTAAAAATGTTCTTTACGAGAATAAAATTACGATACCACATTACTTATATATCCTTATAAGGGCTTTGGTAATAATAGAAGGCGTAGGTCTAAAATTGGACCCTGAATTCAACATAACGGATAACTTAGAACCCTATATGGCCAAGATTACCCGTAAAAGGTTTGGCCTAAAACGACTTTTTAAAAAGAACCTGAATAGATTTCAAGATTACAATGCCCTGTTGGACAAATTGCCGGACGACATTAATGAAATAGTGGATAAGATCAAAGATGGCAAATTGGTCATTGTACATGAACACAAAGGCTTGGACGAATTTAGAAAAACCTTAAAGACTGCTTTTAATCGTTTGGTATATGCTGTAATTATTGCTGCCCTATCCATAGGCTCCGCTCTTTTGGTAATGGCCGATATGCCTCCGAAGGTTAGTGGAATACCCGTATTGGGAGCAATAGGTTTTGGTCTGTCCGCCATTATTGGATTGGTTATTCTTATTTCAATCTACAGGAGTAAGAAGGATTAAACCTTCTACTGCTCTTTCCGAAGGTTGGGGAAGGAATGGATAAAACTTTAATTGATCATTTTATAAAAACAGTTCGGAATCATTATCTTTATTCCGAATTATTTTTTTAGATCGTGTCCTAAATAAAATCCATATAATGAGAATAATTTCCTGGAACGTCAACGGCATTAGGGCCATTGCCAAAAAAGATTTTTTTGAATCCGTTAACAAAATGGCACCTGATATTCTCTGTCTTCAAGAGACCAAGGCACAGGACCATGAGGTAGAGGAGACACTTTCGGCAATGGAACATTATATTATCCATTACAATTCGGCCGATAAGAAAGGTTATTCCGGCACTGCACTGCTAAGCAAAACAGCACCAATTGCCGTTACAAAAGATATGAAAATATCGGAGCACGATAGTGAAGGTAGAATACAATGTGCGGAGTATAATGATTTTTATTTGGTAAATGTCTACGTACCCAATTCCGGCCAGCAATTGGACCGTTTGGATTACCGTAAACAATGGGATGCGGATTTCCTAAACTACCTTAAAAACCTTGAAAAGACCAAACCCGTAATAGCTTGTGGGGATTTTAATGTGGCCCACAGGGCCATAGACCTTAAAAACGATAAAAGTAACTATAACAAAACAGCAGGATACACCCAAACTGAAATTGACGGAATGGACGCTTTTACCCAAGCAGGATTTGTGGATTCGTTTCGGTATTTTCATCCAGATACCGTAGCCTATACCTATTGGAGCTATCGTTTTAAGTCGCGGGAACGAAATACAGGCTGGCGCATAGATTATTTTTTGGTAAGCAAGTCTTTGGTAGACCGTATAAAGTCTGTTGACATCCTATCGGATTATTTTGGTTCCGACCATTGTCCCATCTCCTTGGAAATAGAATTCTAGACAGATCCGATTTGCCCTAAATATTCCTGCAGGACACTAACTTGAAAATCCCCTACGACCTGTAGATCGGCATCGGCATTCATAAGCACCAACCCAAAGGCCAAATGTGATAGCTTGCAATCGCTCACCACTTGTTCTTGAATTCCAGTGAATACCGGCCTAAAATGTTGATCTATATCCAGACCGGAAGATTTCCCTACAGCCATGGCCTTGACCACCGCCTCAGTAATTTGTGTGGGCGACAAACCATGTGCCAACAAATCGCTGGCCAGATGTTTCAACCGAAATCCATAGTAGAATTCCAAAAAATTGGCAATACTATCCATTGTTTTATTTTCCGAAGTGTAAATTGAAATTTCCATAACTTTCATATATATTTGAACGCTGTCATTTTGTTCATGGACAAAGATTATTGGACTCATTCCCCCTAAGGCACATCTGCAAACGTTATGGCTACAACTTCTTGGCGTACCCAAATACCATTTTTTTTAATTCCTTAAAGTCATTGGTAAACAAATCCATTTGTTCTTTAAGGACCGCATGTTTTCCCCTATAATCCTGATCGGATAAACCTTCCTCTCCTTTTACCAGTCTGGAAAGTAACCTTTCATGGTCTAGTATATCTGCTGCCAAATAATCAAATAGCGATGCGTGGATCTTGTCCAAGTATTGCAGCATTTGTCCATATTCCGAGGCATTCACCTGCTCATGATCCAACAAATCGCTGAAAAAATTAACTTCATCCTTCCAAAATGCTATGCTATTGGTCCATTCCTTACTTTCCTTGTGTAGCATATCCAATGCACTACCCAACAATATTTCTTTTTTCGGACTCGATAATTTGGCGCTCATAGATCTTTATTAAGTTATCCCTAGTTAGGACACATACCTACTTAAGAAACTTTTACGCAAGCTTTTCCTAGCTGCCTCCAAAATGGATTCTACCTCCTTAATGGTACTGTTGCGTATTTTAGCAATTTCGGCCACATCAAACTGATGTTCTGTAAAAAGCTCATACACCCTTCGCATGGGTACTGGTAACTGCCTTAATACCAATTCGGTGTGTTTCCTAATATTCTCATCTCCCAGTTCCTTGTCCAATTGGACTATGATTTTCTCATCCCCGTCTTCGACAAAAACATGATTCAGTACATAATCGTTCTTCGCATAGGAAATATCGTCCCATTCTTCTTTCATCACCAAATCACCATCCCCATCGGTAGAAAATTTCTCCTGCATTTCATCCCATTCGGGCTTGGAATAGTTATCCAAATTCTCTAAGAATAAGGAATCAAATTCCTCTTCAACAAGAATATCCCCCAATAACTCATCTACCTTTTTAAACATCCAAGGGTAAAGTTCCTTTTCATTTTCAATTTCATCAATATGATCATACATCTCTATAAAGAGTTGATCAATGAAATCATCTGCCCTATATTTGTTCCTATCAATTTTGCCACTGGCCAATGCCCTGTCAAGTTCCTTATTAACATACCGTTTCACTTTAGGTATCGCCTTTACCAAAAGATTATTGAATGATGAAAGATCCCCTTCCTTTTTGAGCCGTATCAAATCCTTGTACGTATTGGCTACAAATAAGTGAAACTCCCTATTGCCTTCATAAATATTTACTGATTCTTCCATGTTGAATTTATTTATATACTAAGTAACTTTCCTTCAAAAATGCAAACTTCAACGCTTATATAAAATGACTTATATCAGTTGTCCTTCTTCCTTCCGGTTTTTTAATAGGTCGGCCAAAGCCTTGCAAAACTTGAAACCTAATTTAAGTACCTATTTGGGAATAGGATATGATTTAAATCATTTCAAATCGATTTTGTTAGGGCTACATTTGATTATTATTCTAAAACATGTAGTAATCTAAAAATCAAAAATCATGACAAACAACGACGGGAATATTTTTTTGGCATTATTGACAGGGGCTGCCATAGGTGCAGGAATTGGAATTTTATATGCCCCGGACAAGGGTATTGAGACCAGACATAAATTAAAGCAAAAAGTTGGGGAAACCACCCATGATATATCTGATAGAATATCGCACGCCAAGGAAGAACTTACCAAAACTGCCAACGAGAAAAAAGATGCCTTCGACCGAAAATTGGATGAAGCCATTTCCACTATGAGCTACAAGGCAGATGATATTATTGCTTCTTTGGAGCGCAAATTGGAAGACTTAAAAAAGAAAAACGCACAACTTCAAAAATAAGGTAATATGGCCTTGGAAGAAATTAAGAGAGACCTTACAGAGGCGGAAGCCGATGTAAGGTCTTATCTAGAAAATAGCGAAGAGTATGCCAAGCTAAAAATATTTAAGGTGCTCATGGAGCTGGTGACCGTATTTGCACAAACCCTTTTAATTGGGGCTTTGGCCCTACTTGCCTTGGTTTTGTTGTCTTGGGCAGCATCAAACGCTCTTAACACAGTTATGGAAAGCACTTACCTTGGGTATTTAGTGGTTGGTATGGCCTATATTCTCATAGCTTTCATAAGTTATTATCTTAGGAATAAGCTCAATGGGCCATTATTACGTACATTTTCCAAACATTTTTTTGATTAAGACTATGGGGAAGCAATACAACTCTTTTAAAGAAATTGATGAAAGGCTAATAGTCTTGAAATTACAGCGCCAAATTGAAATTGAAAGCCTTAAACTTAATATTAATCAGGTTAAGGCAAATCTAAGACCATTGCAATTGGCAGGGAACCTGAAGGGAAGCATACAACAAATATTGTTGGTCTATGCCATTAGGAAACTCAAAGCCATTTTTAACCGAAGGTAGCTTCCACGATTCTGACCCTTTACACATTGGCAACTTTAAAAATCGGCTACTTCCCTAAGTCCTTTTTCATTTGTTATAGTAATCCTTCTTCCGTGGTCGGTGGCAATCAAACCTTCTTCCTTAAAGTCCGATAAGGTACGGATAGCGGTTTCTGTTGCCGTACCGATCAAACCTGCGAAATCTTCCCGTGGAATCCCTATGCCCCCGTTGGGTTTATCCAGTATTACCTGCTTATCATAAAGGTCCAATAGTGCCTTGGCTGCCCGTTTCCTTACCGAGGCATAAGCCATATCCACCAACTGTTCCTGTAAGTGCATTATATTATTGGATATCATACCTATAAATTTCTGAGAAACCACAGAGTTGCCATAAAGCAATTTAGTAAAATCTTTCCTGGGAATGGCACACAATTCGGCATCTTCCAACACAGTGGCATTTTCAACATACACTTTATTGGAATTCAACAAGGACAATTGCCCAATAAAATCGCCCGGGCCTAAAATACCCGTTACGAATTCCTTTCCAGATTCGGTGCTTTTATAGGTCTTCACACTACCGTATTCTATGAAATACAAGGAATGTGCATTATCGCCTTCCCAAAAAATAATCTCCTTTTTATGGTACTTCTTAAGGGGGTAATCCTTGGAAAGACTCTTCATATCCATGTATTGGGTAGCCTCATCCAGAAAATTATTAAGTCCCTCCATGTTTTTTGCAATCTCTTTTTTAAGAAAATCGCTCTTGCGCAAACGGGAGGCAATAGCCTCCAATAATTCCTTTTCCTCAAAAGGTTTGGTCAAATAATCGTCTGCCCCCAAATTCATTCCCAACCGCACCTCTGCCCTATCGGTTTTTGCCGTCAAAAATATAAAGGGTATACTTGAGGTTGCATTGTTTTTACCCAACAGTTCCAAGACTCCATAACCGTCCAATTCGGGCATCATAATGTCGCATATAATCACATCTGGCCTAAATATTTCAGCGCGTTCTACCCCTATTTTACCATTCTCGGCAGTAGTGACCTCGTAATTGGCCAATTCCAATATGTCTGCTGTATTTTCCCGCACATCCTTGTTATCCTCAATCAATAGAATTCTTTTCATATCCGTTTATATTTACGGGAAGTTCAATATTAAAGGTACTTCCAACACCCACTTCACTTTTAAAACTTATACTACCACCCAATAGTTCCGTATACTGTTTAACAATATGAAGCCCGAGACCCGTGCCCTGGAAGTTGGTGGCGTTTTCTGCACGAAAGAAGCGATTGAACAGGTTCTTTTGCTCCTCTTTGGGTATTCCAATGCCTTTATCCTTAATCTCTATAAATAGTATTTCTCCCTTAACCTCAATTTTTATGATGATTATTTGTTGCTCCTCCGAATACTTTATAGCATTGGAGAGAAGATTTATAAGGATATGATTCAATAATTTGGGGTCAAGAAAAACCGATATGGAAGGTTCGGGACACTTTAAGACAAAGTCTTGACCATCCTTTTTGTTTGGCTCCATTTCATCGAGCAACATTTTTATAAATTGAATCAATTCAAAAGACTGTGGTTTTACCTGTACCTTGCCTTCCTCCAACTTGCTCAAGGATAAGAAGTCGTTCAGAATAACAACTAGATCCTTTACATTGGTTCTAATCCGCGAGACATGTTTCAATCTCCTGTCCTCTTTCCCTGGCTCATTCTGTTTTCCTATTAGGATAGCAGAGGAAAGTATGGCACTTAGCGGGGTACGGAATTCATGTGAGGCCATCGAAATAAATCGGGATTTGAGCTCATTTAGTTCCTTTTCCGCTGTCAGTGTCCTTTCCAACTTATGTTGTACCTCTTTCTGCTCATTAACATTGTTGTAAACAAACAAGGCCCACATTATTTTTTTTTCATCGGAATAGAGCGGTGTCGAATTTACGGCATAGCATTGATCATGAAAATCCACTTCAAAAGAAATATTGCTTCCCCTTAATGTCTTTCGAATATCCGATTTTATTTTTTTGATCTGGCCTTTTGAAAAAACGGGGATGTCATCTAGGGGAATTCCTTCAAAATCCGCCTTTTTAACATTGATACGGTCCATCTCCTCCCCTTCCACATAAACCAATTCGTAATCGGAATTAAAGACCATAATGATTCCATTGGGGAAATTATGTGCTATGGCAGAAAACAATGCCTTGTTTAGCTTCGCCTTCTTTTCCGCCCTTTGGGTCTCCACCACCTGATCTTCCAGATCTAAACTGGTGGCTGCCAATTTCTGCACTGTAGTTTCTACCTCCCGTGTCCGTTCCTTTACTCTATCCTCCAATTGTTGGGCATATTCCTCTAATTTCCTTTTGTTTTGCTGAATTTCGGTAACATCGTTCTGAACCCCTATAAAATGTGTCAATTTTTGCTCTTTGTCATATAAGGGCGTAATGGCCAGATCATTCCAAAAAAGGGTTCCGTCCTTACGATAATTTCTGAGTACCACCCTACAGGGCTTACCACTTTGTATAGCCTTTGCCAAGTTTGCAATTTCGGGTTGGTGCCGATCCTTATTCTGTAAAAACCTACAATTTCTTCCTAGAATCTCATCACGGGCATACCCCGTTATTTTAGTAAAGGACTTATTGCTATAGATTATTGGCAGTTTTGGATTTTGGGCATCTACAATAATAATTCCGTTTCCAGCAAGTTCCAAGGCACTATTCCTTATATTTAAGGTGTTTTGTAATAACTTGGTTTCTGTGATATCCACACCAGAACTTACAACCCCAATAATTTGATCGTTTCCATCCCGTAAGATAGCATTTCGCCATTGTATAAGTCGCTCCCTACCATCTTTGGTCAACACATGGTTTTCATAAAAATCGGGGGGATCCACGTAATCCGCAAAACTAGTATCGAGAAGTGCCATTAGTCCCTTTCGTTCCCTTGGCGGAACGAAGCCGGTAAACCAGTTCTTGTGTAAAATTGCATCCCGATCATAACCTAAAACCTCACAGGTCTTTTTATTGACAAGCTCAATGGAATAATTCTTATTGATCACCAAAAACATGGAAGCTGAATTATCCAAATACTGACGTAGTAATTTTTTTTCCTTGTTAAGTGCAATTTCCATTTCCTTACGCTCCGTAATATCCTGCATAAAACCTTCCAAACTGTAGGCTATGCCTTGTTGGTCCAAAACACAGGAAACCTGTTCCCAGATCCATTTTATTTCTTTGTTGGCCGTAACAATCCTATAGGTGAGCTGATACGGTCTTTCCCCTACTATTGCCTTTTTTACCTTTGCCAAAACCCATGACCTATCCTCTGGGTGAATTATGGATTCCCAGGTATGTTCCAAGTTGGCATAAAATTGTTCAGGAGAATACCCACTAATGGAAAGGCAAGCTTCGTTAATAAAATCAAAATTCCAAGGTTTATCAATTTTGGAACGATATACTATTCCCGCTACATTGGAGATCAGGGTTCGAAACTTTCTATCGCTTTCAAATACGGAAACATTGGCCGGTTTACAATATATAACCTTTAAATTCTGTCCTTTAACTACAGTTGGCACTATCCTAAAATCGATATGAAATTTGATCCCATCCTTACCTAGACCGTAAAACTTTTTGGCCCCTTCAACAATACCATCCATTGGAACGGCAATAGTGTTGATCTCCCAATCTGGAACAATCCATTGAACATGCTTCCCCTTCAATTCGCCCCCATCATAGCCGAATATTCTTGCCGCCGACAGATTGGAGGTGAGAATGCATCCAAATTGGTCTACCACAATCAATCCAATAAAAGATGATTCAAAAATGGATTGAAAAAGATCGCTATTTGTTATTTTTTCGGTCATTGCCCCCTTTACTGATTTTTACTAATGGTCTTGACCAAACCAAAAAGGAAGAACGGTAGGAGTTTAGTTGAATATACCCCCTCTTAAGGCCTGTATCCTGGTTTTTTAGCACTCAGTTACACAAATGTATTGTTCACCTAATCCGAAAGAAATGATATCGGTCATAACCTGAGCCCAGATTCCCTTAACATGATAATAGTCATATCCATACTCCCAATTATGCAATAATTTTGAGATTAAATATAAAAGTACGATCAATGACTACAGGTTTGGTATTATCCGGGGGTGGAATCCGGGGCGTTGCCCATTTGGGAGCAATAAAAGCCTTGGAGGAATATGGTATTTACCCCTCGCATATAGCGGGAACAAGTGCAGGTGCCATTGTTGGTGCCCTATACGCTTCGGGCTGTACTTGGGAGCAAATGTTGGATTTTTTTAAGACTACGGAAATTTTTAGTCTTACCAATTATGCGATGGGAAAACCTGGTTTTCTGGACACAGAAAAATTCCATCGTCAATTAAAGGCCTACATACCGGTTGATACCTTTGAATCCTTGGAAAGGCAACTTTTTGTTACAGCCACTAACTTGCTCGATGGCACACTCCATATTTTTAGTCGAGGAGAACTTATAAAACCAGTATTGGCGTCTGCAGCGGTTCCTGGATTATTTGCTCCTGTACAAATTGAAAAAGGATATTACGTAGACGGTGGCACTTTAAACAATTTCCCTGTGGATCTAATTAAAAAGTATTGCGATCTTATCGTAGGTGTTTATGTAAACCCTTTCAGTCCTGTAAGCATTAAGGATCTGAACCACGTTAACAAAGTTTTGGAAAGGGCCTATCATGTAATGGTGGCCAATGAAACGACCAAGAAATTCAAGGATTGTGATTTATTGATTCGCCCGTCTAACATGGATAAATACAGTATGTTCTCCTTAAAAAACCTGGACATAATCTTAGAACTGGGATATATTGCCACCATAAACGCCTTAAAAAACAACCCCATTTCTTCGGAATTACTGTCGGAGGCAGAATTGGAAGCTATGAATGGCTTTTCTCTGGACACTGCGGTTAAAGGGAATCCAAAAGATTGATCCCCCACAAAAATCATCACTTGTTATCAAGATTTTTATACTAGGCTGAAATATACAAGGTAAAATATCTCTATAGGTATTTTGCTTCTTTACCCCTACTTATCACCACATGATGTAACCCAGCCAAATTATGGAATTCAAAAGCCTTCCTGTCCAATATACCCTGTGTGGACACGTTTAGGGTTAAGACAGGAAGGCAATTGCTAACCAAATAAATAACCAATAACTAACTAACCTATCTGTACCTTTTTAGGAGGCATTTTTTTTGTCGTTTCTTTTTTGGCAAGGTTAAAGCTCAGTATACCATCTTTGTAGGCAGCCTTAATTTCTTCCTGCTTTACATTCTCAGGTAATTGTAAGGAACGCTCAAAGGAATTATAGCTAAATTCCCTACGTGTAAATTTGTCCTCCTTTTCCTCCTTGGATTGTGATTTCTCGGCAGCAATATTTAGGCATCCATCATCAATGGTTACTTCAAAGTCCTTTTTTTGAAATCCCGGAGCGGCCAACTCGATTTCAAAATGGTCATCGGTTTCCTTAATATTCAAAGCTGGTTCCGATCTTTTCCCGTTCCAGAAACTATCGGGCAACATATCCCTTCCCCAAGCACGATTATCAAAAAAATCGTCCAAATCAAAAAAATCCTGGTTCACTAAATTTCCAAATGGTCTTCTTTTAAATTTTACAAGTGACATAATACTGTGTTTTTTAGGGTTATACATATATTATAGCCCTAAATTACTTTCAAGAACAATGTAAAAAAATGACATAGGTCAGTCTCTCTAAATTTATTTAAATTTATTTTTACAGTATCATTATCATTGAGCTCCAACAAGGCTGTTAATCCCTTTTCATTCATATGCGATTACTGTTTTCTTTAAGGTGAGCTGGCATAATTCACTAATCCAATTATATGATCAATCCAATCGATTTTGGCATCAAAGGGCTTACGGATGAGGAGGTAAAGAGCTCCGGGAAAAAGTACGGCAAAAATAGCCTCAGTTATAAAAAGGAAAATGGTTTCTTGGATGCCTTAAAAAGTATAGCTCAAGAACCAATGCTCATTTTATTGATGGTGGCTTCCTCCATCTACTTTATAACAGGAAATAATGGTGATGGTATATTTATGGTCGTCGCTATAATCCTGGTAGCTTCCATATCCCTCTACCAAGACTCCAAAAGTAGGATGGCCCTGGAAAAATTAAAGAATCTAACCCAACCCAATAGTCAGGTTATTAGGAACGGCCTGGTTGTAGAAATATCCAGTGATGAACTGGTTGTGGGCGACAGTCTCATGGTTGAGGAAGGCAACACCATTCCTGCGGATGGCACCATTGTACATTCCAACGATTTCTCCGTAAACGAATCCATACTTACTGGGGAATCGTTTTCTGTTTTTAAGGATGCTTCAAAATTGGACAATAAGATATTTGGTGGTACCACAGTTGCCAGTGGGTTGGCAATCGCCACCATTACAGATGTTGGCAACAGCACAAAATTGGGTAAAATTGGAAAAAGTCTTGAAAGTATTGAAGAAGAAAGGACACCTTTGGAACAACAGATTTCCAATTTCGTAAAGCATATGTCCATTTGGGGCGGTATAATCTTTCTCTTGGTCTGGGGAATCAATTATCTGCAAACACGGGAGATATTGGAAAGCTTGTTAAAGGCATTGACCTTGGCCATGAGTGTGCTGCCAGAAGAAATACCGGTGGCCTTTACCACCTTTATGGCCCTAGGCGCCTATAGGTTGATGAAAATGGGCATTGTTGTAAAACAAATGAAAACTGTGGAAACACTGGGAAGTGCCACCGTTATTTGTACGGACAAAACAGGTACCATAACCCAGAATAAAATGAAACTTGCAAAACTCTTCACCCTGGATACCGGAGAGATAGTTTCGGCCAATGCCCCTCTGAATACTTATCAAAAGGAGTTGGTCACCATAGCGATGTGGGCCAGTGAGCCAATACCTTTCGATCCTATGGAAAAGGCTTTGCATGAGGCCTATGGTAGCATTGCTTCTGTGGACCAGCGGCCCAATTATAAAATGATACATGAGTATCCCCTAAGCGGAAAACCTCCTATGATGACCCATCTGTTCGAAAATAGTGCAGGCAACCGTATCATTGCTGCCAAAGGGGCCCCGGAAGCTCTTTTGGAATCTTCCAACCTTACGGATGCCCAAAAAAAACAGATCACTGACGTATTGAACAATTTAGGGCAGGAAGGATACCGTATGTTAGGGGTGGGACAGGCCGATTTAAAAGGGTTCGACTTTCCTGAAAAACAACAGGATTTTCAATTTGAATTTAAGGGTTTAGTGGCCTTCTATGATCCTCCTAAGGAAAATATTCGCCAAGTACTTAAAGATTTTGACAAGGCTGGAATACAGGTAAAACTAGTTACAGGTGATAATCCCGCGACATCTATGGCCATTGCCAAACAAATTGATTTTCCCGGCTACGAAAAAAGCATGACCGGGGAAGAACTTATGAAATTACAGGATGGGGAACTACAACATAAGGTCATGGAAACCCAGATCTTTACACGTATGTTCCCAGAAGCCAAATTAAGAATTGTAAACGCCATAAAAGCCAATAAGGAAATAGTTGCCATGACGGGAGACGGTGTAAATGACGGACCCGCGCTAAAAGCCTCACATATTGGTATAGCCATGGGCAAAAAAGGAACCGAAATTGCAAAACAGGCCGCCTCCTTGATCTTGGTAGACGATGACCTTTCCAAAATGGTCGATGCCATTGCCATGGGCAGAAAAATTTATGGCAATTTAAAAAAGGCCATTCAGTATATCATATCCATCCATATCCCTATCATACTAACGGTATTTATCCCCCTGGCATTGGGATGGGCCTATCCCGCCATTTTTTCACCCTCCCATGTTATTTTATTGGAATTGATTATGGGACCCACCTGTTCCATCATTTATGAAAACGAGCCCATGGAAAAAAATACAATGATCCAAAAACCAAGGCCATTTACAACAACATTTTTTAATTTTAAGGAATTGATAACCAGTATCGTACAGGGATTGGTAATTACTATGGGTTCCTTATCGGTATACCAATACGCCGTTTATGAAGGATATAATGAATCGCTGACTAGAACGATGGTGTTTATGGTATTGATCTCATCCAATATATTCCTGACCTTGATAAACCGCTCTTTCCTCTACTCCATTTGGACCACTTTAAAATATAAGAACAACTTGGTCCCCTTGATTATTGGGATTACCTTGATCTTATCGGCACTACTACTCTATATGCCCCCATTTACAAGATTTTTTCAATTTGAAGCCTTAAGCGGTGGTCAACTGGGGATTTCTGTTGTTGTAGGCATTGTCTCTGTGCTATGGTATGAAATAGTGAAGATGGTAAAACGGGCCAAGGGAAAATTAAGATAGTGCTTTGGATCTCCAGAAAGAAGGTTGGCTATAGTTTCACCCCAAAAGCCAAATCCCCAGCATCCCCAATACCGGGAACAATATAGCCTTTACTATTTAACCGATTATCTATGGCTGCTATCCACAATTGGGTGTTCTTTGGAAAAACTGTCGTAATATGGTCTATTCCTGATTGGGAACCAATTACCGATATAATATGGATCTGCTTGGGCCTGCCATGGTCCCTTAAGGCATTTAAAACATTTTCCAAGGTTTTACCGGTGGCCAACATTGGATCAGTAAGTACCAAGGTTTTATTTTCCAAGGATGGAGCGGCAAAATAATTCACTATGACCTCAAAAGCATCCTCATCTCCACGGTGGTGTCTAAAAGCCGAAATAAAAGCATTTTCCGCATTGTCAAAATAATTTAACAAACCCTGGTGTAAAGGAAGTCCGGCGCGTAAAACGGAACAAAGCACCAGATCATCAATGGGAATGGACATATCTTTGGTTCCCAGAGGGGTTACAACTGTATGGTCCTTATAGTTCAGGGTTTTGCTTAGTTCGTAGGCCAGAATTTCCCCAATACGTTCAATGTTTCGCCTAAAGCGCATGCTATCGAGCTGTATCTTGGCATCCCTAATTTCCGAAACAAATTTATTAAGTAGTGAATTTCTTTCCCCTAAACCGTGTATGATCATGAATTATCTATTTTATTCCAAGATACAGATTTAAACAAAATAAACTCCCCAATATTGACCATGTCTATGGCACCTATTAACTTTGAATTCCGTGTAACGGGAAAAAAGCTCTTCTTTTCCTTTCCTACCAATTCCAATACTTTAAGGATTTCTGTAGACTCATCAACTGCCGTGAATGTTTTGTCCATTATATCCCTTACCAGAATTGAAGGGGTCTTGGCGTTCTTTATTATATCTTTCTGGGTTATTATTCCCAATATATCCTTGTCCTGGGCTACCACAAAATCCTTTTCCGTACTTGCCAGAAGAATATCTATAACCTCCTGCACATTATTATCCGGACGCAGTACCGTTATATTGGTCAATGTAGCTTCCTTTACCAGATGCCCTTGCAGCAGGGAGTTTTGCTTCACCATTTGGTTCTCTCCACGTGCCCCGAAGAAGATAAAAAAGGCAATCAGGATTAAAAAAGGGTTAACGAAAAATCCGAGTATAAAGAAAACAACGGCCAAGGCCTGGCCAATACTGGCTGCAATATTTGTTGCCTCCACTCGGCTCAATCTAAAGGCCAATAAGGCCCTAAGTACCCGACCACCATCCATCGGAAATGCAGGAATAAGATTAAACACTACCAACATTACATTGGCTATAAAAAGATAAAAAAGGAAATTCTGCAGGTTGGGGGCATAGAGCATCTCCTCCACCAAAATATTATCAAAATTAAAATAGCTCTTAACAGGAATTATTAGAGCCAATACAATGGCTATTACTACATTAACGGCTGGGCCCGCCAAGGCTACAAGCAGTTCCTGCCCAGGTTTTTCGGGCATTTTTTCCAAAGTGGCCACACCACCAATTGGCAGTAATATAATTCTTTGGGTCTTAATCCCAAATTTTCTGGCGGTCAGGGCATGACCCAGTTCATGGAGTACTACACAAGCCATTAACACCAAAATAAATCCTTGGTTAACTGCTACCCTTTCGAGGTTTCCGCTATTCCGAAACTCAATAAAACCAGCCCAAATCAATAATAAGGCAAATGTCCAATGTACCTCCAATCGGATACCTGCCACCTTTCCCAACTTTAAAAAACCCTTCATAATCAAAATTTTGATGAAGATATTTCTGTAAAGCGACTTAGACAATGACAATTATCATATGTGGGAATGCTGTTGTTGACCACGTCCTTATTTAGCCCATACCCAAACATCAAAAAGCTATAATTTACCGGTGGACTTGAGTATAAAATAGAAAAGTAACTGTTTAACTTAACATACCCCCATCCACTACATGGGTAGTACCTGTGATATACTTGCTCTCGTCCGAGGCCAAAAAAAGCGCCATAGCCGCAATCTCACTAGATTCTGCATATCGTTTTAAAGGTACCGCTGCTTCAAAGCCTTTCATAATATCATTGGGACTTTCAGGGGACATATCATTTTCCAGCCGTCTCATCATATTATTATTGACAGGACCCGGATGAATGGTATTCACGCGAATATTACGGTTGGCATTTTCTTTGGCCGCTACCCTCATTAAGCCTACTACGGCATGTTTACTGGCCACATAGGCCCCCAATCCGGAAAAACCCCTTAAGCCAGCCACGGAAGAAGTGATTATTACACTTCCACCTTGTTTCATTTTTGGAATTACATGCTTGCAACCTAGCCACACCCCCTTAAGATTGACCCCGATTACCTTATCAAAAATCTCCTCCGGATATTCGGCAATTGGTTTGGAAGTACCTTCAATCCCTGCATTGGCAAAAAATATATCTATCCTCCCATGACGCTCAAGGATTGTCTCTACAAACTTTTCGTTGTCCAGCGCTTTTGAAACATCGGCAACACAAATAGACAAATTCTCGTCATCTACGGCCAGGGTTGCCTTTTCCAAAACTTCCCTATCGATATCCACAATTACAACCTTGGCACCTTCCTGTAAAAACAATTTAGCCGTGGCCAATCCAATTCCTCCAGCACCACCCGTAATAACGGCAACTTTATCCTTTAATCTTAACATAATCAATTATTTAAAGTTATTTTCCTCACTTCCCAACCTTCATCCTGGGAGTATACCCCGACCAAACCTTTCGATAATTGTTTTACCCCTACCGAAGGCCTCCTGTACCTTTTTTTGGTCATTTGGATATTGTTCCTTCTATTGAAGAACTCCACAATTTCCCCTGAAGTATCCAGCATAACATCGTGAAACTTAAATTCGTAAATATCTAGATTAAATTCATTTTTTCCCTTCATGGATTTCTCAAAAAGAACCCCTGTGGTAAAACCATTATCAAAGGGGTAAACATTTAGCAGCTGGGGTTCCAGTACTACATTTCCCTTGGTATCGATAAATCCGTAAACGGGCACACCATCCTCCACCATTTTGGTGATCAGACACCTTCCTTCATTAAACATGGGATATTGGACCCCTGAAATATCCTTTTTTGTGGTATCTGCATCACGGTTCCAATAAATGTCGCTGCGAAAATTAATGACCATTTGACCTTCTTCGTTAATAAACCCCCATTGATCCCCTTGTCGAACAGCCGCGAGTCCTTCACTAAATGGAGCTATTTCATCAATATTTTTAATGGTTTGGGAATGGAATACATTGGGAAGCATTAACATTACAAATACTGTTATTATAATTTTTTTCATGGCTTTGAATTTTATTTCCACTAAAGTAGTATATGAAAATTCAGTATAAAATGACCAATGTCAGTAATCCGAAAATAACTTTTACCAGCTCGGTCCCCCGCCCTTTTTAAAGGTTTTATAAAGTGCATACAAAGCATAAAGGAATGTTGTGCCCTACCGGTCCAAGTATCCTCAAAATGTTTTAATTAAAATTGGGGTTAGTGACCAATGTCATTTTAAATGGTTCGGCTACTGTTTATTTTTGTTTCGGTAGATCAAAGCCTTATACCATCACTTGGGTCTGGACCAACCACAATTGACGATTTTGCAAAGGGGACCACAACTACCCATTAATAAAAGGTATTGAACCTAGATCTCGCCGAAAAAGGCGGGATTAGTTGAACTTGCAATTTTAAGTGCGTCTTACCGACTTCTCAAAATTGAGTTTCACTAATAAATTGACAGAGTTGACAAAAATAGACCTAAGAGGAGTACAACCATAAACAAAATATAATGAAACACTTATTGGTACCAGTAGATTTCTCAGAACACTCCGCCTATGCCCTAGAGGTAGCTGCCGGCATTGCAAAACAGCAAAACGCGGATATTACCCTAATCCATATGCTGGGAATTTCAGAAGCAGTGATTGCCGAAGATGATTTATTGGAGTATGAGGAAGCCAAATACTTTATGGGACTTGCAAAGAAAAAATTTAAAAGCTTCTTGGACAAACCCTATTTAAAAGATATCACTATTCGTAAAATAGTGCAGAACTACAAGGTATTCAGTGAACTCAATAATGTTGCCAAGGAACAAAATATAGATCTGATCGTAATGGGTTCGCACGGCAGTACGGGCTTCAATGAAATTTTTATCGGTTCCAATACCGAAAAGGTAGTACGCACTTCCGATGTCCCCGTTTTGGTTATAAAAGGACAAAATTCCAATTTCACCATACGAAATATCCTATTTGCCTGCAGTTATTCGGAAGATATGATCGTGGCGTATAAAAATGTTAAGCTAATGGCAGAAAAATTTTCGGCCAAACTAAAATTGGTCTACATCAACACCCCCTATCAGGATTTTTTGAGTACACCTGAAGCTGAGAATCGCATAGCCAAATTTATGTTGAAGGCCGGGGACACCAAATCCAAAGTAGAGGTATACAATGACCACAGCGTGGAAGTTGGCATACTGAATTTCAGCAAGACCGAAGATTTTGATCTCCTCGCACTACCAACACATGGCAGAAAAGGCCTTTCACATTTCTTGCTTGGAAGTATTGGTGAGGATATTGCAAACAAAGCCGGACTACCGGTTATGACATTTAAGATCTGAACAGGAATCGGAATCCCAACCCCATCCAAAGTTCTATTTCTTTAGCAAAAGTTCCAATTTGCCCAACATTACCAATTCTGCCTTGTTTTTTCCTGCGAAACTATTGGAAATGGCATGGGCCGTATCCAAAATAAGCACCTTGATAAACGCGGTGAACAACCCCCCATTGTCTTTATAGAACTCCTTAAAACTTTCATAGCACACTTCACTATCCAGATCATTTTCCATAGACCAATCGAATACCGATTCGATTTGAAAGGCCGCGTCCGTACCAAATTCATCCTCCAACCCATCAACCTCCAACCAGTATTTTCTAATGAACGACCTAAGCTTGCTTATTTCCTTACCATGAACGCGGGAGTCTGCCTTGGCGATGGCATAGAATAATTTTCCAAGGTTTTCATACAATTTCTTACCTATTGCCTTTGAATTTTTCATTTTCTTATTGTTGAAGATAACAAGCTAAAATTAGCGCATAACCCTATTTTTTTATATGACAATAATCAGTTTAAAAATTTTATCTTTGGATAATGCAGGCCTTTCAAAAAAACAGTGACATATTCAATCTACTTTCCGAAGGGGTATCCGAAGGAATTATTGTTGTAAATACCCAACAGATTATAGTAGCCACTAATTCCTCTACCGGATTAATGTTTGGTTATAATAAGGGCGAGCTCCTCGGAAAACCCTTGGACACCCTTATTCCAAGAAGGTTCCACAAGCATCATGGAGACCATGTGGAAGACTTTATCGAAAAAAGTGAACGCAGGCAAATGGGTAAGGGAAGGGATTTGCATGGAGTACGAAAAAACGGCGAGGAATTTCCAGTTGAGGCGGGCCTAAACCCTTTTGAGCTATATGGCGAAACCTATGTAATGGCCTTGGTAATAGATATTACCGAACGTAAGATCAAAGAAAGGGAACTTAGCCATTGGGCCAGAATATTTGATGAGTCCTTAAACGAAATTTACGTTTTCGATGCCCTTACACAACATTTTGTAAGTGTAAACAAAGAGGCCCTTCGAAATATGGGCTATGACTTGGAGGAATTTAAGGCCATGAAGCCTTTGGATATAAAGCCCTATATGGATGCAACACAATTCCAAGGGCTTATAGAGCCTTTGCTTTCCGGGGCAAGGGACAAGGTGAAATTTGAAACCGACCATCAAAGAAAGGACGGATCCATATATCCCGTGGAAGTACATTTGCAGCTATCCACATTTGGTGAAAGGGATGTTATAGTTGCCATAATCCTCGATATTACGGAACGTAGGAATTATACCGAAAAACTAGAAAAAAAAGTCCAGGAACGCACCAAACAACTTACCGAAGCCCTGGCCAAAGAGAAGGAATTGAACGAACTTAAAACTCGCTTCCTCTCCTTGGTTTCCCATGAATTCAAAACCCCTTTGAGCAGCATACTTACCTCCATAACCTTATTGGCCAAGTATACCGAAAGTCACCAACAGGATAAACGGGACAAACATGTGGAAACCATAAAGAACAAAGTACGTTATCTGGATACCATTTTAACCGATTTTCTTTCCGTGGAACGCTTGGATTCCGGAAAGGTAAATTACAAGATCGAAACCTTCCCCCTAAGCAAAATTATAAACGAGGTAGTCTATGGTGCCAACATGCTCCTTAAGGCGGGCCAAACCATTCAATATCCAGAGAATATCGACGACATTTTTATCAGATTTGATGAAAAAACATTGGAACTGGCCTTGTCCAACCTGATCCACAATGCCATTAAATATTCCCCTGAAGATACAACCATTAGCCTAGCGGTCAGTAAGGAAAAAAACAATGTATTAATTAAAGTCATAGACCGTGGGATTGGTATTCCTGTCGAGGACCAAAAACATATTTTCAATCGATATTTCAGGGCGGAAAATGCATTATTGAACCAAGGCACGGGCATTGGACTCAACATTGCCAAACAGCATTTGGAGAATCTTGGCGCCACCATTGAATTCACTAGTGAAGAAAACAAAGGATCTATTTTTACCATAGTGATCCCTTTAGAAAATATAAATTGAAAGAACAATGAAGACTATTCTATTGATCGAGGACGATAGGGCCTTACGTGAAAACACCGAAGAGCTTTTGGAGCTTTCAGGCTATAGTATGATTACCGCCCCCAACGGTAAAATTGGTATTCAATTGGCAAAGGAAAAACTACCCGATATTATCGTCTGTGACATTATGATGCCGGAAGTAGATGGTTATGGTGTATTGAAAGACCTGTCGTCAGATGAAAAAACCAAACATATTCCCTTTATATTCCTATCTGCCAAAACCGAACACAAAGAGATACGGCGAGGAATGGATCTGGGAGCGGACGATTACCTTACCAAGCCTTTTGAAGAGGAAGACCTCGTAAATGCCATTGAAAGTCGTTTGGCCAAAGTGGAACTCTTGGGGCGAATGGCACAGGACGCAAAATCAGACCCCTCCAACTCGGAAGATCAGATTCGTACCTTGAACGAGTTGAAGAATTTTTTTGACGACAATGGCGAACCTAGTAGTTTCCCCCAAGGAAGCTCCATCTACCTAGAAGGTACCTATTCGCATAAAATATATCTTATCCTAAAAGGGGTAGTAAAATGCCATACAATGGACGAGGATGGAAAAGAGCTGATTACTTCCCTTTATAGGGCCGATGACTTTTTGGGATTTACCTCCTTTATAGACAATATTCCATACCAAGAATCGGCAACTGCCATTGAGGATACGGAACTGGCCGGAATTTCCAAGGAAAATTTAAAGCAAGTACTGGAAAAGAACCACAATATCTCCTTGGAACTAATGGAACTGCTTTCTGGAAATATTAAGGACATAAAACAACAATTGTTGCAAATGGCCTACAGTTCCGTTCGTAAAAAAACCGCCCAAACCTTGTTGCAATTTGCAGAAATAATGAATAAAAAAACCGAAGACCCCATTAAAATCTCCCGAAATGATTTGGCTAGTGTAGCCGGTATTGCTACCGAAAGCCTTATTCGTACGCTTTCCGGATTCAAAAAAGAAGGGCTCATAGATATCGAAGGAAGGAATATCCGTATCAAGGAATTAAAGGCCCTGCAGTACATAAATTAAGTATATTCTTACTCTATATTTTATTCAAACTGACCAATGTCATATTTCATTTTTGGCCTTAAGTATAATTTTGCTCCCAAATGGACATATAATATTGAATGAAGAGTATACTGTTCCCCACCGATTTTTCCCAAAATTCCAGAAATGCCATTGAATATGCCATAAAGCTGTTTAAAGATGCTCCCTGTAATTTTTACGTACTCCATGTTGATGCATTGAGTCAATCCGGTGTGGATAGCAATTCCCTTATTATGCCGCCCAAAGTAGCCAATTTACCCCATAGGGATAACCTTGCTGCTACCTTTGCACACATAAAGACCCTTAGCACCAATAAGGAACATCACTTTATTGCCCTCCATGAGTTTGGAAATCTCATAGATATTATTCGCAAGACCGTATTGGACAAAAAGATAGATTTGATTGTCATGGGCACCAAAGGGGCCTCGGGCTTAAAAGAATCCATCTTAGGGAGTAATAGCGGCAATGTCTTGACCAAAGTACCCTGTAATCTATTGATGATTCCAGAAAAGGCCGTTCAAAAAAATCCCAAAGAAATTGCCTTTCCTACCGATTACAATATCTTCTATTCCCACTCTATTCTGGAGGCAATTTCCCAAATGATCCATCTCACCCAAGCTAAGCTAAGAGTTGTTAATGTCTCCAAGCCCGGTGTTCCTTTAAACAATGTCCAAAATCAGAATATGACCTATTTGAAGGACTATTTGTTGGAGCTTTATGAAAAATCGCATAGCATCCACCATCTAAAACACGATAGGGTTAAAAGTGCCATTGAACAATTTGTGGTCAACGAGAAAATAGATCTGGTAATCATGGTGGCCAAAAACCTCAACTTCCTTCAACAACTGCTGTTCGACACCACCATTAAAAAGATTAGTTTTCAGACCAGCGTTCCCCTACTGGTTTTGCACGAATAAATTTATCCAAATAAATCGATGTTGGGCTACTGATAAATGTCATAGGTTTTATAGGTCGCTACCAATAACTTTGGTAAGTACACAAAAGAAAACCTATGAGAACAGTTCTGATTCCTACCGATTTTTCCAACAGCGCAATGCATGCCATAGATTATGCACTAAATCTATATAAATGTGAACGCACCAATTTCTACTTTTTGCACGCTTATGCAGACGAGGTTTATGGTCCGTACAAGACCAATGGGGAATCCTCCATACAAGTGCAAAAAGAAACGGTAAAAAAGAATACCGATGAGGCATTAAAAGACCTGATTCAAAAACTTACCGCTAGGGAGAACAACCCAAAACACTCTTATGAAACACTCTCTGCATTCGACACCTTGGTAGATGCTGTCAATGATTTTGTCAACCAAATAAATGTAGACTTGGTAATTATGGGTACCAAAGGTAAAACTGCCGACAAAAAAATTACTTTTGGCAGCCATACAGTGCAGGTTTTCAAATACGTACAGTGCCCCGTGCTCGCTGTACCACTGGACTATAAGTTCCAACAGCCAAAGAAAATATTGTTTCCCACAGATTATATGCTGCCTTACAAGCGAAGGGAATTGAAGTTGTTGAATACCTTGGCATCCGAATTTAAATCGGAAATACATTGCCTACACCTTTCAGACTTTGATGATTTAAGCACAAGACAGATAGATAACCAACGCTTCCTTAAGGAATCTTTGGCAGAGGCGTATTTATTTTTTGAACGACGCCCCACCAAGAATAAGGCGGAAGCTATAATGGATTACATTAAAAAAAATAACATCAATCTATTGGTCATGGTAAACTCGCGTCATTCATTCCTGGAGGATATGCTTTACAGATCCACGGTAGACGAAATTGGGCTACGATTAAAACTGCCATTTTTGGTGATGCAGAATCTACCCAGATAATTTTAATAGCTAAAAGGATGAAAAAAATTCTATTGCCTACCGATTTTTCCGACAATGCCTGGAATGCCATATTTACAGCATTAAAACTCTATGCGGATGTCCCATGCAAGTTTATCATTTTACATGCCTACGAACCAAAAGCCATGAACATGTTGGGGCAAAAAAGTCAACAGCGATTGGGCGTCATTTATGACTCCCTAGCACAGTATTCGGCCCAGGAACTAGATAAAATTTTAGCTTACCTCAATCAAAACCACAACAACCCGAACCACTTTTTTGAAACCATTTCCAAATCCGACACTTTGGAAGGATCCGTTAAGGATATAGTTTCTAATAACGACATAGACCTCATAGTAATGGGCACCCAAGGCGTCACCGGGGCAAAGGAAATCTTTATGGGAAGCAATACGGTAAGAGTCTTAAAACAACTTAAAAATATTTCCATAATAGTAGTGCCCAAGAACTATAACTTCCAAAAGTTAAAAACACTGGTCTTTCCAACGGATTATACTAGAAAGTTTGAAAAGTTTGGGCTATTGCCCATGACAGAATTAACAAACCTTTGGAATGCAACAATACAGGTAATCCATGTAGCGGTAGAATTTATTCTCACCGATGTCCAGAAAGCGAACCTGCATATTCTGGAAGAACGATTGGCCGATACCACATATTCCCTTAATGAAGTAAGATTCGACACCAATATTGTGCAAAGTGTTGAGCAGTATGTTAACAAATCCAGGGCAGACCTACTTGCCATGGTGAGATACCACCATAGCTTTTGGGAAAGAATTATAGAGGAGCCTGTTGTTAAAAAAATAGCCTTCCATTCCATGGTGCCGGTCTTGTTCCTTCCCGGGCAAACCTAGGAAGACAATCAAAAGCTGTTCCACCATTGATATGGTCCCATGTTTCCGAAAATTAGTTCATAAACGGTCTTACTATTATTAAACCCCTAAAGGCTACACCCTCCAGGTAGAACAATTTGCACAGGGTGGCCCCAAATACACGGTAAATAAAAAAGTATGAAAGCAAAACATATACTCCTGCCAACGGATTTCTCTGCAAACGCCCGCAATGCCATAGACTACGCAGTATACCTATTTGAAAAAGTGGAATGTGTTTTCCATATTTTACATGCCTTTGAAGTTGGCCCGTCCAATTTGAGCAGTACTATGGGCAAGGCTAAAGACACTCGCTTATTTAGAGCTATAAAAGATGAATCCCAGAGAGACATAAAATCCCTAATGGACGAATTGGAATCGGTAAACAAAAATAGCTTGCACTCCTTCAACGGATTGAGTATCGCCGACTCCTTGGTAAACGCCATTGGCAGAACCACCATAGATAAAGATGTACAATATATTTTTATGGGAACCAAAGGTTCCTCTGCTCTCAAAGAAGTATTTATGGGCAGCAACACGCTAAGGGTGATACAAAAAATAGACTTCTGCCCTATTATTGCCGTTCCTGGGAAATATGATTTTGAGGCTCCGAAGAAAATAGCCTTTGCCACAAATTTTGAACATATATATAGTGAGGTAGAATTGGTACCGCTTTTGGAATTGGCTAAATTATGGGACTCTAAAATTACCATTGTGCATATCGGTATCGGTAAAGAATTGCACCCCCACCAACAAACTGCCAAGGATTTATTGCCCAAAAGGTTCCTTGACATAAAATACGGTTTTGAAGAAATTAAGGGACATAAGAATATTTCAGGGGCAATAAATAACTATACCCATGTAAATGACAATATAGGAATGATAGCCATGGTAAATTATTGGCATAGTTTCTTCGAGAAACTTACCAACGAAAACGTTATTAATAGGGTAGCTTTCAATACCGAAGTACCTTTTCTAATATTTCCGTTAATTGAACCCTGAAGACCGCTATCATCATGAAATTATTACAGCCAATATGATATATGTCATTGGGGAGCAAATAAAGAGCAATTAATTTTAGTTCGTTAAAGGGAACCTTATTGAACCGTTAAATCAACTTTTATGAAAAATATATTGATACCTACCGACTTCTCTGATAATGCGTGGAATGCCATTAAGTATGGAACAGCATTGTATTCCAAAACCAGATGTACTTTTCATATCGTCCATATAAATCCTATTTCCTATAATTCCGGTGGTGAGGCAGCCATGTATGCCTCGGCAGAACTCTTGGAGGAAAATATTCTAAAGGAGAGTAAGGAGAAATTGGTAAATTTGCTTAATGAGATCGAACGTCTGCCCTTAAACACTAAGCATAGCTTTAATACTACTGCATTGTACGGGTTTTTTACAGATCATATAAAGCAAGAAGTAAAGGACAGAAATATAGACCTGATCATTATGGGAACTAAAGGTGCCAGTGGCCTTAAAGCTGTTTCCCTGGGAAGCAATACGGGCAATGTCCTTACCAAAGTACGATGTGCGGTTTTGGCCGTGCCCGAGGACGCTGAATATAACAACCCACGTGAAATAGGGTTTCCCACAGATTTCCAATTAAGTTATGATATAAAGGTGCTGAACCATATCAAGGAACTTGCGGTAATGCATAACTCCGCATTGCGCTTTCTATATGTGTCTCAAAAAGGGAAGGACCTCAGTGATCTACAAATGAAGAACAAGGAATTTATAAAGAACTATTTTAGGGAAAATGAACATTCCTTTCATACCCTTACTATAAAAAATTTGGATGATGCGGTACAGGCATTCGTTGAAAGTAGGGATTTGGATATGTTGGTTATGGTGGCCAAGAACCTAAACTTCTTGGAGCGCATCCTATTTAAACCAGCGGTCGAAAAAATCAGTTACCATACCAAGATTCCATTTCTAATAGTACACGAATAAGCATATTGGATCTCAATTGCGGGGCAATCCTTGGGGTATCCCTTTAAATATGCTGTTGCACCACCCCAACAATGTCATTCTTTTGAAGTACTCCGGATTGTCGCCAAACCTGCTTTCCGTTTTTAAACAACAACATGGTGGGTACTCCCCTTACTTGGTAAGTGTTGGCCAAGGATTGATTCTTGTCCACATCGATCTTTATAATTTTTAGGGTACTTCCCAATTCGTCCTTTACCTGTTTTAAAATGGGCGCCAACATTTTACAGGGTCCGCACCAATCCGCGTAAAAGTCGACTAGCACCGGGGTATCGGAATTGATTATATTGTTAAAACTGTCCTTCATAATTTAATTTTTAGAAAGTAAAATTACCTAAACAGAGGGAATATGAAACTGACGAATATCATGGTTTTCAAAATTCTTCCGCTTTAGATTTACCATATTAAAGTAAAAAGCACCATGAAAAGAATATTGTTACCCACTGATTTTTCAGACAACTCCATTAAGGCTATTGGCTATGCCTTGAAGATCTTTAAAAATACCAAATGTAAATTTTATCTTGTGAATACCTATTTACCTCCGGTATACAATGCGGAATATCTGGTTGGAAGTCCGGGTCTTATAGGCTTGGGTGACGTAATGCAGGAAACGTCCATGACCCAACTGGAGAAACTAAAAAGTGATTTTGAAATGGAATACAACAATCCTAATCATAGCTTTGTTGTTCAAACTGCATTTAACACCTTGGTGAACGAAGTGTTGGAAACCGTTGAATCCGAAGGTATAGATTTGGTAGTAATGGGCACCAAAGGCGCCACAGGGGCCGAGGAAATCCTCTTTGGAACCAATACCGTACATGTAATACGAAAGGCCAACTGCCCAGTATTGGTGGTACCCCCCAATTTCGAGTATGAGAATCCTTTGGAAATCCTATTTCCTACCGACTATGAAATTGAATACCAACAGGAGAGGTTAAATCCACTTTTGGAGATAGCCAATGAGCATGGATCCCAAATAAATGTGTTGCACGTATCCACAGGCTATGAACTGACGCCGGATCAAAAAAAACAAAAAAAAGGCCTTGAAAAAATGTTGGGCCACAAGGCATTATTCCATGATGTACCCAATAATGAAATTATAGACGCCATCAATACCTTCCAGGCCAAGGAAAAAATTAACCTCCTGGTCATGGTACAGAACAAACATACCTTTATGGAGCGACTTTTTATTGAACCAGTGATCAAAAAAATAGGACTTCACGTTACCATACCGTTTTTGGTAATTCCACAATTTTAAATCGTAGATAATGAAAAATATACTTGTTGCCACCGATTTTTCCAATAATGCCTATTGTGCCCTATTCTATGCAACAAAGCTTTTAGCATCGGAAACTTGTACTTTTTATATTCTAAACACCTATTCGGAACTAACCATTTCCCCCGGCAGAACACTCCCCATCCTAAATATCAAAAAACATCTAAAGGAACTGGAAACCGAGTCCAAGGAAAAGTTAACGCATACCAAGCATAAAATAGTATTGGACAATGAAAATCCCCTACATACCTTCAAGACCATTTCCCAAAAAGGCGACTTGGTAAATATCATAGCGCAAAAAATACAGGAGCTTAAGATCGATTTGGTAACTATGGGAAACAAAGGACTTACAGAAGCAACCGATGTGTTTTTTGGGAGCAATACCATTAAGGTTGCCGATAATTTAAAATGCCCCCTATTGGCCATTCCAGGCGAAATGGATTTTCATCCCATTAAAGAAATTGCCTTTGTTACCGATTTGAGAAAGGATTGCGGCCAAGAGATTATTGACCAGCTCTTGGAAATTGCTTCTTTGTCCAATGCAACTATCAGAGTCGTTCACGTTCAGGAACAACATATACTGAACAAGAGCCAGGAGGAGAACAGAAAAAAGTTGGAGGTTGGACTGAATAAGGTAGGACACTCATTTCAATGGATCAAGAATTTTGACGACAAAGCCAAAGTAATAGATGTTTTTTTGGAAAAATTGAAAGTGGACCTGTTCGCCATGGTTCATGAAAAGCGCAATCTTTTTGAAAAACTTACCCGGGAACCAGTGGTAAAAGATCTAAGCATGTATTCCGATATCCCATTCCTCATTCTCCCTTCCCAAGACTGACCGTTGTCATAGTAAATGTCTCGAAAGGGTATTATTTTTAATAAAACGAAAGAAGCATTGCCATGGACAAAAGAATATTAATTCCTACCGATTTCTCCAAAAATGCCCTGAACGCCACCCGCTATGCCTTGGATCTTTATGCAAGACTTAACTGCGAGTTCTATTTTTTGAACGTTTTCCGTTTGGATAGTTATACTACAAACACCCTTATAATGCCAGAACCTGGCAGTGCAGAATACGAAGCTGCCAAAGGGGCATCGGAGGAAGCCTTTGCCAAATTATTGGACATGCTGGAACTACACCATGACAACCCTAAACATCGTTATCACACAATTTCTTCCTTTAATTTCCTCTCAGAAGCCATAAAACAGACCATTGCCAGCAATGACATAGACCTGCTCATTATGGGCACCCAGGGAGCTACGGGTACCAAGGGAGTTATTTTTGGCAGTAATACGGTAAATGCCATGGAGAAAATAAGGGAGTGCCCAGTAATGGCTATTCCTGAAGAATTTCGATTTTCAACCCCCAAGGAAATTGTCTTTCCCACCAATTACAAATCTACATATAGCCGTAAGGAATTGAATTATTTAATCGAAATAGCTAAAATGCACGATACGTCAATACGTATTTTACATTTTTCCAAAAAAACTGGGTTGGATGCAGGTCAAGAAACCCACAAACAACTCTTGGACGATATTCTTAAAAGTGTAGACCATAGCTTTCACACACTTACGGACAAGGACATCGCCCAGGGCATCACCTCTTTCGTAGAGAGTAGAAACAGTGACATGATAGCATTCATCAACAAAAAACATTTTCTGTTCGGTAGTATATTTTCCAGGCCATTGGTCAAAGAAATTGGTTATGATGCCATCGTTCCCATTTTGGCTTTGAACGAATCCTAAAAAACAATGTTTTACCAAAAGTAATACATATTGGTCCTTGATGTCAACCGAAATCAAAGGTTTAAGAATACCAATTATAAATATACAAGGATCTTGCTTTACTGTTGATTAGCGCATTACTCCCGATAGTTGTCGGAAGGTCTTATTACTAACAAATAAATATAATCAGATGAAAAATATTGGAATATGGATGGATAGGGAAAAAGCCCATATCATTCGTTTGGATCATAAAGACGAAAATATGGAAACCATTTTTTCTGAAGTAGAATTTTTTAACCGTAAGGGAACATCGGGTCCTAGGGTAAAATCCGGTGCAACCCAGGATGTTACCCATGACCGCACCTATTTGGAAAGGGAGAAGGCACAACTAAAATCATATTTTAAAAAACTAGTAGATGCCATAGGCGATGCTGATGCCATAGCGCTTTTTGGCCCGGCAGATACCAATGAAAAGTTTAGAAAAGAACTGTTGGAACACCACAAAAGCCTGGCAGCAAGAGTAAAAGCCGTCACCAAAGCCGATAGCATGACAGAGAACCAGACCAAAGCCTTGGTTCGTGACTTTTTTGACCCAAAAAAATAGTTGGTTATTTTTTAATTGGAGACCGCTGCAGCAAATATTGTTCTGGCGGTCTTTTTAAAATCCTTTGCCCATGAACAGTCCCCTAGACTTTATAAACGACCCCATAGTAATGCGGTTTGCCCAACTTTTTCTGTGGATACTGGCCATTGTACTTTTTATTGGGTTTCTTAGAAGGACACTTAAAAAAAGAATAGAGAACGTCTCCGTTAGATATAAGGCTCAAAAAGGGGTGGAGATTATTGGTTACGTACTAATCTCGCTCTTGATCCTAATGGCATTTACAGTTGAAAATATTAAGGACTATACCATTATTATAGGTCTGTTTACAGCTGGTATAACATTTACCCTTCAAGAATTGATCCTCAGTATTGCTGGATCCTTCTATATCTTTTTTGTAAAGGTCTATAAACCAGGGGACCGTATTGAAATTAACGGTATTAAAGGAGATGTAATAGATATAGATAGCATCTATACTACTTTAATGGAGATCGGGGAATGGGTTAGTAGTGACAACTATTCGGGCAGGATCGTCAAAATTAGCAATGCTTTTGTTTTTAAGGGTCCCATAAAGAACTATTCCATGGATTTCCCCTTTGTATGGGATGAACTCAATATATTTATAACTTATGATTCGGATGTTGCGCTTGCCAAAGAACTGGTCTTGGAAAAAGCAACGGATTATCTTTCCGAATACACCAAGAAATCGTTGGCAAAATGGGAGGAAATGGTGGAGCACTATTATATAGAAAATGCCAAAATTGCCCCTACCCTGGCCATTAGTCCAACGGATAATTGGATCACTATAAATTTAAGGTATATCACAGATTATAAATTAAGGCGTATTACTAAGCACGAATTGTTCCAGCAAATTATACAGGCACTTGTGGCTACGGATGACAAAGTAAAACTAGCTTCCACCACCCTGCAACTACTAAAAATACCTGAACTGGATATTAATCTTAAGCACTGATATGGAAAAGGAAATGGACATTAAAATACTAAAATCCTCTGGGGAACGCGCCATATTTTCATTGGATAAACTGCGTAAATCCCTTAAGCACAGTGGGGCCGACCATAATCTAGTGGAACAAATCGTAGGCCGGGTAAAGGATGAACTCTACGACGGCATCTCTACTAATGAGATTTATAATAGGGCCTATGCCCTTCTGAAAAAAACCAATCGGTCTTTGCTTCAAAATATAAACTAAAAAAAGCCATATACGAATTGGGACCAACAGGCTTTCCCTTTGAACGCTTTGTGGCCGCCATCTTGGAGTATTCGGGCTACCAAACCCGGGTAGATGAAATTATGAACGGTATCTGTGTAACCCATGAAATTGATGTAATAGCAGAAAAAAATGGCACTGTCACTATAATAGAGTGTAAGTTCCATTCGGAAGAAGGGCGAAACTGCAACGTTAAGATTCCCCTCTACATCCATTCCAGATATAATGATGTAAAAGCACATTGGGCCACCAAGAAAGGGGAAAATAGGCCTCTGGATAAAGGCTGGGTGGTAACCAATACCCGTTTTACCGGCGATGCCATAGCCTACGGTAAATGTGCAGGCATGTATCTATTGAGTTGGGACCTACCTTTAAATGACGGTCTTAAGGACCGTATAGATCGTCTGGGGCTTTACCCCATCACCGTATCCACCCTACTCAGCAATAGGGAAAAACAGTTTTTGTTGAGCAGGAATGTTGTGCTATGTAGGCAACTATGGAAAGATAAGTTCTTTTTGGACCATATGGGCATTAAGAACACCAGAAAGGAAAAAATCCTAAACGAAATTAAACAGCTCTGTAACCATTAAAACATGAATACTATCAAAATACATTTTCTGGGGGCCTCGGGAACCGTAACAGGCTCAAAGTTTTATTTGGAAACCCCAGAATTAAACCTAATGATCGATTGTGGCATGTTCCAAGGTCTAAAGGAACTTAGGCAACTTAATTGGTCCCCCCTTCCAATAGATGCCTCCAAAATAGATTTGGTTTTATTGACCCACGGACATCTCGACCATACAGGATACTTGCCCAGATTATTAAAAGAAGGTTTTAAAGGAAAGATTATAGGTACGGCCCCCACCTTGGCGGTTACTCGGATTATTCTTTTGGACAGTGCCAAGATACACGAAGAGGAAGCCGAACGTGCCAATAAGGAAGGGTATAGCAAGCACAACCCTGCACTCCCATTTTATACGGTAAAACAAGCCGAGCGTACTATCGATTTGTTTCAATCCAAGGAGAAGGATATTTGGATTACCCTATCGGAGCATATTCGTCTCAAATACAGATATAATGGCCATATCATCGGTGCCACCTTTATTGAACTGGAAATCTTTGGAAAAATGTTCGTTTTCTCTGGGGACGTAGGCCGATTGCAGGACTACCTTTTGGAAACCCCGGAACGTCCTAAATGGGCCGATTATCTTTTTGTGGAAAGCACCTATGGGAATAAATTACATCCAGAGGAAGATGTGGAGGAAATACTCAGCAATCTCATAAAAACAACCCTTCGGGAAAAGGGAAACCTGATTATCCCGTCCTTTGCCGTAGAGCGACTACAATCTTTAATGTATCTGCTTTGGCAATTGTATAAGAAAAATAAAATCCCCAATATTCCCATTTTTATCGATAGCCCTATGGGCAACAATGTGCTAGCTGTTTTTGAACAATTTCCACGTTGGCATAAACTGTCCACGAACGAGTATAATGCCATGTGCAATCATTTCAATATCATTACCTCTTATGCAGACACTTGGAAGACCATTGACGATCCCAGATCCAAAATTGTTATTGCTGGAAGCGGCATGGTATCCGGAGGCAGGGTTCTTACCTATTTAAAACAGTTGATAGACATCCCATCAACATCGGTTCTATTAGTAGGTTACCAAGCGGAAGGAACCCGGGGCCGCCAACTTCTGGAAGGGGCCTATGAAATAAAGCTGTTTGGAAAATATTATCCGGTTAAAGCAAAAATTCATCATTTGGAAAGTCTATCGGCCCATGCCGATCAAAGTGAGTTGTTACATTGGATGGAGGAAATTGAAAATATTCCGGAAACCGTTTTCCTTATCCATGGCGAACCTACTTCCTTGGATGCATTTAGGGTGAAGATAAAGGATGTTCACAGTTGGAAGGTGCACATTCCTAAATTGAATGAAATAGTTAAGATATTTATTAGTGAAACTCAATTTTGAGAATTCGGTAAGACGCACTTAAAATTGCAGGTTGAACTAATCCCACATTTTTCGGCGGGATCTAGGTTCAATACCTCGACCCTAGGGTCGATTCCTATCATTGGGTTCAGGGCCTGCCTTTGTCGGAAGACAGGCCTACCTTTATCGGCAGACAGGCCTGCCCTGAGGTTTAATACCTTTTATCTAAAATGAAGATGACAATTCTCATTGCAAGTGTTTTTTCCAGTCGCTAAATTTATCCGATCTCCAGAATTATGAAAAATAAAGAACCTATTATGGACAAAGAAAAACAAGCTGCCTCATGGCACTGGAAAATACAGCAATGGAAATTGAAGTTTCAATTAATGGATGACGAAATTGTTTTTATTAAACGTTTATTGGATTCCAACGCCTTTAAGGATAACATCCCCAACCTCTTTGAACGTCTACAGGATTTTAAAACCCGGTTGCAATTAATCGACAAGAGAAATGCTGCCGTAAGGGCCCAAATTTCCTTGCACGAAAACAATTTGGGCAGCGAGTTGAATGTAGGGGACAACTCCATTGGTGCGGACGACATTAAAAAAAGTAATAGTCTACAATTGAAGGTCGATGAATGTCAGGGGGATTATCAAGATCTAAAAAGCGAAATTTTTAACTATACCGGAAGCCTACTTATATAGAGCAAGCCCAAAGTGAAATAAGGGTAGTAATGACCAACGTCATATTATTTTTCAGTCACTTTTACTACCTTGGCGACTATTCCTGAACATAAAAAAGATAAATTGTCATTACAAAGGCCTGTACCATGAAAAATATATTAATTCTATTCGCAATATTACTAACGGGATGCACTTCCACGAGTCTGGTTGAAAACTGGAAAAACCCGGACATTGTACTGTTCCATGCCAATAAGGTATTGATCGTAGGCATGGCATCAAACGAGGAGGCCAGGTTGGATTTTGAAACGAACATGCAGAAAGAATTTAGCAAGCGGAATATTGAAGCCATGCGTAGCCTTGATGTTTTTGACGTTTCCTTTACCGATTCCAGAAAGACCGAAAAAGAACTTGATGATGTGGAACAAAGTCTGTTGGACAAGGATTTTGATGCCATATTGTTTACCAAAGTCGTTGGCTCCGAGGACAAGGAAAGCTTTTTGAAATCCATTTCCAGATGGAACAATTACCAAGGTAGGTTCAATGATGATTATTTAAGTCACCAGGACATCTATTACGACCAAGGGTACTATGATAAATTTACGGTATACCATGCCGAAACCACCCTGTACTGTATATGTGAAGGCAAGGAAAGGTCTATGATCTGGAGGGGAAGCATCGACATCTCAGACCCCAAGAACATTCAAAAAACCATTAAGGATTATATAAAGCTTGTTATACTGGCCATGGAAGACCAGGATCTAATATTTATCAAAGAAGAAAAAAATGAAATTACTGGTCTATAGCGCTAAAGATTTTGAAATCCCTTTTTTAAATAAGGCCAATAACAACGGTCATAAAGTTACATATACAAAAGATGCCTTAAATGCCGAGACGGCCATCCAAGCCGTTGGCCATAAGGCGGTTTCCATATTTTCAGGCGATGATGCCTCTTCCCTGGTATTGGAAAAATTATCAGATCTGGGAGTTCGTTATATTAGCTTGCGTTCGGCCGGGTATAACAACGTACACTTAAAAACAGCCCATAAATTTGGGCTTAAGGTAGCCAATGTTCCTGAGTATTCCCCCTACTCCATTGCCGAACATGCCGTTGCCCAATTGCAGACTCTTAACCGGAAGATTATTTTGGCAGATAAGCAGGTACACTCCTATAATTTTCTACAAAATAATCTGATGGGCTTCGATTTGAACGGAAAGACCGTAGGCATTGTTGGAACGGGCAAAATTGGCAGTGTTATGACGAAGATCATGCACGGTTTTGGTTGTAAAATACTGGCCCACGACCTCGAACCGGATTACAGACTTGTTCAATTGTACGACGTAACCTATACCTCATTGGATAAGCTATGTGAACAATCCGATATAATAAGCCTTCACATACCGCTTACCCAAGAGAATTATTATTTGATAGGCAAACAAAAATTAGCCCTAATGAAACCCGATGTTATATTGATAAATACTGCCAGAGGGGCCTTAGTGGAAACCAAGGAATTGATCAGTGCTTTGGAAAAAAAGGCAATTGGTGGCTACTGTACAGATGTTTATGAAAAAGAAGTAGGGTCGTTCTTTAAGGACAATTCTACCGAAGGGATCAAAGACGAACTCTTAAAAAAATTGTTATCCTTTCCCAATGTACTGCTTACACCACACCAAGGTTTTATAACCAAAGAGGCGTTGACCAATATAGCCGAAGTTACCTTTGAAAATCTAAATAGTTGGGAAAAAGGTAAACCATGCACCAATGAATTGGGTCTTGAGACCATCCATTCATAACAACGGACTAAACACTTTTCCGAAACCTTCCCTTAGCTTTTCTCCCCAAGGTCTCTTAATATGATCTTCATAGTCCAACATTCTACTTGAGTAGGCATCCTTAAGAAAATCTTCCTTCAAAAGTTGTGCAAAAGGAGCATCATAAACAATGGCATTTACCTCATAGTTCTGCTCAAAACTCCTGTCGTCCAAATTGGCCGTACCTATGGTAGCTATGGCATCGTCACTAACAATGATCTTACTGTGTAAAAAGCCGTCAGGAAATAAATATATCTTCACCCCGGATTTAAGAAGGGGCTCAAAATAAGACCGTACACTCCAGCTTACTATTTTGTTGTCCGCATTCTCGGAAACCATCAAACGTATATCTACCCCGCCCAAAGCAGCGGTCTGCAACGCTTGCATTATGGCCTGACCAGGGATGATATAAGGGTTGGTAATGTACAGATAGTCCTTAGCCTTATTGATAATGGTAAAATACGCCTGTTCCAAGGAAGGAAAATCATCGTCCGGTCCACCAGCTACAATCTGGACAAGCTTGCCTTTAACTTTTTCAATTTTATCCACACCTGGTTCCAAGGGCAGCACAGTAATGGTCTTTTGGCACACTAAGTACCAATCCATTGCAAAAACAAAGTCCAAATGACTGGCAGCGGCTCCTTCAAGTTTCAGGTGCATATCGTGCCAGTTGCCCAGTTCCACATCACCTTTCAGGTATTTATCCGATACGTTGATCCCTCCGGTAAATGCCACCTGGCCATCTACAACAATTATCTTTCTATGATTTCTATAGTTTAAAGAGGAAAAAAAACGTCCGAACTTAAAGGGCAGAAAAGGATATACCTCTACACCAATGTTTGCCAATTTCTTCAAATAGGCCTTACTTAATGAAAAGCTACCAATACCATCATAGATCATTCTTACCTCCACACCTTGTGCAATTTTACGTTCAAAAAGCCTTAATAGTCTTTGTGTAAGTTCCCCTTCTTCAAAAATGTAATATTGTAAGTGTATTCTGTGTTGGGCATTTTCCAAAGCTTCAAAGATAGATTCAAAGGTTGTTTTACCATCTTTCAAGAGTTTTAGTTTGTTGAATTCCGTGGGAGGGAAATGGGAACTTCGGTATACCAAGGTCATCAGCTTACGGTACTTTCCGCTCATGGAGGCCATGTGCTGCATCAAGGGTTCCGGCAGGTTCAAAAATGCCTTCTTTTTTAATTTTAACAATTTATTCTTTCTCCGATTTCTTCCCAAAAGAAGATACAGGAACATCCCACCCACGGGAATGGTGAAAATGGCCAAAAGCCAGGCCAAACTTTTTGAAGGTCTGGCACCGTGTAAAAGGATACTTATAATGATGGCTAAAGCAATAAGTAAATAAAGACTAAGAAAAATCGTATTCCACATATTACCTTTTTATTTTGTTTACTGGGATAAGTGCAATAGACAAAGTTCGGGAATTACTGTATTTTAACTATGATAATTATCAGCTATCGATATCATTGAGCAATTTACAGCTATCCCTTATAACAGGGAATAATAAGTAAAAAAAACCTCAAGGCATTATTTTTAAGTCTTGAGGGTTCTTTGATGTTCTTAATACTTAAGTTCCCACTTCTCTGGAAACTAAATTTATGCCAGAATTAATGGAGGTTTTGAATTTCTAAACCTAAGAGTGTGCCAATTTTCCTGAGAATAAGCCAGGTCCTTTAAATAATTGTAAAAAGGATTTTAAAGGCCCCATTGTTTTAAAGGGTACAAAATTAAACCGGAGGATGGCTTCAGGTGACTCCTCTCCCATAATGGTCAATCCGTTCGCTATCTCGAAATCCATGAATTCAATTCCTTCCGCACGCTCAATACACCTATCACTATAGGTGATTCTGCTCCCAGTTTTCGCAAGATAAAATCTAAATTCCCTATATGAGCCAGGTTCCAAGGCAAGTACGCTTTTGGATTTTAAAAAAAGACCGGTATGCATGCCTTTGATAGGTATGGAAGCCTGGCCTGGGAAGTTGGCAATAAAATGCTCCCGTCCATTAATATCTATAGCAGAAAACTTGGTGATGTTCAAATCCATTTCGGACACTTTCATATCCGTGACATATGAATTACACAATACTAAATCCTTTATACATTTTCCATCTGAATCCATTCTATACCTATCGGAAAGCAAAGGTACCACTTGCCAGGTCTTGGGGTAAAAGTTCAATTTTTTCATAACGAAGTATTTATAGAATATAGTTGCAAAGTTATGGGTAGGTGTACACCAATGGAACAACAGGATTTTCCAATATCTGTGCTGTTTTACCCCACTACCTACAAATCAATTGACCGATTCCTTTAAAAAATTTATATAATTCTTCAATTCCGCTGGAACGTCTGCATTTTTTTCTATATCGTGAAAGTGATGGGTCGACAACCTTTCCAAACCGGCAAAGGCATTCATTCTGTGAAAACCAAACATTACACCATCATCTACAGAGGTCTGACCAAAGAATTCCCCTTCCAAAGTAAATGCCTCCTTTGGTGCATTCCAGCTAGTGGTCAAAATATATTTTTTGCCCTTTAACAGGCCCCCGGTTCCATAATTTATTGCTGGATTTTTTCTACTTCTACCATCACTCTTGTAAATTCCATTTTGATGACCTTCGGTAAATACTTCATCAATATATTTTTTAAAACCAAAGGGAAGTTGAAACCACCAAATTGGAGTATGGTAAATTATAAGATCCGCCCATTTATATTTCTCGACTTCCTCTTTCGCATCATAGTTTTCACCCACCCCTGTTGATTTTACGGTATACCCCTCTTGGGATGTAAAATGTGAAATAGTAGTATTGAACAGGATTTCGTTAAACCTACCTCCAGAATGAGCAAAGGGGTGGCCGCCATTTATGATAAATATCTTTTTCATTGTTTTGATTTTAATATGGCACAAAATTAGTCGGCTTATATGTATTTTAAAAATAATACAAATCATACCTTTGTATTAAAATTTTAATAGAAATGGTGAATTTGGAATGGTATAGGACCTTTAAGGAAATCTATGAGAACGGCACCCTAACAAAGGCTTCTGTGGCCTTATATGCCTCACAACCTGGAGTAAGTGTTCATTTAAATGCACTTGAAGCCTATATTGGCAAAAAACTTTTTGAACGTACTTCAAGGAAAATGATTCCTACCGAAGAAGGTAAATTTCTTTATGAGTATATAATAGATTCCATAAAAACACTTGAAATAGCGGAACAGCACTTTAAAAAAACAACTCTAGATAAAAATCCTTCCCTGCATGTTGGTATGTGCTCCGAAACCTTTCAAATTATTATTGAGCCCGAGGTACCCAAATTACAATTTGATTTAGTGGCCAAGTTTGGAAACCATATGGATTTGATAAAAGACCTGAACAACGGTATATTGGATTTGGTCATTACCCCTAAGAAACATACCAACAAAACATCATTGGTTACCTATACCCCCTTCTCCAAGGAAAGGATTGTATTGATTGCGGGAAAACAAACAGATACCACCCCTATAAATATCCTCCTCAAAAACCAAGATAAGGTGGCCTTGGAAAAGGAATTGCAGCAGCACAGATGGTATAGTGCCTCCAATGAAATGGAACACTTTAGAAGGTTTTGGTATGAAAATTTTAACAAGCGCCCCTCTTTTAAACCTAATTATATTTTGCCAAGTATTAATTCGATCATCCGATGCTTGAGCCATGAGAATGGCTTGGCTTTGGTGCCTGATTTCCTGTGTAAGGAAGCCATTGCCAACCATGGGATTGAATTGGTATGGGAGGGAACTGCCCCTACAGAAAACATCCTCTACTTCGCTTCGCGGTCCGACTTAAAATACAAAAAGGAATTGGCCATACTTCAAGATATCTTTATTACTAAAATGAAAAGTGACGTTTAAATATATTCAAAAAATATCGAAGCCCATATCCTTTTGGATACAACCCTTTAGGGCAAAGTGGGATTTGTTAAAATAACATATATTTGAATGTACAGAAGTCCCCTAGAGGTACCATTGCACAACGGAGGAGACAGGCATAGGGGCTTTTTAAAACTGATGGCGTACCTTTACTCGGGAAGATTAATTCAAATCAAATCCAACGAATTTCAAAATGATGTTTTGAATACGATACACGTAAATGGGCCAAACCGCAACCTGAGTGTTTATGGTTTACGGCCATATAAAAAAATGTATTTGGAATGAATTTTACCAAGGACAATAACAAATCCCTAACAACCAATAAATACAATGAGGAGAACGTTTTTAGTGTTAGTACTGATTTTTGCTGTTTTAGTAACACCAGCGCAAGGACAGAATAGTGAGCAGGTATATTTTACCAATGGCTTTAAGATTGGAGAATTAACCGATTCCTCCGCAATACTATGGACCAGATTGTGTAGTTCCGAAAAACCGGTACCCATAAAACATACGCAAAAAGGCGCTCCCTTTAGAAGTCCCATCGATTTTGACAATAATATGCCGGTAAATGAAATGGACGGGGCCGTGGAGGGCTCCTTTGGGCAGATCAGTATTGAAGTGCGGTCCAAAGATACTGTGATAAACACGCCATGGCAATATGTCTCCGAGTATAGAGACTTTACCTTCAAACATAGGCTTTCCGGGCTCAAATCCAATACAACCTACTCTGTAACCATTAGGGGTAGGAAGTATAACAAAGCGCCAATTTCCCAAATACAGGGAGTATTTACCACGGCCCCCAAGGCCAATGAAGCGGTGCCAGTACTTTTCACCTCTTCCACTTGTCAATACTTTTGGTCCTATGACGATCCCAAAAGAGGGTTTAAGGTATACGATAACATGCTAAAATTAAATCCCATGTTTCACTGCCAAACGGGCGATTATGTTTATTACGACAAACCCGGGCCCATGGCCTATAATCTGGAGTTGGCAAGACATAAATGGCACGCCATTAATTCCTGGCCCTCTTTGAACAATTTCTACAACAATACGCCCCTCTACCTGCAAAAGGACGATCACGATTTATTAAAGGACGATGCCATGCCTACCTCCTCCCCTTTTGGGGAGCTGAGTTTTGAGGATGGTCTCTTAATTTGGAACGAGCAAGCACCGATAATGGATAAATCCTACCGAACATTCAGATGGGGAAAAGACCTTCAAATATGGATGGTGGAAGGCAGGGATTTTAGAAGTGACAATAAGGCGCCCGATGGAATGGAAAAAAGTATTTGGGGCAAGGAACAAATAGAGTGGTTTAAACAAACCGTAGAGGCATCCGATGCAACTTTTAAAATACTTAGTTCGCCTACACCTGTAGTTGGACCCGATAGGGCAAAAGGTAAAACTGACAACCATTCCAATGCTTCCTTTAAAACGGAAGGCGAGTGGTTGCGCAAATATCTATCCGAACAAAAAATGTTCGTAATCAATGGGGACAGGCATTGGCAATATGTCTCCGTTGACCCTGTAACCGGGTTAATGGAATTTAGTCAAGGACCTTCCAGTGATTCCCACGCCCAAGGTTGGGATCAAAATGACAAGAGACCCGAACACAAATTTCTAAGGGTAAAGGGAGGTTTTTTGGCTGTAAAAGTATATCGGGAAGGGAATACCCCTATTGTTGAATTTATACATTATGACGTAGATGGGAATGTTGTGAACAAGGAAACCATAAGAAGGTAAGAAATACCAACTGTACATTTTATGGCACCCTTTTTTACAGATATTGCAAACAATCTCCCAAGCCCTGTTAAGGGGTTTAAAATAGTTTTTAGCCCAGGACTTCCATACTTTTTTTATATCTACTGCCAGAACTGATCTTCAATCCTTATTTTTGCAAAATATTCAACATTGCATTCCGGTCATGAACAACGGTTTAAGACGATTACTTTACGAGTACCTTATCCAGTCGGGTTTGGAAGCCAACACGGCCGCCTACCTAAATGCCCTAATACTATTCGTTGGAATAATTTTAGTGGCCTTAGTAATGGATTATTTCCTTTGGAAACTATTGAGATTCTTATCGGTAAGGTTTGCTAGGCAATCCAAGACCAATTTTGACAATTTTTTAGTGTTCAATAAGGTCCCTAGACTTGTGGCGCACATTATACCGCTATGGCTGTTGTACCGATATCTACCTTTAGCCTTTCTAGATTTTGAAAATACTGAGGGCATTATTTTGAAGGCCATTGAAATCCTAACCATAATTTTGGTGCTTCTTTTGATACGAAGTTTGTTGCGAAGCATTAAGGATTATCTAAAGACCCTGCCCCATATGAAAGATAAACCCTTGGATAGTTATATCCAGGTGTTTATGATATTTGCCTGGATAGGCGGCCTATTAACTCTATTTGCGGTATTGACCGATACCACCATTTGGAAATTTTTTACCGCTTTGGGTGCGGCCTCTGCTGTAATCCTTTTAATTTTTAAGGATACCATATTGGGCTTGGTAGCCAGTATTCAGGTGAGTATAAACGACATGGTCCGCATTGGGGATTGGATAACTTTTGAGAAATTTGGGGCCGATGGTAATGTTACGGAAATTTCCCTTGCCACAGTGAAAGTTCAGAATTTTGACAAGACCATAACCACTATTCCCACCTATTCCCTAATTTCCGATTCGTTTAAAAACTGGAGAGGTATGGAGGCATCCGGGGGTCGAAGAATTAAACGGGCGCTGCTTATAAAACAGAAAAGCATTAGATTCCTTACTTCTGAAAACATTGAAACCCTAAAAAGTATTCAGATAATTTCCAAATATCTGGAGACTAGGAATGCAAATATAGAAACCTATAATAAAGAACACGATATCAACAAACAATTGGCCATAAATGGAAGGAATCTCACCAATTTGGGTGTTTTTAGAAAATATGTGGAAACTTACCTTAAAAACCATTCCGCAATTAACCAGACCATGACCCTCATGACCAGGCAATTACCTCCTACCCCCCAAGGGATACCCTTGGAAATCTATGCCTTTAGCAGTGACAAACGTTGGGAAAACTACGAATACATAATGGCCGATATATTTGACCATCTATTGGCCGCACTGCCATATTTTGAGTTGGAGGTATTTGAACTACCAACTTCATTTAACGATGTATTGGACAAAGGGAACTTTAAGAAGCAAGGACCGCAATAATAGATAGATTTACCAAAATTATCGGAAACGAAACCTTTGTTCCAGAGTTTTCCATTAAATTGAATGTATGAAACGAATATTGATTTTGTTTGCACATCCAAAGTTTGAACAATCCAGGGCAAACAAAGCTTTGGTCAAAATGATTGAGAACAAGGAGGGCGTTACCTTTCATGACCTATATGAACGGTATCCGGATTTTAACATAGATATCATTGGAGAAAAAAAACTTTTGGACGAGCATGATGTCATTGTTTGGCACCATCCTTTTTATTGGTACAGTTGTCCGCCCTTATTGAAACAATGGATGGATGTTGTCCTGGAATTTGGTTGGGCCTACGGCCCCAAGGCAAATGCACTACATACTAAAAAGTGTTTAAATGTAATCACCACTGGGGGTACCAGGGAAGTCTATTGCCCAACGGGCTCCAACAACTACTCGATAAACGAATTTTTACGCCCTTTTGAGCAAACGGCCAGACTTTGTGGAATGGAATATCTTCCTCCGTTTACGGTTATGGGGACCCATAACATATCCAACGAAGAACTGGACAAATACACCCTCCAATACGAACAATTAATTGTTGGATTAAGGCAGAATCTTCCTTTTGATGAGATCGCAAACTGTGAATTCTTAAATGACACTCCCCAACTAAATAAAGTAATTACACAATGAATGGTAGCTTTCTGTTCGCGGCAATTGTATTCCTGACCGGTGCCATTATTTGCGTACCCATCGCCAAGAAATTTGGATTAAGTTCTGTTCTTGGCTATCTGTTGGCCGGAGTACTAATAGGACCTTATATTTTGGGCTTTGTTGGCGATGAAGGCCAGGATATACTTCACTTTGCCGAATTTGGTGTGGTCATGATGCTTTTTCTTATAGGCCTCGAAATAGAACCAAAGAGCTTTTGGCAAATGAGGAAAACTATAATTGGTATGGGTGGAGCCCAGGTCTTGGGTACCATGATAGTTTCCTTTCTCCTCTTTAACACCATTGGATTCGATTGGAAAGTTTCCCTGATCATATCCATGGCAGTATCCCTCTCCTCCACTGCCATAACCTTACAGACCATTAAGGAAAATGGTTTAATGAATACCACCTATGGAGCCTCTTCCTTTTCCATTCTTCTGTTTCAGGATATTATAGTTATTGTGATGTTGGCGGTTATCCCCCTACTTACGGATTCGGAAAAAACTACAATTGCCGACGGTCATTCGGATCATATATATCTACTAGAAAATTTGCCATTAGGTTTTCAGGCCATGGCCATTTTCCTGTCGGTTGTTTTAGTAATACTAGCCGGCCGTTATTTTTTCGTACCCATGTTACGGCTTGTGGCCAAAACCAGGCTGAGGGAGCTATTGTCCGCCTCTGCCCTGCTTATTGTAATTGCCCTTGCCTATCTTATGGAATTGGTTGGTTTAAGTCCGGCATTGGGTGCATTTCTCGGCGGTGTGGTGTTGGCTACCAGTGAATTTAAACACGAACTGGAAAGTAATTTGGAACCCTTTAAAGGCCTATTGTTGGGCCTGTTCTTTATGGCGGTTGGGGCATCCATCAATTTTATTGTTATTGGGGACAATCCTTTAATGATTAGTGGTTTAGTGGTCGGCGTAATCGTATTAAAGGCCCTAATCCTATTTTTGGTCGGGGCCCTTTTTAAGCTCAAGGCCGATCAAAGGCTACTGCTAACGGTTGGGCTTGCGCAGATTGGGGAGTTTGCATTTGTACTACTTTCCTTTGCCTTTCAATTGAATATTCTGGATAGGGTTGAATTGGATATGATGCTGGTGGTAACCGCACTTACCATGGCCTTTACCCCCATAATTGGAATAATAAATGAGCGAATGATCCTACCACGTGTTGGAACCAAAAAAGTGTCAAGCAGACAGGTAGATCATATAGCAAAGACCCACAAAGTTATTCTGGTAGGTTTTGGCCATTTCGGTAGTACGGTTGGAAGGTTCCTAAGATCCTACGGTATTGAAGCCACCATTTTGGATAACGATTCCAACCGGGTAGATCTTCTGCGGAAAATGGGGTTTGAAGTCTACTATGGGGATGCCACCAGAATAGATCTTCTGGAGTCGGCCGGAATAGCAGAGGCCAAAATTTTAATCTCGGCAATCGACAATAGTGATAATGTGATCCATTTGACAAAAATGGTCAAGGAAAAATATCCAAACGTAAAATTGATGGTCCGTGCGAGAAATAGATATGACGCTTATGACCTACTTAATATGGGGGTTGAGGATGTGTACAGGGAATCTTTGGAAACCTCCGTTAAAATGGCAGGTGATGCCCTAAACCATTTGGGATTTAGAAAATACACCATATACAGACAGGCCCAGAAATTTATTCAATACGATGAGGAAGGCCTGAGACGTTTGGCCGATAAACCCAAAACTAGGGACGAATATATATTTAAGGCCAAAGAAGAGATTAAACAACAAGAAAAACAATTGGAGGAAGATTTAAAAAGAGGGATTATTGAATTTGACAATCATTGGGATAGCGATCAATTGAGAGCGGCCCACAAACTACCCAAGAAGTCATAAATCTTAGTAACCAACCACCTATAGACATGCCTTTAGAGCATCGGAAGGAACTACTGATATCATTTCGGCGCTCCCCCTGAACGGGATCATAAAAGGATTTCAAGTGATAGTTTAGTATATCAACTATGTTTAGCTCCAGTTCACATGTACGAACACCAAACTCCTAGTTAAGCCATTTACATAAGCCGCCTCCCGTGGAACCTACAGTATATTCCATCCTAATGGATCTAAAAACAAGACTGTAAAGGATATAATAAAAAAACTCATTAAACAGATCACTGTTGTTTCGAATGGGCAATTGAAACATTGATAAAAAAGTATAAAACTTAAGGTTACCTTAGGAGAAGATCCAAGACATTTGTTTTACCGCCCTATTGTAAATAATTCAACAATTAACACGAAAATTGTAATCTTTTATTAAAACGTATCAATAATTTTAACGATTCACTAGTTTTGACATTTTTTAGTGATTTTTAACCAATTAGTTAACATAAATCATTTTTAACCAAACCATTGACCAAAATGAAAATAGGCATATTAAAAGAAACCTTGGATGGTGAAAGACGGGTTGCCATTACGCCAATTATTGCGAAACAATTAAGGGCCTCGGGTTTTGAAGTTCTCATAGAGGAAGGTGCTGGTGAGAACTCTTCCTTTAAGGATTCGGATTATAAAAATGTTGAGGTTGCTGTTGAAAAAAGAGCGGTCGTTTTTCACGAAGCAGAGATATTGCTGAAAATCAACCCCTTTGATGAAGAAGATTTAAAACTTGTGGACAAAGGTCAGATTCTGATCAGTAAACTGTACCATAAGTCGAACCCCCAACTAGTCCAAGCCATTGCCAATAAAGGGGTAACCGCTTTTTCTATGGATGCCATTCCAAGGATATCAAGGGCCCAGGATATGGATGTACTGAGTTCACAAAACAATTTGGCAGGCTATAAGGCGGTGATTTTGGGAGCCTTTGAAATGACCAAAATATTTCCTTTGATGATGACATCGGCGGGAACCATACCACCCGCAAGAGTATTGATATATGGTATTGGCGTTGCAGGTCTTCAAGCCATAGCCACAGCCAAACGATTGGGGGCCATTGTTGAGGCCACTGATATTAGATCCGAAACCAAGGAGCAAGCAGAATCCTTGGGAGCAAAATTTATCTCGGTCAACAATGAGGGAGAGGAATCGGAAGGGGGTTATGCCAAGGAAGCCTCGGCAGATTATCAAAAAAGACAAAAAGAGGCTGTAAATAAATCATTGTTCCAAGCAGACTTGGTTATTACCACGGCCAATATTCCTGGAAGAAAGGCACCGATTCTAATAACGGAGGAACAGGTAATGCAAATGAAAAACGGTGCGGTAATCATCGACTTGGCCGCCGCACAAGGTGGAAACTGCGAAGTAAGTCAGATAAACAAGACCATTGTCAAAAATGGAGTAAAAGTCATAGGCACCAGTATTGATCCAAGAAGCGTTTCTACCAATGCCAGTGATCTTTATGCAAAAAATATCTACAACTACATTATGCATTTAACCGAAGAAACCCATTTTAAATGGGATCTGGATGAACAAATTACAGATGAGACCCTGATTGTTAAAAATGGAACCATTAGAAAAAATTAAAATAAATAAATGATGAATGAGATTTTGGAATTTATTGGAAACAACCTACAGATTACATACATACTTATCCTGGCCATATTTGTTGGTGTAGAGGTAATAAAAAGCATTCCCGCAGTTTTGCACACACCCTTGATGTCAGGGGCCAATGCTTTGAGCGGTGTGGTTATAGTAGGGGCCATTTTAGTAATGCTTCATGCAGACCCTACTGATTATGTAGCCTTGTCATTGGGTTTCGTGGCAGTAGTTTTGGGGGTCTTAAATGTAGTTGGTGGCTTTGCTGTTACCGACAGAATGTTACAAATGTTTAAAAGAAAAAAATAATGGGGATTTTATTGAATATAATATATCTGATCGCAACCGTTACCTTTATAGTTGGCCTAAAAATGCTAGGCCACCCGGAAACGGCAAAAAAAGGTAACTTAATTGCGGCCGCCGGGATGGGTTTGGCCATTGTGGGTACCGTTTTTGTACATGAACAGCAGGTTCCACCTTTAATTTATATCCTGATTGCCGCGGCAATACTTATAGGCTCCTTAATTGGCTGGCTGATAGCAATAAAGGTGGAAATGACGAAAATGCCGGAATTGGTCTCTTTGTTCAACGGCTTTGGCGGTGCCAGTGCAGCGCTTATAGGGTTGGTAGAATACAGTAAAAATGTAAATAACATTACCCAGTCTACCACCATAGTTTCTGGCATAATAATCGGGGCCATTACATTTTCCGGCAGTTTAATTGCCTGGGGCAAACTAAACGGCTCGTTAAAAAGTGTGGTGAGGATACCCTACTACAATATCATAAACAACCTTGTAATTATTGGAATTGTCATTTTTGCGGCATTTATGGTCGCTACAGGCGTAGATAGTCAACTACTATTATATGCATTTTTGGCCTCAGGCCTGATCTATGGCATTCTATTTGTCCTTCCCATAGGGGGAGCGGATATGCCAGTGGTAATTTCTTTATTGAATTCTTTGACAGGTATTGCTGCTGCCATTACAGGGATACTTTATAACAATATGGTGATGCTCGTTGGGGGTATTTTGGTAGGATCTGCCGGTATTATTCTAACGGTAGCCATGTGCAGGGCCATGAACAGGACTTTGGGTTCCGTAATTTTTGGTGCATTTGGAGGAGCAGCTACAGCCATAGGCGAAAATAAGGCCTTAGGGTCTATAAAGAGCACCAATCCCAGTGATGCGGCCATTATGATGAATTACGCCAACCAGGTGGTGATAGTTCCTGGTTATGGCCTGGCAGTGGCACAGGCCCAACATGTAATACATGAGTTGGAAGAGCTATTGACAAAAAAGGGGGTGAACGTAAAATATGCCATTCATCCGGTAGCAGGGCGTATGCCGGGCCACATGAATGTACTATTGGCGGAATCCAATGTGGAATACAATATGCTGGTTGAAATGGAAGATATCAATCCCCAGTTTAGCAATACCGATATAGTGCTGGTTGTTGGAGCTAATGATGTTGTTAACCCTGCTGCACATAACAATCCAGCGAGCCCAATTTACGGTATGCCTATTTTGGATGTGGAAAATGCCAAACATATCATCGTAAACAAACGCAGCATGAACGCGGGTTATGCCGGGATAGAGAATGAGCTTTTCTATAATTCCAAAACCTCCATGCTCTTCGGAGACGCCAAGGCTGCGCTGACTGATTTGGTGGCCGAATTGAAAAACATGTAATCATCCCCTTCGTAGTATTTTGACCTATTGTATAAGGAGAATCACTTTGAAGGATTTGGATTGTGTTTTCCAGTTTAGGGAGTTTAAAGGTAGTTGCATCTGGGAATTGCGGAGCACTCCCCTTATTAACACTTGGATCATATAGGATAATGCCTTAGTATTTGTCCCAGATTCAAGTAAAAAGTGCTATCAAAAAAGATGGGAGTCCCATTTAGCCCTATCTATGGCTGGGTAGCGTCTAACAGATTAGGAAACACCTATCACTCGAAAACTATATGTCGGCTCATATTTTCCTCAACGGACATAAAGGATTCTACCCCTTTTATGCCTTCAATGGTTAAAATAGCATCCTGGTATACCTTCCTGTAGTGCATACTATCTTTGGCATGCATTTTAAGAAAAATATCAAATTTACCGGTACTATGATGAATTTTAACTATTTCCGGTACCTTGCGTAAGGCTTCAATAACCTGTTTGTACATAAAACTTTCCCGTAGATAAACTCCTAAGAAAATAGTCATTTTCCACCCTATTTTACTGTAGTCCAAATTAAGGGTTGAACCTTTTATCAACCCAAGGTTTATCATTTTTTTGGTTCTTGCATGGACTGTCCCTGGTGAAATACCTGCCTTTTTCGCTACTTCGGTATAAGGCATCTGGGCATTATCTGCCAGTAAACTTAAAATTTTGAAATCCATTTCATCCATTCTATCTTTCATAGTGCTCAATATTAGATAATCCAGGCCTAACAAATTTGCCAGCACCTCAGTAATATTTACCAAATGCTGTGTTTTACTCTGATAATTGTTAGTTTCAGTAAATTTAATTCATCATTTATCGAAAAACACCAATAATATGATAATAAAAGAACACAAAAATAATTTTATATCATTTTTCATAAGTAGGATTTTTCATATTCATAAATAGCTATTATGCCACCTGCTTATTGGTCTATTTAACTTCATTTCCGATCTTCCATCACATGTATTATCTGTCCTTTTATTGTCTTAAATAGCCCTTTGTTCTATTTACCATCGTCAAGTGGTTAGGTAATGTTTATTTGATAATCGGTTGCCCCCTATATCAAGTTTACATCTCCTTTTTTAAAATCGATTTGGCTCACCAAAACGATGATGTACAAACGGAATCGAGAACCTTATTTGCAGTTAACATTAGGTAATTCAACATAATTAAGGTAACTTTGTACATGTTCTGCACTACAGAACAGTCAAAATAGTATTACCTATTGCCAATTTGCAGTAGTTCGTTAAGCAATTATCACAAGATTTTACTTCTCGTTTTTTTACACATTTTGAAGTAATTTATTGTTTAACTAATTTTTTCATTTATTAAAAATCTATCTTTTCCAACATCAGTAGGCTCCGATTTTTCAAAAACACTAAAAAAACGTGTTTCCGAATATTTCAAAAGCACTAAAAAATCTAGGCATGGCAACCGTCAAATGCTTTTTAAAAGCATCGTAATGTTATTGCTGTTTTTTACCCCTTTAGCAACTATTATTTTCTTTCCTCCCACAAGTATCCTGTTATTGTTCGGATTGTACATCTTGAGTGGTTTGGGTATGGCCGGTATAGGCATGGGAGTAATGCATGATGCCATTCACGGGTCCTTTTCCAAGAATAAAATGGTCAATAAAATTATGGGCTATACCATCAACCTTATTGGTGCAAATGACAAGGTCTGGAGGTTGCAACATAATGTTTTGCACCATAGTTATACCAATATCGAGGAACATGACGATGATATAAACGCACCATTTTTCTTGAGGTTTTCACCTCACGCCAAAAAGAACAAACTTCATAAGTATCAACATTATTACGCTTGGTTCTTTTATGGTCTATCAACAATTTCATGGGTCACCTCTAAAGATTTTGTCCGATATACCAGATATTACAAAATGGGACTGGTTAAAAACAGAAGGACCTATATTGAAGGAATTCTTAAGATTATGGCTTGGAAAATAATCTATTTTTCATATGCTTTGGCTTTACCCATACTATTGACCTCTATTTCTCCTTGGGTAATAATTTTGGGCTTTTTGGCCATGCACTTTGTAACTGGCCTATGCATCACATTGGTCTTTCAGACGGCGCACATTATGCCCAATGCTTCATTTCCTCTACCAGACAACAATGGAAATTTGGAATCCGAGCGTTTGGCCCACCAATTGGAGACCACTTGTAATTATGCGCCAAACAGTGCACTATTATCGTGGTTGGTCGGTGGACTAACCAATCAGATAGAGCACCATCTTTTTCCTAACATTTCACACATACATTATCGTAAAATTGCACCAATCGTACAACGTACCGCGGAAGAGTTTGGTTTACCGTATCACTCCAACGGATCTTTTGCCTCGGCAATTTTCGAACACTTTAAAATGTTGCGGGATTTGGGACGAATGGAATTACAACCAATTCCATCCCATCACTAATTATATATTTTTTGCCATACATAAAAAATAAAGGACAAGATTGCCAGGCAGAAGACTTATGCCAAGGTTAGATATTCAATTACCTATCACGTTATCAACATATTGGGAGGAATCCATTTGGGTAAAGTAATCCCAATAGTTCTTCGAAACCTATTGTGACAGGGCCGCGTTGGCACTTTTGACCAGCTTGTCCGTATTATTCCGTTTGCTATTGATTTGATTCCAATCTTCTTGTCCTTCATGTGATACTTTACAACAAGATGGAAAAGTCCCGTATAATGGGTCCTCATGGACAATAGGGATATATCTCCGTAGAAGTTTGGTATGGCCAAATAGGTTTTTGGGTCCGGATCTTCCGACCTGCCCTTGATGCAATCCTTACCTTAAAACCCTTCCATGTTACTGTTGGCCCAAATAGATATGTCTTATATGTATAACTGTCCATTATTATCGACATACACAGGCATTCATTAGGCACTGTTCTATAATCACCTCTTCAAAATCATTGACGGTGCAATACCAAACATTTTTTTGAAAGAGTATGAAAAATGGGACAAATCTTCAAAACCTAGATCCAGATATATTTCAGAAGGCTTTTTATGCTTAGTGTTCATAAGAAAATGTGCTTCCTCAAGACGTTTTTTTGTTAACCACTGCCTTGGTGAATCGTTAAATGTTTTTCTAAAATCACGTTTAAACGTGGCTAGACTCCTTCCTGTAAGTTTGGCAAATTTTTCAAGCGGAACGTTGAAGGTGAAATTTTGGATCATATATGCTTCCAAGTCTATTTTATGGGGGTCATTAAAATCGAATAAAAAACTGATGAGCTCCGGCTTCACTTTTAAGAGTAACTCAATAGCTTCCAATATCTTATGTTCAGAAATTGCTCTAGTTAACATTTGAGGATTATCAATATACGGCAATAAAGATTCGAGGTAATCCTTCAACAAAACATCTTTTGTTAAATCGATGATGTAATCACCATGATATCGATTATTGTTTTCAATGGCATGGGTGGACGCATATTTCCATAATGCATTTTGATCCAGTAAAATATTTATTGCCCTAAAAGGCTTACCCTTAGCCTCTGGTAATTTCATGGATTTTGCCAATTGATTCCTACGGATTAGCCCTATACTATTTTTTTTAAAAACAACGGTACCACCATTTGAATAAAGGTGCAATTCGCCGGAAAGGACAATTCCCAAGGCATTCTCTTCTACAAATTGCTCATTACCCCTTTCTTTTTCATAGACACAGGAATATAGAATATTATAGTTCTGCACTCCCATTGCCATTACTTTTTGAATTGGCTCAAAATTATTTTATCCATCATTTTATCAGATAACACCTTATTCATTAAAAGTAAAGGTTTTGCCATAAAGCCACCACTATACCTTGTATTAGGCCTGTTTACTGTAATTGCCTTTAGAATAAGGGTGGCAATTACCGCAGGATCGGTATTTTTATTTTTAAACTTTTCACCTGTTTCTATCATTTTATCAACCATTGTTCCATAAACTCCCTTTTCAGAAACCTTACGGGCATTTTCCATCGCTATATCACTCCATTCAGATTTGACCCCCCCTGGTTCTATGAGAATTACATCTATTCCAAAATGTTTTATCTCCATACGCAGGCTATCACTTAAGGCTTCCAATGCAAACTTACTCGCATGATACCAACCACCAAAAGGATTTGCCAATTTCCCTCCAATAGAGGATATATTAACAATTTTACCAAATTGGGCTTTTCGCATATATGGTAAAACCAATTGCATTAATCTTGCCGCTCCAAACACATTAACTTCCAATTGATAACGGGCAGATTCAATAGCTACATCTTCTATAGCACCATAGGATCCAAAACCTGCGTTGTTAATCAATACATCTATTCGCCCTTCGCATGTGATAATTTCTTCGATACCGGATACCATTGTACTATCATCAGTTAGGTCCATATGAAGGAGTTTTGCTCCCAACTGTTCCAAATCCTTCATTTTATCTAGCCTTCGCGCGGCACCGTACACTATATATCCTTTTTTTAACAACAATTTAGCGGTGGCTTTACCTATTCCTGAAGAAGCTCCAGTTATTAAAACTATTTTGCTCATATCTTATTTTTTTTAAATGCAATGCAAAAATAGCGTGATATAAAGGGTGAAACTTTGCTCAAAAGCTCAAACATGTTTGTTGGGCATATACGTTGTTGTCAAGGACATATCAATACATTAAAAAGCAAGATATCCGTGTTGGATAATTTGCTTACTAAATTAATATTGTCTTTTAAATCTTAAATAATGGTCCAAGGAATAATATCCGCCACCAACAAAAAACAAACATAATGTTATTACAAAATATAATAGTGCCAGTTCCGCCGAACCCGAACCGGCTACACTATGTCCATCAGCTTTTGCCAACCATAGCGGAAACCCGAAAAAAGGATCTCCGTCGCCTTCAAACGAATATTTTACGGTAATACGGTAAATAGGGTCTTTAAAGGGAATATGCATAAAAACTATTCCCACAAACATAGTTATAGAGGCTCCCAATGATGCCAATGGCACAAAAATGCCGAGTATCAATGCGATACCACCTCCGAATTCACTTATAACAGCCAATAATTGTAAGATACCAGGGAAGGCTTCCCCTGCAAAACTCATAGGGGCTGCGAGCTTTGGCAATCCGTGCATAATTAAACCAAAACCTGCTATTAAACGTATTATCAATAAACCTATGGAAGCAAAGCTATTGCTTTTACGATCTCCAAAAAGGAGATTGGAGATTTTTACTATTGTACTCATGATTATATTTTTTAAATAGTTTTATTATTAATTTTTTAATCCATCAATGAAAATGTAAAGCGACTTTATTTTACCATTCTCTATGGTAAAAATGTCCTGTCCTGTTATCTCATTTGGTTTAGATGCTGTACCAAACTGCCAGAATAACCTAGCTATATTATTATGACTTTCAATTGGCCTTGCTAAACTAAAATCAAATCCAGGATGCTTTTTTTGTAAGTCCTCAATAAAATCATTTAGTTTGGAATGTCCATTTATTACAAAGAATGGGTCAATTATTTCTACATCTTCTGTGTATACTTCTTTAATGGACTCATTTCGCTTTTCAGCATTTTTTTCTGTCCATATTTCCAAATGCCTTTTCGTTAAGGCTTCTATATCTACTTTACTCATTTTTGTTCGTGTTTTTAATGTTAGACGTTTTTCGTTATTGTTTTTCTCCTTGGGATAAGAGATCAATTCCATTTGCAATCCCCAAGGAGATGTAAAATAGGACCACAGTTCTCCATTACTATTTACAAATGGATCATCTAGAAATGTGATTCCTTTTGATTTTAAATAGGCCACACTTTTATAAATATCGTCGGTGTAAAATGCTATGTGATACCAAGCCGGATCTTCGCCAAAAGGTAATTTCTTATTACTTTTCTCTGACTTGTATTGAAATAATTCTATTTTGCTTCCGCTGCTAGATTGAATTACCACAATCCTCTCTATTACGGCTTCCTTGTGAATTTTATAACGCTTTTTCCAACTCTCGTCCAATTCCAATAGTTCAAGTTCTGATGCTTTTTCAAAACCTAAAACATCTGAAAAAAAAGTCAATGCCCCGTCTAAGTCCGGCACATTTATACCTATATGGCCCACTCCTTTTACATTGAAATTTTGCGCGACCGATTGGGTATTAAACATTGCGACCAACCCAATCATCAAGATTAAAATTTTTGTTTTCATCTGTTAATATTTATTTATTTTAAAATGGTCAGATGTAATTTGCCAATCAACATTTTGGTCGATTTCCAGAATTGATTTGACTCATCTCACAATGGTTTATTTAATTTCTGTTAAAAATTCAGACAATGGTTTTCTTACCTTTTTAAGGTTTAAATTCCAGTCGTTACTGTCATCCCTATAACCCAAAGCCAATAGCATTGAACTTTTTAATCCTTTTTCTTTCAAACCCAGTAATTCGTCCAAAGCCATCGGATCAAAACCTTCCATTGGAGTAGCATCTATCCCTTCAAGGGCTGCGGTAAGTGTTGCAATTCCCAATGCAATATGTGCCTGCTTGGCTGCATGATGAAAATTGTTTTCATCGCTCATAGCACCAAAAAACTGTTTCGAAAAATTCCTTTGACCTGAAGTCTTTTCAATAGGAAGATTACGCTCTTTTGCCAAATAATCGAAAACCCCATCAATTCTTTCTTTTGAATAGGTATCCCAAGCGGCAAAAACAAGTAGGTGCGAACACTCAATTATCTGTTTTTGGTTAAAAGCAATGGGCTCTATTTTTCTTTTCAGTTCGCTATTGGTAATACTGATGATCTCATAAGGTTGTAAACCTATTCCCGAAGGAGCTAAGTGCATAGCTTCTATAATTTTATTTACGGTACTATCCGGTATTGTTTTACCTGACATTCTCTTGGTAGCATAACGCCACTTCATTGCTTCTATAGTTTCCATTTTATCCAAGGCTTTTAACGCTTATCCCAGGTGTTGGGATAAGCGTGTTTGATTGAACAATTATCCGCTATACTTAGCCAACCATTTTTCTTTTATCTCCGCTCTCGCATTGATAAATTCAATGTCCGTACCTTGTGCAATGGCATCAAGTGGGTATCTCAATGGTCTGGTTCCATCTTGCATGCTTACCAGGTTTAATATTCCATCAGCAATTGTTTGTGGGTTCATATCAAACTCTTGCATTTTACCAAATAATCCTGCTCCAATAGCGTTAAACATATCTGTTGCAATAGGATCATAAGCTGCTGCAACATCTGGCTTGTCTGCACCAATTCCTTGTTTACTGCCATTGTTCATTTCGGTAGGATAAACACCCGGTTGTATGGTTACATTTTCAATATTGAATTGGGCCAACTCTACTTGGAGACCTTCTGCAATACTTTCCACACCAAACTTTGAAGCTAAATAGGGGATCATAAATGGTAATGTATGTGCGCTAGCTCCTGATGTTATATTGATTATAAGACCACTTTTCTCTTTACGCATACTTGGTAAAACGGCTTGATAATTTCTAATAACACCATAAAAGTTTACTTCAAACATTTTACGGATTTGTTCAATTGAAGTGGCTTCCAAAAGCCCAAAACCGGTCACACCTGCGTTGTTGACCAATACATCTATTTTTCCGTGTTTTGTGAGAGCTTGCTGAAATGCATTTGATACCGAATGGTCATCGGTCACATCAATTTCCACTACTTCAACGTTTGGCAGAGCCGAAAGTTCGTCAGCTGCTTCTTTATTTTTGCCCGATACGCCTCTCATACCTGCAATTACTGTATTACCTGCTTTTGATAAGGTGATGGTTGTTAATTTACCAAAACCTGAACTTGTTCCTGTGATAAAAATTACTTTGCCCATTTTTATAAAATTTTAAATTATTAATGAGACAAAGATGCCACTGAAGTGACCCTTTTTCCATTGACATTTAAATGAAAAAACTATTGATAAATGTCAATGATTTTACTTTTTATTTGCTTGGGACCTAATGCGGCTTAAGGTTTCTGGCGAAATACCTATATAAGAAGCGATCATGTGTTGAGGAACACGATTTGCGATGGATGGAAATTTTAAAACGAAATTATTGTATTTTTCTTCCGAGCTGAGGCTAATACTGGAATGGATTCTACTTTGAGAAGTAATGAAGCTCCTGTGTAATATATTATTGACCATATTGTTAAAAACATGGATTTTCCTGCAAAGCATTTCAAAGTCCTCTTTTTTAAATAGCAGAATTTCTGAATTTTCAAGAGCTTCTATATTAAATTTTGAAGGTGTTTCATTAACTAGACTTTCCCTGTCGCCAGTCCAGTAGTTTTCAGGAGAGAAGCTCATTATGTGCTCTGTTCCTTTGTCGTCTACTGAGAATTTTCTAAGAAAGCCACTGCTAACAAAAGCATTATAACGCCAAACATCCCCTTCTTGCAATAGAAATTGCCTCTTACGCAATTTTTTTAATATGGCATAAGAAAGTATCTCATTTAATTCATCCTCGGATATAGATACTTTATCGGTTATATATTTCTTGAAAACTTCCAACATTATACTACAAAGTTAAAAATTTAACTCTGAAAATATTGCAAAAAAATAAGCCTAAATGTACATTAAAACAAGTACTTTAGGCTATTGTTTTTTCCTTTTTGGGGAACAAAAAATCATTTAAGCAGGATAGCTTACTAAATTTAACGCGGCCAATGGTCCACCAGCTTGCTGTAGTTTACTTCCTGTGGCCAGGTCTCCCAAATCAATTGACTTAAAACCAAATTCATTAAGTAGATTCACAACTGTGTTCTTAGCCTCAGTATCATCACCTGATACAAAAGCAATTCGTTTACCATTGTCAACTTTTGGGTCTGCATCTATCCATTTCAAAAAGTAATGATTCAATGTCTTTACTACCCGTGTCTTTGGAAAAAGTTCTTGTACAATTTCACTAGCCGCTTTTCCTTTTAAATTGTCATAACTCATATCATCCAAGATTGGGTTGGTAACATCAACTAAAATCTTACCATCCAAGTTAGGGACATCTGCTGCTACTTGTTTCAAATGGGACCATCTAACTGTAAGGAAAAGCACATCTGCCCGAGTTATTTCACTTAATTCCGCCGGAATTGCAAGACTGCCCAGCTTTGCTGCTTTTTCTTTTAAACTAGCAGCTCCTTTATTGTTTGTAAGCAAAACACTATGCTTGGCCTTAATTAATTTTTTGGCTATTGCTTCTCCAATTTTTCCTGTTCCTATAATTGCCGTTTTCATAATCTTATGTTTTTATTTTTAATATCGGTTTGTATTGAAAATTGCTATTTAAAAAGATTAATATTCTTTTCATAGGGCATCCCTTCTGGATAGGTGATAAACTCAATGGTTGTTCCCCAAGGTGTTAAACCATAGCAGAAGAAATTTTTATCTCCTTTCTCTGCCGGGAATAAAAAGGGATTTGGATCCGATAACATTATTCCTCCTGCAGCTTCAAATTTTTGGATTGCCTTATGCATATTATCCGTGTACAAAGCAAAGTGTATTAAACCCAAATCGCTTGATTTTACGGGTTGTCTCTGACCATCAACGTGAATTTCAAATAATTCTATTTTAACACCACTTCCTATCTTAATCATTCTACACGAATACAGGGTTGCCTTGGGCGCCAGGTTCAATGCTGATGCGAGTTCTTCAGATGCTTCCATAGGTGGAAGCGCCCGGCTGTAGGATTCATAAATAATCTCGGCATCAAACGCCTCTTGTAGAAAGGTGGTTGCAATATTAATATCCGGTACATTTAAACCTATATGATCTATTTTGGTGATAATATTAGTAGTTTCCATTATTGAATTACTGTATTTGATTGAAAAATATTTATACGATTATTGTCCGGGTCCAAAGCCATGGTACAAAACAAGGCCCCCTCTGCTAGATATCTCTCTTTCCATAAAAACTCCACTCCTTTATCTTCAAGTTCTTTTGTTGCTACCTTTAAATCTTCTACTTGAAACACCAGAGCTTTACTACTTATTACTGTGGGTGGAGCATCCATTTTTGAGTCCTCGACAATCGCATGGATTAATTGACTATCTGAATTTTGAAGCATTTCAATTTTCATACCCGCACCTTCCATAAAGGCCATTTGCAACTCACCTTTTTCTACGGGAATGGCTTGTTTCATCAATAATTTAAACCCCAGGATATTATCATACCATTTTATGGAATCTTCTATATTAGACACCACAAAAGCAACGTTATATAAGGCCAAGGTGTTTAATCCTCCCTTTGATTTTGTTTGATCTTCCATTTTATTATTTTCCAAGATGTTCCTATTTGCTACCATTTACTTTACCGAATATTGAGGCTGAAACAAATTGTTCAGCCTCAACAAAAAGTACTGACCAAAAACTATTCCTTAACAAATTGTAGGTCAACAACAAGCTTTATAGTATCACTTACCACTATACTTCCTGCTTCTGTTACCGCACTCCAAGTTAAATCGAAATCTTTTCTATTCACTTTTCCGGTAATTTCAAAACCTGCTTTGGTTTGACCATAAGGGTCTATCGCCAATCCATTAAAATCCACATCCAATACAACCTCCTTGGTTTTATCCCTAATCGTTAAATCTCCAACCAATTTATCCCCATCAAAAGATTTGGACTTAAAGGTCAATTCTGGATATTCTACCGCATTGAAAAAGTCATCAGATTTTAAATGTGCATCCCTGTCACTATTTTTAGTATTGATAGAATCAACATTTGCTACAAATTTAAAATCTGCATTTGCGAAATTTTCGTTTTCAGTTTCAGCTGTTGCGCTGAAGTCTTCGAAGTGTCCTGTTACTGTAGAGATCATCATATGCTTAACTTTAAAGCTTATTTCAGAATGTGCTACATCTAAATTCCATTTTGTTTTTACTGCTGTTTTCATTTTTAAATTTATTTATGTCATTACTGACGGTTATACTTGTTTTGGATTATTAAATATTTACTTCAGATATTTTTTTATTTCTGCTGCAGCATGGTCAAGCATTGCTTGGGTTGATGGTATACTTGCCAAAGCATTGAGCATTCCAAAATCATGGATTGTACCATTATACCTTACAGTCGCAACTTCAACTCCCGCTTTATCAAGTTTACGGCCATAAGCTTCTGCTTCATCTCTTAAAATGTCGTTTTCTGCTACCAGTATTACGGTTGGCGGCAATCCATATAACTGTTCCAAGCTAGCATTAAGTGGTGAGGCGTAAATTGAATTACGTTCTTTGGTGTTCGTGGTATATTGATTCCACATCCATTCCATGATGGCCGTGGTCAAAAATCGGTCTTTAGCAAAAGTCTTATAAGACTCTTGTGACATACTGGCATCTGTTACTGGCCACAATAATATTTGAGCTTTTAATAGCGGACCCTTTTCTTCTTTTGCCCTAATAGCAGTAACTGCTGCCATATTACCACCAACACTATTCCCAACTACCGCAATTTTCCGGCCATCTACATTAATTTCTTCTCCATGTTTGGACACCCATTTAGTAGCCGCATAAATTTCATTGATCGCAGTAGGGAATTGTGCCTCTGGTGAAGGCGTATAATTTACAAATACCGCTACTGCACCTGAACGAACTACTAAATCCCTCACCAGCCTTTTGTGTGTTGGGTAGTCTCCTAATATCCACCCTCCACCATGGATAAACATAAAAACTGGTAGCGTTGCTTTAATACCACTCGGACGAACGATATTTAGTTTTACTTCATATCCATCTTGATTAATGGTTTTTTCAGATGCTTCAATACCTGAAAGGTCTACATCTATTGATGCCTGCGCTCCAATTAGAACCTGACGGGCATCTTCTTTAGTTAAAGTTTCCAACCCAGGGCCGTTGGGAGTGTTAAGCACTTTTAAAAATTCTTTGGTGCCACTGTCTATGTGTTCATCATTCAAGTAATCTTTTACTTGAGCATTTATTTGTGCACTGACAATAATTAGAATAAGTGATATTATTTTCATTTTACTTTTGTTTAAATTATTATACGTCAATATTGACGTTACAAAAGTGCAATGAACCGCTTCCTAGTTCCAATGAAGTAGATTAGGAAAAATGGTTGAAGTAGATTAAGATTTTTTTTGAACCTTGTTATTTCTTATCTTGGATAGGAATTCAGGTGTCATTCCCAAAAAAGATGCTAATGCGTATTGAGGTAAGCGTTGCGCAATATGTGAATATTTATTCAAAAATTGATCATAACGCCTTTCGGCCGATAAAGTCAAATTATTTGTTATTCTTCGCTGAAAAAAAGCCAAGCCTCTTTCTGCAATAATTCTGAAAAAAGTTTCAAACTTATGATTAGCTTGTTTTAGCTCTTTTTGTTTTTCAAAATGTACCCTTAGTACAACACTATCCTCAAGAGCAATAACAAATGATGTTGCCGGCTGTTGGTATATAAAGCTATTGTAGTCCGTAATCCACCAATTTTCAATGGCAAAAGAAGTTGTATGGTCGTTACCATCTTCTGTTACAACATAAGATCTGAAAGCTCCTTTAACGATAAAATGTACATGATGTGCAATAAAATTAGGTTGCACAATGAATTGTCTTTTTTTAACCTTTATCTCCTCAAAACAGCTGACGAATTGATGGCTTTCATCTTCATTCAAATCAACATAATTTTTGAGGTATTGGGCCAATATTACTCTTGAATCCATTGAAATCATTTGCTTAGATAGCGTCCAATAAAGTTAGCCAAATAAAATTAAATTGAAATAATTAACACAATAAATTCTTTGGGCTAATTCCAAATTGTTTTTTAAAAGCAAATGAAAAATGGGATAAGTTTTCAAAGCCTAAATCCACATAAATATCGGATGGTTTTTTTTTCCTTTTATCAATAAGGAAATGAGCTTCTTGCAATCTTTTTTGAATTAACCAGCGATTGGGGGTTTCATTAAAAACTTGTTTAAAATCCCGCTTGAATGCAGATAAACTGCGTCCGGTTAAAAATGCGAAACGCTCTATACCCACATTGAATTTATAATTTTGGTTCATAAACTCCTCCAAGTTTATTTTCTCAGGTTTACCATAATCAAAAAATATACCTGATAACTCGGGTTGTATCTTTAATAAGATAAGTAAGAGTTCTTCCCGCTTAATATCCTGAAAAGCATTTTCAATTCTTCCGGCCCCAGTATAATATGGAATTAATGAGTTGATATAGCCAGCTATCAGCTCATTTTTATTCATATGCAGAATGGCCCCGGAAATCGAGTGATTTTCTATATGTGGTTTATGTTTTATTTGAAATTGCTTAAGAAACATTTCATCGAATAGTATGACTACCTTTTCAAACTTGTCCTCCGCTTTTTGCTTATTGTATCGCACCAAATGGTTTTTACGTACAATACAATATTCCCCGGGTTTCAGTGTGACATTTTTACTGCCATCATATCCATTCAAAGTGCCTTTTATTAAAAAAAGAAAGAAATGCTCCGGAATAAATTGCTCAGGTGAGATTTCTGGCCCGATATAGCAAGATTGTATATCCATTTCTATTTTATAATTTCAAATTTAATCAAGCTTTTGGCAGTATCTGCGATAATAGTTTCTTTGTTTCTTGGTTGCCAACCCAAGGTATGCTTAGTTTTTTTGTTCGATAACATTTTAATGATCCCTACTTGGTCAGAAACAGCTTTTAACTCCGGTTTAAAAAAAGCCAGAATTTTCACAATCCAATTTGGCAGCACTCTTTTGGTAACTTTGTTTGCAAAATGGTTTTGCTGTTGGCGAAGAATTCCAGCAATCTCCGGCAAGGAAGTAACATCATCAGATGTAACCAAAAAACGATGGCCCTTTGCCCCTTCAATTGTCATTGCTTTAATATGAACGTCCGCCACATCCCGGACATCCACTATTCCAAAATTCACTTTTGGAGTTGCGGACATTTTACCGCTCATAAGTTGTTCTATCAATTGTACAGAACTTGAAAAATCCTTACCCAAAATAGGCCCAAAAATCCCCACAGGGTTAATGACAACCAACTCCATTTTGTTATCCGAACTATTAACAAATTCCCAAGCAGCACGTTCCGCAATGGTCTTTGATTTAATATATGCTCCAATTTTTGCATTGGGGTCTGTCCAATCTTCTTCCGTAAAAACATGGTTTCTTGGATTAATACCATAACCTATTGCGGCAAAGGAAGAGGTCATTACAACACGTTTTACAAAAGCATTTTGTGCCGCTTTCAACACGCGCAATGTACCTTCTTTTGCCGGAATAATTAATTCCATTTCATCTTTAGGTTCTGCTGAAGGAAATGGCGAAGCAATATGTAAAACATATTTACAATCCTTCACAGCATCGTCCCAATGATCGTTTTTGGTCAAATCGGCTTCTATAAATTCGAGGTTCTCAAATGATTCCAGACCTCCGTTTTTAAGCTTGTCCAACACCTCTACTTTTCTTTTCAGAGAACGAATTGTTGTTTTAACGAAATATCCTTTTTGCATCAGTTGAAGAATGGTATAGGCTCCTAGAAAACCTGTTCCACCTGTTACCAATACTTTTGTGTTTAAATTACTCTTCTCCATCTACCTTCTTTTTAAAAGTAATACCCGTCATTTTTTCACAAATTTCAAAGACCTTGTCGGCAGACTCCATATCCAAAGCATATTGCCTAACACCAAATGGGGCGTCACTATGGTTAGGTACAACATTTGAAATATTACAATCTTCCAAATACACCCCCCCTTTTTCCGATAGCTCGGGGCTAACGGCGGCCCAGGTCGTTGTGGCTCCCCCTTCTTTTACGGTTTTATAGACATCGCCAATATTATTGGGGTTTCTAAAAAAGTTCAGCAAGCCAGTGTAATTAATTGCCCTAGAAAATTCAGCAGTAGCTCTCATTAGCCAGACCTTAGTGTTCGAAGCTATTCCCACTTGTGAAGTAGCGAAAAGATCTGAGGACGGAATTGGACCAGGGTGTACCGCAAAAGTTCTAATGTTTGAATCTTTTAATAGGTCATCCAACTTCACAGACAATAGAATAAGGCCTGTTTTACTTTGGGCGTACGCCTTCATTCCAGAGTATTCGGTTTGTTCAAAATTAACATCGTTCAACAGAACATTACTTAACCTATGGCCCCTAGATGATAAGTTGACAATGCGTGCGCCATTTGCTTTCTTCAAAGCCGGAAGTAGTTTAACAATGAGCTCGTAATGTCCTAAAACATTGGTTGCAAATTGCAACTCGTACCCTCTTTGGTCTCTAGTTAATGGAATATTGTATATTCCTGCACTATTTATAAGTGCATGAATAGGCCGACCGGACCTCAAGAATTTTCGAGTAAATGTTTCAATTGATTTTGGTTTCAACAGATCTACATATTCAATTTCGATATTAGGGAGTTCCGCTAAATTATTTTTTGCCCACCCTACATCTCTAGCTAGGGCAACAACCGTAGCTCCTCTACTGACAAATGCTTTCGTAGCTTCTATCCCTGTTCCGCTATGCCCCCCGGTCATTACAATTATTTTTCCTTTTAAATCAAGCCCTTCTACAACATCCATAGCTTCTGTATGATGATGAAAATTATTAACAAGGGGTTTTTGACGTTCATCATTGATAATTGGTCCAGTATATGTTGGTGCTGATGCTGCTTTGTCATTGATGGCGATATAGACCGCAGAACCAACGATAAGCAGGGTGAAGGATAACACCAGAATGCCCATAACATGAATCGATCGTATTAAAATTGATTTTTTTGGATTCTTTTTATTTTTGATTTTTTTTGAATTATTTTCCATTATTTCAATATTTATGGACCAAAATTCTTTAAAAATATCTCAACCTACTTTGCTGAAAAGTCCAATTTTAATATATAGGAAGATTTTAAAAATTTACTTTTTTCTTTACGTTAGTCGTTGGTTTGGAATTATTTTCACACTCTCAGTTACTATTTTTTAAGCTAGTAAGGCATTTATTTGAGTGGTAGTAATTTTGGTGTGACCAAGTAATTTTGTTACTGATTCTATTAGGTATACAATTTATTCTCCAATGTTTAAGCTACTTGTGGCCCTATACATTGGCACTGGCCAGGTATATAAGATTACCTCAAGGCCTTCGGTGATCCCGCTTATGGATTGTTGTTCAAGACAATCCGGCACAGACACGTGCCTGTATGCCTGTTTTATTGTCCACCCCTTAAACCCCTAAAGTCATTAGGCAAAAAATAAAACCATTGTCAATTACAAAGGATTATCTCAATAAGATTAAAAAGATTGGAATATAGCTTTCAGTTGGCGGTGCCAAAAAATTTTACCAAATTTCTTACAACTCTTATCAAATAACTCAAAAGAAATACGATGCACCAGCACCTTGCAGTAAAACCCATGATATTAATTTATGGGTTTCGTTGTCGAACAATAGTGTTCCCAAAGGTTTTTCGGGACATTCCTTCCTATAGTATACCATTACATTGGGAGCTACTTCTTTTAAGGCCGAAACAAATGGACGGTATAATGAATCGTTTTCCTTATAGAATCGGAGTGGCTTGGCATCCAGGTTATCCAGCCCATGACTATTGATTTTATTAACAAAAGATGTAAAAACACCATTCCTATACTCAATACTGTAAACCGTATTCTTGTTAACTGAATCTCTAGATGCTTCCTCGATTTTTAGGAATTTGTGAATAATGGAGTCCTGGCCAATATTAACATCAGACTTCCCATTTACATATTCAGCCAACCCTTTGAGGTTATTATAGTAATTAATTTCTGCTGGTAGCCAACCTTTAAATTCTTTGTCCTGTGAATAAACGCAAACACTAAATGTGTAGAACAAAACTAAAATAACACTCATTTTCATAATTCTAAAGTATGAAAAATATCAATTTCAACCATAAGATTTCTTTAGGATCAAAATAGGGCTGGTTTAAAAGTGATGAATTGTACAAAGCAAATAGTAACCGCCGCAATTAGCATCGTGGCAAGAACTTTAAACCTGATAACTTTAATATTACCTGAATGATCACAACACCGAAATTAAGCCTAAAAGACGAAGTTAAATATTGTAATCCTAGCCTGAGTTTTTGATTAACAAACTTGGGCATGCAACCAGCATTGCTTCTAATTATATGAACATTCCTTACAGGTTCCAGTTAAAACACAATTTACATTTTCAACCAAGTAATCATCTGGAATTGAAAAATTTACTTCTACTGGAAGGCACTCTATCGTTTCACATTTTATACACCTAAAATGAAAATGATGCATTGGCCTTTTATTTTCATCACATTTCATACATAAGGCAAAATACTGTTTACCATTTTCGGCAACAACCTTATGTAAAACCCCATCTTCACAAAAGCGGTTCAGAACACGATAGATGGTAGCCCTGTCAATATCAATGTCTATCTTTTTCTCAATGGCATCTTGACTCATTGCTCTCCCTGTCGTGGCCAAGACCTCTAAAACAGCTTCTTTAGTGGGTGTGTTCCTTCTTTTTTTCAAATTAATGCGATTAATTCGCAATTATTTATTGCGATAGTATTGCAATATTACGAAATAAAGATATATTTGCAATTAATTTAATGCGATACATTCGCATTTAAAACAATTTGGATGATTAGAAGAGAAGTAATCAAGCAAGGAAGTCTAGCCGCTCTGTCCATTACTTTACTTAGTTCATTTACCAGTTTTACAAAAGCCAACATTAACGTTATGAAAGAAAATAGAACTTTTGAAGTGATTATTATTGGCGGGAGTTATGCAGGGCTTTCAGCAGCCATGGCATTAGGCCGCTCTTTACGAAATGTGCTAATAATCGATAGTGGAAAACCCTGTAATAGCCAAACACCACATTCCCATAATTTCTTGACACAAGATGACAAGACACCAAAAGAAATTTCCAATATAGCCAAACACCAGGTTGAACAATACAACACCGTTTCTTTCTTAAATGACCTGGCCGTACATGGACGAAAGATACCTGTAGGTTTTGAAATTAAAACAGAAACCGGCAAGGCATTTACAGCAAAAAAAATAATTTTTGCCACCGGAATTAAGGACATAATGCCAAACATCAAAGGATTCTCAGCATGCTGGGGAATTTCTGTAATACACTGCCCCTATTGCCACGGTTATGAGCATAAAGCGGTAAAAACAGCCCTTATCACCAATGGTGAAAGAGCTTTTCATATGGCACCTTTAATTCATAACCTTACCGATAATTTGACCATCTTGACCAATGGTAAAATAGATTTTGAAGAATCGCAATTAAAAAAGCTCAAAGAGAACAATATTAAAATAATAGAAAAGGAAATAATGGAAATAGAACATGAAAAGGGTCATATCCAAAAAATAGTTTTCAAAGATGGTAGTAAAGAAAGTTTCCTTGCAGCCTATGCAGCAATTCCATTTGAACAGCATACTTCCATCTCTTTTGACCTAGGGTGCAAATTAACGGAACAGGGTCATATCAAAGTAGATTTTCTTCAGCAAACCACTGCTGATGGTGTTTTCGCCTGTGGAGATAATTCCAGTCCCATGCGTTCGGTAGCCTTCGCTGTAGCAACAGGAAATATTGCGGGCGCCATGGTCAATAAAGAATTATCGGACGAACAATTTTAAACAAATTTAATTATGGTTGAAGTTTTCACTACAAATATCCCTAACAAACATCAAGCTGATGAAATTATAAGTGTGCTTGAAAATAAATTCTTAGGCTTGAAAATTAGTTTTGATAAAGAACGAACAATCATCAATTACCCTTGCGATCATAGCATACTAAGGGTTGAAGGCAATACGGTTTTGGCAGAAACTTTTACAAAAGAAGTCAATACCCTTGGCTTTGAATGTGAAATTCTAGAAGATAGACTATGCAGGAAACAGACAGTGATATGACAGAATTTTGGGAATCAAACTTTAAGGAAAAACAGGAAATGTGGGGATTAAAACCTGCCCAATCAGCCCTATTGGCAAAAGACTTTTTCCTTGACAAAAGTATAAAAAACATTCTTGTTCCAGGTATTGGCTATGGACGGAACGCACGACTATTCAAAGACAATGGATTTGAGGTGACGGGTATAGAGATTTCCAAAACCGCTATAGAATTGGCTAGAAAGCATTATGGAACCAATATGACCATATACCACGGTTCCGTGACCGATATGCCATTTGATTCCAAAATTTATGAAGGAATTTTTTGTTATGCACTGGTTCACTTATTTACCAAAAAAGAGAGAAAGAAACTAATCTTGGATTGCTATAACCAACTATCGGAAAATGGTTATATGATTTTTACGGCCATAACAAAAAAAGCTCCAAATTTTGGAAAGGGAAAACATATTGGCACAGATCGCTATGAGTTTCACGAAGGCGCCCAAGTATTTTATTACGACGAGAAATCTGTAGAGGACGAATTTGGTGTGGTAGGTCTTTGTGAAATAATAGAGATCAATGAAGACCAACCATTCTTCTTCATCGTCTGCCAGAAAACAAAAAGTCTAAACCCACAACTTAAATAATGAAAATTAGGAACAGTACATTAGACCTTATAGCCCTTACAAGCTCCCTTATTTGTGGAATACATTGCGCCACTATCCCTATAATACTTACATCTACCACTTTTGGAAGTATCCATTTTTTGGCCAACCCAATTATAGAAAAGGCATTTATTGGCCTAGGCTTTGTCTTGGTCCTAGCTTCTTTATGGCCCAGTTATTACAAAGTTCACGGTATACGGAGACCCTTGCGGTTTGCTATTCTGGGGTTTCTATTTATTGGTTTGGGAAGGCTCCAACTTACAGAAACATGGGAAATAGCTAATACAATAATAGGTACCTTGTTAGTCTCCCTGGCCCACTATCATAACTGGAAAATACTCAGATACAGGGTAAATCATATACATTAAATTTTGTTAAGATTATTTTAACACCGTAATTTTTTTAATTTAGTATGTTTGCTATTGATGAAAAATAGTCGTCTAAAAAATAGTATCAGCATTCTGTTCCTTGCTCTTTTCCTTTCGATGAAAATGGCGGGGCTGCATGTGCTTTCCCATACGGACGATAAGGAGCATGCATTGCATTGTTACATTTGTGACCATGCCGTTTCTAATAATTTAACTCCGGCAATTTCAGCGGATATACCGGAATATGGGATTAAAAACACAGAATCCATTCCTCAATTAGAGAATTCTGAACATTACGATTTTGTTGTTTCAAGTACTATTGCTACCGACCAGCTCTTTTCACGACCTCCCCCCTCTTTACTTTAAGTTTCCCTTGCACTTATTTCTTTCTGGATATCCTGGATAATTCCAATGCATTATTGCTATACCTTTTTCGTGACGGAGAATGGTATATAGGTTATTGCACATAATCGTTTTTTGCAATTAGCAATCGTAGGCTTCAAGGTCTTTTGGCTAGCTGCTAAAAACCAAGACAGAGTTATCAATTTCCATATAGGATTAGTGGTATAGGTTTTGTAATGCCCCTCTCCCTGGGGCAATTGTTCAAACTTATAGTAATTAAATCATGATCCATAAAATGCTGGGGGTATGGCTATATTTTAGCCTAATCTCCATAACGTTTGCACAGGATTCTTTCCAAATAAAAGGATCCGTTGTAAATGCCAACACTTTACAGCCTATAGAAGGCGCCAATATTTTTGGTAATGGCCTTTTTTCAACTTCCTCTTCAACCGGGACATTTACCATAAAAAATGTAGTTGAGGGTACCTACTCCATAACTATATCCCATATTGGTTACTCGTCCGAAACAGTATCTATTAGGGTAGGACCAAAAATGGACACCTTAAAGGTCTACTTAAGGGAGTCTGTCACCGAGCTTCAAGATGTGGAAGTCAATGGTAAAACCCATAAAAGGGAGGCCCAAGAACTGGCTACTGTATCGCACACCGTCTCTAAAGATTTCCTGGAAAACAACAGGGAAAACAGTTTGATGCAGACTTTAAAAAATATACCCGGCGTAAGCACCATCAATATTGGTTCTGGGCAATCTAAACCGGTAATCAGGGGCTTGGGGTTCAATAGGGTAGTCGTAGTACAGAACAGTATAAAACACGAGGCCCAACAGTGGGGCAATGACCATGGCTTGGAAATTGACCAATACGGGGTCGAATCCGTAAAGATTATAAAGGGTCCCGCCTCATTGCAATATGGTTCCGATGCCATTTCGGGGGTGGTAGATATTCAGGCTTCGAAATTGCCAGGTAAAAATTCGTTTAAGGGAGAGGTAAACATGTTAGGAGAAACCAATAATGATCTTTTGGGGGTTTCAACAGGCATACAAGGGCGTAAAAACAAGTGGTTTTATCGCGGGCGATTAACGTATAGGGATTATGGCGATTACAAAGTGCCAGCGGATAGAATCAATTATGAGAATTACATTTTTGAACTGCATGACAATAACTTGAGGAATACAGCCGGGAAGGAAGCTGATGCCAGCTTGGGAATCGGTTTTATTTCAGGCAACATAAAGTCTGAAACCAATTTTAGCAATGTAAATGCCAAAAATGGTTTTTTTGCCAATGCCCATGGCTTGGAGGTCAGAAGTTCCAGCATTGATTACGATAGTTCCAACAGGGATATCGATTTACCCTATCATAAGGTAAACCATTTTAAAATTACCAACAATACCACCGTAGGTATTGGAAACCATACCCTTCAACTGGACCTGGGATATCAAAACAACCACAGGGAGGAACTATCAGAACCTGTTCCACACGGATATATGCCAACGCCACCAGATAGCAAGGAACGGATATTTGATAAAAATACCTACACCCTAAATATTAAGGATTCCTTTAGCCCCTATCAAAGACATGATGTTGCAGCAGGTGTAAATTTGGAATATCAAGACAATAACATAGGGGGATGGGGCTTTTTGATTCCTGCATATAACCGTTTTACCATTGGAGCTTTTGCCTATGACCAATTCGAGGTTCATCAAGATCTCCATTTATTAGGAGGCTTGCGTTATGACTATGGGGCGCTGGAAAGTAAATCCCATTATGACTGGTATTCCTCAACAGTGAACAACAGTGATGGATCAACATCCTACATCTATCTTCAGAGAGCCAAAAACAAAACCTTGGATTTCGGCAATATCAGTGCTTCCCTTGGGATAAGTTACATACATAAAAATACTACCTATAAAGTCAATTTAGGAAAAAGCTTTAGAATGCCTTTGGCCAACGAACTGGCCTCGGACGGCGTAAATTATCATATGTATCGGTACGAAAGGGGAAATCTTGATCTTGACCCTGAATCCTCTTATCAATTGGATCTTGATATAGACCATACCACTACTTCATTTAGTTTTGGAGCCAGTCCCTTTGTAAATTTTTTTGAGAATTTCATCTACCTAAATCCAACTTCCAATTATTATGAAACCCTACAGATTTATGAGTACACTCAGAGCAAGGTGTTTAGAGCCGGAGGAGAGATCAGGGCAAGTACCACTTTATTAAAAAATCTACAATTGGATGCTTCTGCGGAGTACGTTTATTCCAGGCAAACAAGTGGACCCAAGCAGGGCTTTACACTTCCGTTTTCACCCCCATTGGCTGGACTGTTCTCGGCCAGTTATCAATTCAAGGACTTTCTCTTTCTTGGAAAACCTCAAGTAAGAGCAGACTATAGGATTACGGCAGCACAAAATGAAATAGTACCTCCCGAAGAAGTAACGGAGGGATATCAGGTGCTCAACATGTCCTTTACAGCTCAAATGAACCTTTTTAAAAGCGCCAAGCCTTTTGACGTGCGGGTAAAACTAAACAATGTGTTGAACACACACTTTTATGACCATACCAGTTTTTACCGGTTGATAGATGTCCCAGAACCTGGCAGAAACCTATCCATCTCAGTAACAATACCTTTTTAATAAATAGTAAACATAAATAAATTAATAACAATTAAAATCAAACACATGAAAACAAACACATTGAAATCAAATTTTAAATTTTTGGCCATTGTCACCTTTTTAGGACTCTTTTTACAGTCTTGTAGTAGTGATGACGACGGTGCTACCAATGCAGCGGCCCCAGTAATTACCGATTTCGAATTTGGAGAAGGAAGCGATCATTCCACAGAACCATTTGCCTACAAGGGGTCCGACCTTCATCTGGAAGCGGCAATAAACGCAGAAGGAATCGTTAGTAGTATTTCTATAGACATACATGCCCATGATCTTGTGGTCGGCGAAGGTGAAGTGGAATGGGATTATGAACTGACTTGGACAGATGCCTCTTATCTTGTCATCAACCCAACCTTTCATGAACATATCGATATTCCATCCAACATTCCGGCAGGTGAATACCATATTTTATTAACGGTAACCGATGAACTTGGAAATAGCACAGAGGTTGAGGGACATCTGGACATCTTGGATCCTATCGCTATTAGTGATTTTGATATGGATGAAACAGTGGCAAGAGGAAGTGATTTTCATGTTGAATATATGATTGCTGCGGTTAATGGTATACATAATATAAGCGTAGATATCCATGCCCATGGACTTGCAATAGGTGACGGGGAAGTAGAGTGGGACTATGAAGAAGTTTTTGAGGATGGTTTCCACGAAGAGACCGAAGCGGAATTCCATAAACATTTCGACGTTCCCGCAACAGCTCCAGCTGGCGAATACCATGTTACTTTTACCATTGAGGATGAAGACGGGAATATCTTTGAGTACGAAGATCATATAGACGTTACCGCATAATAATATTATAACAATACCGCATGACATGGACACATTGATGTCATGCGGTTTAAAATTTACATTATGGAATTTTCAACAAAATATTTTTACATCGCGATACTTATCCTAGTAGTCAGCTCCTGTACCACCGATGAGAATGCAGATAAGGATGAACAAAAACCAACCATTGACATCAATTATGATGAAGGGTTTCCCCAAGCCTGTTCACAAGTTGTAAGAGGGGAGACCTATTCCTTTAAGGCGATGGTCTCTGATAATGCGGAATTGGCCTCTTATAGTCTGGATATCCATCACAATTTTGACCATCACACCCATGATGATCAAGATGGAGAGTGCAGTCTGGACCCTAAAAAAACACCCACAAATCCATGGATTTTTATAGAAAATTATTCTATAGAAGGCGGGTTGACCAACTATGAAATTGGTATCAGCCTAACGATACCCCACAATATTGATACCGGGGATTACCATTGTTCCTTTTCGGTAATCGATGAAACAGGGTGGCAAAGCAGAACATCGGTAGATATAAAAATAATAGAATGAATGAAAAACGATTGTATATCTTTAAAACCCAACTGTTCTTAAGCAAAACTCAAAGTAAATAGTCTTTGCTTTATTATGTCGAGTTACAATATCTATGCGATTGAATATTTTATGCCCTTATCTGATAAAAAATAACCCAAACAGTTTGAAGATCCCTTTCCTTGAACCTTAGCGATCCATGATCCCTTTAGCTCCTGGCGGCGCTACGCATTGGTCCTGACTGTATGTAGAGGATTACCTCACTGCGTTCGCTGATCCTGCTTATGAATCGTTGCTCAAGACAATCCGGCACAGGCTCCCGCCTGTGCGTCTTTTTTGTTTTCCAACGCTTTAGCTCCTGACGGCGCTACGCATTGGTTCTGGTTGTACGTTGAGGATTACCTCACTGCGTTCGGTGATCCTGCTTATGGATCGTTGCTCAAGACAATCCGGCACAGGCTCGTGCCTGTGCGTCTTTTTTTGTTTTCCAACACTTTAGCACCTAGTGGCGCTACGCATTGGAAAACAAAAAATCCGATCACTTTCGTGATCGGATTTTCTTGGTCGGGGTGGCAGACCTAACTACCTATACCCAAAACACTGTTTTACAATTTTTTACAATATTATTTTTCGTTTTGCACACCTATTTGTACACTCAAAACCAAATAAGAACTATAAAGATGTTATTTGCTATTCTTTAGTGTTATAAAGATACGAGTTAATTAACTCAAAACTAATCTCCGATCTGTTAATTGTTCTTCACTGTTTTTTGAATAATCAATTCCCATACCATTTCTTTAGTCAACAAACGAATCCTTATTATTAGAATGAAGTGGCACATATTTTTGGATGATATAGGGAGTAATTTCATCTAAGGTTTTGCCGGTCAGAGGATGAAGACCAGGACTGGTAAAATATTCAATTTCTCCATCTTTATTTTTAACATACCAAATTAATGGCTTATGAGTCACTCGAGAAAAAAATTCAGTTGCCATGTTTACCTCAATTTTCTTAAAATTTTTAATTTTTACTTCTTCATAAGGTACAACATCGGTTCCATATTTAGAATAAGGTTTTGTACCACAGGATATTTCTTCAAAATGGTTTTTTGCCCATGTCATACAGCGAATTTCCTTTCTGCCTCCTAAGTATAATATACCCAACAAAACAACTCCAAATACAACACCAACACCAATCGTTATTGGAAATTTAGGTTTCCCACTTCCTCCATTTTCTTTTTTCTCCTCATCTTTCCTAACTTTTATAGATCGTATTTCCTTCCTTTTTTCTTCATCATTGGATTTTTCGGTCATGTAACCCTCATAGTTAGTATAACCAAGATATTCACATAATAGATTTAAACTAGTCTCGCTTATAGCTTTAGCCTTCTTTTTCTCCTGAACATATTTGTCATATGCCCTTTCAAGGGTTTTTGAGCTTAAATGGACTGCCTCGCCAATATGTTTTGACAATGCATATTTTGAGTGTATGGCACAACTCCCCTTAGCTTTTTCAAAGGCCTCACAAACTATTTCTTTTATAAAACGCTCGTTCATTACTCTAAAAATACAAATTATTCCCAGACAACATATAGACACAACCTCTTGAAACCCCCTACTATCATTAGTGTCCAAAAAATGTCCGACACAAGTCTATTCTTTGTCTGCAATTCCTTTTTGATCTTCAATTTACTTTGCCCCAAGATTGATTTACCGCTGTGTAAAGCTAACATAGCCAATGTACAAAAATCATTCTTACGGAAATATGTAATGCAGTTGGTGATTGGCCGGTTGAGAAGTAGTTAAAACTACTGCATTACATTTTCTACTTCTCAAAAACAAAGGAGCGATCCTAACATTTTCAACGGGTTGTTGTACCCAAAAACCTTTCGAACGAAAGCACGGACAGCAACCCCTTTGTTTAATCTCAAAATCACAAATTATGAAAAAAGTAATAATTGCCGTAATGGTACTCGCTTTTAATATGTTTTTATTTTCCTGTACCGACGATTCTGTCTCAGGGAACGATTCATTATATGAAAACCAAGCTACCGAGGGGGATGATGGCCAAGTTAAACCCCCCCCTCCACCACCTGATGATGAAGATTAGAATAAATAATCTTTACTGATTTGAACCATACCTTAAGGTATGGTTCATTTTTTTGAATACATTTAAAGAGAAAATGGCATTTTGAGAAAAATATTAATTTTGTTTTTTATTAGTCTGCTTTGCTCCTGCCGACATAGTCATCGGACAGATTCCTTAAAAAATGAAGGAATACAGGACAGTATTATATTTTATTACAAGGCTTCCAAAAACAAGAATCGTTCACTAGTCCAAAGGCAATCAGATGTAAACATGTCTTTGCATTATGCAAAAATGATGGGTAGTGATAGTTTATTTTTAAGAATACTTTATCAGAAAACCCTTCTTCATTATACTCAGCAACAATACGATAGTTTAAATATCTTTGGTAATCTTCTAAAAAGGCTTGCCGATCAGGTGGAAAACAAATACATTTTAGGAAGATACCATTATTTAAGGGCATATTATTTTGATGAGATTACCCATAATCCTGATAGTGCATTTATCAATTATAACCTTTCAAAAAGTCACTTTCAATACATTCAGGATAGTAGTTGGGTAGGAAATAACCTTTTAAGCATGGGTCTCATTCAACAAAATCAGAATGACCATTATGGAAGTAAGGAAACTTTAACCGAGGCCATACAGTTTCTAAACTCAGAAGAGGATATCCAATTCTTATCATCTTGCTATAATGCCTTGGCCACCAATCACAGAAAGTTAATGAATTACGATGATGCCATTGGCTATTATTATAAGGCAATTGAAACTACGGATTCTAAAGAGGACAGGTTGGTCTATAAGAACAACTTAGCGGCTACTCACTCGGACTTTAACCAATTTGAAAAGGCTATTGGCATTCTTAAAGATATAGTTCATGATACACTACTGCTAAAAAGTCCAAAAGAATACGCCCGGTCAATGGACAACTTGGCTTATGCAGAATGGTTAAACAATACTACTACAAATGCGGAAGCAATTTTTAAGGAGGCCTTGGAAATTAGGGTAAAGAATGATGACAAGCGAGGACAAATTGCCAGCTTTACCCATTTAGGTGCGTTTTATTCAAAAACCGACATTAAAAAAGCGATTTCCTATTTTGATTTGGCAATACAATTATCCAAAACCCTTAAAATTCCCAAGGCAGAAAAAGATGCCTTAACGTTTCTTATACAATTAACTCCTAAAAACATTGAATTTAGAGATCGCTACATTTTTTTACAAGATAGTCTTTACACCCAAGAATTAAAGGTGAAAACCCAATTTGCCAAATACAAATACGATGATAGGTTAAAGCTGGAATCCATACTGCTTTTACAAAAAGAAAAGGCGGAAGAACAACTGGATGTAGCAAGACAGCGCAACCAGAAAACCTTGGCTCTATTTGGTTTGGCATTACTTTTAATGATCATTGGTTTTATGTTCATCTTCTATAAACAACGTAACAAACGTTTATTGGAACAAAACAAGTTTGCAAAACTTGAAGCAACATATGAAACCGAGGCTGAATTATCCAGAAAACTACATGATGACTTTGGAGGAAAACTAAATCACGCTATGATCATGGTTCAAAATAATACAGATAAACCAACCATACTAGATACTTTGGAAGGACTTTATAATCAAAGTAGGGACTTTTCAAGGGAAATCAATGAGATAGAGTTAGACGCCAACTTTAGGGAGGAACTTTTGCAAATGCTGCGTTCGCATACTCCTAAGACCGTCAAATTAATCCTTAGGGGAAGTAAGGAAATAGATTGGTCAACAGTAAATGGATTGACCAAAATAACATTGTACAAAGTGCTTAGGGAATTAATGATAAACATGACCAAGTACAGTATGGCAAGTGCAGTAAACATAACTTTCAAAAAAACGTCGGATCTCTTACAAATCCAATATTCCGATAATGGTGTAGGAGCTACCAAAGTACAATTGGGGAATAAAAATGGACTTCGTAATACAGAAAAGCGTATTCGGGCAATTGGGGGAACAATTATATTTGAAACTGAAAAAGGCAAAGGATTTAAGGCCCAGATTAAAACTCCAAATTAAAAACGTTCTACACTATGTTCAAAAAAATTTTGATCGCCGAAGATTTTCAAGATACCAATACGGGTATTGCAACTACCTTATCACACAAACTGAATATCCCTGAAATACAAGAAGAACTCTATTGTGATAAGGCGTATAACAGACTTAAACTAGCACTTACAAATAAAGTTCCTTTTCAACTTTTAATTACGGACCTGTCCTTTAAGGAGAGTTATGTAGACCGTAAACTTACCTCGGGTATAAATCTTATTAATTCCATAAAAGCAATTCAGCCCAATATAAAGGTGATTGTTAATTCTATGGAAGACAATCCTGCCAAAATAAAATCCCTTTTTCAAGAACAAAAAATTAATGGTTATGTCTGTAAGGGACGCCATAGTTTAACCGAACTTGTGGAAGCAATCCACATGGTGAATCAGGGCCAAACCTATGTTTCCCCTCAAATAAACATGGTATCCGGCAACAATGTATTCGAATTAGATGAATTTGACATCCTTATTTTAACAGAGCTGGCCAATGGTCTAAGCAAAAAGGAAATCGCGGAAAAATTCAAACAACATAATATTACCCCTAATAGCGAAAGTACCATTGATAAAAGAGTGAGCAAATTATTTGATGATTTTGGAGCAAAAAATACAACCCAACTAATTGCCCTACTCACCCGTGATGGACTGATTTGAATACATATTTATTTTCAAAAATTACCAATCCCTTACAGATATCCGTAAGGGATTCTTTTTTAATGGGTTTAGGTTTGTATATTATTAATTTAAAATTAAATATTATGGCAGTTAAGCATACACCAACAAATGAAGTTCATTCAGGAACAAAAGGAGGGAAAACAGGTTGCGGGTTCAACACAACAGAAAATCCAAATCATTGGATAAATACTTCAGAAAGGATTACATGTGATAAAAATGGCTGTAAAAATTGAATCTACAATAAATAATAACCAAAACTAAATACTATGGCAAATTATCATGTTTCAAAAGACAACAATAAAGATAAATGGAGAATTCAAAAAGAGGGAGGAGAAAAAGTTAGTGAATATGCCAACACACAAAAAGAAGCCGAAAAAAGGGCAAAAGAATTATCTTCTAATTCTGGCGGTGGAGAGGTTAGAATACATGGCTTAGATGGTAAAATAAGAGACTCTGACACGGTTAAACCTGGGAATGATCCTAAGTCATCAAAAGACACAAAACATTAGAACAACATGTTTGCGCCGTTTAGAAAGTGACGTATGATTAAAAAATAAATCACACTAAAACTCCGTATAATTAAAGAATGTCTAAACTATTTATCATAGTAACATTCTTAACTCCTTTTTATCTTAGCTTCATTGACACCTAAGTCTATATATGTATAGGAAAGTAACATTTCAAAAAAGCACTTAGAGGACTCTCTAATTGTTTTACAAAACCCTATGAAGTTATAAAAAGAAATGGGTAGAACCTTATATGGTTCAGAGGATTAGAAAATACCCTTAATACCGTCAATCAAAAAGAACTATTAACATCAGTTCTTTTTTTTATTACGGAAATCTGTAAGGTATTCTCTTCCAAAGAGTTTAGGTTTGAATAATTAATAAATAAAATAATCATGGCTAATCCAAAATTTGAAATCAAAAAAAGTTCAAACGGTAAATTTTACTTCAATCTAAGGTCAAAAGGTAACGGAGAGGTTATAGCGACGAGCGAGATGTATAATGCAAAACAGAATTGCAAAGATGGTATTGACGCTGTAAAAAGAGATGCTTCTAATGCAGAAGTGATAGACTTATCATAAAGTAATTTTTAGTTCGTATTAAAATGAGTTATCGAAAAGGATATTTTAAGAAAGATGGAACCTATGTTCAAGGACATTTTGTAAGCAAAGGTCGATCAAATAAAATTTTTAAAAGAAATAACAAAAAAGGTTGTTTAGGTATTTTTCTCATCATACTGGCTGCATTGACAGGTCTCTCCTGTAACTCAGAATCTACTTGCGAGTCCAAAAAATATTCAGACTTCGCTACGCAAGCAGAGGCCCAATCAACATTTGAAACTGATAAAGATTGTTATTCCAATTTAGATAGAGACAATGATAATATCGCTTGTGAAAATTAAATAGAAGTTAAAATGAATATATCAACCGAATTAAAAAGTCACTTTTTAAGATTATATCTAATGGCTTTTGCAGATGATAATTTCAATGTTCTTGAATTAAAGATGCTTTACAATTTTGCAGAAGAAAGAGGGCTTAGTAAAGATCAATTGAATGAAATTTTATTAAACCCTTCACAGGAGTCTTTAGTTCCCGAATCCTTAGATGAGAAGATTGAATATCTATATGATTTAGCTCTAATGATCTGGGCAGATGGTATAGTCACGGAAGATGAAACAAATACCTTAAAAAAGTATTGTATGAAATTTGAGTTTTTAGAAGAAAACATTGATGGTATATGTGAGTTTCTTTTGGAAAATGCAAAAGAAAAAACCTCCTTAAAAGAATTAATTACCAAAATGCAAGAATGATATGAGTACTTTAAAAAATATATTCTCCATAAAAAAAAGTATTCCTCAGGAAATTGAAAAACCTAAAGAGGAAGATGTTAAAAAAATAAAACTTTCATTTTTTGAAAGTGGCTATGGTTCATCAAAACAAGCATCAGGTAATCATACAATATTCAAGGCTTGTTTGCAAAATGTTTATATGGATTATAAGGGTAAATGTCGTGAAGATGAAAAGCTCCAGAAAGAATTAAAGGAACCTTATGTACAAGAAAGAAGTAAGTATGAAATTGAATTAAAGAAAAGAAAAACAGTAAAAAGTATTATCGAGGAATGTATTGCTGCTTTGGAAAGTAAGATTTCAATTTTTAAAAGTGAAATATCGGAAGTAAAGCATAATCCTGAAAAATTTGTAGAGGATGTTGACAAGAAGCCAAAAGCACAATTTTATCTTGGTTTGGCTGTCCTGATTCCTATCACTTTTTATTTACTAGTTTTCTATATTTCTGCCTCCTATTCTGCCTTTTTTAAAACATTTGATACTGACCAACTTACCAATGCAATTTTTGATGCCAATGCCTTAACAAAAGCAATAGAAGATGGTTGGTTGGAAGGAGTGTTTGTTGCGACTATTCCTTTCGCCTTTATGGGATTGGGATATTTAATCCATATGTTTCAAAAACATAAAAACTGGCTTTCCTATGTTAAGATAGCGACCTTGTTTATAGTTACTTTTATTTTTGACTCAATTCTAGCATATCAAATTGAAAAGAAAATTTATGATATAGAGAAGACACTTAATTCCCCTGACTTTAACGCTCAAATAGCTTTCACAAAAGCTGAATTTTGGGGTATTATTTTCGCAGGTTTTGTAGTCTATATTATTTGGGGGTTGGTTTTCGATTTTATTATGAAAGAATATGACAACTTTGATAAAATCAAGACATTTATAAGATCCAAAAGAGAAGACATCAAAAACTGTGAACAGGAAATCATATCTCAAATAGAAAAATTAAACCCTATAAAAGAAGAAATTTCAGGATTTGAAGGTAAAATAAACGATTTACAACGAACTATAGATGGCTTTGTATTTTCCAATAAGCACTATCTCACTTATCATGCTGAATATGTTAAAGGGTGGTTTCTTGGAATAGCTGATAATTTCGACGATTTAAAAAGAAAAGACGAATTATTATCTCTTTGTACTACTGAAGAAAAAAAGCATTTGCAAGAACATGATATTGCCGATGAAAACTATGAAGGACGTTTATACAAACTAGTAAACTAATAAAATGAAAAATTATATCCAGTCCTCAATAATATTAATGCTATTATCTTTTACTGTTGTCTCTTGTAAAGATAGCCCTAAGTATGATGAGCTTATTCATAAACATGAATTCCCAAAGGTTTTAGCAAAAGATGATCTAAACATTAGTATACTTTTGGATTTGTCAGACAGGATAAACCCAGAAAAATATCCTGCTCCAGCAATGGAATTTTATCAAAGAGATATCGGCTATTTAAAAACTATTGCAGAGAATTTTGAGTCTCATATCATGAATAAAAAATTAATAAAAATAGACGACAAAATTCAAGTATTTATTGACCCAGAACCTTCAGATAAAACTCTAAACAAAAAATTGGAGGTACTTAAAATTTCTTTTGATAAGAACACAGTTACAAAAAAAGGAATTTTAGCCACTTGTCAAAAATATGACAGTATCTCTACTTTGATTTACGAAGCTGCCATTAAAGACAACCACTATGTTGGTTCTGATATTTGGCGTTTTTTTAAGAATAAGGTTAACGATTACTGTATAACTGATGGCTACAGAAATATTCTAATAATTTTAACGGATGGCTATATCTACCATAAGGATACCAAAATTAAGGAAGGAAATAGAACAACATATTTAACTCCGCAAGATGTAAAGCATTATACATTTAACAAACCAGGTTGGAAAGACAAATTTGATCAACAAGATTTCGGATTTGTAACGGCCAATAAACACCTGAATAAGCTTGAGGTTCTAGTATTGGGTATAAATCCTGATGCCAAAAATCCTTATGAAGAAGATATTATAAGAACTTACTGGACCAAATGGCTGACTGAAATGAATGTAAGCAATTTCGAAATAAAACAAGCCGATTTACCTTCAAATATAGAAAATGTGATACGTGATTTTATTTTAAATGAATAAGCTATGGCATTCAGATTTAATAAAAGAGTCAACCTAATTAAAGGATTAGGAATTAACATTAGCAAATCTGGAATAACACCCAGTCTTAGAACCGGAAGAGGAAGTTTAAGTTCAAAGGGATATTCGGTAAGAACCGGAATACCTGGCTTAACTTACCGTAAGACTTTTTCCAAAACTAAGAATAGTGGGTGTTTATTAAATATATTGCTATTATTATCCGTTGTATTTTTGCTTTTACAATTTATGTTCCCAAATGGAGTGTAAAATAATGACCATAAATAATCAAACACCTCAGGCTATAAAATAGAACAAGACCCTGTTAAAGAAGGAAGATATAGAAAGCCTTATCTCAAACTAAACTTTAGGAAAATCGGTAAATGGTCGGATATTTTTCTTGCCTTTTCCAGACTTTCACAGAACTTCACAAAATCTATAACCCTACCTTCCAATTTATAGACCTCCTTGGAATAAAAAATATTATCAATGGCATAATTGAGGTAATCGTTTTGATCACATGTTCTTTTTAAGGTTGTTTTTTGATTCGAAACCGCAGCGGCAAAACCTTTCCTTTTAAGCTCGCTAAATACAGCTTCCTTTTCGTCTACATTAAAATCCCCTGCAAGTATCAAAGTTGTGTTGGCCGTGTTAGTCACAAACTTGGTCAAGGCCCTAATTTCACTTTCTGGATCTTTATTAAAGGGTCTTGAATGAAAATTGAGTATACTGAACTTTCTTTTACCCAAATAGAAATCCAATAAAAAGGGTTCCCGATCTATTTGAGAATCCAATTCTGCAACCAGCCCGCCCCTATTTTTGATCTTTATGTGCTTGGTTTTCCAGATAAAAGCATAACGTTCTGTAACATACTTTGAGCTATTCGTGGGGTTACTGATCACATAATCCCAATTATTGCCCTTTCTGTTCAACATATCGGTCAGTTTTGCCACGGCCTGAGCACCCCCATAACCGGCCACTACTTCCTGTATGGCTATAATATCCACATCCCGAACAATTTCGGCAATTTCATCCAATTCCTCACTGCTTTTTGTTTGTCCAAAATCCCGTATGTTCCAGGATACCAGTTTGATATTATCTTTCTGGGAATAAAAATTAAAGTGAAGAAGGGCAAGGAATATAAAAAGTAGATTTTTTAACATCCAGTATGTATTAGGATACTAAAATAGTTAAAAAAGAGGCAGTTGTCCTTACGAAAATCCGTAAAACTTGAGCGGTTCAATATTCTATCTTAGAAAAAACCTATTTGTTTTCTAATACCGTAAAAATGATAAAAAGATCTATTTTAATAGAGAAGAAAGCTAAAATCATATGCCGAAACCTACAGCTTTTCATTGAAACCGAAGAACGAACGGCTACTATTCCAATGGAAGATATTGGCTTTTTGGTAATAGACCACCCGGAAACCTTTATTAGCATCCCTGCACTCAATCATCTTATAGAAAAAAATACCTCCATAATTATCTGTAATAAGGTCCATATGCCCAGTGGTATGTTCCTTAATTTGGATGGACACCATATTCAACAACAATTGTTCAAATACCAATTGGAGGCCAGTGTACCGTTAAAAAAGAAGTTATGGCAACAAACCGTAAAGGAAAAAATAAACAATCAGGGTATACTTCTCGAGAGGATGACACAAAAGAAAAATCAATTCGATTATTTATCGAGCAAGGTTTTAAGCGGTGATACCTCCAATATGGAAGGGGTTGCCGCCAGTGCTTATTGGAGTTCCTTTTTTGAACAACCATTTAAAAGGGAGCGATTCGGAAATTACCCCAATAATTTTTTAAACTACGGTTATGCTATCCTAAGGGCGGCCACCGCTAGGGCATTATCTGGCAGCGGCTTGTTGAACACCCTAGGAATACACCATAAAAATAAATACAATGCCTTTGCCCTTGCAGATGATATTATGGAACCATACAGGCCATTGGTAGATGAACTGGTGTACACCCTAATAGAATCCTATGATATACAAGAACTAAACACTTCCATCAAATCCGAAATGCTTAATTTGCTAACACGCACTGTATATTTTAAAAGTGAAAAAAGCCCCTTAATGGTAGGCTTACAAAAAACTGCCAGCTCCCTACAACAATGCTATACGGGAGAACGGAAAAAGATCAAGTTCCCCCAACTATGGAATTAAACGGTTATAGAATTATGTGGTTATTTGTATTCTTTGATTTACCAACCGACACTGCAAAAGACCGCAAGAATGCATCCGGCTTTAGAAAGGATCTATTGAAGGATGGCTTTACGATGATGCAATATTCGGTGTATATGAGACATTGTGCAAGTAGTGAAAGTGCCGACGTACACGAAAAACGTGTTCATGGCCTACTGCCCCCTTTGGGCAAAGTCAGTATATTGCGCATTACCGATAAACAATTCGGAAATACCCTAAACTTCTGGGGAAAACTTGAAGTCCCTACAGAGCCGCAACCTACGCAGTTAGAATTATTTTAAAATAGTGCCTCCTTTAAAATAGCCTTCTTGTACCCTTTTTATGGCATAATATCAAATTTTCTTTAAGTGCCATTTTTTCTAAACCAAAAAATGCCCCAATCTAGCCTTATCACTGCTAAAAAGGAGCATTTTTTATCCCGATATTACCTCTTAATTTGCTGACTACCAGAAGGCCACAAGACAACTAATATCGTGACTTCTAATCTTTAATCAAACCACAACAGGATGTTAATCAATATGAGAAGGATTTGAATATCGTGACTTCTAATCTTTAATCAAACCACAACGTCAACAACGTATGGGATTGGGTGAAATTAAATATCGTGACTTCTAATCTTTAATCAAACCACAACGGAATGGATAACATCATTTCCTTTTCAAAAAATATCGTGACTTCTAATCTTTAATCAAACCACAACATTGCCCTCCTCATCCTTAAACCTATCATCAATATCGTGACTTCTAATCTTTAATCAAACCACAACGCAGCGTTGTCTTTAGCAACAAAAGTTGTGAATATCGTGACTTCTAATCTTTAATCAAACCACAACGTGTTGTCATAAGTCTTAATTGATTGCACGAATATCGTGACTTCTAATCTTTAATCAAACCACAACGGATGCGTGCAAGGGTCTTATTTAGGACTAAATATCGTGACTTCTAATCTTTAATCAAACCACAACGAAGGTATGTAAGGCTCTGGCATCATCCCAAATATCGTGACTTCTAATCTTTAATCAAACCACAACACGCTGTTATGGATACCGATAGAGGTTCTTAATATCGTGACTTCTAATCTTTAATCAAACCACAACTGTTAAGCATGTTGTATACTTTATTTGCTAATATCGTGACTTCTAATCTTTAATCAAACCACAACCTGTAGAACGTTTCTTCCTCTTCATCCTCGAATATCGTGACTTCTAATCTTTAATCAAACCACAACGAGCAAGGTCCTTATCTGTATAGGCATAAAAATATCGTGACTTCTAATCTTTAATCAAACCACAACAGGGAAGAGGCACACCTTAATAAGTTGTTGAATATCGTGACTTCTAATCTTTAATCAAACCACAACCCCTCCCTGTCACGTTCTCTACAATGGTACAATATCGTGATTTTTAGTGAAGGCTACATGTATACCACATTTATAGATTTTAAGCTTTATATCAAAGAACTTTTTTTATAATCTAAGATTGTAATGAGGGAGGACAAATTATACTTTTTGGATTTTCCCAGAAACTGAAATTTTTACTTTTATCGGATTAAATGTTAGCCATCCTGTTTTTCCTTCTCCAAAGCTATGGATTCTTACATAAAAGGGTTGAAAATTATTCTGAATTGAAGCTTCAGTATTTAACCTAAATTCATAAAATTTAGAAGACAACTTTTGTATCCTATACAAATGCTCCTTCAAAACTTCATAATCTGGATTCTCCCAATTGATTTCCTCTTCTTTTAAACCCAATAAAAACATATCATTAATATGTAACGTTGTTACTATTTCTTTTCCATCAATTGGTAATTTATGGGCTGAATCCCCTGTGCGTTTTCGCTCTACAACCGTCCAAAAAGTCACTACTTCTTCTTTTAGGTTTCCTTGTTCATCTTTATAAATCAATACATGGTGGTTGTTTCTAGGATTTACCCATTGATTTACATTTTCTTTTAGCTTTTCCGCACCACCAATATTTTCTTTCACTCTTACCTTAAAAATTGGAACAGCTTCACCGTTTTTATTAGGTAAGAAAATTTGGGGCTGTTTTACCCCATTTTCATCCACTACAAAAAAAGTATTTGCAGGAACTTTATCTTTTATAAATCCCCCCAATTCATTAATCCTTTTTAAAATCAATAAGCGAGTAGTTTCATCAACAACTTTTTCAATTTGTTTTACAGTTGTTAAACCATCAATCGGTTTCCTCACGTGAAAAGCTTCTTCTCCGTTAAAATTACGCTTTCCAAAAACAGTTTCTTTATGCAGTTGCCCTCTTGCTGCTACACCGGTGTTGTCATATTTTTTACCATTCTTTTCAGTGATATGAATTCTAATGGTAATATCATTTGAAACCTTTTTATGGGAAACCAAAACTTTATCAACTGCCTTTTCGGCATCATACCTAAAAGTTTCCCAAGGCATAGGGAAGTTTTTCAATTCGGAATTTCTATTATACCTATTCCATTTTGAAAGTTCTTGCACAAACGAAACTTTTGTACAAGCCATAACCAATGCATCAACTGCATGGTGCCTATGATCTTCCCTTATTTTTGTATTTTCAATATTTAAAACAGAATTCAAGCCCCATTTTTGCCTCAAATTTGAAGTGGCTTGTCCAGGCGAGACGATTACATTTTTACAGATTTTTGATAAATAGTTTTTTGCTTCTTTACTAATATAACGGGTATCGTTTAATTGTCTTGTGGAAAAATCATCATCAAATTTTTGTTGTACAAATCGTTTAAACTTTTGGTAAGCATTTGGATATTCCTTGGTGTCAGAAAACAACTTTAAAGCACGTTCTTTTATTGCAGACCAATTGGCATTGTCATTTCCATAATATTCATAGGGTGTTTTGTTTCCCTTTTTTCTATTCTCATCAGCATAACACAAAGTTTTGTTTGAAAAACTATCATTTAATGAACGGCTCCAAGGATGGATATGTTCTATTTGAACTTCACCAGAAAACAATTTGGTTATAGAAATTGGTTCACCTGTATATGGACAGGTTTTTTTACACTCTTCCCAAAGTTTGTACAATAAAAGATTGTCATGTGTTATTCGAATACCTACTTCATTCAATCTATCTTTTACCCTATCGTTCTCACGTTCCAATCTTTTTTGCTCACTTCTAATTTTATTTCGCTGCGACTTTGAAATTTTTAAATCCCGAGCCATTTCCACTTTTATCACATCAATTTTGCCGTGTTCATCAATTAATTCATTAACCAATTTTCGCAACTCAAATAAAGCTGTAATAACTATAGGGTTTTTAATAGATTGTATTTCTTTGTCGGCATCTTTGCCAACTGGCAATTTTTCCAATAACTCCTTTATAGTAATATCTGCCGAATGATGATATAATTTTCTCAATTGAGAATCGGACAAATTATACTCCTTTCGCAGAATATCCTTAATTACTCCTATAAATCCGCCAATGCTTTTAAATCTGACTATATCCTCAACATTGTTAATTAAAAAGTTTCTTTTTTTATTTGATAATTGTTCCCAATCCGTGCCAAAAGTATTTTTAATTCCACCTAAAACCACCGCAACATCATAGGTAAAGCCCAACTGTAAAAAAGGTAAAATGTTATGTATTGCTTTACGGCTTAAGCTGGAATAGCCATCTTTTACATTAAATTTTGAAATAGCCTCTGCTTTTGCTTCGGTAAAATTCCAATTTTTAACTGCGTATTCTTTTAGGTTGGATTTACTATCAAAGAAATACAAAGTGTGCCAAATATCCTCTTGTTCCTTTTCTGAAAAATCAAACCATTTATTACCAAAATACTTCTTGTTTGACAAGTTTGAAATAGTGTGCGTACCCACTATTTTATCATCGTTTTTATAGTTGAATTTATATTCTGCACTTTCCTTCCCAATAACTTTTCTTATTTTTTTAAAATTGGGTTTTTCATTGGTATAAAGGAATGTTATAATTTTTTCTTTTTCTTCTAGTGAAATTTTATTTCCGTTGTACTCCACCGTATTTACCCATTGCCATACTCTAAATTTTTCAAATGGAATGGCACTTTTTGGGCATTTTGTCTTAGTTGGTTCAAAAGAACAATTTCCAACCAAATGTTTCTGAGAACGTAAAGGTCGTTGATGAAATAAAATACCATCTTCTCTATAGCCATCTAATTTTCTTCCCCCAAATAGTGTTTTCAAATCTTCATTCAAATTTGAATGAAATTCTGATTGTTTATTCCAAATCAATTCAAATTCATCAATGTACATTTTACGGGTTGTGTAACGATTACGAATTCTCTCCAAACTATTCTGAAAAGGTTGATATTCTTTTGGATAAATTTCAAATAAATAAGACCCTAAAGTTTTATCTTGAATACTTTCTTGTGTTTTGGTAATTCCTATTTTACCTTCTTTTTCGTTTCCTTTAAAAATGGCTCCGTCATCAGTTTCACCTTTTCTGTTATTACTCAAAAATCCACGTCTTTGAATTAAATGATAAAAAATTCTACCAATTTCTTCAAAAGATAATTTTCTATTCAAAGCTTTTTGACGTAATTCATAAGGATTTAAGGCAAACCAATTAGCTAATTTTTCAGTTGGGAATTGTTTAGTTTTTTTCCAATCTTCAAAATCCGAAGCAATCATTGGACACATCTTATTTTCAGAAAGTGCTTTTAATAATATTTTCTTTCGTAATCTTCTTCTAAAAAATTGTCTTCTAACTCCTCTTGCACCAGTTCTTCCTGCGTTTTTAGAAATTTCCCTTCCTTCACCTTCTCCTAAATTCTCAACTCCCATTGGAAAAATTCTACTTCCCATACCTAATATCTTATTATCCATATCATCAACAATCGCCCATCCAATAGAATTTGTCCCTAAATCCAAACCTAAAATTCTTGCCATTTTTTTACATTTTATTATTACTAAACATAAGAAAATTTACTTTAACATTTTACAGTTTTCCGTAATACCCATATTTACAATTTTTAGTATCTTAGCATAAGATTAAAACTTCTAATCCTTAATCTTATCACAATAAGGCTATATGCCGTAGGTGAAAACCTTTAGTCCTGCTTCGGTGGGACTTTTTTTGTTTTATACTAAATGTTTATTTTACTACGCATTAAGAAAACCTATAGAACACGAAAAAGATTTAGTTTTTTAATTTTAATATTAAGAATAGCAAGAGGGTAACACGCTGAAGCGGTGTTACTGCATGTATAATATTGACTATCAAATAATTAACTGAAAAAAGTCTAGGTTAATATTAGATTTTTACGGCAAAAGCTTCCGAAAGCCCCATTTTTAGGCAATTTTTTACGGCAAATAGAGAATTCAAGATGTGTCTTTGTTGCAACAAAGACGATCTTGCTTTGCTCCCGTTGGTTGCAAAGAACTTATGATCTTTAATAAAAAAGAAAACCATAACCGGTTCCCTTTTGAATTAAATCGGGTATGATCTTAAAATACTAAGCTCTCTATAAAAAGAGAAATCTATTTTTTGTTCAATAGCTTTTCCAGATAGGACACCTTATCTTTTTCTGCTTTTAGTAATTCTTGATAAAGCTTTCTGTTTTCTTTAACCAACTCCATGATTTTATCAATTGGATTGAATGTCGGCTGATAATTCAGAGAACTTGCCATAATGGTAGAACTATCACTACTAGAATTATTATAAGTGTTCGAAATAATATTAAAAACCGCTTCATCAGAAAAATTCTTGATCGCCTCGGCGGTAACGCCCAAAGCTTTGGCCACCTTTTCCAGTTTTTCTTTCTCTATAGTTTCACTTTGCTCTATTAAAGAAACGCTTTGTTGGCTAATTCCCAACTCCATGGCCAAGGCTTCAAAAATGACAAAGTAATTAGGCGGTATTCTGAATCTTTTATATCGAAAATTTTAAAAGGACTTACAACTGGAAAACTAAACAAATATCAACTAGGTAAAGCTTACGATATTGCTTCGTGCTGGCAAACATGATAATTTCAACTTACATTTGCAACGCTTTATTCCATTGAAAGATTGAATCCAAGCTTGATTATTAACAATTGAAACAGGTAAAATAAAAAGAAGAGAATTCATGACAAAATCAACAGTTCTAGCAACTTTGACCCTAGTGGTAATTGCAATAATTTCATGCAAGCCTAAAAATAAACAGAAAGTTGATCCAAAACGACCTGAGGCATCTGTTGAAATAAAGTTGGCTGCTTATAATGTTCTTTTTGGTAACTGGGG
>NZ_QJJZ01000008.1:108424-238848 GCF_003201775.1 Arenibacter sp. ARW7G5Y1 | reverse complement strand
GCATCGGTGACCAATACCTGATCGTTACCACCTGAGGAAATATCCTCCGTTAAAATGGTACCGTTCAATATGTTTTCTGTCTGTACCGCATTGTCCGCCAACTTGGCATTGGTGACGGCATCATCATCTAGTTTTATCGTGGTAACCGCTCCATCGTCCAATTTTGCCGTTACTATGGAAAGATCCTCTACTTTGAAAGGATCGCCTATTGTACCTACCCCTGTTATGGTAACCTGGTCCGCAATGGCATCGAAGCTGGACTTGTCAACCCAAACCACCGTTCCCACCGCATCGGTGACCAATACCTGATCGTTACCACCGCTCAATATATTTTCTGTCTGTACCGCATTGTCCGCCAACTTGGCATTGGTAACAGCGTCATCACCTAATTTTATCGTGGTAACCGCTCCATCGTCCAGTTTTGCCGTTACTATGGATAGATCCTCTACTTTGAAGGGATCTCCAACAGTTCCAGCCCCAGTGATCGTTATTTGATCGGCGATGGTTGCAAAACCCGACTTATCAACCCAAGCAACTAAACCTGTTGCGTCGGTGACCAAAACTTTGTCGATACCTCCGCTTAAAATATTTTCTATTTGAACTGCGTTATCGGCCAATTTTGAATTCGTAACAGCATCATCCCCAATTTCCAATGTTACATCTCCCAACAAAGCGTTTATGTCCCCACCCACATCAATGGTAGTTGATGTAATATTACCATCACCTGCAAGGCTACTTAGATCTGCATTAAAAGTTCCGCCGTTCTCAAGGGTAAGTGTCAACTGATTGTTAACGGGATTAAAACTAAAAACCTGAATTTGCTGGCTATCCGTAGATGTCAACTCCCACGAGTCCCCATCCCAAAAGTATATCGTTCCTGTGTTTGTATTTACATATACATCCCCAACATCGGCACCAGTAGGTGTTGTTGTCCCAGGCGCAGTAACTAGTGTACCACTCAATACCTCACAATTACACTGGTCTTCCAAATTTACGGTTGTCTGCGCCAAGGCAAATCCAGAAATTAGAAATATGATTATTAAAATCCCCTTCTTCATGGTATATACTTTACTTAAGTTGGTCTTTTTTAGTGTGACTCAACGGTCTTGAATGTTCAAAACTGTTGTAATTGAACCAAACCGATTTATAACACCATACAAAATTAGCCGTATACATGGCAGTGGGAAATAAATGTTGTGTAACCCTATATTTGTACTGTCTATACATGGATAATTGAGGTTTTGATCTATACGAAGGTCTATTTTCAAGTGATTTCACTCGTCGATTATCCCAATAATAGCAATACTTGCCGAAAATAATTTGTGGGAAAAATCTGTGGGAAATTTGCTTGTAATTTGATATAATTCCACTAATTAGTTTTAATCCCAACCATTATTTCCTGATAGATTTTGAGGGTTTTATCCGTATTGAACGGCTCTAAAACCTCAGCTTCCGAAAATTGAAAAAACAAAAGTAAAATAGCACTTTGGACAGTATCCAGCAGAATTAATCGATTAATTATCAATGCGTTAAATTGTCTTTTTCCAATCCTGTAAAATCGGACCCCAAACCCAAATCCTAGGATTTCGAATAACTTCTTAGACATATTAATTGTACCCAATTGCTTTCCGAAGCAACTCGTCCAAAGGATTCCAATTGTTATAAAGTATTTATGGTTGCAGACCAACTAGTTTTAAAACTTGTAATTTGTCGATTTTCAAGCTGTACACCGACTCTTTTCAGAGTATGGGATCATGGTAAGCCTGCCCCTATTATCAGCTGTAAAACCATCATAAAAATCAAATAACTTAACATTATGGGCAGTTCTTTTATTGGCCATGTCAGGAAAAAGGGTATGGATCCCAATCCCCAAAATCAGTGATAAATCTTAAAGAGGAGGCGTTTATTTTGAAATGTGGTCAATGTATTTGGGTAAAGCAAAAGGGCTCCATAAAAAAAACAGGTGTTTTTTTTATGAAGGCAAATCCTTATTGAAATTAAGTGGGCGTAATCCTAAGTGACCAACAAATCATATGTATTGCAAAGATCTAATACAAGTTTTCGCAATGTTGGATACCCTACCAAAGTAAATGCCAAAGATTAAAATGGCGACATCTTCAAATTTAAGGTTTGTTTTTTTGCCATTTGAAAAGCTTCAACAGAGAAATGCCTTAATAAGAAACGTATAACATTTAATTCTTTTTAACACGATAAGTTATTCGCCTATTGGTAATTACCGTATATCCCTTTATAATACTATGAGGTGAAAATTCTGAGGTTGAATTGGAAATAGTAGCAGTAGAGGTTAAAAAGTCCCCTTTTACAACGCCTGAAGGAAGAGGGATGGAGAATTTAAACCTATTGGTACTATCTGTATTCCCATCCAAATCAGTAAAAGAAGATGCCCCGGATCGGGTATCCGAACCACTGCCTTCCACTACAGTGGCCAAATAAGTCTGGCCCTCTCCATAGTCGGTTGTCATTCCCAATTGGTTGTCCCCAGCGGTGGCGGTTCCTTGGTTTATATCTGTCAAAAATAGTTCTATAATTGCCCCAGGCCTTGCCCAACCTTCCACAACCAGGTTGGTTCCCGTAGCATATGCAGCTTCTATTATTGGAAAGTTCAACAAATTATTGGGACCGTTATCTCCGTCCCCGGAATCGTTCAAGGTTACCCCATCCCCATTCTTTTTGGATTCATCCAGATCTATTCCCAAGGACGGGGCTCGCTGTCCGTTGTTATATATAGAATTTTGCGAAATCAAAACACCGGAAACATTCTCCGCCACTACGATTCCCTCACCTTGATTACTGTGAATTACGTTTCTAAAAACAGTGGCATCTGCTGCCTTCAAACGAATACCCGAATCATCGAATATTCCTCCACCGCAGGCATTATTATTTATACCATTATTGGTAATGGTGTTCTCCGTTATCATCAATCCGGCAGCATAGTCATCCCCTTCCAATCCAATTCCTGCTGCCTCATTGATTAAATTGTAGCGAATGGTTATCGCATTGCCATCCTCAATTAAAATATTTTCTGAACATGTATCATTTGCTCCATTTCTGTAAAAGTGATTAAATTCGATAACTGTAGCGGTTCCTCCATCCAAATGAACTGCGGCCTCGTCCGAACCACTGAGATAATTTCTGGCGATGGTAGTTTCCCCATCTACAATTTCCACGGCATATTCCAAATTTCCCGACTTAGCTCCCAATGCATTTACTCCGAGTAAATTCTCGTATAGAAAAGCAGTACCTGAATTTACCTGAATGGTCGACTTATCATTGTTATATACCCCTAAATTTCGAAGGGTAGCACCATTTCCTTCCAACCTAAACAACTCCCTGGAATCTCCACGGACTTGAATTTCAGGCAAATTATAATTGGGCAGTACGGAAGCAGAAATTCCAACACTTGTACCTCCGTCCCCAATGGTCCCTGAGTTGGTATCCCCTGAATAAGCCGTTTGGGTCCTACCATCAATAACGGTATTTGTCCCCGTTATTATTGATAACTGGTAGGCATCAGTAATATTGATATCGAAAAATCCATTGGCAAAATTGGAATCAGCTGTTCTCCCTAATGCATCCGATGTAGAAGGTATCATAAATATAGAGGTATCTTCACCAGCAGCAGGGTCAAATATGGAATTGGCCTCTATATCCAATCCGGTTTCATTTAAGTTATTGGAATTAACTATGAATTGTTCCAACGAGCCTTGACCAAATTCATTGGTATTTACTATGGTGTTGAAGTTAAAACCGAAATCTATGCCCACTACTCCATCACCTGCTACGGAAACCGTGGATACACTCTGCGCATTATTTATAACTCCCAAAGCAACATCTTGCTGGGCACTAGGATTTGCACCTCCTACCTCGTCCGTTACCTCTATCAAAGAGGAAGGGCCACGGTACTTTCTAAAGGTTTGTACCGGATAGCAGGTAGAGCAATTTAGTCCGCCCCTATTTGAGCGCACGGTAGAATTAACAGCCTTTATGCGATAGTCCCCATCGGCCATTCCCCCAAAGGAATAATAGCCATTGATATCAGTATTCTTTCTCTGTATAAAATTGCCAGCGGAATCAAATAGTTCCACAACTGCTCCAGATACAGGTAATCCCCCGGAAGACAACCTATCCCGACCAGGCCCACCTGGATAATTTACATCTTCGAAAACTCGGCCAGCAATTAAATTGGAAGGAACCTTAATAACCACCGCAGCAGAGATTACAAAATCCTGCCCCACATCTACATTAGCGGTAACCTGGCTATCCGATGGCAGTATATATGAAGATATATCATAGGTATCCAGATCCACTCCATATGAAGTTGCGGAATTGTACACCGGACCTACCGTATTGTCATAAATAGTGGAGTTGTAGGCATTATTGCCCGATTGACCTCCGTCTCCTGAAAGCACGTAAGTAGTGCCCGATTGATTGGTTATGGAAAGTTCTTCGGGATTGCTGGAACCAGAACTTGAACCATCCAAGTTTGGGTCGCCCTCCCAAGATAAAAACGAGGCTTTTGCCCCAGAGCCCGCAATAGCAAAGAAAGAATCCAGGGTAAAAGAAGTTCCCGAATTGCTTAGACCATCAAAACCTTGGTATAAATTAATATTTACAGCGGGCAATGAAGGGTCTTCATAAAATACAATTAAAGTCCATCCCCCAAGCACTGTAGCGGTTGAGCAGTAACTTCCTGTATTGTCTATGTCCAGATCGCTAAAGTCGTAAGTATTTGTTGATGGGTTGGGAATCCCTTGTACAATACTGGTTACATCACTTACATAGCCATAAAAATTTCTGTTGGTCAGCGTAGTCTGGTATAAATAATTTGCAGAAACATTTTGTCCCTCAAATGTTACATCCGGATCACGTACGGTGTTGGAATGTGCCCAATACAAATAGGCCCTTTCCACAGTGGCCGAGGCCGGAATTGGAGAAACCAGCGTATTGGAAGAAGACGTTGTTATAGCACATGCGTTTCCACTGTTGCTTTCCGTTCTCAAAGTACCTCCTGTAGTAGAATAATCGTAGTACCCGTCAAACTCCTGAAAAAGTGTCAACGGATCATTGGCCAGAATCTGCGTGTTAATAGTTCCTGTTCCAGTATCCGAATAATTAATGGTACCGTATGTGGAAGTAGCCCCAGTAAATCTTATGGTAAACTCTTCCGCATTCTCCGGAACCCCATCATTGGAAATAGGTATCGAAATAGTTTGGACATTTCCCAGTTCACCGTTAAAGGTCAAGGTCCCAGTGGTCGCCGTATAATCACTACCTGCCAAAGCGGTGCCATCTACCGTTTCAAAATTTACTGTAAATGGAACATGTATAAAACTGAACAAAAAATTATATCCATGCCTTGCCCTTGTCTGCCTTACTGTAAAGACTGCATTGCCTACATCTTCGTCAAAGGAAATATCATCTATAACTATTTTAGGACCCTCTGGATAACAGTTAACCTCCGCTTCCCAACCTCCTGCCGTATTGGAACCATTGGAGGTAAACCTAAATGTTAAACAACCGGAAGCATGGGTAGACTCTATAATATCCGGTACATTATTATTATTGTACTGCCCTATTAAGGTCCCAGAAGTTGTTGTTCCTTCATAAATATATAAGCGATCGTCATTGGCTACATCAAAACCAATAAAATCCAAACTAATGTAATTATCTACAACATCAGGACAAATAGTATATACAATGTCCTGGTTATTATTATAATTATTTATCCCTCCAGGATCCAAAAACGTATCACTACATGTATTTACCGTAGTTCCATTGGTCATTATAATCCCGTCGTTATCAACAATGGTTGCATCGGCCGTATCGGTAAGATTAACACTGGCATCGGATGATGCTGTAAGTTCAATGGTAAAGGTTTCACTGCTTTCTATTATACCATCATCGATTATGGCAACTGTAAAAGATTCAGAATCTCCAGTGGTTCCATTGAAATTTAAAGTTCCCGTAGTAGAGGTATAATCACTTCCCGAACTCGCAGAACCGTTTACCGTTTGATAATCCACGGTAAAAGCACCTGCCGCACTTGGACCATTATGCGTAACTGTAAACGTTGCAGTACCTGCTCCTTCGTTTACTGTAACATCCTCAATATTCATCCTTGGACCTCTAGGCAAACAAGAGATTAATGCCTCCCATCCTGTACCAGTTACACTATAATCTGAGGTAAACCTAAAAGTTAAACACCCTGAAGCGCTGGTTGCGGTTATAGAAGAAGGGGGTGGATTGCCATTATGGTATTGACCTATTAAAGTGGCCGAGGTAGATGTCCCATCATAAATATATAAAAAATCATACCCTGATTCCAGATCAAAACTGTTGAAATTCAAAGATAGATCTGTATTGATCGTATCCGGACATAGGGTGTATACAAAACTCTGATTGCTGGAATAATTTCCAGACCCTCCAGAATCAAGAAAAGTACCACTACAAGTATTATCGGTAGCACCATTGGTTATGATAAAAGTGTCATTATCAACAATGGTTCCTACGGCCGTATCTGAAATATCAACACTAGCATTGGAAGCACTTGTAAACCGCACTGTAAATGTTTCATTATTTTCTGAAGTGGCATCATCTAATAATGGAACAGTAATTGTTTCAGAATCACCCGATAGCCCATTAAATACAAGTGTACCTGTTGAAGAAGAATAGTCGGAACCAGCTATTGCGGAACCATTGGAGGTTGCATAATTCACGGTAAATGCTCCAACGGCATTTGCCCCTGTATGGGTTGCGGTAAAGGTAGCCGTACCATCCCCCTCGTTAACGGTAACATCATCAACCAATATTACAGGATTGAAAATAGCGGTAAATAGTACGTTGTCGATATAAATGCGCTCATTGTTTCCCCAACCATTACTATTGGAAACAAAACGAATAGCCGAATTACTTGAAATCTGGGCTGCCGTTAAAGTATGTGAAATGGTACCGGAGTTAGAACTATTAATGGAGCTTATGGTTTGCCATGATGAAGTGGAATTGTTCCAAAGTTGAACATTCAAGCCTTCATTTCCCCTATCGTCTGCATCATAATCCAAAGTCAATGTCACGGCGGTAGCACCATCCAAGTTTAGGTACCGCCTTATCCTATCGTTATTATCCAATTCATCAAACCGCAATCTATTACCTGTGATACGAATATTTCCACCTGATGGGCTATCGCCATCATTATCTTCATCCCAATTTGTAGAAAAGTTAGAATTCCCGTTATTATTGGAATACGAAGTATTGCCAAAATTGTCCAAATAGGTCTGCTGCCCAAAAAGACCTGACATCGATAATAATGCCAGTAAAAAAACTAGATATCTACTTAAAATCTTCATTAACACTTTGCATTGTGAGCCTATTTTAACAACAGAAAATCTAGGTTCATTTACTTCTACATATTAATCAGGAAATAAAAACTCCTTTATTATCCCAATTAAGACAATCCTTTGTAAAAAATAAAAATAGAACTCATTGGAACTATGACCTAAATATTGTTGTGTAAGGAACCCAAGTCACCGTGAAGAGTATGAATTCTGCTGTTAAGAAAATTAAAAGGCAGGTAAATTGACCTATAATGCCTCCATGTATTTGGTCGATAACCTGCATAGAAACAACATTCTGTAAATTTCAATTTAGCAAGCTATTGACTAAAAACCGGCCAGTTATTAAACCACAGAAAACACTGCTACATATCTACCCTATAGGTAATTTTCTTATTGGTAATAACAGTTTTAACTCTAACGGATAACAATGCGGAATCCGAAATTAGCGCTGTACAACCGGAACCTGATTTCGAAACCAAAACGCGATAGCTATAACCGTTTTTGTCCAATCCTACGGTCTTCACTGTCATAGTTGCAGATTGGGTGCCCGAATACTCCACCCCATCAGCTATGTTGTTGTAGAGTGTACCTCCATCAGTACTCACCTGCCACTGGTATGAATCCACGTAATTGGCAGATACTGTAAAATTGGTAGACGACCCGGCAAAAATAGTCTGGTCGGTAGGAGCCGAACTTATTGTTATGGGATTTACGGTTATCGTTTGTGTCACATCCGTACTATTGCCTGCCACATCGGAAATCCTATAGGTACGTGTTATAATTTCTGGGTTACTGCCTCCATTACTCACATCGCCCACAAAAATTACGGATGGATTTACTGTACAATTATCGGACTCATCCAATACCACCTCAGGGTCTGGAGAAGGAATATCCACTATACAATTCACATTAAGCGGCGATGGATTACTCGCTGTTGGATCAATATTATCCACCACTATCCTTGTAACTGCTGAAATTTGTGGATAGGGTGGGTCTCCCGGCATACCTCCATATTCCACTAAATACCCCTTGGGTTGATAATTCCCACTTCCAGCACCTGTGTTGGACAAATCGTTCCACGAACCATCGAAACCGGTACCTGGTGCATTGATATGGGCATAATCCTCATTTCCTGAATTATTTGGCTCCCCATTGTTCCAATTGGCATAATTATAGGGTGCCGTTACCGTTCCTGTCTGTGCCCCCGTCCAAAATTGGTTCCCAGCTTCAGGACCGGTTACCCATAACCACTCACCTTCCACGGCAGCATCACTGGCACCTATCCAACCTGCGCCGCTGGATTGTTTTCCCAAAAGATCTGCTTCATCAGTATTGGTCAATGTAGCCAAATATCCTTGTAGTCCATAGAACGTACGTAATTCGGCTGCATCCCTGGCCGCTGTCCAGGTAATTCCTACAGCTGGAATATATTCATAATAATGTTGTGTTGACAACAAGTAATTTGCTTCCGCCAAGACTATCGAAAACTCCTTAACAGTTCCCGATGTTGGGCTTCCAGAAGAATTATACCCAACATCTAAAATTGCCGCTTCAAAATCTGCTAAAGAAGCAGGGCCTATCAAACTCAGCTTCCCCTCGGGAACATCCCAAGAAGCATTAATATCAGGATGAGAACCACTTAGTGAAAGCACATCACCAGAACTATCATAATTCGTAGTTATCTGAACATAAACCGACCAAATTTCAGTATCATCAGGGTCGGTAATGGTTACTGTCTGAACAATAGGAACGGCCACACCAGGACAATACAATTGATCGCCTGTTGCAACTATGGTAGGAGGTTGATCTGCAGCAGTATCTATATCATCCCGGAAATCCAGATCCCCTCCCGTGGATGCATCATTATCAAAATCGGGTAAAGCTATTGAACCAGCATCCGTATTTAAAGGGTTGTCTATTCTTCCCCCTGGATCGCCATATCCATTGGTCGTATCTATGGCATTGTCCAATCCATCATTATCCGTGTCGCCTCCAGAAAGGGTTATGCCGGCTTCCGCCCTATCATCCGGTCCCTGATTATCGCTATTGGTATCCATAAAATCAGGTGTCCCATCACCATCGGTATCTACGGGTATCAATCCATTGGCCCCATAAGCATTATCCAGCCCATCATTATTGGAATCCGAAGTTGTTGGAGGTAAATAACCTATTGTAGTCTGTGCCTCTACATTATCCGGTATTCCGTCCCCGTCGCTATCCAAATCCAAATAATTAGGCACTCCGTCCAAATCGGTGTCCAATAAATCACAGCCTCCGTCACCATATTTAGCTCCATAAACCCGGGCGCCTACTTGGTAAGCTTCAATTCGAATATACTCTATTGCACTGCCACTAACGGTAAAGGTATATTGGGAAATGCTGCCGCTAGGCACTCCATTTGCTGCCGCTAAATATCCATTATTACCACCAGCGGCCGTAGAGCGTTGTATTTGCATGTCCGATGTTGAAACTGAGGGGTCTGCCCCCAAATAAACCGTTATCTCGGTACCAACAGTCACTGGTTCGGGAAACCTTAAAAGTAACCTAGAACTGGATCCCGGATATACCGATGTGGGGTTATGGGCATATGTATTTCCCGGGGTACCCTGGGCATTGGAAGGGTTGGTAAAATGCAGTACGTTGGAAGCTATTTGTACAACACCCCCGCTAACGGTACCACACTCATTTATATTCAATATCCCGTCATTGTCCGCATCAATATCGGAACTATCCGGAATACCATCACCATCGGTATCCATCAAGGGTACGGTACAATCATTGGAAAGTATACTGAAAGGAATTAATTGCTTGGAAATAGAAGGTCCTTGATATCTGACTTCGAGTACTTGACCACCTCCATTCTCATAGAACAACACCTCAATTTGATGAAAACCAGGGGTCAAGGTTACAGAACCATTTCTTTCTTGGGAACCGTGATCTCCATCGTTATTTACAATCTGCGTCCCATCTATAAACAGTTTTGAACCGTCATCCGAGGTTGTATAAAAAGTATAGGCTCCTGCCGTTGCTATTTGTATATATCCCGTGTACCTGATGGCAAAGGAGTCCGTATCACCTGGATCCACCGTATTTTGAAGGGTTCCAACATTAAAACTGCCTATTTGGCCGGTAGACAAAGCTCCGAAAGTAGGAATATTGTCTACAGAATTTCCAGCAGGCACCATATCATAAAACTCATAGGCCAAGGTGTTGGTACACATAGGTGGATTACCTACCAATAGTATATTATCGAGCCGATATCTATCGTTACTCTCATTGGTTGAAAAATTAGCTTCCAATTCCAAGGTAGCACCCATAGGAATCGAAAAAGAATAACTACTACTTGGATTCAAGACCGGGTCCACCATATTTACCCATGTTCCTCCATCCAAACGATATCTAAATGAAAAACGGTCCGTACCTTCAACATTATTTGCAGCTATGTCAAAACCTAGATTGATGTCGGCCAAACCTCTTATATTAATTGGGTCCGTCCTCCAATAACCGGAGGCGCTGGAGGATCTTGTTTCTATCCTATTGGAACGTACAAGCGCACCATTACCAGACGACCAATTAGTAGGGGATATTCCTGTTGCCGTCCCTGTAGCAACATCATTGGAATACGAGAAATTTTCGTTCCAAATAGTGGTTTGTGCAAATAAGGGGCATACGAGCAATAAAGAAATTAATACCATTCCTTGCTTAAAGACACCAGATTTTAATAATGTAGAGAAAAAAATCATGTTCGTATTTTAGTACAAGGTCTAGATCCAATAAAATTCCCTACAAATCTAGTGCTTTGAAAATGTTTACAAAATCAATGTTGTAAAACCTCTCTAAGCACATGTGAAATTATCAAAACCTGAAGTCCGTGATTTAAAAAGTCGAATCCCGCAAAAAAAAATGCAGTTGCCTGGGCAACTGCATTTTTTATGAAGTTATTAAAATATTCTATTCCAAAATCAAAAATTCCGACCTACGGTTCAATTGATGCTCAGCTTTTGAACATCTAACGCCATTGACACAGCGGTTCACCAAACGGGTTTCACCGAACCCTTCCCCTGCCAATCTGTCGCCACTAATTCCTTTGGAAATCATATAGGCAACGGTAGATTCTGCTCTTTTTTGGGACAGCCATAGGTTATAGGCATCATTCCCTTGACTATCCGTATGGGAGGTGACCTTAAGTTTTAAACTTGGATACTTCTCCATGGCAGCAATTACTTTTTGAATTTCAATTTCTGCATCCGGCCTTACATTATACCTATCAAAATCGAAATAAATGGTACTCAACTGCAATAATTTTGCAAGATCATCCCCATAGCCGGCCGTAACCCTATCCCTTTCCAAATAAAAATCAACTATCAATGGCTTACTATCCGATAAATTTAAATACTCCTCGGAAGGTACATAACCTTGCATAGTAGCCCTCACAAAATTACCCTGATTACAGTCTATGGCTATGCTATAATTTCCATTGGAATCCGTAATTACCGATGCCAATTCCTCATTATTCTCATCAATGACCTTTACCGTTGCCCCAACCAAGACCTCATTGGATATTTTGTCCCTTACGGTACCTGTTATTGGTTTAATACAATCGAATTCCAATTTTTTGGTCTCCACAAAACTATATATATCGTCCTCGCCCATTCCATTCTCGCGGTTTGAAGCAAAATAGCCGTTTCTAGTTTCCTCATTTATAATAAAGGTAAAATCGTCCAACTCACTATTTACAGGTTTTCCCACATTTAAAACGGTCCCTATATATTGACTGTTAGAAATTTTTGTGGCAAAAATATCCAGGCCACCTAAGCCAGGATGACCATCGGACGAAAAATACAGTACATTTTCACTAGTAACGTACGGGAAGGTTTCCCTTGCTTCCGTATTAATAATGTTGCCCAAATTTACTGGCGTCCCATAGGTACCATCGCTGTTAACGGCTACTTTAAAAATGTCCGATTCACCATAGGAACCGGGCATATCGGAGGCAAAATATAATACTTTTTCGTCTGGACTAAGTGCAGGGTGTGCTATAGAGTAGGATTCACTATTAAAAGGAAGTTCCTCTATATGGGTCCATATACCATTTTCTTTGACCGCCTTAAAAATTTTAAGCCTTACCACTCCCTTCTCGTCTTTAACGGTTTTACCATCAAATAGATTATTTCTGGTAAAATAAAGGGTATTGCCATCTTTGGTAAAAACCGAAGTAGATTCGTGATATCTGGTATTTATATCCTCCCCAAATTTAACCACCTTGTTTTCAGAAACACTGTCCGCATTAACCTTGTACAGGTCCAAAAAATCTTTGGAATTCCAAGTATGTCTATAGCGTGCCAAATTGCCGGTATCCCTATCCGAAGAGAATATTAGCCCCTGTCCATAAAACGAAGGGGCAAAGTCCGAATATCTAGAATTGAAGGCAAATTTTCCAATTTCATATCTCCCGGAGTTTTTCTCTATTTCCGCCAAATAATCCCTTTCGGTCATATAAAGATTGGCCCTAACGTCTGCAGACGTTATTTGGGTAAACTGTGCCATTACATCCTTGGACAGATCATATTCCCCCAACGACCTCAAAGTCTGGGCATATCTAAAATAGTATTCAGGCCCAATTCCCTCCTTATATTCATTTAGGAGTCTTTTATAAATTTCAGAGGCTTCTTTATATTCTGCATTAAAATAATAGGAATTTCCTAATTTCATTAACAAATCCGCTGACGTATATCCCTTGTCCAATACGCGTTTATAGATGTCTATGGCCGGACTAAAGGAATAGTCCCTATATTTTTCATCTGCCTTATTTATCAATCTATCCTGGGCAATGAGGACGTTACCAAGGACAGAAAATAATACTGTCAGCAAAAAAAATCTTTTTATCATTTTATTTTTTTTAGAAGAAACGCGGAGATACCATTCTACGGAACGATTTCACCAATTCAAATCTTAAAAACACTTCAAAGGACCCATCATTAAACTGCGTCCCCCCCAACTCGGTAGTTTCCCTGTCATAGGCCAGGCCGATCATAAACTGATCGCTCAGCTGAAAGCCCAAAAGACCGCTTAAGGCCGCATCCCATCTATAGGCAGCACCAAAACTAAATTTGTCATTGAACAAGAAACTGGCGGATAAATCAATTTGTAAGGGTGCCCCGCCCACAACTTTGGTCAATAGTGCAGGTTTAAACTTAAAATTATTATTAAGGTCAAATACATAACCAGTAATCAAATAAAAATTCATTCTTTCCTTTGAAAGGAATTCCACCGAATTGGGATCTCGTTGCGAATTGTCAAAATATTGTGTCTCCACTAAATTTGGTGCAGATAGACCTGCATAAAATTTATTGGTATGATAATACACGCCCACACCAAAATTGGGAGAAAATTTATTATCAATATTATCGCCTTGAATGTTTTCAGAATCAAAATTGTTCAATCCATTAAAGTCCAAACTGAGCATATTTCCTCCTACTTTTAATCCAAAGGATAATTTGGCATCCAATGCTACATCAACGGTATAGGACAACACTGCATCCAACTGGGTTTCTTGAACTACACCATCCCCAATATTGTCATTAATAATGGAAATGCCGTAACCCAATCTGCTATTTCTTATTGGTGAATGCAAATTTAAGGTCTGCGTTTTGGGTGCACCTTCCAGACCTACCCACTGGGAACGGTAAAGTGCCGCTGCACTTAATTGCCCTCTAGACCCCGCATATGCAGGGTTTACACTCATGGTATTGTACATATATTGGGTGTACTGTGCATCCTGCTGGGCATATAGTCCCGCAAAGAAGGAAAACAACAATAAAACGGTAACGAGGAGACTCTTTTTATATATCATCTACTATAAAATATTTTATTTACTCACATAAATATAACCACTATCTGTAATATTCTTCTGTTTATTTTCATATTGAAAAATATAATAATAAACTCCTGCGGGCAAATAATTGTTTCCAGTAACTGTAGACCTTGCCTTGGACCTACCGTCAAATACATTATTTTGATTATTGTACCCCTTTCCTTCATAAACGGAAACACCCCATCTATTAAAGATCTTTAAAGTATTGTTATTGGCATTTCTAACCCCCCTAATGAATAGGAAGTCATTTTTACCATCCGAATTAGGGGTCACGAGTTGATTTACTTCAATTATTTCATCTTCGTCACCTTCTTCTACAACTACTGTAACAGTACCTGTATCGCAATTTTCCGTATTGGCCGCTTCACAGATCATGTAGTCTATGGTATAGGTGCCATCGGCCGTACCTGGGGTTACGCTAACACTGCCATCCTCATTGATCGTAAGTTCATCCGTTGGTGTGGATGTAAGCACAACGTCCTCAGCGGCAACCAACTCGCCGTTGATGGTATCGTTGTCCAGTACATTGCTATCGGGTATTAATCCTGTATTGTCTGTATCGGTTGTATAACCATCGTCCACCGCATCGATCACATTGCCCATATCGGGACCTACCTGAATGCTTACCGTGGCCGTATCACAATTGTCCGTATTGGCCGCTTCACAGATCGTATATTCTATTGTGTAGGTGCCGTCGGCCGTTCCCGGGGCCACACTAACACTTCCATCTTCATTGATCGTAAGTTCATCCGTTGGTGTAGATGTAAGTATTACTTCCTCTGCAGCTACCAGCTCACCGTTGATGGTATCGTTGTCCAGTACGTTGCTTCCCGGAACCACACCACTTACACCCGTATCCACATTATATCCGTCGTCCACTGCATCGATTGCATTGTCCATATCGGGGCCTACCTGAATGCTTACCGTGGCCGTATCACAATTGTCCGTATTGGCCGCTTCACAGATCGTATATTCTATTGTGTAGGTGCCGTCGGCCGTTCCCGGGGCCACACTAACACTTCCATCTTCATTGATCGTAAGTTCATCCGTTGGTGTAGATGTAAGTATTACCTCCTCTGCAGTTACCAGCTCGCCGTTGATGGTATCGTTGTCCAGTACGTTGCTTCCCGGAACCACACCACTTACACCCGTATCCACACTATATCCGTCGTCCACCGCATCGATTGCATTGTCCAAATCGGGACCTACCTGAATGCTTACCGTGGCCGATGCGCAAACACTGGGATCGGGAATAACATTACATACCTGATAAACTATAGTAACAGTTGTGTTGGATTCGGATTCCACTGGAGTGTATGTCAAAAAGCCAGTTTCTTCATCAAAAGATACAATTCCCAAAGCGCTACCACCAATCATGGATAGATTTGTAATTCCCAAATTATCAGGGTCATTATTGGGCAAGTAATCATCATTCTCCAAAATATTGATTGCCACCTCTGTCAAGGCAGGGGTCGACCCTGAGTCATCCCTTGCAGTCGCTACAAGTGGATCCGGATCGGTTCCATTCGGATTTCCATCATTATCACAATCAAGAACCTCCCAATCAACAGTAGGGGTTAACGTAACACTTTCTGGATTATAATCGCAGGGATCCAATGGATCTGTGCCGTCTTCTTTCTCATCCCCGTTGGTTACCCCATCCCCGTCACAGTCCGCTTCGTCCCAACTATTGGAAGGAGCTACAGTTTGGTGGGCCAATACAAAATCGCAGGAATCCAATGGATCCGTACCATCTTCCTTCTCATCCCCATTGGTTACTCCGTCCCCATCACAGTCAACTGTTAAATAGTCGCCGCTCTGGGCCAAGGTAATATGTTCAGGGCTGTAATCGCAAGGGTCCAATGGATCCGTACCATCTTCTTTCTCATCCTCGTTGTTTACCCCATCCCCGTCACAGTCCGCTTCGTCCCAACTATTGGAAGGAGCTACAGTTTGGTGGGCCAATACAAAATCGCAGGAATCCAATGGATCCGTACCGTCTTCCTTCTCATCCCCATTGGTTACTCCGTCCCCGTCACAATCAACTGTTAAATAGTCGCCGCTCTGGGCCAAGGTAATATGTTCAGGGTTGTAATCGCAAGGGGCCAATGGATCCGTGCCATCTTCTTTCTCATCCTCGTTGGTTACCCCATCCCCGTCACAGTCCGCATTCTTCCATTCCGTTGATGGTGAGCAGTTCTGGTGGGCCAAAATAAAATCACAGGGGTCCAATGGATCCGTACCGTCTTCCTTTTCCTTTTCATTGGTTACGCCATCACCGTCACAATCCGCATTCTTCCATTCCGTTGATGGTGAGCAGTTCTGGTGGGCCAAAATAAAATCACAGGGGTCCAATAAATCCGTACCGTCTTCCTTTTCCTTTTCATTGGTTACGCCATCACCGTCACAATCCGCATTCTTCCAAGCAGTAGACGGCGCACAGTTCTGATGGGCCAAAATAAAATCACAGGGATCCAATGGATCCGTGCCATCCAACTTTTCTTTTTTATTCGTTACTCCGTCACCGTCGCAATCGGCATTCTTCCAAGCAGTGGACGGCGCACAGTTCTGATGGGCCAAAATAAAATCGCAAGGATTATTCGGATCCGTACCATCCTCATTTTCCTTATCATTGGTCACACCATCCCCATCTGAATCCACAGCTGTAGCCGATGATGAACCTATTATTGTAGTGGAAAGAGGACTACCAGGATTTAAAGCAAATGCTGAAGCCATGCCATTACCAGACAAATCAATATTACCGATAGCAAAAAGATCCCAAAATCCATTCAAAGAATTTTCCTTGATATCTGATGTTTCTTTATCATCGTCTTCATGCAATACGGGTTCCCCATGAATAGAATTAAAATTATATACATAGGTATTCCCATAGGAGGAAGAACTTCCAAAAACAAAAATAACAGCGATAAGTGAAAAATAGCGGGCTAAAGTGCTCCTATATTTCACAAAAGTAATATTCTCCATAAATGATAGTTTTATATCAACTGATCACCATGGCATAATAGGTAAAAACAAATGTAAGAAGTTGGGGCCAACTCCAAAATTACATGCAAGATATATCTAAAAAATCAATACTCATAAGGTTTTCAATCTGTAAATTATATAAAATCTGCCAATAACCGTATTACTCGACAAAGTGTTAATTATTTACAAAAATAACTTTGAAAAAAATATGTTTAACCTGTAAAAAATATTATTTGAACAACACTTGACCTAAACTTTTTCATTGGTGAAAAATACATTACAGACCTATCATTTAACAAAACCCGACGAATGGTTTTATCTATTTTGATTAAAATATACTCACTTTAATACCTAAAAAAAGGTATACAAAAATTAAGAATATTCCCAAAAATAATATGTGAATCACAAAAGGCACTGGACGGGCAAGGCAACCGTATTCAAATGTCATATAGACTTCAAGAATAAAATCGATACCACAAGAACCAAAGCCACACAAGACTCCAATTGTTACCTATACATTCAAAATATCCGCCAATTAATAATTCTTTGTTGCATTAACCCATATTTGCTGGTTGAAAAAAATTAATTTGACTTATTTTTGCCGAAATCAAAAGATCAATGAGTTTTAGGGAACAAATTGAAAGAAGAAGGACTTTCGGAATTATATCGCATCCCGATGCGGGAAAAACTACACTTACTGAAAAACTACTCCTTTTCGGGGGTGCCATTCAGGAGGCCGGAGCTGTTAAAAACAATAAGATAAAGAAAACTGCTACCAGTGACTTTATGGAAATTGAAAAACAAAGAGGTATTTCAGTTGCCACCTCTGTTCTTGCCTTTCTCTACAAGGACAAAAAAATAAATATACTGGACACTCCAGGCCACAAGGATTTTGCGGAAGATACTTTTAGAACCCTAACTGCCGTTGACAGCGTAATCGTTGTTGTTGATGTTGCAAAAGGTGTAGAGGAGCAAACTGAAAAATTAGTGGAAGTTTGTAGAATGCGGAACATTCCAATGATCGTATTCATCAACAAATTGGACCGTGAAGGAAAAGATGCCTTCGATTTATTGGACGAAGTTGAGCAAAAATTGGGACTTTCCGTTACCCCATTAAGTTTCCCGATCGGCATGGGTTATGATTTTAAAGGAATCTATAATATTTATGAAAAAAACATCAATCTTTTTAGTGGGGACAATAAGAAAAATATTGAGGACACTATAGCTTTCGACGATATTAACAACCCACAGTTAGAAGAAATTATAGGTACAAAAGCAGCCACTGAGCTCAGGGACAACCTGGAATTGGTCAACGGTGTATATCCCCCCTTCAACAAGGAAAGTTATCTCCAGGGAACGCAGCAACCCGTTTTTTTTGGTTCTGCCCTGAACAATTTTGGAGTGCGTGAACTGTTGGATTGTTTTATAGATATTGCCCCCTCGCCCCGGGCCAAAATGGCCGAAGAGCGCCTTGTAGAGGCCAATGAAAAGGAATTAACTGGTTTTGTATTTAAGATACACGCCAATATGGACCCAAAGCACAGGGATCGTCTTGCATTCATAAAAATAGTTTCGGGTACTTTTGAAAGGAACAAACCCTATTTACATGTCCGACAAAACAAAAATTTGAAGTTCTCCAGTCCCAATGCATTTTTCGCCGAGAAAAAAGAAATTGTGGATATTTCCTATCCTGGGGATATTGTTGGATTACATGATACCGGAAATTTCAAAATTGGAGATACCTTGACGGAAGGTGAAGTTCTACACTACAAAGGTATCCCCAGCTTTTCCCCGGAACACTTTAGATATATCAATAATGCAGATCCCATGAAAGCCAAACAGCTCAACAAGGGAATTGACCAATTAATGGATGAAGGGGTTGCCCAGTTATTCACCTTGGAAATGAACAACAGAAAAGTTATAGGTACTGTGGGAGCCTTACAATTTGAAGTAATACAATATCGTTTGGAGCACGAATATGCCGCCAAATGCACTTATGAAAATTTCCCGGTTTACAAAGCTTGTTGGGTAGACCCCAAGGACAGGAACAGTGAGGAATTTAAGGAATTTAAACGGGTAAAGCAGAAGTTTTTGGCCATGGACAAACGCAAGCAACTTGTTTTTCTTGCGGATTCCCAGTTTTCACTGCAGATGACCCAGCAGAAATACCCTAACGTAAAACTTCATTTTACTTCAGAATTCAATTAAATCACATATAGATTCCCGTAAAACAAAAAACCTTCTGCTAATACAGAAGGTTTTTTTATTGCTTTTAAGCTTCACCCGTTGGTCCAAAATTCAATGGAATGGGAGGCTGCTCATAATCCTTTATTGTTCCATGTGCCTTTTCGAAGCGACTCACATTATCACCAAGCGCCTTTAAGAATTTCTTGGCATGCTGGGGGGTAAGCACAATCCTACTTTTCACCTTTGCCTTGGGAGCCCCGGGCATCATGCTTATAAAATCCACTACAAACTCTGAAACGGAATGATTGATTATAGCCAAATTGGAATATATTCCCTCAGCCGTTTTCTCATCCAGCTCTATGTTGATCTGTTTTTGATTTTGATCCTTATCACTCATTATAAAAAATGATTATCTATTACTATTTAACTAAAAGCTAATGAACAAGTAACAAACAAATTGTCAATTGTCCAAAAAAAAACCCCGGTGAATAACACCGAGGTTCTTATTATTTAGAATTTCAATTCCTCTTTTCGGGCCATGATTTCATCGTATTCCTCCTTGGAACCTACAATGATATTTTCATAATCCCTCATTCCCGTACCTGCTGGTATTTTATGACCAACAATTACGTTTTCTTTCAATCCTTCCAGCGTATCTACCTTACCGCTTACAGCAGCTTCGTTAAGTACTTTGGTCGTTTCCTGGAAAGAAGCGGCAGAAATAAATGATTTGGTCTGTAAGGAAGCACGTGTAATTCCTTGTAGGATTGGTGTAGCTGTTGCCGCTACAGCGTCCCTTGCAGTAACCAAATTCTTATCGTTACGTTTAAGAATCGAATTCTCATCCCTTAATTCACGGGCACTAACAATCTGACCCGGCTTTAAGTTTTCGGAATCACCCGCATCTTCTACCACTTTCTGTCCGAAAATCTCATCGTTCTCTTGGATGAAATCATCCTTGTGAACCAATTGATTTTCCAAGAAGATAGTATCTCCCGGATCCTCTATACGCACTTTACGCATCATTTGACGAACTACTACCTCAAAGTGCTTATCATTGATCTTCACCCCTTGCAATCGATATACTTCCTGAACTTCGTTCACCAAGTATTGTTGCACCGCTGAAGGTCCTTTGATGGCCAAGATATCCTCTGGAGTGATTGATCCATCGGACAATGGCATTCCTGCACGTACGTAATCATTTTCTTGTACAAGAATTTGATTGGACAATTTAACCAAGTATTTCTTGACCTCACCTAATTTGGATTCGATAATGATCTCGCGGTTACCTCTTTTGATCTTACCAAAGGAAACAACACCATCAATCTCGGAAACAACAGCAGGGTTGGATGGGTTACGGGCTTCGAACAATTCGGTAACTCTTGGAAGACCACCCGTAATATCCCCAGCCTTAGCTGATTTACGCGGTATCTTAACCAAAATTTTACCTTCATTGATCTTGTCTCCATCATCTACCATAATATGCGATCCAACCGGAAGGTTGTAAGAACGCAATACTTCATCCTTATTGTTTTTGATCAATAGGGTAGGTATTAATTTCTTGTTCCTTGATTCTGAAATTACTTTCTCTTGGAATCCAGTCTGTTCATCAATCTCTACCTGATACGTAATACCTTGTTCAATATTCTCATATGCAATTTGTCCCGGGAATTCTGAAACAATAACTCCGTTGTAAGGATCCCAAGAACAAATAACCTGACCTTTCTCTATTTTTTCACCATTCTTAATGAACAACTGTGAACCGTAAGGAATGTTGTTGGTACTTAGTGTTATTCCAGATTTTGCATCCACAACCTTAATCTCTGATGTCCTAGAAATTACAATCTCTGATTTTTTACCATCTCCATCCTGACTGGAAACTGTCCTTAAATCTTCAATCTCAGCGACACCGGCAAATCTGGCCTCCAATTTATTTTCTTCAGAGATGTTACCTGCAATACCTCCCACGTGGAAAGTACGCAATGTTAACTGTGTTCCTGGCTCACCGATAGACTGTGCAGCTACTACACCAACAGCCTCACCACGTTGTACCATTTTATTGGTAGACAAGTTTCTTCCGTAACATTTACCACAGATACCTTTCTGCGCCTCACATGTAAGAGCAGAACGCACTTCTACTTTTTCAACTGGGGATGCTTCTATTTTCTTCACATCCGATTCCATAATTTCCTGACCTGCCTTTAAAAGCAATTCTTCAGAAATAGGATCATAAACATCATGTAAAGAAACCCTTCCAAGGATACGTTCCCCTAAAGTTTCAACAATCTCTTCATTTTTCTTAAGGGCCTCAACCTGAACCCCTCTTAGTGTTTCACAATCCTCAATATTGATAATTACATCTTGTGAAACATCCACCAAACGACGTGTAAGATAACCTGCATCCGCCGTTTTCAACGCCGTATCCGCAAGACCTTTACGTGCACCGTGAGTAGATATAAAGTATTCAAGAATGGAAAGACCCTCTTTAAAGTTGGATAAAATGGGGTTTTCAATGATCTCCCCACCTCCAGCAGTAGATTTTTTTGGTTTTGCCATTAATCCACGCATACCGGTCAACTGGCGAATCTGCTCCTTGGAGCCCCTTGCACCAGAATCCAACATCATATACACAGAGTTAAATCCTTGCTGATCCTCACGGATACGCTTCATAGCCAATTCCGTCAACATGGCATTGGTAGATGTCCAAACGTCAATTACCTGATTGTAACGCTCGTTATTGGTTATAAGCCCCATGTTATAGTTGGCCATAATACCATCTACCTGTGTATTGGCATCCGCAATCATTTCATGCTTCTCAGGCGGAATAATAATATCTCCCAAACTAAAGGACAATCCACCTTTAAAAGCGAATTCATATCCCATAGTTTTTATTTTATCCAAGAAATCGGCTGTTGTTGGAACATCGGTAACACTTAATATATTACCAATGATATCCCTAAGCGATTTTTTGTTCAATACCTCGTTAATGTATCCTGCCTGCTCTGGAACTACCATGTTGAACAATACCCTACCAACTGTTGTTGGAATGATTTGATTGACCAATTCACCAGCCTCATTAAAATCTTTGGCACGTACCTTTATACCGGCATTAAGATCTAGCCTACCTTCATTAAAGGCGATAACCACCTCTTCATAGGAATAGAACGTTAAACCTTCTCCTTTTACCGCTACCTCTGGAGTTGACTTTCTTTCTTTGGTCATATAATAAAGTCCCAAGACCATATCCTGTGATGGTACGGTAATAGGAGAACCATTTGCAGGGTTCAAAATATTATGTGATGCCAACATTAAAAGTTGTGCCTCCAAAATAGCTTCAGGTCCCAAAGGCAAGTGAACTGCCATTTGATCCCCATCAAAATCCGCATTAAATGCAGTACACACCAAGGGGTGCAAACGTATAGCCTTACCTTCAATAAGCTTTGGCTGGAACGCCTGAATACCTAGTCTGTGCAATGTAGGGGCACGATTCAACAATACTGGGTGTCCTTTTAAAACATTTTCAAGAATATCCCAAACTACAGGTTCTTTCTTATCAATGATCTTCTTGGCAGATTTCACCGTTTTTACAATACCCCTTTCGATCAACTTTCGGATAACAAAAGGCTTGTAAAGTTCAGCTGCCATATCTTTGGGCAAACCACATTCAAACAATTGCATTTCAGGTCCAACGACGATTACCGAACGAGCGGAATAATCCACACGTTTACCCAAAAGGTTTTGACGGAAACGACCTTGTTTTCCTTTCAGTGAATCTGAAAGTGACTTTAGTGGCCTATTGGATTCTGTTTTAACTGCAGATGCCTTACGTGTGTTGTCAAATAAAGAATCAACTGCCTCCTGAAGCATACGCTTCTCATTTCTAAGAATCACCTCTGGCGCCTTGATCTCGACCAATCTTTTAAGACGGTTGTTCCTTATAATAACCCTTCTGTAAAGGTCATTTAAATCCGAGGTTGCAAAACGGCCACCATCAAGCGGTACTAAAGGACGTAGTTCCGGTGGAATAACAGGAATCACCTTCATGATCATCCAATCCGGCCTGTTCTCCCTATTTTCCTGAGACTCCCTTAAGGCTTCCACTACTTGAAGTCTTTTCAAGGCTTCGGTCTTACGCTGTTTGGAAGTTTCGGTATTGGCCTTATGTCTTAATTCATAGGACAATTGGCTCAAGTCTATTCTCGCCAAAAGATCAATTAAGCATTCCGCACCCATTTTAGCGATAAACTTGTTCGGGTCAGTATCTTCCAAGTACTGATTCTCTTGTGGAATGGACTCCAATATATTCAAATATTCCTCTTCGCTCAAGAAATCCATTTTTTGGATTTCCTCACCGTCCGGTCCCTTGGCAATACCCGGCTGAATTACTACATAACGTTCGTAGTAAATAATCATATCCAATTTCTTGGAAGGCAAACCCAATAGGTAACCAATTTTATTGGGCAAGGAACGGAAATACCAGATATGGGCAACAGGAACAACCAAATTAATGTGTCCTACCCTATCTCTACGTACCTTTTTCTCCGTGACCTCTACCCCACAACGATCACAAACAATACCACGGTAACGAATCCTCTTATATTTCCCACAGGCACATTCATAATCCTTTACAGGACCAAAAATACGCTCACAGAATAGACCGTCCCGCTCAGGCTTGTGCGTTCTATAGTTAATAGTTTCAGGTTTTAAAACCTCACCTCTTGACTCTGCCAAAATAGCTTCTGGAGATGCCAAACCGATTGAAATTTTATCGAACCTTTTAATGGTATTATTATCTTTTAGTCTAGCCATAACTATAATCTGATACTAATTTAATTCTTGTTATTAGGAATAGTGTTTAAAACCAATCCTTGTTATTCTTCCAATCTAATATCCAAACCTAATCCCTTAAGTTCGTGCATTAATACGTTGAAAGATTCTGGCAAACCAGGTTCTGGCATGGTCTCTCCTTTTACGATCGCCTCGTAAGTCTTGGCCCTACCTATAACATCATCCGACTTAACGGTCAGTATTTCCCGTAATGTAGCAGAGGCTCCATAAGCTTCCAGTGCCCAAACTTCCATCTCTCCAAAACGCTGTCCACCAAATTGTGCTTTACCACCCAATGGCTGCTGCGTAATAAGTGAGTATGGTCCAATGGAACGAGCATGCATTTTATCGTCTACCATATGTCCTAATTTCAACATATAGATAACCCCAACGGTTGCAGGCTGGTCAAAACGTTGACCCGTACCGCCATCGTAAAGATACGTATGTCCAAATCTAGGAATTCCTGCTTCATCGGTATAGGCATTGATTTGCTCCAAGGTAGCACCATCAAAAATTGGGGTCGCATATTTCTTCCCTAATTTTAATCCGGCCCATCCTAAAACAGTTTCATATATCTGTCCAATGTTCATACGGGAAGGCACCCCTAATGGATTCAATACTATATCCACCGGTGTTCCATCCTCTAGGAACGGCATGTCCTCGTGACGTACAATTCTGGAAACGATACCTTTGTTTCCGTGACGGCCCGCCATTTTATCCCCAACCTTCAGTTTACGCTTTTTCGCTATGTAAACTTTGGCCAATTTCATAATACCGGCTGGCAATTCATCACCAACGGAAATAGTGAACTTGTCCCTTCTAAGGTTACCTTGAAGATCGTTCAACTTTATCTTATAGTTATGCAAAAGATCGGTTACCAAGGTGTTGCTTTCCTTATCCGTAGTCCAACTTCCACCAACCAAATGGGCAAAATCATCAACGGCATTCAACATTTTCATGGTATACTTCTTTCCTTTTGGCAAGACTTCTTCCCCAAGGTCGTTCAATACCCCTTGGGAAGTTTTGCCATTGACCAATGTAAATAGTTTTTCGACCAATACATCTTTCAATTGCTGGAATTTTACTTCGTATTCCAACTCTAATTTGGAAAGTTCTTCCTTATCCTCGGAACGCTTACGCTTATCCTTAACAGATCTTGAGAATAATTTCTTGTCTATAACAACCCCTCTAAGTGATGGGGATGCCTTTAAGGAAGCATCTTTTACATCACCGGCTTTATCACCAAAAATGGCGCGTAATAATTTTTCTTCCGGGGTAGGATCGGACTCACCTTTAGGAGTGATCTTACCGATCAAAATATCCCCAGGCTTAACTTCCGCTCCAATACGGATCATTCCGTATTCATCCAAATCCTTGGTAGCTTCTTCAGAAACGTTGGGAATATCATTGGTCAACTCTTCAGCTCCCAATTTGGTATCCCTTACCTCCAAAGCGTACTCATCAACATGGATAGATGTAAAAATGTCCTCACGAACTACTTTTTCAGAAATAACGATCGCATCCTCAAAGTTGTAACCTTTCCATGGCATAAACGCCACTACCAGGTTTCTTCCCAATGCCAATTCGCCACTTTCCGTAGCGTAGCCTTCACAAAGAACCTGTCCTTTTTTAACCTTGTAACCCTTTTTTACAATAGGTTTAAGGTTGATACTTGTTCCTTGGTTTGTCTTTCTAAACTTGACCAATTCATAAGTTTTGGAATCTTCTTCAAAGCTAACCAATCTTTGCTCTTCGGTACGGTCGTACTTAATGGTGATTTTCTGGGAATCAACATATTCTATAACCCCATCTCCTTCTGCATTTATCAATACCCTTGAATCCGACGCTACTTGACGTTCCAAACCTGTACCCACAATAGGTGATTCCGGCTTCAATAATGGAACGGCCTGACGCATCATGTTAGATCCCATCAAGGCCCTGTTGGCATCATCATGTTCCAAAAATGGGATCAAGGATGCCGAAATGGAAGCTATCTGGTTGGGTGCAACATCGGTATATTGAATTTCAGCAGGATCCACCACTGGAAAATCCCCTTCTTCCCTTGCAATTACCTTCTCTGCAGTAATGTTTCCTTTTTCATCCATAGGAATGTTTGCCTGGGCAATTTTCATTCCTTCTTCCTCTTCTGCACTTAGGTAAGTAAAGTCGTTAATGTTTACTGTACCATTGTCAACCTTACGATACGGTGTTTCCAAGAAGCCCATTGGGTTTACTTTGGCAAATACCGATAGTGAGGATATCAATCCAATGTTCGGTCCTTCCGGAGTTTCAATAGGACAAAGTCTACCGTAATGCGTATAGTGCACATCACGTACCTCAAACCCTGCTCTTTCCCTTGAAAGTCCGCCTGGCCCCAATGCCGACAATCTTCTCTTGTGCGTAATTTCGGCCAATGGATTGGTTTGATCCATAAACTGTGATAACTGGTTGGTACCAAAGAAAGAGTTGATCACCGAAGACAGGGTCTTGGCATTGATCAAATCTATTGGGGTAAACACCTCATTATCACGTACGTTCATACGCTCGCGAATTGTTCTGGCCATACGTGCCAGACCAACACCAAATTGCTGTGACAATTGTTCACCAACAGTCCTTACCCTACGGTTGGAAAGGTGATCAATATCATCGATCTCAGCTTTGGAGTTGATAAGCTCTATCAAATATTTAATAATGGTAATGATATCTTCCTTGGTCAAGACCTGCTTGTCCATTCCAATATCCAATCCCAATTTTTTGTTCATTCTATAACGTCCTACCTCACCAAGGTTGTAACGTTGATCGGAGAAAAACAATTTATCTATAATACCACGTGCTGTTTCCTCATCGGGCGGTTCAGCATTACGCAATTGACGATAGATATGTTCAACAGCCTCTTTTTCAGAATTCGTCGGATCCTTCTGTAGGGTGTTATGGATAATGGCATAATCGCTTTGTGCATTATTCTCTTTGTGCAAAAGAATAGTCTTCACATCAGCTTCCAATATCTCATTTATGTGATCTTTTTCTAAAATAGTATCACGGTCAAGGATAATCTCATTTCTCTCAATAGATACCACTTCGCCCGTATCCTCGTCCACAAAATCCTCATGCCATGTATTCAATACTCTAGCCGCCAATTTTCGGCCCAATACTTTCTTTAATCCGGCATTGGAAACTTTCACTTCCTCAGAAAGGTCGAAAATTTCCAAAATATCCTTATCCCTTTCAAAACCAATGGCCCTGAACAAGGTGGTAACCGGTAATTTTTTCTTTCTATCAATATAGGCGTACATAACACCATTGATATCCGTTGCAAACTCTATCCAGGAACCTTTAAAAGGAATCACCCTTGCAGAGTACAACTTTGTTCCATTTGCATGGAAAGATTGACCAAAGAAAACCCCTGGAGAACGGTGTAACTGGGAAACAACAACGCGTTCTGCTCCATTGATCACGAAGGTACCGCTAGGAGTCATATAAGGAATAGTTCCTAAGTACACATCTTGTACAATGGTCTCGAAATCCTCATGCTCGGGATCTGTACAATATAATTTTAATCTTGCTTTTAATGGAACACTATAAGTAAGTCCACGCTCAATACATTCTTGAATGGAATATCTAGGTGGATCAATGAAATAATCTAAAAATTCTAATACGAACTGGTTCCTTGTGTCTGTAATTGGAAAGTTTTCCATGAAGGTGTTGTACAACCCTTCATTGCCCCTTTCGTCAGATTTAGTTTCAAGTTGAAAAAAATCTTGAAATGATTTAATCTGAATGTCCAAGAAATCCGGATAATTCGGCGTGTTCTTAGCGGATGCGAAACTTATTCTTTCAGTCTGATTTGTGAACATCTATGGACAAAATTTTGATCGTGAATACTATAATTGGGTAGTGTACGCCACTATACACGGTATGTATAAAAAGGCTTAGGTCTAGCCACAAAAAGCGGAAAGACCTAAACCAAAATATTAATGGTTGTCGTTGCTATTATTTAAGCTCAACTTCCGCTCCTGCTTCTTCCAAAGATTTTTTAATTCCTTCTGCTTCGTCTTTAGAAACACCTTCCTTAACGGCTTTTGGTGCGCTATCAACGATGTCCTTAGCATCTTTCAATCCTAAACCAGTTAATTCCTTAACCAATTTAACTACTGCTAATTTAGAAGCACCAGCTGCTTTCAATATAACATCAAATTCCGATTTTTCCTCAGCAGCATCACCACCATCGGCAGCACCGCCACCAGCAGCAACAGCAACTGCAGCAGCTGCAGGCTCTATACCGTATTCATCTTTTAATATATTAGCCAACTCATTTACTTCCTTTACTGTAAGGTTAACCAATTGTTCTGCGAAATCTTTTAAATCTGCCATTTTTCTATCGTTTAATAAAATTTTAAAATATAATTGTTTTTAGTGCGTACGTATTATCTTTCTGATAATGTCTTAAGGATTCCAGCAAGTTTACCTCCACCGGATTTAAGTCCAGAAATAACATTTTTGGCTGGGGATTGTAACAATCCAATAATTTCTCCAACCATTTCCTCTTTGGACTTAATGCTTTCCAAAGCATCCAATTGATCATCACCAACATAAATTGCCTCGGCAATATATGCTCCCTTCAACAAAGGCTTATTAGACTTCTTTCTAAAAGTCTTAATCAGCTTTGCGGGTGCATTTCCGGTTTCCGAAAACATTAAAGAGGTATTCCCCTTCAACACTGTTGGAAGTTCACCGAAATCCTTATCCGAAGCCTCCATTGCTTTTGCAAGCAAGGTATTCTTAACTACAGCAAGTTTTATATCAGCCTTGTAACAAGCCCTTCTCAATGCCGAAGTAGTTTCAGCATTTAATCCGGAAATATCGGCTAAATATATAGTGGAGCTATCCCCTAACTGCGCAGTTAAATCTTGTATAACATTTAATTTCTCTTCTCTTGTCATAATAAAAATTTTTAACTACCAGTTAAACTGCTTTTGGATCCAATGCAACACTAGGACTCATAGTACTGGACATATATATAGTCTTCACATATATTCCTTTGGCTGCAGTTGGCTTTAATTTTACCAGTGTATCCAACAGCTCGTTGGCATTGTCCGCAATTTTATCAGCTGAGAAAGAAACTTTCCCGATTGCAGCATGCACAATTCCTGTTTTATCCACCTTAAAATCGATCTTACCGGCTTTTACCTCAGCAACTGCTTTGGCAACATCCATAGTAACCGTACCTGTTTTTGGGTTCGGCATAAGACCTCTTGGTCCCAAGACCCTACCTAAAGGACCTAGCTTACCCATAACACTTGGCATCGTGATGATTACATCAACATCGGTCCAACCGCTTTTAATTTTATCCAAATATTCGTCCAATCCTACGAAATCAGCACCAGCTTCCTTAGCCTCCGCTTCTTTGTCCGGTGTTACCAAAGCCAAAACCTTAACATCCTTACCAGTACCGTGGGGAAGTGTAACAACACCACGAACCATTTGATTGGCCTTTCTTGGATCAACGCCCAAACGTACCGCCAATTCAACAGATGCATCGAATTTTGTATTGGTTATTTCTTTTACTAAAGCAGATGCCTCTTCAACAGAATAGAGTTTATTCTTATCTATTTTGCTGTGGGCTTCTTTTTGCTTCTTTGTTAATTTTGCCATTCTAAATTGCTTTTAAGATTTTAAAAAGGTCTGTTGCCTGCAACTTTTAAACCCATAGACCTTGCTGTACCTGCAACCATACTCATTGCCGATTCTACCGTAAAGGCATTAAGATCTACCATTTTGTCTTCAGCGATCAACTTGATCTGGTCCCAAGATACACTTGCAACCTTGTTTCTGTTAGGCTCGCCAGATCCTTTTTTAATCTTAGCCGCTTCCATTAATTGAACTGCCGCCGGCGGTGTCTTTACGACGAAGTCGAACGACTTGTCTTTATAAACCGTGATCGCCACTGGCAATACTTTGCCTGGTTTGTCCTGCGTACGAGCATTGAATTGCTTACAGAACTCCATAATGTTGACCCCGGCAGCACCTAAAGCGGGTCCAACCGGTGGCGATGGATTCGCTGCACCTCCCCTAACTTGTAGTTTAACTACTTTACTTACTTCTTTTGCCATTGTTTAAAATTAAATTTAAAGAGTGTTAATTTGGAAGCAACACTACTTTTATCTATGTAACAGTTCTTATTAAACTTTTTCTACTTGCATATAACTGAGCTCCAATGGTGTTTTTCTTCCAAAAATTTTCACCATTACCTCCAGCTTGCGCTTTTCTTCATTAATCTTTTCTACGGTTCCATTAAAACCATTGAACGGCCCATCAATAACCTTTACAGTTTCACCGAATACAAACGGGATGGCAACACTATCGGTCTTAATAGCCAATTCATCAACTTTTCCAAGCATTCTATTCACTTCGGATTTCCTCAAAGGAACAGGATCCCCCCCTTTGGTCTCACCCAAAAATCCAATGACATTGGTAATAGAACGGATAATATGAATCATTTCACCCCCTAGGTTGGCTTTGATCATAATATATCCCGGAAAATAAACACGTTCTTTGTTTATCTTTTTTCCGTTTCTTATTTGCACCACTTTCTCAGTAGGAACAAGAACTTCTTCCAAATAGTCACCAAAACCAAGCCTAGCGACTTCCGCCTCTATATAGCCTTTAATTTTGTTTTCCTGACCACTTACGGCTCTTACAACATACCATTTCTTATCCAATACTTCTGACATACAGTACTTCTTAATTGATTATGTTATTGAAATACAGTTGTATCAACTTACCAAACAAACTATCAACACCCCAAGTCGCAAGCGCAAAAATTATAGAGAACACCGCTACGATCACCATCAAGTTGGAAGACTCCTCCCTTGTTGGCAAAGTAACATTGTTCCTAAGTTCGTCTATAGATTCCTTTATATATGTAAACATGCTGCGATATATTTATTTTCCAAACTACAAAACAAGGCCTTAAAAAAAACTGACGACACCATCCAAATCAGAAAAGAACCCATTGTATTCTGCACGGGCGGAGAGGCTCGAACTCCCGACACCTGGTTTTGGAGACCAGTGCTCTACCAACTGAGCTACACCCGTTTATATTTACATTGAAAGGTATCCCGCTTTAGCAAGACACCCTCAATGTAAAAAATACTATACTAAAATATTAATCTAATATCTTGGTAACCTGTCCTGCACCAACTGTTCTACCACCTTCACGGATAGCAAAACGCAAACCTTCACTAAGTGCGATTGGAGACAACAAGTCAACAATAATAGTAAGGTTATCCCCTGGCATAACCATCTCAACTCCACTAGGAAGATTGATAGTACCGGTAACATCAGTAGTTCTTACATAGAACTGAGGACGGTAGTTATTATGGAATGGAGTGTGACGTCCACCTTCTTCTTTTTTAAGGATATAAACCTCAGCTTCAAATTTAGCGTGTGGCTTAACAGAACCTGGCTTACAGATTACCATTCCTCTTTTTATTTGAGCTTTTTCAATACCTCTCAAAAGAATACCAACGTTATCACCAGCTTCACCTCTATCCAATATCTTACGGAACATCTCAACCCCAGTAATGGTAGAATTCAATTTTTCAGCACCCATACCAATGATCTCAACAGGATCCCCTGTGTTTGCAACTCCTGTTTCAATACGTCCAGTAGCAACAGTTCCACGACCTGTAATAGTAAATACATCTTCAACAGGCATCAAGAAAGGCTTATCAACATCCCTTGTTGGCAATTCGATCCAGCTATCAACAGCTTCCATCAATTCCATTACAGTATCAACCCATTTTTGCTCACCGTTAAGTGCACCCAAAGCCGATCCGGAAATAACAGGACCATTGTCACCATCATACTCATAGAAAGAAAGCAATTCCCTTACTTCCATTTCAACCAACTCCAAAAGCTCCTCATCATCAACCATATCCACTTTGTTCAAGAAAACAACAATTCTTGGAATACCAACCTGACGACCTAAAAGGATGTGCTCCCTAGTCTGTGGCATTGGACCATCAGTAGCAGCAACAACCAATATGGCACCGTCCATTTGAGCAGCACCAGTAACCATGTTCTTTACGTAATCCGCGTGACCTGGACAATCCACGTGAGCATAGTGACGGTTCGCGGTAGAATATTCTACGTGTGAAGTATTAATTGTAATACCTCTTTCTTTTTCCTCAGGAGCGTTGTCGATAGAATCGAAACTTCTCATTTCAGAAAGTCCTGCGTTTGCCAATACTGTAGTAATCGCAGCAGTCAATGTAGTTTTACCGTGATCCACGTGTCCAATAGTACCTATATTCAAATGCGGTTTGGAACGATCAAATGTTGCCTTTGCCATGTGTGTTAATTTTAATTCTTAGTTTATATTAGTGTACAAATAATGCCTTAATTGAGCCAATGATGAGATTTGAACTCATGACCTCTTCCTTACCAAGGAAACGCTCTACCCCTGAGCTACACCGGCATCTTTAATTTTAACCATTGGGCCAGGCCCAATCTAAAACTACAACCCTATACCCAAAGTTTAAGAGCGTTGACGAAGTTTACCCTCGGCGTCGCTCAGGACAGGATACCAAAATCTTGTCCATTTAATTTTAATTGCGCAAAGCCCCATCAAAGGAGCTTTTGCTTTTAAAATTAGAGCGGGAGACCGGGTTCGAACCGGCGACATTCAGCTTGGAAGGCTGACGCTCTACCAACTGAGCTACTCCCGCTTTTTATAATTTTTAGGCAAACCTAAAAATTAATTTCATTATTTCAAAAAAAACTTTCTGTATTCTCATACAAAGACCTTTTAAAGCCTTTTTGTGGGGAGAGCAGGATTCGAACCTGCGAAGACGTAGTCAGCAGATTTACAGTCTGCCCTCGTTGGCCGCTTGAGTATCTCCCCAAACCATATATTTTAAAGAACCCGGAAAACTAATTTTCCTTTTTTTTTGAGCCGATAGAGGGACTCGAACCCACGACCTGCTGATTACAAATCAGCTGCTCTAGCCAGCTGAGCTACATCGGCTTTTATTACTTTTTTCCTCAAAAAAAAGTCCGCTATTTCTAACGGACTGCAAATGTAGATATTTATTTATTTAATCAAAACATTTTTTGATAATTTTTTTATGCATTTAATCTTATTTTTTCTTTTCGCTTTACCAACTTCCTTTCCAAGGAACTACATGCCGTGTCCACGGCCTCTTCAAAGGACTTACATTGCTTTTTAACCACAAACTTATCTTTGGGGACCAACACCTTGATTTCCACAATTTTATTCTCCTTTGCACTTGTGTTCTCGACCTTTAGGTATACATCGGAACTAATTACCTTGTCATAAAACAGTTCCATTTTATTTAACCTTGCCTGAATAAAGTCAATTAGCTTTCCGTCTGCAGTGAAATTAACCGATTGTGCATTTACTTTCATAGAATGAAGTTTTAATAGAGTTAAACAATAAATTTAGCTAAAGACCGCACTATTTCTTACTTCTAGGATGAGCCGCCAAGTGCACCTTCTTTAATTCCGCAATACTGTTGTGCGTATAAACCTGTGTTGATGCCAAACTCGAATGCCCCAATAACTCTTTTACAGAATTTAAATCCGCGCCCTTATTTAGCAAATGGGTGGCAAAGGTATGTCTTAAAATATGCGGACTCTTTTTTACCTTGGCCGACACTAAACTAAAGTACTTATTTATAATTCTATAAACAAGGGTTTCATACATTTTATTGCCTTTGGCAGAGAGAAGAATATAGGCCTTATCCTTAATTGCTTCCAACGCGCTCCGCTCGAGATTATATTCCAAAAACAATTCCTTGGTCGCCTCTAGTAGTGGAATGATCCTTTCCTTATTTCGCTTCCCCAATACCTTTATTGTCATGGCCCCATAATCCACATCCCCAACCTTAAGCCCTATCAATTCAGCACGTCTTATCCCAGTGGTATACAGCAATTCGATTATCAACTTATCGCGCTTGCCCTCAAAATTATCTTCGAAGGGAATTTGGGAAAGAACATCATCCATCTCAGTTTCCGAAAATGGAATCTCAATTTTCTTTGAAGTCTTAAGTGCTTTGTGTTTTGCCAAGGGGTTAACCGTCAATACACCAGCCCCCAAAAGATACTTATAATAAGCCTTTAAGGACGCTATTTTGCGATTTACGGATCTATTGGACACCCCTGATTCCACCAAGGAAACTATCCAGCTCCTGATCAGGTTGTAGGATATCTGCGCTATATCCTCAATGCCAAACTGCTGCCTGCAAAAATCTTGAAATTCCAGTATATCGTTCCGATATGCTTTTGTTGTATGGGGAGAATAGTTCTTCTCCAACCCCAAATAAGAAATAAATGATTCTAAGGACATAACCCAAAGTTACGAAGATATACATCCAATATAGTACGGCACAAAAAAAAAGTCCCACTAAAAGTGGAACTTTTTAAACTATTATAAATTCAAGTGGAACTAGATTTCCTCTTTATCCCTTAGACCTTGAATATATTGAGCTTTCTGAATCTTCGCTCTGTTCTCTACAGATGGCTTAGTAAACTGCTGACGTTTTCTCAACTGTCGCATTGTACCTGTCTTGTCGAACTTACGCTTAAAACGCTTTAAAGCTCTATCGATGTTTTCTCCTTCTTTTATTGGTATTATTAACATGGGCAATAACCTCCTCTCTTTTGTGATTAAGGCTGCAAATATATACCTTAAAAATGAATTACAAATATTTATTTTAAAATTTTTCTGGCAATAACCACTTTCTGTATCTCGGTAGTACCTTCCCCAATAGTACACAACTTGGAATCCCTATAGAATTTTTCCACGGGAAAATCTTTGGTAAACCCATATCCACCGTGTATTTGCACTGCCTCATTTGCTACTTTTACACATACTTCCGAAGCATACATTTTGGCCATAGCTCCCAATTTGGTAACATTACGCCCTTCATTTTTAAGAAATGCAGCCTTGTGCAAAAGTAATTCCGAAGCTTCGATTTCGGTGGCCATATCCGCTAATTTAAAGGAAATACCTTGAAATTGGCTAATAGGCTTACCAAACTGCACCCTCTCCTTCGAGTATTTTAAAGCCGCCTGATAAGCTCCTTTGGAAATTCCCAGGGACAAAGCCCCAATGGAAATTCTTCCACCGTCCAAGATCTTCATAGACTGAACAAATCCTTCTCCGATTCCCCCCAATCTATTTGCGTCCGGAATTTTGCACTTATCAAATACCAATTCGGCCGTTTCACTGGCCCTCATTCCCAGTTTGTTCTCCTTCTTTCCACTGCTAAAGCCAGGTGTACCCTTTTCCACTACAAAGGCAGTCATACCATGGCTATCCCCTTTTTCTCCGGTTCTTGCCACCACAACCGCAATATCCCCACTCTTGCCATGGGTAATAAAATTTTTGGCTCCGTTCAAAACCCAAAAGTCCCCATCCTTGACCGCTGTGGTACTCATACCTCCTGCATCGGAACCGGTATTGTGTTCCGTAAGGCCCCAAGCCCCGATCCATTCTGCGGTAGCCAATCTTGGAATCCATTTTTTCTTTTGAACCTCATTCCCAAAACTTAGGATATGATTGGTACATAATGAATTATGTGCCGCCAGTGATAATCCTATGGAAGGATCCACTTTGGAAATCTCTTCAATAATAGCTACATATTCGTGATAACCCAGGCCTGACCCTCCTAGCTCCACAGGAACCAAAACCCCCATAAAACCCATCTCCCCAGCTTTCTTAAAAACCTCAACGGGAAAGGTTTGGGCCTCGTCCCATTCCATTACATAGGGCCTAATATATTGTTCAGCAAACTCCCTGGCTGAGGCAGCTACCATTTGTTGAGTTTCAGAGTAGTCAAAACTCATTGTAGTAGGGGTATCGATTACCATTATTAGCAATTTTTTTTATAATTGCAAATATAACTTAATTATATCTAATTTTTCCGAAGGAAAATCTTCGATTTCCATTAATTCATCAAATGAAGCTATACCACCGTTCGCCTCCCTAAAAGCCACCATACGTGCTGCCACTTCATATTTTATATAAACAAGTTTGGAGATATCCCTTGGGGACGCTTGATTGATATTGATTTTTGTAATTTGCGGCCTTTGCAAAATCTTGAAGTGCTCCAAAATCCTCGCAGTCACCTTCGGCTTCAGACCATAGACATGTCCTAACTGCTCCTCGGACAAAAAACCACCCAGGAGGTCCCTAAATTTTACAATGCGCCGGGACAACTTCTCCCCTATTCCATTAATAATCCTTAATTCTTCCGCCGTAGCAGTATTAAGATCTTTGACCTTTACATTCTTAAAGCGTTCAGGGCCCGAACTGGATCCCCAATTTCCAGGGGAAGAAGAACTATTACCAACCACCAACCCCACTCTTCTTTTATCCGTCCATTCCGGAAACTTAAAATAAGGCTGCAAACTCTCCAAAAGGGAATCCGATATCAATGTTACCTTTTGAAACTCCTCTCCAGAATTAACAAATTGGTTCCCAGCCCTAAAAGCATGAAGCCGATCTATTTCCTCTGTAGACATCCCTAAAATGTAACCCTTGTAATCTGTTATAAAATTGGGATTAAATGGATAATGACTGATAGAATCCTCCGTTTGGCTATGACATTTCAGCTCCTCTATTTTAGCTTGGTATTCCTCATCGACCAATAAGGAATTGGTATTTTCAGTTATAGGATACCATTTAAAAATAAAATACACTATTTGGAACATAACGATGAGAAACAGTAAGAAGAAAATCCCGTTTCGTTCCTGCTTATTGAACCTAAAATGGGATTTTAACGATTCTCTGTTCACGACTCAAACTTTTTGTCCTAAAAATACTTTAACATTTCTTGGATAATGCTATAGGGGGGATTACAAATCCCTATATAAAAAGCATCGCTGCAAAAGCGGCTAAGTTCAAAATGCCACCCACCCCGAATCCAGGTTGGTTATAACCTAAATATAGTAAAAATGTAATAGATTTAAAAAGTTGGCACAACCTCAATCTCCAGCCAAATCTTGGGCAATGTTCCTCCGACGGTATCAATAATTAAAAAATCCCACCTTATTCCCTATGATGGAATTTAAGGTGGGATTTGTATTTATTATCCTAAGTATTTAATTATGCCTTCCCCTTTTTTTTGTAAAGCAGATTTGCCTTAAGTTTTATCAAATAATCATCAAGATCCTTTTTCACCTCACCGGACATCAGATAAAGTCCAATAATATTCGGGAAGGACATGGCCAAAATCATCATATCCGAAAAATCCAATACCGCTCCCAAGCTCACCGATGCACCAACCACCACAAATACTAGGAATAACATCTTATATACAAATTCCACTTTTTTACTTTTCCCAAAAAGGTAGGTCCAAGCCCGCATCCCATAGTATGACCAAGAAATCATGGTTGAAAAAGCAAACAGGAACACTGCTAAGGCCAAAACATATGGAAACCAAGAAAGCACACTTCCAAAGGCATCCGAAGTTAATTGGGCTCCTGCCATTCCCTCTACTTCATGCATCCCTGTAAAGATCAAAACCAAGGCAGTCAATGTACATACCACAACCGTATCTATAAAGGGTTCCAAGAGGGCTACAAAACCTTCAGAGGGCGGATGGTTAGTCTTTGCCGTACTATGTGCAATTGCCGCTGAACCAACTCCGGCTTCATTGGAGAACGCCGCCCGCTGAAAGCCAACGATCAAAACTCCAATAACCCCCCCTTTAAGCGCACTGGGACTAAAAGCACCTTCCACAATGGCCGCAAAGGCTGGTCCTATATTTTGAATATTGATTATGATTACCGTAAGGGCGGCCAGAATATAAATGGAGGCCATGATAGGAACTACCCTCCCGGTTACATTGGCTATACTATTTATTCCACCAATTATTACCACACCAACCAAAATTGCTGTAATTATTCCAAAATAAAACCCATTGCCCTGTAAAGCAGGAAACTGTCCGGAAAGTTGTTCAAAGGATTGATTGGCCTGGAACATATTTCCACCACCAAAAGAAGCTCCCACTGCCAAAACCGCAAATAGACCGGCCAGCACTTTTCCAACCCCCTTTAAATTCCTTTTCTCAAGGCCATAGCGCAAATAGTTCATCGGACCTCCAAAAACCCGGCCGTCCGGAAGTATATTACGGTACTTAACCCCCAAAGTACACTCCACAAATTTGGAAGACATCCCAAGCAAGCCACATACAATCATCCAAAACGTTGCACCAGCGCCTCCCAAAGAAACGGCCACACCTACCCCGGCAATATTCCCAAGTCCGACCGTACCCGAAACGGCAGTTGCCAACGCTTGAAAATGGGTAACCTGGCCTGGGGCATCCGGATCGTCGTATTTACCCTTGGCCAAATCAATGGAATGCCTAAAGCCCCTTATATTGATAAAGCCCATTCTAAGTGTAAAAAAAACAGCCCCAATAACCAACCAAATCACAATAAACGGTATTGCCTTTTGCTGTGGATCCCCATTTGGATGGGTTATAACTATTGGTTCATCATATTTGACCTCTGCCAAAAAATGTGCCCCTTGCTCTATTACGTGCTCCAGGTTCTCGGAATTGTATATTACTCCTCCCTCCTTGGCCAAATGCTTTAATACTCCGTTGACGGGAGAGGTTATTGTTTCGGTAGTTCCATTACTTTTGGAAATAATTGCAATATCATCCCCCTTTTTTACTTTTTGTCCTTCCGGCTTCAACCACTGCTTTAAAATAAATTTATCCTTCAACTCTGGAGACCAACCTGGAATTCCAATACGTTTCACATCGGCATATACCACAGGATCATAAATGCCGATGGCAGCAAAAGGGTCCCAGAAAAGAACAGAGCCCAAAGCACTAACGGCAGGTGTCATTACCCCATTAAAAAATTCGGTAATGGCTTCGGCCGGCACCTTGAACTCCTTAGTAACCTGTACCCCTTTTGCATCGGTAACGGTAACCGTATAGGCAAGGCCTTCCACCAAATTAGTGGCCTGATTGGAAGTCAATGCCGTATTTTGATTACTCCATTTATACTGATAAGGAGGGGTACCTCCGTCAACCTCCAGCTTTATAACACCGTCATTGATGTTCTTGGAAGGATTGTAAATAGATTCCTTTACAACCAGTTCTTGTGAAAATAACACAAATGAAAACAGTAAAAAAATGGAAGATATATATTTCTTCATAAGTAGCTTGAAAAGATTAATTTTAGTTGGTTTAGCTTCAAATATCCCGGCAATATCCTAAAAATAATGCTCGGAATCAAATATAATTGTTTAATAACTTAATCTATATGGAACATCTCATTTAATTTTTTTATCTGTTCGGGCCTGCCCAAAACTATGACCTTCCCCTGCGGCTGCAATTTTATATCGGCCTCTGGGTTAATAATATAATTGCCATTTGGGTCTATATAACCAATGATTGTACAACCTGTCTTCTTTCTCAAATCCAGATCGCGCAGGGAATGGTTGTCAATTTTATCCATAAAACTTTCTATGGTCACCTCTTCCAAGTTGGTGGTATGTTCGCCTTCGGTTGAAAGTTTATCCATGAAAGTAATCAAATCGGGCATAACTACTAAGGAGGCCATATGATCCCCTCCTATCTTATCGGGCATAATCACTTTGTCCGCCCCCGCAAGTCTCAATTTCTTTTCGGAAGTTAATTGGGAAGCCCTGCTGATAATGAACAGTTTTTTGTTCAATTGTCTGGCCGAGAGCACCACAAAGAGGTTTGCTGCATCATCGGGCAGGGCAGTAATAAGGTATTGCGCCCTATCTATCCCAGCTTCTTCCAAAGTATCATCTTCATTGGCATCACCTTCAATAAACAAGATCTCTTCTTCGAATTTCTCAATGACTTCCCTATTTCTTTCTATGACCACAAAGGATCTATTGTATGCCTTTAACCTTTCTGCCGCCTGATTTCCATTGCGACCAAAACCGCAAATTATAACGTGGTTACTTAAATTCTTAATTTTATTTTTCACCCTTTTTTTCTTTAAAAGTTGAAGCGAATTTCGACTTAGGATATACTCGGTTATTACTGAAATTGCAAATGCAAATATAAATACACTGGTCACTATTAAAATTACGGTAAAGATTTTTGCCTCGGCATCCAAAGGCCTTACCTCTGAAAAACCCACGGTAGTTACCGTAATGATTGTCATATAAAAGGCATCGATCCAAGTATAGTCGGACAGGAACCTATATCCAAAAACTCCGAACAACAAGACCATGACCAATAGCGTCAGCGCCAAATACATTCGGGAGCGAAAAAGTCTTATCATACTTAAAGATCAAAAACAGAGGTTCTTTTGGTGTATAGCAAGTCCTTTATCCTTAACCAAAAGGCCATAAACAAATAAAGGGCAAAGCCGAAGCCCAAGGTAACGAAAGTAAGATAAATAAAGGATGTACGAACCACTCTGGTACGTATGCCCAAACGCTCAGCTATTCGCCTACAAACCTCAAATCCTCTTTTCTGAAAATAATAAAGTACTTTGTAGAAAATGTTCATGCCTTAAAATTAAGGTTTTCTATTCAATAATTGATGGCCCACAGCACATTGCAAACATTTATTTTTTATGCAATACTCATTGTACAGTTGTAAAGCGGCCTGACTCTCCTTGGCTGACGGAAATTGCAAATTAAGCATCTTGAACTTGGAAATAACGTTATTGCTTTCCGCGCCTATATTGGAAATAATAGGTAATATCTCCTCGGGCACCTCCCTTCCCATATGCTTTGCATAGCTTAATTTTATAGGAAGAACGGTATTGACAATTAATAAATCCACAAACTTCCTATTTAGTTTCTTGCCATTGCTCTTGGAGATTTTTCCAAAGTTATAATGGTTGTCCCAATATTTACTGGCAGAAACATTGAAAACCGAATAGATTTCCCCAACACTTTTGGCATTTACAACCCTACTGAACAGGTTTTGGTGCAACGCATACAAATTGGCCAATTGGGAAAGTCGTATAGTCGGGAAATTGGAAGGGCGCAGTTTAAAGAACTCTGGTTTTTGATATGGTGGATCCAGGAAATCGAACTTGGCCATAAGAAAAGCATACTCCCTTTGTAAGCTATCATAATAATTATCACCGATGATATCATTGTCCAAAAATCCGGCAAACCCGAAGAGCAAACTTTCCAATTGCAGTGTATTGGCCTGTATTTTGCGCACCACAGGGTAAGGTAGCCTACTGGCAATTTCAAAAAAGGGCCCACTATTTATTTTTAGTCCAAAATTTTTGGAAAGCAATACAAAAAATACACGCTCCCAATCGTTGTTGGAGTCTATTAAAAGTTGGGAAACCAAATCGGTTTTCCTTTCCAAACGCTCAAAAAAGAGCACCTCCAACCAATGCTGTAAAACAAAATCGGAAATATGGCCAATCTCACTTCCACAATTTATAAAGGAGCTATTTTTCCGGGAGAACAATTTTTGGTACTCCCTTAGAATATCCAACGATATATAATCCTTGAGCACCAAGGTTGGAATTATAGTGCTATCGCTCCTGAAAACATCACAATCGTGCTCCCAAACTACATGTAGTATTACATTTTGGTAATGGGGATCTATTTCGTGATTGTGGGCATACCAATCGGAAGATTTAATATGCATTTCAACCGTACCCGCCCACAACTGACCATCTATTATAATCTTGGCGTTAAAAAAATCGGGGCCGGCCAGTAGGTTGTGCGATCCTACCTCCAATATTTGGATGTTTTCGCTTTTGGACCCTACCAAACTTTCCAGCTGAAGTTTTTTGTACTTCCAAATAAAATGCAAAAGATCTTCCCGCATAAACCAATGTATAGAATAACTACTAGACCTTAAGGTTACTATGGGAACGGGTACGCACTACTGGGATTCTTCTAGGTTCTTCACCAAAAAGAATGGTTTTACAAGTAGCTTACTCTACGATCTCACCTTCCCAATTCATAAATCCACCTTCCAAATTGTAGGCGTTTTCAAAACCAAGCTTGTTCATAATGGCACAGGCCTGACCGCTTCTTTGGCCAGATCTACAATAAACGTAATAGTTTTTTGTTTTATCCAATTTCTCCAATTCGGCCACGAACTCCTGTCCCATATAAATATCAATATTGGTAGCGTTAGGGATATAACCGTCCTCCACCTCTTCCGGAGTCCTAACGTCCAATATGAAAGCATTCCCGTCGCTTTCCAATTGTGCACTCCATTCCTCTTGTGATAAATCTGCCATTTGTTTTATTATTTAAACCCCAAAAATAATGTTTTATAAAAATTCATCCAATAATTAAGGTCAAATATATAATGAAGCAGACAGCCCCAATAAACCAGGCCATTGTTGCACCTTCAATAACAAATTAAATTTTTAACAAATTTTTGGCAACGGCATTGTTGGAATACAGCATTAAAATCATACATTTGTATATACAATTGTTGTAACGACATGAATGTAGAAAAAATAATTAAAACCGAGAAACAAATTCCTTTAGCGAGCAGGACCCTCATACATTTAAGTCTAGTGGAAAGCAAGATTAATGAAATCATGACCACAGCACTTAAACCACATGGTGTCTCCCTTCAGCAATTTAATGTGCTGAGAATTTTAAGGGGACAAAAGGGCAGACCCGCCAATCTTTCCACCTTGAACGAAAGGATGGTAACCAAAATGAGCAACACCACTAGATTGGTGGACAAGTTGATCTTAAAGGGGTATGTAGACCGCATGGTGTGTCCCAGCAATCGTAGAAAGGTGGAAATAAATATCACTGTCCAAGGCGAAACCGCATTGACTGAAATGGATTTTGCCATGAAAGAGGCAGAAGAAAAATTATTAAAAAACTTTACAGTGGAGGATTTAACCACATTAAATGCCCTACTGGACAAATTTTAAAAGCAAGTATAAATAATTATAAAATTCAAAATATGAATTCCTATATCAAAAATTTGAACTGGCGTTATGCCACCAAAAAATTCGATGCTTCCAAAAAAGTGTCGCAAAAAGATTTAGACAACTTACTGGAGGCCACCTCCCTTAGTGCATCTTCTTACGGATTACAGCCCTACGAGATACTGGTTATAGAAGATGCTGCATTGAGAAAAAAATTACAGCCAGCAGCTTGGGGACAGTCACAAATAACCGAAGCCTCCCACTTAATAGTACTGGCCAACCAGTCTACTTTTGGGGAAGAATTGGTAGATGATTACTTGGACAATGTAAGTGAAACACGTGGTATTCCGTCCAATGATCTACAAGCTTATTCAGATTTTATGAAATCCAAATTAATGCCATTATCCGAATCCGCAAAAGCCACCTGGACGGCAAGACAGACCTATATCGCCCTGGGCAACCTTTTATCGGCGGCAGCGGACCTTAAAATAGACACCTGTCCTATGGAGGGTTTTGACAATGCCCAATTCAATGAAATCCTTGGACTTAAAGGGAAAGGACTTAACGCAGCAGTTCTAATCGCCGTGGGCTATAGGTCCGAGGAGGATAAAACACAACATTACAAAAAAGTGCGCAAAGCCAAAGAAAATTTAATTACACATATATAAACAGAAACAGTAACATTAACAAACATTATCTAAAATTGAAACTATGAAAAAAAATGCATTGAGTTTAGTATTGTCCGTATTTACAGGTTTAACCGCCCTTGCATCCACTCCTGTGGATAACGAAGTTAAACAAGTTAAAACATCGGAAAGCACCGTAACTTGGAAAGGATATAAGGTTACCGGTTCCCACCATGGAACCATTGCCCTAAAAGAAGGCTCCTTAATATTTGACGGTGATAAATTAACCGGGGGCGAATTTGTAGTGGATATGCCAACTTTGGTTTCAAACGACCTGCAGGGGGAATACAAAGGAAAGTTGGAAAATCACTTGAAATCCGATGATTTTTTCGGAGTTGAGGCACATCCTACCTCCAAATTGGTCTTCACTACCGTAAAGTCCACCGGAAAAAATTCCTATGAAGTAACCGGAGACCTTACCATAAAAGGGAAAACCAATCCCGTTACCTTCGATATTTCCGTCTATGGAAACAAGGCCACTGCCACAATGAAGGTAGACCGTTCGTTATATGACGTGAAGTACGGATCTGGTAGTTTCTTTGATAATTTAGGGGACAAAACCATTTATGACGAATTTGATCTGGTAGTGGATTTGGTATTCTAAACCCAACCAATTCAAGATTTTTAAAACCTCACAATTGTGGGGTTTTTTATTTTTTACGTAACACAGGTTTGTAAATTTAAAATTCCTTCTTATATTTGGCATTCAATGAAGAACATGGTATCAAATACTTGGTGGTGGAGCAACTTACGAAAAACATCGTGAGCAAAGCATCATTGTAGTATAACTATATAAAAGGCTTGTCATCACGACAAGCCTTTTTTTCGTTTATCATAGAAATTAAAGAACCCATTGGCAGAGAGTAGCAATTAAAAGAACAAACATGAAATACCAGCTAATATCACATCATAAAAAAATACTTGCGGACACCATTACCCCCGTAAGTGTCTATTTAAAAATAAGGGATCGTTTCCCCAACAGTATCCTGTTGGAAAGTAGTGACTATCATGCCAACGACAATAGTTTTTCCTATATCTGCTGCAATCCCATTGCTTCCATAAAAGTGGAAAACGAAACCATTACGAAACAATTTCCAGATGGGTCCATAGAAGAGATCAGTGTGGGCGAACAAACGGACATCCCAAGTATTTTACATGATTTTGGTCAAAAATTTGATTCCCAAAACAACAACTTTAAATTTATCAACAATGGCCTGTTCGGGTATATGGCCTATGACGCAGTAAAGTATTTTGAGGACATAGACATTTCCAAGAAAAATAACAGTATCTCCATTCCCGATATCTATTACGCCATTTATCAAAATATAGTGGCCATTAACCATTTTAAAAACGAAGCTTATATTTTTGCGCACTGTTATGAATCCCAAAATAACATTGGGGAAATAGAACAGATCCTCAACGCCAAAAACTTTGCCTCCTACAATTTCTCCAAAGAAGGAAACCCCATTTCCAATCTAAAGGATGAGGAATACAAACAGCACGTAGAGCTGGCAAAAAAGCATTGCAATAGGGGCGATGTTTTTCAATTGGTATTGTCCAGAAGGTTCTCGCAGGAATTTAAGGGCGACGAATTTAACGTCTATAGGGCGCTCAGGTCCATAAACCCTTCTCCCTATTTATTTTATTTTGACTATGGGGATTTCAAAATTTTCGGAAGTTCTCCAGAAGCCCAATTAATAGTAAAAGATGGCAAAGCCGAAATTCATCCAATTGCAGGGACCTTCAAAAGAACAGGGAATGATGAACAGGATGCCGAATTGGCCAAAAAATTAAAAATAGATGACAAGGAGAACAGTGAACACGTTATGCTGGTTGATCTGGCAAGAAACGACTTGAGCCGAAACGGCACTATGGTTAAAGTGGAAAATTACAGGGAAGTACAATTCTTTTCACACGTAATACATTTGGTCTCCAAAGTAACGGGACTAAAGAAAAAGAACATCCCTACCATGAAAGTTGTCGCCGACACCTTTCCTGCGGGTACCCTAAGCGGTGCCCCCAAACACATGGCCATGCAACTCATTGAGAAATACGAAAAAACAAGTAGGGGCTATTACGGTGGGGCCATTGGGTTTATGGATTTCAACGGGAACTTCAACCATGCAATTATGATCCGTACCTTCTTAAGTAAAAATCATCAATTGCACTACCAGGCCGGAGCCGGTTTGGTAGCAGCTTCAAATCCAGAAAATGAACTACAGGAGACTTACAATAAATTGGGGGCTCTGACCAAAGCCTTGGAAATAGCGGAAACCATATAAAAAAACTCCCATCAAATTTGCCTTGAACTTTATTGTTTAGGAAAATGCAAGAACCATTTAAGATGTTCCAAAGTGGACAACAATAGTATGAAACAGAAGACAGACAAAATAGCGAATACCAACCCCTCGACCAATCTCCAGGGAACCTCCATATTGGTTATAGACAATTACGACAGTTTTACTTATAACCTGGTCCACTATTTGGAGGATTTGGATTGCAGTGTAACCGTCAAAAGAAATGACCAAATTGATCTTGAGGAAATCGAAGCCTTTGACAAGATCGTTCTTTCCCCAGGGCCTGGAATACCCGATGAGGCCGGTTTGCTGAAAGCAATCATTTCAAAGTATGCACCAACAAAAAGTATCTTTGGTGTATGCCTTGGACAGCAAGCTATAGCTGAAGTTTTCGGAGGGTCTTTGGTCAATATAGACCAGGTCTATCACGGAATAGCTACCAAAATAAATATTGTAAAAGACGATATCCTTTTTAAAGGATTGCCTAAAGAAATAGAGGTGGGGCGCTATCATTCGTGGGTAGTGGACCCTGCACTACCAGAAGTGTTGGTAGCCACCTCCTTTGATGAAAATGGACAGGTCATGTCTTTACGCCATAAGGTATATAATGTATGTGCCGTACAATTTCACCCCGAATCCGTATTGACCCCCCATGGGAAGAAAATATTGGAGAATTGGGTAAAAAACTAGAAGTAATTAATGAGTATCAACTATTAATTTTCCTTATCGCACCCAACAATAACAACATATAGTAACAGAGAATTCCAAGTACATGGTACTTATATCTCAACACCATAGAAATAATGAAAGATATTCTAAACAAACTGATCAATCACGATGTACTTCCAAAAGAGGATGCAAAACAGGTTTTGGTCAATATTGCCAAAGGAGATTACAATACAAGCCAGATTGCCGCTTTTTTAACCGTTTATATGATGCGTAGCGTCACCATAGAGGAGTTGGAAGGCTTTAGGGACGCCTTATTGGAACTTTGTTTGGCGGTGGATCTATCTCAATACAACCCCATAGATCTATGTGGTACCGGAGGCGATGGGAAAGACACCTTCAATATTTCCACCTTGGCCAGCTTTGTAACGGCCGGAGCCGGTGTTAAGGTAACCAAACACGGCAACTATGGAGTATCCTCAAAATGTGGCAGTAGCAATGTCATGGAGTTTTTGGGTATTAAATTCAGTAATGAGGCCGGATTTCTTGAAAAATGTATAGACGAGGCAGGTATCTGTGTATTACATGCCCCCTTATTTCACCCGGCCATGAAAAATGTAGCCCCTATACGCAGGGAATTGGGAGTTAAAACCTTCTTTAATATGTTGGGCCCAATGGTGAACCCGGCCTTCCCCAAAAATCAAATGGTCGGCGTATTTAATTTGGAACTTGCCAGGATGTACGGTTATCTATACCAAAAGACCGATAAAAACTTTACAGTCCTTCATGCCTTGGATGGTTACGACGAAATTTCATTGACAGGTAATACCAAAACAATTACCAACAAATCGGAGGGAATGTTAAAGCCTTCGGATTTTGGTGTTGAAACCATCTCCGCATTGGATATTGCGGGAGGAGATAGTATAGAAAAATCTGCCCAGGTTTTTCTTAATGTACTACAGGGAAAAGGTACTGCACCGCAAAATAATGTGGTCTGTGCCAATGCTGGAATTGCCATTGCCACTGTTAAGGGAATAAGCCCTAGGGAAGGCTTTGAGGAAGCCAAAGAATCCCTGGTCAGCGGAAGAGGGTTGGCTGCATTAAAAAAATTACAGGCCTTAAGTCAATAAAAAATAAAAAATAAAGGGCCTTGCACAAGCGGGCCTTACAGTACCTATGAATATACTGGACAAAATAGTTTTGGATAAGAGAAAGGAAGTGGATCTAAAAAAATCGATTATTCCGGTTGCCCAATTGGAAGCTTCCATATTGTTCAACAGACCTACAGTTTCTTTGGCAAATACCTTGAGAAATAGCAATACTGGGATAATCGCTGAACACAAAAGGCGCTCCCCTTCCAAATCGGTCATCAACCAAAACAACAGTGTCTCCGATGTAGCGGTCGGCTATGAAAAAGCCGGCGCCTGTGGCATGTCGGTTTTAACGGATGGAAAATATTTTGGCGGATCCTTGGACGATCTATTATTGGCCAGGGCATCCGTACAAATGCCATTGCTTCGCAAAGAATTTATCATAGACCAATATCAAATATTGGAGGCCAAGGCCCATGGTGCAGATGTGATATTGTTGATTGCGGCCATATTGAGCAGGAAGGAAATTAAAACTCTATCCGAATTGTCCAAACAATTGCAATTGGATGTATTGTTGGAAGTTCACAACGAAGAAGAACTACAAAAGTCCATTATGCCCAGTTTGGACATGTTGGGAGTGAACAATCGGAATTTAAAGACTTTTGAAGTAAGCCTGGAAACCAGTAAAAACCTATCCAAATTAATCCCGGACGATTTTGTGAAGGTTTCCGAGAGCGGCATAAGTTCCGTTGAAGCCATACAAGAATTACAACCTTACGGATATCAAGGGTTCCTTATTGGGGAGAATTTTATGAAAACGGATAACCCAGGAGAGAGCGCCCTACAATTTATTAAATCGATTAAGTAACAGCATGGCCATGAAACTGAAAGTGTGTGGAATGAAATTGAATACCCAGGAAGTGGCCACCCTTCATCCGGATTATCTGGGTTTTATATTTTGGGAACCCTCCAAAAGATTTTTTAAAGGAAACATCCCCCAATTACCACCTTCCATTGAAAAAGTAGGTGTTTTTGTTGATGCCACTATTGAGGAAGTCTTGGAAAAAATTGAAACCTATAGTTTGGATGCCGTTCAATTGCACGGTAAGGAAAACCCGGAATTTTGTAGGAAGCTCAAAATAGCCAATATAGACCGTACAAATGCTATAGGTACGGCAAGCCTAAAAATCATAAAAGTGTTTTCTATTAAGGACGATTTTGATTTTGGTGTTTTAACTCCCTACGAGGAGATATGCGATTTTTTTCTTTTCGACACCAAAGGCAAATTACCTGGTGGAAATGGATTTACCTTCAGCTGGGAAGTGCTAAAGAACTATCCCTCTACCAAACCCTATTTTTTAAGTGGTGGCATTGGATTGGAGGAGGTTGAAAAAATAAGGGAATTTCAACAAAGGCCGGAATCAAAATATTGCCATGCCATTGATGTCAATAGTAAATTTGAATCGGAACCAGGATTAAAGGATATTAAAAAATTGAAGGAATTTAAAGAAGTACTGGGCAATGGGTAACCAATACTCAGTACTGAATACTATACTATAAAAACATGAATTACAACGTAGACGAAAAGGGTTATTATGGTGAATTTGGAGGAGCTTTTATTCCGGAAATGCTCTATCCAAATGTTGAAAACCTTAGACAGCAGTATCTAAAAATAATGGCGGAACCCTCCTTTAAAAAGGAATTTGATCAATTATTGAAGGATTATGTGGGTAGACCTTCGCCCCTTTATTTTGCAAAAAGGTTGTCCGAAAAGTACAACACCAAAGTATATTTAAAGCGCGAAGACCTCAATCATACCGGCGCCCATAAAGTAAACAATACCATCGGACAGATCTTAATGGCCAAGCGACTTGGCAAGACAAGGATCATTGCCGAAACAGGTGCAGGCCAGCATGGCGTAGCAACGGCCACGGTATGCGCCCTTATGGGAATGGAGTGCATTGTGTATATGGGCGAGATAGATATTGCCAGGCAGGCTCCCAATGTTGCTCGTATGAAAATGCTGGGAGCCAAAGTACGACCTGCCCTTTCCGGAAGTAGAACGCTAAAGGATGCTACCAATGAGGCCATTAGGGATTGGATCAATAACCCCGTGGATACCCATTACATAATTGGATCGGCCATAGGACCACATCCCTACCCGGATATGGTTACCAGATTTCAATCCGTTATTTCCGAAGAAATAAAATGGCAATTAAAAGAAAAGGAAGGCAGGGAAAACCCGGATTACGTAGTGGCCTGTATTGGTGGGGGAAGCAATGCGGCCGGTACCTTCTACCATTTCCTTCATGAAAAGGAAGTGGGCATTATTGCTGTAGAAGCGGCAGGACTGGGCGTGGATAGCGGCGAAAGTGCCGCCACCTCCGTTCTTGGGAAAATGGGGATCATCCATGGTTGCAAAACTTTATTGATGCAAACTGCCGATGGGCAGATTACGGAACCCTACTCCATTTCTGCGGGACTCGATTATCCAGGGGTTGGCCCCATGCACGCACATCTATACAAAACCGGCAGGGCAGAATTTATTGCGGTAACGGACGATGAGGCCATGCAGGCGGGAATGGTATTGTCCAAGTTGGAAGGGATTATCCCTGCTATTGAGTCCTCACATGCGTTTGCCATCTTGGAAACCAGAAAATTCCGACCAGAGGAGATAGTGGTCTTTAATCTATCGGGGCGCGGAGATAAGGATTTGGATACCTATATAAAATATTTCAAACTGTAAGCTATATGTACATTGCCACCCTAGTGACAATGCAAAAAATAATTTTAGAATGAACAGAATACATCAAAAATTACAAGAAGGCAAGAAAATATTGTCCCTATATTTTACCGCGGGCTACCCCACATTGAACGATACGGTAAAAATAATTCAAGATCTGGAAAAAAATGGTGTGGATATGATTGAGATCGGATTGCCCTTCAGCGATCCCTTGGCCGATGGCCCAACCATTCAGGCCAGTTCTACCCAGGCACTGAAGAATGGCATGACCACCTCGCTATTGTTTCAACAGCTAAAAGATATCCGCAAATCGGTTTCCATACCCTTGATCCTTATGGGATATTTCAATCCCGTTCTTCAATATGGCGTTGAGGAATTTTGCAAAAAATGTCAGGAAATAGGAATAGACGGACTTATTCTGCCCGATCTGCCTTTGGATGTGTATCAGGAAAATTACGAAGCCATTTTTAAAAAATATGGTCTTGTGAATATTTTCTTGATAACCCCACAAACCAGTGATGACCGTATCCGTCAAATAGATGCTGCTTCGGACGGGTTCATTTATATGGTAAGTTCTGCAAGTGTTACCGGTTCCCAAGATGGTTTCGGAAACAATCAAGAAGCCTACTTTGAGCGCATTTCGGATATGAGGTTGAAGAACCCACAGATTGTTGGTTTTGGCATAAGCAATTCAGAGACCTTTCAACAGGCCACCAAACATGCCAAGGGAGCCATAATTGGATCGGCATTTATTAAATTTCTGACACAAAAAGGGGTAGATAAAGTTGGGGAGTTCGTAAAGGGAATCCAAAAATAAATTACAACAATGGAGATTATCAATAATTGGAAAATAATTCTGCTCTTGTGCCTAACCCTTGGCTTGGCTCCTTATTTTCCTGAACCCCATATTCTGGGCAAATTGAAATGGATATCCGGTGGTGCAACGGGAATGGGACCCATGGACTGGTTCGATGTTCTTTTACATGGGTTTCCGTTTGTTCTACTCATTAGGATATTGGTCTTAAAAGCCTTAAAAAGGTAAATTTATGAAGGATATATGGATTCCTGCTTTTACAGAAATCCATTTATTCAAACCCATTTCGCCCGCCTAACATTCCCTTACAAAGGTTTAATTTGGCTGTAACTGCATTTTGCAAATTGTTTTTAAGTTGGGATAAACCATAAAACTTAATAGGAATGGGAATTAAAAACAATAAGGAAAATTTAAAGGAAAAGTGCAATAATCCTATCCTAACAATCCCTCTGGGAACTCCAATGTAGATACTAAAAAAAGAAACCATAAAAAATAGGCTCAACAAACGCCAATAATTATATGTCTGCATATGTACTGAAGTACTGTAAGATACTTTTAGAAAAATTCCCTATACTGTAAGACCCTGAAATCGATCGTATTGAATTCAGGGTTCTTGTCTTTTATCCTTTTATATTTCTCCAAGCTTCCAACCGCCCTATTGGCAGCTCCCGAAGGTGCTGTTAAGGACACTGTCTTAATTATTCTCTCCCTGCGTACCATAGTCTTTCCCCTCTTTTTCCAAGAATTATCCAACTTGGCAAAGGGAAGAACAAAGCGATGTACACGGGGCACCTCCGCAGAAACCAATTCCAGGCCAATGTCATGTTCCTTGAGATACTTTCTAAAAAAATACTCAGGACCATTTTTACTATTTCCCCCTGTAAACAATAAGGTATCCACTTTGGGACATTGTTGAATATAAGCCAACATATCCCTTAATACAATGTTTTCCATCCCCAGATCCGAAGCATCGATCTTGGAACGTTCTGCACTTTGTACTATATCACAAATCCCTATTTTTCGTTCCTTCAGAAAATCCACACGCTGCCCTATGGCCCTTTCCGTAGTTTCAAAATCCAAATTAAGTCCGAAAATTCGATCCAATATGGGCCACAATTGGCCATCCCGACTACCGTAGCAGAAATCAACGTCCCCCTCCTTTAAATCACCCGTAGTAAATCTGGGCGGCGGTAGGGTCCCTACTATTAGCTTGGTGGCATCCTCGAATATAAAGGGCTCGTACGGATGTGTATGTAAGAACATATTGGAAGACTTCATGTATTTAAAGAGCTTTGTCCTTACAAAGGTAATGCGTCTAAAAACAAAAGTTGCAGGGATATGCCCAAATATTGGCAAGTTCCCTGCAACTACATTATGTATTGTGCAATGCCAATTATTTTAACACCACCACCAAATCTTCGGAATTTACCAGGGAACCACCACTTAATTGCACCCTATCCACAATACCCTCTTCCGTGGCAGTAACGGTTGTTTCCATTTTCATGGCTTCAATAACAAACAAAGGCTGGTTCTTTTTCACCTCTTGGTTCTTGTTTACCAATACACTGGATAACAATCCCTGCAAAGGGGCACCTATCTGCTTAGGGTCTGAAGAATCCGCCTTAACATTTTCTACCTTGTCTACCTTAACGGATTTATCCTTAACAATTACGTTTCGCAATTGACCGTTTACCTTGAAGTATATACTAACATTTCCTGCCTCATCGGGTTCTCCCTTGAGCATAAGGGAAACCAGTATGTTTTTACCCCTGTCCAGCTCCACAATGATCTCTTCCCCTATTTCCATCCCATAAAAGAAATTCTTGGTCGGGATATTAACCACATTGCCATATTTTACATGGTGGTTATAGGCGTCCGTGAAAACTTTTGGATATAATTTATAGGAAAGGAAATCGGTTATAAGTAGCTCGCGTCCCATTCCTGAACTGAATTTTCTTTTGAAGGCATTAAATTCCTTATCAAAATCTATAGGCTCCAAATGTGCATTGGGCCTATCCGTAAACGGTTTTTCATCCTTCAGAACAATTTTCTGTAGCTTAGTGGGGAAACCACCAACAGGTTGGCCCAGATCCCCTTTAAAGAACCCTATAACAGATTGTGGAAAGTTAATGCTATCCCCTCTTTCAAGAACGTCCTCTGCCGTAAGTCCGTTACTGATCATATATTGTGCCATATCCCCTACCACTTTGGAACTAGGGGTTACTTTAACAATATCCCCGAACAGTTTATTTACTTCACCGTACATTTTGGTTACCTCGGGAAATTTGTCTTCCAATCCCAAAGCTATGGCCTGCCCTTTTAGGTTGGAGTACTGTCCGCCAGGTATTTCATGATTGTATACCTCTCCGGTACCCGACTTCAATCCGGATTCAAAGGTATAATAGTAATTACGGACCGTTTCCCAATAATTGGAATACTCGGCCAATTTATCGGTATTTAAAATATTCTGACGCTCGTTAAAACGCAACATCTCCACCACCGAATTGAAATTGGGCTGGGAAGTAAGCCCGGACAATCCGCCCAGGGCAACATCCACTACATCCACGCCGGCCTCTATAGCTTTAAGGTACATGGCCGATTGGGTAGAGGAGGTATCGTGGGTATGCAAATGAATAGGGATGTTGATTTCCGATTTTAAAGCAGAAATCAATTCATAAGCGGCATAGGGTTTTAGCAAACCTGCCATATCCTTTACTCCCAAAATATGGGCACCCGCATTTTCAATATCCTTGGCTAATTGCACGTAATACTTTAGGTCATACTTCGTTTTTGTAGGGTCTAAAATGTCCCCGGTATAACAAATGGAGCCTTCGGCCAGGCCGGCAGTCTTGGTTCGTACATATTCAATACATGGGGCAAGGGATTTCATCCAGTTGAGCGAATCAAATATTCGAAATACATCTACTCCAGACTTAAAGGACTCCTCTACAAACCGCTCTATCAAATTATCCGGATAAGCGGTATAACCAACTCCGTTGGAACCCCTGATCAACATCTGCAATAGTACATTGGGCATCGCTTTACGCAATAGTTCCAACCGCTCCCATGGATTTTCCTGTAGAAAACGAAGGCAGACGTCAAAGGTGGCCCCTCCCCAAACTTCCATACTAAATATCTCTGGGTGGTTCTTGGCATAGCCCTCGGCCACTTTTAACATATCTATTGTTCGCATACGCGTGGCCAGCAAACTTTGATGGGCATCGCGCATGGTAGTATCGGTAAAATGGACCTTTTTTTCATTCTTCAGCCATTGTGCAAATTGTTCAGGGCCCAATTCCGTCAACAGATCCTTTGTGCCCTTTGGAAAACCTTCCAATTTGGGAAAGGAAGGAACTTTCGGTTTGGAAAAAATATGATCCTTATCCAATTTCTTAACATCGGGATTACCGTTTACAATAGTTTCCCCCAGAAACTCGACCAATTTATTGGCTCGGTTCCTTGGTTCCACAAACTTGAAGAGTTCTGGTTCATTCTTAATAAAATTAACGGTCACCTTGCCTTCCCTAAAAGTAGGATGCTTCAAGATGTTGTCCAGGAAGGCCATATTTGTCTTAACTCCACGGATTCGAAATTCAGCCAATGCCCTGCGCATTTTTCTACACGAGCCGTCCAAAGTTCTACTAATTGCCGATACCTTGACCAGCATGGAATCGAAAAAGGGAGATATGGCCACCCCCTGATAAATACTACCGGCATCCAGCCTAATACCCAATCCGGAGGCACTCCTATAAGTAGTAACAACGCCATAATCCGGCTTAAAATCATTACCTGGGTCCTCGGTGGTTATCCTACATTGCAATGCATAGCCCGTAACCACTACGGAAGCTTGGTCTTGGATCTTAATTTGCTTATCGGAAAGCTTATACCCACCCGCTATAAACAGTTGGGCCTTGACCAGATCTATATTGGTAATCATTTCGGTCACCGTATGCTCAACCTGAATTCGTGGGTTTACTTCAATAAAATAGATACTACCGTCATCATCCACCAAAAATTCTACCGTTCCTATATTGTTATAATCAACGGCTCTACAAATGTCGATAGCATACTTGTATAAATTATTTTTTGTCTCCTGTGGCAGACCAATGGAAGGAGCAAACTCTATTACCTTCTGGTAACGGCGTTGCACCGAACAATCGCGCTCATATAAGTGCACAATATTACCGTGGGTATCCGCAACGATCTGAATTTCTATATGCTTGGGGTTTTCCACAAATTTCTCAAGGAAAACAGTATCGTCGCCAAATGCATTCAGGGATTCCCTCTTGGCCTCTGGAAATCCTTTTTTAAGTTCATCTTCCGTACGGATCACCCTCATTCCGCGACCACCACCCCCGGAAGCGGCTTTAAGCATTAATGGATAACCTATTTCCTTTGCTTCTGAAAGTGCAATATCAATAGTGGTCAAATCCTTATCACTACTTCTAATAATAGGTATATTATTGGCAACAGCAACATCCTTGGCCGTTATCTTATCGCCCAATGCCTTTAGGACTGCCACCTTAGGGCCAACGAAAATAATACCGTTGTCGTCACATTTTTGGGCAAATTTGGCATTTTCGGAAAGAAAACCATATCCTGGATGTATGGCGTCCACGTTATTGTCCTTTGCAACCTTGATAAGGGCGTCCATATCCAAGTAGGGTTTCAAGGGCTCTGTGTCCTCTCCTATTTGATAACTTTCATCGGCTTTATATCGGTGTAGGGAATATCGGTCTTCGTAAGTATATACCCCTACTGTTTTAATTCCTATTTCAACACATGCCCTGAATATACGTATTGCTATCTCTCCCCTATTTGCTACTAATACCTTTTTTATTTTCAACCTATTACGTTTTTGGAATTGCTCAATTTAACATAATTTTATAATAGTGCAAACTTAGCATATTAGGGCTAGGTCGCCAATATGTTAAAAGTAAATCTTTCAATAAATTTGTTACAAATAAAAATCATGGATCAAAACTGTTTCCATTTGAAACTTGCCAATAAGGTATTAATAAATTAACTTTAAAAAAGATAAAATACAGAGAAAATGGGAAAAGGTGATAAAAAATCGAAAAGAGGAAAAATTATTAACGGCACATATGGCACAAGACGCAAACGAAAAATTAAGAAAAGACCCAATGTGGAAGAAAAAATAAGTCCTGACAAAAAAAAATAATGACAAAATCTTATGGCAGGTTAATCCTCCATAAAGCTCAGGATAACGTCGCCCTCCTCTGAAAGATTTAACACGTAGGTGTAAAATCCATTTTCCAGTGGTGTTTCACCTACGAAATCTATAGGCTGCAAAACGTAAGTCTCCCCAGCTACCATTATATTAATGTAGGCATAGGAATAAGCAGTCTCATATTCCAGATAACCGGAATATTCTTCCGGTGCTATATTTTCATGAATCATATCGTCACTTCCTACCTGTACGGTATCAAAAGTAACACTGCTTTCATTTTTAATCCTGATGTTCACTCCTTCCAGGTCATCATCCCTATCCGTACAACCAATAAACACAGTAACAATCAAAAACAATAAAGCGAGTCGTTTCATATCAATCCCAATTAAGCAGTAGTACTTATTTGAAAATAACGCTTTTTTTTCAGAAATATTCTATCGGATAAACACGGGTTGATTTTCCTTCAGGGTATGTTCCTTACTGTACAGATATCCATCTCTGTCAAACCTCATAACATCGTCCAAGGTTTTGGCATCGGTATCCAAAATATAACGCACCATGGAACCCCTAGCTTTTTTGGCGAAAAAACTTATTATCTTTAAATTATCATTCTTCCAATCCTTGAATATTGGGGTAATTACAGGTACCTTTAGGTGCTTTTCGTCCACTGCATTAAAATATTCATTGCTTGCCAGGTTAAGAAAAAGCTCCTTGTCCTGCAATTCTGAATTTAGATAATCGGTAATTTGCTTTTTCCAAAATTCGTACAGATTCTTTTTACGTCCTATCTTTAATTGGGTTCCCATTTCCAACCTGTAGGGCTGCATAAGGTCCAAGGGTTTCAAAACGCCGTACAATCCCGATAATATCCTTAGCTTCCCCTGAAGGTTTTCCAAGGTGTTGGGTGCCAAGGTATAGGCATCGAGGCCTTGGTAAACATCCCCGTTAAAAGCATAAATCGCAGGCCTCGCATTTTCTTCTGTAAAGGGAACAGTGAACTGCTGGTTCCTTTCCCAGTTCAGTTCAGCGAGATTGGCCGAAATGCCCATTAATTTTGACAGGGCCTTTGGATTCTTTTTTGCCAAAACCTTGTTCAACTGTTCCGCCTCTTTGATAAAATAAGGCTGGGAAAATTCCTTGGTGGGTAATGGGCTTTCAAAATCCAAAGATTTTGCAGGTGATATCACTATTTTCATACTCGTTGGAATATTGTTAAGAATTAGGTCAAAAATAATGGCTGTACCTTAAATTACCTAGCCCTTTAAAATCTTGTTATCAATATTGGTATAAACGAAACCTATTCAGCTTGACTGTGCTTGGCGTAGTGCTTCCATTTTTCAATGCAGTTGGCCATATCCTCCGGTATTTCGGAATCGAACCTCATAAAATTCCCGGAAGTGGGATGCACAAACCCCAAGGTCTTCGCATGCAGTGCCTGCCTGGGTAGAATTTTAAAGGCATTATCCACAAATTGCTTGTATTTAGTAAAGGTGGTTCCCTTTAAAACTTTTTCCCCTCCATACCGCTCATCGTTGAACAAGGTATGGCCAATGTGTTTAAGATGCACCCGAATCTGATGTGTTCTTCCTGTTTCCAAGGTACAGGAAAGCAAGGTTACATATCCATAGCGCTCCAGTACCCTGTAGTGGGTAACCGCCTCCTTGCCCTGCTCCCCTTCCGGAAACACATGCATCTGCAATCTGTTTTTAGGATTCCTGCCTATATGGCCCTCAATGGTACCTGTTTCCTCCTCCACATTTCCCCATACCAATGCTATGTACTCGCGTTCGCTGGTTTTATCGAAAAACTGTTTGGCCAAATGGGTCATTGCAGCTTCTGTTTTTGCCACGACCAACAGGCCAGAGGTATCCTTATCTATACGGTGCACAAGTCCGGGACGTTCATCACTGTTCTTTGGCAAATTTTCAAAATGATAGATCAAGGCATTGATCAAGGTTCCCGAATAATTTCCATGGCCAGGATGCACAACCATCCCTGCTGGTTTATTTACCACCAAAAGCACATCGTCTTCATATACAATGTCCAAAGGTATGTTCTCCGGTATAAGTAAATTTTCGTGGGGAGGATGCGCAAACATGACCCGGATATGGTCACCTGCCTTTACCTTGTAATTTTGTTTTACCGTTGCACCGTTTACCCATACATTTCCATCCCTTGCGGCCTGTTGAATTTTATTTCGGGTGGCGTTTTCAATAAAATTCATTAAAAACTTATCGATCCTTAATGGATCCTGCCCTTTGGAAGCCTTAAAACTATGATGCTCAAAAAGTTCCTCTTCATTTATTTCAAACTCGTCCTGTGCTTCCATAATTATTCGGACCCCGCCTTTACTTCTGCTCTTGAGGTAATATTACCGTTGCCACATATCAACTCTATCTTTGATGTTTTTGGCAGTTTGTCCCCTGGGACAATATATTTTCCTTTATACTTAATGTTGTAGACCATATCCTTTCCCAATTCATCCACATAGGTAACCCTTTCCACATCCAAGCCCACCGCTTTGAGCATAGAGCTGGCATTTCTTTGTGTTACCTGAATAATATTGGGTATAGTAACCTTTTTATACCCGGATGGGTTAACAGTAATATAAATTTTCCTGTTCTCCTTAACCTTGCTCCCGGCACGGGGCGTCTGATCTATGATTGAAAATCTGGGATAAGTTGGATTGTAGTTGGCCGAATCCAATACCTCATATCTCAATTTTGATCGATCGATAAGGGATCTCATCTCAGTTACCGATAATTTGGATAGATCCGGAACTTCAACAAACTTACCGTGATTGGTAGTGGCCTTTAGATATTGCATTGCCCCAACTACCAACAAAATGGAAACCAACAAGGCCAATACCAACTGAATCAAAAATGATTTACTTGTTAAAAAATTAAAAAAATTTCGCATAGTATAATTTCTTGTGTCGCAAAGATAGAAAACCGAACGCTTTTTCTTTACTTTGAATGCATGATATTTATTTATTGATTTTGACCCGTGGAATGCCCAATGGAATTTTCACTTAAAAATTGGGGAATACCATAAAACCTCTTGTAGGACAATGACTTAAATAATTATCCAAAGAACCAATTATTAAAAATTAGATATATCCAATGAAAAAAAATATTGCAATTATAATGGGCGGTTACTCTAGCGAGTATAAGATCTCCTTGACTAGCGGAGGGGTGGTATACGATTATTTGGACAAGGAAAAATTCAACGCCTATAGAATACATATTTTCAAGGACAAATGGGTCTATGTAGACCCAGACCAAAAGGAGTACCCTGTTAACAGGCATGATTTCACCATTGAATTGGTCTCTGAGATCATAAAATTCGACTGCGTATTTAATGCGATTCACGGCTCACCTGGTGAAGACGGCCTTATGCAGGCCTATTTTGAACTTTTGGGAATTCCGCAAACATCCTGCGATTACTACCAGGCCTCTTTGACCTTTAACAAACGAGACCTACTGAGTGTTCTGAAACCATATGGTATTAAATCGGCCCCTTCATACTATATCAACTTGGGAGACCCTATTGACGAAGATGGAATTATAGCAAAAGTAGGATTGCCCTGTTTTGTAAAAGCCAACAAAGCTGGCAGCAGTTTTGGTATTTCCAAGGTCTATACAAAGGAAGAATTGCCGAAGGCCATAGAAAATGCCTTTAAAGAGGACAATGAAATACTTATAGAATCCTTTTTAAACGGAACCGAAGTATCGGTCGGGGTCATAAAATACGAAGGGAAGACAAAAGTATTACCGATCACCGAAATTGTATCGGAGAACGATTTTTTTGATTATGAAGCCAAATACGAAGGTAAATCCCAAGAAATAACACCAGCAAGAATTACAAAGGCACAAGAGAAAAAGGTGGGCCAAATAGCGCAGAAAGCCTATGAAGTGCTGAAAATGAAAGGATTTTCAAGAAGTGAATTCATATTTGTAGATGACGAACCGTTTATGCTGGAAATGAACACCACACCTGGCCTTACCACAGAAAGTATATTGCCACAGCAGGCAAAAATAGCAGGCATTTCGCTTTCTGAACTCTTTGAAAGTGCCATTTGGGAGGCTTTGGGAGAAAATAAGTAATTTTAGACCCATACCCAATTACAACAGAATGGGTATTTTAGCCAACATTATATTTCCGGCCACATTTTTGGACCCCCGGGGATTGACAACTTTAATTTTGCAATAATGAAAACAAGACGCGCTATATTTCCAGGTTCTTTTGATCCATTGACCTTAGGGCATTATGACATTATTAAAAGGGGAATAACCCTTTTTGATGAACTAATTATAGCCATAGGGGTAAATACAGATAAAAAATACATGTTCAGTCTCGAGGAGCGCAAAAGATTTATTTCCGATTCATTTAAGAATGAACCGCAAATAACCGTCCTTACCTATCAGGGATTAACCGTTGATTTTTGCAAAAAAGTTAACGCAGCCTTTATTTTGAGGGGTTTAAGAAACCCTGGGGACTTCGAATTTGAAAAGGCCATAGCCCATACCAATCGCAAGCTTTCCGAAATAGAAACGGTATTCCTGCTTACCTCTTCGGGCAAATCATACATTAGTTCCTCCATTGTTAGGGATGTTATTAGAAACGGTGGCGATTACTCCGGCCTGGTTCCCGATTCCGTCAGAACAAAATAAAACATATTCCCTGTCTTGAACCTTCAAAAAATCCAACGCAAATATGGCCTTGGACACCAATTGCTGCCAAAGGTCCACTACATTTTCCCAGTTGAATAATACCAAACAAATGGGAAAATGACCTAAAATTTCCTTATATTACAGTTACACAACTAATTTTGTCCAATTCACAACAATCTATTCGTTGTATTAAATAATCGGACTACTATTGTAGGAAAATGCGACAGATGATTATGAATACCCCCATCATATCAAACCAATTCCTGATAAAACAGTTGCCAAAACCAACTGTTTTTATTAATAAGGAATTTAAGGTGGTGCTCGCGTCGGACAAGTGGGCTGAAGATTTTGGTTTCCAAGGTCAGGATTATATTGGAAAATCCATTTATGACCTATTGGATAAAACAAGTACTAAATGGTCCAACAACTTGTTGGCCTGTTTTGATGGTAAATTCCCGGAGTCGGAATTACAGGCCTATCTGGATAAAGACTCTAAAGAGAAGTGGTTCGAATGGACAAATATTCCATGGTACGATGAACAGGAAAACATAGTAGGGGCAATCCTCCAAACCGAAGATGTATCGGAAAAGGTTAAAAAAGAATTAAAAATCGAGAAACTGGAATTCCTGCAAAAGGAAACAGGACAGCATGGAAAAATAGGGAATTGGGAATATCAAAAATCGAAAGATAAGTTTACTTGCTGTGAAATGATCAGGCGTATTTTTGAGGTCGATGACGATTTCGAGATCAACATAGACAACTCTGTAAATTTCTACAAGACCGGTTATAGCAGGAACACCATTTCCATGGCCATTTTTTCCGCCAACCAGAAAAAAACTCCTTGGAACGAAAAATTGCAGATCATTACCGCCAAAGGAAATGAAAAGTGGGTGAATGTTTCCGGAAAGCCATTATATAAGAATGGCGAATACGTGGGGCTCATAGGAATTGTACAGGACATTACGGATTTTGTAGAGAAAGAACAAAAGACCAAAGACAACGAACATTTATTAAAGACCCTGATAAACAACCTACCCTTACAGATTTATATTAAGGATACCCAATCCAGGAAGTTGCTCGCAAATAAATCCGAACTTCAATTTCTTGGTATTGAAAACGAGAGGGATATTATCGGCAAGGATGATTTTGACCTATACGACAGGGACACGGCCCAGAAATTCAGGGATGAGGACATTGAAGTCATGATCTCTCAAATTCCTATGCTGAACAAGGAATTAACGCGCACCAACACCAATGGTTCGGTTATTACATTTCTATCTTCCAAAATCCCTCTAATAGGGGAGAATGGGGAGGTTACAGGACTTGTAGGAATTAGCATGGACATTTCCGAACAAAAGCAAAAGCAAAAAGAACTTAAAAATCTTATATCAGTAACCTCGTCCCAGAATAAAAAACTGATTAATTTTGCACATATTGTTTCGCACAATTTAAGGTCCCATTCTGCCAATTTTGCCATGCTCTTGGATTTCTTGGGCAACGAAAAGGATGAAAATGAAAGACTAAAAATAATGGGAATGCTTATGGATTCCTCTAAAAACCTTATGGAAACACTTCATAATTTAAATGATATCGTGGCCATCAATACCGAGTCCAACATTATTAAGAAAGAGGTCAACTTCAACAAAAAGTTAAACTCCGTACTTAAACAAATCAATCCCCAGCTTAACAAGGCCAAGGCCACAGTAATTAGTGAGGTATCCGATGATCTTAACATAAACGTAGTACCTGCCTACTTAAAAAACATATTGACAAATATTATTACCAATGCCCTAAAGTATAAAAAACCGAATGTTGACCCAATAATAAAGATAAGCGTAAACTATGTTCAAAATTATACGGTCATAAGTATCGAAGACAACGGCGTAGGGCTGGATTTAAAAAAATACGGAACCAAGTTATTCGGAATGTACAAAACCTTTCATGGCAATTCGGACGCAAAAGGTCTAGGGCTGTATATTACAAAAAATCAAATTGAGGCCATGCATGGTAAAATAAGTGCTACAAGCCAAGTAGGTATAGGAAGCACTTTTAATTTATATTTTAATGACAAAAATTAATTCAATTTTTATTGTCGATGATGACACTATAACGATTTACGAAATTAAAAAAATATTAACTTCTGTTGCCTCCTGTAAGGACATTTTTGAATTTAAAAATGGTCAAATAGCAATGGACCGTATAAAGAAAATGATAATTGAAAAATCGGAACTGCCCGATTTAATTTTTCTGGACATCAACATGCCAATAATGGATGGATGGGAATTCTTGGAAGAATTCATAAAATTGCCCATTCACAAAAAAGTCAATATAAACATTGTAACCTCCTCCATTGACCAATTTGACATGGACAAGGCCGAGAATTTCAGATCCCTGACACATCACACCGTTATTTACAATAGCAAACCTATCAGAAAGGCCGACATAGAAAAAATTACCGCAGCCATTGCCGTGTAATACCCAAGTTTTAGCTAACTTTGATTTCTAGAAGATGATTTTGAACCTCTATTTAAAAAGTTCAAAACCTATTTATATCTCATTTTCCAATTGGACTTCAAGGTCTTTTTTTTGAGTTTTAAACAAATTATAACCTAGCATGAAACTTCTGGTAAGACTTTTTTTACTGCTTTGTCTTATTTCTTGCGAGACCGAAAAAGAAAGAAAAATTGAAAACATTAAAACTGTTTTTGAGCGCAGTAACGGGGAAGAAACGGCAACCTATCTCCAAATCATAGATTTCTACATTCAACTTGCCAAGGAATTTCCAGAAATAAATATACAGATCATTGGCAATACCGATAGCGGTAACCCCCTACATGTTGTAACCTACAACCCGGACGCCGATTTTAATTTTCAAAAAATTGGCAGGGATAAGAGTATTTTATTAATAAATAATGGCATACATCCAGGAGAAAGCGATGGCATTGATGCCACCATGCTATTATTTAGGGATTTGGTACTAAAAAATATAGAAGCCCCCAAAAACACGGTTGTGGTTACCATACCCGTTTACAATGTTGGCGGAGCCTTGAACAGAAATTCAACATCCAGGGTAAATCAAAATGGTCCTAAATCCCATGGTTTTAGAGGCAACGCGAAAAATTATGACCTTAATCGCGACTTTATAAAAGTAGATACAAAGAACGCCCACACTTTTTCCAAAATTTTCCACTTGATAAAACCGGATATCTTTATAGACAACCATGTTAGCAATGGAGCGGATTATCAATACACCCTTACCCACCTGTTTACCCAGCACAACAAATTGGGAGGTGAATTGGGCCAATACCTTCACGAAGAGATGGTTCCCGCACTTGAAAATTCGCTCAAGGAGGCGGACTGGGATATTACGCCCTATGTGAATGTTTTTAATCAAGTACCCGAAAAAGGCTTTTCCCAATTTATGGATTACCCCAGATACTCCACAGGATATACCACTCTTTGGAACACCCTGGGCCTAATGGTGGAAACACATATGCTTAAGCCATACAAACAAAGGGTAGAAGGCGTATACGCCTTAATGACCAAGATTTTGGATATTTCAGAGAAAGATTACAAGAAGATTAAAAATTTAAGGGAGAATGCTTTTGAAGTTTACCTAGAGAAACAAAACTACCCCCTACAATGGGCCATCGATACAACCAAAAGTACTATCCTGGAATTCAAAGGATATGAAGCCGATGAATTTAACAGTGAAATAACAGGGCTTCCCAGGCTTAAATATGATAGAAACAGACCGTTTACCAAAGAAGTGGAGTACCAAAATTTTTTTAAACCAACACACGAGGTGGAAATTCCCAAAGCATATGTCATAAAGAAGGGTTGGGACAGAATAATAGATTTATTATCCGTAAACCAGATAAGCTTTAAAACCTTAAAACAAGACACTTCCATAGCGGTGGAGACATATAAAATAGACAGCTACAGTACTGCCGAAAATTCGTATGAGGGACACTACCCACATTATAATACCAAAGTAAAGCGCAGTAACCAAAAAGTTGATTTTACGGCGGGGGATATCTTGGTACCAACCAATCAAAAGGGCTTGCGCTATTTATTGGAAACCTTGGAACCGGAGGCTACGGACTCTTTCTTTAACTGGAATTATTTTGATGCTATTTTACAACAAAAGGAAGGTTTCTCTCCTTATGTTTTTGAAGATATCGCTTTGGAAATCCTTCAGGACAGTCTGGAAATGAAGACCCAGTTCAATCTTAAAAAAGAAATCGACAGTACTTTTGCAAGCGATTGGTATGCCCAGCTGGATTGGATTTACAAACGGTCCAAATACTATGAACCGGAACATTTGCAATATCCCGTTTATAGAATCCTAAAGGAATAATCCCTCAATCTTCAAACAGAATTCTAATATTGGCATAGGAATTTTCCAATGCTTTTTTGATTTTTTCCGGACCTTTCCATTTTACTTTTTCTATTCCTTCAGAGGTTTCGCCCACTAAAACTCCCTTATAATTGGTTTTCATGGCAAACCAATGCACTTCCTTTAATTTATAGGTCCCATTCCTCTTAAAGAGATGGTAGGTAGTCCTTAAAAAATTTTCGATCTTCAGCCCCTTTACCCCTGTTTCCTCTTCCACTTCGCGCAGTGCACATTCCTCAATGCTCTCCCCTTTGTCCAATTTTCCTTTTGGAAGGTCCCATTTATCATTGCGGTAAATAAAAAGTACCTTCCCTTCCTTGTTGGTAACCACTCCACCAGCAGCGACAACTAGTGGTATTTTTTTCGAAAATTTCTTTAATATCTCTTCACTATTCGGGTGATAAATAAAAGCTTCACTAAGTTTTTTGCTTGCCAAAGCGTCTATGGCCTCATTAATGGCAGACCCGTTCAACAAAAAATATTTATTATTTGCCGTATCCGATAATTTATTTGTCAAAATCAGAGGTGACTCATTAACAAAAACTTTATACATTTGCGTCATGGTTTTAGACAAAGACACTGCCAAAAGAACTGCAGAGCTTCTGCTGCAAATTAATGCAATTAAGTTGAAACCTGAAAATCCATTTACATGGGCTTCAGGGTGGAAATCTCCAATTTATTGCGATAATAGGATAATACTCTCATACCCAAGCATTAGAAATTATGTTCGGGAACAAATGGGAAAGCAAGTGGAAAGCCTTTACGGGAAACCGGATGTAATAGCCGGAGTGGCCACAGGGGCCATTGGTATAGGTATGCTGGTTGCCGAGTATTTGGGACTTCCCTTTATTTATGTACGGCCCGAAGCCAAGTCCCACGGGCGGCAGAACCAGATAGAGGGCCGTTTGGAGGCCAATCAGAGCGTAGTCGTCATTGAAGACTTGATCAGTACCGGTAAAAGCAGTTTAAATGCTGTGGATGCTTTAAAAAACAATGGTGCAAACGTAAAGGGAATGCTGGCCATCTTTACTTATGGCTTTGATGTAGCCAATGAAAATTTTAAGAAATACGGTTTGGATCTACATACTTTGAGCAATTACGATTTTTTAATTCAGCAAGCTTCTGATACCAATTATATAAAAGAGAATCAATTAAAAACCTTACTAGAGTGGAAAAGTAGTCCCTCTACCTGGCAATCTTAAATTATGTATTTAGAAACACCTAAGAAAAAAGTTAACAAAAGCAGTAAGGAAGTTTTTGATTTTCTGAACGATGTGAAGAATTTTAAAATCTTAATGCCCGAAAACATTAGTAAGTTCGAACTTATTAATGAGGATAGATTTTTGTTTGCACTTAAAGGAATGCCCGAAATTGTATTGCAAAAAAAACAGCAAACTCCACATTCGCAATTAATTCTGGGAGCGGCAAGTGATAAATTACCCTTTACCCTCACTGCCGATATTGTAGCAATAAATGAGAATGAAAGCGAGGTAACCTTAAGCTTTGAAGGGGAGTTTAACGCCATGATGGCCATGATGATAAAATCGCCGATCAATAATTTTATAGGTACACTGTCCGAGAATCTTTCCAAAATATAGGTTTAGGCTATTTTTCGGATATAATGTTCAATACAGTAGCTTCACCTCTTTTAGGTTGAATTCCTGTAATATGTCGTCTTCCATTAAAATCTTTAGTTTTCCGGCGCTGGAAACGCCTTTTATAAAGCCCATGAACATTTCGTCGTCACGGTTTTTAAAGGTAGACGGCTTATCCTTTCTAAAAAGGGCAGACTCGTAACGTCCAAAAAGATTTCCCCTATCCGCCTTCCCCTTGTTCCCTATCAACTTTTTTAAATTTTCAACAACACTGTATAGCAATTCATCCAGATCCACCGATCTACCTAAAATTAGCTTTAAGGAGGACACATTGGGAAGCTTATTGAAACCCAATTGATTTACATTTAAGCCAATTCCAACAACGGAGGCCTGAATATGTTGTCCGGATAAAATATTTTCAATGAGAATTCCACAAATTTTGGAATGTCCTGACATAATGTCGTTAGGCCATTTAATCTTTAAATCAGGTACTTGAAGTTGGGTTAAAGTGTCATAGATTGCCAGAGAAACATAAATATTCAAAAGAAACTGATCCGAGACCTGACATTCCAAAGATTTCACTAAAATACTAAAAGTCAAGTTCTTACCAGGCTCGGAGAACCAACTTGTCCCCATTTGACCCCGTCCCTTCAATTGGGTATGGGCCATTACCACTGTAAAATCGTCCAGCTTATTATGGAACATCAATTCCTTTAAATAGGCATTTGTTGAGTCCGTGGCACTAAGTTTGATTAATTGCATTTACAATCTTATGATTAATATATAATGTATTGTTAAAAACAATAGTTAAAAAAACAAAAAAATAATAACTTTGTAAAAATTTAAAATTTTTGAATGCAGAAAAGGAAAAGTAGCGCAGATGAGTTAATTGCCTTAATTTTAAGTGGAATAGAAGAGGTTAAAGGACATGACATAAATTTACTTGATCTTAGAGACATTGAGAATACTGTTTGTGACTACTTTATTATTTGTAATGGTACTTCCAACACACATGTAAACGCCATTGTAGGCTCCATCCAAAAAACCGTAAGTAAGGCAATTCAAGACAAACCTTGGCATGTTGAAGGTTCCGATAACGCGGAATGGGTTTTAATGGACTACGTAAACGTAGTAGTACATGTATTTCAAAAACAAGTTAGAGAATATTATGATATAGAAGGACTTTGGGGAGACGCCAAAGTAACTTCAGTTGAAAGTAGCTTCAATCAGTAAAAAAAAATAATGGCAAAAGAAAATAATACAGGTCCCAAAAAACCCAAATTCAATACTTGGTGGATATATGGCGTAATAGCAATATTATTAATTGGTTTTCAATTTTTCGGTAGCGGAAACTTCGCGAATACCAAAAAAGCCAGTACCTCCGAGCTTCAAGAGTATTTAAGAAATGGGGATATCCGAAAAATATTGGTCATAACCAATACCAGACAGGCAAAAATATTCCTTACCGAAGAGGCCTTAAAAAAGGAGGTCCACAAGGATGTATCGGACCAGCCCTTTTCCTTGACGGCCACTGCTACGCCACAGTACGTAGTAAACTATGGGGATCAGCAGAACTTTGAAAACGAGATCAATGACATTAAAAAGGAAAACAATTTAGACACGGAACTTACGTACGACCAAGAATCGAATGTACTCACCGAACTCCTGTTGACCTTATTGCCATTTGTACTCATCATAGGTATATGGATCTATTTAATGCGCCGTATGTCTGGTGGGGCCGGTGGTGGGGCCGGTGGTCAGATTTTCAATATTGGAAAGTCCAAAGCCAAATTATTCGACGAAAAAACCGATACAAGAACCTCGTTCAAGGATGTTGCCGGTTTGGAAGGCGCCAAGGAAGAAGTGGAGGAGATTGTGGAATTCTTGAGAAATCCGGACAAGTACACCTCATTGGGTGGAAAAATTCCTAAAGGAGCCTTATTGGTAGGACCTCCGGGAACTGGCAAAACCTTATTGGCCAAGGCTGTTGCCGGCGAAGCGAAAGTTCCATTCTTTTCACTTTCCGGTTCGGATTTTGTGGAGATGTTCGTAGGGGTAGGAGCTTCCAGGGTAAGGGATTTATTTAAACAGGCCAAAGACAAATCACCTGCCATTATTTTTATTGATGAGATCGATGCCATTGGTAGGGCCAGGGGCAAAAATAATTTTACGGGATCCAATGACGAGAGGGAAAATACCTTGAACCAGTTATTGACCGAAATGGATGGTTTTGGTACCAATACCAACGTTATTGTCTTGGCAGCGACCAACCGTGCCGATGTTTTGGACAAAGCATTAATGAGAGCGGGGCGATTTGACAGACAGATATACGTGGATCTTCCGGACATCAGAGAGAGAAAAGAAATTTTCGAAGTCCACCTAAGACCTATAAAAACGGCCGAAACATTGGATTTGGATTTCCTGGCCAAACAAACTCCTGGTTTTTCGGGTGCCGATATTGCCAATGTCTGTAATGAGGCGGCATTGATTGCTGCCCGTAAGGAGAAAAAAGCTGTTACCAAGCAAGACTTCTTGGATGCGGTAGACAGAATTGTTGGAGGTCTTGAGAAAAAGAATAAAATAATTACTCCTGGGGAAAAGGAAACCATTGCATATCACGAAGCCGGACATGCCACCGTAAGTTGGATGTTGGAACACGCCGCACCCTTGGTGAAAGTAACTATAGTACCCAGAGGGCAATCGTTGGGTGCCGCATGGTATTTACCGGAAGAACGCCTCATTGTTCGCCCGGAACAAATGAAGGATGAAATGTGTGCTACCCTTGGCGGTAGGGCTGCCGAAAAAGTTATCTTCAACAAGATATCCACTGGTGCACTAAGCGATTTGGAAAAGGTAACCAAACAGGCCAGGGCCATGGTAACCATTTATGGCCTGAACGAAGAGATTGGCAATATTACCTATTACGACTCATCCGGTCAAAATGAATATGGTTTTTCCAAACCCTATAGCGAACAGACCGCATTGACCATAGACAAGGAGATTTCCAAGCTCATTGAGGAGCAGTATAGAAGAGCCGTTGAATTATTGTCCAACAACAAAGATAAACTTACAGAATTAGCTGAACGTTTATTGGAAAAAGAAGTTATATTTAAGGACGATTTGGAAAAGATTTTCGGCAAGCGTCCTTTTGACAAAGACAAAAGACTTGAAGCTGAGGAAGCAGCGGAAAAAGAGGAAAAAGCCAAGAAAGATCTTCCAAAATCAGAAACAGAAAAATAAAACAATAAATAATTCGTTGTTCCTAAACAACTAGGGGCTTAAAGACTCCATTTAGATATTAATGGGATTATTTGATAAACTTTTCGGGGGAGGAAAAAGAAAGGTTTCCAAGGAAACTGTGGAAACGAGAGGGCAACATATGCCCGACTTAAACATTCCTGTTGACGAAAAGTTTACCATTAATTTTAAACATAATGGTGGCAAGTTCCTATATTGTGATTCCATAAATGAGGTGTTCAACAATTTGGACAATATTATCATTGAAAATCAATGGCAGGACCAAACCTTTTTTTCAATGGATAAAAGATTGGAGGAAAAATTCTCCAAACAAGAGATAAATTTCACCAACCTACCCAATAATAGCGAAATATTTTTCACCACCTGTGAACATTTAGTTGCACAAAATGGTTCCATATTGGTTTGCTCCAATCAATTGAAGGAAAGAAAACTACACGAATTACCTTCAAATGTTATTGTTTTTGCCACTACCAGCCAAATGGTCGAATCTATTGGAGAGGGATTAAAGACAATTAAAAAGAAGTATAAAAATGTAATTCCGGCCAACATTACTACCATAAAACATTTCCAACCAACGGCTGAAAATTCAGACGATTTCTTAACTTACGGAAGTAGTTCTAAAAATCTTTATCTTTTACTTCTGGAAGACTTATAACATGAAAGAAATTTTAAGGCGCTTACTTACAGGTGCGGTATATGTAATTCTGTTACTTTCCGCCGTATTCCTAAGTTCCGATGCGTTTGATTTTTTATTTATGACCTTTGGACTCGCCTGCCTTTACGAGTACAAACGCATGATAAAACTTCCTGGCTACCATATTTTTATAGCCTACTTGGCGCTGTGGTGGGCATTTATTTACCTTATTGATGATAAGGTTCTCATCAATATTCTAATGTTCATTACCATATCGATTAATTTTATATTGCTGTATTACCTCTTTTCAGGAAAAGAAAAACCGTTCAACAATTTGCAAAAGTTTATTATTGGCTTATTTTATATAGGCGGAGGGTGTATTTTCCTTACTATGATACCTTATAAGGACAATGAATTTGCAAAACTGCTGATCATGGGGATATTTATCCTTATTTGGGTAAACGATACCTTTGCATATTTGGTAGGAAAAAGTATTGGCCGTCATAAATTGTTCCCCTCCATTTCCCCGAAAAAAACAATAGAGGGAGCCGTTGGAGGTTTTGTTTTTGCCTTGGCTGCGTCCTATTTTTTATCGAAATATGAGACCAATATCTCTTTGGGACAATGGTTGATACTGGCCACTGTGATAGTAATTACAGGAAGTTTGGGCGATCTTATAGAATCAAAATTTAAAAGGGCCGCCGGTGTTAAGGATAGTGGAGCTATTTTACCAGGGCACGGTGGCATGCTGGACAGATTGGACAGTTTGGTTTTTGCCGCACCTTTCGCATATTTAACTTTAATTATTTTTTCCCATGTTTCATAAAGAAGGACAAAAAATTATTATAACAACCTTTATTATAGTTTGTTCCATTGTGGTATTGGCCAATTATTTTATAGATATAACTTGGCTTAAATTTGGACTTCAAATAGTTTCCTTGCTTATCCTTATTTTGATCCTACAATTTTTTAGAAATCCCAAAAGGAAGGTTTCCAAGAATTTTGATGAAATATTGGCTCCGGTAGATGGTAAGGTAGTAGTTATTGAGGAAGTGGAGGAAACGGAATATTTTAAGGCAAAGCGGATCCAAGTGTCCATTTTCATGTCTCCCATAAATGTACACGTAACAAGATACCCCGCCAGTGGACTGGTTAAGTTTTCAAAATACCATCCCGGAAAATATCTAGTGGCATGGCATCCCAAATCCAGTGAAGAGAATGAAAGAACCACTGTAGTTATAAACACTCCCAAGTTTGGCGACATCCTCTACCGACAGGTGGCTGGGGCCATGGCACGTCGTATCGTAAATTACGCCGAAGTTGGTGAAAGTGTACAACAGGGAGAAGATGCAGGATTTATTAAATTTGGCTCTAGAGTAGATTTGTTCTTACCTTTGGATAGTGCAATTACAGTAAAATTGCACCAAAAAGTAACTGGGGCAAAAACATGTATTGCAACTACAAGGGTTAAAAAAGAAAATGAAGACTGATAAACTAAAACAAGATTTTATAGCTGCGGTCGATTTTGTCAATGATTATACAGACCCTTTGCCTGCGGATCTTTTATTAAAACTATATGCCTATTTTAAAATTGCGAACCGCAATTTTAGCCATCCGGGAAGCAGGACCCCTTTAATAAATGCCTTTAAGGCCAACGCCCTTATCCAAGCTAAAAACGTAAGCATTGAAGAAGCTATGCAGCGATATATAGCTTTGGTAGACAAAGAAATTAGGAACCACAAATAGTTTTTTGTACAAATCTGCCCTGATTTGCTTTTCAAAGTTTAAATGGCCCCATAAGCAGACCGGACTAAAAACTTATATTTTCCATGCTCCCCTTTTCCTAATGAATGCCAATCCAAAATATTTTAGTTGAAAACTTAATACTTATGAAGCCAATCGCAGTCCGGTTTCCCCATTTTCAAAATAAGTAAAATATATACTGGCAAAAATGGTAATTAGGAAATAGGCCACAATCCATAGATCGGCCTGGGGAAGGTACGCATTGAGGCCAAACCAGTCTCCTAAATAAACTATCCATATTATTCCGGCCACCCCCCTGACAACCTCTATCCCCACAGCATATTTTTTCCTATCCATCAAAGTGGTATATCCAAAGATGCCAATAAAAATAAATCCACTAAATATAAGTAGACCCTCAAAACCAATTTGAGTATAGTTGTAGAACATAAACATCATTAATCCCAAACTTATGAGCATTTGAAAAACCACATAAAGTTTCAGACCCTTGGTGGCGCTAGGTGCATATCTTTTAAAATTGTAAACATCCCCAATAATAGCAATAGGATACTTTTCCTTAACATCATCGGGCCTCCAGCCCGTAGGCATAAACCAAATGCGTATTTTATCCCAAAAACTCCTGGTTCGCCAGGCGTCCTGCAATAACCGCCATAAATGCTGAAAATTAATAATTATCGGATTCCAGCTACCCGCAGGCTTCAACACCCCATATTGTGGAGGAACCTGATCCAATTCTTCCTGAAATGTACCAAACATGCGATCCCAAACGCACAATATTTGTCCTAGGTTTTTATCTATGTATTCCGGATTTATGGCATGGTGTACCCGGTGCTGGGATGGGGTGACCAAAATATATTCCAACCAACCCATCTTTCCTATATGTCTGGTATGGTACCAGAATTGTGCAAACAAATGTATGGGGGCCAAAACAGCTATTACCTTGTGGGGCACTCCCAAAACCGCTGCTGGGAGCAGGAATAGGGAAAAATAACCCACTAGGTTGCTGATGGGCTGCCTAAGGGCACAGGCAAGATTAAATTCTTCACTGCTATGGTGGATTACATGCTGATTCCAAAAAATATTTATTTTATGGCTGAGCCTATGGTTCCAATATCCCGCAAAGTCCAGAACAACAAAGGCAACGCCCCATACCAACCAATTGGCTTTAATTTCCGTTATAGCCAAATGTTCCAACAGAAAAGGATAGGAAATTACGATCACTGCCAGCCCCAAGGTATCCTTAATTATATTGGTCAACCCAGAACTTATACTGGAAACCGTATCCATAACCTTATGCATTTGTTTTTTTACAAAATAGCCATAGGTTATTTCTATAGTTAAAAGGATTACAAAAAATGGGATGGCATATAAAAGCGCTGTAGCGTAGGTCTCCATAAAGCAAAGTAAATTCTGAAGTCTGTAACAAATATAATGAAATTCGTTATTTTTTCATTACCACCTGTTTTAAAACCAAAACCATACCCACCTTAAGTAGTCAATAACAAAATCCAAATATGTGGAAAACAATTGGATTCTTGTATTAAAACCGTATTGGCATTCCGATAAAGCTTTGCTTTCAATTTAAATAAAGTATAAATTAGTTGTATATCCCTTATATTCGCTTTTACATGAATTTAAGACATTCCATAGTTACCCGATTTGCGCTTTTCTTCACAGGCCTAATCATTTTCTCCATTCTTTTATCCGGGTACTTGGTCTTTAGAAAGGCTTCACAAGTTATTACGGCCCATTCAAAAGAACGTATTATGCATGGCTCTCAATTGGCAGAACAGTCCTTTTATGCCTTACTCAACGAGGTTACCAATGACATTGCCGTAATAGCCTCGAGTCCAACCCTACAGCAACATATATTTCACCCCTCAGAAAAAACCATCCACGATATTGATCAGCTTTTCCGAATTATATTGGAAAACAAAGAAACTTATTTTCAGATCAGGCTACTGGAGGCCGATGAAAACGGTAAAGAGATTATTCGTTTCAACAAATTGGACGGACAAGTACTGAAGTCGGACAATCTACAACAAAAAGGGGACCGGGAATATTTTAAAGAGGCCGTTCAAATAAATAAAGGAGAACACTATTTTTCCAATATCAATTTGAATGAGGAATACGGTGTAATAAGCACCCCCTACACCCCTACCCTGCGTGTTGCCAGTCCTATTTTTGACCATGGAAACAGAAAAGTTGGTATTTTGATAATCAATATAAACCTAAATCCGCTATATCTAAGCCTCGATCAAATTGCCGGTAACGACAGTCGGTTCTATTTAATAGATGCAGAGGGCCAGTATTTATATGCACATGACAGGTCTCTTCAATTTGGTCAACAGACCCGGAAATTTCAAAATTTTTATACCGATTTTAATGTCAGTAATAGTTCCCAAGAACCTCCAAAAAATGGTTTTCAACAGTTAGTAGGGCAAAATGACGGCCGTTATTTGAGTTATTTTAAGGAGTTGTCCTATTTCGATGGAAAGCGAAAAATATATCTGATTTCCAATATAGGCCAAAATATATTGCTGAAAAATGCCCTTAAGGTTCGCGCCGAAAGTATTCAGACATTGCTATGGGTATGCCTCTTATCCATTCTCCTGTCGTGGTTCTTCACCAATTTATTTTCAAAAAAAATCAACAAAATTACCAGAGCGATCAGCAACTATGACCAGGGCATTCCCGATGATCATACCCTACCCACCAACCGAAAGGACGAAATAGGGATCTTGGCGAATACCTTTACCAAAATGAAGGTGAAAATTGATCAACATGTCCATGAGTTGAACACTGCCCTGGAGAAAGAACAGCTGGCAAGAAGACAACGGGATGAATTTTTACAAAATATGAGTCACGAAATGCGCACACCTTTAAATGCTATTTTGGGGCTAACAAAGTTGTTGTACAAAAATGCCTCGGAGCCACAACTACCCATAATCCATTCCCTGGAAAGAAGCAGCAATAGCTTGGCCGGCCTGGTATACGACGTTCTGGACCACCAGAAATTAGTGGAAGGCAAACTGCATATCCAATTGGAACCTACCAATATTGCGGAGCTTTTAAGGGACATCCACTCTACTTATTTGTACGAAGCCGTTCAAAAAGGGCTTACTTTCAATTTAAGTATAGACGAAAAGCTCGAAACCACCCTATTTCAGACCGATGCTTTAAGATTGACCCAGATAGTTACAAATCTTGTGGTAAATGCCATAAAATATACCAAAAAAGGTATTATTAGCCTCTCCGCTACAGTTAACGGCTCGGAAAATGAAACACTATATATAAAAGTGACCGATACCGGGGTTGGGGTACTCCCCAAAAATCTTGATAGGATAAACGACCGTTTCTTTATGGAAAAAAATGATCTCTCCGGCAGGTATGGCAGCTATGGTCTTGGCCTTTCCATTGTAAAACAGTTAACAACGCTTTTTGGAGGTACTTTAGTGGCTTCTTCAGAAAAAGGGGTGGGCTCCGAATTTACGATCCGAATCCCAACCATATCCACTTCTACCCAAAGGGTTATAAAACCCGTGCAAACAGCAACACTGCCCCTTCCAAAACTAAGCGGTAATTACACCATCCTGCACATAGAGGATGATGTATCCACTATGGAACTGTTAAAACATATTCTAAATTTCGACCAGATTACCTTACTTCAGACCAAATCTTTGGACGAGGCCTTGAAAAGTATAATTTCAGATACACCCGATTTGATCATAAGTGATTTAATGCTCGAAAATGAAAAAATAAACACCAGATTGAAGGATTGGATCAAAACCAAAAAGATAAAATGCCCCCTTATTATTATATCCGCCCTGGATGCGTCGGAAGCCAATACTCCGTACAGTGAATATTTTCAAAAACCCTTCCAAATAGACCATTTAAAAGATACCGTTTATAAAATTTTGGGCAGCAAGGAATTTAAGGCTCCGGATTTTTCAAATATCTATAACAATTATGACCATGAGATCCCTAAAATAAACAAGGTCCTGAAATTACTGGAGAAGGAATTTGAAAATTATCTAACGGGAATAAACAAAATTGGTTTGAACAGGGATCAAGTGAAATGGGAAGCGATAATACACAAATTAATAGCCAATATCCACAATCTTAAATTGACCGAACTGGAGGAGGTACTCCCAGACAAAATATCAGATTTAAACACAGATCACCTCAACCAAATAAATAACATTTTTGCTTATTATTTGTGCTGCATTAGAGCGGAAATACACCTTAATTTAAAAGCTGGATCTTCCTGAGCAATTCAGTGGCATATCGTTGACTAACAGGGACGTGTTCCTTATTTATTTCCACGGCACCTGTATGTATCACGTCTATCATATTGAGATTAATGATATAAGAGCGATGTACACGTTGAAAGAAATCGGGAAGTTTAGGTTCAAGATCTTTTAGGGCCATAAGTGTCAACACCTTCTTGTTTTTAAAAACTATGGCAATGTAATTTGCTTCCGCTTTAAAATAGGCGACCTCCTTCAATTTTATTTTTACCAGTTTACCACCTTCCTTTATAAACAATCTAGCATCCTTTTCGGGCACTTTTCTATTATTGGAAATGAATTCCTTCGCTTTTAAAACTCCCTTATAAAACCTGGAGAAATCCAGGGGTTTTACCAAAAAATCAACAATTTTGGGATAGTTATAGGAATCCAATGCAAAATCTTTGTTGGAAGTAACCATTATAACGGCGGAATCGGAATTGAGGTCCAATATATCCCTGCCCGTAATATCGGGTAGATTGTAGTCCAAAAAAATAAGATCAAAGGAGGTACTATTAATAAGGTTAATGGATTCAAAACCGGATACCGTTGTAGTGACACCAGCTATCTCATTGATCTTACTGCAAAAATGCTCAAGCAAATCACAAATCAACGGATCATCATCAACAATTAAACATTTCATGATCTTATCCAATATATTACCAGTTTCATCAAGCAATATAATCATTTCGTATAAAAAATAATTTTCACTTCATCTAAAATTCTACTATTGTTATTAATAAAACCAACTACCATGTACTACCAAAGACTTCTCTTACCTATACTTTCCCTATTATTTTTTGCATTGATGGGCTGTAAGGAGCAATCCAAGACTTCCAAAAATTTGGGGGACAATCTGATGGCCATGGCCGATGAACCACGGGGGAAGGACAACGTAGCTTACCAATGGGCCTATATGGCCCTGGAAGGAACTGCTTTGGATACAGATCGCTTTAAGCCTAGGCCCACGGTTACTTCAAGATATCTTGGACTCATATGCACTGCCATGTTCGATGCCTGGACACGATTTGATGACAAGGCACAACCCTTGTACCTAAAAGACGTAGAGCGCTTTCCTGAAAACAAAAGAACACTTAAGAATAAGGAAATTGCCGTTAGTTATGCCGCGTATAGGGCCTTGAAGGAATACTATTATTCCGACAGTACAATGTTCAGGGAAAAAATGATCGCTTTGGGCCTTGACCCAGATAATCAATCCAAGGATGCTAGTACCCCGGAAGGAATTGGAAACTTGGCTGCAGCTATGGTGATCAATGCCCGAAAAAATGATGGCTCCAACCAATATGGGGAAGTTGAAGGTTCCAATGGTCAGCCCTACTTTGATTATACCAATTACTCACCGGTAAATGACATTGACAAGAATATTGACCTCAACAGATGGCAACCAAAGTATTTTATAGATGAGGACGGCAATAAGTACAATCCAGGCTGCCTAACGCCATATTGGCAAAAAGTAAAACCTTTATTATTGGAGACGGCGGATCAGTTTAGACCTGGACCACCTCCTATGGTGGGTTCCGAACAATTGGAAAAAGAAGTTCAGGAGGTAATTGACCTGCAAGCCAATTTAACCCCAGAAAATAAAGCCTTGGTAGAGTTTATGCGAGATGGACCCAAATCTGTTCAACAGGCCGGGCATTGGTTGAAATTTGCACAAGACGTATCTGCCCGGGACAACAATACCTTGGACCAAGACGTAAAAATGTATTTTTTGGTTGAATCCGTTGCCATGGATGCCTTTATCTCTTGCTGGGATTCCAAAATGTTCTATGATTATACCCGCCCTTATGCTTTGGTACACGATTACTATCAGGACAAGGTAATTAAAGCTTGGGGTGGACCCGATAAAGGTATGGTAAAAATGAAGGGAAAGGATTGGAGGCCTTACTCCCCCGATGCCTTTCTTTGCCCTCCTTTTCCCAGCTACGTTTCCGGCCACAGTACCATTAGCGGAGGATGCGCCGAGGCCCTGCGCTTATTTACCGGGGACGACCATTTTGGGGCAGAAGTTGAACTGGTTCCGGGAGCACTTACAGAGCCCAATAATCTTGACGACCCGGTTGTCATAAAATTCCCAACTTTTACCGAAACAGCCGAAATGGCAGGAATTTCCAGAGTAATGGGAGGATATCATATCCAGGCCGATAATGTGGCAGGATTGGAACTGGGCAGACAAGTAGCTAGGCACCATTATAAGAAATACCTAAAGCTTATAGGGGAAGGTGAAACAGCGGTCAACCAATAGACACCAAGCTTATAAAACCCGTTTTTCTTATCAAGGACATTCGCAATCTAACTGAATAAAACCAATACCAACAAACCGTAATAAATGATAAGATTGACCAAAAATGGAAGAATGCTAAGTATTAGCATAGGGATAGTATACCTATGGTTTGGATTTCTCAAATTTTTCCCTGGATTGAGTCCGGCGGATTTGCTGGCAAAACAGACCATTTCACTGTTGACCTTTGATCTCCTTCCTGAGAATATCGGGATATTATTACTTGCCATATTCGAAGTTGTAATTGGTCTATGCCTAATTTTTAACCTTCAACTCAAAAGAATTATCATTGCGGCCATAATACACCTTGTACTCACTTTTATTCCAGTAGTATTCTTTCCCGAAATTTCCTTTTCCAAGGCACCATTTTCCCTCACTTTGGTAGGACAGTACATAATTAAGAATATCGTAATTATCAGTGCCCTACTTTTGATTTATCAAAGGCCGTACAATAAGGTTTCCTAATGCTGCGTAGAGGGTTTCGGTATCGTACATTGTAAAATGTCCTATAATTATAATGGTAGCATGGAGCATGTTTCAAAGGGTGATAAAACTTCCTTTATTAATTGGATCTAGCCCTATGGTATCATAAAGATTTTTAGAAGAAAACAATTACTTAAATTCCTTTCCATGAAACTAAAATGCGTATGCCGTACAAAAAGCATTCTTTTAATTGCCTTTGTATTAGGTACCGCAAGAATGAGTGCCCAAGGATGTGTAGCTATTAGACACTTTTCCTCCTGTGTAGGGAACAGTCTGGAAAACAACCTTTTAGGCAAGGGGAACCTTCAGGTTGGCATGAATTATAGATATTTCAAATCCTTTAGGCATTTTAGGGGTACGGAAGAGGAGGCCGATAGGGTTGCCAACAATACAGAGGTAATTAATTATTCGCATGCGTGGGACTTTTCACTTACCTATGGTATATCCAACCGTTTCTACACCAGTATCACCATACCCACCGTAATAAATTCCAGATCGTCCCTTTACGAGCACGGTAGGGAGGAAAGAAACAGTACTTTTTCCAGGGGGTTGGCCGATATAAGGGCTGGTGTTGGATATTGGCTATTAAATCCAGTTTTGAACCCCAGTAAGAACATTGCAATTGGTTTAGGGGTAAAGCTACCCACCGGGAATTATAATGCAACCGACGTATTTTACAATGTAGGGCCAGAAGGCAACCCTGAAGTACGCCCTGTTGACCAATCCATTCAACCTGGTGACGGCGGTTTCGGACTTTCCATCGATTTTCAATTTTATCAGAAAATTAGTACCGGGCTATTTGCCTATGGCGGTGGTTTTTACCTCTTCAACCCAAGGGAAGTCAACGGCATCAGAACCTTTAGGGAAACGCTTAGCCCTATTTTGGAAAATGAGGCTATCATGGCTGTACCTGACCAATATTCCGTTCGTACAGGCCTTAGCTATAGTTTGTCCAATGTTATTTCCACGTCCTTGGGTGCCCGGTTCGATGCCGTACCTGTGAAGGACATTATTGGTGGCAACCAAGGCTTTCGTAGACCTGGAAATGTCCTGTCCATAGAGCCTGGCATAGCCTATATGTATCAGAATTTTACCTTAAATCTAAATCTACCTATTGCCGTACGCAGGGATAGACCACAAAGTGTTACGGACAGACAAACCGAAATAAGTACCGGAAGTCCCCGAAATGGAGATGCCGCCTTTGCCGATTATTTAATAAATTTTGGAGTATCCTACCGCTTCGCCAAAAGCAAAACAGTGGAAATAGACCCTTCCCTGAAGGATGCTTTTAATTAAAAGACGGATTACCAGTCTATGGGACGATAATCCTTTAGAAACTTACCACACCAATGTTTACCGGTATTAATGCCATCTATCAAAGGATCCAACACCCTAGCGGCACCATCAACAATATCCAAGGGCGGTTGAAAATCATGGACTTCCTCCTTTCTTTTGGACAACTCTATGGGATCCTCATCCGTTACCCAGCCTGTATCCACAGCGTTCATATAAACACCATCTTTGGCAAAGTCCAAAGCCGAAGTGTGTGTCATCATATTTAACGCAGCCTTGGCCATATTGGTATGGGGATGCCTATCCTCCTTGTAAAACCTATGGAATTTTCCTTCCATGGCCGATACGTTAATAATATGTTTCTTACCTGTATTTTCCTGACGCATAAGCTTTGACAAGCGATTACAGAGTACAAAGGGTGCAATGGCGTTCACCAATTGCACTTCTATCATTTCCGGAGTCTCTATCTCGCCCAATTTTAATCTCCAGCTATTGGTTTTCCTCAGATCCACTTGCTGAAGATCGGCATCCAATTCGCCTTCGGGAAAAACTTCCTTGGCAGAAAGGGAGCTATCAAAACTGTAGGGAATCTGGGATAGCTTTGCAGACGCCCTTATACCAATACCGGGTTCCGGTGCATGCCAATTAACGGGCAAGGCATTATTTTGGGCACTCGCTGTACCTTGGCCCAGGTTATTTAGTTCCTGCAAGCAGAAATCATGATCGGACAACACTTCCCGTGCGCGTGGAGGTAATTCCTGAAAAGGAACTCCCTCATTTTTCATTAGGTGTTGGTAAAAGCCTGCGGGCCTTCTCACCGTTTGGGCCGCATTGTTGATCAAAATATCCAATCGGTGGTATTGTTGTTCTATAAAATTGCAAAAGATTTCAACACTAGGGATATGTCTTAGGTCCAGGCCATGGATTTTTAGTCTATGTCCCCATTCGTGAAAATCCTCTTCCTTGGAAAAACGCATTGCGGAATCTACTGGGAATCTTGTAGTTGCTACCACAGTTGCACCAGCCCTTAGCAAGATTAAGGTAATATGATAGCCGATTTTTAGTCTGGACCCGGTAACTATGGCTACCTGCCCACTAAGATCGGCCGTCTGAAACCGTTTTGCATAATTAAAATCTCCACATTCTGGACACATGGCGTCATAGAAATGATGTAACTTGGTATAAACAGTTTTACAGACATAGCAGTTTCTAGGGGATTCCAATTCCAGCTCTTCCGAAGATTTCTTATTGGGCGCTGCCAACAATTTTGGGGCTACAAAAACTGCTGCTTCCCTGGCACTTCTTATTCCTGTTTCCTTCCGCGCATGTTTATCGCGCTCTATCATTTTGCGTTTTGCGGCCTTGGCCGCATCCTTCTTCCGTTGTTTAAATTCATTCTTGGCCGGCCTGGATAATTGTCCGGCTGCCTTTAACAACGCCACTCTTTTATCCTCTGGAAGTTCAAAAACCTTATGCCCGTTACAAACCAACTTATTTAGCAGGGAAATACACTGATCTATCTCCTCCGAGCTTATTGTCTCCTCAACATTCTCCCACCTATCTGCCAGATTATTACTACCCATTTTCCCAAAAATTAAAATCCTGCAAATGTAAGGTTTAAATTAGATTGCAACAACAGAACCATTTAGCATAAAAACAAGGCAAGTGCAAGCCTGTTCCAACATGGACGATTCTGTACAAACAGATGAAGGCCATCCTAGTTTTAATAAACTGCTTTAAATATATTTATATCAAAACGGAACAATTGGACATGATTCAAAATATGCCCAAAACAGGAGCGCAGACCTGAATTGTTTTTAATGGAAGTAGCGTTTTAATCAAAAGGCCCCACCATAATGTGCGCCCTATGCGTTCCTGGATCCATTAACCAGGGCATCCCAGGGGCATGGGGCTTGTCCGGCAATCCTGTAGATTCCGTGGTGGCAAACGGAGTGTAAATAACATATCTAAATTTACCGTTCTGCAGCGCTCCGGTAGTAATATCATAATCCTCGGATTTCCCATAATATACGTACATCATACTTGGCTCCTTGGGCATTTTCAATTTACCAGTACCCACTTCCTTTTCTCGAATTTTTTCCCGCTCCTCCCCGGTAAGGCCTTTCGCGGACAGCTCTCTTCCACGGGCCATGAAGGGTTCCAGTTTTTTGGAATAACATGCCACATTGATTCCATCCTTATTGGGGTTGTCCCCTATACAAATTAGATTATTGGTTCCCTTTCGCAAAACAACCAGTTCCCCGGAACTATTATATCCATAAACCATAGCACCATCCTTTTTTTCATCCGGGGCGGGCAAAACAGCAGTTTTGATTTGAATCTCCTTGGGAGGAACTTCTTTGTTAGTTTCTTGCGCCATAAAAGGAAGCACCGTTAATAGCAGCATACCTAGAATTAGTTGTTTCATGAGTGATTTTTTTATTTTCTGATTAATATTGTTAATGGACCCCTACCAGCAATACGGAATACCAAATTGAATTTCCTGCAATTCCCTAAAGATAAAAAATTTGTATCCAACCCATTTGGGAATCTATTGAATAATTTACTTCACAAATCCAACTTAATTCTTAATGGGATAATCTAAATTTACCTGCTAAACTAAAATCCCATCCAACTATGACGGTTTACGAATTTTTAGACACCCTGAGAAGGACTCCCGAGGAGATAACCTTTGGGGACACCATTGGTATTATTGACACCTTTTATAATTTTTCCCCTACAAGATTTTCCAATGGGGAAATTATTAATGAGGCAGGCCAAAATTCAGGATCCTGTAAAGTATTCTCTTTTGCACAACATCACAAATTGAGCAAAGAGCAAACCTTGGCCTGCTTTGGTTCCTATTACAGAAAAGACGTTCTGGAACACCCAAAGGGTACGGACCACCAAAACATTCGTAATTTTATGATCAGTGGTTGGGAAGGTATATCTTTCGACCACGAGGCCCTCAGCATAAAATAACACCAATGAAAATCTTGTCCGGACCTTTGATCCTATCAAGGATTGGGACAGATATGCATGACTGATTATTTTATCATGGATGCCGAACCTTTATCCAAAAACAGGACGGATTCGGGGTGGGTCCTTAGTATGGAAGCCGGACAGTTGGTACTGATAACCCCATAAAGGCTATTATAAACGGCCTGTGCCTTTCTTTCGTCGGGTACTACACAACTAATGGCCTTACAACTCATAATGGCGGTAATGGTAAGCGTAAGGGCCTCTTTGGGCACATCGTCAAAAGTTGGAAACCAGCCCTCTCCAAGTTGTTGGTTTCTACAAGCCTCGTCCAACTCTACCACCTTTACCAATTTGGGGTCTTTAAAGTCGGCCACTGCGGGATCATTAAAGGCTATATGTCCATTTTCACCTATTCCAATGCAGGCAATGTCTATTGGATGTGCCTGCAACGCCTCTTCATAGTTTTTGATTTCCAATTCCAAATTTGGTGCATCGCCATTTAAGAAATATATCTTTTTAGGTGCTACCCTATTCAAAATACGTTCTTTAAGATACTTTCTAAAACTAGCGGGATGGGCTTCGGATATGCCTTTGTATTCATCCAAGTGAAATACCGTTATCTTTCCCCAATCAATTTCCTTGGTCTGCAGCGCCTCTAAAAACGAAAACTGGGATGCTCCCGTAGCCAATATAATATTGGCTGCACCCTTTTTGTTTATGGCCGCCCGTAATTTTCCAGCCACATAATCGGCCGCAGCTGCTCCCATGGCCTTTGTTTCCCCATAGGTTTTTACTGCTAAATTTTCGATTTGAAATGATCTTTCCATTGTTACTTTTTTAAATAAATTCTGCAATTGCAAACCAGGTGGTAAGCAGTGAAAATAGGATTACGGCCACTAGGCCTAAATTAAGCTTGGTACCAGCCTTGTTATTGCCCATCAATTTATGTCTGTTTATCAAAATAAACATAGGTACCGCTACGGCTGGCAGGATACAAGCCTGAAAAGCCTGGGAAAACACCATAAGCGCCGGTGGCCTTTCCTCTAAAAAAACGGTCCCAAAAGCAAACACCAAAGCGCCGAATATCAGCATTCTGGACGAGGTGGAATGAATGTTTCTTGGAGTCCCCCTATAATCGGCAACTAGCCATGGGGCTATTAGCACAATCGGAAATATAGTGGAAAGTCCGGCTCCTGTAATCCCTATTATAAGAACAAAAGCTGCCAATTTGCCCCCCAAAGGCTCAAAGAGGGATATCATCTCTACCGTATTGTCTAGTTTCATGCCCGAAATGTGCAAGGTTCCCGCGGCAACGGCCATGATGACACCGCTCAATAAAAGCATCATAAAAGCCGAGACAAAAGCATCGGTTTTTTCCTTTTTTAGATCATTTATACCCCATCCCTTTTCCGCCACCACCGTACTTCTCATTACAAAAACAGCCGCCGAACAAGTGGTTCCCGTAATGGCAGCAATAAGCCCCAAGGCACCTGGTGTGTCCGGAATACTCGGAACCATGCCGGACATAATATCGGCCATATCGGGACGGACCATTATAAAAACGACTACAAAGGACAGTCCCATCAAAATAACCAAAACCGTCAATACTTTTTCAAAGGCCTTATACCGGCCAAACCATAAAAAGAATGACAGGATTATCACAAAAAACAGGATGATCCACCCTCTTTGAATTACCACTCCGTTATACGCCAAGCGCACCCCTTCCTGCACCAAATCGGCCACAATTCCCATTACCCCCATAAGAGCCAATAATTCGCCAATTATGAGCACTAGTATAATATAAAGCGAAAGTATCCAGCCCCATTTAAACTCCTGTTTAAAATTAAACAGGGCAGTCCTTCCCGTAACCAAGGTAACCTTGCCATAGGCAACCATTAAAATATAGGTAAAAACGCAGGACAGTACCAATGCCCAAAAAAGGCTCATACCGTATTCGGCACCCGTCTTGGCCATTGTGGTAACACTACCCGTTCCAATATTATACCCAATAAGAAAAAGCCCCGGGCCTACCGCGCTTAGTCCCAATAGAATTTTCTTAATCAATGATTTATTGCCCATATACTGCTTTTAAATAATCAATTTTTAAACAAGTCCCTCTAAATCGAACATTATGGAAGACAACAAGGAACTACTCCTTGGAATAAACCAATTCTCCGGACACAAATGTTTTATATATAACCACCTTCTTATCTTCAAGCTGAAAAAGTATAAGGTCTGCCCTTTTTCCTTGTCCTATTTCGCCTAGGTCATTTAATGAGAACAATTCTGCGGGATTTGTACTTGCCATTTGAATGGCATCTTTAAGAGTGCATTGTGTATAATCCATAATTACACCTACACAGGCACTAATTGGTGATGCCGCCCCGGCCAGTACATTTTCCTTGGGCAATTTCACCACATTGGGGGTCAGCAATAGGGTACGTTCACCTCGGGTATATTCTCCTGGTGGCAAGCCTGCCAGATCCAAGGCATCAGATACCAAAATAGTTTTATTGGGGCCTTTTACCTTATAAAAACTCCGTACTTCCTCCTTGGTCAAATGAAATCCGTCCGCTATAATACTGGGCGTAATCCTATCATCGGCCAACTGCGGCCAAAGCGGATTATGATGTCTGTTGATCTCGTTGGCACAACCGTTGCCCAAATGGGTGGCCATTTTAGCCCCTGCATCTATGGCACGTTCTATATCTTTGGCACTTCCATTGTGATGGCCAAGTGCCACTATAATACCATTGGCTACACAATTGCGGATAAAGGGAATGGCACCTTCCAATTCAGGGGCCAAGGTTATTAACTTTATACCGTTGTTGGCCGCCCTTTGTAATTCCTGAAATTCTTCCCAGTCCGGATTTTTTATGTACTTCTCCAAATGCGCTCCCCTAAATCCCGGCAGTGGAGATATGTAAGGACCTTCCAAATGAAAACCGGGAATGGAAGCTCCTATTTCCGGATCTTTTTGTGCCTGTGCCAGAATGGCAAAATTCTTTTTCATCCTCTTGAAATCGCTCGTAATGATAGTCGGGAAATAGGTGGTGACCCCAACCTTCCACAAAGCCTTGGTAGCCTTCCGTATTCCTTCAACGGTAAGATCGGGACCAGAAAAATCGACCCCCATAAAGCCATTGATCTGGACATCGATCAAGCCAGGGGACATATACATTTTTGAAACATTGGCCTCTTTGTCAAGGCGGTTTATTCCCGAAATCTTTCCTGTATTGGTAGAAAGGGAAACCCATCCTTCATCGGAATACAAAACACCCTCTATTGCCTGGGCATCCTTGGATTGTGATATTGCCATATTACTAAAAAAGAACAGCACTATAATGGGTGTATATTTAAATTTCATAACTATTTATTGATTTTACACTTAACTGACCAGAATCAATTTTATCTAAAAACTAATCAACCTATTTAATTCTACGAATCTTGATATTCCTAAACCAGGCATCGTCCTTATGGTTTTGTAGCACAATATGGCCATTTCTCTTATCCAAAAACCCTGGGATATCGACATATTTGCTCTTTTTAAACAAGGAATCCAAATGCTGGGACCCAAATTCATAAGAAACTACCTTTTTTCCGTTTAGCCAGTGCTCCACGTGTTTGTCATTGATCAATATGCGACTAGAGTTAAACTCCCCAATTGGTCTTACCATTGCGTTTTCAGCTGCAATCAAATCATAAAGGCTCCCAGTGTATTGGGAAGGCTTTAATTTGCCTGCATAAAGGGTATCCGAATCATCCAGCAATTGGTATTCAAACCCAAGGGCAGCATATTGGGAACCGAACTTTTGCGACATTTCCTCGGACACATTGTACTTTAAGCCTGTGTTCCCCGCTTTTAATATTTTCCATTCAAAATACAATTCATAATTCTCAAAAGTATCCACGGTCATTAAATCGCCACCCTCCATGGGTTGGCCATCGGGCATGGAAGGAACCTCGCCACTATTCAGTTTTCGTATGGTACCATCCTCAACTTTCCACAGTTCGCTTTGAACATCCTCTCTACCCAAACCTTGCCAACCATTCAGGGATACTCCGTTAAAAAGCAGCTCCCAGCCCTGCTCCTTCTCCAAATCTGTTAGACTATTATTAAGTACAATGGGCGTCCCTGACTCCTTTGCTATCTTTGTCTTTTTGTTCTTGCACCCAAGAAACACCAAGGCGCATATTATAGCCACTGTCCAAAACAATGGATACGACTGCTTATTATACATCATCATCCTAGTTCTACGGATTCCCACTTACCGGAAATTATGGATTTTTGAAGCGCTTCCAGAACGGCAATACCATGTATGATACTCTCATGGCTGCGGGGTTCCTTACCGGTACTGAACATGGTTACCATGTCTACATAATTTTTATCGGGACCAACGGTTTTCACTCGCGACTTTAATTCCACCACTCCTTCCTCGGTTTCAACAAAGGTCTGCCACCCGTACTTTTTGGTAGTAATTACCAAAGTAGCCATCCTTCCGTTTTCAAATATCAAGCTGGCAGTACTGTTTAGGTTTTCCTTTTCATTTTTGTTGAACTTCGCGGAAACAATTTTCTCGTCAAAAAGATAGATAAGAGGTTCTACCAAATGTACCCCGTAAAAGAAAAAGCCTCCATAAATAGAATTAATATCTGCCTTCCCATAACAGGTAATTTGATTTATTTCCTTCATTTCTTCCAATTGCTTCCTCATATCATCCGTACCGTGGCTATGCGCTATGGAACTATAGGATGTTACCGGAGTACCGACAGATCTCGCCATTTCCAGAAACAATTTTGCGGCCTGACTGCTATAACAAAAAGGCTTGTCCACAAAGGTGGGGATTCCCGCCTTTACAAAGGGTAGGGCCGCATCCAGATGAAGGTCGCCATGTCTATGGTCTACGATCAACGCGTCTATCTTGCCCATCATTTCCAAAGGATCCTTTACTATAATAGGAATACCCCCCTCATCTTTAGCCAGTTGGGCATACTCGTCTTTTTCCCCCCAAACGAATTTAACTTCCCATCCAGGAAACTCCTTATCTTTATTGAACATTTTCCCAAAACCTCTAGTATGCGAGTTTTCAGCACCAATAATTCCAATAATTTTTGTTTTCTTTTTCAGGTTTTCTCCTGATTTCAATTGTGAAAACATAGTTGTGGGTACGGACAGGGCCAATGTTGAAAAGGCTGCCCCTTTGCCCAACTTTTCCAAAAACGATCTTCTATTTGCCATATTTATATTTTATAATTTCATTTCCCATCCTTTTTCATAAGAACGGCTCCATAATTTTTGAGCATCATTATCCTCCAGAATATGTCCATTCCTGGAATCTATATTCAACGACCTACCGGTACGCTGTGCTATATTTCCCAGCTGCACCAACAAGGTACTTTTATGTCCCGAGTCTATATCAGCATTCAGGCTGGACCCGCTCAAAATGGCGTCGAACATGTTTTGTATGTGCAAGGCATCCAAAAGTTCGGCAGGATTGGAATTGTTTCTAGGATCTATTTCTTGGGTATTTTTCACTTCTTTTACCAGTTTTCCCTCCAAATCGAAAATGGAATAGCTATTGCCTCCAGGGATAAGCATACTACCGTTTTCCCCATAGAACATTACTCCTACAGCACTACCTTCTATAGGGTTTCCGTTACAGCTTCTACCTTCCCACGACATGGACATTCCGTCTGCAAAATCCAAATTAATCACTTGGGTGTCCGGCGTCTCCCAATCGTCCTGGTACCTATACCTACCACCGTTGGAACTCACCTTTATCGGATAGTCCACCTGCATACCCCAACGCAGTAAATCTATCATATGGGTACCGTTATTAAGGGCTTCCCCCGTACCCCAATGCCATAGCCAATGCCAATTGTAATGCACAATATTGTCCTTATAATTTTTTCTAGGGGCCGGACCTTGCCAAAGATCCCAGTCCAACCACTTGGGAACCTCAACCTCCTTCCCTATTCCAATGGATTGCCGGTTATTGGTATACCAACCCTTACCAAAATATACCCGTCCTATGGCACCGGACTTCAAGGCATTTATACCTTCGACCACATTGGGCCAAGAGCGGCGCTGGTTCCCCATTTGAATCACCTTTCCATATTTCTTTGCGGCCTGCACCAAAATTTCTCCCTCATTGGGGTTGTGGCTACATGGTTTTTCTACATACACATGTTTTCCTGCCTCCATGGCCAGGAGCGATGCCGGAGCGTGCCAATGATCGGGTGCGGCAATTACCATGGCGTCTACATCCCTACTTTCCAAGGACTTGCGGAAATCGGCATAAGTTTTCGGATCCCTTCCCTGCCTTTTTTTAACGGCGGACACACAATTCATTATAGCCCTACTATCCACATCACAGACATGGATTACCTCACTGTTCTTTTGGCTTGCAAAATTTTGCGCCAATGCCTTTCCCCTACTATTGACCCCCATCATGGAGACATTAATTCGGTCGTTGGCACCTAGAATTCGCGCATAGCTTTTAGCGCTAAATTGAGGTAGCATTCCTGCGGCCGCAATTAGGGCCGAACTGGCAGCCGTTTTTTTTATAAAACTTCTTCTCGAGTTTGAATTTGTTTCCATGCTATCCAAATATGATAATTTATTGTATTGTTTATCTCCTATTTACTTAAAAAGGGCTAGTACAGATTGGAAAATTCCAGCCCAAGTTTATTGATTTCCTCGTTGGAAACTTCCCCCGAACACACTAAGGTGCGAAACGCGAAACGAACAGAATCGCCCTTCTTTAAGCTCAGGTTCATTGATTCCTTGCCGTCCGAAAATACATGCTGCCCCAATGGGTTTACGGCAAAAAGGCCATAGCCTCGGGCATGCCAATAGGCCGGATAACCCGGATTCTTTTTATGGTCCAGAATCACCACGGCAACTTTTTCGTCTTTATATTTTCCAAAAAGTTTCATCCATTTGGCGCGGGTACCCCAAACATCCCCACCGGTAATTCCTTCACTGCTTAGATAATCTCCCGAAACCACATCATTATTAATTACTTTGATAGTTTCAGGATTTCCATGTGCATCCGTTAGCATTAGTGGATCGTCCGATGGCAGTTCCAGTTCACGACTCACCCTAATGGCAAACATACCTTCCTTGGTATCTTTGAATAAAATATCCTCTTGGGCCGTCCATGTACTTATCCAATCAATGATCCTGACCTTGCCCCTATCCATAAAGTGAAGATCTATGTCTTCCGTAATTTGGGTCCGACCGCCAGCTTCCCACTTGGTTTTGACGCGAATGGTCCCTTTGCTATCATCAGCCTTGGTCCCAACCACCTCTTGATGCCTAATTACGCCACTAAATTCCTTCCTATCTTTCGGGGTAGCCTCTGAATGCCCCCAATAATCAATACCGTTTACATCTCCGTAATTCATCCACATTCCAATGTGGTGCGGATGATCTGCACGCTCTCCGGCTACGCTCTTCAAGGGATATTTTCGCGTAATTTCCGTACCTTCCGATGTCACTATGGGCCACAAACACGGCTTCATAATATTATCAGGGTAGATGTAGGAAGTAAATAATTCATCCCCAAAGTAGACATCCACTTTTTGTTCGGACACTTTATTTTCCACCCTAATAGCTGGTTTTTCCACTTCTTGCGCAGAATCTGCCTTGTTCTTATTGGACTTACTATTTCCACAAGAACCGAGCAACAACAGCAAAAGCGTGCAAACGGGCAACCCCAATTTAATTTCTTTTTTCATTCCTTAGGCTTATTGAAAATTAATATAATAATCTACGTTTTCCTTAATAATTATATCCAGAGGCACATACTGTACAGCGGCGGGCGATTTTTTATACACAAAAAAATCGAACAAAGTCTTGACCGCCGTTACCCCTTGAAAAACAGGTCTTTGAGAAATAATATAATCGATATTTCCATTCTTTAATTCAGCCACATTTCCAGGGACAGTATCAAACCCCACCACCTTTATGTCCAATTCGTGCAGGGCGTGGTACCTAGAAATTAGATGTGCCCTGGAATTACTTACAAACACTCCTTTGGTTCCTGGATTTTTAATATAGTATTTGGTAAGCTCCCTATTCACTTCTGCTTCCAGGGTTGTGGGTATGGTAATCGAATTTATTTTCCTGCTGTTTAATACCGTGTTGCTTTTAAAGAACTCCCTAAACCCTTTTTCCACAGTTCCTGTGTGGGCACTATTCTCCAGCCCCTTTACCAAGTTTACAACAAGAATATCCTCGGTGGGACCTAAAATTGAATTCAATAATTTTCCCGCTATATATCCACTACCCTTTAAGTCGGGGCCAATATAACTTAGGTTTTTCTTATTGGGGATGTTGGCATCAATAAAGACATAAGGAATATTCCTTTCCTGGAGCTTATTCACAAACCACAAACTTTCCTTTTCAAAAAGTGGGGCCAAAATTACACCACTTGGATTTTTCCCAAGGATGGTCTCGGCATTTTTGACAAAACTGGATTCGTCGAACAAACTGTACTCATAGGAGCCCAGCTCCAATCCAAAATCCCTATAAACCTCCACTCCCTGATCTACCCCTATTTTCGGCAAAGTCCAATAACTTTGGGAAGAAGTTGCTTCCGGAAACAGACTAAAAATTGTGAACTGCCTACCCAAAGCCAATGTTCTTGCGAGGAGATTGGGATTAAAATTCAATTTCTCAATGGCCTCTTCCACTTTTTTTCTTTTGGCCAAAGAGACCTTCCCCCTATTGTGCAATACCCTGTCAATGGTTCCAATGGAAACATTGGCATAGTCCGCCAGATCCTGTATAGTGGTCTTTTTATTTTTTACCATTGTAAATTGGCCCTGTCAAATACATGATATTTAATAATTAAAAAAAGTGTGTAGGCACACAAATATAAAAATTATAATGATATTCGCACTAAATTATACAAAAATAACAGCAAATTACATAATAAATACACAAAAGTGTGTAAGCACACACCATAGGGGTTAGTCCTATTTGTTTTTAAATAACAAGGGCAAAATGTTGAGAAGTGACTACCTTATAGCGCCTTCCTAATGGCGATAAACAAAAAAATAAATATAGAGTAAACAATAAAAAAAGGTACAATGTAATCTGCCCACCCCAAAACAAGCAATACACTTATTATTAAGAGTTGAAACCCAAGCCCAAAGGTGGAAACGGCCGTCATTAGCCAATTGGGCAAACGCCTATCGTTCGCCGCCTCCGAATCGAGATTATAGATAACAAGATCAAAGCTTCCATAAAGTATTTTATACCACCAAAACAGAACGTCCACATTCCGTTGGCGCTCCCCAAGCATTGCTACCGGGGTCCCGGATTCAAAAATCCTACTAGTAACATCCCCCTGAAACCTATTCCGTAAAATTACATAGTAATAGTTATAAAGTGTTCCTTGAAGCTGAAGCCCTAAAAATGCCAGCAACGTTAAACCAAAATCGGCCGTGGTTATCCTCCAGAGCACCAGGAATATCAGCATATTCAATACAATATCCGATACCGAATCAAAATATCGCCCGGTATAGGACGGTGTATCCTTTATCCGTGCCAACTCACCATCGGCAGCATCCAAAATAGATTTCAAAATAAGAAACAAGGCGGCATACCAATTATATCCATAATACATAAACGCAACAGCTATGACTCCTGAAATGAGGAACCCAAAAGTAACGTGGATTGGCGTAATTGGGGTTGTTTTAAGTGCGCTGGCAATACGCCTAGCTATCGGCCTCCCATAATCCGATAGGTCTAAAAACTTGTGGTCTTCCGGCAATTTAGACATTGTTCGCTTTTTTAATGGAGCATTTTTAATGACTTAGTTACCTAAATTTTAAAACAGCACACTATTTTGTTGTTATTTAAAGATACGATTAATTAAACAGGGTCTTCCGACCACTATCCAAAATCCAAGGAGTGAACCTATTGCCTGCCCTGGAAAGGGAGTGACTCCCAATAAAATTAAAATATCCGGACCGCCATCAAAACCAGTTTACCCTTCCAGAATCCCCAATTGTAATATAATATCCTTTTCGGAAATGGGGTATGGAACCCCTTCAACAAGGCACTTATACACATCCTCAAACAAATTAAGATAGGATGCCTTAGCCGATTGAATTTTTTCGATTTGTTTTTCCCCTTCCCCACCAATTGTAGTGAGCACACCATATTTATCGGCCTCTTCCAGTCCAAATAAAGGATCGCTAGGACTCATCCCCGTCAACAACTGCTGCTCTTGAATATCGGTTCGGGACTTAACAAAGGTACCTTTGGTTCCATTAAGGACAAAGGCAGCCTGTGGCTGTACCACCAACATGCTCATTGTTATAAACACCTGCACTCCCTTGGGATACAACAAATGTATATGCGCATAGTCGTCCACCTGGGTTTTAGGCCTAAACTGCCCTGTGTGCTTACTCCATTCCAAGGGGTATCCAAAAAGTGCCATGGCGGCGTCCAACAAGTGAGGGCCAAGATCGTACATGAGACCACTACCGGGTACCGGGGTTTCTTTGGCGACCTTAGGGCCAATATGATGCCGGTACCGATCGTACCGCATATGTGCTTCTACCAACGATCCAAGTTTACCGGACTCCAACACCTTTTTAACGGATAGAAAATCACTATCATATCTCCTGTTCTGATAAGGCAGAATACGACGACCCACTTTTTTTGCTACCGCAAAAAGTTCCTTAGCCTCTGAACTGCCAACACAAAATGGCTTTTCCACCAATACGTGCTTTTTAGCTTTGAGCGCTTTTAGGGCAAATTCAAAATGTGTATAATTGGGCGTATTTACCACCACCAGATCAATATCGTCATCTGCTATAAGCTGGTCAACGGTATCGTAACTAGTAATATTGGGATAACTTATGTGGGCCGATTTTTTACTTCTTTCAACAACTGCCGTCAACTCAAATCCCGGATGCCCGTACAAAAATGGGGCATGAAATAATGTGCCCGACATTCCGAATGAAAGAATACCTGTTTTTATCGTTTTTTTCGCCATAGTCAAGCTGCTTTCATTAAATCTTGTATATTTTTCCCCAACCGAAAGCGTCTTAACTACAGGGATCGCATACAGCTACCCCAAACTGGCCAGGCTTTTCTCCAAAGTTTCTATCTTGGCAAGAGCGTCCGCCTCCTTTTGCCGCTCCAAGGCAATTACCTGTTCAGGAGCGTTGTTCACAAAACGCTCGTTGGAAAGTTTCTTTCTTACCGAAACCAAAAAGCCCTGGGTATATTCCAATTCTTCCTCCAATTTTTTAATTTCCGCCCCAATATCAATGGCACCCACCATTGGAACAAAATATTCGTTGGATTTCACCCTAAACGTCAATGCTCCATCCACTGCGCTGTCTACATAATCAATAGTCGACAAATTGGTCAACTTGGCAATAACCACATCCCAATTTGGAGAAATATCCCCATCGTTCAATACCGACAGTTGAAGTGCTTCTTTCATAGGAATGTTCTTTTCCTTGCGAATCGTTCGGACTCCTGCAATTACTTCCGAGGAAAAATTGAAGCCCTCGATCAGATCCTCATCAACCGCTTGTACCCTTGGCCATTTGGCAATCACCAAAGCCTCTTCAGGGGTTCGATCTGCAATATGTTGCCAAACTTCCTCCGTTAGGAAAGGCATAAATGGGTGCAATAATTTTAAATTTTCCTCGAAAATATGGATTACCGCGTCAAATGTAACCCTATCTATAGGCTGTTGGTAGGCAGGTTTTATAATCTCCAATAACCAAGAGCTATAATCGTCCCAAACCAATTTATAAATAGCCATTAATGCATCCGAGATACGGTACTTACTAAAATGATCTTCTATTTCCGCAAGGGTTTTGTTGAATTTTGCGGTATACCATTCAATTCCCAACTTGGAAGCCTCTGGCTGTGGCAGGTCGGCCACCTCCCATCCTTTTACCAATCGGAATCCGTTCCAAATCTTATTGGCAAAGTTTTTTCCTTGTTGACATAAAGCCTCATCGAACATTAAATCATTCCCTGCTGCGGAACTCAACAACAAACCAACACGTACCCCGTCTGCGCCGTAGTCTTCTATTAATTGCAGGGCATCAGGTGAATTTCCAAGGGATTTGGACATTTTACGTCTTTGTTTATCCCGAACCAAACCGGTGAGATATACGTTTTCGAACGGTTTTTCCTGGCGGTATTCATAGCCTGAAATTATCATCCTGGCCACCCAAAAGAACAGAATATCCGGTCCGGTCACCAAATCATTGGTTGGGTAGTAATATTCTATTTCCTTATTATTGGGTTCCAAGATCCCGTTAAAAACACTTATTGGCCAGAGCCAAGAAGAGAACCAGGTGTCCAAGGCGTCTGCATCCTGTTTTAGGTCTTTCAATGATAACTTGGAATTTTTGGATTTTTTCTTGGCCAGTTCCAAGGCTGCTTCCTTGGTCTCCGCTACCACAAAATCGTCCTGACCATCCCCAAAGTAATAGGCCGGAATTTGTTGCCCCCACCATAATTGTCGGGAAATATTCCAATCCCGGATGTTTTCCATCCAATGTCGATAGGTATTTTCAAATTTCTTCGGAAACAACTTAATATCTTCATCCTCCAAAACCGCCTTTATGGCCGGTTTGGCCAATTGCTCCATACTTAAAAACCACTGATCGGACAATCTTGGCTCTATCACCGCCTTGGTTCTTTCCGAAGTACCAACTTTATTTATATGTTGCTCTGTCTTTACCAAAAATCCCTTTTCTTCCAATTCCTTGGAAATGGCCTTACGAACCTCAAAACGGTCCTTGCCCTCATAATGCAATCCAAAACTATTTAAACTTGCATCCTCGTTAAAAATATCAATGGTCTCCAGATGGTGTTTCTCCCCTAAGGCCTTGTCATTAATGTCGTGTGCCGGGGTCACTTTTAGGCAACCTGTCCCAAATTCAACATCTACATATTCATCCTCAATTATTGGGATTACCCTATTACATATAGGTACAATGGCATTTTTGCCCCTTAAATGGGCATAACGACCATCATTGGGGTTAATACATATTGCCGTATCCCCTAAAATGGTCTCAGGTCTGGTAGTGGCAATGGTTACGGTTTCATCAGAGCCTTCTATTTTATATGCTAAATAATATAATAGACCCTGTCTTTCTTCATAAATAACCTCTTCATCGGACAAGGTGGTCTTTGCCTCGGGATCCCAATTCACCATTCGGCAGCCCCTATAGATCAATCCTTTATTGAACAAATCCACAAAAACCCTGATAACAGATGCGGACATATTGTCATCCATGGTAAACTTGGTGCGTTCCCAATCACAGGAGCATCCCAATTTTTTTAATTGTTCCAAGATAACCCCACCATATTCATGGGTCCAATCCCAGGCATGCTTCAAAAATTCCTCTCGGGAAATATCCTTTTTATCTATTCCCTGTTCTTTCAATTTGGCAACCACCTTGGCCTCCGTGGCTATGGAAGCATGATCGGTTCCCGGCACCCAACAGGCATTTTTCCCCATTAAACGCGCCCTCCGTATCAAAACATCCTGTAGGGTATTGTTCAACATATGGCCCATATGCAATACTCCGGTAACATTGGGTGGCGGTATAACTATGGTATAAGGCTCCCTGTCATCGGGGATGGAATGAAAATACTTATGCTCGGTCCAATAGTCGTACCATTGGCTCTCTACCTTGTGAGGTTCATATTTTGAAGGAATTTCCATTATTTGGAACAGTTTTTGTTTACCCAATACGGGCGATTACTAAATGAGTACAAAATTAAGGTTAAACTTGAAGTAATTCTAAGGTTTTTGTCCATTTAGAAATACGAAACAAAAATAAGTAACGTTATTACATAACAAAAGAATTTTGGAGGTTGATTAAAAACATTTACTTTTGAAATTCAACAAAAACTAAAAATAATGAAAAAAATAGTACTAGTTCTATTTGTTGGTCTCTTAGGTTTTGGCCTAACCGCTCAAGAAAATGCAGCGAAAATTAATTTCAAAACGGAAACCGTTGATTATGGCGAAATCGCTAAAGGTAGTGATGGTGTGCGGGTATTTGAATTTACCAATACCGGTAATGCACCGCTAGTGATCAGCAAAGTAAGCTCTAGCTGTGGTTGTACCATTCCCAAAAAACCGGAAGGTCCAATTTTACCAGGTAAGACTGGCCAGATTCAAGTAAAATACGATACTAACAGGGTTGGACCGATCGCAAAGGCGATTACGGTAATTTCCAATGCTGACACCCCAACGAAGGTGTTGAAAATTAAAGGAAAGGTATTGCCGGCAGAAGGCAAATAATTTCCATTCATAAATACATAAAGCTTGTTAAGTCCTTTGTAGGGATTTAACAAGCTTTTTTTTTAAGGGCCTTACAAAAAACAGTTGAACAAAACCCTCCCATTTGGCAGGATTTCCAGACACCTCTTATTTGAACATATCCTTAAGAACATAAGTGATTAACATGTCCTTTTGATAACGTTCTATAAGCAACCTAACCTTCTTCCCGTCCTTTTCATTGAGCATGTGCAGGATTTGTTGAAGTTTATAGCGGTGCACCTTTTTACCATTTACAGACAGTATTACATCCCCCTCCTGCAAACCGGCTTTATGCCCAGGGCTTCCAGCACGAATACCGGAAACTATAATTTCCGGGACCATGCTTAACCTGGTGAGGTTCTCGAAGAGTATCTGCACATTCCCAAACGATTTCCCACTCCCCTTCAACACCATTCCTTTGTTCTCGGCTATACTCTCGGAAATATAACGCATCCCGTTGTGCTGGATATCTATCCCACTCATATTAAAGTCGAATGGATGGTTAAAAAGAGCATTTTTACGCAGACTCAGGGTACGGTTACCGTAGTTGAATACCAATGTAAATCTTTTCAAGACCTCTCCGCCCAAGCTACCGTTCCTATTGCCCATAGAGGTGATGGAATTAAAATACTGCAGATCAGGAAATGCAGTTTTGGCCTCCCTCAATTGAAAGCCGCCCAAATTGATGCCATCTATCTTTGTCCTTTTCCCATAAATGCTTCCACTTAGCCCTTGCCCCAGAAAATCCTCATAGTTGTTCTTCGGAATCCCCAAACCTTTATCCAAATCCTCAAAAAGCCAAACCGCATCGGAACTACCCGAATCCACCAATAATTCCACAGCTATACTCCGTTTATTCTTCATTAGCACATGACCTTGGACATAGGCTTTATTTTGAACAATGCGCAAAGGAATTGTTCGGATCTTGGAGCTTTTTTTGGGCTTGTATAAACCAGGGGCATGAAGTTTTAAATATTTGGAAGAATAATTCACCTCAACAACAAAATCCCGAAATAGGTCATAACCAATGATTCCATGGACCGGTAAACCCAACCTAGGGGAAAGATTCAATTCCGTGTCCATGACCACATAGAGCAATTGATCCTTATTGACAACATTCCCTATTTTAAAAACGTTGCCCCTAGAACTCAAAGCATCAATAGGCTCCCCATCCCCAAGGCCCTTGATGGCAATTTCGGACACATTGTTTATTTGGATGGAATCCTTATCCGACAAATTGAAAAGAATGGGCTTATTTACTCCGGAATCCAAAATAAATGAAAGTTCCGCACCATTGACCTCTATAGGGATAATAATGAGATTGTTGACCAATTCAAACTTTACCTTTTGAAACTTTTCCCCAAATGGCAATTCGAAATTTTGGGATAAGGTCAAAAAGGGAAAGCAGCAAATAAGGAAAAACATATGTCTTGGGAGAGCCATTTTATTTCCATTTAAAGTAACCTAACTCTCTAATTTACACACAAAACCCTAAACATCAGAATCATTTAACATATTAATATGGAATCAAAAAAGACTGTTTTATTGTTTTGTCCGTATTGATTTCTCATTTTTGCCTAAAATTAAAATCCATATGCCATCAATTTCAAGGAGAGGCGAAACAATGCCGGAATCTCCCATAAGAAAACTAGTTCCTTTTGCCGAAGCTGCCATAAAAAGGGGAGTCAAGATTATCCATTTAAATATTGGCCAGCCCGACATAAAAACACCTAAAGTTGCCTTGGATGCTGTTAAAAACAATACCTTGGAGGTCTTGGCCTATAGTAGAACGGAAGGTTCCGAATCCTACAGGAAAAAGATAGCCCAATATTACGCCAAGAACGACATTCATGTTGATGCGGGCAATATCATTGTCACCACAGGTGGTTCGGAAGCATTGTCCTTTGCCTTGGGAAGTATAGCCGATAATGACGACGAAATTATTATCCCCGAACCCTTTTATGCCAATTACAACGGCTTTGCCAACGCAAACGGAATAAAGGTAGTACCTGTTGTTTCCAATATTGAAAATAATTTTGCACTGCCTCCCATTGATGAATTTGAAAAACTGATAACAGCCAAGACAAGGGCCATCCTTATTTGCAATCCAGGTAATCCAACCGGCTATTTATATACCAAGGAAGAAATTAAAAAACTTGCCTCAATAGTAAAAAAACACAACCTGTTCCTGGTAGCCGATGAGGTATACCGCGAATTTATCTATGACGGCAGGGAACATTATTCCATTCTTCAGGAAAAAGGCTTGGAAGAACATGCCATCATCATAGACTCGGTTTCCAAAAGATATAGTATGTGCGGGGCGCGAATTGGATATTTGGTCTCTAAAAATAAGGAGGTGATCCAGACCGCCCTAAAATTTGCACAGGCTCGTCTTTCCCCTCCTACCTATGCGCAGATTGCAAGTGAAGCTGCCTTGGAAACCCCACAGTCCTATTTTGACGATGTAAAAAAGGAATACGAGGGGCGCAGAAACATACTGATCACAGAATTGAACAAACTTGATGGGGTGGTAGTGGCCCAGCCACAGGGTGCGTTTTACTGTATTGCCCAATTGCCAATAGACAATGCCGACACTTTTGCCCAATGGTTATTGGAGGATTTTCAATGGAATGGGGAAACCGTTATGGTAGCGCCTGCAGCAGGGTTCTACGCAACCAATGGCCTGGGAACAAACCAGATCAGAATTGCCTATGTACTGGAAAAGGACGATTTAATAAGGGCAGTTCACATACTAAAGGAGGCCTTAAATGTATATGCCCGTTAATGGAAATACAACAAGACATATCCCTTAAAAAGTACAATACTTTTGGAATAGATGCCAAGGCCAGATACTTTTGCGAAATAAATTCGATCGCCGAACTAAAAAAGGCCCTTTCACTTAAGGGATATCCCAATTTATTTGTTCTTGGGGGTGGTAGCAATATGCTCATCACAAAAGATTTGGAAAATCTGGTACTGCACATCAACTTAAAGGGAATTGAGCTAATAACCGAAAATGAGGACGAGGCTATAATAAAGGTAAGTGCGGGTGAGAATTGGCACAATATGGTATTGTGGACCTTGGACCATGGTTATGGCGGCTTGGAGAATTTATCCCTCATTCCAGGAAATACAGGTACCGCTCCAATTCAGAACATAGGCGCCTACGGTGTTGAACTTAAAGACACTTTTGTAGATTGTGAAACCATGGAAATTGCCACCGGGGAACTTGTTACCTTTACCAAAGACCAATGCCAGTTTGGCTATCGCGATTCCTATTTCAAAAGGGAAGGTCTTGGGAAGTACATAATCACTTCGGTGAGTTTTAAATTGACCAAACGCAACCATAAGCTAAATGTAGACTATGGGGCCATTGTTTCCCAATTACAGAATTGCGGCATTACCAATCCCGGGATTAAGGACGTCTCCGAGGCGGTAATTGCCATTAGAAAAAGTAAATTGCCGGACCCAAGGGAATTGGGCAACAGTGGAAGTTTCTTCAAAAACCCGGTTATAGTTAGGCAACGATTTGATAAATTTACCAAGACATATCCAGATGCCCCCTTTTATAAGGTGTCTGAAAATGAATTCAAGATTCCTGCTGGTTGGTTAATAGAGCAGTGCGGTTTTAAAGGGAAGCGGTTTGGGGATGCCGGAGTGCATACAAATCAGGCATTGGTATTGGTCAATTACGGTAATGCCTCGGGTGCGGATATAATAGCATTGGCAGAAACCATTATAGAAACGGTAGAGCAAAGGTTCGGAATTGTGATCAGCCCGGAAGTCAATATCATAAAATAACCCCTGACATATAATGCCAGGGGCTATACCAAACCAAACTAACCAAAAATTAAATGCACAGTTACCAGCTGTCCATTTATCCAATTAAAACGCTAAGTATAACAATCAATTTTATAATTTAGCGTTTGTGTATATACGAGAAGAAACAAGGTCTTGGATGATTGCCAAACATTTTTTTTTGAGAACACACTAATTCTATGAGCATATTACTGGAAAATCATATTGTTGAGCTACTTCAAGAGCGAAATGACAAAGCTATTTCCCTTCTCTATGAACACTACGGGGATACTTTATACGGTGTAGCCTACAAGGTAGTACGCGATGAGGAATTGGCCCAGGATGTTGTACAGGAAAGCTTTATCAAAATTTGGAAGAAATCGGATTCTTACGACCCTGCAAAGGCTAAATTGTTTACTTGGCTTTTTAGGATTACGCGTAATACGGCCATCGACAAATTAAGAAGTGCCAACAACAAATCCGACAAGGAAATCCAAATGGACGTTTCGGACGTATATAAATTAGGAAATGAAGGTATAATTCCCGAATTGATAGACGTTCAGGATAATTTGGATAAAATAGATTCAAAATATCAAATTGTATTGGACGCCTTGTTTTTCCAAGGAATGACCCAACAGGAAGCAAGCGAAGAATTGGACATACCACTAGGCACCATTAAATCTAGATTAAAGATAGGGCTTAGGGAATTAAAGAAGATATATGGTTCAACAATGGTCTTTGCCTGTTTACTAAGTTTGTTTATGAATTAAAGCACAACCTTGATGAATACCGGGACCTAAAAACTAAGCTGAAGTTACAGCATAGCCGACCAAATTGTGCAGCAAATAATATAGCCATGAAAGAAAAGATTAAAATATTTTTAGAAACAGACCTACTGGAGAAATATCTATTGGGCACCACTTCCCAGGAGGAGGCATTACAGGTTGAAAGGTATATAGCCATGTATCCGGAAGTAAGGAATACCTACATTGAGCTTCAGGAAAACCTTGAAATCTTTGCCAAGTTACATGCCATTAAAACTCCGGAAGGCCTTAAGGATAGAATTCAAACTAGAATCAAAAAGGAAAATTCAGGACGATCAAAATTCTTTAGGTATGCCATTGCAGCCAGTTTTGCCGCTCTGATCTTTGCAGGAGCATCCTATTTCTTTTGGAACCAAAACCAGAATTTACAGGAGGAAAATGTTATTGTCAACAATAAGATTCAGAACCTGGAAGAGAATATGCGTTTACAGTTGGAGGATGTAAGGAATCAATTTATTGTCCTTAACAATCCCAAAACGAGGCGACTTACGGTGAAAGGCAATAATAAGGCCAAGGAACTTAAGGCCGTGGCCTATGTTAACCCTGTAAAAAAGCTCTCCTATATCAATGTAAGCAAATTACCTCACCTACCGGAAAACCAATGCTACCAAATGTGGGCAGAGGTCAACGGACAAATGCTTAATCTGGGCGTAATACAGGAGGCCAGCAACAGTGAAAAACTAATGGCCCTTCCCTATGGTGAAAATGCCGTTGGATATATCACCATTGAGCCAACAGGTGGGAATTCAAAGCCTACCATAGAGAATATCGTGGCCAATATCACCTATTGAATTAAGGTCTTAAAGTAATCCTAATCCTTCTTGGGAAGGTTATAAATTTCATATCTTTGCATTAAATTATGCAGGGATATGAAATTATTATTTTTAACAATAGGGCTACTAGCACTTGCTTTTGCGGGTATTGCGATAAAAATATGGTCTAAAAAGGATGGTAAATTTGCGGGAACATGTGCCAGCCAGAGTCCCTTTTTAAACAAGGATGGAGAAGCTTGTGGCTACTGTGGAAAACTCCCTACAGAGCAGGACTGCAGAAAGGATTCCGTTACACCATAGAAACCCGCCTATTATCACCATTTACATATTCTTATCTTGGACAAATCCGAAGAACCACTTCCACAACTCATTGAAAAGGCCAAATTAGGCAGCCAAATAGCCTTCAGTGCACTATTAAACAGCTTCTGGAACGATGTCTACGGATTTCAATTGATCAGGACCAGAAACGAGAACGATGCCGAGGACATTACCATCCAGACATTTTCAAAGGCCTTTGACAAGATACATACCTTTAAAGAGGACTACGAATTTAAGACGTGGCTGATCGCCATTTCAAAAAATTTGCACATCGACCTAATTCGCAAGAGCAAAAGAAATATCCTACAGGGCAATCAGGAAAGTAGTAGCGAAGCTATTAAAAAGGTTTTGGATGATGCCCCTTCCCCCGAGGACAGTTTAATTACAGAACAAAATTTGGCCGCCTTATTGGAATACATAAAAAGGCTTAAACCGCATTACCAGGAAGTAATAAACCTAAGGTATTTTCAGGAACTGCCCTATGCCGAAATTGCCGTAAAGCTAGGCGAACCAGTGAATAATGTAAAAGTTAAATTACTAAGGGCAAAAAGGCTGCTGGCAGAAATTATAAATAACAACAGTTAATTCCGATAGTTCCACTCGTATTTAACCGAACCGCAGTTCAATTGAAGAAAGAACCGGCATACCAGGTTTTGGATGTTGGCCGATAGCTGCCCGAAACTAGTTGTTGGAGCTGGCAAAGGAAGTCTTTACTTCTGTACGAATACACCTTTCCTACTTTTGTGAATCAACCTTCAATTATCGGTCCCGTAGTTACCACCAGTATCCACACAACCTTCCTTAGCACTGAAAATCAAACCATTAAATTTAAGGGCCGCCAATTGATATTGTACCATTGGCATACTTTGCCGCCAATTGGTATTTTAACTATCTACCATTTCGTATATTTGTACAAAATTGTGGAATGAGTATCGAAACTATAGACAGTGTGATCCCGCCAAAAGGCAAACCCAAATGGTTACGGGTAAAACTTCCGACTGGCAAAAAATATACCCAGTTAAGGGGATTGGTGGACAAGTACAACCTTCACACCATTTGTACCTCGGGCAGTTGTCCAAATATGGGCGAATGTTGGGGGGAAGGTACCGCTACTTTTATGATTTTAGGCAATGTTTGCACCCGTTCCTGTGGATTTTGTGGTGTAAAAACGGGCCGACCGGAAGATGTAGATTGGGCTGAGCCGGAAAAAGTGGCCAGATCCATTAAAATAATGGATATTAAACATGCCGTTATTACTTCCGTGGATCGCGACGACCTTAAGGATATGGGATCTATAATATGGGCAGAGACCGTAAAGGCCATCCGAAGAATGAACCCCCAAACTACCCTGGAAACTTTAATTCCTGATTTTCAGGGCATCCATACCCATTTAGATCGAATCCTTGCTGTAGGACCTGAAGTTATATCGCACAATATGGAAACGGTAAAGCGACTAACACGGGAGGTCCGAATACAGGCAAAATATGAAAGAAGTCTTGGCGTACTTTCCTATTTAAAAGAGCACGGCGCCAACCGTACCAAGTCGGGAATAATGCTGGGACTTGGTGAAAGGGAAGAAGAGGTAATCCAAACCATGGAAGACCTAAGGGCGGCCAATGTAGATGTGGTTACTATTGGCCAATACCTACAGCCTTCCAAAAAACACTTGCCGGTAAAGGAGTTTATTTTACCGGACCAGTTCAAGAAATATGAAGAAATAGGCCTACAATTAGGTTTTAGGCATGTAGAAAGCGGGGCTTTGGTCCGTTCTTCCTACAAGGCACACAAACATATAAAGTAAGTACCGCTTACACCCCATATCTAGAATATCAATCCGTAATTATACGGATAAATTGGCTTGACCCTATTTATGAAACAAATTAATATTGGTATTAACGGCTTTGGTAGAATTGGCCGTACCCTATTTAGACTTCTAAGCGAACAACCCCACTTAAGGGTGGTGGCCATTAACGATTTGGCAGATGCACCTACTTTGGCCCATTTATTAAAATACGACAGCATCCACGGGGTATTTCAAAAAGAAGTATCCCACAGTGATAATTACATTATCGTAGAAAACAATAAGGTTGCCCTCTTAAACCACAAATCTCCCGAGGACACCCCTTGGTCCGAGCATCAAGTGGACATAGTTGTTGAGGCAACTGGAAAATTTAAGGAGAGGACCATTCTGGAACACCACTTAAAAAATGGGGCAAAAAAGGTTATTCTTAGTGTACCTCCAACCGAAGATGACATAAAGATGGTGGTATTCGGAATAAACCACGAAACCCTTGACCAAAGAGATGACATTATTTCCAATGCCTCCTGTACCACCAATAACGCAGCACCCATGATCAAGGTAATTCAAGATCTTTGCGGAATTGAGCAGGCATATATAACCACTATCCATTCCTATACCACAGATCAAAGTCTTCACGACCAACCGCATAAGGATTTAAGAAGGGCCAGGGCGGCCTCACAATCCATTGTTCCCACCACAACAGGGGCGGCCAAGGCCTTGACCAAAATATTCCCAGAACTATCCGATGTTATCGGAGGTTGCGGCATAAGGGTTCCCGTTCCCAATGGCTCTTTGACCGATATCACTTTTAATGTAAAAAGGCAGACCACTATAGAGGAAATAAATGATGCTTTCCTTAAAATATCGCAAAAAGAACTTAAAAACATTCTATATTACACAAAAGACCCCATAGTTTCTATTGATATAAACAATACTTACTTCTCTTGTACGTTTGATTCTCTGATGACATCTGTAATCGGCAAAATGGTTAAAATTATTGGATGGTATGATAATGAAACAGGGTACAGCAGTAGAATTGTAGATTTAATTAACTATATTATAAGTAAACGATACGTTTGAGACCAATATTCCTACATATAAAACTGAACAGAAAATTATGGCTCCTAACGGCTTTATTCTTTTTTTGCTTTGGCCATTCCTATACTCAGGAAAACAAGGCTTCAGGGAAGGACATAGAATTTTATTTTGACAAAGCGAGGGAAATGGGCAATAAGAATCAAATAGAACCCGCCCTTGAGGACTTGAATATTGCAATGGAGATTGCCTTCAAGAACAATGACCAAAAGGCTCTCATAGACACTTATCACAAATTCGCCATATTGTATTTACAACTGCAAAAGGACGATAGCGCGGAGTATTATGCGGACCGATCGAAATCCCTTTTAAAGGATATTTCCTATCCCTATGGAGAAGCTACCCATAAATATATAGATGCCATTATTGCCTATAGGGACGGTAAAAATTTCTTGGCAATTTCCATGCTGAACGAGGCCAAACAGATCAATAACGACAGGAATTTACTGAACAATATCCTTTTTGTAGAGGGAATTATTTTCCTAAACCTGGAAAAATACGAAAGTGCCACAAAAAATTTCAATGCCCTCGCCGTAAATACGGATATTTACGAAAAGGACTACCTAGCGGCCAAAGCCCACATTAAATTGGCCGAGATCTATAATAAAACAGAAAATTACGAGGAGAGCATTAAAAATGCACAGAGTGCCTTAAAATTGGCCAAGGCGAACAATTTTTACCTGGAAGTACTTCAGGCCAATGAGCTGCTAACAGTGACCAATGAAAAACTTGGCTTTTTTGAATCGGCCCTATCCTACAACAGGAATCTAGTAAACCTCAAGGACTCTATATTTACCCTTGGAAAAATTTTGGCGGAAACCAAAACGGCCGACAATATCCAGACTAAATTCATGAAGGATGAAATCGGTCGGCAGGAGGCTAAGATAGAAGAACTTAACCAATCCAAAAACAGAACGGAAATAACGGCTATTTTAACCGCTGCCTTTCTTATAGTAATCTCCATATTGGCAATTTCCCTGTACCGCAACAATCAGATCAAATTAAAGACCAACGATCTACTACATACAAAAAATAACGAATTACAGGCCGCAAGGGATGCTGCTGTAATGGCTATGGAAGCCAAGACCAACTTCCTTTCCACGGTTAGCCACGAATTGCGAACGCCGCTTTATGCTGTTACCGGGCTAACACATTTATTACTTGAGGAAAACCCAAGTGAAAATCAAAAAGAACACCTAAAATCGTTGAAGTTTTCTGGTGATTACCTATTGAATTTCATCAATGACATTCTTCAGATCAACAAAATAGACGCAGATAAACTGGAAGCCCTGCAGATCGATTTCAATCTTAAAAAGATCCTCTCCGAAGTCATAAATTCCCTTCATCAAAGTGCCAAGGCCAACAAAACAAAAATTGAACTGGAATTTGACGAGAATATTCCATCCCACCTATTGGGAGATCCACTTAAACTTTCCCAAATCTTTATAAACCTTATAGGCAATGGTATAAAATTTACCAAAGGGGGACAGGTGACCGTTATAGCCAGGCTCGCTAAAAAAGTGGAAGAGAACCTGACCATTTATTTTGAAGTAAAGGATAATGGTATTGGTATTGACAAAGAAAGACAGCTTACCATTTTTGACAGCTTTGAACAGGGCTCTATCCAAATTAACAGGGAATATGGAGGTACCGGTCTGGGGTTGACCATTGTTAAAAGCCTATTGGGACTATTTGGCAGTAAAATTGGGCTTAAGAGTGAAAAAGGCAAAGGAAGTTCCTTTTTCTTTGAATTGGATCTTAAAAGTAAGGATGACCTTATTGATGATATCCCCTTCGAAATTACCGAGGTGGAATATGATTTTGCCGGACTCCATATATTGATTGTGGAGGATAACAAAATCAATCAGGTGATTACAAAGAAAATGCTGAACAAGAAGGAAATTACCTGTGATATTGCCAACAATGGCCTGGAGGCTGTGGCCATGGTCCGCAAAACCGATTACGACTGTATCCTAATGGATATCCATATGCCTGGTATCAGCGGGGAAGAAGCCACTATAGAAATAAGAAAATTCAATAGATTGGTGCCCATTATAGCTCTAACAGCGATTTCCTTGGATGACAGTCTGGAGAGTTTTTATGCCGCAGGATGTAATGACGTTGTTACCAAACCTTTTAAACCGGAGGTATTCTACGCCAAAATTGGAGAGAACATCTTTGATGTGAAAAAAAAAATTGAGGCCTAGGGGGCACTAAGGTTTTCATTCATTAAATGCAATAGTACCTCTTCGCCCCTATTCATAAATTTGTGACTTATCCCAATATAACATAGGTTTTTTATTTTGCCTTCCAGCCTCACATAATCCTTTTCGGTGGTTAGTACCATTTCCTTTGTATTGAACAAAGCAATTTCCTTCTTTGTAAAAAAATGGTGGTCAGGGTATGCCAAATGCTCAAAATCAATCCCTTGAACGTTTAGGAAGCTTTCCAACTGCTTTGGATTGGCTATTCCTGTCACCAAGGTCAATTTTTTACCTTTAAGTTCGTCCAAGCCCATCTCCCCCAAACTACCTTTTAAAGTAGTTTCATACTCCAAGAAGCTAAAGACCACTTTCTGTCCTGGCCCGGGATTCAATTTTTTTCGGATTGCCCCTTGCTCCTCCATACTCAAATTAGATGGGCACTTGGTAACTACAATTATATTGGCCCGCTTTGCTTCCCGTTTGCTATCCCTCAAATTCCCACTAGGCAAATACCAATCATCCACATATAAATTGGAATAGGAGGTTAATAGCACATAGTGGTCACATCTTACTTTTCTATGCTGAAAGGCATCATCCAACAAGATAATATCGGGTGCCACCGTTTGCTCCAAATTGGCAATACCACGTTGCCTGTCCGCATCCACAGCAACAGTGGCCTTGGGAAATTTTTTGTGGATCTGAAAGGGTTCGTCCCCTAAATCGGCAACACCTACCCCAGGTTTCGCCAACAAATAACCTTTGGATTTCCGGCCATAACCCCTACTTAATACCGCTATTCTTTCTTGCTCCTTAACATTGGCCACAAAAAATTCTATCATTGGGGTTTTGCCGGTTCCCCCTACACTCAGATTCCCAACACATATAGTATTGGTTTTAAAGGTTTTGGAAGGAAAGACCCCCAAGTTGTACAGATAATTGCGCAGATATACCACCAGGGCATATATCAGTGAAATGGGAAAACTTAATTTTCTTAGTAGCTGCATTAGAACGAAAATATAATATTTTATCTTTGGAAGACCATAAATTTTAAAAATGATCATAAAACAAGTTATAGATACCCTGGAGGAATTGGCGCCACTGAATTATGCCGAAGATTTTGACAATGTGGGACTTTTGGTGGGGAATGCAAATAATAAGCTAAGCGGTATCCTGGTAACATTGGACACCTTGGAAAATGTAGTAGAGGAAGCTGTAGCCAAAAAATGCAATCTAATTGTTAGTTTCCATCCCATTATTTTTGGGGGCTTAAAGAAAATAACCGGCTCCAATTATGTTCAAAGGGTCGTAATAAAGGCCATTAAACACGATATAGCCATATACAGTATGCATACGGCCCTTGACAATAGCCATAAAGGGGTCAATGCCAAAATATGTGAGGTCTTGGGACTGCAAAATACAAACGTTCTAATCCCACAGGCGGGCACTATTAAAAAATTGACCACCTATGTCCCCCAAGAAAATGCCAACGCCCTTAAAACCGCTCTGTTCCATGCCGGAGCAGGCCATATTGGCAATTACAGCAACTGCAGTTTTACCGTGGACGGAACCGGGAGCTACCAAGCCAATGCCGGGGCCAATCCATATTTAGGTAAAATTGGGGAGACCCATTATGAGAAAGAATCCCAGATAAGCATTACCTACAGTAAGTCCCATGAAGCAAAAATTTTAAAGGCCCTTTTTAGCAACCACCCCTACGAGGAGGTTGCCTATGAGATACAAACTTTGGAAAATAAAAACCAAAATATTGGGATGGGTATGGTAGGAAATCTGGAAAAATCAATGGACGAGCCCGGATTTTTCGAATTTTTGAAGAAAAAAATGAATGTTTCCTGCATAAGACACTCAGATTTTCTAGAAAAAAAAATAGAGAAAGTTGCCGTTTTGGGAGGAAGTGGCTCCTTTGCCATATCGGCGGCAATAGCGGCCAATGCTGATGTTTTTATAACATCGGACTTAAAATACCATCAATTCTATGAAGCGGAAGGCAAAATACTTTTGGCAGATATTGGGCACTATGAAACCGAGCAGTTTACAAAAAATCTCTTAGTTGATTATCTTACGAAAAAAATTCCTAATTTTGCAGTCTCTTTATCGGAGAGCAAAACAAATCCCATCAAGTATTTTTAAATATGGCAACAAAGACAGAAACAACAGTAGAAGAAAAGTTAAGAGCACTATATGATCTGCAACTAATTGATTCTAGAGTTGATGAGATAAGAAATGTTAGAGGAGAACTTCCTCTAGAAGTAGAAGACTTGGAAGACGAGGTACTTGGCCTTAAAACAAGAATGGATAAGCTTAAAACCGATGTTGAAACCATTAACTACGAGATAGGCGCCAAGAAAAATCTTATTGATGAGGCCAAAGTCTTGATCAAAAAATATGCGGAACAACAAAAGAATGTCCGTAATAGCAGGGAATTTAATTCATTGACCAAGGAAGTGGAATTCCAGGAACTGGAAATTCAGTTGGCCGATAAAAATATAAAGGAATTCAAAGCCCAGATAGAGCAGAAAAAAGAGGTTATTGCCGCTACCAAAGAACGATTGACCGAAAGGGAATTGCATCTTAAGCACAAAAAAGGGGAATTGAACGCTATTTTGGCCGAAACGGAAAAGGAAGAAAAAGCCCTTTTGAAAAAATCCGAAGAGTATCAATCCCAGATTGAAGAGCGATTGGTAAAGGCCTACAATAGAATCCGAAACAACGTAAAAAACGGTTTGGCTGTAGTTCCTATTGAAAGAGGTGCTTCAGGTGGATCTTTCTTTACCATTCCACCGCAAGTTCAGGTGGAGATTGCTTCCCGCAAAAAAATCATAAGCGACGAACACAGTGGAAGAATTTTGGTAGACCCGGTTTTGGCCGAGGAGGAACAAGAGAAAATGCAAAAGCTTTTTTCTAAATTATAGTAAAAGCCACCAATAAAAAACAAAAGCCATCTTTCCAAGATGGCTTTTGTTTTTTCTATACTTCGTACTTCTCCTTCCCATCCAAAAGACTTAATATCTTTTGGTCTACCTCCACACTGTCCCAAATCTCATCTATATTGGGGATTTGCATTATTTGCTTCATTATTTCTTCCTGTGCATCCCCATTGGCCAAAGCTTCCACATAGGGCTTATTTGAAAACGTTACCCGCGAATAGGCAGGAACCCATTTATCCGGGTATTTTTTGGCAAAGCGTTTTTCAATCTTTTTCTGCAAGATAAAATTGGGGTCGGCCGTCATACTGCTCATTTCCACAAAATTGCGGTAACTGAGCTCTGCTATGGCGTCGGCGTTGGGCTTGCGTTCTGTTTGATAGGTACTAAAGATCTGTTCCCAATCGTCCCCGTATTGAGCAATAATCTTGTTAAGGGCATGAATATCCTCAAAGCCCGCATTCATTCCCTGCCCATAAAATGGCACAATGGCATGGGCCGAATCGCCAACCAGAGCCACTTTATCCCAATACGTCCATGGGTAGCACTTAATGGTCACCAAGGCACTGGTGGGGTTATTGAAGAAATCTGTGGTCAAGTCCTCAATTGCCGGGGTAACATCCGGAAAATTGGTATTAAAAAAGGCTTTGGCCTCTTCCTTGGTATTTATCTTCTCAAAGGAAACCTCCCCTTCAAAAGGAAGGAACAGCGTACAGGTAAAACTACCGTCCAAATTGGGCATGGCTATAAACATAAACTTCCCCCTTGGCCAAATATGAAAGGAGTGTTTGTCCAATTTATGGGTACCATCCCCATTGGCCGGAATAGTAAGCTCCTTATAGCCTACATCTATAAATTCCTGAACGTAATTAAACCTACTTCTTCGTTGCATTTTGTGCCTAACCCTGGAAAAAGCGCCGTCACAGCCAAAAACTATATCGTAATGATATTCCTTCCATTTCCCCCTCTCCGTTGCGCCAGTATATATTTTACCTTCGGAAAGATCTACATCCCATACCTTTTCCTCAAAACGAAAAAGGACCCCTGCCTCTTCGGCCAGATCAATCATTCTCCTATTTAACACACCCCGTGAAATAGACCAGATGGCCTCTCCTTCCTTTCCGTATTTTTGATAATACTCTGGCTGGCCCACAACATGAATGGCTCGTTTGTCCAAGGGAATGGCAATTTTTTTTACTTCATTTTCTATACCCACCTCCCTCAAGGCCGTCCAACCCCTATTGCTCATCGCCAAGTTGATGGATCTTCCGGAAAACTCAACATTTCGGATATCGGGTCTCCGATCGTAAACCGTTATTTGGTGGCCTAACTTCCGTAGGTAAATTGCCAAAAGGGATCCTACCAATCCTGAACCGATAATAGCAATTTTTTTAGGAGTTTGTGTCATACTGATTTTAATAGGGAAAAGTAAATGTTAAAGTAATAAATGTAATAAAATAAAGTAACTTAGATATAGAAGGGGCAAAAACATCACATAATGTCCACAGTGGTTACACGCAGGCGCCAAACCTAACCTCAGATCCAAAAAAATGCATTTTTACAAATAAATTTCTTTCCCAAACATCCAAACACCATGTTCTATCCGTATATATAACACATTCCGCTTAGGCGTCCATATATAAAAAGTCCTTCACATTAAGATTGTGAAGGACTTTTCCTTTTTATGTAAGTTTCGAACTATGAATTGTGTTGAACAAGCTGCGACAGGGTTATTCCAGAATTCCGTCTACTATACCATAGGCTATGGACTCCTCTGCGTTCATCCAATAATCCCTATCAAAATCCTTCATAACCTTTTCAAAATCCTGACCACAGTTTTCCGCCAATATTTTGGCGCTAAGTTCACGGGTCTTAATGATTTCCTTGGCCTGGATCTCTATATTCGAGGCCTGCCCCCTGGCACCGCCACTGGGCTGATGGATCATCACTTGGGCATGTGGCTGAATAAAGCGTCTTCCCTTCTCCCCAACCGATAATAAAATGGACCCCATAGAGGCTGCCAAACCGGAGCAGATGGTAGATACCGGACTCTTTAATGATTTAATGGTATCGTACATGGCAAAACCAGAAGTAACATAACCTCCAGGGCTATTTATGTACAGTTGGATTTCCTTGTTGTTTTGCATATCCAAATACAACAAACGATCGATTACATGTTTAGCGGTATCATCATCCACCATCCCCCATAGAAATACTTTTCTTTCGCCCAGCAATTTTTCGTCTATTGCCTCTTGTATCTTTCCTTTCTTTGAACTCATTTTTTGATTTCTTATTAAGTTTCAAAAATAATGAATTTATTGGGAATTATGGCAGCTAAATTATTTGATAAGCCATTCCTGTCCACAGGTACTATAACAAGACCCCCCATATTCCCAAATTGTAATTCCTACGCATCCGATGATCGGCTATGGACAAACCGGATTTAGCCAACAAAACAAAGCCGTAGACGCTCTTATTTGGAGCTGCATCAACAATGTAGTTGCCAACGATAAGGATTTTGCCAAAAACCTATTATCTTTGATAAAAACCAAACATGAAAAAATCAGTATTGGCCACTTTTTGCCTTGCGCTAATCCTAGGCGGCTGTAAAACCGATAAAAAAACCGAAGTGGCCACCCAAAAAATGGAACTCTCCATTTTGGACAAGATAGCCAATGCACACGGATTTGATCAATTCCGAAATGTAAAGGAAATAGCCTTTACGTTCAATGTAGATCGCCCGGACAGCCATTCCGAGCGCAGCTGGGTGTGGAATACGGTCACCAACGATATTGTGTCTATCAACAAAGGAGATACCATTTCTTATAACCGCAATACCATGGACAGTACGGCAACAAAATTAAACGGTGGTTTTATTAACGACAAATATTGGTTGATGGCTCCCTTTAATCTGGCCTGGGATAAAAACAACATCACCTACGACCACAAAAGTGATGTGCCCGCCCCTATCAGCAAAAACCCGATGCAAAAACTCACCATTGTTTATGGAAACGAAGGAGGTTACACACCCGGTGACGCCTATGATTTTTATTTTGGCAACGATTATATGATAAAGGAATGGGTATTTAGAAGATCAAATCAGCCTGAACCCTCCCTAATCACGACTTGGGAAAATTATGCGGATATCAACGGCTTAAAAATTGCCGAGATGCACCAGAATGAAGATGGTAGTTTTAAATTGTATTTCACCAACATTAAAGTCACTTCCAAAAATCCGTAAAACTTAGTGGAACAATTATTTCCCTCTTTTATGTAGCCTTAAAGTGGCGCCAAGTACTACAATAGTGCAGACCATCAAGATTACAAAGGTATACTTGAGGGAAAAACTCTCGGCCACGAACCCTAGCACTACCGGACCGATCAAGAAACCGGAATAGCCCGTACCGGCTATAAAGGATACCCCCTGGGAAGAATCCACCCCCTTGACCGTACCGCCTATCCTAAAGAGCTCCGGTACAATTACCGAAAACCCAAGTCCTGTCAATGCAAATCCAACAATGGCCATATAGGTGTAGGTAGTAAGGACAAAAACAAAACCTAAAATAGCAATTGCTGCTCCCAAGGCCACTATTTTAATGGGCCCAATAGCGGCACTGATACTATCTCCCAAAAACCTTCCCAAGGTCATCATCACTGAAAACGCCAAAAACCCGGTTCCTATCAAGGTTTCCGGTGCCATGCTTATTTCCTTTAAGAACAAGCCGCTCCAATCCACAATGGCCCCTTCTCCCCCCATTACCACAAAGGAAATAATTCCAAGGACCAAGAGCGGCTTAAAAAGTTTAAGACTAAACGGTTCCTTTTCAACCGGGGCGGCCACAATATGACTATAGTGTTTATGGAATATAAAATTTACTACCAGTACCAAAATAACGGCATAGAGCATATGCAATGCCGGATTATTGATCTTAAATATCAGAAAACTGCCCAGACCGGCAATGACGCCGCCCAAGCTAAAAAAGCCATGCGAGGCCGACATAAAATTTTGCCGATCTTCCTTTTCAATTTCCGTGACCAAGGTATTCATGGCAATATCCGTAAAGCCATTGCCGGCCCCCAATAAAAAAAGCCCTGCCATTAAAGAGTAATAATTGGGCGCCAACAAAGGGAACAATGCCGCTACACTACTGAAAATTATTCCGTACCATGTTGCCTTACCAACCCCTAGTCTATTAATTATTTTGGCCGCCACGGGGAAGACGATAAACACCCCCAGCGACAGGAAGAATAGGGCAATACCCAAATCGGCCTTATTGATGTCCAATTGATCCTTGACCGTAGGGATATAAATGGCCCAAGTACCAAACAAAATATTAATACTGGCAAATACCCATGAAGGTCCAAAATATCTAGGGTTGGAAAGAATAAGACGTAGTGACTTCATAAATGGTTCTGCAATTAAAGTGCTTGGAGGTTTAAGGCCGGAAATTTAGCAATTAAAAAAATAGTAGGGACAGCGAAGGTTAACCTAGCCCTTGCCCTGGATTCCTGATTTCAGGATTTGGCCAAAGTTGTACATATCCGTAAAGGAACAATAAAAAGGTGCAGGTGCCAGTCTAATTACATTGGGCTCACGCCAATCTGTAACAACTCCATTTTCCATTAGAAAAGTGAACAATTCCTTTCCCTGCCCGTGCAAAAACACAGAGAGTTGACAGCCACGGTCCTCCGGAGTGATAATCTCAAAAGACCCATCGGTCTCCTTATCTATCTCTTGGAGAATAAATTCCAAATAGGCCACAATGAGCTTTCTTTTGGAAATCAGGGTTTCCATTCCTACCTCTTGGAACATTTCCAGGGAAGCCAGGTAAGGAGCCAGGGACAGCACGGGAGGATTGCTTACCTGCCATGCATCCGCATTTTCCATAGGCTCGAACTCGGGCTTCATCAAAAACCTGGTCTCTTTCTTTGTTCCCCACCAGCCTTCAAATCTTGGAATCTCGTTGTTATCTAGATATTTCTCGTTTACAAAAATCCCTGAAGCGTTTCCAGGCCCACTATTCATATATTTATAACTGCACCAGGCCGCAAAATCAACACCCCACTCGTGAAGGTTTAGGGCAACATTGCCTGCCGCATGGGCCAAATCCCATCCTACGAATGCTCCCTGTGCCTTGGCGGCCTTGGTAATGGCTTCCATATTAAAGACCTGCCCATTGTAGTAATTAACCCCACCTATAAGCACAAGGGCCAGTTCATCCCCTACCTCATTAATTTTATCAATAACATCCTGGGTATGCCAAAAATTTTCCCCGGGTCTTTTCTTAACCTCCACAATAGCGGTATGTGGATCAAAGCCGTGAAATTCAACCTGACTCTTTAACATATATTGATCTGAAGGAAATGCCTTTTCCTCACAAATAATTTTAAAGCGCTTCTGGGTAGGCCTGTAAAAGGAGACCATGAGCATGTGAAGGTTTACGGTAAGGGTATTCATAACAGATACTTCCGAGGTCTTGGCACCAACCACTTTTGCCAAGGGAGCCGCCAACCTCTCGTGGTAATCCCACCAAGGCTTTTCTGCATGGAAATGACCTTCCACGGCCAAGTCCTTCCAATCGCACATTATTTCATCTACAAACTTTTGTGTGCGTTTAGGCTGTAATCCCAGGGAATTTCCAGTAAAATAAATAACCTCCTTGCCCTTTACCTTGGGAAAATGGAATTCGTCACGATATTTTCTAAGAGGATCAACAGTATCCAATTGTTGGGCAAACACTAACGAATTTTTAAATTCCATATGCTAAATTTTATGTAAAAATACAATTTACGGTTAGAAGTGGTAATGGGTACATTCAATTTTTGGTCAGTCAACATGTACCCTCATTTCCAGAAGATGCTTTTTAAAACCTACCTTCCCATAAGCCCTGATGGCAGGTTCATTATCGTTGTAAACCGTAAGTCTAACCTCTTGGATACCCTTGGATTTTGACCATTGCATCAGGGCGTTAATAATTGCCTTATTAACCCCCTTGCCCCGTTGGTCCTTTTCGGTATACATAAATCCAAGATAACTGTATTTTTTATGGTTTAAATACGGTTTTGCGTCCCGTATCAAAGCATAACCGGAACCAATGATCCTGGAGTGGAGCTCCGCCACCATTACCTCGGCCTCATCGGACAATATCAGTTGCCTAAGGTCATAATAGCTGATCGGATCTTCATCCAATGTTTCGTCAAAAGGTCTTTCTGCACGAATAATTTCCTGCTCAAAGGACAATAGAATATTTAAATCGGCCAAAGTGGCCGTTCTTACTGTAAATTGTTGCATGATCATTATATTTGAGGGCTTAAATATACAAAGTAATAATCATGCATTTTTTATCTTCCGTACTGGAACAATATATAGCGGGCCATTCGCAATCGGAACCCGAATTACTCCAAAGACTCACTAGGGAGACCCATTTGAAGGTGATTCAGCCAAGGATGATCACCGGGCATTTTCAAGGTAGGGTGTTGAGCCTTTTATCCAAAATAACCCAACCAAAAAACATATTGGAAATAGGCACCTATACGGGTTACTCTGCCATATGCCTTGCCGAAGGCTTGCATAAGGAAGGTTCATTGCATACCATTGATATCAATGAAGAACTCCACGCCATGCAGAGGCGGTATTTTGACGAGAGTGGCTATGGGCCGCAAATAATACAGCATACAGGGGATGCCCTGAAAATAATACCACAGCTGAACATGGTTTTCGACATGGTTTTTATTGATGCCGAAAAAGTTAGTTATGACCATTACTATGAGGCCGCCATAAAAAAATGTCGTCCCGGTAGCGTAATTCTATCGGATAATGTGCTCTGGTCCGGGAAGGTTGTGGAGCCCTTGGACCCCAAGGACAGGGCAACCAAAATTTTGGTAGATTACAATAAGAAGTTGCGGGACGACCCCAGGGTAGAAACGGTATTGTTACCAATTAGGGACGGACTAACACTTAGTAGGGTGTTATAAGGGTTGCCACCTCCCCCTATTCCACTTCCCAGGGAGGGGAATACTACCTAGAGCAGCACATTCAAGTCGAGTTGCAAATTACATTCCCTCCCCTTGGGGGAGGGATAGGAAGGGGACCAAACACTTTACTACACCCTACCTATCATTACAGAAACATAGGGTATAATTAAACTTAGAAAGATTTTTAAGTATGGGCCAACTTTGAAAGTCCTCCCCCTAAACCCCCTCCCAAGGAGGGGGAATACTTCCTAGAGCAGCACATTCAAGTCGAGTTGCAAATTACATTCCCTCCCCTTGGGGGAGGGATAGGGAGGGGACCGAACACTTTACTACACCCTACCTATCATTACAGAAACATAGGGTATAATTAAACTTAGAAAGATTTTTAAGTATGGGCCAACTTTGAAAGTCCTCCCCCTAACTCCCCTCCCAAGGAGGGGGAATACTACCTAGAGCAGCACATTCAAGTCGAGTTGCAAATTACATTCCCTCCCCTTGGGGGAGGGATAGGGAGGGGACCAAACACTTTACTACACCCTACCTATCATTACAGAAACATAGGATATAATTAAACTTAGAAAGATTTTTAAGTATGGGCCAACTTTGAAAGTACTCCCCTAAACCCCCTCCCAAGGAGGGGGAATACTACCTAGAGCAGCACATTCAAGTCTAGTTGCAAATTACATTCCCTCCCCTTGGGGGAGGGATAGGGAGGGGACCAAACACTTTACTCTGCACCTCTAACTTTAGGGTACAAACGGTAGAAAAAGATGGCGAAAAGAATTCCCACTAAAGAACCAACGATCAAATCCAAAGGATAATGTACGCCAACATAAATGCGACTCAAAGCAAATAAAATTGGCCAGATAAAGAAGACCCAAGACCACTTCCATTTATTCTTAAGAAATAGAAAGATACTGGTAGTAATACTAAAGGAACTGGAAGAATGGCCCGAAAAAAAACTATATCCACTGGGACTTTTAAGAATCCGGATCAGGGTGTTGATTTCCTCCGTATTGTTTGGCCTTAGCCTAGCAACCCATTCCTTAACAACACCCGTGCATATTAGCACTACGGTCAGGGTGAGGAAAACGGTTCCCAAAACCCAAAAGGCTTCCTTTTTAGGGTATGCCCTAAAAATAAGAACTACAAACAGAACAAATAAGGGAGTCCAAGTAGCAAAATCGGTTACATAAGACCAAAAGACATCAAAATTTTCGATGCCCAAACTGTTTAGATAAATAAATGCATCCCGGTCCCACTGTAACAGTTGGTCCAGCATATTACTTTCTTTTTACAACGCCGGTTACCTCATCAACGTTCTGCTTCACTTTATTGATTTCGTTCTTGATGTCCTCTGTAAAGCTGGTATCTATACCCTGCTTCTCGGCACTTTTCTGTATCTCTTTCTTGATATCCTCCGTGGCATCCTTCAGTTGTCGCATGCCCTTCCCCAATCCCTTGGCTATACCAGGAATTTTGTCGGCGCCAAAAACCATTACCACGATAAACATGATAAAAAAGATTTCACCTCCGCTAATAAATAGAATTATCGTACTTAACATAACACAAATATAATGAGAAGTTTGACAGCTGCATAAAAAATATGGTTAACTTTTTTCAGGGCATTATAAGCTTATAAAATAATGCCAAAACCAACATTTAAAACACTGACACTAAACCTCATACCTTTTAATTCCGAGAATGAAAGGCGCTCCCTATGGGTAGTCCCCCGGAAGAATAGCGTACATAAACCAAGCCCCGATACCCGCTTGGCCGTTAGGCAATCCGGTATCGGGGCTTTAATTAAATTTGGGCAGCAGTCTTAGATTTGCTGCCAGTTTTGGACAAAATCAAACAAATTATTTCCCTTTGATATTCTCCTTAAAGATTTCAAAGTCGGATTTAACCTCTTTGGTAGGCCATGAATTATTGGTGGTGTCTATATCGGCAGTTTCTGCCTTAGGGTCTACCACAATTCCTATCAGTTCCTTGGTAGAGGCAACGACCCTTTTAACTTCTTGGTCATTTTTTCTCCATATTTCCGGTGGGTAGGTAACATTTTCCTTGGAACCATCCGCGTAGGTATACTCTACGATCAGAGGCATTGGAATGCCACCTGGCTTGTTAAAGGTAACTTCATAGAAATATTTGGGTTCCTCTATGGCATTTCTCTCGGCCACGGACAGATTGTCCATCATAAACTCCTTTAAAGTTTTGGAATTTTCCGATGGTGCCTTCCCTTTTAATTTGGCATCGGCATCTTCCGATTCTTCTTCCTCCAAATACACCAAGGGAGGTAAATCCTCTTCCTTAATATTCCTTGCCGCCATAATTTCCCTCATTTGTTTGGAAGGCTTGTTGGAAACATAATATTTTTTAACTCCCTTTACCCCAATATCCACATAATCTGTAGTATAGAACCAGCCTCTCCAATACCAATCCAAATCTACGGCCGAAGCATCTTCCATGGTCCTAAAAAAGTCCTCCGGGGACGGATGCTTAAACATCCAACGTTGTGCGTAGGTTTTAAAGGCATGATCAAAGAGCTCCCTTCCCATTACGGTTTCCCTAAGAATATTTAAAGCGGTAGCAGGTTTTGCATAGGCATTGTTACCCAATTGATAAACATTCTCCGGGTTGGACATAATGGGTGCAATGGTACTTTGATCCCCGGACATATAAGGTATTATCTTGGAAGGCTCTCCCCTTCCCGATGGATATTTGCTATTGGGGGCAATGGCCTCAGGATAGGCTTCCCCAAATTCCTGCTCTGCCATGTATTGCATAAAAGTATCCAAACCTTCATCCATCCAACCCCACTGGCGTTCATCCGAATTAACGATCATCGGGAAAAAGTTGTGACCCACTTCATGGATAATTACGGAAATCATCCCGTATTTCACCCTATCGGAGTAGGTACCGTCTTCATTGGGCCTACCGTAGTTCCAACAGATCATGGGGTATTCCATTCCCTGGTTCTTGGCGTGGACCGATATTGCCTTGGGATAGGGGTAATCAAAAGTATGATTGGAATAGGAGCGCAAGGTATGGGCCACCGCTTTAGTGGAATACTCCTCCCATAGCGGATTGCCTTCCTTGGGATACATGGAAATGGCCATAACATCCCTATCGCCTATTTTCACTGCCTGCATATCGTAAATAAATTTACGGGAGGTAGCAAAACCAAAATCCCTTACATTTTCTGCCTTCAGCTTCCAAGTTTTCTTTTTCTCCGAAAATCCTTTTTCGGCTTCTTCGGCTTCGGCCTGACTCACAATAATTACAGGCTTGTCATAGGATTTTTTAGCCTTTTCATATCTACGCATCATTTCCTTGGAGAATACTTCCTTCCTGTTCTGAAGCTCTCCGGTACCATCCAGAATATGATCTGCAGGAACGGTAATGTTTACCTCGTAATTGCCAAAAGGAAGGGCAAACTCCCCGCTGCCCCAGAACTGATGGTTCTGCCAGCCTTCTATATCGCTATAGACTGCCATTCTAGGGAAAAACTGGGCAATAACATAAGCCCTATTGCCATCCTTTGGGAAATACTCATAACCAGAGCGCGCCCTATTAACCGTATGGTCCGGAATATTGTACCACCACTTTATGGAAAAAGAAACCTGCCCCTTACTTTTTAAAACCTCGGGAAGATCTATCCGCATCATGGTCTGGTTAATGGTATATGGCAAGGCCTTTCCATTGGCATCCCTAACATATTCTATATTGAAGCCTCCATCAAAAGGCTCTGTCATATATTTACTGGCAAAACTGGCCACGGGCTCGGCCACGGGTACGCCCTGACTATCGCGCATGGGCGATTTAGAAGTTTTGGATCGTACGTTCTGATCCAATTGCAGCCATAAAAACGAAAGGTCATCCGGCGAATTATTGGTATAGGTTATGGTTTCGGATCCATAAATTTTGGCATTCTTATCATCGAGCTCAATATCCATCTTATAATCTGCCTGTTGCTGATAATAATCCGGCCCCGGTGCCCCGGAAGCTGACCTATACGTGTTTGGGGTAGCAAATTCTTCATAAAGTTGCTTAAATTTATTCTGATTAAGATGCCCGGGCTCCCGTTCATTCTTTACTTCTTCCTGGGCTACGGACACGGCCGCACAAAGGAACAATAGCGAAGCAAAAACATGTTTCATTCTATTCATATTTGAATTATTTTTTTAGCGCGGGAATTTAACAATTATATGATACATTGTTATTAATTACTTTAAGTTTAACATTCCTTTATTATTCTCGCGGATAAGGACAAAACTCTTTTTTTGGTTCCCGAGTTTAAAATGGACCACATTCTTCTGCTCCATAAACATATCCATCAATACTTCGTTCTGCACGGAAATAGTGCTAATGGAGTTGAAATCAATTTTGGGGACTTCCAAGTAAAGGATCATAATATCGTTATCATATTTTTTACCCAAAACATCATAGCTAACATTCTGGCCGTTTACCTCCAGGGAAAACTTGGCCTTTAAATATTTTCCTATAAATTCATTGACTTGGGGCGACTCGTCCTTGGTGGCCAAATTGCCCTGAATGCCGTACCTTTCCTGTAACATTTTTTCAAAATCGTCTATAAATACCCTAGTGGTAATCTGCAGTGCCCTGTCCTTATCGGAGTATTCAACACTGGTTACACTGATGTAGAATTTATGGGCCACTGTGAATGCCAAGAGCGGTATCAGTAGTATTAAAAAGGTCTTCTTAATTAATTGCATGTCTTTATTTATCCATCAAAAATAAGCAATGACTGTGCCATTTGCGAGACTATTTATGTGAAATTTTAGACGTTCGGATACTATACAGTGGAGAAGCCACCTTGCCCTCCCGCGGAAAACGCGGGACAGGCCTGCCTAGGGGAAGGAGCTTTTTTTGTTTGGTGCCGAATATTGGACTTTATTGCCCAACAAGACTTCTCGATACAAAATGCCTATCGCCCGTCACTTCAACATATATCCTTTTTTCAAGCTCCCTATAGCCATCGGGAATAAAGTGGCGCATACTTGGTTTAGCCACTTGTGTGATTTAGCTCATGACGTTTCTTTTTTACAGATATTCGTGAACCTTCGGTTTCCCACTTCCGTTCAAAATGACTCCTCCCCCTTTTAACTGCCAACTGTCACTGTTCACTGCTCAATGACAACTGTTTATTGTCAATCCGCCATCGTTCCTCACTCCATCCCATTATTCTTCCTATAGATGACGCTTTTTTGTTTAATAAATTCCCAAATGGCAAATAAATCCTTGCTGTCCACCACAGGGTTAAAATTGGAATCGACCTCACAGAAATACAGGAAATCGTCTATTTTTTCCAAGGGGATCTTAAGTTGCAGTACATATAGACTATCGGCGAATTGGGTGCGCAATTGTTGGGATTTGTTGTACTTAATATCCCGTGCCACGCGTTTCTTCAACATTTTGGTGCGACCGGTTATGGCATTGATCATAGGATTAAAGGGGATACTCGTTAGCATACCTATGGAAAAGGGACCCATGGATGCTTCCCTGAGCAGTCTTTCGCTCTGCATCAAAGGCTTTACATGGGCATTGGGCAGTCCCAAACTGGTGGCAGAAATTACAGGTCCCACATCCATATTGTTCATATCCCTGCCCAACTCCCCCGTAAGGTTATAGGGCATAACAATAACCTCGTCCAGGGCAATATTGGATTCCTCCAAGGGAACGGATAAAAATTTACTCTCCAGGATACTTACATTCACTACAATCTCTTTGCGTTTATATTGTACCGCGGAAAAAACCAGGGTATCGTTTAGGTTTGCAACAATGGAGAAAAATCCGTTGATATCCGTAATGGCGGCTTTTTTGGTGGTGGTGTTGAGTACATGGATGGCAGCCACATCCCCATCGTCGCTATACACCTTTCCTTCCAAGGTCCTGGAAAGATCCTGTGCCATTAGCGACTGGGCAAATACACTGTAGAAGATAAAAACCAAATATATCGGAACAATGCGCACTACTTTCTGTTTATGGTGGATTATTTTCCCAACTCAATCTATTTGGAATTGAGATGCTGGATATTAGATGTTAGACTTTGAATATTGATCTTTAAACCTGCCATCAGGCAAATAGGTGGCTTTATACTACATAGTACAATAAAACTGTTTAAAAATTAGGTACCCCGGACAAATCCTGTTCTCGATACAAAATGCCTACCGGCATTCCCCTCGAAATAACGTTGGTCCTTTTTCCGTCACTTCAACATCTGCCCTTTTTCAGGCTCCCTATAGCCATCCGGAATAAAGTTGCATAACTTGGTTATAGCCACTTAGGTAATTTAGCTCATAACCTTTCTATTTTACAGATATTCGTGAACCTTCGGTTTCTCTCTTCCGTTCAAAATGACTCCTCCCCCCTTTAACTGCCAACTGTTCACTGTTCACTGACAACTGCCTACTCCATTTGTTCCAGATAGGTCTTGCTATGGGTGACCAAAAAATCTATGAGCTGAAATTCATTGCGCTTTTGCAACAGGGATCTTTCCGGCAATTGGGCATCGCAATACAACAGAAAGTCGTCTATTTTATCCTGTGGCAATTTAAGATCCAGCACAAAAAATTCGTCATCATATACCTGCCGCAGCACCTCACTTACCTTTAAGGGCTCGCGCTCCACTTCGGTATTATTCCCTTTGGCAGCCAACATCAAGGCCTTAAAAATATTCACAAAATTAAGTCCGTCCTTCATCCCCTTGTCCGCATTGGACATGGCTATATTTTCCACCTCCGTTAAACGGTCCGTTTCGTATTCGTATTCCTTTTCCAGGAATTCCTTGTTTTGGGCCTGAAGAAATTTCTCCTGATTTTCAGGGGTTACCACTACCTCGTCCAATTCGGTCACCTTTTCGGTAACCTCTACTACCAACCTATTCTTTTCCAGAATTTCACTGGTAATATCCACTACCATCATCTGGTAATTAATGGCCGTAAACACCAATTGGTCGCCCTCTTTTACCATGATCCCGAACTCTCCCTTTTCATTGGTGATCGTAGCCCTTTCCGTGGTAACATTAATAACATTCTCATTGGGAACGTTCACATTTCTATACAGTACCTGCCCCCTTAAATACTGGCGATCATCATCTTGGGAATAGGAGATAGCGACACATAAGAAGAAAAGCAGGAAGAGAATTCTATTTTGCATTTTTTTATTTAAAATTAGATAAATTAAGCGTCAACTATCCTATTTTTCTCAAAGAAGTGTTTTTAACTTTACAAATTGGCTAAAAAATCGCCTCAGTCCATAAAGTTTAAACCACTTCAAAGAAATAAAAGGTATTAAACCTCAAGGCAGGCCTGCCTTTGTCGGCAGACAGGCCCTGAACCCAATAATAGGAATCGACCCTAGGGTCGAGGTATTGAACCTAGGTCCCGCCGAAAAAGGCGGGATTAGTTCAACTTGCAATTTTAAGTGCGTCTTACCGACTTCCCAAAATTGAGTTTCACTAATAAACTTAAGTGCTGCTTTTACCCCAATATCGGATAAAGAAAAAACAACTTAGGTTCATAAAAAAGATAAAGACCTTTAAACTTTTGTTAATTTGTATTCACTTCACCCGGCACGGGCGGATAGGAAACCCTGCCTAACGAACAGGCGGGCCCGATGTAGAGGCATAGTGAAAACTTTAGATTGAACTAGAAACAAGTAATTACCACCATATGAAACAAATATTATTGGCAAGTACCTCTACCCTGTTTGGACAAGGGTATTTGGAATATCTTTTGGAAGAATTGGAGTCCTTTTTCAAGGAGCGTTCCACCATTACCTTTATCCCTTACGCCAGACCTGGCGGTATTTCCCATGATGATTATACCGCCCTGGCGGCAATGGCCTTTTCCAAAATAAATAAAACAGTGGTGGGACTCCATACTTTTAAAGATCCGCTTGAAGGCCTTGCCCAAGCAGAAGGTATTTTTACGGGCGGGGGAAATACGTTTCTCTTGGTACAACAATTGCACCAGCTGCAGCTTATGGCCCCTTTAAAGCAAAAAATAGAAACTGCCACCCCCTATCTAGGCAGCAGTGCGGGCAGTAATATTGCCGGTCCCAATATGAAGACCACCAATGATATGCCCATAGTGTACCCACCCAGTTTTGACACCTTGGGCGTGGTCAATTTTAATCTTAACCCCCATTATTTGGATCCGGACCCCAAAAGTCAGCACAAAGGGGAAACCAGGGAGACCAGGATCCGTGAATTCCATATCTTTAATACCACCCCGGTCATAGGCCTTCGGGAAGGCAACTATATTTTAGTGGACGGAGACCATAAAAGTCTTAAGGGAGAGGGTACGGCCCGTATCTTTGAAACTGGAAAAAAACCTTATGAAAGTAAGAATATTCCCTTTTAACAAGGATTCATTTCAGTTCACCTAGTAGTAACGTATTTTACCCGATAAAACTGTAAATATCTTACGATAACTTTACTTTTGATAGCCCATAAATTAAAAGTATAGGCATCCTATTTTTATAACGTATGGATTTAGGTATAAATCCGCCGGTTATGGATGCAAAATACTTTGGTCTTTGAACTTTAAAACAACACAATAGGAGAACACTAAAAAAAAATTGAAAATGAAATATATCCACTTCTTTTTTTGCCTGCTATTGGGAATGGCTGTGCAGGCCCAGATAAAGATCGGGGACAACCCGCAAAATATAGACCCTAGTTCGGTATTGGAGTTGGAGAGCAGCTCCAGGGTACTCGTCATAACGCGTGTAAACACTGCACAAATGAACGCCATTACGCCATCGGCAGGCGCCATGGTGTACAATACGGACATAGAATGTATCCATTATTATACAGGGGCGGAGTGGAAGGACATCTGCGATGCCGTGGCCGGTTCCATCACCTTTACCTCGGACGATGGCACGGTTGTAATTACTTCCACAGGGGGCAATAACTACGACCTAAAGGTAGGAGAGATTACCGGGATGAATATAGTTAACGAAACTGTATTCGGTGCCGATATTGCAACGGCCACTATTGGGGAGCGACAATTGGCGCCCAATTCCGTTGGCACCTCCGAACTACAGGACAATACGGTAGGAAAAACCGAAATACAGGAAGCTGCAGTAGGTACTTTAGAGATAATTGATGGCAGTATTAAACCAGAGGACGTAGAACCCGGGGCCTTTGATCAGCTATTGACGACCGATGCCGGCGGCAATGTGGTATGGCTCAACAAGAACGAGTTGGGGGCTACCCAGGCAGACCAGACCACCATTACGGGAGCAGGTACGGCAACGGATCCCATTAAGGTGGCCGATACCGTGATTGGGGATATTCTTGCCAATGCCAACAGTATTACCGTGAACGCCAACAATATTGCACAGAACAGTACGAACATTGCCACCAATGTTGCTACACTACTCACCAAGGAAGATCTTTCCAACAAATCGGATGATACGGCCCTGGGAAATTCAACTACCCTCTACCCCACCCAGAATGCGGTAAAGACCTATGTGGATTTGGTGTCTGGGGCAGCCAGCACCTTGAACGATGGGAATATTTTTGTGGGCAATGCCGCCAATGTAGCTACAGGGGTTGCCATGGGCGGGGATGCAACCATTGATAATACGGGAGCGGTAACCATTGCCGATCTGGCCATAAGTTCCCCAAAAATAGCACTGAATGCCGTGGGGGAACCACAGCTCGCCAACAATTCCGTTACCTCGGGGATTATTAGGGATGGCGAGGTAAGGACCGGGGACATTTTAAATGGAAATGTTACCGACGCCAAATTGGACAAGGCCAATATTCCCTTGAGTGGTTTTGGGCCTGCTGCAGCCGATGTAAGCTTGGGCAACAATAGAATAATCAATTTAGACGACCCACAAGACCCTCAGGATGCCGCTACCAGAGCCTTTGTTCTTACCCAGGTGGGTGCGGTAAGCGGAACCGGGGACATAACGTCCTCTGATCTAACGATCACAGGAGGCACCAATGCGGCCTTTACTGATGTGGGGCTAGAAATAACTGCAGGGGCCGTTGGTACTGCCGAACTTGCAGACGACTCCGTTAGCTCTGCCAAGATTGACGATGGAGCAATATTAGCGGAAGATCTTAATGATATGGGAGCCGCCGACGGACAGGTACTCAAATGGAACAATACAACATTGACATGGGAACCGGCAGCCGATGAAAATACCGGCACACCAACTCTAAATAATGCCAACATTTTTATTGGAGACGCGGCCAACTCCCCACAGCCTCAAACAATAAGTGGGGATGCAACTTTGGATAATGCAGGTATCCTTACCATTGAGGATGATGCAGTGACCTCCGCCAAGATTGATGATGGAGCAATATTAGCAGAAGATCTTAATAATATGGGGGCCACTGACGGACAAGTACTCAAATGGAACAATGCGACATTGACATGGGAACCTGCTGCAGATGACAACACAGGCACACCAGTCCTAACCAATGCCAACATTTTTATTGGGGATGCGACCAACGCTGCACAACCACAAACTGTTAGCGGGGACGCAACTTTGGATAATACAGGAGTCTTGACCATCGAGAACGATGCCGTGACTTCCTCCAAGATAGAGAATGGGACAATATTAGCTGAAGACCTAAATCAAATGGGAGCAGCTGATGGACAAATCTTAAAATGGGACATTACTGCAAATGGAGGTCTGGGAGGATGGATTCTTGCAGAGGATCGTACAGACGGAACCGGTATACCTAGCTTAACAGACGGAACATTCCTTATTGGTGATGGTGCAAACCTTCCCCAGGAACGTACGATAAACGGAGACGCCACTATAGACAATTTTGGAGTTTTGACCATTGAGAACGATGCCGTTACATCTGCCAAGATAGCAAACGCAGCCATTCTTGCAGAAGACCTAAATCAAATGGGAGCGGCCAACGATCAGGTCCTAAAATGGAACGGAACCAACTGGGCCCCGGCAGCCGATGCCGAAGGGTCAACCATCACCCCTGGCATAGGACTTACCCTTAACGGTACGGATTTCGATGTCGATGACCTAGCGGGCGAGGTTACCGGACCCACAAGTGCAACCGTTATCGCC
>NZ_QJJZ01000008.1:103460-108328 GCF_003201775.1 Arenibacter sp. ARW7G5Y1 | reverse complement strand
ATCACCCCTGGCATAGGACTTACCCTTAACGGTACGGATTTCGATGTCGATGACCTAGCGGGCGAGGTTACCGGACCCACAAGTGCAACCGTTATCGCCAATAATGTGGTGACCACGGCCAAGATAGCAAACGCAACCATTCTTGCCGAAGACCTCAATCAAATGGGAGCGGCCAACGACCAGGTCCTAAAATGGAACGGAACCAATTGGGCCCCGGCAGCCGATGCCGAAGGGTCAACCATCACCCCTGGCATAGGACTTACTCTTAACGGTACGGATTTCGATGTCGATGACCTAGCGGGCGAGGTTACCGGACCCACAAGTGCAACCGTTATCGCCAATAATGCTGTGACCACGGCCAAGATAGCAAACGCAGCCATTCTAGCAGAAGACCTCAATCAAATGGGAGCGGCCAACGACCAGGTCCTAAAATGGAACGGTACCAACTGGGCCCCCGCAGCTGATGCCGCAGGGCCAACCATTACCCCTGGCACAGGACTTACCCTTAACGGTACTGATTTCGATGTCGATGACCTAGCGGGCGAGGTTACAGGTCCCACAAGTGCAACCGTTATCGCCAACAATGCTGTGACCACGGCCAAGATAGCAAACGCAGCCATTCTTGCAGAAGACCTCAATCAAATGGGAGCGGCCAACGACCAGGTCCTAAAATGGAATGGTACCAATTGGGCCCCGGCAGCCGATGCGGAAGGAACCCCCTATAATGCTGGTATCGGGCTGACGCTCAACGGAACTGATTTGGATGTGGATGACCTAGCGGGCGAGGTTACCGGACCCACAAGTGCTACAGTAATAGCAAACGATGCTGTAACGACAGCTAAAATAGCACCAAACACTATCATTGCCGACGACATCAATACAGGAGCGGTGACAAGTGATAAAATATTGAACGCAGCCATACTTGCAGAAGACCTCAATCAAATGGGAGCGACCAACGACCAGGTCCTAAAATGGAACGGTACTGCTTGGGCACCTGCAGCCGATATTGCAGGGTCAACCATTACCCCTGGCATAGGACTTACCCTTAACGGTACGGATTTCGATGTCGATGACCTAGCGGGCGAGGTTACCGGACCCACAAGTGCAACCGTTATCGCCAACAATGCGGTGACCACGGCCAAGATAGCAAACGCAACCATTCTTGCAGAAGATCTCAATCAAATGGGAGCGGCCAACGACCAGGTCCTAAAATGGAACGGTACTGCTTGGGCACCTGCAGCCGATGAAGACAGCGGTGCCTTGGCGCTGGCCAATACCAACATATTTATCGGGGATGCAACAAACACCCCACAGCCACGAACACTAAGCGGGGATGCAACCATTAACAATACCGGAGTCCTGACCATCGAGGATGATGCAGTGACCACGGCCAAGATAGCAAACGCAGCCATTCTTGCAGAAGACCTCAATCAAATGGGAGCGGCCAACGATCAGGTACTCAAATGGAACGGTACCAACTGGGCCCCGGCAGCTGATGCCGCAGGGCCAACCATTACCCCTGGCACAGGACTTACCCTCAACGGTACTGATTTCGATGTCGATGACCTAGCGGGCGAGGTTACAGGTCCCACAAGTGCAACCGTTATCGCCAACAATGCGGTGACCACGGCCAAGATAGCAAACGCAGCCATTCTTGCAGAAGACCTCAATCAAATGGGAGCGGCCAACGATCAGGTACTCAAATGGAACGGTACCAACTGGGCCCCGGCAGCTGATGCCGCAGGGCCAACCATTACCCCTGGCACAGGACTTACCCTCAACGGTACTGATTTCGATGTCGATGACCTAGCGGGCGAGGTTACAGGTCCCACAAGTGCAACCGTTATCGCCAACAATGCGGTGACCACGGCCAAGATAGCAAACGCAACCATTCTTGCCGAAGACCTCAATCAAATGGGAGCGGCCAACGATCAGGTACTCAAATGGAACGGTACCAACTGGGCCCCGGCAGCTGATGCCGCAGGGCCAACCATTACCCCTGGCACAGGACTTACCCTCAACGGTACTGATTTCGATGTCGATGACCTAGCGGGCGAGGTTACAGGTCCCACAAGTGCAACCGTTATCGCCAACAATGCGGTGACCACGGCCAAGATAGCAAACGCAACCATTCTTGCCGAAGACCTCAATCAAATGGGAGCGGCCAATGACCAGGTCCTAAAATGGAACGGTACTGCTTGGGCACCTGCAGCCGATGAAGACAGCGGTGCCTTGGCGCTGGCCAATACCAACATATTTATCGGGGATGCAACTAACACCCCACAGCCACGAACACTAAGCGGGGATGCAACCATTAACAATACCGGAGTCCTGACCATCGAGGACGATGCGGTGAACTCTGCCAAAATTGCCAACGGAACAATTACAAATGAAGATATATCTGCAACGCCCGCCGATGCCATAGATGGTTCAAAAATAATTCCTAATTTTAACCTAGGAATTACTACAACTGCTGGCCTTAGTGTAGGAGCAGATATATTACTAAATGGTAATATTGTTCAACCAGATTATGTTTTTCAAAAATATTTTGTAGGCCATTCAAGCTTGAAAGAAAGTTATGATTTTACAAGTCTAAAAGAAATCGAGGATTTTATTAAAGAGAATCACCACTTACCTGGAATTAAATCTGCTTCAGAAGTAGAATCCGACGGCCATTGGAACCTAACGCAAGGAGCTATCAATAACCTCGAAAAAATAGAGGAATTGTTCCTCCATACCATAGAGCAGGAAAAGAAAATAGAACAATTAACATCCGAAAACCAATCCCTGTCCGCAGAACTACAGTCGCTCCGCAAGGACATGGATGAAATAAAGGCGTTATTAAAGAATAAGAACTAAGGGGATTGGCCCAAAGAAGATGAAACGTATAATCAGCATACTCGTATTGATGATAGGGCTAGGCCTACAGGCCCAAACGGCCCTGTACAACAGTGGTAACATCCGTATCCACGATGAGGGACAGATTGGTTTCCACACCGATCTGATCAACAATGCGGCCTTTGACCAGAATTTGGGACTGGCCGGTTTTTATGGCAGTAATACGATCAGTGTTTCCGGCGCCTTTATGCCCGCTTTCTTCGATACCGAGATTGCCAATGACCAAGGGGTATTGCTCAACATCGGTATGAGCGTTAGCTCCAACACCAATTTTGTGGCAGGCAACTTTATGACCCCAAGACTACAACAGGATATTTATTTTAATTTTCTGCAGGATGCCTTTTATGTAGGCGAGGGCGATCTTTCCAAAGTAGACGGCTATGTTACCCTTAACAACGAACAGAATTTTATTTTTCCAGTAGGCGATTCGGAGCAGTTGCGCTCCCTGACCCTCAATAGCAGTGGCACCAATAGCTTTGCCAAATGTGCCTATTATTTTGAAAATCCATCCAACCCTGCCACCTTTCCACAGAGTTTTGATCCCACCAAAAAGCCCAGGACCATGGGCGATATCAGTGAGGTGGAATTTTGGCATTTGGAGGGCAGTGTTTCTTCCAGCATACAGATCAGCTGGAACGAGCGCAGCAATATGGCCGCCCTTACCGAGGAGGTGGCCAAGATAATTCCGGTAGGTTGGAACATTGGCGGTAAATCCTGGGTTAACCTGGGCGCTGCCTCCGTAGTAGGCGATCTGAACCAGGGCTTTTTAATTTCGGACAATTTTGTACCGGACGATTATGCCATCATCACCTTTGCCGCGGAAGCCACGGCCAAGGAATTGCTTACGCTGGACAATTACCTGGTAACCCCCAATGGGGATGGTGTAAACGATGCCCTATACATTGAGGAACTGGAACTTTCCAATGACGATACCATCAGTATTTATAACCGACAGGGCCAAAAGGTATATGAGGAGGACAATTATACCAACGGATTCACCGGTTTCTCCAATCTGGACAATTTGGTCATAAACCGTGCAGCCGGATTGCCCAATGGTGTCTACTTCTATGTAATTGCCATGAAGGACCTTAAACTTAATTATCAAGGATTTTTGTATTTGGAACACTGAAAGTTTCAAAGTTGAAAGTTTTATATCCAATTTCCCATATCCAGTATCCAATTTCTAGCAACTAAGCCCCTATATCCATCATCTTGTATGTATTTACTTACAAGTATTCCATCGATGAACGGCACATTCCTTGGTTCAAATTTTCAACTACGCTGGTACACAACAGCTTTTATTGTATTCACAACATTTATTTAACATTCCTTTATAGGTCAGTTAATTTTGGAGTCATATAGGTTTTTGCACCCCAAACCCCCTTCAATGGACTTTAAAAAATTATTTCTTATACTGATCTTGATGAGTTGCACCTTTGCAACTGCACAAGTAAAAATTGGTGAAAACCCAAACAGCATTAATGCGGCTTCCATAGTTGAATTGGAAAGTACTACCAAGGCGTTTGTACTTACAAGGGTTACCAATTCCCAAATGCAAACCATTAAACCTCTTCGCGGGGCAATGGTCTTTAACACGGATGCGCAATGTGTTTTCTTCTACAACGGAACACAATGGAACAGCCTTTGTACAGGTGGCCCCTCGGCTACCGGAGGTGTAGGCATACAATCTACCGTAGACAATGGCAACGGGACGTTTACCTTCAATTATACAGACGGAACAAATTTTACGACTTCAAACTTAACAGGACCACAAGGTCCTGCTGGTATTAATGGTATAGACGGAGCCAAGGGTGACACTGGAGCCACTGGTGAGAAAGGCGAAAAAGGAAATACAGGTGCCACAGGCCCTCAGGGTATACAAGGAGTAACCGGAGCTACAGGAGAAAAAGGTGACAAGGGTGAAACCGGCGCTACAGGCGAGAAAGGTGAGACCGGTGCCAAGGGTGACC
>NZ_QJJZ01000008.1:0-103364 GCF_003201775.1 Arenibacter sp. ARW7G5Y1 | reverse complement strand
AGGGTATACAAGGAGTAACCGGAGCTACAGGAGAAAAAGGTGACAAGGGTGAAACCGGCGCTACAGGCGAGAAAGGTGAGACCGGTGCCAAGGGTGACCAAGGTGAAAAAGGAGATACAGGTGCCACAGGAGCTCAAGGAATTCAAGGCGTAACCGGCGCTACTGGCGAGAAAGGTGAGACCGGAGCCAAGGGAGACCAGGGCGAAAAAGGAGATACAGGTGCCACAGGCCCTCAAGGAATTCAAGGGGTAACCGGCGCTACAGGCGAGAAAGGTGAAACTGGAGTCAAGGGCGACCAAGGCGAAAAAGGAGACACAGGTGCCACAGGCCCACAAGGAATTCAAGGGGTAACCGGCGCTACAGGCGAGAAAGGTGAAACCGGAGCCAAGGGAGACCAAGGCGAAAAAGGAGATACAGGTGCCACAGGCCCTCAAGGTATACAAGGAGTAACTGGAGCTACAGGAGAAAAAGGTGACAAGGGAGAAACCGGTGCCAAGGGCGACCAGGGCGAAAAAGGAGACACAGGTGCCACAGGCCCTCAGGGTATACAAGGAGTAACCGGAGTAACCGGAGCAACTGGTGAAAAAGGCGAAAAAGGAGATACAGGTGCGACAGGTCCTCAGGGAATTCAGGGGGTAACCGGGGCTACAGGAGAGAAAGGTGAAACCGGAGCCAAGGGCGACCAGGGTGAGAAAGGAGATAAAGGTGAAACCGGAGCTACTGGTGCCCAAGGTATACAAGGAGTAACCGGAGCTACAGGAGAAAAAGGTGACAAGGGTGAAACCGGCGCTACAGGCGAGAAAGGTGAGACCGGTGCCAAGGGTGACCAAGGTGAAAAAGGAGATACAGGTGCCACAGGAGCTCAAGGAATTCAGGGGGTAACCGGCGCTACAGGAGAAAAAGGTGAGACCGGAGCCAAAGGCGACCAAGGTGAAAAAGGTGAGACAGGTGCTACTGGTCCACAGGGAATTCAAGGTGTAACCGGAGCTACTGGTGAAAAAGGTGAAACCGGTGCCAAGGGTGACCAGGGTGAAAAAGGAGATACAGGGGCCACAGGCCCTCAGGGAATCCAAGGGGTTACCGGCGCTACAGGCGAGAAAGGTGAGACCGGAGCCAAGGGAGACCAGGGCGAGAAAGGAGATACAGGTGCCACAGGCCCTCAGGGAATTCAGGGAGTAACCGGAGCAACTGGTGCCAAAGGTGACAAGGGTGAAACCGGAGCCAAGGGCGACCAAGGTGAAAAAGGAGACACAGGTGCCACAGGACCTCAGGGAATTCAGGGGGTTACCGGCGCTACTGGTGAAAAAGGTGAAACCGGAGCCAAGGGCGACCAAGGCGAAAAAGGAGACACAGGTGCTACTGGTGCTACTGGTCCTCAGGGAATTCAGGGAGTTACCGGAGCAACTGGTGAAAAAGGTGAGACTGGAGTCAAGGGTGACCAAGGTGAAAAAGGAGACACAGGGGCCACGGGTCCTCAGGGAATTCAGGGGGTAACCGGCGCTACTGGTGAAAAAGGTGAAACCGGTGCCAAGGGAGACCAAGGTGAAAAAGGAGACACAGGTGCTACTGGTGCCCAAGGTATACAAGGAGTAACCGGCGCTACTGGTGCTCAGGGAATCCAAGGGGTTACTGGAGCGACTGGCGAGAAAGGTGAAACCGGTGCCAAGGGCGACCAGGGTGAAAAAGGTGAGACAGGTGCTACTGGTGAAAAAGGTGAAACCGGAGCCAAGGGTGACCAAGGTGAAAAAGGTGAGACAGGTGCTACTGGCGAGAAAGGTGAGACCGGTGCCAAGGGCGACCAAGGTGAAAAAGGAGATACAGGTGCTACTGGTGCCCAAGGTATACAAGGAGTAACCGGAGCGACTGGTGAAAAAGGTGAAACCGGAGCCAAGGGCGACCAAGGCGAAAAAGGTGAGACAGGTGCTACTGGTGCCCAAGGTATACAAGGCGTAACTGGAGCTACAGGAGAGAAAGGTGAGACTGGAGCCAAGGGAGACCAAGGCGAAAAAGGAGACACAGGCCCACAAGGAATACAAGGAGTTACCGGAGCTACTGGTGAAAAAGGTGACAAGGGTGAAACCGGTGCCACAGGAGCTCAAGGAATCCAAGGGGTTACCGGGGCTACTGGCGAGAAAGGTGAGACCGGAGCCAAGGGCGACCAAGGTGAAAAAGGAGACACAGGTGCCACAGGCCCTCAAGGTATACAAGGCGTAACCGGCGCTACTGGCGAGAAAGGTGAGACCGGAGCCAAGGGCGATCAAGGCGAAAAAGGTGAAACTGGAGCCAAGGGTGACCAAGGCGAAAAAGGAGATACAGGTGCCACAGGCCCTCAGGGAATTCAGGGGGTTACTGGAGCGACTGGCGAGAAAGGTGAAACCGGTGCCAAGGGCGACCAGGGCGAAAAAGGAGACACAGGTGCTACTGGTGCTCAGGGAATCCAAGGAGTTACCGGTGCTACAGGAGAAAAAGGTGAGACCGGAGCCAAGGGCGATCAGGGCGAGAAAGGAGATACAGGTGCCACAGGCCCACAAGGAATTCAAGGTGTAACCGGCGCTACTGGCGAAAAAGGTGAAACCGGAGCCAAGGGAGACCAAGGTGAAAAAGGAGATACAGGTGCCACAGGCCCACAAGGAATTCAGGGAGTAACCGGCGCTACAGGCGAGAAAGGTGAAACCGGTGCCAAGGGAGACCAGGGCGAAAAAGGTGAGACAGGTGCTACTGGTGCTCAAGGTATACAAGGAGTAACCGGTGCTACTGGTGAAAAAGGTGAAACCGGTGCCAAGGGTGATCAAGGTGAAAAAGGAGACACAGGTGCCACAGGACCTCAGGGAATTCAGGGGGTAACCGGCGCTACTGGTGAAAAAGGTGAAACCGGAGCCAAGGGAGACCAAGGTGAAAAAGGAGATACAGGTGCCACAGGCCCACAAGGAATTCAGGGAGTAACCGGCGCTACAGGCGAGAAAGGTGAAACCGGTGCCAAGGGCGACCAAGGTGAAAAAGGTGAGACAGGTGCTACTGGTGCCCAAGGTATACAAGGAGTAACCGGAGCGACTGGTGAAAAAGGTGAAACCGGAGCCAAGGGAGACCAGGGCGAAAAAGGAGACACAGGTGCTACTGGAGCTCAGGGAATTCAGGGGGTTACTGGAGCGACTGGCGAGAAAGGTGAAACCGGAGCCAAGGGCGACCAGGGCGAAAAAGGAGACACAGGTGCTACTGGTGCCACAGGCCCTCAAGGAATTCAAGGGGTAACCGGCGCTACAGGCGAGAAAGGTGAAACTGGAGCCAAGGGCGACCAGGGCGAAAAAGGAGATACAGGTGCCACAGGTCCTCAGGGAATTCAGGGGGTAACCGGAGCAACTGGTGCCAAAGGTGAAACCGGAGCCAAGGGTGACCAAGGCGAAAAAGGAGATACAGGTGCCACAGGCCCTCAAGGAATTCAAGGGGTAACCGGCGCTACAGGCGAGAAAGGTGAGACTGGAGTCAAGGGAGACCAAGGCGAAAAAGGAGATACAGGTGCCACAGGAGCTCAAGGAATTCAGGGGGTAACCGGCGCTACTGGTGAAAAAGGTGACAAGGGTGAAACCGGAGCCAAGGGTGATCAGGGTGAAAAAGGAGACACAGGTGCCACAGGCCCTCAAGGAATCCAAGGCGTAACTGGCGCTACAGGCGAGAAAGGTGAAACCGGAGCCAAGGGCGACCAAGGCGAAAAAGGTGAGACCGGTGCTACTGGTCCTCAAGGAATTCAGGGGGTTACCGGAGCAACTGGTGAAAAAGGTGAAACCGGAGCCAAGGGCGACCAGGGTGAAAAAGGAGACACAGGTGCCACAGGCCCTCAGGGAATTCAAGGCGTAACCGGCGCTACTGGTGAAAAAGGTGACAAAGGTGACACTGGAGCCAAGGGCGACCAAGGTGAAAAAGGAGACACAGGTGCCACAGGCCCTCAAGGTATACAAGGAGTAACCGGTGCCACAGGTCCTCAGGGAATTCAAGGCGTAACCGGGGCTACTGGTGAAAAAGGTGAGACTGGAGTCAAGGGAGACCAAGGTGAAAAAGGAGATACAGGGGCCACAGGCCCTCAGGGAATCCAAGGGGTTACCGGCGCTACAGGCGAGAAAGGTGAAACCGGTGCCAAGGGAGATCAGGGCGAAAAAGGAGATACAGGTGCTACTGGTGCTCAGGGAATTCAAGGAGTAACCGGGGCTACTGGTGAAAAAGGTGAGACTGGAGCCAAGGGCGACCAGGGCGAAAAAGGAGACACAGGTGCCACAGGTCCTCAGGGAATTCAAGGAGTAACCGGGGCTACTGGTGAAAAAGGTGAGACTGGAGCCAAGGGTGATCAGGGTGAAAAAGGAGATACAGGGGCCACAGGTGCTACTGGTGCCCAAGGTATACAAGGAGTAACCGGCGCTACAGGAGAGAAAGGTGAGACTGGAGCCACTGGTGAGAAAGGCGAAAAAGGAGATACAGGTGCCACAGGTCCTCAGGGAATTCAGGGGGTAACCGGGGCTACAGGAGAGAAAGGTGAGACTGGAGCCACTGGTGAGAAAGGCGAAAAAGGAGATACAGGTGCCACAGGTCCTCAGGGAATTCAGGGGGTAACCGGGGCTACAGGAGAGAAAGGTGAGACTGGAGCCACTGGTGAGAAAGGCGAAAAAGGAGATACAGGTGCCACAGGTCCTCAGGGAATTCAGGGGGTAACCGGGGCTACAGGAGAGAAAGGTGAAACCGGAGCCAAGGGAGATCAGGGCGAAAAAGGTGAGACCGGTGCCACAGGACCTCAGGGAATTCAGGGGGTTACCGGAGCAACTGGTGAAAAAGGTGAAACCGGAGCCAAGGGCGACCAGGGTGAAAAAGGAGACACAGGTGCCACAGGCCCTCAAGGAATTCAAGGAGTAACCGGCGCTACTGGTGAAAAAGGTGAAACCGGAGCCAAGGGCGACCAAGGTGAAAAAGGAGACACAGGTGCTACTGGTGCTCAGGGAATCCAAGGGGTAACCGGCGCTACAGGCGAGAAAGGTGAAACCGGAGCCAAGGGAGACCAAGGCGAAAAAGGAGATACAGGGGCCACAGGAGCTCAGGGAATCCAAGGAGTAACCGGTGCTACTGGTGAAAAAGGTGACAAGGGTGAAACCGGTGCCACAGGCCCTCAAGGTATACAAGGAGTTACCGGCGCTACAGGAGAGAAAGGTGAAACCGGAGTCAAGGGAGACCAAGGTGAAAAAGGAGACACAGGTGCCACAGGTCCTCAGGGAATCCAAGGCGTAACTGGAGCGACTGGTGCCAAAGGTGAAACCGGAGCCAAGGGTGACCAAGGTGAAAAAGGAGATACAGGTGCCACAGGCCCTCAGGGTATACAAGGAGTAACCGGCGCTACAGGCGAGAAAGGTGAGACCGGAGTCAAGGGCGACCAAGGTGAAAAAGGAGACACAGGTGCCACAGGCCCTCAAGGTATACAAGGAGTAACCGGTGCTACTGGCGAGAAAGGTGAAACCGGAGCCAAGGGCGACCAAGGTGAAAAAGGAGACACAGGTGCCACAGGTCCTCAGGGAATTCAAGGAGTAACCGGGGCTACTGGTGAAAAAGGTGAGACTGGAGCCAAGGGCGACCAGGGTGAAAAAGGAGATACAGGGGCCACAGGTGCTACTGGTGCCCAAGGTATACAAGGAGTAACCGGCGCTACAGGAGAGAAAGGTGAGACTGGAGCCACTGGTGAGAAAGGCGAAAAAGGAGATACAGGTGCCACAGGTCCTCAGGGAATTCAGGGGGTAACCGGGGCTACAGGAGAGAAAGGTGAAACCGGAGCCAAGGGAGATCAGGGCGAAAAAGGTGAGACCGGTGCCACAGGACCTCAGGGAATTCAGGGGGTTACCGGAGCAACTGGCGAGAAAGGTGAAACCGGAGCCAAGGGCGACCAGGGTGAAAAAGGAGACACAGGTGCCACAGGCCCTCAGGGAATCCAAGGAGTAACCGGCGCTACTGGCGAGAAAGGTGAGACCGGAACCAAGGGAGACCAAGGCGAAAAAGGAGACACAGGTGCTACTGGTGCTACTGGTCCTCAGGGAATTCAAGGCGTAACCGGCGCTACTGGTGAAAAAGGTGAGACTGGAGTCAAGGGAGACCAAGGTGAAAAAGGAGATACAGGGGCCACAGGCCCTCAGGGAATCCAAGGGGTTACCGGCGCTACTGGCGAGAAAGGTGAAACCGGTGCCAAGGGAGATCAGGGCGAAAAAGGAGATACAGGTGCCACAGGTGCTACTGGTGCTCAGGGAATTCAAGGAGTAACCGGGGCTACTGGTGAAAAAGGTGAGACTGGAGCCAAGGGCGACCAGGGCGAAAAAGGAGATACAGGTGCCACAGGACCTCAGGGAATTCAGGGGGTAACCGGCGCTACTGGTGAAAAAGGTGAAACCGGAGCCAAGGGCGACCAAGGTGAAAAAGGAGACACAGGGGCCACAGGAGCTCAGGGAATCCAAGGAGTAACCGGTGCCACAGGTCCTCAGGGAATTCAGGGGGTTACCGGTGCTACTGGCGAGAAAGGTGAGACCGGAGCCAAGGGAGACCAAGGTGAGACAGGTGCCACAGGCCCTCAAGGTATACAAGGAGTAACCGGTGCTACTGGCGAAAAAGGTGAGACTGGAGTCAAGGGCGATCAGGGCGAAAAAGGTGAGACAGGTGCTACTGGTGCCCAAGGTATACAAGGCGTAACTGGAGCTACAGGAGAGAAAGGTGAGACCGGAGCCAAGGGCGACCAGGGCGAAAAAGGTGAGACAGGTGCTACTGGTGCCCAAGGTATACAAGGCGTAACTGGAGCTACAGGAGAGAAAGGTGAGACCGGAGCCAAGGGCGACCAGGGCGAAAAAGGTGAGACAGGTGCTACTGGTGCCCAAGGTATACAAGGCGTAACTGGAGCTACAGGAGAGAAAGGTGAGACCGGAGCCAAGGGCGACCAGGGCGAAAAAGGAGACACAGGTGCTACTGGTGCTACTGGTCCTCAGGGAATTCAGGGAGTAACCGGTGCTACTGGTGAAAAAGGAGAAACCGGAGCCAAGGGCGACCAGGGCGAAAAAGGAGATACAGGTGCTACTGGTGCCCAAGGTATACAAGGCGTAACTGGAGCTACTGGCGAGAAAGGTGAAACTGGAGCCAAGGGCGATAAAGGTGATACGGGAGCTACCGGACCAGCGGGTCCAGCAGGATCTGATGGTATTGATGGTGCCATTGGACCTAAAGGAGATAAAGGAAATACCGGTGCTACCGGTCCAACCGGTGCCGCTGGCACCAACGGAACCGATGGGGCCACTGGACCAACAGGGCCAGCAGGACCAACGGGACCCCAAGGAGATAATATGATCAAAGCTATAGGAAAAATATCGGCAGCTGGTGGAATTATTAAAGCAACAGCAGGAATAACGGTAACCAAATTATCCGGAAAAGGGCATTATAGGGTTAACCTTCCCTCCGGTATGGTCTCCACTGATAATTATATTATTCAATTGACCCAACCAGACCGTAATGGAGCTGGTAACGACAACCCAGGCATAGGATACATTAATCAGACATCCTCCAGTTTTGAAGTCATAATTGGGGATAATGACAATGGAGCGTCCAACCGGGTAAGATTTAATTCTGAATTTATGTTTATGATTCTGGATTTTTAAGAAATGATGAAGAGAATATTTAACCTGATCATATTATTTAATTGTATTATGGCCATAGAGGCCCAGGTAGATGGCGAGCTGCTGTTGACCGTGCACAACCTTGATGCCACTGAATTGGCTGGTGTTACCAGTCCCAATACAGGTAGTTTGGCATTCAATAGCACTAGCAATTCCTTTACCAACTATGACGGTATTCAATGGACCCAAGCCACAACGGATGTATACCTAGGCGATATTAAGACAGGTTTTGGCAATTCGGACCAGGGTGGTTGGTACGTACTGGATGGAAGAAGAATCAATAGCCTGCCCTCCAATGCCAGAACGGCTGCCTCAGCCTTAGGATTTAGAAGAAGGCTGCCCAATGCCCAAGATAGGGTCCTTAAACAAAGTAACGGGAGTCAAGGTCTTGGTAACACTGGAGGTAGTAATCAAATATCATTGACCCAGGCCAATTTACCCAATGTAAATTTTTCTGGAACCACCTCAGCCAATGGGAACCATAACCACAGCGTGTCCGGTTATTTTAGTGATGAGAGAATAAGAAACAATGTTGATGCCTACAGAAATTTATTATTGGCAGGAGGTGGAACCATCTCCAGCACAGACGGCGATCACGATCACAGTTTTACGGTAAATAGTGGTGGGTCATCCAGTGGCATAAACCAATACCAACCCTTTATTGTGGTAAATACATTAATTTATTTAGGCGAATGAAACATAACTTATTAATTCTTCTGATAATCATTTTGGTGTTTCCCTATTCCAGGGCACAAACGCCGAGCGCCGAGGAATTGGTTACTATTCATTCCGTAGCCAATAGTACCGGCATGAACAGTATAAGCGGTGCCTCCGCCGGAGCTTTGGTATTTAATCTAGCCGATAAGAACCTATATATTTATGATGGAACAACTTGGCAGTTGGTTGGTGGAAACGGACCGGAAATTGGACGAACAAAACACAGTTTCCAAGCTACGGATCACGGTGGATGGTATTTACTTAATGGAAGATCGTTAACCAGCCTCTCCACTTCCGCAGCCAGTGCAGCCAATAGCATAGGGATTACAGGAAATCTCCCCAACGCCACGGACCGCGTCCTAAAACATCCAAAATCGGGGGAAAGCCCTGGCGATATAGGGGGAGAAGCTAGCACTACCCTAACCCAGGCCAACTTGCCCAATGTAAACTTTAGTGGTTCCACAAGTAATGATGGCAACCACAATCACGACTTTTCGGGCTATTTTTCCTGGGAATCCATCAGACATAGTGCTGATGCCTATAGGAATATTTTGCTTAGTGGAGGAAGTAACAATACCAATACCACGGGCAACCACACCCATACTGTAAATGTTAGCAGTGGAGGTTCCGATCAGCCTTTCGAACAGTATCAACCTTATTTGGTAGCAAATACCTTTATATATCTAGGCGTATAATTCAAAATAAATCTATCTGTAACCAATGACCAAAAGAATTGATCCTACCATTCCCAAAAATAATACCGCTCCCACTAATCCAAGGATTCGTGTGGTATACGCTTATATTATGGCTGTATTGTTTTTTGCTACCTCCTTTGTAACCCAGGCCCAAATAGACCCGGAATTACTATTGGGGCTGCATAGTGCCAGCACTACGGAGATGAATGCAATCAGCGGATCTATTACGGGCTCCATGCTCTACAATACCACAGATAAAAAAATATACTTTTACAATGGAACCAATTGGACAGCCCCCTCCAATGACAACTGGTTGTTGGACGGGAATACGGCAGTTGCAGGAGCCTCTTTTTTAGGAACTAAAAATGATGTGGCCATGGACATTAGGTCCAATAATACCAGCATTCTGAAATTTGGTCGTAGGCAAACCCTTGGATTGGTTCAAAATTATCCGGATTATACGGACCAAAATCAGTATTTAACCTACCTACAAGGGAACAATGGTGTATCTGCCCTTCAATTCCAGGCGGATGGGGCATCTTTTTACAAACCTATGTTCTTTACAAATTCTGATGGTAATTTTAGACTTAAGGGCAGTGCTGCCGGAACCGATTTATTTGAGATCGGATCTGCCGGCACTTCAAATAACGGAGAGGTAGAATTTATTATCGGCGACGACGGAGCGGAACCCTTTATCTTTAAACGATATGATTATAGGGATGGATTGCTCAAAGAACTTTTCCGGGTACAGGGAAGTACCGATTCCCAAAATGCACTGCCCAGGGTAGGTGTCAATACCGGATCGCTTGCCAATTCAACCTTACAGGTAAACGGCTCCCTATCTACCGCCATTACCACTGCCGGAAGTAATCTAAGCCTGAACGAAAGCCATCATACCGTGGTGATAAATTCCAATATATCCATTACCCTCCCCGCGGCAAATGGAGCAACGGGTAGAGTATACATCTTAAAAAATATTACACAGCAAACTTTGACCGTTGGTTCCTATATAAATGAATTGGGGGATCCAACTACCGAATTAACTCCCAAAACCGTTATCTGGTTACAGAGTGACGGGACCCAATGGCAATTGATCAATCGCCTGGGCGGTCTGAACGGAAATGGAGGCAGTGACCCTGACGGCACCTTGACCACAGATTTAACCGTTTATACCTTCCAGGATCAATGGAACAGCGGATTTCAATTACAATTCGGGAATAGGACCAATTCCCCAATAGATTACAGGATCGTAGTTGAAAATGTCCCCTATGATACCATCCCAAACCTAAATTTAGGCAACCATACCCATGAGGTTATAGATAACGGGAATGGTACCTATAACCATATATTTAGAAGCACACAGGCACTAGGGGCCTATGACAGTACCACCATAAGAGGATCCAGGGTTTCTCCCAGGGGCATTGGGGATAGCTGTAACTGTGTCTCATTTTATAAACTGTAACGAACTAAAAAATATTGAACATGTACCCAGTGAAGTTAATCAGGAAATACCCAGTTTTATAAGCTTTAGGCAGCTCAAAAATGATATATCATGAAAAAATGGCCTGCCAGGTAAGAGTTAAAAGCAAATAATTGGATAAACACAACAAACAATGCTAAAGTCACCCATATTTCCAAAACCTTATGAACTGTATTAAAAACATATTTATTACAATGATATTCATAGGTGTATTGTTAGGTAATGCACAGGATGCAGTACATAACTATGGCAATATTCAAATCCATGAAACCGCCAAGGTAGGTTTCCATATGGACGTCATAAACGATGGCACCTTTGATGAAAATTTAGGGTTGGTGGGCTTTTATAGCGATAAGGACCCCTTGACCATCTCGGGAGGCTTTACCCCTGTTTTTTATGATTCCGAGGTGGCGGTGAATGACGGACTTTATCTTGAAACAAGCGTTGGGATACTTAATAATTTCAACTTTATAGACGGAGACGTATTTACACCTAGGGACCGCTCCAACGTATACTTAAACTTTTCCGATGATTCGTTTTATGTAGGAGAGGGAAACACTACCAAAATTGACGGTTATGGAGCTATTGCCAATAAGGACAGTTTTACTTTTCCCGTTGGCGATGAAGGCCGTGTTCGTCCCTTGACCATAACTTCGGAAAGCGTTAATGCCTTGGCCAAATGCGCTTATTTCTATGTAGGGCAGGATAAACTATCCAGTTTCAATGAAAATTTTGATCCGGGCATTAGGGATTTTAATGTAGCTGTAGTTAGCAAGGAGGAATTTTGGCGCTTGGAAGGAGACACCCCTAGCACAGTTACTTTGAGCTGGGATAACAGGAGCAATATAAGTAATCTTGGAGAGTATATTAGTGACCTTATAGTGGTAGGCTGGAGTAAAAGTGAACAGAAATGGATGAACCTGGGAAATTCGGACTTGCAAGGGGAGTCTTCCTTTGGATCGTTAAGTTCGGATACCTTTGTTCCCAATGATTACGAAATAATTACAATTGGTGGGGCCCTTGATCTAAATGAAAGCCTTACCACCATAGAATTGGGCAATTATTTTTTAACACCCAATGGGGATGGCACCAACGATTACCTGGTAATTGACGGCATAGAGGAATCTCCCAACAATCTACTACAAATCTTTAATAGATATGGTGTTTTGGTTTATTACAAAGAAAACTATAACAACGAATTTGAAGGGATTTCCAACCGAAATATGTTGGTCAATGGCGATACAGGACTATCCTCGGGGGTATATTTTTACATTATAACCTTAAACAATTTAAAAATAAAACATCAGGGCTATTTGTACCTGTCCCAAAATTCGGAGAATTAATTTAAAGGACCGTTGCATACGCCTATTTGTTGTCCCCTTTTATCAGGGTAGAACAACAGTAAAGTATTACTTGTCCAAGGAAACCTGCTACCCTTACACCCCCTTACCCTTTGTCGTAATTCCACCCCGGTCCGAACCAAATCTTGCAGAAATTAAGTAACTTTATAATTTCAATTTTATCCATAGGTCCCAAATTATATGGCAAATTATCCATTCAATGTAAAACGTGGCAGAATTTTTGGGGTATTTGGAGTGCTTATAATTAAATAATTATTACGCTATGCAAAGAAGATCTTTTATTAAAAAAAGTAGCTATACCGGAATAGCGCTTTCACTATTGCCAGGCCTCACGCTATCCCAGGAAACAATTTATTCCGTAGACGAACTAATGGGCAAAGTGGATATTGAACTATACGGCAAGGACATCAACCTGAGAAAGGAAGCCCATGACGCCTTTGTAGAGATGAAAAGGGCAGCCTATAGTGATGGTATGGATCTAAAAATTGTATCCAGTTATCGTAATTTTTATCGTCAGGAGGGTATTTGGGAACGTAAATATTTACAATATACCGAGGAAAAAGGGATGACCAAATTAGGTGCCATTGAAAAAATTATAGAATATTCTACCATCCCGGGCACCAGTAGACATCATTGGGGAACGGACATAGACATCATTGACGGCTATCCAAAGACCACAGGGGACGTGTTGGTACCCGAAAAATTTGAGGAAGGCGGTCCCTTCGCGCTTTTAAAAAAATGGATGGACGACAATGCAAACAAATATGGCTTCTATTTAGTGTATACCGATAACCCCAAAAGAAAGGGATTTAAATACGAACCATGGCATTATAGCTATGCTCCTATTTCCATCCCCATGCTAAAGTCCTTTAGACGAAAGAATATTTTTAAACTGCTGTTGGAGGAAGATATCATTGGAAAGGAAAACTTCACCTCAGGATTTCTTAAAGGCTATATTCAGAACAATATTTTAGACATTAACCCAGACCTTCTCTAAATAGTTTTTTGTAATTTCATAACTATACCATAAAAAACACAGATGAGAAGAGGTAGTTGGAAAATTAGGATATTCATAGGCTTGGCAATCGTGGCCTTCGCTTTTGTACAGCGCTGCAATAACAGGGAGGAAAACCCTTATACCGGTAGGGTCCAGAACATAAACATGAGTACGGATCAAGAAGTGGCCATTGGCCTGCAAAGTGCTCCCGAGGTGGCCCAACAATATGGCGGTCTATATCCTGATGAACGACTACAGTCTTTTGTAGATCAGTTGGGAAATAAACTGGTAAACAATAGTATTGCCAGGGAAACACCATATAAATATGATTTTCATTTATTGGCAGATGAGCAGACCATCAATGCCTTTGCCCTACCCGGTGGACCTGTTTTTGTAACCTACGCCCTCTTCTCCCAATTGAACGAAGCACAACTCGCCGGAGTATTGGGACATGAGATTGGGCATGTAATTGGTAGGCACTCTGCAGAAAGAATTGCGGATAGCAACTTTTGGCAGACCATAAGCATGGGAGCATCGGTAGGTGCCGATGCTGGTGGAATTGTCAATAGCATTGGCCAAAACACCCTCTTGACCAACGGCAGGGACGATGAATTGGAAAGCGATGAGCTAGGGGTGCTCTTTATGATACAATCCGGTTACGACCCCTATGAAATGATCAAGGTAATGGAAATACTAAAAGCTGCCGGTGGACCCAATAGAGTCCCCGAGTTTCAGAGTACACATCCGGACCCCGATAATAGAATTGAACGGATAAAAGAAGCCATTGAGCGAATTAAAGGGCAACAATAACCAATTTCCCTTACCAAGATTAGTATTTAAGTCGATTATTAGTATATTGCACCAGATCCAAATCTTATCACCTAGAAAACTTTACCCCTTATAGCTTTGATTTACAATCATCTAAATGAGACTATATGGGAACTTTATTACATTTTAAGAACATTTATTTAGCGGCATTCGAAAATTGTAAACCAGAATTTGTAGTAGTATTTTTAAAGATCTACTCCGTTTTCTGTGTGGCAATGTTATCCATGGCACTCTATGCATTTGCATTTAGAGCCTTTACCGGATTTGAATTCTAGATCATCAAGATTTGCTCTTTTACCTGAACACTATAAAGCAAATTGAAGCAATAAAAAAACCTATCGATTATTTTCGATAGGTTTTTTTTAAATGCATGCACTACAACTATTTCTTCTGTAGGCTGGCATTGATTACTTCCAGGGCCTCGGTGGCATTGGACAGTTCTGCGTGTTTTTTTGCGTTGTAACCATTATCGCACTTAATTTTAAGATCGGCTCCATTGGCAATAAGGAGTTCCAAAATCTCAACCTTATTGTAACGTGCGGCAAAGATGGCAGGTGTTTTTCCCAAAGATTTTTGGTTAACATCCTCACCTAACTCAATTAGTCGCTTTACGGTTTCCAAATCCCCCTTAATGATAGCCTTGCAGAAAGAGCTTAGATCACCCGGGTTGCCAAATAAAGCCGTTTCATTAATAGCATAGATACTGTTACTACTTTCAGCGCGAACGCCCGCAACCATAAACAATAATGCCATGGTGACTGTTAAGACTGTTTTTCTCATGATGAATAAGATTAATAAGTTGTTATTGATTACCATAACAGACTCCATTTGGTTAAATTTGTTTCACTTTTTTGGGTTAAATAACAAAATTTTAACAAAAAGCCTTCTTTTGACCCATCACTTAAAAAATAATCTTCAAGGGGCCTAAAATTTTCAAAAAAGCTGTCCCAAATTCTAGCAATCCAAATACAATAGTTATATTTTTGACATCACCAATAAACAAATCATGAATAAAAAAGTAATTTTAATGATTTTGGATGGATGGGGTAAATCCCCAGACCCTAAAGTCTCCGCTATAGACAATGCCAACACCCCCTTTATAGACTCCCTTTATACCAAATACGCCAATTCCAATCTCTTGACCGACGGAATGAATGTAGGATTGCCGGAAGGACAAATGGGCAACAGTGAGGTAGGCCATATGAACCTGGGTGCCGGCCGAATTGTATACCAAGATCTGGCAAAGATAAACTTGGCTATCGATCAGGATACCTTAAAGGATGAGCAGGTGCTAAAAGATGCACTACTTTATGCCAAAAACAATGATAAACCGGTCCATTTCCTAGGATTGTTGAGTGACGGGGGCGTACATAGCCACACCTCACACCTCAGGGGGCTTATTGATGCCAGCGAAAGTTACGGCCTTAAGAACACATTTATCCACGCCTTTAGTGATGGCAGGGACGTAGACCCCAAAAGTGGGATAGGGTATGTGGAAGCATTAAACAAATATTGCTCCGATAAGAATGCCAAGTTGGCCAGTGTTATTGGCCGCTATTATGCCATGGACAGGGATAAAAGATGGGAACGGGTAAAATTGGCCTACGACCTATTGGTGAATGGTGAGGGCCAAAAAACAAAAAATATTGAAGAATCCATATTGGCCAGTTATGAATCCGGTATTACGGATGAGTTCCTAAAACCTTTATTGGTCACTGATGATGAAGGATCCCCTTTATCCACAATTAAAAATGGTGATGTAGTTATCTTTTTCAATTTTAGGACAGACCGTGGCAGGGAACTTACCCAAGTGCTTAGTCAAGAGGACATGCACGAACTAAACATGCACAAACTGGATCTATACTATGTAACCATGACCAATTACGATGATTCCTATAAGGGAGTGAAAGTAATATATGACAAGGATAATATTAGTGAAACTTTAGGGGAAACCTTGGCCAAAGCCCACAAAAAACAGATTAGGATTGCGGAGACCGAAAAGTATCCCCATGTAACCTTCTTTTTTAATGGTGGCAGGGAAATTCCTTTTGAAGGGGAACAACGAATTTTATGTCCGTCACCCAAGGTAGCTACCTATGATTTAAAGCCAGAGATGAGCGCCTACGAGATAAGGGATGCCATCATTCCGGAATTGAACAAAGGCGAGGTGGATTTTGTTTGTCTCAATTTTGCCAACCCCGATATGGTAGGCCATACCGGAGATATGCAAGCCGCCATTAAGGCCTGTGAAACCGTGGATAGCTGTGCGGAATCGGTAATAACGGCAGCCTTGGCAAACGGTTATACCACCTTGGTCATTGCGGATCATGGAAATTGCGAGACCATGGTAAATCCGGACGGTAGCCCCAATACGGCACACACCACCAATCCAGTTCCCTTAATTTTGGTGGACAAGGAATTAAAGACTATAAAAGATGGGGTTTTAGGTGATATTGCACCAACCATCCTTAAGCTGATGGGGGTTCCACAACCGGCCTTAATGACAAGAAAACCCTTGGTATAATAATTTTTGAAATTTCAATACATTTGCCAGTACCCCCAAAGGTGAATTTTTAAAAGTATTGTTTTACATTTGCAATCTATGATAAAGATCAAGACTCTAGAAGAGATCGAATTAATGCGCGAAAGTGCATTGATCGTAAGCAAGACCTTGGGAATGTTGGCCAGTGAGGTAAAGCCGGGTGTAACCACCTTACAGCTGGACAGTTTGGCGGAAGCTTTTATAAGGGATCACGGAGGTGTCCCAGGTTTTTTGGGATTGTACGATTTTCCCAACTCCCTGTGCATGAGTCCCAATGCCCAGGTAGTTCACGGAATTCCCAACAACACCCCTCTTGTTGAAGGCGATATTATCTCTATAGATTGTGGAGTCCTTAAAAACGGATTCTACGGCGATCATGCCTACACCTTTGAGGTTGGGGAAGTTGAGGCCGAAACAAAAAAATTATTACAGGTCACCAAAGAATCCCTTTACGCAGGAATTCGTGAATTTAAGGTTGGAAATCGAGTAGGCGATGTAGGTTACGCCATTCAACAATATACAGAAAGCCAGGGTTATGGCGTTGTTAGGGAACTGGTCGGTCACGGATTGGGCAGGGAAATGCACGAAGATCCCGAAATGCCCAACTATGGCAAACGGGGAAGGGGCAAGAAATTTGTGGAAGGCATGGTAGTGGCCATAGAGCCCATGATTAATTTGGGCACTAGAAGAATAAAACAACTAAAGGACGGTTGGACCATTCTAACGGCCGATAATAAACCAAGCGCACATTTTGAGCATGATGTAGCCATCATTGATGGAAAACCAGAGATATTATCCACCTTTGCCTATATCTATGAGGCCTTGGGGATACAAAGTGATGAGGAAGCGGAGTTCCGCCAAAAGGCATTGGTGCTTTAACACTATAGGGGCTTCTTCAGGCTGTAACAAGTAAAGGACTACAGTACCACATATCTTTCTAGGTCAAAGAGTGCCATGGGTGTATAAAGCCATTAAAAATTACCTCTTGATAAATTTTGGTGAATTTCCTTTATTTCTATGGTAAATCCAGTAAAGCACTTTGAAAAAATTATTTAAATACATCTTAAATACCATCCCCCGGCCCATTCTTATTAAATTAAGCTATTGGGTGCGTCCCATTATGGCCCTTGGCATGCGGGGCGATCGATATACCGACCCCATTGATGGAAAAAAATTCAAAAGCTTTCTCCCCTATGGTTATGAACATCCCAGGGAAAATGTATTATCGCCCTCTACCCTATCTTTGGAACGGCATCGCTTATTGTGGCTCTATTTGAAAAATGAGACCAATTTTTTTACGGACCACCTTAAGGTCTTGCACTTTGCTCCCGAACAAGCCTTTTACAAAAGGTTCAGAAACCTAAAGAACATATCCTACACCACCACCGATCTAAATTCGCCCCTGGCCGATGTAAAAGCGGATATATGCAATCTTCCCTTCCCCGAAAATTCCTTTGACGTCATATTTTGCAACCATGTGCTGGAACATATTCCCGATGACACCCAAGCAATGAAAGAAATGTACAGGGTACTAAAACCTGGAGGATGGGGCATTTTTCAAATCCCACAAGACTTGAATAGGGCCGTTACCTATGAGGATAATAGTATAACGGACAAAAAGGAAAGGGCCAAAATATTCGGCCAGTACGACCATGTCCGAATTTACGGAAGGGATTACTTTGCAAAGCTTAGATCTGTAGGCTTTAAGGTAGTGGAAGTTGATTACACCAAAAAGCTATCCGATGCCGAAGTGGACCATTTTAGATTGGCCAAAGGTGAGATTATCCCCTTGGTTGCCAAATAACTACTCCAAGATATTCTCCTTAAAACCGTTGGTCATATATTCCAAGACCTTTCCCTCTGGGTCCAAATAGATAATATAGCCTTCCAATTCTTTATGTTGTGCCAATATTGTTTTTGTTTTCTCCAAATCCATGGCCATAAAAGAAGTGGCAAAGGCATCGGCAGTGGCACAATCATTTGCCATTACACTTGCTGCCAGGATATTTGAATTCTTGGTATAACCAGTTTTGGGATCGATGGTATGGACATACTTGGCACCGGTTTCTGGATCAATTTTGAATTTTCTATAATTTCCAGAGGACGCCATGGCAATGTCTTTCATATACAAGGTTCTTTTATAGGTCCTGCTTTCCTCCATCATGGGATCATCAATGGCCACTACCCATCTTTTTCCCTTGATCCTGTTCTCCCCTTGAGCCACCAACTCGCCCCCAACTTCGACCAAAAAATGGGCAATACCTTTATTCCTTAACAAAACTGCCAGACGATCTACCGCATAACCTTTGGCTATGGCGTTAAAATCGAAATAGATGGCAGGGTCCGCTTTTTTGATCCTACGGTCCAAATTAATGGATACTTTGTTGAAACCCACGTAATCCAAAAGGCTATCTACCTTAGTACTGTCCATTTTCAACTCCGCACCTGGGCCAAAGCCCCAGGCGTTCACCAAAACCCCAACAGTTGGATCAAAATAACCATCCGTGGCTTCAAATACTTTGGCAGAAAGCTCAAAGACCTCCCTGAACATTGCATCCACAACAATGGTGGAATCCCCTGCATTTATTCTTGAGATGTCGGAAGTGGGTATGTAAGTGGACATCGACTGATTTAAAACTTGAAAAAGGGAATCTATTTCCCGTTCAAAATTCAATTCCGACTTGGACAAATAAGTGATGTTGTAGGAAGTTCCAAGAGCGGAGCCAGAACTCACATTCTTTACCCATTTAGTCTCACTGCTCCCACACCCTGCCCCCAACAGTATTAAAAAAAATAATGCTATACGGAATCCGTTATATTTTGATAAGTCCATCATATTCCAACACATAAGCTTCATTAAGATAAACCGGTAGGTTTCTATCCTCCGCATTGTAGAGACCAACCCCGGCATAATAGGCCTCACCGTTTTGGGCAAGGGCATGATCCTTAATTTTCTGCATTAGGGACCTGTCGTATTCCCTTGGATCCTGTGGATGCAGCACAGAGCGCACCACTATAAAAAATAACTTTTTATCCTTAAGACAGACAAACTGTGGATTGCGTTTGGGTTTGCTATTAACTCCCATAAACTCGAATCCTTCGGCTTCCAATTGTTTTCCAACAATGTTCATTGCCAAATTGTGCAATTCCTGTTCCGTTAAGGGCGTACTCATTGTCTTTACTTTAAGTTCCTACACCAAAAACAAATTCTGGCCTATTCACAACATGCTTATAAAAAAAACCTGTCAGGTTTTGAAAACCTGACAGGTCTATAATTAGACCTTCAAGGTCTTGGAATTCAGGAAGGTTATAGATTAACCTCCAAAATCGTCAAATCTAATATGTTCATCAGGGATTCCGAAATCCTCTCCCATTTTTTGAACAGCCTTGTTCATCAATGGCGGTCCACAGAAATACAATTCTATATCTTCCGGCGATTCGTGATGGTTCAAATAATTTTCTATTACACAGTTGTGAATAAATCCTACGAAACCATCTCCTGGCGCATCAATGTTCTCTTTCACTTTCCAGTTGTCCTCTGGCAAGGGCTCGGATAGTGCCAAATAGAATTTGAAGTTTGGAAACTCCTTTTCCAGTTTGTAAAAATGATCCAAATAAAACAATTCGCGCTTAGACCTACCTCCGTACCAATAGGTAACTTTTCTGTTGGTCTTTAAGGTGTTGAACAGGTGATATAAATGCGAACGCATTGGCGCCATTCCTGCACCACCACCAACATACAGCATCTCTGAATCGGATTCGTTGATAAAGAACTCACCGTAAGGTCCGGAAATTACCACAGGGTCTCCTTTTTTCAAATTGAAGATATAGGAAGATGCAATCCCGGGATTTACATCCATCCAACCGTTTTTGGCCCTATCCCATGGTGGGGTTGCAATACGAACGTTCAACATAATCTCCCTTCCTTCAGCAGGATAAGAGGCCATTGAATAGGCTCTTTCCACAGTTTCAGGATTCTTCATGACCAGAGGCCATAGGTTAAACTTATCCCATTCTGCCTGAAACTTATCAGGGGTTTCGTGCTCTTCCGGATGCGCGGTGATATCCATTTCAGAGAATTTCACCTCACATGGGGGAATTTCAATCTGAATATATCCACCGGCCTTATACCCCATATCTTCAGGAATTTCAACAACAAATTCCTTAATAAAGGAAGCTACGTTGTAATTACGAACCACTGTTCCCTGCCATTTTTTAATTCCGAAAACTTCTTCTGGAATAGTGATTTCCATATCCTGTTTCACTTTCACCTGACAGGCCAAACGAGCGCCATGGTTCAATTCCTTTTTGGAAAAATGTGGCGTTTCTGTTGGAAGGGCTTCCCCTCCACCGGAAAGTACGTGACATTCACACTGAATACAGGTTCCTCCGCCTCCACAGGCAGAAGGAAGAAATATTTTTTGGTTCCCCAAAGTGGACAACAGGGACCCCCCTGAACCTACTTCAATTTTCTTTTCACCATTAATCGTAATGGTTACCGGGCCTGATGGGGATAATTTCTCCTTGGTAAACAGTAATAATGCCACCAATAATAACAATAGTATTAAAAAAGCAACTACCGTTATCAGTATTGTTCCAATTGTACTTGTAGCTAAAATCATTTTTACTCGTTTATTATAGCGTTGTTATAAGAAACCGTATTTTCTTTGGTTTCCTCAATTATTTTATCTTCCTCTACCTTTTGGGCCGTATTCTGCTCTACTTCTTTTGGAGCTTCATCACCACCTGTCAACATACCGCCAAAACTCATAAAACCAATAGCCATAAGTCCAGTGATTATAAAGGTAATCCCAAGACCCCTGAGTGGGGCAGGAACATTGGAGTATCTGATTTTTTCACGAATGGCAGCAATGGCCAAAATAGCCAAAAACCAGCCAATTCCAGAACTTAGTCCGTAATTGAAGGCCAGTCCCAAGGTTTGGATATCCCTGGACTGCATAAACAACGAACCTCCCAAGATGGCACAGTTAACAGCAATAAGCGGTAAAAATATACCCAATGAATTATAAAGTGCAGGGGAAAATTTCTCCACAACGATCTCTACCAATTGCACCATAGTTGCTATGGTAGCTATAAAGAGTATAAAAGATAAAAAGCTTAGGTTATAATCGGCGTACTCAGGTCCCAACCAGGCCAAGGCCCCATCACGTAACAGATACTGATCCAACAACCAATTTAGGGGAACCGTTACCGCCAATACAAAGATCACAGCTGCTCCAAGACCAACTGCAGTAGTCACTTTTTTAGAAACGGCAAGGTAGGAACACATTCCTAAGAACGTGGCAAATACCATATTATCTATAAATATGGATTTAAAAAATAATTCTACATGTTCTAACATAACATTCTATACTTATGATGACTACTAGTTTTCCTCTATTAAAGCTTTGTTGCGTGAACGTTGCACCCATATAATGAGGCCAACAACGATCAGGGCCATGGGGGACAACAACATAAATCCGTTGTTCTCATATCCAATGGCATACAAACCTGTTTTTTCAATGGGATCTCCCAAGACCTTATACCCAAGTAATGTACCTGAGCCCAATAGTTCCCTAAAAAATCCAATTATGATCAATATTAAACCATATCCGGCAGAATTCCCTATACCATCCAAGAAGGACCTCCAAGGTCCGTTGGCCAAGGCGAAGGCTTCAAAACGCCCCATAATGATACAGTTGGTTATGATAAGCCCTACGAAAACAGAAAGTGTTTTACTCAATTCGTAAGCAAAGGCCTTTAGCACCTGATCTACCATAATTACAAGGGCGGCAACAACCACCAATTGTACAATAATTCTAATTTTGGACGGTATAATGTTCCGCATCAAGGAAATAACGACATTTCCCATGCCCAATACGAACATAACCGATAGGGCCATTACTATGGACGCCTTTAATTCTGCTGTAATTGCCAAGGCGGAACAAATTCCCAATACCTGGATGGTAATAGGGTTATTATCGGCCAAAGGGTCTAATATTAGACTCGTATCTTTTTTTGAAAGTAGTGCCATAGTTTAATTTTTAGCTCTTATTGATTCCAAATAGGATTTATATAATTTTACGCTTTCCTTAATCATTGCGGAGAGGCCGTTACCGGTAATGGTTGCTCCTGCCAATGCATCAACTTCATTATCATCCTTGATTTCATTGGTTGGGTCGTTATTTCCCTTGGCAACTGCAATTCCCGCATATTCAGTACCCTTTAAAATGGATTCTCCTGCAAAATCGTCCATAAAATAGCGCTGTTTGATATTGGCTCCCAAGCCCGGGGTTTCTCCCTTATGGTCAAAATACACGCCTTTTACCACTAAATTATTATCCAGGGCAACGAATCCCCATATAGCATCCCAAAGACCTTTGCCCCTCATAGGAATGATATAATACTTTGATCCGTCCTTTTCTCCAATAAACAAGGGCAACTTTCTTGTTTTGCCGGCTTTGGCCTCGGTTTCCTGTTTCTTAAGGTCTATTAGATAGGCATTGTCATCCTTTGTAATCTTATCCCCTTCAATGACCAATTGTTCCTTGATATATTTTTTAAATTCCCCGGCGACCTTATCGGTAGAAACAAAATTGACACTTCCTTCGTCCTCATTTTCGTTTACGCCCATGGCATAAAGAATATTCTGTTGCTTCTCCAGTCTTTCGTTCTCCTGGATCTTTTCACTCAAAGAGGAGGCAAAAAATGCCAAAAGAGACCCAACAATGACCACCATAATGGCGGCGAAAATAACGGTGTAACTATTTTTATCTGTATTAATTGCCATGATTATACTGTTTCTGCTTTTAATTCCTGTGCTTTTCCTTCTCCGTCCCTGGGCAAAATAGTAGCGTTCTTAGCCCGCTTCAATCTTTTATTTATATTCCCCCTAACCACATAGTGATCAATAGTTGGGGCAAAAACGTTCATCAACAAAATAGCCAGGAATACGCCTTCTGGATAAGCAGGGTTGAATACCCTTATCAATACCGAAATAAATCCTATAAAGAATCCATAATACCATTTGCCCTTATTGGTCTGTGCACCGGTAACCGGATCGGTTGCCATATATACTATACCAAAGGCCAAACCACCCACGATCAAATGCTGCCAAAATGCAAAACTCATTAATCCGTAGAACTTACTTGTTTCGGTTATCCAGCCCGCATCTACCACTCCGTTAAAGATAAGACCCATAACCAGGGCTCCTATTACGGCACTCACCATAATTCTCCAACTGGCAATCTTACTATAGATCAAGAACAGTCCGCCCAACAAAATAAGTATTGTAGAGGTTTCCCCAACAGATCCCGGAATAAATCCAAAAAACATATCCGAAACGGAATAAGACATTTCTGCCTCCTTACCCTGAGCCAAATAACCCAAAATGGTTTCCCCGGAAATAGCGTCCGGGCCACCGGCCAGGTCCACCGCCTGATGCACCCACACCTTATCCCCACTCATCCAGGTGGGATAGGCAAAGAATAAGAATGCCCTAATGGTAAGCGCAGGGTTCAAAATATTCATTCCCGTACCTCCAAAAACTTCTTTCCCGATAACCACTCCAAATACTACGGCCACGGCCAACATCCACAAGGGGGTATCTATAGGTACGATCAAGGGAACCAACATACCGGTAACCAAATATCCTTCCTCCACCTCATGGCCTTTAATTACGGCAAACAAGAATTCTACCGCCAGTCCAACCGCATAGGAAACGATTACCAAAGGCAGCACGGTCCATGCCCCCATAATAAAATTCTCCCAAGTAAGGAAGTTACCAAACAGGGAAGCTTGCCTTACAACGCCATTGGCAGCATCCACAGCTGCATAGTGCTGATAACCCGCATTGAAAATTCCAAATATAAGCACAGGCACCAAAGCCATGATCACCGTATTCATCGTACGCTTAAGATCATCCACGGCACGTACATGGGACCCAGAATGTGTAGTTTCGTTGGGAGCATACAAAAAGGTATGGATTGCATTGAATGCAGGGGCCATTTTTTTACCCTTGTACTTCTCCTTTAGGTTATGTAAATTACTTTTTAAGCTCATCTTTTATCCTATTTCTTTATATAATAAATCCAACCCTTCCCTAATAATCTGCTGATGGGGCTGTTTAGAGATGCAAATAAATTCTGTAAGTGAAAAATCTTCGGGAGCAACTTCGTAAAGACCCAACTGTTCCATTTCATCCAAGTCCTTTACCATACAAGCTTTTAGAAGTTGTAAGGGGTATATATCCATTGGAAAAACCTCTTCGTACAATCCCGTTACCACAAATGCCCTGTGTTCACCATTGGTATTGGTATCCAAATCGTATTTCTTTTTGGGCTGCAACCAAGAGAAGGTCAAGGCCCTTGTTGAAGATATTTTATTGAAAACAGGCTTGTTCCATCCAAAAAATTCGTAATCATCCCCTTCGGGAATTGCCGTTACGGTATTGTTATAATGCCCTAAATACCCATCCGGTTTTGTTTTCGAACCTGTAAGGACATCCCCATTGATCACCCTGAAGTTTTCGGTATTCACACCACTGGCATATAGAAAGGTGGCTATTTCCGACCCTATTCTGGTAGTGTAATATTTTGGAGCCTTAACGCTAGACCCAACCAGGGCCACGACCCTTTCAGGATTATATCGTCCCGTTATCAGAAGCTCCCCTATAATTACAAGGTCCTGTGGCGTTATTGTCCAAACCACTTCACCTTTGTTAATGGGGTCTATTTTATTGATCTGGGTACCTACCAGACCTGCTGGATGGGGACCGGAAACCTTATGTATTTCAGCTCCTTCCATTTTGGAAAAAATAGACTCTTTACCTTTGCCAACAGAGACATGTACCTTTCCGGGAGTTAATTTTCCCAGGACAGTAATTGCTGCCTGAATTTCATTTTCCTTACCCTTTAATGCGTAATCCAAATCGGCCGCCATAGGACTGGTAACATATGCCGAAATAAATATGGCCTTAGGGGTTACACTTGGGTTCGCAATAATATCATAAGGTCTTTGCTTAATAAAAGGCCAACACCCAGATTTTAAAAGCAACGCCTTCACCTCCTCAGCTTTGGCGCTTTTAGGGGACAAAGGTGCATGGGACACAAATTCCTGGCTTTTGTCCGCCAATATTTTCAATGTTAAAATTCTTCTTCTCGCACCTCTCACTACCTCAACCAATTCTCCGCTAACAGGGGAAACAAAAAGCATCTCTTCCACATTTTTATTGTAAAAAAGTGGCTCTCCCGCCTTTACTTCAGCTCCTTGCTTAACTAATAATTTAGGTGTAATTCCGTGAAAATCCTGAAGATTGATTGCATAAACATTACTTAAAACAGCTTTGGAAGTGGTCTTTTCCGCATCACCAATAAGATTAATGTTCAAGCCTTTTTTAATTCGGATGTCTTTAGACATATTTAGTAGACCTTAGGTTATCAAAATTTCGAGCAAATTTACTACTTAATAGAAAGTTTTCATAATTATTACTTATAAATTTAGAGATTAAACCACCCTAACTTATTTAGGCTTGCTTTTTGCTTACCTTTACTGTAAAATATTACCAAATGAGATTGAATCTTTTTGCGCTTGTTCTGTTCCTGTGCATCCGTTTTACTTTTGCCCAGGTTCAGATGGAAATCAACCCTCCAACCAATATTAAGACCATTATATTTAAAGGTGATACCGATGACCAATTTCCGGTCGTAAACTTGGGCGACCCGGTTTATTTGGAGTTTGACGACCTACTCGCCAATGAACAGGATTACTACTACAAGATTGTACATTGCGATTACGATTGGACCCCATCTTCCCTTTTAAAATCGCAATATCTAAACGGAATGGACAACGAGCGCATAGTAGATTACGAAAACAGCTACTCTACCTTACAACCATATTCCAACTACAAACTTACCATACCCAACGATAATACCCGATTAAAAGTTAGCGGCAATTATGTATTGGAAATTTACAACAGTTATAATGAGTTACAGTTTTCCAGAAGATTCGTTGTCTATGAGGATAGGGTTACGGTGGGCGGCGTGGTAAAACGTTCCAGGGATTTCAACTATTTAAATGAAAAACAGGTTGTACAATTTACCATTAATGCCACCCAGGTGAAATTGGTAAACCCCAACAAGGAGGTAAAAGTGGCCATAATTCAAAACCACCTTTGGCCTACCGCCATTACCAATATAAGCCCTCAATTTATCCTGGGGTCGGAATTGGTATATAAATACGATAAGGAAACCAGTTATTTTGGCGGAAATGAATATTTCAATTTTGACACCAAAGACCTAAGGGCGCCAAGTTCTTCCATTTCCCGAATAGAACTTACAGACCTTTACCACCATTATTTATTTATGGACTATTTTAGGGATGACAGGCCCTATACCTATTATCCCGATATCAATGGCGACTTTGTGGTCCGAACCCTGCAGGGAGAGGACAGCTCCAGGGAGGCCGAGTACAGTTACATACACTTTACCCTGCCCTACACGGCAAAGATTGGCCTGAACGATGTATATGTATTTGGAAAATACAATAATTACGCACTTGAAGAGGAAAACAAAATGACCTATAATGAGGCCACGGGCAATATGGAGGCGGTTATAAAGATGAAACAAGGATTTTACAACTACAAATATGTGATGAAAAACAATGAAGGCGGCATTGACATGAACACTATTTCTGGGAATTTTCATTTTACCGAAAACAACTACCTCATCCTAGTCTATTATAGGAATTTTGGCGATATCTATGACAGTATTATTGGAGTTGGCTCTGCCAATTCCCGTTCTATCACCAATTAACCCCTGTTTCAGTCCGGCTCTACAACCCCTAATTCCTAAGGTGTCTTTAGGGCCATTAAGATATGGACATGCTCCAATACCCTGGCAACAACAATTTAGCTCAATAAAAAAAGCGGCCAAGAAGATATTAACACTAGCTTAAACGTGTAAACAAAAAGTCTTATTATATTGCACCCTCTTAACTACAGGAGTACAAGAAAATCCTTAACCAATAATCAATAATGAACAGCAGCCTTCACCCAATTTGGAACAAAGCCATTTTTACCCTTCTTCTTTTCTTCGGACTAAGCTCCCAAGCGCAAGAAAGCAAACTCCAAAGCATCCTGAACGATTTCCACAACCACCCGGAACAGATACTCGTTGCGGCCCACAGGGCCACCAACCCCAACTATCCGGAAAATTCCTTGGCGGCCATAGAGGAAAGCATCCGCATAGGGGTAGATATCGTAGAAATCGATATTAGAAAAAGTAAGGACGGGGAACTGGTAATTATGCACGACAAAACTATTGACAGAACGACCAATGGCACAGGGAAAGTGGACGATTTCACCCTTGCCGAGCTCAAAGAGTTAAGACTGAAATTCGGAAATGGTATTACTGAGGAGCAGGTACCCACTTTTGAAGAGGTTCTGCAGTTGACCAAGGGCAAGATACTATTGGATGTGGATTTTAAGCTAGAGGGCGAGGCAGCCGTAAGACAGACTTTTAAACTTATTGAAAAGTACGGAATGGCGGACCAAATATTATTTTTCCTTTATGACTATCCCGAAACCACACAGTACCAAGAATTGAACAAGGACATTAAAATAATGCCGAGGGCCTATTCCAGAAAGGACATTAGGGCCATTAAAAAACTAGAGGATATTTCCATTATACATATTGATGAAAGCTATTACAAAAATGGAATTATGCGAAGGACCATAAAATCCGGATATCGGGTATGGATAAATGCATTGGGCAAGTATGATGCAATGGAAAGACAAAGGAAAGATTCCGGGTTTGATGCCCTCTTGACACGAAAATACGTCAACGTAATTCAGACCGATTTGCCTGAAGAACTTTTAACCTACCTAAGATCCAAAAACCTACACCGATAACCTAGTTGCGAACAAAATCCAGGATAGAGGGATCAAAATTTAATTTCATAAATCCCTTTGCCATATCCATCACCATTCCTGATCACCAGTTTATGGCCTTGGTCGTCGTATTTCCAAAATACCTCCTTTTCCAATAGTTTTCCGTCCAGTAAAACCGATTCCGGGATTTTATTGGAATGAATCCTTAAAAGATGGGGGAATTTTTCTCCTTCTAGGGAAAGCTTTAGAGTCCCGGCTGCTGTTTCATAGGAAATTGTAGTTTCCCCCACGGTATCGGTATGATAATAATCAAAACTATTTTCGCCTTTAGGATAAACTAAAATCGTTGTATAGCCTTCGGAATCCAAATCCCCCAACCCTGTATAGGAACGTTTTATATCCAAGGGCACTATGGCGCCTTCCTTTATATAGACCGGGAATTCGTCCATTGGATATTCCCGCTCAATATCCACCTCTCCATCAATGAGTTCCTTATCGTTAAAGAAGTATCTCCACTGCCCCTTTGGCAACGCAATAGTCCTTTTTTTGGAATCCATATATATTGGGGCCACCAGAAAATCATCCCCGAACATATAATGATACTTTCCTTGCTTTAGCGGTGTCTGCAACCTTCGCCCTCCGTTATGGGCCGTTACCACATAGTGATACATATAGGGCACCAGTTCTGTATGTAGCCAGGAAAACTTCCGAATTACCTCCAGCTCCTCTTCCGTTCTCTTCCAAAGTCGCCTCTCCCCATGTCCCCCATTCATGAACAGCCCGCAAAAAGTGGAGAATTGAGTCCAGCGCATATACAATCTTGGCGGAATTGTTTTCCCCGAGAATCCTGCTACATCAGACCCTACAATATTATAACCCAGGGCCGCACTGTTAAGGACACTCTCTATGGCCGACTCAAAACCTTGAATTCCATCCAAAGCAATATCAACATTTTCATCCCCGCTCTCCATAATCATTTCATCGGTAACCCATTCGTGCTTCTGATCGCCTACCCAATTTACAGGGGAGGCGTCTATTGGAGCAAAGCCTTCGGGATGAAAGCCACGGTCCATGGATCGGGAAAGTGTAACAAACTCTGGATTTTGGGTAAGTCCATGCCTATATTCGTCCCTGTAATAGTGGTCCATATAGGTCCTAGTGGTCATAATTCCCTGGGATGTCCTCTTGTAAAATATGGGTATCGGACCCAGTTGGTTCCAGAATAGGGTTGCCGTGCCATCCAGTTTCCATCCATCGATACCCAGGTCAAAGACATTTTGTTGCAACCCCCTCCACCAGTCCATAGCCCTGTCATTGGTATAATCTATAAAACCGCCTTTGCCTTTCCACCATTTATTTGGCTTGCTGGATTTAACTAGGAAACCATTATCCTTGGCCTTCTGGTACCAATCCTTGGAATCCTTTATGTGGGTATCATTACTTAAACTATTTACCATGGACGTCATCCAAAGTACCACCCTATAGCCATCGTCCTGAAGCCTTTTAAACCACAGGTCGGGCTTTTTATAAAGAGTCGTATCAATTTCAAAATCATTATAGCACAAAGACCAGGGACTATCCAAAATAATGGTTCTCACTGGAATATCATTCTCCTTATACCCAGTAAGTAACTCGTCCACATAGTCCGAGGTATTAACATCATCTTCCCAAAGCCAACATTCCAAGGCCCAGGGAGGGGTTAAAGGCGGATTTCCATGTCGCTGATCATTGAACGGCATTCCCCATACGGGGAAAATCCAATAAAAATAGGCAACGACACTTAAAGTCCCCAGCACCCAAACACCAATTTTAAAAGCCCTTCCTTTCAATTTATTTTTTAATTTTTCTAAAGAATCGGAAATATATGGTCAAAAGAGAGTAGACCATAAATACAGAACCTATGGTAAGAAGCAAGGAACTGTATTCGGCAAACACTTTGCTATAGCCCTTTACTGCATTGCCCCTGACCATATAGTACAGCCCAAGGAGTATTAAAAACAGGGCACTTACCATAGCTGTCAAGGCCATTCTTTTATGCAATGGCATAAAATGCTTTCTTCTGTAGTTCCACAGTAATTGGAATAAGACCAACCATATAGCCCATGATAACACTTGCCAAAAATTCAACGTTCTAAAATAATTTACCGCGGTAATGAAGGGTTGGAACAATAAATTTTCCCCACTATAAAAAGGTCGATCCTGGTACATTAGAACCTTCACCCTACTTTGATCCCTGGTCCTTATTATGTCCAAAATGGATTTTTCCTTTTTATCCGGGTCCATTTGATGCCAATTTGGAATTTGGAAGGCATTCCATATGCCACATGCCCTACCGTAACCGTGAAAATCGAGTCCGCCCATCATAAGGAGCTTATTATCTTCACAGAACTTCTTAAGGTCCTTAAATAGGGTTCGGTCATAATAAAGTTCCTTGCCCACATTTTCAATTTCAAAACCATCTGCACCTAGCTCCCTATAAAACTCCTTATCCTTTCCCTTCCCATCAAACCAATGATTTATTATTACAGCGCCGCCATGCTTATGCACTAGGTCTACAATAAGGGAATCGGGTTTATCCTTGGTTTCAAATTTTCCGTTCAGCCCCAACAGACTCATATGATTGGAACCCGAATGCTCTTGACCGACCATGACCAAAGGTTCTATGGGAAATTGATTGTTCCTTTGCTTGTTTACAAATTCCAATGTTTTTTTGTGATTGGCATGGTCTGTTATAAAAAAGGCATCGAAACCATTCCTCTTGTGCCAAGCCCACATTTTTTCCTGGGATATCAATCCATCATGACTAAATTCGGTATGGGAGTGGCTAGTTAGCAATATTTCATCCGAGCTATTGTTTACAATGGTATTATTAGGCAGTCGAATGAAAAGAATAACTACAAAAACTGAAAAACAAATACCGATCAACAAAGGTAGGTTCCCCAAAAAACGCAAAGCTTTTCGACTTCTGTTGGGAGGTGCAGTTACTTTAAAAATCTTGGAAAGACTCAGGCATAAATAAAAAACCAAAATCCACAGCAGCGTAATCGGTAATTCCTGTAAGGGATAAATAGTCCGGTTTACATATAACAACAACCCCAAAATTGGTTCAAAAATAATTCTCAAAACCGGAATATGGATATCGTATTCGGGAAGGGTTTCGAGGCTAAGGGCATCAATAATATGGATATCCAAATGAAAAAAAAATGCCAGAAAAGCGACTATCAAAATCGGAATTGCAACAAAAGACTTTTTCAACATTTTAATATTATCATTAGGCTAGGTATTCCAGATATACCAGTTTACAATAAAAGAAAAAAACCTTTACAAAGATACGTATTAAGCCCCCCGGGCAGAATTTTTAATGTACAGGATTATACTCGTTCCTATAATTGAATTGAGCTACATACTTTTTTATCCTTTCCCTCTGTTCCTCCGTAAATCGGTCCAATGGTTCCGCATTGTGATCTTGGCAAATACCCATGGCCAACAAAGCCGATTTGGTACCCTTTATATGTCTGGAGGAATACTCCCCTACCTCATAAATGGTCTGGTGGACCATAATGACCTTTTCCCGCAATAACTTTATTTTTTCCAAATCTTGATTCATTGCTGCCTCATATAGATCTACAAATAACCTTGGGAAAAAATTGGCTCCCCCGGCTACGGAACCATGACCACCGTTCATAATCGTCTCTGGCAAAAACAGCTCGGTTCCGGCGATTATGGAAAAAGATGGATCGTTCTTAAACTCTTCTATCAGCATATACAGATAGGTTAGATCCCCGGAACTATCCTTAATGCCTATGGCCCCCAATTCCTTGGCCCTCTTGACCACGTCTATGGATAAATGAAGTTTTGTACAACTAGGCATATTATACAACATAAAGGGCAATGGCAACATAGGCACCAAACTTTCCAGATAATCCCCCATTTCTTCTTGGGCAATGGGAAAATAGTAGGGAGGTGCCACTACCAAGGCGTCTGCACCAACCTTTTTTGCATGATTGGCTATTTCCATGGTCCCATCAAAAGAAGTATCCGTAATCCCCACCAAGACAGGAACTTTTTTATTTACAATTTTACAGGTTTCGGATATAAGCTGTTTCCTAACCGCATAACTAAGACTAGGGCCTTCCCCTGTGGTTCCCAAAATAAAAATTCCGTGGACCCCGCCACTTATTAAATGGTTTAATAAATTTTTCAACCCCAAAAGGTCTAGTTCCTTATTCTCAAGTAAAGGTGTTACCATGGGTGGTATTATTCCTTTTATAGCCAATTTCATGATTGTATAATTAAAGGATTAATATTAAATAATGGCAATACCTACCAATGGACAAAAAGTTGTAATAATCAATTTCATAATGGTTGGTAATTTAGGTTGTTTATGAATTTATATGTGATCAATAGATCTGTTTAATGGATAATGGGACCTACTGCCACCAATTGTATAAAACTCGATTTGTTGCTCTAACAAAATAAAGTCAATTTAAAAACCCGTGCCACTACAATATTGTTTTAATTGCATTATATTTTAACCTTATTTCTGAATAATTTAATTATATTAGTCCAATATTGTCAATATACCAAGCCATGGAATTTATTTTTGAAAAAATATTTGTACCCAATAAGCATTCATTTATATCGAGAAAATTACCCTTGGCATCCAATGCCAGAATCCATTCCCACAGAAATTTTGAATTAAACTTTATCACTTCCGGATCTGGCAGAAGAATTGTTGGTGACAACATCTCTGGATTTGAAAAAGGGGATCTGGTTCTCCTGGGGCCTAATTTGCCCCACTGCTGGGAAGCCTTGGATTTTGAAAAGGGAAATGATCCTTTTTGTATTGTTACCCACTTTTCGGAAGATATCATTAATTCCGACTTTTTTAGGATGCCAGAGCTGGAGCAGGTGGTAGACCTTTTAAAGCAGTCTAGCACCGGGCTCCGTTTTAAACTGGACAATGATAGCCACATAAGGCAAAGCCTCGAATACATGACACAATTGGACGGCTTGGAATATTATATTGAAATGCTTAAAATATTTAATTTTCTGTTGCAGGTAGATGAAAGGGAAAACTTATCCAATCCCAATAACAGTTCGGCCGTTTTCTCAAAGAATCTGGATAAAATAAATAAGGTCTACGAATATGTTTTTCAAAATATCCAGGAAGGCGTAAAATTGGAGGAAGCCGCTGCCGTATTGAATATGGCACCAAGTTCCTTTTGCAGGTATTTTAAAAAGAAGACAGATCTTACCTTTATGGAATACGTAAAAAGTGTTAGGGTTGGCATAGCCGCCAAATTATTGGCCGAAACCGATAAACAGATCACTCAGATCTGTTTTGAAAGCGGGTATAACAATCTGGCCAATTTTAACCATTACTTTAAGCATATTATGGGAAAAACCCCATCGGACTACCGCAAGACCTTTAGGTAATATTTAGTTGTTCCATGCCACTCCCATATGGTTTGCTATGGCCTGTGCAACCGGAAGAGGCAACAGGTATTATTCCTCCTTTAGAATTCCTCAAATTTACACCTCCCAATAGAACAAACAGTATCTGGATATGCCATTGCATATCGTTAATTTTTTGCACCTTCCAACCCTTTGTCCAAAACAGTTTCCGTATGTTGAAATCGATAGGTACCCTTTGGCCGTACACCCGCCGTCTGTACGGTATATTGTTTATACTTTCCTATCCGAGATGCGACCAAACACATTAATAAGAAAACCGAAAAGTACCACCATAAATGAAATTAAACTGATTGGAGGCAGGCCTCCCTGCCATTTTGAAGGACTGGCCCATGTGGCATACCCCATAAAAAAAAGATGGGTTCCCAGTAGAAATAACAGGACCAATAGAAATTTCTTGGATGTAATAAGGTTTATAAGTATTTCTTTATTTTTAGAGCGATTTCTAAAGCACCAGTGATAAAGACCCAGTATCATAAAGCTGGCCATGCCGGCGAACAAACTAAAATTCCCTATAACGGAAAGGCTAAGATCCTTATCGAAAAACTTGGGATAGTAATGGGGATTAAAAATCAGAAAACTAAGTAGCAGGTGGAATATGGTCAACAGCAGGCCTGAAATTCCCCATATTTTTCTGCTTTCCAACCCAAAATTTAATGTTGAAAACCCCAAATTGTCCAAGGGTCCAATGGAGAAACTAAACGTAAGTAAAACTATTGCGGCCAAGGAGACGCCTTTGTTGAGAATAAATATTGGCACCTCTTTCCAAGCAACAGTTCCCACCACATTATATCTTAAGACCGCATAGCCCATTGAAATAATTAAAACAAGCCAAATAAATCTTAGGTATTTCCTTTGTGCACTTTCCTCCATTAAAACCAAGCTTCAATTTAATTCATGGGAAATCTATCCCTGTCCCCCAAGTCGCCGTGTACGCTTATGGCTATGACAGCCAAAATAGCTAGCACGCCCAGTACGAGGATCAAATGGAGAAGCCATTTTTTAAGGACTATTTTATCCATTTCGGTATAGGTATACTGCAAAGTACCCGATCGGAGCAAAGCAAAGATCAAAATGATGTTTAAAACGTAAAGATGATGGTTAAGGTGCATTTCTCCCCCAAAAATTCCCGTTACTGCATAGCTCATAAAAGTGTAAGCTATTAACATTGTAAAAAAGGTATACAAGACATCTTTTTGGGAAAATTGATCCTTTTTAAATCTCAAAGAGAGGGTTATTATCATAGCGAGTAACACCAACACTACCATTATAGTACTTGTGGAGGCAACGGATTCTATATTGGGCAAATTCTCCAAACGCCTGGCAATATGGGCATAGGTAAGTGATTCCCTGTAAACGATCAACGGAATAAAGAGCGCCACAATAAGCAGGGCCGACCAGTTTTCCCATTTGGCGGCCCTTGGAATCTCCTTTGGCCACTTGGAAGTATATACTCCATAGGCCATACCAGAGCCACCACAAAAACCAATGCAGTATTCCATAACGTTCCACATATTAAAAGGAATTTGCCATACATTGCCAAGAACATGTAAGAAATTACCAAAGCTAAAACCTATACCTCCGCCCAGCATGGCATAAAAGGCCACCCTAATGGCCGAGTTTCTCTTTTCCCTGGCCATATACCATAACATGGCCAAGCCCGCTCCAAGACACACGGCCCAGGCCTCGGATCTGGGAGGGGTCATCTTGAAACCGATCTGCTCTATAAGAAAATAATAACCGATAATTCCACCGGCCGTCATTTCGGATAGCAAGGCACCCCACCTTACCCTGTTTTCCTTTGTAGAATCCAAGGTTAAACCTACTAGGCCACCGCCCAGTAAGCCGAATAAACCTCCAATAACGAAGAGCATCCCCAAGCCGTAATATGCATTGACAAAGTTATCGGCGAAACCATAGCCAACAACCTTGCCATAACTGATCATTCCCCCAGCTCCCCAACCTACGGCCGATGCCAGAGCCACCAACATCATTTTGTTATACCAATCCTTTCTGCCGGATACGAGTACCAGGGCCAGACCTCCTATTGCCCCTGCCCAGGCAGCACCCTGTTCATGTCCAAACTGGCCCCGAATGGCCCAAGCAGTGGCCAAAGACATGGCCACTATTAAAACCTGAACTCCTATTTTACTAGTTTTCATACTATTTGAGATGATTATTTTCTTCTTTTTATTTCAACGGTTTCAATTTCATTGCCGTTAATATCCGTCACATACAAAAAGGCATTCTTCTTATTGATCTGTACATTGACAAAATGTTCTATTTTACTGGATTTCTGAGTTTCCGGTAAGGTGAGCTCTATATCGTACAGTGGAGCTCCCGCTCCCGCAGAGGTAATATAATGCACCCCATTTTTAGTGGCCCGGTGATAATGGTGATCATGCCCGTTCAAAAAAACCTGAACCTTATGTCTTTCAAAGATATCGCCCCAGAATTTACGGGTCTGTTCGGCTTCCGCCTTTCTGTTTTTCATGGCGCTATACAAGGGTTTGTGTTGAAAAATGAAAACAAAACCCGCCTCCTTGTTCAATTCCAAGACATTTTCCAACCATTTTTTCTGGGTGTTAAAATACTCGGAAAAGGCATTTTTCCAGAAGTCATCACTGTTCTTTTCCGAGATAAAATCGGGCTCTGAAATTTGCTTGCCTTCACTGTCCAAAACAATAAAAAGGGCATCTCCAACGGTGAAATAGTAGTATTTTTCATTGTTGGGCAAATCGAACAGGTCATAGTAATAGGGCGAATCCTTTTCGTGGTTGCCCAAAACGGGATAGTAGGGCGTATTTCTCATTAGCTCCTTATTTACCCCAAAAAAGGCTTCCCAATCGCTAATAGATCGTCCGTTTGCCACCAAATCCCCCGAATTGATAATAAATCTGGGATTGGTCTCCATGATTCTGGCCACTATTTTGGCATGCACGTCGTGCCTGTTCCTGGAGTCGCCGGTAACAGCAAAATTAAAAGGTATTATTTCATCTGGGTAAGTGGTAAGAGTACCTTTGCCTTCATCCGAACCATCGTTAAGAACATCATATTGGTATTCTGTATTGGGTTCAAGGTTCCCAAGATGAATTTTGTGGTGTTTATATTCCCCAATGGTCTTTACGTTTCCATCCTTATCCGTAATGGTAGGCGCACTCTCCAAAGTGGACCAACATATGGTGGCATCTTTGGTTCCCATTTGCTGAATATAAGGGCCAAAGGCAATTTTGTCCTTTACTTGGGCAACACTGATAAGACTACTTAACAAAAAGGACAAGAACACTAGTTTTTGCATGATTTTGAAATTTAGGAATCGGAACAAATAATCCGACATTAGAAAAATATTAATAAACGATAATAAACCCCATGGCAGCCCTGTTTCCATTATGGAACCGATACAAGATTAGGGGGCAGTAAACCATCATCCCTTCCGAAAAGTCGGGATTGGATGGACTTTCGCATTTCAAGGGAGCTGTCGCCTTCACATTGCGGGACTCCTTAATAAAAAGAGGCAGCCCTTGCGGAATGCCTCCTTTAATATAGTTGCTAAACTAATTCAAATAGTAATTTAGTACGGTTTTCCTGTACCCTGCAACAACCACATTTTAGACCAGGCACTGTTATTGCTTGTATCTTCACCTTTGTATTCGGTAGCCTCCAATTTCTGAATGGCAGCATCGGCGTTTTCAGCATTAGTATCTATCTCATTTATATGGTAATAAAATCGTAATGGTAAGGCATCCCGTTTGGTAGCAACGCCCACTTGAAGGTCAGGTAAACCGGTTCTTCTGTAATCGAACCAAGCTTCTGTAGCAGCGGACCAACTGGCTATCCACTTTTGCTCCATGATATCTTCCAATCCACCATAAGCAGCTCCTGCTATATAATCATCATATTCGTCTCCAACGCCCCAAGTTTCCAAAGACTGTTTAATTCCTTCATTATAATGACCCTCTGGACCACCGCTCACCCAGCCTTTTAACGCTGCTTCCGCCAAAATAAAATGTACTTCAGCGGCCGAGAGTAAACGGGCCTTTAACAACGGACCACTGGCCGCCCTATAAATATCATTCAACTGGGAAGCATGGGGATTGGCACTTCCCTGAAGGGACCCAACCGTTTTAAGGTTATAGGCTCCAGCCAATACCATGGCAGTAGGAAGACCAATATATTCCTTATCATAATCTACTGGTTCCCCCACAATATCCTCATAAGCATCTACAATGTCTTGTGAAATGCGTCTTTCTCCATCTACAATTTCATCCGTTCCATCAGGGGCACCTGGATCCAATACCAAGGGTATCTCAACTTTATTCGCCCAAACAGCGAGCCTAGGGTCGTCCAGTTCCTGTAAGGCATCCACTAGGGTTTTTGCCATTTTAAGTCTAAAATAGGCTCCATTAGGGCTATTGTCGAATTGGGTATTGGTAGGCCAGGAATCACTTCCCGTGTTACCTACATAGGACATGGCGGCATCATCAGATGCGTTCAATATTAACGGATATTGCGCTGCATTGGAGGTTAGCCTTCTAATACCTTCTTCGGCCAATCCCGGTTCTTTTGCAGATAATCGCATATAATATCTCAATGCCAATGAATTGGCAAATTTCCGCCATTTGGAAACCTCACCTCCATAGAGTACGTCCTGATCTTCCTGAATACTAAAATAGGCACTCTGACTTTTGGACAAAAGGGTATTGGCCCTTGCCAAGTCGGCCAGGATTCCCGTATAGATGTCCTTTTGATTGTCAAAAGCTGCATTGAAAAACTCTGCTCCCTCATCCCCCCTTAAGGCCTCGGAATAGGGAGCATCGCCCCATAAATCGGTTATCATCCCAAAAATATAGGCCTTCATAACCAAACCTACCCCTATATGGAATTCCAAATTATCGGTTTCTGCCTTTTCAATCAGGGTTTTATTATTGGTCAACAAGCTGTAATAGCCGTTCCAACTATGGGAGTCGTTACTCCAATCATAGGAGTTATGTCCCCCGGACCAACCATCTTTTTGGGTATGTTGCATCACCCCCGCGATATCCCCAAACCCTAGGTTCAAAGTGTTTTTTGCAGCGCCACTAATTACCGTGGGCACCAATAGGTTGGGATCCACGTTATCCGAACCAATTCTATTGGGATTTTCATTAAGGTCCTCCAAGCCGTGACAAGAGACCAAAACTATAAGTCCCGATACCAATAAGGCCATTTTACTTTTTATCTGATACATCATGATCTTAGTTTTTTTTATTAAAATGTTATACCAATTTTAAAACCAACTGGGATAACCCATGGATCCACATTATAGCGTTCTATACCTTGTTTAAATTGGGTACCTCTTGCATCCGTACCTGATTCTGCCTGAAAAGCCCTTTCCGGATCCACTCCGAAAGCTGAATCCTTGGTCCACAACATAATATTTCTACTGTAGACGGACACATTTACATTGTCCAAACCGGCTTTTTCCACAAACTTACTGGGCAGATCGTAACCCAATGATATCTCCCGTAATTTTATATAATCTGCATCAAACATATGTGGTGTTCCAAAATCCCATGCATTGGCAACGGAGAATGGAATAAAATTCGTTCCATCGAGTCCTAGGTTTTCGTTTTCCAAAATAAAATTACCATTTTCATCGTGATAACCTACTACCCCCGCATTGAAAACCCCGTCATAAACAACTGTTCCAGAAAAGGCCTCAGGAAAACCTCCATTGCCCGGAGGACCTCCAATAGAGATAAAGTTTTCGCCATAGATTAAAAGATCGGCATTATCCAATACCCATTGTTTCAACTCAGGACCGGTCTGATTAATTCCAGGATCGATCAAGTTATCCAACAACTGTTGACTATAGCCATCCTCTGTCATATATCTTGAGGTTTGTGACATGTACTGGCCACCAGACCGCCAGTCGAAAGTCATATTCAAGGTCAAGTTCTTATAGGAAAAACTGGACTGTAGTCCCATTACAAAATCAGGATTATAGTTTCCTACCTTCACCCTTTCCTCTTCGGCCAACCATTCAGCATCCTCACCTTCACCCAACATTGGATATCCAAAATATGGTGAATTGGGATCGGTCACCCTTTGGATCTTGGGAGAATATAAATTTCCGACCAAACCATCCTCACCCGTGGCCGGATTGGCTACATAACCTCTGGATACACTTTTGTTCTCGCTCCAGAATTCTATATAAGGTACACCTTCTGAAAGATTCAAAATTTTTGATTCATTGGTAGTAAAGTTGAAATTTAAATCCCAATTAAAGTTATCTGTCCTTATAGGAGTAATTCCTAAGGAAAGTTCGTAGCCCTTACTTTCCAAAACCCCAGCATTTATACTCACACTACCATAGCCCGAAGATCCTGGGATTGGCACATTGGGAACAATTTGATTTCTGTTTTCCACGGTGTAATAAGTTCCTTCAAATCGGAATCTATTATTAAACATGGTCAAATCCACTCCAAATTCCTTAGAAGTGGCCTCTTCAGGAAGCAAATTGGGAGTATTTAACCCTCCCTCAGCAGTATAAAGAACCGCATTGTCCCATTGCCCACCATTGAGGTAATAGGACCCCAATTGATAAGGATCCGTATCATTACCTACTCTGGCCCAACCACCTCTTAGTTTAAAAAGATCAACTTTGGGGATATCCACCACTTCGCTCAACAAAAAGCTAAGGGATGCAGAGGGATAAAAATAGGAGCGGTTGTCCACTGGAAGCGTACTGGACCAATCGTTCCTTGCGGTAACATCCAAATACAACATATCCTTAAATCCAAAATTACCCAAAGCGTACACACTGTTAATTCCTCGTTCACTCATATAACTGGAATATACCAAAGAAGTTGGGGCAATGTTGCTAATTGTAAATAGGTCAGGTACAATAAGCCCCACCTTTGAGGCAGCAGAATTGCTAATACCAGAACTTTTTTGATACATTAGGTTGCCACCTCCAGAAATTGTCATATCAAAATCTCCAAATTCCTTGGTAAAAGTGGCCAAAAGATCCACATTTGTCTCCACTCCATCGGTCTTGGAAATACCGTAAGTACCATTATTGGTCTCCCCGCTGTATCCTGGAGACATTTTAGTTTCCTGAGTCTGATTATAACTGTTCAAATTATAGCTGGTCCTTATATTGAAGGAAGGCGATAATTTCCAATCCAAGGCCATATTTCCAAATACCCTGTATCTTGAATAACTATTATTTACCTCGTTGGCCAAGAAATATGGATTGTTATAGTCATTGGAAAGGCTCAACACTTCGGTACCGGGCAAATCGTAATCCTTAATGCTCCTTATATCAATATTAGCTGGCATGGCATAAGCCCATTGTAAAGGATTTGCTCCCCTGTTGGAAGCCGGCCTATTATCGGCAAAACTATGAACTACGTTAACATTGGTACTTATCTCCAATTTATCGTTTAGATTGGATGTAGCGGACAATGAAAAACTATTTCTGTTTACATCAGAGTTCGGTACCAAGCCTGTATTTTCCATATTGGTCACCCCCAATCTATAATTCAACGCTTTTGTACTATTGGTTACCGTTAAGCTATTGGTGGTAGTAATTCCTGTCTGAACAAAATTCTTAATATTATTGGGATAAGATTTTAATTCTGTAGGAATAGGAACTCCATTGGCATCCAAAGGTGCATTCCATTGCACCGCAAAATACCCCTTATCCAATTCCGGGCCCGAGTTACCTCCAGAAAGCGCTATTGCCGGCATTATATAACTTCCACCCTGAGATTCTGGGGAAAAGGAAAAATACCCTGAGGCAAATCGTGTCTGTTGCTCCAAATATTTATAAGGAACATCAAAGACGGTATTGGACGTGAAATTCACTTTCATCTTTTCTTTTTCGTTGGCTTTTTTGGTCGTGATCAATACCACTCCATTACCAGCTCTAGAACCATACAAGGCTGCTGCACTAGGACCCTTCAAAATACTGACATTCTCAATACTATTGGGATCCAAATCCGAGATGGCATTACCATAATCCACACGGTTATCGTTACCGAATCCACCCACGTTATTTACCGAGTTGGCAATGGGCACCCCATCTATCACGAATAATGGCTGGTTGTCCGAACTTAAGGAGATTGCCCCCCTAATAACCATACTTACCGAAGAACCCGTACCTCCGGTAGAGTTCAGGGTAACCCCGGCTACCTTACCGGATAGGGAATTCAATACGTTCTCTTGGGCAACCCTGGTCAATTCCTCCCCGGCTACATTTTCAACGGAATACCCTAAAGACTTGTCCTCCCTTTTGATACCTAAGGCAGTTACCACTACCTCATCCAAGGCTTGCGCGCCAGGTTCTAGGGAGATACTCACCGTAGTCCTTCCATTAACAGCTACTTCCTGAGTTTCAAAACCTAAATAGGAATAAACAAGCGTACCATTACCGTTGGGCACATTGATACTGTAGTTGCCGTCAAAATCGGATGACACCCCTTGGATAGTCCCTTTTAATACGATACTGACCCCTGGCAAAGGCATTCCATCTTCAGAGGACGTTATATTGCCCGAAACTGTATGCTGAACAGATTGAGCCATTACAGAAGTCGTGCACAACACCATTAAAATCCAGCATATCTGCCCAATCCCCTGTACTTTATTTTTTAAATATGTGTTCATAGAATTATATTGTAGTTAATTATTTTTCTTTTCGATTTTCCACATTACAGACTATTTCACAGCCTCAAAAGTTAATACTAGCGCATGAGTGTTTAGCGGAGCATAATCCGGAGAAGCAGAAATAAACATGGCTACTTTCATAGTATTGTCCTTTATTTCCTGAACCATAACTTTTCGCTCAAAATCCAATAGTCCAAAAAACATATCTCCTGAAAAGCTCAACGTGCTTACACCACTAAAAGTCAACGCATAAGTTGGAGGAGCATATACTGAAGAAACCGTTAAATCCGTACTTTCCTCATAGGTAAAGGTAGCATTGGGCTCGGGAGTAAAATAACCTGTACACAAACCAAAATCCTGGTCGGAACTTGGGTTTTTAATTCCAGCCGGACCCGCCGTTAAGAATTGATATACCAAACCACTAAAGGCCGCTCCATCCTTTAAATCCATGGAATAGCTCCCATCGTAATGAAAAGTGTATTCATCCTGATACACTTCACCTAGCCCCAAACCTGCTCCTAAAATACCCCCTGGAAGTGGGTATGGCGCACCATCAAAAGGAGTAAGACCCGCATCTGCATTGGCAAAATAATCTCCTGACGAATGCGCGTTGGCCAAACGCCAAGTTTTACCATCGGCAGCCGTAGGCCCCCCAGTAAGTAATATATAAGGAGTTAAATCTACGGCCAGATTCACTTCCGTGGTTACCGAACTCCCATCCTGCGAGGTTGCTGTTAACTTGGCAATGTAGTATCCACCTTCGGAATAAACATGAACCGGGTTTTTCTCACTGCTTGTAGCCCCATCCCCAAAATCCCATGTCCAAGAGGACGCATTGTTGGTCAACCCTTGGAAAGCTACTTTTTTCCCTACGACACTTTGAAAAATATCGGCGGAAAGAGGAATATCTTCCGAACCGGCACTATCATCCGAGCTACAGGAAGACAGGGATAGCATCATCGAAAATAAAACTCCATACAACAGTATTAGATTTTTTTTAGTCATAAATAACAGTTTTTAGTTAGTTTTTTTTTGCATTCAAAGATCAAAAATTACCATTTACCAATATCAAGTTATCAACTTAATAACCTTTAGTTAACGATACGTTAATATTAAGACCTTTTGATTACACTTTTACCAAAAATATATTTAAATTTTTCAAAACAATTCAGATATATTATTAAATATGCATTAAATATTAACCCTCGATTTAGGAAATTAAATATATTTTTGTAAAATAAGTCAATATTCTTATTAAGTTTTATGCATGCATAATAGGAGCATTTTTAACATTTAAATGTGAAGATTTATGAAAAATTATTCTTACAAACCTTGTAAGTCAAGATTGACCCTGCAGATTTTTGTCTTTTTAGTTTCTATTGGTGTGCATTCCCAACATCTTAAGGTGGGTGCGGCCAAAAGGATAATTACCCCTGATCCACTCATTTTAGTTTCCGGTGGTGTAGGAACCCCCAAACCCTCAACTGAAAAAAAAGGAGAACTCTACGTTAGGGCCATGGTATTGGAAAAGGGAAACGAAAAAATTGCCATCGTTAATATCGACAATCTCGGATGGCCGGCTGCACTTGGCAATAAAGCAAGAAAATTAATTAAGGACATTCCGTTCAACAATATATTAATAGGTGCCACACATACCCATAGTGCTCCCGATGCCTATGCCTTCCCCGATGAAAATGGTAATCACGCAGCCGATCTAAAGTATCTTGACTGGTGTGTAACCCAAATAGCCGACGCGGTAAACGAAGCTTCAACAAATCTGGAACCCGCCAAATTAAAAATTGCGGTGGGCGAAGCCAAAGGAAAAATAGCCTACAACTATTACGCTCCTGAATTGTACGACCCAAGATGCGGTATTATACAGGCACTTGGCACCAAGGGTAAAAACAGGGACCTACCCATAGTTACTTTGGTTAATTATGCCATTCATCCAGAGGTGATTGGCAGTGATCAAGGAATACTGAGTCCTGATCTTATTGGCCCCCTATATGATAGAATTGAAGCCAAGGCAGGTGGGATGGCCCTATTTATGAACAGTGCCCAAGGAGGCATGGTAACGGCAGACAATAGACAGGACAATAATAAGGAAGCCAATGATTGGGAAGAATGCAAGCGGATAGGGAACCTTTTGGCAGATGAGGCCTTAAGAATAGTATCCGAGGCCGAAATCCAAGAGGATCCGCAACTGTATTGCACCTCCACACAGGCCGAATTTCCTATAGATTCGGAAATGATGAGATATATCTTAAATAATTCCCCATTAAAAATGGGCAAGTCCGACCGATCTGTAAGTACAACCCTCAACCTATTAAATATTGGCTCGGCCCAAATCCTGACCATCCCCGGGGAAGCCCTACCCAATATAGGATACTATTTAAAAAGAAATATGCCCACGGAACATCCTTTCCTTTTTGGTCTGACCAACGATGCCTTTGGATATATATTGACCAAAGAAGATTTTAACAGTTTTAAAAGATATATGTATGTAAGTCGCACTAGTCTAGGGGAGAAAACAGGAGAAATCCTTATCAATGATCTATTGACCCTTATCCATAACAGTCCAAAACCCAATTAATAAATCAATTCCTTAACAATTAACACAAGATCCAAATGAAAAAATTGGCTTCTATTTTTCTATCAATGTCCCTACTATGTATTATTTCCTGTAAGGACAGTCCAAAAAAACTGGCAAAAAACGATGCTACTACCGTAGCCGAAATAACCCCTTCCAACGCCTTGCAAAGCTACCTGAACAATGAAGACCAAACCTATAAATGGGAACTAAAAGAGAATTACGCCATAGGGGATGTAACCGCCTATGAACTTATGCTGACCTCCCAGAAATGGAGAGAACATGTCTGGACCCATGAACTAACCGTATTGGTCCCCAAGGAGGTGGCCCATGACGGAGCGCTTCTAATGATTACGGGCGGGAGCATAAAAGAGGGAATACCCAATTGGTCTTCAAATGAAGAAGACAAAAAATCCATCAGTTTTGCCCAAGTAGCCCAAAAGAACAAGGCCATAGTGGCTATAGTCAGGCAAGTTCCCAACCAACCCCTTTATGATGGCCTTACGGAGGACGAACTCATTTCCTTCACCTTGCACAATTATAAAAATGATAAAGACCCTACATGGCCCTTGTTATTCCCTATGGTTAAAAGTGCTGTCCGAGCAATGGATGCAGTTCAGGAATTTAGCAGTAAAAATCTTCAAAAAGAGGTCACACGCTTTACGGTAACCGGAGCTTCAAAACGGGGCTGGACTACATGGTTGACCGGAGCAAACGACAAGAGGGTGGAAACAATTGCCCCTATGGTAATAGACGTTTTAAATATGCCCGTTAGCCTGGACTACCATATTACGGCTTGGAACGAATACAGTATACAGATCAACGATTACATACAATTGGAAATTCCACAAACCGTAGGTACCGAAGATGGAAAAGCCTTGACCCAAATGGTGGATCCCTATTCCTATAGGGCCAATTTAACCATGCCAAAATTAATCTTTATTGGCACCAATGATGAATATTGGCCGGTAGATGCCATTAAGAACTACATTGATGATATACCCGGTGAAAATTACATTCACTACGTACCCAATGCCGGCCATGACCTAGGTGGAGGAGAACAGGCGGTGAGGGCCTTAAGTGCCTTTTGGGGGAAATCGCTGAACAAGGCACCCCAGGCAAGCTTGGCCTATGATCTAACCACCGACAAAACATCGGCTACCCTAACGGTCAAAACCACCTCGGATGAACTTCAAAATGCCTATATATGGTCTGCAGATTCATCGGATAGGGATTTTAGGGATGAGGAATGGACTTCCAAAAAAATAGATTCCAAAGACCATGACCATATTCTTCAGCAAGTAAAATTTCCCAAAAGTGGTTTTAAGGCTTTTTATATCGATTTGGAATATGCCGATCCCAATGGAGGAAAATACACCAAGAGCACTAGAATGTATGTAGCGGACGACGATGAAATCCTTTAATAAAAAACGTATATATTGGCTTTCAGGGATCATCGCTGTCCTGGCTCTGCTGGCATTTGCCATTTTTTACGCCAGGGGTACCAGCGCTGCATTGCCGGTCAATGAATATTATGCCTATGATAAGGCCATTCCGTTAAAGGATTCCCTTAACCTATTGAAGGATACCACAGACTTTAGCTTGTATCACCTATCCTATAATAGTGTACACCATAAAAGGGTTACAGGGCTTTTGAGCCTGCCCAAAAATAGCTCCACTCCCCTACCCGTAGTCATATTGATGCACGGCCTGGGGGACAATAAGAATGTGGATTATGTATCCTATGGCAACGATTTATTCCTTAAAAACGGTTATGCGGTGTTAAGGATCGATTTTAGCGAACACGGGGAACGGAAAAACGATGTTTATGATTTTAGCCTTACAGGAAATTACAAACACTGGAGCCGGAACATTATTAGTCAGACCGTCTTCGACCTAAGGCGTGCGATCGACTTTATTGAAACGAGGAAAGAACTGGATGCCCAAAGGATAGGGTACTACGGCATTAGTTTGGGTGGAATTACCGGCACTATTTTTTGCGGAATAGATAATCGCATAAAAGTTCCCATAGTGGCATTGGCGGGCGGACAATTGAACTTATTGTACGAAAAGGCTGCCCTGACCAAGGAGGCAAAAGATTTTGTAAGTATCATTGAGCCATTAAACTTTGTAAAGCAGATTGCACCCCGTCCATTCCTTATGTTAAATGCCAAAAATGATGAAATAGTTCCTCCTTTAATGAGCTCCCTGCTGTTTAAAGCGGCACAAGAACCCAAAGAGATTATATGGTACGATGCCAAGCACAGGGATGCGCCCTTGGATATCATATTTGGAGACGGGCTCAACTGGTTTAAAAAATATTTATAAATTAAAAACTACAAAAAATGAAAAAATCATATCCAATTACCTTGTTCATGAGCCTTTGTATGGCTCTATTTGTAATTAGTTGCGGGGAAAAGAAAAAAAATACAGACAAGGCCAACAACGATGGCCCTAAGGAACCCGAAACAAGCTTAGAGGCAAAAAACTGGGCCGAAAAACTAGGATGGCCTACCGGAAAAAAGGTAATCATGTTGCATGCAGATGACATTGGGATGTGCCCCGAGGCGAACATTGCCGCCAAGGAACAATTGACCAAGGGAGAAATACAATCCGCTGCCGTAATGATACCCTGCCCCAATGCCAAAGAATTTATCAATTGGGCCAAGGAAAACCCTTCAATGGATATAGGCCTACACCTAACACTCACCAGTGAATGGAAAAAACATCGATGGGGCCCTATAACTCCAGATAACGAAGTACCTGGATTATTGGACCCTGAAGATAAATTATGGCGCAGTGTCCCGGAAGTAGTACAGCATGCCACAGCTGAGGAGGTGGAAAAGGAAATACGGGCCCAAATTGAACAATCCATTGCCTGGGGCTATAGACCGGACCATATAGATACCCATATGGGTACCTTGTTCGGTGATCCCAGTTATGTAAAGGTCTATATGAAGGTTGCCCAGGAATACGGTATCCCAGCAAATATTATTGATATATCCGTACCAGCAGTTCTTGCCGAATTTAGGGCACAGGGCTACCCTATGGATGATTCCGTGGTAAAAATGTCCGAGGAGTACACCTTGCCCAAATTGGACTTTTTTTCCAGTGCCCCAAAGGCCGATTCCTATGAAGAAAAAGTGGAAGCTTTTAAAACCTTGATAAAATCCTTGCCAGCCGGACTTACAGAGATTATTTTTCACCCCTCCGTAGAAACCGATAATTTAAGGGGCATTACAGGATCATGGCAACAAAGGGTTTGGGAATCACAAATTTTTGCCGATCCCGATCTTAAGGAATTCTTCGAGGAAGAAGGGATAATATTTACCAATTGGAAGGAAATCATGACCCGGTTCAATTCCATGAAATAAATGCTTAATAAACAAAGGGCATGCCCTGGTTCTACTTAAGGAAGCGCCTAAAGGGTCGGGGTATATACAGCAAATGCCTATAGAAACCCTATATATGGCAACAGATTATTTTAAGACCGGAAAAAGGAAACCCACCTCCCCCGGTCTTAAGATCAACCTTTACCCAAAACAACCCTTGAATTTAAAATATTCTAACCCTTTTAACAAAAATATTAACAGATGTTCGATTATTTGCTAATTTATAATGCAAATCCAATAAAATATAATAAGGAAAATAACTTTTAAAAAGTTTTATTTGTGTGTATCCCGATTATGGGAAAATGATAATGATTTACCTTAAAACCTATTTGTCATGAATTCTACCTCTGGAATTATCCTTGCCATTTCCTTGATTATTATTATGTTCGGGATGGGCCTATCATTGACCCTTTCCGATTTTAAGCGGGTGGTTACCTATCCCAAGGCTATGATCATTGGGCTTATCTGTCAGATGTTGTTGTTACCAATAATAGGATATATCATTGCCATTTCCCTAAACTTGTCCCCTACTACTGCCATAGGCATTATGCTATTGGCGGCCTGTCCTGGGGGACCAACATCCAACATGCTCTCATATTTGGCCAAAGGCGATTTGGCCCTATCCGTTTCCCTAACGGCCGTATCCAGTATAATTTCCATTTTGACCATTCCTTTCATTGTGCAATTTGCGCTGGAGGAATTTTCCAATGAGAGTATGGCCATTTCGGTCGATGCCATAACCATGATAAAACAATTGATGGTCATTGTAATTATACCGGTCGGAATTGGCATGCTCATAAAAAATAAATTTGAAGCCTTTGCCAACAAGATGGAGAAGCCCGTAAAAATAGCTTCTGCCATCATATTTGTTTTGGTAATCATTGGGGTGACCATTAGCGTCAAGGATGTTTTTATGAGCTATTTAAACGAAGCAGGGCTACCGGCCATACTACTAAATGTAAGTACTATGACCATAGGGTTCTTAATGGCAGTACTTTTTAAACTAACCAGACCACAGGCCATAAGCATATCCATTGAAACCGGAATCCAAAATGGAACCTTGGCAATAACTTTGGCAACCATAGCCTTGAACAATGCCGAATACTCTATTGTGCCTGCCATTTACGGCCTATTAATGTTTATTACGGCCACTGTAATTATTTTTATTAGAAAACCACTAGGGGTGAAAGATGAATTAAACCTGGAAAAAGATTCTGCCAATTAATCCTGACAAACATAAGATGGGAAAAAATCAATTTATTGTTGCCCTTGTTTTATTCGTCTTTTTTCTCATTCCCTTCCCTACCAATTTTATAGGCTCCTTAATCCCGGATTTTATGTTCAGCTTACGTATGGGCTTTGTTTTTGCTCTAGTAATGTGTTCCCTTGTTCCTTCGCAAGCATTCCGTTTTCTTATAAAAAACAAAAGGGTCCCTATGGGAACATTGAGTCCAAACATGGTAAATGGAGCCGTACTACCCAAGGTTATTGGGGCCAATATTGATCGGGTTACGCCAAAAAGCAGTATGTTCATTTTATCCAACACCCAAAGCTTTATTTTTGGTCTCAAATTTTTGAACACACCCTTGGTCAACAAAACAATACAGCTTAATGGGGTTTATGGCAAAGCAAAAAATCCGAACTTTAGGTATAATAAATTATGGTCATGAGAATAGTATTGGTTTTATGGATGACCCTATTGCTTATTGGTTGCAAGCCGGATGATTACGACCCTTCCCTGCCGCCCAAAGGTTTTGCAAACAACATCAGTCTTAAAGTAGCCTATACACTAGGGGCCATTGAGCCTACCCTTACCAAGGTGGAAGTACCGGAAAGCATCATGGAACACAAGGACCTTGTTTATAAGACCATTAACAACACATCATTAAAACTGGATATATATCATCTTAAGGCTTTAAAAAAAGAAGCCCCCCTTATTATTTTCATACATGGTGGTGCTTGGGAGAAAGGAAAGAAAAGCAATGTTTTACATTATTTAATCAGTTATGCCCAGAAGGGATATGTTACAGCCTCCCTACAATACAGATTAAGTGGTGTGGCAAAGTACCCTGCACAGCTCTTGGATGTAAGGGATGCCGTAAGTTGGTTGAAATCGCATGCAAAGGATTATAACATCAATATACAGAAGGTAGCCATTGCGGGCGGTTCTGCAGGGGCACATTTGGCCATGCAATACGCCTACACCCATTCTTCCAATGCACAGGACAGCAATGGTATAGCCACCAAGGTCCAGGCCGTAATAAATATTTACGGTCCTTCGGATTTAACGACCGAGGTTGCAAAAAAAGAAAAACGGGTACATCGATTATTTGGAAAAACTTATGAAGAAGCCCCGGAAATGTACAGAAATGCTTCACCTATAACATATGTAAACAAAAACTCCCCTCCTACCATTTCCTTTCACGGCACTTTGGATGAACTGGTACCCTATGGCCAATCCAAAAAACTCCATGAAACCCTAAATGCATATGGGGTGCCCAGTTACTATCACGAGTTAAAAGGTTGGCCACATGCCATGGACCTTTCAGCAAAGGTATTCTCATATATTCAATATCATACAGATATATTCTTGGAAAAACATTTAAAATTATGATTAAAAATATTTTCTTATCCATATTTACACTTGCCTTACTATTGGGCTGCAAGGCCAAACAATACGATGTATCCATACCTCCAAAAGGTTACTCCAGCAATACAAGCCTGAAAATTGCCTATGCCACAGGGGCCTTAAAAATAATAGAAACCGACTTCCCTGTTCCAGAAGATATAGAGGAATACAAAGATGTTGTCTATAAGACCATAGACTCCATTCAACTCAAATTGGATATTTACCATACCAAAACGATCAAAAAAGACGCTCCACTAATTATTTTTATTCATGGCGGCGCATGGAAAAAAGGTGACAAACACGATTATTTGGCGTATTTGATTAGCTACGCAAAGAAAGGTTATATTACAGCTACCGTACAATATAGATTAACCGATGTTGCCAAATATCCTGCCCAACTCCATGATGTGGAAGATGCGGTAAGGTGGTTAAAATCAAATGCCGACAAATACCATATAAACCCAAACAAAGTAGCCATGGTCGGTGGTTCCGCTGGTGGCCACCTGGCCTTACTGAACGCCTATTCCAATACAAAGGAAGATGTAGATAATAACGGGATATCCGCCTCAGTACAAGCTGTCGTTAATTTTTATGGCCCATCCAACCTTACCGATGAAACAGCCATAAAGGCATCCTCGGTACAATATTTAATAGGCAAATCCTACGAAGAGGCCCCTGAATTGTATAAAATGGCCTCTCCCTTATTTTTAATTTCAAAGAATGTACCCCCAACCATAACATTCCAAGGTACCTTGGACGAATTGGTACCCTATGAACAATCGGACATATTACATGCCACCCTTCAAAAGGCCGGTGCCATATCATATTACCACAAACTAAAAGGGTGGCCACATACCATGGACGCCTCCGTAAAAGTAAATGCCTATTGCCAGTATCACATGGATAGGTTTTTTGAAAAGTACATCCCTTTAAACTAAGATTACACGAGACCCAATGAAGTTGCTGAAAAAAATAGCGAAAATCACTGCCATTGCCATTGGAATGGCCATATGCCTAGTGCTTATTGCTATTCTAATTGCTGGGTATAAATACCAAAGCATTGTAAAGGCAACTCCAAAGAACCATACGGAGAAACTAATTCCAGGGCCATTAGGTACATATGTAAATACCTTTATAGGTACAGGAGGTTTTCCCTATTGGGTATGTGGATTTAACTTTCCCGGTGCCACAGTCCCCTTCGGGATGGTGCGCCTAAGTCCAGAAACCATGTCTTTATACAACAACACCAAAGACTTTAGCACCTCAGGGTATTACTATGGCGACAACAAAATACTTGGCTTTAGCCATACCCGTTTGGCCGGGACCGGTGCTACCGATGGAGGTCATTTTCTATTTACACCAACCACCACACCACATAATAAAATTGATTTCCAATTGGATTATGCCCATAAATTTTCCCATAATGATGAAATAGCCTTTCCTGGCTATTACCGCGTAGCACTAAAAAAAGAGGGTATTGTTGCCGAACTTACGGCCACTGAACGCAGTGGGCATCACCAATATACATTTTCAAAAGAAGGCGACAAAAATTTACTTATCCATATTACCAATACTACAGGAAACCATCGGGCAAAGGAAGGATTTGTAAACATACGTCCGGAGAACAATGAAATTGAAGGATCCGTTAGGACATTTGGCAGCTTTGCAAGTAGGTTTGATGGTATAAAGGTGTACTTTGTGGCTAAATTTGATCAACCATTTTCCGAATATGGCATTTGGGACGGTCAAACATTGGATCAAAATAGCCTGAGCAAGAAAAGTGACAGTCTAAAAATTTATCTCGGATTTACCCGGAAACACATTAATGCCAAAATTGGCATTTCCCATGTTAGTATTGAAAATGCGCGTTTAAACCTAGAGACAGAAGCAGGCCATCTTAGTTTTGCGGCCATACTGCAAATAGCCAAGGACAAATGGGAAAAAAAACTGGCCTTAATCAAGATTGAAGGTGGCTCCCTGGAAGAAAGGAAAGTCTTCTACAGTGCTTTATATCGCAGTTTTCAAATGCCTACCATCTTTAACGATGTAAACGGGGAATTCAAGGGATTTGACAAAAAAATACACCAAACTACCGATTACAACTACTACACGGATCTATCCTTATGGGACACTTTCCGCACCGTCCACCCATTATTCAATCTCATAGCAAAGGATGAACAAAGAGATATGTTGGTCTCTTTAGTGGAAATGTCCAAACAAGGGGGCAGCCTTCCACGCTGGCCCTCTGGGTATGGATATAGCAACTCCATGCTGGGCTCCCCAGCGGATATGGTCATTGCGGAATCTTACTTAAAGGGTATACGCAATTTTGATGTGCAGCTTGCGTATAAAAAAATGAGACAAGTGGCCCTGGAGCCCATTCCCAAGGACAGTTCCGCTGCTGGCCGGGAGGAGATAGATAAATATATCGCCTACGGCTATTGCCCTACGGAATTTGGGGATGAAGCCGTAAGCAAGACCTTGGAATATGGCTGGGCCGACCATTCCATTAGTCTTTTGGCCAAAGAATTACAACTTATGGAAGACCAGGCCCTTTTTGAAGGCCATTCCAAATTCTATAAAAATGTATGGAATCCGGATACCCAATATTTTCAAGCCAGACATGAGGATGGGCGGTTTGTGGAAAAATTTAAGCCCTTGCAACTTACTTATACGGACTGGGATGATGAGTATACCAAGGATTATACAGAAGGCAGTGCATTGCAATGGCGATGGGCCGTACCCTATGATCCGGAAGGCCTGGTATCGCTTTTTAGGGATAGAGATTATTTTGTGAGCGAACTGAACAACTTTTTTGCCAAAGCCGATCCAAAAAAAGCTACCTGGACCCCAGGCTCCTATTACTGGCATGGCAATGAACCGGATATCCATGCCGCCTATCTTTTCAATGCCGTTGACAGGCCCGACTTGACCCAAAAATGGGTGCGTTGGATTTTGGATAATAAATACGATAATTCCTATGTGGGCATAGATGGCAATGATGATGCCGGAACCTTGTCCGCTTGGTATATCTTTAGCTCCCTTGGTTTTTATCCTATTGCCGGAACGGACATTTATCAATTGGGCGCACCATTATTTAAGAGCGCTATTCTACAAATGGGAGAAAACCAAATGACCATAGACACGGAAAACTATGATCCCAATAATATCTATGTAAAAAAAATATTGCTGAACGGGCGTCCCTTGGACCGCACTTGGATTAAGCACGAAGAAATAGCCGAAGGGGCCCAACTGACCTTCATTATGGCCAAAGAGCCACAGTTTTTAATTAACAAACAATCATCTAAATCTACCTTATGAGACTTTTATTTTTATTGTGTACCTTGTTAGTAGTATCGTGTAAAGGAAAAATGGAAAAATTACCGGAAGTAGTTCCATTGGACCATCCTGCCATAGTGGAACAGGAATTTATTTATGAATTGGATGATGCACTTACCCCGGAATGCCATGCTTCTACAGTAGAAGTAAGCAATGGTACCGTTATAGCCTCTTGGTTTGGTGGCACCGAAGAAAAAAATGACGACGTTGGTATTTGGGTATCCCGAAAGACCAATGGTTCCTGGACTATCCCAGTAGAAGTAATAAATGGCGTACAGGAAGATGGTAGTAGATATCCCTGTTGGAACCCGGTATTGTTTAAACCCAAAGACCAACCACTGTTTTTATTCTATAAGGTAGGGCCTAGTCCTACCGAATGGTGGGGACTCTACATGACCTCTAATGATGATGGTAAAACGTGGTCCAAACCGGTAAAACTTCCTGAGGGAATTCTGGGGCCCATTAAAAACCAGCCCATACAATTGGCAAGTGGTGAAATACTCTCCCCTTCCAGCACGGAAGATGAAGAGGCGGGTTGGCAAGTTCATTTGGAACTTAGCTCGGATAACGGAAAAACTTGGTCCAAAACCCAGCCCTTGAACGATGGCAAAGAACTAGGCGCCATACAACCTGTGGTCTTAAATTATGGCAACGGAAAATTACAGCTTTTGAGCAGAACCGAAAATGAGGTCATTGCCGAGAATTGGTCTACCGACTACGGAAGCACCTGGAGCAAAATGAAAGCCACGGCTTTGCCCAATCCAAATTCCGGAATAGACGGGGTAAGTTTAAAAGATGGGCGACAATTATTGGTTTACAATCCCACCGGAAAAAATTGGGGCGATAGGGTACCTTTGAGTTTGGCCCTGTCCAATGACGGCACCAAATGGAAACGCGTTCTGGACTTGGAACCTTTAAGGGAGAATACGGATAAGGAGGGCGAAGAATATTCATATCCTACCATGATACAGGCTCCCGATGGGAAAGTGCATATTGTATATACTTGGAACAGAAAGACAGTGAAGTATATCGTCTTGGATCCACAAAAACTTAATTAAGAACAATCATGGGAAAATGGTTAAAGGTTTTGCTGAAATTTGTTGGGGCATTGATAGTACTCTTGGTAGTTCTTTTCTTTTTTGCTACCAGTACCATTGACACCACACCCTATTTTGAAACGGAGTATTACAGGAATACCATTCAAAATATAGAGGAAGCCGTCAAGAATAAAACCGAGGCCAAAGGACCGCTGCTTGCCGGATTTGCAAGGACTAATATCACCCCCAAAATTGTAAGTGGCACTCCGGACCCCACCAAAGGTGAATTCAACAATATAAAAATGGCCGGTTATGGTAGCGGTAAAATTGCAACCGGAGTTCACGATTCCATTTTTGCCAAGGCAATCGCAGTTGAAGTAAATAAAGAAACCGTGGTTTTGATCAATGCCGATCTAGTGGCAATACCGGAAGACGTTGTTATCCAGGTTACCGAAAACCTAAAGGGAAAAATAGCCCGAAAACAGCTTTATTTTGGGGCTACCCACACCCATTCCAGCATTGGCAATTGTATGCCCGGTTATGTGGGAAAAGGCTTTGGTGGGGAATATCAACCGGAGGTAGTGGAATGGCTTGGTCAAAAATTTTCCGCCCTCATATTACAGGCTTTGGCAGACAAACAACCCGCCCAATTCTCTTCGGGCTATATTAAAGTACCCAATTTGGTACGCAATAGGATCATTGGGGAATCCGGGCGACTTAATGATAAACTAGACCTTTTGTCCTTTATGCAGGAAAATGGTAGAAAGGCCACTATTGGCGCTTTTTCCGCCCATGCAACCGTAATAGGTACAGACAACGAACTGTATACAGGGGATTATCCCGGATATTTCCAAAGGCATTTGGAAGAAAATGGGGTTGAGCTGGCCATGTTCTTCGCAGGAACGGTCGGAAGTCATTCCAACAAAGGACTAGGTGAGAAATTTGATAAAGCCAAATACATTGGGGAAACCCTTGCCGATTCGGCCCGATCTGCCTTGAACAAAATGAAATATCTCCCTAATGTGGATCTGACCGCCATATCTTCTGAAATAGAAATCCCAAAGTTGCAGTTTCTCTACATATCGGACCGCTTACGCCTTTCCCCTTATCTTGGAAGTAAACTGATGCCAAAGACAAACCCTATCCAAGTTCAAGGTCTAAAATTGAACAACCTCATTTGGCTTGCCCTACCATATGAACTAAGCGGGGAATACGGTTTGGATTTAAAAAATGCCTTGGAACTCCAAGGGTACAATTCCGTTCTCAGCAGTTTTAACGGCCAGTATCTGGGATATATCGTACCACAAAAGTATTATTATTTTGACACTTACGAAGCTCGATTAATGGGTTGGTACGGCCCCAGCATGGGGGATTATTTAATGGAGCTCAATTTTAAAATGGCCAATGAATTAACACATAGTAAACTATAAACAATGAAAACTTTAAAAAAGGGATTAAAAATATTTGGGATAGGCAGCCTTATACTCTTATTGGTAGGGGCATCGGTAGTGATGTACAATTGGCGCGACCGTCATCCCGACTATTCCATCGATCTTAAAATCGAGAACAAAACCCCGCAACCCATAACAGCCGGATTTTCCAAAAAGCCCATTACCCCAACTATTGTAGACACTTGGAACGATGCCAATGGAAACAATAAATACAGCAAGGATGAAGGCGATACTTATAACGACAACAATAACAATGGGAAATTTGATGCGTATTGGATTGCAGGAATGAGCAACGCCAAACCTGCCCAGGGAGTGCATGATGATGTCTGGTCCCGGGTTATGGTGATCGATGATGGCAATACCAGGATAGCCATGATTTCTATGGATGCCATTGGTTTTTTACATGGGGATGTAATCGACATCAGAAAACGAATACCTGCCGAGCTGGGAATAGATTATACCCTGTTATCGTCTACCCATACCCACGAAAGCAACGACCTTGTTGGCATCTGGGGCGAAAACATCTTCAATTCCGGCGTAAATCCAGAAATGATGGAATATGTAAAATCCCAAACCGTTGCGGCTATAATTGAGGCTGCCAACAACCTTCGTCCCGCAAAATTGGTTTTTGCCGAAGACCTGTCCGGAGAAGATGGCAAACTCATAAAAGACACCCGAAAACCAATTGTAAAGGCCACTGGAATACATTTAATGCAGGTTCTGGATGCCGAAAACGACACCACCCTGGGAACCCTAATCAATTGGGCAAACCATCCCGAAACGCTATGGTCTCAAAATTTATTGATCAGTTCGGATTTTCCCCACTATATTAGGGAAGGCCTGGAAAAAGGTGTTTACAACGGAGAGGAATTGGTAACTGAGGGACTTGGCGGAGTGGCCATTTATTTTTCGGGAGCTATTGGCGGATTAATGGCACCACATCCCTCTTTGGGGATACCCGACCCCTTTACTGGGGAGGAATACTTTGAACCTACATTTGAAAAAACCAAGGCGCTTGGAGATCAAATTGCCTTGATGTCCTTGACCGCCCTAAAACAAAAGGGTGATACCTTGACCAATTCGAATATTTCTTTAAGGGCAAAGACTATCTTGGCACCATTGGACAATACTACCTTTAAGATTGCCAGTGGTATTGGCCTGATCAAGATGGGAATGCCCGAATATTTTAAATCCAGGACCGAAGTAGGGGCCATTCGCATAGGCCCTGCCCTATTTTTAAGTATCCCCGGGGAAATATATCCCGAAATTGTGTATGGTGGCATAGAGGCCCCCGAAGGTCGCGAATTTAACATACAGCCCTTGGAAATTCCACCACTTCAGGAATTGATTTCCGACAAGTACAAATTTTATTTAGGACTTTCCAATGATGAAATTGGATATATAATACCAAAAAGCGAATGGGACACGGGAAAACCGTACCTATACAATGATGAAGGCGACACCTATGGGGAAGAGAATTCCTTGGGACCGGAAACGGGGCCCATCATTTATAAGGCCTTAACGGAAGTAATCAAGGATTTGGACTAGCAACAAGGAATTTAACATCCGTATACAATTTTAAACCGTTGGAGTCAAGTTTTTAATCAATTTCCCATAACTTTAAGGTTCTGTTACTACCAGCACCTTAATATATGTACACCATCATCGATATAGAAACTACCGGAAACGGGATAAAAGGAAATAAGATTACTGAAATTTCCATATTCAAATTTGACGGTCATGCAATCATCGATGAATATACTTCGCTGGTAAACCCTGAATGTGAAATACCCCATTTCATTACGGGATTAACGGGCATCGATAATGATCTGGTGCGCCATGCCCCCACTTGGGAAGAAATAGCTGCAAAGGTATTGGAAATAACAGAGGACACCATTTTTGTAGCCCATAGCGTAAATTTCGACTACAACGTTATCAAGAATGAATTTCAGAATATCGGAATTAATTTCTCCCGCAAAAAGCTATGTACGGTTCGATTGTCCAGAAAACTTATCCCTGGCCTAAAATCCTATAGTCTGGGAAAATTATGCACTTCTTTGAACATTCCCCTAACAGATCGCCACAGGGCAAAAGGGGATGCCCAGGCCACGGTAATCCTGTTTAAAAAACTGTTAAGGACAAACGGGGCCGAAAAGGTATTCAAAGCTTTTCTCAATGCACGCTCACAAGAAGCTACATTGCCCCCATTGTTACCCAAGGAAATCTTTGAAAGACTACCCCATTCCCCTGGTATTTATTTTTTTAAGGATGCGAAGGGAACCATAATATATGTAGGGAAAGCCATTGATATCAAAAAACGGGTGCTTGGGCATTTTTACGACAAGTCCAACAAAGAAATTTTAATGTGCAGGGCGACTCACGACATCGATTTTGAATTATCCGGGAACGAGCTAATTGCCCTATTAATGGAATCTGCAGCCATTAAACAACATTTCCCCCTATACAATCAAAGTCAGAAACGAACACCAACAGAATATGCCATTTTCTCCTATGAGGATCGCAATGGAATTCAACACTTGGCATACAACAAATTGAAATTAACGCCCAATCCCATATCCACTTTTAATACCATAACGGATTGCCGCTTGTTCTTGGAAGACCTATGCAAGAACTACGGCTTATGTCCCAAATTCTGTCATTTACAGGAAAATATTAGCAGCTGCTCCCATTATAGTATTACCAACTGTTCTGGAATATGTAAGGGAACCGAATCGCCTTTGGATTATAATACCAAAGTAAGAAACGCCATTGATGACTTGATGGACAGAAACCGAAATTTAGTGATCAAGGAAAAGGGCAGACACGCCGAGGAAGAAGCCTTTGTATTGATTATCAACAACAAATACAAGGGTTACGGATTCCTACCGCGGCAGGAGCAGATAAATAATATTGACGCCCTGGAAAATTTTTTGGAACTCCAAAAAGAAAATACGGATACCAAACGCATTTTGTCATGGTATTTAAGAAAATACCCGAACAAGGCCATTGCCTTCTCCCCTCTTTCCATTTGAAGAAGCACGGCCGGTTGTTTCAAATAAATGAAATACCCGACCTACTTTTTTTTACCACTGTTCATCAACATCAAAACAGCGGTGACAAGCCCAACACAAACAGCTCCAAAAACAGCAATCATTACTATTCCGTTACTCCAATTTACCAATGGCAAGTATTGTAGAATCATAGGTAATTATTTTAAATTCAGTAAGCTAAAATATATACAAACAGCACTGTAAAATATGATAAATATCACTTTTAAAGTGTCGTTGGACAAACATAATCGGTTACCTTATAACCAGAATTCTTTATTTCCTCAAAGCCACCTGCTATATCCACTAAATTATGGATGCCCCTACTTTTTAAAATGGATGCCGCTATAACAGACCTATATCCACCTGCACAGTGTACATAAAAGGTATCCTCCTTAGGAAATTCGGCCATATGGTCATTTAAAAAATCCAAAGGGGTGTTGTTGGCATTTTCCATATGCTCGGATAGGTATTCCGATTCTTTCCTTACATCAAAAACAGGAACTTCCTTATTATCCAGAGTGGCCTTCAAGTCCTTGGCGGAAATGGATGTAATTACATCATATTCCTTACCGGAATTTTTCCAGGCTTTGAAACTTCCCTTTAAATACCCTATGGTAGCATCAAAGCCAACCCTGGATAATCTTATGATGGCTTCTTCCTCCCTACCTTCCGGTGCTACAAGTAGGATAGACTGCTTGGTATCGGCAATAAGGGCTCCTACCCATGGGGCAAAACTACCATCCAGCCCTATGAAAATAGATCGAGGAACAAATCCCTTTACAAATTCGTCCTGGTTTCTTACATCCAAAATTACCGCATCCGTGGCATTGGCAGCTTCCTCAAAGGCATCGGGGGACAAGGCAGTGGTACCTCTTTCCAATACGTCCCCTATATCCTCATATCCTTCTTTGTTCATTTTCACATTGAGCGGAAAGTATTTTGGAGGTGGCAATAATCCTTCTGTAACTTCCTTAACAAATTCTTCCTTGGTCATATTGGCACGTAGGGCATAATTCATTTTCTTTTGATTGCCCAAGGTATCCACGGTCTCCTTCATCATGTTCTTTCCACAGGCCGAACCTGCACCATGTGCGGGATAGACCACCACATCATCGGCTAAGGGCATAATTTTGTTTCTAAGACTATCGAACAATAACCCGGCCAAATCCTCTTGGGTCATATTGGCCGCTTTCTGTGCCAAATCCGGTCTACCCACGTCCCCTAAAAACAAAGTGTCCCCCGAAAATATAGCGTAATCCTTACCCTTTTCGTCCCTCAACAAATAAGTGGTACTTTCCATGGTATGCCCTGGGGTATGCAATGCCTTAATGGTAATATCCCCCAACCTAAATTCCTGACCATCTTCTGCTATAATCGCATCAAAGGAAGGATTGGCCGTAGGACCATAGACAATAGGTGCCCCAGTTTCTTTGGAAAGGGTTATATGCCCACTTACAAAATCTGCATGGAAATGCGTCTCAAAAATATATTTTATAGTGGCATTATCCGCTTTGGCCCTTTTTATATAAGGTTCCACCTCACGCAAGGGGTCAATTATGGCCACTTCTCCTTTACTTTCTATATAATATGCACCCTGCGCCAAACATCCTGTATAAATCTGTTCTATTTTCATCTGTAAAAATTTATTGGTTCCTAATAAGCCATCCGAGTAATTATCGGTAGCAATTCACCATGAAACAATCTAGTTGCCATCAAAGTTGCCCTGGCCCATTTTCTTAATCTTTTTTTTGTGTGGTGATTAAAATTTAATCAAAATAATCTTAAATGGACAATCACCTTTACAAAGGTAAATAATATAGACCTCCCCGAATGCAACATTAGTTACTTTGATTCTGATGTGCCACTCTTTCCCTTAGCAAAGGAATGGTATTGGGGTCATCATGATAGGCTACGGCTTCCTTTATCTTAACAAAAAGATATTCTTTATGCAGACAGTTGATAATTCCGCTCTTGAATATTATGTCGCGAATGGGGCCCGTAGCACCCGCAATATAAAACTCGATGTTCCGATTGTGAATTTCTTCGATAACATTGATCAACATGGCAGATGCGCTAGCATCTATATAATTAATGGCCTCGGCATTTAAAATCACCGCTTTCAGGGAGCGGCCCTTGACATTGATGAACTTGAAAAGTTCACTTTTAAAATAACCCAAATTCCCAAAATATAGCTGGGAGTCGAACCTTACGATCAAAAGATCGGAACGTACCTCTGCCTCGTCACCAAAACGACTAATATTTTTATAATAATCGGATCCCTTTATTTTTCCCAAAACAGCAAAATGAGGTTTGGACGTCCTGTATACCATCAAAAGTAGGGATAGTAATACCCCTATTAGAATACCCTCCACTATGCCAACACCAAGGGTAATTAAAAAAGTTATCAAAAGAACCATAAACTCATCCTTGCTTTGGTTCCATAATTTTTTTGGATAGGAAAGATCTATTAGTCCAAATACGGAAACCATAATAATTGAAGCCAGTGCCGCCTTTGGCAAGTTATAGAACAATGGGGTAAGAAACAATAGTGTCAGGGCCACCATTACCACACTGATCAGTGAGGCCACGGTAGTCTTGGCGCCCGCTTCATAATTTATTGCCGAACGGGAAAAACTTGCTGTAACCGAATAGGACTGAAAAAATGAACCTATCATATTTGAAGCCCCCAATGCTATCAACTCTTGGTTGGGGTCTATGGTCTCTACTTTATTTTTTTCTTCAAATGCCCTCCCGATGGAAATTGCCTCCAAATATCCAACCAATGCCAATGTTAGGGCAATAGGCCATATATCCCTAAACTTCTCCATGCTAAAACTATGAAGATTAAAACTTGGTAGGCCTGCTGGGACCTCCCCTACTACCTGGACATCAAAGGCCTCCAAATTAAAAAAATAAACCCCCAAACTGCTAAGTACAACGACCAATAATATTGCCGGAAATCTATCATACCATTTTTTAAACGAAACAATGATCAGAATTCCTATTATCCCAATAGAGAAATCATAAATATTGGTTTCAGACAAATGCTGAAAGGCATTCATAACCAGCTCGTGAAATTTATTGCTATTTATGATATCCGCTCCCAATAAGTGCTTTAATTGACTAAAAATAATGATTAAGGCAGCGGCAGAGGTAAATCCACTGATTACAGGTCTAGACATAAAGTTGACCAGAAAGCCCATACGCAAAAAACCAAATATCAATTGAAATGCACCTACCATAAACGACAGGAACAATGCCATTAAAATATAGTTTTGCACCCCTGATATGGCAAGGGTGCCCAAACCAGCAGCCACCAAAAGGGAATCCATGGCCACCGGCCCTACGGCAATTTGCCTGGAAGTGCCCAAAAAAGCATATGTCAAAATAGGGAACAAGGAAGCGTACAAACCATAAACCGGTGGCAGACCGGCAATCATAGCGTAGGCCATACCCTGGGGAATTAAAATTATACCCACGGTTATACCTGCCACCAAATCTTTTCCAAAAAGGCTTTTGTTATATTTTGGAAGCCAGTCCAAGAAAGGTAAAAATCTCCTCATTCACCAAATTTAGTATTAAATACCTAATTCCAATGTAACGAAGGTTACAGAATTTAAACCTTTATACCCATTCCTCCCATTCAAATTGGTATTAATAAACATTAAATATTTTATCTTGTACCCTCATTACAAATTTACACTTGGAATATGCAGAAAATACCCTACATCATAAGTTGTCTTATAGCTACTGTAATCCTTTGCCAGTGCAGCACGGTTAAATCTTTTTCTGAAGAAAATAAGGACGGTTGGATTTCCATGTTCAATGGTAAGGACATAAACGATTGGACCACCAAAATTCACCATTATGAGGTTGGGGACAATTACGGCGACACCTTTAGGGTAGAAGATAGTATCATAAAAGTGCGCTATGACCAATATGAGGGCGATTTTAATGAACGCTATGGCCACCTATATTACAACACCCCCTACTCCTATTATCATTTAGTGGTAGAGTATCGTTTTGTAGGAGAATTGCACCCGGGAGCCCCAAGTTACACCATAAAAAATAGTGGGGTAATGTTCCATTCCCAAGATCCCAGGACCATGCCCAAGGAGCAGGATTGGCCCATTTCTGTGGAAATGCAGTTTTTGGCCGGACTGGAAGAAGGAAAATCACGGCCCACCGGCAATATGTGTTCCCCGGGAACCGATGTGGTATACCAAGGTAAAATTGACCCGAGACACTGTATCAATTCCACTTCCAAGACCTATTTCGGAGATCAATGGGTACGCGCCGAGGCCATTGTTTTGGGAGATTCCATTGTGACCCATATTGTAAATGGGGAGGAGGTACTGCAATACACAAAACCACAAATAGGAGGCGGTGTTGCCAACAGATATGATCCGGCCATCAAAATCGACGGTAAATTATTAAAGGAAGGTTTTATAGCCTTACAGGCGGAGGGGCAGCCCATAGACTTTAGAAAAGTAGAATTAAAAAACCTCAAGGGTTGTATGGATCCCAAAGCGTCCAATTATCGTAAATATTACATAAAATCCGCTCCGGAGGATTGTAAATACAACTAATTACCGCATAGCGACCAACTATTGAATATTTCCGCCTACGGGCAATCCACTGGGAACCTTTTCGGGGATTTCCTTATCAAAATTTTCATCGTTAAGGGTATTTAAAAATGAAATGATCAAGGACATATCCTTAACACTGAGTTGAAGCTCCCTTACAAAGGGATCGAACATTTCCTTGGATACCGAGGGATTCCGTGTTTTCCCAAAAGAAATATCCTCATAAAATTCCAATACCTGTTTTAAATTTTGAAAGGCACCATTGTGCATATAGGGTGCGGTAAAACGCAGGTTCCTAAGAGAAGCGGTCCTAAAGGCGAAACTTTCCTGAAATCCACTGTCGGGTTCTGTTAACTTTTTGTTTTCCGGCACACCCAATACGTGCAACTTATAGTCCGAAAACATGGGTCCGTTATGGCAATTGATGCAACCTACGGATTTAAAAAGCTTAAAGCCTTCCTTTTCGGAATGGGAAATGGCGTTTACATCCCCAGCCATATATTGATCAAAGCGGGAATTGTTGGCCACCAAAGTCCTTTCAAAGGAAGCAATGGCCATTCCTATATGAATACTGTCTATTGGTGCATCCGCACCAAAAGCTGCTGCAAAAAGATCTTTGTATTCAGGTATGGCCTGAAGTCTTGCAGCCACTTCGCTTAAAATTTGAGACTTTGAAATATGAACACCCTTCATTTCTTCCAAGGTCTTAATGGGCTCCAATGCCTGCTTTTCCAGACTCTTTACACGATCATCCCAAAACATGGGAGCATTTTCCGGATCATAATCATCCTTCCCGTGTATACCATTATATGCGGTGTTTAGAATTGTGGGGGAATTTCGTTTCATTTGGGGAATTTCATTGGGCTGCTTAAATACCCTTTTACTCCCCAACCCCTGACCATTTGCACCAATGGATAGATCCAGGAACTCTGCATATCCGGTAGCCGGGTGATGGCAACTGGCACAAGCAATGTCCTTACCGCCCGAAAGTATTGGGTCATAAAAAAGTAGTTTCCCCAAGAGTTCCTTTTCTTCGGAACTTGGATTTCCTATGGGCGTTTTTATAATTTTGGGTAGGGCAGCAACCTTGGCAACCATCTTGGGCCGGGGTATATCTATTTCCCCTTTCTTGGCAGGATTGCCACAACCCGCCAACAATACGGATAGGACCAGAACATACTTACAAAAACCAATCCTCATTCATCTTTACTTTTACCAAGACAAGTTTAACACTTAAACTGCTCAATAACAAATACTAAACTACAAAAAACTATAGATCCAACACTTTGATCTGATTTCGGTAAAGTTCAATTTTACCTTCATTTTCCATTTTTTTCAATAAGCGGGATACTACCACCCGTGAGGTATGAAGGTCGTAGGCTATTTCCTGATGGGTTGCGTACAATACATCATCATGGGTTACTTTGGCCTTATCCTGCAGGTGCTTCAATAAGCGCTCATCCATTCTTAGAAAGGCAAGGGTATCTATGGTCTCCATTAGTTCCATCATTCTAGCGTGGTAACTGTCCAAGATAAACTGTTGCCACGTTTTATATTTCCCCATCCAGGTTTCCAAATAGCCCACCGGTATCATTAATAATTCTGTATCTGTTTCCGCAACGGCGCGTATTCCACTCTTTTTGTTTCCCATACAACAGGAAAAGGTCATAGCACAAGTGTCCCCTTTTTCAACAAAATACAATAATAGTTCATTGCCATCATCATCTTCCCTTAGCACCTTAATGGCTCCGCTTAGCAGCAAAGGCATGGACTTAATATTAGCACCAATTTCCATTAGGATTTCGCCTTGACCAACCTTTTTATAGCTGCCTACCGTCCTAATTTCTTCCAACAACTCCGGTTCAAAAATATAACCATAATGTAATTCCAATGCTTCTGTCATACTATTCGTTTCAAAGGTTAGGTTGTATTATTACCGAAAATATCCTTTCAGACGTACTTACCGTCTGAAATCCGTTGTGCAAATCCTCCTGGCTTACCGCATATGGATAAAAGGAAATGGGTTCTATACACAGCATATTGGGTACTTCTGTCCACAACATAAAATTCCCAAAGCCTTCAGTTTTTATATTAATCTCCCCTACATCCGACAAGGTAAGGGAATTGCAGTCCAAAACCGGCAGGGCCCTATTGCCTGCATCGAGTATCTCCTGTAGGGCAATGGTACGATCAGAGGCTCTAATGGAAATATTTTCTGAATATAGTTTAAACGCAGGATGATATCCCAACATAAAAGGCATTCCTGCTTCCCCGGTAATTTTGAATTCAATTCTTAGGCCGTTTTCAAGAATCTCGTAGGACTTTGTAAATTCAAAATTATAAGGCCAGGACAAATATTCCTCCGTGGATTTGGAGGGGAATTTGGAATTCTTGATTGCGGTACCTGACACATATTGTTTCCTAAAGATGGACTTGGTTTTGGTTTGGGAAACGAGTTGGTATACCATTTCCCTCAATAGACCATGTTGATCCTGAACAGCTGCACCTTTAGGGGTTGTAACCCTAAAATTTGCCTCATTGGTAGGCCCTATAATTGGAAACATTTCCGTATCCGAATTACGCCATCCCGGACTGCCCTTTTGGTGAATATACTCATGGCCGGCAACTGCATAGCCCACCAATTCCCCTGCATCTATTGTTACAATCTGATCCTGTAGGTTTAGCTTTACCATTTGCTTATACTTTTTAAGAGAAAATTCATCACTTTGTTATTGATTCGGGATTTAAAATTTACAATATATTCTATTCGAACTGTATAGCCTTAACGGGAGATATTTTAGTAATAATATAGGACGGCAAAAGCAACATCAGCAAACATAAAATCAAAACGCCAATGTTGAGGACTACCACCGCCGTCACGTCAAGGTACACTGGAATATAATCTATATAATACTCCTTGGGGTTGGGAAACTTGAACATACGGAATTTGTATTGCAACCCTATAATACCCAATCCAATGATGTTGCCCAACACAAGACCAACACCTATCAGGTAAGCCGCATTGTATAAAAATATCTTTCGTATACTCCAATTGGACGACCCCAAAGCCTTTAAAATACCTATCATTTGGGTCCTTTCCAAAATTAAAACAAGGAGGGCGGTAATCATATTGATACCTCCTACAATAATCATAATACCAATGATCAATGCTATATTAAAATCGAAAAGACCAAGCCATTCAAAAATCCTGTAATATTTGTCCTTTATGGTCTGAGTATCCAGATTGGACAAGGTCTTTCCGTAAATTTCCTTGGCCTTATTGTCCATTTCATCAAAATCGTCCACAAAGATTTCAAAGTTTCCCACTTCGTTATCCGCCCATTTATTCATATGTTGAATATGGCGCAGATCAATAAAAATATAGGAGCCGTCCAGCTCTTCAAAACCACTGTCGTAAATGCCCGTAATAGTAAATCTCCTTTGATTGGGTATCTTGGATGCATCGTCTTCCTTAAAGAAAATAGCAACGAAGGAATCCCCTGTCTTCAATTTTAAACGCTTGGCCAAAACCTGTGATATTAATGCCTCATCATTGATTTCCCCTGTAAAATTGGGCAGGGTGCCATCCACTAAAAATTCCTTAAAAACATTCCAATTGTAATCCGCCCCAACACCTTTTGCCAAAATACCTTCAAAAGTCTCTTCGGTTCTTATTATCCCCGCCTTGGTGGCTACCCCTTGAATATGCTGTATCCCGCTGACCGATTTAAATTCCGGATAAAATTCCTGATCAAGGGAAACAGGGATCTTGGACACGTCGGAGGTATTGCTGTCGTAATTATAAATCTGGATGTGGCCGTTAAAGGCGGCTATCTTTTCCCGTATTTTGTGTTTTAGACCAACCCCGGTGGAAATAGCCACCAACATCATTATCACCCCCAATGCAATGGCCGCAATAGCTATTTTTATTATTGGTGCAGAAATACTAATTTTATGCTCCTTACCTGTAACAAGGCGTTTGGCAATAAAAAATTCTAAATTCAATTTATGGCAGTTTTTTCCATTTTCAAAAATACAGTTTTATTATTGTTTTTTACACTTTCTAGTTGTGGAAACCACACCAAAACCCATAATAAAGCACTTAATTCCGTGGCGGTACAGGATAGCCTTGCTACAGATCTCCCTATAATCATAGCAGCCAACAGAACTGCATCCTACCTCCCTTTACTTGAAGGAAAAAGAGTAGGAATCGTAGCCAATCAGACCAGTGTAATCTTTAAGGATACACAACCCTTATCCTATACCCATATTGTGGATTCCCTATTGTCACAGAACATAGATATTAAACAGGTATTTGCACCCGAACACGGATTTCGGGGAGAAGCCGATGCCGGGGAGAAGGTAAGCGATGGAAAGGATGACAAAACAGGACTTCCCATAATCTCCCTGTACGGAAAAAACAGAAAGCCTTCCAAAGAACTATTGCAGCATATAGACATTGTACTTTTCGATATACAGGATGTAGGGGTGCGTTTCTATACCTATATCGCTACCATGCAATTGGTCATGGAGGCTTGTGCCGAAAACAATATCCCCATGATTGTCCTGGACAGGCCCAACCCGAACGGGCATTACGTTGATGGCCCTACCATGGAAACCGCGCACAGGGGCTTTTTGGGATTGAACAACATCCCTTTGGTTTATGGTATGACCATAGGGGAATATGCCAACATGATCAATAACGAAGGGTGGCTGAAAAACAAAATTGTGGCCGACCTGACCGTAATCCCCATGGAAAACTACCATCACCACAAAGATTATATTTTACCCATTAGGCCCTCCCCCAACCTTCCCAATAACACCTCTATTTATCTCTACCCCAGTTTGGGATTGTTTGAAGGGACCAATGTAAATGCAGGCCGTGGAACCGAGTTTCAGTTTCAACGGTATGGCGCCTCCTTTATGGACAGTACCAAATATAATTTCAGATATACCCCTTCTCCGAATTTTGGATCGAAAGACCCAAAAGAAAACGGCAAAATATGTTATGGCAAGGACCTTGCCGATACCCCTAAAATAAATACCGTTAATTTGGATTATATATTGGATGCCTACAAAAACACCAAGGACAAAAGCTTATTTTTTAACACAAGTGGTTTTACCAAGCATGCCGGTACAGCAAACCTACAAAAGCAGATAGAAGGTGGCCTTTCCCAAGAGGAAATAAAGAAAACCTGGCAAAAGGATATTGAGCAATTCCAGAAAATAAGGACCAAATACTTACTTTACAATTGATCCGTGGATGTTATATCCATTTTTTTCGGTGATTTATATGGCTTGAACGGAATTTTCAACAATGCTCCTATATCTGAATTTTCCTTTTCATTGGGATAGGTATCCACCCCATATATAATATCATTATTGGACAATCTCATAAAGGTTCCCAGAAGTCTATCCCAAATGGAAAATATATTTCCATAATTACTATCCGTATAGGGTAATTTATAATGGTGGTGCACTTTGTGCATATCCGGCGAAACAATAACCCAGCTTAAGACTTCATCCAGCTTTTTGGGCAATGAGATATTGGCATGGTTAAATTGAGACAAAACAACCGAAAGGGCCTGATATATCATAATGATGGCTATAGGAGCCCCTACCACAAAAGTGCCGAAACAAGTAAAAATAAATCGCACCACACTTTCTCCAGGGTGGTGCCGATTGGCAGTTGTGGTGTCTACTTCATGATCGGTATGATGTATAAGATGAAACCCCCAAAGCACCTTTACCCTGTGCTCTACCCAATGGGCCAACCAGGCACTCAGAAAGTCCAGCATCATTACACCCAACAACACCTTACCCCATAAGGGCATCACGGGCAACCACTGTAGAATCCCAAAATTATTGGCTATGGTCCAATCACTGGTTTTTAGCAGCAAAAAGGCCAAGGGAATATTCACAAGAATGGTGGTTAGGGTGAAAAAAAGATTGACCCCTGCATGTTTTAGCTTGCTATACTTTAACTGAAACAGGGGGATAATATACTCCAATGTCCAAAAAAAAGCAATCCCTGAAACCAAAATAACACTTCTGTGTGCGGGAGGGATGGTTTCAAAATAATTGTAAATGGCTTCCATAGCCTAAATTTACAAAATAGTTGTAGTTAAATAATTACCCTTCAAAAAGTAATTTATGGCCGCCCTACTACAATCAGTGTTTATTTTCGTAATTGCCTACTTTAACTTAATTGTTTTTTTCATTTCCTCCACAATATTGTAAGCCGCGGGGCAAATAGCCACATTTTTTAAGGTAAGATTACTTATCTGTTGAAATTTTTTCCTATCCGTATGCGGAAATTCACGGCATGCCTTAGGCCTTACATCATAAATGGAGCAGTAATTATCGGCTCCCAAAAAGGTACAGGGAACACTTTGCAGCACATGATCGTTATCTTCGTCCATCCTCAAAAATTGATCAATAAATTTCTGGGGTTTCATTCTAAAATGCTTGGCAATACGCTCTATATCCGCATTGGTAAACAAGGGACCCGTGGTCTTGCAACAATTGGCGCAGTTTAAGCAATCGGTTTTCCTAAACTCCGCCTCGTGCAGGTCCTGCATAATATAGTCCAAATCCTTTGGTGGTTTTTTTCGAAGTTTGCCAAAGAATTTTTTATTCGCACTATGTTTTTCCTGTGCCAGCTCGGGAAGTTGTCTTATTACCTCATCCATTGTGGAATAAACTTTTAAAAGTTGGTTAAAAGTCCCACATTTGCATGTAAATAACAAATTTAAATGGCTAAGGACATTCTGGGCAAGGCACTTTTGGATTATCAATCCGGTAATTATTCTGAAGACATCAAGACCTATTCGTCATTGGATGAGGAAGATATAATACCCATCCCCTATTTATTTAGGGACTTTAAGAAAATGCCCCCCTTGGAACAAAAGGCCCTTAAGCTTTGCAAGGGCAGTATCTTGGACATTGGCTGTGGAGCTGGCAGCCACAGCCTCTATTTACAAAAAAAGGGCTACCCTGTTACCGCACTGGACCAATCGCCCGGAGCCATTGAAACTTGTAAACAAAGGGGCATAGAGCAAACTGTGTTACAGGATATTCAGGATTTTGAACTTCAAAAATACGACACCCTTTTGATGCTCATGAACGGTATAGGAATTGTAGGTAAGTTAAAGAATATAGATCGTTTTTTTTCACATTTAAAATCGCTCTTACAACCTAAGGGTCAGATACTCTTGGATTCCAGTGATATCATTTATATGTACGAAGAGGACGAGGATGGGGGCTATTGGATTCCTGACAATCAAAATTACTACGGGGAAGTTTCCTTTGAAATGGAATATCAGGGTGAAAAAAGTGAGCCCCTGGATTGGTTATATTTGGACTATAACACTTTGCAACGCGCAGCAAATGCAAATAACTTATCTTGTGAGCTTATAAGCCAAGGAAAACATTACGATTATCTGGCTAAACTTACGGAATTGAGGTAATACCCAAGAATATTTGACGTTATCTTAAAAGTTACAGCCTTTAATAAAAACTACAATAATGAAGAAATTGCCCATAGTGCTTTTGTTGGCGTTTGCCTTGACCATAGGTTGCTCCAAGGACTCCAGTGACAGCGACTCCCTAAAGGTAGATAAAACGGCCAACCTAAAAGATCCGGGCGATTCCGCCAACGACTTGCTTTCCGACTCCGAATATAAGAACTTGGCCATCGAAATTGCATATGTAGCAAATTATGCCCCCACGGAAACAGCAGTTTCCAATTTTGTAGACTTACTCAACGAGCGTTCCTATAAGGATAACATAAGCATTATTTATAAGAAATTGGATTCACCCCAAAAGGATAGCCTGTCCATTAATGAAATCTTTGATTTGGAAAAAGAAAATAGGACGGTGTACAATAATGGTGACACCTTAGGATTGTATATCTATTTTACCGATGCAACCTCCAGTGACGACAATCCAGATGAGGATCTGGTAACCCTGGGGGCCGTATACCGCAACACTTCCATGGTAATTTACGAAGCCACAATAAGAAATCTGGCTTCCAGGAGTTCGTTGATCAGTACTTCCACTGTAGAAGCTGCAACTCTAAACCACGAAGCCGGACATTTATTTGGATTGGTAAACTTAGGAACAACGTCTGTGAACGAACATGAAGACCCCGAAGCCAAGAGTCATTGCAGCGAACAGAATTGCCTAATGCGGGCAGAGCTACAATTTGGATGGGGAATGGCCAAAATGTTATCGGCCAAGAACGGCGCAATCCCTAGTTTTGGTACGGAGTGCCTAATAGATCTACAGGCCAATGGAGGCAGATAAGCTGAAAATAAAAATCAATTATAACATGAAAAAAATAATTACCACTACCAATGCACCGGCTCCAATAGGGCCTTACAACCAGGCCGTAATGGCAGGAAACACTTTGTATATCTCAGGGCAAATTCCCATTGACCCAAAGACCGGGGAGTTGGTATCAGGTGATATTAAAAAGGAAACCGAGCAATCCATGCAAAACTTAAAAGCCATTCTTACCGAGGCAGGAATGACTTTTGAGAATGTTGTTAAATCCTCGATCTTCGTAAAGGATATGCACCAATTTTCACAAATAAACGAAGTATATAGCGCCTATTTTGATGCGGATACCGCTCCAGCCAGGGAAACTGTTGAAGTAGCCAATCTTCCAAAATTTGTAAATGTCGAAATTTCTATGATAGCTATTAAATAGAGCCTTTGTGAAATTCGACCAAACCTTCAATGGGTCTTTGCCTTATAACACCTAAGATCAGATCGTTTCTTTCTACTACCGTAGCCAGTTCTTCACGTAGGTAATAGGCAATACTGCCCACAAAACTAACGGGAACCTTGGTGGCCAATTCAAACTGCATAATGTAGTTGTTCACAAACTGCTGAAAGCCCTTATCTATCACCCCTCTGCAATAGGGGTGGTTTTTATTTTCTACAATAAATCGGGCAAAAGTGGCCAAATAGGTATTTGGGTTGGGCTGTTTGTAAAGGTTCTCCTTGATTACATCGGCATCCAAATTGTATTCTTTTGCAAACTTGGTTGCCAAATCCATTGGGATTTTATTAAAGTAATAATCCCGGATCAATTTCCTTCCAAAAAAGTTACCACTACCATCATCCATAGGAATATACCCCAAAGAGGTAACCTTTTGATGCAATTTCTCACCGTCATAATAACTGCAATTGGAACCCGTACCTAAAATACACACTATTCCGTGCTGCCCTATTTTTGTTGTGGCAAATATGGCCGCATAGGTATCTTCCTTAACCTCTGCCTGGGCATTGGGAAAAAAATCATTAAAAATCTCTGTTAAAAACTTCTTCATTCTATCGGTACCACAACCGGCACCGTAAAAATACAAGTGGGTAACCTCTTTCCTATTCTTGGAAAGTTCAAAATTATTGGCCAAACGGTCTTCGATTACAGGACGTGTCAATACTTCAGGACTCAATCCTAAAGTTTGGGTCATGAACAATTGGTTGCCCTCACCATCCATGGCAATCCAATCCGATTTTGTTGCACCACTATCTACAATCAATATCATATAACAAGATTATTAATAAAGAATCCTGAAAATAAACAAAATATTGCTTAATCTCAGGATTCTTTTAATTATTACCCAATAAGACTATAATTTATGGATGTACTGCGCTAGGTCGACCAATTTATTGGAATATCCGGACTCGTTGTCGTACCAGGAAACAACTTTGAAGAATTTTGAATTCAATTCAATTCCTGCTCCAGCGTCAAAAATACTGGTTCTGGCATCCCCAATAAAATCTTGGGAAACAACCGCTTCCTCTGTATATCCTAAAATTCCTTTCAGTTCTCCTTCAGAAGCTTTTTTAAAGGCCTTCTTGATCTCCTCATAAGAAGTCTCCTTCTGCAAGCGTACTGTTAAATCCACCACGGAAACATCGGCAGTTGGAACTCTAAATGCCATACCGGTTAGTTTGCCCAACAAAGAAGGAATTACCTTGGTTACCGCCTTGGCAGCACCTGTTGAAGCCGGAATGATATTCAATAAAGCACTTCTACCGCCTCTCCAATCTTTTCTTGAAGGACCATCAACAGTCATTTGAGTAGCTGTTGTTGCATGCACAGTGGTCATTAAAGCCTCTTCAATACCAAAACTATCGTTCAACACTTTAGCCAAAGGAGCCAAACAGTTGGTAGTACAAGAAGCATTTGAAACAATGGTATCGGATGCCTTAACCTCTTTGTGGTTAACTCCCATAACAAACATTGGAGCATTACTGGATGGGGCTGAAATAACTACTTTTTTGGCGCCACCATCTATGTGATACTGTGCAGTTTCAAGCGTTGTGAAAATACCGGTACATTCCGCAACGATATCGGCACCAACCTCGTCCCATTTTAAATTCTTTGGATCTCTTTCCGCAGTAATCCTAACCGTTTTACCGTTTACCACCAAATTACCATCCTTTACTTCAACGGTACCATTGAATTTCCCATGAACCGAATCATATTCCAACAAATAAGCAAGATGTTCTACATCCAGCAAATCGTTAATAGCAACTACATCTACATTATCCCTTTCTACAGTAGCTCTGAAGACCAATCTTCCAATTCTACCGAAACCGTTAATCCCTATTTTCAAGTTTGACATTTCTATTGTTTTTAATGTTTAAGTTATGTTGTCATGATATCGGAAACCCTCATTAGCTCCTTATCAATTTTTGTATGTCCTTTTATTGCCTTACTGATAGGTGTCAGGGTAATTGTATTATCCTGTATCCCCACCATTAAGTTAGTTTTCCCTTCCAATAATGCTTCAACTGCCTTAACGCCCATTCTACTCGCCAAAACACGATCAAAACAAGATGGCGACCCCCCTCTTTGCATATGTCCCAAAACGGATACACGTACATCGTAAATGGGAAGATGTTCTTCTACGTATTCTTTTAGTTCAAAAACATTTTTACCGGTCTTATCCCCTTCCGCTACCACCACTATACTCGATGATTTTCCAGATTGCTTACTGCGCTTCAAGGATTCCAACAATCTTTCGAGACCTAAATTTTCCTCCGGAATCAAAATCTCCTCAGCTCCGGCGCCAACACCTGCATTTAAAGCGATATGACCAACATCCCGGCCCATAACCTCCACAAAGAAGAGTCTATTGTGCGAACTGGCCGTATCCCTAATTTTATCTATACACTCAACAGCCGTATTCAAGGCTGTATCAAATCCTAAAGTATAGGTTGTACCAAAAATATCGTTATCTATGGTACCTGGGATACCGATTACCGGAAAGTCAAATTCCTTATTAAAGGTCAGTGCACCTGTAAAGCTGCCATCCCCACCAATAACGACAAATGCATCTATACCTGCTTTTTTCAATTGATCGTAGGCAATTTGCCTACCTTCCTTGGTCCTAAATGGTAAACAACGAGCCGATTTAAGGATTGTCCCCCCCTTGTTGATAATATTGTTAACACTACGGGCATCCATTACCTTAAAATCACCTTCCATCATGCCTTCGTATCCTCTATAGATACCAACGCATTCTACCTTTAAATAGGCACATGTACGCACTACTGCCCTAATAGCAGCATTCATTCCCGGTGAGTCTCCTCCTGATGTAAAAACACCAATCTTTTTTATTGCTGAAGCCATAAAAATTTTAAAAAGCAAAACTAGCAAACTTATTTCAATAATTGCCCGACTTTGGCTTTAATTTGACAACAATGAGCCACTCCAACGTTTTCGTTGAATAATTTTTTGAAAATTGTTAAATTCATAATCAATTCTTCAGAAAAAGTGATTATTTCGAAATTGCCCAAAACAGCTAAAAAGGCTCAAAAAAATCTTAATTCCTCCCTAAAATTTTACGTAATAATGCCTTAAAACTATCGAAGTCTACTTGATAGGAAAGTCCAACACCCTGGGTATATCCCTGACGGTCTGCCAGGAATTGTTGGATCTCATTTTCCCGATTGAAAATTTTGGCACTAAGGGTCCCTTCTTCGTTCAACAAAATCTGAACTTCCACGTCTCCGGCAACTACGGTTTCCGATACTCCGCCTACCGGGACCCCTACCCTTCCATTGAGCAAAACCCTATCGCTGATCTGGGTAGACAAGGTTACCCCTAACCTATTCTCCGTTTGAATATCCGTGCTCCTGTCCAGAATACCTTGTTCATAAGACAATCCAAAATTTAATTTATCGTTGTCGCCCGCCAACAAGGAATTGAGTATTCCCGAGGCGGACTGTAGAAGATTTCCTGTAACGGCCTGTTGATTGATTCCTGTTTGTTCATTGACAAAAGAGCCTTGAGCCAATAGGAAAAGGGCATTTTTTTCGGCTATTGTGGGGTCTTGCAGTCTGTATTCCAATTCGGACTTGACTATGGAATTGGTACCTGGAAATTCTATCCTCCAATCTATAACCGGACTTTCCAGCTCTCCCGTTAGCCTTACCACTACATCGGTGGGTATACGCCTGGTATATCCCGGATTATCCAAGAGTGGAGCTGGATTTGCATTTAAGGAATAAACGGCTTCCATGTTTAATTGTGCCGCCAAGGGCTCCCTCTCCCAGGTAATGTTACCTCCAGGTTTCACTTTAAAGGTCTTATCTACGATACCGCCAAACTTATAGCGAAACTGTCCCGTCACTACCACAAAATCCCCATACATATTAAATTTACCGTTGGTATTGATCTCTATGAACAAAATTCCAGCTCCAGTTCCCTTTAAGGAACTGCCTGTTTTGGTATCTACAACAATTTCAACCTCCGCATCAGGAGTAACATCCAGGTTAAAAGCCAGCTCAAGACCTTCCACCTCCTTTAAAACCCGTTGGCCCTTATCCGTATCCTCAACTTTCTTTCCCACAAAATTGATAAATGAAAAATCCCCCACACTAACTACATCGCTAATTGGGATTTTTAAGGAAGTACCCCTTGCCGTTTCCCCATCTACATTGATCGTAAGGGCATTGGTAGGTCCAAATATCCTACCCGTACCATTTAAATAGCCAGCTCCATAGTACAACACCTCTTCCTTAAACGGTGTGTTCAATATTAGAAATCGATCATTATTGGTATCCACATCCAAATCCAAACTCCAATCCTTAAACAACTTATGGGTTATGGTACCATCCAAAGTTGCCTTAGTATTCATGGCAACATCGGTAAGTTTGATCTTTTGAAAATTAAAGGTTTGGTCCATTAACTTTACCCGGGAGTAGGGAGCAAAACTATAATCCACATTTAAATAGGGAATGGCAATACCGGCCTCGTTCAAGGACAGTACACCGCTCCAATTAGGGTTGTTTATTGGGCCCTTTAAAATGGCGCTTCCCTGTAACAAGCCCCTTATATTGGTAATAATACCTTCTCCCAAGGGACTAAATGGCTCCAGGTTGAACTTATTGAAGTCCACTATGAGATTTGCCTGTGGAATCTCCTCCCTATTGGAGATATTGCCCACCACACTGAGCTTCTCGAACCCTTTATCCTTCAAGGAAGTGTTCACCACAAAATCCGTTAGATCCCTATTACCCACTATCCCAATGGCCAAATCCCCCAAGGTAATATTGTTGATCCCGAAGTCCTTTATATTTAAATTGGAGGAAGGCAGGTAAACATTATCCTTCTGCAAAACGTTCAAGGTACCATTCACCTCCCCGTGCAATTTAAGACTGTCTATGGAAGGCGTAATCTTCCCCAGGGTAACTATCTTAAACTGTAGCTCTATATCCTTATAGGTTGAATCTGCCAACTGTCCCCTTAGCCTAATTTGTTCCTGTTCATTATTGTTCATTACCACTTCCTCTATGGAAATGCTATCGAGGGTCTTGTTGATTATTACCTTGTTCTTATTGTTTCCATCCTTGTTCAAGATCCATTTATTTCCCTTAAAACTTATATCGGACGTTTTGAGACCGATAACAGATTTATTCTCTTTGTTGAAGGTATGGTAAAAATTGAGGTTGTAACTATCATTATATTCGCTTCCACCTCTAAATTCCGTTCTAAAGAACAATGTATCCTTCAAGGTGGTATTGATCAAATTAAAATCTTTAACGTCATAGTAAGGGGTTGCCAAATCCCCAATGGAGACATAGGTATTGAACAAGGGGTTCTTATTGTCTATTTTAACATCTATACTGTCCAATTCATTGCCGTATGCCACTATACTGGGCGATTTAAAGGTTAGTTTAAAATCTCCCTCATCGGCAATGATATTTCCCTTGATAAAGGTATTGGGATCGAACTTCACCTCTGGAAAAAATACGTCCACAATCTTGTTGTAGATCTTGAAATTAAACGCCAATCTCTGGTTTTCAGATATATTGAACGGTCTATAATTTGTATAAATACTTCCCAAAGAATTTTGCAGCAACCTGCCCAGTTCCTTGACTTTAAAATTGCCCTTCAAAAATCCGGTAATAATATCCGGGGAATTAATATCAATTATACGGGTACTGTCGTTTTCAAAGGTGGATGAAACCTTAAAATCCTCAAAGTAGTAGGTATCATTCTTGTTCTGATAATTGGTTTTGGTAAATTTTATATCCCCTACAATATTATCCAAAGAATTTCCGGAAATATCCATATTAACATCTCCCTTAAAAATGGAAACACTATCATTTATAAAGTTTATCTTTTTGAGATCTGCATAATCTACGGAAGCAATAAAGTTGAAATTATTCCTGTTTTCGGCAAAATCCGCCAATCCCTTAAAACTGAATTTTATATTTTCGTCCTTACACAATAGGGAACCATCAAAAAGTTGTTCCTTTATAATACCTGATACGCTGATATCCTTAAAATCGTAACCGTTAAAATTTAAGGAATACACCTGCCCTATTACCTCGGTATTTAAATATTCCATGACCACTCCCTTGCCCTCCACATTAAAATCCAGGTTGGTAATACCCACATCCTTTCGTTCTATTAGCTCTCCTAGATCAAAATCGATCAAAGAGACAAATCCTTTGTAGGAGGCATCGTCAATATGATCTATATCGGTAAGCTCAAGATCCACATAGCTGCTGCCTATGAGGGTATTTATGTTGGCTTTTGTATTTATTGAGGATTCCGTAATAAGAGCATCGCCCCTAACCGTAAACTGCCCCAATCTTTGGATTGAAGACGGCAATACATCCAAAATATTCGGTAGCAGGGCCCTTAGTTCATAATAATTGGAAGTAACATTCTTCATATTGGCCATTAGGGCAAACTTACCATCCTTAACGAACAAATTTTTAAAATTAAAATCCCCTCGAATACCTGTATTATCCATTGTTAAAAAAAGATCGTTGGTATTCAAGTCGTTCAATACCCCATTGGCTACAGTGGAAAATGTTACTATTTTGTCGCTTCCAAATTGATTATAAAGCAGGTTTACTTCATTCAAGGCCACTGTAGACTCTATAAATTCAGCATCAATTTTTACTTTATTTAAAAAATCCTTAAAGTCTTCCCTATCATAATCGAATACCACCTTGCCCAATAAATTGGATTGAGGCGTTTTAATGCTCAAGGAATCGAAACGCATTTGCTGTTTTGTGTATTTGAATTCGGTAGCCATTTTTTCTACCACTACCCCTCTTGAACTCCGGAAGGACATCTTCTCTATTTTGGAATTTACGTCCGGGCCAATTATGGTAAATTCGGAAGCCGAAATGTTCAGATCGGCAAAATTCAGCATTTCCCTGGTTTCACGGTTTTCATCAATGAGCTTAAATTTACTATCCGTAATTTCTACATCTGCGGACGAAAAATAAAATGGTGGCGTACCGGGTTTACGAGGTTTTTTATCGTCCAACTTATCAATAAATACCTCGAGGTTGGTGTTCTTGTCATCCTGATAGGTCCTAAGCTTAAAATTGAGGCGCTCTATGGCTATGTCCCCAAACTCCAACTTGCCGTTAACCAAATTGCGTACATTTAGGATTGAGGTACTTAAATTGTCTATATAGAACAGGGTATCCTGTTTATAATCTTCAATATAAACGCCTTTAAGTGAGGTATCCCAGGAAATTAGGGAAATCCTTAAGCGGTCAATATTAATGTTGGTGCCAAATTCCTTGTTGATCTCTGTAGTGGCATACTTGGCAAAGCGGGTCTGGACAAAGGGCAAGGAAAGTATTACACTGCCCAAAACGCAAATAAGAACGAGCACCAAAAATACTCTGACCAGGATTTTTCTTAATTTTTTGATAGGGCTTTATGTTTTACCTTTGTACATTCAAATTTTATTCCAAACAAAGTGGATAATCAAACTATTTACATTTTAGCCATTGAATCCTCGTGCGATGACACTTCTGCCGCTGTATTGTGCGGCAATAGGACACTAAGCAATATTGTGGCAACGCAAAAAATACATGAGGAGTATGGGGGGGTTGTTCCCGAACTAGCCTCAAGGGCGCACCAACAAAATATTGTCCCTGTAGTGCACCAAGCATTAGCCAAAGCAAATATCGATAAAAAACAGTTATCCGCCATAGCTTTTACACGTGGACCAGGACTTATGGGATCTTTATTGGTAGGAACCTCCTTTGCCAAGTCCCTTTCCTTGGGATTGGACATTCCATTAATTGAGGTAAACCATATGCAGGCCCATATTTTATCGCACTTTATTGAGGAAGAAAATTACAAAATGCCCTCCTTCCCTTTTTTGGCAATGACCATTAGTGGAGGACATACGCAAATAGTACTGGTAAAGGATTATTTTGACATGGAAATTTTAGGAGAGTCCTTGGATGACGCGGTAGGGGAGGCCTATGACAAGAGCGCAAAAATATTGGGACTACCTTATCCAGGTGGACCCTTGGTAGACAAATATGCCCAGCTTGGCAACCCCAAGGCTTTTCCCTTTCCCAAACCCAAAGTGGACGGACTCAACTTTAGTTTTAGTGGTTTAAAAACGAGTATACTCTATTTTATACAGCGGGAAACAAAAAACAACCCAAATTTTATAACTGAAAACCTGAACGACATCTGTGCTTCCATACAATACACCATCATCAATATCCTAATGGATAAATTAAAAAAGGCCGTAACACAGACGGGAATAACACAAATAGCGATTGGCGGTGGAGTATCGGCAAATTCGGGTATTAGACAGGCCCTAAAAAAAGCGGAGGACAAATGGGGATGGACCACCTATATCCCAAAATTTGAATACTGTACGGACAATGCCGCCATGATAGGTATAGTGGGATATTTAAAATACAAGGGAATGGATTTTGTGGACCAAAGTGTTACCGCCAAGGCGAGATATGTAATTCAATAACCAAATAAAAGGTCCAAGCTTGCCTAATACTTGTTTCCCATTCCCCTATAGTAAGGCATTTTTTTTGAATCGGCCTCTTGAAACTTTAAAATATTATGGCATATAACGAACAGTTTGCACAACGGATCAGGGCTAGTTTTGATTTGCAGCCCCAAGCCGTACGATTTAATATTACCGAAAAAAAAATGTTCGGGGGAATTGCTTTTTTATTTTGCGGAAAAATGACCGTAGGCATTATAAAGGAGAACCTTATGGTAAGGGTGATCTCCAGCAAAATGGATGGGATCCTAAATTCGGAACATGTGCGGCCCATGGATTTTGCAAAACGCCCCATGAAAGAATTTGTATATGTTTCCCAGGAGGGAATCGCCTCAGAGGAACAGCTGCTGAACTACATTGAATTAGGACTGGAACACGCCAAACAAAAATTGAACAAACTCTAAATATCGCTACTAGCCCATGCAACTTTTTTACCACCCTGAATTGGAAAACAACACGGACCAATTTATTTTTCCAACCGATGAAAGCAGGCATATCAGCAAAGTACTGAGGAAAAATTCGGGCGACATATTACAGATCACCAATGGCAAGGGCCTATTTTTTGAAGCTGAAATACTTGTTCCCGATCATAAAAAATGTAGGGCCAAGGTAATTTCCCAAACCCAGGCACCTCCAAAACCATATGAACTCCATATGGTAGTGGCGCCAACAAAACTTAACGACCGCTTTGAGTGGTTTTTGGAGAAGGCAACGGAAATTGGTGTTCATCAAATCACACCCATAATTTGCGAACATTCTGAAAGAAAGGTCATTAAAATGGACAGAATGGAAAAGGTTATCCAAGCCGCCATGAAACAATCCCTACAAGCCTATCTACCACAATTAAATCCGGCCATTCCTTTTAGGGAGTACTTATCACTACCAAAAAATGGGGAGCTTTTTATAGCGCATTGCGAGGATGATAAAAAAAAGGAATTATCCCATTGTGCGTCTGCCAAAAAAAATACAACCGTATTAATAGGACCTGAAGGCGATTTTTCACCTGAAGAAATAAGATTAGCTCAAGAGAACGGATTTAGGGCGGTTGCTTTGGGAAACACAAGGTTGCGAACAGAAACAGCAGCCATCGTGGCCTGTACCACTATTGCCCTAGTAAATTTATAATAGCCTATTGGGGCATATCTTGGTTAGGCATACTTTTATGGTCAATTAAATTTTCTTACGATACCATGAAGTGTTTACACAGCCCTTTTAGTTTTTTAACCCGTTAATATTCTTAAATTTGAATATCACAAACATCCGAGTGCATATGAAGCAGCTAGTTGTAATAATATTGATGTTCAATTTTTATTTGGCCGAAAGTTCACATGCACAGGAAATTGCCATTTTAAAATATGGAGGCGGAGGGGATTGGTACGCCAATCCAACAGGGCTCCCCAACCTAATAAAATTCTGCAATCAACAACTTAGGACTACCATTGACCCCAAACCGCAAACCGTAGAGGTTGGCAGCGCCAATATTTTTCAATACCCCTTTTTACATATGACCGGGCATGGAAATATTTTTTTTACCGAGGAGGAAGCAGAAAACCTAAGGACCTATTTATTGGCAGGGGGATTTTTGCACATAGATGATAATTATGGTATGGAACCTTACCTGCGCAAAGAACTAGCCAAAGTATTTCCAGACAAGGAACTCACGGAATTAGGTGTAGACCACCCCATATTTCGGCAACAATTCCAATTTCCAAAAGGGTTGCCCAAGATACATGAACATGATGGCAAACGGCCGCAGGCGTTTGGCCTATTTGAACAAAACCGCCTGATCCTGCTCTTCACCTTTGAAAGCGACCTTGGGGACGGATGGGAAGACCCGGAAGTACATAACGACCCCCAGGAGGTCCGTCTAAAAGCGTTACAAATGGGCGCCAATATAATCTCCTACGTTTTTAAAAGTTAAAGTATGACATCAAAGACAATTGCGGATGGTATATTGAGGGCACTTGGAATTATTGTGGCCATTGTTATCCTATTGGCCTTCCTCTATAAAATTAGTGCTGTTCTCATATACATTGCCATAGCTGCAGTTGCCAGCTTAATAGGGCGCCCCATAGTTCTGTTTTTTCGCCAAAAGTTAAAATTCAATAATACCATAGCTGTCATAATAACTATGATATTCCTTGTTGGGGTGGTTGCGGGGGTCATTGCCCTATTTGTACCCCTACTTATTCAACAAGGGCAGAATCTATCCCTTCTCAACATAGATGCCTTGCAGACCAATTTAGAGGACCTCTACGGTCAACTCCTTCAATATATTGGAGTTAAATCCGAGGACCTGGAACAAAGTATTAAGGATTCACATTTGTTTTCCAACCTGAACTTTGGAATCCTTCCAGATTTCCTGAACTCCATTATCGGTATATTGGGGAGTTTTAGTGTGGGACTTTTTTCCGTTCTATTTATAGCCTTCTTCTTCCTAAAGGATAGTAAGCTTTTTGAGGAATCCATACTCACACTAATCCCTAGTAACAAGGAAAATAGGTTTCAACATTCCATGGAAACCATCAAAAATTTACTTTCCAGATATTTTGTTGGCCTGGTGTTCCAAATCCTTATCCTATTTATCATTTATTCCATTGTACTATTCATTTTTGGGATTGAAAATGCCATTGTAATAGCTTTTCTCTGTGCCCTTTTAAACCTTATTCCCTATATAGGCCCCATTATTGGAGGGATATTAATGGCGGTTTTAACCATGACCAGTAATGTGGGTGCCGACTTTAGCAGCGTAATTTTACCCAAAACGAGCTATGTTATGATAGGCTTCATCATTGGCCAATTGGTAGATAACTTTTTTTCCCAACCCTTCATTTTCTCCAATAGTGTAAAGTCGCACCCCTTGGAAATTTTCCTGATCATCATCATTGGAGGTCTTCTTCTTGGGGTCGCCGGAATGATAATAGCAGTACCTGGCTATACCGCCATAAAAGTAATCTTAAAGGAATTTTTCTCCGAGAATAAAATTGTAAAATCCCTTACCAAAAATTTATAACCCCGCCTTGAACAAGAATATTCAAACGCCTGAAATTCAGAATTTTATAAATGAAAATTTAAGGACAGAACTTATCTCCCTTTTGTTGAAGCCATTAAACTTGGAAGGTGTTACCAATAAGGAAATTGCGGAACAAATTGAAGCCAAGAGCAGATGCAGGGACAAACTTCCCCTATGGTTTGGCACTGCCAACATATACTACCCCAACAAATTAAACATTGAACAGACCTCTTCCCAAACCACGGCCCTCTATAAAGCTGGAAGAATAAACGGAACCACGCTTTTGGACATGACCGGCGGCTTTGGGGTGGACAGTTACTATTTCAGCCTAAACATAGGACAGGTGCATCATTGTGAAATGGACCGAGAATTATCCGCAATAGCCGACTATAATTTTCAGGTTTTAGGCCGGACCAACATTCGTACCCATGCAGAGGACGGAATAGATTTTCTAAAGAATTCGGACGTTGATTTCGATTGGGTATATATAGATCCCTCCCGCCGTAATGATCTGAAGGGTAAGGTTTTCTTGTTATCGGATTGCATTCCGAATGTCCCCGATCATCTAGGAACAATTTTGACGAAGGCCAAGAATATCATGATAAAAACCTCCCCTCTACTTGATCTGTCGGCCGGTCTTGGCGAGTTACGTTGTGTTAGGGAAATTCATATTGTTGCCGTAAATAATGAAGTAAAGGAAATCCTGTGGATATTGGAACGGGCTTATAAAAATGGAGTATTGATAAAGACGGTAAACCTAAGTGGAACGGCAAAAGAAAAGTTCAGCTTTTCGCTTGATGAGGAAAAATGCGCGCTTTCCAATTACTCGGATCCCTTGGAATATTTATACGAACCCAATCCGGCCATCCTAAAGTCTGGGGCTTTCAAGACAGTTGGGACCAGATATAATTTGCTCAAGTTACATGACCACTCACATTTGTACACCAATGACCATCTCTTGGAATTTCCTGGACGGAGATTTAGAATTGTAAAAACCATTCCTTTTAATAAAAAAGAAATACAAAAACTGGGGATAAAAAAAGCAAATGTCACCGTTAGAAACTTTCCGATAAGCGTGGCGGAAATTAGGAAAAAGTTTAAAATTAAGGATGGAGGGGAAGTTTATCTGTTTTTTACCACCAATCCGGAAGGTGAGAAAATTGTTGTTTATTGTCATAAATTATAAGGGCAGTACGCAGCATGTTATAGCTACAATTAAGTAGCCTAATATTTGAGACTTCTCGTCGCTCATTCTTCGCTCTGTCGGCACTTTCAGGAGTTAGCTTAATTTTGTAGAACACATAGAATATTAACTGCCCTTAGATTTTATTTAGGGGCATTTTTTTATGCCCGATCTTGATTTTTGGACAGGAGGTATGCTCTTGGATCGATTTTGGTGGGGCCTTTGGCCAGGTATCCCATGATTTCTTTTGACCCGCCCTGGATTATGCCGCTTGTTGTAGTGTTCTGGCCATTCGCCTACCGATCTCCAGGGCATTTGCCGTATGGATACCGAAGAATATCCACAAGATCTCTGTCTCTTTGGTCCTGGCCTTGATCTTTTTTAGGTGGTAGTGCTCTTTTTCCTTGCCAAAACTTCCTTCCAGTCGCGTGGCCCTTTCCTTGTTATCATGGCCGCCATCTGTCTGCGCTGCCCTTCGTGTTTCCCTGCCCTTCCCTTGCGCTTGAAGTCGGTCCCTATACCATACTTGGTGGCGAAGCTGCGGTTCTTGTTGGTGGCATAGATGGCATCCGCCCCGGCCAGTCTGGTCCTGGTCCGGGTAAGGTGCTGTACCCTGAAGATGGTATCCTGGAACCGGTTGCCCTCATGGAAGGCATTGAAGTTCAAATGCTCTATGAAGCTGATGCCGTCGATCTGGAACTTGTTGACCTTTGCCCCGAACTCAACGGCCTTTATTTCCTTCCCGCGCACGATCGGCCTGAGATAATCCTTGCCGATACTTACGATACGCCCTGTCGGTTTTTCACCGGTATGGAAGATCCGGTGCTGTTGTTCGTATATCTTTCTTATCGTTGCCCTGCGCCGATGGTACCTCTCCGGCATTCGGAGTCCATGGCCCTTTTCCAGTTTGTCCAGCTCGCCATCGATCTTGTCAAGGAGCAGGAGGAGGCTGCGGTCCAACCTGGTCCGTTTCGACCTGGTCTTGCGCCGCATCTTGCTGTAGGAGATGTTGCGCCTTTTCCATTTCAGATATTTGGTCCGGGGGGTCTTTATCCCCAGGGCCTTACAGATAGCCTTTAGTTGGCGGTAGCTCCAATCCACCGATTCCCATAAAAGTTTCTCGTTGGTGGGGTACCTGAGCTCGCTCTCGTAACAGGTCGCATCCATCACTACACTATGCTTATCGCCGATGTGCGCCGACCAGGAACCGAAAAGTGCCCGTTGGACCTTATCGATATCCATTTTTTTGGCCAGTTCACAACGGATCTCGCTAACGATCTTATAGTTCGTCAGACGCTTGCCCCCAAGATCGATGCCACAGAAGAACTGGTAATCGATATTACCGTTGAGCTGCTCCACCAAACGTCTGTCGGAACATCCGGCATAATGCTTTAGGAACATCAGGGCCAGTTTCCCCTTGGGACCGAATATCGATAGCGGCCCTTTTCGGGCATCGCCCAGACCAAAGGTCCGTACCAGTTCCTCCCATGGAACGGCAGTATAGATCTTCCCGAGGTCTCCCTCCAAAAAGCGATCGAAGAACAGTTCGAACTGCTCGGTGCGCGATGTAAATAAAAAAGTGTGCTGAAAATTGTCGAATCTGCGTATATTGTACATACGTAATTAAGATAATACCCCGTTTTTAGAGCTAGAGACTCATATTCGGGGTTTTGTTTTATCTAAAATACGAATTAATATGCTGAATATCAAGTATTTAATGTACTTCTGAAGGTGCCTCTGTCGAAGTGACTATTATAGTCTAGATTTTACATGGAGTTACATAAAAGATCTTGGAATCACTTAGACAATTTCAATCACAATCCCATTTAAAGTTGGCCACTTTGTCATTGGATGCGGTACCGAGATTGTAATGCCACCATTCGGTCCTTATGGACCAGAAACCATATTTTTCCATGGTCTCCTTTAACAACAGTCTATTGTTCAAGATAGACTGCGGTAAATCCAAATTATCGTGGTATGCCTTTTTTCCAAAAAAATCAAAATCGGTCCCCATATCCAATTCCTCACCATCCAAAGTAACCAGGCTAATATCTACGGCACCACCCTTATTATGGATTGACCCCTTAACCGGATTGGCCACATACTGTGGATTGGGGACAATGGCCCACATTTTATATTGTACATCATTGGGACGATAGCAATCGAAAAATTTTATTTTATACCCTTTTCCGATCAAGTCTTTGTTTGCCAAAAGCAGTGCTCTGGCGGTTTTGACCCTAGTATAACATTCGGCACAATCATAGACCTTCTCCTTTAAGAAATTATTATCGGTGGCATAGCGCAGATCGTATTCAAAATCATCACTATAATCGGCCAACCTTACAAACAAGGTATCGGCCAGGCCTTCAAGGGATTTTAGTTTGGGCTTTATTACTTCTTCTTTCTTACCTACATCGATCATTAACGAATCCACGACCTCCAATTCCGCATCCACATCCTTTTTCAAATTTTTGTTTACGACCATTTCCTTACACCCAAAGAAAAAAGTTATTGCCAAAATGGCCATTCCCTTAAAAGCTGTCCACTTCCTATTCATACATTTCAGTGCCAATTGTTAATCCTTTAATTCACCTAGGTACTTTTTTCCCCACAGCAAATTAACAAAAAAGCCCCTAAAAAGAGGCCTTTATATATTTCCAATAGGGATTGCGAAAAAATACCATTACTTCCCTATTGCCACTATTGATTGATTTAAGTCAACAGCTTGCCATTTTCGTCCCAGGTAGCGATTTCGTTTCTGGTACTCTGATCGATACATTTGGCAACCCATTCTGGATCGTAGGCCACCCCATGTTGTTCCAAGACATCCTCCGGAACACCATCCCATACATTGGGTGTATTTCCTTTATAACCCAGTTCGGCGACTCCTACTTTGGAGGAATAATAACCACAGATAGTTAATCCCCGCATCAAATAGAAAAATTGTATTTCGAGTGGTTGCGTCTCCAACGATTTATCAGGATCATGATAACATATGGTATCCAATATCTGCTTTTGCTGTTCCAGGATAGCCAATTTAAATTCGGTTCCAAAATCTGTATTGCTTTTATGATCCAGCCACATTAACCCCCCCTTAAGGGTAAGCTGCAATTCTGGGATATCCTTGCCCATAAATTCGATAAATTCCGGGACCTCTGCCTCAATCGGCCCTCCATTGGGTTCTCTGGGAGGAAGTATTACGGTACTCAATACCGCAATGGTCTCCATTTCGTGTTCGGTAAAAAGCTGTTCTGCATTTAATTTTTCAATAAGTTCCAACTCCTCTGGAGTACGACCAAAATAATGGGTATTTTCGGCTGCGGCTATGGCCTCCTTTGCAGAATCGGGTCCATCTGTCTTACAGCCATGAAACGCCAAGGCAGATGCACCGGCACCTAGAATTATTGTCTGTATACTTTTTCTTCTATCCATGGTCTAGATATTTTGCTGTTTTAATTGTTCAATAATATAGTCACTGGCTCGCCAAGATAATGCCAAAATAGTCCAAGTACAGTTCTTATCCGCCTGGGAAGTAAAAGGTCCCGCATCAACAATAAAGACATTGTCCACATCGTGTAATTGATTGAATTTATTAGTGACCGATGTTTTGGGATCATTGCCCATTCTGGTAGTACCAACTTCGTGAATAATACGTCCGGGCGCCTCAAGTCCATAGTCGCGGTCCTTACCAGGCTTTTCCCCTAAAGGTTCTGCCCCAATATTGTGGAAAATCTCTTCAAAAGTGTCCTGCATATGCTTGGCCTGATTTTTCTCAAATTGGGACCATTTATAATTAAACTTCAATACGGGAATGCCAAATTGATCCACGGTGGTAGGGTCTATTTCACAATAGTTCTCCTTACGGGCAATACCTTCGCCCCTTCCGGCAATCCCTAGTACGGATCCGTAATATTTTTTAACATCATCCCGTAAGCTATCCCCATAACCCCCTACTTTGAGCCCAAAGAATTTGTTGAATTCATTGGGGTTGAAACTAAAACCATAACCAGGCATTTTCATCCCTCCTCCGACTTCTATATGATAGCCTCTAGGGAAATCCAACTTGGAGTTATCTCCCCACCAAGGCGAGTACACATGGTTACTTCCCACTCCGTCCTCGTTATAGGATACTTTCCTGTTCATCAATGCCGGTACAAAAGCGGCTCTACTGGCCCCAGTGGAATCGTGCAAATATTTACCCACGAGGTCACTGCTATTTCCCAAGCCGTTTGGATGTTGTTTGCTTTTCGAATTCAAAAGAATACGGGCGGAACTACAGGCAGAAGCAGCCAAAACTACCACCTTGCCCCTTAATTTGTATTCTTTTCTATCGTCCTTACTGATGTAGGACACTCCCGTTGCCTTACCCTCCTCATTGGTAGTAACTTCCCTCACAACACAATTGACGAATAATTTAATTCGGCCCCCGCTTTTTTGTGCAGGAAATATTAAACAACTCCCGGATGAGAAATCGGCATAAACCGAACAGGAACGTGAACATTGTCCGCAGTAAAAACACACACCACGTTCTGTATTGATTCTTTTGGTGAGCATGGAAAGTCTACCGGGAATAGTAGGTATTCCCGCCTTTTTTGCCCCATTTATATAAAAAATCTCATGCAATCTTGGTTTTGGCGGAGGCAGAAAGAAACCATCCGGATCATTTTCCAGTCCTTCATTGGTACCAAACACCCCGATTAGTTTATCTACCTTATCATAATATGGTTTTACATCCTCATACCCAATTGGCCAGTCCTCCCCATGACCATCCCTGGTCTTCCCCTTAAAATCCTTTGGCCCAAAACGAAGGGAAATCCTTCCCCAGTGATTGGTACGCCCACCCAACATGTGAGATCGGAACCAATCAAATTCCGTACCAGGCTCACGTGTATATGGCTCCCCCTCTATCTCCCAACCGCCATAAGCAGCATCAAATTCCCCAAATGCCCTAGTAGTATTTGCTCCCCTTCTAGGAGATTCGTAATTCCATTTTAACTGATTCATGGTTTTCGGATCTGCCGGATCAAAAAATGGACCGGCCTCTACTACCGCAACATTGAGGCCGGCGTCGGCCAATTGCTTTGTGGCCATACCGCCACCAGCACCCGAGCCAACAATTATTACATCATAAATTTCTGAGGATTCTTTTATCTGCATATTGGAATGAATTAATAATGAACTTCAATATAAGTTTAAAACGAAATCAAAATAGAATTTTTTATCCAAAGAACCTGAAAATTCATGTATTTTGATATAAAACCATTAATAATTGATAATATGTCATTAGAAGTTTGAGGTCCCCGAAAGCAACAAATAAAATTACGGCCCAATTCCTTCTTCGGAAGTCCATGGAATAAACAAAAAGCCTCCAAAAGGAGGCTTTTTCAGCAATATCAATAATTGAAATCTAGATTATTTTAAACCTTCCAAATACTTTAAACTCTTTGGCACTTGGTCCACCACCCTGGAACACTCGTCCTCTATGAACATATATTTGATGCCCAATCTTTTGGCTTCGGCCACAACGCCCGCTATATCCACCTCCCCAGTTCCCAAAACTACATTTGTTTCAACATCGGCATGGCCCGTATTATTTTTAGTGGTTCCTTTTTCCATATCCTTCAAATGCATTAAAATGAATTTTGAAGGGTATTTTTTTAATAATTTCATAGGATCTGCACCTGCGTGATGTACCCAATACACATCCATTTCAAAATCGAAATAATTGGCATTCTCCGCCATATAATCAAAGAGTGTACCATCACCATAGGGCCTAAATTCAAATCCATGGGCATGATACGCCAATTTCAGCCCCTTTTCCCTTAAAAGTTTCCCAGCCCTGTTGAATACCTCAACAGCCTTTTGTGCATCCACAATACCAAAATTGTTGCCATGGTGTGGGATCCATGCACACATAACATAGGTGGCACCGTAACTTTTAGCCTTTTTCACAACCTCCTCCGGCGCAATGGCCAAATCGTTGAATGTGGCACCTATACTAACCATTTTTAAATTATTTTTGGCAAGTAGTTCCTTAAACTCCTCCTCGGGCATCCCGTAGCTATCCCCTCCTTCCAAAACGGTAATACCCCAGTCATTTATCAATTTCAGGGTACTTGGGATATCTTCCTTAAACTGATTTCTAAGGCTGTACAATTGTAATCCCACCTCTTGGGCCGTAACACTTACTTTTCCAAAAAAAACTATGGCTATTAAAAATAGCCATAGTACCTGTAATCTCTTCATCCTATATTTATAATTCGATATCACTTAATATTTTTAAGTCAACAAATTACCTTCGTCATCCCATTCTGCCATATCGTTGCGCTTACTTTGGTCCACACATTTGGCAATCCATTCAGGGTCATAGGATTTTCCATGCTTTGCCAAAACGTCTTCCGGCACCCCGTCCCAAACATTGGGGGAATTACCTTTATACCCCAACGCTTCAATACCTTCCTTTGAAGTATAATATCCGGTAACGGTTAAATTGCGAACCAGGGAAAAGAATTGTTGCTCGTATGTCGGATTTTCCTTGTCCGGAAATGCAATGGCATCCAAAATCTCTTTTTGCTGAGTTTCGGTTGCGGACTTAAATTCCACTCCGTAATCTTTATTGCTCTTGTGGTCCAACCACATTAGGCCACCTTGCAGTGGAGTTTGATAGGCAGGGATATCTTTGGCCATAAACTCTATAAAATCGGGCACTCCGGCATCGGTAGCACTACCATAGGTTCCGCTGGCAGGTAAAATCAAGGCACATAACACTCCTAAAGTAGCCATTTCATGTTCGTTAAAAAACTGTTCCGCGTAGAGTTTTTTCAGCAGCTCCTTTTCCTCAGGAGTCCTCCCGAAATGCTTTTCTTCCTGTACCAAGGCCTCTGCGGCTCCAGCCTCCCCTTCCGTTCCCGGCTTACATCCATTTATTGCCAATCCACCCGCTACACCACCAAGGATAATGGATTTTATACTTTTTCTTCTATCCATAATACTAGATATTTTGTTTTTTCAATTGCTCAATTATATAATCGGACGTTCTCCAGGCCAGGGCCAGGATGGTCCATGTAGGGTTCTTATCCGCTTGGGAAACAAAGGGTCCTGCATCAACAATAAAAACATTATCCACATCGTGCATTTGTTCCCACTTATTTACAACAGAAGTTCTAGGGTTATCGCCCATCCTTGTGGTACCTACTTCGTGGATTATTTCTCCTGGGTTAAGCAACCCGTAATCCCGATCCTTTCCTGCCGGTTTCCCTATGACCTGTCCGCCCATGTTGTGGATTATTTCCGCAAAGGTTTCTTGCATGTGCTTGGCTTGTAAACGTTCGTGATCGGACCACTGATAGTTAAAGCGCAATACTGGAATACCAAATTCATCCACCTTTCCCGGGTCAATCTCACAATAGTTGCTTTCCATGGCTATAGATTCGCCACGTCCTGCAAAACCGATCATTGCTCCGTAATATTTCTTTACATCCTCCCTAAGGACATTGCCATAGCCACCTACTTTTTCGCCAAAGAACTCATTCATGGCATTGGGATTAAAGCCGAAACCGTAGCTTGGCATCCCCATTCCACCCCATATTTCTATATGATAACCTCTGGCGAAATCGAGCTTCTTATTGTCCAGCCACCAAGGGGTATATACATGCATCCCTCCAACACCATCTTCGTTGTACGTCTTTCTATTCATCAGTTCTGGGACAAATCCGGTCATTCCACCCCCAGTGGAGTCGTGAAGGTACTTCCCTACCACTCCGCTACTGTTTCCAAGTCCAGCAGGGTGTTGCTTGCTTTTGGAATTTAAAAGGATTCTTGCAGTACTACAGGCCGATGCGGCAAGCACAACAATTTTCCCCTTTAATCCATATTCCTTACGATCCTCCTTGTTCACATAAAGCACTCCAGTGGCCTTACCTTCATCATTAGTAGTTACCTCCCGTACCATTGCGTTCACAAAAAGGTCTATTTGGCCTCCATTTTTTTGAGCAGGGAAAATTAAGCAGCTCCCCGACGAAAAATCGGCATATATCTGACAAGACCTACTGCATTGTCCACAATAAAAACAGACCCCGCGATCGTTGTTGATCTTTTTTGTCACCATGGACATCCTTGAGGGGATGACCGGTATATTGGATTTCTTGGCCCCATCTATATAATAAAGCTCATGCAATCTAGGTTTTGGAGCAGGAAGAAAAAACCCGTCCGGCTCGTTTTCCAATCCTTCTTTGGATCCAAAAACACCAATTAACTTGTCTACCTTATCGTAATACGGTTTTACATCTTCATAGCCAATGGGCCAGTTTTCCCCAAGACCATCAATATCCTTGTGTTTAAAATCGCGTTGGCTGAAACGCAAGGAGATACGTCCCCAGTGATTTGTTCTACCCCCTAACATACGCGACCTAAACCACGAAAATTTTGACCCATTTTTTTGGGTATAGGGTTCCCCATCAATTTCCCAACCACCATAAGCTGCATCAAATTCCCCAAAGGCCCTTGTGGTACTGGCACCTCTACGCGGTGATTCATAAGGCCATTTTAACTGTGTGATCTGTTCAGGGTTCTTAGGATCAAAAAATGGACCCGCTTCCACCACGGCCACTTTTAGTCCGGCCTCTGACAATACTTTTGTTGCCATACCTCCACCGGCACCCGATCCAACTATGATTACGTCATAAATAGTTGAAGATTCTTTTATCTGCATACTTTGAAGAATTAATTTTGGGGTTCAAGATAAGTTTAAAAAAAGTTTAAATTAAAATTTTTTGACCGAACAACCTGAAAATTCATGTAATTTGACACAAATCCATGGATAATCGACAAAATATTAATGGCATTGTTATTACAAAAATTATGGAGCCATAATTTATTTCCAGACTATCTTAATGATATCCTTTCCTTTATTAAAGGGGAACATATCCTTAAAAATTCTTCAATTGCTCCAAAGCTTCCTCTGCGGTAGACACTGGAAGTTTGCACGTATGGTCCTGACAAACATAGATATACGTGCCGTCGTCCGCGTAACGCCCTTTAAACAAAGGTAATTCACTGTTTTTATCACTGCCAACAATTAAGGTATTTGGCAAATTATGTTGCTGTAGTTGGGACAATAATATCTTGGCATCATCGCCAACAACCGCAATTTCATAAAAAGGATAGGCTGTTTTCAGCAAGAGGGAGTTCCATTTGGAATAATTATAGGCATTTTCCTCCAAGGCAGAAATCATGGAAGAAAGCATGGACCGCGCTTTGAGTGTGGCCACCTTATTGTAATCTATATGTCCCAGAAGAAACAAATTCTCCGCCATCACAGCGTTTGGCGATGGCAATACCCCATCATCGGTTTTAATTATTTTGGCAATTAATTCGTCATTGGAGTTAAAACTGTACATCCCGGATTCTTCATCTGCAAATTTGTCCTGTGCAATTTGATTGAGTTTTTTTGCAAAGTCCAAATAGGAAGGGGACATTGTTGTACTGTAGAGTTTTAGAGAGGCATTGGCCAAAAAGGAAAAATCCTCCAAAAATCCATCGCTTTTTTTACTGCCCTTTTTGTAAGTATGGATCAACTGATCTTTGTCCAGACTATTCTTTTCAATAAAACGGAACACCCCCTCGGCTTTTTCCAAATAGGCCGCATCCTTAAAAACATTATAGGCATCCACAAATCCATTGATCAGCAAGGCGTTCCATGAGGTAATGATCTTGTCATCGGTATTGGGCCTGACCCTTTTGTTCCTGGCAGTCAATATTTTCTTTTGCCAGCGCTCCTGGTAAACCGCCCATTCTTCCAAAGAAATGTCATGTTCCTTTATAAATTCGTCATCACCTGAAGTCCTAAAAAGCACATAGGCATCATTTTCCCAGATATTGGAACGCTTTATATTGTAATATTTGGCAAAAATTTCAAAATCGGCCCCTAAAACAGACCTTAACTCCTCTTCTTTCCAAACATAAAATTTACCTTCCTCCCCCTCGCTATCGGCATCAATGGCCGCATAATAACCGCCATCCTGGTTTTTCATTTCCCTATCCAAAAAAGCAATGGTTTCTTCCACAACTTTCCTATACATCGGTTCTCCATATACCTTATATGCCTTGGAGTAAAGGCTCAATAATTGGGCATTGTCATAAAGCATTTTCTCAAAATGCGGCACCTTCCATTGCGCATCGGTACTATATCTATAGAATCCGCCAGCTATATGATCGTAGACGCCTCCCCAAGCAATCCTATCCAATGTAGTCTTAACAAAATCCATGGCATCCCGATCCTCTGTTAAAACGGCATAATCCAACAAAAAATCCAGATTCACAGGGATCATGAATTTTTGTGATCCTTTATTTCCTCCCCATTTTAGGTCCCAGTTATCCTTCCATTTATCAACACTATTTTTAAGGACCTCCGGCGTCAACATGCCCAAGTCCGAGACCGGCTGTATAATATTTACTTCCTGTATACCTTGGGCCACCATATCGGCATACTCATTGGCTTTCTTGGGGTCATCCTTATAGAGCTTGCTAACTTCAGACAAGACCTTGCTCCATTGTTCCTTGGTATGGTAAGTACCCCCATAAATAGGTTTTCCATTGGGTAGGGTAATAACGTTCAAAGGCCAACCTCCATTCCCTTTAATAAGTTGCAGGGCAGTCATATAAACATGATCCACATCTGGTCTCTCCTCCCTATCTACCTTGATATTAATAAAGTTTTCATTCATCAATTTGGCCACTTCCTCATCTTCAAAAGTCTCTTCTTCCATTACGTGGCACCAATGACAGGAAGAATAACCAACACTTACCAATACCAACTTATCCTCTTTTTTAGCTTCTTCCAAGGCACTTGGACTCCAAGGCCGCCAGTTTACCGGATTATGGGCATGTTGTAATAAATATGGACTAGTTTCATGAATGAGGTCATTGGTATATTTATGGTCGCTTTTCTGCCCTTTTATATCGGAACAGGAAAATAGGATCATTGCCAACAATAAAAATAGATTACAAAAAGAAAGCCTAAGGCACATATTACGGGTCATAAAATGCAAATATTGTTCAGGCTTGAAAAATACAACAATTGCATACAATTATCCCAGAATTAAACAAAGTTCTACACCCATGAAACTGTTAATTTTCAACAGCCCCTCCTTTTTTCTGTGCCAAAAACCAATCGTAAAGCCCATTATTCGCATAGGTCCTGTCCCAGGCATTATGACCTACCCCTTTGTAAATGGTCAAATCCACATGGTATCCCATTTCCTTTAATTTAGCAACCATTTCGATGGATTCAGATATGGGGATCGACTTGTCCTGGTCGCCATGAAAGACCCGAATGGGCATATTTTTGTTTATCCATGAGGCATAAGGAACCGGAGTCATTCCACAAACCACGGCCAAAGCGGCAAATTTATCCGGATATTGGACCGCCATTTCCCAGGCTGCACCCCCTCCTCTACTGAGGCCGGTAAGGTATATTCTATTCTCGTCCACTTTATTGGTAGCAATAATACTATCCAAAAGTTGATGTACGGCCCTGGTGTTCCACCACATTTTTTCTTCCGGATTCTGTGGGGCCAAGATTAGAAAAGGGAATTTCTTGCCCCCGGCAATAAGTTTTGGAGGCCCATTTCCCTTTACGGATTTTAAATTTCCCCCGGATTCACCCCCGCCATGCAAAAAAAGCAATAGGGGGAATTTTTCCTCCGAATTTACCTCATAATTCTCTGGGTAATAAAGATAGTACCTCAAGGTTTCGGAAGTAACAACCTCCATTTCGGAGTTGATCAGTTCAGGAGAGGATTGGGAAGCACAGCCTTCAAAAATAAACAGGCAGCAAAAAGCTAAAGCTATTGTTTTCATTGGTTCTATAATAATGTATAATTTAGGAATTCCTATATTTTTCCAAGGTCATATCCCAGTAATATTTTAGTTATCGATCAGCATTCCAAGTTGGTAGGAAATTCGCAAATTGATGCATTTTTCTTTAACCAGCCCCCTGTTTATACTTTTATTTAACATTCAAGATCAATCCTTAAACAAAAAATAGTATAATAGTTATAAATACCTAAATGTATTTTCTTTTCGGGTTTTCGTTTTACTTTGGTACATTTATCGAGCAAACAAAAAAATTAGTATGAAGAAAGTCATCACTTTCGGGGAGATCCTATTAAGACTGTCTACCGAAAGACACCTTCGGTTTTCACAGGCCACCAATTTTAACGCCACTTATGGAGGCGGTGAGTTTAACGTAGCAGTATCCTTGGCCAATTATGGTTTTGATGCCGAATTCGTTACCCGTTTGCCTAAGAACGATATAGGCGAATGTGCCCTACAGGAAATCAGAAAGCACAATGTGGGCACCACCAATATTCAGTTTGGAGGAGACCGTCTGGGCATTTATTTTTTGGAAACAGGTGCCGGTACCCGTGGAAGTAAGGTAGTATACGACAGGGCCAATAGTGCCATCGCCGAAATGGAACCAAACACCATAGACTGGAAAACAGTATTTAAGGATGCCAATTGGTTTCACTGGAGCGGGGTAACCCCTGCCATTTCCAATAATGCGGCTGCCGTTTGCTTGGAAGCTGTCAAAGCTGCCAGTGAAATGGGAATCACTATTTCATCCGATTTAAATTATCGATCCAAACTGTGGAAATATGGAAAAGAACCAAAAGAGATTATGCCTGAACTCTTAAAGTACAGCAATGTAATCTTAGGGGATTTGGATACGGCCTTTTTTATGACAGGGCAAGAAAAACAAGATCCGGACTATCAGGATATGGACTCTTTACCCGAACTGTACGACCTTCTTTACAAAGGCTCCCCGAACCTAAAATATGTGGCCACCACCTTGCGTTATTCAGTAAATGCTTCCCACCAGAAAATTGGCGGTATCTTATATGATGGCAAAAAAATACATTATGCTAAAATAAGGGAGGTAACCCCTGTCGTAGACCGGGTAGGAAGTGGCGATGCCTTTATGGGAGGCCTAATATATGGCCTCCTACAGGACAAAATAGACAATCAACAAACCATCGACTTTGCCGCGGCCGCCTGCTGTATTAAGCATACGATTACGGGCGATTTCAACTTGGCCACCCTTGAAGAAATTGAGCAATTGGCAGGAGGAAATTCCTCTGGGAAAGTAAGCAGATAAAACAAGAATATCCATATGTCACAATTTTCTAGAATTGAAGTAGCTGCATTGATGAAAGAAACGGGACTTGTACCCCTGTTCTATCATCCGGATGTGGAATTAGGAAAAAAAATATTAAAAGCATGTTACAACGGCGGTGCAAGATTAATAGAGTTCACCGCGCGTGGGGATTTCGCCCACGAAGTATTTGCTGAACTCCAAAAATACGTCATTAAGGAATTACCGGAAATGGCCGTTGGGGTAGGATCTGTTACCGATGCAGCAGCAGCTTCCCTTTATATGCAAATGGGTGCCAATTTTATTGTAACCCCCTCCTTACGCGAAGATATTGCCATGGTCTGTAATAGAAGAAAAGTATTATGGAGCCCTGGATGTGGGTCTTTGACAGAAATTAACAAAGCCGAGGAATTAGGCTGTGAAATTATTAAATTATTCCCTGGAGCCAATTTCGGACCAGATTTTGTAAAAGCCATTAAAGGACCTCAACCATGGACCAGTGTGATGCCGACAGGCGGTGTAACCTTGGAAGAATCCAATTTAAAAGGTTGGTTCAATGCAGGGGTTACCTGTGTAGGCATGGGTTCCAATCTAATTAGCAAAACAGTGGTGGAAAACAGGGATTACAGTGCCCTGGAGAAATCGGTAAGGGAAACATTGGCTCTTATCAAAAGAATTCGGAACTAGTAAAAGCATCCATCGTCTGCCTACCTAGTTCGGTATTGTAAAAGAAAAACCTCTGATTTCTGGTAATCAGAGGTTTTTTTTAGATTTCTACATATTGTTTTCCCTAGAGAGGAAGGTCTATTTGTTATAGGGATCTCCTTATTCCCAATTCCAGCCCCCTTAACTCTGCTAGGCCCCTAAGTCTTCCTATAGCAGAATAACCTGGGTTGGTTTTCTTCCTAAGGTCATCCAACATTTTATGGCCATGATCCGGACGCATGGGCATTCGAAGATCTTTTCTTCCTGCAGCACTCCTCTTTAGCTGTTCTTCCACCAGGGCTTTTAGCACCCCATACATATCTACATCCCCGGCCAAGTGATCGGCCTCGTGAAAATTACCTTTTTCATCTCGCTGCGTACTCCTCAGGTGCATAAAATGTATACGATGCCCCAAGCGCTTCACCATACCCACCAAATCATTGTCCGCTCTAACTCCAAAGGATCCGGTACAAAAGGTGAGACCGTTGTTGGGACTATCCACCGCCTTATAGAGATCAAGAATATCCTGCTCCGTACTAACTACCCTTGGTAATCCCAAGATTGGATAAGGTGGATCATCTGGATGTATGCACATACGTACCCCTGCTTTTTCGGCAATTGGAATTATACTTTCCAGAAAGGAGAACAGGTGCTTCTTAAGTTCCTTGGCTCCAATATGGTCATAGGTTGCCAAAATCTGATTGAATTCCTTTAAACTATATCCTTCTTCCGCACCAGGAAGTCCGGCTATTATATTCTTGACCAATTTTTTTTGATCCTTCTCCGACGTTTTTTCCAAATATTCCCTGGCCGCTTTCTGCTCTTCCGGGGTATAGGACTTTTCAGCACCTGGGCGCTTCAATAAGAAAAGTTCAAAAGCCGCAAAGGCGTCCTTTTCAAACCTCAAAGCCGTGGACCCGTCCTCCAACTCATAATCGAGGTTGGTACGTGTCCAATCCAATACGGGCATAAAATTGTAACAAATAGTATCAATCCCACATGATCCCAGATTGCCAATGGTTGTCTTATAATTTTCCACATACTTCTGGAAACCGCCCTGTTGTGTCTTAATACTCTCATGGATGGGAACACTTTCCACCACAGACCAGGTCAGGCCCACCGCTTCTATCTCCGCTTTTCTCTTTTTAATTTCATCCACAGGCCAAATTTCCCCATTTGGAATATGATGCAATGCCGTAACCACCCCTGTGGCCCCGGACTGTTTAATATCCAATAATGACACAGGATCTTTAGGTCCGTACCATCTCCATGTATTTTCCAAAGTTAAACTCATTAATACTATTTTTATAAATAAAGCATTACCACGTAAGCAGCAATGCAATAAAATTATTTTAAACCAGCTGTTCTGTCAAGTAAATAATTTACCAAGATATTAATTTTAAAAGTATTGCACCGACCATTTTGGGAAAGATTAAAAAAGTATCACAAAATATATTTTATTCTTAAACTTGATTAAAATTCCCTATCTTATTTAGGCATTTAAATACTTTGTACTACTTTTATCGATTCAACCAAAAATGAACAAAAATTTAGCTCTCCATGATTAAAAGTAAAATCGACAAGGTTACCAGTTTTGAAAAACGGTTTGAAAAAATCAACACGGTCATCTTCGAGTCTTCCGAGGTTGCATCCAAGGCAGCGGCAGCTGAAATAGCGACATTGATCAAGAAAAAACAGAAAGCCAAGGAGATGTGCGTCCTTGGACTCGCTACTGGTTCCACTCCAAAAAGGATGTACGCCGAACTCGTACGATTGCACAAGGAAGAAAACCTCAGTTTCAAAAATGTGATAGCCTTCAACTTGGATGAATATTACCCAATGGAACCGGACGCCATACAAAGTTATGTGCGTTTTATGAAGGAATTGCTCTTTAACCATGTGGACATAGAACCTGGGAATTATCACATACCCGATGGAACATTGGCAAAAAAGGATATTGCCGATTATTGTAAGGAGTATGAAGCCAAAATAGACGCTTTGGGCGGGATAGACCTTCAAGTCTTAGGTATTGGTGGCAATGGGCATATTGGTTTCAACGAATCAGGTTCCCTTCCCAATTCCAAAACCAGGCTGGTTACCTTGGACCATATTACAAGGGTTGCCGCGAGTAAAGATTTTCAAGGCTTATACAATACTCCCAAAACGGCCATAACGCTGGGAATAAAGCAAATAATGCAGGCCAAGCAAGTTATCCTTATGGCATGGGGAGAAGGGAAATCCTCAATCATTAAGGCTTCTGCCGAGGGTCCTATAACCGAACAGGTACCGGCATCCTATCTACAGGAGCATCCAAATAGTGTGTTTATCCTTGACAAAGGTTCCTCCTCAAAACTTACCAGAATAAGTACCCCCTGGATTGTTGAGAAAGTGGAATGGGATGAAAAAATGATCAAGAAGGCCGTTGTGGGTCTTGCCTTAAGATTGGAGAAACCGGTATTGATGTTAACAGAGGCCGACTATATAGAAAACGGTATGAGCGATTTATTGACCGAAGTCGGGGATGCCTACGATATTAACATCAGGATTTTCAACAAACTACAACACACCATTACCGGTTGGCCAGGAGGTAAACCCCACGCCGATGACAGCAATAGACCGGAAAGAGCAAATCCGGCAAAAAAACGCGTACTTATTTTTAGTCCGCACCCAGATGATGACATCATTAGTATGGGGGGTACGTTCATGCGCCTGCAAAACCAGGGCCATGAGGTACATGTGGCTTATCAGACCTCCGGGAATATAGCGGTAGCAGATGACGAAGCCTTGAGATTCTCGGATTTCGTGATAGATTACAACCGTTCCTTTGGATTGGACAATAGAAAATCCATTGAGATATACAAAAAGGCTACAGAGTTCATCAAGAACAAAAAAACCAGTGAAATAGATATCGAAGAGGTAAGAAACATCAAAGGTCTTATCCGTAGAAGTGAGGCCAGGGCAACGAGTTATTACGTTGGACTTACGGACGAGCAGATACACTTTAACGATCTGCCCTTCTATGAAACCGGTACTATTGAAAAGAATCCTCCAGGAGAGGAAGATATTAAAATCACCATGGATTTGATCGAAAAAATTAAACCGCACCAAATATATGCTGCAGGTGATTTGGCAGATCCACATGGCACCCACAAGGTGTGTTTGGACATTGTTTTTGAGGCTCTAAAAAGACTTAAGCCCAAACCCTATATGAAGGATTGTTGGGTATGGTTGTACCGAGGAGCTTGGCAAGAATGGGATATAGAGGATATTGAAATGGCCGTCCCTATGAGTCCGAGTCAGGTTTTGGCCAAGCGCTATGGAATTTTCAAGCACCAATCCCAAAAAGACGGAGTGGTATTCCAAGGTTCGGATACCCGGGAATTCTGGCAACGTGCAGAGGACAGGAACAAGGAAACGGCTACCAAATACGATGAATTGGGCTTGGCGCATTACGCTGCCATGGAAGCTTTTGTCCGCTACAAATTTTAAGAAAAAATAATTCACAAACAAAAAGAGGTCGTCTAAAAACTAATTAGGCGACCTTTTATTTTTCGGTTTTTCTGATATTATTTTGAACTTGCCTTGTTGATCAGGTAATTTTAGAG
>NZ_QJJZ01000007.1 GCF_003201775.1 Arenibacter sp. ARW7G5Y1 | reverse complement strand
TGACCGGGTAGCAAAGGCTGTTTGAAATTGTCATTGCCCACAACTACTTTTCCTTCCGCTAGAGTGGTATAAACCATAGTTTCGTCACTGTAGGCATTAATGTTGGATTCTGTCCCAATAACCTCCACTTCCTGCGACAGATTCAAAACCTTAAATTTAGTACCACCATGTTCAGTGCTCGGAATCAGTCAGAACCTTTAATTTCTTTTTGAATTCTAACCTTGAGATATAAAAAAAACCTTTCATTCAATTGCTGTGGTTATATATAGAACAACTAAACTTTAAAAAGGTACTACTAAAAAGTTGATTTTTTTTCAATACCGCAAAAATGAGCACTAGTTTTTGTCAAAATCACACTTTAAAAACATTAATATGAAATAATTGCCAAAACAATAAAAAGTATTACCGCAAGGGATATTTTTGATCAGCTCCTGGTATTAAAAGAGCATTTTATCAAAGTAAGTCTTACATTAAAAGTGTTTAATAGACTAATTAATGAAAAAGTAATAGTTACATACGTGATAAATAAAAGTTTGTTAAGGATTATCAGTTATTGCACAAAAATGATGATTTACAATTGAATCAATTCTAAATTACCTTGAGTTTAGCATAATTAACGAGTATAATATTGTAGAAAAAGTAGACAATTGTTTTGTCTAATCAACGTTTTTTGCATAGAATTGAATCTAATAATTAACATTAACGGCATTGATGATGATTCTGTAAAAAAAGGCAAAATAGGGCTTGTAAAATATCGCAAATCGAGGAGATCATTATTATGGCTCCTTTCCATCAAAAGGGATACAGTTGCAATTAGTGCATTTGTCTACATAGTGACTGTAAGTGCATGAAGGATGTTTTTCCATACACTATATCCTTTAAGTGATTTGGGAAGCTTCAACAAAAAGCCATGGCCCCTAGTACTGTCCTGCAAATGTGCTGTTTGGGCCATGTGGTGCGGTCTCAGTAGTTCTGATTGTTCTTTAAAGCTTCACACCATGTACTTCTGGAGATGTTGTTTGTGATATCTTGTATATAGAACCTGACCCCGTTGATGTCCTAGTTCTTGAATTGTGGGATCCGAAATATCGGTAGCTCTCTGTCTTTCCGTGTTTCAGTCGACGTGTAGAGCCCAAACCGATTTTCAAGGTATTTTTGGTTGGCTACCTTCCTTTTGAAATCATTGGAAAGGTTTATTTGCAGCCAGTCTTCTCTTATGGTGGTCGAGACTTTGTGGACATGATCGTGCTTGGTACCGTGGTGGGGTACCACCATACAGGAATGTTCTCCATATCCCATGGTTCCATGTACGCTTTGGACAGTTCAAAAAAAGTCCATAGCGTTCAATTGTTAGCCTCGGGGAAGGTTGATAGTCACATGTACATAACGCTTTTCAGAATCTTGCCGATTACCTAGATAGTAAAGGACTCTACAGAAAAATGCTGTGTTGGTATCACTATCCGAATAGGTGTTCTGGAAGCCGGGTTTGGTACTATCGGCCTTGCCCAATACATAGTTCATTATCCCCTACACATTATTCCGATATAGCATCCTTGTTATTATATTAATTCCCGTTGTTGATCATTTCTATAAGTTCGAGCATCAGCTCGCTGGCCTTTTCCACCTCCAGTTCTAGGTTCGCGTTCGGGCTTCACATATTCTTGAAGTTGGCCACATTTACCAGTTGGTTGATGTTGGCTCCTATTGTGTTCAATTGGAAATTGAGGTTCGATATATCATCTGGAACCCGTTTCTCTTTTATCGCTTCCCTGTTTAGGATAAGCTTTCTCAAAAATGGTTCCACCGTTCCACTTTTATCAAATTCGAGATTAATTGGACTGTAGGATGGTCTTTACTATTTCAAGTTCCGTGCCATTGAACCTAAGCGTTATGGCATACTCCCGCTTCCTGTCTCCCAAACGTTTTCTCCCGCCTTTGTGATTGCCATTTTCTCCCTCAATATTATCAGTTTTCATTTCGTCTGTAGTAGGCGTTTTAAGATGATTAAATCATAACTTGCTATCCATCCCCATGGATAAATATAGCACATCCAATTCAATAATAATAATCTCATTATCAGTATTTTAATTAGTAAAATCATATAAATAAATATGGATACAGTTGGCGTATTCATATGGTGATAAAATAGTGGAAATATCCAAGTTTTTTGTGGGCAGGGAGAAAAAAGAACAAGCAGCTTTTTCGCCACTTGGGCTTTTGCGCGGCCACGAAGGGGTCGGCAAAACAGGAACCGAAAGACGTCCATAGCAGACCGGCCTAGCGTGTCCGAATAGGGGGATTGGAGTGGAAGGTTTGTGAGACGTTCGAAAAAGGCTTGGGAGATTGGTCTACTATAAATTACTTAATTTTTTGATGGCATCAATAAGACCATAATAAAGTATATTGTCAGAAATTCTAGCTTCGGGATGAGCATATCGGATAAAAACACTACCATTACCAAATCGAAAAAGGATATTCCTCATCTAGTATATATCCAATCCGAGGAGTTGGCAAGTTCTATTAAACCACTAAAGTAATTTCCTGCGGTAGTTCCGGAAGCAATAATAAAATCAGGACTCATTTTTTTGGAATGTAAATAAATATCTACTTGCATTTACAAAAAATATCTGTCCTCAATTACTATTTTCCAAAGTAACTTATCATCAGTGATATGTACACCGGGAGACTTTTTAATATTTATTACACATACTGATTTTAATAATTCTTTTCTTTTTCAAGATATTTTTAGTGGACTCAAGTTCTTCCCACTCTAATTCAATGTTTATATTTTAAATACCATGTATCCATCTTGAGATATTGTCCCACGTTTGGGTTCTTCCGTCTTCTCTTAAAAATTGAGTCAAATTAAAACCATTAGAAGAATTGACTAACTACAATCTTTGCATAAACACAACAATTGTTCTTGATCCCAATAAAACCATATTAAGCCAAACAAAGACAAAATGTGAGTGCAAATTGAGTGCAAATAAAAAGCCTTAGAGATTAAAAAATCTACAAGGCCTTTATTTTACTGGTGATGGCACTAGGATTCGAACCTAGGACCGCCTGCTTAGAAGGCAGGTGCTCTATCCAGCTGAGCTATGCCACCATTCACTAAATATGACAGGTTCTGCCTTTAGCGGCTGCAAATATACAATTATCATTAATTATTGCGCAACTTAATTCATAAAAAAAATACCGGTCCGTTTCAACACCAAATCCGACAGATAGTTACCCCCAATACAAATATCCCTGATTCAATTAAATAACTTATTAATTCCACCCCATATATTACTAAGAATTTATCATTGGCCTATAATAGTTCTTGGTGCAATCATATATTTTAATGCTATTTGTAGATTTTAATAAATATTATTCATATGTTAATACCGTCTTTACATTAAGTTGCAAAAAATTATCAATTGAATTAACGTAATTAACATATGACTCCAAATTATATACGAGTTTTTGTAAACTACGTCTTACTTATTTATTGTTTTTCCGTACAATCACAAAAACAAGTCACCTTTCGTCCATTGTCCGTAAAGGATGGATTGTCCCAAAATTCGGCAATTTCAATAGCCCAAGACCAAACTGGATTTTTATGGATCGCAACACAGGACGGACTAAACAAATATGATGGCAGAAGTTTTGAAAAGTACAAACAGTACTTTAAGGATATCACCAACCCCACCTATAGTAAATTAGGAAAGGTATTTGTAGATAGCAACGATGAATTATGGATAATTCCCATATCGCAAATACCACACAAATTAAATAAGGACAACAACTCTTTTGAACCCCTTAACGGAATAGAGGATGCCAGTACCATCTTTGAAGACCAACAAAAAAACATTTGGTTCGGGAGCTATTCAACCGGACTTTACAAACTATCGTTCCAAACCAAAAAAATAGAGCATATTATCGGCCCTGATAAAATTAGCTCCATAAATTCCATTACCCAAGATCACTCTGGTAATCTTTGGCTCAGTTGCGAAAAATATATTATAAAATTAGACCCCCAACAACCGGAAAACATACACTATCGTTATCCCGATGGCAATAAAAATTCCACTTCCAATTATAGCTTTATTCTTTTTGACCATAAAAACAATCAGTGGGTTGGGACTTTTGGCCAAGGTGTTTGGTACAGGGAATCTAGCAACAGCTTGTTTAAACGTCCGGATATTTTTATCGAAGATTTAAAAAATAGCCTAAATACCATTTATGTACTTACCATGTTACTGGACACTAAAAATCAATTGTGGATTGGTACCTATGGCGATGGACTTTTTAAAATTGATATTGCACAAAGTCAATTAAACCAATATTTACCAGAAAAACACAACCCCAAAACAATTCAGTACAAAGATATCCTCAGTATTTACGAGGACTATACAGGTACCATCTGGTTTGGAACCGATGGCGCAGGCTTAAATTATTATGATCCCCTATTGGAAAAATTCAACTCCGTAATCAACTTTCAAACACCGGAGAATATTAACATAGACGTGGTAAGATCCATAACATTGGATGCGCAAAACAATGTTTGGATAGGAACAAGTGGCAAGGGCCTGTCCAGGTTCTCCCCACGCAAAAATGAATGGCACACCTATCAGACCGATAATAAAAAGGGGCTCAGATCCAATAGAATTATGAGCCTGCTCAGCGATAATGATGGGGATCTATGGATTGGCACCCAGGAAGGCGGACTACACATTATGGATGTCAAAGAGAATATAATTGAATATCCAAATCTCAAAAACCTAGAAAATGTTACCATATGGTGTATACAGAATGATACTGACGACAATAAATGGGTAGGTACTAGGGAGAGCGGACTTTTCAAGGTAAATAAATACAAGGGTATCCTAAGATCATTTAAAAAAAGTAAATCCGGCAAAGGACTTCCTTCCAACAATATTAGGGCAATTGCCCAGGAAGCCGGTCAATTTATTTGGATAGGTACCCAGGACGATGGCATTTGCAAAATAAACCTTAAAACCAATGAAGTTAAAGTATATAGACATCAACCCGGAAATGCAAATTCCTTGGCCAGTAATCATATAAAATCCCTTTACTACGACAATAAGGGGATCTTATGGGTCGGCACCAACGGCAATGGTCTTTGTGCCTTTGATGTTGTAAAGGAACAATTCTATAATTACACCGTAAAAGAAGGGCTGGCCAATGATGTGGTCTATGCCGTTTTGCCAGATGAACAAAACAATTTATGGTTAAGTTCCAATAGGGGCATCACCAAATTTTATGTGCCGCAAAAACTGGATTCTACACCAAAAATTGTCAATTACACCAATTATGACGGACTTGCCACTGAATTTAATACGGGGGCATATTTTAAGGCAAGAAATGGCAACTTGTATTTTGGGGGATTGGATGGTTATTATTGGTTTAACCCTTCGGACATAGAAATAAGTACAGTTCTCCCAAAAACGGTAATCACCAAGTTTGAAGTTTTCAACACGGCAAAGCCCCTAATTCCCAATGTAAAGCTCAACTATAAGGAAAACACCGTTGCGTTTTCATTTGCCAGTTTACAATACTCCCTTCCCATAAAAAATCAGTATCAATTTAAGCTTGAGGGTTACGATACCGATTGGACCTTATCCGGTAACGAAAATAGTGCACGATATACCAATTTACCCCCAGGGAACTACACTTTTAAGGTTATTTCCAGTAATTATGACGGGGTTTGGAACAACAAGGAAGATTCTTATAGCTTTGCTATTAATAAACCTTGGTACTTGACCAATAGTGCCATTCTGATATATGCACTGATATTTTTAACTGCTATATATTTAATATACAGATATTTTAAATGGAGGTGGAATATAAAAATGCAATTAAAATTTGAGCGCCAAGAAACCATTAGGTTAAAAGAACTGAATGAATTCAAAGCAAAATTTTATTCCAATATTTCCCACGAATTCAGAACACCTTTGACATTAATTAACGGGCCAATTAAAAATCAGTTGGAAAAGGACCTAAAGCCCGATTTAAAAAAGGACCTGATGTTGGTAGATAAAAATACCCAAAGACTTCTGGATTTAGTGGATCAAATGATGGAATTGAATAAATTGGATACCGGTTCCCTAAAACTGAATCCAGAAAAAATCCATTTGGGAGGCTTTATCCTATCCCTTCTGGAACCCTTTGAATATCTTGCTAAAAACCACAATCTAATTTTCTCCCACACCGTGGGAAATATGTCCATGACTTTATTTGATCCTGATATTATGGAAAAGATTGTTGGTAATCTCTTAAGTAATGCCATAAAATACACTTCAGCCAATGGACATATAGACTTTAACGCTAGTGTATCGGAAAACGACTACTTAACAATAAACGTTTCCAATGACATAGATAACACTACAGAAAAAGATACCGATAAACTATTTGAAAGATTCTTTCAGACAAGTCCCACCAATGAAGGAACGGGAATTGGACTATCCTTGGTCAAGGAATTGGTTGAACACCTGCAAGGAACCGTCAACGCCTCCTACTCCAATGATCATAAAAAAATATTCTTTAATTTGGAAATTCCTGTCCATCCAATCAATGATGACAAAATTCCTGCAGAAACAGTTACTCCAACAAATGACCCGGGAACCATCTCCAAAAAGTCCAATGAAGTACAACCTCTAATATTATTGGTGGAAGACAATCTATCCCTATTAAATTTTATGTCTTCCATTTTGAAGGACAATTACAAGGTCATTACCGCCAAAAATGGGAAGGAAGGGGTACAGATTGCCCTCAAAAAAATTCCCGATCTTATAATTACAGATCTAATGATGCCCAAATTAAATGGGATAGAACTTTGCAACGAATTAAAGAACGATGAAAAAACTTCCCATATCCCGATCATAATGCTGACGGGAAAAACCGATCCGGAAAACGAAATTGCCGGCTTGCAAAGTGGTGTGGAGGAATACATGATTAAACCGTTCAACCCAAAAACCTTTCAAATAAGAATAGAGAACATTATAACAACTAGGAAAAAACTTAGGGCACATTACAACAAAGAGAATGTTTTTAAGCCCAAGGACATTGCCTTTACCACAGCCGATGAGAAATTCCTTTTAAAGGTAGAAGATATCCTGAATAATTATTTACAGGATACTGATTTTTCCGTCAAAAAATTCAGCCAACTTTTGGGAATGAGCCGAATGCAGTTGCATAGAAAATTAATTGCCCTGACCGGACATAACACTACTGCATTTATACGGCTGGAAAGACTAAAACAAGCTCAAAAATTGCTTAAAAAACCAGGGTTAACCATAGCAGAAGTTGCTTATTCCACCGGATTCAACAGTCCTTCGTATTTTATAAAATGCTATAAAAAAACCTTCGGAAAAACTCCTACATCCTAAATCCAAAGGGTAGTATCGTCAAAAAGGTTACATCTGTTCTATCTTATGTTACAATTGATTTACTGTTTGTCATACACATAATAGAAATTTGATCGAACAAACAATAGATCAAATTTTAACCTTCCAGTATATAGTGATAAATGAAAACAATAAGCCAAGTCGCCAGATTATCCATTCTTCCATTTCCATATTCTGTAGGTGCCCTAACCTACCACGCCCAATTCCTTGAAAAAATAGGGTAAAGGCCTGAAAATACAGTACCTGTAGAATATCAATAAAAGTTACGTATGTAACAAATAAGTCCTGAATACCATTATGGATAGTAATAACAACAATAGAGTAGAAAAAGAATACCTACTAACGAAAAATGCATTATTGACAACTATTATGGAACAGTAAAAGAGATTTTCTAACTAAATATTAAATATAAATTACAATTAAAATGAAAAAAACAAAGAAAAGTCACATTGGATTATTGTACATCGCCAGCAACTTATTAATGCTGTCAGGGTTTGTTGGATGTAGCAAAGATGATGGTATAGGTACCGCCGGCTGTACCAATTGGTCGGAAAAATACCTTTCCCAGGCCGAATCATATACCAACGCCTTAACGGCCTATAGCAATGACCCAAGTGTTTCCAATTGTAATAAATTAAAAACAGAGGGATTGAGCTACGTAAAAGCACTTGAAGGAATTTTAAACTGTGTCCCCACCGCCAATCTGGCAAACTATAAATCGGACATAAGTGATTTAAAAGCAGAGATCAACAGCACGGCCTGTGATGAATAATTATAAAGAAATACGAATATGGAAACAACGAATAACAAGACAAGCGTGGCAAGTGAAGGTAAGAACATTGCCATTATATCCTATATCACCATCATTGGCCTTATCATAGCCTTTGTAATGAACAATGACAAAAAGGACGCCTTTGCATCCTACCATATTAAACAATCCCTTGGCCTTGCCTGTTTAGGTCTTGCGTTAGGGGCCATAGGCATGATCCCCATATTGGGGTGGATCATTAATTTCCTTGGCATTTTTGTTCTACTCTATATGTGGATTATGGGATTAATGAACGCTTTTAATGGTAAAGAAAGTCCTGTACCCTTCTTAGGTGATAAATTTGTAGAGTGGTTTAAGAATATTTAAACAGCTACCGTTATTAACAACCGTTTCAAAAACCACAATGCCATGCGCTTCCTATACCTATTCTCTTTATCATTGATTTTGCTTGCATGCAATGAAAGCAACAAGGATAAGGCCAGCGCGATAAATGAAGTTTTGGATGATTTTTCCAAAATGCCGGATTCAGTGATCCTAAAAGGGTTTTCCATTTTAGATACCATTCAACTAAAACCGGTAGCGGAAATGGTAAAAGAACTTAGGTTAATACCTGAACTACAAGAAATAGGTGTAGGAGGCGAATTATTGAGTTTTAGACTCAAAAATGGCCCCACAATGTTAATTAAGCTTAAGGATTTTTCATCCGAAACAAAAGGTGGTAATGCAAGTGTTACAGTACCACCTATCACGGTTCTTAACAATTCCGTGCCTGACGAAAATCCCGCCAATGTGGTAGGTGCACAACGGGGCGAAAACCGACAAAATAAGAAAGCTATTCTGTTGGCTCCTTACGCATGGCAATTTGGTGTAGCTGATGATCCTTTAATTCCATTTAATAAGTTGCCCGGGTATCGTAATTATAAAGGTAGGGTTACCTATAAAGCCAATAAAACAGAAAGCGAACAGCGTATCTCGTTTGAAGATTACTTATCCTTTAACGATTATGATGTGGTGCACTTTAGCTCACATGCCCTTAAAACTTGTGAAGTGGAAGAAGGGGATGTGGAGCCTTCAAGTAAGTGTCGTACCTATATTTCTTCAGGGATTAAATATGAAAAAAAAGACCGACAAGAATTAATTAATTTAATTAAGAGCAAAAACGTTAGGGGTATTTCATTGGAGTACGGGGAATTATTTTTTATACCCAAGTTTTTTTCAGACGCTTATCCTAAAATTAACAATAAGCTATTTGTATTTAGTGCATGTGAATTAGGTCTGCAGGGTGACCTGCAAACTACTTTCAATAGTATTTTGCAAAATGGACAACTCTTTTATTGGCAAAATACCATTCATCCCCTAGACGCCTATAAATCCTTTCACAATCTGTACGATAGGATGCTTCAATATGGAGAACCTGCACCAACCGCATTTCAAAACATGCCAAATTCCCTAAAAAACAATATTCCTTTTTATAAAAATTTAAAAACGGGTAGCGATACCGAACAGATATATAACTTCCTAAAAATGGCCACCCAGGGCAATGCCATGCACATTATAGAACCGGTTAGTTTTATAGACCCTAAAACAGGGGAAGAATTACAGGAAGGAGTTGTTTATCCCTTTGAGGGCATCCTGGAAGATGACCAACCGGATGAGGCTAGTTTTATTATGGAATTTTTGGGCTATACCACTAAAGAGATGGAAGACAAAGGCATGAGCTTTTCTTTGAAAATTGATGGCAAAACGGTACTAGATCATATTTCCTTTGTTCCAGATACCGACCCCAATGATAATATAGAAGTAAAAGCGGGCAAAAACGAAAAAACCACCTTGGTCACCTTTAAAGGCGTACATCTAAAGAAAGACCTAAAAAAAACCAGTTCGGTAAAATTGGAAGCCTTTTTTCATTTTAGTGAAAAGAATTATGGGTATCAAATGATCAATGTATCCACAGGGAGTTCAGATATGCGTATAGTCGTTTCATCATCAGACGCAACCATCACAATGTTTTTTGATGCCGATAATTATGGTCTTAAGGCGATCTACCCCAGTGAAAACAAAATTTTATATTCAGACGAAGAGGGCTACATATATATTAACGCCCCTGGTAAAGGTTGGTTAAAAACCAAGATGATCCAAATGTTTGGCGCAGTAGCACATCTTGCCCCTATTGACATGGACCTTACGGGCTTATCGATGAACAAAGGCTCGGTGATGCACAAAATACCCAACTTTGCGTCAAAGATCACCATTTCTAGCTTAGAAAAAGAGCCAAGAGCCGTAAAAATTATTGATGGCGTTGGCCCAGAAAACACCGTTTTTCTTTTCGATGGTAGGGTAACCGTGACTTTTGATAGTCAAAATAGACTGGAATCCATTGTTGAGGGAGCGTCAACTTTCAATTATTATTATGAAGAACAACATATAACATTCCCCAATGCGCAAATATTTTCAATGCCATCATTTCAATAATCGACACTTAAAAAACAACATAAAATAGGCAGTATTGATATCCGCCCCCAAGGTTGACACATCTTCCTCCAAAATGAAAGTTTAAAGTACTATTAAGAACCAATAACTACAAAATCATGCATATGCAATTTATACTACTATTGGCAGTCTTACTATTTTCCAGAAACATGAATGGTCAATTGAGTTTTTACAACCTTGATGCAGACGGGAGTTTTCCCAAAATTGAGATCAACAATGGCAACACTACCCTTTTCGCTAAAATTGGAGAAAAAACGAAGCCTTGGTTACATTGGAACGAAGTGCCCAAAAATATAGAAAATGGTAATGGGCGTACTATATTTAAAATGACCGTTTACAACAACAATGGTATAGCCAACAGGACTTTTGAAATATCCTACACCATTCCTTATGGCCAGCCCAATACCAATCCCACTGCCAATATAAAAGCCACTTACATCTACAGGGATAAAAGACCCAATAAAGTTTTGGATGAACATTTTAAATTAATACCATAATCATTTATACGTATGAAAACCAATCTATTTTATGTACTGATTATTCTCTTGGCAGCCGCCTGTCAAGAGGGCTCCAAAACAGATAAAAAAGAAGTTGTGGACACAAAGGTCACTTCTCCTTCCCAAAAAGGGAACACAACTAAGAATCCATACCAAGATTCCGAAAATCAAAAAGCTCTTTATAAAGCTTTAAAAAAGAAAGCGCCTTTAACGGGTGAACAATTATTAGCCATAATACCGGAACATATTAACGGTAATGCAAAATTAGGTGAACACAGATACGAGGCCAGCAGTCAAGCTGCCAATGGAGCGTATGGTTCTTTTGATAGTCCCTATAATTTCTGGATAGAGGACGGGTCGGGCTCAAAGGCCATAGTTCGCAACTTTTTTGATAGCTTAAAATTCAAGAATCAGGGTCCGGAAGGAACAGAATACGTATACCAAGAACGAGATGGCTACAAAACCGTTGCTTTTTTACAACCAAAAATTAAAAGAAACCAAATTTCTTTTATCTACAATGATAGATTCCGAATTTCTTTAGAAGGATCGGACTCCCCTGATGACTTATGGTCATACATCGACTTTGAAAATTTAAAAAAATTAGATCAATACAATTAAAAAAAATGAAAAATCTACTAAAATCGGCCTTTGTCATTCTGCTTTTGGTTTCATGTAAAGAAACTCCAAAAACGTCAGATCCCTCAGCATCCAAAGTTTTGGATGGGGCAATAAATGAAGTTAGCGGAAAGAATGGGGATATCAATAAAAAATATGATGATCTACGCAAGGGTTTAGGCACCAAGACCCCACTAACAGATGACCAACTAATAGAGGCATTCCCGAAAAAACTGAGCAATCTAAGTTTGGATCCTTAGGAACAGAACAAAATAGAACCCAAAATTACCGATACCCAACTTGTTGTAGGCAGCTTTGGAGATGACACCATTAGAATGGAAATTTTGGATGCCGCCGGCCAGAAAGCGATTGGTGCCATTATACCCTTAAAAATGTTACACCTAAACAAAATAACTTCCGAGAGCAACAATACCATAAGATATTCCAAAGTAGAGCGCAACGGAATTTTAACTTTTGGTACCGATCGGGATGCAGATACCAAAGCAGATTTTCAATCCGAACTTAGATTTCTTTACGAAAATAGATTTTATGTAACCGTGGAAGCCAAGGGAATGGACACCAATGCACTTTGGAAAGCCATGGGCATTGATAATTTGAGTAGATTTAAAAACTAAAATGAATAATACCTAAAGTCATGCAATACTTTGAATCCCTTAGTCAATTTCAAATAGCAGGTCTTGTTCTGCAATTGGTACTTCTACCATTTTTATTTACCACATTTCGTCGTTGGTGGTGGGCCAAACAATCCCATCAATGGCCAAAAGTTAAAGGTGTGGTTACAAAGGGACTCGATTTCCCCATATCCAAAATAATCGATTTTATTTATACCTATGAATTAAACGGGACCACTTATACAGGAAAAAAACCATTTTTCGCCAATTCCTTTAAAAATTTAAACCAAAAGAAAGCTTCAGGTTTAATCGCCAAATATGTCCAGGGAAAACAGCTTACAGTTTTCTACAACCCATCAAACCCCGGCATATCCACCTTGGAACCTGGAAGAAAAGATGGTGTAATGGAGGCTTTACTACTATTATCCATACTTTTTTCATTAGGAGCCATATCTTTTTATCGCCCCTCCTTAATTGTGGAGATCATAGAGTACGTATCTACCCCTTAAAACAAATATTCAATGAAAAAGTCAATGCTGTATTTTATGCTTTTTATCCTTAACCATAGTTTGGTCCAATCACAACCAATAATCAGGGATTACCCCCTAAAGGCTATGAATGTGGTGCTGAATACCTTTGGAACGGATAGTCCAATACCCATAGGAACTATCTCGGATTCAGGGGAATTGGATTTTAAATTTCCAAAAGATTTAAATTTTATTTCCGATGCTACAAAAGCGAATTACATGTCGGACACGGCCTATACCCTATTTTCCAAGTGTGATAATAGTTATGACCTTCTATCAGAGGATAAAAATGTGAAAGCCGTAAATGCTGGGTACATTTCATTAAACTCAAAGGATAATCCGTATTCCGGCCTGATCTTTATGGTCACGGATAAAGCGTTGGTGCCTTGGCTGGAAGACACCTTTTCCAATAACGCCATAATCGGATCTTATTTTGAACTGGTTTATATCGAATCGGACTTTAATTATCAAGGGGAATGCACTTCCACCATCGCCAACACGGAAAAAGACAATATTGTAACCTCGTACTCTTACAATATACAACTGAAAGCCGGGTTTAATTTCGTTGAGTATAAAATTGAAAACGTTGCCGAATACACTATACCTAGCATGTATGAAGAAAATGTATTCGACAAAATAATAAAGCCCCTTAAAATAACCGTTACTTCCTCGCAATCCATACCGTCTGATATCGTATGGACGGGTAAATATTTTTAAAAAATGGAAAATGCCAGTTCTAAAACACCAAGCTTTCCGCAATACCGTTTTGACTATGGTCTATGCGAAAGGTATTGGTTTTAAGATTCGCTCTCAACTGCGCCATGGCTCCATTATTTGTCCAAACAATATCCAATTCACCCTCCGGAGTTTCATTAATTTTTACGGAGCCTAAAAATGCCTTGGAAGTATTTCTTAATTTGATTATGGCGAGTTGATTCTTTACGATGTCCCTTTTTATACCCTGTTCCACCTCCTGCATGGTTAAATTTGTTCTATTAATTTCCTTATGGCCCGAACCACCCCCCATATCCGCAGCAGTATAATCGTTCTTTCCTGCAAAAACATCCAAATACCACACTTGAGGAATCCCTGGCATAAACATTTGAATGGCCCTAGCCAATAACAGTTTTTGTTCATCCTCTCCCAAGGCACTAAAAAAAGTTGCGTTTACCTGGTAATAAGAAATCTTTTTCCCTGATGGATCATACAGATTTTTAACCCTTCCACCCCTTTCCATAATCCTATTCATTATATCCTCTATCTCCTTATCCTGCAGCAAACCTTTGTGGTAAACACCATCCACCTCCTTGCCTTTTAGGTCCAACACAGGTATCCCGTCGTGACAGCCCAACATGTTTACGGTTTTGTAACCCTTTTCCAATATTTCGCCAACCCATTCCAACAGTGCCTTGTTACTCGCATTTTCAATAGTGTGAATAGTGAGTCCCGGCAAGAAAAAATCGTAAATACAATAGCCCTCTGCGGCCACCTCATCGTGCAAATGAAGTCCGTATTCTGCATGAATCTCCGGTAGTAACATTAAACCGTTCTTTCGGGCAATTTTCTTAATGCGGTCCAGATACTCCCAAGTACCCGGCTTATTGAAAAAGTTGGATTGCCCAACCTCCTTATGCAGATAGGCGAAGGCATCCAACCTTAAAATCTTACCGCCAAAACCCCTCACCTTTTCCAGGGTTTCTTCGTAAAAATTCCACACCAGTGGCGATTTGGCATTCACATCCATTTGCCCCAAATAGGACCGATTTCGGTTCACAATCTTCAGGATCTCACTTTTGAACTGATTGCCGTCTTCAAAATCAAAATCGTTAAAGTCCGCACCTTTGGATATGGCCTCATTTACCCGATCACAGATTGATGATATCTGACCACTTGATAGACCTTTTATACCATCAAGATCTTTGGGACTTATTTTCTTATAATCTATACGCTGATAAAAAGTATTCCAAAAGGGCCTTTCCGTACCATCTGGAAAAACTACTTTTAAAATGGGCAATCCGGATTTCCTCATAAAAAGTTTTTTAAGAAACTCTTTTTTGGGGATTATAACCCCATTGGCATCCATATGTCCATTACCTTCCCAAAACTCGTTCCAATTGATAAAAAAGTCTTTGTATTTTGAGTCATCGCCATGTTTCAATACGTCCTGAAACTGGGGCGAAGCCACCGATAAATGGTTTAAAACAATATCGAACTTGAGCTTTATGTTTAGCCTATCCAGAGCTTTAAGATCTTCTTCGGAAACCAATGCCTTATTTAAATCATAATTTATTATGGAAAAGCCTCTGTCCAAATCACTATTAAAAAAAGTAGGCAAAACATAAAACAACGAAAACACATCTTTGAACTCGGGCATTTCCAACATACCCACCAGATCGTGCAAATTGCTTCCTATGCTATCCGGATAGGCATTGAACATTACACCCCTACCAATGGTATTGCTAATTGGTTTGTTTTCTGAGCACATTTACTTTAGTGAATTCAATATTGACCTTTCAGTCAACGGATTAAAATTTATAGAAGTTTGGATATTATATTGATATTATCCGGCAACCTACCTACGTTCTGAAGTTTTAGTGCCGCAAGCTGCAAGGCAACCTTCAAGCATTTTTCAATAGGCTTTTCTTTGATATAGGCAAACAAAAACCCTGACCAAAATGCGTCTCCGGCTCCAGTGGCGTCCATCACATTATCAACCTTTATGGCAGGCAATTGAACCACCCCTTTGCCTTTTTGCGACAATTTAACCCCAAGGCTGCCCAGCGTCAAACATACCGTCCCTACACCTGCCTCATGAAAGAAAGTAAATATTTCATCGTGCGGCAACTTCTTCTCAAAAAGTCGCAACATATCGTCCTCACTGATCTTCACCAGAGGATCAAACTTACAATATGCCTTGATCACTTCTAGCGCTACGGCCTGACTGTTCCATAACTTTTTGGCATAATTTACGTCAATGCTCAACTTGCAACCTAAATGGTAAGCTTCTTCCGCTTTTTTTAAAATGGTAGTTTGGGCAGGATCTTTGCTTAGGGCAAAACAGGTTGTGTGAAATATGGTGGTATTCTCAAGGAGGCCTTTGTTGATCTGGTCTTCGGTAATACGATAATCGGCCTCGCGAAAAGGAATAAAATCCGGAGTATTCTCGGTCCTTGAAACAAAAATAACACTGGTGGGCTTGGCCTCTACGACCTTGATATATTTTGTTTCAACCCCAACTTCTGCGAGTCGCTTAAATACATAATCCCCAAAAGCATCATTCCCGACCGTGGCTACCAAAACCGATTTCAACCCCAATCTGGCAGAATTCATGGCCACATTGGTTGGGGAACCTCCCAAATATCTGTGATAATCCCTTGTTTCATTAATATTAACCCCCGGCTGGTGCCCAATAAAATCAACAAGTACTTCTCCAATACATAGAATATCTATGCTTCCCATATAGTCTTACTATTTATAATTCCTGAAATGTTTTTCACTTACCCCCTATACTCCCAAAAACCCATTAATGTTATCCACTACACTGGTCTGTCCTCCTTATCTAATCAACTTGTATCTTGGCATAATCCTTGGAAATAAAGAAACAAGAAATAGCTCCCAGAATAAAACAGACCCCTACAAAAGCCAAGGCATTTCGAGGGTCCCCAAGAAACAAAGCATCGTAGTAAAACGGTACGGTAGCCATACTTATAAATTGTGGAACCACAATAAACATATTAAAAATGCCCATATAGACCCCCATGCGGTCCTTGGGGACGGAAAACGAAAGTATTACATAGGGAACGGCCATTATGGAGGCCCATGCCATTCCCACCAAAAACATACATAAGTAAAACATGTTGGTAGTGGTCGCTATTTGCATTGTAAGAAAACCTATGGCTCCTATTGCCAAGAAAACGGCATGTGTTAACCTGTGGCCCAATTTTTTTCCAATCCATGGAATGGCAAAGGAAATTGTAAAGCAGGCCACACTAAATATGGCCAGACTTATTCCCCCATAAAATGCTCCCTTTTCAAAATCTGGATGTGCCGGTGATGCCGCATCAAATACATGGCGTGCAATGGCCAAGGAGAGAAATTGCCACATTAAGGGCAGGCCATACCAAACAAAGAACATAACCCACCAGAGTTGTTTCATGGTTTTGGGCATACTTATAATTGCTTCCTTAACTTCCTTCAAGACACTAGCAATACCTACTTTTTCCTTTTTCAATTTTTCAATATCCTCGGGCGGAAATTCGTCCGTAGTAAAAATGGTCCACAATACGGTACCTAACATTACCGCTGCACCCAAAACAAAGGAATATTTAATAAAATTGGGAATACCGTTTGAGTCTTCCAACTCTGCAATCGCTCCATAAGCCCCAAGGGTTATGATTCCTAAAAACCCCAATAACCAAGGCATTATGTTTGCCGAAAATTGGCCTAATCCAACAAAAAAGCTTTGTACCGAAAATCCCAAGGATCTTTGTTCTCCCGGCAATTTATCCGCAATAAAGGCTCTAAAGGGTTCCATGGCAACATTCATAGAGGCATCCAAAATCCATAACAATCCTGCCGCCATCCAAAGCGTAGAAGAATAGGGCATAAAAATCAGGGCAATACTCGCCAAAATAGCACCTACTAAAAAGTACGGGCGACGGCGTCCCAACTTGGTCCAAGTTTTATCGCTCATAGCCCCTATGATAGGTTGTACCAACAAACCGGTTAAAGGTCCGGCAAGCCAGAGCCAAGGTATTTGTGCCTCATCAGCCCCTAAATATCTATAAATAGGACTCATGTTGGCCTGCTGCAGTCCGAAGCCGAACTGAATACCCAAAAATCCGAAATTCATATTCCAAATTTGCCAGAAACTTAACTTAGGTTTATTTAACATTGGTATATTGATGGAGGTTAGAATACAATTTCTACTAATATGTCAAAAATATACTGGAACCTTCTTCAAGGTTTTCCTTCCACTTCAAAAAATAGACACCAAACCAATAAGTAAAAGCGCTATTTCCAAAATAGTGTATCAAAAGAACCTACTAAAGCTATGCAATTCATCTGATAAACTTGTTTGTTTTTTTAAATAACCCTTTTAGAGTCAGACAGGAGTTCTTCAATATAGTTGATCTTATTGAACGAAAGACCGCATTATAAGTAAAAGAGCTGACCTTAGTCACCTAAACATCAACTCTATTTACATTCAATCTAAAAAAACAATCAACCAACCTAAAAAAATCTATATTTCGTCATAGGCTTTCCAAGCCATCGAGTAACGATGGTATAACTGCCTAATAATTTCATCATGTCATAGTCTGTCCCAGTAAATTGCGCCTCATTTCTCCATTGACCATTTGATAAGGGCCTTTTAATGATATTGGGGACCACTATTTAACAAGGATTGGAACAAACTTGGTGTAATTTATAGCTAATAATGGCTTGAATTATCATATTAGTTAACGAAAACGATTTCGAAATGAACGAAAACGATTTAGATTTTCATTTTTTTAGTATTTTTATTATAAAACTAACCCAGAATGAAACCCGTTACCCTAAAAGAAATCGCAGAACAATTGAATATTTCTGTGACCACCGTTTCAAAAGCGCTCAAAGACTATCCTGATATTAGTAAAAAAACCAAGGCCATGGTGAAAGAGTTGGCCCAAACCTTGAACTATAAACCCAATGCCTTTGCCGTAAATTTAAGGACCAAGGAATCCAAGACCATCGGCCTCATAATTCCTGAAATTGTCCACCATTTTTTCTCCAGTGTCATAAAGGGAATTGTTGCCCAGGCGGAAAAAAAAGGTTATCTGGTCATTATTCTTCAGTCGAATGAATCCTATGATTTGGAAAAAAAGCAGATTCAACTGTTGATGAGTCAACGTGTTGATGGTATTTTAATATCCCTGGCCAATGGTACTGCAGAATACAATCACATAACCGATGTCCTGGCACAGGACAAACCCTTGGTGATGTTCGATAAGATTGCCAAAATAGTAAAATGCTCCAAGGTCATTATAGATGATAGAAAAGCAGCCTATACGGCAACGCAACATTTAATAGATACTGGATGCAAAAGAATTGCACATTTTAGGGGAGCACTTTTACCACAAAATTCCATTGATAGGTTTCTTGGTTACAAGAAAGCTTTGTTGGACAACAATATGCCCTATGATCCTTCTTTAGTGTACATCTGCGAATGTGGTGATAATAGCTTTGAAGAAGGAAAAATGAATGCGCGGCAATTGTTAAAAGATCACAATAATGTGGACGGTATCTTTATAAATACGGATTTAGTGGCTATAGGCGCCATTACGGAGTTCAATGAACAAGGTGTCAAAATTCCAGAAGACATATCCATTGTAGGGTTTAGCAATTGGTTTATGTCATCGGTCATCTCTCCTAGCCTAACTACCATTGACCAACCGGGATTCGAAATGGGGAAAGCGGCTTTTAAGCAACTTTACAGGGAAATGCAACAAGTAAAAAAAAAGGAACCCATTGTTTACAAAGAAATCGTTTTGGAAACAGGCCTTATTAAACGGCAATCCACCAAAGAGGTCTTACATAAAATGAAACAGATTTAGATCCAAGTTATAAGAATATTTCCTTTCCAATAATTTCAAATAGCTTTTGCCTGTAACTTCAAAAGGGGACATGGCTATAACCCAAAATACAAATTGGGCACCAACTCAACAAAACACCACAAATTCCCATTTTACTTCCATTTCTGTTGATATACGCGCTGTGGCATCAACATAACCGCCAAGTAATGCATATACCATATTTATAATTATACCATATAATAATTTACGTATTCCCATTTATAAGGACCTTGTGCAACATAATTCTCATTATTTGCTTCATATCTGATATTTCCCAACACAGCCTTGAGTATATATTTGTCCTGATACATCCTCATTTACTTGAAGGTGCATTATTGTAAATCAACTAACTTAAACTGTAAACTATGATTAAATTTAAACACGCAATAATTGCGATTGTTGTATTTATCGGGCATTTTGCCTATTCACAAACATCTACGGTCAGCGGTGTTGTTTCTGATGACACTGGTATTCCATTACCAGGGGCCACCATTGTGATTTCGGGTACCACGATCGGTACCACCAGCGATTTTGATGGAAAATTTACCTTACCCGATGTTCCTTCCAATGCCAGTTTGGTCATTACTTATTTAGGATATGAGAAAATGACAATTGCCCTAAATGGCAGAACATCCATTGATGTAAGCCTTGTTCAGGACCTTGAAGCCTTGGAAGAAGTTGTGGTAGTGGGTTATGGTACCCAGAGTAGATCCGAAGTAACCGGAGCCATTTCCACTATAAAGTCCGAGGACATTACTGCCATACCTGTTACCAATGCCGAATCTGCCTTGCAAGGGAGAGCAGCAGGTATTACGGTTATCAGCAATGGATCTCCAGGTACTGCACCTGAAGTACGGATCCGTGGTTTGGGGACTATGAACAATAGCTCCCCCTTATATGTTATAGATGGTGTTATTTCCAATTCAGGACTTTCAGGATTGAACCCAGGAGATATAGATAACATCAACATTTTAAAGGACGCTTCAACTACTGCCATTTATGGTTCCTTGGGCGCCAATGGTGTTATTATGGTAACCACCAAAAAAGGTAGTCGCAACGGTCTAGTTAGTATTGATTTTGATTCCTATACGGGTGTACAGTTCGTAACCAACAGATATGACTTGCTAAATACGGAACAATATTTAAAATATGCCACTGATGCTTTTGGATTTACCCCGAATACACCGGCCAGTAAATCTGGCCTAAATACCGATTGGCAGGATGAGCTCTTTACTTCAGGCCTCATCCAAAATTTCGATTTGGGAATTTCCGGAGGAGGAGAAAACAGCAATTACAGATTCTCCTCTAATTACCAAGACCAGGAAGGTGCAATAATTGGAACCGGATTTAAACGATATTCCTTTAGGGCCAATAGTAATTTTACTTCTGGAAAATTGCGCTTGGGGGAAACACTCGCACTTTCATTCAATGACCAGAATCCTGAAGGTGGCCTAAACTCCGGTAGATCTTTAATAGAGCACGCCATCAAAATGGCTCCCTATCTACCAGTTTACAATAGTGCCAATTTAGGTGGGTTCCAAGGCCCAAGTAGCTCCAACGATGGACAGGATGCCGAAAACCCTGTTCGAATTCAAAAATTAAGGGATTTCTCCAATAAGAACGTAATTGTAAATGGAAGCATTTATGGGGAATACGAAATTTTGGATGGTCTTAATTTTAAATCACAACTGGGCCTCATCTATGATAATTATCTAAACGAACAATTTACCCCGGCATATAACCAGGATAGTGAAAATACCGGGACAGGGACACAGGTCTATGCCAATATTGTTAAGAACACAGGAATTAATAAGGATATTATTTTCACCAACAGCCTTAATTATACCAAGTCTTTCAATGACCTTCATAATTTTGAACTGCTATTACTATATGAACGCCAAGATGCCAAGAACTCCTACATCAATAATAACAGTAGAAATTACTTGAGCAATACCATCAAGGAACTTTCCAATCAGGATGCCAATATTTCATCTGCCACTACCAAATATGCAAGGGTAAGCTATTTGGGTAGGTTGAACTATAATTATGATCAACGCTATATTTTTGCTGCCTCATTGCGAAGGGATGCTTCTTCACGGTTCGGAGCTAACAACAGATGGGGTTGGTTCCCTTCACTGGCTGCAGGCTGGAACCTTGCAAAGGAAGCCTTTTTGGAAGATTCCTCATTTAGTACCTTTAAGCTTAGGGGAAGTTGGGGTATTGTAGGTAATGACAAATCTGAGGATTACACCTATACTACATCCCTCTCTCCCAATTTCAATTACCCTTTTGGAGGAACCAACTATGTTGGTGTTACTGCCGAAGGCGTTTCAAATCCAGATCTAAAATGGGAGGAGACAACCATGGTTAATATTGGGTTGGACCTTGGTCTTATGAACGAAAAGATAACCTTGGCTCTGGAATATTATGACAACACCAGTAACGACCTCTTAATGCAGTTGAACCTTGCAGATTCGTTCGGTTTTCTCAAAAATTACAAATGGTCCAATGTCGGTTCCGTACAAACCAAAGGTTTTGAAATCTCTTTGGGCTATAATGATTTTGAAGGCGATTTTACATGGTCTGCCAATTTAAATCTGGGTACCAGTAAAAATGAAGCTCTTTCCTTGGGTGGCCTTGATCAGCTAGTAGGGGGTGGATTTGAAAATGAGAACCTTACCAGGTTGGCCGTTGGCGAAACCTTGTTTCATTTTTATGGGAAAGTAACCGATGGTGTCTATCAGGACCAAAGTGAGGTAAATGCCGTTTTTACTGCCAACCCATCACAGACTGCCGTACAACCAGGGGACATTCGTTTCAAGGACTTGAACAACGATGGAAACATAAATGATCAGGACCGTACCATTTTGGGAAGCGCCTTCCCTGATCTAACCTATGGCCTTAACTTATCGGCAGGCTATAAGAGATGGGATTTTAATGCTTTTATTAGCGGAGTTTCCGGCAATAGTATTTACAACACCAATATATATGACCTAGAAGGAATGCCACGATTGTTCAATGCGGGCACCGCGGTCCTAAACCGTTGGACAGGACCAGGTACTTCCAACGAAGTGCCACGAGCCTTTGGTTCTACCCAGAACGTTTCGGCCTCTGACCGCTTTATAGAGGATGGGTCCTATACCCGCTTGAAGAATATTTCTTTGGGTTATAGTATTAAAGGTGATATGCTCAACAAACATATTAACAAATTAAGGATGTATATAAGTGGACAGAACCTTGTAACACTTACAGATTATTCCGGCTTAGATCCCGAGATAGGTAAACCCAATAATAACTCAAATTTTGAAGTTGGTATTGATAGAGGTAACTACCCTCAGCCCAAATCCTTACTTCTAGGCATACAAGTTTCATTTTAAAATATAGACATGAGAAAATATAAATATATTACCGCCACCGTAATCGGCCTATTGTTCACTCTTTCGTGTGACAATAGTGGCCTTGAACTTATCAATGAAAACAACATAGCCCCAGAAACTTTTTTCTCGGACGCAGGACAGGTAGAATCATCCGTTACGGCCGTGTACGCCAACCTACAAACACAAGGCCTCTATACCCGGCATATGTTTTTTATGATGGACAATATGTCCCATGAAAATGGCGGCAACTCCCAATTGGAAGCGGATAAAAGGGAATACCTACAATTTTCCTTCAATTCTGCCCACGGTGCCATTGGACTATACTGGAACAGCTGTTATAAAGGTATCAACAAGGCCAACTTCGTCATAGGCAACGAAGAAAAAATAAATGCGATACCCGAAAACAAATTGTCACAGGCCCATAAAAGCAAGTACATAGGGGAGGCCAAATTTTTAAGGGCCCTTTATTATTTCTTTTTGGTAACCCGATTTGGCGATGTGCCACTTATTACTACCATTCCGGACGATATTGTAGGATACCCCAGAAGCCCAAAAGAGCAGGTCTACGAACAAATTATCAATGACTTGACCGATGCATCCAACACCCTACTAGCCAAAGGAGAGGAGACAACCTTGGGAAGGGCTACCAAAGAGGCCGCTTTGGCTTTTTTAGGTAAAGTATATCTGTTTAGAGGGGAACACAGGCTTGCCCTTGACAATTTTGAAAAAGTCTATGGTAAATACCAATTGGAAGAAAACTATTTCGACAATTTTAAGGAACAAACAGAATACGGTCCTGAATCTATTTTTGAAGTAGCCTATGACACCTCCATTGGTGGTTCTGGATGGGGAGATGGTAGTTCTGGAGACCGATTGAACGAGATTACCTTTAGAGGCCAGGAATATGGCTTTAACGATTGGTTCAACGTTTATCCATCAGATGATCTTCTGGACGAATATGAGTTAGGGGACCCGCGCTTTAAAGACTGCTTCTATTCTGAAGGAGACACTTTTCCAGGAGGAACAGTGCGTACCGGAACACCTCCGGATCCCATCCCTGAAGGGGAAGTGTACATTGCGCAAAATAGACGTGCAGGTTGGAAAAAATATCAAAATTATTACCAACGGGCACATGAAGAGACCAATTCGGGAATTAATTTCAAAGTGATGAGATATGCCGATGTACTTCTCATGATGGCGGAATGTGAAAATGAGGTAGGGACCCAGGCAAATGCGGTAGGATACATTAACGAGGTTAGATCAAGACCAAGTGTCATGATGCCCGCATTACCCACCACCCTATCAAAATCAGAGGTTTTTGATGCCATTGTACATGAACGCAAGGTGGAGCTGGCCGGGGAACAGGTTAGGTTCAACGATTTGATCCGTTGGGGAATTGCCGCCGAATTTTTGGAAGGAACAGGCTTTCAAGCCGGCAAGAGCGAACTATTCCCAATACCGCTTTCCGAAATTACTTCAAATGAAAATATAAATTCAGAAGATCAAAATCCTGGCTATTAAAATTATAAATAATTTGGTTGGTTAATTAGTTAGTTTTAAAACAGCGTGCCCAGGTACGCTGTTTTTTATAAGGTATAATTGACGTAAATTATCACCACGAATTAAATATAAAAGCAATGAAAATTACAGAGATTGGGAAAATCGTTCTTGCTTCAATTGGTTTGATGCTATTGGTCAATTGTTCCAAAAACGAGGAATTGAACGGAGGCAAAATATTTAGATCCCTGGATCATCCTAAAACGGGAATCACCTTTAGTAACCTCCTTACAGAAAATGATTCCTTAAATTATTTTACCTATTCCTATCTATATATGGGAGGTGGTGTAGCAACCGGTGACATTAACAATGATGGCCTATTGGACATCTATTTCACGGGGAATCAAGTACCCAACAAACTATATTTGAACAAAGGGAACCTAGAATTTGAGGATATTACCGAAAATGCCGGCGTAAGCGGGGACGACCGTTGGTACACCGGGGTAACCATGGCCGATATAAATGGAGACGGATGGCTGGACATCTATTGCTCTGTGGGGGGCAAATTTGGCAAAAAAAACAATCAATTGTTTGTGAATAAAGGCGACGGTACTTTTGAGGAAATGGCCGAGAAATATGGAGTGGACAATTTGGGAAATAGTGTACAGGCCACTTTTTTCGATTATGACAAAGATGGGGATTTGGATCTATACGTTGCCAATTATCCTCCTACCAAATTTGATTCACCTTCATTTGTCTACCTATATAACATGAAAAACGTATCCGATACCAATATGGATTATCTGTACCGGAACGACGGGGATCAATTTACCAATGTCACCAACGAATCAGGACTTAGAAACTTTGGTCTAACGCTGAGTGCCACCGTGGGGGACCTAAATAATGATACCTGGCCAGACATCTATGTTTCCAACGACTTTAGATCTCCCGATTATATGTTTATCAACAACCAGGATGGCACTTTTAAGGAAGTGGTGAAGAAGGCCACCCAACATACATCCTTCTACGGTATGGGAGCTGACATTGCCGATTTCAACAATGACGGCAACTTGGATATCTTTCAGGTAGATATGGATGCCAAGGACAATAGGCGTAAAAAAACCAATATGGCCAGTATGAACATAGCACTGTTTTGGGACGTTGTCAATTCAGGATTTGGATACCAATATATGCATAACTGTATGCAGTTGAATTCTGGGGTATTTGAAGACGGGGTACCACACTTTTCCAATATTTCGAGGCTTACGGGAACCTCCTCCACCGATTGGAGCTGGGGGCCTTTATTCGCCGATTTTGATAACGATGGCCTAAAGGATCTCTTTGTATCCAACGGCACAAGAAGGGAAATCAACAACAATGACTATTTTAATAAGTTAAAGGGCATAAAATTAAGTTCAGACAGCCTTTTGCAATTGAGTCAGGCCATCCCTTCCGAAAAAATAGACAACTTTATATTTAGAAACAAAGGAAACTTGGAGTTCGAGAAAGCAAACAAAAGCTGGGGGATTGAATACAAAGGTTTTTCCAATGGGGTGGTATACGCCGATCTTGACAATGACGGGGATCTCGAAATTATCACCAATAACCTTGATGACTATGCCTCGGTTTTTGAGAATAAAAGTTCGGAATTAAATGGGCATCTAAAAATTAAATTTAACGGATTACCCGATAATAAATTTGGTCTTGGCAACAGGGTGTATCTAACAACCGCAGGACAAACACAGATGCAAGAGCTCACCTTAACAAGAGGGTTTCAATCCTCTGTGGCTCCTGAACTACATTTCGGGCTGGGCAAGTCCCCCAAAATTGACCATTTAAAAGTGGTTTGGGCAGATGGTAAAATTGAAGAGCTAAAGAACATAGACCCTAATCAGACCCTAATTTTTGATTATTCCAACGCCCGTATCCATGAAATTCCTGCCACAGACAATAAGTTCCTGTTTACAACGGATAGTAGCGAAGTCTTTCCCAAATACCTTCATCAGGAAAATGACTTTGACGATTTTGGCATACAAGTACTCCTGCCCCATAAGATGTCCGCCTTTGGGCCGGCCATAGCCGTTGGTGATATGAACAACGATGGGATGGATGATTATTTTGTAGGGGGATCAGCGGGATCTCCTGGAAGTGTTTTTATTCAAGAATCCAATACATTTAAAAAAGTGGCCTCCTATTTTTTAGAGGAAGACAAATTAAGCGAGGATTCAGGAGCTATACTTTTCGACGCCGACGGGGATGGGGACAATGATCTTTATGTAGTAAGCGGCGGGTATGAATTCTCCCCAAATTCAGAATCCTTACAAGACAGGTTATACCTAAATGACGGAGCAGGGAAATTCTCAAAAGCCCATAAAAACGCCTTGCCCCCAATAAAAAATAGTGGTTCAAAAGTGTACCATGCAGATTTTAACAATGATGGCAGGGAAGATTTATTGGTCTTGGGCAGACAAGTCCCAGGCAACTATCCGTCTCCTGCTACTAGTTATATCCTACAAAATGTAAGCACTGCCAATAATGTTAAATTTGACATTTCTTCAGAAATGCATGCGCCAGGGTTTGAAAACCTAGGAATGGCTACAAGCGCTGTAATCTCAGACATAGACAATGACAATCGGTTGGATATTATTGTAGTCGGTGAATGGATGCCCATAAGGGTTTTTAAAAATACTGTTACCGGATTCAAAGAGGTTTCTGAGGAAATGGGACTTACCAAAGATTCAACCGGATGGTGGTGGAGCATTGAACAAGGAGATTTTGATGGGGATGGCGACATGGATTACATAGTAGGAAACAATGGTTTAAACTACAAGTACAAAGCGACAAAGGAGGAGACATTCGATATTTATGCCAATGACTTTGACAAGGATAACGCCGCCGATATTGTGCTTAGTTATTATAATGATGGGAAGCAATACCCACTAAGGGGAAGGGAATGTTCCTCTCAACAGATACCAGGAATTAAACAAAAATTCCAGGACTATGAGAGTTTTGCCCAGGCTACCCTAGAAGATGTTTATAGTGAAAAGGCACTGGAATCTTCACTGCACTATCAGGTAAAATCGTTTGCCAGTATTTATTTGGAAAATAAAAATGGCAAATTGGTCCAACATCTGCTCCCAAGGGAAGCGCAGACTTCCAGCATCAATAAAATCCTAGTGAAAGACTATGATAAAGATGGTTATTTGGATTGTTTAATTGCAGGCAACCTACATGTCTCCGAAGTTGAAACACCCCGTAATGACGCCGGGCATGGGCTTTTCCTAAAAGGAAATGGAAAAGGCGGTTTTACATCGGTACCTCCCGACCAAAGTGGATTTTTTGTCCCTGGGGATGTTAAGGACATGCTCCCTATAAACACCAATAAAACATCCTATATTATAGCGGCCAAAAACAATGATTACCTTCAATTCATTCAACTTAATTAATGGCAAAACAGCTAACAATTCACGCCCGCCTAAACATTCAGACACCCCACTAAGGGAGGTGAAAACGGAAAATTTAAATTTGCAATAAAGGGTATTAAACCTCAGGGCAGGCCTGTCTGCCGACAAAGGCAGGACCTGAACCCAATAATAGGAATCGAACCTAGGGTCGAGGTATTGAACCTTGATCCCGCCAAAAAAGCGGGATTAGTTCAACTTGCAATTTTAAGTGCGTCTTACTGACTTCTCAAAATTGAGTTACACTAATAAATTATTGTAGGGGTCAATAGTTTCTATGCTCCCATCCTGCCTATGGACCAACTCCGTAACCTTAACGGATCTCAAGTGGGTGACTCCTTTGGACAGACTTGAATCGTGATAAAAAAGATACCATTTTCCGTCCACCTCGCAAATGGAATGATGTGATGTCCAACCTACAACGGGGTTTAAAATTCGTCCCGAATACGTAAAAGGGCCATAGGGACTCTCCCCTACCGCATAGCAAATAAAATGGGTATCCCCTGTAGAATATGAAAAATAGTATTTACCCCCATACCTATGAACCCATGAAGCTTCAAAAAAACGTCTCTGGGTATCTCCTGCCAATAGTAAGTCACCGTATTCGTCCAGTATTTCCACCTGCTTGGGGTCCTCTGCAAATTGCAAAAGGTCATCGGTCATTTTAGCTACCAAGGGCAAGAGGGCTGGTTCATGGGCCAGTGGCAATTCATGCGCATCGTTGTAGCTGTTCTTCCTATACTTCTGAAGCTGTCCTCCCCAAATACCTCCAAAATACATATAATAGCTTCCGTCTTCATCTTCATACACTGCCGGGTCTATGCTATAACTTTTTAAAATAGGTTGCTGTTGGGCTATAAATGGCCCCTCGGGACGGCCCGAAATAGCCACCCCTATTTGAAAAATACCGTCGGCTCTTTTAGCCGGAAAAAAGAGATAATATTTCCCATTTTTACGAGCGGCATCGGGAGCCCATAGCTGTCTTTTCGCCCAGGGAACATCCTTAACATGTAGGGCAACTCCGTGATCCACGGCCGGTCCGTGAATGGTATCCATAGATATTACATGGTAATCCTCCATGGCAAAATGATCCCCGTTATCGTTAAAGGGTACTCCAGCATCAATATCATGGGAGGGGTAAATATAAATCTTACCATCAAACACATGTGCAGAGGGATCTGCTGTATACAAATGGCTTACAATTGGCTGGGAAATGGCCTTTGAATTTAATTCATCAAAATCGATATGGGATATGGGTTCTTCTGGCATGGTCTATAATTTTTTATCCGTTATTTCTTCGTTCCTTTAAATCAAGTTCTATTTTAACCTCCATTTTTTTATCAATTTCATATAACAGTAGAAGTGCTATGGCAATCAAAAATGGAATGGCAGGAAAAATACTTACCAACAATTTAGTCCCTTGAACAGCAGTTTCCGGTTGCACTATGGCCTCCCCTGCTACAGCAGCCTCTTTGGTTATATAATTATACAGGCCTAAAATCCATGTCACCAGTGCACTACCAATACTCAGACCTCCCTTTAAGCCTACCATCATAGCGGAAAAAATGATGGCTGTGGCCCGGCGGTTGTTTTTCCACTCGGAATAATCCGCCACATCGGCTATCATTGCCCAAAGCAATGGAATTGTAAGACCATAGAAAAAGCCGTGAAGTATTTGCGAAAGAAAGATCAACACCACCGACTCTTCCGAAAAGAAATAAAAGATAAAGATAAAGAAGGTTGCCATAAACAAGGCCACGCTAAAAACATCCCTTTTACCATACTTATCCGCAAAACCCTTTGAAAGTGTAATGCCTAGGATCATAAATATAATACCCCCGGCATTGAATAGACCAAAACCGGCCGACACTGGATTTTCACCAAAAAAGTTAATACCTATCCCAGCCAAGGTATCCAACATAGGTTGTATAAACTGGGTTAGCTTTTCCTTACTTACATAATTTTCAAAATAATACACATAAGCACCTCCCTTCAGGGCAAGGGTAATAAAAACCAAGGTGGTTACGGACAGAATAATGACCCATGGCCTATTTTTAAACAAATCCTTAATGTCTTCTGCCAGGCTAGAGGATTGCTCTGGCTTAGGAATAATACGTTCTTTGGTGGTAAAGAAAGTGATCAGTAGCATTACGGTCCCAATAATTGCCAACCAAGTCATCACTTTTTCAATTCCGATCGCCTTATCACCACCGCCGGCAGTTTCTATGATGGGCAACATAAAGACCTGCACAAAAAACTGGGCAAACATTACAGCCACAAATCGATAGGCCGATAAACTATTCCTATCGGCCATATCCCCGGTTATTACACCGCTCAAGGCCGAATACGGCAAATTGTTGGCTGCATATAATAGGAGTAAAAGCGTATAGGTTACCACCGCGTAAATTACTTTACCCTTATACTCAAAATCCGGGGTACTAAAAGCCAATAACGCCACAACTCCCAAGGGAACGGCAGTCCAAAGAATCCAAGGTCTAAATTTCCCCCATTTGGATTTTGTCCTATCGGCCAATGCTCCTATGATTGGATTAAATCCAAAGGCCGCTACAAGCCCTACCGTTAAAATAATTGCGGAGGCATGGTTGGCCTCAAGACCATAAATATCCGTATAAAAATAGGCCAAATAGGTCATTAAGGTCTGAAAAACCAAGTTGGCGGCCAAGTCCCCCAGACTATATCCAATTTTTTCCCTTATGGATAATTTTTGTGAAATGTTAGTCATGTATACTTTAGTTTAATTTGAGATAAGGCATAATCATAATTTTAGGGCAACTATACTGTCATATGCCATTTTGGGATTAAATTCTCTATCGAAGAGCAAGGGATAGTTTACCCTACCTTTTATGGGCCAGTTATTGAGCCAAGATCCTTGATCGCTTATACCCCAGAAAGTGACCCTATCTATCTTTTCCCTATGCTTTAAAAAGAGCTTAAAAATATCTTGATAACGATTGGCCAATGCCATTTGAACCGAATCCGGTATACGCTCCGGATAAGGGTTCATATATGAGCTCTCGTCGAAATTCTGACTAATTTCTGCCCCTACGAGGTCCCAAGGATTGGGTAGTACACTAATATCCAATTCTGAAAAATGGACTTTTAGCCCTAGTTCATTAAATGTGATAATACTTTGTTCTATATCTACCAGTGAAGGTTCGGATAAATTCCAGTGTCCCTGTAGCCCTACGGCATCTATTTTTATTCCGCTATCCTGTAACCGCTTTACCAACCTAACAACCCCCTTCCTCTTTTCCGGTTTCCATAAATTATAATCGTTGTAGATCAATTGAGCTTCCGGATCGGCCTTTTCCGCCAATTCAAAAGCCCTTTTAATATAATCCTCTCCCAAGAACTTTAAAAAAACACTTTCTCTTAAGGAACCATCTTCGTTTAAAGCCTCATTTACCACATCCCAAGCGGCTATTTTTCCCTTGTATCTGGTTACCAGTGTTTTTACATGATTTTCAAGATACCGGACCAGGGTAGCACTATCGCTTACTTTATTTAAATAATCGGGAGCCTGGCTATGCCAAACAAGGGTGTGCCCTAGCGTATAAAGGTTGTTTGCCAAGCCTAAAGCTATATACCTATCGGCCTTTTCAAAATTGAACGTTTTAGGCTCGGGGTGTATATACATCCACTTCATTACATTTTCCGGGCTTATGGAGTTGTATTCACTGGTCACCAGTTTCAGGGCCAAGGAATCCTTTCCGTCTATCAACTGTTCATTAACTGCGGCCCCAATAAAGAAATCGTTTAAAAAGACATCTTTAAGGCTACATATTTGGGTTGTTTGCGATGTATCCTTTTCCATAACCTTATGCCCACATCCAAATATGCCAAACAACGTGACAAGGAATACGAACATTATTTTACAATTGGGGACCATAATTTAAAATTGAATTTATTTTGGGATCGGTATTGATATTGAGTAAAAATCCTGTGCAAACCTGATTAAAGTTCAAAAGGTAAAAATCGCCATATTCGCAGCCTTTGGATACTACATTTGATGCGGTTTTTAAAACATTTGGGGCATACAGGAAATATGCGATTAACTAAAATCCAATTTGAATATTTGCATATATCCTATCATAGAGCTGCTCAAGGATATCCCATGGATTCCCTAATCTATGTACATGGTACATTACCCTTGAAAAATTTCCTTTATTTTATTTCGGTGGGCAACACCCCAAAATGGGCTTTAAAACATTTGGTAAAGTAGGAAGGTGATGAAAATCCAACTTTGAAACATACTTCACTAATGGATTCATTACCGTTTACCAACATGTGCTTTGCCTTTTCCAATCTTATCTTACGCAAAAACTCATTTGCCGAATACCCGGTCAGCGCTTTTATCTTTCGGTACAATTGACTTCTGCTCAAGTTGAGTTCATCGGCCAAATGTTCTACATTGAGGTTTTCATCGGACATATTTTCAGCAATATGGGCCAAGACTTTGGTGATAAATTTTTTGTCCAGTTGGGTCGAATTACCAGGTATCTGTACGTTGTTGGAATCATTGGAATATTTATTGAAAAGCACTTGCCTACTATGTATTATTTGTTTGAGCTGCGCCTTTAAGACCTTCATATCAAAAGGCTTGCTCAAATATACATCGGCACCGGAATCTATACCCTTGACCCAATCATCGGTCATGGCTTTGGCAGTCAACATCAATAATGGGATATGACTGGTTTTAATATCTTCCCTTATATGTTTACAAAATTCAAATCCGTCCATCTCCGGCATTACTACATCGGTTAGTATCATATCCGGAATTCTTCTAGTAGCCAAATCCAAACCTTGTACACCGTTAACAGCTTCGATAATCATATAATCACCACACAATTCGTTTTTAAGGTAATCCCTTAATTCTGTATTATCCTCAACAATAAGTAAGGTCTTCTGCAAGTTGGTTCCCAATATTTGATGTGTTATTTCCTCCTCAAATTCCTGCCGACCAATGTGGTCAATATCATTCTTAGGAGGTAAAAACAATTCGTTGGGTTTAAAATGGGCATTCCCTAAGGGGAGGAAAACCCTGAATTTGGTCCCCTTGAATTCTTCACTTTCCACTTCTATCTTCCCTTTCAATAGGTCTACAAAATTCTTGACTACCTCTAGGCCGATGCCGGTTCCACCATAATATTGACTGTTCATATTCTCCACCTGATAGAAACGTTCAAAAACCTTGACGATTTCTTCCTTTTTTATACCGCTTCCTGTATCCTGTACATAAATTTCCAGGGCCTGAACAGTCTCTTCGCCATATATCAACGGAAAGCTTACCTTATGGTTGCACCTAAAAACCCCTACGGTAATCTCTCCATTGTCAGGAGTTATCTTGAAGGCATTGGAAAGTATATTGAAAATTATTTTTTCCAACATAGAGGGGTCGCTCCAAAGCGTTATGGGAAAATCATCTGATTCCACTTGAAAAACAATATTCTTAAGTACTGCCTCCTCTTCAAAATGTCCGGCAATTTCCTTGACAAAGGCAATCGCTTCCATTTCAGAAATTTTAATGGACAACTTATTGATTTCCAATTTTCTAAAATCCATCAATTCATCAATTAAACGCTTGAGTCTGGTGGTGTTTTTATGGATAATACGCAATTTTTCCTTCACCGTTCTACTTAACACAAGTCCAGGGTCATCCATGATATCCTCCAAAGGATTGAGTATCAATGTCAGGGGTGTTCTAAATTCATGGGAAATATTGGTAAAAAACTGTATTTTTCTGTCATTCAAGGTTTCCTCCTGTATTCTTCTGTCCCTTTCAAATTGCACAATTCGTTTTTCTCTTATTCTTTGTTTGGCCAAATGCGCCAAAAAATAAGTGATCAAACAAAAAAGAAGTATGTAGGATATCAAGGCATAGTTTGTAGCCCACCATGGAGGAAGAATGCTCAGTTTAAGCGTTTTTGGAGTTTCGTTCCAAATGCCATCATTGTTGGATGCCTTAACTTTAAAGATATAATCCCCTGGAGGCAGATTGGTATAAGTGGCACTTCTATTCTCTCCAACATAATTCCATTTATCCTCAAAGCCTTCCAAATAATAGGCATATTGGTTCTTTTTAGGCCTAGTAAGGTTGATGCCCGCGTATTCGATAGTAAAAACGGACTGGCGGTGGTTTAAACTTAGACTTTCGGTCTGTCCAATTATTTTTTTTAAGGGGGAGTCTTCCTGGTTTGGAACCACCGATTTATTAAAAAGCTTGAAATCAGTAAAATACACCAACGGTTTATTGTTATTGTACTTCATGTTTTTAGGATCTATATAATTGATACCGCCGTAATTACCAAAATACAAAATACCATTTTCGTCTTTATACGAAGAATTGAAATTAAAGTCGTTTGAAAGAAGACCGTCATTCATATCGAAATTCTTGAACGTACCATCAACTACATTCATATGGGACAAACCATTGTTTCCTCCCATCCATATATCCCCATTGTCATCTTCCAAAATAGAGGCTATTGTTTCTTGACCAAGGCCATCTTTATTCCCATACCAAGTATAAGCATCACCTACTGGATCATACCTACAAAGACCCGCACCATCGGTCCCTATCCATAAATGCCCCTTACTGTCTTCATACAAGGACACTATTACATCCACTACAAGTTTGTTTTCTACATCTTGATGCATGCTTTCCCGTAGGGAAATAACCTTTTGGGGCTTGCCAAAATCAGAAGAAATTTTGTACAGGCCACTGGTAGTTCCCATCCAAATAGTGTCATTTTTATCTACCAAAACTATGCGCATTGCTCCTTGTCCAGGACTTGGGTCATCAAAAATAGTATTGTTATGATGGCTAAAACTTTTGCTTCCTGGATCAAAGGAATGCAAACCTTCTACATAGGAACCTATCCAAATAACTCCTTTGGAGTCTTCTGAAAAGCTCATTATACGATTCGATTTTAACCCACCATTGGTATTGGATGTATTGTAATTTATAAAGGCCTTGGCATTATTGGGCAGGTAAAATATTCCCGAATTCCAGGTACCAACCCATAGATTATCATTGCTATCCATAAAAAGGACCACTATATCCCCCGCATTCAATTGGGAAACCAACTTATTGTTCGGGTCTTTCAGATGTACAATATTCTTTTTATTGGGGTCATAGATATCAATACCTCCTCCATCCATACCGATCCATATATTGCCCTTTTTATCATTTACAATACTGGTTACAGAGGGTAGCTGCAAGGAATTGTTTAAATTGGCCAGACTTTTTATATCCTTGAACTTGTCATAAAGCCTATCATAGACCCCTACCCCATTATTGTAATACCCTATCCAAATACGGTCTTGGGTATCTACATATAATGACCAAATGGAATTAGACTTTATACTATTGGAGTTAAATTTGTTATACCGGTAATTCTTTTGGACGACCCCATTTTTTTTCAACACGAAAAGACCGTCGTTTTCCGTTCCGCACAAAATATTACCGTCAGGTGCTTGGGTCAAAGACAGGATACGTTGATTACTAATTTTATAATTATGTACTTCATATGAATTGAATGGGCTTACTTCCACTTTTATAAGACCATTGGAAAAGGTACCTATCCAAATGGACCCTTCATCATCTTGAAGCATAGACTCTATGTTATACAAGAATTCCGTTTCATCCCCATGGGCCTCAAAGGTGGATAAAATAGGATTGGCAATAGTGCCATTGTATTCAAAAAGACCTTTATTGGATCCCATCAATATTTTTCCGGTACTACTTTGAATTAAACTATTTATTTGTAATTCTGGAATGGGAACGGTAGTTTGAATGGGAATACTATACCCCTTGAGTTGGTTTTGATCTACTTTGAAAAGACCATTAAAATGTGACCCTATAACCAGGGTCCCATCGGAACTTTCTTGAATGGCCCTAATAGGAACGTTCTCCAAGGCTATGGAATCTTTATATAGAACTACATTTTTAAATTCATCAAAATCGCGATCGTATAAATTTAATCCTGCCTCCGAGCCAATCCACAATCTATTGGATCTATCAACATAAGCTACATATATCAAGGAACTATTGAGGGTTCTTTCATGATTGGAATCCTGTTTATAGGAGCTGATTTCAATACCATTATATTTTTTTAGTCCAACGCCATTGGTACCCATCCAAATCAGTCCCAAACTATCCTGGACTATGCTTGAGACAGCACGTAGTGTATTGTTCTGCTCAATATTAACAAAAGTATAATCCTCCCCATAACTCTGGGCATTTATATTACCTAGGGTTAACATTATACTTACAATGCCGACTTTTAGAATTAGGGCAACTTTCATAATTTTCTAAAATAGTATCAATAGTATATCTACCAAACCAACAATGGTTCTTATAAAATATGGAAATATCCAAAATGGACATAAAAGTAGTCAGAAAACCAGAGGTACCCCTCTGGCTTTGCGACAACTATACCACTTAGGACGTATCAATATAATTAGAAAAAATTGCATCCTGATTCAAATGCGCCATAATTACTAGAATGGGCAACATACGTGCTATTCTATTCACTAGGAATCCAACACCTTTGACTGGAAGAAGCCGTTTTAAATGGCCGGATTTGGATAATTTATTATACGGTTTATAACCGGCTTGATTGAATAAAGTCCTGCAATATGCCCTATGCCTGTTTTTCAAAAATTGCCGGCGGATAACACAACACAATTTAATTGTTCCCACTATTAATGTGTCAATTAATTTGTTCATTAATTTTATAGAGTACCTAAAAGTAAAAATTAAAGATTTTATAATGTTCTGTATAAAACCAACAATAATAGTTTTTATGGCATTCATAGCCTGTGCCTTCCCACAATCGCCCGATGGATATCATCTTTGGTTGGGATATGATAAGGTTGGGAAACCATTGCTATTAAAGGAATATAAAGACCTGACCAATTCCATCTATTTCGAAGATGGGAGTGAGGTGCTTAAAGCTGCTAAAAAAGAAATGACCACGGGCCTGGAAAAAATGTTGGGAATCACACTCCATTTTACGGAGGCCCCACATACAAATAACACCTTTCTAATAGCCAAAACTGCTACGCTTGATACTACTCTCAAGAAAAAACTGTCCGATAATCTCGGTGAAGTAGGCAACGAGGGGTTTGTCTTAAAATCCGTTACCCATAAGGGAAAAAAACTTATTGTACTTGCTGCCAATGAAGATATTGGAATACTATATGGTGTATTTCGCCTACTAAATTTGATGCAACAACACAAAGAATTAAGCAATGTTTCCCTTTTAGAGTTTCCAAAGATAGACTTGCGAATGCTCAACCACTGGGACAATCTAGACCGCAGTGTGGAAAGGGGCTATGCCGGTTTTTCCTTATGGAATTGGCATAAATTACCAGAGTATCTGGACCCGCGCTATTTGGATTACGCCAGGGCAAATGCCTCCATTGGCATAAACGCCGTCTCCTTGACCAATGTCAATGCCAACTCCCTGATCATGACCCCTATGTATCTGGAAAAAGTTAGTGCCTTGGCCAATGTTTTTAGGCCTTACGGCATTAAAGTCTATCTCACGGCACGGTTTTCCGCCCCTATGGAAATTGGCGGCTTAAAAACTGCCGACCCTTTGGACGCAAAAGTCCAAGAATGGTGGAACGATAAAGTCAGCGAAATCTACTCCTTAATTCCTGATTTTGGCGGTTTTTTGGTGAAAGCCAATTCCGAAGGACAGCCAGGTCCACAAAATTATGGAAGAAACCACGTGGACGGGGCCAATATGATGGCCAGGGCCCTACAACCACACAATGGTCTTGTTATTTGGAGGGCATTTGTTTATTCCGAACACGATCCCGAAGATCGGGCCAAACAGGCTTTCTCGGAATTCGTTCCTTTAGATGGTCTGTTCAACGACAATGTTTTAATTCAAACAAAGAATGGGGCCATTGATTTTCAGCCACGGGAACCCTTTCACCCCATGTTTGGCGCCATGCCCAATACCCAATTGATGATGGAGTTTCAGATAACCCAAGAATATCTGGGTTTTAGTACCCATCTGGTCTTTTTGCCCAAATTGTACGAAGAAGTACTAGATTCCGACACCTATAGCAAAGGCAAGGGATCTACAGTGGCCAAGGTTGTGGATGGCTCCTTGGGTCACCATAAGATATCGGGGATGGCCGGTGTTTCCAATATTGGAAACGATCTTAACTGGACCGGCCATCCTTTTGCCCAAGCCAATTGGTATGGTTTTGGAAGGTTGGCTTGGGATCCCTATATCAGTGCAGGGACCATAGCGGACGAATGGCTTAGAGCTACCTATACCAATGACCCCGATTTTGTTGAACCGGTAAAAAAAATGATGCTCGACTCCAGGGAAGCGGTGGTGAATTACATGAATCCACTAGGGTTACACCATATTTTTGATACTGGCCACCATTACGGCCCAGGGCCTTGGGTGCACGAATTAAGCAGGCCCGAATGGAACCCTACCTACTATCATAAGGCAGATACAAAGGGGATCGGATTTAATCGTAGCCATAGTGGTAGCAATGCCACTGGGCAATATGCTCCAGAAGTGGCAAAAGCCTTTAACGACCCCAAAACATGTCCCGAAGAATATCTGTTGTGGTTTCACCACTTACCCTGGGATTATACCTTAAAAAATGGTCATAGTTTATGGGATGGCATGGCCCTAAAATATCAAGAAGGAGTTGATCAAGTAGAAGAAATGATCGAGACTTGGAACAATGCCCGGCCCTATATCACCAAAGAACAATTCCAAGAAGTACAAATGCTCCTGAAAATCCAGTTGCAAGAGGCCAAATGGTGGCGTAATGCCTGCTTGCTCTATTTTCAGACCTATTCGCAAAAAGCGCTCCCCGTGGGGGTTGAAAAATCACCAAAGAGCTTGGAATATTACCAGTCCTTGAAATTTCCATTTGCCCCCGGCATCCGACCTCAATGGGACTGAAAGACCAAGGAATGAATTATTTAGCCATGCCCCAAAAGAATATAAGGAATGAATATTTATAAAACACTTTTAACCAGCGCACTACTGTTATCCGTCAGTATTGTTTTATCCCAACAAAACCAATCCAATCAATTAGGGGGCACAGAAGGTTATTCCATCCCTCATTTAAAAAAACAAGGGAATGCAACCCAACTTATAGTAAAGAACAAACCATATTTAATTTTAGGTGGTGAATTGGGCAACTCTACCTTTACCAGTGTTGAGAACATGGCAACTGTTTGGCCAAAACTAAAGGCAATGAACCTTAATACTATACTAGCTCCTGTTTTTTGGGAACTTATAGAGCCCGAGGAGGGAAAGTTTGACTTTAAATTATTGGACGACCTGCTTCTTGAGGCCAGGAAAAACAATTTCAAAATAGTATTGTTATGGTTTGGTTCATGGAAAAACAGTATGTCCAGCCACGCGCCTGCCTGGGTGAAGACCAATCAAAAAAGATACCCCAGAGCAAAGGATCAAAATGGGATAAGCCAAGAAATATTATCACCGTTTGGCGAAAACAACCTACAGGCAGACCGCTTGGCATTCAAAACCTTAATGCAACACTTAAGAGATATTGACGGCAAAGAACAGACTGTTATAATGGTACAACCAGAAAATGAAATTGGTATGTTACCCTCGGCTCGAGACCATAGTCCACTGGCCAATAAAAAATATAACACTAAAGTTCCAGAGGAATTCATAAATTATTTATCCAAAAACAAAAAAGTCCTAGTCCCTGAATTTCATAAGGTTTGGAGTAAAAATGGTTTTAAAACCAATGGCACTTGGGAAGAAATTTTTGGTATAGGGGAGCATACCTCTGAAATCTTTATGGCTTGGTATTTTGCCAAATTCACCCAAGAGGTCATTTCCGCCGGAAAGGAAGTCTATCCGCTTCCCATGTTTGTAAATGCCGCCTTGAATGCAAAAGGGAAAAAACCAGGGGAATATCCAAGTGCAGGTCCGCTTCCCCATTTAATGGACGTATGGAAAGCGGCCGCACCTTCCATAGATTTTTTATCCCCGGATTTTTACAACCCGGATTTCAAGTATTGGAACGACCTTTATGTACGCCAAGGCAACCCCCTTTTTATTCCAGAACATAAATTTGACCATACTGTGGCGGGAAAGGCCGCCTACGCCATTGGTCATTACCAAGCTATGGGCTTCTCCCCTTTTTCCATTGAATCTTCCGTTGATCCACATAATGAACCCTTGGGCAGAATGTACGACCTTATAGGCCAACTTACCCCCCTCATTACAAAGAATCAAGGTTTGAACCGTATGGAAGGGGTATTATTGGACAAGGAAAATATAGGGAGCATTGTGAGGTTGGGCAATTATGAATTTACCTTTAATCACAGCTATAAATTAGGTTGGGAGGCCGAGGCCAAAAATGAAACATGGGATATGGCCGGGGCCATAATCATTCAAACGGGAAACAAGGAGTTTTATGTAGCTGGAAATGGTTTTTATGTGACCTTCAAAAATATTAAAGACCCAAATTTAAAAGTAGGTATCCTAAAGGTTGATGAAGGGGTATTTGAAAACATGAAATGGAAAATAATACGACACCTGAACGGAGACCAGACCCATCAAGGTAGGCATCTCCGTATTTTTAAGGAAAACTATAACATTCAACGCCTGGAACTATATGATTATGAATAAGCAACAATAAAAGCTATTAAACCTCAGGGCAGGCCTGTCTGCCGACATAGGCAGGCCTGTCTGCCGACAAAGGCAGGCCCTGACCCAATAATAGGAATCGACCCTAGGGTAGAGGTATTGAACCTAGATCCCGCCGAAAAAGGCGGGATTAGTTCAACTTGCAATTTTAAGTGCGTCTTACCGACTTCTCAAAATTGAGTTTCACTAATAAAGACCTAGACAAAATGAACATTAAAAAAACACTTTTACTACTGGTTTTAATTCTGCAATTCCCATTGCTCCAGTGCCAAATAAAACTGCCCAAGCTAATTAGTGATGGTGCTGTATTACAGCGGGGGACCGACATTAAAATTTGGGGCTGGGCCTCAGCTGAAGAAGAAATAATCGTAAAATTTAAAAACAAGGTATACCATACCAAAACGGATAACCAAGGGAAATGGCATGTAACCATTGCAGCTCAAAAGGCTGGCGGCCCCTTTAAAATGGAGTTCAAAGGTCACAGAAACACCATTACCCTTAACAATATTCTCATTGGGGAAGTTTGGCTCTGCTCTGGCCAATCCAATATGGAACTGACCATGAAACGGCTTCAAGACCACTATCCCGAAGCCATAAAAAATTCCAAGAATTCCAAAATTCGGCAATTTTTGGTGCCGGATACCTATAATTTTACCCAAGAACAGACAGATCTAAATAATGGAACTTGGATGGAGGCATCCCCAGAAAATTTAATGGAGTTTTCCGGAGTTGCTTACTTTTTTGCCAAGGAACTATATGAAAAATATCAGGTTCCCATAGGCCTGATCAATGCCGCTTTGGGCGGATCCCCTGTTGAGGCCTGGATGAGCGAGGACGCCTTAAAACCTTTTGATTCCGCTTATAACACACTGCAACGCTTTAAAGATCCAGACCTGATTTCCAATATAGAACAGCAAGACCAGAAGCGTCAACATGATTGGTTTGCCCTACTCAATGAAACGGATAAAGGTTTTGTAAAGGGGTCGGAATGGTTTCTACAGGCCTATAATGATGATACATGGAGCAGTATGCAGGTTCCCGGTTATTGGGAAGATCAAGGTCTCCCTAATGTTGACGGTGTAGTTTGGTTTAGAAGAACCTTTGAAATTCCCCAAAGTATGGTGGATAGGGAAGCAAAATTATGGCTGGGACGAAGCGTAGATCAGGACCATGTATATGTGAACGGTACTTTTATTGGCAGCACTGGATATCAATACCCCCCCAGAAAATATAAAATTCCCAGTAACGTATTGGTTCCTGGAAAAAATACCATCACCGTACGATTGATAAACCACCAGGGAAAGGGCGGTTTTATCATGGATAAACCCTATTTTCTTTCTGTTGGAAAGGACAGCATAGATTTAAAAGGCAGTTGGAAATACCAATTGGGAGCCACTATGGAACCTTTACCAGACCCAACATTTATTAGGTGGCAACCTGCCGGTCTCTTCAACAGCATGATAGCCCCACTATTAAATTACAAAATTAAGGGAACTATATGGTATCAGGGAGAATCCAATACCCAAAATCCAAAATTATATTATCACACTTTTCCTGCCTTGATAAACAACTGGAGAGCTAGATGGAATATGGGGGATTTCCCATTTATTTATGTGCAATTGGCCAATTATATGGAAGAGGCAAAGATGCCTTCGGAAAGCCAATGGGCAGAATTGAGGCAGGCGCAATTGAATACCCTTAAACTTGCCAATACCGGCATGGTGGTTGCTACCGACCTAGGAGAATGGAATGATATACACCCATTGAACAAAGAAAGTGTTGGGCAACGATTGGCTTTGAATGCCAAAAAGCTGGCCTACAACGAAAACGTTGTGAGTTCTGGGCCTATTTTTAAATCCTCAGAAATAAAGGATAGTCAAATTGTAATTTATTTCAAGCAGGTGGGAGGTGGGTTAATGTCCAATGATGGCCTGGCACTGCGACATTTTCAAATATCAGGGCCCGATGAAAACTTTGTCTGGGCAGATGCAAAAATAGTCGGTAATACGGTGGTTGTTAAAAATATTGAGGTTGCTAACCCAACATATGTCCGATACGCCTGGGCAGACAACCCTTTTGGCGCCAATTTATACAACAAGGAAGGCCTTCCGGCCGCTCCGTTTAGAAATTACAATCCCAAACCTTAATCCCAAACCCATGCATCCAGTTCTATAATACCCTAGGATATTCTTATATCCCATTTAGCTGCTTCAAGGATTTACAAATATCTTGCCCTTCATTCTACTTGTTCTTTTCAATAAAATGGTAAACCTTATTGATAAGTTCCTTGGGGTCGTCTATAATAAAAAGCGGGGCAAGTATATTTGCAGAATGCACTTGGCTTCTGGTAATGTGGTTGGTTACGGCAAAAACGTGCATCCCGGCAGCAAGACCTGCTTTTATTCCATTTAACGAATCTTCAATAACCAAACATTCATGGAATTCAATTTTGAGCAATTCTTTAACTTTGAGATAAATCTCTGGATGCGGCTTTCCGTGCACAATATCATCGCTCGTAAGGACAATGTCCAGTTTTCCATGGATTCCCATGGCCCCAATTACCTTTTCGGCCTCACGGAGATGGGACATGGTAGCAACGACCTTTCTAAAATTATCATTGTGAACCCTATGCAGCAACTCCAGGTTATATTTGCAAAAATGACTGGACAAGAGTTTTTTATCGTTTAACATTTCATGGTATATGGCAAGTCTGCCACTTATAATCCTCTCTTTTACAGTTTCATTATCAAGACCATTCAAATGTTCCAATAATGGGCTCTTGTACTCCTCAAAGAGCCCGTTCACAACTCCAGCCCTGGGAAGTCCCACATACTGCCCGAAACTGTCCACTACCATTTTGTGTGTTACCGAGCCATTGGTCAAAATCTGAATGGCCTGGGCATAAGATTCCGCTTTTAATAATTCGGTATGCACCAAGGTTCCATCCAGATCAAAAATTATTGCTTTTATCATCTTGTTGTAAAATTGGCCAAAGTTATTGAAAGGTATAACTTTTTTTCACCATCTCGGTAAGCCTAAAATATCCGTATGCAAAATTTTCCGGATTGTCAACATTGATACAATTTCCCTTTAGGGGAACGGGAGTGGAACTAAAAAGGCCAGTCCCCCCGGATTGTTCAATAAGTATCCTTATAAAATTGGAATATTGTTCCGAAATGCCATAAAACTCAATATCGATAATATCACCTGGAACAAATGCCTCTATTTTATCAGTGCTATCATCTTCCTCCTTTTCAAAATACCAACTAATTTCGTTTCCGTTGACAAATTCGTCATCAGCATCTTCCAAATAAGGCAAAAGATCTCCCCGTTCCTTAAACTTGAAAAGGTAATAATTTTCTTCCTCCTCGGGATCTGTAAAAATAACGTTCACTTCAAGATCTTCATCATTGAAACCTTTTTTTCGCGACTGGGTGAGGTCTGAAATATCTACTACCGAAGTTAATTTTTCCGTGGCCGTATAGGTTTCACTATTATAAATAACTTCCAAGGTATAAGTCCCGTTTAAAACCGGTACAAATGACGTAGTGGTATATTCCCCGTTGTTCTGGTCATCAAATACATATGTTGCCCCATTATCATTGTTGGTGACGATTACGGAGGCACCCGTTACACCAGAATTGCTATGGTCTCCAAAATAGGGGGTAGAAGTACTAAGCTTAATTGTTTGTTCGTTCCCCAAAGTTCCCTTTTCCCAATCCAGGGAAGCTTCGATCGTTAATCGAGACGGAGCCGTTTGCACCTCAACATCTATTACATCGGTACATGAGCTAAAGCTTATAAGAATGGAAATAATTGCAAGCGTTATATATGTCTTCATTTTCTATTAAAATTTAAAGTTATAGGTTACTGATGGCACAATGCCGAAAATGGCCGTTCTGGTGGCTTCGTTGGCTCCTGTATCCACATTCTGCCCAAAAGAGATGGAAGCTGCATTTTTGTGATTATATACATTGTACAATCCCAAGACCCACTCCCCTTTCCATCTATTATTGGGCTTTCTATTGGGTTTATAAGTAGCGGAAATATCCAATCTATGATAAGCTGGCAAGCGGTCGGAATTTCGGTCCGAGTAACTGGCAATGGAAAGGTCTTCGTAAGTATACTGACCATTTGGATAGGTAACCGGCCTACCTGTCTGAAAGACCAAATTGGTACCGAACGACCATTTCCCATTTAATTCATAGGCGCCGGTCAAAGAAAAATCATGGGTCCTGTCATAAGCGGTATTGTACCACTTCCCATCATTGATTCCCAAGCCTCCCGCATTGCCGCCAGGAGTTCGCTGTTCGGATTTGGCCAAGGTATAGGAAAACCATCCCGTAAATTTACCTTCATTTTTCCTAGCCAAAAATTCCAACCCATAAGCTCTGGATTCCCCGTTCAAAATTTCTGTTTCAATATTGTTGGTTCCTATGAGGTCCGATCCGTCTATATAATCTATCCTGTTATCCGTAGTCTTGTAGTAGGCTTCCACCTCCAAGGAATACATTTTATCGTAGAAATTTCTAAAATAGCCCAAGGCAAATTGATCGGAAAGTTGTGGTTTTACAAATTCCCCACTGGGTGTCCAAACATCCAGAGGTGTAACCGAAGTGGTATTGGACAATAAATGAATATATTGTGCTGCCCTGGAATAGCCTGCTTTTATGGAAGATAAATCGTTCAACTGATACGCCAGGGAAACCCTAGGTTCAAAATTTCCAAAAGTCTTAATAGTTTCACTTTTCCCATAGGGGGTCTCACCTACTGCAGTGCCTCTTTCGTAAATACCCAATAGCGGGTTATACACCACTGGTTTGTCATCTACATAATCGGTCATGGCCTGTCCTCCCATACGACTAAAAGTGCTATATCGAAGACCGTACTGTACCGTTAGCCTATCGGTCAGCTTCTGTTCCGCGTTAATGTACAATGCACTTTCAAAAGCCTTTTTCCGGTCTAGGGATAGAGGATTGATTTCGGAGGTTTCGGAAGTAGGTCTAATTTGCCCTGGATCAAAATCGTAATAAATACCACTTGCGCCAAAATCCAGTTTAAATTTTTCACTGGTATAATACTTTAAATCATATTTTATATTGTAGTTGTTTATGGAAGAAATCCAATCGAACTCTTCAATAACAATACCCAAGTCATAATCGTACTTGCTATAGATCAATGATAGGTTGGAGAACAATCTATCATTAAAAATATGGTTCCAGCGCAAATTCCCCGACAAGTTTCCATAGCTGCTGTTAAAGCTTTCCCCGAGTTCAAAGGCGTCCCTTCCAAAATATCCGGAAAGAAAGAGCTGGTTGCTCCCATTTAGGTTGTAATTGGTCTTAAGATTCAAATCATAAAAATTTGCGCTGTTATCCTCTCCTGCAGCCTTCAGTAGCAAATGGGCATATGATCCTCTTCCCGCAATCAAGAAAGATCCTTTTTCCTTGAACATAGGGCCCTCAAGTGCCAATCTGCTAGAGATTATTCCGAGTCCTCCGGTCATGGCGAAATTTTTGCTATTCCCATCCTTCTGGCGTACATCCAGAACTGAAGAGGTTCTTCCTCCAAATCGTGCCGGAATTCCACCCTTGTACAATTTAATATCCTTGATGGCATCTGCATTAAAGACCGAAAAGAAACCTAACAAATGGGAGGTATTGTAAATAATGGCCTCGTCCAGCAGTACCAAATTTTGGTCGGCCGCACCACCTCTAACATGAAACCCACTGGAACCCTCTCCATTATTGGTGACTCCTGGAAGCATTTGAAGAGATTTTATAATATCCAATTCCCCCAATACCACTGGCATCTGTTTCACTGTATTAATGTTTAGTTTGGAAACGCTCATCTCCGGTTTTCTAAGGATGGCACGTTCCGGTTCCTCGGCAGTCAACACAATTTCGTCCAATTGGGTGGAAAACTCCATGATTTCAAAATCAATTTTATGATCCCGATCTAAGGTTAACTCCTTTTTTAATTCAGTAAATCCGATATAGGAAATAATAATATTGTAATTCCCTTTTGGAGCGGTGATAGAGTAAAAACCGTATTCATTGGTAGTGACACCAATGGTGGTCCCTTCCAAAAAGACCGAGGCCCCAAAGAGGGTTTCCCCATTGCTACTATCCATAATGGTTCCGCTTACGGTATACTTTTCCTGAGCGGATATTATGGCCGTGAATAACATAAATGCTAAAAAAATATTTTTCATTCTTTGTTTGTTGAATATTTCATTATTGATTGTTCGTTTTTTTTATGTACCTAAGACAGCCTTTTGCCGTTACCTTTTAGTTTTGATTGATGAATAAACCTCCCAAGGTGTTTGGTACCTCTGCTGAATACTTGATAATTTTTGCTACATCTATTTTTCTTTATGATTAAAGGGATTACTAATTATGTTTATGTTTGTCATTATTCCAAAATACCAACAAGGCATATGCCCATGTGCTTGTGCCGGCAAGGCTACCTTTTTTAGCTAATGGTTCCAATGGGTACTGCCATAATTCATTGGTTATTTTCCTGGCAAAATTGCGCATTCATTTCCTTTCAAACGTTCTGGATTGAAAATCCGAACCTTATTCAGTATTTTCTTAGGGTTTGATATCATAACAGGCAACTATATTGAAAATTGACAATGTTGCACCCCGGCCGCCATACGTATTTCCTTTACCCGGATGTAGATGCCTTATTTCCTTCCTATGATTATTAATGGGTTTGGCAACACCACTATCCGATATTAACCAACCAACATCTAAGGTTCTGCCCTGCTCAATGGGGGATATCTCTTTTCTTCGGTAATTTTTTGATTTCAATTTTTGATATTCATGATTATTATATAGCCTATTGACATCCTAAAAAAGTAAAGGTTGCATATCTTCCCCAAAAAAATTAGGTCAATTTTCGACTGCTGTCTTTATTCTTTGGAAAAGGGCGCTATTTAGGGGCTTTTACAGTGTAGGATTATGAGTGGAATTAAATTCTACAAAAAAAAGTTTCCATTTGATGCAACTTTTTCAACCATTGCTTGTCTATTATTTTGAAATTTCCCCTGATTGGACCGTTAAAACCATTTTTTAGTTGAAAACCAATATCCGTTTTACACACCAGGAACTTGTTGAAAAAAGCAAGTTGGGCGACCGAAACTCACAGTTTCAATTGTATGAACAGTATGTAGATGCTATGTACAATGTTAGTATGAGGATGTTGTGCAGTAAGGAGGATGCTGAAGATACCGTACAGGACAGTTTTGTGGAAGCATTTAAAAATTTGGGGAATTTTAGGTATGAGAGCACTTTTGGATCTTGGCTAAAAAGAATTGTAATCAATAAAAGTATCAACCATCTAAAACTAAAGCGAATTTCTTTAGTGCCGATTATTGACCATGAATATCATCTCACTGAAGAACCTATTGAAAATATAGAGGACATTGATATAGAAAAGGTAAAAAGAGGGATAAAAAAGCTGCCGCCCGGTTACCAGCAGATTATACATCTATACTTGATAGAAGGGTACGACCACGAGGAGATAGGGGAAATTTTGGAAATATCAAAATCCACCTCCAAATCCCAGTACCACAGGGCAAAGAAAAAGTTACTTGAAATTATAAAAGAAATATAATGGATTATTTTGAAAAACATATAAGGGACAACAAGGCATTGTTCGATGAACACAAGGCGGATAGATCCAAAATGTGGGCCAATATAGAATCGGAACTGGACAATTCCAAGCCAAAGGTAGTTCCGTTATGGAAATCCCCTTTATTGCGTGTGGCGGCCAGTATTGTATTGGTCCTGCTTTTGACTTCCCTAATCGGGATTACCGTATATGGCGGATACCAGTCCAACAGGCAGAACGGGGTAGTCTCCCAAGAACTGCTGGACATTGACATGCATTATAGCAACTTGGTACAGCACCAGGTGCAATTGGTAAAGAATCATCCCGACTTATCACAGGAGGACAAAGATGAATTTCTATCGTTTATGGATGAATTGGATGAAGAATACGGAGTTTTAAAATTGGAAATGGAAAAAAATCTGGGCAATGAACGGGTCCTGGAAGCTATTATTGGCAATTATAAAAAAAGGATTGAACTCATAGAAAACCTATTGAAGCAAATAAATGATTCAAAAATGATAAATGACGATTATGGATACACCTTATAAAAATTCGCTATTGTGCCTAGCCATGGTCCTAATAACCAATTTGATGCTAGCTCAGGAACAAGTGTCTAAAACCATATCGGAGACTTTTGAAATGACCAATGCAGGAGAACTCCAAGTAGACAACAAATACGGCAACATAACCATCCATGGGTGGTCCAAGAACAATATTTCCATTACTGTAGATGTAATAACCAGCCACAAAAAAAAGGAGAACGCACAAAACCTATTGGATAGGATAGAACCTAGGATTAAATCCATGACCGATTTTGTGACTATAAGCTCGGAAATTGCAGAAAAAAACAAAGGCTTTTTAGCCGAGTATTTCAGCAAAGCAAATCCGTTCGACTTCGACCGAAGTAATATACAGATAAATTATTCCATTTATTTACCATCCAATGCCGTGGTGGATATCAATAATAAGTTCGGCGATGTAATTTTGGAGGATTGGACCGGTAAATTGAGAATAGACGTTCAACATGGTGATATATGGGTCAATAAGAATCTAAAAAACGCTGACATCACCTTAAAATTCGGTAAACTAAAGGCTAAGAATATAAACTATGGCAGTATAAATATAAAAAACGGGAATTTATCACTTGGTAAATCCAAAGACTTAAGATTGACCAGTAGTGGTTCGGTAATGGATTTGGATGAAATTTCCTCCTTGGAAATCTATTCCAGCAAAGATGAAATTACCATCAACGAAGTTGAATCCGTACATGGAGAACTCGAATTTACCAACTTGCAGTTGGCCAATGTTGATGATGAAATTGATTTGGTAATGAAAATTGCGGAATTTAAAGTATTGACCATTCACAGTGCCGATGCCAAAATCAACATTCAGCAACAGTCGTCGGAAATTGTTCTCAATGTTCAGGAATTCTCCTTTAGATTTAATGCAACCTTGGAAGAAGGGTTGTTGCGACTTCCAAAAACCTTCGAAAATGTGGAAACCCATATGATCGATAAGGGAAAAAGAATACGCGATATTAAGGCTACTTACGGCAAATCCAAACAGGGTTCCATTACCATTACTGGAGAAAAAGGGGTAATACTTTTAAAGGAGCTTTAATTTATTTAAAAAAAAATGTAAAAAAAATGCAACTTTTTAAAGAGTTTGTTGTCTACTATAACATCATCAATCAAAAATCAAAGAGCATGAAATTAAACACAGCCATTTTACTTCCCTTTTTATTGGGATTCATTCTTCCCACTTTTGCCCAGGATATTACTGGCGATTATGTAGAATTTAACGATCGAAACAATGTAGTACATGGGGTCTACCTAGGCTTAACTACCCACTATGGGGAGATTGAGGATAAGGACACCTTCTTTACCAGTTTAAAAGTGGCATACGTGGCCAACCAACAATTCGAAATAGGTTTTGTAGGTACTTTCTTCTATTCGGATCAAAACATTTACAGGGGCATATCCAGTTATGATGAAGATCTAATCGGGGCCTATGGAGGCCTACATTTAGAACCTATCTTTTTTAGCAAGTCTTTGGTAAACCTATCATTTCCAGTGCTAATAGGAGCTGGAGGCATGGGTTACATAGATGACAACTACAATGATCATGATTTTGACGAACAGGAATTTGAAGATAATGCACAGGCCTTATTTATAGTTGAACCTGGGATAAACGCCTTATTCAATATTTCCAGATATTTACAATTGGAGGCCGGAGTAAAGTACCGGTTTTCCAGTAGTGTAAACGACAAGAATAACTTTGACCCCATTAAGCGAATAAATGGCTTCTCAGCAGGGATAGGTGTTAAAGTAGGTATTTTCAACATGGGCAGGAACAGATATAAACAAAATCTTTAATATGAAAAATAGAACCAATACCCTTTGCAGCATTTGCCACGATGTTATTGAGACCCAACACGTATTCTCCGAGGACAATCAGGTTTTTATAAAAAGAAATAAGGTTGAATCATCAAATGGGTCCATCCTCAGAGACCAATGGTATCCAATTAATTTTCAATGGGTATCGGACATGGAGCTAAGAAAAAACTTAGCGTTGCAATCAAATATGGAGTAAATAAGAATCACCAAAATGGCCTTTTCCCAATTTTAAAAGGTATCCCTTCACCTGTTCATTTTTGGTCGGTATCCCGTTTGGGCCATATCTTGGCAAAGCCCTTTTTAAATACCATAACAATCAATAAACAAAGTAAACCTATAACCAGACCGGCTAAAAATTCCCCCAATATTGCCGGCAATGCCTCTAACCAATGATGAAGAAAATCCAGGTTATGTACAAAAATCCCCCCGGACACCAACACCAGGGCAATAGTCCCTATTACCGATAAACTTTTAATAACGACCGGCAAGGCTGCCACTAGAAACTGCCCTATGGCATCGGATATACTGCGCTTCCTGCCATTAAGGGCAATAAGTTTAAGGCCCAGATCGTCCATCCTTACAATCAACGCCACTATACCATAAACCCCGGCCGTTGCCACCAATGCAATTATAGAAACAACTATTACTTGTGTCCAAATAGACTGTTCAACTACTGTTCCAAGAGCAATGATTACTATTTCCACTGAGAGAATAAAATCGGTAATAATGGCCGATTTTATTTTTTCCTTCTCCAAGAGTAAAATCTCCGCTTTGGTCAAATGGGTTTGTACCTTCCTTGCTTTTGGCTTGTGGTGGGGTACTAGAAAATGGTAAATTTTCTCCGCCCCTTCATATGCCAGATAAAATCCACCTAACACCAAAATTACCGTGATTGCCAATGGAAAAAAGGCACTTAGCAGAAAGGCGAAGGGCAATATAATCAATTTGTTCAGCAATGATCCCTTTGTAATGGCCCACAACACAGGTATTTCCCGGGAAGAAATAAAACCGGAAGCCTTTTCGGCATTTACGGCCAAATCATCGCCCAAAATACCAGCTGTTTTCTTACCGGCTATTTTACTCATAGCCCCTACATCGTCCATTAAACTGGCGATATCATCCAATAAAGCAAAAAATCCTGATGCCATTTGATTACACTTCCTTATATAATTTATATTATTTTATCCTCCATTGTCATCAGCTCCCCAAGGCTACCGCTCCCTACCCGCAAATATATTTTATAATTCCTTTACATACATTTTATTTACAAGAATAGGTCCTTTTCCTAATAATCCTAGGCTCAAAAAAATTCAATCTTGCCCCAATAACCCATAACGCCCCTATCCAAACCGGGATCCCACCTCCCCAAAAGCCCAATCAGGTCCAAACTTGCCCAAAATGGTCCAATAAAATGGAGCAATTATCATTTGCCCGTATATTTTATTTAATAAGTTAGCATAAGATTCGTAAAAGCGCATTTTCTATTCCACTAATGATGATCTTTGGTCTACGAAATATGAAACTAACCAAGTCAAAATATCGATTTATAAAAAGGGGCGCCAAAGTTGTTTTGGTACTTGCCTTGCTTTTTATCGGTTTGGTACTTATCATTAGAAGCCCATGGGCCCAGAATTTAATTGTAAACAAAGCAACGGATTACATATCCAACAAGACCAATACCAAAGTTGAAATAGATCAACTTTTTATAACTTTTTCAGGGAAAGCCCTATTGGAAGGTTTGTATCTGGAAGATAAAAAAGGGGATACCTTGTTGTACTCCAAATCCATTGAGGCCAATGTGCCTCTTAGCGCTCTGCTATTCCGAAATGAGTTGAATTTAAAGTCCCTGAAATGGCAAGGTTTACGCGCTCAAATTAAACGCAATTCAGGTTCGGGGAAATTCAATTACCAATTTTTAATAGATGCCTTGGCACCTAAAGATACCGTTCCCCAACAGTCGGACACAGCAGCAATGAAGCTAAAAATTGGCACTCTCGATTTTTCCGACTTTCAAATATCCTATAACGATAAGGTATCGGGCTTGGAGGCCAAGCTTGCCTTGGGTACATTCTATTTGAAAGCCAACAAGGTCAATTTTGAATCTATGCATTACGAGCTGGACGAAGTGGCATTTTCGGATACCCATATCCAGTATATACAAAGCAAACCGTTGGTAACCAAGGACAACCCGGACAGCAAACTTCCTTTCTTGTTGATCAACGACCTTAATTTCAACAATATTCTGATAGATTACCAATCCATTCCTGATAATGTAGTGGCGGCAATAAAATTAGGGGAGTTTAAACTGGACCTCCCCAAAGCCCATCTGGCAAAAAATGAGATGGACATAAAATTCCTCTCCCTAAAAAACTCGGACATCTCCCTGCAACTCTTAAGAGATCATACGGGGGTGACACATGCTTCAACACCCACACCCCAAAAGCCAAACTTTCCGTGGCCCGATTTCTCATTGGTGGCAGATAAAATTGCCCTCGAAAATAATTCGATCCAATATCAACTTAATAACGGATCATCTGAGGCAGAACACTTCAACCCTAACAATCTAGGGTTATCCAAACTTACTTTGAACGCCTCGGACCTGTACTATCAACCCAAAAATGTCAACCTAAACCTAGTCCAGTTTTCATTCGTGGAAAAAAGTGGCTTTACATTAAACCACATGAGCATGGCCGCCCGTTTAAACGGAACCACGGCCTCCATTGCCGGGTTAAAAATGCAGACCGCTTCAAGTTCCATAAATGGAGACTTTGCATTGGGATATCCTTCCATACAGCAACTGATAGACTACCCTGGGGATACAAAGGTAGACCTGCAATTGAGGGAGATGAAACTGGCACTTAAAGACGCCCTATATTTTAAACCTACCCTAGCGGAAAATGAATATTTTACCATTGGCCAACAACATCCCGTTACAGGAGATTTAAATCTAAAGGGCACACTTAATGATTTGACACTGTCTACTTTAAATTTAAATTGGAACAACACTGCCGTGATAGGTAAAGGCCAACTATTATGGGCTACAGAGCCCGATTCACTTTCTTATGATTTTGCAACGGTAAGAGTTAGCTCCACAAAAGAAGATCTACAGTTGTTTATGCCCGCAAAAGACCTGGACATTTCCCTGCCGCTTACCATGGTGGTAGAGGCCAAAGTGCAGGGCAGTTTAAAAAACATCTCTGGGGAGCTATTCGCAAAAATTCCTGAAGGTACTGCCCACATCACGGGCAACTATACCAATTTGGAAGCAATAAATTTCAATGGCGACCTTCAGGTAAGCGAACTGGAGTTGGGCAAGTTGCTCAACAATGATCAACTGGGCACTATGACTTTTAGGATTAATGCAAGCGGAAGTGGAAGCAGTTTAAATACCATGAATGCCGAGGTTGGGTCCAAATTCGACCAACTTACCTACAAGAATTATGATTTTTCCGATCTGGAATTAAATGGAAAAATCCGTAACGGAAAAGGCAACATAAATCTCAATTTTAAAGATGACAATCTAAATTTCACTTCCCAAACAAGGGTAAGCCTGGATTCTTCCAATTCAAAATATGGCCTGCATCTAAATGTTATTGGTGCCGACCTTCAGGCCTTGGGCATTACTTCGGAGAATATTAAGGCTGGGCTGGATGTGGAAGCCCAGTATACAGGCAATCCAAAAAACTTTGTATTGAATGCATCCGTGAAAAATGGGTTGGCCGTATATGACGGCCAACAATACCAACTGGGTGAAGTGGAAATTAAATCCAAAATCGATACCCTTAATACGGAGGTTGCCATTATCAGTGATTTTCTGACAGGAAATTTATTTTCCAACGGTTCTCCCCAAATCATAAACTCTTCTTTACAACAATATTTTAAAAATTATTTTCGGGATTCGATAGTGCCTACCTCCCCTATCGACTCCCTAAAACTAAAAATGGATTTGAAATTAATTCCGAATTCCATTCTAACTAAAATATTTTTAAGGGATTTGGAACAATTGGACTCCGTAAGCGCACAGGCCAATTTTGATGCTGCCAATCGCAGCTTGGTGTCGGACATACAAATACCCTATGCCAGATATAAAGGTATTGCCCTGGACAGTTTAAGCTTTTCCATAAATGGCGATGCAACCAATCTGAGTTTTAAAACTGGTCTGGCCAAACTACTGGCCGATCCCGTAGACCTTGGAAGAACAACTTTGGAAGGAAGGTTGTACAATAGGCAATTATTACTAGATTTTAGTTCTTATGACGGAGCAGAAAAAATAACGCACTTGGCCTCGGAAATGTCCCATGCCAAGGACACCACCCTACTCCATATAAATCCCACCTCACTAATATTCAACAAATCGAAATGGAGTGTTCCAGAGGACAACAGTATATCATTTTCAGAAAACCATTTGGAATTCAACAATGTAATATTGAAAAGAAATTCACAAAAACTGAGTTTTGCAAGTGGACTTCCTGAAACGGAGGCACAGCCTATCACCCTAAGCTTCGAACAATTTAAGCTACAGACCTTTATAGCGATGCTAAACCCCGAAAGGCCCTTGGCATCAGGTATAGTAAATGGGGATTTTACCATTGAAAACCTATTTGGTGCCACTGGTATTGTGGCAGATTTCAATATAAACGATCTGGAAATTTTGGAACATACACTGGGCAATCTAAAATTAAATGCCAATTCCAAATTAAATGGAACCTACGATTTTAATCTCGCCTTAAAAGGTGGGGGCGCGGATATAGATCTTAACGGGGATTATGCTGCCTCCAAAACTGGCGCCCAATTAAATTTGGACCTGGATCTCAATAAGATAGACCTCCAATTTATAGAAAAATTCTCGCGAGGAGGGTTGAAAGACTCCCATGGAACACTTTCTGGTAATATTGATGTTTCAGGGACGACGACTTCCCCTATTTATTCAGGTTCCGTTACTTTTCAAAACACCGATTTTAATGTGTCGAGCTTAAATTCTGTTTTTAAGATTTCCGATGAAACCCTTACAATGGATAATGAAGGGGTTTATTTGGACAACTTTCAGATTACAGACGCCAATGGCAGTAACTTTACAATGAATGGTTCCATTGGCACCGAAGAACTAACTAACCCAAAATTTGATCTCACCCTGAATGCCGAACAATTTCAAGCCCTTAACTCCACAAAGGAAGACAACGAATTGTTTTATGGAAAGTCTAGCTTTGATTTGGACCTAAACGTTAAAGGCTATTTAAAACTCCCGGTAATAGAAGGGCGGATCCGTGTCCGAAAAATAACCGATATTACCTATGTAGTTCCTAAAACCCAGTTGGATGTGCAGGAACGCGAAGGGGTGGTACTTTTTGTAAACCGTGAAAATCCCAATGCCATCCTTACCAGAAATGAGCAAGAAGAAACTCCAGCCTTTTTTTCGGGAATGGATGTCAATGTTATATTGGAAATCGCGGACGATTCAGATTTTAACATTATAATTGATGAACGTACCGGAGATAACCTAAGGGTTTCTGGAAATGCTACCTTAAACCTAAATATGGAACCCAACGGATTAACGAACCTTACGGGCAGGTACGAACTAAATTCCGGGCATTACGAAACTTCTTTGTACAATCTGGTAAAGCGAAGATTTGAAATCAACCCCGGTAGTACCATTACATGGCAGGGCGACCCCACCGATGCCAAACTGAACGTGACCGCAGTGTATCAGGTGGAAACTTCCGCAACACCACTCATGTCGTCCATTACCTCTGGCGAAGATATAAGCGTAACCAATAAATACAGACAAGTACTGCCCTTTTTGGTTTACCTTAATGTTGATGGTGAACTATTGAAACCAAAGTTATCCTTTAGATTGGATATGCCAGAAGATGAACAAGGGTCGCTTGGAGGAGCTGTTTACGGTAGGGTGCAACAATTAAATCAACAAGAAGCCGAGTTGAACAAACAAGTGTTCTCCTTATTGGCCCTTAATAGATTTTATCCAGATTCAGGAAGTGATGGAAGTACGGGAGGTACGGCAGCCATTGCCAGGGACAATGTAAACAAAGTGCTATCCGGAGAGATCAATGCCTTTTCCGATAAGGTATTTGGCAAATCGGGATTTGAAGTGGATTTTGACCTGGACAGTTTTACGGATTACCAAGGCGAAAGTCCACAGGAGCGCACCCAATTGAACATCAATGCCAAGAAAAAATTGTTCGATGACAGATTGGTGGTAACAGCAGGCAGTGCTGTGGATGTGGAAGGAAGTGCGCAATCCGGCCAAGATGAAACTCCAATTATCGGCAACGTAAGTCTAGAGTATTTACTTACCAAAGATGGCCGCTATAGACTAAGGGGTTTCAGAAAGAACGAGTATGAAAATATCATAGACGGCCAATTGATCGTCACAGGAATAGCCCTGATTTTCAACAGGGAATTCAATAAGTTTAGTCAATTATTCAACCCCCTGAAAGAAACGGATACAATAAATGGAACGGAGAAGGGGGATCAAAAAAAAGAATAGAATTTTGAAAGCATCCAACACATATCGCTATGCGCTGATTTTGCTAATTATAGGAAATTTATTTTCCTGTGGTGTAAGTAAATTTATCCCCTATGGGGAAACCTTATATACCGGTTCCGAGATCAACATTGAATCCGATAGAGAAATAGGAAATACCAAAAAAGTTTCCCAGGAACTGCATACGCTTCTGGAACCCGAACCAAATTCCAAAATTCTGGGGATAAGACCAGGCTTGTACTTCCATTACAAAGCCCAGCAGAAGAACCCTGGTTTTTTAAACAGATGGCTCAATAAAAAACTGGGGGAAGAACCGGTATATTTATCGGATGTAAATCCACAACGTATAGAGCAACTCATGCTGAACCGCTTGGACAATCGTGGATTTTTTTACAGCAAAGTATCGTCCAAAATAGACAGTACCCAAAAACATGCGGCACTAAGGTTCCATGCAGAAATAAAACAGCCATATACCCTTGAACAATTTAAGTTGGATAAAGATTCATTGCCAATTTACAAGGATATATCCAAGGCTCTATCCCAAACAGAAATAAGGCTAGGACAAAGATTCGATCTGGAACTGATGAAATACGAGCGGGAACGCATAGACCAGGAACTAAAACAAAAGGGATATTACAATTTTAATCCTGATTTTTTAATTTTTGAAGTCGATACCAATCGCTATGACAACAAGAAATTTGATCTTTTTTTGAGACTTAAAAAAAATGTTCCCAAAAAGTCCCTTATCCCCTATACCATCGATTCCATTTCTGTATTCCCCAACTTTTCCATAGAAACAGACACCTTAACACCCTCAAGGGCCACATTGATCAACGGTATAAGTTTTTTTCAGAAAGAAGAATTTTTTAAACCAAAAAAACTCGAGCCTTACATCCTGTTCGGACTTGGTCAAAAATATAATTCAAGAATGGCCCGCCGGACCAGCAATCGCCTATCATCCTTAGGCACCTATAAATACGTTAACATTAGATTCAATGAAAATGATAGTTCCGCCACGGATAGTGTAGGATCATTGTCCGCAGACATATACCTTTCGCCCCTGACCAAGAGGTCGGTGCGTGCAGAATTGCAGGCCGTAACCAAATCCAATGGCTTTGCCGGTCCGGGCGTAGCCATCACCTACAATAACCGAAATTTGTTTAAGGGGGGCGAGACCTTTAGCTTAACCGGAAACTTCGCCTATGAGACACAGCTTTCAGGAGGAAAGAACACAGGCCTTAGTAGTATAGCAGGAGGCCTTAAAACAGATCTGATCATTCCTAGACTCCTTCCCTTTTCTCCCAAGAAATTTAAATATGCCGTACCCAAGACCAAAATTAGCCTGGGAACCGATTTCTTAAAGCGCTCCAAACTTTATACCCTAAGTTCGTTCAACACTGCCTTTGGGTATACCTGGAATGCCAATAGGTTTGCATACCATGAGCTTAATCCCATTAGCATCAATTACGTAAAACTGTCCAATACCACTGAAGAATTTACGGCAATTTTGGAAAAAAATCCATTTTTGAAACAAAGTTTCGACCAGCAGTTCATAGCTGGACTCAACTATACTTTTACTTATAACGAACTGGTAGATGTAAATAAAAAACACCCAATATTCATTTCAACAAGTTTAGATATTGCTGGTAATACCTTACATCTTATAGGTGGGTCCGACAACACAGTTTTTGGATTGGAATATGCCCAATATGCCAAGGCCGATGTAGATTTTCGATATTATATAAAATGGGGAAAGGAACAGACCCTAGTGAGCAGACTTTACGCAGGATGGGGCATACCCTATGGCAACTCCACTACCCTACCCTTTGTGAAACAATTTTTTTCCGGAGGTCCCTATAGTGTTAGGGCCTTTAAAACTAGATCGTTGGGACCAGGAACATTCAGTTCTACGGAAAATGGCACATCTTCATTTTTTGACCAATCCGGAAATCTGAGATTGGAAGGTAATTTGGAATATAGATTCCCCATATGGTCTTACCTAAAGGGCGCCGTTTTCGCCGATGCCGGGAACGTATGGTTGACCAATGATATAGAGGTTTCCGATGATGAACCGGTAGCCAGTCGAGAATTTAATGAAGAATTGCTCAACAAGGGAAAATTTGGTTCCAATTGGGCCGAAGAATTGGGCATTGGCTTAGGATTGGGCCTTAGGATAGATATTCAGAGTTTTGTAATACGATTTGATCTTGCTTCACCCCTGCAAGTCCCTTACTTACCGGAGGGGGATCGTATCAGGACCCCATTCTTTGATGGTGGCAGCAATAATCTCATCTTCAATTTTGCTATCGGATACCCTTTTTAACAGGACTTAAAACGTAAAAGCCCTATCGTTTTATTAAAAAAATCATAAACTTTTCCTTTCCCATTAAATGGATCAAAAATGGAATCTTTTGAATTATCGCCTTTTGGTATTTAGGTCTAATTTTAAACAAGATAAATTATTAACCTGTCTGCCCATAAGTGCAGACCTTAAAATAAATAAGACTATGAACAGTGATCAATTGGAAGGAAAATGGAAACAAGTCAAAGGTAAATTCAAACAAAAGTACGGTGATCTTACCGATAATGACCTAACTTATTCAGAAGGTAAGTTTGACGAATTCTTAGGCCGTTTACAAGAAAAAACCGGAAAGGCAAAAGAGCAATTAAAAGAAGAGATCGACAATATGTAATGTCGCGACCACGGTTTAATTTTTATTACAACAACCCCTACCATTGGTAGGGGTTGCTTTTTTTAGGGAAGATCTATATCCAATAAAACGTAAAAAATAGTACTTATTGGGAATTTTGCAATATTATTTGGGCGGGCACGGTTTAACGGCTAACACCATACAAAGAACTGAAAAGAGAAAACGTGCTACTGTTCCAAAGTATCGGGGATTACAACGGGAATTAAAGTCTATCCTTATTGTCTTTGGTGTATTCCTTTTTATACATTCTTACGACTATTAGAAAAAGGCTTATTAGTAAAGGGCCAAATATGAGGCCGATAAATCCAAAAATAGGTACCCCAACAATTACCCCAATCAACGTAATCAAAGGATGTACGTTATCCAACTTTTTAAGTACATAGAGTCGGAATAGATTATCAGTAGACCCAACTACGATTAAACCATATAACAGTATGCCCCAGGCATCAAAACTATTGCCAGATGACAATGAAAGAATAAATACCGGAATTATCCCTAACATTGCCCCAATAAAGGGTACCATAGAACCAATGGTAACTATAACCGCCCAAAAAAAAGGCGAATTAATGCCGAACAATAAAAAACCAATAAGGGCAATTATACCCTGTGCCAAAGCAACAAGTGGGATACCCAAGGCATTGGAACGTACCATAGCCCTAATTTCCTGACCAATTATTTTAAGGTTATCCTTATTTATGGGAATATATTCAAACAATGACTCCCTTAACTCACGGCGATTGGTCAACATATAGAAAAGTATAAAATACATAATACCTACAGCGATAAACATATTAAAGGTTCCTCCTGCAAGCCCGGAAAGGTTTTGTGAAAACCATTTGGATACTTCGTTAAAATCGATTTGGGAAGTAAAATCATATCCGAATTTATTTTCCAGCGTTGCCAGCTGCGATTCCACAGCTGCAATTACTTTTTCGGAATTTTCAATGGCACTCTCCACTTTATTTCCCAGCATAAGAACAATTCCTGAAACAGGTAATAAAATACAGACAAACGATCCTATGAGTAAAAAAATGGCAGCTAGGTTAGGAGGCCACCCCTTTTTAACGAGTTTGGACATAGGTCTACGTAAAAGCACATAAATGGTTATAGCTCCCAAAACACCGGAAAAGTAAGGAAGTATTGCATGAAAAATTAGCCCTCCCAACATAATTATGAGGAGTAAACTAAATATTTGCCGAACTATTTTAGGGTTAATGTACGTCATAGGAATCACTCAAAATGAATTTAAAATGGTCAAAATAGATAGGTTTATACTATTGTATATATTTGTTATTGATCTACTTTAGGCCAAGCCTGTCTATCGCTACAAAGGCAGATAGGCCGGTGTATGCGTACTCGACTTAGAAAGTGAAGACCCCATAAACCTTGGAATTCATATCGTCTTATGGGCTAGTTGATCTATACCCAAGTGCATGAATTCCACTTTTCCGAGTAGGGAGGAAATCCAATATAGGATAGATCCGACTGCTCACCGGGCCTACAATTTTCATTAGTGATATCCATCCTAATGAAATGACCGCTCGGACCAGTTGTGGCCATTGGTTCCCAAACCTTGTTGCCCGAAAAAATATTAAAGGGGCTTACGTCCCGATATAATATTGTATAGAACGGCAATAATGGCGATTACCAAGAGTATATGGATCAGGCTACTGGTGCCCATTCCGGCAACAATGCCAAAAAAGCCCAAGGCCCAAATAATGATACAAATTACAGCGATTAACCAAAGTATACTTCTCATAATTTCAAGTTTTAGTGATTGGAATTTTATAGTTACAATTGCCTTGTTGTAAAACCGAGTCCGTTACCTTTCAATAATCAAGCAACTCGATTCTAGACGATGATAAATTTAGAGACTTGTTTTGATGGAATGTAATTCATTAGGTAAATTTATTGATGCAATCAACTCGTTTTAGGAATGCGATCGGGTCCAGTTTTTACAAAAATTTAAACGATAGCAAAATAAATCCAGGTTATTCTGGTTGGCTTTATATTTTGGTCCAGGTCATTTTCAAAAATCGCATCTAAATTGTAAGTAAACTACTTAAAACACATTCATGCCTGCGCCCCTATAATCAAATAAATACCCATCAATGATTACAGCTTATTATAATTGGTGTTATCATTAAATTGAAATAAAACTTAATGAATTAAAGCCCAGGCAAATTAAAGATTTTGGATTAAGTTGCTTTAACGGATAAAGTAAATTAAAAGTGTTTGTTAAGGGACAAAACTCAACCCTCAAAGACATTTTTGTTGAAGGGAATATTGTTAAATTAGCGAAGGGTGTAATAAATATCCAGAAATTATTATAAATACCTAATTTGCAGTATCATACCCTCTAGGGCTAGCCATTTTTCAAAGTTTAAAAAACCATTAACACCATTGATATGAAAACATTTTATTTATTTATTTCCTTTTGTTTAGCCTGCTCTATCACCACTTTTGCCCAAATAAATCAAAAAAATAGGGTAATTGTTTTAACCGACATTGAAGCCGACCCGGATGACACCCAATCCTTGGTACGTTTGCTTTTGTATTCGAACCAAATTGACATTAAGGGAATTGTTGCAACAACCTCTTGCTGGTTGCAGAATAGAATAGCCCCTGAATCTATAGAAAGGGTCATTAGGGCCTACGGTAAAGTACAGCCCAACCTTTTAAAGCATGAAGCTGGTTTTCCCAAACCAGAAACATTGACAGCACTAATTAAAAAAGGTCTTCCTGAATATGGTATGAAGGGCGTTGGTGATGGAAAAAACTCGGAGGGTTCCGACTGGATAATCAAAGTTTTGGAAGAAAAAGATGATCGACCTTTGTGGATTTCAGTGTGGGGCGGGGTTAATACTTTAGCACAATCCCTTGAGCAAATTCGTAAAACAAAAAGTAAAAAAGAGGCACAACGATTAATTTCTAAACTCCGGGTCTATACCATCTCGGACCAAGATGATAGTGGCATTTGGATACGGAACAATTTTCCAGACCTGTTTTATATTGTTAGTCCTGGAGATTTTTACGCCTCTGCTACATGGACAGGCATCAATAGTTATATAAACGGAATAGACAATAGTGTAATCAGTAATAATTGGATAGCCCAGAACATACAACAAGACCATGGGCCTCTTGGAAGTGAATATCCCGATGTGGCTTGGGGCGTAGAAGGGGATACACCAGCATTTTTATCGTTAATACCCAACGGACTTAACGAACCTGAACATCCGGAATGGGGTGCGTGGGGAGGACGGTATGAATTATACAAACCAGATTTCTCAAAAACAAAAAAAGGAGGCTCCATAGTTACCATTGCCCCCGAGACCAGGCCAATTTGGACCAATGCAGTCGATAATTACACCCCTTACATTCCTAAGGAATACGGACGTTCGGTTAAAAGGGATACCATTACATTCAAGGATAATAAAGTAACGTTATGGCGCTGGAGGGACGATTTTCAAAATGATTTTGCCGCCCGTATGGATTGGTGCACCCAGACCTATGAAGAAGCAAACCACCCTCCCATACCTGAGCTCACCCATTCTGATCTACTAACGGTAAGCTCCGGTGAAGCCTTTAGCCTGGATGCTTTTAAATCTACCGATCCTGATGGTGACAATCTTAGTTATTTGTGGTTCCATTATCCAGAAGAAAGCTCGTATAAAGAAAAAATAGATTTGGGTGCCGAGAATGTTCATATTGTAAACCTAAGAGCTCCGGAAGTAGAAAAAAAGGAAACCGTTCATTTCATTTTGAAGCTATCGGACAAGGGATCACCAGCATTGTCCAGGTACAAACGCGTTATTGTGACAGTTCTTCCAAATTAGTCCTCCGGAATACTAATAAGCCAACCATACGGTCATTTCTCCTTTGCCCCTGTTGCCCCAGGCATAATAAGGAATCAACCTCAAGGGAAAGCTATTATTTGACGGACCAATGGGACGGTATAGTTTTTTATCCCAGTTATTATCCTTTCCAAAGGCATTGGTCTTTAATGATAGTATTTCCCTATTCTGGATCTGAATCATTTCAGGCTGAAAAATTGCATTCCTATCAAAAATTAATTCATTGATATCCATATCTTGGGGAAGATCCTTGGACTCCACACAATACACCAAGGGGCCCCTTTTTACCGCAATTTGATTTTTTACCTCCTCAACCAAGGGGTTGGCCTCCATTAATTGAACTGGCATGGATAAATTAAGTAATACCTCATCCCCTGATCTCCATATCCTTTTAATTTCAAAATAGGATCCGGGGTCGGGCTTACCCAGCCATTGTTTTCCATTGACCGAGATATCAACTTCGGAAGCCCAGCCAGGGATTCGTAAATAAATGGAATACTCTTTTTTCTGTATTTCCTTTAGCGTAATGTGAACCGTTCCATCCCATGGATAATTCGTCCTTTGTTCAATCTCCAAAAGTGACCCGTTTTCAAGGGTTGTTTTTAAATGATTGCTTCCATATAGATTGAAATACAAACTTTGTGCCCCAAGGCTATAAGCAAAGTTGCCCACTTCTGCCAAAATACGGGTAACGTTTGGGGGGCAACAGTTCGACTTGGAAATATACCCTTCCCTTTCATTGCCCCATCGTTGTTGAAAGGGCAGGTTTTTGCTAACCGCAAGTGGGTTGGTGTAAAGAAATTCCTTACCATTTAGACCTATTCCGGAAAGCACACTATTGTACAAGGCCAGCTCTACAACATCTGCATATTTGGATTCTGCAGTTAATTGCAACATTCTCCAATTCCACAAAACATTGCCTATGTTGGCGCATGTTTCGTTATGGGCCGTAGCATTGGGCAATTGATAAGGCCTACCATAGGCCTGATGTATTTTTTGTACTTCGGAGGGTCTATAGGAGGTACCGTCAGGGGAAACCCCATCATATAAAGCACCGCAAGCACCGGTAATATACATTTTGCTATACACCACATCCTCCCAAATGACATTGAGATTTTTCAAAAGTTGTTCTTCCCCTGTTTCGGCATAGAGGTCTGCGACCCCGGCATACAGATAATTGGCCCTCACGGCATGCCCCATGGCATTCATTTGCTCTCTAAAAGGTATTCTATCCTGGTTATCATCTGTACCGTCCTCGGTAGTCCCGCGAATATTGATCAGGTTATTGGCCAGTTCCAAATATCTGGGGTCCTTTGTAGTGCGGTACATTTCAACCACTCCCATATAGTGCGACGGACATATGGCATTCCGTGCCAACTCGGGAGATGCTTGTTTATAGAAGTCGTACAAGAAGTTGGCAACACCCTCGGCCACTTTTAGAAAATTATCTTTACCTGTGGCCCTATAATGTACACAGGCGGCCGTCATCAAATGGCCCATATTATACTTTTCAAAACCCAATTGCTTTTGCAATTTTTCTGGTCCCAAGGTGCCCCAACGCTCCTCTATCAAAACTGGGGTATGCAAGTAGCCATCCTTTCTTTGGGCTTTGGATATCAGGGCTATTGCCTCATCCATTTGGGTGTCTAGCTCGGGGGCTTTGGTAACTGCATAGACAGCGGCCATACCTTCAAAAAGTTTATAAAAATCCCCATCATGGAACGAAGGGCCTTTGTGTTTGCCCTTCATCAACCCAGCGGCAATCTCAAAGTTCTTGTATGCATGCGTGGTATCGCTATGGTAAAGCTGCCACATGTAGGTCAAGGTATGATTCCTTTCCACATCAAACTGTTCTTTCCAAAAACCATGGGTCCACTGTACAGCATCAAGATCTACACTCTGCAATTTGGCATATGGACTATTTACATTATTAACTAAACCTTTACTTTGGGAATATGTCCCAATGGTCAGTAAAACCATCAGGTTGGTCAAAATATATTTTTTTAGTGTCATACCAGTTCGTTTATAATAATTCACATTGGCCCCAAGATGTTTTAAAGGTATTGACTAGCTTCAAAATCCATGGACCCGGTGTCTCAATTACCGTATTTCCTGGATATATCTTTTAGCGCAAAATTATGATATCACCTTTTTTTTTCTTCTATCAATTCTTGCCAAGTAGTGTATGAGTCGCGTAAATCCTTGGACATATTCCGGGGTTGATAGGTCATTAAACCCTTATATCCCGGTTTTGGCAAATCGTCAATACTTTGCCAAAATCCCAAGCCTAAGCCTGAAATAAGGGCCGCTCCTCTAGCAGAAACATCGGAAATTCCAATATTGGTGACCGGTGTTTGCAAAATATCGGCCAAGAACTGCATTAAAAAGTGATTGGACGTGATCCCCCCGTCTACCTTCAACTCCTTTAGCTGCTTTTGGGTCTCATTTTCTATGGCAGCTACCACATCCTTTATTTGAAACGCTATGGATTCCAGTGCTGCACGAACTATATGGGCCTTTGTAGTCCCAAAACCTATACCGTGGATCGAGGCTTTCCATTCCTTCTGCCAATGCGGAGCACCCATACCGCTAAATGCAGGAATAAGGTAGACTCCTTCATTCCCACTAACAGAGGTGGCCATTGGTTCTATCTCTTTATTGTCCACAAATAATCCAAGCTGATTTTTTAACCACTCCAAGGTTGCGCCACAACTAACGATAACACCCTCCAGTGCATAATTTACATTACCCTGGGCACTCCAACCAATGGTGGTTAGTATACCATTTTTATTATGCTGGGCAACTTTACCCGTATTCCATAATATGGAAGACCCGGTACCTAAGGTGGCTTTGGCCATCCCAGTAGTAAAACACTCCTCCCCAAAGAAAGCGGCATGGGAGTCACCTATCATTCCCGTTATGGGTATTTTGGCCGGTAAAATTCCTCCAAAATCAGATTCACCATAGAATGCTGAGGAGTGCAAAACTTCAGGAAGTTTGAGTCCAGTCAATCCAAATTTATCCAGTAGCCCTTCATCCCATTTCAATTCATAACTATTAAAAAATAAGGTCCTTGTGGCATTTGTATGATCCGTATAGTATTTTTCTTTGTTGGTAAGCATATACAGCAACCAAGTATCAATGGTTCCAAAGTTGGCATTTCCCTGTTTTATGGCCTCATCTATGGCCGTATTGTTCTGCCTGAGCCACATCATTTTGGTTGCCGAAAAATAGGGGTCTATGGTAAGTCCTGTTTTGGCGTTGACCATTTGTTCCAGATCATGTTGCTTTAATTCTTCACAGATGGCCACTGAACGTTTACATTGCCACACCACGGCATTGTGTAAAGGTGTGCCAAAGTTGTCCCAAACAACGAAGGTCTCCCTTTGATTGGAAATTCCACAGGAAATAATGTTCTTTTCTTCAGCAGGAAAACTTTGAACAAATTCGTTATAACATTTCCCAACGGCTGTAAGAACATTCTGGTATAGTTCATTGGGGTCTTGTTCCACATAACCTAGAAAGGGATAATAGGATTTGAGCGGCTCCGATGCTTTGGAAACCAAATTCCCCAAGCCATCAAAAATTAATGCTTTTGTACCGCTCGTACCTTGGTCTATGGATAAAATATAGGATTTGGCCATTCTTTATATAGTGGATTAGTGCCTTATTTATTTTAGCATGCGTTAGTCTTCATTGGGGTGGTTTACCCTATCCATTATTACGGCTATTAAAATAACAAAGCCCTTAATAATCTGTTGCCAGAAAGGGGAGACGTTCAGCAAAACCAAACCGCTATTGAGCACCCCAATGATGAGTGCGCCTTGTACCGTTCCCATGATGGACCCCCTACCTCCGGACAGGGATGTTCCCCCTATAACTACTGCGGCAATGGAATCCAACTCATAACTAAATCCCGCATTGGGCTGTGCGGAATCCAATCGGGAGGTAAGTATAATTCCTCCCACAGCTGCTAAAATACCGGCAATGGCATACACCCAAATTTTTATTTTATTGATATTTAACCCTGAAAGACGTGCAGCACTCTCATTGCCCCCAATGGCATAAATATACCTCCCGAATTTGGTTTTTTTGGTTATGACAACCGCAATAGCAACCACAATAACAGTTATCCAGACCGGCATAGGAATCCCCAAAAACCAACCTGTACCGATAAATGCAAAATTGGGTCCCAATCCAGTTATAGGAAAACCCCCTGTCCAAAGCATTGTTGCTCCTCTGGCAATGGTCAACATGGCCAAGGTTGCCACAAATGGAGGAACCTTAAATTGAGTAATCATCCATCCATTAAAAAGTCCCAGTCCCCCACCTACAACGAAACCTCCCAAAATTGCGCCAAATACCGTAAAGCCAATATAGAGATTCAAGGAAGGCATATCAATACCAAATTTTAACAGCCCCGCAGCCACTGCACCACTAAAAGCTAATATGGAACCCACTGATAGATCTATACCCCTGGTCAATATTACCAAGGTCATCCCTACGGATATGCATACATTTACCGAGATTTGCCGCATAATATTCCACCCGTTTTCCATGGTCAGAAACTTATCGGACATTAAGGCCAATACCACGCACAGTACAAAAAGGGCAATGATGGATTGGAATTTAATGATAGTCGTTTTTATATCCATTTTTAATTATAAAATTGCAGCGTTCATTATTTTATCTTCGGTGGCCTCCTTTTGGCTAAATTCTCCAGTAATACGCGATGTTCCCATCACTAAAATCCTATCGCAAATGGCCATAATTTCAGGAAGTTCCGAAGAGACCACCAGGACCCCAAGTCCCTCCTTGGCAAGGTTATTTATCAAATGATATATTTCGTTTTTGGCATTAACATCAATGCCTCGGGTTGGTTCATCCAGAAAAAGTATTTTAGGGGTTGTTGCCAACCATTTTGCCAACACTACTTTTTGTTGGTTGCCCCCACTTAAATTTTCTGATTTTTGGCCGGGGGAAGACGTTTTTACGTTGAGGTTGCCTATATATTTATGAGCCAAATCCATTTCCAAACCCGAATTCAATAATCCATTTTTCACTATCTGGTCTATACTGGCCATACTGATGTTCTTAAAAATGGGCATCTGTAATACCAAACCATCCGCCTTGCGATCTTCCGGTACCAATCCCATTCCATTGGCAACGGCGTCCATGGCCGAGGTAATCCTTATCTCTTGTCCGTCTATATAGATATCTCCGACCATGGTTTTGGAATGTAGTCCAAAAATGGTCTCCAGTAATTCGGTTCTGCCCGCTCCCATCAGACCAAAAATGCCCAGCACTTCTCCCCTTCGCAGGTTAAAACTCACATCCTTTACCAGGTATTCAGATTTTATGGTATGCTTAGGCAGGGAAATACCTTCTACCCTTAACACCTCCTTACCCAGAGGCAAGTCTTCCTTAACATAAAGATTTTTGATATCGCGCCCGACCATCAAACGAATAAGGTCCTCTTTTTTTGCTTGTGAAACATTTTCAATGGTACCAACCATTTTCCCATCCCGCAATCCAATAAAGCGGTCCGCTATCTTAAACAGCTCCTCCAATTTATGGGATATATACAGAATGGACACCTCTTGTTTTTTTAATGTAGCGATAATCCTAAAAAGCACTTCCACCTCGGCATCGGTAATTGCAGAGGTGGGCTCGTCCATTATCACTACTTTGGCATCTTCCAAAAGTGCCTTGGCAATTTCCACTTGCTGCTGTTGGCCTACCCTTAACTTGGCCACCAACGTTGTTGGCGGCACATCGCATTCCAACCGCGTTAAAAGGGCCTTGGCCATTTGGTTCATTTTCTTGAAATCCAGCATACCAAAGGAGTCCACGATTTCGCGCCCTAGAAAGATATTGGCTGTGATACTTAAATAAGGGATAAGATTAAGTTCCTGATGTATGATCGCTATACCACTTTTCATGGCCTCTTTTGGGCTCGAGAAATTTACTTTCTCCCCGTTCAGTAGCAGTGTGCCCTCATATTCGGGGTATACTCCGGACAGTATTTTCATCAATGTAGATTTCCCTGCCCCGTTCTCGCCTACAATAACATTGACCTTAGCTCGATGAACATTGAGCGAAACCCCATTAAGCGCGGTAACACCTGCAAATTTTTTGGTGATATTATCTGCCCTTAGTATGATGTTTTCCTCCCCCACAGTCTATTCTATTTCTAAAATTAAAGGAATGATTCTTAAATTCGGAAGATCTGGATGTTTCGTATTTACCTCTACTGCACCCTTAAAATAAACGTGATCGCCTTCTTCCACTTCATTTAAAAAAGGAGGAACTACATCTGTTCTCACCCTATTGTTAACGGCTACCGAGATGCTGTTAAAATCCATAGTGTTTTGAAAATCGCCAATACTGGCCATTCCAGAGCCTTCACGTATGGCATTCCCAAATATAAAGTCCGTAGCTATAAGTAATTCAGAATCAGCGACTCCTTCAAGCTTGATACGAACATTTTCATTTCCTATATCCAACACTATCCCATTGCCTTCCACTATGAAATAGTAATCATTGCTTATTCCCATTTTGCGCCCCTTTTCAGCAGTAAATTGCTCAAGGTCCTGTTCCAATGCTTCCATAAATTGCCCTGCCTCCATTGCCGGGAGTCCAGTTAATTTTGTTTCCATAAACTTTTGTGCAAAGGCATCGGGATCAAAAACACCTTTTTTTTGGGCGATATGCCTCTCATCCAACGGTTCAAAATAAACCGAGTTGTACAAAGCCACTCCGACCAGTAGTGCAATCAAGAGGTATTTGATTGGTTTTTTTATACTATTCTTCACTGCCATAGGCCTCAAATTCACTTATATTATCCTGAGTTACAATTTCAACGGCGATAGGCATTTTTCTCTGCATATCGCGTTCTCCCTGCAAATATTTATCGGCCAATTCTGCCGCTGTCTGGGCCATAAATTTTGGGGATTGCATGGCTGTGGCCATAATCTTTTTATCCTTAATGGCATCCATAACATCCTGTGAGCCATCGAATCCGAATACCATTACACTATCGGCCTTCCCTACCGAGACCAAGGCCTGATAGGCTCCCATGGCCATGGCATCGTTACCACAAAAAACGGCATCTATATCAGGGTTGGACTGTAGTACCGATTCCAGCACTTCCATGGCCTTACTACGGTCAAAATCGGCACTTTGTTGCGCTACCATTTTTAAATCCGGGAAATAATCCACCACACTATGAAAGCCTTTGGAACGGTTCCATGTGTTATTATCTCCAACAAGGCCCAACAGCTCTACATATTTACCACTTTTGTTCATTTGCCTGACAAAATATTGCCCTAAATCCACACAGCCCGAAAAACTATCGGAAATTATCTGGGTAACCGGACCTTCCAAGGAGTTTACTTCCCTATCCATACAAAAAGTTGGAATACCCGCTTGTTTGGCCCTATTTACATTGCTGACCGACCCCTCGGCATCGGTAGGATTGAACAATATTGCACTGTATCCCGCGGCGATTAAATTTTCAAAATGTTCTGCCTCCTTGGCCGTATTATTTTGCGAATCGAAGATGGTGGTCTCATAGCCCAGTTCCCTTGCCCGGGTGGCAGCCGATTCGCCCAATACCACAAACCATGGGTTGTTCAGAGTGGAAATAACCACCGCTATTTTCTTGGGCCCCTTATCATCCCTTTGGGCACAGCCCAATAGCAGGAACCCAATAATGATCGGGACTATGGCTTTTACTATACCTGAAAAAAATTGTTTGCCCATGTATTTAGGAGTTTTTAGTAAGCATTTCCAAACCTAGATTATATAAACCTTCTTCGGAAATCCCGTAATGCTGAAATATTTCCATCTGTGAGCCGGTAACGGTATATTCATCGGGAATTCCAACTATACGAAATGGATTTTTGTACCCTTTTTGAAAAAGATGTGCCGCACAGGCCTCCCCCAAACCGCCATTCACCATATGCTCCTCTACCGTAATAATGGGTTGCCCACCTGCTGCGATGCTTTCCAACAATTGGGTATCCAAAGGTTTAATGGTATGCATACTAATTACCGTGGAGCGTATCCCCTTATCCTCTTCAAGTTTCTTCGCTGCCAGCCAAGCCGGATAAACGGTTTCCCCAGAGGCAATAAAAGTAAGGACCCTACCCTTCCGAACAACACGACCTTTTCCAAATTCAAAAGACGTATCGGCTACATTTAAAAATGGCATCGCCTTTTTTCCCAGCCTCATATAAATGGGCTTGTTCGATTGGGCGGCTAGGCGAACTGCCTGTTCGGTCTCAAAGTTGTCCGCCGGAGCTACGATGATAATATTGTTGATGGCCCTGAGGGCCGCATAATCGTGCAAACTATGATGGGTAGTTCCCAACGCACCATAACTTACACCGGCACTAATACCTACCAAGGTTACCGGGTTATCGGAATAGGCTACATCGTTCTTGATCTGTTCCAGGGCACGGGCACTAAGAAAACATGCAGGGGAAACTGCAAATGCCTTTTTGCCAGCAGAGGCCAAGCCGGCCGCAACTCCCACTAAATTTTGTTCGGCTATTCCCACTTCAACTATTTGTTTGGGATATTTGTCACCAAAAGGAACTAGCTTACCCGAGCCCCGTGAATCACTTGTTACGGCAATTATTGAGCTATCGGCAGCCGCCAACTCCTGTAAGATTTCGGAAAAAACCACTTGGTTAGGTTCCCCCATTAATAAGTTTTTATCTTGTATTTTATCCAATTCCATATACTAGTGAATTAGTGCTTCCGCCTCATTTAATTCTGATTGGGCCAATATATACTGCTCCTCCGATGGTACTCCGTGGTGCCATTTCAATACTCCTTCCATATAGCTAATGCCTTTGCCCTTGGTGGTATGTGCTATGATAAAATTTGGTTTTCCCTTTTCGAGGGGACCATTGTTCAATGCCTCTTCCAATTGCTCCAGATTATGTCCGTCCACCTCCTTTACCGCCCAACCAAAAGCCTCCAGTTTATCACGGATGGAATCGGTATTCATAACCTCCTTGTTGTTTCCTGTAATCTGCTGCTTATTATTGTCCAAAATGGCATACAAGTTGTCCAATTTATAATGTGAAGCCGATAAAAATGCTTCCCAATTAGAGCCTTCGGGCAATTCCCCATCCCCTAGCAGTGTAAACACACGATGCTTTTTATTATCCAGTTTTGCTGCAACGGCCTCCCCTACACAAATGGATAGCCCATGCCCCAATGCTCCGGTGTTCTGTTCAACCCCATGAACCTTTTTTGTTGGATGTCCTATATAATGCGATTGATAATTACAAAGGGTTTCCAAGTCAGATTCCGGGAAAAAACCACGGTCTGCCAAGGTTACAAAAAGAGCCTCTACACAATGTCCTTTACTTTGGATATATCTATCACGATCTGGATTCCTAAAATCCTTTGGATCCACATTTAATACCTTGTTGTAAAGTACGTTCAAAATATCAATACAGGATAGACTTCCACCCGTATGCCCGGCCTTTGCCTTATAGATGTATTTTAGAATATTTCTTCTAAGTACTACCGATTTTAATTTTATTTCCTTATTTGTCATGTTGTGAACTCTCTCAAATTACTGCTCCTTAAATTATACATCCAAAGACCCCATTCCAGTTATTCCGCATTTAAACTTTGTGGTTGTATATTTCCCAACCCATATAATTGCCCAAAGCTTCCTGCAATATGGTCCCCGTCCTGGATGCATTCATTACCACATGATGTTCAAATCCATTCCTACACACATACTGCATTAATCCCTGTAAATCCGGAATTTGGGCCACTGCTCGGTTTCCAAAGGTCTTTAAAGGGTCATCGGTCAACTCACCCTCCCCAAAATAGGCCTTGATAATACCTTTGGGGTCATCGGTGCTGATTCTCCCATAAGTAAGTGGATTTGCCGGTGTTCTCCCATCAAGGGCGCCATAGGTATTTTCAACTCCCACGGTAGTACCAAGAATTGGAGCGGTATCCATCTTAATATCGGGCAAAAAGGATTTCGCCCAGTTGCCGCAATGAAAAAGCACACATTTGTTGGGATCGTCAGCATAGTTATTGTTCCAATCCACCAAGGCACTGGGAGACCCCGAGGCCAATTGCATAGCATACATGCTGAGGGTTCCGGTAACATCGACCTCACAAGCAGATGGCAACATATTTTCGGACATTATACTCATGCTGGTACACACGTTACATCCATAATTCTGTTGTAGGGAAGTCCAACATTGAATAGCCGTGGCATCAAGTGCATATTCCTCCATAAACTCCTTTAAGACTACATCCAATTTTGCAATCTGCAACATAGCCTCATTCGGAGTCTTTCCCTGTGGCACATAGGCATTGATGGCTTCCAAATGTTGCTTGACCGAAGCGTCATCCTTGGTCAGTTTATTGGCCTTACCCAAGATTTCGGACAAATCGACCGTAGTTACGGTAATGCCATTGCGCTGTAATATCTTTTCGGAATAACGTACCGTGTTGAATGCACCGGGCCTAGCCCCTACAGCCCCGATCCTAACGTTTCGCACCCCCCTCACTACCCTGCAAACCGCAACAAAATCCTTAAGATCCTGTTGAAAAGGAATATCTGAAGGAAAGGAAACGTGCTGACTCGTCAAGGAATACTTTATACCGTACTGATAGAGGTTATTACAGACCGAAATTTTACCACACCAGGAATCCCTGCGATTCACGACATTCATCTTAGTCAATTCGTCCGGATAGGCCTGCACCAATACAGGAACGTTCAAATTGGCCATTTTTAAGGTATCGGCTACCCCCTTCTCATCCCCAAAATTGGGCAAAAGCACCAATACACCTGCAATCTCCCCACTGTGTTTCTTAAAAAGCTCGGCACATTTTTGTGCTTCCCTAAAGGTTTCCACACCACCAAGCTTTGTATCGGTACTTTCCAATAAAACCGGTGTCAATTTTAATTTGGCAAAGACATCGATAATTTCGGTCCTGGCCTTTTCCACTAAACTATCCGGAAAGAAATCACGATTTCCTATTATAATTCCAATGCTTAATGGTGATTTTGTGGTACTCATATTCTTATTTTTTTTATTTCTTACTTATCTGCCTTGGCCAATATCACTTCTATTTCGTTGTCCTTAAAAACCTTTAGATCCTTTTCTTCCATTCCTGAATCCGTTATGATATAATCTATCAATGAAAGGGCTCCCAGACTCGCCAGGGCACTTTTACCTATTTTGGAGCTATCGGCCACCAAATACGTGATATCCGCAGCATCTATCATTGCTTTCTTTACTACAAGATCGCTAATACTGGGATAGGTAAGTCCCGATTTTAAAGAGATGCCGGCCGTAGCCAAAAACAACTTTTGCACATTGAGCCCTTTAAAAAAGTCGGCCGCCTTTTGCCCTGTCAACGATAGTGTAGGAGGCTTAAATTCACCTCCGGTCATAATTACTTCAATACCCGGTTCCGTACCTAGCAATAGCGCTATATTAAGGGCATTTGTAATAACCGTTAAGTTTTTATACCCGATCAGTTTTTTGGCAATTTCGGTAGTTGTACTACCGGAATCCAGAATAATAGTATCCCCGCTCTCAATAAATTCGAGACATTTTTGCCCAATAGCTTCCTTCAATTCCAAATTATCCTGTTGAACCAAGGAAAAATTGCGGACTTGGTCCCCCATATTTTTGAGATAGGCACCACCGTGCTCCCTCATTATCAATCCCTGATTTTCCAACTTTTCCAAATCTTGGCGAACAGTCACCTCGGTGACTTTAAAAAGTTTGGCCAAGTCCGCCACCTTAGCAGATCCGTCCTCTTTTAAAAATTCAACAATTTTTTCACGCCTCTTATTCGGTAAATATGCCATAGTTCATAAATAAAAGTAAATATTCGTAAACAAATAAAAACTCTTTTATTTTAAATTCAAAATATATTGTTTCACTTATTACTGTTCCTGCCAATTCGATCAACTACACCATAGCCTCAAAACAGGCCCGTGCCCAAAGCATTCCCATATGCACCATTCGGTTTAAAATTACCCCTTATAAAAAAAATAACGCATCTATTATTCCGGCTCACATATTATCCGGCGATAGCTGGTCAGATTGTGCACACCCTTATCCGTCACCTCGCAAATTACATGAAAGCTTTTGTCAACGGCATTTGGGGGTACCTGCAAGGTGACAGTGGCAGAGGTACTGTTCAAAAGGATCACTTCCCCAGTAAATGTTCCAGCTTCAGGCTGGACCCACCATTTATAGCTTAATAAATCCCCGTCCGGATCATAGGAAGCCGATGCATCCAATTCAACACTAGCCCCCACTTGAGGCTTTATGCTTATGCTGCCCAAACTACTATCACCATCAATTACAACAACAGGATTGCGATTGCCAGTACCATTTTGGGCCCAGTCCATTCTAGCTGCAAAATTGTTAAATGTAGCGGCATAAAAATAGTCTCCATATCCCCTACAAATTTTACTTTCATTTCCCGCATAGTTTACGTACGAGTACCCATTATTGTCCTCTCCCTTTCCCCATTGTGAATACCCTCCCCAACTAACTTGGGTGGGCTGATCAGGATTATTGAGACCGTTTGGCATGATATGTAAAAAAGAAGGGGTATCCCCCTCTACCCCCCATTTATATTTTGGATATTGACTCCCAAGATGGCCATGATTCTGGATATGCTCCCCATACTCCGACCACTTACTTTTCCCCGTTCCATTCTGGTACCTCCAAGCGCAATCATCCCAAATAAAAAGTAAATCATCTGAAAACTCCCGGCGCATCCACGCATGGGAGCTTGTTTCGAAACTAGATTTTTGCGGCCTATCCTGGTCCGTAATGGCATATGCCCGAATTTTGTTCAAAAACTTTTTTAATTCCAGTTCGTTTCGTTGCTGCCCTACCTGCCATATAGCTTGCGCCAGCGTATTGCCACCTCCCCAGAAACACACCCAAATTGGACGATCATCATCTTCGTCAGCCAACTGTACAATAAGGTTGCTTCCGTCCGAAATATTATCACCTCCAAGCTTGTCCACCCCCATTTTCATACTACCGAACACTGTGCGTTTCTTTAAATATTCCGCACTTGGCCAATAGCCTATTTGCTGCCTTTCCCCATCATAGGCAAAACCATTTTGCTTTGAGCGTTTAACTAGATTGGGCAAGTCCTTGTCATAAGCCTCTATGACGCCTAAAGCTATCTCCTTAAAATGTTTCACCTTATCAACATCTTCCATACTCCACCCTGTAGTGATTACAATTCCCTCAATTTCAAACATATCGGCATGGACCAAAAGCCGAATCAGAGATTCATGGTCATCCGGTTCCCAGGTGGATATATCGGTGAGCACCACCAAACGTGGTTTCAGCTGCACTACCCCTGTAGATACCCCTGTGGTCTTTGTCCGCAATGGGGAACAAGACGCAAGAACGAAAGAAATCAACATTAAGAAAAAGTAAGACCTCATAATTTAATTTAACACATTAATGGAATTGACAATGGACATCTCCGTTACACTTCCTTATTTTAAAACCGAACCCCACCTTCCCTCCTTAGGGTCCATCTCATTTTTATAGGGCTCATAAGGTTTCTTGTGGTCGTGATGAGGAAACAATCCATTCCAAAAAACCACAACAGCACAAAGATAAAATATTTCGATTATTTATTTTTATTTTCTTTTATTTTCTTTTATATATATTTGTGGTTAATTGAACAAATCACAATCATATGGTTTCTAGTAGCTTGACAATTTTTATCAAAAAACTATTTGCATGACCTCTCTAAAGATTTTATCCCTTATAGGCATAGTAGGATCACTAGCAATAGGTATGCTGATGCAATGTGATAGCCCGGATGGGGACAAAACCAAACCTCGGATATTGATCAGTTCGGATATTGGAGGAACCGATCCCGATGATTTTCAATCCATGATACATTTACTAATGTATTCCGACCTTTTCCAAATAGAGGGCCTGGTTTCTTCCCCCTTTGGCAATGGTCGCAAAAAGAATTTTCTGGATATGATAGATCTTTATGAAAAGGATTTACCCGAATTAAAGCAACAGTTCCCCAACCTGTCCCATCCGGACTCCCTAAGAGCAGTATGTAAACAAGGTTCAAAACTAGAGGCACCTTACAAAGGATACGATAAGGCCACCGAAGGTTCGGAATGGATCATTAAATGCGCCAAAAAAACAACGGACCAACCTCTATGGATTTTGGTCTGGGGTGGTTTGGAAGATTTGGCACAGGCACTACATGATGCACCTGAAATTGAAAAAGACATTAGAGTATATTGGATAGGTGGTCCAAATAAAAAATGGAGCATCAATGCCTATTCCTACATCGTGAAAAATCACCCTAACCTATGGATCATAGAGGCGAATGCTACCTACAGAGGTTGGTTCATGGATTCCGAATCGCCCAATGAACTCAAGGGTAAATCCTATTACGACAACTTTATACAGGGAAGAGGTGCCTTAGGAAAGAATTTTAAAAATCATTATAATGGCGACATTAAAATGGGCGACACACCTTCCCTGGTCTATTTGATGAATGGTGACCCAGATAATCCAATGGGCGAAAGTTGGGGTGGAAGTTTTACCCCAATCACCCACAGTTCAAGAACTATTTTTGAAGGCAACAGTAGTAAGAACGATACAGTAACCGCCTACGCCGAACTGGAATGGAGGTTTAAAGGACCGGACTTGCCCATACCGCAAGATTCCATTTGTTTTACCTTGGAGATTTCCAATCAAACATGGCCAGGATATTACCTTGGCAACGGAACCTATGGAGTACGCTACTCCTCCAAAAAACCGGAAACCGGCAGCTATGTTACCAAAAGCACCATCCCCCAATTGGATGCCCAAAGTGGTCAGTTTGTTAGTACAACCCCATGGCCAGGCAAAACAACCCCCACTGATTACCCCCTTGGTTCCAATTGGTATAGCGACAAGACATCCCCTGACCTTTTTATTGGGGATCAACAGGGGGCAAAAACAATTTCAAAACATCGGGAAGCCTATTTAATGGATTGGGCCAAAAGGTGGCAATCAATAAACAAATAAAAAAGATGAAAATCAACAACCTCATTGCAATCGTTGGCATAGCCTTATTTACAACTATCGCCATTGCACAAGAAAAACCTAGAGTATTTGTTCTTACCGACATAGAAAACGAACCGGATGACGCCATGTCCATGGTCCGTTTTTTGGTATATGCCAATCACTATGATATTGAAGGATTGGCCGCTACCACATCTGTACACCAACAAAACAAGGTGGCGACCTATCGTATCCAAGAAATTGTAAAAGCCTATGGTAAAGTAAGGGACAACCTTGAAAAACACGAATCGGGCTTTCCTTCGGGAGACGATTTGTATTCCAAGATTACAGAAGGACTGCCAGAGTACGGGGTACAGGCCATTGGGGCCGGAAAAGATTCCCCGGCCTCCGAATTATTAATCAAAGCCGTGGATAAAAATGACACAAGGCCGTTATGGGTAACGGTATGGGGCGGGCCAAATGTATTGGCTCAGGCCCTCTGGAAAGTCAGGGAAACGCGTTCAAAAAAGGCATTGGAACAATTTGTCAAGAAATTACGGGTATACACTATTTCCGATCAGGACGATAGCGGTCCCTGGATCCGTAAAGAATTTCCGGATTTATTCTACATTGTGAGTCCTGGCTTTAACGCAGGAGGCGGCTATCATCATGCCACCTGGAGCGGTATTAGCGGCGACTTTTTTCACGCTCGTTGCGATGGAGCCGATTTTAGTATTGTTACAAACGAATGGTTGGATCGGAATATACGGAAAAAAGGGCCTTTAGGGGCCGAGTACCCCAGATGGGATTATCTAATGGAAGGAGACACACCCTCTTTCCTTGGCTTGATCAATAACGGCCTAAGCTATCCGGAACACCCGGAATGGGGCGGCTGGGGAGGCAGATACGAACTCTACACCCCAAGGATGCAAAAGTGGTTTTTATATCCAGAGACCAGACCTATCTTTTCCGATGCTGTAGACGAAGTCCTTGGTACTGATGGCCGATGGCACTCGGGCAACCACGAAACCATATGGCGTTGGAGGGAAGATTTTCAAAACGATTTTGCCGCCAGAATGGATTGGACTATCCTACCATATGACCAGGCGAACCACCCTCCCATAGCCAAACTTGCACATGCCAAAAATCTTGTGGCGAAAAAAGGCGATAAAATACTTTTAAGTGCAAAAGGATCCAGTGACCCTGATAACGATGCCCTATCATACCATTGGTCCATTTACGAGGAAGCCGGAACATTTTCTGTTTCCAGTGCCCGTAGTGGACAACCTGTGGACATTGAAAACTTTGATCAGCCCGAAGCATGGTTTACCGTTCCTACCAAACGGGTTGGGGGTTCCGGCACAGGAACCATGCACGTTATCCTCAAGGTCACCGATCATGGAACACCTCGATTAACACGATATCAACGTGTGATAGTCAATGTTGAAGAGTAACAACTACAAAATGAAAAAAATTCTTTATTCAGGTTTTATAATTCTGCTATTAGCCTGCCACATCCCTGTAAAAGGCCAAAGCCAAAAACAACGCGTAATTATAACCTCGGATGGTGAAATAGACGATGAGTGTTCCATGGTAAGGTTTTTGCTTTACGCCAACGAATGGGATGTTGAGGGTATTGTAACCACAAGTTCCCAATACCATTGGCACGGCCACAAATGGGCGGGAGATGACTGGATAGACCCCTATCTTGAAGCCTATGCGGATGTCTACCCAAACCTTATCAAGCACAGTAAGGATTACCCCACACCCAATTATTTAAAATCGATTAATTTCCTAGGAAATGTTGAAAGCGAAGGAGAAATGGATTCCATTACCCCTGGATCTACACATATAGCCAATGTGCTATTGGATGAATCCGATGACAGACCCATTTGGATTCAGGCTTGGGGTGGCACAAATACCATTGCCAGGGCCTTAAAAACCATAGAGGAAGAACATTATGATAAGATGGCATATGTCGCCAATAAATTACGCTTTTTCTTTATCTGGGAACAAGATGGCACCTATCAATCCTACATTCATCCACATTGGGGAAAGTATAATATCCCTACCATTATAAGTGATCAGTTTTGGGCCGTCGCCTATCAATGGGACAAAATAATGCCCCAGGACAAACAGAAATTTTTTAAAAGCGATTGGATGAAATCGAATATTTTGGAAGATCACGGCCCTCTGTGTTCCCTATACGAGGCGTATAAGGGTGGTAATGATAAGGAAGGGTTTATTGCAGGGGATGCCAAATCTAAAGGGGATTTTAGATCTGAAGGGGATTCGCCGGCGTTTATCCACACTATTCCAACAGGTCTCCGTTCTTTGGAATCGCCAGACTTTGGAGGCTGGGGCGGTCGCTATATCAATGTTCGGGAAAATACTTGGCTGGATCCTGTTCCGCAAGCAGGTTACCATTACCCAGAAGGACGATGGTACACAAAAACAGCATGGGGCAGAAACTATATGCGCGAGGATTATCCTAAAAATATGGATTTAATGAAGGCTTATTTTAAACCTATAACCCGATGGGTCGATGCGTTGCAGAACGACTTTGCCGCTAGGGCCGATTGGTGCATAAAACCATATGACGAAGCTAACCACCCTCCCATTGTAAAACTAACTAGCCCCTTGGATATTACGGCAAAACCTGGGAGTAAGATTAATTTAAGTGCTAAAGGAACAATGGACCCAGACGGTGATCAACTAAACTATTCCTGGTGGCAATATCAAGAGGCCGATACCTTTGAGGGGAACATTGTAATACCAAATGCCCATAAACAGAATATTTCCTTTACAGTACCCCCTATTGCAATGAAGGGTAAAAACATACATATTATATGTGAAGTTACGGACAATGGCACCCCTAAGCTAACCAGGTATCAACGCGTAATTATTACAATTAATTAGTTTTTCAAATGATAGTCCAGGGAGCTTATATAGGACAATTTAAAAATTATATGCCATATAATTCACGAATAAAATCCCTGAATTTGCACTTGTTATTTTTCTCATACTTCCTATTGACAGTATTAAAAGTAGGCGCACAAACTCATTCGCCCAGTATATATGCCAATATTGAATACGGAGAAGTTTCCGGACATAAATTACTCATGGATATTTATGAACCCAACGGACCTGGACCATTTCCGGTTGCCATTTACGTACATGGAGGTGGTTGGACTGGAGGTGATAAGGCCCATACAGCAGATTTACCAGCCTTGGAAATGCTTTCCGAGGCTGGATTTGCGTGGTTTTCCATCAATTATCGTTTAGCTCCAGAGCATCGGTGGCCATCATGTCTAAACGATATACAGACCGCAATTCGATGGGTAAAGGCCAATGCTGAAAATTACAAGGGCGATCCTTCCAAAATTGTCCTTATCGGTTATTCTGCAGGAGGACACTTGGCTAGCTATGCGGCTACCGTTCTTGATGAATCCACCACTGTACAGGCAGTGGTTGCCCTTGCTCCCCTTACGGATTTTGTACAGGAACTACCCAAAAGGGGAAATATACTCGGAAAAGCACAACGAGGCCTCTTAAATCGTCCTCAGGAATTGACCGCTGAATCCCTTGGCATGCTTAAAGCACTATCCCCTATCAATTACATCCGACCCGGACTTCCCCCCTTTCTATTGGTACATGGCAATGCAGATCAATCCGTGCCCTATGAGCAGTCTCTTTTATTCCAAACACAGCTAAAAAACAACGACGTACATTGCGATTTGATTACAATTCCAGGGGCACCACATCGGTTGACCGAATGGAACAAACACCTGCCCAACTACAACAGCCAGGTCATAGCCTGGATCAAAGCAACTCTTGCAACACCACCTAACTAAAACAAAAGAAAATGAGCATTAAAAAAACCATGACTAAAGAAAACAGTTCCTTAAAAAAAAGGATATTGTTAGTTGCACTGACTAGTCTGACCCTTTTTGTAACCGCCCAAACACCATGGCAAAAGGGTGCGTTGGAAGTTTCTTCAAACGGACATTATATTCAACATACCAATGGCAGCCCATTTCTTTGGATAGCCGATACTGGCTGGGGTATGGTCCAGCAATTGACCCGGGAAGAAATTGACCTGTACCTAGATAATAGACAAAAACTTGGTTTTACCGTCATACAGACCGTAGCATTCTGGTATCCACATGGAGGAGGAATGCCAATGGGACCCCATAATGCTGCCAACACCTATGGCTTTCGTCCTTTTAGCGGTAGCGAGGTTATGCCAAATACCTCGGAACCTCTCGTGGTTTCAGGTGGAGGCCCCTCCGCTCCCAATGATTATTGGGACCATATGGACTACGTGGTCCAGGCAGTTAAAAAAAGAGGCCTTTACCTGGCCTTACTGCCCTGCTGGGGCCGTGCCTATATAACGCCACAGATGGGAGGGGCCCAACAGGAATTTACAGAGGAGGAAGCCCGTACCTATGGTGAATTTTTAGGTAAACGGTACCAGGGTGAACCTAATATTATCTGGGTTCTGGGAGGCGATGCAAAAGCCCAAATTGATGGGTATGACAAAAACGCCAACCAACAACAATGGGACAGACGTAATGTGTTTCGCGCCATGGCGGAAGGCATAGCACAGGGCGTCACCGGCCAGCGTCCAAAATGGAACCAAAAACACCCGGCATGGGACAAGGTCTTTATCACTTTTCATCCTGATGGCGACGCACCGGATAATTCTTCAAAATGGTTTCACTCAGATGCATGGCTTACAGCAAATGGGGTTGAAGTGTGGCGCGAACTTGACCAGGTCTACCCAACAATGTTGGGAGATTACCAATTGAACAAACCCGTTAAACCAAGTCTGTTTTTAGAAGGATCCTACGAATATGGTTCCTATCGCCATGTTTGTGGTTGGGTTACACCGGTAAGAGTTCGACGGCAATTTTATCACACCTTCTTTGCCGGGGGTGCAGGTCATACCTACGGGGCAGGCCCCATTTGGTCCATGCGGGGGAATGAGGGGGACTACAATTGTGGCTATACCTGGGAGCAAGCATTGGATTTTCCCGGTGCAGTACAAATTACCAATGTGGCCAAAAAATTTCTAATGGACCACAGCTGGCACCAATGGATACCAAATGGGAATAGTATTTCTGTAATTGGCGAAGGGGAAAACTTAAAAACTGCAGTGACCACAGAGTCGAACGATATGGTAATCGTCTATTTTTCGGACAACTCAACCTGTAAGGTTACAAATATCCTAAATACAGATGCCGAAGCCTATTGGTTCTATCCTAGGGACGGACAAAAAGAAAACATAGCCGCCTTTAAAGAAAATGAATCCCGTGATATGGTACCGCCCACCGGCTGGGAAGATGCCATATTGGTACTTCGGATCGCCGAGTAAAGTATAAAAAGGGAGAATTGCAAATAATCAAAGTAGTGAATTATGAAACACACAATTTTATCGGTGGCAATGGCGCTAATTGGACTTAGTATATACGCTCAACAATTAGCCTTCCCTACTGCCGAAGGGTATGGCAAGTACACCCTTGGTGGTCGCGGTGGCGACGTATATGAAGTCACGAATATCAATGATAATGGTGAGGGCAGCCTGCGTTCCGCGATTGAGGCCAAAGGCCCAAGAACGGTAGTATTCAGAGTTTCGGGGACCATACAACTGAAAAGTGATCTACGCATTAAAAATCCCAATATTACCGTAGCGGGCCAAACCGCACCGGGAGATGGAATTACCTTAAGGGGACGCCCACTATTGATCGACGCCGACGAGGTAATTATTCGCTATATAAGAGTTCGACTTGGGGATGAATCGGGAGAAGAAACAGATGCCATTACTAGCAGATATACCAATAACCTCATTTTAGATCATGTCTCTGCAAGTTGGAGTATCGATGAAACCATGTCTATCTACCACGGGAAGAACATTACCGTACAGTGGTGCATTATTGCCGAAAGTCTTTATAAATCCAACCACCACAAAGGCAACCATGGCTTTGGAGGTATTTGGGGGTCCAATTATAGCACTTACCACCACAATTTATTTGCCAATCATTCCAATCGTAATCCTCGCTTTGCATCAGGATGCGGAAATGTTGACTACCGAAACAATGTGGTCTATAACTGGGGTTACGAATCGGCCTACGGTGCAGAGGTTGCTCAGGTGGGCAATACTAAGTTCAATTTTTCCAATATTAACATGGTGGCCAATTACTATAAGGCCGGGCCGGCCACGGAACCAGGTGAAGTTACACATCGTATAGTAGCCCCATGGTCTCGCAACAAGGAGGACGATTACGGAAAATGGTATGTTTCGGGCAATGTGGTTGAAGGCAACCAGTGGGTATCGGAGAACAATTGGCTGGGAGGGGTACAGCCTCAAGACGGTAGTGAATATCTTAATGGTCTAAAATTGGAACAACCATGGCCGTCATTGGCGATTCACCAACAGCTTCCTGAAGAAGCTTATGCTCTGGTACTCCAAAATGCAGGAACAACCCTGCCAAAACGGGATGCTGTGGATCTTCGAATTATTGGGGAGGTAAAGAACGGAGCTGCCAATTTTGAAGGACCAACCTACAAAAAAGATCATAAAGTTGCCGATCCATCAAAAAAAAGTGGCATCATTGATTCCCAAAATGATGTAGGCGGTTGGCCAGCATTAAAAAGTTTATCTGCCCCAACAGATACTGATCACGATGGCATGCCAGATGTTTGGGAAGAGGCAAACAACCTAGATCCCAAGAATGCAGCTGATAGAAACACCGTAGCCAATGATGGTTATACCATGTTGGAAAAATATTTGAATTCAATTGATAGGTAACCTCATTGGTTCCCTATTATAAATATTATTATTGACCCTTAATCCTATAATTTGAAGTCCAGTTGTTCCCACAGGAGTTTTCTTTTTATAACATATGTGGCATATTGTTTCATCCTGAATTGAACACTGATTTATATGCAATGATATGGCTTCATTGTATATCAAAGAAATGCATAAAAACAAAACTTGAAATGAATGGATTAAAAAAATTATGATACTCCCTATTTCTAGGTTCGTATGGATGACAAACCTTGGGATTGCATCACTACAGGCTAATTCCCAATCCATTCTCTTTTATTAGGACAGTACTTTGATTTATAAATTACTCGGAATAGCGCCAAAAATACAAACTTCTATATTCTTATTTCCACTTTTATCAGGGCCATTGAACGCCTGAATTCTTCAAAACCAGCCCCGATCAACACCTGGAATTGACCTGATTTCAATGGCCTGTTCATGTCCCTGTCCAAAAAAGCCAATGTAATGGTGGTTATGGGATTATTCTAGAATGGGGGTAACATAAAAAATAGCCTCACATCAGTATTGTAGTTGACATCTTTCTGGAATTTCTTAAAAATATCGTTTGTGAGTTGCCAATATTTCTCGCCATACAATTATAAATATCCAGGTAATTTGGCCAAAAGTACCAAGTAAATAGGAACCCATAGCAATTCCTAACATAGGTCAAGTCCGTTTTTTTGTTTAGGCTTTCATCCGCATATATTTTTGCGGTCTCAAGTTCAAATCTATAGATCATGGAAAGTTTTACTTCACGAACATACCCTTCAAAAGGAATCAGATTAAATCCGATAATATCAATTCATAAATCAAAAAACTAAAATAATGAAAAAAATAAGTCTTATACTTTTTAGCATAGCAATTGTGCCCGTACTGTATTTTTCGATGATCAGAACAGCCAAGACCAGGCCGGACACTACTTCAAAATTGGCTTATAATTTTATCAAGTGTACCCCTGCCAAATTTTTATTGACAGCGGTAGATACAACAAAGCAAATTTCCCCTTTATTTGAGAATTTAGGGAATCTGCATTTTTCAATAACCACAGAAAAGCCAAGGGCCCAGGCATTTTTTGACCAAGGACTTAAACTTTCTTATGCCTTTAACCATGCAGAGGGACACCGTTCATTTATGGAAGCGTCACGTTTAGACCCTAATTCTGCAATGACTTACTGGGGACAGGCATTTGCCTTAGGCCCTAACATTAATGATCCATTACCTGATGATGACCGCAAGAAAAAGATAAATGAAGCCATGTCCAAGGCCAAGCGGTTGGCCTCAAAAGCAAGTCCAAAGGAAAAAGCATTAATAGAAGCATTGGCAGCAAGATATAGTGAGGACCTAACAAAAGATGTTTCCGAACTAAATATGGCTTATATGGAGGCAATGGCCAAAGTGGTTAAAAAATTTCCCGAAGACGCCAACATCCTAATATTATATGCGGCATCGGTAATGAATACTGTACCCTGGAATTACTGGGACAAAGACGGAAACGCATCCCCTAATATTGCAGAAGCCAAAGCCGCTCTTGAAAAGGCAATAAAACTTAAACCTGAAAACCCTGGGGGACATCATTATTATATCCATATGGTTGAATTGCCTTATCCGGATCTAGGGGTTCCCAGTGCAGATAAATTGGCCTCTTTAATGCCTGGAGCCGGGCATATAGTGCATATGCCCTCACATATTTACATACGGGTGGGTCGCTATTTGGATGCAGTAAAGGTGAACCAAGCTGCAATAATGGCAGATGAGGATTATATCTCCCAATGTTTTTCCCAAGGGTTGTACCCTCTAGCTTATTACCCCCATAACATACATTTTTTATGGTCTTCTGCCAGTTTATTGGGTGCCAGTGAAATAGCCATAGATGCCGCAAGAAAAACAGCTGAAAAGGTACCTGTTGGAGAATTTGTGGAAATGCCCTTTCTACAAGATTTTGCCGCCACCCCTTTATTGGCCTATACAAGGTTTGGCAAATGGAACGAGATCTTGTCCATACCCGCTCCAAGTCCCAATATAAAACACCTTAACCTCATTAGGCATTATGCACGGGGGTTGGCCTTTATCAGAAAAGGGAATTCGAAGGAAGCTCTAGAAGAATTGAAGGCCATTGACAAACTTAGAAACGACCCAGAACTTGAAACTTTAGTAGCCACTCCAAATAATGCTTCCATACATTCAGCCAATATAGCCTATGAAGTGGTTGCCGGTGAATTGGCAGCGATGAAAGGCCATATGACAAAAGCTATTGAACACCTTCGCCAGGCCGTAGTTATTGAAGATGGTCTAACCTATACAGAACCGTCGGCTTGGCATATTCCAACAAGACAAAATTTAGGGGCAGTCCTAATGCAAGCTGGGCAATATAGCGAAGCTGAAAAAACTTATAAGGAGGATTTGAAAGTTTTAAGACAAAACGGGTGGTCTTTGATAGGGTTATACAATGCCTTAACTGCACAGGGTAAAATTATTGAAGCCAAGAAAATAAAAAAAGAGTTTGATAAAGCATGGCAATATGCAGACATCAAAATAACCAGTTCCATATTATAGTAATAATCAAAACAACCTACGTGATGATAAAACGATTCATATTACCTCTATTGTTTTTCGGAATATCCTTGGCAATACTATTGGTAGCTTTTCCGCCCATGAAGGATCAACTAGCGGTATACAACCCTATAGATTTCAATCCAGAACTTGTGGATAAAGACCTGCACAATTGGAAAAAAAACCACACTATTGGAGATTTTAAATTAATAAATCAAAACGGGAAAACTATCACCCAGCAGGCGTACAGGGACAAAATTTATGTAGCGGATTTCTTTTTCACAAGCTGCCCGAGTATCTGCCCCATAATGACCGATAACATGGTCAAAATTCAAAATGAATTTTTAAACAATGACAAGATGATGCTACTTTCCCTATCCGTTACACCTAACAGAGACAGTATTCCCATATTACGTGAATATGCGGATAAGAAAGGGGTATTGGACACCAAATGGAACATTACCACAGGGGATAAGAAACATATTTATGAACTAGCCCGTAAAAGTTTCTTTGCCGTTACGGATATAGGTGATGGAGGGCTACAGGATTTTATCCATACCACAAATTTTATCCTCGTGGATACTAAAAAACAGATTAGGGGTATTTATAATGGCATCGATGAAAAAGAAGTTTTGCGCCTAATCAAAGACATCAAAAGTTTGCTTAACTAATTTAAAAACACCCTTTTAAATTGAACCCAAATCATTGCCAACCCATAAAGGTATTTAGCCATATTTCCAAAAATTAAACCGGATACGAATAATCACAACAAATTCATCAATCATTAAATTTAATAACATGAAAATTATCAAGGTCATTTTTTTATTTAGCATTGCCCTTTTCAACTTTGCATGCAGTAGCGATGACAAGACGTGCGAAGCTCCCGATCCTAAGTCCATACAACTAAAAGTAACCGCTCGGGGTACTGTATTGGGACAACCAAAAACAATAGTGCATCCAAAAACCAATGAAACTTTGGAACCCACCTGTTATTTAATGGAACTTGTAGACACTTCAACAGGCAAGGTCATTGGGACATTGGAGGATTGTGTTGTAAGCAGTGAAACTCCTAGTGATGGAACATTAACATCTAGGGTAATTACTTTTATAAATATTGAAGGTCGTGGTACCATACAAGCTGAAAATATGGTTTTCCAAGAATTAATACCTCCATATCAGGATCTTAATTTTGACACTTCATTTACCCCCACGGAAAACAATGTTATAAACACAACTTTTGAATTTGAAGGAATGGAAGGCACTGTTTCTTTGGAAGGTAAAGTAAGCTTTATCAACTTGGGGGAAGGTATAGTAACCTTCAATTGTAATTTTAACATCAATCTAGAGTCCTACTAAGCAAAAAAACATACAATATCATTGTGGTTTAAGGTTAACACCTATTACTTCTGCTAGTGTAAACAAGCTTATGGCGGGCCTGTCTATAGACAGCTAGGCAAGCTATGGAGCATTTAATTCCCACTTGGTAAGTAAAGGGAAGCATTCCCTAGCTAAGATAATAACCGGAAACAGTTTATGATGCTATAAAAAGGCAGCACCTATAATGTGTATGCCCGGCTATGCCTATTTAAAATGGAACAATCGGAGGCCATATTTGTGAATATATCAAAGCCTTAAAAGGAGTTGTAGGGATACAATTTAATAGTTAAAACAAAAAGACGTGGACAAACCATTTAAAAACAACCGTATACTAGGACCTATTAACGCATGGTTCTTTTACACAATCTCCGGGTACATGAATATGTTATGGGGAAAATCCAAAAAAAGATTATTCCAGGATCATCCCGAGACCGTGGTTGAAATTGGTCCAGGTGCCGGTGCCAACATGCGCTACCTACAAAAAGGCACCAGGTTGATTGCTATTGAACCCAATATTCATATGCACGCCAATCTCAGAAAAAGCGCTTGTAAATATGGTATCCAACTCGACATAAAAACAATAGTTGGTGAATCTATAGATTTGGCCGATAACTCCTGCGACTTTGTTGTTTGCACCCTGGTACTTTGCACTGTAGCCGACCCACTTCTATGTATCGAACAAATAAAGAGAATCTTGAAGCCTTCCGGGGTATTCGTGTTTATAGAACATGTAAGGGCCAAGGAAAATTCAATTCTCGGCTTCATTCAAAACTTGATCCATAAACCTTGGCATTGGTTTTTCGAAGGTTGCCACACCAATCGCGATACCCGATCCGTCTTGGAAGCAAGTGGATTCACCACTTTGGAAATCGAATCCTATAATTCATACTCCCCATTTGTTCCTATAATCCCACAGATTCGAGGAAGGGCAATAAAAGGTTAAACCTCAGGGCAAGCCTGCCGACAAAGGCTGGCCCTGAACGCATTAATAGGAATCGACCCTAGGGTCGAGGTTGAACCTAGATCCCGCCGAAAAAGGCGGGATTAGTTCAACTTGCAATTTTAAGTGCGTCTTACCGACTTCTTAAAATTGAGTTTCACTAATAAAATAATCGAACCAAAAAGAAAACACAAGTGAACAATCCCATTAAGAAAATATTAAAACATTGGATTTTAATACTATTATTTGGCGCCATTACCATGAACCATCTCTGGGCGCAGCAACCTTTGACTATTTCGTTCCTTAATGAATCGACCACAATACCCTATACAACTTTTTTGAATGCCCCGGTCCACCCTGGGCTACAAATTGGAACGGAATTCAACTGGAAGGAAAGCAGACATTTGCATTTATATCCCTCTATTTCCATTGGATATCTGTACCACAAAAAACTTTTTCACGGTCTATTTACCAATCTGGAACTGGGTTTTGATTATAAAACCTCTTTTGGCCTCAACTTAAAAACAAAAATCGGCTTGGGATATTTGCATACGTTTAGCACCCAACAGGAATTTCAGTTCAATGAAGGCGCCTATAAAAGTAAAAGGGATTTAGGGAATTCAAGAGTGATGCCGTCGGTTACAACAGGAATCGGGTTTCGCTTACAACCAAAAAAAGCAAATTCCCCTGAAATTTTTGTGTTATATCAATCTTGGGTGGAATATCCGTATTCCCCTGGCTTCATTCCCTTAATGTCTCACACCAATGTACATTTAGGTGTAAAATTATTCCCATTTAACAGAAAAGCAAAAAAATGAAAAAGGCAATACTAGTTTTGGCGTTCCTCCATTTGGCATGTACGGAGCACGATGAAGTTTTTCAACAAGAATATTACCATTGTAAAAATACATTATCAACAAATAACCCCAATCATCAGAAAGCGCTACCAATTAAAAGAATCACAGAAGAAATGGTATCCAAAGGTGTCCCAGGAGTCATGATGAGTGTCCACACCGAGATAGATGGTTATTATTCCACTGCCTACGGAAAAAACGACTTGTCCAATCAAATCGATATACAGGCCTGCAACCTGACCCGTGTGGGCAGTACAGTCAAAACCTTTACGGCAGTTACGCTATTAAAATTACAGGAAGAAGGCAAATTGGATTTAGATGATTTACTAAGTAAATATCTCCCACAAAGTATTTGGGAAAATATTGAAAACGCTAAAGAGGTCTCCTTACGACAATTATTGAACCATTCAAGTGGAATCTACAACTACATTCAGGACGTAAGATTCCAAACAGCCTCCTTGAACGATTTAATAAAAGTATGGACGCCTGAAGAACTCTTGGACTATGCTAGAAATAATAACGCCAACTTTGAGACAGGAACAGATGTTGCCTATTCCAATACGAATTATATTCTTTTGGGAATGGTTATAGAAAGTCTTGAAGGCAAACCTTTTTATAAAGTTTTTGAGGATAAAATCTTTAAGCCCCTAGAGTTGGAAATGACACAGTTTGCGGCGTCGGATCCAGTGCCTGTAGGAATCGTAAGGGGCTATATTGATCTATACGGTAAACTAGAACTCACCAATGCCACCTATTACAGCGGGTGGGATTATTTTTCGGCCGATGGCGGATTGATTTCCAACGCCCATGACCTGAATATTTTTTTAACGAATCTTTTTCATGGCAACATCCTTTCCAATGCATCGCTGCAGGAAATGATGGACTGGCAATCGCCAAAGGAGCAGAACAATGAAGATTTTGTAACACAGTACGGGTTGGGAATCTTTCTAATAGAAACAGATTATGGGCCTGCCTATTTACATAGCGGGGATGCCATCGGTTATTTCGCAAGCATGGTATATTTTCCCAATCAAAAAACAACAATTTCATGGGCGGTAAACGCCAATTATGGTAAAATTGACGATATCACCCAATCCAGAAATGCCATGAATAAAATTTTCAAAGCTGTTTTGGAAGAACCCCAATAAACTAAATACTGTTTCCCATTTTTCCTAGGGAATACTATTTTATTCCTTACAACAAAGACCAGTAACAGGACACTAGAATACAATAAATATCGTTAAATAGTAAATCTAAACCTGAGGTATGAAAAAGTATATAATTATATCCATCATCTTCTGTATTCAAATTTCCTGTTCAAAGAATTCAGTTGACCAGGAGAATGGGGAAGAAAATAAAAACGGGTATTTCGTAGACAGTTTTGACACAAATGGTACGTTGATAAATTTCGTTACCAACAACCCCTCTGCCCTTCCCAATGTAAGCAGTGAATCAGGAAGGTACAAAGCTATCCTAACCGACAACACCGATGATGTTACACTTCATTTCAATAATAGTCAAGGCAGAATTGACGCAAAATTAGTTAAATTCCCATTCGAGTTTATCGCCAGGAATATTGGAATTGGAACATTGAACGATTCCCAAATATCGCCGACCCCTAACAATGGCCCATATGTGTTTTGTGGTGTACAGGTTCATCACAAGGATTTTAATTCCATAAATTCATCGCACGTCGTAGTAGGACATAGGGGAAGCACAGGATACACCATTGAAGGTAAGAACACAGTAGAAGGCGTATCCAACGTAAACGATATTGGATCAAATACGGTTCCCCAAGGACGAGGGGATATAAGAATTGTTGGGAACAAGGACAAAACACTCACGGTTTACTGGCAAACTCCCAACCTAGCATATACGGATACAGATGACAATTGGAAACTCTATAAAGATACCGGAGATTTGCCGGGAATATCCCCCAATTTCGGGAGTGAAGTTTATATAGGTTTGATTACCTACGCATTTGGACAGAACGGAGTTCCGTTTGTTGGAACCTGTGATGCCATACAAATAATGGATTGATTTTATAGTACCTATTAGCCAGGTTCAATTAACAAAAACCCAAGCAATTTTCATTAAATAGCTACCGGTAGGATATAGAAGCGAATGGAACCCACATTCCTGAATTTCTATACAACCATTAATGATGATAATGACCTCGTAAGGGTATAATGGCTTCCAAAAAACTGACAAGGTTCCAATCAGAGATAGTTAATGCACTGAGCAAGCAAACTGCAGTTTGGTTTTGAATCCCAATTTCAAAAAAAATTGGCCACCGCATTATTTTCCAATTTAGGTATATTAAAAAACTTCCTTTCCAAAAGGTCGGGTATTGCCATTTTACCTTCAGGAGCAAACAAAAATTGCCTAATTTACATTTTCATAAAACCAAAGATTCCAAAAAGCTTCCATCCTTAGGGCTACTTTAAACAAAAATATTGTAATTTCTAGTCGTTTTTCATAACAAACGACCAATATGTTATTTATAGACTTCTACAACACTGTTTTAAATACATCGTTTACCTATGATGAATTACCCTTTCCCATTACGACCATACAGGTACCCAAAGGAAGATGTTTAACAGACTATGGACAGGTTGAAGATTCACTATACTTTATGAACAAGGGCATTGTGGAGATGAAGATTAAAAGTTATATGACCGAGAAGATAGTCGACTTTTTTTTTGAATCCGAATTATTCTGTGGTTATACTTCCTTTTTGGACCAACTTCCAACAGACGTTCAAATAACGACCTTAGTGGATTCCGAAATTGAGGTGATTAAGCGAAAGGATTTAATACCTGCCTATGAACATTCCTTTGAAGCCAATAAATTTGGAAGGATTTGTACGGAACAAGGTTATATAAGAAAATCAAATAGGGAAAAAGAACTTTTGACCAAAACGGCAGAAGAAAGGTATAATGAATTGTTCCGATCACGGGCGCAATACATTGCTCATATACCTGTAAATAAAATAGCAAAATACTTGGGGATCCATCCTGAAAGCCTAAGTAGAATTAGGAATAAAATAAATTCCTAATAAAGGCCATGTCCTTTTTTTAATCAATTTTTATGATGGCATAAACTTCCAATATAGAACATTTTGCACCAAGATTTGAAACGTTCCAATAACAACTTCCCTTACCTTGAACTATAACCAGACCATATCCAAATTAGGTTCCATGGGAAACAAAAAAGTGATTTGTATTTGCATACCACTTTTTTGTTTGGTCGGGATGACCAGTGCCCTAAAACGTTTATTAATGGTACACTTATCTACTTGAACAATCCCAAAATCAGTCCCCCAATAAATTGTTCCGATCAATCAGTTTAAGGAATTCGTCCCGTTTATTTTTGCTCACTACGGCAATTTGATCTTTTAACCTTACCATATTACCATCAATACTGTCTATATGATTTATATTGACAATGTGCGAACGATGTATCCTGTGAAAATTTGCAGGAAGGAGTTCTTCTAATTTACTCATTGACTGCAACGTCATAATTTTACGATTTTGAACGGTAATTAGCTGTACATAGGGACCCTGTCCATTAATGACGATTATGTCCTTAAATGCAACGCTGATGATTTTACTGTCAGCTTTAATAAAAAGTTTGTCCGTAGGCTGGGCTGGTGATGAAGTTAAGGGATAATCGACTTTTGAATCTTTTAAGGAAATAACTTTGGTGACCGCCTTATAAAACCGATCAAAATCTATTGGTTTTAATAAATAGTCCACAACATCGAGTTCATAACTCTGAACTGCATACTCGGAATAAGCAGTAGTAAGTATGGCAGCTGGTCTGTTCGGTAAGATTTTTAGAAAGTCAAGACCTGTAAGATCGGGCATTTGGATATCGAGAAACAAAACATCTATACGATCATTTTTAATATGATTGAGCGCTTGCAGTGCAGAACTACAGGAAGCCACCAGCTCCAACTCAGGGACTTTACCAACATAATCCGAAAGGATCTTTCGGGCAATATTTTCATCATCGACAATTAGACATTTCATTTTCATAAAGCAATCTTTAGGTCTAGTTGATACACATTATTTTCCTTGGTGATATCAACTTGGTGTTTCCCTGGGTAATTGGCCTCTAAAAGTTTTAATGAGTTTCTAAGCCCTATTCCCATATGCTCTCTTGCAACTTCCTTGACTTCCTCTTTAAAGGTATTTTCTGTTCTAAAACTAAGTTCGTTTTTTTCCACTTCCAATCCAATCTTGATCCAACCTCTGGGATTGGTTTCCAAATCGGAGTGTTTAAAACAGTTTTCGATAAAATTGATTAGGATCATAGGCGCAATTTTATTGTTATCCCTAATTCCTGCATGATAGAAATCGACATTACGGGAATCTTCATGCTTAAGTAATTGTATGCTCAAATAGTGCTCTATAAGTTCCTTTTCCTTATTCAAAAGTACTTTGGGCCGATCACAGTCATACAGTAAATAACGCAACAGCTTGGATAGTTTTGAAATCATTTCAGCAGCTCTTTCATCTCCCAGATATGCAAGCCCATAGATATTATTCAATGTATTGAACAGAAAATGAGGGCTTATTTGACTTTTTAACAATCTCAGTTCGGCCTCGGCTCTTTCCGCTTTATGTTCAACTTCTTGAACTGCATTAAGATAATAAACATGTGCTACTCGAATACTGGCCACGAAAATTATTCCTAATAACACCATTAAAAGCCACAAGGATATTCGAACCGATTTAGGGGCATATTGGTCACTGATCTGGTTTAACCCCAATATTTCCGCCATGATGGTATGCGCATAGATCCCGATGCCAAAAAGAATGATATTGGTAGTAATCAACCATCCCAATCTTCGATTGATGTTCCCTTCCCTTGCCAGGTATTCGGGAAAGAGTTTATATCCAAAAAGCCAAATTATCAAGGAGCCAAAAAATACATAGGTAACCAAATAGTATATAGTATCTGCAAGACTTCTTTGATACGCAAGTACCAAACTGATGGCTATATGTATCCCAAACCATAGGATGTAGGGGCCTACTTTAAAAAATCGCTCTGTTTTAGACAATGCACTGCTCATAGTGACAATATTAGTGTCATCTTCTAATTTTTCATAATCAAATGAATGAAATGATGATTTCATGGCACGAATTGTTCGTTTTTATAATTAAAAGGCCTTGTTGTCCTCAACAACCATTTGGTTCATTAATACAGGCGTTTGGTAAATTTTTTTTGCTACTGCTGCGCGGTCAAAATAGTTTCGCCCCGTAATCAAAATATATAATCATGAAAAATATGAATCAATTAATCACAATTGCCTTTTTTGTCCTATCCACCAACTTCTTTGCACAAGATAAGCAAGATCAACAAAATGAAATAGTTGCTGTTTGGATTACAGCAGATGAAACAAAAATAGAAATTTATAAAGAAGGTAATGTATACCTAGGCAACCCAATAAATTCGAAGGGAGAGCGAAACACGAAAATAGAAGTACTCAACCTGGAGTATACAAATGGTAAATGGGTGGGCAAGATATATTCCAAAAAAAGAGGAAAGCTGTTGGATGTAGAATGTCTGGTGGAAGGTGACAACCTTCTTCTTGAGGTAACTACAAGATTCATATCCACAGAGCTGGAATGGAACAGAGCTAAATCTTAAAACCCCGTTCCAGTTTTCAGTTTCAATTTATCAAGTATTCAAAACTAATCTTAACATGAAAAAATATATTTTTATAATCGCTTTTTCCATAGCCACAACCATTGTCGCCCAAGAAAGCAACTATTATTTTGGTGTTTCTTATGGAAAAAGTTTTCCATTGGGAGATTTTGCGGCCGATGATATTGCCAATTCCAATTCGGGTTTCGCAGAAAGCGGAAACAAGTTGGATGTTTATGGGGGAGCTGCCTTAAGCGAAAAGCTGAATTTTACATTAACCTTTCGTTATCAGAATTTTGACACCGATATCTATGCATTGGTAGAAGAATCGAAAACAACAAAGGTAGAAGCAAATATTGTAGGTAGTTCCGATGATTGGAAAACCTATTCCCTTCTTGCCGGGATTGAATACAAAATAAATATTGGAAGAAAATTCAGTATCTATCCCCGAATCGGATTAGGACCTATACTGGTTTCCAATCCACCGTTTACAATAGCGGTTACGAATGAAAATGCCAATACTGAAGTAATTCGCTCTAGTGAGACCGGTTTCGGTTTAGGCTACGAATTGGGTATTGGACTTAAACGTGACATAGGAAACTACTTTTGTCTAATGCCCACTTTTACTTTCAGTGGTGGTTTTGTTACAATCCCCGATGTTGACACCACAATTGACAATCTGCGCACCACTTTAGATTACATGCCCAAAATCATCACATTCAATTTAGGACTGTCACTAGCCTATAAATTTTAAACTAACAATAAAATGAAGTTAATGAATACTTTAAAAATGCCCATCTTTCTTGCGGTATTCTCCTTTACAGTAGGTATCGCCAATGCCCAGGACATAGCATCCCTTTACAAACAAGTAAATACATCTGTTGTTACCATTCTTACCGAATCCAGATTATTTGAAGAAAGCCATCAAATGATTGTTGATGAAGGTATCGGTTCAGGGGTTCTTATTTCCGAGGATGGAGAAGTATTAACGGCCGCCCACGTCGTCAATGATGCTGAAAAAGTCACCGTTAAGTTTAGAAATGGGGAAGAAATCCCTGCTAAGGTTATTAGATCGGCACCCGTAGCGGACATTGCATTGTTGAAATTATCGTGGATGCCCAAAGACTATAAAGTGGCAGAGATAGGTGACTCGGACAGGGTCTCGGTTGGAGAACAGATTATTATCTTAGGCGCCCCATATGGTTTGGAGCAGTCCCTTTCCTCAGGCTATATTAGTGGCAGACAAAAGCAAAAAACGAGGACCTCTGGGTTTGTAATCAATGAATACTTTCAAACAGATGCATCGATAAATCAGGGTAATTCGGGTGGTCCGATGTTTAACTTGCAAGGAGAGGTCATCGGAATTTCAAGCTACATCATTTCCGAATCTGGAGGTTTTCAAGGCTTGGGTTTTGCGGCTACTTCAAACTTAGCCAAAAAATTGGTTGTTGACGGCAATAGAAGATGGAACGGTATTAATGGTTTTATTCTGGATAAAGAATTGGCATGGATGTTAAATGTTCCTATTAATGGCGGCTTGCTGGTTGAATCTGTAGTTCGCTTTTCACCTGCTTATTTTGCCGGAATCAAAGGTGGATTTGAAACTATTACCATAGAAGATGAGCATTTAATTTTAGGAGGGGATATTATACTATCGGTAAATGGATTTCCATTGACCAAAGAGGCTTTTGAAAATGTTGATAATGCAATGGTCAATAAATCGGATTTCTACAAAAAGAAAGAATTCGTGCTAAAAGTACTGAGAGGTGGTAAGGTAGAAGATCTCACAATCAACTTTAAAAGCTAGGAGCTTTGATTTAGAACCTTGAATCACCTATTGGACTATTACTATATATATTCTGAAACTAAAACATTCAATAACTTAAATCATACAAATCATGGAATTAAATACAAACCAATTAAAATTTTTAAAAATCTACCGATCAAGCGAATCATACAGTGTTTCTTTAGTGGACAATGATGAATTTGAAATAACAAAAGGGTATGGTAATACCGTAATTGAAGCTTTGAATGATATGCATGAAAATTTAATCTAGCTGATGTCTCGAATGAAATACCTTTCCTATATATTTGAATCCCTACTATTTTGGACATTGGCTTTTGTGTTTTATATATTCATTAAATTCTATGGCATCGACAACCTTGAGTTAGAAGTAAACAATCACATCACCTTTAAAAATCTTCTATTACACGCTATATATATAGGTGTTTTTTTAGGCATATTTTTTGCATTAATTGAAATTTCTTTTCAAAAAACAGTCCTTAATAGGTTGGTACTTTGGTTACAGCTCCTCATCAAGTCCTCGTCCTATTTTGTTATCCTTGTTGCGCTACTCACCGTAGCTAGAATACTTATTTTAAATGATGGCAATGAGCCTTTTTCCAGTGAACGATGGTGGTGGTTCCAAAATAAATTTTTCAGAACTTTCATTGTTTACTTTTTGTTTGCGCTCATTGTATTTTTAATGATACAAATGGCCAACGAAAAGTTTGGGAAAGGAATTTTTATGAAGATGCTTTTGGGTATCTATAAAAAACCTCTACAAGTAGAACGTATATTTATGTTTTTGGACTTAAAATCATCGACAACCATTGCCGAAAACTTAGGCAATTACAAATACAGTCAGTTTATTCAAGATGCCTTTATTGAACTTAACGAGGTTGTATCTAAACACAGCGCTACCATTTATCAATATGTAGGCGACGAAGCAGTACTTGTATGGACCTTCAAAAGTGGATTGCTGTACGATAATTGTATAAAAGTCTTTTTCAAGTTCATAGAACAATTATCTGGCAAAAAAGACTATTTCCAAGAAAAGTATGGGTTTCATCCTGAATTTAAGGCTAGCGTCCATGGCGGAAAAGTCATATTTGCAGAAATAGGAACAATAAAAAAAGAACTGGCATATCATGGCGATGTGATTAATACAACAGCAAGAATACAATCACTTTGTAATCAATATCAACAACAATTGCTGGTTTCTGAAACTATATGGAATGTAATCAACAGTAAAAAACAATATGATAGTCAGGTATACCTGGATGCTTACTTAAAAGGTAAAAACGAGACACTTACGCTATTTGGGGTTCAAAAAATAGGCGATTTGGTTTCGTAATCTGCTTTTTTTAATCAAATGAATTGCCAAAGATCAGACTAAAACAATATGATGTAGTTATCACTAATGGTTTCATATAGCAACCAGAGTTTATATTCCCCATTTAGTCCTAATTTAATAAATCTTTTTATTCAAATACACGGCTATATGTGCTTAGCGCTCCAATCCTATTTTGCAGGGTATTGGTATCTCTATGAAGTATAGTCACACCAAGGCAAGGACAGATCACTACCCAAGGTTTATGCTTCTTTCTTGGCATTATATAATGGGAGGCACCACGTTCGCTTAAAACACAAAACGGTCTTAAAAGGCCGTTTATGATATTAATATTTTGGGGAATTAAAGGTTGTGCTAAGGTTACTCTGATTGTAAGCAGTTATTAATTCTGTTATTTTTTAAATTTTCCAAAATGCCATAATATTCCACAAGGATCGTGAAGGAAAAACTCGTTTCCCCATTCGTTATATACTATTTCAGATAAGCGCACATCCTTATATTTTTCAGTCAACTTTAAACTCCGTATGTATTTCAAAGTACTTTCTAAATTTTCAACTTCAAAGAAAATCATTGAGTTATCAATCCAATCCTTCACATAAGCATCTTGTAAATAAAATCCGAATTCTCCAATATGGAAATAAGACATTTTTTCCGATGTAACTATTTCTTTAAAACCTAGATCGGAATAAAAATTTCTAGAAACATTATAGTTTTTGGAACCAATAAAAGTCCTGATAGATTTCCCTGATATTTTCATTATTTTTTTTTTTAGGTTTACAACGGTGGCAATATTACCCGAAAAGTATTGCGGAGAACGTTGTTTACAAGGTACACTAAAATTGAAGTGGGGAAGACCTTGGCATTCCACTAAAACCCTTTTCGGTTCTATAAAATGTTATGCATTGGTTTTCCTTAGTTCCTAAGTGTTTTCGATTTTATTTCCAACAATACAAACCTAATTAAGTATGGGTCAACTTGTGTAATTTTTTTAACATTTAACACATACTCATAACCTTCTTCAAAGTTGAACCCTTCAATGGCGGGGAGAGTCATCCAATTATCTGACCCAGTCTTCTTTGTATGTAAAGCATTATAAATCTTTGGAGATTGATCATCTTCAAATTCGGAAGGATATTTAGGTGTAAATTTGACAGTTTCAGGGGATACAAAAAGTTCAATGTTCTCTTCACTATTTTCAGTAATAACTTTCTCTTTGGAGAGAAGTTCAATATAAACATACTTAATCGAAGAGACGTCTTGTAGCGGCTCATGCATCCACACTTTTTCAGCACTTAAGGTGTATTTATATCCCCTTTCATAGTCAATATCGAGACCTTCAAAAATTATATCAACCAGCATTTGTTTTTGATTGTCATCATTGTCAGAAAAAATTAAAGGTTGAGTCCAAATATCACTCATAATACTTGCCCCATATCCAGTCTCAGGGTAGATGGTTATTTCCACAATTTTTTCTTTATCATTCTCTTGGTCTTTGAGACAACTGGTAAAAAATAAGCAAAAAACAATAAAGGCGATAAATAAATGTAGTCTACTCATTTCTTTTAAAATTAATGTTATCAATAAACCATAGATGTATAAACTTCGAATTAGTTGCGTTGTAGTATAATGTTCGTTAAAGCACATAGTCTACCCAAGTTTATGCTTGGCCTTTACATTAAATTAGTCTCTAAGCCTGTTCTTTATTTCTTAAGTACTTTTATCTAAGAAACCGTATCAGTAAAATACCCTCCAAATTGCGTTACCCATTTCCGGGATCCCCACATATTTCCCATTAATGTCCGGGTCACGTATACCCCATAATAGGATTTCCACCGTACAGATTCAATATAAAACAATAGTTGAGCTTCTTAAGTTGGATATCCTCTTGTTTGAACTTATTCTTTAAAAATCGCTTTGAATATCTTTCAGTGGTATCATAGTTTTTCATGGTGCCGAACTTGAGGGTATGGACCATGTTCCCGTTGTAGTATTCGATTTGGTCCATCAAGGTCCTGCTAACCTTGTCTTCCCCAAGGAAACGCATTTTTATGGCATTGGAGGAATTATCTTATCTTCTTGGATAAGTAGTCTGACTTGTTCTCATTTGTAAAAACTTTGGTTAAACAATAATTTGTAAAGACGAAAGTCAAATCTTACTCTAAAGTTCTTTCAATTTACTACAATTCCAGTGAACCGTTGCACACCGAATTTGGTGTGCACATTTGATATCAAATAAAATTGACAAAAGCAAAAAAAAAGACTAAAAATCAAGTGATTAACAGTGTTTTTGATACCACCTATTTCTAGGTTCGTCGGGATGACAGGGTTTAGATAATCCTAATGAACCCTCACTGAAAATAGAAAAGCGAAGTCTAGCGCCTTCAGACTTTTTTTGTTTCCATGATCGCCCAAACTGCGTTTGGCTCCATGGGAAACAAAAAAAGTGATTTGCATATGCAAATCACTTTTCTGCTTGGTCGGGATGACAGAATACAACTACTTGTTACAAATAATTGATTATCAGTATTTTGCATGTACTTATCAAAATCAAATCCCTATATGGACACTCGATTTATAAATAGCTCCAGAACGTATTGATTATGTGTTATTTACGAGTTAAAATTACAAAGAAAATCAGATATCATCAAATATAAAAAACTCCAAGATTAGCTAGGTGTCTTCATTTTTAGCAAAGATACCTGCCAAGAGTTAAGTTCAAATTAAAAAATGATCCTAAATAAAGTTCTTTTTACAGAACTAGGAAAAGGAATTAAGAACTACCCTTACTATTAAGCTATTGAAAATCATGACACTAGTATCTTAACTTTAACCAAGGTTATCTATCGGCCTTCTCTTTCCTATTATCCTTCATAGCCACAACCGTCACTTTGTCTTTGTTGAAAATGTAATACAAAGTTGTGTTTTTGTGAATGACCGCTCGCCTTAAAAATTTTTGTGCTATAAATCGTTGATTTTACGTAACTAAAGCATATGCTGTGTTTTTGGTATCAATTATTACTTATTCTCCTAACTTATAAGTGGTCGATTTCACAGGAAAAAATCCGATTCTCCTTTTCATTAACCAGGGAACCCGATATCGGGATGACATGCGGTTCGAATCCTAAAATCCCATTTGAAATTGTTTTATTTACCACAAGGGCATGGAGTGCAATGGTTCGTCGTTTCGGGCTATATTGAAATATTTTGCCTTGTCATATGTTCCCGGTTTTCCAAAATTAATTTTATACATTTAGAAATTCTTTATATTTGTCTCATGAAGGTCATTACAGTAATCCTTTCCTTGTACACAATTCTCCTGTCATCATACCCATGTTGTGAGGATAAAGGTTCATGTTCGGACGTTTCAACTATAGACTATTGTGGAAGTGAAAGTTCTCAAGAGGTTCCCCATGGGAAGGATGGGCCATGCTCCCCTTTTTACAATTGTGGCAGATGCCTTGGGTTCACGATAACTTATAAGACCTTGGCTTTCGTTTCTCTTGAAATTGAGCATGAAACTCTCCCTATACCTTATATTGATATTCTTCCCAAGGAAGTGTATTTCTATTCGCTGAAGCCCCCACGCACCATTGAAGTATAGCTTGTCGTGAATTAATATGATTTTGGTCGAAAACTTTTGGCCATAGTCCAACATACTTCAAAACCCAAATAAATGAAATTAAGACTTTTTGTGGTACTGTCCCTATTCGGGATGGTAACCGTACTTGCACAGAATACCCTTGACATCATCGTCAAGGATTCCCTGAGCGATGAACCCTTGATGGGGGTCACCGCAGTTTTGCCATCCCTTGAAAAAGGGGCAATATCAGATCAAGAGGGAAAGATACATATGGAGAACATCCCTGACGGTAGGTTTCAACTGCGGTTAAGCTATATCGGATATGCCACCGTGGAATATAGCCTTTCCTTTCCCTTGGATGAAACGGCTCAGGGACAGACCTTTTTTCTTGCCCCCCAAACCGAGGAAATGGAAGAAATCATCTTAGTCTCCACAAGGAGTTCCCGGACCATCGATGATATCCCAACACGGGTCGAGGTCATCGTGGGGGAGGAGCTCTCCGAAAAAGGGAATATGAAACCCGGGGACATCCGTATGCTCCTCAACGAGAGTACAGGTATCAGGACCCAGCAAACGTCTGCCACCAGTTACAATTCCAGCATCCGTATCCAAGGTCTGGACGGTAAGTACACGCAGCTCCTTCGGGACGGCTTTCCTCTGTATTCAGGGTTTGCCAGTGGACTAAGTTTGATGCAGATCGCACCCTTGGACCTGAAACAGGTCGAGGTGATCAAAGGATCTAGTTCCACCCTATTTGGGGGCGGAGCCATTGCCGGTCTGGTCAACCTGATTTCAAAAACCCCGGAAGATACGCCCGAGCTCAGTTTTATGGCCAACGGAACCTCCGCTCTTGGCCTCGACCTGAGCGGGTTCTATTCCCAAAAGTTCGACAAGGTTGGAACGACCGTATTCGCTTCCTATAACCTAGGTACTCCCTATGATCCTTCCGACGTGGGGTTGACTGCTATTCCTGAGTTCGACCGCTTTACCCTGAATCCAAAAATATACTGGTTCCTTGATGAAAGTACGGAATTATTGATAGGTATCAATACCATTTTGGAAGACCGGCTTGGGGGTAATTTGGACTTTGTTAAGGGAGAGTCTGTGGACAATCCCTATTTTGAGTCCAATGAAACGGAGCGAGTCTCTACCCAATTAGGGTTTAAGCATGCCTTTAACGACCAAAATCGTTTGGAGGTCAAAAACAGTTTCAGTTTTTACGATCGGAGCATCCAGATTCCAGATTTTACCTTTTCGGGGTACCAACGCTCCTCGTTCAGTGAAGTGAACTTTTCAAATAAGTCAGAAGATGGGTTGGAATGGGTTCTTGGAGCCAATCTATGGACGGAATATTTTAACGATAGGACGGAAAATCAGACTGAGGCATTGGACCAGTCCTACCAGATCTTTGGACTGTTTGCCCAAAACGTATGGCCCATCAACCAAATATTATCTCTTGAAACCGGTTTCCGGGCAGATTTCCATTCTGATTATGGATCAATGGCACTGCCTCGACTGTCCGTGCTCTATGAACCAAGCCAAAAACTAACTTTTCGATTAGGTGGGGGTATGGGATACAAGACTCCTACTGTCTTTACAGAAGATGCGGAACGGTTGCAATTTAGGAACGTATTACCTATTGACACAGGCGAGGTCGACCTTGAACGCTCTATAGGAGGTAATTTTGACATAAACTATAAATGGGTACCCATGCCCGGGATGACAATGTCCATCAATACACTCCTTTTTTACACCAAAATCAATGACCCTATGATGTTAGTACCAGGGGATAACGGATTCTATAGCTTCCAACAACCTGGTGGATATGTGGATACCCGTGGTGCCGAAGTCAACCTAAAAATCAAATACGGAGACTTCAAACTGTTCACTGGTTATACCCATGCAAACGTTAAACAACATGAAAACGGAACGGTAGCGGATTTCCCATTGGTGGCCAAACACCGTTTGAACAATGTATTAATGTATGAAAAGGAAGAAAACCTATGGGTGGGTCTTGAAGCTTACTCTTACAGCCCACAAAAATTGGGTAACGGTGAAACAGGACAATCCTATTGGATTGTTGGGCTCATGAGCGAAAAGAAGTTAGGGGATAAGTTTTCGGTCTTTCTGAACTTTGAAAACTTTTTGGATACCCGACAGACCCGCTTCGGCAATATTTTTACAGGAAACATCACTGACCCTCAGTTTTTGGATATCTATGCACCTGTAGACGGTTTTGTGGTCAACGGCGGGTTTAAGATTAGCTTATAACCTAAGACTCGGGGTCCGACTCCCGCGGTTACAATTTTATCTACTATTTTTTTTGCCAGGGACATTTGTTCCTGGCAATTAATTGTTTTCGGCTCTTATTGTTTCGTTTTGGTCAAAAAAAGGATAAACTTGATATCCGACAAGGTTCCACCTGTGCGCATCGTTCGCTACCATACCAATTTTGTGGTGTTGCTACTTGAAATTAAAACTATGGGCTTCCTCATTCCAAAAGTGGTCCGTAACAATGAAAAAGAATCTTATCATATCCGATTTATATTTATCAATTATGTAACATTATGAGTGATTATGGCTATTCATATATCTGAATTATGAAAAGCAGAAACAATTGTGATTATATTACTGAAATAATATTTTTATTTAGTTAACGCCATAAAACGGCCAATAAAAAGAGCGAATGGATAAAGTTGGTGTAGAACCAAAAATGGTTGATTTTATGGGACTGCTAGTGCAGTAGATATTTAAAGTGCCTTATTATTTTTTATAATTCAAAAAGATGTCACCATGACCAATCTTGTCTACCAGTATCTGGCTTCCTTTTTCAAGAAATCCCCTTACTTGGTTCGTGAGGAGTTGGCTGGAATCACTAGGTTCAAGAAACAAAAAAGTGGCTCTGCCACCACCATCATAGAGGACCGTCATGGAATGGAAATTGTCCGATATTGTCCGGACATGAAATTTGTTGACTGAACCAAAATTCTCTATCCATTCAATTTTGCGGATAAAATGTAGATGATCTTCCACTACCACCAAAAACCGTAGTATGTTGGAACGCGCCACCCCGATCCTAACCAGGGCCAGAATTTTCGGGGACATTTCCCCCCATTTTTTAATTTTCTCTAAATGTTCCATTCGCTCATAATTATTGTTAGCTCTCAATGATTAAACAACAGTCCTATTTTTTTTTAGAGTGGCCGTTCAGTTCAGGGTAATCGTCCGGATCAAGGCCAAGGAATTCACATAATTTTACTCGAGAAGATACGGATAGTGAATCATTGAACCCTTTCACATAGAGTGCAACGTCTTCTTGCTGGGCACTGGACACTTGGGCCAATAGATCCAGTTCATTGGCTAACGATTGCCAGTCCCCCCCATATCTTTTAAAGATTGCTGCTTTGAGCTCCATGTACGGGTCGTTAGGGTATAATCTAAGTAAATATATCGAGGAAAACTAGCAATATGGATGATTCTTGCCATTTTTTAATACTTGCTCATCCAAAAAGAAGGTCCTGTCCCTTTTATGGAATATTGCCATTACATTTTATACGACTACAACCCAAAGAAAGGAATTCTAAAAAAAGTTCTTTTTACAGAACTGTCCAAAAACTAGAATTATTCTAAATCTCATCAACTCCTTGTTGAAATGGTTCGGAGGGGTAGTTTAATTAGAATTGGCCTTGCGAGAAATCGTGAACCCTTTTTCTTTTCATAGTTTCAACATAGGTATAAAATTTATTTTCTACTCTATTCCTTAATTTTTACTTGATGTTATAAACAGGAGTCAAGGGTATCAATTCTATATTTTTTAATTGCAATTATTTTTTTCTTGTTTCCCATAACTTTTTGAAGCCCATTTCCTGCAGGGGATTCATGATTAAATTTTCTGTACTTAAATTTTATTTATATTTGGTCTAAATAAGAATAATTATGTATTATTGCACTCTAAAAAATTAATCAATGAAAAATTTCTATTGCTTTTTAAGTGCATTCTTACTACTTCAGAACATATTAATCGCACAGACTTATATAAAAGGAAAGGTAGTTGACCAGGACGGCGAACCGCTTATGGGGGCCAACGTCATCCTTTCCAATGACCACGGTACAATAGCGGACTATAATGGAAACTATATGATTCCTGACCTAATATCAGGAACCTACACAATTACAGCTACATTTATAGGTTTTATGCCCCAGAGTCAATCCATAACTGTTAAGGAACAGGAGAACTCGACTTTGGACTTTATGCTGATTGCTTCAAGCGAACAATTACAAGAAGTGGAAATAACAGGACGAAGGGAGAAGTCATACAAAAACAACCTGACGTTTGCGGCAACAAAAACCGCCACCGCCATTAAAGATGTTCCTCAAGCCGTAAGTTATGTGACCAAGGAAGTCTTTGCTGACCAGCAAGCATATCGTGTTAACGATGTTATTAAAAATATAAGCGGTGTCAATATGTATTCCTATTACGATGATTTTACCTTTCGCGGTTTCCGTTCTGGAGATACGTATATCAATGGCCTTCGGGTTGTTGGACTATTTGGACCTGAGCCATTATTGGCCAATATTGAACGTGTAGAGGTAATAAAAGGACCTGCTTCGGCTATGTTCGGAAATTCTATTCCCGGTGGAATTATGAATAGGGTCACCAAAAAACCACTGGCACAAGATCGAAAGTCCATTAATTTCACTTTGGGAAGTTATAATACATTGCGCACTACTGCAGATTTTACTGGTCCGATCAATGAAAAGGAAACCTTACTATACCGTCTTAATTTAGCTTATGAAAATTCTGATTCCTTTAGGAACCTACAAGAATTTAAGTCGTATGTTATAGCTCCTTCCATTTCCTTCCTGCCAACGGACAGGACACGGATCAATTTTGACCTGGTCGTTACCAATTTTGATGGAAAATTGGATCGTGGACAACCCATATTTGGTGCCACCGCCGGTACGGATATATATGCAACCCCAGTATCTTTTGCCATAGGTCAGACCAGTGATTTTCATAAAAGCGATGTAGTTTATTCCACGCTTTCGTTAAACCATCAATTCACCGATAATCTTTCTTTTAATGCCTCTTACATAAAGTATCTTTTTGACGAGGATCTGGAAGAACACCGTACCTCCAATCAATTTGCAGTGGATTCCAATGGTAGCCCCATCCCAACACTTATGGGAATGCAAGTAATTACACGCCAGGGACAGACTATCGCGGACAACCTATCTACCTATTTTGTCTATAAGACCAATACTGGCGCTATTGAACATAAAATAGTGGCAGGTTTTGATTATAACGAACAAAAGCAGCCAGTGGGCAATGCTCAATCTTTCGCTCGTGGATATCTTCTAGAGGGAGGAGGTTCCTCAAATAGTGCCGCTGATTTTGCAAATTTTTTAAGGGATGAAAGCGGTAATCCTATTCCCAATGTGCCCCATTTTGATTTACAAAATCCTACATATAACGTTGCGAGACTTAGCGATTATATATTTGAAAATTCACCGGCCGACCCTACAAAATATTACTCCTACGGTTTTTATATTCAAGATCAGATTAAATGGAACAGATTTCAACTGTTGATTGGAGGTAGACAGGAATATTACAACGACTTGGCCAATTTTGATCAACCCGATGAAGAAATCACGACGCAAAATAAATTTCTTCCGCGCATTGGATTGGTTTATTCTGCGACTCCCAATATCAACCTATATGGCACATATACTGAAAGTTTCCAGCCCCAAGGAGTTGCATCATTGAACAACCCACAAGCTGGCGGACCTTTTGATCCTATAAATGCCTATATGCTTGAAACGGGAGCCAAAGGTGAATTTTTTAATAACAGACTGGCGGCCAACCTTGCGGTCTATTACATAGAAAACAATAATATTCTGGTCAATGCCAATGATACCAATAATCCCGAATTGCTACGTCAACGGGGACAAGAGGAATCCAAAGGAATTGAATTGGATATAAATGGACGGATTCTTCCCAACTTTAGCCTAACCGCTAATTATGCTTATAACGAAGCAACTATAACTGAAAGTGATAATTTGGAGGAAATTGGAACCAGTAAGGAGAATGCTCCGTTGCATCAGGGAGGTATATTTGGGAAATATAGTTTTCTCCATGGAAAATTGAAAGGAATAGGTTTTACATTGGGGAGCAATTTTGTTGGCGAGCGCAATACATTGGAGCCAACCCTTCAACTTCCTTCCTATGTAGTTATGGATGCCGGAGTTTCCTATGAAGTAGATAAATTTAGCATTCGCTTTTTGATCAATAACCTCGGGGATAAAACCCATTGGGTAGGAGGTTATAGTTATACCCGATTATATCCCGGTACACCAAGAAATTATCTCTTAAGTGTTGGTTACACCTTCTAAAATGAAATTGGATAAAAAAATATTTTTTAAAATCCATAGTTGGATAGGGGTAAAGCTTAGTATCCTATTTTTTATTGTCTGTTTTTCAGGGACTCTGGCCACCCTTAGCCATGAGATGGATTGGCTTTTTAATCCAGCCATGCGGGCAAGCCCTCAAAAGGAATATGCCTCCAGAAACTTGATGGTGGCCAATTTTAGGGAGGCATACCCTGATGCCCGAATCCAGTATTGGATGCGTTCCGAAGAACATTACCTTTGTGATATTATTTATAAAGTAGAGGATGGTCAGCAAAGTTACGTATTCGCCAATCCCTATACCGGGAAAATACAAGGGGAATCGGCCATAACCATACAACGATATTTCAGGGACCTGCATTACTTTTTGTTCATCCCGTTTCAAGTTGGTAATTTTTTGGTGTTGATCTTTGGATTTCTACTATTCATTTCACTAGTGACCGCATTACTGTTTTATAAGAAGTGGTGGCGTAAACTATTTGAATTAAAAACAGGGAAAGGTCCACTAGTTTTTTTTAGAAGCCTCCACAGATTGGTGGGGCTTTGGTCCGTTCCCTTTACCCTGTTGTTTTCCATTACTGGAATCTGGTACTTTATAGAGCGAGCCAATGTAGGGGGAATTGGCTCCGAAATTAACCCAAAGTCGCCCCAATTGGAAATAACCAGGTCAAACCAAATTATAGTATCCGATCAAGATTTAAGTTATAGTATCGATTATGATAAGGCAATATCCTTGGCCAAAAAAGAAATTCCCGGACTTGATGTGGGCAACATTTATATCCCCCAGAAGCAAACCGATATCCTCGGCCTAGTAGGAAAAAGTGATGTACCACTTGTCCGGCAAAGGGCCAATAGGGTTTATATTGACCTCCGATCCTATGAGGTTGTTTCTTCCCAAAAGGCCAATGAAATTGGCACTGCAATGTGGATAAATGACATTGCCGATCCACTGCATTTTGGGTATTGGGGAGGATTGACCACTAAAATAATTTGGTTTATTTTAGGGTTGGGCATTTCCTCGTTGGTACTCTCCGGAATCTGGATTACTATGAAGCGCATGGCAATAAAGCGCAAACATAATAAGCCACCAATACGTGCATGGCAATATATAAACTGGGTCGTTTATGGTATCATGTTATTGTTTATGTATATAAACCTAATTGATCGCTATAGGGCATCCATAGAGGCTTTGTGCATTATCAGTTTTGGATGGGTTATTTTCATGGCCTTGACTTATTATATTTTTGTTATTCGGCTAAAAGGAGCCGTGAACAAAGCGCAAGCATAATTCAGATTAAAAGTTCAGTTATAGGTATAATTCCAATAAATTCTAAGAACCGATTTCTTGTATTCTACTTGAATTAATTTGTGGGTAGACGGTATCTTTATGAAAGAACTTTTAATTTATTAATATCTGCACGTTTATAAAAGCGAAAATTAATATTCATTAGAGTTCGGCAACAGCCACGTTCGTTTAATAGAACTTTTCATTTTTTGAATTTTATCTTATGAAGAGGATTGCCCAACTCCTTGGCGATTGTATAATTAGTGGACATTTGATGTAAACATTTTTAACAGTAAAATAGAAATAGCTTTACACTCTTTGTTATAACTATCTGATGTTAAGACACTTGACAGCTTGGCATAATTTTAGGTTGGAAGATAACGTCTTATGGATGATTGTTTTCAACCAATCATGTTGACCAAAGACACCTTTTGTTTGGTACACAACCACTAAAATCATGATTAAAAACTATTTCAAAATAGCTTTCAGGGTATTCAAAAAAGAAAAATCCTACAGCCTTATTAATATTTCGGGTCTGGCGTTAGGTTTTCTATGCTGTCTTATGATTTTCCTTTTCATCAAAGACGAACTGAGTTACGATAATTTTCATCGAGATGGGGATAGAATTTACCGCGTAGCCTCTGCCTATATGCGGCAGAGTGTTTGGGAGCCGTATTCTACAAATTCATGGCCGACCGCCGAGAGGTTAAAGGCCAATTTTGGGGAAATTGAACAAATGGTTCGAATTTCGAGCATGTCTGGTATCGTCACTTTTGAGGATAAAAAATTTGACAAGGAGAGGGTTGCAATCGCCGATGAAAATTTTTTCAAGGTCTTTTCTTTTCCATTGATTTCTGGCAATCCCAACGAGGTTTTAAAAGGATCGAACAAAGTAGTCATTTCGGAATCGACCGTTAAGAAGTATTTTGGTCCTATAAATGCCATGGGCAAAGTTCTAAATATAGGTGATGGGACATTCCCCTTGCAGGTAAGTGGTATTATGAAAGACATGCCGTCAAATTCCCATTTTCATAGTGATTTTCTCGTATCAGGTCAAACGGCAAGGCAATTTCAGCCTGAAGAAATGTTTACCAATGTTCAATGGGACTCTCAATATATATACATTAAAATGACAGAAGGTTCTAAACCCTCAAGCATGGAATCAATGTTTCCAAATTTTATTGACGACCATTTATCCCCACTTACTTCGGAAAATTTCAAATTATTTCTACAGCCGTTATTGGATATTCATCTCAGATCGAATAATGGAACTGAAATTGAGGTCAATGGAGATATTAACCACATCTACATTTTTTCCATCGTGGCCATTTTCATTCTAGTCATTGCAAGTGTAAACTACATGAATTTGGCCATAACCCGATCTTTGAGGCGCGCCAAGGAAGTTGGCATGCGAAAAGTCTTTGGTGCCAATAGAATGAACCTAATCGGTCAGTTTTTGAGCGAATCGTTGGTCATAACCCTTATGGCTGTTTTAATCGCTTTCTTCTTGACCCTTTTGTTACTACCTATGTTTAACCAATTTGCCGGAAAAGAAATAGCCTCAAGTACCTTGTTCGATCCTGCAATGTTGATGGCCATAGTCCTTTCAACAGTAATAATTGCCACAATATCCGGGGCTTACCCTTCTTTTGTTCTTTCGGCCTTCAAACCTTTAAACGCACTGAAGGGCAGTAAGACAAAGGAAAGATTTGGCCCAACACTTAGAAAGGGGCTTGTGGTTCTACAATTTGTGATTTCTATTGGCTTAATAGCATCCACATCCATCGTTTTTAATCAGCTCGACTTCCTCCAAAACAAAGAATTGGGTATTAATAAAGAACTATTGGTGGCTGTACCACTCAAGACAATGGATCGCTCCCAGTTAGACGCTTTCAGCAATGAACTGTTAACCAGCTCTTCCATTATCAGGACTGGTGTTTCTAACATGAAAATGCCAGGCTGGATAAGTAATAGCACGCCATATATTGCACAGGATGTGCCTATTGATGAAGAGGCAAGGAAATCAATGAAGATTATTAGAATTGATGATAACTTTTTTAGAACTGTTGAAGCTGAAATTGTAAAAGGGCGAGATTTCTCAGAAGAATTTCCATCGGACGGTAATTCTTCTATTGTTCTCAATGAGGCTGCCGTGGCTCAATTGGGGTGGAAAGATCCTATCGGTAAATGGGTCGAACTTGACCATCAAAGATATGCGGTGGTAGGAATTGTGAAAGACTTCCATTTTGAGTCACTTCACAGAAAAATTGCTCCTACGATTTTCATTCCATCTTCAACTTGGTTGAATTGGGCATATGTGAAAGTCGAAGCCCAGAACCTACCCTTGACCCTCAAGCACATCAAATCTGTCTATTCAAAGTTTGTGACAAATAGGGAGTTTTCGTACTCTTTTGTAAATGAAGATATAGCGAGGCAATACCAAACTGAAGAAAGGTTTACCGAAGTCCTTACTATTTTTACCATTCTAGCTATAATTCTTGCCTGTCTTGGAACTTTGGGTCTGGTATCTTTCTCAGCAGAGCGAAAATCAAAAGAAATTGGAATTAGAAAAGTACTGGGTGCCTCCATTGGGAATGTTACTTTTCAACTAACAAAGGAGTTTGTCATTTTACTATTGGTTGCCAGTATTATAGCCTGGCCTTTAACTTATTATTTTATGAACAACTGGATAAAAGATTTTACGTATAGAACGAATATTAAGTTTGAAGTGTTTGCAATGGCCACAATTTTGGCCTTGCTAACTACAATGGGTACTACAGGTTTCAGGGCGTTAAAGGCAGCCTTGGCCAATCCTGTAGATTCATTAAGAGAAGAATAATTAAAAGCACTTTGTTATTGATCGGCCCTCGTCATTATCGGTATTCGGATCCTCACAGCGGCGAATGCCGACCCAGAATAAGTTTGTAGACCGATTGGTTATATAAAACGACCTATTTACGAGACAGTTTTGAGACTACTAATATTATTTTATCTCGGTGTCCCATTCCTGGTCGTTTTTAATAGTTTCATTAATTGAGCTTTTATGGGACACTTGGCCACGTATGTAATATGGCGAGATGTCCATACCAACGACAGATATGCTGAATATGTCTAAATTTTCGAATTTTATCGACAGACTTAACATGAACAACAACTAGCCATCCATAAATGCCGCTGCCATTAATTCTTGCTCCGCCCTTGGAATTCCGATTTCATTGGCAATCTTTTTCCATTGACTAACCGAGGCCATCACTTCTTCAATAATAGCATCCATTTGTTTATCATCCAAACGAAAGTACTCCCCTACCCTTTTTGCCAATTCCAAATCCAAAGCATTGTTATCCATATCAATATTAAGTGCCAATCCATCTTTATCTATGGAAGGATTAATGTCATAAGCAGGGGAAAGTATCCAACCCTTGGGGCCTAGGATAAAACCGTGATTACGCAAATGGTCATCGGTATTCGAAACCGCGATATTAAAAACAATCCTACGCCATAGTTGATGTAGGTTTTTATCAATGTTTACCCCATTTTTTTGGATGAATTCGGCAATGTCCAAATAGCTTGCCGGATTATCTCGTATAGTGTCCTCATTATTACCGGTCATGGTCATGGCTGATGAAAAATGGATACGTTCTTTCCTTATCCTATCAAAACGTTGTGTAAAAAAGGTATGATAGTTACCAGTAATTTTTTCAATTCTGGAGGGTGCCATTTCAATTCCACAATTTATTGCCAAGCGATATGCCAAAAATTCCCATGCTCCTTTATCAATGGTATCATTCTTTGATGGAAATTTAGCTATCCAAAGATTCCCATATTCATCCAAAATATTGGCCTTGGGCCTTGCTCCACCCAAAGAAGATCCTGGAGCCATAAGGACGGCCAACCATCTTTTTACTTCTTCATTATCAGTGTCATTTTCAAAGTGCTTGGCAGCTTCTTGTAGTTCCCTCACTGACGACCAAGGGGGCGTAGGATTCTCTTCATTGTTATCCAAGAATGGTCCGTTGCGATCTGTTTTAAAACGTAAAGCTCCCATTCTACATTCGTCATAAACTCCAAGCAGATAATCGATTTCATACAAAGTAGTAGCTTTTAAATCTTTCTCATTAGCTAGTTGAGCTACACGTCTTTTCATCAAGGTTCTTCCCCAGGTATCTGGCATGCTATCTAAAAAGACACCAAAGTTTTCCTTCTTATATGGGTATTGTGGACCTGAATAAAATTGGATATCAGGGTCCAACAATAGTTGTTGTTCTGATTTTATCCAACCCTTATCGTATTCGAAGCTAAAGGCTTTTTTTCCCTTAGCATTATGGGCTGTTAGAACGCCTATTATCTTAGCTTCTGGCATTCCTTGCCAATGTGCATAAACGTATATTTCAAATTTACCTTGTGCCATTCTTCCCTGTTATAATAAATCCAAGTCCTGAAGTTTTCTTCCGAATTCGTCATCTGTTGCCAACTTCAAGAAATCATCTTGCAAACCAAGTGCAATCAGAACATTAAGATATGAACCAATCGCTACCTTTGAATTCCCCTTTTCTATCTGATACAAAGTCTTTCTATCTATACCTGCCCGTTCGGATACCTGAATTGTTGTAAGCTTTCTTCGTTTACGGGCAAGCTTTATATTCTCTCCTAATTGCCCCATTATCCTCTGATATTTTGGAAAAAGGACCGCTTTCTTATTCTTCATAATGGGTAATATTTTCCCCAAATATAGCAATTATGGGGATATTAATACTCATTTTAATCAAAAATTATCTTAAAAATCAATGAGTAATCATCTTTTAAAGTGAGCTTATAGGAAAATTTACGTGATTATTTCTAACAGTGAAGAAGTAAGTTTTTAATTTTTTGTAACAAAGTCAGGGTAAATTTCAAGATTATTTGTAACAAAGTCAGGGTAAATATTGCATTAAAATTAGCCTAGCGAGCTGTACCAAAATTAGCCTAGAATGTAATTTTTTTTAAACTAGTTTGAATATCAATGTTTTATACTTACAAAAATTATATAAATTGAAGCAACCCACCTGAAATAAAACGCTATAATCCAAAGCTCTTGCATGTAAATTATTTTCACCTAGATAACTTTTAGAAACAATGATTGCCAGCAAGAGAAAACAGTTTAAATCCCTTTGAATTTCAGTACCAAAAGTACCGAAGATCAATTATTTTTAAACTACCATTTATACGCCTACATATGTTGTATGTTGAATATATAAAGTATCTAGTAGATCTCTAAAACTCGGATTCCACATACTTCTATTGGTTTAAAACAATAAAAATCTATGCCAACAGTCTTTACTCTTTAGGTAATTTAAGTCCTTTAAATACTTCCATCAATAATTCACAAGGATCAATGTCTATTGCCAAGGCAATCAAATAGAGCTCATCTGCCCGAAGTTTAGTAGATTCATTAGAACTTAATTGGGAAAGTCTAGCCTGACTAATACCTGTTCGTCTTGAGACCATGGCGCGATTTACCGATTTTTTGGTTAAAAATAATCCTAACGGAGTCATAAATCTATTGAATTTGATTACATAAATATACTTTTCTTAATGAAAAATATAGAATATCTAAAGTTTTGTTTGGAATTTCAATAGATTATCTATAGATTTGATTAGATAATCTAAAGATATATTAATGATTCTAACACAGTATGTATTATGGGCCACGAAATCAGTAAATCAGAACAAAACATAATTAATACAGAATGCCGAAAGTATTTGGAAAATCGAGAACCAACCAAAGAAAACACGATTGTCAATGAGAGTACATCTCAAGTAGAATGTCAGGAATCGGAGGAAAAAAGCATTTTGGATAAAATAAGCGAATTGGCCCTAGAGCATTTCCATACCTTAAAGCGCTACCCCTCCAAAAAGGAACTCTACACCGTAAACCTAATTACCGAAGGCTATTTGGAAACCTCCTTTATGATTTCCAGTTTATTAAAGGTATGCATCACGGCATTGGATGCGGAACGCACCCCAAATATTGTTGTTCCAGAACCCGTCCAGAACATTAAGGAAGTACTCGGTTATGTACTCAATATGATACCCTATGAGGAAATGGAATTCCTTGATAAGATCCGGCATATTTTACCGGATATGGCAACTAAATGACAACCCTAAAAAAACAGGCTATGAAAAAGAAAAAATTGAAGACCTTGAACGAAATTCATAAACTGCATCAAAACCTCGTTGGCTTATTAAAACAGGATTCTGGTTATTCATATGGAAATTATAAGGTATTCTTGGAGGTAAGGGACAATAATGATCTACTGTTGAACATAGCGAGCCTTCTGGAAGTATGTGTATTTGCATTGGACGGGAACGGAATGCTATTGTCTCCAAACAATCAAAACGTAACCAAACATGACAGCGTTGGCAGGGTGCTGGAATTGGTCCTAAATATGCTGCCACACAGTCAAATGGATTTTATGGACTACGTAACCGAAAAGCTGAACGGTTTGGACAATGCCAAGACAAAATCAACTGAATAAATATGAACTATGAACACGAACGAAGAAAAACTGATCAATAGCTTAAAACATCAGGCACTGGACCACCACCCTACCTTAAAGCCCCACCCCTTCTTTAAAAACAAGTTTGAGGTAAGTCTCTTTTATGTGGACAACCATGTAGATCTTGTGTTAACGGTCCGTGCTATGCTGTACTTGGCCATGAAGGCAATCGATCCGGAACTAATTGATGATATCAATGACAGATATGAAAAGGAATACATCCGTCAAATACTAACAATTGCCAATAGGTTATTACCGCAAGGGGAAGAGGCGCTTTTGGACGACCTTAACCTTTACTATAGGGAAGAGAAATTAAGAGAGGGTTTAACATAATCGTAAAATACAGCCATGGAAAAAAAAAGAAACAATTAAAAATGTTGAAGGAATCAACAAAGTACAAATTGACCACCTTGAACAATTCTGATATAATAAAGATAAATTTAAATCTTCGTTCCTCCAGTTTGATGGTTATACAGATCTGTTCAGCACAATAGAGTCCTTGATAAACGTTTGCATTTTGGCTAGCCGTGTAGAAGGGGATTTCAACGATCCGGGACTGGATATTCAAAAATACCGGAATTGGCAAATTAACTCCTTTTTTATTAATCTTCATTGTTATAGCTATTTATACCCATAGTTCTATATGCCCCAAAATTTTATTTCAAACTGATTTTTTATTCTAATTTTTAGGCCTACTTTTGATGCATGAAACAGTATGTTGTTTTATTTGTTGGGTTTATAATGCTGGTAAAGCCACTTTGGCCGGTAGCCGAGTATATTATTAACTACAACTATATTAAGAACGTACTATGTGAAAATTTGGACAAGCCTATGTTGAATTGTGACGGTAAGTGTTACCTAGCAAAGCAATTGGCCAAGGAATCACAACAAGATCAGGAAAATCCGTTCGGAGAAAAAAAAACCAAGACTGAAACTTTAACAAGTCTGTTCTTGGAAACTTTGCCTCAAATTGATTTCGGAATAAATATCCATCTATTACAATCTAAAAATTTTGGAATAGTCCAAGTTTTTATCCCTACTCTTCTAACTTTCGATATTTCCCAACCGCCAGAACTGGCCTAGTTCCATTTGGTGCTTTTCTTATAATGGGTGACCTATGGTCTTCCCATATAACGCACCGATATATCTACACATTTAAGAAATTTCACAAATAAGATTTGGGCAGTTACCCTTATTCCTATTATTGGAGCAAGGTTGCCGGTCCATCTATATACAACCTTTAAAAAACATTAAAATGAAAACATTTATATATTCCTTATTGGCCCTATCCACTTTTCTAATTTTCTCCTGTTCCAGTGATGATACGGATAATTCGGAAGAACTGACCGGATCAGGAGAGGTATCCCTGACCTTTGATAACGGCTTTAACGGTAACGATCTTGTTCTAGGAACTGCCAATGGCGCAAATACTAATGGAGAAAGTATTACTGTTACCCGTTTCAATTACATTGTGAGCAATTTCAGATTGGTCAATAAAGATGGGGTGGAATACACTTTTCCAAAAGACCAGGGATATTTCATTATCAACCAAGAAGAAGAGTCTGATGAGGTGGCCCTACCCGAAATACCTGCCGGGGAATACACCACTCTTAAATTTGGTGTTGGGGTTGATCAGGAAAAATACCTACAAGGAGCGGAAGGCCAAGGCGATTTTTTAACATTGGCAGAAGAAAATAACATGATGTGGTCTTGGCAGGCCGGCTATAAATTCTTGAATTTTGAGGGCACGTTTACCTCAGAAACGGTTACCGAGTCCACTGATTTTAAGGTTCATATGGGAAGCCATGGCTCTAGCCTGGACAACTATAAAGAAGTTAGTTTATCCTTACCAATGAACGTAAGGGTAGGGGACGGTGTAGATTCCAACATCCATCTAAAAATAGATGCCAGCAAAATACTGGTTGGTGCTACCACCAGCATTAAACTAACAGAAAAATCCGTAATTATGGTAGATGAAGTAAAATCTCCCCAAATAGCGGTAAACACTTCCCAAATGTTTGCGGTAGACCACATACATAACGGAGGCGGACACTAAGAGTTTCTAACCATTATCTATAAATTGGCGATCGGTACTTACAAGGTGCCGGTTGCCATAATTTTAAAAAAATGAAACGAATCGGCCTATTATATGGTGTCGTTGTATTTGTTTTTTCCTCTTGTTCCAAAAATTCTGAAGAATACCAAACAATAAACGAACCCTTGGAATTTGTGGTGCCCGCCAATTTTCCGGCACCCATTTACGATATGGAAAGCAACCCACCAACCAAATTGGGATTTGAGCTTGGCAAAAAACTGTTTTATGATGGACGCCTTTCCGCTAACGGATTTATCTCCTGCGGCTTTTGTCATGAACAGAGAACCGCCTTTACCCATCATGGCCATCAATTTAGTCATGGAATAGATGATCTTGAGGGTTCGCGAAATACTCCGGCGATACAAAATGTTGCCTTCATGAACGAATTTACCTGGGACGGTGCTACTTCCCATTTGGATTTATTTCCTATTATACCTATTACCAATGAAGTGGAAATGGGAGAGACATTAAGCAATGTACTAACAAAATTAAAATCGGACACAGAATACCAAAATCTTTTCAAAAATGCCTTTGATGAAGGGGAAGTGAACAATGAAAATTTTCTAAAGGCCCTTTCACAGTTTATGCTTATGATGGTTTCCTCCAATTCCAAATACGACAAATATGTACGCCAGGAATCGGGTAGCCAATTGACCTCTAACGAACAGGAAGGTTTGGCCATCTTCCAGGCAAAATGTGCCACTTGCCACAGTTCCGATCTTTTTACCGACGGGCAATTTAGAAACAACGGATTACCGCCCAATCCCAATCTTATGGATATAGGCAGGGAGGAAGTTAGCGGTGCCGAGTCCGATCGCTACAAATTTAAAGTGCCAAGCCTACGTAATGTTGAACTTACGGCACCTTATATGCACGATGGAAGGTTTGGAAGCCTAACGGCCGTACTTGATTTCTATACGGATGGCATTACGGATTCAGCCACCCTGGATCCCCTTTTGAAAATTGGAGACAACTTGGGAATACCCCTATCCCCTTCAGAAAAAACCTCGTTAATTTCTTTTTTAATCACTTTGACAGATGAAACTTATATCAACGATAAACGCTTTGCAGAATACTAAACACCTTATATTATTTTTGGCTGTCCTATTTTCAACGATAGTGCACGGCAACGGGATCCCAAAAAATAATTGGCCCGTGAAATGTCCAGATCATACCCATTATGAGGATCTATTTTATGATTTCTGTGACACCTGTGGCTGTGGAAGCAGTGGCGGAAGTATGGGATACGGCACCGGGCTGAACAACAATTTTTTTGGCCTTAGGTATATAGGCCAAGAGTACAGGTCCCGGGACGGAATTTTTGCCGATTCCCCTTGGATCCAAGAGAATTTTAACACCCTACAGGCCTGGGGCAATTTTGCGTTGACTAAAAAAACATTATTAAATATTATAGTGCCCTATCAATTTCACAATAGGAGCTTCCCGGATAACACCTCTCAAGAAATCAACGGATTGGGCGATATCAGCATTCTTGGGTTCTACAATGTACTTCCCGTTACGCCCGATAGTATTATATCTATTACACCCGAACACTATATACAAATAGGTGGCGGAATAAAAATGCCCACTGGAAAATATGATAAGGCAAACAATACTGGAAGTGTTAATCCAAGCTTTCAAGTAGGTAATGGCAGCTGGGATTACATTTTTGCAATGAATTACGGGTTTACCTATAGGAACTGGGGAATTAGCACCCTGCTCAATTACAACCTTAAGACCAAAAACCCAAAGGGCTACCAATTTGGAAACCAATTGAACTATGGTGTAAACGCCTTTAAAACCTACTATGTTTCCAATTCCTTGGCCCTAACCCCGCAACTGGGCCTAGCTGGAGAAAGTTATGGTACCAACAAAGAGTTTGATATGAAGGTCGCCAATTCCAAGGGTAGTGTATTTTTAGGTAAAATTAGTTTAGAGGCAACCTATAACCAATATTCTCTAGGTTTGATCGGAATGTTGCCCATGGATCAAAATTTAAATAACAACAAAGTTGAGTTAAAAAATAGGGTATCAGTTTATTTGAACATGAATTTGTAGTTTAATTAATCCCAATAAGAGCTTGACCCACTACTTATGGACTTAGATGTTGTCCCCATTAAACCAAATCTTACCATAACTTAACTGCGCGGGGATCCTAATTCGATTTTATAGCGTTCGGGATGATAAGCGTAAAGTAAAATCGAATTAGGGCGCAACCCTACTCCCGATTTGGAATACTATCCTGCTTTTGGATCCACTTTTCAAAATCCTTATATATAATCGGATGGTCTTCAAAATAGCCTCTTGCCCTACCCAAGCTTTCCTTTTTTACTTTTAAAACCTCAGCCTTTTTTTTCTGTTCATAAGTGATAAAATAATAGCCCAAATAGCCAAATGCCATAGTGTTCATTAATATGAAGAGGTATAGCATTAACATCTCCCATTTTGGGGTCCATCTAGATTTTTCTATATTTTTCAAGACTTCATCCATCCGCTTATTATAAAATTCCAGGTTGATCTTTTGCAGCCTTAAAAAATCCTTTAGCTGAAACTCCAAATGAGAGGTGTCCGCTGTTATTTTTAGGTTGTCAAATTTTGTGGAAAGTTCTTCCAGTTTACCAATGGAGTTGTTGAACCCGGATATTTCTTGGGTAAGCACTTCCATAATTTCGTCCAGTTTTGCCATGATATTATATTTCCATTCCCAGTCCAATTGATTTCTTTATAGCAATAGTGACCACCTTTCTTGCAATAGTTGCCGCCAGGTTGGGCGATAGCCCAACTGACTTGCCCAGTAGTTTTACCCTATTTTCTCTAGCCATCTTTTGGGCTACATTTTTATCCCATCCCATATTTCCCGCTATGTTTCCAATCGACATGGACCGATGTACTTCGCTCCCCTTTAAATTATGCCCCTTATATTCAAATCGGAAACCTTGGAGTTGGTTTTGCTTATTGATACTGGGAATCACCTCAACACCGTTCTTGGCCATATCGTTGATGTACTTGTCAAAGTTGTTTGGCTTGTCCTTTTCCATGACCTTATCATGTATCCGTTTTATTTCCCCTCTTACATGTTGAATCTGGTTCAGTTTTTCCTGCTGCACTTCTTTTACCGTGGTCAGGCCCATTTGTTTTGCCACATTTTCCGCCGCCTGCTGACTCCGTTTTCCTATAAAACTATCCTTGTAGGCTTTCCCATTGAAATCGATGCGGTTTACATATACATGGACATGGGTATGGTCCTTATCCCTATGCACAAAACCGATGGCCTGGCGTTCCAGTAGTTTCATTTCCTTAAGGAACCTTTCAACAATTTCATTGAGACTTTCGTTAGTCATTCCCTTCCCATCTTCAATGGTTGGGCTGAGTACAAAACTCAAGGTATTCTTTTGGCAAAGATGGTTCTGCTGCTGGATGACCTTGAACTCCTGAGTGATTTCCTTGGGATTGTCTCCCGATAAATGTTCGCGGCAGACAACTTCTGCCTCCTTCTCCCCGTTCCACCCATAACCCATGGATGCTCCGGTATGCGATATGGATTTTCCCATGCCTATCATTTCCTAAAGGATAAAAGATGTCCACGTATCTCATTGGCCAATTGCACCACTTCATTCGCTAATTTCGGATTGCGTTTTCGAAACATATTCCCGATAAGCTTAAAATTTGTTTCATACCTTGACAGCATCTTGTACATCTCTATTTGTTCTTGGGTCAAACGTTCTATTATCCGATCATCAAAAGCCGCACGGCGACAATATTCACTTATGGAAAGTCCACTCCTATCAGCCTTGACCCTTAGCAGTTTCTTCTCATAAATAGAACATCTAAACTGTACAAACTCCTTTTTCATTTTGGCATTTCTGAACCTTTACCCTGTAACCCTTTAAAAAATATCCATTAAAACTCTATCTATAATACTATATCGAAAATCAAGATATTGGTTCCTATTCTTTTGCGACCCATCGGGAGCAAAAGCAAGATTTGTCATGACAATGACACATCTTGAATTCTCACTCAATCGGATATTTTACGTATAAATTCCGTTACATCTTTTTCTCTCTATCACATACTTCTTATTATTAGTATTAATACTAATTAGAATGTAATTATAGAAATACTACTACTTTTTTCGTGGTAATTGTTTATTGAATTCCCGATCCAAAAAGTCATCTGATAAATTAGGTTCGCCCATTAACCAAGCATCTATAATATCCTTGTCAAAGAATTTCTGGCGGATGTGTTTGTTACCTCCCATGGGGATTAATCGTAACTGGGTCAGTTTGTAAATCTTGCTTTTGGAGAGTCCCGTATAGGCCACAAGATCCTCAACGTTCATCACTTTTTTTTGATGGGAAAGAAGTCCCTTGATATCCCTTAAGAGATCTACCATGTCATTTTCCAATTCCATAATTCTCGCCTTAAAATAGCCGCAGAGCGGTCTACCTGTGTTACAAATGTTCGAAGCAAAGAAAGGAGATGCAAGCGGGTGAAAAGAAGAAAAAGGGGAAATCTACCCCATAAAAGATTTAAATATCCCCCAAGAAATCGAAGAAGGAATCTATCTGTTGTTCAAATTCATGATTGGGAGGAAACTCATTGTACTTTTTTGAAAGTATCTCTGCCGATATCAAGTTTCCCTTGTGGTAAATTTTTTGGGATCTCTCAAAAGATTTTAAGCTAATCCCCTTTTTAAGTTGTTTGAACTTATCCAGAATATATTTTAATTGCGGTTGGGTACAGTTAAAATGCAACACCGAATCGTGGTCATCAAAATCCAGAACCATAACCTCATAAAAATTGGAGAAGCTTGTCAAGTTCTCGTCCAGATATTCATATTGGGTCAAGGAACCATAGATTCTTCTAAGGACACGCTCATTGAAATCCATATTGAAACCGACCAGTTTCATTCGTGAACTTCTGTTTTGATACTTCACTTTCTTTTTATAAGCATCAGATACCAAAATAATAAAGATCAAAATAACGGAAAACCATATCGGAAGCAATGCCAACCAAAAGATTTCGTAGGTTTCATAAAGATCGAACGAAAAGTAGACCGCAAATATTCCAAAAAGAATAAACCCGATAATCAGTCCATTATTACCTCTTCTCATAAAGGCATTAATGTTCTGGTGGATTTTGTCTTTTCTCCCCTTTACGGCGACCAACCAATTGGCGATATTTTCGATTATCTTTTTCATTTTACAAAAAGCTGATTTCAAGATAATTAAAAGAATTTAGACCTTTTTACATTTTCGATGTTATGGGTCAAAAAATGGACAGGGATTTACCAGATTTTATGGGTTGGGAGAAGAAAGGTCAAGCGGCCCTTCGCCGTTTGTGCTTTCGTGCGGCCGAGGAGGTCGGAAAAACCTGCCTATGGCGGCAGACAGGCCAGAACGGAGGGACTTCCCAAGTGGACCGGCGAAGTGCGTCTACTTGGGAAGCACTGGAGTGGAAAGGTTTTTCGACTTCCGCAGGGGCTTGGGAGGTAACAATATAATCTGGTTCGAAATAGGGAAAATTATGTCAAATAGGCCGTAGTTTGCCGAAACCGTTCAATTGCGAAGATAAAATTCATGTGCGTTTGCTACCTCTTTCAATTGTTTGAGATTCCTCTTTAAGTGCTTCCAATATTAGATAAAACTGAATTAGCGCTTAGGTCCTAAATGGTATTCTGCAATCCAATCAATTATCCCATCTTTATTGACTAAATCCAAAAGCTCTCCTTTTTTACTTTGCCTTTCTATCGCTGGTTTTGAAAAATATGATGTAGTTACTAAAATACCTTTATTAGCCTTTTCCGTTTCTATAACATCACAAAAACTTCTCACTATACCAACACCAACTGTATTCTTATACCTTTTACATTCAACGAGCATTTTGAATGGAATTCCACCTTGTTTAGTTATGGCTAAAATGTCGTAGCCACCATCTCTTGTTTTTTGTGATATATTAACTTCGAATCCTTTTGAATAAAGTAATTCCCCAATTACTTCCTCAAATTTATATGGGTCAATGGTGTAAAGAATTTCATTATCTTTATATATATTGGTAATAATTTCTTTGGTATTATTATAAATTATTATAGTATCCTTTTCCTGATTTTCATTAACCTCAGGGGAACTCATATGGTATTCCAATAGTGACAATTCCCTAGTTGATACATTTAATGATTTACCAATATTTTCGATAATTTCTGTAGACAAAGGTACTCTAGCGAAATCCACGAAATCAGAAATACCAAGATTAGAGCTAAGTAGGTTTAAAGAATCGAAATTAGGTTTAATGTAGTCCCAAGGCTCATAAAACCCCTTCAATTGATTAGCAACTTGAGTTATTGGAGCTGTTGCCCTTAGCATATCTTCCTGAACTCTTAAAAGCTCCTGAGTAATTGTCGGTTGTATGGTAGTTATTTTGGACCATCTTTCTTGGTCTTTCTCTATTTTCTTGAGTATTTCAGCTATGGATGGTTGTATTACTTGTCCAAGTTTTTGTAGCCTTTCGACGTCCTCAGCCAATTTTTTTTGTAACAAAGAAAAGGATGATTGGTAATCTGAAATTTGCGAATAGAATTTTTCCATGTAATTACTTTAATTAAATAATATCTTTTCTTTTCCTTGATAAAAAAAGAAACAAAAAATCACGGCTTACAAATAATTTTGGAACAGGGCCGAGCGTAAAGAAAATGTACCTGAAGTACATTTTAGCAAGGAGCCAGCTTGCGCGGTGGCATCGGTCTGTAAAAAACTTGATTGCTAACGAGGCAGCCGCATCATTTCGCCGAAAAAAGTAATCACCCACTGGGTAATCCCTTTTTCTAGCACCTAAAATTCTTAACGCTTCCCTCTCCTATTGTTTTGCCAAAATTCTCTTAGGCCCATTTAAAACAACACTTATGCCTCCCATACTATACTGATAATAGTTTTATATTGTTTAGTTGGAATGCAATATTCCATAAAATCTGAATCTTCTTGATTTTCATATAATTTAAACCAAGTTGAACGGTCTATTTCCTGAGCTTTATCGTCTCCTTTATATATAAATTCATAATCCGCGTCAATATATTCTTTAGCAACAGAGTCGTCTGGTGGTGAAAGTTTGGTCACATCTTTTAGCCAACCTTTTAAGTCTGGGGATTTTCGCCAATACCTAACTATTCCATCGGAAATGAAAACAACTAATAATGGAAAAACATCTAAAGTTATTAATCTATAAACTACAGAAGTTAAGCTAGTTTGAAATCTATTTGAAATTTCCTTTATTAAAGACGGACTAAAAGGCTTGTACTCAATAAACTTTCGAAAAACAGTTTCTGGCATTAATAATTCTGATGCAAAATCGTTTGCTTCAAATTCCTGTAACCCTCTTTTAGCTTGGTCTTCTACCATAAACCAATTTAGTGTTTTAGAATTATCGGTGTGAATTTCCAATTTATCATGTAAAAAATAATGTCCTAATTCGTGAGCCACTACGTAACGAATTCTTTGTGGATATGGTATTGAGGAGTTTACTTTAATTATGGTTTTTGTTTTTCCTCTGATAATTTTTCCATCTGCATTTTTTAATGGTTCACAAATAAAAAGTATACCAAAACCACTAACTAAATCTGAATTTGTAATTTCTGTTACTTCATCAAAACCAATTTCATTTAAGACTTCTTTAGCCTTATTCTTCCCTTTATTGTTCGTTTTCAAGTAACTCAATTATTTCAATTAAATTTTGGTCTTTAATAATCTCTTTTATCTCATCAGGACTTAGCTTATCAAGTTTATTATACTGCACTACCAATTGATTTTCTTTAATCAGATTATTCAAATAAGCAATTGGTTTTTCTAGCCCCTTATTTATTGCTTCCTGAAACGATTCTGTTGCCTTAAGTAAAAGGTTTTCATTTTTTTCTTTGTTTATGGAAGAACGAAGTTTAAATTTTAATTGTTTAATCAATTTATTCTGACGCTCACTATTATCATCTATATTGACTCCGTAATCAGATAAACTTTTGCGAATATCATTTATATCCCCCAAAAGATAATTTTCGGTAAAACCTTTATCTATTATTTTTTTAAGCTTATCCATTTTTCTTTTAACTTGATAGTTTTTCTAGAAAGTTTTTTAACAGTATTATTAACTTCTGTAGTATTTCTTCCGCATAATTCAGCTATTTCTTTTGGCTTGTAATAGCCAGCTATCCAACATTCAAACACTTCTATTTCAAATTTATCTGCTCCTTGCTCCCTCAAAGACTTGAGTGCGCCTTGTGATATATCTTTAAAATCTATATCTGGAGGTTCATCTTCCGTTTCAACTTCATCTAATTCAATAAATTCATTTACTTCAACTAGGTATATTTCTTGTTCTGTAGATTGCAAATCTCCATCTTCCTCATTCTTTTTATTTTTTTGTTTTCTAAAGAAGTTATACAAATCACTTTTTAAAGACCCAAAAATAAACTTTTCAAAAGAAGTTTTTTCATTGTCCCAATTTCTCACTCCTGTAGTAGCTTTAACCAGAACATTATAACAGAAATCAAGATAATCAAACCCTTCTCTTTCTTTCTCTGATTTATTGTAAAAACGAGTTCGGACGTAGTCCTCCATCCTATCTAAAAGCTCATTTAAATCGATAGATTCAAGGTGTTCAAGAATTTCTTTTTTACTCGCTATAGCCATATTTCAATAGAGTATGCTCATTATTATTAAAAATTATCCACGTGAATGGCAAAAAATCTAAACCTATGAGCATATACAATTGTAGGACAGTATCATAGGGTTGTTCATTTTTTTAATTGGTAATGGAAAAATATGAAAAATTGTGAGCATTTACTTATGAAACATAAATATTAATCTTATTAAATATAAAAATGGCTAAAAATCCACCAACAGGAGACAACGCAAGAAAAGGAGCTGTAAAAGGTCGTACCCAAGTTTTAAACCCAAAAACAAACCTCTTTGTAAAGAGAGATGCTGAAACCGGAAGATTCATGGATGTAAAAACTACTGGCGGCAAGTTTAAAGGCGTTAGAAAAGAAAAGTAAGCCCAGAATCTCTCGGGCTTTATGTGAGAGAATTTTTCAACTATTAAAATTTGGAATTATGCATATAAGCAAATTTTCAAAAGATGAAATTAGTATTTGAGAGCAAGATTTATGTTTCACGGCTAAAGGCGAACAAGCAAAAACAATGTTTACAATAGTAACTGTTGCTTTTGCCATATTTGCTTTTTCAGCATTACTAAAATCATAATTAGTAAATGTCCTTAGCAAGACTTTAAACTGCTTTTTTAGAATAAAATTATGGAAGAAAAGTTTAAACAAAAACAAGTACACCTTGATGCTGATAATAGCTCTGGTAAAATTAAAATTGAGAAGCTGTGCTCTCTAATTGAGAATCACCCCTACAAGGATGATATTTATAAAACGTTTGATATAGCAAGTATTGAAAATGAATATATTTCTATTGAATTTATAGATTTAATTTATGAGAGAGTTAAGCACCTTGTAACAAATTATAATCGATATAAAATTATAGCGGAAACTAAAGATATTAATGTCTATGAAGAATCAATTTCTGGAAGTAGTGACACCAACATTATTTTCAATTTTGAAGAGTATGTAGATATTGATGAAGTTAAAGAGGGCTTAAAAACTATAGCTATATATGATTCTAAAAATACATTTTTAGACGAGTATGCTATGACCAAATATGCGAACAATTTATTTAAAATAGGACAAGCTTCACTTGCTAACTACAATGTTCAGTATTTTAAAGAAATGGCCAAAAATAGTGATAGATACAATAAGGAGAAGAGTTATCGATTAGTTGACCATAAAGATATTACTTACCTACGTGGTATTACATCTACTCGCTATTACGAATATGGAATTGATTTCACTTTCGTTGTTGGAATGTTAATTCTACATAAAAATAAGAAGACAAATCCAGGCACTGAATACATAATAACAAGTGCAGCCATTAGCGAGTCAAAATTAGAAATCATTACCACTGAAAAGCATCCTAAAGAAGCTGATAAGTTTGGGCAAGTTTCAACTGCTCTTAGAATTTCTACAAATGACTTAGGGACTGGTTCTTTAAATTTTGTAAATGTGATTAATGTTATGCAAAAAGATTCTACAGGATTCTATTTAATACCAAAGAAAGATTCAATGGTAGAAAATAGTTCGATAGTCATAAATCACAACACAAAACCAGAGAATGTTTTTACATCTTTGAATGAAGTGGAAGGTATTCTTAACACAACTGATAGTTTTATAGAAGAACTGAATAGTGTAAAGACTATTAAATATCCAGACGAACTACGATTAAAGATTCTTGCTAAAATACAATCACCTAGAAGTAGTTTTAGTACTATTACTAAGCTTTCCGATATTTTTAAACGAAAAATTGATAATGAAGTTAGTAATTTTAAAAAGCTCTTAGAAATGTGCAATAAGGCTGAGGAGCTGGAAATAGATTTCGACTTAAAAAATAAGTTACGATATATTATTTCTGATATAATTCTATATGGTAAGCATAGAGATTCTTAGAAGAGAATAAACTTAAAATATTAAATTAGTACTCTTATGGCAATACCGGAAGATTATAAAGGGAAGTATTTTTATCATTTTACACATATCGAAAACTTAGATTCTATTTTAAAACATGGTTTTCTTTGTACTAATTTAAAAGATAAATTGAAATTACTACATACAAACGTGGCTTCAGAGAACATTCAGAATCGAAGGAGCGAAATGAAGGTTACTTGTGGACCGCAAGGTGTAGTACATGATTATGTACCTTTCTATCTTGCAACGACAAATCCAATGGCATTAGCGGTGGTTAATGGAAAAAATGTTGACCAAATAGACCTTGTATTTGTTGCTATATCTATTGAAAAAGTTCTAGAGGATAACGTCATTTTTACTGATGCTTCAGCAAATACTATTGTATCACCAAATTTTTTCACTAAACCTGAGGATTTAAAAAAATTAAATTGGGAGGCTATAGATTCTAGGAAATGGGGAAATATAAACGATAATTGGAAACATGAACGAATGGCTGAAGTTTTAATTAGTGACAGGGTGCCAATAGAATGGATTGATTACATTATAGTCTGGAATAAGCATAGAAAAAAAATAGTTCTTGATACTTTTAATGATAATGGTATTGCTGCTCCTAGAGTGGAATACTCCCTTAATGGAAGACATTTTTATTTTACAAAGTTTGCCCTAGGAAGACCAGGCGAAACTCTTGTAACTGGGCCAAACCATATGCAAAATCTTTTTCTTGGTATTAGCGAAAAAATAATCGAAAGTCGTAAACAAGTTGAAAAATTTACTTTCGATAATATTAAAGATGCCTTATCAGAAATAAGTAAAAATTTTTGCGCTATTGAAGAACTTGAAGGCATTTTTGAACTTGAGACTATTAATGATGTACATAAAGAAAATGTTAGTGACCACACTTTAAATGTAGTGAGCAATTTAGAGAAAATTAAACATTATAAACGTTTGGACGCAAATGAGAAAGAGCTGGTCAAGCTAAGTGCCTACCTTCATGATATTGGTAAAGGTCCATCAAGAAAATGGAAAAATGGAAAACAGCCTGCATATGCTGACCATCCTGCCGATTCTTTGAAAATGTTGGTACGCTTTTTATCAGAAGATATTAAGAATTTATCAGATAAAAATATCAAGTTAATCTGCCTATTAGTTGCATATCATGATTTATTGGGAGATATTGTAGGTAAAGGGCGGAGTATAAAAGAGTTGTTAAACATTATTGAAAGTAAAAAAGAATTAAAAATGCTAATTGCATTGTCCCTAGCAGATATTGGTGCAATTAATTCTGATTGGCTTGAAAGTTTACAACTTGAATTACCAGCTATTGTAAAAAAGGTAAAAGCTAATTTGAAGTGATAAAGTTTGTAAAAGGAAATTTTTTTGATTTTGAGGCTGACATAATGGTTAATACTGTCAATTGTGTTGGTGTTATGGGTGCTGGTGCGGCCCTGCAATTCAAAAATAAATTTCCCAGTATGTTCAAAGACTATTCATTGGCGTGTGCAAGAAATGATGTTAAAATTGGTAAACCTCATGTTTGGAATGGAGACTATATGTTCAAGCCATTAACTATAATTAACTTTCCGACAAAGAACCATTGGAAAAAGCCTTCCAAATATGAATATATAGAAGAAGGTTTAGAATGGCTCGAAAATTATCTTCATAATCGAGATAACTTAACCATAACATTACCTGCTTTGGGATGTGGTCATGGAGGATTAGATTGGAATATTGTAAAAGGCTTAATAACAAAATATTTAAAAGATATAAAATCTACTATTCTAGTCTTTGAACCTAGTAGTTCTATGAAAACCCATATTTCGGAAGAAATAAACGAATTGCTAGTTCGAAATGAAATAAGTAAAATTCAGCCTAATGAAAAATTATATCCATTCAGCATAAAAGGGCAGTCCTCGAAGGAAATTTATTATAAAGGAAATATTGATTTATTATCAAAAAAAAACATTTCTTTAGTTGTAACCTCCAAGCCAGAAGAAAGAGAGAAACTTGCTTTAAAATTATTCATAAATGAGTTGCCAAATAATGATTTTGTATTTCTTCTTGGTTTTGGCAGTAGTTATGAAATTGATATTGCTAAATATGTCTTAGAGAAGGGATTCAAAACTATATTGACAATACCTTATGGCCTCTTGAAATTAAAAGTTAGAAATGATTTAAATGATCTTTGGAACCTGAATAATATTCTAGTTACATCCATATCGAAACCGAACGAAAGTTGGAAATCGTATGAAAGTATCAATGCTTTGAAATTCCGAGTGAAAATATCGAATCTTCTTCTTATAAATAGTATCAGTTACAATAGATTAGAAAAGTTTGAAAATGAATTTAAATCAAACAATAATGATAAATACTATTTGAACTATTGGAATAGTTATATTGATTTTTTCACAAGAATAAATGCAAACAAAATTGGTTTAAATTATAAAACAAAAAAGCCTAATACTGAAAAATTATTAGAGTCATTAAGGAGTTAGTTAGCCCATTCCACACACATTACACTCCCTTTTTATTGTCGGCTCACATCATAAGTGTTCCATGGGCAAGGCTACAAACTGATGATTTTTTTGATTTTTAATAAAATCACTGACAGAAATTTAAATTATGTAATAAAAAGGTGTCGATATATCATTAAAGCATCTATTTCTTAATCATTCCACACACATTCCACTACTCTTACCTATTGTTATTTCGAGTAAAGAGTGTTCCAGTAATATTGCAGAAGAAACTTTTGAGAATAAATTTTTTCAAGAAACTGTAGTAATAACTTTCGCTTTTAATGAAAGCTTAAGTTATATAACCTGCCCGAATGAATTCGTTCAGGCGGGCGCAAAACATTATAGAACAACCTAAGAAACTTCCCCAGCCCTAACTTTCTTTAGCTTCATCGTAGCCATCAAATTCTGCATATCCTCTCCCACCTTTTTTTCAACCACTCTAGCATAGATTTGGGTTGTAGACAATTTGGTATGCCCCAAAAGTTTTGAAACCGTTTCAATTGGCACCCCATTGGATAGGGTAATCGCGGTGGCAAAGGTATGCCTGGCCACATGAAAAGTTATCTTTTTACGAATACCGCAGGCGGTTGCGATATCCCGTAGGGTGCGGTTAATCATTTGGTTGCTATAAATGGGTAGTAATCTTCCACTTTTCAGTAAACTATCATTATCTCTATATTTATCAATAATTTCCATAGCCTTCGGTAGCAAAGGAATCTTCAAGGGTTCATCCGTCTTTGTTCTTTTGGTATATAACCAATCGTTACCATCCATGCCTTTTACCAAATGGTCAATTTTTAGCTCACTAACATCAATAAAAGATAAACCTGTATAACAGGCAAAAATGAACAGGTCCTTAACATGTTGGGTACTTGGTACATTAAACGTGGTTTCTTCAATGAGCTGTAACTCCCGTTCGGTCAGAAATTGACGTTCTGTTTTTTCAAAACGTAATTTATAATTGATAAAGGGGTCTTTTTCCAACCATTCCAATTTTACAGCTAACCTTGACATTTTTTTTAGCCGTTCCATATGTTTCATGGCACCGTTATTGGTACAACCCATTCGCGTTGCCGGTTTATACTTACGTATATATTGTTCAAAATCTACAATAAAACCGTAGTTCAGTTTTTTTAGAGGTATGTCCTCAACGCCCATTTTCTCATTTAAAAATTCTTTGATACAACGTTCCGTACTGTAATAGTTCTTCATAGTTCCTTTTCTAAGGACGCTGATCATGGAAGTATTGTGATAGCTTATCAAGTCGAGCAGGGACTTGCCCCTATCATCCTCTCCTAAAAATCTGGCTTTTATTCTCGCAGAGGTGATTTCAACTTCCTCCTGCAAAAGTTGCCGATGTGCCTCGTGCAATCCGGTAAAAACCTGATCCATATACTTGTTTAGCGAGATAACGTACTTGGAAAATCCTTTCCCTCTTTTCCGTTTTTCGTCCCAAAGGGACACTGGCAATTCCCGATTTAGATTGAATTCCGCTCTTTTTCCATCTACTGTCACGCGGGCGTAAATCTTAATGGTGTCAATTTTAGAAGTGAGTTTCCTAACGACAAAAACGACTGATAATCTACTGTTTTCTAACATGTTACATAGCTTTAAATTAGTAAATAAAATGGTAAAAACACAAGGTTAAATACCTACAAAAGCTACTTCAATGTACAAAAAATACTGTGGTTTCAAAATCCCTTTATGGACACCAGAGAGGTGTTTTTAGGTAGTTTCAAGAGGTTTCATCTGATACCCCTAAAAACATAAAACGTTGCAAATCAGGTGATTTGCAACGTCATGCCACTAGATGAAACTAGTTGAGTCGGGATGACAGGATTTGAACCTGCGACCACACGGCCCCCAGCCGTGTACGCTACCGGACTGCGCCACATCCCGAAAAATTACTTTTCGTCCAGATATCGTTTGATACCTCTATTCTTTATCTTTCTTTCTCATTGCACCGCCTCAATTCGATCGGTACATGAATAAGTTTTTATAAAATTCCAAGGCCTGCCCTTGGATGTATACTTTTTACCACCACTATTGTGGGTAGCAAATCGCTTTTCAATATTGTTGGTCTGGCCCACATTATACCTGTCGGCAGTTTCACTTAACAATATGTAAACTATATTTTCCATAATGTCATGCGACCATCACGCCAAGGGCGTGATACGCTACCGGTCTGTCCCGCTCCTTCGCGGGAACTGCGCCACATCCCGAAAAATTACTTTTCGTCCAGATATCGTTTGATACCTCTATTCTTTATCTTTCTTTCTCATTGCACCGCCTCAATTCGATCGGTACATGAATAAGTTTTTATAAAATTCCAAGGTCTGCCCTTGGATGTATACTTTTTACCACCACTATTGTGGGTAGCAATTCGCTTTTCAATATTGTTGGTCTCGCCCACATTATACCTGTCGGCAGTTTCACTGAACAATATGTAAACTATATATTCCATAATGTCAAGCGACCATCACGCCAAGGGCGTGATACGCTACCGGTCTGTCCCGCTCCTTCGCGGGAACTGCGCCACATCCCGATTCTACAATTTGCTCAATACTCAATATTCTTTTTCAGAACCTTCATTAAAAATGAATCCTCTGTGGGGCAGCCTGTCCTGAGCTTAGACTAAGGGCCACATCCCTAAAATGAGATTGCAAAAATAGGAAAGATCAAACAATTAAACCCTAAACTTTTGGCAAAAAAAATGATTTTTTTTGCTCACTACACTGATCGGGGTATATCAAAAGCATATCTCCCAAATTAGACCTGAATTAACTTGGCGATTAACGCATTGGACCTGCATTTGTTACCTGGCATTTGAAAGATGTTGGACAATTAAAAAATAAACACTAATTTGAAATTTTTATTCATCAAACAATCAATCTGTAATAATCTTAGTAAAATCCACTTATGATGCTTAAACGATTAATCCTTTACTTGTTCCTAACGGGTTCCTTTGTTTCAATTGGACAATCCACCAATGAAAAATTAATACGACTACAGTACAAGGATACCACCAGCACAAAAGATCTGGCAGTTGGACTTTGGGCCAATCCCTTACCCATGGATTACGATCAGGACGGAGACATTGACCTCGTAATTTCCTGTACAGATGTTCCCTTTAACGGTACCTTTTTATTTAAAAATAGCACTAGCGACCAAAACGGAAATCCCATATTTGATACCCCCGTTAAAATTGGTGCCGGTATGCGCAATGTATCCATTTCATATGTGGAAGGAGAACCACGTGTGCTTGGGTCCGGGTTGGAATATGACAATTTCAGAAGATATGGATATACAAGACCCGAAGGCCTTTACCAGGCGGCCGAGATTCTTGACCTTCACAAAGAGAGATTTAACGATTGGAAATATGTTGATTATGACAATGACGGAGATATGGATCTCATTGTAGGTATAGATGATTGGAGCGAATATGGTTGGGACAATGCTTTTAACGAAAAAGGCGAATGGACCAATGGAGACCTACGCGGCTACTTGTATTTATTAACCAATGACCAAGGAAAATATAGAAATGATGGTAAAATATTGGCCGGAAACCAGCCTATTGATGTATATGGCAACACCACACCCAATATTGCAGATTTTGATGGGGATGGGGACTTGGATATTATTTGTGGAGAGTTCGTAGATAGATTTACCTATTTTGAAAATACAGGAAACCGTAAAAATCCTACCTACGCCAAAGGAAGATTTTTGGAGAATACCTCTGGCATCCTCAAAATGGACTTGGAAATGATGAGGCCTGTAGCCTTGGATTGGAACAATGATAACAAAATCGACCTTGTGGTTGGTGACGAAGATGGCAGAGTGGTGTTTATTGAAAACACAGGATCGGTAAAGGACAATATGCCTATTTTTATGTCGCCGGTATATATTCAGCAAAAAAGTCAAAATCTAAAATTTGGGGCCTTGGTAACTCCTTTCAGTGTGGATTGGGATAATGACGGGGATGAAGACCTGATCTGTGGAAATTCGGCAGGTTATATTGGCTTTATAGAGAATTTGGACGGGAGTGAAAACCCGCATTTTAAAGAGCCTGTTTATCTGGAGGCCGATGGAGCAGTAATACGAATAATGGCCGGGGAAAGTGGTTCCATTCAAGGTCCGGCCGAACGCAAGTGGGGTTATACCACCCTAACGGTAGCCGATTGGGACGGGGATGGTCTAATGGATATTGTACTAAATTCCATTTTTGGTAGAGTTGAATGGTATAAAAATATAGGCTCAAAAGGTGCTCCCAAACTAACCAAAATGGGAGGTGTTAAGGTAGCTTGGGCCAAAAAGGCAGTTCCTAAACCTAAATGGAACTGGTGGAATCCAGAAAAAGACGAATTGGCTACACAATGGAGGACCACTCCCTACGCAATAGACTGGAACAAGGACGGACTAATGGACTTGGTAATGTTGGATCACGAAGGTTATTTGGCGTTTTATGAACGGTTCAAAAAGAGAGGTAAACTATATCTAAAACCAGGTCAACGTATCTTCAAAAATGCAGATGGTAGTATTGGCAACGATTTGCTGCGCTTAACGGAACGGGAAGCAGGAGGTAGTGGTCGTAGGAAAATTCAATTTACGGATTGGGATGGGGATGGGGACCTAGACCTTTTGGCCAATAGTGAGAATATTGAATGGTACGAAAACATAGGCGTAACCAACGATAGTACTGTTTATAAGAAAAGAGGGAACCTGATTAACACCAAATTGGCTGGCCATACCACCAGTCCAACCGTGGTGGATTGGGACAAGGATGGTAAACCAAACTTATTGATCGGGGCAGAAGACGGACATTTTTATTATTTAAAAAATTAAAGTCGAATATTCTAAAATTGTGGCTATCTAGTCGACAGCTAAAAGTGGGATTAATTTAAATTGGATAGTTTTAGTGAATTTTACATACACATACATGTATGTATAACATCCACTTCCGATTGAGTAAAACCGTATTCCCAAAACATTTGATCGGAGAAAAAAATACTATTCCCGTAACCCCAACATATCCCACTCAAATAGGCTTGGCAAGCTAGACATATTATTTTTAGGGAAGAATCATGTTTAGCGTTGTTAAATGCGATAAAGTAAAAGCCTAGACATTGCTGCATCGGGATCTGAAGAAACAAAACTGGCAATGAAATTATTATTATAAAACAAGGACTTTCGATACGCGATATAATGGTCTGGGAATTGTAGAGAATCCTAAAAATATCTGCCCGATTTCAAAACCGAACCTCTCTTCGCTATAGCTCCACAAGTTACATGGAGTTTTAAACTTTAAGTGGCGCCTTATTAAAAAAAAGAGCCAAGAATCTATTTATTAAATAAATTCTTGGCCTTTCCTCAGAACTGTTAAATTAACAGGTTTTTTTAATTTTTCTTAATGTTTATTTGGCATTAAGTGTTAAAGCAACCTCTTTGACAATTTCTCCACTGACATAAATAATTTGAGGAGTATTACCTGTATCCCAAACAACATCACCAACGGTAATTGTCGCTCCAATATAATAATTACCCTCATCGAGACCGGTAAAAGAGAAATTCCCCTCACCATCAGTAGTTGTATCAAATAGCAATTCCGTACTTTCAGAATATAACTTAACTGTTATTCCTGATAAAATCTCACCACTATCCGCACTTGCTGACCCAATAATCGATGCTTCATTATTTTTATTACATGAAACAAATAAGGCCAATGACATTATTAAAAAAAGTATCTTTTTCATTTATTTATATTATATAGTTAATAGTTTATTCCAAAACATTTTTCCATTTGTTTTGACGACCTGTAAACCAAAGTGGTAGATTGTAATCATCATGTTGACTGATTCTACTCCAGTTTTCTGGATCGGTCGCCTGAATGCTTGGGTCATAAAGAAAACGTTCTTTCCACTGAAACACTTCATAAGGAGAACCTGGGTTATCTCCAAGGTATTTTACCAAGCGACGTGCAGCCGCATAAGGAGTCTCAAAATTGAACATGTTGTAGTGCAACTGTAACTGATTAAAAATGGCCTCTACCTTATCCTCATTAGACAATCCAGAAAAGCGCTGTGTCTCATAATTAGCATAGGCGCCAGGGTCGATCTCCATGGCTGGTCTATCCCTATCAATTCTAGTCTGATCCATATTACTTGGGAAAGATGGAGTTGTTTGCTTAGAATACTTATTATTGGTATTCAAATTGTACCAATATTGACAAGATAGTTCAATTGCTTTTCTATAATGATCCTCTGCCGATCCGTTGACGGTACCAAATCCCCTAACGGCAGCTTCAGCTAAAGAGAGCTCGGTCTCAACCGCATGAAGCGTAGGATATCTTACATCAAAATTGTACTGTGGTCGAACATTGTATTCGGATATCATATTATTGTCCGTACCAATTGTCCAGCCTATATCACTGTATTGACTACAATGCTCACGAAATGCTTTCAGGAGAAAGGCTTCCCTTTTGGACAAGTCAGCGGCAGCCTCTTCGTTCAAGGTTATCTTCTGTTCATTGCCAGGAGTACCAAAAGATATCTCAGTTACTCCTATATCGGTCATTATTGGATGATTAATATAATAAGCCCTCATAGCTTTGCTGAAATAACTATTGGGGTCCGAACCATCATCCCAGCTAGTTTCAGCTCCAACATAGCGCCCAAGTATATCTTTTGAATATATATAAGCTATTCTAGGATCAACCGTACCGTTTAACAATCCTTCTTCAGAATTGTCCCCATCGAAATAATAAAGAGTTTCACCGTTTACAACTACGCTACTTTCAGTAGGAGTACAATGCATTACATCCTGTAAGAAATGTTTAGGAGCACGACACTCATCCGCCCTTTCCCTAAAAGCCCTAGTAATACCAAGCTCTACCTGCAAACGGTAAGGCTCAACAATAGCAATATCAGCTAAACCAGCTACATCAGTATATTGATCAAAAAGTGGCTTTCCGTTCAACTCTGCAAGTACAGTAGATGTAATCCCTGGTTCCATCTCACTAATATTCATGGCCCATCTTAAACGAAGAGAGTTAATATACTTACGCCACTGCATAATATCTCCGTTAAAAATAACATCTTGTTGTTGAAAAGATGTCAATTCAGCAGAACCTAAATCTACATTCGCCAAATAAGCTTCAATTTCCTTCAATTCCTCAATAATAATAGGATATATATCCTTTTGCCCTAAATATTGGGCTTTTTCCCCGTCAAGTGCTCCTGCAGAACCCGTTTGAAAAAATGGGATTTCATCATATAAGTCTGTAGCACGTTGATAACCGTATGCTTTCATCACATGTAACAATCTCATGTAAAGCACATCTAGGTTCGTACGGTCTTCTTCGGGTATTTTATTAAATTCCTTTTGAGCCCATAGCACTTGTTTTATCCAAGCACTATTAACATTATTAAACACCCCCCTATTGAAAGAATTAGACCCCCAATCATTTTCAACATTTTGAAGAGTATAAGAAAGACCGTAATCACTCACAGTATAATAAAGTTGAACTCCAGTTCCCATAATTCTAGATCCACTTCGCAATTGATGATAAGCGGAGCCATAATCTCCTCGTAAGAAAAATCCACGAGTAAGTTGGGATGTAAAATAACCAGCTATAATACTTATACCTGCATTATCAGCTTGTTGTTTCGAAAACCCATCAGGATCTTGATATAAATCCTCCAAATTATCCTGACATCCAACGGAATTCGCCAAAAGCAAGATTGCTAAGATTGATTTTAAAATAATATTTTTCATAATTTTTATTTATTAATTATAGTTTAGCCTTAACAGACAATCCAATCGAACGCTGTGCCGGAAGTGCAGTTGTACCTGAAGCTCCATCGGACCAACCTGTACCGTTTGACGACTCTGGAATCGTATTTGGAGCAGCTTTATAAAGATACGCAAGATTATTTGCAAATACAGAAAGTTCAATATCCCTCAATCCAATTTTTTCGGATAGATCTGGTAGTCTATAACCCAAAGAAACATTACGTAAGGCTATATAATCACTTTTAAATAAGCGATCTTCTGGAAAAAACCCGTTAGAAAAATAGGAAGCGTAATAATATTCCTCTGCCGAAACAACCTGAGAATTTGCTACTCCACTTGCATTTACACCCGGTAATAACACACCATCATTAAATGTGGGTCCACCGCTAGTATTCGCCCCAATCACTTTCTGACCACTACCATCTAAATGGTAGGCTATTCCTCCACTCTGCGCATCTCTATAGCTCAAGGACTCATTCAATACTCCCGAAGCCATCATATAAGTTTCGCCTTCATGGATAAAAGTAGCCCCAAATGAATAATCCATATTTACTATAAGGCTAAAGTTTTTATAGTTGAAACCACTAAATACCCCTCCTGTTACGTCAGGTAGCAATTTACCTACTTTTCTATTGCTCTTCGTGGAATAACTATAACGTTGTCCATTACTATCTACAATTCGTTTACCATTATTAGGGTCATTGTCATCTGAAGGATTGATGTAATTCTGCCATCCACTTTGTTGATAAATCACCCCATACTCACCCCCAACTTCGGCTACGGCGTTCAATCCATTTGTACTCCAAAGGGATAAAGAAGTTAGATCCCCATCAAGTCTCTCAACCTTTGTTTTACTTGATGCAAAGGTCATATCCAAATTCCATTGAAAATCATTACTTAAGATAGGCTTTGTTTTAAGAGCCAATTCCCATCCAGTGTTAGCTACATCTCCTGCATTTAACCTGATATTATTTACACCAAGTCCCGGAGGAGCCGTAACTTTCATAATTTGATCATAAGTATTTGAATGGTATAATGAAAAATCAACACCCAATCTATTGTTTTCAAAAAGATAGGCTTCAAGTCCAACCTCATATTCGCGCTTACGCTCCGGCTTCAAGTTTGGAACAAAATTTTCATCAATTGGAGGAAGGTCACTAGGTGGAGAAAGAATAAAACCACCACCAGATGCGGAAATTCCCAAATTAACATTACTGAAATAACGTGGTCCTGGACGTCCAACATCGGCCCAAGAAGTTCTTAATTTTAAAAATTTAAACACTTCTGGTAAATCGAAAGAATTGGAAGCTATCCAAGTTGCACTGGCTCCAGGGTAAAAATAACTGTTATTCTCTGGTGGCAAAATTGAAGACCAGTCTTGACGTCCTTGAACTTCAACATATAGCTGATCATCCCAATCTACTTGGAAAGAGCCAAGTACACTATACAATATGTCTTCCCCATTATCGAATGTATATTGAGGTTGAACACCTGAAGGAAGGTTGGAGAACGAAAAGTAATTAGGAATAACCATACCTCCTATCACTGAGGCGCCTTTAGACTCTAAATAATTATTTCTTATAGCACCACCAACAAAACCTGAAAGCCCAAAATCTTTAACATCTGTATCGAAATTTAAAGTAGCCTGTCCGTAAGTTTTACGAATATCCCTACTTTCATCTGTAAAAACCGAACCACTGTTAGGCCCTATCAAACTCGGATCCTGTAGCTTACCTTTATAAACACTACGCTCATTGGTATTATCCAAACCTCCCAAAACGGTAGCGCTTAAATAATCATTAAAAGTTAGGTCCAAGGTAAGCGACTGTATATTGTGAACTCTATCAAAGATTGATTCATTCTGAGTCCAATCCCATAAAGTACCAACTACAGAAGACCTACCCCCTGAAATAAAATTGCTTCTTAAATCTGGATTTGCAAAATAATTATATCCGTTTTCGGTAACCATATAACTTTTCAACAAATCAACGTCAATATCTCCTGAATAAGCTCCTAAACTAGATCTGGCTCCTTGAGCATCAAAGGACCCCGCGTAAGCAGAATTAAGATTTGTTGTAGTATAATAATTCCCTACATACTTCAAAGTTATGAAATCGTTCAAATCGTAGGATGCACTTATACTGAAAGTGTTCTTTTTATACTCTGCATTTGGAATAATTGGTTTCACATTCATATTGGTGTACGAAAATCGTACAGACCCATTATCGTTCCCAGAACTTACGGCAACATTGGAAGTTTGCTGTATACCCGTTTTGAACAATTGGTCGTAAACGGATTGCTTATTTGCTACCCATGGTCTCTGGGACCCATCCCACCAGTTCAACATAACGTTGGGATCAAATTTTGGACCAAAAGCAGCTCCCGATACGTCCAATGCTCTTTGGTTATTTTCATCTAGATAATAACCCTCTGCATCTGTTTGACTATTACTTGCGCTTCTACCTGTACCGTACTTAGTTTGTAGTTTTGGCATAAATGCGCTTTTATCCATTGAAGTGGTAAAAGAAGCCGAAACTCCAAGTCCTCGACTTTTGGCGCCACTTTTGGTAGTTATCAATATAACCCCATTGGCCCCTTCACTTCCGTATAAAACAGAGGCTTTTGCCCCTTTCAGAATTTGAAATGATGCAATATCATCTGGATTTATGTCATTAATCCCTGTTCCGTTATCCCTTCCGCTTCGCTCATTATAACTTATATTGGTATTCTCATCATGAATAGGAATCCCGTCAACCACAATTAAAGGTCTGGTTGTTGAGTTCGAATCAAATGAAACAGCATTTCGAATATTGATTTTCATTCCTCCAGAAGGTCCAACAGCCGTTGAGGCCACGCTAACCCCAGAAGCTGCTCCATATAATGACTGCAAGGCATTAACTGGAGTACCACTAGCCATAATACGCTCCGAATCAACTTGGGCTACAGAATAACCAAGAGCCTTGGCATCCTTTTTAATTCCCAAAGCTGTTACAACAACCTCTCCCAATTGCTCCGCATCTTCTTCAAGTACAACTTTAATCGAAGTTTGAACACCTACAGCTATTTCTTTTTTGGTATATCCTAAGGAAGAAAAAACCAATGTAGCATTATCACCTACATTAAGTGAATAGTTACCATCAAAATCTGTTGAAGTACCATTAGTAGTCCCTTTCTCCACAACGTTTACACCTGGTAGAGGGGTACCCAAATCATCGGACACTGTACCGGTGACCGTTTTGTTCTGCGCCATCATTCCCTGTACAAGGAGAAACGAGGCCAGTAATAAATAGTAATGAATTTTTTTAATCATACTAATAATTTTTAGTTAGTTAATCAGAAGTTAATTTAGGGAGTTACCCCAATGTTAATTAATTCATAAATTTTCGTATTCTTGGGTAGGTAAGGAAATTAATTCGACTAATGACAACTGCCAAAAGCCTAATGACGTATTTTCGAAAACGTTTTAGTATTCTTAAACAACACTATTTTGATCTTTATTACAAAAAAAACACCCTGATAGTTACGATTACCATCAGGGTGTTAAAATAGTTTATGATAAAATAGGTCAATTACCACCGGGAACAACTTCCATTCAACGTTGGCCTGTTCGCTTATTGGATTCTTATTCCATTACAATCCAATAAACTCCCGACCTATTACGATCTCTTATTTAATTTTGATAACAAATGCTTCGGTGTCCAACAATTTAGCGCCCAAATCCTTTGGAAGCTGAATAGCCATGCCCTCGTTTTTTTGGGTCCATTTCAATTTCTGTTTACCCCCCAGGAGCTGTGCCTTGGCACCTCTTGACGCAACATAATTTGGAAACACTATTTCGGAAGGTAAAGATGTCTGTCCCTTTTCCACTAGATACGTAAGATAGATCGCTCCATCAGGCTTGGCGGTAACACAAACGTTGTCAAATTTAAAGGGAGCCATGGATCGGGTACCATAAATGGCCTCCTTGTTCACCGACATCCAATCGCCAATTTCACTCAGCAATTTGTAAGCCCCTTCATCCCACTCCCCTTCTGGGCTGGGAGCAACATTCAACAACAAATTACCTCCTTTGGCCACTATATCCACCAAAGTATGTATGGCCTCACGTCCGGACATGTATTTGGCATCAAAAGAATAGGACCAACCACCGCCAGCTATGATACAGGATTCCCAAGGATAGGGAAGCGGCTTTTCCGGCACCCTATTTTCCGGGGTCAAATAATTTTGATTCTTACCGTGAACGGCCCGGTCCACCACTATTAATCCCGGCTGTTTTTCCCTGGCTTTGACCACTAATTCATCCATTTTTATATCTTGGTTAACGATACGGTTCTTTAAATATCCGTTGTCATTATTAACTAGCTGCTGCTCGTACCAACTGGTAATTTCGGATTTAGGTGTTTTGGCCACCCAGCCGCCATCCAACCACAAGATATCCACCTTGCCGTAGTCTGTTAACAATTCCAATATCTGATTATGGGTAAAGTCTATGTATGCCTGCCATTTCTCAGGATTGGCCTCTGGTTCATAATTAACATTCCTATCCCGAGGAGGGTAATAAGGATCCCAATAGGTTGGGGTATTCCAATCCGGTTTGGAAAAATAGGCTCCGGCCCATAACCCCTGCCCTCTAAAGGAATTAAAAATTTCCTTGGTGATATTGGCTTTAGGGTTGGTTGAAAATGGGGTTTTTGGATCCGTTATTTTGTAATCTGTGTATTTGGAATCGAACATGGAAAAGCCATCGTGGTGCTTGGTAGTGAATACCACGTACTTCATTCCCGCATCCTTTGCTGCCTTGGCCCATTTATCAGGGTCAAACTTCACAGGATTGAAAGTTTTTTGCAAATCCTCATATTCCCTTTTATACGTATTATAATCACTGGGATTAGAACCTTTGGTCCGTTCGCACCAACCATATTCCTCGGGACAAAGCGACCATGATTCCACTATACCCCACTGACTATAAGTTCCCCAATGCATCAGAAGGCCAAATTTCATATCCTGCCATTGTTCCAATTTCTCAAGCACCAAGGGATCGGTCTCGGGCACATATCGCTCGTCCTCATAGATGGCCTGTGCATCCATTGCTTGGGAAATGAAGGCCAAGATAATCGCCGTCATAAGATTTTTAAATCTAATTTTTGTATTCATTTATTCCGGATTTAATTAATTATTATTTCATCGGCAAATAGCCAAGAAGGCAGTCCAGCAGCATGGTGCCAATAAGGTGTTTTTGTGTTTGTAGCCCTAACCTTGATATATCGAGCATTCCTTTTTTCAAAATCCAATTTAAAAAATTGAATATCGTTGACCTTGCTGTCCTTGGTTAAGGGAAAAGGATTGTTAATAGTCCCAAAACTTTCAAAATGCCGGTTATCAAGGGAGCCTGAATAGGTAACCTTCCCAGGAAAAAAAACTATATGATTGGTAACCTGCAAAAAGGCCAAAGAAATAGTACTTATGTTCATAGGCTCCCCTAAATCCACAACCACCTCCATATCATTTCCTTCGTACCCCAACCAGTTGGCATAAAAACTGCTTCCCCCCAGAGCCCCATCGGTAAGTGCCATAGGGTCTTCCTTAGCGTATTTTTTTGGTTTTGTTATGGTAACCACTTTTTTGCCCATGGCAACATTGGGCATCCTTATTACTTCCAGTGCCGACATATAATTTGCCAGATACTCCGTTACGGTAAAACCCATTTCATTCATTAGGGTAATATTGTTCTTGGCCGTGGTGGCCTTAAAATTATCCAGTAGTGTGGTCACCAGCGGATTTATTATCTTTTTACCTTCCTCATTGGGGATCAAAAGCCGATAATTGTCGGTAATATTCTTCCTACTGGCCTCCAATTCGGCAAAATCCACCCCCAAACGTGCCACTTTTACCCGGGCCAAAATTTCGGGTTTTCCTGCCACCGCCTTTTCTGCAGCGTCAAATAATTGGGAGTATTCGGATAGCATCCCTGGACTTAAATAAGATGAAATTGCCTCCGATGGATCTCCGTAGAGAAATAGAAAGAAATCCTTGTCTTCCTTTAACTTGGTATGGATTACTTCAATATATTTTTTTATATGCACCCCGGCTTCTTCATAATAACCAGTGGCAAAATCCGTCAAGAGGGCATCAAAATTTAGATCGGGATTCCAAAGCAGTTTTGCCGTTATATAGGATCTTAGTTCAAATAGTTCGCTAGGATTGTTACTGTGTTGTTCAAAAACCCATTTTGCATTGTTGTCCCGAAACAATTGAATATTGGGCTGCAGTGTATGGATATTGGGAAATGGGGCAAAAAAATTGGTAAACTGTGTTGTATAATCCCAAATTCTAATATTGTTCGTTAGTTTACCCCATCCTATTAAATCGTTTGCAAAATCGTTACACTTCCCTGCAATGGGCGCACTTCTATCGCACTCAATAGAGCAAAGTGTTATCAATACATTTTCCAGAGGTTTTGTTTTGCATGGCTTTCTCGTATATTGATAGGCCAATGTGGAAATCATTTTATCCGGAAAAGTAGCTGCAACCTCATTTACAAATCGAATCATGGTGCCCGATGGACTGCCTTCTTCTTCATTGATTTTACTACAATCGTCGCACTGGCAATATTGTTGATTATCATCCTGGCTAACGGATATTACCCCTGCCTTGGGAAATTGCTGAAACAAGGAAGCTACAGAGTCCTTTACAATAGCCAACACATCAGGATTGGTCAAACACAATTGGGTAGGCAACCTTTGGTCGCCCCGCAGCGCATAATATTCCGGATTGGGTTTGTAAAATTTTTCCTCGGGCAAAAACTTGTGGAACGTATGTACCCTGGCACTAGGGACATAAGTGGGAAAGGATTCATCCGTTACCTTTTGTTGTTCCGCATATTCCGGATTGTCATAAAACAATCTTGAATGGACCGTTCTGGTAGTAATATCAGGGGTATACGTATAATTCAATGCGGGAAGATCTATATTTTTGGAAGTAGGTATTTTCTCCACCTTGGGTGCATACCACCTACAACCAAGATAACGCTCCAAGAATTCGTACACAGCATATTTTGTAGCCCTATCCGAACCTCCTCCTACCCAAAGGTTTTTTTCCATGGTCCTTATGGATATCCCTTGCTCCTCCAAATTCCTTTCATTATCAATACCCAGATAAATTTTATGCTTTTCAGTACTTTGGGAAGCTTTATCGACTATTTCCAATTTTGCACCACTAATTTTATATAAATATCGCTGCAATATTTCGGCAGATTTCTGATTACTTTCCGAGGCCCTACCCATAATTACAATTTCATAATCTGACTGGCCCGCATGAACCAATTCAATTCCATCCATATTGCAGGACGATAGGATCGATACTATTAATAAGAGACTTAGGGTTTTTAAATGTGCCTTTAAAATATTCATTCTCAATGTCATTTTAACCTATTTGTACAATTTCAGCTCCAATGTTTTGCCATTTACCAATTCATCATGTCCTATGAAATACCCCATATGGGGTTTTCCGTCTATCCTTATCTTTTCAATAAACCGGTTCTGCTCTGAAAAGTTTGAAATTATAGTAATTTTTTCCTGCTGATAATAATCACTATCCAAATGTATGGTTATCTTATTAAACCGTGGCGTTGCTATAGTGTAAATTGGATTTGAAGGACTTATGGGATAAATACCCATCATTGAAAACACGGCCCAAGCGGACATGGTACCCGTATCGTCATTCCCCGGGAGTCCGTCCGGCGCATCCCTATAATATTGATCTAGCAAATCCGAAACTATTTGCTGGGTCCGTCTTTCCTCTCCCTTCACATAATTGAATAAATAGGGATAGGCAATATCCGGCTCATTGGCCATATCATAATGCCCCTTATCAAAGACATCCTGCAATTTATTTACATAATGTTTTGGCCCACCCATAAGTTTCATAAGGCCCTTGGCATCATGGGTGACCATAAATGAATACTGCCATGCATTGCCTTCAATAAATCCCGGATTTTTCACAAAGTTGGCTCCGGCTTCCGGATTATAGGGACTTAACCAGGATCCGTCATCATTTCTAGGTCTCAGTAAATTAAATTCCCTATCGAAAAGGTTCCTGTATGAGATAGACCTTTTGGAAAAACGTTTATAGTCCTCTTTTTTACCCAATATTTTGGCCAATTGGGCTATGGCATAGTCCGAAATATTATATTCCTGGGTGGTTGATACAGATCCACTATTGGTGGTTTTGGTGGTGAGGTATCCTTTTTTCAAATAATCTTTTAGTCCAGGGCGAAGGGGATTATTTTCAATCTGATCTGCACTTTTGACCATAGCTGCATAGGCCTTTTCCACATCAAAATCCTTTATACCCTTCAAATAGGTATCGGCGATGACAATTCCGGCCGGATCCCCTACCATAGTAGTCGTTTCCGTGGCGTTCAACTCCCATTTTGGCAGCCACCCGCTCTCATCATAGATCTGCAACATACTCTTCACCATATCGGATTGTTGTCTTGGATAAACCAAACTCATAAGCTGATGCAAATTCCTATAGGTATCCCATAGGGAAAATACGGTATATCGGGTATCCTGGGTCCTTAAAATTTCCCTAGTTCCCATTTTGGGATAATCGCCATTATAATCATTCAGGGTACTGGGATGGATCAAAGTGTGATATAAAGCGGTATAAAACTTAACCTTATCCCCTTCAGCACCCCCTTCTACCTCAATCTTGGACAAATATCTGTTCCAATTCTCCTTGGACTCTGTCAAGATTTGGTCAAAACTTCGCGTTGATGTTTCCTTTTCCAAGTTTTCCCGGGCGTTTTCAATACTGACATAAGAGATTCCAACTTTCATTTCCACTACCGTGGGCTCTTTAAAGTTATATCGCATATAACTCCCTATACTATCGCCTATAACTTCCATGGTATACCCTGGCATTATCCTAGTTTTTCCATTATAGCCCATCCATTCGGCTTCGGTACCTGTATAAGTAGTTGGTTTCTTCCAAACCCCATACTCGGTCGCAGGCTTGGAAAACTTTGCCACAAAATAAACGGGGTATGCTTCTTCTGGTTTGTAATAACAAAATGAACCAACAGAACGAACTCCTTCAATTTCTGTGGGTGAAACTACCCTAACAGCGGCGCCTTGTTCATTGGTAAGTCCCAAACCAAGATTTATTAAAATATTGGCATCCCCTTTCGGAAAGAAATATTTGCTCACCCCTACCCTAGTAGTTGCCGTTGCCTCCACTTTTATATTATAATCATCCAACGTATTGGAATAGTATCCTACTTTGGAAACCTCATTGGAATAGGAACTTCCGTATTTTAGATAATCAACTTCAAGCCCCCCTGTAGTGGGCATGGCCAATATTACCCCTAATTCCGGACAGCCCACCCCACTTAAATTAACATGGCTGAATCCTGTTAAGAAGGTATTCTCCTGCACGTAAGGGGTAGACAGCCATCGACTGTCTTTTTCCAAGGGCAAATTTTTAGGTCCAGCCACATTAAAGGGAGATACACTCACCATACCTCTTACCGCTATAGGCCCGGGATTGGTAGTCCCAAAATTTGAAGTCCCTATAAAAGGGTTCACATACTCTACCGGTTGCTTTTGGGCGTAGGCTCCAAGAGCACAAACTACCAATATCAATACTAATTTATTCTGTAAACCCATCCTTATGTTTTGCTATATATGTTTGTTCTGAATATGTGCCATCTTAAATTTACACATACAATCCCTATCAAGAAAGCCTCACCTGAATTTTGGTGGGGGTTATGGGTGTGTTTTCCCAAGTCCCCAAACTATTCCACTACCACCTCATCAATAAACATCCATGAGCCACCTCCTGATGGCGGAGATCCTAAATTTGTTGCCTTAACTTTAATATATCTAGCGGTTTGTTTCCCTAGTCCAATTATAAAATCTTTTAATTCCGAACCATTGTTTGCCGTATATTCCCTTTTTACAATTCCTGCACTTCTGTATGATTTGCCATCATCCGAAAGAAAAATCTCGACCTGGATAGGAAAGTAGATTCCGGAACCTTGGTTTTCCAAGGCTCCCACCGTTACTTGTTCCATTTCCGTAGGGGACTCCATATCAATCACCAACTCCATATCATCACCTAACCATCCCTGCCATTGTCCGTCGTGAAAATTCTTGGACCCACGAACTACATTTACCATCCCCAATTCTTTGGCTCCCTGGTAACTATCGTGATATTTATTTAAATAGGTTACAGGTTTACCCACAGCTTTATGATAGGTAATTGTTTTTTCAAACAAGGCACCGGCAGGTCTATCTTCCTTAAAAACTTGTGCCTTGAGGGTTGTTGTCTTTGTGATTTCTATAGGATCGGTGTATTTTTCCGATGTTGTGGTAATGTTACTACCATCAAGGGTATAACGGATCTCCGAACCCGGAAATTCCGATATAAGTGCTATGGAAATAACGGCACTTTCGGGATTGACGGTAGTTTCTGTTGTAACCTGGTAGACACTTTTGGCATAATTGACACCCATGATTCCATATCTCTGGAATAGACTACCTACCCTGTTGGAAAAATCATTCCAATTCTTATTATCCTTACTACTCCAAACAGCTTCTGCCAAAGCGGCCAAACGCGGATAGGTCATATACTCCGCCTGGTCATTGGTCGGGACATATTCCGTCCATAAATTAGCCTGACCTCCTAAGACATGCTTGCCCTGCTGCTCGCTCATCCCTTCAACCACAGGGTCAAATTGATAGACCTTACTAAGGGACAGGTTTCCTCCCCAAGCCAAAGGCTCAACATCTTGGTCCCCTTGGTAATAATCAAAATAACAATGTGAGTTAGGGGTCATCACTACATCGTGACCAGCTTCGGAGGCTTCCAAGCCACCTTTTACCCCGCGCCAGCTCATAACAGTGGCGCCCGGAGCCAAACCGCCTTCCAATATTTCATCCCACCCCAATAAGGTTCTTCCCTTACTGCTTAAAAAACGTTCCATACGTTGTATAAAATAGCTTTGAAGTTCCTCAACATTGTCCAAGCCTTCCGCGGCTACTCTTTTTTTGCAATCAGGGCATATCTTCCAATTGGTCTTGGTAGCCTCATCCCCACCCACATGGATGTATGGGGACGGAAACAATTCCATCACCTCCCGTAAAACGTTCTCCAAAAATTCAAAAGTCGAATCCTTCCCAGCGCAATATATTTCAGTTATGGGCCATACCCCTCCAGAGGGTACCATGATCGGATTTTGAAAACATGATAACTCAGGATATGCCGCTATAGCACTCATTACATGGGCCGGCATTTCTATTTCCGGAACCACAGTAATTCCCTTACGACTGGCATAAGCCACAATTTCCTTAATATCCTCTTGCGTATAAAATCCGCCATAAGTGGTCTCCGTACCCAAATCCGGTGTAGGTCTTGCATTCCATGGCTTGTCTTCCTGGTCTACCCTAAACCCGCCTACTTCCGTTAATTTAGGGTACTTTTTTATTTCTATTCGCCAGCCCTGATCATCTACCAAATGCAAGTGCAGGGTATTCATTTTTAATAAGGCCAATTGATCTATGGTAGACAGAACATATTCCTTTTCAAAAAAGTGTCTGGAAACATCCAACATAAACCCTCGCCATTTAAAACGAGGACTATCCTTAATTTCAACAGTGGGAATATCCCAATTAATATTGGTGACCACGCTTTTATTTTCTATGGCGACTGGAAGTAATTGCCTAATTGTTTCCAAGCCATACAAAAAACCATTATAATCATTGGCCCTAATAACCACTTGATTATCGGTGACCTTTAGACTATAGCCTTCCTCCGCCAAGGACGAATCCGTGGATAACAGGACAAAGTTACTACTTGGTGCTGTGGGTACCACCTCCAGGTCCCATCCGGCAGCCGCGGTAAATCTATCCTTCAATACGTCCAGAGTCTCCTCATGATCCTTTGGCGCCACCAATTTGGTTTCCTTGTTAAAGCGGAAAGCCCCTTGGTTAAATGTCATTTCCAAAGGTTTGGGAACGATATTTATATCACCCTCCGTAAATATGGTTTTGCTTTCCTCTTTACAACCCATTAGGACCACCAAAAGAATTACACTAAAGCTTTGAATTACTGTCTTTTTCATTATACTCCCTTTATTCATTTCCCTTGACCACCCAAAAATTTATAAGAACGCATCACTATTATTCATCGACACTTCGAAATTTACCATCCTCGCTTATCGTCAATATTTTTCCTGTAAATGGGCTTTTAACCCAAATATCATATCCAAATCGGTGCTTGTCCAAATTGGGTTTTATAGACTTGCCCAATATAATCGTAGGTGCTGACACCCGTTTTTCGGCATTCTTTTTTTCTTGTAGAACCCCTCTGTATACCGAATACAAATACCATTTTATATAATCGTCCTTTGGAATGGAAAAACTATCCTTTCCTCCTACTTCTTCTGAAGAAAAATAAACATACCCCCAGTGCTCCGGTTCATGCATATTGATAACTCCTTGAGGTGACCAAACCCAATTATACTCGGGCATAAACTTGCCATTATTGTCCTTTTTCCTGGAATACCTCCCGTCCGTTAAATCAAATTTCCAATTTACCCTGGAAAAGTTGATCCTCCAAAAATCGTTTTCCGGCACATTATTACTATTGCTTGCTTCGGTGATCACCGTCCATGGAATAGCTATTTCAACGGTCCATCCTTTGTCCAAATCGGATGAATCATTCAGTGTACCATCAATACTTACCGCTGATTTTACCCCTTGTATATCCCAACTGTCTATTACTTTGCCATGATTCCTATAGGGTTTGGTTAGAAACAAATCCCACAATGTATTATGGGCATTCATCTCATATTCGTAATAATTGTGGGTATCCCCATCGGGGTCTATAAAAATCTCAAAATCATTATTGTAAAAAATAACGGTGTCCCGTTGTTTTAAGGTAGCCCAAACATGGGGCTCCTCCATTTCTGCCAAAACATATAGGTACTCATTGTCCCACAACATTTTCATTCTGGTCCTATAATCAGGTATCAATTTTCCTTCGATATCGATATAATCTTGGGACCAAGGTGCTTTTTGCCAAGAAGCGTCTTCCCCTTTCCCGTCTATAGTCAGTGTTTCACTTGCCTTAAATGCAACATAGTTTCTTGGTATAAGCTCTTGACCCTTTATTGCGGTAAAGCCAGCGCATAAAAACAATAGTGCCAATGACCAAGTTCTGGTTTGGATGGAAAATGTGGTCTTCATATTTTGATTTTTATTATTTCTATTTAATAAGCAAAAGCCGTGTAGGTCCCCACGGATTACAAACTATTCTCCTTTGTGAACTTTAGAATTTCGGATATACGCCCAAAGGCCAAGCCCGTAACCGTATCCGCAGCTCCATAATAAATGGCTACCTTATCCTCTTCAATTGAATACAGTGCGGCACATGGAAACACCACGTTTGGTACATCGCCCACACATTCATAATTGGTCTGTGGGGATAACAGATAAGGTTTGGTCCTATACAGTACCTTATCTGGATGCTCCTTGTCCAAAATAGCCGCTCCCATGGAATATCTAAATCCGTTACAGGTATTAATTACCCCATGGTAAAAGGTTAACCACCCCTCATCGGTAAGTATTGGAATTGGCCCTGCCCCAATCTTGGTGCATTGCCATGCGCTATCCACAAAAGGGGTCACCTTCATTACACAACGATGTTCCCCCCAATATTTCATATCCGGACTATAACTAATATATATGTCGCCAAAAGGGGTATGTCCATTATCACTTGGGCGACTCAACATTGCATATTTGCCATCAATTTTTTCTGGAAATAATACGCCATTCCTATTAAAGGGCAAGAAGGCATTTTCACATTGAAAAAATTCTTTGAAATCGAAGGTATACCCAATACCAATGGTTGGTCCGTTGTATCCGTTACACCAGGTGATCCAATACCTATCCTCAATAAAGACCACCCTAGGGTCGTATTTATAGTCAGATTCGATCATAGTGGTATTACCTGCCTGAAACTGAATAGGATCATGGTTAATATCCCAGTCTATCCCATTTTTACTGAATCCGGCAAAAATGTTCATCTGCACCGCCTTGTTATCACAGCGGAAGACCCCGGCAAAGCCATCTTTGAACGGCACTACCGCACTATTAAAAATACTGTTGGAAGAAGGAATTGCATCCCTCTTCACCACTGGGTTCTCCGTATATCGCCAAACTACATCAGTACTTTGGGCAGGCCTTTCTTGCCAAGGAATGTTACTCACTTTATCTTATATTTAAAATTAAACTTTATCCTACTAATTTAAACTATCCCAGACTTTAATATGGGGCATATCAATTATATCCTAATTGGGTATTTTTCTAACCTTATCCAACCAAGTGAATTTTAGAATTGCAGAGGTAATGCCAAAAACAACCAAGGCTATAATTGCCTTTGGGTAATCCCTGATCATAAAATATATTGGAAGAACGATCATACTGGACTGCCAAATAATACCAATGATACAGTTCATCATATCCCGCCAAAACTCATTATTCTTTTCAAAAGCAGGGTCTTCCGCTTTCAGTTCTTTATATATCGGACTCCACCAACCCCAAGGTTTCACATTTTTATAGAACGACTTTAATACTTCCTTATCGGTAGCCGGGCTAAAATAGGTTCCCAAAAACGATCCTAACATGGAAACTCCAAAAATTATCGGAAAAAGATAAATGGCATGAACATGGGAAAGATTATACAATAAACCATCCTCCACAAAATTGCCCTTGTTGTTATCCAGTACAAATTGCAGGGAAGCAACAATCAAGCCGGACAACATACCCCAAAAATAGCCCCAGCCATTAAATCGCCACCAAATCCATTTTAAAAAATTTGCTGCTACGTAACCTCCAAAAAGGGCACTTGTTATCCAAAGGGTGAGGGAATTGATGGAATCCGCGAAAAAGCCCATAACAACACCTAAAATCACCACTAAAAACGACGCTATATGACTCACTTTAATATAATGCTTTTGCGATGCTTCGGGTCTAAAATACTTTTTATAAATATCATTGACCAAATAAGCAGGGCCAGCGTTGACAAAAGCGGAGAAAGTAGACATAAACGCTGCAAGCAACCCTGCCAACAACAATCCCTTTATCCCTACCGGAACGTGAAAGTTAATTACTTTGGGAAGTAGCACCTCCAGTTCAGCTCCTGTAAGCGAAGGGTTAGCGATCATTTCCGGGCTTAGTACCACTAAAGCAATGACCACTATCCCGGATATGAGCAAATACCTGGGAATGAACAATACCAAATTGGTAAACCCGCTCATATAGGCAGCATCTTTGACTGTTCTGGTAGACAATATGCGCTGAAGGTCATAACTAGGGGTAGGGCCTGCTATACTCGCAAAGAAACCTTTAAAAAGCGTCATTCCTATCAAGGCTCCAAACATTTTATACCCCTCGGAATCGATCAAATTATTAAATGCCTGAAAATCCTTGTCCCAATGGGTTCCCAATTCCCAACCAAAGAACAGATTTTTCCATTCGGCACTTATTACCGAATTGATCTCTACATCCGTGAAAGCAAAAAAGGCATAGCCCGCTACCAGCACTCCGGCAACGACCATAATGATATATTGCAGTACTTCGGTAGCTACCACCGAGAACATCCCTCCCTTTACCGTATAGATCGTGGTCAAAAATATGATGATCATGGCATAGGACTGTTCTGAGTTCAACAAAACCATTTCCCCAATATGCAGGGTCATATCCCAAGGCAGGATAATGGTCAAAAATTTACCCACGCCTTCAAAAAAATAAGCAATAAATCCAACGGCAGCAACAATAGCAAATACAGCGACTATACTGTGGGAAGCCCTCCCTGCCCTATCGTCTCCAAAGCGGGTAAGTATCCATTCCGATCCGGTCATAATATTTGATCGCCGAATCCAGACGGCTAAAAACATCATCACAAAAATTTGATTCCAAATTGGCCATAGCCACATGAACATGAAGCTCTTTACTCCATACAAAAATAGTATCCCTACCATCCAAGCAGTACCCGAAACATCGAACATACCAGAACCATTACTAAGCCCCAAATAATACCATTTTATGTTGTTCCCCCCTAAAAAGTACGACTTGAGCCCCTTGGATGCTTTTTTTGAAACCCAAATACCTACAAAGAGGGTCAACACTATATAGGCAACAATTATGGCTACATCAATTACATTCATTTAATTTATTTTTAAGGTTGAAGCCAAAAACGTGTCAACCCGTGGTTTTTTTTAAATAAAAACGGTTAAAAAATATTACAGCCTTGTGTTTTTTAGCTACTAACGACAAGAACTCTTATTTTTTTTATAAATTCCCCAAATTTTCAAGACTGTATTGGCGATTTTTCAAAAAAGTAAACAAAAACCAACATGGGCATTCCATTTACCTGAACTAAATATTTAATTTTTTTTCAGGAAGAGGAATAAAATTAGACCAACAACCAACCCGTAAAGCCAAACGCCAATTTTTAGAAATCAAGACTGTGATCAATTCTCATGACAATTAAAAATCTAAATCATAAATTACTCAGTAGAAATAGTTCCGGTGATTTCAACATCAACTATAGGCACCATATCATTTTTTGGGCCGTATATATTTTATTCAATATTTTCCGCTGGGGAAATCTGCATCAGGATTTTGCCTATTCCATAAAAACCAACTTGTTGGGATTCCCCATACATATGGCCCTGGCATACCTCAATATTTATTTTTTAATGCCCAAGTTCGTTTATAAAAAACGATATATCACTTATACTATTTTACTTCTGACATCTTTACTTATAGGACTTTTGGTAAAATTCAACCTTACTTACTACTTGGTAAGCAACAACGTAATGCCCGAAGCCGGAGATGTTGAAAGCCTTACATTAAATTATGCCATAGTTACCATGCTGGGGGAACTTTATGTAATGTCGTTTGTTACGGCCATAAAAATTACGGTAGATTGGTTAAATGAAAACAGTAAACTCCATGAACTGGAAAAAAGACAGCTGACCACTGAATTAAAATTCCTGAGAGCACAGGTTTCCCCTCATTTCTTCTTTAACACTCTTAATAACATTTATTCGCTAACTTTAGAAAAATCGGACAAGGCTCCCCAAGTGGTCCTAAGATTATCAGAATTAATGCGTTATTTGCTATATGCTACGGACAAACCCTATCAGGATTTGACCAAGGAAATTGAATGTATCCAAAACTATATCGATCTGGAGCGTATCCGATTTGACAATTCCTTAAAAATTGATATGAACGTTTCTGGCGATATTGAAGGAAAGGGTATTGCCCCCATGCTCCTAATGCCCTTTATAGAGAATAGCTTTAAACATGGTGCCAGTAAAAATATTGGCAGTATGTATATCAAAATTAATTTGGAAATTGTGGACGACATCCTGAATTTTGAAATAAGCAACAACATCCCCCAAAATAAGTCGAGCAACAGAATAAACCCAGAAGTTGGCGGAATAGGACTTGCCAACGTAAAAAAACGTTTGGAACTGGGTTATGAACCCAAAGATTACAACTTATCAATCTTTGAAAAAGACAAAATGTTTAATGTTATTCTTAAATTAAAAGTGCAATGAGTTTTAAGGTAATAATTATTGACGATGAACCACTGGCAATCAACATATTAAAAAACTATGTAGAACAAATCAAGGAATTGGAACTGATTCAGACCTTTACCAATGCCATTGACGCCTCTACCTTTTTACAAAGAAATGAGGTAGATATCGTATTCCTCGATATCAATATGCCCATAATGAACGGTCTTGACCTGTTAGGCAGTGTAAATTCTAAGGCCATGGTAGTTATGACAACGGCCCATGAAGATTATGCCCTTAAAAGTTTTGAATTGGAGGCCATAGACTATTTAGTGAAACCCATACCTTTCCATAGGTTTTTAAAAACCGTCAATAGAATTATCAATTTAAAGGAAGGAGGCGCCAAAAATGAAACGCCTGCGACCAATGATAATCCCAGTATTTTCGTAAAGGTGGATAAGAAAAAATTGCAGAAAATTTATTTGGATGACATTATTGTAATAGAAAGCTTAAAGGATTACATCAGGATAAAGACCAAGGCCAGCAAACATATCATCCACAAAACCCTTAGCAGTTTTACCGATGAACTCCCTGCGGACAAATTTATCAGAATACATAGATCCTATACCATAGCCATTAACAAGATCGATGCCATTGAAGGCAACAGTGTAGAAGTACAGGGCATTAGATATACCATTGGGCGTAGCTATCTTAACGAAGTAAAGAGCAAAATTTTACATGACGGATTGGAATAAACCGTCCAAAATACACTTAATTCTTTTTTTTGGCAGCATTTAGCTGCTCGGGATTGTCATTTGTCGAAATTTAACGTTAAATTATTGCAAACCATCTATCTTAGAAGGTATTAATTTATTTAAAGTCAAAATGTTGTCCCATCCCGTAAGAAAATTTTTTGTCCGCTTCCCAAAACGGTTGTATTCAATACTGGCATTCCTTCCTGTTTTAATTGCCTTTGGTTGCAACACTGGGGCACAAACGTCCGGAACAACCGACAATGCTGATACCAATGGAAGAATTCCCGATAAAATAGACTTTACTTTTCACGTAAAACCGATCCTATCGGACCGATGTTTTAAATGCCATGGTCCCGATAAAAATGCCATAGAGGGTGGACTATCCCTAAACACTGCCCAAGATGCCTATATGGCATTGGGCAAAAAGAAGGATCATTACGCCATTGTTCCTGGCGATATAGAAAACAGTGAATTGGTCAATAGGTTATTTACAACAGACGAGTCCTTGCTGATGCCGCCCCCGGAATCCAACCTAACCCTCACCAAATACGAGAAGGAAATCCTAAAAAAATGGATAGAACAAGGTGCCGAATACAAAGAACATTGGGCCTTTATTGCTCCAGAAAAACCGAGCATCCCCAAAACAAATAATACTACATGGGCCCAAAATGAAATTGATCAATTTGTTTTATCACAACTGGAACAAAACGGCTTGGAACCCAGTAAAAAAGCTTCCAAGGAAAAAATGCTAAGAAGAGTGTGTTTTGACCTTACCGGGCTACCACCAAGCGTGGAACAGATAAACGCTTTCGTCAACAATGATTCCCCTACTGCTTATGAAGAAATTATTGATTCCCTGCTAAACACGGTCGATTATGCAGAGAACATGTCCGCCGAATGGATGGATATAGCCCGATATGCGGACACCCATGGATACCAAGACGATTTTGAACGTATCATGTGGCCATGGCGAGATTGGGTAATTCACGCCTTTAAACAGAACATGCCCTATGACCAATTTGTAACCTATCAATTGGCAGGAGATCTTTTGCCCAATGCCAATGCGGAACAAATTCTTGCCACCGGCTTCAACAGGAACCACAAGATCACCTTTGAGGGTGGGGTTATACCCGAAGAATATCGTATTGAGTACGTAGAGGACAGGGCGGTGACATTTGGAACCGCCTTTCTGGGTCTAACGTTGGAATGCGCCCGCTGCCATGATCACAAATATGATCCTATAAGTCAAAAAAACCATTTTGAATTGTTCAGTTTCTTCAACAATATTGACGAATTGGGACTGACCCCCGGGGGGGCGGGAAAAATTCCAAAACCCTATATGACCATTACCGAAAAGGAGAAAAACGGTGTATTAAGTTTTGTTCAACTCCAAAAATCCTCCATGAAGGAAGTTCCCGTTATGGTCATGAACGAAATGGAGGAAATTAGGCCCTCCTATATCTTGAACAGGGGTGTCTATGACCAACCCACTACTCAGGTCTATCCCAATACACCAGAGTCCATTCTACCTTTCCCTGAGGACTATCCCAAAAATAGATTGGGACTGGCCAAATGGTTGTTTCACGAAGACAATCCTTTGACCGCTAGGGTTACCGTAAATAGATTTTGGCAACGTATGTTCGGCAGAGGTTTGGTGGCATCTTCCTTCGATTTCGGCAACCAAGGCTCCTTGCCAACACATCCCGAATTGCTGGACTTTCTGGCCATCAAATTAAAGGAAGAAGGTTGGGATACCAGAAAAATATTAAAATATATGGCCCTTTCCGCAACCTATCAACAAAGCAGCAAGGTATCCAAAAAATTACAGGAATTGGACCCGGAAAACCGTCTCTTGGCACGTGCGCCAAGGTTAAGGCTAACAGCCGAATTAATTAGGGACCAAGCCCTGAAGATCAGTGGACTGCTCAACAAAGAGGTTGGTGGACCAAGCGTTAAGCCGTATCAACCCGCCGGAATTTGGGAAGCCACCACTGGTGGAGGTGGAGGAAGTACGGCCACTTACATAACCAGCACCGGAAAAGATCTATACAGAAAAAGTTTGTATACCTTTTGGAAAAGAACCGTTCCCCCGCCAAGCATGATGACTTTTGACGCGGCATCCAGGGATCTTTGTACGGTAAAACGGCAAGAAACGAACACACCCTTACAGGCATTGGTATTGTTAAACGATCCACAAATAATTGAGGCATCGCGGCTAATTGCCAAAAACGCCATTGATCGCAATACAGAAATAATTGATCAAATAAAATACATTTTCAAGCTGGCAACATCCAGATCTCCGGATGAAGATGAGTTATCCATGCTGAACAATTATTACACCAGTATGCTCCAAAAAGTGGATGAAGAAGGAATAGACCCACAGGACTACCTGTCCATTGGCGATTATGAAATAGACGAGAGCTATTCAAAAAAACAATTGGCCGCATTGGCGTTAACGGCACATACCATTTTAAACTTAGATGAAACTATAACCAGGGGTTGATCATGAGCGAAAAAAAAATTATAGAAGAACGATCCTTGATTTTAAACCGAAGGTCATTTTTAGGAAAAACGGCCTTGGGAGTAGGCGGGGTAGCCCTGGCATCCCTTTTGGGTGCCAACCTTTTTAGAAAGAATAAAAATGGCATACTTACCAAGGATGATAGTTTGGAAGGGGTGAAAGGAATTTTAAATTCACTGCATCACCCTGCAAAAATTAAAAGGGTCATATATCTGTTTCAAAGCGGAGGGCCTTCCCAATTGGAACTTTTCGACTATAAACCACTTCTGAACAAAAGACGTGGGGAAGATTTGCCGGAATCTATCAGGAACGGGCAACGGCTTACGGGGATGACGGCGGGACAGGACAAATTTCCGTTGGTCGGTTCCCTACATAATTTTAGCCAACACGGCAAGAACGGCACCTACATTAGTGATATTCTACCCTATACTGCTAAAATGGTAGATGAACTCTGCATTATAAAATCCATGTATACCGAAGCCATCAATCATGATCCTGCGGTGACCTTCTTCCAGACAGGGTCCCAACAACCCGGAAGGCCTAGTATTGGATCCTGGCTAAGTTATGGCTTGGGCAGTGAAAATGAAAACCTCCCGGCATTCACCGTTCTATTGTCGCGGGGTACAGGAAGGCCCAACGGGCAACCTTTGTACACTAGGCTTTGGGGCAATGGATTTTTGCATTCCCTGCACCAAGGCGTTCAATTTAGGGCTGCCAAGGATCCTGTGTTGTATTTAAACGACCCCAAGGGCATTACCAAGGAAGTGAAACGTGAAATGCTGGACAATTTGGCCGAATTGAACGACAAGCATTATCAAGATTCAGGTGATCCAGAAATAAAAAGTAGGATTGTCCAATATGAAATGGCGTATAGGATGCAAACCTCCGTTCCCAATGTTATGGATACTGCCAATGAGCCCGATTATATCTATGAAATGTACGGACCTGAAGCCAAAATACCGGGAACCTACGCCGCAAATTGTCTTTTAGCCAGAAGATTAGCGGAGCAAGATGTACGCTTCATCCAACTCTACCACATGGGTTGGGATCAACACGACAATCTCCCTGGAGCCATTGCCAAACAGGCAAAAGACGTTGACCAAGCTTCTGCTGCCCTGGTGGCCGATTTAAAACAACGCGGATTGTTGGAGGACACCTTGGTAATTTGGGGAGGGGAATTTGGAAGGACCAATTATTCACAAGGCCTTTTAACAGATACCAATTACGGTAGGGACCACCATCCAAGATCTTTTACCATTTGGATGGCCGGAGGTGGTGTTAAACCTGGTATTGTGTATGGGGAAACGGATGATTTTGGATACAATATTGTAAAGGATCCGGTACATGTCCATGATTTCCAAGCTACAATGTTGCACTTATTGGGAATAGACCATGAGAAATTAACCTATAAGTACCAAGGCAGAAGGTTTAGACTAACAGATGTGGAAGGCCATATTGTAAAGGATATCCTAACCTAAACCTATAACCAAAGAATGATATTACAGATTATAAGCCTTGGCCGTCTACACCCCCTATTGGTACATTTGCCCATAGGCATATTAGTACTGGCTTTTCTAATGGAACTATACTTTAGAAAAAAAGATTCAGGCACGGAACAAAAAATCATCAACTTTACCCTAGCCATTGCTGCTATAAGCACAGTATTATCTGTAGGCAGTGGATGGCTATTGGGCGAAAATGGCGGGTATGACGAAACCTTGTTGTTTAGACATCGATGGATGGCAGTTGGATTGGCCATAGGAAGCTCATTGCTATATATTATTAAAAAGAATCCAAAGACCTGGATCAAGAAAATATACTTACCCCTTTTTTTCGTGGTTATGGGACTTTTAGGCCTAACTGGTCATTATGGTGGAAGTATGACCCATGGGGAGGATTATCTATTTAAAAATGAAGAGAACACCAAAGTGGTCATAACGGACGTTGATAATGCCCTTGTGTTCAATGACATTGTAAAGCCAATTCTGGATGATAAGTGTGCAAGTTGCCATAATCCCAACAAGGTTAAAGGAGGTCTGATCATGACCAACAAAGAACAATTGCTTATAGGGGGCGACTCCGGCAGTCTATTCATGGCCGAAAAAGGTGAATCTCCCAGACTAATTCATCATATAAAACTCCCCATGGAAGACGAGGAGCATATGCCACCCAAGGGCAAGGTCCAATTGACCAATCACGAAATTCAATTATTGGAATGGTGGATAGGCCATGAAAACTGTTTTGATTGTGTGGCCGGGACTTTGGATAAAACAGAAAAGATCAGTGATATTTTAAATTCCTTGGAAGAGGACACTTCCCCAAGGGCCCTTATTGCGAAAGAGGTGGCAATGGTTCCTGATGAATGGTTGGCCTCTATAAACAACAACGGATCCATTATTACAAAATTGGCAGAAAAAAATCCACTTTTGATAGCCAACCTGTCCGGCAATAAAAGTTTAGGAAAAAATGATCTGAAAGCATTAAAAAAACATGCCGAAAACATAGTAGAACTCAATTTGGGCAACTCCAATTTTAATGACACCCTTTCTTCATATCTAACCTCCTTTAAGAATCTCACCAAACTTCAATTACAGAATACGAAGATCACGGATAAGTCCATGGAATCCATAAAGGATCTTAAACACCTGGAGTCCCTAAATATTTATGGAACCGATATTACAGATCAGGGTCTGCAAAAATTGACAACCCTGAATGGATTAAAAACATTATATCCATGGAATTCCAAAATCACCAAGGAAGCTCTGGATAGTTTTAGCAGCACGTATAAGGAGGTCACTGTGGTAAGCATCCAGGAGGATCTCTTTACCCCCTCTAGTTTGGAACCGCCAACCATAATTGCGGATACGGATTTCTTCAAGGATTCCGTTGCAGTTACCCTGGATTATTTTTTTAAAGGGGTAGACTTATATTACACCTTGGATGGTTCCACACCCGACACCACATCCAATAAATATATTGAACCCATTATACTCACCAGTTCCGTCCAGCTCAAAGCTGTTAGCCATAAATCTGGTTGGGAAATAAGTCCTGTAAAAACGGTAAGTTTTAAAAAAACGAATATTCTACCCAATTCCATAACCCTAAACAACAAACCCAACGAAAAATACAAGGGCAATGGAGGAAATACCTTGATAGATCTAAAACGGGGGACCATCAATTTCATTGATGGCAATTGGATCGGTTACGAGGGCAGCGGATTTTCCGCCACTCTAAAACTCCAAAAAGAAGAGGTAATATCCACAGTGTCGGTAGGGGCATTTTCTTCACCCGAGAAATGGATTTTTTATCCAACGGGTTTCAAAGTATGGGTGTCCCGGGATGGCGATAATTTTAAGCTGGTCCATACAGAGAAAATCCCAACGGAAAAACCCAACTCGGATACTAAGTTCCAATTTTTCGACCTTAATATTCCACCAACCAAATCCACTTTTGTTAAAGTGGAGGTAATGAGCCAACTCAAGAACCCGTCCTGGCATAACAATCCCGGGGGAAAAAGTTGGTTATTTGTAGACGAGATAGTACTTAATTAAGAATAAGGAATCCTTAGACCTCCAAAATCCCTTGTGTAACAATTGTTACATAGAGAATTTTAGATAACTTTATATTTGCATCTTAAGAATTAATATGGATTATATACTTCAACCCTGGCCTTGGTATGTCTCCGGGCCCTTGATTGCCCTGGTAATGCTAATTTTGGTATATTTTGGAAAAACATTTGGCATGTCCTCCAATTTACAGACTCTTTGCAGTATGGGAGGGGCAGGAAAATATTCGGACTATTTCAGGTTGGATTGGAAGGCCCAGCGCTGGAATCTGACCGTTGTTTTGGGAGCAATAATTGGCGGCTTTATAGCAACCCAATTCTTATCGGACGGATCGGCAATTGCACTAAGTGCCGAAACTATTTCGGACCTAAATGCCTTAGGGTTTAGTGAGGTTGGGGAAACTCTTTTGCCCCCAGAAATATATAGTTGGGAAAATGTGATGAGTATAAAAGGGATTTTAATCTTGGTCATTGCAGGCTTTTTGGTAGGCTTTGGAACCCGGTACGCCGGAGGGTGTACTTCTGGCCACGCCATAACTGGCTTGAGCAACCTTCAATTACCCTCGCTCATAGCCGTAATAGGTTTTTTTATTGGGGGCCTCATAATGACCTTCTTTATTTTACCCCTTATTTTCGGAACATAAATGCGAAGAATTGATATTCATGACCCATGTGAATGTCATGATTTCCAGTTCACAAGTAAAAATAACAACAATTGAAAAGCCTAAAATTGTTTTCATTAAAAAGTACATAAGATAAATAAAATGAAATTCTTAAAATTCTTGTTGGTAGGTATCTTTTTCGGGATAGTTCTGGTAAAATCGGAGGCTGTATCCTGGTATCGTATTTATGAAATGTTCAAATTTCAAGCCTTTCATATGTACGGAATTATTGGGTCTGCAGTATTTCTAGGGGCTCTATTTATTTGGCTCTTTAAAAAATATAAGTTGAAAAGCATTGAAGGCAAAACCATGGATTTGGCAACAAAAGATAAAGGGGTTGCAAGATATATTCTTGGCGGCACCATCTTTGGCTTAGGTTGGGCATTGGCAGGGGCTTGCCCTGGTCCTATGTACATTTTAGTAGGTACCGGTGTTTTTAGCATGTTGATAGTAATTGCAGGTGCCTTGCTGGGTACTTTTGCCTATGGGTTACTTATGAAGAAACTACCTCATTAAAATGATACAAAAGGCCACGTACCCGAGGCCATTTTACCAATAGCCGGAAGCCCAATTTATGAATTCAAGTAAGGAATGGAATTAACCAGGCCTTCTCTACATTGGGAAGTCCGTTTCCATTGTTTGCTTGAAATAAAGTAAAAAGGTTTTAAAGCAACGGCTTACTAAATAATTTCAGCACTTAATCCTGCATTCAAAAGCTTAGCACACCTAGGCTTTAAATCTTTATATTCCCCTGTCTTAACAGTACATTTACCATTGTAATGTACAATTAGGGAACACTGTTCCGCCTGCTCCGGAGTATGGTCACAAGCCATAATTAAAGTTTCAATAACATGATCAAAAGTATTAACCTCATCATTGAACAAAACAATCTCATTTTGCTTAACAGTCTCCTCTTCCAAAAGTAATTCTTCCGAGACTTTTTCCTTTGTACTCATAGAATTCAATTTTAATACCTCCTAAAATACATATTTTACGGCAACCCAATTATTCTTTTCCAGATTTTTTTCAAATTTTAGCCCAGCCATCCTACATCTTTCAGAAATCTGAGGTATATCCCCTTTATAAAATCCGCTCAGGAACAAAAATCCACCCTTGTTTAAGCATTTAACATAGGTAGGGATGTCTTCCAGCAAAATATTTCTATTAATATTGGCTATAATAATGTCATATTTCTGGTCTACCAGTAAATCTGCAGTGCCTTCGTAAACATTAATATGATTGCAATTGTTCCGTTCAACATTTTCTTTGGCATTGAGGTAGCACCAGTTATCTATATCTATAGCATCTATGGCAACTGCTCCTTTCATAGCTGCTAAAATGGCCAAAACCCCGGTGCCGCTACCCATATCCAAAACGGATTTCCCTACAAAGTCATGGTCCAACAAATGCTGTAACACCATATAGGTAGTTTCATGATGACCGGTCCCGAAACTCATTTTTGGTTCAATAACAATATCATATTCTACCTTAGGCTTTTCATGAAAGGGCGCCCTAACCACACATTGCTGCCCAACTTGGATAGCGTTAAAATTACTTTCCCAGGTAGCGTTCCAGTTCTCCTGCTCTATCTCCGAATAATCATAGTCAATAGAAAACAAGGGATTGGTAAGAATCTGTAGGTCATCCAGGATCGTTGGATACCAATCTTCTTTTTTAATATAGGCCTGAACCCCTTCTTCGGTTTCCACAAAGCTTTCAAACTGTACCTCTCCCAATTCGGCAATAAGAATATCCGAAGCTGGTTGTACTGGGGTTACCTTAAAATTATACTCTAGATATATAGAATTCGACATTTAATCCCAACATTTTAATTAGTCACCCTTTTTCAATCAATTATCTTGGGACATGCCTATTAGGCATCCATGGAAAACTGCTTTTTTTCTACCCAAGCGTTGGTGCTTTCAAATACCCCTTAGTGGGTAAAAGGACCCGCTGAAGTATCAAGGGGTCCTTTAAATTATCTTGTAGCGCCCAAACCTCCGAATAAAGCATTCATCAACGGCTTGAATCCCACTATTTTTTATTAGCTTTTTAAGCTATTGCCTTTATTATAGCAATAAAGTCGTCCGCAACCAAGGCAGCTCCCCCAATTAAACCACCATCCACATCCGGTTTAGAAAAAATCTCGACCGCATTATTTGGTTTCACACTGCCCCCGTAAAGTATGGAGACATTGTTGGCTATACCTGCATCATAGGCATCTGTTATAGTCTTACGAATAAAGGCGTGCATCTCCTGTGCCTGTTCAGGGGAAGCAGTTTCCCCAGTCCCGATGGCCCAAACTGGTTCGTAGGCCAGAATTATCTTGCTCCAGGCAGCGGCATCTAAGGAAAATAAAGCATTTTTCAACTGGCTTTCCACAATTTTAAAATGGTTACCGGACTTACGATCTTCCAATTCCTCTCCGAAGCAAAACATCACCCTCATATTTTTTGCCAAGGCAGCGACCACTTTCTTGGCCAAAATTCCATCGGTTTCCCCAAAGTATGCCCTTCTTTCCGAGTGTCCTATAATTACCGTGTCTACCCCTATTCCCAACAGCATATTGGCAGATATTTCACCAGTGTAGGCACCACTTTCAGCAAAATGCATGTTCTGGGCAATTACCTCAATGGTGGACGATTTTAGTTTATTTACCGCTGCGTTCAAATTGACAAATGTAGGAGCTACCATCACTTCTGCCTTAGTATCTGGAAGTTTAGCGGAAAGTTCTGCCAACAACACTTCCGTTTCCGCTAAATTTTTGTTCATTTTCCAATTTCCTGCTACTATTTTACTTCTCATTTTGATTTTAATTTATGTTGTTCACTTTTTATGATCGAGGCTAATTGGCCTTTTAATTTTAGAGGCATTGCTACCAAATTATTCAAACGTTAAATCTTCCAAGTCGTTGTAATGGACTTTCTGTACAATGGTACCTTGCTTCAACACCAACACACCAGGATTGGAGCGTACAATTGTTTTTAAAGTGGTTTCATCAGTGAAATAAAAATCAAATCCCAATTGATATTCCTTTTTCATTTTTTGGGTATAATCCTTACCTGAAGCGGACATTCCTATGACCTTATACCCACTCTTTATAGCCTTATCCGTTATCTCCTTTATCTTACTATAAGAGCTATAATGACTTTTTGCAAGATCATATGCTATCACCATTACCAATTTAGGTTCCTGTAGTAGGGAAGCCGACAAATCCTCACCATCCCGTTCTATGGTAAAATCATGGATTGGAGGCTCGTATCCCTTTTGGATCTCCTTGGTTTCCACATCTACAAACTCACCATCTACAGTTGGATAGTCCCCATTGGTTACCACCACCTTTTCCTCTCCATCAACGTTAAATTTCCAACTGTACTCAAAAATCGCTGCCGGAGCATTCTCCGGAACACCCATGCCGTCCTCTATGTTGGCCCCAATTTTATAAGGCCTAAAATCCAAGGCCGGTAAATGATTAAGAACATAATAGGCAAAGATAGCACTTACCAATAAACTAAGGCCAATAATAAGTCTATTGGCGCTATCACCTAAAGGCGAGCCAATATATTTAACTTTCAAAAATAGTACAATAATGAGCAGCAATAAAACTACATCCTTGATAAAGGATTCCCAAGGTGTTAATTTAATGGCATCCCCAAAACAACCGCAATCTGTAACCTTATTAAAATAAGCGGAATAAAAGGTTAGGAAGGTAAAAAAAATGATCATCAAAAGTAGGCTCCACACAGTAATCTTGGTTCTAAAACCAATTAATAACATTACTCCGAGCAAGACCTCCAGAATTACCACAATAATAGAGATCCCCAAGGCATAGGGCATTAAAAACCCCAAATCCAGTACTCCCGGACTGAAATATTCCTCCAACTTAAAGGAAAAGCCAACGGGGTCGTTCAATTTAATAAAACCACTGATAATAAATAAAACACCTACAATTACACGACACAGAGTCACTATATATTTCATATTCCAATATAATTCCGATTATTATTCAATTGACATTATCACTTATCAGCTTTTATAAATAGCACTTAGGATGTTGTCTTTTCCCCAAGATGTATCATTGCAAACACGGCATAGTTGATCATATCCTGATAGTTGGCATCTATACCTTCACTTACCAAAGTTTTGCCTTTATTGTCCTCTATTTGCTTCACGCGCAATAATTTTTGTAAAATTAAATCGGTCAAGGAACTCACCCTCATTTCCCGCCAAGCTTCCCCATAATCATGGTTCTTATTCTCCATTAAGGTCTTGGTGATGGAAATGTGCTTATCAAACAAGGCCACTGCTTCCGAAGCTGAAAGATCCGGTTGATCCACTATCCCTTTTTCGATTTGAATCAAGGCCATTACGGAATAATTAATAATTCCAATAAATTCGGAAACTTCATCCTCGTCTACCTTGCGGACTTCATTTTCCTGCAAACTCCTAATGCGCTGTGCTTTGATATAAATTTGATCTGTTAGGGATGGAAGCCTTAAAATTCGCCATGCACTACCGTAATCTTGCATCTTTTTTAGGAATAGGTCCCTACAAATTTTAATAACGGCATTGTATTGCTCGGAAGTATTATGCATGTAATCTTTCTAATTTGTGTAAATTTCGCTTAAAATTTTAAACTATTCAAAAATCGAGATTTAAACTTAACTACCAAAAGTTTTACTCCCATTTATCTTATAAAAAAAATGACCATTAACTGTAAAGGAAATTTAGTGGACCTAAGTACTCCCAGAGTAATGGGGATTATCAATATTACTCCCGACTCATTCTATGATGGAGGTAAGTATAAAAACAAATCGGAGATTATTGCCCAAGTAGAGACTATGTTGGCCAATGGGGCAAGTTTTATAGATATTGGGGCCTACAGTTCCAGGCCAGGTGCGGTGCATGTTGATGAAAAAGACGAACTGGAAAGAATTACACCTATCGTAAAATTATTGCTCAAGACCTTCCCGGACATCCTTTTATCCATAGATACCTTTAGAAGTAGGGTTGCGCATGAATGCCTTGCCCTGGGAGCCGCAATAATAAACGATATATCCGCAGGTGAAATGGATCCAGAAATGTTGGCAACAGTTGGAAAGCACCGGGCACCCTATATTATGATGCATATGAAAGGTACTCCTGGTACTATGCAGGACATGGTCCATTACGAAAACCTACTATTGGATATATGCTATTATTTTTCCGAAAAGGTTGCCACGGCACGGACGTTTGGTATTAACGACATTATTATTGATCCTGGATTTGGATTTGCTAAAACCCTGGAACAGAACTACGAAATTTTCAAAAAATTTAATCTATTGCACTCCCTTAATCTACCCATTTTAACAGGGGTCAGCAGAAAGTCCATGATATATAAATTACTCCATACCTCCCCTAAAGAAGCTTTAAACGGCAGCACCGCCTTGCATATGTTTGCCCTATCCAAGGGCTCTCAAATATTAAGGGCACATGACGTTAAGGAGGCTATGGAATGTATTACATTGTTTAAAGCCATTAATGGCACCGGGAATCAACTGTGACCATTTTCGAATTTCGACCATTGAAAAATTGTTCAAAAAAGGGCCAAAACATTTTTTCGAATTTGATTTGAGGTTATAGCTTATTTCCTATTTTTACAAAAACCACAGGATTGGATTTTTTAAACTTCTTAGATTTTAGCGTTACCGATATTATAGACATCTTTTTGGTGGCTATACTTATGTATTATGTTTACCAATTGGTTAGGGGCACCGTAGCCATTAATATCTTTATTGGTATTGTGATTGTGTGGGCATTTTGGAAATTGACGGAAGTTCTTGAAATGAAAATGATCAGTAGCATGGTAGGCGGGTTTATGCAAGTGGGCTTAATTGCCCTGATCATTGTTTTCCAGCAAGAAATCAGGAAATTCCTCTTAATGGTAGGCTCCACTAATTTTGCTTCAAAACGCAATTTTCTAAAACACTTTAAATTCTTAAAAGAAGACGGACTTACCATCGGTACCAATGTAGATGCTATAATTGGGGCTTGTGAGAGAATGGCTAGCACAAAAACGGGAGCTCTTATCGTTATTGCCAGAAATAATTCCTTGGATTTCGTGAAATCTACCGGAGATAAAATGTATATAGAAGTAACCCAGCCCATTCTGGAGAGTATATTTTATAAGAACAGCCCCTTACATGACGGTGCGGCGGTTATTGAGGATAATTTTATTGTGGCTACCCGAGTAATTCTACCTGTCTCCAATGAACGTACCATACCCTTGCGTTTTGGGCTAAGACATAGGGCGGCCGTTGGCATTACCGAAAAAACCGATTCCCTGGCAATAATTGTTAGTGAGGAAACCGGACTAATCTCCTATATTAAAAATGGGGAATTTGTACTGTTTAAGGATTTGGATGAATTGGCCAGTCTAATCAAATCCGATCTACTTTAACAGCAAATTGAAATTGGAATACCTAAGCTACCTCTTCAGCCAAAAATTGGGATTCATATAAGTTTTGATAATACCCTTTTTGCTTTAATAGCTCCTTATGTGTTCCTGTCTCCACTATTAATCCATCCTGCATTACCAATATTTTATCGGCCTTCTTAATAGTTGCCAACCGATGGGCTATTATAATGGAAGTACGCCCCTCGGTAATCTTCTCGGTTGCCTGTTGTATCAATTGTTCGGAATACGTATCCACCGATGAAGTAGCCTCATCCAGCACCAGAATACTCGGATTACTCACATAAGCCCTCAAAAAAGCAATTAGCTGTCGCTGACCACTGGAAAGCATGGTTCCCCTCTCCTTAATATTGTAGGAATACCCTCCCGGAAGACTGGAAATAAACTCATGGACCCCTATCTGCTTGGCCGCCAATTCCATATTCTCTATAGTGATGGTATCATTCTTTAGAGAAATATTATTGGCAATGGTATCGGCAAAGAGAAATACATCCTGCAATACCACGGCAATTTTTGACCTTAAAGAACTTAATTTGTAGTCCTTGATATTGATACCATCAATAAAAATAGCCCCTGAATTAATTTCGTAGAAACGATTGAGCAAATTAATAATGGTGGATTTTCCCGCTCCGGTGGCCCCTACAATGGCAATAGTCTCTCCGGCCTTTACCTTAAAGGAAATTCCGTGAAGCACTTCCTCATTTTCCAAATAGCCGAAACGTACGTTACTAAATTCAATATCACCCTTTACCCCATCCCTATCTATGGTCCCTACATCTTGTATATTACTGTCCGTATCCAATATTTTAAAAACCCTATTGGCCGCTACCATTCCCATTTGTAGGGTATTGAACTTATCCGCAATTTGCCTCAGTGGTCTAAACAACATACTGGACAACAATATGAACATAAAAATAGTTCCATATTCCTCCTTACTAATATTGGTAACATTCTGCAGACCTCCGTACCAAACAATCAATCCAACAGTAATTGAGGATACAATTTCAGCAACTGGAAAAAAAATGGAGTTGTACCATACTGTTTTTAACCAGGCATTTTGGTGTTTTTCATTGATTTCCCTGAACTTCTCCTTCTCAATTTCTTCCCTTGTGAACAACTGCACTATTTTCATTCCTGTGATACGTTCCTGAACAAATGAATTAAGATTGGAAACCTGTGCCCTTACCTCAATAAAAGCGACCTTCATAGCCTTTTGAAACAGTCTTGTAGCATATAGGATTATGGGCAATACGGCAAATACAATTAACGACAATTTCCAATTGACCACTAGCATCACTATTGCCACCACCAACATTTTAAGCAAATCTGATACGATGACGAAAAAACCTTCGCTAAAAATTTCACCAATCCTCTGCATGTCCGTCACCGCACGGGTAACCAATAAACCAATGGAAGAATTATCAAAATACTTCATCTTAAAGCCCATAAGATGGTTAAAAAGTTTTATTCTAATATCCTTTATTACAGATTCTCCCAACCAATTGGCGTAATAATTAAAATATAGCTGACTTAAAACTTCCCCCAGCAGAACCCCTACCATAGCCAGGGTCAAGGTCAATAATTTTTGACCATCCTTATTGGTAATGGCGTTATCAACTATCTCCCCTACCAAAATAGGAGTTAGTACGGCAAAACCCGACAGTAAAATTGCAGCGATAGCAACTCCGTAAAATGTAATCAAATATGGTCTAACGTGCCTAAGCAGGCGCTTAAACAATCTATAATCAAATGCTTTCCCCGTATCCTTATCCATTGTGATCAATAATATTTTTTGGATATTTTATTGCTGTCAAATATAATCCTTTTGCAGGTACCGATACCCCAGCCTTCCCCCTATCCTTACTGGCCAGTATATAATTCATGTCCGTTGGGGAAGATTTGCCCAAACCAACATCTACTAAGGTTCCAACGATGGCGCGGACCATATTCCGCAAAAATCTATCGGCGCTGATGGTAAAAACCAACTTCTCCCCATCTTTTGTCCACTGGGCCTTCCTAACATCACAGAGATAAGTTTTTACATCGGTGTTGGACTTTGAAAAACACTCAAAATCCTTATGTTGCACTAAAATAGCTGCAGCTTTGTTCATCTGCTCTATATTTAACGGATATTTCACATAATAGGCCCCTTCTAGCAAGAAGGGATTCTTTTTTTGAACAATCCAATATTCGTATGTACGCTCAGAAGCATCAAAACGGGCATGTGCCTCCACCGGAACCTCAACTATGGAAGCAATGGCAATATCTTCTGGAAGATAGGCGTTTAAACGATGTATTAATTCTGTTGCCTCAAAAAGTATATTGGAATCAAAATGGGCATACATCTCCTTGGCATGGACTCCAGCGTCCGTTCTCCCTGCACCCGTCAAGGACACCGTTTCCCGTAGCAATAAGGAAAAGGCATTTTCCAAAACCTCCTGTACGCTTATTGCATTGGGCTGTTTTTGCCAACCGTGATACGACCTTCCCTGATAAGAAAATTGGACGAAATATCTCAAATGAATGTTTTAGTTTTGTGGTAGGCAAAGATACTTGTTCCAACGGAGAAAAACAGATAGCTGAAATGTTTTAATATAATATTCTGATAATATAATACCACATCCATTGGCACAATTCCTTTATGTTTACAGCTCCAAAATTCCAATGCAAGACCCATAGGCAAAAACAGGTTTTCCATTTGCAATGTGCCTTCCAGGCCATAAATTAAAAGAAATATACACATGAAAAAAATACTCCTCCTTTCCGATACCCATGGCCATATGGATGAAAAGATCCTTAAATACGCCAAGGTCGCGGATGAAATATGGCATGCCGGGGATATTGGAAATTTGGAGGTTATGGATACCTTACAGGAACTAAGACCTGTAAAGGGTGTTTACGGCAATATAGATGACAACAAAATTCAGATGGAATATCCATTGGACAACAGATTTACCTGTGAGGAGGTAGATGTCTGGATGACCCACATAGGTGGATACCCCAACAAATACAATGTGCGAATAAGGGAGGAGATCAAAAAAAATCCCCCAAAACTCTTTATTTCAGGACACTCCCATATCCTAAAAGTAATGTGGGACAAAAAGTTAAACCTACTGCATATGAACCCAGGGGCATGCGGTATACACGGCTTTCACCAAATCAGGACCATGCTACGGTTTAAAATAGACAAAGAGAATATTAAGGATTTAGAGATTATTGAGCTTGGAAAAAGGGGATGATTACCATGGTCTATAAGATACTAAAGTACAAACCACAATATCCCGCTAAAAAGTGGGATTAGTTCAACCAGCAATTTTAAATTCGTTACAAGTAACTTTTTCAAACTGAGTTTCACAAAAAAAACCCGGGCACTACCCCGGGTTCACGCACTAATACTACTAAGATGTTAGGCTTAACGCAATCGATCAACAGATTTTACAAGATCTTCATCCTTTTTTATTGCCCTGTTGGCCAGGACTAAAAAAACGATAGAAAATACAGGAATCAGCATCCCAATACCCTTCTCTGAAACCAAGGTTTCTCCGGATAAGTTTAGTGATCGGTAAACGAAAAATCCTAGTAAAAAAAGATTTAATATCATATTCAACCTGTTTACCACAAATTGATTTTGTCTATTCTTAAATAAAACTATTGCCAGCAGCCCAAGGACTGCAACAGCATAAAAAGCAATGGAAACAAACACTTCATTTTCCGCAAATATCTCATTTCCTTTAGCATCCGACCACAGATTTACAAAGAACGGTACAACCGCCCCTAAAAGTATAACTACGATTAAATAAATGGTCTGAATTCTTTGAATCATGCTTTGTAAAACAATTGAGACACAAAAATAAGCGTCTTTTTAAAAATTATCACCCTAATATTGAAAATAATTTGTAATATTGCTACGTTATAAGTCAGATTACTTACCAACAGGGGATTTCATTCCCTTTATTATCCAAAAACAAAAACTACATACACTTCAAAATTTTCGTAATAAGTATAATTTATTCAAAACTTAATGTTTGAGATTTCAGATTTAAAATCAAAAAAGCTTCCCGAGCTTCAGGAAATAGCCAAGGGCCTAAATGTTGCCAAATTTAAAACTTTAAAAAAACTTGATTTGGTTTACCAAATTTTGGATGTACAAGCATCAAATCCAAAAATTGTTCAAGAAAGAACCGATGTAACAAAAGAAGTAACAAAAGAAGAAAGCAGTACTGCAAAGCCTAAACGGTCCAGGATAATCAAGTCGAAGCCCAAAGAGGCCGAGACCAAAACTGCCGAACCCGTAAAACCAGAGATAAAATCTGTTGCACCAACAGAAAAATCGAGTACCCCTGAAGAAACCACCAAAGTGGTCGAAGATAAAAAAGAGGATACTAAACGCGAAAGAAAACCTCGCCAACACAATAATCCTGTTCCGGCAAAAAAGGAATTTCAAAAGAGTGCACCCCAGCAAAATTCGATCCAGCAAAATCCCCCGCAAGCCAACAAACCTCAGCATAAAAAAAATCCACACCATCAAAAAGGTAATATTGACAAAAACAATAGCAATTTTGATAAGGACCTAAAAAACAAATACAAAGAACCTGAATTTGAGTTCGACAGTATTATAGAAAGTGAAGGTGTCCTGGATATTATGCAGGATGGCTACGGGTTTTTAAGGTCTTCGGATTACAACTACCTTTCCTCTCCAGATGATATTTATGTATCCCAGTCCCAAATAAGATTATTTGGATTAAAAACCGGAGATACCGTACTTGGTAATGTACGTCCGCCAAAAGAAGGCGAAAAGTATTTCCCACTTATCAAAGTGAACAAGATAAACGGGATAGATCCCCAAATTGTTAGGGATAGGGTTTCTTTTGAACATTTGACCCCATTATTCCCACAGGAAAAATTCAATCTTGCAGAAAGACAAAGTACCATTTCTACAAGAATAATAGATTTGTTCAGTCCTATTGGAAAAGGCCAAAGAGGAATGATCGTGTCCCAGCCCAAAACTGGTAAGACCATGCTTCTGAAGGATATCGCCAATGGTATTGCCGCCAATCATCCTGAAGTTTATCAAATTATTCTTTTGATAGATGAACGTCCTGAGGAAGTTACGGACATGCAACGTAATGTTCGAGGTGAGGTAGTTGCCTCTACTTTTGACAAGGAAGCAACAGAACATGTTAGGGTTGCCAACATTGTATTGGAAAAAGCCAAACGCTTGGTAGAATGTGGCCATGATGTGGTTATCCTACTGGATTCCATTACCCGTCTTGCCCGGGCCTATAACACGGTACAGCCTGCCTCGGGAAAGGTCTTGAGTGGTGGTGTAGATGCCAATGCGCTGCATAAACCAAAACGATTTTTTGGAGCTGCACGTAATATTGAAGGCGGAGGTTCCTTAACTATTATTGCAACCGCACTTACCGAAACCGGTTCCAAAATGGATGAAGTAATCTTTGAAGAGTTCAAAGGTACAGGTAACATGGAATTACAATTGGATAGAAAAATTTCCAACCGTAGAATATTCCCGGCCATCGACCTTACTTCTTCAAGTACAAGACGGGACGACCTTTTACTGGATGAAAACACAATTCAAAGAATGTGGATCATGAGAAAGTATTTAGCGGACATGAATCCGGTTGAAGCAATGGAATTTATTGAACAACGATTTAGGCAAACCAAGAACAACGAAGAGTTTTTGTTGACCATGAATCAATAATCCACCGAGCGTATACTCCCTAAAAATTAGGGACAGTCTTAAAATCCCATTTGGCATTATGGCCAAATGGGATTTTTTTGTAACCTATACCTAATAAAAAAATACATTTATTTTTTACGCAATTTTTTTAGATGTACAATAATCTGTACTTTAACAAATAATTTAACAAGTGTTTTCCCCCAACACTTACCACTAAATGATTACTTTAATTAACAACTAATTGTAAAAATCTAAATTATGAAAAACCTAAAAAAAACTTACGCAATATTATGCGTTGGAGCCCTCATTACTTTTGGTTTCACTTCCTGTGAACAGAAAAAGGAACAAAAACCAGTGAGCGAACCTGTCCCCACGGAAGTTTCCGCCCCTAAACAGATTGTAAGCGTTTCCCAAGCAAAAACCATGTACGATGCCTATGGCGAACGCAGGGTACGCCTAATTGAAGGGTTTGAAAATGAACTTGCACCTGAGAAAAAATTTGATGTGGCACGTTTTGGCTATTATGACTACCATACCATAAAGGAATATATGAACTACATTGAACAAGAAGCAAAAAAGGCCAATGTGGAAATTTCCTCCCTACGCTTTTATTTTTCCAATTACCCGGATAAAAAGACCTTTGAGGATGGTAGGGCAATAAAACATCCAAAACAAAATTCATTTTTTATCATTCCAGCAGTTAAGGACAAAAATGATAGGGAATACGGGTTCTATATTAGGGAAGAGGACGATGGTAAAAATGTCCCAGTTTTACTTACTGATAATTTGGAACCAAAAAAGGACGGTGGAACGGACAATATGCAGTCTGGGGAAAGTAAATCCGAGGCCTCCTTTTTACCTACAACATCCCCTGCACCCTTCTATGCCAAAAATAAAAGTCTGGTGCTAAACGAGGCCAATATGGTTCCCCCTCCATACCATGAGGATTAACAAGCCCCATTAACCCCTTATCTAAGCAAAAATGGAAATATTGGATACTATATTGGAGAATGCCAATCAACCTCTCTATGTTGTAACCTTATTGATAGCCTTAATAAAATATCCCAAATATTACAGTACTCCCTTAAAGTATTTTCCCATACTTTTAATGTACACCTTCTTAACCGAATTATTGGGCTATTTAACTAAGAACTATGAGGTATTCCATATTTCCATTTTTTCTACTTTTGTGAAGCACAATGTTTTTATATACAATATTTACAACCTAGTTTTTTTTAACTATTTTTTCTATGTCTATTGGAGCTATATAGAGAATAAAAAATATAAAATTTACATTTTAATTGCCGCGATGTTCTATATGCTCGCTTCGCTTATAAATCCCTTTCTTCAAAACTTTAAATTGGAAGCACAGGTATACAGTTATTTGGCTGGAGCTTTTGCCCTTGTTATTTGTATCATCCTCTTTTTCTTGGAGCACCGGAATGCGTCAAAAAAATTGGACTATAGATATACAGGCATTAAATGGATAAGCATTGGACTATTAATTTTTTATTTGGGCTATGCCCCCATCAAGGCTTCAAGATTTTATAATTACACCAATCAATTGAACGAGTTTGTTCATACCAGAAGAATCCACCTAACACTGATCGTATTGATGTATGTTAGTTTTATTATCGGATTTCTAAGAATGAAACGTAAATTTTGGATTTAACCCGGCCCTAGAAAGAACTCTATCCTGCTTCTAGGAAGGGAAACAACCCGCCACATTATCCCGGACACACAATTTATAGACCTTGTATCCTTGCCAATTGAATACATTTGACCCCCATCAAACATTGGGATAAGAATCAATTATTATAGGATTTGAGTCAACATGTACTTCCATAAGTTATTAAACTTGTTATAACATTTAAAGCCTTCACCGTTTAAACTCCCCAATTGGTAATTCCTTGGGGACGCTGCCTAAGAAGAACGGATCTGAAGTACAGATTACCCTGTATCACCGGTAAATGCTTCCTAAAATATTATAGCGTAAATAAGACACATTTACCATAGACAACCCAAGAGGCAGCTATTGGATTGGGCCAAGACATGACATAGTCAATTCTATAAAATGGACAACCAATAGTATTAAACCCTAGAGCGGACCTTTTACATACTGGTCCTAATGAAAAAGTTACTATAACAGCACCAATTTGTTACATGAGAAAAAAATCGATAATAAAAGGTATTAAACCTCAGGGCCTGTCTGCCGAAAAAGGCGGGATTCGTTCAACTTGCAATTTTAAGGGCGTCTTACTGACTTCTCAAAATTGAGTTTCACTAATAAACTTTGCTAAAAAAAGAAACATGACAGCTATGGAACAAATACAATTGGAAAATATAGCCGATTGCGATTATGAAATATTTGCACTTTTAAAACAGCGATATAGCCCTCGGGTTTTTAAGGACAAAAAAATCTCTGAACAACATGTACACCAACTCTTTGAAGCTGTACGCTGGGCTGCAAGTTCCCAAAACCAACAGCCATGGCGATTCCTATATGCGGAAAAGGGTTCTAACGCCTACGCACAAATATTGGACAACCTAACAAATTCCAATAAGACCTGGGCCAAAAACGCTCCCCTTTTAATACTTACGGCATATAAGAAGGAAACCAATAATGGAAAAGAAAATTTCCACGCCCTTCACGACCTGGGCCTGGGCCTTGGGGCTATGACGGTACAGGCACAGTATATGGGAATAGCTATGCACCATATGGCCGGTCTGGATTATAAAAAAGTCCAGCACACCTTCAGTATCCCCGAAGAATTTCATATTGCTACGGCCATTGCCCTAGGATACTATGGTGGGGAATTGGAAAAACTGCCCCCAAATCTTCAGGACATAGAAATTAAAGAAAGGCAACGAATGCCTCAAAACCAATTCGCATTTAAAAATTGTTGGGAGACAGACCAAACTAAATAACACGCCTTATCCAATACTATTTCCTTATATATACCGTCTTTTTGTTCACAAACTCCAATATACCTTCCATGGAAAGCTCCCTACCAAATCCCGATGCCCTTGTCCCTCCAAATGGCAACCTGGGATCGGACTTTACCATTTCATTGATAAAAAACGCGCCATCGGGGATATCGCCAATTATTTTCCGGGCAGATTTTATATCCTGGGTAAATAACATGGACCCCAGACCAAAAGTAGATTTTGAAGCCAGGGCAACGGCTTCCTGCCTATCTTTTGCCTTAATCACAGCTGCCACCGGGCCAAATAACTCCTCGTCAAATGCTGGCATACCAGGAACTACACCGGTAATTACCGTGGGTTCATAATAGGCACCCACCCGTTTATTCCCAATAAGGACCTCTGCTCCTTGGTCCAAGGAGTCATTCACTTGTCCTTCCAAGCTTTTGGCCAAGTCCTCTCTGGCCATTACCCCAATAACTGTTTGTTTGTTCAATGGATCCCCTGATTTAAGGGTTTGGATTCTGTTGGAAAATTTCATTAGAAACTCCTCATATATTGCCTCGACCACTATGAATCTTTTTGCCGCAATACAACTTTGTCCGGTATTCTGCATTCGAGCCATCACCATGGTATCCATATATTTTTCCAAATCCGCATCTTCCCATATTATACAAGCATTATTGCCCCCAAGTTCCATAACGCATTTTTTTAGATGCCTTCCTGCCTGAGCCGCAATTGCCCTACCTGCCTTCTCACTACCCGTAAGGGTAACCCCCTGAACAATAGTGTTTCCAATAATAGTTTCAAGCTGTTTATGGTCCGCCAAAATAGACTGAAAACAGCCCTGTGGATAGCCTACCGATAGAAACAGTTCCTGTAGAGCCAAACTACAGCCAGGGACATTGCTGGCATGTTTTAATATTACAGTATTACCAGCAGTGAGTGTTGGTGCTGCGAAACGAATGACCTGCCAAAATGGGAAATTCCATGGCATTACGGCCAATACACAACCTATGGGGTCGTAGCTAATAAAGCTTTCGTCAGCCTCGGTTTCTATAAGATCATCCGCTAGAAACCTAACCGCATTCTTGGCGTAGAATTCGCAGGCCCATGCACACTTTTCAATTTCGGCAATACCTTGGCTTATAGGTTTTCCCATCTCTTTCGACATTAACTCGGCATAGGATTTTTTATTTTTCAACAATTCCTTGGCCAGTTTTTTTAATAGCCCCGATTTATGCTCCAGACTTTCATTTTTCCAGTTCGGAAAGACCCGTTCGGTCTTATCCAAAACGTTATTGATATCATCATCTGAAAACATTTTATATTTTTCCAATCGCGTGCCATCATAAGGGTTCACTGATTCCACATATTCCATATCCTTTTTATATATAGTTAATAATAAAATTAAAATAGTATTGGTGCTTTATGTTGCTCCCAATAAATCGATATTTAAAGATAGTCAATACTCATTTTCTTACTGTTCCTTTACGGACAAATAGTATCCCAAACGCTAATAAAGGAAAATAATAAAACAACCATGAGAACAATAGCTGCTAATAATGTACTGTCATAAGAGTCAATAAAATTTAGAATACAGCACAACTTTTTTAAGTGTACCTGGTAACTTTGAAATCAAGAAAAAAAAAAGCATTGCCAAAATTTGGTGATCTTTTGAATCCTAAATTTCTGGGGACATTTAGGGATAAACATATTTTTCATTGAATTACTACGAATAAAAACAGTAATTCAGTAAAGATGGTTAGGTTGGTTGTTAATGGTTCCGATACGCTTAAGTATCGGAACCATTTTTATTGAAACCGCTGCAATTATATCCGTATATTTAAAGGTAATTGAGTTAATCCCCAAAACCTTTGAAACTACAACTAAAAATGAGGACATGGATCTAAAGATAGACGAAGCCTGGGAGAAAATGATCAAGAGACTGGCATCCTGGGCAGACAGTTTAATAGTGAATTTGCCCAACATTATTTTAGCACTGTTCGTTTTCACCATTGTAATCCTACTATCGAAATATTTTGCAAAACTCACATGGAAACTCTTGGAAAAAAGTAGTTTGCAAAAATCCATGAAGAACGTAATTGCCAAATTAATTTCAGTTTTAATCATTCTAACTGGATTATTTTTAGTGCTAGGAATCCTGGACCTTAGCAAAACGCTAAATACAATTTTAGCCGGTGCAGGGGTAGCAGGTCTTGCTGTAGGTCTGGCTTTACAAGGCGCTTTGGCCAACACTTATTCCGGTATTGTACTTTCCTATATTAAACATATAAAATTTGGGGATTGGATAGAAAGCAACAATTATGAAGGTGAGGTGATCGATATTGACCTTAGGGCCGTAACCATCAAGCAATCGGACAATAATCTAGTTTATATTCCCAATAAATTGGTTTTGGAGAACCCAATAAGAAATTTCTCTACCACAGCCCAGTCACGTGTAATCCTTAAATGCGGTGTTGCCTATTCCTCCAATTTGGAATTTGTACGCAATTTGGTATGCAAGACTATTATCTCCAATTTTGACAGTGTGGAAGATACCAGGGAAGTAATTTTTCTTTATACCGAATTTGGAGATAGTTCCATCAACTTTGAAACTCGATTTTGGATTCAATCCACCTCCTCCCTAGAGGTACTAAAAGCCAAAACTATCGCCATGATAGCCCTTAAGAAAGCATTTGACGATAACAACATCAATATTCCATTTCCTATTCGAACGTTGGATTTCCCAGACTACTTCAAATCCAACAATCCCATAAATGATTGATTAAAAACAATTTACAATTAAATCTTTTGTGTTAACCATTAATGTGATAACGTTAAACAACTCAATTGATTATCCCGAGATTTGTGTCAGAGATTGTTAAAAGAACAATTTATAGTATTAACCTAAAAAACACATATATCATGCTACGATGGACAGTAACATTTGTAATATTGGCAATAATCGCCGCAATTTTCGGATTTGGGGGAATAGCAGCAGGAGCTGCCAGTATTGCTAAAATCCTATTTTTTATTTTCTTGATTCTCTTTGTAATTTCTTTATTTACAGGAAGAAGTAAGATCTAAGTAAGACACTTTTTTAAATACATTAAAAACAAATCAAGTACGTAACGTACGTAATCCTAAAACTATAAAAATGAAAAAATCGATAATATACTTTCTATTCACACTCCTATTTACTGTTTCTTTAGCCACCTTTAGCAGTTGTAGGGAAGAAAAAACCACAGGTGAAAAAATTGAGGATGGCATAGAAAACGTGGGCGATGATATTGAGGAAGGTGTGGAAGAAATTGAGGATGAAATAGACGATGCCACGGACGACAATTAAGAAATTCTCTTTGGTTGGTTAGATTTTATTTTGAACGGACATTTTCCATCACGGAGCTTGTCCGTTTTTTTCGCTCCACAGAAATAAAACATGTACAACATCTTTCAATACAAGTTTTGCCAATAATTTTTGGTTGCATAAAATAGATCCTTTTACCAAGGATTCAATGAAAAGAACTATTTGAGAATAATTAAAAAATATGAAAATGAAGAATCAGTTTGCAAAGAACGAAAAAGAAATTATAGACGAATATCAAAAAAAAGGCTTTAAGGGCAACTACCGGGTAGAAAAAATGAAACTTATAGATCTAAAGACAAAAATTGGATATTCGCCGGAAAATGTCACTATTTTGGAGGAATTTCGCTTCGAAGGGATGAGCAATCCATCGGACATGTCCATTTTATATATTTTGGAAACAAACGACGGCAGTAAAGGCACGGTATTGGCCAATTATAGTCCATCGAGCAATATTGAAACAGCTGAATTTTTTAAGGAAATTCCAGAAAAAAATTACCTGACAAACTAATATATATATTACCTAAATAAGCTACGTCAGCTAGGAAGGTTAAAGGTATCGTTAGGGGCAAAGTTTGGCTTAGGTATCAATTTGGAATTCAATTGTTAAATAATTCCCTGAGCAGTTTAATTCAATTTAAAAATTCATCATCTTTGTGTATAACGCCTTTATCGTTTTCCCCTATAAAGAGGAATCGATGTTACAGGCCCATATTATATGCAATTAATGAGAATTTATCTAAAATTTGATTTTAACCTTGTCTGTAAAGCTGTTCTTCAGGAACAATTGGACGCCTTGGGAATGAAATATACCATTCATGGTGTTGGTGAAATTGAATTTAGTAGACCGCCTACACCAAAGGAAGAACAGGAAATGGCCTCGCTCTTGGGAAATTACGGCATAGAAATTATGGATGACCAACAAATGGCCTTGGTACAGCGAATTAAAGATTCCGTTACAGAATGGATCAATGATGTGGAGAACCCTAAGCTTTATAATTTCTCCACCTATCTTTCTGAAAAACTGGATTATTCATATACCTATTTATCCTCGGTATTCTCTGAAGCTACCTATTCTTCCATAGAGAACTTTGTGATTTTAAAAAAAATAGATTTCGCCAAAAGTTTAATCCTACAAAATAACCTAACCTTAACTGAAATAGCGTATAAGCTAAACTATAGTAGCGTATCACATTTATCGGCCCAATTTAAAAAGACGACGGGACTTACCCCTTCCGCCTTTCAGAAAATAATCCTGAAACGGAAAGAAAGAGCCTTAACCCAAAAATAACCATACCAAAACATGCCTCTACATACGCTAAACATAGCCTTGGCCGATGATGACGATGATGACAGAACATTGTTCAAGGAAGCTATGAACGAAATAAAAATTAAGACTAAATTATCGCTTTTCAACAATGGGAAAGAGTTAATGGATTATTTGATCCTACCCAATGTGATATTGCCTGAAATAGTCTTTCTAGATTTAAACATGCCCATTAAAAACGGAATGCAGTGTCTCTATGAAATTAGAAACCACCCTAGACTCCATGATCTATTGGTAGCTATCTATTCAACATCCTCATCAGAGGCCGATATTGAAGAAACTTTTGTGAACGGGGCTAATATTTATATTAATAAGCCCACTAGTTTTGGTGCTCTTAAACAAGCTATTGAAAAGGTTCTACAGCTCAACTGGCAATACCATACCTCGGCCTTGAACAAGGATAATTTTTTATTACGGATCTAAAGGAGTTACGGCATGCCAATAAGAAAAATAACATCCTCTCCAAAAGTTCTTGCCGTCTCCCTTATTTTGGCCATTGCCCTTCTCATGTTTCTCGGGAGCATCAGTTACAAACAAATTGTACAACTTGGGGAATCGGCAGATATGGTTTCCCATTCCCTGGAGGTGGACATGGAAATAAATCAGCTATTTTCCTACTATGCCCAAATGCAGTCCACGGAACTTAAAAACTTGCTGTCCCAAGATACCTTGGGTATTTCTTCCTTTGAAAATTACAAACCGGAAGTACAGGAGTCTTTTCAAAAACTAAGAAGATTAACCCAAGACAATGAACTACAGCAGAAAATACTATTTTCTGTACAATCCTGGCAGGACAGCCTTTATAATTCCCTAAAAATTATAGCAGATATTCCATTTCAAAAAACAAATTATTCTGCCAGTGATAGAGAAAAAATCACTAAGGTTTCAAAATACATTACCCAATTGAATCTGCTCAGAAATCAATTGTACCAAGAAAAGCAGATACAACTTGCCCAACGTAAGGAGGAATATAGGTCCCAAATTTCATTTACGCCATTAATGACCTTGCTCCTGGGTATGTTTGCCTTATTTATCTTTATTATTTCATTTCTACAAATTAACAGACAGCGAAAAAAAACAGTTACTGCGGAGAAATTTCTTCAAAATATTTTGAGCAGCACAGACAATATTATTAGTTATTTTTTGCCTATATATAATACTACGGGACAGGTAAAAGATTTTACCATTGTATTTTCCAACGAAAAAATTGAATCGGTCCTCGGACAAAAATCCCACCAAATAGAGCAATGTAAAATGTCCGAATTAATTCCCATTAATTTTGAGAACGGCATTTTTGACGAATTGTCCAAAGTTATTACAGAAGGAACTACCCGTAAATTTGAAAAATATTTTGAATTTAATGACAATAAGTTTTGGTTCAAGACCACGGCCGTTAAAATGGAAAATGGGGTTTTAACAACTTCTGTGGATACTACTGCGGAAAGAAAGTTTACTCAAAATCTAAAGGTTTTGAACGAACAACTGGAAAAGCAGAACCATAACTTGATCGAAACCAAATCCTTCTTGAACAATATCCTGGAAAGCACCAGTAACACCGTTAGCCATCTAATTACCGAAAGGGATTCAAATGGCCATATTATAGATTTCAAATATTTATTCACCAACACCGAAAGTGAGAACCTTACAGGAAAACAGGTGGATGAAGTGATTGGAAAGTCCATCTCCAAAATTTATCCTTTTGTACATGAAACCGGACTATACGACCTCATGGTAAAATGTGCCAACAACGGCAGCATTGAAATACATGAAACCGAATATCCCTTAAAAGATAAACGCGTGTGGGTCCATACTACCATCAATAAGCTAAACGATGGTATTACACTAACTTCTTATGACAGTACTCAAATAATTAATGCCAAACAACGATTATTGGAGCTTAATGAACAATTAACAGTACAAAATTCTATTCTGAATGATGCAGAAGCGGTGGCCAAAATAGGTAGCTACCGATGGAATATAGAAACCAAGGAAGCCACCATGTCCGATAACTTTTTCAGGTTATTGGATTGCGAACCCAATGAATTTGAGCCGACACCTGATAACTATAGACACTTTGTGCACCCAAAAGACCTCAAGCTTTACGACGAAAAATTAAACTTGGCCTGGGAGAAAAAAATAATCGGCAATTATACATATCGTATTATAACCAAAGGTGGGAAGGTAAAATACCTTCACAATACGGGCCATTTTTTAAAGACCGAGTTTATTGGAGTGGTAAAGGATATTACCAAAGAACTTAAAAATGAACAAAAGCTAAAGGACAAGAACCTGGAACTAAAACGCACCAATAGTGAATTGGAATCCTTTAACCGTGTTGCCAGCCATGACCTTCAGGAGCCTTTAAGAAAAATACAGATGTTCATATCAAGGATTACGGATTCCGATTCCTCCAGTTTTACAGAACAACAACTGCAATACATAGACAAAGTAAAATCTTCCGCCAACCGTATGCAGACCCTTATAAAATACCTATTATCCTATTCCAGGCTAAGCAAGAAAAAAAAGGACTTTGTACAAGTAGACCTGAATCTAGTGTTGGATAAAGTTCAGGAAGATCTGGAGGCCCCAATTAGGGAGTCCGGGGTAGAATTTATTCTTGGCGATCTGCCCGAAGTGAGAGGTATCCCTTTTCAGATAGAACAGCTTTTCAACAACCTGATTTCAAATTCCATCAAATATCACAGTATTCTCGATACTCCGAAAATAGAAATCGAATGCGAGAAAATGGAACGCAATTCCATTCCTGATGACTTTCACAAGAAAGCCAAGGAGTATTACTGCATTTCCGTGAAGGATAATGGTATTGGCTTTGAGCAGGCCAATGCCCATAAAATATTTGAACTCTTCCAACGCCTTCATCAAAAAAACGAATATTCGGGCACAGGAATAGGATTGGCTATTTGCAAGAAGATTGTGGAAAAACACAAAGGGCATATTGCGGCCTATGGGCTTATAAACAAAGGTGCTACCTTCAACATCTACTTACCGGTTTAAAATCCCAATACGGTATAGAATCCAAAGGATACTTCTCCCCCCATTTCACATCAACAATAAAAGGCATTAAAACTCAGGGCAGGCCTGTCTGCCGACATAGGTAGGCCTGTCTGCCGACAAAGGCAGGCCCTGAACCCAATAATAGGAATTGACCCTAGGGGCGAGGTATTGAACCTAGATCCCGCCGAAAAAGGCGGGATTAGTTCAACCTGCAATATTAAGTGCGTCTTACTGACTTCTCAAAATTGAGTTTCACTAATAAAACCAATAGCATTAAGTACGCTCTTTGGTAGTTGTATACCCACCTCTTACCTATAGCCTAAAAACAGTATCGAGTTCTGTCTCGCCCCAAGCTTGGGCCCAACATATTACTAGCCTGTTCTTCAAGAAATATCCTTACCTGTGCTCCCTGATATTTAAGCGAAATTCCGCTACACAAACAACGATGGTTCTTAATGGTCATTGATTGAACCTACCAAATTTTTGCATTTTTTTAAGGAAATAAGGTCGATTTAATGGAATTATATAACAGAATATAAAAATTGTATAACACAAAAGGAGCCCTCTGTAACGAACTTTGTTTCAAACAATAAGAACTATAAACACAACCAACATGAAAAAGACATCAGAACCATATCAACTCAATTCAAAAATCGGAAAAAGCTGGACTTTGGATTCCATGGACAACAAAAATTATGACCTCCCGGATAATTTCATCATGGGTATGACCAATGGCAAATCAGAATCAAACTGAGATAGATATCCATTTAATCGGTAAGACCAAGTGGCTTAATTATGATAAAAAAGAAAATGTCCAAAATATTGATAATCGCAGCAATACTATTGCTCTTTCTATGGGCCATTGGCTTTTTTATAGTAAACGTAGGCTTTTTAATACACCTGCTCCTCCTACTTGCTGTGGTACTATTTATTGCTAGGGTAATAAGAGACAAATAAAGTAATAATTCTAAAATACGGAAACATGAAAATTGTATATCTTAAAACGAACAACATAGCCAACATATTTAATCAGTTACAACAAGACTTGGGGGGAACGTTAAAAATTCGCCCACAGGAGTACAATTTAGAACTTGACAATAATTTGGTCAGCGGTGTCATAAGCGGAGTTTCCTTTAAGAACAATATTTCCTTTATGGAATATGACATTGTCTTTAAGGAAGATATGCTTCTCATCAATAATATGCCAATTACCAACCCTATTCACTTTATGTACTGTGCCAAGGGAAAAATTAGTCATAGTTTCGGTATCAAAGGAGAAAAAAGACTTCTGAACCAATTCCAAACAGGAATCTTTTCCAGTGACCCTAGCAAGGCCACGACCTTGTTCTTTAGGAAAAATGAAGTGGTTAAGCTTTCCAATATAATGGTAGACACCCATGAAGTTGCCCAAGATGATGATGATACCGACCTACTGAGAAATCAGTTACTTAGAACATTTATGCCCAAATCAGGACAGAACATTTTTGCCTACACTGGTTCCTATAATCTTAAAATAGCCGAAAAAATGCAGCAGTTAGGGGCCATCACCCAAAAAGGACTGGTCCGAAACCTATTGATAAAAGGTATTGTGCACGTTATTTTGGCCATGGAAATCCAACAACACAAGGAAGATAAAAAGAAAGCAAAAAATAATTTCGGTTCCTTGACCAAAGATGAAATGGATGATATAAAAGAGCTGTCCAATTTTATTAAGAACTATCCGGAAATTCAATATAGCCTGAAATATCTTAGCAACAAATCCGGTCTTTCACCAGCAAAACTACAGGAAGGTTTTAAACTGCTATTCGATAGAACGGTAACTGATTACATTAGGAATGTAAGGGTGGAGACCGCAGAACACCTTATTAAAACTTCCGACCTCAACATTTCAGAAATAGTATATAGTGTTGGCCTAACTAGCAGAAGCTACTTCTCCAAAATATTCAAAGAAAAATACAGTTGTAGTCCTAAACATTATCAGGACCATCAAAATTCGTTAGCTGTTACAGCCTGATATATTTAATAAGTTTATTTACACAACCAGTCTTTAGACTGGTTTTTTTGTTTTATCAAATAGGTCCCAACCCACACATCCCATTTGACTCTCCAATTCCCATCATCACTGGCTACGGAATATTAATTACTGAATGTTCGAGACTGCGCTTAAACTCCCATATTTTACAAAAAAACGGCAGGATAAATTCCCGCCGTTTTTCAATAATTTAAAAAGTCCAATCGCCTATTTAAAGGTCTTGAGGGAAGCCCTTAACATCCAGGACATTTGCTCATGTAATTGCATGATTCCGGTTATAAAATCGGCGGTACCCTCGTCATTGTGCTCCTCCGCATTTTCACTGATACTTTTTCTAATGAACTTGATAATTGTCTCATGATCTTCCAATAAAACTTCCATAAAACTGGAACTATCGTTCTTTTTTGGGCTTTCATCCTTCAAATGTGATAGTTTTAAAAATTCGTTCAAAGTCCCGGGAGAATAAAACCCCAACATGCGGATTCTCTCGGCAACCTCGTCTACAATTTTCTCTATCTTATTGTATTCTTCCTCAAAAAAAACGTGTTTGGTATGAAAGTCTATTCCCTCTACATTCCAATGTGCATTCCGCAATTTGGTATATAGCAAATACTCATCTGCCAAAAGTTTGCCCAGCATTGCCACTACGGCTTTTCTATTGTCTTTTTTTATTCCGATAGTTGCTTGTGTTGTTTCCATAATACTTAACTGTTTTTATTTTTTGTTAATAAATACAAGTTAAGGGGCTTTCACCAGAAACCTTGATGCTAACGATTATTTCATTTGCTCTATTTGGGCAAGGTTTATAGGAATCCGATTAACATGGTACAAAGAACAAAAATCCATTGCCATAAGGTAGCTTTAGAGTCCTTACTTGAAAAGGAATAGCGAGGCATTCTACAGTGCTTTTAATGCCTGTTTCAAGATAGGATTGCAGTCCGAAGAGAGAAAGAGAAGGAGAGCGTGTGTATGATCCAAAAAAGTAGCCCCTATTTCTGGAACTCCCATCCAATTTTTAGCCATGGTTATTTATGTTAAAAATTAATCTTTTTCCCCATCACCGGTAAGTGTATTTACCATCCCGTCCATTACATTGAGCCACAAATAATTAAAGAAAGATTTGGTTTTATCCCTCTCTGCATATATTTCCCCATATCTATAGCCCATTTTATCTGATTTGGAACCATCATTGGTAAATATATTCCCTACGAAAGTCAATAATTTGTTCACTCCCATCCTATCCTTTTTAAGGACCGTAAAACGAAAATCCTCATAGTTCATTTTCATATCCCCACTGGCACTAACCGCATCGCCACTAAGCGTAAAATACAGCTCTTCTACATCGCCCTCGGCCTCCGCACGAAGATTGGATCTCAGAAATTGATTAATACTTTTAGACTTAAAATTGGTAACCACGCCAGACACAAAAAATGGATCGTTTCCCTCTTTGGAATCAAAATTCCATGTTAGTTCTATCGGAGCTTCGCCCATCAGTTTTGCCTTGGCCATAATCTCGGTCTTTTCTTCATTTTCATAAATATTGGAAACATTACTCATTGAAGCCTTAAGATCGGAAAATACAATCTCTCCCGGAACCGTTCCTGTTTTCACCAATTCCGAATAGGCTATATATCCATCCTTGATCCTAACCTCGGAAATATTTAAATCTATCGGCAACTCGCGTAACATTTGGCTGTACAGTTTTTTTTGTTCGTAATCATCCTGTACAAGCTTATCGCGATAGATTTGCATTTTTGGGTTTTGGAAGACGACCGATTTGGTATTCAGGAAAAAACGTTCGGCCCTAAATCCGAAATCCATATTCACCAGCCGGACCTTAGGGATTTCCAAATCGATGTAATCATGTTCTTTATCCAATTTTTTGGAGAGAGTTCTCTTGTTATACTTGGACTTCAAAGATAAATTGCTCAATTGCAACACCCTCTTATCGATGTTGGTACCACTTAGGCTAAGCGCTTCATAGGGTCCAAGGTCAGCATACACCTTTCCTGTATTCAATTTGTAATCTCCATAGGAAAATGGGATTTTATGAGTTACCGTTTCCTTGTCCAGTTGTAGATTTTCCAGAGACAAATTGAAGTTTTCCACTGTAAATTTTATGGTGTTTGTCTCATTTTGAATATTCACGATTTCACCGTCCTCAATTTCCAAATGGTCCAAAACAAAAACCTTCTCTGTTCCAGTCTCCAAAGGCTTATCTGAAGTAATTTTGTTGGTCGTATTATCGTTATAATAACGCACCTTGGGGTTAAGCAACTTTATTTTATCGGCCCCAATAGTGTTTCCCAAAATATAATTGTAATAGCCAAAGCCTTCCATGCTTATGCTTTCCAAATGCATTTCCGTATGTTCATTACCAGCGTTCCTATTACTTATATCCAAGGTAACATCGGTTATTAGCAAGGAACCTGTAAGTAGGTTTACTTCTATTTTATCATATACCAAATGAATGTGGTCTGGTATTTTTTTATTCAGGAGATTCTCCACATATCTCTTGGCGCTAAATTGCAGGACGGCAAATAAAAGTAGCATAAGGGCCATTGCAATAGCGATGATCCAAACTATTTTGTTTTTTGGTTTGCGGTCGGCCATAATCAGTTGGAGAGTTAAAAACTATTATTCCCAAAGTTCGGTCTTACAGTTTTAATTAATGACCCAACAAAATTAAATATTGACTTTTTCCAAAGTCGGTCCCTTTCAATATCAATGGAGTTATAATTTGTTTTGATGGGGACAATGGGAAATCCTCAACATATTTAATCTTGTAAAAAATAAATTTCAAAATCATGAAAAAAATACTGAGTATATTAACAGTTATATCTATGACCATAGCAGCGGCCAATGCCCAATCAGTTGCCAAGAACGCCCTAGGTCTAAGGCTCGGGGACAATGACGGATTTGGAGGGGAAGTGTCCTATCAAAGAGCTATATCCAATAACAACAGGCTCGAATTTGACCTAGGTTGGCGCGATTCCAACAATGTTGACGCCTTTAAATTGGTCGGACTCTATCAGTGGGTAATGCCTATTGAAGGTTTGTTTAACTGGTATGTTGGTGCAGGTGCGGGAATTGGCTCCTTCGATTCCCCTGGTGGAGACGGTGCCTTTGCCCTTATTGCCGGAGATATAGGTATAGAATGTAATTTTGATTTTCCTCTTTTGCTGTCCTTGGACATACGCCCAGAGTTGGGTTTTAACGATAGTTATTCCGATGATCTGGATTTGGATATCGCTTTGGGTATCAGGTACCAGTTCTAAAACAATTGAAATAAAAGATAGCATTTACCCTAGTATCAATTTTCTTGATTTCTAGGGTATTTTGGTTCTATAGCCACATATGGCCTACCAATACTTTTAATTCCCATGTTGGTAATAGGGGGGTCTTAAGCTTTCCAGTTCCAATAATACTTGTTACTTCATTAGAGTTTGTCTCCAAAGTTTTTTAAATTACTGAATTAAAATCGGTCAAACTTTTATAAAAATGAAAAAACTGGAAGGACAGCTCGTAATCGTTACGGGTGGAGCAAGAGGCATTGGTGAAGGAATCTGCAAGGTATTTTGCAATGAAGGCGCCACGGTGGCCTTATGGGATGTATTACAAGATGGGCAACAAACCGCAAAAGTAATTGCGGACTCCGGTGGAAAAATATTTTATCAAAAAGTAGATGTTACCGACCAAGAATCTGTAGACAGAGCGGTTGCCAAGATTATTGAAGAATATGGTAGAATTGATGTTCTGATCAATAACGCAGGTATTATCCGTGACCGTTCTATCCTAAAAATGAGTCGTGAGGAATGGGATCAGGTAATGCGTGTCAATGTAGATTCGCTTTACATTACTGCTAAATCCGTAGTACCCCACATGAAAGCAGCCAATTATGGACGTATAATTTCAGCATCGTCCATAAATGCCTTTCATGGCGCTTTTGGGCAAACCAACTACAGTGCCAGTAAGGCAGCCATAGTAGGCTTTACACATTCGCTTTGTAGGGAAGTTGGCAAATACAACATAACGGTAAATGCCGTTGCCCCTGGCTTTATTAAAACTGAAATGACGGATTCAATGCCAGAGGATGTTATACAGGCAGGGATTTCGATGATTCCCGTAGGCCGGATCGGCACCCCGGAAGATATGGGACACGCCTATTTGTTTCTGGCATCAAAAGAAGCAGGATTTATAAGTGGCCATACCCTACATGCCAATGGTGGTGCCATGCCTGTTTAATGTATGCCCATACCTTTATGATATCATAAGAACTCCAATAAAACAAGTAGATGCAAACAAGAATAAAACAAAAATTCGATCTAAGGAACAAAGTGGCCATTGTAACGGGTGCCAGCAAAGGCATAGGTGCATCTATTGCCAGAGGGCTAGCCGAATACGGTGCCAAGGTGGTGATTAGTTCCCGTAGCCAGGAAGCGGTTGATGAAGTAGCCAACAATATGAATGCGGAAGGCTTCGACACCTTGGGAATAGCCTGCCATGTTGGTGATGAAACCCAATTAAAGGAACTGGTGGAAGAAACGGTAAATGCTTACGGAGGCGTGGATATTCTTGTGAACAATGCCGCTACCAATCCGTTTTATGGCCCCTTGGATACTATGGAGAATGCTTTATTTGACAAAATAATGGATATAAATGCCAAGGCCCCTTTTCTATTGGCCAACCTTTGTTATCCCATTATGAAAAAAAACGGAGGCGGGAGTATCATCAATATTGCTTCAGTTGAAGGAATGAAACCGAGTGCTGGATTGGGGCTGTACAGCGTTAGTAAGGCGGCTTTAATTATGTTGACAAAATCACAGGCCGTGGAATGGGGCAAATTTGGTATCCGTTCCAACGCAATTTGTCCAGGACTTATCAAAACCAAATTTAGTTCTGCCCTATGGCAAAACGAAAAAATATTGGACCAAGTAACACGCCATTTACCGGCAGGAAGAATGGCCGTTCCGGATGAAATGGCCGGCCTGGCCTGTTTTTTGGCTTCCGAGGCATCCAGTTATTGTACCGGGTCGATTTTTACAGCCGACGGGGGCCACATGATCGCTGGAGGGTTCAATTAGCAATCAGGCCAGAGCCCGGCAAACACCAAACAATTTAATTAGACAAAAACCAACCAAATGGCAGAAGAAAAACCAATCAATGAGGCTTATTCCACAGAAATTCCACAGTTATCGGATCTGACCCGTTACCAAGGAAAGGAATTGGGGGTATCCAATTGGATGACCATAACCCAGGATATGATCGACACCTTTGCCAAAACAACAGACGATAATCAATGGATTCATATAGACCCTGAAAAATCCGCCAAGTATTCTCCTTATAAAAAAACGGTGGCACATGGCTTTCTAGTACTGTCACTGGCCTCAAAATTTTGTTTTGAAACCCTCAGGATCAAGGATATTGCCATGGGAGTAAATTATGGATTGGACAAAGTAAGGTTCATGAATGCCACCCCTGTAGGCGCCTTGTTAAGGGCCCGAGTGTCTTTAATGGAATTCAACCCTTTTGAAGGTGGGGCCAAATACAAATTGAAGCTTGTATTTGAGCTTAAGGGCGAAGAAAAACCGGCATGTGTAGCCGAATTTATTGCCCAAGCCTATTCAAACTCCAAGAACGGGAAAGCAGATCCCGCAACCCACAAAGACGCACCTAGAAAAATTGAAAGCAAGATCAATGAGAGTGTTCTTTTTGAAAAGGAAAGCGATATCGGAATCATTACCCTTAACAGGCCTTCAAGATACAATGCGGTTACGGACGATGTGGTACAAGGAATCACCCAGGCCATGAACCTAATCCGAAAAGATGACGACATACGTGCCGTGGTCATTACGGGGGCCGGCAAGGGGTTTTGTGCAGGTGCGGATATGGCTGTCTTTGGTCAGATTACACCCGAGGAAGGGAGGGCATATATTACCAGTACTTACCAACCACTGATGCGCACGCTTTTTACACTTCGCAAACCTATTATCGGGGCCATTAACGGCACTGCGGCCGGTGTAGGTGCTTCCTTGGCCCTTGCGTGCGATTTAAGGGTAATGTCCGAAAGCAGTGCTCTGTTATATGCTTTTATCAATATTGGACTTGGCCCCGACGGTGGCGGAAGTTGGCTTTTGGCAAGACAGGTCGGATATAGCAAGGCATTGCAAATAGCCGTGGAAGGCAAAAAAATAATGGCAAAGGAATGTTTAGACCTTGGCCTCACCAATAAGTTGGTACAAGGCGACTCGGATTTGCTTAAAACGGCCAAAGCCTGGGCCCATGAATTGGCCAAACGCCCTACCCTAGCCCTTGGCGTCACCAAAGAGGATATGTTCTATGCCATGGGACACGATTTGTACGACACCATTGCTTATGAAGCTGAAAAGCAAGTGGCCACCTTTGGGAGTAGCGATTTTAAGGAAGGTGTCAACGCCTTTTTGGAAAAACGTCCCGCTAAATTTACAGGTAAATAATACTGTTTGTAAATATTGATACCCAATCCCACAGGTATTCCAAACTCATTTCACATAAAGACCGGAACCTGTAAAAAACAGAATAGATGAATTTCACCGAAATTAAAAATAGGATAAAGTCCTTTGTTCAGGATGAATTATTTCCTTTGGAACCCTGGATTTTAAATTGCAGCTGGGATGAAAAATTACCAAAGCTCAATGAACTGCGCCAAAAAGTAAAGGCCTTGGGGCTTTGGCTACCTCAGATTCCTAAGGAATACGGCGGATTGGGACTCACCAATTCCCAGCATGGGGAAATCAGCGAGATTTTGGGCGCCAGTCCCTACGGACATTATTGTTTTAATTGTCAGGCCCCTGATGCGGGCAACATGGAGATATTGATCGAATTCGGAACCGAGGAACAAAAAGAAACATACCTCCAACCTCTTCTAGCAGGAGATATTAGAAGTTGTTTCGCTATGACCGAACCCAATTTTGCGGGCTCCAATCCGGTAAATATGGGTACACTGGCCTTCAAAAAAGAAGGTCACTATGAAATAAACGGTCATAAATGGTTTACTTCAGGTTTTGATGGGGCTGCCTTTGCCATTGTAATGTTGATAACCAATCCAGAAGCGGCAGAAGTGCATAAAAAAGCAAGTCAAGTTATTGTCCCCACCAATGCCTCAGGTCTGGAGTTTATAAGAAATATTCCCGTTATGGGTCATCCGGGAAGTGGTTGGGAGAGCCATTCAGAAATTAAATTCCATAATACAAAAGTACCATTGAGCAATGTTCTGGGGGCCGATGGTGAAGGGTTTACCATAGCCCAAAAAAGGTTGGGACCGGGGCGTATCCACCATTGCATGCGATGGATGGGCATATGTGAACGCTCTTTTGACCTAATGTGCCAACGCGCGCTATCAAGGGAATTGGCATATGGAAAAACATTGGCCGATAAACAGACCGTTCAAAACTGGATTGCCGAATCCCGGGCCGAAATTAATGCCGCCCGATTGCTAATCCAGGATGCTGCACAAAAAATTGATACACAGGGCGCCTATAAAACCCGAAAGGAAATTTCCATCATTAAATTTTACTGTGCCAACGTGCTCCAAAAAGTAGTGGACCGTGCCATTCAAGTCCATGGCGCCTTGGGCCTTACAGACGATACTATTTTAGCTTTTTACTACAGGCACGAACGCGCTGCCCGTATTTATGACGGTGCAGACGAGGTGCACAAAAGCAGCTTGGCCAGACAAATTTTAAAAGAATACAGAATTTAAAAGCTATGTTGAACACTTGGAACGATATACCTACGACCGTCCGCGATGGGGAAGAATTGCCAGTGGATATTTTACAATCCTATTTGCAACAATTCTTTACCAACAAAGGCGATTTAAAAATAACCCAATTTCCCAGTGGCTATTCCAACCTCACCTATTTGTTACAATGGGGAAATACGGAATATGTATTGCGAAGACCACCTATCGGGGCCAATATAAAATCCGGTCACGATATGAAGCGTGAATACGACATTTTAACGGCTTTAAAACCCAACTACGGTAAAGTGCCTGATCCCAAACATTACTGCCAGGATGAAACCATTTTAGGTTGCCCCTTCTACCTGATGGAACGGGTGGAGGGCGTTATTTTAAGGGCCAACATGCCAACTGAAATGACCCCTTCCCCAGCACTGATGCAAGGCATATCGAACAGTTTTGTAGACACATTTGTACACCTTCACCAGCTCAATGTAAACGATATTGGATTGGGTGATTTTGGTAAGCCCGAAGGGTATATGCAACGTCAAATTGGAGGTTGGACCAAACGATATTTCAAATCCAAAACCGATGAAATACCCAGAATTGAAGCTGCAGCCCAATGGCTGGGCGGGAATATGCCCAAGGAACCTACAAACTATTCCTTGATCCATAACGATTTTAAATACGACAATTTGGTGCTGGATTCCCAAGATTGGACCAAAGTAAATGCGGTCTTGGATTGGGAAATGGCCACGATTGGTAATCCTTTGATGGATCTGGGGACTACCTTGGGATATTGGGTAAATCCCAATGACCCAGATTTTATGAAGCAATTAAATCTTACCCCGTCCCATTTGCCCGGTAACCTTTCCCGTGAGGAAGTGGTACATCTGTACAGTCTAAAAAGTGGCCACGTAGTAGGCCCAATTATTTTTTATTATGTCTATGGATTGTTCAAGATAGCAGTGATTGTTCAACAAATATACTTCCGATACAAAAAAGGATTTACACAGGACCCCCGATTTGAAAAACTAATTGACGGGGTAAAACTACTTGGTGAAATAGCAAATCAGGCCATATCTAAAAAAAGATTGGACAATTTATTTTAGTTTAAAATAAATTGTCCAATCTTTTTTTTACCTTCCAACCTATATAAAATATAGCCAATTTCATGATTACTCCCAAACCCGCAACAGATCAAATTCTTAGAATACTTATAATCCTTTTGTTCGTTCTACCGATTTCCAGCAATTGCTACGGTCAGGAAAATTTAAGCAAAACCCCCAATTTCATTATCATTTTTGCAGACGATCTTGGCTATGGCGATCTTGGCACTTATGGCCACCCAACCATTAAAACCCCGCATTTGGATCAAATGGCCGCCGAAGGACAAAAATGGACCAATTTTTATGTAGGGGCCAGTGTATGTACCCCTAGTAGAGCGGCATTATTAACTGGAAGGTTACCGGTAAGAAGCGGAATGGCCAGTGATGTTAAAAGGGTGTTGTTCCCTAATTCCAAATATGGTTTGCCAAGCTCGGAAATAACTTTGGCGGAACAATTAAAAAAAGTAGGCTACAGTACAGCATGTATTGGTAAATGGCATTTAGGCCATAAGGAGGAATACCTACCTACCAATAATGGTTTTGATTACTATTTTGGCATCCCCTACTCCAACGACATGGACTTTGTAGGCGATTATAAAGCCTATAAGGAAAAAAAAGGAAATTTACCCACCGAAAATTTCAATGTTCCCTTAATGAGGAATACCGAAATCATTGAAAGGCCTGCCAATCAAAATACCATTACCAAAAGATACGCAGAAGAGACCATAGCCTATATTAAAAAAAACAAGGACAATCCTTTTTTTATATACTTGGCCCACAATCTGCCCCACATACCCCTATTTGCCTCCGAAGATTTTTTAGGCAAAAGTAAACGAGGGATTTATGGCGATGTTGTTGAGGAAATTGATCATGGTATAGGGCAAATTATTGCCGCCCTAAAAGAAGAAGGCCTGGACAAAAATACTATTGTGGTATTTACATCGGATAACGGCCCTTGGCTGTCCTACGGAATTAATGGCGGCAGTGCCGGATTACTTAAAGCAGGAAAAGGTATGACCTGGGAAGGTGGCATGAGGGAACCCTGTATATTTTGGTCACCTACCAACATTAAGCCAGCCGTAATATCCGAATTGGGTACCACCATGGATCTTTTCCCAACCTTCAGTGCCTTGGCAAATGTACCAATGCCCAAAGACAGGATTATGGATGGTTTTGACCTAAGTGGAACCCTTTTTAAGAATGCACCCAGCCCGCGAAAAGGAGTTTTCTACTATAGGGGAACACAATTATATGCAGCCCGACTTGGAGATTACAAGGCACATTATATTACTGAAGGTTCCTATGGCCAGTTCGGCGAAAAGATAGTACACCCTGTACCGATCTTATATAATTTAAGTGTGGACCCATCTGAAAATTTTGACTTAGGGGCCAGTCAACCAGAAATAATATCGGAAATCAATGCTATGGTAAAGGAGCACCAATCCAAATTGGTAAAAGGCAAAGACCAACTGATGGATATAGAATAGACAAATGTGGATTAACCGCTGTAAAATTCAAAGGAAACTTGGTCCATTTTGTTTTTAGGCTATACCACTTCGGTAGGTTTCGGCGCAACTGGCCTATTGGCTCGAATACCGGCCACTATGCTCAAAATTAGAATCTGGGTGGCATGGAATACCATTAAGGGCAGCAAAATTACACCTATGGAAGCCATATTGCCAAAAAGAATTTTAGAGAAAACAGTACCATGCACCAAGGATTTTTTGGTGCCACAAAACTGGGCCGTAATTTGATCCTCGGTATTAAATTTTAGTTTTTTGGCCACAAAACCTGTTATTAAAAATACAAGGTAAAACAACCCTAGTACCGCTATAAAAAGTATCAACAAATCCACAAAGGATACCGTACCAAAAATGTTTTCTTCAAACGATCCGGCAAAGCTTTTATAGATTATAAGCAAAATAATGGATTTATCGAAGAAGGATAAACTTCTATTGTACTTCTGTGCCCACTCCCCCCAATATCGCTGTAGAAAAAACCCAAAAACTACAGGCAGAATAATCTGCAGTACAAGTTTTGTGTATATTTCCGTAAAATCAAAATCTGTTCCGGCATTTTGAACAAAGAATCCCATCCAAAGCGGAGTAATGGCAATACCAATTATACCCGAAATACTGGCATTGAAAATTGCTGCAGGGATGTTGCCCTTGGCCATAGAAACCATTACCACCGAGGAAGAAACCGTAGAGGGTAAGGCCGCCAAAAAAAAGAAGGCCAACCATAAGGTCTGCTGCTCTTCATTTTGTATAAGTGGATAAAATGCCAAAACGATTAAGGGAAAAATCAAAAAAGTGGATGCCTGCACCAACAAGTGCAACTTCCAATTCTTAAGTCCGGCCTTTAATTTAGAGGGACTCAATTTTAATCCATAAAAAAAGAAGATTAAGGAAATTCCTATTGTACCAATCGTATCGATCGGAACACCGCTGTCTGCCGTACCCCAATAGGGGAAAACATAAGCTATTCCAATGACAGCTATTATAGACAGGACAAACCCATCGATTTTAAATTTCATAGTCAATCCCCGTTTTATAATATGACCATTACAATAATGGTGGTAGCCTTATGACTGCGAAATTAATAATTAAACCACAGCCAATACCATACAGGATCCAATTTATTCGGCGCACCATTACAAGTGTAAATTAAAGCCCTAAAATTAGAATATGATTTCGTAGCGCACTCACAGAAATTTCTAAACCTTTCCTATCACAAATTAAAACTACCTATTGGCATCGGTAACATTATAAATTATATCGGCTACTTCAAATTTTCCATATACAAATTCCCCATCAGGATAATGCCATGTAGCTTCGCCATAAGAAGGCAATTGGTAGCCATTTATATTTTTGTAATTGTTTACAGGTGTTGAAAATGGAAATGCTTTCATTTCCGCTACGGAATAACGGTCATTGGACACAAAATTCACCAATTGTCCCTTTTCATTAAAATACAATTCGGCAGATATTATAGTTTCATTGTTATGAAAGGTGGCCCTTGCACTTAAGGCATCCAGGGTCTCCCAACTAATTCTGTCGTCTATTAAGGCAGCTGGGGCAAATAGGCATAGATCATTAAAAAAGGTGACGGTTTCCGTAGGATACAATTCCGGTTCTTCCAAGTCCACTACAGGAAAAAGCGATAAAAGTTTTATTTGCATGCGGGCAGTTTCGTTGGTATACTTATGATAGCCATTGGTAGGAAGGCCCATTACCTTGGCCTTCATAAAAAACAAGCGCCTTGGCACCCCAAAGAAATTATATTGAACCGATTCAAAAGGGAACCAATCTTTGCCTTTGTCCCGCATTTCGCCTTTGAATACAATTTTCATATTGTACACTTTTGGCTTTCCCACTGCACCTACATAACCCAGATACTTTTGAACGCAAATGGGCAGAGGTGCCAAATCCTCTTCACTTAAAACTTCCTTACTTGGGGCAACAGTGTTCATAGCAAAAGCAACATCATCTTTAAAACTTCTTTCAAATAGTATAGTTGCTTGACCTATGATAGCTGCGCACAAAATAATGGCATTCGCAATGGTTCCAAATTTGGCATCCATCCAGCTAGTAAAAATCAAGCCTTGGGAAAGAACTACCATTGCCAGGCCCAGTAAAGGCCACCAATCCTTTCTTAAGAACAATCCTATAGCGGTTACAATGAACATTATGGCTGCCAAAAACCAAAGTATGCCCATTGGTCTTGAAATTGCTTTGGTGAATTGTGACATCTCCCCAAATTGGAAAGCTTTGGCGAATCCGATCAAATGTATAAGACCGTGAATAATCAAGATAATTAAAACTGCAATTCGCATATTTCTATTCTTTGAATTATTTCAGCATTAAATCAGTACAAAAAGTCATTTTAGATTTCTACCTAAATTATTTATCCATTAACCGATATAAAAACTGGCGGCTGCCGCCATAAAATCCCAAGTTCAATTTCCCCTAATCGGACAGCACATAAAGTTCGATCCACGCTTCTTCCCTTACCAAATAAAATTCCTTGTAGTTTTCTGTAGGTGCACAGATCATAATTTTTAAGTTTACGGGATTAAAAATAAATAAGTCAGGGATCTTTGAAAATGACATATATCAGGTGATCAATATCTTATACAAACAACGGCCATTTTGAACATGGAATTCCTGCTAAATCTTAGAAGAATTACTAGAAATCAGCACAGAATGGGTACCGTCCTCCAAGAAAGGTGCTATAGCTTGAATTTGGTCGCAGCCTTGCGACTGACCCCGCCAATCACGAAAAAAAAATAGATGCAGGATTACTTGGCATGCCTGTTTAATTGTTCTCGAAGCACTGACCCTTCAAGCCTAAAAAGGTAAAAAAGATTTGCACTCCAAACACATTGCATCCATGTGGGAGCCGATACCATGACCCATTTTCAGACCGTATTTAAGTCCAACCCTTATTGATCCTTTTTCTTTCCACCACTAAACCTTAGTACCAGATACCCCACCAGACCGGAAACAACCGAACCTATCAAGATACCCACCTTAGCCGAATCTATCAGTATTGCATTATCTGAAAATGCCAGATTGGCAATAAAAATGGACATGGTAAAGCCTACCCCTGCCAAAATAGCTATTCCAGTAACCTGAACAAAGTTCATATCACCGGGCAATAGCGCCAACCGGAGTTTAACCCCCAACCAAGACATCAATGTAATCCCAAACAATTTACCAAGAAATAAAGCTATGGCGATATTCATCATCAAAGGGATATCAAAATCCACATTGGTACTGAAAACCACTCCCGCATTGGCCAGGGCAAAAACCGGCATAATAAAATAAGCTACCCAGCCGTGAAGTCGATGTTCCAACCTCTGAAGTGGTGAGGTAAATTTATCGGTCAAATCGTCAAGGTCGTCCATATGCCCTATTTGTTCTTTGGACAAGATCGGAACCTTTTCGTTATTGGATTGGGAAATACCTTCAATTATTTTGGAAAGGTTCTCCTTAAAATAATTCATATCGATCTTTTGCCGTATTGGCACGGTAAATGCCACAAGTACACCTGCTATCGTTGGATGTATTCCCGATTTCAAAAATAGCAACCAAATAATAAATCCAAGAATTACAGTCATATATTTGGAATAAATACCTTTAAATCCAAGATAAGAAAGTATTAGAAAGGGAATTAATGAATACAAGATCAAAAACCAATCAACCCCACCACTATAAAAAATTGCAATAACCAAGACTGCGCCCAAATCGTCCACTATGGCAAAGGCCGTAAGGAATATCTTTAAACTTAAGGGAACCCTATTTCCCAAGAGCTGAAGTATGGCCAATGAAAAGGCTATATCCGTTGCCATGGGGATTCCCCATCCCGGTGCCGTTTGGGGCCGATCATTTAAAAAAAGGAACAGAGCCAAAGGGAAAAGCATTCCCCCGAGAGCAGCAAACAATGGAAATATAGCCTTTCGAAATTCATTGAGTTCCCCAATCAGCAATTCTCTTTTTATTTCCAATCCTATCAAAAAGAAAAACAAGGCCATGAGCCCATCGTTGATCCATAAAGAAAGGGGTTTTGTAAGCTGAAACGCATCGGAACCAATGCCTATTTTATATTGCCATAAGGAATTGTAGGATTCACTAAACCCAGAATTGGCCCAAATCATGGCTATGAGTGTGGCGCTAAACAAGAGAACACCACTTAAACTCTCAATTTTTACGAATTTTTGGAAAGGGGTAAGAATAATTCTTTTGATCATAAATTAAAGATGTTATTGTAAATAAATGTCATAATTGTAAAAATACATAAATGCTTCAAATTGCAATGGACAAGCAATATTTACAAGTATTGATCATAAAAGGATTGGTGACCACGATTATTATAGCTCATAATAAGGAGCTATCCGTGCCACTTATAGATACGACCTCCAAGAACACTACCTAAAAAGTTACTACAGATCTACTAGTCAAACTCAATTTTCGAGACCAACCTTAACATTTTCCCACTTAAGGAATACAACCATTGTAATTGTTCGGTTACCAAATGGGCTTCCTGAAGCTCGCGCTCCAATTTTATATCCATGGGAGAGGAAAGTTCTATCCTTTGTGGAACAAAAGTAGGTAGCTGTTCCTTGGAGTTTGGACCGTTCTGACGGTCAACAAGGGCCTGGTCCAATTTTGAACCTTCCAAAGCAAGAAGTACCTGCTCTAGGTTTTTATCAATTTGAGAAATAAATTTTTTAAATTTTAACGTAGCCTCAGTGGTAGGGTTGTTCTGGATATATGTGCTAAAGGATGCCAAAGATGACAGAAAAGTATGGTTCAGCACAACCAGTTCATATATTTTATCCAGATTCTTTTGTTTTGATACAGGTTCTTGTGCCATGCGCTGAAAGGCCGAGCTAAGGTTGGAAGTTTCCACAAAAGCTTCCTTACGGGAAATCTTATAAGTGGTAGTCACCTTTCCCTTTAGTTCATAATAATGGGCAATTTGGGCAAGAAACTCCCTATTGGCCTTAACGCTATTTTCTATTTGTTCCCTGATCTCCATAAACCCCCAGGCCGGCAAAATCCACAACATGGCCATAAAGGACAGGCCAGCACCGATGAGCGTATCCAATATTCTGTACTGTATTACGGTTATTATGTCCGGACGGATAATGGCATAAACGAATACTACGGTAAGTGTTATAAAGGTAGCCCCTGCCCTATAATTTTTTTGCACCATTGAAAAGGCTACGACCAAAGACACCACTCCCAAAACCCCAAATACATAAGGGTTCTGTATTAAAAAAACAAAACCGGTAGCAATAGCACCACCTAAAAGTGTTCCAATAATCCTATCCTTTGTACGGGATTTAGTAAGGCCGTAGCTGGGCCGCATTATGACTATAATAGTCAATAGTATCCAATACGGGTTTTGAAAATCGAAGAAATTACCAAGGGCATACCCCACCATAACGGTCACGGACAACCTTAACGAGTGTCTAAATATGGTAGACCTAAAACTAAAGTTACTCAGCAATAGTTTGGGATCGTAATCCTGGGGAACTATAAAGCGTCTGGCCGCAGCCTGGTCTATTAAATCTACCGAACCCATATCCGGATTTCCAAGAAGCCATTTTATCTTTTTAAGCTTCTCAAATTGTTTTTCCAGATAATGAAATAGGTTTTGAAGCATAAGTCCCCCCTCAAAATCCCCAGCACCCGTATCGTTCCTGAAACTTGTTATTTCATTTTCCACCTTTTCAAAACATTGTGCCAATTTGGAATTTTTGGGAAACTTATTATGGTCGGCTCCCATGTCGGCAATTAACCTTAGTTGACTTGCCATTTCGAATATTAAATTCTGAAAGCTCTCTATAAACTCTGGGTGATCTCCAAGAAGCGCATCCATTTTATCATAATTGACAGGATTGGCGATCGCCGTTTCGAGCATATCTATCAATTCAACAAAGATCAACAGCCTCTTGGCCTGATAACTTGATCTTCCAGAACTTTTCCTCGAAAGAAGCAATATTTCCCTTAGGGTTTCATGATGCTCAATTAACTTACTCTGTATTTCATATAATTTGGACTGCAATTCCAATCGGTCCGTCTTAGGACCAACCAATTGCCCCCTGGTTTCCAAAAATTCAGCAGTAAGCCTATAGGTCTCCCCAAAAAGTTCTTCGGTTTGCGCCTTAGGGTTTATATGGTACCAAAGCACTGCCAAAAACAAATACCATAGTCCCCCAACCCCTATTAAAATTGCGTATTCATAAATTTCGAGTTCCTGGGATTCGTGGGCAAAGCTCAATACCAAGGCCAGTAAGCCGGAAAAACTAATAAGGGAGGCCCTAAACCCATACACGGAAATAAAAGCGATAGCAAATGTTAACAATCCCAAAACGGGAATAAGTAATCTAGTTTCTAATTTCAAATAACCTGCAATGAAACTTACCACCATAACCAGGACCGCAGAAAATAGGATCCCCAACTTTTTGTGTCGAAAATTACCGCTCACATCACTAGGTGAACTCCAAAAAGCCCCAAAGCAAAGGGCCAATCCAATTTCCAAATGCCCCCACTTAATGGAAAGTAAAATAGGTACCGTAACAGCTATGGCAATCAGAATGGCCTTGGAGAAATTAGTACTTTTTAAAAAGTAGAGCAGTTCCCTAAGATTATTAAAAATGAGTTGGCTGTATGATTTCAATTCTTATTTGTTCAGCTATAAAGATACGATTTGCCATTGCTATGGCAAATATTGAAAATCCTGTATTTTCAATGTATTCCATTTTCTTACACAACCTATATATGGCTAGGCACACCAACATACTGGCATATTAAGCCTCGAACAAAACTTTGAAATGAATCATAAAAACCATATTTTTGTTTAATCTTTTTTTAAAATAAATGAACAACGTTAAAAGTAATTTTAGCATAAAGGACCTTGAAAATCTCTCAGGAATTAAGGCCCATACCATTAGAATATGGGAAAAACGCTACAATCTGTTTCAACCTAACAGAACGGATACCAACATTAGATGCTATGATATAGAGAACCTGCAAAAACTTCTTAATGTTACATTCCTTTACAATAACGGTTATAAAATTTCCAAGATTTCTCAGTTGGGGGAGGATAAAATTCCCGGCGTAGTAAGAAATTTGGTTTCCGATCAAAGCAATAACGGACATGTTTTAAATTCCTTTAAAATGGCCATGATGAATTTTGACCAGGCCTTATTCTCCAAAACCTATAATGGGCTTTTAAAGGAAAAGTCGTTTAGGGAGATCTTCTATGACGATTTTATCCCTTTTTTAAATGAAGTAGGACTGTTATGGCAAACCGATACCATAACACCCTCCCATGAACATTTTATTTGCGCCCTGATCAAACAAAAGATTTTGGTAAATACGGAAAAGTTGCAATTCAGTACGCCCACTAATTCCTCCAAGAATTTTGTGCTATACCTTCCCGATAATGAAATTCACGAGTTGGGATTAATGTTCCTGAATTATGAAATCCTGTCCAAAGGCTACCATGCCATATTTCTTGGACAAAGCATCCCCATACCCTGTTTAAAGGATTTATTACCCTTATACAACAATATTGTATTTGTTTCCTATTTTACGGTACAACCGCACAGGGAGAATATTATGGCCTATCTTAAGGATTTTTACGACTTGCTGCTAAAGGATACTACTTCAGAGCTTTGGATATCGGGAAAAATGCTCCAAGACATAAATCAAAAAGATTTGCCTAAATCCATAGTTGCCTTTTCCAAGATAGATCATTTGGTCGAAAGCCTTTGATACCCCAAGGTTTAAGTCAGTTACCCTAGGTGAGGCAGTCTGCCGATGAGGCAGACAAACGTATGAGCATTGAAATTCCACTTAGAAGCTGCTCCTGTTTCAGACCTACTTTATTGATGTACAACCCCTTAACGAAGAGGTGGCACCCCTCCTAATCGCCATAAAGGGATGTGAACCTATTTCCCATTGGTAAAACGCTTTAAATGGGTAATAAAGGAATACACTTGGCCTTTTAAAGGTTTCTGCAAGCTCTTCGCCCTAAATTCAAGTTAAAGTTTGTTTAATATTTCAATAAAAAGGTTAAACATTTTGTACCTTGTGCCCTACAATTCAAAGTCATGGCAAAAAAGAAAACTATTTCAGAAAACGACATAATTGCATCCTACATGGATTTTGTCCTGGAACATAATGAAAATCCAAAGTCGGTCAACGCTTTCGCCAAAGCCAACAATTTTGAAGAATCGGAATTTTATAAATTTTTTGGTTCTTTTGAGGCTGTTGAAAAACATGTATTTAAAGCTATTTTCAACAACACTATTTCTGTCTTGCTGAAAAGCGATGATTATAAATCTTTCGATGCGCGTAATAAACTATTGAGTTTTTACTTCACCTTTTTCGAAAATTTGACAGCCAACCGAAGTTATGTGGTTTATGCCTTGCAGCAGCATAAAAACAGTCTTAAAAGTTTAGCCCTATTATCGGAGCTAAAAAAGAGCTTTGTCTCCTTCGTTGAGGGTCTCAATATAGAGACTCTTGACCTAAAACAGGAGCAAATAGATAAAATCCAACGCCGGGCCCTACAGGAATCGGCCTGGCTACAATTGTTATTGACCCTTAAATTCTGGATGGAAGATACCTCAGCTTCTTTTGAAAAGACCGATATTTTTATAGAAAAATCCGTCAATACTAGTTTTGATATTTTGAACATTACCCCACTTAAAAGTGTGGTCGACTTTGGAAAATTTCTTTTCAAGGAAAGAATGCACAAGAACTAAAAATTGATAGATGAAAACCATAGACAATATACCTGTTTCAAAAATACATCGTGCCACAAAATTGGTGTCCACGGGTGCCAGGGTTGGGGTAAATTACCTGAAGTACTATGGTGATAAACTTACAAAAACCGAGCTTCAGGCAAGAACAAGACTTAACGAGAACAATGCCGAAGATATTTATGACAGCCTAAAACAGCTCAAAGGAAGTGCTCTAAAAGTTGCCCAAATGTTAAGTATGGAAAAAAGCATATTGCCCCAAGCATATGTGGAGAAATTTTCCTTGGCGCAGTTTTCCGTCCCCCCATTATCACCTCCCTTGGTAATCAAGACATTTAAAAATTATTTTGGCAAACTGCCCAATGAACTATTTGATTCCTTCAACACAACTTCAGTAAACGCTGCCAGTATTGGTCAAGTCCATGAGGCAGTAAAAGATGGGAAAAAACTTGCTGTGAAAATCCAATATCCAGGAGTTGCCGATAGTATAGCCTCCGACCTTGCCCTAGTTAAGCCCATTGCTATAAAAATGTTTAACATAAAAGGCAAAGATTCGGACAAGTACTTCAAGGAAGTTGAAGGAAAGTTACTAGAGGAAACAGATTATGTATTGGAAATGGAACAAAGCAAGGAAATTGCCGAAGCCTGCTCAGGAATTCACAACCTTTTGTTTCCCCAATATTACGAAGAATTGTCCTCCGACCGAATTCTTACCATGGACTACATGCAAGGAGAACATCTTTCTGAGTTTACGGGCTATAACACCGATCAGGATAAGGCCAATAAGTTGGGACAGGCCCTTTGGGATTTTTATATGTTTCAGATTCACAGACTGAAAAAAGTTCATGCCGACCCACATCCTGGAAATTTCTTGGTATCCAGGGAAGGTAAATTGATAGCACTCGATTTCGGTTGTATGAAAATTATTCCCGAGGAATTTTATGTCCCTTATTTTGAACTGGCGAAACCGGAAAATATAAGGGACCATAATTTTTTTGTGAGCAAATTATACGAACTGGAAATTTTACGTAAAGACGATTCAAAAGAGGAAACGGAATTCTTCACTGCAATGTTCCATGAATTGTTGAGCCTTTTCACCCAGCCGTTTCAGGCAGAAACCTTCGATTTTTCAGATAGTGGGTTCTTCGGTAAAATCACGGAATTGGGACAGCGCTACTCAAAGAGTACGGAACTGCGTAAAATGAACGGCAATAGGGGCTCCAAACATTTCATCTATATTAATAGGACCTTTTTTGGACTATATAACCTTATGTTCGATTTAAAAGCCAGCAACATTAAGATCAACAACTTTAATAAATATTAATGTTTCGAATAGGTTGAACAGTGTATCCCATATAATATAAAAAATGAAGATTCTCGTAACAGGAGCCACAGGGTATATCGGCAAAAGATTGATTCCCGTTTTAACTAACGAAGGGCATCAGGTGGTCTGTGTTGTACGCGATACATTAAGAGCCGACAAAACCTACCTAGAGGATGATAATATCAGTATTGTAGAGGCCGATTTTTTAAAACCGGAAACTTTAAAATATATCCCCAAAGATATTGATGTGGCGTACTATTTAATACACTCCATGTCCAATTCTTCGAACAATTTTGAGCGTTTGGAAGCGGCCTGTGCGGCCAATTTCAAAAACTATTTTTCCTCTACCAACTTAAAACAAGTAATTTATTTAAGCGGTATTACAAATGAGGAACAACTTTCCAAACATTTACAGTCCAGAAAAAATGTGGAGGAAATTCTAGCTTCGGATTCGTACGCACTCACCGTTTTTAAGGCAGGTATCATTGTGGGATCGGGAAGTTCATCTTTTGAGATCATTAGGGATCTTGTGGAGAAACTCCCCGTAATGGTAGCTCCGAAATGGCTCAACACCAAAACCCAACCCCTGGCAGTAAGGGATGTTTTGGCCTTTTTATCAAAAGCAAAAGCAAGGAAAGATCTTTACAACACCTCATTTGACATTTTTGGGCCAGAAATTTTGACCTATAAGCAAATGCTCTTAAAATTTGCAGAAATCCGGGGGTTAAAACGGTATATTTTAACCGTACCGGTCATGACCCCAAAACTTTCTTCCTATTGGCTTTACTTTGTAACCTCTACCTCCTACAAATTGGCAACTACCTTAGTGGATAGCATGGGCGTGCAAATCGTTGGAAAATCCAGTAATATCAATCAACTCCTGGACGTGCACCCTATAACATATAAAGAGGCGGTGCAATTGGCTTTCGAAAAAATTGAACAGAACAGTATTGTGTCTAGCTGGAAAGATTCCATGATTAGCAGTGGCCGACTAAAGAATAACCTTCACAAATACATTAATGTTCCCATATACGGATGTTTTAAGGATTATAAAGAACGTAAAATCCAAAATGAGGAGGACACGATTAACAAAATTTGGTCTATCGGAGGTACCACGGGCTGGTACTATGGAAATTTTCTCTGGAAAATAAGGGGATATCTGGACAAATTGGCAGGGGGTATCGGTCTACGTAGGGGAAGAACCCATATTTCAGAATTGGATGCCGGTGATGCTTTGGATTTTTGGCGGGTAATTTTCAGTGATAAGAAAGAAAAAAAATTATTACTATATGCAGAAATGAAGCTTCCGGGAGAGGCTTGGCTCGAATTTAGAATTGAGAATGGACTTCTTAAACAGACCGCAACCTTTAGGCCCCGTGGAATTGCTGGCCGTTTGTACTGGTACAGCGTCTACCCCTTTCATGGTCTTATTTTCAATGGCTTGATCAATAAACTGGTTTCCAGATAGAGTTTTCCATAACCATAGCTTATAGTATTATAGAAAAATAGAATTAAATTTTGTTTAACTTATTTTAAAATCCATTAAACATTTTGTAACTTTGAGAAGAGTGCAACGGTAAGATGATTTTAGAAACTTCACATAGTAACAAAGATATTTCCCTACTTATAAATGATCTGGTTGGGAAACCATTCAACCTTATAAAATCCATAAGGATGAAAGGGACTGTTTCCAATAGAATGATTATAGAGGAATACAGCGCCAATATGAAAGATTTTCTCAATAGCTCCTTTGACGCTACTTACGCCAATATTGAATTGCGGCCTTTAGGAATACTGGTGGGAATCTTTAAAGGTCTTACCAATTTCACATGGGTTATTCCATATTACCAACTGATAATTTACAACAACGACTGTAGTAGTCTATATGCCCAAGGGCGATTTATTCGGTTCAGAAGGGATGTAGCCTTTGAAAAAAGTAAATCTTTCCTACATAAGTTGTTGAAACAAAAAGCCGGATATGAATCCAAATATGATTTTTTAAATTTTAAAGGAGTTTGAGCAAAGGGGATATTGACCGTATAATTGGAATGGCCTGGATAAAAAGAACACCTTTTGAAGCCATAACCTATCAGTTTTCAATCTTTGGGCAAGAAGTGGTTAATCCCATGGGCCTGGAAATGACTCCAAATGGCTTTAAAACTTGGCATCAAATTGCTGAAGTCCGCGCCATCACACACCAAAAATTAAGAACACCAGCTCAAGGACACTTTAAATGTTCTGGACAAAACCAGATTACACAAAACGCAATTACAAAACGCTAACGGTGCTTTGACTTATGGGAAGCGTACATAGGTACAGCACAATAAAAAGATAAAATGAACACAAAAACTGTAGCCCCAAATAAAATAAATGGCCATAAATTAAATGGTTTTACCCTTGCTGATATTGGCGACGACCATCTATATACCGGTTTGGATACACCATTGAAAGCAAATGCATTTGAACTTTCGGATACGGAGAAAAAACAACGTATTGCCCTATTGTTTCAGGAAATTATGGACGTTATGGGGATGGACCTAACTGACGATTCCTTAAAGGGCACACCAGAACGTGTTGCCAAGATGTATATCGATGAAATTTTTTCTGGAATAAATCCAAAGAACAGGCCAAAGATCGCTTTATTCGACAACAAATATCAATACAATCAAATGTTGGTAGAGAAGAACATTACCTTCTATTCCAACTGCGAACACCATTTTGTACCAATTATAGGGAAAGCACATGTAGCCTATATTTCCACTGGTAAAGTAATAGGCTTGTCCAAGTTGAACAGAATTGTACAATATTATGCCAAAAGGCCCCAAGTTCAGGAACGTCTAACCAACCAAATTGCGGAGGATCTAAAAACTATTTTGGGTACGGAGGACGTGGCCGTCATTATTGACGCCAAACATCTATGTGTTTCCTCCAGGGGCATTAAGGACGAATCCTCCACGACGGTAACCTCCTATTATGGAGGAAAATTCAATACAGCATCAAAAATAACAGAATTACAAAACTACATTAAAGACTAAAATTATGGACATCATAAACGAAGCATTGGAATTTGAACAAAGAAAACTAAAATCGCTTTCCACTAGCGACAGAATTGAAATTTCGAGAAAAGCAAAAGCCTTGATACTAGGCCTGAATGAAATTTATAAAAGCAAGAAGGATGACAGTATTATGGACATCATGAAACGCCTAACCGCTATAAAACGTAAAGTGGAAAAAAGGTTAAAAGGCCGAAACTTGGTGAGCCAAGTATAAGACATACCTAACATGAAAACAGTAGTTATAATTGGCGGTAGTAAAGGCATAGGCAAGGCTATTGTTGAAACTTTATTGGATTCCCATAGAGTGATCAACCTTAGTAGATCGGTCCCAGAACAGCACCATGCCAACTTAACTCATTATAATGTTGATATCCTGAGCGACGATTTACCGGAAATTACCAACATGGATGCCTTGGTATACTGTCCAGGAAGCATCAATTTAAAACCAATAGCACGGTTAAGTTTGGAAGACTTTCGGGAAGACTTTGAAATAAATGTTGTTGGTGCGGTCAAGGCCATTCAGAAGTATTTGGAGGTATTAAAACAGAGCGAGCGGCCCTCAATTTTACTCTTTAGCACAGTTGCCGCCAAATTGGGCATGCCCTATCATGCCAGTATTGCAACGGCCAAATCCGGGGTAGAAGGTTTGGTAAAGTCCCTTGGAGCGGAATTGGCACCCAATATCCGTATTAACGCCATTGCTCCCACAGTTACGGATACCCAATTGGCGTCGAAACTTCTGCGCAATGAAAAAATGATCGAAAATATTAAAGAGCGCCATCCTTTAAAGAAATTTCTAAACCCCAAGGAAGTAGCAGAAATGGCGGAATTTTTATTATCGGGTAAGGCATCCTCCATCTCTGGACAAATATTTGAAATGGACTATGGCATAGTAACCTTTAAAATTTAATGCATGAATCCCTTCAAAATATTTGCCGAAACCTTATTCACTAGTTCCAAACCCAAGGAAAAGACGCATTTGCCATCAATTTATGACATCAAAATTAATAACTTAAGTGGTACGCCCATTAATATGAAAGACTTTGAGGGCAAATACATCCTCTTAGTAAATGTGGCCTCAAAATGCGGTTTTACCCCCCAGTACAAGCAATTGCAGGAACTCCATGAAACTCATAAAAACCAAATAGTGGTTATTGGCTTGCCCTGTAATCAATTTGGAGGTCAAGAACCAGGTAAGGCTGCAGACATTGAAAAATTCTGTGAAGTTAATTATGGGGCAAATTTCCTGATGACCGAAAAAATCAATATTAAAGGGAAAGACCAACATCCTTTGTACAGGTGGCTTACAGACAAAACCATGAATGGCCATAAAAATTCAACTGTAAAATGGAATTTCCAAAAATATCTCGTGGACGAAAAGGGTAATTTGATAGATTATTTCTATTCCAATACCAAACCCATGAGTTCCAAAATTACGCAACACTTAAAAAATTCGTCATGTTCGGAATATTTAGAAACAAATCCACGGAAGAGAAACTTCAAATAAAATACAACGGTCTTATGAAAGAGTGGCATACACTTTCTAGCATTAATCGGTCTGAAAGCGACAAAAAATATGCAGAGGCACAGGAAGTCTTGGAAGAATTGGTAGCCCTCCAAAAAAATTAGACAATACAATTATCTGCCTAGTTTCTTTTTTGGTCCAAAAATAAAATACCAACTTTGGAACATTATGCCAGCTTTTCAAACAGTTCATTTCCTTGTAAAAATATGGTGTTGGGTGGCCGTAAAATAATCACAGAATATTTGGTTTAACCTGTTGCCCATTGTGCTCGCCTTTACTCCTAAACTGGGATATACTTCTATGATATTCCGTGAGATTTCTTTCACGGATATTACAGCTGCATGGTGAATTTCTTCCGTATAGTGCACTTCAAATACCTTTTCAGCATTGATTGTTTTCTCTATTTGAGAAGCGTAAAGGAATAGTTTATAATCCGACTCGAGGATCGTATCCTCCAAAGCTTGCAACCTCCCTTTCGCTATAACCGTACTGGCTTCTTCCAATAAGTTTTTGGCAATACCAATATAATTGACCCATAGTGTTAAATCAGCAAACAGAGCAAAGGGAATCTTAAAAATAGGATGAGGCAGGTAACAATCATTATAACTAAAACTACAACTCTTATGGGCCCTATATGCATCAACTGCAAAAGAATGGGTGGCAGTAGCCTTAAGGCCCATAGTATTCCAGTCCGGAATAATCTGCACTGCTTCTTTCGGAATCACAAACGACTGCACTCTTGGCGACCCATCATTATTCCGTAATTGGATTCCATTTTCCACAATTTCCGCGTTTAACGTAAAATGTGTAAGGTAGGGAGCACCTGTAGCATAGCGCCATTGTCCTGAAATCCTGTAATGATCATCAACAATCTCAGCTGTACCAAATACCCCTCCACTTCCACCCAAGCATGGATTGAAGTCCTTACCCTTAAAAATTTCACGAGCCTTGCTTGGCTGTAAATTGCCTATAAAATAATTGGCTCCACTACAGAGGGTAATGGTCCATCCCAGGCTGGCATCCATCTTGGCCAATTCCTTTAGCCTGGTCAATCCCTCCGAAAGGGATAATTCCAATCCGCCAAAGGCCTTGGGAACCCAAAGGTTCCAGAGGTTCCCATCATCGATCCAATTCAAAATTTCTTGAGGAAAAACATTGGCTCCCTCATATAATTTTCTAAGCTTTAACAGGTTCTCCACTGGTGTCTTTATTAATTAATTCTCTCCATTTAAAATATCCCGAGGTTCCCACTATGAACAAAAAAATAGTCAGCCCGGCATAAATGTACAGCTCTTTGTAAAAAAGCAAAGGAATTGAAATAAGATTGCTAATATTCAAATAGATCCAATTCTCCATCTTCCTTTTGGCCATCAACCACATCCCCGCCCAAGCAAAGGCACTTACAGCCGCATCCCAGATAGGTACATCCGAATTGGTATAATTCCTTAACCAGTGGACCATTAGTGCAAAACAGGCGATTACAATGCCAATGGCCTTTATTTGTTCTGCCTTGTCCGAATAGGTAATTGGTGTTTCTTCCTTGCTTCTCCCATATTTCCAATAAAGCCAGCCGTAAATACTCATAAACAAATAATACAGATGGAGTAATATATCGGCATACAGTTTTGTTTGGTACAATACCCAAATGCCTATCAGAATGGAAACAATTCCAAATAAATAGTTGTGGATATTATTATTCCGGGCCAACAACACCTGGGCAACACCAAGTACTGTTCCTAAAGCCTGCAACCATGTAAGCTGTGTAAAAAAATTCTCCATCAATTCCCTTTTATTTATGAAATGGGAAGATGAAGATAGTAGCGACATGCAAGAGTGCAACATCGAACTGAAATCCCTACGCCGGCATTATCCGGATCAGGTTCGGAGCCAAAACTCCTGGGTATCATCTCAGCCTGCCTTGAATGGCAAGCACCCCATTTATGCCACAAAGCTAAAACTAATTTATGATTTGATATCGGTTTCGAACAAAAAAAAGGCAATATCATTTCAATTCACCTATACCGCAATTTGTTTCCCACTTAATAAAAATTTATACCCGTACCCTACTTCACCAGTAATAAAAAAAAACAGGCTCATCATTAAAAAGCACTCATAACCAATGCATTGACAATTAGGACGAATCGAATACTTTTAGGTGATTATTATAATTCATATTATGGCCTTGATTCTGCACCCCCCATATAATATTGAAAACTCCGCTATGGAACCGTTCCTGTAGGAATGCACAAGTATAAAACTTACATTGAAAGGATTTATAGCTCAACATTCAGTAGATTATTTTGCATATTTAATCTTGAATTTTAAGATATTTTGCATTATTCGCATTTGATTAATAATTTTACCTAAATTGTAGCGCCGTAATTTGATTATTTGGTGAATTATTTTTCTACAGTAAAAAAATTTTGGACATGGGGACAAACGATTGGATTTTTGGAAGAATCCCATTACTTTCCCAAACATAGCTATTGATTTAATTACTGTTTTCACTATATGCAATATCTTTTTTTGGTTTGGGCACACTAAATGCAATATAATTTGGACTCAGCTTCTATCTTACGGGAATTACAGAACAAAAATCACTTCGTTTTTAAACGGCTGTTTGAGGATTGGTATGCCGATTTGGTCAACTACGCCATCAAACACCTCTTCCACCAAAGTTCAAGTGAGGATGTTGTACAGGATGTTTTTATTTATTTATGGGAAAATGCAGATAAAATTAATATCCAAACTACCCTCAAAGGATACACCTATGCCATGGTGCGCAATAGGTGCTTGAATATTTTAAAGGCCAATAAAATTACCGACACAGCCAATATTATGGAAATGCAGGTCATGCTGGAAACGGATTACAACCCGGACTACTTCCATCAAGAAGAACAAAATTTGGAACTTGCATTAATGCTTAAAGTGCTGGAAAGCTTACCCACTAAAATGCGTACCATTGTTAAATTGCGCTTTGCCAATAATTATAAATATTCTGAAATAGCAGAAGAGCTCGGAGTTTCTATTAATACCATTAAAACACAATTAAAAAGAGCCAAAGCAAAATTTGGCGAACTGGTAATTTCAATTGCTTTCATTTTATCAGTATTGTATTAAACACTGCCTTTTTTTACATCTAAAACATTTTTTTTACATAATACTAAGGATTTACGATTATTTTGTCACCCATTTTAGTTATTTGATTGTCATAGTTATAAGGCAAACTAAATTGGATTGATGGAATTTAAACTTATTTTAAAGAAAATTAACGAGGAACTTAATGAAGAGGAGATGGCCATTTTCAACAAATGGTATAATGAATCGGAGGAACATCGATTATTTTTCAAAAGAGTTCAGGAGAATCGATTGAAGGGAAAATCCATTGTTGACATTAAATCCGGTTGGGATGCCATCTCCACTAGGATCAACCCCAAAAGAAAAAGCAAGGGAAACTTTAAAATTGCAGCTGCCATTGCAGCCATATTGGTGGTGGGATCTATTTTGTTTGTGTTGGATAACAGGCCAAACAACCCAAAAGTGAACATTACTCCCATGCTTGATCAAAATTCGATTTTGGCAGGTACGGATAGGGCCATTTTAACCTTGGAAGATGGCTCCAATGTGGTATTGGAAAAAGGAAAAGAATATAAAACACCAAACATTTTCAGCAATGGATCCCAACTGGTCTACAAAAATGCCTCCGATGCCAAGATTAGTACCACCATCTATAACATATTGACTATTCCAAGAGGTGGACAGTTCTATATTGTATTGGCCGATGGCACCCAAGTATGGTTAAATTCAGATTCCAAATTAAAATACCCAAAAACCTTTAAGGAGAATGCACCCAGACAAGTTGAACTGATATATGGCGAAGCGTATTTTGATGTAACCCCCAGTTCGGAACACAAGGGTTCGGAATTCATAGTGGAACATCGGGAACAGAGAATTAATGTTTTGGGCACAGAGTTCAATATCAAGGCATATCAGGAAGAAGAAATAATTGCTACCACTTTGGTTGAAGGAAAGGTTGCACTTGAAAACGGTATAACATCCAACCATTTATTACCCGGGCAACAAGCAATTCTAAATATTGAAAACAAACAAATATCCATTAATCCGGTAGATGTATATAATGAGGTCTCCTGGAAAACGGGCTTTTTTAGTTTTAAAAATAAATCCTTGGAAGATATTACCAAAGTATTATCCCGCTGGTACGATATTGAGGTGATATTTGCCCGTGAGGATATCAAACAAATAACCTTTACCGGTGTATTTAAAAAGGTACAGGATATTAATGAAATATTGAAAAGTATAGAAAGTACCAATGAAGTGACCTATAGCATTAACCAAAAAACGATAACTATGAAGTAACTCTTTTAAAAAAAAAAGGGAATGGAGTCTGAATTTGGACAATTTGAACCTCCATCCCCGAAACATTAATTAATTAACATTAACTAACATTCAAATTTATGAAAACCAAACCAAACGGGGTACCAATTTCTTTGGTATTTAGACCCCTGATCACAATCATGAAAATCTTTATCTTTTTATTTTCAGTTATATCATTGGGAGTAAACCCCGAAAAGGGCTTTTCCCAAAACAAAATAATCACATTTGATAGTAACGGAAAATATTCTATTGAGGAAGTATTTGAAATTGTAAAAAAGCAGACCGATTACACTTTCATTTACAAATCGGATTTATTTAAAAACACTCCAAAGATTGAGGTAAGGAAAGGGCGTATGAAAGTGGGCGATCTTTTGGGTAAATGCGCTATACTAACCAATTTCGATTTTAGTTTTACCGAAACCGGTACAATTTTCTTAAAGGAAAAACCCGTCCGGCCCGAAACTAAAATTGTACAACAACCTATTAGAGGAACAATTACCGACAATGATGGGGTACCATTGGCAGGGGTGAACATCATAGAAAAAGGAACGACCAATGGAACCATGTCCGACTTTGATGGAGATTATTCCATTAATGTTTCAAGTTCAGATGCAATACTTGTTTTCTCATATTTAGGTTATCATACTCAAGAAATTTCGGTGCAAGAACAAGGTACCATAAATATAACATTAGAGGAGTCGGCTTCCACACTAGAGGAAGTTGTTGTAATAGGGTTTGGGTCTAAATTAAAGAAAGACCTAACAGGATCTGTATCCGTTGTTTCAAGTGCGGAATTGGAAAAAACTGCCTTCGCATCGCCTCAGTTTGCGTTACAGGGCAATACTACTGGTGTTCGAGTAATTAATTCCAGTGGTGATCCCAATTCGCAGCCAGAAATTTACGTACGAGGTATTGGTAGTTGGCAAGGTAATGCCCAACCTCTGTATGTGATAGATGGTCAAATCATAACCCCACCCACGGCCAGTAATTTGGACCTAATAGGTAGAAGTGGCAACCAACCGCCACCAAACCTTTTCACAATGATCAATCCGGATGATATTGAATCCATATCGGTATTAAAGGATGCTTCTTCTGCTGCCATCTATGGTAGTAGAGGTGCTAATGGGGTGGTTCTTATTACCACTAAAAAGGGCAAATTGGGCGGAGCCAAAATAGAATACTCCAGCCATTATGGTTTTCAAAATATAGGTAGGTTTGATATGCTCAACACCCAGCAGTACAAGGACTTGGTACAAGAAATGTATGCAAACAACCGAAACCCCAATATAACTATTGAAAATCAATTATATGGTAGGGATGCCGCCAATGATGTTACGAGGCGAATCTCCTTTTCACCACAATTTGATCCCGAGAGTCCATTTTTCATAAGTGATAATACGACCTATGATTGGCAAGACGATCTTGTTAAAAAAAATGCCATTACCGAATCGTATTCTGTAAAAGTGTCCGGAGCCAATGAAAATACTGATTATTATCTCGGAATTGGATATGACAATATAGAAAGTAACTTAAGAGGAAATGAACTAAGGACCTACAGGGCTTCCTTTAATATCAATTCCAAAATTAAAAATTGGCTTAAAGTAGGCCTTAATTATAAATTTGCATATCAGCAGCAAGATACGGAAGAAGTAGGATTGGGATCCTTAACTACGGTTGCCCCTTGGCAACCATTGTACGATGCCTCCAATGAATTTGGTTTTGCTACTGTCCTTGATCCGCCCAGTGATGCCTGGGAACGGACAAAAAAATATGGAGAGGGAAGTAAGCGTAATTATTTGGCCTTTGCGGACTTGAATAGGGGGATTTTTGAAAATTCCAGACAAATAGGACAAGGATATGTAGAAATTTATCCCGTAAAAGGGCTAACCTTACGTTCCAGTCTTAATTTGGACTATGTATCCCAAGACCGTATTAGTACAAGGACCTATAGAACCAATATTTTTGATCCGGCAGGTTTGGATCCAAAAGATGCATCACCAAATGCACCTAATAGTTTAGGTAGCTTTGAATCTAGAGCCAACTATTTTTACAATTATCAGTTTGATTTTAGTGCTGTATACGAAAAGAGTTTTGGAGATCACAGATTTGTATTGACCACTGCGCTACAAGATCAATTTCAGCGGTCACAGAACAAAAATTTAAGTGGGAATAATATTTCGGATATAAGGAACCTTAATCGCATAGGTTTTGACAATGATCTGGATAACAATTCGTCATTTACGGGTTGGAATGAACGGGCTTGGCTTGGCTATGTAGGGCGTTTGAGTTATAGTTTTTCTGACCGGTACTATTTAGATGGTTCCTTTAGAAGAGACGCAAGTTCTGGTTTGGCACCAGATTATCGTTGGGGTAGTTTCTATTCCCTTTCAGGTGCATGGAGAGTTAGTAGTGAATCTTTTATGGAAAATGTAAATTTTGTAAATGATTTTAAAATTAGAGCAGGTTACGGAGAAGCAGGTAATGATGAAGCTGCAGTGGGTAAATATGCGTATTTATCCGGTGTGGCAACTGGTGGTGGTTCGGTTCGTTTAGGTTCAGGAGATGGCAACGGGCTAGGCACCTATTACACAGCTGCCAGTTTAAAAGATTTTCCAAATGAAACTTTGGAATGGGAAGTAGCTGAAACCAAATATATTGGTTTTGATGCAACACTTTTTGATTATAAGCTGAACATCACTATGGAAGTTTATAACCGAACCCAAGCCGGTATTCAGCAAATTGTTAATTTACCTTTAAGTGTAGGTACAAATGATCCAATTCTAAATGTTGGAGAGCTTGAGAACAGAGGGGTCGATTTACAAATTGGATACAATGACAACATAGGGAATTTCACCTATGGCGTTACGGCAAACGTAAGTTTTCTTGAAAATGAAGTAACAAAATTATACAATGATCAGCCGTTGTACTCACAAAATCAGTTTCAACGTACGTATAGAGTAGAAGAAGGCCGGTCATTGGGGCATATCTGGGGTTATAAAGTTGGTGGCATCTTTCAGACGCAATCAGAGATTGACGCCTTTTATGCGGCCACTCCTGATTCTGGAGTCCAAGATGTTAGTTTTGTAGCTCCGGGAGATTTGTATTTTCAAGATGTTCATGGCGACCCTACCGAAGAAGAACCATTTTATAGTTCTATCCCTGATGGCCAAATTAATTCCAATGACCAAACAGAAATTGGCAATACAATCCCGGCTTACACTTATGGCCTTAACTTAAATGCTGGTTATAAAGGTTTTGACTTATCATTTAATTTTTATGGCGAAGGCGATGTACAGAAATATAATTACAACCGAGCTGTTCATGAAAATATGTCAAATGCCGGGCCCAATTATGGAATTTCAGTATTGGATAGATGGACACCATCCAACACGACCAGCACCATGCCCAGAGCAGTAATTGGCGATCCTGCCGGAAACAATAGATTCTCTGATAGATATGTAGAAAATGCCGCATTTTTTAGATTAAATAATTGGCAGCTAGGTTACACAGTACCAAACTCTTTTTTAAGAAAGTTAAATGACCCCGTAAATTCATTCCGCATTTATGTGAGTGGTCAAAATAACATTTACATCTACGATTGGAAGGGTATTGATCCTACCAACGATAACTTCCCACTGCCCAAATCCTTTATGATGGGTTTTAATGTGTCCTTTTAATCTAAAACTAAAAAAAATGAACATAAAAAATATATTAGCTGTTTTCACACTACTGCTTACTTTCATTAGTTGTGATAAAGATAGAGTTGATGCCGAGCCTCTAAAAAATACAGAAGCGAATTACTTCGCCGATGTTATCCAATTTAGATCTGTAACCTTTGGAATATATGCCAAGCTGTATGATTATTATCATTACAATGCCGGGGATAATGCAAATTGGGCCAATAGCCTTTGGCTACTACCTGGTGATGACCTTACAGAAACGAATGGTACCCGTACGGCCGAAGAACTTTTTGATGGAACATTAAATCCGGATAATGTGCGGGTTGAATGGATTTTCGACAAAACCTATGAAATGGTGTCCAAGGCAAACGTAATCATTGAAAAAGTAAATACCGTTGATTTTTCCAATTATGAGGGAGCTGGGGAAATATCATATATGGAAGGTGAGGCACTGTTTTTAAGGAGCTATGCGTATTATAACCTTTTCAATATTTATGGCAATGTACCTATTGTTACTCAAAGAATTCTGAACGAAGCTGAAGCAAACACGCCAAAAAGTGACCATCTTGAAGTTTTGGAACAAGTCATTACCGATGCAAGAGCTGCCTTAGCCATTTTACCGGAAAGTTGGAGTGCAGAATATAGGGGTAGAGCTACAAAAAACTCGGCCCGTGCCTTATTGACCAAGGCGTTGGTTTTTAAAGCCAACTACTCAGGATCCAATGATTATACTGAAGCTATCACAACTTTCAATGCTATTACAGCAACCTTATCCACAAGATATTTGGACAATTTTGATGTTGCTACCGAAAATAATCAAGAATCTTTATTTGAGGTGCAAGCAGGTCAGCCCGGAATTTTTAGTAATATATTTTTAGAGAACGATGGTAATTGGCGGGGAGTTGAAGATTTAAGTATTTTTAGAGGGATGATGGCCGTGGCAGGTTCTTCCAATATCAGTAATTATGCAAATACACGTTTTCTAATAACCGATAAGTTGTTTAATGCTTTTGGTACCGATCCTAGAATTAGTTACTTTCTTAGAACTGATGACAATGAAGGTGGAAGGCTTTTTCAAAAGTATATGTTGGAGGAACTAGACCAACAACAGGGCAATTTGTTTGATTCCTCAAGTAACAATGAACGCGTGTTGCGATATGGCGACCTTATCCTCTTAATAGCAGAAGCACATTTAAAGTCGGGTAATCCATCTACAGCAATTCAACTGGTTAACAATGTTCGAAAAAGAGCAAGGGATTGGGGTCTGGCATCAGGTACAAATGATGGCACAGTACCTGCTGATTACTCCACCAGTGAAACAAATCCTGATACGATCATGAAATGGATCATGGATGAGCGCTTTATTGAGTTGGCTGGTGAGGGCCAGCGCTGGTGGGATTTAAAACGTTGGCATGTTGCCGGCGACCTTAACCTAACAGGGTGGACCGGCGACGATGCCCAATTTAGCACTAACCTTTCTTCCAGTTCACTTTTTGATGTGAGCAAGCACTTATTGTTTCCCCTTCCACAGAAAGAGGTAGAGAGAAACAGCGAAATCTTAGAAAATAACCCAGGATATTAATTATGTAGTTAGTTTGTTTTTAATAGGGATGGCGGGTATAATTCCTGCCATCCTTTTTTTTGCTCAGAAAAAGAACTTCAAAAACAATGGGAAGTTATTATAAAGCTTTTGGACCTTGCAACTTACACCGAACAACACTGTAATGGCCATTGCCTATATACCCGAATCCACTCTCTACTAGCTATCAATTTTCACAAATATCTAATAATCAACACATATATCAAGTAATACCTATACCTCTAACCAAAGCCCAGATAAAATGAAAAAATGGTGTATTTTAATGCTAATCCTTTCAAGTTATGGTTATGCCCAAGAAATTATTCCTATATGGAAAAATGGTGTTGTTAACACCAAAGAATCTGATGAAATGGAAACGATTATTGAGGAGACTGATGATATCCTCTTAATAGCCAAGGTTCAAAAACCTACAATTGAAGTATACTTGCCCAGTAAAAGGAACGCTACCGGCCAAGCCGTGGTCATTTGTCCTGGTGGAGGTTACACAGTTCTGGCCTATGATTGGGAAGGTACAGACATCGCCAAATGGTTAAACTCTAGAGGAATTGCCGCTTTTGTTTTAAAATACAGACTGCCCAATTCAAAATCTATTGCGCAACGCAACGAGGCTCCTTTGCAAGATGCTCAACGTGCTTTAAGGCTAGTACGGCACAACGCCAAAAAATGGAATATAAATGCGGAAAAAATTGGGGTTATGGGCTTTTCTGCAGGGGGGCACCTGGCCTCTACCCTAGGTACGCAATTTGACCGTGAATCATTTTCAAAAAAAGATGAAATTGATAGTTTGAGTGCGCGTCCGAATTTCATGATACTATTATATCCAGTAATCACTATGAAAGAACCATATGCAAATGATGGATCCAAGCTTAATTTGTTAGGTCAAAACCCAAGTGATGAAGTAATAATGGAATATTCCAGCGAACTTCAGGTGAAAAACAATACGCCTCCTACATTCATTGTTCATTCTGCCGATGATACCGCGGTTCCCATTGAAAATAGTTTATTCTTTTTCAAGGCTCTAAACGAAAAAGGTGTAGCGGCAGAAATGCATATATATCCAAGTGGCGGTCATGGTTATTCATTGGCATCTGGAGACAAATATCTACAGACCTGGGTAAATAGATTGGAAGATTGGCTAAATAACCTTCCATAATTGCGTAATTTAATAAACTAAAATTGAGGTTTCCAATATAAATTATGGGCTTTTAAATCAAAAAAAGAACAATGCAGTATAATACCAAACACCCAAAACCAACCCTAAAGCGCAATGTTATTCTAATTGTCCTTCATTTAGTAATGGCTATTGGAAGTACACAAGAATTTGAAACCCTCACCTACTTTGAAAATGACACCATCAGCCTGGAGTTGGATTTATTTTTACCTCCCATTAAGGATTCAGCCAAAACTCCCTTAGTAATATATGTTCATGGGGGAGGGTTTAGTACTGGCAGTAAAAAAGGCGGTCACCTTTTGGCGAAACATTTGGTGGAGAACAATATCGCATGTGCAAGTATAGATTATACGCTGTATATGGAAAATAAAGATTTTGGGTGTAACGGTATATTAGCTGAAAAGATTAAGGCGATACAAATAGCTGCAAACCAGCTTTGGCATGCTACCGCTTTTTTAATCGAACAACAAGATCAATTTCACATAGATGCTAAAAACATCTTTATAGCCGGCAGCAGCGCAGGAGCGGAAACAGTGTTACATGCCGCCTTTTGGGACAGAAAACAGATGCAGTTATTTGAACCAAAATTAGCTCCCGATTTTTTATTTAAAGGTGTCATTTCCGGTGCCGGTGCAATCATGGATTTAAATTTAATTACAACGCAAAATCATATTCCACTTTTTGTCTTTCATGGTGACAAAGACCCATTGGTACCCTATGGGGTTGCTGCGCATCATTACTGTAATCCGAATGCTCCGGGCTGGCTTATGTTTTTTGGTTCCCACGCCATAGCCAATCACATTCAAGAATTAGGGGGTACAAGTCGCTTAATGACCTATGTTGGGGGGAATCATTCTATTGCAGGCGAACATTTTTACAAAAAACAAGAAGCAGTCGTCAATTTTATTGCCAATGTACTGGATGATAAGAGATTTAATGAGCATCAAATTATTACTGCAGACTTGCACAAATAGCTTATAAATCAATAAAATAGTGAATAAGTTACATAAGCACATATATGGGGCAATCGCTGTTGTGGTTGTATTTGTTTTATTTTCATACACTAACAAAGAATACCAAGCAGATTGGTTCGCCTTTAAGCCCAATGCCGATTTTTCATCATATTCCATCATAAATATGAAAGATTGGCTAGATGCACCTGCTGGCAAGCATGGTTTTGTCCAAATAAAGGATAAGGATTTTGTCTTTGAAGATGGCACAAAAGTTAAATTTTGGGGTGTTAATATATGTTCCAACACACCTTTTGTTGACCGTGAAAAAGCGGATCAATTTGTAAATACCCTCACCTTTATGGGCGTGAACGGGGTTCGTTTTCATAAGTTTACTTGGGAGGCAACCGATAGTATAAATTCCAGTCAACCCGATAGTTTAAAGTTCCTAAAGATGGATTATTTTCAATCCAAGTTAAAGGAAAATGGTATTTACTATGGTTGGTCGCATATATATGGTCATAAAGTAAAACCAGGTGATAGTGCAAACCTGGAGGCCTACAGTGAAATTGCCAATTTAAAATACCCATGGCAGCATCTGAATGGAAGTACCTCTTCCCTAGTAAACTTTGCTCCAGATCTGCAAGATTTGAATATTGGGCTTACTGTAAATATGCTAAATAGAAGAAACCCATTTACTGGTTTACGCTATGCGGATGACCCTGCCTTGAGCTTTGTGGAGTTTCAAAATGAAGATGATATTTTTTGGTCAGCAATTGAAAGAGCTTTAGAGCAGGCTCCTACCTATAAAGCCATACTATGCAAACAATTTAGCGCATGGCTTAAAATTAAGTATTTAAATGATGAAAAGTTGAAACAGATATGGCGGTCCGATTTGCCAGAAGGGCAATCCATCGCCAAAGAAAATGTTTACCCAACTCCAAATCACCAACTGTTTAGCTCCCATTATATCAAATCAATACAAGAAAACAAAAATATACCACAACATCTATTGGATAAAATGCAATTTCTATATGAACAACAATTACAATTTTACAAACGATTTGAAAAAGCCGTAAGAAATACCGGTTATAAAGGAGTTATTGTAAGTAGTGGTTGGCAAGCTGGTTCTGGGATTTCACATATGTACAACCTGCATACCGATTATTCTGTTGGACCTATAGATCGACATAATTATTTTGGTGGCGGAAAAGGAGGGCATCAACTAACCACAGGATTTGTAAATAACGAAGCCATGGTCTCCCTTCCTGGTTCCGGATTATTAGGCACTGGCATGCAACAGGTTTTGGACCGACCATTTGCGTTTTCGGAATGGATGAGTTTAATTCCAAATCAATGGACAGCAGAAGCCTCACCCCTCATTGCGTTTTATGGTATGGGGCTACAGGGTTGGGATGCTTCCTACTCATTTGCCCTAGATAGCCCTACCTATTCCCCCACAGTGCAATCGCATTCTGTTTATAATGTTAATAGCCCTTCACAAATGGGGCTTTATCCCGCATTAGCAGTAATGCTATACCGAAATGATATTAGTGAAGGACCTATTCTTACTGAAAGAAACGTAAACCTAGCTGCTTTGAGTGAAGGCAAATTAGGCTTTTCCGAATTTATCGAACAAGGTTTTGACGATAAAAAATTTACGGGATCCATTTCATCAAAACTTTTGGCAGCCGGCAAAATCCCCATAGCATTCACTGAAAATTTAAAAGAAACACAACCATATACAATTAGTCGGTTTGAAGAAAAGGGTATAAAAACAATTACCTCAGCAACAGGAGAACTCTTTTGGGATTATAATTCCAAAGGCTATATAACACTAAACACGAATGGAACAAAAGGTGTTCTTGGTTTTGCTAAAGGTTTAAACCTAGAATTAGGGGAATGGACATTGAAAATCAAAAATGAATTCGCAGTTGTTCTGCTAACAAGTTTAGATAAAAAAGCTGGCTTGGATAAAACTGATAAAATTTTAATAACTACAATCGGAAGGGTAAAGAACACAGGGATGGAATATGACGAAACAAATACCCATCTTTCCAAATTAGGCAATGCTCCTATCTTATTGGAAGGAATAGATTTTACCATTGGCGCAAAAAGGTTGCAAAAAGCAACTCTAAAGCCCTTGGACCATATGGGTAGAACCAGAAGTGAAGAAATTGTGATTGATAATAATCAAATCAATATTGAGGGAGCTACACATAAAACTATGTATTATCTCTTAGAGTTTAGATAGCCCCAATCACTTTTTTAAGTGCAATACCATTCTATTTAACCTTTGTAAAGTCAATTGAAAATGAAATGCATAATTTCCATAATATTTATCTTTTTTCTTACCGATTGCGTTAAAAAGCAACAAACCATACCGGAGGTTGTACCTATAGAGCTTTCTACAGAGTATTCAAAAAATCCCGCTGTTATAGATGAGACCCACCCTCGATTTTCATGGATAAATAGTGCTACTAAGGAAAATGACATAAAAAAACAAATGGCATGGCAGGTTAGGGTAGCCAGCAAGGAAGCCTTATTGAAAACCCCAGATATGTGGGATAGTAAAAAGGTTGCATCTGACCAATCTACTCGAATAATCTACAATGGAAAAGCATTGCAATCACGTCAAGACTATTGGTGGCAGGTACGAATATGGAACGAAAAAGACCAATCGTCCAAATGGAGTTCGCCTGCAAAATGGAGTATGGGAATACTGGATTCCTCTGAATGGAAGGCCCAATGGATAGGTGCTCCTTGGCAAGGTGAGGCGCATTTCCCCAAACCGGAAGGCGGCCCAGATACAAGACCTATAGATTTTGGGCCTCCTGCCCCTTTGCTTCGAAAAGTGTTTGTAATTGAAAAGGAAATTTCAAAAGCGATAGCATATACCACAGGATTGGGATACTTTGAATTTTACGCAAATGGTTCCAAAATAGGTGATGATGTATTGGTGCCCAACCAAACAAATTATGGTAAAAGACCTAATTTGCCCAATTTCTTGATCAATGTAGAAGACAATTTCACAAAATACAAAGTCATGTATCTAGCCTATGATATTAAAAATGGTTTAAAACAAGGTGAAAATGTGGTCGGAGCCATTCTTGGCAATGGTTTTTATAATCCCGCCAAATTTTGGACCGAGGGCTATGGCACCCCACGTTTTTTATGCCAGATACACATAACCTATACCGATGGCAGTGAAGATGTGATCGTAACGGATAACTCTTGGAAGGTTGCAAAAAGCCCAATACTTATGAATATGGTTTATTATGGTGAGACCTATGATGCTACAAAAGAAATAGCTAATTGGTCTACAAACAAAATTGATACCAGCTCGTGGTCCAATGCTACTATTAGAAAAGCCCCCGAAGGAGAATTGGTTGCCCATTCAGCAAATACCGATAAGGTTACGGAACAAATTTCCCCGGTATCCATAGAGAAGATCTCTGAAGGCAAATACAAAGTAGACTTTGGAGTTGAGATATCAGGTTGGGTAAAACTTCAGAATGTAAAAGGCCCAGCTGGACATAAGGTCGACATCTCATTTAATGGAAATCTTTATTCTGGTGATAATAGCTACACCTTTAAAGGTGATGGTTTGGAAACCTATGCTCCGCGTTTTAATTGGTTTGTTTTTAGTGGTATTGAAATATCAAATTGGCCAGGTATATTAAAAAAAGAACATCTTATAGCTGAAGCCGTAAATACCAAAATAGAGGAATCAGCAACCTTCAATAGTTCAAATAAGATGCTAACTGATATAGTAACTATATGGAAAAGAAGCCAAATAGACAACATGCATGGAGGTATAGTAAGTGATTGTCCACATAGAGAACGTTCGGGGTATACCGGAGATGGGCAAGTAGCATGTGCTATGGTAATGCAAACCTATAACGCCAAAAATTTTTATCATAAATGGATTCAAGACATTCTTGATGCCCAAGACTTAAAAACAGGGTATGTACCAAATGCCGCCCCATGGCAACCGGGTTGTGGTGGAGGTGTTGCATGGGGCGCAGCCGTAAGTATTATGCCTTGGGAATTCTATTTGCAATACGGATCAATGGATGTGCTGCAAGATAGCTATGAACCCATGAAGGCGTACATAAAGTATATGCAAACGTGGGTAGATGACAAGGGTATAATGTTTTCAAAAAGAACAGGGGCCGACGGGGCCATTTTAAAATGGTACAATCTGGGAGATTGGGTACCTCCGGGCGAACTAATTAGAGATGATTTGGTTCATACTTTTTACTATTGGATGTGCCTTGATATTGCAGCTAAGACTGCAAAAGTACTGGGTAATGACCAGGAGGCCGAGCGCTATAAGAAAATGGCCAATATAACACAAAGGGCTTTTCATAAGGTATTTTACAGTGAAACGGAAAAAACCTATGGCGCCGGGGGCGGAAATATTTTTGCATTAAAAATGGGGGTTCCTGAAAAACATTATAAAGACGTAAAGGAAACTTTGGTATCGAATATAAAAATGAACAAGGGGCATTTTGATACTGGTATTTTTGGAACGCGATATTTCTTTGAGGTTTTGGCAGAAAACGGTTTAAATCAATTGGCATATGAGGCCTTGAACAAAACAGATGAACCTAGTTTTGGCCATTGGTTAAAACTTGGGTCAACTACCACCCGTGAAAAATGGTCTGAAGAAGGATCGCATAATCACCCCATGTTTGGTGGTGGCCTCGTTTATTTATACAATTATTTGGCAGGGATGAAACCAGACCCCGCCGAACCAGGATACAAGCACATTATTTTTAGGCCGCAACCCGTAGATGGTCTCACTGCTATTTCGTACTACAATAATACACCTTATGGTAAAGCTGGTATTTCTTGGAAAAATACTACCGCTGATTTTGTTATGAACGTCACTGTACCCATTGGGAGTTGGGCCACGATATGCGTGCCAGCAGCCCATAAAAATGATGTCACGGCCAAATCTGAAATGGAAGGGAGGGTAAGTCCTAGATTTATTGAGATGAAAGGGGATTATGCAGTTTATGAAATTGATAGTGGCGATTACATCTTTAAGTCTGTTAAACAATAATCTTTAAAAAACTAGATCAATGAACTCGCAAATGGATTATAAGGTGAAAGGATTTTTTTTTATAGGTAAGCGGTTGAACATAGTAATTATGGTCATATTGACTTTGTGTTGGTCCAGCAGCTTTTCCCAATACTTAAAAGTAAGTGAGAATCAACGGTATTTGGTTACTGAAAATGAACAGCCATTTTTCTGGATGGGTGATACGGCATGGGAGCTTTTTCACAAACTAGATCTAATTGAAATAGAACATTACTTAATGAACCGGTCGGCTAAAGGTTATACGGTTATACAGGCAGTAATTTTGGCAGAGTGTGATGGTTTAACAAAACCCACACCAGAAGGATATTTACCACTTGAGAAAAATAATCCGTTAGTTCCAAACGAAGCCTATTTTAAAAAAATAGATCAAGTAGTCGCATTAGCGGCAAAGTACAACCTCTATTTGGCGTTGTTGCCCACATGGGGCTCACATGCAGAAGACAAAGAGCACGCGTTATTTGATAATCTCTCCATATTCAGCCCAAAAAACGCTTTTGAGTACAGTAAATTTTTGGGGAATCGCTATAAAAACAATTGGAATATCGTATGGATTACAGGGGGAGATAGAATTCCTGAAGGCAATGAAGGTATCTGGACAAATATGATAGAAGGACTCAAAACAGGTAGTCAAGGTAAGCACTTGATTACGTACCATATTAATGGGGGTCATTCCATCACTGAATACCCTGGAATTGCAGAACAGTTAGATTTTTATATGTTGCAATCCGGTCATGGAAATGCGGTAAATCCCAATTACCAAATGATAAAAAAAGACTATGATGTTATACCTACCAAGCCGGTTATTGATGGCGAGCCCGTATATGAAGATATTCCTATTGCATTTAATCCTGTGAATGGTTACAATACAGATTATGAAGCCAGAAGGGCTATGTATTGGTCAGTGTTTGCTGGTGGCTTTGGCACTACCTATGGAAATAATGCCGTTTGGCAAATGAATCGCAAGGAATACCCCCCAATATTATACCCTATCCAAACATGGGACAAAGCGATAGATGCCAAAGGAAGCTTTCAAGTGCGATATTTAAAATCACTTTTCAAATCAAGACCTTTTTTAGAAAGAATTCCAGATCAATCCTTACTAATGGGTGACAATGCATCACAATCTGATTTTAAAGTGGCTACCCGCGATGGCACTAAAGGCCAAAACGATGCCACTTATATTATGGCGTATTTTCCAATTGTCCGGGATATTGGTATCAACACAGCTGTTATTGGGTCTGAAGAAATAAGGGCTTGGTATTATGATCCTCGAACAGGTCTGGCATACCTAATTGGTGATTATAAAAATACCGGAACCTTTTCTCCTAAATGGGACAAACGCATACGAGAAAGTATGGGCGGTAGTGATTGGGTATTAGTAATAGACGATGCTTCTAAAAATTATTCACCCCCTGGCGTTATTTTAAAAAATAATTCCAAGTGAGCATGTATATTAAAGGACTAGGGAATCTTTGGAAATGAAAATTGAAATCAATTGTCAATTTTTGTTTCACAATTACGAAGCTAGAAATGTTACGGAATACGATATGTGTTGTCTCAAAAAAACTGTGCAGTACTAGATAGGGAGAATATAATAATTTAATTGAACCTGTTTGTTGAAGCGCTACACATTTCGCCTCTGGATCCATATTTGACTCATAGACAACGACTCTAAGAATGGTGCTTTATCCCAATTAAATATAAGACCTTAGGCTGGCAATTCTATTGAATCATATCCAACAATGATCAATGGCAACTGCCTTGGTCGAGAAACATGTATATTCAATCCTTCTTCACCAAAGTATTCAACACCAATGCTGAAATGATCATAAATAGCCCAAGAAAACTAAAAATAGTATAGGCCTCTTGGAACCATAAAACACCTATGGAAATTGTAAAGATCACCTCAATATATTTTAACGGAGCAACAAGGTTTGTTTTGGCTATTTGAAACGCCCTGGTCATATATAATTGCCCCATAAAACCAAAGACCCCTAACAGAAGTAAAAATAGCCATTCGTAACCCATAGGCCGTACCCAAACTGCAATGGCCAAAAGGCCACCAATAATGGTTCCTACGAACATAAAATAATTTACTACAACGGCAGGATGATCTGAAACCCCTATTTTTCTGATAACCACGTAGACCATTCCACTAAAAACAGAAGCAGTTAAGATTAATGTCAGTCCAGTGGTATTAATATTACCATCAAATCCCTTTAGGACCAATACCCCTGCAAAGGCAATTAGAAAAAAAAGCCATTGAATATTTTTCAACTTTTCCCTTAACAGGAAAACCGCAAATATGGCAGCAAAGATCGGCGCTATATAACGTAATGAAACTGCGGTGCCAACATTTAGGTGCTTTAAGGAAAGAAAGTACAGACTCATAGCCGTTAATCCCAGTATAGCTCTTAACAACATTAGTCTTCGTTTGTTCCCAAATATGGGAATCCCCTTTACCACGATGAAAGTCGTAGCCAATACCAGCGAACCAAAGCATCTAAAAAATACAATTTGAAATGTAGGGATACGCGCCAAATATTTTACCGAAACATTCATCAAGGCAAACGAGAAGGTACTAATGACCATAAAAAGTACGGCCTTTTTAAAATCCAATCCGGTAGATTTACTCCATTTAAAATGTAACAAAATAGCGTGGTTGATTTGCCAAAGCCAATATTTCAATGGCTTAAAAGTGCTAAGGTATAAAAACCATGTCCATACAGGCCCTAAGAACGGCATGAATTGTCCTTATTTATTGAATTTCCTATTTTTTATTGACTTTGTCCAGGTACACAGCTCCAATGTGTATTGGAAAAAAAATAATTATACCTGTCAGAGTATTTGTATTCAAAAATTATTATCAAACGCCTGTACAAAGGAATACATTAGTAATCAAAAGTTTTAATGAATTTGGATACTTACTTTTATTTCGGTGCAGCAGGTATAAACGCGTTCCCGGTAAATATATTTTTCATACCGTATTATGGTCTGGCCATAATTACATTTTTCCTTCATATTTCGGCTATCCATATAAAAAAATTGAAAAGGAATATACTCGGCGTTGAGCCAAGGAAACAATCTTACCTTATCTTAATTATGGGATCAATAACTATTTTGGTAATATTCTATGGGTTTACAAATGGATTTTCTGGAGTGGTCATACCAGCAGAGTATGGTATAATAATCGGTAAATAAAGGGCAGAAACAGGACCATACTGTACCCCCCTACCCCCAAAACCAAGCTAATACACTTTGCAGAGCCCTCACTTATAAAATATAGATGGACTTCCTCCTTTGGGCTTCCTTTAGAACACAAGTAAAATTAAAGGTAATATTACAATCTAGAAACGTGCGGCATCCTTAACAAACTTCAACATTCTATTCCAGGGAATGTAACAATTATCAGTAGAGTATTACTAATAACAAATAATTTGAAACAGTTTTTGCAAATAATACATTGTAAATGCTAAACCTAAATCATTGCCCTATGAACCCCAATCCAATAATCAGTTTGTTTCACTCGCTTTCACCATTAAAAAATGATGTAATTGAGGATTTTGAAAAAATCATTTCATATGACCTAATTCCAAAAAATACAGCTTTATTGGAAATTGGTAAGTATGCCAAATCCATGTTTTTTGTTCAACGCGGATTGGCACGTGCATTTTACTTTCATGATGATAAAGATGTAACAGATTATTTTGCAATAGACGGCCAATTTATTGGGGCAGTTCCAAGTTTATTGACCGGGCTTCCGAGTGATAAAGGCATCCAATTAATTGAGGATTCAGAAATATTTCATTTTTTGTCAGCTGATTTTGAAAAACTATGTGCAAAGCACCATGCTTTGGAACATAATGCGAGAAAACTCATGGGATTGGCCTTACTGGAAGAACAACAACGTATAGCAAGCCTTCGATTCTACAGTATGAAAGAGCGTTATGAAATCATGGCAAAAAAATACCCCGGGATTATGAACAGATGCCCTCTTCATTACATAGCTTCCTACCTAGGCACTACCCAGGTTAGTATTAGTAGAATTAGGGCCGGTATTCAATAGTGCTTATAAAAATGATATATCCCACTTAACCGGAATTCCATAAGGTACTTATTCCGCAACCGATCATTTTTTGAACTTGGTACTCCTTCTTCCTATTTCACGGCGATTACTATCCCAATGTTGCCATTCTCTAGCTTCCAACCATATAAACAGCAGCTACACAATTTAATTATGGATAGCTACTTTTTTGTAGAATGCCTTTATACCGCATAATATTCAGCAAGTCTTTCGGTAATTTTTAAGTTCACCCTTAATTGTCTACGACTTCAACAATAAAACAGTTCGCAGTAAGGGAGGTGTATTTTAACATATGTAAAGATATGTTTTACGGAAGTAACCCAAATTTGCATTCACTATGGAACATCAAACAGTAACAATTATAGGAGCAGGTATAGCCGGACTTACCACCGCTTTAGCACTCAACAGAATCGGAATTGAGACTCAAATTTTTGAAGCAACCAATAAAATAGAGCCTGTAGGGGCAGGATTAGGGTTGGGACTAAATGCCATGAAGGCTTTTAAGGCACTTGGCATATATGAAGAGGTTTTAGGTCAAGGTAAACTTTTGCCCTCTTTTTCCATTTATGATCCATTTGGAAAAATAATCTCAAAAACAAATTTCGATAAGGAATTAGGCAGTGGAACTTTTTCAATACATAGGGCCACCCTACATCAGTTATTATTATCAAAACTTGATCCGTCAACAATTCACTTGGGCAAACGAATAGAATCTTTTGAGAGTACGGATTTTGCTGTTAAACTAAAATTTGAAGATGGAAGCACATATCTTTCCAACTATGTTATTGTTGCAGACGGCATACACTCCGTTATAAGGCAACAGCTGGTCCCTGACGCCAAAATCAGATATTCGGGATATACCTGTTGGAGAGCAATCATTAAAAATCCCCAGCTGCTAGTAAACGAAGCATCAGAAACTTGGGGCGCAAATGGCAGGTTCGGTATAGTGCCCCTTGCAGATAATTACCTGTATTGGTTTGCCTGCGTCAATGCAGCCGCTGAGGACCCTCATTTTAAGTCCTATCAAGTTGTGGATATCTACAATCGATTTAAAAAATACCATGGGCACATACCTAAAATTCTAAAGGCATCCATTAATGCCAACTTAATTCAGAATGATATATGTGATATAATACCATTGAACCATTTTGCTTTTGGACGTATCGTACTGATTGGGGACGCTGCCCATGCTACAACACCCAATATGGGGCAAGGGGCATGCCAAGCTATAGAAGATGCGGTAATAATTGCAAAAAGTATGTCGGAGATTTCAAATTATGAACATGCTTTTTTAAGGTTCGAAAAACATAGGCTCAAAAGAACAAAATGGATTATCGATAAGTCAAGACAAATTGGCAAATTGGCACAATTGGAAGCGCATAATCTCATAGCAATACGAAATACCCTATTGCGATGTATGCCAGACGCATTGGGAAAAAATCAAATAAAAAAAATAGAAGAAGTTGACTTTGAAAATATAAGTAATTAATGAAAGTTGTAAACCCTCTACAGTGGAAGGATTATATTTTTTTCTGTGGCTTACCAACCCTTTTGAATTATATAGCCTGCCAATTGATAATCCCCCTATTTGAAACCAATAGTCTATTGCCCATTGAGGTCATCTATTTCATTAGCGTTGGTGGAATTGCGTTAATTCCAATGTTTATTATGTCAATTTTCTTATCTAAAAACGAAAGTACTTCCAATAAAATTAAAGCTATTTTTTTTAGAATGAGAATCAATAAATTATCTAAAAAAGACTGGATATATACCATTGTTACCTTTATTATACTATGCACCTCCTCTTATTTGACAGCCAAAATAATAATGCCAAAGATGGGGATTGATGCAATGCCATTTTTTTTTAGAAATATGCCCCTTGTGAGTCATAACATGTGGATTCTTTATGCTTGGACATTATTTTTCTTCTTCAATATTTTGGGTGAAGAATTTCTTTGGAGAGGATACATACTACCGAGACAGGAATTGCAACTGGGAAAATGGGCATGGTTTGTTCAAGGTATATTCTGGACTTTTTGGCATCTACCCATGGGGCTCGATTTAATCCTTGTGTCCTTTCCCATCTTCTTCATTTTGCCCGCTGTTGCCCAATTAAGACAGAATACCACCATTGCTATACTGATCCATACTGTTTTTGGTGCATTTGGTTTTATGGCCCTTGCTTTTGGATTTGTCAATTAATATCATCAATAACAATAAAAAACAACAAATGAAAACAACATTATTAACGCTAATTTTATTATCAACAGGTCATATATTTTCCCAAAAATCCACCTCATCGGTACTTGGAAATGCAGATTATTATGCGCTATTGAATGCAGTACCAGTATTACAAACCAGTCCAGAAGCCGCATTTCAATATGTATGCAACAAAAGTATCCACTGCGAAGGTGATTCCCAACTTAAATTGCAATATGATGCCTTTATTAAGCAAATGGAATTATATGCAAACCAGATTGAGTCCCATTACGCTTCAAAAGTCCACGCATATAACAGTAAGATTGGTGGGGATGGATATAAAAATCAAGCCAACCAAAATGAAATGATCCAACGCATGGGAGGCATGGATAGGGTTATGAAAATGAGCGATGGGGAACGTGAGGTTGCCGCTAAAAAAGCAATGGCATCCAATATGTCCTCTTCCAGTTTGAGCCCCTTTACGGAAGCGGACCTGCAACGGATGATGAATGATCCCGAATATGCAAAGCAAATGGCGGTCAAATACAATAACATGACAACTCAGGGAAAAGAAGATATTGTCAACAAAAAAATAGTTGCAGGCGATTTGGACGATTCCCATGAGGCCCATATAAAACGATTAAAAGACACCAAGATCAATAATAACACCCAGGATATTAACACTTTTGTTAGCAAGACCACGTCCAGATTATACGAGGCCAATGAAACATGCAGTACACGAATCCACCAAGCAAAGAGCAGTTCTGGAAATCACGCGGAATTGAATGAAAGCTATGATCAACTGTATAAAAAAATCCCCCTTATAGTAACAGATTACTGGGGAAAATATCCTGACCCTGAAAAAGTAAAACAGTTAAAAAAAGACTATGCTTTGAAACATAAAAATAGAGCAACATTTGAACTTTCCGAAGTACAAAAAGAACACAAAAAATTAAAATCCATCATTAGCGAGGTCATTTCCGATTATCGATCCTTTTTAGCTAGCAATGGACATCGTTTGAATGATGAATTAAGTAACCTATTTGATGGGACAAATACAGAATTATCTTTATTGCAAGTAGAAAAAAGCATTATTGGATCAATAGATAGACTTGCCCAAATTAGTCACGATGAAGACTCGACTGCCTCAGGTTATGAACAAGCATATCAATTGATTTTAAGTGGTGAAACTTTATAACCCCAAATAATCGTCAAGGAACGAATATGAAATTAAACCTTGCAAGTATTTATTCCGATACTTTCTTTTTTGTGTTTTGCAAAAAACTTTACGGAAAATTGATTCAATTATTTTAAATAATATCAAAACAAATGGAAAATTCGAATATAGCCACAAGCTTTATTGAGCAAATATGGAATCATAAACATTTTGATGAATTGGATAAGTTCATACATCCCGAGTTTAAAGATTATTCTTTGCCTTCCTCCATGTTAGCAAACAAGGAAGGACTTAAAAAATGGATTTTGGCCACGGATATGGCCTTTAAACATAATACCGTAATAGAAGACCAAATAACGGAAGGTCATAAGAGCGTTGTAAGAATTATAATGAACCTAAAACATATCGGAACCTGGAGAGGTATAGAGGCAACTGGCAAGGAATTGAGCATATCCGGCTTTAGATATTTTAAGATTAAAGAAGGAAAAATTATTGAACATTGGGCATTAATCGATGGGGAGTCCATAGAAAATCAGCTTAAAAGTTTACCGCACGGATGTGAAATAAAGGAAAAGGAAAAATAGAATCTACATATAGTGAATTTCGTAAAATTCTTTTGTGCGGATTTGCAAAACCAATAATACAATTGAAATAGTTGGCATGAAAACCAAAAAAGAACTCAGGGAAGAATATAGGCAAATTAAGAAGCCGATGGGCGTTTTTCAAATTAGAAACAACATCAACAACAGGGTTATGATCGATAGCAGTATCGATATGGTATCCAAATGGAATAGGCACAAAATGGAATTAAAATGGGGCAAACACAGAAATAAAAGTTTGCAAAAAGATTGGAACGAACATGGAGAAGTGAATTTTGTCTTTGAGGTTTTGGCGGAAATGGAATACAATCAAGAACAACATATCCGTGATTCAAGAGAACTTAAAACCCTTCAGAATCTCGTAGTTGATGAACTGGATATTGATCATAAAAGTATCTATATGTAAGAAATAGGCAAAATATGACGGCACCTTACTTACTTGAATATGTTTTTTTAAAGGGACCAAAAATCAGAATTCACCTAGGTATATTTCAATAGAAAAATGTAGGGCACTGTTTATAGGAAATACAATTTCCTAAAAAATCCAAATTATCCGCAACTTTGGCTCACAGTGTGTAATACAGATATAATCTATCTTAAAATATAGCTTTCTAGCAACAGTAATTTATTTTATAAAGAATACATCCATTATTCACCAAAATCTTTCTACGGATTCCCATAGCATAAAAAAGTCTACAGCAATGAAATCAACAAAATCAATTACTCGCTTTGATAAATCTGGTTACTATTTTATAGGACTCATAGCATTGGTCATCCTCGGTTTTTGGCCTTCATATTTTTCTAAATTTTTTAATGGCACGGGCGACTTTACTTTTTATTTTCATTTCCACACCATATTGATGTCTCTTTGGATGCTGACACTAATCCTACAACCAATACTAATTAGGAGAAGGAAATTGACGATTCATAAATGGATCGGTAAGGGTTCTTATATATTATTTCCACTTATGTTTATATCGATCCTGCTATTAATGCATAGCAGGAATAAATTAAATAACGAAAATTTGGATATGGCATTATTTGTACCATTTAAGGACTTAATAATTCTAGGTACCGCATATTTAATAGCAATTACTTATAGGAAAAACATGGAAATTCATGCACGGGCAATGATTGCGACCGGAATTGTATTTATAGAACCTGCACTGGTAAGGTTCATTAACTATGCCATTATACCACTGCCTGAAGCTTATGCAGTAGCAATGTTTATACTATATTCCTTAATAATCATACTAATCATAAAAGAGCGAAAACAAAAAAAAGGGAGATGGGTTTTTCCGTTAATCTTGGGTTTATACATTATTGTTCACAGTATAATTGTTTTTAATATTCACCTTACAACATGGGAGTCAATCTCTAAATGGTTCATAGCATTACCGCTAACATAGTTTGATGTATTCTGATCCGTTATTTTGGCAAATACTGGAAAAACAAAGTCCCAGTGATTATGCAGATCTTATGTATATAAACAAACCTTTAAATTTAGGCAGAACCCTTATTAAGTTTAATCTATTGTTATGGCATGTCTTTTTAATCTATAATAGGTTTCAACAAATATAGGAGTTGAAATTGTATCCTTTTCTGCATCTGTAGAGGTTATAGTGACATTTCACCGAACCTTTATATATGTGACCTCCTCTGGATAAGCCGGACAGAATGAAACTAGAGAAATCTGGGGGAATAAGCGTTTAACTTTAAACAACGTATTGCTTATTCAACGATTCAATAGCCATCACACAACGTAACCTCCCACTAAAACCTGTGCTGTGCCTTTCCTAAGAGGCATATCATCCACATTTCCTATAACTTGGCCATGACCAATAATTATACTATCCGATTGTTGATTTTCAAAGAAATATTTAGCCACTATTTAATAATTTCTTCCCTGCACTACCCGGTCTCTTTAGTTATAGTTTTTCCTTTACTAAATTTTGGTTTTGAATTTATACAGGCAAACACAATTTCATTTGCCGGAAATTAAAGATTGCCATCTTAAAAGTCTGAATTAAATACATCCCTTAGACTGCTCAGGAGATGTTTTATAATTGTTTCAATTTACTGCCATAAATAGGTTTGCACAAAAGGTATTAAACCTCAGGGCAAGTCTGCCTTTGTCGGCAGACCTTGAACCCAATAATAGGAATAGACACTAGGGTCGAGGTATCGAACCTAGATCCAGCCGAAAAAGGCGGGATTAGTTCAACTTGCAATTTTAAGTGCGTCTTACCAACTTCTCAAAATTGAGTTTTACTAATAAATTTTCACCTTTAATCCAAATGCGAAACAAGCTATGGAACAGACATTAAGTTCCCTTAATTATAGCCTTTACTGAAAAAACCTCAAATAAAAAACACAGGCCATGAATCATCCCTTAATGCCATGTATTCAAGGTATCTTGAACAATCCATCATTGAACTTTCCATAGATTCAAAAGTATGAATGTACTACCCTACCCTAAATGTTATAACCAAAAGTGATGACATTTTAGCATTAAAACGATATCCTATAAAAAACCAATAAAAATTATCAAATGAAAGCATATGCCATCCGACTTATTTTAATTCTATCACTACTATCCGCTTGTGGCAACAAAAATTCACCCCATGCCAATACAGATTTTGATGCCTACGATAATGGGTACGAAGAAGATTTCACAACCGAATCCAATTTTGAAACTGAACCTTCCAAAACCGAATCAAAACTGGGGTTCTTTGAAAAGTTAGGAAAAAAGAAGTTGAAGACCCATCAATTTCGGGACGCTCGAACCGGTCTGGTCGTGAGCAGTTCAAACTATCCAGCAGATTGGACGGTTATATCCAAGCCTAATTACACTATGGACCAAAAAATTCCAATTTTTTTGACACAGATCCAAGGTCCGAATAATCTAAAATCGTTCAATACCCCCTTAAGGGCACATATTTCATATCAAAACCCTCAGACTTATCAGTTTATGAGAAATTCTACTGCCGCCAACTTGCACCGGCCAATGATAAGTAATCAGCGTATTATTGAAGAAGAAGTATTGCCACGTATGCAAAACAGTGGATTCAGTTTTATGGAGAATATTAGACTGCCCAAATTAGAAGACTACCTCCGAGGAAAAATAAATGCCGAAAGTGGAGGTCAAGTAAAATTGGACATCACAACAACGGTCTGGAAAAACAATAACGGCCAAAAAGCGCTAGCCACAGTAGGTAAAATTTACATGCAACAGCCATTGAGTTACATCGATACCATGACGCTCTGGATGTACAGTACCGATTATATGTTTGTTGATGAGGATCATTTTACAGAGACCATTTCAACTTTTGAGAATGCACTGATCAACTCAAAAGAAAATCCACAATGGAAACAGTATGTAGCGCAATTAAATCAGTTACGCGCTCAAAAAGCTGCTCAACAACACCAGATAAACATGCAAAACAGACAAGCGGCATTTAATGCCCATCAACAGAAAATGAAAGGAATTTGGGCCGCACAGGATGCCAACCATGCTTCATTCATGAACCGTACTTTTGGTTCGAGCAGTGATACCTCCCATAAAAACTTCCTCAATATGATAAACGAAGAGGAAACCGTTTACAACCCCCTAAATGGAAAAAATTATCAGGTAGATGCCGGTTCAACCCAATATTGGATGGATAGTGAAGGCAACTACATTAAAAACGACGACCTATTCTACAATCCCAACGGAGGCATAAACCTTGGAAATAGGGAGTGGACCAAAGTTGGGAAAGCCTTTTGATGACATTTTAACATTAAAATGATACCTATAAAAATTTAACAACTTTAAAATTGCAACAATATGGAAAATGCATTTTTCACCTTGATTTTGATCGATTTTGTAATCCTGATACCAATGAAAATTATAGGGCTATCGTTAATTGACACAAAACGTTGAAATATTTGAAGGAGCCCATGGACAGAAACATTTTCTGGTACCTTAAAAAATACCGTAGGTCACATCTTGGAAAAATGGACAAAATCCAAAAAAACCAATTAAGAAACAGTAACCTTTTTAACAAACCAAATATGAAAATTCCAAACATAAATTTCGTATTGACCCTAATTTTTTTTACCATCATTTTAGCCTGTAAGTCAGATGACGATGCAAATGAATTTATCACAGATGACGATATTTCCCAAGACACCGAAAACCCGATGGATAGTACGTTTGAAACCGTGGATGTACAAATATTGCTGCCCGAGGATTCCAGCGTGGACTTCACAAACGGCACATTGGTTTCCCTTGGCGCCAATTCAGATATTGATGCCAATGGAACCGGAAACCTACCCTTAAACGGTGAAACCATAGAGATTGGATATTTTCTGGATGCGGAAAATAATGTTTTACTCGCCGGATTCATTACTAAAGAAAGAAGTGAACTGTCAGTTGAAACCACAGCTGAAATCATACTTTATTATGCTCTGGGTTATTATTTGTTACCGGATAATGCAAAAAGTGCCTTTTTAAAAAGTATTAAGACAAACCCAGGTTTTTCGAATTTTGTACAAGATATACAAACATTGTTTAAAAGTGATCCACTCTTCTATAGCCAAGGCAATTATGAACCAACCCTACAAAACTTTTTGGACCAAATAACCTCAAAGAATTCAACAGGAATTGAAAATCGGATTTTTTTTAACGATGAAAGCACAAAAAGCGGTGTAACCCTATCCAGTATTGATTCAACCCGCATAATGTTGCAAAATTCCCTGCCAAGAAGATCCAACGTCATCATTTACAAAAAGAGTTATACCGATAGAAACGGTGACGTATATAATATACCGAACTATACCTCCAGCACTTTTGAGAGTTTTGAATTGGAGACAGGCAAGACCAACAAAATAGAAACTTTGGAATTGGGAAATTCGGTCCAACAAATAAACGCACAGCAGGCATCAATTGACAATGCCATAAAAACAGACCCAATATTATTGCCAGTAAACCCTGCCTCTGAATTTGTGGCCGAATACGAAGTGGTCGTTATTGGTTCTGGTCAGCCCAATTCCGGTGGAAGGGGCATGACGGAAGAAGAACGGAACACCTATGCGGAAATCAATAAAAAAACCTACGTTATCGACTATTTTTTACCTACTCTTCTGGATATAGCTGGTAACAAATCATTACTGCCGCCATTCGGTAGTGATAAAGAAAATGCATTGCTCAATGCCGTCCTCCCCGTTCTTGAACAATATCCCGATGTTATTGAAGAAGTTATAGACAACCAGTTCAAGGAAGCAACGAACATTTTTCTTCCAGCCTTGTATGAAGATATTCGATTGAGCAATGACCTACGTACTATGTTACAGGATGTTTATAATATATTGTCCGGTAACGGTGACTTTCCAAATACTTTTATACAGAACCATGAATTAATTGAAACTGGGTATCAAAGAACAACAGTTATATTTGCCGCCATAGATAGGAATATAAAAGCAACAAATTATTATTCCAATTTTGGTGGTCTGCGCACAAGGGCTTTTAATTTTGAAAATTGGAACGTTAGATCTATAGATGCGGTTGTTGAGATGCAACGTGATAATGTTGAACTCTGCCTGGGTCAAGCCACCGAGCTTCGGGTAACCGCAATCACTGACCTTGAGCCGGAATTGGAGGAATTTGAATTTCATTGGAGCACATCGAACGAGTACAGAGGAAGGCTTCAAGATATTGGTGATGACCCCAATAATTTTGGTGAATCAATTATTACAAAAAAGAATTATGTTTCATATATCAGTACCGCACTTGAGTCCGAATTAGGTAGTGGTGACAATAAAGAGACAGTGACCGTCATTCTGTACTTGCGCAATAAAAATACAGGTGAATTAACCGAGGCAGGGCGGGACACAATGACCATGAACAACAAGAAAGGTTGCGAGTCCTTTACAGTGTCATTCACTAGGCAGCCCAACCTTAAGGAAATCTCAAACTCAGGGTGTACCGATAATATTGGTTATCAAGCTTTTAGTCCCATTCCATATGCCGCAGATTTTGCTGCTGTTGAAGGCGCCTCTGGTTATAAGGGAATCATTACCTCCAGTAATGGTGTGGTGAACCAAGAAAGGGTTCTTGATGAAAGGCAATTGGAAGATATGGGGAACGGGATTTTAAGATTTAGATCAGGGGTAGGAAGCATCATAATTTTTGACAGTTGCAATCAAGCCCAGGCAGAGACACGTGCCCAAGAGCTAGTTGAAAATATAAGTGTAGAACCATTAAATATAGAAATTACGCCAATATTTAATTAGTGCATGAACTATATCGAGATAAAATGTACTTTAATCTTATTAATTCCAAAAGCAAATGAAAATTTGTAAATTCCCCATGTTTTCAAAAAAATATGGGGAATACCTTACAAAAGACCAATAACCAGCTCGTTACCGCTTTTAAAAACAATGATCAGAAGGTTATGCAAGAGGTATATCAAAACATATTTCCTAAATTCAGGAGCCATGTTTTCATAAACAATGGAGATGAAGCCCAGGCCAAGGATGTATTTCAAGAAGCTTTTATTGCTTGCTGGCGAAACGTCAAAAATGATAAACTTAAAGAAAATAGTAATCTAGAAGCCTATCTTTTTACCATAGCCAAAAATAAATGGACTGACTATTTACGTTCTGCCCATTTTAAAAAAACAGTTTCCGATAACGGGGTCATTGCTATGAGCCCTGAAAGTGAAGACCCTTCGGATGAAAACGAAGAGGAAAGCAAATTGAATGCCCTACATGGGGCCATGAAACAACTAGGTATATCTTGCAAAAAGATTTTGACCCAATTCTATTTTGAGCGAAAATCTATGGATGAAATAGCAAAAGACCTTCAACTTGGCCCAGCATCGGTACGGAATAAAAAATACCGTTGTATGGAAAAACTCAAGGCATTGGCCTTGGAAACAAAAAACAATGGATAAGTACCCAAATTACATAACTCAAGAACAGCAAGAAGAGTATGAAAGAGTACTTTTGGACCAAATGGATTCTAAAGAGAAAGCGGAATTCAACAGCAAATTGTATGGCGATCCTGAACTAAGAAAACAATATGAGGAGTTTAAAGAACTGTTCTATGCCATTGAGGAAGAAGGACTCCGAAATTCGATGGAGACCTTCCATAATAGTCTAAAAGAGGATTCCAGTAGAACGGCCGGCACAAAGAATAAATTCTATTGGTACCGTATAGCCGCAAGTATTGCCATATTGATTTCATCGGTTATATGGTTTTTCAACAAACAAAGTCCGAACGAGAAACTTTTTCAAAGTTATTACTCAGTTGACCCCGGACTTCCCACTGTTATGGGTACCAATGACAATTATGACTTTTATGAGGCAATGGTTGATTACAAGCAAAGGAATTATGATGTAGCAATCAACAAATGGGAAAGGTTATTGCTTACAAATCAGGATAGTGACACCTTGAACTATTTCTTGGGAAGCGCCTATTTGGCTAAGGGGAATACCAATAAGGCCATTGATTTTTTTAAAAACACCCTAAACTCTGAAGTGTCCGTTTTTAGCAAGGAAGCCCATTATTATTTAGCACTTGTGCATTTAAAGAATAATAATACCGTAGAAGCCGTTAAGCACTTGAAAATGGCTGCAGATGAAAAGAGCGGGGAGCTTCTGAAAAAAATTCAAGAATGAAATTTATGAAGTTGGATGTATTGATTGCCATTCTTTGTATTTTACTCTTGTGTAAGGCAAACGCGCAACAAGATAACGTCTTAAAGAAAATAGACAGCCTAATCGCCTCAAATGAGTTCTTAGTTGCCCAGGAGATTCTTAAAACGGAAATTGAGAATCCAAGCAATTTGTTATTGGGGCGCTTGGTCTATCCCTTGGGAAAGATAGAATTCCTACAAAATCCAGAGACTAATTTTAAAAAGGCTTTGGAGTTATATTCCCTAATAGATTCCAGAAAATTAGACGATACTATTGCTTATGACGCCAATTTGGGGATGGGTATTTTGTACATAGATCAAGGTACTGCCCCAAAAGCACAAAAATATTTAATAAAGGTAAACCGTTTGGCCAAAGAGTTTGGTGATGTCCATCGAATGGTTGAATCTGAATTTCATTTAAGTGAGTTGGGCCTTAAAATGGGAGATTTTGGACAATTGATCGCACACACCAACAACGCTCTTGATTTAATCCAAAAAAACAGTTCGGGCAATTTCCCTTTGGCACCAAGAATATACAATTACAAAGGAGCCCTAATGCATTTTAATGCCAAACCTGACAGTGCCGATTACTATTTTAAAAAGGCCATCAATGCTTTGGACAAAACCGATAACGACCCAGAACAAACCGATTATCTTCCGGGCACCATCTACGGCAATTGGTTCATGGTAAAACAGTCTGCCGGCAATTTTGATGAAGCCATGCGTTTCACATTAAAAACAATAAACCATTACAATTCTTTTTTGAACAAAACCAATAACCATCCCTTAACGGAAAAAGTGCACGGAAACCTAATTATCTCCTATAGAAATTTGGGAAGCCTGTATTCCGATTTAGGGGAGAAGGAAAAGGCAAAAAGAATTGCCATGCTAGGGTATAACCATGCAAAAAAATACTTCTTAAAAAATACGATACAGTATTTCGGTGCCGCCTTGATGGTTGGCGAATCATTACTATACAATAATGACCTAGAAAAAGCAGAAATTTATCTGGAAGAAGCAAAAACCTCTTTAAACTCAATCAAAGGGGAAAATTATTCTTACCAAGCTAACCTTTACGGAGTATTGGGCGACTTAGCTTATCAAAAAGGTAATTACCAAGAAGCCGTGGACTATTACCATAGAACGCTTCAAGCGTATAAAAACAGTAATGAACAAGGATTTTCACAAAATGAGGTTTATGCCAATATCAACCTGGCCAAATCTTATTCAAATCTGAATGAGTATGCTGAAGGTATTCGTATTATCAACAACACCCTTACCGAGGTTATTTCCGTACATGGAACAGATAGTTATTTGGCAAATGAGGTGCGAATAGCCAAAGTCAAAATAATTTTTGATCAAAAAGATTATAAAGGAACTATTGAACTGAGCAATCAAATTTTGGGCTCGTACAAAAGCCAATCGTTCAACAGTATAATTTCTGAAGAATTTTTTAGCCCAAACCAACTAAGATTGTTGCTTTACCTCACCAAGGCTCAATATGAAATGGACACGGTCAAAACAATCGAGAGTTTGGGTAAAATCACCAAGGTTATAGAGAACGCCATTCAAAGAATTGAACGAAAAAAATCATTGATCACCAACGAAGATGATATCAATGTACTCTTGGAGAATAGTCGAGAATTATTTGATTTTGGCAAAAAGGTATATCGTAAAATATTTGATATAACCGGCGAGAAAAAATATCTGGAAAAAATCATCGAACTTCACGAATCTTCCATATACCATCGAATACGCACCAGGCTCAACCTATCAGAAAATAAGCTCACACCTGTAAATATCAGAGAAGAGGAAGATGTACTGCGCAAGAACATCAATTCCTTTTTTGACATGGCCGAAGGGACTCAATTTGATGTGGATGATTGGAAGGCCAAATTGCGGAAGTGGGATGATTACCTTGCTAAATTAAAAACTGAGTATCCGCTATATTATGAATTAAAATATAGTACTGTTCTAACGCCATTGGGCAATCTGCAGAAGAATATTGACGGGTTGTACACAGCGGTACGATATCTGTTCATTGACCACGACCTCGTTGCCGTCATCATAACAAAGGACAACATGGAGATGGTTCCCCTACCTTCCAATTTACCGTTGGATTGTATTGCCACCATTTCGGATTACCAAAAAAACAGTTCTGAAATTTTTGAGTGCCTCTCACATTTATATAAGTCCCTTTGGGAACCTATTCAAAACAAGATAAAAACTGACAATGTTATAATATTCCCCGATCAAGAATTGTTCAATTTAAATTTTGAACTTCTTACTGCTGAAAAAATTAATTCTTTTAAAGATCTGACAAATAAAAGTCTTTTGGCCAAACACAATATCTCATATAATTATAGCCTACTTCTCTTGGATGATAACCAAAATACACTGGATTTCAACAATGACTTTGTGGCCTTCGCACCTACCTTTGATGAAAGTATGAAGAGAGCATATGTAATAGCCATTAACGATTCAATTGATATAGATAAAACCTACCTAACCTTATTACCGCAACCGTTCAGTGCCGATATTGCACAAAGATATTCCAAACGTTTTGGGGGTAGGTCATTTTTAAATCAACAGGCATCTAAAGCCATTTTTAATAAAACGGCAAACGAGCATAAGATTATACACATCGGCACTCATGCAGAATCAAACAATGTAAATCCCCAACTGTCGCGATTGGTCTTTGCAAAGAACATTTCCGATTCAACCCTTATCAATGACAATTACCTATATACCTATGAGATATATAATCAAAACCTAAATTCCAATCTAGCGATCTTAACAGCCTGTGAAACGGGAAAACCCAGCTATCAACCTGGTGAGGGAATGATTTCCTTGGCACATGCTTTCAACTACGCAGGCAGTAAAAGTATCTTAACCAGTCTTTGGCAAATTGATGAGCAATCAAGCACTGTCATCCTGGATAACTTTTATGGATATCTAGAAAACGGCCTTCCCAAAGATGAGGCACTAAAAAATGCAAAGTTGGATTATTTAAATCATGCGGAGGGAAGAACACTTCATCCACAATACTGGGCGGGTTTAATTTTAATGGGAGACACCCTACCCATAGAACTATCATCATCAATGGATAATTACTGGTATATAATTTTAGGGTTACTGGTAGCAGCTGTTTTTTTCTTAATAATTTGGAAAAGAAAGACCAAGACTCCCCTTGTACCGAAGGACCAATCGTAAGTGTTCAACCCAAACTATCCCTGATGTCTTATATTGGGATCATTGTCATCCGGATCTAAATGGGCTGGACTGCCATCTCCATCATTATCAATAAAGCCTCCGCCATCTGGTCGGACGTAAAGTTGAAAATTAAAAGGTAAAAAGGTATCTAAAGTACGGGAGTCAAACTCGGCCGAAGGTGCCGCAGAGATTTGAATCGCTGAATTGACCGTTCCCAAACCCGGAACAATTGTGGATCGCACCCATACAATCCCAGTAAATTCCCCAAATTGTATTACCCTACCGTTGAAATTGACCAATAAACTTTCAAAATTTTGACTTTCATTACGAGCGCATATAGGTTCAAATCCATTGTTCGGATCATACCCCACCTCGGCAAACATCGTATTGATTTCTTGGGCGATAATTTGATTGAAATCTGAAATACCAACAAGGCTTACATTAGGAATCCAACGAAAAAACACCCTTTTGTCAAGACGCTTTATATCAATCCCAATCGGAAAGTTTTGTACATCCCTTACACCGGTTCCTGTGTAACCCTCTGGATATTGAAGACTTAGAAGTGGCTGTTCAATAAATGAAACACGGCCACCTGGGTTTTTAATTATGGGAACTTCATTCAATGGTAAGAAAATACCATTGGCCATGTTCCAATAAGCAGCGCCCGGTCCCGAATAATTGTTGCAAAATTGGGCTTGAACATTTTTTAAATTATCAATCGCATCCTCGTCTTTACTACAACCTAGTACTCCTATCAAAATCAATGCAATGCTGACGTATTTTATTTTTTTCATGATTGGTTATTTTCCTTTCTATCGGAATAAAAAGAAAATGTCATCAAAAATGTGGTATTTGCCCTGTACCTTTTTTAGTTTTCCAATGCGTAAATATCCAAATACCCAGAAATTAGGCTTGAACCATACTTCTTATATCGCTTGATTAAATTATATTCTTAAAATGGTAAAAACGGATCAATCCCAAAACTTGGGTCTGAAGAGAAAAATAATTTTCTTTGTGCTTTAAATTACATTGATGAATAAAGGCACTGAGTTATCCTTGTTAAGTTTAATATTACCAGAAGGAATATTAGAGTATTTTGATATTGTTGGATTCGATAAGAAGCCTATAAAGCATGTTTTATATGAGAACCGTCTAACGATATATTTGGAGGAGAAAAAACAAATACCATCCAAGTACAAGGATTGCAAGTATAAAGCCAGTGGCTTCATGGAGCCTCG
>NZ_QJJZ01000006.1:239333-284765 GCF_003201775.1 Arenibacter sp. ARW7G5Y1 | reverse complement strand
TTTTAAACAGAAGTACAAATGCTTCAGCAGAATCCTTTAATGCCAAAGTAAAGGCTTTTAGATCACAATTTAGGGGAGTCAGGAATACGGAATACTTCTTATATCGCTTGATTAAATTATATTCTTAAAATGGTAAAAACCCAAGTTTTGGACTTGATCCGAAACCTCAGACAGGCCCAGCTTTCTTCCAAGAAATGAAAAACCCACGCTATGGGCGTGGGTTTTCTGCTTGATGTGGTCCCACCTGGGCTCGAACCAGGGACCACCTGATTATGAGTCAGGTGCTCTAACCAACTGAGCTATAGGACCATTTCCTTTTTTGCTTCCAGCTTCAAATACGCTTATTTGAAAAAGCAATCGGGAACCGCAAATTGCGGACCTGCCAACCGCAGGCGGGTGCAATATTACTACTTATTTTTCAACGCTGCAAACAAAATTACAAGCTTAATTGGGCTTTACTATACACTAGCTCCGTAAGTATCATTACTCACCTCTTTGATGAAGGATCTTCCTGACATAGCTCTATCAGGACCCCATTGGTACTCTTGGGATGTAAAAAAACCACCAATTTATTGTCCGCCCCCTTTTTGGGAACTGTATTTAAAACCGTAAATCCCTCTAAGATCAAACGCTCAATTTCCGCTTCTATATCCTCCACCGCAAAGGCAATGTGGTGTACCCCCTCCCCACGCTTCTCCAAAAACTTGGCAATAGGGCTATTGTCATCTATTGCTTGTAACAGTTCTATCTTATTGGGACCTGCTTTAAAAAAGGACGTCTTTACTCCCTCAGAAGCTACCTCTTCAATTTTATAGTGTGGCACCCCCAATATTTTCTCAAATAAGGTATTGGACGCTTCCAAATCATGTACCGCAATTCCCAAATGTTCAATTTTGTTCATTTTTACCATATTTAGCCCATACCAATATACTGGGCTCCCATTTATTTATATTGCCCGTCCATTCATTGATAAAATTCAATAAAAGGTATTAAACCTCAGGGCAGGCCCTCCCTGAACCCAATAATAGGAATCGACCCTAGGATCGAGGTATTGAACCTAGATCCCGCCGAAAATGGCGGGATTAATTCAACTTACAATTTTAAGAGCGTCCTACCGACTTCCCAAAATTGAGTTTCACTAATAAAGCGCTTCCCTTTTTCCCAAAAATACTACATTCCCCTTAATCTAAAGCTAATCCCTTCACAATCATAGAATCTATATAAATATATCGTATTTTTGCCCTATGGAAACACAACGACAGAAGAAAATAGGCGGGGTAATACAAAAAGATATCGCGGATATTTTACAACGTGCGGCAACCGATGGTGGACTAAAAGGCACACTTATTTCGGTCTCCAAAGTGTCGGTCACCTCAGACCTTTCCATCGCCAAAATATATGTGAGCATTTTTCCGGCCACCAAGGGCAAGGAATTATTGGAAGGAATAAAATCCAATCAGCCAATGATTAAACACGAACTGGCTCAACGTACCAGGCATCAGTTAAGAAGGGTGCCCGAACTGTTATTCTTTTTGGATGATTCCCTGGAATATATAGATGGCATTGAAAAATCGCTTAAGGGCGAAGAAAATCCTGTTAAAAATCCCGATCTGTTGGAGAAAAGGAAAAAATCATAAGGTTGAACTTCCCTTTATACATAGCAAAGCGGTACTTACGTTCCAAGAGTAGCCAAAATGCCGTAAACATTATCAATTTTATTACGTTTCTGGTCATCGTTATCGGATCGGCCGCATTATTTATTGTGCTTTCCGGTTTTGCGGGATTAAAAACCTTTAGCCTTTCCTATACCAACATGGTAGACCCGGATCTAAAGGCCCTACCTATAACAGGCAAATTCTTTGGCGTTTCCGAATCCCAGGACCAAGCACTTCAACAACTGCAAGACGTAATAGCCTATTCCAAGGAAATTGAGGAAAAGGTATACCTCACCCACGACCAAAAGGCCCATATTGCCTATATAAAGGGAATAGATTCTACCTATTTAAAAACTACCCCCATAGATAGTAGCCTGTACTTTTACGGAGATTGGGCCATCAACAGATTGCAAGGGGTTGTAGGACAGGGAGTCGTTAATCTTTTGGGATTGAGCATCAACAACTTTAGGAGTCCCTTGGTTATTCGAGTTCCGAAACCTGGAAAGGGTTTATTAGGACAACGATTGTTAAAGGACAGCTATAATGAGACCAACTTGGTCATCAGTGGAATCTACCAAATTGAAGAGGAATTGGATCGTAAATATGTTTTTGCAGATCTGCCATTGGTACAGGCCCTACTGGAAAAAGATAGCACCCAAATATCGGGTATCAACTTTAAGTTAAAGGAAAATGCGAATACCCCGGAACTTAGAAGACAAATTGAAGCTATTTTTCCAGGTCAAGTAGTTCTAAAGAACCGTAGGGAATTGAACAGCACCCTGTACAGAATGTTAAATACAGAAAATCTGGCCACTTACCTCATTTTTACCCTTGTACTTATAATTGCCCTTTTTAATGTAGTGGGTGCCATCATCATGATGATTCTGGACAAGCAGCAGAACTCCAAGACCTTATATAATATGGGTACTACCATAAAGGCACTTCGAAAAATATACTTTGTACAGGGTATCTTGGTAACAGGATTGGGAGGCCTTATAGGTGTTTTTTTGGGTTCCTTGTTAATATGGTCCCAATTGGCCTTCGGATGGTTAAAGATTACCCCTAGCCTGTCCTATCCAGTGGAATATAGCTTGATCAATGTATTTATTGTAATGGCAACCATTCTTGTACTGGGCATAATTGCCTCCCTGATTGCCAGCAGTAGGATCAACAAAAAATTAATTGCGCATTAACCTACAAATTCGAAGTCGCCGAATTTTTCCATCACCTCATCAAAAGCTTCAAACACATCTACAGAATGATCACTGGTGACCATCTTCATTCGGTACTCCTTAAAATTGGGTATCCCCTTGAAATAATTGGTATAGTGCCTCCGGGTTTCAAAAACGCCCAGCTGCTCCCCTTTCCAATCTATGGCCATTTGTAAATGACGCCGGGCAGCATTAACCCGCTCCTCCATGGTAGGTGGTGCGGCATGGGTCCCTGTTTTAAAATAGTGCTTTACTTCCTTAAAGAACCAGGGATACCCTATACTGGCCCTACCTATCATGGCCCCGTCCAATCCGTATTCATCCCGCATTTTCATAGCCATTTCCGGAGTATCCACGTCACCATTTCCAAAAACCGGAATATGCATGCGCTGGTTGTTCTTTACCTCCGCAATAGGTCTCCAATCGGCTTCCCCTTTGTACATTTGTACCCTTGTTCTACCGTGAATGGATATGGCCTTGCAACCTACATCCTGTAATCGCTCCGCAACCTCAACTATTTTAATGGAATCGGAATCCCATCCCAAACGCGTTTTTACGGTAATGGGCAACTTGGTATGCGCTACCATAGCCTTGGTCAGGGATACCATTAAATCTATATCTTTCAGGATACCGGCCCCGGCACCTTTACTAACCACCTTTTTTACAGGACACCCAAAATTGATGTCGATAATATCCGGCCCGGATTTTTCCACTATCTCCACAGATTGTAACATGGAGTCCAAGTTGGCTCCGAAAATCTGGATCCCCACCGGACGTTCCTTTTCATATATATCCAACTTCATGACGCTTTTGGCAGCATCCCGGATAAGGCCTTCAGAGGAAATAAATTCTGTGTACACCACATCGGCTCCTTGCTCCTTGCACAAAGCACGAAAAGGGGGGTCACTAACATCTTCCATTGGTGCAAGCAACAATGGGAAATCCGGTAATTGAATGTCTCCTATTTTAGGCACAGTATTTATCCTTTAAATTTTGGGACTGCAAAATTACTGAAAAATTCTATAATCCTAAATTTCAAGGGATAAGAATAAATTAAATGCTGAACAGCACCACAAAATACGGTTTAACTTTTAATACATTTTGATCGTTATTATCGAAGGAAAATTTAATTATGAAGTAAATTAGCCCTCATGTTACCAATTGTTTCCTTGCCATTCGAGCCAATTTTGTTTGGCATAAAGATCAATATACACCTAGTGTTGGAGTATTTGGCTTTTTTTGTTGGCTTCCGATATTATCTATATATAAGAAAGCGAACAACGGATACCATCTCCAACAATAACCGGTTGTCCATTATCATCGGCGCCGTATTCGGGGCCCTTTTTTTTTCAAGGCTTATGGCCTTTTTGGAAAATCCGCCCCTTCACTACTCCCAGGGCATAATTTCCCTCCTTAACAACAAAACTATCATGGGCGGACTCTTTGGTGGGTTGTTGGGTGTGGAGTTCGTAAAAAAATTAATTGGAGAAAAACAGTCTTCCGGGGACCTGTTCACTTTGCCCATAATCCTGGGGATCGCTATTGGTCGGTTGGGTTGCCTTTTGGCAGGAACCAAAGAATTTACCTTTGGGAAAGAAACTGGTTTTTATTTTGGTATGGACTTGGGGGACGGACTTTACAGACATCCCATTGCGTTATATGAGATAGTTTTTTTACTTGGTTTGTTCTTTCTGATCAGGCAACTGCAGCAATCCCCACAACCCATGAAACATGGAAGCTATTTCAAAATTTTCATGATCGCCTATTTTTCTTTTAGGTTTATGTTGGAGTTTTTAAAGCCCAATAGCTATTTCCTATTTGGCTTGAGCAGCATTCAATATTTATGCTTATTTTGTTTGTTGTATTATTATAAATCCATTGGAGAAGCCATTAACTATGCCCGCAAGAAACTATACCTACTATGATTTTACCCTAAGCCTTTGCCCCGAATGTTTAAGGCGGGTAGATGCCAAGATCATTTTTGAGGATGAAAAGGTATATATGCTCAAAAATTGTAGGGAGCATGGAAAATCAAAAGTGATCATTGCCGATGATATTGACTATTACAAAAATATACGCAACTATAACAAGGCTTCGGAATACCCAAAGACTTTCAATACCAAAACCCATTATGGTTGCCCTTATGATTGCGGACTATGTCCAGATCATGAGCAACACTCCTGTCTTACGGTCGTTGAAGTTACGGACCGCTGCAACCTCAGCTGCCCTACCTGCTACGCTTCCTCTTCGCCACACTATGGAAGGCATAGGACACTGGAGGAAATAAAAAAAATGTTGGATGTTATCGTAAAAAACGAAGGCGAGCCCGATGTAGTACAGATCAGTGGCGGGGAACCTAGCATACACCCACAGTTTTTTGAAATATTGGATTATGCCAAGTCCTTACCTATTAGACATTTAATGGTAAATACCAACGGCATTGAAATCGCCAAGGATTTTGCCTTTGCGGAAAGGTTGGCCACCTACGCCCCCGATTTTGAAATTTATCTACAGTTCGATTCCCTGGATGTGCAGGTTTTAAGGACGTTGCGTGGTGCCGATTTAAAACAAACCCGCTTAAAGGCCTTGCAACATCTAAATGCCCTGAACCTTTCCACTACCTTGGTGGTTACCCTGCAGAAAGGTTTAAACGACCACGAAATGGGAGCAACCATAGATTTTGCGCTTAAGCAAAAATGCGTTCGGGGAGTAACCTTTCAGCCTACCCAAATTGCGGGAAGGCTGGAGAATTTTCAAGTTGATGAAAATAGGATTACCCTGACCGAGGTTAGACGCAAAATTTTGGAGCAATCCCCAATTTTTGAACCGGACGACCTAATTCCCGTTCCCTGTAACCCCGATGCCCTGGTCATGGGGTATGCCCTAAAGATTGGGGAAGAGGTTACTCCCTTAACGAGGTATATAAATCCGGACGACCTGCTAAATAGTGGGAAGAATACTATTATCTATGAACAGGACGAACAATTACATGAAAAAATGATTCAACTTTTCAGTACCGGGAACTCGGTTGAAAAAGCTTCGGAAAATTTAAAGTCCATCATGTGCTGCCTACCTGAAATAGATGCCCCCAATATGGGGTACGACAATTTATTCAGAATTATCATCATGCAATTTATAGATGCCTATAATTTTGACGTTAGGGCCATTAAGAAGTCTTGTGTGCATATCGTTAACAAAGATTATAAAATTATCCCCTTCGAAACTATGAACCTTTTCTACCGGGACGATAAAATAAAACGTCTCAACGAACTTAAAGAAGAAGTGGAGCACAGGCCATAAGCCAATTTCAAAATATTCGACCATTAAAAAAATCCTATGGTCGTAAGCTAGGATAAAATCAATTGTGCCATACATATTGATCTTGAAAAAATAATCCCACCCCTTTTTTCTTCAGGGTCCAATACAATTTTATGCTATCTTTAATCTTCAATTACAGTTATGATTATATTATCCCTTCTTTTTGAAGTAGGTAACCTAGGCGGGCTAGTGGCAATCCTTTTTTTGATTATGTTCGGTCCTGCCGTTCTATTATTGGTAATAGGCCTTATATTATGGTCCAAGAAGAAGAAGAAAACCAGTAAGATATTATTTATATTGGCCGGAGTGTATTTGTTGGTCAGTTTAGGGATTTGTGGAGCCTTAGTAGGTGGTTTTTAAAGCCTGTTCCTTTCATCCGTGTCTTTGGATTTATGGTTGTCCCTGATCTTCACATTACCAAAATTATATCTAAATCCCAGTGAAAACACCCTCCCGTCCGGTTTATAAATGGATGTATTGTCCTGGTTACCGTACTTCCGGGTATTTTTTAGTTTAAACTGTTTAAGTACATCGGTAAGGCCCATTGTTATGGTTCCTTTTTTTTCCCAAATATTCTTTTTCAAGGATATGCCCCATTCATTGTAGTATTCCTGTCTGGAATTCCCAATAACGATAGGGGAAACATAGCTGTAATTGAGGCTAGCCGTTAAAGACCTATCTTCCAACAGGGTAAAGTTGTTATTTAATTGTATTAAAAGCGTCCATTGTCCCTGGTCCAAGCTTTGTTGAGTTTGAATATCGGTAAATCGCTCTGCCCCATAGTAGTAAGAAGAAAGAAAATAGGTGTCCCAGGAATTTGATATCTCGTTCCTATAAATAAAATCCACCCCATAGGCCAACTCCCTATCTACATTATCCGTAATAAATCTTAAGAGATTGCTTTCATTGTCCTGAAAGGTCAATAAACGCATAATATTCCTGTGATATCTATAAAAAAGCTCCAGGGTGTAATCCCTGTCATACGTATAGGAGAGTATCACCGAATTCTTGAAGGACGGCTGTAGGTTTACATTGCCCTCCACCACGGAATTATTACTTTGAAATACTTGAAAAGGATTAATCTTATTGTAGCTGGGCCTAATGATGCTTCTTTTGTAACTACCCCCGAACCTGTGTTTTACATGAGGATTAAATTGTAAAAATACGGTAGGGAACAATTCCAAATAATGATTTTTAATCTTATCGGTACTCAGGCTGAAATCGCCTTTAGTATCCGTGTATTCAGCTCTCAATCCAGATTTGAAAGTCCAATTATTCCATTTTGCATCAAAACTGGCGTAGCCGGCAAGAATTTCCTCATCGTAAAAAAATGTACCCTCCTCAGTGGACTCTATACCTTCCTGGTCCCGGTCAAAACCCTCTTGGGCAATATAACTTTCAGAATCTATTAGGGCATACTTTATGCCCGATTCAAAATTGGCAGTCTCCCCAATAGGAGCATTAAAATCTGCCTGTGCACTGTATAGATCGGTATGCTGATGGTTAAAGGTGTTAAAATCGTTCTCCCCCACTATTGCCATATTACCATCGTAAAAATCGCTTTCCAATTCCTGGTTTTTATCATAATCATAATGGGTGTAATGTAAATTCACCGCCAGGTTGGAGCCTTGGTCGTTCAAATTGTGTTTATAATCCAAATAGAATGCCGCGTTGATCGATTCATATTTGCCATTATTAACAGTGTAAAAACCTGAAGAACTGCCATCATTGGCGTCCCGTATTTTGGTGTCGGATAAATCCCTAGTCAAATAGGAGGGGGTAAAGGTGGCAACGGTAGAAAAACTGACGGTATTATTGTCGTTAATGAGATAATCCAAAAAAGCACTGGTATTGTGTTTCTTACTTCTATAAATAACCTCCAAATCTGAAGTCCAAGTATCCCTAATTTGCCCATCCTCCATAAAGTTGGTGATATCCGTAAAATTTGTCAAAATCTTATTTTGTGTATAACTATAGTTAAAGGAGGCTTCCAATTGCTTACTCTTAAAAAAATGGCTGGTTCCGAGCATTTGCCTTGGAAATACCCCTTGACTATATTTATTATATACGGCTCCGTTGTAGCCAGCAATTAAATTCCTTTTCATTTTAATATTGATCAAGGTACCACCTTCCGCATCATATTTTGCCGGTGGCGTGGTTATCACCTCTATGGACTGGACCCCTTTTGCCGAGGTACCACTTAACAGGTTAAGGATATCCTCCGGTGGAAGGTTCACTTTCTTATCGTTGATCATTATTTGAACCCCGCTTTCCCCTTTCACCTTAATCTCATTGTTCATAACAAATACGGTAGGTGTACTCTTTAGAACATCCCATAAGTCCGAATCTGAAAGCGCAGTGTTCTCAATATTAAAGATCAAACGATCTACCTTTTGTTCCAAGGATGGTTTTTGGGAGATTAGGACCACTTCATCCAATTCCTGACCTTTTTCATCTATATAAAGTGGACCTATATCCAAATCGGAATTTACCTCTATCAATTTATAATTGGAATGGCTCCCTATATAACTGGCACGAATCAAATATTGGCCGTGGATTATATTATCCAACGAAAAAAAACCTTTTTCATCAGATGCGGCACCTTTGTAAAAACTGGTATCGGATACTTTATAAAGCAGTATGTTTGCAAAAGCGACCTCGGCACCATCTGTTTGCTCAACATGGCCTGAAACCTTGTATTCTTGACCCATCACAGGGACGCAAAATAAGAGAAAGAAGAGGGTTGAAAACTTCAACATTGTCACCAACAGTGGCATATACGTTATAAAAATTTTTAAAGTTAACTTTTTATTAACCACCCACAATAGTTTCTCCAAAATTTGTAGTAAAAATCTACCAATTCAAAATTTGGCATTGGAAATTCCCTTTTATCAACTACCAGATTAAAACCCCATTGAAGCACAAAATCCGCATTGGAGATTTTTACATTAAAAATCATGGATAAAGCCTATCTTTGCAGTTGCTTTGGTTTGTACGTTGCTTTATTGGAGTATCGATCAAAGGAAATGGAGCTTGAATTGCCTAATGCAATTATTATTTTTGACCAGGTAATTTAAGACCGAGTAAATTCAGCATAAATGAAAAACATACGGAATTTCTGCATTATTGCACATATTGATCACGGCAAGAGTACTTTGGCCGATAGATTGTTGGACTTTACTGGTTCGGTAACGGAACGGGAAAAGCAAGACCAGCTATTGGACAGTATGGATCTTGAAAGGGAGCGTGGGATCACCATTAAGAGTCATGCCATTCAAATGGATTATGAGCATGAAGGCGAAAAATATATCCTCAACCTTATAGATACTCCGGGACACGTGGATTTTTCCTATGAAGTATCGCGTTCCATAGCGGCTTGTGAGGGTGCCTTATTGGTAGTAGATGCAGCGCAGAGCATCCAAGCACAGACCATTTCCAATCTTTATTTGGCCTTGGAAAACGATCTGGAGATTATTCCCGTATTGAATAAAGTAGACCTGCCCAGTGCCAACCCGGAAGAAGTTACAGACGATATAGTGGATTTATTGGGTTGTAAACCTGAAGATGTTATCCCTGCCAGTGCTAAATCAGGTTTGGGTATCCAAGAAATTTTGACCGCGATTATAGAACGTATTCCTCCTCCCAAAGGCAATCCGGATGAATCCCTTCAGGCCTTGGTATTCGATTCCGTATACAATCCTTTCAGGGGAGTGGAAACCTATTTCAGGGTGATTAACGGGGAAATAAAAAAAGGGCAAAAAATAAAGTTTGTAGCTACAGATAAAAATTATTTTGCCGATGAAGTGGGTACCTTAAAATTGGTACAACACCCCAAACAAAGCATAAAAGCAGGGGATGTTGGTTATCTTATTACAGGCATCAAAGATGCAAGGGAAGTAAAAGTAGGGGATACCATTACAGACGCCGCGAGCCCTACAAAGAACCCTATAGGGGGGTTTGAAGATGTAAAGCCCATGGTCTTTGCCGGTATTTATCCGGTTGATACGGAAGACTATGAGGAACTCCGTTCCTCCATGGAAAAATTGCAATTAAATGATGCTTCTTTGGTATTTACCCCAGAAAGCAGTGCGGCCCTTGGGTTTGGATTTCGTTGCGGCTTCTTGGGAATGTTGCACATGGAAATCATCCAAGAACGTTTGGAGCGGGAGTTTGACATGACGGTAATCACCACCGTGCCCAACGTTAGCTACCATGCGTTTACCAGAAAAAATCCCGAAGTTCCCATTATAGTCAATAATCCTTCGGATCTACCTGATCCATCAACTTTAGATCATGTAGAGGAACCATACATTAAGGCGACGATTATTACCAAAGCCGATTTTGTAGGGAATGTTATGTCCCTATGTATAGATAAAAGAGGGCAGATCACGAACCAAACCTATTTGACCACAGAAAGGGTAGAATTAAATTTTGATATGCCCCTGGCCGAGATTGTGTTCGACTTTTACGATAGGCTAAAAACAGTTTCCAAAGGATATGCCTCCTTTGACTATACTCCAATTGGAATGAGAACCTCCAAGTTGGTAAGGGTAGATATCCTGCTCAACGCCCAACCTGTGGATGCCTTGTCGGCTTTAATACATGCCGACAACGCCGCCAATATTGGTAAAAAAATGTGCGAAAAATTGCGGGAATTGATTCCAAGACAACAATTTGATATTCCTATCCAAGCCGCCATCGGAGCCAAAATAATTTCTAGGGAAACCATTAAGGCTTTGAGAAAGGATGTAACCGCCAAGTGTTATGGAGGTGATATCTCCCGAAAGAGAAAATTATTGGAAAAACAAAAGAAGGGTAAAAAACGTATGCGTCAGGTTGGAAACGTGGAAATACCCCAGCAGGCATTTATGGCCGTACTCAAGCTGAACGATTAAAAAGTGAAGCTCAGGGCAAGCTGGTCCGTGACAAAGACAGGTCCATAAAGCATCGCAATGAAACTACTTATAATATGGAACGCAGGCCTGAACGAAAGTGATAGGAAGGCCTGTCTACCGATAGGCAGGCTTGTCTACCGATAGGCAGGCAAGTGTTGCTGCATTCCAATCCCACTTAGTTAGTTAACTATCCCCGATTGGAATATAAGGGTATGGCTTCTTTGGGACATCGACCCAGATTGTGATTCTCTTAAATATTCCTGCTTCTTGCCTATTTAGATCAAACGATTTCCCCCTTGCGTTTTACCAATAATAAACCTAAAACGGTTAGTCCGGCATTGACAGCTATATTGATAAATCCAAAGTCGAAATTAAAGGTCTTGGCAAAGAAGACACTCAATACATAAGTAAGCACCGGAGCCAACACACAGATAAGGGGTACCCATTTATCCTTAACGGAAACCTTGGTAAACATTCCCAACATATACAGGCCCAGCAACGGGCCATAGGTATACCCGGCCACTTTGAATATAAGTGATACCACATCTCCCCTACTGTTTGCAAAAAGCATAATTATTAAAAACAGAACCACTGAAAAACCCAATAGGACCCAATTCTTAAGTCTTTTTTTATCAGCACTGGATTTATGTGAGATATCTAGAAAATCATAGGTAAATGAAGTGGTAAGGGCCGTCAGGGACGAATCCACACTGGAAAATGATGCCGCAATGATTCCCAACAAAAAACTAACCCCCGCAAATACACCGAGATGGTTCAGGGCCAGATCGGGAAACAGATTGTCGGTATCCAAAAGTGCACCGTTCTCGCCCGTGGCCAAACTAATACCATTATTCTCTGCATAAATATATAATAGGACGCCCAATCCCAAAAACAAGAATTGGGTTATGGCCAAAATTAAACTATAGGTCAAAGTGTTCTTCTGTGCGTCCCACTGATTCTTACAGGTCAACGTTTTTTGCATCATATTCTGATCCAATCCTATCATGGCGATGGCCACAAGTATACCGGCAATAAACTGTTTGAAAAAATTATTGCTCGATTTATTTTCCCAATTAAATACTTCAAAATACCGGTGTTCCGTAACCTGCTGAACAGCCCCTGAAAACGACAGGTTTAAAGAATTGGTTATGGTATAGATCGTAATAACGGCTCCCATAACCAGAAAGGTCGTCTGCAAGGTATCGGTCCAAACAATGGTCTTTATTCCCGACTTATTGGTATACAACCAAACCAAAAATAAGATGATGATTACCGTTATGGGGAAGGGGATATTCAGTTTATCAAATAATGCAAATTGTAGAATTTTGGAGGCCAATAACAACCTAAGGGCCGCTCCAAAGGATTGGGAGACCAAAAAGAACAACGACCCTGTCTTATACGTTTTTACACCATATCTCTGATCCAGGTAGCCATAAATGGATACCAACTTTAATCTGTAGTACAATGGAATCAGGACAAAAGTAATGAAAAGATAACCCACAACGTTGCCTAGGATAAATTGGTAGAAATAGAAATTGTTATTGCCTACCATACCCGGAAGGGATACAAAGGTAACTCCCGAAAGTCCGGCACCCACCATTCCAAAGGCCACCAAAAACCAAGGCGATTGTCGGTCGCCCGTAAAATAAGACTCATCACTTCTATTTCTTGAGGTGAAGTAAGAAATGGTCATTAACAAAATAAAATAAATGGAAATAATGGCTAAAACTACAAGTGGATTCAATTCAGATGGATTAAATTATAACGTATAAGTATTCTTTCTATTGATACTAATTGACTAATATTCAAGGATAGGCCATTTTGGCAATACTCCATAGGATTATCCCCAGCCACTTAATTTTTCTGTTTCTTATCGGACTTATCTGCCTCCAACAACTTTCCAAGGTACACCAACTTACAGCCTTCTTCAATATCTTCAAAATTTTTGCTAAACGAAGAAATAATTTTTAGGTCTCCATCCAAGGTCTTGATAAAAATTGGAACAATATCCTTATCTGCCTTGGTAATTTCTATGAGGCCCTCATAATGTTCCTTCCCCTTTAATTCCATTTCATGGATTACTGGATTACTTCTAGCAGCTTCGGTCAAGGTAATAAAGTCATCCGTATGAGAAAAAAGACCTTCTATTGGATTGTTTTCAGGATCGTTCATTTCATCCGAATTCACCAATCTAAAGGAACCATGCTCCCCAAATTCCTTCTTGAAAGTATCTATGGCGTATTCGTTGATGTCCGAGTTACCCGTCAATGCCATTAAGTATCCCACATCGTTCAATTCTATGTTGTCCGTCAGGGTATCGGAATAAATGTTCGCTACAAAAGCCTCTAAACCAAGGTTTTTTGCCTTTTCGATATTGTTTTGGTTATTATCTATCAAAACAACATGCCTATTATTTTTCTTAAGATAACTGGCTATCAGTCTAGGTACCTTGGAGGCGCCTATGATGAGGATCCCTTCTGACTTTTCCAAGAACACCCCGAGCAATTTGGCCATGAACCTTGCTGTGGATGCATTGAGAAGTACGGTTCCCAATACAATCATAAAGACCAAGGGTGTAATATATTCCGCTCCAGGTTCCCCCCGCAGAATTAATTTGGAACCAAATAATGAGGCAATCCCTGCCGCAACGATTCCCCTGGGGCCAACCCAGCTAATAAATAATTTTTCCCTAAAATTAAGATTGGAACCCATGGTACTCAAAAATACCCCCAAAGGCCTAACCACAAAAACAACAATGGCAAAAAGTATCAAGGTATTAGGGCTGTATAATAATTCCAGCTCGGGTAAATTCATACTTGCCGACAGCAAAATGAAAAGCATAGATATTAAAAGTATACTGAGCGACTCCTTAAAATAGAGCAGCTCCTTAATATTGGGCAACTGTGTATTTCCCATGACCATTCCCATAACCACCACTGCGAGCAGCCCGGATTCATGTGCAAAAAGTTCGGAGATAACAAAAACCGAAAGTACCACTGACAAGGATACCACATTTAACAAGTAATGAGGTACGTAATTCTTTTTGATCGCCAAGGTTAAAGCATGGGCAAAAGAGAATCCAAAGGTGAAGCCCAATAACAATACTTTTACAAACTCCAAAAGTCCGGTTTGGGTATATCCTTGACCTTCCCCAATACTGATAAACTCAAAGACCAATACAGCTACAAGGGCACCAATGGGATCAATCAAAATACCCTCCCATTTCAATACTGCCGAAAGATCTTTTTTCAAAGGTATATTTCTAAGGATCGGGGTAATCACGGTTGGACCTGTAACAATTATGAGCGCCGAGAACAAAAAAGAGATTTGCCAAGGCAAATTAAATATAAAATGCGCAGCTGTCCCCGCTAAAAAAAAGGTAACTGCACTACCCAAGGTTATCAGCTTGGTAATAACCGGACCCACTCTAGTTACCTCAGAACGTTTCAAGGTAAGTCCGCCCTCAAATAGTATAACACCTATAGCCAAGGAAACAAAATGATAAAGGCTCTCCCCTAGAAACAAGCCCTCTGTCTTGTTCCATATAGGCCTTATTAGTTTGGTGCCGTCCTCTGTAAACAACGTAGAAATAGGCCCTACCAATAAACCTATGATAATAAGAGGCAAAATGGCCGGTAATTTAAAGCGCCAAGCCACCCACTGTGCAATGATACCAAGAACAATTATTCCCGCTAGTTCTACCATAAAAAAATTTAAAGCAATATAAGTTTTAATATAGAAAAAATCCATCTAAGGCAAAAAAACCTTGGCTCCTTATTAAAAAATACCCATTTTACCGTTACAGAAGAAGCTATTCATTTTAAAGATTACAACAAAAAAACCGTCTGGAAGGCATAATAATTCAAAATCTCCCATTGCTTTGGGATCAACCATCTTTTAGTTATTGATCATCGGATTTTCACAAAATTTAATAATTCTATGGAGGAATAACCTACTGCGACCATTGGCGATCGCTAGGATTAAGGGACTCTAGCAGAACGCGCGGGTTCCCCTGCATTTAAAGCCAACTATTGATAGGGACCCTACGGGGTCTCGCCTTATTGCCCTACCGGCAATTTAAGAGCACCTAACCCTTTTGCTGGAAGTGGGGATACAATAAGGTCTGTATTGGAACGGAAAATTACATGGACATTATAAAACCCATGGAAAGAATAGATTAGCCCCAACAGATAAACGCAAAGAAAAATTGGTGATAAAGTGTTAAAAAACCTCTAATAAAATCAAGTTTAAAGAAATATCCCTAGTCCTTTTGTTAATTTGCACCTTCTTTACGCTAGGTTATCTATGAAATTATACCCTATTGAATCTGGAAATTTTAAATTGGATGGAGGAGCCATGTTCGGTGTGGTACCGAAATCTATCTGGAACAGGACCAATCCTGCAGATTCCAATAATATGATAGATATGGCCGCAAGGTGTCTATTGATCGAGAATGGCGATCGGCTTACCTTGATAGATACTGGAATGGGCAATAAACAATCCGATAAGTTCTTTGGTTATTATTATAGGTGGGGGGACCATTCTTTGGATAAATCCCTTAAAAAATACGGCTTTCACAGAGATGATATAACAGATGTTTTCCTGACCCATTTACACTTTGACCATTGTGGGGGAAGTATACAATGGAACAAGGATAGAACCGGATATGAACCTGCTTTTAAAAATGCCGTCTTTTGGACCAATGAGGACCATTGGCAATGGGCCACAAAGCCCAATCCACGGGAAAAGGCATCCTTTCTGTCGGAAAACTTAATGCCCATGCAAGAAAGTGGTCAATTAAAATTTATTGAAAGAACGAAAGAGACTTTCATGGAAAAATCGGAATTGGACTTTGGAATTTTATTTGTGGACGGTCATACGGAAAAACAAATGATACCCCATATTGCATATAAGGGCAAGACCCTGGTATTTGCGGCAGACCTACTGCCCACCGCAGGTCATATTCCTCTGCCCTATGTTATGGGTTATGATACAAGGCCGTTATTAACGCTTTCTGAAAAAGCCCAGTTTTTGGAAAAAGCCGTAACAGACAATTACCATCTGTTTTTGGAACATGATGCCCACAATCAAATCTGTACCCTTCAAACTACGGAAAAGGGAATACGTTTAAAAGAAATACATAACTTTGCCCAGCTTTTTGAATAATATGATCAATAGTAGACTCCCATACATAGCAGGTCAAGACTGCACAGCAAGCTTTCATGCAAAATTACCTGGAAATCCAATTAATAAGACATTTTAATCTAACACTGTAAATATAATGACACTAACATTGAACAGATCTATTTTAGCCATCTCGGCCTCTATTTTACTTTATGGCTGTGGTAGTACTGCCCTAGTTTCCACCCCAATTGAGAATATTGATACCCTACCCCTAAAAATATCGGAATTAACCGATGCTGAAAAAAAGAATTGGGGACATGCCGATTTAATTACCGATACCATTCCAGGAATGAGTGTAGACAAGGCCTATACCGAAATAATCGGGAATAAAAAAGGGGAAAAGGTAGTCGTGGCGGTATTGGATTCAGGAATGGATCTTACCCATGAGGACTTGGTAGACGTCCTTTGGGTGAATAAGGGAGAAATTCCAGGAAACAATAAAGACGATGATAACAATGGCTATATAGATGACATACATGGTTATAACTTTTTAGGGGAGTCCTATAACGAGCAATTGGAAATGGCAAGAATTGTAGGCAAAAAATTAGGGGATGCCTCCCTTCAGGCCAAGGCCAAAAGCGACCTGGACAAAGACTACCAAAAAGCACTTCAAAACAAAGGGCAGTACGAACAAATATTGCAAGCAGTCCAAAATGCGGATGCAGAGGTCAAGGAACTCCTAGGAAAGGATAACTATACCCAAAAAGACTTGACCGAAATTAAATCGGATAACGAGACCATGCAGAGAAATGTTAGTATTCTAATGCAAATGTTGAGCATAAAGGATACTATTCCAGCAGTAATTTCAGAACTAAAGGATGGTATAAAACATTTTACCGATCAACTGAACTATAATCTAAATGTGGATTTTGACGGTAGAAAAATAGTTGGGGATGATCCTTATAATTTTGACGATAGGGGCTACGGAAACGGTAATCCTAAAAACAGGGTTGATGATGAAAGTCATGGAACGCATGTGGCGGGCATTATAGCAGCAAAAAGAAACAACGGACTTGGAGCTAATGGGGTTGCGGACAATGTAGAAATTATGAGTATCAGGGCAGTGCCCAATGGAGATGAATACGATAAGGATATTGCTTTGGGCATACGTTATGCCGTAGACAACGGGGCCAAAATTATTAACGGAAGTTTTGGAAAAGCCTACTCGCCAAACGCGGAATGGGTTTATGACGCCATTAAATACGCAGCAGACCATGATGTTCTTTTTGTGCATGCAGCAGGAAATTCGGGCGAAGATCTTGATGACCCCAATAACCCCAATTTCCCCAACGATCAAATCAATAACGGTCCTGAAATGGCTGATAATGTGATTACTGTAGGAGCTTTAACAAGTAAATACGGTTCCGAAATGGTAGCCTCATTTTCTAATTATGGCCTTATAAACGTAGATATTTTTGCCCCTGGCGATGATATCTATTCCACAATGCCCAACAACGAATACGATTTTCAGGGAGGAACTTCCATGGCCGCACCGGCTGTTGCAGGAGTTGCTGCCCTTGTTAGATCTTTTTATCCAAAATTATCAGCTTCCCAGGTAAAGGCAATTTTGTTGAATTCCGGGCTTACCACCAAATCCAAAGTAGTGGTTTCCGGGGATTCTTCTATGGCACTGGATTTTCAAAAAATCTCTAAATCAGGTAAAATGGTCAACGCCTATAATGCCTTAATTATGGCCGATGCCGTATCCAGAGGGAAAATAAAACTATAATGGAATACTTCTCATGGGTTAGCCTCTAAACATTGGCTGCCCTTGACCTGTAATAAATAGATGCTACAAATTAAAGGTATGGAACATAACAAAGGACTTTTTTTTGGTTTAATGATTGCCGTTCTAAGCTTAACAGCACAGATGGAAGCACAAAACAATACTTCCTATTGGCAACAGCATGTGGATTATTCCATGGACGTAAACGTGGACGTTGAAAAATATCAATACAACGGAACCCAAAAATTGGTGTATACCAATAACTCCCCCGATGAATTAAGTAGAGTGTACTATCATCTTTTTTTCAATGCCTTTCAACCTGGCAGTGAAATGGACATGCGTTTACAAAGTATTGCCGACCCGGACGGTAGAATGATGGCAGACGGGAAAAGCAGGATTGCAAGTCTTAGCCCTGAAGAAATAGGATATCTTAGGGTTACTTCCCTAACTCAGGACAACCAAGCCGTTACCTATTTGGAAGAAGGTACCATTTTGGTGGTCGACTTAAATAAACCTATTCCCGCTGGTGGGAAAACCACCTTTGAAATGACCTTCAACGGGCAAATACCTTTACAAATAAGGCGAAGCGGTAGAAACAGCAGTGAGGGAGTAGCGCTCTCCATGAGTCAGTGGTACCCAAAATTGGCGGAATACGATTTTGAAGGCTGGCATGCCGATCCTTACATTGCCCGCGAATTTCATGGAGTATGGGGCAATTTTGATGTGAAGCTCACCCTGGATAAAAAATATGTGGTTGGGGGTACAGGATATTTACAGAACCCCGAAGAAATAGGCCATGGTTATGAAACCCCGGGATCCAAAGTAAAAAAGACCAAGGGCAAAACCCTTACATGGCATTTTAAAGCTCCAATGGTCCACGATTTTATGTGGGCTGCAGATCCGGACTACCTGCACGATACCCTCCAAGTAGAAAATGGGCCTATGCTCCATTTTTTCTACAAAAACGACAAGGAAATTATAGAAAATTGGAAAAAGCTTCAGCCTAAAACGGCCGAAGCCATGCAATTCTTCAATAGCAATATAGGCGATTATCCCTACAAACAATACTCTGTTATCCAAGGAGGCGATGGTGGTATGGAGTACGCCATGAGCACACTGATCACCGGTGGTAGAAACTTTGGAAGCCTAGTAGGTGTTATGGTACATGAAATGGCGCATTCCTGGTTTCAACATGTACTGGCCAGCAACGAATCCAAACACGAATGGATGGATGAAGGCTTTACCTCCTTTATCTCCAGTCTATGTATGGACCAGATCATGGATCAAAAAAAAGAAAATCCCTTTGCAAGTTCCTATCAAGGTTATTACAATTTGGTGGCTTCCGGTAAGGAACAGCCACAAACCACCCATTCCGATAGATATGAACTCAATTTTGCCTATGGGATTGCAGCCTATAGCAAAGGAGCTATCTTTCTATCACAATTGGGCTATATCATAGGGCAGGATAAGCTAATGGAAACCCTGAGAAAATATTATCAGGATTTTAAATTTAAACACCCTACCCCTAACGATATCAAAAGAACCGCCGAAAAGGTTTCCGGGATGGAATTGGACTGGTACCTTACAGATTGGACCCAAACGACAAATACCATAGATTATGGAATTAAGGCGGTTGAGGCCGATGGACAAAAAACCAAGGTAAGCATGGAGCGTATTGGCCTTATGCCAATGCCCATAGACATTTTGGTGCTTTACAATGATGGTACCCAAGAAACATTTTACGCGCCCTTGCGTATGATGTATGGTGAAAAAGAAAACCCATATCCCCATTTAAAAAGAACCGTATTGCCCGATTGGCCCTGGGCACATTCCAACTACGATTTTATCTTGGATAAGGAGCTGAATAACATTAAGGCCATTGTATTGGACCCATCCCAACTAATGGCAGATATAAATGAGGAAAACAATGTTTGGCAAGCCCAGGAATAAAAGGTATTAAACTTCAGGGCAGGCCTGCCTTTGTCGGCAGACAGGCCTGCCTGCCGACAAAGGCAGGCCCTGAACCCAATAATAGGAATCGACCCTAGGGTCCAGGTATTGAACCGAGATTCCGCCGAAAAAGGCGGGATTAGTTCAACTTGCAATTTTTAGTGCGTCTTACTGACTTCCCAAAATTGAGTTTCACTAATAAAAAATATTAGACGTTTAAATCCGTTTTAGATGGCATACCATTGCTGTTTTAAACGGATTTTTTATGGCTATATGACCAAGGTGGAACATGTACCTCGAAAATAAGGGGGATACTTCCCTAATTTTATAGCATGTAATACTCCCATAAACCCCTAATTTAAAGTTTTGTAAAAAACATAACCGTAGGTAATGGCCAAATGGATTTTGAACTATGGTGATTGTCATATCCAATAACTGTGGTTTTTATTTTACATTTACAGCAAAATGTCATTTAGCTTCCCAAAAAAAGAAAAACTAAAGAGCAAAAAACTAATTGAACAGTTGTTTGCGGAAGGGATTGGTATTACCAATTATCCCATAAAACTTGTTTATCTAAAAACCAGCTTTGAAGATAATTCCAAATGCAAAGTGGGGGTAACAGCATCCAAAAGAAATTTTAAAAGTGCCGTAAAAAGAAATAGAATCAAGAGATTGATGCGGGAGAGCTATAGGTTGAACAAACACCTAATTTTTAACAACATAGAGGGTAACTTTGCGTTTATGTTTTTATACCTTGGTAAGGAGATGCCCAAGCAATCCAAAATAACAGCTGCCATGATTCCTTTAATGCAGAAATTTGTCGTTGAAATTGCCAAAACAGGCAAATAATTTGTGAACAGATGAAAGAGATAGTAAAAAAAAGGGTGCTTATTCCCATTATCGCCATTGCCCTACTTATTGCAGGAAGTGGTTTTAAGGGCGATTTTTTTGAAATTGCCAAACAGATCGAAATTTTTACAACCCTGTTCAAAGAGCTGAACATGAACTATGTGGATGAAACCAATCCTGCGGAATTAATGGATACGGCAATTAAGAATATGTTGGAAGAGCTGGATCCCTATACCAAATTCCTTAATGAGCAAGACGTTGAATCCTTTAAAATAAATAATGCGGGCGAATATTCAGGTATTGGGGCGGTGGTACGGAGCTACAAGGATAAAATAGTTATTGTTGAACCTTACAAAGGTTATCCAGCAGATAAGGCTGGCCTTAAGGCCGGGGATGAAATTATTAAGATCGGTGACATTAACATTGCGGACATTACGGATGACGCCGATGAACTTTTAAAAGGGGCCAATAACACCAGTGTGGACATTACCTACCTTAGACAGGGAGAAACCAAATCTACAACGGTGAACAGGGAATCTATAGAAGTGGATGCCGTTCCCTATTACAAAATGATCAAAGGGAACACCGGTTATATTGTCTTGTCCAAATTTAATAAAAAAGCTTCTGAACAAACCAAGGAGGCACTCCTTAATTTGAAAAGCGATGGCGCCGAAAAAATTATTTTGGACCTAAGGGATAATCCTGGTGGTCTTTTGACCGAAGCCATTAATGTAACCAATCTTTTTATTCCAAAAGGAGAACTTGTGGTAACCACCAAGTCCAAGGTCAAAAAGTTCAACAGGGAATATAAAACTACCAAACAACCCGTAGATACAGAAATACCCTTGGTAGTATTGGTTAATGGCAGAAGTGCTTCGGCCAGTGAAATTGTTTCTGGAAGTCTACAGGATTTGGACCGGGCCGTTATTGTGGGTGCAAGAAGTTTTGGAAAAGGACTGGTACAACGCCCTTTAAAACTTACTTATGGTACCCAATTAAAGGTCACTATCTCCAGATATTATACAGCATCCGGAAGATGTATACAATCTTTGGATTATTGGAATAGGGATGAAAATGGAAATGCCGTTAAAAACACCCAATTCAGGGATTTTAAAACCAAAAATGGGCGAAAAGTCCAAGATGGTGGTGGTGTTTTACCAGACATAGAAATTGCTGCTGCCAAAACAAATACACTTACCCAGGCTTTATTATCGGACAATATTATTTTCGACTTCGCCACCGATTTCTATTATAATAACAAGATAGAGAATGTATTGGACTTCCATTTCAAGGATAGTGATTTTGACTCTTTCAAAACTTATATCTCCAAAAGTGATTTTGCTTTTGAGACCAAGGCGGAAAAAGCCCTAAAAGAGGCCATGTCCGGAGAAGACAGTACCATATTTGGCAATGAGGTCACGGAACAATATAAAGCGCTGCTGTTGGAGATGGATAAAAACAAACTTATGGCATTGGATAAATACAAAGCGGAAATCCAAAAGAATTTGGAAGATGAAATTCTTAAACGCTATTTCTACAGGGAAGGCCTTTATGATTACCATTTACAAAATGACGAAGCCATTAAAACTGCTACCGTTCTGTTAAATGACCATGGCAAATACGCCAATATTCTAAAATAACGGGATTCCGGCCAAATAGGGCCTCGGTATTGAAACTCTAAATCTTAAAGTAAACCTTCTTCTGATCCAAAAAGTAGGTAATATACCAAAACATAAAGAGCACAAACAAGGAGTTTATTACCAATATTAATCCTTCCTGTACGCCTAAGGGAGCCAAGATTCCTTCGGTAAAAATAAGACCAAAACCTCTGAACCATTGGGATCCTACTGTTTCCGCAAACAAATAAATAAAAATGGAATTGGTCCCCACGACAGAAAAGACCTTCAACCATGTGTTCTTGTGGTCCTTAATGTCTATCCACCAATAAAACAAAGCCAAGACCAACAAGGCCCACCCCCCTGAAGCCAAAACAAAAGAGGTTGTCGCTATTCTTTTAATTATAGGTGTTATACCCAGCAGATCCATCCCGTAGCCCAACAAAAGTAGGGCCGCTCCCCACATTAATAAGGGGTTTAACTTCTCCTTAGCGGATTTGTTGGAAAGTAATATTTGACCACATATTACACCCATTACCGTGTGTACGGCAGTAGGTAAAAAGTTGATGAAAACCCATCCCCCACCATTAATTTTACCCATTACCAACATATCTATCCAAGATCCAAAACTTTGTCCTTGATTATAAGGATCCTGTGGATTATAAACCCGGTAAAGGATTTCGGTCAGTATTAATATTCCAAGACAAATTATAATTTGGGTACGATGGGGAAGGTTCATTAAGGCGTAAGCAATAAGTATTGTAAAGGCCAATTGAACCAAAACGTTCCAGAGTTCCCAAACCAGTGCATGGCTATATACACAGTGCAGCAATACCCCAAAACTAAAGAGTAAAAAACACCTTCTTAAAATATGCCTGGTAGCGGCCTTTTTGTCTCCGGTAGCCAAACGTTTTCTCAATGAAAATGGCATTGCCACCCCCACAATAAACATAAAAAAAGGCTGGATAAGATCCCAAAACCGCAACCCGTTCCAAGGGTGATGGTGCAATTGTTCCGCCAAAGGATGAAAAAAGGTGTTGTTTTCTGTATAGTCTCCGAAACTACCATGAAACCCGGCAGCTTCCGCAATTAATAAAAACATGGTCAATCCCCGAAATACATCCAAGGAAAACAACCTCTTGGAAAGGTTGGTAGATTCGATTGTCATTTTGTAAGTGGTTGATTATTTTGGAATAACAATGTAGTGATTTTCTATATACATTCATAAAATATTATGAACGATGGCGCATTGTACAAACTCTATTTAAGGCCATTCCATTTTTTGCCCACTAAGAGAAATTTGGATGCCCCAACGTATGTCTTTGTAAGTAAACGGGCCTGTCATGGGATATTTATCTAAACAAAGATTTCGACACTATAATTCCATTACCTTTCTAATTAATTTTATTACTTTTCGCTTTTGAAACCCTCAAACCCATGAAAAACAAATTTTACTACTTATTAACCATATGTGTTTTTCTCTGCCTGGGATACAAACCTAAAGAGCCCAAAATTTTGATAATAGGCGACTCAATTTCCATAGGATATTTTTCAAAGGTAAAAGAAGCCCTGGCCTCTAAGGCAATAGTAGTGCACAATCCAGGAAATGCACAACATACCGGAACGGGATTGGAGAAAATTGGGGAATGGGTAGGTCAGGAAGATTGGGATATTATCCAATTTAATTGGGGCCTATGGGACCTTTGTTACAGGCATCCAGATTCCAAGGTATATGGAAATAGGGATAAAATTAAAGGAACCATAACCCATGACCTTCAAACCTATAAACACAATCTGGAAGAGTTGGTTAATTTCCTTAAGGCACATACCTCAGCAAAGTTAATCTTTGTAACTACCACCTATGTTCCTGTTAACGAGGCAGGAAGATTTTCTGAAGATGTAGCCAAATACAACGCAGTTGCAAAATCGGTAATGAAAAAAAACGGGGTTATTATCAATGATATCTACAAAAAATCCATTGCCATCCACCACAAAAATGGTTTGGGGGATAATGACGTACATTATAACAAGGAAGGATATAAGGAATTGGGAGAACTCATTGTTCCTGTGCTCAATAAATCCTTGAAAAAATTATCGTATAAATAAAAGGTATTAAACCTCAGGGCTAGCCTGTCTGCCGACAAAGGCAGGCCCTGAACCCAATAATAGGTATCGACCCTAGGGTAGAGGTATTGAACCTAGATCCCGCCGAAAAAGGCGGGATTAGTTCAACTTGCAATTTTAAGTGCGTCTTTCTGACTTCTCAAAATTGAGTTTCACTAATAAATCCTTGAAAAAGTTATCGTATAAATAAATATTATTTTAGCAAACCACTTAACTTTTGTTGAACTTGAATTGTTGAGGAATAGAAGGATCATATCCATGTCCGGGAATACAAGATTTTAGTACTCAGCAAAATAACACCAAAGTTCTTTAAAAATTAATTAATTTAAGCGATAAAACTACCACCAATGTCGCTTAAAACCAGAAAGCATTTATCAATAATAACCATTGCGGCCATTTGTTTATATGGTTGTAACCGTGATAATTCCCCCAAAACAGACTTCTATAAATACACCACTTGGAACTCTTATTTGGGCGGACCCGATCGCAACCATTACTCCACTCTATCACAAATTACCTTGGACAATGTAACACAGCTTAAGGTAGCCTGGTCCTACTCTGCCCCTGACAGCGGCCAAATGCAAATGAACCCCATTGTGGTGGACACAATCTTATACGGAGTTACGGCGGCCTTAAGGGCCGTGGCACTCGACGCCCGTACAGGAAGGGAAATTTGGCGATTTGGCGATTCACTAAATCTGGAGAATTCTACCAGTAGAGGTGTAGCATATTGGTCAAGGGACAAGGATAAACGTATTCTGTTTACCCAAGGTGCCCATCTTTTTGCCTTAGATGCCAGTACAGGAAAACCTATTTCCTCCTTCGGTGAAAATGGAAAAATTGATCTCCACTCTGGATTGCCAACAAGCGCCAAAAATAAATTTGTCGTCTCCAACACTCCAGGAACCATTTACACGGATTTAATTGTAATGCCTATTCGTCTTTCCGAAGGTAAGGGTGCGGCACCAGGCGATATCATGGCTTTTAATGTAATTACGGGGAAGCTGGAATGGGCATTCCATACCATACCCTATCCAGGAGAGCCCGGTAATGAAACATGGGAAGATCCGGATAGTTATAAAAGCGAAACTGTTGGTGCTGCCAACAACTGGGCCGGTATGTCTTTGGATGAAGAAACTGGAATCCTATACGTGCCAACAGGGTCTGCAGCTCCCGATTTTTATGGTGGCCAAAGAAGGGGTAGTAACCTATATGCCAATACTTTATTGGCTTTGGATGCACAAACGGGAAAACTCCTTTGGCATTATCAATTTACGCATCACGACTTATGGGATAGGGATCCACCAGCACCCCCTAACCTTTTAACTATTACAAGGGCAGGAGAGAAAATTCCTGCCGTGGCACAAGTAACCAAACAGGGATATGTCTTTCTTTTTAACAGGGCCACGGGAGAACCTTTATTTGATATAGAGGAATTACCAGTACCTAAATCCAATTTAAGGGGTGAAAAAACATGGGCAACCCAACCATTTCCAATAAAACCAAGGCCTTTTGCCAGGCAATCCAATCTTTTAACCGATAAAGACCTTAGTCCCTATGCCGAAAACAGGGAGGAATTATTGGCCCAGTTCAATGATGCGGATAAAAGAATTTATGCGCCTCCAAGTTTGGATCCGGTTCTCCTTTTACCAGGATATGACGGCGCTGCGGAATGGGGTGGTGCAGCAGCCGATCCAGATGAAGGTATTATTTACATAAACTCCAATGAAATGGCCTGGTTTCTTCAAATGAAAAAAGACAGCTTGGATACAAGCCTGCCATTGGGAAAACGTACCTATAACAAATATTGCGTTGTATGCCATCAAAAAGACCGAAAAGGTCTCGTGGCAAGTGGCTATCCATCCCTTGTAAACCTAAAATCGACCCATGGCAAAGAAACTGTTGCCCGGACCATAAAAAAAGGAAAGGGCATGATGACAGGTTTTCCCCAACTTGAAAAAGCGGAAATGGACGCTTTGCTTCAATTCCTGTATGGAGAAGAGATTAAACAAACTATTGCCGAGAACGAAACTAAACCTATAGAAACCACCTATAAGCATACCGGCTACAAAAAATTCTTGGACAGCAATGGACTACCGGCCATTTCCCCGCCATGGGGCACATTGCATGCCATTAACCTAAATAGTGGTGATTACCTTTGGTCTGTTCCATTTGGGGAAACCATGACTCTCAAAGAGAAGGGCTTTCCACAGACAGGCTGCGAGAATTACGGAGGCCCCGTTGTCACCAAAAACGGATTATTGTTTATAGGGGCCACAAAAGATGGGTATTTTAGAGCTTTCAATAAAAAGAACGGTAAGTTACTGTGGGAATACAAACTCCCCGCACCAGCATTTGCAACCCCTGCCATGTATGAAGTAAATGGCAAGCAATATATTGCCATAGCCTGTGGTGGAGATAAATTAGGAACCGAAAAAGGAAACCAAATTATGGCTTTTGCTTTGGAATAAACGATTACTAAATTGTATAAACAAAAAATATGAACAAATTAAAAACCCTTGTTGTAGGGTGTGGAAATATGGGAATTTCCCATGCTAGGGCCTATCACCATCTTCCTGAATTTGAAATTGTGGGACTGGTAAGCCGCAAACCTCAAAGTAGGGAAAAGTTATCCCAGGAATTGGGAGGCTTGCCAACCTATGCCAGTTTTGATACAGCCTTGACCGACTCCAAACCAGATGTGGTGTCTATTAATACCTATCCGGATACCCATGCCGACTATGTTAGGAAAAGTCTAAATGCAGGTGCCCATGTTTTTGTTGAAAAACCACTGGCCCTCACGGTAGAGGAGGCAGAAGAATTAGTGGCTTTGGCAAACGCAAAAAACAGGAAAATGGTAGTGGGCTATATACTTAGGGTACATCCGTCATGGACCAAGTTTGTTGAGGTTGCCCGTACCCTTGGGAAACCCTTGGTAATGCGAATGAACTTAAACCAACAAAGTTCTGGGAATATGTGGTATACCCATAAACAGTTGATGAATTCCATGTCGCCCATAGTGGATTGTGGTGTTCACTATGTAGATATTATGTGTTTAATGACCCAATCCAAACCCATTAGTGTTAGTGCCATTGGCGTTAATTTGAGCAATGAAATTGATGCTAAAATGTACAACTATGGTCAATTGCAGGTGCGTTTTAAAGATGGTTCGGTAGGATGGTACGAGGCCGGATGGGGGCCTATGATGAGCGAAACGGCTGTTTTTATCAAGGATGTGATTGGCCCAAAAGGAGCTGTTTCCATTTCGGACAAACCCAAAGATAGTTCACAGGATATAGAGGGGCATACTAAAACAGGAAGTCTACAGCTTCATTACAGCGAATTAAACAAAGATGGTGATTTTGCAAAGAAAGACATCTTTATAAAAACCGAAGGAGAGCCGGATCATGACGGACTTTGTTTATTGGAACAGAAGTATTTATTGAATGCCATTGTTAACGACCACGATCTTTCATCCCATTTATTGGATGCTATCAATAGCCTAAAAATCGTATTGGCAGCCGACGAATCGGTAAGAACTGGAAAAACTGTTATACTTTAATTAAATATCTTAAAAAAATGAGAAATTCTAAAAATTCATAACAATTAGTTATATTTAATTCCGAATTGGATTATAGAATACAAGGCCAGGGAAAAGGCTTTGATCTACATAAAGACCAACCAATAAATAATACAAACGATTTCCAATATACCCAACAAGAGCCCGTAGGATTTATAAATACATTATGAAGGAACAGCTTATTATTGAAAAGATTGAACTTTTTAAAGTCCCGCCAAGATGGCTTTTTGTTAAAGTGACCACCAAAGAAGGAGTTATTGGATGGGGCGAACCCGTTGTGGAAGGGAAAGCAGATACGGTTGCCGCCTGCGTAATGGAACTCCAGCAATACCTCATTGGGAAGTCGGCCTCAAATATTGAAGACATATGGCAAATACTCTATCGTGGAGGGTTTTACCGTGGTGGTCCCATACTTATGAGTGCCATTTCAGGTATAGATCAGGCACTTTGGGATATAAAGGGAAAATCTCTTGGTGTTCCTGTCTACGATTTATTGGGAGGGGCCGTACGCCATAAAATGAAAATGTACTGCTGGATCGGTGGAGACCATCCAGAGGTATTATTGGAACAGGCGCACGAAAAGGTAAAGGAAGGTTTCCAAGCGGTTAAAATGAACGCTACTGGCGGCATGGACTGGATTTCAACCTTAAAGGATGTAAAACAGGTATCCAATAACATACGATTATTAAGAGAGGAATTTGGAAACGATTTGGACATAGGTCTGGATTTTCATGGCCGGGTACATAAAGGCATGGTAAAAAGGCTCATAGATGAGCTTGCCCCTTATGAACCCATGTTTATTGAAGAACCGGTACTTAGTGAAAACAATGATGCCTTAAGACATATCTATACTTATACCAGCATCCCTATTGCTACTGGGGAGCGGATGTTTTCGCGCTGGGATTTTAAAAAAATTCTGGAAGAAGGCGTGGTAGATATTATACAACCAGACCTTAGTCACGCCGGGGGTATTTCCGAGGTTAGGAGAATAGCAACTTTGGCCGAAGCCTATGATGTAGCATTGGCCCCCCACTGTCCGTTGGGACCCATTTCCCTGGCTTCTGCCTTACATGTCGACTTTGTCTCCGCCAATGCCTTTATACAGGAAAACAGCATAGGAATCCATTATAACCAAGGATTTGATTTATTGGACTATGTTCTGAATCCAGAAATTTTTGATATCAAAGATGGATATATTGATCTATTTGAAAAGCCTGGATTGGGAGTTGAAATGAACGAAGAAAAATTAAGGGAAGCTCAAAAAATTGGCCACAATTGGTCCAACCCTATATGGCGCGGACCCGATGGAAACTTTACCGAATGGTAAGTAAAACTATTTAATAACACCAATAACCAACCAAACAACCATGACTTACCTTATCGCCTTAGTACTGTCCCTTGCCTTATTGATCATAGGCATCATCAAATTTAAAGTGCATCCCTTTTTTGTGCTCCTTTTCTCTGCCATTGCCTACGGCTTTATGACGGGTATGGAAATAGAGGCCATCATCAGTTCCATAAATAATGGTTTTGGGGATATTATGGGTAAAATAGGGCTCATAATCTTATTTGGGGTTACCATAGGCAAGGTTTTGGAAAAATCTGGTGGCGCTTTTGTCATCGCCACCAAAATTTTACAACTAATAGGTGCAAAATCCATCCACCTGGCCATGCTCCTTACAGGGTATATACTTTCAATTCCAGTATTTGCCGATAGTGCACTTTTAATAATGAATCCATTAAACAAGGTGCTTTCCTCCAAGGCAGGTGTTTCCTTTGCTGGAACCACTGCAGCCCTGGCATTGGGATTAACAGCTTCACATACCATGGTGCCACCTACCCCTGGACCTATTGCCGCTGCCGGTATTTTGGGGGCAGATTTGGGAAGTGTTATGATTTGGGGCTTGATTATCAGTAGTATTTCATTAATAGCCTGTTATTTCTTTGCAACCAAATTCGCATCCCGAATCCATGTTCCTATAGTCCTCGAGCCTGTGACTACCAAGCAGGAACAACCGGCCCTATGGAAGTCTTTATTGGCCATTGTAATCCCTATTGTACTCATTATCCTTAAGTCGGTCATGGATTATCCAGAATTCACTTTTCAACCATCTATATTTAAAACAATTATATCATTTTTGGGAACTCCTGTAATTGCCCTTTTGGTAGGGGTCTTATTGTCCCTTGTTTTACCGAAAAAGTTAGACGAAAAGATTTTCTCCTCCACGGGTTGGTTTGGAGAATCCTTAAGGGAGGCCGCCCCTATTATTTTCATTACCGGGGCTGGCGGTATTTTTGGAAAAATGTTGCAAAACTCGGGCATTGCCGATACCATCACCTCAGAATTTACGGGAATGGAATTAGGTTTGTTCCTGCCTTTTCTATTGGCAGCCTGTCTTAAGACCACCCAGGGATCCTCAACTGTGGCCTTGGTAACCACCGCATCCATCATAGCCCCGTTAATGCCAGCTTTGGGCCTTAACGACCCCTTCATGGCTACTATGACCGTTTTATCTATAGGTGCAGGAGCCTCAGTAGTTTCACATGTAAACGACAGTTTTTTTTGGGTTCTTACCCAGCTCACAGGAATGAACGTTAAGCAAGGTTATCAAATTCAATCGGCCGGCACATTCGTACTTGGGGGCACAGCTATGACCGTCATTACTATAATTGTTAAAATAATGCACTAAAATGAAAAACTTGATATATACAATTACAGCTGCCATTCTACTTTTTGGGACCTCCTGTAAAGAGACCGGTAAAAATACAATACCCATAGCAACTAATGCTTCTGAATTTTCCATTGAAATACTGGATGATGAAGCTCTTCAAATTATTGATCCGAAATCTAAAATTGAAATTCTCGCCAGTGGCTTTGCCTGGACCGAGGGACCTTTGTGGATAAAAGAAGGCAATTATTTATTATTCTCAGATATCCCAAATAACAAAATCTATAAGTTGGATCCAAAAAACAACGATACAATCACCTACTTGCATCCCTCAGGATTTTCAGGAACCGATTTTACTGGTGAAGAACCGGGTTCCAATGGTCTATTGCTTAGTAAAGAGGGTGAATTGGTTCTTTTACAACACGGGAATCGCCAAATAGCCAAAATGAATGGACCGCTAAGTTCTCCTTTATCTGACTTTACTACCCTTGTTGATTCCTATATGGGAAAGAAATTGAACAGCCCTAATGATGGCATATTCGACAAAAATGGCAACCTCTATTTTACCGATCCTGCCTATGGACTTCCGAAAAGAATGGATGATGAAGCCAAAGAATTGGATTTTCAAGGGATTTATTGCCTTATGGCTAGCGGGGAATTAATATTGCTCGACTCTATATCCCGTCCCAACGGAATTGGAATATCACCGGATGGAAATGTCCTTTACGTTGCCAATTCGGATCCGGAACATGCCGCGTGGTACCAATATAACCTTCCAAAACCTGGAAAAGTAAGCGGTAAAAAGCTTTTTTATGAGGTAACTCATCTAATTGGAAAAGAAGGTCAACAAGGGCTGCCCGACGGATTAAAAATAAACAATAGTGGAATCTTATTTGCCACTGGACCCGGTGGTGTTTGGATCTTTAATGCTAATGGGAAAGTTTTGGCAAGAATACATACTGGACAGGCTACGGCCAACTGTGCTTTTGATACAGATCAGAAAAGACTCTATATGACCGCAGATGACTTTTTAATGGCCGTGGACCTAAAATAAGTCCACATTAGTCCTTAAAAACAGGGGTTTTTGCCAGTTCTATCAATCCGTCCTTAGATTCCTTAAGATAGCGATTGGATCGTAAATATCTATTGAAGTTATACGCATCAAAATTTGGAGCTTCTTTGTCCATACTACTTATATGCACCCTTCCTGCAGAATGGATAAATTCATTGTTACCTATCCACATCCCAACATGGATTACACGTTCCTTGGTGGTATCTGTTGCCGGTTTTCCAAAAAACAATAAATCTCCTGGCTCCAACTTCCCAAAATCCCTAACCGCATCTATCTCCTTTCCTGTATGTATTTGCTGGGAAGCATCCCTTGGTAGAACAATTCCGTTTAAAAAATAAATGGTTTTGGTAAATCCACTACAATCCACTCCTTTGGTAGAGGTGCCCCCCCACAAATAAGGGACGCCCATTAAGGTTTTGGAAGTACTCACCAAGGATTCCTGATTGGGATCCAATGCTGCCAGCCAACGGTCATAATCCATGGCCTCGGTTTTGGGAACATAAGCCTTTCTTCCATCCGGATAAAGCACATAATAAAAATCCTTTTCCTCTCCTATACGCTCCAATACACCTCCGGCAACCATATCGGATATGACTTGGGTATCCTTACTAGGCGCTGTATAGGAATGGCCAATAGTATTCGTATATATAACTTTTGGCGTTGATTTCCAATCCGTATATTTTTCCGTTGATAATGGCATTATTCCCCCACTATCTACCCAGGACAAATACTTATCAGGAGTCTGAATCAAATACCAACTATCTTCTACCTTTAAAATCTTGACAGGGGTTCCCAAAGTAGCCTGTGTAACCAATTCCGCCGAATGGGCGGGCCTTCCACGTAAATTAGCCACGGATATAGTAATAAGACCTTGGGTAAAACCATTTAAATTGGAGGATGGCAATAATTGAATGCTATCTAAATAATATATATTTTTCCCTGCCAGTTTTTGCTTAAAGCTGGCAACCGCCTCAGGTAGGTTGGACTCTCCCTTAAGAATGGTTTCATTTCCTTCCCTACTGTATTCTATGTTAAACAGGGCGACCCTTTTGTCCGGGGCAAATTCCTGTTTTATATCGTCCATCACAGCAGTGATGGTAAGCTTATCCTTATCCACCCTTTGTTCGCAGGAAATGAATAGAAAGACAGTTGCAATAAATATAAAAACTATTCCTTTTCGATGGCAATTCATATAAAACATCTATGATTGTTAATACAAAATTTTATTTGAAACTTGGAAAATTATAAAAATTTAAGGAATACATCAGTAGCGCAGTTGCCAAATTTAATTTTATAATTTCCTTTTTTTGTATTGCACTCCCCCAAAGAAATACTCTGTAAGAGGGTCCCGGACATATACTTGGCCTTATGATTTAATAAAAGGTATTACACCTCAGGGCAGGCCTATCTGCCGAAAAAGGCGGGATTAGTTCAACTTGCAATTTTAAGTACGTCTTACTGACTTCCCAAAATTGAGTTTCACTAATAAAAGGCTTTCCACACCAGCACCTTCTAAAACGAAAACTACTTTAAATTTTCCCATCCAACTTAATCCACCACGACCAATTACAATTCTCCATTCCATTTTATATCATTTCCACAAAGCACATTAATTTGTTAAAATCTATTTAAATATCTGTTAATCAGCGTATTTATTTGCTTTTAATCGATTTTTTTTCGTAAATTACGATTATGATAAAAACTGAAAAATCAGCAAATGAGGAGTTCATAAAGAAGTCCATTTCCCACTTGGAAGCGCACGGTTTTGAAAAAATCAAGGCGGATATTGAAGGTTATGACTGTCCTAAGTCCTATTTAAAAAAAGGTAGCGACACCAAAATTACCCCTGATATTGTGGCTTTAAAAAATGGTAAAAAATACTATTTCGAGATTAGTTTAAAATCCGACAGGCCATTGTTATTAAAATCCAAATGGTTGTTTTTGGATACCCTAAGCCGAATGAATTCCAATCGTTTTAAAATTATCACTACTAAAGGACATTATAAATTTACCGATAATATGTTGGAGGATATCAATCTAAGTGATAAAACACCTATTAAAATATAAATTGGAACAGTAAAATCGAATAGATCGGGAGCTGTATTTTACAGCTCTTTTTTTTGTATCAAATTGATAAAAATAATATTGGGTAGACCTTCAATAAATTTAATCCTTGACCATGCCTATGTGGGGTATACCATCCTCTAAATACTCCTCCCCAACCATATTAAAACCAAGGCTAGTATAGAACTTTTTTAAATATTTCTGGGCAGAAATGTGTATGGTGCCAACACCAAAATTTTTATGAATTGCTTCTATGGAAGCCTGCATTATTTCAAAGCCATATCCATACTGACGTTCTGATTTCCGTACCACTACCCTACCGATACTTGCTTCCTTGAAATAATCCCCGGGTTTAAATACTCTGGTATAGGCCACAATTTTTCCGTCTACATTTCCTATTATATGAAGGGCAAGCTGATCTCTACCATCCATGTCCTGGTATACACAATCTTGTTCCACTACAAACACTTCGCTACGCAATTGCAACACACTATATAAGTCCGATACATCAAGATCTTGGAATCTTTTTATTTCAATTTTCATACTCTATATACGGCCTATTATATTAGTAGTATTTTATTTTAAAAGGGATAGTTATTTACCACGGATATATCAGGATTAAAAAATAAAATAAAACCAAGCGAAAAAAGTAAATTATATATTGCTCCGGATAAATACTGATTATGAATAAATATTTTACTTACAGGGTATTTTCTCTATCCTTCTTTCGTGCCGACCTCCTTCAAAGGATGTATTTAGAAATGTTTTCACCATTTCCAAGGCCTGTGGCAAAGAAATAAATCTGGCAGGTAGACTTAATATATTGGCATCATTGTGTTCCTTGGCCAATTGTACTATTTCATTTGTCCAACATAAGGCTGCCCTAATTTTTTGATGTTTATTAGCCGTCATAGAGGCCCCATTACCACTCCCACAAATAATAATTCCCAAATCTGCATTACCCGCCTCCACTTCATTGGCTACCGGATGCACAAAATCTGCATAATCAACACTACCGGATCCATCGGTACCATGGTTTATTACTTCTATACCCATTGATTTCAATAATCCAATAATGGCAAGTTTATATTCTGTACCTGCATGATCATTACCTATAGCTATTTTCATTGTATAAGGATGGTTATTAATGAATAAAGTAAAATAAAAATTGCGGATAATAAGTACTTATATTCACACAAATGTACAAATACCAATGGTTTCACCACAGAAACCAGGTTATTAACAACATAAATTTTAATAAAACTGAAAAACCTTGTTATTTAGTCGTTTACTAACAATGAGTCATTGTTAACAAACTACTTATAAAAAGTAAATATTAAATTTTTATTATCCACCTTAATTTTGCTTTACAAAATGTTATCGTAAATGAATAATTTACTTCTTAGATTCTTATAGAAAGATATTAAATATTTAAAAGAAGTAATTAACACTCAGGTAACATTAACTTTTCAATAATTTTATGTTCATATGGGTTGTCAACAAATATTAATAACCCATTTAAACGCTTGATTTGTAACCTTTATTAACTTTATAAATTGTCAATAAACTTATTTAATGGTTTAAAGCAAGTTTAAAGGTAAAATTTTATATCCACTATAAACAAGCCATTATAATCACCATTTTATTTTAAATTTTAGAAAAAAGAAAATATATATATAATATAAATGTTGATAACAAAAATTATAAAAGAAGAGAGTAACTTAAAATTGTAATCTAAGGACAATGGATTATAATTCGTAATTTTCCAAAAATAAAAGTGTTAATGTCAAAGAATAACAAGAGAAACAAAAATCAAAGAAAAAACGAAATAACAAGAGGTATTTTTACTGTTCTTGAAAAAGAGCCGGAAAAATCGTTTAACTATAAACAAATTGCAGCCAAAATAGGAGTTGTAGAAGCCAATGATAGGAACACCCTTATTAAAAGATTGGTAGAATTAAAGGAAAAGAAAAGAATATTGGAGGAGGGCAGAGGTTTATACAAAGCTGTGGCTTCCACAAAGACCTATCATACCGGAACCGTTGATATAACGGGAAGGGGCAATGCATATATTGTGGTTGAAGGTCTGGATGATGATGTTTTTGTTCCTTTCAATAAATTAAAAAAGGCTTTTCATAGGGATGTAGTGGAGGTCTATATTTTTCCTAGAAGAAAGGGAAAAAAATTAGAGGGGGAAATTACAAAAATTGTTTCCAGGGATAAGACTTCCTTTGTAGGGATTGTTGATATGCAAAAGGATTTTGCCTTTGTGCGGCCAACGGATTATAGAATGTATACCGATATTTTTGTTCCAAAGAACAAATTTTCCACGGCAGTGGATGGCGATAAGGTAATTGTTGAAATAAATGAATGGCCGGATAATGCTGATTCTCCTTTTGGAACCATTACCCAAGTATTGGGTAAACCAGGGGAACACAATACTGAAATACATTCCATTTTAGCACAATATGGTTTACCTTATGAGTTTCCTGTGGAGGTAGATATGTTTGCCAATACATTGGATACCAGTATAAAAGAGGAAGAAATAGCTAAAAGAAGGGACCTTAGGGAAACTTTAACTTTTACTATTGATCCCAAGGATGCCAAAGATTTTGATGATGCCCTTTCCTTTAAGAAATTGGAAAATGGCAATTTTGAAATTGGAATCCATATTGCAGATGTTTCCCATTATTTACAACCTGATACTATCTTGGATGAAGAAGCCTATAACAGGGCAACTTCAGTGTATTTGGTAGACAGGGTTGTACCTATGTTACCAGAAGTATTATCCAATAATGCCTGTTCCCTCCGTCCAAATGAAGAAAAATATACGTTTTCGGCCATTTTTGAATTGGATGAAAACACCGTTATAAAGAATGAATGGTTCGGTAGAACCGTAATTAATTCCGATGAACGATTTGCATATGAAGAGGCACAACATATTATAGAGAGTGGGCAGGGATCAATTCCTTCGGAAATATCCATAAGGGAAGATGCTTATAACGTTAGTGATGAGGTGGTGGAAGCCACCTTGACCATGGATCGACTGGCCAAGATAATGAGGGATAAACGTATGGAACAAGGCGCAATTTCTTTCGATAAAATTGAAGTACGTTTTAATCTCAATGAAAAAATGGAGCCTCAAGGGGTTTATTTTAAGGAGTCTAAGGATGCCAATAAACTTATAGAAGAGTTTATGTTATTGGCCAATAGAAGGGTAGCACAGTTTATTGGAAAGCAAAAGCCGGTTAAAACCTTTGTTTATAGGGTACATGATGAACCCAACGAGGATAAATTAATGGCTTTAAATGGTATAATATCGCGTTTTGGGCATAAGCTTGATTTTAAGGATAAGAAGTCCATTAGTAATTCCTTGAACCAACTATTGGAAGATGTAAAAGGGAAGAAGGAACAAAACTTAGTGGATACTTTGGCCATACGAAGTATGAGCAAGGCAATTTATACGGTAGAGAATATTGGCCATTATGGTTTAGCCTTTGATTACTATACGCATTTTACCTCGCCTATTAGAAGATATCCGGATGTAATGGTACACCGGTTATTACAGCATTATTTGGATGGGGGGGAGACCCCGAAGGCGGAACCCTATGAAATAAAATGTAAGCATTCTTCCGATATGGAAAGTTTGGCGTCAAATGCTGAACGCGATTCCATAAAATATATGCAGATAAAATTTATGGAAGATCATCAGGATCAAGAATTTGCAGGTGTAATTTCAGGGGTTACGGAATGGGGACTTTATGTTGAGATCATTGAGAATAAGTGCGAAGGAATGGTAAGGATTAGTGATATAAAGGATGATTATTATACCTTTGATGAAAAGGAGTATGCCATAGTTGGTGAAAAAACCAAGAAAACCTATCAATTGGGAGATGAAGTTATTGTAATGGTTAAAAGTACAGATTTAATAAAGCGCCATTTGGATTTTTCCTTGATTGGAAAAAATGTCTAAATTTTTGTTTTGGAACGGAATTTGTTTAACTGAACTGGATTAGTTAATAAAACGTTGCCATTTCATAAATATGTTATACGGAATTAGTCCGGAAAAATGTTTTTTGGTTAATAATAATTGGTCAAAAAACTATAGCTCTAAGATAATGGATCAGAAATTAATAGTAGTACTTTTGTTATTGGTTGCTACCCAATCACTAAGGTCGCAAAACGAAAAGGTAACTCAAAATTTACAGCCGTTCAAAGAAGTCAAGGCTTTTGATGGATTGTCCGTGAACCTTATAAAATCCGATGTTAACAAGGCCGTAATAACTGGTGCCAATACTAACAATGTTGCTATTGTAAACAATGACGGTGTTCTTAAGATTAGAATGGAAGTAACTAAACTATTTAGTGGCTATAGAACCTTTGTAGATATCCATTATACTGAAAAACTTGTTGTTATTGATACGAACGAAGACGCCAGGATTTCGTCCAAGGAGCCCATTAAGCAAGACATATTGGAATTGAAGGCTCAGGAAGGTGGAGAGTTGATTATCAGTGCCCAAGTAGATCAAATGCTTATAAAAAGTGTAACTGGAGGTATTATTTCTGCTTCGGGATCTTCCAACATTCAAGATGTTCAAATAAATACAGGAGGTGTTTATAAGGGTAAGGATTTCAAAACTAAATTTAGTACTATTAATGTAAATGCCGGTTCAAGGGCGGAAGTATTTGCAAGTGATTATGTAAAGGCTGCCGTAAAGGCCGGTGGTGAAGTTATGGTGTATGGAAATCCAGCAAAAATGGAAGAGAAAACGGTTTTTGGAGGAAAGATTACCAGAATGTAAGTTATAAAGTTTTATGATCGAAGATATTCAGGCAGCGATTCCATTGGGCTTATTATTGAGCTTTATGATAGGGCCTGTTTTTTTCGTACTTCTTGAAACTAGTGCCCTTAAAGGGTTTAGAGCTGCACTTTGTTTTGATGTGGGTGTAATTGTTGCCGATGTTGTTTTTATTTCCTTAGCCTATTTTAGTAGTTTTCAATTGTTGGAAAATCTTAGTAATCATCCTGGACTTTATGTTTTTGGAGGGACCATTCTATTGGTTTATGGGCTTAGCAATGTATTTAAGAAAGAGTCTGTTAAACAGGAAAATGAAATAAGGATTACCAAGGGAGATTATTTTAGTTTGTGCATCAAGGGATTCTTGCTAAATTTTATAAATATTGGTGTTTTGGTATTTTGGTTGGGTATTATAATTGTAGTTGGGCCTAGCTTGGATAATGATCCCAATAGAATAATAATTTTCTTTTCCGCTATGATAGGGGCCTATTTTGTTACGGATATCTTTAAAATTTTATTGGCCAAACAATTGCGCAGAAAGTTGACCAAAAGAAGAATTCTTCTAGTAAAAAAAGGAATTGGCATTGTCCTGGTTATTTGTGGCATTGTTCTGATTATAAAAGGTTTTCTCCCTAAAGATCAATTGAATATTGAAAAAGGAATAGAACTTATAAAGTAGTTAAACAAAAGTATTGAGGAACCAGGGCTTGTAATATAAATGTTTCTCAATAACCCGTCCTATTCGTATATGATCAAATAATGCATTAATAATGGTTATGAAAATTATATATGGACAATTATTGGTGAGCTTATTATTTCTTGGTATGGTTTAACTTACCCAAAGTATTGATACTCTGTTTAGTCTCTTTCACCACAAATTTTTATACTGACATCCTTAAGATGATAATACTACCTTAAATTGCAAGGAAAGCTTGGGTATATAATCCCGTTTTGGGGTATAAAAGGATCAATCCTAAAAGTTGTGTGTGAATTAAAAAAGATATAGTTTACTATCTCAAGTTTGTGTCCTGTTCATTTTTTGCATCGCCCAAATGCGTAGCATTCATGAATACCATTAAAAATCAATAGACCAGCCGATGAATAAAAAACGACCAGGGCCGAATAACCAAGGTACGGTGTACCTTGGTTAGGAGGAGCCAGCTGTAGCCATGGCCAAGCTAATTTTAAATTTCTTTAAATCTACGCAATTTCCACAGCCGCGCCGTCCAGGCCGCTTTCACTATGGTGAAATGCTCTTTGGACGGCTACCTGAACCCAATGTGGAAACCACTTGATTTAATACGAAATCGAAGATTCACGAAAACCTATAAAAAACAATAATAACCACTTAAGTAAATTGAAAATAGGCCGGTCCTTACGTTGCGTCAACCTTGATGTGGGGATAAGTCATTTTCCGTTATTAAAAACCTTTGACATTGCCCTCAAGGTCTATGGTTTGGTCGTTCTTCTTCCGTCGTGGAGATGGCATGGCCGTTAAGAATTATTGAAGCCTTGGAAATAATTTAGGCCATGGCATCGGTCCTTAAAATCCAGAGATTTTAGAGACCACCTAGCGAAGAAAGGTCTTTTCTCCTGCCTGCCGGAAGGCAGGTTTGTTTAGCTCATGGCTGGTTATTTTCCTAATTATGTATTCGTGAACCTGCGGTTTCGTTTTATTCATTGCTTGCTTATTTTGTAATAAGGTATTCATGAACCTCCTGCGTCGGTTTCATTGGACAAGCAAAGAAATCGAAGATTCACGAAATCCGATAAAAAACAATAAAAACCACTTGAGTAAAATGAAAGAATAATTTAAACATTGGTTTTACTAAATTGCTCCTATTAATAAAAACTATTTATCAAAAAAAACACGACTGATCAAATTAATCCCTTTTTTTCATAAACACAAAAATTGGTCATGATCCAAATTCTGTTCGTTGTAACGTTATAAGTTAGCGGGAGCTATTAACATCAATTTGCGTATTGGTAAAAGAAAAAACCTTCATCTGTTAAGATGAAGGTTTTGGAGGCATCGAGCGGATTCGAACCGCTGTACAAGCTTTTGCAGAGCTCTGCCTAGCCACTCGGCCACAATGCCTATTTGCTGTGCAAAGGTAATACTTTTTTTATCTTACAAAAACTAAAAGTTTTATCTTTTGGATTTAAGTATTATGGTCACTTCTTGGACATCACCACCAATAGGTGGATTTATTTTTGAGACAGCAACTTTCACTTTTTTAGCGATGGAAATTTCTACAAATATTCTATTTAGAATTCGCTGTGCCACATGTTCCAATAGTTTGGAAGGAATAGACATTTCTTCCTTTACTATAGAATTTATATGTACGTAGTCAACCGTTTCCGATAATTCATCGGTTTGTGATGCTTTTTTTAAATCGGCATCCACTTCCACATTTACTAGGTAATCGCTTCCAATAAGAGTCTCTTCCTTAAGACAACCATGATTGGCATAAATTTTAATATTGCGTACCCTTATTTTTCCCAACACATCAATAATTTGTACAAAATTAAATCAATCCAAGTTTAAAAGAATGGATTTTACAAATAATTTAGCGTTCAAGTCGCCTATACTAAGACATTTGGTTAATAGGTACATCTACAATTACTGATACCCTGAAATAGGTCTACCCCAATGGTTACTACGTGGGTACCGGTACTATAGCCCAATATTTCATTAAGAATGATCTGATAGGAATATCCGAAATAGAAATTACTTTTTTTAAGACCGGCCAAAGGAGCAATGTATAATGGCCGTCCTATTTGATCGTTTAAAAAACGGTAGGTAACACCAGCATAATAGTAATCCTCAAAATCATACCATCTAAATTTTAGATTTAAATCGGCTTCCGATCTACCGTCACTTTCAAATATTTTGTACAAAAGGGAGGGTTCTATTTCCATATTGCTATTTCTGGATTTCTTATATCGGTATCCAGTATAGGCATAGAAGTTTCTAAGTTTGTTGGGTTCAAAGATGGGATCGAAAATATAAACATCCTTATTGATGACGTTGGAGGCATTTACACTGAAATAAAAGGAATTTTTTCTGTATAAAAGACCTACGTCGAAGTTATGGTTGGAGGTTGATCTATCATCGGTTACACCTGGATCAAAACCGGCATCTATAAATTCTTCTACGTCCAGTCTAAATTGATTGAAATTATAGGAGATACCAAATGATAAAAATTCGTCCTCATAGCGATCTAAAGTTAAATGGTGGGCAAAGGATATTCGTGCACCTTGTTGTTTTGTGTATCCGTTGGAATCGTTGTATAAAAACAATCCTATTCCCGATTTTTCCCCTAACCTCATATCGGCAGCCAAGGATTGGGTTCTAGGTGCATCCTTAATTCCAACCCATTGGGCAAGTCCGTTCAACCTAATTTTTACATGATCACCAATACCCGCATATGTTGGGGATAATACAAAAGGATTGTCTGCCAAATATTGTGAAAGCTGGGGTGAATTAAGTTCTTGGGCACTAGTGATCAAGGTACTTAAAAACAACACAAAAGTTAATAGTTTACTGCGCATTGTATTTATGGTTAAGTTTTTTATCGATATAATGTAAAATGTCCAACAAATTCCCTATCATCCTCTTCTCCTTTGAGTTTTATGACATACCAGTAATCTCCGGTTGGAAGTTCGGTATTATGGTATAGTCCATCCCATCCTTGGTCATTGAGACCCATTCTGTAAACCTCCCTACCATAACGGTCAAATATTATGGTTAGTATTTTTGGGAAGCCTTCTTGATTTTTAGGGCTCCAGAAATCATTTTGTCCATCACCATCAGGGGTGAAGAAATTTGGGATTTCAATATCAATGAATTCCATAAAGATTTCTGCGATGGCCTCACAGCCATTCTGGTCCACTACCCTTACGATGTGGGTTTTTGTTTCGGTTATGTAATGGGTATTATCCGTACCATTGTCCTTATCATTAAAATAGAAGGTGTACTCCTGTTGTCCACCAGTGGCAACAGCTGTAATTTCGTTTATGTTCCCGGGTTCCAGGGTAAGAACCAAGGGTTCAAAGTTCTCTATTTCAAAATCTATGGTCAGTACACAACCATTGGCATGTGCTATTGAAATATAATGGTTTCCAGGTGCAATATTGGTAAAATTGGGTTCCAAGACCATGTCATTGGGATCGGTGGAGTCCAATGCATACATTACATCCGGGGCAACCGTTGGATCTTCAAGTACCAGATCAATGAAATTGTTGGGGGTGTTACCCGTACATTCATATATTGGTGTAGCGGTAGCATTTAAGTTTACTCCGGGATCAATGGTTACAGCCATGTTGATCATACATCCCTGTGCATCCTTAACGAAGATGGCATAAGTTCCGGCAGCCAAATTGGTAAACATGGTTCTGTCCATGACAAAATCGCTATCTGTAGTAGAGTTTATACTAGTACTATAGGGTGCGGTTCCTCCGGAAATACTTAAGGAAATAGTTCCATCCTCACTACCTATACATATTTCGGGTGTGGTAGTAGGCACTGCAGTTATAATGGCAGGTTCTGTTATCGTATATCTCAATTGCTCAAAACATCCATTTATATCCTGGGCAATAACGGTATAGTTTCCTGGAGCCAGATCGGTAAATGTATTTACCGTATCAAATTTGTCCAAGTTGGGTGAAATGGCATATTGATATCCACCAGAACCACCACTTAAGGAAACGGTTATACTACCGTCATTGGCCCCGTTACAGGTGACATCCATAAAGGAATCGTCCACCACCAGCGGTGTCGGTTCCGTTATTCTATTTTCGTTGGATACCACAACACAGTCATCACTAGTAACCCTAACCCAATAACTGCCTACCGTAAGGTTACTAAATTGACGGCTTGTTTGTGGTCCTGCAATACTATTGGTCAAAGCAGCATCCGTGAACAGTTCATAACGATAATTACCCAATCCACCATCTGCCTTTGCAATCAATATAGCGGTGTTGTCACCGCTACAGTTAATAACTGCTGCGGAGGTATCCATAGTAACGGTTAAAGGCAGTATAGGATCTTCTTTGATTTCATTTGAAAGTATGGATTTACATCCAAAGGAGTCCCTTACAAAATAACGGTAGCTACCTGCTGCTACGGTGAAGGTATGGGTATTTCCGCCGCTCATTGGGAAATAGTTATTTCCGTCCAAGCTATATTCATAAGGACCTGTTCCTCCATAGGCCGTTAACAACAATTCTGCGTCGTTTAAGCAAGTTAATGGACTTGTTCTTATTAAAGAGGCATAAACTTCGGTAGGATCTATTATAGTGGCCTGTACGGTTTCAATATCACATCCCCAACTATCGGATACGGTAATGGTATAGATACCGGATTTCAGGTTGTTGAATATTGGACTAAATTGTCCTCCAGAGGTATATTCAATGTTAGTGCCTGTGGCATCATAAACATTTAATTGGTACTGGTATATACCTTCACCCCCGGCTATATTTATAGCAGTCAATGTTCCATCACTATCTCCGTAACAATCCAAAGTTGTGGATAGTGGTGTGATATCTGCCGTAATAGGTGCCGGTTGTACCAAGGTTTCAAAATCATTTAGGATACAACCATTGGCATCGGTAATCTGTACGGTGTAATTCCCGGCAGAAAGGTCGTTGAATACCTTCACATTAACAGCAGTGGCATTGTATACCTGTGAGGTTGTGGTATTGGTAAGTACAATATCATACGGACCATAACCTCCGCTTGGGTCTACTATTATTTCACCTTTATCATTGGAACAGGTAACGTTGGCTATTTGATCAACAACGGCAGTCAGTGCCCTATCTGGAGAAATAATTTTTACAGTATTGGAATTTTCATGACACATAGGAACATTGGTCTCTGTTACCCTTACATAATAATTCCCCCCTGTTAGTCCGTTAATTATCAATGGGTTCGCCGAGGTGTTGGCCGATCCCGTAATGGCGGTAGCAATACCTGTACTGGTATATACCGTATAATCATAAGGACCTGAATAGCCGCTTACATTTATCTGCAGGGAACCATTATTATCTCCAAAACAGGTTACAGGAGTAATTGCTGTAGCACTCACCTTGATTAGATCGTAAGGAGCTATTGTGTATGTGGCGGTATCTACATAACATCCGGTAGTGGTATCGGTAACCCTAAAGGTATAACTTCCCACAGCGGTCAAATTAAAGGTGGCACTGTTATAGGTTGGAGTTCCTGTTTGGGTAGCATTGGTATTACCAACGGGTAATAACTGATAGCTATAAACATTGGCCCCATTTCCATTGTCATTTACGGTTATGGTTACTTCCTCCGGTCCTGCGCATGATATTGCAGCATCCTGGGTCAGGGTAGCCGTAAACTTGTTCAAGGCACTAATGTTCACTGTGGTTACATCTGTACATCCGTTATCGTCCTTAATAGTAACCGTAATAGTTCTATCAGACCCGTTATCGGTTATATTAAATGTATTTGAAGTAAAGAAGTTCACCCCGTTTATACTATAGGTATATGGAGCTGTACCTCCTGTTCCTACAGCGGTTATCACAGCCTGGGATGCCTGATTATTGGCATTACAGGCAAAAGTGGTAGCAGTAGCGGTTACGTCCACTGGAGTAGGTTCATCAATGGTTACGGTCTGCAAGGTAAAGCAACCCCTATCCGAGGTAACGGTAATGTCGTATGTACCTGCGGTCAGGCCAGTGAAAAGGCTT
>NZ_QJJZ01000006.1:0-239234 GCF_003201775.1 Arenibacter sp. ARW7G5Y1 | reverse complement strand
GGTTCATCAATGGTTACGGTCTGCAAGGTAAAGCAACCCCTATCCGAGGTAACGGTAATGTCGTATGTACCTGCGGTCAGGCCAGTGAAAAGGCTTCCGTTCTGTGTGGTTGTCGGGTTTGTACCGTCGTCGATGGTAAAGGTATATGGCGGGTTGTCGTTGGAGGCATCCAGGATTATCTGGATGGAACCGTCCGCTCCCCCGTTACAGGATACGTCCTCTTTGTTATAGGTGAATATTACCGGAGTGGGCGTTTCCAGGGCAACGGGCACCTGTGCATCACAATTGGATCCGGAGGTATCGTATACCACGGCGGTATAGTTTCCTGGCGCCAGTCCATTGAAAACGTTGGAGGCCTGTGGGACTCCCCCGATAACACTGGTCCCCCCATTGTCCAATAGGTCGTACTCGTAGTTACCTGGCCCGGCCCCCCCGCTTGCGGTGATGGTGATCACGCCGTCGTCCACGGGACATGATGGCTGAGTGGTGGCCACTGCTGCTGCTGCCAGTGGGGGCAGTATGTCAATGGTATCGGTAACGGTACATCCGTTGGCGTCACGAACGGTGACGGTATAGGTTCCCGGAGCGGACACGGTAAAAATGCCGCTGCTCTGGAATCCGTTTCCGATGCTGTATTTTAATGGTGCTACCCCTGTACCGGTCGCGGTAAATGTATAGGATGTTCCGTTGGAGGTACACTGGTCGTCGGCATAGGCCGGAAGGCTTACCGTGGGCATGGGATCCTCGGCTATAACCACATCGATCTTATAGGTACAGTCCTTGGCATCCTTCACCCAAACGTCCCAGTTAAGGTTGGTGGCAGGATCGAGTATGTCACTTGCACTTGGGGTATAGTTTCCAAGGGGAGAATCCCCGTCCTGTACGAAGGCATAGGTATACCCGCCGTTCCCGCCAGTGGCGTTGACGGTCACCTGGGCACCGATGTTACAGTTGGCGTTGATATTCTTGGTCAGTGTCAGGTCCAGGTCCGCTGCTGGCGATGCAATGGTCACGGTGTTCGTGGTATCATCGCAGAAGGGGGTATCCGTAGCGGTAAGTACCACATAGAAGTTCCCTGCGGGCAATCCGGATATGGTTCTAGGGTTGGTGGATGTATCGGTGCCGATAATGCCTGTAACGTTGGTTCCGCCAGACTCGAATACCTGATAATCGTAATCGCCCAGATAGTTGTTCACCTGGATCTGCAATTCCCCATTGGAGTCCCCATAACAGGTCACCGGGGTAACGGCCGTGGCCACCACTTCTATAATGTCGTATGGAGCAATATTATAGGGAGCTGTGGTGAAATAACACCCGGTCACGTTGTCGGTCACCCTAAAGGTATAGTCCCCGGGGGCGTCAAGGTTGAAGTCGGCCGTATAGGTCGCTGCACCAGGTGCCTGTACGGCGGCACTTCCCGTTGGCAAGAGCTCAAAGCTGAAGTCGCCCGATCCTCCTGTCACGGTCACCCTGGCCACCTCATCATTGTTACAGGTAATTTCCGTGATCTGCGTAACGGACACATCCGTGATGGTAGGTAATGGATTTATAGTTTGTGTTGGAATGGTAAATGTACAACCATTACTATCTTTTACAATAATATCATAATTACCGGCGGTAGTAACAATATAAGTGAATACTTCCCCGCCTATGGGTATAAAGGCACCACCATTAACACTGTAGGTATATGAAGGTGTGCCTGTACCAGCAGTTATGGTAACTTCTATAGAAGCGGATTCTACACCATTACTCATATTACAGGCGAAATCGGTTACATCGGTGATAGCAGCATTTAGTGCATTGGGTTCATCAATGGTTACGGTCTGCAAGGTAAAGCAACCCCTATCCGAGGTAACGGTAATGTCGTATGTACCTGCGGTCAGGCCAGTGAAAAGGCTTCCGTTCTGTGTGGTTGTCGGGTTTGTACCGTCGTCGATGGTAAAGGTATATGGCGGGTTGTCGTTGGAGGCATCCAGGATTATCTGGATGGAACCGTCCGCTCCCCCGTTACAGGATACGTCCTCTTTGTTATAGGTGAATATTACCGGAGTGGGCGTTTCCAGGGCAACGGGCACCTGTGCATCACAATTGGATCCGGAGGTATCGTATACCACGGCGGTATAGTTTCCTGGCGCCAGTCCATTGAAAACGTTGGAGGCCTGTGGGACTCCCCCGATAACACTGGTCCCCCCATTGTCCAATAGGTCGTACTCGTAGTTACCTGGCCCGGCCCCCCCGCTTGCGGTGATGGTGATCACGCCGTCGTCCACGGGACATGATGGCTGAGTGGTGGCCACTGCTGCTGCTGCCAGTGGGGGCAGTATGTCAATGGTATCGGTAACGGTACATCCGTTGGCGTCACGAACGGTGACGGTATAGGTTCCCGGAGCGGACACGGTAAAAATGCCGCTGCTCTGGAATCCGTTTCCGATGCTGTATTTTAATGGTGCTACCCCTGTACCGGTCGCGGTAAATGTATAGGATGTTCCGTTGGAGGTACACTGGTCGTCGGCATAGGCCGGAAGGCTTACCGTGGGCATGGGATCCTCGGCTATAACCACATCGATCTTATAGGTACAGTCCTTGGCATCCTTCACCCAAACGTCCCAGTTAAGGTTGGTGGCAGGATCGAGTATGTCACTTGCACTTGGGGTATAGTTTCCAAGGGGAGAATCCCCGTCCTGTACGAAGGCATAGGTATACCCGCCGTTCCCGCCAGTGGCGTTGACGGTCACCTGGGCACCGATGTTACAGTTGGCGTTGATATTCTTGGTCAGTGTCAGGTCCAGGTCCGCTGCTGGCGATGCAATGGTCACGGTGTTCGTGGTATCATCGCAGAAGGGGGTATCCGTAGCGGTAAGTACCACATAGAAGTTCCCTGCGGGCAATCCGGATATGGTTCTAGGGTTGGTGGATGTATCGGTGCCGATAATGCCTGTAACGTTGGTTCCGCCAGACTCGAATACCTGATAATCGTAATCGCCCAGATAGTTGTTCACCTGGATCTGCAATTCCCCATTGGAGTCCCCATAACAGGTCACCGGGGTAACGGCCGTGGCCACCACTTCTATAATGTCGTATGGAGCAATATTATAGGGAGCTGTGGTGAAATAACACCCGGTCACGTTGTCGGTCACCCTAAAGGTATAGTCCCCGGGGGCGTCAAGGTTGAAGTCGGCCGTATAGGTCGCTGCACCAGGTGCCTGTACGGCGGCACTTCCCGTTGGCAAGAGCTCAAAGCTGAAGTCGCCCGATCCTCCTGTCACGGTCACCCTGGCCACCTCATCATTGTTACAGGTAATTTCCGTGATCTGCGTAACCGACACATCCGTGATGGTAGGTAGTGGATTTATAGTTACGTTATCTGTATCGGTACATCCGTTGCTATCCCTAACGGTAACTGTAAAGTTTTGTACTACACCAGTATCGCTAATGTTAAATGTATTGGTAGAAAAGAAATTTATTCCGTCTATACTATACGTATAAGGTGCAGTTCCAGTGGTTGGAATATCTGCTGTTATTACGGATTGGGCTACTGAATTATCCGGGGCACAGGCAAAATCGATGGCCGTTGCGTTAGCCACTAATTCACTAGGCTCGTTAATGGTGAATGGAATATCAATTTTACAGAATAAGGATGATCTGATTCGGACAATATAATCGCCCTCATCCAATCCTGTAAATACATTTGAGGACTGTGGCAACGCTGTAATTGCAGTTGTACCTGCTGCATCCCACAATTGATAGTTGTAAGGCGGATTGTCCATACTAGGGTCCAAGTTTACCACTATGGAACCATCACTGGCACCATGGCAACTTATATCGTTTATTTCCCCAATGGCAGCAACAACGGCTGTTGGAACATCCAAAGTTATATCTATAAAGGCGTCACAACCTGTAGCTACATTGTCATACACATATATTCTATAAGTTCCAGGGGCAAGGTTACTGAAAGTATCCGAAACCTGCTTTGCTCTAATAATATTGTCCGAGGTATCCCTAAGCTCATACCTATAGTTGAATAATGAACCGCCATAAGCAATTACTTTAATCTCGCCATCGTCCTGCATTATGGCATTACATGATGGGGTAACCGTTATTTCGGCCGATAAAGAAGTTGGGGTATAGATGTCTATATTTTCACTATTGCCACAACCATTGGCATCCCTTATTTCTACAGTATGGTTTCCTGAGCTCAATCCAGTGAAGTCAAATGTGTTTGGAGCTCCTCCGGAAAAAGTCACTGCCTGAAATGCGCCTCCATCCAAACTTAGGAAATACGGTTGTATGCCAGGAGTGGCCAAGGTAACTTCTATGGTAAAATTACCTTCGGTTGTAGCACATTGATCCGGCACGTTCAAACTAATGACCGGGGTTGGATCTTCCGCAATAGTTACTGCAGCCGATTTTATACAATCATTGGCATCCTTAACATATACAATATAATCTTCTGCATTGGCATTGAAAAATCCAGTAGTATTGGTTCCTGTCCATGTGTCAGCGTCAGGGCCTGATACCGAGGCCAACTCCAATTGGAACAGATAAGGGGCCTTGCCGTAACGTGCATTGGCGGTTATGGTACCTGCATTGGGTACACAATTATCATTCGTGGAAGTGGCCGTTATCTCCAATAGTGCTGGAGACTGTTCAATCACAAAGGGATCCGATGCGTTGACACATCCCGGATTGCTTCCGTCTACTTCTGTAAAGAGTATGTAATATTCACCTGGCACCAAGCCTTCCAGTGAATCTGGATATGGAGTTCCTAAGAGTCCAGTGGCGCTTCCGGTTATACCAGTGGTGGTGTTGGTGACAAAGGTAAAAATCTCGTAATCTACTTGTGTGGCAGTATATCCACTAATAGTAAAGTCTACTGACCCATCCACTTCACCAAAACAACTAACATTAGTGGTTGCGTCTATTACTGAAGTTAAAGTAGAATTAGTTGTTACAGGAGCGGTAGCCTCTTGTATATATTCACACCCTGTATCCGAATCATAAACGATAAAGGTGTAGGTAACACCCGGATTTAAACCTGTAAAATTATAGGTGTATGGGGGAGAACCAATTCCGCCATCCTGAAGATGCCATTCTGGGTTTGCTGCTGTCCAAGTGGTGGCAGGATATATGGCAAAATAAAAGGTGCCTGTACCCAATGTTCCATTACTTGCTGCAGCTTCTACCAACATTTCACCAGTTCCAGGAGCACATCCAGGTGTAGGTGAGGTTGTAATAAGTACGTCGGGACCAGTGGTAATGGTAACGGTAGTAATACTTTCACAGCCATTATCGTCTATTACCCTAACAGTATAATCCCCAAAGTTTAATCCTGTGAAGGTATGGTCATTGGTACCCGATGAAGTATCATAGGAATCCGTATAGGAATAATCATTGTTATTTATTTCATATATATATGTCGATGTACCACCACTGGCATTTACCGTTATAGTACCCAGTACATTTGTTGATGCTGAACAGGACAAATTGGTATGGCTTATATTGGCATTTATGGCAGTGGGTTCTGTTATGGTTTGGGTGGTCGTAACAGCGCATTCATTGTCATCGGTCAATGTTATTTCATAATCCCCTGCCGGTAATCCCGTTGTTTGACTACCGTAATTGGTTCCCGAACCGGTTTCAACTATAGTAATTGTGTATGGAGCTACGCCCACACTGGTATCCACAATGATATCCAAAGACCCGGTGTTATCGCCATTACAAAGAACATGGGTTGGGGTAACGCTAGTAAATGCCGGTAAGTCTGCTGCAGTAACGGTAATTATGTTACTCTCTGCAGTACAACCTTGGGAATCGGTTACTCTAAACCTATAGGTTCCAGCATTGGGGGTCGTATAGGGAAATCCGCCTGCATAGGCTGCATAGGCTCCACCGTTATAGGCAGCTTCATAGGTATAGCCAGGATATCCTCCGTTAACGGCTACATTGATTTCCGCATTTGGACTAACGGAACAATCCAAGTCCTTGGTTAAAACGGCATTGGCCGTAAGTTCCGGCTCAATGGTAAACTGAACGGTGTCTGTACATCCATTACTATCAATTACATTAAAGTCATAGGTGGCCGGTGTTAAGTCCACAAAAGTATTGGAGGTTTGGGTAGGACCTGTGTTCAAACTGTAATAATAGGGAGCCAGTCCACTTGAAGCATTAACAACAATAGTTGCCAAGCCTGTAGAGGTATAGCATAAAGATGACGCAGCAATATCAATACTGGCTACCGGATTGGTAGGGGTAACAATATCAAAGGTATCGGTTACGGTACATCCACCTGCATCGGTAACACTAATGGTATAGGTTCCCAATTGGTTAAGTTCGTTAAAAACGTTGTTGGCCTGTGGGCCTTTTACATTGGTATCCGGTTCAGTAATTTGATAGGTATAACCTCCCCATCCATCGGTTGCCGATATGGATACCGATCCATCAGTGACACAGGTCAATGGGCTCAACGTAAAGGTAAAGGCCAATGGATCTGCTGGTTCATTTACCGTAACGGTTGCGGTATCGGTACAATTGGTGGTATCATCGGTAACGGTAATGGTATAATCCCCGGCCAACAGACCACTGAAGTTCAATGGGTTGGTAGTAATTCCACTTTGTGGCGCTATGGCCGTTGGACCTGTTACAGTAAAGCTATAATTCCCGGCAAATCCAGACACGTTGTATTGAATGGCGCCATCGGCACTTCCCTGGCAGGATACATTCTGGGTCAAGGTGCCCAGTACATTTATCTTTGTAACAGGGTTTAGGGTGTAATTTTCGTCATAGGAGCATCCCTTTGCATCTGTAACTCTAAACGTATAGGTGTCTGGAACCAGATTGTTGAATATTCCTGTTGCGTTTGTTGCGGCTGATGCAGCAGGTGCAATGATTTCATAAGTAATCGTTCCACTACCTCCGGTTGGGGTTAATGTGATATTGGAGGTTTCCGCTGGACAATTGGCGGCCGTAGCACTGAACGATATGTCTGTGGGAGGTGTAAGGGGATCAATGGTGATAGGCCTAGTGGCGGTACAGCCATTGTCATCCTTTACTGTAAGCGTATAATTTCCATCTTTGAGACCTGTAAAGCTATTGGTGCCAAAATTGGTGCCGTCAATACTATAAGTATATGGGGATGTGCCGCCAATTACATTTTGCGCCTCTACACTGGCATCCTGTAAACATGTATATTCTTGGATGATTACAGCATCGAAGGTAATGGCTGCTGGTTCTCCTACAGTAACCGAATTGGTTACTGTGCATTCTTTGGCGTCCTGAACAGTATAGAAATAGGTTCCTGCTGCAAGTCCTGAATAGGAAGTATTGCTGCTCAGTCCTCCCCCATCAAAATTTATCAGGTAAGGAGCCGTTCCAAAATCGGTATCCACTACAATTTCCACTACGCCATCACTGCTGCCATTACAGCTTACATCGGTCACCGTTTCGGAGGCCTGTGGGTTGATGGTAGGTTCTATAGTGATATCGGTTGTTTGAACAGTACAGCCTTCACTGTCGGTAATTTCGAAAACATAGGTTCCTGCTGTGGTTGCCGTGTAGTTAAAGTTGGTCACTGTAGCACCTAAGGCCGTTGGCGCACTGTAGGGCGCAGCATCAACTTTAACCCTATAACTATAATCCGGGTAACCTCCATTTATGGTAATAGCGATTATGGCATCAGGTGAAGCGGTACAATCCAGTTCCTTGGTAATGTTACTTGCAACACTAAGTTGTTGTTCTACGGTTATTGTATTGGTAGTAACGTTACAACCATAGGCATCGAGTACTACAACGGAATAAGCTCCGGGGCCAAGGTTGTTAAATACGTTTCCATTTTGTGCCGGTGCGCCGTTTAGGCTATAGGTATAGGGTGCAATTCCGCCAGCCGCAGTTGCGGTAAGGCTAACCCCTGTTCCGGGAATGTAACATAGGTTGGTAGTTGCGGCCAGGGTCGCTGTAGGATTTGCCGGCGCAACAATATCAAAGGTATCGGTAACGGTACATCCACCAGCGTCGGTAACACTGATAATATAAGTACCATTCTGATTTAAGCTGCTAAAAGTATTGCTTCCCTGTGGTCCCAAAACAACAGTATCAGGTTGTTCAATTTGATATGAATATCCTCCCCATCCGTCTGTTGCGGATATGGTTACCGATCCATCTGTAGCACAGGTCAACGGGCCCAACTCAAAGGTAAAGGCCAATGGATCTGCTGGTTCATTTACCGTAACGGTTGCGGTATCGGTACAATTGGTGGTATCGTCTGTAACGGTAATGGTATAATCCCCGGCCAACAGACCACTGAAGTTCAATGGGTTGGTAGTTATTCCACTTTGTGCGGCTATGGCCGTTGGACCTGTTATAGTAAAGCTATAATTCCCGGAAAATCCAGAAACGTTGTATTGAATGGCGCCATCGGCACTTCCCTGGCAGGACACATTCTGGGTCAAGGTGCCCAATGCATCTATTTTTACAACAGGGTTAACAGTATAACTTTCGTTGTACGAGCAGCCTTTGGCATCCGTAACTCTAAAGGTATAGGTGTCCGGAACCAGATTGTTGAATACTCCTGTTGCGTTTGTTGCGGCTGATGCAGCAGGTGCAATGATTTCATAGGTTATCGCTCCACTCCCTCCTATCGCTGTTAAAGTGACATTTGATGTTTCGGACGGACAGTTGGCCGCGGTACTAATAAAAGTAATATCGGTTGGTGGATCTAAAGCGGGTACATTTACAGGAAGTGTAGCAAAAGTACATCCACTCGCATCACGAACGGTAATTGTATAATCGCCATCGGTAAGTCCTGTGAAAGTATCCCCTGCAACAAAATTTATTCCGTCTATACTATAGGTATATCCAGGTGTTCCTCCAGTTATATTTTGGACTTGTATGCTGGCAGTCTGTAAACAGGTATAAGGTTGTGTTAACACGGCATTGGCGGTAATGGCATTTGGTGCTGTCAGGGCTGCACTACCGTTGAATGTACAACCTTTACTGTCCTGTACCACATAGTTATATGTTCCCGAAGCAAGTCCGGAGTATGTGGTTTGATTGCTAAATCCTGCTCCATTAAAGTTTACTTGATAAGGTGCGGTTCCAAAGTTTGGATCTATTACAATTTCAACACTACCGTTGGCCGCACTATCACAATTTGGATCCGTAATATTATTTGTTGCTACGGGATTGGTAATTGGGTCCACAACAACAGTGGTTTGTGCTGTACAGCCTTCGTTATCGGTAATTAGGAAAGTGAAGCTACCGTCTACTGCCGTGGAATAGGAAATGGTATTTCCTACAATGGCCGTGCTTGCTCCACCATTTATTTGATAGCTATAGGCGGCATATCCACCATTTATGGTTATATCAATGATAGCGTCAGGAGAGGCAGAACAATCCAATTCTTTGGTAATAACATTGGACACTGTCAGCTGCGACTCTATATTGACTGTATTTGTAGTAACATTACATCCATAAGCATCCCTTACCACAACGGAATAGGCGCCAGGGCCAAGGTTGTTAAACACATTGCCATTCTGTGCAGGTGCGCCGTTAAGGCTGTAGGTATAGGGTGCAATTCCACCTGCAGCTGTAGCAGTAAGGCTAACTCCCGTACCAGGAACATAACATAGGTTGGTGGTGGCATCCAATGTTGCAGTAGGATTTGCCGGGGTTAATAGATCGAAGGTATCGGTTATTGTACATCCTCCGGCATCGCTAACGCTGATGGTATAAGTGCCCGTTTGGTCTAGAGCTGAGAATGCATTGCTTCCCTGTGGTCCTAAAACACTGTTATCCGGTTGTTCAAGTTCATATGAATATCCTCCCCATCCACCGGTTGTGGTAATTGTTACAGAACCATCTGTGGAACAAGTCAACGGACTCACAGAAAAAGTAAAGGACAATGGGTTAACGGGTTCACTAACGGTTATGGTGTTGGTATCTGTACAGTTCGTGGTCTCATCGGTAATAACAATGGTGTAATCACCTGCCGATAGCCCAGTTAAATTGATTGTGCTGGCAGATTGTCCCGTAATGGCCGTGGCGCCGTTGACCGAATAGCTATAGGTAGTGCTAAAATCGGTTATTTCAAAATCTATGGCCCCATCTGAACTTCCTTGACATAATACGTTATTTACCAATGTGCCTACCACTTGGATTGGATCAACAGGGGAAATGGTATACGTTTCATCATAGGAACAACCTTTGCTATCCGTAACCCTAAAGGTATAGGTGTCGGGCGCTAGGTTATTAAAGGTGGCCGTTTTACCGGCTATAGAATTTGAAGCAATGGCCGAAGGGGCTATGATCTCTATGGTTAGGGGATCAATTCCATTTACCGCAGTTACCGTTACATTGGATGTTTGAGTTGGACAGTTTGGGGCTGTTGAGGTAAAGGTGAGGTCCGTTGGCTCATCCAGCGGATCAATTACAACAGAATTTGTAACAAAGGTACAAAGGGTTGCGTCCCTTATAGTAATAGTATAAGTCCCGTTGGTAAGATTGGAAAAAGTTTCTGCGCCAGGACCTGAAACAAAATTGACCCCGTCAATACTATAAGAATATGGCGCCGATCCTCCCGTAACATTTTGGACTTCGATGGTGCCTTCCTGAAGACAGGTATAATCCTGTGTTAAAACAGCATCCCCAGAGATTCCCTCTGTGGGGCCACCTATGGTAAAATCCTCAATATAGTCACAACTAACCGATCCTTTTGTTTGACTAATCGTTAAACTGTAATCACCTTGTGTTAAATCGGTAAAAGTCCCTGAAGGATTGATGTCAAATGAATTATCCGGATAAGTTAAGGTATAGGAAAGGGTGTACCCATTAGTATTGGTGACATTCACGGAAATGGATCCATCATCAGCTCCAAAACAGCTCTCATCCGTTATTGTAGTGGTATATTCTACGGACGGAGCAATGGTTATGGTTGCAATGTTGGAAAAGGCGATACAGTTATTGCCATCTACAACTACAAATCCATAATCACCCTCTTCCCCTACACTGAAGGTAAAGTTGGCGTCATTTTGATAAGCAGATGGTGGAATGGCTGCAACACTTGCATATAGAGGAACTCCGTTTTTGCTCCAAATAGCATAGTTGTAGGCAGGGTTGGGAAATCCACCGGTAGTGGTCAAGGTAATAATTCCGTCTTCGCAACCAATATTTGCCGTAGTTGTAGCTGTTAAGGAGGGGTCAGGAATTCTTGTTACAGTAACATTTTGGGAATCCAAACATCCGTCATCCGTTCTGGTAATTATGATATAATCTCCCGGGTTTAAGTTTTCAAAGGTATGATTATTGTCCGGTTGGGCGGTTTCGTTGTCCAGCAAGGTACCTTGTCCCCCATTGGAACCATCATCGATACGAATTTCGTACTCATAATTGGCTTCAACGTTCAATGCTTGTAAATTGATATTCCCCAAGTCATTACAGTTGGCGGGGGTGGAAGTAATATCGACCCGGAAATCCCTATCCCTGATACCTATGTCCGGGGTGCTGAATTCACAGGAGCCATCTATGGGTTCCCCTGTATTGTTATCCAATTGCATAATCCCTACTCTGTAAGCCCCATTGGTGTTAATGGTGAAGCTAGGACCGTTATTGGCACTATAAGGGACTACTATGGTATTGTTGGCAACATCATAAAGTTGATATCCATATCCCAAACCTAGATTGGTAATGGTGATATTTCCCGGAGTGGTACAAATAATATCATTGGCATTGTATTGTACATCCAAATTGTTCTGGAAGACATTGAAATAGAACCGACTAAAGCAGCCATTTTGATAATTGATGACCAATCTGAATTTTCCGGCAGCGTTGGCGGTGAAGCTAGAGCCAGTAGCTACCTGGTTCCAGGTACAGGTGGCATTTTTATTTCCACAATCGTCACCTGCATCCGTACAGCTGCCCTCAACCAATTGTTCCCAGACCATGCTTTGGGCATCCGTAATATTGACTTGTATTAACTGTGTATCGTTTACCCCGCAAAGGAAGATCTTGGGTAACGGACTTCCATCAACGGAACAATTCACAATTTCACCTTGTACATCATTGGTGGGATCGGCATCATTATTACTGTTGTTGAAAAAATCAACAATAGGGTTTGTTTGGGTGGTGCCAAAGCGTTCCACTACCAATATCTCCTTAAACCCTTTACACGGATCGGCAACAATTTTATCTACTATATAGGTACCAACGGCGTTGACCATAAAAGTACTTGGGTCATTATCCGAATCACCATCGGTTATAAGGGTATCGGAGGCATCCAACTCTTGATTTCCATTTTCGTCCTTGTACCATATGTATTCGTCAAAACCATTACCGGCATCCAAAAGTACTTGATCACCACATAGTTGCACAGTTCTTGTGAAGTTGCAATCCTCAAGATCGTCCAATAAGAAGTTGGTGGCACCGGGGGTTACAAATCCGCAATTATCGAAGTCTGTTACACTGGGGTCATCACTTATTTGGTTACTGTTCAGTACTCCGCGATAGGTAGAATAAGCCAAATTTTGTATAAGATCCGAACAGGCATCAATAAAGTCATAGCAGTTTTCAGCTACTTTAACCCGCATACGGATAGCATATTGTGGGTCGTTTTTTTCAACCAAGTTATTAGGAATATTGAACAATACGGTCCTAGTAGATGGGTCAAAGGTATAAGTGACCCCTGTTGGTAAGGTAAAACTTCCTTCATCCAGGGTAACATTTACCGGAAGTACGTCCTTGATGGTATAATTATCCGCACTATCATTACCTACATTTTGAAATTCCAAGACATAATCCAAGGTTTGGCCAAGGTTTACCCCTTGACCGGTGATATCGTTTCCTGCAATATCTTCAACCCTTTTTATTAAATTAATAATGGGCTCTATAATTTCCACATCAAAGGATGTAAAGAAGATATCGTATTTATCCTGTGAAGAGCTAGCTCTAAATACGGCACCTGTTTCATTATTGGGTATAACCCCGTTCAACGGGTTATTAATGTTGAAAAAATCAACATCCCAGCCCAGTGTGTTTATAGAGTTGGGCGTTCTGTCCGTAACTATGGCATTGGCTCTGGTAATATTACTATTAAAGAAATTATTGGTAGGGTTTACCGTATTTCCCAATGCGGTAAAGGAAGGGTTGGAGTTGGCTTTAAAGGAAAGTCCGTCGCCACTTATTCTGTTATCTCCCTCCAAGGTAGCAACGCCCAATTGTGCAATTACGGGAAAAGGGGCGGGTAGGGTAGTAAAACCGTTAACAGGAATATCTACGGTTTCCCCCGATTTAATTCCTGCGTATCCATCAAAGGTGGTGATATATTTTCCGGGTAAATTTGGATCTTCATAGACCACGACCATTTTCCATCCCCCGGAAACACCCCCGGAAATACTGCTTCCGGAGCTGGCTCTTATGTTGGCTGCAAAATATTCCCCATTGGGGTTTGCCATGCCCGATACAATTGCGGTAACGTCTTTATAACACGCGTAGGGGCTGTAATAACCGAAATCGGCATCCCCTGCCCCGTCAAATAGTATTTCATCTGCCGTTAAGTCTTGGTACGCACCTCCGGGAATCTTGAATTTAAGTTGATCAAAACCGGTTCTATCATCTTCTTTGAATACAGCAGACCAGTATAACCCGGCGTAACGCACTTTGGCACAATCGGGGTTGGGTACGGTTAAAACAGCACTACTGGAACTGAAAGTTGTAGGATCACCGTCAATATCAATGTATTGCATATCCAGGTCGTCGTTGTAATCCGATGAGTTTCCTGTAGCATCGTAGGGTTCATCTGTGGTAATAGCAGGAACCCAGACATCTCTCCAGTAACCGCTCCAACGTCCTGTTCTCACCCATTCCCTTCGGTTATAGCCATCAACATGGCGGTTCACAATATTATTGGCTATAAAGGTTATATCACCTCTTAGTTCATTTTCATAACGAACATCAAAATTATTTTTTACCTGTGAATAGGCAGAGAAGAAGCCTAATAGTAAAAAATAAGCCAGCAGTAATTTTTTAGTATTTTTTGATCCCATCAGGTAGATTGGTTTGGTATGGTATTCATCATTTAGGTTATCACGCCATTAATAATGTTTACTTTTAATGGGAGGTTTTGTGAAATTTTATCTTAAATTGTTGAACAACCTCTTGATAATTTTCTGAAAACCTGACATTCATAACAAATATTAATCTTAATCCTGAGCTGGGAAATTTAATGTTGTAGCGGTGTAATATTCTGTTGTGAAACGCTTTTATTGTATGGTTAGCAATTATTTTATTAGCAGCTTATAAGAATTTAATTATGAAGGAACTATGTATTATTGCTAGTCCATATCCAGCATAGCTGGGTTTTAACGGGACTAAGGAATTATTGGAGCAGGAATCAATAAGGGTTGCTCTATCTAAATTTGGGTAATTTGTAAGAATGGTGGTGTTGTTAAAGCAACAAACCGAATTGAACCCGGATCGGCCAAGACATTTTGTTTTGCTTAGATTGATGGGCAATTGAATCTAGGGTCCTCTGGACTCATGAAATAAACGGCTCCATTTTTTAATGTTTCACCATATTGTCCAGGGTTGTTATTTGCGGAAGGGTCATCGCAGTAATGCAATAGTGGATATTTTCCCTAGACTTGTAGGTTAGTAATCTTAATAGCTTGTTGAGTTATAGGTTGCAATTGAAGGTATATGACCATTATTTGCTGATTTGATGGCTTTATCTTTTAGGAGTATGTCCAGCTAGGTCATTTGATTTGGCGTTACCCTCATGATCCACATTTTATCGGTGTAAGTATCATTTATCCTAGAGTAATAGGAAACCAGGGCATTGTTCCAGGATTCGTGTCTCTTGAGATAAACATACCTATAATTATTTTCGGGGTTGATAAAATAGCTGGCACTTAATCCTTGGGCATTCAGCATTTTTACAAATCTGTTGGCATTGTTGGCATTGGCAAACACATTGGCAATGATGTAATAACCTGTTCCCAGACCATTTATTTTGTAAACCTTGGCGGTGGGGTCGTTGGAAGTAACATTGTCTTTAACCACAACATTTTTCTGAAGCTTATCAAGGGCATATTGTGTTGATTTTTCCTTGATTTTGTTTACGTTATCCACATAGGCCTTATCCGCGTCAGAATAGCGGGTGTTGTCCACATTCATAATCCACATATCCTTGGAATAGGTACCATTGATGTTGGATTTATGGGCGGCCAGGGCCTCTTGCCAGGTATCATACCTTTCTAGATAAACATATTTAAGACCATTGTTGGGGTTTTCAAAATAGTCTGCCCTAATTCCATTATTGGCAAGTTCCGTTACGAACTTATTCAGGTACGTCTCGCCTTTATACACATTGGCAACAACGTAATAACCATCCGCTACCCCATCCAAATTTCTGAATTTTTTACTTTTAATGTTGTTCTGTTGGGCAACCCTTGTAAACTCATCCTGTTCAGTTTTACCCTTGGTTGCTTTTGGGGTAATTTTGGTTTCAACCTTCCTAGTGGCTATGGCATCTTTTGGGGTAGTAGCAGAATTTATAACGTTTGGTTTATTTTCTTTTGGATTGGCTTTGGAATTGTTGGCAAGTGCACCATTTTCATTGTTAACGAGATACATTTTTTTGGCTTTTTCCTCAATGTCCGGACGCTTGCCTTGGGTTTCTTCACGGACCATTTTCATCACCATTTCGAATCTCCTTTCCAAATCTTTTTGGCGATTGTTTTCCGTTGAATCTTGACGGAACATTAATTCGGCCAATATAGCATCATTTTCTGCGAGTGCTTTCTTCAGTTTTTCTATCTCCAATTCCTGTGCAGTAAGGGTATCCTCCTGTTCTTCTTCATTTTCTGCCAGTTCCTCATAACCCTCTTCGAGCATTACACGGTCTTCGGTAAGGGTTGGGGTTATGGAGTAGGCAAATGATATTTCATGCGTTAGTCCAAAATTATCAAAATTATTGGACAGGCCTTTTTCCATAGTATATCCTAAAGAAAGTCTACGGTTTATATTAAAACCAATTCCTGCCGAAGCACCATAAAAACTATCATAACCACCTTGTAGCCAACCTAATTTTGGCAAGTCGAGAATTAGGCTACCTCCGAAAACTACTTCTTCATTTCCTATTTTACGTACTCTGGCCAAAGGCATTAAACGCCCGGCTTCCAAAATGCCGGCACCGTTTTCGAATTGATGGGTATATTGTAGATGTCCTGAAAAGGTTTTATCCCCGAATTCGGTAATTGTTTCACTGGTCTTTAAGTTATAGTCGAATAGGTTTTCAGCGAATATTCCAAAATCGAACTTCCCAAAGGAAATATTGAATCCGGGTTGAAAAGACAGAAGATTGGAATCCTGTAACCCATTTAATGCTGGGTCATTTGGATCCAATGCATTGGCTCGGTTCCTATCAAAGCCACTGTTGTAATAGGCTAAATTTGCGCCAAAGGTAAAATTACTTTTTTCACTTAATTTAATACCGTAAGCGTAGTTGGCCATAACGCCGTAGTTGGAAATTAATCCTTCCCTTTGGGTGTATAGGCTCAGTCCCAATCCACTGCGGTCGTTGACACGCCCACTGTAACTTAAAAAATAGTCTTGGTTGTTATCATCGAAAGATACCGATTGGTTTCTGTGTAATAGATTTATATAGGATTTGTCTTCCCTTACTGTAGAAAAAGTGGGGTTTATTAGAAACCTATTGAATTTTAGGAGGTTCTGTGAGGGAACATCGTAAGAAACAAACGGACTTTCTTCCTGTCCGGTAACCTTGGAAAGGCAGAGTAATAAAAAGATGATATATAAAAAGTTTTTCTTAAGCATGGTGCATTAACGTATTACTGTAATAGTACCCTTCTTTAAAGTTTCCTTGGCATTTTTAATGGTATAATAAAATACCATATTTTGCTTTGGGAATTTCATGGAAGCTTCTGGCCAATTATTCTTGTATTGGTTTTGGTTAAGTACTTCCTCTCCTTTGTCATTATAAATAATAACTGATATATTGGGGTCTTTAGTATATGTATTTGGAATTATCCATTGGTCGTTATAGCCATCGCCATTGGCGGTAATTACATTTGGGATACCAAAAGTGTCTTGATAGGAGGCTGAGAATGTTTTGGAAATCTCGCAATTATCAACGTTAGCAGTTACCATATAACTGCCTTCCTGGGTAATTGACACGGTGTCCGTATCACTCAACAATACGTTGTTTTGGTCGTACCATTTATAGCTTGTTGCCCCACTGGCAGAAATTATTTTACTGCCTCCTTCCGGAAAGACCACTTCGTTATTGGTTATGCTAAGCGCTATCAATGAATCGTCCAAAGGAGAGATAACGATCTCGTTGGACCGGAGGTCACAACCGTTTTTCTGTACCACCAATTGATAGGAGCCTGGAGCTGTAACCGATAGAGATTCGCTCAGGGTATTTAAATTAACCCCATCTTTAAACCAATCAAAGCTTTCGCCGGTTAAGGTGGTGGTGGTTGAAATATCAATCGTCTCGTTTGAATTGCATATTACGGTAGCTGTGGAGGATATGGTTAGGTTTTCGTTGGTCAACAAACGCACTGCTAATGTATTGGAGGTTGATGTAAAGCTATCCAAGGTTGCTTCAACTTTGTATTCTCCGTTTTCCGTGGTATTCGTTAGACTTATATTGCTTGCATTGGCAGCTGGGATATCTACACCGTCCTTTTTCCATTGGTAGGCAAAACTGCTTTTTAAATCTGCAGTTACATCGGTTTTGGAACCGTCCGATAGTACAGCGTTGATTTTACTTATTTCAAGGGCTACGCTTGTATTGACGCAATCGGTATATTCTGTGGTATAATTTGTAATTAATTCAAAGGAATCGGGGTTTACCACTGTAGTTGTTTCTGTGTTCTTTACGGCAGAGGTACATGCACCACCGCTTAGTGTTATTTGTGCATGATAGCTACCTACTGCATTGGCCAAATAGGAACTATTTGTGGCTCCCGCAATGATAGTATTATCCTTATACCACTGGTAGGTAACGGATGCGGCATCGGAAGAGGCTAATAAATTGGCAGTTTCTCCTGGTAAAATAACCATGTTGGCAGGATTATCCCTAGAGACGGTAAAGAGTCCGGCATTGGTAATATTTACGGTATTGGAGGTTTCTGTACAAATACCATCACCTTGTATCTTTACGGAATATTCGCCTGGAAAATTGGCGTTATTGGTATCAATGGTATACGTATAGGCGCCTAAGGTACTGGGTTGAACTATCGTGGACCCTTTGTACCAAGTATAGGAAAGGTCCGGATAATTCATATTGGCCTCAAGTGGCGGATAACTTTGGCCTGAACATAAGGCTGTTTCGGCCGGAGGGTTCAAGGCTAAACCTACACTTGTTCCGATTTGAACCTCTATGGATAGCGACTGTGTATTGGCCGATCCTGAACAGGTGGATCCGTAATCCAGTTCAACCACATAATAACCGCTTTCGGAAACTTCAATGGTTGGACCATTTCCACCACTGGTGAATGGTGATGTATTCTTATACCAATTATACCGATAGGTTTCTGCATTGGGTACATTGTAAACTTCCAAGGTAGTGGTTCCCCCATTACAGAGTTGTACTTTTTGCGCCGGCGGTGTTCCAGAGTCGCCCAATTCCCTAATGGCTATTGTGGTATTGAAGTCTATATAATACATCTCAAAGGCATCCGAAACAGGACTGGTTTTGGCCGGACTGGTACTTCTTACCCTAAATCTATAGCCATCTCCCCTTGTATCTGTGGGCAATGCAAATGAAAAGTCAAAATCGAAGTCCGAATTCTTATCAGCTACCCTTGCCAGTTCCTTTGGACTGCCAAAGGATCCGGCGGCATCGGATAATTCCAATACAAATTCATTATCGCTGTTTACAGTAGGTAACCATGTGAAATTTATGTAGTATTCGTTAAAAGTTGCAGATGCACAGGCAGCGGTCCAAACCGAATTACCCGCTAGATTTGGGTTGTCGGCAGGAGTAGGTTTGTTCAGGGTCTGGGCCGAAATTGAGCTTGCACCCAACAGCATCAAAGTTAGAACGAAAAGCAGTAGGTTATTTTTTTTGTTCGGGTTCATGAGATGTTGTAGTTAGGGGTTACTACCAGCATTTATTGTTGATAAATATCAGATAACTTTTTTTGAAAATTGGGAACACCTTGAATTACAAAGTATTCAATTACAAATATGTTATATAATTACAATACTGGAAATTTAAAGTTGTAAGGGTATTTAAATCTGTTGTGAAACCCACTTTATTGTATGGTATGCGTATTTTATCGTAGGCTTTACCTGCATTTTCCCTACATTTGCGCATCAAAATGGAGAATATGAGTGAAGCACTGAAATCGCTAAATTTTATTGAGCATATCGTTGAGGAGGATTTAGGGAAGGGTTTTCCTAAAGAGAAACTTAGGTTTAGATTTCCACCTGAGCCCAACGGGTATCTACATATTGGACATGCGAGCTCAATTTGCCTGAATTTTGGGTTAGGACTCAGGTATGGGGCTCCTGTTAATTTGCGATTTGATGATACCAATCCGGCCAAGGAGGAGCAGGAATATGTCGATGCCATTAAGAAGGATGTTGCCTGGCTTGGTTATGAATGGGATACCGAATGTTTTGCTTCTGATTATTTCCAACAACTGTATGATTGGGCCGTAGAGTTGATAAAGATGGGTAAGGCCTACGTAGACAGCCAAAGTGCTGAAGATATTGCCGTGCAAAAGGGAACCCCCACAGAGGCGGGAAAGCCTAGTCCTTTTCGCGATCGTTCCGTTGAGGAGAATCTGCGGTTATTTGAGGGTATGAAGGAAGGTAAGTTTAAAGAGGGGGAACATGTTCTAAGGGCAAAAGTGGATATGTCCTCTACGAATATGTTAATGCGCGATCCTATAATGTACCGCATTTTGTACAGGGCACACCATAGAACAAATACCGATTGGTGTATTTATCCCATGTACGATTGGACGCATGGGGAGAGCGACTATATTGAACAGGTTTCCCATTCCCTGTGCACACTGGAATTTGCTATGCACCGGGAGCTATATGATTGGTTTTTGGACCAGGTGGTAGATAAAGATATGGTGAGGCCCAAACAAAGGGAATTTGCTAGGAGAAATTTTAGTCATACCGTAGTGAGTAAGCGCAAGTTGCTTCAATTGGTGGAACAAGGCTTTGTAAAAGGTTGGGACGATCCCAGAATGCCTACAATTTCTGGATTGCGAAGAAGGGGCTATACCCCGGAATCTATCAGAAATTTTGCAGATACTATTGGGATAGCCAAAAGGGATAATGTGGTGGATGTTTCCTTGTTGGAATTTCATGTCCGCGAACATTTGAATAAAATTGCACCTAGGGTAATGGGTGTTTTAAATCCGTTGAAGGTGGTACTGACCAATTATCCCGATGGAGAGGAGGAGTGGCTGGATGCGGAAAATAACCCCGAAGACGAGTTGGCAGGCTATAGAAAGCTTCCGATTTCTAGGGAAATCTACATTGAACAGGAAGATTTTAAGGAGGAGGCAAATAGAAAATTCTTTCGGCTAAAACTTGGAGGCGAGGTACGTTTGAAGAATGGGTATATTATAAAGGCCGAATCCTGCACTAAAGATACCGATGGGAATATTATTGAGGTGCAATGTACCTATGATCCTAAAAGTAAAAGTGGAAGTGGTACCGAAGAAAGTTTAAGAAAAGTTAAGGGGACCTTGCATTGGGTTTCTGCCAAGCATGCCCTTAGGGCGGAAGTGAGATTGTATGACCGTCTCTTTACCGACGAAACACCGGATGCGCATAAGGATAAGGATTTCTTGGATTTTATTAATCCTGATTCCTTGCAGATTATTTCGGCTTATGTTGAACCTAGTTTGGCCGATGCCAAGGTTGGTGAGCGTTTCCAATTTCAGCGCATGGGGTATTTTAATATAGATCCGGATAGCAGACCGGAAAAATTGGTTTTTAATAGAACGGTAGGCCTAAGGGATACTTGGGCCAAAATTCAGGATAAAAATTAGTATAAATTAAGTTTATAGCTACTGATGTAACAATTGGTATTTTCTATAAAAATTGAAGGCCACAGCTTGCGAATGCTGTGGTTTTTTTTTGGTCTAAGGTTATTCCATAACAATTGGTATTTTGGATTGTTATAGGGCCTTTAATTGGTTTTTTACTTTAATATTACCCAATTGGGGAGTTAGGATCAAAAGTTTGATGGATAGCGTTAATCTAAAATCTTCCTTTCCTTTAAATTTGATTTTTAGCCTTAGGAAAATTTACATAGGGCTGCTTAAATTATAATTAGTAACAATAAAAGAAAGAATTATGACAAACGATAGCGGAAATACTTTATTGGCATTATTAACCGGTGCTGCCATAGGAGCGGGAATTGGAATATTATATGCACCCGATAAAGGGACTAAAACTAGAAAAAAGATCAAGAAAAAAGCTATGGAGACGACAGATGATATTACGAGTAGAATATCCCAGGCGAAGGAAGAGCTTACCAAGACTGCAGAAGAAAAGAAGGTCGATTTTGAGCAAAGGTTGGAAGAGACGATTTCCAACATGAGCTATAAAGCCGATGATATTATAACTGCCTTGGAAAAGAAGTTGGTAGATCTGAAGAATAAGAATGCACAACTACAAAAATAAAAGGGAATTATATGGCCTTAGAGGAAATTAGGGAAAACATTTCTGAAGTGGATAGTGATATCCGATCCTATTTGGAAAATACCGGGGAGTATTATAAGCTTCAGGGATTTAAGATAGGTATGCGGACTATGACTTCTTTTGCCAAGATGTTGATGCTTGGAAGCATAGCCTTACTTGCTCTATTTATGTTGTCTTGTGCAGCGGCATATGGTATTGGCCTGTGGTTGGGAAACACCTTTATGGGGTTTTTGTTGGTGGGGCTGTTTTATATTTTAATTGGTATTATATTTTATGTATATAGGGATATAATGGACAAACCAATGTTAAGGAATTTTTCAAAATACTATTATGATTGAAAGGTTATGGCAAAACAGGTTTTTACTTCTTTTGAGGAAATAGATCAAAGGTTGACTATTTTAAAATTACAGAGGGAAATTGATAAGGAGCAGTTACGACTGCACGTCAATAGAACAAAGGCGAATTTTTATCCAACAAAATTGTTGGGTGGGGTTGGTGGAATAGCCCAGAAATTATTAATCTCCTTTGTTGCTAAGAAGTTATTGAAAAGATTTAACTAATTCCCTTTATTTGGCTTAATTGAAAAACCTTTTATGATTTGTGTAGAGCAGATCATAAAAGGTTTTTTTATCTAGTGTTAATTGTACTATTTGGGATCTATCTTTTTGTTTTGCGTTTTCATTGATTCTCCTATCATGTTACTGGCAGTAAAAGAGGCCACCATATTATTTAGCATGTCACTTCCAGCCTGAGGAGAGTTGGGTAATAGTATTAAATTGGTGTTGGTAGCTTCCCCAATAGATTGTAGCGTATCATAATGTTGGGTAACCACAATAAGGGCAGAGGCTTCTTGGGAATTTATACCCACTTTGTTCAACACCTCTACCGATTCTTCCAAACCACGAGCAATTTCCCTTCTTTGATCGGCAATACCTTGTCCCTGTAGTCGTTTGCTTTCAGCTTCGGCCTTTGCCTTTTCAACTATCAGGATACGGGCTGCATCTCCTTCAAACTGTGCTGCAATCTTTTCCCTTTCAGAGGCATTGATGCGGTTCATGGCTTCTTTAACCTGTGCATCTGGATCTATATCGGTTACCAGGGTCTTAATGATGTCATAGCCGTAATCCAACATGGCATCTTGTAGTTCTGTTTTCACTGCTATGGCAATATCGTCTTTTTTTACGAAGACATCATCCAACTTCATTTTAGGAACTTCGGCACGGACAACATCGAACACGTACGAGGTTATCTGGTCATGCGGATATTCCAGTTGATAAAAGGCTTCATACACTTTGTTCTTTAAAACAACATATTGTACGGATATTTTCAATTTTACAAATACATCGTCCAAAGTCTTGGTCTCAACAATGACATCCAATTGCTGGATTTTTAGCCCAACTCTGGCTACGATGCGGTCTACCAGCGGAATTTTCATTCCCAAACCGGAAGTACGTACGCTATTAAATTTTCCAAAGCGCTCAATAATTACCGCGGTTTGTTGCTTGACCGTAAAGAAAGAAGAAAAAAGGATAATAAGACCGAAAAGTAATAACGGTATAAGTAAAAATGAACCCATGATTTAGTTTTTAAGATTAGCTAATGAATTTACAAAAGTCTTTGTAGATAAGTTGCAATTTTGGCAAATATGTTACAAGGCTTAGGTTATTCACTTAAAATTGTGTTCCAATTTGAAATTACTGTTAATCACAGGGCATCTATTAGACCTAGTATTTTAAAGTATGGAGGTGGCCGTTTTTATTCTATTGATACTATCTGTTTTCCCTATTAAAGCTATAATATCGAAAATATGTGGGCCCTTCATCTCCCCAACAATGACCAATCTTAAAGGGGGCATTACTTTTCCTAATGATAGTCCATTTTGGGAAATCCATTGTTTAACTTCGGTTTCGAGTTGTTCAGATCCAAAGTCTTCCAGACCTTCCAGCAGGGATAGCAATTGTGTCATAATGCTAGGAGTGTCTTCTTTCCATTGTTTTTTCACTACTTTTTCATCATATACGCTGGGAGCTAAAAAGAAATAATTGCCCAATTCCCAAAAATCATTTACGAAAGTGGCTCGCTCTTTAATTAGGGCCACTACTTTTTTTACATATTCGGCATTATTTTTGTCATTTGGGATCTCTATGCCCCTTTTATCCAAGTTCAGCATAAACTGATTGGCAAGGTCCGTATCGTCTTGGATTTGAAGATAGTGTTGATTGTACCATTTGGTTTTTTCCGGGTCGAAACGTGCTCCCGATTTGTTAACCCTTTCCAAACTGAAGGTAGAAACTAGTTCCTCTAGGGAAAATATCTCTTGTTCCGTACCGGGATTCCAGCCTAATAAGGCCAAGAAGTTTATGACTGCCTCCGGAAAATATCCTGCCTCCTTATACCCTATGGAATCGTTCCAAGTAAGTGGAAATACAGGAAACCCCATTTTCTCCCCATCCCTCTTGCTAAGTTTTCCTTTGCCCACAGGTTTCATGATTAAGGGTAAATGGGCAAATTTTGGTGCTTCCCAACCAAAGGCATCGTACAATTGCTGATGGAGTGCTAAAGAAGGCAACCATTCTTCACCGCGGATAACATGGGTAATGTCCATTAAATGGTCATCAACTATATTGGCCAAATGGTAAGTGGGCATGCCATCGCTTTTAAACAATACTTTATCATCCAGGGTATTGGTATCTATTTTGATGTTGCCCCTTATTATATCGGTTAAATGTAATTCGGCATCTTGAGGTGTTTTAAAGCGTATAACATAATCTTCCCCGGCTTGTATTTTTGCATTTGTTTCCTTTGGGCTCAGGGCCAAAGAGTTGGAAAGCTTTAGTCTGTTGTGATAATTGTATATAAATGTTTTACCTTTTTCTTCATGGTCCTTTCTGTGAAAATCCAATTTTTCACTGGTATCGAAGGCGTAATAGGCATGGCCTTTTTCAATAAGAATATCGGCATATTTTTTGTATAGCTCTTTTCTATCGCTTTGTCTGTAGGGCCCGTATCCACCATCTTTACCAGGGCCTTCATCGTAAGGTATATTACACCAATTTAAGGCGTCTATAATATATTGTTCTGCCCCTTCAACATATCTATTTTGATCGGTATCCTCAATTCTTAGGATAAAGTCGCCCTTATGTTTTTTGGCGAACAAATAGTTAAATAAAGCGGTTCTTACACCACCTATGTGTAGAGGTCCTGTTGGACTTGGGGCAAAGCGAACACGTACTTTCTTGGTCATGAAGTATTATTTTTGCGCAAAGATACATAAAGCGTTCTATTTTGGGATTGGGTTTTGTCTCCTTTGGGACTAGTTGTCTTTTTTGTACCTTGGTTATAAAATGGTCTGTTTTGGATAATTATAATAAAATACTTGAAAAGCTTAATGCCTTTATTGCAAAGTTCTACTCTAAGATGTTGCTTAAAGGTGTGCTTCTTTTTTTGGCTTTTGGATTGCTTTTCTTTTTGGTAGTATTGGGTGTTGAGTATTTTTTGTGGTTAAATTCTTCGGGTAGGCTCGTTCTTTTGATCTTATTTGTGAGTGTTGAATTGTTCCTGGTTTTGAAATTTATCTTTAGGCCTTTGGCCTTTTTGTTAAAATGGAAGCGCGGCTTAACTAATAAGGAAGCATCCCTTTTAATAGGCAAGCATTTTCCTGAAGTGGACGATAAACTTTTAAACCTGTTGGATTTGGCAGAAAGTAAAACGGAATCGGAATTGTTATTGGCGAGTATACAACAACGATCAACGGATTTGAGTGTAATTCCTTTCGTTAAGGCTATTGATCTTAAAGATAATATAGGATACGCCAAATATTTATTGCTTCCTCTTTTTGTTTTTGGTGTAATCTGGGTTTCTGGAGATGTAGTTTCGTATTTCAGTTCCTATAAAAGAGTAGTTAACTATGATCTTGCCTATGAACCGCCGGCACCTTTTAGTTTTAAGTTACTTTCTAAAAATTTGGATGTTTTGGAAGGAAGTTCCAAGATTGTTTCTGTGGCTACAGAGGGAGGTATTAGACCAGAAAGTATGTCTATTGTGGTGGGGGATAATGAATTTCTTTTACAGCTAAAACAGGGATTTTATCAGTATGAATTTACGCAACCTTTGGAAAGTGTTCCGTTTTATTTTGTTGCGAATGGTTTTAGGTCCAAGGAGTACCTTTTAAATGTACTTGCTGCGCCTAGTATTGTGGATTTTAATATGATTCTTGATTATCCGGACTATACCAATAAAGGGGATGAGGTAATAAGAAGTACTGGTAATGCTGTTTTTCCTGAGGGTACGCGTGTATCTTGGAAGATGAAGACTAAGACAACCGATGAAGTACTTTTTCATTTGGGGGATAGTATTCTGAATTTTGAAAGATCAGGGGATACTTTTAGTTTTGATAAACGTGTTTTTTCCGATTTGGATTATGAATTGTCCATTTCCAATGCCAACATTGACAACTATGAGCGTCTGGGGTATAGTTTTACTGTGGTAAGGGATGCTTATCCTAGATTACGGGTGGATCAGGTTCTTGATTCCTTAAATCCTAATCTGTCTTATTACGTAGGGGAGGCAACCGATGATTACCAATTGAGTACTGTTAGATTGATTTACTATACTAGAGGACAGGTTGATAAAAATGTAATGGTCCTGTCCAATCCTAATACCAATTATAATAAATTTTATTACACCTTTCCTTCCGGTTTGGAGTTGGTTGAAGGTGAGATTTATGATTACTATTTTGAAGTGGAGGATAATGATGCTATCCACAAGGGTAAAATCACTAAAAGTCAGGTGTTCTCCTCTTCTTTGCTAAATGATAATCAATTGAGGGAGAAGGAGTTGGCCTTTCAAAAGTCTATTCTTAATAATCTGGATAGATCCTTGGAAATGTCCAAGGAACAACAGAAAACTTTACGGGAGATTAAAAGGCAGGAAAGGGAAAATAGTACCCTAAGTTTTTCAGATCAGAAGCGTATTAAGGATTTTCTGAAGCAGCAGGAGGTACAGGAAGATTTAATGAAAAGATTTAGTGGCCAATTGAAGGATAATCTTAAGAAGGCAGAAGATAATAGTAAATTGAAACGGCTTCTTGAGGAAAGGTTGGAAAGGCAGGAATTGGAGGCGAGGAAGAATGAAAGTTTGTTGGAGGAGTTAAACAAGTTAGCGGAAAAATTGAACAAGGATGAATTGGCACAACGGCTGGAAGATCTTGGAAAGAAGCAGAGGAATGCTGATCGAAATTTGGAACAGTTGTTGGAGCTCACCAAAAGATATTATGTCCAACAGAAGGCACAGCAATTGGGGGAAGATTTGGACCTTTTGTCCAAGGAACAGAAGTCTTTGGTAGATAAGGAGTGGGGTTCTGAAGTGGAGCAAATTGTACAGGATAGTTTAAGTTCTAAATTTGAAGAAATTAGTAAAGAGGTGGAGGAATTGATGAAGGATATTGCTCATTTAAGGAAGCCTATGGATTTAAAGTTGGATATGGGCAAGGTGGAAGCGGTGAAGAAGGATCAAAAGGATGCAATGGAGGAGCTTGCCAAACAGCCTAATGGGGATAAGTCTTCTACTGATAAGGTTAAAGCCAAACAAAGGTCGGCTGCCAAAAAAATGAAGGAACTTTCTGAAAATTTGATGTCGGCCGGTTCTGGTGGTGGAGGGGGTTCATCTACTGCAGAGGACGCCGAAATGTTGAGGCAGTTGTTGGATAATTTGATCACCTTTTCTTTTAAACAGGAAGGATTGTATAATAGTATGGTACAAACTGAGTTGTCCGGTTCTGTAAATACTGCTGGTATAAAAAAGCAACAAGAATTAAGGGAATTGTTTGGGCATGTAGACGATAGTTTGTTTGCTTTATCCTTGAGGCAGGCTGAACTTTCTGAATTTGTTAATGAACAAATTACCGAAGTGTATTATAATTTGGATAAGGCCTTGGAAAGTATGGCTGAGAGTGAAATGTATCAAGGCGCTTCTTATCAAAAGTATGTTTTGAATGCCTCTAATAGCCTTAGCGATTTTTTGGCCAATGTTTTGGAAAATATGCAAGAGAGTATGAGTCCAAGTATGGGTGAAGGAGATGGAGAAGGTTTTCAATTGCCCGACATTATTTTGGGACAGGAAAAGTTAGGTGAGAAATTGGGAGAGATGGGAAAAAAGGGCTCTGAAGGCGGTAGTTCTGGCGATGGAAAGAAAGGCAAAGGAGAGGAAGGTAATTCTGGGAAGAATGGTAATGATGGTAAAGATGGTGATGGAGAGGCAGGAGATAATGGTAAAGAAGGCGCTAATGGCAAGAGTAAGGGTTCTAAGGAAGGGCAAGGCTCTAAAACCGGCCAGGGTGGCAGCGGTCTAAGCGAGGGTGGTTCTGCTGGCAATCAATCGGGGCCTAGTGAAGAGGAACTAAATGAATTATATGAGATTTACAAAGAGCAACAACTATTGCGAGAACAACTTGAGGATCAATTAAAGAACCTTATCAGTAACGATGATCGTAAGTTGGGTGAAAAGTTGGTGAAGCAAATGGAGGATTTTCAAAATGATTTATTGAGAAATGGAGTTACCCAGCAAACTATTAATAAGATGAACAACATTAATAGGGAAATGTTGAAATTGGACAATGCCGCTATAAAACAGGGGAAGACAAAAGAAAGGGAAAGCAACAGTAGTAATGATTCCTTTGAGAACCCTATTCTTACTAGGCCCTCAATATTAGATAATTATCGTAATGATGTGGAGATTTTAAATAGACAAGCACTACCTTTGCAGCAAAATTTTCAAATAAGGGTTAAGGAATATTTTGGAATTGATGATTGATTTTCACTATGAAACTGATTTTAGCATTGGTGCAGAAACCAACTTTACCGATTGGATTAGTAGGATAATACTTTCTGAGGACAAGCGTTGTGGGCAATTGGATTTTATTTTTTGTGATGATGATTATCTTCTAAAAGTAAATCAGGACTATCTTAATCATGACACCTATACTGATATTATCACCTTTCCTTATGGAGATATTGATATAATTGCCGGGGATATTTTTATATCTGTTGAAAGGGTAAGGGATAATGCTTCGGAGTATGGTGTTGATTTTGAAAACGAGTTAAAACGAGTGATGGCTCACGGGGTTCTGCATCTTGTTGGGTATGGGGATAAAAGTGAAGAGGAATCCGTGCAAATGAGGTTAAAGGAAGATGAAAAAATTAAATTGTTCCACGTGGAACATTGAAAATTATGTTTGAAAAGGAATACGATGTTATAGTAGTTGGTGCAGGTCATGCTGGAGCGGAAGCTGCTGCTGCTGCTGCCAATTTGGGTTCTAAAACCTTGTTGGTTACTATGAACTTGCAGACTATTGGACAGATGTCCTGTAATCCTGCCATGGGTGGAATTGCTAAGGGACAAATTGTTCGGGAGATAGATGCTCTTGGTGGATATAGTGGTATTGTTAGTGACAAGAGCGCCATACAGTTTAAAATGCTTAATAAAAGTAAAGGTCCAGCCATGTGGAGTCCTAGGACTCAAAATGACAGAATGCGGTTTGCCGAGGAATGGCGTATGGCTTTGGAGAATACTCCAAATGTTGATTTTTATCAGGAAATGGTTTCTGGTCTTTTAGTGGAAAATGGCCGTGCTGTTGGTGTTAAAACATCTTTGGGAATCGACATAAGGTCCAAGTCTGTTGTGCTAACGAATGGTACTTTCTTAAATGGTTTGATTCATATTGGAGACAAGCAATTTGGCGGGGGTAGGGCAGGAGAAAAGGCAGCTACTGGTATTACCGAACAATTGGTGGAATTAGGATTTGAAAGTGGTAGGATGAAGACTGGAACACCCCCTAGGGTGGATGGGAGATCTTTGGATTATTCGGTTATGATTCCACAACCTGGTGATGAGGTTCCTGAGAAATTTTCATATTCCGACACCAAGGCTTTGACCCATCAGAGGGATTGTTATATGACCCATACCAGTCTTTTGGTTCACGATTTGTTAAGGGAAGGTTTTGATCGTTCTCCTATGTTCAATGGTAGGATTAAGAGTCTTGGGCCTAGATATTGTCCTTCTATTGAGGATAAGATCAATAGGTTTGCAGATAAGGATAGCCATCAACTTTTTGTGGAGCCTGAGGGCTGGAATACGGTAGAGGTTTATGTAAATGGTTTTTCAACTTCCTTGCCCGAGGATGTTCAGTATAAAGCTTTAAAATCTGTAAAAGGGTTTGAGAATGTGAAGTTCTTTAGACCGGGTTATGCCATCGAGTATGACTATTTCCCCCCTACACAGTTGAAGCATACATTAGAAACCAAACTTATAGATAACTTGTATTTTGCCGGTCAGATTAATGGAACAACTGGCTATGAGGAGGCGGCATCCCAAGGGCTAATGGCGGGGATAAATGCTCATTTGAAAATTAATGGGAAGGAGGCTTTTATCCTTAATAGGGATGAAGCTTACATTGGGGTATTGGTGGATGATCTTATTACGAAGGGCACGGAAGAGCCTTATAGGATGTTTACATCAAGAGCTGAATATAGGACGCTTTTGCGACAAGATAATGCTGATTTAAGGCTTACTCCCAGAAGTTTTGAAATGGGATTGGCTAAAAGGGATAGGTTGGAAAAAATGGAGGAAAAGGAACGAAAATCCAATGCTTTTGTTGAATTTTTTAGAGAGACTAGTTTTAAGCCTGAAGAGATAAACCCTATTTTGGAGAAGCTGGATTCGTCCACTGTTAAGCAACCTGATAAGATGTTTAAAGTATTTTCTAGACCTAAGGTAACCATGCACCACATGATGCAGTTGGATGGTGTTTCTAAGTTTATTAAGGATAATGATTTGGATAGGGAGATTCTGGAACAGGCAGAGATTCAGGTAAAATATTCAGGTTATATAGCCAAGGAAAAGAACAACGCGGATAAGTTACAGCGACTGGAAAATATAAAAATCCCTAAGGGTTTTGATTATAGTAAACTAAAATCCCTTTCCTATGAGGCCAGGGAAAAGCTAAAGGCAATTCAACCTGTAACTATTTCCCAAGCCTCAAGAATAAGCGGGGTTTCTCCAAATGATATTAGCGTTTTACTGGTCTATATGGGGCGATAAATTTGGATTGAGAACTAAATGTTCCACGTGGAACATTTAGTTGATTTTATGCGTTTTAATTACTGTTTAGGGAACAAAGGATTTGGTATTATAGATAGGTGTTTGTCAAGATAAATTGGCAAGCACCTTTTTTTTTGTGCTTCTATTGTATATTCTGTTTGGGTTAATAAAATTAATTAAATGCTAAAACTACTGATGAATATTATCTCTGAAATATCTAAGTGCGATCATGCTATTATTTGTATTTTCTGACTTGGGATTAGCTCGTAAAAATGACATTTAGGGGTTGCAGTTTTATACGTGTAATTAATTTATTTGTTCTATTGTTTTTAGAGGTTTAAATTTTATGTTGTGGTCATTTTAATGTTACTTTAAGTAAGAAAGAGAGAATATAAATTTGATTTCTTATTTACCTTTTGGAAACTAGTCGGACCAAGTCTATTTTGAATTTGTTTTCACCTTTAGGACAATATGGGACTAAAATTTTAGTTATAAAGTTTGTTTTAAATGGAAGTTAATGAACATTTTTTTGGGTTAGAGTAGTGCAGTTATAATAGCTAAAATCTTCCTGCCGATTCACTTTTATAGACTACGGTTTTGAAGTATCTTCGTTGCTTATTAAAATAATTATTATCGGCCTAACAGAATTATGAAGCTTTATTTGGAAACTAAGGATTATACCGTCTCTGGAGAGTCGTTTAAATTATTACATGATCCTGTGCTGGATATGTTGGTTACTGAACCTCAACCGGAAAATCTTGGGAAGTATTATGAAAGTGCTGATTATATTTCCCATACCGATGCGAAGAAGTCTGTGGTGGATAAAATGTATCATACGGTAAAATCTTTCAACTTAAGAAGTAAGCTATCGCTAATTAGCTCCTATGCGGATAAGGACAAAACACTTTTAGATGTTGGTGCGGGTACTGGAGATTTTCTGGTCGCGGCAAAACAAGAGGGTTGGAGAATTACTGGGATTGAACCTAATGAAATGGCAAGGCTTAAAGCAGAGGAGAAGGGTGTATTGCTTTTGGATGATTTGTGCGCTATACCAATCGATCAAAAATTTGGGGTGATTACCCTTTGGCATGTTTTAGAACATTTACCCGATCTTGATTTGCAGATAGCCAAATTGGTCGGACTCCTAACTGAAACCGGAACCTTAGTGGTGGCGGTACCCAACTTTAAATCATATGACGCCAAATACTATAAAGAATATTGGGCGGCTTTTGATGTACCAAGACACCTTTGGCATTTTTCCCAAAAGAGTATTGGAGATATCTTTGGAAAATATGGAATGAAATTGGTAAGGACCAAGCCCATGTTTTTTGATGCCTTCTATGTGGCTCTTCTTTCCGAAAAATATAAGATGGGTAAACAGAATTTTTTAAGGGCTTTTGCCATTGGATTAATTTCTAATCTACTCGCTTTGAGATCCAAGGAGTATTCCTCCCTGATCTATGTGATGGAAAGGCGGTAAAACGCGTTTTAAGGACTTTTAAGGGTGTTTTTACATGCTAATGGAGCAAGTACCTTATGTTTTTGGGATATGCCTATTCCAGTCAATTTAAGAGGGCCTACATAATAAGCTACATCTATTGTTTTTTATTTTAGGATCAGTTTAAGTTATTGTTTAGGTATACGGTAGTTTCAATTGATAAATTGATATTTGGCGGGTGAATTGATTTAGGGGTTTGCTGCTATGAATAATAACAATTTTTCACTTATTGTAAAAAAGCTTTTCTATTTTTGCCCAAATTTAAATTATAGAGAAAATGAAAAAATTTATTTTGGCGTTGGTATTTATCGGAACAATATCTTGCCAACAAGAAAAAATAGCTTTCGTTGATAATGTGAAGTTGATGGATACCTATCAAGAGAAAATTGATATTGAAGCTAAATTTAAAACAAGGACTGAAACTTTTGGCAAGAAGAGGGATAGTATATCCCAGGCTTTTCAAATGGAGGCCCAGGCCTTTCAGGCCAAGGCGCAAAAAATGGCACAAGCTAAAGCACAAGAGGAGTATGGTCAGTTACAACAACGAAGCCAGTTTATCGGACAACAGTTGCAACAGGAAGAACAACAATTACAGCTGCAGGGCCAAACTGAAATGGATAGCTTGGTAACCAGGGTAAAAAAGGAAATCAAGGCTTATGGCGAATCAAACGGGTACTCTTTCATCCTGACCGGTGGGGACGGGGGAAGTGTACTATACGGTAAAGAAGCGCATAACATAACCGACGCTATCGTTAAAATTTTGAACGATAATTATAAGCAATAGGAATTTATAATTTCGGCTTTTTACATTAAAGTATTTAAAAAACCTTCGAGATATACCTCGAAGGTTTTTTTATTTTGTGTTCGTTAGCCTCACGTATTCTTTTAAGTACTTATAATTTCAATATTTAAATCTATAACCTGGCCAACTTGGTGAATGAATATTCATTTTTTAAGACAGCCGTGGGCTTATGACAACTTTTTCATAGGGTTCCATACTAAGGCGAATCTTTGATTTATTCTAATATTCCCTTACTAATTTACCAATACTTCTCTTCAAATTCCATTGTTCTGTCATTTCTAGGTGGACCATATAGAGCCATAAATTGAACTTCTGATTTTTATAAGTTTATTAGCTCAATGGTCAAAGTAAACGCTTTATACCGGTATCCAATCGCCATAATTCCAATTCCTTCACGAATCATGTAGTGGGTTTCAGGGAAGAGGGCCCTAATGGATATTTTGGGTTGCTTCAGCTGTAAACTTAAAGTGGAAAGTCTTTAATTCCACATGGATAACCAACTTATTAGTTTAATTTTGAAATAATGGCACATTGAATTATGCCCTTCCCGTAATGAAATGCGAAGGTTGGCGACTAAACTTGGATGTAGGTTTTTGTTGAAGGATGAAGTAATTTTAGGATTAATGCTCGAACATTATAAAATAGATAGGACCGCAATTTTAATATTTGCCAATTCCTCCAAGGAGGAAATGAAATATAAGGCTATTCCCAAAGGAAACATTTTGTTTGATGTACTTACGGAACACACCTTGAATACAGCACGGAAAACGGGTCTGCCCTATTTTTTAATGTCGGAAAAAGAGCAAATTGGAAGTTCTTTTGGTGAAAGGTTTGTAAATGCCATTAGTTCCATATTTGAGTTGGACTTTGATAAGGTGATAACCATTGGCAATGATACACCTCAATTGAAGTCCTCCGATATTGTAAGGGCTTCCAAATTGCTTGGTGCAAAGAAATCTGTTTTGGGACCCTCAAGGGATGGAGGCTTTTATTTAATGGGGATCCATAAGTCCCAGTTTGATGCCAAGACATTTAGGGAATTACCATGGAAAACAAATGCACTTGCCAAAAAAATAACAACAGTAATTGAAGCCTCTAAGGTTCATGTTATTCAGTTTCGTATTTTGTTGGATTTGGATACCCATGCAGATTTAAAGAGGATTCTAAAAGGATTGAAGGATAGTGCCGAAAAGATCTTTCAAATAATCATCTACTTGGTAACACCGAACATAAAAGTTTTTTTTCTGGAGCATCTTCAGTTTAGTCTTAAATTTTACCGCATTTATTTCAATAAAGGCTCACCTTTTCCTATCATCTACCGGTAAAAGGAAATCGATTTACAAAACACTCATATCCCATAATCTGGAAAGCATTGGGTTCCGGACAACGCCCCGGTGTAAGTGCTTATTGTCCTAATCATGGACTTACGGGAACTTTGTGGGAATAAAACAAACTACTAAAAGGGAAGCCAACACAATTTTGGGTTCCCATATTAACTATTCAAAATTTATATTATGGCAGATTCTTATTATGACCCAGCAGATTTACGGAAGTTTGGAAAAATTACGGAATGGAGCGAAGAACTGGGAAACAAGTTTTTTGATTACTATGGAAAAGTATTTGAGGAAGGAGCCCTTAGTGCTAGGGAAAAATCCTTGATAGCCTTGGCGGTGGCCCATGTAGTTAAGTGCCCCTATTGTATTGATGCCTATACCAAAGATGGTCTACAAAAGGGAATAACCAAGGAAGAAATGATGGAAGCGGTACATGCAGGCGCCGCTATTGAAAGTGGAGCAACGTTGGTACACGGGGTTCAAATGATGAATAAGTATAACAAGCTTTCTATGTAAGACTAGGGGCATCTCCCTTACTATTCTAGCTAAGTCTTGCTGGGGATTTTCGGGATTTTTAGCGGAAAGGCCCCAAGTTTTGTAATCTTTTATGGCTATGACGTACTAACAATTGAATACACTGTAAGAATGGCAACAAAATCTTTAAAGGCAAGGCATAGTGCGCTTGTCACAGAAAATAAACAATTGGAAATCCTTGAAGGTGGTATTTTCCACAAGGGGGAATTGCCCTACTTTAAGGATAAAATTGCCCAAATAGGGCATTTTCCATTACGTCCAAAAAAATTGGAAATTCTGCAGATCAATGTGGGCTATATGTGCAATCAGGTTTGTGAACATTGCCATGTAGACGCTGGTCCTGATAGAAAGGAAATAATGACCAAGGAAACCATGGAGCAGTGTTTGGAGGTGATCCGCAACACAGGTGCCCATACCTTGGATCTAACGGGAGGTGCCCCAGAGATGAATCCCAATTTTAGGTGGTTTGTGGAAGAGGCGGCCAAAGCGGGAATAAAGGATTTTATTGTGCGCTCCAATCTAACTATTATCAGGGCCAACAAGAAATATTATGACCTTCCCCATTTTTTTAAGAAACACAATATACACGTCATATCCTCTATGCCACATTACACACGTGGAAAAACGGATAAACAGCGGGGAGAAGGAGTTTTTGACCTGTCTATACGGGCGCTTCAAGAGTTAAATGCGGTTGGTTATGGAATGCCGGAAAGTTCCTTAAGGTTAGATCTGGTCTATAATCCATCCGGGGCCTTTTTGCCAGGAGATCAAGTGGCAATGGAACGCGATTTTAAAAAGGCGTTGAAGGTGGATTTTGATATTGATTTTCATAATCTGTTTGCCATTACCAATCTGCCCATTGCCCGTTTTTTGGATTATTTAATAGCATCTGGGAACTATGAGGACTATATGTATTCTCTTGTGGAGGCGTATAACCCTAAAGCTGTTGCCAATGTAATGTGTACCAATACCATTTCGGTGAGTTGGGATGGTTGGTTGTATGATTGCGACTTCAATCAGATGTTGGGGCTGAAGGTTGCCAGTAAAATTAAACACATTAAGGATTACCATGAGGATATCCTAAATGACAGGAACATTTTAATTTCACAACATTGCTACGGTTGTACGGCCGGAGCGGGGAGTAGCTGTCAGGGGTCTGTTGCCTAAGCTTATGTTAATTATAACGCTTAAGAGACTGCTTTCGAATTTGGAAAAGAAAGGACCAATTGGTTTGTACAAGCAAAAAAATGGGTCTCACTATAGTTTTTTGGAGCATTTTATCGATTTAAACTTATTTTTAGCACTATTTTTTAAATAAATGGCCATAATTGGAGTTAGGGTAACAGACCAAAAAGTCTGTTTACGGAAAACCCAATCTTATGGAGAAACAATTAAAGCGCATGGCTACCATGCAACGCATACAAACCACCGGCTTGGAGGTTTTTTACCAAAAGGGCTATTTTAATACAAGTATAGATGATATTCTAAAGGAGCTCTCCCTTTCCAAAGGAGCTTTTTACTACCATTTTCAATCTAAGGAGGAGTTTTTTATAAGTATTGTTCAGAATCTACTTTTCAGAAAGGTCTACAGTAGTTTAATTGAACCGATTGAAGGCCAAGAAGATCCCTTGAACAAGATTGTTGCCTGTTTTGACGAAGCCCTGGAAACGGCAGAACACAACTTCCTTGATTATGGATTCGTTTTGAGTAATTTCATTACAGAATTTAACGGGAAGAATCCTGACATAATGAATTACCTTCAGGACATTATGAAGGTTTGGGAAGTTAATTTGGTAACCGCCTTACAAAAGGGAAAAACAGACGGATTTGTAAACAGGCATATTGATAGTGAAGCGGTGGCAACATATTTAATTTCATCTTATATCGGGATACGTACCTTAATGGTTGAAGGCAATAGTAAGATGTTGCGATATAAATATATCCAACAGCTTCGTCAATACTTTAAATTAATTGAGTATAAGGAGCCGGCCTAGTATGTTGTTTTGGGAAGCGATTAGAGCCCGTTGCGCAAAATCGCGCGGCCATTTGGCGTTATAATTAACTATTTAAAATTTCCTCAATTTTAGAAAGAACTTCCTCAGGAGCAATGGTGCGCATCACATTTTCATAGCCTGGGGGGTATTTATTTCCATAAACTGAAGTTGGAATTAGAGGATATTGATTCCTATCTGCCAACAAGGCATTTTGGGGATCTTGTTTAAAGGGATAGAATCCCGCATAAGGATGTGTAACTCCCCACAAAGTCAAGGTAGGAATTCCAAATAATGCCGCTAAATGGGCATTGCCACTATCCATGGCCAACATCAGATTTAACTGTGAGATTAAGGCCAATTCCTCTTTGAAGGTTAATTTACCTACCAGATTGATACTATTTTTGTAGTTGATTGCCCATTTTTCCAATAGGTTTTTTTCCTGTTCTCCCCCTCCAAACAACAAAATTTTATAGCCACCGGTCTTATTTAGGGTATGAACTACCTTTTCCATCAAATCCAAAGGATACATTTTACCAGCAAAGGCTGCAAAGGGAGCAATACCAATCCACTTTTGTTCTTTGCCATTTACCAGTTCTTTTGTGGAATTGGCTATGGGCCTTTTAGGAAGCAAACTTGCCATTTTCAAATCTATAGGCAATCCAAGATTACCAAAAACATCGGCATAGCGTTGGTGGGTAGTGGTTATGGGTTCAAAGATTTTATGGGTCAGGGAGGTCAAGGCTTTCTTTGCCGTCCTGCCCTTATCTATTTGGTTAAACGGAACGGATCCCAGCCTAAAATACTGTTTTAGGATATTGCTTCGCAACACATTGTGCAGATCGGCAACCATGTTTATGTTAAGGTGGTTAAGCTCTTTATAAAGCTTCCAGAGCCCAAATAGGCCCTTGTGTTTGCCCTTTACATCCGCTTCATAAACGGTTACATTTCTGATATTGGAAAAAATGGGACTAAAAAACCCTCTTGTAAGTACGGTAATTTTAATTTTGGGATATTGTTCCGTTAGGGCCGATATAACAGGAGCGGTCATGGCTACATCGCCCATGGCGGATAACCGAATGACCAGAATATGTAGGCCTTCCCCGGTTAAAGTGGTAGGATTTCCAATGCTACTTTCAGGAGTTTTGGCGGAGGTAGTTGGAGTTTTGGACACTCTTTCCATTTATTTATTGGTTGATTCCGAAAATAGGGAATGGCCATTTGTGGCGTTAGGGGGTTTTACGGAGAACAGGGTTTAGTTCGTTATCATTGTACATTTTCATCTGCTTGTAGACTTTCATATATTTTTTGCCAGATTCGATGTCCAATAATAGTTGGTCTATGGCGGAACTTAAATCCCTCTTCTGTTCCAATAGAATGTTAAGTTTGGCGCTACATTTTTGTATATGCTCCCGGGTGGCATCCTTTCTATGCACTTCTTCTTGCATATGGTATATCTTCAATGCCAAAATTGAAAGTCGGTCTATGGCCCAGGCAGGGCTTTCCGTATTAATACTGGCATTTTTGTCTTTTTCAACCGATTGGTATTTATTAAGAAAATAACTGTCAATAAATTCCACCAAATCTGTTCTATCCTGATTGCTGGCGTCAATCTGTCTTTTTAATTTTAATGCTGCCACCGGTTCAATATTGGGATCCCGTATAATGTCTTCATAATGCCATTGCACGGTATCTATCCAATTTTTTCGATATAAAAGATGCGATATATCGTCCTTTGGATAGGGGTTGTTAAACTCTTGGGACACGTCGTCTATTTGATGGTATTTTTCAATACTTTCTTCAAATATTTTGTAAGCAAAATCACTGAACATAATGACATTATTTTAAGGCAAAGATACCGTTTATTTAAAAACGGATTTTATTAGTGAAACTCAATTTTGAGAAGTCAGAAAGACGGACTAAAAATTGCAAGTTGAACTAATCCCGCCTTTTTCTGCGGGATCTAGGTTCAATACCTCGACCCTAGGGTCGATTTTTATTATTGGGTTCAGGGCCTGCCTTTGTCGGCAGACAGGCCTGTCTGCCGACAAAGGCAGGCCTGCCCTGAGGTTTAATACCTTTTATTTATTCAAGGGTGGTTTTTTTTGATATTCCTTCCGGCTTCTTCGGCGTTAAGATGGATATTTTACTTCATGAATGCATTGGTCAGAAATACAATAAAAGGAATAATTATGGATGCCATTAAGACAATTTCCCGGACACTATCCTTTTTAATGGATTGTACATAAGTGGTTATAAAAACCACTGCTGGAAAAAAAGTAATTAAAATAGGGTGGGTATCTGGGGCAGATTTCAAAACCTTTACCAGCAATCCAATAATAAAGAACAGGACTATGAGGCACATTGTCACTATTTTCCCTACACCTAGGCTGCCCAATTTTAAAAAGGCCAAAAAACCGCATAACAATACTACGGATATATAAAGAAATAAAAGGGAACTATTGCTCCAGTCATAGAAATAAACTGCATTGAACTGAAAATCGAAATAATAATGACTCAACAAAAACTCTGTATTGTTGCCCAAAGACAGAATAGCCAACATGATAAGAACCATAGCTATTACGGCAGTGATCGGGACCAGCCAGTTTTTAATATTTTTTGGTTCATAAAAGTAAATGGCAACAATTACGACCGCGATATAGAGAATGGCCCAGTCATAGAATAAACTGGCTATCATTATCCAAAAAGTGGCATCAAAAATTTTTAATTTAATGTTTTTGAGACTACGGAAACTCAGTATTCTACGTATAGAGAGCAATAAAAAAAAATTGCAGAGAATGGCATTGGCGTCAATAAGGACCTCAGGAAAAAGTACAATTAACAGGGTGTAAAACAGTATAGCCAGTGAATTTCCACCAGTAATCTTATTTCTTAACACTATAAAATTAACGACAAATATGCTAAACGATAAAAACCCTAGAATCGCTGTTTGTCCCAATAATTGCTCTGGTGTATACGATTTGTGGAAGATAAAAAAGTGGACAAACCAATAGAAGAAAAATAGAAATACTAGCAGTATTATATAATTTATTGGTTTTGTTCTTCCAAAAATGCTTGAAATCATCCTAGGTTTTTATATTTTTGCATGGTAAATATAATTAAGATGGATTCATTTTTTTACGGTATAGAGGATTTATTTGTAAATGTGCTTTTTGCACCCTTCGATGCTTTGCGTGCTATGGAGAATTGGTGGGGAGCCAATTCTTTAAATTGGATTTTTATGCTTATAGGCGCTGCCGCCTTTGTGTATTGGATGTTGGAGTTGAAAAAATACAATGATAGTGGCGAAGAAAATAAAGACGCAACAGCACACTCATACCTATAATGGTCATACGGATTTCCGCTGGGAACTTGGCTTTATTTAGAAGCTGTGTTGTTGCCTGAGATCAACTTTAAGGACTAAAAGAGATATGGGAAAGGGGATAGCAAGTGCTATCCCCTTTCTTATTAAAACAGAATATCGCTTTAAATGTATAATGGAATGGAATATTATAGATCGAATCCTAAATCTTTACGATAATACATTTTATCGAAATGTAGTTTCTCCATGTTATTATAGGATTTTTTTAGCGCTTCCTTAAAGTTGGAGCCGTAGGCGGTAACTGCCAAAACCCTGCCTCCATTTGTTAAAACCCTACCTTCTTTTAATTCGGTTCCTGCATGGAATACCACGGCATCTTCCAAAGCATCAAAACCTGTTATTTCCATTCCCTTCCCATAAGCTTCCGGATATCCTCCGGATACTGCCATGACTGTAGTTGCGGCACGTTCATCTATTTCTAGGTCGATGTTATCCAGGCTTTGGTTTGCTACGGCCTCGAAAATCTCTACAAGATCATTTTTTATCCTTGGAATAACAACTTCGGTTTCAGGATCGCCCATTCGCACGTTGTATTCAATTACTTTTGGTTCATCCCCTATTTTGATCAAACCGATAAAAACAAATCCTTTATAAGGCAAATTATCCAATTTAAAGCCTTCTACGGTAGGCTTAACGATTCGCTCAAGTACTTTGTCCATGAAAGCCTTATCGGCGAAAGGAACCGGGGAAATGGCTCCCATACCTCCTGTATTCAATCCAGTATCGCCTTCTCCTATTCTCTTATAATCTTTTGCAGTAGGTAAGACCTTAAAACCTTTTCCGTCGGTAAGCACAAAACAACTCAGTTCAATGCCATCCAAAAACTCTTCAATGACCACCGTAGTACTGGCGGCCCCGAATTTGGAGTCGATCAGCATAGTTTTTAGTTCATCCTTGGCTTCCTGTAGGTCATTCAGAATCAGTACCCCTTTACCTGCAGCCAGTCCGTCCGCTTTTAATACATATGGTGGTTCCAGGGTTTCCAAAAACGCGTAACCTTCGCCCAGGGTTGCGGCGGTGAAACTTTCATAGGCGGCTGTAGGGATGTTGTGACGCATCATAAATTCCTTGGCAAATTGTTTACTGCCTTCAAGGGTAGCCGCTGCTTTTTGTGGACCGATGACGGGGATATGCTTAAGGTCCGCATCGTTGAGGAAATAGTCGTGAACCCCATTTACCAAAGGATCTTCAGGACCTACTATAATCATTTCGATGTTCTCTGAAAGGACACATTTCTTAATGGCTTCAAAATCGTTTACACCAATGGGTACATTTTTGGCAATGCCAGCAGTTCCGGCATTGCCGGGAGCCACATAAAGATTTTTCAGTTTTGGACTTTGCTTTAGCTTCCAAGCTAAAGTATGTTCGCGCCCACCGGCACCAAGGATCAGGATATTCATTCTTAAAAAATTTCCCCAAAAATACGGTTTGAAGGGGAAATATCCAGTTATTTACTCAAGAATTCCCGGTGTTCTTTTTTCTGAAGTTCCTCTTGGGATAAGGATTTAAAATAATCGTATACTTTCTTAAGGCCTTCAGCCCTGTTCACTTTAGGCTCCCAACCCAATATTTCCTTGGCCCGGGTAATGTCCGGTTCACGTTGCATGGGATCATCCTGCGGCAAGGGTTTGTATATTATTTTTTGGTCGGTCCCCGTTAGTTTAATAATTTCTTCTGCAAACTCCTTGATCGTAGTTTCATGTGGATTGCCAATATTTATTGGATCTGTGTAGTCGCTCATCAATAAACGATAGATGCCTTCCACCTGATCGTCTATATAACAAAAGGATCTAGTTTGGGAGCCATCCCCAAAAACGGTAAGATCTTCACCCCTTAATGCCTGTCCCATAAATGCAGGAACCACCCTGCCGTCGTTCAATCTCATTCTGGAGCCATAGGTGTTAAAAATACGAACGATACGTGTATCAACGCCGTGAAAGCGATGGTAGGCCATGGTAATGGATTCCATAAAGCGTTTGGCCTCATCATATACCCCGCGAGGTCCAATTGGACTTACATTGCCATAATAATCCTCACTTTGGGGGTGTACCAAGGGGTCACCGTATACCTCCGATGTAGATGCTACCAATATCCTGGCTTTTTTTTCTTTGGCTAGCCCCAATAAGTTTAAGGTGCCAAGGGAACCAACCTTTAAGGTCTCTATAGGGATTTTTAAGTAGTCTATGGGACTTGCCGGGGAGGCAAAATGCAAGATATAATCAAGATTGCCGGGAATATGTACAAATTTGGACACATCGTGGTGTTGAAACTCAAATTGTTCCAAAGGAAAAAGATGTTCTATGTTCTTGAGATCACCAGTAATTAGGTTATCCATGGCAATAACGTAATAACCTTCCTTAATAAAGCGATCGCATAAATGCGATCCCAAAAATCCAGCTGCGCCGGTGATAAGTACTTTTTTCATTTGTTGTTTACTTTATGCACCAATTCTGTAGGCATGCCTTTGTGATGAAACTTCATTTTAATATGCCTTTTTCTCACCGGATATAGCATTCATGATTGTTTGGACTATAATTTTCAAATCCATGAACAGGGACCAGTTTTCGATATAGAAAATATCAAATTTGGTGCGGTTTAGGATGTCGATATCCGTTTCAATTTCACCCCTATATCCCCTTACCTGTGCCAAACCGGTAATTCCAGGTTTAACGAAATGTCGTAGCATATATTTGTCAACCCTATTGGCAAACTCATTGGTGTGTTTTACCATATGGGGTCGAGGGCCAACCACCGACATATTTCCAAAGAGTACATTGTAAAATTGTGGAAGCTCATCTATACTTGTTCTGCGGATAAATTTGCCCACTTTGGTAGTTCTCATGTCATTTTTAACGGCCATCATGCTATCGGCGTGTTCATTAGGGGCCATGGATCTGAATTTATAACAGTAGAATTCCTTGTTGTCTATGCCATTTCTTTTTTGTCTAAAATATACCGGCCCTTTGGTTTCCAGTCTTATAATCAACGCAATAATTGGTGCCAGCCATGAAAGAATACCGATGACCACCATTAATGAAAATACAATGTCGAAACCTCGTTTTAGGGCAGAATTCAGCGGATTGTGCAGTGGAATATCCCTCAGTGATAAGATGGGAATATAATCGTAGTATTCAAAGGTGAGTTTCTTGGAAAAAATATTTTTGTTGTCCGGAATAAATTTGAGTGTTTTCAAATTGTTATCTGCAAAATTGATGAATTCCGTTATTTGATTATTCTTTAGTTCTGAAACGGAGCAATAAATTTCGTCGACATTATTTTCAACAATGTAAACGAAAGTCTTGTAAATATCGAAAAAGGGGTCCGATGGGCAGAACTGTTTCATAAAATGATAACCGTATTCCCGACGATCCTTAAAAACGTCGATCAACTGGTCGGTTTTTTTGTTCTTTCCTATGACCACTACGTTTCTCATATTCCCTTTAACCCTTTCCCTGTATTTCATTAAAAGGACATAGTTTAGGAACTTAATGGTAAAAATGGCCAGCCCAACAAAAATAAAATATTCCCCAAGAGCCAATCGGCTCATGTTGGGTTGCTTGAAGAAGCCAATAAAAGCATATAATATTAAAAAGAAAAAGACGAATTGGTTGAACAAAAGCTTAAGAAGGTATGAAACTTTAGTATATCTATAAATTACGTAAAAGTTGTTTTTAAACGACAGAATAATCCACGCAATGGTTAGATAAGAGTGAAAAAGAACGGGGTACTGAAAGTTGATAGGTAAAAAATAGGCAAAAAGATTAATCACCAATAAATCGGCACCATAAGATATGGGGGTAATAAGGTTGGAATAACGGTGTTTTTTGGAAAACATTAATTTGAGTCCGTACTATTTAAGTTATAAACTTCGACAAAGATAAATTTTATAATTGTAAAGAGAATTAAGATTCTCTAATTAGCTAATATGTTATTTCCAATTTAGCTTTATTAATGACATATATTTGGGTTTCTAAGTAAATTTTTTTTAAAAAGAATTGCTTTACAGAGGTGTAAGAGTACGTGGGTTATGAAACTGGATCGGACTCAAATAAGCGCCTATTATAATCAGGTTATTATTTATGCAAACCAACTAAATATTGCTCGTATTTTTTATTGATAATATCCCAATTAAAATCACGGTCAATTTTTTCTTTATTTTTCAGCGTATTTTTATCGTTCAGCGAAATATATTTATCCTCATTTAGAATTTGGGTAATTTGGTGCGAGGTGTCAAAATAAATTGCTTCTGTGTTCAATATGCTTTTATTAAATATATTATTGTGGGCTATAATAAGGGCACTGGAGGCCATTGCCTCTAAAAGTGAAGGGTTGGTGCCACCTACTGAATGTCCGTGAAAATAATAGCGTGAATAATGTCTTAAATTATTAAGATCTTCCTGATTGTAATTGGGTCCAACAAATTGGATTCTTACGTCCTCCCTATATTTTTCCTGTAGTCCAAGCCCATAAGCATTTAAGCCCCCAACAACAATAATGGGGTTAGTTGTATTGGACTTCCTATAACCGTCCAAAATAGTTTCTATATTGTTTTCAGGCTCCAATCTTGCCAAAATCATGGAGTAATTATATTCTTCTAAGTTATATTGGGTTAAAACGGCTGGATGGGGATTTTCAAAATTGGTAGCCCCATAAGCAATATACTCGGAGTCTTTTTGATATGTTTTTTTTAAATGTTCCTGTATACCCAAGGAATCCGCAATTAAATAATCAGAATATTTAGCACCGAGCTTTTCGGCATATTTTAAAAATTTACGTACAGCAGGTTTATATTTGGAACGTTTCCATTCCAATCCGTCCATATTGGTAACAATAAGGCTCTTTTTAGGCATCAACCAGTGCCAAATGGAACTTGACGTGTACCCTAATTGCAGAACGATGTCGAAATTTTTTTTTCGGGCATCGAGAATACAGTTTAAATCATATATAAATTGCCCGGCCGTGCCAATCTTATATTCTGGGTCATAACTATGAATAATACTTACACCCTTGAAACTTTTTTCTTGATAGGGGTGATTGTGGGAATTATAAACATACACTTGATGTCCTTTTTCAGCCATATACACCGAAAAATACTCCGCGAATTGTTCAAATCCACCGTGGTTGTTAGGCACTCCGCGTGTTCCTAGAATGGCAATTTTCAAATCGATATTGTTTTAGTAAAAAAAGTGTATTAAAAAAATAAAAAAAAATAATTCCCTTATTTCTAAACAAGGAGACTTCAAAAATAAACACAAAACACATTGATATTAAAAAGAATAAATGCAAATGGTCCTTATTCCGAATAGCTTTGGTAAAGCTAAAGATTAAATAAGTCATAAAAAAAATTAAAACAAATATCCCATAGGTCAGTAGGATATGCAAATATTGGTTGTGAACATTAAAACCTTCGAACCAATTTGGGCCTAAATTATAAGTAAAGAGATGGTAATCTATGAAATCTTGTACGTCACCTTGGCCATATCCGAATAAAACTTTATCATCATCAATTAGATGATAAATGCCAATTTTCAAAAAGAGAATCCTAAGTTCTAAATCACTTATCTTAGTTTTTTCCAGATAGGTGAAATTTTTCTTTTCCCCAAAATGACTTGACGGTGTAAATGAGATTATTTGGTCATTTAAGGTCAGACCATCGAGAAATCTTTCCTTCACAAAAGAAAGATTTATAGTGCCAATTGCTATGACCGTAAGTAAAGTGCCATATAATATTTTTTTTTTGGTATGTTCAATTCTATATAAAATTAATATAGCGATGATTATAACATCAATAAAAATAACAGCTTTGGAAGCACATAAAACCAATCCAAAAAAAAGAATCAATAGGCCTGTGATGGTAGCGACCTTGTTTTTTACCTTATAATTAATTAATCTATCCAGACCATAAAATATACTTAATGATAAGTATAGGGCATAATAAACAGGGTGCTGGTCGTATAAAGCAGTAAAATCATGAAAAGTCAGATTTTTAAATGTAGCCCCATAAATAATATTTATAAGTAGGTTGAATAATAAGATTAGTGTACCAATAATTGTTGAAAAGAAAAAACATTTCAAAACCTTTTCAATAATTTTTTCTGTCAACTGAATGTTGGCAAGTATTATTACAATTAACAATAATAGTAATTGGCGATCTAATTGTCCAATACCTTCTAAATAATCCTTGCTCATTAAACTACTTAACACGGAAGCTAAGAAAAATGTTATAGGAAAGATAACAGAAAAGGATTTTATTTTTTGAAAGTTCTTCCTTTCAAAAAATAAAAGATTATATATAATTGCTAAGATTAGCGCCGCATTTCCTATATTGATTTTGTATGGTATTGTAACTACTATTAAAATAAGGAGATATATTTTAATTCTTTCTTTGTCAAGAAATATTTTTTTAATTCCCATAATTTTCTAGTCCAATAACCTTAAAAATTGTTTGGTTTTAGTTTTCCAAGAATGATAATCCAAATCAATTTGTTTTTTGTTATTTTGTATATCACTAATTTCTGAAGCAAATTCATTGGCATTTTGTACAATATATAGGTGTTCCTTTAAGTCCTCCAAGCCATTTGAATTGGTGCCAACTACTTTTTTATCTGTAGCTAAATATTCGTATACCTTGATAGTATTGGCTCCAGATTTTTTCTCTCTTTTTACAACATATGGTACAATACAGACATCAAAACTTTTGACATAGTTGGGATATATATCATAATGTTTGTCTCCTAAATAATAAAAATTATTACATTTTTCTATTTGTGAAAAAACTTTCTTATCCAATATTTGACCCACAAACACAAATGAGATGTTTTTGGCTTTAGCCATGGATTTGTTTAATAATTCAACATCGATAAGTTGTGTGATTTTACCGCCAAACCCAACTATTGGCCTAGGAATCACTTTCATATCCTCAGGTGTTTCCTCAATAGGGCCTTTAAACCTGAGTACATCCACACCATTCGTTATTAAGATAATATCTTTAGGTTTGTACCACTTTGAAAAATCAATTATATTATCTTTTGAATTGGTTATCCAGAAATCGCAGTATTTGGCATATAAATGGTAGGCACTCTTTAATTCTTCTTTTATATGCTCATACACTGTAAACTTTGTAAAATTATCCCAAGCATCAAAAACAGAAATTTTCGGCTTCAGGCTTTTAGTTAGTTCGGAAGCAAAAATATTTTGGTTTAACAGGTAATAATCGTTTCCAATATTTAATTTATCTAGTACATCGTTAATAAATCCAATGTATTCATGATTCCCATAATTTTGAATAAACCATTTGTATCCGCCTTTAATCTGTCCAATAAAGTTGCTGGAAACGAAATCGATTACATATAATTCCTTGTTGATCTTATATAATCGAAACCCATTCTTTTTAAGAATTATCTCTCCCTTAATTAAATTGAGCTTTCTTTTTAAGATTATTTCAACCAACGTTGTTGGTCTATTAATTATGATTTTAACTATGTCTTTGTTTTTATCCAATTCTTCAATAAAATGGGCATCTCTAGTTCGAAATCCTTCCAAAATAATTTTTCTCCAGTCATGAAATGGTACTATTAGTAAATTCATATATAGGGATTAAAGTTCAATTTTCATTTTTTTAATTAAAGTGGCATTCGAAATAATAAATGGATCTCTTTTATTTTCTTTATCCTGAATTTTAAAATCACCATTTTTATTGTTTAAATCGAGGTAATTGTTAATATCAAATAAGTATGGAATTAAACTGTCTTTTATTGATATAACGTTTTCTTTGTGCTCTATTTTAATCTCTTGGATCTTTATATTTTTTTGATTACTATTTTCACCTAAATCAATCCGAAATTTGTGGAGTTTAATTTTATCGGGTAGATTAAATTGTACTTCTTGATTTTGGGTGTTGCCAAGGACTTTCTTTCTAATTTTTTTGTCGGATTGAAATGCTTGTTTCTTGGGGTCATCTATGTAGTAAACTTCTAAGACATCATCTTTTTCAATTTCCATCAGTAAAGAAATATGAAAGCTGGTTTTATTTGTTTCTGGATTTCTAAAATTATCAAGACACGTGGAATTAGTTCGATCTATATTTGATGAACAGGCGATTATAATAAAAGAAAAGAAAACATAAAACTTAGGCTTCATTTAAGAAAAATATATATTAACATTGATTAGACAAATTTATATTTAGCTTTCTCTAATATCTAAGCTTTCAATTTTGTTGTTTCTTATAAGCAATAAGGATAAAGTCATGGCTAAATCCGAAAAAACGGTTGTCATAAATAAATACATTAATATAACTAAAAAAAATAGCTTCTTTGACTCTGGGTCTAATGAAAGTGATTTTATTAAAAAAAAAGCCAATAAAATCACTGTTAATAATCCAAATATCCCCAAATCATTATAAGTCCAAATCAATTGTGAAAAATTCAAGGTTTGTTTAAACTTCCCTGTGAATATATTGTAGTAATCATAAGGGCCGTCTCCAAACCATTTTATAGGTGTTTTGGAAACATATGTAATGACTATTTGTGGTCGTTTGGCATAGCCCTTTTCAAATGCAATGAAAGATTGTTCTGGGGTATACTTTTTTTTAAATGATTGAACTTCTCCGTTAATGGCAGGATCTTTAAGTGCCAAATTAAACGTGATAAAACTTATTAATAACATGATTCCTATACCTAGTAGTTTTATCTTCCTATATATCCATAGAAACAAATAATATAAGAAAACTAGAATCAGCATTAGTTTAGTTAGATTGGATTCCATTATAAAGATTGTTACAGTTAGATATAACAATAAAAACCATGGAATTTGTTTAATTTCTTTTCGCCTAATTTTAAATATTATACTAATAATATAAATCAATAAAAAAAAACCCAATGAATGGTCTGCCTTGATAAAAAAGGAACCGAACATTGCATCATAATCGCTGATATTTTGGTTGGAATTATTGAATTTTATTAGTAAATCATACCCGTATTTTTGAATTAATATAATGGGCAGCTGAATTAAAGCTAGAATTCTAAAAAAAGAATTCATCAATGGCTTTATGCTTATGTGTCTATTCTCTAAGATGGAATACAGGTAATAAACTCCTAATGGAATTAAAGCAAAAATTGAATATAGAATTACTTTTAAAGGTTCTGTTTTATTAAGAAAACTGCTTATCAAAATGAAAAACAGGTAGATAATACAAGTCAAAATAACTTTACTTATTAATAGTTTTCTCGTTGATAGAAGGTTAAAAAAAATTAAGAGATAAATTATTGATAAGATGATTAGAGTGTATACTGTATTAGGGACTCCTAAAAAGTATTGGATACCTCCTCCAACAATAAAGATTAGAAATAAAATTACTACGAAAGAATAATAATAAAATAAATCTAGTTTTATTTTCATTTTTTTTGACCGTATAGCCTTGCGGCTTTTAATTTTATTACTCTTATTTCTTTACCAAAGAAAAGGCTTGTTAAAAATAAAACTAATATGTAAATTATAATTTTATATATAAGTTCATTGTTTCCGAACTTATAAAAGGAAATCATGGCAATTCCAAAATAAACAATGGGTAATAGTATCATTATCGCGTTTGGATAATTAATAAGCACATACTTCTTGTATATTCTGCTCAAAGCCAATATCAAAAGCACTTTTGTAATTAATGTGGCAATAGCCACGCCAATCATGCCATATCTAACTATTAAAATGTAGTTAAGTGTAATATTTATCACTGCCGCGGACACAGTAAATATAGGTAAAACCCTGCTTCCTTTTTTTTTGATATTATAAAACAAAGGCGTTGAAAAAAAATAGTATAAACTATGAAAAACAAACGCAAATGAAATAAATGGAATTACTTTCCATGCTTCATGGTAGGCATTGGGCGTTACATATGCTATGACTTCTTTTCCAAAGTAAGAAATTCCTAAGGCAATTATGGAATAGATTAACACAAGTAATTTAGCTATTGCTGGAATTTTGTAATTGTTTCCTGATTTTACCTGTTCATTAAACCAGGGTACAAAGGCTTGATTAACTCCAGAAGCAATTAAAAAAATAATGCCCCCAAAAGTATTTCCTAATGCATAAATACCAGCAGAGGCAGTAGACAGAAAACTGTTGACAAATAAGCGATCTATCGTATTGGTTGCTATTCCGGATATTGAATGGGGAATTAATGGCAACGAATATGTTAAACTCTCTTTTAAAAGATGCCGATCTATCCCAAACTTTATTTCTTTTCCAAAGCGTGTAAGTGTGTACATGAAAAAAATGATATTGGTTAATGCCAGGGCTCCCAATAAGCCCTTTGCACCCATATCTAAAACCACTACACCTATCAATAGCAAACAAATATTGACAATAAAAAACATCATGTTTTGTTTTCCATATTTTTTCCCGTTCTGTTGAGCTTGCAACGTATTTTGATATATTGTGAAAATAGGATTAAAGAAAACCGAAACCATACCTAAAAGCATATATGGGTAAAAATCAACATCGCTTAAAAATGGATCTATGAAATATTTATGTCCTAAGAATATGATAACTGAAAATATCGTGCTCACAGCAAGTACAAAGGTTACAATGGTACCGAACAACCTTTTAATTTTTTCTTTATCGTTCTCATATTCGTAATAAAACCGATTAATACTTCCATCTAGTGAAAGCAGATATAATTTGTTTAAGAATAAGTTTATAGCAGTCACAACCGCAACAATGCCATAGTCAAATGTTGTCAAATAAACCGTTAAAACAGGAACCATAAAAAAATTGACTCCCTTTTGTAAAAGGCTTAATAAACTATAAATTCCGGAATTTAGGATTATTTTATTTTTACTCATAAGTTACCTAAAGGCTCGTGGAAATAATTTCTATAATCTTTTGGGTGGATTTTCCACAGAAATTTTCACCAATAGCTGCATTATAATATGTGGCCCTTTTCTGAATATTTTTTTTAGAAACAATTAACTGTTCGATTTGGCTTTCTAATTGATTGAAATCTTCACAGTGTGTTATTAGTCCATTTTTTACGAAGGAATAATAATCAAACACGTTCCTTGTACTAAGCACATAATATATAGAATATACATTTAGTAAAGTTGCCTCTAGATGAATAGAAGAGTCTCCGGTAATGAGAACGTCTATTTTCTTAAGGAACTCAAATGAATTCTCTTTTTTTGAATCTGAAATTATATATCCACTGAAATTGGAAAGATCCCTCAATTCACCTGGATGAGGGCGTAAAATGATTTTAAGATTAGGAAATTTTTTATGTATTGAAGATAATGTCCCAGAGACAATCGCCAGATCATCTGATAAATTAAACGCCAAACCTAATGTTTTAAGCGTGTTATTTGTATTGATTTGATCATAAAAATCATCGAATTTAGACATCCCAACAAGATGCACTTGAGATGTAATATTTCCACATCTTAAATATTTATCATAGGCATCTTGACCTTCCAATAATGCATAAGTGAATTCTAAAGGAGGAAAGTATTCTGAAACTGAAGCATGCTGCACGTAGTGGGTTTTTATCCCTAAATTATTGGCGGCCAAAAGTAAGGCTCGTGCTATTACCAAATGATCATTAGAAAAAATAATTGCTTGAGGTTGGGCTTTTTTAAGTAGTCTTAAGCACTCCTCGTAAGAACCATTTACGGTTACTAGTAAGTCAAAATAATTTAATGCTTTTTTTTTATTTCCCAATGCATAAAAAAATAGCATAATTGGATATATTAAATCGTATAAAAATCTAAGCCGTAAATTAAAATAATATGTTTCATTATTAATATTGGACCTAAACCTAAAAAACGAGATGAATATGGAATTTGGAACCCCTTGTTTTATTTTCTTTAAAGCATCGTAGTTATTTTGGGTTAATGCTAAAAACCACACTTTATTTTGGGGTATTACATCGCTCTTAAAGAGCCTTAAAAAATCAGCTGAAAAGTCTTTTAAAATTAAGCTTAGCTTAATTTTAAAAGACTTTGAGGAAATTCTATTTCTAAATGAATCAGGTAGTGTATCCAAATATCCACTAGACCAGAGATAGATAATATTATTCCAACGATTACTAAATTTAAAAGCCATTCTTTATTAAGTTGAAATCCCTAAATAATAATTTATCCTTCCAATGATCTAAATATTAACTTAAAAGGATTGCCATATTTAATAGAAAATTACTGTATGTTTTTATTCTGGATTTCTTTATTATTTTCAATAAGATCTATAATATTTAAATTGTTTGCTTGTATTATTTTTTCCACAAACTCTCTAAAAACCCCTTCACCACCATTTTTATGGAGTTGCCAATTAACAATTTCCTTAATATACTCCGGGGCACTATTTGGGCAGGCACTGATCCCAACTTTTGACAACAAATGGTAATCGTTTATGTCATCACCTATATAGGCAACTTCTTCCCATTTAATATGTAACTTGTCAATTAGCAATTGAACGACTTCAACCTTATTTTTTATACCTAGATAAACATAATCCATTTTTAGTTTCTCTCCTCTTCTTTTTACAGAATTTACATTTTCTCCGGTGACTATTCCACAGGGAATATCTAGTATTTTTGAAAAGAGGACACCTGCGCTATCATAGGTGTTAAATTTTTTGAATTCATTCCCTGTTTCATCATAATACATGCCACCATCTGTCCAAACCCCGTCAATATCCGTTAAAATCAATTTTGGCAGCATTAATTTTCAGATGAAATGTTATCAGAATAAATTATTTCGTCTTTAGGGAGATCTTTTATTAATTTTTTACCAATAATAGTATCTTTATTAGCCCATTTAATGCCATCTCCAGGACTTAACAAATGTATATCCTCCTCAACGATAGTGTGACCAGCTTTTAAGGGTCTTATAGTTGCAATAGAACGCTCTAGTTTTTCTCTTGCCTGTGCCACAGATTTTTCAATGAAAATTTTCTCGACTCCTAGAGAGTTTTCGAGATTTCTAATATCTCTAACCATTCGGTAAATTCCATCTATGGCCAAAGAACCAGCCTGATCTGTACCTTTCATCTGTCTGTCCAAAGTAATGTGTTTTTCTATAATTTCTGCTCCCATGGCAACAGCTGCTATAGGAGTAGCGATGCCTATAGTGTGATCTGAATATCCAATTTTATATTGACCATAATGTTCCTTTAAATAGGTTATCGTTTTTAAGTTCACATTCTCGTATTTAGTAGGATATTCTGATACGCAATGTAATATCGAAATGTCATTATGATACTTACCTATTACGTTTAAAGCATCGTTTAATTCTTTTTCGCCTGCCATTCCAGTAGAGATTATTATAGGAATTTTGGTTTCCCCTAAAGCAGATAGCAGGGGTAAATTTGTTAAATCCCTAGATGCCACTTTTAGCTTATCTGGCGTAAATAGTTTAAGAATGCTTAGACAGCCTACTGCACATAAGGTTTCTACAAAATCCAAGCCCTTGGATTTTGCATAGGTATACACCTCGAAATGCTGTTCATCGTTGAGCTCTAAAGCCTCCCTATGCTCGCCATAAGTTTTACCAAAAGAGTGAGCTGAATCATATGGTCGATTCATTTGCGAGCCAGACAATTCTTGCTTTAAATCCCTTTTGGTTAATTTAACGGCATCCATGATTCTTAAATCTTGATTAAATAACTTATCATGAATCGGTCTACTTACCACATCTACAATTAGTTTTGCAATATCTACCGAACCGTTGTGGTTTTGTCCTATTTCTCCTATAATATACGCCATTAGATTTTGATTTTTTTTCTTATTTTATAGTTTTGATTTGATAATTGATCCAGAAATTTGGAGAATTGTATTTCTTCTCCTTCTGGGAGCTTAATATACTTATCTTTGTTCTCTCGCTTGAAATCTTTTATTTCCAACACCATATCCTTAAGATTTGATGTATACAAATTTTTCGAATTTAACTTGGTTACAAGTTCAAGGGCCTGATCTAAATCCTCTTGATAATCTACTGAAAGATTGATGAATTTTAGGTCTTCAATATCCGATATGATGTCAATACAACCTTTTTTAGCAGTATCGTCTTTTAGAATAAAATACGTTAGATATTCCGAATTCATTGGATTGGACATCTCCAAATAAAGTTTCCAAAGATACTCGGTAGAAAACAACTCGGCCGATACACCAAAAGGAGTATTATTAACACGAACATAATCCAGATCATTAGCAACAAATAAATCAATCATTTCATCTATAAGTTCTACATCTGTAAAAGGATTATCTCCTGTTACCCTAAACACTCCACCGAATTCTTCTTGAAAAGCCAGTTCCAACATTCTATCAATTACAGATACCGCATGACCTAAATAAACATTGAACTTATTGTCATATCCTATTTGGGCCAATGGTGCATCTTCTAACAAAGTGGATGTTGCCAAAACTGTTTTTTTAGTTTTTATTGACGTATTTAGGCGTTTGTATAAGAAATCTATTAAAATAGTATCATGAAATGGCTTTAGGACTTTTTGAGGCAGCCTTTGGGATTTTAATCTGGCGATTAATGCTATCCCAATATTTTCTTTTTTAAAGGAATTAAACTTATGTGAAATATAATCCAATCCATAATCGGCTCTTTTAAATTCATTGGGACCTACAACCTTTTTATACATTACATTTCTATAAGAAAGTTCTGTTTTTGTAGGGTGCTTCATTACATTCCCTAGAGCCTTTTCATAATGTCTAATATACGACACCATAGCACTAAATTCATGGGGATATAATGAGACTTGGTAATCAAAGTTTCTATTGTTCCTAGAAAGGGTGATATGTTTTTCTATATAATCACAGCCTTTTGCCAAGACCATTAGTGGAATTTTATCTATATCTAAAGAGTGGTCGGCTAGCCCTGTTGAATAATTTGGATATTCAGTTGCAAAATAATCCAACGTGTTCAAATTCAAATCTTCCACTTCAGTAGGATAATTACTAAAGCCATGCATTAAACATTCTACCTTATCACCAATTAAGTTTAAGGCAAATTTTAATTCCAGATTAGTTGCACACTGAGTTTCCAAAATAAAAGAAACGTCGTCAAAAGTTGCCATTTTTTCCAACATAGCAATGTTAGATATGTCGGTTGCATGTAATTTAAGAAATCGAAAACCTTCACTATAACAAAAATCAAAAGAAGAAGTATCCAAAACACAAGGTATAATCTTAAGATCAATCTCTTTGGAATACTTAAAGAACTCTTGCCATTCCGGAAAAGTTAATGTGTTCTCTTCGTAAATTTTATACTTGGAGTAATCTTTTGTGCAAAATTCAGCAACATCCATTATTTGAATGGTAAAATAATCGGCTTTCGTTTTTTTCGCCTCGATGGCAAGCTCTTTTAAATAATCTAAACTTCCGTTATGATTGAAAGCACTTTCTGCTATTATCTTCAAAATAATTTTTTTTAATGGTTTTAGCAAAAATATGATAACTTGTTACAGTTCATCACATCTTTCCTACTTTTTTATAATCCTTCAATTTTGTGTTTGCTTCAAAAATAGTGAATCCAAGTAGTTTTCATTTTAATAGTTCCACTTTCGCTTAGACTGTAAAGCGATAAATCAAAAATGGTAAACATATATTTTGACATTTAAATTCTATTTTATTCAAAATTTTCAAGATTTCGTTCAACAATGCCATAAACAATAATGTCTGGATCTATAGCTTTAACTTGTTTCATATCTAACCTAATATTAGGAATAAATATAGTGTTTCTAAAATGAAGGGGTAAGAAATTCAGCAATTCCTTTGAGTATGAATCACCAAAGAAAACAGCTGTTTTTTCATTTTCACACTCTAAGTTTTCTATTAATAAATTTCCTTTTCCATAAATATCCTTTGATTTCTTAAAGTGATTTCTCGAAGGTCGATATCTTATATAATTATCGTTAAATAATCCCATACTATTATCTATGCCAAGTATAGGCAATAAATCACCCCCTAGATAGTTTTGGAGTTTCTGGAGGTGAAATACATCTATTCCCAAAGGCGGCGAAATAGACCTATCTTCTTTTGATATGAGGTTGATAATATTATAGTATGCGTAATATGCGCCTTTGGCATTCCAATGTGAATCATTTTTTAAATATAGCTGATCATTTTTCTTTTGCTTTAATAATGTTTCTCTGTGATCACAATTTGGAATGTTATTATTATTCAGAAAGATATAAAATTGATCAATACGTTTAATATTTTCCTTTTTAATATTTCTAATTCTTGTTGGTATTTTATCTTCATAAATGGTATGCTTGTTGGGATAGACGGTTGAAAGAAAAAGTTTTTCATTTTGATTGGCAAACTGTTTCATCTCTAAAAAACTTTGACCGAATTTTCCCAATGAGTCTGAACTAAACGGATTTTTGTTCAAATATGAATTTTTTATTATTTCGCTTTTCCAGTAAAAGAGCCAATTATCCTTTCCTACTATTACATTATTGGAATTGGGAATTGAATGAAATAGTTTTATTCTCAGCATTGCCCCTAATGAGACCATTTTTTTGCGAAACCCGAAGTTGTCATTATAATAGGTTTCAAAATTTTCAGGATACTCATCGTAATTTTCAAAGGTTATTTCCGGTTTTTTCTTAAGTTCACGTTTTTCGGTAATGGCCGTATTATCTAGATTAAAGAGTTCATCTAAATGAGGCATTAGCAGAATAAGCACAAAGGCAGAAATGAATACAATATCATCTTTTCCTCTTAGTTTAATATTTTTGGCATGCAGAAATATAGCAATGCAAATGCTAAAAGATAAAATAGTCGAAAGAAGAATGTTTATGATTAACCGGTTTTTATTTGGTCTTTCCTTCAGACAGTTTATTAATTTTTCTAGATCTATTGAAAGTAAAAAGGGGCTTGATCTACCATTAATTATCTTGCGGGTGAAACCGTTTGCATGTTGTTCAGTATACCTGTTGGCTTTAAACAATTCGCTAATTACCTCTCTATTTATAATTTCCTTATTACCATTGTATGTAAATATAATTTTATTGATTTTTACATCTGTTTCCCGCTCCGAATTTCCGAAATCAAATCTAAAATGGGATACTTTTAAGGTGTCAGGAATGTCGAATTGGAGTATTTGAGGTTTTTCCGAGGCAATAACTTTAACCTTTTCCGAAAGACGCTCACTTAATTTTCCGGATGCCTCTCTATAATAGAGTTGGAAAATGTCATTTTCAACGGTAACCACTTCAAATAGTACCTTTAGTTTTTTAGGCTGATACTTATTTAGGATGTATTTGGAATTAAAAACATATAAAACCACAAATAACAAACCAAATAATATGCTATAGAAAATAATTTTTTTCATCTAAAATCTAAAATATATAAATGGGTTATAATTACTTTCCGCCAATTCAAGTAAACACAAAAGGAAAAGGATCAACATTATTGGATATGCCAACATTTTTTGATATGATTTAGCCATAACCCTAGTAGCAAGGTTAGAAAAAACCCTGGTTATTGGTGTTGAAAAGACGATAGCTAATATTAGCACAAAGATAAAATATGGATTGAAGTATTGATATATAAGCTCATTGCCCTTTATACTATAACCAAACATCCCCTTTAAAAAAAGCATGGCATCTGTAAGTGTTTCAATCCTAAAAAACACCCATCCAATTAATACTACAAGCAAGGTGTATATGTGTCTTAGGATTTTTGGCAATTTATTCAATACCGACCCGAAACCAACTCTTTCAATAATTAAAAAGAAGCCATGAAACAGCCCCCAAACTATAAAGTTCCAACTGGCGCCATGCCATAAGCCTGTGATAAAAAATACTATAATTAAATTGTAATACGTTCTGAAATTGCCATGTCTATTTCCTCCTAGTGGAATATAAAGGTAGTCTCTAAACCAAGTTGAAAGGGAAATATGCCATCTACGCCAAAATTCTTGAATTGATTGACTGATGTAGGGGTAGTTAAAGTTTTCAAGAAAATCGAATCCAAACATTTTGCCTAAACCAATTGCCATATCGGAATATCCTGAAAAATCAAAATATATCTGAAATGAATAGGTTATTATACCTATCCATAAGGAAATAGTCCCCACCTCGTTAAAACTATTACTAAATACTTCATTAGCGATGAATCCCATTTGGTTCGCTATAATCACCTTTTTAAATAAGCCGGTAATGAATCGGAATAACCCTTCCCTAAATTGGTCCGCTCTGAAGGTTCTCTCTGATTCTATTTGCTTTGAAACATCTATATATCTTACTATTGGTCCGGCAATCAATTGAGGAAACATTGAAATATATAGGGCTAAGGATACTAAATTCTTTTGGGCAGGTACCTTTTGATAATACACATCTATTAAATAAGACATTCCCTGAAAAGTGAAAAATGAAATTCCAATTGGCAATAAAATTTCATTAATAGTTGAAAATTGCGTTAGTCCTATTTGATTAATACTTTCTATGAAGAAATTGGCATATTTATAATAACCAAGAATCAATACGTTTATTAATACAAAAACCAGAGTAAATATCTTTGCTTTTTTAGATTTTTTTTCCGAGACATAATCGATTACCAATCCGCCCAAATAATTAATGGCTATAGAAAAAATCATTAGCATGACTAATTCCTTTTCTCCCCATGCATAAAAAAAAAGACTAGAAATTGTAAGAAAGAAATTTCTAAGTCTCTTGTTTATGGTATAATAAATCAACAAAACTATTGGTAAAAAAAGGAAGAGGAATGTAATTGAACTAAATACCATGTTGAGGATTATTTAATTTCGCTAATAAATGATTGAGCCTGTCTTTCCAATTACGGTTATTTATCTTGAATGATTGAATGCTTTTGGTTTTATCCAAAGTGGTATACATTGGTCTTTTTGCCTTTGTCTGATATTTTGCTGATGAAATAGCCAATAAGTTGCAAGGTAAATTACACCCTTCAAAAATAGCAGCAGCAAATTCATGCCAACTTATTTCCCCTTCATTACTGTAATGAAAAATTCCGTAATTCTTTGAATCCGTATGTATTACATTCATTATTAATTCGGCCAAATCACTAGCATAGGTAGGCGATCCACGCTGGTCGTTTACTACATACAATTCATGTCTTTCAGTTCCAAGGCGCAACATGGTTTTGACAAAATTATTGCCATATTGCGAATAGACCCATGAAGTTCGTATAATAAAATATTGTTTCAAAATGTCCTGAACGTATTGTTCTCCTTTTAATTTAGATGCCCCATACACGTTTATAGGGTTGGGTAGATCGTCTTCTGTATAAGGCGTCGTTTTTGAACCATCGAATACAAAGTCGGTAGAAATATGTATTAAAATAGAATTCTGGGCCTTGCAGGCCTCTGCCAAATACTTTGCCGCTTCTGCATTCACCAAAAAAGCGTTTTCTCGGTCCGTTTCTGCCTTGTCCACTGCGGTATATGCGGCACAATTAATACAGTAGTCGAATTCTTCCTTGGCAAATAGAATATTTATCTGCTCCTGGTTGGTGACATCCAGCTCCTTGGAAGTTTTAAAATGGAAATCATAGCTCGGGAAGGTTTTTGATACGTCCTGCAGACATCGTCCCAATTGTCCATTGGCCCCTGTGATTAATAGTTTTAATTTTTTTGGTATAACTTCCTCCATTATAAAAGTGCGTTTTCCAAAACGGGAAGTTCCAAATCTTTTTCGGACACTTTAATTTCATCAACTGCCAACTGCCAATCTATATTCAGGCTTGGATCATTGTAAATAATTCCTCCTTCCGAGGCTTTGTTGTAAAAATTATCACATTTATAAAAGAACTCGGCTGTTTCACTTAGAACTGAAAATCCATGTCCAAATCCTCTTGGGATAAAGAGTTGTTTTTTATTTTCGGCAGATAATTCCACGGCCATATGCTGTCCGAAAGTAGGAGAGTCCTGCCTAAGGTCTACGGCAACATCCAATACTTTTCCACTAAGGACACGTACCAATTTGGCCTGGGCGTATTTTCCAGTCTGATAATGTATGGCCCTAATTACTCCCTTGGAGGAATAGGACTGGTTATCCTGAACAAAGTCCATTTTTTGACCAATGGCCTGGTTAAAATTATTGGCATTAAAACTTTCAAAAAAATATCCTCTATCATCTTTAAATACCGCTGGTTCCAAAATAAAACAGCCTTGTAACTTGGTCTCTGTAACTTTCATTAATCCTTGTTCAATATTCCCAATAAATTTGTACCGTAACCACTTTTCATAAGAGGTTCTGCAAGAGCCTTAAACTGTTCCTTAGAAATATAGCCCATCTCAAAGGCCGCACCCTCAATAGCTCCAATTTTAAGCCCCTGGCGCTCTTCAATGACCTCCACAAACTGGCTGGCCTGCATCAGGGATGCAAAGGTTCCGGTATCTAACCACGCAGTTCCCCTATCCAAAATACTTACATTTAATTTATTGCGCTTTAAGTATTCTTTATTTACATCGGTGATTTCGATCTCACCTCTATGGCTAGGGGCGATATTTTTAGCAATCTCTACCACATCATTGTCATAAAAATAAATTCCGGGTACAGCGTAGTTGGATTTAGGGTTTTCCGGTTTTTCCTCTATACTTATGGCTTTTCCTTCCTTATTGAATTCGACCACACCATAACGTTCTGGATCATGGACACGGTAGGCATAAATAATTCCACCTTCAGGATCGTTATTGGCCTGTAGTAATTTAGCCAAACCGGAACCGTAGAAAATATTGTCTCCCAAGATAAGCGCTACTTTATCTTTTCCAATAAATTGTTCCCCAATAATAAAGGCTTCTGCCAGGCCATTGGGTTCGGCTTGTACCGCATATTCAAAGCTGCATCCGTATTTCTTGCCGTCTCCTAAAAGCTCCTTAAATAAAGGGAGGTCCTTGGGAGTTGAAATGATCAATATTTCCCTTATACCCGCATACATTAAGGTAGATAGAGGGTAATAGATCATTGGCTTATCATATATTGGCATTAGTTGTTTGCTTACCGATAAGGTAAGAGGGTGTAAGCGTGTTCCCGATCCTCCTGCGAGTATGATGCCTTTCATGCTTTATTTTTTACTGGTATTGCTTTTTATAATAGGTTTGATAGGAGCCCGAAGTAACACTGGTGAGCCATTCTTCATTGGTCAAATACCAATCAATGGTTTTGGCCAATCCTTCTTCAAAGGTAACGGATGGCTCCCATCCTAATTCCTTGTTTATTTTAGAAGCATCTATGGCATAGCGTAAGTCGTGTCCAGGTCTATCTTTAACATAAGTAATCAATTTTTCACTATTCCCGGAAGGCCTTCCCAGCCTTTGGTCCATTTGTTTGCAGAGCAATTTCACCAAATCAATATTTTTCCATTCATTAAAACCACCAATATTGTAGGTTTCGGCATTTTTTCCTTTGTGGAATAAAAGATCTATTGCCCTGGCATGGTCCTCAACATATAACCAATCCCTGGTATAATTTCCGTCTCCATACACAGGTAAAGGATTGTTTTGGATGATGTTATTAATAAATAAGGGAATTAGTTTTTCCGGAAAATGGTTTGGACCGTAATTGTTGGAACAATTACTAATTACATAGGGCAAGCCATAGGTCTCCCCATAGGCCCTAACAAAATGATCGGAACTGGCCTTGGAGGCCGAATAGGGAGAATTAGGGTCATAGGCAGTCGTTTCTGTAAACAATCCTGTTTTCCCTAAAGATCCGTAAACTTCATCTGTGCTAACGTGGTAAAAGCGTTTATCAGCAAAATTATCCTTCCAAATAGATTTGAAGGAGTTCAAGAGGTTTACGGTGCCAATTACATTGGTTTTTACAAATGATAGTGGGTCGGTTATTGACCTATCTACATGTGATTCCGCTGCAAGGTGAATTACGCCATCAAACATGTTGTTTTTAAAAAGGGCGTCGATAAAATTGGCGTCTGTAATATCGCCTTTAATAAAACTGTAATTGGAATTGGATTCTATATCCTTTAAATTCTCTAGATTTCCGGCGTAAGTAAGTGCATCCAAATTATAAATATGATACTTTGGATATGACCTTACCAACCTTCTAATTACATGAGATCCAATAAACCCAGCCCCACCCGTAACTAATATTTTCATAGATTATTCCTGTTTATATTTTTTTAAATAAGTGTTTAAGTCCAGTATACTTAACATTAGCAGGGCAATCCCAATAAATCCAAGTGGAATCCAAAACTTATAGCTATTTAAAATACCCTTGATTTCCACCCCTCTTCTTGGGAATGCTGAAATTACATTGAGGATACTTGATTTATTGGCCCTTTCTTCGTTTAATAGAACAAGGTTTTGTTTCAGTTTGTCAACTTGGTTGATCAAGGCCAATTCTTTGTTTTCCTGGCTGCCATTTTCACCTAAACTAATGTTGGTGCCTTGCTGGGGTTTTTCGGCCTCTTTTTCCATTACCCTTTTGTATAGCCGCTGTAGGGAATCTACTTCCATCAATTGTTTTTTATACAAACTATCCTGTAGGCTTATGTTTTTATCACTTATACTTTGTTGCAACTGAAAATACTCGTTTCTGGAAATAGATTTAATAATAGAGGGCTGAATCTTTTTTGCGACTGTATTATTGGTCGCAGTTACGGAAATGGTATGGAATCTGGCATCCATGGAGTTGAAGTTTTTCAAATAGTTCTCCATATCAATGGCCTTTTTGGTGGTCGAGTCCAAACTACGTACAAACTTATCGAACAATTGTATCTTTTGGTTTTCATCCGAATAGGACTCCACAACAAACTTTTTTAGTTTTGCCGCCTCTTTAACGTTTACATCCAAGGCTTCTGCCAAAGCTATTGAGTCTTCTGCCTCGGCCAACTCATTATAAAAATTTACATTGTTGTATAACTGTTGTACACTATTGAAATTTGGTTCAACAACCATGGTGGAGATATATTTAGGTTTTTTAACCATATCCAAGTAGATTCCTAAGGCTAAGCCTACCACAGCCGCAATTGCAAATTTTATAAAATGCTTTTGTAAAAAGAGCAGGAAGAGGATAACCGTATGAAATATTCCTTTAAATATATTTCCTATAAATTGGAAAAATTTTCTGAATCCGTTTCCAATTAATTGAAACAGTTGACCTAAATCTACTTCCTCGGAGGATGAATGGTTAGGAGTTGGTTGCTGATTGGCCATATTGATTTAAGAATTAAATATTTGTGTTAGTATTTTGTCAGTGATCAAATAGGTAGGTTTCACGCCTGTGGTACCCAAACCACCCGAAGCAAGGGTACTACCGGTTTCCAATGGATTGTCGGAAGCGTAATACGCATAGCGGACTTTAACATCTTCCCGTATACTTTTTCTAATTTTGGAAGCAGATTGTATGGCTTTCTGATAATGTACTCCCTCCATTTCCAAGCCAATTACGTTCCAAGTGGATTCATGGAAAAATTTCAGGATATCCCTATTCTGCAAAGAAGTTCCCAAAACTGTTACCATCGCTCCTTGAACCACTTTGAGTCCGTTACCTTCAAAATCTTCCTTGCTCAATTCATTTTCGAAGGGATAATTGTCTGCAGTTCCCTCAAAAATATGGGCATCCGGGATCATAATATCTCCTTTTCCACCTTCCAGAATTCCTGCTTTTCCCATAATGGTAATAGAGGCTACGTTTAAAAATACCTCTTGGTTTTTTTTGATTTTATAAGGTTTCAGCAATTCATCAATGGTTTCATAAGCCTGCTCCCCAAAGGCGTAATCCATTACAAATATAACAGGTTTTTCATTTTCTGGACAATTTGCCGGCAATTCATAACAACAGGCGTCTTTCCCCAATTTGGCCATGTCAAAAATTTGTACATCTATATTGGTGCCGGAAACATCGTCAATGGTGATCATCCCGTTCTTTTCGGCTTGGGTAATTACCTTTTCCCTTAAATGGGAATTTTTAGGGATGCTTAGGGTCTCATATATCTCCAATTTTGTTTTGCCTACGAAGGTTTTGGACAATGCTTTTTTGGCAAATAAAGAATTCATTACACTGTGCATGTTGGCACTAATAATGTGAATGGGACGTTCCATAAGTCCGTTTTCCTTTAAAACCCCTTTAATCCTATTGGCCCAGCGCTCTCCATGAATGTGATGCCCCAAACGCTCCCGTAACATGGGACTAAAGGTAATAGCCCTTTTGTTCCCTGTGGTTTCTTCCTCAATGGCCAGTTTTCCCAACCAATAAATGATTTTTAAAAAGCGTTCAGGATCGGAGGTCGTTGAAAGTTTTTTGTGAATTGCCATTACTTCTACGAAGGGTCTTCCCAAAATATTGGCTGTATGTATCAAAGCTACCTCCCTTTCCCTTTGGCTAAGCTCTTCTTTATTGGCTGCCTGTTCCAATTTAACCCAGTCCCTAATAGTTTTATCCGTATCTTCTATAAGGATTTTTTTGCTAAGTTTCTCGGATTCGATGAACAAAAAAGTAAGATGGGTTAGAATATCGTAGATATCCGATCTGCCCCGTGTTATTTCAATGTTCATTTGTTCTTCGTCTATCCTGTAACAGTTTCTTCGTCTTTTAGGGGGGATAATCGGTTTAAATTGGGAACCTGCATAGCCTTCATCGGAAGTAAGGTTTATAAACCGGCATTGTTCTATACCTTCCGGCAATCTTTCCAAAACATACATAAGGCCATTAAGTTCGGCTTTTTCCTCCGCAATGGAACCGTATATTTCCGGGCGTAATTGTAAAAGCGATTGTCTTAGGGTTGCTCCGGAAACACCTGATGGCTTGTAAAATCCACGGTTAAAAAGATGCCGCATTGTTATATACAAGCGCTCAATGGCATTGGTGGAATCTTGTGCCCTAGTCGTGTTAACCGATTTGCTCATAAGCAGATTTCGTGCAAAACTACAATTTAAATTGTTTATTTCATTTCCCGAGAAGGTTTTCTCAGCTTTCTTATTCGCATCAAAATTATAAATTTAGACTTTTAAGGAATCAATAATTGTAAAAATTGAAAAATAATGGGGGGTTTTATTGTGATTTATTCAATGTTGACCAACTCTTTAAGGCATCGGCTACTTTTCTATCATTGGATAAACGCTGCACTTTATTCTGACCTCCCAACTTTCCAATAGATTTCATATATTCTTGAAACCCATCTTTTTTTATTTGTGTAACCTTTAATGTCTGCAATATTTTTCCTTCTATGAGGTCAAAGTAATAACTATTTTGCTTCTGTAAGGAATTATCCAGTAGGTCTATAAATTTTTTTATGTCGGAAGGGGGGTGTTCAAATTCGATCAGCCATTCGTGATATGGCAGTTCTTTCTCCTCAGGATTAATTTGGGGCGCTACGGTAAATTCGTTTATGCTGGCATCTGTGCCTTCGATGGCTTGTTTCATGGCTTCTTCCACTTCCTTACCTATAACATGTTCCCCAAAGGCTGAAATAAAATGTTTAATTCTGCCCGAAACAATGATTTTATAAGGTTTCAAAGAAATAAACTGAATGGTATCCCCGAGGTTGTAACCCCATAATCCGGCATTGGTAGATATTATCATGACGTAATTAATACCTACTTCCACATCTTTTAGCGTTATACGCTGGGGCTTTTCAACAAAGAATTCATCGGCCTTCACAAACTCATAAAATATTCCCGAATTTAATAAGAGGAGCATCCCCTTTTCTTTTTGTGAATTTTGGTAGGCAAAAAAACCCTCACTGGCCGGGAAGAGTTCAATACTATCTATTCTACGTCCGATGAGGTTTTCAAACTTTGCGCGATATGGCTCATAGTTGACCCCACCATAGATGAAGAGTTGAAAGTTTTTGAAAAGGTCGCCAATTTTTAAATGGGTCTTAGCGTTTAATTTTTCAAAATACATTTGAACCCAGGAAGGTATGCCTGCAATTACGGTCATGTTCTCTTGTACCGTTTCCTCTACAATTCTATTCACCTTGGTGTCCCAGTCTTCCAAACAATTGGTTTCCCAACTTGGCAATCTGTTTTTTTGGAGATAATTGGGTACATAGTGGGCAGATATTCCTGATAATCGACCAATCTTAATGCCATTTTTTTCTTTCATTTCAGGACTGCCTTGGAGAAAAATCATTTTTCCATTTACAAAATCGGCATTACCCGTTTCATGAATATAATTTAAGATGGCGTTACGCGATGCTTCGACTTGGTATTTAATGGATTCGTGGGTAATCGGGATGTATTTAACTCCGGACGTGGTTCCTGAGGTTTTAGCAAAATAGGCAGGTTTTCCGGGCCATAATACGTCTCCCTGGCCGGCAACCACCTTTTCCACATATCCCTTTAATTCTTCATAGTCCCTAATGGGAACGTTGGCTACAAAGTGTGAATGGGTTTTGATCTCTGAAAAATGGTGATCCTTACCGAAGTCGGTATGTTGGGCACGGGATATCAAAGATTGGAACACCACTTCTTGGGTTTGAATTGGATTATTAACCCATTTGGCAGTTTTTTTCGCAATATTCTTAGCGAATATTTTTGCTGCAAATGATTTTAAACTCATCTGGAATTATTTAAAATCTATAAAATTTAAGGGGTCAATCGGGCTGCCATTGCTCCACAGCTCAAAGTGAAGATGTGGTCCTGTGGTCAATTCCCCTGTATTTCCTACCGAGGCAATTACCTCCCCCGATAGTACCACATCGCCCTGCCCTTTGTTCAAAGATCCATTGTGCTTGTAAACACTTAATAGTCCATCCATGTGTTCCAAGATTATTACATAACCAGTTTCAGCTGTCCATTCCGCAAAAATTACGGTGCCGTTGGCAACTGCCTTTATTGGACTGCCCATTGGGGCAACCACATCTACGGCAAAATGCTTATTTTCGGTATTAAAATCTTGGGAAATAATTCCGGCAAGGGGAGAAAAAAGTACTTGTCCGGGACTATTTATGTTTCTTTCGAACAAATTGTATTTATCCTCCAAGGCTACCTGTGCTCTCAGAAGGGAATCTTCCTTGATCGGGGTTAAATCGATGGTAGAAGGGTCCAGTTTGTATTGGTCAAATAGAGAATCCCTATTAATTTCATTATTCTCAATATCCCCCCGCAGCACCTTTCTTATGTTTTCCAAATACCTATTGGTATAATTTAGTGTGGCAACCAAGGAATCCGTTCTGTAGGTAAGTTCGGTTGCCTGTCGCTTTAATTTAGTGGAAGAGTATCCTGGAATATATTCGCGTAATGGTGTAAAGGCTATTAATAATATGGTGAATCCTATCAATCCAATAATAAACAGGGAACCGGTTACAAAAACGTTCATTCTGCTTAGTTTAAATGAAATTTTTTCCTCAAAGGTACTTTCATTCAAAATCACCAAACGATACTTGTGTAGGAGTTTCTGCTTAATTTCCTTTCTTTTCTTTACCTTTTTGGCCATAATGAACAAAGATAAGGTTAGTATTTAACTTTAATTCCTTTATTGGGAAAATTGATTTTCCACATTGATTTCAATGCAAAAGTATCTATAAGTACATTATATTCTAATTTAGAATAATTAAAATATATTATCGACGTTAAAATTAACAGCATTCTAACATCTTTTTTAGTACATTTGTTGTTCTTAAATTATTATACCATGATAACTTTAAATACATTTTTAGCCATTGGGCCTATGCAAATTGCCTTGGTTGTGGCCATCGTCCTACTATTGTTTGGAGGAAAAAAAATTCCAGAATTGATGCGTGGATTGGGAAGCGGCATTAAAGAATTTAAAGATGCTTCCAAGGAAGACGACAAATTGGAAGAGAAAAAGGAAAATTAGATTTTATCTGAAATATTTACAAGGAACATCTGCCGTTGGGTAGGTGTTTTTTTGTTTTATACCCAATTGAATTGGGCATGTCCTTTAAATAGAGCTGGCTGGAAGAATCATACTGCTGAATCAATATTTGATATGTTTTTACAAAATAGGTCTGATCATCTTTCTTGAAAGGGACATTCCTTTTTCATTTCTACATAAAAACACCTAATACCAATCGGAATTTTAATATAGGGCGTTCTTCACAACAAGGGTGACAGGGCTAATAATCAAATCCTTTACCTTCGGCCATGGGTCAACATTGGATGGAAATGGAATTTATTAAAGATTTTATACTCATTATTCCTATTTGTAAGGCTCTGACTTTTCCACTTAAATCCTTTTAAACAGCCATTACACCATTGAAAACAGAGGATTCACAACAAATAATTTTTTCGCGGCACTAACCGCTTTAGTTTTAGCGTTGGTAATAAAATATAAGGTATCTGTAATTCCCTAGGGTAGTTTACTATGATAATAACATATGCCGTTATTTTTTGAATATTGGATTCCCAAGATTTTTTAATAGAATAAACATGAAACAACTTCTAACAGCCTGCTTGCTCTTTTTTGCTATTAGTGGCAGTGCCCAAGGAATTAGGAATAAGGCTGCCTCCGATATGGATAAGCGGTTTTCCAATATAGATATAAGTACCAATAATAATTTCAATTCCACTAGCGATAGGGTTTCCCCAGAGGTGTTTGGAAAAAGGGCCTCTGCAAACCATATTAAAAGTAGAACGTTTAAAAACATCAAAGGGGCTGACGAAGGTTTTTATATTGTTTCTGGAGTATTCTCTGATGTGGGCAATGCTCAAAAATTAGCAAAGAAATTGAAGGATAAAGGCTTTGAGGCGGGATATATTAGCAATTCCGGCAATGGTCTTAACTATGTATACCTGAGTAGGTATGATACACTGGATAGTGCTATAGCTGCTTGTAACTCCAAGTTGGATGGTGCTTATACCGATCCATTTTGGTTGATGAACGTGGATAACGGTGGAAAATCCAAAAAAATAGAAATAGACGGACTTGGTACTATTTCAAGTTTACCTTTGCCCAATACCGCATTGGACAAGAATTTGGATCAAGAGGTAAAGGATCATCCCAAAGGGGCCAATGCTCCTGATCAAGATAGGAATTTTGAGCCCAAGGAAAATAAAACCTCGTCCAGGGAGGAATTATCTGTTGAAGAGGTTACTTATGATATGCTGAGCCCCATTGAGGAAGTGGACTTGGCAAGTAATACCAACACCAACTTAAACGCAAATGCGGCACGGCTGATTAAAAAAGCGGATGAATATTTTAATAAAATGTGGTATGCGCAGGCGGCCGAATTATATGAAGAAGCTATAAAAAAGGATGCCAATAATTATTCCTTGGAAATACTTCAAAAGGCAGGGGATGCCCATTACTACAATACCAATATGGCAAAGGCCTATTATTATTACAATATCATTTTTGAAAGATATGAAGAGGAGGTATCACCGGATCAAATTTTCAAATACGCCCATACCTTGAAGGGTACGGGTAAGTATGCCAAATCCAAGAGAATGATGAGACTCTATGACAAAGAGGTTCAAAAAGGCAATGTAGGTTCCAAATTGAATTTAAGCGCAAATCAAAAAGAAACTGTCTTGGACAATATCCTCAATATGGAACTTAAATTTGGACTTAAAAATTTAGCCATAAACACCAAGTATTCGGAATTTTCGCCCATGTTCTACAATGAGGATGAGATTGTATTTGCATCTGCCAAAGACTCCTCCATCTTTAATACCAGACGGTATAAGTGGAATAATCAACCTTATTTGGATCTTTATGTGTCCAAAATAAATAAGGAGTCCCAAGACCTCAAGGAGGCCATTAGGTTTTCTAAGAAAATAAATACCAAATATCACGAGGCATCGGTAACGTTTAGCCCGGATAATTCAACTATGTATTTCACTAGAAATAATTATGGTAAAAAATTAAAGAGGGACAAAAATGGGGTTAACCATTTAAAGATATATACTTCCAGGAAAATTGATGGGGAATGGACAGAAGCCGAAGAAGTACCCTTTAACAGTGATGAATATTCTACGGGACATCCTGCATTGAGCCCGGATGGGAAAAAACTGTTTTTCGTTTCGGATATGCCGGGAACCATAGGGGATACTGATATTTTTGTGGTTGATGTCCTAGGTAACGGAAGATACTCTGAGCCCAAGAATTTAGGCCCTGGAATAAATACCGAACAGAAGGAAATGTTTCCTTTTATCAATGATAAAAAGTTGTACTTCGCGTCTAATGGGCATGTAGGACTCGGCGGATTGGATCTTTACGAAGTTGCTTATGACGAGGAAGGATTTAAAGAGGTAAGCAATATGGGCCAGCCCATTAACAGTAATAAGGATGATTTTTCCTATATCGTGAATGAAGAAAGTCAAAAAGGATATTTTGCCTCCAATAGACGTGGGGGTAAAGGGGATGACGATATTTATTCTTTCGAAAGACTGGTGCCTGAAGAAGTGGTAAAGAATGCTATTTCCGGGGTAGTTACCGAAATGATTACCGGCGATATAATGCCTAAGGCCTTGGTTACCCTTTTGGATGAAAATAATATTAAATTAAAGGAAATGGTTACAGAAGATGACGGTTCCTTTGTCTTTGAAGATTTGGATTCCGATACCAAATACACCATTAAAACAACGAGGAGTGAATTCTTTGAAAATGTGGTTACTGCAGAAACGAAGAAAAATGAAGTTGTAAATGTGGATATTACCATGAAAAAGCTAAAGGAGCTCATAGTAATTGAAGATGGTATAAAAAAGCTTAAGACCGATATGATTTTCTTTGATTTTGATAAATCCTATATAAGAAAGGACGCTTCACTGGAATTGGATAAATTGGTTCAAGTGATGAACGAGTACAAGGATATGGTCATTAAGATTGAATCCCATACCGATTCCCGAGGTCCCGATGTCTACAATAAATATCTATCCGATAAAAGAGCCAAGTCAACTAGGGCGTATCTTATTTCCAAGGGTATTTCGGAAGATCGTATTGAAAGTGCCATCGGGTACGGCGAGGAACGTTTGATCAATGAATGTGGGAATGGAGTTCGATGTAGCAGGGAGAAACACGAACTCAATAGGCGTTCCGAATTTATAATAGTAAAGATGTAATTTTAAGACATACCCATAAACAATAGGGTTATAGCCGCCTTTCTTTTTTTGGAACAGGCGGTTTTTTGTGCTTTCAATTTAATGAGAATACTCATTATTATATAGTTCCATTCAAAGATGCCGGTTAAAAATCCGGTTGTCCATTTATTGGATATTTTTGATTTTGGTTGGAGGTTCTTTTGTTGTTCAAGCCACTGAATTTTACAGTCGGCTTTAAGTAGTAAGCTATCTACATATATATTTAGTTGGATTATTTGGGTTATAGAATTGTAGTTGGCTGGGCGTAGCGGCTTTGATTAATGGTTCAATCCACTTTCACAACGTTTAAACGCCCATTTACAACAAAAAAGTCCGATGAAATACCTAATCATAAAATTTTGAGTTATATATATCTAATAACCAACCATTTAACCAAACCAAATATTATGAAAAATGTTCTATTAATCAGAGAAATTTATTTAGAGGCATTTAGAAACTTGGGTCACGCTTTTATAAAATCCTTTTTTAAGGTGATGAGCTGGTTTTGTTTCGCTAGTTTTTTAATTGTACTCTATGCTTTTATTTTCAGAATTACCACGGGTTTTGCCTTTGATTAAAACCAACAAACCAACCAAACCAGAAAACGCCCGTGAGGGCGTTTTTTTGTTGCCTATAAGCCATTTTAATCCCTGTACAGACTAGGACCAAATCGGGAAACTGGGGCCAATGCTGTTTTAATGCGTTTTTATGGCGTTGGTAATACTATTGAACGATAAGTTGAGTTAAAAAAAATAGGGCCCCTAAAAGGGCCCTAAACAATATTTGTTTGCAATATGATTATTTGCTATCCTGGAACTTTACTGTTTTTAAAATAGCCTCGAGCTGAAACATATCGTCCCTTTTTTCCGTAGCAGGGGCAAAAACAAAACCTTCAATGACCACTTTCCTATTATTTTTATCGTCGTTTATGATATATGTCAGAAAAGGTCCCGCCATAGGATATCCGTTAATCTCCCATATTCCCCTAACTTCGGCAGCCTTTCTATCGGCGACTTCCACAGGAAAAACATAAGGGGCAAAAGCTTTCTCGGTCATCATATAGGTTGTTTTTCCGGGTACATCGGGTCCCGGAATATATTGCTTGCCTATAGAATCGCGCATGGCCACAATATCCTTGACAAAGGTGGAATCGTTTTTAAAATAATTATTGGGAATATCATAGGCAATAATATTCATGCTCCCTTTTTGAATTTGTCTATCGATCCAAATAAAATTATTCTCTTGCTTACCAACTTTATAAATAGAGGGTAGGGACAGGGTTATGCCCAACTTGTCGTTCAATACCGTTTCCTTGCTAAGCGATTTTAAGAATCGCTTTTGTGATTCTTGGATTTCCACCTCCTTAAAAGCTGCAATAATCTCATCGGCTTTGGAATCTAAATTGGAAATAATTTCGTCATCCGTACTCCCTTTGATGACTCCAACCTTTTGGGGAGTGGCATAAACATCGGTTTTAATGTGGGCGAGGCTCAATGTGTCCTTGGCAACAAAAAGTACCGAACGGGTTTGTATAATTGTACCGGAGAATACTTTTTGGGGCATTTGATTAATGGTAAATAAGGGCTCTTCCCAGGAAAGGCCCAGAACAGGTGCTGCAAAATGCTGCCTTACCCGGTCACCAACTTTCCCTTCCCATAACTCATTGTCCATAACAACGGCCAAGGAATTTATGGCACCGATGGATTCTGGTAGATACTTCTTTTTTTCTTTTTCTCCACAGGAGACAATGATTAAACAAAGTAATAATACTACTGCGCCAATTTTTTTCATATAGTTATTTATTTACGAAGAACAATCGCACAATTTTAACTTTGTGCCCGGTTTTATGTCATTACCACTAATACCGTTCCATTTTCGCAAATTATCTATACTAATTCCAGGATATTTTTTAGAAATGGTCCAAAGGGAGTCTCCACTTTTAACCGTATGTACCTTGTTTCCTGCCGCAGCCACTGAGTTTGTTGATTTTTTTCTGGTACTTGCCGAACTTATCGATGAAGGAATTTTTCTTGGGTAAATAGTCAATCTTTGGCCTATTCTAAGATTGTTGCTTCGTAGTCCGTTCCAATTTTTGATCTGGCTAACACCAACTCCGTATCTTTCCGCAATCTTTCCCAAGAAATCACCACTGCGAACCTTGTAGGTAATTTGATCTTTCGACTGCACTATTTGTGGTAAGGGCTCTTCCTTGGATTTCAATTGATTCTGTACATGTGCATAAATGGCCTTCTCATTGGCCACAAATTTCCCCAATGCATCCACTGGGAGCCGCAAGGCATAATTTTTCCCCTTTACATACGGTATAACCTTTAGTTTGTATGCAGGATTTAAAAAGAGCAATTCCTCTTCGCTAACATCTACCAATTCCGAAATTTGATTGAAGGTAATAGTGCTCTTCACATGTATGGTATCGGTCTCAAAATATGGACGGTCCGTAACCTGTCTGGTGAATCCATGTTCTTCCGCATATTCAAAAATATACATCGTAGCTAAAAATGCTGGTACATATCCTGCAGTTTCCCTAGGTAGATTTCTTCTTATATTCCAATAATTCTTGTATCCTCCAGATCTCCTAATAGCTTTGTTTACGTTGCCGGGTCCTGAATTATAGGCCGCCAGGGCCAAATCCCAATCATCAAAGATGTCGTGTAGTTTTTTAAGGTACAAACTTGCCGCCTTGGTCGAATTAATGGGGTCGCTACGTTCATCAACATAACTGCTAACATCCAAATCGTACATTTTTCCTGTGCCATACATAAATTGCCATAATCCAGTGGCACCTACCCTGGAGCGGGCCCTCGGATTTAGTGCCGATTCCACAATAGCCAAATATTTAAGTTCCAAGGGTACATTTTGATTGTCCAATTCTTGTTCGAACAAGGGAAAATAAAACTGGCTAATAGTCAACATCCTACTCATCATATCCCTTTTACGGGTAAGAAAGTATCGTATTACATTTTCCAGGGAAGGATTGTATACAATATTAAAGGGTGTCTTTTGATTTAGGATCTCTAATCTGGCCTTTAAAGTATCCGTGTCTACATTATAATGATATACAGAATCTATTTCCAAGGTGGTAATGTCCTGATAAATGGAATCGAATAAAGAGGAGCTGTCGTACAGTTCCTTCATCCATAGACTATCAAATTTAGCGGTTTCTGGACGGTCCTTTAAATCGTATTTTTTTTGGCCTTTTACCAGAAATAACGGATTGTCCTGAATATCATCCTTGGCTTCCATAGTTTCCATCTGCTCTACACCTTCCATATCCATGGCAGTGGTATCCACCGGAATTTCTTGTGTTTTTAGGACATTAAGGCCTTGCTTGGTACTTGGTATTGAATCAAATTCCTGTGCTACACCTGTAGCCAAGAAACCCATAGACAAAACTCCCAATACAATATATTTGGATGTATACATAAGGTTTGTTTTTTTAAGCGGGGCGGACTAAAATCGTGATTTTTTTCTAAACTTTAAAATTTAATTTTTAAAAGCAGATCAAAACGCAGATAACCCTTATTGGATAACGTTGTATTTACGCCAATATTGCTGCTATTCCAGGTAGTGTTTTACCTTCTAGGCTTTCCAGCATAGCCCCTCCGCCGGTGGAAACATAGCTTACCTTGTCTTCAAAACCAAATTGCTTTACCGCGGCAACGGAATCTCCGCCACCCACTAACGAAAAGGCACCATTTTTAGTTGCTTCATCAATAAAATTACCAATGGCAATGGTACCCTTGGCAAAACTTTCCATTTCAAAAACTCCTATAGGACCATTCCATAAAATGGTTTTCGACTTTAAGATTACTTCCTTAAATATTTCCAGAGTTTTGGGTCCAGCATCCAAACCTTGCCAACCATCCGGAATTTCGTTGGAATTGACCACCTTGGTGTTGGCATTGTTGTTAAAGTCGTCCGCTGCCAAAACATCAATTGGGATGTGCACTTCTACTCCTTTTTTCTTGGCTTTGTCAAGTATTTCCAAGGCCAATTCCATTTTATCATCCTCGCATATGGAATTTCCGACTTTTCCTCCTTTGGCCTTAACAAAGGTGTAGGTCATTCCACCACCAATAATCAGATGGTCTACTTTATCCAAAATGTTTTCGATGATCGTAATTTTTGAGGACACTTTTGCTCCTCCCAAAATGGCGGTTACAGGCTTTTCCCCTGTTCGCATTACCTTTTCTATGGCCTCTATTTCTTTGGCCAACAAGAATCCAAAACATTTACTTTCTGGAAAAAATTGGGCAACTATGGTAGTGGAGGCATGGGCCCTATGCGCTGTTCCAAAGGCATCGTTTACATAAATATCCCCTAGATTGGATAATTGCTCGGCAAAGTTTTTATCTCCTTTTTCCTCTTCAGCATGGAACCTGAGGTTTTCCAATAAAAGAACTTCACCGCTTTTTAATTCCGCCACGGCCTTTTCGGCTATAGGTCCAACGCTTTCGGTTGAGAATTTAACCTTTACACCAAGTACTTCGGATACCTTGTTACAAATGTGCTTAAGGGATAAATCAGGATTTACTTTTCCGTCGGGTCTTCCCAAATGGCTCATTAGTACGGCACTTCCGCCATCTTCCAATATTTTTATGATTGTGGGCTTTGCAGCTGCTATTCTATTATCGTCGGTTACATTAAAATCCGCGTCCAATGGTACATTAAAGTCTACCCTTATTAATGCCTTTTTACCTTTAAAATTAAAATCGTTGATGGTTTTCATTTGCCACTTATTTTTAGAGAATGACAAATGTAAAGATTTATGGGTAGTGTTTAAAGAGACTGTTCCATTTATTTGCATGGCTTATGGGCCAATGTTGATTTTAAAATTGTAAGTGCCTAATGGACAACCTAAATGTTAAGTTGGATTTTCAAAAAGGAACGGCCTGCTTTCTTATAATTTTCAAAGACCCTGCATCGAGTTATTATCGGATAAAAACCGCTATATTTGGGTCATGCTATTCAAGGATATTTTAGGACTTTCCCATATAAAGAACCATCTAGTTTCCAGTGCAGATGCTGGGCGTATACCCCATGCACAATTATTCGTTGGCCCAGAAGGATGTGGTACATTACCAATGGCCATATGTTATGTACAGTACCTGCTTTGTGGCAATATTGATGGGGAGAATATTAACGGCAATAGCGCCTGCAACACCAAGTTTAACTCCTTGGCACATCCAGATGTGCATTTTGTCTTTCCGGTATCCAATTCGGATAAGGTAAAGAGCCATGCCGTTAGTGATCATTATATGGAAGATTGGCGCCAATTTGTAAAGGAGCAGCCCTATGGAAATCTTTTCGATTGGTATAAATTGATAGGGATAGAGAATAAACAAGGACAGATAGGTGTGGACGAGGCTCAGGATGTGGTAAAGAAACTGTCCCTGAAATCATATGAAGGCGGATATAAGGCCCTTATTATTTGGATGGCCGAAAAAATGAATACCGCGACCGCCAACAAACTTCTGAAATTAATCGAGGAACCGCCGGACAAAACGGTATTGATTTTGATTGCAGAAGATGAAGAACAAATAATTCAAACAATTAGATCTAGATGCCAAATATTGCATTTCCCGAGGCTGGCAGATGAGGCTATTTCACAGGCTTTGATAGACAGGGGAGTTTCCAGGGAGGACGCCCATAGAATATCCCATGAAGCCAATGGCAACTTTAATAAGGCCCTCGATTTCATGAACAACGATTCCGAGGATTTGGTATTTGAGAAGTGGTTTGTCCAATGGGTCAGAAGCGCCTTTAAAGCCAAGGGCAACAAGGCTGCTATCCATGATCTTATCTCTTGGAGCGAGGTGGTGGCAAAGACGGGTAGGGAGACCCAGAAAAAGTTTTTGAATTACTGCATGTCCGTAATGAGGCAGGCTCTTTTGATCAACTACAGTACCCGCGAACTGGCTTTTATGAGGATTCATGTGGAGGGATTTCAATTGGAAAAATTTGCCCCATTTGTTCATGAAGGTAATATTGTTCCCATTGTGAAGGAATTGGAGGACGCCATTTATCATATTGAAAGAAATGGCAATTCCAAACTGATACTCATGGATCTATCCATAAAATTAACCCGATTGCTGCACAAAAAGGCAGCTTAAATTAATGGTATAACAAAAAGCGACATATATGACCAACGTATTAACTTATCCTACAGAACTTCTTCTTCTCCTTTTTTTGATCATTACCTTTCTTCAAAGTGCATTGGATAAAATATTGGATTGGAAAGGCAATTTATCATGGTTAAAAGAGCATTTTTCCCAAACCTCTTTTAAGAATGTGGTTCCCTTATTAATGGGTACTGTCATGGTTGCGGAAATTATGGCGGGGATTCTTTGCACCATAGGATTTTATATGCTCATCGTTCAGGGCAATGGATCTGTTGCCTTGGCCGGTGCCATTCTTTCATGTATAGCCTTGTTGATGTTGCTACTGGGGCAGCGTGTGGCCAAGGATTATGACGGGGCAAGGACCATAGCCATTTACTTTATTCCGGCTATTTTTTTGGTATTTCTATTGAACACTTAATGATTAACGGTTACTTGTTGTACCGGGGCCAATAAAGGGTATAAAGTCATATCAATTAGCTGGATTTATTTTGTTTCCTATAGACTTTTGGCATAGTTCATTCCCATAAAGTAGGGGGTGTTGCTTTTTAAGCCTAACCTACCGATCGGTTTGTTTTGTTCCCGATAATGATTTGGTTTTGTGACCATAAATCCGACTTATGGAACCAAAGGGTCGATAAAAAGTGGAAATCCAGTAAAATTGGCCCCGACCTGGAACATCCTACCAACTGGGTAGTTTGTAGATCAGTATTTATTAGTGAAACTCAATTTTGAGAAGTCGGTAAGACGCACTTAAAATTGCAAGTTGAACTAATCCCGCCTTTTTCGGCGGGATCTAGGTTCAATACCTGGACCCTAGGGTCGATTCCCATTATGGGGTTCAGGGCCTGCCCTGAGGTTTAATACCTTTTATTTCTGATTGAAATTTTAAAATATGAGGTGATATAGGTAATTTTGAGCGCCTGATTAGTGGTTACTTTAGTGCTGTTAAACTCTGACAGAAATGGATTTATCGGAAATAAAATCAAAATCGGTAGGGCTGGTGTTGTCCGGAGGGGGTGTAAAGGGTATGGCACATATAGGGATGATTCAAGCCCTTAATGAATTTGGCATTAGTACGCGAGCCGTTTCCGGTACTAGTGTCGGGGCCTTGGTTGGGGCCTTGTATGCCAATGGTAATACTGTTGCGGAAATGTTACAGTTCTTTAAGGAAACCCCCCTCTTCCGTTATCATTTTGTGACGATTTTGAAGCCCGGCTTGTTGGATACGGACAGGTATTTTGACCTGTTGGCACGCTATTTTCCTGGAAATGCCTTTGAATCCTTACAGCGCAAGCTTTATGTAGTGGCTACCGACTTGCAGAAAGGGGATGAGAAAATATTTTCTAAAGGGGAATTAATTAAACCGTTGTTGGCTTCAGCGGCATTACCCCCGGTTTTTAGTCCTGTGGCCATTAATGGGCGCCTATATGCCGATGGCGGTATAATGAACAATTTCCCTTATGATGAGGTTGCCCTTACATCAGATTTTGTTATTGGGAGTAATGTTTCCGGAATCAAGGAAATTCCCAAAGAAGGAATAAAATCGTCCTTGCAGTTGGCCAATAGAACCACTTCGTTGATGATCTATGCCATAAATCGGAACAAGGTAAATAAATGCGACCTGTTGTTTGAGCCAAAAGCCTTGGAGCTCATAGGCATATTGGACAAAAAAGGTATTGAAAAAGCCTATACCATTGGTTACGAACATGCCGTAAGGGTAATGGAACAGGTATTTAAGCAGACTTAGTCGTTTATGTAGTAGGGACTTGACAATAAACAAACAACCCTAAGTATTTACACATCGTCATAATCCACTGTTAGAGTAGGGGTTGTGGGATGCGCCTGACAAGTGAGGATCAATCCTTCCGCTATTTCACCGTCCGTTAGAATTTGGTTCTTTACCATGTCGGCCTTTCCTTCCTTGATGCGGGCAATGCAACTGCTGCATACTCCGCCTTGACAGGAATAGGGAGCGTCTATATTTTCCTTAAGGACGGCATCCAATACCAAGGTACCTTTGTCCATGGACAGGGAAAATTCCTCATCGTCCACAATAACGGTTAGTTGTGTTTTTCCTTCCAATTTCTCAGGAAGCTCATCCTTTATTTCCGTGGTGGTAAACAATTCAAAATGAATCTTATCCTCTGCGATGCCCTTTTCCTTTAAATTTTCGGTCACCAACTGTATCATTGCCTCCGGACCACACAGATAGTAATCGTTAAAATCAAGATCTTTATGTTTGTTTTTTAAAACATAGTTTACGGTAGAGGCGTCTATACGTCCAAAAATGGATTCGTCCTCCTGGGTTTGGCTCAAAATAAAATAGATGTAAAACCTATTGGTATATTCTAGTTGAAGCTTCACCAAATCGGTATAAAACATGGTTTCTTTATAGGATTTATTCCCATATACCAGCACAAAATTGTTTTTGGAATTGGATTCCAATACGGTTCTGGCAATACTCATGATCGGAGTAATACCGCTACCCGCAGCGAAGGCCACAACGTTTTTTGGATTAGGAGAGGGTTTAAAAACAAATCGGCCTTCCGGCGGCATTACTTCCAATACGTCCCCTACCTTAAGTTTATTATGTGCAAAATCTGAAAATCCCCCCTTGTCCACTTTCTTTACACCAATGGTAATGCCCTCACACTTGGGAGAGGAACTAATGGAATAGGCCCTGCGCAATTCCTTGCCCTTAATTTCCTTTTTAATGGTGATGTACTGACCTGCCGTAAAGGTAAAGGTCTGGATCAGTTCTTTAGGAATGGCAAAGGTTATTGCAACTGAGTTTGGAGTAAGCGGTTTAATTTTTTGAACGGTAAGCGAATGAAAGTGGGCCATATTAAATCTTTGATGCAAAATTAAGCAAAGCAGGGAGGATTTAAAACGTGAAATTAAAAAAATACCAGCTGTTTGTAACAAATACTCTAAATTGGGCACTAACCTAACAGGTTAAACTATCCAAAAGCATGTTAAAGCTCTTTCTTACGCTTGAATGGAAATCCTTTTTTAGATCTGCCTCTTTTAAAGCCAACCTTGCTATAAAGATTTTTATGGTTTTTGGGGCACTTTATTTTATGGCCGTATTCCTGGGTCTTGGAATAGGGGCTTTTTATATTATTGAAAGGCAAGGATGGGGAGACCCGCTCTTGGTAGTCAATCGGTTCATGATCTATTATTTGGTGGGGGATCTTTACATTAGGTATATGCTGCAAAAAATGCCAATTACCAATATAAAACCCTTGCTGTACCTTCCTATAAAAAAAAGTAGAGTGGTGGCATATTCATTGGGGAAGACGGTATTTTCCTTTTTTAATTGGTCACATGCCTTTTTCTTTATTCCCTTTTCCGTGGTACTATTGGTAGAGGGCTATTCCCCTCTGGGCACCATGGGTTGGCATTTGGGTATCATGGCCTTGTTTTTCTGTAACAATTTTATAAACGTACTGGTCAATAACAAGGATAATGTTTTTTATATGCTGCTGGGCCTTTTCTCGTTCTTGGGAATTTGTCAGTATTATGAAATGTTCAATATTACGGTATACACCGCTCCATTTTTTAATGCACTTTATCAGCTACCATGGATGGCTTTGTTAGCATGGGGATTGCTAATAGCATTGGTTTCTAATGCCTTTCTTTATTTTAAAAGGCATATGTATCTCGATGCCGGATTGGCCGGCAAGAAATCTTTGGCCAAAACCGAAGACTATGTTTGGTTGAACCGTTTTGGGAATCTGGGTACATTTTTAAAGAACGATATAAAATTGATTAAAAGGAACAAGCGGTCCAAAACCGCTGTTATTATGAGTTTTTTCTTTATTTTTTATGGACTTTTCTTCTTTACTGGTGCTGTAGAGGCTTATGACGGTCCGATTTGGAAGATATTTGCAGGTATTTTTATTTCCGGCGGGTTCTTATTCAGTTTTGGACAGTTTGTGCCCAGTTGGGACAGTTCGTATTATCCTTTAATGATGAGTCAGAATATTAGGTACAGGGAGTATTTAACTTCCAAATGGTATTTGATAATCATAGCTACCTTGGTAAGCACTATTCTAGCCTCCTTTTATATATACTTTGGTTGGGATGCCTATTTAGCAGTTATTGTAGGGGCCGTTTACAATATTGGGGTCAATTCTTATTTGGTACTATGGGGCGGGGCCTATATTAAAACGCCCATTGACCTAACATCGAATAAAAAGGCGTTTGGTGATAAACAGGCTTTTAACGCGAAAACCTTGCTATTGACATTGCCTAAGTTATTATTGCCCCTTGGGATTTATGCCCTGGGCCATTATCTGATCAGTCCAACTGTGGGCTATATTTTTGTTGGGATGGCAGGCATTATCGGATTTGGTTTTAGGAATAGGGTATTTGCCTTGATAGAGGGGATATACAAAAAAGAAAAATATAAGACCATAGCGGCTTACAAACAAAAAACATAAAAGGATATATTTATGATCACAGTCCAAAATTTAACCAAAAAGTACGGGGAATCCATTGTACTTAATATTGAAAATTTGGAAATCCCCAAGGGTCAAAGTTTTGGTTTGGTAGGTAATAATGGGGCCGGGAAGACTACTTTTTTTAGTTTAATGCTCGATCTTATCCAGTCGACTACCGGGCATATCATTAATAACGGGGTGCAAATAGATGCCAGAGAGGCATGGAAACCTTTTACGTCGGCATTTATAGATGAAACGTTTTTGATCGGATACCTCACCCCAGAGGAATATTTTTATTTTATCGGGGAACTAAGAGGTAGGAACAAGGCCGATGTGGACATACATCTGGAGGGGTTCAAGGATTTTTTTCACGATGAAATTTTGGGTCAGAAGAAATATTTGAGGGACTTATCCAAGGGAAATCAAAAGAAGGTCGGAATTGTAGCCTCGTTCATTGGTGATCCCGAAGTAATCATATTGGACGAACCTTTTGCCAACCTGGATCCAACCACCCAAATAAAGCTAAAAGGTATTATCAAGGATTTGGCGGCCAGTAAGGAAGTTACCGTTTTGGTGTCCAGTCATGATCTTATCCATGTTACGGAGGTTTGCGAGCGGATAGTTGTGCTTAACAAGGGAGAGGTGGTAAGGGATATCCAGACCTCCATGGAAACCCTGAATGAGCTGGAAGTGTTTTTTGGAGGATAAATGGGCTCTGAGCCTATGAGCCCATTAACTATCCAAACTATTTTAGTATTTCCCTTCATTATAGTTTTGTGCCTGTTTAACGAACGGCAACCTTAAATTGTCTTTTTATCCTGTATTTGGCCCCTGATCAATTCTTTGGACAGGTTCGGAATTATCGAGTAACTAAAAATAATGCAGTTTTTATCGACCAACTACATAATAATCCGGTCGTTTTTAAGTTAAGGATACGTACGAATACATAGAATTTTGAAGCTTCGCAATAGACTTATATTTTCAGTTGTTTTTGGAGGATTGGTTTTTAATGCCTGTTCTACCAAGAAAGATGCCTTTTTAAACCGGAATTGGCACGCCCTAAATACCAAATATAATACTCTGTATAACGGTAACATTGCCTTTGAGGAAGGGCGGGAGGGTCTCAATGCCGTTTATCAGGATAATTATTGGGAAATATTGCCAGTGGAGCGGTTGGAGGTTACAGAGGATATCAAATTGGATTCAGAAGACAATAACCCTAATTTCCTTATTGCTGAGGAAAAGGCGACCAAAGCCATACAAAAACACAGTATGGACATAAAGGACGAGGAGCGAAATCCGCAGACCGATGAAGCTTTTTTGCTTTTGGGCAAGGCCAGATATTTTGATCAGCGCTATATGCCTGCCTTGGAATCCTTTAATTATATTCTAAATAAATATACACAGAGTGATAAGCTTAACGAAGCAACCATTTGGAGGGAGAAGGTAAATATTCGGCTCGAAAATGAAGAGCTTGCACTGAAGAACTTAAAGCGTTTAATTAAGCAGGAATATTTAAGCGACCAGGAATATGCCGATGCCCGGTCCATGATGGGTCAGGCCTACATCAATCTTAAGATTGCGGATACCGCCATTCAGCAGTTAAAGATTGCATCGGCATACACCAAAAAAAATCCGGAAAAGGGCCGCTACCTTTATATTATTGGCCAGTTGTACAATCAATTGGGGTATAAGGACAGTGCCAATTATGCCTTCGATAAGGTAATCGACCTAAATAGGAAATCGCCCAGGGTATATATGATCAATGCCCATTTGCAAAAAATTCAGAATACAGAACTTACCGATGACAATAGGGAGGAAATGTTCGAGTATCTTACGGAATTGGAGGAAGACCGTGAAAATAGGCCCTTTCTAAATAAAATATACAGACAGATAGCAGAATTCCATTTGGCAAATAAATCCGATAGTTTGGCCTTGCTATATTACAATAAATCCTTGCGAGCCACACAAAATATGCCTCAATTGAACGCCTTGAACTATGAAAATTTGGCGATTTATAATTTTGATCATAACAAATACAAACCTTCCGGGGCCTATTATGACAGTGTTTTGCAAAATTTAAATGAAAACACCAAGAAGTATAGGGAGGTTAAAAAGAAACTGGACAACTTGGAAGATGTTATTAAATACGAGGAGGTGGTTCAGTACACGGATAGTGTAATTACTTTGTTCGAGTTTTCAATTGATGACAGGGTATCCTATTTTGAAGAGCATATTGCCCAATTAAAGGCCGTTGCTGAAAAAGAAAGAAAGAAAGAGGAAAATATGGCCAATGCCGGTTTTGCCAGTTTTAGTAAATCGAAAGGAGGGAAGGAAAACAAGGGCAAGTTTTATTTTTATAATATAACTACCTTGGGTTATGGTAAGAACGATTTTAGGACTAGATGGGGGAAGAGAACCCTGGAGGACGATTGGCGCTGGTCCAACAAATCCAAAGCCCAAAATATGGAGGAAAATGCAGGGAATCCAGGCAATACGGCATTGAATAGTGTTGCCTCGGTGGGAGATGAGGAAAAATATAGTGTAGCGTTTTACCTCAATCAATTACCAACGGACCCAGAGGTGATAGACAGTTTAAGGACCGAGCGCAACTTCGCCAATTATCAATTGGGGTTGATTTATAAGGAGAAATTTAAGGAAAATCTTTTGGCAGCGGCTAAATTGGAGAGTGTACTAAATTCCAATCCAGAGGAGAGATTAATAATCCCATCCAAATACAACCTGTACAAGATATACGAGGAGTCCGGAAGTAGTCTGGCAACAGATATGAAATACGACATTATTAGGAATCATCCTGAATCCAGATATGCAGAAATCCTTTTAAACCCACAAGCCGTATTAACGGGAAGTGCCGATAGTCCGGATGCCAAGTATCAACGTTTGTACAAAAAGTTCCAGAACCAGGAATTTTTACAGGTAATTACAGGGGCTGAAGAAAATATCAGTAAATACACAGGGGATCCCATAGTGCCAAAATTTGAAATGTTAAAGGCCAATGCCATTGGAAGATTACAGGGTTTTGAAGACTTTAAGGAGGCGTTGAACTATGTGGCCCTAAACTATCCCAATAATCCTGAAGGGAAAAAGGCTCAGACCATGGTGGCGGAGCAATTGCCAAAATTGGAACCGAAGGTTTTTTCCACCGAAACAGAATCTACAGGAACTGGAAATTGGAAAGTCGTATTTCCGTTTAAAATCAGGGACGATAAAAGAGCGCTTAGGCTCAAGGAACTTTTGGAGAAATCTTTGGAGGATCTAAAGTATAAGAATGTGGTCTCAAAAGACATTTATAATTTGGAGGATCAATTTGTAGTGGTTCATGGCTTTAAATCCAAGGACTTTGCCCTAGGCTACGCAGAATTGATAAAAAACAACAAGGATTACAGGATCGATGATGAGAATTTCGTAATTTTATCCAACAACTACAAAATAATTCAAGTACATAAGAATATAGCAGATTATAAAGCCCAGCAATAAACCCCAAAACCTTAGCAAAATGTTTTCAGATAACAAAAAACCTCGTGTTATGACAGAATTAGGCGGACAGCCCAACAGAATTGAAAAGAATACCAAAATAAAAGGGGACATTGTCTCCGAGGCCGACTTTCGGATTGATGGAAAATTGGACGGCAACGTAAAGACTTCGGGAAAAGTGGTCATTGGTATAGATGGCTATATTCATGGTAAAGTAGAATGTGTCAATGCCGATATTGAAGGTAATTTTAACGGAGAGTTGATCGTGGCCGATCTCTTGTCCCTAAAATCTTCCGCTGTCATTGAGGGTACTGTTATAGTATCCAAATTAGCGGTTGAGCCCGGTGCTACCTTTAATGCATCCTGTACAATGAAGGGCAAGGAAGGGAAAGGCACCGTAAATAGCCCAACAAAACATTCGGTAAATACCAATGAGCCAGCAAAAGCCTCCTAAAAATAACAATGGTTTAAAAAATGCAGCTATCTTAACAGGTGTTGCCATTGAAATGGGTGGAATCATTTTCTTGGCTGCCCAGGGAGGAAAGTGGTTGGATGAATATTTTGAAATGGAGTCAAAGACCTTTGTAATTGTCCTTACTTTATTGGGAGTGGCGGTTGCAATTTATTTGGTTTTGCAGCAATTGAAACGCATAAAATATTAATGTCCAAGAATAAATTTCTTTTTACTTTTTACCTCTCCCTGGTTCTTTTGAGCTTTTTGGTTTTTTGTCTTCACCTCCTCATACTGTATTTGTTCGGATTTCCTTTATTGGACCATATGATCGTTTTGGCCTATTTGCTAAATGTAGTACTGGCCTTGATCATATTTTCGGTGCTTTATTGGTTTCGGGAGAAATGGAGAGATCAGATCGGATTTCTTTTTTTAGGGGGAAGCATGCTCAAGTTTTTATTTTTCTTTCTCGTTTTTTATCCCTTCTATAGCGCAGACGGGAACATGCAATCTTTGGAGTTTACCACTTTTTTTGTTCCCTATTTGGTGTGCCTCCTTTTGGAGACAATCTTTACTGCCAGAATGTTAAATAGTTAGCTTCAATTTTGTTTTCCATATTACTTTTAAGTTATGGCCCAAAATAAACCGTTTAATGCTTTTTTCTTTTTGAGATAAAAGCGTACATTTGCACGGATTTTTTGAGACCGATATTTTAAGCGATATGCAAAAACCATTTTACGTTAAAGTTCTTTTAGTTGTTACACTTCTTCTGGGTATCAATGCTTTCGCACAGGAAAAGGACCATTCGTCCAGCGAGGAAAAAGGAAGCCTAAAAAACGAAATCAAGGAATTTATAGGACATCACTTGTTGGATTCCCACGATTTCACCCTTTTCACCATAGATGAGGAAAAAAATGAACACGTAGGATTTCCGCTCCCCGTAATTTTATGGGATAACGGTCTAAAGGTGTTCTCATCTTCCAAGTTTCACCATGGGGAATCTGTGGCCGAAGTGGATGGGAATCATTATGCACTGTATCATGGTAAAATAGTGAAGACCGATGCCGAAGGAACTATCAATTACGATGAAGATCATCATGCTACCAATGCAAAACCATTGGATTTTTCCATTACCAAAAACGTGGTTTTTATATTTTTAGTGGCAGCTTTAATGTTTTTCTTGTTTTCCAGAATGGCCAAGTCTTATAAAACCAACGCGTTGCCAAAAGGAATTGGACGGTTGTTGGAGCCGATTATTCTATATATACGTGATGATATTGCCATTCCAAATATTGGAAAGAAACATTATAAGAAATACATGAGTTATTTGCTTACGGTATTTTTCTTTATATGGATCATTAACCTTTTGGGGCTTACCCCTCTAGGAGTAAACGTTACCAACAATATAGCGGTAACCTTTGCTTTGGCCATCCTTACCTATTTGATTACTACGTTTACGGCCAATAAAAATTACTGGAAGCATATTTTTTGGATGCCCGACGTACCTGTCTTTATGAAGATAGTCTTGGCTCCTATAGAACTTTTGGGAACTTTTATCAAGCCTTTTTCCCTAATGATTCGTTTGTATGCCAACATCACGGCTGGTCACGTGGTTTTAATGAGTATTTTGGGAATGATGTTTATCTTCAAAAACTGGATAGGGAGTCCGTTGTCATTTGGTTTGGCATTCGCACTTTCTTTGTTGGAGTTGTTGGTAGCGGCTTTACAGGCCTATATTTTTACGATGTTGTCCGCCCTGTATTTTGGTTCGGCCGTTGAGGAACATCACGATCACTAAGAGTAGAATGTTTAATAATTAATTATATATATTATGGAAATCCCAACTATTGTAGGAGCTGGTTTGATCGTTATCGGTGCTGGTTTAGGTATTGGTAAAATTGGTGGTTCTGCTATGGATGCCATCGCTCGTCAGCCAGAGGCTTCCGGTAAGATTCAAACAGCAATGTTGATTGCTGCGGCTCTTATTGAAGGTATTGGTTTTGCTGCGCTTTTCGCATCTTAATCAAACACAACAAAGCAACAGCTATAACGGTTGGTTATAGCTGTTCTTTTACCATTAAAAGTTAAACGTTTACATTTCATATATTAGGACATGGAAAAATTAATAGAGCAGTTTTCATTTGGATTGTTTTTTTGGCAATTGTTATTGTTTATAGCAGTGCTTCTCTTGTTGCGTAAATTTGCGTGGAAACCTATTCTTGATGCCGTTGAGGATCGCGAATCAGGAATTAAGGATGCCTTGGCCGCAGCGGAGAATGCCAAAAAGGAGATGCAAAACGTTACTGCCGATAGCGAGCGGCTATTGCAAGAGGCACGCGTTGAACGTGAGGCCATGATAAAGGAGGCTCGTGAAATGAAGGAGAAAATTGTTGCCGATGCCAAAGATTTGGCACAGGCAGAGGCAGATAAAATGATCAAGCAGGCACAACTTGCCATTGAAAGTGAAAAGAAAGCTGCCGTAGCCGATATTAAAAACGAAGTGGCTACCTTGTCCCTGGAGATTGCTGAAAAAGTAATTAAAGATCAGTTTTCCGATAAGGCCAAACAAATGAAGTTGGTAGAGGAAATGATCGGGGACATTAAGTTAAATTAGGGATTTGGATATGAACGAAGCTAGAGCAGCCGTACGTTACGCAAAGGCAATTATGGACTTGGCGGTAGAAAATAAAGCTACCGAACAGGTGGAGAAGGATTTCCGCAGTATTTTATCTACTATTGCTGATAGCAATGAACTTCGGGAAATGTTAGGGAGCCCGGTTTTGCAAGGCGAACTTAAAAAGCAGGCCTTATCCGAAATCTTCAAGGGAAGCAATAGCGTTACCGAGGGACTTATTTCCACCTTGGTGGATAATAAGAGAATTTCAATTCTGAACGATGTGGCAGAGAAGTTCATCATTTTAAATGAAGCTAGAAAGGGGCAGGGGGTTGCGAAGGTTACCACAGCGGTTCCCCTAAGTGCCGAACTTGAGAAAAAAATATTGACCAAAATAGTTCAACTCACCGGCAACCAATCCACCATAGAGAACAAAGTGGATGAGAGCATTATAGGAGGGTTTATTTTGAGGGTTGGAGATTTGCAGTATGATGCAAGTATTGCCAATAAATTGAGTAATTTAAAGAGAGAGTTTACAAATAGTCTATAAATAATTTTTTTGGTCGGCCTTGGGTTTCAAGGAAGTCCTAATCTTATATCTATAACAAATGGCAGGAGTAAAAGCCGCTGAAGTATCAGCAATATTAAAGAAACAGTTATCGGGATTTGAAGCATCAGCTTCATTAAACGAGGTGGGTACCGTTCTACAAGTAGGTGATGGTATCGCTAGGGTTTATGGATTATCTAATGTCCAATATGGGGAATTGGTAGAATTTGAAGGTGGACTTCAGGGGATCGTTCTAAACTTGGAAGAGGATAACGTTGGTGTGGTATTGTTGAGCCCATCCAGAAATATTAAGGAAGGTTCGGTTGTAAAACGTACCCAGACCATTGCCTCCATTAAAGTTGGTGAAGGTATTATTGGTCGTGTTGTAGATACATTGGGAGCACCTATAGATGGTAAAGGCCCAATAACTGGTGAATTGTATGAATTGCCATTGGAGCGCAAGGCGCCTGGAGTTATTTTCCGTCAGCCGGTGACAGAACCATTGCAAACAGGAATAAAGGCTATCGATGCTATGATTCCTGTGGGTAGGGGTCAGCGTGAGCTGGTTATTGGTGACCGTCAGACGGGTAAGACTACCGTTTGTGTGGATACTATTTTGAATCAAAAGGAATTTTACGATGCAGGGGAACCTGTATATTGTATATATGTTGCCATAGGTCAAAAGGCCTCTACAGTAGCAAACATTGCAAAGACCTTGGAAGAGGCAGGGGCTTTGGCCTATACTACCATTGTAGCTGCCAATGCTTCCGATCCTGCTTCCATGCAGGTATATGCCCCTTTTGCCGGAGCGGCAATTGGAGAATATTTTAGGGATACGGGTAGGCCTGCTTTGATCATCTATGATGATTTGTCAAAACAAGCGGTTGCCTATCGTGAGATATCATTATTGTTAAGACGTCCACCAGGACGTGAGGCTTACCCTGGAGATGTTTTTTACCTTCATTCAAGATTGTTGGAGCGTGCGGCAAAAGTAATTGCAGATGATACTATCGCAAAAAATATGAACGATTTGCCAGAGGTATTGAAACCAATGGTAAAAGGTGGAGGTTCTTTGACAGCCTTGCCCATTATTGAAACCCAAGCAGGGGATGTTTCCGCTTATATTCCTACCAACGTAATTTCGATTACCGACGGTCAGATTTTCTTGACCCAGGATCTTTTCAACCAAGGGGTGCGTCCAGCGATCAACGTGGGTATTTCTGTATCCCGTGTTGGGGGTAATGCCCAGATAAAATCAATGAAAAAGGTGGCCGGAACCTTAAAATTGGATCAGGCACAATTCCGTGAATTGGAAGCATTTGCCAAGTTCGGTTCAGATTTGGATGCCGCGACCTTGAATGTTATTGAAAAAGGACGCAGAAACGTTGAAATTCTTAAACAGGCACAGAACGATCCTTTTACTGTTGAAGATCAGGTAGCGATTATTTATGCTGGTTCCAAGAACTTGTTGAACAAGGTTCCTGTAGAGAAGGTAAAAGAGTTTGAAAGAGACTATCTGGAGTTCTTAAATGCCAAGCATAGGGGAGTTTTGGATCAGCTTAAGGCAGGAAAGTTAACAGATGAGGTAATAGATGTTTTAAGCTCTGTAGCCAAAGATCTATCCGCTAAATATTAATAAAGTATTTTATCTGTCTTTTTGATCCAAAAAGACAGATAAAATTGAATAAATGAATGTCTAACACAGTATTCCTCTCCTAAGGGGAGCTTAAGTGGAGCCTATGGCCAATTTAAAAGAAATACGTAATAGAATTGCTACGGTATCTTCAACGATGCAGATTACCAGTGCCATGAAAATGGTTTCTGCCGCTAAGTTGAAGAAGGCTCAGGATGCCATTACCGCAATGCGTCCTTATTCCGATAAATTGTCGGAGCTTTTACAAAGCCTTAGCGCTAGCCTTGATGCAGATTCCGGAAGCAAGTTTGCCGATAATCGTGAAGTAAAAAAGGTGTTGATCGTTGCCATAACCTCTAACCGTGGTTTGTGCGGTGCGTTTAATACGAACATTTTAAAGCAAAGTGCGCTGTTGGCAAAGGAAACCTATGCTGGCAAACAAGTAGATTTTGTTGCCATTGGTAAAAAGGCCAATGACATTTTAAAGAAAAAGAACAAGGTCATTGCAAACCACAGTTCGGTTTATGATGATCTGACCTTTGATAATGTGGCGGCCATTGCCGAGGATTTAATGGACTTGTTTACCACAGGTGCTTACGATAAGATTGAAATTGTGTATAACAAATTCAAAAATGCAGCTACACAAATAGTAATGACAGAACAGTTTTTGCCAATTGTTCCGGTGGAAGGTGAAGCCAATTCGGTGTCGGATTATATTTTTGAACCTTCCAAGGCCGAGATTGTGGAACAATTGATTCCAAAATCATTGAAAACCCAATTGTACAAAGGTGTGCGCGATTCATTTGCTAGTGAACATGGGGCTCGTATGACCGCTATGCACAAGGCAACGGACAACGCAACGGACCTAAGAAATCAGTTGAAACTTACATATAACAAAGCAAGGCAAGCTGCCATCACCGGCGAAATTTTGGAAATTGTAGGTGGAGCGGAAGCGTTGAACAATTAGAAAAGCCGTTAGTTTTTAAATGTTTTAATTGCGAAGATTTGAGCAATTAGGTATATAGTAATTTAGCTAACCCTTTTGAAAATTATAGAGAGTGCCTCACAGGAATGTGGGGCTTTTCCATTTATAAAGAATTTATAAAGGGCATTTGTTGAATAAGCTATTTAACTAACTTTGCGCGCATCGATTAAATGCCTAATTTTAAAGCTAATTCATAGATTTCTTTGAATCCACTAAAAAAACTTTTCAAACAGACGTTTATTTATGGTTTGGCTACGGTCCTGCCCCGGATGCTATCCTTTTTATTGCTGCCTTTATATACAGAGGTTTTGGAAACGGCAGGCTTTGGGGAGGTTAGTATTATTTTTGCGTGGTTTGCTATCTTCAATGTCATTTTGTCCTATGGTATGGAAACCGCCTTTTTTAGGTTTTACACCAAGGCAGATGACCGTAAAAAGGTTGTTACCACTTCCCTGATTTCAATCATTGCCTCTACTTTTCTTTTCGTGGTTTTGGCATTTCTTTTCAAGGATAGCGTTGCTAGCTTTACCAATATTGACGAAAAGTATATTAGTTATGCTATTTGGATTCTTGCCTTGGATGCATTGGTCATAGTGCCTTTTGCTTGGCTTAGGGCCAATGAAAAGCCAATGCGCTATGCCTTGGTGAAGATATCCAATGTGGCCATAAATTTTGGATTGAACCTTTTCTTTTTAATAGTATTGCCACAAATGGTCGTGGATAGCCCAGATTCTTCTTTTAGTGCCCTGTACCGGCCAAATTTTGAAATATCGTATATTTTCATATCCAATTTGATAGCCAGTGCCATAACGCTTCTTTTGATGCTAAGACTATATTTTAGAAGGCCATATGTATTTGATAAGAAATTGTGGTATAAAATGATGGATTATGCCTTACCGGTGCTGGTGGCCGGAATTGCTTTTACCATAAACGAAGTGTTCGATAAAATTATGCTCTCCTATCTTTTGCCGGAAGATATCGCTGAAAGTGAAATTGGTAAATACTCTGCCTGTTACAGATTGGCGATGTTCATGACCTTGTTCGCTACAGCCTTCAGAATGGGGATAGAACCCTTTTTCTTTAGTCATGCTACTTCCGAGAAGCCCCAAAGGGCCTATGCCCAGATTACCAACTATTTTGTTATACTGGGCAGCATAATATTGTTGGGGGTAGTGGTATTTGCCGATGTTCTGAAGCTGCTTTTGGTCAGGGACGAATCGTATTGGGAGGCCATGTCCATTGTGCCTTTGGTAGTTTTGGCCAGTTTTTGTTTGGGAATTTACCACAACTTGTCAGTTTGGTACAAAGTAACAGATCGCACCAAATTTGGAGCCTACATCTCGTTGATCGGTGCCATACTAACCATTATTATCAATTTTGCCTTTATTCCGTATTTCGGATATGTGGCCTCTGCTGTGGCAACTTTAGTGGCCTATGCCACTATGGTAATACTGTCTTTCTTTTTTGGTAGAATGTATTACCCTATACCTTACAACCACAGAAAAATAATTTTTTATCTAGTGGTCTCCATTTCGTTTTCCATGCTCTCCTTTTACGTTTTCGATCGTAATTTGATTATTGGCAGTATATTTTTTACTCTATTTTTGGGCATGGTTTATAGGCTTGAAAGTGATAAACTAAAACAAATTTTTCTAAGAAAATGACTATAAAAATTATCAATAAATCAGCTCACCCTTTACCAAACTATGAAACCTTGGCTTCCGCTGGAATGGACCTAAGGGCCAATCTTTTGGAATCCATTGTGTTGCAACCCATGGAAAGAACTATAGTTAAGACGGGTCTGTTCTTGGAGCTTCCTTTAGGTTTTGAGGCACAGGTTAGACCTCGTAGTGGATTGGCAGCGAAAAAAGGAATTACGGTCCTTAATGCCCCTGGCACGATTGATGCCGATTATAGGGGGGAGGTAGGTGTAATACTGATTAATCTTTCCAGCGAAGCATTCACTATAGAAAATGGGGAGCGTATAGCACAATTGGTCATCGCAAAACACGAAAGGGCGGAGTGGCAATTGGTTGAGGAGCTTTCCAATACCTCAAGGGGAGCAGGAGGATTTGGCAGTACGGGAGTAAAATAAACACCTGCTATAAACGGGGTGGACTATGGCATTATCACTAATTTTGTGGGGGTTGTTCCCATTGTCTTTTTATTGATATGGGAAACGGTTGGGTTTTATATATTAAGGTCCGTTTCCCGCTAATATGAAGTTTGTAATATGAGAAGGAGGGACTACATTATTATTTTTGCACTGGGGGTGGTTTTGGCCCCAAGTCCTAGTTGTGCCCAAGAAAATGAAGTTGGGGAGGAAGGGAGTGCCGAGTTATTTTTGGAGGAATATACCGATGAGTTTCAAGAAAAATTCTTTGAGGCATTAAAGCAAAAAGGAATTGAAAACTACGATAGGGCCATTAATCTCTTCTTGGAATGTAAACGCTTGGACCCTAGCAACGCTGTCTTGGACCATGAACTGGCCAAGGCCTATTTGGCTTCAAAACAAATGGTTTTGGCCCAGCAATATGCTATTTCTGCTGTGAATGCGAGGCCAGGGAATTATTGGGTGCTATGTACACTGGTGGATATTGCACGACGTCAAGGGACGGGCCTCGAGGAAGTGCAGGAAAGGATTCCGTACAAAAATATCCAATTGCAGGAAAATTTGGCTTTGATCTATTTTGCTGGGGAAAACTATGATAATGCCTTAAAAATACTTAACGGTATGAAAGGTTCGGCATTTTCAGAGGATCTAACCACTAGGGTAAACAACGCTATTAAGAAAAAGGAAATTACTGTAATGGAAAAGGATACAATTATTGAAGAGGTTCCAAAATATGGCCCAATGGATAATTTTATCTCCAAAATTTCCGATTATTTGGCAAAGAGCGACTTTAAAAATGCTGCGGCGGTAAGTTGGGAAGCCTTGGAAAACTTTCCTGCTCAAGCTTATTTTTATTACGCCTATGGACAAAGTTTAAATAAACTCAAGAAACATAAGGAGGCCGTTGCTATTCTGGAGTCGGGATTGGATTATTTATTGGACGATGTGGATTTAGCCAATAAAATGTATAAAGAATTAGTGGATGCTAACAATGCTTTGGGAAATTCTTCCAAAGCAAATATGTATCTTAGTAAATTAAAATCCGGGTCGTAAATCTATGGTAAACAGTTTTAAAAGACTTCAAAAATGGGCTATACTTGGCGTTTTTGTGGTATTGGTGTTTTCTTGTAAGTCTACAAGTGTAATTAAAAGCGGTACGGTGGATGGGAATTTAACCGCTAAGGCGGTTATAAGAAACCACTATTACACCCATTTCAATTTTAAAACCCTAAGTGGAAAGATGAGGATAGATTATTCGGACGGAGAGAGCACACAAAGCGTAAGTGTTAGTTTTAGGATGGAAAAGGATAAGGCCATTTGGTTAAGCGCGCCCTTAGGAATCGTAAAAGCCTACATTACTCCGGAAAGAGTGTCGTTTTATAATAAGTTGGACAACGAATATTTTGATGGGAATTTTTCCTATTTGAGTCAATTATTGGGGACCGACCTTAATTTTCAAAAAGTACAAAACCTTCTTTTGGGAGAGCCCCTTTTCGATTTAAGGGAAGAAAAGTATACGGTGGATATCGCCAACGACAACTATCAGTTGAAACCAAAAAAGGTTGGAGATCTATTTAAAACACTTTTTCAAATAGAACCTTTGAATTATAGAATGGCTACGCAGCAGTTGTCGCAACCATGGGAGAAACGACTACTTGAAATCAATTATAGGAACTATCAAAAAGTAAATAAATGGATTTTGCCAGGGGAGATAGATATTCTGGCCATAGATGGAGACCATACCAATAATATTACCTTAGAATTTAGGAATATGGAGTTCAATAGGGCCTTGAATTTTCCATATAACATACCAAATGGTTTTAAAGAAATTGTATTAAATTAATATGGGAAGTAAACACTCTTATGTAATTTATTCTCTTTTAGTTATGTTCATTTTTATGGGCAATATTTCAAGGGCCCAGACCAATGAACAAAAAGCCTTGGAGTCCAAGAGGGAACAGCTCCAAAAAGAAATTTCGGAGATTAACCGATTATTGTTCGCGGAGAAGAAGGAAAAGGGAAATGTCTTAGAGCAGATGGAGGCTATGGACCATAAAATAAATGTACGCCAGCAGTTGATCAGGGTTACCAATCAACAGTCCAATTTACTCAATAGGCAGATAAATACCAATGTGAGGAACATTGGAAAATTACGAAATGATCTCGCTTTTCTTAAAGAGGAATACGGGAATATGATTCAAAAGTCATATCAGAATAAATCCAGGCAGAGCAGATTGATGTTTCTGTTGTCTTCCGAGGATTTTCTACAGGCTTTTAAGCGCTTTCAATACATGAAGCAATATACCCAATACAGAAAGGAACAGGGCGAACAAATTGTGGCAAAAACGGATGAGCTTACCCAATTGAACAAAGATCTTTCGGAACAGCGTAAGGAGAAGGATAAACTTGTGGCCGAAAATACCCAGATCAAAAATCAATTGTACAAAGAAATCCAATCACAAAAGGAGTTGCTCAAGAGTATAAGAAAGAACGAAAGCAAATATGCCACGGCTATTGAAAATAAGAAGAAGGAGGCCAAGAGGATAGACGAGCAGATAGAGAGATTAATTAGAAGTGCTATTGCAGCCTCCAACAGAGAGGCCACTAAGTCTACCAGTACTACTGCAACAAGTAGTAGTAAGTTTGTTTTAACTCCCGAAGCGACCATTGTAGCCAATAATTTCTCGGCCAACAAGGGAAAATTGATCTGGCCGGTTGAAAAGGGTATTAAAAGACAGGGTTTTGGTGTTTATAATGACGCCGTTTATCCCGGTATAAAGCACGAAAGTAATGGGGTAATCATTGCCACCGATGAAGGATCCAAGGCGAGGGCCATCTTTGAAGGGGAGGTTATCGCTATCCTGTCAGTTCCAGGAGGGAATAAGGGCGTACAGATTAAACATGGAAATTATATAAGTACGTACTACAATCTTTCCAGGGTTTATGTGAAAAAAGGGGATAAGGTAAGCACCAAGTCGGATCTGGGGGATATTTACACCAGCAAATCCAGCGGTACTACCCAATTGAAATTTTATCTGTACAAGGATACTACCCGACTTAATCCAGAGGAATGGATATATCAACTATAAAATATTTTAAAATTGAAAAATATAACGGATTTAAAAGGAAGTTTTAGGCTGCATAATGGCGTGGAAATGCCCTATTTTGGTTTAGGGGTCTATTTGTCCAAAGATGGAAAGGAAGTGGTCAATGCGGTAAAATGGGCGTTGGATGAAGGATATCGGCATATAGATACGGCTTCCATATATAAGAATGAAGAGGGTGTGGGCCAAGGGATTAAGGAAAGCGGTGTAGACCGCAAAGATATATTCGTGGTGAGTAAGGTGTGGAATAGCGATCAGGGTTATGAAAGTACTATAAAGGCATACGAATCCAGTTTAAAGCGGTTAAATTTGGATTATTTAGATCTTTACTTGGTACACTGGCCCGTAAATGGTAAGTATAAGGAGACTTGGCGTGCTATGGAATATTTGTATAAGCATAAAGGCGTTAGGGCTATTGGAGTGAGTAATTTTATGCAGCACCATCTTGAAGATTTAATGACTTCTTCGGAAATAGTCCCAATGGTGAACCAAATGGAATTTCATCCCTATTTGGTGCAACAGGAGTTGATCGATTTTTGCAATAAAAATACCATTCAGTATGAAGCCTGGTCCCCTCTAATGCAAGGGCATATCTTTGAAATGGATATAATGAAGGACCTAGCGGCAAAATACAATAAGACTATTGCCCAAATTGTACTGCGATGGGATTTGCAAAAAGGGGTTATCACGATTCCCAAATCTGCAAAAAGGGATCGAATTATTGCCAATGCCGACATTTTTGATTTTGAACTTGTTGCCGAGGATGTTAAAAAATTAGATCAATTGGACCGTGGAAAAAGATTTGGTCCCGACCCTAATAATTTCGATTTTTAATCCATAAACAAGGCCTTTAATTCGGTAGCATCCTTGGGCTTCATCTTGCCTGCAAGTACCAAACTTAGCTGCTTTCTGCGCAGCGCGGCCTCATATCGCTTAATTTCCAATGCGGTCTCTGGCCGTAGTTCGGGAACTGTCGTAGGCTTTCCGCTATCGTCAACGGCTACAAAAGTGTAGATAGCCTCGTTTACCTTGGATTTCTCGCCGTTAAACCGGTCTTCCATCCAAACATCTATAAACACTTCCATGGAGGTCCTAAAGGCTCTGGAAACGGCTGCCTCTACAGTAACTACACTTCCTACTGGAACAGCCTGGTTAAAGGCGACATGATTTACCGATGCCGTAACGGTAATTCGTCTGCTGTGGCGTCTGGCGGCAATACTGGCAGCACGATCCATTCGCGCCAACAATTCACCACCAAACAAGTTGTTCAGAGGGTTGGTTTCACTGGGCAGGACCATATCGGTCATTAAGGTACGCGATTCACTGGGCGTCTTTGACTCCATAAATTTCTTTTGGGTAAAGATACATTGGTAATATTAAGCTAAAAAGTAGAGAAGGATTTATTTTACGGAGCGCAACCAAGCCTCTGGAGATTCGGACTGCTTTATTTTCCTTAAATAATTTAAGGCTTCCTTGGCATCGTCAAAACTGCCATAGGCTACCATATGCAGTCCATATTGATTAACACCAAGATAGGATGCGTCGTATCCTTTTTCTTTAAGTTGAAGGACTTTCTTTTCAGCATTCTCCTGAATTCTAAAAGCACCGGCAATAACTTGGTGAACACCACTTTTTTTGTTTGTGGTAATATTCAGGGATATGGCAGGCAATTCAATGGGAGCTGTATTGAAAAAAGTGGCTTCCTGAATATTTTTTGACACTTGCTGATGCGCGTCCTGTCTCACCAATTCTTGGTCGTAAACCTTTTCATTATAAAGGCGATAACCAGTAAAACCTGTGGCAACGGCCAACAATATAACAGCTGCATACTTCAAATATGGCCTCAGTTTGGATTCTTTCCTAGCCTCGGGAGTAATCATAAATGGAATCTTTTCCTCCAATTCCACTACTTCCTCCTTTAAAATCTCCCTAGAGACCGGGGTGGATACAAAAGTGGATAAGCCAAAGGACGAGGTTAGGTAATTCACTTGATATGAAGGCTGAAACTGTGTTTTGCCTTCCTTGTTCAACCAGAGTTCACCAATATTGGGTAAACTTAAACGATTGCCTTCCTTTAAAAGTTTTTTCCATTTCGAGGATACAGTGGCTATCTGCTTTTGCATGTCTTCGTAAGACATTTTTTCAGCATCGGCCATGTACGAAACCAATAGTCCGTCATTGGATGTCAGTTGTTCGTTAAAGGAAATTATTTTAGAAGGAGGGTAGAAAGAATTTGTGGCGTCATTGATAACGGCAGATTTCATCTGTGTCAAAAAAGCGCCAAATTCAGGCACCATTACACAATTGTATCTATAAAGCAGCTCCGCTATGTAATGTTCGGTTCCCATAAGGACAAAGATTGGAAAAAATTAACAAGTTCAAAACTCTTCACATAACTTTTTATTAACATTATATTTTATGTATTTTGTGAACAACTAAGCCGCTTCCATAAATGTCTAGAGATGAAATAATTGCTATTCTTCGGTTGCAGAACGTACCAAATATTGGTGATATAACAGCCAAAAAATTAATATCCAGTTGTGGGAGTCCTTTGGCAATTTTTGAGGAAAAAATGACTCGGTTGTTGAAATTGGATGGTATTGGTTCCGGCACCCTAAAAGGACTTATGGACAGGGAACATTTGGAGGCCGCCGAGTTGGAGTACGAATTTATAAGAAGTGGGGAAATAAACCTTCATTATTTTATGGAGGATAGTTATCCCGCCTATTTAAAGCATTGTATAGATAGCCCTATTTTACTTTTTAGCCAAGGTGAGATCAATTTGAGCCACCAAAAGATCATAAGTATTGTAGGGACTAGAAATATTACCAGTTATGGAACTTCATTTTGTGAGCAATTCATAGAGGAATTGGCACCACTGGATCCAATTATTGTAAGTGGGTTTGCTTACGGGGTGGATATTTGCGTACAGCGGGCTGCCGTAAAGCATGGTTTACAGACCATAGGGTGTTTGGCCCATGGGTTAAATCAGATTTATCCAAAGACTCATGCAAAATATGTGCAGGATATAAATAAAAATGGCGGTTTTTTCACTGAATTTTGGAGTACGAGTCAACCCGATAGGGAAAATTTTTTAAAGCGGAATCGGATTATTGCGGGAATGGGAGAAGCTACTATCGTAGTGGAATCCGCGGAAAAAGGAGGTAGTCTGGTTACCGCCGATATAGCAAACAGCTATAATCGCGATGTTTTTGCCGTACCTGGGAGAACCCAGGATAAGTACAGCAGTGGTTGCAATAACCTCATAAAACAGCAGAAGGCACAGATGCTTACGTCGGCCGCCGATCTTATCTATATGTTGGGTTGGGATTTGGAAGAAAAGGAGCCGACAATTATACAAAAGCAATTATTTGTGGAGTTGGACGATACCGAGAAGGAAATCTATGACTATTTACAGCAAAGGGGCAAACAAATGTTGGACCATATTGCACTGGATTGTAAATTGCCGATATTCAAGGTTTCCTCTATCCTGTTGAATATGGAAATGAAAGGAGTGGTAAGGCCACTTCCCGGCAAGTTGTTCGAGGCCATTTAAAAAAGGTGTGAATAGCCTGTTTACTGCATTTAATAGTGTGGCAATGGCAAAGGTCTACCTTGTTTTTAGGGGAGTCTTCGTCAAAATTTACCAACCACCTAGTTTGTCAAAGGGCGTTTTTAATTGAACAATGAAGATCTTTGGGTATTTCATCGTACTTCAATATCCCTTCAACCCATTAATCTTTTTGAGAGGACATCCGGGAATGGCATAGACCGACCAAGGGGTATGTTTTTCAAAAATTAATACCCCACCTTCATTCTTACCCTTTCCAGAACACTATCGGCAACTATTGTGGCTTTTTTAGCGCCAACAGCCAATGCTTCATCCAGTTCATTTAGGTGGTTCATATAATAATCGAACTTTTCCCTTGCCTCCCCAAAGCGTTCCAAGACCACCTCATATAGCGCCTGCTTGGCATGTCCGTAGCCATAGTTGCCGTTTAGGTAATTAGACCTCATTTCGGCAACTTGATTTTCCGTAGCCAGAATTTTGTACAAGGCAAACACATTATCCGTATCCGGATTTTTAGGAGCTTCCATAGGGGTACTGTCTGTCTGTATACCCATGATCTGTTTGCGCAATTGTTTGTCGGTTTGAAAAAGGCTTATTAAGTTGCCCTTGCTTTTACTCATTTTGGTGCCATCGGTGCCAGGGACGTACATGGTTTCTTCCTGCACCTTTCCTTCGGGCATTACAAAGGTTTCGCCTAATTGGGCATGAAACCTTGAAGCTACGTCGCGGGTCATTTCCAAGTGTTGCATTTGATCCTTGCCAACTGGGACTATCTCGGCATCGTATAAAAGTATGTCGGCAGCCATAAGCATAGGATAGAAGAACAAGCCGGCATTTACATCTTCGAGTCGGTCTGCCTTGTCCTTAAAAGAGTGGGCAAGGGTTAGTCTTTGGTAAGGAAAAAAACAGCTGAGGTACCATGCCAGTTCAGCGGTCTGGGGGATATCACTCTGGCGATAAAAAGCTGTTTTATCAATATCCAATCCAAATGCCAACCATGTAGCGGCAACAGCATAAGTGTTGCTCCGCAATTGTTCCCCATTCTTAATTTGGGTCAGTGAGTGCATATCCGCAATAAAGAGAAAGGATTCGTTTGCTGGATTGTTTGCCATTTCTATAGCAGGGATAATCGCTCCCAAAATATTTCCTAGATGAGGGGTTCCCGTACTTTGTATACCGGTTAAGATTCTTGCCATTATTTTATTTTCAAAGAAGGACAAAGGTAAAAGAAATTCTAAAGAAGGACTAAAATTATTACTTTTGACGACATGCTATTATTCCTAAAAAAATTAGGCCAGGGGCTTTACCGGATTTGGTTCTATGTTTTGGCGGTCCTTCCTATTTTATTAATGTTTCCTTTCTTGTTGCTATTTACCCTTTCCGAGAAGACATACCCACAATTTTTCTGGATGGCTCGTAATATATGGGCCAACACTATTCTCTATGGTATGGGGTGTTTTCCAGAAATTAAGTGGGAGCAAAGACTAAAAAAGGGCGAAAGTTATATGTTGGTATCCAATCACACCAGTATGCTGGATATTATGCTGATGTTAAAAGTCAGTAAAAACCCTTTTGTGTTCATAGGGAAGAAGGAATTGGTAAAGATTCCACTGTTCGGGTTTTTCTATAAAAGGGTATGTATCTTGGTGGATAGGGAGAGTGCCAAAAGTAGGACTGCGGTTTATAGAAGGGCGCAAAAGAGATTACAACAGGGGTTGAGTATTTGTATTTTTCCAGAGGGCGGGGTGCCCGAGGAACATATTATTTTGGATGATTTTAAGGACGGGGCATTTAAAATGGCCATTGCGCACAACATTCCGGTCGTACCTATGACCTTTTTGGACAACAAAAAACGGTTCTCCTTTACTTTTTATAGTGGAGGTCCGGGAAGATTACGTGTTAAGGTGCATAAATTTTTTACTACTCAAAGTATTAAGGAGTCAGACAAGACTATGCTTCGGGAATCGGTCAGGGCAGTAATATTGAATGAGCTAAAACATTCCAGCTAGACCTATGATTCCCAGGGGCGGTATGCCAGTTGTAGCTGCTTTCTTGGGAGTTAAAACTTTAAAGTGAATCCACTGTATACACCCAAGGAATATGGGTTGAAATTGCCTGAGGTATTGGAAAAAGTATTTAGTTGATATTTAAAAACCGGCTCTACATTAAATTTTAGCTTAGGGGTAAACTTATAATCCAGTCCAAGACCTACATTGGTGCTAAAATTAACGGAATTGACATTATTGGCTTCCCCCACCTCTGTCGTCTGTCCACTAGATTCCAGTACTACCGAATTATCCGTTAGAAAAAGGGAGCTTACTCCTCCAATAATATTAATGCCAAATTTGCGGTCCAAAAGTGCATAATTTAATTCCAAGGGCACTTCCAAATATCCCATTTCTTGCCCCATTGTTCCTAAACGCGTAGGGTTTTTACCGGTTACGTCCATGGCGAATACGGTTCCTGGTTTGGGAATTACATTCTCACTATTTGGATTATTTAAAATTATGGATTGGGAGTCATTGGAATAATTAATATTACTTATTTGTCTACCATTTGAGGCATTAAAGGAGGATGTAAAGGAGACGTCGTTGGTATCGTAGCCATAATCAACTTTATGGATACCGGAACGCACGCTTAATTTTTTGGAAATTTCATAGGCTACCGTGATACCATAACTTAGGCTTACGCCCCCCGTTTTGTTATTGGAAGCAAGAATAGAGTTGATAGGCGATCCTTCACCCAAACCATTAAAGTAAACTGGAGCGATACTTGGGCCTGCAGACCACCTTCCATTGCGGGTTTCCTCAACTTTAACGACCTCATTTTCTTCGATGGCCTCTAGAATTGATTTTTTATTTGAAGGACGGTCTTCGGAGACTACCTCCGGAGTATTCCCAATGGGCTTGTTTTCATTGTTGTTCTCCTGATGTACAATAGCTTCCTCAGTGGTAATGGACAGGTCTTTTTTGGGTAATGTATCGCTCCCTATCCCTGGTTGAATAGTAAGGGCAGGGTTTTGGCTTACTGTTTTATCAAGACGTTTTGCGTCTTTATTATTTTCTGCCAATTCCTTGGTTACAGGGGTGGGGGCAGTGGTGTTCTTTAAACCTTCTTCTGGATCGTGGTTTTTTGCATTTTCCTCGGCAATTATGCTTTTATTGTTGTTTAGGGGAATGTTGGTTTTGTCCACAGCAGTTTGGCGGGTTTTTTCCATTTGATTTTCCTCTAAAGTTTTTCCTTCATTATTGGTGATGCTGCTGGCTTCAATGGAAGATTCCTTTAAGGTGTTGGAGTCCTTGGTATTTCGGGTATTGTTTTCTACATCCGTAATAATGGGTGCTACCGATTCGGAAGTGGAAAAAGGATTGATCGCAAGAAATAGGATGGCAAGTATTGCTGCCACACCGCCAACTTTCCACCAAAGGGGAACAAGCTTTCGCGATCGTTTCTTATTATCCAAGGAAGCGGCTATGGAATCCCAAACTTTTTCGTCGGGAATTTCTTGGAAGTTGGCCAACTTCTCTTGAAATAATTTGTCTAAATTATTTTCACTCATGTTTTTAATTGTTCAGCAGGGATTATAAATGGGAGGTTACCCTTCCATTATAATTCGAGCTTTATTTGCCTCAATTTTTTCCTTTAATATCATTCTTGCCCGGGCAAGATTGGATTTGGAAGTCCCTAGGGACGTTCCTAACATTTCACTGATCTCTTTGTGGCTATAACCATCCAACACATAAAGGTTGAAGGTTAAGCGGTATTTATTTGGAAGCTCTTGCACATAACTTAGCAAGGTGGCCAAATCCAAGTTTAAATAGCCTGAATCTTCTGGCACTTCATCCTCTATATTATCTGTAACCAGTGTTAAGGTTTCCTCTTTTCTATATTTTTGAAGTACCGTATTTACTGTTATTCGCTTAATCCAGCCTTCAAAGGAACCTTGGTGTTTAAACTGATCTATTTTACTGTAGATAGTCATAAAACTATCATGCAGATTGTCCTCGGCCTCCGTTTTATTGCGAGAGTATTTGAGACAAATGCCGAACAGTATCCGGGAATAATCCCGGTATAACTGTTCTTGTGCTTGTCTGTTCCCTTTTTTGCAATTATTTATGAGCTCTACCAGATTACTCAAAATATGGATTGGGTTATTTACTAATTCTTTAAATTGGTCGCGCCCATAACACTTTCGGGTGCTATTATTGCCGAACTATCTTCGTTGACTGGCACTGTAATTTCTAAATATGTTGGTTCCCCATCGGCATCCTCACCTGTCCAATATCTAAACAAATAAGGCTCATCATATAAGACCTCAAAGTTAAATGTTGCCACTAATTCTTCCCCACTACCGGAACATTCCTCTTCCTCTTCAATGACGGTACCAATAGTGACCACCTTTCTAGTTGTTAAACCTTCCTTTACAACATCAAAACCTTCGAAAAAGGTACAATTATTCGGCCTAAAGTAAGTAACTTTTATTTTATAAATTTCACCGTAATCAAATGCCTCCGGCATTTCTACAGATTTCACCTGTAGGGCTTCAAAATGATAGTTAACATCATCATCTATGTCGCACGATGTGAATAGTGTAAAAGAGGCAACAAGCAGCAAAAAGAATACTCGTTTCATGTTCTTAATATTTATTTAGTTTTAAAATGGTTTTGGAAACCTATTTTACCTGAAAAATATGAACGGACATATTTTGATTTTTAGGTACAAGCAGGTTTCATGACAATTGCTTTTGTTATTAAGATGTAAAGGGTAATTAAAGGTTGCGTGTAGAAATAAAAAATCCCGAAGAGATCGGGATTTTTAGGTTTATGACTTTACTGTTTTAATGGCTTCTTTAATTTTGCCTTCCAGTTCTTCGAGTAGTTCGGGATTATCCAGCAGCAAATTTTTTACGGCATCCCTGCCCTGGCCCAGTTTGGTGTCCCCGTAACTAAACCAGGATCCACTTTTCTTGATAATTTCAAATTCAACACCCAAGTCGATTATTTCCCCTACTTTGGAAATACCTTCCCCGTACATAATATCGAATTCGGCGGTCCGGAATGGAGGGGCAACCTTGTTCTTGACCACTTTTACCCGGGTCTTGTTTCCTTGTACATCACCATCGGTATCCTTAATTTGGGTAGATCTTCTTATATCCAAACGGACGGAGGCGTAAAATTTAAGGGCGTTACCACCAGTGGTTGTTTCCGGATTGCCAAACATAACCCCAATTTTTTCACGCAATTGGTTAATAAAGATTACGGTACAGTTTGTTTTACTGATAGAACCAGTAAGCTTTCGCAAGGCCTGTGACATTAATCGGGCATGAAGCCCCATTTTTGAGTCGCCCATTTCTCCTTCAATTTCACTCTTAGGGGTCAATGCGGCAACCGAGTCGATAACAACAATGTCGATAGCACCGGAACGTATAAGGTTATCTGCTATTTCCAAAGCTTGTTCACCGTGATCGGGTTGGGAAATGATCAGGTTATCTATATCTACACCAAGCTTTTGGGCGTAAAAACGGTCAAAGGCATGTTCCGCATCTATAAAAGCTGCGATACCTCCATTTTTTTGGGCCTCAGCCATGGCGTGAAGCGTAAGTGTGGTTTTACCAGAGGATTCGGGTCCGTAAATTTCAATTACCCTTCCTCGTGGATAGCCTCCAACACCAAGTGCTACATCCAAGCCCAAAGAACCCGATGATATCACTTCTACGTCCTGCACTACACTATCGCCCATCTTCATTACGGCACCTTTGCCATAAGTTTTATCCAATTTATCCAGGGTAAGTTTAAGTGCTTTTAATTTTGCGTCTTTTTCGGAACTCATTTACATATCATATTAGGGACGCTAAAATACCAATTCTTTTTGCATTAAACCACCTATGTAGTGGATTTTATGTGAAGATATTCGGCAATTATTTTGTTCTGCCTAAGATTTTTGAATCTTCCGAAATTCATTTTAACACCTTTATTTAAAGGGTCTTACAGAATTTGTATGGCCCATTTTAGCTGCTTTTTTACAGTAAGACTAAATTATTGGAGCTTTTGGACGCAACCTTTTTTTATTTGTTGTATCTAAAAAGTAACTAACTCAAATTAGGTTGCTTATTGTTCTGGTAAAACAATAAGGGTTGTGGGTCAATATTTTATTGTAATTCTATGAAAAAGAAAAATCAATATTGACCTTAAAAAGGGTCTTGATAACATCGAGATCCTTTTTTGTTTTATATACAGCCTGTATTAATTCTAAAGCCCATGTTTTTGTTTCATATTTCTTAAATGTAAGGTTACAAAGTGTTTTATGTCTTCCTGGGATTCAAAAAACAGGCATATTCCTTTTAATCCCGCCCTATAAATCTTATTTTTGCGGCCTTAAAACAATTCTTTAACTTAAAATATTAGTATAGTATGCAACTGTACAATACCTTAAGTGCAAAGGAAAGGGAGGCTCTAATAGAGGAGGCCGGATTGGACCGCCTCACCATTTCTTTCTATAAATATGCACGTATTGGCAATCCGTCAATTTTCCGTAATCATTTATTTATTCATTGGAACGAACTGGACGTTTTGGGCCGTATTTATGTGGCCCATGAAGGTATAAATGCCCAATTATCTGTTCCTGCCGTTAATTTCAATGCCTTCAAGGCCCATTTGGACAGCATCACCTTTTTGGAAAATGTTAGGTTGAACATCGCTATTGAACAGGATAACAAATCATTTTTAAAACTAAAGGTGAAGGTCCGCGAAAAAATCGTGGCCGATGGTTTAAATGACGATTCCTTTGATGTTACCAATAAGGGAATCCATGTTGATGCCGTAAAATTTAATGAACTTATTGAAGATTCCGATACCATTTTGGTAGACATGCGGAATCATTACGAAAGTGAAATAGGGCATTTTAAAAATGCCATTACCCCGGATGTGGATACGTTTAGGGATTCTTTGGATATCATAGAGAAGGATCTTGCAGATTATAAAGAGGACAAAAAATTGGTCATGTACTGTACCGGTGGTATTAGGTGCGAAAAGGCCAGTGCATATTATAAACACAAGGGCTTTAAAAATGTATATCAGCTCGAAGGTGGTATTATCGAATACACCCGCCAGGTGAATAATCTTAATTTGGAGAATAAGTTCCTTGGTAAAAACTTTGTTTTTGACCACCGTAGGGGAGAACGCATTACAGATGATGTTATAGCCAACTGCCATCAATGCGGTAACCCATGCGACAATCATGTAAATTGCGCCAATGAGGCCTGTCATTTGCTTTTTATTCAATGCGACGACTGTGCCGAGGCCATGAACCATTGCTGTTCTTTGGAATGTAAGGAAATACATGAACTCCCTTTTGAGGAACAAAAACGTCTTAGAAAGGGAAAAGTGGTGAGCAATAAGATTTTTAAAAAGGGTCGTTCCGAGGTTTTAAAGTATAAGAAGTAGTTTTTTGTTGAGGTTTCAGGCCAAAAAAGGCTTAGTTTTATCCATAACGAAGAGATTGTTTTTTTGAAGGGTGATTTAATTTTTTCTGAATTAATTGCCTCAAAAAAACAGTAGTATTTTTAAAATAATTTAGTCAAAGATTAAGTTGGAAATCTCCTACTTGGGATTATTTTTCCTTGTTTAATGGCAGCTTTAGGTTGACAATGGAACTCTTTCTTTTCATCGCATTAAAAAAACACTATCTTTACGTTTAATAATTTTATGAACCTTTTTTAGTAAAAGTGTTACATTTTTACTAAACCAAGATACGAAATATGGGTTGTAGCAGTTGTTCAACCGGTAAGGACGGACAGCCAAAGGGATGCAAGAACAATGGTACTTGTGGCACTGATGGCTGTAATAAATTGACGGTATTTGATTGGCTTTCCAATATGTCACTGCCAAATGGGGAAAAACCATTTGATTGTGTGGAAGTCCGTTTTAAAAATAGCAGAAAAGAATTCTTCAGAAATTCCGAAAATCTTTCACTTTCCATTGGTGATATAGTGGCTACACAGGCTTCTTCCGGTCATGATGTGGGAATGGTTACACTTACCGGGGAATTGGTAAGGGTGCAAATGAAGAAGAAAAAAGAGGATTACAATAATCCGGAACTTCCCAAACTTTACCGAAAGGCTTCCCAAAAGGACATCGATATTTGGCAAAAATGTAGGGATAGGGAAGAGGAAATTAAAAAGAGGGCCAGGGAAATAGCCATTGTTCTTAAACTACAGATGAAAATCTCGGATGTGGAATTTCAAGGAGATGGTTCCAAGGCTACCTTTTATTATACAGCGGAGGAACGGGTAGATTTCCGACAGTTGATCAAGGACATGGCCAAGGCTTTTGGTATCCGCATTGAAATGAGGCAAATTGGCTACCGTCAAGAAGCCCAACGTTTGGGAGGAATAGGTTCCTGTGGAAGGGAATTGTGCTGCTCTACATGGCTTACCGATTTTAGGTCGGTAAGTACTTCGGCGGCCCGCTATCAGCAGTTGTCGCTTAATCCCCAAAAACTTGCAGGGCAATGTGGTAAGCTTAAATGCTGCCTTAATTACGAATTGGACGTTTATTTGGATGCCCTAAAGGATTTTCCAGGCCAGGATACCAAACTTTTCACCGAAAAAGGTATGGCCTTCTGTCAGAAAGTAGATATTTTTAAAGCTACACTTTGGTTTTCCTATAAGGACGAACCTGCCAATTGGCATGTCTTATCCAAAGACCAGGTTTTGGAGGTCATGGAAAAGAACAAGAAGCGGGAGAAAGTAGCCAGTTTGGAGGAATATGCGGTTGACAATGTTCAGGAGGTTGAAAAGGTATTTGAGAATGTGGTAGGACAGGATAGCCTAACGCGATTCGATACCCCAAAGAAGAGAAGGTCCAATAGGAATAATAAGAAAAAAAAGCGAAGCAATTATAAAAAAAGGCCTACCAACAATGCTTAAGAGTTTAGGGGTATTTTTTTTAGTAATTTTTATGGTTTCCTGCGATATGCAAACCGTAAAGTCCGATTATAGTCCAACACAGAATGGACGATGGAATAGGGATAGTGTGGTAAAATTTTCCTTCCAAGAGCTGGATACACTCCAAAAGTATAATATGTTCATCAACCTGAGAAATGATGGGACATACCCCTACAGCAACCTTTTTTTAATTGCGGAGTTAAAGTTTCCCAATGGCGATGTGGTAAGGGATACTTTGGAATATGAAATGGCCAAACCTGACGGAGAGTGGTTGGGAACGGGCTATGGCAGTTTAAAGGAAAACAAATTATGGTATAAGGAAAACGTCGTTTTTCCAGCTTCAGGCGTATATACATTAGAAATTTCCCATGCCATGCGTAAAAATGGCCAAGTAGATGGAATAGTGGAATTGGAAGGTATTACCGATGTGGGGTACCTAATCGAAAAAAGTAATCAGTAGGCTTATGGCAACAGCTACCAAAAAGAAGAAAAAAAGCAACAACAATTTTTTTAAGTTCATTAAGTGGTTTTGGATTCTCTTTTTTATAGGGGTTTTTTCCGGAGTTATGATTTTCCTTTTAGCTTCCTGGGGTGCCTTTGGAGCCATGCCGGAATATGAGCGCTTGGAAAATCCACAGACCAACTTGGCCAGTGAAATTATTTCCTCTGATGGAGAAACATTGGGCAAATTCTATTTGGACGACAATAGGACCGATGTAGACTATGAGGAGTTGCCGAAAACTTTGGTACAGGCTTTGGTGGCTACCGAAGATGCCCGTTATTATGAGCATTCGGGAATAGATGCAAGGGGAACACTAAGGGCCTTTGCCTATTTGGGTAAAAAGGGTGGGGCCAGTACCATATCCCAACAATTGGCAAGACAATTGTTTGTAGGGGTACGTTCCAAGAATATTTTCGAGACTATTACCCAAAAAATAAAGGAGTGGGTACTTGCCATTAGGTTGGAACGCAGTTATACCAAAGAAGAAATTATTAAGATGTATCTTAATATATACGATTTTAACTATAATGCCGATGGTATTAGATCTGCTTCCCGTATTTATTTTGGTAAAGAGCCTAAAAACCTAAAAATTGAAGAGTCTGCAGTTCTGGTGGGTATGCTTAAAAATTCTTCTTATTACAATCCTATCCGACGTGAAGAATTGGTCTTTAATCGAAGAAATACGGTTTTGTCCCAGATGGCGAAATATGATTATATAACCGAAAAGCAGAAGGATTCCTTACAGGCCTTGAAAATGGATATTAATTTTAGCCCTGAATCCCATCGAGAAGGATTGGCTACCTATTTTAGGATGTACCTTCAAGGGTTTATGAACAGATGGATTAAAGATAACCCCAAGCCGGCCTTGAAAGGAGAAAGTGATAAATGGAACATTTATTTGGACGGGTTGCGTATTTACACCACCATAGATTCGCGCATGCAAAAAAATGCGGAGGATGCGGTGGCAGAACATATGAAGCGGCTACAAGCCGAGTTTTTTCATCAAAACACCCCTGACCGTAATAAAACGGCACCCTTTATCCAAGAGGTTGATGGGGAAATTGATCGGATTATGGAGAGAGCTATTAAATCCTCGCACAGATGGCACAACTTAAAGGATCAGGGAAAAAGTGAAAAGGAAATAAGGGCTTCCTTTAACGAGCCGGTGGAGATGACCGTTTTTGATTGGAACAGTGAAACCAAGGAAAAAGATACGGTAATGACGCCCATGGACTCTATTAAGTACTATAAATCCTTTTTAAAGACGGCCATGATGTCCATGGAACCACAAACGGGACATGTAAAAGCCTGGGTAGGCGGTATAGATTATAAACATTTTCAGTATGACAATGTTATCCAAGGAGCAAGGCAGGTAGGATCTACATTTAAACCTTTTGTTTATGCTGCCGCCATTGACCAATTGCGTCTTTCGCCCTGTGATATACTTCCGGACAATCAATATTGTATTGAAGCTAATAAACACGGGAATCCAGATCCTTGGTGTCCAAAGAATTCAGATGGTAAATATTCCGGGGAAATGCTTACCCTTAAAAATGCTTTGGCCAATTCAGTGAATACTATCACTGCCCAATTGATTGATAGGGTGGGGCCCAAAGCAGTGGTATCTATAGCCAAAAATCTGGGAATTACAGGGGACATACCGGAAGTACCTTCCATTGCCTTGGGAACTGCAGACCTTAATGTATATGAGATGGTGGGGGCCTATGGTACCTTTGCCAATCAAGGGGTATACGTTAAACCGGTCATGGTAACCAGGATTGAGGACAAGAATGGTACGGTACTCTATGAGTATGTGCCGGAAACCAAAGATGTATTGAGCAAGGATGTGTCCTATGCCATGCTAGATCTTATGTCAGGGGTAACCCAAGGGGGATCTGGGACAAGATTAAGAACCACAGGAGCAGAGAAATATAGGCCGGAATATAAGGAGATCATAACAGGTTATCCTTATGAATTTAAAAACCCAATTGCCGGTAAAACGGGTACTACCCAGAACCAAAGTGACGGTTGGTTTATGGGAATGGTCCCCAACCTGGTAACCGGAGTATGGGTAGGCGGAGATGACAAGGCCGTTCATTTTAGGACCATTACCTACGGACAGGGAGCTTCCATGGCTTTGCCAATTTGGGGCTTGTATATGAAAAAGAATTATGCCAACAAGGAATTGGGTATTTCCGATGGGGAATTTGAAAAGCCGGAGAATTTATCCATAAATGTGGATTGCTCCAAAGCATCAATGGAGGAGGACAATAAAATAGATATAGAGGACGATTTGGATTTTTAGTACCACAAAAAAATTATAGCCTAAATGCCCTTGCTTTTATCAAAAAGTTAAGGGCATTTTTCGTTAAAAACCCGTATTTTAGAAAGAGCAAGTTAATAAGTTAAATTAAGAAGGTTTTATATGATACGAAAAACAGTTGCCAACGTGGAGGAGGCCCTGGAAGGGGTAAAGGACGGTATGACTCTTATGCTCGGAGGATTTGGATTATGTGGTATTCCAGAAAATGCGATTGCGGAATTGGTGAAGATGGGGGTCAAGGAATTAACCTGTATTTCCAATAATGCCGGAGTGGACGATTTTGGACTTGGTCTTTTATTGCACAAAAGACAGATAAAGAAAATGATTTCTTCCTATGTGGGGGAGAATGATGAGTTTGAAAGGCAAATGTTGAGTGGGGAATTGGACGTAGAATTAACTCCTCAAGGAACTTTAGCGGAGAAATGTAGGGCCGCACAAGCCGGTTTCCCGGCATTCTATACTCCGGCCGGTTATGGTACCGAAGTGGCCGAAGGAAAAGAAACCAGAGAGTTCAATGGAAAGATGTATGTGCTGGAAGAAGCCTATAAAGCCGATTTTTCATTTGTCAAGGCCTGGAAGGGCGATGAGGCGGGGAATTTAATATTTAAGGGAACTGCCCGAAACTTTAACCCGGCCATGAGCGGCGCTGCCAAGATTACCGTGGCCGAGGTGGAGGAGTTGGTGCCGGCAGGACAGTTGGATCCCAACCAAATCCATGTCCCTGGAATTTTTGTGCAACGTATCTTCCATGGTAAGGATTACCAGAAAAGAATTGAACAGTTGACAATACGGAAAATCAATTAGTCAATTAGTTAATTTGAAAATGTAACAATTGGGTTTTATTTTAATGGGCGTTTATTAGGAAAGCAAGTAAAACGAAGTTTTAATGAATTGCTAGGTTCTGTACTGGTTTTGTTATTTAAGTGTAATGTTGATCAATGGCAAATGGGCCACTTTAACTTCAAATACTTATGATAATTAAGGAAAATGCTGTTGTTCAGAAGTCAGTCGATTTTGCCATTAGGATTATCGAATATTGTGAAGTGTTAGAGGAGAATAGAAAGTACGTCATTGCAACACAGTTATTAAAGGCAGGTACTAGCATTGGTGCTAATATTCATGAAGCACAAAACGCTGAAAGTAGAGCCGACTTTATACATAAAATGAAAATTGCTGTCAAGGAGCTGGAGGAAGCCAAATATTGGCTTGTTTTATGCGAACGGTCTAATTCATATCCTTTTGATATCGATTTAAAAAATAGTATTGACGAGTTGGGGTTAATTTTGTATAAAATAATAAGTACAAGTAAGAGGAATTCAAGATAGTAACCTAAGAACGGTATATTAGTTACTAGGGTTAATTGTGAGATGGTTGAATTAATACATTGACACATTGACACATTGATTCATTGGTAAATTATAACATTAATTATGTTGGACAAAAACGGAATAGCAAAACGCATTGCAAAGGAAGTGAAGGACGGATATTATGTAAACCTAGGAATCGGGATACCTACCTTGGTGGCCAATTTTGTAAGGGACGATATAAGTGTGGAATTTCAAAGTGAAAACGGGGTGTTGGGTATGGGGCCGTTTCCGTATGAAGGGGAAGAGGATGCCGACATTATCAATGCAGGCAAACAGACCATCACAACCCTGCCAGGAGCCTCGTTTTTCGACTCTGTAACGAGCTTTGGGATGATTCGGGGTCAACATGTAGATCTCACCATTTTGGGAGCCATGGAGGTTTCTGGGAATGGGGATATTGCCAATTGGAAAATTCCGGGAAAAATGGTCAAGGGAATGGGCGGGGCTATGGACCTGGTGGCTTCTGCAGAGAACATCATTGTTGCCATGATGCATACCAATAGGGCTGGTGAATCCAAGTTGTTAAAGAAATGCACTTTGCCATTAACCGGAGTTGGGTGTGTAAAAAAAATTGTGACCAATTTGGCCGTACTGGATGTAACTCCCGACGGATTTAAATTGTTGGAAAGGGCACCTGGTGTTAGCGTCGATGAGATAGTGAAAGCTACTGAAGGGAATTTAATTGTAGAAGGCGATATCCCAGTGATGGATATTTAACGGGTCTGTTCAATTAAGTATCTCCTATTTTATTAGTGAAACTCAATTTTGAGAAGTCAGTAATACGCACTTAAAATTGCAAGTTGACACTATCCCGCATTTTTCGGCGGGATCTAGTTACAATACCTTATATTGAATTTTATCATACGCTAAAATGAAAAGTCGCTATTTAACATTTTGGAGAGGGTTATTTATCGATCTAATTAACTATTTTTATACGCATACAACAATTACTGTATATTTCACAACAATTTTTTAAATGTTGCGTTAATCTGATTTATATTGCAATCATTAACAGAAGTTAAACCCCAAATTTAACAACTACTAAACCTAAATTATTATGGAAGCCCAAATTAACCACACCCGTACACAAAAGGAAATTCAAGTTTATCGCAATGACTTTTTTACAGGCATTGTACGATTGACCAAAAAATTATTTATGCTGTAGGCATAAATCAATAGCTTATAAAAGGAGCACTTCTTTAGAGGAGTGCTCCTTTTTTTGTTTTCATCCTAGTGAAAAGTCGTATTTTAGGAAGAAAAGCAAAGCAATGAAACTACATTTGAGGCCGTGCTCCATCAGCGATTTGGAAGTTTTGGCTAAACTAGGCAGAAGGACTTTTATAGAGGCTTTTGAAAAGGACAATAAGCCGCAGGATTTTAAGGAATATCTTAAAACTTCTTTTGGAGAGGATACGCTTCTAAAGCAGTTACGGGATATTAATTCTTCCTTTTATTTTATTTATAAGGATTCCAGCTTGGTGGGATATATAAAATTAAATGAAAATGAATCCCAAACGGATATTAGGGATAGTTGTTCCATGGAGTTGGAACGGATCTACGTGCTGGCCGAATTTCAAGGCCAAGGAATTGGGGAGTGGATAGTACGGCAGGTATTGTCCATTGCAAAAGCCAAAAATAGGTTGTATGTGTGGCTTGGTGTTTGGGAGGACAATCCTAAAGCTATTAAATTTTATCAAAGAATGGGGTTCTATAAGTTTGGTAGTCATCCTTATTTTATTGGCAATGATGGGCAAACGGATTGGTTAATGCGATTGGACCTACAGGAGGGAGTGTCTATATAGATTCCATATACTACAGCTTACATAGTATTTCGGTGGCCTTTTCCAAAGTTTCGTTGGTCTTGGCGAAACAGAATCGTACTAGATGTTTGTCAATTCCCTTGGTATTAAAGCCTGAAATGGGAATACTGGCTATACGATGTTCTGTAACCAGGCGTTCGGCAAAGACTTCGTCAGGTTCTTGGCTAATACCACTATAATCCACTAATTGGAAATAGGTTCCTTGGGAAGGTTTTATTTTAAACCTTGAAGAAGATAGTCCTTCTAGGAATAGATTTCGCTTTTCTTGATAAAATTGGTTGAGGCCTAAATAATGTTGGGGTTCTTTTAAATAAGAGGCTAAGGCTTTTTGAACGGCATGATCCGCACTAAACACATTAAACTGGTGGGTTTTACGAAATTCGTGCATTAGTTCGGCCGGGCCTGCGCAATATCCCATTTTCCATCCGGTTATATGGAATGTTTTTCCAAAGGAACCACATACAAAAGTACGGGAGGCAAGTCCGTCAAATTTTGAGGCACTTTCATGAACAAGGCCATCAAAGATAATATGCTCGTAGACTTCATCACTAATGACGATTATATCTGTTTTGTCAAGGCTCTGCTGTAATTGAAGCATATCTTCCTTGGAGAAGATTGTACCGCTTGGATTGTGAGGAGTGTTGATGATGACCATTTTGGTTTTGGAGGTAATCTTGGAACGGAATTCCTGCCAATCTACCTTAAAATCCGTATTGCTTAGTTGAACAAATACAGGAATGCCCCCATTGACCTCAATGGCGGGCTCATAACAGTCGTATGCCGGTTTAATGACCATAACCTCATCACCATGGCCAATAAACGCTGTGATAATGGTAAAAATGGCCTGTGTGGCTCCGATGGTTACTGTTATTTCATTATCTGGGTTATAGCGCCGGCCATATAATTGCTCCAACTTCTTTGAAATCCCTTCCCTAAGTTCCATTACCCCTGCCATAGGGGCATATTGATTGTATCCTTGTTTCATGGCTTGGGATACCAAGTCTATTAGGGTAGGATCGGGCTCAAAATTGGGGAACCCTTGTGAAAGATTTATTGCCTCGTGTTTCTGAGCCAATTGCCCCATTGTAGTAAAAATCGTAGTTCTTACATTAGGAAGCTTAGAGAATATTTTGTGATTGTATTTGGGCATTGGAGCGCGTTTGAATTTGTAATTGGCAAATTAGTTTTGCTGTGATTGTAAATGTTGAATTACCTGATTTAGACATAGATCCAATTCTTTCTTAATCTCCCGTTCCCAAAAACGGAATACGGTATAGCCCATTTGTTGTAATTCTTGGTTTACTTCCCTATCGCGTTGAATATTGCGTTCAATTTTTGGAATCCAGAACTCTTTGTTTGTTTTAATCCTTTGTTTCCGCTCCTCCCAATTATACCCGTGCCAATATTCGCCATCAATGAAGATGGCGGTTTTATATTTATTTAGGACAATGTCCGGTTTGCCAATCAATTTCTTGTAATCTACCCTATATCTATATCCTGCCGCCCATAGGGCTTTTCTAAATTTGAGTTCGGGAATGGTGTTTTTACCTCTAATTTTTCCCATGATCTTAGAACGCTCAGGGGTGGTATAAAAACCGGACTCCTCATTAAAACGCGGAACGATTATCCTTTCTTCCTTATATTTTTTTGGCATATTTAAAGATACTGGATTTTCCAGAACTGGATAAAGAAAAACCCCATTCCTGAAAAGGGATGGGGTCTGTTTCTGTAGAATATAAATTATATTTTAATACTACTATCCTTTTATGCTTGCGGCAAAGAACTCCCTGTTCATACGGGCAATGTTTTCCAAGGATATTCCTTTAGGACATTCTACTTCACAAGCCCCTGTATTGGTACAGTTTCCAAATCCTTCCAAATCCATTTGCGCGACCATATTCTTCACTCGGTCCGTAGCTTCAATACGTCCTTGTGGGAGTAGGGCATATTGGGATACCTTTGCCCCAACAAACAACATGGCCGAGGAATTTTTACAACTTGCTACACAGGCGCCACAACCAATACAGGTAGCGGCATCCATGGCCGTATCCGCTGCGTGCTTATCAATTGGAATGGCATTGGCATCCTGGGTATTTCCAGAGGTGTTGACGGAAATAAAACCACCGGCCTGTTGAATCCGATCAAAGGAACTACGGTCTACCACCAAATCCTTGATTACCGGAAAGGCTTTTGCCCTAAACGGCTCAATAGTAATGGTGTCGCCATCCTTGAACATTCGCATATGTAATTGGCAGGTAGTAACCCCTCTATCCGGACCATGGGCTTCCCCGTTGATGTACATGGAGCACATACCGCAAATACCTTCGCGACAGTCATGGTCAAAAGCAACAGGTTCTTCGCCTTTGTTGGTGAGCTGTTCGTTCAAAACATCCATCATCTCAAGGAATGACATATGTTCTGAAATCTCGGTCACCTTATATTCGACCATTTTACCTTTGTCCTGTGGTCCTTTCTGTCTCCAAATTTTTAATGTAAGATTCATTCTTATAGTTTATTAGCCAAAAGCCAATAGGCATTAGTTACTTGTCTATCGATTTAATGAAGGCGTTTAACATTTTACTTTCTTCGGTTATTAAAACTTGTATTCTATTATAACTATCGGTTGAAATAAAGTTTAATTCTTTAGCAATTATTAATTGGGTTTCCAATTCGAATAAAGATCCTCTTGAAATTTTTAAGAATTGAATATAATTCTCAGTGTAATTCCGACCCCATCCTTCGGCAATATTTGAAGGTATTGATATAGAGGAACGTTTAATTTGACTTTGTAAACCGAATAACTCGTCATTTGGGATTTATTGGCATAATAAATAAATTTCCTTAACGATATCTATTCCTTTTTGCCAGATCAGCAAGTCTTTATACGTTCTTACTTCATTCATATGGGCAACCTCCATTTATTTTTGGCTAATGCCTATTGTCTTTTGCCTATTTATAACTTCTTTGTTTTAATTCTATATCCTTAAATTCCAATTGTTCCTTGTGCAAAACGGCCTCTGAAGGTTCTCCTTTGAATTCCCAAGCAGCTACAAAAGCATAATCTTTATCGTTACGTTTTGCTTCTCCTTTTTGCTCTCCATCAATTTCCACGGATTCTTCACGGAAATGTCCTCCACACGATTCCTCCCGCATTAAGGCATCCTTGGCAAACAATTCGCCCAATTCCAAGAAATCCGCCACGCGTCCTGCTTTCTCCAATTCCGGATTCATTTCATTGGCTGATCCAGGAACCTTTACTTCCTTATAAAATTCTTCACGTATCGCCTTAATTTCTGACATGGCTTCTTTTAGGCCTTCAGCGTTACGGGACATACCACATTTGTCCCACATAACTTTGCCCAAGCGTTTATGGAAATAATCAACTGAATGGGTTCCATTGTTGTTGACAAAGAAGTTGATCCTATCCGTTACTTCCTTTTCGGCTTGATCAAATTCCGGCGTATCTGTAGGAATTTTTCCAGTCCTAATTTCATGGGAAAGATAATCCCCTATAGTGTACGGGAGCACAAAATAACCATCGGCCAAGCCTTGCATTAAGGCAGATGCTCCCAAACGGTTGGCACCGTGATCTGAAAAATTGGCTTCCCCAATACAGTAAAGGCCTTCTACGGTAGTCATTAGATTGTAATCTACCCAAACACCCCCCATGGTATAGTGGGTTGCGGGATAGATCATCATTGGGGTCTTGTATGGATTTTCGTCTACGATTTTTTCGTACATCTGAAACAGGTTCCCATATTTCTCCTCCACTACTGCTTCGCCAAGTGCTGTAATTTTTTCTTTGGTTGGATTTTGTATACCATGGATTTTGGCTTGTTCCAAGCCATACCTTTCAATGGCGGATTTAAAATCCAGATACACGGCTTCTCCAGTGGCATTAACGCCGTAACCGGCATCACACCTTTCTTTTGCAGCTCTGGAAGCCACATCACGTGGTACCAAGTTTCCAAAAGCAGGATATCTTCTTTCCAAATAGTAGTCCCTTTGTTCCTCGCTCAATTGGGTTGGTTTTAATTTTCCTTCCCTAATGGCCAATACATCTTCCATGTTTTTAGGAACCCATATACGGCCATCGTTACGCAATGACTCGGACATTAAGGTCAATTTGGATTGATAATCTCCGGACCGAGGGATACAGGTTGGGTGAATTTGGGTATAACATGGGTTGGCAAAAAAGGCCCCCTTTTTATGTATTTTCCAAGCCGCTGTGGCGTTGGACCCCATGGCATTGGTAGAAAGGAAGTATACGTTGCCATAACCCCCCGATGCAATTACTACGGCGTGTGCCGAATGGCGTTCTATTTCACCGGTAACCAAGTTACGGGCAATAATACCACGTGCTTTGCCATCCACCTTTACAACATCGAGCATTTCATGCCTGTTATACATTTCAATTTTACCACGGGCAATCTGCCGGTTCATGGCAGAATAGGCTCCTAACAATAATTGTTGGCCCGTTTGCCCTTTGGCATAAAACGTTCGGGATACCAATACTCCACCAAAAGAACGGTTGTCCAATAATCCACCATAATCCCTTGCAAAAGGGACACCCTGTGCCACACATTGATCTATTATATTGGCCGAAACCTCTGCCAAACGGTACACGTTGGCCTCTCGGGAACGGTAATCCCCTCCCTTTACTGTATCATAAAACAAACGATAGATAGAATCGCCATCCCCTTGATAGTTTTTTGCGGCATTTATACCCCCTTGGGCAGCAATGGAATGCGCTCTACGTGGTGAATCTTGATAGCAGAACGCCTTAACCCTATAGCCTAGCTCGGCTAGGGTTGCCGCGGCAGAACCCCCTGCAAGGCCGGTACCAACAACAATAACGTCGATGTTTCGCTTATTGGCAGGATTTACCAAGTTTATTTTATCCTTATAGGTAGTCCATTTATCCTTTAATGGGCCTTTTGGTATTTTAGAATCCAATACAGACATAGAATTGTATTATTAATGGTTAAAATGGTGAAAAAGTGCAATGAAAATAAATCCTAATGGAATTAAAACAGCGTATGCCTTTCCAAATCCTTTTAACCCTTTTACATATTTATTGTTGGCACCAACAGACTGAAATGCTGAACTAAAGCCATGTAGTAGGTGCAATGATAGAAAAACGAAACCTAAGCAATAAAGGGCAACCCTCCATATAGGTTCAAATTTATGGGTAAGTTCTTCATAATAACGAAAACCTTCCCCATCGGCCAATAGACCGGACATATCTCCTTGTATATATTTAGTGTTGATTTCTGGAAACCAGAAATCCAAGAAATGAATAATTAAGAAAACAAGGATAAAGCCACCGCTCCAGATCATATTCCTACTCATCCAAGTGGAATTGGCAGCACCGTTATTTTTGGCATAATTAATGGCACGGGCGTTCCTGTTTTTTATTTCCAACACAAATCCCATTACAAAGTGATAGATCACCCCAAAGAGCAGTACGGGTTGCAAGGCATATTGAACCAAGGCATTGGTGCCCATAAAATGGGAGGTTTCATTAAAGGTATCCGGACTAAACACGGATAGGATGTTAATGGCAAAATGTTGAAGGATAAAAATCATTAGAAAAAAGGCGGAAAGGGCCATAGTGTACTTTCTGCCTATAGAAGAGTTTAAAAATCCACTCATTATTTATTTGTTTTGATGGCAAATTTACTCTACAATCGAATTATTAACAAACTTTGTTGAATTTATGTACAGTATTTAGAACCAATTTAAAGAATTCCACAATAATAGATCGGAAATTACTTGAAAATCTTCTTGGTTCAGTGGATATAATAGTTGGGAAACGGCATATTTTCCTTGATACACTATTCCCAAAGCGTCCTGATAATCGGCTTAATTCCGCTATTAAAAGGTGGTATAAGAGGTATTGCTATCAAAATATGTTTAGCATATTTTCTGTATTATATGAAAGTTTTTTCGTGTTAAATTATTTAATTCAGGGTAGTGCATCCATACTTTTATTGGTTTCCATGCGTTAGAAACTAACCGTAATATAAATTGGAATAATTGGATGGTATTCTGGAAAAACTGGTCTTTTAATATAAAATTCTCTTTAATTGCTTTTTTTATAACTGCAATATTGGGCCTTGTAAGCATGGGCGCTTTGGGAGGTTTGTTGTATTACCCGGTTTCTTTTTTATTTGCATCTTATCCCTCACTGGATGATTGGAGTGGGGATTGGGTGTGGCCCAGTGTTATTATGGTGGGGATGTTATGGTCCTTTGGATTCGTGTTTGCTGCGTTAGCTTGGTACTACATTCAAAAAATAACCCAATCCAAAATGCTACTTATTATCGCATACCTACTTATATTATGGTTATGGGCCGCATTGCTATGGTGTTGGAGGATTATGGTCCATATAGACCAAATATCCCAGGGGAATTAAGCCGTAATTGGTGGAGGGCGTTACCGCCTTTTACATGATATATGGAAATATCACATCTATCCTACTTTTCCAATTCCGCAATAAACACTTTTGACTGGGTTTCAATAATGGCTTGGGCCCCTAAAATAGCCTTTTCCAAAATTACCTTGTTTTCCGGGGATGCCAAGTCTATTGTAGATGCAATGGCTTTTATATACCAATCTTCCCAAGCCTTTATAATAGTAATCTCGTTTTCCACGGGATTCCCGCCTTTTACAGATTTTTCACTCAGCAAAAACTCTTCAGCAAGACGGTTGGTGGCCGCGTCCTTCACTATTTGAACAATATCCATTGCTGTATAGGAATCACCATTTACCAGGGTCAACGCACTGGCCAATGATGCAATACCCACATTTTTAAGCGTTTCTTGTGAAACCTTATCCATTCTATCTTTATCTGTATGATAAAACTGGTCTGTGAAATGCCAAAACAACAATCCGGGAATATTGTTGTCCAAAAATGGAGTGTGGTCGCTGCCACCTTCATAAGGATTGGTATTTACTTCCCAATGGGCCACTTTACCTTGTTTCATGAAACTATGGATCATAAAGTCGTTTAGGTAATGGGGTTTCATATCCTCCAAGCCAAGTAACTTACCGCCCCATTCCGTATGCTTATCTTTTCCTCTGGTCCAGATGGCACTGGGGTCCGGCATTTTTTCGATTAGGAACGAACCTCCGGTTATGGCTGTATTTTCACCAACCATATCCAAACTAAGGCCCCACTTGATTTTGGCAGCCCTTTTTTCATTTTCTTGCAGATACCTTTTGGTGGATATAATTTCGTCGCCCCAAAGGAAGGTCATGGTTCGCCGGGCATCAATACTTTCATTCCCGATTAATTTGGCGGCAATTGTTGCCATTTCCAATTGCACACCCACACCACTGGCATTATCATTGGCGCCCGGCTCCTGCACGTGGGCACTGAAGACTATGCGCTCATCCGGTATTTCGGAGCCCTTTATATTGGCCACTATGGTTAATTCTTCAGAGGGATATATTTTGGTGGAAATATGTACATTGGCCATAAGTTTGCCTTTTTCCAATGCCGACACCAACCTTACTTTGGCTTGATGGGAAAGCGCAATTCCCCAAGTATTTTTTGTATCATAGGGAAGGCTTCGAAATTGAATGGCATTTTCGTTTTTTTCGGGTTGTAAATAGGCGGGATTATCGTAACTAACAATGCCCACTGCCCCCTTTTTTAAAACACCTTCCTTATATATTTCCAAAATATTGGATTCCGTAAAAATAATTTTACCCTTTACGGACTCCTTTTGTAGGTCATTTATGTCCTTAACATAGATTATTTCGGTGGTAATTCCATTTTTTGGTGTAGAAGTCGAATTTAGGTAAACCATGTTTCTGTTGGAGGTATAGGAAAGCAATGGCTCCTTGTCTCCTATAAGGGTAATCTCCGCATCTACAATTTCCCAGGTGGGTAGCTGTAAAGGTCTTTTTTCAATCCTGTAAGTGAAGCGATCCATATTGGAGGCATTTTCTTCCAAGACATATCCTGCGGTCTCTAAATCGGTTGCAATTTTATGGATACTTTTGTTGTATCCCCCATTGCCTACTACACGCCAAAACTGCTCCACGAAGGCCGTGGTCTCATAGGCCTTATCCCCAGAGATGTTACTTCTAAGGATATTTAAATAATCCTCCGTAGTAACTGCAGAAATATTTACTTGGCTCCAGCCTAGGCTAAAGGTACTTATAAATAGGAGGAGTAGATTTTTACTCATAATATTGGAGAGTACTTAAAATTGTTACATACCGTGGCAAACCATTTGTAATATCACAAAATGATAGAGCGAAGATATGCTATTTTGGAATTTAGTAGGACGGTAAGAGGAGCTTTTAAAATTCATTTAACGCTTTGTGGATAATACACTTCCTATTTCTTAAATTTGGTCACAAAATTATAAGAATGAAGTATCAGCAAATTGAGAATAGCTTGTTTATAAAGAACCGCAAGAAATTTATGGCCAGAATGAAGCCAAAAAGTATTGCTGTTTTTAATTCCAATGACCTTTATCCCATAGGGGCCGATAGTACCATGCCCTTTGAGCAGAACCGGGACCTGTTTTATTTAAGTGGTGCCGATCAGGAGGAAACCATTTTGTTGTTGTGCCCGGACGCTCATGAGAAAAAGCATAGGGAAGTCTTGTTTGTGAGGGAGACCAATGCACACATTGCAGTCTGGGAAGGGGAAAAATTGACCAAAGAAAAAGCCACCGAGGTATCTGGTATCGAAACCATTTATTGGTTGACCGATTTTGATAAGATCTTTTATGATCTTATGACCGAAGTGGAAATGGTATATTTTAATACCAACGAGCATTACCGTCAGGCTGTTGAGACCCAAACCAGGGAAGATAGGTTTATAATAAAATGCAAACAGGATTATCCTGCGCATCTATGGGCCAAAAGCAGTCCTATTTTACAGGAAATTAGGGGGGTGAAGGAGCCGGAGGAGATTGCGATCATGCAGACGGCCTGTAATATTACAGAGAAGGGATTCAGGCGTCTGTTGCAGTTTGTAAAGCCGGGGGTTATGGAGTACGAGATCGAAGCCGAATTGCTTCACGAATTTATTCGTAATAGGTCCAAGGGCTTTGCCTATTCCCCTATTATAGCGTCGGGCAACAATGCCAATGTGCTACATTATATAGAAAATAATCGTGAATGTAAGGATGGGGATATGTTATTGTTGGATGTAGCAGCAGAATACGCCAATTATTCCAGTGATCTTACCCGTACCATTCCCGTCAACGGGAGGTTTACCCCAAGGCAGAAAGCGGTTTATGAAGCTGTTCTTCGGGTAAAGAACGATGCCACCGCCATGTTGGTTCCTGGTGCTATGTGGGGGGAATACCATCAGGAAGTAGGCAAGTTAATGACTTCAGAGTTGTTGGGATTAGGCTTGCTGGATAAAGCCGATGTTCAAAATGAGGATAAGGACTGGCCCGCCTACAAAAAATATTTTATGCACGGTACTAGTCATCACATTGGTTTAAATACCCACGATTACGGCGCATTAAAAACGCCTATGGTGGCCAATATGGTATATACTGTGGAGCCAGGAATCTATATTCCGGAGGAAAAAATGGGGATTAGATTAGAAGACGATGTGGTAATCCAAGAAAAAGGGGCTCCTTTTAACCTCATGGCAAATATCCCTATTGAGGTAGAGGAGATAGAAGAGTTGATGAATGCCAATATTTAAGGCATTACCATAATTTATTATAGAAGGGCTGGTATGATCCAGCTCTTTTTTATTTTCAGGATCTTTTTTAATTAGACTTCTTGGATGATAAGTATTCACGTATAAGGTTTGAAGCCACAAAAACAGTTAGAGCCGGCAAAATCCATCCCAATCGGTATTCACTGAGGGGTATCCAGTAAAAAAAATCCTTTTTAGGGGCCCAATTCCCCAAGCTGTTCAAAAAATCCGGGATACTAAAAATGACGGTAGTGAATACCACAGCCTTAAACACCATTGGTGAGGCCCATTTCTCTGGCATTAAATTAAGCAGAATCAATATAATGGTAATAGGATAAATGAACATAAGCGCCGGAAAAGCTACCGTAATAATATAGGCAACATCAAACTGCCCCATTGTAATCCCAAGAAGACAGCCCATTATTGCTGTTATGAGATAGGCATGTTTGTATTTTGGGAGTCGGTCCTTGATAAAATCAGCGGTTCCTGTAACAATGCCTACGGCAGTGGTAAAGCAGGCCAGGCTTACCAATATACTAAGGAATATATTGGCGTTATTACCCAGGCTTTGTTTACTTATACCAGTCAGTAGTTCTATTCTGGTGCTATTTAATTCAAAATTGTTGTGGTTCAAAGCTCCCGAAAGGATAAGGCCTGCGTAAATTATAAAAAGGCTTGATCCAGCCAACCAACCGGCATTGCGCACCAATGTTTTTTTGTCCTTAAAGGATGCGTCCGACTTTATATTGATAGATACAATGATTACACCCCCAACTACAACGGCACCAATGGCATCAAAGGTTTGATAGCCTTCCAAAATGCCATCGCTGAACGGACTGCTAATTTCGGTAGTCCCAAAATTGTAGTCAAGCGTAAAAAAGCTCGAAACGATTAGCATAACTAAAATTAATATGATGGCAGGGGTTAGAAATTTACCCAGGATGTCCAACAGTTTTGATCGATTTACAACGAAAATAAAAACCAAGATAAAGTAGACAACACTGCTTAGGAGGGCAGAGGTGTTAAAGAAGGGCTGTACTGCCATTTCATGGGTTACGGCAGCAGTGCGCGGTGAAGGCAAGCTTATGGAAATAGCATAGATCAACAAAGAATAGATAAGACTAAACTTTGGGGAGACTTTTTTTCCAAAGTCATAAATGGTCCCCTGCAATTTGGCGTGGGCCAAAATTCCCAGGACGGGTACCAAGACAGCAGACATTGCAAATCCTAAGGTCACCAGCCACCACCAATTTCCAGACTGAAACCCAAGTAGGGGTGGAAGAATTAAATTCCCTGCCCCAAAAAACAAGGAGAATAATGCAAATGAAGTGACTAGGGTTTCCTTGGTGTTGGGCATTAATGGCAATTTTGGCGAAAGATAGTTTAAAAACCGTTTAGTTTAAATGGGTATATAATCGCGCTATAAGTGCAGTTGGTCGAAAAAATCAAATTTTGCTAAAAAAAAACGGAAAAAAAACAGGTTGCACTCAATAAAAGGAAGGGTGCCGGCGTTAATTATCTGAAAGTCATTTAATAAGTGCTTTCAACAGTTAACCTAAAGTTTAATTTTTGCATTTTACGGTCCCCTAAACCTTACCAATGCCACCTAAAAAAACCTGTATTATGAAGAAAGTTATTACAGACTATGGAACAAAACTCAGCGCCATTTGCTGCAGTATTTTTGGACACCACTACATTGTTTCCAAAAAGGTTACCCTACACATCAAGGAATATAAATGTGTACATTGTAATAAAGAAGTGACTACCGATGTAAGTGGAAATCTGTCCAACTTAACTCCGGAATTGCAGGACATTAACAATACTTTACAAGATATTTATCAGAAAAGACATAGGGCTACCCAACAGGTAGCCTAAATTATGCTTGGCAACTTAATTCCGGCCTTAAGCGGTATCGGAGTTTTTGAAGTTATTCCCGTAAATTAGAAGAACGCCCATATTCCTTGACTGTCCTGCGCCCCACGACAGTTAAGTAAGGAACGTCCTGTATTTTCGGGAATTCTTTTTTTAAAATTATCCTATCAAATCTTTATCACATTATGAAAATGAATTCCAACCCTGTGCGGTAATGGGAATTTTGGTATTGCTCCTGGAAATCAAATGAACGCCTTCACTCTTATCCGTCATATGTCCCACTACCGTAAGATGTGGATTGCCCTTTATTTTTGGAAAGTCCTTTTGGTCTATGGTAAACAATAATTCATAATCTTCACCTCCACTTAGGGCTACTAGTGTGCTATCCATTTTAAATTCTTCACATGCCGAAATTACCGTTGGATCCAGCGGAATTTTATCCTCGAATAAATTACAGCCCACCTCACTTTTATCGCATAAATGTAAAATTTCAGAGGAAAGTCCATCACTGATATCGATCATGGAGGTAGGGAGAACCTCCAACATTTCCAACAGGCCTTTTATATCCCTTCGGGCTTCGGGCTTTAATTGACGTTCAACAATATAGGTATATGGGGATAGATCTGGTTGATTGTTTGGATTTACCTTGAAAACTTCCTTTTCCCTTTCCAAAACCTGTAAACCACAGTAGGCACCACCTAAATCTCCCGAAACCACTAAAAGATCATTGGGTTTGGCCCCACTTCTATATGCTATTTCCCCTTCTTTGGCTTCCCCTATGGCAGTAACACTGACCAACATTCCTTTGGTAGAGGAAGTAGTATCCCCTCCCACAAGATCTACCTTGTAGATTTCACAGGCCAAGGCAACCCCGCTGTAAAATTCTTCCAAGGCTTCCAAAGGAAATCTATTGGAAACCGCAATGGAAACAGTTATTTGTGTGGCTGTGGCATTCATGGCATAGATATCGGATAAATTTACCATAACCGACTTATAGCCCAAGTGTTTTAGGGGCATATAGCTGAGGTCGAAATGCACACCTTCTATCAAAAGATCCGTAGATATAACGGCTTTTTTGTCTTTAAAATCCAATACGGCAGCATCATCGCCTATGCCTTTTAAGGTGGAGCTATGTTGTAAGGTGAAATTTTTGGTAAGATGTTTTATCAATCCAAACTCTCCCAATTGATCCAGTCCGGTCTTTTCTTGATTCTTGTCTTCTATCATGCTGCAAAAATAAGGAGTAAATCCATTATATCCTTAAGAAAGAATCTATAAGTAAACAATCTTGGGGTTCTCCTAACTTTTTGTAGGGCCTGCCTGTTGATAGGCAGGGTGGAAACTGCTATTTTGGGTCGTTCCGCATGAGATGGGTTAAATGTTACTATAAGCGGATGGCCCCAATATATGTCGTTGCAGCATACTCGTTTATTTTGAGAATTATGCATTAAAAAAACCGGACCTATATAAGTATTCCAAACATACTTAAAAGTCCGGCATTTTTAAATCAAATTTTAATAAGTGGTCTATCCCAAAGAATATCCTGCTCTATAATTACGTTTTACATACTTGTTGGCAGGTTCAAAGTTGGTAACCTTCATATTCTCTGCATCCCATAACAAACGTTTTCTACCATAGTACTGTGAACCACCGCTCCAGAATCCTTTGCTTTCTGCATTGGGGTCAACTTCAAAATAGGCTTTTAACGCCAAGTTACCTATTAGGATACTTTCGGTAAACGGACCGGCATAATCGAAGGAAGAACTGGTTTCGGCATTGCCATAACCGGCCATACAGGCATTTACCCATTGTAGGTAGTGACCTTCCGGCACTCTGGCGATAGTTTCCGGAACATCGAACTGTTCATTTAATGATAATGGTAGCAATCTTGGGTTGGCACCATAACAATCAGCCAATAATTTACCTTTGGTACCAATAAATAGTACTCCTCCATCCCAGTTGCCCAGTGCTTCGTCATCACCCATTTCATCTGGTCTTTCTGGCAGTAGTCCACCATCCATCCATGTAACTTTTACTGTGCCTTTGCCATCGGTTCTTGGATAGCTTAGGTGTATTTTACTGGAATTGGGGAAACTCTTAGGATAATCAGCTGTTTCAAATTTCCCTTTAAAGGAATCGGAAACGCTACATTCCACTTGGTTTGGATAGAGAATAGGTAGAATTCTGTAAACAGGATCCATTATGTGGCAGGCCATGTCACCTAGTGCCCCTGTTCCAAAATCGGACCAGCCTCTCCAATCAAAAGGAAGATAGGCATCGTTATAATCGCGCATTTCAGCAGTTCCCAACCACAGATCCCAATTTAAGCCTTTAGGTATTTTGTCTTTTTTGGTTGGAGTTTGTAAGGCCTGTGGCCAAATGGCCCTGTTGGTCCAACATTTTACGGTGTGAACATCACCTATGATACCTGTGTCATAAAGTTCCTTCATTCTCCGTACTCCATCACCGGAACCACCTTGGTTGCCCATTTGGGTAACTACTTTGAATTTTTTTGCAGCTTCGGTAAGCATTCTGGCTTCCCAGATATCATGGGTTAGGGGCTTTTGAACGTAGACGTGTTTGCCCATTTGCATGGCCATATAGGCTGCAACGGCATGATTGTGATCCGGAGTCGATACCGATACGGCATCAATATTGTCCTTTTCCTTTTCCAACATTTTCCTAAAATCGGCATAATATTTAGCCTTAGGGAACGATTTCCTGGACTCAACGGCCTGTCTGTCATCAACATCACAAAGCCCAACTATATTAACATTGGGACTTTCTGCGAAAGATGCAATATCACTTCTACCTTTACCACCCGCACCAATACCGGCAATATTTAATTTGTCACTTGGGGCAACATAACCCGGACCTCCCAATACGTGTCTTGGGACAATCATAAATCCGGCAGTTGCCAAGCCGGTACCTTTAATAAAATCTCTTCGCGAATTGTTACTAAATGCGGTCTTTTTTTTGGACATAATTTTTGAAAGTTTTTCTATTTTTTAAAATGGATTTGAATTTAATTTAATTTTTTGTAATCTGCATAAGGATGTTTTAATTAATTTCTATATATTTTGTTAATTTATCCGTTGTGGCCTTGGAACTATAATTTGGGTCGTGGGCTTTACATGGATTTTATGTATTGATAATTAGTGGTTTAATCCAATAATATGAGGATCGGAGGCACTTTAATATATAATTGTATTTTACAACTTTAATCGTTTAAGCAAATACTACTGTATTTGTATACTTGTCATAACTTGCAAACTTAATTTTACATAAAGGCTTTAACTAGTTAAGAAATGAAATATTTTGAGTTCTCCAGTTTGCCCATTATCCTGTTTTTAATAGGTCTTAATTTCTCATGTGATCATAAAGTAAAATATGATAGACCAATAGATACCTGGGTCTTTAGATCTGTCATGGACAAACAGCCTCGAATGTTGACCGTGGCCTTGAATAAGGATTTGTATACTTGTTACAATTTACAATCCGGAAATTTATACAAAGTATGGAAGGGCGGGGTTAATTATGAGGGGGCCGTTTATACCACAGCACATGGTATTCAGCCCTCGAGTTTTGGTTTTGCTTATATACAGGATGATTCCCAAGAAACACAATGGAGGATAAAAAGTCATGAGGGTCTTGAAATTCCTAAAATCAATTACTTGGGGTATTCAATGATAAATGGTCAAGTAGGAATCAACCTTGAATTGATTTCAAAAACTGGAAATTCGGTCAAGGTTCGTGAAATTCCGGAGTACGTTCTTGAGGAAGGCCGTTCAGGATTGGTTAGGAATTTTACTATTCTTGAAGGCTCGTCCAATGATTTGGTAGCGGTATTGAATTATGGTACGGACCATAAATTGATATACAAGGAAATCCTGAAAGGGGGGAAACGGCGGGGTAATAACAATGGCTTGGAGCTTGCAAAAAATACTGTGGTTGAGACGTATTTTAATCCTGTTCCGGCAGACTGGAAAGAACCTATTTCAGAGGATACCGGAATGAAGGTCATTGGCAGAAAAATGGTTGAAGGTAATGATTGTAGTGCCTGTCATCTACCAAACGAAAACTTGGTTGGCCCTGCATATGATTCCATAGCGAAGAGATACCCTTTTGATTGGGCCACTGTTGATGCCTTGGCGGACAAAATTAGACTGGGCGGAACTGGGAACTGGGGTACTATCGCCATGACCCCCCATCCTGATATTTCAAGGTCCGAAGCACAGAATATGGCCTATTATATTTTGTCTTTGGATGCCGAGCCCGAACCCGAGAAAAGGGTAGTGGATATTGCGTTGAATACAGCGGACATCACTTTTGCCATGGACAATGTTGACCGAAGGGGTGGCGATAACACTGAAAAACAGGCAGGGGTGGCCGTAAGTTTTTATTTGGTCAATGATAGTGGTGATCTGTATGAAGATCTTACCAAAAGTACCCTCCCAATATTAAGCGGAATTGCACCTGCAATTCATTTACCAACTTCAGGGGTGTTGGGGGAGATCAATGAACATTTCTATATGGAGTTTAAAGGATTTATAAAATCTGATGAAAGGGTAAACAAAACCTTTAGGCTAATTAGTGATGACGGTTCTGTATTGAAACTCAACGGTTCCGAAATAATAGATAATAGGGGAGATCACGGTGCTGAAGCCGTAAACGCCTTGGCAGTTTTGGAAAAGGGATGGAACGAATTCTTGTTACAATTTCAACAAGGTGGTGGAGGGTATGGCCTTTCACTTCAATGGTCGGATGATGGGGAACAATTTACGGTGGTCCCGGATTCCGTATTTTATCACGATACCAGTGCGTTTCGAAAATTATTGCCGTATGTTTCAAGAAAGGCAAGTACAGTTCCTGGAGACCAAATGCCCTTGAATGCAGTACACCCATCATTTGACATGTTTCAGGCCAAACCCTCGGAATTTCATCCTAGGATAGGGGGTATCGACTTTATAGACAGGGATAAAATGGTCATCTGTACTTGGGATGCCACTGGCTCCGTATATATTTTGAAAAACTATAATACCGAAGACCCGGAATCTATAGAAGTAAAACAAATAGCTAAGGGATTGGCCGAGCCTTTAGGGATTAAAATGGTGGATGGGGAACTGTATGTGTTGCAAAAACAGGAACTCACCAAACTGATCGATACCGATGGGGATGGTATCATTGACGAGTACAAAAAGGTTTGTGATTCTTGGAACGTTACTTCACATTATCACGAGTTTGCCTTTGGTCTTGTTTACAAGGAAGGAAGTTTTTATGCCACCTTGGCAACGGACCTGGGTTCAGAATTTAAAGAGGTAAAGGACAGGGGTAAGGTGGTGAGAATTAGCAAGGATGGTAGTGAGGTTGAGATTATAGCCGAAGGCTTTAGAACTCCCAATGGCATTGCAGAGGGACCGGATGGTGCTTTATATGTTGCGGATAATCAGGGAAATTGGATACCCACTAGTAAGATTGTACGGGTTGAAAAGGGAAAGTTTTACGGATTTAAACATGCGGATTGGGAGCGGGTAAAGGATTATGATGAGGATCCTCCGCTGGTTTGGCTACCACATGGCGAAATTAGCAATTCCCCTAGCCAACCTGCAATTTTGAATATTGGACCGTATAAGGATCAAATGATTCATGGGGATGTTACCCACGGTGGCATTAAAAGGGTGTTTATTGATGAGGTTGACGGTGTAAAACAGGGCGCTGTTTTTCGTTTTATTCAGGGATTGGACGCAGGGATCAATCGGACGGTCTGGGGACCCGATGGTAACCTATATGCCGGTGGCGTGGGCTCTGGTGGGAACTGGAGGCATGAGGGCCGATTATGGTATGCCCTTCATCGATTTGAATACAATGAAAAATCCACCTTTGAAATGTTGGCGGTCCGTGCGAAAAGTCATGGAATGGAAATTGAATTTACCGAGCCGATAGCTGCAGGTGAAATAATGACTGCCGATGGTTTTGAGGTGCAACAATTTTATTATGAAGCCACCGAGGACTACGGAGGACCAAAATTGGGAGAGGAGTCGCTTAAGATCAAATCGGTGAACCTTTCAGCAGATAGGAAAAAAGTATTTTTGGAGATACCTGGTATCCAAGAAAACAGGGTGGTTTACATACATATTGCAAAGCCTTTAAGAAGTGAAAATGACCAATCACTATGGTCAACGGAAACTTGGTATACCATGACCAAAAAACCTGGGGGCAGCCCTTGAAATAAAAACCCTTAAATCCTAGAGTTAAATTGTGTTCAAGAACTAGACTGTTGGTCAATAGTACAAACGGCCTGGATATTTAGCGTGTTTATTATTGCTTGTATCTGATAATTTTTTTAATGGGAGACCATTGGATATAGGCTATGCTATGGGGTTTCCGAACGTTGTTTAAATAAAAAGTCTTGGCTAGGTTTCCACGAAAGATCCATTCGAAAAAAAATCCATTTTAATGCTCCTAACGGCCATAAGAAATTTTGATTTGGCTATTCGTTATATTAATGTTAGGAAATATGGTAAAACCCTACTTATGTAGTATATTTGTAAACTATTTAGATTAAATCCAATTAAGTATGATTAAAGTATCTGAAACAGCTAAGCAGAGGGTGATGGCCCTAATGGCCGAAGGAGGCTTTGATGCCAACAAGGATTATGTGCGGGTAGGTGTTAAAAGTGGAGGTTGCAGCGGATTGTCCTATGAGCTTAATTTTGATAAAAAGACCACGGAAACCGATAAAATTTTTGAGGATAATGCAGTGCGTATTGTAGTGGATAAAAAAAGTTTTCTTTATCTGGTTGGAACGGTACTGGAATATTCCGGGGGGCTTAATGGCAAAGGTTTTGTATTTAACAACCCCAATGCCCAAAGGACTTGCGGATGTGGAGAGAGTTTCTCTCTTTAAAAAAGCAAAGATGTACAAGAATAAATGTGCCATTGGGTGCATTAGAGATGATAAGTAATTAACCAATTGTTCCATGGAACAATTGTTAAATTAGGAAGAATGGCATATACAGAGGAAGAATTAAAGAAGGAACTGGAAACCAAGGAGTATGAATATGGTTTCTACACAGATATAGAATCGGATACGTTTCCAAACGGTTTAAACGAGGAAATTGTTATCGCTATTTCCAAAAAGAAGGAAGAACCCGAATGGATGACCTTATGGCGATTGCAGTCCTTTAAAATTTGGAAGGATATGGTGGAGCCCGAGTGGGCAAATGTTAAATATAAAAAACCTGATTTTCAGGCCATTTCCTATTATTCCGCACCTAACAAAAAACCCAAATACGAAAGTTTGGACGAGGTAGATCCAGAATTACTGGACACCTTCAAAAAGTTGGGTATTTCTTTGGACGAACAAAAGAAATTGGCAGGGGTGGCCGTCGATATCGTTATGGACTCGGTATCGGTCGCTACCACTTTTAAAAAGACACTTGCCGAAAAAGGAATCATATTTTGTTCCATTTCAGAGGCCATAAAAGAGCACCCTGAGCTGGTAAAAAAATATATAGGTTCGGTAGTTCCGCAAAAGGACAATTTTTATGCAGCCCTAAATTCGGCGGTTTTCTCTGATGGGTCTTTCTGTTATATTCCAAAAGGCGTCCGATGCCCTATGGAGCTATCCACTTATTTTAGAATCAATCAGGCCGGAACCGGACAGTTCGAAAGAACTCTCGTTATAGCCGATGAGGGCAGTTATGTGAGTTATTTGGAAGGATGTACCGCACCGTCGCGTGATGAAAACCAATTGCATGCCGCAGTGGTAGAATTGATTGCTTTGGATGATGCCGAAATAAAGTATTCAACAGTGCAGAACTGGTTCCCAGGAAATAAAGAAGGTCAAGGGGGTGTTTTCAACTTTGTAACCAAAAGGGGGTTGTGCGAAAAGAATGCAAAAATTTCTTGGACACAGGTCGAAACGGGTTCGGCAGTCACTTGGAAATATCCATCCTGTATTCTTAAAGGGGATAATTCCATTGGGGAATTCTATTCCATTGCCGTAACCAATAATTATCAACAGGCTGATACCGGTACCAAAATGATCCACTTGGGGAAAAATACCAGGAGTACTATTATTTCCAAGGGTATATCGGCAGGGAAGAGCCAAAACAGTTACCGTGGTTTGGTACAGGTAAACAGTAGGGCGGAAAATGCCAGAAACTTTTCCCAATGCGATTCCTTGCTTATGGGGAACGAATGTGGGGCACACACTTTTCCCTATATAGAAGTCAAGAACAAGTCGGCACAGATAGAACATGAGGCCACCACCAGTAAGATCGGGGAAGATCAGATATTCTATTGTAACCAGAGGGGTATCAATACGGAAAAGGCAATTGCCTTGATCGTAAACGGTTTCAGTAAGGAAGTACTGAATAAATTACCAATGGAATTTGCAGTGGAAGCCCAAAAATTATTGGAAATAAGTTTAGAAGGATCTGTAGGATAGAGGAAAAAATTCCTAGAGTCCTGTTTCGTTGGGGCAGGGGCCCTTAAGAAATTATATAAATGCCCCTTTCTTTAAACATATAGAGAAGATTTAATAAAATGCCGAAGGCGCCCAATTATTTAAAATAATTAGAATTAAGAACAATGCTGAAAATTAACAACTTACACGCTAGAGTAGAGGATAAGGAGATACTAAAAGGAATAAACTTAACGGTAAATGCAGGGGAAGTACATGCTATTATGGGGCCTAACGGTTCTGGGAAAAGTACCTTGGCTGCCGTAATTGCCGGGAAGGAAGAATTTGAAATTACCAAAGGAGAGGTATTTTTGGAAGGTGAAAATTTAGAGGACACCTCACCAGAAGATAGGGCACATAAGGGAATATTTCTTTCCTTTCAGTATCCTGTTGAAATTCCAGGTGTTTCCGTTACCAACTTCATGAAAACAGCGATCAATGAGTCTAGAAAGGCAAAAGGTTTGGAAGATATGCCTGCCAAGGATATGTTGAAATTGATCCGTGAGAAATCGGAATTGTTGGAGATCGATAGAAAATTTTTGTCGCGCTCCCTTAATGAAGGCTTTTCAGGTGGGGAGAAAAAGCGTAACGAGATTTTTCAAATGGCGATGTTGGAACCTAAATTGGCCATTTTGGATGAAACGGATTCCGGTTTGGATATCGATGCCCTGCGTATTGTTGCCAATGGGGTAAATAAATTAAAGAGTAAGGATAACGCTGTAATAGTTATTACCCACTACCAACGTTTGTTGGAATACATTGTCCCTGATTTTGTGCACGTTTTGCACAACGGAAAGATCGTTAAATCCGGTACTAAGGACCTTGCTTTGGAATTGGAAGAAAAAGGATATGACTGGTTGAAACAGGAAACTGTGATATAGTTATAAGGTTCAATGTTGAAAGTTTGAAAGTCAAAATGGCGTTCTAATCTAATTATGGATTGGAAATGGCCAAAATAAATTTGTTTGGGGAAATAAATGCTTGGAAAGAGAGTATAGATTTCAACAAGGTAATTTATGATTTGACGATTAAGGGTGAATTTGAAAAATATTTTGATTTAAAGAGACAGATTAGGAGAGCTTCAGTATCAATAAGTTCTAATATTGCAGAAGGGTTTGAAAGAAATACGAATAAGGAATTTATCCACTTTCTTACATTTCAAAAGCCTCTGCGGGAGAGGTTGGATCACAGTTGTATTTAGCATTGGATTTGGGGCATTTGGAGGAGAAGCAGTTTATTTTATTAAAGGAAAAAATTGAAAACATATCTATAATGTTAAGTGGATTTATAAAGAATTGGATAAGTAGACAAGGCACTTTATAACGTTTAACATTTAGACATTACAACTTGTAAAAATGGATTTAAAAGAAAAATTAGTTTCCTCATTCTTGGCTTTTGAAAATGGTGTGGATGTAGATCATCCGGTACACGATATACGCTCAGAGGCCATCAAGAATTTTGAGACAAAGGGGTTTCCTACCAAAAAGGAGGAGGCTTGGAAATATACTTCCTTAAATACACTACAGAAAATAGATTTCAGCATCTTTCCTAAAAAGGAAAGCATGTTGGAATACAGGGATGTGAAAAAATACTTTCTACATGAAATAGACACCTTTAAAATTGTATTTGTAGATGGGGTATATAGTTCTTTTTTGTCGGAGACAACCCATGATGGAGTTGATGTGTGTTTAATGAGTTCGGCTTTGAACAAGCCTATGTACCAGCAGATAATAGATGTTTATTTTAATAAAATAGCCTCCAAGGACGATTCGTTGACTACCTTGAACACCGCTTTTAGCCGGGAGGGAGCCTATATCTATATTCCCAAAAACAAGATTCCCAAAAAACCGATTGAAATTGTTCATTTTTCAACAGGGAATGAAGCAGCGTTATTGTTGCAGCCAAGAAATTTGATCATTGCAGAGGAAAATGCGGAAATGCAGATAATAGAACGGCATCAGAGTTTAACGGCCAATGAAGTGTTTACCAATTCGGTAACAGAAATTTTTGCTGCCAAGAACGCTCATGTAGATTACTATAAGGTCCAGAACGATTTAACAACCGCCTCATTGATAGACAATACTTATATTGACCAGAAAGATGGTAGTGTAGTAAACGTCCATACCTTCTCCTTTGGAGGAAAATTAACGCGGAACAACCTTAACTTCTATCAAAATGGGGAGCGTATAGATTCTACCATGAAAGGGGTTACCATAATTGAGGAAAAGCAACATGTGGATCACCATACCCTGGTGCACCATATTCAGCCCAACTGTGAAAGTCATCAGGATTATAAAGGGATATATGGGGAAAATGCCACAGGTGTTTTCAACGGTAAGATTATAGTGGACAAAATTGCCCAAAAGACTAACGCCTTTCAGCAGAATAACAATATTTTGGTTAGTGACAAGGCTACCATTAATACGAAACCCCAGTTGGAGATTTTTGCAGACGATGTGAAATGTTCACATGGTTGTACCATAGGGCAATTGGATGAGGAGGCATTATTTTATCTACAGTCTCGGGGAATTCCAAAAAAAGAAGCACGGGCATTGCTTATGTACGCCTTTGCCAATAACGTTTTGGAAAGTGTGCGAATTCCTGAATTAAAGGTTAGGATCAACAAATTAATTGCCAACAAATTGGGAGTTCGTTTAGGGTTTGACCTATAGAAAGTTTCTATTCAACGTAATTTCCAGCATTGAATTTTTAACATGATACAAACTGTTTTCGATATATTGAGCATACGTAAGGACTTTCCTATCCTAAATAGGAAAGTAAACGGCTATCCTTTGGTATATCTGGACAATGCCGCTACGTCCCAGACCCCTAAAAAGGTTATAGATACCATTGTGGATTACTACAGTAATTACAATGCCAATATCCATAGAGGGGTACACTCACTGTCCCAAGAAGCAACGGACGTCTATGAACAGGCGAGGCAGAAAATACAAAGGCATTTTAATGCCGCTAGGCCACAGGAAATTATTTTTACGTCTGGAACTACCCATGGTATAAACTTAGTAGCCAATGGTTTTACCTCTTTATTGGAAAAAGGTGATGAAATTATAGTTTCCGCATTGGAACACCATTCCAATATTGTGCCATGGCAAATGCTTTGTGAACGCACCGGTGCTGTTTTAAAAGTGATTCCAATGAATTTGGAGGGCCAATTGGTTATGGGGGAATACCATAAATTACTCTCCCAACGTACCAAACTGGTATTCTGTAACCATGTTTCAAATGCCTTGGGTACCATTAATCCTATTGAGGAAATTATTGCCGCAGCCCACAAGGTAGGTGCTGCCGTCTTAATAGATGGGGCTCAAGCAGCTCCGCATATAAAGGCTGATGTTCAGAAACTGGATGTTGATTTTTACGTGGTTTCTGCCCATAAAATGTGTGGTCCTACTGGAGTAGGAATGCTCTATGGCAAAGAGGAATGGTTAAATAAATTGCCACCTTACCAAGGAGGGGGCGAAATGATTGCAGAGGTAACCTTTGAAAAAACCACCTATGCCGAACTTCCCCATAAGTTTGAGGCAGGTACTCCCAATATTTGTGGTGGTATAGCCTTTGGGGCTGCCTTGGATTATATGAATGCCATTGGATTTGATGCCATTGCCCAATACGAACAGGAACTTTTGGAATATGCAACCCAAGAACTTCTGGCCATTGATGGATTAAAAATATACGGGGATACCAAGGAAAAAACAGCCGTGATTTCTTTTAATATTGAAGGACTCCACCCTTATGATATTGGGAGTATATTGGATAAACTAGGTGTTGCTGTAAGAACAGGACATCATTGTGCCCAGCCTATCATGGATTTTTACAAAATTCCAGGTACCGTACGGGCAAGTTTTAGTTTCTACAATACCAAGGAAGAAGTAGATATACTGGTGTCCAGTGTGCGGAGGGCAAAAACAATGCTATTATAACTTCATTTGGTTAATTTTCAATCTTTTAAATAGTTGATAGGCAAAATTACTTGTTGTATTTTTGTTTGGAATTGTTACCATTATACAATGGGCACAAAATTTTGATATGGGTATAAAAGAAATTCAGGAAGAGATAGTTGATGAGTTCTCAATGTTTGAGGACTGGATGCAGCGCTATGAGTATATGATAGAGCTTGGAAAATCCTTGCCAATGATCAAAGAACAGTATAAGACCGACGATAATATTATTAAAGGCTGCCAGAGCAAGGTTTGGGTACATGCTGAACTGGAAGGTGATAAATTGGTTTTTACTGCGGATAGTGATGCCATTATTACAAAAGGTATCATTGCTATTTTAATAAGGGCCTTTAGTAACCAAAGGCCTAAGGACATAATAGAGGCCGAGACCGATTTTATTGACGAGATCGGATTGAAGGAACATTTATCGCCTACTAGGGCCAATGGCTTGGTAAGTATGATAAAACAATTGAAATTGTATGCCGTGGCATACCAAACACAATTAAATTAATTGGTCCTGCCATAAGAATTGATGCACTGACCTCTTTTGGACCATAAATAATTAAAACAATGAGTGAAGAAATAGAAACCATGGACACCCAGGAATTGGGCGAAAAAATAGTAAGGGTACTAAAAACCATTTACGACCCCGAAATACCTGTGGACATTTATGAATTGGGCCTAATTTATGATGTTTTCGTCAACGAGGACAATGAAGTTAAAATTTTAATGACCTTGACTTCGCCGAACTGTCCTGTTGCCGAGTCGCTCCCAATGGAAGTGGAGGAAAAGGTAAAATCTATAGACGAGCTAAAGGATGTTGAGGTAGAAATTACTTTTGACCCCCCATGGACCCAAGAATTAATGAGTGAAGAAGCCAAATTGGAATTGGGAATGCTATAGCTGTCCTGTAATCCCATCTAGCAATAAGAAAATACCCAATTAATTGGTAGGATTGGATCTGTCGATCAAAAGTGATATTCTAAAACCGAAGATTTATGTCTGAAATAATAAATCGAGTCTCCCAAAGTAAATTGGTGACCTTTAACTTAGAGGATTTATACCCCAATGGGGAAAGGATACTCATGGACATTAAGGATTGGTTGTATGAGGGCTTAATCCTTCGGGAAAAGGAATTTCGGGCTCATTTGGAGAAACATGATTGGACTAAGTACAAAGGTGCATATGTGGCATTAAACTGCACTTCCGATGCCATTATTCCGGGTTGGGCGTATATGCTTATAGCTACCAAACTACAACCTTATTCCAAACAAATTATTATTGGGGATTTGGAAATGTTGGAATCTTCCCTTTATCAATCCATTTTGGAAGATCTGGACGTGTCCGAATTTGTGGACAAACCGGTAATCATCAAAGGCTGTTCCAACAAACCTGTACCACCCAATGCCTATTTATGGGCCACTACCAAAATTCAGACGGTAGCCAAAAGCGTAATGTACGGGGAAGCCTGTTCTTCGGTGCCTTTGTTTAAGGCAAAATAACGACTGATAACATTCTTACTCTTTATCCAATATTCCTTATTTTTGCCCTAACTATAAATAAAACACTAATTGTTATGAAGAAAATTGTACTAGCAATAGTCGCTTTGTTGGCTATGAATATTACTGTTGCCCAGTCTTTAGAGGAGTTAAAGGCGGAAAAGGCAAGTAAAAAAGATTCCATTGCGGCAATACAAGGAAGGGTAGACGCCATTCAAGGAAAAATAAATGCCATACCCGGATGGAAAAAAGGCGCTTTTGGAACCATTGGTGCCAGTCTTTCCGGATTTAACAATTGGTATTCCAAAGGCACTCCAAATTCCAGTGCAGGGAATATAGGTATTACTACCAATGCCTTCGCCAATCTTAATCAACCTAAATATTTCTGGAGAAATTCATTGAATATCAATCTTGGGTGGGTAAAAATAGATGATAAGGATATTGATACCGATGATGATAGTTTTCGTTCCGCTACGGATGTTTTTAATATCACCTCGTTGTACGGGCGGAAATTGAGCGATAAGTTCGCTATATCTACTCTGGGGGAATATAGGACTACGATTATTGATAATTTTAATGACCCAGGCTATTTGGATATTGGAGTTGGTGCAACCTGGACCCCTATTACCGATTTGGTGGTTGTTATTCACCCCCTAAACTACAATTTTGTGTTCAGTTCCGGAGATACCGTTTTTGAATCCTCCTTAGGGGCTAAAATTGTGGCCGACTATACAAAGAAATTAGGGGATGTTAATTTTAAGACCAATTTATCCCTGTTTCAAAGTTATAAGAGTGCAGATTATTCCAACTGGACTTGGACCAACTCTTTTGGATATACTTTATGGAAAGGTATTGGTCTAGGGTTCGAATTTGGCCTAAGAAACAACAAGCAGGAAGCTTTAAACTATGCTTTGGGCAATCTGGATGTAGGAGATCCAATCCCTACTTTTGCGTCAATCGACAACGATTTACAGACCTATTGGCTGTTCGGTCTAAACTATTCGTTCTAAAAGACGATATTGATCGGTATAATAAAATAAAATGGCCCTCAAAGAGGGCCATTTTTGCAAAGTAGGATTTGTCAATTTTGGTTAAGCGGTATATATTTTGAATTCCAATTGGAAAAGTATTTCTTTTAATTGTTCAGCTAATATAACAAGTAGCTATTTGGCAGTTAAATTTTTGTTGTGAATATAGGGCATCATGTGGTGTGCGAATTGAAGAGTGGGGTGGCTTAGCTACGAAATGTATTTTAGTGGCAGGAAGTGCATAGCATTTTAAGGATTGCTATGGCCAGTATTGTATTGCCGCCTATTTACCGATATTTCCGTGGTGAACGGAGTTTTCTATAGCATACCTGTTTTCTCTTTGTTGGTAAAATACGGGTTGCGGAGTGGCTCACTTACTGTTATTTTATACCAGTTGATATTTATTATTATCTTGGAGCCCTTTTCAGAATTCGGCTACTTTAAATGTAAATTATAGTTCCCTTTTATTTGAACTATGTAATACTTATCAGCGAAAAAACCTCCTTAAAATGTTGATTCATATGCATTTAAAAGAAGTTAAAAAATGTAGACTATTAAATCAATTGATTGTTGGTTGTTCCTGTCTTTCTACCGCATATTTTCAACTATTTATGTAATTCTAAAAACCAAAGATATCAGGGTTTAGTCGTCTACACCAAAAGCCGATTCACAACCATTCCAGACATCCTCAATATCTTGTTCCAATTCACGCTTTCTTTTATCAATCCTAGCAAGTAAATCCAGATACTCTGCTTCTGACATACAACTAGAATCCACTGCTAATTCCTCTTCATTATCTTCCAAAAGGTTTATTTGGCCAGTTGTCATTGTTCGGGCAAAAACGCAATTTTCATACGATTTCTCCCTAAAATTACCTTCTTCATCGAAATAGATGACATTTTTGTACTTTTCATCTAAGTCATCTAAACCTTTTTTGGCCTCACTAAAGCATTTCGATTCACCCAAATTGTCTATTCCACAACTCATAAAAATCGACAATACCACCGTTATACAAATTATTCTACTTCTCATTATTTTAGGTAATTTATAGGTTATAATTATTAATTATCAAAAGACCCGAATGGGCTTCCCGTCTAAACTAATCCTTAATATCTTATTCTTGCTTTGGTAGAAAAGGCTAAATATTAAGCGAAGCCTTCAATAGATCGAAGTTATAAAACTGTAAAGGAGTATCATATCACATATGTAACAGAGTGTCCAAAATATGTAACACTGTTTTAAATAACCATAAACTATTGGTGTATGTAATGGTATGGCTTAGAGCCATTTCGAAGTCAATCTAGTATCTTGATTCCTTGGATTTTCTTACAGAATAGGAAAAGCGCATGATTTTGTAAGACATTGCCAAATCCTTTTTAAAAATTGAAAAATAAGCGTTAGAAGTTATGATGATGAACATAATTCACAATAAAAAATGCCCCTCGAGAGAAGGGCATTTTTTTTTAGTTAAGTAGGCATTTCTAGTAAAATTTGGCTAATTAAAGCTCTTACTTTAAGGTTAAGTGCCGATTTGGGGAAAAGGCACTTCGAATTAAGTTTTGTATTCAATTTGGGGTTAAACACTATCACTTAAATACAATGTAAAGATATAAGGAATAGGTAGTTATGTTTAATTTTTGTTGTGAACGCGCTCTAGAATGTTGTGAAAAAAATCAACGGTATCCTTTCTTCGATGAACGGCAATAGGTTTATACCCCATTGGTTTCATTATAAGTGATGATAATGCCTTACAAGGATTTTTTATCCGCTATTTAATGTCCCTGAACATTGTCCTCCAAGTCCGTAATCAGAGGGATACCCTCACGTATTTAAGATGGGAATCGGCAATTAAACCCTTGTATGGCATTAATTCAATATTCATCCAAATGTTCTGGATATAGAAAGTTGTTGTACGGAAATCGGGTGATGTGTATGTCCCGGACCTCGTCATAGACACGTTTTCTGAATTCTTCGAGGTTTTCTTTGTTCAGGGCCGAAATGAAAAGGGCCCTGTCGCCAACACGGCGCATCCAAGTATTCTTCCACTCTTCAATAGAGAAGTGTTTGTTCGTTTTTTCGGTGATCAGGTCATCATCGTCTATGGTCTGGTGTTCGTATTGATCTATTTTGTTAAAGACCATGATGGTTTTTTTATCCGAACTTTTTATTTCAGCAAGAATTTGGTTTACCGAATCTATATGCTCTTCAAAATTTGGATGGGATATATCAACTACATGTAGTAATAGATCTGCTTCGCGCACCTCATCCAAAGTACTTTTAAAACTTTCGACCAATTGTGTGGGCAGTTTTCTAATGAATCCTACCGTATCACTCAATAAAAAGGGAAGGTTACCTATCACTACTTTTCTAACCGTAGTATCCAAGGTGGCAAAAAGTTTGTTTTCGGCAAAGACATCACTCTTGCTAATAACGTTCATCAGGGTGGATTTGCCCACATTGGTATACCCTACCAAGGCTACACGCACCAATGCACCACGATTGCCCCGTTGGGTTTCCATCTGCTTATCTACCTTCAACAATTTTTTCTTTAGAAGGGAAATTCGGTCACGAACAATACGCCTATCGGTTTCGATCTCCGTTTCACCAGGTCCACGCATCCCAATACCCCCTTTTTGTCGCTCCAAGTGGGTCCATAATCCGGTTAGTCTTGGGAGTAAATATTCATATTGGGCCAGTTCTACTTGGGTACGGGCATAGCTGGTCTGTGCTCTTTGGGCAAAAATATCCAGGATAAGACTGGTACGGTCAAGGATCTTACATTTCAGTTGCCTTTCTATATTCCGCTGCTGTCCTGGTGTAAGTTCGTCATCAAAAATAACGGATCCAATGTCGTTGCTTTTAACATAGGCCTCCACTTCCAACATTTTACCACTCCCAATATAGGTTTTGGGGTTGGGCAAGTCTATTCGTTGGACAAAGCGTTTACAAACCTCCCCACCGGCAGTGTAGGTAAGGAATTCCAGTTCATCCAAATATTCGTTTACCTTTTCCTCATTCTGGTCCTTGTTCATTACCCCTATGAGTACTGCTTTTTCATATTCTATTGTCTTCTTCTCTAGCATATATCAGTTTAAAGTACAAATCTAATCAATACTTGCCAAGGGTTTTTCGTAATTTAGCAATCGATTAAAAATTTTGGATGAAATTTTCATTTTTTAAGAAAAAATCGATCAATACCCTCCACACTGTGGCATTCTACAATCTAGAAAACCTATTTGATGCCAAAAATGACTTCAAAACCCTGGATGATGATTTTACGCCCAATGGATCTAAAAAGTGGACCCCAAAGCGCTATCGGAATAAGTTGTCAAGACTGGCCAAAACCATTGGCGAAATTGGACGCGAATCTACAGGGTTTCCTCCGGTCTTGGTTGGTGTTGCCGAGGTTGAAAACGGGAAGGTAGTACAGGATTTGTTGTCCACAGATCCTTTAAATAATTACAATTATCATTATGTTCACTATGATTCCCCGGACGAAAGGGGAATAGATAATGCCTTGCTATATAATAAGGATAATTTTGAAGTATTAAACTCCGAAGCTATTCCTTTGATAATACATAATGATAATGGCCAACGCGATACCACAAGGGATATTTTGTATGTAAACGGGGTTTTAAATGGTGAAGAGGTTCATATTTTTGTAAACCATTGGCCTTCGAGAAGGAGTGGGGAGGTAGAAACCGATTATAAGCGTATTGCTGCAGCCAAGACTATTATTGATTTTATGGAGGATTTGGAGCTACGCATTGAAAATCCCAATTATATTGTAATGGGCGATTTTAATGACGGTCCTTCATCTGCCAGTCTCCAGACCCTGATGAGTAGGACTAGCTTGCATAATCCTATGGAGAAATTAAAATCTCCTGACAGGGGAAGTGCCAACTATAGAAGGTCTTGGAGTCTTTTCGATCAAATTATAGTGTCCCATAACTTTTTCAATTACGAAAAAGGCACCCATAGTTTTTGCGAAGCCAATATTTTTGATGAGACCTTTTTAACCGAGTTCAAAGGGAAGTATAAGGGCAATCCGCGTAGAACCTATGTTGGAAGGAGATATATGGGTGGATTCAGTGATCATTTTCCAGTTTACGTACAGTTTAAGTACAATATTTAAATTATTCTTTCCTTCAAGAGAAGCGTTCATGTCGTTTTTTTGACTGTTCACAACAAAACCATGCGTTTCATCGAATAAAAAGGTGCGTTAATCGATAATATTTGCTTGTTGTGGTATATTTGTAGTCCAAATCTTACTATAAACTTAATCATGGCTTACGCAAACCCTACTTTGTTAAAGATTGGCAAGTATTTACTTCCACTAGCCTTTTGCCTTGCTACCTATAACTCGTTTGCACAAACCGAGAAACAGATCCATGTTATTAAGGATAAATACCGCAGCTCAAAGTTGGGCGTGTTTACCAATGACCTTAAAAGGAATTTTGACAAGGAGAACAATAGCTTATTGCAGGCCGCGAAGACAAATGGTTGGAAATTGACCGAAAGATTGGCAGATGGAAATTTTAGCGAGCTTACTTCTATAGGCGATGATGGAACCCCTCTTTATTATAGCACCTTCAGTACAGAATTAAATACCGCTACCAGAGCCAACGCCTTACATGATAATGGGTTATTGGATTTGGGTATTAACGGAGAGAATATGTTGGTAGGGGTATGGGACGCAGGAGCCGTTTTAGCAAACCACAAAGAATTTGGGAATAGGGTACAGATTTTGGACCAGAGTGATATTGTGGATTCGCACGCCACAAGGGTCACTGGAATTTTGGTTGCAGAAGGACTGGATAAAAAATCAAAAGGAGTGGCATATAAGGCTAAGGCTGTTTCCAATGACTGGAGAAGGGATAAAATTGAAGCTGCCGAGATGGCCGCCAATGGCTTACTATTGTCCAACCACTCCTACGGAATTATGTCTAACCGAGTGCCAGATTGGTATTTCGGGTCTTATATTCAAGTTTCAAGGGATTGGGATAAAATAATGTACAATGCTCCCTATTATTTAATGGTGACCGCTGCAGGGAATTCCCAAAAAAGTAAAGATAACGAGGCTCCTATTTTTGGTTCGGCTTCCAATGGTTTTGATTTGATGTTGGGATTTGCAACCTCGAAAAATGGCGTCACGGTTGCTGCGGCAGATATTGAAACCAATGATCAAGGGCAATTGGTAAGAGCTTCAGTGGCCTCCTATTCCAGTTTTGGTCCTGTTGATGATGGTCGTATTAAGCCAGACATTGCGGCCTATGGAACGAATATTTACACTACTGGTATTGCGAACGACACTAGGTATGAGACTGCTAATGGAACATCTGTGGCTACACCGGGAGTAACAGGATCTATGTTGTTGATCCAGGAATATCACGAACAAATGGAAGGTAGTTTTATGAAGGCTGCCACGCTAAAAGGATTGGTACTACATACTGCAGACGATGTTGATGCTCCGGGTCCCGACTATAAAATGGGTTGGGGAGTTATTAATACAAAATCGGCTGTAGAGGTAATAACAAATAAGGGGTTTTCTACCATGATTTCGGAAGAAACCCTTTTGGAAGGTGAAACAAAGACCTATACGGTAATGGCCAATGGACTAGAACAGTTATCTGCTTCAATTTCTTGGACAGACCCTGCTACAGGAGCGGTAAATTCCGGAACTTTAAACGATATGTCCGCAGCCTTGGTGAACGATTTGGATATTCGGATAATTAAGGACGGCAAGACATTTTTACCATGGAAACTGAATGCAACCAAGGCAGATGCTCCAGCCGCTAGCGGAGACAATAGAGTGGATCCCTTTGAAAGAATAGATATTCAGAATGCCAAAGGGGAATATACCATAACAATTACCCATAAAAATACCCTTAGCCAAGGGCCTCAGAATTTTTCCCTTATTGTTACGGGGATTGCCCTTACCGATTGTGTTCTAGTTACCCCGGAAGATATTGAACTTACCACCTCCGATGATACCGGGGTAAGGTTGGATTGGACTGCAAACACAGATGCACTTTTCCAAATTGAATATAAAAAGAAAAGTAGTAACGAATGGAATGTGGAAACAACCTTCGATAACTTTATTAGCCTAAATAATCTAGTAGAGGGAATGGAATATAGCCTTCGGGTAAAGACATTTTGTTCCGAAAATATAAGTTCCGAATATAGTGAAGAATACGAATTTACCTTTAAGGGAAGCGAAACCGAACTTATGGATTATATGGAATATGAAACCTTGACTTTGGAAGTACAGTTTTCCATTTTCCCCAATCCCGTGCAGACCTCAATGACTATTAATGGAGATGTCTCGGAGGATGCCATGTACAAGATTGTTTCTCTTAACGGCATCGTTGTAAAATCCGGTAAGGCGGAGCATAGGCAGATTTATATTGCCGACCTTACCACTGGCTTGTACGTGCTAACCCTTGCAGACCTAGAAGGATCAAAATCCATTAAGTTCTACAAGTCCTAATCTAAAAGCATCAATAGCCAAGATCTTATATTCTTTTAATTTCACTTTCATCCAATAGTTCATCGTTCCGCAAACGTAAAAACACCTGCGCTGTAGTGATCACATCCAATTCACAGTATTTTACGATGCGATCCAAATCCTTCTCCTCATAGTAAACGGCTTTTACCATACTGCCGTCTATATCTTCTTTAGGAGAGGGAATGCCAAGAATATTGGCCATAAGCTTAAGTGAAGTGTAATGCTTGTAGTCTCCAAACTTCCATAGTTCCATAGTGTCCAAATGAGCTATTTCCCATGGCTTTTTACCAAAAAGGTCCAACTTGTTGGGCAAATCAACCTTATTGATGATCATACGTCTAGCGATATAGGGAAAATCGAATTCCTTGCCATTGTGCCCGCATAGTAGGTGATGGGGACGATTGAAATGAGTATCCAACAAATTCTTAAAATCTTTGAGAATCTTTGGCTCCTCCCCATAAAATGAGGTAACCCTAAACGTCCGATTGTCCCCTTTGTAATTAAAGTATCCAACCGAAATTGTAACTATCTTTCCGAACTCTGCCCAAATTCCAGCCCGGTCATAGTATTCTTCAGCTGTATATTCGTCTTTTCGTTGGTAGAGCGACTTATGTTCCCAAAGTTCTTTTTTGGTGTCGTCCAGCTTATTAAAATTCTCTTCTTCCGGAACCGTTTCAATGTCCAAAAAGAGTATGTGTTCCAAGTTAATTTTATGTAGCATTCAAAGTTTATTATTACCTAAATGGCTCGATTATAATTTTGATAAAACAAGGTGAATTATAAATATACAAACAAATTTAAAACTGTTGTTTTGGGCATTTTCCCTATTGTTTAGATTCAATTTAGGGTATATTGGGCGGGAAGCACAAGAAGGTATTAACCGACCATACGGTTGGTACACAACTATGAGTTACCGTTACATATTTGGGATATTTCCATAAAGAACACAGAAATACCGATGTAAGTCTACCAAGGTATACAAATAAGGCCCTAAAGGATGATATACCGACCGAAGGGTCTGTAAAAAATTAAAACAGAGTTTGTTGCTTTACGGGACTCTCGTGTTCCAAAAGCCATTTTTTACGATGCAATCCACCGGCATATCCCGTTAAGGAACCATCGCTGCCAATGACCCGGTGACAGGGCACAACTATCCATAAAGGATTTTGGCCATTGGCCGAAGCTACGGCCCTTATGGCTTTAACATCGCCCAACGTTTTGGACAGCTCCAGATAGGAAACAGTTTTGCCATAAGGAATTTGTTGTAGGGCCTGCCAAACCTTTTTTTGAAAATCTGTTCCTTCGGGGTTGAGTGTTAAGCTAAACTCCTTTCTTGTACCTTCAAAATATTCCCGAAGCTGGTATACCGCATCCTCGAGCAATTCAGGAACAATATCCGATAGTTTTTCTTCACTATCGAATACAGTGATGGAAGTTAATCCGTTTTCATCACCTTCAATTTTTGCTATACCCAAAGGCGTGTTTATATATACGGCCTCCATTATTCCTTATTTCTCTTTCCTTGAATAATTCCGAGACGTTTGGCCCTTTCGTTCCAATTTTTTCGGGCGAGGTGTTGTAGGTTTTCCACACTATCGCTTTCGTCCATTATTTCGAGGCCCAATAAGGTCTCTAAAATGTCTTCCATAGTTACTACCCCACTAACTGAACCGTATTCATCCACAACAAGGGCTATATGCTCCCTTTTGGAAATAAAGGTTTCAAATAACTCAGGAATAGGAGTTTGTCGGTTACTTACCAATATCTCCCTTTTAATACTGGACAGTGGTGCACTGCCATTTTTTTTGATTATTTCTTCCAAAATCATGTCCTTTAAAACGAACCCAGTAATATTATCCATTTTTTTACTGTATACGGGAATTCGTGAAAATGGCATTTTGGGGTTGGCATTATAAAATTCCTTAATGGTGGTGGATTCCGAGGCAATTTTTACCACGGCCCTTGGAGTCATGATGTCCTTTACCTTGATTTCGTCAAAGTTCAGGAGGTTTCTGATAATGGTGGATTCCGATTCTTGAAAAACCCCTTCCTCATGGGCAATATCGGTCATGGCGCTAAAATCTTCCCTGCTAAATACACTGCCATGCACGCCTTTTTTACCGACCAGTCTTGTGAAAAGTTGCAATAGCCAAAGAATTCCTGTCCAACGAAGGGCCCACACCATTATTTTTAGGGAAGTTGTGGCCGCGTGCGCCAATTGTTTCCAATAGGTGGCACCAATTGTCTTGGGAATTATTTCGGAGGCTACCAAGATCAAAATGGTCATGATGGTAGAAACCAATCCCACCATGGCGGCTTCGGTAAATTCCATTCCTAAAATGGATTTTTCGGTATTTCCGTAAAGTTCGGAGTAAGCTACTTTTGCCTGCACCCCTACTAAAATTGCCCCTACTGTATGGGCTATGGTATTTAAGGTGAGAATGGCTATAAGAGGCTTGTCCACATCCTTTTTAAGGATTTCCAGATCCTGTGCATAAGATTTGTCCTCTTTTATCTTTAGGTTGATAAAAGTTTGGGGAACACTCAGAAGCACTGCTTCTAAAATGGAGCATAGAAAGGATACGAGGATGGAAATAAGTGCAAAAAATATTAATAACCCCATATAAATGTATAAAACACTAAGGTACTAATAAATTCAGAAATTCTTAACTCAATCCATCATAGCGTCGTAAAATACTTGCTGTACGGCGGAGCGGATATTGTATTTGTATATATTGCCATGTGTTCTACTGGGATATACACGGTTGGACAGAAATATGTATACCAATTGGGCTTTCGGATCGGCCCAAACAAATGTTCCTGTAAACCCACTGTGTCCAAAACTGTCAGCACTGGCGCTTGGGGCCGGATAGGAATCGGCTAAGGTAAGTTCATGATTGTTCAAATCGGGTTTATCGAATATTAGCCCCCTTCTATTGTCATTTTCGGGATATTGTACTTTGGTAAATTCCTTCACCGTGGCCTCGGACAAATACCGCTTACCTCCATAAGTACCATAATTCATGTACATCTGCATCATTTTTGCCAAATCCGTTGCCGAGGCGAACAGCCCTGCGTTTCCTGATACCCCGCCCATTAAAGCTGCGTTTTCGTCATGGACCCAATCTTTGGTCAGTTGATGTCTGAACAAGGTGTCGATTTCCGTAGGGACTATTTTGTTTTGGTAATTTTTTGTTTTGGGATTGAACCCCAAAGTAGTGGCCCCCAAAGGAGCATAAAAGTTTTGGGTTACATAGGCTTCATAATCCGTATTGGTAAGTCGTGAAATGATTTCGGGATAGAGTAAAAAAGTAAGCCCGGAATACTTGTACTTTTTTATTTCCGACACCTTAGAGCGATTGATGTGGCGATATATTTTGTTTTTAAACCTATCCTTGATATAGATATTGTCATAGGCTCTAGTGTTGAATTTACGACCAGGCTCGTGTCTTACAAAACGATTTTTTACCGAACCATTCCTTTTCATCACCTCTTGAAGGAAAATTATATAGGGAACCAATCCCGCCTGATGGGCAAAAACTTCCCTTATCGTCAGCGATTTTTTATCCTTTCTTTTGCTCCATTTAGGCCATAGGGTACTGAAGGGCGCATCCAAATCCAGTTTTCCCTCGTCATGTAATTTCATCAAGGCTGGTAGTGGCCCCATTATTTTGGTTACTGATGCCAAATCGTAGATATCCGTTAGACCTACAGGCTGTAAACTGTCATAGGTGTGAAACCCATAGGCTTTATGAAAAATGATTTTGTTGTTCTTGGCCACCAATACCTGTGCACCTGGGAAGGCTTCCTCCTTAATGGCAAAGGTCATTATTGAATCTACTTTGGAGTGGATAAACAATGAATCCATTCCGACAGCCGACGGATGATCATAGCGAAGTGTCTCCAGATTAGTTGTTTGTGCCGCTAGGAGATGTATATTTATAAATATACTTAACAGTATAATAATGGCACCATAATTACTTCTTTTCATAACAGATGAATTACCAACCCACATATTTTGGGGGTTCAATATTATTGAGATTTAAATATACAATTAATTGACCCCGGTGATGGGTTACATGGTCCTGTAAAAGATTCAATATTTGTAATCTGGATTTTTTACCGGCAAAAAATTCAACTTTTTCCGAAAGCGTTGAAGAAGGGGTGTTTTTTAGAATAGTACCAACCCGATCAAAACTGTCTATTAACGATTTTATAATTTCTTCCTTTGTTGGTGTGGAGTTTATATCTGTTTTATTGTCAAGTTTTTGTCCGCCGAAATAGGTGCTGCATAACCAATCCATATTGCCCTTTATATGCAGTAACTGATCTTTAAAAACCTTTTGTCTTTCAGTAGGCTTAAAATTATATTTCTCTGCAGGCATGGCTTCTGCTATATCCACTAGATAAGTTTTGGAATTTTCCCATTTTTCCAAAAAAGTGGGAATAACAAGGTCCTGGGATTGTAGGGGGACCACAAAAAGAATAATAAGTACAAAAAGCAAATCTTTCATATGCTAATAATGTAAGTTTAGTGCTAAATAACTTTTGGCAAGGCCTAGGATGAAAGGTGGTACACCTTATTTATCCCAATACGCGGACTACATCCTTGGCAAAGTAACTGGCAATGATATTGGCACCGGCCCTTTTTATGGCGGTCAACTGCTCCATCATAACGGCATCGTGATCCAACCAACCCTTTTCGGCTGCAGCCTTAACCATAGCATATTCCCCTGATACCTGGTATACTGCCACGGGAACATCCACCTCATTTTTAATTTCCCTTACTATATCCAAATAGCAAAGACCAGGTTTTACCATTACGATATCCGCACCTTCATCAATATCCATTTCGGTTTCCTTAATGGCCTCAAACCTATTGGCGTAATCCATTTGGTAGGTTTTTTTATCTCCAAAGCCTGGAGCCGAATCCAACGCATCCCTAAAGGGACCGTAAAATGCACTGGCATATTTGGCACTATAGCTCATAATTCCAGTATCTATAAACCCTTCATCTTCCAAGGCCTCCCGAATGCTCAATATTCTGCCGTCCATCATATCACTGGGCGCAACGAAATCGGCCCCGGCTTGGGCATGGCTCACGCTCATATTGGCCAAAACCTCCACAGTATCGTCATTAACGATCTGTCCGTTTTCCACTATACCATCATGTCCATAGGAGGAATAGGGATCCAATGCAACATCGGTCATAACCAACATCTCCGGACAAGCATTTTTAACCGTTTTAATGGCCCTTTGCATTAACCCCTTGGGGTTTACGGCTTCCTTACCTTTATTGTCCTTTAAATGGTCTGGCACTTTCACAAAGAGAAGTACCGATTTAAGTCCCATGGCCCAAAGTTCTTTTACTTCTTTTTCCAATAAGTCCAGGCTGTATCTGTAGTAATTGGGCATGGATGCAATTTCTTCCTTGACCCCATTTCCTTCCACAACAAAAAGGGGTACTAAAAAATCATTTGGAGCGATAATAGTTTCACGGACCAAGGACCTTATGGCCTCATTGGTACGGAGTCTTCTGTTTCTTTTAAGTGGATACATTGTTATGTTAATTTTAAAATTCAAAGATAGGGGAACATGTCCTAAATTGTATTAAATGGACGGGTTAATCCTTTTATTATTTCGCTAGACCTAAATACATCCATAGGCCGTTTTCCTTTACAAAGTCCGACTTTTCATATATCACTTCCACTTTGCCGTTTTCAAAAAAATATGCGTTAAAGGTAACGGTGCCCTTTTGGTCGTATATCCCTCCTTTTTCCTTATCCAAAATCTCCAATCTGATCCAGCTTACGGATTTTGCCCAAGCTTCAATAGATTTCTTTTCTTTAATGGGTCTGCTGGAGGAGTGGTGACTATCCATTAAATAGTTGCCATTGCCCAAAACAAAGGCCGAATAGCGGGAACGCATTAATTGTTCCGCTGTCCTAACGGCTCTGAGGTCTTTATGCGCCAATTCACAGCAATTGACATAGGATTTATGGGTTCCACAGGGACAATTCATGGCATTTATTATAATGGTTTTTTTAGTGATTATGGTTCTACTGCCTTTTAAAGACTAATTCGTATCCTCTATATTCCCCTTTTCCCGATGTAGTGTTATAATCGCTTTAAGTCGCTCTTTACGGGTTTCCTTTTCTTTTTTAAGTTTGTTTTTCTTTCTATTGAGGAGTTTGCTGTGTTTTGCCTTGTTGGCGGTATTTTTTTCCTTACCTTTTTTACTCATAATCCTATGTTTAGGTTTACTATACCCATTCCTTGGGTTTGGCAAGAACATTCAACAAACGTTCTTCCTCAGTTCCCTTTATTGGGTGATGGTCATATACCCATTGTACATGGGGAGGTAGGCTCATTAATATGCTTTCTATTCGGCCATTGGTCTTTAAGCCGAAGAGTGTACCCTTGTCATGTACCAGGTTAAATTCTACATAACGGCCACGTCGGATTTCCTGCCAATTCCGCTGTTCTTTGGTATAGGGCAAGTCCTTTCTTTTCTCAACGATTGGCACATAGGCCTCCAGGAAGCTATTGCCCACTTCGGTTTCAAAATTGTACCAATCTTCCATGGACATCGCATTATTTGCCTTACAGTAATCGTAAAACAGTCCCCCAACACCCCGAGCCTCGTTCCGGTGCGTATTCCAGAAATAATTGTCGCACTTTGCTTTGTAGGTATTGTAGAATTCCGGATTATGTTTGTCACAGGCATTTTTGCAAATTGTATGAAAGTGTTTGGCATCTTCGTCAAATAGATAATACGGTGTTAAATCTTGTCCCCCACCAAACCATTGGTCCACCAATTTACCGTGTCTATCATACATTTCAAAATAGCGCCAATTGGCATGTACTGTAGGAACCATGGGATTCTTTGGGTGAATGACAAGACTTAGTCCGCAGGCAAAAAAATCGGCGTCCTTTACTCCAAAATAGTCTTGCATGCTTTGTGGCAAGGCGCCGTGAACGGCAGAGATGTTTACACCGCCCTTTTCAAAAACAGCGCCGTTTTCTATGACCCTTGATCGTCCACCGCCCCCTTCAGGTCGTTCCCAAATGTCTTCCCTAAACTTGGCCATACCGTCTACAGCTTCCAATTTGGAAGTAATCGTATCCTGTAGTTGTTGAATGTAAGCGTAAAATTTATCTTTCATACCTTTTGTTTTCTTGTTTTCGATGTAGACCTTCAAGGTTTACCAATCCTACAAGGTCTCCCCGACCTTGTAGGCTTTGTTCCATTACCTGGAACAATCATTTTTTCATTTTCGGTTTATAGACCTACAAGGTTTTTGAAACCTTGCAGGTCTTGTAGCGGCTCAACCATGCAGGTCATTGACCCCAGTTCAATTTGTCTAGACCTAAGCTTCTTTTTTGTTCATGCAAATATTCAAAATTCCCTAGATCATCAAAAAGATTTATTACCTCTTCTTTTGCTATTGAAACTAAATCGGTACTGTTCTGAATGGAAATAGTGGTCTGATAAGACGAATATTTGTATGATTTATAATCTTCGGTGATTCCATGTAATTCTGGATTAGTATTGATATAGATAATCAAGTTCCTTAAATATTTGGTATCTTGAATTCTAATTCTTTTAAAATGCTTTTCAAAAAGACTACCCGTTCTATTGTGCATTTTATTGAAAGCTTTGGCATATGCGTTGAAAAGATTGGAAAATGATTGAGTTACTTTTTGTTCTTCTTGAATGACCTGAACCGCCATGTGGTAATGGTTGCCCATTAAACAATATGCAAGAATGGAAACCTTGTTTGTTAAATACTTATTGATCAGTTTTAAGAAGTAGCATTTGTTTTCATCAGATTTAAATATATGCCCAGCGTTTATTCCTCGGTTGTATATGTGATAATAACAACCCTGTTCAAGTTTTTCTAGTTTCATTTTTGTTGCTTTATAGAATTTAAACCTTGCAAGTCTTGTCACCTTTGCCATATTTCAGGTCTTGGTTAGCGCTCAGTTGTTTGCCTAACCTGCAAGGTCTCCCCGACCTTGTTGGCTTTGTTCCATTGCCTGGAACAATCATTTTTTCATTTTCGGTTTATAGACCTACAAGGTTTTTGAAACCTTGCAGGTCTTGTCAGCGGCTCAACCTTGCAGGTCCTATGCTATCCAATTTCTTTTTCTGCTTTCAATATATCTACCGTCTTTATGGTCGCAGCGGTTACCGACAATGGCAATACTAGAATTACACCAATTACGGGAATAAACAGAAAGAACATAAATACAATTCCGTTACCTATGGCAATGCCTTTGTTATTTCGTACAAAGTTTACACTTTCGGCATATTTAAAATGTCGTTCCAGGGTATAGTCCATATTACCAAAACCCGCATAATAGGCCTGTACTAGAAATATGAGAAGGGTTGAAACCAATCCTATAATCGGGATTAGCCCGATTAATAAAATAGGGAGGGTCAACAAGATTTCCATTATCAGGTTTCTTAGGTTGATTCGGATACCGCGCCAAAGTTGTTCCCCGAAGGTGGTATCTCTATGGGTTTTTATAGTGTTTCCCAATAAATGGGCCTCTATTTTTTCTGAAACTGGGCTCATAAAAGGCGCAGAAAGTGCCATGACAATATGCTTGTACAAAATAAAGCCAAACACAATAATTAAAAGGCCTCCAAAAATTTCGCTGATCAGAATCACCGTTTGCCTTCCCCAGTCCCAAATCCACCATTGCGAAAGAAATCCACCTATATTATCGGATAGCCCAAAAGCTGAGGTGAAAATAATAATGGCTACGACTATGCTGATCAATATTGGAATCCAAAAATAGCGCCAAAGTCCCAATTGGGAAATAATTTTAAAGGTGCCAAAATAGGCTTTAATACCGTTCAGTATATGTTTGGTCATACTTGTGGTTTTGCGTAAGCGATTGCAGTGACATCCTTTTATTTTTATGGAAGACAAACTGTCTTGGGTGTAATTCTGTTATTTTAAGCGATGCCCCAAAGTAATACTTCCATAAAAATAAAAGATATAACGGAAAGCGCGACCCTTTTTTCCCTGAAAAGAGGAAGAAAGGGATACGCCCTTTTAATTATATCGGTACTCCTTTACCGCCTCTATAAAGGCCTTGGCGTTGTCCAAGGGAACATTGGGCAGGATACCGTGACCAAGGTTGACCACGTATTTATCCTTGCCAAATTCATTGATCATTTGGGTTACCATTTTTTTGATTACGGCAGGAGGGGAAAGCAATCTTGCCGGATCAAAATTACCTTGTAGGGTGATATTGCCTCCTGAAAGGTAACGTGCATTCCGTGCGGAACAGGTCCAGTCCACTCCAAGGGCAGCTGCTCCAGATTTGGCCATATCGCCCAAGGCGAACCAGCATCCTTTTCCAAAAACGATTACGGGAGCCTCGTCCTTAAGGGCATCTATAATCTGTTGTATATATTGGAACGAAAATTCCTGGTAGTCCACAGGGGACAACATTCCCCCCCATGAGTCGAACACCTGTACGGCATCTACACCGGCCTTGACTTTTGCCTTTAGATAGGCAATGGTAGTATCGGTAATTTTTTGTAGTAGCTGATGGGCCGCCACTGGATTGGTAAAACAGAATTCTTTGGCCTTATCGAAGGTTTTGCTGCCCTGGCCTTGTACCACATAACACAAAATGGTCCAAGGTGAGCCGGCAAAGCCGATCAAGGGGATATCATTGTTCAAAAGTTCCTTGGTGGCTTTTATGGCCTGCATTACATAATCCAATTCCACGTTCACATCAGGGACAATAACTTCGTCCACGCCTTTTTGGTCCGTTACCGGATTGGGCAAATACGGCCCAAAATTGGGTTTCATCTGTACTTCTATGTTCATCGCCTGTGGAATTACCAAAATATCGCTGAACAAAATTGCGGCATCCATACCGTAGCGACGTATGGGCTGTACAGTAATTTCACTGGCCAATTCCGGTGTACGGCAACGGGTAAAAAAGTCGTACTTGTCGCGGATTGCCATAAATTCCGGCAGATATCTTCCTGCCTGGCGCATCATCCAAACTGGTGGGCGCTCTACAGTTTCACCTTTTAATGCTCTTAAGAATAAATCGTTTTTAATGCTCATAATATAGCTGCAATTATTGCCTATTCAATTTAGTGTATTCCCCTGCAATTCATTATTCGGGGTTGTCTATCATAGGCCATATTTAGTTTATTTTTCTCTTACTGTACCCTATTACCTTTTCCAGGACATGTTCTACCGTTGGTTTTTCGGCAACGATAATTTTTTTGACGTATTTTTTGGCTTCAGCGGCCGTGGTGGTACCAATACAAAAGGCAACAAAGTTCCTAAAATTATTTTTGGTCATAAAGCTTTGGATACCACTGGGGCTAAAAAATAGAATCCCGTCAAAATCGGGGTCAAAGGTAAGTTGATTTGGGGTATTTTGATACAGGGTCTGTTCCTTAAATGCTACTTTGTGTTTTGTGAGATAGGAGGGAATTTCATTGCGACGCTTATCGCCACACAAAAACAGAAAAGTTTTATTTGAGTGCTTATCGGCCAAAATTTTGGCCAATTCTGCTCCATAATCAGTCATTTCCATCACATTTATACCGTTTTTCTCTAAAATCGACCTTGTTTTTTCACCCACGCAAAAGGCGGAATAGGAATTGTTTTTGAGATACTGGGGATTTATGGTCTTTAGAAAGGCCTTTACGGTATTTTGGCTGGTAAATATGATATTTTTAAAATTTGGATCTATCTCCGGACTTAGGTATTCAATATGGATAGCATTGTACTCTACTACTTGAATATTGGCATTGGTCAGCATTGCCTTTTGGGAGGCTGTCAGGATTTTTGTAGAAAGAACGGTCATGCTCATGTTACTGTGATTTGTAATTTCCAAACCGGGGGGTTATGACAATTCCTTTTTTATTCCTACCATCAATTCCTTGCCGCCATTGTCCAAAATTTCTTGGGCACACAATTTGCCAAAGTGGGAATGGTCATGGGCGGAAATAGATTTCTTTACCCTTAATTTTTGTTTGCCATCCAAGGAAAGTAGTACTCCTTCAAAATGGAGGCTATCCTCTTCTATACTGGCCAAAGCTCCTATGGGTGCCGTACAGCCCCCTTCCAAAACTTGTAGAAACTGCCTTTCCACATGGGTACATATATCCGTTGCCGAGTCGTTCAGCTTGCGTACTGCTGTTGTTGAGAAGGTGTCATTTTCCATACTAACAACTACCATGGCCCCCTGGGCCGGTGCAGGAACCATCCAATCCAAATCTATATGGTTGTGGGGCAGTACTTCTATGCGCTCCAAACCAGCCTTTGCGAAAATAGCCCCGTTCCACGGATTGTCCTGAAGTTTTTGAAGTCGGGTATTTACGTTTCCCCGTATATCTACAACCTTGTGTGAGGGGTATTTATGTAGCCATTGCGCCTGTCTTCGTAAGCTTCCAGTAGCTATAGTGCCGTTGGATTCCAAAAAATCCAAGTCTTTGTAGACCAAGATATCTTGGGTATTTGCTCTTGGGAGTACCGCGCTCTGTACAATTCCCTTGGGAAGTCGGGTAGGAACATCTTTCATGGAGTGCACGGCAATGTCCACGGAACCATTGATCATTGCGATATCCAAGGTTTTGGTAAATATTCCCGTAATCCCAAGTTCGTACAATGGCTTGTTCAAAAGGAGATCCCCGGTAGATTTTACGGAAATGATTTCCGTTTTAAAGCCTAGGGCTTCCAATTGGTCCTGTACGGTATGGGCCTGCCAGAGTGCTAACTGGCTATCACGGGTGCCAATGCGTATTGTTTTACTCATTTAGACTCCAATTCAAGTTGAAAAACGCGTTGAATAAGCTCTAAACTGGTGTCTGAATCTATTTCGGTGTCCTTGAGGTGATTGGCAAATTGCTTGGTGATTTTCTGTATGATGCGTTCCGAGATAATATCGGCTTGTACTGAATTGAAATCGGAAATCTTTTTGCTTTGGAAATCCAATTCCTCATCCTTCATGGTCTTTAATTTTTTCTTTAAAGCCTTGATGACTGGCGCAAACTTTCGAGTTTCCAACCATTTTATAAATTCGTCCTTTACTTCTTCAATAATTGCCTCGGCCTGAGGTATCGATTCTTTTCTTTTCTCCAAGGTATCATCTGTCATTTGCGAAAGATGATCTAAATGTATTACAGTTACATTCTCCAATTCCGTTACATTGTCCGATACATTTTTTGGAATGGATAGGTCCAAGATCAATAGAGGCTTCTTGGTGTAGATCAATTCTTTTGAAATGGTGGGCGATTGTGCCCCCGTGGCTACTATTAGCACATCGGTGTTTCGGATCTCGGTCTGCAGGTCCCCGTAGTTTTTTACTATCAAATTAAATTTCCCGGCTATACGCTCTGCCTTGTCTTTGGTGCGGTTAATAAGGGTGATATGTGAATTTTTGGTATGCTTAATCAAATTTTCACAAGTATTTCTGCCTATTTTCCCGGTTCCGAACAACAGAATGTTCTTTTCCGATATGTTGGGGATGGTATTTATAATGTATTGTACCGAGGCAAAGGCAACCGAGGTGGCACCCGAAGAAATATTGGTTTCGTTCTTTATTCTTTTACTGGCTTGGATTACGGAATTGCACAAGCGTTCCAAAAATGGGTTGGCAATATGCTGCTTTTTTGAACGATTGAAACTTTGTCTTAATTGACTAATAATTTCAAAATCTCCTAAAATTTGGCTGTCCAAGCCTGTGCCCATCCTGAAAAGATGGTTTATGGCGTCGTTATTTTTGTACACATAGGCTACTTCTTGGAATTCCTCCACGGTGCCATGCGTATTGTCGCACAATAATTTTATCAATTGATAAGGATGTTGTGCAAACCCATGTAATTCGGTACGGTTACAGGTAGAGGTTACCAAGAGACCATCCAGGCCAATTATTTTGGCTTGCTCCAGTATGCGATTTATGGCATTCTCATCCAAACTAAATTTACCACGTACTTCGGCATCCGCCTTTTTGTAGTTAAGACCAATGGAGTATAATGAATTATGTTTGGAAATATGGTAATCTTTCATAGGTACTCTTGAGAGCGCCACAAAAATAAGTGCATCAAACTTATAAAAGTAACGCTGGAGGAACAATTAATATCGTTTGTGGTTTTTTAACGTTGTTTTAGGTGCCAAAACCCTTGAAATAGTATATTTTAGCAGTGTTTAGGGAATTCTAGCCAATGATAATTTAGAATGTTTCTAAATAGATAAATTTAATATAAGGTTGAGATGGAGCTAGAAAATATCGCTCAAGGGTCTTTCGAGGAAGTGTTTATTGAAGATGGCTTCTATGTGTTGAAAATTCAAAATGATGGTATTCATAACCAGACGGTTACCCGTGAAATTGATAGTTCCTTTATTCAGTTCCATTTCTGTTTAAAGGGGGGTGCCAAGTTTGTATTTAATGAAGGCAGGTATGCCTTGGAGGTCAATGAAGATAGTTCACTCCTTTTGTATAATACTCAGGTAGACCTGCCTCTTAATCTGGTTTTAAATGCCAACTCGTGGATGGTCTCCATCATTATGACTATCCGAAAATTCCATTCCTTGTTTTCCAAGGAGGCCGATTATATTCCTTTTTTAAGCGCCGATAACAAGGACAAAAAATATTATTCACAGGAAGCTGTGTCCCCAGCCATAGCGGTTGTTCTGAGCCAGGTAATGAATTATAACCTTCATCGGTCCATTAAAGAGTTGTATATAAAAGGAAAAGTGTACGAGTTAATTTCACTTTATTTTAATAAAAGTCAGGATGCCGATGTAGAACAATGTCCCTTTTTAGTGGATGAGGACAACGTAAAGCGAATTAGGAATGCCAAGGAAATAATTATTTCTAGAATGGCCGAACCACCTAGTTTACAGGATCTCTCCGAAGAAATAGGACTTAGTCTAAAAAAATTGAAAGAAGGCTTTAAGCAAATCTATGGTGACTCTGTATATAGTTTTTTATTCGACTACAAAATGGAATATGCCCGTAAAATGTTGGAATCCGGTAAGCACAACGTCAATGAGGTAGGGCTTAAGGTGGGGTATAGTACTTCCAGTCACTTTATAGCTGCCTTTAAGAAGAAATATAGTACCACTCCAAAAAAATACCTCATGTCCCTCGCCAACGGATAGGTTGGTTTTGTTATTAGGGTTGTATTTATCCCTATTTTTTTGGTTTTGGGGTTGGCAATGTTCCATTTTCTGCAAAATGGATAGTGGTTTTTATTCCTAACAAGTAGCGCTATTATTGTGAGAACTCCAGTAAATTTTGGAAATAATGATAAATTTTGTGTTTTGTTGCGTTAAATTTTAGATATTTAGAACTTCAAATAGATAATCGAGAATTTTTATGCGCTTATATAGATTTGCTATTGCTTTAATTGCGCTAGTAGTTATGATTGGATGTGGTAGCACCAAGATACAGGAAGAGGTGACCTTAAATCCAAACCTTCATAATACTCCTGTACAGATTCCGGAAAGAATAATTTCGGCCAACACATTGGCGAAAGATAGGGTTTTGATATTTTCCAAAACCAATGGTTTTCGCCATAAATCCATAGAAAAGGGGGTGGCCACATTTGTAAAATTGGGCGTAGCCAATAATTTTGCAGTATCCCATACCGAGGATTCGCTTCAATTTAATATTGAAAATCTAAAGAAGTTTAAATTGGTGGTTTTTTTAAGTACTACTATGGATGTATTGGGAGAGGAGGAACAATCGGCCTTTGAGAAATATATACAGGATGGCGGAAGTTTTATGGGAGTCCATGCTGCGGCCGATACGGAATATGAATGGCCTTGGTATAACAAATTGGTTGGGGCCTATTTTTTAAGTCATCCGAAACAACAAACAGCCAGGATAAACGTGGTAGACCACAACCATCCTGCTACCAAACATTTGGCCGATATCTGGACCCATTTTGATGAATGGTACAATTATAAAAATATAAATCCGGCAGTCCATGTGCTCATGAAACTGGATGAAAGCTCTTATGAGGGAGGTAAGAATGGTGATAACCACCCTATTGCTTGGTACCATGAGTATGATGGAGGGCGTGCTTTCTATACTGGTTTGGGACATACCGAGGAAGCTTTTGATGATCTTAATTTCCGTCAACATTTGGTCGGCGGTATCGAATATTGCCTGAAGAGGGATTAACTCTCGGGTATTTACAGAACAAAGTTGATACCAATACTTTGTAATTTTAATAACCACCAACCTTTACTGTAGTCCTGCAAGGTTCTATTGTCACCGGATCAACCAACCTAAAATTCATTTTAGTGTGTCGGTAACAACCTCGCAGGACTTTTTTTTATGTAGTTCTTACTCCCTATGTGGAATTTGAATGCGCTAGCGCCTACCTGGTAATGGAGTACTGGCCTGCCCGTTCAGTTTGGAGTCAAAAGATTTCAATAATTTTTGCAAGTGTCCTAAAAGCTAATCGGCTGAAGCCTTTTTAATGAGGATTTTGTACAGGGGTAGGGTTTAAGAATATTTTTCCAATAGAATTCCTAAGAAGTGGAAACTGCCTTTTATTTCCGGCTCGAATTAGATGATAAAAGCAATGAAATCCCAATTATCTGGGTCGTTCATGACTTTCCAAATAGACTGTATGGTCGGTTTGGTCTGTTTTTTGGCGCCTAAGGGGAAAGGTATTGGTATTTCATGGACTATATTGCGTTTTATATCGAAGTAATAGGGCCGTTTTGGCTGTCCGGAGTTAATAAGAACCAACCAATGGGTCGGATTTGCCTTGTGTTACCGTTCTGAGTGTGAGGGATAGGAGTGAAAAGCCCGCAGGTTGAAAACCGAGGACTTGTAGCGGATAGCCCGGCCCATTAGGGACACACCCAAAAAATTCGCCCAATGGTTAAAATTACAACAGTTTTTGATAGAATCTGCCAGATAATGTTGTCTCAGGTGTGTTATCTTGCTGTTGGCTCAAACTGTTGGTTATGTGTTGTATTTTTACATTGGTAATAATTCATAAAATCAATTTGGGTCTGAAAAGATATATATCCTGAAATTTTTTTGTATACAGCCATTGATGGTTACAAATCCTTTAGAATGAAATTGACCACTGTCTTTTTATTTGTGTTTATTAGTGGATTTGCCTTTGCGCAACGGCCAGCACAGGGGCCTATGTCCAAAAAACGCTTTAATCCTGAAAAAATGGGTTATAAATTGGTATGGGAAGATCAGTTTAAGGGAAAAGCTTTGGATACCACCAAATGGGCCGTAAGAGGTATTGGCCCTAGGGCTATTGCCTATGTTTCCGAAGAAGCGGTAAAAGTGGAAAAGGGATATCTGAAGTTGTATGCCCTTAAAAAGGGGGACACCTTGTTGGGCTCCGCAGTGGGTACCCAGGGGAAGTTTATGTCCAAATATGGCTATTATGAATGCAGGGCCAAGTTACAGAAGTCAGAGGGGGTTTGGGCGGCTTTTTGGTTACAGTCTCCCCAGATAAGCAAGGGGGAAGACCCGTCCAAATTTGGAGCTGAAATAGATATAATGGAGTTTTTTAAAAAATTGGGAACCGATATCGTGTCGCATAATGTACATTGGTCCTACGGACCCAACCAGCAATCTACCAAAGGTATGCAGAGCTATCGCCGGGGGGTAAGCTTGGGGTTTCATACCTTTGGCATGGAATGGTTCCCGGACAAGTATATTTTTTATGTGGATGGGTATAAGTATTATGAGGTAAAGGAGGGTATCTCCAATATAGAGGAATATATAATTTTAAGTATGGAATATCCTGGCAAAAAGGAGGAGATATTAAAAACAATTTTTCCAGATGTTTTTATGGTGGACTATGTTAAGGTTTACCAAAAGAAAAATGGCTATTGACACTAAAAGAAGATTGACTAAATTTGCAACTATAAAAATTTTCAAATTTTAGAGCTTAAGTCTAAAGAGAGCCCATGAAAATAGCATTATTACAAGAATCCGATATAAATTCGGAAATGGAGGAGCAACTGGCCGGATTGTTCCGCCAATTGAATGCCGATATAAAACAGGTAGACCTGAAGCAGGTACTGGATCCTGAGAACCCTATAAGTTTGGTGTATTGCATTGATGACAATAAGGTATTGGGAATGGCCTTAATGTGTACTTATACAGTAATATCTGGCATTAAGGGCTGGGTAGAGGATGTGGTCGTAGATGTGGAGCACAGGGGCCAGGGAATTGGCAGGAAGCTGATGGAGAAATTGGTGGAGTTGGGAAAGCAAAATGGTCTTACCGAAATCCTTCTTTTTAGCGCAGACAAGAGAATCGAAGCCATTAATCTCTATAAAAGTTTGGGCTTTAAGGAAAAGGAAAGCCGTATTTACGTTCTTAAAACCGAGGCATTGATTAAGAAGGGCTAACGAACTATATTGGACAACAAATAATAGACCATTGCGCTTATAAGGGCTGCTATAGGTAATGTTAGTATCCAAGAAAGAACAATATTGCGTACTACTTTTAAATCCGATTTTTTGGTTACGGTCCCAATTCCAAAAATTGAGCCTACGGAGACATGGGTTGTAGAAACGGGCAGTCCATGTATACTTGCTGTGGTTACCAAAAGACCAGTGATGAGGTTGGCCGTAAACCCTTGCCCATGATTCATTGGGGTTATCTTTTTACTTACAGTTTCGCCTACTTTTTTTGCGTTTAATAATCCTCCAATAGCCATTGCAACGGCAAGGGCAATCATGCCCCATTCTATGGATAGGTTGTTTATTACAATGAGCAGGCCTACCAATTTAGGGGTGTCGTTTAAACCTCTGGCAAAACTAACCACCCCTGCACTTAAAAAATGGGCAACATCCAGTAGTTTTTGGGCGTTTAAACCCAAAAAGGCTCCCTGGTACCTTTCAATGCATTTTTGTTCCTCATCTATCTTAATTGATTTGTAAGGGCCAATGGCATCAACCGCAGGATTCGTCTTGTTCAAATTGTCAAAAACAGGTACATATTCTTGGCCAATGCAAATACACATTTGTTTGGAGACCCCAAACAAATTACGTAATCGTCTAAAAAGGAGATAGATGATTATACTGGCCCCGGCAGCCATCAGTGGACTCAGAATTAGGGGCATTATGAATGTATTGCCGAGCAGATTAAAATTAAATGCACTTCCCACAGCTACAATACCACTTCCGAAAAGACCACCTACCAAACTATGGGTAGTTGAAATAGGCATCCCTATTTTTGTGGCCAGGAATACTGTTATCCCTGCTCCTAGGGCTATGGATGTGGCAAATTCAGGGGCCTGTATCAATACATCCGGGACCAAGCCCTTGCCCGAGAAGTTTTTGACCAGTGAACTGGCTAAAAAAATAGCGGTTACTGAACCAAGAAATGTAGTCAACGTAGCCCAATTTATGGCCCGGTTGTAATTTGTGGTCCCGCTGCCAAAGAGGGTGGCCACACCTTTAAAGTTATCATTGGCCCCATTGCTATATGCGAGAAAACAAGCCACTACAAAAAGAAGTACAAAAATCATAAATAATCTCTTAATGGTATTGGAATAATTGAATTGGCCCAAAATAAGGGTTACATAAAATGTTCGTAAGGAATGCTAATTTCAATCTGCCGGCATACATGAATAGACGGTGGAGGTTGGTGATAATTACAGGAATAAGTTTAAAAGATACGGCTGCGTTGTTGTATTGGCGTCCTTAGGAAGATTTTTTTACAGATGTATGATATTTTATTGCTTGGCAAGGGAAGTATCCTCCCCCTTGCAACGGATTCCTTGCATTTGGTATGGAATTCTGGAATTTTATTATCCATTAAAATTGGGACGGGATGGTGGAATTGGACGGGCAAATTTCCCAGTGTAGGCGGAAATCAACTTTGAGGGATTTTATCACACATTTTATAAACTTTTCATTTTCAAGAGGTCAGGGTTTGCAATTAGGGTTAAAATTGTAGTAGTATTTGAGAAAATCTTAGAGATTATGTTTGCGGATATGTTCTATATTGCTATATCCCTATGTTTGATATGCTTAGGTGTATGGCAATGTTGTTGCGGTATCTCCGGCTTTGGGAGGACTTATGTGGATAATATGGTCAATATAAAAATCTAATAATCATTAATTATGAAGAAAAAAAAATCTAAAAAATCTGTGGACTCGCGTAGATCCTTTATCAAAAAGGGCGCTATGGCATCCTCTATATTTTTTGTACCTAGGCATGTACTTGGAGGCGTTGGGTATACTGCTCCCAGTGACCGATTGAACATTGCGGCCATTGGTGCGGGCGGAAAGGGTGCCAGTGATATTCGCAATGCTTCCGTAGGAGGCAGGGAAAAAGTGGTTGCCTTATGTGACGTGGATTTCTCAGGATCGGCAAAGAAATCTGTTGAACTCTTCCCGAAAGCAAAACTGTATGCAGATTTTAGGGAGATGTTGGACAAGGAAAAAGGCATCGATGCCGTTACCATTTCCACCCCGGATCACGTACACGGACCTGCAGCATCCTATGCCATGGAGCGAGGGGTACATGTGTATGTGCAAAAGCCAATGACTCACAATATACGGGAGGCAAGAATGCTGACCGAGATGGCCAGAAGTAAAAAAATAGTAACTCAAATGGGGAATCAAGGTGGTTCCAACCCATTATTGGGCATGGTTCAAAAATGGGTGGATTCAGGGGAACTTGGTAAGATATCAAAGGTACAGGTATGGACCAATAGACCTGTTTGGCCACAGGGAGGAGCTTTTCCCAAGCCGGATCCAAGTGCAAAGCCAAAGGACCTTAATTGGGATCTATGGCTGGGGCCATCGGAATTTAAGCCTTACACACCTAATTTACATCCTTTTGGCTGGAGAGGATGGTGGGAGTACGGTACAGGGGCTCTGGGAGATGTAGGGTGTCATTTGATCGATATTCCCTTTAGGACTTTGGGGCTTAAATATCCAACGGATGCAGAATGTAGCGTGGGTGCTGTTTATACCAATATGTGGAATGCCGATTATCATCCAGAAGGATGTCCGGCTTCTTCATTTATAACATTGCACTTTGGGGCTACGGAAAAAAGTCAGTCTCCCATAGAAATGACTTGGAGCGATGGAGGTATACGCCCTGCACACCCAGAGATTATTCCAGCGGATGATGATATTGGAGGTAAAGGGAGTCAGAACGGGGTATTGATCATTGGTGAAAAGGGAATTATCTCTACCAATATTAACGATAGTTCCCCTTTAATGCCTAAATTATATATGAACGATGGTTCAACGGATTTTGGTCCGGAAGTGGAGCCAAATGATGAACCTGAATACGGACATCAACGCTTGTGGATAGAAGCCTGTAAGGCTGGTTTTGGCAGTAAGGAGCATCTTGGGCTTACCTCGTCCTTTGATTATGCAGGGCCTATGACAGAGACAGTCCTAATGGGGAACCTTGCCATACGTAGCTATTTGTTGCAAAGGGAAAATGAGAAGGGGAAGATGGAGTTTTTTGCACGTAAGAAATTGCTTTGGGATGGGGAAAATATGCGTATTACCAATCTTGAGGAAGCAAATCAGTTTGTAACCAGAAATTACCGGCCTGGCTTTGCGGTATAATAATAAATAGAGTGGAAAATTGAACACCCTTAAAGGCTTCCAAAAAAGTTTTTAAGGGTGTTTTGTTTTTTATAATTAACTAAAATTTACACACCTAAATAAGACTACCGGCCTAGGTGGCTTTAGCTATTTTACTATATTTGGCCCTTAAAAAAGAATAACTATGAGGAGGACACTATTTGCTTTGGCCTTAATACTTTTTATTTCCTGTGATATCGATAAGAAAACGGAGGAGAATATTGATTATGTTGCCAAGAACGAGGCGGAAATCCAGGCCTATGTTGAGGAGAACAATTTAACCGCCGAAAGAAGTAACTCGGGGCTTTATTATGTAATAGAAGAAGAAGGTACGGGAACACAGGCCACGGCCAGTTCCAATGTAACGGTGGCCTATAAGGGATATTTTCTTAATGGATCGGTTTTCGATCAAAGTGATGCAGAGGGTATTACTATTGGTTTAAACCAAGTTATTGCCGGTTGGACAGAGGGGATTGCCTATTTTAAGGAAGGGGGAAGTGGTATACTCTTGGTACCTGCCCACTTGGGATACGGTAGCAGGGATTATAATGGAATCCCTGGGGGCTCTGTACTTATTTTTGAAGTTACTTTGCTATCTGTAAATTAAAAGGCACTTAATTTACCCTTTGGCTAATGCCTTATTGTGGGAATACCTATATAAACCAACCGGAAGGTTGGTTTTTGTGTTTAATCCATTTAGAAAAATGGTACAATGGGTAGATTTTGTGCATAATTCCCCGACCAAATGCCAGTCATGGTGCTAAAAGCGGCATATTGTGATATTAGACCAACCAATGGGTATGTAATTGAAGCGTTACAATGAATTTTTATAGAGGTTTAATTTCATTTTTCCATTGTTTCAAAGGTGTACTTGTCTGGTTCAAATATTATTTGAAGTAGGAAAAATGCGATGATTGCCAGCTCGATGACAGAAAGGTTTTTTGAAAGTCCAAATCTTTGTAATCAAGTGCTTATATTTAGCTATTGAATTCTCTTTAAAAAGCGCTGGCAATTTAGTTTGGAAGGACTTAATATGAAGAAATCAATAGATATATTTTTATATCAGTGTAGTATTTTAAATGGAACCTCGAATAGAAGTAGTATCTGAAAAAAAATTGATCGGACAACGATTGGTAATGTCTATGGCTCGGGATAGGACCAGGGAACTGTGGCAGGGATTTATGAAGAGAAGAAAGGAAATTGGGAATTTAATCGGCGCCCATTTAATCAGTATGCAAATATATGATAGGCAGCTGAGTTTTCCGGAATTTAATGACAGTATTCCATTTGAAAAATGGGCGGTTGTTGAGGTGGAAGATTTTGAGTTTTTGCCACAAGGTTTGGAGTCCTATACCTTGTTGGGAGGATTGTACGCCGTTTTTATTCATAAGGGTTTGCCCAGTGATTTTCCCCGAACGGCTCAGTATATTTTTGGGGAATGGTTGCCAAAATCCGACTATCAATTGGATCATAGGGAACATTTCGAGATTATGGGCGATAAATACAGCAACAACAACTCAAATTCGGAAGAAGAGGTCTGGGTGCCAATTAAAAGAAAAATAAAAGAATAAGTATATATGGAAAAAAAGTCGCTTTTAGTTTTATGGGCAATAATTTTGCTATTTCAATTTTCAATTGCCCAAGAGGATACAGCTATTTCTTGGTATAATCCTGCAGAATCCAATTCGTTGGTGGTTGAAGGCCAGGCATGGCCTGATCAGGTGGCTACAAGATATCACAGATTGCCAAAACAGGCCGAGGGAGTTGTCCGCGAAGCGGTCTGGAACTTGTCCAAACATTCAGCCGGTCTCTCCATTAGATTTATAAGTGATGCCGAATCTATAACGGTGCGATACAAGGTAAAAGGGAACCATGCCATGCCCCACATGCCGGCAACCGGGGTTAGCGGGGTGGATCTATATGCCAAGACCGCTGATGGGGATTGGAGATGGTATAGAGGAAAATATTCCTTTGCCGATACCATACAATATCGTTACTCCAACATAGACCCAAATGAGAAATATCATACCAAGGGAAGGGAGTACCAATTGTACCTGCCATTGTATAATGAGGTAGAATGGTTGGAAATAGGAGTGCCAGTGGATGCTGTTTTGGAAGCTTTGCCCTTAAGAGGAGAGAAACCTGTTGTGGTTTATGGCACTTCCATTGCACAAGGTGGCTGTGCCTCCCGCCCAGGAATGGCTTGGTCCTCTATACTGGGGAGAAAATTGGATAGACCCCTGATAAATTTGGCCTTTTCAGGAAATGGGCGACTTGAAGAAGAGGTGCTCAATTATATTACGGAAATTGATGCTAAAATCTTTGTGCTGGATTGTTTGCCCAATTTGAGTGCAACCAAGGACCGTTCACTGGATGAGGTACGGCAGCTAATTATTTCGGCAGTGCAACAAATAAAGAAAAAACGTCCCACAACCCCAATTTTAGTGGTGGAGCACGACGGATATTCCGATGGGGCCGTAGATGCTGATCGTTTTCAGACCTATACCGATTTGAATAGAATTGCCAAGGAGGCATTTGCTCAATTAAAGTCAGACGGGCTAAGGGATATACATTTGTTGACCCGGGAAGAATTGAATCTGTCTATGGAGAGTTTTGTGGATGGTACCCACCCAACGGATTTGGGAATGATGGAGTATGCCCTTGCCTATGAAAAGGCCTTACGCGAGATATTGAAGGAGCCGATTGGAATCATTTCCACGACAATTCCGGTAACCCAGGCCAGGGAGCCCGAAATGTACCCTTGGGAGGGCCGTCATCAGGAGTTATTGAAAATGAATCGGGAAAGTGCTCCCAAAATATGTTTTTTCGGAAACAGTATCACCCATTATTGGGGCGGTTCTCCAAAAGCAATTTTAAGCAGCGGGGCAGATTCGTGGAAATCCAATTTGGCCGAATTGGAGGTACGGAATTTTGGTTTTGGTTGGGATAGGGTAGAAAATGTATTATGGCGCATCTATCACGATGAATTGGATGGCTTTGAAGCTGAGCAAATTGTGCTTATGATCGGCACCAACAATGAACACCTCAATACGGATAAGGAGATTCTCGGTGGATTGGAAATGGTGATCAATGCCATAAAAGAAAGACAGCCAAAAGCAAGACTGTTAGTGCTGGGGTTGTTTCCAAGGGTAGGCAAGGAGGAGCGTATGCGTAATTTAAACACTGGAATAGCTGCATTGGCGACCTCTAAAAATGTGGATTATGCAGATATCGGGGGAGTGTTATTGGGCAAGGACCAGAAAATTGATGCCAGTCTTTTTTCGGATGGCCTGCACCCCAACGCAAAAGGTTACCGAAAAGTGGGAAAGATTTTAAAGACAGCCCTTCAAGAGGGTGCAAAATAGAGAAGCCTATAAAATTGTGTTGCGCCGGCCTTTGGGAGTACTGTCACATAATTCGAAATTCGCCTGTGGGCCTATGGAACAACTTTTATAAGCCTTCTGCAATTACGTTTATTTTATCCTAAATTGGGATTAGGGCATATCATTTGAGAAAGTCCAATTTAAGAACAATGATTCATGGGGCTATAAGGGGCGTGCTACCATAATTCCCGTATTTCCTTTTATGCCCTTTAGGTAATCGGCCAATGGTAATTTGGAGACCTCTACCTCCATGGATCCCGTGGAAGCATGCAATAAATGTATTCTTCCATCTGCTTCCCTGGTCGCTATTCCAGTGTGGGTAATGTCCAGTCCTTTTATTGAGGTGGTCAGGGCAATAATGTCCCCGGATTGGATTAGGTGCTCCTGTGTCTTTACCTGCTCCTGTGGTAGTATGCAGATGGACTGCGATTTAAGAAATTCCTCTGAAGCCTGTATTTTCCTGTAGTTATCCGCATCCTTGAGAAAAGGGTACAGTTCCCGATGTGTACTCATAAAATTAATGGGCTTACTGCTTTCCACACCTCCAATTTGGGAGGTTATATCCTGCAATAGGCCTTTTTGCTCATTGTTGGCGATCCATTCTGAAAAATAATGCAGCCGTGAGGCGTAACCATTGAGTTTTCCGTCTTTATACCGAATGGTTTCGAGGTGGTCGATAAAGCGGTTAAATTCCTTTTGTTTGTTTTGAAGCATGAGGCTAAAAGCCAAAACATTCTCAACAAAAGTAGTACAGTCCAACCCCTGAAAGTTTATGACCAGGGATTCGGTTTCTCCTATCTCCAAAGTTTTGGCCACATAGGGAATTCCAATAAAGGTTTTGCCCACCGCAACCATTGTAGGGCCAATATCTTGAGCATTAATATTGGAAATTGCCATTATTTTGGTGTTAAAGGCTTCCCTGTCCTGTGTTGAGCAAATTAGTTTTTGGGCAGCTCCAGGGAGATTGTAACCAATTAATATTAGAAAGCAGAGTATATGTTTCATCGAATTAATATGAATTTATAGTTTATTTAAAAGTTTATATATTGTTATATATAAATGAATTATAATTTTTTAATACTTATTGGTATGTGCATTTCGGTATCAGGAGGGCGAGTCCAACTTTAGAGGCATAAAAACCTGGTAACGGACAGATTAAACTTGTTTAATATATACATATAAATAATTATTTGGGGCAACCATTCAAAAATGGCTACTTATTATTAAAGATTCTTTTATTTATCCCAATCACTCTAGTTTGGGTTAGAGGCATATATCCTTGTATTAATGCCAAAAAGTATAGTATTAATGCAAAAAGCCAGGGTAGGCCGAAGGGTTGTTCACTATCGCACGTGGCCTATCCTTTAAATTATACTCCTCGGTAGTTAACTCCAATACTTCTTCCTCGGTATTAATGTCTGCAATGTTAAAACCTTTATTTATATAATAGGGCTTGGATTCAATTTGGTTTCTTTTTTTGAAAGCTAATAAGTACATCTTTAAATTATTACTGTACTTATCCTTATCTTTTACTTTAAAAAAATAGCCGTGGTAATTGTTGTTGGGATAATACAATTTTTGATCTTTGATGTATTCAATGTTGTATTGTTCGGGATTTAATTCCAAAGTATTGTAGAGTATGGATTCGGCTATAGCCTGTTGATTTCTGTAGGTGGCAGGAAAATAATTCAATTTGCCAATACGCTGTAATTTCTCGAATAGTGTTAAGCGTGTTTCAGGGTTTTCAGCAAGTGATATTATTAGGCTTTTCGGTATTTTGTTTTCACCATTCAGAGGGTTTTCTTCATTTTTAATCATTAGGGCAATATATGACGTTTGTATTTCGGGGTCTTCCACCTTCGATAGACGTCTGAAGAATGCGGCAACCTCTATTTCTTTAATAAACGGATAAAGTAGAATGGCATAATTCTCCAAAATGTCGTAATTGTTGCCAGATGTATTTGGTGACTCCTCTGTCAATTGATCCATGGAGAGGCCCAGCTGCCTCTTTAACTGGATCTTGGCATCATTTAAAATCTGATTCTTGTATTTCTTATAGCTTTTCGGTTTTATCAAGCCACGTGCCTTGAGCTTGGCAAGCATTGAGAAAATGGGCGATTTGTATTCCTCTATGGCACTGTAGTCCAGGATTTCCGGAAATAATTTGCGCGCAAGGGGCAGACTATCCAAATAGGGCTGAAATATATTTTGAATCTCCTGTTTGCTGGATACCAAAGGCAAATCGGTTGACATAAGGCGTAAAAGAAGTTCTAAAGAGCTTTCATTTTGTCTTTTGCTAATGGCCTGTAGTATTTTTGTTTGAGCCTTGGAGTTGTTGTAGGATTTGGCATAGTAGGCCTCAAAGAACTTTGTGGCGTCCACATCCTGCATTTGGGCCAATTTTTGGATTAAATGTGCCTGCAAATATTTTTGATTGTCCTTAAAGTTGAATTCGGAAATGTAATACTTAAGGGAATCCTCGTGTTTTTTGTAAAACTGCACAAATGGATAGCCATCAAGGACAATACTATCGTTCTGTCTTATAGCCTTGAAAAAGCCGGCTGTTTTATCGCTTAGGATTGAGGAACCTATAAGGGTATCATGGGGAGAGAAGTTTTTGAAGAATTCATGGACAAACTTACTTGGGGGCAGAACAGTATCTATAAGGGCCTTTACTTCGTAAAGTAAACCGCCTTTAACAATGTTTTTGATCATTATTCCCCTAGTGCTACCAGTATCTGCTAGGGTTATGTTCATCTCGTGATATTTGTTGTTGTACTTTGGCCGTTGCTCCCGGATAATCTTAAACGTATTTTGAGCATACAATTTTCTCCTTAACCTCCATACTGAATCAATATTGGGGAACATTAGAAAATCATGGGCCTTATTAACAGTAACAAGCACAGCCTCGTTATTTTTATTTTGATAAACAGATTTCTTGGTGTATGCGCTGTAAGGTTTTGGTTTTTTGTGGCGTTCGTAATAGTTATTACTGTTTTCAACAAATTTGGGAGGATCAACAGGGCTGACTGTTGAAAAAAACAAAGCAGTATCCCGAATTTTTTTAAACACTTCGGTATATTTCTGTTGCCTTACCTTAAAAGAATCGAAAAAATGTTTGGCATCCGTGCTATCCTTGCAAACACTGCCCAAGAGATAATAGTGGTTGTTCCTAATAACAGTCTTTAAATATAACTTTTGTGCTCCGTTGGGGCTAAAGTTGGCGGAAGAAGTCAAACTCTGATTGTCATAAGGCCCATATTCAGGTTTCAACTTAAGGTCTTCAAAAAATCGGGCTTGTATTTGTTTCAGTTCAAAGGTGTCCTCTTCAATGAAATTAAAATCATTTAAAGTAGCTTTTTTAAGAAAGTAGTAGGAGGAGGTTTCGGGATCTACACCTTCAATAAATCTATTACCTTTTCGCTTCCGATTGGTAAAATTGTATATAGGAGGCATTTCGACTTCAAAATCATCGAATTGGGAAAAAAGTACCGTTCGTTTTTTTTCTAACGACTTGAATTGTATACTGTTAAAAATGGTATCGGAATGTTTTACTACATAATCACCGTGTCCGCTCATTTTGAAAATGAGTATTTCCAATGGGGTTATGTAAATGTGATAACGTTGAAAGTCACCATTTTTCAACTGATTTTTAATATCCAATCCGGGATATATCCCGTTTTCTATTTTCCTTTTTTCAAGGATTTTGCCCGGTATGTTCTCGAACAACAGTTTATCCACATCTTCCAAGCTGTAGGTGTAGTCTTTTTTTAAATAGGAGAAAGTGGGGATGCGGTTCACCATAAGATAACTACCGTTAGCCAAATCGGGAGATACGTAGGTAGTATTGGTATATTCTGCTATGGGATAGAGTTTATTGGGTAGGAGAATACTAAAAAGGTCGTCATCCGGAGTTCTTAGGTAATATTCATTGTCCAGGATTTTGGTTTCCAGGGAATCTTTTAGGGCCCGTCCTTTGTTGGAAAATCTGGAAGTAAGTGGTTTCACCTGGTACCCTTTGTTCCTAAGCAGTTGTATTACCCCATTTTTTCCAGGGAGGTGTGCGGCCCCAATACCTGTAAACACTTTTGCTGTTTGCATTAAGGAATCTAATCTCAGTACCATATTTTTATTACGGGCATAGAGCATGTTTTGCAAGTAATACTCCGTATACATGGCCTGGTCAAGCGAATCTATAAGATTTATGTTGCGTTCCCTATAGGCGTCCTGCAAAAGTGACATCACCTCCTGGGTCTGCATTTTTTTCTGAAGCCATTCGTCAGGTTTGGGTTTCATGGCATTCATATTGGCCCTACCAACCAAAGCGCTGGATTCTTCCAGATCTTCCAAGGCCACTATGGGTTTGGAAAACTTTCTGCCCGCCTGATAAATAAACATGTCCAAATAGGTTTCCTCTTCAAAGTTTTGGGAAGTTTCATTGGTGCGGTAGAGAATATTGTTCACTAACCGATCGTCCAGGGAGAGGTAAGAGGACACGGTTTCCTTGGTCGGGTTTTTGATGGCAAAGGGATATAAATAAAAGCCCTTGGTAATAAAGCCGGTTCCATATCCAACTCCGCCACTACGCATTTTTCCATAGTCTTCCAACCAACTATCCGGGTCCGATTCCAAGGCCACAATTTCACTTTTGTCCAAAGCTTCGTAAAAAACGTCGTCCAATCTGAAGGCTATTTTCTGACTTACATGCATGGTACCGTACAAATAGGACGTTTGCTGTAGATTATTGCCGGAGATCTCCCATAAAAGGCTGTTCTCTTCTTGGGCGGAGATGACATAGGATAAGAATAGCAGAAGAAAACCTAAACAAAAGCGCATACCGAATCCAAATTTTTGTTAAAAATGCTTTAAAAATTTATAGGAATAAAGGCTTGGGGCATAATTAACGTTTTATTTGTATTAAGGCATCATTTTTCGTGCCAATCAATTGGGGCCGTGGATTACTTTTTAAAAGAGTTGGGCTGGGCATCATCGCTAAGGTATAATCGTGTATGTGGTAGGCTTTCCGGATAATGCTCTTGTAAAAAACCAATTAGTTTTTCCCGTACCAAAACCCTTAGATCCCATGCAGTGGCCGAGTCCACTGCGCTCACTAAGGCCCTTATCTCAATACTCTGGGCCTTGGCGTCCGTAACTTGCAATACGTTTACATTGCCATCCCACAATTCCGAGGACGACAATATCCTAGTGAGTTCTTCCCTCAGTTTGTCAAAAGGAACACGATAATCCGTATGTATAAAAACAGTACCTAGAATATCCGCCGATGTTTTGGTCCAATTCTGAAAGGGGTTTTCTATAAAATAGGTGGTGGGGACAATAAGCCGCCTTTTGTCCCAAATCTTAATCACTACATAAGTCAGTGTAATTTCTTCAATCCGGCCCCACTCGCCTTCCACCACCACCACATCATCAAATTTAATGGGTTGGGTAATGGCAATCTGGATTCCGGCCAAGATGCTTCCAATTAGTTTCTGTGCAGAGAAACCTATGATAATACCCGCCACACCTGCAGAAGCGAAAAGACTAAGTCCAATCTCCCTTATGCTATCAAAACTCATCAGGGCGGCCCCCAAAGCCAGTACCGCCACCACTACGATAAAAATCCGTTCCAGGATATTGAATTGGGTATATATTTTTCGAGCCTTGAGATTGTCGGATGTCTTTACATCATAATTTTGGATAATCAATTTTTTGGCAACTTTTAAAGCCACCAAAATCAACCAGGTTATAGAAAATATAATCATTAAAGTGCTGGTCTTTCTAATAACAAAGCTATAATCGTTGAGGTACAATAGGGTATGAAGTGATTTTGAACGGACCAAAAGGGAGAGGAATAGTATAAAAAGTGGCATGCTCACTCTTTTCATGGCATCTTTGGGAATGAGATATTTTGGATTACTCCCCAGTTTGCGCAGGGTAAAATACGTGATGATGTAAAGAATAGCCAAAAGGACGAATGTGCCAGTAGCGTAAATGAGCGTCTGGTTGTCTATGTTTTTTAATATGTTTTCCATTTTGGTCTTACTTAAGTTCAATATTGACTTTAACATACTAAAATCTGTTCAATATAAAAACTTCGAGCCAGTATATTATTGGGTGAACTTTCAATAACCCCATAATATTCCTTTTCGAGACAGGAAATTGCCAATTTGTAAACATGTTACGGCTGTTGAAAATAAAATACCTAATGGTATTAAAATAATACTGTTTTACCCATTCCCTATAAATTGATTCAGTCTATGCCGGTATAGTTAAACTATTTATAGGATTTAAATCATAGTTGCTCTGCATGTGTTATTTTTGTTGCACAGGTAAATTGATAATAAAGGAAGAATGAAAGGAGTTTTGTTGGTAAATTTAGGTTCCCCGGATAGTCCCACCCCTAAGGATGTTAAACCTTATTTGGATGAATTTTTAATGGATGAAAGGGTAATTGATGTTCCCAAATGGTTAAGGAATATTATTGTGCGTGGGATAATTTTACAGACTAGACCTAAAAAATCGGCCGAGGCCTACAAAAAGATATGGTGGGAAGAGGGATCTCCTTTAATAGTAATTTCCGAACGTTTTGCACAAAAGGTAAAAGAACAAAGTGAAATTCCCGTGGCCTTGGGGATGCGTTATGGAAGTATGACGATAAAGAACGCTTTGGAGGAACTTACGAAAAAAGGGGTGGACGAGGTGCTGTTGGTTCCGCTATACCCTCATTATGCTATGTCTTCCTATGAAACCGTGGTGGTCAAGACCATGGAGGTCAAGGATGCGTTTTTTCCTAAGGTTAAAATAACAACGCTACCCGCGTTCTACAATAACCAGGATTATATTGAGGTGCTTTCCGAAAGTATTGCAGCAGGGTTGAAAGGTTTTGAATACGACCACATTTTATTTTCATATCACGGCATTCCCGAAAGACACATAAAAAAATCCGACCCTACAAAGTTCCATTGCAAGATTGATGACAACTGCTGTAAGACCAATTCGGTGGCACATCATACCTGCTATCGTCATCAATGTTATGAAATGACCGGAAAAGTAAAGGAGCAACTGGGTCTTTCCGATGATAGGGTAAGCCTTTCCTTTCAATCCCGCTTGCCCAACGATCCCTGGTTAAAGCCCTATACCGACTTTGAGTTTGAACGTTTTGGGAAAGAGGGTATTAAACGTTTGGCAGTAATTACCCCTGCCTTTGTTGCGGATTGTTTGGAAACTTTGGAGGAAATTGCCATGGAAGGAAAACAGCAGTTTCAGGAAGCAGGAGGGGAAGATTACAAGCATATCCCCTGTTTAAACGACAATGAAGCCTGGGTGAATTTAATGGTGAAATGGATAGGGGATTGGCAGGCTAAGGAAACTCTTCCCGTGTAATGGCCAAGGTATCCTCAGAACAGTTGGGTAGTGAGCCTATAGGTAAATTGCTGGTAAAACAGGCAGTTCCCGCTTCAATAGGCATTTTGGTCATGTCACTTAACGTGTTGGTCGATTCTATTTTTGTTGGCAACTGGATCGGTTCCATAGCCATTGCGGCCATCAATGTAGTACTTCCGGTTTCCTTTTTTATAGCGGCCCTAGGTATGGCCATTGGTATTGGGGGATCTAGTATTATTTCGCGTGCCCTGGGTGAAAACAATAAGGAAAAGGCCCTAAAGACCTTTGGAAATCAGATAAGTTTAACACTTCTGGTTACCATAGTTATGGTGATTTTGGGACTCTATTATGTTAATAGCCTAATTCCGGCCTTTGGGGGCAAAGGGGATATTTTTGGTCCGGCCAAAATATATTATACCATTGTTTTGTACGGAGTGCCATTCTTGGCGCTGTGTATGATGGGAAATACGGTCATTAGAGCGGAAGGTAAACCAAGATTTGCCATGAACGCCATGATAATCCCCTCGGTAGGAAATCTTTTGATGGATTATCTTTTTATCTATGTATTTGATTGGGGTATGGAAGGGGCAGCATGGGCAACTACTATAGGCTATTTTCTATGTTTTGCCTATATACTGTACTTTTTTCTTTCCCAGAATTCCGAATTAAAATTGAAATGGTTCCATTTTGGACTGGATAGACCCATTCTAAGGGAAATAGGCGCTTTGGGTTTCGTAACCTTGTCCAGACAGGCCGTAATAAGTTTAATCTATTTGTTGATGAACAACATTCTCTTTGGTCTGGGAGGAGAGGCCATGATAGCGGTTTACGCCATTATTGGTCGGATGCTAATGTTTGCCCTGTTCCCCGTATTTGGGGTTACACAGGGATTTCTACCTATTGCAGGCTTTAATTACGGAGCAAAAAAATACCAAAGGGTACGGGAGTCGATCAATACGGCCATCCTATACGCTGCCAGCTTGGCATTTGTGGTGTTTGTAGGGCTTATGATTTTTCCGGCAGGGATTGCGGCCCTGTTTTTGAGCAACCAGCCAGGAATGACCGCAGATGAATTGGCTATGAATGCCTATGTATTGGAACATACCCCTTCAGCTATGCGCTGGGTCTTTGCGGCTACACCTATTATCGCAGTTCAATTGATTGGTGCGGCCTATTTTCAGGCCATTGGCAAGGCCGTGCCTGCTCTATTACTGACCTTGAGTAGACAGGGATTCTTTTTTATACCGCTCATTTTAATTTTACCCAATTACTTGGGAGAACTGGGAGTTTGGATTTCCTTCCCCATTGCCGATGTCCTGGCCACCCTGGTTACGGGCTATTTTTTGAGGAAAGAAGTGAGGGCGACCTTGATGGAAAAACCATAAGTAACACAAGCTTTAAGAATTCAACATTCTAAAGTCCAAGAAGATGATATTTACACCGAACCCAATAAAGAATCCGGGTTTTTAATAATTCAAAGCTTTAAAAAGGGGTTGGATTTCCTTTTGCTATACCCATGGACCAATATTACCGATAGCAGAACAGCACTACACGCCAATGCCGTATAAGCCAGGACTTCCATGCTGTCTTGATGCCTAATATAAATTGCGAACAGTGCCCATACCCCAACAGCTGCAAATTCGCGCATGTTTCTTTTGTAGATGATGACCAGGTTTATCAATGTGGCAACTACCATTAGAACAATGGTCCATGACACTTCTGTAAGAAAACCACCGCTCCAACCTATTTTCGTTAAATAAAGGGCAATATTGGCTATAGTGGCAACGGTAATCCATCCGCTGTAAAGACAAATCGGCCACCAGGAAAAGGCTATTATTCCCTTAGGGGCATCCCATCGTTCCATATTGGTGTTGATAATAATTCTTGTTAGGGAGATTAGGATTCCGGCCATGATAATTACGGTTAAGCCCATGTACCCATATGCAAAGGCAATCACCCACATCCCATTCAATACATTGGCAAAGGCAAACCAATATCCCGTCTGCTCTATGTAAGCAAGTTCTTTCTTATCAAAAAAAACAACTTTAATTTGAAATAGGGCATAGGCCAACAAGCCTAAAAAAATAAGGCCCCAAATGGCAAAGGCATAGCTGGCAGGAGTGAAAAGATTGGTGTACCGCTGACTTAATTCCCCTATAGTGGTATCGTTAATGCGGACAGCCTGCGAAACATAATTTACAGCTATGACCAAAATCACCGAGAGCAGGTTTATAATGGATAATTTCTTGTGCATTTACCCAAATTACGTAACTTTTGCAGGGATTAAAGTCTTATTGCTTAAAAAATTAATCCATTCACATAAACCCTATTCTGATTGTAAGGCATATTGCATTTTTTACCATAACAAATACAGAGGACATTTTTCAGAAAGTGAATAAAATTGGGATATTATTTAGTTGGTATTGACCCCTGTATTAGGGGTGTAAACCAGTAAGGATACCAAAGATTAGTTTTTCAGAAATCCGTCTACTATCTTTACGGAACAATAGACCTTGTATGACCGACTATTACAACTATATTAAATCCTTGCACCTCATTTTTGTAGTTACCTGGTTTGCGGGATTGTTCTATATACCCCGGTTGTTTATCTATCATATTGAAGCCGATCAAAAAATGTCACCGGAGCGGGAAATCCTAACCCACCAACTAAAGTTGATGACCAAGAGGTTGTGGTTTATCATTACATGGCCGTCCGCGGTCTTGGCCACCTTCTTTGCTATATGGCTTTTGGTTTTGTATCCTGCCTGGTTGCAACAGCCGTGGATGCATATAAAACTTGTCTTTGTACTGTTACTGATAGCCTATCATTTGAAAAATCATCAGATTTTTAAACAGTTGCAGCGAGATGAGGTGAAATACACCTCCAAATTTATGCGCATATGGAACGAAGGGGCTACCTTGATTCTATTTGCAGTGGTTTTCTTGGTGATTTTAAAGGGAACCTTCAATTGGATTTTTGGTGTTGTCGGTATTATTGTACTGGGAGTGCTTTTAATGTTGGGTATAAGGCTTTACAAGCGGATCCGCGATAAAGATCCTGAAGCTTAGGCACTACTTGATGCTAAATTGCCATTAATTTTGGCGTGATAATTGTTACCTTTAAAGTCTAAATTAGATTTCAGTTGCTCACAAACTTCTCCTTGCGTTCCCGAATTTTTATCTCCATGATTTTTTGGGTGGTAATCGCATTTATTTTGATTGCATCCGTTACCATATACCAGTACAGCGAACAAAACAGGGACTACCATGCAGATCGTATGGAACGGAAGGAGGAACAGATCAAACAGAGTATTGATCTGGCACTGCAAAAGACAACATACCCGGTTACTACCGAAAATTTAGGCCTTATTTTTAGGGATGAAATTTATGAGATCGCCTTGGTCCAGAATATCAATTTTAATATTTATGATCTACAGGGCCAATTAATTAAAAGTTCTAGGCCCAAATTTGAAGTAGACTCCATTTCCACATGTTTGGAAGCAGAAGTGCTGAACAATCTGGCGTCCTCGCCTAACAAAAGGTACGTGGAACAAAAATCGGCTGCAGGCTATAGTTATCAAGCATCCTACACTTACATCGACGATAAAAGGTTTAAACATGTGGGGATTTTAAACCTGCCCTATTTTGAGGATAATTCCTTTAATGATAAGGAATTGAAGGAGATTTTGTTGAGGTTAACCGGAGCTTACCTTTTGTTGTTACTCCTGGCAATTGCCCTAGCCTATTTTATCTCCAAGTATATTACTAGGTCCTTGCAGACCATTTCGGACCGATTGAATCAGACCGACCTTACCAAAAGGAACGAAAAGATAATTGTAGAGAATCCGAGTGAGGAAATTGGAAAGTTGATTACCTCCTATAACGAAATGATAGACGAGCTGGAAATAAGCGCAGCAAAATTGGCAAAAGGGGAAAGGGAACAGGCATGGCGCGAAATGGCAAAGCAGGTAGCTCATGAAATTAAAAATCCACTGACGCCTATGCGTCTAAGTGTGCAGAATTTTGAACGTAAGTTCGATCCAAATGATCCCGATATTACAAAAAAGGTTTCCGAATATTCAAAAACATTGATTCAGCAGATTGATACTATGAGCAGTATTGCCTCGGCATTTTCCAATTTTGCCAATATGCCGGCCCAGCAGAATGAGACCTTAAATGTAGTGAAGATCGTAAAAATGGCGGTGGATATTTTTGATGAAAACTATATTCATTTTTCCTCCGACCAAGAGGAGATAATTGCCAAATTGGATCGTACACAATTGATTAGGGTAGTTACCAATCTGGTCAAGAATGCCACCCAGGCAATTGTGAATGTAGATGCCCCCAATGTTTTGGTGACCGTTTCCAGAGATGGGAATTTTGTTAAAATGACCGTGGAAGATAACGGTATGGGAATCTCAATGGAGTCTAAAGACAAGGTATTTGAACCTAAGTTTACAACTAAGACCAGCGGTATGGGCCTTGGTCTTGGGATGGTAAAAAATATTGTGGAAACCTATAAGGGAACTATCAACTTTACTTCGGAACCAGGAAGGGGCACTGTGTTTACGGTTCGGTTTCCTATTGCCAATGAAGGTGTAAATATATAAATCCGTATCGGCTGGAAAGTCCATACCGGGTATCTTAATACTTTTTGGATTAAATTAATATTATAACAATGAAATACGAAAATTTACTTATTACCTCAGAAGCGCAGGTGGCCGTCATCACCATAAATAGACCAACTAAATTAAATGCGCTTAACAAGGCAACCATAGAAGAGCTGCATTACGCTTTTAAGAATTTGGAGCAGGATAAAAAAGTAAAGGTCATTATTTTGACGGGGAGTGGTGAAAAAGCGTTTGTGGCCGGGGCCGATATTTCCGAGTTTGCCAATTTTACCGTTAAGGAAGGTGGAAAACTAGCCGCAAAAGGGCAGAAACGATTGTTCGATTTTGTAGAAAACCTATCCACTCCTGTCATAGCCGCAATAAACGGATTTGCCTTGGGGGGTGGTTTGGAATTGGCTATGGCCTGCCATTTTAGGGTAGCTAGCCATAATGCCAGAATGGGTCTTCCCGAAGTTTCCCTGGGAGTGATACCGGGATATGGAGGAACACAGAGGTTACCGCAACTTATAGGGAAGGGAAGGGCCTTGGAAATGATACTATCAGCAGGCATGATCGATGCTGCCAAAGCATTGCAATTCGGCTTGGTCAACTATGTGGTTGAGCAGGAACATCTGATGGATCTCTGTATGAAGTTTGCAGGTAAGATATCGAATAATTCCCCTGTGGCCATTAGTTATGCAATAAAAGCGGTAAATGCTGGTTTTAACAATAGTATAAACGGTTTCGAAGCGGAAATAGAGGCTTTTGGCAGTTGTTTTGGTACTTTGGACTTTAAGGAGGGAACCACTGCTTTTTTGGAAAAAAGAAAGGCCAATTTTCCGGGTGCTTAGAAAGATAATCTAAATGGATTGTTATGGATATTGGAAAAAATCTTGTGTTACCATGTTTGTTTTTTTGTGTTTTTTTCCTTACCCAGGCCCAGCAATTGCCTGTAAAATATAGTTTTGGAGAAAAATATAATGATAGGTATAAATATTCCAACTTGTTGGAAATTTCGGATGACGGAATGGGAGGCTCTATATTGGTGCGTTCCTATTACACGGGTATCATCCTGAAGCCCAAGGGATATTATATTGAACATTACAATAAGGATTTGGAATTGATAGGGGAGTTTAATTACAAACTAAAGGGTCTCGACTTTGTAAATGCCTTTGTAAAGAACGGACAACTTAATATCCTGTTCTTGGATTATAATCTTGGTAAGGGTTCCTATGATTACGTGGTGCATAGAAGTCCATTGGACCACTTTAATTTTAGCCAGGAGACGATTCTTTCCATACCCTCTCAGCAAGTAAACGAACCTATGGACCATAATTATTATAGGAGGAATTTTTCTTCAGGATTCACTACAACCGCTTTTCTAAATGAGGACAAATCGGCTTTCGCCATTAGTACCCACTTTAAAAGGGGGAAGGAGGAAAAGCATTTTGTATATCTCTTTAACAGTAGCTTGAACAAGCTTATGGAATATGATTTTTCTTCGGAAATAGAAGAAAAGAACTATGCCTTTGAAAACATTGTTACTTCCAAGGATTTAAGTCAGTTGTATTTGGTTGGTAAAGCTTATTATAAAAAGAAACGATTTGCGGCCACAGAACGGAAATTTCAATATGAAATGCTCAAGGTAACCAAATATGGGGCGGGAATCCAGACTTTTGATGACCCCGGTAAATTTTCGGAAGCCTTAAAACCTATCATCGTAAATGACAAATTAATTTGTGTTGGTTTTTATGCAGATAGAAAGGACAATAGATATAATGGTTTGGCTTATTTTGAACTTGATAGGAACTCCTTAGTCATCAAGGAAAGGAAATACAATGCGTTTTCACAACAGTTTATGGCCGATAAGTTTGGGAGGGAAGACGATACGGAAATCAAGAATTTAGTCTTTAAGAATATCAGTGTTACCAAGGATAATTCCATTCTTTTTAATGCGGAGGAGTACTTTGTTACTTCCAGTGTGCAGCAGGATCCCACCGGATCCAGAATAAAAATAGAAAGGTTTCATTACAACGATATTGTCAGTGCCAAATTAAATTCGGAAGGCGATATCATTTGGGCAAGAAATATTAATAAGTCGGAGGTGACCCAGGGAGATGGTGCGTACGCGTCTTACAGTTCTTGCACCAGTGGTGATAATACCTATTATCTGATCAGTACGGCTGCAGAAAACCCACAATTGTTAAGTGGTGAAAGATTGGTTTTTAAACAGGGCCTTAGTCGTAACAGAAACGTATTTATGATACAGTTGGACAAGGAAGGTAAGATACGTTATGAAAAGGTAATAGATGATCACGAAGCACGTCTTCCGTTAATGGTTTCCATGCCGTTGATAGACAAGGAAAACGGTAATATGCTTTATTATGCTAAAAGGGGATCTAAAAAGCAATTGGTAAAAGTAGAAATTAACACTCCATAACGCCCAAAGATCAGGGTTGTCTTCCCGAATAGTAATACACTAAGGTTCTTTCAAGGGCATTGGTTTATTGCCAAAACTGGAGTAACGCTTTCCGCCAGGGGGCAAGGGGCCTCTAACCTGTTGCCAATAGTCTGTTCCGTACTCCTTATCTATGCCCAAGTATAAACTATCCAGATGTTTTCCGGTAGGTTCAGTGGTACCTAGTTTTCTATAAAAATCCCCAATCTTTTTTGCTATCTGTCCTTCTTGTGATTGTTGGTAAGCGGCCATTTCTGCGACTGACTTTTCAAATTCGGCTTTGGTCATCGGTATTAAAGGTGGTTTAGAGAGGTTTTTAGCTAATTCCGGATCTCTTTCCCGTAAGGAAAGAGTCAGTGAATCATTGGGGTGTAATATTATGCTGCCCTCCAATAAGTTGTATTTGTCAATTATAGCCTGTGCCTCTTCTATGGTAAAATTGGTGCCATCGTCCACATTCCTTTTTTCTTGGGCATATGAACTATACCATGCGCAAAGAAAAAAATACTATTATAAAGCTGTGTTTGCTAGTTTTCATCTGCGCACAATTTAGGACAACAATATAATTATTTATTTAGGTTTAGGGATTATTGCTTTACATTTCCTGCAGGAATAAATGTCCCGATGAAGTGTATATATCTATTTTTATGTATTTTAATATGGATAAAATCCATAAATTTGGACAAAATCCAAATCATTTGAAACAGAATACATACATTAAAGGTCGTGGCGCCCAACAAAATACAAGCAATAGGTTTTCCCAATTTTCCAATGAATTAAGGGAGGATTTTTTGGAATTCTGTCGTTTGGAAGGGGAAACATCGGACCATAACAGGACGCAATACCTTCCCATCTTTCCAAAGACCATTGTAAACAAAGTAGACAGTCCCGATGTGGGCATGAATTATTCCTTAAACCCTTATCAGGGTTGCGAACATGGATGTATTTATTGTTATGCTAGAAATACCCACGAATATTGGGGCTATAGTGCCGGACTTGATTTTGAACGCAAGATTTTGGTCAAAAAGGATGCCCCTGTCCTATTGGAAGCCAAATTGAAAAGCAAAAGTTGGAAGGCCGCTACTATTGTCCTATCCGGGAATACGGATTGCTATCAACCCGCAGAGCATCAATTTAGAATTACCAGGGCTTGTTTGGAAGTGTTTTTAAAATACCGGCATCCAGTGGGGATAATTACCAAAAATGTACTGCTGCTGAGGGATTTGGACATCTTGACCCAATTGGCGGCGGAGAATTTGATAGCGGTAAATATTTCCGTGACCTCTTTGTCCGAAGAAACACGGCGCATCTTGGAACCTAGAACGGCTACTATTAAAAAACGTCTGGAGACAATACGCCGTTTGTCCGAAAATCATATACCTGTTAATGCTATGTTGGCCCCTATTATACCAGGGATAAATAGTCATGAAATTCTCAATTTGGCCAAAGCGGTATCCGAGGCTGGGGCACTTTCCTTTGGGTTTACCGTGGTAAGACTTAATGGCGCCATAGGCCAAATATTTGAGGATTGGATAAGAAAGACTTTACCGGACAGGGCCAATAAAGTATTGCAGCAGATAGCGGACTGCCATGGTGGCTCCCTAAACGATAGTAGATTTGGTATTCGTAATAAGGGCGAAGGCAAAATTGCACAGCAAATTAAGGATATGGCCCATTTGGCGCGTCAAAAATATTTTAAGGACAAAGTTTTTCCGAAGCTTAATACAAGCCAATACGAAGGCTATAAGGGAGGTCAGTTGAAATTATTTTAGCATATGGGCTTTGATTATCCTGATGAGAACATTGGGTGCAGGGATCTGTGCAGCCCAAAGCCCAATAAACGGATGGTTTAAATAATACTGAAAGGTATTTACTTTAGGCCTCAGGCTTTACCAGCCCATTCCTTATAGAATTGCTCCAGATACTCCAACATGTATTGGTGTCTATTTTCAGCTAGTTTCTTACCAGTTTCCGTATTCATTTTGTCTTTCAAGAGCAGTAATTTTTCATAAAAATGATTTAGAGTAGGGGCCTTTGATTTTTTATACTCCTCCTTGGTCATTTGAAGGTTGGGGGCAATTTCGGGATTATAAAGTTCCCTGTTCTTAAACCCACCGTAATTAAAGGCACGGGCAATTCCTATGGCGCCAATGGCATCTAAACGATCGGCATCCTGTACCACCTGCAATTCCTTGGAAGTAAAAGGTTTTTTAGAATCCAAACTGGATTTATAGGAAATGTTTTCAATAATATTCACCACCTGGTCCACTATCTTTTTATCTACCTCTAAGGACGTTAAAAATTCAAATGCCATTTGTGGCCCAACGGTTTCGTCCCCACCATTAAACTTGGCATCTGCAATATCGTGTAGTAGTGCCCCCAAACTAACAACAAGTACATCTACCTTTTCATCTTTTGCTATAAGCAGCGTATTCTTAAAGACCCTTTGTATATGGAACCAATCATGTCCACCCTCGGCTCCCTGCAGGGTTTCCTTTACAAAAGCAATAGTTTCCTCTATAATCTGTGTGTTGGTCATGCAGATGGCATTATGGCCTGGGTTATGGTTTTTTCAACTTGTTCAATGAGCTTTTCGGAATCTCCGTTATTTTCCATTGGTTTGTGCACCTCGAAAGTAATGTGGTTACAAAGTCCGTACGGGAATTTGCCATATTTCAACATTTTCCAGGAATTGTTGATGCTAATGGGGATTATTATGGCAGAGGGAGCTTTCTTTAATAGCACTTTTAATCCTGTGGTATGGAATTTTTTGGGTTGTCCGGTCTTACTTCTAGTGCCTTCTGGGAATATGACGGCGGAACGATTATATTTTTCAATATAACTTCCCAATTTTGCAATTTGTGTCAGGGACTGCCTACTGTCCTTTCTGTTTATGAGTACCGATCCACCATGCCTAAGGTTATAGGATACGCTGGGGATTCCTTTGCCCAATTCCATTTTACTTACAAACTTTGGATGATGTTTTCGCATATGCCAAATAACAGGAGGAATATCGTGCATACTTTGATGGTTGAGCACAATAATGGCCGGTCTGTCTGTTGGTATATGGTGCGGATTGTTGAAGGAATAACGAGTACCGAGTACATGGGTACAGCGCAGCAGGCATAGGTTCAACAGGGCTACAGATTTTCTGTGGGCATCATAGCCGAACCAATTGAAGCAGACCCATTGGAGGGGATGGAACAGAAGCAATGTTGACCCAAATAATATGAGATAAAGGGCCGACAAGGGAAATGCCAATACTTTTTGCATGTTACAAAAATAAAAAACCGCTCTTTTAAAGAGCGGTTTCATTCAAGAATATTTACTGAAAATTAATGTGGAAATGCCACATTAACAAAATTCATTGTATGCCTCCATCAAATTTTCTGCAATTACCTCTGCGGGCCTGCCTTCTATATGGTGTCGTTCTATCATATGTACCAATTCCCCATCCTTGAATAATGCCATACTGGGCGAGGAGGGAGGAAAAGGAACCATTGCATTTCTTGCGGCATTTACAGCCTCGGTGTCCACACCGGCAAAAACGGTTACCAAATGGCTTGGTTTCTTTGGATTCTGAAGGCTCATTTTGGCCGCAGGTCTTGCATTGGCAGCGGCACAACCGCAAACCGAATTGACCACTACCAAGGTAGTTCCTTCTTTACTAAGGGCACTTTCAACCGCATCGGCTGTATATAGTTCTTCAAAACCGGCAACTGCCAGGTCTTGTCTCATAGGTTTTACTAATTCTGCAGGATACATAGTATATATTTTTATTCGATTATTGATAAAGTCTTCAAAGATAACCATTTTAGTACATCCTAACTAAATACCTTAACTTTTCATTAAACCTTCTATTGTACCTTAAAATTATATCTTTGCCAAAATTTGAAATAAAGATGATTAAATGGTTCGCCGCAATATTAGGGTATTATGTCTTTAGGTTTCCTGGAGCAATACTGGGATTTATTATTGGTAGCTTTTTCGATAATTTGAAAAGCTCTGGCAGTGGGGGAGGCCGTTCTGTTTTTAGGGATATTACTCAGCAAAATGTATCTCCTGCCGATTTTGAGATCAATTTGCTTTCCCTTTGTTCTATAGTCATTAAGGCGGATGGTTCCGTGAGCCAAACCGAAATGGATTACGTGAGGCGATATTTTGTAAGCACTTATGGCAAGGATAAGGCCAATGCCATTTTCAGGACGTTTAATGAGGTTGTTAAGAAAAGGGAAGTCTCTGCAGAACGTATATGTAACTATCTAAATCAGCGGACTAGATATGAAGTTAGACTTCAATTATTGCATTTTTTATTTGGAATAGCCCAAGCGGATGGGACTTTGCGTCCGGCAGAAATCGATAAAATATCTGAAATAGCAGGATATTTTAGGGTAAGTCGGATCGATTTTGAAAGTATTAAGGCCATGTTCATCAAATCGGCCGATAATGCGTACAAAATATTGGAAATTGAAAAATCAGTGACGGACGAGGAGGTTAAAAAGGCCTATAGGACCATGGCCAAAAAGTATCATCCGGATAGGGTAAATACCGAAAACGAAGCTATTAAGAAAGGGGCAGAGGAAAAGTTCAAGGAAGTGCAGAAAGCCTACGAGATTATTCAACAAGAAAGAGGTCTTTAAGACGCTGATTAATAATTTTAAATTTTATTCTGGACAATGGGGGATTTTTGGTTTTACATTCAAATGGGATTGGAGCATGTTTTGGATTTGGAGGCTTATGACCATATTTTGTTTTTGGCAGCTCTGGCGGTTCCATTTACTTTTATAAACTGGAAAAAAATATTGGTACTTGCCACAATTTTTACAATTGCACATTGCGCTTCCCTTGCCCTTTCGGTCTATGGGATAGCGGTGGTTGATGTTGGGCTGATTGAGTTTCTAATTCCCATTACCATTTTCTTTACGGCAATCCATAATCTAATTCATTCCCATAAAGCGGCAGAACATAGGAACATGCTCCTATATAGCATAGCAACGGGCTTTTTTGGCCTTGTTCATGGTTTCGGGTTTTCCAATTATTTTAAGATGCTAATGGCCGGGGAAGAAGAAAAAATTTCACCTTTATTGGGCTTTGCGGCCGGGATAGAAATTTCGCAAATATTAATTCTACTAGCCGTATTGTGCGCCAATTATATCGTTAGATCCCTATTTGCGGTAAAACAATCGCTTTTTACCCAGGTAATGTCGATTATTATCCTGGTTATTACAATACCAATGTTGTTTGCAACGTTTCCTTGGTAGAGTTTGGCTAAATCTTAACCTTTTGGGATAGTATGGGTTGTGGGTAGCAGCTATCTTAGTAAGGAAAAGTTATTTTATTCCCAATTCGCTAATATTTTCAATAAAAAGTTCCCTTACCTTTGTAGAGGCAAACCATTTGGGTAGTTGCTAAGGGGCCATGGGACATTTAAAAGGGAAATCGGCTCGTTAATAAATGGGAAAATTCAACGGATGAAGGAACGTAAACAGGAAAAGTATGATAAGGCGTACTTGCGAATGGCCAGCGAATGGGGCAAACTTTCGTTTTGCAAGCGCAAGCAGGTAGGGGCAATAATTGTAAAGGATAGGATGATTATTTCAGATGGTTACAATGGAACTCCAACCGGTTTTGAAAATATTTGTGAGGACGAAGAAGGCTATACCAAATGGTATGTTCTTCATGCCGAAGCCAATGCCATATCCAAAGTAGCCTCTTCCACCCAGTCTTGTGAAGGTGCCACCTTGTACATAACGTTGTCCCCTTGTAAGGAATGCAGTAAATTAATACATCAGTCTGGCATAAAACGTGTAGTATATCAGAAAGCGTATAAGGATAACTCCGGACTGCAATTTCTGGAAAAGGCAGGAGTGCAGCTCGTTCACCTCCCTTCCATTGTGAACGTGTAAATGCCAATTTGGATCATGAAAAGAAAAAATTCCTACATATGGCCTACAATAATTGCCTTGGCTTTGGCCACGGGGATATTCGTTGGGGGCAAATTGAACTTTAATGACTCTCCTGAGAAGCTTTTCACTACCAATTCTAAAAAAGACAAACTCAATAGATTAATAGATTATATAGACTACGAATACGTTGATGACATCAATACGGATAGCATTGTAGATGTAACCGTAAATAATATTCTAGAGAAATTGGACCCGCATTCGGTATACATCCCGAAACAGGAGATGGACAAGGTCTCTGAGAATATGAAGGGCGATTTTGTAGGGATTGGTGTTAATTTCTATATGTATAAGGATACTATTTCGGTGATCAGGACTATAGAAGATGGGCCTAGTTACCGCAAAGGTCTACAGCCCGGGGACAAAATTCTTATGGCTGACGGGGATACCCTATTTGGTCAAAATATTGGAAATGATGTTATCGTAAATAAACTAAAAGGGGAAAAAGGATCCCCCGTAAAGTTACAGGTTTATAGAAAGGACGACAATAAAACCTTCAGTGTAAATATTAAAAGGGATGTGGTTCCCATAAAAAGTGTAGAGGCCTATTATATGCTTACCAAGGATATGGGCTATATAAAGGTAAATCGTTTTGCCGAATCAACCTATAAAGAGTTTAAGGCGGCATTGAGGAAATTGGAGGCCCAAGGGGCAAAGAAATTGACCTTGGATCTAAGGGATAACCCTGGAGGATATCTGGGGATTGCCGAACAAATGGCCGATGAATTTCTAGGCGATGGGAAATTGATTTTGTTCACTAAAAACAAAAAGGGTAAGATAGATAAAGTATTTGCAACCAAAAAAGGGGACTTTGAGGACAAACCGGTCTATGTTTTAATAAATGAACGTTCCGCTTCTGCTAGCGAGATCATAGCAGGATCCCTGCAGGATAATGATATAGGCACTATTGTGGGGCGCCGTTCTTTTGGTAAGGGTTTGGTTCAGCGGGAAATGGATTTGGGAGATGGTTCGGCCGTGCGATTGACCGTATCAAGATATTATACCCCTACTGGGCGTTCCATTCAGAAATCCTACAACAAGGGGAATAAGGATTATTATCAGAAATTTACGGATCGCTTTCATAGTGGGGAACTAATTTCTGTAGACAGTATAAAAGTTGCCGATTCCCTAAAGTTTAAGACCCCGAAAGGTAAGGTGGTCTATGGCGGTGGTGGTATTATTCCCGATGTATTTGTACCCATTGGCTCCAATGAATCCGAATTTTTGGAGACTATTGAAAGTTCGGGATATCTGGGCTATTTTGTATTTGAACATCTGGATGCCCACAGGCCCCAGTACCAAGGGTACTCAAAGGAAGAATTTATCAATGGGTTTAGGGTAGATGATATCCTTTTTGAAGAGTTTATAGATTATTTTTTGGATAAGAATATTAAGTTCGACTTTTACGCTTACGAGGATAAAATAAAATTATATATAAAGGCAAGATTGGCAGAACAGTTGTTCGATCCCAACACCTATGCCAAGATAAAAAGTGGTGGGGATGATATGCTACAAAAAGTATTGGAACTGGATAGCCCAAGCATAAGCCAAAAGGAGGCCGATCAAATTGAAGCTACCAATTAGTCCTGCTCAATTTTTTTTTGGATTTTTTTAGAGATACTGTAAATCAGTAAAAGTGCTATGGCACATAAGGAGGCCACTATTCCTATTAGGGCTATTATACTATTTCCCTGAAAAGGGTCCTTAAAATCCACCAAGGTCACGTTATAAGCTATAAGGCCCAATCCCAGTACAATAAGTATTACTATTACAATTTTGTTCATCTGATCACTTACTTTATAGTTTAAAATAGCTGGTTGATATTCGAGGTAAATAGCTTAACGGCAATGGCCAAAAGAATAACACCAAATATTTTTCGGATTACATTAAGTCCGTTCTTACCTAAAATGTGCTCTATTCGTTTAGAGGATTTCAGGACAAAGTATACAAAAATAACATTTATTATTATGGCTACAATAATATTCTCTACGTAGTATTCCGCACGCAATGAGAGCAAGGTAGTAACCGTTCCGGCACCGGCAATTAGCGGGAAGGCAATAGGCACTATGGAAGCGCTTTCAGGATGATCGTCCCTGTACAAGGTGATGCCCAAAATCATTTCTATGGCCAAAAAGAAGATTATAAAGGACCCGGCCACGGCAAAGGAGTTGACATCGATCCCTATTAGGTTTAAGATTTCTTCCCCTACAAACAAAAAAGCCACCATAATGCAGGCCGAAACAACAGACGCTTTACCAGATTGGATATGTCCCACCTTGTTCCTTAGGGAAATAATGATCGGAATGCTGCCTATTATATCTATTACTGCAAAAAGAACCATACTGGCAGTAACTATCTCCCTAAAATTAAAATTGAATTCCATAATAAAAAATATAATCCCGGATTCTAAAACACTTGATTTTCCTTTCGGGTCTAAAACGCGGTAAATTTACGTTTAATTAAGGGTATTTGGATTTATTTAAATGAAAATATATCCCTTAATCAATTATATTTGTTGCCTAATAAAATGGTATGTTCCAACTGGGAAAAACAATAGTATCGGAGGAAATAATTGAAAACGATTTCGTTTGTAATTTAAATGCCTGTAAGGGGGCCTGTTGTGTTGATGGTGAAGCCGGAGCACCTCTTGATGATAAGGAAACCGAAATTTTGGTGGATATATACAGCAAGGTAAAACCTTTTTTACGGCCCGAAGGCATTGCTGAAATAGAAAAGCAAGGAGCCTTTATACGGGGGGAGGATGGTGAATGGGAAACGCCCTTGGTGAATGGGAGCGAATGTGCATATGTAATTTTTGATGATAAAGGTATAACAAAATGCGGCCTGGAAGAGGCTTATAATAAAGGCGCTACCAAATGGAAAAAGCCCGTTTCCTGTCATTTGTACCCAATAAGGGTGCGTGAGTATTCCGAACTTACCGCAGTGAACTATCATAAATGGGAAATTTGCGATCCTGCATGTTCTTTGGGAAAGGAACTAAAGGTGCCAATTTATAAATTTGTAAAGGAGGCCCTGATTCGGAAGTTTGGAAAAAAATGGTATTCGGAATTGGAGCAAATTGCCCTGGAGCATACTAATGGGTAGGGATGTGTAGGATCACTTTGGTACCCAAGGCCACTTTATTGGAATCATACAAGTCTATAATTTCTACCTGAAAGGAGTTTTCGAAGTCTTTGGAGAAGTTGGCCAACCTTTCCTTGGTTATGTCGATGCCAATGGATTTACGCTTCAAAATCTTACTTTCCTTGATTCTTTCGGAGGCCTCACGCCCAACACCGTTATCCGTGATGCTTATTTGTATGAATTTCTCATTTTCCCGGCTTACGTGCAGATGGATTTTCTTTTCCCCTTCTTTTGATGAAAGCCCGTGCCAAAGAGCATTTTCCAGAAATGGTTGTAGAATCAGCGAAGGTATCTTAACGGTATGCTCATCAATGGGTTCATCTACCCGCACTGTAAAATTTATCTCGTGCGAAAATCTAATGTTTTCAATGTTCATGTATAGGTCAATGGTCTCCAATTCATCGGCCAGGGATATTTCTTTCAATGAGGATGCTTCGAGAATTTTGCGAACCAACTTGGAAAATTTATTAAGGTAGTGTACCGCATTCTTTTTTTCATTATTGATGATGTACAGCTTAATTGAATTTAGGGAATTGAATAAAAAATGAGGATTCATCTGGCTGCGCAGCATACTTTGCTCCAAGGTTAGAATCTGTTTTTCATTTTTCAGCTCTTTCTGCCGATATAGAATGTAAAGAATAAAAGTTAAAAGGGCCATTCCCAATGCCCCGATGATCAGGGTATTTGTTTTCTTGCGAAGCCGTAGGTTGATGAATTCGTTTTCCCGGGCCAAGGCCTCTATTTGATTGGTTTTTTTTTCGGTTTCATATTTTATGATCAAATCATTGATATAACGCCGATTTACCTCACTATTTATTTCTTCGTTAAATTTTTCCGCCGTTTGGTAGTATTCCAAGGCATTTTGGTATTCGCCTTTGTAAGTGTATAGTTTGGATAAGTAATTATAAGCATGGGCAATGTAACTGGGCAAATGATGTTTTTTGGACATTTCCAACCCGTTCACAAGGTATTTTTCCGATTCTGTATATTGTTTTAACTCCATTAGGGCCCAACCCATATTGATGTTTATGGCCGCTATAACAGTCTTGTCCCCTAAGGATTCCGCGGCCAATAGGTTGGGTTCAAGAATTTCCAACGCCTGTGTTAATTTGTTCTGCTTTATGTAGATCTGGGCAATACTATTTTTACAAATAACCCTGCCCTTGTCACTATCAATTTCATTATTGTAATCCAGGGAGGTTCTGTAGTAGTGCAGGGCTTCCTCCAATTCTCCCTTGTATTCCAGGCATTCCCCAATATTTTGATAGTTAATGGCAAGGCCCAACTTATTGCCAAGCTCCTTTTCCAAAGCCATCGACTTCTTAAATTGTGCAATGGCAATATCGTATTGTTTTAGAATGGAATAAAGATTGCCTATACTGTTTAGGGAAACGTTGATACTTCTTTTCAGTCCGTCCGAAGGATTCGCTTCCGACTCCGCCAATTCCAATGCCTCCTGGTTGTAATCCAAGGCTATTTTAATGGCGTCGCTCCTTCTGTAGACTACACCCAACATATTTAGGCTATAGACTCGGAATTCTAGATTGTTGGCATCCAAGGCCGCCTGCAAGGCCTGTTCATGGAGTGCAACGGCCTTTGTATAATTGGAAATATTCCTGTATTTCCTGCCAAGTTGATTTAAGGCATAGGACTGTCCTATGAAATATTTTTTTCGGGCAGATTCCATATCAAAAAAGCGCATATAGGTGGTATCACTTCTTTTAGGTTTTAAAATGGAATCCAATTCCTGATAGGTGACAGGTGCAGCCTTAATGAGGCTATCCGCTATCCTTTTAAATTCTTCTGATACTTTCTGGGAATGGGCTGTGGAAAATGAAAGGGAGGTAAAAACTAAAAAAAAAAAGTAGCGGCCTATATTTAAGAATGGAAGTCGACAAAACATAGAAAAAAATAAAGAGGGAAAATTCATAATGATAGATTATATTAAATCTAGAAAGTCGGACTTCTTCTGTCTTGACACAGGTATTTTATGGTTTGATTGTAAAATTACGTAACCATCCGTTTTAAGAAATTCCTTTATTTTATTAAGGTTGATGATAAAGGAATTGTGAATTCTAAAAAAAGTATCCTTAGGAAGAATCTGATTTACCTCCTTTAATTTTTTGGTTAGCAAAATTTTCTGACCATCACTTAAAAATAAAGTACTGTAATTGCCATCGGATTCCGCAAAAAGAATTTCATCACTTTCTAAAAATAATAATTTCCCATCTGTATTTATGGTAATCTTCTTTTGAAGAGAATCGGAGTTGAATTTCAGTAATATTTTCTCTAGTTTTTCCGCCGTATAATTTTTGCTGTTGAACTTCTTTATTTTTGCGATGGTGGCATTTAAATCATCAGTATCTATTGGTTTTAGAAGATAATCTATTGCTTCGTTCTTAAGGGCCTTTATCGCATATTGGTTGTAGGCAGTGGTGATGACTACCGGAAACTCCTTGTTCTGCAATTTCTGAATAAATTGAAATCCGTCCATGGTGGGCATTTCTATATCCAGGAACAAACAATCCGGGGGATATTGCTCCAAATATTTTAATGCCTCAAAAGGGTCTGTGAAGGAGGCCACTACTTTAATTTCATCACTAAAGTTGGTCAACTCCCAGGAAAGACTCTGCAAGGCTTTAATTTCGTCGTCTACTAAAACTGCTTCTAACATAGAATAGGAAAGATACTCAAAATTAGAAATATTGTAAGCAATGCTTTTAATATTTTGTGTCAATGGAATTGAATTGAGTATAATTGGCGGTTATTAGGTTAAGATTGGGTAATTTGGGAAAGGGGAGACGGTTTACGGGTTTATGGGCTGGAATAGAAAGGGTATCTTGGATTTATCCGATGTCATTTATACAGGAAATTTTACCATTTACACAATTAGAGGGTATATGCTCTTACATTTCATATACATTTGATTCATCCGATATTCGGAAGAAATGGATCTAGTTTAACCTAATAGTGCCAAAATCCAGGTGATGAATAAATGTATAGTTTTTTTTATCGTTTTAGTTTTAGTTCTTGTTGCTGCTGTTTTTACGGACAATAAGAGTGCAATTTCCCAAGAAAACAACTTAGTGGAACATAAGGTAGATACAAATAACAATAAGAATCTTGTTGAAAATAAGACCGTGGCAGACAGGAGATATTGAAAATTTAGTTTTGTAGTTTACATTGGTAATCCATTTGTGGTATTTATAATCGAAGAGTATTCAATGACCATAATTATTAATAAATTAAATTAACTGCCAAAAAAAGTGCGGTCCTGTAGGATTTTTTAAATAGTAACTTGTTATTGTTGCAAAACTATCCGAAGGATGTTGATGTAAATTTGAAAAACGCAATCAACTTGTAGGTATTGGAATTCGCAAAGTCTTTAGGTTTCGGGGGAACTACCTAAACGTGTGGTTCCGATTCTCGTAATTCAGAAACTCATTGCATCTGTTGGATCGCACCGATTTGGTGGTTATTTTTTACTTTTCTAATTGCATTCGGAGCGCCTCTCTGGTATAAGTCTTATCATAAAATAATCCTATAAGTATATTTCAATTAATTTTCCACGGATATAGTTTTAACTTGTCTCCTGCGATGCAGGATGGGATTAAGCGTGGCAAGAAAATAATAAAAGTATTGCCACCAAAGAAGGCCTTAACAAGTACGATGGTAGCACATTTGGTATTTCCATTCACAATTATCTATGTTGCAAGGGCCACGCATAGTGATCTGTAGAAGGGTTATGTAGATAGAAAATGTTGCATATGGGTTATTTCACAGGAAATTTTAACCCATATCGGACTTTTCACCACCGTTTTTATTAGATCGCAACGATTGAAACGGGCCGTGCATATATTAAAGACCTCCGATGCATCGATCAGTGAAATAGCCTCCTATGCCGTAGGTTTCAATACTCCTTCCTATTTTTTTGAGTGTTTTAGGGAAACCTACAAGAAACACCCAAAGAGTATCTAGACACTTATGAACAGTAGTACAAGGTGGACAATGTTACATCTGTTGCACACATTGTTACATATTGGATATCCCTTTTGGATTATCTTAGATATATTTGGAAAGTAGATGATTGCCCAGCAAACTACGGGAATTGAGGATTTGGGATGTTGAGCTCTGCGATAGATAGGATTTGCCATAAACAATATAATTTTCATTTGGATTTAACCATGTGGGAAGTATTAAAATACAATATTAACTCAAACTCCACCACTATGACAACTTCAAATATTAAAGCCGTAAGCTTAGTTTTTTTAGCAATGACTGCTATTTCGATATTTATGATCTTGGCCGCATTATCGCTCTAATTTTTTTAATTTAAATTGAAATGGAAAAAAGGCCATTTTTGGATACATGACCCTACCGGCCAATGGTTGGTTTCTGGTAATGATGTGGATAAACCAAAGAGTATGTTTTTTATATACTTTTTGGTTTATTTTTTTGGGATAATATTTTCAAGGAAAGCGTTTGTCTTTTTTTCGTTTTGCGTTGTACTACAAAGGTAATGAACATCACTTGCGAGGTAACATTTCAACATTTTGTGTTAAAAACTTTGTGGTTAATAATGCTTATTTAGCTTTAGTTATTGGGGGTATTTTGCAATCTTTGTTAACTCCTATCGAGGGCAATTTTTCGCCTAAGTTTAAGAAACCCTATAAATCAAAAAAAAGATATGTCAGCAGCTATAGAGCCGATTCTGAAAGAAAACCTTAACCGATTTGTTATTTTCCCGATTAAACACCATGATTTGTGGGATTGGTACAAAAAATGTGAGGCCAGTTTTTGGACTGCTGAAGAAATTGACCTTCATACGGATCTTAATGATTGGACCAATAAATTGAATAGTGACGAACGTTATTTCATAAAACATATCTTGGCGTTCTTTGCTGCTTCCGATGGTATTGTGAATGAGAATCTGGCAGAAAATTTTGTTAGTGAGGTTCAATATGCCGAGGCAAAGTTTTTCTATGGTTTTCAGATCATGATGGAAAATATCCATTCCGAAACTTATTCCCTTTTGATAGATACCTACGTTAAGGATGAAAAGGAAAAGGATTTGCTTTTTAATGCCATAGAGAATTTTCCGGCTATAAAGAAAAAGGCGGATTGGGCTTTGAAGTGGATCGAGTCGCCCAGTTTTGCCGAACGTTTGATCGCCTTCGCTGCCGTGGAAGGTATTTTCTTCTCGGGTGCATTTTGCTCTATATTTTGGCTTAAGAAAAGGGGGTTGATGCCTGGTCTTACTTTTTCCAATGAATTGATATCCAGGGATGAGGGGATGCATTGTGATTATGCTGTTCATCTTCATAACAATCATCTTATCAATAAAGTTCCCAAAGCACGTATTACCGAAATTTTGGTGGATGCATTGAATATAGAAAGGGAATTTATTACAGAATCGCTTCCGGCCAGTCTAATAGGAATGAATTCTAAGTTGATGACACAGTACTTGGAGTTTGTAACAGATCGTTTGTTGGTGGAATTGGAATGTGATAAAGTGTACAACTCTACCAACCCTTTCGATTTTATGGACATGATTTCCCTACAGGGTAAAACCAATTTCTTTGAAAAAAGAGTGGCCGAGTATCAAAAGGCAGGGGTCATGAACAAAGATAAAGACGACGATTCCCAGAAAATCAGCTTCGACGCGGATTTTTAAGATTTAGTTTTATAATAAAATCCCCTTTGGGTTATAAGGGGATTTTTATGCGATGAATTTGATATGTTAATGTTTTTAACATATTGGGCCATAACCCAAAATTATGTATCATTTTAAAAAAATTGTAGCAACATGTATGTAGTAAAAAGAGACGGAAGAAAAGAGCTGATGATGTTCGATAAGATCACGGCTAGAGTAAGAAAATTGTGTTATGGACTAAATGACCTTGTAGATCCATTAAAGGTGGCCATGCGGGTTATTGAAGGACTTTATGATGGGGTAACTACTTCGGAGCTGGACAATCTAGCGGCCGAGATTGCAGCTACAATGACTACCTCCCATCCGGATTATGCAAAATTGGCGGCCCGTATTTCTGTTTCCAACCTACATAAGAATACCAAGAAATCCTTTTCGGAAACGATGAAGGATCTTTATGAGTATGTTAATCCCAGAACAGGGAAAAAGGCACCTTTGCTATCCGATGAGGTGTATAAGGTTGTTGCCGAGAATGCAGATAGGTTGGATTCGACCATTATTTATAACCGGGATTTTGGCTACGATTATTTCGGATTTAAGACTTTGGAACGGTCCTATCTTTTGAAACTGAATGGAAAGATAGCCGAAAGGCCACAGCATATGCTCATGAGGGTTTCCATCGGGATTCACTTGAACGATCTGGATTCGGCCCTGGAGACTTATGAGTTGATGTCCAAAAAATATTTCACCCATGCTACTCCTACTTTATTTAATTCAGGGACCCCAAAACCTCAAATGTCTTCCTGTTTCCTCTTGGCAATGAAAGACGATAGTATTGATGGTATTTATGATACCCTAAAACAAACGGCAAAAATTTCACAATCCGCAGGGGGGATAGGTCTTTCTATCCACAATGTAAGGGCTACAGGATCCTATATTGCAGGTACCAACGGGACCTCCAATGGTATTGTACCCATGCTACAGGTCTTTAACGATACTGCAAGGTACGTAGATCAGGGGGGTGGAAAGCGTAAGGGTAGTTTTGCAATTTATGTGGAACCATGGCATGCGGACATATATGATTTCTTGGACTTAAAGAAAAATCACGGAAAGGAAGAGATGAGGGCCAGAGACCTTTTTTATGCTATGTGGATTCCGGATTTATTTATGAAGAGGGTTGAAGCCAATGAAAATTGGACCCTCATGTGTCCCAATGAATGCCCCGGCCTCTTTAACCATCATAGTGAGGAATTTGAGAGATTGTACACTAAGTATGAAGCGGAAAGCAAAGGGCGTAAAACCGTAAAGGCCCGTGAGCTTTGGGAGAAGATTTTGGAATCGCAGATAGAGACCGGAACACCGTATATGCTTTATAAGGATGCTGCCAATAGGAAGAGTAACCAACAGAATTTGGGTACTATCCGTTCGTCCAATCTTTGTACGGAAATTTTGGAGTATACCTCCCCGGACGAAGTGGCGGTCTGTAATTTGGCTTCCATTGCACTCCCCATGTTTATTAAGAATGGAGAGTTTGATCATAAAGAGTTATTTAGGGTTACAAAACGTGTAACCAAAAATCTAAATAGGGTAATAGATAGAAATTATTACCCCATCAAGGAGGCCGAAAATTCCAATATGCGACATAGGCCAATTGGTTTGGGCGTTCAAGGTTTGGCAGATGCCTTTATAATGTTGAGATTGCCATTTACCAGTGATGCGGCCAAGGAACTGAACCAAGAGATTTTTGAGACGCTTTATTTTGCCGCAGTTACCGCTTCCATGGAAATGGCAAAAGAGGAAGGTGCTTATTCTACCTATGAAGGTTCCCCAATATCCAAAGGGGAATTCCAGCACAATTTGTGGGGAGTTAAGGATGAGGAGTTGTCCGGTAGATGGGATTGGGGAAAATTGCGCAAAGAAGTAAAAAAGAATGGCGTTCGTAACTCCTTGTTGGTAGCTCCAATGCCTACAGCTTCCACATCGCAAATACTAGGTAACAATGAATGTTTTGAACCTTATACATCCAATATCTACACCCGTAGGGTGCTGTCCGGCGAGTTTATTGTAGTGAATAAGCACTTGTTGGAAGATTTGGTTGGTCTTGGACTTTGGAACGAAAATATGAAGCAGGAATTGATGCGTGCCAATGGATCCGTACAGCATATTGATAATATTCCCGCGGATATTAAGGAGTTGTACAAAACGGTTTGGGAATTAAGTATGAAGGATATTATTGATATGTCCAGACAACGCGGTTATTTCATAGATCAGAGCCAGTCCCTAAACCTGTTCATGGAAAACGCAAACTATTCAAAATTGACATCAATGCATTTCTATGCCTGGAAGAGCGGACTTAAAACTGGAATGTACTATTTAAGGACCAAGGCAGCTGCAGATGCCATTAAATTCACTTTGGATAATTCAAAGAAACAGGAAGTGCCAGTGGTTGAGGCGCCAATGGAGGCCACAATAGTAGCCCCTGCCGTAGCAAAGACTATAAAGGTCGAGGCCACTTCTGCCAACACCCAGGAGGTGGATGTTCAACCTATGACGGCCGCTGAGATGAAGGAATTGATCGCTAAGGCAAAGGAGGGACAAGCAGATGACGATTGTTTAATGTGTGGCTCCTAAATGGCTTATTTGGCATATTGGAGAAACAAAAAAATCCCCGTAGATCTCTTCGGGGATTTTTTTGTCCTTGGCAAATGGGAATTATTCAAAATAACCCTTCCCTATTGCAATAAGGAGGGTATTCCTATCTATTGGATATATAGGGCTTTAGTACAAATGCGCATAGGTACGCTATGCAGTATATAACCAGAATTGTAATGTAATTGTCCACTTTACCTGTATTAATGAGTATATAGTTATATACGGTAAGAATTAAAAAATAGATTATAATTAACTCAAAAACAATAATATAACGTAGTTTACCCTTCTCATTTTTTGAAATGATGGTGATATATTATTCTGCCTAGGACAAATAATATCAAGTACATTGTTATGGTGTAAAAATAAAGTTCCATCCTGATCCTTTGACGTGGAAACAAGATGGAAACTTTCTGAATACTAAGTTAAATTGATGGCCCAGGAACCTTGAAAGGTAGTTTGGACTACAAAAAATTATCTTCCGATTTGTAGGCATTTATAACCGCCAGTTCTCCTTCCTTGTCCGGTCTGGAATTGCCGTGTTCCATTCCCAGAACTCCTTTAAATCCCTTGCTATGGATGTATTTAAATACGTTTTTATAATTAATTTCTCCTGTAGTTGGCTCTTTTCTACCTGGATTATCCCCTATTTGGATATAGTCGATCTCATCCCAGGTAAGTTCCATATTGTGGATTAGATGTCCTTCTGTTTTCTGCATATGGTAAATGTCGAACAATATTTTGCAGGAAGGACTGTCCACTCCTTTACAGATCATATAGGTCTGATCGGAATTTTGTAAATACAGATCCGGAGAGTCCGATAATGGTTCAAGGACCATTACCAAGCCATGGGGTTCCAAAATTTCAGCCCCCCTTTTTAATGCTTCAATAACATTGCCATCTTGAATACCGATCGGCAGTTTCCTTTCAAATCCACCTGGTACAACGGTCATCCACTTGGCGTTGACGCGTTTGGCAACCTCAACGGCTCTTCTGCATCCATCCAAAAAGATATCGATGTATTCCTGTTTGCCGGCAGCCAAGGTGTTGGCCATATTGCCACCCTTGTCTATCACAAAAACCCCCATGGTCATATTGCGTTTGGCCAAGGTTTCACCGATTTTCGTTTGGGTTGCTACATCCCTGCCCATCATACCATTATCTTCAAACGCCGTAAACCCTTGATCGGCCATAAAGTTTATCTGGTCAATAAGGTCTTCGCCAGCAAGGTTCTTGAACATTCCAAAATGGGGAGCGTATTTTAGGTTGAACGTATGTTTCAAATCCAAACCAGTGTTGGTTCCATAGGCTAAAGAACCTCCTAGGGTAACCGCACTGCCGGTTAGGGCTGTTTTTTGTATAAAATCTCTTCTTTTCATTTTTTTTGGATATAGTTGGAATATTTTGATAAAATAATGCTAAAAGAACTGCAATGTATTGGCTATCCCAGTCCTTTTAGCTTTTTTGAAAATTGTCTTGATTATTTATAACGACCAAACTTTTCCCCCGCTCAGTTCCTGAAGGTCTCCACAGGCTATAAATTCACCAGGTACCGGTAAATAGGGCAATACATTTTCTCCTACAAACTCAGACGACTTGTAGCCCCAGATAACCAACCCCCTTAAATTATTGGCAAAGGCAAATCTAGACACATCATCATCCAAGGTGGCTGTTTGGCCATTCTTAACAGCTTCTGTATAAGAACTTATAGCCTTAAAGTTTTTGGCTTGATCGGCTTTGGAAATTTTGAGGGCAATGGCCAAGACCGGTTCCAAATCTTCGGGGGTCAGGTCTGCAATTTCCATCTTGCCGGAATTTTGCAGGGCCTTCTCCATGAATTTTCCCATAGTCATTTTTAAAAGATCCTGTTGCTCCTTTTCCATTACCTGATCGGCAAAGCGATCTATAAAGATATGGACCTGCACTTCGGAAGCTGAAGGCGTATCGGTCTTAGGCATTATTATATCTACCAAATGGGTCAGAACAGCTCCTTCGGCGGAGGTTAAAAAATCCGGAGTCCATACATTGGCAGTATCTTTTTTACAACTTTGTACGATGCTGATCAAGGTTGGGGTGGCTACCGTATATCCTAATGCCAGCCCCATATTTTTTAGTGCTTTTCTTCTATCCATTATATATTTCCTTTTTTAAGTTCTTTTACCGCATGGTCGGCTGCCCTGGCGGTGAAGGCCATGTAGGTCAATGATGGGTTAACACAACTGGCCGAGGTCATAAATGCCCCATCGGTAACATATACATTGGGTACATCGTGTAATTGGTTGTTACCGTTTAGTACGGAGGTTTTTCTGTTACGTCCCATTCTGGCAGTACCCATTTCGTGAATGCCCAGACCCAAACCGGTTGGTCCATCATGTCCCTTTACATCCCGTAATCCAGCTTTTTCCAACATTTCCACTGCAGATTCCTGCATATCCTTACGCATGTTGAATTCGTTTTCCTGTAAATCGGCATCAAAGGTTATCGTGGGGAGTCCCCAGCTATCCAGTTTGTCATAATCCAAGGTCATCCTGTTATCTTCATAAGGGAGTACTTCGCCAAAACCGCCAATTCCCATTCTCCATCCACCCGGTTTAAGCATGTTTTCCTTAAATTCTTTTCCGTAAGAGAGTTCTGCAACCGTTTCTTCCCAATTACCTCTGCTGGCTCCACCTTGATAACCGAAACCACGCTTGTAATCTTTTCTATCGGAAGCACCCCCAAGGTTCCTAAATCTAGGAATATAGATCCCATTGGGTCTTCGGCCTTTGTAATATTTGTCCTCAAAGCCATCAAATTTACCGGAAGCACCTACTCCTAGATGGTGGTCCATAATGTTACGTCCCAATTGATCCGAGTCGTTGCCCAAACCATTTGGAAAACGATCGGATTTGGATTGCATTAAAATAGAGGTAGACGCTATGGCCGAGGCACACAAGAAAATTACCTTTGCCTTAAATTCAAAGGCTTCCTTGGTCAACCTGTCTATGACCTTTACTCCTGTAGCCTTCTTGGTATCGGGGTCATATATTACTTCGTGAACAATGGAGTCCGTCCGCAACGTCATATTTCCCGTTGCCTCTGCGGCCGGTAGGGTAGATGACAAACTACTGAAATAGCCTCCAAAAGGACAGCCTCTGATACATCTATTTCTATATTGACATTTGGTACGGCCGTCAAAATTTTTGGTACCGGTAATATGGGCAACCCGACCTATGGTTACGGCACGGTCGTCAAAACCTTCGGTTACTTTGTTTTTAAAATGTTCTTCCACACAATTCATTTCCATGGCCGGTAGAAAATCGCTATCGGGCAATTGAGGTAGGTTAAGTGCTTCCCCGCTAACGCCGATAAAGTTTTCCACTTTTGAATACCACGGTGCAATGTCCTTATAGCGCACTGGCCAATCGACGGCTATACCTTCCCTTTGATTGGCGGTAAAATCGATGTCGCTCCAGCGGTAACTTTGGCGTCCCCATTGTAAGGAGCGCCCCCCTAGGTGGTAACCTCTCATCCAATCAAATCGCCTTATTTCATTATAAGGGTGTTCCAAATCATTTACAAACCACATTTTACTGGCGGCATTGGTGGTATATCCAGTTCTATTCTGTTTGGGCTGTTTTTTAATATCTTCCTTGGTTGGTTCGCCGGCATTCGGAAAATCCCAGGGATCCAAATTGGCCGTCTCATAATCTTCGATATGCTTCACCATCCTTCCGCGCTCCAACACTAGGGTTTTGAGTCCTTTTTCACATAGTTCTTTAGCGGCCCATCCTCCGCTAATACCCGTACCCACGACAATTGCATCATACGAATCCTGCACTTCATTGTTATTGAATTTGCTCATTTATGAAATTGTTTATTTAATAAATTTATTAAATATAAAATTAATTTTTTACATTTAAACCCTATATATATTAATACTATGGCACTATAACGTTATAGTAATTATTAATTCTCGGATATAATCTCAAAACTTAAAAATGAAGCAAAAAAATTTAAATTCAAAAGGTGTCAAGGTGGTTTTGGTTGCCTTGTTAATGGGTGCCTTGTCCTGTAAGGAAGCCCCCAAGGAGCAGCCCAAAGATGTAGGAACCCCGGAAGTGTCCATGAAGGCTACGGAACCTTTTTTTAAATTGTCGCTCGCGCAATGGTCAATGCATAAAATGGTGCGTGAAGATGGTGTGGATCCATATACATTTGCCGAAAAGGCCAAGAATTGGGGTTTTACTGGATTGGAGTATGTAAGTGCCCTTTATTATAAGGAATTGGAGGCTGCCAATTTTTCCAAGGAAGCCATGGCTTCTTTCGTGGAAAAATGCAATGCCGAAAGCAAAAAACATGGAATGCAAAACGTGTTGATAATGATCGATGGTCAAGGAGATCTTGCCACACCGGATGCACAAAAAAGAAAGAAGGCTGTTGAAAATCATTACAAGTGGGTAGATGCTGCTGCAGACATGGGTTGCCATGCTATTAGGGTCAACCTTTCCGGAAGCAAGGTTCCCGATGAATGGGTTGCCAGTTCTGTGGATGGTCTAACCCAGTTGGCTACCTATGCCAAGGATAAAAATATTGAGATTTTGGTGGAGAATCATGGTGGTCTATCGTCCAATGCCGTTATGTTGGCAGAGGTTATGACCAAGGTAAATATGGATAATTGTGGCACCCTACCCGATTTTGGTAACTTTTGCATTGAGAGGTCGAAGGATGGTTGCGCCCAGGAATATGACATTTACAAAGGTATTAGTGAGTTAATGCCACACGCCTTGGCAGTAAGTGCCAAATCTTACAATTTTGATGCCGAGGGCAATGAAACCAAATTGGACTACCCTAGAATACTTAAAATCGTCAAGGATGCCGGTTATACCGGTTTTATAGGCGTGGAGTATGAAGGTAGCGTGCTCAGTGAGGAGCAGGGAATAATCGCCACCAGGGATCTATTGATAAAAGCTGGTAAGGAACTTAATTAGCATTATTTTTATGAAGGCTTTTTTCAATCAACTGTTCGATTATAACTTTTATTGCAATAAGAAATTGATTGAAGAGTGCCAAAGACTGGAAAACGTTCCAGAAAGGACAACGGAACTGTTCAGTCATATATTAAATGCACACCATATATGGAACGCCAGAATTCTTGGTAAAAAAGTGGAGTATGGTGTATTTCAGTTACAATCGTTAAAAGATTGGGGCGACCTGCATTATGAAAATCAAAGAAGCTCTTTTGAAATAATCACCAATGTGGATAGTTTTGAAAAGCGCTTGGATTATGAGAATTCGCAGGGTAGATTGTTTACCAATACCATACAGGATATGTTATTTCATATCATAAACCATTCCACCCATCACAGGGCACAAATTTCCATTGATTTTAGAAACAACTCCATTGAGCCCTTGGTCTTGGATTACGCAACTTATAAACGCTAAATATACCTACAATAACGTGAATGTAAAGACCAAAGTTCAGTTGTCCTTAATGATGTTCCTCGAATTTTTTATTTGGGGAGGTTGGTTTGTAACACTTGGCACTTTTTTGGGGCAGAATCTCAAGGCCACGGGTGCAGAATCGGCAATGGCATATTCCACCCAATCCTGGGGGGCCATAATTGCACCTTTTATCATTGGCTTAATAGCGGATAGATATTTCAATGCAGAGCGCATTTTAGGGGTTTTGCACCTTCTTGGCGCGATAATGATGTATCAAATGTATATGGCGGTCGATTTTGCTGGTTTCTATCCATATGTACTTGGATACATGATTCTATATATGCCAACTTTGGCCTTGGTGAATTCAATTTCCTTTAGTCAGATGAAGAATCCTGCCAAGGAGTTTTCTTTTGTGAGGGTTTTTGGTACCGTAGGTTGGATAGTGGCCGGACTCATAATTAGTTTTGTGTTCCTATGGGATTCGGAAACTTCTAGGGAACAAGGTCTTTTGAAAAATACATTTTTAATGGTGGCCATTGCATCAGCGGCCTTAGGGATTTTTAGCTTTACCCTGCCCAAAACGCCACCAAAGGTAAAAACCGGTGAAAAGGTATCCATTTCGGGTATTTTGGGGCTGGATGCCCTAAAACTCCTAAAGGATAGGAACTTTTTTATTTTCTTTCTTTCATCTATTTTAATCTGTATTCCATTGGCCTTTTATTACCAAAATGCCAACCCGTTTTTGTCGGAGATCGGAATGGAAAATCCCACCGGTAAAATGACCATTGGCCAGGGTTCGGAAGTTTTATTTATGTTGTTATTGCCATATTTTTTCAAGAAATTTGGATTTAAAAATACTTTGATTGCCGGAATGTTGGCATGGACCATTAGGTATCTGTTATTTGCATACGGTAATGCTGGAGATTTGGCATTTATGTTAATTTTGGGGATAGCCCTTCATGGAATTTGTTATGATTTTTTCTTTGTTTCAGGACAAATTTATACGGATTCCAAGGCAGGTGACAAATTTAAGAGTGCGGCCCAGGGATTGATAACCTTGGCTACCTATGGGGTTGGAATGTTGATTGGTTTTTGGGTGGCAGGAACTATAACGGATAGTTATGTAATTGGTGAAGGGATACACAGTTGGACCAATATTTGGACATTTCCTGCTGTTTTTGCCTTAGGGGCAATGTTGTTGTTCGCAATATTTTTTAAGAACGTAGAAGTTGAGTATAAAGAGTAACTTAGGAATAAATACATTATGAGCAAGAAAATTAGATTAGGAATTTTGGGGGGTGGAGGAGACTCCCTTATTGGGGTGCTGCATCGGGTGGCATCACAGATCAATGATAATTACGAGATTGTTGGAGCGGTTTTCAACCCTGTTTTTGAGGAAAATGTTGCTTTTGCCAAGGAAATAGATGTGCCTACCAATAGAATCTATAAGGATTTTGACACCTTGGTGGAAGAGGAATTGAAACTTCCAGAGACAGAGCGTATACAGGTTTGTTCGGTGCTGACCCCTAACTTTTTGCATTTTCCTATGGCTAAAAAGTTGTTGGAAAATGGGTTTCACGTAATTTGTGAAAAGCCCATGACCACCACTTACGAGGAAGCCAAAATTTTACAGGCTACCTTGGAAAAGGCCAAGACGGTTTTTGCGGTTACCCATACCTATACGGGATATCCTATGGTTAGACAAATGCGGGAAATGATAAAGTCCGGCGCCATAGGGAAGATACATAAGGTGGACGCACAGTATTATCAAGGGTGGATCAACTCCATTATCCATGACAAGGACAAACGTTCAACGGTTTGGAGATTGGACCCTAAGAAGGCCGGGATCAGTTCCTGTATGGGAGATATAGGGGTGCATGCCTTTAATATGATTGAATATACTACGGGATTGACCATCAAATCCATTTTGGCAGATTTCAATTATTTATATGAAGATAACCAAATGGATGTGGACGGTACGGTATTGATCCGTATGGACAAACATGTGAAAGGGGTTATACGCTCCAGCCAGGTTGCTACCGGGGAGGAGAACCGACTTTCCATTGCTATTTATGGTGAGAAAGGTGGACTGAGATGGGAGCAGGAAAATCCCAATTACCTTTATGTGCTGAGCGACGATAAACCGCTTCAGGTTTATAAGCCTGGTCATGCCTATAATTCCAAGTTGTCCTTGGATGGAACAAAATTACCTGCAGGGCATCCCGAAGGTATCTTTGATTCCATGGCCAATATTTATTTGGGTGTTGCAAGGGCTATTCGAGGGCAAAAATATAACGATGGAGAATTCCCAACCATGATGGATGGTGTTCGCGGGCTCGATTTTATAGAGAGCACTGTGGAATCCAACAAAAAGGGCAACGTTTGGATCAATTTAAAATAATACGCGATTGGGTATAAAAAAAAGGGTCGCATTTGCGGCCCTTTTTAATGTAAAGGATTCTCATCCGTATATTTTTTCAAACTCTACACAGACCACGATCATACTTTCTCGAGGAACACGTTCAAAAGGGGCCAATTCACGTGAGAAATAATCCCAATGGAACTTTTTCCAATGTTCCAGACTTTTATCGCCCAAGCAGTCCAATTGTACATACTCTTTGCTAATACTAAAGAACGGCTTTAGTTTTACAGCTGTTGTCCTAATGATACATTTTGCTTTGCCGCTCCAATCCGTAAGGATTATAAAGGCACCTATTTTGGGAAGTGGCTCTTTTCTGTATTGCAGGCCCAAAAGGGAAAAGGTGGTCGCTTTCTTAAGGTTTTTGATGACCAGTTCCACCCCGTGGTCTGCATCTTGTTCATTGTCGCTAAAGTGTAACACTTTAGGGGCTTCTTCAAAAGCAAATTCCAAGTGGGCATCCAAAAAATCACCCCACATATTTCTAGCCGAAGCATTGTCCATTTTAATTAGGTCTAAGGTTTAACAGTAACGATTTAAAACATTAATTATTTCTCGAAGGATATTATGAAAATGTACCCTCTTTCAATTGTTTGGCAGCATGATTTGCAGCCCTGGCGGTAAATGCCATATAGGTCAATGAGGGATTTACACAATTTGAAGAGGTCATAAAAGCACCATCGGTGACGTAAACATTGGGAACGAGATGTACTTGATTGTTTTTGTTCAGGATTGAAGTTTTGGGGTCGTGCCCCATACGGGCACCGCCCATTTCATGGATTCCCAATCCTGGCCCGGAAGCTTCCTCATAGGCGTTTACATCTTTAAATCCTGCCGCTTCAAACATTTCCACAATAACTTTTATGATATCCTTGCGCATATTCAATTCGTTCTCCTTAAACTCTACATCAAAGGCCAGTTGTGGAAGCCCCCATTTATCTTTTTCAGTAGGGCTTAAGGTAACCCTGTTGTCATCATAGGGAAGGAATTCACCAAAACCGGTGACACCTATGGTCCAATGCCCTGGCTTTAGTATGGTTTCCTTGAGTTCTTTTCCAAATCCCAATTCCCCAATGGCTTCCGACCAATCACCTCTACTGGCCGTACCTTGAAACCCGAAGCCACGAATATACCCATCACGTTTGGTCCTTTCGTCCAAATTTACAAATCGGGGAATATAAAAACCATTGGCACGGCGACCCTTATAATATTTGTCCAAATATCCATCTACATTAGCGGTTGCCCCTAATTTATAGTGATGGTCCATAATTCCTCTTCCCAAGGCATCCGAGTCATTTCCAAGACCGTTTGGGAAGCGTTCACTTTTAGATTGCAATAAAATACCCACAGAGGCCATGGATGACGCACAAAGAAAAATAATACGGGCTTTGAACTCCATTTTTTCGTTGGTCTCCGCATCTATCACCTTTACGCCGGTCGCTCTTTTTGTTTTATCGTCATAGACAACTTCGTAAACAATGGAATTGGGTCTGAGCGTCATATTGCCCGTTCTTTCGGCGGCCGGCAAAGTGGATGAATTGCTGCTAAAATAGCCTCCGAAAGGGCAGCCGCGCCAGCATCTATCTCGATTTTGACATACTCCACGACCTTCAAAATCTGCATTTGGATCTGTAATATGTGCCGTACGGCCAATGGTCACCAAACGGCCGTCATCAAATGTTTCCTCGATAGATTTTTGAAAGTCTTCCTCTACACAATTTAATTTCATGGCGGGTTGAAATTTGCCATCGGGCAATTGCTTTAGCCCCAGGGGCTCACCACTTACCCCTATATATTCCTCAACTTTGTCATACCAGGGCGCAATGTCCCTATATCTAACAGGCCAATCAATACCAATACCCTCCTTTTTGTTGGCTTCAAAATCAATATCACTCCATCGGTAACTCTGTCTGCCCCATGTTAAGGAACGTCCGCCCACCTGATATCCTCTAATCCAATCAAACCGTTTGGTTTCAACGTAAGGATGCTCCAGGTCGTTTACAAAGAAATGCTTATTGCTTTCCACCGGTGCCCAATTCAACCTACTTTGTATGTGATATTTCTCCCTATCCGTTTTGGATAATTCACCTTTTAACTGATAATCCCAGGGATCGTCGTTCATTGTGGGATAATCTTCGATATGCTTTACCATTCGACCTCTTTCCAGCACCAAAGTCCTTAACCCATTCTCACAAAGTTCTTTAGCTGCCCAGCCCCCACTAATTCCAGTACCTACAACAATGGCATCAAATATTTCACCTTGATTCATTCTAAATTTCTTGTTTTAATTCTGATGCTTTTCCTATATTTATGACTTCGCATTTGTAGGTATATGCTACAAACTTTAAATATAGGATTTTTATCCTAAATGTTAACAGAGGTTATTTTCAATTATACTTAATAAAAAATCAAAATGAAGACAATTAAAGGGCCGGCAGTATTTTTAGCGCAATTTGTTGATGAAAAAGCACCATTCAATTCCTTGGATGGCTTGTGTAAATGGGCATCCGATTTAGGATATAAGGGAATACAAATACCTACATGGGTAGATTTTCTAATCGATTTGGATAAGGCTGCCGAGAGTCAGACTTACTGTGATGAGCTAAAGGGAAAGATAAATTCCTATGGATTGGAAATTACAGAGTTGTCCACCCATTTGCAAGGACAATTGGTAGCAGTGAATCCTGCCTACGATTTGATGTTCGACAACTTTGCGCCGGACCAGGTGAAGAATAATCCAAAGGCACGAACCGAATGGGCCATTGATGTTGTTAAAAAAGGGGCCACGGCGAGTCGTAGGCTTGGACTAAATGCACATGCCACCTTCTCTGGCTCCCTACTTTGGCATACCGCCCATCCTTGGCCTCAAAGACCTGCAGGATTGGTAGAAATGGGCTTTGAAGAACTGGCCAAAAGATGGTTGCCCATTCTGGATCACTTTGACAAGGAAGGTGTGGACGTATGTTACGAAATTCATCCAGGTGAAGATCTACATGATGGGGATACTTTTGAACGTTTTTTGGCGGCCACCGGGAACCATAAACGTGTTAATATTTTGTACGATCCTAGCCATTTTGTACTTCAGCAGTTAGATTACATTGCCTATATAGACCATTATCACGAATTCATAAAATCTTTTCACGTTAAGGACTCCGAATTTAATCCAACTGGAAAAAAAGGTGCCTTTGGGGGCTTTAATGATTGGGGCGACAGGGCAGGAAGATATCGTTCATTAGGGGATGGGCAAATAGATTTCAAATCCATTTTCTCTAAATTAACCCAGTACGGATGCGATGTGTGGGCCGTGATGGAATGGGAGTGTTGTATAAAGAGCCCGGAGCAGGGAGCTAGGGAAGGCGCCAAGTTTATCCAAGAGCATATTATTGAAGCCACTGAAAAGACCTTTGATGATTTCGCCGGGGCGGCCATAGATAAATCAGTATTGAAGAAAATATTAGGACTTTAAAATAAATATAAGGGAAATGAAAAAATTAATATTTAGCAGCTTGATCGCCGTTATGGTAATGGGATGTAAGGAAAAATCGGACAAAAAGACCGTAGATTCGGATGCTGTGACCAATTCGGAGCAAGAAACCCCAGCTACCAATGTCATGGAAAACGAATGGCAAGTACTTTTTGATGGGACAAATTTCGATGCCTGGAAAAGGTACTTGGAGGATGGTGTAGGGGATGCCTGGAAAATAGAGGATGGTGCCATGGTATACTATCCGCCAAAAGAGCGCAAAAAGGGGGAGAAATACAATTTAGTGACCAAGGAAGACTTTACCAACTTTGTACTATCCGTAGATTGGAAAATTTCGGAAGGTGGTAATAGTGGTATTTTTTGGGGAGTCAAGGAGGTGGAAAGTCTTCCAGAGGCCTACCATTCCGGACCGGAAATCCAAGTTTTGGACAACCAAAAACACCCTGACGCCAAAAATGGGCCTGTAAGACAGGCTGGAGCTTTGTACGATATGGTTGGTCCTAGTGAGGATGTTACCAAACCTGTAGGGGAATGGAATACCTGTGTTATCACAGTAAATCATAAAACCAATAAGGGGAATGTGGTGTTGAATGGTACGGAAGTGGCTTCTTTCCCTGTACACGGAGAGGAATGGGAGGCTATGATCTCCAAATCCAAATTTAAGGGTTCCGAACATTTTGGGAAGTATAGAACTGGAAAAATAGGTTTACAGGATCACGGGGATATAGTGTCCTATAGAAATATTAAAATTAAATCATTGGACTAAATCTATATTGGAATGCTTATGGGAATAAGACTAATTTTTATCCCTTTTTTATCGATTTTGGTTTTGGCCTGTAAGGATAAAGTTTCGGTGGATGCCTTGGAGTCAAGGGGAACAGAAACCGGGGGGGAAGAGATTGTGGTTCATTCGGAATATGCAGGTATAGAACCCACTACTCCTGAGGAGACCGAATTGTATAAACCAGTACCAGCTGTAGTTAATCCCTATGACCCCATAAAAAAAGTTCCCAGTGATGCCATTGTACTTTTTGGCGGGGACAATTTGGATAATTGGATCAGCTCAAGGGATAGTACCGCGGCCAAATGGATAGTGAACAATGATGGCAGTATGACTGTTAATAATAAAACAGGGGATATACAGACGGTACAAAACTTTGGAAGTATTCAATTGCACCTGGAATGGAAATCTCCTGCGGAAATACAGGGTAAAGGTCAAAGTAGGGGCAATAGCGGTGTCTTTTTAAATGGGCTGTATGAGGTACAGGTCTTGGACAACAATGATAATGACACCTATGTTAATGGACAGGTGGGCTCTATTTACAAGCAGCACGTGCCCCTCGCCATGGCTTCGGTGCCCACAGGGGAATGGAATATATATGATATTATTTATCATGCTCCTGAATTCAATGATGAAGGGGATAAAATTAAATCTGGGACCATAACGGTTTTACATAATGGCGTACTGATTCAGGACAATGTTGAAATTAAGGGAACCACTCCCTATATTGGCTGGCCCAAAAACCCTGCACATGGCAAGGGGCCTTTAAGACTACAGGACCATGGGGACAATAGTAGGGTTAGCTATAGGAATATTTGGGTAAGGGAACTTTAAATGGAATGGGTGTTTTTTCTTGGAGCCACAGGGCCCGGTCTACTATTTATTATTTTTTCCTGGTACTATAGGGCATTCCCTCCCAAAAGCATTAATTTTATTTATGGTTACCGTACAAGGAAAAGTATGAGGAATCAAGAGACATGGGATTTTGGTAACAAAATAGGAGCCAAAATGTTTTTTTATGTGGGCGTGTCCTCCTTGATAGTAGGTGCGGCCACTTATTTCATTTCTCCTCCATGGTCCTTTGGTATTTCCATTTTTTTCCTTGTGGTTGCTGCATTTGTAGGCATATTTTGGTGCGAACAGCAATTGGCGGATAATTTTGATAAAAATGGGAAACGAATTCATAAAGGTGGTAAACCCAATTAGGGAAGTGTTCAAAATGGTGTTTATGGTCTCCATGAACTACTTTGGACAGTACTGGACTATCGAGATATACAAACCTCAATTTTAATTACCTTTGACAAATTCTAAAAATATTTTATGATCCAATCTATGACAGGGTTTGGGAAGCATGTTATTCAACTTCCTTCGAAAAAAATTACCATCGAAATTAAATCGCTGAACAGTAAAAGTCTCGATTTAAATGCTAGAATACCATCCACCTATAGGGAAAAGGAATTGGAACTGCGCAGGACTATTGCAGGTTCATTGGTCAGGGGCAAGGTAGATTTCGGACTTTATATAGAAAATACGGGTGCAGAGACCTCTTCAGAGGTGAACGAAGTGGTAGTAAGGCAATATATGAAGCAATTGGGACATATTGTTTCGGGCAATGAAATGGGTTTGTTGGAAATTGCTATGCGAATGCCCGATACTATGAAAACGGAACGGGAGGATATTGATGAAGAGGAATATAAGATCATTAAGGAATCCTTGGAGGAAGCCCTTAAGGAAATAAACATTTTTAGAACGGAGGAGGGAAAGGTTTTGGAAGCCGATTTTGAGGCCAGAATAAGTGTTTTAAAGAACTTATTGGAACAAGTGGCACAAATGGACCCCGATAGGCTTCTAACGATCAGGGAGCGACTGGAGAAGGCCGTGGCGGACCTAAAGGCCGATCTGGATACCAATCGCTTTGAACAAGAGCTGATATATTATCTTGAGAAATATGATATTACGGAAGAAAAGGTCCGTTTGCTAAATCACTTGGATTATTTTGCCGCTACGCTTAAATCTGATGACTCCAATGGTAAGAAGCTAGGCTTTATAAGTCAGGAAATAGGGAGGGAAATCAATACCATTGGTTCCAAGGCAAACTTTGCCCCAATGCAACAGTTGGTCGTGCAAATGAAGGATGAATTGGAAAAGATCAAAGAACAAATGCTTAACGTTTTATAATGAAAGGAGGAAAATTAATTATTTTTTCTGCCCCTTCGGGCAGTGGAAAAACTACCATTGTCAAACATCTATTAAACCAGCCAGAGCTAAATTTGGCTTTTTCCATTTCAGCTACCTCCCGGCCTAGGAGAGGTAAGGAAAAGCATGGGGAGCATTATTATTTTATGACCTTGTCCGAATTTAAGAGACATATTAAAAATGATGATTTTTTGGAATGGGAGGAAGTCTATAGGGACAATTTCTATGGGACCTTAAAAAGTGAGGTAGACCGACTTTGGGCAGAGGGTAAAAATGTCATTTTTGATATAGATGTAGTTGGGGGTCTGCGGATAAAGAAGAAGTTTCCTGATCAGACACTTGCCGTTTTTGTGAAACCTCCCAGTGTTGATGAACTCAAAATTAGGTTGAAAAAACGCAGTACGGAATCCGAGGATAAAATAAATATGCGGATTGCGAAAGCTTCGGTAGAGTTGGCGACCGCCCCTCAGTTCGATGCGGTGATTAAGAATTACGATTTGGATACCGCTTTGAATGAGGCCCATAAATTGGTGGCAGAATATGTAGGTGTTGAAGTTAAAAGTAAAATATAGGAAACAGGGTCTGGTACAGATTGGCCCTCGCAAATAGGATTAGTGTACTCCTTGAATAATGATACTGCATCAAGTTTCGTATGAATAAAAAAATTGGACTTTATTTTGGCACCTTCAATCCGATCCATATAGGGCATTTGGTGATAGCCAATTATATGGTAGAGTTTTCCGATCTGGACGAGGTCTGGTTTGTGGTTACTCCACAAAGTCCTTTTAAAACCAAGAAAAGCCTGCTGGACAATCATCATCGTTATCAGCTGGTAACCGAAGCTACCCTGGATTATCCCAAATTAAAACCTAGCAAAATTGAGTTTGATCTGCCCCAGCCCAATTATACAGTAAACACCCTTGCCTATCTTCTTGAAAAATATGATGATAAACATGATTTTTGTTTGATAATGGGGGAGGATAATTTAAAAGGGCTACATAAATGGAAGAACTTTGAGGTAATTTTGGAAAACCATTACATTTATGTCTACCCAAGGATATCCGAAGGGGAAGTGGTGCATCGTTTTAAGAATCACGATAGGATCCAACGGGTGGATGCTCCAATCATGGAAATATCCTCCACCTTTATTAGGGCGCAACATAAATTGGGTAAAAATGTAAGACCTATGCTTCCGGAAAGAGTCTGGAAATATATGGATGAAATGAATTTTTATAGATAGGTCATTAGGGGGTTTTACTCGATAATCAAGATTTAAATGCTCTGACGCTTGCGTCGAAATCAAATTTGAATTTTCTTTCAATGCCTCGCGGGCTTGCCCTGAGATAGTTTACTCAAAATGTCCGTTCCTAAATATTGATCGTTTTTATTGTAGTACCATGCCCTAGTCTTAGGAATTTTTACATTGTTGATTATCTCTTCTCCTGATAATAGAATGTATTCACCATCATTTTTGGATTCATCATGGAAGAATTGATAGGCTTCCATGGCATAGCTGGAAGGATTAAAATAAAAATACCAGGTATCTGTTCCCACTTCCTTTGAATAAGTAACCTTTAGTACCAAATAGTTCTTGCCTTTAAAGGTTTTGGTATCAACAAGTGGGTCTAAAAGGGTCCCCGGGTCTTTTAATTTCATTGGAAGGCCATAGAGATAGGTGTAGTAATCCCTCATTTTTTTGGACCGCTCACAGGAGATATTATGGGTTGCCCTATCTTTTTCTGAGATAATGGCCTTACCATCAATTTTCAAAATACATGTATCCCTGACCATAATCTGTTCCAGGGTTTTCCCAGCCATATTTGTGGTCAACTTAAAGGAGGATGCGGGCCGGTCAATGTTGATGAGGCTTTTTCGGATATCCCCTTTGGGCGATTCCATGGTCACTGTAAAATCATTCTTAAAGGAGTGCCAATTGTTGTTGGGGTCATGATATTCAATAGCCTTATCCAGGAGTTCGGATCCGGATATCCCCTGGCCCAAACATCCCGTAGCATGTATAAAACATATTATTATAAATAAGTATTTCATGCAAACTTATAATTGAAGGGAACACTATTACACTTCCAATTTGGCAGGTATTACCGTACTATCGTGTTCGTTGTAATAGAGCTCCAAAAGGTTCATGGTAGCGTTGATAAAATCTTTTGTCTCCAGAAGAAAAGTAAAATACAGAGTAGTATTTTTTGGGCTGGATTCTTCGGTACGTGTCCTAGCAATCTGCTTTTCTATTTTTTGCGAAACCATATCCAAAAGTGCTTGTTTACTGGCAAAAATTTCACCAATACGATCAAAAGATCTAGTTTCAAAAGCCGCCTTTGTTGCACTTAGTAATTTTTGCAATTCAAGGTCTATTTCTTTTAACTCTTTTATCTGGTTGTATTTTAATTTTTTATGGTTATTGTGGATGTGTTTATGGCTTATCTTGTTCAGATATTCCAAGGATTGGGCCATATCTTGCAAATACCCTAAAATGTTGATATATAGGTTACTGGCCCCAACACTTGCCTCATCCAGATTCTTGATGAAATAGAATATATGATCTCGTAATTCATCTATTTCGTCAGAAAGTTTACCAACACCTTTTTTGTTCTTTTTCAATAGCTCCAAATCCTGTTTGGCAAGTCCGTCGATGATGTGGGTGTATATTTTGTTACTTCTTTTCGCCACATTGGAAATATTGTCCGCACTTTCTTCGATCACCCCTTGGATAGAGCTGCTTTCAGCCTTTCTTAAACTGTCTTCCGCCCGGATTTCCTTGGATTTTTTGTTGTGTGAAATATAATTTCTTACCAACAAGAGGATTGCCAACAATAACAGAACCGCCACCATGGAGGGTACATGTATATTGATAAGTGAAACTATAACTGCGGCAGAAACAAAGGCTATAATGGCCGTAAAGAACCAGCCTCCAATGACATTCAATACTCCGGCAACCCGGTAAACGGCACTTTCAGCTCCCCAAGCCCTATCGGCCAAAGAGGTTCCCATTGCTACCATAAATGTTACATAGGTAGTGGATAATGGCAATTTGTACGAGGTGGCCACGGATATCAGCACCCCGGCAACCATCAAATTAACGGAAGCCCTTACCATATCAAAAGCTGGCATTTCAAACGTTTTATCTTTGGAAAGGGGTATAACGGGCTTTTTAAAATTGGAATCTATTTTTTCCTGTAGGGCTTTTGGTAAAAGGGCAGAGGTGACCGTAGACAACATCATAGCCGATCTAACTATTCCCCTTGATAAAAAATTGGGTTGAAAACGCTCCTTGGATTCCCCTTCCCTAGATAGGTTAATTTCGGTTTGGGTTACATAACGTGCCTTTTTGGAAAACCATAAGGTAAGTACCATGACCATTCCTGCTACGAACAATAGAATAGTGGGGGTAGGAACTTTTTCGGCCAACACTGTCATGCTAAATTCGGTTGCAGGAACCCCTGAAGCTTGCCAAGCCTCAAAAGATTGCCAAGCGGCGATGGGGACTCCAATAAAGTTAACAAGGTCGTTCCCGGCAAAGGCAAGTGCCAAGGCAAATGTACCTACTATAATAATGAGTTTATACACGTCGTATTTCAATATTACCGAAATAATATAAGATACCAGGGTCCAAAGTACAAGGCTTCCAATGATAATGGTGCCGGTATTGTTTTTTATATAATCCAGAACATTATCACTTACAAAAGTAGCCCCTTTTAAACCTTTTATAAGAATGAAATAGGTGATTGCTGTCAGGGCAATACCTCCGAAGAGCGCTCCTATTATCTTAGCCTTTTTTCTAAAGTCGAAAGAAAGTAGAATACGGGACAGATATTGAACCATGGCTCCTATGGAAAAGGCAATTACAACGGAAAGCAAGATGCCCAAAATAATTTCAGTAGCCTTTGAAGTGTTTATATAATTGTAAATATCAATATAGTCGCCCCCACTTGAGGCAATTTTTATAAAGGACATGGCTACCGAGGCTCCCAACAGTTCAAAGACGATGGATACCGTTGTGGAAGTGGGCATCCCAACCGTGTTGAAAAAATCCAATAACAGGATATCGGTAATCATTACCGCCATGAAAATTATCATAATTTCGCTGAACATGAATTCACCTGGGTGAAAGATTCCCTTACGGGCCACCTCCATCATTCCACTGGAAAAAATGGCACCTATGGCTATACCCAAACTGGCCACTATCATAATGGTCCTGAACGAAATGGCTTTGGAGCCAATTGCGGAATTTAAAAAGTTAACGGCGTCATTGCTAACCCCAACTACCAAATCTGCTATTGCCAAGAAGGCAAGGGCAATGATCATTAATAAATATAAATTGTCCATTATCTTATAAAAATAGTTTGCAAATATCTAAAGTCTCTAGGTTCGTAACGTTATCTTAAGGTTATATTTTATTCTTAAAAATGTACATCCAATTGCAGTCTGTACATTAATTCATCAGGGCCACTGCCAACAGATAGATAGCTAATATCCGTTTGCACCTTCAATTTGTGGCCAACAATATATTTTGAAAGTCCTAGGGTGTATTGATTTTTAGGGTTTTCTATGGTAATATTATTCTCCAGTTCTATGTTGGTGTATCTTCCGGAAATTTCCCAATTACTGTTTAAAAGATATCCGGTTTGCAGATTTAATCCGTGCCCTATCTGCACTGTCTCCCCGGTCTGAAAACCGTCCATATTTCTCGCAATGGGGTCTTCGGCATCCCTATATGCGTATTCGGCCATAAAGGAGAATCCGTTATACTTAAACATGGCATCTAGAAATAGGGTGTTGATATCGGTTTGGTGAAAACCGAAGTCGGTTACCATATATGTCCCTTGGCTACCTCTGGTCTTAACCGCATTGAGGTTCAGGTTGTACGTGGCGGCCACCATCAGTTTTGGGGATTTTTCCCTTTTTAAATCGCCTCCACTATATTCGCCACCTCTTTTAAATTCACCAAATGGAAGTAGTTCCACGCGTCCGCTGTATTGATGGCCACCTAGATTTCCAGTGGTGATATTTCTACCTTCTCCTTGCGAAATTGCGATTATTTCGCGTATCACAAATGTATCCGTTAGATGGGAGTGGTGTCTAAGTTGAATGCCCATATCCCTGTCTAAGGTAAACTGACCATTTAATAGGGAACGGTCCACCATTTGAAGATTGCCTGAAGAAATAATCCGCTCCATATTGCCGGGCAGTTTGGTTTGGCCTACCCAAAGTTCAAAATTTTGATAGAAATTCCACATTATTACGGCGTCCAGTATATAACGTGGGGCGTTACCAGTGTATTTGGAACCACCGGAAATATCCCTGTTGGACAATCCCAACTCCAGTTTGTAACGAAGTTTAGGGGAATATACAAATCCATCAAATTTTAACCTTGCCCTTCTTATCAAAGCATTAAAATCGGGGTCTGTATAATTTCCGTTGGGATTTTCAGTCCAAGTCGTGCTACTCAAAAATTGCATTCTAGCCGCAATCTTGGAGCTCCAGGTACTGTCCTTGCCCATCAAATTAAAAAGACCTTTGCCAAATTCGGGGGCATTGGGTTCTTGAGAATAGGATATAAAAAGTGAGCACAATGCAAGCCCTAGGGCTAAGCATTTCATTTTCATATAGTATTAGTTTTTGTCGAGGACAAAGTACCAATATATATGTTAATTTAATGTTAACTTAGGAATAATATTAGTTTAAATAAAAAGCTACCTTGGCCAGAGGTAGCTTCCGATTTCACATCAATAGTCGACAAAAACTAATAGTTACAATGAAACCAAGATAGTCTTAAGACAAATGCTAAGATGGGGATTGCTAATAAACCCATTGTAATCTTAACTTTAATTTATCGTTAAAAATTGGGTGTGTGGTTTGGTTGGGTAAGCGCTGTTTTTAGGTTTTATTATGTGTTGAAATCCTAAAAATGTATCTTGCGACCTCTAAAATTACATTATGAATTGGGAGCAGCTTCTTTCCTTGAAACGTTTTGGTGATACCAACAAAAGAATTAGAAAGGAACAGGATGAAACTCGGTTGGGTTTTGAAGTGGATTACGATAGGGTGATATTTTCTGCGGCTTTTAGGAGCCTACAGGACAAGACACAGGTAATACCTCTTTCCAAAACCGATTTTGTCCACACCCGTCTTACCCATAGCTTGGAGGTCTCGGTAGTAGGTAGAAGCCTTGGCAGGATCGCCGGGAAGAAAATTCTGGAAAAACATCCTCATTTACGTGAAGTGCACGGTTATCGCTTTAACGATTTTGGCGCCATTGTTGCCGCTGCAGCCCTGGCACATGATATTGGGAACCCTCCTTTTGGCCATAGTGGGGAGAAGGCCATAGGGGAATACTTTAAAACGGGCAGGGGCAAACAGTTTGAGAAGGTGTTGACACCAAAAGAGTATCAGGACATTATAGATTTTGAAGGTAATGCCAATGGATATAGATTATTAACAGAATCCCGCCAAGGAGTTGAAGGGGGATTGCGACTTAGTTACGCTACCCTGGGGGCTTTTATGAAATACCCAAAGGAATCCTTGCCCAAAAAGCCCACCAAGCATATAGCGGACAAGAAATTTGGATTTTTTCAACAGGATGTGTCTTCTTTTCAGGAGGTGGCCGCGGAGCTGGGACTCGAATCGAGGGGAAAGGGCAGGGATGTCGGTTTTTGTAGACACCCGCTTACTTTTTTGGTAGAGGCTGCAGATGATATTTGTTATACCATTATCGATTTTGAGGACGGAATCAATTTAGGCCTTATTTCAGAGGATTATGCCTTGGAGTATTTAATTAAGTTGGTCAAGGACAGTATCAACATAAAAAAGTATAACAATTTGGCATATATGGAAGATCGTCTGAGCTATTTAAGGGCTCTTGCTATCAACACCTTGATCTCTGATGCCATTACTATTTTTATTGAAAACGAGGATGCTATCCTAAACGGGGAATTTTCGGTTTCCTTAATGGATAAAAGCAAGTTTAAGGCACAAATAGAGGATATTATTACCTTAAGTGTACAGAAGATCTATAGGTCCCAGGAGGTGTTGGAAAAGGAAATAGCGGGTTACAGGATAATTTCGGACATTTTGGATGTATATGCAACGGCATTGATCAGGAATAAGGAAGGGAATAGTTCCAATTATGACCGACTTATGATTTCTACTTTGCCCGAACCTTATAGGGAAACCAAAGGTTCCATCTACGATATACTCTTGAGTACCTGCTGTTATGTTGCCAGCTTATCGGATAGTGCTGCGGTGCACATCCATAATAAGATTATGGGAAAACAGCTTTAAAAATCATAGATCAAACCTACGCCCAGTAATTGTTTGAATTGTACCTTGCGTTTTCCCGGGGTTGTAATGGTGCCATCCGCGGCTTTAACCTCGTCGAAAATTATATCGTGGTCATATAAAACATGGGTGCCAATGGAGGCCTTTACATATTTGTTTACGGCTAAATCCAAATTTACTTCCCAGTCAACATCTATGTTCCCGAAATTTTTCACGTAGTCCGAGTATAATTGTAACCTGTGATTTAGTTTTACATTTTCATAAACCATGGTTTCCCAGGAGTTGGAGACCAGAAAACCAAATTCCAGATATACGTTTTCGCCCTCTTTTATTATGTTGCCATCGGTGTCTATAAGTGCTTTTTGTACCCCAAAAGCACCACTGTTGGCAAGAGTTTGGTCTAACACAAAGGTGGATTTGAAGGTGAGAGGGGCTAAGCGCAGGTTGAATTTCTTGCCTTCTGGAATATAGGAAGTACCAGCACCCAATAGGGCATAGCCAGGAGCCATAAATCGGGAAATTGGTTTATCCCTATTGGGATATTTGTAACCATTGGAGAACTGTGTCCTAAATTCGGCACTAGCGGAATAGTACCAATTGCTTATGGTATCCCTTCGAAATGCAAAGGTGGAGGAAAACCGTAATGCATCATCGGACTTTCTTAATTTAAAACCTTCTTGGGCATTGAGGCCATATCGTATGTCCAAATTGTTGTTGAGTTGAACGTATCGAAATTTATAATTTCGTACAAATTTGGCGCTGGCCAATCCGGAAATGGAATTGTTACCCCCGGCATTCCAGTTTACAAAGGCTACTTCACTAAAATTAAATCCAAGTTTATTCTCCTTTTCCCAAAACGAAGGAATTCTAAATCGTCTGTATTTTTCTTCTAGGGGCTTGGTGCGCTTAAAGGAGACAACGGGATTTGTCAGGTCTGCACCACGCGGAATGTATTTAATTTTGTCCTGCAAGGTCCGTATTACTATGGTATCTATACGCATAGAATCTACTTGTATGGAATCCGGGGCTTGTGGAGCGGGAATAGTATCTTGTGCGAATAAAAAATTAAAATTTAGAAACAGAAGGACAATAATGAAAATTTTACCGTACATGCTAATCAGTATTCAAGAGGTTGTTAATATATTTTTTTAAGGTCGATATATCTATTTTAGCTATTTTATGGAGCTCTTCCACAGTTCCGTGCTCTATAAAAACATCTTCAATTCCAAAAATCTTTATTGGGACAAAACTATGCATCTCGTTGGCATATTCCAAAATGGCACTTCCAAATCCCCCCATTTTACAGCCATCCTCAATGGTGATCACCTGCTCATAGGCCGAGAATATTTTCCGCAGCATAATCGTATCCAAAGGCTTTACAAAACGCATATTGTAATGGCCAATTTGGCCCTCGTCCTTCGTGCTTTTTAGTAAATCAACCACCATGTTCCCAATATGACCGATTGAAAGTACAGCAATTTTCGTACCTTTTTTTAATTCTTGTGATAATCCTATCGGAATTTTGTTAAACTGTTGTTTCCAATCCAGTGTTACCCCTCTTCCTCTTGGATATCTTATGGCTATGGGTTGTCCTAAACCCAGCTGTGCCGTGAACATTATATCCCTAAGTTCGATTTCGTTCAAAGGTGCAAAAATAATAAGATTTGGTATGCACCGTAAATAGGCCATATCATATATTCCGTGATGGGTGGCACCGTCCTGCCCAACTATACCTGCACGATCCAAACAGAAAATAACTGGGAGATTTTGAAGAGCTACATCATGTATGATCTGGTCATAGGCACGCTGTAAAAAAGTAGAGTATATATTGCAAAATGGGACCAGGCCTTCTGCGGCCATTCCACCAGCCATGGTTACGGCATGTTGCTCGGCAATGCCCACATCAAAAGCCCTTTCCGGGATTTGTTCCATCATATATTTAAGGGAGCTTCCGGTGGGCATGGCTGGGGTTATACCTACAATATGTTCATTGTTTTTAGCCAATTCTACCAAGGTGTGCCCAAAAACATCCTGATATTTTGGAGGTTGTTTTTCCGAGGTTTTGGGCCAAAGGTCGCCCGTTTCTTTATTAAATTTCCCTGGAGCATGGTACGCTACTTGGTTCTCCTCAGCTTTTTTGAGTCCTTTTCCCTTGGTAGTTATAATATGGAGCAATTTGGGCCCTTCAATATCTTTTAACCTCTTTAGCTCTTTTATCAACATAGCCAGATCATGTCCGTCCAAAGGGCCGGAATAATTAAAATTTAAACATTCAAAAATGTTTTCGTCTTTGGCTGTGCCTTTTTTAACATTGGTAAGGTATTTTTTCAAGGCACCTACGCTAGGATCAATTCCTATGGCATTGTCATTTAGGATAATAAGGACGTTGGCGTTGGTGTCCCCGGCATGATTAAGCGCTTCAAAGGCCATACCGCTAGCAATGGAGGCATCACCTATGACGGCAATGTGCTGTATATTTTTTGCCCCCTTTATTTGGGAGGCCAAAGCCATTCCTAGGATTGCTGAAATAGAGGTTGAACTATGTCCAGTGCCAAATACGTCATAAATGCTTTCTGTGCGTTTGGGAAATCCGCTTATTCCCCCCAATTGCCTATTGGTATCGAATATATCCCTACGTCCGGTCAATATTTTATGGCCGTAAGCCTGATGTCCAACATCCCATATTAGCTTGTCTTTCGGGGTGTTAAATACATAATGAATGGCGATCGTTAGTTCCACAACACCCAAGCTGGCCCCCAAATGCCCTTCTTTGGTAGCTACAATGTCTATGATGAACTCCCTTAATTCTTGGGCAAGTTGCAATAAATCGACTATTTCCAAGGTTCGAATATCCTTGGGGTCGTTAATATGTTGTAGAATTCCCTTGGGCATACTAAAAATGTTACGCAAAACTAAGGTATTTAAACGTTGAATGGTATGTTTTTTAGTGGATCATTGGCGGTTTTTCAGGATAATTTAATCAAATGGTATTTTTTTTGACCCTTCACCAATATTGTTTACTATTGTGGCTTAAAATGTTAGGTATGATCAATCCTTTTGACGACACTTATTTTATGAAGAGAGCCTTACAGGAGGCAGAAGCCGCTTTTGAAATAGGAGAGGTGCCCGTTGGTGCCATTATTGTTGTTGAGAATAGGATTATTGCCAGGGCGCATAATTTAACCGAACGTTTGAACGATGTTACTGCACATGCCGAAATGCAGGCCATAACCGCGGCGGCCAATTTTCTGGGAGGGAAGTATCTACACAATTGCACCCTATACGTAACACTGGAACCTTGTCAAATGTGTGCGGGGGCACTGTATTGGAGCCAAATTTCCAAGGTTGTCTATGCAGCAAGGGACTTGGATAGGGGTTTTATAACCATGGGTACCAAAATACACCCCAAGACCGAATTGGTAAAAGGGGTCATGGAGAAGGAGGCATCGGAAATTTTGAAGCGCTTTTTTATTCAGAAGCGTAATTTGAATTAGAATGTTTCCAATTGGTTTTGCCTAATACGCAACTTATTAGCAGATTTTGCATCTACTTTTTAATTCAACAATCTGAGATATAATGAAAGTATATGGATTAATACGCTTCCTGGTTCTGATTTTTGTCCTACATGGATGTTCCACAGAAAGTACGCCCGAAAAGAAGGACAAGGTTAGTGGAACTTGGAACCTGATGAGCGTTAGTGGTGGATTCGCTGGGATTGATGAAGACTTTGAAAAAGGTAAAATTATATGGGAATTCGACACCAAGGATGGGACCTTGCTCGTTACCAACAATGACGAATCAGGCGCACTATACAACGGCTTGCCAACGGGCACCTATGCTTATTCCATCCTACAGGGGAAAGACCAGGATTATTTGCAATTAAACGACAAGGAGGTAGGTGGTATTGATGTTGCCAAGTCACAATTGGTCTTAGACCAAAACAACACCTCTTCGGGTAGTGGAGCGGATGGCTTTGTATTGGTACTGGTAAAATAGCCAAGGCATTGATAAATGGTCAAAAACCAAAACCCCTAGCGATCACCAAGGGTTTACATTTTTTTAAATAAATAGTATTAGCCAATTACCTGCACCCTTGCAGCAACTATTCCTTTTCGGCCTTCCTCTTCCTCGTATTCCACTTTGTCGCCTTCGTTAAGTTCAGTGCCGTTTAATGAAGTTGCATGAACAAAAATATCCTTACCTGTGTCGTCGTTGGTAATGAAGCCATATCCCTTGGATTCATTAAAAAATTTTACTGTTCCAGTCATTCCAATGAAATTAAAATAATAATGGTTTATATTACTAATTTATGTTTTTTTGGGCAAAATTGGATATAATCGATTTAAAAAAATATGAAAATCACTGATTGTCAGTAGGCTTCTTTTCCTTTCCCTGCATTTTTAGGATGTTTTCCTCAGTAAGCATATAGTCCTTCATTTTTTTGCCTTTACTAACTTTGATAAGAAAGAGGGGCATGGCCACCAAAAATATCCCGACTGTTCCAAAACCTATACATTTATTGGATAAGACCACATCTTCCTCACTTATGTTAAACCCATAAACGATGGAGGTTATGGAAGCTATTAGAATCAAAGAAATAATATACTTCATTCCTAACTGGGATTTTATGAGGTTAAATTTATTAATTTTCTTCTGTAAGCGGTCAACAACTTGGACTTGGAGATAAAACCTACATATTTTTCATCTTTAATAACGGGCAGGTTCCAAGCTCCGCTACTTTGAAACTTCTCCATAATATCCGTCATTTTATCCTTGTCCAATTCAATTATATCGGGAGGGGTGTTCATAATGTCGCCCGCCATTACTTCCTTGTACAATTTCTGATCGAACATTATGGGGCGTATGTCATCCAACAAAATAATCCCCAAAAGGGTATTGTCCTCCTTGTCAATTACCGGAAATATATTTCTATTGGATTTTACCACTGCTTGATGTACAATATCCCCCAGATTCATCTCCGGGTATATTGGGACAAAATTATCTTCAATAACTTTGTCTATATCCATCAAAGTTAAAACGGCATGGTCCTTATCATGTGTAATTAACTCTCCTTTTCTGCCCAACTCCATGTTGTAAACAGAATGTGGGTGCACATATTTGGTGATGGAAAAGGAGATAGTAGAGGTGATCATTAGAGGAATGAACAATTCATATCCCCCAGTAACCTCGGCTATAAGGAATATTGCAGTGAGGGGGGCGTGGAGAACGCCGGCCATAAGTCCGGCCATACCCACAAGTGTAAAATTACTTTCTGAAATTTGGTTTGATAAGATTCCTAAATTGTTAATTGCTTTTGCAATGCAATTGCCCATTATACTTCCCATGAATAGTGTAGGGGCAAAGATACCCCCAACGCCCCCCGCACCAAAAGTTAGGGCACAGGCAATAATTTTAAAAAAAACCAATCCGGCCAATAGTCCAATTACTAACCATATATTCGTAAGGTCCAAATGGAAAATATTATTTTCCAAAACCTTTTCAGGCTTTCCCAAGATGAGGTTGTTGATAACATCAAAACCCTCGCCGTATAAAGGAGGGACCAAATAAACCAATATTCCAATAGCAATTCCGCCGTAAAGTAACCTTTTGATGGGAGAACCTATTCTGTCGAATATTTTTTGGATCCGCTCATATACTTCTGTGAAATAGATGGAGGTTAGACCTGCAAACAAGCCTAGGATTACAAAGAAGGGAATGTCCGAAATAATAAAATCGTCCTCAATTTTAAAGGGCAAAAGCACATCGCTCCCAAAGAAAAAGTAGGATGTTATAATTCCTGAAAGGGAAGCCAAGAGCAGGGGCAGCATGGAGGCTATGGTCAGGTCTAGGCTAAATACTTCAATGGCGAAAATAATGGCTGCAATGGGGGCTTTGAATATGGAGGCCATGGCTCCTGCTGCCGCACAGCCTATAAGTAAATTCCTTGTGGTCTGGTTTACGTGGAACATCCTTGAAATGTTGGAGCTTATGGCAGCTCCTGTTGCCACGGTAGGGCCCTCCAGACCAACAGATCCTCCGAAACCAACGGTAATGGGTGCTGTAAGAATGGATCCGAACATCTGATATTTCCGCATTATTCCCTTCATCTTGGAAATGGCAAAGAGGGTAGAGGGAATACCATGGCTCACCTTGTTGCGGATCACGTATTTAATGATCAAATAAACAAGGGTAAGACCAATTATAGGAAAAACAAAATAAAAGGCATTGTGGTAATACCTTACCAAATTACCTTCCAATAGATGTTGAAAAAAGTGAGTTAAATTTTTAAGGACAACAGCACCTATCCCAGAAGTAAACCCAACCAAAATACTAAGGATGTAAATAAATTGCCTTTGGGAGATATGTTTTGCGCGCCAAACCAAAAAGTTGGTAAGCCAAGATTTTTTTAGTGCTGTCATGATTTTGAAAAAATCCCGCTAGTTACTTTGACTAGCAGGATTTTAAAGATATGATTATAAATCCAATTTTAGGTGAAGTTCCTTCAACTGTAAATTGTCAATCGGGGCAGGGGCATCGATCATGACATCGCGACCACTATTGTTTTTGGGAAAAGCAATAAAGTCCCGTATAGTTTCCTGTCCGCCCAAAATGGCTACCAATCTATCGAGGCCAAATGCCAAACCACCATGGGGCGGTGCTCCATATTGAAAGGCATCCATTAAAAATCCAAATTGTGCCTTGGCTTCCTCTGGGCTAAAGCCAAGATGTCTGAACATAGTGGCTTGTATTTGCTTATCGTGAATCCGTATGGAGCCACCTCCAATTTCATTGCCGTTCAGCACCAAATCATAGGCATTGGCCTTTACTGCGCCGGGGTCCGTGTCCAGTAGCTCCAACTGTCCGGGCTTCGGTGAGGTAAATGGATGGTGCATGGCGTGGTAATGACCTGTTTCCTCATCTAGTTCCAATAATGGAAAATCGATTACCCAAAGCGGAGCAAACTCATCTTTTTTGCGTAATCCTAAACGCTGGGCTATTTCCATTCTAAGTGCACTTAATTGTGTCCTCGTTTTATGGGTCTCCCCGGATAGTACGCATATTAGGTCCCCTACATTGGCGCCTGTTGCAGCTGCCCATTTTGCAAGATCTTCCTGGTCATAAAATTTGTCTACTGAAGATTTGAAGGTGCCATCGTTGTTGAATTTGGCATAGACCATTCCTTTGGCCCCTATTTGTGGCCTACGTACCCAGTCTACAAGGGCGTCTATTTCTTTTCTGGTATAGGCCGCTCCTCCAGGTATGGCAATACCCACTACCAATTCGGCCTCGTTGAATATTCCAAAGTCCTTATGTTTTGCAATGGCGTTAAGTTCACCGAATTCCATGCCAAAACGGATATCCGGTTTATCGTTGCCATATTTTCTCATGGCCTCATCATAAGTCATTCTAGGAAACTTGTCAAGTGAGACCCCTTTTATTTCCTTCAATAAATGCCTGGTTAGTCCCTCAAAAACATTTAAAATATCTTCTTGTTCCACAAAGGCCATTTCGCAATCTATCTGTGTAAATTCCGGTTGCCTGTCCGCCCTTAGATCTTCGTCCCTAAAACATTTAACGATTTGGAAGTACTTGTCCATTCCTCCGACCATCAATAATTGTTTAAATGTTTGGGGCGATTGTGGCAGGGCATAAAACTGGCCTTCGTTCATTCTGCTTGGAACTACAAAATCTCTGGCACCCTCTGGAGTGGATTTGATCAAATAGGGAGTTTCCACTTCAATAAAACCTTGGTCGGAGAGATATTTTCTCACCTCAATGGCCACTTTATGCCTAAATATTAGGTTGTTCTTTACAGGATTTCTGCGAATGTCCAGATATCGGAATTTCATACGGATATCTTCGCCACCATCGGTTTGGTCCTCAATGGTAAAAGGGGGGGTTAAGGATTTATTGAGTATTTTGATTTCCGAGACCAAAACTTCTATATTTCCGGTAGGTATATTTGGGTTTTTGGAGGTCCTTTCAATAACGGTTCCCTTAACCTGTATTACAAATTCACGACCTAGGGATTTGGCAATTTCCATAATCTCTTTTGAGGAGCGTTCCTCATCAAAAATGAGCTGGGTAATACCATATCGGTCGCGTAAATCGGCCCATATCACAAAACCTTTGTCCCTAACCGTTTGGACCCATCCAGACAGGGTAACCTCTGTGTGTTGATGGCTTTCCCGTAATTCACCGCAATTATGACTTCTATACATCTTTTTTTTTCATCTATGATCAGGCAAATGTAAGAAGTAATAGGGTAAGCTGAAAAAAATATCCGCAATTAGGAAATTCGAAATATGGGTTACTCAATTTTATCAAATTCTAATAATTTTTAGAGAATATTAACAAAACTTAAGTATTTTAGTATATAATTCTAACTAAACTTATAAATATGAAACAGAAATTAATTAGGAAAAACATGTTCTTATTTTTTTTAATGGCACCTCTGCTTTTGTTGGCTCAGGGAGTTGTTAAGGGAAAGATTACAGACACTAGTCTGGGAGATCCACTTCCAGGGGTCAATGTGGTAATAAAAGGTACCACAACAGGTACTACCTCCGATTTTGATGGTAATTACGAAATTTCAGTGGATAATTTCCCGGCTACCTTGGTGTTTTCGTCCTTGGGATATGCCTTAAAAGAAATGCGGGTAACTGGCCCAACTACTTTAAATGTTGTTATGGACGAATCTGCAACAGGATTGGAGGAAGTGGTGGTAACAGGATTGGCAACATCGGTTAAACGGAGTAATTCCGCCAATGCAGTAGCCTCGGTATCCGCAGATGAGTTAACGGGAAGGACACCACCACAAACTCTGGATGGTGCCCTGGCCGGTAAATTTGCAGGAGCACAAATTACTGCGGCATCCGGAGCCCCAGGGGGTGGTATGTCGGTAAAATTGAGGGGGGTTACCTCTATTAATGGACAGGGCCAGCCTTTATATATTATAGATGGTGTTTATGTGAATAACAACAGTGTTTTTGCTGGTGGTCTAAATGAGATTTCCAATGCAGCCGGTGGTGGTGCTTCCTCTACCGATTCCCAGGACAACGCTTCAAATAGGATTGCGGATATAAATCCGGACGATATTCAGAATATTGAGATACTAAAAGGAGCTTCGGCCTCTGCCATTTACGGGTCTAGGGCCGCTGCAGGTGTAATAATTATTACAACCAAAAAGGGGAAGGCCGGGAAAACAAAAATCAATTTTTCCCAAGCCGTAGGATTTAACGAAGCTGTTAATTTGTTGGGTCAAAGAAACTGGACCGCGGCATTGGCAGAGAGTGCATATAGTGAAGGCGCATTGTTTACGGCGGCTGAATCTGCAGGCAGGCTACGTGATTATGAGCAGGAAATTTATGGAGAAAAGGGCTTTATTACCAATACTAATTTAAGTATTTCAGGAGGGTCCGACAAAACCTCTTTTTTTGGCAGTTTTACCAACAATGAGGAAGATGGTATTGTGAAAAGGACCGGGGCATCCAAACAATCGCTTCGTTTAAATGTGGATCACAGGATTACAGATGATATTAAATTATCCTTAACAGGAAATTATATTGAGTCCAGTGCGGATAGAGGGTTCTTCAATAATGATAACTCCAACACCACCATAGGAGTTTCTTTGTTATTTACTAGGCCATGGGATTATTTATTACCCGATGCGGATGGTAATTATCCCGATCACCCTGCGAATTCTTCCAATCAGATACATACCCGGGATGTAATGACGAACAACGAATCTGTTAGTCGATTGATTGCCGGTGGATCTTTGGATGTGAATTTATTTAGAAATGAAAATCAAAGTTTGAAAATGATCCTTAAGGCTGGAATGGACACATACACTCTTAAAACGACCGTTTTTTTCCCGAGGGAATTACAGTTTATGCGACCGGATGTAGGAGGATTGGACGGATTGTCATCCGATGGTACCACACAGAACACCGATGCTAATTTTTCGGGGTTTCTTGTACATAATTTTCGAACCGATAATGAACTTAGTTTTACCACCCAAGCAGGGGTGACCAATGAGCAGTTTTCCCAAAACACTGTTAGGGTAACCTCAACTGGCTTAATAGCTTCTGAACAAAATGTGGATCAGGCTGCCAATGTTAAGGTAGACCAGTTTAGATTGGAACAGGAAGATGCCGGGTTTTTCGTTCAGGAGGAGGTTAATTTTCAAGATAAATTAGTGGGAACCATTGGGATAAGGGGAGATAAGTCCTCAAACAATGGTGATGCCAATAAGCTATTTTATTATCCAAAGGCTTCCGTAGCAATGAATATTCACAATTTTGATTTTTGGAAACTGGAGGCCGTTAATCAGTTGAAGCTACGTGCTGCTTATGGGGAAGCAGGTAATTTTGCGCCAAATGGGGCACTTTTTACGACCTATATAAATTCTTTGATCGACGGAAATGTAGGGATAATTACCCCGGCAACGCTTGGGGATCCCTCCATTCAGCCTGAAAGGCAAAAGGAATTTGAAATTGGTCTGGATGCCGGTTTTATTAATAATAAAGTGACCTTGGAATTTACATGGTATAACAAGAAGGTGGAAGATCTAATTCTCCAAGCGGATAACGAACCCTCTTCGGGCTATACCTTTCGATGGGCAAATGCCGGAGCTTTGCAAAATAAGGGAGCCGAAATAGGAATCAATGTAAATGCCTTTGACAATGAGGACTTTTCATGGGATTCCGGAATTAGTTGGTTTAAAAATAAATCTGAAATCACAAAATTAACCGTGGCCTCATTTGATACTCAAGGTTTTGGTACGGGTCTGGGAACATTTAGAATTGAGGAGGGCAAAAGTGCTACCCAAATTGTTGGTAATGATGAAAATGGCAACGTAGTCGTTTTGGGGGATGCAGAACCGGATTTTCAAATGTCATTTAATAACAATTTCAAGTATAAGGACTTCTCTTTATCCTTTTTATGGCATTGGAAAAAAGGGGGGGATAATGTAAATCTAAGTAGGTTACTTTCAGATTTTGGCGGAACCAGTGCCGATTTTGATAAAATGAATTTAGACCCTTCAGGTACCCTCAACAATGGAAGTTATAGGCTAAGTGCTTATGGCGCCGGTTTTGCAGGACCTTTTGTGGAAGACGCTTCGTATTTAAAATTAAGGGAAGTAGGTTTGTATTATAACCTTCCCGAAAACACGCTCCAAAAATTGTTTAAAGGAAATGTTTCCAATGTTAAAATTGGTCTTTCCGGACACAATATCATTAGTATTTTTGACTACAATAGCTACGATCCAGAAGTATCTAATTTTGGTTCGGCAGCAGCAGGGATAGGAATTGAAGTGGCACCATTTCCATCGTCCAAAAGATTTATGTTTCACTTATCAATTGGACTATAACATTTAAAAATAATAATATGAAAATCACAAATAAATTAAAAGTTCTATTTATGACCTTGATCGGATTGCTGGTTTTTGGTTGTACTATTGAAGATGGGAAAGATTTAAACGGTCCAGAAACAACATCCATTTCGGAAGGAGTGTCCAGACCGGAACTTCCTCAAGTGGTGTCCGGAATACTGGCCGATATGAGAGATCGTTTAAATACCCAAGAAGATGTTATTTCGGTTGTTGGCCGGGACTATTGGAGACATCAGAGTTCTGATCCCAGATGGACCGGGGATCTTATGACCGGGGTCTTGGATGATAACGCCTTTTATCTTACAACACCGTATTCGGCCCGTTATGCTGTAGTTAAGGAATGTAATATTTTGCTGGAAGGATTGGAAAATACGACAACAGATTTTTCCGAGGCTGAAAAGGCTGCTATTCGGGGGTTTGCAAACACTATTAAGGCACATCAACTGTTAACCGTACTTAATATGTTGTATCAAAACGGAATACGGACCGATGTGGCCGATCCTGATAATCTGGGCAGCTTCGAAGGTTATGATGCCGCATTAACAACTATTATAGGTTTATTGAATTCCGCGGCCACTGATTTGGCCACCGGAGGGGACGTTTCTCCCAATACCTTGGGTGTATCCTATTTGGAATTCAACAGAGCCCTAACGGCAAGGGCAGCTGCCTATCAAGGTAACTATCCCCTTGTTCTAAGTGCTTTGGAGGATTCCTTTATGGATTTCACGGGGGACTTGTATTTAGGAGCATATTACCAATTTTCATCCGCGGGGTCCGATGAATTGAACCAGTTGTTTTTTGCCAAGAATTCCACGGGTGCCAATGCGAGAATTGCACATCCAGATTTTGTTAATTCAGCCGAACCTGGAGATAGTCGATTGGGGAAAGCGGTACTGAGAACCGACGGCCCACTAAATATTGCAGGATTGACACCTGGGACACATGATGTATATATTTATGAATCCAGTACTGATCCGGTTGCAATAATTAGGAATGAAGAGCTTATTTTGTTATATGCAGAAGCGAATATGGCAGATAACCCTGGCGAAGCTGAAATGGCTATCAACCTAGTGAGGGATGCTGCCGGACTAGACCCTGTTCTTCCAGGTAGTGTGGATGAGGATAGGATTTTGTACGAACGAAGATATTCATTATTTGCCGAGGGGCATCGCTGGATAGATTTAAGAAGGTTTGATAGGCTGGATGAACTGGTAATAGACAGGGCCGGAGACAATAGGGTTGCACAATTCCCTATTCCTCAGAATGAAGCTCAATAATTTGTAGTTGTAACACATCAAATAATCGATGAAAACAGAAACTCCCTAAAATAGGGAGTTTCTTTGGTTTATAAGTAACTATAAAACAGCTGTTTGGCAGTTCAATGTAAATTTAATGTTAACTTAAGGTTTATTTTTCGTAAAATATATGTATCTTTATTTCGTTAGGAGATTATTGAAAAACTTAAAATCCCAAATAAAATGAAAGGAATAACATTGATTTTTGCACTTATATTTTCAGTTGTAATCAACGCTCAAGATATAAAACCTGTTTTTGAACAAGATGGTGAAATATTGAAGGCCACCTATTACCATGATAATGGAGTAGTTTCCCAGGAAGGTCAATTTCTAAATGGAAAACTCCATGGTGAATGGAAGATGTACGGTGAAGATGGAAAAAAAATATCCATGGGTGAATATACCGAAGGAAAGAAAACCGGAAAATGGTTCTTCTGGGATGTCAAAAAATTAAAAGAAGTGGATTTTGTGGACAGTAAAATTGCCAATGTTACCGAATGGAACAACGTGGGTCAATTGGCGGTCAATAAATAATACAATATTTTGTGAATTGAAAACCCGGCGAATATCGCCGGGTTTTTTGTTTTGGATCATGGCGCAGTTGGGGTCTTGACCAATTGTTGTGTTTATAATAATATTGTTGGTAGCCTAATTAGGAAGAATTCCGTGTTTTTGACTCCTCTGAACTGGGCCCTCAATGGGTAATGATTTATCGACACTATGTTAGA
>NZ_QJJZ01000005.1:258952-367670 GCF_003201775.1 Arenibacter sp. ARW7G5Y1 | reverse complement strand
AACTTTAAAAGGTTCATGCTAAGAGGTCTTGATAAGGTGGAAACGGAAATAGGGCTCATTGCAATGGCACATAACCTTAAAAAAGTGAGCTTGGCAATGTAGGAATCGCTTTGCCCCATTAAGCTAACCTCTAAAATTACCTGATCAACAAGGCAAGTTCAAAATAATATCAGAAAAACCGAAAAATAAAAGGTCGCCTAATTAGTTTTTAGACGACCTCTTTATTTGTTTAAGGGGAAGAATAAGCCTGAATGAACTAATCATGACCCATCCTAATTGGAGTAAACTTTATTTGGTACCATAATTATTCTTATGGTTAATCCTGCTTGGGTTATAAGGGAACGGCCTTCGGCAATACTATTAAGTCTGTTATAATGGAAAACAAGGGTTAAAAACATCGTTCACGAATGTCTCCCGCTAATAGGGTTACAGTTTGCTTTTATAGTTTTGAGGTACTTGTCATTTACAATAGCAGTACTGTGCAGGATACATTTGTCTACCTCATGGTTTAAATTTGTAAAGGTCCCCATTGGTTATAATTTGATTGCACTAACCCCATAAGAAAATAATCATGATGAGAAAGGCATTTAAAATGAAACTCTATCCTAACAGTATTAAAGCATATATGCAAAGACACAATCCAATATGGAAGGAGTTGGAAGAGGTGCTAAATATACATGGGGTTCACAATTACAGCATTTTTTTTGATAGTGAAAGCCATATATTGTTTGGTTATGCAGAATTGGAATCGGAAGAAAAGTGGAATGCCATAGCCAATACCCAAATATGTCAGGATTGGTGGGCACATATGGCAGACCTCATGGAGACCAATGAAGACAACAGTCCACTCTCGTCAGATTTAGATGAGGTCTTCCATTTGAAGTAAAGTTAAAAATAGGTTTGGCAAACAGGGAATATTGTTATGCCCTTGTCCATACCGTAATAAATGGACCACACCGGGCCTTAGGCCGGTATGGATGGAATTTTTGTTGCCAAGAAATAACCAAAAGAAAGGCATAGTATTATTTACCATTACTCTACAAGGTCTTCCCAAACTTAAAAGATTTGCTAACTTAGGGCTCTATTCAAATTCATAAGATAATTATAGCAAAATGAAAATAAACGACTCTTTCGATCCTGGCCTATATAAGGCCAATGATAAACGTTACGATACCATGCAATACCGTCGCTGTGGAAACAGTGGTATTCTTTTGCCCTTAATTTCGTTGGGGCTTTGGCATAATTTTGGCCATACCGACAATTTGGAGATGGGCCGCAATCTTTTGCGCTGTGCCTTCGATAATGGGATAACCCATTTTGATCTAGCCAATAACTATGGTCCCCCGTACGGCGCTGCTGAAGAAAATTTTGGACGCATTTTTAAAAAGGATTTTCAACCCTATCGGGACGAACTTATTATTTCCAGTAAAGCGGGTTGGGATATGTGGCCGGGACCCTATGGTAATTTTGGGTCACGCAAATATTTGATTGCCTCGGCCGATCAAAGTCTTCAAAGAATGGGACTGGATTATGTTGATATTTTTTACCACCATAGACCGGATCCGGACACACCTTTGGAAGAGACCATGGGAGCCTTGCATCATTTGGTACAAAGAGGGAAGGCGCTTTATGCGGGTATTTCCCAGTATCCTGCGGAACTTACGTCCAAGGCGGCGAAAATCATGAAGGACTTGGGCACGCCATTATTGATCCACCAACCTAGATATAATATGTTCGATCGTTGGGTGGAAGATGGATTGCTTGATGTGTTAAAAGAAGAGGGGATAGGCTCCATTGCATTCTCTCCATTGTCACAGGGCGTGTTGACCAAGAAATATCTAGAGGGTATTCCAAAAGATAGTAGGGCAAGCAAGGATGGCCGTTATTTGAAGGAAGACCAGATTACACCGGAAGTTTTGAACAAGGTAGGTCGACTCAATAAACTGGCAGGGAAGCGTGGCCAAAGCCTAGCCCAAATGGCCATTGCCTGGTTACTGAAAGATCCAAGGATTTCTACCGTTCTCGTTGGTGTGAGTAGAACAGAACAACTGCTGGATAATTTGGAAGCTCTCAAAAATATTAAATTTAGTGAAACAGAACTAAAGGAGATAGAAAGTATTTTGGGGTAATAGGGAATTTTTGTTTATTGGGTCTGTCTACATTGGATTGGGCCGAAGAACATATATTTTATTAGTGAAACTCAATTTTGAGAAGTCCGTAAGACGCACTTAAAATTGCAAGTTGAACTAATCCCGCCTTTTTCGGCGGGATCTCGGTTCAAGACCTCGACGCTAGGGTCGATTTCTATTATTGGGTTCAGGGCTTGCCTTTGTCGGCAGGATTGCTCTGAGGTTTAATACTTTTTATTAACTTGATCCCTGTAATTAAATTAGCACTGTTTATAATCAATGAAGCAACATATTGTTAAGATTTTGGAGGCACATTATATTACCCATGATGTAAAACGTTTTGTGGTGGAAAGACCTGCGGGTTATGATTTTATTCCGGGACAGGCAACCGAGGTCGCCATTAATCTGCCCGAGTGGAAAGACCAATCGAGGCCCTTTACCTTTACCTCCATAAGGGAGCATGGGTTCCTGGAATTCATGATCAAGATCTATAATGATCATGAAGGGGTGACCAAAATGTTGGGACGCACCCACGCCGGGGCGGAACTTATTCTTCATGAAGCCTTTGGGGCAATACAATATAAGGGGCCTGGTGTATTTATTGCCGGGGGAGCTGGCATTACCCCCTTTATATCCATATTTAGACATTTATATACCCATAAGAACCTACATGGCAATAAATTGATTTATTCCAATAAAACGTCGGAAGATGTTATTATGGAAGAAGAATTGCAAAAGATGCTGGATGGTAGTTTTATAAAAATATTTACCCGCGAAAATGTGGTGGGATTTAGGGGAAATAGGATAGATAGAAAATTCCTTATTGAAAATATAGTCGATTTTGGCCAGAACTTTTATTTATGTGGTCCTAAAAAATTTGTACAAAATATCACCGAACTACTATTGGATCTCGGCGCCACAGCGGAGACCGTCATCATTGAAAAATGATGGATTATTTCGCCGATATGGCAATTCATTTTAGAATCCATATTTATTGTTTGTTTTTGTGAAAGATACCTTGGATTATTTTTTAACATAGTGAGATGTACTCCATTACGGGCAACGGGAATTTACACCTGGAAAACATTTAATAAAAAAGTAAAAAGGCTATATTTAAATGCTTTTTTTATACGCACAAAACTTAAACCAATAAATATATTATGGATACCAGAAGGGATTTTTTAAAGAAGGCAAGTATGTTGGCCGGAGGAGTGGGCTTAACGGCAAGTCTGCCACCCTCCATTCAACGTGCCTTGGAAATTGACCCCGAAAATGGAACTACCTTTAAAGACGCCGAGCATGTGGTCTTTCTAATGCAGGAAAACCGTTCGTTTGATCACTGCTTTGGAACTTTGCAAGGAGTTAGGGGCTTTAATGATCCAAGGGCCATTTCATTGCCGAACAAAATACCTGTATGGCTACAAAGTAATAAGGACGGGGAAACCTATGTGCCATTCCGCTTGAACCTGAAGGAGACCCAGGCCACTTGGATGGGAGATTTACCCCATAATTGGGAAAGTCAGGTAGATGCCCGTAATAATGGAAAATACGACCAATGGCTCGTAGCCAAGAAGGCGGATAAGGAATACGGAAATATGCCACTTACCTTAGGCCATTATAACCGTGAAGACCTACCTTTCTATTATGCCTTGGCCGATGCCTTTACCGTATTTGATCAGCATTTTTGCTCGGCGCTCACAGGAACCACCACCAATAGAAGTTATTTTTGGACTGGTAAATCTTTCGATACAGAAGGCAATAGACCTTGCGTCCGAAATTCTGAGGTAAGCTATAATAGTGAGGCCAGTTGGAAAACCTATCCGGAAAGACTGGAAGAAAATGGCATTTCTTGGAGGGTTTATCAGAACGAGATCAGTTTGCCGACCGATGTGGAAGATGCATCCCTGTTGGCCAATTTTACCGATAACAACCTAGAGTGGTTCTCTCAATATAATGTTAGATATAGCTCCGGTTTTCAAAAATATATAAAAGGGAGGCTCAAGGAGTTGCCGTCGGAAATAGAGGTTTTGGAAAAGGGGTTGGACAAGCAAAAAGAGGAAAGGAAGGCCGAGCATTTAAAAGAATTGCAAAAAAAAAGACAGCAACTGGAACAAATCAAAGAGGTTCTTAAAACCTGGAATTCCAATGATTTTGAAAAACTTTCGGATTTTCAAAAAAACCTTCACCAGAAGGCCTTTACCACCAATATTGGAGATCCTGATTATCATAAGATAGAGGAACTTAGCTATAATGATAATAGTGTGCAGCGCACCTTAAAGGTACCCAAGGGAGATATCCTGCACCAATTTAGACAAGATGTGGACCAAGGGAAATTACCAACCGTTTCCTGGTTGGCGGCGCCTCAGAAATTTTCGGACCATCCGAGTGCTCCCTGGTACGGGGCATGGTATGTCTCCGAAGTACTGGACATCCTCACCAAAAATCCTGAGGTATGGAAGAAAACGATTTTTGTGCTAACCTATGACGAGAACGATGGGTATTTTGATCATATACCTCCTTTTGTAGCCCCCAATCCCAAGCATACCAAGAATTTCACCAAAGGGTTGGATACCTCGGAGGAGTATGCCACTTTGGAACAGGAGATGGCAAAAAAAGATATGGATCCGGAGGATCCTAGGGAAAGTCCAATGGGACTGGGGTATAGGGTTCCAATGGTAGTAGCCTCACCATGGAGTAAAGGCGGATGGGTCAACTCTGAGGTGTGCGACATAACTTCTACCTTAATGTTCTTGGAAGAGCTGATACAGAAAAAAACGGGCAAAGTTGTAAAGGAAACCAATATTAGTAGTTGGCGCAGGGCCATTAGTAGCAATTTAACCTCTGCCTTTAGGCCTTATAACGGGGAGCATTACACCATTCCCAAAGCTATAGAACGCAACCATTTTATGCAGGAGGTCTACAATGCCAGCTTTAAGGGATTACCCAATGACTTTAAGCCTCTGACCGGTGATGATATAGCCAATGCCAAAAGGGATCTTTATAAGAATTCGTTTATGCCACAACAGGAACCTGGAATTAGGGATTCCTGTGCATTGCCCTACGAGTTATACGTAGATGGACACTTGCATGCGGATAAAAACTCGTTTCGTATTCAGTTTAAGGCTGCCGACGCATTTTTTGGTGATTCGGCCAAGGGAGCACCTTTTAATGTATATGCCCCAGGAAACTATAAACAGGAATCTCCTAGTGGTGATTTGCAATTTTTGCCTGTACAAACATGGCCCTTTGCAGTAGGGAAGGGTGATAATCTGGATTATGAATGGCCTCTGGACCATTTTGAGGGCGGAGAATACCATTTAAGGGTATATGGTCCCAATGGTTTTTTTAGGGAATTTATGGGGGCTGTCTCCGATCCGGAATTGCAATTAAGTTGTGGTTATCAAAAAAAGAGGGGATTGATAAAAAAGTTATCGGGCAATATAGAGATTCAAATTACCAATACTTCCAAGAAAAAGGATATCGATATTATAGTGATAGACCATGCCTATGGTAATCCTGAACAAAAAATTCAGATCAAAAAGGGTACGGTAGGGACCATGGTGGTCAATAGTTCCAAAAGTTATGGATGGTATGATTTTTCGGTGCAGCTTGCAGAATATTCTGGTTTTGTAAGGAGATACGCAGGGAGGGTAGAAACTGGGAAAGCGTCCAAGAGCGATCCCTTTATGGGAAGAGTTGTTTCTTAGCTTACCTGTGATTTGTACTTAAGGTTTTAAAATAAAAATCCCATCCTGAATTTTAGGATGGGATTTTTTAATCAATTTCACTGTTTGTATAAATCTTCCTGTGGTTTTGCTCAGGAAATGATTTCCTTAATCTTATGTCTTAGTTTACAAGGTCAAATCTATCAAGATTCATCACCTTGGTCCAAGCGGCTACAAAATCCTTCACAAACTTGTCCCCTGAATCTTCGCAGGCATAAACTTCGGCAATGGCTCGTAATTCGGAATTGGATCCAAAAATAAGATCGGCACGGGTCCCGGTCCATTGACGTTGGCCTGTTTTGCGGCTATATCCCTCAAAGATGTTTTGGTCATCTGAAATGGCCTTCCAAGTGGTATCCATATCCAATAAATTTACAAAGAAATCGTTGGTCAAAGCACCAGGGCGTTTGGTGAAGACCCCGTGCTGGGACCCGTCAAAATTGGTGTTAAGAACCCGCATCCCGCCAAGGAGTACAGTCATTTCGGGAGCGGTCAAGGTCAATAATTGGGATTTGTCCACAAGTAATTCCTCCGCTGTTACCTCGTAAGTGTCCTTTACATAGTTTCTAAAACCATCGGCACGTGGTTCAAGGGGTTCAAAAGATTCCAGATCGGTTTGCTCCTGACTTGCGTCGGTACGACCAGGGGAAAAAGGAACCTTCACGATCTTTCCGGCATTCTTTGCAGCATTCTCTATAGCGGCGTTTCCTGCCAAAACAATAAGGTCTGCCAAGGAAACCCTTTTATTTCCGGATTGTGCGGCATTGAATTCTTTTTGTATGGCCTCCAACGTATTCAGAACTTGGGCCAATTGCTCGGGGTTGTTTACCCTCCAATTTCTTTGTGGCGCCAATCGCACACGTGCTCCATTGGCACCCCCTCGCTTGTCGGATCCCCTAAAAGTAGAGGCGGAGGCCCAGGCGGTAGAGGCCAATTGGGCAATGGAAAGGCCAGTTGCCAAAATTTTGGATTTCAGATCGGCCATATCCCTATCATTGATCAATTCATGATCTACGGCGGGTACAGGATCTTGCCAAATCAATTGTTCTTTGGGTACTTCTGGACCAAGATAACGTGATACTGGCCCCATATCGCGGTGAACCAATTTGAACCAGGCACGTGAATAGGCATCGGCAAACTCTTCAGGATTTTCCAAAAAATGCCTTGATATTTTCTCATAGGCCGGATCCATCCGCAGCGAAAGGTCCGTGGTCAACATAAAGGGAGCATGCTTTACCTCTGGATTGTGGGCATCAGGCACCGTACCGGCACCAGCATTGTTTTTAGGTTTCCATTGGTGTGCTCCAGCAGGACTCTTGGTCAGTTCCCATTCGTAGCCAAAAAGATTTTCAAAGAAGGTATTGCTCCATTTTGTGGGAGTATTGGTCCAGGCGCCTTCTATACCACTGGTAATGGTATCGGCACCCTTGCCGGTCCCGTAGTTGTTCTTCCATCCTAGGCCTTGCGCTTCAATACCTGCCGCTGCAGGCTCTGCTTCCACATATTTGGTAGGATCTGCGGCACCATGGGTTTTGCCAAAAGTGTGTCCCCCCGCTATAAGTGCTACTGTTTCATAATCGTTCATTGCCATACGACCAAATGTATCCCGTATATAATGTGCGGACTCAACAGGATCCGGATTGCCATTATGACCTTCCGGGTTTACATAAATCAATCCCATGTGGGCAGCTCCAAGAGGAGTTTCCAATTCCCCGTTTTCGGAATAACGTTCCTTGTTTCCCAGCCATTCCGTTTCCGAACCCCAATATACATCTTGTTCGGATTCCCATATATCCTCACGGCCTCCAGCGAAACCAAACATTTTTAATCCCATGGACTCGTGAGCACAATTTCCGGCCAATATCAATAGATCGGCCCACGATAACTTCTTGCCATATTTCTTTTTTACAGGCCATAGCAATAAACGCGCCTTGTCCAGGTTGGCATTGTCCGGCCAACTATTTAAGGGGGCAAAGCGTTGTGACCCGGAACCGGCACCACCACGACCATCTTGTATACGATAGGTTCCGGCACTATGCCAGGCCATACGGATAAAGAAAGGGCCATAATGGCCGTAATCTGCAGGCCACCAATCCTGACTTGTCGTCATTAATTTGTAGAGGTCGTTCTTTACTGCTGCCAGATCCAGCTTTTTAAACTCTTCGGCATAATTGAAATCGGGCTCCATAGGATCCACCAATGAAGAATTTTGACGCAGTATATTTAACTTTAATTGATTTGGCCACCATTCGCGGTTGCTGGTACCTCCACCCGCTACTTGATGCAATTCGCCATTTAAAAAAGGGCATTGTGCGCTTGACTCGTTTACATCCCATACTTTTCCGTTTGAGGATGGGCTTGAATGTGATTTATTTTCCATTTTATATAGTTTTATAGGTTTTGGATTAGTTCATCCTTAAATTTACAATAATTTTTTCTGATGGATTTTAAATATTCATCAATAAAACTTATAGGTGTTAGGGAAAACTTATGGCCCAATACAGGCAGGGCTTTAACTCCCTTGGTAGAATTTTACAATGGATAGATCAAATTAAGCTCAGATAGAAAATAATTTTTAGATGAAAATAAAAGATTTAATAACTTTAAATGTTACAGATTTATAATTCAATGTCAATTGTAATTGTCGTTCTAAGATTTATTAGTGAAACTCAATTTTGAGAAGTCAGTAAGACGCACTTAAAATTGCAAGTTGAACTAATCCCGCCTTTTTCGGCGGGATCTAGGTTCAATACCTGGACCCTAGGGTCGATTCCTATTATTGGGTTCGGGCCCTGCCCTGAGGTTTAATACCTTTTATTGCACCATAATGGATGGCAATAGTATGGAAGTACATGAAACGGCCTTTGTAACCTCTAGCTTCCGTGCAACGGATGTAAATCTAAGTAGGTGTCATGTGGTCTATTTTTGGATAATCCAAAGGAGGAAAAATGAATCGAAAAACAGCTGTTAAAGGTGTGCTCCGAAGAAATTTTTACCTCTTGCAGAAAGTAAATCCATGAACAATATTCAATGCTCAAAATATAAATTAAAATTAGGTGACTTATATTGATACCAATATTTAGACCATGACCAAATATGAATAAATTAAAGTTTCCAACAGCCCAGACCATTCTTATCCTTATCGCTGTAATGGTGGCCCTATTAACATGGCTTGTTCCTGCCGGCAAGTACGATAGTCTGGCATATGATGCCAAAGACAATAGTTTTACTAAAATAAGCATGGAAGAAAGTGTTGTTTTACCTGCAACACAGGCGACTTTGCAAGAGTTGGGCATTAAAATTCCAATAGAAAAATTCACCAATGGCGATATCTATAAACCTATTGGGATTCCCAATACCTATAAAGAAATGAAAGCTCAGCCCCAAGGTTTCGCCGCCTTGGTGCAATCACCCATTAAGGGGATCATAGCCGCGGCCGACATTATTTTTTTAATCCTTATAATAGGTGGGCTCATCGGCATTATGAACCTAACAGGTGCTTTCAATGCTGGAATTGCCTGGATGGCCAAAGTACTTAAGGGGAGGGAATATATTTTAATCATTGCTGTAACCGCGCTGATTGCCCTGGGGGGGACCACTTTTGGACTGGCAGAGGAAACCATGGCGTTCTATCCCATTTTAATCCCCGTATTCCTGGCGGCCAAATATGATGCTATGGTTGGTCTTGGTTGTGTGTTTCTGGGTTCAGGAATTGGTTCTATGTGTTCTACCGTAAATCCGTTTGCTACCATTATAGCTTCTGATGCCGCAGGAATAAATTGGACCACGGGACTCAATAATCGTATCATTATGCTGCTGCTATGTACCACCATCACCATTCTTTATATCCTTAGGTATGCCAAGCGTGTAAAGGACGATCCTTCCAAATCCCTTATTTATGATCAAAAGGAGCGTATGGAAAAGCTTTTCGGTATGGGGACAATGGATACCAATGTGAAATTCACCAACAGATTACGCCTCATCACCCTTGTGTTCTCCTTATCGTTCATTGTTATGATCATTGGAGTATCCCTTTTGGATTGGTGGTTCGTGGAAATGACGGCAACATTTTTGGTCGGGGCCATTGTCATTGGGTTTATTGCGAGAATTAAGGAAAGCGAATTTGTGGACGCCTTTGCCAAGGGAGCTGCCGATTTGCTTAGTGTGGCTTTTATTGTGGGGATTGCAAGGGGGGTAACCATCTTGATGGAAGACGGATTGATCAGTGATACGATTTTGTTTTATGCCAGTAACTTTACCGAAGGTATGCATAAAGGTGTATTCGCCAATGTAATGCTCTTTGTTTATGGAGGATTATCGTTTTTTATGCCATCTTCCTCAGGTATGGCGGTACTGACCATGCCTATTTTTTCGCCTTTGGCGGATACTGTAAATATAGGGAGGGAAATAATTGTGGACACGTATCAATACGGTATGGGCCTGTTTTATTTGATCAACCCAACAGGTTTGATCCTGGCCGCCCTGGCCATTGTACAAATAGGGTTTAATAAATGGATGAGGTTTGTAATTCCCCTTGTACTTGTATTGGTACTCACTACGATGATTTTATTGACCATTTCAGTGTATACCAATTAAATAAAAAAACCACGGATTTTTAAGATTACCCTTCAAGTTTTTACAAAAATCAAAGGGTAAATAATTAACTTTAATCGAGGATAATGGTTTGGCTGTACCTGCCAGTTATCAATTCCCCCGGAATTCTTAACTCCTACAAGAATGGTTGGAGTTGACGTAATGAAAAACCCTGCATTTGTGTAATGATTATATCGAAAAAAATAAAACAGCAATGGAAAAGACAAAAATAATGGTCCAAGTGACCATTTCCGATGGAGTGGATAAGGTTTGGGGGTATTACACCAAACCAGAACACATTGTAAAATGGAATTTTGCTTCGGACGATTGGCACTGTCCCTATGCCTCCAATGATATGCGGGTAGGCGGAAAATATTCGTCGAGGATGGAAGCCAAGGACGGCAGTTTTGGTTTCGATTTCGAGGCTGTTTATGATGAGGTGATGCCCAACAAACAGTTTGCCTATACCATGCTGGATGGGAGGCAGGCAAAGGTCACTTTCTACGAACTAAATCACAGGACAACTGTGAAGGTTAACTTTGATGCCGAAACCGAAAATTCCATTGAAAAGCAAAGAGGAGGTTGGCAGGCCATCCTTGATAATTTTAAAAAATATACGGAGTCCAATTAACTTAGGTGTAAATTGCTACTAGCGAGTAATTTAGGTTAGTACCCAGATCAATTTAACCTGGGTAGTATTGTACTATGGGATATCGGCTTAAATTAGAGCTAATAAAAAGATAATTGAGTAACTTTGCCATAGTAAAATATGAACAACAGAACCCACATATTATCAATACTTGTTTTTTTGCTGTTTCTTGCAACTAGCAATGTACGGGCTTGTAGTACTACTGTGGAGAAACCCAAATCTGAAAATTTGGATGCTTACAGCGTGGATACCCATACAGAAGATAAGTCGTGCTGCGACTCCGAAACGGATAAAGAGGATGAGGGTTGTAGAGGAACCTGTAACCATAATTTGTGCCACTGTCCTGTTGTGGTAAATACGCCTGTTTTTTTTAACGGATTCGAAGTGAAATTCTCAAATTTCAATACTGAATTGGAAAATAATTTGGCTTATATCCAACAAATTCCAAAATTAGTTTATCTCCCCATTTGGCAACGCCCCAAAATAGGTTAACTTTTTAGTAATAGCCATAGGTCTGTCTTAGTATTTCTGGTCAGGACCCATATTATATCTAGTATAATTAGTTTTTATAAATCGAAAAGGGATTCATGAATTCCTTTTCACAAAATATTAGTACGATGAAAAATTCAATAAACATATTGATGGTAATTTCCGTATTGCTATCTTTTATAGCAAGCAACGCCCAGACAAAAAATTTTAAATCAGCATCTGTAAAAATCTATGGAAACTGCGCCATGTGTGGGAAAGCTATAGAGAAAGCTGGTAATCTAAGCAATGAAGCCAATGTAGATTGGAACAAGGACACGAAAATGGCAATTATCTCCTTTGACAGTCTTGCCACTTCCAAAGAGGAAATAGTAAAAAGGATTGCATTGGCAGGATATGATAATGATATCTTTTTTGCTCCTGACGATACCTATGCCAACTTGCCGGAATGTTGCCAATATGAACGCGCCAAAAAAGATGCCCATAATAGGCAGATGCATAAGATGATAATGACAGGAGACCATATGCAACATGGAGCCATAGCCCAGGAGAATCAAAACAAAAATACGCTTGCAGCTGTTTTAGAACACTATTTTTCTGTTAAGGATGCCTTGGTAAACACAGATGGCTCCTTGGCTTCCAACAAAGCTGAAATACTTTTGAATTCTGTTTCAGGAGTGGAAATGGATAAACTTCCAATGGAGGTGCATATGGCTTGGATGAAGGTACTGCAAGATCTTAAGCAAGATATAGGAAATATTATGGCAACTAAGAACGCGGATAAACAACGGGTTTATTTTAAGTCCTTATCAAAAAACATGTTTGAGGTAATTAAGGTTTCAAAATCAGAAACACCGGTGTATTATCAATTTTGCCCTATGGCGGATGGTGGAAAAGGTGGCAGTTGGCTTAGTTTGGAGGAAGTCATCAAAAACCCATATTATGGCTCTCAAATGTTGAGTTGTGGGAAAATCGTGGAAACTATAAAATAGCATGGACATGACCTATAGCAAGTATTGTTTGGCTGTATTGATACTAATACTGTCCAACTTTTTTGGGCATGGCCAAAATGTAGTCAGATACGACTTAACCATAACGGACACCATTGTTAATTTTTCAGGCAAGGACAAAAGAGCTATCGCCGTTAATGGGCAGATTCCTATGCCAACCCTCACCTTTACCGAAGGGGATATTGCCGAAATTGTGGTACATAACAAACTTCGGAAAGGGACCTCTTTACATTGGCACGGAATATATCTGCCCAATAAGGAAGATGGGGTACCTTTTTTGACGCAAATGCCGATTGCACCGAACACCACCCACACCTATCGTTTTCCAATTATTCAAAATGGAACACATTGGTACCATAGTCATAGTGGAATGCAGGAGCAAATAGGAATGTACGGAGCTATGATTATAAAGAAAAAGGAAACGGATCCTAGGTTTAGAAAAGGTATAGACGACCTACCTGCAGTTCCTCTAATTTTGAGCGAATGGACCGATATTAAACCTGAAAATGTGCATAGAATGTTGCACAATGCCAATGATTGGGGTGGAATTAAAAAAGGTACCGTTCAGAGCTATTCAGAGGCAATAAAGAAGGGACATTTTAAAACTAAACTGGAAAATGAATGGAAGCGCATGCTGGCCATGGACGTTAGTGATGTGTATTATGATAAATTTCTTATCAATGGGAAGAATGAAAGCCAACTTTCCCAATTTAAAGCTGGGGACAAAGTACGGTTACGTATAGCGAATGGTGGGGCCTCGTCCTACTTTTGGCTCTCGTATGCAGGGGGCAAAATGACTGTTGTAGCAAATGATGGAAATGATGTGGAACCGGTAGAGGTGGACAGATTAATTATTGGTGTTTCAGAAACCTATGATGTTGTAGTTAGTATTCCTCAGGAAGATACGGCCTATGAATTCTTGGCCACCCCTGAGGACCGTACGAATTCGGCTTCAATATATTTGGGGAATGGTACTGTACAATTGAAAAGTAGAATGTCAAAACTCAAGTATTTTGAGGGAATGAAAATGATGAACGGGATGATGAATATGGACGGTTCCATGGATGATATGGGTATGGATATGTCCCTTCAGAAAATGGATATGAACACGGTGATGTATCCGGAGGTCACGGGTAGTGGCAATAGGAAAATGGACCATGCAAATCTTTCCATGAAACCCGATGTAGAATTGGTTACCCTAAATTATGGTATGTTGAAAGCACCACATCCTACCACCTTGCCCAAAGATGCCCCCGTAAGGGAATTGCGTTTTGAGCTTACTGGAAATATGAACCGTTATGTTTGGAGCATGGACAATAAAGTGCTTTCAGAAACTGATAAAATCCTGATAAAAAAAGGTGAAAATGTAAGGATAACCCTGTACAATGGATCCATGATGAGGCACCCCATGCACCTGCACGGGCATGATTTTAGGGTGCTGAACGGGCAGGAGGAATATGCACCCTTAAAAAATGTCTTGGATATTATGCCTATGGAAACAGACACCATAGAATTTCAGGCAAATGCAGAAGGGGATTGGTTTTTTCACTGCCATATACTTTATCATATGATGGCAGGAATGAATCGCGTTTTTTCCTATGAAAAGCAAACCTCCAATCCGTATCTACCCAATAAGGAATGGGCCTACAAAAAGTTGCAAGAGGAAAGTAACAAACTCCATTTTATGGTAGAAAACGACTTCGCATCCAACGGTAATGATGGTAGGGCCATGTTGCAAAATGCCCGTTGGAGTTTTGGAACGGAATGGCGTTTAGGCTATCATGATGACCATGGCTATGAAAGTGAAACCCATATTGGTAGATATATAGGAAAGAACCAATGGTTTATGCCATTTGTTGGGTTCGATTGGCGCTACCGGAAAACAAAGGGAATGGTTGAGAAAAACATTTTTGGTCAAGGAAATACTAAGGATACCAGGGCCGTAGCGAGTCTTGGAGTTGAATATACCTTACCTCTGTTGGTAACCTTACAAGGAGAAGTATTTACGGACGGGAATATACGTTTTCAACTGATGAGGGAGGATATTCCGGTTAGTCCTAGGTTACGATGGGCCTTTATGGTAAATACGGATAAGGAATATATGACAGGTTTTAAGTATATCGTAACACGCAATCTAGGAATTTCCACCCATTATGATAGTGATATGGGATTGGGATTCGGTGCTACCTTAAATTATTGAGTCAACAAATTGAATTACCAAAACTGGCTTTTGTCTTATAACATAGGTCAGTGGTTTAAATAACGAATACCAATGCCCTATTTTGAAATCATATAACAAAATAGGGCTTTTGCTATATGTGTTGCCTAAACGGAGATATTCTATGGAAGTAAACCCTTCAAAACCTAAACAGAAGATTGTATCTTTATGAGATGATCAAAGCAGATAAATTTCAGGAACTGGAAACGAACCGACTTCTCTTAAGGAGGTTGGAGGAGACGGACTGGGAGATGATCAGTTACTTGCGATCGGATAAGGTAGTAAATAAGTTTGTTAATAGACAGAGCGCAGAAACTAAGGAAAAGGCACTTGCCTTTATAGCCAAGACCAACACCGATATAAACAATGGACGATTGTACCAATGGTGCATTTCCCTGAAGAACAGTCCGGCAATGATTGGAAATATCTGTCTGTGGAATTTATCCCAAGATTATAAAACAGCGGAAATGGGATACGACCTAAGTCCCGAATTTCAAGGTTTAGGCCTCATGAATGAGGCTGTGATGAAAGTGTTGGACTTTGGGTTCAATAAATTGCATTTGGATAAAATTGAGGCTTTTACCAATTATAAAAATGAAAGTTCCAAAAAATTGTTGATCAAAAATCAATTTATTTGGAATGAAAAAAGGAAGGATCCAGATGATGGGGGGAATGTTATTTATGAGATTTATAAGGAGGATTGCCAACCTAACCCTTAGGAGGTAAATACTTCATTGGCCAATGGTCTTCCGTAAAATTGAATGGAACGGCTACAATGTTCTTACTTTAAGTATGCCAACGGTAAGAACGCAAAAGATTTTATATCTTACAGTACCGATATTAATAATAGTATTAAAATCCTTATTCCATGCAATATTCAAGAAATTCATTTTTAAAGGCATTAGGTCTTGGTGGCCTATTGGCCACTGGTTCAGTATTGACCGCTAGTCCATTCCGGGATATTTTGGGAATAACTAATATAGGTACGGAAGCAAGGGGCCTTACGCTGGGATTGGCATCCTATTCCACAAGAAAATTTAGTTTGGATGAAACCCTGGCAATGGCCAATCGTTTAAATCTTAAGCAGATTGCCCTAAAAAGTATGCATATGCCCTTGGAGAGTAGTGAGGAAGATATTAAAAATATAACTGCGAAATTTGAGAAGGCAGGAATAGGCCTTTATGGCGGAGGAGTCATTTACATGAAAACGGCCCAGGAAGTTGAAAATGCCTTTAGGTATGCCAAAGCGGCCAAAATGAAGGTAATCATAGGAGTGCCCAACCACGACTTATTGCCTTTGGTTGAAATGAAAGTTAAGGAGACCAATATTAAGTTGGCCATTCATAACCATGGCCCGGGTGATAAGGTGTACCCAACACCTGAGGTGGTTTACGATAAAATTAAAATGCTCGACCCACGTATTGGTCTGTGTATAGATGTGGGCCACGTACAAAGATTGGGACTGGATCCCGTGAAAAACATTGAAATGTACGCAGACCGCTTATATGATATCCACCTCAAGGATGTTGACAAGTCGGAGGCCGATGGGAAATCGGTTGAGTTTGGCAGAGGGGTTCTTGATATTCCAGCCGTATTGAACGCCTTGAAAGCGATCAACTATACGGGTGTTATGGCCATGGAATTTGAAAAGGATTCCGAGGATGTTTTTGCAGGCCTTGCAGAATGTGTAGGCTATGTAAATGGGGTTTTGGATGCCATAAAATAGGTAATGCAAAAATGGGTGTACTGCTAAGATGCCGTTTGCTATTTTTTTTAATCGTGTTTATTAGTGAAACTCAATTTTGAGAAGTCGGTAAGACGCACTTAAAATTGCAAGTTGAACTAATCCCGCCATTTTTGGCGGGATCTAGGTTCAATACCTCGACCCTAGGGTCGATTCCTATTATAGGGTTCATGGCCTGCCTTTGTCGGCAGACAGGCCTGTCTGCCGACAAAGGCAGGCCTGCGCTGAGGTTTAATACCTTTTATTTGGGGCCGATAGTATTCAGTCCCATACCTGGGATCGGGATGCCGTAATTGCTGAGATAACAACTTATCTGGAAGAACTAAAAGACTATAAGGTTCAATATTTTGTGAATGCCATTCCTGCCTATTTAGGTAGGGATGTTCTCCTCCTGGAAAAACTGGCAGTTAAAACAGGATTGAAGATTATTAGCAATACGGGGCTATATGGTGTACGCAATAATAAATTCCTTCCAAAATATGTTGAAAATATATACGCTGAAAATCTAGCGAAAAAGTGGATTGCCGCATTTGAAGACGGTATTGACGGTACCGGTATCAAACCAGGTTTTATCAAGATTGGGGTAGATACTACCCACCCTTTGGATACCCTGCATCAAAAATTGGTCATAGCAGCTGCGATAACTAGTTTAAAAACCGGATTGACCATTGCCTCCAATACAGGAAAGGCCATAGGGCTTTGGCCACAATTGGGGATCCTTACTAAAATGGGAGTTTCCCCAGCGTCTTTTATATGGGTACATGCCCAGGCAGAGGATAATAATAAAACTTATTTAAAGGCTGCGGCTTTGGGTTATTGGATAAGCCTGGACGGATTGGGTTGGGATGTGGAAAGACATTTGGAAAAGTTGGTTTATGCCAGGGATCATGGCATTTTGGATCGTATACTCATATTACACGACGCCGGGTGGTACGATCCCCAAAAGGAACAACAAAACATTGCCTCCTATACTAATATTTTCACCAAACTCCTACCAGCACTAAGGGGCCATGGCTTTACAGAGGATGAGATAACACTTTTGCTTTCGGATAATCCAGCAAAGGCTTATGGTCTGGTAATGAAGGGTTAATATTCAATTTCCAATTCCTCATATCGTACTTCCTCAATAATATTGGCTCTGTTGGAATCAACTTTAGGATTGTATAGGTCCTTGCTTATGGGGTGGGCCTTTATGGCCGCATCTTCCATATCATCTTCCATTACATTACGTATTTCTTCTTCATTGAGGTCGTTGTTCAACCATGCATCCACATCCTCATCCCTTAAGATAATAGGCCTCCTATTTTTGGTATTGTGAATTTTCTTGAAGAGGGGAGTGGCCGCCTTCGTCAGGATAGTAAAGGTGTTGTAGCCATCTTTGGTGGTGGTATAAAGTCCGGCCAGGCTCATAAGGGCTTCATTTTTTAATTCAAAATAAAAAGGAACCTTAAACTTTTTGGGAGCCGTGTGAGGTTCGTAAAATCCGTTTACGGGTATTATGCATCGTTTGGTCATGGCACTGAATCTATAGATAAAATGATCAAAAATCTTTTCGGATTGGGCGTTGAGTCCGGCTCCAAACCTGGCGCCCTCCTTATAATATTTTTTATAATCGGCCCCCATAGTGTTCTGTGGCATAATACCCCACATGGATGGCGTAATGTGATTTCTACTTTCTTGTGGAAGGATCCATAATAGCGGATGCGCCCATCCATTGGCATGGTGATAGGAAAGCTCCCCCTCAATTGGGGTTTTACCCATTAATTTGGAAACATTGTAAAATTTCTCCACCTCCTTGGCAGAGGTGGTTACCCTAGTACCGAAACACATTTGAATAATTTTATCCTAAATTAAGAATTTAACTTTTTTGGTCCGACTTCAAAATCTAAAATTTGTAATTTTGGAAAATATCCATAAAATAGGATTATTTCCAATAAATGAAAAATATTGTATACAGAAATCATGATCGATATGCCATTAAGCGCCTTTTAATGGAGATAGGTGCACACCAATTGAACAAGGAATGTGAGTTGATGAAACTTCCTTTTCCAAAACGCCTTGGTCTCTTTTATATAGAAAGTTCCGATGATTGTGTGTACCTGGTGTACAAGTATTATGATGGGATAAGAAAGATCATGAAATTGGATCGTTACGAACTACCGGAAGCTGGATGGGAACGGGTTTCTTTGGAATAAATTTTAATAGGAGATGGGGTGTATTGAGCATTGGGTGGTGAGAGGTAGAAAAAGGGAGATTGGAATCTGGATACCTGAGTCTGGAATCATGGTTACTGGCTGCAATTACATTGCCTCTCGGCATGATGCCTGTTCGTTTGCGTCTGTTTGCCGGAAGCCAATTGGACCAAGGAGGATCATCATATTGGGAAGGGGGTAGCTATGAACAGCTATAAACCCAATTGCAATACGTCCAAGTCTCCTGTAGTTGTCTTGTTATGGTTGAACTACTAATGGAAATAGGGAATATTATCTTTATATAACTCCATCCATAACTATAAGTTGAACTTATTTTAACCGTTAAAGTGGAAAACTATGATAATTTGATATCATTATAATTTATGAAAATCGTAGTTTTACAGTCATGGCCTAAAATTATAAAATTTGATTTGGTATAATTTATATAACCGTTTTAAGCGAATCAAAAGAGTAAAGGATAAGTCACGTCGCGAACTGGAAAATCAGATTGCCGAACTTCAAAAACAAAATGAAATCCTTAAATCGCTTTTGGCCTTTCAAAGTGAAGAGGGAAAGGATGAAAATGAGAAATATGCCAATACCATTCTCAACAATATGGGGGATGCCGTATTTGTAAAGGACAAGGGGAGTAGGTTAGTCTTGGTCAACGATGCTTTTTGCAATCTGTTCAACCTTCCAAGAACCAAAATAATAGGAAAGACACTAGCCGAAAGTGTTCCTCCGAATGAGAGGGAGAGTTTTTTGCGAATAGATAAGCAGGTACTTACGGATGGTGTAGATAATATAAATGAGGAGTCGCTAACCATAAGTAAGGGCCACAAGAAAATTATTTCAACGAGGAAGTCGAGATTTGTAGATGAAGACGGAGAGAAGTTTTTGGTTGGGGTAATACGCGATATTACCGAACGGATAAAGGCAGAGGAAGATTTGAAGGAGAGTGAAATTCAATTGAGGGAACTAAATGCTACAAAAGACAAATTGTTTTCTATCATTGCCCACGATTTAAGAAGTCCGTTTAATAATATCCTGGTGTTGTGCGGTATCTTGAAGTCACAGTTATCAAAATCGCAAGATTCGAACGCTCTAGTGCCTTTGGGACTGATACATACTACTGCCAAAAATACCTTGGTTCTACTTGAAAATTTATTGGATTGGGCAAAATCCCAATCCGGTCAAATCAGTTTTAAATCAGAAAAAACAAGTGTATCTGCTGTTATCCATGAAATATTGGAACTCTCAACATCCTTGGCCCAGACGAAAGACCTTTACATAGAGGTAAACGCAGCAGATGAAATTGAAGTGAATTCCGATAAAAAAATATTGAAGACTGTCATTAGAAACCTTATTTCCAATGCCATTAAATATAGTAGGCCAGGCGGCAAAATAAGGGTTTCTGCAATAGAGCAGGAAGATTACGTTAAGATTGTAGTTTCCGATTCAGGTGTTGGGATGGATGAAAAAACCCTTAAGAATTTGTTCGGTATAGCTACCAATACCTCCTTGCCGGGGACCCTCAACGAAAAAGGCTCGGGTTTTGGATTGGTATTGTGCAAGGAATTTATTGAAAAGCTAGGGGGTAAGATATGGGTTGAAAGCGAGGAAGGTAAAGGAAGCGATTTTATATTTACAATACCTCGTAATTGATTATCTATTAAATGTACTGGTTGGAATAGGATGTGGGGTAGTTACTTTTTCTTTTAAAGAAATACAACATAGAAGAAGCCTATACACTTTACTGAAATTGTAAATGCATAGGCCTCTTATTATACAACGGTACAGGGAGTGTTCTATTGTAGCCAAGGAATGCCTGCTACCTGTTGGTCTTCTCCATTATTCTTTACCGAAAGGCGCAAGGGGTCATTCTTCCTGATTAATTAACATCCAATAAAAGTACACTTCAATTATCCATTTTTACAATTTTGGAATCAGAGGAAAGTTTTTTATGTGCAATGGTGGCATTGCCCTTATAGGATAACACACTGTTTCCGCTGGCATCGATCCAAATAGAGTTGTTTGCCGTTAGATAGGCATTGCTATTACCGGAAAGATTAATTTTTAAGCTGTCAACACTTAGGTCGTAATCTGATAGTTCACAGTTACCACCTAGATCCATGTCCATATTTTTTACACTGCCCAAGAGTTCTATCATACAGTTTCCTTTGGATACAAGGTCAAGCTTTTCTGCTGTCAAGGTCCCGGAAAAGAAACTATTTCCACTTAGGTACATTTTTATGTTATCTGTTTCCAAGGGCTCTTCAAGTTCCAATGTGGTATTTCCCTTAATGGTAAAATTGTTGATACTTTTGGTGGTAATAAACACATTTAAGGTTTCCTTTCCTTTGATTCTTCGAACCTTGTCCAGCTTCACCGTTAACTTATTGCTTTCCTTGTTTAACAAGATATATTCGTGAAGGTTATCGTTGGCCTCGACCCGCAATTTCTCTTCAGTATCCGAGAAGCTTATATAGATATTAAAGTTATCGTTAACCTCTAAGGAAGTGTAGCCAGAGAATTCATGGTCCTTGGAAGTTACATCCTCTGAAACGGTTATAGTATCCTTTTCGCAGGAAATTGATAATATGGTAAATGCAATGAGAAAATTTATTTTAAATGACGTTGCCATTCCCTTATTTGTTTAGTTATTTGTGAGCCGTTAATAGTAGATAGATGAGGAAAATAGTATAGATGACGTATATACATCTTCTGTAAAATTCAATACTTGGATTTTTCATTATTTATTTTTTAGAGATTTTTTAAACTATCGTGTTTTTTATCAATGGTTTGCCGTAAAGCGTCTTAAGGCCGACCATTGACTTCTTTTTCCATATTTAATTTGTGAGAAAAAAGCGTGTTTCTTGGATTCTGAGGGAATTCTTCGGTAATTATCAAAAGCTTTCATAACTATATTTTTTATAATCAATAATGATGACAAAGGTCGGTTGAAGATCAACAGTCCACAATCGCATAATCATGTGGAAGTTAATAGGTTCCCCTTTGCCCATAGGGCCATTAATCACATCTTTGACGAGTATTCCATTTTACAACCCAAGGTTAAAAGTTATAATGATATGCCCACTGTAATTTACTAGGGCAGGGAAATGTCTCCAAGACTTAGGTCTTCAAAAAGGTTTACCATATTAAAATCAGGGTTTATGGAGGTGTTGCGGTTTTCAAAGGCAATTCCGTAGCCATGGCCATGTGCAATCGTGGAATTTTTAAGGGTTAAATTGGCCATATAATCCCCGTCTAGGCCAATACTCGCTATTTTGGAAACCCCGGGCATTTCGGTTTTTCCGGCATAGAGTACCTCCGTATGGTCCATTAGGTTTTTGGCACTGTCCGATTGGATTCGGATCCCGTTCCAAAATCCTTTGCTTGCATTGGCCCCGGTAAAGACAATCTTTTTATTTGCGATACCCTGGGCAATTAAATAGCCATTGGGAAACACTCCAAACATCTTATCTTCGGCAAATTTGAAAATGGCACCAGGAAGTATTTTTAAACCGGATTGAACTCCTAAATTACCGCTCACCAAATAGCTGGCACCAAAGTGCAAGGCTGGCCAAACAGTCTCGCTACCATCTGGATTGAACAGGGTAGACCCAATAATTTCAACGCCATTATGACCGTTGCCCATAAACTCCATTCCCGCTCCATCCCTTAATTTCTTTACCTGATTCGCGGACATGGACATGGCGGGACCTTGATTATCATGAAACTTAACAAAGTCTATGTGTACAAGTTCGGCTCCGTTTTCAACATAAATACCATTGCCACCGCTTGCCACAATTTTGGAGCTGAACACTTTTAGCTTAGCCTCATTGGCCCCTGCCATTCCAATAGCTGTCCTGTTCTGAAACCCGTCCATTACCTCACTTCCTGCATGGTATATTTCCACATTGTCCAATTCATTTCTCATGTCGTCGGACATTATGGAAATACCTTTCCAATATCCTCCGTCCGTGGCTTCCTTACCACGGAATTTAATTGGGTGTTGATTGCTTCCAAGGGCCACCATATAGCCCCTTTTGGTGATATTTATCTCCGAATCCCTATCCATGTACAGTTCCAGACCTTCCAAGATCCTAAGGCCGGAAACAACCTCTATTTTTCCTTCTACGATATATTTAAGGTCAACCGTACTATCGTACAAATTGCTCCAAACAGTTTCTTCGGTATTATAGATTCGGTCACCAATGACCTCGATAATATTTACTTCATTGTTGTGTATTTGGGACAGGGCCGATACCACTCCCAGTTGTGAGGCAGGTACTCTAATAATTTTGTTGTTGTCCCTGTACACATTAAAGGATTCGGTGTTCCATTTGGCCCCAACTTCTACGGCCATGGCATAGGAAGCACTGTGTTGGATAATGGAGGATACCAAATTAAGGTGTCCGGGCCCCTCATTGTCGATACCCAAGCTAGTAGCAACTTCCATTCCTTGGGCAATAGCTCCGCCCCCGTATTCAATGGTTGTTCTGTCCAATTTATTCAACGGGTTATTGGAATTGATAATTAAGCCCTTCCAATACCCTGGAACCTTGTTCTTACCAGTAAAGGTGATAAATGAACTGGCGGCTGCGGTTGTGATAATGGCCCCTGGATTGTCTATATACATTGCCGTGTTTTCCTCAAAGGCAATGACCACGTTCGGATCAATGGTGAGCAATGCCGTTACATGGATATCGCCAGTTACCAAATAATCAAATTTATTGGGGTCGTCAAAAACGTTTGCCAAATGGCGACGTTCCGTAATATTTTCTGAAATGAGTATGGTTTCTTGTACAGGTGGGGTGTTCTGCTTCTTTACCAAGACCACCAATGCATCCGTATCATAAAATCCGTCATTGAAAATTTTTAGCTCCACAGAATAGTTCCCGGCCTTATCAGGAGTAAATTTTGGCTGGGCCGTGGTTTCTTCCGTCAATTCGGTTAAACTTCCACTCGGTTTGGCTTTAAGGCTCCATAGGTATTGAAAGGGTTTTCCGGCTTTGTCCAGGGACTTGGAACCGTTGAGGATTACAGCCTGACCAGTAAAGATGTCCCCTTGATTTTCAATAGAGGCATCTGCCTCCAAAGTGTTCTTAGGAATTTCAGAATGATCATCATCGGAACATCCAATGAACATTAAGAAGAGGATTGAAAGAGTAAAAAGTTTTGTTTTCATTGCCTGATATTGAGTTTTAGTTTCAAATTTTTTCAGGACAAAGGAAGTGCGCTACCCCGGTTCTTACAATCGCATAAGTATGTGAAATCCGAGGATTTTTAAATGGTTTGGAAGCAAATATGTTATAGCAATTTATCCTTAAAGGCCTTGGCAACGGCTTCGCTTTTGCTGTTTACGTGTAGCTTTTCGTATATTTTTTTGATATGTGATCTAACAGTGTCAATTGCTATATAAAGTTCCGAAGCAATCATTTTATAGCTGTAGCCATCCACCAGAAGTTGCAAGACTTCTGTTTCCCTTTCACTTAAGCAATAGTCCTGATTCTTGGTCTGGGGTATTACTTGGAACATTTTTAACACTTGTGTAGCGATAGAGGAAGTCATGGGAGCTCCACCCAAGGTGGCATCTTGTATATATTCCAATAATTTTGCCGGTGGGGTTTTTTTGAGCAAGTATCCATTGGCCCCGTTCCTAAGTGCCTCGAAAACATTCTTATTGTCGTCAAAGACGGTAAGCATCAATACTTTGACCTCGGTGTTAACCTCCCTTATTTTCCTTAATCCTTCCAGACCATCGGTACCAGGCATATTGATATCCATCAAAATAACATCGGGCGACCATTTTTCCATTTCCGCGGCTACATTATTGCAATTCCTGTACGATGCCAAAACGGAAAATCCATCACTGCCATTGATCAACATGGTAAGCCCTTCCCGAAATTGGGGGTTATCCTCATATATTACTATCCTAATCATAATTGTGCTTTTTGTAAAATTAGACAGGAAATCCATAGGGGAAAATCACATAAAGATGTTAAATGTCCTCTAAGGTACAGGAACGTTCAAACAAATTTCCGTACCTAGATCCGGATTACTGTCAATTTTTAATTCTCCTTTCATTTTGGATGCCCTTTTAACCATATTGTCCAGACCATTTCCGCTGTCGGCTTTTTCTGTCTCAAACCCAATACCGTTGTCCATGATCTGCATTCTGAGCCACTTATCCCTATAGGTTAGTTGAACCTCTGCTCGTTTGGCATGGGAGTATTTGGCGATGTTATTGATAGCTTCCTTAAAAATAAGAAATAGGTCCCGCCGGGCTTCCATATCCAGTTTTAAATCGTTTATTTTATCCTCTACCTCAAAATCAAATTCTATGTTCTTGGCCTCCAGGATGCCTGTGGCATATTCCCTCATTCTTGCAATAACCCTGTGCATGTTGTCGTTGTCCGGTTTTATGCTCCAGACAATATCATCCATGGCCTCCATCATTCTTTGACTGTTGTCCGTAATCTTGGAGAGGTAGTTGCTACTGGTTACTGTATCGCTGTTCATTTTACTCTTGGCCATGGAACTAAGAATGTTTATGGTACTCAAGGTAGAGCCCATATCATCATGCAGGTCCCTGGCTACTTTATTCCTTAAATTTTCAACGGCCAAGATGCGGTTTACCTTAAGTCTGTATATAAAATAGGCCATTCCTACCCCAGTGCATAGGAGCAGGGCCATAAACCACCAGGTACGATAAAAGGGAGGGCGTATCCTAAAGTCGATGCTGGTAATTTCATCCGGTTCCAGACCTTGGAGGTTCATGCATTTTACCTGAAAGGTATATTTTCCTGAAGGCATGGTGGTATAGGTGGCGGCCATATCCATTTCGGCCTTTACCCAGTCTTTGTTCACCCCTGGAATGCGATAATAGTACTGTAATTTTCTTTGTTGGGAAAAGCTTAAGGCGGAAAAATAGAAAGTAAACGAGTTTTGATAATGATTGAATACGATTTCTTTTTGGGCCATGATCGAATCCAAAGGCATATAAGTATTAAAGAGTTTAAAATCGGTAATGTTTACCTTGGGCGGTTTTTGTTTATAATTTAGTTTTTCGGGTGAAAAGCCAAAAACAACATCTTCCCCTCCAAACCATATCTCCCCGTTTTGCATCATCCATTTGGCACTATTGGTCTTTTCCGCATAGATAACGCCATGAAGGTTGTTATAGGAACTTATGATGTTTTTTTCATAATTATAGCTGCTAAGGCCATTACTGGTTATCATCCAGGCTATTCCTTCCCTATCCAACATTAACTGTAATACCCTGGATCCATAGAGTCCGTCGTAAGATGTAATTTTCTTTACCTCGGAGGTGTTGATGTTAAGTATGTTCAATGCTTCGGCACCCACCAAAAAAATACTGTCGTTATATTGTTGGATATCGGAAACGGTATTGTCCATTATCCCATAATTATCGTTGAATACTGTATTAAAATGAAATAAGATTTCGTTGGTTTCCACATCAATTACATAAACACCTTGCTTATGGGTCCCAACCCATAACCGCCCCTGCAGATCTATATATAGTCTATAAATAATGGTGTTGAAATTGTGGAGTTCTTCAAAACTGGTATCGGTAATGGGGTCGTTCTTTTTCCATTTTACCAATAGCCCACTTTGCGTTCCAAACCAAAGATTTCCGTTATGATCCTCCTTTACCTGCCGTACTGTAGATTGTTTAAATATGGGGGGATGTAACCAATGTAACGCCTTTTTGGTATTTGCATCAAAAACGGCCAGTCTACCCCCCTGACAGGCAGACCAAATGTGTCCCGATTCACTGTGCTGTTGAAGGTCCCAAATGGAAGAATATAGAGTGATGGATTCCGTTCCCAGACCCGTATAGGGGTTTCCTCCCAGTTTATTGAAATTCTCGTCATAAAAAAGGATACCCTTGCCCCATGTACCAATCCAATTCTCCTTGGTCTTGGTTTCCAATATGGCATTTACTGGAGAGTCCAGTCCAAGACCATCTATCACCACAAGGCTATATACATCCTTTTGATTGGGATTTATAACATACAGCCCATTTTCCGTACTAAACCAAATGTTGCCCTCCCTGTCTTCAAAGAGATGCCTGGCCTGATTACATCTAATATCGAACTCCAGGGGGTTGGCTTTGAAATGTTGATAAAAACCTTTCAAGTCACTATCATAGCTCAATAGGGAATTCTCACCCCCGATCCAAATCTGCCCATTACGGGTCTCTAAAATTTGCTTTAGAACGGTATATTTTTTTGTGGTCGTATGGTTTCTTAAGGTATCTGTGGGATATTGATTTGTTTTGGGATCGAAATGCAGGAGAACAGGGTGTTCCCGATGGGAATTAAAATCCCAATAGGTTAGCCACCAAGTGCCTTTTTGGTCCTTGATGAAATCTACGGAATTGGTAATGGCCTTGTTGTTCAGTATTGGTATGTCCTCCGGATTGTTGAGTCGGTGAAAGACCTCGTCTCTAGAACTCTTGTATACGGCTAGCCCCCGTTCACTACAGATCCAATATTCTCCAGTATGCCTATCTTCAAAAAGGGAAACGACGCCCCAACCTCTAGGAATCTTTATAGGTAAATTGGACTCTACAAAGGCGTTGGATTTGGCGTCGTACCATAAAAGACCATATTTTGATACACATAGAAATACCTGCTTCTTACTATCTATAAACAGTTTAAATTCCGACCTTGGGGGAATGCTCCCATAACTTCTAACGGGTACCGGAGTATAATGAAAATCCACTGTGTTGAATTTTCCTATCTGGCCACCCTGCAATAACCAAAGATTGCTATTGCCAGCATCTAAAATTTGATCCACACCCAAGCTTGGTGGTAACTGGTAATTTTCGGGACCGGCATATGAAATGAATTTTCTCCCATCAAAGCGCTGTATGCCCACCTCCGTGCCTATCCATAGAAATCCGATGGAGTCCTGCCAAACACACTTAACTTTATTGGTGTTCAGACCATCCACGGTAGAAAATCTATTAAAGACATAGGAATTTTGTCCAAATAGAAAGGCTTGGAAACATAGTAAACAATAAAGGATCCTTATGCCCATGCAGCCAGGTGGTTTATTATAAAATTACGTAAAGATTGGATATCCCAAGTATAAAAAAAACGGATATTACACCTTGATAGGCCGGTCATTTTCCGCGACTTGGAATCCAAGTTACTTTTACAATAGAAAGGTAACCCCGAGCTCAATTAAAAAGTTGATAAGAATTTGAAATAATGTAAGCATGATTGTTTTTGTTTAATTGATTTTATTAGTGAAACTCAATTTTGAGAAGTCGGTAAGACACACTTAAAATTGCAAGTTGAACTAATCCCGCCTTTTACGGCGGGATCTAGGTTCAATACCTCTACCCTAGGGTCGATTCCTATTATTGGGTTCAGGGTCTGCCTTTGTCGGCAGACAGGCTTGCCTTTGTCGGCAGACAGGCTTGCCCTGAGGTTTAATACCTTTTATTGATTGATGAATAACTCCATTTTTATTTTATTGATTCAAGGACCATTTTATTCAAGGATTTAATTGAGTTCCCTACCTGAAATTTAAAAGGTAAACAACAGTACAAATATAGTTTTGGTTGGTCGTCCTTGAAATAGCATAAACATGTGAAAAATACCCCATTGGTACATATAGTAAATGGGTCACTTTTAGTGCGCTCGTGAAAATCTGGGTAATACATAGGGTTTCTCATAAAATATCACATTCTTATGTGATTGTTGGGTATGCCGGATCCTGTGATCTTTGTTTTTAGATAATGCTTTTACCAAATATAGAGGTAAGGGATTGGTTAATTATTTTAAAGCTATGGAACCAAAATTATTATGGCATTTGGTGCTCTTTATGACCCAAATTATAGGTGCCCCAGTGGTGGATGCCCAAAGCGCCATGGATCCCCCACAATTAAAGGAAGACTTTGAACTTTTCAGGACGGCCTTGGAGGAGGCCCATCCCGGTATTTACCGGTATGAACCCAAATCATCAATGGATTCAGGCTTTGAGACAATTTTTAAGGAACTTGATCAACCACTTAGCCAACAGGAGTTTTATAAATTATTGAACCCTATATTGGCAAAAATTGGATGTGGCCACACCAAGTTAATACCTTCGGAGGACGAGGGATTTATGTATTATTACAATACGGCAGCCCTATTTCCTTTAAAACTTTTTCTAGAGAATAACAGGGCCTATGTTCACTATAGCTATGATTCTAACATTACATTGGAGCCAGGTACCGAAATTACAGCCATTAATGGAATAGCTATGGAGGAGATAATTGATGGCTTAATGAACAATCTGTTTTCTGACGGGCGCAATCAAACCTTCAAGTATCAGGAGCTTAACAGGTATTTTAATGCCTTATTTTCCAATTTCTATTTGGAGGAGGGCAAATCCCACAGCCATTTTGATATCACCTATATGCGGCGAGGTAGGAAGGTCAAAATGAAGTTGCCTACGGTTCCGGTTCAAAAGGTAATGGAAAGGGATACTGCCCAATATAACAACTTACCCTATCAATTGGAATTTAAGAATGCGAAGACGGCCGTTTTGACCATACGTACCTTCTGGCCAGATGAAAGGAAATATAATTTTGAAAACTTTCTAAAGCAATCATTTACGGACATCAACACCAAAAATATTCAAAATTTGATCTTGGATTTGAGAGGCAACGAAGGAGGGAAGGATGCCTATGGAGCACTATTGTTGTCCTATTTGGTAAATGCCCAATTTAGGTATTATGACAAATTGGTAGTGGCAACCAATGAAAGGTTTTCATTTGTAGACCACGCACAACTACCGGATGGATATGAGCAGTTAAGGACAATGATAACCCAAACTGCAGACGGGGAGTTCCGTTGGGAGCACAATGTAAACCTGCAGCTACAAATACCACAAGAGTATCCTTTTATGGGTCAGGTATATGTACTAATAGACGGAGCCAGTTTTTCAGTAACTTCTGAGTTCTGCGCCGTGGCAAACGATCTGGATAGGGTCAGTTTCATTGGGGAGGAAACAGGAGGTGGATATTATGGGAATAATAGTGGAGCCTTTGCCATAGTTACGCTCCCGAACTCCAAGATGAAATTGGGGATTCCTTTAATGTCCTATTACACAGCAGTAAAAGATAATCAATTTACAGATAGAGGAATTGTTCCTCATTACCAAGTGCAACCTACAATAAAGGGGATTTTATCTGGTAAGGACGAAATTATGGAACAGACCATGAAAATCATCCATAAAGGATAAGTGCGGTACCTGCTGGGAAACAATATAGAAATTTAATAAAGTATGCTAGCTAATATGGTCATAGAAACAGTTAATTTGAGGTTGGTTCCGTGTAATGCCCAAATGCTTAAAATGGCAATTAAGGGAAATAAACAACTTTCTAACTTTTTAGGAGTGTCCCTAGCGGAGCAGTGGACTGCATTTGGGGTAGATGCTTTGCAGTATGCTCTGGACCAAATTTTAGACAGGCCAGGGGAATTGGGGTGGTGGACCTATTTTCCAATTCATAAATTGGATAATATGCTGATTGGAAGTGGTGGATTTAAGGGAAGTCCAACTAAGGAAGGTAGTGTTGAATTGGGTTATGAAATTGCTCCGAAATATAATAACAGGGGGCTGGCTACTGAAATGGCAAGTGGATTAATTTTGAAGGCGTTTACGGATAATCGGGTCAAATCAATTTTGGCACATACCTTGGGTCAATCAAATGCATCCACAGCAGTTTTAACAAAATGTGGTTTTACTAAAATAGAAGAAGTTGAAAGCTGTGAAGATGGCTTTATTTGGAAATGGGAGTTAATGAGGCCTTAATTAATAGATGTGGCCGTTACTTTTTGCTAAGAGCCAATTTCTAAATGAAAAATATCTCCTTTAGTTTTAAATTTACCTTATGGAAAAAAGAAATTTGGTCTTTATAGCCACTAGCTTGGACGGTTATATCGCTGAAGGGAATGGTCCTTTGTATTGCTGCTATTCCCAATCCCGACCAATCGGATGTGGGCTTATATGAATTTATTAGTGAAACTCAATTTTGAGAAGTCAGTAAGACGCACTGAAAATTGCAAGTTGAACTAATCCCGCCTTTTTCGGCGGGATCTAGGTTCAATACCTCGACCCTAGGGTCGATTCCTATTATTGGGTTCAGGGCCTGCCTTTGTCGGCAGACAGGCCTGCCTTTGTCGGCAGACAGGCTTGCCCTGAGGGTTAATACCTTTTTTATCCCAAGGGGATGCCTTGGTGATGGCTGTAAAACGTATGAAACAGTCTGTGGTTTTGGAGGGGGTTGGCCTTACGCCAAGCCCAATTTTATAGTGATCGGCATCTTGGAAGTATTAGTCGAGGAGTATAGGGGCAAAGCCTAATTGGACAAAGGGAATTTAGCGGAAACCTTGGTGAAAAGACATAAAAGGGGATACCATAGGCCCTATTTAGATGGAGGGATAACAATCCAGAACACTTAAAGAAGATCTCATTGATGAAATGATCATTACGACCATTCCTATAGTCTTGGATGGGGGGAAGTAGGTTGTTTTTCAAACTTCCCACAGAATGGGAATTTACTTGGGTAGCTTCAAAGGTCTTTTTGAATTAGGTGGTTCAAAATCATTACCGGTGCAAGGGATAGATTATGGCACCTAATTCTATCAATATTGCTGAAAATTTTAAATTTATTTTTAAAGATACCTTTTTCTGCGCTCAGGGGTGTTACTGGATTTTTTTTAAGGATTTTAAGCTGAGGTAAAATATACCGTGAAGATGTTTTGAGGTTTTCCTATCTTAGGACCATAAATTCAATTATTGAATGTGGCTGTTGCAAGGCAGCTTTCCTAAAAAATCGTAAATGCGTTTAAAATTATTTATTGCCTTAATAATTGGTACCCTATTCAGTACCCAAATGTGTAATTCCCAAGAAGAAATTCTTTATAAAAAAGTGGATACGACCCATTTGTTTTTGGAAGTACATTATCCACCCAATATGGATTCTTCCAAAAATTATCCGGCCATGGTCTTCTTTTTTGGAGGGGGTTGGGTAGGGGGGAAAAGATCCCAATTCTTGAATCAGGCCAAATATTTTGCCAGAAGGGGCATGGTTTGTTTTTTAGCGGACTATCGTACCTCAAAAATAAATGGAACAACTCCCTTCGAATCCTTGAAGGATGCCAAATCGGCTGTTAGATTTATAAGAAAAAATGCCAAAATATTCCATATAGACAGCACCAGGATTATTGCTTCCGGTGGGTCTGCAGGCGGACACTTAGCGGCCGCAACGGCTTTTATTGAAGGGTACAATGATTCTGCCGATGACACCTCCATTAATTCCATTCCCAATGCCTTGGTGCTTTTTAACCCCGTAGTGGATAATGGTCCAGGGGGGTATGGGTACGAAAGGATAGGGGATGCATATAAAGATTTTTCGCCTCTCCACAATATTAAAAAGGGGGCTCCCCCAACCATCATCTTCCAGGGAACCAAGGACCACTTGATTCCAGTGGTGACAGCTGAGTATTTTAAAATGGTCATGGAAAAAGTGGAAAGTAGGTGCGATCTTAAATTGTACGAAGGGGAAGGACATGGATTTTTTAATTATGCCAATCAGAAAGCCTACAAAAGTACTGTTGCCGAAGCAGATCAATTTTTGGTGTCCTTAGGGTATTTAATGAAGGAACCAATAATAAATATTGACTAATAGATAATTTTAGATCAGAGAACTAAAGGATATTTATGAATTGGATTTTTTTAATCATTGCAGGCCTTTTTGAAGTGGCTTTTGCAGCCTGTCTTGGAAAGGCCAAAGAGTCTACCGGCGCAGAAGCGACTTATTGGTACATTGGTTTTTTGCTTTGTTTGGCTATTAGTATGCTGCTGTTGGTGAGGGCAACACGCGAATTGCCAATAGGTACCGCCTATGCCGTATGGACGGGAATTGGGGCGGTAGGGACCGTATTGGTGGGTATTCTGGTATTTAAAGAGCCGGCCACCTTTTGGAGGATTTTCTTTATTACAACCTTAATATGTTCCATTATTGGACTGAAGTTTGTTTCCAATTAATACCAAGGGTATTCCCTATCTAGAACTGGAACCTTACTTTGGACCCGTAAATTTGTTTGTTTTTTTAAATGGATCCATCGAATCGGCTTTTCACAATTTAATAGATACACACTCATAGCGGGCTATTTTTTTGTTGTCGATATATTCTGTATTCAGAAATTCGAATAGGGGGTTAGCACCTTTTTTAATCATCTGTCCACTCGGCAACCTAACGAGGACCAAGAACCAATTAATTAAATCGAAAACGTTAAATACAAGAAAAGCCATCCTATTGGGTTATTCTTTTTTAATTTTATACTCCAAAATTGTTATAGTTAGTGTACGCCATAATTGAAACAGAAACTACCGGATTGCGGGGAGAGGATAATAAGATTACCGAAATCTGCATCCTTATTCACGATGGCGAAAAGATAATAAAGGAATTTTCTTCTTTGGTAAATCCCGAAGTTTCCATTAAATATAGGGTGTCGCGTCGCAATGGTATCAATAATGATAAGGTGCGGACCGCCCCCAAATTCTATGAATTGGCCAAAGAAATTGTAGAACTTACCAAGGACTGTATTTTTATTTCCCACCATGTAAATTTCAATTTCAACGGTATAAAAAATGAGTTGGCATCACTAGGAGCTATATACAAACGCAAAAAAATATCGACGCTTAAATTGTCCCGTAAACTAATTCCTGGACAACAAAGCTATAGTTTAGGGGCTATGTGCAATCATTTAGGAATTAATGTAGGTCATGTACAAAGCGCATTGGATAAAGCAAAAGCCACGGTTGGATTATTGGAAAAGCTTTGGGATTTGGACACCAATGGTGTATTTAATTTCATGTTGGGTCAAAAATCCGGAGATTCGGGAATACCGCCTCTTTGGCCCAAATCCGTAGTGGCCGCCCTTCCCAATATTACCGGGGTGTATTATTTTAAGAATGCGGAGGGAAAGATTATTTATGTGGGCAAGGCCAAGGATATTAAACAACGGGTATTGAGCCATGTCTATAGTAAGGCGCATAAAGAAATGCGGCTTTGTTTTGAAACAGTGCACATAGACTATACCCATACGGGCAGCGAATTGGTAGCCCTGTTATTGGAGTCGGATGAAATAAAAAAACACCTCCCTAAATTCAATCGGGCGCAAAAGCGGATCGGTTATAGGTATGGGATAGGGGCAAAAATGGACAAAAACGGGATTACAAATCTATTTTATGATCGATTGGGCAAACTAAAATCGCCATTGGTCTGTTTTTACAACCAAGGGGAGTGTAGGTCATTTTTGGAGGAATTGTGCGAAACTTATGAACTGTGTTCCCTACATTGTAATTTACAGCAGATTTCAGGTGCCTGTTTTCATTTTCACATTAAAAAGTGTCATGGTATTTGTCTGGATATGGAACCGGCGGAATCTTACAATAAGCGGGTGGAAAAAGCCTTGATGCCATTAACTGAAGATAAAAATACCTATTTGATTAAAGCAGAGGGAAGAAACATGAATGAGAAATCGGTTATTATGGTGGAAAAAGGGGTATACAAGGGGTTTGGATTTTTGCCCAAGAAAATAAAGATGAAGGGCCTCAAGGAATATGATAAGTATATTACTCCCATGGCCGATAACAACGACGTGCAAAAAATACTTAAAAGATATTTAAGGAGAGGGGATGGGAAGTTGGTACTTATTGACTATTACCAAAAGGTAGATGCCAATAACGAAAATCCTTAACCTACGGATTCACAAGTGGAAATGTAACCAGAAAGACTTCTTTTCATCAAAATAAGGTAACTACTTATTTTTAGAAGATGGGCTTTACATTTCCTTATAGCGTGAAAATTTTAGAAAAAAAATATCTCAACCATAACGTAATCCGTTTTTGCGTTCAAAAGCCATATGGATATGTCCATAGGCCTGGACAGGCCATAGAACTAAGTATAGCAAAGCCTGGATATGAACTTGCGATTGCCCCCTTTACTATAACCAGCCTTAGTAGTGATCCTCACTTGGAACTGATCGTAAAGATTAACCAAGAGGTGGACAGCCTTACCTATGGTATGTCTACATTAAAGATTGGGGAAACCTTGCAAATTACGGAACCATGGGATTCCTATAATTACAAAGGTCGCGGAGTTTTCATTGCAGCAGGCACAGGAATAACCCCTTTTTTACCTATTTTAAAAGAACTTGAAGCCAAAGGTGAGGATCTGCTAAAAGAACATGTTTTACTATATGGCAATCGGACTAAGGAAGATATCTTGTTTTATGGGAAATTGAAGAAGGTTTTGGGAAGGAATTGCATCCATATCCTTAGTAGGTCAAAATCTCCAAATTCCATTTATGGCAGGATCAATATGGATATCTTAAAAAAAAATATCAAGGATCTACATCAGCAATTCTATATTTGTGGGCCCAGATTGTTCGAGAAGGACATTAGCAAACAGCTAATTGCCATAGGTGTTAAAAAAAGATACATCCAAACAGGTAATAAGTTCTAAACCCTAGGAAAATTTATATAAGCGGTTCATATCTACTTATAAAAAAAATGCCCATCAACATATAGGATTAATCCGAATGTCATGGGCATTTTCAACACTAGCCAATAAGTAAAAAGAGCAACTAAAACTATATTGATTTTAAATATTCCTCTAAATCGGTTTTATCTTGAGCGGTTAAATCCAATTGAAAGTGGGTATCATAATGGTTAATGACGTCGTTGAGGGTCGCAAATCTACCGTCGTGATAAAATCCACCCTGCATTCTGGCAAAGAGTCCTCTAAGCGGAGTTGTTCTATACAATCCAGTGGGCGATCTTTTTGCCTCAAAGTCGTCTATACCAATTTCCTCTGCGCTATGAAGGTTATATCCGGCATCGGTAAATATGGGGGCTATGTGGCAGCTGGCACAATTTGCTTTGCCATCGAACAATTCTTTGCCTCTTGCTGCGGCCGTGGCATCGTAGCTCCCCTCCGGAGGTGTTGGTGCTGTTAGCGAGAGCTGATAGGCCTGTAAACCTGGAAGCTTGGAAGTTATCAAATCTTGGTCGTTCACAATGTTTCCAAAATTGTTTTCTGCAGCTATTGGGAATTGGGGAGCATTATCCAGTCTAGAGTCGGTAAAGCTACCTTGACCGTGCATTTCCAAGTTGGCTACAAAGGCATTCCAATAAACCATGTCTCCCCATCCAGTATAGGTTGCTAGGTTTACACCTTGCAGTCCATATGCGGCTGGTAGTAGGTTGGCAGCAATACTTCCGTCCGGACGTAGTGCTTTACCGTCTACAAAAAGTCCTGCATTGAATTTTCCAGGTCCCCATCCATTAAGTACAGTTTCTACGGTGGGTTCATCTACATGAAGTAAATCCGCCAAGAATTTCTTGTTGTCGGTTAAATTTACAATACCTCCTACGTTAAGGTCCCTATTGGGATAACCGTCCAGACGTTTTCCTATACCATCGGTAAATGAGTTGTCTACCGTTGAATGGCACAATGCACAATTGATTCCCACTGCCGTCATAGTACCGTTATCATCAAAGGTTCCTTTAACCCCCACAACAGCGTTCAATTGAAGCAGTGCAATGGTGGTTGCCGGATCATTAAGATCTACTTGGTCTGCCTGAATTGCCGCTACCAATTCTGCAGGTAAGGCCTCGGAGTCTACTTTTAATCCTACTCCCAAAGCGGTAGCAGGACTAACCCCATCCCCGTAACCGCCATTGGCTTCTCCAAGTATGGCCTTGTCCAAATGCAAAATTCCGCTCCAAAAGGCTTCATCCCCAAAGGTGTCATATCTAAAGATTTGTTTCCCCTCAGCTACCAATGCAGGGTCAAGATGAAGGGCCAAGGTGTCCGTTCTGGTTTCTATAATAGTGTCGTTTACTATTTCCGTAATAGTTTCGGTTATGGTTTCTGTCTTGGTACAACTGATAAGGATATTGAGGGTTATCAGTAGGCTTAGTAATTTGAATGAATAAAGTGCTTTCATTTGTCGTTATTTAATTGTTTTACATTTGGATGTAGAAAGCACTTCAGGGTTACAAAAAAAAGAAAAGTTCAATGGGTAATGGATTTAAGATATTGATTTTGAACCTTGCCTTTACGGAATTTTCCCGAAAAAAAGTTGGTATTGGTAAGGCTATTGGTATCGCTTACACCTCTCGATGCCACACATAAATGCTTTGCTTCTATTGAAATGGCAATGTCATCGGTATGCAGTAAATTCATTAGCACGGTTCCCAATTCCATAGTTAATTTTTCTTGTACGTGCGGTTTACTGGCAATAAATTGAACGATTCTATTAATTTTGGAAAGTCCAATTACGCGATTCGTTGGGTAGTAGGCAATGCTTGCTTTACCAAAAAAAGGTACAAAATGATGCTCACAATAGGAGTAAAGCGTTATGTCCTTGATCAGGATCATTTCATCGTATTTGTAGTGGTTCCCGAAAAATGATATTTTGGGAAAATTGGTTTCGTCCAGGCCTTTAAAGGCTTCATTAATATACAATTTGGCCACCCTTTCAGGGGTATCCCGCAAACCAGGGTCTTCTAGATTGAGCTCCAAGGTTTCCATGATCTTTCTAAAATGAAAGGCTATGGTAGCAATTTTATCCAATTTATCGTCTGAAATATTTATTGGTACTTGGTCTTGAATTTCTGCCGACAAATTTACTCTTCCGTTTGTTTCCATGTTTAATAGCCTGTTTGTATGTTTTTCTTTTTAGCGCCGGATCTAAGGAGTTCTTTTTTCACACTTTCCATAAAGGCATTAGGTCCACAGACATAGAAATGTTGACCGAACCCCTCAACTTTCGACTGTAGGTAGTTGTAATCAATGATGCCGTAATCGAAATCAGTTGTTTTCTCTTCACTTAGGATAATGTGTAAATGGCTCTTGAATTGGTCGGTTAGTTCCTCATGAAGAATTATATCCCCAACACTACGATTGGCATATATCAACCCGTGATTTTTCAATTGTCTGTTTTTATTTAAATCCCGGAACATTGGAATGAATGGAGTTATGCCCGAACCGGCGGCAATAAAGCAGCCCTTTCCTTGGTATTCATAGGAATCCCAGGAGCTGGTGATAATCATGGAATCTTTTGGGTTTATTTTGGACAGAGCTTCCGTTAGGCCATGATGCTTGGGGTATATTTTAATGATAAGCTTTAATTGATCTTCCTCTGGTAAGCTTACAAGGGTAAAAGGGGCATACTGACTTCTGTATTGTGGAGTGTTCAGGGTGAGTTCAATGGCTTGTCCGATTTTGTGGGTAAATCCTTCAGGCTTTTCAAAAACCAACAATATTACATTATGTGTAACCAGGATTTTTCTAGAATTTTAACTGTATAGTTCACAATTGAATTTATTTAAGGGATTAAAATATTTTATAAAAGCACTATTTTGTATATTGTAATAACATGATTATCTGTGTGTTATGTTTTTTTTTGAAACTTGTGTTTAAGGATAATTACCGTATGATTTGATGTGAAATATGAGATTGGGTTACAAAATTTTGTAACCTTTTTTACCACTTGGCATCCAATACTAAAACAATGATAATGGACAACTGTAAACCCATAAAAATGATGGATATGTCTTCACAGCTAACTATGGCAGATTACATGGTGGTTCAGAAGGTACTGGAAGGAAATACTGAGTTATTTGAAATTCTTTTAAGGCGCTATAATGAACTGCTGTATAGAACAATAAGGAGTTATTTGGACAGGCCCTCGGATATAGATGATGTAATGCAGGATACTTATATTAAGGCGTTCCAAAAATTATTTCAGTTTAAAAATGAGTCTTTGTTTTCCACTTGGTTAATACGGATAGGAATAAATGAGGCGCTGCAGAGAAAAAGAAAGTCCAAGAAGTATCACATGTTGGATATCGGTAACGAAAAAGGTATCGATCAAATTGCTGATATATCTATTATGAATCCTGAAAGAAAAACTATGTATGCGGAATCGGTACAAATTGTTGAAAAGGCAATAGACCTTCTACCAGAGAAATATAAGATCGTATATATGCTGAAAGAAGTTCAAGAGTTGGGGATTTCTGAAATCTCGGATAGCCTGGGATTAAGCAATAGCAATGTGAAAGTGAGGCTTCACCGGGCCAGGAACATGATGAAAGATACGATTATGAAGTTTGCCGATGCCAAAAATGCCTTTGAGTTTGGTAATTCCAAATGCGATCGCCTAGTGGATCAGGTAATGGCAAAGATTCAAAAACTTAGGGGGCATTAAAACAATTGACATGGGGGAGATTTACCAACATTTTTGTAACCCCAGCCGTGTTCTTACATCTAAAGGGCATAATATTAAAATAATAGAATTATGAATGCAAATGCACAATTTGTTAGTAGCATGCTGAAGTTTACGTTTGGATTGGTTCCTATAATTGCCGGTTTGGATAAGTTTACCAACATTCTGGTGGATTGGACAATATATTCCTCGTCTGGAATGGTAAGTTTATTGCCTTTCGATGCAAATACTTTTATGGGAATTGTTGGGGTAATTGAAATAGGTGCCGGAATTTTGGTTTTGGTGAAACCTTTTATAGGGGCTATGGTCGTTTCGGCCTGGTTGGTCCTTATAGCTTTGACACTTATATTTGGAGGTCAATATTTGGATGTGGCGGTTAGGGACGTGGTTATGGCGATCGGCGCATTTTCCCTTGCTAAATTATCCAAAAGTGGGGCTTAGCAGGTTCTGCAGAATGTTTTATCAAGATTGGCCATAAAAGGCTCAATATATATCCCCTAGTTGTATACAACTAGGGGATATTTTTGAATCGTTTTCTTTGTAAAGGATCGCGATCATAACATCATAAGTCTATTGTAGACTTCAACGTTCTCATTAAGAGTCTTTAATATTTTTTGCCGATCGGAGTTCCCTAAATAATAAAACACCAGAGTTATTTAAACCGGTGTAATATTATAGCTAGGTTATAAACGGAAAGCTTCAATTGATAAATATTCCAATATGAAATGGAAATATTTGTGACATTGTTGATGCATTATAAAAAAAAGCCAATAGAATATGTTCTATTGGCTTGGTAAAGATTGGTTGGTTAATTGGTATTATTTAAAGTCGGATACTTTTAATTGTTTTTCATCCCAGTATTCATCTGTCCTGAATTCATAGGTGGTAGGATTATAGGAACCTACCAATTCTACCTTGGTTTTGGTAGGTACTGGTAGATCCAGTGTCCAATATACGGCATTTACGACTAATCTCCGTGTTCCTTCAATTGTGAAATCTACTGCGGAAAAGGCGGTAGATGTAAAGGCTTTTCCTTTTTTTCCTCCTGGTACTTGATAGGTTTTCGTCCATGCCACAGGCATTAGGGGCGCACTAACATCCTTACCGGAATGGTTGGTTTTGGCAGCTTCGTCATCTGTTGGTCGCATTCCATAGAATATATCATTTTCGTCGAATTCGCCTTTTCTGTTCATTACCTTTCCATAAATTATTGGCTGGGAATCCCCGGACATCGGTAAGCTTACTTCATAAACATCGGCAGAGGCCCAAACATCCCCATCAGCGATACTATTTGTAATTCCAGTAGTTTTCCCTGCATCGGCTACAAAACCTTTGGTGCTTTGTTGTTTGTGGTGTCCGTGGTGGCTCACCCATTTTTCACCTAGAACAAGTTTGCCAAATCCACCGTGCCACTCCTCTATATCTCCTTTATAGGAGTTTCCGTAATGTTTGTAACTGGAGACATCTTCCTCTTTAAAATTAAAGGCATGTGTTGCCGTTCTTAGTCCAATGACTGGTTTACCTGCCATAAGATAATCATCAATATGTTTCATTTGATCATCGGGCAAGGCTCTGAACCTTGTAGAAATAATCATTAGGTCGGCACTGTCAAGGGCTTCCAATCCAGGTATGTTTTTTGCATAATTGGCATCTATAATCCCTGGGTGGGCCGGGTCTTGCGCGAACAACACCGTACAGTTAAAACCATGGTGCCGGGAAAGGATTTTTGCCAATTGCGGCAAGGATTCCTCGGAACGGTATTCTTCATCGCCCGAAATAAGGACTATGTGCTTTGCATTCTTATCACTACCTTCAAAATTAAGCCATTGTTGTGGGGTATCGGTTGTAGCCTCGGTTGCGGTTTCATTCGTTTTTGCCTCTTTTTGCTCTTTACAGGCAAACATTAAAATGCAAATAAGGATAGGTAATAGATTTTTCATTAAATTTTTTTTAATTAATTCATTCATATAGGATGTAAAGTACTGGATTAATTATTTAATCCCCATCCCTTCTTTTATCAAATTTAGACCTTTGGTGTAGATTTCTTCGGAAGGAGAATAATCCCGCCAAACATTAATGGCGTTTGCAAACTCTGGGATAATGGTACTAAAAGCCTCTATGGTAAGCCAACCGTCATATTTCACCTCCTTTAATGCCGAAAAGACGTCGTCCCAATGTACTTGCCCACTACCGGGAGTTCCCCTGTCGTTCTCGCTAATATGAACATGTTTTAAATGGGGGGCTATAGTCCTAATGGCTTCGGCCTGATTTTTTTCTTCTATATGGGCATGGTGTGTATCGAACATCGCGCCCAAATTGGGGTGGTTCACTTCCCTGACCATAGAGCCAAGATCGGCCATAGTGTTATACAGGTAACATTCAAATCTGTTTACGGCTTCTGGAGTTAGTACAATATTGGCTTTTTGGGCATATTCCGCCGCCTTATACAACATCTCATTGCTCCATTGTTTTTCTTGTAATGTGGGGGGGTGGCGAGTAAAAAAGGCAAAGGTGGAATGAAATGGCCCACATATTACTTCTACATTGGCCGCTTCGGCCATATCAATGGTCCACTTTAATCGCTCCAAACCTGCCTGCCTGGTCTTCTTGTCGGGACTTGCAATATTTTGCTCTGCAGACAAGGCACCTACTGCAGTGACGCCCATATTGATGCTAGAAAAATACTTGCCCAATTTTGTATAATGCTTTAGATCTCCGTCGCCCAAAAACAGCTCAATACCATCATATCCTGTGGTTTTTAATCTGTCAACTATGGGGTAATGTTCCTCTGTAACATGATTTGTCCACAGCAACATATTCATTCCAATTTTCATACGTATGGTCAATTAATTATAAAAAATAAATACCCTATCCAGATTCCTTTGGGTATGGCTTGCCTTAGGGAAGACCTCCTTTACCATACCCTAGAAATTGGTTATTGTTTTCTTGATTTTTGTTTAGTGGTGGCTAGGCTACGGCCTCCTGTCCTTGTTTTTTTGATGAGCGTACCCAAAACCAAAGTATGGTAAAGAGGACGATCAGGATAGCAGGGAAGGCGACCATGGTTCCCAAGGTGGCCTGTCCGGAAACAAGTTCCAATTCATCACCTGTCAATCCTGCAGCAGCAGCTTCGGCCTTATCAGAATCGATCCATCCACCAATTATAGGTTGGAATATAGATGAGGAAAACATACCTACGGCACCAATAATGGACAATCCCAAGGCTCCACTTTTTGGTATTTTGTCAGCAATAAAACCAATCATATTTGGCCAGAAATAGGCGATACCCAATGCAAAGAAGATGGCAGCAACATAAGCCATGGTTCCGGTTTGGGTACTAAAAAGATAAATTCCAATGGTGGCCAGTACAGCAGAACCCAAAAGGACTCCTGTTTGATCAAATTTGTGAACCACTTCTCCTCCAAAATAACGGGCAACAGCCATTAGTCCTGTAACCAGGGCCAATATAATCATGGGCTCGGCGCCACTCTTGGCCAAGATAAGTCCTACCCATTGCTGTGGGCCAAATTCCGAGATTGCCGTCAAAGACATACAAACAATCATAAAAATAAATAGAGGGGAAAGCATGGCTTTGAAATTACCACTAAGTGTGGCAGCCGCTTCAATTTTAGCTTTTGGCCAAGCTTGTCCAAAGTACAGATAGGCATATATCAAGGTCGGAATCATTATCACCCAAATTTGTGTTTCCCAGCTTAAGCCTGCATCGGTCATAAATTTGGATATAAGGCTACCTAATACAATACCTCCCGGAAACCACATGTGGAAACGGTTCATCATTCTACTCATCCTGGTTCCTGAATAGGCGTCCGCAATCATGGGGTTACAGGCAGCTTCGGTACAACCATTGCCAAGGCCTATCAATAGTGTTGAAATGAGTAAACCAACATAACTGCCAGAATAAATGGTTAAAATAATCCCTAGGGCATGGGCAAGGAAGGCAAATTGCATAATGGCCTTTCCACCTACCTTATGATAGATTAATCCTCCGATAACCATCGATATCGGAAAACCAAAAAACCACATGGAATTGATAAATCCTAGTTGTTCGGCACTCAAACTTAATTCTTCTCCCAACTGTGGAAGAATCCCTGCTCTAATACTAAAAGAAAATGCGGTCGTAATTAATGCGAAACAGCTACCGTAAAACAGTCTGTTCGCATTGGTTTTTTGTTGATCATTTGAATTTTCCATTGAATTTAATAGATTTTTAATTAGTTGGTGTATACTTTACTTTTTGATTTCAGCGTATAAGTTTAATCTCTTTTTTACAATAATCATAATTTATTTTTAATTGTTTTATTAAATAATGAATAATCTACTACCTATTTTATGCTTTTATAACCTGACCATTAAACCCTTGGTTCATGATGTATGCAAGACCCTAGCAACCCTAAAAATTTAAAAGCTGATAAATTTAAACTTTAAAGATTTTTAAAAGTCCCTATATCCTACTAAAAGATGACACTTTTTTGTCATTGGGTTATTTTGGTTTATTCTCTGTAAATAGGAGGTGTGTTGCACTGTTTTATATCTATAATATATAATGATGGATAATTTTGGCTGGTCAATACAAGAATTCCAATTTAATTTAGCTGGGATAAAATATGCTTATAATTTATAAAGATCATGTTTTACGTTAAAACCACCATTGTGGTAATCGCTCCAAAAGGAGATCTAACCACTAGGATATACTGGTCTTGATGTTCAGGAACAATTTTCGATACTCGTGGGGGCTCATTTGTACAATTGCCTTGAATTGCCTGTTAAAGTTTGATAAGGCATTAAAACCGCACTCGTAACTTATCTGTGAAATATTTAGATTATCCTCCAGTAATAGTTTTCTTGAATGACCTATTCTGATTTCATTTACGAAGCGGGTAAAAGTTTTGTTTGCCCGAGGTTTAAAATATCGGCAGAAGGAGGTTGTGGTCATATTGAGCATTTCCGCTATTTCCTCCAGCGAAATTTTGGTCTTAAAATTGGACATGACATAGTCGTAGACAATCCGCATTTTGTCTGCATCATCGCCCTTGAAAACATTGGTGTACCCCGGACTGGACAATAGGTGGTACTCTTCGCTATTGGCTAGGATATCTATGATTTCCAATAATTTTATAATTCTTCGAAATCCGTGTTCGTTGTTTATTTTAAGTAGAAGTTTGTTTATTTTATTGCGGGTTTCCCCATAAAATTCCATACCCCTTACCGAGTTTTCCACAAACTTGTTTACATTATAAAATTCTTCCTTGCTTAATAAGGATTCACTAAATAGATCGTGGTCAAAGTAAATTACCAAACCTCTAGTGGAGAGTTTGCTGTCCTTTTCAAAATAAGCGTCATCGCTTCGCCATAAATGTGGAAGGTTAGGGCCTGTAATTACCAGATCACCTTTTTCAAATGATTGTACGTGGTCCCCAACAAATCGTGTTCCTTTGCCTTCTGCAATTAACGATAATTGGTAGTCAGGGTGAAAATGCCAATTTGGATTAAAGTAGGGGCCAACAATATCCTTGAAAATAAAAGTTTCTTTCGTTGTTAGTGTTTTTTCGATATTAGGGGTACTCATAAATTTCCGGATTGTATTTTATTTGGGCTAATTTAAGACAAAAAAGTGTCATCTTTTAGTAAGATATAGGGAATATTCATGCCGATAGTATTTTAGATTTGTAGAGTTAAGTTTTTATTGTCAGATTTTATCGTGTTATATTTTAAGAATAGTGTATAAAAATTGATAATAAATTTAGATATTGATAAACAATATGGCCAACGTGCCCGCTGGTTATCCGTGGAACTTTTTAATTGGGGATTGCCACTAACCCAAGAAGGAGTGGCCTAGGAATAGTTCCTGCATCAAGTATTTAAGATTTGTAATATTATGTTGGAATCATTAATTTACGGGTATTCTGTTTATTGGAAGATTGCATGGAACGGTATATTGTCTATGGTTGTGGTCTGCATGTTGGTTTCATGTGAAGATAGGGGAAGTAAAACCACTACCATTTTGGATGCTGAACATTCCGTACATTTAGTGGCGCAAGCCATTATACCGGATTTGGGCAATAGTAGTAGCTTGATGATGGGGGAGGCGATTGATGCTAAGAGGAGTGCGGCTGAGTATCGTATTACATACAAGGGAGAAAATGGTCCGGGCAAGGGCAAACATATTGTTTTTATTGCTACGGATCATGAATATAGGGGGGAAGAGACCTTACCGGCCTTGGCACGGATATTGGCCAAAAGATATGGTTTTAACTGTACGGTGGTATGGGCTTTGGACGATAGGGGCAATATATTACCAGGGGGGTCGGACCTCAAAGGACTCGATGTTCTTAAAGAAGCGGATCTAATGGTAATGTTTATGAGGTTTGCAAATTTTGAAGATGGGCAGATGCAATATATTGATGATTACCTAAATAGGGGAGGGGCTGTAATAGGATTGCGGACTTCTACCCACGCCTTTAAAAATGCCGATAATCCCAATTGGAGACATTATGATTATAAATATGATGGGGAAAAAGAGGCATGGCACGGTGGATTTGGTGAAGTGGTTTTAGGGGAAACTTGGGTAGGACACTATGGCAAAAACCATCAACAGGCTTCCAAACTTATTATAGAAGAAAGTAACAAGGAGCATCCCATTATGCGGGGAGTACAAAATACCTGGGCACAGTGTGGAGGCTATAACGCCTACCCGCAAGGGAAGGACTTAAAGATATTGGCCAGGGGAAGGGTGTTGAACGGCATGACGCCAGATGCAACACCGGATACTAGTAAGGACGAACTTCCAGTTGCCTGGGTTAGAACGTACCAGTTGGAAGGGGGTAGGCCCGGGAGGGCGTTTACAACTACCCATGGAGCCTCAGAAGATATCCTGAGTACGGGGTTTAGAAGAATGATCATAAACGCCTGTTTCTGGGGATTGGAAATGGAAGAAGATATTAAAGCGGATAATCCGATAGATTTTGTAGGGGGCTATGAGCCAACTACATTTAACTTTGAGGGTTATCAGAAAAATGTAAAGCCATCCGACCTGAAGGGGTGGGAATCGGTAATAATGCCAAGAAAATAATATTACGAATAAAAACTGTTGTTATGCCAGAAAACAATTACCCAAAACTCCACAACGCTTCGTGGCCCGGTGTGGTAGGGAAAGGACCTGATTCAGAGCCACCAATATCCATTGATACCATGATAGAGCTTACTGCCAATGCAGAGGTAGATGGAGTTAAATTTGACGGTTTTGACCTTTTTGCTGCGGATCCTCATTTGGATATCGATTCCAATGATGATGGTATTAAAAAATTGGCCGACAAGGCGAGATCCAAAAATCTTGAAATTGGAAGTTTGGTAGCCCCTGTATGGGCTGGAACCGGTGGTGGCTCTGCCATGGGCTCCAGGGAAGAACGCAACCAATTTGTAACCCAGGTCCGAAAGGCTTGTGTTATAGGTAAAAAACTGCGTGATTTGGGAATACGCCCCAATGGAATAATCAGAATAGATTCGTCCGTTGATCCACATAGTTGGGCGGCAGATCCCGTTGCCAATACAAAATTGATTGCACAAACCTTTCGCGAGGCATGTGACGTGGCCGCGGATTATGGGGAGTCTTTAGCTGCCGAAGGTGAAATTTGCTGGGGCGGGATGCACGGTTGGAAAACCATGGTGAACACCCTTGAAGCCGTGGATAGACCCAATATCGGATTTCAGGCCGATATGGCCCATACCTTGTTGTATCTTTTGGGATATAATAAGGAGGACGAAAGAATACTGCCCAAGGACTTCGATTGGAACGATCGGGCAACATTGACTGAAGGTCTTAAGACCGTTACAGCTGCACTTCGCCCATGGACGATTGATTTTCATGTGGCCCAAAATGATGGCACGGTGTTCGGGTCCGGATCCCATGATAAAACAGGTAGGCATTGCCAGGCTACGGATCCCAATGGAAAATTGGACATCGCTGTGGATGCTGGCCATTGGTTGCGTGACGAAAATGGCAACCTGACCAAAAAAATCCGACATATCTGTTGGGATGGGTGTATGTTCCCCAACGATGTTATGATGCAACCCAAAACTTGGAACGATATTTTAGGGGCCATGATCAAGGTACGTCAACAACATGGTTGGTACGAAGCGCCTTAAGATAATAGGCTGATTATACATTTGTTAAGCTGAATTTTTAATTAAAATAAAAAATAGAGTACACATGTCAAGTAAGAAAGAATTACGAATAGGATTGGTAGGTTACGGATTTATGGGAAGAACCCATTCCAATGGTTATCGTAGGGTAGGCAATTTTTTTCCCGAACTGGAATATCAGCCTGTATTAAAGGCAATTTGTGGGCGTAACTTGGAACGTACCCAGGCCTTTGCCGATCAATGGGGTTATGAGTCCGTTGAAACCGACTGGAGAAAGCTTATAGCTCGTACTGACATTGATGCCATAGATATTTGTACCCCCAACAATATGCATGCTGAAATTGCCATAGCAGCGGCAGAAGCCGGAAAAATGGTTTTGTGTGAAAAACCCTTGGCGCGTACTGTTGCGGAAGCCCAGCCAATGGTTGATGCGATTGAAAAGGCAGGAGTGCCCAATACCGTTTATTTCAATTATAGGAGATTGCCATCGGTAACCCTTGCGAAACAACTTATAGATGCAGGTAAATTGGGTAAAATATTTCATTATCGCGCCAATTTTTTACAGGATTGGACCATTAGTCCAGAACTCCCACAAGGTGGAGAGGGCTTGTGGCGCTTGGATAATGAGGCGGCTGGATCTGGTGTTACGGGCGATTTGCTGGCACATTGTATAGATACGGCCATGTGGTTAAATGGGGGGATCAAGGATGTTTCCGCCATGACCGAAACCTTTATTAAAGAAAGAGTACATACCGGTACCGGGGAAAAACAAAAGGTAACCATAGATGACGCCTGTTTGTTCCATTGTCATTTCGATAATGGCTCTTTGGGCCTTTTTGAATCCACACGATACGCTAGAGGGCACAAGGCTTTGTATACTTTTGAAATAAATGGGGAACATGCCTCCATAAAATGGAACTTACATGACTTAAGTCGCTTGGAATATTTTGATCATAGGGATGAATCACAGGAGAGAGGGTGGCGTTCCATCCATGTAACGGATGGTGATCACCCGTATATGGATAAATGGTGGGTGCCAGGACTGTCCATTGGCTATGAGCATAGCTTTGTACACCAAATAGCCGACTTTCTTAAAGCCCTACAGGAAGGAAAACCCTGTTCCCCTACGTTTAGGGAGGCGCAAGAAACACAGAAAGTTTGTGAGGCCGTTTTGGAATCGGCAAAAACAAAAAGTTGGAAAGACACCGGCGTTAATTGGAAATTTTAAACTTGTCTATAGAAGGGAAGTTCATGGTGTAAAATTGAATTATCAATTTTAGGCTTTAATGTGTACAAAATATTGAAATCAACAAACTATTGCTATGAGTAATTCTATAAAAGGATTTTGCCTACAAACCAATGAAAAAATATATCCAAATACAGATCAATCGGTCCTTAGTAATTCAGCGGTTGTAGAAATGGAAATGCCGCCTTTGAAGGAAGGCGAGATATTGGCCAAAACATTGTATACCGGCATCTGTGGTTCGGATAACAGCGCTACTATTGGCAAGGCCAATTTTGATTGGGTACAGCGTCCCAGGGTTATAGGGCACGAGTTTAGCGCCGAGATCTTGGAATTGGGTCCCGGGGACCACGGGGACCTCAAGGTAGGGGATATTTTCACTCCTCTGGCCATGTTGGGATGTAGGGATGAAGAATGCCCGGCCTGTAGTGTGTCCAAATGGAATCTATGTCCTAAAAAGGAAATAATAGGCTTTCACAGGAACGGGGGGTTTGGGCAACAAGTAGTTTTGGAGTCGGATCGTGTAGTGCCTTTAATGAAAGGCCTAACTCCGGCCCAGGGAGCCTTGGTGGAACCTTTGTCCATCATAACCAATGCTCTTTACAATAAGTGCGATATTAAACCAGGGCAGGATGTCGTGGTAACCGGTTGTGGGATCATAGGGATGATGTCTGCGGAAGTTGCCCGGGCAGCAGGAGCTAGAGTGGCAGTAACCGGTATTGCGCATGATCGTGACATCCGTTTGAAAAGAGCAAAAGAGAGAGGGTTCATAACCATAGAAGTCTCACCGGAAAATTCCTTGACCACCCAATTGCAAAAAGGTATAACCGATGATAAGGGTATTCCTTTCGGCACCAATGGAAAAGTTGATCTGCTTATAGAATGTTCGGGTGTACCACCTGTACTAACCGAGGCCATAGGTGTTGTTAGGCCCGAAGGGGACATATGCGTAATAGCTACCTATGGAACCGATGTACAGATCAACGCCACGCACCTTACCCGGACCTCCTTGAATATGAGGGGGTCCATGGGGTCTTGTAGGGCAGACTATATGGCCGCACAAAAACTGATGGTAACTGGTATTTTTCCTTCTGAACACTATACGGATTACTATGATTTTAAAGACATTAATCAGGCTTTTGAAGATTCGATAAAGGCAAATAATATGAAGGCCGTTGTAAAAATGAACTGATAACTTCAGTGTTCTTGTTCTGGCGTACAACCTAATATTAAAAAAAATCTAGCATTAAGGATTATGCACAAAATATTTATTACCGGAGGTACCGGCTGTATAGGATCGGTCACTATTTATAAGCTTCTACAATCAAAGGAAGTTGAAAAAATTGTTATAGCAACACGCTCCAACAATACAGACCCATTAAAATTATGGCTCCCTGCCGAGTTGGATTCCCGTTTGGAGTTCGTTACCTTGGATGTTTCCAATTACAAAGAGATTGAAAGGGTATTGTTCCAAGTAGATCCCACGCACATTATTCATTTAGGGGCCTACCAAAGTCCGGATTGTTCCCGAGATCATATTGGTGGCATGGAAATAAATACCGGAGGTACAATGGCGCTTTTTGATGCTGCTGAAAAATTAACCAAGCTTAAACGGTTTGTTTTTGCAAGTTCGGCCGCAGTCTATGGAATGCGCTCCATGTATCCCCAAGATATCATTAATGAGGATGTTCCCTTGGCCCCACCAAACCATTATGGTATCTGGAAATTATCTGGCGAACACTTGGCACGTCTTTTTCACGATAACACCAAGATACCCACGGTTTGTTTAAGGTTGAACACTACTTATGGAAAGGGACGGGACAAAGGAAAAACCTCTGCCCCCACCAATGCCTTAAAGGCCATTGTCCTTGGACAGGCGGCAGGAAAGGTAATCCCCTTTGAAATGCCGTATCAGGGACGGGAAAACTATCATTTTGTTGAAGATGTGGGGGCTCAATTCGCCGCCTGTGCATTACAGCCCTACGAAGGCTTTGGAGCCTTTAACATACAGGGGGAAACAATACCGATTACCTCCTTCCTGGATATTGTAAAAGAACAAGCTACCGCATTGGGTATGGAGAAATATGTATCCCTATCCGTAACCGATGGTGCTCCGCCCAACCTGTTCGTTTGCGATTTGGATCACAGTAAAATTGCAGGTACATTCAAAGATTTGCCATTGACCGATATAGCAGAGGGAATACGGATTTCATTGGTTGAGTTCAAAGCTATGGCCGAAAAAGGCATATTAAAATATTCTACTGCAGCCTCATGAAGGATATAGGAATAGGATTTATTGGAGCGGGAGATATAGCAGATCTACATGCAGAGGCCATTAATAGTTTGCCAGGTACCCAACTTGTGGGACTTTGGAACAGAACCTTTGAAAAAGGCGCAAAAAAAGCCAAGAAATTCGGTTGTAAGACCTATAAAACAGAAGATGAACTGTTTCAGGACCCCAAAATCGATGCCGTTTTCATATTGACCAATATGGAGACCCATTGCGATTATACCATTAGGGCGGCAAAAGCGGGAAAACACATTTTGGTAGAAAAGCCTGCAGCCTCCAGTATTGCTGAACTTCAACTCATGACGGAAGCGGTTAAGACAGCTGGTGTTAAATGTATGCCAGTCCATAATTATATCTATGAATCAGGGATAAAAAGGACGAAATCCATGATCGATACTGGTAAATTGGGAGCTATTTCCCAGTTCTACATGATGTACAATATACATCATGCCGAAGATGTCAGGGCCCGCTATCCTGGGGTAATCCGTCAAATATTGACACACCATAGCTATACTATGTTGTATTTGGCAGGACAACCTAAAACCATATCCTGTCTAAAACATACCGTTGATACCACTATAGCCCCACAAGAAAATGTGGCTATGGCCAATATACAAATGCAAAACGGTACCTTAAGCCATTTATCGGCTAGTTTTGCCAACGATGATCATGCGGGTGATCCATGGACTTGTATTATAAAGGTTATTGGCACAAAGGGAAGTACGCGTTACAGCTATCGGGATTGGGTAATCAATGATCGTAATGGGGCCCATTCCCAAACGTACCAGTGTTATCCTGAATCCATAAAGAATACGGCAACCCATTTCATCAACAATGTTCTGCGGAATAATGAAGCCCCACTTTCAAGCCTTGAAGATGCCATTACATGCCAGCGAATTATAGAGGCTTGTGAAAAATCTGAAAAAGAGGGAATACACGTGAATATCAATTAATTATATACCAAAAAAAAGATGAATATTAACAAAAACGTTGCAAGGGGAAAGTTGTTTTTAATGCTTTTCCTAGTCCTTGGATTTTACAGTTGTAGTAAAGAGGAAGACAACACTTTAAAAATTTCCCCTAATTCACATATTGTACTAGTGGGTAGTAATTTAGGATCACGTATGATGAACTTCGGGCATTTCGAAACTGAAATGCAACTTCGTTTTCCCAATGATTCCTTGTATATCCGCAATATGTGCGATGGCGGTAATACGCCCGGTTTTAGGCCGCATTCTTCACGGAATTCGCCATGGGCCTTTCCAGGTGCGGAAAAATTTGAGCACGAATCCGGACAAGCCATACATTTTGAGGATGATGAAAACGGACGCAGATCGGGCCCAATAGGTCATTTTCCTTCTCCAGATGAATGGATTACTAGCTTGAAGGCCGATATTATCATCGGATTTTTTGGGTATCCCGAATCCTTTGAAGGACCAGAGGGAGTGGATAATTACAAGGAAGAATTACGGGCCTTTATCAAGCACACGCTCAATCAAAAATATAATGGTTCCACTCCTCCGCAGTTGGCCCTTGTTTCACCTATTGCCTTTGAAGATCTTTCAGATAAGATGGATCTACCGGATGGAAAAAAGGAAAATGGGAACCTTGAACTTTATACGGCTGCCATGAAGGAAGTTGCAGCTGAAGAGGGTGTCCTTCTGGTGGACGCCTATGAACAGACCAAGGAATGGTACCAAACGGAAAGTACGGATTTGACCCAGGATGGATTTCAGTTGAACGATTTCGGATATCGGAAGTTTGCCACATTGCTGGCCGATAAAGTTTTCGGGTCTAAAGAAATTAAGTTGGAAGAAAACCGTGAATTGGTAAATGAAGCTGTAAATGAGAAAAACTGGTTCTGGCATAACGATTTTAAGATCCCGAACGGGGTACATGCCTATGGAAGGCGTTATGACCCATTTGGTCCGGATAATTACCCTTATGAAATTGAGAAGATAAGGCAGATGACCGCCATAAGGGATACGGCTATTTGGCAAGCCCTAGAGGGTAAGAAAATGGATTTGGCCAAAAGTGATGCCAAAACCAGAACATTGCCCGAAGTAAAGACCAATTATAAGCCTAGCAATAAAAATGGAACACCGGAATATCTGTACGGCCAGGATGCACTGGACAAGATTAAACCGGCACCGGGCTATAAAGTGGAACTTTTTGCTTCAGAAGTGGAATTTCCCGATCTAGCCAATCCAGTGCAAATTTCCTTCGACAATAAAGGAAGGTTATGGGTAGGGGTAATGCCCAGTTATCCACATTACAAACCGGGTGATAGTAAACCCAATGATAAGTTATTAATATTTGAGGATACCGATAATGATGGTAAGGCAGATAAGCAAACTGTTTTTGCGGACGGACTTCATCTTACTATAGGATTTGAATTTGCACCAGAAGGAGTATATGTTTCCCAAGGTACCAACCTGGTATTGTTAAAGGATACTGATGGTGACGACAAGGCCGATGCAAAGGATATTATTTTAAGTGGTTTTGATGACCATGATACCCACCACGCCATTAGCGCTTTCACAGCAGATCCTTCCGGGGCAATCTATATGGGTGAGGGAGTGTTTCTTCATACCAATGTGGAAACTGCTTATGGAACCGTTAGGGGTACCAACGGAGGGTTCTACAGGTATAGCCCACAAAGACATTATTTGGAGCGTACCGCGCAATTGCCCATTCCAAATCCATGGGGTATTGCCTTCGATGATTGGGGGCAACCGTTTTTTGAACATACGTCGGGACCCTCTGCCACTTGGATGATGCCCGGAACCATTGTGCCCAGGTACGGCGTAAGTTCGCCTTTACCGGAAAACCTTATAGAAAAAGACCATTTAGTGAGACCCACTTCAGGATTGGAATTTGTGTCGAGTAGACATTTTCCTGACGCGGCTCAGGGCAATATGTTGATTGCCAATACAATTGGGTTTTTAGGGATTAAGGAACATTCCATGGTAGATGACTCTAAAACCGCTGGTTATGTTAGTAAACATCAGGAGGATCTAATTTCTTCAAGCGATAAGAATTTTAGACCTGTAGATATGGAATTTGCCCCGGATGGCTCCTTGTATTTCATAGATTGGCACAATGTGCTAATTGGCCATATGCAGCACAATGCCCGTGATCCATTACGTGACCACGTTCATGGGAGGATCTATCGGATTACTTATCCATCCAGGCCCTTGGTAGAACCTGCCAAGATAGTCGATGCCAACATTGACGAATTATTGGACAATCTTAAGCTTCCGGAATACCGTACCCGTTATAGGACCAAAAGGGAATTACGAGCAAGGGATGCCTCTGAGGTATTGTCGAGGTTAAAGACATGGGTAGCAAACTTGGATACCACAGACCCTAGATACGAACACCATGTTTTGGAAGCCCTTTGGGTTACATGGGGCTTGGATAAGGTTGACGGGGAATTGCTAAAACAAGTGTTGAATGCCAAAGATTTTAAGGCTCGGGCAGCTGCAGTAGGCGTTCTTCGCTATGCAGGACATCAAATTCCCGATCAGGCCGAACTTCTTATGCAGGCAGCCAAGGATGACAATCCAAGGGTAAGGTTGGAAGCCTTGGTAGCAGCCTCGTGGTTGGGTAGGGATATTGGAATTCCCATAATCACAGAAGCTGGTAAAAAAGGTTTGGATAAATGGATGGAAAAACCATATGAATCGGCAATCGCCCATTTAAACGGGCACAAGGCGGGCGAAGAGCCCAAAGAAGTGATTAAAACGGATCTAAAGGGAAAGGATTTGGAATTATTGGTTGCCGGAAGGGAAATATATATGAGGGATGGTTATTGTGCCACCTGTCACCAAGCAGATGGTCAAGGACTGGAAGCTTCTGGTTTTCCTCCCCTTGCTGGCTCCGAATGGGTTACCGGTAATGAGGATAGGCTTATAAAACTTACTACCAAGGGTCTTATGGGGCCTATTGTTGTCAATGGTAAGACCTATCCGGGTCAGGTACCTATGACACCATTTGGAAATTTACTTACTGCAGATGAAACTGCAGCCGTATTGACCTATGTAAGGAATACCTTCGGCAATAAAGCCGCCCCAATTTCACCGGAGAAAGTGAAAGAGGTACGCGAGCAGATCAAGGACAAGCAAGGCTTTTATTCGCCAGAGGAATTGTTAAAAGAGCACCCTCACGGCAAATAATCGAGTTGGCAGTTAATTTTTAATATTTGGTACAAAGGCTGGTTATAGGATTTTCCTTATACCGGCCTTTTACATTGGAAAGGTCCTTGGTTGTTTTGGATGGGACTTTTGGGTGTTTCTTTTCCAGTATTCAAATTGTTCATATCTGTATTGACTTACGCTCCATTCCTAGTTCAAAAAAGTGAGTAGGAGGTATTACAACCTAGTTGATACCTTGGCAGGAATCAAAGCCTCTTTCTGCTAAGTTTATGTTAAAAGTGACTGTTTTTTAGGTTTATATATTAATAAGCCATATTATTCCTGATTAATGTGTTAAGTTTTCAAACGTTTATACGACTAAGGAGATTTAGCACAAATAGAATTAATAGTTAAACAGTAAAAACGAGTTATTAAATATGGGAAGGCCGGCGACAAAACCAACGGAACTTAAGGACGGATATTACATTGAAGTTCGTAATAGAAACCAGAAAACTGGAGGTATAAAAATCAGAAGGGACACGGAGGAGCAAATGCTTCTTGCCCTTGCAGAATATAAGAAAAGCAAAGACGTTACAGTACTTGGTGAATTAAAAAACGGTAAAATGCTGGATTTGGCAGGTTAGCCTCCAAAGTACATTGTGGTATAAAAACCCTGCTTTCTTTAGGGCAGGGTTATTTTTTTTTAGAGGTCAGTAGTTAGTTACTTATTAACTGGGAGTGATAAACTTTATCGCCTTTCACCATTTTTGTAATCAGGTTATTGAATATTGTGTCCTTGCTCTGGGAACGGTTTATCCTAAAACAAAATTCGTTGAAATACCTGTTCAGGTTATCATCGCTGACCCAGGAGTAAATAGTCCTGATCCAGGATTTCACCTGATGTATCATCGTGTGCAGGGCCTTGAAATTAAGTCCCTTGTTGCTCGGTATCTGGGTTATATCGTAAGCCTTTGATATAGGCCTATAACCCCTCCATTTATCGGTGGTCACTTTTGCTTCCCGGTTTATGTGGTTGACGAATATATATTGAAGAGATCGTGCCGAAAAATCATCTATTTTCATGGCGTACATCCTTTTTACCTTCCCTTCCTTTGTTAACTGAACGGCCGTGACCGCTTTCTTTTTCTTGCTGTCATAGCTTCTTCCCGTTTTTCCTTCATCCTTGCCGCCCAGTACGAACTCGTCGACATGGACGACGCCGTCCATCGGGTTGTTCCCGCTAGAAGCCATGGCCTCCCGGACTTTCAGCATAAACAACCTTGCCGTTTTTTCGGTTACTCCATAACGTACGGCCATATAACTTGCCGATAGGCTCTTTGTGCTTGTAGCCATTTCAAAACATATGAAAAATGCCTTCCGGACCCCGAATTTCACCTTGTGGAAAAGTGTATCGGCGGTAGCGGATTCTATATGGCGACAAATATTGCACTGCCTTGCGAAATCCTTACGTACTTGACAGGCATTGTGATTGCACCTTGTACATTTATAGTCCGTTTTGGCCTTGATCGAAGCCAAATATTCCTTGCAATCACCGTCCGTTTTGAACCGATCGGAGAACTCTAGAAGGTTTTGCCCTTTAAAAACATCCATAATTCAATATATTTACTGTCAATAAAATTACGTATTTAAATACTGACCTCTATTTTTTTTTATTAAAAGCGTTTCTGTGTACATGCCTTATAGATAAAGAAGTCATCATTAATTGGCTTGGGCATAATTTCATCACAGATGACTCAATATGTTACTCGGGCAATGATTGGGGTTTTAAGAATCTTTATCCGTTACGTTTACACAATTTTTATGTTTTGAGGTGGACTCAGACTTAGTCTTAGTTGATTAAAATAAAGACCAATATGCCTGAAAAGTAGCCAAGTAAGGCCAGCCAGGCTATATGGCGCAAGTACCATAAAAAATCTATTTTTAAAATTCCCATTGCTGCCACTCCAGCGGCAGAACCTATAACAAGAACACTACCCCCAGTACCTGCGCAATAGGCCAAAAATGTCCAGAATTCATGATTTTGTGGAAAGGTTTCCATAGAATACATACCCATGGCACCAGCCACCAAAGGTACATTGTCTATCAAGGACGATAAAAGCCCCAATAAGGTATTGGTAATATGGAAATCGTGAAAAGCGGTTTCTAATGCACTCCCCATAAATTCCAAAGAGCCATTGGTTTGTATGGCGGCAACCGCCAACAGAATCCCTAAAAAGAAAAGAATACTGGGGGTATCAATTTTTTGAACCGTATAAGCGACGGATAAATGGTGTTTTAGTTCAATAGGTTTATTTTTATGCAGTATTTCCGTGATCAACCACAATAAACATAAACTAAATAACATCCCTAAAAAAGGAGGTAGATGTGTAATAGCTTTAAATACCGGTACCATTAAAAGCAGACCTACACCCAAAATCAAAATAAAATTGCTTTCCCCAGGACTAATTTGATGTGTCGTAGGGGGAGTGGGAACCTCGGCTTCAATAGTTCTGCCCTTATAATTATACGAGGCAATTAATAAAGGAACCAATAAACAGACCAAACTAGGTAAGAATACCTCGGTTATTATGGTATTTGTGGAAACTTGACCCCCATTCCAAAGCATAATTGTGGTAACGTCGCCAATGGGAGACCAGGCACCACCTGCATTGGCGGCAATGATGATAAACCCGGCAAAATACCAAAGGTCCAATTTGCTTTTAAAGAATTTTCTTAAAATGGCCATCATGACAATTGTGGTGGTTAGGTTGTCCAAGACAGCGGATAGGAAAAAAGTAAGCAAGCAAAGTACCCAAAGTAGGACTAACATGCTTCGAGTTTTTATGACCCTTAGGATAATTTCAAATCCATTATGTATGTCTATCAATTCAACAATGGTCATTGCTCCAAGTAGAAAGAAGAGAATTTCGGAAATTTCTTCAAAATGTTCCTTAAGCTGTATTAAGGTTTCTGAAAAATTAACTCCCGAATAGGCAACTATGATCCATAATGCAACCCCAATAAACAATGCGGTAGCTGCCTTGTTAATTTTAACAACATGCTCCAGTGCTATGATCATATAGCCGGCAATAAAAAAAAGTGTGGTGATCAGCATGATAGTTTTATAGAAAATCTATTATTTGTTCTCATTATATTTTCAGTTTAACCTGTGTACGATTAGGTATTCAACTATGGAAATTGGTTCTTTTGCATAAAGTTTTTTTTACCGCGTTCAATGGGCAATTGGAGAAATGATGGCTTTGGGATAGAGCGGTTGCCCCTTTTTATTTCAACAAGGCCAGATGGCACTTGCTATTTATAATACTAAGTAGATGCTATGTGCATAGAAAAAATAGTGTTATTTAAAGGCGTGACAATAAAGAAGGAAAGGCATTTGCCTAAATCCCTTTTATCTAATAGCCAATTCTAAGGTATAAATAATAATCGTTAACGGATTGTTAAAAATAAATTAGGGGTACGCTTTATTGTAGAGGTGTCCATTTGTTTTGGTTTCTATAATTTGTGGAATCATTTACTGTAGGCACAAACTCGTTGAGGAGTCGGGGTTGGGCCGGCCATTGCCTTTTCAACGGGGTTTTGGGATTGGTACATAGTCCCCTGGGCTATTATAGTTTACTCACTAAGTATTCATAGATCGACATATCTTAAAAATACCAGAATGCCAATACTATTTGGCCAAAGGCAATGTTTACCCCCCTTAAACACAGTTGATTGTTAAGTGGCCATAGGGGAGGGTAGATCATTGGCTGCCAGGTTGCATGGCTAAAACAGGTGTTTTATTTTTTTTACAATTAACATGGGCAGGTTGTAAGGGGGATATCGGAGTGGTGCATCCAACCAATTTGCTTTTTTAACAATGGCCTTATGATGTGAAAAAAGGTCGAAGGATCTTTTACCGTGATAAGCTCCTATTCCACTAGCTCCAACTCCTCCAAAAGGGAGGTTTTTATTCGTAATTTGAATTACGGTATCATTGATAGCACCCCCGCCAAAACTGTATTTATTGATTATTTTTTTCTGAAATGATTTTCGGTTCGAAAAGATATAGGTGGCCAAGGGCTTTCCGTAATTCGTTATATGCCTATCTATGTCATCTTCATTGGAGTAGGCAAGAATTGGTAGAATTGGCCCGAAAATTTCACCATGCATCAATTTACTGTCTAATTTGGGCTCCTCTACCAGTGTAGGGGATAGGTAGTTGTCCTCATCGTTACAATCTCCGCCAAAAAGTATTTTTTCGCCCACTAGCATATCTTTTAATCCATCATAATGCCCTTTGTTAACTGCTCTGGTATAATCGGGAGATTGCTCTATGTTTTCTCCATAGCATTTGGTGATATTTTTTATTAAGGCAGCCACAAGCTGGTCCTTCACTTCTTTATGGACAAGTATATAATCTGGAGCAATGCAGGTTTGGCCCGCATTTAAGAATTTGCCCCAAACAATGCGTTTTGCGGCCAGGTTGATGGATGCCGTTTCATCCACTATTGTGGGGTTCTTACCACCTAGTTCCAAGGTGACAGGGGTAAGGTGTTTTGCCGCTGCCTCATAGACTATTTTACCTACCCGGGTACTTCCCGTAAAAAATATGTAATCCCATTTTTGGGATAAAAGTTCTTGGGATACTTCCACACCACCTTCCACTACGGCTACATGTTCCGATTCAAAAACGGCAGAGATGATCTCCGATATGATCGACGCTGTATGGGGTGTTGCTTCGGAAGGTTTTACAACAACCGTATTTCCTGCAGCAAGGGCAGCGATCATTGGGGCAAATACCAATTGAAAAGGATAATTCCATGGGGCAATAATAAGGACTGCCCCAAAGGGCTCCCTATAGATCCAATCTGAAGACGGCCAATTCATCAAGGAGGCCGATTTCCTTTCGGGACTTGCCCAATTGTCAATATTTTTTAATACCAATTTTAGCTCTGCCAAAACAAACTGTGTTTCTGCTGCCAGGGTCTCAAATTTAGGTTTTTTGAAATCTTTGTAAATGGCTTCCGCAATATCATCTTCACGGGCAATTATTTCTTTTTGCAATCGCCTTAGGGCATTTTTTCGAAATGGAACATCTTTGGTCTTTTGTGTTGCAAAAAATTCACGTTGTTTTTCCAGTATCTTCATGGCATTAAATTAATATAAAAAACATCCACAACCTTCCCATATGGCATAACATTAATATTATATTATAAATCAGGTACAAAATGTACTTGACTATTTATTTTTTTTGTCATAGCAATCATTTGTATTGATTTCGAACCAAATTGAAATCATAATTCGCTGATAATGTAATGATGCAGCTATTTTTTTGTAGCTGTGTCCTTGGTTCAATGCTTTAATGAGAGAATATACTCCGCTACGGCCATTTTGGCTTCCTCCGATAAATAATCCTGGGGAGGCATTTCCGGATAGTCTTCCCTAAGGTTTTTTGGAGCAGTGATATAATCCACTATGCCCTGTGGGTTGTCTTGGTGAATGGCCTGTAGGATTTCTGTTGGCGGACCTATCAGTCTAGTGCCAAAGGCGTGACAACCAGCACAGACTCCATAATAGGTGAGCTCGCCCAATTCTTCTTTGGAAACCGATCTTGGTGGCACCGGCGCTGGAGTCCTCATTGTTGGGATATCTTGGGTGTCGCTTATTTGAGCGATGCCGTAATTTTCCAAACCAAAAGTTCGATATTTGTTTCTATCCCTTATGGTACTTCCGGAGCCTCCACCATAGGCGAAAATATCAGGGCCATGGGTATCCATTTGGGTAAGCATTATGGCCTTTATTTCACCCGTTGGGTCGTTGCCGTTTTCGAACATAATATTGTCCAAAATAACGACCCTGTCCGGGTTTCCTTCGGAATTGGGATCGTTGGCTTTGGGCGCCCCAGTAGCGAGATCCACGATGGTAATCCCTGTGTTGTTATTGCCGGTAATAATATTGTTCTCAACAATCACATCATCGGCGGCCATGATTAAAATACCCGTACCTGATGGAATTCCCGAAACCGTAGACCCGGGGGCACCAAAGTTTTCGTGGTTGTTGTTTACCACAAAATTGTTTCTAAAGATAACGTCAAAGGTAGTTTTTATGGGAAGTCCCGGGGTTACAAATGCCAATAGTCCCCCTGTATTGTTGTGCGCATAATTGTTTTCCACCAAACAGTGCCTGGAATTCTCGATCTCTATACCCGCAACGTTGTCAAATACTTCATTGTGCAGTACGTCCACATTATCGCACATGCCAATATATATGGCAGCATCCGCAATTTTACTCAGTACGTTATGAGCTACCAAACCGTTTTTGCCATACTGTGGAAAAATGCCATAAACACCGGTATCTATAATCCAGTTGTTGCGTATTGTAAAATTGTTACCGGCTTGGCCCATTATACCATTGCCTTTGTAATGGATTATTTTAAAATTCTCGATTAGAATTCCATTGCCTGAATATAGGAAGGCATCATTTATTTCCTTTTGGCCATCCAAGGTTGGCCATTCTCCGTTGATCACCACCCCTTGAAGGCTAATATTATCCTTGTCAATGTAAACGTTCTCCGAGTACGTTCCCGGATAAACACGTATTAGGTCACCTGGATTGGCCTCTTTTACGGCATTTTGAATGGACGAACCATTTTTGACTTCTATGATCTTACCTGAAAATTCTTGTTCGTAAACAGCTTGTACCGAGTCATTGGCTAGCCTTACATTTCTATGTTTTAGGGAGGAAGGAATAGGAACGGTCCCTATATTTTTTTGTCCAAAGAACGATTTTCCAAGGAATATACCTGTCCCTATGAGTACAACGGCGGTGATGATCCTTATAAAAGGCGATTTTTTCTTCATTGTTCCAATTGGTTATTAATTAAGTAGATACTTTAAGTCCTGAAGGCAATACTTCCGGAATTTCTGGTTTAAAGGATTCATCGGTCAAGGTTTTAAGAAAATCCACTAAGCGATCCATTTCGTAATCGGTTAAATTAGGTTCCCATATATGCCAATGAATCAGTAGGTTTTCATCTTCCGGTACCGCATGTCCACGCCCGTCCGTATAAAATTGAACGGTTTCGCGAAGTGTTTTGAATCTTCCAGAGTGCATATAGGGAGCGGTTAGTGCTATATTCCGTAAGCTGGGGACCTTAAAAGCTCCTCTTAGGCTTTTGTCATCGAACGGTATTTCGGCTCCTGGGTCCAATGGAAGTCCCTCTGGTTCAGGGGTGCCTATAACGGCAAATTGTTGATTTGTAAATAGGGGAGGGGTATGGCATTCGGCACAGCGCGCAACAAAAGACCTAAAAATGTTGAGTCCTTCAATTTCGTTTTTGTTCAGGGCTTGGTCATAACCATGGGCATATTGGTCATATTTACTATTTAGGGAAACCAATGTGGATTGGAAGGCGGCAATGGTCTTTGTAATTTCCTTGAGCAGTATTGGCTCGTCCATGGGCTTATTGGGAAATGCTTCCGCAAATAGTTTTTTGTAATTATCAACTTCATTCACGGTACTGAGTAAGTTCTCCGGTGTATTTCCCATTTCAACCTGGGAAAACAATGGTTCCAACATTTGCTCTTCCAAAGTAGAGGCACGACCGTCCCAAAAAAGTTTTTTTAGATACCCCACATTATACAGGGAGGGGGCGGCCCTTTTTAGTTTGTGCCCATCTATGCCACGGCTTACCGCCAGTCCATCACTAAATCCTTTATTCGGATCGTGGCAGCTGGCACAGGAGATGGTTTGGTCCACAGACAGGATGGGGTCAAAAAATAAATACCTTCCCAAATCGATTTGTTGCGGGGAAAAGCCATCCCTGATTTCTGGTAAGGCCGATTTTAAGCCTCCTACACCCGCCTTGTTGGTTGTGGCGTATTGGCTATAGAGATTTCTTGCAATACACTCATTATTGGCGTTCAGTTTAAACCCGGGAGGGCAGGTACTTTTTAAAAGGGGCACTGGGTAATAGGCAGTGGGTCTTTGGCCTGCAAAAAACACCAGCGCCAAGATAGCTGGAATTGCCACTGAAATAATTATTTTTAAAACGACCCTACTTTTTTTCATTTGATCCTGTGTTGGTCTTTGGTTATTTCATAACGTTTTGAACAGCAAAAGCTAAACTGGTTTTCAATGATTTAAAGTTTCATTTAATTTACCTTGTTTGAACCAAAAATCCTAATATTGACAAAAATCAGATGCGGCCACCCCTCTGATCAAGTTTGACAAATAATTTATGTTGGCACAAATTAACCATGGGGTTCCAACTCCCTGTTATTTTATTGTTCTTTTGTGATGAAATATCCCTATTTGGGATTAAAAGAGCGTTTATTTGGATTGGAGGGCTTTTTCAAACTCGATCTTATACCCCAGGGAAACCGGAATTTTTTCTTCTGGCACATGTTGGATACTTAAGAGATATCCCTTTTTGGTTTTCTTTGCGGTGTTGATATGTACTGTGTTGACCATATAGGATCTATGGATGCGGATTAGCTTGTTGTCCTCAATGATTTCCTCCAGTTCCTTGAAACTCATTCTAATGAGTTCCTTGTTGATTTTTTCCCCTGTGAAATAGAAAAATTCCAAATAATTGCCTGCGGATTGTATATATAATAGCTGTTTATATTTAATGGCCAATACTACCTTATTGTTCTCTCCATTCAGAATCAACAATGCATTGTTTCCTTCTGCATTGGTACTTTTGGTTTTAAATTGTATTTCCTCTTTAAACGAGGATAATTTTTGCTGGATCTGGGCATACCATAAAAAAAGGGTATATGGTACCACTACTACAAGACCTATTTGTTTAAACGTAATTAAATATTCCGAAATCTGTTCCTGCGTTGTTCTCGCTGGCGGACTATAGACAAGATCGAATATAAGGGCCATTAAGCCCACTTCCATAAGACCCCATGGTAACAAGCTATAAATTTTAAATCTTTTGGGCCCCAAGGAAGTACGGATTATAAACTGACTGAAGATTAGCACGCTAAAGCCAATAAGGATAAATTCTGCATAATAATTTTTGCCCCATTTATTTATATTGTAAGGGGCGTAAATGTTTATGAAAATGAAAGAATATAAACAGATAAAGCCAATCAAGAGTAGTTTGCTCCCAGCCGAATCCAGATAGGGGATATCCTGTCCTAATATTGCTTCTATACGCTTCCTCATAAGCCGGACCGATTACAAAAACAAGACATGGTAATTTTAAGGTTTTCTTGGTTCGATTGATTTGTTGGCTCCAATCTAGTGAAAATACTTTTTATAGGAATACTCTCGGGAAATTATCTTTTCGGAACCAGTTGTTAAGTGTAATATTAAATAAATTTTAGTGATATGCATGCGATGGGTTACAGGGAATGCCCAGGTGGATGATACCAATTTATTAGGAAATTCCCGAGAATTATGAACCTTATCATATAGTCTATGGTTGATGATCGGGGATAGATCCCGCCTTTTTTCGGTGGGATCTAGGTTCAATACCTTTTATTTTTGGAATTTTGTCTTAAGACACTTGTTTTCATATCGGCATATCTAGGGTCCGGAATATAATCCTGTTTTTGCATTTTTAAGACTTCTATGCTCAGGAAGCCAAATTCACTGACCACTTTTCCATAAAACCGATAAATACCTCTTCCCCTGAAGAAATATTTTGCGGCTATGGGTGGAAAAAGTACAGTATCAAAAACTTCCCCATGTTGATCTACCAAGGTGGCAAAATTCATACGGGTTCCTTGGTGGGTCCTTGTATTTTTTACGGTTACCAGATAACCGTATATGTCAATATTCCTACCTAGATAAGACTCCAGATCTCTTTTTCCAAGGGTGTTGCTGGGCGGTTCCGCCAAAATATCGAACGGGCTGCATAGGGTAAACCCCATAAGTTCCAATTGGGTAAAAGCCATTTCCAGGTCCGTGGCGTATAGTTTTGGGATTTCGAAATGTTGCTGGGAGGCATTAAACAATTTGGGGTGGTCCAATTTGGTATTTTTGGATAGTGATAGATGGGCTTGCCAAAGAAGTTCGTGCTTATTGACCCCTGTGAATCCAAAGGCGCCGATACGGATAAGGATACTCAATTGTTCTATGGATATAAAGACCCTATCCAGAAAATTGGTCAACGACAAAAATGGGCCATTGGAGTTTCTTTCAGTTATAATATGCTCTACTACTTTTTCTTCCAAATCCCTGAGGTACATATACCCGAGGTATATATCTTTTCCATAAATACAATTGGCCATAAAGCTTTTGTTTATACAGGGAGAATTTATATTGGCTCCCAGCATGCGTGCTTCGTGGATATAGAATTCGGCACTGTAAAAGCCGCCTCCATTGTTCAGCACGGCCACCATATATTCTAGAGGATAATACGCTTTTAGAAATAAGGTTTGATAACTTTCAACGGCATAGGAGGCCGAATGGCCCTTGGCGAAGGCGTAGCCGGCAAAACTTGCGATCTGGTCCCATATTTCAAAAATCAGCTTATCGTCATAGCTCTTTTTTCTACAATTGTCCACAAACTTATCCTTCACCTTTTGGAACTCATCCCTAGAGCGAAACTTACCACTCATACCTCGTCTCAGGACATCTGCCTCGCCCAGGGTGAGGTCGGCAAAATAATGGGCTACCTTAATTACATCTTCTTGATACACCATTACGCCATAGGTTTCTGGCATAATGGACAGCATTACCGGATGTGCCCTTTCTTTGGCCCGTTGTGGGTCTCGATGGCGTAATATATATTCGCGCATCATCCCACTTTTGGCCACTCCGGGGCGTATTATGGAACTCGCGGCTACCAATCCCAAGTAATTATCTACCTCCAATTTCTTCAGCAACATTCTCATAGCAGGCGATTCAACGTAAAAGCACCCCATACATTGGGCGCTCCTTACCAAGTTGTTGATGATGGGGTCGTTCTTAAACCGTACAATGTCATGGATATCTATGCTGCCAATTTCGGATGGTTGGTTATAACTTACTATTTCCAAGGTCTCTTCAATTTTGGCCAGACCGCGTTGGGATAGGATGTCAAATTTAAAGAGGCCTACATCCTCTGCTATCACCATATCGAATTGTGTGGTTGGATAGCCCTTGGGAGGGAGGTGGGTGGCAGAAAAATGATGAATGGGTTTTTCGGTGATAAGGATGCCCCCGGCATGGATACTTAAATAATTGGGCATTCCTTGGATTAGTTGCCCGTACTTAAGAACCAATAAAGCCACTTCATCCAATTCGGAAACATTATATTTTCTGTCGCATAGTATGTCTATTTCCTCCTTGGGTAGTCCAAATACCTTACCCAGTTCGCGCACAACTCCTTTTTCCTGAAAAGTAACATAGGTACCCAAGAGTGAAACGTTGGAGAAACGCTCAAAGATATATTGGGTCATGGCTTCGCGGTCTTTCCATGAAAAGTCCAGGTCAAAATCGGGAGGGTTTACACGGTACAGGTTAATGAAGCGTTCAAAATACAGGTCCAGTTCAATGGGGTCTACATCGGTAATATGGAGTAGGTAAGCCACTATACTGTTGGCGCCACTTCCCCGGCCCACATAAAAGAAGCCCTGTTTTTTAGCATGGGAAACAATATCCCAATTAATGAGAAAGTAGGACACAAAGCCCATTTTTTTTATCAAGTCCAGTTCCTTTTGGAGCCGCTCCAGTATTTCCGGACCTATTTTGATATGTTTGTACCTTTCAGGTAAACCTTTTTGGCATAATTTTTCCAAGAGAGCCTCGTCCTTTTTAGTATCACCAAGGTATGAGATAAGGTTTTGTGGTTTTCTATTTTCGGAAAAATCAAAATAGATATTGCAGGACTGCATTAATTGTTCGGTGTTTTCCAAAATAAATTTATACTCGGAAAAAGCGGATAACAGATCATTTTTGGAAAGCATTTTTTCTTCGGGATCGGCTTCCTGATTTTTGGGCAATTTGCTTAGGAGGATGTTATTGTCAATGGCACGTAGTAGTCGGTGAGCGTTAAAATCGCGTTTATTGCGAAAAGTAACCGCTTGTTGAACCACTAATTTGTCTTTGTGATCCATTATTTTACTAAAGGGTAACCTTCTAAGATCATTAATAGATATGCCTATGAACTCATGCTCCAAAAAAGAGTCCTGTTTATTCAGTAATACTTGTTCGAAAGGATATATTACAAAAGCATGCTTGAAAATAGGGGCTCTAGAAGCAAATTTTTTGTCATTGTGCAAATGTTCGGACAAGAAATTGTTCAATTCCTGGTATCCGTCGTTGTTTTTGGCCAAACCAATAAAACACTGATCTACCCCGTTTCTGAAATCGATTCCAAGGATAGGTTTAATGCCTTTTTCCTGAGCCTTTCTTACAAAGTTCAATCCAGCCGAAGTGTTGTTGATATCGGTAAGTGCCAATTGATCTATATGGTTCTTTCTTGCCAATTCCAGTAATTCCTCCTCGGATAGGGTTCCGAATCGAAGGCTGTAATATGTATGGCAGTTTAAGTACATTTCTTGGCATTAGGGTAAAAAGGGTCCGATAATGGTCAATAGGTTAAACACCGGAAGCGGTATAAACACCTTAGTGTACACCTTGAAATTTTGGTCATCAATGGGCTTCTTGACTGGGCAAATCTCCCATGACCAATATTTAATTAGTTGGCTTTGCTCCTATTTTCCCATTTAAGGTCTTTTAGTAAGGAGCTCTTAATTCCAATAAAGAAATACCAGCGTTTGTACGTACCAAAGGGTGTCCAGTTGAAGTTCATTCTAAAACTTTTAAGGTCCCTTTCGAACCGGAGTTGGGTTAGGGTAAATCCTTTATTTTTGAAATCATAACCGGAAGAACCACCTATTTTCCATCTCGGGGAAAGTTGAATGTTTCCGGAAAACATTAAGGAATGGCTACCAATGGTGTTTTGTCTATTGGAATTGCTGTAGTTTACGGCGTATGCTAATCTTAGATCCCAAGGCAATTTTGTGCCATACACTGGGTTTTCCACGTCTCCGGAATCCTTATCCCTTTCATCTTCAGGCCTATTCTCGTTAAAGTCGTTGGCCCTTCCAAAAAGGTCGTCATCCCTGCCACCGCTTGCTGCTACATAATCGTATTCATCTTTATCGTCCTCCTTCTTTTCGTCTTTCTTTTTTCCAAAAGTTTCACTGCTTAGCGAATAGCTTAGGTTGGCTCTTGCTGTGGTAAGCCTCAATAGGCTTCCGCCATTGTCCACATTAAAGGTGTTTATGCGGGTTCCATTATTATCTATGGCATAGGGGTCCAGACTGGCACCAAAGTTAATGGCCATTTTATTGTTGAGAATGTTGGTTCCTCCACTGAGGTTCAGGGGACTTAGCTTTAAGGAATCGGCCTCAAAATTATAGCCGGTTGAGAGGTTAAGGTTGCTTAGAAGCGATATTTTTTTCGGTTTAGTGGCCGTGGAATCTTTGTCGCGCACCTTCGCTTCAAATTGGTTGCCCAAGGAAAAGCTCATTGAACTGGACTTGTTTAGGCCCGGAGCGCCGTTTAAGGTGCCTTCAAACCTGCTATATAATTCCAATTCATCATCGGCACCAATATAGCTGTCATAATATTGATCGAATGAAGGCGTATAGCCATAACTAATGGAGGGACGCATAACGTGCCGTATGGCCTGAATTTTTTTATCCTCTCCAAAGTTTACCAAACCGTACAAGGTGGTACCGATACTGGCGCTAAAATTATAGGTGCCATAGCGGTCAAATCCATTGATGGTATCCGTGACAACTTCCCTTTTTGTGTCCAGATCATAGCCCCGCTGATAGGTTTCTATGGCCCAAACATCCTCATAGGAGCCACCTACACTTACGCTAAAATGTTTGGCTACTTTGAAATTGGTGCTTAGGGGAATGGTACTTCTGGCACCGAAACGGGAATTTTCGAACATTCTACTCGTTAAAAAATCCTCTTCCGTTGTAGAAATACTATTTCTGGCGTTGAGGTTGTATTGAAAGTTTACATTTTGAATGATACCCTTTTTAATGCCTTCGCGTGGCGCAAAAGGGAATATACGCTCCATACTGGCTTGCAGGGTAGGCAAGGTTACATCCACTACCCCGGTATTGGTATTTTGGTTATGCGTGGCCGTTAAACTTAGGTTTACGGAAGGATATTCGGGGAACGTCTTGGAGTAGGATATAGAGGATGATAAATTGTTTACCTGGGTGTTCGGTAGGTTCTGCTGCAACAAGGAATTCCTATAGTAGGAACTACTACCAAGGTTTACCGAGGCTTGAAACCTGGAATTTGGGTTGCTTTTTGCATCTTGGGCATGTGAGACCTGTATATTGTAAATGGTGGATCTACTGTAATCACTAAATCCTTTTTGACTTGTTACTAGATTTTCATATCTAAAATTCACATTTCCCCTATACTTATATCTTTTGCTATATACGGATTGGGATCTAAGTCCATAACTACCATTGGCATATAGATCGCCGGTCAAGGTAATATCTACATAATCGTTTATGGGAATATAGTATCCCCCGTTCTGCAAAAAATATCCCCTGGTAGGGTCACTACCAAATGTAGGCATCATTACTCCTGCCGTTCTGCCAACGGTTAAAGGAAAATATGCAAAAGGAAGTGCCACGGGGGTTGGTACATCGGCTATATATAGGTTGCTAAATCCGGCTATAACCTTCTTTTGGGGTACAAATTTGGCTTTTTTTACACGGATATAATAATCTGGGTTTACAGTATCCTTGGAGGTTGTAAGCTTGCCTTCGCTAAGGAAATAAACGGAATCGTTTTCTTTTTTGGTTATCTCGGCATAGACCTTCATGGCATCGCTGCCCAATTGACCCAATCCGGCCTGTTGTTCAGTTCGGGAATTCCAAATTATTGCTTTTTGGGAATCAAAATTAAACCGTATGGAGTCTGGGATCACCTCATTTGTTCCCTGTTTAAAAAAAGGCAATTGCGTATAATTCCCTAGAGAATCCTTGATGCGCCCGGCATAGACTTCATTTTTTATATAGTCCATTATAATGATTCCGGCCTTTAATTCGGTATCCTGATAATAGAGTTCGGCTTCGTTATAAAGATATATTTTTTGATCTTTTTGACTCATCTTCACGTAATCCTTGGCCTTGTATTTTATTTTGTCCAGAAGAAGCGGCTTTTTACCGTTTAAAGAGTCTACTTTTGTAGTATCTGTTAAAAGGGTATCCTGCAATTTGGGATCGGGCAAAAGGGGAGCTTTTATAGTATCTCTAAAAGCAACAATGGGCAGGGGCTTGATTTGATCTTCTTGGGCAGATGCAGTAAATGCACCAAATAATAGGAGCAATAGGAAAAGTACATGATGTTTATTTGATTGCAAAGCTATATATCCTATTTTTGTAACGGTTTAGCTACATTTTGGGTTCAAACTTACATATATTTTTTGTTCCGCTTGTAGGGTATTGCAATAAATTTAACCTAATTAAAAGATCAAATTATCTCTAGTTATATGAATATGAAACGGTTTTATATTATTCCATTTATAATTTTAACATTTTTCCTGACCTCTTTTGATAAAAATATGGAGACCGATGACAATGACGGAACATTTGTCGTGGTTTTGGATGCAGGGCATGGAGGACATGATCCTGGCAATTTGGGGAACGGATATTTGGAAAAAAATATAGCCTTGAAGATTGTTCTAAAAGTAGGGGAAATTTTGGAAAGGAACCCCAATATCAAGGTTATCTATACGCGTAAGGACGATACTTTTGTGGATTTGTACCGCAGAGGTGAAATAGCCAATAAGGCCAACGCGGATTTATTTGTTTCCGTGCATTGTGATTCCCATAGTTCCGATGCCCATGGGGCGGGCACTTTTGTTCTGGGGTTGCACGCCAATAAGCAAAACTTTGAAATAGCCAAGAAGGAAAACTCGGTAATTTATCTGGAAGATAATTATGAGAGTCGATATGCGGCCTACGATATTAATTCCCCGGAATCCATCATTGGGCTCACCATTATGCAAGAGGAGTTTCTGGATCAAAGTATCAACCTTGCCAAGTTGATGCAGGATAATTTTTCAAAAAAATTGAAGAGAACGGATAGAAAAGTGAAGCAAGCAGGTTTTATAGTTCTCCACCAGACCTTTATGCCCAGCGTTTTGGTAGAAACCGGCTTTTTGACGAATAAGGATGAAGGGGCCTATTTGAATTCTCCAAAAGGACATAATGAAATGGGCAAGGCCATTGCCGATGCTATTTTAGCCTATAAGGGCGAGATGATTTCGGGTTCGGATCAGATAGCTATGAACAATACCCCTGTAGCCCCTGAACCAAAGCAGGGGGAGGTTAAGAAATCGGCCGAAAAATCTGTGGCCAATTCAGGGGAAAAGAAATCTGAACAATTGGTGCTAGAGCAAAAACCTGTAAAGAATATTCCCAAGACAGTGTTAGTGGTAAAGAATGAAGCGGATAATACTACCAAGGAAATAGTAAAGGAACCAATTAAGAAAGAGGAACCCAAGGCAGTTGAAAGCGAGACCAAGAAATCTGAAAATATTATTTTTAAGGTTCAAATTTTTGCAAGTTCAAAAAATATTCCATTGCATTCGGAGAATTTTAAAGGGTTGAATACCTTGTCCAAAGAGCCTTACAAAAATTTATATCGCTATATGTACGGGAATACGGATTCCCATTTCCAAGCCACACTTCTTAAGAGCAACGCAGATGCCAAAGGGTATAATACATCCTATATCGTAGCTTATAAGGATGGGGTGCGTATTTCTGAAACGGAGGCTCTTAAATACGTTTCTGAATAATAGTCACTCTTCTAAAAATTATTTCTAATTTTGTTAGGAACTGAAAATAAAAGCTTTTGAAAATATCTAGGGAAATAAAAACGGGTATTATAGTCTTGGGGGGTATCCTTTTATTCATACTTGGTTTTAGTTATTTAAAATCCACACCTCTTTTTGATAATAGCAAAACTTTCTATGCGGTATATCATCATGTGGGAGGTTTGCAATCCGGCACCCAGGTTACCATCAACGGTTTCTCGGTAGGTACGGTAAACGACATAAGATTTAATGATGCCTCTGGGAATCTATTGGTCACCTTTACGGTAGACAATAGCTTCTCTTTTTCCAAAAACAGTAGTGCGGAATTGTACGACACGGGAATCATAGGAGGAAAGGGAATACAGATAAAGCCCGTTTTTGACGGTGCCGACATGGCAAAATCAGGGGATACACTGCCATCCAGTACCAGACCAGGCCTTACGGAATTGGTACAGCAACGCCTGACACCCTTGCAAATGAAAGTAGAAGGAGCGGTAACCAATGCAGATTCTTTGTTGATGAACTTTAATGATATTTTGGATCCAAAAACCAAAACGGACTTACGGGAAAGTATTGCTGGATTGAACCTATTGGTGAAAAGTTTTCAGGGAAGCGCTAATTCCTTAAACCAAATCCTATCGGAGAACAAGGATGATCTGGACAAGTCAATCACTAATTTGGGGACCATTACCGATAACTTTAGCAAACTTTCGGATACATTGGCCAATGCCGGATTGGGCCAGACGATAAAAGGACTTGAATCCACCATGGGGAAAATTAATGCTATGATGGAGAAAATAGAAGGAGGTGAGGGTTCCTTGGGAAAATTGGTAAACGACAAAGCGCTTTATAACAATCTAGCCGACGCCTCTAGGGAATTGGATTTGCTATTGCAGGATTTTCGCCTAAATCCAAAACGTTATGTAAATGTTTCTGTATTTGGTAAAAAACAAATAGACTACGCCATTCCTGAAGAAGATCCGGCTGAAAAATAGAGAATCACAATATGGATTATATTCCTAATATTATTTTTGCAATTATACTTTTTGCGGGAATTGGATTTTTTGCAAAAAATATTAAAAAGCTGGCCCGTAATATTAAATTGGGCAAAGCCGCCGACACCAGTGATAATAAATCGCAACGATGGAACAATATGTTCAGGATCGCACTGGGACAGACCAAAATGGTTGTACGGCCCATACCTGGAATTCTTCATATCATAGTTTATCTAGGTTTCATTATTATTAATATTGAAGTATTGGAGATCATTATAGATGGTCTTTTTGGAACCCATAGGATATTTGCCTTTCTGGGAGGATTTTATAGTTTTTTAATCGGATCATTCGAAATACTGGCCTTGTTGGTCATTGTAGCGGTGGTTATTTTTTGGATCCGCAGAAACCTTATTAAGGTGAGGAGATTCCTCAACCCCGAGATGAAGGGTTGGCCAAAAAAAGATGGAAATTTAATTCTTTATATAGAATTGATCCTGATGATACTTTTTCTGACTATGAACGCGGCTGATTATCAATTGCAGCAAATGAACGTGGCGCATTATACCAAAGCAGGGGCTTTTCCTGTGAGCCAGTTTATAGCTCCCATGTTTCAGGAAATGTCCGTTTCCTCTGTCATAGGGATAGAAAGATCGGCTTGGTGGTTACATATTGTAGGTATTTTAATGTTCTTGAATTATTTATATTATTCCAAACACTTACATATTTTGCTGGCTTTCCCGAATACCTATTTTGGAAAGTTACGACCCAAGGGACAGTTCGATAATTTGGAGGCCGTGACCAAGGAGGTTAAACTTATGATGGATCCTACTGCGGACCCATTTGCTGCACCCGATGGGAATGCAACGGTACCTGAAAAATTTGGCGCATCGGATGTAATGGACCTGAAATGGGTGCAATTATTGAATGCGTATACCTGTACGGAATGTGGTCGCTGTACCAGTGAGTGTCCTGCCAATCAAACGGGCAAGAAATTATCCCCTCGAAAAATTATGATGGACACTAGGGATAGGTTGGAAGAAGTTGGCAAGAATATTGATGCCAATAAAGGAGAGTTCGTTGCAGATGGAAAACAATTGTTGGGAGATTATATAACCCATGAGGAACTTTGGGCCTGTACCTCCTGTAATGCTTGTGTTGAGGCCTGTCCCGTTAGTATAGACCCTTTGTCCATTATTATGGATATGCGTCAATATTTGGTTATGGAGCAATCGGCCGCACCGTCGGACTTAAATAATATGATGGGCAATATTGAAAATAATGGAGCACCATGGCCATTCAACCAAATGGATAGGCTTAATTGGTCCAAGGAGTCATAAAGAAATTACCGTTATCATGGAAAATGAATTGAGAGTGCCTACTATGGCAGAACTTTTTGCAGCAGGTCAACAACCGGAAGTATTGTTTTGGGTGGGCTGTGCCGGAAGTTTTGATGATCGGGCAAAAAAAATAACCAAGGCCTTTGTCAAGATTTTGAACAAGGCCAATGTTAGCTTTGCTGTTTTGGGTACCGAAGAAAGCTGTACGGGAGATCCTGCCAAAAGGGCCGGTAACGAATTCTTGTTTCAAATGCAGGCAGTGACCAATATAGAAGTTTTAAACGCCTATGCGGTAAAGAAGGTAGTAACGGCCTGCCCTCATTGTTTTAATACCATAAAAAATGAATATCCGGGCCTTGGAGGTAATTACGAGGTGGTACATCATACCCAATTCCTAAAACAGTTGCTGGATGAAGGCCGTATCAGTATGGAAGGTGGTAAGTTTAAGGGGAAAAGAATTACTTTTCACGACCCGTGCTATTTGGGGAGGGCCAATAATGTATACGAAGCTCCACGGGATCTGATTCGCAAGTTGGATGCCGAATTGGTAGAAATGAAAAATTGTAAAAAACGTGGATTGTGTTGTGGTGCCGGTGGTGCCCAAATGTTCAAGGAGCCGGAAAAGGGTAGTAAGGATATTAATATTGAGCGCACAGAACAGGCCCTGGACATTAAACCGGAAATAATTGCCGCCGGGTGCCCGTTTTGCAACACTATGTTGACAGATGGAGTGAAAAATAAGGAAAAAGAAGCCACTGTGGCGGTAATGGATATTGCCGAATTGATTGCCAGTGCAGAGGATTTGTAAATTTGTCTTAACGATTAGCCCAATATCCCCGGATTACCAAGAATGGATAAAACGGAGATTACAAAATAAAAGTATATAACCACACTTTAGAATTAGACAGACCAAGATCGGAACCAGGTAGAATAGAACCGAACGATAATATTAATTGGAGAATCGTTTGGGTGAACATTAAAAATTTAATAAATGCTCGTAGAATTTAACACATTACCGGATGAATCTAGAGTTTGGATCTTTCAGGCCAGTAGAAGTTTTTCACAAGAAGAATTACAGCAACTAAGACAGGAACTGGATGCCTTCATTGCAGAGTGGACCGCCCATGGAAGCGATTTGCGTGCTGGCTATGAAATTAGGTATAACAGGTTTATTGTCCTTGCATTGGACCAAACCCTCAACGCTGCTACAGGGTGTTCCATAGATGCTTCCGTACGCTTTATTCAGCAACTGGAGCAAAAATACAAGGTGGAACTGTTGGATAAAATGAATGTTTCATATAAACAGGGCGATTTTGTGGCTTACAAACCCTTGGTCGATTTCAAAAAAATGGCCAAGCAAAAGGCCGTTTCCAAGAACACCATTGTATTTAATAATTTGGTGACCAATAAACACGAATACCAGAATCATTGGGAAGTACCGGCTGAAGAAAGCTGGCACGGTCGTTTTATGTAAGCTGCCCTGGTTGAAAATACAGCTCAACCATAGATTTAGGCTGTTATTCGAATAAGTGTAATAATTCAAATAATTCTTAGTTACCATCAGAGATGGATTTTTTTATGCGCATAATTTACCTAATATTACTATTTTCAATATCAATATACACTGTACAAGGTCAAATAAACCCTTTGGTTACCATGGATACTTTGGTTCAACGTAACTGGGTAGAGACCACCTATAGTCAAATGTCCCTCGATGAAAAATTGGGACAGCTGTTCATGGTTATGGTTACTTCGGATCAGGATAAGGCCAGTACGGAAAAAACAAAAAAGTTGATCAAGGATCAACATATTGGGGGAGTTATTTTTTCCACGGGCGGTCCCGTTCGCCAGGCGCTATTGACCAATGAATTTCAAAAGAATGCGAAAGTTCCCCTCATGATAGGTATGGATGCGGAATGGGGTCTGGCCATGAGATTGGATTCTACCTATGCCTTCCCATGGAATATGACCTTGGGGGCCATAAAAGATAATTCCCTAGTGGAAAGGGTAGGAAACCGGATCGGCAAACACGCAAAAAGATTGGGAGTGCACATTAATTTTGCCCCTGATATCGATATCAATATTAATCCTCGTAATCCAATAATTGGGAATCGATCCTTTGGTGAGGACCGCGAAAACGTGGCCCAAAAAGGGATTTCCTTTATGAAGGGCATGGAAAAAGCGGGAGTATTATCTAGTGGGAAGCATTTTCCCGGACACGGGGATACAGCAGTGGATTCGCACAAAGCCTTACCGGTAATAGATTTCACAAGGGAGCGATTGGACAGTATAGAATTATATCCCTATAGAAAACTGATTAAGGAGGGACTAAGTAGTGTAATGGTTGCACATTTAAGTGTGCCGAGCCTAGAAATAAAAGAAGGTTACCCATCATCACTATCCGAACAGATTATTGGGGATGTATTACAGGAACAGCTTAACTTTAAGGGATTGGTATTCACCGATGCACTAAACATGAAGGGAGTATCCAATTTTGCCAAGGAAGGCGAGGTGGAGCTGTCCGCATTTTTGGCAGGGAACGATATCCTATTAATGCCTTTGGATGTTGCCAAAGCCAAGTCCAAACTTATGGAAGCCTATAATAAAGGAAGGATAACGGAAAATAGATTGGCTACTTCCGTGAAGAAAATACTAATGGCAAAGTACAAGGTGGGCCTTCACAATTATAGGCCCATAGATATCAAAAATCTATATGAAGATCTAAATTCCTTGGAGGATGATCTGCTTTACGAAGAGGCTATTGAGAATGCCATCACAGTGGTGAAAAATGACTTTTCCTTATTGGCGATCAAAAAGTTGGAAAACAAGAAAATTGCTTATGTGAAATTTGGGGATGCCGAAAGTGATCCTTTTCTAAAGGAATTGAATAAATATGCTACCGTAACACAGATCAACGCTAAGGATGTAGCGACCTTGAAGCAAAAGTTAAGTAATTACAATCTGGTAATCGTTGGTCTGCACAAGAGTAACGAAAGCCCTTGGAAGGCCTATAAATTTACCAAAAACGAACTCTCCTGGTTAGGGGAAATAGCAAGGGAACGTACTTCCAATCTTATATTGGCCGTATTTGCAAAACCCTATGCCCTTTTAGACGTGCCGATTTTTGAAAGTATAGACGCGGTGGTCGTTGGATACCAGAATAGTAAATTGGCCCAAGAAAAAACGGCGCAGGTGATCTTTGGAGCCCTTCCGGCCAAAGGGATTTTGCCTGTTAGCTCCCATGCCGACTTTCCAGTGAATACATCCATTCAGTTGGAATCTTTGAAGCGGTTGGGATATAGTTTTCCGGAAAGGGTGGGAATAAGTTCCAGCAAATTGGCAAGAGTGGATGAGATGGTTAAAAATGGAATCGACTCCTTAATGTTTCCTGGAGCACAGATTGTTGTTGCCAGAAAAGGAAAAGTTATTTACAACAAAGGGTTTGGAAAGCCCACCTATGATTCGAACGAAAAAATAACCCCGGACCATATTTATGATTTGGCTTCCATAACCAAGATATTGGCAACCTTGCCCATGGTAATGAAAATGGAGGAGGAGGGCAAAATTGCTTTGAATAATACCTTTGAGGAACTTATACCGGACTATTCCAATTCCGACTTAAAAAATGTCACCGTCCTTAAGGCACTGTCGCATTACGGTAGATTACCTGCTTGGATTGCCTTTTATATCGATACTTTGGATGACAAAAGAAAACCTTCCAGTGAATTTTACAGGCAGCAGCCGACCAGTGGTTATTCCCTAAAGGTGGCAGATCAATTGTACATTAAGGATGTTTATAAGGATTCCATCTATAATAGGATTGGTAGACAACACCTTAAGTCCAATAGATATCGATATAGCGATATAGCTTATTATGTAATGAAAAAGTATATTGAGGATACTTATAAAGAGCGGTTGGATAGCTTGGCCGAGGATTTTTTGTACAAGCCTATCGGTGCCACACATACCGGATTTAATCCATTGGATAAGTTTTTAAAGGGAGATATAGTACCCTCGGAAGAAGATAATTATTATAGGTACCAGACCGTACAGGGCTATGTTCATGACATGGGGGCGGCTATGCAGGGGGGAGTAGGCGGTCATGCCGGACTATTTAGTAATGCCAATGATGTTGCTAAAATTATGCAGATGTACCTGCAAAATGGTTATTATGGGGGCCAACAGTTTTTGGAGGCCAGAACAGTGAAGAAATTTAATACCTGCTACTTCTGTGATCAAAATGTGAGGCGTGGAATAGGTTTTGACAAACCGGAAGTTCGTGGTGGGGGACCGGCCTGTAGTTTGGTTTCCAGAAAAAGTTTTGGACATAGCGGGTTTACAGGAACCTACACATGGGCCGATCCTGAAAAGGATTTGGTATATGTTTTTTTATCCAATAGAACTTACCCCTCGGCTTCCAATACATTGTTGGTCAAATCTGGGTTGAGAACGCGGATTCAGAAGGCCATTTATGAAGCGATAATAAATTAAATCTTTACTTTGTAAAAGTATTGACTGGGGTTAAGGAATATCAAGTACTTATTTTGTTTAAAGCGATTTGAAATTTTATTCCTATTTAACCGACTAAGACTTTTTTGGAGTGCCAGCAACACTTGGATCCATGGGGTCTATCAGTGTTTGACTGGTGATTTCTAAATTGAATTAAAAATAAATAAATGAAAATAGCTATAGTATGTTACCCAACTTTTGGAGGTAGTGGGGTGGTGGCAACAGAATTGGGAATTGCCTTGGCAAATAGGGGACACGAAGTTCATTTTATTACGTATCGCCAACCAGTGCGCCTAGAGTTGCTGAGCAATAAGATCTACTTTCATGAGGTACATGTACCCGAGTATCCCTTGTTTCATTATCAGCCCTATGAATTGGCCCTTTCCAGTAAATTGGTTGATACTATTAAGTTGTTTGGCATTGAATTATTACATGTGCATTATGCTATTCCGCACGCCTATGCCGGTTATATGGCCAAGAAGATGTTGGAGGAGGAAGGGATTTATGTACCTATGGTTACTACCCTGCACGGTACGGATATAACCTTGGTGGGAAAGCATCCTTTTTATAGACCTGCAGTTAATTTTAGTATTAATCAATCCAATGTGGTTACCTCTGTATCCCAAAACCTCAAGGACAGTACTCTTGAGTTGTTCGATATAAAAAAGGAAATTGAGGTTATCCCGAATTTTATAGATAAAAGAAAGTACAGTATGCACTTCACGGACTGTCAGCGTTCCTTGATGGCCTCTGAAGAAGAAAGAATTATAACCCACATAAGTAATTTTAGGAAGGTAAAGCGTATTCCAGATGTGATCCATATTTTTAATAAGATTCAAAAACAAATACCCGCCAAGTTGATTATGGTAGGGGAGGGGCCTGAAAAAGAAGGGGCTGAACGTTTATGTGAGGAACTCGGGTTGACCAATAAGGTTATCTTTTTGGGGAATAGCAATGAAATAGATAGGATATTGTGTTTTTCGGATCTCTTCCTTCTGCCGTCTCAAACGGAGAGTTTTGGATTGGCCGCTTTGGAAGCCATGATCAATAGGGTAGCGGTAATTTCGAGTAATGCGGGTGGTATTCCTGAAGTGAACAAACAGGGGGTTACGGGTTATTTAAGTGATGTTGGTAATGTGGATGAGATGGCTTTGAATGCACTGAAGATTTTAAGTAACGATGAGACCCTGGAAAGATTTAAATCCAATGCTGCCAAAGCGGCTATGGATTTTGATATCTTGAAGGTATTGCCACTGTATGAAGCAATATATGAAAAAGCCTTTTTGGCAAGGCACGAAAGTTTGCAGCAGAATTAATGCGATCAATACTACTGTTCTTATGTCTTTTGGGAACTTCCTGTTCTGGGCAAAAAGCTGTGCCTAAGGATAAGGATGATAGTTCCTTGAAAAATACGATAAAACTCCAATTGGTGTTGGAGGATAATTACAGTGGAGTGCAACAACCAGGATTTCAAGTTGTAAGGGATGTAAAGACATTGAGGAATTTTTTTGCCCAGATTAACAAGACCAGAAAACCTGGCCTACCCGTTCCGCAGGTAGATTTCAACAAGGAACAACTCTTGATATACTGTGCAGGAACAATCATTGGTGTTGGAGGAGCAGAATTGTACGTTATTGAGGAATCACAAAATAATATTGCGGTTGGACCAATGGCACGAACGCCTTCCAGCAAGAAAGCATCTGAGGTTGCCACCACACCCTTTAGCATTTATAAAATGCCCCTGACCCCTAAAGAAATTAGTTTCAGGAAAATGAAATAGGGTTGGGCATCTTGGCCGGTAATAAAAACCCTAAACAGGCTCAATTCTAGATTTACTTAGGAATCCTAGAGGTATCTATATCCTACCTTTGAAATGATAGGCCTATTTCGTCGGTTAAAATACCGTTTTCTTGGACGAAAAATTTTTGCGGTTTTGAATTTTTGAATTGATGATTTGTAGGAAACCGCTTAACGATTTTTAAGGCTTTTTGTAGAATTTAAATGGTGTCCATTTAACATTGCCATAGCTTTGGACAAAGATTTTAAAGAATCCCAAAATTACAATGTTATGAAAACCTATGTGTTTGCTATTACCTTTTTATGTGCTATTTCCTATAATTTTAGTAGCGCCCAAGAATTACAACTTACCGCCAAGGACAGTGTTGTTGCCAGTTCGTGGGTCTTAGGAGTGGGCTACAATATTGTAGACGACTCGGCTACACCATTTGGCGATGATTTTTTAAGTATAAAGGATACTTGGAATGCACTTCCTTATCCATCCTCTATCAGTATTGGTAGATTTTTTAAAAGTGGACTGGGTATCAAGGCCATTGGTTCTTACAATAAATATGATGTAGGTAAGAAGGTAGATGGAGCAATTAATACTGTTGAAAGGGATTACTATGCTATTGATGGTATGGTAAGCTATGACCTTAATAAGATTATTGGTGAAACGGGCTGGTTCGATCCATTTCTACAAGTGGGTGCAGGCTATAGTGATATAGGTTCCGTGGGTAGAGCAACGGCCAACGCTGGCTTTGGATTTAATACCTGGTTCAATGATCGTTGGGGCCTAAACTTTAATACCATGGGCAAATGGGGAATTGAGGAGGGTTCTACCAAACAGTTGCAACATTCCGCTGGTGTGGTATATAGGTTTGGTATAGAAAAGGAATTGTCCAAAAAAGGACTGGAGAAGTTGGCGTTGATCGAAGAAAACCAAAGGGTATCCGATTCTATAGCTGCCGCTAAAAAGGCAGAGGAAGAGGCAAGGCTTATGGCCGAACGTTTGGCACAAGAAAAGGAAAAAGCACGACTGGCAGCTGAAGAACAGGCTAGATTGGATGCAGAGAACAGAAGAAGGACAGAATTGGAAAATAAAATTAAGGATTTGGGCAATGTTTACTTTAGTCTAAACTCTTCATACTTGAGCAAGCCGTACAAGGAATTATTGGATAGGTTGGCCGTGTTAATGGAAGAAAATCCAACTATGACCTTAAAGGTAGGAGCACATGCCGATTCCCGAGGAGCTGAGAAATATAACCAATGGCTATCTGAAAAGCGCGTGAAACAGACCTTGGATTATTTGATAGCTAAGAAAGGTATAGATGCCGCAAGGTTAACTGGAGATGGCTTTGGAGAAACCCAATTGACAAACGAATGTGATAACAATACCTACTGTCCTGAATCTAAACATAAACTAAACAGAAGATCGGAGTTTGAGGTAGTATCATTTTAAACTCAAAGAATATTTATAAGAAAAATGCCCATTGCTAACGCAATGGGCATTTTTTATAGGGAGCAGTTTTTCAAAATGAAATAGTTTCAAACTGTATAGTAATTCTTTCCGAACCCAGGGAGGGGAAGGATAATTTAAATCATATTGAATCAATAAAATATAATCTATGGCAATACCCATTTGCAGATACGCCTATTTAGGGCCAGTGTGTTTTTATATATTAGGGCATCACTTTGATATAAGGGTCCTATAAATAATTTGTAAGCACAGACTCGTTAATTATGGGGTTGAAGATTATGTAAGTGGAGTAATAATTTGGTATTGGAAACCCTTTTTGATGGTCCAGGTCACATTTAGCAGATTTGATTACACCTGTATAGAGGAAAATAATTTCCAAAAGTACAACCTACACAATATGGGTTGTTGGATACTAAAATGTTATACCCCTCCTTGTCAATTATTTTTCTGCCGGTATAAAATATAGTGTCTTCATCCAAAGGGAAGAAATCCTTTTTGTAATGGTATAGGCTATCATTGTTTTCTCTTCCTCCTCCTAGAAAATAATAAGTAAACCCTTTTTCCCTTGCCCATTTAAGTACTTCCAATTTTAGGAAATCATTTGGGCGCGTATCAAAGTATTTGTCGTCCGTACCTCCCAAAAATGAATTTATGGTAGTGTCCGATAAGAGAAGTAGCTCCGCAGAAATAGGGGTTTTATCCTTATAAACTATTATTATGGCACAGGTTGAAGGGTTATTGAAAATGAGATCCTTGAAATATTTCAAATCATAGAAATACAAAGAACTTGCCTTTGTACGTTTCATAGTACGGGTATAAATATCGTGAAATTGTTCTATGACTTCAGCATTAATATTATCGTGGTAAATGATACTGGTCAGACCGGACTTAACCGATTTTCTGTAATTGTTTCTAACCTTGGGTTTAAAGTTGTTCCACTGTTCTTCGGCTGGAAGTATTTTGCCCCGGACGTTATTCAAGGTAGGTTTAATTTGCCCCGTATAATGTATCCAGTTCTTTTGCATGTTGAATCTGATAAATTCAGAGACCACCTTGTTTTCTTTATACCATATATCAACTTCTTGCCAGAATATAGAAGGAATATCACTGTCAATGTTATCGGCGTATAACGGCCCGCTATAGCCATATGGTGAGCTTATATCACTATAACCAGTTTCGTTCCCTTCAAAAATGACTTTTCTAAACCAAAAAGGCATAAGCACCACAGGAGTATTGTTTTTCATCAAAACAAAATACTTTAACTCTTCATGCTCGTTTTTGCTAGACAACAACAATTCTATGTTGTACATTGGGTTTTTCGGAAATTGCTTTAATAGGGACTTATACTTTTCAAGGTTACTTTGGGTCGTAAGAGGATAGACCTGAAGAGCCAAATTTTTTATGACAGTCTCAAATAGTACTACAGCCATACAATAGGGGGGTTATTATGTTCAATTTACGAAAAAAAGAGTTTTTGCACAAATTTCATAGTACTTAAATGTGCTGGTCTATATTTAACGCATAAAAACTTTGATAAGTCTATTAACGCCAATTAATTATCCCATTAAGTTTTTAATACTTTGATTTCCATAATAATGAAATCGAAAAAACTTGCTTTATGTGCAAAATCAATACGGTAACATGTAATTATTTCTTATTCTATTTATAAGGTTATATTGGTAATAAATAGAGGTTGCCATTTCAAAGTTGTGACGAATCCTGTAACTATCCTTTAAATATTATAATCCCACAACCATATAGCAGTACTATTGATTTGTATTTTTTTTGATTGGAATGAATCGCATTACAGATAAAGATACCAAAAAATAGAGTCGATATTTGTTAAGAGTCGATAATTTTTTTGAATCTTCAAATATTGAAACCACTTGTCCCTTAGCCCTTTTTTGGAGTAGTTTTTATCGGTTCTTTTCCATTAAATATGATTCTAACGATATATAATGAACCCTTGTCTTTAAGTAGGGAAAGTACCGATACATGAAAATAAGGGTTTAAATAAAACACTTGTTGGGTTCGGGTTTACCATAATATTGGTTCTTCCGTTCCAGCACGTTCAAAGTGGAAACTCGTTTTTTAGAAGAGAATTGGGTATAAGGTTGCTTTTTGAATTAAATGGATGCAACCAACTATTTTTTTGTTTCCCGTAATAAATAAAATAGACATGACTCCTCCTAATGTGAGATTCGGTTAGGTATCCAATACTTGTGGAGTATTTATCTTTCTTTTATTGTTTTTTTTCCAATTCACTGATTCTGGGCTCCAATTGCAACAGTAGTGTTTTGTATTCCTTGATAAGTTCGGTGTTGAAAGACTTTAGTTCCTCTATTTCCTTTTGTTGTTGAATGGTATACAAGGTAAGTTCTTCAATTTTTTGAAGTAATTTAGAGCTTATATTTCCCAATTCCACACCTTTGTCCCCGACTTCAACGGCACTTGGAATATTTTCCAAATGGCCATTTTCTTCTATGAAACTTTCAACTTTCTTTAAAGAGGGAAGTTCGTAGCTATTTGTAAAAACAAAATCTGGCCAACCACTGCTTTGCAATTTAACTGTAACCCCTTCGGTGATGACATCCCCTGCAATGGCCAATTGATACCCGTTAGGGACACTTACGGTGCCTATACCTACTCCTCCTGTATTGTACAAAATATCGGAACCCGAGGTGGTCCATACCGAACTTGGTAGAGCAGCTCCATTGATCAATACATTGGTAGCGTTGATGGTTCCATCAACATCCAATTTGTAATCGGGACTTGAGGTGCCTATTCCTACATTGTCATTTATAATATAGGTATTGGATCCGTTCACTGTCCATGGGGAACTGGGCAAAAGAGCTCCATTGACTCTCAGTTCACTGGCATTTATAGTACCTGTAACATCCAGTTCAAAATTAGGATTATTGTTGCCTATCCCAACATTACCGATATTGTAGAAAGTTTCATTGCCTGCAACGGACCAAGGTGAACTAGGAATTGCAGCCCCATTGATCAATAGATTTGTAGCATTTACAGTGCCTGCAACATCCAGTGCAAAATTAGGTGTGTTGGTCCCGATTCCAACACGGCCGGCGTTATAGAATGCGCTTGTACCATTAAGGGACCATGGAGAACCGGGAAGTGGCGCCCCATTGACCAATAAATTTGTAGCATTTATAGTGCCTGCAACATCCAGTTCAAAATTAGGTGTGTTGGTCCCGATTCCAACCCGGCCGGCATTATAAAATGCGTTTGTACCATTAAGGGACCATGTTGAACCGGGAAGTGGCGTGCCATTGATCAATAAATTGGTAGCGTTTACGGTTCCGGCAACATCCAAGGCATAACCTGGATTGTTTGTCCCTATGCCTACCCTGCCAGAATTGTAAAATGTATTTGCACCGTTAAGACTCCATGGGGAGCTTATAAACTCTGTTCCGTTTACAAAAATTTCAGAAGCACTAAAAGAACCAACCACTTCAAGGCTATAATTTGGTGACAGTGTGCCAATGCCTACATTTCCCGAAGCTGGGTAGTAGTTTCCTTGGCTATATCCGAAAAGGATGGAAAAGAATGCTGCTATGAGTGCAATGTGTGTTTTTTTCATGATTGTGTTATTGTAAAAACCGATCCTAACAGGATTATTCATATTGTCTTAATTCAAAGGATAAATTGGTGAAATTATCCATAAATGCATTTATGCCGTTTTGTAACTCTATTCTTACCTGGTTGTCCCCAATTATTTCCCCCCTTACCCCTGTATGGGTTGTTGGAGTGGTGTAGAAAATAACGGTTTTTCCTATGGTTATTGTTTTGTCAAGTGTGCCCACATATTTACCCTGGGATTCCCTGACCCAATCAATGTTTAATTCCAAAGTATTTTCCAGAACGTTCGAACTTGGATTTTCAGTTCCTGATTGACTAAGTAATGTAACATAGGACTGATAATTAAAATCAGCATTGTCCCCATTACACAAATATTCCGTACTGCTTACTTCATTGGTGTCCAAAGTACCATTGTCATTGATATCCAAACCCGATTGAACACTGAATCCCCCATTGGAACAATTCGCTCCTGGCTGTTCTACAAGTGTTTTGATCAGTCCATTGTATCCATTGCTTCCGTCGGCGCCATCAATACCGTTGGTGCCGTTAAGACCGTCTGTGCCATCTTCAGGACTGCAACCAGTAAAGCCGGTAAAAAGAATCAGCATAAATACAAATTTGAAAAACCTAGTGTTGCGCATATTTAAAAAAATAAGGTATAACATTGATTAAAGGCCTAAAGTTACAAATAGGGACTGTTAATTTGGCGAACTTTAGCCAAAAGAATGTATATAATCGACAAAAGTAATGTATTATCCATTGTAGGAATATGGGTTTACATTTTTATTGAAAGGAAAAGCATGTGATTTTAATATTTTTAAAGGACATGCATTGCCCCATCTATACCTATAATATATCTATTCTTAATTTGACATTTTAAATACAACCTTTTTTAATCGTTTAAACTTCACTTTATTTCAAGGGTTTGGAAGTTTTTTTTTGCCATTTATACCCATTTAAGTGCAGTTCATAGATTATTCTTTTAACAAGGCTTGATTTATTATAATTTTAACAAAAATTTCCTCCCAAAAGGTCATATTATTTTAAACTGTTTATAGATAAATTTATGGAATCAAAAAAATTACTTTTTTTACTATTGTTTTTTCTTAGCGTAGGTTTAGTAGCACAGGACTTACATACACAAGCAAATGCTGTTTCGGTGGCAAATGAATCCAATAGTACTGCTGGTTGGTCGGGACAGGCTACCTTAACAGTGGACGGGACTGATACCCAATCCGGAAACTTCTCCTTTGTGGTAGTTTCAACGGCCAATGGTGGTCGAACCTTGGATTATAATTTTGACGCGGTTGTTGGACAGGATTATACGATTAGAATTTGGGCTAAATTTGGTCCTCGCGTCAATAATAATACTACGGGAGCCTTTGCCGTTTGGTCGGGACTTTCCGGATTTGAAACGACACCTATTGTTGGCACTGAATGGTCCGAATATGTGTTTAATGTTACGGCTACTTCTGCCAATCCAATGATTAGAATATATACTAGTAATTATGCATCCAGGTTTACCGCGGGCAATACTATTTTAGTAGATAATGTATCCATACTACCTGCCGGTGCCGTAGTTGATGATCAAAGTCCAACAGCTCCATCAAATTTAACGGCTAATGGTACCACCACTACTTCAACCAACCTGTCATGGAACGCTTCGACGGACAATGTTGGGGTTACAGAGTATTCCATATTGGAAGGAGGGAACGTTATTGGTACTACCACTGGAGCTACTACATTTAACGTAGAGGGACTCGACCAGAATACGTCCTATGCGTTTACGGTAACCGCAAGGGATGCTGCAGGTAATGTATCCGCAGCCAGTAATACCGCCAATGTAACCACGCTGACCGCAGTAGACAATCAGGCACCTACGGCACCAACAAATCTGGCAGCAACAGGAACTACAACCACTACAACCACCCTATCATGGACTGCCTCGACAGACAATGTAGGGGTAACTGAGTATTCCATTTTGGAAGGAGGAAATCTTGTTGGTACTACCAGTGGAGCTAATACATTTAACGTAGAGGGGCTCACCCAGAATACGTCCTATGCATTTACGGTAACGGCTAGGGATGCTGCAGGAAATGTGTCCGCCGCCAGTAATACGGCCAACGTAACTACTTTGGAGGCAGCTGATAATCAATCACCTACGGCTCCAACAAATTTAGAGGCCAATGGTACTACCACTAATTCGACGAATTTGACTTGGACGGCTTCAACGGATAATGTAGGGGTTGCGCAATATACTATTTTACAAGATGGGAATAATGTGGGTACTACCGATGGGGAAACGATATTTAATGTAACGGGACTTGCGCAAAATACTTCATATGCCTTTACGGTAATTGCAAGGGATGCTGCTGGAAATGTATCCGCAGCTAGTAATACGGCCAATGTTACAACCATAGATGGTGGTGGGGAGATAGATTATACTTCTGCCAATTCCAACCTCGAAACAGTTGATTGGACAGCCAGGGATTTGTTTGCGAATAGAAATGTGGGTATTGGAACAACTAATACCCAAGGATATCGACTTGCGGTGGCGGGCAGCGTGGTCGCTGAGGAAGTGAATGTGAAATTACAGGTTAACTGGCCCGATTATGTTTTTGAAAAAACCTACAATCTGCCTTCACTTCAAGAAGTGGAAGATCATATTTTGGAGCAGGGATATTTGTTGAACATGCCTAGTGCTTCCGAAGTTGAAGAAAATGGTATTGAAATAGGACAAATGAATGCTAAATTGTTGAGGAAGATCGAAGAGCTTACCTTGTATACCATTCAACAAGAAAAGAAAATAAAATTACTTGAAGAGGAAAATAGAAGGATTGACTCATTAGCCCAAAAATTGGAGAAATTGGAAGAGGTTATAAAGGAAAATAAATAAAATAGGTCTTAGCACATCAATATATGAAACACATTTACAGGATTTTAATTTTTTTATGCTTCGCCAATACAGTATTTGCGCAAAGTATTCGAAAGAATTATCAGGAAATGACGGATTATGAAAAAACAGAGTTGGTCAATGCCTTTTATGCGTTGAGGGATGGGACACGTCCGGATTTATTTGTTGATTTGGCGGATTTTCATAGTGACTTTTTTAATTTCGATAATACCATCGATCCAACAAGAAGGGATTTACACTTTAACCTTCCAGATGAACCGAGCCGGGAAATATTTTTGGCATGGCATAGACGCCAAATGTTTGAAATGGAACAAGCTGTACAGGACATAAATCCTAAAATTAGTTTGGCATGGTGGAATACTTCCACTGATCAATCCACGACTTCTCCCTTGTGGGATCAGGAGTTACTGGGGAGTTTTAACGCCAACTGGAGTTTGAATAGAAATCTAGGGGGCAATGGGCCTTTGCCAACACCTTTGGATGTGACCAATCTCTACGCTATGACGAATTTCTTCGAGTTTTCCAACGAACTGGAAAGAAGGCCGGTGCATAGAGGAGCGCACGTATGGACTGGTGGGGCTATGCCTACACCTTTGTCGCCAAGGGATCCGGTATTCTATTTCCACCATACTTTTGTGGATTGGGTTTGGTATAATTGGGAAGAAATTCATCAAAACTCTTCTTTTGAGACCACTTCTATGCTCCGATATGATGGAACCTATTCTTTTGGAGGGCAAACCTTACCTTTGGTAAACCCCAATGACATTACGGATACGAGGTCATTAGGTGTGTTTTACGGATCTAATGGACTTGCTCCTTTAAATAACTATATTGTAAGCAACACCTATAGGGCCGAAGAAATTTTTTATTATCAGTATGTTATTGAAGCAGGAAACAATTTTATAGTGCCCAATGGTACCACTTGCAGGATAGAATCCGTAAACGAGGTTAGGTTGCTGCCAGGTTTTGAAGCAGCATCTGGCTCTAATTTTGTGGCAACTATTGATCAAGTAAATAACAATTTGGCAGGAAAATCAAGAAAGGGTGAAGTAGCCAGGCTTAAGAAGCCATATGACTACGATGCCAATATAAACACTCCTATAGTCTGGGAAGAAGATAATAAGGACGATTCTCCTGTTATTATTCAGGCCTATCCTAATCCTTTTACAGAAAAAATCACCATTAACCTTAATAAAAACACCAATTGTAGTGTAGAGGTTTATAATATGATGGGGATGTTGATCAGGCAGGAGACTTTTCAAAATACCGATAATATAATTATTAATAAGTTATACGGTCTTTCTGCTGGGTTCTATGTGATCAAGGTTGTAGATGCCAATGGGGACATTCTATTGGCTAAAAGGGTTGTTAAGTTATAATAAGAGCGTTTTAACATAAAAAAAAGCAACCTATGGGTTGCTTTTTTTTATGTTTTAATTTTTTAATTTTTTAATGCTTGGTGCCATGGTCCATGTGCACACTATTGGGATCCCTGAATTTGCAGCAAGGAGGTAGGCTGTTATAGGTAGTACTATCTGCCTTGGTGGAATCTGTGTCATGGCCTACCAAGGCAATGGCTTTTTTGACATCAAGGGTGGTGCATTTATTTTCATCCATTATTAAAGTAAGTTGTTTTGAGGGAATATCCCAATTTACATATTTTACTCCTTTGACCTTAATTGAAGCCTTTTCAATTCTTGATTTGCACATTCCACAATTGCCCTTAACTTCAAAAGTGGTTTTCTTGTTTTTATCTTTGCCTTTCTCTTGGGCATTTAACTGAAGTCCCATTAATAGAATAGCTGTTAGAAGTATTGTTTTAGATAATTTAAGCTTTGTGAACATGGTCTGATATATTAAATTTTCAAGGGTTATTTTTTTCTTTTATAATTTGTATCTGAATCCCAGATAATAGATTTCGCCCAAAACTGGTGCAAATAGTATTGTACTATCAAAATAGGGGCCAAAAGGGTCATCAGAACCAATAATAGGTTTTTTCTGGGTAGTATTGGTTATATTTTCCCCCCCAAGATAAATTTCGAACCTCTCATTTAGTACTCGGGTAAGTTGGGCGTTTATTATGCTATACGGTCTTGCAGTTTCTGAAAGCTGGTACATGGAAGGGTTTGTATTGGTATTGGGCAATCTTTGTTCCCCTTGCCAATGGTAGGTGAAATCCATTCTCCAATGTCGTTTTCTATATTTTTCCAATGTTTCATAACTTAGATTCCCAAAAAAGCGATGTTCAGGTTGTAATGGCTTTTGCAGTGTTCCTGACAGGTAATCCAATCTAACATCATAATTCTTATAGGTTAGCCTTAGATCCATGTTCTGGATAATTTCATAATTTAAATCTACTTGTAGGCTGTTGGATATACTCTTACCATCCAAATTGTAAAAAGCAATTTCCTGTGGACTTTCCCAATCTATAATTACCTGATCGGTAAATACTGTCCGGTAATAGTCAAATGAAATATCCAAGGATCTATTCCAAAGATATAGTTTTTGAATAAAACCTATTCCGGAATTCCATGCAATTTCTGGATTCAAGGTATATAGCTTCCCGTTACCGTTTATTATGTTTAAGGCCCTCGAAGAGGCGAAAAGTTGTTGGTTTTCAGCAAAGATATTTGCCGCTCTTTTTCCCCGGCCAAGGGACAAACGTAGGCTAGCTTTGTTCCATAAGGAATATCGGAGGTGTAAACGAGGGGTTATAAACGAACCTAATCTGTTATGGTTGTCTATTCTAAGTCCGGCAACAAAACTTAATTTTTCCAGATTATCATAAGTATATTCAAAAAAGGCACCTACGGAATTATCTACCCGGTCCATATCCATATTATTGATTCTTTCATTAAAATGGTCATAATTAAAACTGAGGCCAGTTTTAAACTTATGTTGGGTACTGCCTATAATACTATTAAAAATAGCATTGGAATAGTAGGAGGTGTGTTCTATGTTGTATGTATTGTAGCCGTAATAGGAATCTTGGTCATGGGTACTAAAAGCGGTTTGATAGCCAAAACTTTGAAAGGGTAGTTCGGGAAAAACATAGCCTAATTTTGCAGAAATGTCCAGCCTGGTAGTCTTGACCTCACTGCCCCAGGCATTGTTTGTAAATTTATCGGTTTTAGGGTCAAAATCCTTTTCTCCAGTTTGTTTTTCATCCAATAGGAATTGCGTATTTAAGAAGCTGACCCAACCTTTTTCTGAATCCAGGAACTGCCAACGGTTCATAAAATTGATCTGTTTTGCCAAAGGAGTATCTAAAAAATTGTCTTCGTTCCTATCAATAATACCATCCCTTAGATTGGCATGTAAATAGATTCCGGTGGCCAGTTTATCAGAAAACACCTTGTTATATCTCGTGTTTAGTTCATAGCGCTCATAGTTGTTTCCGTACATATTCAGAAAGACTTTCTGATCCATCAAAGGTTTTACCAATTCGCTGTTTATCTGTCCTGAAATACTTTCAAAGCCATTGAGTACACTTCCGGCACCTTTGGTAATTTGGATACTTTCTATCCATGAGCCGGGAATAAACGATAGTCCGTAGATTTGTGAGGCTCCTCTAATGGAGGGCATGTTTTCTTGGGTAAACAAGAGATATGGACTGTTTAGACCAAGCATTTGAATTTGTTTGGCACCTGTAACCGCATCAGAAATATTTACATCAACGGCAGGATTGGTTTCGAAACTTTCAGATAGGTTACAGCAAGCGGCTTTTAGCATTTCCCGGCTATCCACAGTTACCACGTTTTGTACATTGAACAAGGATTTTTGTATGGGATTAAGTTTTTTGCGAACTACTACTTCCTCAAGTTCAATATCGGGTTGCAGACGGATTTTTCCAAGGTTGGGCCTGTTGACCGTTATGGTGTCTGATTTATAGCCCACATAACTTATCACCAATTTTTTATAATCCTTGTTAAAAGGAATACTAAATTCGCCCAACTCATTGGAAGTTGTCCCAACACTACTATTTAACCATATTATATTAACGTCCGGAAGCACTTTTTCCTTTCCAGTCCCGTCATATTCCAGAATGGTTCCTTTTATTTCTATTTGTCCGTAAATTATAGAACTGAGAAATAATAGAATCAAGACAAATTTACTTTTCATGTTGGGATATTTTATTGAGGAACCTGCTAGTTCGGCGTACAATAGGTTTTCTGTTTTAATTGTGGTTGACACTATGGTTTGCAGTAGCTAATGTATGAATTACCTTTATTAAAACACTAACGCTTTACTTCTGAATTAAGTATTGACCACCAGGAGTAAATCTCTCATTTTTAATATTCTTGGATAATATATACCTTGGTTGTATTTCAAAGATTATTTTGGCTATTGGTAGATAAAGGAATAAGGCTGATATTAAAAAATGTAAATTTACATTATTGTCAAGAGGTTAATACCTGTTTGGTAAGTGTTGTGGTTCACTGATATAACAAAGTATTCATGAAAATTTTATATGTAATTGGGGCGTTTGTTTTTTTAGTGTTTTGCGCTGGAAAAAATGATATGCCAAAGTTGCAGGGGACACAGATTAGAGTGGTAAATAAGACGAATGAAAGTTTCACCAATGTTGTGTTGTTTTCAATGAAGTTTGAAGATTTAAGACCCAATGATACTACGGCTTATAAGGCTTTGAATTATGATCAACTTACAGATGATCCATTGATTTACTGTTCCATTGGTGATAAGAATTATGCACGATATTTAAAGATACCGGATAGCAAGGTTGAAAATTTTACTTATACCCTGGATAGTATCCATGACGGGATTCTCTATGTAGGTTCCATAAAAGAGAATTAAAAAATTATAATGAATCAATAGATACAGATGATTACAGATGATTACAGATATAAATTTCCCCCAAAATTTTTTAACAATGACTAAATAAAATTTTAGATGAAAGTATTGGAATTTGCAAGAAAAGTTCTGTTCTGGACCGTGGATTTTTTAAAAGGGGGTAGGGTAAGGAGACATTTCAAGGATATTGAATATATTCAGTCGGACCCCAATTCGCCAAAGGCCTTAAAACGCCGAAGTGAACATTTGGGGAGACTAATGGAACATGCGGTTGAAACGGTTCCCTTCTATAAGTCCTTAATGGGGGGACATTGTACAAAATTGGAGCACTTTCCTGTTGTGGACAAGGCATTTATAAGAGAAAATTACGAAAAATTTACCAGTACCTTATATCTGGATAAGCATAATCATGAGGTGTCTACAAGTGGTTCAACAGGTAATCCGTTTAAACTTTTACAAAATAAAGGCAAACGGGAGCGAAATATTGCCGATACACTGTTCTTTTCCAAACGATCAGGATTCGAATTGGGAGCTAGGTTATATTATTTGAGGTTATGGGATAAGCAATACAAAAAAAGTGGCTGGTTGTCCAAGATTCAGAATATTGATATGCAATCTGTGGACGACATTAATGATAACAGTTTGCACAAATGGTTTACCCGTTTTGAAAGAGATAGGTCCTCCAAAAATATTCTAGCTTATAACTCGGCACTTAGGTCCATTATTCAATATCTTGATAAGATTAATAGCGAACCACTTAAATCTAAGACGAATTCCGTGATAGCCATGGCGGAAGGTATGGATGATTACGTTAGACAAGGCATTAAAAAGTATTTTAAAATAGAGCCCTTATCTAGGTATTCCAATTCTGAAAATGGGATTATTGGTCAGCAATTTTATGGGAGTCGCGATTTTGAAATTAATGAGGCCAGTTATTATGTGGAGATCTTGGATTTAAATCGGGATATTCCCGTTAAATCCGGTGAGTCCGGTAGGATTGTTATTACCGATCTGTTCAATTATTGTATGCCCATGATTCGATATGATACCGGTGATGTTGGGAGGGTACAAAAAGATAAGAGTGGACGCTTGGTATTTACGGTCATTGAAGGCAGAAAAATGGATATGTTCACCAACACCAAAGGCGAATTTGTATCATCACATATAATTCACCACATTCTGCAATTTAAAGGTATCGATCAATTTCAGTTTGTGGAAGAGGACGACTTTAGCTATACCATTAAACTAAAAGTGAACGATCAATTTGATTATAGCAATGAATCAAAGGTCGTAGAAAAGTATAAAACGTATTTCGGAGAGAATGCCAATATTGTGGTAGAATACGTTAAGGATATCCCCTTGTTACTTTCTGGAAAAAGAAAATTGGTCATTAACAATGCCATAAAGAAAAATAACTATACAAAGGACATATCACAGCAATCACCCATAGGTAGCTATGACTTGGAGTCCACCAAGTAAAAAATGGGATATATTTCTTGTTGGGTACATTTGTGCTAAGGCGCTATCTTTTTATGATAAAGTAGAAAACTCGGAAAATAATAAAATTCCGTATTTTCTACTTTATCATTTTATATTAGGCCAAAGTTAAGTGGGAAAACCCTGCCACCTATAACGGTATATAGTATTGTGCATTATCCATGTTTTATGCTTTGGTAATTCAATAGAAAAGGACTCATGTGCGGTGCGTAAATATGTACGGCCATCATGGGTCAGTAAACAAATATGGATGATGTAGGTTTTTATTGTGGGGTGTACACAAATGTTATCTGCAGCTATTGATAAAGATGTCTGCAACGGACGGCTAGAGACATACAAAGAGTAGATGGACTCCTGCCAAGACCAAGGACAAGCTGGATGATTCCCTACGGCGAATTAAGGTAGAAAGGTTTAACAATTTAAAAGTACGACATAGCCTAAGCGCCATAAGACTTTACATCATTAAATAATCACTATTGAGGTCAAATTTTCTTGGCGGGTGATTACGGAGTGTGGAGTACTTGAACGAAACGGATAAGATGTATTGGGAGTAATTCCGGGGAAAGGCTATGGGTAATTCCAATTTTGTTAGGCTTATAGACCAAAGGACTATCATACCCTTTTAAAGAAAACCTTAGTACTTGCAGTAATGCCGGGATTAAGATCTACCGGTCTTGTTTTTTTCTCCAAAGAGGTATTTGTCATCTGCTCTTCGGGATTTTATTATTTTGGCGGGAATACCATAGGCAACAACTTCACTAGGTATATTTTTGGTTACAAGAGAGCCAGCACCAATAATCGTATCCCTTCCAATTACAATATTTTCAATTATGGTAGCTCCAATTGATATTGCACTACACTCATTCAATTTTAGATTTCCACCTGTCCTTACCCCCGATGAGATACTGGAATAATCATTCATAACACCATCATGGCCCAACGAAGAGTTGGTGTTTAGGATACAGAAATCCCCAATTTTACTATCACTATTTACAACTACACCGGGCATAATGGCAATTCCATGGCCCAATGTCACTTCCTTGCCAATAATTGAACTGGGATGAATGGCATTGATAAATTTTAAATTGGGATTTAAGGTGGAAATTTTTCTGGACATAATTTTTCTGGTACAATTATCTCCAATAGCTATAAAGCATCCACTAATGTTGTTTTTTTCTACGATTTCATTCAGATCATTTTCCGAACCCAGTATGGTATATTCAAACAATTTATCCCCTTTCTTTTTAAAAGTATCCAAAAAGCCATAGATATTGTATTGCTTTTGCTTTTCAATAATATCTACAATAACCTTTGCATGTCCAGAGGCGCCAATAATTAATATGTTCTCCATCTAAATAAAGTTTATATGTCGGTTTAAATAAGTTTAATTCTGGGGTGAACCTGTAAACGGGGGCATGTTTAGGTTTTCTGAACTATTAACGCCGTCTTTAAGGATCACTTTTTTGGCTGTTAAAACTAAAATTTTAAGATCCAGGGCAAATGAGAGATGTTGTACATACCAAACATCCAATTCAAACTTTTTTTCCCAATCAATGGCATTTCTACCATTAACTTGTGCCCAATTGGTAATACCAGGTTTTACATCATGTCTTATTTTCTGGGTTTCATTATATAATGGAAGGTATTGTACCAATAGTGGTCTAGGGCCTACGATGCTCATATCCCCTTTCAGGACATTGATCAATTGTGGTATCTCATCCAAGGAATATTTTCTAATAAATAGACCAGTTTTGGTGACACGTTTATCAAAAGGTAAAAACTCCCCATGTTCGTCCTTCTTGTCGTTCATGGTCTTGAATTTTATAATCTTGAATATGTTTCCATTTTTTCCTGGTCTTTCCTGATAGAAAAATGACTTTCCATTATTGGTAAAAAATAGGATAATCATGACCACTATAAAAATAGGAGATAGTATAAGTAGACCCATCAATGATATGAGAATGTCACATAAACGTTTAAAAAAGGTGGAGTACATGGTTAATCTAAGTAGTGATTAATAAAATAAGTTGGCATTATGTTCAATAATATATATTACAGATATCTAAATATGTTAATCGGAAATAAATTGGGTCTGTTTTCAAAGATAACTTATAGCGTGTTAATATAAGACAATCTAAATATTAAAAAATTAACCGGGTTTATTACTTTACATAAATAGCAATGCCTATAAAAATAAAATTTTGGATTCAATATTAAAAGTTTAAACGTTAAAAGGAAAATAAGTACGTTGTAACTTGGGCTAAATCCAAATTGGGAAAAGATTTACTTTTCGTTGACATGTGAAATTATTGTTGAATATGCATGTTCTGGAAGCAAGTATTTATTTTTGTAATTATAACCATTAAGGCCCATTTGAAGGCGTAAGTCCTTATCGCGGTATAAGGTCATTAATTTTTCCTTTAATAAATCTGTTTTACCGGCTTCTGCCCAGAACCCCGAATTGGTATCCTCCAACATGTCGCCAAAATCGGTAGAAAGATCGATTGAGGCAAGTATTGGTTTTTTGAGGTTGAAATAGGAGAGGACCTTGGAAGGGAAATTGGGTATAGTAAAATCTTCACTAAGGGATATAAGCCCCACATCTGCAATTCTCAATAATTCGTTATATTCAGAACGTGGAATTTTATCTTTTAGGATGACATTGTTCAGATTGTATTGGCTGGCAAGGTTTTCTATTTTTTTCTTTTCGGTACCCTCTCCAATGATAATAAATACGATATCATCAATAGATAAGCAGCTTTTGGCCAGTTCAATGATATTCTCCATTTTTTGTGGCTTGCCTATATTACCGCCAAAAATGAGGACAAATTTGTTCTTTAAACCATATTGTTCTTTAATATTTTCATTATCGGCAGATGCTGTAGGGCTTTGTGCATTTTCCCAGTTAGGCAACAAATGCAGTTTACTTTGATCCAATTGCGGGTTATGTTTTTTAACGTAGGACACGTTTGCATTGGACATACATCCAATAGCATCCGAGACTTGGTACATCTCTATTTCCTTTTTCCGAAAGTAAGTATACGTAAGGCTATTTGGAGCCATCATTTTAAGATCTACCGCATTTTGAGGGAAAATATCCCTAAGAATAAGGTACATTTTGGTTTTCGATTTTTTCTTTAACCATTTCGCAACATTGGTTAGGGTAATAGGGGGGGTAGGCATAAGAATAAGATCAAAATCCAGTTCGATTTTGTTTTTTCTTAGTGCATTTTTATATTGATAGGGCAACAGTACATTGGCAATTCCCTTTTTGAATTTCCCTGTGTTAAACAATTCTAAGGTAGAAACCCTTAAAACCTTAATACCTCCTTCTATCTTTACCCCAACTTCTTTATTTTTCAAGGCGGGTGCCACTACCAGGACATCATGCCCCTGCTGGCTAAACTCACCTATAAGGTCAGTCCAGATAGTGGTGCTATTTTCTACATTTGGAAACCCTAGGGCAAGAAATATAATTTTTTTCATTTTTAAATTTTAGACCAAACAGTTCTGTTTATGTAATCTACGTATGAAATAATGATACGGACTACCTTTTCGCTCACATTGGGCATAGAATAATCGGCAACTGGCCTAAAATTCCTGTTCGGATTACGCGACTGCACTTCCAAAGCCTCCAGAGCCTGCATAATGCGTTCTGGGTTCAGACCTACCATCATCACGGAAGCTTCTTCCATGGCTTCGGGCCTTTCGTGTGCTTCCCGAATGTTCAGGGCCCTGAAATTTAAGATGGAGGACTCCTCCGATATGGTGCCGCTATCGGACAAAACAGCAAAAGAGTGGTACTGCAATGCATTGTAATCTGAAAAGCCCAGAGGTTTAAGAAATTGAATATTGGGGTGTGTTTTTATTTTTTTCTCATTTAACATGTTTCTGGTTCTGGGATGGGTAGAAACAATTATGGGATAATCGTATTTTTCCGCAATTTGGTTTAAGGAAGTTATAAGCCCTTCAAAGTTTTTGGGATTGCTAATATTTTCTTCCCTATGGGAGGATACTACAAAAAATTTCTGTTTTTCAAGATTTAGTTTTTCCAGTACATCGGAAGCTTCAATCTTGGCCTTGAAATTTCCCAATACCTCGAACATTGGACTACCGGTCTTGATCACCCGATCTGGCGATAAACCTTCCCTCAATAAATATTCCCTGGCAATATCACTATAGGTCAAATTTATATCTGAAATATGGTCTACAATTTTTCGGTTGGTCTCCTCGGGCACCCGTTGATCGAAACAACGATTCCCTGCCTCCATATGAAAAACAGGAATTTTCCGTTTTTTGGCAGGAATGGCACATAAACAGGAATTGGTATCTCCCAGGACCAAAAAGGCATCCGGCGCCAGTTTTTCCAATATAGGGTCTATGGCAATTAAGATATTCCCCACGGTTTCGGTGGCATTTTTACCGGCTGCATTAAGAAAATGATCGGGTTTTCGTATTCCCAAGTCCTCAAAAAATATTTCATTGAGTTCATAATCGTAATTTTGACCAGTATGTACCAAGGTATGATCAATAGCTTTATTGGCATCGAGGGCATTTAAAACACAGGCCAGTCTTATTATTTCGGGGCGTGTACCCACAACGGTTAATACTTTAAGCTTTTTCAATGGTTGTTTTTTTTATGTTTATTATACGTTTACAAAGTAAGTATCGGCATCCTCAGGATTGTAGGGCTCATTGATCCAGAATAGGGTAATTAGTTCTGTGTCTCCAATATTTTTTATATTATGGGTATACCATATGGGCATGTCTACATAAGCAGGTTCATCCCCGTCCAAATAATAATCAAGGACTTCATCTGTTCCAATCTTCCTAAGCTGTATAAGTGCTTTGCCACTTATCACCGCAAATCTCTCGGCTTTTCGGGTATGAAAATGATTTCCCCTAGTTATGCCGGGAACAGTGGTGGAATAGGAAAACTGTCCGCTGGTATTAGTTCTTGCTATCTCTACAAAGCTACCTCTATTGTCCGTGTTCTTTTTAAATTTAACGGGATAATGGCTTGTTGGAATATAACACCTAAAAGTGTTGAAAAGTGCTTTCTCAAAGTTCTGTTCCAAACTGGGAAAAATTCCATTTTCCAAATAGTCGGTTTTATATTGTTGCAATAAACTTAAGATTTCGGAAACTTTTATGTTTTTTGTTGGAGCAATCTTTAATTCCTTAACATTTTCATCTGCAAGCCCACTTTTATTGAAGTCTTTAATAGACTGTATAAAGATTTCTACCAATTCGTTGATATAGATGAGGCCCACCTCACTATCGTTTATTATGGTGGGATTTTCGTTATGTGCTATTTTGTGGCAAAATGTGGCTACCACCGAGTTGTAATTTGGCTTTCCAAATGGTCCGAAAACATTGGGAATGGTCAAGGAGGTAAATTTACTGCCCACTTCCTGGGCCCACTTAATTAATTTCTCTTTTCCCTCTTTTTTGGATCGGCCGTAAAGGTTATCCTTTTCTTCCTGTGAAGAGGATGAAAATATAATATGGGGTTTTACATCTTCTGTTGTACAAGCATCTATTAGTTGGGAAACCAAATCGATATTGGTTTCATAGATAACATTGGGATCCACGTGTCTGTTCATCGCTGCCAAATGAACTATGACATCGCATTCAGCAACAAAATTGCACAATAATTTTTTGTTTCCGAAGAAAGTACGTTCAAAGGGAACCAATGTTATGGTCTCGTCCAGAGACAGGGTATTATATAAATGGTTACCTACGAATCCGGCCTGACCGGTGATTCCTATTTTTTTATTCATGTGTTAAATTGGTCATGTTGAACATTATCATTTAAATTTAAAATTTGACACAGTTTAGGTTAATTTTAAAAAAAATGTGCTTGTTTATCGTTAGGAACAATCATTCGAATAAGATAATAAATCTTATTTATCATTAAGATTATTAAAACATTATTAAAATACGTTGTATTTACATAAGCAACTTGCGTTCTATTTTTTCATTTTTTCGTTTATCGGAATACTCAAAGTATTTCTTTAACCTTAAAAAAGCTGATTCAAAAAAATGATAGCTGAGGGCAGCAAGAATGTATGTTGCCGTAAAGCGGATTAATAGATTGATAATTTGACTATTAGTGTTCAGGTAATTGTCGCATAGAGCGTAGGCCAATGGATGGTATACATAAAGACCGTAGCTTATTTTTCCGGTATAAACCAAAAATCGAGATCTTAAAAACTTATTAATTAAATGGTCGCTTTTTAAACATAGTACAAACCCAATCAATGAAAAATAGGTAAATGAAATAAGTAAATATTTAAAAATTTGTATGTAGGTGTTTTTATCACCTGATATAAACAGCCATATCGTAATTGTGGGAATAAATATTCCACAAAGTAGTATGACAAACTTTTTTATGTTTTCACTCGTAAAGTAATTTTTTAATTCCAAAATTGCCAAAATTGCCCCAATAGCCAATGAGTCGAACCTGGTAAATGTAAATTTAAAGACGTCCAGGTCCTTATTGACCATATATATTCTGAGAAGTAGGGCAAACACAATTATACCTATGATTATCTTAATTAGATTTTTTCTTGAAAATAAATATATGACTAAGGGCCAAAACAAGTAAAAGTGCTCTTCAACGGCTAAAGACCAAAAGTGGCTTGGACCAACCGCATCCCAACTAAATGTACTGGCAAAATTCTGTAGATATAGGTAATAATAAATTTGTTGACTAAAATCTGGAATTTTGGCATCTAAAATATATGGTACAATGAAGTATGATAATATCAAAAACAAATAATATAGAGGAAATATTCTCAGAGTCCGTCTTAAATAGAAATTTTTGAAATAACCCTCAGTCTCTTTTGTGTTAATAAGGATTCGTGTTATTAAAAATCCTGATAAAACAAAAAATAGGGTCACCCCAGTTTGTCCAAAAACGGATACTTTTTTAATAGTTTGCCAGAAATAAGAATTTGGGTCAAAAGCCTGGAAAAAATGAAAAATCATTACCATTAAAGCTGCTATGGCCCTAATTCCGTCCAGGTTATTGTAATACTTTAGTTTCATTGTCATTATTTAATTGCAATAGTAGAAATTTATTGGATTTCATAAATTAAAGTTTTAATGATACCATAATCGCATATGCCATAATTAAACAAAAAGGTGCCAAAAGAAATAATTTAATTTTTAAAATCACCACTGGGCGTTCCATGTTTCCAAGGGAAATCTAATGTCATCTTTCATGGATTCGTCCAAGGTAAAATCAGAAAACACCATCAACTTGGAACCATCTTCAAGGGATTTAAAGGCAGTGGCACTTCCTTCTGGAACTTCCAAGATTACAGGGGAATTTTCGTTTAAAACGAATCTTTGCGGTATTCTATTGTTGGGTGTAGTTTCTTTTGGCATTATATTTACAGTGTTGATCACAAAACTACCGCTATGGCAATAGAACCATTTTTTTTCATTATGGTGCCCCTGCCAACCCCTAATAATACTAGTATTGTCTGGGGAAATCTCATAAAAGCGAACAATCTGGGACATATCAAAAGTGTTGAAAAATTTTATTTTCCCACGGGTGTCAGAAAAAGTAGTCCCTTCAATTTCCAAGGTTTTATCCATTATAAATTTTCTTTTATAAAGTCTAAATTCAATAGGGTGTTTTTAAGTGCTTGATGGGTTAATTGCTCGGTGTTATGGGAGTGATAATCTTCAATAACATTAATGTCGGTTTCTCCTTCCGAAAAGTACCGGCTGTAGTTAAGATCCCTATTATCTGCAGGAATTCTATAAAACTCTCCCATGTCCTCGGCCTTTTGCATTTCCTCCCGGGTACAGAGAGTCTCGTATAGTTTTTCACCATGGCGGGTACCAATCACTTTTACTTCACTGTCGGAATTAAAAATTTCTTTAATAGCTTGAGCAAGATCACCAATGGAACTGGCGGGTGCCTTGTTTACAAAGAGATCTCCTTGGTTGCCGTTTAAAAAGGCAAATATCACTAAATCCACTGCATCTTCCAACGACATTAAAAAACGGGTCATATTGGGATCCGTAACCGTTAAGGGAGCTTTTTCCTTTATTTGCTTCACAAATAAAGGAATTACTGACCCCCTTGAAGCCATCACATTGCCATATCTGGTAAGGCAAACAATGGTATTGTCATTATTTATATTTCTAGAGGCGGCAACGGCCACCTTTTCCATTAAGGCCTTGCTGATTCCCATGGCATTAATAGGGTAGGCCGCTTTGTCCGTACTAAGGCAAATAATGCGTTTTACATTGTTGGCCACTGCAGCATCTATGGTGTTCTGGGTGCCAAAGACATTGGTTTTGGTTGCTTCCAAAGGGAAAAATTCGCAGGAAGGTACTTGTTTAAGTGCAGCGGCATGAAATACATAATCAACCCCTTGCATGGCTTTGGCTATACTGTTGTAGTCCCTTACATCTCCAATATAGAACTTAATTTTTTCGTTTTTGAGTTGGTTCCGCATATCGTCCTGTTTCTTTTCATCGCGACTAAATATGCGTATTTCTTTTATATTGGTTTCTAGAAAGCGGTTTAATACGGCGTTTCCAAAAGAGCCTGTCCCTCCTGTAATTAAAAGTGTTTTGTTTTTGAACATGGAATAATTGTTTTTAAATATTGTTTAGTGCCACTTTTTCTATCAATGTAGATTGATAGTATGGGTTGTATTTCTCATCTATAACGGAATAACATCTTTGTTTTATGATGTTTCTATCCACTGCTTTATTTTTATCAAACCAATTTTTAATGGCCTGAGATAAATCCTCGATAGAATCCCTCTCAAAGAAATCCCCATTAAATCCAGGGTCGATGGCTTCTGCCTCTGGCATTTGATAAGAGAAGTCGTTGTGGGTTATGACCGGGGTGCCATAGCTTAGGCAATGCATTAGGGTGAGACCTACATTTCCGGGTGAGATGCAAAGATCGGCCTGCGATATCAAACTATAAAGTTCATTCTCGTCATAACATTCTCCATAAAACCAGGTATGGAGGTTATTGTCAGTGGAAATCTCTTGTAGCCTCTCTCGTTCCGGGCCATCACCTATTAGGATGATGTTGTATAATTCCCCTTCATTTTCCAACTTTTTTGCAGCCAATAAAAGTTGCTCCAATTTTTTTATCCTGGTCAACCTGCCTATAAAAAGTAAAACTGGGTTTTTGTTGTTAAAATGATCTATATATGTATTTTCGTTACTTTGGGATTCCCTCATTTTTTTATGGAAATCATAATTGAGGGAATTATAAATCACATGGTTGTGATCTTTGTTAAAATTCCAGGAAAGAACTTTTTGCAAAGATAGATCCCCATAGAAGAAATTCCCAGTGGGAATGGATAGGAATATCCTTTTGACAAAAAGTGATAGCCTGTTTTCTTTTCCATACACACCATGGGTCCAGAAATAGACCCGCTTCCCCATTATTCGGGCAAGTATACTCGAAATCCAGGTGGATAAACATCTAATGTTCCCACTAAAGAGCAAAATATCATAATCACTAAAAGGAAGTTTTAGCACCCCTTTTTGCCATAAGAACCTAAAGTGGTATGTGTTTTGAATACGCTTCCATTGAAATTTTTCATTAAGAATATCCAGAGGAATATATTTTATATTATCAATGTTGTTTTCGGTTTCTAAAAAGAATGTAACATCCAGCGACTTTAATTCAGCCAGTTTTTCCCAAACATATAATCTGTAAAGGGGGCTTATGGCTGGAATCAAGGCAACTTTCGGTTTGTTTTTTTGCATTGAATTGTTAATTGGTGATCACTGTTAAGTGAATTAATTATCCGGAAAATATTTGTTTAAAGTAGTGAGGTCTATATTTGGTTCTCTAAATAGTTCTAAATGTTGCTCTATCATGGTATCATCAAAATCCCACCATTTTATTTTCAGAAGTTTTTCTATTACTTCGGGAGGGAATCTATACTTGATTACTTTTGCCGGCATTCCTACTGCAATTGCGTAGGGTGGAATATCTTTGGTAACAAGCGATTTGGCTCCTATTACTGCACCATGACCTATATTTACTCCGCCCATGATAAAACTATCAGTTCCAATCCATACATCGCTACCAATATTAATGGGTAAATTCTCTTGAAAGTCTATTTTATGTACCCATTTATTCTGAAGCTTATTATAATTGTAAAATACCTGATTGGTAGATAGATAATTCAAGGGATGTCTGCCGGCACCAATTTGAACGTTACCGGCAACGGAGCAAAAATTTCCAATTTTAGTATACACTATAGAACAACCCTTACTTATTCTAGTGTATTTACCTAATTGGGAATTCAATAATCGAACATGTGAACCCAACCTAGTGTATTTAGTAAAATCAGATTTTTTGTCCCAGTAGGAGAATATAGAAATATCCTTGTAGACTATTTTTCTCAATGAAAATATGGAAATTAAATAGTTCAAATATCTTTTCATACGTTTTTATCTGAAATTCAGTGTCCGTTGTTTTGGGTTATGTTTTTTATTTAAGAAGTTTATGGTCTGTCGTACTAATCTCAGGGGGATATAATATGGTATTTTGAAAATACCCATTATTGTGATTAATTATTTTTAATTTCATTTATTTAATAAACTGAAACTTTCTTTTAATATTGTTTATGCGGGGGTCTAAATTATTTTTTATTGAATTTTGTAGGTAAATCGGCAAGTAGGGCTGGGCCTCCAAGTTCATATTTATGCTATTTTAAAATCTAATTGGAGGTGTTGTTGTTTTGAATGCCAAAAATAATACCCAGGGGAACAAATAGGTTGATAGCGGTATATACCCCCCCTGAAAACGAGTATTGGGAAAAGCCCACAACTAATAACAATAGGGCAAATACACTGGTGTTGTCTATGCTGGCATTCTTTCTTCCAAGAAAAAAACCTTTGATCAGAACGGTCATAAACAAGATTATACCAAGCAATCCAGTAGACATTAGTATTTCTAGGATGAAATTATGGGGATAAATACCGCCGATTTCAATTTTACCCCCAAATATGGGATTTTCCAAAAAATGAGAGAAAGCATTGGCCCAAAGAGATTCCCTACCTCCCCCTTTGTCTTCAACGGTGTTGCCCATCCTTTCAAATAGACTACTGCCACTTGCTTCCATGGCCCATATAATTATGGGGATCGACAAAATGGAAACTGTAATAAATTTGAATTTTTGTTTCACTCCGCTATAGGCAATAAAAACAGGTAAGGTTAACATAATAGCAATCACAGATCCTCTGGATGATCCGAGTAGGAACAATATAAAGGACAATATAATCGTGGAGATTAAATACACTATTTGCAGCTTCCTCCTTTCTTTTAGGATCAACAATCTATAAATGCACAATACGATGGTCAAGACACCTGCATAGGACAGTGCCAATGGGTTAAGAACTTCTTCCCCGGTCTGGTAACTAACCAGATTAAGGCGACCGATCCCCTGGGCCAAAAACTTGCCATATAGGTATAGGCTTACCAGTCCCAGTATGAATCCAGAGGATATAAAGCCGTTTATAATATCTTTTTGGTATTTTTTTATGTCTATGGAATAATAGGCCATAAACGGAATTACTACATACAACAAAGCATAAAGTGGATACTCGATCCATATTCTTGCCAGCTCATGACTTGAAGTAGTGGATTCCGTAAATAGCACCTTTACTGTATAAAAAATCCAAAAGACAATGAATAGGATGGCATAATGTGCATTCGTATTTTGCACTAAACGCTTCCTAAATCGATGAATGATAGCCAACATAATTAAGGCCATTACTACTCTGAGCGGAACGGAATAGAACCTTGATAACGAACTAAGATTAAAGGAGAATATAAATGCAAGGCCTGCATAATAACCGCTATAAACAAAAAAAGAAATTATAAAAATCAATCTTTTCATGTCAATGATTTGTTTTTGTTAATAATCAATTCATAAAATCCAGCTATCAAAATCAAGAACAGTATATTGGCCCAAAGAGAACTTTTTGCCAACGATAATGCACCATCGATTCCTCCATTTTGTGTTAGCAAAAAATAGGCGATTCCAAAAATAGAGCCATCCCTAATAATTCTAAAGAACAACATGAGCCAATTTTTATTCTCCGACATATAGGCCTGGGCATAGACGTTACTCATGCTTGAAAAAATAGTGGTGAATACGGAAATATTTAAAACAAATTTTAGTCCGGAGAAATTATCCCCATAAAAGGCTACTATGTAGTCCGATAGGAAATATACGGTTAATGAAAGTAAAAGAGTTACACAAAAATTGAATACTAAAATCAATCTCAATATTCTTAACCTAGCCTTATTGTTGCCCAGGGTGGCAGATAAATGAGACAGTATAACATTTCTTAAAATCCCGGGGATATATAGTATTATGGCACTCCAATAAACGGCAGCAGAACTTAGTCCAACCTCTCCATAAGTTGATAATTGAACCAATAATAAACCTGTTGAATAAGTAATAATTGAGTAAAACGCTTCTTGCAAGGCAACAGGTGTAGAGAATTTAAGTATTTCTCGTAACGATATTTTCGTTTTTATTTCTTTATCCACAGGTACCACATTTTTCACAATGTTGTACCTGAGAAGAAAATAAGATAGAATTTGTAAAAAGATTGAAGATATGAATGCCCCTGTTAGTCCATAAACATATGTTAAGACCACACCCATCAAAAAGTTCCCAATACCTATAATAGTATTGATCTTGGCCAAAACCTTGAACTTTCCCAAACCGGCAAGTATGCCTTCCTGGGTCCTGCATAGGGATCCAACTAAAATATTAATTGAGATTAAACGCAGAAAAAAAGATAACTTGGGTAAATTAAGTAAATGAGTTGCTATATATTCTGCCCCTAGGAATAAAACCAAAGTGGCAAATCCACTAAAAAATAACGTTAATTGCCGGCAAGATTTAATTATTTGTGATAATAATTCCGGTTTTGTAGTTTTATATTCGGCGATATATTTGGTTGAGGTGTAGTTAAGTCCAAAATTAGTGAAGATCAAAATGGAGGCTATTGTGCCATTTACAATTCCGTACTCCCCGTACACTTCTTTGCCTAAAATCCTTGCAATTATAATAACCGTAAGTAGTGACAGTCCCTTTCCCAAGACATTTCCAAAAATAGCCCAGAAAGAATCATTGACCAACTTACTGTTCTTTAGGCGATTTTTAAGATTGTAAATGTATGTCATAGTACCATTATGTCTCAAAGTATGCACGGCTTTGTAAAAGACAATGCATGTAAAGCTTGGGTCATTTTATTGAAGGTGTTTAAAAACATAATTAAATACGCTAAATTACTGGAATTTTTAGAATAGTGTTATTTCCGATTTACGCAGTAAAATTGGCATTTTTGTTTTACATAAAGAAATAAACCTATAGACTTGACCAAAAAAAACGTTGAACTGTAATTTTACTTTTTAATGAATAGGTCGGAGATCTGGACTATTGTTTGGATATCATTCTAATTTAATGGCCTAAAATAGGAAGAAGAGTGTATTTGTGGTATTGGGATGGTAAGGTGTTTTAAACAAAAAATATTCGTTTTTTATTGGGTGAAAAAGTTTTGCAGAGACTTTCATATCAGACCAATAGTTTTATACGCTATTTTGTTTTAAGGTATCTATGTAACGAAAATATGTTGCCCTTTGGGTTTTGAAGTTGTTTTAAGCAATAGTGCTCTGGTAATTCGTAATAATTTAAATCCACTCCATTAATTCTTGAAAATCAACTATGGCAAAAACCTTTTTGTATTCGTTGAAAGTGAGTAAGGCCATATAAAATGTCTTCATAAAGGCTAATCAGAAATTATGGAAGTATTTACACAATACTTAAGACAAAATTAAAAACCAACTAGGGACCCATTTCGAGATCGCTAGTTGGTTATAATAATATATACTAGATTGGCCGGTAGGTTGTATTATATTTAATTGCAATTAGTACTGGACCATTTGGAGCTATCCAAATCTATATAATTGGAAGAGCCACTGTTGTTTGTTCCTATTAATACCTGACCTGTATATTTGGAGGCACTAATGTTATAGTCATAAATGGAACTTCCTGATTCAAATACATTA
>NZ_QJJZ01000005.1:0-258854 GCF_003201775.1 Arenibacter sp. ARW7G5Y1 | reverse complement strand
AGAGCCACTGTTGTTTGTTCCTATTAATACCTGACCTGTATATTTGGAGGCACTAATGTTATAGTCATAAATGGAACTTCCTGATTCAAATACATTATTACAGATGGTAACATCGCCAATGGCCATGGTAAAGGCCAGTCTGGCTCCTCCGCTAAATGTACAGTTGTTGAATTCAACTTTGTCATTTTGTAATCCAATGACCCTTCCATCGTAACCTTTGCCTACGAAATTACAATTGTTAAATACGGTATTGTCACCACCTTTGGCACCAGAGCCCATGCCAAAAACGACCATGCCCGACTTGTTTTTACTTGATAGGTTGGGGTTGGAAGGTGATGGGTCTGTAAAGGTACAATTGGTCCAAGTGGTATTTCCTGTAAAATTCTTGGCACATCTTCTTTCCCAATCATAAAGGTTCATGTTGGTAAACTCCATAGAGCCGTTGGAGAAGCTTATGTCTATCCCTGAAGAAAATGTTCCAATGGCCTGGGCATCCTCGCCCCAACAATCATGCACCTCTCCATTCTTCACGATCAATTTTGTTGGAGAACTCGGAACTTGCACCCAGTAAATAAGATAACCGTTTGCAGCGCCCCATGAATCGGTTGTAACGCCGTTATCGGCTCCCCTAACATCACTTACGTTAACATTGTCAAAGATCCAATCGCCATAGCAATCGGCATCGTTGTAGACGTGTATGTAAACACCGGCTGGACTTGCCGTGGTCGATTGTAGAAAACTATCCACCTCAAAATTGGATAGGTTGACAATGGAATTACACTCGATACCTCTTTGGGCAACACCATTTCCGTTGATGTTCAAATTGGTCATTGTGGTCAACCCTCCATTGGAAGACCTTTTGTCCACCTTTATCATTGGACTTAATTTGGCAGTTGTGATAATGGTTGCCCCGTTCCAATCAATGGTGTGTTCAAATTTTTGATCTATATCCAACTTGCTTGATATAAGGAAGGTGGCCCCTTCATCGGCCACAAGGGATTCTTCCGCATCTAATGCTGCCTGAATGGCTTTTGTATCATCTTTTTTACCATCGCCTACGGCACCGTATTTACTGAAATTTACGGCATTGGGGTCGGTGGGGTTTTTATCGGTAGGGGTTACGGTAACCGTAATGTTCCCAGTTTCGGTGGAAACCGTATTATCCGGATTAGTGACAGAAGTAGTATAGGTAAAATTATCCTCTTCCGGGGTTTCAACTTCCGGAGTTTCCTCTACCGGAGTTTCCTCTACAGGAGTTTCTTCCTCGGGAATATCAGTGTTTGGATTATAGGTGATAGTATTGTCCTCATTAAGCACCACTGTACCATTGGACGGTTGGCTAACTTCGGTTATAATTACTTCACTTTCTTCCTTAAATGTGTCGTTCTTAAGGGGTTCTATAACTACAGGTTCACCAGGGGTTACAGCGATGGTGTCAACTACAACATCGGTTACAGGCTCAACGGTAACATCAATGGTTACAACCTCTTCCGTAATGGTTTCATCCTCGTTGGTAACTTCCAATGTTATTTCGATATTATCCTTCCCGTTATAATCGTTGGGAGGGGTATATACAGCTATACTGTCTTTTTCAATTGTAATGTCACCAATTTTAGGCTTTGTGTTACTTTTATATCTTCGACGTCCTTTTCTTTTACTGTCTGAATTATTTAGTAAGTTAAAGGTTACAGGCTGATCTTCTTCAGTAATAAACTCTGCTTTTGCCAAATCAATTATTACTTCATTGGGTTCGCTACTTGTTGGATTTTCATTCACAACATATTCGGCTAAAAGGTCGGAATCCTTGTTACAGGAAAAATTTAAAAAAAGAACAAGGCATAGTAGGGTCACTTGTACTAGATTCGAGGGGGTGATTTTCATAAGTTCTGGACTTTAATTTAATTAATTAATGGGGTTTTAATAATTTTACTTTTCACAACATCATCGATATATGACATATATTTTCGGCAAAATGCCTATTTTTTGATGAACAGGTAGATTTACGTTTAGTTTTTAGGGTTTAGATGTCATGAATTCCTTTTTTCGATGAAATGCTTCTTTCTTTAAGATTTGAGCTTGTTTAGTTGGGGTATATGCCAATTTTTTAACATTTAAATCGGTTTTAAATTGTTTGGAACAGTAAGAATATTTTGGGTTTTTAAAATGGAATACGGTAAAAGAAGGAATTGAAAAGTTCTGGAAGCCAATAATGGGGCTTTAAAATACATTAGATACTTTGGATTAGGGAAACTTTAATAAACCAATTATTTAACGGCCTTGAGTAAAACGTATTAATAGTATTGGCTTGATTTAATTGGCCACTTTTGTTTTCTCTTTTAGCTTCAGCAGTGCAGATTTGGTTCGTTAAGAGAGAATAAGATGGGAGAATGTAGACTGATCGGGATAGGAAGTGGTAATAGTGTTGGGAGTGCCGGGCATTCAGGAGGCCGTGGGCGGAACTATAAGCAATGGGCAAGCCCATGTAGGGGTAGTGCAGTTAGGTTGCCGGGAAGGTAGTATTAAAGGCCCTGAGGGATGGCAATGTTGTATTGTAATCCGTTGGAGAAAAAAGAAGGGTGCAGTTTGGGTGAAATGGGAGATGTTCCTCAAAAAAAACGGTCCAACAAGTTCCAATATTTGTAAAAGGTTTGGAAAAGTTGGGATTCAACGGCTATGTAGCAAATAAAAATAAGTTTGTGATGCCATTCTAAATTTAGGAACACATATTTAATTCTACATTTTAAGTTAATTTATTCTGTTGTAGAACAGGAAACAGAGGGGGGCATGGAGATAATGTTCTTTTGAAGTGGTTTTTATGTCGTTCAAGGAACATTTGTTAATCCTTTGCTTTACAGGTCAATTTCTAAGTTTAGGATATGATTCTTGACATGTTATCAATATGGGTTTACTTTCTCCACCTATTGTATGATCCGATAGGGTGTATAAAACTTTGGTTGAATTGGAATTTAATAAAGTAATGGGAGGTTATAAATGAATGGACGCAACTGGCAAAAGAAATGGATTTCCATTCTTCTGTTGTTAATTTTTTGTTTTCCTTTATGCAATAATGCACAAAGTGGTGTGAATTAGTCTTGGGTTTTTGATTATTTACAGCAAATAAAGATTTCTTTTCTTAAATAATCTTAAAATTAATTGGAAGAGATGGGCTATTCTGTATAAAAGCAAACAAAGAACCAGGGAAACCTGATTCTTTGCTGTGAAATATCATGGATGAATATTGAATTTAAGCCTAATTACAATTAGTACTGGACCATTTGGAGCTATCCAAATCTATATAATTGGTAGAGCCACTGTTGTTTGTTCCTATTAATACCTGACCTGTATATTTGGAGGCACTAATGTTATAGTCATAAATGGAACTTCCTGATTCAAATACATTATTACAGATGGTAACATCGCCAATGGCCATGGTAAAGGCCAGCCTGGCTCCTCCGCTAAATGTACAGTTGTTGAATTCAACTTTGTCATTTTGTAATCCAATGACCCTTCCATCGTAACCTTTGCCTACAAAATTACAATTGTTAAATACGGTGTTGTCGCCTCCTTTGGCGCCAGAGCCCATGCCAAAAACGACCATGCCCGACTTGTTTTTACTTGATAGGTTGGGGTTGGAAGGTGATGGGTCTGTAAAGGTACAATTGGTCCAAGTGGTATTTCCTGTAAAATTCTTGGCACATCTTCTTTCCCAATCATAAAGGTTCATGTTGGTAAACTCCATAGAGCCGTTGGAGAAGCTTATGTCTATCCCTGAAGAAAATGTTCCAATGGCCTGGGCATCCTCGCCCCAACAATCATGCACCTCTCCATTCTTCACGATCAATTTTGTTGGAGAACTCGGAACTTGCACCCAGTAAATAAGATAACCGTTTGCAGCGCCCCATGAATCGGTTGTAACGCCGTTATCGGCTCCCCTAACATCACTTACGTTAACATTGTCAAAGATCCAATCGCCATAGCAATCGGCATCGTTGTAGACGTGTATGTAAACACCGGCTGGACTTGCCGTGGTCGATTGTCGAAACTTGTCCACCTCAAAATTGGATAGGTTGACAATGGAATTACACTCGATACCTCTTTGGGCAACACCATTTCCGTTGATGTTCAAATTGGTCATTGTGGTCAACCCTCCATTGGAAGACCTTTTGTCCACCTTTATCATTGGACTTAATTTGGCAGTTGTGATAATGGTTGCCCCGTTCCAATCAATGGTGTGTTCAAATTTTTGATCTATATCCAACTTGCTTGATATAAGGAAGGTGGCCCCTTCATCGGCCACAAGGGATTCTTCCGCATCCAATGCTGCCTGAATGGCTTTTGTATCATCTTTTTTACCATCGCCTACGGCACCGTATTTACTGAAATTTACGGCATTGGGGTCGGTGGGGGTTTTATCGGTAGGGGTTACGGTAACCGTAATGTTCCCAGTTTCGGTGGAAACCGTATTATCCGGATTAGTGACAGAAGTTGTGTAATCAAATTCATCGGTTCCTGTTTCGTCTGTATTGGGGGTGTATACAACGGTATTATCTTCCAAAACCTCGGCAGTTCCCAATTTAGGTGGAGTTACCTCGGTAATCGTTACCTTTTCCGGCTCGTCAAACGTGTCATTGCTTAGAGGGGCAATAACAATAGGCTTGTTTGCCAGTGTAACGACAATGTCATTTACCATAAAGGCTTGTGGATTCTCTACCACATATTCTGCCAACAAATCGGAATCTTTGTTGCAGGATGCGGTTAAAAAAAGGAGGGTGCACGAAAAGGTCGTTATAAAGATATTCGAGGGGTGAAATTTCATAAGTATAAGACGTTATTTTTAATGATAATCCATTGGGTTTTACAATATTATTTATTTTTACAACAACATCGGCAAAAGATCTAATTTTTTCGATGAACTGCACTATTTATGTTCAATGATGGTTTTACGTTTGTTTGTGCGACTTGGATGTTTGAAATTTGGTTTTTCGATGAACTACACGTTTATTTAAGATTTCAGTGCAATATTGGTGCGATAATGTTAAAATTTTAACAGTAATTTAAGACTTCGTTCACTTATTTAAGTAATTTTTGTTATGGGCAGTTCCATGTGTTTATTTAATGTTGAACCAGGGAATATCTATACGGTAATTTTTTAGGCAATACTTTGTTTGTTTTTATCAAGAATTTAGTCCGATGGATGCCTAGGGATGTTGGATAAGGTGTAGTGTGTAGAGGATCGAGAGCGGTCCTCAATCTGGTAATCTTGATCACTGTAGATAAATATCACCTAAAATTCATAATTGATTTCTTTGGAGAAGGTGTGGTAGTGAATAATAAAAAGCACTATTCTTGCCATAATTTACTTTTATGGAATGCCGATGCCGGACCAAAATAAGTAGGGATGGAAGTCTATAAATAATAAGCCCAACGAGCTTGTGGCCGTTGGGCTAAATTATTTATTGTTCTTATTTTCTTACCCTAGGTTTTGGAAGGACATGCTAGGATAAGTTTGTTGCGAGTTACTTTTGAATGGCCAGATGCAATTATTGGTTCATTATAGCCTAGCATCAGCTTTGTTGTGGAGTATACCCTTTACATCATATAGTACCCCATGCGGCTTTAACATACTTTTAAAGTCTAGAGGTATGAATTCTTTATGGGCTACGGTCAAAACAATAGCGTCATACTTGTTTTGGGATAGATTTTTTTCGGTAGTCAGGCCATATTCCTGGAATACTTCATCGGGATTGGCCCATGGGTCCAAAATATCTACATGTGCTCCATAACTGCTCAAATTATTTATGACATCCACCGCTTTGGTATTTCTAACGTCCGGACAATTTTCTTTAAAAGTAATGCCCAACACCAAAATATTGGATCCCTTCACTTTTATATCATTTTGAACCATTAGTTTTACTACCTCTGAGGCCACATACTTGCCCATACCATCGTTCATTCGCCTACCTGCCAGGATGATTTCCGGATGATAGCCGTACTCTTGGGCCTTTTGGGCCAAATAATAGGGGTCCACTCCAATACAGTGTCCGCCTACAAGACCTGGTTTAAATGGAAGAAAATTCCATTTGGTTCCTGCGGCTTCCAAAACGGCATGGGTGTCAATACCCATAAGGTTGAAAATTTTAGCCAATTCGTTAACAAAGGCAATATTGATATCGCGTTGCGAATTCTCTATTACTTTGGCAGCCTCTGCAACCCTGATGCTAGGGGCCAAGTGGGTACCTGCCGTTATTACAGAAGCGTAAAGTTCGTTTACTTTCTGACCTATCTCAGGGGTTGAGCCGGAAGTGACCTTTAAGATCTTTTCTATGGTATGTTCCTTATCCCCTGGATTAATACGTTCGGGGGAATAACCCGCATAAAAATCCTCATTAAATTTGAGACCACTTATTCTTTCCAAAACTGGAATACATTCGTCTTCGGTAACCCCGGGGTAAACCGTGGATTCGTATACCACCACGTCTCCTTTTTTCAATACTTTTCCCACTGTTTCGCTAGCCTTGTACAAGGGTGCTAAAACGGGTCTATTGGTACTGTCAACAGGGGTGGGCACCGTTACAATATAATAATTGCAATCTGAAATATCTTCTAACCGATTGGTACAGTATAGGCCACTGACCATTTTTGGGGAATCTGATAATACCGCTTTTAGAACGTCATCCTCAATCTCCAAAGTGTGGTCTTTTCCACCTTGTAATTCCTTAATTCTGGTCTGATTGATATCGAATCCAATGGTGGGGTATTTGGTAGCGAATAATCGTGCCAAGGGTAAACCTACATAACCCAATCCTATTACCGCTATTTTTTTAGTATCCATTTTGCTTTGAGTCAAAAATGCAATAAAAATTACTTTTTACCAATTTGGTAATACTCGAATCCTTTTTCGGTCATTAGCTCATCGTTGTACTGATTACGGCCATCAAAAATAATAGGTGTTTTGAGCTGTATCTTTAGTTCATTAAAATCCGGGGACCTAAACTCCTTCCACTCAGTGAGTAAAATCATAGCATCTGCGTTCTTAAGAGTTTCATACTTGGAGTTGCAATAGGTGACTTCCTTTAGGTCCTTTAGATAAAAGTGCTTGGCTTCGTCCATGGCCTTGGGATCGTAGGCTTGGATCTTGGCACCGCGCTTTACCAATTCCATGATGATATAAATTGCCGGAGCTTCCCTCATGTCATCGGTTTCAGGTTTAAAGGCCAAGCCCCATACCGAAAATGTTTTTCCTTTTAGGTCTTCCCCAAATCTTTTAACTACTTTTTGAGCGATAACAAACTTTTGTTTATTGTTAACATCTTCCACAGAGCTAATGAGTTGGGCATTATAGCCATGTTCCTCAGCGGTCTTTTTTAAAGCCTTTACGTCTTTTGGAAAACAGGAACCCCCGTATCCACTACCGGGATAAATAAAGCTGTAGCCTATTCTGCTGTCCGATCCAATTCCTATACGCACCTTGTTTACGTCTGCGCCCACCAATTCACAGATATTGGCTATTTCGTTCATAAAGGAAATTTTGGTAGCCAACATGGCATTGGCTACATATTTGGTCATTTCAGCTGAACGTACATCCATTACAATTAGCCGATCAACACTGCTTCTAAAGAATGGGCTATACAGGGTTCGCATTTTGTTTGCTGCTTCGTCGTTGTCAGCTCCTACGACCACCCGATCCGGTTTCATGAAATCGCTAATGGCATCACCTTCCTTTAAAAACTCAGGATTGGATACGACATCGAATTCAATGGATACTTGTCGTTGGTCCAATTCCTTTTGTATTGTGGCCTTAACCTTGTCTGCAGTGCCCACGGGTACAGTGGATTTATCAACCACAATCAAGGGGTGTTGCATGTTTTGGCCTATTTCGGTAGCTACTTGTAATACGTATTTTAGATCCGCCGATCCATCTTGGCCCATAGGAGTGCCAACAGCGATAAAGGCGATATCACATTTAGCTAAATTAGCACTTAGGTCAGTACTAAATCTTAGGGTATTGTTTTGAACATTCCGTTTTACCATGGCATCCAGCCCAGGTTCATAAATGGGTATAATGCCCTTTTTAAGGTTTTCAATTTTTTTGTGATCTACATCCACACAGGTTACCGTATTGCCCATTTCGGCAAAGCATGTACCACTAACGAGCCCTACATATCCTGTTCCTATTACTGTTAAGTTCATTTGTCTAAATAATTTATTTTAAATTTTCCCAATACCACTTTACGGCTTCTTTTAAACCGGTGTTTATGTTGAACAAAGGGTTGTATCCCAATAACTTTTTGGCTTTATCTATTGAAGCCAAGGAATGGGGAATATCTCCTTGGCGGTTAGGACCGTATTTAATTTCCACTTTGGCAATCTCGGGGTCATAATCGCTTAGATATTCCTTTAAAAGGGATACCAATTCCCTTAAATCCGTCCGTTCTCCAAAAGCTACATTGTAAACGGTATTTACGGCTTCTTTATTGTTACTACTTATGGCCCTGAGATTCATTTGGATAACATTGTCTATATAGGTGAAATCTCTGGAATAGCTCCCATCCCCGTTTATGGTAGGGGACTGGTACTTCATAAGTTGCATTACGAACTTGGGGATTACAGCTGCATAGGCGCCATTGGGGTCCTGCTTTCTGCCAAAAACATTAAAATATCGCAGGCCTATGGTTTCCAGTCCATAAGTTTTGCTGAAAATATCGGCATAAAGTTCATTTACATATTTGGTGATGGCATATGGGGAAAGGGGTTTCCCTATGATATCTTCTACCTTGGGTAGGGCAGCAGAGTCTCCATAGGTGGAGGAGCTGGCCGCATATACAAAGCGTTTTACTTTGGCATCCCGGGCCGCCACCAACATATTTAAAAAACCGGTAATATTAACATCGTTACTGGTGATAGGGTCGTTTATGGATCTGGGTACCGACCCCAACGCGGCCTGGTGTAAAACATAATCGGCACCCTTGCAGGCCTTGGTACAATCGCTTAAATTTCGAATATCCCCCTCAATCAATTCAAATTGCGAATTGGTCATTAGGTTGGCAATGTTTTCCCGTTTTCCTGTGGCAAAATTGTCCAAACAGCTTACTGTATTGCCATTGTTCAACAACGCCTCACATAAATTGGAACCAATAAAGCCAGCTCCTCCTGTAACCAATATATGGCAGTTGGAATTTAGTTTTATCAATGAGTTATTCATGTTAAATTCGTTTTGAGGTGCAAAGGTGAATAAAAGAATTTTAAAATAAAGTGAATTTTATTTTAAGTCGTAATAAAATCGATGAAATGGAATTACAGTTGGATTTTAATACTTAATATCATCGGTAACCCAATATAAGTGGTTTTTAAGGATAATTTAAATAGGTTGTTGACCGAATATTATGTAGTTGGGGTTATTGACTTATTTGGTAGTAATTCTTATACCAAGAAATAAAGTTGGCTATACCTTTCTTTATAGTGGTATTGGGGCTGTAACCGTAATCATTTATCAGTTCATCTACATTGGCCCATGTTTTTTCAACATCCCCAGGTTGCATGGGCAGTAGTTCCCTTTTGCTTTTTATACCCAAATTTACTTCTATAGCTTCGATAAAATCGAGTAATTTAACTGAGTTGTTGTTACCAATGTTGTAGATTTTGTAGCTCTTGCCGTTTTTAATTCTTGTTGAAGTGTCCTTTTCCAGTATACGGACCACTCCTTCAGTTATATCATCTATATAGGTAAAATCCCTTTCCATATTACCTTTGTTAAAGATCTTAATGGGCTTTCCCTTTACCATGGCGTCCGTAAAGAGGAACAAGGCCATATCGGGTCTTCCCCATGGGCCGTAAACAGTAAAGAACCTGAGGCCGGTAGTAGCAAAGCCATAAAGGTGACTGTAGGTATGGGCCATAAGTTCATTGCTCTTTTTGGTGGCGGCGTACAGGCTAATGGGATGATCCACATTGTCCGTGGTCTCAAAGGGTGTTTTTTTGTTAAGACCATAAACACTGGAGCTACTGGCGTACACAAGATGTTTTATGTTGTGATGTCTACAACACTCCAAAATATTAAGAAACCCTACAACATTACTGTCTATATAGGCTTCTGGATTTTCAAGGCTATAACGTACCCCAGCCTGTGCGGCCAGATTACAGACTGCATCAAATTTTTGATCTTGGAATAATTGTGGCAGGGCCTCACGATCTTCCAAGTTCATCCGTATAAAGGAAAACGAACCAGGATGTGTTTTGCTGTTGCCTATATGGCCAAATTTTTCGGCATTGCCCCTAATAATGCCCAATACCTCTAATCGGGCATATTTTATTTCAATGTCGTAATAGTTGTTTATATTATCCAGTCCTACAACCTTATGTCCTTTGGAAATAAGTACTTGCGACACATGAAAGCCAATAAATCCAGCAGCGCCGGTAACTAAAATTTTCATTCCTCTACAGTTTATATCTAGCATAAGTAGATAGGTAGCCAAAAGTATAAATAATAAAGCAAATTAATGGAAAGGGACCGTGGAAGAATATAATGTTTCTTAAGTCAGGGGACCTAAAAAAAAACAGCTATTAATGAAATTGGTCAGTAATGTGGGTTCAAAAATTTTGGACGAGGACCTTGTAAAAAGTACTGCGTTGTTTTATTCTTTTTAAGATTCCATTCTGTTTATGAGGTACTTCGGATCTATAATGGTTATGGGATAAACTTTTAAGGGGAAGTTTGTATTCATGGATGTAACAACCCTCGATGAGCATTGGAATTATATGGTTAAAATGTTCGATAGAGGTAGTTAAACGATATTTTTTATTCTTAAACGAAATTAAAAGCCATAATCATTTATTACCAAAAAGTATATCTATTTTTGTTCCAGAGATTTAAATAAACCCTAAATTTTAATGACCATTACTACTACAAAAATTTGGCTTTCCTCTCCACATATGGGGCAAAAGGAACAGCACTACGTAAACGAGGCATTTGACACCAATTGGGTAGCACCTCTTGGGCCCAATGTAAACGGCTTCGAAGCAAGCATTGAAAACTATTTGGATAACAAGGTACATGTTGCTGCCCTAAGTTCAGGTACAGCAGCAATTCACTTAGGTTTAGTGTTGCTCGGGGTGTCTACAGGGGATGAAGTTCTTTGTCAAAGTTTTACCTTTTCCGCTTCTGCCAATCCCATTTGTTATTTGGGAGCCAAGCCGGTATTTATAGACAGTGAGAAGGATACCTGGAATATTTCGCCCGTTTTGTTGAAAAAGGCAATAGAGGACAGGATTGAAAAAGGTAAAAAACCAAAAGCCATTATTGCGGTCCATCTTTATGGCATGCCATATAAGGTTGATGAGGTAAAGGCCATTGGCGAACAATATGGGATTCCTGTGTTGGAAGATAGTGCAGAAGCATTAGGCAGTACATATAAAGGTGTGAAATGTGGAAGTTTTGGAGAAATTGGTGTTCTGTCCTTCAACGGGAATAAAATAATTACCACCTCCGGAGGTGGGGCCATGGTAACACAGAACAATGAATATAAGGAAAAGGCCGTCTTTTTGGCAACCCAGTCCAGGGATAATGCCCCGCACTACCAACACTCCGAAGTTGGTTATAACTATAGAATGAGCAATGTGCTGGCCGGAATTGGAAGAGGGCAAATGGAAGTGCTGGACGACCGAGTGGCAGCTAGAAGATTTAATTTTGAATATTATAAGCAGAAATTAGGACATATATCGGGAATTGAGTTTTTGGAAGAAATGCCAGAAATGTACTCCAATAGGTGGCTTACCTGTATTTTAACACCATCTGTACAAATTCGCGAAAAAATAAGATGTCAATTACAGGAAGTTGATATAGAATCCCGACCTTTATGGAAGCCTATGCATTTGCAACCTGTGTTTCAGAATTGTGATAGTTATGTGGATGGAACTTCTGAAGAGTTGTTCGATAGAGGTCTTTGTCTTCCCAGTGGTTCCAATCTTCAAACGACGGATTTGGATCGTGTAATTGCAGTAATTTTAAAAATAATGACCAAATGATACAGAACTACTTAACCAATAGGGCCCAGAAATATACTTCCAAATGGATCGTATTAATGGTAGATTTAACCTTGGTATCGATAACCTTCGTGTTTTCCTATCTCATCCGTTTTAATCTTACCTTGAATTTTGATAGTGATAAATTGCTTTTACAACTGCCTATTATCATAGCAATTGGAGCCGTATCTTTTTTAATAACAGGTTCCTATAAAGGGGTTGTAAGGCATACCGGAGTAAGGGATGTCTACAATATATTTAATGCTATTTGTCTTTCCAGTATCATTACCATTTTTATGGTCATCCTTAACAGGGAAATGGATTACATGGAAGGGTTTACAGTTCCCTTATCGATAATAATCATACATAGTCTTTTAAATTTTATAGCCCTAACGGCGTCCCGTTATGTGTTTAAAACGGCATATTACAATTTTGTAAAGCAATTTAAAATCACTAAAAATGTAATTATTTACGGTGCCGGAGAGTCGGGTATACTAACACAAAATGCCCTGACAAGCCACACTGGGAGTATTTCCAAGGTGGTAGGCTATATTGATAGGGATAATGAAAAGGTGGGTAAAAACATCAATGGGGTAAGGGTATATGGCCCTGAAATACTTACAGATTACTTTATAAAGAGCAATGATATATCAGAGATTATATTTTCTATACAGAATATAGATCATAATAAGCTCAGAGCTTTGGTTGAGGAATTGGTGGATTTTCCGGTGCAGGTAAAAATTGTTCCCCCTATAGAGGATTGGATCAATGGTGAACTAAAAATTTCCCAAATTAAGCAGGTACAGATCGAAGATCTTTTGGACAGGGTGCCGATCAATATCAAGAATAAGAGGATAGCCAATGAACTTAGGGATAAGGTAATCTTTGTTACTGGTGGTGCTGGTTCCATAGGAAGTGAATTAGTTAGGCAAATTGCCAACTGTGAATATAAATCCTTGGTGGTTATTGATCAGGCCGAATCTGCATTGTACGACCTACAACAAGAGTTGAAACAGAATGGTTTCCATAATTTTATTCCCTTGGTAGGGGATATAAGGGATAAAAACAGAATGTCCGCCATCTTTCAGGAATATAAGCCCAATATGGTGTTCCATGCTGCCGCATACAAGCATGTACCTCTAATGGAGTACAATTCGTATGAGGCTATTAAGATCAATGTTGCGGGTACTAAGGTCATTGTGGATCTTTCCCTGGACAATAACGTGGATAAGTTCATTTTTGTCTCTACGGATAAGGCGGTGAACCCGACCAATGTAATGGGGGCCACAAAGAGGATAGCGGAAATGTATATTAGTTGTGCCGAACAATACAAGAAGACCAAGTTTATAACTACACGCTTTGGAAATGTATTGGGGTCCAATGGTTCCGTAATTCCCCTCTTTAAAAAACAAATAGAAAAGGGTGGACCGCTAACGGTAACCCATAAGGATATAACCCGTTATTTTATGACCATTCCGGAGGCGGCACAATTGGTATTGGAAGCTGGTGGTATGGGCCAAGGTGGGGAGATATTTATCTTTGATATGGGGGATTCTGTCAAGATTTTTGATTTGGCCAAGAATATGATCAAATTGTCCGGACTGAAATATCCGGAAGATATCGATATTAAAATTACTGGGCTTAGACCAGGGGAAAAATTATATGAGGAGCTATTGGCCAACGGAGAGGATACCATGCCTACTTATCACAAAAAAATAATGATTAGTAAATCAAGGGAACTGTTCTACGAGGAGACCAAGACCAAAATCAATGAATTATGTGTTTCTAACATGTTCTTCAATGAAAATACGGTGAAATTAATGAAGGAGATTGTTCCTGAATATGTTTCCAATAATTCAGAACTCTGCAAACTGGATAAAAAGGTGCCTCAGGATACGAAAAAGCAACAATTGGATACAAATACTATATTGTCCAATAAAATTTTGCAATCGTAATTTTTCACTATACTTGTACCCAAAATTCATTTTATTATGTATAAAAATACGACCCATATGGGATTTAGAGCTTTGATATTTGGTATATCTATTTTAATGTTTTCTTCTTGTGCCACCAAAAAGGAAGTAGTGTATTTTCAAAATGCCAGTGGATTTGAAACCATTGTCAGCGATAATTCCAATGTAAACCGATTTAAGGTAGACGACGTAGTAAGTATCAACGTCTCCACCCTGGATCCACAGGCCAGTGTTCCCTTTAATATCTTTAAAGGCTCCCAGGAAGGTGGGATGCGGCCCGAACAATTGGATTATATTATTGATAAAAACGGGGAGATAGATTTTCCAGTATTAGGTCCTATTAAATTATTGGGGCTTTCACCATCAGAGGCGAAACTCTTGTTGACAGAGCGTTTAAAGGATTATCTTAAGGATCCAATAATAAATATACGGCTAAAGAATTTTTCAGTTACCGTTTTGGGCGCTGTTAACAGACCGGGAACATACCCGGTTAACGGTGAACAAATTACTATCTTGGAGGCACTTGGATTGGCTGGCGATTTAAATATTAAGGGTCTAAGGGACAATGTAATGGTGATACGTGATTTTAACGGCACAAAAGTCTATACACGTATAGATTTAACGGCAAAGGAGGCTTTGAACTCGCCTGTTTATTACTTGACACAAAACGACGTGGTCTATGTAGAGCCCAATAAATCATTGATTACGGCTTCCAGCTTGGACAATAGGGCAACCATCGCTATCTCAATAGCATCGGTGCTAATAACTTCTTCTGTTCTACTTTTGACTAGAAATTAATTAATTTTTCTTTATTAAATAAATGAGTAATATTTCTGATAATAATTTGTCGAATAATTTCACTTTAAAAGACATGCTCCACACGTATACCAGACAATGGAAATGGTTCGTATTGAGTATTGTTTTGGCATTTACATTTGCTTATCTATATATTAGGTATAGTGTTCCGCAATATGAGGCTGAAGCCAAGATTCAAATTTTGGAGGATAAGAGTAATGGTTCTGGATTGGATGTATTTCAAGATTTGGAACTTTTTTCAGGAACTGAAAATAAGGTAGAGGATGAAATTCAAATTATTAAATCACGCTCAAATATTATTGAAGTGGTTAAGAAATTGGGTTTAAGCGTAAAGGTGGTTCTACTGGGGAATATAAAAAATTCTGAACTCTACAATAACCCTCCTGTAATAATTAACTTTATAGCTTCCGATTCATTGGTGAATACTTCCAGAACAGAGTTTTTTCTTGAACTGTCGTCAGAAACTACTTTTGGTTTTGCGGAGTCTATGGGCGAACCTTTTAAAGTGGTCTCCTATGGTAAAAATATATCGACTGCCCTTGGGGATGTTGTAATTACGCCCAATATGGGTAATTACATGGAATACTTGGGTGAGAGAATTAAAATTGTTGTGATACCCTTGGAAGATGCGGTACTTGAATATCAACGAAATATTATAGTATCTTCTCCTGATAAGGGGTCCAATATTTTAAGTATCTCATTGCAAGACCCTGTTCAAAAAAAGGCAAAGGATATTATTAATGCACTGGTGGACACTTATAATAATAATGCGATAGCGGACAGGAAAGCCATTGCGGATAAAACATCAGAGTTTATTAATGATAGAATAACCGATATCTATTCTGACCTCTCAGAGGAAGATCAGAATGAAGAGGATTATAAATCCGGTAGGGGGATTACGGATATAGCCTCCCAAGCCAACGTAAACTTAACAGTAAGTGCCAGTAGTCAACAAGAACTGCAAAATGCATCACTTCAGTTGGATATTGCTTCCTCCATGAAAGATCTTGTGGATAGTCAAGAAGGTTATGATGTTCTACCTTCCAATGTAGGTTTGTCTGATCCTTCCATCGCTAGTACAACGGCCAAATATAATGAGCTGGTGGCCGAACGTAACCGTCTGCTTAAAAGTTCCAATGAAAAAAACCCAATTATCGTTAATCTGGACCAGCAATTGGAGGGCCTTAAACGGAGTATGAAATCCAGTTTGGGAAGTATGACCAACAATTTAGGACTACAAGTAAATAGTCTTAGTAGCCAGTTATCGCAAGTGAATTCCAGGTTGTACGCGGCACCCAAAAATCAACGAGCATTACGGGATATAGGAAGGAAACAGCAAACTACCGAATCCTTATACCTGTATTTACTTCAGAAACGAGAGGAATCCCAGATAACTTTCGCCTCGGCAACACCGAAATCAAAGGTGATAGATAGGGCCTATGCATCCAGTAGGTTGCCGGTTTCACCTAAAAAACCAATTATATTTTTGGCCTCTTTAATTCTTGGGTTACTTATACCTTTTTCAGTAATCTATGCCAACGATTTATTGGATAACAAGGTTCATAGTAAAACTACCCTGGAGAAATTAATTAGGGATATACCGGTATTGGGGGAACTTCCAAAACTAGGTAAAAAGGAGGCAAAATTGGTAGGTAAGGATGATAGGTCTATTTTGGCAGAATCCTTAAGGATTATCAGGACCAATATAGATTATATGATGAAGTCCAAGAGAAAGGATGGCAAAGGAAACCTCATCTATATTACTTCCTCCGTGCCAGGTGAAGGGAAAACATTTCTTTCCTCCAACCTTTCTATGATTTTTGCCAGTACCAATAAAAAAGTTCTTCTAATTGGGGCGGATATTCGAAATCCAAAACTGTACAATTTCTTCAAAAGTAAAAATGTAGACGAACTTGGTGGTTCTTCCAGAAATAGGGACACCGGATTAACAGAGTATTTGTACGATAAGGATTTGAATGTCAAAGAAATTACCCATTCCATGTTGGTGCACAACAATACCATTGATGTTATTTATTCGGGGAAAATACCGCCCAATCCGGCAGAACTGTTAATGAGCAGTCGAATGAAAGAATTATTGGAAGAGGTTTCTGAGAAATACGACTATGTTGTTGTAGATACCGCGCCTCTGATGGTAGTTACGGACACCTTGCTGATTACGGAATATGCGGATCATATTATTTATGTAACCAAAGCTGGAGTAACGGAGAAGAAAGTACTCGACTTCCCCGCCAAATTAAAAAAGGAGGGCAAATTAAAGGGATTATCCTTTGTTGTAAACAATGTAAAGGTCTCCAATTTGGGGTATGGCGGTTCCTATGGATATGGATATGGCAAATCCCATAAAAAATGGTGGCAATTCTAATTTAAAAGAAATCGCTTATCGTATTTTCAATAACGGGATAAAGTAATTTCATGAGATTATCGCTCAATTGTAATTCCTTTATACTTTGTAACTGTTGTTGATTGTGGACATCCGAGGCTACATAATCTATTAGTCCGTTCTGTAATAGTTTATGTGCCTTTTTTTGTACGTCCTTCCCATAGAATTGACCTAGGGAAAGGAGGTTCAGCTGAAATAAAATTCCACTATTCTTATATTTTTGAAATTTGGAAGAGTCTTGGTGTATGAAGGCATATCTCTCAGGATGGGCCAGAATTGGGAAATACCTATGGGCCGCTATATTTAAAATTGCCTCATCAAAATTGATGGGAGGCTGTAAGTAGGACATTTCAATCAATAGATAATTATTCCTCAAAGGCATTACTTTTCCCTGTTCAAGAAGGTGGTCAAAATTGGCATCGATCATATGTTCCGCGGCCACATCCAACGAGATGTCCTTCATGCCTTCACTTAAAAGTTTGTTTTGTACTTTACCGTGTGCAGTTAGGATCGTATCATAATCATTTGGATAATAGTTGTTCATGATATGGGGTGTGGCAATAAACTTTTTTATACCAATTTCCGAGAACCCTTTAATCAGTTTAACGGAGTCTTCCACAGTTTTGGCACCATCATCAATTCCAGGTAGAATGTGATTATGTATGTCTATAAAATTTTCAAGGGAGTCAACTACGAATTTTTTCTTCTGAAAAAAATGAAACATGTATGCTAATTTCCGGCAAAGGTAGGATATTATTAATTATCATTAATGGATATCCATTGAGTCAATTGTGTTTTTAACTATAAAATCGAAGAAAAATCTACAGTATTTTGATAGGCATTCTATACAAAATTTAATAGAAGGTTTCCAAATTCTTGTGTAGAATAGGGATTAACTTGTTCAACATATGATTGCTTAGTTTTATGTCTTTGAGCAATTCCAATTGCTGAACATTGTGTATGTCTGTACCGGCAAAGTCTATATAATTGTCCTCCAGAAGCTTTTCCGCGATTTTTGATACCTGCCTGCCATAATAGTTGCCAAGTGATAGTAAGTTTAATTGTAGAAAGATTCCCTTGGATTTAAGGTCATGGTATTTTTTGTAGTTATTATGGAGAAAGAAGTAGCGCTCTGGATGTGCCAGAATTGGATAATAGCCCTTGGTTGCTATTTTAAAAGTAGCTTGGTCAAAATTGATAGGAGTTTGTAAAAAGGGCATTTCTATCAATAAAAATTCATTGCGGATTGGAGATATAAGTTTTTGGTCCAGGAGATTCTCGAAATTGGCATCTATCATATATTCCGAGGAGTATTCCAAGGCAATGTGTTTTAAACCTAATTGCAATAATTGATTTTTCACCTGATTGTGGGCAGAATGTATGTATTCGCCTGTATTGGGGTAGTAATTTTGATTTACATGCGGAGTGGTTATTATGTGGGTAATGCCAATTTCATTAAATCCGTTTATTAAGTCCAAAGAGTCCGTAATATCCTGTGCCCCGTCATCTAGCCCAGGTAGTATATGGCTGTGGATATCTACGAAGTGCCCTAGATAGTCTGCTAGAAATATTTTCTTATTTAGGATTTGGAACATTTGCGGTATTTGATATTTGTATAGTATATCATTAGGCTTTACACATGGCTAGAACAAATTAGACCCTTGGTGCTTATGCGTTTCATAAAGGGCTAGGATTGGTTGTAATTTTCTGTCCTCTATTTTAATTAGATATTTAATTTTCACATATATTTGTTTCAAATTTATTCACTATTGGGCACTAGCTTGGTATATTGAAACCTACACTCCCATTCGGGCATAACATAGTTATGCTATACAGTCCTCTATCTTGGACGCCGGATAACATTAACGAATATTTATTAAAATTGTTTTGTTTTGGAAGGGAAATAGCTGATTTTCAGCTTACTTTGCGAGTAAAAACTTTATTTCACGCTTAGTGGTTTCAATTGAATTTGGTAACTAATTTTTAAAAAAATAATATATCTCCATAAATTGAAAAAAGAGAAATTAAAAAATCAAATAGAAATTAAACGCAATTTCTTGATCGTTTCCCGATGGGGAGAAACCTTGGATATGGCGGTAGCCATCCTGCACGAAGGCCACGCCGTTAAAATGTATATCGAAGACAAGCCCTCCAAGGAAATCGGATATGGTTTTGTACAAAAGGCCAAAGACTGGAAGAGTTTTATCGATTGGGCAGATGTCCTTATTTTTGATTATACCGGATATGGTAAGATTTGTTCGGAATTAAGGGCGCAGGGCAAATTGGTGGTCGGGGGTACGGAATATTCCGATCTGTTGGAACTGGATCGTAATTTTGGACAGGCAGAATTAAAGAAACATGGTATTAAAATATTGCCATCCAAAGAATTTTACAACTTTCAAGACGCCATCGACTATGTCAAGTCCAATCCCAATGCCTATGTAATAAAGCCATCGGGCGAAACCCAAGAATACAAACAATTGCTGTTCGTGGGAAGTGATGACGAAGGTTTGGACGTAATTCGGGTTTTAAAGGCCTATGAGAAATCCTGGGGAAATGATTTTGGCAATTTTCAATTGCAGCGCAAGGTGAAAGGGGTAGAGGTGTCCGCGTCTGCTTATTTTAACGGGAAGGAGTTTATATATCCTATAAATATTACTTTTGAACACAAGAAACTTTTCCCCAAAGAATTGGGTGTATCAACAGGGGAAATGGGTTCCAGTATGTTCTGGACCAAGGATTCCCCAATTTTTGAGGCGACCTTGAAAAAGTTTGAAAGTTCCCTGGCCAAGGATGGTTTTATTGGGCAATTGGATATTAATTGCATTGTTAACGGCAATGGAATTTATCCCTTGGAATTCACCTCTAGATTTGGCTATCCACAGATTTTTATACAACGAGCAGGAATTTTGGAACCGCTCGGCAACATGTTCTATAAGCTGGCCTCAGGAGTAAGTTTTAGGATCAATGTTAGAAAAGGATTTCAGGTGGGAGCCTATATGGTTGTTCCACCTTTTCCCTTCGAGGATAAAAAAACGTTTGAACTATTCTCAAAAGATTCTGTCATCGTATTTAAAAAGGATATGAAGGATGGAGTTCATCCCATGCATCTCAAAAAAATTAATGATGAATGGCTTATTACGGGAAATACGGGTATTGCCTTATTGGTTACCGGAACCGGGTTGACCATGAAAGATGCACAAAAAATGATGCAGAATAGGATAAGCAATATCATTATCAATAATGTTTACTATAGAACGGACATAGGTGATAGATGGGCCGATGATTTTGACCGATTGTGGTCCTGGGGTTTATTATAGGGGATATCTGGCAGTCTTAAAAGTAGGAGCTATATATGGAGTTAAGAAATTTAGGGAATGATGGGCAAATTTTTTTTGAAATTCTTCCTGAGGATTGGCGAGATGTCATTGAACCTATATGGGACGATTACAAGGAAAAAGCAAGTATCTACGTATTTGAAAATGCCATGGGCATAATTGCAGGGGGAATTGTTTTTAGAACGGCCCCTCCAAATATGACGGATTTTGAGATTGAAGAGTGGGAAAAGTACGTGATCTCCAATTTTCATTATATAGGTTTTTTATTTGTTGATCCCAAATATCGTGGGCAATCGTTAGGTTCCAAATGGCTTACAGCATTAAAGGAGCAGTTTCCAAATCAGTCATATTGGCTTACTGTAGAGGAGGAAGGGTTGCGATCTTTTTATGTAAGGAATGGATTTAAATGCAATTCCAAAAGTAGGGATGAGGATAATCCGGAATGGATATTTACGTATACACCTGGGGAAGGTAGTTTTGGTTAAGCCCCGTCGCCATATCAAGCAAAATGAGATTGAGCGGAGTGGGTAGGTTCCAGGTTGAAAATCATCACTTGGAGCAATCCGATAGCGGAGGATTGTACCGGGAACTGGGCGTCGTGTAAAAAAAAGGTTCTCGATACATATGGCTATCTAACCATTAAATTCTTGTTTTAGCTTCTTGGCATCGGGCCTTTCCGTTCTAGGTAGTCTACTTGGAGTAAACGGAAGTGATTCTTCGGTATTGATTAAGCGGTATCTATTATCTGGAAACTGGACAGTGGCTTTTGATGGGAGTTAAAAGCAAGTGGTTTGTTTGATGGTTTTTATATATTAATCCCCTTCGTTTTCGTGTTCCTCCAAATCTTTCCTCAAATCCAGTTTTCTGAAAGTGGGGGAGATGGCACCGGTAAATAGTACTGTGATCAAGGTCATGCAACCACCAAAAACGACTGCAGTGACCGTGCCCATCAATTTGGCCGTTAGTCCACTTTCAAATGCCCCCAACTCATTGGAGGAACCAACGAACATGGAATTTACTGAAGCTACCCTACCACGCATATGATCCGGTGTCCTTAATTGTAAAATAGTTTGCCGAATGATCATGGAAATGCCATCGGTAACACCACTAAAAAAGAGTGCCATGACGGAAACCCAAAACGATGTGGAAAGTCCGAAGGTAATAATGCATAGGCCGAAACCAAAAATAGATCCCAAAAGTTTTAGGCCTGCGTGTTTGTTTAATGGGAAATAGGCGGAGGTAAACATGATCAGTAATGCGCCAACCGCTGGGGCGGCACGTAAAATTCCAAATCCCTCGGGCCCAACCTTAAGTATATCCTGTGCATAAATAGGTAACAGGGCTATGGCCCCACCAAAAAGGACAGCAACCATATCCAAGGTAATTGCTCCCAATATAATTTTGGTCCCAAATACAAATTTCACCCCTTCTTTTAAACTTTTAACGACTGGTTCCCCAATATTGGGGTTTAAAATGGGTTTCTTTTTTATTTTGGTCAAGATAAGGAGTGCCATTAAAGAAAAGGCAAAAATTAGGCACATAGACCAATGTACCCCGATAAGAGTAATGCTAAACCCTGCTAAGGCAGGTCCCAGAACAGCTGCCATCTGCCAAACCGAACTACTCCAGGTAGCGGCATTGGGATATACTTTTTTTGGAACTATCAATGCGAATAGGGAAAAGATGGTCGGCCCTAGGAATGCCCTTACAATACCCCCAAGAAATACTAAAAAATAAATGGAATACAAAACAGCATTTTTGGACCAACCCATTATAATATGGGGCCAAGTAAGTAAAAACAGCCCTAGGCTTATTATGGAAAAGCCCAAAATGCATTTTAGAAGTAACCCCTTTTTTTCCTTTTGGTCCACAATATGACCGGCAAACAGTGCCAATGATACGGCGGGAATAACTTCCATAAGTCCAATCAGCCCCAAAGAAAGGGGATTCTTGGTCAAGGAATAAACTTCCCATTCTATAACCACGAACTGCATGGACCAAGCAAAGACCATGGCAAAACGGACCAGCAAAAAAACGTTGAATTCCTTATATCTCAGTGCGGCATAGGGGTCTCTATTTGCCATGAACTATTTTAAATTGGTCTACATCCTAATATATATATATATATATATATATTCCAGTGTTGGACAATAAGGGATAATAGTGCCAACAAAGATTCACAATTTACCCTAGGGTAAACAAGAGCTATATTTTCTTGACAAATTTTGTTAGGATAACAATTTGTTGGCCATCAACTTTACCCTCTATGTATTCCGCATTATCATGATCTAGGGAAACACGCCTTACAGCGGTACCTCTTTTAGCCACCATACTGGACCCCTTAACCGGTAGATCCTTTATAAGGACAACACTATCACCTGCCTCAATAACGGCACCATTACTGTCTCTATGTATTATTTGGTTCTCGGAAGGTGCACCTTCACCCGTAGCTTTTGCCCAATCCAATACCTCATCTTCCAAATAAAGCATATCCAGGAGATCCTGAGGCCATCCTTCATTTCTTAATCGGCTTAACATACGCCATGCTATAACTTTTACTGGAGTATGCTCGCTCCACATACTGTCGTTTAAACAGCGCCAGTGATTTGAATCTGTCGTATCTGGATTTTCAATTTGTTCCTTACAGACTTCACAAACCAATAAATTTGCTTCCAAACCTCCATTTCTAGGTGGTTGAACTTCAAATACACTTAATTTTTCCGTATTGGCACATAACTCACATTGGTGATTGCTTCTTTTGCCCAATTCCCTTTCAATATTCATTGTAATAGATTTTATACGGACAAATGTAAAAGAATTGGATTAATGGAGACTATGGAATTGTAAAAAAAAGGAGAATTGGAATTATCCCAAAACCGGATTGGGCCTTATTTCCAAATATTGTTTTAAGGTGACATTGTTTATAAGTTCTTGTAGCAATACTTTACTTAAGTGGGTTGGACCATTATTTTTGTTTTCTTTTTTATGGACGACTTAAAAATAGGGGATAAATTATATAATGTAAGTCAAAACGGATTTGGCGATTTTTTTAGGTATTCTTTTTCGGAAGTGGTGCGTCTTACCAAGACTTTGGCAGTCTTGGAGAATGGTGTTAGACTTAGAAACAAGCCTATAAGATCCATGATCAACAATGAAATTGGCTATTCCCTTGCTACCAACCGATGGGTGTATTGGCATAAAGTGACCGATGAAATAAAACAAAAGTCCAGGGAGGAGAATAAAAAGATAGCGGTAAACGATTGGTTTCAACAGCGCTCCTTTAATATGCAGGAAAAGAAAATTATATATGAGCTATTTGAGGAGAAGGGGATGCTGGAAGGTTCTGAAGAGTCTTCCATGGCTGCTATAGAACTTTTTAAAAAAGTATAGCCTTTTAGCTTATGGCAAGCCTTACACGGAACCCTTGTTATCTAAAACAGCTATTCTTGTTGGTTTATTGCTCTAGGTCCTCGATCCGTTTTTTCAACATTTGCTTAATTTCCATTAGGGAAGTATTATTTGCCTTTAGGGCTTCATTCGCCGTTTTTAAAATTTCTATACGTTCCTTTAAAAGGGCTATTTGCTCATAAAGTTGGTAAGTATCCCCTTCTTCCTTTAATTGATGAAGGTCGGTGGTTCCTTGGTTCCTTAACATGGGGCCCTTCCCGGTCAATATCCATTCGGGGCTATAATTGGGATAATTTTCAACGAGGGCATTCAGCCATTTGACCTGGATGTCGGTTCCGTGTTTTAAAGCCCTGGATAGTACCCCTTTACTGGCCCCAATAGACTTTTCAAGTGCAGATATGCTAATGCCTTCAGTTTCTGCCACGGTACTAAAAATTGTTAAAATTCTATTCATTCCAGAAAATAGTTGCCGTAAATTAAGAAATGTTGATAATTATCAACTATATTTGTTGTAGTAAAGTTGCTATCAAGTTACACAAATCTACGCAAAAAGAAAAGGTTAATTGTTGGGAAACTGTTACCTGTGATGGTACTCTAAAATACTGAAGGGCAGTACGGGAGTAGAGGAGCTAACTTAATTAGTAAATAGAATTTTATATAGGATATTCGTTATGGGATTAACGCCACACTTTTTTTCGGTTCTTATATCCATACCAATTTATTGTCCAAGAGATTTTTAAATGGTATTTGTTCCATAATTTACGTACTACGCTTTTTCATGGTATCCGACCATGCATTGATATTCCAACCCTATATTTTTAAATTTTACACACTTTTGAAATAAAGCGTGCAACGACCTAAGGGTCCAGAACCATTAATTTATTCAAGGCTGTTAAATTCAGGGGGTTAATGCCACCGCTGCATTAGGAATTCCTTATCCTGTCTTTAAGCCTGTGAGATATTGTAAATAATTGTTCAATTTAGTATTAGTAAAATGGCATCCATACCACAAATCCTTAGTAAGCTTATTTTGTTGCCCGAGGTGAAACTTATTTACAAATTAACTTCGGACCGGAACATAGATAATAGATTGTTCATAATCCTACTGGACCCAAATTGTTCCACCAAATCCGAGGAACTGTCCTTAATATTGGAAGATATATGTGAGGAAGATAATGGTTTCCTGTACAGGGTTTTTTCTTTTGAATATGCCCGTCAGCAACTATTGGAACAGAACTTATTTTTCGTTCATGGTTGTCTTTGGACGCATCTGGTTTATTCCAGTTCCACAGAGAATATCGACTTGTTTTATAAATATAATGTGAAGCCAACACAATTGGATAGGATGTACTTGGATTTCAATAAGGAGTTGGATAAAGTAAATTATTTAATGGATGGAGCCAATTACTTTTTGGAGAAGGGCAATTTGCGGCACCCGATATTGTTGTTCCATCAGATTATTGAATTGTTATATCGCAACGTAGAAGTATTTATGATGGGCGAAGAATGTCTGTTCCATAGCCTCCAGGAACATCATAGCAATATAAAGACCTATGTTCCTGAATTAAACTTCCTTTTTAGTACAGAGGAAGAGCAACAAACAACTCTTTTGGGAATATTGGATGAGGCCAATATCGCTAAAACCTACGAGGATAATCATCCCCTTGAAAAGGTTCGGATTCATAAAATACAAGAGAATACAGCCCTGATGTATACTTTGGTCTCCAAACTATTTTCGGATAAAATTGCCCAATGCCGCTCCTCTTTGGACAAACAATTGCCCCATATAGAAATCCCTTGCAATCACACAAATACCACTAATAGCCATATTCTGGAATCGGAAGATGATGTTTTAATGGATAAATTAAAGGAATTGACCAAAAAGCATTTCAGTACATTACAACGCTATCCAAGTAGGAAGGAACTTTTTTGTGTAAACCTTATATCCGAGGGTTATTTAGATACGTCCTTAATGATTTCCAACCTAATAAAGGTCTGTGTCATGGCCCTAGGTATGGAAAATTCTCCTTCGAGGATTGTTCCCGAACCAGCACAAAATATACGTGAAGTACTCGGATACATTTTGGACATGATACCCTATGAGGAAATGGATTTTTTGGATAAAATTCGGAATCTACTGTCCGAAACATAAAGCCAGTAGTACGTATATTGTAGCCTAGCGGCAATTCGTGAAAGCTTGGTAGGAGGTACTTCAAAATATATTTTGGTTTCGAAGTTAAAAGTGGCATTATTATAAGCCCACATTTCACACCATGCTTTTTCCTATGGTATGATTGGGAAAATCCAAGTGCCTAAAGTGACCCGCGTTTATAGCAAACTTACATAGCTATAGGGGCAATGTACAATAGGGAATTGGTCGTGTACAATGAACTTTTTGCCAATCCAATGGGATTAGCATTTAAAAAATATACGTATTTTGTTGACAATGTCAAAAGAACTCCACCGCAGGCCAATCAATAGGAATTAAATCCAATTTTGTTCAGTTTTGCCGAAATTTTATTTACTATTGCCGAAGTGGAGAATGAGGTAAATAGACCTGCCGACAAGGCTTTCGAGGCCATCAATTTTGTTAGGAACGGAGGGTTGGTGGCGATAACAGACGTAACACTTGGCCTTAGAAGGGGTCCCTGATGTTTTAAGTTTGGAACGTAGAGTTGAATTTGCAGGGGAAGGTCTAGATTACAAAGATGTTATTAGGTTTGGAACTGCCGAAATCGATATGAAGGAAGATAGCGTTGATAAAGACGGTAATGTAATTGCGAAACAAAGTTTAGCGCTATAGGGATTATTTGTGGCCTTTACCGGATAGGGCTATTTTATTAAATCCGAATTGGGAACAAAATAATGGATATTGAATTAAATAAATAAATAGAATGGGAGTATTTAAAAACGCGATAACGATTGGCTTGGGAATATTATTCATTTCCTTACCCCTAAATGCTTATGCACAGACCACTACTAAGGGCAGACCTAACGTAATTGTTATAATGACAGATGACCAAGGTTCCATAGATCTTAATTCTTACGGGGCAACGGATTTGTATACACCTAATATGGACAGGCTTGCGAAGGAGGGGGTGAGGTTTACACAATTCTATGCGGGAGCACCGGTCTGTTCACCGTCCAGGGCTGCACTGATGACGGGTAAGACCAATTTACGGGCTGGATTGGAGGGCAATGTGCCAATACCGGAACGCGCCGAAAAAAGCGGGGAATATGGACTTCCAACAGAGCAGATTACCATGGCGGAGATGCTTAAACCCAATGGCTATTACACGGCTTTAATTGGTAAATGGCATCTAGGCCATCGGGAGCAGAATTTGCCGAACGGACAAGGGTTCGATTATTTTTTCGGACATCAGCGGGGTTGTATTGATAATTATTCCCACACCTTTTACTGGGACGGTCCCAATAAGCACGATCTGTACAGAAATATGGAAGAGGTCTATTATGATGGGGAACATTTTACGGATCTAATGGCCGAAGAGGTAAAGCAGGTAATCAATCACAGAAGGAACGAGCCATTTTTTATTTATTGGGCATTTAACGCCCCGCATTATCCCTACCAAGGAACCACAAAGTGGTTGGACTATTACAAGAATCTGCCAACTCCCAGAAAGGAATATGCAGCTTTTGTTTCCAATACGGATGAAAAAATTGGAATTGTTCTTGATTATCTGGACGAAATGGGCCTAGCGGAGAACACCATAGTCATTTTTCAATCGGACCATGGACATTCCTTGGAAGAACGTGCTTTCTGGGGAGGTGGAAATGCAGGTCCGTATCGAGGAAGTAAATTTAGTTTGTTTGAAGGGGGAATCCGTGTGCCGGCCATTATCCGGTATCCAGGAGTAGTTCCTGCCAATGAGGTGCGCGACCAGCTTAGCATGGAGATGGATTGGTTTAGTACCATAGGTGAATTGACCAATTCAGAAGTAGGAGATAACATTGATGGGAAAAGCCTGATGCCCATTATTTTGGATGGCAAAAAGGAATCACGCCATGAGGTGGTGCATTGGCAGTTTGGGAATTATGATGATAAAACCGCACAATGGGCTGTTCGCAAGGGGTCTTGGAAACTTATAGGCAACGTTAACGAGCCATCAGGGCAGGGCGCGAAAAAGAATTTGGACAAATTATTCCTAGTCAATTTGGATAAAGATATTGGCGAAAAAAATAATTTGGCGAAATCCAATCCCAAAAAAAAGGACGAACTTTTACAGTTGCACAATTCCTGGATAAAATCGGTTCGGTCAGAAATGAAGCAATAATGAATTATTTGCCTGTTAAATGTATAATTACGGTTGGTAGGTACTACCTAAATCATGTAGACCGAACTACAGTAACTTGAGTTGGTATGGTCATAAGAGGAACATTGGGAAACTGTTGTTGCTTTTTTATTTTTTATGGATTGGAAGACCTTTGCCATTTAAGACGAACATGCTCGATTGAAATACATTATTGATGGAATCAGTGAGGTATGGCTCTGATGTATATAACGGGCTAAATGGCATTAAGGAAACCTAAAATAATAGGCCGCATCTTCCGGTATTTCTGAAACTACCCTATGATGGTGCTTTTTAAACCAGGAGGCATTCAATCCTCGTTCGTGTACAAGGTCATATTTACCAATAACTTCTGTTTTTATAAAATTCCAGCCAGGTTTAAAATCGAGGTCATAAACCACGGTGTTTTCTACTTCTAGGGTGTTTGTTCCATCTCTCCGTACCTTATTTTTAGTTTTTTCGGTACCCTTCATACTGGCAGCTTCCTCTAGATAGGCCCAGGAGATTAGATAACCCTCATCGCCCATGGATAAAGTACTCTGGTTGGTAAGGTTATAAGTGACACGAACGGAATTCCCCAATGTTAGGGCTCCAATAAGCTCACCGTTTTTTAAAACATTTAATGTGGTCTTGGACAAATAACCTGCATCCGGGTTCCCATAGTTCAATGTGGAAATATCCTGGATATCGTAAAACACTAAATTTCCTAAGTTATCTAGACTGGTCTCCGTAGGGGTATTCTCAGGTAAGGTGATATTAATTGAACCATTATCGTCAATATAACCGACCTTTAGATTTTTTGGGGTGGTTTCGTTATGTCTTAATCGATACTCCATCACCAGATCTACCAGACCATGTTCCCAATTTTCAAAGGCATTGTTTTTGCTCATTTGGGTATTTTTCCAATACCAATCATCTTGATTGTTTGTGGTTTCAATATTCTTATCTAAAGCATTATCTTCTTTTGATTTTATTCTGGTTTCAGAAGTTGTGGTTGGTATATTTCCGGCTAAAGCTTTTGTTGTCTTCGCTTTCGAAGAAGGGGTATCGTTGCAGCCGATAAGAACAATTAAAATAATTAATATCCTGTAGTGTTTCATCGTTTTAAAATTTTTTTAATTCACTTAGATTAAGTTCTTTGACAATTTTCTCCAATGTAACTTCATCTATTTCATTTGTTTTTATATCTACAGCAAACCGTTCGGCATAAAACATAGAGAGGTCGTACGAGTTACTCGATTTTAAATAGCTCTTTTTTACTTTCACATCGTCTATAAGCACTGTTTTTGTGGATCCCCAATCACCTTTGGTGTCGTAGTTCATTTTACTCGACATTCGATAAGGGCCAACGCCTCCAGCTCCTTTTTCACCAGCACCATCAATGACCATGACACGTATTCTTTTGTTCCCCACGTGATAGGTTCCTCCACAAGACCCCATTCCGGGAATCATATTGATCATAGACGATGTAAGCGGCATATTGGCCAATGTCTCTGGCAACCAAGATTCAAATTGTTCTTTGGTAAGCGGTTCTTTATTGCGCAGTAACTTTATATTCTCCTGCATCCCCGTAGCCTCTTTGGCCACGTTTTTCGCATTTTTTATTATTTTGGTAGTATTTTGAATTTCATCCCCCAATTTTTTTGTTTCTTCCCAGCAGGAATTACTTAATAGTGCTAGTCCTATTAGTAATATTTTGAACTTTATAGTCTTCATATATTTTCTTTTTTTACAACTAATGATTTTTTGAAGTTTATTTTTAAGGCACTTACTTTATTTTGACCTTGGCCAAATACTTCTGCCAGCGGCCCCTGGTACTTTCCATATTTTCGTTCAAATCCTTTACCCTATTATCAATATCGCCATTAAACCTTGCTTTTGCATCAACGGTGCATGGATCAGATGAAATTGCTCAGTTTTGTTTTTTATTTGCACGGGAGATTCTCGATTGTGAAATTAATTTGATTAGATCTTTTTAACATAAAAATGGGGGAATCAAAATAGGTTATATAATTCATGAGTTCAGTAAAGAAATCTTTTTTTTTATTTTGCCATTCCACATCCGATTCAGGTATAGATTCATAATCGAGTAGATCTAACAAGAGGGCATCTAAGTCCAACAACCCTTCTTTATCGTATGATTTATAATCTTTATCCAATGTTAGCAAGGTGTTTAAATTTAAAGAATATGGGTTTCCAAAGACTAAACTCGCTTCTTTGATATTATCTAGTGAATCTTCCAACTCGCGTGTACCAGGAATATAATTTTGTGATTTCAATGAGAAGTACAATTCTAAAATTGAGGTACCATAATAAACTACATCACTATAAAGTTCTTCTGGACAATAAATTCGAGTTCCCGCCGAGAGCACCTGTAGTGCTTGCATCTCCAATAGTTGTTTTTTAGCTTTACAACTATTTGCAGATTCAATTTTGTGTTGAACTAAATACATATTCAGCGCATGATCACCCATCAGATTGATACATCGAATCTCCATTGGCATTTCGCTAGATTCGCTTAGGCTTTGCCCAAATGCCTCTAGCCCCTTAGTTATATTTTCCATCGCATGCTCTTCTTTTGCTTTCTCAGCGGCATCATCCGCTTCGCCTTTGGCCTCTTGCTGTGCTTTTTTGGTTATTTCAAAGACGCTTCCCCCAATTTGGGCAGAGAGTGTCGCTGGCAATACAAACCAACAAAGGGTTAGTAGCAGAGATGTTGTTTTCATAATGCGCGTGTTTAACGGTTTATATTTCTCCTTAATAGTCGGCTTTGTTGATCGTGATAGGATGCTTTTCCAATTTTGTGCAAATCATATGCATATTGTCCCGCTTTCTTTTGTTGGAGATGTATTCCATTTCCATGATCATAGATTTTTCATCGAAAGGAATAGTGGCATAATAACCCGTTTTCGGCATTTGCTCCACACTGGAAAACACACCTACAAAACTAACTGGCGCTTCATTGGTGATATAAAACTTACTGATACCATCTTCTTGTTCAATTTGGTATCCACTGCAGTTAAACCCTAAAATAGTCTTACTGGCTAAGGGGGTGATTTTTAGATTTTCTTGGTTTGTGTTGCTTTTGGCCATTTCCTTTTGTGCCTCGGCATCAAAGGGCATCCGCATTTTCATCGCCATTTTTTGTGTTCCATTGTCCATAAAGGTTACCATGGCTTGGTTTTCCATGTCGTATACAATAATGCTGTTGGCTCTTTTGTCCGCTATGGCATTTCCAAAATAGGTAGCATCGGGTTGTATATAGTATTTCATCTCCATCTTATCCTTTTTGGTGGTTAAGGACATATCCATGACGTACTGAAATTCATACGTATCCGGGATGCCTTCCAATCCTCCGCCGAAAATGTTCATTATTTTACTTTCCTGAGCCTGCCTTTCTTTTTGGGTGGTTTCCTTGGAAGGTGTGTTTTTTTCGGTTTCACCAATCGTTTTGGAGTTATCCTTCTTGCTGCTACCTCCTTTTGTAATGGAATCTATGGCCTTGTTGGTGGTTTTGGTAACTTCTTTGTCCGCTCTGTTTAAAATGGTTCGTTCGGCAGCATTTTCAGCTTTCTTCTTTAGCTTTTTGAGAAATTGTGCGTTGGCATGTATTCCTATTAAAAAACAGGTTATCATTATAAGCGTACGTTTAGTTTTCATTGTATTAATTGTTTTTATTGAGATGATTAATTTGAATAAATAATGTGTGTATGTACCGTTCCATTTTCTTCTTTTAGTAAAAACATATAGTTATTTTGCCCCACCGAATAAAATTTTGCGTGGCTCCAGCCCGAGGTCCAGTTAGCATTATTATCGAAAATGATTTCTCCTCTTTGACCGTTGTCTGTAATATAAAACTGCTTTGCATCTCCGTTTTTTAATTTTAATAGGAATAGATAAGACTGCGCGTTGGTCCTGTAAAATTCCGCCGTTGTCCATCCTTGGGTCCATTTTTCATCAAAAACCTTTTGGCCAATTGTTCCATCGGTTTTTATTTCGTTAATGTGAACATCTCCAGTTCTTTTTTTAATAAGGAACATATAACTTTTGTTATTGGTTTTGAAATGGGAAGCAGTTGTCCACTCTGGCGTCCATTTTCTATTAAATATTAAGTCACCTACCGTACCATTTGAATTTATTCTATTTACATGTACATCTCCTGTCTGGTATTTATATAAGAATAGGTATGTTTTATTCCCAACTGTATAAAATTGGGTTTCACTCCAACCTGAAGTCCATTTTTTGTCAAAAATTCTTTGACCAACCGTGCCGTCTCTATTCATTTGATGTATGTGCACATCACCAGTACTTTGTTTTAACAGAAATAAATAGCTTTTACTATTGACTTCGAAAAACTTGGCGGATGTCCATCCAGAGCTATACTTTTTATCAAAAATTCTTTCCCCTACAGAGCCATCCCCTCTCATTTTGTGTATATGCACATCACCAGTGCTTGATTTTAAGAGAAGTAAATAAGTTTGACCTCCCTGGTACAAAAATTCTACGCTATCCCATCCTGCTGTCCAGTTATAATTATAAATATTAGGGCCTATGGTGTGCCTTGGTTTGCGAAAAGGGTAAAAATTGGATATAAGTTTTTTATCCATTTCTGAGAGTTGATCGTTCCATCCTACCGAATATTCACAGCTGGTGATGGAATTGGGTATGGTATAATGCATGATAGACTTATTATCGTACGCTGTTGCATTCCCTACGCTGTTGTTGGACAGCATTTCTAGGTTATTTTTGGTTCTCTGTTTACTCCAGTCGCTTTCCTCTTCGTAATAATCGTATACAGCTTCCCAATCCCAACAAATACCTCCCGTAGGATTTTGGTGTTCATGTTTTAGACCAATGGCATGTCCAAATTCATGAATAGTGGTACGCCTAAAACTAGCGGTACTAGTAGTGTCGGTAAACCATCCAAAATTCATTGTTTGTTCATCTTCCGGATAATTCAATGCATCTGTACCAACTTTAGACCATGACCCACCTTTTTTAAGCCCGATACGAATATCACCATCTGAGCCATCTATAAACTCGAATTTTATATTTGCATATGTTTCCCATGCTTTGGCATAGTTAATAATATTTGTTTTCACAATATTGGATGGTGTGTCCAGGAAAGACACCTTTAAGGTTTTACCATTTTCCCATAGAAGATCTTTGGATGAAACTAAAGCGTTGACTTGAAAAGTAGTTGGTATAATTAAATCCTCTGTGATACAAATTTCTGGAGACCCAGTAAGATTTTTTTCAGTCTCACCTATTAAAGTAAAATTGGTAATGCCATTTCGTCCGTTAGCATTTCTGGCACTTAAGGACACCATTTTTGGTTTATAAAATAAGTTTGGTTGTTGGTGCACCAATTGGTCATCAATAAATATTTTGAGTGTATTTTTAGCATATTCTAACTTAATATGGCGCCAGACCTGCTCCAGTACTTCTAATTCTTTTATTCTTTTTCTGTTGACGATAGATCCGGTGACATTTATACCATGGCGAAAAATCATATATGGATCGGTATGTTTATCGTTTTCACCATGAACACCAGTTCCTTCCCAAAGGTTGATGATATAATATTGTCTGGTTGACGCTGGAACTTTATCAAAAAAAGCATCGAACTCAATAGTAAATTCATTCCCTAAATAGTGGTTGTCCTGTCCGTTGATGGTTGGTTTTAGAACGGTGTAACGATCGAGTTTAAGTACCTTTTTACCATCCAATTCTGTGATGAGTCCCTTGCCTTTTACCGAGGTCCAATGAGTAGGCCGACTGTTGATGGATTCTTTTTGAAAATTGTCGGTAAAATTTTGGGCGATTAAGGTTGGAGCGGATAATAGTAATATTAATATGCCTATATAGAGTTTTGTTTTCATTGATCAATAATGTTTGTTTCTTTTATTTGAGTTGTCATATATAAGTATGTTCACTTCATATAAGAACTTTGGGATAATCATTTGGTGTAGCGATTAATTTTGGGCCTTTTTGTTTTGTTCATCCATAAGGGCTCCACTTTATTTTTGACCTTAGATAGTTGTTCCAAAGTATGTGACACGTTTTTAAAGACTGAAAAGTCAATGTTTCAGTTCTTGTTTCCAACAACTTTTGATATCTTTAAAGTTAATTTTTGCCTTGATAATACCATTGTATAAAACGGACATGTAGTATTTAAGGACTTATTTGATAGATTTGTGGTTAAGGATTTTGCAAAGAAATTAGACTATGATATCCCACCGGAATTGCAAGGGAGTGTCCTTGGGGTGATTGTTGGAAAATCATACAAGTCCGTAGCATTAACGGGTCAGCCTATGTACGCAACGGGATTTCCACTATTGATATTTTCACAGGGATTCATTCCAGAGTTTAAGATCGACAACCTAAAATTATCACCAAAATCCAAACTCAATATAGGAGGACAGATTTACAATGCCACTGTAAAGTTTAGTGTTAATGGTATTTTGGACAATCTTGGCATTATACTACACCCGACCGCTACTTATTATCTGTTTCACAAACCAGGTTCTTATTTCTTAAATAGGTGGAAGGCCCTAGGGGCGGAATCTCCAATTGATTGTAGCCAACTAATTTATAAATTATCCGAAGATATTGATCAAGAACAACGTATCTCCTTATTATTGGATTATCTGGGGGAGCTTCTCAAAGACCGATTGGCTCCAATAGACTGGTTGGACCAAGCCATAGCGAATATTTTCAAGACCAATGGAATTATCCAACAGTCCACTTTAGCGGAACAAGCAGGTATTAGCTTGCGGCATTTTAGAAGAGTTTTTAAAAATGTGGTTGGGATGCCACCTAAGTATTATTGTAAGGTTATACAGATCAATACTGTTTTTGAACTATTGAACACTTCTGCTACGGACAAACTACATCATTTGGCCTTGGATTGCGGTTATTATGATCAGGCACATTTTATTAAGGATTTCAATAAGTTTATTGGAGCTAGCCCTGAAAACTTTTTAAGCGGACGACATGCATATGTGAAAACATATTTGGGTAGAGGTTTAAAGTAACATATCCTTAATCTCCTTTGCCAGGTTCAATCGGTTTTTGAATTTTTCTTCCATGGTTATAAGATCTACTGAAAAATAAAATTATAGCGATATATAAATTTTGACGCAAGGCTATGGCAAAGTTCAAAGTAGTCCCTTTGTTACTGTTTAAATAGACTTTAGTATGGAGGAGGCGATTGTATTTGGGGAGATGCTTAATCCCTTTTTTTTATCCATTTTAAACATACGAGGTTCTATCAGTCTCCGTTGGGTTGGTTAGTTGGTGGGAAAATTGATTTCTTCGTATGGGATAACTACAAACTGCATGATGAAATCCAACCTTCAAAAGTCTTTTAAGCTTTGTCTGATACCCTAGAAGGTAATCCTTTACTCCTTTAAACTATGTGTTAAAGTGCATTATAATGCGCTATTTAAAATCATTTTTCCTACAGATTAAATACATCTATAATTTTCCGTATCCGAATAATGTATTTTTAAACATTTATTTCCTGTTTTATCCCTTTTGCCAATATCCCATCTTATTCGTAAGACAACAAAATGCCCAACATATCCGAGCCTATTTTTGGAGTTTCACCTTTAAACATTAATTTTAATGTAAAAGCCGACCTATTACCACCTATCAAAATGAAAGAAATTTTATCCATAATAGCCTGCATTTTGTTTGCTTCCGCCTTTGGTCAGACCACCAAAATTGATAGTCTACAACAGGTCTTGAAAAATTCGGTATCCGATTCCGCCAGGATCCAGACATTAAAAAATATTTCATGGGAATATTTAAACACTCGGTCCAATATGTCATTGGCAAAAGTATATATAGACAGTACCTATCAACTTAGCACCTTAACCAATAATAAACAAGGCATATCAACGGCCAATTATCAATATGCCGTTCTGGAGAGACAAAAAGGAAATTATGGCGATGCTCTGGGATATTTGGAAAAATATCTAAAATATAGTGAAGAAGTAAAAGACAGTGTTGCTTTGGCCAATGGTTTATATCAAAAAGCCATTATTCTTGATGATCAAGGCGATTACGAAAAGAGTACCGAAATATATTACAATATCTTAAAAATATATGAAGCTAGGAATGACGCCTATAGTATTGCCACCATCCAAAACGCCTTGGGTGACCTCTTGAAGAAAGACCATAAATTGGAAGAGGCTATGGATAATTATACCCAAGCCCTAGAGACATTCAGTACATTAGGATACAAGGGGGATATGGCCAATGCTTATTTTAATATAGGTGGCATTTACCAATTGAAAAGTAATTATAAAGAAGCCCTAAACTTTTTCAATAAAGCCCTTGTTTTAGATCAGGAAATTAAAAGTTCATGGGGAACCGCCTATGATTTTGAGGCCATAGGAGAAGTTCATAGTTTACAGGAGAATTATAATGAAGCTTTAAGGGTACATTTAAAAGCTTTGGAAATCCGACAGGAACTTAATCAGAAAAGGGAGTTATCTGAAAGCCATACCCATGTGGGTAGAGATTATTTTAAGCTAGGGGATTACAGGAAAGCACAGGTACATTTGGATCAAGCAATTCAACTTGCTGAAGAAATAGGAGCAATGTCATCGGCACAAGAGGCCTATGAAATAATGTCATTGGTACACGCAGCAAAAGGAGATTATAAAAATGCCCTGCTCTGGAAGGAAAAGTATATACTTGTTAAGGATAGTTTGTTCAATGAAACTAAGTCGAAACAAATCCAGGAATTACAAGTTAAATTCGACTCGGAAAAAAAACAGGAGGCTATTACGGCGCTGGAGAAAGATGCTGAAATTAAAGATCTATTACTGGAAAGACAACGAATTATCAGGAATGTGATCATTGGTCTTTCCATTGTTTTCTTACTATTTTCATATATCATATTTAATCGATATAAAAGGAAACAAAAAGATAGGAGGGAAGCGGAAAAAAAACAACTACTAATAGAAGAAGAACGTCAAAAAACCCAAATTGAAAAAGAGCGGGTAGAAGAATTACAGAAAATCGATAAGTTAAAAGATGAATTCCTGGCCAATACCTCCCATGAACTTCGTACGCCCTTGAACGGAATCATTGGACTTTCAGAATCGCTCAAGGATGGGGCTGCGGGAAAACTTCCATCCAAAGCCATTGAAAATTTGGACATGATTACCAATAGCGGCAAACGTCTTTCACATTTGGTGAACGATATCCTCGACTTTTCAAAACTGAAGAACAGCGATTTGGAATTGAACCTTGGACCAGTTGATGTCCATGCGGTAGCCGACATCGTTTTGAAACTGTCGTTCCCACTCATTCAAGGCAAAAACGTAGAGTTGCTCAATTCTATTCCGAAAAACATCCCATTGGCGGAGGCAGATGAAGATAGGTTACAGCAAATTCTACATAACCTAATAGGTAATGCCATAAAGTTCACCAATAAAGGACAAATCAATATCAATGCTATTGCCGGGGAAAAACACCTCGCCATTTCCATTTCGGATACGGGGATAGGCATTGCCGAAGAAAAATTGGGATCTATTTTCAAGTCGTTTGAACAGGCCGATGGTTCTGTCCAAAGGGAATATGGAGGAACCGGATTAGGGCTTTCTGTTACAAAACAATTGGTGGAGCTCCATGGAGGTACCATTGAAGTACAATCCGAAGTTGGAAAAGGATCTACCTTTAGGTTTACACTGCCACTCAGCCTTCAAAAACGGGATGAATTAACTAATCTAGGTAAAACAACCTTTGAAAAGATATCACCATTACAGCTTGATATAAAAGAAAGGAGTTTTGAAAAAAAAATAGAACAATCTGAAACCGAACGAAGCAAAATACTTATAGTGGATGACGAACATATAAATAGAAGAGTTCTGGAAAACCATTTATCCGTGGCAGGTTATGCCATATCGGAAGCCAACAATGGCAATGAAGCATTGAGGTTGCTAGAAGATGGAGAGGAATATGACTTAATCCTTTTGGATGTCATGATGCCAGGATTATCCGGTTATGAGGTATGTGAAAAGATTAGGGAAAAGCATTTGACCAGTGAACTCCCCATTATATTGTTAACCGCTAAAAATAGGGTAAGTGATTTGGTTACAGGGTTTCGCGTAGGTGCCAATGACTATTTGACCAAACCCTTTTCGAAGGACGAGTTGCTGAGCCGTATAAAAACCCATTTAAATCTCAATGGTATCCATAAGGCCACCAGTAAATTCGTTCCAACCCAATTTATTAAATCTGTTGGTAGGGAAGCCATTACAGATGTGGCATTGGGTGATCATGTTGAAAAAGAGGTTACCGTACTTTTTAGTGATATAAGAGGGTACACCCACTTATCCGAAGGAATGACCCCCCAACAGAATTTCAAATTCGTAAATTCCTATGTTGGTAAAATGGGCCCTTTGATTCTAAAAAACAAAGGTTTTGTCAATCAATATTTAGGCGATGGAATCATGGCACTCTTTCCCAATAAAGCCGAGCATGCCCTTCAATCGGCAATAGACATGCAAAAGGCCGTTCAAGATTATAATATCCGAAGAATTGCTGAAGGGAATCAACCCATTACAATTGGTGTTGGCTTGCATAGGGGGCCATTGGTTATGGGTATCATTGGCGATATGCATAGAAATGACACCGCTATTATTTCTGATACAGTGAATACCGCCTCAAGAATGGAAGGTTTGACCAAACATTTTGGCGCAAATATTATCATCAGCGAAAATACCCTTAGTACCATTTCCAATAGGCATTCTTATGGGGTGCGATATTTGGGAAAAGTACAGGTAAAGGGCAAGAATAAGGTAATCGGAATATATGAATGCTTCGATGGCGATAAAAAGGAGGTATTGGAACTTAAGGCAAAAACGTTAAAGGAATTTGAAAAAGGTTCTAAATACTTCTTTGCCAGAGAATTCCCTAAGGCAACAGCAACTTTTGATAAGGTTCTAAATGAAAATCCCCATGATTTTGTGGCTAGATATTTTTTGACCAAATCCGCAGAGTACACCATTTCAGGAATGCCCAAGGATATGGAAGTAATTAATGTTATGGATGAAAAATAACGGCTTCGTTGACATCGGACCTCCAATTGGACATAGCCCTATATCTATGATATTTTTTATCCACCTGCTTTTGTATTTGGAGGATTTCATGGATAACTCCATTACCATTTTTAAAAATATTCTGAAAACGCCCTTCTGTTCGCAAGTAATCGTCAATTGGAATACTAGGTTCCTGGGAATCCAGTTGTAGGGCGTTTTCTCCATTTTTTACCCTTCTTGGATCATTTCGATATTGTAACCACTGCCCGGAAGCAATAGCCATATTATGATACTGGCTCGGACTTTTCATGTCGATTCCATGGGCTGGACTATGACAATAAGCTATAATTATAGAAGGTCCGTTAAAATTTTCAGCCTCTAAAAAAGCCTTTAGGGTCTGATCTTGATCGGCCCCGATCGCTACGGAAGCAACATAGACATCATCATAGCACATAGCCAATAGCCCCAAATCTTTCTTTTGCCTTTCTTTTCCTTTTGTGGCAAATTTTGAAGTGGCCCCAAATGGGGTTGATTTGGACATTTGACCTCCAGTGTTGGAATAGACCTCATTGTCCAACACCAGAATGTTTACATTGGCTCCGGAAGCCAAGACATGATCCAATCCTCCATATCCGATATCATAGGCCCAGCCATCGCCTCCAACAATCCAGATACTCTTCTTTACCAAGCTGTCTGCAACCTCTAACAATTGTTGGGCAACCGGTGTAGCAAGGGTGGTTAGGATGGTCTTCAATATGTCCACCCTTTTTCTTTGTATAATGATCTGTTGTTCCGTTTTCTGATCGGCATTCATTATTGAATGCACTAGTTCATTATCGAGTTGATCCATTAACTCCACTATAAGTTTTTTTGCCTGTTGCTCCTGTTGATCCAGGGATAATCGAAATCCCATACCGAATTCAGCATTGTCCTCAAAAAGTGAGTTGGACCAAGCTGGGCCCCTTCCAAAACTATTTTTAGACCATGGGGTTGTTGGGAGCGCACCTCCGAAAATAGAGCTGGAACCGGTAGCATTTGCAACTAGCATCCTATCACCGAATAGCTGCGATAACAATTTTAAATAAGGCGCTTCCCCGCAGCCTTCGGCACCATGTGGGTATTTGAACAAAGGCTCTTGCAATTGTTGCTGGTTTACTTTGGAGGCATCAATTTTAGACCTGTCCATTTCTGGAATACTTACAAAATAATCCCAATTGTTTTTTTCTGTTGGTAGCTTCGGCGAAATATCTACCATTTTTAGAGCTTTTACGGTACATGTATCTACACAGTTATTACAACTTGTACATTGATCAGGATTTATCTGTAGGGTATAGTTGGACAAGTTTAATTGCCATTCCGGTTCTAAGGTCTTCATCACCTTTAGGCTAGAAGGTTTATTGTTCAAAAAAGAATCATCATAGACTTTGATACGAAGCGCTCCTTGCGGACAAGCCATACTACAGGCACCACATTGCGTACAAGAATCCATATTCCATTCGGGCAAGGTACAAGCTGTTCTTATGTCATTTAACTTAGGGGTATTGCCCATGTAAGTTCCGTCTATCGGAAGATCACCTACTGGAATTTCGTTACCTTTTCCCGCAAGTAATCTCCCCAAAAGGGAATTGGTAAATTCATCGATATATGACGCTGGATTGGATTCATTACTATTGTAAATTTCGACCTTTGAAATTTGTTCTTTTAACTGGTCCAGATTTGCAAAAATTTCTAAATCATCTTTTAAGGCCAATAAGCAACATTGCAGACTATTGATCCTATGCCCGTGCACATTAAAATATTTTGGAAGGGAATTTAAGTTTACTACATAAACGGAGACATTATGCATAAGAAGTCGCTGTTGGGTCGTGGTCGGGAGGGATTTCCAAAATTCACTTGAATTCAAACAGGAATTGACCAATAGTGAACCCCTTTGTGCCAGACGATTCAATACATGGTCATTTTCAAGGAATTTTTCGGAACCACATGCAATAAAAGCCGCATTTTGGATCAAATAAGGCGCCTTGATCGGCAGGAAGCTTATTCTTAAGTTGGAAATAATTTTGCCGCCGGATTTTTTATAATCGATTTCAGAATAGCCTTGAACATGTTGATCGGTACTACCGAGTAGCTTTAAAATGTTTTTAAAACTCCTATCTGTATTGTTCGAATTTGTTTCATAAAAAAGGGCCTGAAAATTCTGATTTTGTAAAAACAATTCCTCAGTACAATTTAGGCTTAAATGCGTAACATCATCTGTAATTCCCACTGTAAAGTTGTTCTTTGGAATATCTTGTTTCAAATTTTCCACCACAGCTTTTACCATACTCGGACTAAACTCTTTGGAAGAAAGTCCGTAACGGCCACCAATAATTTTTGGTGGTTTAATAAAGGTATTTGCAGCGGACATTAGGGATTGAACAATATCAAGATATAAGGGCTCGCCCGGGGCACCCGGTTCTTTGGTTCTATCCAAAACCGCCACAGCCTTGCAAGAAATTGGCATTGCCTCTAAAAAGTGTTGGGTACTAAAGGGTCTGAACAATCGGATTTTAATAAGTCCAATTTTCTCTCCATTTTGGTTGAGGTGTTTTATGGCTCCTTCAATGGTCTCCGTACTGGAGGCCATTGACACTAATACCTGCTCCGCTTCAGGATGCCCTACATATTCAAAAAGTTTGTATTGTCTTCCTGTTAAACTCGCAAATTGATCCATTTTATTTTGAACGATCTGCGGACATGCATTATAATAGGAATTTACAGCTTCCCGGCTCTGAAAAAAAATATCACTGCCTTGGGAAGTTCCCCGAATGACGGGGGTATTGGGATTCAATGCCCTATTGCGATGGGCGCATATCAATCCAGTGTCCATCATGGTTTTGATCACCATATCGGAAACCATTTCTATTTTGGCCACTTCATGGGAGGTGCGGAAGCCATCAAAAAAATGTACAAAAGGAATTCTTGATTCCAAAGAGGCTGCTTGGGATATCAAAGCAAAATCCATTGCCTCCTGAACGGATGCTGCTCCCAGGAAGGCATAGCCTGTATTTCTAACCGCCATAATATCACTGTGGTCACCGAAAACTGAAAGTGCATGTGTGGCAATGGAACGGGTGGCCACGTGAATCACATTCGGTGTTAACTCCCCAGCTATTTTATACATATTGGGCATCATCAATAAAAGTCCTTGAGAGGAAGTAAAGGTTGTTGCCAAAGATCCAGTTTGCAACGCACCGTGCATAGCCCCGGCCACACCACTTTCACTTTGCATTTCAAAAACCGCGGGTACATTGCCATAAATATTTTCTTGTTGGTCCGCGCTCCATTCCTCTACCAATTCGGACATTTCCGAGGACGGAGTTATTGGATATATGGCACAGACCTCGTTTGTTTTATAAGCTATGTGGGCAACTGCTTGATTTCCGTTGGCTATAATATATTGTGGACTGCTCATTTGGTGATGTTAATAGGTGGGATTTTATGGAAAAATAAAAGACCGCCCCTAATAATTGTGTAGGAACGGTCTTTTGGTATTGTTACTTTACAATTTCGATGGAAATTGGTGTGGGATTGGTAATCATATCGAAAACAGGGGAGAATTTTGCCAAGTTTTCCAATTGCTCCACTGAGGCATCGGACTTTACTTTGATCCTTACCTTAATTCCGTCGAAGCCTTTGCGTACTTCGGCATCCAAACCTAGGAAACCATGTAGGTCTACTCCACCTTCCAAAGAAGATTCGGCTCCTGCGATTTCGATTCCATTTGCAGCTGCGTGGTACACCATGGCACCTGTTAGGCAAGAGCCTAAAGCATGAAGTACAACTTCTGGCGGAGTTGCCGCTTTATCATTTCCCAACAAAACTTGTGGATGGTCACACTCCATAGTGAAGGCTTTTTCTCTAGAAGTGTCTTCGGCACCCACACCGTAAAAGCTCTTGATGCTGGAAATACAGTGCCCACCTTCTATCCAATTGTTTTTTGATCTGAATTCAAATTTAGCCAATTCAGGATTCCCTTGAACGGCTCCAATGGTTTCTACTAATTGGTCTACGTTTACTCCATTTTTAATGTTTGCTGTTTCAATCATTTTTATTAAAATTTAAATTGTTTGGCATTATTGCCGTTTGGATATATGCACTAGCCGTGCCAAACCATTTAAATATTTGAAAATCAATGATTTAAAATAAAATTTAATTCTAAATATGATAGTGGGATTCCGTAGATTTACGAGATTTCGTTATTAAATTCACGAGATTTCGTAACTTTAGATAGGGCGTATAATATTGAGGGCTTTCATTTTTGAGGTAAGTGTGGTCGGACGCAAATCTAAGATAGCAGCGGCACCATTTTTTCCTGATATTTTCCAATGTGTCTTTTTCAAGGCGCGAAGAATGTTCTCTTTTTCAAACTCAATTAACTGGCTTGAGGTTAAAATACGTTCATCGGACTTATCGGGGCTTGATTTTGCACTTTCTTGGGAGGACGGAACAATGGTCTCCCAATTAATCGTTCCATTTTGGGAAACAATGACTGCACGTTCAATCAGGTTTTGAAGCTCGCGTACATTGCCCGGCCATTGATAGGATGACAGTAATTCTTTGTCAGATTCGGAGAGGTGGATGATCGGTTTGTTAAGTTTGGCAGAGAATTGCTGGATCATTTGCCTTGCAATTAAGCAAATGTCGCTACCTCTATGACGCAATGCGGGTACTTCTATGGGGAAGACGTTTAGACGATAATAGAGGTCTTCCCTGAATTTTCCAACCCTTGACCGGTCGAGTAAGTTTCTATGTGTGGCCGCAATAATACGCACATCCACATTAATGGTGTCAGAACTTCCTACCGGATCAAACTCTCCTTCCTGTATTACGCGGAGTAATTTTGGTTGTAAATCCAAAGGGAGTTCGGCAATTTCATCCAAAAAGATGGTGCCCTTATCGGCCAAAAGAAAACGCCCTTTTCTACTGGCAGTTGCACCCGTAAAGGCACCTTTCTCATGACCGAAGAGTTCACTTTCTATTAAATTGGCCGGTATGGCACCACAATTGATTCGGATCAAAGGTTTATTATTTCTTGGACTGGCTTGATGAATGGCCCTTGCCACGAGTTCCTTTCCTGTTCCTGTTTCCCCATTTATGAGCACCGTAGCGTCCGTATGTGCCACCTGTTCAATGAGATTTAGTACCTTGGTCATGCTTTCATCCTCAGTCAAAATACCGTAATTACTGGTAAGTTCTTTAATTTCCTCTTGTAGGTATTGTGTCTGGTTGGTTAAAAAATTTATTTGGTCTTCGGCCAACAAACGTGCTTCAATATTCCTAAGAATAAGGGTGTAGAAAGTTTCCTGCTCATTTCCATATTTACTTATGGTTCCTTCGTTAAGGGTTTCCTTTTCATTACTGCCAGTGACTTTGACAATATTTGGCAAGTACTTGTTGAGTGTATTTGAATTGCTGTTCAAACAAGATTTCACCAACGATTCTATTAAGGCGGCACTTTCTTCATCAAAGAAAAACAACACGTTTCGTTGTACTACATCATCGTTTTCCAACAATCTATTTGCAGAGGGATTTGTCAATATTATTCTGAATTTGGAATCGAACATAATAATGGCATCCATGGCACCATTGATAAGGCCACTCATTTTGGCGTTGGCCAAATCAACTTCAAGTTTTGAAGCCGCTAAACTTTCCTGGGCAGTATCCAGGTCTCTATGTCGTTTTATCAAAACCGATAAAATTCCTTGTGTAAATCCACTGTCTTTGGCCATTAAATCAAGAAAATGTGGCCGATCTATTTTTAAAACCTTGGTTTCTTCTTCTGCTGTTACGGATGCAGATCTGGGCATATTATCTAGAAGTGCATATTCGCCAAAACATTCTCCTTTCCCGAAATATCCATAAACATGCTTGTTTTCATGAACTTTGACCTTTCCTGTTAGAATTACGTACATTGATTTGCCCCGGTCTCCTTTTTTGAAAATTATATCGCGCTTAAAGAAGGTTTCAGTATTCAAATCTTGGCATAGATGCTTTAGTGAGGCTTGGGAAACCTCCGAAAAAAAAGAAACCTTGGAAAGAAATTTAGTAATCCTCACTAGCTCGGGTTGGTCCATGGTAAAATTATGATTTATTCCGAAGGATTAAATATAGTAATTTGAAACGTAGCCCCCATAGAATGTAGTTCTTTTGAATTGCAATTACATGCCTCGCGGTGCGGGAGGTGAAGTGTGGTAATTTTTTTCTAGGAGATGGGTTCTTTTGTGAGGTGTATATTTTACACCTCCATTTCACCAATTATTTATGAGGTACAAAGGTGATATAATTTAGTTTCAATATAGGATAATAAAAAAAATAGAATCACTAATAAGAGATTGATTTTTAATTACTTCAATCCTAGTGATATTGAATAATACACAACTATTTCTCGATACCGTTTTTTACTTCATAAAACATTAGGGGTAAAGACGTGCAAGGTGTACTTTTGGTGTATTGGTTTGATTGCTTTTATCCGTATGTTGTTCGGGTAATTACAATTATTTTAAGGCAATAGGCTTAAGTTATAGTGTTATAAAAGTGGCTTTTATCCACCTACTTGTCTTTTGCTCATTATTCCGAGCAATTAGTTGTTTTATAACAATTTTGTTAAAATTGATTTCCTAACATTCACATAATCAACGTGAAGTGCAATTTTTGGGTATAATTCGATAATCTTCATGAAGATGAGTCAAACTTTTTTTATAACTATAATATAATCATTTGTTTTCAGTTGAATAAAGAAGAAACTTCCAATACTGCGCCCAAGAAAATTTCACAAAATGTACATCAAAGTAGTGAAGCTGATATTCCATTGAGTGTGGACTCTGAAATTGCAGGTGAAGCATGCAGTTGTAAAACGGTTTTATTTGACTTTCAGTTTTAATGAATTGAATGGGTCGGTTTTAATCCCTATCAAACCGTATTTTGTTTCTCCTTTTTTAATTATTGTTTCGCAAATATTATATTCCAAAATTTCGGTTTTAAATTTTTTATTTGCAGAGCTAGCTACGATCAAATTTCCTAAAGCTAATCCTGGACCTAAAACCAATCCAATGGGAATAAAGGTTGATCTGGATTCATAAAACCAATCTTCATAGATTTCATGTGGATCTGAAAGTTCAGTTCGATTAATATTTAGAGGAGTCAAAAGTAAATACAATAAAAAAGATACAGGTCTTTGCTTTAAGGTTTTGAATACTTTTTCATTTTCCATTACATTAATATCGGCTCCATTTTCGTAAGTTAGTTTGATATCACTACCATACTTTAGATCTCTATCAGAGTTGTTTGTTATTTTAATGGCGACAAGTGTCACCCCTTTTTTTAATTCTTTTTTGGCGTATTTTTTATGAAGTAGGTCATATTTGTATTCAATTTTCACCCTTTCAGTTTCATTAGTGGAAACGTAATTAATTGATTTTGGCTTAATCATTTTATAGGCAGATGCACAATTTGTCAATATTGAAATTGCAAGGAACAAAACGATGATTTTATAAATTCTCATAAGCTTAATTTTATGGTTAAAGTTATGGTTGAATATTTGAGTTTTTCAAATCAAAGCAATATCAATATAGGGATGTCCATCTTCATTACTTAATAATTTAAGATTTTTTGAAGTCGCGTAAATATTGGAATAAGTGGATACCGCAAAAAACGGTTTAGTGGCTTTTAATAATGGATTGGTTTTACTCATAGCAAAGTGAATGAGATTATAGTTTTTGGTTTTAAGTTCATTGTTGATGTTAAAAAGCATAGCTTGTAGAATAGCAGGATTGTTCTCTTCCACAAACAAATCGGTCAAGTAAACCTCTTTTAGTGTCTCTCCTGAATGAGGTAGTCTAGGATACTTGAATATTTTGGAAAGTAACTTATAATATATAAGCATCAATTGAAACCAACTTTTATATCTAACAATCTTAGTTCGTTTTAATTTTTGCATTTTCCAAACACCACATATACCCACAATTCTACTATCCTTAAAAGCTAGTATATAATCGTTCAAATGAATATTATAGGTGCCATTTATTTTGTTTTCAAAGGTTTTTTTGGTAATGATGGGAGCAAAGTTTTTTCTTTTAAATTCTGACACCAATAGGTTGATTATTTGCGTTTTATGATGTTCTGTTGCCTTTTGAATTTGATAATCATCGCTAGTCTTTCGTCTTTTGGTAATCAAAATACTTTGGGTAACATAGGTGTCCAACACCTTAAAATTTAGTAGCCCTTGAAATTGATATCGCTTATTACTAAAATACCTTTCTACTGGAGCATTCCCTTTTAACACAATAGAGAAGCATATATTCTCTGTCTGGATTGCTTCCTCCAGAATAAATTCGACTAGCTTTTTAAATAAGCCTTTTTGTCTATAATCGGGATGAATGCAAAAGTTTCCTAAATAAGAAAAACTACATTTTCCCTTATTTAAATACCCATCATATTCCAGACGACTTCCAAAACCAACTAAGAGATTATGGCTAAACACACCATAGTAATTATATTTATTGGACCATACCTCATTAATTAAAGATATGTCGGGGCCCTTGTCGAACAAAACTTCAATAAACGGAGTTTTCATAGGCGAAGTTACCATGATATGGATCATTTGTTGGTAATGGCTTGTATTGAGTTTTCTTATCCTAAACATATATAGTAGAATCCGTTGTGGCTTTTGTGATAGTATAAAAAGGAAAACGATCAACCCCTATAAATTTTTTTGAAAAGTCAAAATCAACTTTGGAAAAAAGATGTTGATTTCCAGTAGTCATAGGGTTTCTATGTATATATCTCGCGCAAATATGTATTGGTACTTCTGTTCTTTTCACAATAGTTGTCATCAATGAATCCATTTCTTCCTTTTCCATCCAATCACTAATATTTGAAAGGGCATAATTGGTATACCGAAGGGAATCCAAATGCTTTACTTTGTCTTGAATAGTTCTATTTTCAAAGGAGAGCCCTTTTATGTTTTTCAGAAGGCTTTCATGAAAATCCTGTTGTAGATATGGCGGTAAGGCTTGCTCAAAAACAACGTGACCTAACAGATAAAATTGAAGGTAGAAGTTATTCTTAGCAGGAGTCGAAGTAAAAAAATCACGAAATTTGAGATAGAATTGTGTTCCAAGGCTTCCTCTTTGGTGAATAAGACCTTGGGCATTCAATCCACGATTTCCGTATAGCGCAGGTGAAAAAACTACTCTAAATATCCATTTAATCAGCGATTTCTTTATGTGTTTATCAAAATAAACATGCTGGCTTTCCACCGATTCCATATTGACAAGTTCTAAAACCTTTCGTTTGCCGATATAACTAACAAACAGTCTGCAAAAAAACAAGAGGTACTTTTCAAATCTAGAATTTCCAATTACACCTTTTGTTATTAGCGATATGTTCCTGTTCCAAAACTCCAAATCATCTTTTGGGAGCATTTTCGCGACTTTCTCAAAATAGGTAGTTCTACATACTTCGTTCTTATTGGAGAATCCTAAAAATGTTGCCGATTCATGAGGTTCGAGCGATTGCACAGCTCCTACTTTTAAGCGGCACAATCTTATTTGATTTATGGAAACATCCACGGCATCTATGTTCATGGTGTGTTTGGCAATTAATGAAAGGGGTACCTCACCGCCACTGGCAACGCATAGCAGTTTGCCGCCATTAATGGGCAATGCTTTTTCCTCAACTAAGAAATCATCTTGTGAGATGCCAAAATCATAGGGATGCTTCATCAATTAAAAGACTTTATAACTCTTCATTTTATCGATTTTGTGAATAAAACCATATTTTTTGGCCACCTTTTCAACCCTTTCAAATCCATCTATTGTTATTTCACCCCAAAGTTGTACCGGAATTTCCTCTAAACCGTTCAAAATTGCTTCTGCAAGGCAGCAAAGGGCGGTTCCCCTCGGAGAACAGGAAGTGGTTAGTTGTTCAGGATCTTCTTCAAGTTTAATAGAAGCGCTGAAAGGTGTTATGCATATATTCGGAAAATCACGTAAGTCCGCGGAAAGTGCTGTGGGCACGGACAGGTCCGAAATCACAATTTTTTTTGTAGTACTCATATGGTTTATATTGATTATTGGGTCATTGGTATTCACCGCCACCAAAATACCATCACATTTTTTTAAATCGCGAAGATCAACACTCGGAATTATATCCATATGCTTATCTGGACTATTCGATTTTATCTCCTTTTCCAGATTTTGAAGCCTTTTCAGGTTATTGCCTACCAGCAAAATTTGTGAAACGTTTAATTCCTTATCCCTATACAGACGCATCGCCAAAATCTTTCCAATGTTTCCCATGGCACCTACAATTCCTATTGTTATTGGCTCATTTATATCTAAAAAGGATAGAATATGTTGTTTAAAATTAGCGTATCCGATAACAGAAGTCAGCGTGTTACCTGTTAAAACCTTTGTGCCTTCCGGTGCTAATATTGTTTTCCCATTACCAGACAATATGGAATTATAACCTCCCAGGCTGATATATTTGGACCCGACCATAGCGGCCAAATCCACCCCCTTTTGTATCTTGTGTATAATTTTTTTTCGGCTTGCAGTACGGTGAAATTTTTCCATCGATGCAGAATCCAAAGGCAGTACTACGGTAGTCAAATGTATTTTACCGTTATATAAGTTTTTGGCGTTGAGGATAAAGGGTTCCATTTCCAAAAGCCCCGCCAATTTTGAGAATAATAGAAGTAAGCCTGTATCCGAAGCTTTGGTCAAAGACTTGAAAAGCATTCTCATTTCTTCCATGGGATAGGCAAAATGTGCAACAAAACCTACTTGTGTTGCATTTATGGCAGGTGGTTCTATGTCGGTACGCATAAACCCTAAACTTGGTGTTGCCCCTTTATTATCTAAAAAGGGGTCATTTTGCATCAAATGTTTCAGAAGGGTGTAATAGTCCTCATTTTTTAACAGCAAGCATAGCTCGTTTAATCCCGAGGACATTTTTTGTATATCCTTTTCACTAATATGGATGGAAGGTTCAATGCGTAAGGTATTTGGTGCCGAAATAGAAGGTAATATTCGTAGTCCATGATTTCTAAGCAAATAAGACGAAAGCACGTAGCCGAGTACTTTCTTTTGCTTCATGAGGCGTGGAAATAAACTTTTAGTATTGGATGAAAATTTAATTCCTATCATCAATCCTTTACCCTGGACCGATTCAATTATACTTGGAAATCTATTCCCAATCTCCATTAGCTGCTGCTTGATCAATTTTCCTTTTTTTGCAGCGATACTAGGAACATTTTCTTTTTCGATGATATCTAAATTCTCCCTAGCCAAACTACAGGCAAAGGCCCCTCCTGAAAAGGTGGAGATATATAATTTGCCAAACTCTTTGATATAGCGGTCTTTTTGAATTGAAATTGAGGATATTTTTGCAATATTACCCCCCAAAGCTTTGGCAAACAAGTAGTAGTGCCCTACAAAGTTTTCACTGGCTAAAAAGGTTCCAGACCTACCTAAACCCGATTGTATTTCATCAAAAATGACTGGAAAATCATAGGAGGTCAATACTTTTGGTAGCAACGGATTAATCTCTCGGATGCCACCTTCCCCAATAATGGGCTCCAGAATGGCGCCTATTACTGAAGGGAATTGAAACATTTCTTTTTTAAGCTCCCCGTTTTCCAAATACAATTGACAAAGGTGAAGTGTGTTTTGGTTTACAATAGTCTCAACTTGTTGGATTATATCTTCTTTAGCATCGTCTACATAATGGGATTTTATGGAAAATAGCCTTTGGAACTTAGTTTTCTTCTCATTCTCTCCCATGAGACTTCTCGCCCCAAGGGAATTTCCGTGAAAACCATCACGATTTGTAATAAAGGCTAATCTGGTTTCTTCAATAACTGACCTATTACTTTGGGCAACTTTGCGAAATAAGTCTCCATCTAAATGGGCAAACTGAACCCTTTGATTGTCCTCAAACTTTTCCAAGCGTTCTTTCCATTCTAAATAAGCATGGTGCAAGGCCATTTCCACTACTTCAGAACCTGTTGAACCAAACAAGGTGTAATAGGATTTTCCGGTACTTTTGGACAATTGCTCATCCAATTTTTCCGCTAGTTTTGCGGGTGTACCTTGGTTACTCATTTGATCGGAAAGAGGAATCCGGCTGGAAGATAAAAATCCAATGGCATGTTCAACTAACTTTTTATTATTATGGCCAATAAGATTAGTGCCATAACCTCCTGTTAAGTCTAGGATTGTTTTAAAATCATAATATCCTTCAGGATAAAGGTAATCTCCTTTAGCCTTTATGTAAGACAAGTTCATTTCCAATATATCAAGCACTTTTCCGACATATGGATTGTGATATTTTTCATATTTACTTTCTGAATCATCTAAGGCTTGTATCTCATAAATTTTACCTATTGGTAAATTATCATTGGTCAATGCAGTAATTAATTCACCATGAAGGGTTTTTATTTTATGCTCCGATATTAGCCCTTTGCTGTTTTTTACGGCCTGCAAATCACAAAGGGCGAATCTTTGTATAGTTCTATGGCTAAATTCCATAGGCTCCAACTCCCTCAGGAGTTTTGTGTTTATTTTTTCAAAAAGACGGCCTAATTTTTTTGTTTCACTGGTATTAATAGATTGAATTTTATTGTTCTTACTAGAATCAAAAAATACAATAGCAGCTAAGCCTGGATTAAATTTTAATGGATATAGATTTATATGAAGGCCTTGTTCAAAAAGTTCATGGTAATAATCATGCACTTTTGTTATCGGTATTTTAACACCAAATTCATCATTGAAAAAATCTACCCGTTCTCTTTTCAAATATTCTAGCTGATTGTTTTTATAGATTACAATATCCCCCAAATAAACAAACCTGTTTTTGATGACAGTTTTTTCATGGCCAATGGACCAAGAAGCCGCATAGCGACTTTTGATATAGAGGCGATAATGATCATTTTCATCTATTTTTTTAAGTCCAATGGAAACCCCCGGAAAAGGTTTTCCTAGAAAATTATTTTGAGAATTACATAGGACAGTAGAGGTTATTTGTTGGGTTTCAGTAGTGCCGAACGCATTATGGGTTTTAACATTAAAAATTTGTTCCATTTTTTTAAGGACTTCAATATCCGAACTTGTCCCGCTAGACACTATGGTCTTAAGATTAAGTCTTAAAGTGGCTTTTAAACTTGGGAAAACTCGACACATTTCAATTAATAAATTGAATACCGCAGGACCAGCGGTTATGTGCTCTGGTTTAAATTTTTTAAAAAAATAGTGTACCGCTTCGGGTTTTTCTGCAAACCAATCTGTATTTATGAGTATTATGGGTTGCCCAGTAAAAATTGCATTTAAGAAATATCTGATTCCCATGGTATGGGCAAATAAGGGAGTAAACCCTCTACCTCCTAATTTGTCCACGTTATAAAGTCCGGCCTCCTTCCATGCAGAGATATTCAATATAAACGATTCGTGGTTATATACAACAATTTTAGAAGGGCCAGAAGTACCGGAAGTGGTAATTAATAACGCTATATCATTTGGGAGAACTTTAGAAACAATTTTCTTGGCGTAAGCTAAATCATCTGTAGAGGATAATTTGGATGCTTGTATTAAAAGACCGTCTATGTCAAAAACATTAGAACCGTCTAGAAAGGTTATATTTTCATCAAATCCGAACTGCTCAAGGGCGGTAAGGTTTTTTTTATACCTTTTATTTTTGGTTCTTTTTAATAGTTCGCTTGAAGGAAGAATGATTTTTGAAAAATCGACCTTATGTTTCCAGTGGGTCAAATCTTTCCTTTCTAAATACATTGGTAAAAAAACCTTTACCCCATAACTTGTTAAGGCAATAAAAAGAAGCGCAGTATAGACTTCACAACATGTATCAAGGTTTGCCAACAAAACCGTATCTCCATACTTAATATTATTTATTTCAAACCTTTTAAAGAGATAGCATGTAACAGCCCTTAGTTCGCCTAAAGTAATATTCACCGCTTTCTCTGCAATATGGCCATATATTATTTTGGCATCCGCCCTTCTATCCGGAAGTTCCTCAAATAAAAGACCTCCCAGATTTTGTATGTCTAAAGCGTAATTTATTTTAGAAGTTTCGAGTATAAAATCAAAATTCTCCACTTCGTTATCTAAGAAGTTATTTCTATGGTTGTTCATTGCCAACAAATTTTTGAATTAAGGACGGTAGTATCATCATGTCACAAATTAGCGCTGCGATAACCGCAAAACAGCTTAGTAAACCAAAATACCGTATTGGTGGGGCAGAGGAGAGTAAAAGCACCCCGAAACCAATACTGATCACCACGGAGGTAAGTATTATTCCAGGGCTGGATCTACGAATAGCTTCCTGCCAGCTGCCCTTTGTTTTGTACCAATACATAAAATGAATGGTGTCGTCCACGACAATACTCAAAAGCATGCAACCAATGGGTATAGTTACCATATCCAATCTGATTCCTAAATACCCCATTAATCCAAGCATGCTAACAATAGGTATGGTATTGACCAACATTGCAAGCATTACCAGTTTTATTTTTTTAAGAAATAGGAACATGATAAGGAATACGAAAAAGAATGCCAATAGTAAACTATTGCGAAAAGCGTTAAGTAATTCATTGGAAACTTGCAGATATAAAGTCATAAAACCCGTTAGTTCCGGCTGGAAATCTTTAAAATGTATTTTGGAGATATCATTAATTTCCTGAATGAGTTTAGCACCCTGAGAAGTTGATATTAGTGGTACAAAAAAGGTGATACGGTATATGTTTTGATTTGATTTTGATTGATAGCCCAAAGCAATTTTATCTATTGAGGGCGGAAATCTATGATAGGAAATCACTGCTCCAATTTGATGAAGTTGGTATACATCATGAATCCATCTACTTACTAAATTTCTCTTTAACTGCGTTTCATCAACGGTGTATTCTATCGGGAAATAAGGACCAATAACATTCTCAACATATGTATGGTCGGTATAGGCCTTATTTTTATCAGAAAGTACAGAAAGGCTATAGATTTCTGACTTTAATAGGAATAGGCCGGGAATTGTCAAAAGTATTATAGCTATCAAAACATAACGAAGGCTTTGAAATCGAATTGGCCGAATCTTTTTTGATATCTTAAAATTACTGTTCAATTGAAAATGGTACGACTGTGGATAAAACATACATATGGCTGCCAGAAATACGCCCAAAATCCCGGATATGCCTAAAATGGCAAAATCTTTTAGAAGGGTTATTTCACTAAATAGAAAGGATGCAAAACCAAGGGCCGTAGTTACGACCACCCAAATGCTCGGGCGCAAAACTTTTTTAAAATCGCCACCATGCGAAAGAATGTGCATTGATATTGAGGTGCTATAAAACAGGAGTATAACTGGCAAAATGGTATGGGCCATGCTAATGGGGACCTCAAAAATAACTGAGGAATAAATCATAGTCGCAACCGAGGCCACGGCTACTAGCAAAGTTTGAACGATTGCTATGAATGATTTAATGACCACAACTAGAAGAATGGTTAAAACTGCCAGTCCAATAAGTAGGTAAAAAGAGGAATGTTTTTGGGTCTGTTCATTTATCGCTTTATGTACAACCCCTGTTCCTGCAAGTTGGTAGTTACCTTTAATGTTGTAAAAGAGACTGTCAATGGTTTCAATTAGTTCTGGTCTATTAGGGTTTAAGTATGATTTGGACACAAATTTGACAAAATATACCTCTTTATTTAATGGTTTTCTCTTTTTATGCTGAACGTATTTAATAGGCCAACTAGTTACACTTATAACATATTCCAAATCTTTGATAGATTCTATTTTTGGTAAGATTGTATTGTCAAAATAGATAGAATCTTGTTCATCAAAAGTTAAAATTAGCAAAGCATCAGAATCAAAATCGTCCAAAAAGATTTTATAGCTTTCAACTGATTTGGAACTCTTTGGAAGCCACCTCCCAATCGAATTGTCGTAAGTAACCTTTGGCAAAATAAAGTAGGCTACAAAGATGTAGAGCAATATGAATAGCAACCTAAGCTTGAGTCCTAATTTTAAGAAATGCATACATGTAGATACTTTAAAATTTTAAACGGCTAATAAGCGAGGGGAAGATCAGGGGAATAGCTTTATATTCAAGATTTAATTCTAGTACAAATCAAACTCTTAAAATTTATATTCCCAGTCTAAGCTAAATTTTAAAAATGATTAACGAGACAATATTTTAAATATACGTATCTAATTATCAGGTAACTATGTAAAGTAATCAATTTTTATTGTATCTTGAAATACGGGATTACCCGTATTTTTGCTAACATTTCTTAATTTTTAACTTGAAAAAACAAAGCGGAACGGAATATTTCTTAAATCAGTTAAGCAATCTCTACACTGATTTATCTTCTATGGAAGCAGCATCGCTAAAAAAAAGACTTGTTCTATTTCCCAATCAGGCTGTTTCTATTTATGACTACACAAACTTTAATTTAAGATATGCGGATGGCTTTGAAATTTTTGGGATGAAAAATGAGGAAATTACCATGTTGGATATATTTAACACGGCAATTCCAGAACATAGGGAAGTGTGCGGAGAGTTAAGTGGTAAACTTATAAAGTTGGCAAAAGAAAATGTAATTGATCCTGACTTACACTTACTCAATATCACTTATGCAGGACAACATAAAAACGGAGATAAAATGCATATCCTTTTACAAGGAAAAATATTTGATGTTACTCGTGATGAAAAAATAAAATCTGCCTGTACAATCATGACTTATCTACCGCATTTGAAACCACCCAAAATAGTGAGTTGGAGTGTTCATGGATCATCTTTAAATAACATTGATGAATTGCTTGATAAAAATATTGTCAACAACCATCATATAAGAGAAAGGGAAAAAGAAATACTCATTTTAATTTCGGATGGACAAACCATGAATGAAATAGGCAATGATTTGAATATTTCAAGCCGGACGGTTGAAAAACATCTTGAAAACCTTAGATTTAGATTTAATTGCCAAAATACCCCTCAGTTGGTCGCATTTGCAAAGGATATCGATTTGTTATAGTGCTTTTATTTGTAATCCTTTTGAACATATATCAGTACATTCCCGGTACAGTTACTTCCCGATACAGAAATATTAAAAGCCTATGTTTATTGGGTTAGGTGTGAATTGAGGTACAAAAAGTTGCGGAAAGTACACGGAAATTAGCATTGACCTGAAAATAGATAATTGTGATAGTTGGTTATTTTGCCAATCCTTTAATTTCGCTACCGAAGATGAGGAACATTATCATCTCATATTTCTTTCCTAGTTTTTCTCTAAGTATTCCAAAGGCTTTTGTAATTTGAGCTTCTACTGTTTTTATAGAGACGTTTAGATGTTCCGATATTTCAATGTTGGTTAGGCCTTCTTTTTTACTTAGGATAAATACTTTTTGGCACTTTGGGGGTAGATTTTTTATTTCAGCGTTCACTACATTAATCATACGTTCTATAATGTTTTCATCAGTTTCCTCAACTACTTCGCCCAGTGCCTCGACATACTTTTGTTGTAATAACATCATCGCTTTATTTTTTTGATAACTGTTTATAAATTCGTTGTAAACAGCCTTGTACAAAAAACTTTGAATGGAAAATTGTTTTTTTAATTTTTTTCTTGATTTCCAAGTGTTTAAGAATACGTTTTGCACTATGTCCTGAGCTTGGGCCTGATCGTGGACCAAGGTTATGGCATAGGCATTTAATCTTCTATGATAGGTGTCCAAAAGAAACATATACGCTTTCTCATTCCCATTTACAAGGTTTTCTATTAAAGCGTCATTATCATTGAAATTCATGAAAAGACATTTATATCGCAAAATAAAACTAATTATTATGTGAATATAAAAAAATAATTAAGAAAAAAGTTAGGGTATAGTAATTCTGTCTTGTATTGTATAAAAGAAAGGCTTAAAAATGATTTCCAAAGAAATAGAAAATCTGATTGTTAAATATTTATCCCAAGCTGCAACTACAACGGATTTGGATATTCTTAACAGCTGGATTGAAGATGACAGAAATCATCAGGTCTATAAGGACTTTATTAAAACTTATTTTGCAATCACTTTGGCAATGAATGATCCAGATATAAATAAAATTAAGGAGGAACTCCAGAAGGAAATAAATAGAGAGAAAAAGGGGAACTATAGTCGAAGGTTTCTGTCCGTTATGAAATATGCAGCCATTGCAATTTTTTTTATTGGGGTGGGTATCATTTGGCAACAGGGTATTTTGGAAAATACCGAAGCCGATATAATTATTCCAAGAACGGATGCAATCACCCTTGAATTGGAAAATGGGGAAATTGAAGTAATCACGGAAGAAGGAACCGCCCATGTTCAGAATTCCAATGGAAAGGTGGTTGGCGTCCGTCAAGGAAATAAACTCGTATACGACCAGGTTGAAGAATTGAAATTGGTTTATAACACATTGACAATACCAAATGGCAAACAATTTAATATTGTGCTGTCGGATGGTAGTAAAGTGCACTTAAATTCAGGAAGTTCAATTAAATACCCAATCAATTTTATAAAAGGTCAACAACGTCAAGTGTTTTTAACGGGTGAAGCATTCTTTGAAGTTGCCCATGACCAGGAAAATGCTTTCATTGTTAATGCTCAAGATTTGGATATACAGGTATATGGGACAAAATTTAATGTTTCCAACTATCCGGAAGACCGGGAAACACAAGTAGTTTTGGTGGAAGGATCAGTGGGGCTTAGGGAATCCAATGTAACAATAGGGGACAAGGCTGAAGTTTATCTTAAGCCAGGATACATGGGCGTCTATAACAGGTCCGACAATAATATTTCCCAAGAGGAAGTGAATACCTCAATTTACACTTCCTGGATGAATGGAAACTTAGTTTTTAGAAATATTTCCTTTGAGAACATTATTCAAAAATTACAGCGGCATTATAATGTGGTGATAATAAATAACAATGAAAATTTGGCAGATGAAACTTTTAATGCCACCATTGAAACGGAGCATGAGACCATAGAACAAGTATTTAATTATTTTAATAAGGTATATCAAATTGAGTATAAAATAATAGAGAACAAAATCATAATCAATTAAACTAATAATGCCTATGGACTAGACCATCTTAGTAAATTAAATCACTTTTTTACATTTTGTTATTCTTAAATAATCAAAAAAGAAAAATCGGAAAATGCTGTAACATTTCCCGATTTAGTAAAGTGATCACACCTTTTTAAAAGTATAACCACAAGTAAACATTCAAAATTATGAAAAAACCACCAAAGTCTGGGGAAATAATCCCATGGCCCTTAAAATTTGATTTAAAAATGAAGTTGTCACTTCTTTTTTTAATAACCGTATCCTTTGTAATGCAGGCCAATTCGTCCTATTCCCAGAAAACCAAAATATCCTTGGATGTAGGGAATGCCACTATGGAAGAGGTCATTGACGTAATCGAGGCCAATACCGAGTTCAAATTTATTTTCAATACAAAGACGGTAAATTTAAAACGAAAGGTATCTATTAGTGTAAAAAAAGTTTCTATTAAACGGGTTTTGGATCTGCTTTTCAGCAAGGAGGGTATTCGTTATGAGGTAGAGGATCGAAAAATATTACTTACCAGGGCCAAAATGAAAGCCTCGGTAATGGAGGTTGAAAGTGTAGTGACATCTGAACTACCTCAAATTTTGGTGTCCGGTACAATTACGGATCAAGATGGTACACCATTGCCAGGGGCAAATATTTTGGAGAAAGGCACTACAAATGGAACTCAAGCCGATTTTGATGGTAATTTTTCAATTTCTGTTGAAGATGAAAGTGCCGTTATTGTGATATCCTATGTTGGGTTCGCGACCAAGGAAGTAAACCTAAATGGAATGACAAATTTGACCATAACCTTAGTGGAAAGCGCTGCGGGATTGGACGAGGTAGTTATTGTAGGGTATGGGGCGCAAAAGAAGGTTAATTTAACTGGTGCTATTTCCACGGTAGAATTTGATGAGGAATTGGAGAATCGACCTATAACTAATGCTTCTCAGGCACTGGGAGGTACTGCGTCAGGTATATGGGTGAGCCAAAATTCCGGTAAACCGGGAAGTGATGAAGCTCAAATACGTATCAGAGGCTGGGGTACTCTAAATAATGCTAACCCTCTTATTATTGTAGATGGGGTTGAGGGCTCTTTTGATCAAATAAACCCAGATGATATAAAAAGTATTTCTGTACTTAAAGACGCAGCAAGTGCTGCCATCTACGGTTCAAAAGCTGCTAATGGGGTGGTTTTAGTTACTACAAAAACTGGAGGTCGTAATCAAGAAATGGAAGTAAATTTGAAGTCTTATGTGGGTATCCAATCATTGGGCAGGACATACGATTTGATTACAAATAGTGCGGAAAGTATGGAACTGAGTAATATAGCTTTAGTAAATGGAGGCGGCAGTCCTTTATTTTCTGAAGATTTAATTTCAGACTTTAGAAATGGGGGGGATTCCTATAAATATCCTAACACCGATTGGTATGATGCTTTGTTTAAATCGGCTACTATTAAGGAGCACAATATTTCTGTAAAAGGGGGGTCAGAGAGAACCAGTTCATATATATCTTTAAATTATTTAAATCAGCAAGGAATAATTCCTAACACCCAATCAGAAAGATATTCGGCTAGAATTAATGTAGAATCAAATGTTAAAGATTGGTTAACCTTAGGCGCAAGGGTAAATTATGTTAGAAGAAACTCGAAAGAACCTTACGCCGATGCCAGTTATGGTTCCCTAGGTCGTGTATATACCATGTTGAGTGGCGCAGCACCATATATTTCACCATATACAAAAGATGGCAGGTTTGGCTCGGTACAGGCAATAGACGAGAATGGTAGTCTTCTTTATGATAATAGGAATCCTTTGATTGATACTGCTAATGGGAAGACAACTACTGAAGAAAACTTCCTGACACTTAATGTTTATGCTAACGTTATATTTAATGACCAATTATCTCTAAAAACCACGATTTCCACAAATGGAAATTGGACACTAATGGATAAATACAACACTAGTGTTTTTGGATATACCGATACAGGTGTTGAAACAACAACTAAAAACTACAATAGAGAGGGGTTGGAGATGAACAGAACTCAAGTTTCAGGTATGCAAAATAATTTATTCTCAACTATAAACTATAATGAAAATTACGGTAGTCTGCATGATATTTCGGCTGTTGCAGGTATTCAGGTAGAAACGAACAAGCTACAAAATGTTTTTGCGCGTAGGACGAATCCGCCAAAAGAAGGCTTAACTCAAGTAGATGCGGGTACTTCAGGTGTCCAAGGAGAAGGAAATATTACGGCATTAAATATACTCTCTTATTTTGGTCGGATTAATTACACATTATCCGACAGATATTTGTTCGAGGCAAACTTTAGAGCTGATGGCTCTTCCAGATTTAGTAAGAAAAATAGATGGGGTTACTTCCCGGGATTCTCTGCGGGATGGAGACTTTCTCAAGAAAAATTCATACAAAATTTGGATGTTTTTTCCAATTTAAAATTACGAGCATCATGGGGGCAATTGGGAAATCAAAATTTATCGAGCTACTGGCCTTATTTAACTGTCATAAATCAAAGTAATGACTTGAGCTACAATTTTAATGGCGGTTTTTCTCCAGGCGCTGCAGTTACTTCATTGGTAGATGAAGATATCACTTGGGAAATGTCGTCAACGATTGATTTTGGTGTTGACCTTGGTCTGTTAGACGGGAAGATTAGCATAGAAGCTGATTATTTTCAAAAAACGACCAAAAACATTCTTGTACAATTACCCATTCCTCTAGTTCTAGGGGGAGTTGCACCTCCATTTGAAAACATAGGAGAAATGTCTAATAATGGATTTGAGTTTATCGTAAACTTTGACAATCATAGATTTGAAAGAAATCAGTTAGGTTTCAATGTAGGGGGTAATCTTACTTATATAGATAATAAAGTTACAAAGTTCCAAGGAGGAAATTCGCCTGATCAATTGTATTTAATAAGAGAAGGTTATTCCTATCGTTCCTTATATGGGTATAATGTAGACGGGATTTATCAATCCGACGAGGAGGCTCTAACGCATATGCATTCCAACGGTTTAAAACCAAGGGCCGGTAATTTAAGATATGAAGATGTAAATAATGACGGTAAATTAAATTTTGAAGATAAACAAAACTTGGGAAATACAATACCAAAATACACATTTGGATTGTCTTCTGGTTTAAAATACCAAGGGTTTGACCTGAACTTATTATTTCAAGGCATAGGAGGTGCAAATGTGTTTACTAGGAATAGTTTTACAAATATATCTTATGAAAATAGAGTTTTCTCAACCCGGTGGAGAGATGCTTGGACTCCACAAAATACTGATACAGATATGCCCAGTTTTAAGTTTGATAACTCATGGGATAATTCTGATTCTTCCTTTTGGGTTAGAAAAATTAACTATTTAAAATTGAAAAATATCCAAATGGGATATAGTTTTCATGATTCCATTAATTCTAGGTTAGGAATGGATAAAATATATATTTATGCTAATGCGCAAAATGTATTTACCATAGTTGATAAAAATTATGAAGGTTATGATCCAGAGAGGAATACATTCGATTCAGGAGGTAATTTTTATCCCATTCCCAGAATAATTTCAATAGGTATAAATCTTAATTTTTAAGTTATGAAATTCAAGAATATTTTAAGTAATATAATATTAAGTGTTTTGTTTTTGTCTGTAATTAGTTGTGATAAGGATTTTTTAGGAATCACTCCAGAGGACAAAATCACATCGAGTAATTTTCCTCAAAATGAAGCTGATATTCAGTTATTGTTAAGCGGTGTGTATAATGAGTTGCGCGAGGGCCGTAATATTTGGGATCAGATTATGTTTGGTTTTGGAATGCTAGATGGCGCGACCCCTAATTCTTATAATTGGGGTAACACAAATGTTACAAAAATAGGAAATGGGTCACTTTCTAGTGGGGATAATGGTTTTTTAACATTTCGATGGACTAAATGCTATGCACTGATTTTCAAGGCAAATTACCTTTTGGAAGCGATTGAAGCGGTAGAACTGAATGAAGATTCCAAATCCAGTATTATAGGTGAAGCTCATTTTTTAAGAGGGCTAGCCTATTCCATATTGGCCGAAACTTATGGGGGCGTTCCAATTATAGAATCTACAATTTCTACGGAAGAATCGAAAAAATTAAGTCGGGCTTCTATCCAAGACACCTGGGATTTTGTTATTTCTGACTATGACATTGCTATTGACAAGCTTAAGGTAGATGCACCGGAGGTTGGAAGGGCTACAAAGGGAGCGGCATTAGGAATGAAGATGAGGTCTTATTTATATCAAAATAAATTTGAGATGGTTTTAAAAGTAATAGATGAAATTGATGCACTTAATAAATATGCTCTTTTCCCAAGTTACGATGGCTTGTTCAAGAAGGAAAATGAGAATAACCAGGAAGTCCTTTTTGATGTTCAATATATAAGCGGCGAAAATTCACAAGGATCAATGCACGATCAGTATTCGGGAATTGGTACTGGAAGTTTTACAAGGGGGAGTAGATATGTACCTACTCAAGATTTAATTGATGCCTATGAAATGATTGATGGTTCAGATATTGATCCTGACAATCCATATACAGGTAGAGATCCTCGGATGGAAATTACTTGTGTCGTACCAGGTGCCTACTTTTTAGGTTATCGCTTTCCCAACTATATTTACCCAGGAGGTGCATACAACCACCCAGGGTGCCAACTAAAACAATTTAGTGCTAGAAAATATCAAATTGAACCAGAATCTGAACTTCCTCCCCCTGGACAGTCTGATTTAAACTACATCGTTATGCGATACGCAGATGTAATCTTATCCAAAGCTGAGGCAATTATTGAAACCGACGGTAATATTGATGAGGCAATTAACCTGATTAATAGGATTAGAACGGAAAGAGATGATGTGAAAATAACCTCTCTTCCTTTAGGACTTTCACAAGAAGAAGCCCGTGAAAAATTGAGACATGAACGACGAATAGAGTTCGCTTTTGAGGGGCTTTATTGGTCAGATATAAAGAGATGGAATATTGGAAAGGACATTTACCCGTATGAAGTTCGAAATTATGATGGCGGAATAATTGAAACAAAATTTCCGGGGGGTTATTTGGAATATTATAATTTATTACCCATTCCCGATAGTGAAATTTCGCTTAATAATAACCTTGTTCAGAATCCTGGATGGTAGTTATTTTTTAACCTATAAAATTATTATAATGAAAAATTATTTTTTGATAGCATTTCAATTTTTAATAGCAACGACTTATGTGTCGGCTGTAGACACCCCAAAACCTCCAAATATTATAGTAATATTTTGTGATGATTTAGGTTTTGCAGATTTATCAAGTTATGGATCCATTTGGAATCAAACTCCAGAAATTGATCAGATGGCAGTTGAGGGGTTGCGTTTTACCAATTTTTATGCTGGGGCACCTGTTTGCACTCCATCCAGAGCTGGTTTGATGACTGGTTGTTATGCCAGACGTGTTGATATGGATTTAGATGCTAAAAATCGCTGGGTCCTTTTTCCAGTGGCTGAAAAAGGTATAAACCCTAAGGAAATTACCTTACCTGAAGTTTTAAAGGCTGAGGGGTACTCTACGGCTATTTTTGGTAAATGGCACTTAGGGGACCAACCGGAATTTTTTCCTACAAGACATGGGTTTGATTATTGGTTTGGATTGCCTTATTCAAATGATATGGAAGTCATAAAGAGGGAAGACCCTCCACTACCACTGATGCGCAACGATAAGATTATTCAACAATCTAAAGAACTTAAAGTTTTTGATCAATCTACCCTAACAAAACGTTATACCGACGAAGCTATACAATGGATTGATAAAAACAAAAAGAAGCCGTTCTTTTTGTATCTGGCCCATACAATGCCTCATAACCCTGTTGCCGCACGTTCTGAGTTTTATAGTCGTACTGTAAATCCAGAAAAAGGATTTGGAGCATCAGTGGCTGAAATAAGTTGGTCTACCGGAGAAATCCTATCATATTTAAGAAAAGAGAATCTCGACGAAAACACCTTAGTGATTTTTACTTCCGATAACGGAGGTAACCCCCATTGGGGAGCAAGTAATGGGATTTTAAAAGGAAAAAAAGGACAAACTACTGAAGGAGGAATTCGAGTCCCTTGCATTGCGTGGTGGCCGGGAAAAATCAAACCTGGCACAACATGTAATGCCCCTGCATCCGTAATTGATTTTTATGCTACCTTTTCTTCTTTAGCAAACATTGATATAGATAGTGAGGTGAAAAGAGATGGTATGGATATTTCCCAATACTTTTTTAATCCAAAAAAAGAAGTTGAACCTAGACCTTTCTATTATTGGCATGTGGGATATTTAGAAGCAGTCAGATATGGTAATTGGAAACTTAATTTAACAGGTGAGTTTACTGATGATGCCAAAAAGAATATAGCCAATAGTACATACTCGGATATTCGTTCACTGGAGCAAATCCAATTGTACGATTTGTACAACGACCCAGGAGAGACGGTTGATGTTTCAAAAGAGCACCCTGAAATTGTTCATAAATTGTTGGGGATGGCTGAAAAGGAAAGGATTGCACTTGGAGAATGGACGAATAAGGGGCCTGAGGTTAGGGAAACTCTTTATATTAAAAATCCACAGCCCTTGATAAAAGGGCGTTAATTACAAGAGTTATTTGGGTGCTAACAAGGTCGGCTAGTGGGGCCGTTGGTAATACAGGTGCCGCACAATATATTAATGCACACACGTTCCCTACAGATTATCCTTTACTTCCCAATCAATCCGTATATGCAGCTAAAACTTATTTTTTCGATTCTTTCGTTAATTCGTTTGAGGCAAATGATACTAGAAAAAATATGATAGTTACTGAATATACAAATACAAATGGAGAATTCATCCAGCTTCTTGGCAATAATAAATCACTTTCGCTGAAGTATGAGTTTGATCCCAATGCAAATGGACCAGGAGGAGGTAATGATGTTCCAGTAGTGAGGTATTCGGATATTTTATTGTCTTTGAGCGAAGCCTTGAATGAAATTGACGGCCCAAACCAAGAATCGGTTGACCTTATTAATGAAGTTAGGAATAGGGCTGGAGCAAGTTCCTTAAATTTAAGTTCCTTTCCAACGAAAGAGGATTTTAGGGATAAGATTATGTTGGAAAGAGAATTGGAATTCTACGCTGAAGCACTAAGCCGCGAGGATCAAATTAGAGCAGGTACATTTATACAAAAAGCTGTTGATCGAGGAAAAATTGCCGATACGCACAATGTTTTATTTCCTATTCCATTAGCTGAAATCAACAGAAACCCTAATTTAATACAAAACACAGGGTATTAAAAGAAGACCTGTGGGACTTTCTTTGATTGGCCCACAGGTTTTAATAAAGTGGTTACATTGTTAATTTAACGTATTATGAAAAATAAAAGAAAAATTGCGGTTATTTCCATTATTGCTATTTTCTCTTTAGGGTTTGGGCTTCGTAATTCCATGAAGTCTGAAAAAAAGGAGGCCATTGGTATTGTGAAAAAGGAAAAGCGCCCAAACATTATTTTGATTATGGCAGATGATATGGGGTATTCAGATATAGGCTGCTATGGAGGGGAAATAAATACCCCTAACCTTGATAAATTGGCGGCCAACGGCCTTCGCTTCTCCCAATTCTATAATACTTCCCGTTGTTGCCCTACCCGCGCATCTCTGTTGACTGGGCTTTACCCTGCTCAAACTGGGATTGGGATGATGACCAATGATGAAGGGGAAATAGGATATAGGGGAGATTTAAATAATCAATGTGTTACCATTGCAGAGGTTTTGAAATCAGCTGGGTATCAAACCTATATGTCAGGGAAATGGCACGTGACCAAACACTTGACAGATGTTGATTCACTGAAGTATAATTGGCCGCGCCAACGCGGGTTTGATAAATTCTATGGTACCGTCATAGGTGCAGGGAGTTTCTGGGATCCGTATACCCTTGCACGTAATAATTCCCTAATTACCCCAGATAATGATTTAAAGTACCAGCCAGAGCAATTTTATTATACCGATGCCATAAGTGATAATGCTGTTAAATATATTAAAGAGTATAAATCAGAAGAGAGTACCGATCCCTTTTTTATGTATGTTTCCTATACGGCCGCTCATTGGCCTTTACATGCTCCCGAGGAGGAGATTGAGAAGTATAAGGGTAAGTACGATCAGGGCTTTGATGCCATAAGACAAAAAAGATTTGAAAAATTAAAGCAATCAGGTCTCTTGAATGATAAATGGGAAATTACAAAACCCATTGCTGATTGGGATACGGTGCAAAACAAAGCGTGGCATATAAGAAATATGGAGGTATATGCAGCAATGGTTACGGTAATGGATACGGGTATAGGCAAAATTATTCAAGAACTGGAAAAAAATGGAGATATTGAAAACACTCTCATTTTGTTTCTTCAGGATAATGGAGCTTGTGCCGAGGAATTGGAATGGGTTAGTGGAAAAGGATCCAGAGAAGCTCTTTCGGATATGTCGACATTTGAGCCCATGGGGAAAAATGAAATTCAAATGGAAATGTTCCCTACAAAGACAAGGGATGGTTACCCGGTCGTTTTGCAAAGCACCAAGGTTTTATCTGGATCAGATCAAACGTATAATGCCTACGGTCCAACTTGGGCAAATGTGTCCAATACACCCTTCAGGAAGTTTAAGCACTGGGTTAACGAGGGGGGAATATCCACTCCCCTTATAGCGTATTGGCCATCGCAGATTAAGGGTAAGGGTGAATTAAGACATCAAACTTCACATTTGATTGATATTATGGCCACCTGTGTTGATGTTGCAGGTGCAACCTACCCCCAAGTTTATAAAGGAGATGTAATAACTCCAATGGAGGGCAAGAGTCTGATTCCTGTTTTCTTGAATAATCAAATGTTGGATAGGGATGCAATTTATTTTGAACATGAAGGTAACCGGGCCATTAGGCAACAAAAATGGAAATTGGTGTCAAAGGCCAATAGCAATTCGGGGATTTATAAAAAGGTAGACCAACTGCCAATCGATCAATGGGAATTGTATGATATGGAGAATGACAGAACGGAAACCCATGACTTGGCAAAACAATACCCTGAAATAGTCAAGGAACTTTGGCAAAAATGGCATGAATGGGCAAAAAGAACCAATACGATTCCCAAGCCGATATAATCAATAAATGTTTATTAAAACTAAGTGGGATTATGGCAGGCTAGAACCAAATCCAAATAAGCACTAGTTATGTTACAATATGTAACGCCTCCAAAAATTAAGAGTAATGAAAGATATTTATATACAAGGTAAGGGAAAGATGTCACATACATATGATGTTATAGTGATAGGGTCCGGAATGAGTGGAGGTTGGGCGGCCAAGGAATTTTGTGAGAAAGGGTTAAAAACCTTGGTTCTAGAACGGGGTAGGCTGGTTGAACATATTAAAGATTACCCAACAGCCAACCTAGACCCCTGGGATATGGAAAATGCGGGAGCAATGACACCGGAGGAATCCAGCCCATACAAAAACCAGATGCGAAGTGGCTTTGTTAGTAATTACAACAAGCATTTTTTTGTCGATGACGAAAAAAACCCTTACATAGAAAAAAAACGATTCGATTGGATAAGAGGATATCAGACAGGAGGACGTTCTTTAACATGGGGGAAACATTGTTACCGTTGGAGCGATCTGGATTTTGAGGCCAATGTTAAGGAGGGGGTGGCCATTGACTGGCCTATACGATACAAGGACATTAGGCCTTGGTATGATTATGTTGAAAGGTATATTGGCGTAAGTGGTCAAAAATTAGGACTTAAACAATTACCGGATGGCCAGTTTTTGAAACCGATGGATTTAAATTGTTTGGAAACACAGGTTAAGGAAAGGGTTGCGAAAAAATTTGAGGGCCGTGTTATAACCATTGGTCGTGTAGCACATTTGACAGAACCATTGGAGGGAAGTGATAGAGGTACCTGTCAATTCAGGAACAGATGTAGTAGGGGTTGTCCCTATGGAGCATATTTCAGCGCCAATGCAGTCACACTTCCTGCGGCAGCGAAGACCGGGAATATGACACTAAGACCACATTCTATTGTGCAAGAAATCTTATACGATGAAAATAAAGGTAAAGCCAAAGGGGTGCGGATTGTTGATCAAGAAACCAATGAATCAATAGAATTTTTTGCCGAATTAATTTTTTGTAATGCCTCAACAGTTGGCAGTACAGCGATTCTATTGAATTCAAAATCCAATCGATTTCCTGAAGGTATGGGTAACGATAGTGGGGAATTAGGCCACAATATGATGGACCACCATTATTTCGCTGGAGCTACGGGGAAATATAGAGGTTTAAAAGATGGGTACTATGAAGGTAGAAGACCCAACGGAATCTATGTTCCCAGATATAGAAATATTGACAACCAAAGTAAATCGGATCATTTTATTAGAGGTTATGGTTATCAAGGAGGGGCGGAACGAGAGACGTGGAACTGTGGGGCAGGTGCCAAAGGGTTTGGATCTAATTTTAAGGATTCTCTTCTGAAACCAGGGGAGTGGACCATGTTTATGAACGGATTTGGTGAATGTTTGCCTTACCATGAAAACAGAATATATTTAGATGATAGCAAAAAAGACCAATGGGGTTTTCCACAGGTTGTTTTTGATGCCGAATTTAAAGAAAACGAACTTAAAATGAGGGAGCAAATTAAAATAGACGCCGCTGAAATGTTGGAAGCCGGAGGGTTGACCGATATAGAAATTTTTGATGAGATAGGTGGTGTAGGCAAAGGAGTTCACGAAATGGGTACTGCAAGAATGGGTAAGAATTCTAAAACCTCAGTACTGAATGGGAACAATCAGATTCATGCGGTACCAAACGTTTATGTAACAGATGGGGCCTGTATGACTTCGTCATCTTGTGTAAATCCGTCAATAACCTATATGGCGTTAACGGCTAGAGCGGTTGATCATGCCGTGAAAAATTCGTAATAATATGGAACGTAGAGAAGCTTTAAAACTGTGTGCAGGGTTTGTAGGGTATAGTCTATCCGGAATAGTTTTATCGACTATGCTAGAAGGATGCAAGGCTGATAAAGGGAAAGATTGGACTCCTATTTTCTTTACTAGAGACCAGTCCATTGCGATTGCTGATATAGCGGACCATATATTGCCAAGGAATGAAACCCCAGGAGCTAAGGATATAATGGTTGATCGCTTCATTGATAAATTCGTAGCAACTTGTTTTGAAAAAAATAAACAACAAGAATTTTTAAAAGGACTGGAGGACTTTCAGGTATTCTGCCAGGAACATGCAGGAAATAAGTTTGAAAATTGCAGTAATGTGGAAAAGGATGACATTCTGATTAAAAAAGAGAAAGTGCCATATAAAGCTGCCGAATATAGATGGGGTAATAAAATATCGGAAGAAGAGGGACCGTCTTTTTATCGACAATTAAAGGGCTTAATATTATTGGCCTATTTTAGTTCGGAAGAAATAGGTAAAAATGTATTGAATTATGATCCAGTGCCTGGAAAATATATTGGGTGCAAGCCTCTGAAAGAAATAGGTAACAATTGGTCACTATAGATGAGATAATAAAATTGACTATAAGGAACTTACCAGTCGCTTCTTTTTATTGATTGTCGGATCCATATTTTTATGGAAGTACATCGACATATTTTTTTGTGGCAAATATATAAATGCTCATGTCCCAGTACCCATAAAGTATAATGCACCGTGGGATAGTGGATTGGATAAAATACTTTAAAAGATTTTGTTGGATTAGTTGTTGAAGGAACAATGGGAAACTGTTGTTCTTTTTTTTATTTCCCAATGCAAAAATTGGCAAAAATATTTCCCAAAAGTTCGTCATTGGTCACTTGTCCCGTAATTTCCCCTAGATGGTAAAGGGCTTCCCTGACATCTATGGCCAAGAGATCGCTGGGTGTATCCTCATCCATGCCAAATTGTACCTTTTCTATCTCTTCCAGGGCCTTTAAAAGGGAACTGTAATGTCTGGTGTTGGTTACAATGGTCTCGCTATTGCGCAGGGCTCCCGTATTTACAAAATCCAATAAGCGCGACTTCAGTGTTTCCACCCCTTGTCCGGTTTTGGCGGACAGCAAATGCAGTCCTGAAATTTGGGATTGTAGATCTTTGATTTGTTCCTTATCCAACCTATCCACCTTATTGGCAATTACCAATAAAGGTTTTTGAGGATATTTAGTTTTTATTTTTTCCAGTTCCTTTATGCTGTTCTTTAACTTATCTGCATGGGTAGCCATTTGCCAAGCATCTACCAATAGTACAACCACCTGGGCCTGTTCTATTTTCTCAAAAGTTTTTTTTATCCCTATACTTTCCACCACATCCTTGGTATCCCTAATTCCGGCGGTGTCTATAAACCGAAAACCTATACCTTCTATCACGATCTCATCCTCTATGGTATCCCTGGTGGTTCCCGCAATATCGCTTACAATGGCCCGTTCCTCATTTAAGAGGGCATTGAGCAAGGTAGATTTTCCCACATTGGGTTCCCCAACAATGGCGATGGGAATCCCGTTCTTTATTACGTTGCCTACTGCGAAGGAATCGATCAAACGCTTTAAGATTCGCTGTATCTTAACGAGTAGTTTCTTAAACTGGGTCCGATCCGCAAATTCTACGTCCTCCTCTGCAAAGTCCAGTTCCAGTTCCATTAACGAGGCAAAGTTTAATAACTGGTCCCTCAATTTTTTTATTTCATTGCTAAATCCACCCCTCATTTGCTGAATGGCGATTTGGTGGCTTGATTCGTTGTCCGAGGCAATTAGATCCGCGACGGCCTCGGCCTGACTCAAGTCCATTTTACCATTCAAAAAGGCGCGTAGGGTAAATTCTCCTGCAGTAGCCATACGGCAACCGTTTCTTAGGAACAACTGAATAATTTGTTGTTGTATATAAGGGGAGCCATGACAGGAGATTTCCACAACATCTTCACCTGTATAAGAGTGTGGACCTTTAAAAAGTGATAATAGGACTTCATCCAACATCTTGTCATTTTCCGTTATATGTCCCAAATGAATAGTATGGCTCCTTTGTTTTTTTAAATCCTTGCCTCTAATCGATTTGAAGAAGGGATCTGCCAGGGCAATGGCATCTTTCCCAGAAATACGGATTACTGCTATGGCACCGGCCCCTGAGGGGGTAGCCAAGGCAATGATGTTGTCGTTGGTAGTCATAGCATTAAAATTGATGGTAAAAATACAATATAAAATTTTCAAACCATTTCTTAATTACCCTTAGGCCCTATCGATTTTTAATTGTTTATGGGTTGTTATGGGAATGTTGTATCCCCAAGAATACCTCTATGCCGACAAGGCGGGCTAAAGGCCAGAGTAACTTTAATTGATTGATAATCCGTTATTCGGGATTTGCCTTATTTCGAATCCACGCTTTAAAGTCCAATACAATGATTTTAATCATGATAATTGTAGGATAAATTGCGTAATTTCGATGGTGATCAAAAACAACGTAAAAGAACCTTATAACGTTTGGGTATCCAGGGGTTTTAGGTCATTCAATTTAATACTGCCTATGAAAATGATTAGAGTTATTACCTTATGTGCAGCGGTTTTTTTCTGCCAAATCACCATGGCACAGGAAACCTCTGTTCCGGTTATTCCTGTGGGAAATACGGAACAGATGGAGCAGGCCAAAATTTTAGAGGAAGCCAAGGAGGCCAAGGAAGTTCAAAAGAGGATAGATAAGGCCGAAAGGGATGCCATGAAGGCAGAAAAAGCACAAAAGAAGGCAGAAAAGAAACTTAAAAAAAGGGAAAAACTAACTTCCGACATAGATTCCAAGAAAAGGTCTATTGCCAAGGATACAAGAAAAATAGAAAAGCTTCAGGAGAAAATGACCAAGGACCAAGAAAAGGGAAAATTATCCCCTTTGGCCATAGAGAAATTGAACCTGAAGATCGACAAATTGGAGAAGGGCATTCAAAAAGACAAAGAGAAATTGGACAGATTGGGGCGCAAACAATAGTAGGCCCATTAGGATTTGTAAATACGGTATACTGGGATATGTAACAAATGGAGAGTTTATTCGTCCTATGATTATGGAAACTAAATTATATTACTAAGACATAGTATCTCAGTAAAATTTTTCAACCTATAACAACGTATTAAAAGTAACAGATGAAGGTAGAGAATAGACAATTGTTGGTGTGGACCCATTTGAGTCAATTATTGGATATAGTTACAGGATTTGGTGGGTTTATAGTTCCTTTGGTCTTGTGGCTAACACAAAGGGATGCCATAATGAACATGGATGAAAACGGAAAATCGATTATTAATTTTCAGATCAGCATGTTCATATATATACTACTTTGTATCCCGTTGATATTACTCCTTGGCATTGGAATATTAGGGATAATTGCGGTAGCAGTGCTTTGTTTCGTGTATCCTATTGTCAATGCCATAAAGGTGTCCAATGGCGAAAAACCTCATTATCCGCTGAGCATAAAATTTGTGTAGCCAAAAACATTTTTGTTTAGGACAAAAAAGCCGTATTTCATTTGAAATACGGCTTTTTTTATATAAAAAAAGTGGGGTGTATTTTTAATTCAACTGTTGGGTCGAATATTTATTTCTAACTGTTCAGCATTACTGGCATTACCAACATGGTGACATTTTCACCTTCGTCCAAACCGTCGATAGGGGTAAGGATACCAGCTCTGTTGGGGAGGCTCATTTCCAATTGTACGTCATCCGAAGTAAGGTTGTTCAGCATTTCCACCAGGAATCTGGAGTTAAATCCTATCTGCATGTCGTCGCCCTGATAGGAACAGGTCAACCGTTCTTCCGCCTTATTGCTGTAGTCTATATCCTCAGCGGAAATATTAAGTTCCGCGCCTGCAATTTTTAATCGAATTTGGTGAGTGGTCTTATTGGAGAATATGGAAACCCTTCTAACGGAACTTAAGAGTTGCGTTCTGGCAATCGAAAGTTTATTTGGATTTTCCTTAGGGATTACCGCCTCGTAATTTGGGTATTTACCATCGATCAATCTACAGATCAGGATGGTATTTTCAAAACTGAATTTGGCGTTACTTTCATTGTATTCAATAAGTACTTCCGTTTCGCTACCGGCCAAGATCCCCTTTAATAAATTCAGAGGTTTTTTGGGCATGATAAATTCGGCTACTTTGGAAGCGGTAATATCGGTACGTTGGTATTTTACCAATTTATGGGCATCAGTGGCCACAAAGGTTAAACTCTCTGGGGAAAATTGAAAAAAGACGCCGCTCATCACAGGTCGTAGATCATCGTTTCCTGCCGCAAAAATAGTTTTGTTGATGGCAGTAGCCAATATATCCCCAAGTATGGTGGTAGAGCTTGGATTTGATAATTCAACCGATTTTGGAAATTCCGCCCCATCTGCGTAGGCCAATGCATATTTACCGTGGTTAGAGCTGATTTCAACAGTATTGTTATCCTCAACAACGAAAGTTAAGGGCTGTTCAGGAAAGGTTTTTAAAATTTCCAATAACAGTTTTGCGGGAACGGCAATGGTTCCCTCATTGTCAGAATCGACCTCTAATACAGAACTCATGGTGGTTTCCAAATCGGAAGCGGAAACAGTGAGTTCTTTTTGATTTAAATCGAAGAGAAAATTGTCTAGAATAGGTAAGGTATTACTGTTATTGATGACCCCACCTAAAACTTGGAGTTGTTTTAGTAAATAAGTGCTAGATACTATAAATTTCATTGGTTTAATTTTTTTTAAGGAATCTACATTATTGTACAACCTAAAACAGTGTATAATTATCTGTTTGAATCCGCAATATTCCTTCGATTACGGTCAAAACAAAGATATTTTAAATGTCCTTTTTAAGGAAACAAACTTATCAACACTTATACCCCATATTTTTTCTTGCGAATGGCGTTAATTAGGAATCCAAAAATAAGGGTCAAACACAGTGGTAGGCCAATATTTATCAACTGCCATTTGGTTTTTTGGTCGTTAATTTTTTCTTCATCCAAGAAAGGAATGGATACTTTCTTGTTGCGAATGTTTATAAGTCCGGTATCGTCCAATAGGTAATTAAGGCAATTTATGAGAAATTCTTTGTTGCCAAAAAAGTTGTTTGTCCATTTATCATAACCCAATTCCAAAGGTCTCCCATTACGTACTTGGTTTCTGATAAGATCCCCGTCCGAAAGCACTATCATTTTGTTTTCAGGACCTTGATCCACTATTTTGTTCAGCTTAAGTGGTTTTACCCGGTTCAGGAAGGTGGATTGAAAGGCTCCTTCTATTAATACTCCCAATATCTTGTTGCCATCATTATATAAGTCTTTATCCGGCGGTGTATTAATAACGTCCAGTTGAATCTGTTTGGGAACTCCTTCGGTTTTGGATAAGGGCGAGCTACTGAGCAGGATCTGTTTACTATACTTGCCGGCAAGGGTATCCAAACTTCCTGTGAACTGGAATCTGACCGCTTCCAAATTGTTATTTATGGAATGGTCGTTTTTGGAAAATACCATTGGATTGTAGTACCATGGAACAGGGTTGTATTGGGAACTGTTTCCCTCTCCGGTCGCCAAAACTATTTGCGTAAAATATAGGTCGTTCACCAAGTCGGTATTTAACCGAACCCCGTATTTAAAGAAAAAATCGTTTAGGTTAAGATTCCGTGGCATGGCCATGGCGGAGCCAGTTTCATTGAAAAGGCTATCCAGTTCCATGGCCACTTGGTCTATGAGCCAAAGCGACTTGCCTCCTCCGGTAATGTACTGATCTAAAATAAATTTCTCTTCATCGGTAAAGGTCTCTGTAGGTTTAGCAATAAGGGCAAGATCAAACCCCTTTAATTGTTCCAGGACCTTTTCCGGATTGGTGGCCACCGAGTCCAAGGTAATGGCACCTATATTGTAATAATCCCTTATGGAGGTCAAATAATCGGCCATGAAAATATCGCCCAATTCACCATTGCCCTTAATGATGGCTATTTTTTTCTTTTCCTGGATATTCAATTTTGTAAAGGCGTCTGCAAAGGCGTATTCCAAATGTTGGACAGAATTGTTTACCCTCTCTTCCGTGGAGGCACCAAGTTTATTCTTTAATAAGGGAACCTTTACGGTACTATTGTTGTAATTGACCATGGCCCAGGGAAAAATAATCTCCTGGGAAACTTTGCCATTCTGTTCAATGGTAACGTTGGTAGGGGTAAGGCCCAAACCTTGTAAATCTGTGATAACCCCATCAATTTGTGATGCCCCTTCAAGTGGATTAACAAAATTGAACTTTATATTATTGTTTTTTGATGCAAATTCCTCCAACAACTGCCGGGTTTCCAACTTCAACTTTATAAATTCGGGAGGAAGATTTCCATCCAGTAATATATCGATTATCACAGGGGCGCTAAACGCTCCAACAGAATTTATGGATGCCTGGGATAGTGTATATCTACCGTCTTCCGTAAGATCTAATCTTGTGTAGAAAAAACTGGCCAGTATATTTGCGAGTACCAGCAGTGCAAGTGCCTTGGTTATAGATAATAATCTTTTTTTCATTATCTATTTATATTTTTTAGTTGAATAATGGTCAGGTAGAGAAAGAACAGGGTTAAGCCGGTAAAATAAATAATATCCCTCGTATCCAAGACGCCTCTGGCAATACTTTCAAAATGGGCCTTCATTCCTAACTGTTCCACAAAAAGTATCATGGGGCCTGAGGGCAATATGGTGGACAAACTTTCGAATCCGTACAACATAACGAAGCACAGAACCATACCGATAATAAAGGCTACTATCTGGTTTTCGGACAGGGTAGAGGCAAATAATCCAATGGCGGTATAGCTAGCGATTAAAAATAAGAGCCCAAAATAAGAACCCAGCACCATACCCATATCCAAATTGCCTATGGTTACCCCCAATTGGGAAATGGTATACACATAGAGCAGTGTGGGCAATATAGCGATCAAAGCCAAACAAAAGGTACCCAGAAATTTTCCAATAACCGTTTCCCATAGGGAGATGGGCTTTATAAAAAGAAGTTCCAAAGTGCCTAGTTTTTTTTCCTCGGAAAAACTTTTCATGGTAATGGCAGGGATCAGAAAAAGAAAGACCCATGGGGCAAGAAGAAAGAAATTGCCAAGATCGGCAAAACCGTATTCAAAAATATTAAAGGGCCCCTTAAATACCCACAGAAACAATCCGTTGAGCACCAAAAATAATCCTACGACCAAATAGCCTATGGGCGAGGTGAAAAATGATTGTATTTCTCTTTTAAATATGGCAATCATGTATACTAGTTAATGGTTTCCTTCTTTGTTAGACTCCAGGCTTCTGGTTTGGCCTCGAATAATAGTTTGGTCTTTTGCCAGACACTCTTAAAAAATTCCGAATTTTTATAGTTTTCCAAATCTGTAGCACTATTCCAGTGACTGTAGGTGAAGAATATGTTCTTATCCTCCTCACTTTGTAACAGTTCTAAAAAAGTACAGCCGTCCGCTTGTCGGATTTTCTGCTTATTATTTTTAAAGATGGTCTCAAAACTAGTAATATTTTCTTTTTTGAAGGTTAATTTTACAATTCTTACCAACATTTGTTCCCCGTATTTAAGTAAAACTAATTATTACAGTGTCCCTATAGTCGAGCCCCAAAAGGGTAGAGGCCCCTCCCACGGTATTTAGGTCGCTTTTATAGATAGCGATTTCCACATAGCCTGAAGAATTAAATAGCGCCAGTAATTCGCCAGGGGATTTACGTTGACTTTTATCCAGGTCGTAATTTATGATGTCGCTATATTTTTTATGGATATTTTTTATTTTTTTATTTCGGGCATGTAGTTCAAAAGGTCTGCCCTTGCCAATTGTTTTAAAAATGTTCTCTTGAATGTTGGTTACTACATTACCGTAGTTGTCTATATAAATGACACTTCCGGATATGGTCTTGCCGTCATCGGAAATTCTTGGGTTGAACTCCCTAAGGTCCTTGAGGTCTTTAAACGGCCTGCCTATTACTTCCAATTTACCACCTCTTGCAATATGGCTTGCCGCCTTAACAAAAACATCCATTTCAGGAAACGAACTGTCAATGGTATTCGGCAATTGAATTTCTACCACTTTTTCTGGAACTATTTCAGAAATAATAAGTCCTATGACCCCATTGTTGGCCATTATGAAATAGTGGTTGTCCACCAAAACGGCAATATGTTGGTTTTCTGGTGTCAATTCCGAGTCCACCCCTACTATATGGATACTGCCATCAGGAAAGTTTTTATAGGAATTTTTTAGTATGTAGGCGCATTCCTGAATATTGAAAGGTGCTATGGAATGTGAAATATCAACAATCCTTGCATCAGACAATTCCTTGTAAATTGTCCCTTTAATGGCACCTACAAAATGGTCTTTATGTCCAAAATCAGTAGTTAAAGTAATTATCGCCATAGAGGACTGTTGATATGTTTTTGGTTTGGTAAGTTGTTTTTTTACTTAAGTTTGTTAAACAAAATTACACAAAAAATTAGCGAACCAAAATATATATTTCATATCTAATCCTTTATAATACCTCTCTTCTTTGAACGAACTTATAATTGAACTTACTGACATTAGCCCAAGGGAATTTTTTGGACAGAATAATGAGAACATTGATTTATTGAAAAAGCATTTCCCCAAGCTTAAAATTGTGGCCCGGGGAAGTAAAATCAAAGTATATGGTGATGAAGACCTTTTGGACGAATTCGACAGAAGGTTCGACCTGCTAACCGCCCACTATGCCAAGTATAATAAGTTGGATGAAAACAGTATTGAGCGACTCCTTGCCGGCAATGGACAGGAAGTATACGAGTCTTCCGAAATCAGTGGTGAAGTTTTGGTCCATGGCGTAAGCGGTAGACTTATCAAGGCACAAACGGTAAATCAGCGCAGGCTGGTCGATGCCGCTAGGAACAATGATATGGTATTTGCCGTAGGCCCCGCGGGTACAGGAAAAACATATACGGGAGTGGCCTTGGCCGTAAAAGCGCTGAAGGAGAAACAGGTTAAGCGCATCATATTGACGAGGCCAGCTGTGGAGGCCGGAGAGAATTTGGGATTTTTACCAGGAGACCTTAAAGAAAAGCTGGATCCTTATATGCAACCTCTATACGATGCCCTACGGGATATGATAGCACCGGAAAAATTGGCCCATTATATTGAGAATGGTACCATACAGATAGCCCCTATGGCCTTTATGCGGGGTAGGACTTTGGACAATGCATTTGTGATTTTGGACGAGGCCCAGAATACCACCCATGCCCAAATGAAAATGTTTCTTACCAGAATGGGTAAAAACGCCAAATTTTTAATCAATGGGGATCCTGGCCAGATTGATTTGCCAAGACGTCTGATTTCAGGATTGAAAGAGGCCTTACTGGTACTGCAAAATATAGAAGGGATTGAGGTTATTTACTTGGACGATAAGGATGTGATTAGGCATAAATTGGTTAAAAAGGTTATAGAGGCCTATAAAGGAATTGAGCATAACAATTGATAGTAGCAACATGGGTAATACAATAATTGATACGAATTTTCATTTTCCAGGGCAAAAGAGCCTTTATAAGGGAAAGGTTAGGGAAGTATATCAGCTTGAAAACAATATATTGGTAATGGTGGCTACTGATAGACTTTCTGCCTTTGATGTGGTTATGCCAAAAGGAATTCCGTATAAAGGACAAATACTGAACCAGATTGCCACTAAGATGATGGCCGATACGGCCGATATTGTTCCCAATTGGTTAATGGCAACGCCGGACCCCAATGTTGCAGTGGGGTTTGCCTGCGAGCCATTTAAGGTGGAAATGGTGATTAGGGGATATTTATCCGGACATGCAGCAAGGGAATACAAGCTGGGGAAAAGAATGCTATGCGGTGTTGCCATGCCGCAAGGGATGACGGAAAACGATAAGTTTCCCTCTCCCATTATAACTCCTGCTACCAAGGCCGAAATGGGAGACCATGATGAGGATATTTCGAGGGAAGCTATTTTGGAAAGGGGAATAGTAAGCGAGGAAGATTACCTAGTTCTTGAAAAATATACCAAAGCACTATTCCAAAGAGGGACGGAGATTGCTGCTAAAAGGGGATTGATCTTAGTGGATACCAAATACGAATTTGGGAAAACCAAGGACGGTAAGATTGTACTAATTGATGAGATCCACACCCCTGATTCTTCCCGTTATTTTTATGCCGATGGTTACGGGGAACGTCAAAATAGGGGAGAGGCCCAGAAGCAACTGTCCAAGGAATTTGTTCGCCAATGGTTGATCAGCAATAACTTTCAAGGCTTAAAGGGACAGGTCGTACCGGAGATGACCGATGATTATATACAAACGGTCTCTGAACGATACATTGAGCTCTATGAAAATATTACCGGTGAAAAATTTATCAAGGCCGACATTTCGGATATACAGTCCAGAATTGAGAAAAATGTTTTGGGGTATCTGTCCTCCCTTAAATAATTAACCCATTTTTAGGAGGTCCTTTAATCGTAGTAGCCCCTTGCCCTTCAATCGACTCTTAATTTTCAGGAAGGCAATGGCAGTAATGTAGGCATCTCCCAATGCGGTATGCCTATCTTTTTTGGAAATATCGAACTTTTCGGCCAGTTCATCCAGAGAATAGTGCTCTTTCTTTTTGAACACATTTGAGTTTAAAAGTGTTTTTTTGTAAAGATGTGAGGTGTCCAGTACTTTGTTCTTTAACCTTGGAAGTCCGTTTCTTTCCAAGGCCCTGTTGATCATTGTAATGTCAAAAATGGCATGGTGTGCTACAATTACCGCATTCTTTAAGAATCCCAATAATTCTTCCAGGGCTGCACTTTCACTTATGCAGGAGGCCCCACCATTTTTTAGGATACCGTGAATTTTTGCGGTTTCCGCATTGTAATGTTCCTGTTTTAAAAAAAGTTCCAAGCTTTGGTTCAGGGCAATATTTTTGTCCACCAAACTTAGGGCGCCGATACAAAGTATCCTATCGTTTAAATAGTCGAAACCTGTAGTCTCGGTATCCAATACCACAAACCTTACCAGGCTGAGGTCCTCTATCGGTTTTTTATTAAAACATTTCTCGTATTCCAGCCAATAGTCGGGATAGTTGTTTACTTTTTTCTTAAAGAAATTTATCATCGCAACAAGTTTGAAACTTTGAACCTAACACTTACCAACTCCTGTATTTCCTTTATCGTCTTAAATGTTCTTTTTAATTTAATTCTTTCCTCTTTGGTTAATTTATCTATCGCAATATACCTGCCGGAATCGTTATGGAGCAGCCCTTGTTTGGTTCTGAACTTCAAAAGGGCCCTAGTGGCATAGGAACAGGCCATAAAGATTTCCTCGTTATTGGGTTCCAGCTCCGCCAATTTTTCAAATCGCTCTGCGGTACTGTTGATGGATTTCACCGAATGCGATAATATCAATACCCTGGCAGCATCGGTCAGAGGCATCAACGCCCTTCTTTTAAGATCAAAAGAATCTTTGTGTTCCCCATCTTCCTCAACCAATAGTTGTCTGAAAAAGCCCGTTGGGGAAGGGTTTTGTAAGGCGCCGCTTGCCAAGTGTAAATAGAAGATGGGATACTTTTTGGTGGTTTCAAAAATGTGTTCCGATAATTCGTTCACCAAATTTACCTCACCATAGGCAATATTGTAATCGAAAAATATGGAGGAAAGCAGTACTTCATCCGTCCCTGGATTTATGATCCAATGGGAAATCGTTTTTTTCCATTCCTCCAGGCTTAAACACCAATTGGGGTTGGAAGCCATCATTTCTGCGGGGCAATAATCGTATCCAATATCAAACAATCCTTTGTTAATGAGTTTGGCCAATTTCAAAAAATAGGCGGTTGTTTCTATGAGCTTGCCCTCTGGAACATTTTCAAATACCATGGCGTTGTCTTGATCGGTCTGAAGAAGTTGTTCACTACGCCCTTGGCTACCAAGTGCCAGCCATGCAAATTTTACAGGAGGCTTTGTTGGCATTTCCTCCAATGAAAGTTTAATAATTTGTTTAACGCAGGCATCGTTAAGTTCGGATATTATTTTGGTGGTCAATTTAATGGGAATATTTTGATCCAAATAATCCTGTAGAAGTTGGGTAATACTTTTCCTAATTTGTTTTATCGATTTTATTTTTTTGGCCCTCTTTATAGCTTTGATCAATACTGCCGGATTGTTGCCCAAGGCCACCATAACATCATGCTTGGATAGTATTCCAATGGCTTTGGAGTTGGGAGTGCCGTCTTTGGTTATACATAGATGGCTGATATTGCTTTTCATCATGGCCATCTGTGCCTGGGTTATGGTCAAATGTTTGTTATAAGTGATTACAGGGGAAACCATTATTTCCTGGGCCTTGGTGGTAATGGGATATTTACCGGTTACAATATTGTTTCGCAGGTCTTTGTCCGTTATGATTCCGATGGGGACCTTATCCTTGACCACTAGCATGGCTCCCACTTTTTTTTCGGTCATTCTCTTGGCAATTGTTTTCGCCGAGGTAGTTGCGGAACAGGTTACCAATTTTTTCGAATACTGCACAGATTGTAAATCCAATACATGGGTGTCGGGCGCAATAGGGTTTACATCGTTCACTTCATCATACAGCTTACCGCGATGACTTTTTGAATAAGGATTTCTGGTATTGGAGGCGAAACTTTCTATTAAGAAATTACCAACCGCTATATTTTGTTGGGCGTAGGGCTTAAATATGTCGATGGGAATGGCGTATAGAATGCTTTCTTCATGTGCTTTTGCACTCATTTTGTAATTCTCTTGGGCCATTAAGGGTCTAAGTCCAAAGATATCGCCTTCATCGCACATATCCATGATGGTTTTGTCCGTTCCTTTTTTAAGGGCCACGGCACCCTTGTTCACTACATAGAAATAGGGGTGCGGTTCGTCATTTTCGGCAAAAATAACACTGTCCTTTTCCTTGTAGACAATCGTAATTTCTACGGCAAGTGTTTCAAGATCCTTTTGATCCAAAACATTGAATGGTGGGAAATTTTTCAAAAAATCGGCTACTCTGTGTGAAATGGTATTCTTCATCAAATATTATTTGTTGATCCTTGGCGTATAGTAAAACCATTGTTCCCTTCCCATTTCAAGATTTTGAAATTCAATAGGAGACCAATAGCTATTTTGTTTTGGTGCTTACCAAATATTAATAAGGGTAAAGTTAAATTTTATAAAGCATCATTTAAAGAAAAGTTGATGTGATTTATATTGTTTTGCCCAGAAACCATAAATGTCAATAAGGTTCATATAATATCCAATTGGGCTAATAAATTAAAATGGGGTAATATAATTTTATGGTAACCGTAATTGTTAGCGCTATGGAAACACCCTATTTGGATTGTATAGAGGCTTGTCGTAAATGTATAGCCGATTGTCAATATTGCTTACTTCAAATGTCTGGAAATGAAAGTAAAAATGATTGCCCCCTTTGTTGCATATTGTGTATTGAATCCTGTACCTCTACATTACAATTTTTAATGGCAGGCAATACCTATGCCAAGGATTATTGTAACCTCTGTGCAAGAGTATGTCAGTGGTGTGCGGAACAATGTGCTCAGCATGACCATAAACATTGCGAGGATTGTGCCAATTCCTGCGTGAAATGCATGGAGGAATGTCAAAAAGTGAATATGATGTTTCCAAATTGAGTTTGGCCCCGATATAAATCACCTTGAGGTAGGTGATTTGCAACTGCAAATAGTTCTTAATCAAAGCATGTATTGGTTGTTATATACTATCTGTGGTAAGGAGGGGTGTTTTTTGTTTTTGGATTTTAAGGGGTTTTTAGTTTAATAATGATGGGATGACATTGGAAATGGGATTGGTGTTTTTGGTTTTATTTATAACCATAATCTTATTTGCACTGGAAGTTTTTCCAGTAGATAAAATTGCGTTTTTTATAATTGTTTCTTTAACCTTATTGGGGCTTGTGAAACCGGAAGAGGCCATAAGCGGATTTTCCAATAGTGCTACTATTGCGGTTTTGGCCTTGATGATCCTGGCCATAGCCATGGAGGAAAATGGGGTCATAACCTGGCTCACTTCCGGTTTGGGTAAAATTAAAGGTTACCCATTGTTTGTAATAGCGCCTATTTTTATGATTGTAACTGCAGGTATATCGGCATTTATAAGTACTACGGCAGTTGTCATTGTTTTTATTAAAATTATCAACCAACTCTCCGATCGCTTCAATATTTCCAAATCCAAATTATTGTTGCCCATTTCTTTTGCAGGAATCTTGGGGGGCTCTTGTACTTTAATGGGTACCTCCACCAACCTTATCGTAAATTCTGTTGCACAGAATCTGGGAGCACCGGCACTGCGATTTTTCGAATTTACGACCTTGGGACTGTTTTTTTTGGCGGTGGCCATTGTGTACCTAAGCTTAATGTTGAGGTGGTTGCCTTGGGGCGGGAAAAGGGAATTGGGAAACGATTATGGTGTTTCGGACTATATTACCAATGTCAGGATAAAATCCGGCTCCAAGTTGATAAACAAAAGGTTGGAGGAAACATTTTTGTATAACAATCCGGAAATATCAATACTGAAATTGATAAGGGACAATAGGATTCACAATTCACCTGGAAAATATATTACCCTAAAGGAAAATGATCAATTACTATTAATGTGCAATATTTTAAGTCTAACCAAATTGAAGGACTCCCAAAATTTACAACTTAACGAGCAAAATTATTGGATGGGAACGGATCAACACTCTACTGCGGAAGACCAGGTTCCCAAATTGGAGGAACGGGTGTTTGTAGAGCTTTTAATGCTTCCCGGAGCGGCACTCTTAGGCAAGACATTGGGAAATTTAAGGGGCTATATGCAACAGGACATTGTACCTGTGGCTATTAAAAAGCGTAGGACTTTGATCAATATAAAAGAGCGATTGGTTAGGAGCAGTTCCGATAAATTGATGCTCAAAGCCGGTGACCGTTTACTGGTGGATGTAAGTAGGCAAAATATAAAATCTTTGGAGGCCATTGAAAACATTGTGCTTTTGCAGCAGTTTGATTCCCAGAAGACCCATTCCCGATTCGGAAGGATTTTATCCCTGGTTGTTCTTGGTTTAGTGGTCGTTTTGGCTGCTACAGGGGTACTAACTATTATGGTCAGTGCACTGGCAGGTGTTTCGGTATTATTGCTGACGAATAATTTAAATTTGGAAAGTGTTTACAAAAAGGTAAATTGGCAAATTTTCTTTTTGTTGGCCGGGATGATACCTTTGGGTATCGCCATGCACAATACGGGAGCGGATATGTGGATTTCGGAAAAATTATTGGGTCTGCTAGTAGGCCAATCCAAAATTATAATTATTGGGAGTCTTTTTTTTGTCACCATGGTCATGAGCGGTGTGGTTAGCAATAATGCCACTGCTATTATAATGACACCGATAGCATTGGCATTGGCAAGCGGATTGAATTTGGATGTTAAGCCATTTATCCTAGCTGTAATGTTTGCTGCCAATTTTAGTTTTTTCACTCCAGTAGGTTATCAAACCAATACCTTGATTTACGGAATTGGTAATTACAGATTCAAACATTTCTTCGTTATAGGGGGGATTTTAAGCCTTATATTATGGATGCTGGCAACCTTTCTATTAGTAGGAATGGCATAGTATTTTTTTCTGTAGATTAATTCTCCTTTTCATAAATATACACTTTCTAAAACCAATGTAGTGCGCGATATTGACTTCATACTTGAAAATTCGGCAGTATCTTCGTAGATTAGGAAATATTGGGAGGACATTTTTTATCGAATTCCTGTTTATTATATAAAATCGCATGAAGAATATTTTTTCGCTCGCCCTCCTTATAGGCTTGCTATTTTCCTGTTCCGGAAACAAAAAGGAATTACAGGAGACGGAATTCAAGGAAATTCCCGCCACTAATCTCTCGGGAAACCAATTGGCCAAAATTCATTGCTCCAGTTGCCATCTTTTGGTGAAACCGGAATTGTTGCCAAAGTCCGTTTGGCACAACGATGTACTTCCTGCAATGGGCCATCGATTGGGAATTTATAAAGGGCATGTAAGACCAGACAGCCTCTTTGACAAGGGCAGAAGCGGGGAAGTGGTCAAAAAAGCGAATATATTTCCGGAAAGACCACTTATTGCCGAAGCGGATTGGAATAAAATAGTGGATTATTACCTTGACCGTGCACCTGACTCCCTTATACCCCCCCAAAAGACGAAAAAAATTAAAATGGGGCTTGAGCATTTTAAATACAGGGAGCCTGCTTTTTCCCATATTCCCGCCCTAACGACCATGGTGAAAATCCTTCCGGAAAATAGGGGAGTGGTATTCGCAGATAGTAAACGAAATATAAATAGCCTAACATTTCTGACCAAAGATCTTGAAAAGGATTTTGTTCTTGGACTTAAAACGGCGCCTGTGCATTATTACGAAAGTTATGATACTATTTATTTGACAACTGCAGGGAAAAACATTTTTCCCAATGACGTGTCGGATGGGGCTTTACAAAAAATATTTACCAAGGGAACAACAGATTCATACACTTCCAATGAGGTGATTCCCAATTTGCAAAGGCCGGTAAATATGGCATATGGGGATTTAAATAACGATGGATTGGAAGACGTGGTTGCCTGTGAATACGGCAATGAAACCGGAAAACTGGTTTGGTACGAAAATATGGGAGGCGATACATATACGATGAGGGAGTTAGACTATAGGTCGGGTGCCATTACTGCAGTGATAAAGGATGCCAATGGGGATGGTCTCCAAGATATTTTTGTGCTTATGGCCCAAGGGGATGAAGGGGTTGTATTTTATCAAAATCAGGGAGATGGCACGTTTTTGGCCAAAAGATTGTTGTCTTTTCTTCCTCTCAACGGTTCCCAGTATATGGAGTTGGTAGATTTTAATGGCGATGGTTTGGATGATATCTTATATGTCTGTGGGGATAATGCTGATAAAACCCCCATCTTAAAAGACTATCACGGTGTTTATATATTTCTTAACGATGGGGAATTAAATTTTAAGCAATCTTACTTCTACCATTTAAACGGGGCCTATAAAGCAATGCCCAGAGATTATGATTTGGACGGGGACTTGGATATTGCTGCCATTTCATTTTTTCCTGACTATGCCAGCACTCCAGAAGAGAGTTTCGTATATCTGGAAAATAAGGGTAATATGAAATTTGAGGCCTACTCCTTTCCGGAATCGTTCAAAGGACGATGGATCGTAATGGATGCGGAGGATATGGATGCGGATGGGGATATTGACTTGGCCCTTGGGTCTTTTGTGTATTTTTTACCATTAGGGGATACGACTGGCCTGGGCCAAAAATGGCTGTCCAACGGACCGTCAATAATAGTATTGGAAAATACCACGAAATAAATCAAATACATCAGGACAGGATTGGAATATCCAATTCCATTTATTTTTTTGATACTGACTACTGACTACTGACTACTGACTACTGACTACTGACCACTTTCTACCCCTTCCTGTATTTGTCGTACAGCCCCAGCCCTTGTAATAGGAGTGCGACACTTTTTTCCAAGCGCGCGATTTTTGTTTTTTCTTGTTTGGCCTCCGTAATGTATTCGCAGTATTCCCTTTGCTTATAGGGTGTTATGCTTTCAAAATTTGTTTTTAAGGCATTGTTGCTTTCCATAGCTTTTTTTAACAAGGAGGGTATGGCAATCGGTATATTTTTTTTGGGAACTAGTACCAATCCTTTTTTTTGGTTGGCAATAGCTTCATGATAATAGGTTAAAACGGCCGCTTTGTCTATATCGGTTATAGAGGTGAACCTCCAATGTCTCATGGCCTTTGTTTTACCCTCTTGGGCATTTTCCAGTACTTTTTTTGGGTCTTTTAAGTAGGCGCCATTATAGAACCATATTCCAAAATGATGTTTAAAGGCCAAAATACCAAGAACATTCTTTTTATCTATGGTGTATACCGGAACACCCCATTTGTAAGTTTCCAAAAGTTCGGTTTTAAGGGTCAATTTCCGCAAAAGCCCTATGGCTTCCTTAAAGGGTTGTTCTTTTGCATAATAGGCTTCTATCTTTTCCTGATTGTTCATGATGCCTTACAGAGATATTAAAAGCAAGGTTTTAGAGCAGTATAGCTTACTCCCTTGCGGCTGTAATTTCGCAAATTTTTACGATAACATCCACCGCTTTCTGCATGCTTTCCACTGGGACATACTCATATTTACCGTGGAAATTATGTCCGCCTGCAAATATATTGGGGCATGGAAGTCCCATGTAGCTAAGTTGTGAACCGTCGGTGCCACCTCGTATGGGTTTGATTATGGGCTTAATATGTAAGCTTTCCATAGCCTCTTTGGCGATATCGACGATATGCATTACAGGTTCAATTTTTTCGCGCATATTAAAATATTGGTCCTTGATATCCAACGTTACGAATTCCCCGTATTCCGCATTTAATTTTTCCGTGATATGATGTAATAGTTCTTTACGCTGTTTAAATTTTTTAAGGTCGTGATCCCTTATGATCAGTTCAATTTCGGCAAGCTCAATTTCCCCTTTAATGTGGTGCACGTGAAAGAAACCTTCCCTTCCCGTAGTTTTTTGAGGAACTTCATGTCCTGGTAATTGGGAAATAAAATCGTTTGCGATCAAAATGGCATTGACCATTTTACCTTTGGCATACCCAGGATGTACACTTTTTCCCTTAATCGTTATTTTGGCACCTGCCGCATTAAAGTTTTCATACTCCAATTCCCCAATTTGGCTGCCATCCATTGTATAGGCCCAATCGGCTCCAAAGGTTGCAACATCAAAATGGTGTGCGCCGCGGCCAATTTCTTCGTCCGGGGTAAAACCTACTCTAATGGTACCATGTTTAATTTCCGGATGTTGTATTAAATATTCCATGGCCGTAATGATCTCTGTAATTCCGGCCTTATCATCGGCACCTAACAATGTGGTGCCATCTGTGGTGATAAGGGTATTGCCCTTGTACAGCAACAGGTCATCGAAATAACTAGGAGAGAGAATAATATTTTCCGCCTTGTTCAGAACAATATCGCCTCCATTATAATCCTTGATTATTTGTGGTTTTACGTCAGTGGCCGTGAAATCTGGAGAAGTATCAAAATGGGAAATAAACCCAATTGTAGGTACCTCCTTTTCCATATTACCGGGTAATGTGGCCATAATGTAAGCCTTGTCATCAATAACAACATCCTCCATTCCTATTTGCTTGAGTTCCTCCACTAATTTATGGGCAAGTGTCCATTGCTTTTCGGTACTAGGAGTGGTATTGGAGTTAGGGTCGCTTTGGGTGTCTATGGTTATATAACTAATGAACCGGTCTATAATGTGTTGCATAAAACTAAATTTTAATCAAAAATACAGCTTATTATTTTTTATTTAGTCCTGCTGTGACAACTGTCTTGGATTATATGGTGGGCCCTATTGCTCGGTGCCATCTGATTTGGTATGCCAGTGTAATGTTCCACTTATGTATTTTATTGGTGAAACTCAATTTTGAGAAGTCGGTAAGACGCACTAAAAATTGCAAGTTGAACTAATCCCGCCTTATTTCGGCGGGATCTAGGTTCAATACCTCTACCCTTGGGTCGGTTCCTATTATTGGGTTCAGGGCCTGCCTTTGTCGGCAGACAGGCCTGCCTATGTCGGCAGACAGGATTGCCCTGAGGTTTAATACCTTTTATTCTTCAATTTGTTTATATTTAAAGATGCCTTTTGGCGCGGCAAGTCATTATATTTATACCTTATATTTGTATTTTAAACCAGCACAAAAATCTATGTTCAAAAAAGTTTTTTCAACCTTGGTTCTTATTGTCGGATTTTGTATGTCTACACAGGCGCAACAGGAATGTAGTTTGGCCATTGGAGCTACGGAATCGGATACCATAATACAGATATTTCAACTTAAAGATGATCAGATAACCAACTTGGAGGAGTTTAAGGCGGCACTGGAAATTGAAACCCGATTATTGGACGAAGAACGGAAAAACCTTTTTGAAACCCACCCGCAAAGTACGCCTGAGGATTTAACGGCCTTGGGAGCGAAGTATAAGGTTCTGGAGGAAAGAATGAAGCAAATTTTTAAAAAATACGATCTTAAACTGTTAGCACTTTTCAATGAAAAACAATACCAAAGATACGTTGCGCTTTGTCAGGAAGTATCCCGGAAGCCACTAGAGGTGGTAATGGAATAACTTATGCTAAATGTTAATAAAAAGCCTGTGTTTAAGATGGTTTAGCTCGGGTAGTTTGTATTTTTGCGGAAAATAAATTAAATGTATAAGCAGCTTATCCGCCCAATCCTTTTTCTAATTGATCCAGAAAGGGTTCACCATTTTATTTTTAAGACCATTCGCTTTTTTTCCAGTTTAGGATTTGCCGGGATATTTAGGGCCATATATTTGGTCAATGACCCTCGTTTGGAACGTGAATTGTTTGGGTTGAAATTTAAAAATCCAGTAGGTTTGGCAGCAGGTTTCGACAAGGATGCCAAGTTGTACAATGAACTTTCCGACTTTGGATTTGGCTTTATTGAAATAGGTACTTTGACTCCCAAGCCTCAGGAGGGAAATCCCAAAAAACGCTTGTTTCGCTTAAAGAAGGACCAGGCCATCATAAATAGAATGGGGTTTAATAACAAGGGTGTTTTCGATGCTGTTGAAAATCTTAAAAAGAGGCATCGTGTATTGATCGGTGGCAATATAGGAAAGAACAAGGTGACGCCCAATGAACTTGCAGCAAAGGATTATTTAATATGTTTTGATGCCCTGTTCGACCATGTGGATTATTTTGTTGTAAATGTTAGCTCACCAAATACTCCCGGCCTTAGGGAACTTCAGGATAGGGAACCTTTGACGGCTTTGTTAAAGGAATTGAAAAAGGAAAATACCAAATTGGCAAAAGCAAAGGACAGTAAGCCGAAACCAATACTTTTAAAAATAGCGCCCGATCTAACAAATGACCAATTACTGGATATTATAGGCATTGTCCAGGATACGGACATAGATGGTGTCATTGCTACCAATACAACTATTGCCCGCAATAATTTGAAATCCGATATTTTGTTAAAAGAAGAAACCGGAGGTTTAAGTGGGCGACCACTTGGCAACAGAAGTACAGAAGTTATACGGTTTTTGTCCCAAAAAAGCAATAAAGCATTTCCTATTATTGGGGTCGGAGGAATTCATTCAGCGGAAGATGCTCTTGAGAAATTGGACGCTGGTGCTGATTTGGTCCAATTATATACAGGTTTTATCTATGAAGGCCCGGCGCTTATAAAGAGAATCAATAAGGCCATTATTAAAAGGTCCATCAACTGAAAGGGATAGTTCTTGTTCCTTATATTTTTTTAAAATAAAAACAGGCTTATCCCGTAATGGGCAAGCCTGTTTTTATTTCCTATTTTTCTTTGGAAGCCTCAATAAATGACGACTATTTTTTTATTACTTGGTCCAATAATCCACCACGGTAACATCTTCCAAATGTGGAGTCAATATAGCGCCAAAAGCCTTATGGTCTGGGTGGGGTAGATATATGGCACGATCTTCTTCGCTGTTGAAAGTCAGGAAAAAACAATGGGTAAACCCTTTGTCCAAACCTTCAGGGCTATTGTTAAGGCCCCATTCATAACCTACTATCTGCGGTATTTTAGCAGGTAGGTCACTAAAAGCGGCCTCTACTTTTGCAATGTCCTCTTTGGAGGTGTTGGCCTTAAATTTAAAAAGTACTACATGGCGTAATACGCTGTCCTGTTTTTTGGAATTTTCCATACTTGTATCCTCTTTCAAATTATAGGTATTAGGGCTGTTAAAACTCATTAATAATATTGCAGCCAATAAGCTTGCGGTATAAAAAACTGGTTTCATAATTTAATTTTTGTGGAAGATATAAAAAAGATACATAAGGTAGTTCGTTGGTGGGATATTTATCCACCGTTTAGGTTACGGAAGTAGGTCCAAAGCCATTGGCTTAAAGAAATACAATAATGGAACAGATGCTGTTTCTATGGTACGGTTTCTGGTTGATTCCGCTGGTCCTTGAGTCGGTGTCTTTAAGAAGACCAAGTCTTTTCCTGCGATTTATGCCATATATTTATATGAAAAACTACTAATTATTGATAATTTCAGACCTTTGTCCATTCATAAAATAACAGCAAATTGAATTACGATATTTTATTAACGTTCGTATTGGCTACGGCAGCGTTGGCTATATCCCCGGGGCCGGACAATATTTTTGTGCTGATCCAGAGTATGACCAATGGCAAGAAATATGGAATAGCCACGGTCGCGGGACTAATGACGGGCTGTTTGGTACATGCCACCTTACTGGCCTTTGGGGTTTCCGCTATAATTAAGCAAAATCCAAATTTATTTTTTGTCATAAAGTTGTTCGGAGCTATTTACCTGGTCTTTTTGGCGTATAAGGTATTTAGGAGTAGTGATCATCTGGAAATATCCGACAGGGGCGTGAAAAGGAAATCATTGGGGGCCCTTTATAAACAAGGATTTATAATGAACGTTCTTAATCCCAAGGTTACAATATTTTTTCTGGCTTTTTTTCCTGGGTTTTTGTTCAGTAATTATTTAAATATTGTTGTGCAATTCTACGTGCTCGCCGGGATATTCATATTGGTGTCATTTACTATTTTTAGTGTAATAGCCATCCTTTCGGGAACTATTTCGAATTATTTATCTGAGCACAGGCAATTGGGGAAAATCTTGAAATGGCTTCAGATTGTCGTTTTTTTGGGTATTGCTGTTTATCTGTTGATATCTGATAAATAATATTAATTTTGATAAAGCTTAAGCAGGGGAATGTCCAATACCATTAAAATAATAGAATGTCCAAGAGATGCCATGCAGGGTATCAAAACTTTTATTCCAACAGAAAAAAAGGTAACGTACATTCAATCCCTTTTGAATTGTGGTTTTGATACTATCGATTTTGGGAGTTTTGTTTCGCCGAGGGCGATTCCACAAATGGTGGATACGGCCGAAGTACTATCCCGATTGGACCTGTCCATGACCAGCAGTAAACTATTGGCTATAGTTGCCAATGTGAGGGGAGCAATGGATGCCGCTGAACATAGTTCCATTGACTATTTGGGTTATCCTTTTTCCATATCGGAGAATTTTCAAATGCGAAATACACACAAGACCATTGCTCAATCGGTAGCTACCTTGGAAGAGATATTAAGGATAGCAGATGACTCAGGCAAGGAAGTGGTTACCTATATTTCCATGGGGTTCGGTAACCCTTATGGGGATCCGTGGAGTGTTGGGGTAGTAGGAGAATGGACTACCAAATTGGCAGGAATGGGAGTGAAGATTTTATCACTTTCGGATACGGTGGGATCTTCGACCCCAGAAGTAATCGACTATTTATTTTCCAACCTGATTCCAAAATTCCCTGAAGTTGAATTTGGAGCGCATCTGCATACTACACCGGCAAAATGGCATGAAAAAGTCGATGCTGCATATCAGGCAGGCTGTCGCAGATTTGATGGAGCTGTACAAGGTTTTGGGGGATGCCCTATGGCAAAGGATGAGCTAACAGGAAATATGCCCACAGAAAAAATGTTATCCTATTTTACAGCTGTCAAGGCCGACACCAATGTTAATTGGATGGCTTTTGAAGCGGCATATAATAAGGCATCGGACTTATTCTCCCAGTATTGAAAAGACAATCGTAAAAATATGATCCTGGTCGTATTAGGGCAGGTAGCAACCTATTGGTCAAAAGTATAATATGTATATGATGCCGATATATTGATTATATTGTTGCAGAACCAACATACTAACTACTCCAAAATGAAAAATCAATATCTTCTAGTACACTCCTTATTGTTTTATATACTATGTCCATTTGTATTATTGTTTTCACCCTTGGTCCATTCCCAAGAAAATTATGAAATAGGGCCTAATTCCAAATCCTATGAAGGAATACCAAAGGGTAAGGTGAGTAAATATAATTGGAAAAGCAAAATTTATCCCAATACCTCCAGGGACTTTTATCTTTATATACCTAGTCAGTACAATAATGACGTGCCAACAGCTTTAATGATATTTCAGGATGGCCATGCCTATGTGGACACCTTGGGCCAATTTAAAGTCCCCGTAGTTTTTGATAATCTTATTGCACAGGGGAAGATGCCTGTGACCATTGGGCTGTTTGTAAATCCTGGACATGCCTTGGATGCTCCTGAAGTGGAAAGCCCTTGGAGATCTTCAAATAGAAGCCTGGAATATGATACGGTTTCGGATACTTATGGAAAATTTCTGATAGAGGAGATGATACCCGAAATTGAAAAAAAATATAATATTTCCAAGAATCCTGAGTCCAGGGCCATTGCAGGAATGTCATCAGGGGGTATATGTGCCTTTTCGGCTGCCTGGTTTTATCCTGAGGCGTTTCATAAGGTAATGAGCCATATTGGAAGTTTCACGGATATAAGGGGTGGACACAATTATCCTTCCATGATCAGAACCCAGAAGGCCAAAAACATCAAAGTTTTTTTACAGGACGGTTCCCAAGATCTGAACAATCAATACGGGGATTGGTGGTTAGCAAACCTACAGATGGAATCGGCCTTGACGTATAAAGGATACAATTTTAAGTTTGAAAGGGGTACGGGAGGTCATAACGGGCAACATGGAGGCGCAATTTTACCGGAATCCCTGGCCTGGCTATGGAGTGATGTAGTTCCCAAAAGGATAAGGGAGGGAGTTTACCAATCTACGGACAGTGCTACCGATTATTCAATGGTAAAAGGGGAGACCGTACATTTTTCCGAAATGGAATTTAAAATGGTACAACTCTTAGATAAATTGGATATCCAAAAAGTGTATCATCGGGATAAGGAGCAGATATTGATTGTTAAGGAAGGGCAAATCCAAGTAAAAGTCAAGGGCAAAAATAAAATGGTGGGCAAAAACAGTGTGATAGTTATAATGCCCGGTGATAAAGGTGCTGTAAAAAGTATAACTCCAAAAAGTACCTACTATACGATGATTTATAAATCAAAATCCGAACTGGATTTGAAAAGGGGTAAAAAGGATGGTGGATCACAGATAGTTGATTTTGCTGCTTTGGAATTTAAAGCACATGACAAGGGAGGGGTTAGGAATTACTTTCATCGTTCCACGGCCATGTGTCCTTATTATGAAATGCATGTTACAACATTAAATCCAGATATAAAGAGCCATGAGCCCCATACCCACTATGCGGCAGAGGTCGTGCTGGTAATTAGTGGGCAAACCGAAATGGAAATTGGAAACGAGGTTTATAGGGCCAATAAGGGCGACTTTTATTTTTTGCCTTCAAATGTACCCCATGCCATTAAGAATATAGGTTCCGAACCATGCGAATACTTTGCATTCCAATGGAATTAATCTCACTTTAATCCCGATAAAAAAACATACAACAATGGGTTTCGCCAATTGTTAAATTTTCTCATTTATTTAGATTTAGTATAAATTAACTTTGCCAGATTGGTCGGGGCACTTATATTTGCACCCGAAAATTATATTTATCCAATCCAAATAAGAACAAACGTATAATGAAAAGAATTTCGTTACTATTCGGTTTACTATTCGCAACTGCTGTATTTGCTCAAACCGCTAATGATTCAATCACCTTAGATCCCCAGAAACAATTGAATGCGGCCCAACGTTTACTTTCTGGTAATTATGGGTCGGCGGTTACTGTAGGGGCTTATGGGGAAATGCTTTACAATCAGCCTGAAGGTGACAATGGAGAGTTGGATGTTCAAAGGTTGGTACTGCTTTTGGGATATAGATTCAATGATAAGGCCCAATTTGTTACTGAGATAGAATTTGAGCACGTTGAGGAGGTATACATAGAACAGGCCTTTGTTAACTATAATCTTGGAAATAGTGTTAATTTAAGAGGTGGACTTATGTTGGTGCCAATGGGAATCGTTAACGAATACCATGAACCCACAACTTTTAACGGTACAGAACGTCCGGCCATGGACAATGTTATAGTCCCCACCACCTGGAGGGAGCTTGGTGTTGGTGTTTTTGGTAGGTTAAACGATCTTTCTTTGGGGTATCAAGCCTATATATTCAATGGCTTTAAATCTACCGAAGCGGATGGCGAAGGAGGCATCAGTGGAGCATTGAAAGGCTCCAGTGGATTAAGGGGCGGAAGACAAAAGGGAATCAAATCTACAGTAGATAGTCCAACCCTTTCAACCAAATTGGATTATTATGGAATCCCCGGCCTGCGTTTGGGGCTTTCAGGATATTTTGGAAAAACCCAGGCAACCGATGATGTTGAGGAACTTACAGGAGCAAATATTGGAATATCAATGGTTGGCTTGGATGCACGATATGCATTGGGGAATTTTACCGCTAGGGGGCAATTTATATATGCCTCCCTTTCCGATACAGAGGATTATAATGCCTTGACGGGTGGAAATTTAGGTAGCGCCTTGCAAGGTTGGTATGTGGAAGGTGCCTATAACCTATTGCCAGCTAGCAAGGAACAAAAATTGTTCGCTTTTGCCAGATATGAAAAATTTGATACCCATGCCGATACAGCTGGTGGACTAATAAGGAACGACGCTTATAACAGAACGGATGTAACAACAGGTCTTACCTATCATTTGGCCCCTGGGGTTGTGTTGAAAGGGGATTATCAATTTAGATCCGACGCAGTGGACAATAGTGATCTGCAGAATGTATTGAATTTTGGTATAGGGGTTTGGTTCTAATTCAGAAAAAAGAGGTTTTCGATGCATTTCGCTAAATATCCTCAACATTATTAAAAATGATTCTAAATTGGTATATTTGGGGCATGAATTCTCGAAAACGGATAACAGTTGTTTTTACAATATTTTCAATGGTATTTTTTGGGTTTGGAATCCCGAAAAATGTCCAGAAGAAAATGGATAAGGAAGTGGAGAGGGTATTTGATACTACCAACTATACCTTCATACCCGTTACGGTTTCAAAGACAGTTAACGAACAACTTCCAACCAAAATTACCCAGGATAATTTCTTTCAAATAAAACAGGGCAAAACCTTGTTGGGTTATGCCTTTGTTGATCAGGCCCCCAGTAAAACGGCGCAGTTCGATTATCTGGTCATCTTTAATCCCAATTTGGAAATCATCCACTCAAAAGTCTTGATTTATCGAGAGGAATATGGTGGGGAAATTGGAAGTAAAAGATGGCTGGGACAGTTTACCGGAAAAACGGGAAAGGATAGGGTTAGTCATGAAACCAATATAGACGGTATTGCCGGCGCAACAATTTCGGTGCGATCCATGACTACATCACTGGATAATCTTTTGCAAACCGTTGGAATCCTGCAAGAAAAAAAGATGTTTTAATGGGGTATGATGGTCTATTACTGACATTGCCCAAGGGAATAAAATGGTTTGTTGCCACTTTTGTTCTGGTTTTGAGCATCGGTTTTTATACCGGCCTGTTATTTGTTTCCGAAACAAGTACGACCTCACCCCATGGAATTGTGGAAAATTATTTGGGAAATGAGAACGATGAACAGGCCGAGGTAATGAAGTTTAAAAAAGGGAAACGGGAAATGCTAACCATAATCCATACCCATATTCTTTCCATGTCGCTCATTTTTTTTCTACTTGGCGGTCTCGTTTGGCTTACCAAAATACCCTATAAACTTAAAATGTTCTTGACCATTGAACCATTGTTATCCGTGATTTTAACTTTTGGAGGCATTTATTTATTGTGGTCGGGGCTATTGTGGATGAAATATGTGGTTATTCTTTCCGGAATTGTAATGACCATCAGCTATAGTATTGCTGCCTTCTTGGTGGTCTATCAATTGTGTAAGAAAAGGGTAATTGTCAATTAACACAATATCTGTTTATCAGTTCCTTAAAATGTAGTATATTTGCACGCAATTAATCTTTAATTGCTATGCAAGCTCACCTAAATAAAATTGTTGGAGAAGGTCTTACGTACGATGACGTACTTTTGGTTCCAGCTTTTTCAGAAGTACTTCCCAGGGAAGTCAATATTCAAACAAAATTTACTAGAAACATTACGATCAATGTTCCCATCGTTTCGGCAGCTATGGATACCGTTACCGAATCGCGTATGGCCATTGCCATTGCCCAGGAGGGTGGAATTGGTGTATTGCATAAGAACATGACCATAGAACAGCAGGCGCTGAAGGTACGCAAGGTAAAACGAGCGGAAAGTGGTATGATCATAGACCCGGTTACCTTACCTTTAAATTCGAAGGTCAGGGATGCCAAAGCAAACATGAAGGAATTCAGCATAGGTGGAATACCTATTGTAGATGGCGAAGGTAAATTGATCGGAATTGTCACCAATAGGGATCTGCGTTTTGAAAAAAATAATGATCGACCCATTTCCGAGGTCATGACTTCCAAAAATCTTGTTACCGTAGCGGAAGGGACCTCCTTAGAGCAGGCAGAGGATATTTTACAGGTAAATAAAATTGAAAAATTACCAGTTGTAGACAAGGATTACAAGCTTGTTGGATTAATTACCTTTAGGGATATTACAAAGCTTACCCAAAAACCTATAGCTAATAAAGATCATTATGGAAGATTACGGGTGGCTGCGGCATTAGGTGTTACCGGTGATGCCGTTGATAGGGCGGAAGCTTTGGTGAACGCAGGGGTAGATGCCGTTGTGATAGATACTGCACATGGCCATACCAAGGGTGTGGTAACGGTATTAAAGGAAGTAAAAAAGAGATTTCCCGATTTGGAAGTTATTGTAGGTAACATTGCAACAGCGGAAGCCGCGAAGTATTTGGTAGAGGCGGGAGCCGATGCTGTGAAAGTCGGTATAGGTCCCGGTTCCATTTGTACCACTCGTGTGGTAGCAGGAGTTGGCTTTCCCCAATTTTCGGCGGTCTTGGAAGTAGCTGCCGCTATTAAGGGAAGTGGGGTGCCGGTGATTGCCGATGGAGGAATACGATATACTGGAGATATACCCAAGGCTATCGCCGCTGGCGCCGATACGGTAATGTTGGGTTCCTTGTTGGCAGGGACAAAAGAGTCACCAGGTGAGACGATTATCTATGAAGGGCGTAAGTTTAAATCCTATAGGGGGATGGGTTCTGTGGAAGCCATGAAACAAGGTAGTAAGGATAGATATTTCCAGGACGTGGAAGATGATATCAAAAAATTGGTGCCGGAAGGAATTGTAGGTAGGGTACCGTATAAAGGAGATCTTTATGAAAGTATCCATCAGTTTATAGGGGGGCTTCGTGCCGGGATGGGATATTGCGGGGCCAAGGATATTGAAACGTTAAAAGAGACAGGAAGATTTGTTAAGATTACAGCAAGTGGCATCAATGAGAGCCATCCACATGACGTAACTATTACCAAGGAATCACCCAACTATAGCAGGTAGGTTATACTTGGATATATAGATAAATAAAAAAAGCCGGTTTACCGGCTTTTTTTATTTATCTATATTTATCTCGTCCTACTATTTGCTTTCACTATCATAGGTGTTCCAATCTTTCTCCTTGTGTATATTGTCACCAAAATATTTAGCTATTTTCAGGAAAGGTTCGGGTTTTTGATAGCCCGGAACAGGAGAGAGCATATTCATTTTTTCATCTAAAAATATGGTTGTGGGATAACTCATTTTACCTTGCATCAGTGCGGCTGCAAATTCGTGGTACCCATTTCTGCCGGAAGGAACAAACTTAAAGGTTTTGCCCTTAAAGACTATGGGTTCCTTACCTTCACCATCCAATTTTACCATGTAGTAGTTTTTGGACATATATTCCGCAACTTCTGCATTCTGAAAGGTGTCCTTGTCCATTTTTTTGCACCAACCGCACCAATCGGTATAGACGTCAATGAAAATTTTCTTTGGATTTTGATCAGTTTCCGCCAGTTTGGCCGCTTCATCCCAACTAAGCCATTTTACTTCCTGTGCCATGCTACCGATGGGTAAAATGGCTAGGCCAAATAAAACAACTATTTTGAAAAATGTATTGGAAACTGATTTCATGACCATTTTTTAAAGGATTAGTCCGTTAACATCATCAAAACTAACGAAAATTCAGCAATTTTATTTTGCTATTACCTTTTCTTTAACAGCTGTGAATAGGTCCTTTACATCGATCTGATTTTTTATAAGGTCGTCAAAAGATTCCCTTTCCCTTATAAGGATTGCCTTTCCTTTATGCCATAAAACCTCCGGGGGTCTAAATCTGGAGTTGTAATTGCTGGCCATAGTGAAACAGTAGGCGCCCGCATTTTTGAAACAAAGGATGTCACCTTCTGAAATCTCGCTGATGCGTTTATTGCTCGCAAACGTATCCGTCTCACAAATATAGCCTACAATGGAGTAATAGCGTTCACGTCCTTCCGGGTTGGAAATATTTTCAATGCTGTGATTGGCTCCATAAAACATGGGACGGATAAGATGGTTGAATCCAGAGTCGATACTGGCAAAAACAGTTGATGTGGTTTGTTTTACCACATTAACTTTTGCCAGGAAGAAACCGGCCTCACTTACCAAAAATTTACCGGGTTCAAAAGCCAAGGTCAATTCCCTGCCATACTCCTTGCAAAAAGAATTGAAACGTTTTCCTAATTTTTTGCCCAATTCCTCAATATTGGTTTCAATATCCCCCTCTTTGTAAGGAACTTTAAATCCACTTCCGAAGTCTATAAACTCGAGATCTTGGAAATTTTTGGCCGTTTCAAAAAGAATTTCGGAGGCGTAAAGGAATACATCTATATCCAATATATCGCTTCCCGTGTGCATGTGTATCCCATTCACCTTCATTTTAGTCAAGTTAACGATACGGAGCAAATGGGGTATTTGGTGAATGCTGATGCCGAATTTGGAATCTATATGACCTACGGAGATTTTGGAATTTCCTCCGGCCATTACATGTGGATTTATCCTAATGCATACAGGAATATCCGGATGCTTGCTTCCAAACTGTTCCAAAATGGATAAATTGTCAATGTTGATGCGGACTCCCAATTTGGCAGCTTCTTCAATCTCTTCCAAGGATACCCCATTTGGCGTAAAAATAATGGAGGCGGGTTTAAAACCGGCCATGAGCCCCAATTGTACCTCTTGTATGGAAACTGTATCCAAGCCACTTCCCAAACTGTTCATCAATCTTAAAATGGCTATATTTGAAAGTGCCTTTGTGGCGTAATTTAATTGTAATTTCTTTACGTCTTTAAATGCATTGGTCAATCTATGAAACTGGGAAATTATTTTTTCAGAATCGTATACATAGACTGGATCACCATAAGTTTTTGCTATCTTTAATAAGTCAGTGTTTCGCATTTTTAAAAATTTTATGCAAATCTAGACTACTTATTGTTTTTGAGCAAAAATATATAGCAATAGTTGAAAAATGTAACATATTGTTAATAATGTAACATTTTTTGAGTTGTACTTGATTAATTGTTGAGTTGTCCCTTGTAATTTGTAATAAAATTTTATGCTGCTACCTATGTTTCCTTTACCGTCCGTTTTTTTTCCGGGTGAAATTGTGGCCCTTCACATTTTTGAAGAGCGCTACAAACAATTGATAAGGGATGTTAGGGAAACGACTACGAATTTTGGGGTTCCAGTATATATTGAAGGGGAAATGGAATACGGAGCGGAACTGGAATTAAAGGAAATAATAAAAACCTATGATACAGGAGAACTCGATATTATTTGTATTGGCCGGCGCACCTTTAAAATAAATACCTTCCAAAAAGTTATGGACGGCAAATTGTACGCTGCTGGTAGGGTGGAGTATATGCCCTATTTTGACGACAGTGTTGCAAGTTTAAAGAAAAACGTCCTTGATCTGATCGTTGAACTTTATGGCCTAATGGATGTGCCCATCATGGGGCTTACGGATGAAAATTTCAATATTTATCAATTGATTCATAAGATAGGACTTTCCCTGTCACAGGAATACAAACTCTTGAAAATGGCCTATTTTAGTGAGCGCCTCTTGTTTATTAAAGCACATTTAACAAATACCATTCAGGTGTTGAAACAGGTAAACCAATCCAAGGAAATGATAGGGATGAACGGACATTTTAAAAATTTCGACCCTATAGATTTTATGGATTTTAAAATTTAGCTTGATCTCGGATGGCCAGGTTTGCTCTTGGAAATTTATTATTCTGTTATATTCTTGCAGGTTCGTGGAAAAATCCAATTGTTATGGCCTGTTTCAAAATCAGAAATGTATAGACATGCGATGGAGGTACGGATATGCTGTAATTTTGGCTTAGTTTTTGGCGTGATGCCTTGACTCTTGGCCTTTTTCCATAATTGGGTGGCAGGGTTTGTTTTGGAGTTTGTGTCTTTGCAATTTGGAAACACCTGACCTGATTATTTGTCCATTTCAATCTAACTGACTGTCCAAGTTGCTTGTCTGTGGCGGTATGCATTTTTCTGTTTTATTTAATTAGGGTAAATCCGCTGTGTTTCCTATTTTTGCAACTGAACAAATAGAACCTTCAATTTATGAACCTTCACGAATATCAAGGAAAAGAGATTTTAGCGAGCTTTGGAGTACGCATTCAACGCGGTTTAGTGGCTTATAATGCCAAGGAAGCAGTGGACGCTGCCAAACAATTGACCCAGGAAACCGGAACCGGTTGGCATGTAATTAAAGCCCAGGTACACGCAGGTGGCAGGGGAAAAGGAGGAGGAGTTAAATTGGCGAAGAACTTACGTGAGGTAGAAGATATTGCTGGAGCTATCATAGGCATGAATTTAGTTACTCCGCAAACCTCGGCAGAAGGTAAAAAAGTACATAAGGTTTTGGTTGCCGAGGATGTTTATTATCCTGGAGATAGTGAAACCAGTGAATTTTATATGTCCGTTTTATTGAACAGGGCCGCAGGGAGAAACATGATTATGTATTCTACCGAAGGTGGAATGGATATAGAGGAGGTGGCAGAGAAAACGCCCCACTTAATTTTTACCGAGGAAATAAATCCGGCTACCGGACTTTTGCCTTTTCAGGCAAGAAAAATAGCTTTTAACTTGGGGTTGTCCGGTACGGCTTTTAAAGAAATGACCAAGTTTGTTACAAGTTTATATAAGGCTTATGTTGAGAGCGATGCGAGTTTATTTGAAATAAACCCTGTTCTCAAGACTTCCGATGATAAGATCATGGCCGTGGATGCAAAAGTATCCATTGATGATAATGCACTTTATCGAAGAAAGCAATATGCTGAAATGAGGGATCTGCTAGAGGAAAATCCAATTGAGGTAGAGGCAAGGGCCGTAGGACTCAACTACGTCGATTTGGATGGAAATGTAGGTTGTATGGTGAACGGTGCAGGATTGGCAATGGCAACCATGGATCTTATTAAAATGGCCGGTGGCGAACCAGCCAACTTTTTGGATGTAGGTGGAACCGCAGATGCCAAAAGGGTAGAAGAGGCCTTTAGGATTATATTGAAGGACCCTGCTGTTAAATGTATCCTGATCAATATTTTTGGAGGTATTGTTCGTTGCGATCGTGTAGCGCAAGGAGTAGTGGATGCCTATAAAAATATGGGAGATGCCATAAAGGTGCCTATTATTGTAAGATTACAGGGAACCAATGCTGAATTGGCCAAGGAAATTATCGATAATTCTGGTTTGGCCGTACATTCCGCGGTTCAGTTTCAAGAAGCGGCAGATAAGGTGAAGGAAGTTTTGGCCTAATGCCCAGTAAGCATAGAAATCAACAAAAAAGGCCGCACTGTAACAGTGCGGCCTTTTTTGTTGAATAGGGTTTTACAAATATCGTTCAATAAGCGTCCAACGTACCAAGCCGGTTGTGGCCATTTCAAAAATATAGGTTAAATGGTATGCCCAATGATAGCTGTGTTTATATTATTATAAGTTGAGAAAAAAACGGAAGGTTATCCGGCCCAGTCTTGGAAGATCAGGACTTTTTTTTGTTTTTGTATTTAACGGGGGTAATGTCGTGGTCTATTTTCTTTTTTTGTTGCTCCTTGAATCCTGGTTTTTGATGGGCTTTGAAAATGGGCTCTTTTTTAGGTTTGGGCAAAGATAATTTCGGGTCTTTTGGATTCTCCCTGGTTCCACGGTAATGTATGACCAGCCCATTTAAAAAATTACGTAAAATTTGGTCGCCACATTCCACATAGTTGGGGTGATCTTCTTTTCTAAAAAAAGCGCCCAACTCGCTTTTAGTAATTTTAAAGTCGACTAATTTTAAAATTTCTACAATTTCATCATCCCTTAATTTTAAGGCAACCCTTAATTTTTTAAGAACATCATTATTGGTCATATAATAAATTTTTTCACAAGATATTACAAAAAAATAGGATGTGGTGCTAGTTTGGGTGTACTTTCCTGCAACTAAAACAAGAAATCCATCCTATTTAACGTAACTTAGTGTTAAACTGTAATTTATGAGTACGTATCTTGAGAAGTTGGGCATTCTTTCCCAAATGATTTCTTTTGCAAAGGTAGACAAGGAGATCAAGGATTCGGAATATGATTTTTTGCTGGGCGTAGCGAAACAATTGGATGTTGACAAGGAAACCTTCGATTCCCTCTTTCATAAGAAGGTTGAAAAGGTTATGCTTAAATCCGAAGCGGAGCGTATCCTTCAGTTTCATAGATTGGTACTGCTTATGAATGTGGACCAGGAACAGCGTTTGGTCGAAATAGAACTGCTGCACAATATAGGTCTGGGATTTGGTCTTCCCCAAGCGGCCATAGAACAGGTTCTTACGGTGATGCACAATTATCCTGACAAGGTAGTCCCGCCCTCCGTCCTTATCAATATATTCAAGGCTTATAATAATTAATAGGATGACATAATGACTTGTTTTATCTTCAATAAGACGACATAATGTCATTAAAATTCATTCGGTACAACATTTGCCTTTTAGCTCATGAGAATTTAAAGTATAACTTAAAATATAAAAATCATGAGTCTAGTAAAAAGAAATAATGTTGTGTTTCCATCCTTAATTAATGAATTTTTAAGACCAGATTGGTTTGGTGGGGTAGATCACTTTAAACAGAGCGTACCTGCCGCCAATGTAAAGGAAACTGATAGTGAGTATGTATTGGAGCTGGCAATACCCGGTAGGAAGAAGGAAGATTTTAATGTGGAAATCGACAATGACATCCTAACAATTTCTTCCGAAGTAAAAAATGAGGAAAATAAGGAAGATGACGGGTATACCAGGAAGGAATTTACTTTTTCATCTTTCAAGAGAGTGTTTAGTTTACCAGAAACAATTTCCCTGGATAAAATTAACGCTACCTACGAAGATGGAATCCTAAAATTTGTTCTTCCCAAAAAAGAAGAGGCCTTGCCAAAGCCTAAAAGGTTAATTGAAATAGCATAAGTTTACAAGTAGTTGTGTGTCCTGTGTGACATACAATAGTTTGGTTGGTTGGTTGGAAAAGCGCTTCGGGAAATCGAAGCGCTTTTTTGTTGTGGAAAATTAAGGTGAAAGATCAATTCAACGGTCGTGATGGATTTTTATTCCTGTTCCTGAAGCGATTTAATTTCGTCCCTTAACTTTGCAGCTTGCATAAAATCCAATTCCTTTGCCGCTTTTTCCATAGCCTTTCTTTTGTCCCTTATCATTTTTTCCCTTTGCTGATTGGTCAGATATAATAAGTCGGGTTCTGCTGCCTTCATTTCTTCTTTTTCGAAATGATAGGTGGAAACGGAATTTTTGGACAAAACACTGTCCAAACTTTTATTTAGGGCCGTGGGAGTAATATTGTTCTCAAGATTATAGGTGCTTTGTTTTTCACGTCTATAGTTCGTTTCGTCTATTGTTTTTTGCATGCTGTTTGTAATCTTATCCGCATACATTATGGCCTTTCCATTTAGGTTTCTGGCTGCACGCCCAACGGTTTGGGTGAGGGATCTTGCACTTCTCAGAAATCCTTCCTTGTCGGCATCCAATATGGCCACTAGGGAGACCTCTGGAAGATCCAGACCTTCCCTTAGCAAGTTCACTCCAATGAGTACGTCAAAAACACCTTTGCGCAGATCTTGCATTATTTCTACCCGTTCCAAGGTATCCACATCACTGTGTATGTAACGACAGCGCACATTTATTCTTGTCAAATACTTGGCCAATTCTTCAGCCATTCGTTTGGTCAAGGTGGTTACCAAGGTACGTTCATCCTTTTCCACCCTTATGTGGATTTCCTCTATGAGATCATCAATTTGGTTCAAGCTGGGGCGCACTTCAATTATGGGGTCCAATAGACCTGTTGGCCTAATTACCTGCTCTACATATACCCCTTGACTTAGTTCCAATTCGTAGTCGGCGGGGGTGGCACTTACATAGATAACTTGATTTTGAAGGGCTTCAAATTCCTCAAATTTTAAAGGGCGGTTATCCATGGCTGCTGGTAGCCTGAAGCCGTATTCCACCAAGTTCTCCTTTCTTGATCTATCGCCCCCATACATGGCGTGTACCTGTGGGATGGTAACGTGGCTTTCATCAACAACCATTAAATAATCTTTTGGGAAATAGTCCAACAAACAAAAGGGTCGGGTTCCGGGTTCGCGGCCATCCAAATACCTGGAATAGTTTTCGATCCCTGAACAATATCCCAATTCCCGTATCATCTCCAAGTCAAAATTAGTACGCTCTTCCAGGCGTTTTGCTTCCAAGTGTTTCCCGATTTCTTTAAAATAGGCCACCTGCAGTACCATATCCTCCTGAATTAGATGAATGGCATTCTGTAGTACATCCGGGGAGGTTACGAACATATTGGCCGGATAAATATTTAGTTGTTGATACTTTTCCAGAATTTTGTTCTTGTAGGGGTCAAAGGCCTCAATTTCTTCAATTTCGTCCCCAAAAAAGTGAATTCTGAAGGCATGATCGGCATAACTCGGAAAAACGTCCACTACATCGCCCTTTACCCTAAAATTTCCGTTTCTAAAATCGGCAGTAGTTCTCGAGTACAGGCTTTGTACCAATTGATGTAGGAATTTAGTTCTGGAAATAACTTGGTCCTTCTCAATTCCTATAACATTTTTCTGAAACTCCACAGGATTTCCTATACCGTATAAACAGGAAACCGAGGCCACTACCAAAATATCCCTTCTACCCGATAATAGGGAAGAGGTGGCACTCAAGCGCAGTTTTTCAATATCTTCATTAATGGAAAGGTCCTTTTCTATATAGGTGCCGCTTGATGGAATATAAGCTTCGGGTTGATAGTAGTCATAGTAGGAGACAAAATATTCAACCGCGTTCTCAGGAAAAAACTGCTTAAATTCAGAGTATAATTGAGCGGCTAAGGTTTTATTATGCGCCAATACCAAGGTAGGTCGCTGTACCTGCTCTATGACATTGGCAACTGTAAAAGTTTTTCCGGAACCTGTTACTCCAAGAAGGGTTTGATAGCGCTCATCGGCCTCAAGCCCCTCTTTTAATTGTTTTATGGCCTGGGGTTGATCACCAGTAGGTTTAAATTCGGAAACAACTTTAAATTTCATGTACAGTGTATTCTTGTATTCCTATGATCTGGTCCAATCTTTTCCTTGGAGGGATTAGGCTAAACAATCATATTCGTTTTATGACCTAAAATTAATAAATAGTGGGCAATACGGTAGTACTTCTACAACTAATTGCGGACATAGTTATGTTCATTGTACTAAATAGTGCCGAAAGGGCTTTGTGTTCACACTACAGGCTTTACAGATCGCGTCTTTTAAGCAGGGCATAGGAAAGATATATGAAAATTACCGTCCAACAAACCACAATCAATATTTCATAAGAATGTACGGCATAGTCTTTATTAAATTGTTCTCCTACTTGCTCAACCATACTTTGTACTGCTTTAAACCTTGAGGCGGGTTCTTTGATCAGGTTGCTCATGGATTCCAAGGGGAGGTATTTCATTACGGAAGCGGATGCTTCCTTTCCGGCCAGCCACCAGACTAAAAACCGGATACCCAAATTTTCAATAGCGAACCAAATAATTAAAAAGCCCAGGGCGAAGGCAGATCGTTTTACCAAAATTCCAAGGAAAAGACAGAAGGAAAAGAAACCCAATAATTTAAAAAAATAAGCCACTAAATATTCCAAATCGGAAAATATGATGGATACTTCCGTGAAATCGGAATAAAAAAGTCCTAAAACCAATGAAACTATAAAAACGAAAAGGGTGGAAATAACCGAAAAGGCAAAAACGGTCAAGAATTTAGAGGCAATAAATTCTTTCTTGCTCAACCCATCTATTAAATTTTGCTTTAAAGTTTTATTGCTGTATTCATTTGCCATCATGGATACAATGATAATCGCAAAAAAGAGCTTCAATCCACTTGCAATCCAAGTATTCAAATGCCATATATATGGAAAATTGAAAATGCCCTGTTCGGCCACGTGGAACTGTATGGGGCCAATGTCAAATTTTATAGCGGCCAACAAGGCCATGCAGAGGATAAGGACAAAATAGGAAATGATAAGTACCCTGCTTGCATTATTGTTCCATAATTTAATAAATTCTATCTGTAATAATCGTAACATAACTATATGCGTTTAAGGGTGTTATACCAGTTATTCCTTATGGTTGGTCAAGCTAAGGAATTGTTCCTCAAGACTTTCTTTGCGTTTCACCAAATGCGATAGCACAATCCCATTATTAAATAAGTCTTGATTTAAGGTACTGGCCTGCATTTCTTCCTTCAAAATTGCGGTAATCACGCCATTTTCCTGTTTAATGGGGCCAAAACTGCCTTGGTTGCGCAAGTAGGTCAACAATGCAGGTTCATCTGTTGCCTTTAGCTCAAAGAAACCATAACTGGTCAACATTTCGTCAACCCGGCCCGAATAGAGTTTTTCGCCTTTTCTAAGGATAATTACATGACTGCAAACTTTTTCTACCTCGTCCAATAAGTGCGATGCCAAAAGAATAGTAGTGCCTTGTGCCGCAATTTTTTTTATGATCTCCCTTATTTGATGTATTCCCTGCGGATCCAGACCATTGGTAGGTTCGTCCAAAATTAGAATTTCCGGATCGTTGAGAAGGGCAGAGGCAATGGCCAAGCGTTGTTTCATTCCCAGGGAGTAAGTTCTGAACTTGCTGTTTTTTCTTTCCAGTAGTCCGACCATTTCCAATTTTTCTTCAATTTTATCCTGTGGTACCTCTTTGATCTTACAGACCAATTTCAGATTTTGGATGGCCGTCATATATGGATAGAAATTGGGGCGTTCAATAATGGCACCTACCTTTTTGAGGGCATCGTGGGTGGAGATAGTGCCTCCGAACCATGAAAAATTACCAGCGGTTCTATTCACTACATTCAATACAATTCCCAGGGTGGTCGATTTTCCACTACCATTGGGTCCTAAGATGCCATATACGTTGCCTTTTTCAATACTAAAGGAAAGGTTTTTTACGGCAGTTAGATATCCAAATGTTTTGGTAAGTTGGTTTACGGTCAGTATAGTTTCCAAAATGGGATAGTTTTTATGATAGTTTGTACTTACTTGTCGAAGAAATCGTTATTTTGTTACAAATTAAAGTTTTTTCCATGTCCGAAAGATTAATGTCCAAGAAAAAGCCTGCCTTTCCAGTCAATAGTAAATTGGATGCCTATTTGGAGCACTATAGCAGAAAAATTGAAATTCCAATTTTTTATGAGGATCTGTTGCGCTTTTCAGGGTCTATTGTGGTCTACGATTCCAAAGAGGAGGACACGCTATGGGTGCGGGTGTATTACAGTGAGTTCGACAGGACTGAAATTGATATTAGTCTTAAGAAAGTATATTCCATACTTCATTCCGATGGAAGCAATAGCATTTTTCCATTTTTAAATGTAGATGCGGTAGACTACTGTACTTTTGGTAATTCCAAGCCCTTTAGGATCAAGGTAAGGAATATACTGAATGACAATTTTACTTATTTCTATGTGAAAAGGACCGATGCCTCCAGGATTTATGGACTGGAACTGGAGCATATGTTATCGCCCTATAACCTTAACTTTTTGGTATATGGGGATACGTTGATAGAGGAACATATTGCCGGTATTCCGGGTGATGTGTTTATCAAGGATTTTTTACCTAAATGTACGGAATCGGAAAAATCACAGTTGGCCAAGGAATTTGTTAAGTTCAATGAACGATGTATGATACGTCTTTTAGGGGATATGCGGTCCTATAACTATGTTATTGTCCCTACCCACGATTTTGATCATGTGGTATATAAAATAAGGGCTATAGATTTTGACCAGCAGTGTTACGAGGGAAAATTGAAAGTGTACAGGCCCCAATTTTTTAAGGAGAACTATAAAATGGTTATGTTGGTCAAGGAGAAGTTACAACGTAATTCCGTTGATCAATACAAAATAGAGGAGCGTTCCATTGTGGCCAAAAGAATTCTGAGTTCTGGGAACCGTATTAAGAGATTAATTTCGATTGTCAAGACCGATGATATATCCAATGACGATAATATTGCGGCCCTTTCACAGCACATTTATGATCTTACAGGGGATATCGACTTTAAAAAATGTAAGACCATGGGGGAAGTCCTGGCACTTGCATTGGATTTCGTTAAGAGAAATTATGAAGATGTTAGTATGAAACAAATTATAGAGAACAAGATCAATTTATAGGTCCACACTCCATATTTTTTGATAACCTCTTTAAATATATTTTAAAGAATAGGGCCGAAGACATATTTCTTAGGCCTTTTTTTGTAACCCTGGATACCTTTTAACTATATGGGGCAGATAGTTTCTGGAAATTTCTAGCTTTTCTGTTCTTTGTTAAAGTAGACTAGATAGTAGTACATTTGGCGCTCTTCGTCCCAGCCTTTTTCTACAAATTTTTGGGCCGATTCCGGATTGATGAAATCAAGTTTTATCTGGATATTGGTATCTAGATTAATGACGTTTTTAATTTTTTTTCTGGCGTCGGAAACCGCTTTGTTGGCAATGTCAAAAGTAGAGACATCCTCGATACTGTACTTGGGCCCTTTTTCCACTTTGTAGTGTTTAAATTCAGGAATCAGTTCCGGGTTCTCCATAACCTCGTTTAGGAAATTGGTCTCTTCAAAAGAGTCATTTTTGGCAAAATGATTCACGGCCCTGTTCATGAACAACACCTCTTGCTGCTTGTCCTCGGCCGGTAAAACTACATCTTTGGCAAAGTTCTGGCAGAATTTCAAGTAGTTTTTGGTCTTAAAATTATCGTCGGACAAAGCATCCACCCCTAAGAAATTTTCCAACCAGTATTTGGTATCGTATCGATTGCTGTCTACTGAAAGTACTTTAAAGCCTTCTTCCTTATCCGTATTGAAAATGAGGCAGCCCTTGTCCAATTTATTGATATTGATGCCCTGCTGCACCAAAATATCCAAACTGTTTCCCTTTTCCTGAAATTGTAGAAAATCGTGTTTAAGTTCGCTTTTGAATATGCCCACAGCATTCACCTTTACGTTGTCCAACATTAAATCTGTAAGATAGGCAACATAAACCTCACCGCTTTTAATGTGTGGATGGTTGGATTGGTCGAATAATTGTGTCGCAATTTTTTTTGAATTGGCATGAAGGCTACTGGGCTCTTCAAAAATGTCGGAAACAATTTTGTAGACTTCGTTAAATTCAAGGTCGGATTCATGGGAGAAACAATAGTAATTCTCCTCTTTTTCCCTAAAAGGTTTAAAAAAGTACTCCTTTAACAGCCCTGTAGTTTCATCGTTAAGCGAGAATGGTTCCTCGGAAAGAAAAATACCTTCGCTTTTATTTTTGTTTCCCACACGATGTATGGAAATAGTTTCAATTTGGGTAGGATATAAGTTGATCATGGATTTATGGGAAATATTTAATGGTTATTTGTGTTAATGGCCGATGCTAATGTGCCACTATCTTTCTCTGCAGCTACATGAATTATTAGTTCCAATTTTCATCAAAATCCAAATCTTCGTAATTGTCAAGGGTATTGTCAAAATCAAATTCGTCTTCATCTGCTTCAAACTTTTTTTCTGGTGGGGAGTCAGGTAATTCCCCAAAACTGAAAAGGGTATTGGGGTAGGTCTGTGCATCCACTTTTTCCACTATATCGGCCAACTCAACGAAGAAGGTCCACATACTTAAAAAGTCATAGACATAAATAAGCTTGGGAGAATGTTCGGTAAGTATGTCCTGTAATGCAATCTCGTTCATTAAACGAACATCGGAGCCATTTTCGCTCATATCAAATAAGGCAATTTCCTCATCTTGTCTCCATTCCTCATCACAGGTGTAAAATGAGGCCATTTCATTTCCTAAAAAGCCAAAAGCTTGGGTAATGGCATTGTGAAGGTCTTCCATAGAATTACTGTCCTCAATTTCAATATCCCTAAAAATATCATCCTCTGCATCCAGAATAATCCTTATTTTATAAATCATCGGCTCCTTTTTTTGTGGTGGCAAAGTTACAAAGTTTTGATGGTTTTAAAAGCATTTAGAGCTTCCAAAACCAAATAGAATTGAAATCCGAATAAAACAGATGCGAGTACAAGATGTAATGGCTGGGTGGCAAAAGGAAAATCCAAATAGTACATGGCCATCCCGGAAATAACCTCCAAGAGTAGAAGGACCAATACCCATTTTATTTTGGAATAGCCAAGGTTTAATTTATAGATTCTTATTGCAAGGACCAAGTTCAAAAGGACTACGATTATAGAAAATGAACGGTGGATATAAAATGATAGGGTGGCATTATGTAGCCATAAGTTGGGGGCGTCTTCACCATAAAGGTCTGTTTGAACGTCTACAAACTGTCTCACTTGTGTGCCCAAAATAACCTGTACCAAGGTGGTTAAAAGAACAAAGATCATTAGGTTTCTCGTTACCTTTTCAGGTGTTAAAGACTTCCTCCCAATACTGGTAGCATTGATCAAGTACAGGATAAGGGCTACTATGACCAGCGCCATGACCATGTGGATGGTTATTTTGGCCGGAGCTAAAACAGAATATACCACCGTGGCGCCAAGCCACGCTTGGAAACCCATTCCGAAGACTACCACCCAGGAAAGTATAGTGATACTGGGCCTTTTCTTCCAATATGTTATAGAGGCTATGGCCATTATAAAGGTACCCAGCCCTGCAAGTGCACCAAATAGCCTGTTGATAAATTCGGTCCATGTATGGGATGGATTAAAAATAGCGTAGTCGTGCTTAGTGTAAGGCGCCCAGTTATTGGCATTATAACTAGAGGAGGTACTGAAGTCGCCCTTGGCTACCCATAAGGCTTCGTTTACAATAATGACCTGTCCTTTTTTAAATTCCTTTTTCGGTTGCCACTGCAATTCCGATATATCTGTAGGGGGAATATAATAACCAAAACATTTTGGCCAATCCGGGCATCCCATACCGCTACCTGTCATTCTTACCACTGCGCCGGCCACAATTACCAAGTAGACCAAAACTAGACTGATCTTGGCGATTTTTGTAAATTTTATTTGCATTTGGATCTTTCAAAGGGTCCTACAAAACTACCACTCTTTTCTTAAAAAAACCGCTAAGGCAATGGGGAATTTATTTGTACGGCCCTTATATTAAAAGTAGTAATTGTGTTATAAGTTGATACTGGAGCCATCCCCATAATTTTGGTTGTTTCCCGAGACGCATATCCCTTTCCTGTGGTTAGGAACCAAGGATTTATCCCAGAGGTAAATATCGTTTCACTGGAGGAACAGGTTTTTTATAAATGTAAAATGCACTGGAAGGTTTATTCGGCTTTGAGTCCCATTTCCTTTCCTTTTTGCAACATTAGGGTATAGGCTGCATTGTATTCGTTGGGAATATCACCTTCCAAAATAGCTTCCTTTATGGCTTCCTTGATCATTCCTATTTCCTTGGAAGGTCTTAGGTTAAAAGTTTTCATAATTTCCTCCCCACTAATTGGGGGTTGAAAATTCCTTATATGATCCCTCTCTTCGACCTCTTCGATTTTTTGACGGACAATCTTAAAATTGTTCCTGTATCTTTTTTGTTTTTTTGGATTCTTGGTAGTGATATCGGCTTCACAGAGGGTCATTAAATCTTCTACATGCTCACCTGCATCAAAAATCAGCCTTCGAACGGCCGAGTCGGTTACAAAATCCTCGGAAAGCACAATGGGCCTAGAGCTCATAAGTACCATTTTTTGTACGAATTTCATTTTTTCGTTCAAAGGAAGCCTAAGTCGCTTAAATAATTTGTAAACCATTTTGGACCCTACAAATTCGTGTGCATGGAAAGTCCATCCAATTTTTTTATCGAATTTTTTGGTAGGGGCTTTTCCAATATCATGTAATAGGGCAGCCCAACGTAGCCACACATTATCCGTATTTTTGGAAATGTTGTCAACCACTTCCAGGGTATGCCAAAAGTTATCCTTGTGCCGTTGCCCTTCAATCTCCTCAATGCCTTGAAGCGCAACCAATTCGGGCATTATATAAGATAAAAGTCCAGTTTCGTGCAAGAGGGCAAACCCGATTGAAGGTTTGCTACTGGCCAAAATTTTATGTAATTCGTCCACGATGCGCTCATTGGAAATAATTTTAATTCTTTCCTTATTATCCAAAATGGCCTGTAAGGATTCAGGATGAATAATAAAATTTAGCTGGGTAGCAAATCTTATGGCGCGCATCATTCGCAAAGGATCATCGGAATAGGTGATCGACGGGTCCAAAGGAGTTCTTATCAATTGTCTTTTTAAATCCCCAATTCCGTCAAAAGGGTCTAAAAGTTGTCCGTAGTCCTCAGGGTTAAGTGAAATGGCCAAGGCATTTATAGTGAAATCCCGCCTTTTTTGATCATCTTCCAAACTTCCATTTTCAACAACAGGTTTTCTACTGTCCCTGTGGTAGCTTTCCTTTCTTGCCCCTACAAATTCAATTTCGGTGTCTTTAAATTTGATCATAGCGGTTCCGAAATTTTTAAAGATGCTAACTTCCGAACTTCCGGGTAATTTCTTGGCGACCAATTTTGCCAATTCTATTCCGCTGCCTATAGCAACAATGTCTATATCCTTAGGGGTTCCCCTTTGTAACAAATAGTCCCTAACAAAGCCTCCGATTACGTAAGAATCCAATGAAAGTTCCCTGGCTGCGTCGGAAATGATAGAAAATACTGGGTTGTTTAAGGCTTCTTCGTGCTGTCTATATGTCATTCTTATTCTCGGATCACTTTTACGGTACCATCATTACCGAGCATAATAATGGAAGATGGGGTACTATTAATTTTATCGCGGTCCAAATTTACTATATAGTCCACACCTTTTAAAATCCCATCGGATATTTCTTTGTAAGAAATGGGGGTTGGCTGCCCCGCTATATTGGCAGAAGTGGATACGATCGGTTTTTTAAATTTCTTTATCAGGTACTGACAAAATTGATCAGAAGCTACCCTAATGGCCAAAGTGTTATCATTGGCGATTAAATTTGAAGCGACGCCCTTAGGTGATTCATATACAATGGTGGTTGGTTTGGTAGCAAGATCCATAATATCATAGGCCAGCTCCGGTACTTTTTCAACATGCTGTTCCAACATAAAATCATTGGCCACCAAACAGATCATGGTCTTGGAATTGGCTCTTTGCTTTAGGGTATAAATTTTTTCTACGGCAGCCACATTTGTTGCGTCACAGCCAATACCCCAAACGGTATCCGTGGGGTACAGAATTATACCTCCCTTTGTAAGTATATCACAGCATTGGTTTACTTCGGAAAGCAAATCTTTCATAATTGTCTATTGTCTTATATTCCTTAATCTCTTTAATTCCTTGTACCGGGAATATACTCCCAAGGCGTTTAGATAGCATATGATTATCCCTTTTTTGCCGTCAAGGATGCCAAATCTTAAAATATAATGATTAAAAAATTTGTAAAATGGGCGGAATACAAAGTGGTAAAAGTTGGGATCGTAATCTTTCTTAAGTTCCTCCACTGCCTTCATTTGTCCATACTTTATCATTTTCCCCCTATAGTCTTCGTAATTCTTATAGGAGTAATGAATTAGCTTGTTTTTGAGCACATCGGATTGTCCGTCCACCACCAATGTTTCGTGTACTATCCTATCTTCTGTAAAGTGTACTTTACTTTTCTTGAAAAGTCTATAATTCTTATCCCGCTGCCAGCCACTAAAACGCAAAACCTTATTTTTGAACATAAAGGTTCTGTAAAAGTAATAAGCATCTGCTGTTGGTTTGCCGGAATTAACGGTTTCCAATATCTCATTTCTAAGCCGATCCGGAACCCTTTCATCCGCATCCAGAAAAAGTACCCAGTCATTTGTTGCCTGTTGGAGGGCATAGGACTTTTGATCTGTATAATTAACAAATGTACGTTGGATCAATTTTACCTCCGGATGCTCCTTTATCTTTTCGATAGTGCCATCCGTACTATAGGAATCCACAACAATAATCTCATCTGCAAATTTTACGTTTTCCAAAACGGCATTGATATGGATATCCTCGTTATACGTAATGAGAATAGCAGAAATTTTATTTCTTTTTTCACCAACATAGATGTTCTTGGTTGGTTTACCGAACATGGAATTTATTTTGATCCTTCTGGCCAGGGATAGTTTTCTTTTTTCGGGCACTCCATGGATTTCTAGATGCTCTTTTACCGCATTTACCATGCGAAGTGCCGAATTTCCATCCTGGTAAGGGTGAAATTGCATGTTTATGTATGCCCTTTCCGCAGCGTGGGGATCAAAGTGAAAATTATCCAAAACTTTCTCGGTAAGCCCGGTGTATGCTTTTGAGTTGTCCCACAATACCTTCTCGGCAATATTCTTAAAGGATATTACAGGTTTGTTCAGGAGAATGAATTCGTATATTACAGAAGAGGTGTCGCTAACCAATATATCTGCCTGTAACAGCGATTTAATTATGTTTCTGTCCTCTTTGAAAAGTACATTGTGTATTTCATTGGACAATCTTTTGTACTCCTTTATCCATTTTTGGTCCATGAGGTCATGGAACTTTATGAGGACTACATACCCAGTGGTCTCGGCAAGATTTCTTATTTCTTTTATGAGATATGGGGCAGAGGTAAGGCTGGGAGAAAAGGTAGGGGCATACAGAACAATTTTATCCGTGTTAAATTGCTGTAGTATGGCTTTCTTTTCAAAATCGTATTTATTTTTTTCCGTGCTGTATACATCCAATTTTGGCCAGCCTGTCTCAATCACATCAAAATTCTTGTGTATTTTTTTTAGCTCGTTGAATTTATCCGTGAAATACGGGCCTTGGGTAAGATAGAGATCAAAGTAGTGCCGTATCCTGAAATGCCCTTTTTTTTCACCGGCAAGACCATGAAAAACCTGGACTTTAAGTCCCCGAACATAATAAGGTACTTCATTGCCAGGCACAAAAATGGCATCACTTTTATAGAGTTGTAAGTCTAATGTGCTAACCGTATAATCTTCATTTTTATACGGAAAATTGTCCAAAAGTTTCCCGGAAATGTACCAAAGAAAGTCGTGTCCCTGTTCCAGTAGTACATCCCGAATGGGAGCTAGGATACCAAAGGCATATGCATTTTGGCAAAATAAAATTACTTTCATTTTTGAAATAGGGTATTGGCATTTTCCAAATCTTCTTTAAAATCAACTTCCATACAATTATAATCGGAAATGTCAACAGCACTAATTTTAAGATTGTCTTTTTCTATGGCTATTTCCAAACCTCTTTCAAAATAATCATTGTCATCGCATTCTTCAAGCCGGGTGATAAAACTCTTTATATCCTGGGCTGCAATAAAATTGATGCCTACTGCTTCCCCTAACCCATTTTTTACCGTCTTGGACAATTTCTCAATATAATTGTTCTTTAATGTATATTTAACCTCTTCCTCTGCCACTTTACTGGTATTTACGGCAACAAACGATTGATTGTTAGTAATGTATGGTTTTAGGATCGATAAAAGATTTACGTCAAAAACAACATCGCCATTAAGCCAAAGCACGGATTTGTCCCTATTTTTTCTTAGAGCCTGTAAAAGGCTTTTGGAAGTATTGGTCTGATCAAAAAATGGATTGTATATATAGGTTAGTTCGGGAAAGCGTTCCATTATTAAATCTTTTTTAAAACCAACTACAACGTTAATGTCATCTAAGTCGAAAGCATCATCCAGATTGTTGACCTGCATCTCCATGATACATTTTCCATTTTTTAAAGGGGTTAGTGGTTTAGGAAATGGGTTTCCAAGTCTTGATCCAATACCTGCTGCTAAAATGACAATTTTCATGATTTTTATATTTTTTTAATGACTAGTCCAGAACAAGACAGGTCCTATACTTTTTAACTATAACTTAATGCAAAGTTAAGGGTGGGGGCAAAGATATGTAAATAATGGTTTATAATTTTTAAGGATAGATAGCAGGAAGTCTTCAAGGGATTTGACCCTTGGCACAGATCATCCGCAGATTGATAGGATCAGGAACCAACGGGATCAAGGTAAATCAAAATAAGGAATAAGTGAACAATGCCTTGATTAAGGGATATTGATATGGGAGGAATATTTATGTGGATCCGGGGAAATAATCTCCTGAGGAATTCTATATGCAATTATGATTCTACTAAAAAATAGGCCATTTTTTCTTTTTTACCCAAACGCTGTAATTCCCTGTACCTTTCAAAATCGCCCAGGGCATTCAAATAGCATATGGTAATACCTTTTTTTCCATCCAGTATTCCCAATCTAATTATGTAGTGGTTGAAAAATTTCCAAATCGGCTTGAAAATTAAAAGAAGGTAGTTGAATTTTTTTTCTTTCTGGTGGGCTTCCTTAGCTTTTAGTCGCCCGTATTTTAGCATTTTATATCTATAATCTTCGTAGTTCTTGTAGCAATAGTGCATTAATTTCTGTTTCAATATTCCAGTGGAACCCTTTACAATAAGCGTTTCATGCACTATTTTTTCCTTACTGAATTGAGCCTTACTTTTTCTGAAAAGGCGATAATTCTTATCGGTTTGCCATCCACTAAAGCGCAGGCGGCTGTTTTTGAACATAAATTTCCTATAGAACCAATATGCGCAATGTTCGGAATCCTTCTTGGCCTTACATTTTATTTCCTTCCTCAACTTGTCCGTAACAACTTCATCGGCATCCAGGAAAAGAACCCAATCGTGTGAAGCCTGTTTTAGGGCGAAGGATTTTTGGGCAGTGTAATTTTCAAATTCGTGTTGGATAACCCTAACCTTGGGGTGATTGTTTAGATATTCATAGGTGCCATCCGTACTATACGAATCCACCACAATAATTTCATCTGCAAACGCTATGGAATCGATACATTTTTCAATATATCCCATCTCATTATAAGTGATTATTAAGGCCGATATTTTTTCCCTCTGATCTATCATGCATTCGAAATTTGTACCACTTATTAGATAGTAATATTAGAAATAGTTGCGTTGAAATCACTAAAATCCATAATGATCTTACTCAATAGATAACAAAAAAAAAACAATTATAGTATATCAAATTACAAGTAGTTTACATAAGATGGAACAACAAAAGGCTAATTGTTACTGGGAATTTCTTTGAAACAACTGGACTTTTCTACAAGGGCATTGGCAGTGCATAGCTATGTGGGTCTGGTGGAGTTGGTAATTTATTGAGGCTTTTGTTAGGATAATTTTATAAATAGGGGAGTTGGATAGACCAATATGTAATAACTTAGGTAAAATAAATTTTGTCCAATACCGTTTATTACCTTTACACATTATATACAAACTATAGGATTATTTAAAAATGACTGAAACTTATCTGTACATTCTTACTTCGAAATATCCAAACTGGAACTTTGTTACTGATCCGGATGATCAGGTAGCGTTGTATATAAGCTGTAAGTGTGAAATTGATGACGCTTTGTCAGAGATGTTGGAGATTGTAAAGAATATTGGAGTTTTTTTTGATAATAAAAATTACATTATAAAACTTAAGAAGGGTAATACCCTTGCTATAAAGGTAAAGCACAGTAAAAAGGTTAAAAAATATAATAAAATGTATACGTCCGGTTGTTTTGATATTTTTCATTTTGGACATCTTAACATTCTCAAAAGGTCAAAGCAAATGTGCAGTCATTTAATTGTGGGCGTTTCTACCGATGAACTTATTTTGAAAGAAAAAGGGAGGTTGCCTATTATCCCTTTTACGGAAAGGGTAAAACTAGTCCAGGCAATAAACTATGTGGATGAAGTTATACCCCAGACAGATAAAAATAAACAACGTATAGTGGATGAGTATAATATAGACGCTATTTCCGTTGGGGACGATTGGAAGGGCAAATTCCCAAAAACGAATTGCCCTGTGGAATACGTTGCCTATACAGAAAATGTTAGTAGCACTATCTTAAAGGAAACATTACAATTGCAGCCCCAAGCCACTTAGGCTATTGCATTGTCATCTTTGGAAGTATCCCAATTTTTCACCTGTTTTTGCCAATCTCCATATCTATAGCTAAGATATTCTTCTGTCAGTGCTGGTATTTTGTAATCGAAACCTTTAAATGTAATATGGTCAAAGGTGCGATAAAACTTGCTAGGGACAAATTTTGTTTTATTGTCAATTTCCCAGTAACTATTCCCCCCATGTTCATACTTAATAAAAACATCCAGGCAAACAGCTCCTTTGATCAATCCAAAAAATCGGCGTTCCCTTATTTTTAACATTCTGATGTTGCCCTTGGTAAAAAATTCGGAAGTTTTATCAAAGTACCTTGTTCTTGTCCTATAACCAGCCTTTTTTAATTCTGAATAAAAACAGTCCAATTTATCCAATTGGTCATGGTTCATGGACATATCCACGTCGTTATCCCAAGGCAACAATCTGTTTTCCCTTTTAATACCCAATAATGTTCCACCTTCAATCCAATAGTCAATATTGCATCGGTCGAAAATAGTAGCCATTTTTTTGAGCATTCTTTCGGCTATAACTTTATTTTTTCCTTCTAGGGTTATGTTATATGCCATAATGCGGGAATGTTTGGTCTAAATTGTTATTTAGGAAAATTCGGAGTCCATCCAGATTATGTTCCTTGTTGTAAGGAAAGGTCTTTATACCAACGGAGGTGGCAGAATTTATAGCTTCTACATGATTTTCAAAATAGACAACCTCATTGGGTTTTAATTTAAAATAATTTAACATTTTTAGATAATATGCCTTATCGGTCTTGTTGGGATTATGATCCAAACTAAAAACCTGATAAGGCATATTTACAATTCCAAAGCTAATACATTCCTGTTTGCTGGCATTTGTCAAGATGATTTTGGGATTGGGATAAGTGTCCAATAATTTTTTTAGATCGTAATCCATTCCCTTTTCAGTAACAAAGGTATTCCAAGCATCTACAAGAATTGTTTTCATTTTCTGGCTTTAAACAGCAACGTCGTATTCCCTTAGCGCATCATTTAGGGAGGTTTTTTTGTTGGTACTCTCTTTTCGGGTACCAATGATCAAGGCACATGGAACCTGATAGTCCCCGGCCGGAAAAGTTTTGGTATAACTTCCTGGGATAACGACCGATCTTGCAGGTACCAATCCTTTACGTTCTATAGGTTTGTCCCCGGTAACATCTATAATTTTAGTGGAGCCGGTAAGGACCACGTTGGCTCCCAACACGGCTTCTTTTTCTACACGCACACCTTCCACAACAATACATCTGGATCCAATAAAGGCATTATCTTCAATAATTACCGGGGCCGCCTGTAAGGGTTCCAAAACCCCTCCAATTCCTACTCCGCCACTAAGGTGTACATTTTTACCGATTTGGGCACAACTACCAACGGTGGCCCAAGTATCTACCATGGTACCTTCATCCACATAGGCTCCAATATTAACATAACTGGGCATTAAAATAGTACCTGCGGAAATATATGATCCATGTCTGGCAACTGCATTGGGTACAACGCGAATGCCTTTTTCGGCATACCCTCTTTTTAGTGGCATTTTATCGTGATATTCAAAGATACCCGCTTCCAAGGTTTCCATTTTTTGTATTGGAAAATATAGTACCACTGCCTTTTTTACCCATTCATTTATTTGCCAACCGTCGGCAATAGGTTCTGCACAACGCAAGGTACCGTTATCCAAAAGATCTATGACTTTCCGTATAGCGGTTTGAGTTGGAATGTCCTTAAGTAGGTCCCTATTTTCCCAGGCTGTTTCTATTGTTTTTCTTAGTTCTTTCATCTTTAATAATTCAAATTTTAGCAAATATAAGGGCTAGTTGGTAATTAACCTTTTGTTTTTGCACTTATAACAATTTATCCCTTATTTTTGCAAAAAATTTGTGTGGGAAGGATTTTAGCATTGGATTATGGAAAGCAGCGAACGGGAATTGCCGTTACGGACGAGTTGCAATTAATCGCTTCTGGCCTGACTACCGTTGATACAAAGGAACTTTTGAATTTTCTAAGGAAATATGTCAGCGAAGAGAAAGTTGAAAAATTTGTGATCGGGGAACCAAAGCAAATGAATAACCTTCCTTCCGAATCCGAGGAATTGATCAAGCCCTTTTTAAGAACCTTGGAAGGTGTCTTTCCAAAGATACCTGTAGAACGTCAGGACGAGCGTTTTACTTCCAAAATGGCGTTTCAGACCATGATTGACAGTGGCCTTAATAAAAAGCAAAGAAGGGATAAGGCCTTGGTCGATGAAATTAGTGCCACCATTATCCTTCAGGCGTATTTAAATAGAAAATAGTAGTATGATTTTACCAATAGTTGCTTATGGAGACCCGGTACTAAGGAAGGTAGCGGATGATATAGACAAGGATTTTCCAAGATTTGAAGAACTGGTGGCCAATATGTGGGACACTATGTACAATGCCAATGGTGTAGGTTTGGCCGCTCCCCAAATTGGGTTGCCGATTAGGTTGTTCCTAGTGGATACCACTCCATTTGCGGATGACGACGATCTTACGGAAGAAGAACAAAGTGCATTAAAAGGGTTTAGGAAAGTTTTTATCAATGCGCGTATTGAGGAGGAGACCGGTACGGAATGGGCCTTTAACGAAGGTTGTCTTAGTATTCCGGATGTCAGGGAAGATGTTTCTAGAAAAGATACCATTACCATATCCTATTTGGATGAGAATTTTAAATCCTATAAGGAAACCTATAATGGTCTTTTGGCCAGGGTAATCCAACATGAATATGACCATATAGAGGGTATATTGTTTACCGATAAATTATCGTCCTTAAAAAAACGTCTTTTAAAGGGTAGGTTGGCCAATATTTCCAAAGGAAAAATAAAGGTGGAATATAGAATGCGTTTTCCCAACATAAAAAAAGCACGTTAAAACTATTTCTATTATAAACAAAAAGTAGCATATTTGCCGCTGAAACTAAAATAACAGATGGGTTTAAATAAAATTTTATCAATTGCGGGTAAGCCGGGACTTTTTAAATTATTAACGCAAACCCGTTCAGGTTTTGTGGCCGAATCCTTGTTGGATGGGAAAAAAGTTACCGTAAGTTTTAAAAACAATGTAAGTGTCTTATCTGAGATTGCAATCTATACCTTGGAGGAGGAGGTGCCATTAAAAGTGGTTTTCGAGAAAATTAAAGAAAAGGAAGAGGGAGGAAAAACAGCGGTAAGCCATAAGGACGACAAGATTAAATTGGAAGAATATTTGTTCGAGGTGCTGCCCAACTATGATGAGGACAGGGTTTATGCCAGTGATATCAAAAAAATCATTCAGTGGTATAATTTATTACATGAGCATGGAATTACGGAATTTGCGGACGAGGAAGAAAAGGAAGAGGCTTCCAAGGAAGCAGAATAGATTTAATATATTTATATGAATTGAACCTTCGTTTACGAAGGTTTTTTTATATCCCATATTTTAGTTTTTTCCTCCAGTATTGAGTGGGGCAATAGCCCCGACTATACATTTATTCTCCATTTAGCTTCGGGCATTTGTTATTGGTCTAAATTGTTGGGCAGCGGCCTACTAATTATGGAAATTAATGTTTTAATTCCTTAATAAGTTTTATCATGGCTAAATTTTATAAGAAAAGTGCTATTGTTTTTGTAATGCTCCTTGTCCTCCCCTTTTTTCTGATCGGGCAACAACGAACAGGAAATATTGTGGAGTATTTCGGAAAGGAAAAGGTGGAGGAGATCCATGAAGGAAAGGTGGTCCATATATTCAGCAAAGCCCTCGCTTTGACCATACCCAGTTTCGGTTTTGAATCGTCCACATTTCCTGTGGATCCGGTTTTTGATCAATTCCTGATGAACCCTGGGAAAAAAGTTTCGGATGGGGAGGTGTTTGATATTGATTATTCGGGAAATGAAATAAAATGGACAGCAATAAAGGTAGATAGTACCAATAGTTTTTCGGGTAGGGGACTAAGATCGGGCTACGTATATCTTACCTATAATTCGGGATCTGAAAAAACGGTTCTATTTGAAGCTTCCGGACATTCCTTGGCATCCATTAACGGATATCCATATGAAGGCGATCACTACGATTTTGGTTGGAACCTAATTCCCATGAGGTTAAAAAAAGGGATTAATAGTATTGTTTTAAAGGTAGGTCGTTTTCCTAGGATCCGGGCACGCATACTGGAGCCTAAAGCCGAGGTACAATTTACTACACGCGATGTAACTGTTCCCGATCTTTTATTGGAGGAGGATATGGAATATAAGGCCGCCATAAGGATTATAAATGCTTCTGATAAGTGGGTCAGGAAGCACGCCATTGTGGCCAAGGTGAATGGGAAAGAACTCAAAAGTCAGGTTATGGACATTCCACCATTCACGGTCTATAAGGTCCCTTTTTCCATTCCTTCGTCCCCCTTGGACACTAACCTTGAAAAGGTAAATGTTGATCTACAATTGCTACATGGCAACGGACAGCAGGTTTCTGCCGAAACCTTGACTTTAAATGTGAAATCGAAATATAAGCATCATAAGAGAACTTTTATAAGTGATATAGATAAAAGTGTACAATATTATAGTGTAGCTCCGAACAAAAGTGGCTATAAGGAGGGTACGGCACTTTTTCTTTCAGTGCACGGGGCTTCTGTTGAGGCGGTAAATCAGGCCAATGCCTATAAACAAAAAGATTGGGGGAATTTGGTTGCCCCAACCAATAGACGGCCATTTGGATTTGCCTGGGAGGATTGGGGCAGATTGGATGCCTTGGAAGTGCTGGCAGAGAGCAAAAGACTCTTTAAACCAGACCATAGTAAAATTTATTTGACCGGGCATTCAATGGGCGGTCATGGAACATGGTATTTGGGAGCTACCTACCCCGATCACTTTGCTGCAATTGCGCCCTGTGCCGGATATCCGGATTTGCTGTTGTACAGAGGAGGACGGTCCGAGAGAATAGCCGAACTTACCGAGGAACAAAGAAACCGATATGGAATTACTCCTAAAATGTTCGAACGTATGACGGCAGAATATGTTCCTAATGCGGTAGAAAATATTGTGGAAAGGGCTGGAACACCTAGTAGAACCCTAAAATTGATTCGAAATTATCTGCATCATGGGGTGTACGTGCTGCATGGTGAAAAGGATAATGTGGTTCCAACTTCAATTGCCCGTGATATGAGAGAGCGTTTGGGGCAATTCCATCCAGATTTCACCTATTATGAATATCCAGGTGGTACCCATTGGTATGGAGACCACAGTGTGGATTGGGAACCAATTTTTAACTTATTTAAACAACGGACCATTCCTCAGGCCAAGGATATTAAAAAATTGGAGTTTAGTACAGGTTCTCCGGGGGTATCTGCATCCTCACATTTTATTGCTATCCATCACCAACAGATTCCTTTTGAGGTTAGTTCATTTGATTTCTCATGGGATACCGTTCTTAAAGTAGATACCAAAAATGTGTCCTTGTTGGAAATAGATTTTACCCAATTGCCAGGGGATATCAATAATATTGAAATTAACGGATTGGCTGTAAAAATTCCTGTTAAAAAAAGTACATTTTTTAAGGAATTGGACGGGGAATGGAAAATAGTGGACAAACCCACTTTAAAAGAAAAAGGACCCCATAGATATGGAGGCTTTAAGGATGCCTTTAGAAACGACGTGGTTTTTGTTTATGCAACCAAAGGGTCACAAGCCGAAAATGATTGGTATTACAATAAGGCAAGATTTGATGCGGATACCTTTTGGTACAAGGCCAATGGCAATATTGAATTGGTTGCGGATACCGATTTTTCCCTGAAGGACTATCCTAACCGAAATGTTGTTGTGTATGGTAATAAAAACAATAATGACGCATGGGACAAATTGTTAAAAGATAGTCCGGTTCAAGTATTCAATAATAAATTAAATTTTGGAAGCAGAAGTATCAGTGGTAACAACTGGGGACTGTATTTTATAGTTCCGAGAGCGGATAGTGATGTGGCCAGTGTTGGAGTGGTAACTGCAACGGGAATTCTTGGCATGAAAGCGGCCTATGCCAACCATTATTTGGTAAACGGAACTACTTTTCCAGATTTGCTGCTTTTTGATGAAACCGTTTTGACCCAAGGAACTTCTGCAGTAAAATGCGCTGGATTCTTTGGAAATGATTGGACTATTGAAAAAGGGGATTTTGAATGGAAATAGGTTGGTATCGTCCAAGTAAATAAGACTTCAGGTTAATTTAAAATCTTTTGGCCCTTTTATTTGGACGATTCCCTAAGTATTATTTTGAGGTGTTAAGGATAAAAGTGGATACGTCTTTTTTGAATTTTTCCATGGAAGGTTTGTGGGTGTACATCATATGTCCGGCCTCATAATATTCCATAATTATATTATCCTTGATCTCCTTTTTAAGGCCCAAATGATTGATGCTGTGTTCTACACCATAAAAAACAGTGGCAAGGTCATAGATGCCATTTAAGATCAGGACCTTCATGTTAGGATCTCTGGATAGGGCAGTGGCCATGTCAATCCCGGTGTTGATTGCGGCCGTAGTACCCCATCTTTCATTCCCTTTGTGGGACCAATCCCATTTAAATCCGTCCCTTCTGCCGGCAGTGATGGAGTATAATAGGTTTTTGTTTACTTTTAGGTCGCCGTAAAAATAATCTAAAAATCCACTAATATAGGCCGGGGAAATGGCAAGGCTTTGTGGGTCATGACTGCCCACTTGGGCCAAGAGATCTTCGTTTATTCCAGTAAAGCGAGAATCCAACCGGCCAATTATTTCACCTTGGTCCCTTAAGAATTCAGCAAAAAATTCGCTTGCCGTAACCCTTAGATCGGCTTTCAGCCAATAGTTGGTATCCGTACCAGTGTAATAGGCCAATTTTGATGCAATATTACTTTTTTCATTTTCAGAAAGTCCGTCTCCCTTAAAAAGGGCGGGAGTGTACTCGTTTTCGGTAAAGGACCTAACTGTCTCAAGGAAATCGTATACATTCTCTGGTTTATCCGCTATTTTGTTATGATACCAAGCTGTTGCTGCATAAGTGGGGAAATGAACAATATAGGGCAGGTCGTCATTGGGAGGGAACAACAGGGTACGCAAGTCAAAAACAGCGGATACCATGATAACTCCGTTCATCGCAACACCTTGGTTGAGCAAAGTATTCATTAGACCCGCATTTCTAAAGGTTCCATAACTTTCGCCCAATAGAAATTTTGGGCTGTTCATGCGGTCATTGTGTATTAAAAACTGTGTTATGAACAAAGAAAGGCTACGGATATCCTGGTCCACCCCCCAAAAATCTTTATACTTGGCTTTTCCTGTTGGAATACTTAAACCGGTCCCTACGGGATCGATCATTACCAGATCTGCTATATCCAGAATAGAGTAGTTGTTGTTAACAATTTTGTAGGGGGCGGCAGGGGTTGGTTTTGGGTCGTCCACTACAATTCTTTTGGGCCCCAAAATACCCATGTGCAACCAAAAAGAGGAAGATCCGGGACCACCGTTAAACGCGAAAACAATTGGTCGTCTTTGCGTTGCCAATCCTCTTTTGGAATCCTTGGCATAATAGGTGAAACCCATTAAGGCAATAGGCTTGTTGGTTTCATCCTTTACCTCAAAAGTACCGGCCTTTGCCGTTAAATAGATGGTGCTGCCATTTATGGTAACACTTTGCATGGTTGTAGCTACCTCCGCTTTGGGTATTGAATCGTTATTAAAATTGGGATAGCACAACTGTCCCAAAAGCAGGGTAATTACTAAAATAAGGGCCTTCATATGTTCAGTATTTAAGTTGGGTTAAATAGCTAAACAGGCAAGCACTGATAATTAGGGCCTTACAATATATTAAATTTATAGATTATAGCCGCTAGTATTGTTCAGTGAATATTTAGTCCTTATTAATAGTTTTGTAGGTATACTTGCTCTTTTTCCAATCTATTAGTTTGGAAGGGTAGTATTTCACATTCATTTTGTCCAAATAGGGCGCCTGGTTGCCCAATCTTACTTTATAATCGTCCCAATTTCTGTTTTCTTCAATGCTCCAGCTTAGTTCGGAATAACCAATCATCCTAGGAAATGCCAAATATTCCAATTCGTCCATATTGCTTATTGTTTCGGACCATAACGGGGCTTCAACCCCTAAAATATTTTCTTTATTAATTCCCTGTACATATCTTTCAGGGGTCCAAACATATCCGGTATCCACAGATATATAACCCGCCCAATGCAGTCCGTATTTGGACAAGGTATCATATTGCATATCCAAATAGGCCTTTTTTCCCGGGGATAATATTATTTTTAATCCCTTTTCCACGGCTAGTTTAGCATTGTCTTCGTTGGCCCAAAACTGTGCAATGGCAGTGGTGTCTATGTCCGCGTGCACAATTTCATCCCATCCTATCATTCTTTTGCCGTATTTTTTTACAATCTTGTCCACTTTGGAAACGAAATAAATGAAATCCTTTTTCTTGGTAACATGGCTTTCATCGCCACCGGCATGAAAATACGGGCCAGGTGTAATGGCCGATATTTCCCTTACTACATCATCTATAAATGAGTAAACCGTATCCTTACGGGTGTCAAAAGTGCTAAAGCCAACTTCGGTTCCAGTATAAATTTTGGGTGTTTTGCCATTTCCATTTAGTATGGGATAGGCCACTGATGCCGCATTGGTATGTCCTGGCATATCTATCTCCGGAACGATGGTGATAAAATGTTTAGCTGCGTAGGCAACAAGGTCCTTATATTCCTCTTGGGTGTAAAATCCACCTGGTCCACCACCCACTTCAGAACTTCCTCCAATTTCTGTTAGCTTGGGCCATGATTTTATTTCTATCCTCCAACCCTGATCATCCGCCAGATGTAAGTGCAAGGTGTTTATTTTGTAATAGGCCAATACGTCTATATACTTCTTAACATCATCTATACTAAAGAAGTGTCTTGCCACATCCAACATGGACCCTCTATATTCAAAATTCGGATAGTCAATGATCTTACCGGTGGGGATCAACCACATCTTATTTTCGGAAAGGGTGTCATTACTAACCTCCGGAATAATTTGCCTAAGGGTCTGAATGCCCCTAAAGGCACCCTCGGCAGTTTTTGCATTTAGGATTATGGAGTCTTGGCTTATGTAGAGATCGTAACCTTCCTTGGATGAAAATTCCGTGCTGTCCGATTGATTGATAAAAATAATCCTTTGGGTGGTAGCTTTGGTGGTTGAATTTACTGCCAGGTCCAAATCGGTCTGCCATTTTATCTTTTCCGATAAAAATTTGCCCACCTCAGGGAAGCCGGCCGCATTTTGGGAAGTATAGATGATTGTGTTTTTATCCAACCCAAAGGCACTATTGGTAGGCGTTATCTTAAGTGGCCTCGGAATTAGATTTTCCGTACTAAGATCTGTCATTGGAAAATTGATTACCTTCTTTTTTTCCTGTTGACAGGCAACGAAAGCAGTAAAAACTATCAACACTACCAGTGATTTAATAAGAATTGATTTCTTCATTTAGCTTGATTGTATTAGTATTATTTGGTTATTCCTATCCTTAGGGTCAATTCATATAGGGTTTGATGACCGAGAACCAAAGGTTATACCCTTTGCTGTTCATATGAAGTCCGTCTCCTATAAAGATATCCTTTCTTACTTGTTTTCCGTCCATCATCACATCCCATACATTGGCGAACTCCATGCCACTGTCCTCCTTACATAATTTTTCGAAGGCCCTGTTCAATCTAAGGTATCTTCGTTTTAGGTTCCATCTGGCGATACTCGGTTTTGCTGCAATAATTACCACCTGTGTGGCTTTGTTGCTGTCCTTGATCTTCGTTACAATTTGCCTAGTGTTCGCTATAATATCTTTGATCCTTTTTTTGGAAGCAATATCATTATCACCTTCATAGATAAAAACTTTCTTAGGATTATATTGTAATATAAGTTCTTTATAATACCGGTTCAGATCGGAGGATTGGGAACCACCAAAACCTGAATTGATTATTTGGTGGTCGGGAAACATGGATTCCAGGTTTTTCCACATCCTAATGCTGGAACTACCTGTAAATACTATAGTTTCCTTTGAAGAATCCCAAATGGAATCATATTTTTTCTGAATGTCCTTCACCTCATTTAGAAAGGCAGGTGACTTCTGGCCAAAACTTAGGAGCGTTATGGAAAGGAATAAATAAGTAAGCTTTTTCAATTCAATTAAATTAAAGGATTAAATTATAATAAATATTGTTCCTGACAAATAATTTTCGACCGGGGACATTGCTTGTTCGCTAACGGGAATATCCCTAATTAGTTGGTGTTGTATTAATCTTGATGGTATGTAACCATACGTATTGTGAACATACCACTTGTAAATCCCTATAATATTTGCATAAGGCAGCGTTGCTACAGTTGCCTCAAAGAACATCCAAGAATAGAAATAATCTTCTTAATTAACAAATGGGTTAGTATTCCCTTACGAGGGATTGGTATACCAACTGTCTCATTTTTTCCCCGTAATAATTACTGTAAGGTTGTAGTTGACTCATAAGGATTACAATCATTTCTTCTTTAGGATCGATAAAGAAGTAGGTGCAGTAAGCACCGCTCCAATAATATTGACCAACGGAACCTAAGGTTTTGCTGGCTGCCACATTAGTGGTTACCCCAAACCCTAGCCCAAAACCTTGCCCTGGCGCCTGGTATAGGTCGTCAACTTGGTTCATGGTCATGATATCCACGGTTTTGGGACTCAGTAAATGTTTGCCTTTGTATTCTCCCTTGTTAAGCAACATTTGACAGAATTTCATATAGTCGGGGGCACTGGAAAAAAGGCCGTGGGTGCCGCCAAAAATAGTATTGCCCTCTGTAGGTAATTGTGCAGCGGAATTGATCAGATTTCCTTGCTTGTCCATATGGTGAACGGGCATCCATCTTCCCTTATTCTCTTTGGATATATTATACCCAGTGTCTTCCATTTCCAAGGGGTCGAATATCCTTTGTTTTAAAAACCCCGCAGTGGTCATCCCTGAGAAATGTTCAATAAGTAGCGATAGAACATCCGGGGATGCACTGTAGTACCATTGTTCGCCCGGGTGCCCTACCAAGGGCATTTTTATCATGGTGTTTACTCTGTTTTCTATATTCTTATGGGATTCTGAGTAAAGTGCTTTGGCAATCTCGTTGTCCAATTTTGTACCTCCCAGACCATGTGAAAAGCCGGCCGTATGTGTCAAAAGATGGGAAATGGTAATTTCCTTATTGGCAGGTTGGGTTTGGCCATTTGCACCTTGCCCAACATCCTCGGCTACCCTTAGGTCCTTGAACTGTGGTAAATATTTGGAGACCGGATCGGTTAGGGAGAAATGTCCTTCTTCAAACAACATCATAAAAGCTACCGTTACGATGGGCTTTGTCATGGACATAATATGGAACAATTGATCTTTTTGAATTGGAGTTTTATCTTTTAAACTGCTGTATCCATAAGCCACTTCGTGCACAATTTCCCCTCTCCGCATTATGTAGGAGACGGCTCCAGGCATCCTTCCTTCCTCTATTTCGTTTTTTAAGAATTCATCGTACCTATTTAGTCGTTCCCGGTCAATACCCGCTAATGTAACCTTAGGGTTGGAATTGGGGGACGATTGTGCCTTTGCTGGCCCCCATAGAAATAATAGCAGGATTATAAGTGTAGGTAAATGGAATATATTTTTCATGTTGTAAATTGATTGATATCCTAAAGATAAGATTTCCAAACCAACTTCAACAGACAAAAACGCTATACCCAAAGCTCCATTTATCCTGGCCCTATGCTATAGGTAGCAACATGCCAATAGCAATTTTTTGTGTTCTTTACTTATTTACGGTTTGGTAGGGCGACTCCTAAAATAATAGTACTAGCATCAAGTATGGGCAGTTGTTTCAATTAAACAACTAGTAGGGTGCACCATCCTAGCCCAATCATAGCATTACTTCACTAATTTGAACAATAGGTTCAATATTTGTGAAATTATGAAGATCGCCCATAATTTTTTCAGCATTGGGACCAAAGGAATTCTGAAATGAGTCCATCGATGCAAAATATAAATTTCCCATAGCTGCATAAGTAGCAGCAGATCCAGGGATAGCTCCACCAATTCCTTTTTCAACGGTTGCAGCCTTTACAGCATCTCCTAATAATTCCCCAACCAGACTAACATGTTGGTTGCAATAATAATCCATATCAAAATTTTTGCCCTCTCCGTTGGGATACAATACGCTAACTTTTATCATTCCTTTTTCCATTGTGGCAAGTATTAATTATTTTTTAAATGTTTGTCGCAAGTTCCCCATTTTATAGAGTTTCTCACTATATGGCCCTTTATTGGCAAGGTTGTAAATTTTCAATAAGGATCTCTTTAAAATATGGTTTTATCTAATCCCCGATACGTTCATCTTCAGGGTATACAAAGAAGTCATGGCCGTAATAAATAAGGTTTTTTGGTTCTTCCCTCCAAAGGTCACATTTGCGGTCCACTTTTGATCTATGGGGATATGTAAAATTTGTTTGCCATTTGGAGCAAATACGGTAACTCCGTCACCGGTAAGATACACGTTGCCCTGGTTGTCCATGGTCATGCCATCCGAGCCCATATCGGCAAATAGGGTCTTGTTACTTAGGCTGCCATCGGGATTTATGGTATATGAATAGGTCTTTTTGTCGCCTATGTCCGCAACATATAAAAGACTACCATCCTTATTGCCAATTAGGCCATTGGGCCTCACATAGTCCTCGGCAACAATATGTATATCCTTATGGTCAGGCGTAAGGTAGTATACCCGCTGTTGTTCAATCTCTTGTTGGGTTCTCGTCCAATAAGGACGTTTGTAGAATGGATCCGTAAAATAAACTCCTCCCTTTGGATCCACCCAAAGGTCGTTGGGGCCATTTAGTTTTTTGCCTTCAAAATTATCGATTAGGACTGTGACATTTTTTTGGGGATCTATTTGCCAAAGCTGATTTTTATCATCGGCACAGGACAATAGGTTTCCTTGGTGGTCAAAATAGAGTCCGTTGGACCTTCCTGAAGGCTCCATATATACAGATACGGATTTGTTCTTTGCAGACCATCTTAGAATACGATCATTGGGCTGGTCCGTAAAAAAAACATCACCGTTGGGAGCTAATGCTGGCCCCTCGGTAAATGTATAGTCGGTGGCCACCAATTGTACTTCGGCATCCTTGGCAATCAAAGAGGTTTGTAGGGATTTACAGGATACGGAAAACAGAATGGGTAATGCCAAAATTAGTCTTATAACTTTTTTCATCTTGTTATTATATGCCGTAATATGTAAGGTTATGTTTTCTGAAATCAATGTTTGTGATCTTTTTCATAGTGGGCCTTCAATACGTCTTCCCCGTAATCATTGGTCAGATCGCGAACTACTGTGTGTACATGGTTGGCATTGTTCTGGGTATTGTCATATTCAATGAGTAGGCTAGGACCTTGAATTCGGAAGTAATGTCCTTTTCCGGGCTGTAGGCTTCCAGCCCAGGCAAATGTTAAATTTTCTATTCCCGCCTTGTATATTTTATCCTTAAAACCGGCTGCAAAATCACTTTCGTAATTCTCAATATAAAGGTCCACTAGTTTCATCATAGTATTCTTCTGGATTTGGGACAATTCTGAATATGAAATTCCCATAGGCTCCACAGATGCTGCCTTTCTTTTGGTTAATGATATAATATCGCTTGGGGCTACATCTGTATACAAAGTAGTTTTTAACTGTTCCTGTGTCATGGAGTTGACAAGGGAAAAACCAAGTTCCGCCTCTTTTTTAAGTACTTCTTTGCCCTTGTATTCCGTACTGCGCACAATACCTGGGTTAGTTCCAAAAAAGGTAGGGGTAGAAGAACTAATGGCACCGTGGGTGGAAGTGAAATTTAAGGAAAGATGGTGGCCTTCAAAGCGCCACCCCCATGGTTGGTCCATGGATGGATTGCCAAAAATACAAAAGTGATAATTTAGCGGATCACGTCTTGGTCTGCCATCGGGCATTTTATCGTTATCATTATTTTCTATAATCCTCAGGACCTTTTCCAGTTCCATAATTTCCTGGGACTTGCGATACCCTTCTTCGCTCAAAGAGGCCCTTAACAAGTCCAGTGCCGCCTTTTTTTGAGTCTCGTTAAAATCATGGAAGGTGGCCCCTTCCCTTGGAATGGGTACGTAATTCATATTAAAACGTTCAGTATCCTCAAAAGTAAATAGGGTTTTGGCCTTTGTCTCCTCGGATAAACTGTTAAGAAAAATATTGGCTTTTTGCAATACATCCTGTGCAGGTAGCAGTCCAAAAAGGAATAGGATCAAAGAAGTTGATATTATTTTTTTTAGGTTCGTTTTAGGTTTCATTTGTTTGGTTTGATTTTTAAGTATCTATGGTTTCATTAAATTATATTATCAATCGATAAAAGACGAAGGATCCATGACCATCCACGATGGTGTTGCATCCCTTCCAAATCCTTTATTATAACCCAAGACATAAGGTCAACGCCAATAACGGCAGGGGGAAGAATTGATTTTATGTGGGTCATATTGGTTCGATCCGATAAGTAAGGAACTAAAGTTAGCTAAAAAACTCGGAACATGCGATAGTTGGAACCGTAGAGACTTTGTATTTTTGCTTAAAAGTCAACTTTATGAATTCTCGGGAAGCCCAATTACAAGCTTTTGATCGTCTACTCACAATAATGGATGAATTACGGGCCCAATGTCCGTGGGACAAAAAGCAAACCATGGAAACGCTACGGCATCTGACCATTGAGGAAACCTATGAATTGGGCGATGCTATTTTGGACAATGATTTGGAGGAGATTAAAAAGGAATTGGGTGATGTACTCCTTCATATTGTTTTTTATGCTAAAATAGGGAGTGAAACCCAGCATTTCGATATAGCGGACGTAGCCAATGATATATGTGATAAGCTCATCAATAGGCATCCACATATTTATGGGGATGTTGTGGTCGAAAATGAAGAAGAAGTAAAACAGAATTGGGAAAAAATAAAATTGAGGGAAGGTAAAAAAAGTGTTTTGGAAGGAGTTCCCAATGGTCTTCCTGCCCTTGTCAAGGCCAATCGTATCCAAGATAAGGTGGCGGGAGTTGGATTTGATTGGGAAAGACCTGAACAGGTATGGGAAAAAGTTCAGGAAGAACTGGAGGAATTCCAGGAAGAAGTGAAGGAAGGAAAGTTGGATGCCATGGAGGCAGAGTTTGGGGATGTCTTGTTTTCTATGGTGAATTATGCCCGTTTTTTAAATATAAATCCCGAGAATGCTTTGGAACGGACCAATAAGAAATTTATAAAAAGATTCCAATATTTGGAAAACAAAGCCAAGGAAAGCGGTAAGGCCTTAAAGGATATGACCTTGGGCGAAATGGATGTTTTCTGGGAGGAAGCCAAGAGCATTTGATTTTTATACTATCCCCAACACTATATACCACCTATTGGTAGCATCATCCATCAAAGTCTATTTTTTAAATCCAGATATTTGTATTTAGTGACTCCAATTTATTAAAATATCACCGTAAATGTGGAGCCTTCACCTTCTTTACTGGAAGCTGAAATAGAACCCCCCATTGCTTCAATCTGTACTTTGGTCATATATAGTCCAACCCCCTTGGCTTCCGGATGTTTGTGGAAAACCTTGTTGAGCCCAAATAATTTATGACCATGTTTTTCCATATTTATACCCAGTCCATTGTCTGTTACCGTTAGTACTGTATTACGACCTTCAATTCTTGATTCGATATATATTTCCGGCACTCGTTCCTCGGATTTGTATTTAATGGCATTGGAAACCAGATTAAGAAAAATGCTATCGAGATATATATCGTTATAAACCACCTTTTGGGCTTTTGAGAAATCACTTTTTATGATGGCTCCGGATTGTGTTATCTGGCTCGATATGATTTCCTGGGTTTTGGTCAGAATTTTTTCAAAGGACAATTCTTGAGTGGCTTTTGTACTTTGGTCCTTTGTCTGAATAACTTCGACCAAGGTATTCAGGGTAGAGGCGAGATGGCCGATAACAACTTCAAATTTTTGAAATAATTCGTTTCGTTCTTCCTCGCTCTCTGCATCTTTATAGAAACCGGATAAGGTTTGAAGGTTGGCTACCGGTGACCGTAAATTATGGGATGTTATATGTGCAAAATCTGCTAATTGTCGGTTTTGGTTGGTAAGTTTATTGGTTAGTACTTCAAGACTTTCTTTTGTTTCTATTAATTTTTTTCGATTGTTGACCTGTTCTGTAATATCCGTGGCCACTCCTAAAAATCCCTTGATTTTTCCATTTTTGTCCCTAATGGCAGTTGTTATTAATTGCACAGGAAATTGTGAACCGTCTTTACGTACATAGGTCCATTCCATGGTTTCAAAATGATTTCTCCTTGCATGTTCAACAAAAACATCGAATCCGCTAATATTTTTACCGAATAAGCGGGATAAAACCTTGCCATGTCTTATTACTTCCTCCTTCAGATGTATAATTTCCGGAGTCTTTTTCCCGATCATTTCGGAAGCTGAATATTGCAATAAATTTTCGGCTCCTTTATTAAAATGGGTAATTAAACCGTTGAAGTCGGTTCCGATAATGGAAATGGGGCTCACATTAAAAATGGCAGTAAGTTCCTCATTGGCTTTATTTAGGGCATTTTCCGAAACTTTAATTTCATTGATGTTATGGAAAACCCCATAAAGTCTTTCACATTGGCCGTTTACCATTTCTGGCTGTCCTATGGCACGTGCCCAACGGCTTTTCCCTTTAGCGGTAATCAACTCTACTTCCACATCATAAGGGATGCCTTTTTCAATGGCATTTTTTACTGCATTTTGAATTTTTTCCCTACTTGCACCTTCTTTAAAGAAGTTTATGGCCGTATCAAGTTTAGGTACATAGTCATGCGGTACTTCATGAATTTCACATGTTACCTTACTCCAGTGGATTTTGCCACTGATCATATTTACTTCCCAGGTACCAATTCTTGCTACTTGGTTGGCTTTGTCCAAGATTTGCTCTATCCTTAGTTTTTCTTTTTCTTTTTCCTTTATAGTGGTAATGTCTGTGGTATAAATTAATATTCCCCCTATTTCCTTTTTCGAAGTGTACCAAGGCCTTATATCCCAAGTAAGCCATTGCACTCTTCCATCTGGCCAAGTATACTTGGTCTCATCTTCATTGTGAATAGCCCCGGCGAGGCATTCGAGGTGAATTTTCCTCCATCTTTCATCTATGGAAGGAAATATTTCATAAAGTGATTTTCCAATAATTTTGTTGTCCAAAAGGTTGTAGTCCATTCGCCATTGTCTAGAGGCGGCTAGGAATCCCATGTTGTTATCGAACATGGCAATGGCGTTGGGGGCTTCTTCAATGAAAATTTTTTTGTATTCCGCTTCGGTCTCCACATCAGCTTTTAGGGCAGTTATTTCCAACATTTTTCTGTGTGTTTCTTTATAGGAATCCTCAAGGGTGTTTTTCGTGGTGAGCAGCGCTTGTGATTTTTCTTTTAATCTGATGGTTGTGGGTACTATAACAAAGTAAAATAGGGATATAATGAAAAGGATTATACCAGATGCAAGGGCATAGAGCAGAAATTTTAAGGAGGAGAAATGGGCATTGGAATTGTGTTCATATTCTTTAACGATCGGATCTATAAAATCCAAATATCGATTCCGATTGTCCACAGTGGCGTCAATGTTTAACGATGGACTATTATTTACATGATCTGTTTGGTCAAGTATTTTGTTGACAGACATCACTGTCTTTTGGTAAAAGGGTTCAATGAGTGCGAACAAGGAATCTATTCTCGAATCTCCTATTGATTTATTGGCATTTAGTAGATATGCATGATTGGTCTCCCATTCGCTAAGGTGGCCAGACAAGGTTTTTAGCTTTGCCTGTGCCAATTTGGCCTCTTTGATTTCACTAAAATCCATTAGACCTTTTGTTATTTTTTGATATAATACTCTTTGTCGGCCAGCTATATTTATGGAATGCAAATCCGATTTCGCAATATTTAGGTTTTCGGTAAATATTATAACAGCAATAGAAACTATAAGGGTAATACTGGCAGTATAAATCAGATAGGTTTTTTTTGTAGATTTTTCAATTCTATCCATATAAGGGATTTTTACAACGATATAAAGGTTGAGGTTATAATAAAGTTTGTTGGGGGGGTGATTATCCTTCAATTGACGTATCAAATGCTCTATTAAAAGCTCTTTGATCTCCATCTTGCATGATAGTCTTAAATATAGCGTATTTTTTTTGCATTTTAAAATACTATTCATGCGCTGCTGTGGTAAAACCAACATATTTGGAATATAACCCGGAAATATATAACAGATCGTCGGGTGGAGATGGATATAGGTTTTTTGCATCCATTTATGGGAGATCATGAAATTAATGCCGAACATGGAATAAATCCATTGTTCTAAAACCAATGCTAACCCTTATATTTGCCCCTTCAAATTAAAGCGTTTTGTTGCAGAAATATACCAAGGAGTTTCGATATAATTTATCCCTGTCATTTCCAGTTATTCTGGGAATGTTGGGGCATTCCTTTGTGCAGTTTGCCGATAATATTATGGTGGGCCAATTGGGTACTGCTGAACTGGCCGCGGTTTCCTTGGGCAACAGTTTTGTTTTTATAGCCATGTCCCTTGGTATTGGGTTTTCTACGGCCATTACGCCTTTGGTAGCAGAAGCCGATGGGGCCGGCAATGTTGGGGCAGGAAAAAGCGCTCTTAAGCACGGGCTATTATTGTGCACAGTAATGGGGATATCCCTTTTTGGGATTATTCTATTGGCCAAGCCGCTTATGTATTTAATGAAGCAACCTCCAGAAGTGGTGGAATTGGCCATGCCATATTTGGATTTGGTGGCGTTTTCCTTGGTTCCGTTAATTATATTCCAGGCTTTTAAGCAGTTCTCCGAGGGGTTGTCCCAGACCAAATATCCCATGTATGCAACGGTAATTGCCAACTTCGTAAATATCCTTTTGAACTATCTTCTAATTTTTGGTTCCTGGGGCTTCCTTAAAATGGGAATTGTAGGTGCGGCATGGGGTACGTTGATTTCCAGAATAATTATGGTAATTTTTCTTTGGGTACTACTCAAGAACAAAAAGAAATTTCGCGATTATGTTACGGGGTTTAACTTTGGAATTATCGAGAAAAAGGTCATCAAGAAAATCATTGACCTCGGATTTCCCTCGGCCCTACAAATGTTTTTTGAGGTAGCCATTTTTACGGCAGCAGTTTGGATAAGTGGTGTTTTGGGCAAGAATTCCCAAGCGGCCAACCAGATAGCGTTAAATCTGAGCAGTATGACCTTTATGGTAGGGATGGGGCTTGGCGTTGCTGCAATGATCCGTGTGGGAAATCAAAAGGGATTGATGGATTTTAAGGAATTGAGACGCATTTCATTATCCATTTTTTTGCTCACCTTAATATTGGAAGTTGTTTTTGCCGTATCCTTTGTTGCCTTAAACGATTTTCTGCCAACAATATATCTGGATTTGGGTGATGCTTCCAATATGGTGGATAACATGGAAGTTATCAAGATTGCAGCCGAACTAATTTTGGTTGCGGCCGTATTCCAAATTTCGGATGGTTTACAGGTGGTGGTATTGGGAGCGTTAAGGGGGCTTCAGGATGTTAGGATACCCACTTTAATTACCTTTGTGGCCTATTGGATAATAGGTTTTCCAATTAGTTTTTACCTGGGTCTATATACGCCACTGCAGAGTACCGGGATATGGATAGGCCTGTTGTCCGGACTTACGGCCTCTGCAATAATGTTGTATATTCGGTTTAATTATTTGACCAAGAAACTTATTGCCCAAAGGGCGTTACAAGAGATTGATTGATATTAAGGCCAGTCGTTATCTACTAGGATGGAATTGTTCTAGGGATATCGATCATTAAATAAAAAGTTATAGTATGGAATTTCCAAAATTTTTATTAGGTGATAATACGGATTATCCAACAGCGATTTTCGTGATACATACCGAATACCCAAGATTTATAATTAATCTGGAGAATGATGAGGTAGAGTGGTTGGAAGATTTTACCCAGGAAGATGAAAAGGAATTGGAAGCGGAAGCGGAAAATTTAATTGAACAGGCTACGGTTTTCTATGATAGGGAAATTTCTCGATACGAAGAGTAAGTAATGATAGACCAATTGGCACAATACGATAAGGAGCTCTTCCTTTTTCTAAATAACTTAGGTACGGCCCAGTGGGACGGTTTTTGGCTTTTTATGACCAATAAATGGAGTTCGGTTCCGCTATATGCATTGTTGGCATTTTTTACCTATAAGGTATTTGGTTTAAAACGGCTATTAATGACCCTAGTGGCTATTGCGTTGCTCATATTGGTAACGGACCAACTGGCCAATTTTTTCAAGTACGGGGTGCAACGTTTGAGGCCTTGCCATGACCATGAATTACAGGCAGTAATGCGGTTGGTGAAAAGCTCCTGTGGCGGAAAATTCGGTTATTTCTCTGCCCATGCCGCCAATTCTTTTGCCGTAGCTACATTCTTTACCGCCTTATTGCGGACAAAGTATAAATATATAGGATTTTTTCTATTCCTGTGGGCTTCGGTGGTCGCTTATAGTAGGATATATATAGGGGTACATTTTCCGTTGGATGTGGTAACCGGTATTATTATCGGAACTTTTTTGGGAGGAATGTTTCAGCAGCTTTTTTTAAAGGCCGTTTCCAAATACCAGTCTTGATCCAAGATTCCATTCCATGTATGTGAATCTTTTATGCCTACCTTATTTTGGTTGTTCCCGTTCAAAAATATCCTTGTTCAAGGGGCCTAGAAAAATCAGGAAAAAGATTGCAGCGAATGCCAATTCGTACACCTCCCATTTACGGCTTGCAGGGTTAAGGGCAACCAAAATTGTGGTCACTAGAAAAGCTATGGTATGATGCCATTTAACAATAGGAACTGCAAAAGTACTTGCCAAATTTTTAAACCATTTATATTTTCTAAATAGGATAGGGGTTATAATAAGATAAATAAACATCACTAGGAATAATAACTGACTGAAGATGATTTTGTTTATTTTCTTTTCACCTACCACAAGATTATGCAGGTTGGTTTCCCCCTGGGCATTGTTTTCTATAAAAAACTCGCTTGATTCCACTCCGAATATGCGTTGTCCCCATGATATTTCCTCACCTGCGGCAAAAAGAAAAAGAACTACAAATAGGAAGGTTCCCATTTTCCACAATAATTTTTTGGAGTTCCATAAAGTTAATAGGTGGTATAGGGAAAGTAAAAAAATACCAAATAGCATTATGGCCGTACCCCATTCAACAGGTCCATCTTCCTGGGCATAGTTAACATCAAAAAAAATGTCGTCCCTTAGGCCTAAAAAAAGACCAAACAAAACAATTGCCAATAGAATAATGTATCCTATTTTTTCAATTTTGGAAAAGATATTCATCATCGTTTTTGAACTATATATAAATTACTTATCAAACGGTTCTTATGTCCTTTGGTCCCTAGGTCGGCATTGTAATTTAGGTCGTACACACTTTTTAATGTAAGCCTATATTCCGGGTCAAAGATACGTTTAAATTCATTTTCTTCGACTGGAATCACCAAAACGGCAAATTTTTGGCCCTCGGGTATTCGTATTTCCTCATCCCCTTTAAGGACGGGGACTGCCCTACCGTAGTCCCATATCATTTCAGGTGCAATGTCTCCAAAGCAATAGATTTTCAAACCCTCGTATGACTTGGAAGTCGCTAGGTTTGAAATACTTTTATATTGGGTGTTTCTGTCCAAGGCCCCGGACAGTGGCAATGCCAGGGATTTTATGGCCCCCACCAAGGCTATGGTCAACAAAAAGCAGTTAAAAAGGTGCTTCTTTTTTAATTGGATGAAAAGTAAAATCCCTATGCTGAATATTACCGCGGATGATAGGGTGTAATATCCCCAATATTCACTTAACCCACCCTTTAGGAAGAAATATGCCGCAAGGGGAAAAGCAATACCTACAAGCCCTAATAATCCAAAATGAAAGTACACAGGTATTCTTTCTTTCTTTGCAAAGGCGTTTTTGAAATTCCCAATGACATATTCCATGTAAAAACCTGTATTCATGGCTAGGGGTATTAGAACAGGGACAAGGTATCTAGCCTTTTTTTCTGGGATGACGGAAAGTAGTATTACTGAAAAAATGGTCCACAGAAAAGTAAGACGGTAAACCTTTTTATCACTTACCCTATTTTTAAGATAAGGATATAAAAGACCTGTGAGGGCTGGTATGGTCCAAATTCCACTCTGAATAAAAAAGCTCCAGTAATAATAAAAGGGGCGTACATTATAGCTGGACCAATTGGCCGTTTCTTTTTTCGTTATGGCCAAGAAGGCATCGGGGTCGGCAAGGCGAACGTACAGGAACCACCATATACCAATAATACTCGCCAGGACGATCATGGCAACCAAGGGGACATATTTCCTGCTCAATCCAAAGCCCTCATATTTAAAGACAAACCCATAGGCTAGGAGGAAAGGTAAGAGAAGACCATATAGGGAAACAGGTCCCTTGCTCATAAAGGATAGGCCAATGAAAATGGCGGCCAATAGGCTATTCTTCCAATTGTTCCCGGGCAGGGCAAAAAAATTATATAAAAAATAGATTCCTGTCAGCATAAATCCATGGGTGTAAATATCCCAAGGAGCCTCAATGGTAATGACGATTATGTAGAATGAACTTAAAAGAATAAGGGCATTTATAAGTGCATGTCTTTTATTGTTCAGTAGTTGCATTGAAAATTTATACCCAATATATCCCAAAAATATGGCCATGAGCATGGTCGGTAGCCTTAGAGCAGCTGTATTTTCCAGCCCAAATAACAATCCAAAAATAGCGGTGATCCAACTAGGTAAAGGTGGTTTCTCATATCTAGGAAGATTGTTCATAGTGGTGAGTAACCAATTGCCGTCGGTAATCATTTCCCTTGCCGTAATAAAATTTCTGGCTTCCATGATAGTGACGGGAATAACGTTTAATTGAAATAGAAAAATGGTGATTCCCGCGAGTAAGATCAGTGCAATTGGATTATTTTTCAACCACGTCATGAACTTCATTTTTAAGGATAATTAAATTTCTTAAATAAACGATCATTCCCAATGAATGGCCTGCAAATAGGACGGGATCCTTCCTGAAAATGGCATAGGTTAGGATTAGGGATGCCCCGACCAGACTTAGCAGCCAAAAACCGAAAGGAAGGCTGGAGGTTTTCTTTTTCTCGGAATAGATCCATTGGTATATGAACCGAAAGGTGAAAATTACCTGGGCTATACTTCCCAACAATAGTAGCCATGTTGGAATATTTTCGTTTTGGAAGAAATTCCGTAGGTCATAGGCATTGTTATTGTAGCCATAAACTATGATTATCGCTGGAAAAACCCATAGAAAAACCCTAAAGGCCCGGGGTAACTTAGTCCATTCACCCTGTAACTGGATGTTTCGGATATATATAAAATAGGTAATGGCCTGTCCCAACATAATGGCAAAGTCGTCACGTAACCAGCCGTAGACGAATAACAGGAATGAGGCCAATAAACTTAATTGCCAGAATAGTCTAGGGGTAAGTACTTTTTTGTTCTTTTCCGATAGCACCCATTGTACCACCATTCTACTGGAAAACAGAATTTGGGCAATGAATCCAATTGCATAAACCATCCAATCTGCCATTTACCCTATTTTATCTACTTGATAGTTAATATATTTTTTCTTCATCCATAAATAGGCAAAACAATCCATAAGGGGGCCCAATAACCTGTTCCAAAGACCAAACTTTGCCGTTCCTGCCATACGGGGAAAGTGACGAACGGGAATTTGTACAATGGTGCCATTTTGCAACAAGATCATGGCAGGTAAAAATCGATGTAAACCTTTAAACATAGGGATTCTTTTGGCGTAATCCGTTTTTATGACCTTTAGTGGACATCCGGTATCGTCCATTCCATCATTTGTAAACGCTCTACGTATACTATTGGCAATGGTAGAGGAGGCATTCTTGACGAAGGAATCTTTTCTATCTGCCCTTACCCCTGTTACAAGATCATATTGATCTATATGCTCAAGGAGTAGGTTGAAGTCTTCCGGAGAGGTTTGTAGGTCAGAGTCTATATAGCCTACCAAAGGGGTATCCGTATAGTCAAAGCCGGCTTTAATGGCGGCACTCAACCCTTTGTTCTGGGCAAATTTCACAAAACTAAAAGCTTCGTTTCTTTGGCAAATGGCCTCAATTAATTGTTGGCTCTTATCCTTGGAGCCATCGTTTACAAACAACACTTTTGCTTTCTTAGTGCATACAACCAAGTACTCCTTTAGCTCCTTTTCAACGCGTTCCAAATTATCTTCTTCATTGTAGACAGGTATAATTATGGTGAATTCGTAATTCATTTTATAAAAAGGATAAGGGCTTTTGTATTTAAAATTTAGGGCCAAAGATAATCAACTTTGTCAACCTATGTGGTATTGGGCCTTAGTTCTTATTTGGGAGGTGTTATTGGAATAAAAATATGACATTCAATACATGGAAATAGCCTATTCCTCCGGGTATGAATCTACAGGTACTTGGTCCCAGAATATTCTTAGGAATTGGGTTCCTTGGACAGACGTAACAATTTTTCAGCAGCGTTGAATGGTGAAATTTTGCCATCCACAACTAATTTTATCATTTGTTCCAAATGGTTTTTTATGTTTTTGTTTTCATAAAATTGTTGCTTTAGCCGGTCTTCAATGGTCTGTAGTAGCCAGTATTTGTTTTGTATTTTCCTTTTTTCCAATATTCCGTCCAGGCCTGGTTTATCGTCTATGTAGGCTTTAATAACTTCCCATATTTCAGTTATTCCCTTTTTTTGAATAGCGGAACAGCTAAGGATTTTAGGGGTCCAACCGTTTTCTTTTGGGGGATAGAGATGCAGTGCCTTGCTAAATTCAACTTTGGCCAAGTTGGCCTGTTCAATGTTCTTGCCATCTGCCTTATTGATAACAATGGCATCTGCCATTTCCATAATGCCTCTTTTTATACCCTGTAGTTCATCGCCGGCCCCGGCCAATTTCAATAATAAAAAGAAATCTACCATCCCATGTACTGCTGTTTCACTTTGTCCCACCCCGACTGTTTCCACTAGAATAGTATCGAAGCCGGCGGCTTCGCACAGGATTATGGTTTCACGGGTTTTTCGGGCAACTCCGCCCAAAGAATAACCTGTAGGGGACGGACGGATATAGGCATTCCTATCCTTCACCAGTTCCTGCATTCGGGTCTTGTCTCCCAAAATACTTCCCTTGCTAATGGTACTAGTAGGATCTACAGCCAGTACGGCCACTTTTTTGCCCAGGGCCGTAAGGTGGGTGCCAAAGGTTTCGATAAAGGTACTTTTTCCTACCCCGGGAACTCCGGTTATTCCAATTCGTATGCTCTTGCCACTATGGGGAAGGCATTGGTTTATAATGTCATCAGCTTTTTGAAAATGTGCAATGTTGGTGCTTTCTACCAACGTAATAGCCCTGGCCAAGGTGGCTATATCACCATTTAATATACCTTGAACCAAGTCCGCCGTAGACGGACTCTTTTTTCTAAAAGTTTTGTTTTTAGAGTTGCTATTTCCGTCGGTGTTTTTATTGGTGATCAAATCTACTTATTAATGGGAAGGCTTACTTTGGTATGGTCCCAGGCAAGACTTAGGTGAAGTTGTTCGTTATCCTCAAAATCTATAGTCAGACTTTCAACGGTTTGTGGCAGTTGTTGTACCGGGACACTTATTTGTAAAACATCTGCGTCGGCATTTCTGCTTGTTTTTTTTCCGCCACTAAAAATAGTTACACCCCAATCCGGGATTTCGTTATTGAAAATAAAGGTCCAGCCCTCCTTGCCAGGTATGGTCCATAAAGAGTAACTTCCAGCCGGTAGGCTTTTGGTCCCTATTTTAATATTATTGCCCGTAGTAAAGGTGGTAGGCTCATTTGCGCCCGTTCTCCATACCACATCATAGGGAACCAACTCCCCAAAGATTACACGATTTTTCTTAAAGGGGCTGCTGTAATTTACGGTTAGATCCATTCCATTTTTGCTATAGGTAACCGTTTTTTCTGGACTGATCTTTTTTGTCTGTTCCTTTAGATAGGATTTTCCAAATAAAAAGAAGGCCAATACCAACACTACGATAACTATTAGTAACCACTTAAGAAATTTCATATCCTCGGATTTTAGTTAGGTTAATTCTTCTAATTTACGAAACTAAACCTAAACTCGCTTCCATTGTGATAGGTTTCTCCAGGTTGCAGAATACTATTGGGAAAGTGGGGTTGGTTGGGTGCATCCGGGTAATTTTGCGTTTCAAAACAGATGGCGGCAAAGGCGGTCGGGGTATAGACAACAACGCCTGGTTGATCGGTAATGACTTCCATGGATAAACCGGATCTATCGGATGCCAATACGGTACCTTTTTCTTGACCGGAATCCATAACAAAGGGTGTGTCCAAACGGACTTGACCAATTTTTTTCATTTCGAGGAAATCATATTTTGAATTATTCACGGAAATCAATTTTCCTGTAGGCAGAAGTTTTGCATCCGTTTCCAAATATTGCGAACATGACAACCTTAGATCCCAATGGTCTATGGTTTCGGCACCGTCCAGGTTAAAATAGGAATGGTTGGTAAGGTTTACCGGCGTGGCCTTATCCGTTGTGGCCTCGTGAATTATAAACAAGGATGAACCTACCAGCTTATAGGTCACCGTGGCCTTCAGATTTCCAGGATAGCCCTCCTCCATATCCTTGCTGAGGTAACCCAGTTTTACAAAGGGATTGTCCCCATCGTGCACCTGCTCTATGGTCCAATATCTCTTTCCAAAGCCTTTTTGTCCACCGTGAAGGTGAACCCCGTCCTTTGAAAAAATGGGGTAATCGATGTTATTGATTTTAAAACCTCCTTTAGAAATTCTACCAGCGTATCTGCCGATACAGGCTCCCAGTGATTTGTTATCGTTTAAATATTTGTCAGGCTCTTCCAAGCCAACCACCACATTGGTATCTACGCCCTCTTTGTTTTTTAAGACCATTTTTTGGATGATAGCCCCATAGTCCAATACGGTAAGCGTGATGAAACTGTTTTTTATTGTAACTTGATTCAAGATAGTTCTTTTTAAGATTTATGATAAAAATACTATTTTTTGCAACATTTCGATCATTCCATCGTCCTTTAGGTAATTGGGATTTATGGGGAATGCTCTAGGTGTTGTAAAACCCTCCCGCCAACCAAAGAAACTGGCCAGAATGTTTCAGATTGATATTGTAGAACAATGTAAACGTAATGATCGCAAAGCACAATTAAAACTGTACAATCAGTATTGTCAGGGCATGTTCTGTGTTGCCATGCGATTTATAAAAAATCCGGACGATGCGGAAGATATTGTCCAAGAGTCCTTTATTAAGGCTTTTCAAAAAATAAACCAATATAAGGGCCAGGTAAGTTTTGGGGCCTGGTTAAAGCGGATCGTAGTAAACAAGAGTATCGACTTTTTAAAATCGCAACAACTTAAAACAGTGGAATTGAATGAAGGGTATATGCATGTGGCCGAAGATGAGGATTGGTCCGTAGAGGATTCGGTCACGGTAAAGGAGGTAATGCATGCCATAGCGGGGTTGCCCGATAAATACAGATATGTGGTACAGTTATTTTTGGTAGAGGGGTACGATCACAATGAGATATCCGAAATACTGGGTATAAGTTATACCGCATGTAGAACAAGGTTATTAAGGGGAAAAGGACAATTAAAGGAAATGTTAAAATCGAGTAAGTATGTCGCAAGATCTTAGAGATATGTTCAAGAATTCCAATACGGAAATAGTGCAATCCATGAAGGATGGGCATGAACAGCGTTTTATAAAACGAATGGAAGTGGAACTACCGGTTGCTAAGGGGCCATCCTTGCCATGGTTTAAAATTGCTGCTTCCATAATTATGTTGACTGGCTTAGGAGCCTACATTTTTATGAATTGGAATAACACAGAGCCTTTGGAAACAATTATAGTAGAAAAAAACAACTCCGCCACGGAAGAAAGGGGTATTTCTCTCGGCGATCTTTCCCCGAATTTAAAAAAGGTTGAAAATTACTATATGGTCAATATCAATTTGGAGCTTTCCCAATTAAACATTTCAGATCGTAACAAGGCCTTGGTGGATAGTTTTATGGAGCGGTTGGAGGAATTAAATGTTGAGTATAAAAAATTGAATATAGAATTAAATGAAATAGGCCCCAATGATCTGACTATAACGGCATTGATCAAGAATTTACAACTGAGATTACAATTACTGCACAAACTAAGGGATAAGTTACAGGAACTGAAAAAAATTGGGGACGAGGCAGGAGTAAAAGACCTGGTTACCATAATATAAAAAGGTTATGGAGTTAAAAAGGAAAAATAAAATAGTACAGATGAAGAACATAATAGAGAAAATTGGAGTTATGGTGACCATAGCTCTAGTAACTGCTACAAGTGGTGTACACGCCCAAAAACAATCCAGAACATTTCATGAGAATTTTAATGTGGCCAATGACGTGGTATTGGAAATAAACACCAGTTATGCCGATATAGAATTTGAAACGTGGAACAAGGATCAAGTGGATGTTGTGGCCGTGGTGGAATTGGAAGATGTCTCGGAGGCGGAGGCCAACAATTACTTCAACAATGAACCCGTTAAGATTGTAGGGAATAGTAAGGGGGTAAGTGTAAGCACAGGTATGGGGCGCCAAGAATTCATCACTTATAATACGGATGATATAGATATCGATTTTTTAGATCAATTTAATGGGGTAGGGGGAGCCCAGAACATAGCACCACTTGTAGAACTGCCAGAGTTGCCAGAAGTGATGGAATTGCCTCCACTTCCCCCAATGAACATACAACCTTTTGATTATGAAGCCTATAAAAAGGATGGGGAAGCCTATTTAAAGAAGTGGAAAACTGAATTTGATAAAGGTTTTGATAAGGACTATCAGCGTAAAATGAAAGAATGGAGCAAGCATATGGAATTAAAGCAGGCTGAAATCCATAAAAGAAGACTTGAAATGGAAAGGAATAGGGAAGATGCCCAACAAGAGCGTTTGGAGAAATTACAGTATCTACAAAAGCAACGAGTGGAAATAGCCGAAAAAGTATTAGAGCATAGGGGGAGGGCTATGGAGTTGAAACAACGGGCAAAAGATATTGGAAACAATAGCAAGACAATTACTATTGAGATCGATACGGTAAATGGGGTTAATAGTGAATTTGTAGTTTTGGACATACCCCACCCCAATGCACCCAATGTTTTCTATTCAGTAAAAAAGGGAGGGGATAAAAATTTTAAGGTCAAGAAAACCATTAAGATTAGATTGCCAAAATCGACCAAAATAAAGATGAACGTAAGACATGGGGAAGTTATTTTGGCCGATAACACCAAAAATCTAAGTGCTACTTTATCCTATTCCACCTTATTGGCCACTACCATTGACGGGGATAAAACCAATATTGATGTTTCCTATTCGCCGGTTAGTGTGCAAAAATGGAACTATGGTAAATTAAAGGCAGATTACTCAGAGAATGTAAATATCAAGGAGGTTGAAAACCTTACCCTTAGTGCTACTTTTTCCGACGTGAATATTGATAACCTTTTGAACAAGGCCTTTATAAAAAATAATTTCGGCCCATTGACCATTAAGTCCATTTCCAAGGATTTTACCGATCTGGATATCAACCTACAAAATGCCGAATTACGGTGTATATTGCCCAAAACCGCATTTAATATTGCGGTAAACGGTAGCAATTCGGATTTGGTTTACCCAAAGGAGCTACAATTGGTAAAAACTAAAAATGGTTATAATACCCTGAGTAAGGGATATCATATAAACAAGAGTAGTGGCAAGTCCATTATCATAAATTCCAAGTTTACGGAAGTTGTTCTACAGTAAAGGGAATGATCATGACCAAAAAGAGGGGGATTTTCGATAGAAAATCCCCCTCTTTTTTTATAGGAAAAACAAGTATTACAATGTAGGCTCCCATCCATTTTGATATTCCCTTTTCCAATGGGACATGGCCTCATCATCATTCTTAACCTTACCCGTGGTTGGATTGATATGAATGGTCCTACCCACGTCTTGGGCAATATTACCTAAATGACAGAGCATAGTGGAAATACTGGCATCATTTATGTCGGAATTCAAGGAAGTGTCCTGACGTATGGCACTGAAGAAATTGTGGATGTGATTAACATCCAAACCACCCATTCCCATGGTATTGGTAGTAGCACTTTTAACCCCTTCTTCCACCTTCTTGATTAAACTACCGTCCAGATTATAAAGGTTGTATTCATTTCTACTCAAAGTAATCATCCCCTTACTTCCGTAAATAGTGGCTCCCCTTCCAGGTTGCTCCGGTTTTATCAGGCCCCTACTATGACCAGTCCAGGTAATAAATTTATCATCATCATACTTGTAGGTAACCTGTTGGTTGTCCACAAACTCCCAATCGTCTTTAAAGGTATACTTACCGCCAAAGGAGGTTACACTGTTAGGAAGGTCCACACCCAATGCCCAACGACAAATATCAATTTCATGGGTGCCATTGTTGTGGATTTCCCCAGTGCCCCAGGTACGGAACCAATGCCAGTTGTATGGATGTACATTGTCCCTGTAGGATTCCCTAGGTGCCGGTCCTTGCCATAAATCCCAATCCAATGTGCTAGGAACCTCTATCTTATTCCCAATACCAATAGAACCCCTATTGCTGGAATAATAGGCTTCCCCTTTGTACACTTCTCCAATGATACCTTCACGTATTTCCTTAACGGCCAATGCGGAGCTTTGGGAGGAACGCTGCTGATTTCCCATTTGCACCTTTTTGCCATATTTCTTTTGTGCGGCAACCAATAGTTCATTTTCGTGTGGATTGTGGCTACAGGGCTTTTCTACATAAACATGTTTTCCTGCTTGCAAGGCCATGATAGCCATTGGAGCATGCCAATGCTCTGGGGTTGCTATGAAAACGGCATCAACTTTTTTGTCCTCCAATACCTTTCTAAAGTCCTTTTCTACCTTGGGAATATAACCTATATTCTTTTTGCACCATACATTGTGCTCCTCCAAGATTTGGTCATCTACATCACAACTATAGAGTATTTTGGCGTTGGGGTCTTTATGTATGGCCACGAAGTGGGCCTTGGCCCTGCTTCTCACCCCAATGACCGCAACATTTATTCTGTCATTGGCCCCGATGATATTGCTGTAACCCATACTTGGCATTATTAAACCGCCCAAGCTAAGGGCAGCGCTGCCTGCTGCCGTTTTTTTAATAAAATCTCTTCTCGTTTTCATTTATTCGCTTTTGTTTATGCTCTTAATTTTAATGTTTTTGAAAGAAACCCTATCCCCATGATCTTGAAGCAGGATGTGACCTTGGTCTCCTTCGCCAAAATTTGGCCATTTCACATATTTACTTTCGGATACCAATTTACGATAATCATCACTTTTCCTTTCATACTCCAAAACCTTGGTTCCATTTAACCAGTGTTCAACATGGTTGTTGATCGATTTGATATGTGCAGTGTTCCATTCCCCAATGGGATTGATCGGCTTGTTGGGGTCTGCCTGGATAAGATCATAAAGCGAAGCTACCGTTCTGCTGCCATCGTGATTTCCCAACTTGGCATCTGGATGGCGAGCATCGTCCAGAATTTGATATTCAAGACCAATGGAAGATCCAGGTCCTTTATTAAGATCGGTATTCACATAATACTTTATACCACTATTGGCACCTTCGGAAAGCTTAAAATCCACTTTTAATTCAAAATCGCCATAAATATCTGTGGTTACTATATCGCCGCCAGCGGCAGATTCTTCACCGCCTGATGGCAATACCGTAAGAATACCGTCTTCAATTTCCCATCCCGACTCAGGAAAACCATCCAATCGTGCACCACGCCAACCCTTGGTAGTTTCCCCATCCCATAACAATTTCCAATTGTCTTTTTCTTCACCCACTGTAAGTTTGTTCTTAGTGGTAATAGGGGTCAAAGGTGTTTTTCTGGAATAGGTTTCCAAATTGTCTGTTAGTATTTTTACATTCTTCCAAACAATTTGGGTTCCTTCGGTTTTATCTTTTCCAATGCCATGAACCTGAAGCGCAATAAAGCCACTTGCAGTTTTATCATCTATTAAATAGGAGGCCGGTACGTCGTTGATCCATGTCTTTATGGTATCCCCTATAGCTTCAATTCTGTAGTGATTCCAATCATTTTGTTTAAAGGCTTTTTGTGCCTTTGGATTATTGTCCAACGGATTTAACCAACCCCTTCTGGCTTCATCATAAATACCCGCACTCCATGCTCTTTCTGATGGATCTATTTCTACTTGGTATCCGTGTACTCGACCGTCCATGTACGTTGGCAGGCTATTGCTCCTAATCTGGATTCCAGAGTTCATGGATGGATCAACTTTATATTCCAATTCTAGAATAAAGTCCCCGTACATTTTGTTGGTCGTCAAAAAGGAATTGGGAGTGTTGTGAACTGTGGTTCCAACAATAGTGCCATCGACCACTTCGTATTTGGCTACTCCACCTTTTTGATTCCAACCATTTAGGGTCTTACCGTCGAATAAATTGATCCATGGTGTGGAGTCCTTTTCCGTTCCTGCGCAACTTATTAATAAGGATCCCATCAAGAGGGTGGCAAATAAAAAGGATGGGATTTTTGATCGTACTTTCATTTTTTTAATCTTATTTTAAAATGTGAGCTTGAAAGGTATAAAAAAGTGATTAAATATTGTCTTTATACACTAAAATTAGCCCAATCGTTAAATTAAAAATCGACTAGAAAATGGATGTTCCCGCTTATTGTTACCTGCCTGGGCACAACCTATAAACACTCTCCCAGTGAGGTTAGGTGGTAACCATTGGGCCTTGATTCCAAAATTTGTGATGTGGTTAATTTAATGGGACCCCTCCTTTAATAATTCAGGAAATTTGGCCTGAAATCTTTTTAATCTTGGTACGGATACGTTTAGTATATAGGAATTGTTGGGATTGTTTTTTTCATAATCCTGGTGATAGTCCTCGGCTTCATAAAAAACACTAAAGGGTTTTACTTCCGTAACTATGGGTGCTGAATAGACTTTATCCTTAGCCAATTGGGCAATATAGTCCTTTATGATTTTTCTTTCGGAGTCATTTTTATAGAAGGCAATGGATCTATATTGAGCACCTTTGTCGGGTCCCTGTCTATTTAAAGTAGTGGGGTCATGGGAACCAAAAAATACTTTTACCAAGGTTTCAAAAGAAATGACTTTCGGATCGTAATAAACCTCTACCGCTTCGGCGTGGGTGGTTCGGCCGTAACCCACCTGTTCATAAGTGGGGTTTTTTTCCTTGCCACCCGAATATCCGGATACGACTTCCTTGACCCCCTTAACACTTTCAAAAACCGCTTCTACACACCAAAAACAGCCGCTGGCAAAATAGGCGGTTTCATATTCCTGAAGTTCACTTGGAGTGTGTTCCGTGAGCATTTCAGTTTTTTGGTCCGTTTTGGTTTTTGATAGACAACTGCTTGCCGTCAATCCTAAAATGGTGAATAGGGTAATCTGTAAAAGTCTCATAGGTGAATTTCTTACAATTATTATATGCTATTTTTTGTGGTCCAACCAACTTGGATGGGGCAACAATTATCTAACTACAAAAATCCTGCCTTTTTAAAGGTAAGACAGTTTAACCAAATGTATTGCTTGTAAATATTTTTTTCTTTAGTATCCGTATATCCAAAATACTTACGTTTTTCTGCTTAAAAGTATTAAAATATCATTTCTATTTCAGCCTTTAGGGAAGGGAAAGGATTTTTATCGATAAAAGGTATTCACGTTAAACCGAAGCTGGGTGTATGGAAATGATGGATGCCAGATATGGAGTAATACAATTTTTAATATGGTATAAATATCAGTTTTATACTACAATGTTGGATTGAATAGGGCTTTCGATATCAAATATGCTGTAGGAATAACCGATTAAAAACAGATATCATCGATTAGCGAATACCAACCTACTTTTCATTCACCGAGCATTCTCTGCACTTAATCGAGAGATTTGTCAGATACCGAAAAATAAGGGGGTTTAAACGATTTGTGACCTAAACTTGGGTGCATGTGGCGTTAAATTTACATAACAAAACAACGCATCATGAAAACGCTTTTAACTTTAATTTTTGTTCTTTTTATCGGAGTAACTGCTCAAGCCAACAATGTTGGACAGGAAGTAAAGGTTGAAACGGCTACCATGAGTATTGTTACTGCCACTCCAAATGAAGTTACTGTTAAAAACGAGAACAAAGTGGCTCGTTTGTACATGTTCAAAAATTCGAAGATTAAAAAAGAATTGTCTTTCACTACAAAATTGAACAAGGCTAAATTGGCTTAATTACAGCGTACAATACCTCTATACATTTTGATTTTAAGTTATTGGGTTGTGTTGTTACCCCTATTTTCCCTTCCCTAATTTATCCTTAAGGAAGTATAGCAAAGTAAGCAACGCAATATAAACCCCAAATCCAATAACCTCTTTGGGTTCTAGGTTGGATAGCAACCAAACAATGATGATAATCGACAATATGGGTACCAAGTAACCTCCAGGTATTTGAAATTCTGGTTTGGTAGATTTACCCGATTTTCTTCTCGATTTTATTACAGAAAGGGATACACCTAGATAGACCAATAAGATAGATGCACTTGAAATAACGGCCAATTGTTCAAACCCTCCCAGGGAGGCCAATAAGAATCCTATTGTAGCATATGTAATTATCGCGATATAGGGGGTGGAATATCGGTCATGGATTTTAGAGAGTGGTCTTAGGGGAAGTACATTGTCTTTTGAGGCCCTAAAAAGTACCCGCGGCATACTCAATACTTCACTACTTAAATTTCCTAGCATAGAAATGGCAGCTCCTATTGTGATTATGGTCAAACCCACGGGGCCAAACACCTGTTGTGCCACCACGCTTAAAGGATTTTCGGTATAAGTGGCCAAGGTATCCCCTAGCACGCCCTGTGAAACCGTTTGTATTAGTATATACAGGATTAAAACCCCAGTGATACTTATAAATATAGCTCTTGGAATAGTCCTATTGGGCTTTTTCACCTCGCCACTTATAGACAATCCGGTCTCGGCGCCCTGAAAGGCAAAAAACAGAATCAGGGATATAGCACCTACTTCCGAAATTGTCGGGGTAGAATCGATTATAAGGTTTTCCAAGGAAATATGACCCCATGAAAAGGAAACCAGTAATAGGAGAGGAATGAGTTTGGTGAGGGTAATTGTTTTAACCAAAACCATTCCCTCCTTAATACCTCTAACGTTAATATAGCCCAGTCCTGCAAATAGGATAACAAAAACGAACGTCCTAACAAAATTGGATTTAAAAAAGGGAAAAATAGACCCCAAAACGTCTACCAAGGCATTGGCAACGGCACCGTCTGCCGATAAGGCGGAAAGTGCAAATAGAATTACCGTTAGAAAACCACAATAGGGTCCAAAAATTGTTTCAATATAGGTGTAGGCACCTCCTGAAGTAGTTACTTTACTACCTATTTCGGCAAAACAGAGCATTACCAAAGCAATTAACAGACCACAGAATAAATAAGCGTAAATACTGGAAGTACCTAGTCCGGCAGCAACTATGGCAGGTAAGGCAAAAATGCCGGCGCCTATCATAATATTTACTAAGTTGGCACTTAGGCCCCAAACACCGACCTCCCTTTTTAAATGTTCATTGGTTTCTTGCATTGGTCGATTTGTTTTATAGGGGCGACCTAATATACTGATTTTATGGATAATTGATTTTCGCCTTAAAAGGTGTTCCGGAATGTGCTGTTATCCATGGAATTCCTTAAGTGGAATGTGTATCGTTTAATGGTTGATCCAAGTTAATTTTATTCCTCCGGCTCTATAGGGCCAAGGGTTCCGTAGTGTTATTAATTTCATTAAATGGACCTTAAAGATTGGTCGTCACCATTTTATGTAGGAAAAATGTGCTAATTTTAACAATTGGAACCGAATTTTAAACAAGTACTTGAGTTTTAGGGCCATATGTATGTATTTCGACCTGGTCTTATAGTTGGATATAATTAAAGGTACTTCTTTCATATTACTGATTTGGAAATACCAATAAACGTTAATTTTTGGAATTTTTTTCATTAATCTTAGGGATTGAGTATGCACAAAAATGATTTAAAATTAAGTGGGGAATATAATAAGATCTTTATTGAACAGGCACCTACGGCCATCGCGATGTTGGATAGGGACATGCGTTATATTGCAGTATCCCAACGCTGGATATCGGATTATAAAATGGAAGGCAAGGAAATAATTGGCCGTTCACATTATGATATATTTCCGGAAATTGGGGAAGATTGGAAAATAAACCACCAAAAATGTCTTAATGGAGCTATAGATATTTGTGAGGAGGCACCGTTTAAGCGTGCAGATGGGACTATACAGTGGATCTATTGGGATGTACGGCCTTGGTATATTTCGGAGGATAAGATTGGTGGTTTGCTTATGCATACCGGAGACATTACAATTCAGAAAGAAAAGGAAAGGGAAAGGGCCCGCATGATCGAAATATTGGACAAGACCAACGAAGTGGCCCGTATAGGTACTTGGGAAGTGAATCTTATAAAGAATGAAGTTTATTGGAGTAAGATGGTGTGTGAGATTCACGAGGTGCCCGATGATTATAAACCGAGTCTGGAATCGGCCATAAACTTTTATAAGCAAGGAGAAAGTCGGGATACCATCCAAAGGGTAATGCAAGAAATCATGGCAACAGGGGAACCTTTTGATATTGAAGTTGAAATAGTGACTGCTAAAGGCGCTTCTATATGGGTACGGGCCATAGGAAATGGAGAATTTGTTGATGGAAAATGCGTTGGCCTTTTTGGGGTCTTCCAGGATATTAATGAACGAAAGCTGTCCGAGCATGCATTGAGTAAGGCCAATGCCGAATTAAGGGCCATATTCAATTCCAAGACCGTTGCCATTATCACAACCAACGATAAGGGGATTATAAACAGCTTCAATTATGGTGCGGAAAATTTATTGGGTTACTCTGCTTCTGAAATAATCGGAAAAAAAGCACCTGGTATTTATACAGTGAAGGAAGAGGTGGAAAAATTCATGTTGGATATGTCCCTTAAATATGGACAGGACCCGCGTCATTTTGATCCTTTAAAGGAATTGGCAGAAAAAAATGAGTTTGATGTTAGGGAATGGACCTATATTAAGAAAGATGGTACAAGACTAACGGTTCAGGTAACATTATCGGCCATTAAAAATGAAGAAGGTGAATTGATCGGATTTTTAAATGTAGCCTCCGATATAACGGAAAGGAAACAAGCGGAGGTTGAATTATTACGAAAAAATCAGCTACTCAATTTTGCGGAACGTTTAACCATGATCGGCAACTGGCAATGGAATACAATTACGAATGATGTGATATGGTCTTCCAATTTATATGAGATTTTTAATGTTGAAGAAAACACTCGGTTGACTTACGATACCTATTTTTCATTCGTGCATCCTGAGGACAAGGACATGGTAACAGACCATGTGCAATATTCCTTGAAGGAAAAAAAATTCCCGGATTTATTGCATCGGATCAAGTTAATGGATGGGACGGTAAAAAATATTCAGCTTTTGGCAGAAATTATAACCAATGACGCTGGAGAGGTAATTGAATTGGTAGGTACATGTCAGGATGTAACGGAACAACGGATGGCGGAAATAAAATTTCGTGGACTGTTGGAATCGGCTCCTGATGCCATGGTGATCGTAAATGAAGCCGGGAAAATTCATATGATCAATAAGCAGGCGGAAAAATTATTTGGTTATAGTGCTAAGGAATTAGCGGGTGAACCCGTGGAAATTCTTATTCCCGAAGATTATAAGGGCAAACACTCCGAACATCGGTCGGATTTCTTTGCCAATCCCAAAACACGGGATATGGGTGAAGGAAAGGATTTATATGGAATTAACAGGAAAGGGGAATTAATTCCTATACAAATTAGTCTTAGCCCACTTAAAACGGAGGAAGGAGTATTGGTATCCGCTGCCATTAGGGATATTACGTCCCAAAAATTGGCAGAGCGAAGAATATTGAAGGCCAAGGAAGAACTGGAAATTTTTTCTAAAAAATTGGTTTCAAAAAACGCAAAATTGGCCGATTTCACCCATATAACCTCACACAACTTAAGAGCCCCGGTGAGCAACCTAAATTCACTTTTAGGTTTTTACAAACTTGCCGAAAGTGAAGAGGAGCGTGTGGATCTTTTTGAAAAATTTGAAACCGTTATAAATCACCTTACACTAACGCTCAATACCTTAGTAGAGGCCTTAAATATAAAGAAGGATAATACCGAGGAAACACTGGAGGATATTGAATTCAATTCGGTCATGGTTAAAACACAGGAAATACTATCTGGTGAAATTATGGGTACAGGGGCCGAAATTAAAAGTGATTTTACAAATTTCCCACAAATTGCCTATAATAAAATTTATTTAGAAAGTATTTTTCTTAACTTGGTAGGAAATGCCCTAAAATATAGGAGTGCCGATAGGGTACCTAAAATATTTGTGTCATCGGGAATTGAAAATGGTAAAAAATTCCTGAAGGTTTCGGACAATGGGCAGGGTATCAATTTAAAAAGGCATGGCCATAAATTGTTTGGTCTAAACAAGGTCTTTCATAGACATCCCGATGCCAAGGGGATAGGTTTGTTCTTGACTAAAATGCAGGTCGAGGCGCATGGCGGGTCTATATCGGCAGAAAGTGAAGTAGATGTGGGTACCACCTTTAAAATTAATTTTAATTAGATATTTAGATATAATGAATAGTACTTTAAATGTATGTATTGTTGACGACGACGACATTTATCAGTTTACAATGGTAAAAACATTGCGATCCTTAAAGTTAACCGATAGTATTATGGTTTTTTCCGATGGAGAGGAGGCATTGGATTTTATGTTGGACAATCTACACAATGATAAGGAGCTTCCCGATGTGATTTTTTTGGATATTGATATGCCTATAATGGACGGATTTCAGTTTATGGAGGAATATGTAAGGATAAAGCCAAAGTTGGGAAAAAAAATAACGATATATATGGTGTCTTCATCTGTAGACCCCGTTGATATTGATAGGGCAAAGAAAATAAGTGAAATTACAGATTATATTGTGAAACCAATAACCCACGATCAGTTAACGGGTATCATCAGGGAATTGGATAGTAGCGGAGCATTGTAATTGAATTGCTCCCTTTGTGGATTATATTTAAGCCCTTCGTTCATTGGAAGGGATTTTCATGTGCCTTATTCTCCTTTGTATAAGTTGGTAGGATTGTTCCATTATAATGGGGTGGTCGGTGGCAGGTGTAAAATAGAGTTATTCCGTTTCATAGTTGACTTTAAGGTAAGTAGGACAAACATATTGCCCTTTGCCCATAAATTATAAGGTCGTTGTTCCTTGGAAAGTAGATGCTTGTCTTTTCTTATGTTCAACCGGTTCTTTTTAATGGTCCAGTCTTTAATTTCTGTAGTATTTCGGAGCGCTTTAATTATTACCTTGTTTTAAGGGGGGCAATACTAATTGGATAGGGGAGGGAGTATTCCTTGAAGTAAGCCGCATTAGTGATTGTAGCGGCATCCTTTTTTAGGCCAATGGGGAAAGTATTAAAAACATCTTTGATGTCCTGGGCATAAAAAAGATATAGCGGAAAGCACGGCCACTTTATGTTATTGTATAAAGTGGCAATGCCCCACTAAATAATTATAGTACGTTGTCCTTAATTTCTTCTACTACTTCTGGGTTTAGCAGAGTGCTGGTATCTCCCAAATTGTTCATGTCCCTACTGGCAATCTTACGCAATATACGTCTCATGATCTTGCCGGACCGGGTCTTGGGCAAGCCAGAAGTGAATTGTATCTTATCCAGTTTGGCAATGGGGCCTATGTGCTCCGTAATGATTTGGTTGATCTCGCTCCTTAAATTATCGTGGTTACGTGATTCTCCCGTTTCTTTAAGGATTACATAGCCATAAAGGGCATTGCCCTTTATATCATGAGGGAAACCTACTATAGCAGATTCCGCCACGGCAGGGTGTTCGTTTATGGCATCCTCTATTGGGGCGGTACCCAGGTTGTGGCCAGATACGATGATTACGTCATCTACACGACCGGTAATCCTGTAATATCCCACCTCGTCCCTTAACGCGCCATCCCCAGAAAAGTATTTGTTGGGAAAGGCTGTGAAATAGGTTTCCTTATACCGATCGTGATTGCCCCAAATGGTACGAGCCATTCCCGGCCATGGGAACTTGATACAAAGCCGACCTTCTACTTGGTTGCCTTTGAGTTCCTGGCCCTGCTCGTCCATCAATGCCGGTTGTATCCCAATAAATGGGAGGGTAGCATAGGTGGGTTTGGTGGGGGTTACATAAGGTATTGGAGTTATCATAATGCCTCCTGTTTCTGTTTGCCACCAAGTATCCACAATTGGACTATTCTTTTTACCTATAACATCATTGTACCAATGCCAAGCCTCTTCGTTGATGGGTTCTCCAACGGAGCCCAATACTTTTAAAGAAGAGAGGTCGTGTTTTTCTGCAAAGGATATGTTTTGTTTGGCCAAGGCCCGTATAGCTGTAGGTGCCGTATAAAATTGGTTCACCTTGTGTTTTTCCACAATTTCCCAGAAGCGCCCAAAATCCGGATAACTGGGTACCCCCTCGAACATAATGGTAGTGGCGCCATTGGCCAAGGGACCGTAAACAATATAACTGTGCCCGGTAATCCAACCTATATCGGCGGTACACCAATAGACATCGTTTTCGGTATACTGAAAAACATTTTTGAACGTATAGGCCGTATACACCAAATAGCCAGCGGTAGTATGTACCATTCCCTTGGGTTTTCCTGTGGAACCAGAGGTGTACAATATGAATAAAGGGTCTTCGGCATTCATTATTTCAGGAACACAATCCAAATAGGCATTCTCCAACAGAGGTTGGAGCCATTTATCGCGACCTACCTTCATGTTTATTTCGGCATTGGTACGCTTTACCACCAAAACCGTTTCAACCCCGGGGCAATCCTCAAGTCCCTCGTCTACAATTCCTTTAAGATCAATGGATTTTGCCCCTCTATAGGAGCCATCTGAAGTTATAACCAGTTTGCAGTCACTGTCATTGATGCGTGTGGACAGTGCGGTTGCCGAGAACCCTGCAAACACTACTGAATGAACAGCCCCTATTCTGGCACAGGCCAAAAGGGCAATGGACAATTCCGGAATCATGGGAAGGTAAATACACACCCGATCCCCTTTTTTAATGCCTTGGTCCTTTAATACATTGGCCAATTGGCAGACGCGCTCGTGTAATTGATGATAGGTAATATGCTGGGCTTCCTCCTCCGGATTGTTAGGCTCAAATATAATGGCCGTTTTTTCGCCTCGGGTAAGCAGATGCCTATCTATACAATTTTCAGTAATGTTAAGCTGCGCACCTTGAAACCATTTTATCTCCGGCTTTTCAAAATCCCAACTTAAAACCTTTTCCCATTTTTTTCTCCATAAAAAATGTTCTTCGGCCACTTCACCCCAGAAATTTTCTGGTTCTCGAACCGATTTTCGATAAACTTGGTAGTACTCTTCTAAATGTTTAATGTGATAATTGCTCATCGTGTTTAAAAAATTTCTATAAATTTATATAAATCATCCATAAAAGGACGGTTTCATTCAAGGATTTTATTATGGAAAGGCTGTTTTTCTGAGAAACTCTTAAAGCGGTCAAAGTCGGGATGACCAATTTATTGGCACCGCCAAAGGTATAATACCCCGAGGCTTGCCTCGAAAATTAAAGTTCGCTTCCTATGAATGCCTCGTGGGCTTGCCCCGAGGTAGTTTACTTTTCCGTTATTTCCAGGAAGCTGCCCTTAACCTTTCCACAAGACCGTTAGTGGTCCACGGCTTCTCCAGCACCACTGGGAATCCTTATATTCTCTACTATTTCCTGCACTTCCTCTGGAGGTTCCGGGGTAAATCTATTGATGACCAAGGCCACCACAAAGTTCACGATCATGGCAACGGTTCCAAAGCCTTCTGGCGATATCCCGAACCACCATTCCGACTTATCCGGGATTTCTCCCAACCAGCCCAATTTAAATTTGGCCATATAAAATAGCATTAGACTAATTCCTACTATCATACCGCCGATTGCACCTTCCTTGTTCATTTTTTTATAAAAAATTCCAAGGACGATGGCAGGAAAGAAGGATGCGGCCGCCAGTCCAAAGGCAAGGGCCACTACAGCCGCCACAAAGCCAGGGGGGTGGATTCCAAAATACCCTGCAATTACAACTGCTACGGTAGCGGCACCCCTTGCTGCCCAAAGTTCGCCTTTTTCAGAAATATTGGGTTTAAAAACTTTTTTGATCAAATCATGGGAAACGGAGGCCGAAATAACCAATAACAGTCCGGCAGCGGTACTCAATGCTGCTGCCAGTCCTCCTGCAGCCACTAGGGCAATTACCCAAGCGGGAAGGTTGGCTATCTCCGGATTGGCCAGCACCATAATATCATTATCCACCGTTAGTTCGTTCCTGTCCTTATCGGCCACGTATTGAATGATGCCATCCTTGTTTTTGTCATCAAAGGTCAATAATCCCGTTTCTTCCCAGTTTTTGAACCAGGCAGGCATAAGGCTGTATTCTTCATTGCTCACCGTATCTATTAAGTTTATTTTGGCAAAAACGGAAACAGCGGGGGCGGTGGTGTAAAGTATTGCGATAAGCAACAAGGCCAGTCCGGCAGATTTCCTGGCATCCTTAACTCTTTTAACAGTAAAGAACCTAACAATAACATGGGGCAATCCTGCCGTGCCTACCATCAAAGCCAAGGTGATGGCAAAAACATCGATGACCGATTTGGTTCCATCTGTATATTCGGCAAAACCCAACTCGGTGGAGAGTCCGTTTAACCTATCCATTAAAAAGGTTCCGGAACCATCGTTTAAGGTAGATCCCATTCCAAGTTGCGGAACAGGATTGCCTGTCATTTGGAAGGATATAAAAATAGCCGGGACCATAAAGGCAAATATAAGTACACAATATTGTGCTACCTGGGTATAGGTAATTCCCTTCATGCCCCCTAAAACGGCATAAAAAAGTACTATGATCATACCAATGATCACCCCGGTATTGATATCAACCTGCAAAAATCTGGAGAAGACTACCCCTACACCGCGCATTTGTCCGGCCACATAGGTAAAGGAAACTATTAAGGCGCAGAAAACGGCTACCATACGTGCGGTGTTGGAATAGTAGCGATCCCCTATAAAATCGGGAACGGTAAACTTTCCGAATTTCCGCAAATAGGGGGCAAGGAGTAAAGCCAATAGCACATATCCTCCGGTCCAGCCCATCAGATAAACGGAACCGTCATAACCTGCAAATGCAATTATTCCGGCCATGGAAATAAAGCTGGCTGCGGACATCCAATCGGCTGCCGTTGCCATTCCGTTGGCAAGTGGGGATACACCTCCACCGGCAACATAAAATTCTTTGGTTGATCCGGCCCTGGACCAGATAGCTATTCCAATATATAGGGTAAAGGTGATTCCTACGAGAAGGTACGTCCAGACTTGAACACTCATTTTTTAAGTTTTTTGGTTGATATTTTGGATTATATTTTTTGTCAATTGGGTGGTAGGCCCAAAGGGATTTTGGTGTGGATAAGAGAATTTGGAAGAATCAAAACGCCTATTCGTTGTAACCATACTTTTTGTCCAACTTGTTCATAAGACGAACATAAACAAAAATCAATACTACAAAGACATATATAGAGCCTTGTTGGGCAAACCAAAAGCCCAATTTGAAGCCACCAATCTTTATATTGTTCAAGGCATCTTTAAAGATGATTCCGGCCCCAAATGATACTGCAAACCATATGGCTAGAAGAATAAACAGATAGCGTACATTTTCCTTCCAATAGGCGGTTGCCTTTTTTTGTTTTTCACTCATTTTTACCCTTTTGTTAGATGTTGGTAGATTGATTAGGTACCCAAGATAAGTATTTGAATTAATATACCAAACGATATGTTTTATGCCGGCAAATAAATAACCCCACCATAACAATCCCTTTTGGCACCCGTTACGGAACTCAGGCAATTGTTTTTTTGTTCTTCCCGCAAAACGCCCATGAGGGCAAATACCAGAGCTTCCTTGAATTCGATCAGCGTTTTTGATGGGGAAACAACCATTGTTTCAGGACCCAATTTTTCTTGTAGGCAGTCCATCAGGAAAGTGTTTAAAGCACCTCCCCCGGTAACAAATAAGCTTCTATTTGTTTTATTATTCTGAGTATTTACCTGTATGGCTATCTGATCACAAATATGGTGAATGGCAGTGTGCAGTAAATTTTCAATGGAATCCGAAGTGGAATCCACTATGGGTACTACTTTCTCCACAAACCATTCATAACCTATAGATTTGGGAAATGGCAATTTATAGAACTCCAAGTTGTTCAGACGGTCCAGCATGGGTTGATTTATTTTTCCCGTTCGTGCCAAGGAGCCTCCTTTGTCGTAATTGAGTTTTATTTTTTGGGTGATATGGTTAAGGATCATATTGGCGAGTCCTATGTCGTATGCCCGTCTCTTGCCGTTTTGCTCAAAAGAAATATTACTTATTCCACCAAGATTAAGGCAATAGTGATATTGCCCAAAAAAGAGTTGATCGCCAATGGGTACCAAAGGTGCACCCTGTCCTCCCAATGCAAGGTCGTTGGTACGGAAGTCGCAGATCACCTTGGTGGCACTTTCGTTGGCCAGGTGTTGGCCAGAACCTATTTGAAAAGTAAGTCCGTTTTGGGGTTGGTGGTGGGTGGTATGGCCATGGCTGGCTATAAAATCGACTTCCAGCCCATGAGATTCTATAAACTCCTTGGTTTGTATTCCCAACCAAGTTCCATAGGAATTATGGAATCGCAGCAATTGGTCTGCTGGGAGGAAAATTGAATTTTTTAGTTTTTCCTGCATTTCCTCGTTATACGAAATACTATGGGTCTGTTTAATTTCAAAATCCCAAGCGTTGGAGGTCTCCCATATATGGCAATATGCAAGGTCCAACCCGTCCAAGGAGGTGCCGGACATTAACCCTATAACTTTATATATCTTCATCTTTAACCTAATAGTGTTGTTTTAGTTTATAATTGGGGCATTTTATTACGAGAGTATAAATATTACGGAAACGGGTTTGTTGTTATCGTTGTTGACTTCTTGACATTGATGTAATTGAAGTCCGGCTTTCTTGAAGACGGACATCCATGATTCAAAAGTACGGGCGTACCAAGAGTGGCCTTCTGTGAAATTGCCGGGAAGTCCTTTCCAGGAATCGTTGATCCATTGACTTTTGTACCCCAAATCATTTTGTAAAAGGAAAAAAGGATGAAGGGTCTGGATGGCGATATAACCATTTTCCGATAGCGATTTTTTTACTTGCCTTAGGAGTTGGCTGAGCCCTTCCCTTTGATAAAGGCAAAAGTTGAAAACAGCTGCATCATAGGGTGCTTTAGGGATAGGGTTTTCCAATATGATTTCTTCGTAGGACATTTGAAAATAGGTTCCTTGACCTTTGTTTTTTGCATTTTCCAATAATTGGGGAATGGCATCCATTCCTACTGCAGATTTTCCCATCCCCATCAAGGTTCTAGTGAGCCAACCTTCGCCACAGCCCATATCCAATATTTTAATTGCAGAAGAATTTCCTAAAACATCCAATATGGCTTTATTGGTAAATTTTCTGGATTCGATTTCGGCATTGTCAATTACCTTGATCCACTCAAGGGCATTTTTATTCCAAGAATCGATTGTGTTTTTTTCCATGTCCATTAATTCTTTTTAGGGTTGAGAGAAACAGCTAGGCCTCCCTTTGCTTTTTGATTTCCCATGAAATGGGCAAAGGCCATATCCTGAAATTCCGAAAAATTTTGATAACCCAATACTATGGCTTCGGCCGATTTATAATTGATGAGGTTGAGCACATAAGGGTTTCCAAACACATATAGAACAACTTTTTTTGTTTTTAGCAATTGCCGAAGCAACTCCAGTTCTTCGGTTTTGAGGTCAAAATTGTTCTGGGGCTTTACTTTTGGTGGGTAAAGGGCTATTAAAATGTTATTCTTATTTTGAGGTCCTTCACGGGCTATTTTGGCTACCTTTTCTGCAAATATTTGATTGGCTGGTCCCCCAAAGACAAGACAGGAAAAACCATCATTTTTAAATGTATGTACAAGGCTCTCACTACCGGTAAATAAGGTGATGCTCTCCCTGGCCAATCTTTTATTTAGGGCAGTGGGAGCTTCCGTGCCAAAGTCAATTGGTTCGGGGGGCGTGAAGGCATGCTCCTTTAATCTCCATATCCGTTTAAATCGCACTTCTATTTCAGCAGGGTCTGCATTTTCCAATATTTTTAGAATTCCTTCCATCGTGTTCTCTGCAAAACAAAGGATATCGTTGCCAGCGTCGAAAGCCCGCCATTCCAGTTGCCCTTTTTCGGGGAACATTTTGCTAACGCTGTGCATGTTCAAGGCATCGGAGATGACCACACCGTTAAAATTCAGCTCTTGGCGTAAGAGTCCCTTAATTATGGTTTTGGAAATGGTGGCCGGTACGCCTTCTCCGTTATCCAAAGAGGGAACGGATAAATGACCGACCATAACGCTATCCACTCCATTTTTTATGATCTCGCTAAAGGGATAGAGTTCGTTTTCCATCAGGGCTTCCTTGGATTTTTTAATGATTGGCAAGCCAAGGTGGGAATCGGTTGCGGTATCCCCATGTCCTGGGAAATGTTTGATGCAGCTTAAAACACCTACACTTTTAGCCCCTTTGATAAAGGCAATTGCTTTTTTGGTAACGTTTAATTTATCCTCGCCAAAAGAGCGGTAACCAATTACTGGATTATTGGGATTGTTGTTGATGTCTACCACTGGGGCCAAATTCCAATGTATACCGGCTTCCTTGCAGTCGCGGGCTATTCGTTGTCCCACTTTAAAAATAAGCTCATCGTTGTCTTGAATGGCCCCTAGCGTTATAGCATAGGGGTATTGGGGAGTGTTTTCTATGCGCATGGCCAATCCCCATTCCGCATCAATACTTATGAGCAATGGATATTTTGCCGCTTTTTGATAGCGTTGTATAAGGGTTTTAAGGGTGGAAAGGCTTTGTTCGTTATATACGATTCTCTTTTTGCCTTCAAAATTAGTGGCGGCACTGGCCCTGCTATGAAAAAAACAGAGTCCACCTATATGCTGTTCGGCAATAAGGTTTTCCAATTCCTGAATCTCCTCCTCCTTATCATTGATGAAGGCGGCAGGCATAAATAGTTGCCCAAGTTTTTCCCTTAGGGAAAGCGTGTTGGTTGCCGTTTTGTATGAGTCTATATTAAATAACATCGGTATTCGTCTTTTTGCCGTAATCGGCTGGGTATTTAATAAATCTTAAAAGAAAAAGGGCTGGTAGGGCAGCAATAACCACCCAAACAAAAAAACCACCATATCCGAGCCATTCCTGAATGTAACCGCTGATCATTCCGGGCAGCATCATACCTAGGGCCATAAAACCGGTTGCAATGGCATAGTGCGAGGTTTTTGAAATTCCCTCGGCAATATAGATGAGGAAGATTAGAAAGGCGGCAAATCCAAACCCATAACCAAACTGCTCCAATACTACCGTTGCAACCACAGCTACTATACTGGTGGTTTTGGTCAGTGCAAGAATTGCATACATGGCATTGGGTACATTCAAAGACAGGACCATGGGCAGCATCCATTTTTTTAGTCCATCCTTGGAAATCAAGATTCCTCCGAGGATACCTCCCAAGGACAACATAATTACTCCGACCGTTCCGTAAATGGTCCCGACCGCCTCCGTGGAATATTCCAATCCTCCAGCTGAAGTTTTATCCAGCAAAAAGGGGGCAGCCATTTTTACCAACTGGGATTCTCCAAGACGATAACTTAAAATAAATGCCAAGGCAATTCCAATATTGGGTTTCTTAAAAAAGGAAATAAATACATCCAAAAATCCCTCAGGTTTAACATGGACAATAGCTTCGGATGTTTCATATTTTGGAGTGACAAAAAAGTTGGCAATGGTCAATATCAACATTAAAACGGCAGCGGCGATCATAGTAACGGACCATGCCTTGGTATTGTCCCCGTAGTAGTTTTCCAAAAATCCGGCAAGGATAACAATGAGTCCTTGGCCAGTAATCATTGCCAACCTGTAAAAGGTACTTCGCATGCCCACAAAGAAGGCTTGTTTCTTCTCTGTAAGCCCCAACATATAATATCCGTCAGATGCAATATCGTTGGTTGCGGAAGCAAAAGCCGCCATCCAAAAACAGGCCAAAGTAGTGGTAAAGAATATGGATGTAGGAACGGTTAGTCCCACTCCCAAGATAGCAAGGGAAATTAATAATTGCATGCTCAAAAACCATTTTCGTTTGGTGCCATTCAGATCTACAAACGGACTCCAAAGGGGTTTCAATACCCATGGAAGGTACAGCCAGCTGGTGTATAAACCTATATCTGAGTTACTGATACCCAGTTTTTTATACATTATTACCGAAACTGTAACTACAAGTACGTATGGAATGCCTTGTGTGAAGTATAAAACAGGAACCCATGCCCATGCCCACTTGTCTTTTTGAATCATTTTGTTGGATTTTTATTTTCTAAAATTGATTTTATTTTGTTGTTCATGAAGATATTAAATCTTCTTTGACATTAATTTATTCTGATGATTTGGGGTTTACTTTCCTGTCCAAAATTATTTATAAAAGTTAAGGCCAAAAGTTTTTTTCCTTTGAATCCCGAACTGTCAAAACTGAAATGTTCGGAGTCCGAAAGTGGTATTTTTGCCACTAATCTATCCGTGTTTTCCAGACTTAATTTTGATTCTTTTTTGGCAAGATACACCAGCGCATATCTTAAATTTTGTCTTTCCGTGGATGGTAAACTGAAATGTAGAAGTCCGTCTTTCTCTTCAAACTCGGTTTCTACAATCTCATTGTCAAATACATTTTTTTGAAGGGGCGAGGTAGGGGGCAAAGCTATATTGTTATAGTATTTTTTCTTCAATATTTTGAGCACATCCTCTTTGTTGGACATTAGGGATTTGGCACTGAAAAACACATTGCCGATTACGTTTTTATTTTTCCTGGCAAATCTTATTTGGTTGGGAAGTTCTTTTTTCCTGTCCCAAGCTTTGTCACTATTGTTTCTTATTTTGTAAGGTCCGTTGCCAATATATAGGTTGGTGTTATGGCTGTTTTTGGACCACCAGTCCACAATTTTTTTATGGGATGCCACGGGTAGATCCATGCTCCAGTATACCTGGGGTACCAAATAGTCTATCCAACCCATTTTCATCCATAACAATGGATCGGCGTACAGGTCCTCATAAGTGGTCTGACCCGCTTTGGTATCCGATCCTCGCGGGTCGGTAGAGTTGTTTTTCCACACTCCGAACGGACTGATGCCGAACTGTACCCAAGGTTTTATGTTTTTTATGGTTTTATGTACGTTTTTTACCAGACTGTCTATATTGCTTCTTCTCCAATCTTCCAAGGACTGTTGTGGTTGTGCGTATTTGGAATAGGTTTCCGTATCCTCAAAAGTTTCATCCGTTATTTTATAGGGGTAAAAATAATCGTCAAAGTGAACGGCATTTACATCATAATTGGCAACTACTTCTCCCATTATATTTGTTAAATGCTGTTGTACTTCCGGTAGGCCAGGATTGTAATAGTATTTTTTTCCGTATTTCAGCATCCAATGTGGATGTAGGTTGTAATCATGGTCCTTACTTAAGATTTCCAGTTTTTCGTCGAACGTGGCTCGGTAAGGGTTAAGCCATGCGTGAAACTCCATTCCTCTGGCATGAGCTTCCTGTATCATCCAATGTAATGGGTCGTAATAAGGTTCGGGGGCAGTGCCTTCATTACCGGTCAAAAATCTTGACCAGGGTGAGTACTGGGATGGATAAAAGGCGTCACCAGCGGCTCTAATTTGCACTATTACGGCATTAAAATTTAAATCTTTATAAAAATCAAGGATCTTTAAATAGTCGAGTTTCTGTTTTTCAATATCGTCAAGGCCGCTTTTTGGCCAATCGATATTGACTACGGTGGCTATCCATACCCCCCTGAATTCATGTTTGGGTGTTGGTATGGAGGGTTTGAATACCGAGCAGGAGGTGAGAGATAATGCAAGTAATATGGCAATTCTTTTGAACATATGTAACATTGAGTGTTGAAATAAAAGGCCTAGCATTTAAACATAAATGTAGGCCTTTTAAAATGCAAAACAATATTTTCCTTAAATTGATGGATCGGCGGGAGTATTGCTGTTGTTGTCCCTTTCAGTGTTAGGATATGGATAAAAGTTTCTATTTCTTTCATCTGTAAATACCTTTGCACTTGTACTGGGTTCAGGTCGTTCAAACCTTCTACTGTCCTCCAAACTAGTTCCCGTTAAGAACAGCTCCAACCTGCGGTTAAGGTAGACCTCGTCCAACAAGGCGTCAATGGAGGTGTCGCCGGAATAAGCCGAAATATTGGCATTTAGGCCAAAGGCATCATCACTATCCGTTCTAACGTTGTTTATGGCCGTTACTGCAGCTGTAATATCAACTGAAGTTTTTCTAAGATTGGCCTCGGCAATAATCAGGTTCATTTCGTCCGGTAGATAAACAGGAATGGATTCCGTGCCGCTTTCCTCATCAAAGAATCCTGCAAGGTCCTCAATTGGCAACTGGTTTATGTTTAGTTCATCCAAAGGAACCAGATAGAAATCAATACGACCATCTGCGGGGTCTATTGAAAATGAAGCGGGCAAGCCAAAATTGTCCCTAGGTTTAAAATTGGGAACCCCATTTTGAAAAACCCTGCTCCATACCGGATTTATATTCTGCGAATCATAGGTGAATACGGAGGTAGAGGATTGGTCAACTGAGCCCGCCGCTGAAATTGCAGCATCATAATTCCCTGCAAATAAATTGTATCTGGCCGACATGGCTTGTAGGGTGTTTTCCAAATCTATGTTTCCCCTCAAGATCTCTGAGCTGAACTCGTCCGATATTGGGTTGGATGAAATAAGGTTTTGGGCTTCATTGAGAAGTGCTACGGCGGTATTATAAGCCTCTGTTCGGGATACAAATGCTGCATCCCCATCTTGGCCGATTGCTACAATTACTTGTTCATAGTTCTGAGCCATACTTCCTATGGCCATTGCCTTGAATAAATTGGCGTAGGCAACTAGCCCACTTTTGGTTCCGTCATTGATGTTCAGATCAGGTGCATTTTTTGCAATATCTTCTGAAATCGACATAACCCGAAGCATAGTAGACCAGAGTCCAACTATATTGGAGGTAGAGTTTGGAATGTCTCCACCGTCCTCAAGATCTATCATATTCTGAAAGGTAGTTGTGATACCAGCCTCTCTCGTGGTGACTGCTGGTGTTTCTATGATCCACCTGAGACCGGTAGTGGAATATAATTGCTGCATACCTATGGTTGCTGCCAATATGCCTTCCCTGGAAGAAAAAACCTGGGCGTCCGTTGCGGCATTGGGATTGTCAAAATCGGTTTCGCAAGATGATACGGCCAAGACGGTCATCAATACTGCAATTGCCTTTATGTTAAAATTTAAATATTTTTTCATCGTTCTTTTTTTTAAAGTTTAGAAACTAACATTTACGCCAAATTGATAAGTTTTTGGAATTGGAACTGTAGCGAAATCAAATCCTCTAACCCCATTGCTTTGCCCGGCAGCACTTACTTCCGGATCCCATCCGGAATAATTGTCCCAAGAAACAAGGTTTCTACCTACTAGGCTTAATTCTACATTGTCTATAAAATCCCATTTGGGTGTAAAGTTATAGCTAAGGCCTACTTCCCTTAACTTAACAAAAGATCCATCTTCTACAAACTCTTCAAAGATATTAGCCTGTGCCCCTCCATATCCCTTAGGAAGGTTTCCTAATAGTTCCTGGCCAACATTGTACCCGCCGCCAAACAAAACATTGTCCAGAAGCCTGCGGTTCCAGTTGAAAACGTCATAACCTTGAACGGCATCAAACTGCACTCTTAGAGAGAAATCTTTATAAGAAACTTCATTGATCAGGGATCCAAACCAATCTGGATTTGGGTCGCCCAGTACTTTGGACGATTCACCATCCTCTGTTGTGCCTCTGTAAGGATATCCATTCGTATCAAGAGCTATGGTACCATCTTCGTTTCTGGCGTAAAATTCCCTGTAAAAAACGCCCAATGATTCACCTTCTATGACATAGTTGGTAGAGAAACTTCCATCTAGGGTTAGTCGACCACCTCCGGCAACATTGGTAACCTCATTCTTGTTTTTGGAGAAAGAAGCAGTTACGTCCCATGAAAAGTTCTCATTTTTGACGGGTGCGGCCCTAAGCAGTAATTCAATCCCTTTGTTTTCCAAGTTTCCTACGTTTTCAAATCTAGAGCTGAAACCGGTTGATGGGGCCAATACCCTTGGCAGCAATAGATCAGTTACCTTTTGATGGTAATAGGAAAATTCCAAGCCTAACCTGTTGCTGAGAAACCCGGCATCAAAACCTAATTCAATTTCATCCTGTCGTTCTGGTTTTAGGTTTTCATTTCCTTGGGCGGTAGATGGTATAAGACTTACCGCACCGCCAATGGCAGAAGGGGTATAAACAGAAAATCTATCAAAGGCACCCAATGCTGTAAGGTTACCGGCCTGTCCCCATGAGGTCCTTAGTTTGAAGGAGTTAAAAGTATCTGAAAAGGCCTCTTTCCAAAAATCCTCATCGGATAGAACGTAGGAGGCGCTGGCCTTGAAATAAAGTTGATTGCGTTCATCCTTGCCAAAGGTTGAAGCTCCGTCCATTCTTACTGCACCATTTATATAAAGTTTATTCATGAAGGAAAATGACTGCTGAAGGAAGGCTCCCCAATATGATATCTGGGACCTAGTCTCACCTTGCTCCAACAAACTACCTCCTGTTGCTGTTTGTACAACGGGTGGCAGTCCGGTGGCACTGATGCCGACCCTATCCCTCTCTTCGTATTGCCAAGAACCTCCTGCTGTTGTGGTAGAGTTTACACTATCAGAAATATCGGTCCTGTAGGTTACATTAAGGTCGCTATTGTATTGAAAACTGTTTAAATCAGATCTTCTAGAAAATCCGTCAGGAAGTGTAGAGGTATTATTAATAGGGATAAAGGCAAATGCGGATTGATTGTAATAATCCATTCCCAAAGTATATTTTGCCGAAAGGTGTTCGTTAAATTTTCCATCCAAAGCAATGCTGGTGATGAAACGATTGGTTTTTTGTCCAAAATCAAATCGGTCTACAGCCTCTAAAGGGTTGGTTCTGGCTACTAAAGGGGAGGTTACTGGGTAAACACCTGAAGCATCAGGGGTTGGATCTATGGAATTATCGCTGAACAAGAACCCTGTAATGGATCCATAGGCGGAATTAATCCCTCCATTGGGAACGTCGTTACTTATACTTCTCACGTAGTTGAAACCTCCTGTGATATCTAACCAATCAAATGCTTTTTGGGTAATGTTGGCTTTAAATCCATAACGTTTAAAGTCGGTGTTCTTAACAATACCTTCATTGTCCAAATGTGAGGCAGAGAGAAAATAAGAGGTTTTCTCATTGCCACCGTTTACTGAAAAATAATTTTCCAAACCGAAACCAGTATCGAATATAACATCTTGTAAATCATAACGCTCTACTGCAACTGTTGCTAAATTATTCCTGTCGGTGGCCACTTCCCAAGCCAGAGGAACTGTATTGTAGTCTATTTTTTTTCTAAGCTCGTTAAGCTTGGTATTCGTCATGAAGGTAAACTTGGGTTCTCCACTTTTTCCTTTTTTGGTAAAAATTTGAACCACGCCGTTGCTGGCCCTCGACCCATAGATCGCAGCTGCCGCAGCACCCTTGATTATTTCTATTTTTTCAATATCATTTGGGTTTAGGTCGGCCAGCCTGTTTTGGGAGTTACCTCCCAAATCTATCAGTTCGTTACTGGAGTTGCTAATAATGATTCCGTCCACAATATAAAGTGGATCGGAACTACCGGCAATGGTGCTAGGACCTCTCAGCCTTATACTTATACCGCCGGCAGGATCACCAGAATTCTGCTGCACTAAGGCACCAGAAACTTTCCCGGCAATGGCCTGGTCTACCTGGGTGGCACCGTTATTGGTCAAATCTTCCGATTTCACAGAGGATATGGCATTTCCTAAAGACCTTTTATTTGCACCGGTTCCTGTACCTGTCACTACTACTTCGTCCAAACTTAAAAGGTCTTCCGCAAGAACAATATCCTGTGTAATATCTCCGCCAGAGGCAGTGAAGGATATTTTTTGAGTGCTAAACCCAAGATAGCTAACGGTGAGTAAATAATCGCCGTTATCCAACGTAGCTTTAAAACTGTAGTTTCCATCGAAATCCGAAACTGCACCGAACGAGGTGTTTGCAATAAATACAGAAGCCCCGGCTATTGGTATGCCAGATCCGCTTTCTGTAATGTTTCCACTTATTGTAATTGGGGATTGTTGCCCAAATACGTTTGTACTCACTACCAGAAGGAGCCATAGAAATAAATGGCTTGGTAACTTTCCCCTAATTGTTTGAAATTTTTTCATCGGCTTTTAGAGTTAAATTTTAGTAAATAAGTTAGAATTAGAATAATAAATTTTCTCAAAAATATGCAAAAAACTGCATCTTTTGCAATAATTTGCAATATATTGCATTTAATATTTAAATAAATGCCTACGGTACGGTATATTTGCAGTATTTTGCTACTAGTGACTATATTCTGTTGATTTGATAATTATATGCTGAAAGCCGAGAGACAACAAGTAATCTTAAACGAGGTTAGAATACATAATAGGGTTTTGTTTACGGATATGGCCGAACTTTTGAGTGTTTCGGTAGATACCATACGTCGTGATATCAATGAGCTCAATGCAACTAAAAAATTAAAAAAAGTGCATGGCGGGGCCATATCTTTAGGATTTAATAATTATCATGTTGATAATCAAGAAATCTATGCTCTTGAGAATAAGTCACGGATAGCCAGAAAGGCAATTAGTTTAATTAAGAATGGCCAAGTAATACTATTAAGTGGAGGAACCACTAATATGGAAATTGCCCGAATGATTCCGCCCAATTTGAAAATCACCTGTTTTACACCTAGTTTGCCTGTTGCTGTTCAATTAATGGCCAAAACAGATGTTGAGGTAATATTGGTAGGAGGAAAGTTGTCCAAGGATTCCCAGATTGCTATTGGTGGTTGTGCCATAAACATGTTGAATGATATTAAGGTTGATATATGTTTTTTAGGCATCAATTCAATTGATTTGATGAATGGTGTAACCGACTTTGACTGGGAAATTGTTCAAATAAAAAAGGCTATGATAAATTCCTCTAGAAAAATAGTGGCCCCATCAATTTTTGAGAAATTAAACTCTACGCAACGGTTCAAGATATGTGATTTGGATACTATTGATGTTTTGATTACCGAACTTGAACCTGAGGACGTTAAATTAAAGGGATTTAGTGAAGCTAAAATAAAATTGCTATAAAATTTCAGATACTATTTATCAATACCCAACATAGGTTTTAGACAGTGTTAAAAAGTAAAATTGCCTAAGTTTGCAGTATTCATAAAAATAAGTTATTGTTTAATAAAACAGGAGTTAATACAATTAATAAAATGTACTCTGATCAAGGAAGCCCACTTACCTTAAACCCATTTAAAATACTAGTCAAATCAAATACCAACCAAAAAATATGCAAGATTATAAAAAAATAACCGAATTACCATCAAATTATACGGACCTGGAATTGATGGATACAGCAACCATCCTGAAGAATATGAACAAGGAGGACCAATTGATAGCCAATGCCGTAGCCTTGGTTATACCGGAAGTGACCAAACTGGTGGATGCCCTTAAGGAAAGATTCGATAAAGGTGGTAGGCTTTTTTATATAGGTGCCGGAACCAGTGGCCGTTTGGGTATATTGGATGCCTCGGAAATCCCTCCTACTTTTGGATTGTCCCATGATCATGTCATTGGACTGATTGCCGGTGGTGATGTGGCGATTAGAAAGGCCGTTGAAAATGCCGAGGATGATACCGTTCAGGCTTGGAAGGATTTGGAAGCTTTTGATATAACCAAGAACGATACAGTGGTAGGAATAGCCGCATCGGGAACTACCCCATATGTTATTGGAGGGGTAAAGGAGGCGGCTTCCCATGGATTACTGACCGCATGTATCACCAATAATCCAGGATCTCCCTTGACCCAAGTCGTTGAAATCCCGATCGCAGTAAACGTAGGGCCCGAATTTCTTACGGGAAGTACGCGGATGAAAAGTGGTACATCACAAAAGTTGGTACTCAATATGATTTCCACAGCTTTGATGATCAGGATTGGTAGGGTGAAGGGCAATAAAATGGTAAATATGCAACTGACCAATGAAAAGTTGGTGGATCGTGGAACCCGATATTTGGTTGAGGAATTAAAAATAGGTTACACCGAGGCCGAGAAACTATTAAAGAAATATGGTTCTGTAAAGAATGCCATAGAAGCGGGTAAGGGCTGAACTATTTATTCACATTGATACTAACCTCTTCAGGGGTTACTATGCTGTCACTTTTATTTCCCCAAGAGTTTAGGATATAGTTCATGACATCTGCAATTTCCTCATCTTCCAATCCCATTGGGGGCATAATGTTGTTATAGGCTACTCCATTTACCAATATATAACCTTGTTGGCCGTATTTTACACCCCTAATACTTTCTTCCCTTTTGTTTAATAAGAAATCTGATTTTGCCAATGGAGGGAATGTTTTTTCAACACCCTCCCCATTCGCCATATGGCAGTTTATACAAAAGTCAGAATAGATATCCGCACCTCTCTCAATGCTTTCCTCCAATTCCTTGTCTTGGAACATTAAAATGGTTAACAAGGAAATAGATGAAATATAAGTTAAAAGCAAAAGCTTCATGTGTTACTTTTTAGGATAATGATATGTGAGAAAGAAGTATTATTTTTTTGGTACCAGTTTATAGATTCCCTTGCCTTCCACGGCCACGTATATGAAACCGTCCGGGGCTTGTCTAACGTCCCGAACACGTCCCAAGTTGGGCATTAGTTTTTCTCTGTAAACAACTTTATTGCCCTTTAGCTCAAGCCTTTCCAAGTATTGAAACTTTAGGGAGCCAATTAATAAATTACCTTTCCAATCAGGGTATTTTTCCGAGGTAACAAAAGCCATACCACTGGGTGCTATGGATGGCACCCAATAGTGTATTGGCTGCTCCATGCCTTCCAATTCGGTCTTGTCGGTAATAGGGGTGCCACTGTAGTTGATACCGTAGGTAATTACCGGCCAACCATAATTCTTTCCTTTTTCAATAATGTTTATTTCATCCCCGCCCTGTGGACCGTGTTCGTTGTCCCAGATTTCCCCGGTCATTGGGTTTTTAATCAGACCTTGTGGGTTTCTATGTCCATAGCTATATATGGCAGTTTTTGCCCCTTCGTTGTTTACAAAAGGATTGTCGGAAGGAATGCTCCCGTCCGCGTTTAAACGATATATTTTACCGCCATCCCTGGTAATATCCTGGGGGTTAACGTCCCGGTCTCCACGTTCTCCAATGGAAAAGAATAGATAGCCCTTATCATCAAAGGTGATTCTGGAACCAAAATGCTGACCTTTGGTAGTGTTGGGGGTGGCCTTGTACAATAATTGGGTGTCGGTAAGGCTGTTGTTGTTCAACTTTGCCCTAATAATGGCCGTATTTCCCCCCTTTTCATCACCTTCTTCGGAAGCATAGGATATATAGATCCATCCATTGTTGGCGTAATCGGGATGTAGGACAACATCCAACAGCCCTCCTTGGCCCCTAACATATACCGGAGGAACATTGTCCACTATATTTTTTTTGCCATCCTTAAAATGGATCAATTGACCAGCCTTTTCCGTGATGAGCATACTACCATCCGGAAGAAAGGTAAATCCCCACGGTAGTTGTAGTTCATCGATTATTAGCTCAGTGGTGAACGGTGGATTATCTATGTTATTTACCTCATTTTCAGATTGTTGTGCACAAGATAAATTCAAAAACATTAAGGCAATGAATATAATTGGGATACTATTTTTCATAATTCAACGTTAAATAATTAATAATGTAGCTTAGAACGCTAAAGATAAATATAAAATATAAGTTTAAACTAATACACCAAGAATATACTTAGACTTCCCCAAGTCCAAATGTATTTTGTAAAACCTACTTAATCTATGCTCCCGAAAAAACCACGGCATGTCTATTATGCCTTACTTCTGTTAGCACTAAGCATTGTGTTTAGTGCCTCGAAGGCCAACTCGATAGTTTACGAACTTATCGCGGATGTGTCATCTGCTGTCGAGAATATAAATTCGACGGAAACGGTAGTTGAAGAAAGTCAGGAGAATAACGTACGAAATGATTCAAAAATAAATACCGACAAAGAGGCTGAAATAGAAGCTATTTCAAGTCCAATGATGTTCGCTACAATCATCAATGGCGCCAATGAAGAGGTAACCTGTACCAATGACGGTAGTACTTTGGCTAAATTTTTCCTATGTGGAACTGGTGATGATAGAACTATTTCAGTAAGCGGTTCTGGCACCATTACCTGGCAGAAACTTTCTGCCAGCTGTGTTTTTGTTGGAACGGATACCTGCCCTGTAAAGGATAATAGTTGTTATGGGCCGGCAGTAACAAGTGCAACATATTTCCTTGATGCCAGTGATCCCGCTGTTGCGGGAGAATATCGAGTAAGGGTAGGATCCGGGGCCTTTTATTACTTTAGGGTTTCTTCAAACCCATTGAACCCCCAACTTAGTACCCAAAACATTATCTGTGGAAATCCGGGCAGGGTGGAGGTTACCAATGTTCCTGCCGGCTACGAATACAGCCTTAATTCTGCTGCAGGCCCTTATCAGGACAATCCGTATTTTGATATAACTACACCTGGTAATTATCAGGTATATACTCGCTTAAAAAATGCTTCCCCAAGTGCCTGTGTTTTTCCATCCCAAACCGTAACCATAAGTGCAGTGGATATGACGGTAGATGTTTCCAAGGTAGATATCATCTGTAGTGGTGATAAGGGAAGTATTAGCATCGACATTTCTGGGGTACCCGGATTTTATAGTTATAGGTTAATTAGAAATGGTGTTACCATGAACACCTTTGGACCAAATGGTTCTAACACACATACCTTTAATAATCTCGGGGCCGGTACCTATTCGGTATCTGTTCAGGCGGGCAGCAGTTGTACCCAAACCATTAGTACTATTGATGGCAATCCAATTACCATAGGTGCAGGACTTGTTCCTGTAGATGCTACGGCCTTTGCCACAGACAGTTTTGGCTGTGGTGCTACTTCTGTGGATATTACCATTGATGCAAGTGGTGGTACGGGACCGTATGAATATAGTGTTAATGGAGGAGCCTTTGGAGGAAGTTTCGCTACTTCCACCACACATACGGTAAATAGTCCCGGTACGTATAATATAGTGGTAAGGGATGACAATGGGTGTACTAAAAATGCTGTTGTGGATGTTGAGAATATTCCACCCCCAGTATATAACATTAGTTCTATAGACGCCAACTGTGGTGGATCCAATAATGGTAGTATTACTGTAAATGTAACGAATAGTAACGGTTATAATCTGGAGTACAGTATTAATAATGGTGGTACGTTTCAGAACAGTAATGTGTTTTCCAATTTGGCACCAGGGAACTATGATATAGTAATAAGGTATCAACAAGATACTTTTTCATGTACCACACCGGCGGTTAGTAGGACTATAGCGACCCCTTCAACTATTTTAGGAAGTGCCAACGCCACCCAAACCCCAAGTTGTTTAAACGAAAGTGGGGGGCAGATTACTTTTTCAGGAGTTAGCGGAGGTGTAGGTCCATATGAGTATAGTATTGGATCTGGCTTCATTCTGAACAATACGGTCTTTAATGGTATTTCTGCAGGAACATATTCCCCTCAGATACGGGATGCGAATGGCTGTGTTACCACCTTACCGGCCATTGTTTTTAATCCGTTGGATAAACCTACGGATATCGATTTTGCGGTATCCAGTATAGATTGTGCCACAGGTACGGCATCCGTTTCCCTTGCGGTAACAGGTGGCACGGCTATAAGTACCTATGAAATTATAGCCCCGACAAGTGTAAATAATGGTGGATCCAACACCTTTACCGGCTTAGGGCTTGGTAGTTATACCTTTAGGGTAACCGATTCTGCTGGTTGTAGTTTTACAGAAAGTTTCGCCATAACCGATATAAGTTCTATTGGGGTTACAAGTCAGTTGCTGACCAATGTCACCTGTTTTGGCGATAGCGATGGGGCAGGCCGTTTTATAGTGGACGGATTTAGCGGTACCTATGCGTATCAAATAGATGCCGATCCTGTAGTTACCGGCCAGACTTCCAACATAGTTTCTGTAAGTGGATTAAGTGCTGGTTCCTATACTATAACGGTAACGGATGAAGATACCAATTGCGTTGATACGGCAACCTTGACTATTTCGGAGCCATCATCATCCTTGACCATAGCTCCCATATGGACGGATATGAGTTGTCAGAATAACAATAGGGGTGCTGTTAACGGGAATGCCTCCGGCGGGTGGGGCGGATTTCAATATACTCTTACCCGGCCTAACGGAAGTACTGTAGGCCCTAGGAGCAATCCAAATTTCACAGGTTTAACAGATGATTCAGGACCATACACCATAAGTGTGGAAGATGGCGGTGGTTGCACCGCTTCAGCTAGCTATACATTTACCATGTTAACAGCACCAACATTGGTATTGGACACTGGAGCCTCTGATTTTTGTTTTGATAGTACCAATGCCACTACCATGGTGGTCAATGCCAGTGGAGGAGATGGGAACTATGAATACCGAATAGACAATGGGCCTTGGGCAGCAGGTGGTGCCAGTGCAAGTTTTAGTGGTCTTAACCCTGGCAACCATACTGTTGAGGTTAGGGATGGAAATAACTGTATGGATTCGGTGGTTAGGAATATAAGGGCACAGACTACTTCTACGGTCAGTATACAAAAAGAACTTACTTGTAGCCTGGTACCTGGTGCAGGTGATGCGGATATCCGAGTCAATATCGGAAATGGAAATCCACCCTATGCCAATTATGCAGTCAGTTTTAATGGAGGGGCATATGGACCTACTACACCTATTGCAGGAAGTAGTTTTATTTATACAACTCCAAGTGACGGTACTTACCAGTTCCAAATTACGGACGGTAATGGTTGTGTGGTGGAAACCAATGTGGTTACCATAAGCCCAACAGATATAATAGCGGCAACCGCCGATGTTACCAACCCACGTTGTAATGACCCCAATACCGGGATAGTGCAATTGTTACCTGATACTACGGTAGGGGTAGCTCCGTACGCCTATAGTATTGATGGTATTACATATACCAATCAAGCTGTTTATGGGAACCTTTCACCAGGAAATTATACCTATTATGTTAGGGATAGCAGAGGGTGTTTTATAGATGTTGATTTTACGATTGGAGCACCAGATCCTGGGGTGGACGCCACAGTGGTGCCAAATGATGCAGTTTGTTCGGGGGTGGCAACTTTTGGGTCTATAGATGTTACGGCAATTGCCAATGGCGTATCACCTTATACCTATACATTGGTGAATGCCGCAGGAGTTGTTCTTAATACCATTGGTCCAACAGCCAGTACCTCCGAAAACTTTCCGAATCTGCCACAGGGATCATATACCGTAATTACAAATGATGCCGCCGGTTGTGAAGATCGTGATGAGGTAGTCATTGATCAAAATACAATCGATTTGGTGCCTGTTTCAACAACAGACCCACAAGATTGTACTACTACTTTTACATATATTGTAGATATTGTAGGAGGAACACCTGCATATCAAATTGGTTTGGTTGGAGGAGCCTTGGGGGCACCCAATGTTGATGGGGATACCCATGATTTTACCGGACAGATTCAATATGGAGTAACATATTTTGTTGAAGTTATTGATGCTTTGGGTTGTAGGTATGTTGAACAGATAGATCCTATTCCAGGACCTTCATTAACTGTAAATGCTACCGCAACTTCCGCTTCGTGTGATGTTGCCGGTAATGGAACCATTTCCTATAACGTTACCGGTACCTCTGGGGTCAACGTAGAAATCACAGTATATGATACCGATACAGGAAATCTAATTTTGGCACCTACAATTATGCCATCTGCCGGACCATATCCTGATCTAACAGCTCTTAACCCTGGTAATTATCAGATCTTCGCCGAAGACCTAACCAGTGGATGTGTGGGTGAAGCATTGGTATCCATAGTTCAAGATATTCCAAGCGTTAGCATTGATAGTAATACCAATGCCAATTGTATTGATCCAGATGGTCATTTGGTGATACGAGGTGTAGGGGGAACAGGGCCTTACCAATTTTCAGTGGTACCTACCACAACGCCAGTCGGGGCTTATTCGGCAACAACGGACTATGATCTGTCTCCAGGAGATTATGATATATATGTACAGGATGCCAGTGGTTGTAGTTCTTTCACAACTGTGACCATTTCAGAAGATCCTGGAGCTGCGGTACCTGCCATTGATGTTACCAATCAGTGTTTTGTAGTGGCCTCCTATAATGTAGCCGTTACCTCGCCACTAAACAGTGGGCCGGCCCCGGAAACTACTTTTCAATACGATATGGGCAACGGATTTCAAGATAGCCCGCTTTTCACTGTCCCCAATCCAGGGACTTATACTATGACGGTAAGGGATGGTAACGGGTGTACTGCAACCAATACTTTTGAGGTGTTCGACTTCTTTTCCATAACCGCCAGTGCAACGGCGGAGCCTTCCTGTAATAATGCAGATGGTTCTATTACCGTTGTAACTTCAGGTGGCAGCGGGGATTTTGATTATGTTTTGGACGATGGTGCCGGTTTCGTGGTAAATCAATCGGACGATCCAGTGTTTACCGCCTTACCTCCTGGGAATTATACCATTACCGTAACGGATAGAAGTTCCAATACCCCTACACTTTGTACAGATACCGCGATAGTAGAAATTATTACGGTAGATCAGCCAATTATTGATTCAATATTAACCGAGGACATTTCGTGTTTCGGAAGTGCCGATGGCAGTATTTCGGTGGATTTGGTAGCGGCTTTGGCTACGGACGGACCTTTTGTTTATAATTTGTATGACAGTGGAGGAGGTTTGGTTACGAGTCAGGCCGATGCAATTTTCGATAATTTGACGGCTGACACCTATGAAGTTGAGGTAGTGTCCAGCAGAGGGTGTACATCGCCGCGTGTACCTGCTAATATTTTGGAACCGACGGCATTAATGGGAGTGGCAACAGCACCACCATTTACCTGTAATCCGTCCAGCAATACTTTTAATACAACAATAATTACAGCATATACCGATACCAATGGCGACGGATCTGGTACATTGACAGGTACGGGTCCATACACTTACAGTATAAATGATGGAACTGCGGTATTTGATGGAACCAATTTCCAGAGTAGTAATACCTTTGAGATTATTGATAATGGTGGTCCCCAAACTATTATTGTAACCATAAGGGATGACAATGGTTGTGAAATTACCGACACGGTCAATTTGACTCCCCCGTCCGGGCTAAGCTTCAGCTTTAACGAACTTAACCCTATTACCTGCGATGCTTCGGGATCTGGTGTAATGGCAAGTAATGTAGAGATAATTATAGACCAAGGGCCAGGAAACTATGGCATTGAAATATTGCCTTTGGGTTCACAGCCAGAGCGACTCACCGGTGGGGCCGATAGGATTGTTTGGGATTTGGATACACCGGGAGACTATATATTTGCCGTGAGGGATATTGCAAACGGTGGCTGTTTGTTTGTTACGCCAACTTATAATGTTCCGGACTACAACCTTATAGAGGCTGTTATTAATGAGGTGAAACCAGTAACTTGTTTTAATGGATCTGATGGGGAAATTAGTGTTGAACTAAATAATTATACCGGTATTTATAACTATGAAGTATTTTCCCGTGATGCCTCAGGCGTTGAAACCAGCACAGGGGTTACCGGTAGTTTCGATACGACCAATCCTATAAATACCCCTGAAATAATTACAGGCGTACCCGCTGGGAACTTATTGGTGAGGGTAGAGGCTGTAGATAGTCCATTTTGTGATACCGTTAGTAACACAACAACGGTACACGGGCCTGATAGACCTTTGGATCCCACTCCGGCCCAAACTGCGGATGTAACTTGTTTTATCCCGGGTAGGGGTGAAATTACGGTTTCGGGCGATGGCGGCTGGGGAGGCTATGAATATCAGTTGGAATTGGAAACTGCTCCTGGGACTTATCTTATGATTGCTTCCTTTTCTGTCAATAACGTATTCAGCGATTTAATAAGCGGTACATATCGTGTAGGTATTCGTGACTCTGGAGGGTGTGTGGTAATGGAGGATTTCATCATTAGTCCACCTGTACCGATTGCTGCCGATATTAGAATTGTACAGCCATTACTCTGCCCTGGATCAAATGACGGAATAATTGAAGCTTACAATGTAAGCGGTGGTGAGGATACTAATGGGGATGGCGAGGAATATCTATTCCAGTTGAATAGGTTGGATGCATTGGGCAATATTGTAAATACCAGTGGTTTACAGGAGTCTGCTGTATTCCCTAACCTTCCAACTGGAAATTATACTATAGTGGTCTATGACGGTTGGGGATGTAGTTTTACTACCCTACCAGTCTTTATCCAAGATCCATTGCCCGTAGATGCCGATCTTGTGGAGACTTTGGCACCTGGTTGTGGGGATGAGGGCCGTATGGAATTGACTATTGCAAATCCAGTTGCTGGAATGGAGTATTTCTATCGTAGGTCGGGTACTACTGATCCTTTTGTTTCTTTTGGTGGAATTGATGTAATTACCACTGAGATTATTATACCCGATGTAAATCTTAATCCAGGTCCTTATCAATTTGATGTACAAAATGGCAATGGTTGTCCAGAACAGAAATCGAATGAAATTAACCTTGATCCTGCTTTACCATTGGTTATAGCCCTTGATCTGGTAGATGCCAATATTAAATGTGCAGGACAACCCACCGGTATTGTGAGATCTGAGGCTTTTGGAGGGGTAGGGAACTACATTTATACGTTGGTAAACAATGTATTGGATAGTGGAACCCCTGGAGTTCCAAGGCCCCCTGTTGCAGCTGATATTGTGAGGGGAACTCAAAGCTCGGGTATATTTAGGGATTTGCCACCGGGATCTTATTATGTCTATGCCACTAGTTTGGGATGTACTGCTATTTCCGAGGAAATTTTGATAACTCCCAAAGACCCTTTGATTTTGGATCGTTTGGAAATGGTACCTGTTAGTTGTTATGGGGATGTAGATGGTCAGGTCATTATTGAAGCCAGTGGTGGTACAGGAAAGATTCGTTTCTCCATCTCCGATACCTTAAGTGAGTTCTTTGAAGGGGAAGATCCTTTGAATCCAAATTCCTTTACTTTTACGGATTTACCTCCTGGAACCTACGAGATAATAGTACAGGACGAGTTGGGATGTAATATTTTGCAGGAAGTAACCATTACGGAGCCGGAGGAATTGGTGGTAGCCAATGTAGATACCACTCCGGAGACATGTATCAATGCAGCTGATGGTTCTGCACAGTTGACCATGATGGGTGGTACACCCTTTGTGGACATACTTACCGGAGTGGAATATTATGAGACAAGGATTATTGGGCCAAACTCTGTTGGAGATGAAGTATTTGAGAGAAACGATACCTTGTTTTTTGATAATTTAATGGGCGGTGAAACCTATGTGGTCTTCATTCGGGATGCTATGGGGTGTGAAACAAATGTTGTTGTCCCCATTATGATAGGTGTTGACCTAAGTGCAGAGCCTGTTGTAGAATACGGTTGTGAGGGAATATTCCCAAATAGCACGGTTACCATTCGAATGACGGATACTAGTTTAATGCCTAGATTGCTCTTTTCCTTGGATGTGGACGATATGACCTTGGCCAATACCCAAACTGTTTTTGGAGATTTGCCGGCAGGCGATCATACTGTTTACATATATCATGAAAATGGTTGTGCTACTTCAGTTGACTTTACTGTGGATGCGTATGAACCATTGACTTTGACAGCCATAAAAACAGGTCCAAATGAGGTTACTGCAACAGCGACTGGAGGCTTTGGCGATTACGAATATTTTTTCCAAGGGGACTCATATGGTGCAGTAAATGTGTTTTTGTCCAACCAAGATACCAATGTTACGGTGAGAGTTGTAGATCGTATGGGTTGCGAGGCTACAATATCCATTCCGTTTAAATTTACGGGTATGTTGGTAGTACCAAATTTCTTTACTCCGAATGGAGATAATATGAATGATGAGTGGTTTCCCGACAATAGGGACTATTTCCCTAATTTGGAGGTTAAGATTTATGACCGATATGGTAGGGTAGTGGCTATTTTGGACCAGGTATCCGGGTGGGATGGTAATTATGATGGCAAAGCCTTACCTTCTGGGGATTATTGGTATGAAGTGAATGCCAATGACGAGGATAAGCAGCAGTTTATGGGCCACTTCACCCTGTATAGATAACGGAATTATTACCTGTATTTTCCATGAAAAGGGCACTAAAAATATTAGTGTCCTTTTTTATGTAACATATCTTTTTATTTCCAAGGATTATGCTATATTTGCAGTCCCAAAAAATAGGATTGAATTTTCCCATTGAAATATTCGGTTCTATTAAATGTTCTTGGTGTACCACGCTGATGGCGTGGCAGGTCTGGCCCGGCTTGCAAAGCCCAAGGCATTGTTATCGCGCCGCGTTTGGGACGCGGAGGTCGTCACGCTTTGGGCGTGACCACCCGAAGAAAGATAGTACATATGTTCGTTTATATTTTATATAGCGAGAAACGTTCAAAATATTACGTAGGTCAAACTGCTGATATTGAAAGAAGATTAAAAAGACATAATCAAGGAGTAGTTCCTTTTACTAAGAGTGGGACGCCTTGGAAATTATTTTGCAAATTGAAGTTTTATCACGATCTGAGGCATTGGTCTTGGAGCGTAAAATAAAAAAGAGAGGAGCAAAACGTTTTATAGATGACCATTTCGGGGTGTAGCGTAGCCCGGTTATCGCGCCGCGTTTGGGACGCGGAGGTCGCAGGTTCGAATCCTGCCACCCCGACAAATTATAGTATCAATCTATAACAAAAACCTGTTAATCGTATGATTTTCAGGTTTTTCTGTTTTTAAGAATATCATAAGAATTGATATGTTTTGATTAAAAATGTCAACAAATCGGATAACAAATTAAAATTTCAAAAAGTGTTGACCAGATTTATGACCAACGGTCTGCTAATCAATAAATAAATGTATCTTTATAAGTGATTTGACTTTCGTCTGATAACAACGAATTATTGTTAACTAAAAGACGAAATAATGAAAACATCTACCACCTTCAGTATTTTGTTCTGGGCGGACTTCTCCAGGGCAAAAAATGACCAAGCATCTATTTACGCAAGAATTACGGTAAATGGCAAGCGAGCTACCATCAGTCTAAAACGAAAAGTTTTAGTGTCTGATTGGGATGTCCATAAAAACAGAGCTCGGGGAACAAATCAGAAATCAAGAATTCTAAACAGTTATTTAGATGAAACTTACAATCATCTGTTTAAATGTTATCGCGATTTAATGAATGAGCATAAATTGATTACCGCACAGGTCGTTAAGGCTCGATATTTCGGTAATGACGAAAATAATCGTTCCATTACAGATATTATCAATTACCATAATGAAGATATGGTAAACAAATTAAAGTGGGGAACACAAAAAAATTATTACACTACACAGAGTTATATCTCCAAATTTTTATCGAAATCCTATAAGACCACAGACCTTTATTTACGGGAACTTGATTATCACTTTATCATAAAGTTTGAGAAATATCTCCGGGACTACATACCAGAAGACCATCAAAAGCCAATGGGCAACAATACCGTAATGAAGCATATCGAGCGTTTTAGAAAGATGATAAATTTATCGTTTAAATTGGGTTGGATTCAACGCGACCCATTTATCAATTTCAAATCTAAATTCATTAAAAACGAAAGAGGCTTTTTAAGTCTCGAAGAGCTTCAAGAGATAGAAAATAAACAATTTAGCATTCCAAGATTGGAATTGGTAAAGGATTTGTTTGTTTTTAGTTGCTATACCAGTTTAAGTTATATCGATGTCATCCATTTAACTGCGGATAATATCTGTATTGGCATCGATGGCGAACTTTGGATTTATTACAAACGGGAAAAGACGACAAAGCCCATACGAATACCTTTGTTGCCAAAGGCGATGCAAATTGTTGAAAAATACAAGAGCAACCGTAAATCAATATCACAAGGAAGTATATTTCCTAAAATCTCAAATCAAAAACTAAATTCTTATTTAAAGGAAATTGCTGATGTTTGTGGTATTAAAAAGAACCTTACTTTCCACATTGCCCGACATACATTTGCTACAACGGTTACATTAAGTAATGGTATGCCCATTGAGACGGTTTCAAAATTGTTGGGTCACTCCCGAATATCTACAACCCAAATTTATGCTAAAGTCATTGAACGTAAAGTAAGTGATGATATGCAAAAATTAAGGGCTCAATTCAATGAGATAGAAAATGAATCTATCTCTAAAGTGGTTTCTCAAAATTCATAATTCCAGTTAATTAAAAATACAATGGAACTATCTATAATAAAAAATAAAATCCATAATATTCAAGGAAACAAAGTTATTCTTGATTTTGACCTTGCTGAACTCTATGAAGTAGAAACTAGAGTACTAAAACAAGCGGTTAGACGTAATCTTAAACGTTTCCCCGATGATTTTATGTTTCAGCTTTCAAAAGATGAGTGGAAAGAGGTTATCACAAATTGTGACAACCTTCCAGAGAACATTAAATTTAGTCCTGCCACTCCGTTTGCCTTTACCGAACAGGGCGTGGCAATGCTTTCTAGCGTACTTAACAGCGACAAGGCCATTGACGTAAATATATCTATTATGCGTGCATTTGTAGCGTTACGGCAGCATCTTACAGATTATAGCAACCTTAAAGAACATATAGCCCAACTTGAAAAAGAAATGAATATCAAATTTAAGGACATTCATCAGGCTTTGAATTATTTACTGCAAAAGGACAAGGTACAGATTGAACAGCATAACAGGGAACGAATTGGTTTTAAAACGGATAGGAAAGATTAGTAACTTTTCTTTGCTTATCAGAATAGACAATTTTTATGAATATATTGCTTTTATTAATTCGGTTCAATATGAATTAGTATGTGTCCTAAATTCGGTATTTCTTTTTGTAAATGGTCTTTTAACTTATGAGCAATGTCGTGACCAGATTTTACCGAAATTTCATTATTCACAATTGCGTGTAAATCCACGTGGAATTTCATTCCGGATTTTCTAATAAAACATTTCTCTGTTCCTAAAACACCTTGAACTTCTGTTGATTTTTCTCTAATTTCAATTATCAGTTCGTCATAAAGTTGTTCGTCCATAACTTCTCCTAAAGCTGGACGTAATATTAAATAACTATTATATAAAATGAATCCAGAAGCGAATAAGGCAGCCCAATCATCTGCTGTTTCATAACCTTTTCCATATATGATTGCTATCGAAATACCGATAAAGGCCATTACCGAAGTTATGGCATCACTTCTATGATGCCAAGCATCTGCTTTTAATGATGAACTATTTGTTTGTTTACTTTTTTTAATTACAATTTGAAATGAGATTTCTTTCCAAGCTATTATTAGACCTAGCACAATCAAAGTCCAAGATTTCGGGATTTTATGAGGTGTTTGAATGTTTTGAATACTTTCATAGGCGATTATTGTGGCAGAAACAACAAGGAATGTAACAACTCCAAAGGTAATTAATGGCTCAATTTTGCCGTGTCCATAGGGATGATTTTCGTCCGCTGGTCGTTTTGCATATTTAAAACCTAATAAAACTAAAAATGAAGCAAAAATATCCGTTGTCGATTCAATCGCATCTGCAATTAAAGCATAAGAATTTCCAAAAAATCCCGCAAGTCCTTTAATTAAGGCTAAAGCAGTATTCCCAATTATGCTGAAATAAGTTGTTCGTATTGCGGTTTGTTCGTTATTCATTCTAATTTTAGTTGTCAATAAATTTGTTATATTTATAACAAAGATACTTTTTTAATCACAAAAAAAAGAGGTGATAAACACCTCTTAAATTTTGGTTTCCAAAATCATTTTTCTGCTCCCTTTTAGCTCCTTCAGCTCCAGCATTAACTTTTCGTTGTCGCCTAAAACAAACTTTGGAACTACATACACAAAGCATTGACTTTCTCCATCAGTAATGGAATATGGCATTTTGTGTTTGTAAATAACTTCTTGTTGTAATCTTTGGTAAGAGGCTTTACGCTTTTTGTTTCCGTTGGTTCTATAAACTTTAATGTAGTCAATTTCAAAATCGATTCCAGACCTGTTCTTGACCTCTATAACCAAATACACTTCAGAAGCATCATACGCTATTTTTTGTAATTGGACTTTAATTCCTTTTTTGCGTTTGGTTTCAATACGCTCAAAGTTGGATTTTAATAAATACTCGCTGAATTTTTGAAAATGTGTTATTCTATTTGCATATTCGTTCAACGGTTTAACTTCTGGCTTCTGCTTAATCTTTTCCGGAAGTTCACTGCCAATGCTTTCATTTTCATTGATAAAATAATTCAGTTCTGGAAGTTTTTCAGAATATTTCAAAATATAAGAATAAACGCGACCATCACTTGTAACGGTCAATAGGTTGCTTTCTGTTCCAGGCTTCGCCTGTAACAAACCGAAATACTGCTCTTTCTCACGATTATAGGTGAATACAAAATTGGAAGCTCCTGTAATTCCTTGTCGAATAGGGTTTGGAAAAAACAGGGCAACGTTTTTCTGGTCGTTGGCGTAAATAGTGTCAAGGGGTTGCTGTGCTGAAATTGACATTGAACAAATCAATAACAGTAATGTGATATATGTTTTCATAAGAGTGAGTTTATTAATTGCCCATTATGGGCTTTCCTTGATATTTTGTTTTAGGAAGTCTTAAAATGAGTTTGTAATTATCGGTTATCGTAACCTTTACGTTTTTATGGTTACGTTGGAATATTTTCTTGAAACCGCTTACTTGCGGAACACCAGTAATATTAATGTCGTCCACCATATCGCCAACAATTTCATTGGTAACTTCTGCTCTAAAACTGTTTTCAACATAAATGCCTTCGCTACCATCCTGAAAATCATAGGCTTTCAATTTTACTGGTTGATGATTGATATTCTCAATGTCTATGATGGTGCGATTGGGTTTAAAATTGACAAATCCATAAATAGGCGTATTCTTGGAATAGCGTTGTCCATAAATGGTAGCATCTTTTATCAACCGCATTTGTAAGCGATAATTGGTTTTAACTGTTTGTGTGCCATCTACTCGTACATAAATGAAATCATCGGTATTTTTTGAATTCAAATCCTCATTTTCAATAGGATGCGAAGCAAAAAAGAGTTGATGCTCCAAAGCACGTTCTTTGGCTTCCACGTTCGTTTCTTGCTCTTCAATAGCATCCGTTGTGTCTTTTTCCTTCTTAACAGGTGGTTTTGGTGGATAGTATCTTGGATTAATATTTTCAAACGTTCTATCTGAATATCGAATCTGCCCTTGTTGGTAAATGCTATCTACCATCTGCATTTTTTTCTTGTCCAATAAATCAGGGTCATATACGCCTGTGGAATCCAACAGCCGTTCATCATAAATGCTGGGTGCGTTGGTTTCCCTAACTTCCTTTAAGTCGTTTAGGGCATCCAATTTGGAATCGTATTCCTTTTGGTCGTCTTCCAGTTCCGGTACAGGAATCTGGTTGTTCTCAATGGTCGGTTCTTCGTCCTCGCCCAATATAAGCATTGCATAGCCACCTATAAAAAGCAGGATGCATACCAACACGATGGCAAAGACTATTTTATTTTTTTCTACTTTCATAATTTTCTAATTTTCGTAATGTGCTTTCAAAAAAGTTGGTAATTAGCAGTCCGTGGGTATTGTTTGGAAAGTTTCTATCTACGTGAATCAAATTTCCAATAGTGGTCAACTCATAAGTATCTGTGATAGTACCTCTATTGATTTCAAAAATGGTTTTCGTTTCAAACTTGTAGGGTTCGTTTTGAATATCAACTTTGGATTCGATATTCAATACTTTTTGAACCAACGAGTATTGCAACAAACGGTTATAAACTCCATCGGCTTTTTTCTGTCGGTACAGAGCATCTACAGAACTATTACCCAACCAAAGGGCTTTCTCCAAGTTCTTTTCGTAATTGCTGGCATCAATGTTATAGAAATAAGTGTGAAACAACTCCAATTGTGCCAAGACTTCTACTTTTAAATTTTCTTGTTGAGATACCAGTTTCAAGGGAATAACACTTCCGTCCGAATTGACTACAAAAGCATTATTAACTGTTTCTTTATGCAGCTTTATGACCATCAAAACGGAAATGACGCACGTGAGCACAGCTCCAATAACGACGGTCAATACTATAAAGCGATTGAGCTTTAAGATGTTGTAAATATTCTTATATGGTGTTTTCATCTGTAAATTATTATTGCTTTATCAGCCTGTAAAGAGTTTAAAAGTGAACGAGGTCGCTCGTTTATATAATTTGAATTTCAGCAATACAATAAATCCGATAGACCCTAACTGTAAAAGCGGTGCGAAAAAATTACTCCCCCAATCCGTACCAAATAAGTCGCTCCAGAAATTTGTATTGATTTCGGTATAAAGATTATTCACGAAAACATTGACCAGAAAGAAGGCAGGAACTAACATATATACGCCAGCGTAAAGCTTAAAAAAGTTGTATGCCAACGACCTGAACTTTTCAAAAACCGCCAAGCTGATGACCAAAGGGAAAAAGGCTTGCATTATGCCCAGCAAAAAGAATCGTTCTGCAAGGAATAAGGGGTAAATAAACAAATCCAATAGCCAGAGAAATATTCCGGCAATAAAGGATAGTATTTTTAAGCCGTATAAAGGTGTTACTAATGCTTCATAAAGCATTGCCATTGCTTTTTTGGTGGCATCCCAAGCACTTACATCCTGTTCGATGTCAATATCTTGCATCTGTAAAGGAAGAAGTGCGGGTGCCGTGTCCCGATATTGGTTTTCAATGGCCACCAAAATGGTGTCGAAAACACTTAATACCTGTGTGGAAAAAATGACTAAAATCACTATTGCAAAGTTTTTGGCCAGTTCCGCAGGGGTCAATCCCCACGTATAACCCTCATTATTGGCTACACCTTCATTGTACTTTTTTAGGATGTTGATGAGAAAAAACAAGAGGGCGAGTGTCTTCATTCCTACAATAGTGTATTGTGAGAAATCACTATTTTTTATCGTTTGAAAAATAGTGTCCACAAACTCTAACCCTATGCCTAAAAAAATACCTGACATTAGTAATCGGTTTCTCGGTTATTGATTTTGTACTGCATTTCTCGAAATTGAATAATCTCTCGATAGCGTCTGGTTTTTGCCTCAATTTCCGCTACCATTTCCTTGGATTCCAGCTCTTTTTCTTTAAGGACTTCGGCACGTTCGGCATCGGTCATTTTCAGATTGTCGCTGGACAATATTTGGTCGATATATTCCATACCAGCCATAGAGTTCTGAAGGATGGCATCAAAGGAATCTGAAATGCGTGTAACTTCATTTGGTTTAATAAAAGGGGAATTGAGGATTTCCCTCAAATCATCCTGTACAACATCAAACAATCGTTGGTTGTTTCTTGCCAGTTCCCTGACTGCTTGAAGTTGTTTGATGACATTGTTTACCTTATCGATATTCTCTTTTTGGGTTTTAAGGAATTTTACCGTCTTCATTAAATTGGCGGTTTGTTTACCTGATTCCAATAATGATTTTACAAAAGAGATAAAGTTTGTGTTGTCATACACAGGCATCCCCTGGGCCGAAGCCTTACTTCCAATTAGCACTACAAATAGTGCGGATAACATTAGATTTCTGATAGTGTGTCTCATAATTTTTATTTTTAAGAATTAATAAATATTTTAATGGCTTTCTCCATATTTTGGTGTTCTTCAAAATGTTTCATAATGTCTTCGTTTTCTTTGCCATCCGTGAGGTAAGCAGCAAAGACTTCGGGCGGTACTTCCAATCGGAAAATGTTGCTTTCCTTTCCGATTTTGATGAACATTTCGGTATATTTTCGTGTTCCTGTAAGGTTGTTACGAATGGATTTTAACTGGTTTAAATCGTGACTGGTAAGGTTGAGCCTGTTTTTTAATTCGGCATAGCCTTTTTCATTACGAAGGCTGTAAATTACTTGGGTGTTTTCAAGAATACTCGCCGATGTGGAATTGTTGGGCAATTGGTTAATGGATTGCAGTATAATCCCAATCGCTCCATTTTGTTTTCTAATGGCTTGATAATAGAATTCTACACTTTCGAGTACATTTCCAAATTTGAGCTGTTTGGCAAACTCGTCGAATAGGATGATTCCCCTCTCGGCTTTATTTCTCCAAATGGTTCTTTGAATGGCAGATTTAATCAGCTTCAACATTACGGAAAGGATTTCCTTATTGTCCTTTACTTCATCAAGTTCAAAAACAATCAGTCTTTTATCCTCAATTTTATAGGTCTGGTCTTCACTTACATTGAACAGGAAGCTGTACAAGCCATCATCCACATATTCAGAGAGAATGTGCAGAAAATCGTAGATGTTGAAATGTTGCTCTTGAATATGTAGTTCTTCTAAAAAGGTGTCTTTTTTTGTATCAACGAACTGGTATAAATTTTCCAAAGAATGTGTACCACCCACATTTTGTAGATAGTAGTACCGAAGTACTTTTTTGACCGCCACTTCTTCAGCTTTAGTCGTTGCTTTGCCCGAAGCCAAGAGCTCTAAAAGGAAGATTGCCAAATCTTCCAATCGCTCTGGTGTCAAATCATTGACATCAGAGATATAGAATGGATTGATACCCAAATTTTTTCCCTGTTCATAGCGAAGGATGATATGGTCGTCTGGATAGAGCTTGGCAAATTTTGAATATGAACCACCTAAATCAATAATGACCAATCGAACATTTTGTTCAAAATATTGGCGTAGAATATTGTTTGCCAAAAAAGATTTTCCCTCTCCAGTAGGTGCGAAAATGGCAAAGTTCCTTGCCTTGATGCGTTTCTTCTTTTCATCCCAGACATCTTTAAGTACAGGAATGTTATGTTGTCTGTCATTAAAGATGACACCTGTGGCATCTGACTGATAGTTGGTATTGTTAATGTACAGGCAAAGAGCGTGTTTTAAATCGGTTACGTATAAATCCTCATTAGAAAAATTGGAAGTAAAACAGCAATATGAGTTTAAGAAATATTGCTTGCGTTCTTCGCCTTTTGGATAATAAGGCACTATATCCAATTCTTTGAATTCGGTTTTTATTTTGGAAGCAATTCTTTCTAATTGTGCTTCATCTTTATCCCAGAATATAATATTTAGATGACCCCTAATAATTCTTGAACTATCGTCCTCATTGATTTTGGTAACAATGTCTTCAATCTTCTTTAAGATGACTTTGTTCTGTGTTCCAAAATTGGAACTCTTTTTGAGTTCTTCAATTTTCTTGTCCAACAGCTTTCGCCATTTGTGCTTATCATCCAAATAAATGATTTGGTTGACAATATGATTTTCATTGAGATTCAACCCTAATCCGTCAATAAATCCTTGGTGGAATACAAAGTCGTCCGAAGTAAATTTATCATTGGTCTTGCTACTCTGAACCACATCGCCATAACACAATTCGCTATTGATGGCCAGCACATCAAAATGATGGTCGCCAATTTCAATATTCGCTTTTTTCAATAGAATGTCGGTATCAAATCCTTCGTTGAATCCATTAAAATAAGCATTGGTCAATGACAAGACTTTATCGATACCCAAAGGTATCAATGACACTTTCCGGCTGTTATTTACAAAGGAAACGGCATCGTTAACAGAAGCAATAAATTCCTGAACGTTATGGTCCATTTGCTTATGAATACCCTTTTCGACCTTGCGGAATGGGTTGGTAAACTTCGGTGCGTTCAAAGCTTTGTTGTGCGGAAGTATAAAGAATAGGTAAGAAGAATGTTTAATGAATTCCCGACCTTTAAAATAATCGTGTGTGGCACGTTGCAAAAAGCTTTTGTTCGGAAGTTCTTCCGCCAAATATTCAGCTTTCTGATAGATGTCCTGTTTGTGGATAACCGTGGCAATAGGCAATGATTTAAACGCTTGAAACCACGAACCGTGAATATCCTCAAAATCTTTTTCCGCGAGGGAATAGATTTCAGGATTGTCCACTTGATAGCCCAATACCACATTGCCGTTATTAGCGAACACGATATGGTCTTGAATATCCAAAATAGGATGATATGCCGATAGGTTAATTTTCTTCATAGTACAGACGACTTCCTTTTTTGTTACTAATTGTTTGTGGGAATACCTTTTTGATGTGCATCAATGCAGGGTTTTTGGTAATGTGAGTCAATACGATATACAGTGCACCGTTCAATAGAAATACTGAAATGATAACAGTAAAGCTGAACGAAAAGATGATGAACAGCAATGAACCGATAACAACGGTCATCATTAAAGCGAACAATGATATGGGCAGACCCATAATCACGGCTCGCTTGCGTATGTTTTTATAGACCTCGAATCGTTTCATTACACTACGATGCTAATGAGGTACGTAAAGATGCCCACGACTGCTCCCGCAATCAATACAAAGACCAGTACGCGGGTAATCCCTTTTTTTAAATCGGCATTTTCGCCAAAGAAATGTCCAGCATTAAATAGGAATCCAATTAAAAAGATAACGCCCAAAATAATGGGGAAAATGGTTCGGATAGTATCAGAAACATCGTTTACGGAATCTTCGATACCTCCAATTTGTGCAAAAGTTGTACTTGAAATAAGTAATGATAAGATGGTTACATAATGTGATTTTTTCATAATCAAAGTGATTTAGATTTTACGTCAATTTTGATATTTGAAAAATAGTGTATATTGCAATACAAAGAACTGATAATCAGTAAATTGTGAATAAAATAAGTTTTGATGTCAATTGTTTTTATTTGATGCGAATTGGTATCAAATTTTATGAAAATTGAAAAGTGCGATGTTGATAACTCTAAAATTTTGGAAGTGGGTAACGCCCAAAAACGTCAGTTTTGTGATTTTGATGCTACAATTCTGTGTGATTTTCGGTCAACAAAAAGTCATTATCATCGACCCTGGACACGGTGGAAAAGATACTGGTGCAATCGGTACAAATAGTATTCAAGAAAAGGATGTATCGTTAAGTATTGCCAAAGAGATTATAAGGCTAAATGAAACCCTCTTAAATAACGAGTTTGATATGTATTCGACCAGATATATGGACACTTTAATTTCTTTATCCGATAGAAGTCGATTAGCTGAAAGCTTAAAGGCTGATGTGTTTGTATCGTTACATTGCAATGCCTCTAACACATCGGCAAAAGGAATGGACATTTACGTGCATAATACCAACGATGAAGAAGTACTTATAAAGAAATCTATCGGAATGGGATTGTCCATTTTGGAAGAAAGCACTCTGAAATTGGACTTTAAAAAACGAGCAGTTCGATTCGCAAATTTTCAAGTGCTACGTGAAAATATCGAAATTCGCCCTGCTATACTCATCGAAATGGGCTTTATTTCGAGCACCGATGAAGCAGATTATTTTTTAAAGCCCAAAAATATAAGAGCAATGGCATTGGCCATTTTAATGGGATTGTATAACTATTTAAATGTTGGGTTATGAAGGAAATATTTATGGAAATTGTAAAAAGCATTAGAAAGATTATTATAACTATCTTCAAAGAGATAATTAAAACTAAAAATCCTCAATCCTAAATTTTAGTTTTTTGTCAAAATATAACTTGTCAAAATAATTTTGTAGGGTTGGGTCAGTAAAAACAACATATTCACTTTCACATATTTCTTTGAAGTTCTTTGGGTCTTTTAGGAACATAGCACATACATCCAATTCATCATTGGTTATTAATCTTCCGTGTAGTAATTCTCTATGCTCCAAAAAGTTAAAAATCTTTCTGGATGGATTACTGAAACTATTGTAAAGCACTTTCAAAAAAGTTTCTAAATCATCGACATATATTGACCAAGGGTAAGGGTCTTCATTATTTTTCCTTTTAAGCATTAATCCTAAATCGGTTTGTATGGAAGCAAATCTTTCTGAAGTAACTACAATGCAAAAAATCTCGTGAATTTCATTCGTGATAATTACCTCCGATTTATTTTTCAAGCTAACAATAACCTTTTCATTGTTTAACAATTCCTGTTCAACCTGATAGCATTGGTCATAACCTTTTTGAATACAGTCGTTAAAGTCAGATTTAATTCTTTGGTATGCTTGTTCCGTAACCCTTCGTGGTTCTCTATATCTTGAAGCTTTACATTCAATGATATAGGCGTTATTATCCACAAGGATTAATATATCTTTTTCTTCTGGCTCGTTGTTTATGTAATAGTTGGTGAAAATTTTAATCCTTTTTGATTTTTTGAAGAATTTTTTAAATATATCCAAAGTATGGCTTTCCAAAACAACTTTTCCTCTACGGAAATTTACTTGTTCTTTTTCCTTTTTTGTTTGAGTAAGCGTGGTATAAAGTAAATCATATAGAGCTGAAGGCAATTGTTTTTGATATACGTTTAAATACTGATTATCACTAATTCTTATAATCGGTTTATTTTCTAAAGGATTTTGTTGGGAATAAAATAAATTACTATGATTATCTTTAATATCAATTGAAAATAAGCCACAGAAAATATCAATATGTTTTTCTTCAAAAGAGAGGTGAAAATCTTGTTTGGCAAAAAGTAAACATTGGTGGGGTTTCTCAAAAAAATTCAAAAAACTTTCTTGGGTCTCATTCGAAAGTTCTAACAGCTTATCTGTAAACTCATTCTCTGCTAATAATCCATTTGCAGATTGTCGAGCCAGTTTGTCAAAGCCTTTGTCTAAAATAAATGACTTTGAATTTATTGACTTTGCACGATAAATTAATTCAGAATGATTGCATAAATTAATTAAGGTTTTTAAATCGATTTCTAATCTTTCCTGTATTTTATCTTGATAAGGTTTAAACATCCTAATAACCTTATTTACCTCTTGTTCTCTATAATTTAATATTCCGTTTTGAAAGTAATTTTTGAATGCTAATTCGTGAACAAGTAATTTTTGTCTTTTATCAGAAATCTCATCAAATTCATTTCCCTCATAATTTTCTGATAAATAGAAACTAACTATCTCTAAAAGAATGTCAGCAACTTGCTGAAGTACTAAATCATTTTTTTCTGAATAATGAAGTTCTTCCTTGCCTGCCAATGGTGTAGAGAGTCTTAACATTATCAGATATAAAGAATCTTTTAATTTTGACTTGAATTTTTTTGAAAATCCAATATTGCTTCTTTCTGGATGGTGTCTAATAAAATCAGCAAAAAAACATACAAAGCTCTCTTTTGTATAACGAGAGATTATTTTTTGAATTTCTAATGATTTTTTCTCTAAATCTATTTTCTTCATTTTATCCTAAAAACACTATCCTTAATTTTTCAAATCGTTACAAATGGATTACAACATTTTTTATATTTCATCAAATTCAAAATTAAGATTTTGCAATTCTGGGGTAATCTCTAACGGGTTTCCTTTTTTGGTTTGTCTGCCAGTTTCTGATATCAAGTGTAAATTGGTTTTGGCTCTTGAACAGATAACATAAAGTAGTTTTTTTGAAGCGGCAACAGGGTCTCCAGTAAAAATGTCATTCCAATGTGGGATATACCCATTTAGCAAACCATAAGCAATAACGGTTTCAAATTCTTCTCCTTTAACACCAACGCAAGTATTGATGACGACGCCTGACATTTCTCTATAAAAACTCATAAATGATGCTATGTCACTTGGAACTTGAAACGTTGGGTCTTCAAGACGGCTCTTTATTACATCGAAAAAGGTCTTCCTATTTATAAGAAGTTGTGCGTAAATAGTTTGGTCAATCCCAACAGCCTCTAAAAACTGGTCAAAACAATCATTAAGATAATCGATACCTTCAGTTTCATTGGATGTTATCGAGTTAATCAATTTCAATACATTTCGCTCTGTTTGATATTGTTCGCTGAATTCAGTATTGGTATGTTCTTTAAAGTTTTCAATTACTTCAGAACACCATTTGTATCGCAATGAATATATTTTTGGTTGTGGCTGCGTTAAGAACAACCTCGATAACTTATACCAAATGTTATTTCGATTTTTTGACATTGGTGCTAAACCTGAAGCATCAAAATTTACATCTGGTAGTTTAGCTCTCAACTGTTTTGTGATAGTAGTTATTAACCACCATTGCGGAACCAATACGCATATTTCATCTTCTGGAATTCCATTATCTAAACTATGCTCTATAAGTCGTCCAATTTCATCTACTAAATATCCTTTGTCAATGGTGTTATTGTACGTTATTATACTATCAACGTCTTTATTAGTACCAATAGCTTCAATTTTAATTGGGTTTGTCTGGAATATAGAGTAAAAGTCGATAATTCTTTGTGTGGACCTATAATTTCCAGAAAGCGTAAGTTGCTCAATAGGTAAAGTGTTTAACTCTTCCTGTATTTCTTCCAAACTTTTGGCAATGCCACCCAAAGATGCATAAATTGCTTGGTCTGTATCTCCTACTAAAAATAGATTTGAGCTACCTTCCCCAGTTGTTACAATCGACGAAATAATTGCGTAAAGCAAATCTTGCGTGTCTTGATATTCATCAACACATATAAGGCTAAAAATGTTCGATAACGTTTTTTTTATTTTAGGATGCTTGGTTAAGAGTTTGTATGAATAGTATAGTAGAAGCTCAAAATCAATTAACTTCTCTGTTTGTAGCCTTTCGTGATAATCCTTAAGGACTCTTTTTTGAATTGTTTTTGGTTCGGCAAATGTGCCGTCCCTATTGAATCTGAAATTAATCGGGTCAATAGGTTTTAACTTATGCTTTTCTTTAAGTTCACTTATGATATCCGAGGCATAAGTTTCATCGGCAATTAAATAGCCGTTTTCAAGTTCAGGTAAATAACAGGAATAGGGTTTTATAATCCATTCGAGACAAAATGAATGCAAAGTGCCAGACCAAACCCGATTACTATTAATTCCCATTGCGTTTAATCTGCGATATATTTCTTCGGAAGCCCTTACGGTAAAAGTTAGAGCGACAATCCTTTGTTTACTGTTTACATCAATATTTTTTAGAGCATAAGCGAGTTTATGAATAATCACTCGTGTTTTTCCACTTCCTGGGCAAGCTGTAAGAAGTACATTTCCATCTTTAACAACGGCATCTTTTTGTTGGTCGCTTAAAGTATCTAAAATCATATAAACGATAAAAATTTAGTAAATTGGTCATTAGGAAAGTTGGCTATATAGTCATCAATAACCTGTTGGTCTTCTTTATCCTTAAAACTAATTTTTGTTGCTACATCGTAATAACTATCATTTTTACTACGACTAATTTTTCGTAACCTGTATTTAGCGGTTTTAGCTTTAGAGGCATTATTTAAATGCGAAGATGCAAAAGCAACGGCTTTCAAAATATATTCAGGAATATAAGTATTGTAAACTAAATTATCTGCAACAACCAACGCCAGCCAACCTTTGCCTTTTTTATCAGCCAATCGTAAAACTTCTACACCTGCAATCGAAACTGATTTTTCTTCTAACTTTTTCTTTGAAGAATCAATAGCTGCTTGTTGTTTGAAAATTTCAGGAAGTGATTGTACGTATTCGTGGCTATTCCCATTCAAAAGGAAATCAACTTCAAAGGTGTATTTAGAGTAAAAAGGAATCAAGAAGTCGTTTTTGTCACAAAATTTATCCAATTCCTTTTTTCTTTCAGCTCCACTAATTTGCGATGCCCTACAATGTTTTTCATAAGCAGAATCATCAACTTCATTTGCAGGTAAATTGACAATACTGGCATCCAAGTCAGTTAGTATGGCACAGTTTTTCTGAATTCTATCCTTATGGAAAAGCCTTGCAACATTTTTAAAACCTGTACTTCCAATGTTTACGAGACTTATCCCAATTTCATCGAGCGAAATTCCAAAGACTTTTTTAAACATTTGAGGAATGAGAATCTGTTCTGCATCGCCTTCAACCAAAACAACGCCTTTCGCGAAAAGCAAGTTGCTTCTTATGGCGTCCAAGTACCTTTCGGCTCTTGTTATATAATCATCATCAAGATTGTTAGATGGTTGATATACCAAAGTCTGCATATTTCCTCGGCTTAAAATATTTACTGAACTTATTCGGCTTACAGATGAAATGTGAGTAGAATGCGTTGAAATAATAACCTGTGTTTTATTGGTTTGCACATTATCAAAAAGGGTTTTTTGAATATGCGTATGAATATGTGCTTCTGGTTCTTCTATTAAAAGAAAATTTGCAATTCTATCCGTTCTGATTTTTTCATACTCCAATAGCTTTAGTGATAGGTAAATCATATTTGCACCTCCCAAACTCAACTCCCATATTTTACCCATATAACCTTCTTCATCTGGGTCGCCAACCCATAGTTTGAGTGATTGCAGTAGTTTTTCCATATCATTTGGAAGTTCTGATTTGACATCTATATTAGGGCCGTAAGTAGTACCCACAGCTTCCTTAATACTTTTGTCAATTCCATCTTTCACATCCTTTACTTCTTTGAGAGAACTAATTTGGTCGTTAAGTTTGTTAACGCTATCAATGATGTCCGTTTGTTTTGAAACTTCAATAGTTTTTTCCTTTCCTCGTAATAAATTAATCAATGGATTAGTAGAATAGGAACGTAAGTCGCTTTCGACATCTCGAAGTGCTTTAATGAACGTACAAGAAACCTCGTTGTGCACACTTATTTCCCTCGGCAGAAACGTTCCAAAAATCAATTCTTCTTTATCATCTGGGTTTGGGAATTCAACAGCATCAAAATCGCCAACATACTTTTTATAGGTAGTGTCATCACTAAAATCTCCAGAGCCTCTGCATAAGTAAGACGTTTCATAATCATCAATCGTAAGTTTATCAAAAAAAAGCTGAAGCCCTGCTACACTTTTACCTGCGGTTTGTGAATAATCATATAATTCTTTTCTAAACTGATATTTTGGTCTAAAGTACACCGAGTAACTTCCAGTCTTTTTGCTGCCTTCCATATCTCCCGAAGATTGTACTGCCAGTACCTGTGCTTCTTCACTCGCATCCAGTTCGTCAAAAGTAACCGATAAAATTATCCAATGTCCAGCCCATTTACCCAGACCTCGGTTAAAGTCAGACTCATTAAATCTTATATATCTTGGAAGTTTATCATCAATTAAAACTCGTAAAGCAAAAAAGAGATTGGTTTTACCTGAACCGTTTTCTCCTAAAATAGTATTTATACCTTTTTTAAAAATGAATTTTGATTTATAGAAATTTCTAAAATTCCTAATGGATAGTGAACTTATATGCATAATAATTATTTTGAAACAATAAAAAAGCCAATGATTTCCCATTAGCTTTTTAAACATTAATATTTTAAGCGTAATCGCCTATAAATATACTGAAATGTCTTTTTAAATTCTTACGGTTTCCTACAAATTGTTAAAATTTTATTAAGAATATATCTTTACTTCTGGAAGTCAAAATTTTGGTTTTTTTTCGTAAATTAAGCCTAATTAGAGTGTTATAAACTCTAGTGCAAATAAAATGAGAGCAATTGCAATTTTCTTTTTGAACGTACTTCAAAATACTTTGGGGATGACTTTTGGATGGTTGTTTAAACCAAAAACCAAACGAAATTCATTTAAGGCCTTATCTGATGTTGAAATGGTAAAATATCTTGAAAAAAGAAGGCAATACAAAGGCTATAAAAAACAATGGCTGTATTACAGGTGTAGAGAAGAAGGTTTATTAGAAACCTATTACAAATTGTTCGATACTGAAGTTGAGGGACAAGATTCTGGAACGAAATTTAGTTTCGGTAAATATAGAGGGGAATATGTTGAAGCTATTTGGGAATCTGATAAAGAGTATATCAATTGGCTTTCCCAACAAGAATGGTTGGCTCAATATTTGGATGAAAGCGATATGATACACGAACTACTTCTTTTAGAGGAAGAAAACCAAAATTAGATTTAATCCCTTTTATCACGACTGCTTTTATCAAAGGCAATTAAATTGAACAGTTGTCGCATCCTTGAACGTACCCTATTCCCATAACGTTCCTCCAGTTCTTTAGCATTGAGGTTTGTAGTTGCGTGTGTTTTAGTTTTATGACTTAAAAATAAATCATAACGTGAAAGTAAGATTTCGCCCATTACATTACAATCTTTTCCAAAATGCCTTCCGGTGGGTTCTACACCCAAATCATCAAAACAATAAAACTTTTTGTCGCCGTAATTTTCAATGATGGTGTACCCAATATTATTAAAGGCAAAGGCAATGTTTCGTGTGGGTATAACCTCATACGATTTCTGATGTGGCACAATATGGCGTAACAGTTTCATTAAACTGGTTTTTCCACAACCAACAGGACCAGAAAGCAAAATCCCTTTATCGCGGTCGATGTCTAATTTTTTGCAATTAGCTTCATCCCTGATAAAATAATTACAGAGCTTGAATATAATATCACGGTCTTCTTCAAAAATTTTGAATTTCTTGCCAAAAAGTAGTTTTCCTTTGGCATTGAGATAAATTAGCATTTTATCAAAATCATAAAGCATTTGATTGTCTTTCAGTTCTCCCAAGGTGTATTGAACGCTACCCTCGGTAATGATATGTGGTTTGTGGGGATTCATAATGGTTCATTATAATTTTTGTTGGAACTTGTCTTTAGGTTGTCCGTATTTTGGCTAACTGCAACCATTGTTTTTTCTTCTTTTAGCTCTTCGGCCTTTATCATCCAGTTTCGAGCTGTGGCGTGCCAATCGACAATTTTTGTTTTTCCACCTACTTTCCAACCGATGCCTTGGTAGTGGTTGTAAAATTTTTTGGCTTCCAATTCTGGCCAATTTTCCTTTTCAAAAAAATCAATGACTTCATTTTCATTTTTTGGCTTGTCAAGTTTAGTATCATTTGCTTTGTTTTTTCCTGTTTGTATATGTTTGTTTATAGATACCACCGCTTGTCCATTGCTTGTCCCGATATTGGTAGGGTTTGGGTACAGAGCTTGTCCATCACTTGTCCCAAAATTGAACATCTTGATTCTGCTGCCTTTAAATGGATTATGTGAGGGTTCGTATAATAGGTATTTCCAATGATGTAGTTCTTTGATGCAGCGATGGTAGGTAGTTTTTGAACCAATCTTGGAAAACCGCATCGCTTCTTCTCGATTGATATAGAATTCTGTCGGAAAGTGATAGTTGTTCCATAATTGAAACAATGCCACGTACAAACTTATGTGCGTGGGATTTAAACGGCTATCCTTTGAGAATTGTAAGAATACAGCGTTTAGGTGCTTAATGTAATTGACCTGCTCCAAAACGATTTAGAATTTGTTATGAACTTTATTATTTTCCATTACGCTAATTATTTCTTCGTAATCGTAATAGAGTACACCCCCTACTTTGGTGTAGGGCAATGTGCCATTAATTCTTAAATTCTGTAACGTGCCAGAAGAGATTCCCAAAAGCTTTTTTACTTCAGGGGATTTTAGCCACCTTTTGGTAATATGACCAGATTGGCTATTGAGTAGTTCCTTGATATCATCGAGCAGTTCCATTTTGAATTCTCGAAGGTCGTCTGTGGTAATAATACTTGTGGGCATAATAGAACGGATTAAAAGAAAGGGACTACCGTTTTGCTTTCATCTAAAATGATAGCCCCTGACCTGATTTGACTTTCGTTCTACAAAATTGGGGTAGTTTGCTGGATTTTATTCACAAGTTAGGCCTACTTGGGTGTTTTTCTTCTCTCATTTTCAATGTAATACAATAGAGGGTTTTGGTACTTCTTCAGAAAAAATACCCTATCTAAAAACCACCAAATAAAATGAGATTTTCCATAAAACAAGAAACACCCAAGTTGAAGCATCTTGGGTGTTTTATTTTACGTTATCAGTATCATCCATCCGTTTGGTCAACTGCTTTTTCAGAATATCCAAAAATTTGGTTCTGCCATTTTTACGCATCCGTATTTCCAAAAAAGCTCTGTAATAATCGCCCAAGTCCACTTTAAATGTTTTTTCAACAAAATAGGCAATATCTTTAATGTCAACAGTACCATTATTAATGACATCTGTACTGTGCAAAGCGTATATCAGTTCAATTAAATATATTTTGTGGGCTGTCCAGGTAATTTTGGTTTTACTTTGTAACAATCTTAAACTTGCATAATTTCCATTATTCTCCAATTTATCAATTTCCCGTTTTAAGTGTACAATCAAAAGGTCGTAGGCTAAAATTGAGGCCACGGTACTATCGTGGCTTGTTGCAAATTCTTCATCAACAAAAAAGTGAAATGAGTCTGGGAACAACCGAATATCTGCCTTGCCTCTTAAAAAATATTGCTCATCAAATACAGTAGCTTCCCTGCGGTAATAATGGTAAAAATCAAGATTGTCGTTAAAGTAGGTTTGAAGTTTCTCAATATAATTGTTCAAATACTTTACTTGCGATTTATTGCTTCCCCTGGGTCTTTTACTTTCAATGTTAAATAATTTTACGTAATAAATAAGTTTGCTATAAATTTTTGGTTTAGTACATTTAAAGAAATGAATTTCCTCTAATTTGGTTTCAAATTCATAATCAACTACGATACTTCTAACTGATTTAAGGGTCTGTTTTGCAAGTTTAATCCCTTTTTCAGCTTTGAGTAAAATATCTTGTTCTTCTATTTCAAGAATATCTAATTTATTGTCTAATTTTTTTAATATATCGTCGTAATTTGTCGTCATTCATTCTGGGTATCATTATTTTCACTTAATCTTCTGCAATAGCGTTGCATTTAAAATTGTAATTAATTAAATAGATATAAAGTACTTTAGGAATTGCAAGAACAGTACAAAGAAGATTAACACAATAACAACGATTAGAATACTAATCCAAATTATTTTATCTTTTTTGGTAATACTATTTTTTACAGAGGGTACTTTATTGCTTTTTTTATTTCGTCTATTCCGTCTATTTTCCGACATAGAATATCATTTTTACTATATATCAATCATTTCCACTTCAATTTTTGTAGCCACACAAACCACTTGGAATATTTTATTATCTTAATTCATTAATGCTTATGAATATTTCCTTTTAGCACAAAAAAATAAAGCAGAAATGCGGCTATTACCATAAGGATTATCATAAGAATACCTTTGACCTTATCTCTTTTTGTGATGTCGGTATTCGATGATTTCCGATTTTTTTTGTTTCTTCTATTTCTTCTTTTTTGAGACATTCTTTTATACTATTTCCAATTCATCTTCTGTAATCGAACCGCATTCAGAATGGCTAACAAGGCCACGCCTACATCGGCAAAAACTGCTTCCCACATCGTTGCCAGACCACCTGCGCCCAAAACCAAAACCACTGCTTTTACACCAAAGGCCAACCCAATATTCTGCCAAACGATGCGTCTTGTAGAACGTCCTATTTTTATGGCTCTAGCTATTTTACTTGGTTGGTCTGTTTGGATGATTACATCTGCGGTCTCTATCGCCACATCGCTGCCCAAACCACCCATTGCAATGCCAACATCGCTCGCTGCCAAAACCGGTGCATCGTTGATGCCATCGCCTATAAAGGCTACTTTAGTATTAAATTGTTTTTTCAAATGCTCAACTTCGTTGAGCTTATCTTCTGGTAACAAACCGCCTTTTGCAGTATCAATACCCATTTCTTTTGCCACTTGTTGGGTTATGGAATCCTTATCGCCGGAAAGCATTATGATTTTGGAAATTCCAGATTCTCTAATTTGTTTGATGGCTTCGTGGGCATCTTCTTTCAATTCGTCTGCAATGATGACATAGCCAGCGAATTTACCATCAATGGAAACCATTACGATGGATTCTACAATGTTGTCGGTTTCAGATGGAACTTCGATATTATTTGAAGTCATCAATGGTTTATTCCCAACTAAAACAGTTTTGCCATTGACCATTCCCCTTAATCCTTTTCCTGCGACTTCGGTTACTTCTTTTGCCTGAAAATCTTCGCCATCGGCTTTATATTCCATTATGGCCTTGGCAATGGGATGGGTGGATTGTTCTTCCATTGCCATTAGGTATTTCATAAATTCGGGTTCATCCCAATCAATGGTTTTTATTTCCTTGATTTTGAAAACACCTTTGGTCACGGTTCCGGTTTTGTCCATTACCACTGTGGTTATCCTTGTCATTTCATCTAAAAAAGATGCTCCCTTAAAGAGAATTCCATTTTTTGAAGCTGCTCCCAATCCACCAAAATAACCCAACGGAATAGAGATAACCAAGGCACACGGACAGGAAATTACCAAGAATATCAATGCTCTATATAACCAATCGTTAAACACATAATCATCCACAAAAAAGTAGGGCAAAAATGTTAATCCAATCGCCAAGAATACCACAATAGGTGTATAGATTCTTGCAAATTTTCTAATGAACAATTCGGTTTTTGATTTACGAGCCGTGGCATTCTGGACCATATCAAGGATTCGGGCAATGGAACTGTCTTTAAATTCCTTGGTGGTTTCGATTTCAATAACGCCATCAAGGTTGATGCTTCCTGCAAATACTTTTTCTCCTTTTGCAATGGTGTCAGGTTTGCTTTCGCCCGTTAATGCTGCGGTATTGAACGAGCCTTTTTCGGACAATAAAATACCATCCAAAGGAATTTTTTCGCCCACACGGACTTGCACTTTTTCGCCAATAGCAACGATTTCGGGATTTACAGAAACATAATTGTTGTTCCTATAGACCAAGGCTTCATTAGGTCTTACATCTAGTAATGCCTTGATGCTTCTCTTGGCTCTTTTAACGGCGGCACTTTGGAACAATTCGCCTACCGCATAAAACAACATTACTGCCACACCTTCGGGATATTCGCCAATGGCGAATGCACCTATGGTTGCGATGGACATCAATAAAAACTCGGTAAAGAAATCGCCATTTTTGATGCTGTTCCAACCTTCCTTTATCACAGGAAAACCTACTGGAAGATATGCGACTGCATACCAGACAATACGTATCCAATCTTTAAAAAAAGCTACGTCAAAATAATCCATCGCAATACCAATAATCAGCATTACAAAGCTGAAAATTGCTGGTACATAAATTTTAAATTTCCCTATACTTTCCGGACTGCTATGGTTGTGGCCATCATTGCGCTTGTGATTATCGGATGAAGTTTTATTTAAATCTCTTAAATTCAGTTTCTTTTTTTTCATTTATATCAATTATAATTTTATTTAAATTCACAGTCATTCCAATCTCAACACCAATTGGGCAAACTGCACCTCTATGGTATCATCGATACCCTCTATTAAGGAATCCAAACCAGTATTTGAAACCAATAATTGTCCGGTTGCACTTATCAGGCAGGACATACTTACTCCTTGTTCTATATGGGTAATGGTTGCTTTAAATTGTGATTTAAAGGATTTCCCTTGATAAGTAACATCTATCAGCCAATTAAAGTTGATAGGGTCGTGCCGTTTTGATAAAAAATCCTGTGATGGAATAGTGCCAGTAAACCGAAGTATTAAAGGGTCTTCCCGCTGTTCTAAAAGGGCATTGATTTTAGGACTATATGTTGATAAAGTCTTAAGGTCGAGTACACCATTGACCACTTTGGAATCATAATCAAGATATAGTGCCAATTTATGGCTTTCTGCCTTGATGGGTTTATCATCAACCAAAGTCATCATCATAATATGACCTTCTTCAGTTGTATAAACTTTTTGGGCATTTACCTTATAATAACTAACCAACAAGATTATTAAAAAACAATGTTTAATATTCATAATGCGCATCTTTACTTGTATAATTTAAAAAAGCAGCTTCTACTTTTGCTTTTAATACTATTAATCATTTTGCTTTAAAAAGCATCATAAAAGCTGCCTGCTATTAATTAAGTTTTCACTTAACTTATTTAAATAAAAAATTTCGCTCATTCCTATAACGATTTACCGCTACTTGTTATCTATATCCTTTTCTCGTTTACCGAAATAATAAATTAGCGCAACACTTGCACCTAATAAGCCAAACAGAGTGTTCTCAAAAATTTGATTCCCATTGATATTTAAAATTTCAATGAAATTATTTATTAAATATTGCCATCAATTGATTTCGTAATTCTGGCTGCTAAACGTGAAAATTGTTATCCCAAAAGGTTGAAGGATAAAAACACCTATGGCAAACCCAATTAAAATGGTAATAAGAATGCTTTTTTTATTCATCGTCTGTCTTTTACGGAAGTAAGCTTACTGGCTCTCAATCCAATTTTTGGCATCTTCCTTTTGGTCTATATTGAAATACTTAATATCGGCATTGGTAAAAGGCTTCATAAATTGGGTTATCCAATTCTGCCATTTTTTATCTCCTACCATTGCTATTTTTTCATAGTCCGTGGCGTGGGCTGTGTCCATTTTTAGGTCTTCCCATAAACCAGGTAAATCCCAACCTGTAAAGTTGACCATCTCAAAATACCACCGGACTTTCATTCCTTTGTCCAGTATGGCGTGGATAAGTGGATGGATTTTTTCTATATCTTCTTTTCTCAATTTGCCCGAAGCTTTTGTTGCAACAATATTTTTTTCTTTTAATTCGATTATCTGTAACATTTTATATAGTTTTTAATTAATAATTATCCTTCTAAATCGTAAAACCATTCTTCCGCCCTTATGATGCCTTCTGATAAAGCTTCTTTTGCTGAAATATCTTTTTTTTCAATTAGTTCTTTTGCTATGGACAGGGCTTTTTCTCGTACAATAGGATTTAAGGTATCTAGGTCAGTTTTAAAATCTTCAAACATCCAGTCCATAGCTTCATTTTAATGGTTAAAAAGTTCCTTTTCTTTTTCAGGGTCTATTTCATCTTTTGACTTTTTGTCCAAAAAATAATCAAGCACAATACCCACGATAACAGCACCTACGAACGCTGAATAAACCTGCCAATTAAATTGGATTATCAATGATAGACTTATAAGTATCGCCAAAATGGGTAAAATCGGCACTCGTCCTATAGCCAAAGGAACTTTAAATGGTCGTTCTTGCTCTGGTGCTTTAAACCGAAGCACGATAAGTGCGACATTTACGGCAACAAAAACAAGTAAAGCGCCTAAAGAAGACATACCTGCTACAATCTTAATATCGCCCAACAATAAAAATCCCGCAACTGCTGCCATAACTACAATAGTAGTAACCCACGGTACTTTCTGTGCATTGGTTTTGGTCATAAACTTTGGAAGTTCTCCGACACTGGCCATTCCAAAAAGCAGCCTACTTATGGATATGATACCACTAAAAGCAGCATTAGCCGTAGCAAAAAGTGCAGCGATAGCCAATACCACAGGCAACCAATTGTTGAGATTGGAAGCTGCAAGAGAAAGTGGCGAATCCACGTTTGCCAAAGCGGAAGGGTCTGCAATATTCAAAACCGTAAAAGCAATAAATAAATAAATTATTGTAGTTATTACCATAGTCATTAAAAATGCACGGGGAATTGTTTTCCCTGGGTTCTTAACTTCCGAACCCAAAGCTGCCATATGTTCAAAACCAGTATAGATAAAGAACAGTGTAGCTGTGGCCGCCAAAGTTCCAGAAATCGATTCAATTTTAAAAAATTCTGCTTTGGGTGGACCAGTTTCCAAAAGTCCAAATACTATCAATAATAACAATCCCAAAAGTTGAATGCTGACCATAATAATATTTGCTGTCGACGATTTTGTGATGCCTGTAATACTAATTAATGACAACACCAATAAAATGCCATAACTTATTAGAAGAGAGGGCATATTAAAAAACGTATTGAAATACCCCGAAAAGGCAAGTAACACGGCTGCAATGGTGGCCGAACTATGAAACGCAATCGTCCAACCCGTGAGAAAAGACGGAATATCAATTTTTGGAAATGCCTTGCGTACAAAAATAAATTCCGCACCAGCATTGGGATAGGTAGAGGACAACTCTGCATAGGACATTGCAGAGACACTAGCCGCAATTGCTGCAAAAATAAAACTCAACCAAAGGTCTGTGCCCGCTTGTCCAGCAGCTGCACCAATCACGGTATAGATTCCTGCACCCACAATCGTGCCAACGCCATAAAAGGTAAGTCGAAGCGTACCCAAAGATTTTTTTAGTTCTGCCATATTTTTTAGTTAAAGAGGGTGGAAAAAACCTGAACTGGACCATTGGGCGCAAAGGTTCAAGGTTCAAGTACTCCCACCTGTTATTTTTTCCTGCATTTTTCACATATTCCTTTCAATACTAGGTTCACATCGTTCACTTCATAATCGTCTGGCAAGCTCTCTTCCGATATTTTATTTGGTAAACAGATTGTTTTCCTACAATCGGTACAATGAAAGTGCATATGTAAATCTGTACCGTATTTACCTTTGGCGTTTTCATCAGAAATCGCATATTTTGCCACTCCGACCCCATCATTAATCTGATGAATCAACCCTTTATCCTCAAAAATCTTGAGATTGCGATAAAAGGTCGTTCTGTTTGCTGTTTTATTGGTTTCGCTCTTTTGAACAAAGGCCTTTTTCAAATCGGAAAAGGACACGGCACTTTGTTTCCTTTTTAGGAACTTGTATATCTTCGACCTCATTTTAGTAGGTCGAATCCCGTGATATGATAGTATCTTTTCCGTTTTGGTCATTTTAACCTTTTCAAAAGCAACCCTTTTTTATTAAATTTATTTTTTATAAGCCAAAAGCCTTAACGCATTAAAAACCACAAGTAACGTTGAGCCTTCGTGGATGACCACTGCAATACCGATATTGGCCCAACCCATAATGGTCGATGGTATGAGCAATGCCACAATACCGAGGCTTACCCAAAGGTTTTGCTTAATAATGGTTTTTGCCTTCCTGCTCAAACCTATGGCAAAGGGCAGGGTTTCCAGTTTATCGGCCATTAGGGCAATGTCAGCTGTTTCCAATGCTACATCACTGCCCGCAGCACCCATTGCGATTCCTACGGTGCTGTTTGCCATTGCAGGGGCATCGTTCACACCGTCGCCTACCATTGCGACTTTGGATTCCTGTTCTTTTAATTTTTTAATGGCATCAACCTTTTCCTCTGGCAACAGGCTTCCCCAGGCATCGGTCAACCCAATTTCTTTAGCAACGGCATCGGCAACCTTTTGATTATCCCCGGTTAGCATTATCATCCGTTTGATGCCGATTTCCTTTAATTTTTTCAGTGTTTCCTTGGCCGCTTCCCGTGGGGTATCCATCAGGGCGATGATACCGATATATTCTTTGTTCCTTCTTATGAGCATTGTGGTATTTCCACCACCTTCAAGTTCTTTTACTTTATTCGATATTTCTTCGGGTGGTTTTGCTTCATCGAGGTCTTCGTACAAGTCAAGGTTTCCAATATAGATTTTATCCTTGCCCAAAGAAGCTTTGATACCTTTTCCAAGAACAGCTTCCAAATCGGTCGCATCGGGTATTGAAGTGCCTTCCAGACGTTCTTTTCCATCCCTTACAACGGCTTTTGCCAAAGGGTGGTCGCTCAAATTTTCAACAGCTACGGCTATTTTTATAAGTTCATTTTCTTCTATATCCCCAAGTGGAACAACTTGGGTAAGTTTAGGCTTTCCTTCGGTAAGCGTGCCTGTTTTGTCAAAAGCAAGGGCGGTCAATTCGCCCAAGTCTTCCAGAGGTCGCCCACCTTTAATAAGTACACCGCCCCGTGCTGCCCGTGCCACACCGCTCAATACGGCGCTTGGTGTTGAAATGGCCAATGCACAGGGACTTGCTGCGACCAATACCGCCATCGCCCTATAAAAGCTGGCACTAAATGGCTCGTCGATGACCAAAAAGGCAAAGAGTAGGATACCCACCAATATCAGTACGGATGGTACAAAGTATTTTTCAAACTTGTCGGTCAACAGTTGGGTTGGGGATTTCTGGGTCTGTGCCTCGTTGACCAATTTGACCAGTCGGGACAGCGTAGAGTCTTTGGCTTCTTTGATTACCTTTATTTCCAGCGTGTTATTACCGTTGATAGTTCCGGCGAACACGCGGTTTTCATCATTTATATCATCATCTGCGGAATAGTCCCTGCTCGTATCTTCCACGGGAATTTTGTCCACGGGTACACTTTCCCCGGTAATAGGTGCCTGGTTGACGCTGCTTTTTCCATTGACCACGACGCCATCTGCGGATATTTTACTATTGGGCTTGACCACTATAATATCGCCAATACTCAATTCCTCAATTCCAACTTCTTCGGTCTTGCCATCTTTTTTGAGCAATGCCGTTTTTGGTGCTAAATCTGCCAGTGCCGCAATGGACTTTCGGGCCTTTTCCATTGCATAATGTTCAAGGGCGTGACCCAAACTAAACAGGAACAGCAACAAGGCACCTTCTGCCCATTCTCCCAAAATGGCTGCCCCAATGGCTGCAACAAGCATTAAGAAGTCAATTTCAAAACCGCCTTTGGCGACGGTCTGTACTGCTTCCTTGGCCGTAAAGAAACCACCGAAAAAGTAAGCACCAATATATAAAGTAAGACTGACCCAATCTGGGATGGATTCTACATAGGAAAGCCCGAAACCTATTCCGAGAAGTGCCCCACAGATAATGGAAAAAATGAGCTCCGTATTTTTACCGAAAATACCACCGTGGGCGTGCTCTTCTCCTTCATCGTGGGTCTCGCCCTCTGTGGAAGTTTGTTCTTTAGTATCTTCCTTCTTTGAACGCTCCTGTTTTTTGGATGCTTTGGTGTAATCATTTTCGTTTGAAGCACTCCGCTGAATCTGAAGGTTTTCTTTTTCAATTTGTTTACTTATTTCATCAAAATTTGTTTGCTTTTTATCAAATTCAAGTCGTACCATTCCAGAGCCTGAAACGGAAACTTCCAAAACTCCATTGATTGTCAAAAGGCTTTTCTCTATGGAACGAGCCTGCCTTGTGTGTCTGATTCCTTTAACTTCAATGAGCAAATGCCCGTATTTTTCGGTAATCTCGGCACCAGTACTTTCGGCGAGGGATTGAATGCGGTCAATGGAAATGATATCTGGGTCATAATGAAAACAGAGCTGCGGCACATCATCTCCGTTTGCATCGGCAATGTGCACTTTTTCGATGCCCTCTTTAGCTTGTAGTTTTTGAATAAGCCTTTCAACACAAGAATCTTTTTCGTTAGGAACTTGCGGAAGGATGACCGGTATTTTTAGTTGTAGTTTTTCCATTTTTTATTTTTATTTTATCCACTCTTTGGCATCGTCTTTTTCTTCGGTCTTATAAAATTTTATATGAGCTTCTGAAAAAGGAAGCAATACCTCGGTAAATTGCTCCTGCCATTTAACGCTACCCACCAAAGCAACACGCTTTAAATGCTTTTCATTCGGAAGGTTTAATTCAATTCCCTTCCAATGTGCCTCTGCCGTCCAACCTTCAAAATTTTCCATCTCGATGTACCAGAAAACTTCGGGATGAACAGTTATATGCTCGGTTAAGACTGGTATCAAGTTTTCATAATCCTTGGCATCCAGCTTTTTCTCTGCCACCATATATACAGTAGCCTCTTTTTTATAGATTGTTATCATTGCTAATTATTTATAAATGATAATTAAATTTAAAAACCAAACGTTTAATCCAAATTGCCACTGCATTTTTCGCAAATGCCCTTTACCACCAAGTTGATATCCTCGGTAATATAGCCATCAGGTAAGTTGATATGAGGGATTTTATGCTCTGTTAAACAGACAGTTTCATTACAATTGTTGCAATGAAAGTGCAAATGAAGGTCGTTGCCGACCTCGCACTCACAATTTTCTTCGCAAAGGGCGTATTTTATGACTCCTGTTCCATCCTCGATTTGATGCACAATACCTTTTTCTTCAAACGCTTTCATAGTCCTAAATAGGGTGCTTCTTTCACTGACCTTAAAATCCTTTTCCAAATCGCCAAGACTGATGGCTACCTTTAATTCCACCAAACGTTTATAAGTCATAAGGCGCATAGCCGTAGGTCGTATCCCTTTGCTTTCTAAAAATTGAACTATTTTTTCCATTTGTTTAAAAAGAGATTTACAGGTCGTGCCGTTTTAAGGAATCTCCTGTTTTAATCTGAAAGGCATCTTCAATATTTGCTATATAAATAATACCATCTCCAGGCCCGTCGGTTTTGGCGTTGGCTATAATTGTTTCAATGGCCGCTTGGGCTTCCTCATTTTGACAGACCAATTCCAATTTTACCACAGGACTATCTGTTACGTGAAAATCTAGCGACGGTCTTGCACCTTTTGCCTTGAATGCGCCCGTGCCTTCTGCTTGTGAAAGGGTCATACTTTCAAATCCATTGTCAGAAAGTGCTTCAATGACTCTTTGGATTCGGTTTGGTTTTATAAATGCTTTTATTTCTTTCATCTGTTGATATTTATTTGTTTTTTAATGGTCATATGTAATTCCCCAATCAACATTGTGGTTGGTATCCACATTGTTATAGCTCATTTCATATTTTTAAATTTTTAATCGATTTTGAACCGAGCCTGTTTTTTAATTTTTAACTAATTAATTAAGACGATAAACAAACTCGGAATCAAAATCTTTGATTGTTATTGAATTAATGTCCGTGTTCCAGTTCGCCCTTGACCATTTCCGAAGACAGGTTATAAGCTCCGTTTATCACGACTTTGGCATCCTTTGAAACTTCGGCAGGAAGATTGACTTCAACAAAGCCTAAATCAGTAATACCGACCGTTACGGGTATCATTTTGAATTTCATTTTGCCCGCTTCCATTTCTTCATCTTCATCCAAAATGAAAATGAAGGATTGCTCGCCTTCTTTTATAATGGCAGCTTCCGGTACGGCAAAACCCTTTTTCTCGCCCTGCACTATGCGCCCTTCCACATACATACCCGGCAATAGGTTTTTATCCTTGTTTTCAATATCTGCCAGAACTTCCAAAGCTTTTGGGTCTGTATTGAAGGTTTTACCAACAGACCGAACGGTTGCTTTAAGCAGTTCATCTGGACGAGAGGCCGTGGAAAAATATATCTGTTGCCCTTGCTTGATTTGCTTTATGTCCTTCTCATATACTTTGAAGTTGACATAAATTTTTGAGTTGTCGCTTATCGAGAACATTTTGGATTGTTGTGCCACGTAATCGCCAAGGCTAATCATTACTTCATCCACATACCCACTTATAGGCGAGGTAATGGGAACAGCGGAATATATCTGTCCTTCCGCCACTTTGTCCGGGTTAATGCTCAACAGTCTCAATTGGGACCGCAAACCATTGACGCTGGATGTTGTAGAACGAAATTTTGACTGTGCCATTTGAAATTCCTTGCCAGAAGAAACACCTTTATCATAAAGAGTCTGCTTGCGCTCAAAATCCTGTTTCAAAAAGACCAATTCATCATTTTTTTCCTGATAATCTTGTTGCATTGCAATGATATCAGGGTGTTCTATATATGCCAACACCTGTCCTTTGCTTACGTTATCTCCGGGTATTACTTTTATGGAACTCACATTTCCACCAACAAAAGGACTTATGTTCGCCTTGTCCTGTGGGAAAAGTTCCAGCGTTCCTGTTACCTTAATGTTGTTCCCTAAATTGCGTTCCTCCAAAAGTTTCATTTCCAAACCTATGGTTTCGGCCTGTTGCTTTGTGAGTTCCACAACGCCTTCTTCCTCGCTGTGACCTTCTTCTTCTCCTTCACTGTGGCCTTCCTCGCCGTGTGCATCTTCTCCAGCTTCATTGGTTTTTGATACGCCTTCGGCTTCGTTATGCCCAAGTTCAGATTTTGGGGCATCATTACAACTCATAAACATAAGTGTAAATAATACGGTACTTACTAATAGTATATTCTTCATTTCTCTTTTTTTAAGGTTATAAATTGCCCAATTGATATTGCATATCAATGGTCTGCTGGTTAAACTGATTGATGTATTGTAAATGGTTTTGTTTAATGCGGATGGCACTATTGAGAATCGTGATGTAATTGACGTAATCTATTTCGCCTTCTTTAGATGCCAATTGTGCGGTGGTAATTTGTTCTTCTGCCAAGAGTAGTGCGCCTTCTTCGTAATATTGCAAAATCTTCTTTGTTTTTTCAAGGGATTTGGTCAATTGCGACACACGACTTTCCGTGACCGCCTTTTGTTCCAAATATTGATTCTCTGCTACCATTGCGTCTGCCTTGGCTGCCTTGACCCTCGACTTCTGGGGAAAAAACCATAACGGAATGCTAATACCTGCCTGATAGGTGTTGAAGCCTGACACTTCATCCACAACCTGTCTGCCATACGATAAGCTGAATTTCGGTAGGAATTGTGATTTCTCAACGCCCACGTTTGCTTTACTTACTTCGGCATTTTGCAAGGCATATTGCAACATTGGGTTATTCGCTACCGAAGTGGAATCTAATGTCGCCATAAAATCCAATGTTTTGTATGGTTCACTAATCGTTTCAATGGATTCATCCGTTCCCAAATATTGTTTTAAGGCACGTTTGGCTATTTCAATATCATCAAAGGCTTGTTGCCTTAATACTTGAATCTGTTGAAATTCGGAAGAGGCTGAAATAAATTCCAATTTGCCTGTTTCTCCCGTATCATACCGAAGTTGGGCAGCGGTCTTAAAATTGGCATAAATACTGTCCAGTTGGTCTGCAAAGCGCAACTGCGCCTTATAATAATTTATTTGGTCATACGCTTGCATCACATTACGCACCAATTGTTGTTCACTGGCCACATAAAACTTTTCTCCCAAGGCAATACGCTCCTTATAAAACTTCGATTTTGAAAATCCGGATAGCAAATCAATATTGCCCTGTTGCACACCAACGGTTGTTTGTACTCCAGGAAGATTATTACCATATTCTTCTTTGCCTGTGAAAACTTGGGTGCTACCAAGGTCAAAACTCGTTCCCTTTAGTGCTTTTTCCCGTTCAATAAAAGCTTGGCTCTCTTTAAGGGATGGATAATTCTGTTTTGCCAGAGCAATGGCCTCATCAATGGTCAATGTCTTTGGAATTGTACCATCTTGATTAATGTCTTGGGCAAACGCAGTTCCAGAAGCCATCAAACCTCCAACCATCAATAATACAGTTACAATGTTCGTTGATTTGTTGACATAACTTACATCTCCATCGTTATTGTTTCGTTTCTTTCTCGATTCGAGCCAATAATACAATACAGGAAGGACCACAAGCGTTAAAAATGTTGCGGTTATCAAACCGCCAATAACCACTGTTGCCAAAGGCCGTTGCACTTCCGCACCGCCAGAGGTAGAAATCGCCATCGGGATAAAGCCCATAATGGCCGCTGTTGCCGTCAGCAGAATTGGTCGTAAACGTTCGTGCGTTGCTTCGTATATTCGTTTTTTTAAGTCTGTCATTCCACTTTCTTTTAGTTCATTGAATTTGTTTATCAGTACCAACCCGTTTAAAACCGCAACTCCAAAGAGCACAATAAAACCTACTCCGGCAGAAATACTAAAAGGCATTCCCCTTATCCAAAGGGCAAACACGCCACCAATAGCCGCCAAGGGCACTGCCATATAAATCATTAGGGATTGTGAGAACGAACTCAATGCAAAATAGAGCAATATGAATATTAGGAAAAGTGCAATAGGCACTACAATCATCAATCGGTCTGAAGCACGTTGAAGGTTTTCAAACGAACCTCCGTAGGTTACAAAATAACCTGGCGGTAGTTTCACGTCCGTTTCCAATTTTTGCTGTATTTCCTCGACCATCGATTTCACATCGCGCCCACGAACATTTACACCAACCGAAATACGACGAGAGGTATTGTCCCTTGAAATCTGCATTGGCCCGGGTTTGTAGCTGATATCTGCCACTTCCTTTAAAGGCACTTGCGCTCCGTTTGGCAAATCGATATAAAGATTTTTAAGGCTGTTGATGTCCTGTCTAAATTCCTTTGCCAAACGAATGACCACATCGAATCGTTTTTCGCCCTCAAAAATCACACTTGCCTGTTCGCCTGCAAATGATGCACTTACATAATCGTTCAACTTGTCAACGGTTACACCATATTGGGCCATTTTTGCACGGTTATATTCCACCGTCATTTGAGGTAAACCGCTTGTAGCTTCCACATTGAGGTCAGCCGCTCCGGGAACGGTTCTGATGACCGCTGCGATTTCCTGTACCTTGTCGGCTAACACTTCTAAATCCTCGCCGTACAATTTAATTGCCACGTCCTCACGAACACCGGTAAGCAATTCATTAAAACGAAGTTCTACGGGTTGGGTAAATACGAAATTTACGCCGGGAACGACTGAAATTTTTTCCTGTATTTTTTCTATGAGTTCTTCTTTGCTATCTGCGGAAGTCCATTTACTCTTATCTTTTTCAAGAATAATGTAACTATCGGCAATGTCCATAGGCATTGGGTCTGTTGGTATTTCGGCCACACCAATCCTTGAAACTACCGTTTTTACTTCTGGAAATTCATTAATTAGATTTTGAAGTTTTTTTGAAGCTTCAATGGACTCTGTTAGACTGCTCCCCGGTTTTATCAACGCTTGAAACGCAATATCGCCCTCATCAAATTTTGGAATAAATTCGCCACCCATATTGCTGAAAATAAATCCCGCAATCAATAGCAGGGCAACAGCGCCCATAACGACTCCAGCCCTAAAGCGAAGTGCAAAATTGAGCAATGGTACATAACCTCTGTTTAAACCGGACATTATTCTATCACTAAACCTATCAATCTTGTTTTCAAATTTGGCAAACCAACTATTCTGATTTTTAGCAGGTTTTAGGAACATTGCAGAAATCATTGGAACATACGTAAGACAAAGGATAATCGCTCCTAAAACTGCAAATCCAAAGGTAAATGCCATTGGACGGAACATTTTTCCTTCTACACCCGTTAAAAAGAGAATTGGTGTAAAGACGATAAGGATAATAAGCTGTCCGAAAAATGCCGAATTCATCATCGTACTTGCCGATTCATAGGCTATTTCATCCATTTCAGACTGGTCTATGGCGGTTGTGGTTTTTTTCATCCGTTGATGAATGTGGAATACCATTCCTTCTACAATGATTACAGCACCATCCACGATGATTCCAAAATCGATTGCACCCAAGGACATTAAGTTTGCCCATACACCAAATTGTTTCATCAAGATAAATGCAAAGAGTAATGATAAAGGGATTACCGAAGCGGTAATCAAGCCACCACGGAAACTTCCCAAAAGCAAGACAAGCACAAAAATCACAATCAATGAACCTTCAATAAGGTTTTTTTCAACGGTGCTTGTGGTTCTTCCAATGAGTTCACTTCGGCTTAAAAATGTATCTATGTAAACGCCTTCGGGTAGGGATTTTTGTATTTCTACAATGCGCTTCTCCACATTTTCGACTACGTTGCCTGGGCTTTCGCCTTTCAGCATTAAAATTTGTCCACCAACAGTTTCGTGTCCATCTTGGGTAAACGCACCATAACGTACCTGATTACCAAAGCCTACTTTTTCGGCGACATCCCGGACTAAAACAGGACTTCCATTTTGAGTCGTCACAACTGTGTTTTCCAAATCCTCGATACTTCGTGCCAATCCTTCGCCACGGATAAAATTGGCTTGGTGGTTTTTTTCAATGTAAGCACCACCAGTATTGGCATTGTTGACTTTCAAGGCTTCAAAGACCTGATTCATTGTAATACCGAAACTTTTCAGCTTATTAGGATTTATTGCAACTTCATACTGTTTTACATAACCTCCAAAAGCATTGACCTCGACCACTCCGGGGACTAATGCCATTTGACGTTTTACAATCCAATCTTGGATGGTACGAAGCTCCATTGCATCGTACTTATCTTCGTAGCCCTCTTTTAATTTTAAGGTGTATTGGTAGATTTCGCCAAGCCCTGTAGTTATTGGTGCCATAAATGGCGTGCCGAAGCCTTCGGGGATTTCTCCAGCAACTTCGGTTAATTTCTCTTGTACCAATTGCCGGGGAAGATATGTGCCTGCCTCGTCCTTAAATACAATGGTAACCACGGACAGCCCAAAACGGGATACTGAACGCAGCTCGATAACATCAGGAAGGTTTGCCATTGCCAATTCTACCGGATAGGTAACAAATTGCTCAATATCTTCAGTACCTAAATTTGGGGCAACTGTAATAACCTGTACTTGGTTGTTGGTAATATCGGGTACAGAACCCAGATTTATAGTGGCCATAGACCAAATGCCCGTACCTACAAGTGCCACTATAAAGAGCCCAATAATAAACTTGTTATTAATGGAAAATGAAATGATTTTGTTAATCATAGAAAAAGTATTAATTCAGTTTAAACCTCGCAATGCAATTAGATGCAATGCGTTTATAATGGGATGCTTACTTTGAAAAGCATCACGTAAGGATATAGCTATCCTTAAAAAACTGAATTATACTTTAGGGGGTTGGAAAAGCGATTCCAGATATCTGGAAGTGAAGTTTACTTTATGTAAGGTAAACTGTTTTTTCCCTTCAAACTTTAGTTGATTGGTTAAAGCCGAATTGTTGTTCGCAATAATTAATACTAGAGGGTGACAACATTGATGATGGGAATGGACTGGTGTATTCTCCTTATCTGGGTTATTATGATGCCCTTCATTTTTTGCATCATTGTCAATGTAATCTTCAACTACATATTCAAGGAAAGAGTCTCCATAAACTTTATGGTCTTGATAATGGGTAATAATGCTTGAAATTTCTTTAATTGGCCCACAAAAATCCATATCAATGCTAATTCCTTGAAAAAAGGATAGAAACGACATTGATATGGAAAAGAATATTTTCATAAAGTTTCACAAAGATACAAATTAATCGATGCACAGGTTGTGCAAAGATAGGTCTATTCAATTTCATCAGTTACACTCCCACAATCGAGCATTTCTTTTCCAAAATACGGATTGCGAATTTCCCTTTCTTTGCTCAACCAATAAGCTCCTACATTATTGTTTGCCATTGGGCAGAAATTCACATACACTTTTTCGTTGATGCCAAAAGTTTTTAATGTGTTAATGAAATGTGCCGAAAGATGGACAAAATGTCCCCGTTGTTTTTTGATGTCAGAAGTGTTGGCCATTGCGTTTGTGGATGCTTTTAATTCCTTTTCAAGGGTCATCCAATGGTTGTGCGCATCGCCCTTTAATAACTTCATATCCATTTTTTCCAAACTTTTCTGCAACCCATTTGCAGATTTTTTCGCTTTTTCTGCATCATCATTTACAAGTGCTTGGTCAATTAAAACATAGTTTTCAAAAACAGTGTTGAGCTGTTCCTTGAATTTTTTGGAAACTTCCAGTCTTTTGTTCATTGAGGAATGGTCTTTTGATGTACTGTCATTTGTATTTTCCATACCCAAATGCCCTTCGTGGCCTGTCATTGTCTTGCCACCACTGGCATTCATCATACTTTTTTTGCCCTGTAACTGTGCAGCTGCATCCACTGTAAATGTACCATTGGTCACTACTTCTTCGCCGTTGTTCAATCCTTCATCAATGGTGTAAACATTTCCGTTTTTTGTTCCCAAGGTTACTTCTCGCATTTCGAAAACGGGTTCGTTGGGATTGGTCTTTACGTACACCAATGAACGTTCGCCTGTCCACATAACCGCTGTGGCTGGAACTGTTATCTGTGATTGGTTGGCATTGCCTTTTGACATCTGCACTTTCGCAGTAACGAACATTCCGGGTTTCAACAAATCTTCTTTGTTGTTCAATGTGGCACGAACCGCAACTGTTCTTGATTTTGTGTTTAAGGTTGGGTCTATAAACGATACCGTTGCCTCAAATTCTTTATTAAGGTAGGCATTGGTGGCCACTTTTATTTTTTGACCTTCCTTGAGTTGTGAAATTTGGTTTTCATAGGCATCGAACATTGCCCATACCGTTCCCAAATCGCTTACTTTTACGATGGGTTGTCCTTGCTTTACGTAGTCACCTTCCTCTGCCATTTTTTGCGAAACCGTGCCCGAAACTGTGGCGTAAATGGGAAAATTTTCCCGCACTTTCCCAGAGCTTTCAATTTGGTTGATTTGGCTTTCAGAGAGTTTCCATAGTTTCAACTTATTCCTAACAGCATTGTAAAGTGCAGGTTGGGATTCCTTCATTGAGGCTGCCGTCAATAATTCTTGTTGTGCAGCAACAAGTGTGGGTGCATAAATAGTTGCCAACAATTGCCCTTTGCGAACTTCTTCTCCCGTGAAATTGACATTCAGCTTTTCAATACGGCCTTCAAAATAACTTGCCTGTACTGCGTTGGCTTCTTCGTTTGCCATAATCTTTCCTGAAAGTTGCATTGTATTGTCATCTGTTCCGGAAACATTCCCAACGATTGTTGTTTGGATATTTGCCAATGCCATTGCGTTTTCGGACATTTTTATTTCGTTCATTGCCAATCCGTCTGCGCCTGTTTCCGCAGGAATCAAATCCATACCACAAATAGGGCAATCGCCTGGTTCGGGTTGCATAATCTGTGGATGCATTGAGCAGGTCCACATTTGTTTTTGGGTCGCTGAATTCTCGCTCATATCGGAAACGTTTTTGGTGTTTTCGAGACTATCAGTAGAACTGCCGAAAAACACGTAGCCCAAGATTAAGCCCAATACCAATATGGCGATATAGATGATATATTTTTTCATAATTAACTTGTTTAAACCTACAAAGTGTCCGCTGCGGCGGAAACACCTTGCAGGATTGATTTTCAATATTATTTAGCTGCTTCCAAACGCTTTATCATTTCTTTCATTTCGCCGATTTCTTTTCGTTGTGCTTCGATAATATCATCAGCTAATTTTCGTACTTCCGGGTCTTTTATATCGGCTCTTTCACTTGTTAGAATAGCAATAGAATGGTGTGGAATCATTGCTTTCATCCAAAGTATGTCGCCAATGATTGGGCTTTGCGCCCTAACCAAACCAAGTGCACTAACAAAAAGCACCAAACTTCCCAATAAAATGGCGATGTTCTTTTTCTTATTCTGATACATTTTTCGCATAAAAAACCACATTATTACTGCCATTGCTGCGATGCCCAAACAACTCATATAAAACCGTGTTAAACTGAAATATACGTGGTCGATTGAATATGTATTGAGGTACATCGTGATGTACATTGCAATAAATGATGCGGCGAGCATCAAAATAAATTTTGTGTAATTGCCTTTTCCTGTGTGTTGATTTGAATGTTCCATTTTTTTTATTTTTTGTTGGTTAAATTTTTACATTTCTTAATCTTAATGAGTTCATAATTACTGAAACGGAACTAAAACTCATTGCCAAGGCTGCAATCATTGGGGATAATAACAATCCGAAAACGGGAAATAATACTCCCGCAGCTATTGGTATTCCCAGAACATTGTATGCCAAAGCAAAAAATAAATTTTGCTTAATATTTTTCATTACGTCATCACTTAAATTTCGAGCTTTTACAATACCGTGCAAATCGCCTTTTACCAAGGTTATCATTGCACTTTCTATGGCGACATCAGTTCCTGTTCCCATTGCGATACCCACATCACTTTTTGCCAAAGCTGGTGCATCATTGATGCCATCGCCAGCCATTGCCACAACTTTTCCGCTGTTCTGTAATTTTTCTACTTCCTGAAGTTTGTTTTCGGGCAACATTCCTGCTTTGAAATCGGCAAGGTTAAGTTCCTTTGCTACCGCTTGGGCGGTGTCGTGATTATCGCCTGTAAGCATAATCACTGCGATACCTTTATCTTGAAGTTCTCTAATTGCTTTAGCACTTGTGGCTTTTATTTTATCGCCAATTACAACATAGCCTGCAACTTTTGAATCGATGGATAAATAGGAAACTGTTTTCCCTTGCTTTTGAAAAGCTTGTGCTTCAGTTTCCATTTCTGAAGTCAATTTAGCCTTGGCATATTCCATCATTTTGGCGTTACCCAAATCCACTTTTTTTCCGTTGATAGTTCCTTCAACACCCTTTCCTGTTACGGCACTAAAATTTTTAGTATCCAAAAAATCTGCTTTTTGCTCTTTACCATATTTAACGGTCGCTTCGGCAAGTGGATGCTCGCTTGATTTGTTTAGGGACACTATATATTGCAGAACCTCATTTTCAGAAAAATCAGTACCAAAAGCACCAACTTTTTCAACCGTTGGTTTTCCTTCGGTTATTGTACCTGTCTTATCAATAATAAGTGTGTCCACTTTATCCATTTTTTCCAAAGCCTCTGCATTTTTGATTAGCACACCATTTTGCGCGCCTTTGCCAACACCTACCATCACGGACATTGGCGTTGCCAATCCCAAGGCGCACGGACAGGCGATAATCAAGACTGCAATGGCGTTTACAAAGGCATATACATAAACGGGTTCTGGGCCAAAAATAGCCCATACAATAAATGTGATTACAGAAACAAGCACTACAATGGGAACGAAATAACCCGAAACAGTATCGGCCAACTTTTGAATTGGCGCACGACTGCGGCTCGCATTGTTGACCATTTGGATGATTTGCGACAGCAAGGTGTCTGAACCTACCTTTTCGGCTTTCATTAAAAAGGATTGATTGCCGTTGATTGTTCCGCTGCTTACTTTGTCATTCATACTTTTATTTACAGGAATGGGTTCTCCAGTAATCATCGATTCATCAACAGTAGTTTGGCCGTCGGTTATTATTCCATCGACGGGAATTTTATCGCCGGGTTTTACACGAAGTATATCGCCTTTTTGAATTGTATCAATCATTACTTCTTCCTCTTTGCCATCCTTTACAAGAATTGCTTTATTGGGTGCGAGCTTCAACAATTCCTTAACTGCGGAATTTGTTTTGCTGTGGGCACGCGCTTCCAATACTTGTCCCAATAAAACCAAAGTTAGGATTACTGTGGCAGCTTCAAAATAAACGTGCACAGCACCTGATTCTGTTTTAAACTGCTGTGGAAAAAAATCAGGGAAAAACATTCCAAATACACTGAAAAGCCACGCTGCACCTGCACCTATTCCGATAAGTGTGAACATATTAAGGTTCCAAGTTTTGATGCTACGGTAGGCACGTTCAAAAAACATCCAAGTAGCATAAAAAACAACGGGAATTGAAAGTGCAAACTGTACCCAATTCCAATATTTTTGTTCCATCAAAGTGTACAACGGATTGTTCGGAATCATCTCGCTCATTGCCATCAGGAAAATGGGCAAGGTAAAGGCAACCGCTATCCAAAACTTCTTTAATAGTTTTTTATATGTTTTTTCCTCTGCGGATAGGTCTGGTTGCATAGGCACCAAATCCATTCCGCAGATGGGACAGCTTCCAGCTTCATCGCGAACAATTTCTGGGTGCATTGGGCAAGTCCATTGGTGTGATGCTCCCGAAGAAATACTTTGTTCCTCAACCAAATCCATACCGCAAACTGGGCAATCGCCGGGTTTGTCGTAGGTCTTGTCGCCTTCACAGTGCATTGGGCAATAGAAAGTGCCAGTTCCTTTCCCTTTAGGCTTTTCTTTTACTTTTACCTCTGAATCGTGATGATGTTCGCCCATATTGTGGATGCTATAATTTCCACCATCCTTTTTTAAGGCTTCTTGAAATTTTTCTATGGGAATATGGGTTTTCATCTCAATAGCTGCGTTGGCTTTTTCCAAATCTACAGATGCATTCTGTACACCTTCAACTTTAGAAAGTGTGGCTTCTACGTGACTGCGACATCCGTTGCAGGTCATTCCGTGAATATGATATGTGTGTTTCATTTTATCTTAATTTTTTTCGCATTGCTTCAGAAATATTTTCGGCGTAAACTCCGTAAGCATCCACCAATAAACCTTTTATTCCGTTTTTGGAAGAAATGGCATATAGTACACTATTGTCATCTGTGCTACTCATTCCTTCAAAACGAAACATACCATCGACCTCAAAATCTTCTGGATTCAATTCCAGCTTTAATGTTGCACATTCCAAACAATGCGATTTTAGGTTAAAATCGTAAACGTAGCCATCAGCCTGTAATCCTGTGATTGCTTCTGAAAGCGTATCATAATTTTTCATTTTTTATGTTATTAATTCACAAAAAATTTAACAATCAATCCGCCAGCAAGCCAAACATAACACGTCAATGCAGCGTATTTTAAAATGTTTTCCAACAGTTGGCTTTTTGGTGCCATTTCCTTCATTTGTTTTACATCCTTTCTTTTGAAAAATCCGAGGTAAATCAAAAACCCAGAAAGTGCTAAAAAGGCAATGTTCAAATAGAATGTATAGTCCAACTTAAAGTATTCGCTATCCTGAATTTTTACCTGTGATGGGTCTGGCAGAATGCTCAACAAATCAAAAGAATAATGCAAAATCAAGGATGCTCCTATAAGTGCCGTAAAAAGCAAAAAGAGGATAAATAGTGACATTTTCCAGCCGTAATATTTTGCATTGATACGTAGGATTGGAAAGACGACCAAATCGCTAAAGATAAATGCCATTACACCTGCAAAACTTACGCCTTTCCCAAAAAGCAAAGCTGCCAACGGGATGTTACCCATTGAGCCAATAAAGGTCAAAAATGCTGCGATAGGTCCAACGATTATATGTTCGAGGATTTCAAAAAAAGTGAAATCTGTATTGCCGTTACCGCTATTGATGAACAAGGTTTGAAAGAAGGAATCTGGCACAAACGCTGCCACAATTCCGGCAATTGTAAAACCTACCGTTACGTCCTTCCACACCATTTTCCATTCCATACCGTATTGTTTGGAAACCTTTGCCCAGCCTTTTTCAGATTGGATTTTCTTTTTCCACGATTTGGAATCGTCCATTTCATCATCATCCTTGTCCTTTAAATTCTTTCTTGCTTTTTCTATGAGTTTTTTTGGATTTATCAACCGTATCAATAGCCAAGAAAACAGTATCAACAAAATGCCACCAACGTATTCGCCAACCACAAACTGCCATCCGAGGAAAATTGAAATGATAATTCCGAGTTCGATGACCAAATTTGTTGACGCCAAAAGAAAGGCAATGGAAGATACAAAGCTTGCTCCTTTTTTAAATAGGGATTTTGTGGATGCCAGTGCAGCAAAACTGCACGAACTGCTTATAAAGCCAAAAAATGTACCGAGCAAAACACCCTTGCCTTCATTTTCTCCCATTGTTTCCTGCATCTTTTTTTCGATTACAAAAACCTGAATCATACTACTAATAATGTAACCAAGTGCAAATGCCCAAAGTGCCATCCAAAAAAAGCCTGTGGTGGTAAATGCAGCTTCTGCCCATTGTTTGAGAAAATTGTCCATATCGTTATATTTATTTGTGCCTGACTTGGGAAGGGTTTTAACTAACCAATCAATGAAAAAAAAATCATTCCCTTCCCACATCAGGACTTTATTGTAAACTGTCTTTTATTTGCTTCATATAGTTTATAACCAATTCTTTTTCAGATGTTGATAAAATGGCATCCCTGTGAATCAAAGTGTAAGAATACAAAGGCATTTCTCCGCTTTCTATCTGTTTGATAATTGAACGAAGTTTACTTGATTTTCTTCGGCTTGAAAGCGAGTCCCATTCGTTAAAATTAAGTTCGGCCTTGCCTTCTTTAATGTGGTCTTCCAAAAACCAAGCAACAGGTTGAATTTTATTGTACCAAGGATAATCTGTATTGTTACTGTGGCAATCATAACAGGATTCTTGCAATATCATACTGACATTTTTTGGTGGTTTGTTGACCATCACAAAATCTGATTTTGGTATGACATCACTTTGGTTGCGCTCTGTGGGCACAAATTGTATGACCACAAAGACCACCAATAAAATCAATGCTATGATTTTCACAATTTTCATTTAGTTGATTTCCTTTTGCACTTTTCCGCAAGCCATCATTTTGCTTCCATAATAAGGATTTTTGATTTCTTTTTCCATACTTAACCACGCACTGCCGCCATCGTACATTGGGCAAAATTGTTGGTACAAAGTAGTTTCTGTTCCAGTAATGGCCACCATATCCAGAATATCCTTGCTCAAGGTTTTGAAATGTTCGCGCTGGTGGTCCATTTCGCTTTTGCCTATGTGTTCTGCGTGCTCCTTTGCATCTGCGATAATATCTTTCAGTTCGGTTTGCTCTTCGGAAGTATAGCTGCTTACATCAAAACTGTTTAAAGAACTTTCCAATTTCTTTCCGGCTTTTGCCGCATCTTCCTTATTGGTTGCCACTAATGCATTTTTAAGTGCCATATAATCTGCCAATACTTGTTTTGCATCAGAATTTTGTTCATCGTTCATTGCCGTTTCGTCAGATTTATCCGAAACGTTTTCTTGGTGCATTTCACTGGACATCGGTGCTGCCGATTCCTCGTTTTTACTGTCCTTGCAGGACATTGCTGTTAGGCTCACCAAAGCCATTGCCATAATTGCTGTGGTTACTCGTGCTTTTTTCATTTTGATTTACATTTAAGATTAATATTTGTGTTTAATTTATTTTTAAAATCTCACAGAAAGCCCACCACCTGCACCAAAACGGTTGTCGTAGCTTGCCATCAATGAGAAGTTTCTTGATAAAAAATATTCGATTCCTGCGTTCCAAGTGACTTCCTTGCTGAAATTATCTCCCATTGGAAGGTCATCTACCCACCCGAAATCTGCTTGGTACTCGTACATCCCGAAAATTGCCGTTCTTGGGAAAATCAGGATTTCACGGCTCAAACTTATTTGCGGCCGTAATTTGCTATCCATTCGCACATCGAGATTGAATAAATATGGGGTTAAGAATCGTACACCCGCAATGGCTGTGGTAGAAATTTCATCCAAACTATCTTCCATTTCATTTTCGATATTTACACCACCAAAAACCCTTAAATAATCGTGCAGGTAGCGTTCGTAGGTAACTTCGGCTTCAAGGTTCTTGTTCCAGCCGTATTCTGCCATCACATTAAATTGATTGCGAATGTTTGAGGTTATAAAATTAAATTCCGTCATATGCGAAGCGGCATCTACCATTGCCAACGTATAGTATTTATCGGCTTCGGAAATCAAGCCACTTATGGGATATCCTTTTAAGCGGTCATCCCTTGTAGTATCATAGCTCATAACCCTTGCCATTCCGCTCATCATATGGTATAGGATGTGGCAGTGAAAAAACCAATCGCCATACTCATTACCATAAAACTCTATCGTCACTTCTCCCATTGGCGGTACATTGACGGAATGCTTCAAGGGCGAATATTCGCCATTCTCATTGATAACCCTAAAAAAGTGACCGTGAAGGTGCATCGGGTGGTGCATCATCGTGAGGTTGTTTAGGGTAATTCGGGTCACTTCTTTATGGTTTATCTTAATTTGGTCAGTTTCCGAAAGTGGCACACCGTTCATACTCCAGATATAGCGGTTCATATTTCCGGTAAGGTTCAGAAGGATTTCCTTTACTGGAATATCTTTGGAATAATTAGTTTTTGCTGGTGATTTGAGGTAATTATAATTGTACTCCGAAAACATTTGCATTCCATCCATATCGGCCATTTGCATATTGTCTATTTTCTTTCCACCCATATCCATTTTGGAATGGTCCATTTTATCCTTCATTGTGGAATCTATGGACATATTCATATTTTCATCTTTCATTTCCATTTTTGAGTGGTCCATTTTGGAATGGTCCATTTTCATTGCATCCATTTGCATCCCGTATTCCTCTTTCATCTCAAAACGTTCATCTTTTTTAGGCTGGAATTTTAAGGCGTGAGCTCCCATTTTCATATCCATTTTTGCCATTTGCTGCATCATCTTGATTTTATCGGGCCTTGAAACTACTTCCGCAGGTATCACTTTACCATTTCCAATAAAGGCAGTTGCCGTGCCCGACCCATCCTGTGCCATTGCGCGGAACTCAATTTTGCCGTTTTCGGGGATGGTTACTATAAAATCATAGGTTTCGGCGATGGCAATGAAGGTTTTGTTTTTTTGGACAGGTGTCACATCCAGTCCATCCGCAGCTACCAAGGTGGGCATTTCGCCACCAAAAGTCATCCAAAATTGGGTAGAGGCTGAACCATTAATGATGCGTAACCTCACTTTTTCGCCTGCCTTAAAATTGGGATATTCGGGATTTTGCTGACCGTTTACCAAAAACGCGGGATAATAGATGTCGGCTATATCGGCACCTTCCATCCGTTGCCGCCAAAAATCGAGCTGTGCGCCAAATGCGCCGCGTGCAATCACTTGGTTTAATGGTGTGGATGTTCCTTTTTTTATTCCATACCATTCGTTACCTCGCTTTAGATTGCGTAATACATTCATCGGTTTTTCGTTTGTCCAATCGGAAAGCATCAAAACCAAATCTGTATCATAATCCAAGGTTTTTTCTTTTGGATTTATAACAATTGAGCCAAAAACACCGCTTTGCTCTTGTAACATTGTATGGGAATGGTACCAATAAGTTCCAGATTGCCTGATGGGGAATTCATATTTGAAAGTGGTTCCTGGCTTAATGGGTGGCGTGGATAAATAAGGAACGCCATCCTGAAAATTGGGCAATAAGATTCCGTGCCAATGGACGGAAGTCTCAACGCTCATTTCATTTTTTACGTAAATGACGGCATATTCGCCTTCGGTAAATTCCAGAGTTGGTCCTGGAATCGTTCCGTTTACGGTCATTCCCTCAACCTCTTTACCAGCCTTATTGACCATTTCTTCCTTGATGGTCAATGTGTATTCGTGAACTGGCAAATTATTTGTATTTCCTTCATTTTGTGTAAATGCTGTATTGACGTAAAATAATACGAGCATAAAAGCATAACATATTTTCTTCATTGGATTATTCATTTCTTTCAAAATTAATATTGATATTCAGCAGCTTGTGTCATAATCTTGGTTTATAGTTATATAATTCGGTCTAACGATGTGCGGTCATTTATTTGTTGTGATTTATAAATGGTAAGGCTCATTCCTGTTTCGGTTTTAAATTGCCTGCTTAAATGGTTTATGTTGCTATAATTAAGAATCTGGCCAATTTCAGTGAAATTGAATTCTTGATTTTGAATGAGCTCTTTTACTTTTTCGATTTTCAATTTGATAAAATATTTTTCTATTGTAATACCTTCCATTATTGAGAACAATTTGCTCGTTTTGGAATATTCCCTATTTAGTTTTTCTTCGAGATACTTGGAAAGTTTCCTGTTTATATCCAACGGTAGATTTTTCAAAAGCTTAATCAACTCAATTTTTACTTGTTCCACCAATTGTTTTTCAGGGCTTTCTATCACGGAAAATCCGTTTTTCTCTAAAATCGAAACCAAGGTTTCTCGGTAGTCGGTATCTTGAATATTCAGTTTTATTCTACCCAATTCAATTTCGAACAAATCGATATTCTTATCTTTTAATTCGTCCGTCACTACTTTGATACACCTATCACAGACCATATTTTTTATGAAGAAAGTTTTTTCCATCGTTAATTGATTAGATAATTGATTAATGCCGATTGTACATAATAACTTTTGACCGATTCTATTTGGCTCATCTGGAATTTTAATTGCAGTTCCTGAATGTCCAGCACATCATTGAAATCAATCGTTCCCGTTTCGTAATTTTTTATCAGGATTTCCTCGGCATCTTCGGCCTGTTCAAGATTTTTCTGTTGCGTATTGAATTTGATTCGTGCTTGGTTACGTTGTGAAATGGCTTTTGCCAATTCTGATTCCAAAAAATTCAAGCGTTCGTCTTTTTGGGATTGGATTTCCTGTTGACGCAAATCGTTCTGTTTGGTAATGGACTTATAGCGGTTGTTAAAAATTGGTATTGAGATTGAAACCATCGGCATTAAAATATCCTTGCCACTGTCTAAAACATTCATATCGGTTCGTGCGGAAACGGGAATATAATCCAAACCAAAGCCAAACATTGGCTGGGCTTCGCGAAGATTTAGCAGTTCAGATTGCGTTACCGATTCGTAGAGCTTATCATATTTCAACAATTCAGGATTTAGTGAAAGCGCATCATAAGAAAACTGAATATCTTCAATGGGCATTTCCAAAGTGTCAACCACTACAATGTCATTATCATAATCACGATTCAATAAACTGTTCACGGCAGCTTGGAAACCCTTTGATTGTTGTGTCAATACTTCTTTTTCCTGTTGCAATTCATTCTGTCTAATCTGCAACCGAAGCACATCCACAGCTGATGCCTTACCAACTTCCACGGAAGTGAGGGCAAGACGTTCGTAGGTTTTCAACAACTCAATGTTTTGGTCAAGCACGAGTTGTTTTGCGTTGATTTCATATAGTTGATAATAGAATTGTGAAACTGAAAGTGCAAGTTTGCGCTTTGCGATGGTAACTTCAACATAGTCCGCTTCCGCCATTGAACTTGCATAATTTTCCCTTGCCGTGATGGTGCCAAACCAAGGCAACATTTGTTTTACTGAAAACCGAGCTCTTTGTGCCCCAACACGGGTTTCGGTTTCGCTCACAAAGTAACCTGCGCTGATTTCTGTGTTGGGAATCCAATTGGCTTCATTGACCTTTTCAGAAGAAATATCATATCGCAATTGAAATTTCTGTATTTCAGGACTATTGGAAATGGCTTCGTCAATATAGGTCTGTAAATCCTGGCCATAACTGCTGACACTTAAGATGTAAATCCCAACAAAAACGATATATTTTATAACTGATTTTTGTTTTTTCATTGCTCAATAGTTTTGGTTTGTGATTTTTGCTTTAACCTTCTTTTTGCAAGTCGTTCTTTTCGCCAACTGTAAAGCACGGGAACGAGGAAATAGGAAGTTGTATCGAGCAACATTCCTCCAAAGATTGGAATGGACATTGGTATCATAATATCACTTCCTTTTCCAGTGGATGTCAATACTGGCAACAATGCCAAAATAGTCGTAACCGTAGTCATCAAACAAGGACGGATTCTTTTGGATGCAGCTTCTAAAGTTGATTTGCGGATTTCCTTTATATCCGTTGGGTCATTTTTATCGAATGTTTGTGTGAGATAGGTTGCCATTACAACGCCATCGTCCGTTGCAATACCAAAGAGTGCGATGAAACCCACCCAAACCGCAACGCTCAAATTGACCGTCCGCATATTAAATAGGTCTCGCAGGTTTTCGCCAAAGAAGCTGAAATTCAAGAACCAATCTTGGCCATACAGCCAAATCATTACAAAACCACCTGCAAAGGCAACGGCAATTCCCGTAAATACCATAAACGTTGTGGACACAGAACGGAACTGGAAGTATAGAATCAGGAAAATGACCAACAAAGCCAAAGGGACAATGATGGATAGCGTTTTTTCAGCACGTAATTGATTTTCATAGGTTCCCGTAAATTTGTAGCTGATACCTTTGGGAACTGCCAATTCGCCATTGTCTATTTTTTGTTGAATCAGTGCTTGTGCGTTTTCCACCACATTCACTTCTGCAAAACCGTCAAGCTTATCGAACAATACATAGCCCACCAAAAAGGTGTCCTCGCTTTTTATCACTTGCGGGCCTTGTTCGTAACGAATGGTTGCCAGCTCGCTCAATGGTACAGGACTGCCTTTTTCAACTGGAACATAAATATTCTGTAAATCGGATGGGTCGCCCCGCAATTCCCTTGGATAGCGTACCCGAACGCCATAACGTTCCCTACCTTCAACGGTTTGGGTCAACACCATTCCGCCCACGGCCACTTTCAGTACATTTTGAACTTCCTCAATGGTCACGCCATAACGTGCCAATTTTTCCCTATTGATATCAATAAGCAAATAAGGTTTTCCCACAATTCGGTCAGCAAAAACGGCTTCCTGTTTTACGCCTTCCGCTTGTTTTAGAATGGTTTCCAATTCTACGCCAAACGCCTCAATCTGTTTTAAATCCTGACCTTTGACCTTGATGCCCATTGGTGCGCGCATTCCGGTTTGTAACATAACCAAACGGGTTTCAATGGGCTGCAATTTTGGGGCAGAGGTAACGCCAGGCAATTTGGTAACCTTTACGATTTCGTTCCAAATATCGTCGGGCGAATTGACTTCGGGTCGCCAGTTCCTAAAAAATTCGCCATCATCATTGGGAATTAATTTTTCGGAAGGAACATCCACGGTTTCTACAACTTTTTTACCATCTTCACGGTAGTTCTCGATGGTGCTTGAACTTATTTCTGTACTTGGATTAGCGATATACGTGCTATCCTTCCGAATAAAAAATCCATTGTCATCAACTTGAAAGCGTTGCCGTTTTCCATCGCTGTTCAACATATATTCAGATTTATACTGAATGACATTTTCATACATTGAAAGTGGCGCTGGGTCCAAGGCAGATTCCGTTCTACCTGATTTTCCGACTACAGTTTCTATTTCGGGAATACTTGCCACGGCCATATCCAGCTGTTGCAACACTCTTTTGTTTTCCTCAATACCAGCGTGTGGCATTGAAGTGGGCATCAAGAGGAATGAGCCTTCATTCAACGAAGGCATAAATTCCTTGCCGGTATTTTTATAGATGATGAAACCTGAAATTAGCAAGGCTGTGGGAATGGTCAAAAACAGAAGTTTATTTGCCAATGCCCATTTTAATATTTGGGTGTAATAGTTTTTGAAAAGAGAAAAACTTGCCAATAAGCCAAAACAGATTATGCCCACAAAAATAAGGTTCCAGATAACGCTTTTATCAACACCTAATGGTCGCCAATATTCTGCTAATAGAAAGACAATGGCAGCTGCGGAAAGATAAATATTGAATTTGTTTGACCTTTCTTTTGAAAGTTTTTCCTTAAGTACCGCCAAAGCCACAAAACCAAAGCCAATAAGGATAAGACCAATCCAATGGCCAAAAATGACTGCAATAAAACCAGCTAAAATCAACAAACTGCTGATACCATAATTTGTGGATTTTCGGATATTTCTGTTTTTAAAGAAAAATGCCGCAAACGGTGGAATTAAGAAAAGAGCTATAATTATGGATGCCGTCAATGCGAAGGTTTTTGTAAACGCCAAGGGTCTGAACAATTTGCCTTCTGCACCTATCATTGTAAATACAGGTATAAAGCTGATGATGGTGGTCATTACTGCGGTAACAATTGCCCCCGAAACTTCCGCAGTGGCATTGTACACTACGGTATTTATTGGTGTTTTTTTATCGTCTTCGTCCAAATGCCTGATGATGTTCTCGGCAAGTATGATACCCACATCTACCATAGTACCAATGGCAATTGCAATTCCCGAAAGTGCCACGATGTTGGCATCCACACCAAAAAATTTCATTGCAATAAAGACCATCAGCACCGCAACTGGCAATAACCCAGATATAAGTATGGATGCCCGAAGATTAAATACCATTACGATAATGACCAAAATGGTAATAAGGATTTCCAAGGTTAACGCCTCGTTGAGCGTTCCCAAGGTTTCTTGTATCAGTTCTGTTCGGTCATAAAAAGGGACGATTGTCAATTGCGAAGTCCTGCCATCACTCAACACTTTGGAAGGTAGCCCTTTGCTCAACTCGGCAATTTTTTCCTTCACATTATTTATGACCTCTAATGGATTTGCGCCATATCGGGCGACCACAACTGCGCCCACTACTTCCGCACCTTCCTTGTCCAAAATTCCCCTGCGTGTGGCTGGGCCCAAAGACACTTTTCCTATGTCCTTTAATCTAATGGATGTATAATTTTCGGAAGTAACTACGGCATTTTCAATATCTTCAATGGACTTTACGTAACCCAAGCCACGCACGAGATATTCCGCTTGGTTGATTTCCAAAGTCTGTGCACCAATATCCTTATTACTTTCCTTAACCGCCTTTACAACTTGATTGAGACCTATGTTGTACTGGCGCATCAATTCTGGATTTACATCTATTTGATATTCCTTTACATAACCACCAATCGATGCCACCTCGGAAACGCCACTCGCAGAAGCAAGGGCATATTTCACGTAATAATCCTGAATGCTTCGTAGTTCTTGCAAATCCCATCCGCCCGTGACGTTGCCGTCCTTATCGCGACCTTCAAGCGTGTACCAAAATATTTGACCCAATCCCGTAGCATCGGGACCCAAAGCTGGGTTAACACCTTCAGGTAAAAGACCACTTGGCAAGGAATTGAGTTTTTCCAGAATCCGACTTCGGCTCCAGTAAAATTCAATATCCTCATCAAAAATGATGTAAATGCTCGAAAAGCCAAACATTGAAGAACTGCGGATAGTTTTAACTCCTGGAATACCTAATAAGGTCGTAGTTAGCGGATATGTTATTTGGTCCTCAATATCCTGTGGCGACCTACCGTCCCATTTGGTAAAAACGATTTGTTGGTTCTCGCCAATATCGGGAATGGCATCAACTGCCACGGGGTCCGTCGGTAAAAATCCAGTGTCCCATTTAAAAGGTGCGTACACCGTTCCAAAACCCACAAATACGACGAGCAATATAACGGCAACGAGTTTGTTCTCTATAAGAAATTTGATGCTTTTATTTAGCATAAACTATGATAATTAAACAGTTATGAAAATGATTGTTTAGCTTGAATTCAAGAAATTGAACACAACAAAACAAGCCCAACACGGAAGTACCGCAGGGCAAAAATTTTACTGTTTAAAAATCAAATTAAATAACTCTCGTCAAGTTTGTAGATTTGCCTTATGACGAGTGGGGGGACGTAATCTCTGTATGAAGTTACATTTTCTTCTAAACCTTCAAAAAGGTTAATATAAGTGTAAACAAATGATGCAACAAACAATTGTTGGTCAAACGTAAGTTTGTCAAAAGATAGTTTCAAATCGTCCTGACCTTGAACAACAAGCTGTTCATCCGAACAACAATCTTTTACCTTAACTGAACAATCTTCGGTGGAAGGGTTTTGCATTTCCATTCCACAACCTTTTGTTTTATGGAAAATTGAAGTATCAACTAAAGTGTCTCCACAATAATGCATATCAACAGTAAATGACAACGTAGAAAACAGGACTACAATCGCCATTAAAAAGGATGATATTTTATAAAATGCTTGTTTCATCAATTTTGCAAAGTTAAATAAATTCAAATAATTTATGTTAAAAAATTTGTTAAATCGAAATTTAGTTCAGTTTGAAATGGGATTTAACTTCTCGATAGATTCTTTCAAAGTTCAGTTTCAATTCATTCTCTGTGTATTGTTGCTGTATTTTAGGAATCTCCCTTTTAATATACTGTAGTTTAAATTGAACTCTTTTATCCTTACCATCTGCAAAAGTGATAAATTCGCCCTGTTTTAAACGGAAAAATACATCTGCTCTACGTTTGGAAACCTCTTTTTCGCCTGTAGTAATCCTTGTATCAAAATTCAGGTTATGGCCACGGTTGATACTTGTTGTTTCCTTGCGGACAATCTCAAAAAATCGTTCATAGTATTTGGCGGTATCTGGGTCATTAACTTTACCAAAAAACTGATAGGAAAGATTGCTTAAAATAGCCTTACTCGCTTTATCGCCATATAGCATATCATTCTGGATTTTATCTTGCATCACGTAAATTGTGGCAATATCATAGCTTCGTAAAGTTGCTGGAATGCGATGCATATTGAGTAGTTTAATGGTTGGGGCTTCTTCCATCATTAAAAATGACGACTGCTGATCTCTGACGCTCATTTGTTTGATGACTGTGTGCATAATTGCTGCGATTATAGGCGAATAAGCCGATTCATATTTGGGATGATTTACAATCGAAATTACCGCTGAATTTTCCTGATTATTTATATTTAATGGTACTTCATCTTTTGACAACGCCATAAACAACTGCTGTGAACTTATTTTTTTAAAAGCATTGGCCAATGTGCTTTTTACACCTGCTGTTTGCTTGTCAGAGTCCATTCCATTGATAAAAGCACTTGCCATACTTTTGGATGTGATATTTGAGCTCAAAAAAGAAATCAATTGCTTGGTGGTCATCGATTGAAAAATAGCAATCAAATGGGGCAGAGTGCAATATTGAGGATAGGACGTTTTAAGTTTCCAAATCATTCCACCCATCAAACCTTCAACAGCATCACTAAAGAATTTTGTGGTACTGTTTGTATCGGATTCGTTAAACTCCAAAAGATTTTCAATGAGTACCTTGGATAATTCATTCACACTTTCCTCATTGGGCAAATATCTTGGGGCAATTGGGTTTACACGATAATGGATTTGGTCAAAGGCAATGGTGTAGAATTTAATATCCTTTTCTTTAAATAATGGATAGGCAATTTCCGTAAGCTCAAAATCCTTGTAATCGTGTATGATACCACAAAATTGATGGGTACTAAAATGCTGTAAAAAATTATAGATAACACTTTCTGTTTTACCGCTTCCCGCAGAGCCAATAATCGATGCACCTCGCTTGATATTTTCGATTTGAAATTTTCCACGACGAAGTTTAAAGCGTACCTGATATTTCTTATCTCCGTTTTTGGGCTCTTCTTGATGAAGAAACACATATAAAACCGTACTGATAAACAATACCGGAACAACAATAAAAAGGATGATATGTGGTATTGACATACTCATATCCCAATAGAACCCGACTGTATGGCTCGGTCAATCCCTTTTTTAAACTTGTTAATTATCTTCAATGCTAACTGTACTTTGTTCGTTGGAATATTCATTATGGGCACACCTGCTTTAGCAAGTATTTTATAGGCTGTAGCTTTTTCATTTGTTGGCAATCCCGAAAGAATTGAGAAATACAATTTTGGATTTTTAAGGAATGTTTTGCGTGCCTTATAGGTTTCAACATAATTTCTTTTGTATTGAAATAAAGTGTCAAAGGTCTTTTCGGATGCCTTAAAGAATTTGTCCCTATCAAAACCACGTTTTACAGGTTTGCCATTAAAAACTGTTTCCGAAGCCTTGTACCTGCTTCCTGGGGATAAACTGTATTTATTAGACATATCCTTTCTGCTCACAATAATATGAATATGGCTTTGAGAGCCATCTTTTGGCATCCCTCTAACAATGCGTTTTCCGTCTTGTTGATGTGGTGCTTCTTTCTCCAATCGGGACATCGTTTGCTGTAATTTTTTAATATTTCCCTCTAATTCGCCACTTTCAATTTTTCGGATATCGTTCTTAATTTGAAGTATCTTGGTGGCATAAGGTTGGTTCTCCTGAATTTTCTTGTCCGTTCCTTTATAGGTGCGTTGATGTTCAATCTTCGCGTAATATTTAATGTCATCTACGGTTACAGCTCGTCCGTTTATTTCCCGATTAAAAGATTTAGCGTACTCTTTCATCAATTCTCGGGTGTACTGTTTTAGTTCTTCGGAATGATTTTGCAATCGCTTCAATTCATAAGCACTTGGATTAACCGTGATGGAATAAAACTTGGGTTCGGTCTTTTTGAGTTTAGCGGTATTTCCGTCGATTTCTTTGACGACTTCCTTTCCTGATATTTCTTCGCCATATTGATTGAAAAAATGTTCCATTTCATCAATGGATTTTCCGTCATTCTCTTTTTCGAGATATGCGACAAAATCGGAAGCGCTCTGTGCATAATTACCGTCTAATGTCTGTTTGGTTACCGTGATATACATTTTATATTTTTTGTTTAATGTTTTCAAATTCATCTTTGCTCAAATCCACTTTTAAATAGCCTCCTCCAAAACTGCCTTTTACATAAGTGGTCTTACTGATGATTTTTTCTAAATCATATTTTACCGAATGGAATTGTTGCCGAACTTCTTCGTACCGATTTCGGTAATGGTTCAGTTCCTCGTTTTCCGTAATCAGTTCCTGTTGCTCAAATTCATATAGTTCTTCTTGGGGTTCTTCCTCATTTGGGTTTTCTTGGAAAAGCAATTCCAACATTGCATTGGTGGGCTTGGTCTGGTTTTTTTCAATATCCCTAATAATGGCTACAAGGGCATTGATTCGTTTTTTTAAGCTATTCTCCAAAGTTCTCATATTCGCACCCAAAGATTCATTTGGGGATAGCTCGTTCACATCAAAAAAGTTCATCATTGTTTCCAGCGTATCGGTATGCGAACGTGAAATTCTTTTGGAAAATTTCCGAAAACGAGTTGCCACATTAGGTTTGATACTAATGGCAGAAAAACTGTATTTCTTTTGATGGTTTGAACTCATTTACTGTAAAAAATTGCCGTTTTATAGGGGTTTCAAAAGGATTTACTGTAAAACTTTATTGTTTCTCTATTTCATATAAACAGTAATTATTTGAATATCAAATAATTACAACTAAAAACCAATCGTTAACACCGCCTTGGCGTGTTACCCTCTTGCTTCTCCAAATTCATCCCGCAGGGACAAAATTTTTCAAACAACCTGACTAAAAAGTCAGTTGCTTTTTTTCGGAATAAAAAATTCCGATATGTTTAATTTTTGATGGGTATCATTATCTGCGAAAGTCAAATCAAAATGGGATAACGATACTTAAAATGGTACTGCTTAAAAGCCTTTTAAAGATATTCTATTTGCAAATAATATTCAAATACGGATTGTTTTCAAATGGTAGGTTTTGATACCAAAAAATAGGATTTTTATGAAAATGTAAATTTAGGACGTCGAGTTTTGGAATATTGGCTCTTGAAATTTTGAAAAAATAAGGCACAAAAATAGACCTCTGAAAGTTCAAAGGTCCAATTTCTTGTTTTCAATTTAGATATTAAAAACATAGGTATAAGTGTATAGGTTTTTTATCGCTTCTTCGTCCAATATTTTATCATAATCTATGTGGTGTTTATTGGCGTAGGCTTTAAGGTCGTTCCCAAATTTACTTTCTATATCTTCTTTTGAAACGGAAAGTAGATGCTGTTGGGTTTCGTCATCGAGATTGTTATAATTTAGATAAATCATCGCCTTTGTTTTTAGTATTCACTTGGTAACATCAGCGTATTATCCACAAAATATAAACGCAATTCATCTAAAGGAAAATCAGTAAAGTTGTATTGATGCGTTTCAAAAACATTTCCATTTCCATCGCTGTAAATTATTTCAGCTTCATAGCCTGTATAATCTTGTTCATCTTCCGATAGCCTTTTAAAATCTATTGTGATAAAATGGCTTCGGTTCAGCAAACTTTTGGCAATTACAGAAGTATCGGTAATCAACCAAAAGCATTCCGCCACATTGGCTAAATATTTCAATCCGTTTGTAAATCGGGTGCGTATCAATGGGATTTGATATAACATTTCAGAACCTTGAAAATGTTGCAATCCTTCTTTTATTTCGTTAACTTGTGCTTTCATTGTAATGTCTTTTTTAGATTTAATGATGAAAAGAAGAGGGCACAAACTAATTGAAAACTGGTATTAGTGCCCTCTTTACTTTTTACTTACTACCCATCAATAGGATTTCATCGGCTACCACTTCGGTAACATAGCGTTGGTTGCCATCGTCCGTGGTATAGGTTCGGGTCTTTAGTTTTCCAACAACTCCGATTTCTTTTCCCTTTTCGGCATACTTTTCGATAATTTCAGCAGTCTTTCCCCAAGCGACAACGGTGTGCCAATTGGTGTCCGTTTGCTTTTCGCCCTTGCCGTTTTTGTAGTATTCATTGGTTGCCAATGATAAACGTGCTACTTTCTTACCGCTTTCAAGGTTCGTAATAGTTGGTTCTTGCCCAACATTTCCGATTAACTGTACGTGATTTTTAATAGTACTCATAATAAAAGATTTAAAAGATTAATATTTCCCTTTTGGATTTAAACTTAATTAAATTTTAAGGGGTGTTTGTATGATTTCTTTCGTGCTCCGCACAATGGATGAAGTGGGTTTTGTCAAGACTTTTAGGGAATAAATCTGGTGTGTTTGCGACGTAGTAAAATCCTTGGATTTTCAAGGAAGTAGAAACCTTATTTTTGCCTAAAACTTGTACAGTCTTGACAAGTTCCATAATGGTATTAGCAATTCTTATAAAGCCATTTGTGGCGAGAGCGTACCGACAGTTAAGCGAACAGAGCAAATGGCTTTATTTTAGAATTGGTTATGCCATACCTGTTTTTCGCTGTCCCGAAAAACAATAAAGGCTTCATCTATTATAAACCCCTTAAAATGTGTAAGGCAAAGGTTCGGTTTTTAAGAATTATCGAGCAAAGACCAAAGTAGGCTTTGCCGTTAATTCTGTTAAGAAAATTGATGCTTTGACTTTCCGATTACAAGCGGACTGGATTCACGGTTTTGGTTTGGGAATGTAGCGTTCCTTCCCAGCGAAGCGGGAAGGGGAAGCGGAATGAAAAACCAAAACCGTGGATTGGGTCCAAGATTTTTTATAGAGAAGCTCTTTGCCCGAAATGTAGCTTTTCGCGAAATGTAGCGGTAAAGTGCTGAACGGTTTATAGAACCAAATTATTCTTTTGAAGTAGGATTTAAAGCGGACTTGACTTTAAAGATGTAGATTGGAATAGAGTTTGACCACTTCCCGAATTTTCTCGGGAATGAGTGGGCAAGTGGAATGGAAATCGGAATCTTTGAAGTTGTGTCCAAGACCTTTTTTGAGAGCAGCTCATTTTCCGAAATGAAGCTTTTTCGCGAAATGCAGGGGAATGGGCTGAATGGGTTTTTGAATTTGATAGCATAAAAAAAACCTCCCTACCAGAGTAAGAAGATGTTTTTGCTCCAGAATTTAAACCGATTATTTATTTAAAATATGCCTTTTAACTATTGTTCCTAAATCTTTCTCCGAAAACCATATATTCTCTGGATGAAGGTGCATAACGGGTGCTTGTTCGCACTTGTTGTTGCAGTCCATATCGTCAACCTCAATTTTATTTTTTAACTTGTATTTCTTTATATAATAATCTAAAAGCTTTCCTTTTTTCTTTCGGCAATTTACGCCGTCACATCGATATATGATGATTTTGTTATTTTTAGAATCTGCCATAATTTTATTGTTTACGATGAATGTTTTTAGGTCTTAAAAAAATAACCACCAGCACTAATATTGCTAATGTAATTATACCACCATATAAAAAACTTTGATTGGGAAATGTAGTTCCTAAAAATCCTGCAAGTGGATATGCAAACGCCCACCATAGATGGGAAAATGCAAAATGAGAACCATAAACCTTGCCTTGTTCTTCAACTGGAACTGTTTCGCCTATAAGTGTTTCGGACGGTATTTCTGCGAGGCTTTGACCAAGTCCTGCGACAATCCACACTATGAAGAGCATTGAAAAATTCAAATAGTTGGCAGCACTAATAGCAACTCCTAATACAAGTGCGCCAATAATAAGTGAGATGCGTCTTGATTTGGATTTATCAATTGCTCCGGAAACAAATGCCGCTACGGTTGCACCTATTCCGAAAGCTGCCATAATGATTCCGTAATCCTTATCTGTTAGTTGCAAACCGCCTTTTACCAATACTATAGTGTTGACCAGAATAAGAGCACCTGCAACCGCAGAAACCAATTCTATAAATAGTGCGAAACGCACATATTGATTGGAAAATAATAACTTCATTCCCTTTAAAACATCTTGCCAAGTGGTTGGCTTTATCTTACCCTCGATTTCGTCTGGAACAACATCCAACTTACTTTTTGGAAGGCTTAACAATAAAATACCTGCGATAACAAATGTGGCAGCATCAACAAAAAATATTTCCCTTGCACCTAACCAAATGGCTAAAATTCCTGCCAATCCGGGACCCAACACACCTAAAAGCTGATACGTGGCTGCCGACAAGCCTATGGCTTGTCTATAAATTGATTTATCAACGATTTGTGGAATGATAGACCTGTATGTGGGGCTAAAAAACGCATTGAAAATATTCATCAAAAAAATAAGCACATAAATTTGCCATTCTTCAGTTACAAAAGGCAAGCAGCCTACGATGGCCATTCTGATGAAGTGTGTAATGTAAAGAATTTTCTTTCGGCTTACCCTATCTGCCAATACACCTGCAAAAGGCGAAAATATAATGAATGCAGTAACTCGTAAAGTAAGAGCTGTTGCCAATATGACCGCAGCCCTTTCTTCGCCAAACTGATATGCCAAAAGAGCCAATCCGACCCACGTAAAGGCATCGCCCAATAAACTGATGGTCTGTGCCAAATAAAGTTTTGCGAATAAACGATTACTTAAAGCTTGGAATGGCTCTAATAGTTTTGACAGTTTCATTAATTCTCTAAATATTAATTGAGTTCAAAAGTTTAATTTGTGCCTGCTGAATGGAAGGGTATTTCAATTGGGCGTAGAAATTGACCTTCCATTGCAGGACTTTAGGTTATAATGTATACTGACCTTTGAGCCTCAAGTTTACTGTTACATCTTCATTACTCGTATTTCTGAAAAACCAACCGTGTTTGCCTTCATAAGGGGCTAAAAAAGTGCCAACCATATTATGGGAATTTGAAATCGTATAACTTTCAAAATAAACTTCTTTAACCTCCTCTTTTTGTTTTACCTCGCCGTGAAAATCAAAGTAAAGAACTTCGTTATTGGTTGTTGTCCATTCATATTTCATTGTTCCGTATTTGAGCATATTTATTTTAAATTCAATGCCTTTTCCTGCCGGAACTATCACTGTAGTTTCATCCTCGCGTGCAGCTAATTGCTCTTCGGGTGCTGGAAAATCTGCCTCAACGGGTCGAGCGACATCGGGTCCCGACCCAGCTTTTTCGAGTTTTATTAATGGAAGATTTGATGTTGAGACCATCATTCCCAAATCATCAGTTTGATTGCTTTCAGGCATATAGAGTTTGCTAAACCCTAAAACTTTACCTGCTCCTGTTGGGTCTATACCATATTCCGCAGGTAATACTGCTACAACCAAAAGAAGTGCTCCAACAACTAATGCTATGACGGTTGCCTTTATAATTTTACTTTTTTCCAAGATTGGATGTTTCATTTCTGACATAATAATTTTTTTTTAAGATGTAAAATAGCCTGTTAATTGGAAGCCGAGCAATAAAAACCCTGCTGCCATAAGTGCTGTATTTGTAATTGTTGAAAATTTCATAAAACTGGGTTGTCTTCTCCAAATTGTAATAAGGATTAACACAACTGCCAAAGCAATAAATTGTCCTATTTCTACACCTATATTGAAACCAATTAGATTAGTAAAAAGGCCGTCTTTATCAAATTTAAATTCTTGCAGTTTACTGGCAAGACCAAAACCGTGAAACAGACCGAATATCAAAACTGCTGCTTTCGTGTTAGGTTGTTTGCCAAAGAAACGTTTAAAGCCACCCAAATTGTCGAATCCTTTATAAACAATGGATAGCGCAATGATAGCATCTATTAAATATGCATTAATATTTATATCGGCTAAAACACCTAACAGTAACGTTGTACTATGGCCAATGGTAAAAAAGCTAACATATAAAAGCACTTCTTTCGGTTTATACAGGAAGAAAATAACGCCGACCAAAAATAACAGATGGTCATAACCTGTAATCATATGTTTAGCTCCTATATAAAGAAAGGGGCCGAATGCCACGCCACTGTTTCCTAATAAAAATGTTTGTGTGTCTTCATCTACTCCGTGAGCATACGCCATTGAACCAAATGCTCCACATAGAAAAAGAATGAGAAAGGCATATATTTTTTTGATTTTCATAGTTTACTTATTTAAATCCCATTGCACATTGCAGCACAATGGGACTTTGATTATTAATGGGCGTGCCCGTGGGATTTGACTTGTTGGATGCTGTCCAATCTGCGATTTTCTTCCCTTACCATTTTCAAGCTATCTTCTCTTTGGCTCATTTCTTCTGGGCTTAAGGTTATTTCAGTATTTTGAGTTTCTACGTCCTTATTTTTATTGGTTTCTCTGCAAGATGCTAATAGCGTTAAGCTAATGATTGCGATAAAAAGTACTTTTTTCATAATGTTTAATTTATATTGTTATTGATTTTTAAATTATTCTTCCTCTTCAGAATTTCTTAATGCAGACAAGATGGAATATGCGTTTTTAACAACAGGTTTAAAATTTTGAACAGTAGCACCATCAGCAAATGTTATAGCCGTGTACCCTTCCTGCTCAATTCCTTTTTTAACCTGTTCTAATTTGAATGTATAACCACCTTCGGTTTCTTCGGTTTGAAGAACTACAAAATCTTTTCCTTCATATTGAACTAAAGCTTCTGAAGGGATTGCATTTTGCTTATTTGTGCCGCTTTCTACCCAAGCCTTTACGTACATTCCTGGTAATAATCCTTTTTTGTCTTCTTTGTTTAAATGGCTATAAACTGGCGTCATACGGTCATTACCAGTCGCTTTTCCAATTAAGAAAATCTCGGCAGTACGATTGAAGGTATTGTCATCAGAAAGCGAAAATTTAACGGTTTGGCCAATCTCTAACTTTTCTAAATCTCTCTCAAAGGCATTCAATGCCAAATGAATATCGTTTAAATCGACCAGTTCAAATAGCACATCCTGTGGGGAAACATAATCACCGATATTTACATTACTCGCTTTTATAAAACCTGAAATTGGTGCATAAAGATTTGCGGTTCGTGTTATATTGCCATTTTGGACAGAACTTCTACTTATTCCCGCAAGCGCAAGCTGCTGTTCGTATGCCTTCACTCTTCCTTGTGTTATTTTATAATCCGAAGAAACCTGCTGAAATGTTTTTGCAGAATTGATGTCCTCCTCTCTCAATTTTTTTTGTCGATTAAATTCCTCTTCAAGAAATTGAAGTCTGCTTAAACTTTCCAAATAGCCCTGTTGGATTTGGATAAATTCAGGATTCTCAATGGTTGCCAAGACTTGCCCTTTTTGAATTGCTTCACCGGGCAACCTGCCAGCCGTTTTTAAATAACCTCCTAAAGGTGCAGATACAGAAGCCATACTTTCAGGCTCAACATCTATGGTTCCATTTAGTTTTATGATATTACTTAAATTCCGCATTTCAATCGCACCGGTTTCAATTCCGGCGAGATTGTATTGGTCTTTGGTAAAAGTGATTTGTTTGATTCCAGTTGAAACTGGTTGTTCTTCTTTCATCGAAGATTCTTCGGAAGATTCCATTTTTTCGGAATCCTTATTGCCACAAGCCACCATAAATAGGGTGGATAAAATGAGCAGCGAAATTTTTGTATTGAATTTAATTTTCATCTTTTTTATGTTTTAATGTGATATCACAAGTTTTTTACAAGCCCAATAAGGCTTCGATTACTATGATGGACTGGTTATATTGATATAGTGTGTTTAGATACTCTGTTTGAATACTGTTCGCCAAAGTGAGGTTTTGCAAGTATTGCGTATAGGAAACATCACCGCTTTTAAAGCTCTTTTCTGAATTATCAATGATAAGTTCCGCTTGTGGCAGAGCTTCATTTTGATAGTAATCTAAAGTACCTTGAAGTTTGTAATATTCTTGCAATAAATTTTGTAGTTCCCCTTGTAATTGCGTCTTATTTAACTCAATTTGAGATTGGACGATGTACTCTTCGATTTTGGCAGTTTGAATTTTGGCACGATGTCCACCAGGAAAAAGAGGAATTGAAATACCTAACTGAAAGAATGAAAATCGGTCATTGTCACTAAAATTTTGGTTTGCTATACCGCTATTTTGAGCCCCAATAAATGTTTGGCTATTATAACCGAACATAATATCGGGTAACACTTTATTCCTTTCTACATTGGTCTCCCTTTTCCTTAATTCCAACTGTTGTTTTAAATAAACGTAAAACGGACTTTGCTCCACAGACTGGTTTTCAATATCTAAATCTATCTCACGACGAACCAGTTCACTATCTGTAATGCGAATGTCATCGTTTGTGTTCAAAACTACCTGAAGCCGCTTTTTAGCGATTCTCATATCGGCTTCGTTTTGTTGAAGCTTGTTTTTTATTTGCATCGATTGCGTTGCCGAGGTTACACTTTCCAATTTTGTGGATTCGCCAGATTCATAACGCATCGAACTTGAACGGTTGAGATTGCCATATAGACTATCTTGACGCTGCAACAATTGTTTATTCTGCATTAAAAACACAACTCTGAAATAGGCAGCTTTAACATCCGCAATCAGGTCATTTTCTTCTATAACCTTTAGTTGCTCACTGCTACTAACTCTTGCTTTTGCGAGTTTAAACTGACTGGTATAAACTGTTGGAAAATTGATTCGCTGTGTAACTCCGTATTGGTTATCCTTTACCGTAGGCGTATTAAATTCGCCATTTTGATATGTAAATTCAGTTCTCGGAATAGTTATAGCACCGTATTTCCCTTTTTCTTCAACCTCTATTTCATATTGAGCAATCTTAATACGGTTATTGTTCTGAAGTGCCATTTCAATAGCCTGCTGCAAAGTAACTTCACGTTCTTGCACCATACTTGTTTCTTGTGCTTGTAGCTGCATTGCTGGAAAGAATAGACCGCCAATCACGATTAAAGTAGTAGCTATTTTTTTTCTTCCTAAATTCAATTTTACTTTTCCTTCAGTAAAATAGATATACAAGACTGGCAAGACAATAAGTGTTAATGCAGTCGCCGTAATCAATCCTCCAATAACAACGGTAGCCAATGGTCGCTGTACCTCTGCACCTGATGAATTTGACAATGCCATAGGTAAAAAACCTAAAGCAGCTACGGTAGCTGTCATTAACACAGGTCTCAATCTCACACGAGTTCCTTTAATGACGCGTTCATAAATATCGCTTACACCTTCTTTATCAAGCCTGTTGAATTCTGCCACCAGTACGATTCCATTTAGAACGGCCACACCAAATAGGGCAATAAATCCAATTCCAGCTGAAATACTGAAAGGTAAGTCTCTTATGATTAGTGCAAAAACACCACCAATGGCTGATAAAGGGATTGCCGTAAAAATGAGCAAACTTTGTTTCATTGAACCAAAAGTGAAATAAAGCAGCACCAAAATCAGCAACAAAGCGACAGGTAAAGCAATCATTAAACGTTGATTAGCTTCTTGCAAGTTCTGAAATTGACCGCCATAAGTTACATAGTAACCTGCTGGCATATAGACCTTCGAATTCATAATTTGCTTAATGTCCTCAATAATACTTTGTACATCCCTGTCACGTACATTGAAGCCAACAATAATTCGACGCTTTGCATTGTCACGCTGAATTTGCACAGGACCTGGTTCAAATGAAATGTTCGCCACCTGACTTAATGGAATTTGATTTCCCTGTGGTGTACTCACATACAAATTTTGTACATCGGTAATATCGGTTCGATAGTTCTTGTCCAACCGCACAACAAGGTCAAATCTACGTTCCCCTTCATAAACAAGTCCTGCCGAAGTACCCGCAAACGCAGTTTCGATAGCATTGTTTACATCCTCGATGTTCATTCCGTATTGAGAAATCTTATCACGGTTCATTTGGATATTAATCTGTGGTAGTCCAGTCACTTCTTCAACATATAAATCTTCAACTCCTTCTACCGATTTTATTTTGCTCCCAACATTACCAGCCAAATCTGAAAGTACATTGAGGTCTTCGCCATAAATTTTTATTACAACATCTTGTTTTGCTCCTGTCAAAAGCTCGTTGAAACGCATTTGTATGGGTTGTTGAAAACTAAAAGTAGCATTCGGGATAATGGAAAGGGATTCTTTCATCACTGCTGCCAGTTCTTCTCTTCCGCTAGCTTTTGTCCATTCCGCTTTTGGACTTAAAATAACCATCATATCTCCTGCTTCAATAGGCATAGGGTCTGTTGGTATTTCCCCTGAACCAATCTTGTTTACAACTTGCTTCACTTCATCTGGATATTCACGTAATAATATGGTCTGCGCCTTTTGAGAAACATCAATCATCTGGTCGATGGAACTTCCTACAGGGACTCGTGTTTCAACCGCAAAATCCCCTTCGTCTAATTGGGGAATAAACTCACCACCCATATTGGCAAAAACTATTAGTGTTATAACAAAAAATCCTATTGCCAATCCAAGTACCAATAGTTTTGTGCGCAAGGCAGCTTCTAAAATAGGTTGGTACATACGCTGAAAGAAATCCATCATTTTATCGGAAAAATTCCGTTTATGTTCCGTTTTGCGACCCAGTGCAAGGGCAGACATCATTGGAACATAGGTAAGCGATAATATCAATGCTCCAAGAATAGCGAACATTACCGTTTGTGCCATTGGATGGAACATTTTTCCTGCAACCCCGCTCAAAGCCAAAATAGGCACGTAAACAATTAATATAATGATTTGTCCAAAAGCAGCGGAATTCATCATTTTCCCAGCAGATAATTTTACCTCGGAATCCATTTGTTTAGATGTTAGCTTTTCAACGCCTGCGTACTTCTTTTTACTGGTATGAATTCCAAACATTACAGATTCAACAACTATTACCGCCCCATCTACAATAAGACCAAAATCTATGGCACCCAAACTCATTAGGTTTCCAGATACCCCAAAGAGGTTCATCATCGCGATTGCGAAAAGCATTGAGAGCGGAATGACCGAAGCCACTATCAAACCACCTCTTAAATTTCCAAGAAAGAGGATTAGTACAAAAATTACTATCAAAGCACCTTCCGTAAGATTAGTTGTTACAGTCCCTATTGCACGGTCCACCAAACCTTTCCTATCCAGATAGGGCTCAATGGTTACGCCTTCGGGTAAAGTTTCTTTAATCTGTTCAATTTTAGCTTTTACATCATTGATAACTGCGGAAGAGTTTGCTCCCTTTAGCATCATTACAATTCCTGTAACAACTTCGCCTTCTCCATTTCGCGTAGCCGCTCCATAGCGCACGCCGTGACCAAATTGTACTTTGGCAACATCCCTTACAAGTACTGGTGTTCCGTTATTAACTTTAACAGCTATTTTTTCCAATTCTTGTAAATTGTTCACAAGTCCTTCGCTCCGAATAAAATAGGCATTAGGACCTTTATCTATATAAGCGCCACCCGTGTTTTGATTGTTTTTTTCCAGAGCGGTAAAAATATCTTCAATAGTAACATTCATACTTTGAAGTTTATCTGGGTCTATGGCAATTTCATATTGTTTGACCAAACCACCAAAACCACTCACTTCTGCAACACCTGGTGTTCCTAATAGTTGTCTTTTGATAATCCAATCCTGTATAGTTCTTAATTCGGTGGCATCATATTTATCTTCATATCCTTTTTCGGTGTGAATTACATATTGATAAATTTCACCCAATCCAGTAGTTACGGGTCCCATTTCTGGTTTTCCGATGCCTTCAGGAATATCTTTGGCAGCCTGCGTTAATCGCTCTTGAACTTGTTGCCTTGCCCAATATAAATCGACACTTTCCTCAAAAACAATAGTTACTATAGAAAGCCCGAATCGAGAAAAGGAACGCATATCCTTAATACCAGGAATACTAACCATTGTTTGTTCTACTGGAAACGTAACTAATTGTTCTACTTCTTGTGCCGCTAAAGTGGGTGATATGGTAATAACCATAACTTGATTGTCTGTGATGTCTGGAACTGCATCAATGGGTAGCTGTGTTAGCGAATATGTGCCCCATCCAATTAGAGCCAGCGTAAATAATCCGATAACAAGTTTATTGTTTATCGAAAATGCAATGATTTTGTCTAACATTATGTTTAAAATATTTTTAAGTCGTAAATAATAAAAATGAAAATACCATACAGGTTATCTATGGATTTGAGCTATACAAACCAAGGATTAATTCTTAAAAAATAAATATGGTAAAATGGTAATTAAAGCGAAGCTTACTATTACCAAAGCATAATAAATTTGCAGATACTATTAATGTATCTGTCTAATTTTATTAAACTAAAGTGGAGTTAACAGGTAGGTGGGCCTCGTGAGTCGAGGGATGAGAGATAAGAATTGAAATAATTACTGGGCGGATAATAAACAGGCTGTTTACTATTTTGCCTATATTCAACTGAAAAAAATCCTTTAGTTTCAACAACACTCTTTAGAACATCCTTGTCAACAACGGTCTTTTTCTCGATTGTATTTCTTTCAAGTAAGACTATATCGCTGGACACCGTGGAATGGGTATGCATATCCATAACGAACCCAAAAAACCCGTAAGGTGAATCTTCTTTCTCTTGGGAACTATCATCGTGATGATTGTCCTCGCCAGTATGGGCAATATCTAAATGTGAATGAGAATCCTCGTGCTGATGGTGTAAATGCGGAAAAACCTGATGCAGCATCATTAGGCTAAATAAGCCCAAAAAGAAAAATGCCGATATTTTTTTTGATTTTTGCATCGCTGGCAAAGATAGCAATATTTCTTGTCTAGGAAAATTTATAATACTTCAATCTCTTTTAGTAAGTAAATAAATCCAGTTTGAGGTACTGGATAAACCTATTACAATGATTCTTTAAGCCATTGCATAAATTTCATCAAACAATACCTTGTCCAACTTTTCCTGTTGTGAAAAAGTTTTTTTCAAGGTATTGTGAAGCATCCAATTAAAGGCGTTATACCCATCCCATAATGTGGGCGTTGTATAATAATCGTGTCCTTCTTCGGCTATCATATCCAATAATTCCCTGGATTTCTTTGAAGGATTATCGTTTTTGTCGCTACATTCATATCGGAACAGTTTCGTTTTTTCCAATATTTCCTTTACGAATGCTTTGGTATCGATAAGTACGATTTCTTCCATTTCCCTGAATTTTCTTGTGATTTCGTAGTATTCGTTATCCAAGAACTTCTCGAATAGAAAATTCAATTTCGGCATTATTAAATTTGTATTGTTTTTGCTGTGCTTTATTGAAAATGCTATTTCTGATTGAGCAACGTGCAAGCCATTGGTGCATACTTCTCTATAAAATCCAAAATGCCCGGAAGTCTTTTCGCTTCCGTCATAGGAATTTTTGAAACGCAACATCGGTAATATCTTATCCTGTTCATTCTTCAACGAAAACTGATTATGGTCCTCGATTATAAAGTCGGTAATGAAAGACCTGTCATTTCTGTTAATCGTGCGTTTATGATATTTCAGATTGGCATCCAGTAATAGCTGTTCGGCTTTTTTGAAAAACAGTTCATTTGGAATATGGCCATAACTGTTCGAGACCACATTCACAATTTTTCCATTTGAAATAATAGCGTTTTCAAGTCCTCTTCGAGAATCCATTCCGGTAATGTTTTTTAACGATTTCATTTCGTTTGAAACGAAAATTTCATCTTGGTGTAAACGATTTAAATACATAATATTTGATTTTAGACCTGTCGAATGACAGATATGATTAATAAAAGAAAGCCTACTCTTGCGAGCAGGCTTTCACATTTGAAGACATTGGCTTCTTTAAAGTTCAAATTGTACAATCTGTTCTTCAATCTCTGATTTACGTTGTTCCAAAGTGGACTGTAAATGTGTAGTGACTAACTTGATTAAATTCGTATTGGTCGTCTTGAATTCCAGATTACGTGAGTCCCTAATTTGAAATGAACTCGAACCATCCTGATTATAATTGAACTTGGTAAGCTCGTTCAATGTTTCAGTCAGCCTTTCACGTTGATTGGCCAGACCTCTCAATTTTTCAAACTTTTGAATTCTGTCATCCAAATTAATTGTAGGTTTCTCAACCGTTTTAGTCTTTTCAGGTACTACGGTCTTTCCGATAGCTTCTTCAGTTAACTTTTTTTGAACTTCCTTTTTAACGGTTGCATTTACTTTTTTTGCTGTTCCGTTCGATTTTACTTTTGTTTCCATAATTAAATGATTTTAGATTAAACAATATTTGAGCACAACCCAAACGGAAGACAAAATTTTAGAGTGGAAAGGAAACGGAATAAATGAGCCTGGGAAGAAGCGTTGGCTTTATGCCGTCCCTTTTCCGAAAAATATTTTGCGACGTTTATATTTCGGTAATATTGTATGAATACTCTCTTCCTCTAAATATGTATAGAAGTTAGCCGTGAAATAGACCTATGATTAATAGTTAATTACTTGGTCTTTGGTGTATTACTAATGCAAATCTGAAAAGATATTATGAGGATAATAAGGTTAAAAAAAACGTAATTTGAAGAAGTATTTATTGTCATAAAATAAATGACTTTTTATATTGGTTTGAATTAATACAAATTATATATTTGCACCATCAGAAAGTAAAGCATTTTACTTTAATTTCATTTATAATATCGTCAACAAATCGGCTAACAGTAAAGTTTCGGAATCTGTAACTGGTTGATATATATAATATTATGGGGAAAGGGTATAATCCTGCCACCCCGACGAACCTAGAAATAGGTAACGACAAAAACACTGTTAATCAATTGATTTTCAGTGTTTTTTGTTTTTACACATTTTTTTTGATATCAATTGATATCATTTGTGCACACCTAATTCGGTGTGCAAATCGGTGTGCAACGGTTCACTGGAATTGTAGTAAATTGAAAGAACTTTAGGGTAGTATTTGACTTTTTTCCTTAGTGATCATTGTCTAACTAAAGCCGTTTCAAATGAAAACAAACCAGACCTTTACGGTAATCTTTTTTACAAGAAAATCCAGGAGCGTAAAAAACCTCCTATCCATTTATGTCCGTATCACCATTTTGGGCAAACGTGCGGAAATCAGTTTAAAGCGAAAGATCGATGCAGGGCAATGGGACTGTGTCAAAGGCAGGGGCAAGGGCAGGTCGGAAGAGATCCGGAACCTAAATGCCTATCTGGACCAGGTACAGGCCAAACTTCTACAGTGTCACGCCCAACTTGTCCAAGAGGACAGGGTAGTGTCCTCCAACGCCATAAAAATGCGTTTCCTTGGGGAAGATAAGGTAAGCAGGACCTTGCTGGACCTTATCGAATACCACAACGGGAATATGGTCCATGTCCTCAAGCCCGGTACTATGAAGAACTATTATACCACGGAAAAATATCTTAAACGATTTTTAAAGGAGAAGTTCAAACAAAAGGATATCCATCTAAAGCAGCTCAACTATCGTTTTATACTGGACCTGGAACATTATTTAAGGAAGTGCACGGACAAAAAGAAACAGCTGTGCCTCAACAATAATGGAGTTATGAAACATTTGGAACGGTTCAAAAAGATGGTAAACCTTGCCGTGAAACTGGAATGGGTAAATAAAAACCCTTTTGATAGATTCCAATTGAAGTTCCACAAATTCGATCGCGTGTTCCTGACCCAAAGGGAATTAAGGCTTGTAGAGGAAACGGAATTTAAACAGGACAGATTGCAACATGTAAAGGACTGTTTTGTATTTTCCTGTTATACCGGACTTTCCTATGTGGATGTGAAGGAACTTACTTGGGATAAGATCACCAAGGGGATAGACGATAGGAATTGGATCTATACCAAACGGGAAAAAACGGACGAGCTGGTCAAAATTCCTATTCTTCCCCAGGCTTGGGAGATTTTGGAAAAGTACAGGGATTACCCTACCCATAACGGATTGCTGCCCATTTGTTCCAACCAGAAGGTGAATACGTATCTCAAGGAAATAGCAGGGGCATGCGGGGTCCATAAGAACATTACCTTCCATGTGGCCCGGCATACCTTTGCCACGACTGTCATGTTGTCCAACGGGGTACCCATTGAAACGGTCTCAAAACTTTTGGGCCATACCAAATTATCGACCACCCAGATATATGCTAGGGTAGTGGAAACCAAGATAAGCGAGGATATCGGTAACCTTTTGCTAAGGTTTAAGGAAAGGGAGAATCACAGAGCTTTTGAAAAGAAAGAGAGAAAAGGGAGGCAAGGAGTAAGATCAAAAGATCCCAAATCTTACCATAACTTAACTGCGCATGGATCCTGATTCGATTTTATAGTGTTCGGGCGGATAAGCGTTATATAAAATCGAATTAGGGCGCATTGTGCTTTTGTGATGGATACTTCGGTTCGTTTATAGCCTATTTAAAATGACACCTTTACCACTTGCTTTTTCTTTTAAATATGTTTAGGGTATTAAAATAGTCAACTTACTTTTTTTGAAATCCTTTAGATTTCTTGAAAATTATTTGACTTCAAGTTTTTGTGACATCAGATACTTGCTCTTGAATTATTTTAGAATTAATTATTGGATTTCTTTTATTCTTAGTTCGCTTATATGTTCAGTTAATTTCGTTGCAACTACAAAGTCAATACGCTTTATGTATTTTTCAAAGTCTGAATAGCTTACTTCAAATGCAATTTGTTGAGCTTTTGCTTTACCATTGTTACTATCTAATTTTTGTTTTATTTGGTCAAATGTATTGCCGTAATCTTTTGTCTCAAATACTATTGCAGTACGCTAATATCATCTCTCCTAATCCAGTCGCATGAAACAGAGCCTGTAAAATTGCTTGTTTTTGATAAAGTTAAATCACCACTTTATAGCAGCCCAAATTGGTCGATGATCGGAAAGAGGCTTACCATATTTTTCCCATTCTAACTTATATCTCGGCATTGATTTATCCTCATCCTTCGGATTTTTAGCATCCATAATAATTCCACCGTCGTAAACCTTTGCCTTAATCTTTGTATTGTAATAGATATGATCAATTACTCCACTTTCAATCCCAGTTTCAATATGTTGATGCGTACTCCTATGTTGCACATTTATATTCAAATCGTTCCATATATTTTGCATTCCATTTTGCTCCAATAAGTTCAAAGGAGCATCGCCTATAAGGTTATTGAAGTCGCCCATT
>NZ_QJJZ01000004.1:92642-418400 GCF_003201775.1 Arenibacter sp. ARW7G5Y1 | reverse complement strand
TTCCTCGGCCAAAAGCCAGATAGCAAATTAATACATTGACTCATTATTACATTAGTACATTGGTGCATTTTCAAATTTCCAAATTATCTCATTTTCAAATTAATACATTGGTACATTTACTTATTGCTACATTAATCAATTGCTTCATTACCACATTAACCAATCTTCAAATCTTCAAATCTTCACATTATCTCATTTTCAAATTAATCCATTGATACATTAATTCATTGCTACATTAATCAATTGCTACATTGGTAAATTTCCAAATCTTCAAAATTTCAATTATTCTAACACTTTATTTAAATTTTAAAGAAGAAATGAATAATAAAGTCAATATATGATGTAAATCATGTAAAATATAGGAAGTCCAATACATTCAAATAAGGTTTATTTGTACAGGGCTGTAATCCCATTATTTGTATAAGCACCTAATTTGTATAAGCACCTATCAATGATTTCGTTACAGACCAACTGCCTATTACAACCAAAATATTTAATGACATGAGAAAAAGCTTTCGAAATTTATTATGGGTCGTACTCCTAGTGGGCCTATCCTGCTCAGAGGCCCCAAAAGGGGAAGCCACTACAGCATCCCTACCCATTTACGAGGATGTACCCTACCTGCAGGACTACAGCATTAAATATGACAAACAAGAAGATGACTTACAGTTATTCAGTGCGTTCATGGACCGCAATGGGGTTATACAGGTAGCCTCAACGGACGGCATTCTACGTACGCACGATGGGCAATTCCTTTACCCTGGAATCCTTTTAAAGGATAAAACATACCGTCCGATAGCGGATAAGAATATTGTTGCCATGACCAGCTATCAGCAACAGTTTGTATACTTGGACGACAAGGCTGTACTCAGCAACGCTTGGGCCGGAAGCCTATACCTAAATCACACACTTCCCAAGGCAAATATTTTTGCTGCTGGAAGCGATTTTGATTTCTTGATCAGTGATGGAACGGCGCTACAATATGTTTCCAAAAATAATAGTGGCTGGCAGGGAGCCCTGTCCAACGATAAGGCCATAAGCATCAAATTCGACCCAAAAACCAAATCCTACTGGATTTTGGGGGAAAATTCCATTACCGCCTTCAATCCAAAAGACAAGACCTTAAAAACCGTATATGAAGGGAGTAATTTTACCTCCTTTGCACTTCTGGGCAATACTTTGATCTTGACCACCTTGGACGGTTATTTTGAAGTGGATGCCATAACCGGCAAACAATTTGGGGATAAAAAGACCCAATTGCCATGGACAGAAATCAACTATGTGGGAGAAATTGACGGACATCTGTGGTTTGGCTCTACCAAGGGGGCATTTATGTTAAAGGATGATGGTAAATTTAATTACTACTACGGAAAACGTTGGATGCCCGGCAACAATGTGAAACATATATCCCAAGGTACCGATGGTTCCATCCTAATATTGACCGATGAAGGGCTGGGACAAATCGTATATGAGGAAATGACACTATATGACAAAGCCCAATACTATGAAAAACAAGTGCGGGACAGGCATATAAGGCTAGGGTTCAATGCCACTCTAGTGGATATGGATAATGGTAATTTTGATACAGGGCGACTTTCCGATTCCGATAACGACGGACTCTGGACTACCATGTACCTGGCAGGAGAGGTTTTTCGGTACTCGGTGACCAAATCGGAAGATGCTCTTCAGAACTGTAGGGAAGCTATGGATGCCATGGAAAGGTTGTTCAGCATTAATCCCGTTCCCGGATTTCCTTCCAGATCTTTTGAACGCAGTGGTTATATAAATCAATTACACGATCCAGACAGATGGCAACATTCCGATGACCCTGAATGGGATTGGAAATCCACTACCAGTAGCGATGAGGCCATTGGTCACATTTTTGCTTATGGTGCTATGGCCGAAATAATGGACAATGACCTTAGGGACCGTGCCATTGTACTTATAGACACTCTTATGAGCCATATTGTAAGAAATGATATGTATATGGTAGATTTTGATGGCAAACCCACCACTTGGGGCCGTTGGAACCCGGAATACGTAAATGCGCGACCCAAAATGGTGGGAGACCGCAAAATAAATGCCTCCAATATTATAGGCATGCTCCAAACAGCCTATCACTTTACCGGAAAGGAAAAATACAAGGAAAAAGCTTTCGACCTAATGGATAACCACGGGTATCTGGACAATCTAATGTGGCCCATGAAAGATGTTGCCATGGCTCCGGACGATGCCGATGATTGGAGCAAAATGCTGTCCGAATCCTGGAACCATTCCGATGACGAAATGTACTTTGTAGGCTATTGGGGCTTATATAGATATGCCTTTAACGACACCCTTAAAACTAAATTTAAGGAAGCTATTATTGACCATTGGGAAATAGAACGCCCTGAAAAAGAAGGTGCCTGGAATATTATGACCGCCCTTACCGGCACCCAGGAGTTCGACTTGGAGGAAGCGGCCTGGTACCTAAGGGAACACCCTATGGATATGGTTGCCTGGGAGGTGAAGAATAGCCATAGAAAAGATATCACCTTTTTAGATCCTAATTTTAGGGAACAGACCACCACAGAGGTATTACCTCCCGATGAGCGCCGCGTACAAAGACATAACGCCAATATGTTCACATTGGACGGCGGTAGAAATGGTACGGAGGAATTCTCGGCTGGGGATATCTGGCTGCTCCCCTACTGGATGGGAAGGTATTTAGGGGTTATTAGCGCCCCTCAAACCAAGGATTGAGAATTGAATATTAACAGCCCAAGTAAATAGTATGGACACCAAAAAAATACTCATGAATATAAATATAGACAGTAAACCCATGCTCCTACTCTTCATGACACCCATGCTTTTTAGTGCTTGTGGACAAGATAATTACAAAATGGAAAGGCAAATTACCCAGGATCTTAGCTACAACCACGACTTGGACAACAATGACAATTTTTCCCCGGACGATGAATGGCTGGTGTATGATACCCGCACGGAGACAGGTGGTATTGGGGCCAATGGCAAAATTGAAAAGGTACATGTAAAAACAGGCGACAAGGTGATCTTGTACGAACTACAACAGAACAAGGCCTATGGTCCTGGAGTGGGAGCTGTAAGTTATAGCCATACCAACAATGAGGTAGTCTTTATTCATGGTTTACTGAATTGTACCCCGGACAAACCCTACGAGCAATGGAGGAGAACCGGAGTAATCATAAGGGATGACAGACCTGGACAGCCCATTTTTATGGATGCCAGGGACATTTCCTTTCCGTTTACCGTAGGGGCCTTACGTGGGGGCACCCACAGGCATGAATTTAGTGGTGATGGAAAATGGATAGGATACACCTATAACGATGCCATTATGAAAAAACTAGAAGATTCTACCGGCCTTACCCACAATCTTAGAACCATAGGCGTTTCCACAAAACACCAGGCTGTAAGTGTTCCAGAATCACAGGACGGCGAGAATTTTTCTGGGGAATGGTTCAGTGCACTCGTGGTAAAAGTAGTGCCGGAGCCTGTTCCAGGTTCCGATGAAATTAGTAAGGCGGCCGGAGATAGTTGGGTTGGACATTCGGGTTACCTAAATTCGGATGGAGACACCCAAAGGGCCAGGGCTTTTATTGGCACCACAACAAACAATAAAGGCGAACAGCTAGATGAGGTTTATATAGTGGATATCCCGGAAGATATAAGCCTTCCCGGAGACGCTGCCCTTGAAGGCACCGAAACCAGCTTGCCCGCCCCTCCTAAAGGAACCCATCAACGTAGACTTACCTTTACCGCCAATAAGCAATATCCCGGTTGCGAAGGTATTGTACGTTCCTCCTATGACGGCAGTCTGCTGGCCTACATAGCCAAAGATGACCATAACGTTAAACAAATATTCACCATCTCCCCTTTGGGAGGAAAAGCTGTTCAGCGTACTTTTCATGACTCGGACGTTCAAGGTGGCGTGCGTTGGCACCCCAAACAGCATCGCCTGGTCTATGTATGGCAGAATTCGTTGGTAGGCCTCAAAATGGAGAATGGAAAAAGTACAATCCTGACCAAACCCTCACAAAATCCACCAAAAAATCCCGTCTGGTCCCACAATGGAAAGAAGATAGCCTATAACCGAATGGTTTCCAAAAACGGGAATACCCCCACTTTACAAATTTTTGTCATCGAACTTTAAGCAAACCAAAATGTATAGAATCCTATTTTCATTAGCCTTCATCCTTCATTTTTCCTACGGAATCTATGCACAGGAGACCACCTTTTATCAGGATGTTGCCGTAATCAACGGTATTTCCGAAGGGCTACCTACAGCTAGTATCGATCAAATAACAATAGTTGGCGACACTCCTACGGCAACTACCAGCTCGGGGCAATATGAATGGAAAAATTCCAAATGGATCTCCAAAAAGAACGGTGATTCCCCTACCCCCTTACCTAAATACAAGGGACTGCCAATTGAAGCCGGAAAGGTCCTTGCCGCAACAAATTACGGAAACACCAACTACCTGGGTTGTGAAAATGGACTTTACGTAAAGATCGGCCACAACAAATGGAAACAAGAACTTCCTTACGACCAAAATTACAGTTGGGCCTTAAAAGAGGTAGCGGCCCTTACAGTAGACTCAAAAGGCCGATTGTGGTTTGGTGCCAAACAAGGCGTAGGCCGCCTGGAGAAAGGACAATGGACGCTGTTTACCGGCAAGGAAGGGGTGCCCTACAACCGTTTTACATCGGCAGCTTCAGGTCCAACAGGTCAGGTGTGGTTTGGCACCGAAAACGGGGCCTTTAAGGTGGAAGACGATAAATTCTTCTACCGATCCAACCGCAGATGGTTACCGCATAACCACGTAAATGATATTGCCGTTGACGTAGAAGGGACCGCTTGGATAGCTACGCAAAACGGTCTGGCCCAAATTATTTCAAAGGAAATGACCTATGCCGACAAAGCTACCCATTTTACAAATCAGGTAGAGGCAAGACATAATAGAATGGGCTTTATCTGCCAAAGTCACCTTACCGAACAGTTCAATATAAATACTAGTCAGTTGGCCATTTCGGACAACGATGGGCAATATACCGCCATGTACGGGGCAGCCCAGGCTTTCCGATACGCCATTACCAAGGATCCCAAGGCCAGGGAACTGGCCAATAGGAGCTTTTTTGCCCTAAAATGGTTGGTGGATATTACCCATGAACCGGGATTTCCGGCAAGGGTGATCATTCCTGTGGATTGGCATGAACCCGTCAATGAACAATACAGTAAGGAGTACAATAGAAGGCACCAAAAAAACGATCCCTTCTGGAAGGATATTTTTCCACGTTTTCCCCTCAGTGAGGATGGAAATTATAGATGGAAATGTGATACCAGCTCGGACGAATTGGCCGGACATTATTTTAATTATGGCATTTATAACGATTTGATTGCGGAGACCAAGGAAGAAAAGGATGCCGTTAAACAAGTGGTGGCCGATGTTACCGACCACCTTATTCGGCACGGTTTCAAACTGGTGGATTACGATGGGAAACCAACGCGGTGGGGAAGTTTTGATCCTGATTATTTCAATTCCATCTGGGGATGGGACCAACGTGGTCTCAATGCCATGATGATGCTTTCCTTTTTAAATGTTGCCTCCCATGTTACGGGAGATCCCAAATATGATGAGGTGGCCGAAATCTTGAGGGAAAAGGAAAACTATGACATCTACGCCATGCACGCCAAAGAATTTTTTCCACCGGAAAATGCGGTTCCCTGGGACAACAATTTAGGTCTAATGAGTCTATATGGACTCATTAATTACGAGAAAAATCCGGAAAGGCAAATTATGTACCGTATTGCCCTTGAAAACGCTTGGTTGCATATCAGCAAGCAAAAAAATGCCTTTTGGGACGGACTCTACGGTGCAATGGCCGGTTTTTTTACCAAAAAGGTGGATGAAGGTTTTTTTAAGCCCGAGGAATTATTTATAGAGAATCCTTTATTTGCAAAGGCCAGCATTGACAGGTATTACAAGAGTAGCCTGGACAACCGCTACATGACAGAAACCTTGCAACGCATTCCGTTGGACCTAATAGGCTATGACATGGACAACACCCATCGTCTGGATATTCAATTGGACCCCACACCGGGCCAAGTAAAAGATATGGGCTGGGGAAATGACACCTATTCCCTGCCAATAGATGAAAGGGGACACGTTAGGTTAGACCGCGATGCCACTGTTCTCCATGATAATGAAGGTAATGGATACGCCGAACACGAAGGCACCTTTTACCTTCTACCCTATTATCTGGCCACCTACCATAATCTTATTGAACCATAGGCCATACCAAGGGGCATAAGATTGTAACGCTATATAATACAAGGCAAATGCTTAGGTTTTTTTATAATTCAAGTATTCCTTGGCCTAATGGGCCTTGGTCTTGGCTATCCCCAAAATGGGTTGCCAAAGCCGAAAAATGGCAACACCTATTTTACAGCACATAGAGGTTCCCATAACGGAATTCCCGAAAATTCCTTGGCCGCCTATCAGAAAGCTATTGAGCTGGGCTGCGATTTTGTGGAGATCGATATAAGAACTACCAAGAATGGTAAATTGGTAAGTGTTCACAATGCTACCATAGATGCCTATGTTATGGCGTAAAAAGGCAAGGTAAAAGAGAATCAGGAGGATTTAAACTTTAGCTTCTGGAGTTCCTTTCATCCCTTCTTCTACAAGCCAACTAATAAACTTACCAAATGTAGTAATATCTTTATCTACACTAGCTTTCTCTAAAGCATTCATATATGCGTTACGTTCCTCTACTGGTATCACAGTCCAAGGATAACCTCCAGATGCCAACATGGCATTCATTAAAAAGCGTCCCATTCTACCATTGCCATCTTTATAAGGATATATAAACAAAAATAAAGTGTCCTAAAACAGCTCTTACGCCAGCGTGCTTTTCGTTTATCAATAATTGGAACAATTTAGGCATAGTGTCTCGTACCGCTTCTACAATTAATGGTACATGCTTTGATTTTCCAATATATACTTGATCGTTTCTATATCCCGCAAGGTCTGATATTTGAAGAATGCCTGTGGTTACGCTAGGCGCAAATAATTGTCGATACCAATCTCCGTGATCTTCATCTGCGACCAGTCCAGAATTTTCATTGTTTAGTATGCGCTTCAAGCTATCCCTAACGCTCTGTGTTTTATGTTGTGATATAATTAGATATTTATGTTGTTCAACATATTAGAATTTTATGTATCAACACCAAATGAAAGCTTCTCCAATTACTGTTTTAAGAAAGAAGGGAAACAAAACCACTTGATTTAAGACAAAATTGAAAATAGGCCGGTCCTTACGTTGCGTTAACCTTCATGTGGGGATAAGTCATTTTCCGTTATTAAAAACCTTTGGCATTGACATCAAGGTCCTTGATCCCTTTCCGTAAGCAAAGAACGATTAGCAATTAGCAATGATCTGTGTTCCTCGGCCAAAAGCTAGATAGCAAATTAACACATTGACTCATTGCTACATTTTCAAATTTCGAAATTATTTCATTTTTGTGTTCTGTTCATTTTTTGCATCGCCCAAAAAACGAACCAAAAAACGCTAGGCTGATTTTAAATTTCTTTAAATCTACGCACTTTCCACGGCCCCGGCGTCCAGGCCGCTTTCACTTGGGTGAAATGCTCTATGGACGCCTTCCGCCTTCCAATGTGGAAACCACTTGATTTAAGACGAAATTGAAAATAGGCCGGTCCTTACGTTGCGTCAACCTTCATGTGGGGATAAGTCATTTTCCGTAAGCAAAGAACGATTAGCAATTAGCAATGATCTGTGTTCCTCGGCCAAAAGCTAGATAGCAAATTAACACATTGACTCATTGCTACATTTTCAAATTTCGAAATTATCTCATTTTTGTGTCCTGTTCATTTTTTGCATCGCCCAAATGCGTAGCATTCATGAATACCATTAAAAATCAATAGACCAGCCCATGAATAAAAAACGACCAGGGCCGAATGACCAAGGTACGGGGTACCTTGTGGTTAGGAGGAGCCAGCTGTAGCCAGGGCCAAGCTGATTTTAAATTTCTTTAAATCTACGCACTTTCCACGGCCCCGGCGTCCAGGCCGCTTTCACTTGGGTGAAATGCTCTATGGACGCCTTCCGCCTTCCAATGTGAAAACCACTTGATTTAAGACGAAATCGAAGATTCACGAAAACCTATAAAAAACCTGTCTACCGACAAAGGCAGGCCTGTCTGCCGAAGGCAGGCAATAATAACCACTTAAGTAAATTGAAAATAGGCCGGTCCTTACGTTCCGTCAACCTTTATGTGGGGATAAGTCATTTTCCGTTATTAAATAACTTTGGGCATTGCCCTCAAGGTCTATGGTTTGGTCGTTCTTCTTCCGTCGTGGAGATGGCATGGCCGTTAAGAATTATTAAAGCCTTGATCAAATTTATTAGCTCCCTGGAAAACCATTAACCCCAATTAATCACAACCCTCTTTTCTTCTTGTATCTATCAAATAAATAATCTTCCAGCTGCCTTGGTCATTGAACAATTGAAACGAATTTACGCCACAATGGCTAAAGCTATCGTTCACCCAAAATTCGTAGTTGGTCCATGCATTGGCCATTGGGCCATCTATTTGGATATTATAGGTCAGTATCCTTTCCTCAAATTTGGTAGTGGAGGGAATGGATACGATCGATTTTAGAAAATGATCAAAATTTTCGGTTTTGACCACCTCTGTACCCTCGGCATTCTTGCCAATGGTCTGTAAGACAATATCCTTGGAAACCGATTCCCTTAGGGCTACTGAATCCTGCTGGTGAAATGCTAAAAAAAAGGAATCAATGGTATTTTTCACCATCTCCTCTCCCCCATTCTGTGCCCGCAGACCAAACACAGATAACAATGTAAGACAAATAAGCACAATTGTGTTCATCATAGATAGTTTGTAGAATAATTGAATTTAATCAAATAAAAGATATTAAACCTCAGGGCAGGCCTGTCTGCCGACATAGGCAGGCCTGTCTACCGACAAAGGCAGTCCCTGAACCCAATAATGGGAATCGAGCCTAGGGTCGAGGTATTGAACCTAGATTCCGCCGAAAAAGGCGGGATTAGTTCAACTTGCAATTTTAAGTGCGTCTTACCGACTTCCCAATATTGAGTTTCACTAATATAAATAAAAAACCTAGGAACAATCTACGGTAAGATTGACGAATTTTAGAACAAATCATTACTTTTATCCCACCAAAAACAAAATAGATGTCCACTGCCAAAAAAGAATACAAAAGAGTTACCGTAAAATCTCTCGTTGATATGAAAAAAAACGGAGAGAAAATATCCATGTTAACGGCTTATGATTATTCCATGGCAAAAATTGTCGATGCCGCCAATGTAGATGTAATATTGGTAGGTGACTCTGCCAGTAATGTTATGGCCGGACATGAAACCACCCTACCCATTACCCTAGACCAAATGATCTATCACGCATCTTCGGTAATACGTGCGGTAAACCGTGCCTTGGTTGTTGTGGATATACCTTTCGGGAGTTATCAAAGCGACCCAAAGGAGGCGTTGCGCTCTGCCATCCGAATCATGAAGGAAAGTGGCGCCCATGCCGTGAAAGTAGAAGGGGGACAAGAAATAAAGGAATCCGTAAAAAGAATTTTAAACGCAGGCATCCCTGTAATGGGGCATTTGGGCCTAACCCCTCAATCCATTTATAAATTTGGCACTTATACCGTTAGGGCCAAAGAGGAAGAGGAAGCGCACAAACTCATTGAAGATGCCAAGCTACTGGAGAAAATGGGATGTTTTGCCATAGTTCTTGAAAAAATACCTGCCAAATTGGCCAAGGAAGTAGCAGGAAAGGTATCCATTCCCATTATAGGAATTGGGGCAGGAAATGGGGTGGATGGCCAAGTATTGGTTATACATGACCTCTTGGGTATAACCCAGGAATTTAATCCACGATTCTTGCGAAGGTATCTCAACTTGTATGAGGAAATGGGCAATGCCATTTCCAAATATGTGGACGATGTAAAAACGAGGGACTTCCCAAGCGACGAGGAGCAATACTAAAGGAGCGTATCGCTATCTCCTTATAATGTCCGCCATTTTATGGGGCGGATGGCCTATGAACTAGATAATCAATTCTATATAAGTGTCCACTAAAACAATTTCTACCCCTGGGAATCTCCAGGTCCTGTACGAGGATAACCACCTTATAGCCATCAATAAAAGGGCCGGCGATATAGTACAGGGCGATAAAACCGGGGATACCCCCCTGAGCGAGATTGTAAAGCAGTATATAAAAACAAAACACAACAAACCGGGAAACGTTTATTTGGGAGTGGCACACCGCTTGGACAGGCCTACTACGGGTATTGTGGTCTTTGCAAAAACCTCAAAGGCCCTCCCTAGGCTCAATAAATTATTTGCAGAAAAGGATGCCCAAAAAACATATTGGGCCATAGTGAACAAAATGCCCGATAAGGATGCCGGCACCTTAACCCATTGGCTTAAACGCAATCCTAAACAAAATAAATCCTACGGCCATAAGCAGGAGGTTCCGGATAGCAAAAAAGCCATTTTAGACTATAAGGTCATTAAGCAACTGGAACGTTATTTTTTATTGGAAATAGATTTAAAAACAGGGAGGCACCATCAAATTAGGGCTCAACTGGCCGCTATTGGGTGTGTTATAAAAGGGGATTTGAAATACGGGGCGGACAGAAGCAATAAAGATGGAAGCATACATCTACATGCCAGAAGCCTTTCCTTTATACATCCCGTAAGGAAAGAATTGTTACAACTCACGGCCCCTCCCCCCGAGGACAGTGTTTGGAACGCCTGTAAATAAATACCTCATGGCATGAGGCATCCGAAGACAGCCACCTATTGTTTCCCCCTGAACGGAACCGGCTGGTAAGGATAGGGACACCACACCCCCCTTGGTGAATAAAATTTTCACTACTTTTAACAAAGGGCATATTCCAAAGACCAAAGTAAAACACTATCCATGGGCAAGAAAGCACTGTTTATTTTTAGCATTATGTTACTGAACTCCTGTGGTAGTTACAATTCCATAGACACATTTTACGAAGCACATAAGAACGATGCCCAAGTAACCGCCATCCGCGTGCCCCATTTCATGATTTCCCTTATAAGTAATATATCACCGGAAATAAATGAACTGGTAGGAGACACCAAGGACCTAAGGTATATGCAGTTTCCTGTGGCCACCCCTGCAAGGGCCGATTTCCTGAACAAGCAAATGAACGGTATTACCGGAAATTCCTTTATAGAGATTTTCCGTAACAATGATGATTTAAAACGTTCGGTAGTGTCCATAAGGGAACGCAAAAACTCGGTGAAGGAAATTCTAATATTCAACAACAATAACAAAACGGGTTCATTCCTTTACTTCAATGGAAATTTTGACCCCGTCAGGGTAAGGAATATGGCCAAAAACAACGAGTTTGAAAAACTTACCCAAGGCCTTGTCAAGGAGTATAATCCCAATACTCCCAGGATTAATAATCAATAGGGAATTATTTATAAGACCGTACACTCTCAATCACCACAGAGCTCAAAATAAGTACTCCGCCCATTACCGTGGTCCAACTTGGAATTTCTGAAAGAAAAATTATCCCTATCAAAATACCGTAAACCGGTTGCACACTACTCAAAATACTCACCGTAGTAATACTAAAATGTTTAAAACAATTGAGGAATAAGGTATGCCCTATAGCAGTTGTGAACAAGGCCAAGGTTAACAGTGCCGGCCATTGGTCCGCAATGGCGTCTACCTGATAGATAAAAAATGCCGGGGCCAATACAAACCCTACTATACCCGTCTGATAGGTCATCATTAAGGAACCATTGTAATGGGCCGCCCTGGACTTTAATATAATATTCCTAATAGCATAGGCCAATGCGGAAAAAACACCAAGACCAACAGCCAAAACATGCGTATTGCCAGTTTCAAAATCGGGAGCCAACAAATAAATCCCGCCCAAAACCAATAGCCCCAGTACAAAATGGATTCTTTGGAAGGGCGTTTTTAAAATCAATGGCTCCAACAGGGCCGTTATAATGGGATAGGTAAACATAGACAACATCCCAATGGCCACATTGGATAGCTGCAGCGCATAGAAATAGGTCAACCAGTGAATTCCCATAAGAATACCGCCTAATAAAATAATGGGGTAATCCTTTTTGGCAATGCGGAACGATATTTTTTTCCATTTACAATAGAGCAACAGAAACAAAAATGCCAAACCTGCCCTACTGGCTATGGTTATGGGTACCGGTAATTGCACATATCTGCCCAGAGCTCCGGAAGTACCAATAAAAATCATGGCCAGATTTATCTCCAGCAGATGGTTAATGTGAAGGCTTTTGCTTTTCAAGAATATATTTTAACGGGTAACGGACATCGCCTTCTCTCTAATAATTTGTGCAACTGGTTTATTTTGTAAATGGCTTTCCAGCCAAGAAATAATATCCAAATATAAGAAAGCCCGTTTTTCATATGGGTGATTTTCGTATTTTTTCAGTTCATCGTACAGCTTTTGGAACTCCGTGGGCAACTCGTGGGGGAAGATATCGCCCAAGCGTCTTAAAAATTTGATCATTTCTTTCTGTACGGCATGAAGATCGTTCATTTTTAGCAGGAACTTATAGGTGCTTTTCAACTGTACTTCCAAATGATAGTCCATACCGGCCTCGTAGTGGGCAATAAGACTTAGTACCCTGGCAAAGCACATGAGATCTTCGCGCATTTTTAGATTCTTATTGTTAATAATCCTCTTTAAATACTGAATGCAGGTTTTATTGTCCCCAATTCCAAAATAAAGGCAAGCTATCTTATAGTACAATACCATAACATGATGCTGGTCTATCCTATCCTTATGCTTGTTAATTCCGTATTCTACGATTTTGACCAAATAAAGGCCCTTTTCAAAATTGCCCTCCAAGAAATGAAGGTTTAATTTATTTAAATTGATATATAAAAATGCCAAAGAGGCTATGTTGTCATTGTCCGGAAATTCCTTACTTCCTACAATTTTCTCCAATTTTTCCAAGGTCTCCTTGAATTGGGAGCTGTATTTAACATAAAATAAGGATTCCAACAAATAATGGTTTCCCTTTAAAAAGAATACGGGGTTTAAATAGATCATCTCCCTATTGTCATAAAATAGATCTACCCATTTACTGGAATACTTGTAACAGGACAAAAAGTCCTGGGTTAGAAAACTGTACCAAAGATGTGCCTTGTACAACCATAGTTTCTCCCTAAAACCGAGGTCTTCAATATGATACTTGGGCAAGTGCTTATCAAAATATTTTTGAACCCTTTTAATGTCCTCATCGCTTCTAACATATCCAATTTTTAACATCTGCCCATATAGCTGAAGTGCAAGGTTGGATAATTTACTGGTAATTACATTTTGTGCCGATAGCTGCTTGGCCTGTACTGCCAATTCATCTGCCCTGTCCGGAATACTACGGGTAATATACTGGGTCTCGATCAACTTCTCAAATTCAACAATCTCATAGGCCACGTTTTTCTCCTCATTTTCAATGGCGGTGGCCTTTGCCTTGTCCAATATTTTAAGGCTCTGCTTATACAGGCCCTTCTGGTACAGAATTGTAGCAAAATCCAATTGTTCCCGGATCTGCACCCGTATATTTTGATTTACGGGGTTTAACCTAAGGCTCACCAGGATCTGTTTGTACAGGTGGGCCTTAAGGTTGGACAACTGGGCCTTCTTAACAATCCCATTCTCCAGTATTAACTTTTCATCATACACCTTAATTTTATCCATTAAATTAAAAAGGGCAAGAAATTTGGCATCTGTATTCACCCCCAAGCGTCCAACATACAATTTAAATTGACGTTTCTCTGACTTGGAAAGTGATTTGACCAAAACGAATAATGCATCTTTATGCGCATTTGTCATCGTAATAATAAAGGTTTATATAATTGATAATCAGTGTTTTAAATACTTCAAAAAGTTATTTAACGTTGTAAATGCCATTTTGTGATTAGTACTGGCAAACCTACTAGTACTATATTCGTATAGCGCACATAAAATTACGTAAATATAATGAGCAAAGAAAAGGTACATATTTTTGACACAACACTTAGAGATGGAGAGCAAGTCCCCGGATGTAAATTGGATACGGACCAAAAATTAATTATCGCCGAGAGACTGGATCTTTTAGGGGTAGACATTATAGAAGCCGGTTTTCCAATTTCCAGTCCAGGAGATTTTAATTCTGTACAGGAGATTTCAAAAATTGTAAAGAACGCAACGGTATGTGGACTTACACGTGCTGTTAAAAAAGACATTGAAGTGGCCGCAGAGGCTTTAAAATATGCCAAAAGACCGAGAATACATACAGGTATAGGCACTTCTGAATCCCATATTAAGTTTAAGTTCAACTCCAATAAGGAAGCAATAATAGAACGGGCCATAGAGGCGGTAAGTTATGCCAAATCCTTTGTGGAGGATGTAGAATTTTACGCCGAGGATGCTGGTAGAACGGATAATGAATTTCTGGCAAGGGTCTGTGAGGCCGTCGTTAAGGCGGGTGCCACCGTATTGAATATTCCAGACACCACAGGATACTGTTTACCTGAGGAATACGGGGCCAAAATAAAGTATTTAAAGGAAAACGTAACTGGCATTCATAAAGCTATTTTGTCCTGTCATTGTCATAATGACCTTGGACTTGCCACCGCAAACTCCATAGCCGGGGTAATCAACGGAGCCAGACAAATTGAATGTACCATCAATGGGATAGGTGAACGCGCAGGAAACACTGCCCTAGAGGAAGTGGTCATGATTTTAAGACAGCATCCTACCCTTAATTTGGACACGAATATCAACAGTAAATTACTATACGACACCAGTCAGATGGTATCCCAAAAAATGGGTGTTTACGTGCAGCCCAACAAAGCCATAGTGGGGGCCAATGCCTTTGCCCATAGCTCGGGGATTCATCAGGACGGTGTTATTAAAAACAGGGAGACCTATGAAATAATAGATCCCGCAGATGTTGGGGTAACCGAATCTTCCATTGTCCTTACTGCCAGAAGTGGTAGGGCGGCGTTGGCATATAGGGCGAAAAATGTAGGCTATGAACTTACCAAGATCCAACTGGATGTGGTTTATCAGGAATTTTTAAAATTTGCGGATAAGCAGAAGGAAATTTTTGATGAGGATATCCATGATATCATCATCGCCAGTGGCATCAAAATAAAAAGCATAGCTTAAAATGAATCTAAAGATTGCTCTTTTAGGGGGAGATGGAATTGGTCCTGAGGTCTTGGCACAGTCCGTAAAGTGCTTGCAGGCCGTTGAAGAGACCTTCAACCATCATTTCACTTATACGGAAGGGTTGATCGGGGCCGTAGCCATGGACAAATACGGCTCCCCGCTACCAAAGCAGACCATTGATCTTTGCAAGGCTTCGGATGCCATACTTTTTGGGACTATAGGGACCCTGAAATATGATGACAATCCCAGCGCAAGAGTACGGCCCGAACAGGGATTGCTCCAATTGCGCAGGGAATTGCAACTCTTTACCAATATTAGGCCCGTCAAGATTTTTCCAACATTGGTCAATAAATCACCCCTTAAGAAGCACGTTATTTTTGGAACGGATTTCGTAATCTACCGTGAACTTACCGGGGGGATCTACTTCGGTGAAAAAAAATTGAGTGAAGATGGGACCGTTGCTTCCGACTTGTGTGAATACTCGGAAAAAGAGATCGGTAGAATTACCCATTTGGCCTTTAAAGCTGCCAAGAACAGACGTAAAAAATTAACATTGGTAGACAAGGCCAATGTATTGGAAACCTCTAGGTTATGGCGCAAAGTGGTAACCAGAATATCTGGAAGTTATCCAGAAGTGCAATTGGATTTTTTATTTGTAGACAATGCCGCCATGAAAATGATGTTGGACCCGAACGACTTTGATGTTATTCTTACCGATAATATGTTCGGCGACATTTTATCCGATCAGGGCAGTGCTATTTGCGGTTCCAAAGGCCTCCTTCCGTCGGCCTCGATCGGCAATGAACATGCCATGTTTGAACCCTTTCACGGTTCCTACCCCCAGGCATCGGGAAAAAATATAGCCAATCCCGTCGCCTCCATCTTATCTACGGCCATGATGTTAAGCCATTTTGGCCTTCATGAAGAGTCGCTCGCCGTGGTAATAGCGGTGGACAAATCCATGAAAAAGCACGTGGTTACCAAAGATCTGAACGCTTCCAGCAAATATGGGACGAGTCAGGTGGGCGATTTTATTGCCGGCAACATCATAGATTCTGACGAAAACCTCAACTATAATTACGAGAACATAGGCTTGGGAAGATCTACTATCATTTAATTACTGCTAAAACAAGCGCTACCATTTTATTATAGCCTCTTTTTAAGATATATTCCATTGTAAATGGAAATCGATTCCGTGATTGCCATTTAAATAAAGTCAATAGTCCTATCCCCAGGAACCATCCTTCCCCTGGTAGGTGTAATCGTGAGTTTTCCAACAATGGTAATAAACAATTAGGTCGCTTCAGGTAACCCTCGGGATGCACTTGCCAGGGATCATGACCAATTGTTGGGATCAATCCCAAAAGTTGTGTGTGAATTACAAAAAAATATTATTTACTATCTAAAGTTTGTGTCCTGTTCATTTTTTGCATCGCCCAAATGCGTAGCATTCATGAATACCATTAAAAATCAATAGACCAGCCCATGAATAAAAAACGACCAGGGCCGAACAACCAAGTTACGGCGTACCTTGGTTAGGAGGAGCCAGCTGTAGCCGGGGCCAAGCTGATTTTAAATTTCTTTAAATCTACGCAATTTCCACAGCCCCGGCGTCCAGGCCGCTTTCACTTGGGTGAAATGCTCTATGGACGCCTACCTGAATCCAATGTGAAAACCACTTGATTTATGACAAAATTGAAAATAGGCCGGTCCTTTCGTTGCGTCAACCTTCATGTGGGGATAAGTCATTTTCCGTTATTAAATAACTTTGGGCATTGCACTCAAGGTCTATGGTTAGGTCATTCTTCTTCCGTCGTGGAGATGGCATGACCGTTAAGAATTATTGAAGCCCTGGAAATAATTTACTATCTCATTTTTGTGTCCTGTTCATTTTTTGCATCGCCCAAATGCGCAGCATTCATGAATACCATTAAAAATCAATAGACCAGCCGATGAATAAAAAACGACCAGGGCCGAATAACCAAGGTACGGGGTACCTTGTGGTTAGGAGGAGCCAGCTGTAGCCATGGCCAAGCTGATTTTAAATTTCTTTAAATCTACGCACTTTCCACTGCCCCGGCGTCCAGGCCTCTTTCACTTGGGTGAAATGCTCTATGGACGCCTTCCACCTTCCAATGTGAAAACCACTTGATTTAAGACGAAATCGAAGATTCACGAAAACCTATAAAAAACAATAATAACCACTTAAGTAAATTGAAAATAGGCCGGTCCTTTCGTTGCGTCAACCTTCATGTGGGGATAAGTCATTTTCCGTTATTAAAAACCTTTGGCATTGCCCTCAAGGTCCATTGTTTGGTCGTTCTTCTTCCGTCGTGGAGATGGCATGACCGTTAAGAATTATTGAAGCCTTGGAAATAATTTAGGCCATGGCATCGGTCCTTAAAATCCAGAGTTTTTGGGGACCACCTAGCGAAGAAGGGTCTTTTCTCCTGCCTGCCGGCAGGCAGGTTTGTTTCGTTTTATTCATTGCTTGCTTATTTTGTAATAAGGTATTCATGAACCTCCTGCGTCGGTTTCATTGGACAAGCAAAGAAATCGAAGATTCACGAAAACCATTAAAAAACAATAAAAAACCACTTGAGTAAAATGAAAGAATAATTTAATCATTGGTTTTACTAAATTGCTCCTATTAATTAAAACTGTTGCTCAAAAAAAACACGACTGATCAAATTAATCCCTTTTTTTCATAAACACAACAATTGTTCCTGATCCATAAGGACACTGGAGGACCGGAAGATGCCATATTTAAATTCCAGTCAGATATTAGTTTGTGATTAAGCCAATTTAGCTTTGTTCAATTTGGTAGAGAAGGACAACTCTTTGGTTACCTTGGAATTTTTGAACCTATATAAACGGGCAAGACTATTATTACTTTTAATAGCAACTTCTTGTTTTTCCGTAGCATTTACAATACTCATGACAATGGTTTCAACCTTAACTTGGACAGCATCGTTTTGGGCCTGTGCAGCTACTCCGATAAAAAGAACAAAGATTAAAGTTAAAATGGTTTTCATGACTTGCGATTTGTTATATATATAACTAGGGCAAGTATATTTTTGCAAGTTCTGATTCGATGAAAAACACCGTTTCTCGTTAAGTGGATAAAATTCGGATAAAGTGTAATTAAATCCCGATGAACGTAAGAGGTTCCAAAATCACTTTAGCGATAAAAAATTGCATTTCATCGATGACCGTAAGTATTTACTTACATTTCCAAGCCTTGAATTTTACTATCCAACCATCAAGAAGGCAGCAACGGTGGAATTCAGAAGAACTAACAGTCCATGATTTCCCATAATATGTATCCCTTCTTACTTTTGTAATATAAAAAGAGCCTTGGACCGCTTTTCCAGACATTCAAAAGCAAATAATGGTTATCGGCCTACCTATTCGGAGAAACTGTTTTAGTAAATATACTCCTTTGGTAATGCCGGGAATACATGTTGGTTCGCTGTCGCCCTTAACGGCCATGTGGCCATTTTGCCATCCGATTCCTTCAATCCGGTTTTGGCCACCGGAATAGGTCGTAACAAATTTAAAATGCCATTCCCAAACCTAACACTCTGTAGTGTTCCAAGATCTCATAATAACCAACCAACAAGCATTCCTTTAAAATTGACGCCCAATAGAATATTGATCAGCCATAGGGTTATTCCAATTCCAGATCCAGTGTACAAAATTATGTAGAAAAATACTAGGCAGCCGTCAAAATACTAGGCCTCCTCATAAGCATAAAAATCCCCAAGGAAATGGATCCACAAACCAAAAATCCCACAAAAAGAGGAAGAATGGTAAGCTGAATATAACTACCAACATAGGTTGCGATGGGAATGGCGATCATAGTGGAAACAAACCCAGTAATGGCAGCCCCTATCCCCGCTATATGACCTATGGGTTCCATAGCAATGGCCCTAAGGTTGCCGAACAAAAAACCAAGGGTAAAAAATTGCATGGTCAAGAAGCTTATCAATATCCACAAACTAGGATTATGCGAATTCCAGAACAAGCCTACATAAACAAAAGAAACAGTACAAAATAGGGTCAAAGAAATCAAGGCCAATCTTCTCATCCCCAATTTTACCACCATGGTACCGTTCAACAAGGTAGATAGTCCAACGGAAATTGCCAATCCTGCGAAAACATAGGGGAAATTATCGACCAAGCCATACTGCACCTCAAACACTTCCTGTGCCGAACTCAAATAGACCATAAAGGCTCCTGTAATGAGCCCCGAAACAATAGTAAAAGCAACTGTTTCCCTGTATCTGAGCAATTCCCTAAATCCGTCCACGAACACATGGCTGGAAAATTTTATCTTATATTCCGGTTTTAAAGTTTCCGGTTGCCTTCTCCAGAACCAAACGCCCACCATTATAGTAGCCACCAATTGCATATAAAAAATAGCCTCCCAACCGTAATGATCTAGAAAAAACTTTCCCATAGCAGGAGCTACTATAGGAACCAATATAAAAAATGCCGTTACAAAAGACATTATCTTGGCCATATAATCTCCCTTATAGGAATCCCTTATCATGGATATGCTAATTGTTCTAGGGGCCGAAAGTCCAATCCCCTGAAGAATTCGACCAACTATCATCCACTCTAGATTGGGGGACATAACGCAGATAATACTCGCCATACAAAACACCAAAAAGCCAATATAAACAATAGGTTTCCTACCAAAACTATCCGATAAAGGCCCAAAAATCAATTGTCCCACCCCCAAACCCAAAAAAATCATTGTTATAAACTTCTGATTTTCGGTAGGGTCCAAGCTATTAATATCCACACCTATAGTGGACATAGCCGGTAGGAGCGCATCAATGGCCAGTGCCACAATAGACATTAGGGAAGCCATAATGGCTACAAATTCAAATTGTGGTCGCTGCTGACTTTTTTGCATCCGGCAAAATTAAACATATGCAATAAGATTTAACTATATATTACTGGAAATAACAAAACGATAACATTTATAAAAAATCCTCAAAATACTGACGCTTCAATGTTTATAAAACCCATTTATAATTACAGGAACAAAACACTCCCGTTTATTTTCACTTAACCATAAATTAAATCCAGAAAAGCCACACTAAGATTTAATTCCCATACATTTGGGGTTATAAACACTAATTACTTATTATGAAAATCAATTTTATCATTGCTCTAGTATTTTTATCAACCTTATTTACTTATGGCCAAAAGCTAAAAGTTAAACAGGGAGATTTTAATTTTATCAAGGGTCAGAAAGAAATAAACGTAGAGTTTGTTTATGACAATATGAAACTTTTGAAAAAGAACCTCTCCAATGAAGATTATGTAAGGGAACACTCTGCAGAATTGGAAGAAAAAACACGGGGAAAAGGTACATCTTGGGAAAAAAGCTGGTACGCTAGTAGGGAATTGATCTATGCCCCAAAATTTTTGGAATTAATGAATAGATATCTTTACGAGAACCACAATGTCTTCTTTAATGAAAATTTAGCCGAGGCCAAATACACCCTTATCGTAGAGACTATATGGGTATATCCGGGCTGGGATGCCGGGGTCATGAAGCAACCAGCAAAGGTTAGCACCCTATTAAAATTTGTAGAGACCAATAACAGGGACAATATTTTGTTGGAAGTAACAAGTGAAAATGCTCCCGGAGACCAATGGGGTAGCTCGTTTAGCAATGAAGACCGAATAGGGGAAGGTTATGCCAAAACTGGAAAATCCTTTGCCAGGTTAATTTTGAAGAAAGGCTTCTAGACCAAATATGCTTTAGGATGAAAACAAAAAGTGAATGATGATATCATTCACTTTTTTGCTTTTCAAGTTCAATTATATGGGCTACCGTTCTAATAAGTCTATTGTGCTTGGTCACAAAGGGATTGGTCTTGTCCCAGACATAGCCCGCCAAAACAGAACATATTTGTCTTTTTACCTCTGGATTTTCCGGTTCATGAAAAAACAAGGTCTGTAAATTACCGCTATACCACTCGTTAACATAGGAAGAAAATACGTTTACTCCTTCCCTAATATAATCAGAGTATTCCTTCTCCCAATCAACTGCCTCACCTTTAAGAGCTTTGGCAATGAGTTTTGCACCCAACAAGGCCGATTCTGTGGCAAAAGTAACTCCAGAAGAAAAGACGGGATCCAAAAACTCCGCACTATTGCCCGTTAAAACAAATCCTTTACCATAAAGTTTTTTTACTGATTTGGAATAATTCTTTATCAAAACCGGTTCGAACAAAAATTCGACCCCCTTAAAGCGTTCGTAATAATAGTTGGACAACTTCAACATCTGTGTCAATTTTTCCCCATTACTTCCTTCAAAGGACTCCAAAAATTCAGTAGGCCCCACATACCCAATACTTGTTCTTCCATTTGAAAATGGAATGACCCATAACCAAACCTCTTTATCAACCACATCAAAAGTAATCAGGGTACCTTCCCTACCCTCTGGGCGGTTTACATCCACTACATGGGTAAAAATAGAGGAATGGCTGGGCAGGACAGAGGGCTTGTCCAAATCCAACAATCTGGGCAATACCCTTCCGTAACCACTGGAATCTATTATATATTTTGCCTGTACCTGGTATGGTTCCCCATTTTCATCCTTAATAGTGGTCAGGGAACCCCCATTTTCGTCAATAACAACATCTACAACCTCATGTCCAAAGGAGACTTCCACCCCCTTCTTGATCAGTTCGTCTACCAATACTTTGTCAAAATCCGCTCTAGGAACCTGCCAAGTCCAATCCCAACCCTTGGTGTGTTTCTTACTAAAATCAAATTCACAGATTTTGTCCCCTTTTATAAATCGGGCTCCAAATTTCTTTTCAAAACCAAAGGCATTCAAACCTTCCAACAGGCCTACTTCCTCAAAATGATCCATACATCTGGGCAAAAGGCTCTCCCCTATTACAAATCTGGGAAAAATACTTTTTTCAACCACCTGAACTTGAATTCCTTGACCTTGTAAAAAGGCTGCGGAGACGCAACCAGACGGCCCTGCGCCAATTACTAAGACTTCGACTAAACGTTGATTCATTAATTTTAAAATATTGATTGGTTAAATATCATACATTTGCAATCCAAAATAACTATTTTTATTAATTGTTATTCAATTTACTTTTAAAATATTGAATTTATATACATGTTGACTATTAAAGGAAAGTTAGGAATAGAGGATTTCTATCGTATAATTTTTAAAGAAGAATCTATTCTAATAAATAAAGACGTTTTAACAACCGTCGAAAATAGTTTTAATTTTTTAAGCCACTTTTCCCAAAACAAAATCATTTACGGTGTAAATACAGGTTTTGGTCCAATGGCGCAATATAAAATAAAAGACGCCGACCGGATTCAATTACAATACAATCTCATAAGAAGCCACGCTTCCGGAACAGGCAATTTAATCCCTGCCCAATATGTCAAGGCTGCTATGCTGGCCAGATTGAACACTTTAAGTTTGGGATATTCAGGTGTACATATTTCGGTAATCGAATTAATGACTTCACTCATCAACAAGAACATTACCCCTGTAATTTTTGAGCATGGTGGCGTGGGTGCCAGCGGCGATTTAGTCCAATTGGCACATATAGCCCTAGTACTTATTGGGGAAGGTGAGGTATTTTACAAAGAAGAGAGAAGACCAACGGAAGAAGTATTTAAAATAGAAAACCTAAAGCCCATTACCGTTTCTTTAAGAGAGGGCTTGGCACTTATAAATGGCACTTCGGTGATGACGGGAATTGGCCTCATCAACACCATAAACACCAGAAAGTTATTGGATTGGATGATATGCTGTTCATCTGCCATCAATGAAATAGTACATGCCTATGATGACCACTTGTCACTAGAGCTAAATCAGTCCAAAAAACACAAAGGGCAGCAGCAGATCGCCAAATCCATGAGAAATCATTTAAAGGATAGTGCCCTTACCCGTAAGAGGGAACACCATTTGTACAACGGCAATAACGAAGTGTCTATATTTGAGGAAAAGGTACAGGAATACTATTCCTTGAGATGCGTACCCCAGATCTTAGGTCCAGTTCTTGACACTTTGAACAACGTAGAAAGAATTCTTATCGAAGAAGTCAATTCGGCCAACGACAACCCCATTGTGGATGTTGAAAAAGAGCATGTGTACCATGGCGGAAACTTTCACGGCGATTATGTTTCCCTTGAAATGGACAAACTAAAACTAATCGTGACCAAAATGAGCATGCTTGCCGAAAGGCAATTAAACTACCTCTTAAATCCAAACCTTAATAATATACTTCCCCCCTTTGTCAATCTTGGTAAACTTGGTTTAAATTTCGGGATGCAAGGTGTACAGTTCACTGCCACCTCCACCACTGCTGAAAACCAAATGTTGTCCAATCCCATGTACGTTCACAGTATCCCAAACAACAACGACAATCAGGACATTGTTAGCATGGGAACCAACGCAGCCAACATTACCAAAAAAGTCATCGAAAATACTTTTGAAGTCCTTGCGATAGAAACAATAACTATTGTCCAGGCCATTGAGTATTTGAAAGTTCAGGACAAAATATCGTCCAAAACAAGAAAAATGTATGATGATATTAGAAATTTGGTCCCCCCTATCTCCGACAAAGACGTTCCCATGTATCCTTATGTAAATAAGGTTAAAGACTTTATTCTAAATTTTGAGGAAGAATCTTACGCTTGTAAGCATCTTAATTAAAAAATTGAGTTAGAAAAGTTATTTGAATAAAATAATCCATAATTTAATAGTGGCATAGCTTAATGTTAAACATACACCGGGTCCCAACTTGGTAATTATTGAATATGAACGTTTTAATTTAAAAAGATCTAAGATGAAAACAAAGGTTATTTTTTCGGTTGCACTTTTTTTGGTTTTTGGTAATTTTTATTCACAGGAATATGCCCTGGTAAGGGAAAATGGGCTTTATGGGTATATCAATACCTCCGGGGAGTTTGCAATACAGCCTCAATTTAAAAAAGCTGACAATTTTACAAACGAGCGGGCCGCCGCCTCAATGGGCGACAAATGGGGCTATATCAATACTGCTGGGGAATGGGCAATTCAACCTGAATATGAACATGTGAAAGAATTCAATTCGGGGCTGGCCTTGGTAAACAAAGGTGACCAATGGCATTATATCAATGTTTCGGGAGAAACCTTGGAAACCCCAGTTTCTGAAAAATATTATGATTTTGACAATGGTGTGGCCTTTTTTAAAAGTGGTGAGAAAATTGGGCTTTTAGGTACCGATGGAAAATTAATCGCAGAACCGGATTTTGACGAAATTAAACCCTTTATCGATGGATATGCCAAGGCCAGAAAAGGTGAGCTTTGGGGAATGATCAATAAAAAGGGCGAAATCTACATCCCCATTGAGAACCAAGAAATTGGAGATTACAACAGTAAAGGTGTATGGGTAAAAAAGCAGGAATCTTTTGGGATTATAGCCAACGGCAACTTTAACCCCGTAAAGAATGCCGATAAAATATGGGAATTCACGGACAAGTCAGAATTAACCTATGCCAGGAGCAATAAATTGATGGGGTTCATTAATAACACAGGGGAGTGGATCATTGCTCCTACCTATGAAAAAGCCAGGGATTTTAGCCAAGGTTTGGCACCAGTGTTTATGAACAAAAACTGGGGGTATATTAATGAAAAAGGAGAAAAGGTCATAGATTTCAAGTTTAAGGATGCCGAAGTGTTCTCCGCAAACGGTCTTGCCCCCGTAAAAGAAAAGAAATGGGGATTCATAGATAAAACTGGAAAATGGGTAATACAACCAGAATATGATATCACGGCAGGATTATCGTTTTCCATCTTTAAAAAGAATTTGGAAAAAGGCTTCATCAATGGGCTTGCCAGAGTAAAATATAAGAAGAAATGGGGTTTTCTAAATGCCAAGGGAGAAGTTTTGGGCAACAAATGGTACGAAAATGCAGAAATATTTGACGACGTTAAAAATTAAACCACACTAACTAAATAAATGAGCGAAAAAAAGAAATTTGCACTGGTAACCGGAGGGTCAAGGGGAATCGGAAAAGCTATATGCCTGCAGTTGGCACTGGATACCGAGTATAAGATTCTAATTAATTATAAGGACAATGCTTCCGCAGCACAGGAAACCTTGGGTGAAATAGAGAAAATTGGTGGAAGTGCGGAGCTAATACAATTTAATGTCGGTGATACCAAGGATGTACAAAATAAATTGGACCAATGGCATGAAGCCAACAAGGACGCTATTATAGAGGTGATCGTAAACAATGCCGGAATTACAAAGGACGGCCTTTTCATGTGGATGAAACCAGAGGATTGGAACAATGTTATCAATACCAGTTTGAACGGTTTTTACAATGTCACCAATCATCTGATCCAAAAGTTATTGGTGCATAAATATGGCAGGATCATTAATATGGTTTCCGTATCCGGCCTAAAAGGAACACCGGGACAAGTCAATTATTCTGCCGCAAAAGGAGGCATAATAGCGGCCACAAAGGCCTTGGCGCAGGAAATAGCAAAAAGGAACATCACTGTTAATGCTGTGGCACCTGGTTTTATTAAGACTGATATGACCGGAGATCTTGACGAGAAAGAGCTTAAAAGAATGATTCCCATGAACCGCTTTGGGGACGCAGGGGAGGTTGCCCACCTAGTTTCCTTTTTGGCTTCCAAAAAGTCATCGTATATTACAGGCGAGGTCATTAATATTAACGGAGGAATATATTCTTAAAAAAACATTTGGAGAGATGAAGAGGGTCGTAATTACAGGTATGGGAATATACTCTTGTTTAGGAAAAAACTTGGCCGAAGTCAAGGAATCACTCTACAAGGGAACTTCTGGAATTGTATTTGACGAAAAACGGAGGGAATTTGGTTATCGCTCCTGCCTAACCGGCATGGTAGAAGAACCCGACCTTAAGGATCTACTTACCAGAAGGCAAAGGTTAAGCTTGGGAGAAGAAGGCGCTTACGCTTACATGGCCACATTGGAAGCTTTAAAAAACGCTGGTATATCGCAAGACTACCTGGACAATAATGAAGTTGGCGTACTTTACGGAAATGATAGCACTGCTAAATCCGTAATTGAATCCATAGACAAACTAAGGGAAAAAAAAGATACCACCCTGGTGGGTTCAGGTGCTATTTTCAAGGCCATGAACTCGTCCGTAACCATGAACCTTTCCACCATCTTCAAATTAACCGGAATCAACTTCACCGTGAGTGCTGCCTGTGCAAGTGGGTCGCATGCCATAGGAATTGCCTATCAATTAATTAAAAGTGGGCTTCAAGATTGCATCATTTGTGGCGGAACTCAAGAGATCAATGAATTGGCCATGGGAAGTTTCGATGGTCTTGGCGTATTTTCGGTCAACGATGAGGTACCTGGGAAAGCTTCCCGTCCATTTGACAAAAGTAGGGACGGACTGGTTCCCAGTGGCGGGGCTGCATCCCTTATAGTTGAAAGCTATGAATCCGCAAAAAAAAGAAAAGCTGTTATTTTAGGTGAAATTATTGGTTACGGGTTTTCATCCAATGGGGATCATATCTCCACACCAAACGTTGATGGCCCAACACTGGCTATGAAAAAAGCTATAGACCAAGCGCATATTAAACCCAGTGAAATAGATTATGTAAATGCCCATGCCACCTCCACACCTGTGGGCGATTCCAATGAAGCCAAGGCCATATTTGCAGTTTTTGGCGATAAGGGTCCCTACGTTAGTTCCACAAAATCCATGACCGGCCATGAATGTTGGATGGCGGGCGCCAGTGAGATAGTCTATTCCATGTTGATGATGGAGCATTCGTTTATTGCACCAAATATAAATCTAGAAAACCCCGACGAGGATGCCGCCAAATTAAATCTAGTAAGAAAAACACTGGATAAAAAAATTGATGTATTTTTGTCGAATTCTTTTGGATTTGGAGGTACGAATTCAGCATTGCTAATAAAAAAAGTGAACGAATAAAAATGAATAAAGAAGTAATTATTGATAAAATAAACAACTTTCTTATAGATGAATTTGAAGTTGATGCAGATGATATTTCGCCAATGGCCAATTTAAAGAAAACACTGGAATTGGACAGTTTGGATTTTGTTGATTTAGTAGTGGCCATCGAATCTAACTTTAGTGTTAAATTAGTAGGGGAAGATTTCATTAATGTAATTACACTACAAGACTTTTATGATCTTATAGAGAAGAAATTAAATTAAAATTTTAGTCGCAAATAATGTCTAATCAATGGAAAGGAAAGTCCAGAGGTTCTGTTTTAGGATATAAGATTTTTGTTTTTTCCATTAGAAGGCTTGGATTGGGATCGGCCTATTTCATTCTTTATTTTGTAGCGTTCTATTTTTGCTTTTTTACTCCCAAAAGCACTAAATCCAGTTATTATTACTTCCACAAAAGACTTGGGTACAGCCCCCTAAAAAGTATCGTATCCATTTATAAAAGCTACTACGTTTTTGGTCAGACCATTTTGGACAAAGTAGCTATTTCTTCGGGTCTGAGAAATAGGTTCACCTATCATTTCGACGGAATAGAACACCTTAACGAAACCTTGGCCAATAAAAAAGGCGGGATTTTGATCAGTGCCCATTTGGGCAACTTCGAAATAGCTGAATTCTTTTTGGACGAATTGGAAGGTAATGCCACTATTAATTTGCTTACCACAGATGCCGAGCATAAGGCAATAAAGGAATACCTTGATCGGTATATCAAGAAATCTGCCACCAAATTTATTATCCTTCGGGAAGATCTTTCCCATATCTTTGAAATGAATGCCGCCTTGGCAAAAAATGAAATAATTTGCATGACCGGAGATAGGTATGCAACAACGGCCAAGCTGCTGACGGCTCCAATATTAGGTGAAAAAGCACAATTTCCTTCCGGTCCTTTTTTAATGGGGTCCAGATTAAACGTACCTGTCCTCTTTGTGTATGTAATGAAGGAAACCAACAAACACTATCATCTTTACGCAAGAAAAGCAGATTTTAAGAAAAGGGATGCCGAAGGATTATTGGCCAATTATATCAAAAGCATGGAATGGATAATAGAACAATATCCGTTGCAATGGTTTAATTATTTTGATTTTTGGGGTACTAAAAACTAATTTCGGTTAGGATTACACTTAGATTTGGTAACATTATCCGAACTTGGTACACATCTCAAAATTAAAATTAAATTTGAACCGTATTAAAAATCTCCGTATGGGCCTTTTATGTATTTGTAAAATGGTATTCTTGGCGGTATTAAAATGAAGATTAATAGCTTACGCATGAAAGAAGTTCTTATAATTTATTACTCCCAATCCGGGCAGTTGTTGGATATTGTTCAGAATTTGGCATCTTCCATAGACGGAGAGAATGTTAACATTACCTATTATAGGATTGAACCCGAAAATGATTATAAATTTCCCTGGAAACAGGATGATTTCTATGATGCGTTTCCCGAATCCTTTTTACAAATACCCTGTAAACTAAAGCCTCCTAAAGAGGATATCCTTGAAAGGAAATATGATCTTGTAATTCTAGGTTACCAAGTTTGGTACTTAACACCTTCAATACCCATTAATTCTTTCCTGAAATCTGATGTGGCCAAGAAAATTCTGGACAATACACCGGTAGTTACAGTTATTGCCTGTAGAAACATGTGGTTAATGGCACAGGAAAAAATGAAACGCCTACTGCTTTCCTGTAATGCACACTTAGTGGGCAATATAGCTTTAGTGGACCGTCACATAAATCACATAAGTGTAATTACCATAGTGCATTGGATGTTGGGAGGAAAAAAAACCAAATACCTTGGCATCTTCCCCAAACCTGGGGTTTCCGATGAGGATATAAAGGCATCGGATAAATTTGGAACGCCCATCAGGAAGGCACTATTAGCCAATGAATACGGCAACCTACAGGATGATTTATTAAAATTGGATGCCGTTAAAGTTAAACCCTTGCTGATACAGACAGACATCAGAGGTAATGTTTTGTTTACAGAATGGGCCAACCTTATTATAAAGAAAGGCCCTACAGGTAATCCAAAACGAAAAAAATTACTGGTTTTGTTCAAATATTATTTGTTATTTGCAATTTGGGCTATAGCTCCAATAGTTTTTATTGTATTTTTGGCGACTTACATACCCCGTTACAATAAAATTAAAAGGGATAAAGCATACTATTCATCCGTTAGATTAAAGAACAATTAATGAAAGACGTTTATATTACCAGGATTGCCAAGTTCTTACCTAATGACCCTATTGACAATGAACAAATGGAGGAAAAATTGGGCATTATCAACGGTAAGAATTCCAAGGCCAGACGTATTGTCCTGCGAAACAATCAAATTAAGACCAGATATTACGCCATAGATGATAGTGGAAACATTACCCATAACAATGCCCAACTAACCAAGGAGGCCATTGAGCTGTTATGTGATGACACCTTTACGACCAAGGATATTGAACTACTTTCCTGTGGCACCAGTAGCCCGGACCAAATATTGCCATCGCACGCTTCTATGGTGCACGGCTTTTTAAAAAATGGAAATTTAGAGGTTAATTCCCCTTCCGGAGCCTGCTGCTCCGGGATGAATGCCCTAAAATATGGATTCTTGGCCATAAAGGCAGGACAGGTGTCCAATGCGGTATGCACTGGATCGGAAAGAACCTCGACTTGGATGAAATCCGATATTTTTGAAAATGAGGTGGAACACCTAAAAGAGTTGGAAGACAATCCAATATTGGCCTTCAATAAAGAATTTTTGCGCTGGATGCTTTCCGATGGCTCAGGAGCCGTATTACTGGAAAGCGAACCTAAGGGCATTGCTTTAAAAATTGAATGGATGGAGGGGTATTCCTATGCCTTTGAAATGGAGACATGTATGTATGCCGGTGCCGATAAATTGGAAAATGGCCATTTAAAACCTTGGAGCGAATATCCTGCCGAAGACTGGGCCAAAAAATCACTTTTCGCTATGAAACAAGACGTTAAACTCTTGGGTGAAAACATATTGGGAAAAGGAGTGGACAGTTTAAAGATGGCTATGAACAAGCACCAGATCACGACCGCCGATTTTGACTATTACTTACCGCATATCTCTTCCTATTATTTTAAAGAAAACTTGTACGAGGAATTAAAACGACAAGGAGTGGAAGTGCCTTGGGAAAAATGGTTTATGAATTTGAGCAAGGTTGGTAATGTTGGTGCCGCCTCAATATTTGTTATGCTGGAAGAATTGGTAGGTTCAGGACAATTAAAAAAGGGAGACAAGATATTGTTGCACGTACCGGAAAGTGCCAGATTTTCCTACTCCTATGCATACCTAACGGTCTGTTAAATGAATTTATTGAAACAAACAATAGCAGACAAAGGACTAATCGAAAATTTGATCCCACAAAAAGCGCCCTTTGTAATGGTGGATAAATTGATTCACTTTTCCGAAGAAAAGGTGATTACCGGTTTTACACCACCTCTGGGCAATTTGTTTGTAAACAATAATAAATTTATGGCTGCCGGACTAATAGAACATATGGCACAATCTGTGGCCCTTCATACAGGGTACCAATATTTCCTAAAAAACGAGCCTGCCCCAACAGGATATATCGGAGCCATTAAATTGGCCGAAATATTGGAGTTGCCAACCGTAGATCAGGAATTGGTAACCACCGTCACAATTCTACATGAGATCTTGGGTGTTACCCTAGTAAAAATCCAAGTAAGCTGCGGTGATAAAATTATCGCAAACAGTGAAATGAAAACAGTATTGGCAAACTAAACTAATTGAACACAGCGCATTCACATATAAAAATACATAATTTTTTGCCCCATAGAGCGCCAATGCTCATGGTCACAAAAATTATTGACCTCAACAAGGAAACGGTAACTACCGAATTTGAAGTGACCGAAGATTGTATCTTTGTAAAGGACGATAGGTTTAGTGAATCGGGCATAATAGAAAATGCGGCCCAATCCTGTTCCGCAATTGTAGGCCAGGATTTCTTTGCAGCAGATGATCTTGAGGGCGAAGGCAATAGTGTTATTGGCTTTATCAGCGGTATTAAAAAGGCAAACATTTTTTTATTGCCCAAGACAGGAGACACCTTAACTACCAAGGCCAATCTCGTATCCAATTACAATTCGGGAAATTTTAGCATATGCACTATGGAATGCAAAATATATACAGGAAAAGAATTAGTGGCAGATTGTATATTAAATTTTTTGATACAGGAAGTTTAGTTACCTCTGCGGATCGAATATGAAATTGTATTAATAACTTTATAGGCCAGCCACCTTGGCCTATAAATTATAACGACCTTAGGCATGAAAAAGAATGAAGTACCACAGGACAAAAGCAATCTAGAATCGGCCAATTTCAAAGAACTGTGCTATGCCGTTGATGAAAACGGGGAATACACCACAGAATTAAGTACGGGATGGAGCCCCAAGACCATTGCTCTAAACAATGCAATAGAAGTTTTAAACGAGCGTATTTCAGCCTCCAAACAAAGGGTTAAGGACCTTAAGGCAAGCCCCTTGGAATACTATATGGAACTCCACAAAATGGACCTCCCCATCCTGGCAAGCTACGTGGGGATTTGGAAGTGGAGGGTTAAAAGACATTTTCGACCGGCCGTATTTAAAAACCTAAATAACAAAACATTACAAAAATATGCAGATGTCTTCGATATTTCCATCGAAGAGCTGCAACGCACCGATCTCTAAACAATGGAAATAGATTTTAAACACAAGCAAGCTGCACACTGCGAGAACGGTGTAGTAGCCAACTTAATGACGTATAATGGGTTTACCGTAAGTGAGCCTATGGTTTTTGGAATAGGCTCAGGGCTCTTGTTTACCTATATCCCGTTTTTAAAAGTTAATTACGCACCTGTAGTATCCTATAGGGCAATGCCTGGAATTATCTTTACCCGATTCGCCACTCGGGTCGGAATTAAAATAAAACGTGAAAAATTTCGAAACCCCCAAACCGCCAAGGCTAGATTGGATGAAAACCTACAAAGAAATAATCCGGTAGGACTTCAGGTGGGCGTGTACAACCTTCCCTATTTTCCGGATGAATATCGCTTCCATTTTAACGCCCATAACATGGTGGTCTACGGGAAGAAGGATGGTACGTATTTAATTAGTGACCCCGTAATGGAAACCGTTACCTCACTTACTGAAAAAGAACTGGAAAAAGTAAGATTCGCCAAAGGTGCCTTTGCCCCTAAAGGACATATTTATTACCCTACATCCTTCCCGAAAAAATTACAGCTCGAAAAAGCCATTGTTAAGGGAATAAAGCACACCTGTAGGGATATGTTGGCCCCCGTCCCGGTAGTTGGGGTAAAGGGAATACGGAAAATAGCAAAGCTTATACGTAAGTGGCCAAAGGCCAAAGGCGTTAAAGTTGCCAATCATTATTTGGGGCAAATTGTGCGCATGCAAGAGGAAATTGGCACTGGAGGCGGTGGGTTCCGCTATATCTATGCCGCATTTTTACAAGAAGCGGGAAAATTATTGACCAACGACCAACTTTTGGAGCTTTCCAAAGAAATGACCTTGATCGGCGACCAATGGCGCGATTTTGCAGTAGAGGCATCGCGTATATATAAAAACAGGAGCAACTCCGTAGCCGTAGACCAATACGATCATGTTGCCTCCCTTCTGGAAGATATAGCCAACAAAGAGGAAGTTTTTTTTAAAAAACTAAAAAAGGCAATATAAACCAACCCATGATCCAGATATCCCATCTCTCCAAAAAATATAAAAATAACACCGATTTTTCAGTGTTGGATCTCGATCTTAAAATAGACGAGGGGGAAATTTTTGGACTTTTAGGGCCCAATGGGGCTGGAAAAACAACACTTATCTCAATACTAAGCTCCCTCATTAAGCCTACCTCCGGCAGTTTTTCCATCAACGGACTAACCTTTCAAAAGAATGCCAACCAACTTAAACAACTAATTGGAATAGTACCGCAGGAGTATGCCCTTTACCCAACCCTAACGGCCTATGAAAATTTGTATTACCTGGGGAGTATGTACGGTCTAAAAGGGAAGCCGCTAAAAGAAAAGATCCATTATCATTTGGATATTTTGGGATTGAAAATGTTTTCCAACAAAAAATTGGACACTTTTTCTGGCGGTATGAAGCGGCGCGTCAATTTAATTGCCAGCGTACTGCACAACCCCAAAGTTTTGTTCCTGGACGAACCCACCGTTGGTGTGGACGTACAATCCAAAAATGTAATTATAGAAAATCTAAAGAAATTGAACACTCAGGGTACCACCATCATCTATACCTCCCATCATTTGAACGAAGCCGAACAGTTTTGCACAAAAGTGGCCATTATTGATCATGGTAGTATCATCATTGAAGGGACTCCTAAGAATCTAATTTCCCAATACCCGGAATCGCACAATCTAGAAGACGTCTTCTTAACCTTGACCGGAAAAGCCCTGAGAGATCATGCATAAACTTTGGGCCTCCACATATAAGGAATTACTGCTCCTGTCCAGGGATCTGGGCGGGTTGGCCATCTTATTTGTAATGCCCCTGGTTTTGGTGGTCACCATAACCCTAATACAGGATAGCACTTTTAGGTCTATCAATGACAATAAAATCCCCATCCTTTGGGTAGATTATGACAAGGGTGAGGTTTCCAAAAATATTTACGAGGGGCTGGCCGAATCCAAATCCTTTAATATTATCGGGAAAGAATCGGATAAGGAAGCCAGAGAACTAGTTTTCAAAGGCAAATATCAATTGGCCATTGTAATACCTGCCAACCTTAGTTCGGAACTGGAAAAAAAGGTGAACTTAAATGTAGAGGGGTTGCTGTCCAAATTCGGCTTGGAAGATGAAACACCACAGTCCCATAAAACGGATTTGGAAAAAAAAGAAGTCATACTTTACTTCGACCCAGCAACACAAATGGCCTTTAAAAACTCTATAAAGAATGGAATAGACAAGATGATCTTTAAAATAGAGACCCAAACTATTTACAAGGCATTCCAATCCCAAATAACAGATGATGAAAAGGAAGCGATATTTGACACGGAAAGCTTTATCACCTTTAAAGAAATTACCCCTAGTATTGGCAAAAATGAAATAATTCCCAATTCGGTACAGCACAATGTGCCCGCCTGGACCTTATTTGCCATTTTTTTCATCATTGTCCCCTTGTCCATTAATATGGTCAAGGAAAAAAGTCAGGGCACTTTTGTTCGGCTTAGGACCAATCCTGTCTCCTATCTAACGGTATTGGGAGGAAAAACGGTGATATACCTTGCCGTATGTCTCATACAATTTGGACTAATGTTAGGAATAGGAGTTTATCTATTCCCCTTCTTGGGCCTCCCAAGCCTTGACGTCTCGGGAAAAATACCACTATTGTTCCTCGTAGCTTTATTTGCGGGCCTAGCGGCCATTGGCCTTGGACTGCTATTGGGAACCGTGGCTAGGACCCAGGAACAGTCTGCCCCCTTCGGAGCTACTTTTGTGGTTATATTGGCCGCATTGGGTGGTGTTTGGGTGCCTGTCTTTATAATGCCCAAGTTTATGCAGACGCTTTCAAATTTATCACCAATGAATTGGGGCCTAAATGCTTTTTATGATGTTTTTTTAAGGGATGTGGGCATTATGGACCTTGTACCTGAACTAACCCTATTATTTTTATTTTTTGTAATAACCACCGCTATTTCCATAGTGTATAATGAAAGAAAAAATGCCGTCTAAGAACAAATCAGAGATTAGCTTTACCAGTAAAATCAGGGTTCGCTTTGCCGAAACAGACCCTTTGGGCATTGTGTGGCACGGAAATTACATCCAATATTTTGAGGATGGCAGGGAAGCCTTTGGCAGACATCATGGTATTGCCTATCTAGATCACAAGGCGGCCGGCTACACCACCCCTATCGTCAAATCGTCCTGTGAACACAAACTTCCGTTGCGCTATGGCGATGTTGCCACTATTAAAACAATTTTTGTAGATTCACCTGCGGCCAAAATGGTATTTAAATACGAAATTTATGACCCACAAAACAAACTGGTATGCACCGGGGAAACCACACAGGTTTTTGTGGAAGACGAAGGAGGTTTATCCCTGACCATGCCAACATTTTTCTTGGAATGGAAACAAAAAGTTGGATTATTAAATGAATAAGATCTATCTCTCATATAACAATATTGTCTCTTCCTTAGGTTTTGATAGTCCTACGGTGGTGCACAATATTCATGAGGGCTTATCCGGGGTAACATTGATTGAAGATGAAAACCTATTTCCTTCCCCGTTTTATGCCTCGGTTTTGGATACCGATAAGCTAGGAATGGCCTTTGAAAAATTGCAACCGAATGGCGATTATACCCGCTTGGAGAAAATGATGATCCTATCACTCACCAAGATTATCAAAGCGTCGGGTGTAGCATTAACGGATAGGGTTGGGTTGATCCTCTCTACAACCAAAGGAAATATAGACACCCTGGACCCTAGGAACCCAATGCCTTCTGAGAGGGCCTATCTGGGAACCTTAGGGCATATTATTAAAAACTATTTTGGATTTACCACAGAACCTATTGTACTTTCCAATGCCTGTGTTTCCGGAATATTGGCCATTTCTATTGCTAAGAGATTTATTTCCCAGGGTACTTTCGATAAAGTCTTTATTGTTGGAGGGGATATTGTTTCCAATTTTATTCTTTCAGGCTTCAATTCCTTCCAAGCAATGAGTCCCTTACCCTGCAAGCCCTACTGCAAACAAAGATCGGGTATTAATATTGGGGAGGTGGCCGCCAGTGTATTGGTAAGCAAGGATCAAAAAAAATTAGTACCCGAGGCCGTGGAAATATTGGGCGAAGCCTCCTGTAACGACGCCAATCATATTTCCGGCCCATCAAGAACAGGGGAAGGTCTTTATCGCAGTATACTTTCCGCCTTCAAGGAAGCCAAGGTAGGTTCTCGGGATATAGATTATATTTCGGCCCATGGCACTGCAACCAATTTCAATGATGAAATGGAGGCAATAGCCCTGAACAGACTAGGTCTGGACACTGTTCCGTTGAACAGCCTCAAAGGTTATTTTGGACATACCCTTGGGGGATCGGGACTTTTGGAAACCATTGTTGGCATGCATTCCCTTTATCACAATACCTTATATGCCTCCAAGGGATTTACCGAGTTGGGGGTATCCCAGCCCCTCAATATAATTACAGCAACTACCTCTAAGGATTTAAATTGCTTCTTAAAAACAGCTTCCGGTTTTGGGGGTTGTAATACAGCTGCCGTGTTTAAAAAGGTTGAATCATGAAGGCCCAAAATCTTAAAATAAAGGATTATTGTAGAATCTCCAACAATAAGGTACTGTTGAATGATAAGTTGCTCTTTGAAGACCCAACGAGCGATTTCACCACTTTTATAAAACTGGCCTACAAAAAGATGGATACCAATTATCCCAAGTTTTTTAAAATGGACGACCTCAGCAAACTTGGGTTTCTGGCCACCGATATTTTACTTAAACCAATGACCCAAGATCCCGAAATGCCCAAGAATATTGCCTTGGTATTTTCAAATAGTGCTTCAAGCCTGCAAACCGATAGAAAGCACCAGAAGTCCATTACAGACAAAGAAAACTACTTCCCGAGTCCCGCTATTTTCGTCTACACCTTGCCCAATATTTGTCTTGGAGAGATAAGTATTAAACATAGGCTGCATTCTGAAAATAGTTTTTTTATCTTTAACCACTTTAATGCAGATTATCTACACGCCTATGCAAGCAGTTTAATCAAAACGGAAAAAGCGGACGAAGTGTTGTGTGGTTGGATAAACTGTGACGCAGAGGACTATGAAGCATTTTTATACCTTGTTTCTGCAGAAGGAAGCATTGCACACAAAAAAGAAGAAATAATAAAATTGTACACAACCAAATGAGCGATTTAAAACAAGAACTTAAGGAAAAAATTATTACCCAATTAAACTTGGAGGATATTGCAATTGAAGAAATTGCAGATAACGATCCCTTGTTTGGTGACGGTCTTGGACTGGACTCCATTGATGCGCTGGAACTGATAGTAATGTTGGACAAGGATTATGGAATAAAACTTACCGACCCAAAAGAGGGAAAAAAAATATTTGAATCCATTGAAATCATGGCAAATTATATAGCCGCACATCGCACAAAATAATTCAGTTACACCCAAAAGTACTATACCAAGGTGTTTATTCACTTCATGATGTAATAGGTTACATCCAAGGAAATGCATACCTTAAAATAAAAAATTCATGTCCAAAGGAGTAGCTATAACAGGAATGGGAATCATTTCGGCTATTGGAAACAATGTGGCCGAGAATTACAGTTCACTATTGGAGGGTAGAACAGGCATTTCCCATATTTCCAAAATAGACACCATACACAAGGGCAGTATTATGGTAGGTGAAATTGAATACACCAACGAAGAACTGCAAGCTCAATTGGGACTGGATTCCAACAACAATTACTCCAGAACGGCCTTGTTGGGGGCTATAGCTGCTAAAGAAGCCGTTGCAGACGCCGGAATAGCCAATATAAGAGCTTATAGGACTGGCCTTATTTCTTCCACTAGTGTTGGCGGAATGGATATGACCGAAAAATTTTATTATGATTACTTGGAAAGTGAGGACAATAGAAGATACATTGAAGGTCACCATGCCGGGGACTCTACGGAAAAAATAGCGGAACAATTGGGCATAGATCAAAGCTTGGTTACGACTATCAGTACTGCCTGTTCCTCTGCTGCCAATGCCATAATGTTCGGGGCCAGATTAATTAAAACAGGTAAATTGGATAGGGTAATTGTCGGTGGGGCCGACTGTTTGTCCAAATTCACCATCAATGGTTTTAATACTTTAATGATCTTGTCCGACACCTACAACACACCTTTTGACGAAAATAGAAAAGGACTTAACTTAGGGGAGGCAGCCGCTTATTTGGTATTGGAATCGGAATTCCTGATAAAAAAGGAAAAGAAAAAGGTGCTGGGATATGTGGTCGGATATGGTAATGCCAACGATGCATACCACCAAACGGCCTCTTCCGAAAATGGGGACGGTGCCACCTTGTCCATGGAAAAAGCCCTTGCTGTTGCAGGACTGGAACCAAAGGATATTGATTACATCAATGCCCATGGGACCGCCACTGGCAACAATGATCTGTCCGAAGGACGGGCCCTTATACGTGTTTTTGGCCAAGAAGTTCCAGAATTTAGTTCTACAAAAGCATATACAGGGCACACATTGGCCGCAGCAGGTGCTATAGAGGCTGTTTATGCAATACTATCCCTTCAAAACAATATAATCTATCCCAATTTGAATTTTAAAACTCCAATGAAAGAGTTTTCCCTTATACCACAAACCTCCTTAAAAGAAAAAGCCTTGAACACCGTTCTTTCCAATTCCCTTGGGTTTGGAGGAAACTGTTCTACTCTTATTTTTTCAAAATAGCCTTAAGAAGGAATTGTTATATTTACATTTGGACCATTTGATCTTATTGTATATTATTTTAGAAATCGGCATTCCCTACAACTAATGGAAGAAGTTTATATTAACAGTATCGGTTCCATTTCTGCCCAAAAAACATTTGACAACAATGATTTTTTGGAGGAAATCACTACCTATGAAGACAACATTTTACCTGTTATAGACCCCAATTATAAGGAGTATATCCCGCCAGCGGCTGCTCGGAGAATGGCAAAGGGAATTAAAATGGGCGTCGTAGCCTCTAAAATAGCCCTGGAGGAAGCAGGATTAGCAAATGTAGATGCCATTATCACCGGAACGGGAATGGGATGTGTTAGGGATTCAGAAAAATTTGTAACCGCTATCCTGGACAATAACGAACAGTTCTTGACCCCTACTTCCTTTATTCAGTCAACGCATAATACGGTTGCGGGTCAGATTGCATTGGGTATTGGTTGCAAGGGGTATAATTTCACCTATGTACATAGCAGTGTTTCCTTTGAATCCGCCCTCATCGATGCCATAATGCAATTACAGCTAAGGGAAGCAGAAAATATACTTGTTGGTGGCGTTGATGAATCCGGGGAACACACCAATGCCATACATAAACTTATACAATACATAAAACCGGAAAAGATAAATACCAACAAGCTACTTCAGTCCAAAACCGGGGGTACCGTATTTGGAGAAGGTGCCAATTTCTTTGTGTTGTCCAATATAAAACAAGATTCCAGCTATGCGCAGGTAATAGACGTAAAGACCTTTAATACCATGGCCAAATCAGATCTAGTCTCCAATCTTGAGGCCTATTTAAAAGGGAACAATCTATCCGTGGCCGATATAGATGTGTTGATCAGTGGTAATAATGGAGACATTGACTACGACAGTTATTATGCGGATCTCACCAATGGCCCTTTTAAAAATACCCAACAAGTGGTTTACAAACATCTGAGCGGTGAATTTAATACAGCATCGGCATTTGGATTTTGGTTGGGAGCCAAAATTCTCAAATCACAGCATATACCTAAGGCAATAGCTCTCAATGCAATTAAAACCAAAGGCCTTAGAATTGTATTATTGTACAATCAATACAGAGGTAAAAACCATAGCTTTACCCTTCTTCGCCAATGTTGAAGTATCCTTTTATAAACAGTCTATCCCTTCTTGCCTTCATCGTCCTTATAATATTGGATATTATTTGGGGAATTGGCTGGTGGACCTATATACTGCTTGCTACTGTCTGGACAACTTTAACTATTATAGGTTCTTTTCACATCCGCTGGAACTATCACCTACCAGCCTTGCATTTCAACCATAAAATTCCGGACAATTTGGTATCCATTACCTTTGACGATGGCCCCCACCCCAACTATACCCCAAAAGTTTTGGAATTACTTCAAAAATATAATGCCCGAGCAACTTTTTTTTGCGTGGGACATCAAGTAAAATTATATGGTGGAATTGCAAAGCAAATAGTGGATAACGGGCATACTATTGGAAACCACACCTACACACACGCCAATAAATTTGGATTCTTCGGAACGCAAAAAGTCCTATTGGAACTCCAAAAAACCAAGGCTATCATAAAGGAAAAAACAGGTGTAAACCCCCAATTATACAGACCCGCCTTTGGGGTAACCAATCCCAGTATAAAAAGGGCAGTTAAAAAAATGGAACTTAAAACAGTAGGCTGGAACATTCGATCTTTAGACACTACCAAGAGATCTAAAAAGGCGGTTCTGAAACGCATTACCAGTACAATACAGAAAGGAGACATTATTCTGCTACATGATAGTAGTGAAAAAACAGTTGAAGTATTGGAACAGTTATTGCTATTTTTACAGCAGAACAAAATGCAATCTGTAACTGTAGACCAATTGTTAGATATTGAAGCCTATGCGTAACCTACTATTTTTAATTGTTTTAATTGCCAATACCTCTCTTTTGTTCGCCCAGGAAAGCAATATGAACAATACGGAAATTGCCGAGTTCAAGGCCAAGATCAGTGAGACGTCCAAGGCCACGAACACCATTCAAAGTAATTTCACACAATATAAACATCTGGATTTTTTATCCAACGATATTACCACACAAGGAAAAATGGCTTTTAAGGCCCCCAACATGGTTAAATGGGAGTATACAGAACCCTTCAAATACAGTATAATTTTTAAGGGTGATAAATTAATAATTAACGATTCCGGAACCAAAAGCAATATGGATCTGGGAAATAGTGCTTTGTTTAGAAAACTAAACCAATTGATTGTAAATAGTGTAAAGGGCAACTTGTTCCAGGATTCGGATTTCACAATGAGTTATTTTAAAAGCCAAAATTATTATAAGGTCATCTTTATCCCTAAAGACGAAAAAATAAAAAGTTATATCGCTTCTTTTATTTTGTTTTTCGATAAGGAAAAAGCCGATGTCCTAGAAGTTAAAATGGTGGAACCCACAAATGATTTTACCAGAATTGTCTTTACTGACCGACTGATCAATAAACCTTTGGACAATGAAGTATTTTCTAACTAGCTTAACCCTGTTGGTATTTGCCTGTGCGTCCTTTCCCAAAAAAAACAATCTAGAAAGAAGTTATGGCGATATACCAACCGTTATCAACCCTTACTTTTCCAACCTTTCCAAGGATTATATCTACAAGGCCAAAATAAACTTCGCCGAAAAATCCTTTGGAGGAATTTTTGTTGTAAAAAAGCTGGGCGAAGAATACTACAGGGTGGTCTTTACCACTGAAATGGGAAATAAAATATTTGATTTTACGTTTATCAAAAACGAATTCAAGATTAATTTTATTCTAAAGGAAATGAATAAAAAAATTCTGGTCAACTTTCTTAGAAAGGACTTCTATGTATTGATCCATGAAAATCCCAAAGTATTGGATCATTACAAAAACCTTGGGGACACCTTGTTCACAGAGACCCGGATAAAGAACAACACTTACTTTTACCTTGAGGAGAAGCAACAACTACATAAAATACTGGCTACGCAACGCGGCAAAGAAAAATCACAATATATTTTTTCGGAAGTAGAAAAAAATCATGCCAAACAAATTAATATAAGACATAAGGATATTAAGCTGTCCATTAATTTAAAAGCAATTTAAAATGAAAAAAATATTTTTATTGAGTTTTTTCCTTATTCTGTCTTTCACGATATTTGCCCAAAGTAAATCCCAATTAGGGATAAGAATAGGGGCAAACAATGCGAAGGTCCTCCATTCCCAACTTGACAGCAAAACTGGATTATACGCTGGATTGTTTTTAGCAGTACGTCTTACGGATAGCTATACCTTACAGCCCGAAATAGCATACTCCAATCAGGGAGGCAAAGCAAGTATTAGGAATGGGGAAAATTTAAATATAAACTATGTGTCCATTGGCCTGGCCAATAAGTTTTTTGTAAGTCCGCATCAGGGCTTCCACTTTATTTTAGGTCCGAGCCTTGACGTTAATTTTGATGACAATTTTATCAACCTAATTAACGACAACGACAATAGTCTAGAAATTACACCCATAGACCTAGCCTTGTTTGGGGGAATAGGATATGAGTTTGATTTTGGACTGGCATTGGAGTTGAGATTTAAACAAGGTTTGATCGATCTGGATTTCAATGACTCGGGCGAATATGGGGGCAATTCTGAGGAAAATCAATTGAACAGGGTAATCCAAATTGGACTTGCCTACAAATTTAATATGTAATCAAAATGTTGATAGAAGGATTATACAGTACCGAAACTTTCAATAAAAATGAAGATGGCCTATCTGCCCAAATCAAGTTGAATCCCAAGCATGAAATTTTTAAAGGACATTTTCCCGGTAAACCTATAATGCCGGGGGTATGTATGATCCAAATTATAAAGGAATTGACCGAAAGAAGTCTCGGACAGGATTTATTTCTATCAGTTGCCAGCAATGTAAAATTCATGGCAATTATAAATCCAGAAACCGACCCAATACTTTTAATTGATATCAACCTCACAGAAATGGATGGTATGATCAAGGTAAAAAGTACCACCAACTTTGGGGAAACCTTGGCCCTAAAACTTAGTGCAACCTTTAAAAGTGTGGCCTAAATGAAACTTCTCTGTTTTCTTCTATTCGTACTTTCCAATGTGTCTTTCACTCCCGATCTGGATCAGATTCGCAAAGAATTTAAATTGGCCACCAACAACCGTGAATCAGCCTTGGCCTTAAGGAAAGAACTGGAATCGGTCTCCCAACAAGACAACATGGTTTTGGTAGCCTACAAAGGTGCGGTTATGGCCTTAACCGCCAAATATACCAGGGAAAATATGGAAAGAAAAAACCTCTTTAAAGATGGGGTATCATTATTGGAGTACGCTGTATCACAAAAACCTGAAAATATAGAAATAAGGTGTCTTCGGTTTAGTATTCAGGAAAATTCCCCCAAGTTTTTGAAATACAAATCCAACATTCAAGAAGACAAAGCATTCATTTTAAATCAGTACGAAAACACCAATTCCAAAGCGGTCAAGGACTTTGTAAAATCATTTGTATTACAATCAACAGAATTTAATACTGAAGAAAAGCAACGGTTTTAACTTTAGTAATTCCTATTTTTGCGAACCATGTCTTGTATTTTTCCACAAGTTGGAACAACCAAATTACATTAAAACCGTGTCACAACTTACCACATCCACAACTAAAGCTATGGATCAGCTTAAATGCTGTGTGATAATACCTACCTACAACAATCATAAAACCCTAACGAAAGTGATTGAAGGGGTACTGCAATACACCCAAGATATTTTGGTCGTAAATGACGGGTCGACCGACACCACGGCCCAAATTTTAGCTAACTTCCCCAATATCAACACCCTTACCCTTCCACAAAACATAGGCAAAGGATATGCATTGAGGAAAGGTTTTGAATTGGCCTTGGAAAAGGGGTTTCATTTTGCCATTACCATTGATTCCGATGGCCAGCACTTTCCAGATGATATTCCCATGCTTATTAACAGCCTAAGCAAGGAAACGTCCAAAGACGTCCTCTATATAGGAGCAAGGAATATGGGACAAAAAGATGTTCCTAAAAAAAGTAGTTTTGGCAACAAATTTTCCAACTTTTGGTATTGGGTAGAAACTGGGATTAGGCTACAGGACACCCAGTCCGGATATAGATTATATCCCATAAAGGCCTTAAAGGATATCAAGTTCTTTACAAATAAATTTGAATTTGAAATCGAAGCAATCGTCAAGGCCGCATGGAGCGGAATAGCAGTGAAGAATATCCCCATAAAAGTAAGCTATGATGTAACCGAAAGGGTATCACACTTTAGGCCCTTTACCGATTTTTCGCGAATTAGCCTATTGAACACCTACTTGGTAATTCTTACGTTTCTTTATATTTTTCCAAGGGATTTAATTCGAAAAATAAAAAAAAAAGGAATTAAAAGGTTTTTCTACGAAGACTTTCTAGGCAGCAACGATTCCCATGAAAAAAAGGCGATTTCCATAGCCTTGGGCGTACTTATTGGGCTATCTCCCTTATGGGGGTTCCAAACTTTAATAGTTATTTTCTTGGCGGTTTTATTTAAACTGAACAAGACCATTGCCTTCGCTTTTTCCAACGTAAGCTTCGCACCTTTGATTCCCTTTGTACTGTTCATCAGCCTTAAAATAGGCCACTGGGTCCTGGGTACCGAATTTAATTTTACTTTTGAGGAGGCAGGCGCCAATTTTGAAGTCATAAAACATTTAAAATCCTATATAATCGGTAGTATAACCCTTTCCTTAATTGGATCTTTTACAGCTGGAATTTGCGGTTATATTATTTTGAATATTTTTGACAGAAAAAGAATTGCACTTAAAAATGGGTAGTGTTTTATATAGGTTTTATCAATATGTAGCCAAGAAAAGACTGCTCGGCGGCATTGGTCTCTTTGCCCTATTTTTAGGACTTGTATATTTTGCTTTTAAAATTGAATTCGAGGAAGACATAACCAAACTTATACCCAGTAATAGCAAGACCGAAGAAGTACAAAAAGTCTTAAAATCGGTAAATTTTTCAGATAAGATCATCGTTAATATTGTGCGCCGACCAGGAGCGCCAATTGAAGAGCTAACTAGGTATGCAAATGATTTTCTGGATAGTATATCCAAAAAATCCTCTTCACATATAAAAAAAATACAAGGCAAAATAGATGACGAAGATATAGGGAACACTTTGCAATTTGTCTATGAAAATGCTCCCCTGTTGCTGGACAGGGAGGACTACAATACCATTTCAAAAAAACTGGGAAAGGACAGCATTGCCAAAATCACAGAAAAAAACTATAGAACATTAATTTCCCCCTCCGGAATCGTTGCCAAGGAAATGATTTTAAAAGACCCCCTCGGCATCTCCTTTATGGCCTTAAAGAAATTAAGCCGATTGGGCATCGGGGATCAGTTTACCCTTAAGGATGGCTTTCTTCTAAGCAAGGATCTTCAAAACATATTACTCTTTATCACCCCGGTCCATCCTTCCAGCGAAACCGTGGAGAATACCAAGTTCGTAGCGGAGCTATATGAAACTCAAGGGCAACTGGACCAGTTATTTCAGGACAAGGTAAAAAGTGAGTATTATGGGGCCACCCTAATAGCCGTTGCCAACGCTCAACAAATCAAAAAGGATATACGCCTTACGGTCACAATTGCCTTGTCCATTTTAATGGGCATACTTATCCTATTCTATAGGAAATTAACCATTCCCTTTATACTTTTCGCCCCAACCCTTTTTGGTGCCACACTTTCGGTTGCGGTTCTGTATTTGACTAGAGGAAAGATTTCTGCCATTTCCTTGGGGATAGGTTCTGTACTGCTAGGGGTTACCCTGGATTATTCCTTACATATACTAACCCAAATAAGAAACAACCCCTCTGTAAAAACACTTTACACCGATGTGGCCCAGCCAGTAATCATGAGTAGTATGACCACTGCCCTGGCCTTTTTGTGTCTTCTTTTCCTAGAATCGCAAGCCTTACAGGATCTTGGCATCTTTGCGGCCGTTAGCGTAATTGGCTCCTGCATTTTTGCTCTCCTGATTATTCCCCATGTCTATAGAAACACCAACAAGCTTACAGTAAAATATACCCTCTTGGATAAAATAGCCTCCTACAACCTTCATAAAAACAAATGGAGTATAACCATCCTTCTAGGCCTCTTGATTGCAAGTATTTTTTTTCACGACAAGGTTATTTTCAATAAGGATATTGCGAAACTCAACTATGAACCTACAGCCTTATTGGAAGCTAGGGAAAGATTGGACGCACTTACCAATATGTCATCCAAGTCCATTTATTTGGCGGTCTATGGGGAAGATAGCGAAAAGGTCCTACAAACCAATAACACCATAGCCTATGCACTGGACAGCCTAAGGAATAATGGGGAAATACTTAGTTTTGGCTCCATAGGCAACCTAGTCCTATCCCAAGAAAAGCAGCAGGAAAAAATTGATCTTTGGAAAGCGTTTTGGAACGTGGATATCATTGAAAACACAAAACAGAACCTTAAGGAAAGCGGCTCCGAATTAGGATTCAAGCCTAATGCCTTTGATCAATTCCATTCCTTTCTCAACAGAGATTTTAGGCTGTTGAATATTGTGGATTACAGTAGTGCTGCTACCTTGCCAATTGATGACTATTTGGTTACCGACAATGATTTTACCACTGTTACCTCATTGGTAAAATTAAAGGAAGGAAACGAAGAAAGAATTAAGCAAATTTTTAAAACTTACCCCAAGACCCTTGTCATCGATAGACAGGAAATGAACGAAATGTTTTTGGGCAACCTCAAAAATGATTTCAATAAACTAATTGGCTATTCCCTTGGAATAGTGGTCCTGATCCTATTCTTTTTCTTCAGGAGTCTCTCCCTAGTTATGGTCACTAGTGTCCCAATACTATTGACTTGGTGGCTTACTATTGGAATTATGGGGATGTTGCACATAGAATTCAACATCTTTAATATCATTATCTCCACCTTTATATTTGGCTTGGGAATAGATTACAGCATATTCATAACAACAGGACTGCTCAAGGAATATGGGAAAGGGGAAAAAGTATTGAGAACCCACAGAACCTCCATCCTACTGTCCGCCATTACTACAATTTTGGGAATTGGCGTACTTATTTTTGCCAAACACCCGGCATTGCATTCCATTAGCCTAGTTTCACTTATAGGAATCCTATCGGCCGTTTTTGTTGCCTTCACCATACAACCCTTATTATTTTTACTCTTTATTGGGAGCAAGGAAAAACGCCCCATTAGCCTTCGGTTGCTCGTTCATTCCGTCCTTTCATTTGGTTATTATGGTACCGGCGGACTACTCTTGTCAATATGGAGCGTCTCCTTTATGAAAATATTGCCTTTCAAAAAAAAGGTTAAAATGAAATGGTTTCACAAGACCATTTCAAAATTTATGAAATCAGTACTGTATACCAATCCCTTTGTAAGCAAAAAAATAATCAATACGTCAGGGGAGGATTTTAGTAAACCTGCCATCATCATAGCCAACCACACCTCTTTTTTGGATATTTTGGCGGTCGGCATGCTACATCCAAAGATTATTTATTTGGTAAACGACTGGGTGTATAAATCCCCAATATTCGGCAAGGCTGTACAACTGGCGGGATTTTATCCTGTGTCCGAGGGAATAGATAATGGCCTTGAACACTTAAGGAACAAGGTAGCCCAAGGATATTCATTAATGGCATTCCCGGAAGGGACCAGATCCAAAACCAACAAAATAAGACGGTTTCATAAAGGAGCCTTTTATTTGGCGGAAAAATTCAACATGGATATTGTTCCAGTGTTGATACATGGAAATTCGGAAGTACTTCCCAAAGGAAGTTTTGTGATAAAAAATGGCAGTATAACGGTCAAGATCTTGGATCGAATCTCCCCAGAGGACCAACGCTTCGGCAAAAACTACAGAGAGCGCAACAAGGGTATCGCAACCCATTTCAGATCTGAATTCCAGACATTGAGGAATGAAGTGGAAGGAGATACCTATTTCATACAAATCATTCTGGAAGATTATCGATACAAAGGAGATAGTATCTACCGTGCTGTAAAAACAGATTTAAAGAACAACGCCAAAGTTTACGCCCAGATTTCAAAACACATTGGATCTTCCGATTCCATAATTCACCTTTCAAAAGATTATGGGCAACTGGATTTTCTATTATCTTTAAATGCCGTAGATCGTAAAATTTTTACCTATTTGGAGGATAGGGAGATAAGGCCTATTGTAAAGAACAGTTTTATTTCCCAACAAATAGCCAAGTTAAGCGTGGCGGATTCAATTGATGACGCCATGGCACATCCTGCAGATACATTGATCATTGATGTGGAAATGCAGGACTTGGATAGTTTTGTATCTAAAATAAGAAACAACATAAAGCTGCTGATATTGATAAAGGACGGTGCAAAATTGTTGGAAAGAATTATATTGTCCACTGGTTTTAAAGTTGTCTTTAAATATGATAATCTTATTATCTTGGAAAAAACAGGACCCTAGAATAAGTATTATTCCTAAGAGTCAAAAAAAAAATATCCGTCTAGAATCAGGGAATGATATAAATTATCATTTGGGTTCAGCACCTAACAGAACCAAGTTTTAAACGTTGGTTTGGAAAATTCTAAAGAGTACCATTTATGAAAGCACATTACGACATTGTAATTGTTGGGAGCGGATTAGGGGGATTGGTTTCTGCCTTGATAATGGCCAAAGAAGGTTATAGTGTCTGTGTCTTGGAAAAAAACAATCAATTTGGGGGCAACCTGCAAACCTTTGTCCGGGACAAAACCATCTTCGATACTGGAGTGCATTATATTGGCGGACTTTCGGAAGGCCAAAACCTGCACCAATATTTTAAGTATCTGGGTATCATGGACCAATTGAAGCTCAAGAAATTGGATGAAGACGGTTTTGATATCATTACGTTTGAAGGGGATCCCAAGGAGTACAGGCACGCCCAAGGATATGATCGGTTTGAAAAAAGTTTGGTTTCCCAATTTCCGGATGAGGAAAAGGCGATAAAGACCTACAGTAAAAAATTAAGGGAAACATGTTCCAAGTTCCCCTTATATAATTTAAACAAGGGCAATCCCTCCTATGGACAAGATGACGTTTTTAAGCTCAATGCCAAAACCTACATCAATTCCCTTACAGACAATAAAAAATTACAAGCCGTGTTCGCGGGCACCAATTTTCTCTATGCCGGTGACGGGGAACGTTCCCCATTTTATGTACATGCCCTCTCCGTAAATTCCTATATAGAGAGTGCCTACCGATGTGTTAACGGAGGAAGCCAGATTACCAAAGTTCTTATTAGACAAATAAAAAAATTGGGGGGCGACACCTTCAAACATCATGAAGTTTCCAAATTTAATGTCGAAAATGGGAAAGTCACTTCAGTGGAAATAAAAAATGGAAAGCAAATAAACGGTGATATCTTTATTTCCAACATAGAACCCAAACTGACTTTAAAAATGGTTGGTTTGGAAAATTTTAGAAAATCCTACACCAACAGGATAAATAACATTGAAAGTGTTATTTCGGCCTTTAGCGTATACATTGTATTAAAACCAAAATCCTTTAAATACCACAATAAAAATTTTTATCATTTTAAATATGGCGATCGCGTTTGGGATGCACAAAATTACACCCAGGAAAGTTGGCCCGAGGGGTATATGGTCTCTATGGGCATCAACAAAAAGGATGATGGTTGGGGGGATAGTCTAATAGCTATGACCTATATGAATTTCAAAGAGGTAGAGTGCTGGCAGAACACCTTTAATACCGTTGCCTCCAAAAATGATAGAGGGCAGACCTATGAACAGTTCAAGGCCTATAAAACTGAAATTTTTATTACGGAATTGGAAAAAAAATTCCCCAACCTAAGAGATTGCATTCAAACCGTTTATGCCTCTACACCTTTATCCTATAGAGATTACATTGGGTCGCACAACGGATCTATGTACGGCTATGTTAAGGATGTAAACAATCCGCTACACTCCTTTGTTTCTCCCAGAACAAAAATAAAAAACCTATTGTTTACAGGTCAAAGTCTAAATATGCACGGAATCTTGGGCGTCACCATTGGCGCAATTATTACCTGTTCGGAGTTGGTAGGAAAGGATTATTTATTGGAAAAAATTTTGGAAGTCAATAAAGCTCAAGAAGTTTAATATGGGACAGATTAAAACAATTCCTATAACAAGGGTCAGTTCTATTAGCAAGGAGGATTTTATCAATAAATATTACAAAACCCAACGCCCTGTTTTAATTGAAAACCTCACCTCGGATTGGCCAGCCCGTAAGAAATGGAATATAGATTACATACAGAAAAAGGCAGGAGACCAGGTGGTTCCCCTGTACAACAATGAACCTACCAAAGGAAAACAAAACTCCGCTGCCCCCGTAACGGAAATGAAACTGTACGACTACCTGGAAATCCTAAAATCCAAACCAACGGACCTTCGTATTTTTTTCTATAATATCCTGGATAAAATGCCCGAACTCATTAAGGATATACGTTACCCGGAAATTGGATTAAAATTTTTTAAACGGCTGCCGGTCATGTTTTTTGGTGGTGAAGGCTCCGCTGTGCTTCCCCATTATGACATGGATTTGTCAGACCTACTCCATTTTCATTTTCACGGACACAAAAGCATTCTTTTATTTCCGCCCGAACAGACAAAATACCTGTACAAGGTTCCTTTTTCCGTACATAATTTGGAATCCATAAATATGGATGATCCAGATTTTGATCGCTATCCTGCCCTAAAAAAGGCAGAAGGGCTATATGTGGAAATGAAACATGGGGACGCCCTTTATATGCCCAGTGGTTACTGGCACTACATTAAATACCTCGATGGCGGATTTTCCATTACCTTAAGGGCCTTGCCCAAAAACCCTTTATTGTTGTCCAAAATGTTTGGAAATTTATTTTTTATGAGACCGTTTGAAAATACAATGAGAAAAATTTGGGGTCAAAAGTGGGTAGACTATAAAGAGAAAAGGATGCTGATAAAAACCAATAATAGGTTTGGAAAAGAATAAATCAGGGAATTAGGATGTACCGGATAAAATGGATTGTTTGTATTGCTGTTATTCTTGGACTTTTTAGTTCTTGTGGGATTTCAAAATCCCTGAAGGATAGACCTGATTTAAGTAACTACAACAGTCAAATTCCTGAAATAACAAAAACTTCGGATACTTCCTATGTTTATTCCAATAACTCCCTGTTTAAAAACAAGCAAGGACTTTGGGAGCTTTATGTCTCCGGAGATCCCTTGCAAAGGGGATTAATAACGGGAGCGCTTACTAAAGAGCTATTTCAGCAACAGGAAGCCATATTTTTATCCAAGGTAGAGGAACTGGTGCCCTCTAAAACAAAAAGGTACTTCCTGAGAAAATTCTTGGCATGGTACAATAGAAAAATGTACAAGAACATTCCCGAGGAAATTAAAGCAGAAATTTGGGGACTATCCAGATATGCCTCCCCAAACTTTAACGACATAGCAGATCCCTATTCTAGGGTGCTTTACCTTCACGGTGCCCATGATATAGGGCATGCCCTTCAAGATTTGGCCCTTGTTGGTTGTTCTTCCTTTGCCGTCTGGGGCAATAAATCCGAAGACGGAAGTTTAATCCTTGGTCGCAATTTTGACTTTTACGCTGGGGACGATTTTGCTAAAAACAAAATAATTTCCTTCCAAGATCCCACCGAAGGCCACAAATTTATGTCCGTTACCTGGGCTGGTATGACAGGAGTGGTCTCGGGGATGAACGAGCACGGACTAACGGTTACCATCAATGCGGGAAAATCCAAAATTCCCTTGGTTGCAAAGACGCCTATCAGCATCCTTACCCGAGAAATATTACAATATGCCGCTACTTTGGAGGAAGCTATAAGCATCGCTAAAAAACGACAGGTTTTTGTATCCGAATCCATTCTCGTGGGCAGTGCCCGGGATAAAAAGGCGATGATAATCGAAGTCTCTCCCCATAATTTTGGGGTTTATGAAGTTCCCAATTCCAACGAATTGATATGCTCCAACCACTTTCAGAGTGATGCCTATGCCGAAGACAAAAACAACCAAAAACACATTTTTGAAAGTCATTCCAAATACAGATATGAACGTATGGAAGAACTTTTGGGAAACCATAAAAAAATAACCCCAACAATTGCGGTGGACATCCTTAGAAATAAGCAAGGCCTTAGGGACAACGATATTGGGTACGGCAATGAAAAGGCGTTAAACCAATTATTGGCCCATCATGGAATTGTTTTTAAGCCAGAGCAGCGATTGGTCTGGGTCTCTTCAAATCCCTACCAATTAGGCGAATTTGTGGCCTATGACCTAAACAAAGTTTTTAAGGACAGTTTAAACAACAGAAAAGGATCAGCGCTTTCCATCCCTGGCAAAAACATTGAAAAGGATAGTTTTCTGTATACCCAAGCTTATCAAAACTATGAAAAGTATCGCATAGAAATTGATCAAATAAAACAAGCGGTCAAAGACAAAAAACATTTGCCTCCTAAATTTCTTGAGGAATTCAAAAGATTGAATCCTGAATTTTGGGAAACACACTATTGGGTGGGCCTCTATAATTACAATAAAAAATACTATAGGGCAGCCCTCAACGACTTTTTGGAAGCAAGCACAAAAGAAATTACCACAGTTCCCGAGAAAGCTTTGGTACATTCGTATATTCGAAGATTAAAACGTAAACTACAATAATGATCCCTGAAATTGAAAAAGCATCGGCAGAGGCAATACAACATTTACAAGAACAGCGTTTAAGGGAGCTTATCAACTATATTACCCAAAACTCTGCCTATTATAAAAGAATTTTTAAGGAAAACAATCTACAGGCCAGCGATATAAAAACGTTGGCCGACCTAGCCAAACTGCCCACAACCTCCAAAGAAGATCTACAACAATACAATGATGATTTCCTATGTGTGGATAGACACAAGATAATAGACTACGTAACTACATCAGGTACCTTGGGAGAACCTGTAACCTTTGCCCTTACGGACAATGACCTTAATCGTTTGGCCTATAACGAGGCCATCTCTTTTGACTGTGCCGGTGTTACCTCAGACGATATTCTGCAATTAACGACAACCATGGATAGAAGGTTTATGGCAGGGTTGGCGTATTTTTTGGGAGTCCGAAAACTGGGGGCAGGAATTATCAGGGTAGGCGCAGGAATACCTGAGCTTCAATGGGATTCCATTCTTAAATTTAAACCAACCTACCTAATTGTGGTCCCGTCTTTTTTATTGAAACTCATAGAATATGCCCATCAGCACGGAATAGACCCCAACCAGGTTGGATTAAAAGGAGCCATATGTATCGGGGAATCATTGCGCAACGAAGATTTTTCATTGAACACCCTCGCTGCCAAAATAAAGAAAGATTGGAATATTCCCCTATATTCCACCTACGCATCCACAGAAATGAGTACGGCCTTTACCGAATGCAAGGCAAGGCAAGGCGGACATCATCACCCGGAATTGATCATTATTGAAATTCTGGACGATGACGGTAAACAGGTTGGTGAAGGAATGCCAGGGGAGCTCACCATTACTACCCTAGGGGTTGAAGGCATGCCCTTACTCAGATTTAAAACCGGCGATATCGTACAAGCCCACACCTCCAAATGTTCCTGTGGGAGAAATACACCACGCTTAGGCCCAGTGATAGGTAGGAAAAAACAAATGATAAAATACAAGGGTACTACACTCTATCCTCCGGCCATGTACAACGTACTTAATTCTTTTAATGATATAGACGCCTTTGTTATCGAAATAGACCATAACGACATAGGTACCGATGAAATTTGTATTAAAATAGCTACCGCCAATCCTACCAATGATTTATTACAGACCATCAAGGATCACTTCAGGGCAAAACTAAGGGTACTCCCAAAAATTGAATTCCACGATTTTAAAACCCTACAGGAATTGCGATTTCCCAAAATGAGCAGAAAACCCGTTATTGTAATAGACCATCGGTTGAAAGCTGATGCTTAGGGCATAGAAACCACAATGACGTAATTTGTAAACCTTCCTTCAATTTCTTATATTCTATAGCTTTACCGACTTTACACCATGACCACTCCTCCCCTTTTGGCATGGTTTTATTGATTAGGCCAGGGAAACTCGGCTTAAATCTATATTTGCATTAAAATTGGTATTACATTTGAATACACTTTGGAACTGCCATTACAACGCTATGAAAAAACATACATTTATATATATCCTTCTTTTTTGTTTTCCACTGCTAAGTCCGGGTCAAAAACTGGGCAATGAGGAAATAAAGGATTTGATCAATTCCTACAAAAAGGATATCCGCGGACCTTACAAAGAAATTCGTTGGTTCTGTACAGATGGGAGCATACGCCAACCCAAAGACCCTTGTCCCGATAATATTGGACCTGGAGTACAACACGCCACCTATAAAAGCTCGGTTATCGACTTAGGAAAGAGCAACCACCTTTTTTTAGGTCAAATTTTATCCTACACTTCCAAAGAGGAATTATGGGACGCAGAAAATAATCATTCCCGCCTTAAGCAGTACCAATTGGACAAGTATTTAAGAACCGTTGACAATGGCTGGATCCTTGAAAGGGGGCAGTACTATCGTGGGGCTACACAGGCAGAGGACGAAGAGGCCTGGGGTTTGGATTTTTACAATTGGCTGTTGTCCAACACCGAGAATTTAATCAAACATTTTTATCTCGTTCGACAATCATTAAAGGATATTCCACATAATGGCGATGACAATCTGGCCCAAAAAATAAGGAGCGATTCCAAAGTAATATCGGATTTAATCCCTGAATTCATGGATTTAAGGGTCAAAATCCATAGTCGGCCAGATGCTGGGGATATTAATAAAGTAAAGGACTTTAGATCTAAAAACAGCCATAAACTAACCAATGGGGTTAAAACAAAAATAGATGCTCTGGTGTCTGCCATGGCCAGTTTCTACAAACCTGTAGATATTGCGCAAATTCAGAAAAATACTCCCCTTGTTAAAGACAGCCCTATCGGGGCTTCCATCAAAGATTTTACCCGTAGTTACAGTGGAGAAACAAATGCTGCAGAGCTTATTCCCGCTACGGCCGAATTGCTTTTAAATATAAGACAGGCCATCTTAAAAGAAGAAAATGCATCGGCCCGCCTCCAGTTATTGGACGCCTCCCTGAAGTTGGAAGAAGTAATATTTAAAAATTCTCCCCAGTGGCAGCCACAAGATCTAAACGGTTTATTGGACAAGGTTTGTTATTTGGGAATGGCGAATGCCGGTGCAGGTTATATAGAACTGGCAGAATGGGAACAACTCAATTTATCGCTAAAAGGATCCGGCAGCAGTACCATGTCCCTTGGGCAACTAACCACAGTATTGGAAAATGCACGTAGGGAAGTGGAATGGAGCTCTTCCATGGTAAAGGCCAATTATCAGGATATCGTGGATATTTATACCGGTTTTGAACCTAAGACATATGGTTTTATAGATGATAGAATTAGAGGTTCCATTGCCCTACATTTAGGTCAGACTGTAGGAGAATTGGGCGATCTCATCGCCCAGGAATCCGCTTTGACCAATAAGGTCATGGACATAGACAACCAAAGTGGCCTACGGGGCCTAAACCCTGGTTATGCCCTTGGTGAATTGGTAGTAGTAGGTGGTTCCCCAGATGAAATAGAAGTATCCTCGGACAAGATTTATATTTTTCAAAGACCACCTTCCGATCTTAAACCGGTAGCTGGTATTGCTACCGTATCCGAAGGAAACATGGTATCCCATGTGCAATTGCTGGCTCGGAATATGGGTATTCCCAATGCCGCCCTGGGCGATGAAAACCTTAAAGATCTTAAAAAATACAACGGAGAAAAAGTGTTTTATGCGGTATCCAACAAGGGCAACATTATTATGAAGTTGGAAAAGGACATGTCCGAGGAGGAACGCCATTTGTTCATTAAAATAGAGCGCAAAGAAGAAAGAATTAAAGTACCCATTGAGAATATACGCCTGGACCAAAATGCCATATTAAACCTTAGGGCAGTGGACGCAGACGATTCCGGTAAACTTTGCGGTCCAAAAGCGGCCAACTTGGGACAGTTAAAAAAAATGTTCCCGGAAATGGTAGTCGAAGGTCTGGTGATTCCCTTCGGAATCTTTAGGGACCATATGGACCAAACCATGCCCGGTGCGCAAGCCAGCTATTGGGAATTTTTAAACTCCACCTTTAAGCAGGCCGAAAAAATGAGGGCCGAAGGCAAATCTGAAGGAGAGGTTGAAAGCTATCAATTACGGCAATTGGAAATCTTGAGGGAGGCCATTAAAAAAATGCCCATGAAACCCCAATTCATTGCCCTCCTGGAAAATGGGTTCAAAGAGGTATTGGGTAAGGAGATGGGGGAAATTCCAGTTTTCCTGAGAAGTGACACCAACATGGAGGATTTGAAGAATTTTACCGGTGCTGGATTAAACCTTACCATTTTCAACGTAGCGGCCAAGGAAAAAATTATATCTGGAATTAAGGATGTATGGGCATCCCCCTACTCTGAACGCAGTTTTAAATGGCGCCAGAAATACCTCCTAAATCCGGAAAATGTTTTCCCCTCCATTTTAATAATTCCCAGTGTGGATGTGGACTATTCCGGAGTATTGATCACCAAGGGCATAAGTTCCGGTAATCCTGATGATCTTACCATAGCCTTTAGCAGGGGGGCAGGGGGTGCTGTAGATGGCCAATCGGCAGAAACTTATCTGATCAAGGATACCGGTGGCGCCCAACTTTTGGCACCCGCCAGGGAAATGTACCATAATCGCCTTCCCGCAACCGGAGGAACGGAGAAAAAAATGTCCACCTTTGAGAATTTCATCCTCAACCAAAAAAATATGGAGGAAATAAGTGCATTGGCCAAAACCATTCGCGAAACTATGCCCTCTGCAACCCAATCGGATTATACAGGGGCCTATGACGTGGAATTGGGATTCCAGAACAATAAGTTGTGGCTGTTTCAAATACGCCCTTTTGTAGAAAATAAAAAAGCGTTAAGCTCCGATTATTTGGAATCTATTACGCCAAAAATCGATTTGGACAAAAACATTCCCCTTTCTAAAAAAATATAGGATGCAAAAGAATATTAAATATATTGTTTTATTGCTGATATGTTCGGCCTTTACCACCATGAGCTACTACCCCATTGATGGGTATTTACATACTGGAATCAAACGGTTGAAGTATATAGAGCTTGTTAAAAGTGGAGAGATTAAATCGACCACTGTTATCCCTCCAGGGGCCCAAAAGTCCTACATGGATATTGAATTGAACCTAATATCAAAAAAGGAGGACAGTACAGCCACCTTCCTAAACGTAGATGAGCAATTCCAAAAGGATATCAATGCGCTTTTTAGGGGGTTGGACAAGAGTTATTCCATTACCGTATTGGATATTTCTGATATTGACAGTATTAGATATGCCAAGCGAAACGAAACTTCCGGCTATCAACCGGGCAGTGTTGGCAAACTGGCCGTAATGGTAGCTTTGTTCACCCAATTGAAAAATATATATCCGGATTCCTTTGAAAAGCGACTGGAGCTTTTGCGTTCCAAATCAGTGAAATCGGGCGTTTGGGGACTAACGGATGAACATACCGTTCCTATTTTTAATGTAGAAACCAATAAGCTAGTGAAAAGGCAAGTCATAGCCAGTGATGTTTTTACATTGTTTGAATGGGCAGACCACATGTTATCCGTTAGTAACAACGGGGCAGCGAGCATTGTATGGCGGGAAGCCTTATTGATGGCCGCCTTCGGAGAATCGTACCCCACCTTGACCCAGGAAGAAGCGGATACCTACTTCACCACAACCCCAAAAAAGGAATTGACAGATTTGGCCAATGACGTGGTAAACCTGCCCCTACGGGAACTGGGAATAACAACAAACGAATGGCGTTTAGGGAGCTTTTTTACTTCAGGCCCCAACCGCTATGTAGGCGATAAAGGGGGCAGTATTGGTTCTCCTGTGGGATTGATGAAATTCTTGATACAGATGGAGCAAGGCAAGGTGGTGGACCAGGAATCGAGCCTGGAAATGAAACGACTTATGTATATGACGGACCGAAGGATCAGATATGCACAATCCACAGCCCTAAAGCCTGCTGCCGTCTATTTTAAATCGGGCAGTCTCTATAAATGTGATAGAAGTACAGGCGAAAGCTGTGGAAAATATATGGGCAACGTAACCAACTATATGAATTCCGTGGCCATTGTAGAACATCCTGACAATTGCAAATATATGGTAGTGCTTATGACCAACGTCTTGCGCAAGAATTCAGCAACGGACCACATGACCTTGGCCAGTAGCGTCGACAAAATTATTAGACGCTAATTTTTTAATGGTTACCCAGGATTTCGGCCGCCTTTTTTCGTGCCTTTTCATTGGGATCCGCCAAAACCATTTCCAAAAGGGGAGTAAATTTAGGGTCCTTGGTTTTTTCAATCAAGTAAAGTACCGCCAGTTTAAGTTTAATATCCTTTCGTTTCAATAGGGCCAAATAGCTTTCTGATTCGCTAAGTACCTTAACATTCAGATTTTTTAGATTTTCTTCCGAAATGACCCCCACTTGAAAAATGGATTCCGCAACAGGAATCAATTCCTTTTTTAGCTGAATATCCAGAATATTGTCCAAAAACTCAATGGCATGTAAACGTTGCTCCTCCTGACCTTTTAAAATGGCATTTAAAATGGGGTCTACATCCTGTGGCGGGTATTTTACCCCCAAGAATTGAAAAATTCGTTTTAATTGCCTGTCCAATCTCAGTTCCAATAAATGGATAAGGCCATTTCTGGCTTCATTTTCTTCCTTGGTCTCCATTTTTTCAGGGTTCTTCTTGTACTGCAATACTATTTGGGTATGGATCACGGACAGGGTACTTTGATACAGATGGCACTCGTCCAAGATCTTATCTACAATAAACCGATCCCTAATTTGAAGGTGGGGATATTTCCACTTTAAGTGTTTTAAGGCTTCAATAGCTTCTATTTTCACTGTGTGTTCCATATCCCCAGTAAGTTTCATCAAGGTATTGATGGCCTTTTGAGAATTAAACTTTCCAATAACCATAACCACATAGGCACTATCGTCAGGGTCTATGCTTTCCTTTCTCAAGCCCTCAAACAAAATATCCATAATGGGCTCTCCATAATAGTAAAGGGCCTCCATTGCCGATTTCCTGGTTTCCTTGCCCGATAACCTGGAAACTATTGGTTCTATAAACTCTTTGTCCAGTGTTTTTGATGCCGCTAAAATCGCAGTATTTGCAATCAGAACATTATCGGAATATAGATGTTCCCTTATTACAGGGTAGCAACTTTCTACCTTGGCATTTCCAATGGTTTCCAAAATGGCCAATATCTTATGGATATTTTCCTGATCGGTATAGTTCGGCGATAACTGGGCTAGAGTATTTTCAATTCTTTGTTCCAAACCAAATCGGTCCTGCATCACCCTATTATTGCGCAATTCCATGGACAAGCCAATTAGGGCCGCATTGGCAATGGTATTGTCCTCCACCGATAGGTATTTGTCCAAAAGTTCCACGGGGTTTTGTTGATAGCGCTTCAATAAATACCGAAAGGCAACGGTGGTCACTTGTTGATCCATATCATAGATCATGGGCTCTACTGTAGAACATAAATTTTCCTTGTTCAAAAAATAAAGATTTTCAATAGCCAAAGCCCTCACCTTGGCAGAAGGGTGCCCCAACAGATTTTTGATTGCCATAAAGAAACGTTCATCCTTTACTTCCAGTGTTTTATGCAACATGTGCAATATCTGGTTTTCGTTCCCCGTTTCAAATACCCGGATTACCGTATCTATAATGGATGTGATCTTTATTTCCGATTTGCCAACCTTCTCTTTTTTCGACGGATTATAATCCAGCAAGCTCTTAAAAGAAATTATATATTCATTCCTCAAATGATATATAAAATATAACCAGATTAGAATTAGCCCTATTATTATTATACTAATGTAGGTAGATGATATTTCCAGACCATTTATAAAAAAGATTAGAATAAACCCGGCCATCCCGGTAGCTATGCTATCTACAACCACATCCGTAAATGTTTTGGTCTTTTTTTTAATTTCTATGGGTATGGGTATGGATAGTAATTCCGTGGCTGCCTTATTTACAGACTGTTTTAAACTTCCGTCCACAATTTTTATAAATACCACTACCCAAAGTTGTGGCACTACCAATAACAAAAAAGAGCCCAACAATATTCCCGAAGGCAGCCAAAGCAAGGATTTGCCCACACCAAAAGTTCCTACTATACGCTTGGTGAGGAACAGCTGTATCAAAAGGGAGATAACGCTCAAGGTAGAAAACCAAAATCCGAAAAAAGATGTTAACTCATCCTGATCTTTAATAAACCTGGAGGCGTAATCGCTATACTGGTAATCTACCAATTTGGCCACTAAAACGCTTATTCCGATAACTACTGCAATTAAGCTAAGTAATTTGGATTGCTTGATAAGTCTAAAAGGGGACTCGGATTTGGGATTGGAACGGTTCGATACTTGGAAAGGGTTGAGTTTCAGTACTTCATTTTTCCAGATATAACGGGTAATGGGCAAACAGCACATCAACAAAACGGCGGCAACAAACAATAAATCCTCCGTATAAAGGATATTGGTCAACAAAGAAGTGAGGTATCCCCCAAATATTCCACCGGCAATAGCTCCGGCACCAATAAAGCCAAATACGCGCTTGGCTTCCCTAACATTATAAACCAGATTGGCCATGACCCAAAACTGGGAAGCTGTCAACAGTCCAAAAATGGCCACCCAGATATAAGGTATATACAATGCCAGACCGTAACCCAGATTAAAATTCAAGGCCACCCCAAATATTACCAAAGAAATAACGGAGCCCAATAAAGTGCGGTCCACTATAATATTCAATGGATACTTTTCCAGGGCCCTATCGTAAAAAAAAGAGCCCACAACCGCCATTATTGCTGTTAAAACATAGCCCAAAGGCAATGCTTCCGAAGAGAGTTCAGAAAGAAAAAGGGAATTAATGGTTGGTTTTACTATCAATAAAACCGTAATAATGAGGAATATATTTAATTGAAGCAGAAGCGTTTTGGTCAGTTCCTCCTCTTTTAAATCAAAAGCCCTTAAAAGATAGGTTTTAACGGTTCTAACAAATGAAATTAGGTAGTTCAAGTTTTATGCATTTTAATGGTATCCAAAAGCACTCCTATCCAAAACCGATCCATAAAAGATTAGGGCCAAAATTACTTTATTGGCAGACATTTAACGAATAAACAAAAGGAAATCTTCTCAATAGAATTAGTTAACGGCAAAATGCACCCGCTCTGCCTTTAGCACCTTTTCTATTGGTCTTACCAAGTCCCGAATAATTTGCTCACCTCCCGCATCATCTATCAAAGCTACCAAAATGTAGCGGCGATTGGGATTATTTCCCCAAACTAAAATGGAATCGGAATGAAAGGTTCTCCAAGAGCCCGACTTTCTGTACAATCTGGCATCGGGAGCGATATTGTCCAAGGTATTTACGAATTTATGATGTAGTTCGGGATCTCCCATAATATCCAACATCTGCTTGGATCGGCCCTTATTTACCAATTTACCATTGGCCAAGAGATAATAATACCTACACACTTGGTCTACTGTGGCGGCATGCGACAAATTCTTTAGGGGCTCCCTATTGGTATCCCCACCACTTCCATATCTTTTCCCGACCCATAATCCACCGCCCCGACTCTCATCATAGAACATATATTTTGGATCGGTCATAACGGACTGTATTTTGTCATATCCCAAACGATCTATCATTCGCGTAGTTGCCTCATTGTTGGATTTGCTAATCATAGAACGCATATCCTTCCTAATTTCCGGAGTCTCCTTAAGTTCCCCTTTTTCAATGGCATCCATTGAGGATAAGAGTACTGCTATTTTAGGCAAACTGGCAGCGTACATCATATAATCACCATTAATACTGGCATATTTTACATTTTCAGGATTGGAGAGGTCTACTATTCCAACAGCCATCTTGTTGTTGTTCATTAAAGATCTCCAGCCGGGATTGGACATAAGCTCCTTTTCCAAACTTTTTTGCAATTCATTATTTACCAAACTGGGCAAGGGCTTTATTTTGGAATCGTCTATACTAATGGGCAAGTCCTTTTGTGCAATTGCCAAACTAGAACAAAAAACAACACATAATATTCCAAATATACGTGTCTGCAATTCAAAATAAATTTTACCCATTATATAAATTCTAAAGTACTGTTTATTGCCAAATAAAATGAATCGTTATAACAAAAGAACCACCCTCCAACCCCATCAAAGATATTCCAAATTAGCTTTGGAAATTTGTTAATTTTTTGGGGCTGTAATAAAAAAATAACTTAAAGAATATAACGCTATTTTTGTCATTTTCTGATTTGTGCCTGTTAAATTATTTCAAGATCCGGGAAATAAAAATCCACCCACCAACCTAAAAATTATAGTCTTCCCAATTACTTCCTATACTTACGCTGAATGCCCATAAAAAGATTACTTGTAAATACAGGGGCATCCATTTTAATTATTACGGTTTGATTGCAAATTGTTATTTTTGGAACAAATTATATAAACATGTTGATTATTGGTATTGCGGGTGGAACGGGTTGTGGAAAAACTACCGTTGTAAATCAAATAATAAACGAGTTGCCTTTTGAGGAAGTTGGGGTTATTTCCCAAGATTCCTATTATTGTGATCTGTCCCATTTATCATATGACGAGCGTTCACAGGTAAATTTTGACCATCCCCGTGCCATAGATTTTGAATTGCTGGGCAACCACTTACAAGATTTAAAGCAGGGGATACCAATTCACCAACCTGTTTACTCTTTTGTTAAACACAACCGCACCAACGACACCATTCTAACGCATCCAAGAAAAGTGATGATCGTAGAAGGTATCCTTATCATGACCAATCCCCAGATCAGGGAAATGTTCGACATTAAAATTTTTGTACATGCCGATTCGGACGAACGATTGATTAGGCGTTTAAAAAGGGATATCACTGAGCGAGGCAGGGATTTGGATGAAGTTTTAACACGATATCAAAACACCCTTAAACCCATGCACAATCAGTTTATAGAGCCTACCAAGGAATATGCGGACATTATAATTCCAAACAACAAGTACAATACCGTGGCGGTAGACATTGTAAGGACCATTATCAACGAAAAATTAAGCTAAACACCAATGGGAATAAAGGGGATAAGAAAGAAAAAATGGTTTGGGGTGGTCACTAATATGTATGTACTGGTGCTGACGGTTTTTGTGGTTTGGATGGTTTTTTTCGACACCAACTCCCTCCTCATACATTGGGAGCTTAAAAAACAAATTAATAATCTGGAAAAACAGAAAGAATTTCTTCATGAAGAAATTGCCAAGGATAAAAAAATTATCGAAAAGCTATCGGACCCAGAGGAGTTGGAAAGATTTGCAAGGGAACAGTATTATATAAAAAAGAAAAATGAAGAAATTTATTTAATTGAGTACGAGGATAGTATAAAAACCAAGGGTGATGAATAAATCCGAACTCTTTAGCGATTTTAACGAGATTTCTTCCAAGGCTTGGAAGCAAAAGATCCAGTATGAGTTGCAAGGAGAGGATTACAACAATAAATTGGTTTGGGAATCTCCCGAGGGCATTAAAGTAAAGCCCTTCTACAACTCCGAAGACCTAAAGGCCATAGGATTATCCGGAAAGCCAAAAAACCAAGGCTGGAGCACAGCACAGGGCATATACGCCGGGAATGCCAAACTGGCCAACAAAAAAGCCTTGGATGCCATAACGAGAGGGGCAGAATGTATCTGTTTTACCGTTCCTTCCTCAGAAATAAATATTCATCAACTGCTTAATGAAATAGATCTTGGCCAAACAATTATCCATTTTGATCTACAATTTCTGTCCGTCCAATACGTGCAATCGCTTTTGACAGTCACAGAAAACCATCTTCAAAAAGTCTTTACCAACATCGATATTGTTGGTCATCTGGCCAGAAATGGCAACTGGCATTACAACCTTGATCAAGATCATAAAATATTAGGTGAAATTCTAAATTTAAATCATGAACAAACCTTGGGAGTGGATATGGCACTCTACGCTAATGCCGGAGCCGATCTGGTTCAACAATTGGCCTATGCCCTTGCGCATGCCAATGAATACCTGAACCATTTAAACAACCACCACAAGGACAAGTTAAAAAATACTGTAACAACCTTTAAGGTGGCGGTTGGGAGCAACTATTTTTTTGAAATAGCAAAGCTGAGGGCCTTACGAATTTTGTTCGGGACGCTTGCCAGGGAATATGGAGCTTTGGAGTATTGCCATATTATTGCCACACCCACTCTGAGAAATAAAACCTTGTACGATTACAATACCAATATGCTTCGCACGGCAACAGAATGTATGTCGGCTATTTTAGGGGGAGCAGATACGATATTGAATATGACATATGACTCTATATATCATAAGGACAATGAATTTGGGGAGCGTATGGCCAGAAATCAACTGTTGATCTTAAAAAATGAAAGTTATTTTGACAAGGTGGACAATGCGGCCGATGGAGCCTATTACATAGAGTCCATTACACATCAACTTTCCTCCAAAGCATTGGATCAATTTAAACAAATTGAAGCGGGTGGTGGATTTCTTGTGCAATTGAAGGCTCATCACATTCAAAAAAAAATAAAGGAAAGCGCCTCCAAGGAACAGGACAGTTTTATGAAAGGTGATAAAATTCTCGTAGGCACCAATAGATATGCCTCCAGATCGGATAAAATGAAGGATAGCTTGGAATTATATCCCTTTGTTAAAACCCATACCCGCAAAACCTTGATTGAACCCATAATTGAAAAAAGATTGTCCGAAGAATGGGAACAGCAGCGATTGAAAACCGAATAAGTGCTCCTTGCGACGATTTCAAAAAGTATTTTATTTCCCAACGGACAAGTATAGATCAGAATAAGACATAAAATAACCATGGCAAGAAAAAACCTTCAACATATTCAACTGAAGTCCGTTCCGGAAAAGAACATTCCGGTTCAGGACCCTGTTTTGCCATATGAGACCGCAGAAGGAATAATACTGAAAAAAAACTATACCAAGGAAGATATTGAGGGTACCGAGCATTTAAATTTTGCCGCAGGCATTCCTCCTTTTCTGCGTGGACCCTATACCACCATGTACGTTAGTAGACCTTGGACTATAAGGCAGTATGCCGGATTCTCGACAGCGGAGGAAAGCAACGCATTTTACAGACGAAATCTCAAGGCAGGACAAAAAGGACTTTCCGTTGCTTTTGATCTACCAACCCATAGAGGATATGACAGTGATCACCCTAGGGTGGTAGGCGATGTGGGCAAAGCCGGTGTAGCCATTGATTCTGTGGAGGACATGAAAATTTTGTTCCAAGATATCCCATTGGATGAGATGTCGGTTTCCATGACGATGAACGGAGCAGTGTTGCCCATAATGGCTTTTTATATCGTAGCTGCAGAGGAACAGGGAGTTTCACCAAAGGATCTTTCGGGAACTATACAGAACGATATTCTTAAGGAATTTATGGTAAGGAACACTTACATCTACCCCCCTGCCCCATCAATGCAGATCGTTGCCGATATTTTTGAATATTCCAGTAGGTTCATGCCCCAATTCAATAGCATTAGTATATCCGGTTATCACATGCACGAAGCCGGGGCCACGGCAGATATAGAACTGGCCTATACCTTGGCCGATGGACTGGAATACATTAGAACCGGTTTAAAGGCGGGGTTGAAAATAGACGATTTTGCTCCAAGATTATCCTTCTTTTGGGGAATAGGGATGAATCATTTTATGGAAATCGCCAAAATGAGGGCCGGAAGAATGCTCTGGGCGAAATTGGTAAAACAGTTTAACCCAAAAAATGAGAAATCCCTTACCCTAAGGACCCATTGTCAAACCAGCGGATGGAGCCTTACCGAACAGGATCCGTTCAACAATATTACCAGAACAACCATAGAGGCGGCCGCAGCGGTTTTTGGTGGCACCCAGAGTCTACATACCAATGCCTTGGACGAAGCCATAGCCCTTCCCACGGATTTTTCCGCACGTATTGCCAGGAACACCCAATTATATTTGCAAAAAGAGACCGAAATCACCAAAACTGTAGACCCTTGGGCCGGTAGTTATTATGTGGAAAAATTAACCGAAGAGATCGTTCAAAAGGCGTGGGCCCTCATAAATGAAGTGGAAGAATTAGGGGGAATGACCAGGGCAATCGACGCGGGAATCCCCAAAATGAGGATCGAAGAGGCAGCCGCAAAAAAACAGGCCCGTATAGATGGTGGCAAAGATATCATTGTTGGCATTAACAAATACCCATCAAAAACGGAGAATAATCTGCAAATATTGGAAGTGGATAATGCCGAGGTCAGAAAACAGCAATTGGCACGATTACAAAGGGTAAGGGCAAATAGAAATGAGCCGGAAGTTCAACAATTGCTTTTGGCACTTACCAAAGTTGCAAAGGAAAGGATGAAACCGAATTCTGCCAAAACAGCCAACATAAATACCGTAGAAGAAGAAAATTTATTAGCTTTAGCCATAAAGGCAGCCAGGGCAAGAGCTACGTTGGGCGAGATCAGCACAGCTTTGGAAAACGCCTTTGGAAGACATAAGGCCATTATAAATTCGTTTACCGGAGTGTATTCAAAAGAAATAAAAGGGGATAACAGCTTTGACAAAGCTAGGCAAATGGCCGACAGTTTTGCCGAGCAGGAAGGCCGTAGACCTAGGATAATGATTGCCAAAATGGGGCAGGACGGTCACGACCGTGGTGCCAAAGTTGTGGCAACCGGATATGCCGATCTAGGTTTTGATGTGGACATTGGCCCTTTGTTCCAGACTCCTGCGGAAGCGGCAAAACAAGCCGTGGAAAACGACGTACATGTTTTAGGGATCTCGTCCTTAGCAGGTGGACATAAGACCCTGGTACCACAGGTACTCCAGGAATTGAAATCCTATGGGCGCGAAGATATTATGGTAATTGTGGGCGGGGTTATACCTAAACAGGATTACGACTTTTTATTGGAAGCAGGTGCCGCTGCCATTTTTGGTCCCGGAACAAAAATAAGCGATACGGCCATCGAAATTTTGAAAATTCTAAGCATATAATACCTTAGGTCCAATACCGGACGAAATGGCTTAAAACTGGTATACCGGCCTTGGATCAAAATCAGGGAATAAGCTTAAGTGGCAGATATTTGGACAATGACCCCTCCTATTTGGTACCTGCTGCCACAATTTCCCTACATTGAGGCTTGTACCTATTAATAATTGTGTCCCATTTAATAAATTGTGTATAAGTGATTCCAAAAAAAACAATAAACCTGTAATTAACTGACTACAAATACCATACAACTTTAACGTACTTTAACTCCAAAGACTACAGTTATTCACCCAGTGTTAACAAATTACATTTTATAACAACTTAAATAATCGTATTTTTACCCCCTAACTTACTATGATAATGGGCAAAATAATTGCTATTGCTAATCAAAAGGGTGGTGTAGGAAAAACTACTACTTCGGTAAATTTGGCCGCCTCTTTGGGTGTATTGGAAAAAAAGGTATTACTAATAGACGCTGACCCCCAGGCTAATGCAACTTCCGGACTAGGTTTGGATGTAGATAGTATTGAATTGGGAACCTACCAACTATTGGAACATACCAAAACCGCCGAAGAAACCATCATTAAGACCTCCTCCCCAAATGTAGATCTTATCCCGGCACATATTGACCTTGTGGCCATTGAAATAGAATTGGTAGACAAGGACGATAGGGAATATATGATGAAAAATGCCATTCGCCATCTTAAGGACCAGTACGATTATATTCTTATAGATTGTGCACCTTCCCTAGGTCTTTTAACATTAAACGCCCTAACTGCGGCCGATTCTGTAATGATTCCCATACAATGTGAATATTTTGCATTGGAAGGATTGGGCAAATTATTAAACACCATAAAAAGTGTCCAAAAAATACACAATCCGGAATTGGATATCGAAGGAATGGTGCTTACTATGTACGATTCCAGATTAAGGCTATCCAACCAGGTAGTGGAAGAGGTAAAAAAGCACTTTTCGGAAATGGTCTTCGACACCATAATACAAAGAAATGTAAGGTTGAGCGAAGCCCCCAGTTATGGTGAAAGCATTATTAAATATGATGCCAGTAGTAAAGGAGCTGCCAATTATTTAAATTTGGCAAATGAAGTAGTTGTGAAAAACAAGGAGACAGTATAATGGCGAAAGCGATAAAAAAACAAGCGTTGGGCCGCGGATTATCGGCCCTATTGAAAGACCCGGAAAACGATATTCAGTCGGCAAGCGACAAGAACGCCGACAAGGTAGTGGGCAATATTGTGGAGTTGGACATGGACTCTATAGATGTGAATCCATTTCAGCCCCGTTCCAATTTCAATGATGAAGCATTACAGGAATTGGCCTCTTCCATAAAGGAACTGGGGGTAATACAGCCAATAACCGTAAGAAAGCTCGATTTCAACAAATATCAATTAGTTTCAGGGGAGCGTAGGTTCAGGGCATCCAAATTAATTGGCCTGGAAACCATACCGGCCTATATCCGTATTGCAAACGATCAGGAGTCCCTAGAAATGGCCTTGGTTGAAAATATTCAACGACAGGATTTAGATCCCATTGAAATAGCACTATCCTACCAAAGATTGATCGACGAGATTCAATTGACCCAAGAAAAAATGAGCGAACGGGTAGGAAAAAAGCGATCTACCATTACCAACTATTTGCGATTACTACGGTTGGATCCCATTATTCAAACCGGTATACGTGACGGTTTTGTTAGTATGGGCCATGGAAGGGCATTGGTAAATGTGGAAAAAAAACAGGACCAAATTGCCCTTTACGAAAAAATTGTAGGTGAAAACCTATCGGTAAGGGATACAGAAAAAGCGGTAAAGGAATATCAGGAAGGCAATACCCAGGCAACATCGGTCACGGCCACCGCTGGAAAGGAGCCAAAGAAAGCTCCCATAAGCCCTGATTTTATCAGCAAAAACCTTGGTGCTTTCTCAGATTATTTATCGGTAAAAGTAGATATTAAGGCCTCAGAAAAAGGTAAAGGAAAAATTACTATCCCCTTTCACTCCAAGGAAGAATTCAATCGGTTAAAAAAATTGATCACGGGTGAGTAAATATCTTGTATCACTGGCTATATATTTTCTTGTCATCAGCTTTGGACTAGCGCAAGAGAAAGAAAGCACTACCCAGGCATCCGATTCTATTACAACCTCTCTTAAAAAAGAGGGGATTACCGTGGTCGACACACTTAAAATCAGAAAAAAGGCCATCAATCCATTGGCTCCAAGTAAGGCTGCCTTCTACTCCGCTGTTTTTCCCGGACTTGGCCAAATATATAACAGACGCTATTGGAAAGCCCCTATAGTCTACGCCATAATTGGTGGCGGCATATATGGCTATATTTACAACGACGACCTATATGACCGTTTTAGGACAGCTTTTAAACGCCGCCAGGCCGGTTTTACTGACGATGAATTTTATGATCTGGGAACCCCCAATGCGCCAGGGGCAGATCCTGACTTTTCGGAAGCCGCGTTGGAAAGTGCCCAGGAAAGATATCAGGAAGACCGGGATCTATGGCTTCTTGTCACCATTGGGATGTACGCCCTAAATATTATAGATGCCAACGTTGATTCACATTTAAAACAATTTAACGTGGATGATGACCTTAGTATGGATTTAAAACCATATTTGGATATGGACGCTATTACCGCCAAACCTGTTTATGGTATGGCATTAACCATTAAGTTTTAATTTATGAATATTGCCTTGTTCGGATATGGTAAAATGGGTAAAATGATTGAAAAGATCGCCCTAAAAAGAAACCATAATATTGTAGCCAAAATTGATTTGGATGCTACGGAAATAAATTTTGCCAAAATTGACGTTGCCATCGATTTTAGTATGCCCAACGCCGCATATGGCAACATTAAAAACTGTCTGGAAAACAATGTTCCCATAATTTCCGGAACTACCGGTTGGCTTCAGGATTACCAAAAAGCCGTGGAACTATGTAAAAAAAATAATGGAGCATTCATTTATGCCTCCAACTTTAGCCTAGGAGTCAATCTATTTTTTGAGCTGAATTCCTATTTGGCCAAATTGATGGCGTCCCAAGACCAATATCAGGTTTCCATGGAGGAAATCCATCATACCCAAAAATTGGATGCCCCTAGCGGAACTGCGATTACTCTGGCCGAAGGCGTTATAGCCAATACCAATTACACCAAATGGAAATTGGACAGTGCCGGGGACAAGGAAATTCCCATAACCGCCAAGCGTATAGCCGATACCCCCGGAACCCATACCGTTTCGTATGAAAGCGAAGTGGATGGCATTGAAATTAAACATACCGCCCATAACCGGGAAGGATTTGCCCTAGGGGCAGTTATTGCAGCAGAGTGGATCGTTGGGAAAACTGGGGTTTTCACTATGAAAGACGTGTTAAACCTTCGTTAAATAACGTAACAAAGAACAAATTATAATGACTTAAGGATAGGCAAATACTTTACAACCGTTAATCCTTAAATAACAATTACCAATATGAACGGCACTCAGTGGATTATTTTTATTTTGATTATTCAGGTGATACATTTTTTAGGCACTTGGAAATTATATGTAAAGGCAGGAAGAAAAGCATGGGAAGCTGCAATCCCCGTTTATAACGCCATTGTGTTGATGCAGATTATCAATAGGCCAAAATGGTGGGTAATCTTGCTTTTTATCCCTATCATTAATTTATTGATGTTTCCTGTAGTCTGGGTGGAAACCCTTAGAAGTTTTGGAAAAAATAGTTTATTGGATACCTGGCTGGCCATATTAACCTTAGGCCTGTACATCTATTATGTGAATTATTTTGAGGAGGTTGTATATATTGAAAACAGGGACATTCATCCCAAGACTGCACTCGGTGAATGGGTCAGTTCCATTGTATTTGCCATTGTGGCCGCTACTTTGGTCCATACCTATTTGATCCAGCCCTTTGTTATACCTACCAGTTCCTTGGAAAAAACCCTATTGGTGGGCGACTTCCTTTTTGTGAGTAAATTTCATTATGGGGCAAGGATACCTATGACTACCGTAGCCGCACCAATGGTTCACGATACCCTGCCCGTACTTAAGACCAGATCCTACGTGGCCGATGTTGATCCTGAAACCTATAAGACTTCGATATGGAATAAATTACAGCTCCCATATTTAAGGCTTCCTGGATTTAAGAAAGTAAAGCGCAATGACATTGTTGTTTTTAGCTGGCCGGCAGATACGGTTTACCAGTTCTTTAAAAAACAGAAGGGAGTGCGCAAACCCATCGATAAAAAATCCAACTATGTAAAGCGTTGTGTTGGAGTACCTGGAGATTCCTTGACCATTAAAGATGGCTATGTTTATATCAACGGAGAAAAAACCGTTTTACCCTATAGGGCAAAACCTGAATTCCTGCATACGGTTACCGTAGACGGACAATTTTCGAATGCCGCTATTGAGCTTTTGGGCAGGGAGAACCTATCAGGAAATGTTATACGGGTACCCAACGCCTCCCTCCAACAGGAACGGGCCACCGAAGTAATAAATGCCATGAATCTGGAATTAATAAAATCCGATTCATCCTACACCTATTACGCCGGTAACGTAGGTAACCAAAAGGTAAAGGACTATTTAAAGTCCGAAGACATGAAGAATATGGCGCTCTTTAATTTAACCGAGGAAGAGGCCAGAAATTATACAGGTAAGGATGGGATTAGCTCAATCGACAAATTTTCATATAGAAATCCCGACACTTCCATTTTTCCTCAAAATGCAGCACATTCAGGCACTGTGGACAATATGGAAACAATATATATTCCTGAAGAGGGAAAAACGGTTCCCCTCAACATGGAAGTACTTCCCATTTATGAAAAGATAATTAAGGAATACGAAGGAAATGACATTAAAGTGAACGGAAACCAAATCCTCATTAATGGTGAAGTTGCCAATTCCTACACTTTTAAACAGAATTATTATTGGATGATGGGCGATAACAGACATAGATCCGAAGACAGCAGATTCTGGGGCTATGTCCCTGAAGACCACATTGTTGGCACCCCTATTTTTATATGGATGAGTATTGATGGCATCAACGACGGCATGAGTAACTGGAAAGTAAGGTGGGATAGGGTCTTTACCACTGTGAACGGAGAAGGCGAGCCTACCTCCTACTTTAAGTACTTCTTGATCCTATTGGCGGCCTGGTTTATATTTGATTTCTTTAGGAAAAAGAAAAAAGTGGATGGTTAAGGAATCAATTGAGCAATAATTAAATGTACCACTTGTTCAACACAAGCTTATCATATATCCCATTGATACATTAAACGTTTTTTTTACATTGATCAATCACAGGAACTATGTCCCTTCTACTTCATCCAAGTTATTTTCCCAATATCGCCAATTTTGCCGCTATTGTTCAAAATGATATTTGCTGGGAAGTAATGGACAATTTTCAAAAGCAAACCTTTCGCAACAGGTGTTATATATGCACAGATTTAGGTATACACATGCTCACTATACCCATAAAACACCTGCGTAACAGTAAAGGGAAGCAAAAGTACCGTAATGTAAAAATAGACAACGATTATCCTTGGCAGAGACAACATTGGCGAACCTTGGAAACCGCTTATAGGACCTCTCCTTTCTTCGAGTTCTACGAAGACGATATTGCTCCATTGTACCACAATACCTTCCCCTCCTTAATGGATTTTAACTTAAAAACAATCGAGACCATATGCAAATGTTTGCAAATTAAAATGCCTTTGGCCAGGACTGAAGTCTTTGAGGTTGGTGCTACGGACAAAATTGATGGCAGGGCTTTGATCAATTCCAAGACAAAGCTGCCATTTCAACAACCACCATATGTACAAGTATTTGGGGACAGAAATGACTTTATTCCTAATTTAAGTATTTTGGACCTTTTATTCAATGAAGGTACCAATACCTTAACCTATCTAAAAAATTTGAACCTAACCCTGACCCATGCTTAGGTTTTGTTTGCATTATGGCATTCATTTTATACTTCCAATCATTATTGGTCTGGTCTTCTTTAAGGAACACCGCCTAAAAATAACATTGATACTATTGGCCGGAATTATTTTGGATCTGGATCATCTATGGGCAGATCCAATTTTTGACCCGATCCGTTGTAGCATCAACTTTCATCCCTTACATACGTATTGGGCCATTGCCAGTTATTTCCTATTACTATTTTTCGCAAAAACCAGGGTCCTCGGAATTGCCTTTTTAATACACATATTGGCAGATACTGTAGACTGCTATTTAATGTAATGTCCATAGCCCCCCTATTTTCCCTATTCAGAAAACTTACCGTCACAATGCATATCCACCTGCTTTTTCCATATACGGTTAATTAATCCTTCTACCGTCCTTGATGCTCCCATTAATAGGACTCCCAAATTAAAAACCGGAAAAAGTCCGTTTAAGCACTTAAGAAAATTATTGCTATTTTGTAAATTCTTTTATCAAGGCTAAATCTAATTGACAACAATACAATGAAAGATCGTAAATCTATTATTTCCACCACCCCTGGAAGAAGGGATTTTATAAAGAAATCCGGCATGGCAATTATAGGGGGGTCGTTAACATATCCCACTATTTCCTTTGGAGCTACAAACACATACAAAGACTCCCCGCTAAAGGTTGGTTTGGTGGGATGTGGCGGACGGGGAACCGGAGCTGCTGCCCAGGCCTTGGAAGCCGACCCCAATGCAGTCCTCTATGCCATGGGCGATGTTTTTGAAGATCGCCTGGAAGAGGCACATTCTGCGCTAATACAGGTTGCTGGAAACAAAGTAAAAGTAGAGGATAAAAACAAATTTATAGGATTCGATGCCTATCTAAGGGTAATTGAGTCCGGTGTAGACGTTGTGCTATTAACAACGCCACCGGCATTTAGACCAGACCATCTTACGGCAGCAGTAAATGCCGGAAAGCATGTTTTCTGTGAAAAACCAGTGGCAGTGGATGCACCTGGTGTGCACAAAGTGCTGGCTGCAGCCAAAATAGCCAAAGAAAAGAACCTTTCCCTGGTATCCGGATTCTGTTTTAGGTATGACTACCCCAATAGGGCCATATATGGTCGCGTTTTGGACGGTGCCATAGGGGATATTAGGACCGTTACCACTTTCCGTCATGGCGGGGAAGCTTGGTACAAGGACCGGCAACCGGACTGGACCGATATGGCATACAATATGCGCAACTGGTATTATTATAATTGGTTGTCCGGCGATTTTGTAGTGGAACAGGCCGTTCATAGTTTGGATATGATGTCTTGGGTAATGGGAGACAAAATGCCCATAAGTGCCACCGGAACAGGCGGGAGACAAGTTAGGGTAGACAAAAAATACGGCAATATTTTTGATCATTTTGCCGTGGAGTTCGAATACGAAAATGGTGCAAAAGGGTATCATTTTACTAGACAACAAAGCGATACTTCGCACAAAAACAGTGTTGAAGTATTTGGTAGCGAAGGCAGTGCCATAGTACATATTGGTCGTAGATATGAAATAACGGGAAAGAACAAATGGACCTATGGGGGTGAAAGAAACAATATGTTCCAGACAGAACACGATGAACTTTTTGCATCCATCAGAAGCGGTAATCCGATCAACAATGGCGAATGGATGGCCACCAGCACCATGTTGGCTATTTGGGCCCGTATGGTTGGTTACACAGGCCAGACCATTAGTTGGGAACAAGCTTTTAATTCACAAGAAATCCTAGGTCCCAAAGTGGATGAATATAATTGGGACCTAAAATGGCCCACGCCCCCTGTGGCCGTTCCCGGTAAAACTAAATTTGTATAATTTCTCCAAACCAAATGCAAACGCACAACAGGTCACAATAGAATGATACATCAAGGCAATCCATACATTCAACACAAAAACAAACACTCAAATGAAGACTTTTACACACCTTTGCCTGTTATTTTCCCTGGGAACCAGTCTATATAGTTTAGCCCAGAGCCATCCGATAAGCTTTGGTTCCGAAACCACTTTGGAACAATTGGCCAACAATGAAAAGGCCAAGGAAAAACCCATCAATTGGATCAATGTAAATACAGCACCGGACACTTGGCGAAAAGAAAAGGACTTACTTATTTGTTCCGGTCTCCCCATAGGTGTTATGCGATCTGAAAAACAATATGAGAACTTTATCATGTTGGTAGAGTGGCGACATATGGAAGCCGGTGGAAATTCTGGAGTGTTTGTTTGGAGTGATGCCATACCAGGCGAAAAGGATCGCTTACCAGGAGGGGTGGAAGTGCAAATGCTGGAATTGGATTGGGTAAATCAAAATATACGTGACGGGGTAAAACCTCCCATAGCATATGTACACGGAGAACTTTTTGGTGTGGGCGGGGTAATTACCCTACCGGACAACCCAAGGGGCACTAGAAGTAAATCTATTGAAAACAGGGCACTTGGCAAAGGCCAGTGGAACAGTTACAAAGTTGTTTGTGTGGACGGAACCATAAAACTTTCCGTAAATGGAAAATTTGTAAATGGTATAAGCAAGTCGTCTATCAAAAAAGGCTACTTATGCCTGGAGTCTGAAGGTGCCGAAATACAGTTTAGAAATTTTAAAATAATAGAATTGCCTCCAGGGGTTACCACGGAGGAACAGACTGCCAAAAAAATATTTTAACGATTGGTTGGGGGATTGGGACAATTCCTAGCCATAATAGCAGACAGGAGAAAAGGTGGAAAAGTTAGGATATATATTATCCGAGAGACAAGTTATTCAGTGTCTATTTTAATAGCTGCCATTACCGGAAAATGATCCGATAGTTTTATATCGAAATTTTTATGGGCCGTAATCTCAAAAGCTTCATCGGCCAGGATAAAGTCTATTCTAAGCGGGTAATATCTAAAATTAAAGGTCCTGCCATATCCAGTTCCCTGTTCCATAAAGGAATCGTTCATATCCCCTGTGATCACCTTATAGACATTGGAAAACTGGGTATTGTTAAAATCGCCACATACAATTTTCCTGAAGGGCGTGGCCTCTATGTGTTTCTGAACCAAATGCGCCTGCTCTCCCTGTTTGGCAAAAGATTTACTTAACCTTTTCAACAACCTCCCCTTGGGCTCATTTGACAATCGACTAACACTGGGGATGATCTTATGTGACTCCAAATGAAGGTTGTACAACCTAAAGGTATCCTTAGTCACAACGATATCCGCAAATATGGCATTATTTCCACTATCAGGGAAGTCCAAAGATCCACTATTGATTATGGGATATTTCGAATAAATTGCTTGAGTGGACCTCTTTTCGCTAGATTTATATCTAGTAAAATAATTAAAGGGATACATCTTCTTAAGCTGACTATCCTTGATACGGCTAAATTCCTGAATACATAAAATATCTGGATTTTCAGAGGAAATAAACTCCATTATACGTCCTTCTGCCGACGGATCATTCAGTAAATCGTATCTATTGAAAGCCCTTACGTTATAACTCATAATACTGAGATCCATTTCCTTGACCTCCTCTTCGGCCAATTTAAACCTGAAAAAGTTTCCCAATAAGAAATAGCCCATAATCAAAACAACCGTGGACAACCATAATTGGCGCTTTCTTTTAAACAGCCAATACGCCACAAAAAGCAAATTAAAAAGTACCAAAAGGGGCACTGTGAGGCTCAGAATTGAAAAATAAGCAAAATGTGTCACCGAGATTTGCGGTACAAAACAGGAAATAAACAACAGAAGTGCAAAAATTGCATTTATGAAGAACAGGAATTTATCAATAAAATTAAGGTTCTTCACAATTTATTCTTTTCCTGCCTTAAATAAAAAATCCTTTTCCGCCTTGGAAAGACTTTCGTAACCGGACTTGCTAATCTTATCCAAAATAGCATCTATTTTACGTTGCCTACTTTCTTTATCATAATTGTCCGTTTTGGCACCACCACGGTTATCTTTGCGATAAACCGTTTTTAAGGGAGCTTTTTTTTCACTGCTTTTAAATAGATTGGCAATGGCATCCAAAAACTTGGCAAATCCGCTACCTATATCGTTGCCTCCAATAAGCTGTCGTGCATAAAAATACCCCAAAGCGGCACCTCCCAAATGAGCCAATCGGCCACCTACATTGCCTCCCATTGAAATTTGAATAAGATCCAACAGTACTACAAAGACCCCAATATGCCATAGTTTAACATTGAAAAAAATAACGCGTACCTCCTGATTTGGCAAATAGGAGCATACAAATATCAGTACAGCTGTGACCCCGGCAGAAGCACCAATCAAGGAGGTATTTATACCCAATAGGGCGGGGAATATATTATAACTCAATAAGAATATCAATCCGCCAAGGATTACCCCTAAAAAATACACATTGAGAAACCTCCGATTGTCGAAAAGGTTCAAAAAAATCCTACCTGCAAAATAGAGCATTAACATGTTCCAAAAAATATGGCCCAATCCGGAATGAAAAAACGAATAGGTAACAATGGACCATGGCTGGGTAAGAAAATGAAAAAAATCCTTGGGAAGCTCAAACCAACCAATAATGCTGTCCCCGGAGAAACCGAACAATATCTTTAGCAATCCACTCAGGATAAATACCGCCACATTTATGACTATAAGTCTTTCTGCAATATTTAACCTGTTGTAATAATACCTAATGTTCTGATTGCCCATTATCTGTCCCAGCGATTGTTGTTAAACTGATTCTTTTTCCAATACCACATCATAATGAACCCGAACAATGCCCCGCCCACATGTGCAAAATGCGCTATTCCATTTCCAAAAATTGAATACCCCGTTACCCCAGAAAACAAGTCAAGCCCAATTAATACAGGGATAAAATACTTGGCCTTTACCGGCACTGGTATAAACATTAAAAAAAGTTCACTATTGGGGTAGGACATTCCAAAGGCCACCAAAACACCGTAGATGGCACCGGATGCTCCAACCGCGGGGGTATTAAAGGCACCTAAAAAATTATCTATGGTACTCTTGGAGGCCACGTCATACCAACTGGGACTGTATTGGCCACCAGTAATGATTTCCATTATCTGTTCCTTGGGAATACCGGCGCTTATCAACGCCTCCATCCCTTGATTAAAATAATAGTAATTAACTCCTGTATGTATCAAGGCTGCGCCAATTCCTGCCGAAAAATAAAAAAAGAAAAATTTATTCCTCCCCCACATACGCTCCAATGGAGAACCAAAGGCCCATAAGGCGTACATATTGAACAAAATATGCATAAACCCACCATGCATAAACATGTGCGATATTACCTGCCAAAACTCAAAATTCCCATTTTTAGGAAACCAAAGGGAAAACCATTGGTACATTTGATCCCCGTATAATTGAGTTGCCACAAAAAACAACACATTTATAATTATCAAATGCTTTACTGCGTCCGTAATCCTACCCATTTATATAAATTTTTTATCAATATCGTCCTCAGTGATGGTAACGTATATTGGCTTATTAAAAGGACTTACCCCAGATTCCTTACAGGCAAATAAATCGTTTACCAGGGCCAACTGGGAATCGCCGTCCAATATCTCTCCAGTTTTTACCGATAATGATTTGGCCAAGGTTTTTGCCAGTATATCGGTCTGTGAAAAGCCATCAACCACAAAATCTTGTTGATAGTCCGAAATCAACTGATCTAGAATTATCCCTACCTCACTCTCTGGGACGGATAAAGGAACCCCTGTGACCGTAACCTCTTCCTCACCAATGCTGTCAAAAACAAAACCAACCGTTGTTAAGCTATCTTGAATTTCCTCAATAATAGCGCAATCGGATTTGGAAAATGTCAAAGATAAGGGAAATAACAGTTGTTGACTAACCGCCTCTTTGATGGTTATGTTCTTTAAAAATTTTTCATAGAGCACCCTTTGATGGGCCCTACTTTGGTCTATGACCACCATCCCTGATTTTATGGTGGTTACAATGTATTTTCTTCTTAATTGAAAAGTGGTCGTACCTGTGTCAATGGTCTCCTTTTTATTATCAAAAATAGAACCTGTAATGGTGTCGGATTCGAAGCTTACACTACTAAACCCAGAATTCTTCCCTATATTGGATTCCATTCCAACATATAAACCATCCCAGCTTTTGGTATTCTGTTTTTGATAATTGGGTCTCTGTGCAGTTCCGTTTTCCGAACCCTCCTTAAAAGGATTAAAACTGGAATCCACATTGATTCTAGGTAATTCTGCCGATTTATCCTTGTAGTTATATGGCGTTTCCAGATTCTGGTCCTGCTCAAAATCCAAGGACGGGATTACGTTGAATTGTCCCAAACTATGCTTCACGGTGGACCTTAAAATAGCATAAAGTGTATGCTCGTCATCAAACTTAATTTCCGTTTTCGTAGGATGGATATTGATATCGATGGAGCCCGGATCCACGGTTAAATACAGGAAATAACCAGGATGGTTCTCCTTCTTTATGAGTCCATCAAAAGCTCCCAAAATAGCGTGATGCAGGTATGGGCTTTTTATAAACCTATTATTTACAAAGAAAAACTGCTCTCCCCTACTCTTTTTTGCAAATTCGGGCTTACTTATATATCCACTTATTTGAACCACTTGTGTGTCTTCATTTACAGGCACCAACTTTTCATTGGTCTTGGCCCCAAAAATGTTCACAATACGCTGTCTACTGTTGGATATGGGCAAATTGAACAATTCACTACCGTTGTTGTAAAAATGAAAATTGATAGTTGAATGGGCCAAGGCCACCCTGTGAAATTCATCCAAAATATGACGCAGTTCCACATTGTTGGATTTAAGGAAATTCCGTCTGGCCGGAATATTAAAAAACAAATTCTTCACCATCATGGATGTCCCCTTCGGTGCCACGGTTACCTCTTGGGAGATAATCTTGCTCCCCTCTATCTTTATGTGCGTTGCCACTTCATCCTCTGCTGTCCTTGTTTGCATTTCCACATGGGCAATAGCGGCAATGGAGGCCAAGGCTTCCCCTCTAAAACCCTTGGTGTTCAACTGAAAAAGATCTTCCGCTTTTTGAATCTTGGATGTAGCATGACGCTCAAAACTTAGTCGGGCATCGGTTACGCTCATTCCAACACCATCATCTATTACCTGAATAAGTGTTTTTCCCCCGTCCTTCACCACCAGTTTTATGGTAGAGGCTCCTGCATCTATTGCATTTTCCATAAGCTCCTTTACTACGGAGGCCGGACGTTGAACAACTTCCCCTGCAGCAATTTGATTGGCAACATGGTCTGGCAAAAGCTTAATAATATCTGCCATTATCGAGTTATAAAGATAGATAGATCGAAATCTATGATGTAAAGAAAAATAAGAATCAGGACAGCGATTATTATAAGGGTTCTAAATTTTTGATTTTGGCTTCCGGATCGTTTTAAATCGTCCATAGCCCTACCAAACTTACCTTTAAGCCCGCTACGGCCATCCATAGTAGGTCTAAATTTGTCCAGTTTATGTTCTATTTTATACGGATTCCCTTCACCTTTGTCATCGTAGTAGCGAGGTGTATAATTGAACTTTTTGTTTTTGCGTAATTTTGAAAACTTTCCCATAATCCTTATTGTTTCAAAGTTACTCAAAAACAAAAAACATGCCTTAAATCCCTTGCCAAAAAATGTTAACAATTAAGGGAAAGACGCCTATTTTTCATCAAGACCAATAGACTCAACAAAGAAAATAATATGAATTAGCCTAGGCTTGCCATTTTTATGGCCGCTATAGCAGCCTCGGCACCTTTATTGCCGTGTTTGCCACCGCTACGATCTATGGCCTGCTGCATATTGTTGTCCGTTAGGACGCAAAAAATAACCGGTACTTGGGTCCTTACGTTTAAATCCATAATCCCTTGTGCAGTAGCACTACAGACAAAATCGAAATGCTTGGTCTCCCCCTGAATTACACTTCCAATAGCAATTACGGCGTCCAATTCCATGGATTCCAACATTTTTTTGGCGCCAAAAGGAAGCTCAAAACTTCCTGGTACGTTCCAACGAGCAATGTTTTCCGATAAGGCACCGCAATCCAAAAGCGCCTCCATAGCCCCCTCATAAAGTCCTTCCGTAATTACGTCATTCCACTCTGAAACAACAATCCCAAACCGAAGATCCTTCGCGCTTGGGATTGTTGTTTTATCGTAAGCCGATAAATTTTTATTAGCCGTAGCCATCCTAATTAATTTTTGCCTTACCTATAAACGCATCTATAGTCCTAGCTTCATCAGAGCTGGGATAATCATCCTTAATTCTCTGGAAATATTTAAGCGCCTTTGTATTTTCCTTTAATTCCAAGGCTGTAACACCCGCTTTGTATAGGAATTTAGGCGTTGTAAAGTCATTGTCACTATGGGAAACAGCTTGTTCGTAGTACCCCAAAGCATCCTTGGGTTGATTTAACTGTAAGAAAGCATCTCCCAATCCACCTTTGGCCAAGGCTCCCAAAACTAAATCGTCAGAGGAGAATCCTTCCAAATACTTGATGGCCTCATCGTACTTCTGCATATTCAAAAATGCCATCCCAGCAGAATATTTGGCCAAATTGGCTGCAGGAGTGCCATTGTACTCTTCAATGATATCCAAAAACCCATATTTACCTTCTGCCCCGTTCAAGGCAAGGGTAAATAAAGAATCCTTTTCGGTTGTAGCCGATAATGCTTGGTCAAAATATTGTTGGGGGTATAGCATTTCATTCGCAGCACTTGCTTCCTTTGGCTTTTCCACAAACTGAAAATACGCCATATAACCTAAAACGGCAACGGCAATTACCCCAATTACACCAAGAATATAATTTTGATTTCTGGAAACCCATTCCTCAGATTTGGAAGCTCCTTCATCCAAAGAACTAAATACCTCAGCTGTTGTGCTTTCCTGCTCATCCAACAAAATTTCCTCTTCTTTGTTTTTTGGTTTAAAACCTCTTTTCTTGTATGTTGCCATTTTTGTATCTTATTAATCGCGCAAAAATAAAGTTTTTATCCAAAACCGAACGGGTATTTATTCGTTATTTTTGGATATTTTATAGTTTCAGGGAGGATTAAAAACAAATATTTTACAAGCCAGAATGTTTCTAAAGAAATTATCACTTATTAATTACAAGAACTTTGCTTCCGAAAATTTTGAATTCGATGCCAAAATAAATTGTTTAGTGGGCCATAATGGGGTAGGCAAAACCAATGTTTTGGACGCCATTTACCATCTTTCCTTTGGAAAAAGTTACTTTAACCCTGTTGCTACCCAAAATATAAAGCACGAAGAGGATTTTTTCGTAATAGATGGTGAGTTTCAAAAAAATGACCGGGAGGAAAGGATACTCTGTAGCCTAAAAAAGGGGATGAAAAAAATCATCAAACGCAATGGTAAGGCCTACGATAAATTCTCGGACCATATAGGCTTTCTACCTTTGGTCATTATTTCACCAGCAGACCGCGACCTGATCATTGAAGGCAGTGAAACCAGAAGAAAGTTTATGGATGGTGTAATTTCCCAATCCGATAAGGAATACCTGCAAAACCTTATCAAATACAACAAAACCCTTAGTCAAAGAAATTCCCTTCTAAAGTATTTTGCCGTTAACCAGACATTTGACAAAACTACCTTGACCATATATAATGAACAACTTCAGGACTACGGAAGTACCATATTCCAAAAAAGGGCCCAATTCCTGGAAGAATTCATTCCCATATTCAAGGAACAGTATCTTGCTATTTCGGGAGGTAAAGAGCCCGTAAATTTAACATATGACAGTAAATTATTGGACAACGATCTCTTAACTTTATTGGATCGGAATCTAGAAAAGGATAAAGCGCTCCAATATACAAGTGTAGGTACGCATAAAGATGACCTTAACTTTGAAATAGACGGTCACCCCATTAAAAAATTTGGTAGCCAGGGACAACAGAAATCGTTCCTGATAGCCTTAAAGTTGGCCCAATTTTACTTTATAAAAAAACAGGCCGGAACAACCCCCTTGTTACTTTTAGATGATATTTTTGACAAATTGGATGAAAATCGGGTGGCACATATCATCAATTTGGTGGATGAAGAAAATTTTGGACAAATATTTCTCAGTGACACCCATGCCGATAGAACGGAAGAAGTTGTTAAAAAAATACATCAATCCTATAAAATATTTAAGTTGTAATATGCGATATGCTTATATTATAGTTGCCTTAGCAGCCCTGGTTGGCTGTCAAAATAAAGTGGATAAATTGGATTTGCCCTATTTGAACGGCTACTGGGAAATTGAAAAAGTTACTTTTCCCGATGGCTCCAAGAAGGAATATCCCGTAAATACCAGTATAGATTATATAGAAGTGAAGGATCAAGCTGGGTTCAGGAAAAAGGTACAGCCAAATTTTAATGGCACCTATGTTACTTCGAATGATGCCGAAATGTTTACCATTTACGAAAACGAAGGAGTTTTCACCTTAAATTACAAAACAGAACTAAGCGAGTGGCATGAAAAAATTGTAAGTCTCTCGGAAAATGCCTTTACTGTTATAGGTGAGGAAAATATTAAATACCACTACAAGAAATTTGAACCCATTAATCTCGAATAATAATGGCCAAAAGAAAAAATGACAACCTTCGATTAGGGGAAGCCTTAAAGGAATTTATTTCCGAAAACAGGCTGCAAAAAGGAATGGACCGGGTTAACGCAAGGGAAGCCTGGACAAATCTAATGGGCAACGGCGTCAACAACTATACCACCGCCATTGAATTACGGAACGACACCCTTTTTGTATCACTTTCATCATCCGTACTTAGAGAGGAACTAAGCTTGGGCAAGTCCAAAATCATCAAGCTATTGAACGAAGAATTGGGAAAGGAACTTATCACCAAAATTGTTCTTAGATAAACCTACAAAACAACCTAATTAAAAAAACCACGCCCAAGGCGTGGTTTTTAATTCTATAAACTATATAGTCCTAGAATATTTCCCTGCCAGCAAAATGAAAAGCACTTTCTATTGCTGCATTTTCATCACTATCGGAACCGTGAACCGCATTTTCTGCTATGGAGGTAGCAAACAATTTACGGATAGTTCCTTCTGCCGCATCGGCCGGGTTTGTTGCCCCGATCAAGGCGCGAAAATCTTCAACGGCATTATCCTTTTCCAGAATAGCCGATACAATAGGCCCTCTGGTCATAAACTCTACCAATTCCCCGAAAAAGGGACGTTCCTTATGTATTGCGTAAAACGCTTGTGCATCCCTTCTGCTCAATTGCGTATATTTCATTGCCACGATCTTGAATCCGGCCGAAGTTATTTTGTCCAAAATTCCACCGATATGTCCATTCTCTACGGCATCGGGCTTAATCATGGTAAAAGTTCTATTTGTGCTCATTACTCTAAAATTTTGCGCAAAAATACGTTTTATTCTAAAACCCACAATATTTGAGGAACATCTTATGGCCTACAACACACTTTATAGGGGAAGCACCACATTTCACCGTACATTTTAATCATCAGATTACAACCAAGCATCCTTATTCCTACTAAGTTCCTATATTTGTAACAATTTTAGCATTGGCGACTAACTTTGGGATCCAATCCAAAAACAATTGTAAGGGATGAAAAAGGCTTTCTTTAAACTTTTGGCAAAAATGAACAAGTTGGTTCTACCATCCTACTCAAAAAAACAGCTGGACCTTTCCAAGGCCACAAAAATTCAAATGGCAATTATAGGTTGGCGCTACTTAGTAACCACCAATGCCCTGGATTAATACTGTATAAGGGACTCAACAGGATAACCGGATAACCTGTCCCTCCCCTTTAAAAATTTTAGTTCCAGTAAAAAGTTGCACTGCACTACTTCCCCTCCCAACTTTTCTACCAGTTTACAAACAGCTTTCGCTGTACCTCCAGTAGCCAGGACATCATCGTGAACAAGAACTTTCTCACCCTTCACTATACTATCTACGTGAATTTCCAATACATCCGTTCCATATTCCAATGCATAGGGCTCACTAATTATTTGATGCGGTAGTTTCCCACGTTTTCTCACTGGAACAAAACCTGCTTTGAGACGGGTCGCCAACAAGGGTGCAAAGAAAAATCCACGACTCTCCATGCCCACCACTTTATCCACCTTTTTATTTTTGATCAATTCAAACAGGGCATCGGCTGCGCTCGCCAAGGCCTTAGCGTCCTGCAATAAGGGCGTAATATCCTTAAAGGAGATTCCTTTTTCCGGGAAATCCGGGATATCCCGAACATATTTCTTTAAATCCATTTATTTTGGTTGCTGTAATTTTGTGGTAAATTTAAAAAGAAATATATTTGCAGCCCGTTAAACGGGAAAAATGAACTTTTATAATGGCCTCGTGGCGCAACTGAATAGCGCATCTGATTACGGCTCAGAAGGTTACAGGTTTGAATCCTGTCGAGGTCACTAACTTCCACTGAAACCCCTAGTAAAATAGGGGTTTTTTTATGCTTATACTTAAAATCTGCCCGGTATTTGCACAGCAATTATTATTTACAGATACTATTTGCATATAAAATAATTATATTCATTATTGTTTTATATTGTTATAAATTTTATACTATATTTGTACTTATATTCTAACATTGTATTAACTTAACATTTCGCAATTATGAAGAAAAAACAGAAGGCCGAGTCCAAGGACACAGTTAAAGATTCCAGGAAAATGGTAGATTTATTAAACGCTTTAGGTATAACACCCAACTACCTATCCAAAAAAGTTGGCGTAAGCCATGGAGCTATTTTCCATATCAAAAATGGCATAAACTATTTGTCGGATAAAATGATTGAGGACATTATAAAGGTGTATCCTAATGTAAACTACAAGTTTTTGAAGCACAATGAACTTCCTGTTCTGTTAACTGACGGGGAAATTCAAGCGCAAAAAGAAGCTTTGAATCTTCCAAACAATCACAATATATCCGTCGCGTCCATTACAAAATTTATTGGTCTGCCCGATCAAGTAGAGATCGCGATGACTCAACTTGATAGGATTGAAGATAAAGTAAATTTGATTATGAACCACTTGGGATTGACCTATGATAATCCAGATGATTTTTAGTTCGGAATTAAAAAAACAAAAAAACCTGAATAAAGTTTATTCAAGTTTTTTTTGCTTTTAGAAATTACATATCCATTACAATTAATGATCATAAAATAATAACCATATTTATATATAAAAAAATGTCATACAAATTAGATATCAAAATTTAGATATATATCTGCTCGGTATTTGCACAACATTATCTATTCTTAATCAGCTATAGTACAACAAAAAATTACACAAAACACATATTCATAATATATTTATATACTAAAAATATAATTTTAAATACAAATTCCGAATCCTGTCGAGGTCACTACAAGCAAGAAACCACGTCTCTTAAGGCGTGGTTCTTTTTTTACGGAAAAAGCCAAACACAGTTTGAGGTTTTGAAGTAAACATAGAACCAGCAGCGTTAGCTGCGGGGTTTCTTATTTGCAAAACGGGGCACAAAGGAAAACCGCAGGTACTCCTGTCGAGGTCACTACAAGCAAGAAACCACGTCTCTTAAGGCGTGGTTCTTTTACACAAAAACTGGTCCACTCAAAATATTTTCAGAAGTGCCAATTATTAAACTATATTACCCCAAATACCGTATAATATTGTATTTTTAAATAATTTTTGCACAAAATAAGTATTGAAAGTACTACCCTTTAAAATACCCAAGCCTAAAAACGAAGCGCTCATCTACCAGGAAGATCGGGAAAGGGTTTTTTATGGCCAACTTCACCAACATCAGGAAATACAAATAAGCCTCATCATTAAAGGGTCAGGATCTTTTATTGTTGCAGACACCATAAACGAATACAAGGAAAACGACATATTGGTAATTGGAGGATATATTCCCCATGTCTTTAAAAGTGATTCCCACAAAAGTGACGAATCTATCATGTGCTCCCTATTTTTTAAAAAGGACGCCTTTGGAAAGCATTTTTTTGAGTTAACGGATATGGCTGAAACCAAAGCATTCTTTAAGGACTCGGAATATGGATTAAAGGTGCTTAGCAAGAAACATAAAATCACAAATCAATTTAATAAACTAAGGCATCAAAATAAGATAGAAAGGGTAGCTACACTTTTTAAGATAATAAGTTTGATCAGTACAGCAGAAACTACACCCTTATCTTCCTTTGTCTACAAAAAAAAATATTCGGACAACGAGGGAAAACGCATGAACAATGTATTTGAATATGCCATGGAAAAATTTTACGAGCCCATTACTTTGGAAGAAATTGCGGACAGGGCCCATATGAACAAGAATTCCTTTTGTAGGTATTTTAAAAAACGGACCAACAAAACATTCTTTCAATTTTTGATTGAAATACGAATTGAAAATGCCTGTAAACTCATCAATAGCAATCCTGACCTTTCAATATCCCTGATATCGGAACAATGCGGATTTAGAACCATAGCCAACTTCAACAGGAAATTTAAAGAAATTAAAGGTGTTACTCCGACAGATTATCGTAGACAGCGATAAAATTAATTGACCATTAAATTATGGTCAACATCAATAAAAAGACCATTTATTGCCACCCAATTGAATATCAACGAAAACAGAATTTTCTATTTATCTTCCCCCACAAAGTCCTTTTTTAATCGGATGGGACTATCCGGCACTCTATTGACAAGCTGCTTTTTGCCGTCCTTTTTAATAAGGTCGAAGGCATCATACAAGTTGCCTATGGGCGTGTATGCCTCATATTTAATGGTATCTTTGGTAACGGTAATTATTTGAAACAATTGGGTGTATTCCCCTCTTCGCACCATCCAATCCTGGTCCGCGGATTCATACATTTTAGGGCCACTTATAGAAACTGCATAAACAGTACCGGCATCGTCCAGAAGTGTCAAGCCCTTACCTTCGTTGTCAGGATAGCCTCTTGCGTATGTATGATCATGCCCTTGAAGCACTAAATCTACCCCATATTTATCTATCAAAGGTTTTATACCTTCCCTCAGCTCCCAATTGTCTCGCCCTTCTTTGGTAGAATAAACAGGATAATGCGTAAAAATGGTTATCCATTTTTTAGTATTTGATTGCAATACGGAATCTAGCCATTTTATCTGTGCCGAACGGGCTTCCAAACTTTCATCATAACCTTCGCTATCGATAGAAATCAATTTCATGTCTTGATAATCAATTGCAAAACAGGTTTCTTTTAATTCCTCAATTGGTCCATTTTCTGGCAAAGTGAATTGTGGTTTCCATAAAGGGGTCAATACTCCATCCCTGTACTCATGATTACCAGGCGTCATAACACTTGGCACCGTAGCATGAATAAAGCTACCTGCATAAAACCATTCGCCCCATTCCAGATTGGCATCCCTGTCATTTATTAGATCTCCAGCGTGCAACATAAAATTCACTGCTGGAAATTTTCGGTAAGAATTACGTATTACCCTGGACCAAAGCGATTTCACATTGTTTTGTGCATCCCCAAAATATATAAAGCTAAAAGGGTCTCCGGAAGTAGCACTCGCCGTCGTATATTGAAACCATTCACTCCAACCATCATTGCCTTCCTTTCCATTGCCCACCCTATAGACATAGGTGGTTTTTGGCTGCAGATCGTTTACTATCACAGAATGGTATACCGCCTTTACAAGAGGCTCCTTTCTATTCTGATTTTGAAAAATTTCACTTTTCGCCTCCACCCTTCTTACATCCTTCAGCAAAAACTCCGGTCCATCGGTAGCCAAGGCAATTTCTACGTATCCGGTTTCCACTTGTTGATCCGTTCTCCAATTCACAGCCATACTATGTGCCGGATCTGCCGTTAAATTGGCAATTACCCTGTCCGGTACTTGGGAAGGAAACATTAATTTATGGGCCATAATGGAATCTTGTTCCGGATAGTGGCTATGGGAATGATCAGATACGTGGGTGTGGGTATGGGGCACATTTTCCTGTTGCGACTTACAACCTATAAGAATTACAAATAAAACAAACCCCAGTTTTTGTACAAAGCGTAGTTTTCCCATGTTTTCTATTTCAATTTATTTGGGTTAAAAAAAAATGAAATCCGAATATAATATGATTTGATTGGATTACCTACGGTTTTTAGAAGCATATCTTCAACCTTATGATATCTTGATAATTTCCTTAAATATCTTAACCCAAAACGATGCCTCTTTAATTTTTCCTATTCAGAACACGGATCAATCCCAAAAGTCGTGTGTGAATTACAAAAAAATATAATTTACCATTTCAAGTTTGTGTCCTGTTCATTTTTTGCATCGCCCAAAAAACGAACCAAAAAACGCTAGGCTGATTTTAAATTTCTTTAAATCTACGCACTTTCCACAGCCCCGGCGTCCAGGCCGCTTTCACTTGGGTGAAATGCTCTATGGACGCCTTCCACCTTCCAATGTGAAAACCACTTGATTTAAGACGAAATTGAAAATAGGCCGGTCCTTACGTTGCGTCAACCTTCATGTGGGGATAAGTCATTTCCGTTATTAAAAACCTTTGGGCATTGCCCTCAAGGTCTATGGTTTGGTCGTTCTTCTTCCGTCGTGGAGATGGCATGGCCGTTAAGAATTATTGAAGCCTTGGAAATAATTTAGGCTATGGCATCGGTCCTTATAATCCAGAGATTTTAGGGACCACCTAGCGAAGAAGGGTCTTTTCTCCTGCCTGCCGGAAGGCAGGTTTGTTTAGCTCATGGCTGGTTATTTTCCTAATTATGTATTCGTGAACCTCCTGCGTCGGTTTCATTGGACAAGCAAAGAAATCGAAGATTCACGAAAACCATTATAAAACAATAAAAACCACTTGAGTAAAATGAAAGAATAATTTAATCATTGGTTTTACTAAATTACTCCTATTAATTAAAACTATTGAGCAATAAAACACGACTGATCAAATTAATCGTATTTTTTTGATAAACACAACAATTGGTCATGATCCAAAATCAAGGCATTCAGGGCGCAATTCAGAGGCGTTAGAAATACAGAATTCTTCCTGTTTAGGTTAACTCAATTATTTGCATAAATATCCAAATACCCAGAAATTGTACTTGATCCCAGAACACTTTTGACAACACGGAAATACGGTGGATAATAAAAACAAAAAAACGCCCATTCTTACGAAGGGCGTTCCTTATAATATATTATAAAACCTATAGGGCAGCTACTTGTTTCGTCAACTTGCTCTTTAAGTTTGCAGCTTTGTTGGAATGGATAATATTGCGCTTGGCCAATCTATCGATCATACTTACAACACTTGGCAACAAGGTTTCAGCAGCTTTCTTATCCTCCTCGGTACGCAATCTTCTGATAGCGTTACGGGTTGTTTTGTGCTGGTACCTATTACGTAATCTTACCGCTTCGTTCCTTCTAATCCTCTTTAATGCTGACTTATGATTTGCCATTTTCTATTTAATTAATTTTTTTTATTGGGTTACACCCCTAAATACAATGTGTAGTCCGTAGGGGAATCGAACCCCTGTTACCAGGATGAAAACCTGGCGTCCTAACCCCTAGACGAACGGACCATTTTTGGTTTCAAGTACGGACACAATTTATCAATTGCCATCAGTACCCCAAAATTTCAAAACAACCTTAGTAGTCCGTAGGGGAATCGAACCCCTGTTACCAGGATGAAAACCTGGCGTCCTAACCCCTAGACGAACGGACCATCAAATCGCATAATTGCGGATGCAAAAATACAATTATTTTTTACTATCGCAAGACCTAAATAATTTTTTTTAAAATCTTTTAATATGCCTTGGCAAAAAGCACTCTTTTGGAGGAAGGTTTTCCCGTAACCATGCAGACTCCAGCTTCCTCCTTGGCATCTATGGGAATACAGCGAATAGTAGCTTTTGTTTCCTCTTTCACCAATTCTTCCGTTTCCGGGGTCCCATCCCAATGTGCCGACAAAAATCCCCCCTTACTTTCCAAAACTTCCTTAAATTCTTCATAGGAATTTACCTCGGTGATGTGTGATTTTCTATGCTCCAAGGCCTTATTATGGATATTTGTCTGAATATCTTCCATCAAAAACTCAATTTTAGCCACTACCTCATCGCCCTTAACGGTTTCCTTTTCAAAAGTATCCCTTCGCGCCACTTCATAAGTACCATTATCCATATCCCTCTGCCCAATCGCCAACCGAACGGGCACCCCTTTCAATTCGTACTCATTGAACTTAAATCCCGGTTTATGGGTATCTCGGTTGTCATATTTTACAGAGATTCCTTTGGATCTCAATTCCTTTACCAAAGGAGCCACTCTTTCGGAAATAGCATCCAATTGATCCTCTCCTTTATATATAGGCACAATTACTACTTGTATGGGAGCTAATTTAGGTGGCAGCACCAATCCATTATCATCGCTATGGGTCATGATCAATGCCCCCATCAAGCGTGTGGAAACCCCCCAGGAGGTTGCCCATACATACTCCTGCACCCCTTCCTTGGTCGCAAATTTCACATCAAAAGCTTTTGCGAAATTTTGTCCCAAAAAATGCGAAGTACCAGCCTGCAAGGCCTTGCCATCCTGCATTAAGGCCTCTATACAATAGGTCTCCAATGCCCCGGCAAAACGCTCACTGGCCGTTTTGGTTCCTTTTATAACCGGTACCGCCATGTACTCTTCCACAAATTCCGCATATATGTTCATCATCAGCTCCGCTTCGGCAATGGCCTCTTTTTCGGTTGCATGGGCCGTATGCCCTTCCTGCCATAAAAATTCCGCCGTTCTCAAAAAAAGTCTGGTTCGCATTTCCCATCGCACCACATTGGCCCATTGATTGATCAACAGTGGTAAATCGCGATACGATTGAATCCATCTTCTATAGGTATCCCATATAATTGTCTCCGATGTAGGCCTAACAATAAGTTCTTCCTCCAACTTGGCTTCCGGGTCCACAATAATACCACTACCGTCCTCGGCATTTTTTAGCCTGTAGTGGGTCACTACAGCACATTCTTTTGCAAAACCTTCCACATGACTGGCTTCTTTGCTCAAATAGGACTTAGGTATGAACAATGGAAAATAAGCATTCTCATGTCCGGTTTCCTTGAACATAATATCCAATTGGGCCTGCATTTTTTCCCAAATGGCATAGCCGTAAGGCTTTATGACCATACAACCCCTAACCCCCGAATTTTCAGCTAAATCCGCTTTTACAACAAGTTCATTATACCATTTGGAATAATCCTCTGCTCTTTTCGTTAAATTTTTACCCATACCAGTAAGTTTGGCACAAAACTTGCGACCTTATAATTAAATGAAATAGTTCGGCAAAACTAACTATTTTTACAATGTTCAACAATTAAATTTACAGCGATGATACATTCTCTGCCCCACCGAAGAATACATATAGCAGCAACTGTTGTAGTCCTTAGCATAGTATTGGCATCTTGCGGGTCTTACCAGCAAGCCTCTTATTATGATAATGATGGCATCTATTCCAATAGAACTGAGCAAGTTCGGGTAACCGAACAACGACCAAGAACCCAACAGCCTGCTCCAAAACAAAATACCTATGGTGATTATTTTGGACAAAAGGCCGATGAATACGGTGAAATTTTGGACAGTGAGGTATTCACCGATATTGATGGTTATTACAGTGATATGGAATCCGACAGCATCAGCTACAACCAGGATCTAAGCTATAACGCCCCCAACAATGACTATAATGGTTATGGATCATGGGGGGACAACGCCACCGATGTGAATATCAACATTTATGATAATTGGGGTTGGGGCGGTTCTCCATTTGTCTGGGGGTACGGTGGTTTTTATGGCGGCTACTACGGAGGTTATTACGGGTATTACAACCCCTGGAGATGGAATCGCTACGGTTATGGATATGGCTGGAACAACTGGGGCTGGGGAGGCTACGGATGGGGCGGTTATTACAGCCCTTATTACTATTCTCCTTATAGACATTACCCATATTACTATTCCCGTAGTAGGTTTGGAAATAACTACTATAACAGAAATTATGCCTATAGCGCCAGCAGGAGAGGGATTTACAATTCCAATTCCAACCTGAGAAGCACTGCTCTAAGCGGAAGATCAAATATAAGCACTGCCAACCGTACAAGCAGCAGCCGGTATAGAAGTACTACTTCGCGTAGTAATATCAATCGAAATGGTACCACATCCCGCAGTAACGTAGGGGTAGATGCCTTGGACAGAAACCGCACTTACCGTACCAGCAGAAGTACAAGAGCGGTACCCAATTACAACAGCAGCTCTAGAAGCAATCGGACATATAGTAGGAGTAATTCATCGGGCGGAACTTATAAAGGTACCGCTCCAAGAACTTCTACCTATAGAAGATCCACTAACCCTACGAGATCGTCCAGTGGAACTTATAGAAGCTCAACACCTACAAGGTCTTCAAGCGGAACCTACAGAAGTAGCTCCAGCAGCACTCCATCCAGGTCGTCCAGTAGTACCTATAGAAGTTCCAGCAGCTCCAGTAGGTCCAGTGGAAGCGTGAGAAGCTCTAGCAGTTCTTCTTCAAGATCGTCGTCATCCAGTAGTAGAAGTAGCGGAAGGCGTAACTAAAAAACATGGTCCCATATTTCAATAAAAACTTTCTAAATTAAATAAAATGAAAAGGAATTACACTTTCATTCTACTATTGGTATGTGCATTCGCCAGCGCTCAGAACATCAATGATGTTTTAAGGCTAAACGGAGAGGGTTCCTATGGAACAGCACGTTTTCAAGGATTAAACGGTGCCTTTGGGGCCTTGGGAGGGGATTTATCTTCCTTAAACGTAAATCCGGCGGGTTCCGCTGTTTTTAATAACAGCTTATTATCCTTAACGGGATCAAATTACAATACCAAAAATGATGCACGTTATTTCAACAGTAGCACCAGCACCAACTTAAATTCTTTGGATCTTAATCAAATTGGAGGTGTTTTTGTGTTTAAAAGCACCAGCACCAGTTCTCCTTGGAAAAAACTTGCATTGGCATTTAACTATGACCTGATCAAAAATTTTGACGATGACCTTTTTGTTTCCGGCAATAGTAATCAGGGCATTGATAATTACTTTTGGGATTTGGCCGACGGAGTGCCTTTTGGACCACTCTTGATACAGGACGACGAGTTTATAGAAGAAGCCTATCTGGATATAGGAGCTACTTTGGGATTTGTGGACCAACAGGCGTTTTTGGGATATTACAGCGGGATACTGGACCCTGTAGACTTTTCGGACGACAATAATACCGCTTATATCTCCAACGCCAAATACAGCACCATTGACCAAGATTACTCTCAGAGTACTACAGGATACAATAGCAAGTTTACCGCCAACCTGGCCTCACAATACGGAGACAATTTGTATCTAGGGGCTTCTCTTAACGTTCACAGTGTATTCCTGGACAAGCTCACCCAATTGTCCGAAAGAGGCTTTGATGGCGATTCGGAAATTCAGAATATAACCTTCGATAACTTTTTGAGGACCCAGGGAACTGGTTTTTCCCTTAGTTTGGGGGCCATTGGGAAATTAAATGAAAATTTCAGAATCGGTGGTAGCTACCAAACCCCAACCTGGTATAATTTATCGGATGAAACTTCCCAAAAAATATATTCGGATCTGGCGGCAAGTGATATTTCATATATCAATTTTAATATCGTTAATATTTATGAAGATTACACCATTAAAATACCCGGGAAATTAACAGGTAGTTTAGCTATGATATTTGGTCAGGATGGCCTTATAAGTTTCGACTATAGTTATCAAGACATGTCAAAAGCAGAGTTAAGACCTGGTTCCGACCCTAGTTTTGCCTCGGAAAATGATTATATCTCGGATAAGTTAAGTACTGTTTCCACCTTTAGAGTGGGTGGGGAGTACCGTATTGAGGCCCTAAGTCTAAGGGCGGGATATAGATTTGAGCAAAGTCCGTACGCCAACGGGGGAACCATAGGGGATTTAAATGGCTATTCAGGGGGTATTGGATATAATTTTGGAGGAAGTAGGTTAGACCTATCCTACAACTATTCCACACAGGACATAAATAAACTATTGTTTGATGTAGGCCTACCAACACCGGCCAGCATAACCAATAAAAACTCCGTAATAAGTTTAGGTTACACCCTAAATTTCTAATAAATACCATATTTAAAAACAAAAAAGACGGGTAAAACCCGTCTTTTTTGTTTTTAGTACAAATTGTAATTATCGCTTTAACGTAAAGTGGGTCCTAACGGAACGCGCTACAATGATTCCGCCTTCGTCCCGTGAATAATCCATCCTAAACCAATAATCCGATGAAGGCATTGGCCTTCCATTAAAAGTGCCGTCCCAACCTATTGTGGTTTCATCAATCTGTTTAAGCAATTTACCATAACGATCAAATATATATACCACCGGATCTATCAAGGTGGAGATTCCATATACATTCCATCTATCATGGATACCATCGGCATTGGGTGTAAAGAATTTGGGGTAACCCACCACCAAGAATTCTTGTGGCTCCGAAGTACCGCAGCCATTTTTATCATTTATAATCACCGTGTTAACCCCTGGTGGCACATTATTAAAAACAGGATCATCCTGAAACTCACCACCGTTAATGGCATATTCGTAATTACCGTCCGGGTTGGCCACTACTATTTCTACAATATTATTATCAGAAAGGTCGTCCCTAACGATTACTTCCTGTAAAACTGGGGTTCCAAAAAAGGTGATCAGTATATCATCACCTACATCATTTCCAAAACTGTTGGTTAGTTCAACAAAATAGCGTCCAGAATTGGGGCTGCTCACCACCAATTCGGCATTGGAAGGCCCGGATCCCGGCAAGGTGGCATCAATAACGCCATCGTCCTCATAATCCACAGTCCATACCACACTTGTAATATCAGGTCCAAAAGGAGAATTAAGTGCAGATAGGGTGATGTCCGGATCATCCTCACAGGCAATTATATCCAATCCCAAAAATTCGTCACGTAAGGTACAATCCAACGCATTATCTTGATCGGCATCAACCGAACTACCTGTAAAAGTCAATGAAAATTGCTCAGCATCATCATCGAAATTGGTGTTGAAATTATTAATGAAAATATAGTAGATTTCTCCTGGGAGTACATTTAACCATTCGTCATATGTGTTTTGGCTTTGCTTTAAAAAAGGAGCACCCACATCCCCATTCTCCGGATTGATACCTATTCCCGTGAAACGCGTATTATTGGCTTCATAATTACAACGGATAGGTTCTGATCCACTTCCTATAATCGAACAGAAATTCTGTCCACTGGTCTGATCATAAGGACCATAAACCGCAAAGTCCCACTCCGCTGTTATTGTAGTACCCGTTACCGGCAAAGCCTCTATGTCAAAACCTAGCTGACCGCCTGTACCTGCTCTAAAAACGAACCAAGAGGTGTTGTTTTCGATATTCGCAGAACTTACACTTCCTTTCTCCAAACAACCACTTTGCCGAATTACCTCAGGATCAAAGTCGTCTATATCACCACCGCCATCAACAATTGGCATAATTGGCTGGCCATCTGCACAAACAGGAATGGCACTCCTACAATCAGGTGAATTTTGCGCAACTATATTACTGACAAACAGTAACATAACACATATAGAACAGATAAGTGTCCGCATAGAAATTGGGGCTAAATACATACTTAAATCAAGTATAATAACTCTTATGAAAATGATTTAGTATATAAGAGGTATATTTTATCACAAAAACTTAGACCTCTCCATACTTATTCCCAGGTGCCTTGGGCAACGACCACTACCCTTGATTTGTATACAATTGGTTTATTTAATTGCGCCTATAATGCCTACTGGGAATATCAGGATAGAATCCAAGAATAGCCCCTTACCAATTTAAGATTATCGTTTTAAGGAAAAATGATTATTGATGTACTTGGCCACTATACGCTGACCATCTTGATCCTTAAAACTTAGCTTAAACCAATAATCGTCCGAAGGCAATGCCACACCATTATAGGTACCATCCCATCCCACACTATTTTGCGACAATTGTGCAAGCAGCTTACCATACCTGTTGTAAACCGTTAATAAAGGTTCTTCCAAGCTGGAAATCCCAACTATATTCCAAACATCGTTTAAACCGTCCCCATTGGGGGTGAAAAACTTAGGAAACCCTACCACAACAATGCTTTCCGTAGCTGTTCCGCAGCCATTCAAATCGTTCAATGTAACATTGTGCACACCAGGAAGTACCTTATAAAATTTGTTATCTGACTGATAGGCCCCTTCATCCAAACTATATTCAAAATCCCCCTCCCGATCGGGCATTATGGCAATGGTATTGCTATCCTGCAGATCCTCTATTACCACCTCCTTTATGTGAGGTGTTTTTGAAGCAAAGACCTTAATGTTAAAAGTATTGTTACAAGGCGAAACACCAAGCTTATCGGTTATTGTCAAGGTATATTCCCCGCCTTGGACCACGGTAATATTGGAAGTTAACTCGCCAGTACTCCAAACATAATTATATGCTGGATCTGGGTCCATTTCCCCTATTACGGCATTAACCTCCCCTTCACAGAGAAAAACCTCCAAGGGAAAATCGGGAACCAATGGCTCATGGACCGTTATTATAAAATCCTCTGAAACGTCATAGCACCTAGGATTCTGTACCGAGCTGGCCCTAATGTAAATCCGCTGTTCCCCTGGCTGCAATTTATACTCCAAAGGAAGGGCATTTACTCCTGCTTCAGCCTCGGTTAAACTATTATGATAAGATAAAATTACCTCGCTCGCAGATTGTCCGCCCAAAGCCTGTTGATCCTTTTGGTCTAAATAATATTTACCTGAATCCAAGCATAAGTGCTCATCCGCTACAGGAGAAGTTGATGGTGCTTGGGAAAATCCAACCTGCACATCGCTAATAATATTATTTTGGGACTGGGTGATTACCTCCACCCGGTAAAAAGCAGCTTCCAGAACATTTAAGGTAGCAGAGGCCTCCCCCGGAATAACGGTATAACCACTTCCTACATCCTTATACCAGGTATAACTTACCACATCGGAAATAGTGGCGTCCAAAACAACGTTTTCATTGTCACAAGCTGCAATCGGGGGTCCCAAAAGATTATTTATAATTGCACAATCCAATGCGTCATAAGGATTGGTTACAAAGATTTGACCTGTGAACTGAATTGAAAAGCCAGAATTGATATTACTAAAATTATTCACCAACAAGTAGTAATCCTCTCCGGGCAAAACCTCCAACCATTCTTCGTATTGAACATTATCCGTTGCACCTTGCGGGTCCTCCCCTACACCAATAAAACTACTGGCATCCCTATTATCAAAAAAATTACAGCGAACAGGCTCTCCGAGGGAATTGCAATCACTGGCCTTATAAAGGGCAAAATCCCAATCTTCGTTGGAATCGAAACCAATATTAAATCCTAATTGTCCCGAGGCCCCCGTTCTAAATCTATACCAAGCAGCATTGGATTCAATGGAACCCGAAGGAGTTTTTTCCAAACAACCTGATTTACCGGCTCCATTAAAGTCATCCGCACCAAAGCCATTTGTACCCCCGTTTACCGGAGTATTGTTACAAATAGGTACCGCATTTGAACAATCCGGAGCCACTTGGGTCCTGGCCAAAGTAGTACCTAGACACCAAAAAACACCAAAAAGGACGATCAACCTGTTCATGAATACCTATAAAATTGGGGAATTTCAAAAGTAAGTCCGAGATTTAGTTAACACTAATTTATGTTGTGTAACAAGGCAAACATGGTATAAAGTGGCATATAATGTATATCTTTGCTGCCTTAAAAAGCAATATTTTAATGAAAATCGACAACGCATTGGAAAAGCATTTTGAAGAGTTAGGGGACGATCACGTTTCCGCTGCTGAGGACACACCTTTACGTAAGGATGCATTTGTGCTAAGTGATGAAGAAAAAATAGCCCGAATCAGGGGCAGTGTAAACGAAATAATGCTGACTTTGGGCCTCGACCTCGAGGACGACAGTTTAAAGGGGACCCCCAATAGGGTGGCCAAAATGTTCGTCAATGAGATTTTCGGGGGCTTAAATCCAAAACGACGGCCCAAATCATCCACCTTCGATAATAAATACAAGTACGGCGAAATGTTAGTGGAAAAGAACATTACTTTATATTCCACTTGTGAACATCATTTATTGCCTATAGTAGGGAAGGCCCACGTGGCCTATATTTCCAAAGGCACTGTTGTTGGCTTGTCCAAAATGAACAGGATAGTGGATTATTACGCCAAAAGACCACAGGTCCAAGAACGATTGAATATTCAGATCGTTAGGGAACTACAAGAGGTTTTGGGTACCGAAGATGTTGCCTGTGTTATAGACGCCAAACATTTATGTGTAAATTCCCGAGGTATACGCGACATTGAAAGCAGTACCGTTACGGCAGAATACGGCGGAAAATTTAAAGAAGAGGCCGTCAGACGAGAATTTTTGGACTATATAAACATCGATACTAAATTCTAATTGTCCCACTTACCAATGTCTTTGTACCAAACTCAAAAATTAAAAGTTTACAATTCCCTTTCAGGAAAAAAAGAAGATTTTGAACCGTTAAATGAAGGTCACGTTGGTATGTACGTCTGTGGACCAACCGTCTACAGCAATGTACACTTGGGCAACTGCCGAACCTTTATGTCCTTCGACATGATCTTCAGGTATTTAAAACATTTGGGTTATAAGGTGAGATATGTCCGGAATATTACCGATGCGGGACATTTGGAAAATGATGCGGAAGACGGGGAGGACAAGATTGCAAAGAAAGCCCGACTGGAACAGTTGGAGCCTATGGAAGTAGTACAACAATATACTTTGGATTTCCACAGCATACTGCAAAAATTCAATTTTTTACCTCCCAGTATTGAACCTACGGCGACCGGACATATTATTGAGCAAATTGAAATCATAAAGAACATTCTCGAAAAAGGTTATGCCTACGAAATTAACGGGTCTGTTTATTTCGATGTAGAAAAATTCAACAAAACCCATGAGTACGGTAAACTTAGCGGGAGAAAATTGGAGGATATGATTGCCAACACCCGTGAATTGGCAGCTCAGGACGAAAAAAAGAGTCCCCAGGACTTTGCACTGTGGAAAAAAGCGGAAGCCCAACATATAATGCGATGGCCTTCCCCCTGGGGTGATGGTTTTCCTGGTTGGCATTTGGAATGTACTGCCATGAGCACCAAGTATCTAGGTGAAACTTTTGACATACACGGTGGCGGTATGGACCTTAAATTTCCACATCATGAATGTGAAATAGCCCAGGCCGAGGCCTGCAACGGTCATGCACCGGTAAAATATTGGTTACACGCCAATATGCTAACCTTGAACGGCAAAAAAATGGCCAAGTCTACCGGAAACAATATCTTGCCCAATGAAATGTTCTCTGGCGAGAACAGTATTCTGAGCAAGCCATACACCCCATCGGTAGTACGCTTTTTTATGATGCAGGCACATTACACCAGTATATTGGACCTAAGCGATGAAGCACTTTCTGCATCTGAAAAAGGCTATCAAAAATTGATGGACGCCATTGCAAGCATGGAAAAACTAACTACCAGTTCGTCATCTAGTTTTAATGTAGCGGAATGGAAACAAAAGGGTTACGATGCCATGAACGACGATTTCAACACTCCTATGCTAACGGCCAATTTATTTGAAGCTGTGAAACGCATCAATTTAATAAAGGAAGGCAAGGAGACCATTACCGAAAAGGACAAGGAACTTTTTATAGAGACCATGCACAGTTTTGTTTTTGATATATTAGGTTTGGAAAATCAAAATAACGCTATGCTTAATTCCGATAAATTAAGCAGTGTAGTTGGTCTTTTGATCCAATTGCGAAATGAAGCACGGGCCAATAAGGATTTCTCCACATCGGACAAAATAAGGGACCAATTGGCAGGAATGGGCATTCAATTGAATGATGGCAAAGATGGTACTACCTTTAGCCTCAGCTAGATTGGAGGTTTAACAATTGCTGAATTGGCTTTTATACGAAATTGAGGCGCACAATCTAAGTTATAATTTTATATTAAGCTCATTTTCAGATTAATACAAAATTCTTAAATAGATGAAAAAGATTTTAATAGCCCCTTTTGTATTATTGGTGAAATTTTACCAAAGCTTTATCTCCCCTCTTACCCCTGCCTCATGTCGCTATTCCCCCACCTGTTCGCAGTACACTTTGGAAGCCCTGCAAAAGCATGGCCTGTTCAAAGGTGGATGGCTGGCCTTAAAGAGAATTTTTAGCTGTCACCCTTGGGGAGGAAGTGGTTATGACCCGATTCCATAGTTTTTATTCCCAGCTTTGTTGTAATACGATTTAATTAAGTCAATATTGGCACAAACAAAAGTACAAGGCTTCTAAACTTTTGCAAATTTCCAAATATAATCATGCCCGTATATCAAAATTAACCCATTTCACTCCACTATTCTTTACAGTATTTACTTATCTTAGTCCCTTAAAAATATGTAGATGTACTTTTTAGGCTTTACTTGGAATCCCGCCGATACCCTTTTTAAAATTGGGGTAATACAGATAAAATATTACAATCTTCTTTGGATAATCGCTTTCGCATTGGGCTGGTACCTTATGAAGAAGATATTTTTAAAAGAAAAAAAATCCTTGGAGCAATTGGACTCCCTTTTCATATATACCGTTTTGGCTACTATGTTGGGAGCTAGATTGGGTCATGTGTTCTTTTATGATTGGGCATATTACCAAAACCATTTATTGGAGATATTGCTACCTATTAGGGAAAGTGCCGATAGCACCCTTTTTGGGTTTATCAATGGTTACGAGTTCACAGGATTTACCGGTCTGGCAAGTCACGGTGCTGCCATTGGAATCATCATTGGCATGTACCTCTACACCAGAAAATACCCTGAATTTAAAATTCTTTGGATTCTGGATCGTATCGTCATTCCCGTATCCATAGGTGCTTTTTGTGTTCGACTGGGAAATTTCTTCAATTCGGAAATCAACGGGAAACCTGTTGAGGAATCTTTTGCGCTGGCCACCAGGTTCGTGCGCGATTCCGACGATATGCCTGCATACAAGGCCCTGTCCATTACCAAGGAAAAAACGGTAAATGCAGCCTATAACCTTATTGAAAAAGATCCTCGGTTTGCCGAGTATTTAGAGGCCATTCCATATAGGCACCCAGCCCAATTATATGAAGGGGTCTGTTATATTTTTGTCTTTGCCATTTTGTATTTTCTATATTGGAAAACTGATAAAAAAGATAAACTTGGGTACATTTTTGGGGTGTTCCTAGTGCTTTTATGGACGGTTCGCTTCTTTGTGGAATACGTAAAGAAAAGTCAGGGTGGATTTGAGGAGTCACTTGGTTTGCTATCCACCGGCCAATGGCTGAGCATACCCTTTATTTTAGTTGGCCTCTATTATATGCTAAGACCAAAATCGGGTACCACCAAATAATCCGATTGGAAAGATTAAAGGTGCCTTCACCAACAGAAATTGTAACATGAGGAACAATAAAATCTATCTACTCTTTGTTGTGTGTTTTGTCATTCAACTTTCCTGTAAGGAAGAAGCTAAAAAAGCGATAAAAACGGCGCCGATTACCTTTAAAAAAGAAGGAGATCTGCGTATCCTGCAAAAGGAATCGGATTCCCTTCTAACCGTTTTGGATATAGAGATAGCGGATAGCGACTACGAAAGGGAAACAGGGCTCATGTACCGTAGTTCCATGGAGCCTAATCAGGGCATGTTGTTTGTTTTTGAGGATGTTGCCATGCATTACTTTTATATGAAAAATACGGAGTTCCCCTTAGACCTTATTTTTGTGGACGACCAAATGAAAATCGCCAGTTTTCAAAAAAATGCACAACCGCTTAAGGAAAACAGCCTACCCTCCAAAGTTCCCGTAAAATATGTTCTTGAAGTAAATGCCGGTTTGGCGGATAAATGGTCTTTAGCCGTAGGGGATTCCATAGTATATAGTAAAGCACCATAACCGGCGGGAGGGGTTGTTATTTTTAGGGTTGCAAGTTACGCATACCAAACAGCTCATATCCTTATAAAATGCCTATTTTAGTAAGCTCAACCAACAAAAGACCCATCCTTTGTCTGCCTATAAAAAAGTGCCCCTAACTATTTTAGCCATTGTTTTGGCCTTACCCCTTGCGTCCCAGAAAAAAAATGAATCCTTTCAATTAAATATTCGCAAGACAGCCACAGCGGTAGAAATAGATGGAATTGGCAACGATTTGGCCTGGAAAGATACGGATGTAGCCACCAACTTTTACATGGTACTGCCCATGGATACCGGAATGGCAAATGAACCTTCCGAAATCCGAATGACCTATGACGATAACAATCTCTACCTATTAGCTACTTTTTACAACGCCACCAAAGGACCTTACTATGTAGAATCATTGCGTCGCGATTTTATATTTGGAAAAAATGACAACTTTTTGTTGTTTATGGATCCCTTCAATAACCAAACCACCGGTTATTCCTTTGGCTCCAACGCGGCAGGTGCCCAATGGGACGGCACCATGCATAGTGGGGGAAGCGTAGATTTAAATTGGGATAGCAAATGGGTCTCCGCAGTAACTAGTGATGAGGAGAAATGGGTCTTTGAAATGGCCATCCCCTTTAAATCCATTCGTTATGAAGATGGCGTAACGCAATGGGGCATAAATTTTAGCCGGCTGGATTTAAAATCGGGCGAAAAATCGAGTTGGACACCCATTCCCCGACAATTCCCCACGGCCTCCCTAGCCTATACGGGAACCTTGGTCTGGGATTCCCCTCCTCCCACCCCTAGGAGCAATTTTTCGATTATCCCCTATGTGCTGGGAGGTGTTAATCGAAATCTGGAAAATAGCACCGATACCCAGTATGACAAGAAAATTGGAGGTGATGTTAAGTTCAGTCTAAGCACCTCTTTGAATTTGGACTTGACAGTAAATCCGGATTTCTCGCAGGTAGAGGTAGATCGTCAGGTAACCAACCTTGACCGATTTGAACTGTTTTTCCCTGAAAAAAGACAGTTCTTTTTGGAGAACGGGGATCTATTTGCCAACTTTGGATATGCCACCATACGTCCCTTCTTTTCAAGAAGAATAGGCCTGGGCGTCCCCATAAGAGCCGGAGCCAGGGTTAGTGGAAACCTAAATAAAAAATGGCGTTTGGGGCTTATGGATATGCAAACGGCCAGCATTGAAGAAACAGGGTTGCCAAGCCAGAATTTTGGAGTACTCTCGCTACAAAGAAAAATTTTTGCCAGATCTAGTATTGGGCTGATGTTTGTAAATAAGGAATCTATAAATTACCCTCAAAATACCGATTCCCTAAAAACAGTTTTCCCAAAGTTTAACCGAAATATAGGACTGGAATACAATTTGGCATCCCCCAATAATCAATGGACAGGGAAAGCATTTTTCCTAAAATCCTTCGCTCCCAACAAGAACGGCAATGGTTTTACCCAGGCGGCCCATTTGGAATATAAAAGTCGTAAATGGAATTGGCGCATACAGGAAGAATCGGTTGAGGACGATTATACCGCCGAAGTTGGTTTTGTTCCCAGAAATGGATATGTCAATATAACCTCCTATTTAGGCCACCTATTCTTTCCAAAGGAAAGTACGGTATTGAGCCATGGCCCCAAATTCAGTACAAGCTATTTTTTTAATGAAAAATTGGAGCGAACAGACAATATCAATCTTTTTGAGTACCTCTTGGACTTTAGGGACCGTTCCAAATTAAACTTTGGCGTAGCCGATGAATATGTAGAACTGCTATCGCCCTTTGACCCCACAAGATCAGGTAAGGAATCCTTGGACATTGGAACCAAGCACCAATGGAATGCCTTTACAGTGGATTTTCTTTCAAAACCACAAAGTATGTTTACCTATTCCTTGGGCGGCCGCTTTGGAGGATATTATTCCGGAGGCCACAGAACTAGTCTGATCAACGAATTAGGCTATCGTTTTCAACCCTTTGTTAGCTTAAGTACCAATTTGAGTTACAATAACATAAGCTTACCAGCCCCTTGGAACGATACGGAATTTTGGCTTATTGGTTCGGAGGTAGATATTACCTTTACCAACAAATTATTCTTTGCCACCTTGTTCCAATACAATGAACAATCGAAAAACTTTAACCTAAACTCCCGTTTTCAATGGCGCTATAAGCCTGCCTCCGACTTATTCCTAGTCTACAGCAACAACTACCTTATTGAACCGTTTGAAGGGAGAAATTGGGCCTTGACCCTTAAATTCACTTACTGGTTCAATAAATAAAATTAGTAATCCAACAGAATCCTATCCATAAATTATTTTCTTTTGAATTCCATAAAAAGACATTTTACATGAAGAATAGAATACATTGGGCCGTATTTATCAACAACGACTCCCATAAGGAGCAGTTTATAACAAATGTAATGGAAGGTCCCCTACCTGCAGGATTTGAAATTCTAGGGGACTTGGACGGGGCCCTATTTTCCAAAATAACACTGAACCAGTTTATTGACGAGGAGGAAAGGCACGGTATCCAGATTATCAATAAAAATTCAACGCAATTGCTCAAGACGATGTCTAGCGGGGAGCAAAAAAAGGCGCTATTGAAGTATATATTCAATTTAAAGCCAGATTTTATTGTTTTGGATAATCCCTTTGACAATTTGGACAAAGACGCCCAAAAGGACCTAAAAGCCTCCTTGGAACATATTTCGAAAAGCACCTATATTATTCAGCTCATAAGTAGAAAGGCCGATCTTTTACCTTTTATTACCCATGAGATGATTTTGGAAGGAGCTACTATAAAACAGCTTCCCGGAAGATCCAAACAAGCTGCACATAAAAAGACATCCACAAGTACCTCCTTTACCGGTACAATTCCCAAGCCATTTGCACCTACGGATTATAAAGAATCCATTTTAATAGACTGCAAGGACATAAGCGTAACCTATGGAGACAAAAAAGTGCTGGATAGAATTAACTGGACTATCAAAAAAGGGGAGTTTTGGCAACTAATAGGTCCCAACGGTAGTGGAAAGTCAACACTACTCTCCATGATTACAGGTGATAACCACAAAGGCTACGGACAGCAACTTTACCTTTTTGGCCAACGCAAGGGAACAGGCGAAAGCGTCTGGGACATCAAGAAAAGAATTGGATACTACACCCCGGCCATGACTGATAAATTTTCGGGTCTCCACTCCTGTCTCAACATGATTATCTCTGGGATGAACGATTCTGTGGGACTCTATTTAAGGGCTACGGAAAACCAGAAGGCCCTGGCCAAAGAATGGCTCCAAATATTGGATATGTGGCACCTAAGGGACGTCCTTTTTGCCGACCTATCTGCAGGACAACAGCGTATGGTCATGACCGCCAGAGCAATGATAAAACACCCTCCTCTACTAATTTTGGATGAACCTACCGCCGGACTGGATGATGAAAGCGCCCAGCTTTTTATATCCCTTGTAAATAAAATTGCCAAGGAAAGCAAGTCGGCCATCATCTTTGTATCCCATAGGAAAGAACCAGGATTGGAACCCCAATACAATTACGAGCTGCAGATATCCCCTCAGGGATCCCATGGAAAAACAATATAAAAAAGGCCGCTGAACAGCGGCCTTTTAAATTATAGACGGTAAGAAAATAATTAATCTTCTTTCCCTATTTGTGTTTTCTTCTTCAAAGTATCGAACATTACTGGAGTTGCTATGAACAAAGAGGAATATGTACCAACAATGATACCAATGATCATGGCAAACATAAACCCTCTCAAGGATTCACCCCCAAATATGAAAATGGCCAATAGCACCACCAAGGTAGTCATGGACGTATTCAAAGTTCTACTCAAAGTACTGTTCAGTGCCAAGTTGGTATTCTCACCAGCTTTCCATCCTTTTTCAGCTATAATTTCCCTAATACGGTCAAAAACTACCACCGTATCATTTAACGAGTAACCAATAACCGTTAGAATTGCCGCGATAAAGGCCTGGTCAATCTCCATATTAAAAGGCATAAGCTTACCAAAGATGGAGAATACACCCAAGACGATCAAGATATCATGGAATACTGCGGCAACTGCACCCAGAGAGAACTGCCATTTGCGGAACCTAAATAGGATATAAAGGAAAACTACCGCCAAGGAACCAATGATGGCCAAGAAGGCATTCTTTTTAATATCATCCGCAATGGTGGGTCCCACTTTAACCGACTGGAGGATCCCGATGGACTTTTCACCACTACCTATGGTGAAATTCTCAAAGCTGGTACCATCCGGTAGATATTTCTGAAGGGAAGTGTAGAGTTTATTTTGAATTTCATTATCCACCTCAATTCCTTCAACATCCACTTTGTAAGGAGTAGTTATTTTTATTTGATTGGCCTCTCCGTAAGTCTTTACATTGGTACCACTACCAAAAACAGTATTCAATTCCGAAGCAATTTCCGATGGATTTACCATCTTCTCGAATCTAACTGTATAGGAACGACCTCCAACAAAATCCACACCCTGTTGCAACCCTTGGGTCAACAATGAAAATAGGCCAATTGCCACCAAAATGGTGGAAGCTATATAGGCGATCTTTCTTTTGGACAAGAAATCGATATTGATATTCTTGAACAAGTTCTTGGTCATGGCTGTTGAGAAGTCCAATTTTCTTCCTTTTCCACTCACATACCAGTCAACCAAAAGTCTTGTAATGAATATAGCTGTAAACAATGAGGTAACTATACCTATCAATAAAGTAGTGGCAAACCCTTTAATAGGTCCTGAACCAAATACGAACAAAATAAGGGCCGTTAGACCGGTAGTAATGTTGGCATCCAAGATAGAAGAAAGTGCGTTTCCAAAACCATCTGCAATAGCTTGGCTCTGCCCTTTTCCTTTTGCCAATTCCTCTTTAATACGTTCAAAAATAAGTACATTGGCATCCACGGACATACCTATGGTCAATACAATACCAGCAATTCCCGGTAAGGTAAGTACCGCATTTAAACTAACCAGCACCCCAAAGATCAACAGGATATTTAGAAGCAAAGCGATATCGGCAAAAATACCAGCTTTCCCATAGTAAAATACCATCCATACCAAAACAATGGCCATAGCGATCATAAAGGAGAAGAAACCACTATTGATTGCTTCCTGACCCAAGGAAGGCCCTACAATTTCAGATTGAATAATTTCCGCTGAAGCAGGAAGCTTACCAGCTCTTAATACGTTGGCAATATCCTTGGTCTCATTAATGGTAAAGTTACCTGTAATCTCGGAACGACCACCGGAAATAGGTCCTGAAGAAACTCCAGGTGCCGTATATACCTTATTGTCCAAAACAATGGCAATACCGGTCTGATTATTAAAGGCATCCCCTGTTAGTTTTTCCCACTCCTTGGCACCTTTGGTATTCATGGTCATGGTAACCGCAGGCTTGTTATATTGATCAAAAGTATCCGAAGCATCGGAAACAACATCCCCACTAATTCTTGGCGTATTGTCCCTATTGGATTTTAAGGCGTACAACTCAACTACTTCCGAACCTTCGGTTGGACGTTCCCAAACAAATTTCACAAACTGAATATCCGCTGGAATCAATCTGCGAATTTCCTTCATTCTTAGATATTCCCCAATTTTTGCCGTATCCTTAATAGCAGCACTTACCAAAGCGTTCCCATTGGGATTTGCTGGAATAAGCAAACTGAAAAGAGGATTTATCTCTTGTGAAAAATCCAAGGAATCCTGGGCAACATCGGATAATAAGGAATCCAACTCCGATTCCGGCTTAACAACTTCTTCTGGTTTTTCAACCTCCACCAAAGTTTTCAACTTCTCGTTGGCCGCCTGCAAAAAGGTACTTAAACTAGGATTACTTTGTTTGTAGGTTTCCCAAAATTCCAATTGGGCCGTACTCGATAAAAGATCTTGTGCGCGTCCAATATCCCTGGCACCGGGCAATTCCACCAAAATTCGACCAGAATTACCTTCACGTTGAATATTGGGCTGTGTTACCCCAAAACCATCTATCCGTTCACGTAGTACTTCAAAAGCAGAAACGATGGACTCATCAATCTTAGTCCTAATAATTGGTTTTACCTGATCATCGGTCATTTGAAAGTTAATGACATCGCTCAAACCTTTATTTGCGAAAATATCCGGAGAGGCCAATTTGGTATCTCCCTTTATTTTGTCAAAAGATTCAAAGAACAGATCTATATAAGTAGCATCACTATTTTTAGAAGCGGCATCGGCATCGGCCAAGGCCTTGTTGAAAACTGGGTTCTTGGTATTATTGGCAAGACCTTTTAAAATATCCTTTACAGAAATTTGAAGGGTAACATTTATCCCACCTTTTAAATCCAGACCTTTATTAAGTTCCTTTTTCTTGGCTTCATCATAGTTGGTAAACCCTAAAATGGAATTCCCCCCTATGGAGTCTAAATACCTTGCCTCCAGTGCTTCCCTCTTTTCAAGGTAATCCTCTTCAGATTCTGAAATTTTATTGGTAGCAAAGACAGTTGCATCCTTTTCTACTTTATTGGTAATAAATGTGTAGGATAGCTGATAAATACTGACTAGTCCAAACAAAAAAGCGAAAAGCTTTATAAGTCCTTTATTTTGCATTGGTTATATATTAATTTAAAATGGTATTCTTAAATAGCGTGCAAATATATTATTTCCCATAGGAACTAACAATATATTTATCAGTTTTATAAAATAAGGGCACCCGCCCCGTTCCGATGGTTCTCGGAAACAAATGGGACGGATGCCCTTAATAATTGTCAACCCCAATAAACTATAGGGTCAATAAACCATTCGTTTTTCTTACGCCCTCAGCGCTTTCCTTCATTTTTGCCTTTTCAGCCTCGGTCAATTCTATTTTTACAATTTTCTCGATACCATTTTTACCCAAAAGTACCGGAACACCAATGCAAATATCGTTAAGTCCGTACTCACCTTCCAAAAATGCAGAACACGGGAACATCTTCTTCTGATCGCAGGCAATGGCCTGTACCATAGAAGAAACGGCAGCACCCGGGGCATACCAAGCACTAGTGCCCAACAATTTTGTAAGGGTGGCACCACCTACTTTGGTATCCTCCGACACTTGAGCAAGGCGCTCTTCGGACAAAAATTCGGATACCTTGATACTATTCCTTGTTGCATGTGCAGTTAGGGGCACCATACCTGTATCACTATGACCACCAATGACCATACCATCCACATCGGAAATTGGAGCCTCCAGTGCCTCGGCCAATCTGTACTTAAACCTTGCGCTATCCAGAGCACCACCCATACCTATAATTCTATTCTTGGGTAAACCCGTAGTTTTGTGTACCAAATAGGTCATGGTATCCATTGGATTACTAACTACGATCAAAATTACGTTGGGAGAATGTTCCAATAGACTGGAGGAGACCGCTTTTACAATCCCTGCATTAATCCCGATCAACTCCTCACGGGTCATTCCCGGCTTACGCGGAATACCAGAAGTGATAATAGCGACATCGCTTCCCGCAGTTTTGCTATAATCATTGGTAATTCCTGTTATTTTGGTATCAAAACCATTCAATGAAGCTGTTTGCATTAAATCCATGGCCTTGCCTTCAGCAAAACCCTCCTTAATATCCAACACAACTACTTCAGATGCAAAATTCTTTATAGCAATGTACTCTGCACAACTTGCGCCAACAGCACCTGCTCCAACAACGGTAACTTTCATTATAAGGTTATTTTAAGTTAAATTTTATCCTCCAAAAGTACTGATTTTTAACAGAACAATACCACCGCACCCATAGAAACCAAGGAAATTTTATTAGGATGAAGAATTTGCCTTTTTTTTTATCGGCCATGGAAAAAGTAACGGCTAAAGAAGTCGTATCGTATTTTATACTGAACGTATTAAAAAGACCTTTTATCGAAAAAAGTTAAAATAATGTCCCATACATCGAATTAATATAATAGAAAGACGAAACCGTACGTTCAATACTTAGTACCAAATCTAAGAAAATTCCTACAAAATGAAGAAATTATTATCATTCTTGGCAATTGTTGGCATCCTACTGGCCAGCAATTGTACTAGAATAACAGAGAACAACGATCCGGTTATCGGAATATGGTCCCATATTTCAAAGGATGGAGGTGTTACCCAAAAGCAGGATATCACCGTTAGGCAGGAGTGGATCTTTAATGATGCTTACTTAGGCAGATACCACACCTATCACAACAAAGATTTAACGATTATTTCGGACTTCAAATGGGTTCATAAGGATAGTGTATATGTCATTTCTTATCCCGGCCTAGACAAGGAGGAAGACATAGTTCTCATGACAGAGTCCGACAATGGAATAATTTTGGCCGATTCTGAAGGCAACATATTGGCCATAAGGGAATAAATTTTGGATTTATCTAAATCCAAAATTTACCCCTACTGTTAGGTTATTAAATTCGGCCAAGGAATAATCCGCATGCAACCTAAAGAAACCAAGTTTTAACTTGGCACCTAAGGTTCCTGAGACGCCACTGGCCTTTCTGGTCAAAGAAAAAGGATCTTCATAGGTTTCCTGAAATGGACCTGATTGTACTTGATAGGTCCCTAAGACATCAGTTGTGGATTTTCCGGAAACATATCCTATAGCCCCGTAAAAATTGATGACCGGAAGCTTAGTGGAGGCCACGGCCTGAACTGTTAAAACATTCATATCCACCTCTATCTGCTGATCGCTACCATCTACAATATTACTGTCCGTAAAATCATAGGAGGCATTCAAATGCGTATACCCGGCCACGGCAGAAAGGGCAATTGGCAATATTTTATCTGCAGGCAACAATTTTGAGAAGTCATATTGCAAACCAAGACCATACAATCCCACGGCCACATCATCAGTATCAATTTTAGGCAAAAACCTGGCCTTCACTTCCAATCCTTTGATCAACCCTACACTTAGCTGCAAAAAGGCCGACGGAATAAAGTTGATGTTTTCCGAAGCCAGTCCGGTTGGTAATTCAAATTCCTCCCGAAGTGGTAAAGAACCAGCCTCACCTTCCACAAATACCATTATACCTTCCATATCCCCCAGAGCCGTTGAAACCGCCTGGGAAGAGCTGCCATCCACGAACTGCAGATTTTCATAATCCGCTGTATTTAGAACAAAAGTCTTTTTGTCTTCCTTATTTTTAAAAGAGGTCATATTACCGATTATGGAAATCTCAAAACCAGCCAAAGGCTTGGAATCGGCAGAATTGTACCACCCATTGGACAAACCATAAATAGCGCCCTCGGAGACCGGGCCGAAATAACTATCGGTAAATTTTTCCGCGTCGTTGATCCCAGCAGCAAATAGTTCATTGACGTTGGATTGCGAAAATCCCACTGCGTTAAAAAACAAAAATGCGGTTAATAACAAATATCTCATAACTCTTAGATTTTTGTTAAAACTAAAAAACTCGCACCAGTGGTGCGAGTTTTTGTTGTGTAAACACTATTTTTTATGCATCAATGTTCGCATATACCGCATTTTTCTCAATAAACTCCCTTCGAGGTGGCACTTCATCCCCCATCAACATGGAGAACACTCTATCGGTCTCCGTTGCATTGTCTATGGTTATCTGCCTTAAGGTCCTAAATTCCGGATTCATGGTAGTATCCCATAATTGTTCGGCATTCATCTCCCCTAGACCCTTATAGCGCTGAATACCCACGCTTCCGTTAAAACTCTCTGCAATCTCATCCCTTTCCTTATCGGTCCAAGCATATCTTTTCTTACTACCTTTTTTCACCAAATAAAGCGGTGGGGTTGCAATATAAACATGCCCTCCCTCTATCAGTTCACGCATATATCTAAAGAAGAAGGTCAATATCAACGTCTCAATATGGCTACCATCCACATCCGCATCACACATAATAACAACTTTGTGATAGCGCAGTTTATCCAGGTTCAACGCCTTACTGTCATCGTCGGTACCAATAGTAACACCCAGGGCCGTATATATATTTTTGATCTCCTCATTCTCGAAGACCTTATGGGTCATAGCTTTTTCCACGTTAAGGATTTTACCCCTTAAAGGAAGAATGGCTTGAAAAGCCCTGTCCCTTCCTTGTTTGGCAGTACCTCCCGCAGAATCCCCCTCAACCAGAAACACTTCGCACAACGTGGGGTCCTGTTCTGAACAATCCGATAGTTTTCCAGGCAGACCACCAATGCTCATAACCGTTTTACGCTGCACCATTTCACGGGCCTTGGTAGCCGCATGACGGGCTTGGGCCGCTAGAATTACTTTTTGGACAATAATTTTGGCGTCATCTGGATTCTCCTCCAAGTAATTGGTCAACATTTCAGATACTGCCTGACTTACTGCCGAAGACACTTCCCTGTTCCCCAATTTGGTTTTGGTTTGTCCCTCAAACTGAGGCTCTGCTACCTTTACGGAGATAATAGCCGTTAAACCTTCCCTAAAGTCGTCTCCCTGAACTTCGAATTTCAATTTTTCCAACATTCCCGAGGCATCCGCGTACTTCTTCAATGTAGAGGTCAAGCCCCTTCTAAAACCCGCCAAATGCGTACCACCCTCATGGGTATTGATATTATTCACATAAGAATGTAGGTTCTCTGTATAAGAAGTATTGTAGACCATGGCCACTTCCACAGGAATATCGTTCTTCTCCCCTTCCATGGAAATGACACTGCGTATAAGAGGTTCACGGTTACCATCCAAAAACTTGATAAACTCTTTTAATCCTTCTTCGGAATAAAAGCGTTCGGTTACAAAACCACTTTCACTGTCCTTATCCTTTTGCCTCTTATCCATTAATGTAATGGCAACCCCTTTGTTCAAGAAAGAAAGCTCGCGCATTCTATTCGCCAAGGTCTCATAACTGTATTCTACAGTCTGGGTAAAAATCGTATCGTCAGGCGTAAAGGTGACAATGGTCCCCCTCATATCGGTTTCCCCAATACTTTTTACCGGATAAAGGGCCTTACCTTTACTATATTCCTGTTCCCATATCTTGCCATCCCTATGAACGGTAGCTTTCAGGTGTTTGGAGAGCGCGTTGACACAAGACACCCCTACACCGTGCAGACCACCTGAAACTTTATAGGAATCCTTGTCAAACTTACCCCCGGCACCAATTTTGGTCATAACGACCTCCAAAGCCGAAACACCTTCCTTTTTGTGAAGGTCCACTGGAATACCCCTACCGTTATCCTGGGTAGTAATAGAATTATCTTCATTAATGGTTACCTTAATCTCATCGCAATGGCCGCCCATAGCCTCATCTATGGAGTTATCCACTACCTCATAAACCAAATGGTGCAAACCACGTACCCCTACATCACCTATATACATGGAAGGCCTCATGCGTACATGCTCCATACCCTCTAAGGCCTGGATGCTATCCGCGGAATAATTGTTCTTTTTTTGCTCGTCCTTATTTGCTTCTTCGCTCATAAATAAATACTTAATTCATTATAATTTTAGCAATCCTACAAATATACGCAATACCCCATGAAATATAGGGTTGGTAGCCAATATAAGTTACTAAGTTATCAACAAAAATTGTGGAAAAATACCAATCGATATAAAAAATAACAAAGTGGGTACATACATCCTGTACCACGCCGAGTGCTACGAGGTAAATCAACAAAATTAAACAGCAACCAGCCTCTTTACAACGCCAACCATAATGCATTAAAGTATGAAATTGTAAACTGCAATGGGTTCTCTTAAACTTTTAAACCCTACCGTTTTCCAAATCTCTGCACCAAAGGAACCGCAAACTCCATATTCCCGTAATACCGGACAGACCTTTTAAAGGACTTCGCCCCTTCTAATTAGAAATATCCAAAGTGATGGGATGGGTACCCGTATGTTTTTACCATTTACAAATAAGCCATACAAAAAAAGGCATCCATTAAAGAATGCCTCATTTACACTAATAAACTAAAAACTTGATCTATAAAATTCTTATGGCGCTATCCTACGGCACTACTTTACATAAGCATCGGAGTGCACTTTGGATACAGCCCTACCGGACGGATCGTTCATGTTTTTAAAAGCCTCGTCCCATTCCAAGGCAATTTTGGTGCTACATGCCACTGAAGGTTCCTGCGGAACACATAAGGCCGCTGCATCGGACGGAAAATGCTCTTCAAATATGGAACGGTAATAAAACTCTTCCTTGGAAGTAGGTGTTTGCAATGGAAATCTGTATTTGGCATTTGCCAATTGATCATCCGTAACTTCCTTCTGAACAATTTCCTTTAAGGTATCGATCCAACTGTAACCAACTCCATCCGAAAATTGTTCCTTTTGTCTCCATGCAACACTTTCAGGCAACATATCCTCAAAAGCCTTACGTACTACCCATTTCTCCATACGTTCCCCGTTGATCATCTTGTCCTGAGGGTTGATTCTCATAGCCACGTCCATAAATTCCTTGTCCAAAAATGGAACCCTTCCTTCTATACCCCAAGCAGCCAAGGATTTATTGGCCCTTAAACAATCGTACATATGAAGTTTATCCAACTTCCGAACGGTTTCCTCATGGAAATCCTTTGCACTTGGTGCCTTATGGAAATACAAATAGCCACCGAAAAGCTCATCGGCCCCTTCGCCCGACAATACCATTTTAATACCCATAGACTTTATAACCCTGGCCATTAGGTACATGGGGGTAGAAGCCCTAATCGTGGTTATATCGTAGGTCTCCAGGTTGTATATTACATCCTTTATGGCATCCAAGCCTTCTTGAATGGTAAATTTTATTTCATGGTGTACGGTTCCGATATGCTTGGCCACCTTTTGCGCAGCTGCCAAATCAGGAGAACCTTCCAATCCCACCGAAAATGAATGTAATTGTGGCCACCATGCATCCGTAGTGTCATCGGACTCTATTCTCTTCTGGGCATATTTTTTTGCTATGGCAGAGGTAACCGAGGAATCCAATCCACCAGAGAGCAAAACCCCATAAGGCACGTCGGACATTAATTGTCTATGTACCGCAGCCTCCAACGCCTCCTTAACGGCCTGTATGCTGGTCTCATTGTCCTTTACCGCATCGTATTCCATCCAATCCCGGGAATACCATCTTTTAAACTCCCCATCCTTACTGTGCAAATAATGACCTGGAGGAAACAACTGAATCTTGGTACAGGTCCCTTCCAAGGCCTTTAGCTCGGACGCTACATAAAAGGTACCATTGATGTCCCAACCTACATAGAGTGGTATGATCCCCATATGATCACGCGCTATAAAATATTCATCCTTTTCAGAATCGTAGATGGCAAAACCGAAAATACCGTTCAATTCATCCAAAAAATCAACCCCCTTCTCCTGATAAAGGGCCAAAATCACCTCACAGTCAGACTCCGTCTGAAAATCATAGGTGCCAGCAAACTGCTTACGTAATTCCCTATGGTTATATATTTCACCATTGGCCGCCAACACCAATTTATTATCAGGACTGAACAAAGGTTGTTTTCCCGATGCCGGATCAACGATCGCCAAACGCTCATGAGCCAAGATAGCCCTATCATCGGCAAATATCCCACTCCAGTCCGGTCCCCTATGTCTAATTTTCTTGGACATTTCCAATAATTGAGGCCTTAAAACCTCGGTACTTTCTTTTACATCAAAGGCACATACAATTCCACACATACAATAATATTTATGTCAATTTTAAAGCAAATATCAAGTTAATATTTATATTATAAAATGTAAAATGCATAATTGATTATAATCTATAACTAAAAACACGAAAATACCACAATATCGTCATGATATAAATAAATTCACTTACAGCAACCCACTATTTTGTAAGGTGTCCAAAATTTACCGACTTTTAATTCAGATTAATAGGAATACTACTTAAATTTGACAATCTCTAAAACTAAAAAAATGAAAAATTTATTTACGATTGCACTTATGGTTATTGCTTTGGCCTTTAGCTCAGAGGCTATGGCCCAGAAATTCAGCGGATTGGACAAGAGTCCAGCAGACATTGCCTCCTACCCTACCGATTATAAAGTTTCCGATAAATTGGTTCGCGTAACTTATAGTCGCCCACAACTAAAAGGACGTTCAATTTCAGAACTTGCCCCAGCTGGAAAGGTATGGAGAACTGGTGCCAATGAGGCCCCTGAAATTATTTTTTATAAGGATGCCACGGTAGGTGGGAAATCTGTTGCCGCCGGTACTTATTCCCTATTCACCATCCCTGGCAATAAGGAGTGGACCGTAATATTGAACAAAAACTTAAATCAATGGGGTGCCTATTCCTACCAGGAAGATGCCGATGTAATACGCGTACCTGCCAGCGTTAGCAATGCTTCAGAATCTTTGGATGCCTTTTCCATAGCTTACAAGGATGTAGACAATGGAACCCATATGGTATTGGGATGGGGAACTACAAGAGTCTCCTTACCAATTACCTTTTAAGGAAAAACACTTTTATACTAAAAAACCGAAGTTCCCAACTTCGGTTTTTTTTATGACTTAAATTACAAAAAATTTAAAACCTAATCCTATTCAGGATCCAAACGCCTTTCCCCTGTTAACTGGAAAATACCGTCCTCAGAACTGGCCTTTCCACTTATTCTATCGCCTTCTGCAGTAATACTTACGGATACAATTGGTCCATCCAGCTTAAGGTTAAATGTCAAAGTATTCCCTTCGATCTTAACATCCTGAGCCTTTCGTTTGCCTCCTCGTAAAGCCACAACGACTGTAAGTTTACCTTCTTCCTTGGAAATGAACAATATGCCTTTGGCATACTCATAAGGCACATTTTCAGCAGAATATTTCCAATTGCCCAACAAATTCTCCTCACCATACAGCGAGGGGCCATTATGAACTGCAACACAGAATGGAGTAATGCTTGCGGAAGCAAAGGAAGAAAATCCCGATAACACGGCGTACAGTACAAATCCAAACTTGACAAAACCTTTTAAATTTTCCATGACTATTTTTTTATGAATCAGAATCGTTGTACAAACGTCAAAATATATACTAAAACACGCTCAAAGGAATGCCCGTAATATATTATTACCCCATTCTTATTGGATCGTATCATCATTAAAACTCCGTTTGGGCAATTTTTATTGTTTAAATTGCCCTCTAAATAAGATTGCCATTGCCTTGGAACCCATGAGTAACAATCACCTACCCAGCCAACTCCCAACCCAAATAGGACTCCTACAGGCGGAGATTAACCGTCTGCAAATGGAAATCAACGAAATAATTCAAAAAACATCCACTTTTGAAAACCTTCTACGCTCCCAACTTGAAAATGAATTAATTGAGGAACAAGAACTTTCACTGCTCTATAAGCAACAGAAAAAAGCGAAAAAAGCAAAGCGCTTGGCACAGAAAAGGCAGGGAAGGAAGTTTGATCAAACTGGGGTCCTAACCCACAACCACCCCAAACCTATTCCAGAAAATCATTCCAGGGAACAACAACATAAAAAACAATTGTACCGTGAGGCAATGCTATATGTACATCCCGACAAATTTTCTATGCAAACCGACAAATTGGACTTGGCCACCTCGATCACTACCCAGCTCATAGAAATATACCGATCCGGAGATTTGGCAGCCCTAAAGGCCTATCATGCCCACATTTTTAGCGGCAACACCTTAATAAAGCCTCTCGAGAAACAAGAACCTTCAAAAGGCCCTGAACTTACATACTTAAGAATGGAGCTTAAAAAAGTCCAAAAGGAATTGGCCGAGGTCAAAAATAGGCAGACATACAAAGTATTGATGGAGTACGAAAATCCAATGAACTTTTTGGATGAATTAAAGGCATACTACAAAGACCGACTCATGAAACTGCATAAGCGCACAAGGTTGAAATAGTGTTCCACAATTAATTGTCCCTTCCCTATAAATTCCTTGAAAAGCATATTGTTTGCAGACTTTAACACCATCGCTAAAGTACAGTTATTAAATTGGTCGCATCCCCTGTACAAACACCAAAAAAAGGAATAAAAATAAAGTTTTATACCGCCATAGCCGTGTCAAAAAAGCCCGCACAATAGAACCAAATAAAAGGTATTAAACCTCAGGGCAGGCCTGCCTTTGTCGGCAGACAGGCCTGTCTGCCGACAAAGGCAGGCCCTGAACCCAATAATAGGAATCGACCCTAGGGTCGAGGTATTGAACCTATATCCCGCCGAAAAGGCGGGATTGGTTCAACTTGCAATTTTAAGTGCGTCTTACCGACTTCTCAAAATTTAGTTTCACTAATAAAAAACATTGTCCCAAATGCCCCAATAAAATGCGATCGGTATCCCGCTTTTTTATAGTTTTGCAGACTTAAAATTGGAATATGATTTCTGTAGACGCAATAGCCGTAGAGTTTAGTGGCGACATCTTGTTTAGTGATGTTTCCTTTGTTATCAATGAAAACGATAAGATTGCCCTAATGGGAAAAAACGGGGCTGGGAAATCTACCATGATGAAAATAATTGCCGGGGAGCAAAAAGCCACCCGTGGTCATATTCGTTATCCTAAAGACGCCGTAATTGCTTATTTGCCACAGCATTTATTGACCGATGACAGCTGTACGGTTTTCGAGGAGGCCTCCAAAGCCTTCAAGGAAATCTTTAGTATGCGCGATGAAATGGAACGCCTGAACAAGGAATTGGAAAGCCGTACCGATTATGAATCGGACGCCTATATGTCCATTATTGAAAAAGTGTCCGATTTGGGGGAGAAATTCTATGCCCTGGAAGAAATAAATTATGAAGCAGAAGTAGAAAAGGCATTGAGGGGACTAGGCTTTAAGCGCGAAGATTTTCATCGTCTTACCAGCGAATTTAGCGGTGGATGGCGAATGAGGATAGAACTTGCCAAGATATTGTTGCAAAAGCCAGACTTAATCCTTTTGGATGAGCCCACCAACCACGTAGATATAGAATCCGTAATATGGTTGGAGGATTTCCTATTGAACAAAGCAAAGGCAGTCGTGGTCATCTCCCACGACAAAACCTTTATAGACAATATTACCAATAGGACCATAGAAGTGACCATGGGCAGGATCTATGATTACAAGGCCAATTACAGCCATTATCTTCAACTAAGGGAAGACAGACGAAGCCACCAGATAAAGGCCTATCAGGAACAACAAAAATTTATTGCGGACAATCAGGCTTTTATAGACCGATTTAAAGGCACCTATTCCAAGACCAACCAGGTAACCTCCCGTGAACGGATGTTGGAAAAACTAAAGATTATCGAAATCGATGAAGTGGATACAACAGCCTTAAAGTTAAGGTTTCCTCCCTCCATACGTTCGGGCGACTACCCGGTTACGGCCGAAGGGCTTTCCAAAAGCTACGGTGACTATGTGGTTTTCAAAGAGGCCAATCTCTCTATCTCACGTGGCGAAAAAGTTTCTTTTGTAGGGAGGAACGGGGAAGGAAAATCTACGATGATCAAGGCCATTTTGGGCGAAATTGAAGTAGAGGGCAAATGCAGTTTGGGGCACAATGTTAAAGTGGGTTATTTTGCCCAAAATCAAGCCTCCTTGTTAGACCCAGAACTCACTATCTTCCAGACCGTGGATGAAGTAGCCGAAGGGGATGTACGTACGCAGATCAAAAATATCCTGGGCAGGTTTATGTTTGGCGGTGATGACTTGGAAAAAAAGGTAAGTGTACTTTCGGGAGGGGAAAAAACCCGTTTGGCAATGGTGAAATTACTTTTGGAACCGGTTAATCTGTTAATCTTGGATGAGCCCACCAATCATTTGGACCTAAAATCAAAGGACGTACTTAAAGAGGCACTACTAGCCTTTGACGGCACACTGATTTTGGTCTCCCACGATAGGGATTTTTTGCAAGGACTTTCCCAAAAGGTGTTCGAATTTAAAGACAAACGCGTCATAGAGCATTTTGAAACCATAGATGCCTTCTTGGTACGCAACAGAATTGAAAACCTAAAGGAAATAGATTTGAAGGCCTAATCCCCACATTATTACTTGGGCATTGGTTTCATAGTTTGGTATGCGTTGAATATAATTCCACATTAGGATTTAAAGAAATTATCAAAAAACAATAGTTGGTATTGGATGGCATTTGCCCAATATTCCCAATTATGGCTGCCAGGGCGTTCAATATAATCATGTGGTATATTTCTTTCCATCAGTTTTTGGTGCATTCTTTTATTGGCGTCATAAAAGAAATCATTAATTCCACAATCAAAAATGAGTTTTAAATGGTCTTTTTTCAACAAATGCACCATGTTGATTACCGTATTCTCTTCCCAATGGCCCCAATTTTCGGCATATTGGCCCAAGCGTTTGGCCAAATCCCAATTTTCTGGAAAGGGGCGGATATCCAGCCCCCCGCTCATACTTCCGGCAGCACCCCATACCTCTTGATGCTTAAAGGCCAGGTAAAATGCCCCATGGCCACCCATACTTAAACCGGTAATAGCCCTAGAATTCCTATTCTCCATAGTGTTGTATTTCTTATCCACGGCCTGAACAAGTTCTTCGGAAACATAGGTCTCATAGCGCATGGCCAAATCTACAGGGCTGTCCAAATACCAACTGGTTCTACCTCCATCAGGGCAGACAATGATCATATTATAGCTATCTGCATACTCCTTTATGGCCGATACCCTGGTCACCCAATCCGTATAGTCCCCTCCTGCTCCATGTAACAGATAAAGTACTGGGAAGTTTTGTTTGTTCACGGCATAACTATCCGGTAAAATTACCAAGTTGGCTATGGATTTATTCATAGACCTACTCTTTACGTTCAAGGTATCTACCCGGGATGCGAATGTACTTAGTACGGCACCAATAACAAACAGTGTTGTAAATAATTGTTTCATCACTTTATAATTATCCTTTAAGTTCCAGTTACCTCTTTTTATCTTGAAGATGTTCATTGGCTTTAAGAAAAACGCATTTTATCTTTCTAATAAATGTCCCCATGGACACCATTTTCAAAACTAGGTAAAAAAGACAAAAACACCCGTAGTAAACCGGACAAAATGAGTCTAGGATGACAATAATGGATTTTCAACCACAATGGACTATGTAGACTGAAATTAACAATTGAATTCAATTTTGGTGAAGTTTTCCCAAATTATTAGGCAATAACCTTATGCCCTTCGGGGAAGGGACGGTAGGCATAATATTGGAGCACTTCCTCAATGGCAGCCTTCATGGCCTTGTTGATAGGAAGAATACTATTGCCCATCCTAAAATCTATTTGATTCAGATTCATGTAATAGTCTGTAAAAATAGGCACATAGAGTCCATTTTTCATAGCTTCCTGAGCATTCACATAACGCTCGGCCTGATTCTCTTTAATAATTTTACAGGTAGCCAAACGGAGTTGCCCCAACTTGTCCCTACTTGCCCCATATCCAAACAGTCGGCATATTAGTCCTCGATACTTGTAATCACCACAGCTGCCGCTATTACTATCCAATACAGAAAGTGGCCTGTACAAATGGCATAGAGAACTGCTATTGGCCCTTAATTCCTCCAAGGTAGATTCTGCCTTCCCATTTAAAAAAAGATTGAAAGCCCATGGCAAAAATTCCAAAGGGGAAGCATCAATATCCGGGTGGGTACAACATTTGCCGCAGCCTGCTTTACAACCAAGTCCGGTTTGGGATTGAAAAATAGCTATCTCCCTATCCAAACCATCGAATAATGTCTCAACTGCCTTAACCCTACTTTCCATGGACATTAATTTTTACGCGAATGTACGCCAATAAAGGAATCGTACAACAATTATTTAATATGCCACACTAGGGGAAGCCAGCCCAAAAGAAATCATCCCTTTTCCTAAAAAATGAGTGATAAAGAACACTGGATCTTAATCCACCTTTTCCATTTCCATCCAAAATGGAAAGATGTTTTTATTATTTACCGCGTAAAATGGTAAAAGCTTGCCCGTCATTTTTGGAAAGTATACCTTCTCCATCCGGATTATATCGGTATTTCCATTTTTATTCACCACTTGTCTAACAAGGGTATTGGCTTCCAAAACCATTTTGCCATGGGCCACTACCGGGTTAACAAACTTAAATGTTATATTGTAGAAACCTTCTTCAATATCGGTATCCCAATAACCATAAATTTCCTCTTGATTCCAAATACCCCGTTCCCCACCAGCATCATTCCTATTTAAAATGATGGGATTCTCGTTTGGGGTACCGACCAAAATTTTAGGCGGATTCACTAGATTTTCAGAAATAATCAATTCATTATATATTTTATCCAATTCTTTTTTAAGATCTATGGCCAATGACTTATTCTCCTTTACCACATTGGTTTGTTCATATGGATCCTTGCCAAGTTGATACAATTCAAAGTCTTCAATAGTGGCGTTATAGTCCGTTTTTCCCACCAGTTTATAGCCTTCTTTTTGAATGGCCATATTATTGTACAACTCGGGATACCGTCTGGACCAATAAAAAAATAAGGAACGATCGGCCCACTCCACTGGTTGCCCATTTATTAGAGGCACTAAACTTTTACCATCCACTATCCTGTCTTTGGGCATTTCCACATTGCAAATTTCGGATAAGGTAGGCAGGACATCCAAATGGGCGGTCATGGTTTCCACATCTTTGTTCCCTTTAAAAAGTGATGGGCACTTCAAATAAAAAGGCACCCTAATCCCACCGTTGTATACATCTCCCTTACGTCCCCGCATACCACTCACATATCTGGTCTGTTGTGGGCCGTTATCGGTCATAAATATTACAAGTGTATTTTCCGACAGTCCCAAGGCATTCAGTTTCTTAAAAAGTTTCCCGAGGTTATCATCTATATTATTTACCATGGCGTAGACCTTTCTAGCATCCTCCTTATCCTTTTCGCTCATTTCCGAAAAAGGCCTTCCGTCCTTTCCAAACCCAGCAGTAGGGTCTATGTCCTTATACTTTTGATAATAGGAATCCGGTACCTGTAAGGGGGTATGCGGGGCATTAAACGCCAAATAGCAGAAAAAAGGGGTTTCCTTATTTTTTTCAATAAAATTGATGGCTTGATCGGTAAAAACATCGGAGCAATAGCCATCATAGGATTCCTGCTGGTTGTTGTGCCAAAGGACAGGATCAAAATAACTTCTATCCCCTTTAAAATATGTAGTAATATCACCCACCTGCCCCATTCCTCCCGAAAGATGAATCACGGACTCGTCAAAACCTTGGTCACTGGGCCTACTTGGATAATTATCCCCTAAATGCCATTTACCAAAAGCACCGGTCGTGTAATTTGCCTGCTTCAACATCTCGGCAATGGTAACCTCATTGGAAGCCATTATGGCTCCCCCATTGTAAGTGTCCCTCATACCCGTCCGTAATGAATAACGTCCCGTCATCAAACTGGATCTAGTAGGTGCACAAACCGGGGAAACGTAAAAACTATTGAACCTAACGCTTTCACGTGCCAAGGCGTCTATGACAGGGGTTTTTACATGTGGATTTCCAGTAAACCCCAAGTCCCCGTACCCTTGATCATCCGTAATCACCAAGATTACATTGGGGCGTTGGTTAGACTGGGCCAAACCATAAAAAGTTGAAACAAAAAGTACTATTGGCAGTAAGATAAATACAATTTTAACCTTCATTGAATACTATTTTAGTTTGAGTTAATTGTGAAAATCAAAAATTTCCATTATCCCACTTGTCCGATTTCCGTTAAGAATTGGCTCCATGAAATTATTTCAACATTCTTTCTTATTTCCGGGTAGCTCCTTTCGCATTCCGCAATTTTAAAATCCAGAACTTTTTTAAAATTTTGACGCTCTTTTTCAGACAACAACTCTTTGATATCCTTATGGGGATTAATTATTTCCAAAGCCTCTATGGAAGAGTTCATTGTGGTTGGCACATCATAAAAAATTAAACTGTCATGCAGTACTTTTTCAGAATTTCTCAACCTATCTATCGTTAAATTTCTATTGACCCCAAAAATTTCTTCCTGTTTAAATATTTCTTTATTGAATTTTGGTGTAAACTGATTTTGAACGGCTCCGTCCAAAGAATTGGGAATTACTATTTTCAACATAATATTCCCTTTGGCCTTAATTAGGGAATTGATTATTCTTAATTCTCTGTTCAAAGCTTCCTTTGACATAATTTCTTCCAGTTTGTTTTTTTGCTCCAAAGAATCCAATAAAGAGAACCCTCGTAAGAAATTAATATTCTCCACAAATATCTTTATAAAATTATTGAAATAGCCGATCGCCAAAGTAGTTGAAGGCAAAAAGGTGATTTCTATGGTTTCAAGATTCAATAGGATTTCTTTTTTGATTTTTTCAACTGCTATTTTTAAATTACGATCCAAAATAGCGGAGGCTCCCTGGCTACCTAAACTGGAATCACTTTCGTAAGGATACAGGGAAATATAATTAGCGCTAGGGTCCAAATAACTACTGTCGTATGGATCTAACAGGTTTTCAATTATATCTGTAAAAAATAATTTAATAAAATCTGTAGTTCCTTTATCAAAAAGCACAAAGGTCTTCTTCGCTCCAATACGCCCTAGGAACATGCCAAATTCAAATACCACATTGTGTCTGGTCCCCAAGGTCATAGGTACAATTTCCTTACCTTGGTCATTTTTCACTACCCTGGTCTCACTAACAATCTTGTCTTCGGGAACAAATAAAAACATCGCATAATCATAGATATCCGTAAAGTTTTTAAGCCATTCCACATTGGACAATGCCCTCCCCGTAACTGGGTCTTCGCCCCGTTCACTGGAAGGTGTTTTTCCAAAAACTCCTTCATCCCATATATCAACTTCAAAAAGAGTGTCTCCAAAAAGCGATTTAACCTTTTCCGCGATATACAAAGATTCCCTTGAGGATCCAATGAAAATACTGGGTTTACCTAGTTCAAAATTTCTGATTTTTTGTTCAAGTTCTTTGACCGTTCCCTTTTGCAAAACCTGATGGGGTCTTTGATTTCTAAATTCCTCCCTAATTTCCATTCCCTATGTGAATTTGATTAAAAAATAATTGGGCTTTTTCCAGTATTTCTTGATTACTTGAAAATATCACCTTATAATGAAGGAAGGTGTTTTTTGCCTCTTCAAAAATATCTTTTGCCTCTTGGGAAGCTAAATATTTGGCTAAATATTTTTCTTTGTCCTCTTTAAGGAATTTTTGATATCCCATATCCAAAGCCTCTCTGAATTCAGTTTTTGAGACATCCACTTCTACCTGACGTGGATATGGGGGATATCCACCAATAGAACTTGAATCAAAAGCCAATCTTTCAAAGGCTTTACTATAAACCACATCCTTTTGGCCATAGACTATTCGTTTAATAGAAGTCATGGTCATCATCCCGGCACACATAATACAAGGCTCCAAAGTAGTATACATGGTAAAATCGGTTAAATCAAATCGCTTGGTTTTATCCAGATAACCAATAATAGTCCTTACCTCCCCATGCTGGGTAGCGTTATCCGTAGAATTAATACAATTTAAACCAAAATGTACTGGATTATTGTTTTCATTTACCAGCAAGGCACCAATATTATAACCTCTTCTTTTACTACGCTCAATAGAATCGGGTTGCCAATCTTTGGCCACAATTGCATAAGCCAGAAGACTAAATATAGCGTCTATTTCCTGTTGGATTTCTAATGAATTTCCTTTTTCAACCTCTTTAACAATATCATTTTTTTGAATGCCTTTGCCCATTATCTTAAATTGTACCTGTCTAAATCCATGTTTAAGTTTCACTTATAAATTTAAAGCAATCCGAATACTTTAAATAATATTCCAACAAAAAGTAATAAGATAAATGGAAAATAAAACCAGCTTAAGGCCTTTGCCCACATCCCTTTGAGCACATTTTTTCCGTCCCTTCCCATGTTGGCAGGCGTTAAATCATATTGTGTTCGATTTAAGGATTTCGGGTCGGAGATTGCGGTATTATAAATCTGTCTAAATAACCGCTCCTGTTTTAAATAGTAGGCATCCAACCACCAAAAAGGAATTAATATTCCTATCATCAATAATAAATAGTAAATACCGCTAGCACTACCCAATATGGTATCCTTACCAAATGCAGCTAAGGCCGACATTAAGGTCATTGCCCATCCTTTGATTAAAAATGAATTGTTGGCCATTCTATTTATTACGGATTGTATCAAATCCAATTCCTTGTGTAAATTGTCATGCTTTTCCATTTCCATAATGTATATCCCTGAAAATTAAAGTAAATTTTTATACCTAAATGGTAGGCTTTAGTTTAGTTAAGGTTTGGCAATACAAGATAAGAAATTGTATTTCAACCGAACTTCATTATTTATCAATATCTATTTCTCTCGGATGCCATTTACTGGAATAATTTTTAATACTTAAGAACTAGTAGCAAAATTTTTAACTATAACAATCCAATAAAAGATCCGATTTTAATAACCGCCAAATAAGCATCTCTATAAAACATTATGATATAATTGATTAGCGCGTCAAAATGGAAATCGGCAAATACAATAGTGTCCCGTAGCTTTGGTTGGGCCTTTTCACCATAGCATATACAAATAAATACGAGGGAACAATAGACCGTGCATACTTGTAAATGGCGTTGATAAGTATTTAAAACATTATGAAAAGGAAGCTAAAACACCTAATTCCCTATTAATCCAAAAAAAATTCAAAGGAAATATACTAAGCCCTATTCCCATATCTAATGATTAGTAATCCAATCCCTATTCAAAGTCGTAATATTGGTCACCTCCAGCCCTGTTCCCTGCACCCTGTTGCCGGCACAATGACCCAAAATAAGATTTTGCGGATCTGTAAAATACAAGGCGGTATAACAATACCAGCCGTCAGGATCGGTTGCAATATTTTTAATATTGCTCCATGTTTTCCCCTCATCCTTGGAAATAGCTACCGTTAAAGGGGTTCTTTTACCTTTTATAGTTACATCGGAACCATCGTTATTGTTCCACACCATGACCCAATCCTTAGTTCCGGGGATTTTCTCTATGGTAGCTGGCGAAAGGGGAGAATAAATGGAACTAGGCTCTATAGGGCTCCATGTTGCCCCTCGATCTGTTGAAAAAGACAACTGTTGTACACCTCCGCTAGCTCTAATATACATCATGATACGGCCATCGGACATCTCTATAAGGCCAGGTTCCTGGGTAATAGTTTCAGAAGTATTTGGAACCATTTGACTAGAAGTCCAGGTAGTACCATCATCATCTGAGTAATAAGAAAATAAATTGCCCTTGGCCCTAAAACCCTCTTCGGTTGTGGGGTGTTCGGCCACAGCAAACATTAAACGCCCATCCTGCAATTGAATAACCCTATCATTGTTTAAAACAAAATATCCGCTTTTATCGGTGATACAAGGAATTGGTGAACTCCAGCTCTTGGCTTCATCCGTAGAAATTCGCATCATGGGAATACAGTCCTCTGTACTATTTTTCCTCAGGTAAAATAAAGCTATAGCGCCATTTTGAAGTCGCAACAGGGAAACCGACATCACATTCATTCCACCTTCATTGGGTAGCACCACCTTATCCTGCATACTCCAAGTACGTCCATTGTCCACGGAATATCTACTTGCCAGATGTGCAGGGTCATGATCAGACCCTGTGCCCTGTGTATAATGGGTGTATACAAATAATAAATTCCCATTTTTTAGCCTGATAAAATCCCCTTCACTGTTTCGAGGATTGTCCGACGAAGGTTTTAGGCTCAAAACGGTTTCAGGCCCTTTGGAGTCCGTTAATTTGTTGCTAGCCTTATTGCTTTTACAAGAAGAAGCAAGTAGCAGGAATACCCAGAAAAGTTTGGGACTAAAAAGTAATTTCATATTCATTGTTGGACATTTATATAAAATGAACTTATGCTATAGAATTCATTTAAGTTCATCCAAGGGAATTTCAGCAAAATAAATAGAAGTTTTTTTGGTCTCGTGTGAAGAGTAGTAGCTCATGTACAGGATATCATTTTCAAAAACGAAACCGGGATAACTGCTATCGGAATTTGAAGGCAATTTCAACACCTCTTTAAAATCTCCATTTTCACCAAAGGAAACCAATCCGGTATACTCCCTATTAATCCTTCCCCCTCCAATAAATTTACCCCCGTCTATCGCTACAAAGTCGGGACCACCAATAAAGTATGGCGATTCGGTAAAGTTCCAGTCGGTATATGGAGGGCTACTTTTCCCCAAATAGGCTCTTTTGTTGCCCTTTTCCCGTCTTATCAGCATTAACATTTCGCCATTGGGCAAAAAGCGAATTGTGGATTCATTGGGATTCCCTTCAATTCCCAGATCGGCAACCAACTGATAATCCACTCCGTTGGTGGTTTTGACCAATTTTATGCTCGTCCCATATTCACCTGCCTCATTTTCCTTTCTGGAATACATGCCCCCATATCCAGTACCCTCATGCCAGGTTAAGCTCCATAACCAATCGAACTTCGATTTTAGATTGGCATCATATTTAATAGGCTGTGGAGGGGAAAATTTGGTCCCGTTAAGATTGGAGAATGCTACATGGGGTATTCCTCCCAACAGGGTCTTACCTTCATAAATAGATCCTCCCATAGTGGCCATTATGAGCCCTTCCGGGGTCACTGATAATTTGGGATCCCTTAGATCGAACCCCTTGAGAGCAATTTGATCTATTTCTTTCCAAACCTTACCATCTTTGGAGGCTATAATTGTTATTACTCCATCCTTTCCATACACATGCCTTTCCCCTGAGCGAAATGCACAATAAAAGGCTCCATGGAACCTTATTAAAGATGTAAAGGCATTGTAATTTTCATCGGAATAAATTTTAGAAACTTTGATTCCCTTTGGTAGGGTCTGCGATATGCCCTTAAACGTAACAAAAAGGAATAAAAGTGATATGGTAATGCCAACTAGTGTATTTTTCATTTTTATGGGTTTGGACTGGATTAAGGTTGCAATGAATTAAATGTTGGTTTGTAAAAATCGCTTCCCCACACCTTATCACTTAAATCGGAAAAATGCTACGGACCATAGACAGCTAACATCTAGCTACGGTATGAACTTCCTAATTTATAAAATAAAGGCGTTATTAAAAAAGAAAAAACCATTCAATTGTTCCACCACCTAAAAGGAAATCCCCTAAGTGGCATTATTACACATAAAAATTGATTTTATGGGACGGATAAATATTAAATACCCTAACATAGACTTCTGGAAATACCAAGAATCATACATCACAACCTACTAGTGGATAAGGCTGTTTTGTTCCTGGACAAATTATCCCACAATGGCAACCTGTCAAAAATTTTTAAGATGGAAAAAAAGGGGAGGGAACACGAAATATATACATTATAGGTTTACAGACCTTGTTTATCAACTTTCCATTTCCCGTATTCTTCGGCAATATTATTATCCACCAAAGGGTATAGTCCTACAATTGATCGTCCATTTTGTACATTTTCCATCACGAATTCCTCGAATAAGGTCATCTGTAAACACTCGTTGGCAACCTCATCGGCAATGCCGGCAGGGACCACCATAACCCCATCATCGTCCCCCACTAAAATATCTCCAGGAAAGACAGCCACACCGCCACATCCAATGGGTTCGTTAATGGCGATGGCCTGATGCAGGGTAAGATTGGTGGGGGCCGATGGTCTATGGTGATATGAGGGAATATGCAACTCGGCAATTTCAGCCGAATCCCGGAAACCGCCATCCGTTACAATTCCCGAGACCCCTCTTACCATCAATCGGGTAACCAATATGGAACCCGCGGAAGCGGCGCGGGCATCCTGTCTACTATCAATGACCAAAATAGCGCCTATAGGGCACTCTTCCACCGCTACCCGCTGTAGATGTTTAGGGTCCTTGAACACTTCAATAGTATTTAAATCCTCACGTGCCGGTATATAACGCAGGGTATAGGCCTCCCCTACCATAGTAGGCTTGGCCAATTTTAAAGGTTTAATGTCTTGAATAAATTGATTTTTCAATCCTTTTTTAAAAAGACAGGTGGCAATGGTGGCGGTACTGACTTTTCTTAATTTCTCTTTTGTAGAATTTGTTGTGTGGTCCATTTTGTTATTCTTTGGTTCTCCCTAATTATTCGGCTCTTTGCCAAGCTTCCTGAAGGAAGGTCAAATCCTTTTTCATTTGTGCAAAGACTTCTTTTTTGTCAATGCTAATTTTGGCAGCTCCGTGTTCAGCGCCACCCAAGCCATACTCCAAGTGCAGGGATACAGGCACGTTTATGTTATACTTTTTAAGCAATGAAAAGTAGCGGTCAAAATCTACCATCCCCTCCCCCAACGGAGTATTGATGGGCTTCCACTGTCCATTCACTGTGCCCCATTTAAAATCTTTAATGACTATAGTCTTAATAAAAGGTCCAATAAGTCGTAATCCAAGTTCCCAACAGCTACCCCCTTCCACAACGGCGTGTCTTATATCATATTGGCAACCAATATTTTCGTTTTTGGTGGCCTGAAGAATTGGCATTAAATCCCATATAGGCGCCCCTACATGATTGCCTGCATGATTTTGATAACAACCAATAAGACCCAGCTGTTTATTCAATACTTCCAAATTTTTCAACTGTTGGCCATAGATTGCCTGACTTTCTGGTATCCCCCTATTCTCAGGATAACTTAGCCAAGCAGTACGATAATGGGAAAAACCACTTTTGCTGGCCGTTTCCAATACGGATTTGTGTTCCTTGTTTTGAACATCAATAACGTTGGTGGTCATCAGTCTAGGGTTTAGACCATACTTTTTCATGGCCTCGACCGCATTAGGTAAATCTTCGGATACGCGATCTGGCAATACGTGCCCCTCTGGCCTTACCGTCAAATCCAATCCGTTAAAGCCCATTTCCGCCGCAGCCTCGGACATATCCTTATAGTTAAGGAACTGAAGGTGTTTGGAAAACAAATGTACCTCCAGATTCCCGCCCCATTTGGAAATAGGGTTAACCATGTATTCATCAAATCCCATCAATGGGATGGCGGCACCAGCCATTGCGGCAAGTTTAATAAAATCCCTTCTTTCGTAAATTGTCCTTTTCTTCATTTTACAGGTTGCTTTATAGATTATTACCCAGTTTTTATGTTAAAAATTTGTTAGTCCAACAAATATACGTATTTTTGGTTAACCAGATTGGTTAACCAATTAATAATTATTAGTGTTTCCTTAGAGTTTCTAGTTATGACAAGAATAGTAACGATACTGTGCTTTTTATTTTTTTTAGGTGCGTGTGGGGATAAGACCAATCCGCATACTAAAATTGTAAGTACACCAGAAGAATTGGCAGTAGCCATAAAAAATGTAAAGGCCGGTGATAACATTGTGCTGGCCAATGGTGTATGGAGAGATGTACAGATTAAATTTATGGGTGAAGGCACGGAAGATAAGCCCATTACAATTAAAGCTGAAACACCTGGTAAAGTTTTTATTGAAGGGGTATCCGATTTAAAATTTGGTGGAGAGTATCTAGTGGTCGAGGGTCTGCACTTTAGGAATGGTTTTTCACCCAGTGAAGCTGTATTGGAATTTCGAGTGGACGAACAAACAATTGGAAACTACTGCACCATTACCAATTGTGTTATTGAGGATTTTAATAAAATGCAGCGTGACGACACGGATCTGTGGGTTCAATTCTGGGGAAGGCACAATACCTTGAGCAACAACTACATTGCTGGAAAAACAAATCGCGGGCCAACTATTAGGGTGGACGTGGAAGGCAATGAGAGCATAAACAATTACCACAAAATCATTAACAACCACTTTGGACCAAGACCTCCCAAAGGGGGTGCTAGTGGGGAGACCATTCAAATTGGCAATAGCTACTCCTCTATGTCCCCAAGTTATACAAGAGTTGCCAATAATTTATTTGAAGAGTGCAACGGTGAAGTCGAAATTATTTCCAGCAAAACCAACTTCAATGAATTCAGAAATAACGTCTTCTACAAAAGCGAGGGGTCTTTGGTAACAAGACACGGGAATTATTGCATCATTGAGGGCAATTACTTTATAGGCGATGGTAAAAACGAGAATATAGGAGGTATCAGAATAATCAATACCGGCCATTGGGTAACCAACAATTACTTCTACAATATAAAAGGGAAGAATTTTAGAAGTGCCTTGGCCGTGATGAACGGAATTCCAAAATCGCCCTTAAACAGATACAATCAGGTTACTGATGTAGTGGTTGCTTACAATACCTATGTAAATTGTGATTCCCCCTGGCAATTCGGAGTTGGTCAAAATTTAAGTCAGGAAGATGTTTTACCTCCTTCGGAAATTCGTTCGGCAAGACCCATTAGGACCATAATTGCCAACAACGTAATTTATAATGAAATAGGTGATGCTTCACCGATTGTTGAACACGATAAGGCCGATGGTGTTAGCTTTAAAAGCAATGCCATCCATAATCAAGGTGTGGAATTTAAAGCTTATGACGGGTTGGAGGCCGTTAATTTTGATATTAAAAAAATTGGGGAAAATATTTTTATCCCTTCTACCAAGATAACTATTGAACCTTATCAAGGCTTCGAATTTGAAAATATATCCACGGATTTGGTCGGAAATACAAGAGCTGACAACAATTCCATTGGGGCATTCACCTATACGGATTTTAAAGACCCGAAAATATTGGATAGGTCCAAATATGGTCCAAGCTGGTATACTGCTGAAGCAGAAGCAAGAGAACCGAAAACCATAATGGTAGGCACTGCTGAAAGTCTTCAATCCAAAATCAATGAAGCGGATAATGGGGATATCCTTTCGCTGGAAGCAGGAACTCATGAAATACCGCAATCCCTGATAATCAGTAAAAAGCTGACCATTCAATCTTTGGATACATCAAAAGTGGTGCTCAACTATTTGGGAGAAGATAAATCACCCCTATTCCAACTTCGACCTAAGGGATTTTTAAACCTTAAAAATATAACCATAAAAGGAAACAATTCCCAGTATGCATTCGCCAGTTTAAAAGAAAATATGTTTACACATTTTGGGTTAACTGTGTCCGATTGCGATATCAGTGATTTTAATTATGTCTTAAAAGTCTATAAAGAGTCCTTTGCAGAGCACATAAGTTTTAAAAATACTTCCATATCCAATTGCGAAAACGGCTTGGAATTATCCGAAGAAACCAACGATAAAGGAGATTATAACGCTGAATATCTAACCGTAAACAATTGCAGGTTCCAGCATGTTAAAGGAAATGTGATAGACTACTATCGCGGGGGTTATGACGAATCTACCATTGGAGGCAATCTGTTGGTTACCAATAGTACCTTCACCAATTGCGGAGCCCAGGAGAAAAATGGCATTCTACTTAACACCCATGGCATTGTAAATGTGGATATTTCCAAAAACACCTTTAGCAATAACCCGGTTAAACTAGTAGCCTTGCTTTGGGGAGCCAAAAATAATTCGCATTCGGACAATAAATTCCACAATTCCGGAGAAATCAGGGTTGAGGAGAATTTACAAATGAAATTGATGTATTAAACCAATCGCCCAACGTAAATAAAACATTTGCCGAATTATTGGTTTCACCTCCATTTATTAGTAATAGGAAATTTAATAAGCCTATTTATTGTTAAATATTTGGTGGTTCGACAAATTTACGTATTTTTGGTAAACCAATCTGGTAAACCAATTTTTTTTGTTAATTCACTTTCGCCCTGTTTTTGAGTAGCTTCCGTTGTCATGGAAGTACGGGTAAAACCATCTGGCAAAAGATTCTGTTTAGATTGTTGAAGAAATAATCCGTGCCGTTAAAAATAGACTTTATTCGGTTTTTATAGTAACCATAACCCATACAATATGAGCTTTAAAGTATTCAATTCGGTTTCTGTACCCTACTTATTCATGATGAGTACCATCTTGCTATTTATTAGCTGTAAAGAAAACAAAAAGCAAAAATTTACGGACAAAACTGAAAAAGTAGCGATTGGTCCAAGTGCAAACGACATCATTCCCTTCTTTCAACATTGGAATTTGATCCTAGGTGACGGTTCCAATGTGGGTCAGGCCATTGACTATGAAAACAAAAATTTCTTTTATACCGAGAGTGATGACCATGGCGATTGGGTGGTATTCAAAACTCCAAATGCAGGAAATACCCATGGTACTTCGAATAATACCAGAACCGAATTGGCCCAATTAAAGAAATGGTCACCACTGACCGAGGCCACATTGAAAGCCACCCTAAAGGTAATGAACGTGTCCACTACGGGCGATGCCCGCGTTGCTTCAACCTATTCAGTAGTGGTTGGTCAGATTCACAGTGCAGATGGGCACGAAAACGAGCCTCTTAAAATCTTTTATAAAAAATTTCCTGGCCACGAAAAGGGCTCTGTCTTTTGGCATTACGAAATCAATACCGCCGGTGATGATAATTCAAAAAGGTGGGATTATTCCCATCCTATATGGGGCTATGACTTTTCTGTTGTTGGAACTGATGAAAACACCTATCCACCAGAACCAGTAGATGGAATTGCCTTAGGCGAGGAGTTCGGTTATGAAGTGGTTATAAAGGAGGGTATGATGCATCTAACATTTACTAGTGACGGCCATGAAACCAAAACATTCACCAAAAATCTTATTTCCTCTGAATATACAAATCCTTCAGACATGCCAGAACAAACCAAGAAATTATTTGTACCCATAGGTCAGGATGGTCTCGAGCGTAAGGAAGGGTATACCGGTGAGGGCCTCTTTTTTAAATTGGGTACGTACAACCAAACGAACGGAAAAGACCCTAAGGTTAATAAAGTCTGGTGCTCTGGTGCCGAAACCCATGGTGGTGATCTACAAAAACAATATGCAGATGGCAATTACGCCGAGGTATGGTTTAAATCTGCAGATATCACAATCAGCGATGATGCCATTTCCAATGCTGGTTATTTTGAAGCGAATGACGGCCTAAATACGAAAACGGTTTATCCAAATGAGGTGATTCCTTTTATGGATAAATTTAAAATATTGTTGGGCAACGGTACGGAGGTGGAAGATATTACGGAGTTTGAACATAAGGATTTCTTCTACACCGTGATTGACGGTACAAGACGTTGGGTAGTCTACAAAACCCCAAATTCCGGTGTCACTTCAAAAAACTCCAGTAATACCAGAACCGAGCTACACGAAAAAAGGGAATGGCTGCCTGAAGAAGGTGGTAAGCTAACAGGTACCTGCAAGGTAATGCAGGTCTCCATTTCCGGCGATGCCAGAGTTGCCGCCTCTTATTCAACTGTTGTAGGACAAATTCACAGTGGTGAAGGACACGAAAATGAACCCCTAAAAATATTTTACAAAAAATTTCCTGGTCACACTAAAGGTTCCGTCTTTTGGAATTATGAAATAAATCCAGCAGGTGATGACAATTCTGGTAGGTGGGAATTTTCCAATGCGGTTTGGGGGCACGATATGTCCGTGCTTGGAAAAGGTAAAAACGACTATCCCGCGGAGCCTAGGAATGGAATTGAATTGGGAGAAGAATTCAGTTATGAAGTAAATGTCTACAAGGGAATCATGTATCTAACCTTCAAAAGCAAAGATCACGAAACCAAAACTTTTACCAAAAATTTAATATCATCTGAATATGTGAAAAAATCGGATTTTCCTGAACAGATGAAGTATTTATTTGTCCCTATTGGGCAAGATGGAACTGAACGTCCCACTGCCTATAGTGGAGAGTTGAATTATTTTAAACAAGGTGCGTACAACCAGACCAATGGAAAAAGTCCGGCAAGCAACATGGTTTGGTTTGCAGGTGCGGAAACCTATGGAGGGGATATCGCCCAACAATATGAAAATGGTTGCTATACGGAAGTATGGTTTAGGGAAGCAACAGTTGGTCCTGGTACACCTCCAAAGTAGATCTTATTGATTCATATAAAGCAGTTGATCGCTATTAAAAAAGAGTAAAGACATATTAAAATCATAAAAAAATGAAACGATTTAGTGAAAAGTACATCATCTCAAAAGAAATGAAATGGGAAGAACTTGGAGGAGGAGTGTCAAGAAAGTTTTTAGGTTACGATAACCAAATTATGATGGTAAAAGTGAAATTTGAGAAAGGCGCATTAGGTGCCCCGCATCAGCATTTTAACACACAAGCTACCTATTGTGTTGCAGGTAAATTTGAATTCGAAATTGATGGTGAAAAGAAAATTGTGGAAGCCGGAGATGGAGTTTATATTGAACCTAATCTACTGCATAGTGCAGTTTGTTTGGAAGAAGGGATACTAATTGACACATTTAGTCCTGTAAGAGAAGATTTCTTAAGTGGTGGGGAGGTATCTTATTTTGGAGATAAACAGTAATTATAAATATAACGCCCTTTTTGGGAAGACTTTATGTCATAAACAACACATATGGATTTAAAAGGAAAAATAGCCATTGTTACAGGTGGAACCAGGGATATTGGAAAGGCCATTTCCCTTAAATTGGCCAAGGAAGGTGCCAAGGTGGTAGTAAATTACTATAGCAATGAGGCCAATGCCACAGAAACCCTAAACGCAATTAAATCGGCCGGAGGGGATGCCATAATAGTCAAGGCCGATGTGACCAAAAAATCAGAAGTAGACAGACTCGTGCTGGAAGCGACAAGTACTTATGGTGATACAATAGACGTACTGGTAAACAATGCCGGCGGCCTGGTTGCCCGAAAAACAATAGCAGAGATGGACGAAGCTTTTTTTGACAAGGTTATTAAGTTAAATCTTAATTCTACCTTCTTGGTAACACAAGCAGTGTTGCCCCATATGAAATCTGGGGCCTCCATCGTAAATATAGCCTCCCAGGCCGGTAGGGATGGCGGAGGCGGAGGATCCATAGCCTATGCAACCTCCAAAGGGGCCATCATGACCTTTACAAGGGGACTGGCCAAAGAGGTAGGCCCGAAAAACATTCGGGTAAATGCTCTTTGTCCCGGTATGATCGCCACCACCTTTCATGATACCTTCACTACCGATGACGTAAGGGAGAAAGTAGCAGGAATGACCCCACTTCGAAGGGAAGGATCGGCAGAGGAAATTGCCAATACCGTGGCTTGCCTTGCATCTTCAGAAACTTCCTTTATTACAGGGGCCAACATCGATATTAACGGTGGACTCGCCTTTTCTTAAAAGAGACCAATTACGAAATTGCCAATTTTTACAACCTACAATTAGCAGATATAAAATTTTAACACTCTAAAATTGTAATTAAATTTTTAATTAACAATTAAATAACATATATTTGGTAAACCAATTTGGTTTACCAGTTTGGTTTACCAAAAAACCAATAACGATAGGAACATGCTTATAGAAAAACACTTAAAAAACAGATTAAAGGATTAGACAAAAAAAAGGACGGGCGCACACCCATCCTTTTGTAAAAAGATTACTTCGTTCTGAAGGGAAGTAATACCCAAACATGCAAATATTACTATAAGCATATCTACTGCAAAACTAAACAATTTCATTTAATATTAGTGCAGTAATGTGTTTAAGTAAGTTGAAGGACTTAATGTGAAAAAATCACATAATTAGGAACCAATGGACAATGAGCCATTTTTAATCACTTGTTACTAACTTAATTAAATCACTAATGAAATTCAAAACTAATTTAATTCTAACAGTAGTATTGTTATTCAATATTGCACTGTTCGCCCAAGATGGTCGTACGCTGTCCGGAACGGTAACCGATGCTGCCATGGTCCCAGTGCCCGGAGTGAACGTAATTATTGCCAATACTACCACTGGAACGGCAACCGACTTTGATGGAAATTATCAAATTATGATAAAAAATGGGGACGTATTACAATTTTCATCTTTGGGATATGTTACCCAATCCATAACTATTACAAATCAAGAACAATTAAATATCACCCTGCAAGAAGACGCAAGTCAACTTGATGAGGTAGTGGTAGTTGGATATGGTACCATTAAAAAATCGCACCTAACCGGAGCGGTGGCAAAAGTAGGTGGAGATGAAGTTGCTGCTGTTCAAGTTGCCCGTGTGGATGATGCTTTGGCAGGTAAGTTATCTGGAGTGAGGATTCAAAATCAAAGTGGAGAACCTGGTGCGGATCCAAAAATCCAAATAAGGGCGGCCTCTTCTGTTTCCGGTGATTCGGGACCACTAATTGTTGTGGATGGTTATCCAATTTCAGGCAATTTGGCCACCGTTAACCCCAACGATATAGAAAGTCTAGAGGTATTAAAAGATGCAGCTTCTGCCGCTATTTATGGTTCTTTAGGTGCCAACGGTGTTATTCTGGTAACTACCAAAAAAGGAAAATCGGGCAAAGTTAATTTTAGTTATAATTCCTATGCAAGTACCTCAAGCAAGTATGTGAAGGACATCGAAATGCTTAAGACAGCAGGAGAATGGGCCAAAGAGTTACAGACCAGTGCTTATGATCTTTCCGAAACCGACCCAGGGTTATTGGCTTACAGACTGGATGCATACGCCAATGCGCCCGATGTGGTAAGTATAGAAGACTGGCTTTTCAAAAATGGTAGTACAACCAATCATGATTTCAGTGTGAGCGGCGGGTCCGAAAACCTAAAGGCCTTTGCTTCAATTGGTTACTTAAAAACCGATGGTATCGTAAAAGGGCAAGGCTATGAAAGGTATAACGGACGTATGAACCTAGATGCCAACTTGGGTTCCAAGTTAAAGGCCGGGTTGAGCATGAATGGTTATTATGGAAAACAAGATATTGTTCCTTGGGAAATGAGGGATCTTTTAAGATCATATAGCATTAGTCCTATATACCATACGCAAGCCTCAATTGATTTCGTTCAGCAATTGGATCGTAATAGACAGGCCTTATTCGATTCTGGATTTACTGGAAATAACATAGGTAGATCGTTTGACCAGGATTATAGAGGTATCGGTCTGGACCCTACAAGTATCTATGACCTGCAACCCGGTGATGTAGTCCACGATTGGCAATACGGCCGAAATCAAAACGGTATTGGAGGAACAGGAGATGCAGGTGTTGCCGCTAAGTTTGACAATTCCAGAAGATGGAAAAAGACCTATTTTGGAAATGTAAGTTCTTATTTGCAATATGAAATTATAAATGGGCTGAATATAAAAACAGTTTTTGGAGCAGATCTGGAAGACACACAGACCTACGAATACCATGGAATATTATCGGATGGTCAACAACGTTCCAATCAAACAGAGTTGGACATATCCAATATTAAAAAATCCACCGTATTAAGTACAACTACCCTGAGTTATGCAAAAGTACTTGCAGAGAAGCACGACATCTCTGCCGTTGCTGGAATGGAGTTTGTAAATACCTATTACAAGGGAATTGTAAACAATGGAACAAATGTACCATTTGGCCTGCCTTTAAATTATGATTTTTTCGACCCTGCAGATGTTATAACCAATGAGATTGATGAAACCCAATCAAGAAATGGATTTTTTGGAAGAATAGCCTATGCATTTGATGATCGTTATCTACTCTCGGCATCCATTAGGAGGGACGGTGATTCACGATTTGGAGCCAATGAAAAATACGCAGTTTTCCCAGCACTATCCTTAGGCTGGAATATTCACAATGAATCTTTCTTCGGAGATCGTGATACGTTTAGCCTATTTAAACTGAGGTTTAGTACTGGTTCTTTGGGAACAGCTTCATTCTTGGGTTCATATAATTCATTAAGCATTTTGGGTACCTCACCCACCGCTTATGGCACAGGTTTTCTAATTCCTGAGGATATCGCAAACCCGGATTTAACGTGGCAAACCAATAAAGAGACCAACTATGGTCTTGATACAGGGTTTATAAATAACCGTATCAGATTGAGTGTAGACTATTATACCTCTGATGTAAAAGATATGTTGATCAATCAAAGTGTTTCAGAAGTTCTTGGAACTCCTGCCATAAAACTTAATCGTGGTGATGTAACCAGTTCCGGTTTGGAAATTGAACTTAATACAAAAATAGTTTCCAATGAAAACTTCTCTTGGAATATCAATGCCAATGTATCAACTGCCAAATCGGAAATTACCAGTCTAGGGGAACTGACCGAACTGCCCAGGCAAATTTACGGTGGTCCAAGTGGTAGAGGTCCAGAGTTTAGAAACTATGTAGGAGGTGAAATTGGTGAAATGTGGGGGTATGAAGTAACTGGTGAGGTTGAAACGATACATATGTCAGATCCCTCCAGAGGCGTTGGATACGGTAGCGGGGAATGGTATGTTGTAGACCAAAACGGTGATGGTGAAATTACCTATGAGGAAGATTATGTAAAGTTGGGATCCGCAACACCTGATTTTTATTGGGGACTTTCAAGTTCAATGAACATCAGGAATTTTGATTTCTCCTTCCAATTCCAAGGGTCACAGGGAGCAGAACTTTACAATATCGATCCAATTTACTGGAAATCACAATTTGGCGGGAGATTAAAATCCAGTTTTGATGCCAATGATGACGGTATTGCCGATGCCAGTGGCAAGTTTTATCAGGAGACCAGGAATGCACATGGTTCAGGGATCCAAGATGCCTCGTTTGCAGCCTTGAGAAACCTTACTTTAGGATATACCCTTAATTCGGATTTAACCGATAAAATAGGCTTAAGTTCTATGAGAATTTACCTGGCAGCTACCAATTTGTTGTATATAATGGCAGATAATTATACCTCGTTCAACCCTGAAGGTGTAGAGATTGAAAATTCCGGTTATGCGGGTCCAACCACCTACGGATACCAGGAAGGTGCAAGCCCTATAGTAAGAAGTTTTACCTTGGGTATAAATGTAAATTTTTAATTAAGAAATCATGAAAAAAATGAAAACTATATATCTAGCAATAGTGTCCGTGTTGTTGATAACAGCCTGTGACAACGATTTGGACCAAACGCCGCCCTTATTACTTGAATCCAGTGCTTTGGAGGAATTTGGACCCGTTTTAAATGCAGCGTATTACTATCAATCCGGTGGTTCAACACCACTAGGGGTGATGGGCGACTTCAGGGCCGACAATATGTTGATGCTGGAAAGCCCGTATACGGCATTTGACACATACAATGCAGATTTGGGTGGTTTGGATTTGGTAGAGCAATTCTTTAGACCTTTCTATAGCAATTTATACAAGGCGATCTTAAGTACCAACAATGTCATTGATAATTCAACTGATGCCACTGAGATAGCCGAGGCAAAATTTCTTAGGGCCTTGTCCTACTTCAAATTGGTAATGGTTTTTGGTGATGTCACCGTCAATTTATCCCCTGCCCCCAGTCCATCCGATTTGTCCATTTTAACAAGGCAACCAGCTGCAGATGTGTACAATAATGTAATCATTCCCGACTTTCAAGACGCTATAGCTGGATTGGATAACTCTGGATTGACCAGTGGGCGCGCATCCAAAATAGCAGCTCAGGCTTTTCTCGGAAAAGTATACCTATATAGAGGTAATTTTACCGAAGCTGCAACAACGCTTGGAGCTGTTGTTAATAGTGCAGCGGCTGCAGGGATTACTTTGGAAAGCAACTTTGCCAACGTGGTAGTGGATGGTAATTCAGAAATCATTTTTGCTACCCCATTATCAACCTCGGTTCCAAACGCATACGGATCTGCCACCACCTTTGTAGGATGGTTTAGCGGGGCCGATACAAAATCGCTCACGCCCTTGGATCCTCGCTTAATTGACGCCTTTGACGCCAGTAGTGCCGCCGGTGGAGGTACGGATTTAAGAAAGGCGCTTACCATTGACACGGAAAATATGAATGGTAGTAATAAATATACCGGGGCCCTGGATCAAGACTATATAGACCTTAGATTGTCCGATGTAATTCTAATGTACGCTGAGGCACTGAACGAAAATAACGTTGCTGCAACAACTGTACTTCCATTATTGGATCCAATACGCACGAGGGCAGGTTTAAATAGTTTAACCGGAACCGTAAGCTCGCAAGCCGACGTTAGACAGGCAATAGCAGACGAAAGAAGAGTGGAGTTGGCCCTTGAAGGACATAGATGGTTCGATTTGGTGAGAACGGGTACCGTAAATATAGAAATGGGAGAAACGATCAGCAGTGACTATAATGTGTTTCCTATACCAAACTCGGAAATTCTTGCAAGCGATGGGGTTATAACACAAAATGAAGGTTACTAAAAATAAGTAGGATAATAAAAACAAGTATTACGGTTGGTTTTTTAATTGGAATTTACCAGCTTAAGGTCTGGCCGGTAAATTTCTTAAAACTGAAATAAATAAACCCATATTTTGGAATCGTAATTTTTAAAATTTCTTTCGGCTGTTGTTTTTGTGTAATTTTGATCAACCAATTTGGTTAACCAATTTAGAACTTATAAAATAGAAATGAAAATAGACATTCTCCCTAAAAACGAAAACGACGTAATACAGAAAGATATTATATCCAAAATCCGGGATTTTATTAATTATAAAAACTTGGAACCAGGAGACAAGTTGCCCTCGGAAAGAAAGCTTTCTGAAAAATTTGAAGTGAGCAGAAGCAATGTAAGGGAGGCTATACAGACCTTGGAATTTTACGGACTGCTAATATCAAAGCCACAGAGCGGTACGTTTATTGCCGATATTGGCCCCGTGGCAATGAATGGTATGATCACCGATATTTTGAGACTGGAAAAAGCAGATTTCAAATCTTTGGTGGAAACAAGGATATTATTGGAGTTAAAGACAGTTAAGCTGGCCTCATTGAGGAGGACCGATGAAGATTTAAAACAAATTGAAGAGGCTTTGGACGCCTACTCTGCCAAGGTGGAAAATGGGGAAAATGCCGTACAGGAAGATCTGTTGTTCCACTTGGCAATTGCCAAGGCATGTGGCAACAGTACCATCAACACATTTATGTTGACCATAACTCCGGAAATCATTACCAATTTCACCAAATATCATGTATGTGATAAGAATATTGCATTTATCGGTATACAAGAACATAGGGATATATATGAGGCCATAAAGAAGCAGGACCCCCAATTGGCCAAGGAAAAAATGAAAGTACATTTTAAAATGCTCTATCAATATTGTTATAATATTAAAAACTAATTTAAACTTGAGAAGTGGTAAAATCGCACACTTTTATCACTTTTTATAAAATAATCTGAAGGGAACCAATACTTAGAACAATACCCTAAAAGAAGGCGTTATATAAAATTCCAATTAAATACGCCCAAAATTTTCGGCTTTAATTCAAGTATTAAAAAGCACGGATATATCGTCCGCTTACCTTCTATGGCCTATAAATAAGATAGCAACAATAATAACAAAGCAAAATACTATGAAAATTAAAGGATTACGTTGGTTCATTATCGGTCTTATCTTTTTAGCAACTGTTATTAATTATATAGACAGAAGTGCTTTGTCCATTATGTGGGGCAATGAAAATGTTGAAGGTTCCATATCCCACTCCTTGGGCCTGACCAAAGATCACTATAGCTACATCCTCAACATTTTTATGGTAGCTTATGCCTTGGGGCAATTATTTTCGGGCAAACTGTTCGATAAGGTAGGTACCAGAATTGGATATGTAATCAGCATAGGTATTTGGAGTCTATCCACCTTATTGCACTCCACGGTGAGAGGGTTTTTATCATTGGCCTTTTTCAGAACTACTTTAGGATTGTCAGAAGCAGGAAACTGGCCTGGTGCCGTAAAAAGTAATGCAGAATGGTTTCCCATAAAAGAACGTGCCATTGCCCAAGGGTTGTTCAATGCCGGTGCCTCCATTGGATCGGTTATAGCCCCACCCCTAATAGCCCTCCTATTTGTGGCCTATGGTTGGGAAGTTACCTTTATAATAGTGGGGGCCATTGGGCTTTTATGGATTATTCCTTGGCTTATAATTAATAAGGCAGGACCTAAAAAACATCCTTGGATAACAGAGGAAGAACAAAAATATATTTCCGAAGGACAAAGTTTGGCCGATCAAAATGCTACTGAGGATCAAAAAGGATTAAGTCTTAAAGAGATACTTTCCTATAAAGAATCCTGGGCCATCGTTGCAAGTAGATTTTTCCTGGAACCTATCTGGTGGCTATTCGTAGGTTGGATGCCCATATATCTATTTGACGTGTATGGCTTTAATGTAAAAGAGGTTGGAATGTTCGCTTGGGTTCCTTATGTAGGTGCGGCCATAGGGAGTATTGCAGGCGGCTACGTTTCTGGAGTTATAATTTCCAGAACAAATTCAATTGATAAAGGTAGGAAAACTACCATTTTCATAGGCGGGGTCATTATGGCCCTAGGCCTTATTGCAACCATTTTATTTGCGGATACGCCTGAAAAATTTGTTGCGATCGTATTTATTGTCTTGTTCGGATTTCAATTTGCCATTGGAAATATCCAAACCCTGCCCAGCGACTTTTTTAGCGGTAAATCTGTAGGGTCATTGGCCGGTTTAGGTGGTATGGTAGGCGTGTTTTCAGTTATTGTCATGAACTTTTTGGTGCCAGTTATCGCGAAAGTTTCATATACCCCCATTTTTGTGGCCATAGCCATTTTTGTACCTCTTGGAGTAGGATCTATCTATTATTTCGCAAATAATATAAAGTCAGTAGAATAAATTAAAATTAATAATATAAAAATTGGAATATGAGTAATTCAAAGGGAAAAGTAGCAGTAATAACCGGAGCCACAGGGGGCATTGGTTTCGAAGTAGCAAAAAGATTGGGCAAGGACGGATACACAGTAGTATTGAACGGTATAGATGATGAAGGAGGGGCCAAAAGAATTAAAGAGCTTACGGCAGAAGGTATCACTGCCGAGTATTACGGATTTGATGTTACAAAGGAAGACGAAGTAACAGCCAACATTAATAAAATTGGTAAGAAATACGGTAAAATTGATGTCCTAGTGAACAATGCAGGTGGACTCGGAGGTAGGTCCAGGTTTGAAGAAATGACAACGGATTTTTACAGATTTGTAATGGCCTTGAACTTGGATTCTGTATTCTTTGCTTCAAGAGCTGCCATACCTTATCTAAAAAAAGGAGATCTACCTACCATCATTAATTATACATCCATTGCGGGTTGGAATGCCGGTGGACCCGGAGCAGGGATTTATGGAACATCCAAAGCAGGTGTTCATGCCATTACCAGGGCGTTGGCCAAAGACCTTGCCGAATATGGAATTAGAGTAAATGCGGTATCACCAGGAACCATTGATACTCCTTTCCATACCGAAATTAAATCTACCAAGCCCGAAGTTTTTGCTTCTTGGAAAAACAATATTTTATTGGGAAGATTAGGACAACCTGAAGAGGTAGCATCCGTAATTTCATTTTTAGCTGGTAAAGATGCCGCTTTCATTACAGCCGAAACCATCCAAATTGGTGGAGGACAGGGCTTAGGTATTTAATGGAACGGCAACAAGGCTTATCGTCTATAAATACCATGATAACTATTCATAGATTATGAGTTGAAATTAAAGCAACTGCCGGAACACTTTCAAAAAGTTAAGAAGGCACTACGGCAGTTGTGGTTTTAAGGTTGTACCAGGCTTTCAGCGGGACTTCTTTCTTTACTGGAATCCAATTGAAGTCATTAAAGTTTGCGGGCACTTGGCCAACACTTAATCATTATACACATTAAAAAGGGTAGTCTCAATTTTGAAAAATTATGGGGTCAAAATGTCCCTGTAATTGTAGCGCTGTTCTAAAAAAGATCGAAATGACCAAAAAAAAATCCATATTAATCATATGCGGAGGAGGTCCTGCGCCCGGTATCAATGCTGTTATCGGCACTGTGGCCAAAATCTTTTTAAAAGACGGATATAGGGTAATTGGACTACATGAAGGTTTTAAAGGAATCTTTTCAGAGCATCCCAAAATTAAAGAATTCGATTTCCCCCATGCAGATCGAATCTTTAGCCGAGGTGGATCCACTTTGATCATGAGTAGGTTCAAACCTGGCAATGAAAAATTGAACACTACCCTTTTTTCCAAAAACAATGTAAAACTATTGGTGAGTATAGGTGGTGACGACACTGCCTCAACTGCCAATAGAATTACGGGCTATTTAAAGAAAGAAAACATTCCAATATCGAACATTCATGTTCCCAAGACCATTGACAATGACCTGCCTTTACCGGATAGGAATCCCACTTTTGGTTTTCATTCAGCAAAGGACGAGGGAGTGCGAATTGGCACAACTACTTATGAAGACGCACGTACCAGTGAAAACTGGTTTGTAATGTCCACCATGGGAAGGTCGGCAGGGCATTTGGCCCTAGGCATCGCGGCAAGCTGCCATTTTCCAATGATGGTTATTCCTGAAATGTTCAACAAGACCAGCATTACCTTTGATAAGGTAGTCCGACTGATTATCTCCTCGATGGTCAAAAGAAAAATTGAAAATATAAATTATGGTGTAGCCCTCATTAGCGAAGGTGTTTTCCATATAATGCCAGAATCTGAAATCAAGCATTGTGGTATAAATTTCACCTACGATGACCACGGTCATCCTGAATTGGGCAATGTTAGCAAGTCCCATATTTTTAATATGCTGGTGCAACGGCAATTGAAAGAACTGGATATACACATTAAAAGTAGACCCGTTGAGCTAGGCTACGAGCTCAGGTGTTGCCGACCCATTGGATTTGACCTAACCCTATGCACCCTGTTGGGTTTGGGAGTCAAAAAATTATACGATGAAGGCCTAAGTGGATGCATTGTTACCGCCAATTCGAGGGGAGAGGTATCACCTCTTTTTTTGACGGACCTACAGGACAAAGATGGAAAAATAGCTCCGCGATTGGTTGATATCGATTCCGAATTTATCCGACTTTGTTTTCAAAATCTACACTATTTGGAAGAAAAGGATTATGAACGGGCAAGTCCTTATTTGGACAATCCATCGGACTATGATTTCAACAAAATATTAAACAAAGGGTAACAAAGAATGGCACAATATTCAAGAATAGAAGTAGCAACAGCAATGAAGGAAACCGGAATGGTCCCCTTATTCTACAATCCAGATATAGCACTTGGCAAAAAAGTGTTGCAAGCTTGCTACGACGGGGGCGCTAAATTAATGGAATTTACCGCTAGGGGCGACTTCGCTTTCGAAGTATTTTCGGCACTTAACAAATTTGCCATCACAGAACTTCCTGGAATGATGATGGGAGTTGGTTCCATAACCGATGCTGCAGCGGCATCACTATATATGAAAATGGGAGCTAACTTTATTGTAACCCCGTCCCTAAGGGAAGATATTGCGATTGCCTGTAATAGAAGAAAGGTCCTTTGGTCCCCTGGATGTGGTTCCCTTACCGAAATTAACAAGGCCGAGGAATTGGGTTGCGAAATCGTAAAATTGTTTCCCGGCGCTACCTATGGCCCCTCTTTTGTAAAGGCTATAAAAGGCCCACAACCTTGGACAAGTATCATGCCCACAGGAGGAGTTACTACGGATGCTTCCAATTTAAAAGCGTGGTTCGATGCTGGTGTAACCTGTGTAGGGCTGGGCTCCCAACTTATCAGTAAGGAAATATTAGACAACAAAGATTTTATAGGATTGGAATATACCGTTCGAGAAACTTTGGTGTCCATTAGAAAACTAAGAAAATAAAATATGGAAATCCGGACCACTAAAAAATCAATTCTAAAAAAGATTTTGGCTCTGGTATTGGCCTTTGGCCCAGGCATATTTGCCATTGGGTACACTATTGGCACAGGAAGTGTAACCTCCATGATCGTTGCAGGAAGTACCTACGGTATGCAATTGTTATGGGTTTTAATGCTGAGTTGCATTTTCTCTGGAATCTTAATGTTCTCCTATGGTAATTACGCCCTGGTTACGGGAGAAACAGCCTTATTTGCTTTTAAAAAGCATCTAAGATGGGGGAAGTTTATTGCCCTAATGATAATTATTGGTATTTCATTTGGACAATGGAATTCCCTTATGGGCATACTAGGGATTTCAGCCAACATTATATTTGAGATATTCCTTATCTATTTTCCCAATTTGAAGGGCTATCAATATGAGTCTGTTCTATTAATTGCCATTGTGGTCATTATAATCATGTATGGATTCCTCCTAGTAGGAAAGTATGCCTTCTTTGAAAAAATATTGGTCATTTTCGTCACCATTATGGGACTATCCTTTTTTATCTCACTTTTTATGGTCTACCCCTTGCCTATAGAGGTCGCTAAAGGGTTAATACCGTCCATACCAAAGGTGGAAGGGGGTAAAATGATGGTGGCCGCCTTTGTAGGCACCACCATGGCCGCCGCTACTTTCTTATCGCGACCTTTATTCGTAAAGGGCAAAGGCTGGAATATCAATCATCTAAAGCAGCAAAAAAAAGATTCCATAATAGCCGCCTGTCTGGTCTTTGTAATTAGTGCATCGGTAATGGCCGTAGCTAGTGGAGCTTTGTTTCACCAAGGCCAGCCGGTGACCAAAGTTTTGGATATGGTGAACACCTTAGAACCGGTGGCCGGAAAATTCGCCTTGACCCTTTTCTTCTTTGGAACTTTAAGTGCAGGATTATCTTCTATATTCCCCTGTTTATTGATAGCTCCCATTCTTTTGGCCGATTATCAATCCGGGGAATTGGATACCACTTCCAAACAATTTAAGATAATTACGGCCATTGCATGTCTGTTTGCACTTATTGTGCCCATTTTTGGTGCCAACCCTATAGAAATGCAGATTTTATCCCAGGTATTTAACGTATTTGTCCTGCCCTTGGTAATACTTGGAATTATTTTACTGATCAACAATAAAAAGCTGATGGGGCAACACAAAGCAAGTAAATTCCTAAATATAGGATTATATGCCGCCTTAATTTTTTCAATTATCATTTCTTACAATGGAATCGTAGCTCTTTTGGACTTCTTTAGATAACCCAAATGGGTACTAAAGATGTTTTGCCCGGGATTCATATTTTTGATAAAGTGCTTCGTTGTCCGCCTCATCTATGTTCTGACTTTGAAATACAGCGACATCCACTCCCCTGTCCAAATTAATCTTTATGGCTTCGGTTGAAATTATGTTTACAATGATCATCCCAAGTACGGATGAAGCCGGACCGATCAGTAGATCTTTAATGGAAATAACCCCGTCCCCTGACGGAACACAATTATCAATAACCAAATCTGCAATCTGATACAGTTTCTTTCCACTTTCATGCCTAGAAGCATACTTTCCTGATTGTTCCAAAGAAGTGATCGCTATAGTCCTTAAACCTTCCTTCTTGGCCTTCATGGCCATTTCCAATGGCAATGCATTTCTACCGGAGTTCGATACAACGATCAATACATCTCCTTTGTTAAATTGATATTTGTTCCAAAGAATTTCGGCAAGACCACCTATTTGCTCCATTGCGGCCGATCTCCTTGCCCCACTGGACATAAGTACCATGTCATCCATAATGGCATTTACATTGGCCAGATTGGACGCTCTACCGAACATTTCCATGCCTATCATTTGGGAATGACCTGTACCAATAGTGTGAATTATTCCATCGTTCTTAATAACCTCCGCTACCATTTTTGAGGCAGTGATCAATTGATCCTGCTGGTCTATGGCCATTTTGTCTATCAGCAATTTTATTTTATCCAAATATTCAAACATAGGAACTATAGAATTTAAGTTAAGGATGGAAACCAATGGCATTAATATTAGGTTGGCCTTTTCCTTTACCCCTAATACCAATTAATGTTTCTTAAACCAAGATAGAGAATAAAAACTTGGCCCAGCTATGGTCCAAAAATAATACTTCACCTATCACATGGGGAAACGTTAATTTACAACTTCACTTCATAATAATTGGTATTAAAACCTTAACCGAATACTTGCTTCCTATAAGGAATCCAACCAACGATCTGGATATTAGAACAAAAGACCCTGCCTTTTGGCGGGGTTCGTTCGACTATCGTATTCCAATGCGCCCGCGGCTTTTGAAATACGGGTCTCACGAACAAAAAAAAGCCTATCAAATGATAGGCCTTAGGTCTTAGGAAATTAAAAAAGTATATATTAAATAACTTTAACGTTTACTGCGTTTAATCCTTTTTTTCCTTCTTTTAGTTCAAACTCAACTTCATCGCCTTCGCGAATTTCGTCTATTAAACCAGAGATGTGTACAAAATGTTCTTTGTTAGAACCTTCTTCTGTGATGAACCCAAATCCTTTGGCATCGTTGAAAAATTTTACTGTTCCTCTACTCATTACTAAAATTTAAATTAATTACTTATTGTGAATCAAATATAGTTCCAAAAGTTTGAACCACAATCATTTATAGCCAACAATTTTACCAACCACTGTAAAAAAAAATCGCTTGCCCCTTTAAAAGCTTACTTTTCAGGGGTTTTTGAAATTATAAACTCCACCCTTCTATTACGTGCCCTGCCCACTTCATCCCCATTATTCCCTAACGGTTGCGCTGCTCCAAAACCGTTGTAGGTAATTCTTTGAACGGCCAAACCCAATTGGATCAATCTATTTGCTACCGCCATTGCACGTTTAACAGAAAGAGTGTTATTGTAGGAAGTGGTACCCAATTTGTCTGTATATCCATTTATTACAATGTTCAAAGTACTATCGGATTGCAAATAATGGTAAACGCGTTTTATTTCCTGCTCACCTTTTTCCCCTAGTTGAAACTCATCGAAATTAAAACGTACATTCTCAAATACATGTACCTCGTCCAGGGCATAGGACGGCATTCCTTCCCCAACATATACCATATCCAAGAAATAATAGGCCCCATTTACATTTTTTTTCTTTGCCAATCGCTGTCGCCTTGTAGAGGCATTGTTCTTAAAATTACCGATAATTATAAACTGTTCACCACCATTGGCAAGGAAGGTAGCGGATATCTTGGTCCACTTGGCATCATCAGAAATAAATTGGTTGCCCAAAATTTCGACCAGGGTAAATTCATTACCTTCAATTTTGGAAAGCTGCCATTTACTAAGTCCCTTTTTAATTGTAAGCTCAATTGGCCTTGCGGATAATAACACATCGAAATCACGAACAACATAATCCGAATTTTCGGCCAAGCTTACATAAAAGTACAAGGTATAGGTAACCCCCTTCTTCAGGGGCTCCTTTAACCCACCCTGGATATATTCCCTATAATCTTCGGGGGCATACATATAGAATCCTGAATAGCCCTCCCCAAATTTTGCCATTTGCTCTCCCATAAAATTCTTGGGTATGCCCATGCCAAGGCTACAGGAGTTAAAATAATCCGTGGTTCCCAAAGTGGGTACGGACCAATATTTTAGATCTTCCCCAAAGTTCCCTAAATGATCCGGGCAATCCAAAAAAGATTCAAAACTGGGATTTTCCACAAGGTTTTGGGACATGGCCCCTCCAAGGCATAATACGGACAAAATCCACAACCAATTTCTACAACCTACAATGAAGTGCCCCATACCAACCAAATTGTATGCAAAACTTCCTGCAAAAGGAATCCCCACTGTGCAAAAAGTTTAAGTACATTTTATCAAAAATAAAAAAACATCCCCATAAAAGGGGATGTTTGTAATAAATGACAAATATACAACTGACCTGTTTACTTGACCTTTAGGATTTATTTCTTTTACCTTTCAATGTGAATGAGCCTTCCATAGAATTGGCATTGCCCTTTATAACATCGTCCTCTACCTGCAAGGAAACTTGAACCTTACTACCCTCTATAAAAACCGCAAAGTTTACTTTATTCCCATTCACTTTTACCTCGGAAGCCGTCAAGGTATTATAGTTAACTTTTACAACTACCTTATACCCCTCCTTGTCCTTGGTAATAACCATCACTCCGGCACTATATTCATAAGGAACATCAGCTACGGTATAATCCCATGTACCAATGGGGGACTTATACACTATTTCAAATTCTTCGTTACCATTACTGGTACAAAAGGTACTATTGCTTGGATTTACTGCCAAAAGGGACATGCTGCAGGAAACAAATAAAATACATGCACAAAACAGTTTTACATTTTTTTTCATCTTATAAAGTTTTATAATTAATATTTAACAAGACAACAAAAGAAAGTTATCGAACATCAAAAACTAGTCTTTTTTTCTATTCTGTGACTAAATGTGCCGTAAGCGTTACGAACGGGACACCTTTATAAATTATAATTTACAAAATACAAGGGGCAGGCACCACTACAAACAAAAATACCTTACTGCCTTTTTGCCTTCCAAATAGAAAGCCAAAGGCAGAAGGTACCTATTTGGCGACCATAAAATTCCACGGGGTTTTTGGAAGATTATGACCAACCTATTGTGCTAGATATTCATTTTTGCCCTAAAGATCAAATTTGTACGTGGCTCCGGCCAACACTTGGAATCCCTGTACCCGATAATTGTTCCAGCGCATATAGTTCTGGTTCGCTATATTATTTGCCTTTGCAAAAACCGACAATTGCCCATTTATGCGATAGCCAATATGCGCATTGGCATCAAAATAGCTATCCAAGGTAACCGAAGTCATTGCAAAGTCTTCCGGCAAGGTTCCGGGAGAGGCAACGGTATAAAGATCGTCGCGTTCCCCTACATAAAAAAGATTGGCACCCATGAACCACTTCTCCCCTATCTGATAATCCATAAACATAGAGGCGGTTAAACCCGGTAGATTCCAGGCAGGGTTATCGGTTTCCGTATCATAATCATACACTTGGGCATTCACCCCTAGGCTAAAATTCCGGTTTACATCTACATTCAACTCCCCAAAAATGCCTAAGGTCTTTACGTCATCATAAAATACTTGGAAACTATTTCCATAATAATACCCCTTTTCATCTGTCCTAGAGGTATTTTCAGGATTTAACAAAAATAGAGGTTTTCTATTTTCCGCCATATAAGACCCTTTAAGATTATAACTTAGATTGGGTAACAGCTGCCCTTTTAAGCCTATGTAGGCATCATATTGTTGGTCCGTAGGCTGCATGTCCAAAGTGGGGGAAACATATGGATTCTCTTCTACAAATCCATAGAACGAGTTTTGTTTCAATTCTCCTTCCACCCCTCCATAAGCTATGGCTACCTCATCCAACAAACGATAGGAAGCCGTTATTGTGGGATAGATATAAAAATTGCCTTCACTGTTCTCCAAATCCATCCCATACACTAAATTAACGCCCAGGTTAAGCGAAAGATCGTCTCCCAAAATGTTAATATTGGGATTTATACCAACTTGCAAGTGCGAATAATCTATTCCGGGAAGATTGGATTCATTCCGCACTTGGCCATTTTTAAACTTACCCCCTACATAATCCACCTTGGCCTTCAGTGTCAATAACTCGTCCCCCAATGGAAATTCAAAGGCAGGCTTTAGTACGGCCCTATTTTCACCTGATTTCGTAGCATCCCAAAAACGTCTATACAATAAACTGGCACTCTTAAAAAAGGAATCTTCCAATTCCACAAAACCACCTGCAAATGCATTAAAATAGTTCTGCTTTTCCTCTATACCGTTCACTAGTTCCTCTGTATAATATCCATTGGGGATTCCGTACCAATTATATAGTTGATGTTGTGCCCCTATATTGCCGCCCCAACTTATATCCCTGTCCCTTTTAGTATAATTGGCGTCCAATTTGGTATTATAAAATACGTTATCCAAAGCGGTTCCGTCTATTTCCCCCCTAGAGGAGTGGTGGTTTAGGCTTATATCCAATCTTTCATCCCTGTTGAGGGCGCTACTGGTATAAAAATCCGCAAGGGCGTTATTATAATTGCCCAAACCTATGGAGGCATAGGAATTATATATTTTTTCCGGAGGGAGCTTTTCAACCCCGGAAGCCTTGCCCTTGGAAGGAGTAAAGGTAGAGGCAACAGGTACGGAAAATATACTGTAGTTGATAGGTTTTTTTTGTAAAACAATGGAATCGTTCAAAGTAGGAACCGACTTCACCTTAAACGCGTCCGAAATGGTAGGGGAATATGCCTTTACCACGGTCACCGTTTCCGTACCTAAATCCTTTTTATCGTCCTGTGCCAAACCGATCTGTAGAAAACCTAGAATAGCAAATATGGATAATTTAATGTGCTTGTGCATATTGTGTTCTTTTTGCAAGGAAATTTTAATTGCCCTCTGGATTGATAGAGGAATTACTTTGTGCTTCTTTTGCCTTAATAATGGATGACTCCTGTTTGGCTTGGGCCACTATTTCCGGATAATCCCCGAAATTGGCAATAACACTATCCAAAATATAGGTTGCTTGGAAGGCATCACCCAAAGCATAGAAATTTTTGGCCATAATGATCAAACCTTTGGCACTCCACTCTTTATATCCTGCGTAGTCCTTGGCCAATTTTTGTACCGAAGCATTGGAAGCCTCGTAATCTTGGGCCTTATTCTTAAAATAAGCATCATAATAAAGTGCCTCGGCAGCTAAATCTCCCGTTGCAATCTTAAGCACTTCCGAATACGCCTTTTCTGCCCTGTTCTCATCCTTGGTCTGAATAGCCGATCTTGCGATCATTATTTGCGCATCACTTTTTATACGGTTATCGATCTTGGTGTTAGACAACACCTTGGTAGCATATTGAATTGTCTTGGCGTAGTCTGACCGCTCATAATAACCCTTCATCAAATTGGACTGGGCAAAGGTGATATTCTGTTGAATTTCCGCCTTGGATTCCAGTTCTTCCAAGAAAGGAATGGCTGTCGTATAATCATTTTTGCCCACATAGATCTCACATACCCTTGTAAGTGCCTGTTCAGCGTATTCATTGGCCCCTTTGCCTGCCACATTTTTAAAATAGGGCAGTGCTTTATCCTTCTGACCTTTACCAAAATATAATTGCGCCAAATTAAAATTGGCTTTTAAGGCATTCAATCCGTTTGGAAATTGTTTAACATAGGCCTCATACCCTCTTATGGCTGCATCTTGATTACCTTCAATATATTGCTTGTCCGCAGATTCAAATGTAGCATTATCCAGTTCTGTATCGGTAACCTCAACAAAATCGAGACCTTTAACCCATTGGGCATATTCATTCACCCTACCTAGGTCTACATATATCAGCTTGGCCGTTGTTACGGCCTGTAACGCTTCCTGAGTGTTGGGGTGGTCCCTAACTACCGTTTTAAATTTGGCCAAAGCCTGTTCATTGCGATTGGCATTATAATGTACCAATCCCTGACGCAGCATGGCCTGTGGCACCAAAGAGCTACCTTTATAATCCATGGTAAGCTGATCGTATAACTGCAAGCCTCTTTCCGTATTATTGGCCCTCACATAGGAATTGGCCAGTTCAAACAAGGCATCGTCCTTTAGGGTCGAATTGGGATACCTGGACACAAAATTGGAAAGCTCTTCTATTTTGGTAGCACTCCTGTCCACAAACCCGTAGCTCAATGCTTTTTGGTAGGCAGCATAATCGCTGGAAGGACTATTTCGCGCAATTGCCTTGTTATAGGTTTCTATAGCTGGCCAATACTTACTGCTTACAAAATAACTATCCCCCAAGCGTAGGTATGCATCGTTGAGTTTTTCGCTATCGCCATTATTGGTCTCCACATAACTGGAAAACGCGGCAATGGCATTGGTATAGTTTCTCAGTTTAAAATAGGTGTATGCCAAATTATAATTTAAATCCTTGAATTCAGGGGTTGATTTGGCGCTGGGAATCGATTTGAATTGAAGATATCCGGCCAAGGCATCGTCAAAGCGGTTCATATTGTAATCCGATTCCGCTTTCCAGTAGCTAGACCTGGCCTTGAAGTATTGATCTTCCGCATTGTCCAGGGATTTCTTGAACACTGCCGATGCTTCCTCATAATTCAACTCCAAGAACAATTCCACTCCCCTGTAAAACGCCACCTTTTGATAAGTAGCCTTACTGGCAAAATTTTTGTTTTTCTCCAATAACTCCATAGCACCGGCAAAATTTTTGGAAGTAATATAGGAGTCCACCAAAAGTTCCTGCATCTCCGCTTTATGGGAATCATTGGGATATTTTTCCAAATATGTTGTCAAAACTTGGGGTACAGGTTCGTACGCATTCCCTATTTCATAGCTCAGTCGCGCATAATTGAGATAGGCATCCTTTTGAATTTCTGTATTGAAATCCATTTGGGAGGCATTTCTAAAGGCATTCAAGGCCTCTTGTTTTTTGTCCAGCTTTAGATAACATTCCGCCAAATGATAATAGGCATTTTGGGAAACTTCATTGTTACCGTCAATTATTTTGTTGAATTGCTGTATTCCATTGGCATAATCTCCCTGCATGTAATAGGAGTAGCCCAATAGATAATAATCGGTATTGCTCCACTTGCCTCTTTTCCCTTTGTATTCGGCCAAATAGGGTATGGCATTGGCATATTGTTTTAGGTTGAAATAACTCTCACCAATAATTTTATTGAGCTCCGAAACTTCATTTCGGTCAGATTTGGGCAATTGTTTTTTAGCCAAGGCAATAGCCTCTTCAAACTTGCCCAATTTAAAGTTCATATCCGCCTGATAATAGGACAGCTTTTCTTCCAACAATTCTTGGTCGGTAATCTGATCAAAACGCTGATTGGCCTGGGCATAATCGTCCTGCTGATAAGCAATATACCCCAAGTAATACTTGGCTTGGGAACCATAGGTTGGAGAGGTGGTCACCTGATTTAAGTATCGTTCCGCCTCTTTTGGCTTGTTGGAGGAGAACAAGGCATATCCATTGTTAAAATTGAAACGCTCCTTATCCTTCCTGGACATGGAACTCTGATCTACCTTGGTATACCATTTTAAGGCATACGGATACTTTCCGGTTGCAAAATAATAATCGGCCACATCGAGGTAGGCAGAATTGCGTTTGGTTGAAGTTGGATACTTTTCCACAAAGTCCTCCATCAACCTATCGGCCCCCAACTGATTCAGGCGAATTGCCGCAGTAGCGGCATAATACGCACTATTGGCCTGGGTCTCTTCATCCCTGGTATTATTTTTTACCTTTTCAAAGATAGTCTGGGCTGCCTGATACTGTTTATTGTTATACAAGGCCAAAGCTTCCTGGTAGTCCTTTTGGTCAAAAGTATAGATTTCGGATTCTTGGGCACTTACGTAAAACAAAGACCCAACAAAACACAGTATAACAGCGGTTTTTTTTCTTAGCATAGTGTTCTCTAGAAGTTAAGAATTACCGTAATTAAATTATATAACGATAAATATTGTCCCTAAGTATATGATAAAGAAAAAGATTTTTCAAGAAGATTTGACTTAATTCCAAAGGAACTTATTACTTTTATATCAACATTAAAAACTATGGGCGAAAGCATATTGCAGCTGAAGGATGTAGCGGTATTTCAGGGAGAAAATTTGGTATTGAACGATATCAGCCTTGAAATCAAAAAAGGGGAATTCGTGTACCTTATTGGAAAAACAGGCAGCGGAAAGAGCAGCTTTATGAAAACTTTATATGGCGATCTTCCATTAAAACAAGGAAGTGGCCATATTGTAGATTTCGATCTAACCACCTTAAAGGAAAAGGAGATTCCTTATCTGAGAAGAAAATTAGGGGTAGTTTTTCAGGATTTTAAATTATTACCGGATCGCAATGTAAATAACAATCTTCTTTTTGTTCTAAAGGCTACCGGCTGGAAAGACCGGAGCGAAATGAACGCCAAGATTGAAGATGTCCTGGATAAGGTGGGAATGAAAACGAAAGGTTTTAAATTTCCCCATGAACTTTCCGGCGGGGAACAACAACGTATCGCAATAGCCCGAGCTTTACTGAATGATCCAGACCTAATTCTGGCAGACGAGCCTACAGGGAATCTTGACCCACAGACCAGTGTGGAAGTAATGAAGGTTCTTCAGGATATCAACAAGACCGGAAGGACCATCCTAATGGCCACCCATGACTACGCCCTTATTCTTAAATATCCATCCAAAACTTTGAAGTGTGATGGCAACAAGGTTTTTGAAGTAATACAAAGGGCCGTTTAACGATCATGGGTAGACACCCTAGTCCAGACCCACCATTTCCTACGTTAAACCAACCATAAACAGCTGGCCGTTTACCGGCAGATCTTGTTGTGAAAGGGCCATACGGCACCATTATTATCACTTTGTTTACCAAATCAGGTTCGGTTCAGTTTACCCCATAGCCGTTTCACCCCCCATTTAGTCCACTTCACTTAGTATCTACCTAAAAAAAGTGGATACGCCCATTATCTTTGCACCTGAAATAAGATGCATATCCAAATATTCATAAAATTACATATCATGAAAAACATAGCTTTATTATTAAGTACCATGTTAGTATCCCTCTCATTGTTCTCATTTTCAGGGAAGGACAAATGTTTAAATTCAGATGACATTAATTGTTATATTGAATCCCATAACCCCTTTGCCGAAGGATTGCTTATGGATGAAGAAGTAAGAAATTTAAGCTTGGAGGATATTGACCTTATTGAAGAAGAGGAAGAAATTGTACTCAATTTTGACCCTACTCCCTACTTACCATTAGACTTCAACGCATATAGGGGCATGGGATTTGACCTTACCAAAATTGTTGTTATGGAGATGGAAGAAGAAATTGTTCTCGGCTTTGATCCTGCACAATACCTGCCAATTGGTTTCAATGCGTACCAAGGCATGGAGCTGAACCTAAACAATATTATCATAGAAGAGATTGAAGAAGAAATTGATCTTGGCTTTGAAGTAATGAACTATCTACCCAAGGGATTTGACGCTTATGCCAAATAACAAAGATACATGAGTTTATCACCAACAAGCCCTTGACTTTATTCAGGGGCTTTTTTTTACACTAAATTGGGGGAATAAGAAAATCCATCTCGAGGACTATGATAAGGAGACGTAATGAAGTATATTTAAAACAACTTAGCTAATATGGACACTATAAAACGGGTAAAACAGCTTGAAATAATAAAAATTGCCATCCTGATTGCTGTTTTAGTGACCCTTCCGCTTACCATATCCCTCTTCAGATCGACCGGCTTTAATAAAGAGATTTTCTCCAGTGAACTGTTTGTGGATCTTGATCTTAAATTCTGGTTTTTCTTCCTTTTTTCATGGTCTGCACTGCAATTCAATACCAATTTTATTTATCGTATCCCCAAAAGGAACCGTTTAATTGTATGGGTACTGAGGCTCTCGGGCAATATTGGAATCCTTGTATCAACAATTCTATTGTTAGATTTTATTTATCCGTTTTTAGTTGACAAAGACATTTCCAATAGGGAGGAGGATTTTCAGGTTTTTATATTTATAGTAGTCCTCATTATCATAATATTTATATCCAGAATTTTAAGACTTCAAATTATTCAGCGGCAAAATATTCTGGAAAATGAATATTTGAAACAACAGAACCTTCAAAATGAACTTTCTGCATTAAAGAATCAAATCAACCCGCATTTTCTTTTCAATTCCCTTAATACACTCAATTCCCTTATTCGGGACAATAAGGAGGCTACTATGTTTGTTAAAAAACTTTCCTTTATGTACCGCTATATATTACAAAGCGGGGATAGGGATCTGGTCTCTTTAAAAGAGGAGCTTAAATTTTTGGAAAGCTATACCTACTTAATAAAAACAAGATACAGGAACCGTTTTCAAATTGATATTGCCATTGACGAAAGCTATCTCGACAGAAAAATTCCCCCATTGGCCTTACAATTATTGGCAGAAAACGCCGTGAAGCACAATGAAATTTCGGAAACGCACCCGCTAAAAGTGAACATCTATTCGCAAGATGAATGCATTTATGTGGAAAACAAGGTACGGCCTCGCTCCACCCTGGCAGAAGGCACGGGAAATGGGCTTCTAAACCTGTACAAACGCTATTATATGATACGTAAACAACAAATTATCATAGACAAGCAGAGTGATATTTTTAGAGTAAAACTACCCTTGAACAGAATGACATGAAAATAGTAATTGTAGAAGATGAATTGGCTGCAAGTGAAAATCTTGCCTACATGCTTAAAAACCTCCAAGATAAGCTTGAGATATTGGCCGTTTTGGATTCAGTAAAAACGGCTATTGATTATTTTACCAAAAACCAGGAAGCCGACCTAGTTTTTATGGACATCCATCTAGCCGATGGACTATCTTTTGAAATTTTTGATGCCGTTAAAATTGATGCTCCAATTATCTTTACCACGGCCTATGACCAATATGCCTTACAGGCATTTAAACTCAATAGCATTGATTATTTGTTAAAACCAATAGACGAGGATGAATTGGAAGTTAGCTTGGAACAGTTCAAAGGGCAATTAAAGGGCAAGGGGCTTATCACCAATCAAGTGGAAGGACTCCTAAGCCTATTGAAGGATCAAAAAAAGACCTATAAATCCATGTATTTAGTGCATTATCGCGATGAACTAATTCCTTTGAAAACTGATAAAATTGCCTATCTATTCATTGAAAACGGAATAGTTAAGGCTGTCACAAAAGACAGGCGGACCCATACTATTGACCAGAAATTGGAGGATATTGAAAACGACCTCGACCCGTCTAACTTTTACCGACTAAATAGACAGTTCATAGCGCAAAGGGATGCCATTGCCGGAATAAAACAATATTTTAACGGGAAGCTGATCATTGGTGTTATCCCACCCCATACGGAACAAGTAATCGTAAGCAAGGCAAAAGCCTCCGAATTTAAAAACTGGATGAACCAATAAAAATTCCCTGAAAACCAAATATCTTAGATTAGCTACTCCTGTTCCACCCAGAAAATGTAGCTACCCCTATTATGGACCCGGGAACAATCTTTGGCTGGAACCGTAAAAATAAGCATAAGGCGTCCCTAAATTTCCTGTACCGGATCCCAAAACACACCACCTCCTTATAAAGCATCCATCAACCAACTTTAGCCATAGGAATGGTTCTTTTTACAACAATAGCCGGAAGTTCCACAGGTCTATAACCATTTTTACTTGGCCCCTGCGTTGTCGGCATTGGCATCCAATTGCAATACCACTGATTTAGAACCCGTCAAGGGTTTAACATTGTTTTCCCCATTATCTGTATAACTGGCCGTAATTACCATAACAGTTGCACCCTTGGTAGGGTTTGGAACTATGCTTCCCGTAGCTGGTAAGGATTTCTTTTTATCGGCCGTACTTGCAAGGGATTGGATATAGAGCCCTATCTGCCTAGATTCATCCTTGGTAAGGTTGGGATGTGCAGGCATGGTTACTTCTCCCCAAACGCCACTACCTCCCGAAATTATCTTAGACTGCAGATAGCTTAATCCCTTTTTATCGTTCTTGTACTTTTCAGCGATATCCCGGTACATAGGCCCAACAGATTTTTCCTTTTCCTTGTGGCAGGTTTTACAATCCAATGCCATTGTTAACGCCTTGCCGGTAACAACCGCCGAGACTTCTTGATGCCCCAATGACAGTGAGGCTTCATCCATGCCTTCCAGATAATCTATGGAAACAAAAATATTGTCCTCATCTATTGCGGAACCATCTGGATCGGTAACGGTGACCTTATAGTTCATAGGCCTCCCTGGCTCGAAAAATAATGAATTGCCCCCATTGATATCTATGGATACTTCCGGCCTTGAATTTCCAGCCACCACATTAATAACTTGACTTTTGGCCGAAGCTTCCTTGTTATCCAAAACAGTAGCGGACAAAATATAGTCCCCCACATTATCATAGGTATAGGTAATATGGGGAGTGGTAGTTTCCTTGGTTTCACCATTCCCGAAATGCCACACATAGGTCATTTCATCCTGCTCCCTATCCCTTGCCTCTACTTTTGCAGTAATAGTCAAAGGAAGTTTTCCAGATGTTTTATCCACAGAAATATTCTCTATCAACGGTGGTCTATTGCCCCCGTTGTATTCTATATAAGACAATGCAGAATCATCATTTTTGGAAAACCAACCACTACCATATTCCAATAGATACACCCTACCATCAGGACCAACCTCCATATCTATAAGATTGTTTACTTTGATTTGGTCTGCAAATGGCTCCATTTTATTGAATTCCCCATCAGGGAACAGGCTAACGGCCATCATCCAGCCACGTATCCAATCATAGACCAATACTTTTCCATCATAATATTCCGGCAGTGCATTGGGCCCATTGTAGAGATCCGAATAATACACGGGACCCGCCATAGCGTTCCTACCTCCGGTACCGGTTTGGGGAAATTCTTGGGATGCTACATATGGATAAAAACCATAGGCAGGCATAGCTTTTGGAAGTTCCCTAAGGCCCGTATTGTTTCTAGAGTCGTTTATGGGTTTTTCGGGATCAAAAGTATCTCCACTCTCCCCCGTAGCATAATCATATTGACGATAGGGTTTATTATCCGCAATAAAGAATGGCCAACCAAAATTTCCGGCCTCCCTAGCCTGATTCATTTCATCATACCCCCTTGGCCCCCTGGTGTCCAAACTATCTGCCCGGGCGTCTGGCCCTACATCTCCCCAATATACATATCCCTTTTTGGGATCTACAGATATTCTATACGGATTTCTGTGGCCCATGGTAAATATTTCAGGCCTGGTCTTGGCAGTTCCTTCCGGAAATAAATTTCCTTCGGGGATACTATAACTACCATCCTCATTTACCTTAATTCGCAATATTTTCCCTCTCAGGTCATTGGTGTTTCCTGAAGATCTACGGGCATCGTACTGTTCCTTTCCTGGGATATCGTTTAAGGGTGCAAAGCCACTGTTCACGTATTTCACCCCTTTTTCACTAAAAGGTGTGGAATTATCCCCTGTAGATAAATACAACATATTATCCGGTCCAAATGCAATTGACCCCCCTGTATGGCAACATATCTCACGCTGACTATCCACTTCAAGTATTATCTGCTCCGTGGTTGTGTCCAAAATATCGTTCTCAAATTTAAATCTTGACAAACGGTTCACCCACTTATCCCCTGTTGGGCTGTAGTACAAATATATCCAATGATTGGTCTCAAAATCGGGGTCCTTTTGCAACCCCATTAACCCTTCCTCTGCATTTACATTTGGTGTATTTTGGGTTTTATGATATACATCCAAAAACCCCACTTGGGACAATTCTTTGGTAGCTGCTTTATACAGCATTATTTCACCCCGTCTCTGGGAAACCAAAATGTCATTATTGGGCAAAATAGCCATTTCGGTAGGCTCAAAAAAGTCACCATATTTCAGAGGAACTTTGGTAAAGCGATCGGAATCAGGTGGAATTTGGGTGGTTACCTTGGTATAATCCAAAATTTCATTCTTTCCTATGGCATATTGGATACCCCCTAATAAATGTTTTAAGTACAATTCCTCGGAAAAACTTTCCTCGGTATGGCCCAAGGCCGTATAAAAGGCACGGCCTCCGTCATATTCATGATACCAGCTCATGGGGTGATGATCTCCATTAATACCTCCTTCATAACTCTTTTCATCTACCGTCATCAAAACATTCACCTCCGGATTTATTTTCTTAAAATTATAGAGTTCATCGGTTCGATGCCAGATGGAGTCGGCAAACATATTGGTAGCCCCAAAAGTATTGTCCTTAATAATAAAATCGGCCTCAGGGGTACCTGCAGGATGACTGGCAAAATAAGCACCCACCAATCTTCCATACCAATTCCAATCATATTCGGTGTCCGTGGCGGCATGTACACCCACAAAACCTCCACCAGCCTGAATATACCTTTCAAAGGCGGCTTCTTGTTTAGCATCCAATATGTTGCCCGTGGTACTTAAAAATACTATTGCCGAATACTTTTTTAAGTCGTCATCATTAAAGATATCGGCATTTTTAGTTGTATCCACACCAATTTTGTTGTCCATTCCCAACTTTTGAATTGCCTCCAATCCACTGGGTATGGAAGCATGCTTATAACCCATGGTCTTGGAAAAGACCAAAATTCGTGGTTCGCCTTCCCTTTTCTTGCTATCACAAGAAGTAAGGAACAATGTAAAAACACCAAGGATAAGGGCAATGTAATTTTTCATCAATAAAATTTTAAAAAGATTATTTGGATTAACGGAGAAGCTTAAATTTTACATAACGGAATTAGAGGTAGTAATATCAAAAGGGTATTGCTCATTTTTTAATTAACAAATAATTGGCCATGCCCCAAATTTTGAATTTCTCAAATATAGTATTTATTTGATAGTATTGCAGCTACACTATTAATTATTGACACAATTTCATTTTACACATTTACATTATCGGTCTTAAAACCCTTCCCCTCCGCTAAAATTATTTTATACCTTTAAGCAACCAACTACAACCGATGATTTTAAAAAAACAAGTCTATAGGGCGGACAAAAAAATGAATCCCTTGATAGGGATACTACTATTCCTTATCTCCATATTTTTATTTGTACTCACCTTCCCCCTTGGCTTTGTTTATGGCCTTTTCCATGGACTATTAAAAAAGGGTATTGTAGGACTGGGAGAATACCTTCTTAAAATTGCCATTTCCATAGACCAATTGGGCAATGTTGGGATGCAGCATCTTTTAAACCTCGTCTGGGTCAAAAAGGGTGGTTACAAATTTGGCAATCGGGACGAAACTATTTCCAGCGCCCTTGGCCGTAACAACAAATTGGGAACCCTCACTAAATTTGGAACGGCCATAGATAGACTATTGGACCTTATAGATAAGGGCCACTCCCTTAATTCCATTGATTACTATATTGAACCTTCGGACGAAATCATAGACCAATTAACATGGATCCATATTGTAGACCAGAAGTTACTGGCTATTAGACCTACAGGAAAGACTACCTATTCACTTCCAGGAGGAGAAAGAATACCGAAAGAGTCCGATGCAATGACACTGACCCGGGTAATAAAAAATGTGCTGGGAATAATTCTAGAAATCCCTTCCTTTGATCATTTGGGGATTTTTGAAGCAAGGGCCGATGACAGCAAACCCTTTATTTTAGCGAGATCTACCTATTATTCGGCCGAGTATACGGGAACCATCGCCATTAAGCCCGAAGCAGGCGAAATATGTTGGCTGAACTACAGGGACAGGAAAAAGGTATCCGAAGTTGATAAAATTATCTTTGATTTGCTTAAAGACACCGGCCAATTGATTTAATTATATATTGCCATAGTATTTAAAGTCATTTTAACACCATTAATGTAAACTACCTATGCCAACCAGTTTTAAAAGATTATTTATCCTACTCCCTCTTCTAATTTTTCTGGGAAGTAATCTACAATGCAAGCAAGGGCAAAGACCGCCCAATGTGTTGTTTATTGCCGTGGATGACCTGCGAACAGAATTAGGAGCATATGGCAACCCCATTGTCCATTCTCCCAATATGGATGCACTGGCCTCTGAAGGAACTATTTTTACGAACCACTTTGTCCAAGTCCCAACCTGTGGTGCATCGAGATATGCACTTTTAACCGGTATGCGCCCCCGTAAGCCTTTACATTTGGGCAATAATGCCATTGAAAAGGAAATATCCAATGCAACCGAAAATAAAGTGCCAGAATCTTTTATCCACCATCTTAAAAGGAATGGATACCATACCGTTGGCATAGGGAAGATAAGTCACTCCGCAGATGGTTTGGTCTACGGTTATGAAGAACCGGTTTCCACCAAAAAAGAATTGCCGCATAGCTGGAACGAGCTATTATTTGATGCTGGAAAATGGGGAACGGGTTGGAATGCATTTTTCGGGTATTCGGACGGAGAAAATAGACAAAGCCTAAAGAAACAGGTAAGACCATATGAGGCGGGGGAAGTAGATGATGAGGGATATCCGGATGGATTGACCACCAAGTTGGCCATTTCAAAACTTAGGGAGCTTAAAGATAAGAAGCAACCTTTCTTTATGGGAGTAGGTTTTTTTAAACCCCATTTACCATTTAATGCCCCAAAAAAGTATTGGGACCTATACGATAGGGAACAAATACCCCTTTCGCCCAACCCTCGGGTTCCGGAGAACATAAGCTTAAAGAGCCTACATGAAAGCGGCGAATTTAACCAATATGCCCTAGGGGAGGAAAAGGCAAGTCTAGCCCAACCGGTTTCCCAGGAATACGCCAAAAAATTAAGGCATGCCTACTTGGCCTCAATAAGTTATATCGATGCCCAAATAGGCCTTATTTGGGAGGAGCTAAAAGTGATGGGCTTGGACAAGAATACGATTATCGTGATATGGGGAGACCATGGTTGGCATTTGGGAGATCAACGGGTTTGGGGAAAACATACCCTTTTCGAAAATGCCTTAAAAAGTGCCTTGATCATCAAATCCCCTTTTAAAGGGCATCAAACCAACAAAGTAAAAACCATTGTAGAGACGGTAGACATCTACCCAACGATAATGGAACTGTGCAATATTGGTATGACCCATGAAATAGACGGCGAAAGCTTTATCGATAGTTTAAATGAGGCATCATCCAAAGAAGATGGAGTGGCATACAGCTATTTTAGAAATGGTATTTCCCTGCGGACAGACAGGTACAGATTAACCAAATATTATAGACAGGACGAACCTACCATTGAACTTTACGACCATAGCACAGACCCTTATGAAACCAAAAATATTGCCGACCTAAATCCAGACCTTGTTATGGAGCTTATGCCTGTTTTGGAAAAGGGAAATACCGGCCTGTATATAGGAAACTAAAGAATTAGTATAAACCCAAATGGTTATCGCCCATAAATAGACCTATTAAAAGCACGAAAATCCGACCAAGAAGTGTGCATACCACAACTCCCGAAAGTTTTTTGTTACTTTGTTCACAAATATATTAATATTATACATGGAAATCCTCGGAATTGATGTCGGTGGCTCGGGCATAAAAGGAGCCTTAGTAAATATGGAAACTGGTGAAATGATATCGGAGCGGTTTAGAATACCCACTCCGAAATCGAGAAAACCAAAACCTATGGCCGAAGTAGTTGCCAAAATTGTAAAACATTTTGATTATAGCGGACCTATAGGCTGTGGATTTCCAACCGTCATTAAAAAAGGCATCTGTAAAACACCTGGAAATCTTCATAAAAGGTGGGCCGGTGTAAATGTAAATGAACTGTTCAGTGAGGTAACGGGATTACCAGTGACCGTGGTAAACGATGCTGATGCCGCAGGATACGCATCCATGAATTTTGGTGTAGGCCAGGGAAAGGAAGGCCTTGTGCTGATGATCACTATAGGAACCGGATTAGGTAGCGGTGCCTTTTACAACGGGGAATTGATACCAAATTTTGAATTGGGCCAGATTCCTTATAAAAAGTATGAAAAAATTGAATTATGGGCCGCAGCTTCAGCCAAGGAAAGGGAATCACTCAGTTACAAAAAATGGGGCAAGCGGTTCAATGTTTTCTTGGAGTTCGTAGAATTGATCGTATCTCCAGATCTAATAATCCTCGGGGGAGGCACCTCCAAGGACTGGAACGATTTTAAGGACTATATCAATATTGAAACCCCTGTAATACCCGCAGAACTGCAAAATCATGCCGGGATTATTGGCGCGGCGGCCGCGGCTTATAACAAAAAGGGCGTGCTAAAATAAAAGCAGCTGTTTTAACTGCCTATTTTCCACCTAAATAGATCCCCTAAAAATACATTGTTATTTCAGTGCATGGGCAAGAAAAAAGGGTATTGTCCATTTTGGAGATATCCCCTTATATCTATCATAAACCTTCCAAGAGCTTTCCCCCTTCGGGACGTTCAAAAAAACCTTCCTCCAAGGTATTTTGGAATTCGATATGGCTCAATTCAATGGTTGTTATAGGTTCTCCTTTAGGTTGCCCGTCCCCGGTTGACCAATACGTATCAAATTTTAGGGGCAAATTGATCCCATTAACAGTTTTTCTGCTTACCAAATCCATAATTTTTTCCGGGTTATTTCCACCATTGGGAAAGTATCCTGGGTAAGACACTATGTATCGAAGTGCCGTTAACAAATGAGTTTCGGCATCCAAATACAAAATATAATAATCGTCCGGAGCATCACCTGTTCCCGAAGCGAAGGTAACTTTAACCACATCCTGTGGTGCATCCTTGAAATTGGTTTTTGGCAACAATTCCAAATTAACACCTTCCCCATCCAGGACTAGGGGTTGTGCCGCTAGGTAGAGGGGAGTTAATGCCCAAAACCGCAAATTATAGTTAAAAGCTGTACTGTCCTTAGCCTTTACCCAAGCATTTTTTCCATCCCACCCAAAAATTGCCGTACTATCGGTTGTACTGGTATGCCTTGCTCTGTTGTTCCAGGTATCAATGGTCTGGTAGGTATCGCGAGGCACAGAACCATCCAAAGGCTGATAATTGAATCTAAAGGACAAATAGCCATTGGAATACCATTTTTTTAGCCCTCCCATGGCTTCCATGGCCTCCCAAACCACCTTTCCCGCCTCGGACCGATCAAGTCTCTTTTTTGCCTTGTCAACCCTGTTATTCACCCATGACATTGGTATGGAGCCAAGATTGGTTTCCTTACCCACTTCGGCCCCGGTAACTTCCTTTTTAGGTTGGGAAGTCTCCTTACAGGAGAACATAACACCAAATAGTATTACTGTGTAAACAAAGATATTCTTCATAGTGAATAATTGGATTTTACTCTTTAATATTTCCGTATGAATTAAACGGCTTTATGACCCAAACTGGCCTTTTTTCTATCCTCATAATTTTGCGCTACCCTTTTATCAAATTCATCTGGTGCCTCAAAATTCATGATATTTTCATTTAGTCGTTCCTGGCCACCAAAAATTACATGTAATTCTTTATTCAGTAATCCTTCTATGGAGCGTTGGGCCACAAATTCCGGGGAATCCATCACCCTCCCTTTAAATTTCTCCATCATATCCGTATCCGTTGCAGTTGGAAAAGAGCAGGTAACACTTATATTAAAAGGAGCAAGCTCCCTTCTCATAGCGTCCGAAAATTGGCGTACGGCTGCCTTAGTACTCCCGTAGGCCGCATAAAAGGGCATACCTATCAGCCCCAAACCAGAAGATATATTTAGAATAGCAGCCTCTTTGGACGCTTTTAAAAGCGGAATACAATATTTAGTAAGCAAAAACACAGCAGTAATATTCACCGCTACTTGATCATAAAGGTCTTCATCCTGTATATCCTCCAAAGGACCGGCAGAAACAATACCGGCATTGTTGATCAAGATATCCAGATGCCCCCATTTGTCTTCTATAAGTGCCACAGCCTCCCTCAAAACTTCAATTTCCGCCACATCACCAGCAATGCGTATAAACTTAACGTCCTCAAATTCTTGCGACAACTGTTTTAAATTTTGCTTGTCCCGGGCTATGACGGCAATTTGACGAACACCACCTTTCACCAATTCCTTTACCATACATTTTCCAATACCTCTAGTACCACCTGTGATGAGTACATTTTTTCCTTCTAGTTGCATATTCTATTAATTTGATTTAGACCGAAATGAGTTGTAATTCAACTTTAAATTAGCTAAAATTCACAACCCAAGCGCAGAAAAATAGGCTTAGTTAAAATAATTGAGAAAGTAGAAAAATGAGGCCCAAAATTTTAGAGATTTGATAATCAAAAAGTTTTTAATGGCCATTTCCCCAACCCTTTTGATCAAGCCTGGATAGATTAAATTGAGATGGAAAAACTGCGGCAACCAAAAAGCCACCTAAAAAGGTGGCTCATAGTATAAATGATATAGCGAAAAAAGCCTTAAAAAAGGGCCTTTTCCATTTATGCTATTTTATTTCGCTTACGATCATTTTCTGTTAAATGAATCTTTCTAAGGCGTAAATGTTTTGGAGTAACCTCCACATATTCGTCTTTTTGGATATATTCCAAAGCTTCTTCCAAAGAAAACTTAATCGCTGGAACAATTTTAGCTTTGTCATCTGCGCCTGAGGAACGAACGTTCGACAATTTTTTGGTTTTGGTAATGTTCACCGTCATGTCATCACCTCTGGAGTTTTCTCCAATTACCTGACCCTCGTAGATATCCTCGCCCGGATCAACAAAAAACTTACCTCTGTCCTGTAATTTATCTATAGAGTAAGGAATGGATTTTCCTGTTTCCATAGATACCAAAGAACCGTTCTGTCTTTGAGGAATATCCCCCTTCATAGGTTGGTATTCCAAAAAGCGGTGCGCCATGATGGCCTCACCCGCGGTAGCCGTTAACAATTGGTTTCTTAGACCTATAATACCTCTTGAAGGAATTAAGAATTCACAGACCATTCGATTACCTTTGGCTTCCATACTGGTCATTTCCCCTTTACGGATTGATACCATTTCCACTGCCCTACCAGAAACTTCTTCCGGCAAATCTATGGTCAATTGCTCAATTGGCTCACATTTAACACCATCAATCTCCTTGATGATTACCTGTGGCTGACCAATCTGCAATTCATAGCCTTCCCTTCTCATAGTTTCTATCAAAACAGAAAGATGCAATACTCCACGGCCAAAAACCAAAAACTTATCAGCACTGTCCGTATCATTTACCCTTAAGGCCAAATTCTTTTCCAATTCCCTTTTTAGACGGTCATTAATGTGCCTGGAAGTTACAAACTTACCATCCTTTCCAAAAAATGGACTATCGTTGATGGTAAACAGCATACTCATGGTAGGCTCATCAATAGCAATCGTTTTCAGTTGTTCGGGATTTTCAATATCGGCAACTGTATCTCCAATTTCGAAACCTTCAATACCTACCAAAGCACAAATGTCTCCGGTAGCCACCTCTGGAACCTTTAGTCGGCCCATTCCTTCGAAGGTATACAATTCCTTGATTTTGGATTTTACAATAGATCCGTCTCTTTTTATTAAGGACACCTGTTGGTTCTCCTTTAAGGTACCCCTTTGCAATCTTCCAATGGCGATCCTTCCTGTAAATGAAGAATAGTCCAATGAAGTAATCAACATTTGGGTATTACCTTCTTTGGCCTCAAATGTAGGAATATGCTCAATAACCATATCCAATAGCGGCTCAATGTTCTCTGTTTGGTTTTTCCAATCATCGCTCATCCAATTGTTCTTTGCAGAACCATAGACCGTAGGAAAATCCAACTGCCACTCTTCCGCACCAAGTTCAAACATCAGATCAAAAACCTTTTCATGCACTTCCTCTGGAGTACAGTTTTCCTTGTCCACCTTATTGATTACAACACATGGCTTTAGACCCAAATCTATAGCCTTTTGAAGTACAAATCGGGTTTGGGGCATAGGACCTTCGAAGGCATCCACCAACAAAAGTACACCATCTGCCATGTTTAGAACACGCTCTACTTCACCTCCAAAATCGGCGTGACCAGGGGTATCTATAATATTGATCTTGGTATCCTTGTAAACCACGGAAACGTTCTTGGAGGTAATGGTAATACCCCTTTCTCGTTCCAAGTCATTATTATCTAGAATTAGGTCACCAGTATTTTGATTCTCCCTAAACAATTGACAATGATACATTATTTTGTCTACCAAGGTGGTTTTACCGTGGTCAACGTGGGCTATAATAGCTATGTTTTTTGTAACTCCCATAATATGATTTTAACCGCATCTAAGCACCCTAAATGCGGGCGCAAAGATACTCATTTTTTTTACGCCAACTACAAAAGCCTAATTTTTCTTATCTTATTGATATTGAAGTAGTTTTATAGAATACCAATAACATTCAAATTCCACTATCTTTGCACTAAAATTAAGAGCAATGAATCTAGAACATATACCTCAACTTAAATACACCAAAAGCAACAACTTTTTTCTGCTCTGTGGCCCCTGCGCCATTGAAGGCGAGGAAATGGCAATGCGCATTGCGGAAAAAGTGGTTTCCATTACCGATAAACTTAATATCCCCTACGTTTTTAAGGGAAGTTTTAAAAAGGCCAATCGCAGCCGTGTAGACTCCTTTACAGGGATCGGGGATGAAAAGGCCCTAAAAATCCTTAGAAAAGTATCCGAAAGCTTTAAGGTGCCTACCATTACGGACATTCATGAAATTTCCGATGCCCATATGGCCGCTGAATATGTGGATGTCCTACAAATACCGGCCTTTTTGGTACGCCAGACAGATTTGGTAGTGGCAGCGGCCGAAACCGGTAAAGTAGTGAACTTAAAAAAGGGACAGTTTATGAGTCCGGAGAGTATGAAGCATGCGGTACAGAAAGTCCTGGATTCCAATAACGAACAGGTTATGGTTACGGACAGGGGAACCATGTTTGGCTACCAGGATATGATTGTGGATTTCCGCGGTATCCCAACGATGAAGCAGTATGCACCCGTAGTATTGGACGTTACCCATTCACTACAACAGCCCAATCAGTCGTCAGGGGTTACCGGAGGTAGACCGGATATGATAGAGACAATTGCCAGGGCAGGAATAGTCACTGGTGCGGATGGCATATTTATAGAGACGCATTTTGATCCAGCAAACGCCAAAAGCGATGGGGCCAATATGCTGCATTTGGATCATCTGGAAAAATTATTGTCCAATTTGGTTGCACTGCGCAAAACGGTAAATGCTTTCTAAACTAGGATTAAAAACGTAAAAACCACAAACCTCCTATTTTTGAATGCCGTACATACCAATGCGGCATTTTCATTGAACATATGATTCAAAATTAAAATAAAAACTCCATTTAGGCCGACCCAAATTTACCCAATCCATAGTAGACCACAACTCCTAACGGTCATGATTTTTTTAACTCTCTATTCAAGAATATTGTTGGCGTTTGTGGGAGAAAAACATAAATTTGCCAAGGATCCACCTTGAAGGTCCAATTAAACGTTGACAGAAATTTTTTAATTTCACCTTAATCATCACCAATGAATCGCATACTTTTTAATCTCATTTTTGGAATATTCTTTTTATTGCTTACCTCCTGCAAGCAGGAAACAAATGAACAAATCTCAAAAAAACCGAACATAGTTTTCATCATGTCCGATGACCATGCTTATCAGGCCATTAGCGCCTATGACAACAGGCTCATCAATACTCCCAATATAGACAGAATTGCCAAGGAAGGCATGCTCTTTACCAATGCCAGCGTTACCAATTCCATTTGTGCACCATCGCGTGCCGTAATCCTGACCGGAAAACATAGCCACATCAATGGCAAGATTGACAATATTACCCCATTTGACACCACCAATGTTACCTTTCCCCAATTATTACAAAAAGCAGGATACCAGACCGCTATGTTCGGGAAGCTTCATTTTGGAAATAACCCTAAAGGCTTCGATGAATTTAAGATTCTACCAGGACAGGGAAGTTATTATAACCCAAAATTTATTACAGCGACTGGAGATACCACCATTACGGGTTATGTTACCGATATTACCACCGACCTCACCTTGGATTGGTTAGAAAATCGCAGGGATACCCAAAAACCCTTTATGTTGATGTACTTGCACAAGGCTCCGCACAGGTCCTGGATACCGGCACCAAGACATTACAAAGAATTTACAAAAAAAACCTATCCTTTACCAGCTACTTTGTTCGACAATTACACTACACGTGAAACTACGGCAGGACCTGCGGAAATGAACATCCTAAAGCATATGACATTGCGTTATGACCTAAAGATAACGGATACCGTACTGGACGAATTAAATATTGAGGAACATTTGGGCATTGGGGGTCTAAATAGATTTACCCCAGAACAGAGAGCGGAATGGGACAAAGTATACGGGCCCATAAATGAGGCGTTTAAAAAGGAATACGGCAATATGAACGATTCTATCCTAATGGTTTGGAAATACCAGCGATATATGCAGGATTATTTGGGGACCATTGCCGCAGTTGATGAAAATGTGGGTAGGGTATTGGACTATTTGGACAATGAGGGACTTACCGAAAACACTTTGGTGGTGTACACCTCCGATCAGGGCTTTTACCTAGGGGAACACGGCTGGTTCGACAAAAGATTTATGTACAATGAATCCTTTAAAACCCCGCTACTTATTAAATGGCCAAATGTAATCACTCCAGGTACTACAGAGGATGAAATGGTCCAAAACTTGGATTTCGCACAGACCTTTTTGGAAGTGGCCGGGGTAACAGCGCCCAAAGACATGCAAGGAAAAAGCCTAGTACCTTTACTGAAAGGGGAAAAGGAAAAATGGGATAGGGATGCCATATACTACCACTATTACGAATATCCAGCGGAACATGCCGTAAAACGCCACTATGGTATTGCCACCAAGGAGTATAAATTAATACACTTTTATTACGATGTAGATGTATGGGAACTCTATGATCGCGAAAAAGACCCCCAGGAACTGCACAATGTATTTAACGACCCGGATTATGCCCAAGTGGTATCCGAATTGAAGGAGAAACTAATTGAGCTAAGGAAAAAATACAAGGATTCCGATTCACTGGGCAACCAGTACATTCAACTATACAAGGACAAGGGATTGATAGAGGAATAGTCTGTAGTCAGTTAAATTTGACAAAATGAGGAGGAATTCGTGTAAATATCTCACGACCAATTGTTGTTTTTTTGGTTGATTTTATTTCCAAAACTTTCTATCCTTAACGCTATAGGCATCCTCCAAGACTTCCCTTAAAATGGTGATATCAATATCTTCGAGGGATCTGTAACGTAGTGATTTCATCATTTTTCGTCCTTCTGTGTTCAATTGATCCAAGTGCATCGTTAAATGGGCGGCGTTCCAAAACCCAAGATCCACATAATCCTTGCTTTGGTTTAAATAACAATAAGGCCTACCATTGATGTAGTAAAAAGGGATTTTATATTTATATTTCAGTTCCACTTCCGGAATGGCACTTTCAATAAACGATTGAATGTACAGTAGAAGACCCCTGTAAGGCTCTGACTGATTAAGGATATGTTCTTCTGCGGGATTCACAATAAACTCGATTTACTTTTGTTGACCAATTGAATATATTATTATTTATTTTCACCCCATAGCCTTCCTTAATTTGCCATTAATAATGCTCTAATTACCAGGAATATCAAGGTTTTAATCAAAAGTTGGTTTTTTGGACTTTCGCTTGGTCGCCACCCATCCAAAATTGAACCCTAGTAAAGGACCATAACCAGAAGGCACACCATCACCTTTATAATAACCGCCTCCCAATTCCACGGTAAAGTTAAAACCCTTCGGGTAGGTTCTTTGAATTCCGTAGACAAATCCGTAAAAACCTAAATTAAAATCAGTTGGGCCGGAAATATCGGTTGCTACCCGCAATTGTGAAAAAAAGATGGCCTGTGCCACAGCTATATAATTTCCCGAATTGCCACTAACATCCTTGCCCAAAGAATTTCGTCTATCAAAATTATGGTAATATCTATACCGATTGTTCATTGCCAAACCAATATTATAACCCTCTTGATAGGTCGCAATTCCCAATCCCAAACTTGTTGAGACACTTTGATTTCTGAACAAACCCAATTCATAACTAAAACCTGGAGCAAAAAGGTCGAACTTAAATTGGTGTCTTTCCAAATTTATCAACCCAAAAGTGGGTCCTTTTTCAGTCACCCTTCCATATTGGGCATTGGCACTAAAAAGTGATAACAATACGATGGCAACAAACAGATTTCGAATCATAATTACATTTCAAGTATTCTAAATCTAAAAAAGAAACGATAGCCGTACACTGACTTTATGTAAATTTTAAGATATGGTCCATACTATATCCTTACAAAACAGCCATGGCCATTGCCTGGTTGAATGGACATTCAATCCCCGAATATTGTTTATTAAAAGAAGATCTCCAAACGTTATGTTTCAATCCCGCAAGACCAAAGGCGACGGAATTGATCCGTAGTATTTCAGCAAAAAGAATAATATAAAAAGATTGGGTTGCCTATTCCTTTTCATCAATGTAGTCCTGTAAATAGGCATAGCGTTTGGTAAGTTTCCCGTTTTTTGTCATTCTGGCCCTTTGCAACACTCCGTCTTTGTCCCCATTAAAAAAAGCAGGGATCACATTTTTAACAAAGGCCTGGCCAAATCCAACACTGGCATCCCTTGGCAACTCACAGGGCAAATTGTCAACCGCCATTACTGCTATAGCCTTCGGATCCCTAAAGTCGATCTCAGACCCTGTAACGGGATCGTATCCATAAATTGGATCCGCTATGGTACTGGGCCTTATGGTCGTGGCCACGGGGCCATTGATATCACAGCTGACATCAGCAACGACCTTTATTCCAAAATCGGGATGCCTGGCATCTTCCCGGGTAAAAAGATATGGCGCACCGTCTCCGTAAAAATGTCCGGCGATATAAAAATCGGTTACCATGGCAAATCGAAAGAAATCGGATTTATACTCTTCCGGGTTCGCAAAGAAATCGCTCTTGTTCCCTCTAACTCCATCCTTGCGCTTATTGTATTCCGAAGCATCTATTTGACAATATACCGGTTCACCAAAGTTTTTGCCGAGGTAATCGGAAACCCTGACTTTCCTAATATTCATGGCATCGAGCATTTCCTTGGCACCATTACCGACCCTTCCCCTACCAGTTAGGAGAATTTTAATGTTGGGAAGTTTCAGTTTTCGCAGTTCATTTATTAAAACCTGTTGGTCTGCCAATGTTTCCGCTTTTGGCAGTCGATACAGGTCAAATTTAAGTCCATATGCCCTAATACCATTGTAAGCACCAACTATACCGGCATATCTGCCAAATGCCACTAAACGCTGTCCTTTGGAATTGGTAATTACTTCATGGTCATACAGTTGGATATTCTTTTCCAAAACTGCCCTGAGCAATTGTCTGTTATAAGGTTGTTTTTTTATGGTATGGGAAAAAAAGAAGTATTGTTTATGGGGAATCAAATGATCTATAGGCACTTCTTTGACACCGATAAGCACATCGCATTTTTCCATTTCCGATGCCACTTGAAGTCCCTTTGACCTATACTCCTCATCACTAAAGACCCTTATAGGGGAAGGCTCTACTATTATTTCTGCTCCCGTGAATCCGTTAAGGATCTTTACACAGGTGTCCGGTGTTAGGACCACCCGGCGGTCGGGTGGATTTTTTCGTTCCCTAATAATCCCAAATCTCATAAAAATTTATATTTATAACATAAACAAACTCAATAGTTGTAAATGTAACAAATGACAAGTTGACAAGCAAAACTTTTTTTGGAATAGTTTTTGGAGTACCTTTGGCGACCGCGTTAGGGATAGAGGCGGCATCTTTTTTGATTTTCTCTGGACAGGGGTCCGGGGAAAAAATCAAAAAAATATAGCCGAAAGCCCGACCTTTTTTTCTTCCTGCAAGGTTTTCAAAACCTTGTAGGTATCAAAAAAAAGGGAACGCCCAAGTAACGGTAATAAAGTTCATTGAAAAAAAAGATGAGAGAACATTTCTGCGGATAGCGGAATCAAGCCTGGCTTTATCCTAGGATTAGGCAGGTTGGATAAAAGATCCCGCCGGTGGCGGGATTCAACCTGCCTGCCGGCAGGCAGGTTCGATAACGGCATGCACAGCATGCCTATCTCATTGAAGGGGCCGACTGGTTTTGACAGCGAGACCAATTGGAATGTAAGCATGCCGAGCGCTGGGCTACAGCTCGTTAATCTCATTTTCCACACTTTTTAATTGGCGAAAATAATTACGCTCTTGCCGCTTAATCCGAATCATAGTAGGATTTAGCCTCGTTCCCGCAAGGCGGGAAAGCGAGATGTTTCTGGGAAGCCCTTGTTGACGGCGTCCCTTTCAGAAGCACCATCAAAGTCAACATAAGGGTAGTGAAGCTTCGGCACTATCACCAAAACTTAAGAAGATAAGTGTGTATTAGGCTGTTCCTGGTCAGGTACACATCGAAAATTAATTAGGGACTAAGCATGTAGAAGGCATTGTAATTGCTTGTTTGGACGAGGGTTCGAATCCCTCCGGCTCCACTTCAAAAACCACCTACGGGTGGTTTTTTGCGTTATGCCTACGGGATTCGAAAGCCAACACGCCAGCTCGCTCCTGCGCTAAAAATGTCCACTGGACATTTTCTTAACACTTGGACGTCTCCGGCTCCACTGAAATGATATCATTTCACACCAAAAACCCTGTAATCGTATGATTTACAGGGTTTTTATTTTATTCCATATCATTCAAAACCAAATAATATCAAATAAAAAGTCACCTATTCGGGGGGGCATGTAAAACCGACTCTTAAAAACGCATTTATTAAGTATTCCCGCGGTAGGTACTGGAACCGTCCTAAATAGATTGGCCAATACTTACTTTTTAGGTATTTTTGCCAAGTAAACTGTATTCGTCAAAATGTCCTCACCTAACAGACTTCATATAAATCTATTTATTCTAATTTATCTCAATGAAATAGTTCCCCTTTCTGCTGAACTAAAATCATTTTTGACCAACAAAATAAAGAGAACGGTTTACGCTAAAAATGAAATCATTAATAAAGAAGGGGAAATTTGCAATAAACTGTATGTTATAAAAAAAGGATTGGTCAGGGGATATTGCGTTAGCGATACTATTGATGTTACAACCTGGATTAGTTTTGATAGTGAAATATTCACTTCAATAACAGGATTTTTTAAAAATGAACCCGCCAGGGAAAATATCCAATGTCTAGAAGTCACACATTGCGAATATTTGGAATACCAGGATTATCAATACTGTTTGAAGAACTTTCCGGAAATGCGGGAAATTAACCGGATCATGCTGGTGGAATACTATATTCATGCCGAGAACAGAGCTTTTATGACCAGGATTCCCAGCGCTCAGAAACGGCTAGCCTATTTCTTTAAAAATACTGACCCAAAAATGGCCCAAAGGATTCCCAAAAAATATTTGGCTTCCTTTCTGGCAATGCGTCCAGAAACACTTTCCAGGCTATTCAACGAATAGGCCGAAAACTACAATAGTACCCATTTACTTTTGAAACCAATACGTATTGTCCAAGTTCCCTTCCGTTTCATCTTAATGGACCTTATTCCCGCCACTGTTCCCCCTAAAATAATTTATCCTTTATGAAGGCGCCCCACCTTAGGGCCATTGGATGACCAGCCTTAAAATGTAATATTTTTCTTGTTGCTTATATTTTTAATAACAAAAAAACACCCCTATAAAGACGATACAACTTTATCTACATAGACTTTTTTGCCAAAAACCATCTTGCCCTCCGGTGTAGGAAAAAAATCAAAAAAAACCGACAAAATGCATTTTTATCAGCTCATTTACTTAAAACTGTAGGAAAATTGACATATATCAAGACGATTGAAGATTGGAAATACTAGAAACATTCTCGCCCCGTTAAGCTGTAAACAAAAACCTATATGAAGAAAAATACTACAAACAAAAACTTGCCAAATTACAACCCTACAAAACCATTTTTTAAAATTAAAAAACCCCAAATTAAGTCCATCACAGGGCTCCTTTTTTCATGATTGGAGCAACCAATATTGTTGGTACAGGATGATAATTTAATCTTGATAAAGGATTCCTCAACAATATCATGTTCATAGTGCCTTTTCAAGATTTAGGACGCTGCCTTCAAACCACAAAAGGTAGTGCCTGTCTACTTTAATTTTCAATATGAAGATATTAGAAGGTGTGAAATTCAATTGGAAAAACAATAAATATAAACGTATGAAAAAAATAACTCTACTAGTGTTAATGATATTCTGCTTAGGCTATCAAAGCGCATTAAGCCAAATAACCTGTACAACTGAAAAAGGCTATAATGATTTTCCTTTTACTGAAAATGAATTGACAATAACCGCTTCAGGAACCGGCGGATACCAAAATTACGCCAGTAGTTTGGAAATCTGTGGGGTCACAACTAAACCAAACAGTGTCTATATTGGTTCAAGCGCAAGCACATTCACCAATACCTTTTCATCTCCTGTAAACAATATGGTTTATAATATGGTTGCTGGAAACACTGGTGAAATTGTTACTATTACTACTGATACCGGTGGATCATTAACTATAACACATGAAAACGGAGATTGCCCCGAAGCTACTATTATCAATGGTAATGTAATTTCAGTTGATGGTCTTCAAGGGGCTCGATTAAAGGTACATTCAACCAATAATTTCTCCACTATTACATTCTCACACAATGGAGGTGGAGGAGGATTATTAATGACAATGTGTTTTGATGCTGTATTTGCATCATTGGGACCAACAGTAACAACTACAGCAATGTCTGGCATTACTTCTACCACAGCTGTAAGTGGCGGAAATATAACTGATGATGGAGGACAGGCTATTATTGAAAGGGGAATTTGTTGGAACACTTCAGGATCACCAACAATAACCGATTCAAAAACTTCCAATGGTACAGGAACGGGATCTTTTAGCAGCAATTTAACCGGATTAAACAGTGGCTCCACCTATTATGTACGTGCATATGCCACAAACTCCATAGGAACAGGTTACGGTGATGAAGTTTCCTTTACAACCACCTCCAATGATACACCCTCAGGCTCCACCATAGCAAACCAATTTGAGTGTATTAATGGTTCCGCCTCTGGATTAGTTTTAACTATTACGGATAACTTACCTGGAGATAATACGTTTATAGTTACCGCAGCCTCATCAAACACAAGTGTGGTAGATAATACAGATATTGTAATTACAGGTACAGGTAATACCCGCTCTTTGACAATTACGCCCCTTTTGGATGCAGCGGGAACAAGTACTATTACGGTCTCAATAGAGGACAGTTTAGGTGAAATAGGGACACAAACTTTTGATGTCTCCTTTAATGATCTTATTGCCCCATCATTGACCACTGTTGCGGATATAGACCAAGATTTGGATGCCGAGTGTAATTTTACTATTCCAGATTATACGGGCTTAACAACGGCCGCAGATAATTGTGGAACAGTTACAGTTACCCAATCCCCGATATCGGGTACTGTAATTAGCGATCACGGAACGGCACAGACCATTACACTTACTGCTGAGGATGGAAACGGGAATACCAATACGACCACCTTTGAGGTAACATTAGCGGACGTAACTCCCCCATCGTTGACCGCCGTAGAGGATACTTTTGAAGATTTGGATGCCTCTTGTAATTTTACCGTTCCAGATTACACGGGCTTAACAACGGCCGCAGAAAATTGTGGAGCAGTAACGGTTACCCAATCCCCGATATCCGGTACTGTAATTAGCGATCACGGAACGGCACAGACCATTACACTTACTGCTGAGGATGGAAACGGGAATACCAATACGACCACCTTTGAGGTAACATTAGCGGACGTAACTCCCCCATCGTTAACTGCCGTGGAGGATACCTTTGAAGATTTGGATGCCTCTTGTAATTTTACCGTTCCAGATTACACGGGCTTAACAACGGCCGCGGACAATTGTGGAACAGTAACAATTACCCAGTCCCCGATATCCGGCACTGTACTTAGCGGTCACGCAACAACACAGACCATTACACTTGCTGCTGAGGATGGAAATGGAAATACAAATACGACCACCTTTAATATCACCTTGATGGATGTGACCCCCCCAACGGCAATTGCGCAAGACATTAATGTACAATTAGATGCCAATGGGGTGGCTGCAATTACCCCTACTCAAATAAATAATAATTCAACGGATAACTGCGGAATTACGAGTATAAGTTTAGATACTACAAACTTTACTTGTGAAAATATTGGAGAAAATACGGTTACCTTAACAACAACCGATGCCAACGGAAATGAAGCACACGCAACAGCCGTAGTCATCGTTGAGGATAACATTGCACCAATAGTCGTTGTTAAAGACTTGACCATTAATTTGGATGAAACCGGTTTAATCAGTATCGCTGCAGAAGAATTCATAGATGAAAGTTATGATAATTGTAGTATCTCCAGCCTAGTTATGGACCGTACAAATTTTGACTGTGCCAACATAGGACAATACACCCTTACTTTAACGGCTACGGACAGCAGTGGCAACACTACTATTGAAACTGCTCAACTAACCCTGACAGGAACGGATACTGATGGAGATTCAATAGCCGATTCTTGTGATACCGATGATGATGACGATGGGATACCGGATGCGGAGGATTACTTTCCAATCAACGCCAAGCCCACACTAATACCAGCCCAGGCCTTTACACCAAATGGTGATGGGATCAATGATTACTGGATAATACCGGGAATTGAGAATTACGCCAATGCACTTATTAAGGTTTATAACCGATGGGGACATGAAGTATTTGCCAGCAAGGGCTATAAGAACGATTGGAACGCCACATATAGGTCCAACAGCAACAAACTACCGTCGGGATCATATATGTATACAATTGATCTGGGCAATGGTACTGCACCTATACAGGGCTGGTTGTTCATTAATTATTAAACCCAATCGTTAACCAATTAAAATTCAATACTGAAATGAAACTTAAAACTATATATTTCGTCTTATCCACCTTACTTGCCTTTGGTGCATTAACGGCCCAGCAAGACCCCAATTTTACCTTCTACCGATATAATATGAACCTCATTAATCCTGCTTTTGCGGGATCTAATGGGGTAACCGATATTGGAGTGGGCATCAGAAGCCAGTGGGCAAGTGTAGAAGGCAGCCCGGAAACCCAGACCGTTTTCTTTGGAACTCCAATTGGGAAGAATCTAGGAGTGGGAATCTCTATCATCAATGATAGAACCTTCATTGAAAACCAAACTTCGGTAGCGTTGGATTTCTCCTATCATTTGCAACTGAATGAAAATACACATCTATTTTTGGGAATAAAAGCGGGGTTAAACTCCTATAAGGTCAATACGGATGGACTTATAACCTATAGCATTCAATCAGACCCAAGCTTAACGAATATCAGCGGTAGTTTTACCCCCAATATAGGCAGTGGTGCCTATTTAAAAGGAAAATCATTTTTTGCCTCTCTTTCAGTTCCCAGAATACTCACTCCAAACCGTTTGGACAATGACAATGGAATTGCAAAACAAGGAGAAGATAAGATACATGTATATGCTACGGCAGGTTACGACATACCTTTAAACAATAACATTACCTTCAAGCCTTCCATATTAGCGCGGTATGTAAATGCTTCCCCCCTTTCAATGGACTTCACCGCAGCCTTTATGCTCGGGGAAAAAATAGAGCCAGGAGTGGCATATCGTATGGATGAAGGGTTTGGCGGTTTCTTTATTTTTAAAGCCAGCAATAGTCTACAATTGGGATATGCATATGAAACCGCTACAGAGAATACCATTGCCAATTTGAGCAATGGCACCCATGAATTACTCTTAAAACTAAAATTATAGATAAATAAAGCACATTTTTTTTTAAAAGTATTATAGGGTGGGGTACCATAAATTAGGTATCCCACCTTTTATATTTTAGCCTTTTATATTAGTAATAAGAACCCTAAGATATAAACAGATCACAGCCCGCCGATTACTGCAATGTCGTAATTAATCGAATATTAAGGAACGATCAAGGAGTAAACCGATCCCTTTCAGTTTATTTAGGTTAAATTTCCGCTATCTTTAAACGCACATGCCATAATGAATTCCCCCAATATGAAGTTAAGCACCTTTACCAAAAAGGCAAGAGATAACTCTAAATTAACGCTCATTTTTGTCCACGGCAATTCACAAAGCCCAGCGATTTGGCAACACCAGCTCAATGCAACCGAACTGCGGCATTTTAACCTGGTTACCATAGTTTTACCAGGGCATGGTCAATCTCCAAGAATGAAGAACTATTCCATCACAAAAATTACAGGGATGTTGGTGGAAAAAATCAATAAGGAACAAGACTATATTTTAGTAGGGCATTCCTTGGGAGGGCATTTCTGCATTGAAGCTTTACCAAAACTAAATAACTGCCTTGGCCTTTTGTTGTGTGGCACCCCGCCGTTAAAAAAACCATTGAATATAGATGAGGCCTTTAACAATGACGAACGTATGGCTTTATTGTTCCAAGCTAATTTGAACAATGGGGAACTTGACGATTTGGCAAATTTCATAAGTTCTGCTGAAGACAACACCCTTATCAAGTCCTTGATAAGACAATCCGATGGCAAATTCAGAAATGATTTGGGTATAGCCGTGGGTAAAGGAGAGCTTTTGGATGAAGTGGACATCTTAACCATGACAAAACTTCCAATTGCTTTTGTACTAGGTGAGCTAGATGGTCTTATAAACAAATCATACATGGAAAATATAGTAATGGATATTGACAAAAACATCAGGATACACAGTGTGTCAAAATCAGGCCATTCTCCCCATTTTGAAAATCCAGCTGCATTTAACAAAATTCTTTTTGAATTCGCAAATAGTCTTCAACAATCATGAAAGATCGTATAGAGATGCAGGCCTTCAGAGAGGGTATTCGAGATATTGTCAAAAATTATAAATATATACCTAAAGATTATTCAATTTTTAAAAAATTCCCCTTAAACAACAAACAGTGTTTGTATGTGGCACATTGGGCCGATAAAGGAATGATCTACGAAAAAAATTTGGAAAGTTTAACTGGCTATACGTTGGCCGAATTCAATGCTGAAGATTTAGTGGCCTACACCCATCCTGACGATAGGGATATCGTTAAAAAAATCACAAAAGGCGTTGTGGAACATGTAACAAAGATTCCAACTTCGAACGAAGAGGCTCATCTATTTCTGTCTTTTCGGTTCCTAAAGAAGGATGGAAACTATTGTAAAATATTAAGGCAATCCTCAGCTTTTGAACGTGATGTGAAAGGAAGAATGGTAAGTAATTTTTCATTGTTGACCGACATCTCATTTTTGGAAACCAGCGACAGGGTAGAATGGAATTTTCAAGCCAATGAACTTGACCTAAAGAAGTTCAAAAAAGTAGTTTACCAATTATATAAGGACTTTTATACCAAGAGGGAAAAAGAAGTCATTAGGATGTTGGATAAGGATTTCACTTCAGAACAAATTGCTCAAAATCTGCATATAAGTAAACATACGGTTCAAACACATCGGAAAAACATCTTAAAAAAGGCTAAATCACATTCTATTGATGATGTACTCCTGTTTTGTAAGAAAAATGGTATTCTGGAATAGGGCAAACTCCCATTGACCCACTAAATATACCCTGGAGTGGGTATTTTTTTGTGTACGTACATGGTCTATCTTGCTGGCCAAGTTACCTTCTCTGTATTATGAAAAAGCTGTGCGCCATTCTTGTTATTTTTGGCATTATCTTTTCTTGTATTCCTGATACGGGAATTGATGATAGGCTTGATGATCAAGAAAACTCCTTAAAAAACATACTAATCTTTGAAACGGGAAACTCCCAATTCCCCTTTGCTTTTGTACATAAGAATAATGCACGTCTATATGTCCGCGATTTGGACGAAGATGGTGATTATGATGGTTTTTTCTACAAAGACGGTGCTTATGAAGAGTATATTGTGCTTGATGAACAAACTGGATTACCTAAATCCAAAAGGAACAATGAGGGACTCACGGTCCTCTATAATTTTAAAGAGAACAACGAAGTTGTAGACATGGCCCTAGAGCTAAATGGTGCGACATCTTTTGTTACCAACCTTATAGTTTCTTCCACTGATGATTTTATTACAAATAAGAGAGAGGTAATAAAAAAGACTACAACAGAGGAAATTCGCGATATTGCCTCCAATATTGAACTGGTGGTGGACGTTGTTGGTTGTGCCGAAGGTTTAGCTATGTTCGCTGTAGGCTCGGTAGGTTCAGTAGGCACAGGGGCCATTCCTTTGGGATTGCTTGCTGCCTTCAAATGCTCTCCAATGGTCTTTGAACTATCCCAGAGCCTACTTGAGGCAACTGATACAGAAATAGGCCAAGCAATGGCCCTGGATTTGGAAAAAGTAAATGGGTTTATCGATGCATTAACCTGCCCTACCGGTATTATTGGCTGTACTGCCTTCGTGGTGGCCGAGGCGGCAGGCATTCAGGCAAAACTGGAGGAACTGCAACGTATATCTGCAGAATTACAAAAGGACTTGGAAGAATTACAAAGCCGTTCAGCCGAAGTAACCATTCTTGGAAACTTGAATTTTGGCGAAGTAGACATCAATGACACCAAAACCGAAGTATTAAATATTTTCAATAGGGGTACCGACCCAATAACCATTACCGCTATATCCGTAAATAGCAATGCGCAATATTTTCAAATAAACACTCCCTTGCCCTTCACCCTGGGGGCCGCTGGGAGCGAAACGTTTAGCAAGGAAATTAAAGTTGCATTTGCTCCAAAAAATGCTGCCGGATCCTTCAATACCTTCTTGAAAATCAGCAATGACAAATACGACCCTTTTGATGCCAAGGCCATTACCGCCATTGCCACCAATGAAGATGGTGCAAAGATAAAATTTAGCGGCTCTTTAAATTATAATGGGGTTGCAATGAACCAACCGCACTCCGAATTTTTTGATATTGAGAACCCCAATCTAAATGATAACCTGGTAGTTAACGCCATAAGTTTTGAAGGTCTCCCTACGGATAAGTTCAGTATCAATGGTTGGAGCAAAGGAACCATTGCTCCCGGAAAAAAACAGGAAGTAGAGGTAGTATTTGAACCTACCGATGATAAGGAATACAATGGGTTTGTTGTAGTAGATAACACACTTGACGACACTAACAATAAATGGCCAGTTTTTGGGAAAGGAAAAAAATTGGAAATCCGTTTATCCGGGGATTTGGATTTTGGGCACGTAGCTGTTGGTGAAAGCGAGACCCTCCCTGTGGAAATTGAGAACCCTAACCTAAATGATCCGATAACGGTTACCGATATTGAAATGTTGGAGGGCTTCTCTGTAGACTGGAAAGCTGGCAGTATTCCTCCCTTTAGTAAAAAGACGGTCAACGTAACCTTCACTCCTAAGGAAGAAAAAGAATATACTTCTTCATTTATTGTGGTAAATGATGTAGACCAAGAAAATAATAGAATATCCCTAAAAGGCAATGCTGAAAACTATCTTTCGGGGGTTTGGAAATTACAGCTTATAAATAGCTCTAATGATCAAATTATTATGAACGAACTAATTACTTTCAATACGGAAGAGAATAAAATTAATTTGGAATTGGAAGGTGGGAGCACTTATATTGAAAACAGTTATCATTTTAAAAATGGATTGAATATTAATTTAATTGTTGAAAGTAACATTTCAGACGCCTGTGCGGACGATGTTGACTCACCTCCCCTTCAATCGACCCAACAGATCTCATTAAACATTCATACCGCAAGGATCCAATTCTTCCCTTATGTACGTTCAGGAGAGTATTCCATGATTATAAAAATGACACCGAGTGTTCCCTGTATATCGGATTACCCTAATACAGTAGGTAGTGTATCCTTGGTTCGTCAATAATTTTCTCAAGGTTTATTACAACTCAGCATAGGAGCGCTTTATGTAATAATTATTTTTTTTATATTCCAATGATTGGTCAAAATAACATCTTTATTTCGATTAACGGCTTCCCAGTTCCTTTTCAATTAATAGAAAGTGTGTGGGCAAACCTCCCCGTCACAGCCCTGCCCAAACGACAAAGGCAGGCAAGTGTCGGAGCATTCAAATCGGGATTACCGAGTAAGAAATACGGTTAATAAATAAACTGTACAATCCTATTCTCCCTTTATCCAGTATTGGCGTAAAAATACCCACTAGTAGGTATTTCCCAATACTTTTTAAGACATTATATTTGTCAAGGGAATGCTAAGGTCTACTGATAAACTTTAACTTTCCTATAATTTATTCTCCCCCCAAAATTTTTACCCAATTACCAATGTGGAATTTACATCCTTCCGATAGCCCAAGGATTGTACATTCGGTTCATCTGGATTTAGTCATTCTTGTTTATGGAACAAAAAACCAAACCAAAAACAGCTGTTACTAAACCATACCAAATGAAGAATATTTACTTCCTGTTTTCCATTCTTTTTTCTTCCTCTTTAGTTTGTCAATCTTACACCGGGTATATTACGGACAACTTTAATGGAATCCATGGAGTTACCTCCAATCCCGCCAACATCGCTGATTCCAGGGTGCAAATTGATGTTAATTTCATCTCGTTTAGTACAGTCGTGGCCAATGACTATGTAGGTTTTTCATTTGATAATGTAACCCAATTGGCAGATGGGGCAGATTTTACGGATTTGAACACCTTTGCCAGTTCCCACAACGAGGTTCTTGCCAATTTAGAGGTTATGGGGCCTTCCTTTATGTTTAACCTTAGCGAAAAACACAGTGTAGGTATACTGACCAGGGCTAGATTGGTAAACAATTACAACAACATTAACGGTGAATTCCTGGAAAGTATTTTGGATGGTTTCCCTACTGAGGATTATAGCGTTGACCAGGATAACCTGGATGGCACTACCCATGGTTGGGGAGAAATAGGTCTTGCATATGGCAGGGTTATATTTGACGACTTTTACAATCACTATTTAAAAGGAGGAATAACCTTAAAGTATCTATTGGGCGGTGGGATAGCCCAAGGATCGTCCAATAATTTATCCGGAAGTTATACCGCAGCGGACAATCAAATAAATTTTAATGGGGACTTTTCATATCTCATGAGTTATGACGAAGATCAAGATCCGAAAGACTATATTAAAAATTATTCGCCCGGTTATGGAATGGATCTAGGCGTGGTGTATGAATATAGAACACCTTCATCCATGGCCTCAAATACACGTGATAATCAAAGGGCCATAAATAAGTATAGGGTTAAAATAGGTATGTCATTACAGGATTTGGGAGCTATCACCTATAAAGATGTTGAGTTTACCAAATACGACATCAATGGAACGGTAGATGCGGATGAGGTAGAGGATGACTTTGTTGATGCGTTAGACAACAATTTCTCCAGTACAAGTACCTTGGGAGATGTTAGAATTGCTTTACCAACCTCCTTAAGACTCAATATAGATTATAAGCTCTTACCCCTGGTTTACGCCAATTTGGATATAACACAAACGGTGGTAAAGAAGAATGCACCCTACAATAACAATCGACTTAACTTAATTACGTTTACCCCGCGATTCGAGACCAGAATAATTAGTGCATATCTGCCCATAAGTTATAGCCCATTGGGTAAAACGGCCATTGGTGCAGGATTAAAACTGGGCCCTCTTATTGTGGGCTCGGGAAGTTTATTATCAAACCTAATTTCGGATAGTCCACAAATGGTCAATGTTTATGTTGGATTTAAGATACCAATTAGTCATAGGAGGTGATAAAAAAAGAATGATTATGAAAAGAAAACTACTTACTTTACTTATAGGCCTTAACAGTTTATTTGTTATTTCACAGACATTTCCAATAGATCCATCCTTTGAGTCGTATTTGATAGCAGAGGGCATTGACAGTAACCCATTTCCAGACAATGCCATTAGTTTCGATGATGCTTCCAAGGTCACCAATACGGTATTTAATTTAAATAATTTGGATATACAAACCTTATCGGGTATTGAAAATTTCATTTTTTTGGAGGAAGTACATATTAATGGGGGAAGTTTAAACCTCGTGCAACTGGATTTTAGTCAAAACAAACTACTGAAAGAAATTGACACCAATATTCCAAATCTTTCCTCTCTGGTAGTGAATGGTGCGGATGCTTTGGAAAGGATAAGGGTAGGCCCCACACAATTGACCTCTCTTGATGTTTCACAAAATCTGGAATTATCGTCTTTGAGCATATACGGTTCTCTATTGACCTCAATAGATGTTTCTGCAAATTCAAAGCTGAGTAGTTTTGTACTTGGTGATACTAACACCCTTACTTCGGATATCGAATTAAGCAGTAACGATAACCTCACAACTGTAGTGGTCCTAAATTCGAACTTAGAGGCACTTGACCTAATAAACAAACCCCTTTTAAGCTATGTAGATTTCAGTAATTCGATAATTTCTGATTTAACAATCGAAAACGCCCCCTCGCTCACTACGTTTGCTACTTTTACCAATAGCAATATGGCAAACCTAAGGATTGACAACACAGTATTGACCAGCCTTGATTTTTCTACGGTCAACAGTTTGGAAATATTGGATATTAGGAATTGTTTAGACCTGACAAACCTGGTGCTACCTCCCGCAAATTCCAATTTAAGGGATTTGACCATATATGCCAGTATTTTCAACGATAACGACCCTGCAACACAGTTCAATTATAACCTAAGCAATAGACCTAGTCTTGAGAAATTAGAAATATGGCAGTCGGGTATTACAAATTTAACTATAGAAAATTGTTCAGCTTTAAACGATCTGATCGTGGGTGAGCACATAGCTGGGATGACCGAATTACAAAATCTTGTACTAACAAATACGGCTATCACTGAATTTAATTTGGGCAACAATAATGCGGAATTACTAAATATTGAAATTGAAAACAACCCATCCTTAACGGAAATTACTACTTCTGGTAACGGATTAAGTACTGTGGAACGGCTCTCAGTTGTTGACAATGCCCTAACCGAGTTGAACATTAGCAAATTTTCGAACATAGAAACACTTAGTGTTCGCAACAATCCAAACCTTTCCTCCTTGGATTTAACCACAATAAATAATGGTTTACCCAATAGTCTCATTACATTCGAAGGGGAAAATACTGGAATTGAAACCTTGGATTTTTCTACTTCCCCCAATATCGAAATAATTCGGCTGGCCTATAATTCAGGTTTAGGTGGAGTTCCTTTAAACGAACTGAATTTAAAAAATGGAAATAACGCTGCCATTACAGAATTGAATACTGCTGGGCACTACCCAACACTATCATGTATACAAGTTGATGCAGCAACAGTAGGAACATCACCATCGGGTTGGTCCAAGGATTCCCAAACTGTATATAGTGAAGATTGTTCAACTTACCCCCCTGTTCTTGTTTCGTTTATATTGCCCAACGAGGTTAACTGGGAAGACTCGGGTACCCCTACTCCACGTCTGTTACTGGAAGGAACAGTAACAACGCCCACCAGTATAATTTTATTTACCAGCTCCTTTGCAGGTAACAATATAGCAGATCCGGCAACGGACTATGATCTTGACGGTGGTGCAAGTTTGGAAGTACAAATACCGGCCGGGATCTATGACACCTTTTCTTCAATTCTTGTACCTGGCCTCAACATCTCAAGTGATAGTGAATTTGAGGGTAATGAAGTGGTTTTTTTGGAAGCATTTTCCAATTCTAGAGAATTGGTGAATGCCTCGGATGGCGCTTCCCTTGACCAAGGTTCCCTTATCTACTCCTATACCATTCTGGAAGACGATTATAGGATAAATATTACTGCCGGACCAAATATTGCCGAAAATGGATCCAACGGTAATTTTACCATATCCATTTTTGATGACAATGGTAACGGTGTAATTAACGAAAGTGGACGGGATATGGCAATTTCACTTCTGAACAATGGGGATGCTATTGAAGGTGTGGATTTTACAATTGATGGATCTTCAATAGATTCCTTCTTCATAGCTAATGGTCAGGGCTCTTCTATAATGACAGTGGAACCGATAGACGATAATTTATTTGAGGACGGAGAGTTTATAGACCTAGAAATTACCGAAGGTGAAGGGTATAATTTAGACCCCAACACAGGAGCACCATTTGCAGGAATTTCCATATTGGATAATGACAACCACATTTCCTTATCCTCTACCCAAATTGGATTGGAGGGAGGCGCGGATATCGGTTTTTCCATTTTATTAAGTGACGGGAATGGGAATCCTGCTGTGAACGATACGCCTTTCGATATTGAATTTGAAGTAGATTTTTTGCCTGGTATAGGTACAGATGCAGCCGTGCTTGGGACTGATTTTATTGACGGCATCAAAAATAATGTCGACAAAACCCTTTATATCCAACCAGCCCAGGAATCCATAACCTTTGAGGTTGAAGTGATAAATGATACCGATCCTGAAAATCAAGAAAACTTTATCACCGCGATCACTACTACCAATCAGGGATTGGGATTAGTAATAGACAATGATCAAGCCACAGGTTTTATAAATGACAATGATGACAACCAACCACCCCCTCCCTTTGAAATAACACCTCTTTTGGAAGGGGGCCAAATGATTACCCCTACCGAATACAATTTTCAAGAGAACAGTTCGCAAGAATTAACGGTTCTCTTTGATATTAGCGATCCAAGTGCTACGGACCAAAATTTTGAAGGATACGACTTTCAAATTGTTTCAGGAAACGGCACTGCAATTGGGGGTGACCCACCTACTGATGGATCTGATTATTACGCAGTAAATGAGGTTGTAAACCTTACCTATGATTTTAGTGGTTTTCCTTTACTTACCCTTGGAATAAATAATGACAATACCATTGAAGACGCAGAGTATTATTACGTGGATATTTCGGAAAATGAAACTGGTGTTTTCCTAAAAGATTCAGATATCAATGGTGTTGTCCGCATTAGAGTTAATATAATAGATGATGATGGAACGGATATCGACAACGATGGCGTAATAGATTCTATAGACAATTGTCCCAACACTTCCAATACGGACCAGGCAAATTTAGATGGAGATGCTTTCGGCGATGTTTGCGATGAGGATATTGATGGTGATGGATACCTGAATACAAATGATGCATTCCCAATGGATCACGCAGAATGGTCAGACACGGACCAAGATGGTGTAGGTGACAACTCGGACAACTGTGTTACTGTGGCAAACCCAAATCAAGAGGATGCTGACGCCAACGGAATTGGCGATGTCTGTGAAGGGAACAACGATTACGACAACGATGGTATTCCCAATGATGTGGACAACTGCCCCAACACTTCCAATTCGGATCAGGCAAATTTGGATGGAGATGCTTTTGGCGATGTTTGCGATGAGGATATTGATGGTGATGGCTACCCGAATACAAATGATGCATTCCCTATGGATGCCTCGGAATGGTCAGACACGGATCAAGATGGTGTAGGTGACAACTCGGATAACTGTGTTACTGTAGCAAACCCAAATCAGGAAGATGCTGATGCCAACGGAATTGGAGATGCCTGTGAAGGGAACAACGATTACGACAACGATGGTATTCCCAATGATGTGGACAACTGCCCCAACACTTCCAATTCGGATCAGGCAAATTTGGATAATGATAGTCTCGGGGATGTGTGCGACCCTGACATAGACGGCGATGGCATTGATAACGACCAAGATGTATTCCCTAGGGATAGCAGTGAATCTTCAGATAATGATAATGACGGAATTGGCGACAATGCAGATAGTGACGATGATAATGATGGGGTTCCGGATATTGATGATGACTGCCCGTACGTATCGGGAACCCCAGCAGAAAATGGCTGCCTTTATGAAATTACTTCCTTTGATCAGGAAGCCCTTCAAGTAATTGTCCAAAGTGAAACTTGTGAGGGTGAAGAAAACGGGAGTTTTGTAGTCACTATTGATAATGAGGATTACACATTTACAGTGAGCTTGAATGGAAATGTTGTTGGATCCGCTAATTATGATAATGCCTTTGAGCAAAATAATCTAGCGAGGGGAAGTTATCAAGTTTGCCTGACTGTTCCTGAACTTCCAGATTATGAGCAATGTTTTGGTATTGTAGTCTCCACTTATGAAAGACTTAGCGTAGATGCGAATGCCATAGATGCCACCAATTTAAAAGCAAGCTTTATTGTTCAGGGAAGCAAGAATTATGAAGCCCTGGTAAATGACAATATTTATCGTTTTCAATTTGAAAATACTTCAAATAAAATTCTGGAAATACCCATTAATAAAGGTCAAAACCTAGTTTCCATTACAGGTGGATCTGATTGTCAGGGTATTTTTGAAGACGTTATTATTATTGGAAACGTATCGATATTTCCCAATCCTGTAAAGGACATTCTTAATTTTAGTGGTTTTGAAAGGGATGGCAAGGCCCAAATAAATGTTTTCACCCTATCAGGTAGTTTGGTCAAGACAATACATGAAGAAATCGAAAACGGAGATATTACGGTACAGCTGCCAGATTTACCCAAAGGAATCTATCTTTTTAAAGTTGTTTCGGGAATAGAAATTATAGAGTTTAAAATTATCAAAGAGTAGCGCTATGAAGAAGTCGAATATATTTTATCTTATGGCCCTTACATCGGTATTTCTTGCTTGTGAGGGCAAGTTTGAACCAAGTAACAGTATAGGCAAGGTTAGCTTACTGCTCCCCGAAAACAATAAACAATGTTTTGGAACAAAGTTGGAATCCAATAAGATTGCCGTAGAATTTGATTGGAATGATGTTGACCAAATTACAAGCTACAACATTAACTATACGGATGGAGTAACTGGGGAATCTAATTTACTTACCACTACTGATTCCTTTATTTCCATTGAATTGGAACCGGGTACCCTTTATACATGGAACGTAACCGTTACGGATGATTTTGGACATTCCGAAAAAAGTGAAGATTTCAGTTTTTACACGGAAGGTCTGGCAGATTCAAACCATGTGCCTTTTCCTGCAGATATTAGGTTACCAGAAAATGAAAATAATACTGTAAATGTTTCATGGGAAGGAGTTGATCTAGATAATGATATCGACTATTATCAAGTATATTTTTCCCAAGAAAACCCTCCTGCCCTGTTCCTGGACAATACCATTGAACAATCTTTCAATGCCAGTGTAGAAACGGGTGCAACCTATTATTTGAATATTGTTACATTTGATGAAAATGGAAATTATTCAGACTCCAAGGTTACTGTAACGTTTTGATGCCCCAGTATTGTCCTTCTTGTTGGAGAGGTTGCGATATATATTTTAATTAATTATTCCAATATTCATGAATGCTATGCATTTGGGCTATGCACGAAATAAACGGTACACGCACTTGAAATAATAAACTCTAACTTTTTATATTAGGTAAACAACTTTCGGGATCGATCCAACCTAAGGTCCTCAACAACTCCACATAAATTTTATCATCGGAATTTCGCTGTAAATTTATTCATTCAAGGTAAAAGTATCAATGGAATCAATCCAAGATCCGAAACAGATTGAAGCCGTTTTCAATTTCAATATTGGCCTATAACCATTTTTTTTCATGCGCTTTTCCCACAACCTACTGTAAGGTGCAACACCAACCAATTGAAACAATTGTTTCAAAAAAATTTGCTAAATCGATTTAGTATTTTGTATTATTGTATTCCCAAAACGACCTAAATAGCACCTACAGAATTAAAACGGTGCTCATAAAAGCTTTGCTTACAGACGTTCAGAGACATATAATGTTGCAAATGAATTTTCACATCGGTCGGCAATAGTATTGTTGAACCCATACAACTGCCAGGTGGGTGATTTCATCCTGCCTATAAACTAAGTTAAACTCAAATTACCCTACAAAAAGTATGAAAAAACCAATCTCTCTCCTATTACTTATCCCGGTACTCCTTACCACATCCATTGCTCAGGAAGTGGTGATCGACCATATAGACGAGCCAGCTGAGTGGGCAGATCCCTTAATTGGAACAGATTCCGATTACCGTTTATCCAATGGAAATGTCTATCCTGCAATCGCAATGCCATGGGGCATGAACTTCTGGACCCCTCAGACCGGTGAAATGGGCAACGGTTGGGCCTACACCTATGATGCTACCCAGATCCGTGGCTTTAAACAAACCCACCAACCCTCACCGTGGATGAACGATTATGGACAGTTTTCAATAATGCCGGTTACCGGCAAAATTAGGTTCCCGGAAGAGGAGCGTCAAAGTTGGTTTTCACACAAGACGGAAACTGCCAAGCCATACTATTATAGTGTTTATCTGGCAGACCATGACGTAACAACCGAAATAACCCCAACCGAAAGGGCGGCCCGGTTCCGTTTTACCTTTCCTGAAACTGATCAGGCTTCAATAGTAATCGATGCCCTAGACCGTGGGTCTTTTGTAAAAATTATTCCGGAAGAAAATAAGGTTATTGGCTACACCACCCGTAATAGCGGAGGGGTTCCTGATAATTTTAAAAATTACTTTATTATTCAATTCGACAAACCTTTTGAACTGAAAAAAACTTTCAGCGATGGCACTCTTAGCAATACATTGGAAGTAAAATCCAATCATACCGGAGCAATTATTGGTTTTAAAACACAAAAGGGCGAACAGATCAATGCAAAGGTAGCCTCTTCCTTCATCAGCTTTGAGCAAGCAGCACTTAACCTGAACGAAATTGGCGATCATAATTTTGACTCACTGAAGGAAAAAGGCAAGAAGGTCTGGAATGACGAACTTGGCCGTATAAAGGTTGAGGGAGGTACACCCGCACAATTCAAAACCTTTTATTCCTGTCTCTATAGATCCTTATTGTTTCCGCGAAAATTTTATGAATACGACAAGCATGGCAACGTTGTACATTATAGCCCATATAATGGAGAGGTAAGAAGCGGATATATGTTTACCGATACAGGCTTCTGGGATACTTTTAGAGCATTATTTCCTTTCTTGAACCTAATGTATCCCGAACTGAACGCCAAAATACAGGCCGGTCTTTCCAATGCATATGATGAAAGTGGTTGGTTACCGGAATGGGCCAGTCCAGGATTAAGGAATATTATGGTAGGAAACAATTCAGCTTCCGTGGTTGCCGATGCCTACATTAAATCTGATGGAAAATTCGATTACAATATCCAAAACCTTTATGACGCCTTGATTAATGGTGCCAATAACGAAGGCCCAATGACGGCAGTTGGCCGTGCAGGAGCACCTTACTACAAAAAACTGGGGTACGTACCCTATGACGTGGGAATTAACGAAAACGCGGCACGTACACTAGAGTATGCCTACGACGATTTTGCCATATATCAATTGGCTAAAGCCCTAAAAAAACCTAAAAAGGAAATTAAAACCTATAAAGAGCGTAGTTTAAACTATAAAAAATTATTTGACCCCGAAACCAAATTGATGAGGGGGAAGAACCAAGATGGAGAATTTATGAAACCCTTTAATCCATTCAAATGGGGCGATGCCTTTACCGAAGGAAACAGTTGGCATTATAGTTGGTCCGTGTTCCATGACATCCAAGGCTTAATAAACCTTATGGGCGGCGAAAGCGACTTTATTGGCCAACTGGATAAAGTTTTCTCCCTTCCCCCAATATTCGATGATAGCTATTACGGTGGAGTAATCCACGAGATTCGCGAAATGCAAATAGCCAACATGGGCCAATATGCCCACGGGAACCAGCCCATTCAACATATGATATACCTTTATAACTATGCCGGCCAACCCTGGAAAGCGCAAAAATGGGTTAGGGAGACTATGGACAAGATGTACCTTCCATCCCCGGATGGTTATTGCGGTGATGAAGATAACGGACAAACCTCGGCCTGGTATGTTTTCTCGGCATTGGGTTTTTACCCGGTAACACCTGCCACCGACCAATATGTATTGGGTGCTCCACTGTTTAAAAAGACCACCATTTACCTTCAGAATGGAAAGGAATTTATTATTCACGCACCAAAAAACAGTAAGGACAATAAATACATCAAACATATAAAGCTCAATAACAAGGAATACAACAAAAATTACCTCCTTCATTCCATGGTTATGGAAGGTGCCATTTTGGATATCGAGATGGACAGCACCCCCAATAAACAGCGCGGAACTACCAAAGATGCCTACCCCTACTCCTTATCGAACGAATAAAAAATTTCTACAAACTGTAGTCAAATGATCAAGTCCATAAAAAATAGGCCTTATGCAATTTTAGGGATATGCGCAGTTACATTAAGTTCATTTTCCTAAAAGAACACGACCGTTACAGTTCCTTTTGAAACCAATTACGTACAATATGTAGACCCTATGATAGGTATGGCCAAAATGGGCCATACCTACCCTGGGCCACCGTGCCTTATGGCAGTGTACAATAAAGTCCGGATGTATATAAATACTGTGCCGGTTGTCAATACGGGGACAGGACAATTGTTGGTTTTAGTAATACCCATTTTAGCGGAACTGGGCATTCGGACCTGGTAATTTATTGATCATGCCCACAACTGGACCCCTAAAATTAAATCCTGGGACCGCTGCCGACTCTGAAAGCGGATACCGTTCACGGTTCCCACTTCACAGTGAAATAGCCGAAGCCGTTTATTACAGCGTTGTGCAGGACGATTACCAGATCCAAGCCGAACTAATGGCAACCGGGTGGGAATTCACCATTACACCTTCCTAAATTCCGCTACGGTCCTTTAAAGGCATTGAACTTTCCCTGTATTCTATATCACAATCCAAGGTATGTATCTTAAAATCCGTTTCATCATCCACTTGTGGCGACTCAATTTTATCTACGATCATCTCCATCAAAAGCTCCCCAAATTTCTTTAAAGGTTGTGAAATGGCAGAAATTGAAGGAGAAAACAATTTAAAAAGAATACTGTCATCAAAAGTAAAAAAGCCTTTGGAATTTAAATAGGACGGAAATTCTTCCTTCATAAGTTCCAAAGCACTTACGGCCAAATAGTTGGTGCCAAAAAACATAGCATCAAAATCATTGGTTTTTTTCATTAGTTGCATTAATATGTCCTTTTGCGCAAGACTATTTTTCACATTGGTCGGAATTTCCACGATTATCGGTTCCAACCCATGTTCCTCCAATGCCAGGCAATAGCCTTTCTTGCGGGCCATCATTTGTGTCTGCAAAGAATCTATGGTTAAGAAGATAATTTTGGTAAACCCATTTGTAATTAGATGTTTTGTTGCCGCATAGGTTGCCTGTTTATTTGCCGCAAGAACAGCACTTACCTTAAGGGCAGGAAAATATCGATCAAACAAAACAACTGGTACCCCTTCTTGGTCCATTGCCCTGATCTCCTTTTCAACACCCGGAGACGGAACAATAATATATCCATCCACCTGCCTGTCCCTGAATAGCTTTAAAAGAGCTCTGGATTTTTTGTCATCGTTGTCATTACTACAGAACAACACCCTATACCCCTTTTTATAGGCAACATCTTCAATTATCCTTGCCAGCTTGGAATAGATATCCTCGACCATGACAACCAATACCCTACTTTTTCCCGTCCTTAAACTTCTTGCGATGGAATGTGGTTGGTACCCTACCTTTTCCACATATTCCAATACCCTTTTGGTTAGTGCCTCACTAATCCGTTTTTCCTTGGCTTTTCCATTAAGAATAAAAGATATGGTTGTTCTGGATACCTTTAATTCTTGTGCGATATCTTTTATGGAATAACGTTTTTTCTTCATATTGTTGATTCTTGGCCCACTTTTAGGTGATACTGGATAATGGTTACTAGTTATTTCCTATTCTTTGGATTCCATACCATCTCCCTGAAAACCCGCCCGAATCTTTATATAGGCGATGCGCATCTGGGATTCTACTGTCTTTATTGAAATACCCAGTTCATTTGCAATTTCCACGTAAGATAATCCCTGAACCTTATGAAGCAATAAAACTTGTTTACATCTTTCTGGAAGTTCATCGATCAACTTCCAAAGTTGGAAATGTCTTTTGGACCGAAACTCGTCATCTTCAGCAATATTTTTAATCATACTTACATACTTCAGTTCCTCCAAGGCCGAAACATGACGTTTTTCCTTTTTTATCCGATTTAGAAATCTGCGATAACCCATGGTAAATAAAAATGCCCTAAGACTGGAACCTCCACGTAATGAAGAGCGCTTTTCCCAAAGTGTAATAAAGCAACCTTGGGCAATATCCTCCACAATGGCCCTATCAAAAAGTCCCATAGTCAGCAAAAAGGAACAAAGGGCCTCATAATGCTCTTGAAAAACCTGTTTAAAGGCATCATGGTCTCCATCCCGTAATTTATCCACCAATTCCACCTTAGCCATCAATAAATGGGATTATATCAAAAAAAATAATAATGGCAAATATCATTATAATCGATTGTTAATTAAATATTTGAATAATCGCTGACTTATAAAATCGCGAACAAGTTAATCGATTTAGCAAAAAAATATACTATATGGTTAAGGGTTTTTTAAATTTATGTTGTTTTATGAATAAGAAAGGTTAAGAAATGGAAAAATTAAGGGAACTCATTGGGAAATATTTTTCTGGGAGCATTACTAAAAGTGAGCTTAGGGAATTGGAATCGCTAATAAAAAATGATGCCAACAGGAAGGAATTTGAAGAATTTGCCAAAGACCAATATCTGCTAAACCGTGAGCTACCCTCCTTTGATGTGGAAGGTGGTTTTGCCAACATTCAGGAAAAACTGGCCAAACCCAAAAATAGGAAATACCATGTATTCTTAAAAGCAGCTGCCGCCATTTTGCTGCTAATTGGTTTATCCAGTGTATTAAAAGTGTTCTACAATGGCAACTCCTCCACTAACTTGGAAATTCCAGAAAATGCCATTACTATTCAATTGGAAGATGGCACTGTAAAAATACTTTCTGAAACCGAATCCGAAGTAATCACCAATGACAAAGGACAAGTAATTGCCAAAAAGGACCATGGAGTTATTAACTATAGAAAATTTAACGATAAGATTGTCGACCTCAACGAACAATCTGTTATATATAACGAGATCTCCGTGCCCTTGGGGAAAAAGTTTAAACTCATTCTTGAAGACGGGACCTTTGTAACTATAAACTCTGGAAGTAAGATTCGTTACCCCATAGCCTTTGCCGTTAACGCCCCAAGAGAGGTTTTTCTAGATGGAGAGGCCTTTTTTGAGGTGACAAAAGATTCCGAAAGACCATTTCAGGTTTATCAAAGAGGCTTGAAGGTCGAGGTGCTGGGTACCCGTTTCAATGTAAACGGATATGCAGAAAATAGCACGGTGAATACAGTTCTCATTGAGGGTTCCGTAGGACTTTCCAATGATAAAACTTCAACTTCAAACACGAAAATGCGTATCATAAAACCAGGTGAAATGGGGCTTTTTAACAATAAGTCTTCGGAAATCGATGTACAAAAGGTAGATGTAGAGGAATTTGTTGCCTGGATAGACAACAGACTTGTCTTCAAGGTAAGGCCGTTCGAAAATATACTTAAGGTGCTGGAAAGGCATTTCGATGTAAAAATCAACAATGAATATAAACAACTGAATGACAAACGATTCTTCGCCAAATTTGATAACGAGACCATTGAAGAAATATTCCGATCCTTTCAAGAAAGTCAAGCGTTTGAATACAAGGTGGAGGGTAGGGAAATTACCATTTATGAACCTCTAAAAACCAAATAAAAATGTAATAGAAAAAAACCTTTAAAAAACTAAACAACTCATTACTACAAAAATAAAATCGGGAAATGCTGCAAACATTCCCCGATTATGAAAGTAATGATCGCTCAAATCATTAACTAATTATTAAGCTAAAGTATGAAAATCCTAATTAATTGGAATCGTACAGATTCCTTTTTACCCAAAAACATCCCTCTTATGATCAAATTTTTGTTTTTGGTACTCACCAACGTTTGGCAGATACCAGCTGCAAACCCCAGTGCGGAAACCAATTTTACATTAACGGTCCAAGATGCCGAAATAATGACGGTACTTGGAAAGATCGAAACTATGAGTGAATATAAGTTTCTTGGCGATTATGACCTTATAGAAAACTTTCCGAGAATAACCGTAAATATTAAGGACAAGAATATCCATGAAGTGTTATCGCTCTTATTTGATCATACAGATATTGCATATACCATTTTAAAAAATCAGATTATTTTAAAAAAAGGTCCGAGGACCAATCAACTGAGCCCTTCTTCCTATCTACAAAACCCAACAGTAACGGGATCTGTAACCGATGCCGAAACAGGTATCCCAATTCCAGGGGTCAATATTGTGGAAAAAGGTACTCTAAATGGTGTCGCTACGGATTTTGACGGTAATTATAGTATTGAAGTTTCAAACGATGCGGTTTTGGTCTTCAGTTATCTAGGGTACTCGACCTTAGAAATACCTGTAGAGGGAAAAACAACCCTCAATGTGAAGCTAACGGAAGCCGCCAGTAGTTTGGACGGAGTTGTGGTTGTTGGGTACGGGACACAAAAAAAAATTAGTTTAGTAGGGGCCCAATCAACTGTTAAGCCCAAAGAAATTGAACAACCTGTTGCCAACCTAAGTACGTCTCTGGCGGGTAGAGTAGCTGGTTTAACAGGGGTTCAACGCTCGGGATTGCCAGGATACGATGGGGCCGATATTTGGATTCGTGGAATCTCAACTTTTGGCAATGCCTCCCCTCTTATACTGGTAGATGGGGTACAAAGGAGTCTTGACAATATCGACCCACGGGACATAGATTCCTTTACTGTATTAAAAGACGCCTCTGCTACAGCCATCTATGGGGTAAGAGGTGCCAATGGGGTTATCCTTATCGAAACAAAAAAAGGCATACAGGGCAAACCTTCCGTCTCGGTAGACTACTACGAAGGTGTAACCCAATTTACCAAAATGCCCAACTTGGCAGATGGGGTCACCTATATGCAGTTGGCCAACGAAGCCTTGGTAACCAGGGGCAATGTGGCCCGATTTTCAGATGAAACAATACAACGGACCGCCTCCAACATCAATCCATTATTGTACCCCGATGTTGATTGGTTCGATACTGTTTTTAACGACTTCGGAAAAAACCGTAGAATCTCTTCCAATGTTAGTGGCGGGGTAGAAAATTCCCAATACTATGTATCCATAGGCTATTATGATGAAACTGGCCTATTTGTTACGGATGGTTTGGAAAGTTACGATTCGGATACCCGATATAAACGATATAATTTCACTTCAAACCTTACGGTAGACATTACCCCTTCCACCAAAATGCTCCTAGGCCTACAAGGATATCTCTCCGAGGGAAATTATCCCGCCGAGGATGCTTCAAGCATCTTCACCCAGGCAATGTTAGTGCCTCCTGTGGAATACCCTGTACTTTACCCTGGTGGTTTTGTTCCTGGGCGTAGTTCCAATGGCGACCTACGGAATCCCTATGCCGATGTCGCTTTAAGGGGACTTAGGACCGATACTCGTAACCAGCTGTATTCCAATTTAAGGCTAACTCAAAATTTGGACGTATTAACGGAAGGATTGTCCATAACCGGTATGTTTTCCTTTGACGCCTATAACAGAAACAATATTAAAAGATCCAAAAGAGAGAATACCTATTATGTAGATCCTAACTTTCCCTATACACAGGATGGGGAACTCTTACTAACTGAGACCTACACCGGATCGGGCAATTATTTAGGTTTTGAAAGACCCATAATTGACAACAGGCCTACCAATGGAAATACACGGAGGTTTTATTTGGAAGCCGCATTGAATTACAACCGCAGTTTTGACGAACATGCCGTTACCGGTTTATTGTTGTTCAACAGAACGGATTATACTGATGGTTTTGCGACCGACTTTACCTCCTCCATACCATATCGTAACCAAGGCTTTGCAGGACGGGCAACCTACTCCTATGACAATAGGTATTTTGCCGAGTTCAATGCTGGTTACAATGGGTCGGAAAACTTTTCCCCCAATAATCGATATGGTTTTTTCCCTTCAATAGCTGCTGGTTGGGTCATTTCCAATGAAGACTTTTTTGAACCTCTTAGCAACACTATCGATTATTTAAAAATAAGGTATTCAGATGGTTTGGTAGGCTCGGACTCAGGGGCTGGCCGCTTTGCTTATTTGAGCCGGGTAGAAAACGGCCAAGATGGCTATAACTTTGGCGAAAGTATTAGATATGTAGGCGGTATAGCTGAAACCTATCAAGGAGTGGATGTTACTTGGGCAGAATCCAGAAAACAGGATCTAGGTCTGGAAGTCACTGCTCTTGACAACAGCCTACGACTAATCTTTGATGTATTTAAAGAACATACCGAAGGGGCCTTCCTATCTAGAAGTGATGTCCCCAATTACATAGGTTTGGTTTCCGATCCTTCTGGAAACCTAGGGATAGTGGACAATAAGGGTTTTGATGGAACTTTGGAATACAATAAAACTTTTAATGATCTCTACCTAGGGTTCAGGGGCACCTTCTCTTACAACAAAAATAAAATTATAGAGAATGGCCAGCCAGAACAACCATATTCTTGGTTGGATCGTAGGTCCAGCGGCCTCCTATCCCGATGGGGATATGTGGCAGAAGGGCTATATTCACTCACAGATGACACCAATGAAGATGGGTTCATTACACCGGAAGATGGGGAATACCCAACCCAATTCGGGCAGATCATGCCTGGGGATATCCGCTATAAAGACCTCAACAACGATGGTAAAATAGACGCTTATGACCAAAGACGGATTGGTGATGGCGATGTACCATTCTTTACCTATGGTTTTGGCATAAGCAGTAAGTATAAGGGTTTCGACTTAAGCTTGTTCTTCCAAGGACAGAGTCAGGCCGACATTATGTTGTCCGGAACCGGTATCATGCCGTTTAATGGCGATGGGGGCCGTGGAAACCTTTTTAGTGTTGCTACCGATAGATGGACAGTGGAAAATAATGACACCAATGCCATGTATCCACGTCTATCCTATGGATCTTCGGGAGTGGGTCAAAACAACAATACCCAACCTAGTTCATGGTGGATTCGTGATATAGATTTTCTACGGTTAAAAACAGCTGAACTTGGATATACCTTGCCAGGAACCATCAGCGATAAGGTAAAGGTGAAAAATATTCGCCTTTACCTAAGGGGGACCAATCTTTTTACGATCAGCAAATTTGACCTGTGGGATCCAGAGCTATTAACGAGCAATGGTGGCGCCTACCCCAATATTTCTGTAGGTTCTTTAGGAATGTCCGTTCAATTTTAAACAACATAGCCATGCATATAAACAACATAAGAATTTTAGATAGAATTCCGTTAACAAACCTTTTTCTTTTAATTAGCGTGCTAATTGTTTTAGGTGGATGTAACGATGACTTTTTGGACCAGGTCCCCGACGACCGATTAACATTTGATGAGACCTTTTCCAAAGAAAATACGGTAGAGGAATATCTGGCCAATATTTACAACAGGATCCCACAGGAAACCAATCAGCGTTTCGTTACAAATGGTAATTCCGGACCCTGGACTGCTGCCTCTGACGAGGCCGAATACACCTGGTCCTTTGTTTGGAGCAACAATATGAATATAGGAACATGGGACGCCACAACCTCCGAGGTAAGTTCGTTATGGTCTAACTTTTACCGCGGTATCCGTGCAGCTTCTACCTTTATACAAAGTATAGATCAATGCGAAGACTGTTCTGATCAACGTATTCTCCAATACACTGCAGAGGCAAGGACTTTGCGCGCCTACTTCTATTATAATCTGATAAGGACATGGGGACCCGTTATTTTAATGGGCGAAGAACCAATAGATCCTGACGCGGATCTAAGCGGACTTCAAAGAGCCACCATGGACGAAAGTGTTGCCTATATCGTTGCCGAACTTGATAAAGCTGCCAGTACATTGTCCGGGCTGGAATTTAGAGGGGCCAATGCCGGAAGGATGTCTCGTCCGTTTGCCCTTGCTATCAAGGAAAAGGTGCTGCTTTTAGCGGCCAGCCCTTTGTTTAATGGCAACACCGATTATGCCGATTTAATGAACTCCGAAGGCACTCATCTCATTAATCAAACTACAGATAATGATAAATGGAAGCTAGCTGCCGATGCAGCCAAAGCATTTATTGAGGAGTTTGTGCCAACCGAATTTAGTCTCTATACCGAAAATAATGAAAATGGGGTTTTTGATCCTTATCTATCCACACGTAATGTAATGTTGAAAGATTGGAACAGCGAAATAATTTACGCTAGAACCCGAGCGAGCAATTATAGACAGTATGAAATGACCCCTTACCACAACGGTTATGCCAGTGAAATAAAAGGAGGTGGTGCCTTGGGTGCAACCCAAGAAATGGTAGACTCCTATTTCATGGCCAATGGAAGATCTATTGAAGATCCTACTTCCGGTTATCAGGATACAGGTTTTTCCAATTACAAAGCTCCATATGACTTTCAAGAACGGGAAACCTTTAATCAATGGGTCAATCGGGAACCTCGATTTTATACTGGTATCACTTACAACAATAGCTTATGGATGGTACGTAATTACGGGGATGCCATCACAGAAACCTGGTACGGGGGCAACTCCGGCAAGGAAGTTGGTGGCAACGATTATTCTACCACAGGCTATATAGTGAGAAAGGATATGGTGGTTGACACCTGGTCCAATTCCAACAGAAGTTTTAGCATGATCAGATTGGCCGAGATATACCTAGACTACGTTGAGGCCCTTAACGAATACGACCCTGGAAATGCCGACATTTTAATTTATCTGAATGCCATTAGAACTAGGGCCGGAATCCCCGGATACGGCACTATGGGCTTACATGTCCCTGCTGATCAGGCATCCATGCGCGAGGCCATCCACAAGGAAAGAAAGGTTGAGCTTGCCTTTGAAAATGTTAGGTATTTTGATATCAGAAGATGGAAAGTGGCCCAAGATATCCTCAATGGGGAAATTCATGGTTTGGACATTAATACTACCGATGAATCGGAGTTTTACAATGTGGTTCCTTTTGAAACACGTGTCTTTACCAATAAACACTATCTGTGGCCCATACCACAGGATGAGATCAATACCAATACCGATTTGATCCAAAATACCGGATGGTAGTTAGTTAGTTTTTGCTTTTATTAAGTTGATCGGGTTTCCTGTTTGTTCGGGAAATCCGATTTACCAAAAACATTGCAAAATTAGTTTCACCAATAATAAAAAAAATGAAAATAAATACCATTGCCATACAGCTTTATATTTTGGCCATGTTCGTAACAGGGGTATCTGCACAAGAGATTCAAAATTTTAAGAGACATGGAGTAGAAATTCAATTCCACAATGAAGACCCTAGCATTGACAAGGCAATTGTGAAAAAATTTGTCTCGACTATTTTTAAAACCTATCCCAAGTTGATGAAGCGTTTTAATAAAAATGCGCGCACTGATCTAAAAGTAAAGATCGACACCTCTTACAATGGAGTGGCCTATGCACAAAATGGTGCTATAACCATAAGTTCCAAATGGATACATCAACATCCTACGGACATAGATTTGATAACCCATGAAGGGATGCACATTATCCAGGCATATCCTAATGGTTCCGGACCTGGATGGCTTACAGAAGGTATAGCAGATTACGTGCGCCATGTGTATGGCGTTGACAATCAGCGTGCCAATTGGTATCTAACCCAATACAAGGATGGGCAGCACTATACCAATAGTTACAGGATTACCGCAAACTTTTTGGTATGGACTACGGCTAATTTTGACAAAGAACTTGTTAAAAAATTAGACTATCACCTCCGGGAAAAGACATATACACCAGGTTTATGGAAAAAATATACCGGTAAAACCCTGGATCAACTTTGGAAATTGTACGAAGTGAACCCTTCCATGTCTTAAATAACAAAATGATATCATGATAGTAAAAAAACAGCACATACTTTTTATTGTTTTATTGGCAATTTTTGTACTCCCTATATCAGGATGTTCTTCCAGTGAATCAAAAAAAGATAAAGAGGCATTCCATCAGGAAGAGGAGGATACTAGCGAAGGGGACCCCTTTGCCGCACCGGAAAAATGGCAGGAACACTGGTTTGAACACAAACAGTTGGTCCATCTAGTATATTCGGATGAACATTTGGCACTTTATTTTGACAAGGATGTTGACCAGTCAATCCAATGGCCCAAGGCCTATTTGGGAAAAGTCTGGAAGTACATAAAAAGTGTATATGGGGAATTTGGGGAAGACCCTAAGCTCTATGCCATATTACATACTGGAAAATATTCTGGAGGACATCCTTCCCCCTATATGGATGCAAGCCATGATTTCAGAAATGTGGTAGATTGCGGCCCCTATACCTGGTTGGAACCCAGTCCGGAAGAGGGACTTAGCATGATGATCCATGAAATTGGACATATTGTAGAAGGAGCGGCAAACGGTATTAAGGAAAATCCTGCTTGGGACATTTGGAAAGATAGCAAGTGGGCAGAAATCTTTATCTATGATGTCTATAGGAACACAGGACAGGAAGAATATGCCGAATATACCTTCAATAATCTAATGGAACAGGTAGATGATTATCCAAGGCCTGGTACTCAATGGTTCAAGGATTGGTTTTACCCAATATACACTGAATATGGAGGAAATAAGGTGTTAAACCGCTTTTACGAACTTCTGGCTCTTCACTTCCCCAAAAATGCCGAAGGAAATCGCTATACAAGGCGAATGAACATGGGAGAATTCGTTCATTTCTGGAGCGGTGCAGCCGCCGCGGATTTACAACCCCTGGCCGAAAATGCCTTTGGGTGGCCGGAGGAATGGAACACCCAATTAAAAGAAGCAAAATCCACTTTTTATAATATTAATTATTAAAACGAAATTAAGATGAAAAATAAATTATTAACCATATATCTGGCCAGCCTTATGGCTTGCCTTTATTCATGCAATACAGACGACGTTCTCTCCGATATTGAAGGACTCCCTGTGTCCGTTATAAACGATGACCCAGACGGTGCCCCAGATCGGATTTTGGCACAGACCTGGAATAATCGTAATGATACCCTATATAGACAATACTATGACGATTACGTTGCCGTATATTATGACGATAAGGTAGAGCGGCCCTTGGAATGGCCTTACCGTTTTCTGAACAACCTTTGGGAATTTACCAATGACACCTACGGAAAACTAGGAAACCAACGTTTATATGGAGTGTTCCATACAGAGGGAACACCTTTCAACACTACCTATTTTAACGAGGAGCATGGCGGTAGAAATATTATAGACATTCCATTAAATGGCAGTGAAATGACCTCAGACAACACGGACACCATCATTTTGGAAGCCAGTCAAATTGTGGAATCGGCCACCAATAATACTTACGGCTCTCCGGCATCCAACCTTTGGGGCGACCAATGGAGCCAATCATATTTATATGATGTATACTCCAATCTAGGAATGACCGAGGACAGCCTAAGAGTGTACGAAAAAAACATTTCCACCATAGTGGACTACCCCAGTCCCGGCTCCAACTGGTTTAAGGATTGGTTCCTTCCAGTATACAAGGATCATGGTGGTAGCGCCGCATTAAGCCGTTTTTTTAAAACTAGCAGTGAGCGATTTCCAAAGCTGGACGGCTCCTATACCTCCCAAATGAACATGGGCGAATTTGTACATTTTTATAGTGGCTCGGTAGGTTCTGATCTGCAACCCTTAGCTGAAAGTGCTTTTGGATGGACAGAAGAATGGGCCACGGAACTTATCCAGGCGAAAATGGACTATCCGGACATGCCGTATGAATTTGACCCCGTAACGGAAATTGTCGACATTACCGAGGAGGGCGCAGCCTTAATTACCGTAAACTATGAAAACCCGGGAGGTCCGGACGCTGGTGAAGGCTCAAAGAAACTAATAGACATGGATACTTCTTCCAAATACCTAACATTTAATTATGCGGCCGATTTGTTCTTACAGCAAATTTTTGGTGGAGAAGCCCAGATAGTCAATAGATACACACTGACCTCTGCAAACGATGCCCCTTCAAGAGACCCTAAAACATGGCAATTATTAGGATCAAATAACGGTAGCGACTGGACCGTTCTGGATAGCCGGACCAATCAATCCTTTGCCTCTAGAGGACAAACTGTTGAATTCTCCTTTGGAAACGAAACGGCCTATACTTTTTACAAATTGCTTATTACGGAGAATAATGGTGACGGCCTCTTCCAACTTGCAGAATGGCGTTTAAAAGTCTTGCGTTTAATTGAATCATAACCGGATATTAAGAAAAAATTTGTTCGTTGTACGTTCAATCTACCATGCATAATGCATGGGTATAACAAAAATGGATGGTCTTTATTATTAGGAACATCCATTTTTGTTACTTAAAATATTAATCAGAAATATGTGAAAATCATATTTATCATACCAGTCTACATTGTTCCAATTATATTGTAAACAACGGTAAAAACCTATATAATATTCGAGGGCTCTCAACTATATTGTAAAATGTTGATGCATATTACCACAATTCAAATTGTGTGGACTTCATCCACCAGCAGGGAAAGACAGATCACCACAAAAAACTACAAAACAAACAAAGCCAATATTTTCACAACAAGGTTTTAAGCAGCACCCTCTGTTTCTATGGTCTTGAACAGATCTGAGAGAATGGATTCTGACAGTGGCTTCACTATAAAATCTTTTACAATATCATACGTATTGGCCTTTTCAATATCTTGTTTATCAATTGAAGAGCTCACTATATACACCCTAGGTTTTCTCTTAATGGGCAATTTTACAAATTCATCCAAGAATTCCCAACCGTCCATAATGGGCATATTCAAATCCAAAAAAATCAAATCGGGCAATTGCTCCCCACCTTTGACCATTGCGGTAAGGTTTTCCAAAGCCTCCATTCCATCTTCATGTACAATAACCGAAGAACAAAAACTACTGTTGTAATTTAATAGAACTTTGGTCCCATAAACAAAAATGGGATCGTCATCAATAATGCAAACTGTCTCTATCATCATAACCTTAAAAAGTGTATAATAGCATATTCAAATCGCTGGGCATCGTTCTCTCCGAAAGCTTAAAGTGTGTTTTATCAATATACAACAATCACAGAAATGATGACGAGGATTTCTCGCTTCTTGGTTGGGTAAGTCTATATTTTTATAAAGTACTATTTTTCCTATACGTGGGTTTCAGCAAATGTAAGAAAAAATTATAAGCCAAAACCATGTATTTTTTTTCAACCACTTACATTTCAATGGCTAAAGTTATATTTCCATGAAAGTTTACACCACTTGGCCTACCCCCCGATATTTCTTAGGGCATAGAGCTCCTTCTATAGGAATATAAACATAATCACCCAAAGGATAGTAAGTTTTTAAAAAAAATCCACTCTTATGAACCTTAACCTTTCCCAAAAGCACAGCGAGAATAGTTCCTGTTTCCCTACTCAACCTCTGTATTGGATATATCGATGTTGGTTGTGACACTATCCTTTACTATAGAATCCAAGGGCATCCCGCCGGGTACAATTCCTTGAATACTATCTATTTCTATAGGCTTATCCTGTAAGATGGCAAGGGTGTCCTTAATTCGCAATTCCTGTAAATAAGTAGAATCTGTTTGGGCCAGTTCATAAGCCTCCTTGGCATCGGATGCTACGAAAGGCCTACAAGGAAAATAGTCAAAATCGTACTCAAAATTGCTAAGCAAAGGTCTTTTCCAATAACTCAAATTTTTAAAAATGGAAGCTACGATTGGCAGGGCTGTATTGGCACCAGATCCCATACTAGTAGATGCAAACTGTACTCGTTTGTCAAAGGTGCCTACCCAAGAACCCACAACCAGTTCCGGGGAGCAACCAATAAACCAACCATCCCCATTATTTTGGGTAGTTCCGGTCTTTCCAATAATATTAAAAGGAATTTCATAGCCCATTAAACGGGAGCCAGTGCCATCCCTAACAACACCTTCCATCATTTTTTGCAAGGCCTTTATATTTTCTGTGCTCGCCACCCTTCCTTTGTATTGTGGTTTTGCTTGGAACAAAACATTGCCCTGTTCATCTTCTATGCGATCAATGGCATAGGGGCTTATTTTGTTACCACCATTGGAAATACTGGCATATGCGGCTACCATTTCCAATAAACTGATATCGGCCGTGCCCAATACTATGGACGGTACATTGGGAAGTTTTGATGCAATACCCATTTTCTTTGCCTGCCCCAAAACCTTCTCCGTTCCGATCTTAAGTTGTAGGGTCACCGAAACCGTATTAATGGAATTTGCCAAAGCGCCGTGCATCGAATAACTACCGCCATACTTATTATTCGAATTTCGCGGTCTCCAATCCCCGTATTGGGAATATGTAATTAGGGTATTATCGTAATAATTACAAGGATCCTCCCCTGCCTCCAAAGCTGCCAAATAGGTAATAGGCTTAAAGGTAGATCCTACCTGCCTTGGTGTAACAATATTATCTGTTTGGCTAAATCCATAATCGATACCCCCTACATAGCCCATTATCCTACCAGAATTGCTACTAACCGCTATAACGCCGGCATGTAACCTATTGATACTTTTGGCGATTGAATCTTCCAACGACAGCATTTGCTCTTCATACCCCTTACCGATCACCCAATATTTTCTTTTATGTTTTTCACCGACAAAGGCCGCAATTTCCTCCTCGGTCCTACCCCTTTGTCGCATCTGCCTTACCTCCCTATTTTGATCGACTAATTGTTGTAGCAACACCTCCCTACCACCCTCCGTGGTCGCTGCCGCCCAATACCTGTCCATGAGTTTCTGGAGATTGTCCGCCTGTCTATGCAAGGCAGTTTCCGCATATTGCTGAATGTTGAAATTTAAAGTGGTATAAATATTTAAGCCATCCGCCTCAAGATCGTAAGTATGTCCATCGGGAGAAGGATTATCCTCAGCCCACTCAGCAAATTCCGTTGCCACATAATCTTTGAAGTAAGCAGAGAAAGAAGATACTTTTTTAGGGGTCTGATAGTCTACCTTCATTGGCGTTCGGGCCTCCTGAAAGGTTTCCTCCGAAATATATTTGTGTTTTAGCATTTGGGAAAGAACCACATTACGTCTCTGTTCGGCCCTTTCCGGAAAATTTCTCGGATTATAGTAGGACGGAGCCTTTAGGAGGCCCACCAAAGTGGCACTTTCCGGCAAAGTCAATTTCTCTGGTGCCCTATTAAAGAAACGAAATGCCGCCTTTTCTATGCCATAGATATTTTCCCCAAAGGAAACTGTATTAAAATACAGCAATATAATATCCTCCTTGTCATAAATACTTTCCAATCTTCGGGCAATAAATATCTCCCTAATTTTATTGATCGGCGTAGAAAGAAAAAACTGTTTCTCCCTACCAAACAAATTTTTGGCCACCTGCTGGGTAATGGTACTCCCACCACCGGCATTTTGCTGCAAAATGATGGATTTTATCAATACCCGTGCATAACTCCTGTAGTCTATCCCCCGATGCTCATAGAAGCGTGAATCTTCGGTGGCTACCAGTGCCTGTATTAGGGCAGGTTTTATTTGTGAACTATCGGCATTTGATCTGTTTTGAAGGTAATAATACCCGATGGGCTCCTTATTGGAAGCATAGATGGTTGAAGTGACCGGATTTTTTAAGCTCTTTAAATAAGTTTTGGTGGGTAATTTTCCAAAAGCCCCTAGGTAAATAAGCACAAAAAGTAAACACAGTGTACAAAAGCCTGTAATAACCACATATAAAAATGATTTAAAAGGATGTTGCCGAACATAGGACATTAACCTAAGAAAACCGGCCCAGGTTTGCCCTAAAAAATTCATTACACCTTCATACACCATATTATGCTTCTACAAGTTTCCACAATTAAAATTCCATTGCAAAATAAAAGGTATTAAACCTCAGCGCAAGCCTGCCTTTGTCGGCAGACAGGCCTGTCTGCCGACAAAGGTAGGGCCCAAACCCAATAATAGGAATCGACCCTTGGGTCGAGGTATTGAACCTAGATCCCGCCGAAAAAGGCGGGATTAGTTCAACTTGCAATTTTAAATGCGTCATACTGACTTCTCAAAATTGAGTTTCACTAATAAAAATAATTCAATATTCATTAACTGCTGCCATTTTCATCTTAAATAAATTTTAGCGGGTTTACCCAAAGTTACATTCAATACCCCCAGTAGTTACAAATTCATTAGTAATTTAATTACAGAAAAAGATAGAATAAACAGGATACCCGCACTATTTCCCAACAATGGTTCCGGTTTTGGTGCAGAGACCAACCGTAATGATTTACATCAGAAATAAATATGATTACAACGATTATATAAACATTAACTTTTAGAATTAGTAGTTGTTATTTATCTTGCTGAATAATTGCGTATTGGAGGGCACACATTCATTATTAAAAGAATGATAATTTTAAGATAAATTGTAGTATTTGCGCTTTATCTTTGTAAAACAATGTGTAATTCCTTTGAGGAAGGTAGATTGATTACCGTAGTTAAATACGTATTTTTTAAATACAGTATTTTATATATAATGGCATTATAATTGTATGCATACAACGGGAAGTTTGTTTACATAATAGAATCCGATCTTATGATAACACAGGTAACAAAAGGCATTAAAATTTCGGTAAACACCAGTTTTGAAGGAACTTTCTTCAAAAACTACAAAATGCATTTTGCTTTCGGCTATACCATAACCATAGAGAACCAAAGCAAGGACTCGGTTCAATTGACATCACGTCATTGGCAGATTTATGATTCCTTAAATGAATTGGAGGTATTGGACGGGGAAGGGGTAATTGGGAAGAAGCCGGTCATTAAACCTGGGGAGTCCCACACATATAGTTCCGGTTGTCTATTGGCTTCCACCATTGGGGCTATGAAAGGCCATTACAATATGGTAGGCATAACCAATTCCGAGAAATTCAGGGTATACATCCCCACCTTTAAATTTAGTGCTCCATTTGCCCTAAATTAAAATCACAACTCTACTTTTTACTTAATATTTCCATGATTTTGATTTATGGGAAGTGATTGGGATTGGAAAAGTGCCAATCTTACTGATCCCCATAACCTAATAAATGGAATGTTTTCGCCATATCCCAAAATTCACTTAGCACTTAGCTTTATTTTCGCTGGTGCATTTAGTACCTTTGCCATTAATTTGAACCTAAAAAAAATAATATCATGGGCAAAGGGTTTTTTCAAGTCCCCACGGCATATAACGAACCAATTAAAAGTTATGCCCCCGGAACTCCAGAGCGGGAAGAAGTACTAAAACAATACCGTATCTATTTCAATGGCAATGCAGACATTCCAATGTACATAGGCGGAAAAGAGGTAAGAACTGAAAACACATTAACCATTTCCCCCCCGCACGATCATCAGCATATCGTTGGCCAGTACCATACTGCCAACAAGGAAGACGTGTCCAACGCCATATCCAATGCTTTGGAAGCAAGGAATCAATGGGCAGACCTGGAATGGGAACAACGTGCTGCTATATTTCTAAAAGCCGCTGAATTGATATCAGGTCCCTATAGGGCAAAAATCAATGCCGCAACTATGATTGCGCAATCCAAAAATATACATCAGGCCGAGATCGATGCCGCCTGTGAACTTATAGATTTCCTCCGTTTCAACGTAGAATACATGTCCCAGATCTACGAGGAACAACCAGATTCTGCGGAAGGTATATGGAACAGGGTGGAATACCGTCCATTGGAAGGTTTCATCTACGCCATAACCCCCTTTAATTTCACTGCAATTGCAGGGAACCTTCCCGCAAGTGCCGCAATGATGGGCAATGTGGTTTTATGGAAACCTAGTGACAGTCAGGTGTTTTCTGCCAAGGTAATCGTGGATATCCTTAAGGAAGCAGGATTACCCGACGGCGTTATCAATGTGGTTTACGGTGATCCGGTAATGATTACAAAAGTAGCATTGGACAGTCCGGATTTTGCTGGAATTCATTACACTGGATCCACCCATGTATTTAAGGAATTGTGGAAACAGATCGGGAACAATATCCACAAATACAAAACCTACCCTAGGATTGTTGGCGAAACCGGAGGTAAGGATTTTATTCTTGCACACCCTACCGCCAACCCAAAACAAGTTGCAACTGCAATTGTAAGGGGGGCTTTTGAATTCCAAGGCCAGAAATGTAGTGCAGCCTCTAGGGTTTACCTTCCGAAATCCATATCCAAGGAAATATTGGATTATGTAAAAACAGATGTGGAATCGTTCAACAAACCAGGTTCTCCAGAGGATATGGGCAACTTTATAACGGCCGTAATCCACGAAGGTTCATTTAATAAATTGGCCAAGTATATTGACCAAGCCAAAAAGGACAAGAATGCCGAAATTTATGTAGGAGGAAATTATGACAAATCGAAAGGTTACTTTATAGAACCTACCGTAATTGTAACCACAGATCCAAAATACACCACCATGGAAACCGAACTTTTCGGTCCTGTGGTCACGATTTACATCTATGAGGACAAGGATTGGTCCACAACGCTAAAATTGATTGACAGCACCTCTGAATATGCACTTACCGGTGCCGTACTCTCAGGAGATCGTTATTCAATTGCCGAAGCCACCAAAGCATTGCAAAACTGTGCCGGCAACTTTTACATCAACGACAAACCCACCGGTGCCGTTGTAGGTCAACAACCATTTGGTGGAGCACGGGCATCTGGTACGAACGACAAGGCCGGTTCTGCCCAAAACCTTTTGCGTTGGGTATCCCCAAGGTTGATAAAGGAAACCTTTGTAACCCCTGTAGATTACAGATACCCTTTCTTGGGATAAAGGTATAAAACCAAATTTCCAAGGCCCGTATTTGCTCTTTGCAGATACGGGCCTTACTGTTATAGGGTTCTTATGGCTACCCTATTGGTTAATATATACCATCCAGGGTTTGCTCTGTAAAAGTCATAAAATGGGCCGCCTAAAACCATCAAAACCCCTAAAAACCTAGGCCAAAAGACAGATTTAACATAATTTAAACCAATCTTCAGACAATTATAATGTAAATTTAACGTTAAGTTATTGTAAATTTATAGTCAGTTTAAAAGCCCAAGATCATGAAAAATAATATTCAAAACAAAACACAGGAAAAGTTGAAAAGCTTTTCATTAAGAAATATACCCAATTACATAAAGGCTTACGCCAAAACTTGTAGGGAGTCCTATTACCACATGTTAAGCTTATAGAATTAGCCCTTAAATTTTACCGGTAAGTACACCAACTTTTTGGTTTCGAAGAATTCCTCTTCAAAAATTCCGGAAAGATTATAGATTTCCACCGTACGGTATTCCTTCAATTCTTCGGCCAGATCCCCTCCTTTTAAATAAAGGATCCCGTTTTTGCGTTCGTGTACAGATTTCTTTTTTATCCTACCTTTCACCCAATGTGTAAAAGTTGGCATGGCTGCCACTGCCCTACTTACAATAAAATCGAACTGTTCCGTAATTTCCTCCACTCTTGAATTAACCGCAGTGACATTTTCAATTTCCAGTCCAGCCACCACTTCCTGCACCACTTTGATTTTTTTACCAATGGCATCGACCAATGTAAAATGGGCCTCGGGATATAAAATAGCCAAGGGTATCCCCGGAAATCCGCCACCGGTTCCCACATCCAATATTTTCGCCCCGGTATTAAATTTTTGAAATTTTGCTATGGCCAAAGAATGTAGCACATGTCTAAGATACAACTCATCTATATCCTTTCTGGAAACCACATTTATCTTTAAGTTCCAGTCCTGGTACAAATGTTGTAATTTCTCAATTTGCTGTTTTTGCAAATCGGTTAAATCTGGAAAATATTTATAAATGATTGTACAGTCCATTATGTTTAGTTAAATTATTGCAAAAATAGTACATTAATAGGCATGGCCTAAGTTTTAACAAAGCAGTTATAATTAATTTGGGCTCGTTTTGCCGTATATTTACAAAAAATTAAATCATGGATAACAGACCCATAAGATTTTCAAGAAAAGACTCTGCGCAATTTTTCAAAACCCTTAACAAGCGCGTTAACGATTATTTCAAGGAAAACGATCTTAAAAAGACAGGGAACTGGAAATTGCACTTAAAGACTGCCGTAATGTTTGCCTTATTTTTGGCACCCTATTTTCTAATTCTAACCCTAGGGCTCCCAAATTGGGCCAATTTATTACTCACCATAACCATGGGCATTGGTATGGCAGGCGTTGGAATGAACGTAATGCACGACGGAAACCACGGCTCCTATTCCAATAAAAAATGGGTAAACAAACTAATGGGAGGCAGTATCTATATCCTTGCTGGAAATGTATATAACTGGCAGGTACAACACAATGTACTTCACCATACCTATACCAATATCCATGAACACGATGAAGATTTGGAAGCTGGAAGGATACTTAGGTTTTCAAAGCACGCCAAATGGCACAAATTCCATAAATTTCAGCATTTTTACTCCATTTTCCTTTATGGCCTTCTTACATTTAACTGGGCCATAACCACGGATTTTCAACAAATGTACCGCTATACCAAAAGGAAACTGGCCTATGGCAAGTTTCCTAATCCTTTTATAAACTGGAGTATGCTGGTAGTAACCAAGCTAATATACATAACCATTTGGATTATAGTACCTATGGTATTTCTGGACATTGCGTGGTGGAAAATCCTGATCGGCTTTTTTATCATGCATTATGTTGCCGGAGTAATACTAAGCGTAGTTTTTCAATTGGCACATGTTGTGGATGAAGCGGAAACCCCACTGCCGGAAAAGGACGGTACCATGAAAAATACTTGGGCCATTCACCAGTTGTTCACCACAGTGAACTTTGGCACCAAAAACCGCATAGTAAACTGGTTTACGGGCGGCTTAAACCATCAGGTGGAACACCATATCTTCCCGAACATCAGTCATATACATTACACAAAAATTGCCAAAATTGTTAAAGAGACTGCAAATGAGTTTAATTTACCGTACAACGAATATAAAACTACAAGAAAAGCCATAATTTCGCACTTCAAACATCTAAAGGAACTGGGCAAAAAACCCGAATTACAATATCAGTAAATTATAACAGAAAATGAAGAACCATTTATCCGATAGGATCAATTCCATGTCCACCTCGGCCACATTGGCTATGGCTGCCAAAGCCAGGGAATTAAAAAATGAAGGTAAAGATATCATTGGCTTAAGTCTTGGGGAACCCGACTTCAACATCCCTGATTTTATCAAGGAAGCGGCCAAAGAGGCTATAGACCAGAATTACAGTAGCTATTCCCCTGTGGATGGCTATGCCGATTTAAAACAGGCCATTGCCAATAAATTTAAAAGGGACAATGGACTTACTTATGGTCTTAACCAAATTGTAGTCTCAACAGGAGCAAAACAATCCTTGGCCAATATTGCCATGGTAATGCTCAACGATGGCGATGAGGTTATTCTCCCAGCTCCTTATTGGGTAAGCTATAGTGATATTGTTAAATTGGCCCAAGGTGTACCAGTAGAGGTCCCTACCAGCATCGATACCGATTTTAAGATGACACCGGAACAGCTGGAGAAAGCCATTACACCGAAAACCAAAATGATGTGGTTCAGCTCCCCTTGTAATCCAAGTGGGTCGGTATACAGTAAGGAAGAATTGGAAGGTTTGGCCGAAGTATTGAAAAAGCATCCCAACATTTTTATAGTATCCGATGAAATTTATGAGCATATCAATTTTAGGGGTGGCCATGTAAGTATCGCCAATATTGAAGGCATGTACGACCGTACCATTACGGTAAACGGCGTCTCCAAGGCTTTTGCCATGACCGGATGGCGAATTGGTTACATAGGAGGGCCGGAATGGGTTGCCAGGGCCTGTAACAAATTTCAGGGCCAGATCACCAGTGGCGCCAATGCCATTGCCCAACGGGCAACCATAGCTGCGCTTAACGCGCCAATATCCTCCATCCAATTTATGATAGACGAATTCCACAAGAGACGCGATCTTGTTCTGGAACTATTGGGAGAGATAAAAGGATTCAATCTTAATGTCCCCGAGGGCGCATTTTATGTATTTCCTGATATTTCCAGCTTTTTTGGAAAAACGATTAATGGAACATTGATCAATAATGCTTCGGATTTTGCCCTGTACCTATTGGAAAAAGCCAATGTGGCCACTGTAACCGGGGAGGCCTTCGGAAATGATAATTGCATACGTATTTCGTATGCTGCTTCAGAGAAGGAACTAAGGGAAGCCATGGCGAGAATAAAGGCAGTTTTATAATACGGACTTTATACCTAAAAAAATGGGCATCTTCATCGACGCCCATTTTTTTTTTAATTCTTTTTTTATATACACTAAGTACGTTTCCAAAAATATGGTGAAAGCAGTATCAATACTGTAAATAACTCCAACCTACCCAAAAGCATTAGAAATCCGCACCACCACTTCCCCAGGGCAGGAAGGCTATTAAAATTGACCAACGGATTCAAAGTACCCAATGCCGGACCAACATTCCCCAAAGAGGATGCGGCCCCTCCCACTGCACTTTCAAAGTCCAACCCCAGTGCACCAAGTACCAAGGATCCAATTATAAACAACAACATATAGAGCACAAAGAATGCAATTATATTGTATACGATATTTTCGGGCACTGTCTTATTATTATACCTAACAGGAATAATGGCATTGGTATGCAGGGTGCGCTTAAATTCCAATAGCCCGTTCTTAATAATAAGCAAGTGCCTCATTACCTTGATACCTCCTGCCGTTGAACCGGCAGAACCTCCAAGGAAAAACAGTCCAAAAAAGAATATGGTCAAAAAGGGCGTCCATGAAGTAAAATCGGCCGTAACAAAACCTGTAGTGGTAATTACCGAGACCACTTGAAACAAGGTATGCCTAAATGCGCTTTCCCACTCTCCCAATATCATGGGATGAAAATCCGACACCGGTACATTGGCCTGAAAATACACCACCAAACTGGCCACTATGGTAAAACACAAAATAAATATGGAATAGAACTTAAATTCCTCATCCATAATTACTTTTTGCACCTTTCCCTTAAAGGCATAATAGCTTAGAACAAAATTACTTCCGGCCAAAAACATGAATAAAATAACAATGTACTGAATCAAGGGTTGATCGTTCCAATAGGCCATACTGGCATTTTTGGTAGAAAAACCGCCAGTGGAAAGGGTTGCCAAAGAGTGATTCATGGCATCAAAAAAAGACATTCCGGCCAATTTTAACAGCAGGGTCTCTGCCACAGTATAACTAAAGTAAATTAACCAAAGTCGCTTGGCGGTATCCGTAATTCTAGGATGTAATTTATCCCCACTCGGCCCTGGAGCTTCTGCCGCAAATAATTGCATTCCTCCAATTCCTAAAAGCGGCAAAATAGCGATCGCAAGAACTATGATCCCCATTCCCCCTATCCAATGGGTTAAACTCCTCCACAACAGTATTCCTTCCGGTAATGCCTCTATATCATCCACAACCGAAGCCCCTGTAGTAGTATAACCGGATATGGTCTCAAAAAATGCGTTGGTAATATCCGGAATGGCACCGGAAAAAAGATAGGGCAACATCCCTGAAGCAGACATGACCAACCAACCAAAAGTAACAATGATGTACCCCTCCTTCCGCTTAACCACTTTTTTGTGATTCCGCGTATAGAACATGGCCAAAACACCTACAAGCATCGTAACCAGGGCGGCAAATGTAATATCCAAAGTAGCTCCGTCGTCATAAATTCCACTTACCACTGCAGCCAAAATCATAAAAAAACCATTACAAAGTAATAGTAATCCCATGAGGTGAAAAATAATTTTAGAATTTAAGCCCATACTATAGGAACAGCTTTTCAATTTTTGGAATGGCACTTGGCAAACAACATACCACTACCCTATCACCTTCTGTAATTCTAAACCCTCCTAGGGCAATAATCCCTTCATTATCCCTTATAACCCCTCCAATGGTAGCTTCCCTGGGGAACTCAAGCTCCCTAATTATCTGTCCGTTTACTTGGGATGTTGGTTTAACGATGAATTCCAAAATCTCTGCATTTAAATTGTTCAACCGGGTCATCGCCACAATTTCGCCTTTCCTTATATGCCTAAAAATATTATTTGCTGCCAACAACTTTTTATTGAGCAAAGTGTCTATTCCTATGGAGTGCGACAATTGAAAATAATCCATGTTTTCCACTAGGGCAATCGTCTTTTTAACATTCTTGGATTTTGCCACCAGACAAGACATAATATTCGTTTCAGAATTTCCCGTAACTGCTACAAAAGCATCCATAGCCTCCAGGTTTTCCTCCTCCAACAGTTCTACATTTCTACCATCACCATTAATGATCAATGCATTGGGCAGTTCGTCTGCCAGATCAAAGGCCTTTTCCTTATTCTTCTCAATAAGCTTTACATTAAACTTATTTCTACAAAGATCCCTCGCGGTTTTGTAGCCCACCTTACTACCGCCAAGTATCATTACGTTTTTAATTTCCTTTTTCTCCTTACCGGTAAGTTTGTACAATTCGTCCAGCCCTTCCCTGGAAGTAATGAAATACACCTGATCATTTTCCTTAAAAACCGTGTCACCCCTTGGCACAATAGTGTATTGGGTACCCATTCTTTGGATGGCAATGGGCATAAAATGCAGCTCGGGAAATATCCTTGCAGCTTCCTTAACGGTCTTTCCCACAAAAGGTGCGGTCCTTGGCAAAGATACCCCCACCATGATCAAAAGACCCTCCTCAAATTCGTAGGTATTGTTAAAAGCGGATTGGTTCAACAATAGTTGTATTTCAGTTGCGGCCAAAGCCTCTGGTGAAATAAGCTCATCAATACCCAAGTCCGGAAATCTGATGGCATCCTTGTTATGAATAAACTCTGCGTTGGAAATACGCGCTATTGTTCGCTTACAGCCCAATTGTTTTGCCAACATACACAAGGTAATATTGGTGGTCTCCGAAGAAGTCACCCCAATAACAAGGTCGGACTTCCCTACTTGTGCATCCTTTAAAATGGCAATGGACGTGGCATCCCCTCTAAGCACCCTAATATCCAAATGACTGTCCGCATAAGATAAACTATCCTTATTCGTATCTATAAGAGTAATATCTTGGGATTCATAGGACAATAATTTCGCCAAATGAAAACCTACTTCACCTGCCCCTGCAATAATAATTTTCATCTGTTATATAAATTGTTTTTCATCAACCGAAGCGCACAATAATTAATGGTAAATACCGCCTTACGAATGTTTCTCCTTACGTCAACTTAGTTTAAATATAAACCAAATCCTTTTCCTATTCACACCTTCTATAGAATTAGGATCAAATCCAATTTTCCCAAAACAGGAAAGAAGCCTATTAAACCATATTCCATTTAAAATATGAATGTAAGCGGGACAAAATTACATAATTAAATCGGGTTGTATTCGAAAATATCCCAGTTAAAGAAATACAGGTCAGCGCATATTGTAAAAATTAGAAGTATAACTTTATGCCTATATAGTATCTTTACCAAAAATTTAATGATCATGAATAAAAAGGTAACCCCTTATAAAGATTCAACACTAGGTAAAAAGGAACAGGTAACAAAAATGTTCGATACTATTTCCGGAAATTACGATGGACTTAATAGGGTTATATCTTTTGGAATAGATATTAAATGGAGAAAGCGCGTAGTATCCATAGTCTCCAAAAACAATCCCGATAAGATTTTGGACATTGCAACCGGAACGGGCGATCTGGCCATTAATATGGCTCAAACAGGTGCTGGGGAAATTATCGGTTTGGATATCTCCCCAGGAATGTTGGAGGTTGGAAAAAGAAAAATCTCGGACAAAAATTTGGGAGACACTATCAAGATGATTGTTGGCGACAGTGAAAACCTTCCCTTCGAAGCCAATTCCTTTGATGCCATCACCGTAGCCTTTGGGGTTAGGAATTTTGAAAACCTTGAAAAAGGCCTTGCGGAAATATTTAGGGTCTTAAAACCAGGAGGTTCATTTGTAGTTCTGGAAACCTCCATACCCACAAAAACCCCCTACAAACAAGGATATAAATTATATACTAGATTTATCCTCCCGGCCATTGGTAAGTTATTTTCCAAAGATCGCAGTGCCTATGCCTATTTATCGGAATCCGCAGCTGCTTTTCCACACGGGCAACAGTTCAACAATATTTTGGCCAAAATCGGGTTTATAGGTATAGACAACAAGCCCCAAACATTTGGGGTTGCTTCCATATACGTAGCTACCAAGTAAAATATGAAAAATATATTTGTTCTTTTAATTGTTTTTTGCGCAGTGGGCACCACGTCCAATGCCCAGTTTAATGAAAAACCCGTAATGAACCTTGAAAATGAGGACGAGCCATTACTAAATTGGGGATATTTTTTAGGCTTCAATCAATATGACTTTAAATTTGAATACAAAGACGATCTGCCCGACATTTTGGTGGACAAATCCTATGGTTTTAATGTAGGGCTCATTGGGGAACTGCGTCTTAACAAATTTTTGGATCTTCGTTTTGAACCTGGATTGCACTACAACCAGCGAAATTTAGGTTTTCCGGGATTTGATAACGAAAGGGACGCCATTAGGGAGGTAAAGTCGACCTATATAAACTTTCCTTTACTCCTAAAGGTTAGTACCAAAAGACTGGGGAATTGGAAACCATTTCTTGTTGGAGGGGCATCGACCTCCTTAAACTTGGGCAGCAATGAACAAAGTTTGGACGACAATAGCAGTGGCACTTTCCGAATGAAGAAGACTACCTATTATTATGAAATGGGTTTTGGGATAGATTTCTATTTGGAATATTTCAAGTTTACACCCTCTATCCGTGGCGTTTTTGCCATTAATGATGAATTGGTCCGTGACAATAATCCCAACAGCCCATGGACAGGCAATATTGAAGCAATGATGACTAGAGGGCTGTTCATTAACTTTACCTTTGAGTAAAAATTAACCTCTCCTAATTTCGTTTAATAGGATAGCAGTGGCAGTTGCCACATTTAAACTCTCTGTAGTTTTTGGGCCAAATTGTGGAATTGTGATTTTCTTATCTATTAAGGCTTCTATGGCTTCAGATACCCCATTGGCCTCGTTCCCCATAACCAATATTCCCCTTTGGGTAAATTTCTCCTTATAAACCTCGGCACCATCCATAAAAGCCCCATATACCGGAACCCCAGAATCACTTATAATCCCCTGTAGATTCCCATACACAATGTTCATCCTACTTATGGAGCCCATTGTAGCCTGTAGGACCTTGGGATTATAACAATCTACGGAATTGGACGAACAAATTAGGCTCTTGACCCCGAACCAATCGCAAAGACGGATAATAGTACCCAAATTTCCCGGATCCCGAACATCGTCCAAAGCAATGACCCAATCCGAAAAATCCAATGGCCCCGGAACCGGAATATGAAATACGCCCAAGACCTTGTTTGGAGTGGACAATCCGCTCATTTTTTTCAATTCCCCCTCACTTATCACCTCTATAATATTGCCATCCCCCTCCAACAATGTGTTGTCCGTAACATATATTTTATAGACCTTCAGGGAAGAATTGAGTAATTCCCGGACGGTCTTTACCCCCTCCACAACAAACAACTTGTTTTGAGCACGGTACTTTTTTTGCTGTAAATTTCTTATAAATTTTATTTGGCTTTTTACAACCATACAAATAATGTATTTTTGACTTCTATGAGGACACGGCAGTGTATGTATTTAAACATTACGAAAATAGGATTATTATTGCTAGTAATTGCAATTACCTCTTGCAATGCAACAAAAAGAGTTGGCGATGACGAACTCCTATTGACAAAAAACCTTATTTATGCCGATAGTACAAAGGTTACGGATGAAGATATACACAGCCTTATTTTTCAAAAACCCAACAGCACATTATTAGGTTACCCCCTTCGACTAAATCTTTACAACTTGGCCAAGAAAAACCCAGATTCTTCCTATCAGGTATGGTTGCACAAAAAGGAAAAAAGGGAGCAGCGCCTCATCAATGTCCTTTCCAAAAAACAAGTGGAAAGATTGGGTGAATCCTTTTTGGTCAAAGGGGCCAGCGTATGGTTAAAAAATATAGGGGAACCTCCAGCCATCCTAGATACTTCAAGAACAAGAAGGTCTTTGCAAAGGATGAATGCCTATTACAAAAGCAAGGGGTATTTTAACAACGCTACGACTTATGAAATAGATACCAGTACCAGAAAACAACGGGCCACCATCAACTACAAGTTAGATTTGGGCTCCCCTTATCTTATAGACTCAATTTCCACAAAAATAACCTCTTCCGCCTTGGACTCCATCAACAAGGCCTACAAGAGTGATTCGTTTATAAAATCAGGGCAACGGATAGACCTCGACAACTTTAACAGCGAGCGGGAACGATTGACCAATCTTTTTAGAAACACAGGTATCCACAACTTTCAGGAGAGCTCCATTTCCTACGATTTAATCGGGGACACGACCAAACTGGGAAACAATCAAAAATTGGATATTCTTTTAAATATTGAAGATTTAAAAACTAGGACAGACAACGCTCTTTCCACCTCGGAATACAAGGTCCACACCTTTAAGAAAATCAATATTTACACCAACTACACCTTCAATAATGGGCTGGATAGCTTAAATAAGGTGGACTATAAAGATTTCACGATCTATTACCAGGGAAAATTACGGTATAAGCCAAAAACACTTACGGATGCCGTTTTCTTAAAAAAAGATAGTATCTACAGGGAAATTAACCGAATAAGAACCTATAGACAAATTACCAACCTTAACACCTTTAAATATCCCAATATTGAATTTGTAGCCGATAGTACAGATTCAGAACTGACCGCCAATATCTATCTTTCACCCCGTCCTAAATATTCCTTGGGTACCGATTTTGATGTAACCCACTCCAATATTCAATTTTTAGGCATAGGGTTTAGTCCATCCCTACAAGCCAGAAATTTGTTCAAAGGTGCAGAAAACCTTAGTATTTCCGGAAGGATAAGCATAGGGGCCTCCAGTGACCCGGATATTGCGGACAACCGTTTTTTCAATATTTTGGAAACGGGGGCGGACATCAACCTTAATTTACCCAGAATTTGGTTCCCCTTTGTAAATACATCCCGTATTATACCCAACTATATGCTTCCCAAAACCAAATTATCCATAGGAACAAGTTTTCAACAGAATATTGGCCTGGACAAACAAACCTTTAATACTGTTTTTGGTTATAATTGGTCACCATCGGATTTTAAAAAGAATACAGTAGAGTTATTAAATGTACAGTTTGTCCGCAATGTAAACCCCAATAGATTTTTTACGGTCTACCAGAACACCTATGAGAATTTGGATGAAATTGCCGACAATTATCAGACCGAACCCGCATTGGCCGAATTTTATGAGACAGGAAGCGGCAGTACAGATCCATATTTAATAATCCCAGAGGGCACTACAGGTTTTACCAACGCTATCCTAAACGGGGAGGTGGCCTCGAGCACCTCGGATTATGACAACATAAGTAGTATTGAAGAAAGAAGAATAAGGCTAACCGAAAACAATTTAATATTCGCTAGCAATTACACTTTTAACAAGAACAATAAAAACGGTACTACCGATAATGATTTTTATCAGTTTAGGTTCAAATTGGAAAGTGCCGGCAATCTCCTGTCTGGTATTTCCAATTTAATTCCGTTCTATACCAATGAAGATAATAAACTCCTGGTTTTTAACGTGCCATTTTCCCAATATATAAAAACGGAATTCGACTACATAAAACATTGGAGCACCTCAAGGACCAACGTACTCGCTTTTAGGAGTTTCTTCGGAATTGCCGTACCCTATGGCAATTCGGACAACATACCCTTTGTAAGAAGTTATTTTGCCGGCGGGTCCAATGACAACCGTGCTTGGTTGCCATATTCACTTGGACCGGGCAGTACAGAGGATGTGAACGACTTTAACGAAGCAAATTTAAAAATAGCCTTCAATCTAGAATATCGCTTTCCAATAGTAGGTGATATAAAAGGGGCACTTTTTGCCGATGCAGGTAACATATGGAACGTCATGGACAACGTTACCGACGAGAAGGCCAAATTTGAAAATTTTGGATCCTTGGCAGATATTGCATTGGGAACAGGCTTGGGAATACGATACGATTTTACATATTTTGTGTTTAGGTTGGATATGGGTCTCAAAACTTATAATCCTGCCGAAGAATCTTCCAAAAGATGGTTTAGGGACTACAATCTGTCCAACGCTGTATTCAACATAGGTATAAATTATCCTTTTTAGAGCTGATTATTTTATTACTTTTGTCCCAACTTTTTAATTATATACACTAAAACAAGATTATGGCACACAATATTAAACCAGGAGTTGCAACCGGAGATGAGGTTCAGAAAATTTTCAATTATGCTAAGGAAAAAGGATTTGCACTACCTGCTGTTAATGTTATAGGATCGAACACGATTAACGGAGTTTTGGAAACTGCTGCCAGTTTAAATGCTCCCGTAATTATACAGTTCTCCAACGGGGGCGCACAGTTCAATGCAGGAAAAGCTTTATCAAATGACGGTCAGAAAGCGGCTATTTTGGGAGCCGTGGCAGGAGCAAAACACGTTCATCAATTGGCAGAGGCTTATGGGGCAACCGTTATATTGCACACAGATCACTGTGCCAAAAAATTATTGCCATGGATAGATGGTTTGTTGGATGCAAGTGAAAAACATTTTAAGGAAACTGGGAAACCGCTATACAGTTCCCATATGATAGACCTGTCGGAAGAGCCGTTGGAAGAGAATATTGAGATATGCAAAAAATACCTTGCCAGAATGAGCAAGATGGGTATGACTTTGGAAATAGAGTTGGGAATTACAGGAGGTGAAGAAGACGGTGTGGACAACTCTGATGTGGACGATTCAAAACTATATACACAACCAGAAGAGGTTGCCTATGCCTACGAAGAGCTATCCAAAGTAAGCCCTAGGTTTACCATTGCCGCCGCATTTGGCAATGTCCACGGTGTTTACAAACCAGGAAATGTAAAACTAACCCCAAAAATCCTTAGGAATTCACAGGAATTTATTACTGAGAAATACGGTGTGGAACACAACCATATAGATTTCGTATTCCATGGTGGATCGGGCTCTACCGTAGAGGAAATACGTGAGGCCATTGGATATGGTGTTATTAAAATGAACATCGATACCGATTTACAGTATGCCTTCCTGGAAGGAATCAGGGACTACGTTCAAGATAAAAAGGATTATTTACAATCCCAGATCGGTAATCCAAACGGGGCCGATGAACCAAACAAAAAACATTATGATCCACGTGTTTGGCTAAGAGAAGGAGAGAAAACGTTTGTTACTCGTCTAAAAAAGGCTTTTGAGGACCTTAACAATGTGAATACCCTATAATCCCCCAACCCAAAAAGAAAGCTTATGTCGTCTTGGTTTAAAAGAAAGGAAAAAGGAATACAAACTGCCACGGATCAGAAAAAGGATACCCCTAGGGGCCTTTGGTACAAATCACCTACCGGAAAAATTGTTGAATCCGATGAGTTGGCAAAGAATTTTTATGTTAGCCCAGAAGATGATTATCATGTACGAATAGGCAGTAAGGAATATTTTGAAATACTTTTCGACAATAACAAGTTTACCGAGTTGGACGCCAAACTTACTTCCAAGGATCCGTTGAAATTTGAGGACACCAAGAAGTATGCGGATCGTTTAAAGGCGGCCGAAGCAAAAACGGGCCTCAAAGATGCGGTTAGGACCGGAGTGGGCAAATCACTGGGTAAGGACGTAGTTATTTGTTGTATGGATTTCAGCTTTATCGGTGGTTCCATGGGCAGTGTGGTAGGAGAGAAAATAGCACGGGGTATCGATTATTCCATCAAAAAGAAAATCCCCTTTGTGATGATTTCCAAATCTGGGGGGGCACGTATGATGGAAGCCGCATTGTCCCTTATGCAATTGGCCAAAACATCGGCTAAATTGGCACAACTCGCCGATGCAGGCATCCCTTATATTTCATTGTGTACGGATCCAACCACTGGAGGTACCACAGCTTCCTATGCCATGTTGGGCGATATAAATATTTCCGAACCAGGGGCCTTGATCGGTTTTGCCGGTCCCAGGGTGGTTAAAGAGGCTACTGGGAAAGAACTGCCCGAAGGGTTCCAGACAGCGGAATTCCTTCAGGAACATGGATTTTTAGATTTTATTGTACATCGCAGGGATCTTAAAAAGAAAATCAATCTTTATATAGATTTAATAGAAAACAACCCTGTTAGAAAGTAAAATAAAAGGCCCTGATTATGATCAGGGCCTTTTTTAATTGTGCTATCCCCTACTTATTGAACCTTCTTAAAAGAATTTCCTTGGTTTCTCCATTTGGAAAGGTCAACGTTCCTTTAGCGTCACAAGTGCCGTCCCCAAAATCGAGGCTAATAGCAGTATCGTTTTTAGCAATTTCCATTACCCCGCTAACAATAAACCTACAGGACAATTCCCTTCTAAGCAAGCTTTTGGTTTCCCTGGAATATACAACGCCCGTCTTATTGGTATAGCTGCCCTTCCCGGAAATAAGAAAAACATTATCGGTCCAAATCCCGGAACCATAACCCGCTACCCATTCCCGGCTTCTATTTCCTGTAAAACTGGCAACACTTCCATCCGGCCATACCCCGTTATAACTGGCTACTACATCGGACTGGGGGTTACCATTACCATTGAAACGTTTCCTCACCAAGGTTGCTCCCCCTGTCACAGCCACTCCGTTAAAAGTGAAATCCTCCAAAGAAAGAACAATGGTCTTGGTTGCCACATCCAGATCCTTGGCATAACTTAAATGGATAATTCCACTTAATAGATTGCCATTGGCCAGCTCGCAACCCTCTCCAAAATCTATGGCTGCTTCCTTGGTCTCATTGGTAACCACTGTTGTTATAGTGACGCATTCCGGCAAATAATTGGAAAGAAAGAACGATTTTGAGGTAGCCCTGATCTCCTCGGTGGCATACATATCCTCAACTATGCTGGCTATTTCCTCCGAAATTAAATCGGCCTCATCGCTAGCGACAAGTTCCGCCACCTCAAAAGCCGTATCCTCTTCCTGATTGTTGGACTCTTCATTGTTACAGGAACCCATTACCAAAAAGACCAATAGCAGCCATCCTGTTACGTTCAATTTTTTGAGACTTTTTTTCATCTGTTTTGATTTTAATGTTTGCAATAAGTAGAATTTCAATTCCATCGCCGGCCAGCGCTCAGATCTGTCATTACAATGGGGCAATAACATTTCTTTAACGTTTTATATTAGGACGAACTATTTTAAAAAAAGTTTAATCCACACTTCAAAAAACATTGGGATGGCTCTAGGTTTCTAAAAAAAAGTCTATCTTTGCCCCCTGATTGAAAATCAATCATGTACATAAAAATCATTAAAATAATATTGGAATGTATTTAACTAAGGAAGTAAAGGCCGAGATTTTTAAGAAACACGGCGGGGAAGAAAAAAACACAGGTTCCGCTGAAGGGCAGATTGCCTTGTTCACCCACAGAATCAACCACTTGACCGAGCATTTGAAAAAGAACCGTAAGGATTTTAACACCGAACGCTCATTGGTAAAACTGGTAGGAAAGAGAAGATCTCTTTTAGATTACTTGATTAAGAAGGATATCATTAGATATCGTGCCATAATTAAAGAATTAGGAATTAGAAAATAAGTTACCAAAAGGGGAAAGTTTTACTTTCCCCTTTTTTACAATATCAATATTATTGATTTCAATACTATTGTAAAGTCCCATAGGCATACCTTAGGGCACAAACAAAAAGCTTGCACATAGTTTTTCATTGGTCAACAACACACAACTACAACACAACAACACGTCTATAACAGACGAAAGACCATTGTTTAACAAACCTGTAATGAGACAGGTTTTAATTCGTATTTATGATACCAAAAGTATTTAAAGAGGTCATTGACCTTGGGGACGGTAGGGAAATTTCTATCGAAACCGGAAAATTGGCAAAACAGGCCCATGGTTCTGTTGTTGTTCAGTCAGGAAAATGTATGTTGTTATGTACAGTAGTTTCCAATTACAAACAAAGTGATGTGGATTTTCTTCCACTAACGGTAGATTACCGTGAAAAATTTGCAGCTTCGGGACGTTACCCAGGAGGTTTCTTCAAAAGGGAAGCAAGACCGAGTGACGGTGAAGTATTGACAATGAGATTGGTGGATCGCGTTTTACGCCCACTTTTTCCTAAGGATTACCATGCTGAAACCCAGGTGATGATCCAATTAATGTCCCATGATGAGGATGTTATGCCCGATGCTATGGCAGGATTGGCCGCTTCTGCAGCCATTCAACTTTCAGATTTCCCATTTGAATGTGCTATTTCCGAGGTGCGTGTAGGTCGTATTGATGGTGAATTCATAATCAATCCAACCAGAGCCCAATTATTGGTATCCGATATCGATATGGTTATTGGAGCTTCAGCAGATTCTGTGATGATGGTTGAAGGTGAAATGAAAGAAATTTCCGAAGAGGAAATGGTAGAAGCCATTAAATTTGCCCATGATGCCATTAAGGTACAATGTGCCGCCCAAATTAGGCTGGCAGAAGCATTTGGCAAAAAAGAAGTACGTGAGTACGAGTCGGAAAGGGAAGATGAGGAATTGGCCAAGAAAATCCACGACATGGCGTATGACAAAGTATATGCCATTGCAAAAGCCGGTTCGGCAAAACACGAAAGAAGTGCTGCCTTCGACGCCATAAAAGAAGAGATTAAAGCTACTTTTTCCGAAGAAGAATTGGCAGATTTCGGGGATTTGGTTTCCAGATACTACTACAAGGCCGAAAAAGCCGCGGTTAGGGACCTTACCTTGAACGAAGGACTTCGTTTGGACGGTAGAAAAACAGATGAGATTAGACCCATTTGGTGTGAAGTGGATTATTTACCTTCCACACATGGTTCCGCTATTTTTACACGTGGGGAAACCCAAGCTTTGGCTACGGTTACTTTGGGAACTTCAAGGGAAGCCAACCAAATAGATATGCCTTCTTTTGAAGGAGAGGAAACTTTCTACCTGCATTACAACTTCCCACCTTTTTCAACAGGGGAAGCCAGACCTATTAGAGGTACTTCCCGTAGGGAGGTAGGACATGGTAACTTGGCCCAACGTGCCCTAAAAGGGATGGTGCCAGAGGATTGTCCTTATACGGTCCGGGTTGTATCCGAAGTATTGGAATCCAATGGTTCGTCTTCCATGGCTACGGTATGTGCCGGAACTATGGCATTGATGGACGCCGGGGTGCAATTAAAGAAACCCGTGTCCGGTATTGCCATGGGATTGATATCCGATAGCGAATCAGGAAAATACGCTGTATTGTCCGATATACTTGGTGATGAGGATCATCTTGGGGATATGGACTTTAAAGTTACAGGAACTGCAGACGGAATTACTGCTTGCCAAATGGACATTAAAGTAAAAGGTTTATCCTATGAAATTTTGGTCAATGCCCTTAAACAGGCAGGAGCTGGACGTTTGCACATACTTGGTAAATTGGTAGATACTATTGCTACACCTAATGCAGATGTTAAACCACATGCTCCCAAGATGGTCACCAGAGTTATTCCTGGCGAATTCATTGGAGCATTAATTGGGCCTGGAGGAAAAGTAATCCAAGAATTACAAAAAACTTCCAAAACAACCATCGTTATCAATGAGGATCCGGTTACCGAAGAAGGTATTGTTGAAATACTAGGTACTTCACAAGAAGGAATCGATATGGTTCTTGCAAAAATAGAATCATTATTGTTTAAACCAGTAGTAGGTAGCGCATACGAAGTAAAAGTCATCAAAATGTTGGATTTTGGTGCCGTTGTGGAATATACGGAGGCCCCCGGTAACGAGGTATTGCTTCACGTATCCGAATTGGCTTGGGAAAGAACAGAAAATGTTTCCGATGTGGTAAACATGGGAGATGTTTTTGATGTTAAATACTTTGGTGTAGATCCAAGAACAAGAAAAGAAAAAGTTTCACGTAAGGCTTTATTGCCAAAACCTGAAGGTTATAAGGAAAGACCACCACGCGAAGATCGCGGTAGAAATGACAGGGGCAACGATAGAAATAGAGATAGGGATCGTAAGCCAAGAAGGGACTAGTTTTTAAATAACGGTCACAATACCAAAGCCATGTTTTACCTTTTTTAAGGTAGAGCATGGCTTTTTTCATGTATTTTATCTAAAAAAGCAAAATAAAACGGACCAATTGTAACATTTCCAACTTTTCAACGTATAACCTAATGCAGCTTATGCTTAATGCACATAATTTAGAAAGATAAAATTTCGATGAGACAGCTTAAAATTACAAAACAGGTTACCAATAGAGAAACTGCTTCTTTGGATAAATACTTACAGGAAATTGGTAAGGTAGATTTGATTACGGCAGATGAGGAAGTAGAATTGGCACAACGGATCAAGGCAGGTGATCAACGTGCACTCGAGAAATTGACCAAGGCCAATTTACGATTTGTGGTTTCCGTTGCAAAGCAATACCAAAATCAAGGTTTAACCCTTCCTGATTTGATCAATGAAGGTAACCTTGGCTTAATTAAAGCCGCACAACGTTTTGATGAAACACGTGGATTTAAATTCATATCCTACGCGGTTTGGTGGATTCGTCAGTCCATATTACAGGCTTTGGCCGAACAATCGCGTATTGTAAGACTACCTTTGAACAAGATCGGGTCTATCAATAAAATCAACAAGACCTTTGCCTTCTTGGAGCAAGCTCATGAAAGACAACCATCTGCGGAAGAAATCGCCAAGGAATTGGACATGACCGTCGAGGATGTAAAACAATCACTTAAAAATTCCGGTCGTCACGTCTCCATGGATGCCCCCTTGATAGACGGTGAGGATTCCAACCTTTACGATGTACTGCGTAGTGGGGAATCGCCAAATCCGGACAGGGAATTGTTGCACGAATCGCTTAGAACTGAAATAGAAAGAGCTTTGGAAACCTTGACCCCAAGGGAGGCGGATGTAATTCGCCTGTACTTTGGATTGGCCGGACAACATTCCATGACCTTGGAAGAAATTGGGGAAACTTTTGACCTTACCAGGGAAAGGGTTCGCCAAATAAAGGAAAAGGCAATTAGAAGGTTAAAGCATACCTCCAGAAGCAAAATCCTAAAAACATATCTTGGTTAATCCAAACAATTAAATTTTTTGTGCAATCGTCTTTCCCCATTGGAAAGATGCTGCAAAAATTGTAAATTGTGGACTGTAACAACAGTTATCATGACTGTTCGTTTTTTGATTGATGAATAAACTCCGGCTGATTACCGGAGTTTTTTTGTTTTACACCAAAGAAAAAAACCCTAAAAGTACTGTATTCATTGATATTTTAACAACTAATCACAAATAATTGCCCCCACTTTTTTAAACCGAAATACTCAATTTTCGACAACTGCATTCCTTAAACAATTAACAAGTCTATTATTTGAAACACCCCTATCTTTGTATCATCTACATTATTGCACTATGGCGAAAGACCTCCTTTTAATAACCCCTCCCTTTACCCAACTGAACACTCCCTATCCGGCAACGGCCTATTTAAAGGGATTTTTGAACACCAAGGACATAAGTGCATTTCAAATGGATCTGGGGATAGAGGTAATATTAAAAATCTTCTCCAAAGACGGACTTCGTAATATTTTTGATTGTGCAAAGGCGAACAATTCCATAATATCGGACAACTGCCTTAGAATAAACGCCTTACAAGAAGATTATTTAAAGACCATAGATGCCGTTGTTTCCTTTTTGCAGGGACATAACGCCACCTTTGCCAGACAAATATGTACGCCCAACTTTTTGCCACAAGCAGGGAGATTTGATCAATTGGACGATTTGGAATGGGCCTTTGGGACCATGGGACATCAGGATAGGGCAAAACACCTGGCCACACTGTATCTGGAAGACCTGTCCGATTTTATGGTAGAATGTGTCGATGAAAACTTTGGTTTTAGTCGTTACGCAGAACGATTGGGAAGAAGCGCCAATTCCTTTGACGAACTATACCGGTATTTACAAAATGAAATAACTTATATAGACGAATTGACGCTGGACATTTTGGATAAGCGGATCAATACGGTCAAACCCAAGCTGGTATGTTTTTCCGTTCCCTTCCCCGGCAATCTGTACAGTGCGTTTAGATGTGCCCAATTTTTAAAACAACACTATCCGAAAATAAAAGTATCCATGGGCGGGGGATTTCCCAATACGGAATTGAGATCGGTTTCCGATACGCGGGTTTTCGAATTCTTTGATTATATAAGTCTGGACGATGGAGAACTTCCCTTGGAGCTGCTAACGGCCCATTGCCTGCTCCCCCAACGCACCGATAGCAATGCCCTTCTAAAGAGAACCTTTTTAATAAAGGACGAAACAATTTTTTACAATAATCTCTCCCCCAACACAGATTACAAACAAAGCGAAGTAGGTACCCCGGATTACACCGATCTATTGCTGGACAAATACATCTCGGTCATTGAAATTGCCAACCCCATGCACAGTCTTTGGAGCGATGGCCGCTGGAACAAACTTACCATGGCACATGGTTGCTATTGGGGCAAATGTACCTTTTGCGATATCTCCCTGGACTACATAAAAATATATGAGCCCATTGCCGCCAAACTGCTGGTAGACCGTATGGAGGAGCTCATTGAACAAACCGGGGAAACCGGTTTTCATTTTGTGGATGAAGCCGCACCCCCTGCACTAATGAGGGCTTTGGCTCTGGAAATCATAAAACGAAATGTAACCGTTAGCTGGTGGACCAACATTAGGTTTGAAAAAAGCTTTGGCCGCGACCTCTGTAAGTTATTAAAGGCATCTGGCTGTATTGCCGTTTCCGGAGGATTGGAGGTAGCCTCGGACCGATTGCTGGCATTGATCCAAAAAGGAGTTACCGTTGAGCAGGTAGCACGGGTTAACCGTAATTTTACCGAAGCGGGTATTATGGTACACTGTTATCTTATGTATGGCTACCCTACCCAAACGGTCCAAGAGACCGTAGATAGTTTGGAAATGGTACGGCAAATGTTCCAAGTGGGAATACTTCAATCAGGATTCTGGCATCAATTTGCCCTTACCGCCCATAGTCCGATAGGTCTCAACCCCGAAGATTACCATATTATTCCAGACTATCGGCCCATAACTTTTGCCAACAATGATATCCAGTTCACGGATACTACGGGAATTGACCACGGGAAGTTTAGTTATGGATTAAAAAAGTCCCTCTTTAACTATATGCACGGTATTTGTTTTGACCTTCCCTTACAGGAATGGTTCAGTTTTAAAATCCCAAAAACCTCCATTGCACCCAACTATATTGAAAACGCCCTTAAAGAGGAACCTGTATTAATCACCAAACCCAATGCCAAAATACTATGGTTGGGAAGACTGCCCATGGTGGAGACTATTTCCAAATCCAAAAAAGGACATACCTGGAAATTGCTCAAAATGGTCTTTCATGACCAAACCACTTCCATATCCATTACCATTGATGAGGAACAAGGGAAATGGCTCGGTAACACCTTGGCCAATATGATAGGCAACCATGGAAAAACGACCACCTTTGCACAGCTTAAGACCGACTTTGAATCGCAATTTGAAAATTTTGAGCTGTTCTGGTATTCCAAGCCCTTACAAACTTTAAGGGACCATGGTCTTTTAAGCTTGTAGGCCCAACCAACACATGCCTTGCCAATTTATCTTACCTTTGTACGCATCACTACCTAAATAGGTATCCATATGAATTTTAAAGAATTAAAGCTCAATAAACATCTCCTGAGAGCAGTGGCTGAAAAAAACTATGACGCCCCAACTGCCATTCAGGAAATTGCCATACCCTTAGTTCTGGAGAAAAATGACGTTATAGCCTCTGCCGAAACAGGAACAGGAAAAACGGCCGCTTTTGCCCTGCCCATATTGCAGCTGCTATTTGATAAGCAAGAGACTTCGGAAAAGGGCAAAAAAATTAAAGCATTGATAATAAGTCCTACCCGAGAATTGGCTTCCCAGATTCACGAGAGTTTTTTGGATTACAGCAAATACACGCATTTAACCTCAACCGTTGTATATGGTGGAACAAAAATAGAGCCCCAAATAGCTGCCTTAAAAAAGGGAGTGGATATCCTTGTGGCAACCCCAGGTAGATTATTGGATCTGCACAAGCAAGACAGGGTCAATTTGGACTATGTGGAAATATTGGTATTGGATGAGGCCGATCTAATGTTGGATATGGGATTTATAGATGACGTAAAAAAAATAGAGCGCCTCTGCCCCAATGACAAACAGACACTCCTATTTTCGGCCACTATGCCTTTTAAAGTGGTGCAGTTGGCCGATACCATATTAAAAGACCCCAAGAAAGTAGCCATCACCCCTACATCTTCCGCTGCGGCTACCGTACATCAGTTATTGTATTACACGCCAAAGCCCAATAAAATAGAACTCTGTCTTTACCTTCTTAGAAATACTATAAAGGGCAATATCCTGATTTTTAGACGCACAAAATACGGGGTGGAGAAGTTGGAAAAAACGCTTCGCAACAACAATTTCAAGGTAGATAGCCTACATGGAGACAAGTCACAGGAAGAGCGCCACGCAGCACTAGGAAAATTCAAGCAGGGGGTAACCAACATTCTTGTGGCCACTGATGTTGCCGCCCGTGGCTTGGATATTGACGACCTGGACGCGGTTATCAATTTCGATTTGCCAAATATACCGGAAACCTATGTACACCGTATAGGAAGAACGGGAAGAGCGGGAAATACGGGAACATCCTATGCCTTTTGTTCCGCAGATGAAAAGGGATATTTATCCATTATTCAAAAACTGATGCAAAAACACATCCAAGTTGTTGAAGACCATCCGTATCCCTTAGATCCAAAGGCCAAACCGCAAGTACATAAGAAACAAGGCAGTAAACATAAAAAAGGCAGGAAGTCCGTGGCCTCCAAAAAGAAAAAGAAACGTTGGTATTGATCGGGATCTTTTGGAGCATAGCAAGGTTGATCCTGTTGTGGAGCACACCTTTAAACATATCAATTCACTACCTTTGTAGAAACACTTATAGTAAATAATAATGGACAAAAAGATTATTGCCCCTTCCCTCTTGGCCGCCGATTTTGCCAATCTCCAGCGCGATATTGAAATGGTAAACCACAGTGAGGCCGATTGGCACCATATAGATATTATGGATGGTGTTTTTGTGCCAAATATCTCTTTGGGAATGCCCGTCCTAAAAGCAATTGCGGCCCATGCTACCAAAACCTTGGACGTACATCTAATGATCGTGGACCCGGATCGCTATATCAAGACATTCGCAGAATTGGGAGCCAATAACCTTATCGTACACTACGAAACCTGCCCACATCTACACCGTACCTTGCAAGCCATAAAGGCCGAGGGAATGGCAGCAGGCGTGGCATTGAACCCCCATACCAATATTAAGTTATTGGAGGATACTATAAATGACATAGATCTTGTTTGTGTAATGAGTGTAAATCCAGGATTTGGCGGACAAACTTTTATTGAAAATACCTATGAAAAAATTAAGGCGCTAAAAGAACTTATCAATAGAAAAAGTGCCCATACCCTAATTGAGATCGATGGGGGTGTTACCACTGAAAATGCCAAGCAATTAATAGATGCAGGAGCGGATATTTTAGTGGCAGGTAGTTTTATATTTAAGAGTGATAATCCCACCAAGACTATTAAGGAACTCAAAAAAATAGTAGGATAATGAAGATTTGGGATGTAGTAATTGTTGGAGGCGGACCCATTGGTATTGCCTGTGGCCTGGAAGCCAAAAAAAAGGGGTTGTCCTACGTAATTATCGAAAAGGGGTGTATTGTTAATTCGCTTTATAATTATCCCCTGAACATGCAATTCTTTTCCTCTTCCGAAAAACTGGAAATCGATGAAATTCCTTTTATAAGCATAGAGGCGAAACCTAAAAGAAATGAGGCACTGGAATATTATAGACGGATAGTGACCTCCAACCATCTGAACATTACACTTTTTGAAAAAGTAAATTCCATCAAAAAAATGGATGGGCTTTTCCATATCGTTTCGGATAAGAATACATATTCCTCCACCAACGTAATTATTGCCACAGGATTCTACGATATTCCGAACAGAATGAACGTACCCGGGGAAGATTTAAAAAAGGTATCCCATTATTACAGGGATCCCCATTTCTATTCAAGTCAGAAAGTAGCGGTCATCGGGGCCAGTAATTCGGCTATAGACGCTGCCCTGGAATGCTATAGAAAGGGCGCGGAGGTATCTTTGATCATTAGAGGACCCGAGGTAGGCCAACGTGTAAAATACTGGGTAAGGCCCGATATCATCAACAGAATAGAGGAAGGCAGTATAAAAGTCCATTACAATAGTACCGTGAAGGAAATCAAGGAAGACGAAATTATTCTAAATACCCCTAGCGGTACAATTGCCTTGGAAAACGATTACGTCCTGGCCCTCACGGGATATAGGCCCAATTTCGCTTTCTTGGAAAAAATAGGGATCCAGTTGTCAGATGACGAAAAAAGACTTCCCCACTACGATCCGGAAACCATGGAAACCAATATTGATAATCTTTATCTGGCCGGTGTAATTTGTGGAGGAATGGAAACCCACAAATGGTTTATAGAAAATTCAAGGATCCATGCCAACATGATTATGGACCATATTGTAAGTAAGGTAAAAATGGGCTCTGCTTAAAAAATGCGGGTTTATAAACGTTTTTCCAATGTCCCTTGTATCCTCCATGGCTCATGAACCTAAAGATCCTTTGGCTATCATAGATGTTGAATGCTTCTTCTAGAGGAATCACGTTCAATCAAGGACGACTTCTGAATAGTTGTTTTGCCCACAGTAGCAGTAGTACTGGGTGTATTGTTTATTTCTTCCAATAATAATTTTGTAGCTATTTGCCCAATTTGAAAACCCGGCTGATCAATAGTGGTCAGGGAGGGATCTATTATCCCAGAAACCGGCTCGTTACTGAACCCTACAATAGCCACTTTTTCCGGAACTTTTACTCCTTTCTTCTTGAAATATTTCATTGCACCAATGGCTGCAACATCATTGGCAGAGAACAAACCATCTATTCTAGTTGGTAAGGAAAGTAAAGTTTTGGCACCCTCTGCCCCGTCATTTTCCATTAGGCTGGAACGCAGTACCAATTCGGGTCTAAAGGGAATTTTATGTTTTTCCAAGGCCTTTCTATACCCTGCAGTCCTATTTCTATAAATAGCCAATTCCTGGGGCCCGGAAAAATGCCCAATATTTTTACATCCGTTCAGAATTAAATGCTCCGTGGCATCAAAACCGCCTTGAAAGTCATCGATTAGCACGCTACTTATACCTTCAATCTCACAATGCCTATCAAAAAACAGAAATGGGGTGCCATTGTTTTTCATGTTCAATAAATGGTCGTATTCAACCGTTTCCATGGAGACGGACAACAATACCCCGGCTACCCGGTTTGCCAATAAGGTTTCCACAATCTTACGTTCCCGTTTCAATTGCTCCAAAGACTGACAGATAATTACATTATAGCCCGCGTCATAAGCGGCTTCCTCTATACCCGAAATAACGGAAGAAAAGAAGTGCCGGGATATTCTAGGAACGATCACCCCAATGGTATTGGTTACGCTTTTACGAAGATTTGAAGCCAGTACATTCCGTTGATAACCTAATTCATTAGCCTTGGCCAAAATCTTTTCTTTGGTCTTCTGGCTCACCCTTGGACTGTTGTTCAAAGCCCGTGAAACTGTAGAGGCATCAATCTTCAAGGCCTTGGCAATATCGTGTATGGTTGTTTTATTTTCCATAAATAATGAGTATCTTGACGTTTTTAAGCAAATATACACATTCATTAATACAATCGATTGTATTTTGATTAATTTTTAATACCTTTACGAACTGGCCATAGAAACACTGCTTTATTCGCTGCGATTTAAAACTTTTAATTAGATATTTAGAAACATGAACAACAATTACGAGGTTAGATATGCCTGCTCTCCAAAGGAGACCAAAGAGTTGACCACCGAAGGACTTAGAAAGGAGTTCTTAATCCAAAATTTAATGGAAGCAGACACCATCAATTTAGTCTACACCCATTTTGACAGATTTATAATTGGAGGGGCCGTACCCTTTAAGACCTCATTAAAATTACCCACCATAGATCCATTAAAATCGGATTATTTTTTGGAACGAAGGGAGATTGGTATCATCAATGTAGGCGGGGCTGGTTCTGTCACCGTCAATGGCCAGAAATATGATCTGGATTATAAGGAGGCCTTATATATAGGAAAAGAAAATGAAGAGGTGAGCTTCAGCAGTAACAGTGCGGATAAGCCTGCCAAATTCTATCTTAATTCAACCCCTGCCCACAAGGTATTCCCTATCAAAAAAATAAGTCGTGCCGATGCGGAGATCGTGGAAATGGGATCTATGGAAACCTCCAATGCCAGAACTATCAGGAAATTGATCGTAAACAGCTTGGTAGAGACCTGCCAGGTGCAAATGGGAATGACGGAATTAAAACCTGGAAGTGTTTGGAACACCATGCCGGCACATGTACATGACCGGAGAATGGAGGTTTATTTCTATTTTGAGGTCCCCGAAGAGCAGGCCGTTTGCCATTTTATGGGACAACCACAAGAAACTAGACATCTCTGGATGGCCAATAACGAAGCGGTAATTTCCCCGCCATGGTCCATACACGCTGGCTCAGGAACCAGCAATTATACTTTTATCTGGGGAATGGCCGGTGAAAACCTGGATTATGGAGATATGGACCACTGCAAGATAAAGGACTTAAAATAACCCTAAGAAAACTTAACTATGTCATTGAATCTATTTGATTTAACAGCTAAGACCGCTCTGATTACGGGAGCTACGCATGGCCTTGGAAAAGCCATGGCCATAGGGCTGGGAAAAGCAGGTGCCACCTTGGTCATTAACGGCGCCTCCTCCCAGGCCAAATTGGACAAGGCCGTTGCCGAATACAGGGACTTGGGGCTAAATGCCCATGGCTACCTCTTTGATGTTACCAATGAGACCAAGGTCAAGGAAAATATTTCAAAAATTGAAAAAGAGGTAGGAAATATAGATATCCTGGTTAACAATGCCGGAATCATCAAAAGAATTCCTTTGGAGGAAATGGAGGTTTCCGATTTTGAAGAAGTGGTAAAAGTAGATTTGGTGAGTCCGTTCATCGTCTCCAAACACGTGGTAAAGGGTATGATTGCCAGAAAGGAAGGCAAGATCATCAACATTTGTTCCATGATGAGCGAATTGGGCCGAAATACGGTAGGTGCCTATGCCGCGGCCAAAGGCGGTTTAAAAATGCTCACCCGTAATATGGCCACGGAATGGGCCAAGCACAATATTCAGGTCAATGGAATAGGACCGGGCTATTTTGCCACGGCACAGACTGCCCCTATTAGAGTTGATGGGCATCCGTTCAATGATTTTATAGTGGGCAGAACGCCAGCCGGTAAATGGGGAGATCCCGATGACCTACAAGGTGCTGCCATATTCCTAAGTTCCAAGGCCAGTGATTTTGTAAATGGACAAATAATCTATGTAGACGGAGGTATCTTGGCCACCATTGGGAAACCTGCCAATGAAAGTTAAAAAACAATCATGAAAGAAATTTATAAAACAGTTCTTTTTTCCGTTATGGCGGTGCTGCCCGTTGGCTGTTCCGAAAAAGAAATGTCCACTACCATCACGGTAAAAAATGTTCTTGACCGGGAAAGGGCTACGGAGACCGTTGAACTCACCAAGGCTATGTTAAAAGTGGACAACCTAACTACGGTGGGCATTAAGAATCTGAAAACCAATACCCTCGAAATTATCCAAACGGTGGATAATGATGGGGATGGGACTATGGATATGATCCTATTTCAACCCAGAATGAAGGCGAAAGGGGAAAGCAAGTTTGTAGTGGTCACAGTAGCACCAGGGGAAAACCCAACGGCGGAGGAGCTGTGTTACTCCCGGTTTGTTCCGGAACGTACCGATGATTACACCTGGGAGAACAATAAGGTTGCCTTTAGGGTGTACGGCCCCACCGCGCAGAAAATGATAGAAGAAAATATACCGGGCGGCACTTTATCCAGTGGTGTGGATGCCTGGTTGAAGCGTGTAGACTACCCCATAATTGACAAGTGGTATAAAAAGGAACTAAGTGGAACCGGCAGTTACCATAAGGATACGGGCGAAGGTCTGGATGATTTTCACGTAGGCGCAAGTCGTGGGGTTGGAGGAATTGCCGTCAAGGTAGACAGTACCTACTACTTTTCCAAAAACTATACGCAATGGCGTACCATTACCACCGGACCATTTAGAACCAGCTTTTATTTGGCATACGAGGCTTGGGATGCCAACGGAAAAACTATTAAGGAATCCAAAGTTATAAGTTTGGACCTAGGGCAAAATTTATCCAAATTCAAAATCAGCCTAGAGGGTGTAGACGATATTTATGCCGGACTCACCCTACATGAAAAGGACGGGGAAGAAAGCGGGAGTATGGAAAAGGGATGGGTTAGCTACTGGCAGCCACATGGGATTTCGGAATTGGGTACCGCCATCCTTGCCCCCACGGATACCTTCCTCGATTTTGAAAAGTATGATGTTTCCACAATTGACCTGAGCAATGCCTATGCCCATTTGAAAGTAAAAGACAAGGAAGTAACCTACTACGCCGGTTTCGGTTGGAAGAAAAGCGGGCAATTTAACAGCAAAGCGGATTGGGAGCAGTATTTGGACGCCTTTTCCGAACAGCTCCAACACCCCTTGGAAGTTACCGTAACTCCATAGGGATTCGCATTTAAAATACACTATATTGAGCCATACCTACATGCACATAACAATGTCTTGGGGGTATGGTTTTTTTTTGATAAAATCCCAGCTTTCCCACTTCTAAAAACAAAGATATTCCGAATTCTAAGTCATTGGAGATTGTGATTTGATAAAAATTCAGAATTTTCTTACATTTTAATCTGTTCATTATACTTTTTTTAGAATAATAGAGTTAAGAACTAACTAGACAAGGTTTTATATATTTCCATTGGTCCGTTAAATGAAATGCGAAGGATAAAGCTCATCTAAAAAAGGAAAATAAAGCCCGCTATAATATAGCAGAAATACTAACCTCGAAAAATATGAAAACAAAACTCGATTCCATACTCTTAATTGATGACGATAATGCAACAAATTTCGTGCACAAATTCATTCTTAAAAAAACAGAATGCGCCAAGAACATAGTTATTACCGAAAATGGTCAGGAAGCATTGGAATATCTCCATTCCAAGGAAAATGAAACTGCGCCAAAACCCAATATCATATTTTTAGACATTAACATGCCCATTATGGATGGTTGGCAATTTTTAGAGGAATATGAAAAATTGAATGAGAACACACAAGGTGACGTTGTTTTGATAATGCTAACCACTTCTTTAAACCCTGATGACATAAAGAAAGCCGAAAACTACACTACAATTAATGGTTACAGGAACAAGCCTCTAACTGTAGAAATGATTGAAGAAATAGTTGAAGAATTTTTTGTGCCCTCGATATAAAAATAGTGTTGCCCTTTACAATACAAGAGTCCGCATTGATTTATAAGTTGTTACAATTTGATAATTATAGTAACATACAACAGTTATAGGATCATACATACAGCTTTCGATATTTTTCCGCTTACCTAACAGCTTGGAAAATCACAACTTCATTTTAATCTTCACTAAAAATATGGGAAGTTAAAAAGTTATTTTTAAAAAATTATATGACCATAACATTAAAGGCCATTAAGTCCAGAAACATTAAAAATACTAGTTTATTGGTATTGGCAATAAGTATAACCGTAATTGGTTTATGGCTGTTTAATATTCAAGCAATTCTAAATATTGTACCAGGGGTTCCTCCCATGGCATTTATTACTGCACTTTCCTTCTTTCTATTAAGTGCAGGGGTATTGGCCTCACAAAGAAAATCAACTCCTTTTTTAATTATAAACAGGGCCACTATTACTTGTGTTCTACTTTTTGCCCTACTAACAATTGGTCAACATTTTTTTGGCAATTACTTTGGCGATAACATCTCGTTTGTGAATGACATCAATGCTATAAAATTGCTGGGTACAATGTCCCTTGCTACTGCAGTTTGTTTCTTTTTATTGGGAATTTCAACTTGGGGAATGGATTCGAAATCCGAAGGGCTAAGAAGATTTGCCAATTTCATTTATTTCGCAGTTATACTATTAAATTTTGTTATCATAATTAACTTCATATTAAATATTCCAAGAAATGCTGCCAGTTTTCTGATACCCATACCAATTCACACCTCTTTAATTATATTCTTGTATACTGGTTATTTATTCCACAAGAATGCCCCTGTAGGTTTGAACAAATTGATATTGGGAAAATATGCGGGCAGTAAGGTAATAAGAACGGTGGTTCCCTATAATTTTGCTGCAATTATGGGTATGGGTCTTTTATATTTATACCTAATCAACAATAATATAATTGATGTAAATACAGGTTTTATTATATATACCCTCATTGCTGTTTTTGCGGCCGGGGTATACCCTTTTGTAATAGCCATCCAATTGAACAAGTCACAATATGACAAGAATTTGTTTGAAAAAGCCTTTCGTACTTCAATGCAAGAAACGAAACTATATAAAGAAGCTTTGGATAATAGTTCCCTTGTAGATATCACAGATGCGAATGGCGTTATTATTTCGGTTAATGATAAATTTTGCAAGGTTTCCAATTATGACCGGGAAGAACTAATTGGAAAATCGCATAGAATCATTAATTCCGGTCACCATTCAAAGCAATTTTTCACGGATTTATGGTCGGAAATAAAAAAGGGGGAAATTTGGATAGGAGGTATTAAAAACAAAACCAAGAATGGTAAATTCTATTGGGTACATACGGTAATCATTCCTTTTAAAAATGAACTTGGGGAAATTTACCAATTTTTAACCATTAGGCAGGACATAACCAAACATACCCAATTGTCTTTGCAATATGAGAACCTTAAATTAAAGAATAAGGAAATTGAACAATTTACATATATTGCCTCCCATGATCTACAAGAACCACTGAGAACCGTAAAAAGCATGATCTACATTTTACAGGAACAATACTCCGATAAATTGGATGAAGATGCCCAATTGTCGTTAAATTTCATGACCGAGGCAACCGATAGAATGAGCGAACTTATAAAGGGGCTTTTGGACTATTCCAGAATTGGAAAAGGAAAAGAGCTGATGACTTTTGATAGTAATGAAACCATTCGCGAAATTACCACTGATCTTACTACTATAATAGATAGGGAAAATGCCCAAATTACCACTGATAAGTTACCCATTATAAAGGCTTACAAGACAGAGGTCCGACTTCTGTTTCAAAACTTGATAAGCAATGCTATAAAATTCCAAAAAAAAGGAAGTTCACCTAAAATTCACATAGGTGTACAGGAAGATAATGACTATTGGAAATTCTCCGTAACAGACAATGGTATAGGAATTCCTGAAAAAGACCATCGAAATGTTTTTGCAATTTTCCAACGACTCAATAAACGAAATGCTTATGAAGGAAGCGGAATTGGCCTTGCCCATTGTGAAAAGATAGTTCATTTGCATGGAGGCGTTATTTGGGTAGATACCAATCAAAATGAAGGAAGCATATTTTACTTTACGATTCCGAGAAATTTAAATTAAGTAACTATTCTGCTTTTTTCATCCCACCTTCGCTTTTGCCCCCATATAAGTATTTCACCCTAAATCATAAGAACCATTAAAAACACAGGAAATAACTATCATGGACTTGAAGACATGGATACATATTAATCAAGAACGAACCAGTGGGATTTCATCGCTGGGGTCAGCCTAAATCATATATGCTTGGAAGTTTAAATTTGACAAACTTGCGCTTTCAGCAGGTCGGTATCCAATACCAAATAGGTTGCAGGGATATTCATTAGCTTACCTCCATGATACCCCATTATGGCCCCTGGATTGATCAGCAGGGTGTCGCCAACCATTTCACCGTTCACTACGGTATGATTATGTCCATAGCACACTATGTTATACCCTCCATTCTCCGCCATTGCCCTTGCTTTTTCAGGGTAGTGGTTCATGGCCAAGGATTTACCACCCAAGTCGCCTCTAAAATATTCTCCGTGAATATGAATATTCGGATATTTCTTTGAATTCGCAATGATAGCCTCAACATCCCCATCGTTATTGCCCAATACCAAATGGATGGGATTGGAATACGCACGCCCCAATAAATGTATGACAAAGGGCGAACAAAGGTCACCACAGAACAACATCGCTTCCGTAGCCTGTAATTCCGGCATGGACAAGGCCTTTTGTAGGTTCCAGATATGGTCGTGAATATCGGAAATTACGGTAATCTTCATTTGCAGTATCTATTAGTATCATTAGTGTTCTAAAAAAGCAGCTCTACTTTTAATCCATCCATTAACTAAACTAAGCTTATTTTTTAGACATTTTAGGATAGATTATAAGCATGTCTTTTTTTATTATTTTGCCTATGCCACACCGCGTACCTGAAAAACCATTAAATTCACTCTCGGGCGCGAGCCTTAGTTTCAGACACTTGGACAAGCATCTATCAAGGACAAACAAATGTAGTTAATTTTAATATGGGACCCTATAAGACTTTTGTGACCGAAAGGTTAACCCTAAAACCCACCTCCGCAGAGGACGCAGCTTTTATCTATGAACTGTTCAACACCCCCAAATGGCTTAAAAACATAGGTGACAGAAATATCAACTCGCCCGAAATGGCAAAAGAGTACATCCTAAGCAAGATGAAGCCTCAACTTGAAAGACTTGGATATTCCAATTATACCCTCATAAGAAAAACGGACAAGGTAAAAATTGGATGTTGTGGATTATATGACAGGGAAGGATTGGAAGGCATCGATATTGGTTTTGCCTTTTTACCCCAATATGAAGGTCAAGGTTTTGCCTTTGAAGCCGCCGACAAATTAAAAAATATAGCCTTTGATGAATTCGGGCTCCATTCCCTTAGTGCCATAACCTCCAAACACAATGTGGCCTCCCAAAGATTGCTGGAAAAACTTGGTTTGGCATTGGCGGGAACAACAACGCTTCCTAATGGTAAGGAAGAATTGCTCTTATATAAAATTGAAAAATGAATTTTTACCATTCCAAAGAACACCGTATTCTGGGCCAATGATGGCATTCAACTAAATAGGTAGAGACCTTTTTTGGAAGCCTTTCCTTATGTTGGATTTCATTATGAGCTCCAGTCCCTATGGATACAGATAGATTATGAGATTGGGTATTGGCCATGTCAAGGAATCGATTCTTGAAAGAATTCTTGCCCTAAACAGATATTATTTACCAAAAATAGTTGAATTTAGAGCTTACCTAAAAAGGGTACATCAACGCGATGAAAGATTTTTTTGAACACTTCAGACATGAATTTGAATTGCCCTTGGAAAATCCGGTGCTCATATTTTCTTTGATTCTGTTTATTATTCTGTTATCGCCCATTCTGCTGAAAAAATTAAATATCCCCGGCATTATTGGTCTAATTATTTCCGGGGTGGCAATAGGGCCATTTGGACTCAATATTCTGGAAAAAAATTCGGCCATTGACCTTTTTTCAACTATTGGACTATTGTATATCATGTTCATAGCTGGTCTGGAATTGGACATGAACGAGTTTAAATCCAACAAAAACAAAAGTCTCGTATTCGGATTCTTTACTTTTATTTTTCCATTGGCCATTGGTTTCCCCGTTTGCTATTTCTTTTTGGAATATGACTTTAATGCCAGTTTTCTTACTTCCAGCATGTTTGCTACCCACACCCTGGTGGCATATCCAATAGTGAGCAAATTGGGAGTTTCAAAAAACCAGGCCGTAGCCGTTACCGTGGGCGGCACCATCTTAACGGACACGGCCGTACTTATTATCCTAGCTGTAATTATGGGTAACAGTCAGGGGAGTCTGAACATGGCCTTTTGGATTCAATTGGGAATTTCATTAACTATCTTTTCTGCTATTATGTTCCTTATAATTCCAAGGATAGCGAATTGGTTTTTTCGCAAATTGGAAAGTGAAAAACACTCCCATTATATCTTTGTCCTTTCCATTGTATTTTTTGCCGCATTTCTGGCCGAAATAGCAGGAGTAGAACCCATCATTGGTGCCTTTGTAGCAGGATTGGCCCTAAATAAACATATACCCCATTCTTCGGCCCTGATGAACAGAATACAATTTATAGGCAATTCCCTATTTATACCCTTTTTCCTGATAAGTGTAGGAATGTTGGTTGACATTAGTGTTATACTAAAGGGGGACACAGCACTTATTGTAGCGGGAACACTTTCGGTGGTTGCCCTTTTTGGCAAATGGTTCGCGGCTTTGGTCACTCAACTAGCCTTTAAGTACTCCAAAACCCAACGACAACTTATTTTTGGATTGAGCAGTTCCCATGCCGCAGCTACCCTAGCGGTTATTTTAGTGGGATATAAAGCCAAAATTTTAGATGAAAACATTCTGAACGGAACCATAATACTTATTTTAATTACCTGTGTTGTTGCCTCTTTTGTCACGGAAAAAGCCGCCAAGAAACTCGTGGTCGGGACAGAAGACGATTCTACAGGACCCCTGAAGGTAAAGGGTTTGGATAGCGAGCATATTTTACTGCCAATTGCCAATATTGGAAATATGGATAAACTGCTCGAATTTTCCATTTTTATCAAAGGAAAAAAATCGGCCAATCCCTTATCGGTCCTCTCAGTAGTTTCCAATAATAATGAAGCCGAAAACAATATTCTAAAGGCTAGAAAAAAACTGGAGGAATTCGTGGAACAGGCATCCGCAACTGAAACAAAAGTAAGTATCATTGCCACCATAGATCACAATGCAGCTAGCGGAATTTCCCGTATTTCAAAAGAAATAATGGCGGATATTATTGTTTTGGGGTGGCCAGAACGGACTGGATTTATAGACAAACTTATTGGGGAAAAGGTGGACAGCATAATAAGCAACACCGATAAAACGACTATTATTTGTCATTTTGAAAAACCCTTGGCAACTCACCAAAGAATGGTAATTGCGGCCCCTCCCTTAACCGAACACGAGAAAGGTTTTGGTCTTTGGTTTGGCAAAATGGCAAAATTGGCTCAGGAATTGAGTATCCCCCTTCAGCTGTACTGCAATGAACCAACTTTAAAATCCATACAAAAAATGGTCAAGGATGCTAAAATATCGGCTGCAATAACAGCCAGTCACTTTAACGATTGGGATAATTTTCAGGACCTCTCCGGCAACGTACTTGAAAATGACTTGTTTGTTTTGGTTTCTGCCCGTGAGGGAGCTGCCTCTTATATGGCCATATTGGAAAATCTCCCGTCCAAAGTGGAAAAATATTTCCCGAATAATAGTCGGCTTATCATATACCCACAACAGTTCGTATATAATATTACGAATAAGCGTTATGATCAGATCAACCCAGATCCCCTCAACAAAGGAATTGAAACCATACAGAAGATCGGCAAGGGCATTGGCAGTATTTTTAAAAAGGATAACAAGGAATAATTTACAGTATGTGTCCTATAACCTAGCAATTAGCCTTAGTATTCTGGAGGTCCTAGAAAGCTCCGCTTTGAAAACCACAAAAAGTTGCACTTCGCTATACTTCAAAAAAGAAGCGAGCTTCATTTTTGAAGCTCGCTTGCACAACCACTTTTTTGTGGTTTATCCGTGACCACGGAGGGATTCAAACCCCCGACCGCTGGAGCCGAAATCCAGTGCTCTATTCAGCTGAGCTACGTGGCCATTGGTTAGTTCTCGGTGGGAAGTAACAGTAAACAGTCCTACATTTAGAAACACTGTTCGCTTCCACTGCCTACATTTACATTAAATTCTTTTTTACAATAGTAGATATAGTCTTCCCATCTGCCTGTCCGGCCAATTCCTGGGATACGATCCCCATTACCTTGCCCATATCCTTCATCCCTGATGCCCCTATGGCATCAATGGTCTGCACCACTACCTTTTCTATCTCTTCCTCGGTCAATTGCTCTGGAAGAAATTTTTCGATGATCAGGGCCTGTGCCAATTCCGGCTCCGCCAGATCTTCGCGTCCCTGCTCTTTATAGATGGCCGCACTATCCTTGCGCTGCTTTACCAATTTCTGGACCAGCTTTACTTCTTCTTCTTCAGACAGTTCCGTACCTGGTCCAGTTTCTGTCTGTGCCAACAATAAGGCTGATTTTATAGCTCGTAACGACTCCAATGCCACACTGTCCTTGGCCCTCATTGCCGCCTTCATATCTTCCATTACCCTCTGCTGTAAACCCATATCTTTTTTTTAGCCCTGCGAAGATAAAAATAAACCCGAAAATAAAAGCTATTTTCGGGTCTAAACTTTAGTATTTATAGTTCTGCAAACAGTACTAGTCTACATTGTCATGCAAATACGAGTTGTTGGAACGCAATTGTATATCATCATTACTATCCTCACTTAGGCTTGTTCTTGAGACTTTGCTTTCCTTGGGATTCTCATTTAAGTTTATCCCTTGTCTCTTATATGCCGGCTGTTTGGATATTTCATCCAAATTGCTGAGACTATTCTGGAATTTATAATTAAAGTCCTTCAGTTTTCTTCTACGTTCGTCTGCGCGTTCCTTTAACAATATTTCAATGGGGGTATTAACAGGATCTTCGTCCTCCACATTCACCCTCTGTTGGTTCGATTCCTCTCTTGCAACGGTACGCTTTTCAAATATCAACTCGTCCTCGATAATTCGGGGCTCAAACTCCTCCGCCTTGGATTGGGCACCAGTAAGTTTCTTTTCCAACTCCATATAATCGTCCAAACTATAGCGCTTCTCCCCGTTCTTATTATATTCCAACACAGGTATTACCTCTACGTGGTCCTTTACCTCAAAATCCTTTACCTCTTCATCCAAATCGAATGTAATGATGTTCTGTGCCTCCTCTTCCTCTTCTACAGGCTTTTTGGCCAAAGGCATATCAAAGCTAAATTCGAACTGATCTTCCTCCTCCAACTTGTTGGATACCACCCTTGGATCCACCACTTCCATATCCTTGATCTCATCAGAGGCATTTATAATGATAAAATCGTCCTGGACATTTTCCGCCACCACTTCTTCATAGAACACATTAAAATTCCTAATAAAATTAGTGGTTGGTATCAAATCCATTTTTGATTCCTCCTGTACCTGGCTGGCATTAACCGGAGTCGTTTTAATTTCCTCTTCTTCGACCAACTGGTGAACAACATTCTTTGGAGTAAGGTTGTGCTCCGCACGTTGTTCATCTTCTAACGTATGAATGATTTTCTTGGATTCCGTATTTACTATATCATCCTGTTGATCTATATTAAAACCCGTGGCAATAACCGTAACTGCGATTGCCTCGCCCAGTCCCTCATCTTCACCGACCCCCATAATGATATTGGCCCCAAAACCAGCCTCATTTTGAATATGGTCATTAATCTCTCCTATTTCATCTATCGTAATTTCCTGAGCTCCGGAAACGATCAGCAACAATACATTCTTTGCCCCAGTAATTTTGTTGTCGTTCAGCAATGGGGAGTCCAAAGCCTTCATTATGGCCTCATGCGCCCTTGAAGAACCAGAAGAAATGGCCGATCCCATTATGGCCGTTCCACTACTGCTCAATACAGTCTTGGCGTCACGTAAATCTATGTTCTGTGTATAGTGATGTGTAATTACTTCTGCAATACCACGAGCGGCCGTAGCCAACACTTCATCCGCTTTGGAAAAACCAGCTTTGAAACCCAAATTACCATATACTTCCCTTAATTTATTGTTATTGATGACAATTAAGGAATCTACATTGGCACGTAATTTTTCTATTCCCAACTGAGCCTGTTGGCAACGCATTTTACCTTCAAATTGAAAGGGCATGGTAACGATCCCCACTGTAAGAACATCCATTTCCTTAGCCATTTTTGCAATGACAGGGGCAGCACCAGTACCTGTTCCCCCGCCCATACCGGCAGTAATAAAAATCATCTTTGTGGTAGTATCGAGCATTTGCTTGATCTCTTCCATACTTTCAATAGCGGCCTGTTCCCCTACTTCAGGATTGGCACCAGCGCCCAATCCTTCCGTCAATGAAACCCCCAATTGTATCTTATTGGGGACGGGACTATTTTGAAGTGCTTGTGAATCGGTATTACAAATCACAAAATCCACACCGTTGATACCGGCCTGGAACATGTGATTTATGGCATTGCTACCGCCACCGCCAACACCTATGACTTTTATTACGTTACTCTGATTTTTGGGTAAATCAAAGGAAATACTTTCAAATTCAGTGTTCTTGCTCATATTTTCTATTTTACTGGTTTACTATACTTTTCTATTTTATAATCTATTCCGCATTATCCAAGAAATCCTTCAATTTCTCGGACCATTTATCGAAAATAGATTTACGCTCCCTTTTTGGAGCCGTTTTGGTCTGGGTGTGTTCTTCCCCCGTAAAAACTCCGTGATCATCTTCCTTATCCTCGACTTCTTGACGCGCCTCACTTACTTTGGCCTTGTTCTGCACAGCATTCATCAACAGTCCCACCGCCGTGGCATATAACGGACTGGCTATTTCCTCATCCGAATCACCTGCCAAATGCTCATTTGGGTAACCGATCCTAGTGTCCATTCCGGTTATATACTCTACCAATTGCTTCAAATGTTTCAACTGGCTCCCACCACCCGTAAGTACAATTCCCGCAATCAATTTTTTCTTTTGTTCGTCGTGACCATAATTTTTGATCTCCACATACACCTGTTCTACGATTTCCACCACCCGGGCATGAATAATCTTGGAAAGGTTTTTCAACGTAATCTCCTTTGGCTCACGTCCTCTCAATCCAGGGATGGAAACAATTTCATTGTCCTTGTTTTCCCCAGGCCAAGCCGAACCAAACTTGATCTTTAAAAGCTCTGCCTGCTTTTCAATAATGGAGCAACCTTCCTTGATATCTTCGGTAATTACATTGCCTCCAAAAGGAATTACAGCGGTATGACGTATAATTCCATCCTTAAAAATGGCCAAATCCGTGGTACCCCCGCCTATATCTATCAGCGCTACACCTGCCTCTTTTTCTTCCTGACTTAAAACTGCATTGGCCGATGCCAATGGTTCCAAGGTTATATTACCAAGGTCCAGTCCCGCACTCTTTATACATCTCCCCACATTACGGATAGAGGAGACTTGGCCTACAACTACATGGAAATTAGCTTCAAGCCTTCCCCCATACATACCCATAGGCTGTTTTATCTCGGCCTGTCCATCTACCTTGAATTCCTGTGGTAGGACATGTATAATCTCCTCCCCAGGAAGCATCACCAATTTATAAACCTGGTTACAAAGCTTTTCCACATCATCCTCATTGATGACTTCTTCAGATTTGGCCCTAGTTATATAATCGCTATGTTGTAAACTTCTTATATGCTGTCCTGCAATACCCACTACCACCGAACTGATCTTGAGACCGGAATTGCCTTCCGCCAGTTCTACAGCTTGTTGGATCGACTTAATGGTCTGTGTAATATTATTGACCACCCCGCGGTGTACACCCAAACTTTTAGATCTGCCAATACCCAAGATTTCAATCTTGCCATACTCATTTTCCTTACCAATAATGGCTACAATTTTGGTGGTTCCAATATCCAACCCCACTGAATAATTACCTTGTTCCATATCTTAAATTTTGGTGCACACTACTTGGTTATTAAATTCTAAACTCACCCTGTTATAATCGTTCAACGTTTTATCCTTATTCGCCTTCGTATAAAAAGCTTTAAAATTGCTGAACTTTTTCTCCAATTCTTCCACATGTCCCAAATCCACCACAAAATCCTCCATTCTAAACTTCAATTGATACTTTTCCTCCTCTGTAATATGAACGCCAATTATATTCTTTCTCAAAAATTCATCAGAATTTATATAAGTCAAAATCTCGTACACTCCCTCCGTACTTTTATTGGTTATTATTCCTGTAATTATTGGTACCCTCGCGGAATGGTATTTAGAAAATGGCATACGTTTCCCATCCTCATCTATATAAAATTTTGCAACTCCCTCAACTCTTCCGATTGGTTTACGCTGTATGACTTTAGCCACTAGATCCCCGTTTACCGTAAGGTAAACTTGGGCTTTTTTCACCATTTCATTAGCCTCGATAGCTTTTTCTATAGTATTCAAAACTATATCTTCTTTGGGCAGGTTTCTAAGGTCTCCAGAATTTTGTATTAACAATTTATTAACCGTTTCCTGGGTCATGTAAAGATTCTGGTCCCCGACAAAAACAATTTCAATATTATCTACTTTTTTATGCTTGTTCCTAGTACTGGAAAATGCATAAAGACCCGTAACCACAAGTAGCAAAGCCCCGAATTTTATGAAATTCCAATTAATTTTCATTTCTATTATTTTTATTGTTTGTTATGGACAAGATTTAATTCCCTTTTAATTTTGGGAACTTCCAATCCAATATCTCCAGCTCCCAAGGTTATTAAAACATCGGGGGCTTGGGCCATTATTTCTGAAATCAACTCTGACTTTTCAATTAATTTTTTCTTTGGACATGTAATTTTATCCAACAGCCATTGCGAGGTAACCCCTTCAATTGGTTTTTCCCTGGCCGGATAAATATCCAACAGCAACAGACTCGGAAAATTGGACAGACTTCTTGCAAATTCATCCACAAAATCCCTTGTTCGGGAAAACAAATGCGGCTGAAAAACGGCCAATACATTTTTACCGGGATGCATTTCGGAAACTGCCTGGAATGCAGCATCCAATTCCGTTGGATGATGTGCATAATCATCTATGAACACAAAATCGGAATTCCTTATCTGGTAGGAAAAACGTCTTTGCACCCCTTTAAAAGTAGCCAACGCCCTGGCCAAACCTATTGGCGACGAACCGGCCTGAATTGCCATGGCATAAGCCACCAGACCATTCAGCAGGTTATGCCTACCCGGTTTATTAAACCTGACCGATTTAAGATTGGCCTCCGGAGAGTCCAAATCAAAAATATAGGTGCCCTGATCAATTTTAATGTTTCTGATACAATAATCGGAACCATCCTCAATACCGTAAGTGATTCCCTCTAAAGGCAAACCATTGCGAACAAACAGCTTCCCATTTGGCTTTATTCGTTTTACAAAATCTGCAAACGACTTTTGAAGCTCCCCACTGTTGCCATATATATCCAAGTGATCTGCATCCATTGAAGTAATACAGGCCACATTTGGCGATAACCGAAGAAAGGAGCGGTCAAATTCATCCGCCTCCACCACCGAATATTCCGAACCTTCCAACAAAAAATTGCTATTAAAGTCTTCCGAAATCCCTCCTAAGAAAGCCGTAATGGGTGTCCCGGTCTCTTTCAATAAATGAGCCAGAATACAAGAAGTAGTTGTCTTGCCATGGGTGCCGGCAACTGCAAAGCAAAAGGTATCACTGGTAATCAATCCCAAAACCTCGGAGCGCTTTTTCACTTGAAAGCCATGGTCCATGAAATAATTATACTCCCTGTGATCATTAGGTACGGCTGGGGTATACACCACTAAGGTGTTGCGGGGATCCAAGTACGCCTTGGAAACCAATTCCAAACGATCCACATAATGCACATGTATACCCAAATCCACCAAATCCTGTGTAAGCGGAGTTTCGGTCTTGTCATAACCCGCCACATTCTTACCTATAAATTTAAAATATCGCGCAAGGGCAGACATACCAATACCTCCAATACCTATAAAGTAGACGTTATGTATTTCTTTTATACCCATTTTCTTATTGTTGCACCAATAATTTTTCTATTTCATTTACAATCTCCCTGGTAGCATTGGGCATAGCCAAATTCTTGATATTGGCCCCCAACTTATTGCTCAAGGTCTTGTTGTGTATCAAATCCGTAAAGACCTTTTCAAACTCAACATCCAACTCTACCTCTTTGACCATTATGGCTGCATCCTTTTCTACCAAGGAATTCGCATTTTTTGTTTGATGGTCCTCCGCCACATTTGGGGAAGGGATAAATATCACGGGCTTGCCCACGATACATAGCTCGGAAACCGAACCTGCCCCTGCCCTGGATATAATAATATCTGCTGCCCCATAGGCTAAATCCATCCGATTTAGGAAAGCAACTACCTTGACATCCGCACTTTCATATTTCTTATATTCCTCATAATAGAGCTTACCGCTTTGCCAAATAACCTGAATTCCCTGTTCCTGAAAAAAAGGCAGACTCTGTTCAATAAGCACGTTTACACGTCTTGCGCCTAGACTACCTCCTAAGACCAACAATGTGGTCTTACCCTTCTGCAATCCAAAGAAATCCAAGGCCCCAACTTTATTTTCCACCATTGAGACCAAATCGCCCCGTACAGGATTACCTGTCTTTACGATTTTATCTTTTGGAAAAAATTTCTCCATGCCATCATAGGCAACACATATTTTGGCCACTTTGTTCGCCAATAATTTATTGGTCATCCCAGCAAACGAATTCTGTTCCTGCAACACACACGGAATTCCCTTTCCCGATGCCACCTTCAAGAGGGGACCACTGGCAAAACCACCGGTACCCACAACGGCATGGGGTTTAAAATTCCGTACTATGTTTGCTGCTTTTATCAAACTACTTATCACTTTAAAAGGAAACAATAAATTTTTCAAAGTGAGCTTCCTTTGCAACCCACTTATCCACAAACCTTCAATTTTGTACCCAGCCTGGGGTACCTTTTCCATCTCCATTCTATCTTTTGCCCCTACGAACAAAAATTCAGCATCGGGATACCTCACTTTCAACTCATTTGCAATGGCAATGGCAGGATAAATATGTCCGCCCGTTCCTCCTCCCGATAATATAAACCTATAACTGCCCACTTAACACTTCTAAAGGGTTGGTCTCATCAATTTCCTCCGATTCGGATTGCACCTGTTTGTTGCTGGCACTCAGAATAATTCCTATAGCCAAACAGGTCATCCAACTTGAGGTTCCTCCACTACTGATTAAAGGCAAGGTCTGGCCGGTAACCGGAAAGAGTTCCACAGCCACTGCCATATTGATCAACGCCTGAAACACTATAGGAAGTCCAACCCCCAAAACCAAAAGCTTTCCAAATACGGTTCCATTACCATTGGCCACAACCACAATTCTAAAAAGCAACAACAAATAGAAGAACATCAGCACAAAACCTCCCAAAAGTCCGTACTCCTCTACAATAATGGCATAGATAAAATCCGAGGAACTTTGTGGCAAAAAATTCTTCATTACGCTCTTTCCCGCGCCATTACCCACTATTCCGCCCGTTGCAATAGCAATTTTGGCCCTCTCTATTTGATAATCGGCCTCCGTATCCTCCGGGTTGGAAAAGCTTTCTATTCTGCTCATCCAAGTATCCACCCTATTCGGAAATAAATCCGGCACTGCCTTGGCCGTCAAAATAAACAGCGTAAGACTCAATATCCCGGCCCCAACGATACCCAACAGGTATTTAAAGGGATACCCTCCTATAAAACAGAGCAATAACACCATGGAGAATATAATCCCGGCCGTTGAAAAATTTGCAGGTAATATTAGCACTACCACTAAAAAAACCGGCAACCAAAGAGGCAGAATACTCTCTTTAAATGTTATGGTCCTATCCTTTATTTTTGTTAAATACCTTGCCACGTAGATCATTAAGACTACCGCTGCCAAGTTGGATGTTTGAAATGTAAACCCAACAATGGGAATACGTATCCACCTACTGGCATTGGCCCCACCTATGACCTGTCCTTGCGCAAGCGTATAAAGCAATAAAAGCAGTACCACGGGCATTGCAATCAAGGATAATCCCTTAAAAAAGTGTGTGGGAATACGGTGAACCCCGTAAATAATTCCAAATCCCATTAAGAGAAGTATGGCATGTTTTACCAGGTAACCAATGGCAGTGCCATTGCCCACCACATATACCAAGTTACTGCTGGCACTATAAACAGGCAAAAACGAAAATAAGGCCAAAAGGGCAACCACTGCCCAAATAGCTTTATCTCCATTAATTTTGTTTAAGAATCCGAACACCTCTTATAATTTTTTAATTGCTGCTTTAAACTGATTTCCCCTATCTTCATAATTTTGGAACAAATCGAAACTGGCACATGCCGGCGAAAGCAAAACCGTATCTCCCCGTTCCGCTATCTTATAGGCTACCTTCACAGCCTCGTCCATTGCAAATGTTTCCACAACAAGGTCCACTACGTTTCCAAAAGCATCCTTTATTTTTGAATTATCCATCCCCAAACAGATAATAGCCTTCACCTTTTCACGGACCAAAGGCATTAACTCCTTGTATTCATTTCCTTTATCCACCCCTCCTACAATCCACACTGTAGGGGTTTTCATACTGTCCAAAGCGTAATAGGTAGCATTTACATTGGTAGCTTTGGAATCGTTTATATACTGAACATGATGAATTTTAAGTACCTTTTCCAACCTATGTTCCGCTCCTTGAAAATTTTCTATACTTCTGCGTATAGTCTCCTTTCTAATGCTAATTAATTTAGCCGCGGTAATGGCAGCCATGGTATTCTTTACGTTATGTTTTCCTTCCAAAGCCAAAGCATCTGTACTCATCTCTATAGTGTTATTATGTATCTTAATAATTATTTTTTCATTCTCTAAATATGCCCCTTCCTCCAATTTCCTTTTAATGGAAAAGGGCAGTAATCTTGATTGGATCGGGTTCTTTTGCAACCACTGAACTATTACGTCATCATCGGCATCGTATATTAAATAATCTTCCTTGGTCTGGTTTTTAGCTATTCTAAACTTGGACGCTATATAATTTTCAAATTTGTACCCATACCTATCCAGATGATCTGGAGTTATATTGGTAAGGATGGCGATATGCGGCTTAAAATCCACTATCCCGTCCAATTGAAAACTACTTATCTCCAACACATAGTAATCAAGGTCCCTTTCTGCAACCATTCTTGCATAACTATCTCCAATATTCCCTGCCATTCCCACAGCCAACCCAGCTTCTTTCAAAATGTGGTTCGTCAGCATGGTAGTGGTGGTCTTTCCATTACTACCGGTAATCCCAATAATGGTTGACCCAGTATACCTTGAGGCAAACTCTATTTCGGAAATAATGGGAATTCCCAATTCCTTGAGCTTTAACACCAAGGGAACCGTATCCGGGATGCCGGGACTTTTCATGACCAGATCGGCATTCAAAATTTGCACCTCAGTATGTTGCTGTTCTTCCCAATCAATCTCAAAATGTTCAAGAACTTTTTTATATTCCTCTTTTATGATCCCCTTATCGGAGACAAAAACTTGAAACCCTTCCTTTTTACCCAAAATAGCCGTTCCAACACCACTTTCTCCACCTCCCAAGACAACCAAACGCTTCATTCTAACGCACCTTTAAGGTTACAATCGTTATTACCGCCAACAGAATTCCAACAACCCAAAACCTGGTCACGATTTTACTTTCGTGGTATCCTTTTTTCTGGTAATGATGATGCAGTGGTGCCATTAGAAAAATTCTTTTCCCCTCTCCAAATCTCTTTTTGGTATACTTGAAGTACCCCACCTGTAACATCACGGAAATAGACTCTGCAAAAAAGATTCCGCACAAAACGGGTATCAGCAATTCCTTTCGGATAATGATAGCGATAACCGCAATTATCCCACCAATGGTCAAACTTCCCGTATCTCCCATAAAAACGGTCGCAGGATAGGCGTTGTACCAAAGAAATCCTACCAAGGCCCCTACAAAGGCCGCGATAAACACCACCAATTCCCCTACTCTGGGAATAAACATGATATCCAAATAATCCGAAAAGATAATGTTACCTGAAACTAGGGTAAAAATGCCCAGGGTAAATACGATAATAGCCGAAGTCCCAGCAGCCAATCCGTCTATACCATCGGTTAGATTTGCCCCGTTGGAGACTGCCGTTACAATAATTATGATTATGGGAATAAATACCAGCCAGGCATATTCTTCCATGCCATCTCCCATCCAGGAAATAAAACGGGCATAATCCAGCTCGTTGTTTTTAATAAATGGCAAGGTGGTCATGGTAGATTTAATTTCCTTGCCAGGTACTTGCTGCACCGTATAGTCCTGGCTAATTTCGGTCCTAGCGTGCTCTTTCATGGTTACCTCTGGATGGAAATATAAGGTTGCACCCACCATAAGGCCCAAAATTACCTGCCCCATTACCTTGAACCTTCCTTTTAATCCTTCCTTATCCTTTTTAAAAATTTTGATGTAATCGTCCACAAATCCAATAATCCCCATCCAAATGGTAGTGACTATCAACAGGATGACATAAATATTGTCCAAGAAACGCGCAAACAATAGTACCGGTATCAAGGTGGACATAATAATGATCAACCCACCCATGGTAGGGGTTCCCGCTTTTTGCTTTTGGCCTTCCAGGCCCAGATCCCTTACGGTTTCGCCAATTTGCTTATATCGTAAATAATTAATTATTCTTTTTCCATAGACTGTTGCCAACAACAACGAAAGCATAACCGCAATTGCTGCCCTAAACGTTATAAATTGGAAAAGCCCTGCCCCTGGCAGTTGATAGTGTTTTTCCAAATATTCGAACAAATAGTATAACATTCTTGGGTTTATTGTTTTTTGTTGTTTTCTTTAATATTGGCGACTTCCATTCTATTTATTTAAGTTGACCAACAACTCCTTCACTATTTTATAATCATCGAAGTCCTCCCTAACCCCATTTGTTTCCTGATAGGTCTCGTGGCCTTTGCCAGCAACCAGTATAATATCGTGGGCGGCAGCCAATTGACAGGCGGTTTTAATTGCCTGCTTACGGTTGACGATAGACAGTGTTTTATTTACATTTTGCGCTTCCACACCAGCTTCCATCTCCTCTATAATAATGGTGGGCGACTCCGACCTGGGGTTGTCAGAAGTAAAAATGACCTTGTTACTCAATGTTGTTGCGATATGACCCATAACCGGACGCTTAGACTTATCTCTGTCACCACCACACCCCACGACGGTGATGACATTTTCATTTCCAGTCCTCAATGTATTGATTGTATCAAGTACATTTTTCAAGGCATCCGGTGTATGGGCATAATCAACAATAGCTGTAATTTTTTCTTTAGATATATAATGCTGAAACCTTCCGTCTACATTTTCCAATTCGCTTAGCAGACGAAGAATTTCCAATTTTTCCAACCCCAACAAATCCGCAGTGGCGTAAATTGCCAACATATTATAGGCATTAAAATCCCCTATCAGTTTGGACCAAACCTCATTGTCATCGATCTTCAACAATTGGCCATTGAACTGATTTTCCAATATTTGGGCCCTATAATTGGCATAGGATTTTAAAGCATAGGTATACTTTTTAGCACTGGTATTCTGCAACATTACCAAGCCGTTCTTATCATCGATGTTGGTAAGTGCAAACGCCTTTTTGGGCAACTGGTCGAACAATTTCTTCTTAGTATCCCTATACTCTGCAAAAGTTTTGTGATAATCCAAATGATCGTGGGACAGATTGGTAAAAATAGCTCCTTCAAATACCAGGCCTTCCGTTCTTTTTTGATGTATTCCATGGGAACTGACCTCCATAAAGCAATACTCTACCCCTGCATCGTTCATCAATTGCAGGTGCTTATTGATTGCTAGGGCATCGGGAGTAGTATGGGTGGTGGCATATTCCTTATTATCTACCATTATCTTTATGGTGGATATCAATCCTACCTTAAAACCGGCCTTTTTGAACAATTGATAAAGCAAGCTACTAACAGTGGTTTTCCCATTGGTTCCAGTAACTCCCACCAATCTTAAGTTCTTGGAAGGATTACCATAAAAATTGGATGCCATAATAGCCAAAGCTTTATTGCCGTTATCAACCTCTATATAGGTTACCCCATCGTCCAACTTCTTGGGCAGTTCTTCACAGACAATTGATGTTGCTCCAGATTCAATGGCCATTTCAATGAACTGATGACCATCGGAAACAAGACCTTTTATAGCCACAAAAACATCGTCCTTTCCAACCTTTCGGGAATCAAAACAGATATGGTTCACCATGATGGAGGTAGATCCGCTTACCGCAGATAGACCAACCCCGTACAATATGTCCTTTAGCGTCCTCATGATAGCACCAATACTATTTTATTAACCTTTTTCAGATCTGTTCCCTTGGCAATTGATTGTTTCTTCACCTTTCCGTTCCCCTTCACCTCCACCTCTATTCCCAAGTTTTCAAGGATCGATACGGCATCCATTCCACTCATGCCTTCTACATTGGGGACTTCATTATATTTTTTATTGGAAGCTGCAAAGTATCGTTGAAAGTCTTCTTCCGAGTGCTCGGTTTCCACATCATTAACATCTACCTCATCCACTAAAGGAGAACTTGCATAGATCTTTTGGGCAACCGATTTGAACACCGGACCCGAGACATCGGCTCCATAATAACCCACACTTTTGTCCGGCTCATGAATTACCACAATACAAGAATATTTAGGATCGTCCGCAGGAAAGTAACCCGCAAATGTGGAAATATATTTCATGACCTCCGGATCTTTGGAGACATAATTCTTCTGTGTGGTTCCTGTTTTTCCTGCCATGGAAAAATTGGGCGAATACAGCCCATGCCCGGTACCGTGCTTTTTTTCCACAACATTTTTCAGCAGTTGTTGCACCTTGTGCGCTGTTTCCTTGGAACAGATAGAGGGATTGATAACCTCTTTCTCAAATTTCAAAATAGTCTTATCCCACTCCTTCACCGCTTTTATAAGCCTGGGCTTCAACATTTCCCCGTCATTGGCAATGGCATTGTAAAAAGTTAGGGTCTGCAAAGGCGTAAGCGAAACTTCATACCCATGGGACATCCATGCCAAGGAAACACCGGACCAACCTTTATCCCCAGGATATCGGATTACCGGGGTCCCCTCCCCATTGATCGGCAATCCCAATTCCCTATGAAGGTTCATATTCATTAGACGGTTGACGAATTTTTCCGGATTGTCCTTATAATTGTTATTGATGATTTTTGCAAAAGCGGTATTGGAAGACACCTCAAATGCCTTGGCAGCAGTTATTTTACCATAACCACCGTGCTTGGAATCCCTAACGGTCCTGTTATAGACCTTAAAGGTTCCCTTTTCGGTATCAATGACGGTATTGGTATCTATAACCTTATCTTCCAAGGCTACCACCATGGACATTAACTTAAAAGTTGATCCAGGCTCATGGGACTCCCCAATGGCATAATTCAGTCGCTCATAATATTTACCTTGGCTTGTTCTTCCCAAATTGGAAATGGCCTTGACCTCCCCCGTCCTGGTTTCCATTACGATTACGCAGCCATGTTCCGCGTTATATTTTTCCAACTGCCCCAATAGGGCATGATGAGCAATATCCTGTATATTAATATCGATGGTGGAAACTACATCATAACCATCCTTAGGCTCTACAATATTATCCCAACCAATAGGCTTCCATTGTCCTTTGGCTATTTTTTGCTTTAACCTCTTACCTTCCACTCCTCTCAGATATTGTCCAAAGGCCCCTTCCAGACCAACCCTGGTATAGTACCCGTCCTCATCTACCCTTTCATACCCAACACTCCGCTCCGCAATCTTCCCCAAGGGATGCTCACGTACAATTTTCTGCTCTATAATAAGGCCTCCTTTATACGGACCTTTATTGAAAAGCGGAAATTGTTTTACGGCGACATATTCCGAATAATCCAGATTTCTGGCGATCAAGGCGTATCTATTCTTATTGGCTTTCGCTTTTCTCAACAATTGCTGATAATGGGAAGACGAATTGCCCAACAATTTGGCCAAGGCCTCGGACAAGGGCTTAACATTCTCCTCAAAATCCCTTTTCCCAACTGTTTCCGCATCAAACCGAATAGTATATCTTGAAACCGAGGTTGCCAACAAACTACCATCATCAGAGTATAGATTGCCCCTTTTGGGAGCAATGGTGAACATTTTCTCCGTACGGTCCATAGCCAGTTTTCGATACTTCTCCCCTTCCACCATCTGTATACTGACCAATTTGACCAAAACGGCAATTGCGAACAGGAAAAGGAATCCCGCCACAATATATAATCTGGTCAATATGTTTTTTTCCGTTACAGGCACTATTGTTCGGTTTCGGTTTTAACTTTTATTTTTTTTGGGGGAGTTTCAGACGGAAATAAGCCATCTTGCTCCAAAATTCTCAATACAGTGGACTCCAGTTTTAACTCCTGCATATCGGACCGCACATCCACAAACTCACTTCTCAATTCCTTAACCTGTTCGTCAAGGGCAGCAATTTTATGAACCTTTCCATCGGCACTATGGGAACTGGCAATCATCACCGTTGCCAAAAAGGAAACATAAATGATAAACATCCAGTTCTTGGGAGCTCCTCCGCTCACCAAAAACTTTCCTTTTAAAATATCCAATATCCCGTTTTTCATTACTCAAAAATTATCCAACTTTATACCTTCTTATACTATTGCATTACTGCTCATGCTATTGCGAACAATCCATTTATGCCATATTTCGATCTCAAACCCGCTCCGCAATTCTTAGCTTGGCACTCCTAGCCCTATTGTTCAACTTTATTTCATCCTTGGAAGGAACCACCAAACCTCCAACCTTTTTTAAAGGAACTTCTATGTTACCGTAAAAATCCTTTTCCGGCTCCCCTTCAAACTGTCCTGCCCTAATAAACCTTTTCACCAGTCTATCTTCCAAGGAATGGTAACTTATTACGCTCAACCTCCCCCCTTCGTTCAACAATTCCGGCACCTGTTCCAAAAACTCCTTAATCACTTGTATTTCCTGGTTCACTTCTATCCTTATAGCCTGATAGATCTGTGCCAAAATCTTATGCTCCCTATGCTTTGGTAAATACTGCCCAAGCACTTCTTTCAATTGATCGGTAGTTCTTATCGGTGTATTTTCCCGCTGCCCGATAATGGTTTTTGCCATTGCATTGGCATTTCGCAGGTCTCCATACTCAAAAAGCACCCTCCTCAACTCATCATACCCATAAACATTTACCACATCAAAGGCCGATATCTGGTTCTTTTTGCTCATCCGCATATCCAGATCGGCATCAAAACGGGTAGAAAATCCTCTCTCCGCCTGATCAAATTGATGGGACGACACGCCAAAATCGGCCAAAATCCCATCCACTTTCCTTATGCCATAGAACTTCAAAAATTGTTTTATATATCTAAAATTTTCATTGATCAACTGAAATCGCCCATCATCAATTGCATTGGGCAATGCATCCTCATCCTGATCAAATGCCAACAGTCTTCCATTCTCCCCCAGCCTTTTCAATATCTCCTTGGAGTGTCCGCCTCCACCAAAGGTCACGTCCACATAAACTCCATCCTGTTTTATATTTAGCCCCTCAACGGACTCCGTCAGCAATACTGGATTATGATAGATCATCATCGTCGTCCCCCATTACTTCCTCGGCCAAACTTGCAAAGTCCTCGGCTGTTTCCTCCAATACCTTTTCATAATTGTCCTTATCCCAAATCTCAACAATGTTAATTGCCGAACTCAACACCACCTCTTTTGTAATTCCAGCAACATCCACCAAATTTTTCGGAATCAACAACCTACCGGTAGCATCTATCTCCACCACCTTTACCCCGGCAGAAAACCTTCTTATGAAATCGTTGTTCTTTTTCTTGAACCGGTTCTTTTTGTTCATTTTTTGCATCAGTAAATTCCACTCTGCCATGGGATACAATTCCAAACAGGGTTGAAAAACCGAACGCTTTACCACAAAACCATCATTAATTACGGGAGACATCTGATTTTTGAGCGCCACAGGAAGCATCACCCTTCCCTTAGAATCGGCCTTACAATCATATGTTCCTATGAAATTAATCACTTAAAGTAGCTGGTTTTTAATTTAATAACTCAAATATATAGAAATTATTACCACAATTTACCACAAAATACCACTTTGTTAATAAAATACCTACTTTATCGACCAATGACACCCAATTACGCCTTAAAAATTCCACCGAGCCACCACAGCAACAAAACTTTCAACAAAAAATTTATCATTAAATATCACCGTTCCTAAAACTTGTCTATACTTGCATAATAATGAAATGCCTATATTTGCCAACTAAGATCAGAAGCTATCCTTAATGGAAAAAAAGATAATTAAAGAGGGGAAATACCGATATATTGAAATGGGCGAAGGAACGCCTATTATAATATTACACGGTCTTATGGGGGGATTGAGTAATTTTCACGGGGTCATGAATTATTTTCCACCCAAAGGCTATAAGGTATTGGTGCCCGAGCTTCCTATTTACGACATGCCTTTGCTAAAAACAAATGTAAAGAGCTTTGCCAAATTCCTGGAAGGGTTTATAGAACACAAAGGCCTTAAAGATGTAATTCTACTGGGGAATTCCCTAGGGGGACATATTGGTCTCCTCCACACAAAATTGTACCCCAAAAAAGTAAAGGCACTAGTCATCACAGGTAGTTCCGGACTATACGAAAGTGCCATGGGAGATGGTTATCCCAAGCGTGGCGACTATGAATTTATTAAAAAGAAAGCCCAGGACGTATTTTATGATCCTGAAGTAGCTACCAAGGAAATTGTGGACGAAGTATTTGCTACGGTAAACGATCGTATTAAGCTGGTAAAAACGCTGGCCATCGCAAAAAGTGCCATTAGGCACAACATGTCCAAAGATTTGCCACATATGTTGACCCCTACCTGTATTATATGGGGAAAAAACGACAGTGTAACGCCTCCCAATGTAGCTGAAGAATTCCATTCACTGCTTCCTGATTCCGATTTGTACTGGATAGAGAAGTGCGGGCATGCCCCAATGATGGAACATCCTGAGGAATTCAACACTGTCCTGGACGCCTGGCTGCAGAAACGAAATTTCTAAACCAGTCAATACCAATAACCTATAAAAGCGAACCAATGAAAATTAAGTCGGCCGACTTTGTTATGAGCAATTCCAACGTAGCAAATTGCCCTAAGGACCATTTGCCGGAATATGCATTTATTGGTCGCTCCAATGTTGGCAAGTCCTCCTTGATCAACATGCTGACCCAGAGAAAAAATTTGGCCAAAACTTCGGGCAGACCTGGAAAGACACAGCTTATAAACCATTTTAAAATAAACGAAAATTGGTTTTTGGTAGATTTACCCGGCTATGGCTATGCCCGTGTATCCAAAAAAGACAAAAAAACCTTTCAAAAATATATCACCGATTACTTTATTGAGCGTCAGCAATTGGTATGTGCATTTGTTCTGATCGATATAAGACATGAACCCCAAAAAGTGGACATGGAATTTTTGGAATGGATGGGGGAAAACCAGATTCCTTTTTGTATGATTTTCACCAAGGCGGATAAATTGAAACCAAAGGCCATAGAAAATCACGTCAATGCCTATATTAAGGAATTATTGGATGGAGTTTGGGAAGAGGCCCCCAATTATTTTGTTACCTCCTCCAGCAATGGCATGGGCCAAGAAGAATTGCTCGGTTTTATTGATGAATTAAATACCAACTTCTTCAAGACAGTAACCTAGATTTACTTGGCGTTTACCGATGTCTTTATTTGTGCCAACTTGGTCTGAACGGTCAGAATAAGATCCTCCTGACTTTCCATGGCATTGATCTCCGCTTTACGTATAAACCCTGTAAGTTTACCCGCTTTTAAAAAGAACACCTGCGGAAAGGCTTCTTTGTTCTGTTCTTCTTGCGAATACCGTTTTTTAAACTCGTCCCTGTGAAGAAATTCCATATCCACACCGGCATGCCGCCTAAATTCCTTCCATTTCTTATTTTCGGAAAAAAAGCCATAGGTTATGGCGCACAGCTTACAATCGTACGAATTGGGATCCAAGGTTTTATGGATACTGTCCAAAAGGGCATTGCCATATCCAGAATTGGCATTATACACGAACACAAGTCGCTCCGCTTGATTACCATCCATCATTTTAAATTAAGAATTGTTGTTACCAACTTAGTCGGCCAACATCTAAAATACTTAATGGAATAGTGGTTGAAAACACCTGGAAGGGTAAACAACCCATATGCCACTTACTTTTTCAACTCCAATTTTTCGGCAAAATAATCGCAAAAATCTTTCATCGTTGCCGTCATTTTTTCATCTTGGGTAGCCTTCATGAAAGTATCGGACAGGGAAACCAATGTTTGATGAAAAAACACTTTCATTTCATCGACCGGCATATCCTTTGTCCATAGATCAATCTTTAATGATTCCTGGTTTTTACTATCCCATACGGACAGGAGCATTGCTTTGGCTTTTTCATTATCTATACCACCATCCTGGGCAGACCATGTCAATTCCTCAGGAACCCTATTCTCATCCAATCCAACTTTTAATGTAATTTCTGATGTATGTAGTTTTGCCATTACTTTTTTTGATATGTTTGATCTTCTACAGTTTTCTGGGCTTATATCCCGATCTTTTAAACAATTCCTCTTCAGGTAAGTTCAACATTTCCTGTAAGGTAATATTATTATTGCCCATGAAGGCTTTTACTATTTGCCAGCCAATATAACGCCCTATTTTACCTGGAGATTCATTATCCAATTCCAGTTCAAACTTTGAAAAAGGGGCCGGGTCCAAAAATTTTGGCCCCAATTTACTATTGGTACTGTACAACAATTCGCGTTCTATGAAATAACGCCAAATCTGTTCTTCGTTGACATTCGCCCATTCCAATTCCTCCGGGGCATAACCAATTATGACCGCTTCATTTTTCCGAGGCATAAGCTGCTGCATTAAATACAGCTCTTTCCCGTAATAAACAAGTTGTGACAAAAAAGTGCGGTCACGTGGTTGCACTACCACTGTTTTGGCAAACGCGCTTGCCATATCCCGGGTCATATATTGTTTATCCAAATCGTTGGCGATATATTTGGAAATACCCTGATAAAACTTATGGGAACTTCCCAAATAATTATCGAGACCAATAAGAAGTAGGCTATCCGTTAAAATTATCCTGTTGTTGTAATCCACTTCCGAGGTAACCGTAACAACCTTTGGTACCGTATAATCCGGGAAATAATATTTTATATACCTAAACAACCACTCTACATCTTCCTTTTCACTTACAAAGTCGGGAAAGGACTTCCCTACCTCCTCCATAACTTCCAATTGCAGGGAATCCTGCAATTTGGCTACCCAAACACTATCCGAATACATCGCAGGAAAAAGATATGGGTACTTTTCTTTTAAAATCGGAATATCCCCAGGCTCCGCTTGGGCAAATTCCCTATCGAACCGAAAAACCTTTACATCTACGTTTATTTTAGCAACCTCATCGGCCACTTTATCGCTACCCTCACAACTGCTAAAAATAAAAATTGGAAGAAAAATGAGTAAAAGTACCTTTCGCATGCTAAAGTAATTGGGTTAATGTTTTAAATATTAAATTCTAGGCTTTATTTTTACCGTGCAAAGTTAAGTTTTTAAACCTTATAAATTGTTCAGATGCAGACCGAAAAAGTTATAGACTATATTGTGACCTGGTTACGGGATTATGCCAATAATGCAAATATAAAAGGATTTACAATAGGAATTTCGGGAGGTATAGATTCTGCGGTAACTTCAACCCTATGTGCCAGAACCGGCCTACAACTTTTATGTCTGGAAATGCCCATTCATCAGGCCGAAAACCAAGTTACCCGTGCATCCAACCATATTAAATGGCTTAAAAAGCAATATCCCAATGTTGAAAGACTGGAGGTAAACCTTACGCCCACTTTTAATAGTTTGGTGGAGGCACTGCCTGCCGTTGAAAATGAGGAAGACCGATTTATGTCCTTGGCGAATACCAGGGCCAGGTTGAGGATGACCACCTTATATTACTTTGCCGCATTGAACAAACTATTGGTGGCAGGAACCGGTAATAAAGTGGAAGATTTTGGCGTTGGCTTCTACACCAAATACGGGGATGGCGGTGTAGACTTAAGTCCGATCGCCGATCTACTTAAAACCGAAGTATACGAAATTGCCAAGTTCCTTGGTATTAATGAGGACATTATAAAGGCTGCGCCTACAGATGGCCTGTGGGGCGATGACAGAACCGACGAAGACCAAATAGGAGCTAGCTATCCAGAATTGGAATGGGCCATGCAAATGGAAGAAAAAGGAAAACTGGAAACGGATTTTTCCGATAGGCAAAAAGAAGTTTTTCAGATTTACAAAAGATTTAACCGCGCAAACAAACATAAGATGGTTCCTATTCCCGTTTGCGAAATACCAAATTCGCTAAAATGAACCTCTCACCTAAGAACCAAGTGATTAAATCGAAAAAACATGCAAAAATTTTTAATATTCATTAAAAAAATCAAGCTTTGCTTATTCAATTAGATATTTTAACCCTACATTGCATGTCAGTATTTTTAGACATGATTATTGATGTTGAAATCTAGAAAAATAACCTAAAATGATCAAAATATTAATTGCTGATAATCATCCTATAGTTCGGATGGGTGTAAAACAAGTCTTGGAGTCGGTTTCCGATATTCAAGTAATCGCCGATGCATCTACAACCACGGAATTATTCAAAAAACTGGAGCTTTTTACCCCAGACGTAATTCTATTGGAAATGGACATCCCCGAAATTAATGGTATTGCAACCCTTAGAAGAATAAAAAAGGAGTATCCCAATATTCGAGTTTTGATCTACAGCGGTCAGTCTGAGGATGTTTATGCACTAAGTACCATCCGTGCCGGAGCCTTTGGCTACTTGTCCAAAACATCGGATATAGATTATATTATCAGTGCTATAAGAAAAGTTAGCGAAGGCAATATGTTTATTACCAACGAACTGGCGCAACGTCTTGCCTTTGATGAAGGCACACAAAAACCAAGAAGGTTCTTTAGAAAGCTTTCCACTAGGGAAGTTGAAGTCCTTAAACTCTTGGCAAGCGGGAAGCGAAATAAGGAAGTAGCATTGGGCCTTGATCTCAATGAAAAAACCGTTAGCACCTATAAGGCACGTTTAATGCGTAAACTAAATGTTGACAACTTAGTGGATTTACTACAGCAGGCCAAAGCTCTGGAACTGTACTAGATATAATATAACCAATCAAGAACAAAAAAGACGGTTTGCCTACCTTATAGGACTTCCGTCTTTTTTTTATTGTATTCCTTATACTTAAGAAAGAACCCTGTTAAGTTTTTTGTTCAACAATACATTCAGCTGTATATAGTTCATAATCTCTTCCATGATTTCCATATTTCCTTCCTGATTATTCAAGGTATTTTCCTGAAGGGAGCCTATCCTCTTTTTGATCAAATAGCATCGCAGGGTTAAAATGGTTTCGCTCACCAACTGGGAAATGCCTACTTTTTTATCTTTTGGATATATATCCTTTCGCTCCCACTGATGCAGAACGTACTTTTCCTCTTCCATTAAAATAGAGGAAATTTCCGATGCCAGCTCTTGGTCCAAATTTGCTATAAAAGTGGTAATGGAAAACATTTCCTTCTCATTCAGGTCTTCCATCAATCTATAGTAGATATTTCTGAACTGCTCATTTGCCAGCTCAATTTCATCATCTTGGAGATCCAGGTAAATCTTTTCGTATACTTTGGCATCCAAGGACTCGGGCTCCAGTTCCAAATCGCCCTTTTCATTTTCCTTTAAAACCAGGTCCTCAAATTGTTGCTCCAAATCCCCATACAGCAGCAACATCTCTATGATTTTACGTTCCAGTTCATATTGTACGTCTACCTTTTGCCGTAAAGGTTCGTTTTTTACCACGTCAAAAGCCTGTTGCTCCTGTTTCACCTTTTTATTGGCGTCCGCTACATCTTTTTTTCCAATCTGAGCTAGGGTGTTGAACAGAACAGCCTCGGAAATATTCATAATCTGCGCACACTCCTGTATATATATTTCCTTTTGTATCCTATCCGGAATCTTAGAGATACTGTTAACTATATCCCTTACCGTATCGGCCCTTTTAATAGGGTCGTTAGCCGCTTCCTCTACCAACAGGGATGCCTTGAATTGAATAAAGTCTTTTGAATTTTCTTGAAGATATAATACTACATCCTCATAATCATTGTTCTTGGAAAAACTATCCGGGTCTTCCCCTTCAGGAAAAGTACACACCTTTACGTTCATTCCCTGTTCCAGGATGAGGTCTATCCCCCTGAGGGATGCCCGTAACCCTGCTGCATCCCCATCGAACAAAACCGTTATATTCTTGGTGAGCCTATTGATCAATCTGATCTGATCTGAGGTCAAGGCCGTTCCACTGGAAGAGACTACATTGTGAATACCGCGTTGGTACATCTGAATAACATCCGTATATCCTTCTACCAAGTAACAATTATCTTCCTTGGCAATGGCCTGTTTTGCAAAGTAGATACCGTACAACACCTTGCTTTTGTGGTAGATGTCGCTTTCAGGAGAGTTTAAGTACTTGGCTGCCTTTTTATCATTGGTCAATATTCTACCTCCAAAACCGAGTACCCTACCGCTCATACTGTGTATAGGAAACATTACACGCCCTTTAAAACGATCAAAAGTCTTTTTGTTATCCCTATCGGCAGCATCTTCCTTGACAATGGTAAGGCCTGTTTTCTCCAAATAATCCAATTGATATCCCTTACCAAGGGCGGCTTTGGTAAAACCGTCCCATTGATCCAGACAATAGCCCAGATCAAACTTCCTTATGGTATCATCCGTAAATCCACGTTCCTTAAAATAGCTTAAACCAATAGCCTTGCCCTGTTCCCTTTCCCACAAAACCTCCGAAAAGTATTTTTGTGCATATTCGGAAACCAAATACATACTTTCACGTTCATTGGTCTGCTCTTTTTGCTCGTTGCTCAGCTCGGTCTCCTCGATTTCAATATTATACTTTCTGGCCAAATATTTAATAGCCTCCGGATATGAAAAGTGTTCGTGCTCCATAAGAAAGGCTACAACGTTCCCTCCCTTGCCGCTACTAAAATCCTTCCATATCTGTTTTACTGGCGAAACCATGAAACTGGGGCTGCGCTCATCCGTAAACGGACTTAATCCCTTGAAGTTGGAGCCCGATTTCTTTAATTGCACAAAATCCCCGATCACCTCCTCCAAACGGGCCGTTTCATATACTTTGTCTATGGTGGATTTCGAAATCAATCTTTACATTTTTAAGCAGGCTAAAGATAGTACTTTAGGGGCTGTTGAAAAAAGGAAAAGCCATGCTTATAACATAAATATTAATTAAATTGCGATTTTCATTTAGAAGTATAAACAAATAGGAAATGATATTATTTCTAGGAACCAAACCCGGAAAAACAACTTCAACATTGCTTCAAAACGTTGCTTGTCCCTATTGTGAAAACAAGGACACCTTAACAGCGGTAACAAGTACAACTTATTTCCACCTGTTTTGGATTTCCCTTTTTAAAGTGGGTACCCATACTACCATTAGCTGTTCCCATTGTAAAAGAACTTATTTCCAGGATGAATTTACGGAAGAAATGCAACACAGTATTCAAACCACCTTAAGCATAGGACCAAAAAACTAAAATCGCACTGTTTTACAAATCAAATCGCAAGCCCAAAGAGATGTTGTGCTGTTCTACAAGGGCATTGTTAAAAATAGGGTTCAAATCATACTTCACATAAATCAATGCCTCACCAACCCCAGTATAAGCACTTAACCCATAGACAAAATCGTTGGTATTATAATCCCTTTTAAATTTATCCTTCACCCGATTCCCATCCCTATTATATTTTAGTTTTTGGCGACTACCAATATTAAATCCTGCGTACCCCCCCAAACCAAGCCTAAATTGTTTGTGTAGGGAATACCGAATGGTTTTATCGGTCGTCTTTTTACGAGAGGGGCCAAATTCCAGATGAACGGGAAAAACCAAATTATCCATTCTGAATTTGGACTTGTCCAAATCATATTCAAATTCCTCCAACATGGTTTGGTCGCCGCTGGACACGAAGTAGTTGTTCCCCTTTGGCTTAAGCCCATTGAACTGAAAGGAAACTCCATAATTAAACCTTACTAAATTGGTGTTTTTAAACACCCTAGTCCGCCAGGCATAGCCCAATTCAAAGAACCTACTCCCTCCAACCTTATAGGGTGTGTCCTGTAAAGATTCACCATCTATCAATGCATTGTTCAGGCCTACGGCAATTATAAGGCTGGAATAGGTACGGAGATCATATTTTTCCTTATGTTGGTTTCCAGAATTCACCTTAACGCCAAAAATCTTGTCGCCCCCCTCTTCTTCGGCACCAAAACCTATCACAATCCTCTCCATATCCATATTTAAATCCAATTCCCCGTTTCGCTTCAGCAAATCAATATAGTTATCTATAATAACCAATTTGTTTTCTATGTTTCTAGCATGATTGTCCGCAGCCTTTCTTTTGAGTATATCCGCTTCCTCCCTATTTAATCCTCCATTATCCATCCGTTTGTTGATTTGCTCTACTTCCAATTTCAGTGCCTCCCTTTCCGAGTTTTTAATCGCCTCCTTTTTCCTCTCCAGTTCTTCTATTTTATAATTCCTTACATCCACATCCTGGGCCGGTAAATTTTCAGCGCATAATAAAACTAACAATACCACTAGGTACAACGTCAATGTTCTCATAATAAATTTTGATTTGGTTATCCCTGGCCCCGCACTCCTAGAGGAGCGGGGCTAAGGATATTGATTAATGATTGATGAATTTTTATTTATTTCTTGTAGCTACAGCTGTCCTTACTTTTATGTATCCCGCCTTCAGGATTTCAAACAATTGCTCACGGGAATTTTGATCCAATTCACCTTCAACATCGGCAAGTAGGGCCATGGCATCCACGGAGTGACCCTCCAAATACTTACTTTCCGCAAACAGCTCTTTCTGCGCTTGTTTTAATAAGGAATCCACTTCCGCATCGGTAAGGGAGATATCAGTCCGTTCCATGAGATCTACCTGTTCAACTACCTCAATAATTTTAGCATTGATAAGGGAATCCTGACCATTCCATTCTTTTTCAACCAATTTGGTCTCTCTGTGTTCCACACCCCTAACTAGCTTCTCATTTTTTTCCTGAGCTGTAATTGGGGTATGGGCTATGCTGGGTACAATTTTATTGGCCGTTTTATTGGTTTTTTCCACAAGCACGTCGGAAGGTTTTTTGGTTGTAGCCACTTCTCTGTTCCCTTCAACACCTATATTATTGGGAAGGGTCGCGGGAGCCCCCTTAACCACTGGGGCGGGAGCGCTTACCGTTTTAATATCCTCCTTTTTCATTACCCTATTACGGTTTATGTAAACCATGGACACAATCAATAATCCAATAATGGCGGCAGCTATGCCCAACCGGAAGAATTTTGTTTTCATATTACCTCTCCCCTTGGAAGACAATTGGCTAGATAACTGATCCCAAGCTCTATCCGAAGGTGCTATTTCCCTTTTATCCAATTCCTCCTTAATATGTTCCTCAAATTTTAATGGTGCCATATTACCTAATCTTTTTTTCTTACCTGGAACTTCAATTGCCGCTCCCCTTTGTTTTATTTCGCACCCCTAGCTCACTTAACTTATCCCGTAACACCTTACGTGCCTTAAATAATTGTGACTTGGACGTACTTTCCGTAACCTGTAAAATATCTGCTATTTCCCTATGGCTATACCCCTCTACGGCATACATAATAAAAACCATTTTATATCCATCCGGCAAGGCGTCGATCAACAATTGAATTTCTTCCACATCCAAATAGGAGGTTGCTGAAATCTGGTTAGCTGCACTCCTCTCATACAGTTCGTCATCATAAACAACGGGTTGATTCTTTCTAAGGTAGGTAATGGACTCCCGTATCATTATTTTTCTGATCCACCCCTCAAAACTCCCTTCATTCCTAAACGAATCCAAATTTTTGAACACCTTAACAAATCCATCTACCATTACATCTTCCGCAAACTGGAGATCCTTAATATATTGTCTACAAACACTCAGCATCCTAGGCGCGTATTTGTTGTACAACCACTTTTGCGCTTCCCCGTTCCCGGATTTGGCCTTCTTGAGCAGTAACTTTTCGTTATTGTAAAAGGATATTATTTTCAACTCCAAAAATTTGTCTGTTATAAAGATAGACGACTATTTACACAGAATAGTTGCCCAGGATCCTGAGAAAATTTAAAATAAAAAGTAAGGTGTTGAATTACAGTGGGTTAAATTTACTTCTTTCGATCTACCACGTAATTTACCATAAGTTCCAGCGAACTTTTATATTCTGAATCCGGGTAAGTATCCAATAAGGCCAACGCTTCTTCCTTATAGGCCAGCATTTTTTTTACGGCGTATTCAAGACCGCCGTTCACCTTTACAAAGGCGATGACTTCCTTGACCCGTTTTTTATCCTTATTATGGTTCTTTATGGAATTGATCAACCATTTTTTTTCGGCTTTGGTACACTTATTCAACACGAATATAAGTGGAAGGGTCATTTTTTGTTCCTTGATATCGATCCCTGTAGGTTTCCCGATTCTCTCTTCCCCGTAATCGAAAAGGTCATCCTTTATCTGAAAGGCCATCCCAATAAGCTCCCCAAACTTTCTGAACTTCTCCACATCATCGGAATCCGGTTTAACGGAACAGGCCCCCAAACTACAGCATGCTGCAATCAAGGTTGCCGTCTTCTGCCTAATAATGTCGTAATACACCTCCTCGGTAATATCCAAACGCCTTGCTTTCTCAATTTGCAACAATTCTCCCTCACTCATTTCACGAACGGCGACAGAAATAATCCTAAGAAGATCAAAATCGCCATTATCTATGGACAAAAGAAGTCCTTTTGAGAGAAGATAGTCGCCTACCAAAACGGCAATTTTATTTTTCCATAAAGCATTTACAGAGAAAAAACCGCGACGTTTATTGCTATCGTCCACCACGTCGTCGTGGACCAAGGTAGCGGTATGTATCAGTTCTATGACCGATGCCCCCCTATAGGTCCGTTCATTTACCTCCCCTTTATTCAACAACTTAGCGGTAAGAAAGACGAACATTGGGCGCATCTGCTTCCCCTTTCGATTAACGATATAGTAAGTAATCCTGTTTAACAAGGCAACCTTGGAAGACATGGATTCATAAAACTTTTTTTCAAAAAGTTCCATTTCCTGATTAATCGGTTCCTTTATTTGGGATACAATTTTCAAGGGATAGTTTAGGCTATTTTGGATTGCTAGTTCTGTTGCGTAAAATTAGGTAAAAAAACATAGTAATTATCAGCCAACCGTGGTAATGTAACCCTAATTTATAGATTTCAGCGAATTTGTATTGGGAATCGACAAAAGACGAAGTTGGCTTTACTTTAATAAGATACTCTATGATTTATTGGCCAACTGTCCGCAGGCAGCATCAATATCCTTACCTCTAGAACGCCTTACGGTCACCGTTATACCATTTTTCTCCAAGGTATTCACATACTTTTCAATGGCTGCGTTATCGGCTTGTTGAAATTCCCCATCATCTATGGGGTTATATTCAATGAGATTGACCTTGGAGGGCGCAAACCTACAGAAATCCACCAAGGCGTCCACATCCCTTTGGGTATCGTTAATACCATCCCAAACCACATATTCATAGGTGATCCTACTTTTTGTTTTTTGGAACCAATATTCAAGTGCCGCCCTTAAGTCGGCCAAAGTAAAGGTTGCATTGAAGGGCATTATGGAAGTCCTTATTTCATCGATGGCGGAATGCAGGGAAACCGCCAATTTGAATTTCACCTCCTCATCTGCCATCTTCCGTATCATTTTGGGCACGCCCGAAGTGGATACGGTAATACGTTTGGGAGACATCCCCAATCCTTCCGGAGAGGTAATCTTATCTATGGCCTTAAGTACATTGTTATAGTTCATTAAAGGCTCCCCCATCCCCATAAAAACAATATTGCTCAAAGGGCGATCAAAATACAACCTACTCTCGTTGTCAATGGCCACCACTTGGTCATAAATCTCGTCAGGATTAAGATTTCGCATCCTTTTTAATCGGGACGTAGCGCAAAATTTGCAATCCAAACTACAGCCCACTTGGCTGGACACACAGGCGGTGGTTCTTGTTTTTGTGGGGATCAAAACAGATTCCACAATAAGATCATCGTGTAGTCGTACCGCATTTTTTATGGTTCCGTCACTACTGCGTTGCATTTGATCTACCTTTATATGGTTGATTACAAAATTTTCCTCCAACATCTGCCTGGTTTCCTTGGAAATATTGGTCATATCCTCAAAGGAATGGGCCGATTTTTGCCACAGCCATTCATAAACCTGGTTGCCCCTAAAAGCCTTGTCTCCCTTGGATTCAAAGAACAACCTAAGCTGATCTTTGGTAAAGGCCCTTATATCCCTTTTATTTTTTGCAACTTCCACTTTCTAAAGATAAATGATTCTATAAAAAAATCCCGTCAATCCACAATTATCTGCGATACTGACGGGATCCTAGTATTTATTTGGATACTTATATGATCAACATAGCATCCCCGTAAGAATAAAATTTATACCCTTCCAATATTGCTTCTTTATATGCTTTTTTCATCAAATCGTGCCCCATGAAAGCCGAAACCATCATTAACAGGGTGGATTTTGGCAGGTGAAAGTTGGTCACCATGGCATTGGCAATACTAAAATCGTAGGGAGGAAAAACAAATTTGTTCGTCCAACCATCAAAAGTGTTCAAGGTCTGTTGGGAAGATACTGCGCTTTCCAAAGCCCGCATAGCGGTAGTACCTACAGCACAAATACGGCGCTTCTTAACTTTAGCGCCATTGACAATTTCCGTTGCCTTTTCATCTATGATCAATTCCTCACTATCCATCTTGTGCTTGGAAAGATCCTCCACTTCCACAGGATTAAAAGTACCCAAACCTACATGTAGGGTAACCTCGGCAAAATCGATTCCCTTTATTTCCAATCTTTTCAACAAATGTTTGGAAAAATGCAAACCGGCCGTTGGTGCCGCTACTGCACCTTCGTGCTTGGCATAGATAGTTTGATATCTTTTTTCGTCTTCGGCCTCTACCTTACGTTTAATGTATTTGGGCAAAGGAGTTTCACCTAGTTCCTTTAATTTTCTTCTGAAATCGGTATAGGAACCATCGTAAAGGAACCTCAAGGTTCTACCTCTAGAAGTAGTGTTATCTATAACCTCTGCTACCAAAGTTTCATCATCACCAAAATAAAGTTTGTTGCCAATTCTTATTTTACGAGCCGGATCTACCAAAACATCCCAAAGACGTTGTTCCTCGTTTAGTTCACGCAATAAAAAAACCTCTATTCTAGCGCCGGTCTTTTCTTTGTTCCCATATAATCTTGCTGGAAAAACCTTGGTGTTGTTAAGCACCATAACATCGCCTTCATCAAAATAATCTATAAGATCCTTGAACATTTTGTGTTCAATTTTACCAGTATCCCTGTGAACCACCATTAATTTGGACTCATCTCTGTTCTCTGCCGGATATTCTGCCAATAATTCGTTTGGAAGTTCAAAATTGAAGTGCGATAATTTCATTTAGTATATTCCTTAAATTTAGATTAATGTTTAGCGGCTGCAAATATACGACGAAGCAAGGGGCGATGTCAAGTAAAACCCCATTTAAATAATAATCAAGCAGTTTGCACCTTGAATTTCAGATTTTTCATGTCCTCCCAAAAGTCCGGATACGATTTGGATACCACTTCCGCATCGTTCACGAACATTGAAGTCTTTAGGGCCAGGGGGGCAAAGGCCATGGCCATTCTGTGGTCGTTATAGGTGTCTATAGCAATTTCTTTTTTTATTTCCTTGGATGGCTCCAGAGTCAATGTTTTGTCGGTGACGGATATGGATGCTCCCAACTTGGTCAATTCTGTCTTTAATGCTTCCAGCCTATCGGTTTCCTTAATTTTAAGGGTATGTAGGCCTGTCATATGACATCCTACGCCCAAACCTAAACAAGTTACAGCAATTGTCTGCGCTATATCCGGGGCATTTGCCAAGTCCAAATTGAAAGTGCTATTGTTGGGTGCTGCAATTTTTTTCAAAATAACCTCATGATCGCGAAAACTGGTTTCCACCCCAAAATCCTGGTAGATTTCCTTAAGGACACTATCCCCCTGAAGGCTATTCTTATTATAGGCCGATAAGGATATTTCCGTACCTATATCACAGAGTGCCACTATACTATAAAAGTAGGAGGCGGAACTCCAATCCGATTCCACCACCTGGGTGGTAGGTTCAATGTTGGATTTTGCTGAAACCTTAATGGTATTCCCCTGAAAAGTACTCGCTACCCCAATTTGGGAAAGCAGGCCCAAGGTCATTTTTATATATGGCACCGATGTAATTTTACCTACCAATTCCAACTCAATTCCATTTTCGAGACCTGGTGCTATAAGCAATAAGGCCGAAATATATTGGCTACTGATATCCGCTGGGAGACTAACTTTATGTTTCGTTAGCTTTTTACCTTTTATGGCAATAGGCGGATACCCTTCATCGTTTAGGTAACTTATTTCCGCACCCAGACTCCTGAGTGCCTCCACCAATACCTTTATAGGCCTTTCGGTCATTCTTTTGGATCCGGTGAGTGTTACTTCCTTATTCTCCTGAGACGCAAAATAAGCGGTTAAAAAACGCATAGCCGTACCGGCATGATGAATGTCCACTACTCCATTGCTGATCTGCAACCCCTTTTGCATAACCTCCGCATCATCGGAATTGGAAAGGTTATCTATTTTTATAGAGGGGAACAAGGCCTGTAGCAATAACAACCTATTGGATTCACTTTTGGATCCCGTGATTTTCACTTTTGATTTTATCAGGGATTGCGGAGGGGCAGATAAATGTAGCTTCAATTTTTATGGAATTTTTAAGACGTATTTACATTATTATTTGTTTCTGAACGAAGAAACAAAGACAAGCTACAAATATAGCACTATTTCAGCTTTTTATTATTGTGGTGCCGATTGTGATCCCGTTTGGTTTTTAGGTTTAATTTTTTATCAAAAGATTCCTGTAGGTTTATTCCTGTCTGATTGGCAAGACACAATACTACGAATAGTACGTCTGCCAATTCTTCCCCTAAATCCTTATCCTTGTCCGACTCCTTCTCACTTTGCTCGCCATAACGTCGAGCGATAATACGGGCCACCTCCCCTACTTCTTCCGTCAACTGGGCCATATTGGTAAGTTCGTTAAAATAGCGTACCCCATGGGCCTTGATCCATTCGTCTACGGCTTGCTGTGCGTTTTCTATATTCATACTATCAAATTTTTGTCAAAACTACCTTTTCATCCATTTTTCCTATCATCAATTTAAAATACTCCCTTAAGGTTTCATAATATAATGGAGAAATAATGGGTTGCTCAATTTTAATACTTACTATTAGTTGAATTCGATCGCTTAATGCGGTAATATTATAGGCAAAGCTACCCAATTCATCCGGCAACATTAACAACGCCGACTCGGGCAATGTTTCAATGACATATCCTTCTGGAACGATTATTCCTATTCTAAACTTATTTTCTGATGCATACCCAAAATCCACAGGGAATTCTCTCTTTTCCAATTTAAAGGGATTCTCTTTGGTTCTTAAAAAAAATAATGGAGAAAAGTACATTCTATCTCCTATTACTTCAACCTCATTGTCTTTTTTAAATTTATAAGATTCTATTACCGATTGGGTTAAATCCGTATTATTTGAAACTTTAAAATCCAAAATCTCCATACCTCCAAACTTATTTTCCGATGTTTCAATGAATTCATCTTCTTTGCCTCCATTATACTCGATTCTGTAATTCATAGCGTCATGACCAGTCTTAATACTTCTAAATTCCCCAGCCAAATTGCCATTATCCCCTAATTTCACATTAAGATATACTGTTTCCAAGGCAGTAACTTTGGGATATAGATTAACCATTACCGAGCTGCCATCTTTTTTGATCATCCTACCTTCCCAATTCAATACCCTTAAAGGTAGCACATTTACGGTACCGTAAATACTCGTAGCGTCCAACAACATAATTTCATCATCAACCTCCACACCTGTAATCACATAATTATAACCCTCCCGTGTTGGAAATATAGGTATGCCGTTATCACGTGTACTTACCAATACCGGATTGGCATTTAACCCAATACTTCTTAGCATAGCGGTAAGCATCAAATTGATTTCAGCAACATTGCCATTATGCTCCTTATAGGCCTGTCTAACACCGTCATCGGTATATTTACCATAGTAACCATTCCATTTTACTTTTGATTTAACCAACTCGAAAATTTTATATATTTTTTCTAAAGGGTCGGTTATGTTCAACAATATGGCCTCCATATCTTTTTCAAAATATCCTGTTTTGTTCAGTTCACTACCAAAATTTGCACTCTTGTAAATTGTGTTCACAACATCCTCCCATGTTGTTGAATAATATTTAATTGGGCTGTTGGGAAAATCTGTATATGATAATTCATATTTGACGGATGACCGATAATTGTCCATATTATTGACAAAAGGTTCTAGTTTTAAGGCCGGAATATCTACAAGATCATAAACCGATATTTTCTTTTTAAAATCAATTGTAGATAGCTCAAAACTTGTATTGATTGGAGAGTACTTTACGCTTTGGGACCTAGTTTTCGACTGAATCGTAATTTTGTCATTCTTGGTCTCAATCACTGGTATTACACTTAAAAAACCCTTGGTATTGACCCTAAAATCAAAATACTCAGGCACCTCAAATATGGCCAGCAACTTTTTAACAGGAACATCGTGTTGGAATTTGAATTCATCCACTACCGAAATAAAGGGCGATAGTACTTTATATTTATACTCAATTACAGAACCTTCCTTGACATTGGGAAGGGTGAACGATTTTTGTTTGTAAAACTTGGACAATTCCAAATCGAACTCACCATCGTCCTTAAGTTTGCTTTCCTCAATTTTATCATCTACCAAATTATAGGTAAAGGCCTTTAATTCCGTAAGTTTTTCGTTATCGCCACCGTCCTGGAACAGATTTATTTTTTTTGTGGCATAATCAAAACCATCCTTGTTATATACTTTAACCCTTTCATGAACCTCGGTAACCAACTGAAATCCCTCATTTTGATTATAATTAAAATACGACTTCCTGTATTTATAAAGATAGGTAGCGACAGCGGATGTATCGGACTTGTTATATTTTTCCAATAGTTCTTCTTTGGACACCTTCCCAAAATCATAATCTTGGGCCATTATTACTTGCATATTTAGGAACAGGCAAATCAGCAATAATTTTTTCATGTGGTTGGTTATTCTTTAATTAATACAATTTTGGCATTATCATTTTTCGAAACTTCACGTATAAAATTCCTATAGTTTTCATATTCTTCCTTAGGATACGAACCCTCAGAAACCTCAAACATCCTCATATACTTTAATTTAACATTCGTTACCCTCTCAATTTTTACGGTATACCTTCCAAATATATTTTCAAGGGAAACATTTTCAGGAATAAAATCAACTGTGTAGCCCTTTGGTAAATTGATTTCGTATTCATCGGTATCTATAAATCCCCGTTCAATTTGTAAGGGCAATTTTCTATTTCGATACCTATTTGGAGTATAGGTATTTCTATTTAATACGTTGGGGGTTAATAGTATTCGATCACCTGCATGGGAAGAAAAATTAACGGCTTTGAAACTTACTGATTCGGTGAAATTCAACTTTTCCCTGTCATTTTCAAACTTCATATCCTTTATCTCAATGTCCCCTACATAATCCCAACGATTTTTATAGTATTTATCCTGTACGCGCTTCTCCTCTTTTTCTATATGAAATTTATTATTGTATTGAATCCCTTTAGATACTATTTTGGCACTTACCTCAATACTTCTATCCCCAAAAACGCTCAATTCCGCTTGTGTTGCCTGGCTATTTTCCAAGGCAGAATATTTTGGTGTCCTGATGATTTTTCCACCCTCAGGAGTAATAACAAAAACATCTCGGTTATCGGTAAAATCTCCTAAGAAACCAAATGGCATGGTTTGACTGGTACATTCCAGCCAAACAGATCCCTTATTTTCAATAGGTATATTTAAAATAACATGATTTGCCTGCCCCAATAAAGAAGCAAAATCCTTATCCATGTTGATTTGTTTACTCGATGTAGCGTAAACTTCAGTGTAATTAGACTGCACACCAACAGCTTCAAGCAAGGCTTTTGTATAATTTGTCAGGCCCTTACAATCCCCATATTTAACCCTATCTACTTCAGATGCCGCTATAGGCCGAATTCCGCCAATACCGACTTGCACACTAATATATCTTGTATTCTCCTGCACATATGTATATATTTTACGTGCCTTTTCTATGGGGTCATCTATTCCCAAGACAAGATTCCGGACCTCCCGCTTTGTTTCTTCTGAAAGGTCGTTCCGTCCGGTCAGTAAATTATCATACAACCATTTCCCTAAACTTTCCCAATTCCCTGTCTCCCCTGTATAACCTTCGTAATAAAAATTCTTGGGGGCAACCATTAATACAGGACTCAAATCCCTGAAATCAGGACTAAGCTCTTCCGATACAACCGCTTTTAAATTTTCGGCTACATAACTAAGATTCCCCTCTTTACTCTGGTCCTTAATGTTATATCCATTAAAAAATTTCTCCTTTTTAATTACGCCAACCGAACTATCATAAACAATATCGTAGGTACTTTTTTCTGTACTAATTTGATAGCCGTTCAAGGGTCGCCAGAAAGGAATCCATGCCGAATTGGCGGTAGTTGTTTCATAATTAAACTCGATAGTATAGGGATACTCTGTGGGGATGTAATTTAAATATTTTATTCTGCTATCCTCATACAAAGAAAAGCTACTAACAGCGGCAATATCCTTAAAATCACCATTTTTAAACTTTTTGATTTCATTTCCAAATTTATCATATACTATAGCACCAAGGTTTCTGATATTTATCTTATCATCATAATAAACATGTAGATCCGAATGACTGGATCCCTTCTTATTTAAAATGGTTACAACCCGTTTATGAATATGTTTTAAATTTTTGGGATTTGCTATTTCAATTCTGGTAGCATCCAATCTAATGACTGCGTTGGCATTGTCAACCAATAAATTATCCAACACAAGGGACTGAAATTCATTTTTTTGAGCCTTTACATAGAAGAGGGTCAAACTAAGGAAAAGGCAAAGATAAAATCGCATCAATAATATGAAAGTAAATATTTATAGCGTCGAAAAATAGTACTTTTCGTACAGCACTTTCAAAAAAATTCGATGAAATTAATTATTCTCTGTTCTTTGTATCTATTTGAATAGTAACCGGCCCATCATTAAGTAGCGCCACTTTCATATCCGCCCCAAAAATACCCGTTCCAACCTTTTTTCCAAGATCTTTTTCCAGTTGTGCCACAAAACTTTCATACAAGGGAATAGCCCGCTCCGGCTTTGCCGCTTTGATATAACTGGGCCTATTTCCCTTTTTTGTGGATGCATGTAATGTAAACTGACTAATTACCAAGGCCTCCCCTTCCTTCTGATGCAGGGACAAATTCATGACCCCCTTACTATCATTAAAAATCCTGAGGTTCACAATTTTATTGGAAAGCCACTTAATATCCTCTATTGTATCCGCATCCTCTATTCCCAAGAATATAAGAAGTCCGTTCGAAATTTTTGAGATTTCCTTCCCCTCTACCGTTACACTGGCCGTAGTGACCCTTTGTATTGTTGCACGCATTATTTTTCCCCGTAAATATCCGTTCTGTAATTTTCCTGTTCCCCGCTCAACATCTGTACGTAACTTTTATACCTGCTCCAGGCCACTTCGTTATTCTCCAGTGCCTTCTTTACTGCACAGTGGGGTTCATCCAAATGCAAACAATTATTAAACTTGCACTCCCCCTTTAACCTAAAGAATTCAGGAAAATAATCCCCTATTTCCTCTTTCTCCATATCCACTATTCCAAACCCTTTGATTCCAGGGGTATCAATAATCTTGGCCCCACATTCCAAATCGAACATTTCCGCAAATGTGGTAGTGTGTTGCCCCTGCATATGCTGGGAGGATATTTTTTTTGTCTTTAGGTCCAATTGCGGTTCAATGGCATTGACCAAAGTAGATTTCCCTACCCCGGAATGCCCGGAAAACATACTTGTCTTACCAATCATCAGTTCCCTTACCTTATCCACATTTTTTCCGGTCTTGGCCGAAATCCCAATACACGTATACCCAATTTCCCTGTATAGGTTTGCCAGATATTTTATCTCATCCAGTTCCTCTTCATTATAAGTGTCTATTTTATTAAATAACAAAATAGCGGGAATATGGTATGCCTCCGAGGTTACCAAAAATCGATCTATAAAACTTGTGAATGTAGGAGGATTATTTAAGGTTACCATTAAGAAAACCTGATCCAAATTAGCGGCAATAATATGGGTTTGTTTAGATAGATTTACCGACTTTCTAATAATGTAATTCTTCCTATCCTTGATTTCGGTAATAATGCCCTGTAATTTTTCATCGGCTCCATCCACCTCAAATACTACCACATCCCCAACAGAGATAGGATTGGTACTTTTTATTCCCTTGAGCCGAAATTTCCCTTTTATCCGGCATTCGTAGAAAGCGCCTTCCCCAGTTCTAACACTGTACCAACTTCCGGTGGATTTATATACGGTTCCTTCCATTAAAATGTTCTGACATATTAGTTTACAAAGAAACAACTTTAGTTTTATACTAGCTTTTAAAATTCGTCGTTGTTAAACAATCATTAATCGTAAAAAACACAAAAAAATGAAAAAAATGAAAAATTTTATGCTCTTTACCTGCTTAGTAATTATGGGCATTACGGATGTAAATGCACAACAATTCAAAGTAATCACCAGTGTCGAATCCATAATTCCCAGTGGTCTGGGAAGATCTAGGATCATTAGCGCCACAGAGGATAGGGATTATAAGGAATTTACCAGCGAACAAACGGAGGAGGACAATACAAGGAATAAATCTGACCGGGGTGATATCCGGGTGAAAAATTTTGAAGAAACCAAACTTTTAAATTTTTACAATATTGGGGGCATCAGATTCCAGAACATTGCAGCCAATGACGCCTTGATATCGTCTAAAATAAATGCCATGGTAGCGGAAGGATGGGAATTGGCCTTTGTTACCAGTGCCGTTGAGAGTGATAGTGGGAAAGACGATGGACAGGGAATTTTTATTACCCGGTACATATTTAAGAAGTAATCTTCCTGTTCAAAGAAAACCAAACCCGGCCGCTTTGGCCGGGTTTGGTGTTTAAAGTCCAATGTAAAGAGGCGTCTAATCCATAACCTTCACCCTTCCGCCCGCAAAGGTATTCTTATTGACCGATCTTGGGTTTCCATAAACGTACACATCCCCGCCAGCTTTAATATTAATATCTACTGCTTCTGAAACATACATTTCCGCCTCCCCAGCAGCCGTTATCTTAATGCTGGCTTTCTCACTCCGTAGCGGTTTCCCTTCAAAAACCCCTCCTGTATTTAAGACCACCTCTTGGTTTATAGTCTTTCCAGAAGCCTCAACAATGCCACCGGTAACACATCGTACGACCAAATGGTGCACATCTAGTCCGACTTTTATTTTAGCCCCTTCCTGAGTCTTTAGTTCTATCTTTTCTTGACTCAAGGTTTCATTGACCGTAATTCTAGCTCCCTCATTTCCGTCGATTAAGTCTATATTTTTGAAATATACCTCTACAAAGGTATTTTCACCGTGAAACTTTTTGTCCAGTTCCATTTTTATTTTAAGGACTCCATTCTTATTTATTATTTGGATGTCATCAACATTATCCCCTTTTACCAAGACCTTATTTTCATCGGATTTTATAAGGTTAACCTCTATTAGATCATAGACCTTCACCTCGTTAAAATCACCCACGGATTTATCAACTATTCGCTGTGAGACGCCTACAAGCGATAGAAATAGAAAACCAATTACCAAAACATTTTTCATTACCCTTAATTTTTTATTAAACTTATACCTTAATATTTGGGAAACTTTGAACTATTAGTTCCATACACTTGGTAAAGATGGTACAAAAGTAGATTTGTTACACTAAAAGGTACAAACAATTAACTTTATAAAATATCCATCATCCAATTCCAACCTCATCCAGAATTTCATGGAGAGAAGATGCTACAATTTATCCCTTAAAACGGGAGGAAAACATTGAGTATAAAAAAACCACGCCCAAGGGCGTGGTTTTAACGGTATACCAATAAAATAGTTTATGTATTAATGATCTTCTCTTGGTGATTTATGGATTCCTGGTGTATTGCCTTAAACATCTTTAAAACAAATTCCTCGCTTAATCCCTTTGCTTCCCCTTCCAAGATCATGGCACCCAAAATCTGATTCCATCTATTGGATTGCAAAACAGCCACATTTTTTTGTTTCTTCAACAATCCTATCCCATCGGAGATCTTCATTCTTTTACCTAGCATTTCTATCAACTGACTATCCAAGACATCTATTTGCGCCCTTAAGTTGCTAAGTTTACTATTGTATTCGGCCTCCGAATCGGTTTCTTTTCTAATTTTCAAATCCCTCATAATCTGGATCAATTTATCCGGAGTTACTTGCTGTGCGGCATCGCTCCATGCGTTATCCGGATCAAAATGGGTTTCGATCATGAGACCGTCAAAATTAAGATCAAGGGCAGTTTGTGAAACGTCAAAGATCATTTCCCTATTTCCTGTGATATGTGAAGGATCATTGATTAAAGGCAAATCCGGAAATTTATTTTGGAACTCAATCGCCAATTGCCATTCAGGAATGTTCCTGTATTTTGTCTTTTCATAAGTAGAGAAACCTCTATGTATAGCTCCTAAATTTTTAATTCCGGCAGTATACAATCTTTCTATTCCTCCAAGCCATAAAGCCAAATCTGGATTAACCGGATTTTTTACCAATACAATTTTATCGGTTCCCGCTAGGGCATCCGCAATTTCTTGCATTATAAATGGGCTCACGGTTGATCTGGCACCAATCCACAATAAATCAATGTCATGTTCCAATGCCAACTTTACATGGGCAGCATTAGCTACTTCGGTACAAGTTTTCATCCCTGTTTCCGCCTTAACTTTTTGTAACCACTTTAAACCTAAAGCTCCAACCCCTTCAAACATTCCAGGACGTGTTCTTGGTTTCCAGATTCCGGCACGGTAGTAATTTACATCGGTATCTTTTAAATCATTGGCAATTCGAAGCACTTGCTCCTCTGTTTCCGCACTACAAGGCCCGGCAATTACTAACGGATGGTCCAATTTCATATCGTCCAACCATGTTCTCATTTCTTTTAAATTTTCCATTTCTATACTCTATTTTTTGTTAAGTGGTATTCCGTTTAATATTTCCTTTATTTTATTGGTACTATTCATTTCCTCATAAATGCCTTCATAATCGTCGGCTATCAACATTGCCTTAAACTCCTTCAAATTTTGTATATATTCTCCCAAAGTCTCAACTACATTTTCCTTGTTCTGCTTAAAAATGGGAGTCCACATGGCCGGTGAACTCTTTGCCAATCGCACAGTACTTTCAAAACCACTGCCCGCCATATCAAAGATATCACGTTCATTCCTCTCTTTTTCGATAACTGTTTTTCCCAGCATAAAGGAACTTATATGTGACAAATGTGAAACGTATGCGATGTGTTTATCATGTGCCTCTGGATTCATATATCGTATTCTCATCCCCAGTTGCTGAAAAAGTTCCAGCGCTCTTTCCTGTAATTTAAAGGCTGTTTTCTCTATTTCGCAAATAATATTGGTCTTTCCCATAAACAAACCCTCAATGGCCGCAGAGGGTCCTGAAAACTCGGTTCCGGCAATTGGATGGCAAGCCAAGAAATTTCTTCTCTTGGGATGATTTTCCACAACTTTACAAATAAGTGCCTTTGTAGATCCCGCATCAATAACTACGGCATCATCATCAATGGCATCCAGGATTTTGGGCAGTTCCTGCACCATAACATCCACAGGGATCCCCACTATAACAAAATCGGCCTCGTGCAATTGACCATAATGAGCCTTTTCATCTATTATAGACAACGACAAAGCTTCATCCAAATGCCCCTCATTGGCATCAATGCCATAAATTTTGGAATCCGGCCTATGGCGCTTAATATCCCTGGCCAGAGATCCACCGATTAATCCAATACCAATTACAAATACATTCATACTATCTTATCATTAGTTCCAAACTGGACAGGAAATATCTACAATGTTCCAACTTAAAACTGGGAATTTCAATTATTATCGATTAACTATAAAAAGACCTCGACCCCCAACCAATATTTGGAAATAAGTTGGTCTTCATTTACACTATTTCTCAAAACCTATTGATGGCTTCTTTTATCTTATCTGCCTCAACACACAGGGAAAAACGAATATACCCCTCTCCATTTGAACCGAAAATGGTTCCGGGAGTGATAAAAATATTCTTATCGTAAAGCACCCCGTCAATAAACTTTTCAGAAGACGTGACCCCCTTAGGTAATTTGGCCCATACAAACATCCCTACCGCATTTTTATCATAGGTGCAATCCAGCTTATCGGCCAAAGCGAACATTAGTTGGCGCCGCTCATGATACACCTTATTTAACTCACTGAACCATGATCCACTACTGTTTAGAGCAGCGATGGCCCCCTTTTGAATACCGTAGAACATCCCGGAATCCATATTGCTCTTTACCTTTAAAACGGCATTGATATGCTCACTGTTCCCCAACACCATTCCCACGCGCCAACCTGCCATATTAAAAGTCTTGCTTAACGAATTTAATTCCAAAGCCACCTCCATGGCTCCCTTTATCCCCAAAATACTTATCGGATCATGGTTCAACACAAAACTATAGGGGTTATCATTAACCAATAAAATGTCGTGCTCCTTGGCAAAAGCCACCAACGCTGTCAATTGTTCCCTGCTTGCTGTAGCCCCTGTTGGCATATGCGGATAGCTGGTCCACATTAACTTTACTTTTGTAAGGTCTTGCTTCTTCAATCCTTCCAAATCCGGAAACCAACCATTTTCACCTATCAGATCATAATAGCGTGGCACTGCCCCGACCAAATTGGTTACCGATGTGTAGGTAGGGTACCCTGGATTGGGAATCAACACCTCATCCCCGGGATTCAAAAAGGCAAGACTAACATGCATTATCCCCTCTTTAGACCCCATTAATGGAAGTATTTCGGTTTGTGGGTCTACAATTACACCAAATTTATCCTTATAAAAAGATGCAAATGCCCCCCTTAGTTCGGGCAGGCCCTGATAACTTTGATACTGATGTGCACCATCATGGCTCAAAGCATCTTTAATGGCATCCTGCACCCCAGTGGATGGCTGCAAATCAGGACTTCCAATCCCCATATTTATAATAGGCCTTCCTTCAGCCATTAACCCCCTAACTTCCCTAAGCTTTTTAGAAAAGTAGTATTCTTCAACTGTATTCAATCTATTTGCAACTTTCATAATATTCTGGCATTTTTATATTCTCCCAAAACTTTAAATTCTTCGGCCATAATTTCCAATAGAGCCTTTGCTTTTTCAAAATGTTTGTACTTTTCAAAGGTTACATCCACAAAGAATGAATACTTCCAAGGCATCTCTATTACAGGTAAAGACTGGATCTTGGTAAGGTTCAAGTTGCAATCGCTCATCACGTTTAGTATAGCAGCAAGACTTCCGCGTTTATGGTCTGTTATAAAACGGACAGAGGCCTTGTTTATTTCATTTTCCGGCAGGACAGTGTTTTGGGTCTTAACTATTATAAACCTGGTGGAATTATCCTTTATAGTCTGAATTTCCGAGTGTATAATTTCCAGATCGTACAATTCGGCAGCCACTTTTGGCGCAATTGCGGCTATACCCTTTAGCTGATTTTCCTGGATCCTCTTTGCCGTTTCGGCAGTATCTATATCCTCTACCAATTTTATGTGACCGTAATTCTTAAAAAATTCATTACACTGCAATAATGCCATCGGATGCGAGCGGACCTCCTGAATATCACCTATGGTCTGCCCCCTTAAAGCCATCAGGTTATGATGTATGTTCAAATATTGTTCCCCTATAATATGAAGGTTCTTATTGAATACCAGAGCGTAATTTGGAATGATGGATCCCGCAATGGAATTCTCTATGGCCATTACCCCTTGATCAGCCGTTTTATTGATCAAATGATCTACCAAGATATCGAAGGATGAACATTCCACTAATGTAACATCATCGCCAAAATAATCCTTTGCCACTTGATGATGGTTAGAACCTTTAATGCCTTGTATTGCAATTTTTAATTTCACCCCTTATTAAATTATCTTCGGGTCCGGCAAAGATTTACAGTTAAACTTTATTGTAACTCCTACACCTTTTCGAGAGTTATACCCAAAAAAAAAGTCCTGGTTTTCACAGGACTTTTATCTATATATATATTTCATAATATGCTAGAATAGTCCTTTGCCTCCTTTAAAAAAGAAGTAAAAATAAAAACCATTCCAGAAATATTGCTTTGTCATTTTTCTTGTAAAACTCCGGCTAAATTAATAATTAAATTTACAAATCGGCATTTAAGCTTACATTTTTTTATTTAATTCAGTTTAAAGTAACAAATAATACGGATTAAACCCCTAAGTAGTGGTATTTTTTGAGAATTAAGAATAAGATGCCTAACAAACCAATTTAGTAACACTGAAAATTGGACACCTTTTCCTAATAACAATTAAAATTAGGTTTCACTAATTTGCATTATTTTTGATAAAAAAGTAAACGCATGTCCATCATAGCAAATAACATTACCAAGTTTTTTGGAAAGCAAAAAGCATTGAACAAGGTTTCCTTTACCATTGACAAAGGGGAAATAGTAGGCTTTTTAGGTCCCAACGGTGCAGGGAAATCCACTATGATGAAAATATTGACCACCTACCACACTGCGGATGACGGCCAAGCTATGGTTAATTCATTTGATGTACAAAGTGAGAAGAAAAATGTCCAAAAGAGCATTGGTTACCTACCAGAACACAATCCACTGTATTTGGATATGTATATAAAGGAATATCTGGCGTTTAACGCGGATGTCTACAAAGTAAACAAAAACAGGGTCCATACGGTAATAGAACAAACGGGCCTAACCCCCGAGGCGAACAAAAAGATAGGGCAACTTTCCAAAGGCTATAGACAAAGGGTTGGACTGGCCGCCGCACTTCTTCACGATCCGGAGGTTTTGATCCTTGACGAGCCCACTACGGGGCTAGATCCCAATCAATTATTGGAAATAAGGAAATTGATCCGGGAAATTGGAAAAGAAAAGACCATCTTACTGTCCACCCATATTATGAAAGAGGTAGAGGCTGTCTGTGACAGGGTCTTGATCATAAACAAAGGCACCCTTGTGGCAGATAAAAAACTTTCGGAATTACGCGACGGGCAGGACCAAGTCTTGGTGGTCGAATTCGACTTTAGGGTAGAAGAAGCATTTCTGAATAAATTGCCGCATGTAATTTTGGTTAAAAATATTGGTGGTTTTGTTTACGAGATCACCTTTAACACCTCCAAGGATATGCGCCCTGTGGTGTTCGACTTCGCACATGACAACCAATTAAAAACCTTGCAATTAAGCAGAAAGAACAAGAACCTGGAGAGCCTGTTCAGTGAATTGACCCTATAAATAAAATACTTTATAAGCCTGCAATTTTGACCTATATTTTTTGAATAATAGGATTAAAGGCCTTTGATGCTACCAAGACCTGATCCCCTATCTTAAATTCATCGGCCTCCGTACGATCTGCAACCACCTTAATAATATCATTTCCGATCAGTACAGAAATTACATATAATACATCTTCCCTGTGTATTTTTAATATTTCCCCTGAGAACCTGAATTTAGCACTGGTCTTGTTTAGTCCAAAAAAATCGGCAGCAGCCCCTTTTTTGATTACGCGACCATTTTGAAGTTCAAAGACCTTATCCGATAGTTTTACTATTTCCCCTATATCATGGCTGACCAATATAGTGGTCAACTTAAATTTCTTGTGAACCTGCAAAAGATATTCCTGCAACTTTATCCGCATTTTTAAATCCAATGCCGACAAAGGCTCGTCCAGAATTAAAATTTCAGGTCGTTGTACCAAAGCTCTAGCCAGAGCCACTCGCTGTTTTTGACCTCCAGATAGGGTTTCTGGTTTTCGCTGTTCCAATGGGCCGAGTTCGGCAAATTGCAACAACTCCCCTATGATGGTTTTATCCTGACCTTTCCGAAGGGCATATTCCAAATTTTGACGAACGTTCATATTGGGAAAGAGCGCATAATCCTGAAACACGTACCCCACCTTACGCTGTTGGGGTTTAAGGTCAATATTTTTACAACTGTCAAACCATGTTGTTCCACCCACTTCTATAGTCCCACTATCCGGCTTTAGCAAACCACTTAGCATTCTTAAAGTAGAGGTTTTCCCAGCCCCGGATTCTCCAAATAAGGTAACAAATTGTCCCTTTTCAACTATCAATTGCAAATCCAGGTCCATTTTGCCCCCAGCAGACCCCAACGTTTTTTTAAGGTTTAAATTTATCATTGGCCATAGCGTTTAAAAAATCCCCCGTTGGTTAGATAAACCAGTAGCAGAATTATAAAAGTTACGGAAAACAAAATCAACGAATAGCTATTGGCAGCAGCATAATTAAGCGCTTCCACTTCATCATATATTGCAATAGAAGCCACTTTGGTCTTTCCCGGCATGTTCCCGCCAATCATCAGCACTACCCCAAACTCACCAACCGTATGGGCAAAGGAAAGTACAATACCTGTTAGTAGGGATGGTTTAATATTAGGCAACAAAATTTTTAGCAGTGTAGTTGTATATGATTTTCCCATTGTAAAGGAAGCCTCCTTTAAGGTAGATGGCAGTGAGGAAAGCCCGGCTTGAATTGGCTGGACCATAAACGGCAAGCTATAAATGACCGAAGCCACTACCAGCCCCCCAAAGGAAAATATCAGTCTGATCCCCAACCATTCATCAAGCCAACTACCAAAGGCATTTTCCGGGCTAAAGGCCAACAGCATATAGAACCCCAATACGGTAGGAGGCAGCACCAATGGCATACTTACCAAGGTTTCCAAAACGGGTCTTATTTTGGATTTGGTACTCGACAGCCAACTGGCTATTGGAATAGAGATCACAAATAATATTACCGTGGTAACCACCGCAAGTTTAAAAGTGAGCATTAAAGGTTGCCAATCCATTATGGAGCCAGTATTATCTCGTTCATCTTAACCATGATCATGACGTTCATTTTTTCAGCCAATCCCATCTGACCTGCACTTAAAGTGCTCAATATAGCGATGATTTGGCCTATTTTGGTCTCGATGGTCAATCTACTCAACAAAACACCCTTTTCCACATCTACAATTTTCCCTGCAATCCTATTTTCTATGCTTATGTCCAAATCCTTTTGGGTGGTCACTGCAACCTCCATTTCCTTAAACAGGACCTTGACGCTACGGTCCTTTTTCAAATAAGGGGCAGATTCAGGAGTGTCAAGTAACACGGAAATAAATTCCACATTTCCATCAACCTGAACACTAACAACGGACATGGTTCCATTGGTTTTAACGTCTGTTATATGGCCCGAAAAACTATTCATCCACCAAATATCCAAATTCTTTTAATATCTCCTTGGCCTCATCCGAAAAAAGAAAGTCATAAAAGCCCTGGCTATCTTGTTTATGGTCTTCCTTCCTGTTTACAAGCACTGCTCCTTGATCAATATTGGAGTAGAGCGATGGATTTATTGGAATCCAATTCCCTTTTCCTTTCATTTCTGGCGATAGCACTGTTGATATAGCTGTAAAGCCAATCTGTGCAGCTTGGGAAATAATGAATTGATCGGTCTGCCCAATACTTTCCCCATAAACCAATTTAGGTCCTAAGATTTCACTTAACCCATAATACTGCAACACTTCTTTGGCGGCAACGCCATATGGGGCAGTTTTGGGATTTGCCAAAGCAATATGCTCTATGAGGGGATCGGTTAGCGCGTCAATTGAAACGGGGACATTCCCTGCCATTGACCATAGCACCAATTTTCCCTTGGCATAGACTCTTGGGTTGTTTTTTGCTTTTCCCCCTGCATAAACAGCTTCTGGATATTTCATATTGGCGGCAACAAAAATATCATAAGGAGCACCTTCCATAATCTGTGCGGTCAACTTGCCCGATGACCCAACAATTAATTCGAATTCCACTCCAGCTTTAAGGGTATAGGCCTTTGTTAAAGCCTCCATAGCAGCTTCCATATTGGCCGCAACGGCTATTACAATTTTCCTGGCGTGATTTTCCTGACATCCACCAAATATGATGGCCAACAGCATTAACCCCAGCCAAGGACAAATGAAACCTTTAATTGTTCTTTTGCCGTTGCACATTTTTTGTTGGATAAATTTTAATTGCCAAAGTTGGAAGGGGTCAATATTAATCTAGTTTACCTCCCTTGAAATAAGTTTACGCACACCTATCCAAAACATGTCCAGTGCAGCAGTGGAGTCCGCGGACAGCTCTGATAACAACAATAAATTTCTTTCAAAATTTTTCATTTCCCCGCTCACAGAATTTTCCTTGGTATCCGTAAAATAGGCCATATTCCAGTCACCAAAATTTCTACCGCTATTCTTGCCCTCCCACAATAATGTTACATCGCGGTGTCTTTTGTCCCGTCTTATATCCCGGAACAAGGACTGTATATGGCTTTTTTCACCTTCAATTATTTGAACAAAGGAAAATTTATGAAAAACTAGGCAACCGGTAACACCTATGGCTTTATTACGCTCACGGGAAGTTTCCAGTATACCACTAATAACTTCTTCGCAAATTTCTTGGGTTGCTCTTGAAGAATAAGAAAGTTGGTACATTAGAATTATTTTGGAGCAAAATACAAAAATTATAGTATACTACTGGCTGCTACAAGGCGGTAATAAATGCAATAGATCCCATTTATGCCATAAAGGTCAAATAAGGGCGATTCAATCCGCTATTTGGGCGTACTCTGTCCACGAGCCGTCATAAACCTTATTTTCGTTTTTTAAGCAGATTTCACTTGCCAACAATACGATACAGGCCGTTACACCGGAACCACAACTAAACACCAGTGGACGTCCCTCCATTTGCAAGTCAACAAAAACTTCTTTCAACTCGTTCAGGGATTTATACTTTCCGTCCTCAAGAACGGATACGTAGGGGATATTGATCGAGTTAGGAATATTCCCCCTTCTCAGCTCCTTCCTCGGTTCCGGAACAAGACTGTGATACCGATCAGAAGATCGGACGTCAATGACCAAGGCCGTTTTATTTTTCAGGTTATGCCTAATACCATCATAGTTCACTACCATATCCGGATTAAAATCCGATTTAAAATTGCCTGTATCATAAGGCATTGGAACTACCTCTTCAAAACCATAGCCCATATTCCTCCACTCCGGAAAACCACCGTCCAAAACACTAATATTGTTATGCCCCATAATTTTGAACATCCACCATACCCTAGGGCTTAAATAAATTCCACGATGGTCGTAAACCACTATCTTACTAGAATTATTGATCCCCAATTTCTTACAGGACTTTTCAAAATCTTCCGGACTTGGAAGCATATTGGGAAAAGGGCTATTTTTATCGCTAAAATCGTTTTCAAGATCAAAAATACGAGCACCGGCTATCCTTATCTCTTTTTCTGCAGATGTAGGGTCATAGCGCAAACGGGCATCCAAAATTATAATTTCCGGCATTTCCAAATGTTGGTACAACCAAGTTGCAGATACTAGTCTTCCATTCTTTTCCATATATTTTAATCTCCCGTTATTTTCAAATATGCCATAACGGCCCCATCCCCTTGAAGCGCATTTTTCGGCCTTGGATTTTCCTTAGTAAAAACCATTAATTCCTCTGCAGGTAAAATGGTGACAAAATCTTCCTTATACCCTTCCTTATAAGGAATATTACCAGCGTTTAGATCTAGGTGATGGTCAAAGAAATTGTAGAGGGCCGTTCTTTTATTATAACCGTAATCGTGCCTTTCGGACGGCAAATGAACATTTTCCACTTTGTGTTCGGCATTATATAACGCATATACTTTTTGTATGTAAGGGTACTCAACTCTTGGTGTATTTCTAGTCCAGTCGGCCCCATCGGACACCAATAATAATGGTCTTGGGGCACAAAGTGCAGCGATCTCCACATTATTGGTTTGATGGTCGTCACTTTTGTGAATTGGCATTCCGCTCTCACATACGCATCCCCCAAAAAAGTGGGCAGAAACTTGTACCACTGGGGCTGCTACTTTTATTCGATCATCTATGGCCGTTAGCACAAATGTCTGGGTACCGCCTCCAGAGGCACCTGTCATTCCTACACGTTCCGAATCCACATCGGGCCTTGACAGTAAATATTCCAAGACCCGTTTACTATTCCAAGTCTGCCATAACAGGGCAATTGGCATCTTGTGGTTTACCTGGGTACTTTCCGCATATCCCACCATATCATAGGCAAACACCACGGCTCCCATTCTTGCCAATGTTGCACAACGCCACTGTATGTAATCTGTATATCTCTTGTCCTTCATATGGCCATGCGGACTCAGAATTGCCGCATGCCTACCCTTTTCTTCCAAAGGCCTATACAAGTTGCCCGTAACAAAGAAACCTGGAAAACTCTCAATGGCAATATTTTCTACAATATAACCGTCCATAATCCTACTATTTCCAATAATGGGATTGAAATTGCACTTTATTTTTGGCATTTTGTCCAGTTGCATCCCCTCTATTATACCCTTCTTAATTATCAACGCCCTTTGTTCCCATGATTCCACATCGCTCCACTCCGAGGCAAATCTTTTCATTACAATATTTGCCTCATCCTCGGACCAATATTTCCCTACACACAACATACTGTCCTGACCATAAACCATTGAACCAAAAAAGGTAATTACAATAAAACTGAATATTTTTTTCATTTATTTCAAAAGTTAATAGTTCCTGCTATTGGTTATATACACTCCGACAATCTATCAGAAAGAGTTCCGATCCTATCGTGTCACCAAAAAAAGCTCTTGTTAAGGATATTTCCCAATCTATCCCGATAACTAAAATACTGTTTTTCCGCCATTGTTTTCACTATTTTGTATCAAGTTCAATTAAAGCCATCCCCAACTTCTATATGTCCCTAGGTTAAGGGGAAGAATTTTTAGCCCACCCATGTATATAATTATTTCCACTATGGCCTATTCCTGTATTTTTATATTGTTGAAACTTTTTTTTTGGTAAATTGTGGAACAACAACCAAAAACCTTCCAATGTTTAAAAACCAAATTGCCACCAAAACCTTAATTATTATTATAACCTTGGGCTCTCTTACCTCTTGCAGGGAAAAACTTAAAAACAATATTAATTATCCAACACTTTCAGAACAGGAAAAAAGAAATCCAGAGAACGCCTTGGCCTCCATGGAGATAGCGGAGGGGTTAAACCTTGGGTTATTTGCTTCGGAACCCATGGTCACAAACCCAACCAATATGGCTATAGATGCCAAAGGTAGGATATGGGTGTGCGAAGCTCGGAATTATAGGTTGTTCGCCAACCCGGACAACAACTATGACGATAAGGGAGATCGAATCTTAATTCTAGAAGACACCAATGGAGATGGTATAGCGGACACTTCCAAAGTTTTCTACCAAGGCGAGGACATCAATGCCGCCCTGGGCATAGCCGTGCTGGGAAACAAGATCATAATCTCCGTAAGTCCCAAGGTTTTTGTTTTTACCGACACCAATGGTGACGATCTCCCTGATTCCAAAGAAATCCTATTCCAAGGTATTGAAGGTGTAGACCATGACCATGGGGTACATGCTTTTGTTTTTGGACCTGATGGTAGACTCTATTTCAACTTCGGCAACAATGGAAAACAATTATTGGACAGAAACGGAGAGGCCATTATGGACATGCACGGCCAAAAAATAGTGGCCGATGGCAAGCCATACCGGGAAGGGATGGCATTTAGAATGAACATGGACGGAACCAACCTGGAAGTCCTTGGCCATAATTTCAGAAACCCTTATGAAATTGCTATAGACTCTTACGGAGGTTTATGGCAATCCGATAATGACGATGACGGGAATCGGGGAACACGGATAAACTATGTTATGGAATATGGCAATTATGGATATAAGGATTTATTAACCGGTGCAAGCTGGCGGGAAAGAAGAACTGGATGGGATAACGATATTCCCAAAAGGCATTGGCATTTGAACGATCCGGGAACCGTCCCCAATTTGCTACAGACCGGATCGGGATCTCCATGCGGCATGCTTGTTTATGAAGACAAAATGTTACCGCAAAAATTCCAAAATCGACCCATACATGCCGAGCCCGGCCACAATGTAGTCCGGGCCTACATTATTAACGAATCGGAGGCAGGTTATACCGCAAAAATTGAAAATTTGGTAAAAAGCAAAGACAATTGGTTTAGACCGGACGACCTTAGCATTGCCCCGGATGGCTCCCTTTTTATTTCCGACTGGTATGATGGTGGTGTAGGTGGACATAAGGCGGAGGACATTGCACGGGGAAGAATTTACAGACTTTCCACTACACCGGAATATAACACCGTTGCCATAGACCCCAAGACTGAAGATGGAGCTCTTAAAGGGGTCCTCTCCGGAAACATGGACCTTTTTTATCAATCTTGGCAAAAGTTGCATTCCTTGGGCGAGGCCGCCCAACCCCTATTAGCGAAGTTAATGGCCCAGGGAGATATAGCCAAGGCACGGGCATTATGGATTGGGTTGCATATTCCGTCCAAAAGCAACGACTATATAACAAAGGCCCTGAAAGATGAAGATCCCAAAATTAGAATGCAGGGCATCCGGATGGCCAGGTTTAAAGGCAAGGAAAGTCTGGAGAAATACCTATCCCTTTTAACAAATGACAAATCGCCCCAAGTTAGAAGGGAAATGGCCATTGCACTGAGGTTTATAGGTACTGAGGCTGCTGCCGCACAATGGGCCAATTTGGCGGTTCAACATACCGCAGGTGATCGATGGTATTTGGAAGCCTTGGGAATCGGGGCAGATAAATTCCCCGAGCCTTATTTTAAGGCCTGGAAGAACAAGGTTGGAAAAAACTGGCTAAGTGAAGCAGGAAAAGAAATAGTCTGGCGTGTTCGGGCCAAGGAATCGGCTCCCATGTTGGTGTCCCTTATCAAGGACCAGGCTATGCCACCTAACCAATTGGCTTCCTATTTTAGGGCGCTCGATTTTAAAGATCACCCCAGCAAAAACCATTACCTAATGGAGATGCTTACTTGGAACCACCCCCTCAAAAACCAAATTCAAGCATACGCTATAGGGCAAATGGATGCCAAGTTTGTAAATAGCTCCCCAAAACATATTAAAATGGTCAAAGAAGTACTTCCCAAGATTGAAGGAACACCAGAATGGATCATGGCAATCAAGAACCTGGGGTTAACGAACCAGAATGACGCCCTGTTTCGGGTATTGGCCAAAGGCACCAACACAGATATAGGCAAGGAGGCCGCCAACATTTTGCTCAATAACAACGGGGCCACTTTGATCAACACCTTCCTATTTTCCCAAGAACCGGAATCATCCAAGATTGCCGTATTGGAAAGGCTAAGTGGAATATCCGATTCAACTGTAATTAGACTGCTAAAGGAAAATGTTATCTCCCATAAATTAGGTCATGCCCTGACCAGGAAAATGATTGAGACCCTGGGGAATACCGGATCCGGGCAGGAAGAACTGTACCAAATGCTGGAGGACGATACATTGGCAGAAGAGTACAAAACTACCGCTGTACTAAAACTTATGGGCAGTTGGAACGATGAGATTAGAACCAACGCCCCTAAATTTCTGTCCACAGAAGGCGATGGAGCATTGGACATTGCCAAATTGGTAGAACGTAGTGGCAATGCCACCCACGGCAAGGAAGTTTACGCCACCTATTGCAGTTCCTGTCATTTGGCTGCAGGTTCGGGTATTGAATTTGGACCGGAATTATCGGATATAGGCAATAAACTTTCGAAACAATTCTTATACTCCAATATTATATATCCCAGTGCCGGAATCAATTTTGGATTTGAGGGCTACTCGTTCAAGATGAAAGAAGGCAAGACCTATACGGGATACATCTTAAGCAGGACAGAGGATGAAATAACCATAAAGATGATGGGAGGCACCCAAAAAACCTTGGAATTACAGGATATCACCGAACAGCAGGCCTTGGAACAATCCTTGATGACACAAGGCTTGGCCAATATAATGCCAGAGGAGGACTTGGTAGATCTGGTGGCATATTTAGAGACCCTAAAGGTAGCGGGGGAAGGACAATAGATCTCTTTCCATACCTCATCATGGCCAGTAGATGGCCGTAAGAATACCGCTTATGGTATAGCTTAACGCATCCCCACCATTTTTTGGCACATAAACCCACTTAACACATAAGGGCAACCACTTGTATAAATGAAAAAAGCCATGCGTTTGCATGGCTTTTTAAACAGTTTATTGTTGGATTAGAAACCTAATTGCTTCTTAACATCTGGCAAAATATCCTTCCCTTTGGCTACGATAAGTCCACCACCTTGTGTAGCATCCATTACGTAATCAATTCCTTGGGCGGCTGCAACAGTTTCTATAGCTTTCTTGGCCTTTTCAGTGATAGGGCCTAAAAGCTCAGCTTGTTTCTTTTGTAATTCTTGCTGGGCAGTCTGTTGTGCCTCACCAATGTTCTTTTCAAAACCTTGAAGTTCCAAAGCTCTTTTCTGATTCTCCTCTTCAGACTTTGAAGATGACTCATTTGAATATTGGGTATATTTATTCTTTAGTTCGGTCATTGAACTTTCAATATCCGCCCTATAGGTTTCCTGTAATTTCTTTAGTTCCGCATCAGCTGCTTTCATCTCCGGCATTTCAGACAACAATTTTTGTACATCTATATGTGCAATTTTCGCCTGTGCGTTAACAAAACTTGTAGCTGCTACTAACAAAACGATGGCTACTGCTATTTTCTTAATTTGTTTCATGATTCTAATTAATGTTTGAGTGTTAATTTAAAGATTTAGTTATATAAATGTAATTTTGGTTTAAGCTTAATTTTATATTATTTATTGTCCTTTGAGCTATCCGCATCTTCCGAGTCCTTTTTTCCACTTCTTTCCTCTAATTCCTTTTTTCTTTTGGCTTCTCTTTCTTCCAATAACTTTTTCCTTCTTTCTTCGTATGCCTTTTTACGTTCTTCGCGAATCCTAAGCTGTTCTGCCCTATTTTCCTCCGCTGTTTTGGTCCTCGCCTCTTCCGCCTGTTTTGCCCTTTCCTGACGCTCTAAAATAGCATCACTTATGTTTTCTTCGGTTTCCTCCCCTTCAAATTCCTCAAAACTACTTCTTGCCCCTTGTTTTTTGTTGGGAGCACTTATCTTTCTAGTCCTTGATATTCCCCTTAAAACAAGATCGCTAATATCGTGTCTTTTCTCGGAATACAACATTACAACATCTGCCGATTTATCAAAAATAAAATCATATTTTTTATTTGCTCCGATTTTCTGCACTTCATTAAAAACCTGATCTTGAATTGGTTGTATCAATCTTCTTTTCTGAAGCACCAGATCTCCTTCCGGACCAAACCTATCCTGCTGATAATCAAACATCTCCTTTTCCAAGATTTGGATCTCTTCCTGTCTCTCGGAAATCAATTCCTCTGTTAATAGCACTTTCTCTGCCATTAAATCCTTCTTCATCTGGTCAATTATCCCCTTTTCCTTATCCAGCTCCAATTTCCACTTCTGCACTTTGGCCGCCAATTGTTCGTTGGCCTCCCTGTATTCCTCTACATTCTCCAGGATATATTCCATATCCACGTAACCTATCCTAATTGACCTTTGCGCCGAAATTGTAGCAACAAACATAGTTGCCGTTAGAAACAAAAGTACTTTTGATTTAATTCCCATGCTATCTTCTTTTTATACTATAGAAAATATCGTGCCAAAATAACTAAATATTTTAGAATGAACCATTTAACATATAAAACAATTGCAAATTTCTATATATTAAAACTGTTGTCCAATGATGAAGTGGGTTTGCCAACCGCTAGGTCCAGTTGAATTAGGGTTATAATCCTGATCAAATCCATATCCAAAATCAATTCCCAATAGTCCAAAAGCTGGCATAAAAATACGCAGACCCACTCCGGCAGATCTTTTTAACTCAAACGGATTAAAGTCTTGAAAATTGTTGAAGGCGTTCCCTGCCTCTAAAAATACCTGCCCATAAATGGAAGCAGACGGTTTCAGTGTTAAGGGATATCTAAGCTCCAAGGAATATTTATTGTACACAACTCCACCATCCTGTACTTGACCACCGCTTAATGGACTTGTACTATAAGGTGTTAAGGATTGATTCTCATAACCCCTCAAGGAAATAACGTCCCTACCATCCAATGTATAGGAACCCATACCGTCTCCCCCAACATAAAATCTTTCGAAAGGAACCTTTCCTACATCTTCGTTATAACTTCCCAAAAATCCAAATTCGGCATTGGTCCTCAAAACCAATTTATCTACCAAGGTAGTATACCAATCCCCTTTAAAGTTGACCTTGTAGAATTCCAACCACCTAAAGCGTTCCTGATCTATGCGCTCTATTTCTTCATTGTCCAACTCTTCAATGGCAACCTCCTGATCTTCATTGAGCTGCTTATAGTCTATATTATTGAACAAAGAAAAAGGAGGGGTAAATTTGGCCGTAATGGCAAAATTAGAGCCCGATCTTGGATAAATACGTCCACCACCTGTAGCATCCCTTGAAATCCCCAGGGTATATGCAATGGAGTTGGACTTACCATTCCCGAAATTGAAAAGCCCTAAATTGTAATCCTGAAAATTGTACAACTGATATCCCAAAGAGTGGGATATGGTAAAGAAATCATCTGGCCATTGTACCCTTTTAGCCAAGCCTGCCGAAATTCCGGTGATGGAAAACTGCTTGCTTTTATCAGGTTTGTTACTAACATAAGGGTTATAATAAAACTGCTGGGTCCTGGAAAGGGACATATTGAACCTTACCGGTTTTTTACCTCCCAACCACGGCTCGGAGAAATTTAAACTATACACCCTGTAGGTTCTACTGGCCTGCAAACGCAGGGCAAAGGTTTGCCCATCTCCCATTGGAACCGGTTTATAGGCTTCCCCTTTAAATAAATTCTTCATGGAGAAATTGCTAAAAGACAGTCCCAGTGTACCAATGAAACCACCTCCGCCATATCCACCTTGGAGTTCGATCTGGCTAGAGCCAGCTTCCACCAGGTTATAGGCAATATCAACAGTTCCCGCATTGGGATCTGGGTTTTGGATATCCGGCTTTATCTGTTCCGCATCAAAGAACCCCAATTGTCCCAATTCCCTGATACTTCTAATGATGTCCGATTTATTATAGCGCTGCCCTGGTCTTGTACGTAACTCCCTAAAAATAACGTGGTCATTGGTCTTGTCATTCCCAACTACGGTAACATGGTCCAGAAACGTCTCCTTACCTTCAATTATTCTAATTTCAAAGTTGATGGTATCATTCTCTGCAGATATCTCCACAGGGTTGATACTGGAGAATAAGTAACCGTTATTTTGATACAAATTGGTAAGGTCTTCCGCATCTGGCTTGGAGTCGTCCGCGATACGCTTGCGCAATAATACCCCATTATAGGTATCCCCCTTTTTAACTCCCAGGACCTGTGCTAGTTGCCGGTCTGTATAAATGGTATTTCCAACGAAATCTATATCGCCAAAGTAATACTTGTTCCCCTCCTCAACCTTGATCTTCAAATCGATGAGATCATCGGAGACTTTTACAAAGGTATCCGAAATAATACGGGCATCCCTAAAACCCTTTTCGGCATACTTGTCCACTAGGGAAACCAAATCATTTTTGTAATCCTCCTGTATATATTTCGACTTCTTCCAGAAACGGTAGAATTTTCTTTTCTTGGTCTTTTTCAAAGCCTTGGCAAGCTTTTTACTGGACAACTGCTCGTTTCCTTCAAAAATAATATCGTTGATCTTAACCTTATCGCCTTTTTTAACATTGATGACCATCGCCTGAGTATTGCCATCTACAGTATCCTTTGCAGTGGCAATGGAAACCTTGGCATTAAGATATCCTTTCTTTTTGTATTTGTTCTGGATATAGTTCTTGGAATTGGCGATTAAACTTTCGGTTATCTTTTTACCTTTTTTTAGGTCGGTATCCTTTAAAATTTCCTCTATCTTTCTTTTCTTAACCCCGTAAACGGTTACATTGGAAAGAGTTGGCCTTTCAAGTATATTTAATTCAAGAAAAACATTTTCCCCTTCAATATTGGTTATATAGAAACTTATATCCGTAAAGAGTTCCAATCCCCATAATTTATTGATTACGGCACTTATTTCATCCCCTGGAACCGTAATGGCCTGCCCTATCCTCAAACCGGTATAGGTCTTTACCGTCTGTTCATTGTAACTTTGTAATCCAGTAACTTCCAATCCTCCTAGAATATACCTCTTACCATCTTCATAGGAAGTATCCTGTGCCGAGATAACTTTGGTAAAAATTAAGAATGAAAGTGTAATAAAAAGTTCAAGGGACATAAACCTTTTCATGCCGCTAGGTGAGTTGTTCGCTAGTTTTTCCAAATCTTCGTTCTCTGTTCTGGTAATTTTTAATGGCTTCCAATAAATGCTGTTCCGAAAAATCCGGCCAAAATACATCAATAAAATATAATTCCGCATATGCAATTTGCCATAGTAAGAAATTACTGATCCTATGCTCTCCACTTGTACGGATCAACAAGTCCACATCTGGTAAATTATGCGTGTAAAGATGGTTATTAATAATGGTTTCGTCAATATTTTCAGGAGAAATTATATTATTTTTAACTTTGACACATATCTGTTGTACGGCAGTTTTTATCTCTTCGCGAGACCCATAACTAAGGGCAAGGGTCAATGTCATACCCGTATTGGCACTAGTTTTCTCCATTACATCCACCAATTCCCTATGGGCACTGTTTGGCAAGGAAGCTATATTGCCAATGGTATTTAACTTAATGTTATTATTATTCAAGGTTTTCAACTCCCTTTTAAGGGAAGAGACCAACAACCGCATTAAAGTTTCCACTTCCAACTTGGGTCTGTTCCAATTTTCGGTGGAAAAAGTATATAAGGTAAGAAACTCCACCCCAATTCTAGCGCAGTCCTCAACAGTTCTCCTAACGGTCTTCACCCCTTGCTCATGTCCAAAAACCCTTAATTTACCCCTTTCTTTTGCCCAGCGCCCGTTACCATCCATGATTATGGCTAAATGTCTCGGCAACGATTTGATCTTTAATTCTTCCAAACTATATATTTTTTAAAAAACTACTGAAAGCAATCCTGACAAGGTTTTCTTCCAAAAGTATACGTTAGTGTAATCCCGGAGAAAACATACCAGTCATCACTAAAAATATTACCAAATCTAAATTCTTCATAATTGGAACCTTCAGGATTACTGGCATCCAAATTATCCGTAAAGGTGTATCTGGCCCCAATTTCCGCTCCCAAAATAAAAAACTGACCAATCCTTAATTTAGCTCCAACCGTCATAGGTACGGCAAAAGAGCCATCCCTTTGCCCAACATCCTGTAATTGCGCCGCATCAAAATAATGGTATCCATATCTAAAATAGGTTACCCCGGTATACAGATAAGGCGTAAACGCCGGCCCCAATTGGTGCAAATTATATTCCACAAAATTAAACTCCAAACCTGCGGATGCCTCCAGAACACTATTGTCCATAATAAAATTCCGTTGTTGGCGCGACGGAATATCCGATTTGGAATCATCCGCTGTAAACTCCCCATAAATAATACTGGCCCTCCAAGCATAGCGTTTACTTTTGTTCCATTTAAACAAACCTCCAAAAGCAGGACCCGAAGGCAAAATAAAATTAGACCTCCCAACATCTCCAATATTATTGGTACCACCCGCAAATAGGCCAATCTCGTATGTCTGTCCCTTTATTTCATTAAAAATGAAAAGAAGAATTGCCGCAAAAAATAACCTCATTATTTATAAAAGTTTGCAAATATAACAATTTCAGTAGTTTACACTAGTAAATTATTACATTCATGTTCTCACTTGATAAACAGATTTTGTCCCTTTTTATTGTCGCCCCCAAAACGATCAGTTTCGTTTGTCCTCTCCCCACAATAATTTATTCCGCAGTGTTTTTAGGAAACTTTCGGAGGTATATTCAATCATTTTTATGGTAAAGGGAGCTTTTCTAATAAAAATCTCCTTGCCACTGGCTACGGTTGCAATCCTAGAGTCCAAGGATACCAAATGACTTTCTTCCCTCCCGGAAACCTTGAGCCTTATAACGGTATCATCAGAAATAACCAAAGGTCTTGCATTTAGGTTATGGGGTGCTATAGGTGTAAGTATCAATGATTTTGCCGTGGGGGCAATCACAGGTCCTCCACAGCTAAGCGAATACCCTGTGGATCCAGTGGGCGTCGCCACGATCAATCCATCCGCCCAATAGGATGTAAGGTATTCATCGTTCAGATGGGTTTCTACCGTAATCATGGAAGTAGTATCTTTCCTGCTCACGGTAATCTCATTCAAAGCAAAGTTTAATGTTTTAAATTCGGGAATATCGGATTGGGCACTTACCTCCACCAAACTGCGCTCTACAATGGTATATGCTCCCGAAACGAATTCCTTAACCACCTTGCGTACATCTTCTTTTCTAAATGTGGACAAAAATCCCAGCCTACCTGTATTAACACCTACTATAGGTATCCCCAAGTCCCGGACATAGGTTGTAGCCCTTAAAATGGTACCATCGCCACCAAAACTCACAAACATATCAAAATGGACATCAAGACCATTGGAATCAGTGAATACAGGGAATTCGCCTACATTACGCTTGGCCACGATCAAGTTGTAAAACTCTTTTTCAAAGTAAATATCGGCATTCTCTTTATGAAGTTCGTCCAACAACTCCACAATGCAATCCAAAACGTTATTCTGGCAAGTAAGTCCGTAAATGGCAACTTTCATAGGAATTAAACATTTAGATATTTATCCAAATAATCAGACCTCTGCTTTAAATCCTCGATAAACTGATCGTCATTGTTGCCGTAGAGTATAGTGTAGTTATACCTTCGAAAAGACTGTATAATCTCATTTAAATGTGTAGTACCAATTTTAATGGTGATCTGAATAACATCATTTCGAATATCCGTAATAAACCCGCCAATCAACCTAACATTATTGCTTTCCACTATCTGGGCTATCTCACTAAAAGAATAATCCTTTAATCCCTTTGCCAAGACAAGGATTCCCCCAGGCTCTGTAAAAAAGGGCGTATCAATAAATTCATCCACAATATCTATGAGATCGTAATATCCTACCACCAAACCATTATCATCCAAGACGGGCAAAAGGTTGGCTTCATTCTTTGAAAATATTTCCAATACATCCAACCAAGAAGTTTCCTTTCGGACAAAAAAGGTTTCCAGGTTATATCGATAATCCTCTATCTTCTTATCCTTTTCATAATTATCAAGGTCATTTTCATCCAAAACCCCAATAAAGACATTCCCTTCCATCACTGCAACATGGGAATAGGTAGATTCATTAAAGAATTTGATCACTTTTTTCAAAGTATCACCCACTTTAAAAATCGGCAATGTGGCAATTATGTTGTTTTGAATGTTCATAACTTCATATTATAACGCAAAATACTAATAAAAATTTCTAAGAACCCGAATCTTCCAAAGTATTATTTACAAAAAGAGCCAGCTTTTGCGAGCTGTTTAGAAAACAATCCTGAAAATTACAAGCATCCAAAATCAATCCTGTACAAAAGTCCTGAAAAAACTGCAAAACCCAATGGCTTGGAATTCTCCGCAATGATTACAACCGATCTTGAAAAACAAATTCTTTCACAATAAAAACAGCAAAAGGTATGCCTAATTTGTATTTTTGCTTTTAAACATACCAAAACCCTATGACAAAACTTAGCGTTAATGTAAATAAAATTGCAACATTAAGAAATTCACGAGGAGGAAACGTGCCAGACCTGCTAAAAGTAGCCAAAGACATTGAAGATTTTGGGGCACAAGGCATAACCATACACCCACGACCAGACGAAAGACATATCAGGTACCAGGATGCGAGGGACTTAAAGAAGATGGTCCGCACCGAATTCAACATAGAGGGAAACCCCATACAATCTTTTATGGATCTGGTTTTGGAGGTAAAACCAACACAAGTTACCCTGGTCCCCGATGCCGTAGATGCCATAACGTCCAATGCCGGGTGGGATACCATTAAGCACAGGGATTTCTTAAAGGAAGTAATATCCACATTCAAGGACAACGGTATAAGAACTTCTATTTTTGTGGACGCCAATATTGAAATGGTACAGGGTGCCGCACTAACAGGAGCCGACCGTATTGAACTTTATACCGAAAGCTATGCCCATGAATATGCAAAAGGAAACAAGAAGGGGATCTTAGCCTTTAGCGAGGCCGCAAAAACAGCCCACCATTTAGGGCTGGGCATAAATGCCGGGCACGATCTAAGTTTGGAAAACATAAAGTATTTCAAGGAAAACATACCCCACTTGCTGGAAGTTTCCATTGGTCATGCCCTTATATGTGAGTCCTTGTACCTTGGCCTGGAAAATGTAATTAATATGTACATAAACAAATTAAAATAATGCCGGTACTGCATTCCAATATTTTAGGAGAAGGACAACCCATTATTATATTGCATGGTTTTTTGGGCATGTCCGACAATTGGAAATCCATGGGTACAAAATATGCCGAAGAAGGCTTCCAGGTACACCTATTGGATTTGCGAAACCATGGAAAAAGTTTTCATTCCCAAGAGTTCAATTATGATTTATTGGCGGAGGATGTTAAACAATACATGGAACACCATCGTTTGGAAGAAGCCATTATACTCGGCCATTCCATGGGTGGAAAAACAGCGATGCTTTTTGCCTGTCAATATCCACAATTGACAAAAAAATTACTTGTAGCGGATATTGCCCCCAAGTTTTACCCACCCCATCATCAAGACATTATAAATGGCCTCAATGCCTTGGACATCAAAAATATCAACTCAAGAAATGAGGCAGACGAACAACTGTCCAAATCCATAAAAAATATGGGTATACGCCAGTTTTTGTTAAAAAATCTGTATTGGAAGGAAAAGGGGGTATTGGGATTTCGATTCAATCTTAACGTATTAAGTGAAAAAATGGAGGAAATTGGGGAGAACATAGGATCTACAGACACCTACAAAGGACCAACACTTTTTTTAAGGGGAGACAGATCGGAGTATATCGTCCCAGATGACCTATCGGTTATAAAAAGGCATTTTCCATTGGCCACAGTAGAAACCATAGACAAGGCAGGACATTGGCTTCACGCAGAGAATCCCTCCCAGTTCTTTGAAAAAACCATTCAATTTATCAAATAGGTATTACCTCCCTACAGTTCAAAAATTAAGGACAACTCTAGGCCCCTACTTGGAAACCAGAAAAATCCCCCTTAACAAACAAAATAAATGTTTACTTTTAAAGGAATAATATCTTTGACAAAACATCCTTCAACCTAAAAAAAGTTAATCATGAACCTAATTTTAAGAATTCTCCTGAGTGCCATAGCTGTTGTTATTTTGGCAAAAATACTACCCGGAGTAGGTGTGGACTCATATACCACCGCCATTATTGTTGCCATTGTTCTAAGTTTGCTCAACTTTATTGTAAAACCTATCCTGGTCATCCTGACCTTGCCGGTAACCATCCTCACCTTAGGATTGTTCCTACTTATAATCAACGCTATAATTATTCTTTTGGCCGACTACTTTATCGGAGGCTTCACCGTAAATAATATTTGGTGGGCATTACTTTTCAGCCTTTTGCTTTCCTTTCTACAATCTATATTTTATTCATTTCTAAATGATGACAAAAAAATATAGGGTACCTTTTTGACATTCAGTAATTTAAAAACTTGTTGGAGATTAGAAAATGTACTACTTTTGCATCCCATTTTATTTTAGTAAAATTAGATATAGAAATGAACATCACTAAAGAGCAGATTGACGAATTAAATGCGGTAGTAAAAGTTGCGGTAACCAAGGACGATTACTTCGACAAGGTAGAGACAATCTTAAAGGACTACAGAAAACAAGCAAACATACCAGGTTTCAGAAAAGGTCAGGTGCCTATGGGATTGATCAAGAAACAATACGGAAAAGCCGTTTTGGTAGATGAGGTAAACAAGCTGTTGCAAGACAATCTCAACAAATATCTTACAGAAGAAAAATTGGATGTGCTTGGAAATCCACTTCCAAAACAACAGGACAACTTCAACTGGGATTCTGAAGAATTTGCCTTTGAATTTGAATTGGGACTTGCCCCAAATTTCAATGTAGACCTTAAGTCGAAAAAAGCCATCACCCACTATAAAATCATTGCAGATAAAAAAACGATCGACGATCAGGTGGAGCGTATCCAAAAGCAATACGGTAAATTGATCAGCAAAACGGAAGTTGGCAAAAAAGATGACGTGAACGGGGTTTTCAAGAACGAAGCAGAGGAAATAGACAACAAGACTGTTATCGAGATCGAAAAAATAAAGAGTAAAAAAGCGCTAGACAGCCTTTTGGGCAAGAAAGTGGGCGATGTTGTTACCTTAAAGACAAAAGGGCTTTTCAAAGAAGATTATTTATTGGGCAGTTCTTTGGGGATAGACGCTGAAAAATCCGAAAAATTGGATATAGAAGTTACTTTCACCATAGAGGAAATCAACGAAAAGGAACCTGCAAAATTAGATCAGGAGCTTTTTGACAAGCTGTTCGGGAAAGATGTTGTAACCTCTGTAAAGGAATTGAAAGAACGCATCAAGGAAGATTCAGAAAAACAATTTGAGCAACAGTCCGATCAGAAACTGTTAAATGATGTAACCGAACACTTTATAGACAGTATCAAATTTGACCTTCCTACCGAATTTTTGACCAAGTGGATTCAGATGACCGGGGAAAAACAATTGACCGAAGAAGAAGCGAACGAAGAATTTGAAAAATCGGAAAAAGGCCTGCGCTATCAGCTTATAGAAGGCAAGATTATTCAGGAAAACGGTATTCAGATTCAGTTTGATGAGCTGAAAGAATTCGCAAAAGGCTTTATTAAGCAGCAAATGGCACAATTTGGTCAGTTGGATCCCAAAGAGGAGGAGTTGGATAATATTGCCGCAAGGGTACTTTCCAACCAAGATGAAGTAAAACGTCTTTCAGAACAATTGATGAGCCAAAAGCTTTTGACCCTATATAAGGAAAAAGCAAATTTAAAAACGAAAGAAGTTACTTACGAAGACTTTGTTAAGGAAGTATACGGGTAATTCCTATTAGTTGAACCTTATATTTTAAATACGCTACGATAGGAGCCAATAAAATTAAGTTTCACTAAAAATAAGTATATTTACAGTGTCGAAGAGTTTATTTTCGACACTTTTTTTATCTTATAAAACTATTGATATAAAATATGGATTACGGGAAAGAATTCAAAAATTATGCTATTAAACATCAGGGAATAAATAGCATGTATTACGATACTATCTTAAGTAGTATGTACCCCACCAACCTTACTCCAAACATTATTGAAGAAAGACAGCTAAATGCGGTAGCTATGGATGTTTTTTCCAGATTAATGATGGACCGTATCATTTTTCTTGGAACAGGGATCAATGACCAAGTTGCCAACATTGTGCAGGCACAGTTATTGTTCTTGGAAAGCACGGATGCCTCCAAGGACATACAGATATATATTAATTCCCCTGGCGGAAGTGTTTATGCCGGTTTGGGAATCTATGATACCATGCAGTTCATAAAACCAGATGTAGCCACCATATGTACAGGAATGGCCGCCTCTATGGGAGCGGTTCTCCTATGTGCCGGTGAAAAAGGCAAGCGCAGCGGATTGACCCATTCCAGGGTAATGATCCATCAACCTCTTGGCGGAGCACAAGGACAGGCCAGTGATATTGAAATCACGGCTAGGGAGATTCTAAAACTTAAGGATGAATTGTACCAAATTATTGCACATCATTCCGGACAGCCCCTAGAAAAAGTAAGCGACGACAGTGACAGGGATTACTGGATGAAAGCAAACGAAGCCAAGGATTACGGCATGATCGATGAGATCTTGGTCAGGGATAAAGACTAGAGACGACTAAAAAATCGAAAATTCCAGGTTACATTCTATGGGGATGCACCAAAGCATGGACTTTTTCGTTACTATTATTGAAAGTGATAAAATGATATGGCAAAAGAAAATTTAGAATGCTCTTTTTGTGGTAGGAAGAAACCAGAAACCAATTTGTTGATTGCAGGTCTTGATGCGCATATATGTGATCGTTGTATAGAGCAGGCACACGGTATAGTGGCCGAAGAATCCAAGCAGACCAAAAATAATGATCTTTCCTCCGAATTAACCTTGAAAAAACCTTTGGAGATAAAGGAGTTTTTGGACACGTTTATCATTGGACAGGATCGCACCAAAAAAGTAATGTCCGTTGCTGTTTACAACCATTACAAAAGACTTTTACAACCAAAAAGCAAAGAAGACGATATAGAAATACAAAAGAGCAATATTGTCATGGTGGGCCAAACCGGGACCGGTAAGACCCTTATGGCCAAAACCATAGCCAAGATGCTCAATGTTCCTTTGGCCATTGTAGACGCTACCGTACTAACGGAAGCCGGTTATGTTGGGGAGGATGTGGAAAGCATACTTACCCGCTTACTACAGGCGGCAGATTACAATCTGGAAAAGGCAGAACGCGGTATCGTCTTTATAGATGAAATTGATAAAATTGCACGTAAAAGCGATAATCCTTCAATTACTCGCGACGTATCCGGGGAAGGCGTTCAACAAGGGCTACTGAAACTATTGGAAGGAACAGTGGTCAACGTACCGCCCAAAGGAGGCAGAAAGCATCCAGATCAAAAGTTTATAGAAGTAAACACAGAGAATATTTTGTTTATTGCCGGAGGGGCCTTTGACGGAATTGAAAGGCATATTACCAAAAGGTTGAATATGCAGGCCGTGGGCTATAGTGCTTCCAAAGCTGAAGAAAAGGTAGACAACGAAAATATTTTACAGTACATTGTACCTAAAGATTTAAAGGATTTTGGATTAATCCCGGAGATTATTGGTAGGCTCCCGGTGCTTACCCACATGAATCCATTGGACAAGGAAACCTTAAGGGCCATATTAACGGAGCCCAAGAACGCTATAATAAAGCAATATGAAAAATTGTTTAAGATGGATGGAATTTCCTTCAAGATTACAGAACAGGCGTTGGATTATATTGTGGACAAGGCCATAGAATATAAATTGGGGGCAAGGGGATTACGCTCCCTATGCGAAGCCATTTTCACGGATGCCATGTTCGAATTCCCAAGTACGAACGAAAAGGAGTTTAAGGTCACAAAACCTTATGCCGAAGAGAAATTATCCTTTGAAACCATTAAAAAGTTAAAAGCAGTCTCTTAGGACTGCTTTTAACTTTTATAAAACTATTAACGATTTCCATAATTTAAGATGGAAATCCTCATGTTAAGCCACAAACTGTTTTTGCATAACCTTGGCCAATAATTCTTGGCATACCTTACTTATTATTTTCTCATCGCTATAGAGTTCATGCCCAAAACCCTTCACCACTTCAACATCTACACCAATTTGATCGGACCATAAGGTTGATGGCCTAAATTCATCATTTTGCCCATAAAGCAGTTTAATACCCCCAGTTGGCGCATCATTTTCCAAGCGCAACCTTGTACTGGAAATGGCATATAACGATTTTAATGGCAATCCTTTAAGTGCAGCTTTCCATGCTATGCTACCACCTATACCAAAGGCCAAATAATGACTGGGCTCCTGTTCTTTTTTCAACAAATGGGCTACGGCTGTTTCCACACCCCCTCCAATAAATTCCCTGTGGATATTCTCTGGAGAATTTACCTCCAAACTTATATTGGCCAATTGCTGACAATCGTAATATGTAATATCATAATACTGTTGCAGGTAACCCAAATAAGAGGTTATCCATAGCCCTTTTTTAGAACCCCACATATCGGACAATATCACTAATCTATTCGCCATAATAAAAAGTATAAAAAGTTAAAGGGAAACATTTGATACCTCTAAATTGAACATATTGATCGTTTTAATCACATTTATTTGTTCATCTGAAGCAATTCCTCGATATAATCCCTTTTATTGGACAATCTTGGAATTTTGTGCTGCCCTCCCAACTTATCTTTAGATTTTAGCCAATCATAGAAAAGGTTTTCCCTGGCAATATGTACTTTGGGTAGTTTTAAGGTAATGTTGTTATAACGCTTGGCCTCATAATCGGAGTTCAAGGATTTTAATGCATTGTCCAGAATTTCGGTAAAATAAGCCAGTTCCTCAGGAACCTTTCTAAACTCTATGATCCATTCATGGGCACCTTTTTCCTTGCCTTCCATAAATATCGGGGCCACTGTATAGTCCTTTATCTCGGAGCCGGTTTTTTTACAAATGGCCTTTAAGGCTTCTTCCGCGTTTTCTATAATCAATTCCTCCCCGAATACATTTATATGGTGTTTTGTTCTCCCGGTAATCTTGATCCTATAGGGATTGGTAGAGGTAAACCTCACCGTATCCCCTATTTTATACCGCCAAAGACCCGCATTGGTCGTTATTATCACCGCATAGTTCCTATCAACCTTAACATTCCATAAGGGAAGGGTAACCTGCTCACTTGTACCGTAGGTTTCCATGGGTATGAATTCATAGAAAATCCCATAATCCAACATCAATAATAGATCGTCCGCATTATTTCTATCCTGAATGGCAAAAAAACCTTCAGAAGCATTGTAGATTTCATAATAGTTGAAATTCTTCCTCGGCAATAATTTGGCATATTGGTCCTTATATGGGTTAAAACTAACCCCTCCATGAAAGTAAACCTCCAAATTTTCCCAAACCTTAAAAAGATGGTCCTTCCCAGTTTCTTCCAAGACATTAATTAAAAGGACCAACATCCAAGACGGCACTCCGGCCAAGCTGGTTACGTTTTCCTGAACACTTTCCCTAATAATGGCCTGTAACTTAGTCTCCCATTCGCTCATCAGGGATACCTTGTTACTGGGGGTACTGCTAAGTTCTGCCCAAAAGGGCATGTTATCTATAAGAATGGCGGAGAGATCACCAAAGACGGTACCATTATCCTGATATAGCTCCTTACTCCCGCCCAATCGTAAACTTTTGCCCGTAAACAACTGGGAGTTTTCATTGTTGTTTAAATACAGACAGAGCAAATCCTTGCTGGATTTGTAATGGCAATCCTCCAAAGCCTCGGAACTAACAGGAATAAATTTGCTTTTGGCATTTGTGGTACCACTGCTCTTGGCGAACCACTTTATGGTCGTTGGCCAAAAGATATTCTGCTCCCCCCTCCTTGATCGCTCTATCATCGGCTCTACCTCCTCATAGGAAACTATGGGAATCCGTTCCGCAAAGGTTTCATAGCTTGCAATGGATTCAAAATCGTACTTTCTTCCTATTTCCGTGTCCTCTGCAAAGGATAATAATTGGTGCAATACCTCATCCTGCACCTCCTCAGGATACTTTAAAAAAAGCTCTATCTGATGATATCGTTTTTTCAACAGCCAAGAAGCGATGGAATTGAATAATGTTATTGGCATTTTTAGGTATCTTTATTGCCGTTTAAAGCAGGGGGTTTTGAGCAAAGTGCCCGTTAAAGAGTTCATTTAATGCTTTTGTATGCATATTTTTTACACAATTTCTGGTAATATTTTTTTAAACATGCCATAGCTATGATTATAAATTTGCACTAAACATCATTTAAAGCATCAAATAATAATTACATACATAAATTCCTAAACAAGCTCTAAATTACATCGGCTAAAAATAGCTTTAATTGAATTCATATTCAAATAGATTTTACGTTAAGCAGAAAAAATATGCAGTATCAAGGTGTTTTAAGAAAAATGCAAACCGAATTGGCAGATCCCATACAATATTACCTAATATTTGATGGTGACTTTTTAAACATGAACCAAGTATTGAACAAGGAACTAACCTTTACCTTTTTAAATCATCAATGCCTCAATTGCGGGGAAGACCGGCCAATTTTCAGACAAGGTTTCTGCAGGACCTGTTTTTATGAAATTCCCACGGCCGGGGATTGGATCATGCGGCCCGAATTGAGTACGGCACATTTGGGCAAGGAAGACCGTGATCTGGAATATGAAAAAAAAGCACAATTACAACCGCACATCGTTTACCTTGCCAATTCCAGCAATATCAAAGTAGGTGTTACCCGCAAATCACAGGTACCCACCAGATGGATTGACCAAGGCGCCCATGAGGCCATAGAGATCGTTGAAGTACCCAATCGTTATTTGGCAGGGATTACCGAGGTTGCCTTAAAAGAGCACATTGGCGACAAGACCAACTGGCGTAAAATGTTGACCAATGAATTTGACGATGAGGATTTGGTGAAATATAGAAATAGATTAAAAGAATATATTCCAGAAGAGGCCGCTGCATATTATATAGAAAACAATACAGAAACGCATCTACAGTTTCCTGTGTTGCAATATCCCAAAAAAGTTAAGAGCCTTAATCTAGACAAAACACCAATCTATTCAGGGACCTTAAAAGGTATTAAAGGGCAATATCTAATCTTTGAAGACAGCACTGTCTTTAACGTCAGGGGAAGTGAAGGATATGTTGTTAGTTTAGAGGTGAAGTAGGCCATATAGGTTAAAAACATTGATTTCCATTTAATTTATCCTTAAATTGTCCTTAAAGTTGGATTCCTCCAAAATTACCAATTAGGACAAAAAAAGCTGGTTTATCCAATACTCTAAATCGTTTCGTTTTAAGGCTTGATACCAGAAATCAAAGTAATATTTTCCAATCAATTCAATGGTGCCAATTATGAGTAATGAATACTTATCCACCTTATCCAAGGACAAGGCCCCAATTGCTATTTTTTGGTTTAGACGGGACCTTAGAATAGAAGATAACACAGCTCTGGCAGAAGCCTTGGACATGGATATTCCCGTGCTCCCCATATTCATCTATGATCAACTTATATTAAATGAATTGACCAAAGAAGATGCCCGGGTCAGCTTCATCCACCAAACAATTCATAACATTAAGGAATCCTTAAAAAACCATGGCTCGGACATTTTATGCCTGCATGGAGAGCCAACAGTGATCTGGAGAAACTTAATATCCAAATTTAATATTGCCGCCGTTTACGTGAACCGAGACTACGAGCCTTATGCCATAACCAGGGACAAAGCAGTTGCAGAATTGCTCGCCAAACAAAATATATCCTTTTCAAGCTTTAAGGATCAAGTTATATTCGAGGAAAACGAAATTGTTAAAGGCGATGAAAAACCCTATACCGTTTTTACGCCCTACAAGAACAAATGGCTTGCAAAATTTCAGGAAGCAAGTTCCATTCAACTTAAGAACCCTAAACTGAACAACCTTTTCAAAGCTGAATTCTCCGCGATAAGCTTGGAGGATATTGGGTTTAAAAAATCGGATATTCAGGTGCCGGAATTTGATTTTACCCAACTACCACTATATGCCGACCAAAGGGATTTTCCTTATGCGGACATCACCAGCTATCTTAGTCCCCATTTAAGATTTGGAACTATAGGCGTCAGACAGGTTATTTCCAAAATTGGTAAGAAGCATGCTGTTTTTATGAGCGAACTCATTTGGAGGGAATTCTTTATGCAGATTCTATTTCATTTCCCTCATGTTGTTACACAAAATTTCAGATCCAAATACGATGGCATCAAGTGGAGGAACAACCAGGAAGAATTTAGACTCTGGTGCCAAGGTAAAACGGGTTATCCAATGGTAGACGCGGGAATGAGGCAGCTTAATGGTACGGGGTTTATGCACAACCGGGTAAGGATGATTACAGCAGGCTTTTTATGTAAGCATCTATTGATCGACTGGAGATGGGGAGAAAGTTATTTCGCCCAAAAATTATTGGATTACGAATTGTCGTCCAACAATGGCAACTGGCAATGGGCTGCCGGGACTGGTTGCGATGCAGCACCCTATTTTAGAATTTTTAACCCCTTATCCCAACAAAAAAAATTTGACAAGGATTACCTATACGTAAGAAAGTGGATTCCTGAATTCGACTCCTTTGAATACCCCGACCCAATTGTGGAACATAAATTTGCCAGGGAAAGGGCCCTTACAACTTATAAAATTGGCATTGAGACATAAGAACAAAGTTATTTTGGAACATTTCATAAAATTACGGGAGTCTTACTACTTTTTTCAACTGCCTCACTTAGGCCCAGGATTTTTAACCGGACCCGATTGCGATGGCTTGTCTTCAAAATTTGCCAAAGCAACCTATTGAAGAAAACTGATTTTTTAAATTAATTGGGCCTAAAGTATTTTTTGGGCACCAATAACATTCCAAAACATTCCCCATCTTCCTTTCCCATGTTCTTATGATGAATTTTATGAGCTTTCCTCAGGGCCAGTAAATAGCTACTGCCGACATTGCTAAACCACTTAAACCTTTGGTGAATAAGCACATCATGGACCAAAAAATAGGCTATTCCATAAAATAGGATTCCCAAACCTATAAAGAATAAAAAGTTAAGGGTTGGGGCTACTCCAAAATAAAAAAGCGCAATACTTGGAATGGCAAAAATCACGAAAAAAGCATCGTTTTTTTCAAACACATGTGGATATTTGGGCTCGTGGTGATCGGCATGTAAAATCCATAAAAATCCATGCATTATGAATTTGTGGGTACACCATGTAACTACTTCCATCACCATAAAAGTCAACAGTGTTATGACAGGGTACAATACTATGTCCATTTACTTTCTTTTAATATCATTCATTATATTTAAGGGATATGTTCCAATCGGAGATCCAGGGGAAAGACCTTATACTTCATAGTTACACATCTTATCTCCAGAAACACATTACTTCAATGAGGTGGGAACGATTGATTTTAAATTGTTGATGAGTTGTTTTGAGGTAAGGTTGTCCGGTATAGGGCACGAGACCTCAACTCAAAGATATAAATGCCTAAAACCTCTCGACTGCGCTCGAGGAGACCGGGACATCCACTTTAATCATTGGACAATCCATAATTTGAATTTTACTTTACATCGAGTCCAAGTTATATAACATTTAACTTATACCTCACATAACCTTTGGCCAATATTACCATTTTCATAGGATTGGAAATATGGATTCTATTTGTCAGTAATTTTTCGGATTTGGTATGTTTAAGTTTTTTTAAAAGTTGAGAATAGTATTTATAGGCTATATAAACCCCAAGTCTACTCTCTATGGGCAATTTAATCAATCCTTGATAAGCTTTTTCAAAATCATCCTCAATATCCCTAATGATTTCCTTTTTTACTTCTTCGGTCAATTCCCTTTGATGTACATTGGGAAAATAGGACCTGCCCAAACTTTCCAGGTCCTGTTTGATATCCCTCAAAAAATTAACCTTTTGAAATGCGGACCCCAAATACCTTGCTGACGATTGTAGGGAATTGAACTTGTCATTGTCATTATCCACAAACACCCTTAAGCACATAAGGCCAACCACATCGGCCGATCCGTATATATAGTTTTCGTAAGCTTCCTTTGTAGTGTATTCACATACGTCCAGGTCATATTGCATCCTCTCCAGAAAAATATCGACATACTCATATAGTTTAAATTTATGTACCACAGCCTGAAAAGAATTGATAATAGGGTTTAAGCTAATTTTTCTTTTCAAGGACAGTTTATATTCTCGGATGAATTCGGTCAGCAATTCCTCTTGTTCATAGTCGTCAAAAGAATCAACGATCTCATCGGCATACCGAACAAAACCGTATATAGCATAGATCGACGGCCTTATTTTTGGTGCGAACAATCTAATGCCCAAGGAAAAGGAAGTGCTATAGGTATGGGTAACCAATTTACTACACTTTAAACTGGAAGAATCGAAGAGCGCTTTCAAAATATCTGATTTTTAATTTTATATAATACAAATTAGGTGAATTATCAAAAGAAACCGACGACCATGGAATGGTCGTCAGTTTCGGTAACCAAACTAAAGCATACTAAACCTAACCTTAATGCAATAGGGCATCCAATGCTTCCTGTGGCAACAATACTTTATCGATCACATGTACCACTCCATTGCCTGCAGCGATATCGGCAGGCGCAACAGCTGCGTCCACATCCGTTTTATCCTGTATAAAAACTCCACCGCTAAGGCTTACCGTAACGGATTCGCCCTGGGCGGTCTCTATCATCTGTTCATTGGACAGATCCGTAGAATAGGCAGCTGTTCCGGCAACCACATGGTATTTTAAGATCTGTGCCAAAAGGGCCTTTTCCTCGGTAGTATCAAAATCGGCCAAACTGTTGTAATCGTCACCCAAGGTTTCCAAGAGGGCGGCAAAGGCGGCGTCTGTAGGTGCAAACACGGTAAAAGGGCCATCTGTCTGCAACAGATCCACCAAACCGGCATCGGCCTGTTCCAAGGCCCCTACCAATAAAGATAGAAATGCGGTATCCACTGCCAGCTCTACAATATTGGGTGTTGGAGGCATCAGGGCATCCAATGCTTCCTGTGGCAACAATACTTTATCGATCACGTGTACAACCCCATTACTGGCTGCAATATCGGCAGGCGCAACAGCTGCGTCCACATCCGTTTTATCCTGTATAAAAACTCCACCGCTAAGGCTTACCGTAACGGATTCGCCCTGGGCGGTCTCTATCATCTGTTCATTGGACAGATCCGTAGAATAGGCAGCTGTTCCGGCAACCACATGGTATTTTAAGATCTGTGCCAAAAGGGCCTTTTCCTCGGTAGTATCAAAATCGGCCAAACTGTTGTAATCGTCACCCAAGGTTTCCAAGAGGGCGGCAAAGGCGGCGTCTGTAGGTGCAAACACGGTAAAAGGGCCATCTGTCTGCAACAGATCCACCAAACCGGCATCGGCCTGTA
>NZ_QJJZ01000004.1:63214-92544 GCF_003201775.1 Arenibacter sp. ARW7G5Y1 | reverse complement strand
GTTTCCAAGAGGGCGGCAAAGGCGGCGTCTGTAGGTGCAAACACGGTAAAAGGGCCATCTGTCTGCAACAGATCCACCAAACCGGCATCGGCCTGTACCAAGGCTCCTACCAATAAAGATAGAAATTCGGTATCCATTGCCAGCTCTACAATATTGGGTGTTGGCTCTGGAGTTAAGGCGTCCAAAACTTCCTGTGGAACCAATACTTTGTCTATTATGTGTACAATACCATTGGAAGCCAATACATCTGCAGGACCTACTTTTGCGTCCGCATCGGTCGGATCCTGTATATAAACATCCCCGTCTATATTAATCGTAATTTTTTCCCCTTGCAGTGTGGTAAATTCCTGACCATTGGAAAGAGAACTGGAATCAGCGGCGGCCCCAACCACTACGTGATATTTTAAAATAGTAGCGAGAAGCTCCCGTTTTTCCGGAGTATCAAAGTCGCTTAAACTATCATATCCATCCAAACTGGCCAAAAGGGAAGTAAAGGCGCTATTGGTAGGTGCGAAAACCGTAAAAGGCCCATTGCCACTCAATGCCCCGATCAAATCTGAATCGTCGTTTTCATCCGCCTTGGCCAAAGCAGATACCAAACTACTTAAAATGTCTGTGTCCTGGGCCGTTTCCACAATGGTACTCAAAGTGGGCTCATCAATTATGTCATTGTCGTCATCATTGTCACAGGAAACTAAAAGTAACAGTGAACTGAAAAATGTCAAAAAATAAATGCCAAATTTTTTCATGTCTAATTTTTTATTGTTAATACTTAGACAAATATAAACATTATTTCTTTTTGTCCAACTTATTTTATATAAATATTAGACATAATAAATTTATTGACCTTCCAACTGGAATATTTGTTTAACTTTACATTGCAATTTATTAGACAATGATATGAGTAGGTATTCCATGGCGCAGATAGTATCCCTAACAGGTATTAATTCCCATACACTAAGGAAATGGGAAAGTAGATACGACTTTTTAATTCCAGAAAGAACGGATACCAATATCCGGTTCTATTCGGATGCACAGTTAAAGAAACTATTGAACATAAGTATCCTAAGAAGCCAAGGAGTGCGATTGTCCGCTATAGCCAAGATGACGGACGAAGAAATTCATAAGGTGGTCGCAGACGCCTTGATCGAGTCTAACCAAGATGCCGAGGTGAAGGCCTTGGTATTGAGCATGATTAATTTGGACGAACAGGAATTTGACAATATAATTAAATCCCAAATCATCAAAAATGGGATATTAACTACCTTCACCGAGCTTATTTACCCTTTTTTACATAAAGTTGGAGTTCTCTGGGGCATTAACAAGATTATGCCTGCGCAAGAGCATTTTGTATCGAACCTGATCCGTCAAAAAATTTGTTCCGCCATAGATCTATTGCCCATTGCACCAAAGAATGCTCCAAAGATCATCTTGTTCCTGGCCGAAGGGGAAAATCATGAAATAGGATTATTGTTAGCTTCCTTCATTGCCAAAAAGCTAGGGTGGAGGGTATTTTACCTCGGACAAAATGTACCCTATGACAATGTAAAGACCATGGCACAGTTAGTAAAGCCAAATTATCTTCTGACTTTTTTTGTCACCACCACCCCTTCCGTGGTTGAGGAAAAAGTTATAAGGTTATCGTCTGAAACCAAAACTCCATTATTATTCTCTGGAAGTCCCATTAATTTTGAGCTTAATAATATAAACCCCCTGGTGACTTATTTGGAAAGTCCATCCGATTTGATTAAAATTTTGGAGGAGGCTTTATCATCAACCCGAGCTTAGTACGGCACCACCGGCCATTATAATAGTGAATCAACATTGCTGCAATAGATATAAACCAGGTGTATACCAGTCTTCTAAATCGGCATGGACCTATTCTGTTCTAGCCTTAAACCAGTATAGTATTACAATTGATGAAAACCCTCCAGAATTGGTCTACTGCACACTGTCTTTTTTCTTTTCTTCCTCCTTTTTTTTACCGAATAGTCCGCCAATAATTTTTTTAGCCACTTCTTTCTGAGCTTCTTTTTTGGCAACCACCGTAGTATCGGTTTTTCCGGTGGAATCTACCTTTTTGGTGTTGCTCCCCAATAGGCCTCCAATAACGTCTGCGGTACTTTCCTGATTTTTCTTTTTGGTGGAATCTGTTGCTTTCTGATTTTTGTTGATAAGATCCCCAATAAAGTCCTTGGCCTTGTCCTTCCCCTTATTGATCAATTTCTGTTTTTCTATTTCGACCAGTTGTGCGGTTAAATTTTTTATACCCGAAGAAAGGTCGGTTGTCACCGTAGGACTGGTATAGGCGCCACCTATATTGGCTGTCACTGGAATTGTTAAATTTTCCAAAGATTTCTCATCAATTTTAGCTATTAAATTGGTTATGTCCTTTCCCAAATATTTGGCAGGCACTTCAATGGTAGCTGCATAGTTCAATTTTTGGTCGAATGTGTGGCTACCGGCTACATTGATGGCAAAATCCTGATATTTTATCGTAAATGGCTTAACCTTGACCACTCCGTCCTCGAAGGTCAATGCCGTTTTTAAATCCTTTAAATTGAGTTTTTCAAGATCTAAAAAATTTAGTTTACTGTCCAACTCAGTAAGTAAGGGTGCACTTTTGGCATCAATTTGATTGGTCATCAATTCGGCCAGGATATTCCCTGAAATGGTACTTAGATTGGGCGTAAAATCATCCTTTAAACTTCCCGATATCTGAACATCCGAATTTAATGTTCCTTGCAGAATCTTAGCTATGGGCGCCAGTGTCCTAAACATTTCCAAAGCCTTAAAGGTTTCGGCAATCTTAAATCCGTCCATTCCCAATTTCATGGCAAAGGTTGGCGTGGCCTCCTTGGTAGAAACTTCCCCGTTCAAAGCTAATTTACCGTCGAATATGGAAGATGTCATATTGGTAAGAATAGCTTTCTCATCTTTAATTCTAAGTGTTCCCTTTACATCCTTTAAGGTAAGGTCATCATAAATAACGGTATTGGCACTGGCATTTATGGTACAATCCAAAAAGGATGGTATTTTTATCTTTTCCTCCGTGCTTGTAGTCGTGGCCCCTTTTTCTGTGCCACCATCGTCGGTGGCAGTTTCAGCCACCATAAAATCATTAACAGCAAATGTGTTGGATTTTAAATTGAAGTTCCCCTCTACATTTTCATTATTGAACATAAACCCCAATAGGTTATTGATGGTCCCTGAGGCATCAAAATCGGTCTTGCCGGTTGCTCCTTCCGAATTGTTCAGGGTTACCGTAGTAGGGTTAAAAGTTACTGAAGTACTTTTTAAGTTAATTGGGTTGGGAAATTCATCCGACTTATATTCAAAGTCGCTCAATTTTAAATTACCGGTGGTTTTGGTATTTTCATACCTCTTTTTTTCTATGGATGCCATATCAAAGGCCGTAGAAATATCAGCAATTAAAATGCCCTTTAAATTCAAATCGGCAGGAACTGGATAGGCCTTTGAAATATTGGCCAGGTTCATTTTCCCGTCCAATTTGGCATTGACCTTTGTATTCCCCATAAGGTCGTTTATTTTGGCTACCATATTAAACTTGTCCTCATCTATCATAAAGGACAACTTTCGGATATCAACAAAGGTATCTTCCGTTATTCCTGTATTATTGGAAATTTCGGTATCTATATATACGTTCCTGACCGATTTTGGCAAATCTGGATACTTAAAGGAGGCATTATCCGAATTTATATCGATTTTAAACTGGGGAATATGATCATCATCCACAATTCCCTTAAATTCACCTGAAACGGTAAAGTTTCCAGTTGTGGAAACCTGTGCTATATCCTTGGAATAAGCAGCTGGAATCACTGCCAAAAAGTTTTTAAAATCGGACGAAGGTGTTTTAAAACGAATGTTTACCTCCTGGTTGTCATCATTCAATTTAATAAATCCGTCAAATACCAAGGCCAGTTGATTAACCATGGCCTCGTTCTTTAAGAAGGAATACTTGTTTTCCTTAAGATCTACCCCTATAAGTGCCTTCAATTGTACCGGATTCTTATTTAAATATTGTGTACTGTCCATTTCAAAGGAGACCAAACCACTGGTCTCGGTATCCAATTCCGAAATTTCCAAGGAAAGATCCCCCCTACCGCTATGGTTCATCTCTGAAATGGCAAAAGACATACCACTTGAAAGGTCATTATATTTAATGAACGCATTATTGATGCCATAAGACTCCAAAGCCAAGTTAAAACCACTTTCGGAAGATGTGGTACCGGTTGCAGTCCCGGAGGAAGTACCACCATCATTGGCTATATCATAGTTGGCATTCCCTTCCTTGTCTACCATTATGCTGATAAGCGGGCGTTCCAATATTAAACTCTTTATTGCAATGGGCTCACTGGCATCCTTGAACAGTTCCTTGATAGACATATCCAGGGTTACCTTATCGGATGCAAATAACGTATCGCCCTCAAAGGGAACCTTATTTATCAAGCTTATCCTATCCAAGGTAACGGTAGCATTTGGAAAACTACTAAAAAGAGTTAAATCGGCCTCTGAGAAATCGAAGGTGGCATTAATATTATTGTTCACCTTATTCTTAATAATATCCGCAATTTTGCCCTTTAAAAAAAATGGGGTTGCTATTAGCAGTATAACTATTACCAAAAAAATGCCTCCGACAATTTTTAAAATCTTCTTTTTCATCTGTTACTTTTATTAATATTATATACCCTTGATGGCGCTACCGGAGCAATACTCCATATATTTCACAATCCATTCAGCTAGGTTTGGCCCTATGGCACAATATTAACTGGAAATTGGACATAAGATTAAACATATACCAATAATTATTAACGCAATTCTACAATATATCACCAAGTAAAATCAAAATTCCCGTTTAGTTTAAACAAAATTTAACACGGAAACACAAAACACTTTTCATATTGTTATTCCAGCTAATACACCAATGATATAATCAATATATTGAACTACTCGATAAGAACTGAGAAAAGCCAGTTTTATTATGCTTCAAGATCAATTTCCTGATTTACCTGCAAATTGAACCGTTTTCTAAAGAGATATACAAAGAAATACAGAAAAGGGGTGTCAAAGAAGGCAACAATTACTTTAAAAATAAATCCACTTACCACAAGTCCGTAGAACATGGCCCATGGCAACACTCCAAATATACAAAGAAGGCCTACCACCGTAAAGGTGTCTATAAACTGGGAAAGAAAAGTAGAAAAATTATTGCGCAGCCATAGATGCTTGCCATTGGTCAATTTTTTCCAGAAATGATAAATACCAATATCTATATATTGTGCAAAAAGATATGCCAACATAGAAGCAAAAACGGCAATAGGTGAAAGGGCAAACACATGATTAAACTCCTCATCCTGTACCGGTGAATTGGGCAATGCCGGGACCCAATTGGCAAGCAATACAATCCCCATGGAAAAAAAAGAGGCAAAAATCCCCGCAGTAACAATTTGGTTTGCCTTTTTTCTGCCATAAATTTCAGAAATCAGGTCTGTAATCAGAAAAGTTAACGGATAGGGCAATATACCCACAGAGATTTCAAACAAAGACGCCCCAAAAACGGTAACATCCCCAAAAGGCCTCCAATAAAAGAACTTTTGAAAAATTAAATTGGAAACTACCAAGGAAGTAATGAACAAAGCTCCCAAATATAGGTAAATCCTAAAAGCCAACTTCTTATCCCCGTCCTTTAAAACCGAATTCCCCATTGGTCAAAAAAAATTTAACATTTTATAATTAAAACCCAATTAAAGCGTTCCTACACTTTAATCCCTGTAAAAAATCAAATTTACAAGAACAGGGGTCGATTAACAATAAAAAAGAAATAAACTAAATTTTTAAGCATGAACAAAAGTATTTTAGTAGCATTCCTAATCCTAATAACCACAGTCGTCAAGGGCCAATCCTATATTGGACTGGGCACGGACAATTACAACGGGGTACACGGTCTAATTTCCAATCCTGCCAATATAGTGGACTCTAGATTAAAATCGGATATAAACCTCATTGGGGTTAGTGGGTTGGTAGGAAACGACTATTACAGTGCGAAATTTGGAGATATTTTTGAGGACGATTTTGATTTTGATGAGGATGGAACAAAATCACCAAAAAACGCAAATAATGCCTATGGCAATGTTGATATTTTGGGACCATCATTTATGTTCAATATCAATTCCAGGAATTCATTGGCAGTATTCACTAGGGGCAGGGTGTTTTTTAACGTAAACGATATTAATGGGGATACTTATGATAATATTTCCAATGAGTTTGATGAAAATGAAGATTTCAATGTAAACGAAGGAGACTATCAGCTGAGCGCCAATGCTTGGGCAGAAACCGGAATCACATTCGCCACAGTGCTAATGAACCAGGAACAGCACTTTCTTAAAGGGGGTATCTCACTAAAATACCTCATGGGCTATGGCAACGCTTATTCAAGTGGAAAGAACATTGTTATAGATTATGATGCGGATGGCTCTGGAACAACAGGAAGTATTGAGTCCCAAGGTGAAATAGCCTATGGGAATAGCGCCAATATAACGAACGATTTTGAAGATTATGAATTTGTTAAGAGTGCGGACGGTTTTGGGGTAGATCTAGGTTTTATCTACGAATGGAGGCCTGATTTTGCGGACTATACCGTTACGGACAAGGACGGAAATCCCTACGCTCCCAAGGACATTAATAAATACAAATTAAAATTTGGACTGTCATTGACCGACCTTGGAAGCCTGAAATATGAGGGTAGCGAAAATGCGTATGACATTACCAATTCTATAAGTGAAGACGATTTTGATAACGAAGAAGGATTTGAGGACAAGCTAAACAACCTGTACACACAAATCAGGTCTGGCAATGCATCCAAAGCAGTTTTGCCTACAGCCTTGCATCTAAATGCTGATTGGAATATCAACAATCACTTTTATATGAATCTAAATACCGATTTATCAATTACTTCAAAGGACAAAACCAATACCAATAGTATTGCCAATATTGTTTCCCTTACCCCTAGGTTTGAAAGCAAATGGTTTAGTTTTTATTCCCCTGTCAGCTATGTACAAAACTTAGGTGTACAGTGGGGAGCTGGTTTAAGGGCAGGGCCATTGTATATCGGTTCTGGTTCCATCTTAACCGTATTGACCAGTGACAACTCCAAAGGAGCGGATGTTTATGCCGGGTTAAAAATCCCTATTTATCAATCCAGGCCAAAAGACAAGGACGAGGATGGCGTATTGGATAAGGTAGATGGATGTCCTGAGGTTCCAGGACCTGTTGAAAACAACGGATGCCCTTGGCCAGATACCGATGGCGACCAAGTGTTGGACAAGGATGACAACTGTCCCGAGGAAGCAGGAATTATTGAAAACAAAGGATGTCCTTGGGAAGATACAGACAATGATGGTGTGTTGGATAAGGATGACCATTGTCCGGAGGAATCGGGTATTTTGGAAAACAACGGATGCCCTTGGCCAGATACCGACAGTGACGGTGTATTGGACAAAGACGACAATTGCCCTGATGTAGCTGGAACTGTTGCCAATAACGGCTGCCCCGAAGTTACCGAGGAGGTTCAAAAAACCTTAAATGAGTATGCCAAGACCATTTTGTTCAATTCGGGTAAGGCTACCATCAAAATAGAGTCAACCAATGTGTTGGTAGATATCATAAAAATACTCAATGAATATCCCAATGCCAAATTCACGGTTGAGGGTCATACGGACAGCATAGGTAGTGTACCGTCCAATCAGAAACTTTCCGAGGAAAGGGCACTTTCCGTTAAAAATTTCTTAGTTGAAAAAGGGATTGACAGCTCAAGACTAACATCTATTGGATATGGGGAAAGCAAACCTATAGCCACCAACATGTACAAAGCAGGACGCGCAGAAAATAGACGTGTGGAAATTAACTTGGTAAAAAACTAGTTTTAAATTTGTAGATAATAGTAAAGCCCCTTGCATGCAAGGGGCTTTTTATTTTACCAATTTAAGGAAATGGAATTCCTATTTGATATAAAGGGTAAACGGCATTCTGGCCTGGATTCCCTTATTTTCCAATGCGGATTTTATCTCCTTTAAAATGGCATATGCCTCTGCACCGATTTCTTCTTTTATAATGCTTTCCTTGCTTTTGGTGGCAGCACCTCCCAAATCTTCCATCAACTTTTCAAAATCCGATTTATACTTGGGAAGTTTTCTAATTCCATAGTTATCCAATTCCACCATTTTAGCAGCCGCTGCAATTGCGTCGTCCAGTCCCCCCAATCCATCTATCAATCCCAAACGCTTGGCGTCCACCCCGCTCCAAACCCTACCCTGGGCCACACTATCGGCTTGTGCCATGGTAATTCCCCGACCCTTGGCCACCCTATCCAAAAATGTTTCATAGGTTGCTTCTATCCCTTCCAACACATTGCTTCTATAATTATCGCCCATCGGCTCAAATAGTGAATAGTCTACCGAGTTTTTATTGGTCCCCACCTGTTCGGCGTTGACCCCTATATTTTCGGCAAGTTCACTTATGTTGGGAACGGTACCAAAAACACCTATAGACCCTGTAATCGTCATGGGCTCTGCAAAAATCTTGTCGGCTCCCGCTGCTATATAATAGCCTCCGGAAGCGGCAACATCTCCCATAGACACCACCACTGGTTTGGATTGCTTGGTGATTTCGATCTCACGCCAAATAATATCGGAAGCCAACGCACTGCCACCGGGAGAATTTACCCTGAGCACTATTGCCTTTACCTCCTCGTCTTCCCTAGCCTTTTTTAGGGCGTCATTAATAATTCCCTGACCTATTACATCAGGACCTCCTTCCCCGTACCAAATTTCACCTTGGGCATAGATTACCGCAATCTTATCCTTGCCGCTATTAATTTTTATTTTACCGGCTGTACGTATGTAATCGGATATGGGAACATAGTTGATATCGTCTGCCGGATCTACGCCAATTTTATCCTTAATCATGCCTTCATATTCATCAAAATACACTACTTCATCTATCAAGCCCGATGTGGCCGCGTATTCTGTGGTACGGGCGCCCAAGGTATCCGCAATATGGTTCAGATCGGCCACGGAAATATCCCTACTTGCCGAAATATTGGTAAGCATGGACTGCCATAAGGCATCCAACAACTCCTTGATCTGCGTCCTATTGGCCTCGCTCATTTCGTTGGCCAAAAAAGGTTCTACCGCACTCTTATATTTCCCATGCCGAATTACCTCCATTTTAATACCCGTCTTCTCCTGTAGATCCTTAAAAAATAATACTTCCGTAGACAAGCCTTTAAAATCCATGGCACCAACAGGATTGAGGAATACTTCATTGGCCACACTGGCCAAATAATAATCCTTCTGTGTATAGAAATCCCCGTAGGCGAATACAAACTTCCCACTTTCACCAAAATCGGTCAAAGCATCCCTAATGGCTTGTGTTTGGGACAAACCGGCCATAAGCATGTTGTTATTAAGACTAATCCCTTTTATCTTATTGTCTTCCTTGGCTACGCGAATGGCATGCAGTATATCATCCAATCCTTGATTGACATTAAAAAGTCCGGCGAACGGATTGGACTCATCCATCCCTACATAATCATTGATCGGGGCCTGCAACTGAATTTCCAAAACGGAATTATCCTTCACCACCACGGTATCCTCACCTTGACCTATCAGGGCAGCCAGAACAAGGAACATGACAAACATGATTCCAAAAGCGATGAGACATCCTATAATTGCAGCTAATAAATTTCTTAAAAAGTTCATTCCTCGTATGTATTGCTAATAACTTGCAAAGATAACCAATGTAGCTTTGCCGCAATTATATTTGTTAAATTTTATAACCTATAGGCTCCTTAGCTGGATTTTAGGAAAGGCCACTTAAAATTGGTTCTGTTTTTGTTATTTCCCTTTATGAAGTTAAATACTTTTGTTTACTTTGCCCGCCTATTATGATAAAGACCACAACAACCTATCTTTCACTTGGAAGCAATCTTGGGGACAAACTCAACCATTTGCAGGAAGTGGTATTTCTAATCCAAGACAGTGTTGGCGAAGTTGTAAAAACATCCCCTATATATGAGACACCCGCATGGGGTTTTGAAGGCGATAATTTCTTTAATGCGTGCATTATGGTAGAAACGGTTCTTTCCCCTTCCGTTCTTTTGGAGAAATTACTGCAATTGGAAACAAAGTTGGGCAGGGAGAGGAATAGAGCCAAGGGTTACTCCTCCAGGACGGTGGATATCGATATCCTTTATTATGACAAGCTAATAATCAATACCGAGGCCCTGACCATCCCCCACCCCAACATGCATCTGAGGCGATTTGTTCTCAGGCCCCTGGCGGACATAGCCCCACAGCTCTACCATCCAATTCTAAATAAGGATACCAGGAACCTATTACAGGAATGTAAGGACCAAAGCACTATTACCCGTACGCACCATAAGCTATATAAAAACAGGTCACAGCTCTTTTCCCAATTGGAATATATAGCCATTGAAGGAAATATTGGAGCGGGGAAAACTACGCTGGCCCATAAGATTGGGCAGGATTTTAATGCAAAATTAGTTTTGGAACGTTTTGCAGACAACCCGTTCCTACCCAAATTTTACGAGGATCAGGGCAGATTTGCCTTTCCTTTGGAAATGTCTTTCCTAGCCGATCGCTACCAACAATTTATGGACGACACTTCCCAGTTCGATCTTTTCAAGGACTTTATGGTAAGTGATTACGACATCAACAAATCCTTAATTTTTGCCAAGGTCACCCTTCAGGAAGATGAATTTAAACTTTACAGGAAGCTCTTTAACCTAATGTACAAAGAGATAAAAAAACCGAAAATTTATATTTACCTGTACCAAAATACAGAACGGTTACTGCGGAACATAAAACAACGGGGAAGGGATTACGAACAGAATATATCGCCCGAATATTTAGAGCAACTAAACCGGGGGTACTTTGATTATATAAAGAGTTTTCCCGAGCAACATAATCTAATTTTGGATATCAGTGAATTGGATTTTGTGGAGAACCCGGCCGATTATGAATTGATTCTGGACCGGATCCTAAAATATGCGGTGAAACTCTAATTTTAAGATAATTTTCACATATTACTTGCACAAGACAAATCAATTTATTTACTTGCGCATCCATTAAACTGGTTTTGAGCTGAATAAACATCAAAAAATTCAACGGAAAGACTGGAAGGTTTTAAACTAACTAACTCAAACTATATATTGCCAAACCCAACCTATCGGTTGGGTTTTTGGTTTTAAAAAAGTTCTTCTTTTAATTGATTTTGTAATGCGCTGGTCAGGAGCCTTTGTACAGCAGTGACTTTTTCTAATTGATTTCACCCCTTAAGTTTGGCCCAGAGATCCCAAACCACGACACCCACACTAACTGAAATATTCAGGGAATGTTTAGTGCCGTATTGTGGAATTTCCAAAACCAGGTCGCTACCTGAGACTACATCTTGGGAAACCCCCTTTACCTCGTTGCCAAAAATTAGGGCATACTTTTTATTTTCTTCAATCTTAAAGTTGTTCAACATAATGGCATTCTCGGCTTGCTCCACAGAAAGTGAGGTATAGCCCTCTGCCCTTAATTCCTCCAACAATGCCATGGTGCTCTCCCTATATTCCCAACCAACACTGTCCGTAGCACCCAAGGCGGTTTTATGTATTTCCTTGTGTGGCGGGGTTGCGGTAATTCCGCACAGGTATATCTTTTCTATTAAAAAGGCATCCGCCGTCCTAAAAACCGAGCCAATATTGTTCAAGCTCCGCACATTGTCCAACACAATGCAAATCGGCGTTTTTTCCACCTGTTTAAACTCCTCTATATTAAGTCGGTCCAATTCGCTATTCTCCAGTTTACGCATCCAATCCTATTTAAATTTGAACTATTTTCCTAAAATAACCAATGACATTACCTTGGTCAGAACGACATAAAGTTATCCCCAAAATATCAACAATAGGGTACATTCCAGTGGATAAACCTTACATTCGTTGTTCAGGAAAGGAATGCAAAAATAAGTTAATAATATCGCTTTTGGCAGACTCGGGAAAAACAAAAAAGGTGACCCCTTTAATGAAACAGTACAATACCATTAAGGTGAAATACCCTGATGCCCTATTATTGTTCCGTGTTGGGGATTTTTACGAAACTTTTGGGGAAGATGCCGTTAAAGCTTCCAAGATACTCGGCATTATTCTTACCCATCGAAACAATGGTGGCGACAGAACGGAACTGGCCGGTTTTCCGCACCATTCCCTAAACACCTATTTGCCAAAACTGGTAAAAGCAGGGCAAAGGGTTGCCATTTGCGATCAGCTGGAAGACCCCAAGCTCACCAAGACCATAGTGAAAAGAGGTGTTACCGAACTGGTTACCCCTGGCGTGGCCATGAACGACGATATCCTTTCGGCCAAGACCAACAATTTTTTATGTGCGGTTCATTTTGGACGGAAAAGATTGGGAATATCCTTTGTGGATATATCCACGGGGGAATTTTTAACTTCGGAAGGCAATGAGGAACAGATAGACAAATTGTTACAAAATTTCTCTCCGAACGAGGTTTTGGTATCAAAAGCCAATAAAAAGGAATTTTTGGAGGCCTTTGGTAAAAATTTCCATACTTTTTTCACCGAAGATTGGATCTTTCAGGATGATTATGCATTGGAGACACTTACCAATCATTTTAAGACCAAAAGCCTAAAAGGTTTTGGGGTGGATCATTTAACCCACGGCATAGTCGCAGCAGGGGTTGTACTACATTATCTTTCCGATACCCAGCACAGGCAATTGCAACATATCAATACTCTTCAACGTATTGCCGAAGAGGAATATATCTGGATGGACAGGTTTACCATAAGAAATTTGGAACTTTACCATTCCAACAACCAAAATGCGGTTACCCTTTTAGACGTCATAGACAAGACCATCTCGCCTATGGGCGGAAGAATGCTAAAAAGATGGTTGGCACTTCCTTTAAAGAATATTGAGAAAATACGTAGAAGACATCAGGTAATCACCCATTTGACCGATAACGAAGCTGCCCTCCATAAATTACAGGGCGGTATTAAGCAAATTGGGGATTTGGAAAGATTGATATCCAAGGTGGCCACGGGAAAAATAAACCCTAAGGAAGTTGTTCAGCTTAAAAATTCCTTAGAGGCCATAGTACCCATAAAACAGATCACCACCCAAAGCAAGAACGAGGCACTAAACCTTATTGGCGACCAATTACATACCTGTGATATGCTCAGAAGCAAGATCAAGGAAATGGTCAGTGAAGAGGCCCCGGTAAATATGCTCAAAGGAAGCACCATTGCAGAAGGCTATTCCGCAGAATTGGACGAGCTAAGGGGGTTGGCCTATTCCGGCAAGGACTATCTGGAAAAAATGCTGGAAAGGGAAACCGAACGCACGGGTATCACCTCCCTAAAAATAGCCTCCAACAATGTCTTTGGTTATTATATAGAAGTGCGCAATACCCATAAGGACAAAGTACCCGATGATTGGATCCGAAAGCAGACTTTGGTCAATGCCGAACGGTATATCACCGAAGAGCTCAAGGAATACGAAGCAAAAATATTGGGTGCGGAAGAGCGGATCCTAAGTTTGGAACAGCAATTGTTTTCCCAGTTAGTAGTCTGGATGCAGGAATACATAACCCCTGTACAGAACAATGCCTTTCAAATTGCGCAGCTGGATTGTCTCTGCGGCTTTACCCAATTGGCCAAGGAGAACAACTATGTTTCTCCAGATATGGACGATTCTACCGAACTATCCATTGTTGGCGGTAGGCATCCCGTCATTGAAAAACAATTGCCGTTGGGAGAAGCCTACATTGCCAATGATGTTACCTTAAATAGGGACGAGCAACAGATCATTATGATCACTGGCCCCAACATGAGTGGTAAATCGGCCATCTTAAGGCAAACGGCCCTCATTGTATTGTTGGCCCAGATGGGAAGTTTTGTACCCGCCGACACTGCCAAAATTGGTTATGTAGATAAAATATTCACCCGTGTAGGTGCCAGTGACAATATCTCTATGGGCGAGTCTACCTTTATGGTGGAAATGAACGAAACCGCCTCTATTCTAAATAACCTTTCCGAGCGAAGTCTGGTACTTTTGGATGAGATAGGTAGGGGCACCAGCACTTATGACGGCATCTCCATTGCCTGGGCCATTTCGGAATATTTGCACGAACATCCCGCCAAAGCGAAGACATTGTTCGCCACCCATTATCATGAGCTCAATGAAATGACCTCCACATTTTCACGTATCAAGAACTTCAATGTCTCCGTGAAGGAACTAAAGGACAATGTGCTCTTTTTACGAAAACTCACCCCAGGCGGTAGCGAGCACAGTTTTGGTATACACGTGGCCAAAATGGCCGGCATGCCACAGCAGGTGATCCACAAAGCCAACAAAATTCTAAAAAAATTGGAAAAATCGCATTCCAGCGAAGAGCTTTCCGATAAATTACAATTGGTGCAAAACGAAATGCAATTAAGTTTTTTCAATATGGACGACCCTTTGCTGGAACAGATCAAGGAAGAAATAATACATCTGGACATCAACACTTTAACTCCGGTGGAGGCCTTGATGAAATTAAATGAAATTAAGCGTTTGCTCTCCAAGAAGAAAAATGCTTAGCGCAGGCACTTAATGTACGTTCAACCTATAAATCCCGCCTAAAATATTCACCTTGGGTACATTATAAATATTTTGATTCTTTTTAGTGAAAAGTTCTTTGCTTTTTATAGAATTATATTAAATTTGCTCCCGCATCCAAAAAGGATGCAACGTTCATTATTATAATCGCGAAAATAGCTCAGTTGGTAGAGCGCCACCTTGCCAAGGTGGAGGTCGCGGGTTCGAATCCCGTTTTTCGCTCCATTGTAAAATCTCTACTGCTCTGAGCAGTTAGGCTCGAGTGGTGGAATTGGTAGACACGTTGGACTTAAAATCCAATGGACATTAGTCCGTGCGGGTTCAAGTCCCGCCTCGAGTACAAAGGAAGAAAGACCAAAGCGAAAGCTTTGGTTTTTTTATGCCTTCATTTTTGTCAATTTTTTTGTGTGAAAATGAAGGAAACAAAAATAATAGTCCTGTTAGGACTGGCCTTTTCTTTTAACTTGTTCGAACGGGACGCACCGAGGCAAGTTCCTCTTTTAATTGATTTTATACAGGGCTGGTCAGGAACCTTTGTACAACGGTGACTTTTTCTGTACAAACTTTTATAGAACTACCTAGCCCGTGAGATGGAAAGTTCAAAGTAAGGAGACCTTGCACGGCGGATTTTAACAATAGATTTCACCCTCCATTCTATACGGCCCAGTCATTGATCCCGCTTATGATTTTGATAAGATTTTATGGGCCAATGATGGAAACAAAAAAGCGATCCAAAAAAACAATCTAATTTTCGGAATGGTAAGTATTTCCTTTTCTTTTTGAAGTTGTGGAAGTATGGTGTCTACCAGCACAGCTGCCGCCATCTTTTTTGTTTTCCTTCCCTTGGTCATCGGGGTATCGGTAACGGGAGGAATCAATTCCAATACACGGATAGAGGTATTTTTTAAACCATACCGAAGACCCGTTGTGAAGTTTCGCATGGCTGCCTTACCAGCACTGTAGACCAAGCCATCTACCTTTGGAAAAATCCCCAGACCAGATGTGGTATTGACGATAACGGCTTTTGGGGCTTTGGCCAAAATAGGAATCATCAATTGCGTCAAAATCAATTGGCCGGTAAGGTTGATATTTATTTCCTGTGAAATCTTTTTGATCGGAATTACACTACTGGTAAAATCGTAATTACATTGAACCCCGGCGTTGTTGAAAAGCATATTGACTTGAGGATAATGACTGTGGATAAAGAATACTGCACTTTCAATATCCTCCTGCCTGCCCAAATCACAAAGAATTGTCTTAAATCCCTCTTTTTCGGCCAATGCAAGCTTTGATTGGTCCCTTCCCAAGAGGATAACCGTATTGTTGCGTATCAATAGGGCCCTGCCAAGTGTCAGCCCGATGCCGGATGTACCACCTGTAATGAGTATGGTATTATTTGTAAGCTTCATAAATAAGGTTTTAGTATTAAATTGTTTAAAAAATGTGGCCCTGCCAACCTTAGACCGATTTCCCCTTGCCGGGATATACTTGAAGGTTGTTGTGATTTGTTACCGTTTTGCCCACCAGACACAATAAGGCCCCAACAATCTTGCCGGTACTTGTCATGGCATTTACATTTTAAGCATGTACCAGGCCAATAAGAAGTTTGATAAACCCAATGAGAAGTACGCCAAATAGGCCGTTCACAATGAGCATGAGCAGTGTGGCACCAAACAATCCCATATACTGAATGGACCTACTGTCTCCTACTCCAGTGCCACGTCCAAATAATTTATTTACAATTGCCCATGCATTTAGGTGTTCAGCTTCTGTTCCCAGGAGGTAATCTACAATCACCATGATACAAAGGCAAGCCAATCCGGCTGCTACATAGATAACGATGGGATGACCAATGAGTGATTTCATAGTACACAAACTTTAATGTTCGCAACAAAATTGTGGAAAACAAAATCCCAGGACATTAACATATGTTAAGGAATATACTTAGCGAGTTTGGACCAGCTGTGCACGGATCCTACTCAATTGAATGGGCGTGATGCCCAAGTAGGAGGCTATGTGATATTGGGGAATTAATTTTTCAAGTTCAGGGAATGTTTGTCTAAAAATCATATAATTGGTGGTGGCATCATTTGTCACCATATGGATGTCATGTCTTTCCTTTTTTATCCACAATTGTTCAAGAATTCCAAGCATAAGGGATTCAAGACATCTGTGTTTTTCAAATAGCACCCTAAATTCGCTGTAGGAGAATTTGATTAATTGGCTTGGCAATAATGCTTGAAAGGACAATGATGAAGGTGTATCGGACAACAGGGCCGTTAGGGGGGTGGGAAACGTTCCTGGCATGAAAAAGGTCTTGTTGTACTCATTCCCTTCCTTGTTGTAAAACACCCGTACCACTCCCTCCGTAAGTAAATAACACGAATTGACCCTTGAACCTTCCCTGACCAAATAGTCGTTTCTATTTAATTGCTGTGGTACAAACAATTCCTGCAAATCGGCCCAGGCTTCCACAGTTATCGGATGAATGGCGCTGAGTACGCTAAAGATATACGCTTTTTTCATTTCTTCTCCTTAAGGCACATAGTTTGGACCAGTTAAAGTTAAGAATTAATTTCACGGAGATTTCCGGAACACCATTCACTTTGGCCAATATTACAGGGATGATGGATCCTACAAAATACAACCAGCCGGAACAGGAGATATACAATGTATCAAAAAAGATAATTGTCCCCAAAAAACGGTCCCAAATCTTAATATAAAATACTATTTTAGACCCTTCAAACTAAATTCCCTCAAATGAGAACAAAATCCAACAAAACCATTTTTACTATTTTCTTGATCATTGGTCTAGGTTTAATCTCCGGTGAATCTTCAGCGCAAAAAAATATAAAATGGAAGCAGTTGTTCAATGGAAAGGATTTAAATGATTGGCACATAAAAATAAGGCAGCATAAATTAAACGAGAATTTTGGCAATACTTTTCAAGTCAAAGATGGCAATATACAGGTAAGATATGATCAATATTCCAATTTTGACGAGCAATTTGGGCACCTGTTTTACAAGGAACCATTTTCTTCCTATTTAATAGGCGTAGAATATAGATTTGTAGGCGATCAGGTTAAGGAAGGACCGGGTTGGGCCTATAGAAACAGTGGCATAATGGTACATGGCCAAGATCCGGCGACCATGACGGTAGACCAGGATTTTCCAAATTCCATTGAAGTGCAGTTGCTGGGAGGCAATGGCAAGGATGAACGGTCCACGGCAAATTTATGTACCCCGGGCACCCAATTTGTAAAAGATGGCAAGCTTATAAAACAACACTGCACCAATTCCACCTCCAAAACCTACCACGGTGATCAATGGACACGGGTAGAAGTCCTTGTATTAAGGGACTCCTTAATTGTCCACTATGTAAACGGGGAAGAAGTTATGCGTTATAGCAAACCCCAACTAGATCCGGTAAAAGGATCGGAACAGGGAGAACTTTTAAAGTCCGGTAGCATTTCCCTACAAAGCGAAAGTCACCCAGTAGACTTCCGTAAAGTAGAAATTATTGATTTGGAAAGGTATGCCGATAGACCCAAGAAATTGAAGAAAGTAATTGCAAAACTAATGGCCCAAAAACGCGTGGCGTTGCAGGAATAAAAGGTTTTAAACCTAAGGGCAGGCAGGCCTGTCTGCCGACAAAGGCAGGCCCTGAACCCTATAATAGGAATCGACCCTAGGGTCGAGGTATTGAACCTAGATCCCGCCGAAAAAGGCAGGATTAGTTCAACTTGCAATTTTTAGTGCGTCTTTCTGACTTCTGAATATTGGGTTTCACTAATAAATAATAGCTTTAGAAAATAATTCCTTTTTCCCAGACTGTAATTAAGGGCTTGACTGGAATAATTGGATTATTTTAATAAATAGTATTTTTCCAGTAATAACAGGCCCCATATTCATTATCTTCGTTAAAAAGTAATTATTATGGCAAAGAGTCAGGACGCAAAGAAAAATGTAAAAAAGGAAGCTGTTTTATCCGCCAAGGAAAAGAAAGCGGCAAAGAGGGAAAAGAAGGCCAAAAGATCCTAAGGCAGATAACATTCATTACCCATTATACTTATTCCCTCCTTTTTTTTAGGACCTATACCGGTACTTATGAAACTTAAATCAAAGTACATGCGGACTTATTGGGAGCAAAATTGCTCATGGTAAGATTTTTTCCTAAACAAAACAGTATCCCTAATATTCATTTACGGAAGTCGATTTCACCTAATAGCAAGATACATTTAACCATAATTACAGGATAAAGTAGGTATTTATTTACAATTCATCGATTATTCGTACCGATTGAAGTTTAAATAGAATATTGATCCAATTATTTTGGAAACTTTGATCAATAAATCCTCCGTAAAATGAAAAAATATATCTACCTATTCTTAGTATCAATTTCTTTAATTGTTTCAGGTTGTAGTAAAGACGATTCGTCTTCAAAATCATCAACCAGTGTTAAATTGTATACGCTGAGCTCCGTCTCCAATTCAAAAATCACCGGTAAAGTCACGTTTAAAAAGAATGAAGACGGATCAACCACCGTACTACTGGAGATAAACGGCTCTTCCAAAGACGTACATCCCGCATTTATTTATTTTAACAATGCAGAAACAGGTGGAGAAATAGCGATAACGCTAGAACCGATTGATTGCGATTGCGAATCCAGTAGCACAATTGTGACTACCTTGGACGACGGTACGCCGATTTCCTACGAACAACTTTTGAAATTTGATGGTCACCTTAAAATTCATCAAAATGAGGATCACTTGGAAATCGTTATTACACAAGGTAATATTGGTACCAATGCCAACTAATCCAAATAAGATTTAGACACAATATTAAACCCTGACCATAAACGTCAGGGTTTATTTGTATTATACAATATCATCCGTTTTGGTTATCGGACCTATTCGAGGCCTTTATACTTTCCTAAACCATGTACAAGTCACAATAGGATTGAATTGTTTACCTTGAGGACATATTCTTATGACCCATGAAAAAGAAAATTGGCATTTTATTTCTACTTGGAATATTGGGGATTTATTTGATTTTGACCAGCTGCAATAGCATCATAGAAAATACCACCGAGGACAGAACCTATTGGAACTTACAGGAAATTCCCAAAAACAAAGTAGGCCTCGTCCTAGGCACTTCCAACAGGCTGGTAGGTGGAGGATCCAACCCGTATTACACAAATAGGATCAAAGCCACTATGGAGCTATATAAAGCTGGAAAAATAGACTATGTATTGGTCAGCGGGGATAATGGCACCCAGTACTACAACGAACCAACTGTTTTCAAGAAAGACCTTGTGCTTGGAGGCATCCCTGGTGAAAAAATATTTTTGGATTATGCCGGTTTTCGCACGCTGGATTCCATGGTCAGGGCGAAGGTCATCTTTGGATTGGACAGTGTTACCGTTATTTCACAAAAATTCCACAACCAGCGGGCCATTTATATAGCCGAGCAAAAAGGGTTGTATGCCATAGGATATAATGCCGAGGATCTATCCATAAAACACGGCTTAAAAATTCAGATAAGAGAGTATTTTGCACGCGTAAAAGTGTTTATTGACCTAGTACTTAATACCCAACCAAAATTCTTTGGGGACAAAATTGAAATTAAGTAAACTTAGCTATATTTACGCCTGCTATGTCAATGCTGCTTTCCATAAAAAAACTGATTAAAAACCTTGGTCCTGGCCTACTTTTTGCCAGTACGGCCATAGGCACTTCCCATTTAGTGCTTTCCACCAAAGCGGGCGCCCAATATGGATGGGTAATGGTATTCCCCATTTTATTGGCCAATATCTTTAAATATCCATTTTTTGAATTTGGGATCAGATATACCAACATTACCAACAAAACCCTTATAGAGGGCTATCTTGATCGCGGTAAGGCCTATCTCATCTTCTATGCGATAATTACCCTCTTCAGCACTTTCACCATACTAGCGGCACTCTATGTGGTTACCTCGGGCTTGCTGATTAATCTTTTTCAATTAACCAATACTCCTGTAAGCGTTGTAGCTGGCGGACTTTTTATTATAATTTGTATTCTGCTCATTGTTGGACGCTATAAATTTCTGGAAATTTCATTGAAATATGTGATATCCATTTTGTTCCTGGCCCTTTTGGTGACAACAATTCTGGTAATCGCCAACGGCAAGGTTACAGCGGTGGAACACTTTAAAACACCGGTAATCTTCAATGAAGTGGGAATTCTTTTTTTAATAGGACTAATGGGATGGATGCCTACGGCTGTGGAGGCATCTGGTTGGATAAGTCTTTGGAGCATTGAAAAATTTAAAAATTCCAAACAAAAACCCACCCTAAAGGAGGCTTTACAAGAATTTAAATTCGGCTATTTCACAACAGCCATTTTAGCTATCTTTTTTATGGTTATCGGCTGGTTCACCCTTTATGGCACCAACACGGAATTAAGTAGCAGCGCCGTAGTTTTTGCGGACCAACTGGTTCAATTGTTTACCGCCAATATTGGATCCTGGGCTTATATTTTAATTGCAGTAGCAGCGTTTGCCACCATGTTCAGTACATGTATTACCGCCCACGATGCCATTGCCAGGGTAAGTGTTGATATATTGACCCTACTCTTTCCAAAAAGAGAGGTTATAAAAAATAAGGGATTTTCTATAGGAATAATTCTTCTTGCCATCATAAACTTTATGGTCATAAGCATCTTTTCCGCCAATATGGGGCTACTTGTAGCCATGGCCACATTTGTATCATTTGTTATGGCACCCATCATAGGTTATATGAATCTCAAGAATGTAATGAGCCATGAAATACCTGAAACAGATAGGCCCAATAGAAACCTTCAGCTATTAACCTATCTCGGTATAATATTTCTCACACTCTTTTCCATCTATTATTGTTGGATGCTATTGTTTTAAAACAACTTTCAAATAAATGTATCCCGATCATTTTATACCCTTAGGCAATTAACTCAATGAAGGCCTGTCTACCAGCATAGGCTGGACTACCGACCTTAGGGCAAACGTTAGGGTTTTATATACCATTTAGCGGGTAAAGACGGATCAATCCCAAAAGTTGTGTGTGAATTACAAAAAAATATAATTTACTATTTCAAGTTTGTATCCTGTTCATTTTTTGCATCGCCCAAATGCGCAGCATTCATGAATACCATTAAAAACCAATAGACCAGCCGATGAATAAAAAACGACCAGGGCCGAATAACCAAGGTACGGTGTACCTTGGTTAGGAGGAGCCAGCTGTAGCCATGGCCAAGCTGATTTTAAATTTCTTTAAATCTACGCACTTTCCACGGCCCCGGCGTCCAGGCCGCTTTCACTTGGGTGAAATGCTCTATGGACGCCTACCTGAACCCAATGTGGAAACTACTTGATTTAATACGAAATTGAAAATAGGCCGGTCCTTTCGTTCCGTCAACCCTCATGTGGGAAAAGTCATTTTCCGTTATTAAAAACCTTTGAGCATTGTCCTCAAGGTCTATGGTTCGGCCGTTCTTCTTCCGTAGAGGAGATGGCATGGCCGTTAAGAATTATTGAAGCCTTGGAAATAATTTAGGCCATGGCATCGGTCCTTAAAATCCAGAGATTTTAGGGAGCGCCTAGCGAAGAAGGGTCTTTTCTCCTGCCTGCCGGAAGGCAGGTTTGTTTAGCTCATGGCTGGTTATTTTCCTAATTATGTATTCGTGAACCTGCGGTTTCGTTTTATTCATTGCTTGCTTATTTTGTAATTTGGTATTCATGAACCTCCTAGGTCGGTTTCATTGGACAAGCAAAGAAATCGAAGATTCACGAAATCCGATAAAAAACAATAACAACCAATTGAGTAAAATGAAAGAATAATTTAATCATTGGTTTTAATGAATTGCTCCTATTAATTAAAACTATTGATCAAAAAACACGACTGATCAAATTATTCCTAACTTTTTGATAAACACAACAATTGGTCATGATCCGTAAAGACTTAACATCTAATATTTGCTTTTAACATTTCATTCCTTAACCTTTGTAAAATATGAAGAAGAAGCGCAGCATAATGAAATTGACACGTATAAAGAGAAATACAAGGAACGAAAAGCGATATAATTCCAAAATGGGAATCTTATACACCAAGGTAACCTATATAAAAGAGGTTATACTGGGCATTCCGATAAGGACACTCCACAAATACAGGGAAACATACTACGGCGAAATCAAGGACTGTAGTGAGTTCAACTTAGCAACCTAATCTACCATTAACGGCATAAAGTCCCAGTATTTTGTAAAGTATTATACTACCCTAATACAAGAGATTGTAATTAAGCACTACTATTAAGGATCTCTCGTTCTTTTTGTGTAACATATCTAGGCAAAAAACTCCGTTCTTACAACCATTCACAAGTTTTTCCTCTCCATAACCTATAGAATAGAGGATACTGCCCGCAGGCACCCCTTTTTGTAGGAGATACTTTTTAATGGCATCGGATCTTTTCTGGGATAAGGTAAAATTGGAACTGGACCCCCCTCTACTATCGGTATGTGATTCCACCCTAAGTTGCAATTGGGGAAATCTCCCCATAACATCCACCACCTTATCCAATTCTTGGGCAATCTCCGGGGTAATAGAGCTCTGCCCCTTACCAAAATAGAACTTCTTTAATTTTATAACCGTTTGATCCTCCTGTTCCTCCACCAAATCGTCCAAAAATTTAATCCCCATATTGAAAGCTTTCTCTTGAATCCCTTCCAAGTCGTTATCTTGATACGTCACAGAAAAAATGGAATGCCTCTTTTTGGTAGCCTCAATGGTTATCTGATTCTGAAAAGGAATTTCAATACTGTAATCACCATTCTCGTTGGCAAATACTTCCTTAACCAGCTTTCCATCCTTGTCAATTAACCTAACCTGAGCCTTGGAGACCCCATTGTTGGAGGTTAGGTTAACCACTTTCCCCTTTAAGGCCAAGGTCTTTAACCCAGGTTTTTCCTTAACATTAAAGCCGTAAATATCATCTCCGCCCTTACCCCCGTTCCTATTGGACGAAAAATATCCCAACAGTCCATTGGTATCGTTATTCTTAATAATAAACCCAAAATCGTCCTTTTCAGAATTAATACCTGGCCCAAGATTAATGGGAATACTATAGGTATCGTCTGCCTGGATGGTAGACTTATAAATATCCATTCCCCCAAGGCCATAAAATATATCCGAGGAGAAATACAAACTATTCTCAAAAATAAACGGGGCAATTTCATTCCCTGGAGTATTAATCCTAGGTCCCAAATTTGTTGGTGCCGACATTATCAATCCATCATTGGTATAAACATAATAGATATCCGTACCACCATAACCATCACCAAAATCCGCCGCAAAAAATAAGCGTCCGGTAGCTGCCTCATAAAAGGGATAATAAAAAGAGGTATCAGGATCCCTCAGAATAAACTTAAACGATCCTTGGCTGGTTGCCATTCCAATGGAAAGGGCATTTTTGCCCTTGTCGCTAAACTCTAAATTTTCACCATCTGAATTGGAAAGTACATAGAACACATTGTTCAACTCCTCTGAATAAAAGGGGGTGGCCCTATGGAATTTAGTGTCCGCAATACCCTTGAAGGGCCGGGGATCCTTTACATTGCCCTGAAGATCAATTTTGGATTCATAAATATTTAGGTAAGACTCCCCGGAGGGGCCATATACCTTCTTGGAACCATCAGGCCTATCACTGGAAAACAATAAGCTTCCTTTGTAAAAGGTAGGGGAAAAATCGGATTGAGGACTATTCCCACTTATATTGAATATCTCAAAATCCAGTTCCTCATCACTATTGGTAGCTATGAGTTCATAGTTAAAAGTGGCATTCTCTATCAATTCCTGTGGTAACTTATCTTCCTTTGTAGCCAGATAGGCTTTTACTTTCCCAACTTCCGAAGTCTTGGCCAAGGCCTGCAGCATTTTATTGAAGTGATATTTGGACATAGTGGTATCTTTCTGAAAAACATCCACGTATATGTCAGATGCTTTTTTGTAGTTCCCTACTTTCATGTAGGAATCCGCCAAGTTTAAATATTGGGTATTGGAAAGTTTGGTCTCCCTTAATTCCTTTTGATATTCAATAATAGCCTGATTGTAGGAATATTCAAAAAACAATACATCCCCCTTGGATTTTTTTTGCTGTGCAAAACCGAAGGACGATAAAATGACAAAAAATATAACTACGAACTTAAACTTCATATTGGTAATTGTTTTAGAAAAATCGAGGACTGTCTATTTGTTTAGGCATACCCTTTTGATCTCTTTTACTGTCCTTTTTACTTTTTCCACTTGCTCTACCCAAATAAAACTTTAAAATTACTTCATGCGAGCCTTGACTATATTCGCCTAATCCATTGGTATTGTAATCGTACGAATACCCAACGAACAGACTATTGGAAACCTGCAATCCGGCCAAGCCGCTCAATGCATTATCCAATCTATAGGACGCCCCCAAAGTTACTATATCGTTTATTAAAAAATTAGTGGACAAATTTAGATTTAGGGGCAAGCCTTTTAAATAATTCATTAAGAAGGCCGGTTTAAATTTAAGGCCTTCGCTAAAATCAAAGACATAGCCCCCTATAAAATTAAACTGCATTTTATCTTCTACAATATTGGCAACCTCGTCCGCGTAAATGCCCGAAGTTAAAAAATTAGGTACCGATAAGCCTACATACCAATTTTCCTGATACATAAACATCCCCGCTCCCACGGTGGGATAAAATTTATTAAAGGTGTCGGCATTATTGATCAAGGGTTCACTGGGGTTTTCAAAATCGCCTTTGGTATAATCCACATCCAACAAGGAACCTCCTGCATCTACCCCAAAGGAGAGTTTGGTATCGTCCGAGATCTTCACCTGAAAGGAATAGGCAACATCTATATACGTTTGGGTGGTAGGCCCTAATTGATCGCTTACCACATTAAATCCCAGTCCATTTTTCTCATTGGCCAAGGGCAGGTTGACCCCAAATCTCATAGTTTTTGGCGCACCCGGAATTCCTGTCCATTGAGCGCGATAAAGACCTGTAATATCAGGAGTTTCCACCGTACCTACATAGGCGGGGTTAAAACTTCCTATATTGTACATATATTGGGTATACTGAGGTTCTTTCTGGGCAAAAAGTGAGCCTACAGAAAAAAACAGCAGGCTACAAACCAATAAAATATCTCTATACACTTTATCGTATATTCCTTTATCCATAGTCTATTTTATCTTATGATTTGGATCCAACCTTTTCGAACTTCCGATCCATCACCAAGATCTAGGATATAGAAGTAAGTCCCTTTAGGCAAATCTCCATTTTTACCAGTTCCCATCCAAGTATTATCATAGCCATTGGCAGAAAAAACTTCATTGCCATAGCGATCAAAAATTTGAAGGGTATTATTGGGGTAATCGGTTATACAGTTAATAAATACCGTATCATTTATTCCATCGGCATTTGGGGATATCTGATTAAAGAGGAATCCACATTCTTCCGTGGAACGCGGGGTTCCCGTTACGGTAGCCGTGGCCGTATTATTGGTGGCATTGGAATCCTCTGGAAAAGAGTCCACAATGGCCGCAATATTCTGATAAGTACCAATTTCGGGTACAATGGCAGTAATGGTCAAGGTATTGACCTCCTCTGCCAGAACCTCATCCAATTGCCATACTCCTGCCAATTCATCATACACACCCTTGGTGGTAGAACTACTAACGTACTGAAATCCGTTGGCTGAACTTACTAGATCGTTCACCGCTATATTGGTCACCATTATCTGACTTAGATTGGTCAGTGTTACGGTAAATGTAACTTCCCTACCCACCAAAATACTTTCCTTATCCACCACCTTCTCAATAGCCAGATCTATTTGGCAGGCAGCCGAAATATTGGGGATACAGGGATTATCGTTGGCGGGATCCAATTGATCTACAATACCATCATTGTCCTGATCCAAAATATTGGAATCAAGGGCATCAATAATTCCGTCACTATCGGTATCTATGGGGTTATTAATATCCGGCCCCACTTCTACCCCATCATCAATACCATCGGCATCGGTATCCCGAAGATTGGGATTGAGCCCCAAGGCAGTTTCATCCCTATCCAAAAGTCCATCCTCATCACTATCCATAGTACAGGTAGAAACGGTTATGGTTACATCCACGCTTTCGTCAACACAAGGGGAGACAGCAGTATTGGTGGTAAACCTAAAAACGTATTCCCCTTCTACGGCCCCTTCAAAATCAACAATATTGCCCGCAGCTATGGTAACGGTACTCGGAGGGGTCCCTACAATAGACCAAACTCCAGAATCCCCTGCAGACCTGGTATCATCCAAATCCACTGTGGTAGTAGCTCCACCACCAGCTATACTACAGGCGGTATCGTCCGTGGTAGTTCCTACAACAACGAGATCTGCTACTGTTACAATTACGGGAGTTCGCTCCGTAATACACTCATTGGCAGAGGCCTCTACCCAATAAGTAGTGGTTTCCTCAATACTGGGTGTTACAAAGTTACTACCCTCCCCCAATGGCATTCCACCAGATTCCGAATTGTACCAAAACAAACTTCCTCCATCAGTGACAGTTGCACTTATAGTTGCGGAACCATTTCCACAAATAGTAGTTGGTGCGGTACTCAATACTTCCGGTGGCACATTACGTACCAAAGTCACCTCCAAGGGTGGACTTAAACAGTCTGTACTTTCGTTATACAAAAAGCCATAAAAGGTAGCCTCAAAATCTACCACACTAGTATTTAACCTGGCACCCTCAATAGAGAAATCACTATTACTGCTCCATATCAGCTCAAAACCAGCAGGAACAGGACTGTCCGTATAGGCGTCCAAATCTTGGGTAAAGGCATCGCAAAAAATGGTAGGGGTACTATTTATTAAGGGCGCCTCCATACAATTATCGTTATCGGCAATGGTACCTACCCCCTGGGCTTTATCAATTTGGATCAAACCAGTGGGATTGGATAAATTCACAAAAAAGTTTTCTGTTCCTTCGGCCAAGGTATCTTCCAAAATATCGATTACAATGGTTTGTGTTTCGTTGTTCAAGCCGGAGAAAGAAAGTGTCCCTGAATCCGCCACATAATCTGTTCCCGCTGCAGCCGAATCATTGGAAGTGGCATATGAAACGGTGGCTCCTGCAGGAACATTTGCGTTGAGCGTAACCGTAAAGGTGGCATTACCATCACTTTCATTTACCACCACATCATCTATGGAAATTCCTGCAACATCCTCACTGTCTATATTTACAGTGGCATTGTTGGGGGCCCCAACCGTATATCCAGTTCCACTTGCCAAGGTTACGATTACCGTTTCCAATCCTACTTCCACTTCCGAATCATTTATCGGGGTCAAAGTTATGGAAGCACTCTCTTGTCCATCACCTATGGAGACAGTTCCGGAAAGGGCTATATAATCCGTACCGGTAACAGCAGTACCGCTTACAGTATAATTAATTACCATAGGGCTGCCGGTTAGGTTGGTAGTGTTCAGTCCCACGGTATACGTACCTGGATCTAACGGACTTTCCGCTGCGTCGGCGTCTGTTGCGGTAATGGTTGCAATGTAGCTGTCGTTGTCCAGGATAGTCCCAACACCTTGGGCCTTTCCAATTTGGGCAAAACCGGTGGCATTGGTCAGGTTTACAAAAAAGGTTTCGTTCCCCTCCACCAGGGTATCTTCATTAATATCAATTGTAATTGTTCGGGTTTGATTAGCAATCAATGGGGCGAATATAACGCTACCAGATTGTGCCTCATAATCCGACCCTGCCAAGGCAGTACTATTTGCTGTAACAAAAGAAACTGTGGTTCCCAAAAGAAGGGCCCCATTCAAGGTAACGGTAAAGGTGGCAGTGCCATCACCTTCGTTGACGGAAACGTCATCAATGGAAACACCGGCGGTATCGTCACTAGTTATATTTACTGTAGCGCTATTGGGCGAACCAACAGTATACCCAGTACCACTTTCCAAGGTTACTATAACCGATTCCGTTGCAGCTTCCGTTTCTGCATCGTTAATGGGTGTTAATACGATAGTATTGTCCTGAGCACCGTTGGCGATCACCACAGTCCCGGACAGTGCAACAAAATCAGACCCCGAAGTGGCAGTTCCACTTACCGTATAATTTATTGTTATGTCCCCGCCACTGCTATTGGGAACATCAAGGCTAACGGTATACGTCCCAGTGCCCAAAGGGCTCTCCGAGGCGGCAGCGTCAGTGGCCGCTATGCTCGCAACCGGTAGCGGGGCAACGTCCTCACTCGTGATGTTCACCGTGGCGCTATTGCCCGGGGAGGCAGAGACGCTATAGCCAGTGCCCGCATCCAAGGTAACCACCACTGTCTCGGACACCTCAACATCGGTGTCGTTAATGGGTGTTAATACGATAGTATTGTCCTGAGCACCGTTGGCGATCACCACAGTCCCGGACAGTGCAACAAAATCAGACCCCGAAGTGGCAGTTCCACCTACCGTATAATTTATTGTTATGTCCCCGCCACTGCTATTGGGAACATCAAGGCTAACGGTATACGTCCCAGTGCCCAAAGGGCTCTCCGAGGCGGCAGCGTCAGTGGCCGCTATGCTCGCAATAT
>NZ_QJJZ01000004.1:24421-63118 GCF_003201775.1 Arenibacter sp. ARW7G5Y1 | reverse complement strand
CGCCACTGCTGTTGGGAACATCAAGGCTAACGGTATACGTCCCAGTGCCCAAAGGGCTCTCCGAGGCGGCAGCGTCAGTGGCCGCTATGCTCGCAATATAGCTGTCATCGTTTAATATAGTATAGGTAGTCGAGGCAGGGGCAACGATCGAAGCATCGCCCATGGGACTCCCCAAGGTCAAAACAATCGTCTCGTCTGGCTCCACCACAGCATCCACCGTTATCGTTAGGCCAAGTGGGATCGCGGTATTGCTATAGGTCCCCGCAGGGATGTTTATCGTAGCGCTCGCCAGGGTGTAGTCCGTGCCACCGCCCGTCGCAGAACCCCCAGGGATAAGCATCACAGAGCTGTCGAATAGGTACTCACCGTCCACTAAAAGGGTCGGTATTCCCGTACCGACATCCTCAGCACCGGAACCACTGGCCGACGAAAACGATACCGTCTGCCCAAATCCATTAAATCCAAGCAACAAAAATGCACACAAAAATGCGACACTTCTCAGGTAGCGGATAATCAAAAGCTTGGAAAGTAGATTATGTAGGGTATTTATTTTCATAGCCGGTTATATCATTCAAAGATTTACAAGGGGAACGGCCAGGCCATATCCCCAAAATAGGGAATCAATATTAAGAAAAAATAGCCCATATGCCTAAGAATACGGGTTAAATATAGATTTATCAGATAAACGGCAAAAAACTAATGCAAAGCCTTTTATGAAAGCTCCGCAGACATGGTTTCTGCTGCAGGATGAATTTTTTTAACCAAGCCCTGAAGCACCTTCCCCGGTCCCACTTCAATGAACAGGCTTGCTCCATCGGCCACCATTTGCTGTACGCTTTGGGTCCATTTTACCGGGGCCGTCAACTGGGCAATTAAATTAGCTTTTATGGCCTCTGGGTCGGAAACCGCCGTAGTGGGCACATTTTGGTATATGGCACAGCTAGGCGCTTTAAAAACCGTATTTTCTATGGCTGCGGCCAATTCCTCCCTTGCAGGCTCCATTAAAGGGGAATGAAAGGCACCTCCTACCGGTAACACCAAGGCCCTTCGGGCGCCGGCTTCCTTCAACTTTTCACAGGCGGTATTTATGGCCTCCACCTCCCCGGAGATAACCAATTGGCCCGGACAGTTGTAATTGGCAGGCACTACTATCCCTGCAATTTCCGCGCAAATTTTTTCCACTATGGCATCATCCAACCCCAAAACAGCCGCCATAGTACTTGGCTGCAATTCACAGGCCTTTTGCATGGCCATGGCACGTTGGAACACCAATTTCAATCCATCTTCAAACTCCAAGGTCCCATTGGCCACCAAGGCAGAAAATTCTCCCAAGGAATGCCCCGCCACCATATCCGGTTTAAAACTGGGCCCCATAACCTTGCTCATAATTACCGAATGCAAAAAGATGGCTGGTTGGGTAACCTTTGTTTCCTTTAGGTCCTCAGCCGTACCTTCAAACATAAGATCGGTAATGGAAAATCCTAAAATTTCATTGGCTGTTTCAAACATTTTTTGGGCCAAGGGATACTTTTCATAAAGATCCAATCCCATTCCTACAAATTGTGCTCCCTGTCCCGGAAATATATATGCGTTCATACGTTTATTTTTAATCTGTTCAATATGGTGCAAAAATAAGATTATTTAATTAGGAGTATGGCCTGAATTTTAGGAATTAATGCCCTTTTTCAGTTTTCAAACCAAAGCCGCATCACAATCGGCCCCCTTCTTATTTCCAAAGATTATTCCTTGAACCAACCGGAATATTTTACGTAAGCATTGGCGATACGCTCTACCTCCCCCACACTTAAGTGGGTACTGATATCCTTTATTTTTTTGGCCGGCATACCCGCAAAAACCGTTCCCTCCGGAACACGGGTCCCTTTGGTGACCACGGCTCCAGCAGCAATTATACTATTGCTTTCCACAATACAATCATCCATAACTATACTGCCCATTCCTATTAACACATTATCATGAATGGTGCAGCCATGAACAATGGCATTATGACCTATGGAAACATTATTCCCGATAGTGGTAGGCGACTTTAAATAAGTACAATGTATCACGGCACCGTCCTGCACATTTACCTTGTTACCCATTTTTATATAGTGCACATCCCCCCTTAAAACCGCATTGAACCAGATACTACACTGGTTTCCCATAACTACGTCCCCCACTATAGTGGCATTCTCGGCAATATAACAATCCTCCCCTATCTGTGGCGATTTACCATTTATGGTTTTGATCATGTCTCTTTATTTTTAAATTAATTGGCCGGTTCCTTACCCCAACCCTCTATTGAAATTGTTTTAACGAAAAGGAAAACCGGCCATATTGGGCAAATCTACGCTATTCAAAAAACGACAGCAAATCCTTCTTTTTGGAGGCGGAAACCATAATTTCCTTCCCATTGGAAATTACCACGCTGCCACCCTTTCCTTTTTTATACTTAACAATCTCATTTACATTTACCAAATAGGATTTATGGACTCGGGCAAAAGTATAGTCGCACAAGGCTTCCTCAAAATATTTTAGTGTTTTACTCACCAGAATTTTTTGCTTTTCCAGATACAATTCCGTATAGTTGTCATCTGCTTTGCAATACAGAATATCCGCCACATTCAGCACCTGGAAGCCATCTTGTTGTGGTAGGGTTATTTTCCCGTCCACCTTTTTGAATTTAGGGGTAAGAACCCCATCCCCAATTGCCTTTTCCTTTTCCCTTATTTCCACTACGTAGTCCACCGCCTTTATAAGTTCATCTATACTGATAGGTTTCATTAAATAATAGGCAGCGTGTGCATTTAGGGCATCTAGGGCGTACTGGTTATAGGCTGTGACAAAAACGGCCTCAAAATTACGGTCAGGCAACTGATCCAACAGATCAAAAGCATTTCCAAAAGGCATTTCCACATCCAGGAACACCACATCTAGGTCGTTGTTATTGATCAGGGCAAGCCCTTCCTTAATGGTTGCCGCCTCGCCTACCAAATGAACGGCTGGGCAATATTTGGCCAAATAATTACGCAGAATCTCCCTGCTATTTGCTTCATCTTCTACAATTAGGGCATTTAATTTCATTCTCAAATTTTGTGTTTATCAGCTCCCATTAGGCAACTTTGACCAACCAACAGGAAAGTCTCTGTTCTTGTTATCAATCCCTCTTAATAGTAAATAGCACCTTGGTACCACTACCATTCGCTTCCAGGTCCGAAATAAAAACATCTACCTTATCCTTGTACATATCGTTCAATATTTCTATTCTCTTTTTAATATTGCCCATACCCTTGGATTTTTGTTTTTTCTGATTTTGGGTCTTTAAGGCCGCGGATTGCTTTCTGCCTATACCATTGTCGGTTATGCATATCTCCAAGGCAAACTTATCCTTTTGTTTGATTTCAATTTTTAAAAACCCCTTGTCCTCCCTATAGCGCAAGCCGTGCCAGATGGCATTCTCAATATAAGGTTGCAACAGCATGGGCGGTATCTGAAAGGCATCTATATCCATATCTTCATCTACTATTATTCCATAGTCGAATTTATCGGAAAAGCGGGAGTGTTCCAACTTGGTATATAGCTCCAACAATTCCAACTCCTTGGACAGGGGAATAAAATCCTCATCGGAATTTTCCAATACGGCCCGCATCAGGGTAGAAAAATCGCTCAAGTACCTGTTTGCGCTTCTCTCATCACTTTTGGCAATAAAATTATTTACCGAGTTTAGGGCGTTAAAAATAAAATGGGGATTCATTTGTGACCTGAGCGACTTAAGGGCCAATAAATTATTGGCCAACTTTTGCTGCTTATTGCTCCTGTAAAAAAAGTAGGCCGCCAACCCCATTAAAAGCATTCCAAAAATCAAGGAATAAATGATCCAATTTTGACGTTTTATACTTTCTGCCACCAATTGCTGCTCCGTCAGCGCCAGACTGTATTTACTTTGGGTAAGCTCCCGCTCCTTCTCCAGGCCGGATATCCTACTTTGTTTGGAGGCCAGCTCCCTATTAAACCGGGCCGCTCTGGCTATTTCCTGTTCCTTTTTAACATATAGGGTATCTACCACGGCTACATACTCTTGATAGGTCTCCAATGCTTTGGTGTAATCGCCCTTATATTTATAAACTTCGGATAATTTGCGTGTAGCATCCTTGCGGACCAACAAATCATTGTCAACATTGGCATCTTTAATACTCTCTTCCAAATAGGGTATGGCCTCGTCATATTTATCCTGGGCAATATAGGCATTGGCTATTTTATAGTTTATTCGTTGGGCCGTTATGGAATCATTTTCCACGGCCAACCCATCCTCCATCTCCTTCTTGGGTATCTTTTTTAAATCCTCCAAACTCTTCTTACGCAGTTGGATCTCCTGTCCATATTGATTTTTTTGATTATAAAAATCGGCCACTTTCTCTTTTTCCTGGACTGCACGTTGTGGCGCTTGTACGGAGGAAAGCTCCAAGGAGTTGTTAAAATAGGCATTTGCCTCCTGAAGCCTATTTCCCTTGGCATAGGCAGTGGCTATTTTTGAATTTAGGTCGATGGTTTTCGGGGCAATCTGATTCTTTTCAGCAATTCTGAGCCCCTCATTATAAAATGCCACCGCATTATCCACATCTCCCAAACCCACATAGGCATCCCCAAGGGTTTCGTACAATTCCACCCTTTGAAAGGGTACCATTTTGGTTATTTTGACCAGTGGCGACAACAACTTTCCGGCCTCCCCGTACTCCTTGTTCAAAACATAGGTCTTTCCCAATAGCAAGGATGTTTTTAACGTCTTGTGAGCCAAGAGGGCATCCTTGTAGCTAGAGATGGCCAAATCGTACTGCTTGTGATATTGGTACACTTCCCCCAGGGTGGAATACGCTATAGCCAATTGTTCCTTATTATTGCCCATCGCCAATTGGGAAAGTGATTGGGTAATAAAATCGATACTTTTCCCAATATTGCTCTTCTTGTAATAATTGGCAGAATCGATATAACTGTTATACAAAGAAGTAGATCTTACCCCTTTCCTACTCTTACTTACGCCAACATTTTCCCTTTCGGCGCCCTCTACTTCAATTTGTAGATCGTCCTTGCTAATTACTTTATACCGAACAGTTTCCATATTGGGGCTCTCAAGGACAAGTTCCTGCCCCATGACCACCTTAATTTTAAATTCCCCCATGGCATTTGTCAATGTATACCCACCAGTAGAGGTCGACACGGCCACTCCGGGAAGACCTTGGTTACTTCCTTTTTCCTTGACCACGCCCCGAAGTTCAAATTGCGCCCCGGCCGGGGATATTTGACAATGCCCCGCCGCCGTACCTAGCACCCATAATAAACATATGAAATAAAACTTGGTCATATCTATACAATATATATGATAAACTTAATTGATTTAAACCATACTAAAAAATACCCCATTTCCATAAATAGCACATTTAATGGGCGCAAATCAAGCCTGACGAATCCAAAACTCCCGTTGCCTCACCCAAAATGCCCGTTTACTCATTGCCCATTTTTTTAGAAAAATGTTGATCCTACTTTTACCCCATGTTATCACCGATTAAAATAGACATACTCATATCCATGGTGATTCATAACAATCTGAACACAGTGGTTAACTATTCTGATTTTACCACTGCAAGTACATAAGAATCAATATTTAACTAAAATAATACTCAAATGAAAAATGTAAAGCAAATAGTAGTTTTAGGGGCCCTTGTCCTAGGGATGGGCCAAAGTTTTGGCAACGCACTTGCCACAGGGGACATTCCAAAAAACCATGTTTCAGCCGAAGTGCTCCCGGAGGGGCCCAAGACGGCCAACAATATGGTCAAGATTGCACTTTTGTTGGATACCAGTAACAGTATGGACGGACTCATTAATCAGGCGAAGGCACAATTGTGGGATATCGTGAACAAATTTACCCATGCCAAATGTGGTAACGATGGCAGGCCCCAACTACAAATTGCACTATACCAATACGGAAACGATAATTTATCTTCCAGGGAGGGTTATATTCAACAGGTTTTGGGCTTTAGCGGTGATCTGGATGAGATTTCAGAAAAACTATTCTCCCTGTCTACCAATGGTGGGGAAGAATATTGCGGACAAGTAATACAAACATCCTTGAGCCAACTGGATTGGGGAAAAAATCCCGACCAGCTAAAGATGATCTTTATTGCCGGCAATGAACCCTTTACCCAAGGAAAATTAAATTATAAGGATGCCGTTGCCAATGCCAAGGATAAGGATGTAATTGTAAATACCATTTTTTGTGGCGCCTACGAACAAGGTATCAATACGGGATGGAAAAATGGGGCCCAACTAACGGGAGGGGAATATATGGCCATAGACCACAACCGTGAAGTAGTACATATTGCCACCCCTTATGATGATGTAATCATTAGGTTAAATTCCAAATTGAACAAGACCTATATCTCCTATGGAGCCTTGGGAGCCGCGAAAATGCAGCAACAGAGTGCCCAGGACAGCAATGCCATGGAAATGGAAGAGGTCGTTGCCGTAAAACGTGCGGTAAGTAAATCGTCCAGACTCTATACCAATTCCTCATGGGACTTGGTGGATGCCTCCAAGGAGGAAGATTTTGACATAGACGAGGTAGAAAAAGATCAATTGCCCATGGAATTAAAGGGAAAATCCAAAACTGAAATCGCCAGTTATATAGAAAAAAAGAAAAAGGAGCGTAGGGATATCCAAAAAGAGATCCAAGACCTTAACAGTAAAAGGGAAGCCTATATTGCCTCACAGAGAAAGGAAAATGAAAAAGGTGAGTTGGAGAATGCCATGCTTAGCGCGATACAAAAACAGGCGGCCAAGAAGAATTATCGTTGGGAATAAAATGGAACAAATCCAAGTTTGTCTCAGCTATCCTTATGGAACCGATCAGAACAAAGGGTCGGAATACGAAAGAACCCTGTCTAATGGCAGGGTTCTTTTATTATGTTTTTTTTTGATTCGCTTATGGCCTTTCAAACATAGGTGCAATGGCCAAAAAAGTCAATTTACCTTATATACCGGAAATAGTTGTGAAATTAGTAATTAACGGCCGGACATTTACAATCGTATCTTTTCTCTGACTGTCCAAAATCGTACCCCAGGGTAATTTGATGAAAACCGCCATTGTCAAACCTAACATCGCCCATTTGGTAGGAATAGTTGTAAGAAACCAAAAAATTCTTATAGTTGACCCCTACGATAGGAGTTATAAGTTGCAAACGCTGTTCCCCAAAATCGTTGGTGGTTTGGTATTGGGCACCATCAAAACTTCTTCGGTAGGAAATTCCGCCCCAAACAGTTCCAAAATCCACGCTTTTATAGACTTTGGCATTGATATCGATCGCCTTTTCCCTTGTAAACTCTGTGAACTGAAAAAGCACGGAAGGCTCTACCTGCCATTCGCTCCTACCGAACACATAACCCGATGATACAAGATATTTTCTTAAGTTATTGGATTCAATGGCCGAATATAGATCCCTTCCCCTCCCCATTATATTGTGAACGGCCGCATGGGCATAGAATTCCATAAAGTTATAGGACATTCCCAAATCCATATTAAAATAACCTACACTGTTTCTTGAGCCGGTGATAATGGGATCTGGAATAACAGAAACAAACTCGGACTCGTCCAAATTACTTTGCTGAATCCCTGCACTAAGTCCGAAAGAGAGCTGATTTAAGCTTCTAAAATCACCGCCCAATCTCAAATGATGAGCATAGGTAAGTTTAAATCCCGTTTGGGAGTGATATCCGTTGGCGTCGTTAAAGACGGTTGCTCCATAACCACTATTTTCACCAACCCTAAAATGTGCGTTCAAGGTCTGCATATTGGGGGCCTCATCTACGCTAAACCATTGCTTTCTTATAGTAGCCCTAATTTTCCCTCCTTCACCAATTCCGGCCATAGATGGATATACCAAATAGTAATTATCTGCCAAATAATCAAAATAGACAGGAACACCTTCTTGAGCAATAGACTGATAGCCTATCGCAAAAAAAGAAAGTAAAATCAATAAATGTTGTTTCATTTAAGAAGAGTGGTGTGTTAGTAACATCGTCCAAATATAAAATATAACGGTTGAAATACTACATTATTATATATGCCATTACTTAGAAAACCTTCGTACTTTTGTAAAAAATATTTAAATGGAGGAGTTTATCATTACCGTGGTACCCACGAAGAATCCGGCGATACTAAAATTTGAAACCAATCATTTCATTACAAAGAATAACAACTACGAATTTAAAAACATAGACGAAGCCAAAATTTCGCCTTTGGCCCAGCAGTTATTCTATCTACCATTTATAAAAACGGTATATATCTCGGGCAACTTTATAGGCTTGGAACGTTATGACATTGTGGAATGGGAGGATGTTAAGGATAGCGTGGCACAGCAGTTGGTGGATTATCTCAATTCTGGCGAGCCTGTTGTCAAGGAGGATGAAAATCAGAAGAAGGTGGCCGTAACAGTCTATGCAGAAGTTACCCCCAATCCGTCCGTGATGAAATTTGTGACCAATAAAAGAATTGTTCCAACCACCTTTGAATTTAAGAACATAGATGAGGCCAAAGATTCTGAATTGGCCAAACAACTATTTATGCTGCCCTTTGTAAAAGAGGTGTTTTTTGATGTAAATTATGTTTCCATAAATAAGTACGACCTTGCGGAATGGGATGATATTACCTTGGAACTTAGAGAGAAAATCAGGGATTTTATTGCCGATGGCAAGGAAGTGGTATCGGCCAAGAGTCTTCAGCAACAAAAAACAGTTGCTCCGGAGGCCCAGTTGAAGGATACCGATTTGGATGACATTTCCAAGCAGATCATCGATATTCTGGAAGAATATGTTAAACCCGCCGTAGCGAGTGATGGGGGCAATATCCTATTTAAATCCTATGAAGGCGACACGAAGACCGTAAACGTTATTTTACAGGGGGCCTGCAGTGGCTGCCCCTCGTCTACCTTTACCCTAAAAAATGGTATTGAAACCATGCTCAAAAATATGATGGGCGATATGGTAAATGAGGTAGTTGCCTTAAATGGTTGATTTTCAATATTAAAAGTACGAATTCTAGCTTTTATTTGTTAACTTTAAGAGAATCTAAAACTTAATATTATGGCTATCTTAAAAGTTATCGAAGTTCTTGCAAATTCTAACAAAGGATGGGAGGATGCTGCTAAAAAGGCAGTGGAACAAGCTTCCAAATCCGTTAAGAATATTCGTTCGGTATATGTCAATGAACAGAGTGCAACGGTTAAAGACGGAAAACTGGACGATTTTCGCGTTAATGTTAAAATCACTTTTGAAGTGAATTAATATTTTTCCCATTTCAATCAACAAGCGCCGTTAAAAGGCGCTTTTTTTGTAGTATCCTTTTATTGAAATTTCAGCAATATTTAAACCATTTATATATTTGCATTAGCTTAAAAATGGTTCAATACCCTTATTTTATAAGGGAGTTGGATTTTTAATGTATTAAACCAAAAAAAAATATTTTTTTCATGAATTTCATTTCTGATTATCAAGAACATATAGACCAGGCCATCAAATTTCTTTGGGAAGCACTTCCTAGTTTAATTATGGCTATTATTATTTATGTTTTGGGGCTCTGGATTATAAAATTTATTAATCGCATGGTCCGTAAATTTTTTGATAAGGCAGACTACGACCCTTCCTTAGAGTCCTTTTTGCAAAGCTTTATAAGCATTGGGCTTAAAATAATGCTTTTTGTAATAGTAATTACCCAGCTCGGAGTGCAGTCGTCTTCCCTGGTGGCCATTATTGGTGCCGCTGGTCTGGCCATTGGTCTGGCCTTACAGGGTTCCTTGGCCAATTTTGCAGGCGGTGTCTTATTATTACTGTTCAAACCCTTTAAGGTAGGTGATTTTATTTCCGCACAAGGTGTGGACGGTACTGTAAAGGAAATATCCATCTTTACCACAAAAATAAGCACCTTTGGAAATCAGATCGCCATAGTTCCCAATGGCCAATTATCCAACAACAATATCATCAACTACAATGCACAAAACACCCGAAGGGATAAGATTTCCGTAGGCATAGGGTACAGCTCCAATATTAAATTGGCCAAAGAAATTTTACTGGAAATCTGTGCAGAAAATTCAAATATTCTAAAAGATCCTGCCCCTGAGGTCTATGTTGCAGAATTAGGGGATAGCTCCGTGAACCTTTCCTTGCGCTTTTGGGCCAATAATGATGTATTCTGGGCGGCCCACTTCCACGTTTTGGAAGAACTAAAGAACAGGTTTGATGCTGCGGAAATAGAGATTCCGTTTCCACAAAGGGTGGTTCACCAATACTAAGACTTTTTGGTCGGCGACATAAAATCCTTTAAATAATACGGTTCAAAGTAAGCGACATTTTCAAAATCGTTTGCTTTGAACTTTTTATAGGACAACTCTCCCATCCCACTAACTGTGGGCCATGCAGAATGGTAACTAAAATTTGGATGGTCCAATAGTTCCCTGCATTTTTCCGCTCCGTCCCCAATTAATAAAACACTGCCATTTTGTGCATATTCCAAGAAGCTGTCCTCGTTGATTATTTCCGCCCTGGTCTCCCTAATATTGCTTCCCTCTGCATTAAAGACTGCCGAATACACTTCCATTCTCCTGGCATCCAACAACGGAATTATAAAATCATATCCTTTGGCATATCCTTGCTTGGCCAAACTTTCCAGGGTTGAAACCGATATCAGCGGGAGATCCAATGAAAAGCAAAGTCCCTTCGCCGCCGACACCCCTATACGAAGACCGGTATAGGAGCCCGGCCCCTTGCTAACTGCAATGGCGGATATATCCTTAAAAGTTAAGGAAGCCCCTTTCAAAGCTTCCTCTATAAAAATGTGCAACTGTTCCGAATGTGAATAATTGGGACTATTGTCTTCCCTCATAGAAATTATTTCCCCATTCTTGGCAATACCCACGGAACAATTGGTGGTTGCAGTCTCTAAATTTAATATCATAGCCATATAGACCGCAAATATAACTTAATCCAATGTTATAGGTAAGCCAAAATAAAACTCCAACACTTTTAACCTAAATATATAATCGTATTTTGTCCTTATTAATTCGGCCTCCGCATTATCCACCCTGGATTGCGACTGACTAAAATCGAAGGCGTTCATAAGTCCAACATCAAATCGCTCCTTGGAATAATTATAGGCCAACCTACGTGCATCCAATGTTTTTTGTGCAGCTTCATAAGCCTTGGAGAAACTCTTAACATCCACATAGGCCTGATTAATATTGGATTCCAAATCCAATTTATCCTGTTCCAATTGCAAACGTGACCTCTCTACCCCAATTTGGGCCCTTTTAATGTTGTTCTTAACACTAAACCCATTAAATACCGGAATATTCAACTGCAGACCATAGGCAATACCATCCGTTAAATATAACTGGTCTGTAAAAGAGATTCTATTAAAAGTGACCGGATCCCTAAATTCGCTTGAATATCGCGTACCATAATTAAAGAAAGCTCCCAAAGTTGGGTAAACCGCCCCTTTGGCTATTTGTAAATCCTTTTGTGCCAATTCCACATTGGACAGCGAGAATTTAATATCATTCCTAAAGGTAAGGGCTTTGTCGAAAATTGTTTTGGGCGAATTGTCCAATATATTGGAGGGAGGAATATCAAATTCCTCATCTGCAATATCAAAATTTTCATAATCCCTGATCTGGAGCAGTTGTGCCAAGTTTATCCGGGAGATCAGTACCTGATTCTCCCCATTTACGATTTGCTGTTCCTGATTGGCCGCAGTTGCTTCTATTTCCAATAAATCCCCTTTTGGGACCACACCGGCATCTACCAACTCCTTGGTCTTTACCAGATCCTGTTCTGTAACGGCATATTGGGCCCTAAAAACTTTAAGCGACTCCTTGTTGGACAAAACTTGTAGGTAGGCATTGGCCACCGCCAGCATAATATCGTCCTTTAAGTTATCCAACCTATACTGACTGGCCAAGGCATTCAATTTTGCCCTGTTCAACCGGTGGATATTCCTTAATCCATCAAATAGATTTACCGAGGAACTAAAGCCTCCCGAGGCCGTAGTTACGGTCCCGGTAACCTGTTGGTTCCTGGATTGATCCAAAACGAGCCCTGAATTGCCGGAGAGACTTGCGTTTGCATTAAAATTGGGCAACATATCACCCACGGCATCCGATTTATCTATTTTGGCGTTTTCAAGATCGAGTTCATATTGCTCTATGGTCAAATTATTCTCCACGGCATAGTAAACACATTCTTCCAAGGTCCATTTTTTTTCTTGGGCGGATAGTATGCCACAACAGAAAAAAAACAGGCCTACAATTATCTTAATTCTCATGTTTTGATTGTTTTTTGATTGATATTCCCCTTAATTTCCTTCTTCAGATTCACCATCTTCTTCCGTACCTTTCTTAATGGGTTCTGTCTTGTTCCAAATCTTAACCTTGTCTTCCTTGGTTATACCCGAAACAATTTCCACATTTACCCCATCCGAAATTCCTACCTCAACATCCTTTCTTTCAAATTTTTGTTCTTCCACAGTACCTACGGCCACTTCAACAAAAGGTTTATCCGTTACTTTATCAAATTGTAGAAGAGCTTCAGGAATTACCATTACACTGTCTTTCTTTTCCAACACCAAAGAGGCATTGGCACTATACCCAGCACGGATCAAAAAGTCGTCTTCAACGCTAACATCACCCTCAATCTTAAACTGTACTGCTCCAGATTCCTCAATACCCTTGGGAGCGATAAATCTAAGTTTGGCATCAAATTTTTTATCGTTAATAGCGCCCAAGCTAATCTCCAAGGGCATTCCCAATTCCAATTTTCCAACCTCGCCTTCATCTACTTTCCCTTCAAAAATCATGATGCTTAAATCGGCAATAGTAGCTATGGTAGTTCCATCGTTAAAGTTGTTACTTTGAATAACCTGATCTCCTTCCTTTACGGGAATCTCCAGAATTGTACCCGAAACGGTCGCCCTTATATTGGTGTTGGCGGTAGCACTACCCCCTGCCGACCCATCACGGATAATCTGATAATCGGATTGGGCATTCTGCAGCTCCAATTTCGCCTGATCATAGCGCAATTGTAGGCTATTAAAATCTTGGGAAGAAATAACCCCTTTGTCAAATATGGCCTTATTCCGGTCATATTCAATCTTGGTATTGTTCAATGCTATTTCGGCATTCTTTACCCTACCTCTTGCCTGGTTCAGGGATTGTTCATTGGGAACCACCTTTATTTTGGCAATTAAGTCGCCCGCATTTACCTTGGCCCCCTCTTTCAGTAAGATTTCCTCTATGATACCCGAAATCTGAGGTTTTATCTCCACTTCATCCTCTGGCACTACCTTACCGGTTGCCACGGTTTTCTTTTGAATATTGGCCGTAAAAGGGTTCTTTGTCTCGTAAGTGATAGCGGACTTGCTATTGGATTTTATAAAAAAAGCTGCCGCCCAAAGGGCTCCAAGCACCAAAACTCCTATTAGCACATATTTTACAATCTTGTTCATTTTACTTTTATTTATTTGTATTGGTTTGTTTTATTCTTCTCGTAAAGCATCTATTGGTTTTATACTTACGGCTCGTTGTGCAGGTATCAGACCTATTAAAGTGCCTAGAACTACCATTAGGGCCAAGGCACCCAAAACATAGGGTATAGGTACGGTTGGATTGGAGTAGGGGAAATCCATGCCCTGGGTCAGTTTATTGATCATACTCAACGCTCCCGCCCCAAGAATAATTCCCATAACACCGGCAAGCATGGTCAAAAATACCGACTCCAGGATAATAAGGGATCTAACTTCCCTAGGGGTGGCTCCAAGGGCCCGTCTAACCCCCAATTCCTTGGTCCTTTCCTTTACGGATATGAGCAAAATATTTCCGATGCCTATGACTCCCGCCAAAATGGTGGCAATCCCAACGACCAGAGACATAAAGGTCAAACCTTTTGCAAAACCCACAATCCTGTTAAAAATTACACCCAGATTAAACGAAGCTATGGCACGCTCATCCTTGGGGTTTACGTTGTGAATATTCTTAAGAACCGACTTCACATTTTCCTCTACCTTTACAATATCGGCATCGTCATAAGCTGCAATAGCGAACCAACCTACGTTTTCACCGGTATTATATAATTTCTTGAACGTGGTAAAGGGTATATAAATATCTGAATCACTTTCAAATCCTCCCCCTGGCGTATACTTGTGTACTCCCACTACCTGGAAAAACACATTGTCTATCCTAATATACCCGCCTATGGGACTCTCATCATTTTCAAATAACTCTTTTTGGGTGCGCTCCCCAATGACACATACTTTTCTAGCACCATTAATATCCTCGTCATTTATAAACCTACCGCCATCATAGATCTTCTTGGTAGCGATTTTTGTGGAAATAGGGTAATCCCCGTAGACGGCATAATCTCCCGACATACCCTGCCTGATAACTTGGGCCGGGCTACCACCAAAAATACCTTTTACATTTCGTGGAGCGATAAATTGAATCTCTGGAATCCTATTCTTTAATACGGTAACATCATTCAACTTCAGCTGTATCTGTCTTCCCGTTTTAAATCCCTTATAAGGCATACTTGTATTACGTCCTATGGTAAACAAACTATTCATTGCCACATTTTGAAATGCTTTCTCAAACCCGTTATTCAACCCTTGTGCCGCACCAGACAATACGATATAAATAAATATTCCCCACAATACACCTATCACGGTAATAATGGTCCTGGTCCTATTTTTACCAATAGAACCAAAAATCTCTTGCCAGGTATTACCATCAAATAAAAATCGCATATTATTCGTCTCTTAAGGCTTCAATTGGTTTTATATCCGCTGCCCTTTTAGCCGGAATATATCCTGCAATGGCCCCAAACAGGATTAAAACCAAAGTGGCACTGATAGCCATAGTTATATCTATATAGGGATTGGTTATAAAGTAGTCCTTCAATTTTTCACCTAGTGAATTCAAGATGAAAACACCCAAAAGCATCCCGAAAAATCCTGAAATGGTCGTAATAAAAACCGATTCCAATAAAATGGAACCGATGACCGACTTAGGGGTGGCTCCCAATGCTTTTCTGATCCCAAGTTCCTTTGTACGTTCCTTGACCACAAAAACCATAATATTACTAATCCCTATTATGCCGGCAATTATGGTCCCAAAGGCCACAAAACCTACTATAATTTGCAATACTCTCGCAAACTGCTGATTTTGCTTTAACTGGTCTGCCACATTCCTGATAAACACTCCGTTCTGATCATTTGGACTGATGTACTTCTTTTCTCTAAAAAATTTGTCCAAGCTCCTATCCAAAGCCATGGCCCCGGCATAGCCGATCTCAGGCTTAAAGGCCACTATTATCTGATCTATTTTGTCGTTGTTTTTCTCAATGAGCTGTCTTGTGGTGTAGGGCATATAGATCAATCTTTCCTCATTATCACCACCGTCATCCTGGAAAACACCAATCACCATAAAAGCACTCCCTGCCACATCTATGTATTCACCTACGGCATTCTTATTGCCAAATAGATCCTTCTCTACCAACCGTCCAATGACCACATATTTGGTTTTGTTTTTTATATCCTTTTCGTTTATAAAACGACCCTTCATCATAATGGTCTTTTCTGCGTATTGATGTGACGGGCCAACCGCTCTGGTAGTATAATTATTGGATTCATTCCTGTATTTAACCAAACCACCTCTGGAAATTCTGGGGGTAGTATAATCAACAAACATGGCAAGGTTCTTTTTTATATCCTCCAAATCGCTATTATCAAATTCTATTACCCTGTTGGATTTATAGCCTTTGTACGGAACGGTAGTTCTTCCTGGGAATATATAAAGTACGTTGGTGGCATCATCCCCAAAAAACTCATTGAAGGTGTTCACCAGCCCGTTCCCCATCCCAAACAGCACAACAAAAATTAGAATACCCAAAGCCACCGTAAACCCTGAGAGAAAGGTCCTTAGTTTATTCTTGTGGATAGTTTCAAATATTTCCTTCCAATTATCCCTACTAAACATACTGGGAAGCTCTAACCTGGGTTATTTTTTTATCCTCTACAATGACCCCATCCTTTAAATGCACAATTCTCTTGCACATATCCGCAATGTCCGGCTCATGTGTAACGATCAGTATGGTGTTGCCTGCATCGTTTATTTTTTGGATAAGATCCATTACCTCATAGGAGGTGGTACTATCCAAGGCACCCGTGGGTTCATCCGCCAACAATACTTTTGGTTCAGCTGCCATGGCCCTTGCTATGGCAACCCTTTGCTTTTGCCCCCCGGACAATTCACTTGGCAAATGGTCCGCCCATTCACGCAAACCCACCTGTTCCAAGTATTTCAAAGCCTTTTCCTGTCTTTCCTTTCTTCCTACTTTCTGGTAATATAGTGGCAGTGCCACATTTTCCATGGCACTTTTGTAATTGATCAAATTAAAGGATTGGAAAACAAAACCCAAAAACTTGTTCCTATATTGGGCCGCCTTCGTCTCATTTAAGTCCTTAATAGGCACCCCGTCCAAGGTGTAGGACCCTTCATCCAACACGTCCAACATACCCAATATATTAAGCAGGGTAGACTTACCGGAGCCCGAGGAACCCATAATGGCCACAAGCTCGCCTTCTTCAACAGAAAAATTAATGCCTTTTAATACATGCAGGGAATTGCTTCCCATTTTATAGGATTTATGAAGATCTTTAATTTCTATCATGATTTATTGGATTAGGTAAGCGTGCTTCAAATTACGAATATAAGACCGACTATGGATAAAGTCGTTACAATTGGATGTGTTAAAGCTGTGTTAAAAAAATTAAGCCCCGAGGGATGCCGGTTTGATTTCGTTCCATACTTTTATTTCATCATCGGGTTCTATTCCCTTTAGAATTTGGATGTAGATTCCATCACTTACCCCTAATTGAATCTCCCTACGTTCAAATTTTTGCCCCCCGGTAGCAATTTCCACAAAAGGTTTTTTGGTATCCGGATCAAATTGGATCAAGGCTTCCTTTACAGCCAATACACTATCGGCCTTGGCTAAGATTATAGATGCATTGGCACTGAGTCCCGCCCTGATAAAAATGGTATCGCGCTTCTTCAAAGTACCTTTGATCTCGAACTGAATGGCGCCGTTCTCCACTTTCCCCTTAGGGGCTATATAGTCCAGCACCGCATCGAATACCTTATTCTCAATGGCTCCCACAGTAATTTCCAGGGGTAGGTTTTCCTTGATCTTACCAACTTCAGATTCGTCTACCTTGCCTTCAAAAATCATCTTTTCCACATCTGCAATGGCGGCGATGGTTGTACCCTCATTAAAATTATTGGACTCTATAACCTGATTGCCCACCTCTACCGGCACTTCCAACACCATTCCGCTCACAGTGGCCCTGATCATGGTATTTGCCTCATTACCGTAACCTTTGGTGGTCCCTGTCTTTACAATATCGAAGCGTTTATTGGCTGCAACATAAGCTTGTTTGGCCTGGTCATAGGCGACCTCTGCCCTCTCCAAATCCACTTTGGAAATTACCCCCTTATCGAACAAGGTTCTTTGCCGTTCCAAATTGCGCTTTTGATCGTCCAGGGAAATCTTGGATTCCTCTATAGTGTTCTTGGCCTCGTTCAAGGAGGAAAGATTGGGGACCACCTTTATTTTCGCTATTAAATCGCCCGACTTAACATAGTCGCCCCCTTCCACAAAAACTTCCTCTATAACCCCTGAAATATTCGGTTTTATCAACACCTCTTCCAAAGGCAAGATACTGCCCGTAGCGACCGTTTTCTTTATTATGGTTTGTGTGGACGGCTTTTCAGTTGCATAGACTACGGGGTCTTCGGCATTCTTTTGATATAGATAATACAAGGCTCCACAGCAGCTAAAAACAATGAATATTAATATTATAACAGTGACCGACTTTTTCATTTTATGATTTGATTTTGATTGATTTACTCCTTTTTATATTGTTCTACAAATTCCAAAAAACGTCATCTTATCAGTATAAAGACAACTACTCCGTTCTAAGTGCTTCTATAGGTCTAACTTTTATGGCACTTTGGGCGGGTATAAATCCGGCCAACAGGCCAGACACGACCAAGATATTCAAAGCCGTAAGTACAACCCCTAGTCCTACACTGGGATTAAGAAACATTTCCACTGGCCCATTGTTTTCCAAAAAGTAATTGATAAGATAAATGACCAAGGCCCCAAAGCTTATCCCTGCCATCCCCGAAATCATAGTCAAAAAGATAGATTCCATTATAATCTGAAGTTGAATGGACCAAGGATTTTCCCCCAAAGCCCGTCGAATCCCTATTTCCTTGGTTCTTTCCTTGACCACTATCAGCATAATATTGCTAACACCGATGACACCCGACAACAAAACAAGGATACCCACAAAATAAGCTATCCAACGCATGGCCTTAAACAGGCCCAGCACTTTGTTGAACTCTTCAAACAAATCAAAATGTCCTATGGCCCTTAAATCCTGGGGATGAATCTTTTGATTTTCCCGTACCACGGTAAAAATTTCCTCCTTTAATTGGGTTATGGATGAATTGTCGTTTGCGGTGATTGCCATCCAACCCACATTGTTACCCTGGTTAAACGCCTGGGAAAAAGAGGTAAAGGGAATAAATATCTCTTTTTGAACCTCCTCGCCATTGCCGTCATTGGAATTCTTTTTATAGGTTCCGATCACCATAAAATTTACACCTTGAATCTTAATATAGGTACCCAACACCTCTTCCCCTACATCATACAAACTGGCCCTGACACCTTCACCAATAACAGCAACTTTTCTTTTCTCCCCAATATCCAACTCATTAATGAACCTACCAGAAGTGATGCCCATGGGATCTTGATTTATTATATCCGGATAATCCCCGTAAACATTAAATGCCCCCGTTTTTATTCCCCTCACCACATTATTGGCACCATTAAAACCTCCCAATTGATTTCTGGGGGACACAAACCTGAGCTCGGGCACTTTTTGCCTTATAGCGGCCACGTCCTCCAATTTAAAAGTAAAACGCCTCCCCTTTGGCAGACCTTTGTAGGCCATGGACGTTCCCTGGGTCCACATAAACATAGTATTGGTTGCAATATCCCCAAAATTGGACCGTATACCGTTCTCCAGGCCCTTGCCTGCTGCCAATAGGACAATCAATATCAAGATGCCCCAAAAAACGCCAAAGGCGGTTAACAAGGTCCTGAACCAGTTACTGGTCAGCACTTCAAGAATTTCTTTCCAACGATCCTTATTAAACATATCTATTCCTTACTTACCAACTATGTTCCTATTCATCCCTCAAGGCTTCAATGGGTCTAATGGTAGCAGCACGCCAAGCTGGAAAAAAACCTGCCAAGGCCCCGGCTATTATCAATAAAAAAACCGTGCTGAGCGCGACCTTAAAATTAATGGAAGGATTAAGGACGTAATCTACTTGAAGGTTGGGGCCCACAAATTCCAATAATCCCATGCTAAAAATTAGCCCGGCCAATCCGGCTACACTGGTAACAAAGATTGCCTCGTGCAAGATCATGCCCACAATGGCCCTTGGCCTTGCACCCAAAGCCTTCCTTACCCCTATTTCCCGGGTCCTTTCTTTAACAATGATCATCATTATATTGCTTACACCTACCACCCCAGCTACAATGGTACATATCCCTACAAACCAAAAGAAGGATTTTATACCACCTGTTAAATTTTGAAATCGCTTTACACCTTCCAGCGTATTAAAGGTGTTGATAGCACTCGGATCGGTAGGTGCTACCGTATGCACCTGTCTTAAGTAGGCTTTTAAATCTTCAGTAAATTGCACGGACTTCGCAAGCGTTGCCTCAAAGTTATCGGATGGCTTTAAGGTAAAGAACATCATATTTAAATTATCGCTTCCATTAAAAACACGTTGTGCCGTGCTTGTAGGTATAAAAAGTCGATCTTCTTCCCTATCGCCTCCCTTATCGCCGTAAACTCCAACTATCTGAAAATTAATACCGGATATTTTCAAGAATGAACCAATGGGATCTTCCACCCCTTTAAGCAGCTCCCGCTTTATCTTATTACTGATCACCACCACCTTGGCCACACTTTCTTCATCACCATAATTTAAATAACGACCCTGGGAAATAAATTGATTTTCTATATTTTGAAATAAGGGCGACACGCCTTGAACGGAATAGGATCCAGATTCATTCATAAAATCCACCGTTACACTTCTCAACCTAAAGAAAGGGGATTTATGTTCAAGATCCTTTGCAAATTTGGTGTTGATAGCTTCGTAATTGTTATTTCTTAGCTGTATGGGCCTACCTGGGTTCAAACCCATGTATTCCTCTGTAGTAACCTGTGTCCATACCCCTATCCTATTGCTGGCGTCCGCTTCAAATTCTTTGGCAATGCCATTTTGCATACCCTGTCCAAATGCCAATAAAACCACCAAAATAAAGATGCCAGAGGCCACAGAAACACCGGTAAGAATAGTACGGAGTTTATTTTTTCGTATGGCATCAAAAATTTCCTGCCATCTCTCAATATCGAACATAGGCCCAAAAGTGTTTATTGAATAAGACCTTTGTAAAATAAAATTGTTACAGGTGTAACTCTAAATAAATGTTAAAATTGAAATCGATTTTAAGCTTTCATCTTTTTGTAGATAAAGAAAAAGAGCCCTGCCACCAATAGATAGGGAACAGCCATTAGATATACAATACCATTGTTGATACCCTTTGCCGCAGCTTCGCTCCCTTCACTTTCCAATACTGCCCTACACATGGCACACTGGGCTTCCGAGATATTAGGCACCAACAAAAATGATATGGTTAAAATCCATACCAGGTATTGAATTTTGAAACTGCCACGTCTTGAAAAAAAGGAAGATGATTTAGTGTACATAATAAGGAGATATCATTAAATAGACCACGACCCCGGTTATTGCCACATACAACCACAGTGGAAATGTAATCCGGGCAAGTTTCCTATGCGCTGCAAAATCCTTAAGGTATGCCTTTGCATAGGTACGCAGTACCAAGGGTATTATTACTATGGATAGTATAATATGGGTAATCAGAATAAAGAAATAAATATATTTAACAATCCCTTCCCCTCCAAACGAGGTAGAATCGGAGGTCATGTGATAGGCCACATACATCACTAGAAATGCCAAAGACAACAAAATACAACTGGTCATTAATTTCTGGTGAAGCTCGAGCTTCCCATTTTTAACGGCAATGACCGCAATGACCAACAATATGGCGGTGAAACCGTTTACAGTGGCATATATGGGAGGCAAAAAACTTAAAGGCTCCACGTTTGGCAATTTTACCCCAAAAAGCAGAACCACAACAAGCGGTATAACTATGGATACCAAATTGATTATCTTATTTATTTTCTTTTCTTTCAAGGTATTTGCATCCATTATTCTTTCAATAATTTTTTAATGTCCTCTTTAAGGATCGATATTTGCTCCTCTTCCCCATGATCATTCTCCCCGTCCTGTTCGCTAATGGTTCCCCTGTAATACACGATTGGATTTCCAAACTTATCCACCCTGGAACGTATATAACCATTTTTATCTACCAATGCAAAAAGGCCCGAATGTTCAAACCCACCTTCCGCCTCTGGAACTTCAGCCGCAAAAATACTAAATCCGGTATTGGCCAAGGTATATATATCGTTTATATTGCCCGTTAGCAAATGCCAATCCATGTTGGTTATCCCGTAATCCTGAGCATATTCCTTCAATACCCCGGGGGTGTCATAATCCGGGTTTATGGTAAATGAAGCCACCCCAAAATTTTCAAAATCCTTAAATTCATTTTGAATCTGAACCAAATTTTTGTTCATGATAGGGCAGATGGTAGGGCAGGTGGTAAAGAAAAACTCTACCAAATACACCTTGCCCTTATAATCGTCATTGGTAATCAACAAACTGTCCTGGTCCAAGAAAGCAAAGGGAGGTACTTTACGCCTTTGCCCGTTCATTTCTATAAACGCCAGTTTTTCATTAGCCCCTTTTAGGTTTAACCTATCATTCTGAATAATGGAGCCACCTTGCACCCTTTCCACAATTTTTGGAACAAAAATGATTCCAAACACAAGGATTACAAAGGAAACCCACACATATGTATAATTGTTTTTCTGCATTATTTCGGCCTATCTGCGTAATTCTTTTTTAGGGCCATTCGATATTCGGCCAATATAATTTTTACATCATCCTCCATCTTATTGTTTAAATCCGCCACAGAGGAAGTATCAAAACCATATTTAATTCCTTCTTCCACATCATCGTCCCTTCCCCTTAGCACTCTGTTCTTATCAATAATAAAAACATAGGGTGTACCCAAGTTCCCATCCAATATCAGGTTTGTCTTAAGGCTCTTAAAAAGGTCATTGATTTCATCATCATCCCCAAAGACAAAATTCCATTTGCCTATATCCGCCAATTGCAGCAGTTCCTTTTTCAATTCTTCCACATCCTGCTCCGTACCTTTGGGCATGACCATAACAAATTGAAAATCGTTAAACTCGTAAAAACGCTTGTATATTTTCTGGTTCAAATTAAAGGCATTGCCTTTTTTACTTTCCACATCCTTCCCAAGAAATCCCAGTACGGTAATTTTGCCCCCTAGGGCAACAGCCTTGTCCGCAAAATCAATTTCAGGAACATTCTCTGTTAAAGTTGCCAATTTGCCAAAGTTAGTTATCCCTGAAGCAAAAAACAGATATATCACTATAGGCAGGATAAATAAGGTAACCAGTACTAATGTTTTCTTCATCCTATAAATATTAATTTCCAACATTACAGTTTGGACGAAAAAGAACATTCCTCCCCTGTATATTCAGTACAAACCGAATAAGTACAAAAATAAAAAAGACGGTTGTTATACCGTCTTTTTATGCTGTTAATTATTCGTTAGAAATTCCACTTAACGAAGCCATCGGTATACACATGGTATATATAATCCGCTTCAAAGAGGAGAATAAAAATAAGGTAGGCCACAAGGAATATAGGGGTCCAAACAATAGCTCTTCTCAAAGAACTCTTCTCATCCCTAAGGTGCATAAAATCCCAGGCAATATAATAAGCCTTGACCAAAGTCAATATGATGAAAATCCAGTTCAAGACCTTCATTCCCAAAAAATAGGAATGGGTCAAAGACTCTGGCTTTGCAATCCCCAATCCAACTTCAACTATGGTCACCAAAGTAAGGAATGTTAATACACCCCATATTTTTTGTGTGTTGGACTTAAACTTCAACAGACCTCTAAATATTTCGAGTTTATGTTCGTGTGCCATTTCTAATCTTATTTTTTTATATATTCTTTAAAAGGATGAATTTTTTATTTAAACAAATTATACCAAGTAGAAGAAGGTAAATACAAATACCCATACCAAATCCACAAAGTGCCAGTACAACCCAACTTTTTCCACCATCTCATAATGCCCCCTTCTTTCGTAAGTACCAAGAATAACATTAAAAAAGATAATACAGTTGATGACTACCCCGGAAAATACGTGAAAACCATGAAACCCTGTGATAAAGAAAAAGAAATCGGCAAACAACCTACTGCCGTACTCATTCCGCACCAGATTGGCCCCTTCAACAACAAGTGTCGCGTCCTTTAATTTTTTCAAAGTTTCATCCCTTGTCAAAACTGTTTTATGGCCATCCTCGTTTATTAATTCCGTACGTATTAAAACATTGGGGTTCGATTTCACTCCTTCAACTACTTCATTCAGGGAGTAACTGGGCAAAGCATCTCCCTTGTAGTACCAAATTCCATTCTTCTTTTCATGATCAACCCTGTCTTCATGTAGGGTCTCGGCAAAATCCCTTAAAGCAAGACGATCCCCTGAATCAGCGCTAACAAATTGCAGCACCCTACCTCCTTTGGTTTCCAAAGCTCCAAAATCGCCCTTTATAAAAGTAGCCCATTCCCAGGCCTGTGAACCTACGAATATTGCCCCTCCAATAATAGTTAGGAACATATACCAGATTACCTTTGTCTTTTGCAATTTATGTCCGGCATCAACAGCCAACACCATAGTTACGGAAGACATAATTAAAATAAAGGTCATGAACGCTACGTAGTACATGGGATAGTTTCCATGAAAAAAAGGAACGTGGGTAAAAACCTCATCGGCAATTGGCCAAGTTTCTATAAACTTAAACCTAGAAAAACCGTATGCAGCAAGAAAGCCAGAAAACGTCAATGCATCGGACACAAGAAAGAACCACATCATCAACTTTCCGTAACTAGCGCCTAGAGGTTGATTTCCTCCACCCCAGACATTTTCTTCTGTACCCGTAGTAACCGTAGAATCCATATAAAAATTATAGCGTTAATAAAATTTTCACAAATTTACATTTTTTTCGGCTAAACAAAATTTTTGCCTTTTAAAATTGGCAAAAAAAACCCATTCTAAATAAGCCCTGTCAAAATACCTTCCATTTAGCAAAGGATTAACCCCTTCTAGTTTACGAAATACATGAAAAGAATTAAATATATCCAAAGAATATCCAAAAAATGCCAAAATGTAGCTCCTAGTTCCAAACCTAGCATTTCCTTTGAGGAATACCTTTTCCGCAAGTGATTGGCAATGACCACCAATAATGAAATAATACCGGCCACAACATGAACAATATGTACTGCTGCTATTAGAAAAACATAGGACATCTTAATATTACTCGTAGGCCCGGTAAAATAGTAACCGTTGGCCACCATCTGTGAAAATCCGTTGAATTGCAATATTATAAAGGCAATTCCCAGTGCAAGGGTCAACAATAACCAAATGGTACATTGTTTTACCCTATCCTGCTTTATGGCTTTCTTGGCCATAAGGTAAGTTATACTGCTTATAATGATCACCATGGTACTGAACAGGAACGACGACGGCAAAGTCAGATCCTTTATCCAATCTTCGCGAGAACTGCTCACAATATAGGCACTGGTCCAACCAGCAAACCCCATTAGCAAACTAACAATCCCGAACCAGAGCATCATTTTCTTGGCCCTAGCGTTTTTTTCCTTTCCCGTACCCTGCGTTAAGTCCATCCTAATTATATAAATTTATCCATTACATATACTACTTGCATCAATGTAATATAACTTACACTGGCCAACATTAATTTCCTTGCGGAAGCATTATCCCTTTTTTCATATAATCTAAAAGCGAAAAACAACATTACGGTTCCCATTAAAAAAACGATAATAGCGGCTACAATTGACAATTGCAGCCTTCCTGTAAAACCAAATACCGGAATTACCGAAATAATTATCATCCAAATGGTGTACATAATGATCTGCAAAGCAGTGCCCTTATCTTTCTTACCAGTAGGAAGCATTTTAAAACCACCTTTCCTGTAATCATCATCCAACATCCAACCCAAAGCCCAGAAGTGTGGAAATTGCCAAAAGAACTGTATCATGAACAGGGTACCGGGCTCAATACCAAAATTATCGGTAGCGGCCACCCATCCCAACATAAAGGGAATAGCACCAGGAAAGGCACCTACAAAGACGGCCAAGGGCGTTTTAGTCTTTAAGGGCGTATATACACTTGTGTACAAAAAAATGGAGATAGCGCCAAACATGGCCGTTTTGGGGTTTAGAAAATACAGCGCCACAATTCCCACAATGGTCATTAGAACGGCAATGGCCATGGCCGTGGCCACAGACATTCTACCCGCTGGTATAGGCCTGTTTTTGGTGCGGCTCATCAAAGCATCCAGGTCCTTTTCAATAATTTGATTGAAAGCGTTGGAAGCCCCTACCATACAATACCCACCGAAAGCCAAAAGTAGCACCGAGGAGAAATTAATTTCAACAGCACCCAGAAAATACCCCGCTATGGAAGAAAAGACCACACTTACAGCGAGCCTAGCTTTGGTAATTTCTTTAAAGTCAGCAAAATATACCGATAAAGAGGTGTTTTTAACTGAACCGACCGCCGTTTTCATTTGCATTTTTTAAATGGACCGCAAAGATACACCGCAAAGGAATTTTTTGCAACCAAATAAACATGTTTATATGAATTAACTATTAAAGGAGTGGCTGAAGCCTGAACGAATCAAGGAAATACCATAAGGTCATATTTGCCCACGACCGCCATATCATTATGGAACAAAAAAAATCCCGAGCCGTGGCTCGGGATTTTAATATATTGTAAATTTCAACTATTGCAGCTTAAAAGTAATTGGAATACTGAACGGTACACGAACAGGTCTACCTCTTTGTTTCCCTGGGGTCATTTTAGGCAATTTACTGATAATCCTTGCAGCTTCTTCCTCCAAGTTTTTATCCGGACCTCTCATCCTTACGTTCCCGATGCTTCCATCCTTTTGGATAACAAACATTACGTTCACCCTACCTTGCACTCCCATTTCCTGGGCAATTTCCGGATAGCGGAAATTTTTTCCAATGTGCTTTTGCATCATGGAGTTAAAACAATCCCTCAATTTACTTTTTGGTTCATTTTCACAGCCAGGAAAAATAGGAACATCCTCGATAACGGCGAAAGGTACATCCACATCCTCTTCTACCTCTTCCACCTCAACATCGGCTACTTCTATTACTTCTTCCTCTTGACTGGTTTCTGTAGATTCAATTACGGTCTCTTCCACTTCCTCCTCATCTTCAACTACCTCAATAATTTCCGGGGCAGCTGGTGGCGGTGGTGGTGGTGGTGTCTTAATTTGTTCGGTCATTGGAACCTCTTCGTCCAAAGTATCCTCCACATTCATGGTGTAATCAAAATTATTATCATCGTCATAGGTCTTCCATTCAAAAGCTATATACGTCAATAGCATGACCAAAACAAGACCAATAACGAAATAAAGCCCGCTATTTCTTGTTAAATCTGCCTTCGGATTCTTTTTAAGTTCCATAATTCTTAATTTTTAATGTTCGCTAATTTATATATTTATTTTATCTGTTTAAAACTTTTTGTTAAAAAAAATACAAATAAATTTAAACAGGTCCGTGGGCTTCAAAGCATCCTTTTATATGTAACCAAAGGCCTTGAACGTTATTGATCGGAAAAATTCCATTCCTACACATCCATTGCGCTAAGAACCAGCAGGTTGCCCTCCTTTGTCCCGAACACACCCCAAATTACTCAAAAAAAACACTATTTCACCCATTATAAAGGAGTTTTTCCGGAGAAAATGAATTTTACCGCAAAACTTCCGAACAATGCCCCCAAACTATTTGCCAGAACATCCAGCAAATCGGGCTCCCTATCTACCGTGGCCACACCTTGAAGCATCTCAATAATTATACCATAAACCACAGCGTAGAAAATTATTTTCAAAATAACTTTTTTCGGCGGTGTATTTTTGCGATCGATCTCCCTAAATGACAAGCATCCCAAAACGGTAAATACAAAGTAAAAAGAAAAATGTACCAACTTGTCTAAATGGGGGATATTTATGGAAGGTAGACTATCATCCTCAAAAGAAAATAAGCTGAGCGATGTTATGAACACCACCCAGCTTATAAACAAGATTGTAAAAAAATATTTTTTAGGCACCCACAAGTTCTTTGTACTCTGCATCCCCTAGCAAGCCATCTATTTCGGAGGAATCACTAATTTTCACTTTAATGATCCAACCATCGCCATAAGGATCGGTATTTACCTTTTCCGGTTCGTCTTCAAGCGATTCATTAAAAGCAATTATTTCCCCACTTAAGGGCAGAAAAAGATCAGAAACCGTCTTTACGGCCTCAACCGTTCCAAAAACTTCATCCTTGTCCAAGGTCTCGTCCAAGGTCTCCACTTCCACATAAACGATATCCCCAAGTTCCCCTTGGGCAAAATCAGTAATCCCGACAATAGCGGTATCGCCCTCTATTCTGACCCATTCATGGTCTTTTGTGTACTTTAAATCTGAAGGTATATTCATTATCTAAAATTTGTTAAGGCAACAAATGTAAAAGAATATCTCATGTTAATCAAAAAACTCATTTAAACTTTTTGCCCCCTTGTAAAAATAAATTCCTTAATGGCCAAACCCTCCTAGTTTAAACTAGTTTCCAAAATTATACCTCAAGGTAAAGCCGGTATTGATGGAAGTTTGGGGAAAAGCCGTAGACACGGCAAATTTTGAAAACGAATGATCGTAAAAAAACAGGGCGTTCAAGCTTTTGCTCAAAGCGTAATCAGCTACAAATTTTACGGACATTAAGTTTTGTCCGGAAGTAATTTGATTGTTGTCTATGTCCAAGTTTCGTATAATGGTAATATTATCCCTAAGGGTAACGTCCGCCTTTAGATTCAAATCTCCTTTTAAACGCTGTTGTTCACCGCCAATATTGGTAACAAATTTAACGTCCTTAAAACGATACCCGAGTCCAACAGTGTATTCCTTTCCATTGATCTCTGTCATTAGACTATTGTCAAAACTCAGGGACAATGCCCTATTTGTTCTAATCTCCGCAAGTACACTGAGGGAGTTCTGCATTTCAAAATCTACCCTCATCAATGGGTTGAACTCATCGGTAAGCACCACATTGTTCATAATATTGACCGGTAAAAAATCCTGGGTCTCTGCATTTATTGGCTCCATGCCCTCATTGATCAATTGTGTACGGGTCAAATTGGTCTGATACGAATTTACACTGTAGGCCGATCTATACCCATGACTAAGGGAAAAACGCTTAAATTTCTTCTTAAACCAAGGATTGCGCATTAATCCGGTATACTTAATGTTCCAATTGGGAATTGGTATATTTCTAAAAGCGTCCAAACTAACCTTATTGGGATCCTTCCCAGTATAAGCAGCAAAAAAAGCAGGCAACAAAACATCCTGGCTCGTCTTACCGTATCTCTCCGGAAAACCATCCTCATCCACCACACCGGTATCGTGGTTTCTTTCGGAAACAATCCTATTGGCTATAGTGATCCTATTTTCCTTAAAGGTTTCAAAATTGGCAGAATCAAATTCGTCACTATTGTTAAAAACAGTGCCGATCATTAAAGTGGAAATACTGAAATTACCGTAGTTGTTCCCCAAAAGATTCACATATTCAAATGCGTTATTTCCCAGATCCTCTACGTTAAATGTCTCCTGATAACTTTCGGACATCTGTCTATCGGCCACAAGGTCTATGGTTAAATCCCTGGTGGGCTGTGCCGTAGCGGTGATATTCAACTGCTTATTGGTATTCTGAATATATTGCTGGTTGAATTCCGGAAAGGTGGTCAACCAGCCGTTTCTGGCCGCCTCATACCTAACATCGGCCTGACTACCAAAGATAAATCCTATGGTTGGTTTTGCAGTACCAATAAAGCCTACAGACCTAGTATACCCAGGCAGCACCTTACCATCATTCTGACTATAGGTAACATTTACACGTTTCACCATGGTAAGTACATCTATAAAAGCATTGTACCCTGCACCTGAAGCTTTTTTAACCTCTTTATCATCGGCATTTGATGCCGGGTTGCCTGCCTTATCCAAACGCGTCGGTTTTGCAACGGCCCCTTTGGTATTCTTTCTTCCCAAACCAAGGAAATCATAGAATTTTTGCATGGTCAGGGATGCTGTTAAATTATGGGTACTGGCATTCTGTACGGTATTAATATCCTCCCCGGCCACTTTGTTCAGAGCATCCCCTCCCCTTTGCCAGTCAAAATTACTGGTATAAGTGTACTGGGCATTTATAAAATCGAAAGCAGGAATTTTGTTCAAGGGCAATTCATAGTTCAATTGCATTTCCTGGGAATGTCTGTTGGGCTCCCCAAGATCAAAAAATCCATCCCACAATCCCAAAGCCTGATTGATCTCGGAATCCGGATTGCCATCTTCAGAAAAATAATTCCTTACAATATTGTTGTTGGAAGCGGTAAGGTTTAAACGCAAGGATTTTGTGAGGCTATAATTAATGGCATATTGCCAATTGAAAAGATAATTCCTTTGTTGTAGAAATGGCAGGTCCAACTTTTCTACCCCAGGTTCAAAAACATCCCTGAACTTTTGCTGATTAAATGATCGGTTGATATTGGATTGAAGCGAAACACTGGCAGGTAAAACATTCAGATTTAAATCCTTCAACCATTTCCAATATTTCCCGGTAAACAAGGAATCCTTCTTGGCAAATGGCTCAATTGGAGCAGGCTTAAAATTATGGTTGTAAACAAAACCTGTTACCACATTCTGGTCCCTGAGCTCATCGATCTCAAAATCCCTATGGTTCACCTCATTATAGGAATAATTGAAGGTAAAATTCTCAATATCATAGAAATTGGCCTCGGCCTCTTCGCCCCAGTCCTTTCTTACCCCAATAAAATTAACACTGGTCCTCTTGGTATAATCCTCTCCCTGCTGTTTAATTGCCTCGGCGTCTTCAGGAGTTTCGGCAGCTGCGATACGATCATCCAATTTTAAATCATCATAGACAGGGTCGAATTCCGGAGTGATCATCTGCTCGGAAATACCGTAATTGAAGGGTAGTTGCAAGCCCCAATTTTTGGGAAACAATTGACCAATATTTACATTGGTGACCACATCATAGGAAATGGCATCCTCCCGTGCACGTTCATTGGGCATTTGATCTATGGCCCCGAAACCCGAAGTACTTTTACTACCGGTGGCGGATACATTGGCAAAATCTGCCATATTCATATCCATGGCGGCTATAGCGGCCCATCCCCCGTTATTATCCAAACCTGATAGGCGAAGTTCATTGAACCAAACCTCTCCCCTAGCCGGTAGATTATCATCGTTCTTAACCCCAACCATCATACTCCGTATACCGCCCAAGGAAGGATTTCCCCGGATACCGATACGCAGTTTGCCCAGTGTTCTAGGATCAAATTCATTTACCTGGACCACTTCACCATTGTTTATTTCATAATAATTAATGGTACTCAACGTTTGGGCTGCAATGCCTGCAGATTTTACTTTGGACAAATCATCCAATGAGAGGTCCAGTTCATTAACATCCGGCCAAATTTCGCTATCCGAACTTGCCCCGTGGGGCGTTAGCTGTAAGGGCAATTCTATCTGATAAAAATTCTGTGTAAAATCCGAACCTATCCTTACAAAGCCCACCAAAGGCGTCTCGTCATTGGCATAATCCGATTCTACAATTTCTTCGGCATGCATAAACATTTTTAAACGTTTATATTGCCTTATATCTATATCCAAATTTTTAAAGACCCCTCTGGAATCTTGGGATTCCAAGTTCTCGACAACAAATGACAAGGATTGTTCATTTTGCCTTATTATAGTATTATTGTTATTCAATCTTTCTCGTTGTACACCTGGAGGCAAAACATAGGGTATAGGGGTCCGGGCTGCATTTTCCTCAATGTTTACGGCGTTAACATCCACCAAAGTGCCATCATCGGTGGGATCCCCATCTACATCTGGCTGCAAGGATTTGGCATAAGTACGCCAATCTCCACGGACAAGATCCAAGGTAGCGAAACGCAATACCACATTACTTGAAAACCCTGTTAGGTACATCCGCATAAAGCTTATAGACCTAAAATCGCTTATCCCGCCAACCGCATCCGTAAAGTCGGACAAAGGTATTTTGTACTGGATCCAACGTTCGTTCAAGGTATTGCCATTGGGCAAAGACCTGGTAACCCCCTCCTTAATATCGGTTACATATTTATCATTGACCGTTGTCCCTGGTTTAATATTTATACGATACTCATAATAACTGTTTACCGTATTCATGGTTCCATCCCTATCTATGTCTTCCACATCCGGTAAGGTGGTGGACCCCCTGTTGGAATTGCTCAATTGTACTGGAGAGTTTCCGTCAGGGTTATTGTAATTAAGATAACGTTCCAAAATACTGCCTTCCCTGTTCAGGAAGTACTCGTAATTATCCAGGGCCGGATCTTCCGCCGGGCCATTATAGGTTATACCTCCTTCAAAAGTATAGGTAGCCTCCTCGGCATCGGTTAATCCGTCAAAACCAATATCCTGCAAGCCCCTATTGTTCTGGTCCGCATCAAAAGCGTACACTAGGGATTGGGTTGCGGGAACCTTTCCCCAAGATGTTTTATAGGTAAGATCGTTGGAAACCGGATCTACAGGTAATCCGTTTTCATATTGTTTCCTTCCATCGGGAAGAACATCCTCTGAAATATTACCAAGGTTGATCACCAAATCCCCGGAACTTGTAGCAATACCGTCCACATAAGGATCCAATACCCAAAATTGAACGTATTCTACGTTGGACTGTTCAAAATTGGTACTGCTCAAGGATCGCATTATCCCTGCCCATTTGTCCTGTGGTTGTTCCGCGGTAAAATTTGGATTTGCATTATAGGGACCTTTCATACTAGGATAATATGCTATATCCAAGGTGTTTTGCGCCAAAGTTTGCCCCTGGGCAACATCCTGGTTAAAAACATCCTGTATATAGATTCTTCTGGTCTCGTTGGTGGAAATGTCATCATCACTCAATTCTGTAGGCCGCTGATTGGAATAAAAAATGGGATCTACGGTATACCAGGCCATTTTTGCCCTTCCATATCCAGACTCCACACTATTGGTGGTAGTGGCGAATTCAACTGGCGGACTCGCCATGGACCATCCCAAAAAGGAACGGATATCGATCAGCGATTGCGCCCCCTCAAAATCGTCCAGATAGGTGGTAGTTTCCCCTTCAAAATCCGCATTCTTGGGAGAACTTGGGCTTAAGAAGGCTACTTCGCCACGAACTGATAAGTTGGAAGGAACATCTGTATCTATATTTGGCAATTTATTGGCCAACCTGGTCAAAAATGGAACTTCCGTGGAAAAATTACTGTTCAGTCCAAATATAGTATTGTTTACAGGTTCTATACCATAGTTGGATTTTTGCGTCAATGGTTTTTCATTCAGGTTCAACAAAGTACCCCCGAGCACAAAATTCTTATTAAATTGATGCTCCACATTTACACCTGTAAAACGTCTGGTCTGCTGTCCAAAAACCGCATTGTTCTCCACCGAAATATTGATGGGCGTATTGGAAGCTTCCAAACTTGGATCCAAAATCTGCACGGTGCCCGACTGATAATTTACGGTGTAATCAATACCTTCCTGTAACTGCCTTCCCCCGGCCGTAACCCTTACGGATCCCTGAGGAACATTAAAGGCCCCAATAGGAATTCCATTTGTTCCCTGTGACTTATAGGTCCCTTTTAGTATAAACCTATTTTTATCCGCATCCTGTTGGGCAGCCGCCGTAGGAAGCGAGTACATATTCCTAAAGACATACTTTCTTTGATTGGTATTATAGCCTTGATCATTATCCACATCATAGGTACCGCCGCCCAGAAGGTTGAACAAGTATTCCCCAAAAGGTTCAACTTTGGTAAATATAATGCTCCCTGTTTGCGAGTTTATGGTAATACCTTCCACATAATCAAAAAAACCATCCCCTCCACTCTGAAGATCATTATATGCATTTAACCTATCCAGGTTAAACACATCCAACAATATCCTATCTTCCAAGGGCTTGGGACTTGTTGGCCAGCCCGAACCAACACCTGATTCCGCTGGTGTAATATAATTTCTTGGAGTGGTTTCTGCATATAAAATGTTCAACTTAAAATCTTCCTGACTCAATTGATAGGCACCAGTGGCGTAAATATTCTTCATCATCAAATCCCATATGGGATCTACAACATTGGTGATATTACTTTTTAACAACTTAAGGATCAGGGTATTGTTATTTACTGGAATCTCAGCACCCGGCGACACGGTAGTAGCATCCACACCGCCATTGGCGAACTCTCCTACCTGATACACCTGCCCATTATAGGTATATTGAAAGGCGACCCCAAGGACTTCATCATTGCTCAATCTTTGGTTTAGGGATATATAGCCCAATTGTGAGTTAAAGGTAAAATCCCTGCCCTGTTCCAGTTTTCTAGCATTCTCCAAAATAGCATAATCAAACCCTTGATTTACGGTATAGCCAGGCACATTAAACCCTGATTGAACAGTGGCTATATCGCGAATGCTATTTGTAAGCGCTCCTCCCGATCCAATTTGGAGGGGATCAAAATCGTTGGCAGCATTCCTTGGTAAATTTCCGGCAGCAGAGCTATTAAAGAATCCAGCAGGATCCCCATTGTTCCTCCCTATTCTGGTTTTTTCCGGTTGCACTTCCCCCAAATCCTGAATAGCGACAACATTTCTAATATTCACGGTTTGCTGGCTCCTATTGGTAATCCACACCTCCAACCTTGTTATTTGGACCTGGCTCCTTATATAAGGATAGTCTGCAAGGGCTGCATCATAATTATCCCTAAAATAATGGGCCAAGAAAAAGTGTTTGTCGGCATCGTAATCCTGGGCCCTAAGCTCAAAGTCGTTCACCGTACCCCCACCTTGTGCCACCACTGTATTGCTCTGGGACCTTTGTTCCGAAAATACGGCAGTAACCCTAGTCTTCCCAAATTGCAATTCTGTCTTTACCCCAAAGAGGCTTTGAGCCCCGGTAATCAAGGAGCTATTAAGGGGCATACTAACATTACCCACTTCAATTTTTTGAAGTATATCATCCTCGGATGGCGTGTAGTCCAACTTTACCAAATTCTGGAAATCGAAGGTTGCCTCGGTATCGTAATTAGCGGTAACCTGTAGTCGCTCCCCAATTTTACCCAACATACTTAAGCTTATCCGCTGGTCAAAATCAAAGGAAAGATTGGTCCTGTTACGTGGGGACAGGGAGGGGTTATCGTTTTTTTGCCAAATGACACCTAAATCCATTGCCACCGATCCTTGTGGAATTACCTCAATGGTATTGCCGCCAAAGACACTTTCAAAAAAACTATTATTTACATAAAAATTGGGGAGTAAATTTTTACGGGCCGCCTCACTACCCTCTTTTTTGCCTGAAAAAGCATCAATTTTTTCTTTAAAATAAGACTTCATACCCTCCCGGCGCACAAGTTCCAAGTATTGGTCGGGAGTAAGGATAACGGGGTAATTGATATCATAATCCCCTACACTTACAGTATAGATATATCTGTCCAGATCGGGATCATACGTATATTTTGAAACAATGCTGTCCGGGTTTTCCATTTTCAATCTCCCCAGAGCAACACCAGTTTTTAGCGAGTCCGCTTCTTGCCCAATTGCATCTTCCCCTTCTATTTCCTGTGCCACGGAAGTACCCGTTGAGCCCAAGAAAATAAATAGTAGGATGGTAAGCTTAAATGATGATTTAAGATAAAATTTTGCCCCTTTTTTCAAACTTGTTATAAATTTTTAAGCGCAAGTTTTATAATGTCCTCTACGCTTAGTCCAGGGTCTTGGCCAACTATTTTATCCACAACCTTTTCAGCATGCTTGCGGACAAAACCAAGAACCTCTAATGCAGATAACGCTTCATCTTTATTTGTATTGTTTGATGGGGCGGAAAGTTCATCAATATCGTAGACTTTTAAAACCTTATCCTTTAGGTCCAGAATTACCCGTTGTGCCGTTTTGGCACCGATGCCTTTGATTCCCTGAATAGTAGGCACATCCCCTGTTGCAATGGCATCCCTAATTTGACTAGGGGACAGGGAAGACAACATGGTTCTGGCCGTACTGGATCCTATACCTGACACGGACAACAACAATCTGAATATCTCCCTTTCGGACTTTTCAGAGAACCCGAACAAAGTATGTGAATCTTCCTTTACTTGTAGATGGGTGTACAGTTGAATACTTTCCGAATCCCCAATTTTTGAAAACGTGTGCAAAGAAATATTTACAAAATATCCTACTCCCGCACATTCAATTACAATATGGGTTGGATTTTTTTCAACAAGTTTTCCTTTTAAATGGGTAATCATTTGTTATTGGGGATTTCAGAACCCAGCTTTCCAATATCTCGAAACCTGAATTTATTTCAACTATTCTACTTTTGTTTTTTTGCCAATTTTCTCTTTTCACGCTCTTGGGCGTCAATAACCGCAACAGCGGTCATATTGACCATCTCGTCCACACTGGCCCCTAATTGAAGGATATGAACGGAACGTCTCAAACCTACCATGATAGGACCAATGGAATCTGCCTGGTTCAATTCTTTCAGCAGCTTATAGGTAATGTTGGCCGACTCCAAATTGGGAAAAATAAGTGTATTTACTTTTTTACCGGACAATTTGGAAAAGGGAAATTTACCCTGATGCAGTTCCTTGTTCAAAGCAAAGTCGATTTGCAGTTCACCATCTACCACTAATTCCGGGTTGGTGGCATGCAATATTTTTACAGCTTCCTTGACTTTGGTAGCACGGGGATGTGTAGAAGATCCAAAATTGGCATAGGACAATAGGGCCATTACGGGGCTAAAGCCAAAAGTAACGGCTACATTGGCCGTCATCTTTGCAATTTCGGCGATTTCCTCGGCACTGGGATCGATGTTGATGGAAGTATCGGCCAAAAACAAGGGGCCTCTTTCGGTAATCATAATGTTCACCGTAGATACTTTCTTAACGTTGGCAGCCCTTCCTATTACTTCGAACACTGGTTTTACCACGGTTGGGTATGCTCTGGAGTATCCGGAAATCATACCATCGGCATCTCCCTCCAAAACCATCATTGCCGCAAAATAGTTACGCTCCCTCATCTTAGCACGGGCACTGAAAAGACTTACCCCGCTACGCTGTCTATTTTCAAAATACTTGGAAGCATATTGATTTCTTTTGTCATTGGCTTCATCGGCATGGGAATCTATAACGAGAATATCGGCGTCAAATTCCAATTCTTTCATCAATTCTGCAATAACTGCTTTATTCCCCAATAAAATTGGAATTGCCATCCCTTCTTCATAGGCAATTTGGGCAGCCTTTAGAACGTCCAGATGATCGGCCTCGGCGTATACAATTTTTTTAGGGTTCATTCTGGCACGGTCGTGAAGCAAACGGACTATTTTATTGTCATTCCCGGAGCGCTGTAATAATTCCTCCCTATACTTATCCCAATCATCAATAGGCATTTTGGCCACTCCACTCTCCATAGCCGCCTTTGCAACGGCAGGGGGTATCTCAGAAATCAATCTGGGATCAAAAGGTTTTGGAATTATATACTCCCGCCCAAAGGTCAACCTTGTTTGTCCGTAGGCGATATTCACCTGTTCCGGAACAGGCTCCTTGGTAAGTTCTGCCAAAGCCTTCACTGCCGCCATTTTCATAGCTTCGTTTATCTTGGTGGCCCTTACATCCAATGCCCCCCTAAAAATAAAAGGGAATCCCAAAACATTGTTCACTTGATTCGGATGATCGGACCTACCTGTGGCCATGATGATATCCTTTCTGGTTTTTATGGCCAGGTTATAATCTATTTCCGGATCGGGATTGGCCATGGCAAACACAATGGGATCTTTAGCCATGGACAATAACATTTTTTCTGAAACGATATCCTTAACGGAAAGACCAATAAAAACATCGGCATCTTTCATGGCCTCTTCTAAGGTATCGATTTTCCTATCCGTAGCAAACTCCAATTTCTCGGCAGACAAGTTATCCCGATCGCTCCGGATAACCCCTTTGCTATCCAACATTACAATATCTTTGTTTTTGGCCCCGAAAGCTTTGTACAGGCGGGTACATGAAACGGCAGCAGCACCTGCCCCACTGATTACGATACGGACATCACTAATTTTTTTGTTGGTAAGCACCAAAGCGTTCAAAAGTGCCGCGGCCGAAATTATAGCCGTTCCGTGTTGGTCATCGTGCATTACGGGAATATCCAGCTCCTCTTTTAAACGTCTTTCAATTTCAAAAGCTTCAGGAGCCTTAATGTCCTCCAAATTTATACCTCCAAACGTTGGAGCAATTATCTTTACGGTTTCAATGAATTTTTCAACATCGGTAGTGTCCAATTCAATGTCTATTCCATCTATATCTGCGAAAATTTTAAATAACAAGCACTTACCTTCCATCACCGGCTTTGAAGCCTCGGGACCAATATCGCCCAATCCTAGGACTGCGGTTCCATTGGATATTACGGCTACAATATTGCCTTTGGCCGTATACTTGTACACGTTGTCCTTGTCCTTGGCAATTTCCAGACAGGGCTCTGCCACACCGGGCGAATAGGCAAGACCTAAATCCCTTTGGGTGGCATAGGGTTTGGTAGGAACTATTTTTATCTTTCCAGGTTGTGGTTTGGCGTGGTACACCAGTGCTTCCCTTCTTGTCTTTTGCTTGCTCATATAGTGTGATATTAGAAAAACAAAGTTAAGAGTATTCTTTAAATTAAAAGGATTTAAAAAAGTAATCTACCATCGCTTCAAAAGAAGTAGTGTAATTCAATTTTTAATTACCCGGTCCAAAACTCCCACCAAATACGCAAAAATGGCACTCTCCAAGAAGGGAGCCGTTTCTTTTACAGTGGTGGGCCTACACTTAAGGAAACCTGTTCCCTACTTCAGAAATTCCAAATTCCTTTTTAAACCGGAAAATTTAGTACGTTTTACGGGAGATTTTTGAAACACCTTCTTAAAGACATCGTCCGTAATTTCTTCCCAATCCTTTTTGGCTGACCTCCCCTGACCCCTCCCAAGGAGGGGGATAGGTTCCGATAACGATAATGGGTCCTGAAAAATTTAACTTCCGTCCTACTTCAAAAACTCAATGTTTCGTTTTAAACCGGAGAATTTGGTGCGCTTTACGGCAGACTTCTGGAACACCTTCTTAAAGA
>NZ_QJJZ01000004.1:0-24413 GCF_003201775.1 Arenibacter sp. ARW7G5Y1 | reverse complement strand
AATTAACTTCCGTCCTACTTCAAAAACTCAATGTTTCGTTTTAAACCGGAGAATTTGGTGCGCTTTACGGCAGACTTCTGGAACACCTTCTTAAAGACATCGTCCGTAATTTCTTCCCAATCCTTTTTGGTCATTGAAAGTAAATCGGGATGGGGATGGAACAATGGTTCACGATGTGGTTTGGAGAAACGGTTCCAGGGGCATACATCTTGGCAAACATCGCAACCAAACATCCAATCATCCATTTTGCCCTTAAAGTCTGTGGGGATTTCATTCTTTAATTCGATGGTAAGGTAAGAAATACACTTGCTACCATCTACCACATAGGGTTCTACAATGGCCTGGGTAGGACAGGCATCGATACAGGCAGTACAGGTACCGCAATGATCGGTTACCCTATGGTCATACTCCAGTTCCAAGTCCACGATAAGTTCTGCTATAAAATAAAAAGACCCCACTTGCTGCGTCAGCAGATTACTGTGTTTTCCTATCCAACCCAAACCGCTCTTTGCAGCCCAAGCCTTGTCCAATACGGGCGCAGAATCAACAAAGGCCCTGCCGTTGACCTCTCCTATCTCTTTACCAATAAATTCTTGAAGTTCCTTTAATTTGGATTTAATGATATGGTGGTAATCCTGTCCGTATGCATACTTGGACAACTTAAAGGTATTTTCATTCTGAGTTTCTTCCGGAAAATAATTAAGAAGAAGGGAAATCACAGATTTGGAACCTTCCACCAAATTAGTGGGATCCAAACGTTTATCGAAATGGTTTTCCATATAGCCCATTTCCCCCTGCATGTTCTTATTGAGCCACTTTTCCAACCTAGGGGCTTCCTCCTCCAAAAATTCTGCCTTGGAGATACCGCACGACAAAAAGCCGAGGCGTTTGGCTTCGGTTTTTATTAGCTGTGTATGTTTAAGAATGTTCTTCAAAAAATTATCGTTCTGTAAAAAGTAAAGGTACGCTCTTTGGTTTAAGCGAAATCAAAGGATTGATCCCTATGTTTTTTAAAGTGCTGGATATGCTATATTTTTTCACAATTTCCGCTATGGCAATGATCATTTCATACATGGCAAAATTATTGCCCACGCACATTCTGGGGCCGGCCCCAAACGGATAGTAATAGTCCCCATAATCCTTTTTGTCCGCTTCCTTAAATCTATTGGGGTCATATTCCAATGGCCTGTTCCAAAAATGGCCATAGCGGTGTAATTCGTAAATGGACATAAGCACCATTGTACCTTTTGGGAGCGAAATATCTTCAAAGGTATCATCTTCTGTGGCCACCCTATCTATTACATAAACTGGCGGATACAGTCGCAATGCCTCCTCTATGCATTGCTTAACAAATTGAAGCTGCATCACTTCTTGCACCAAATCAACTCTGCCATCCTCCAGATCTACCTTGGACACCTCTTCATAAACCTGATCCTGAATTGCCGGATTTTTGGCCAAAAGAAACAGGGTAAAACTAAGTGCATTGGCCGTGGTTTCATGCCCTGCTGTAAAAAGAATCATCACTTCATCCAACAATTGCCCGTCCGGCATTGGGGAGCCATCCTCATATCGTGCCTTAAGCAGCATATCCAGCAAATCATCCTTTTCCAATCCCGAGCTCCTCCGCTCTTCAACAATTTCCAACAGTAGCCTCTTGCCTTCCCCGGCCATTTTCAAGTGCTTATCAATTTTACCACTGAGCCTATACCACCATTTTAGATATGGTTGCCGCATTTCTTTGATCAACATACGCTGATTGGCCTCGGTAATATACTGGAGCCGTGACATCTTTTCACGAATATCCGAACTACCGAAAAGGGATTTGGCAACCACCTGAAATGCAAGATCGCCCATTAGGGGAAAAACGTTCTGCACCTTACCAGGTTCTATTCGTTCCAGTTCCTGCAGTATGGCCTCCCTCATGACCCCCATTAAATTATGGAGCTTTTTCTTGTGAAAAGCGGGCTGCACCATTCTTCTATGGGTGCGCCAATGTTCACCACTGGAGGTTAGAATACCATGACCAACGTACTTGGCCAAATCCACTGTTTGCAAAGAGGATTTTTCGTATTTCTTATGTTGTTTTTGAAGAATATGCTTTATTAGTCCAGGGCTTCTGGTAAAAAGAACTATTTCCTTGGAACTTAATTGTACTTTAAAACAATCCCCATATGCCTCAAAATTTTCATGATGAAAGGGCAAGGGGTTTTTTAGGATTCTCCCCGCATTTTTTAAGACCTGAAATCTTGATACTAACTTCAAATTGAATATTTAAAAGTGGGGTTCTTCCGCCATAAAATACAAGTGGACAACAACATCAAAAAAGACCTCCCTGAATATTGCCCTTGATCCTGCCCAGATGTCTATAGGCCAATTCCGTAACCTCCCTACCTCTTGGGGTCCTCATGATAAATCCTTGTTGGATCAAGAAAGGTTCATAAACCTCCTCTATGGTTTCTGCACTTTCAGAAACGGCAGTAGCCAAAGTAGTAATCCCCACAGGGCCTCCTTTAAACTTGTCTATAATGGTTGTCAATATCTTGTTGTCCATTTCGTCCAATCCGTGGGCATCCACATTCAAGGCCTTTAGTCCAAACTGTGAAATCTCTATGTCTATCTTTCCATTCCCTTTTATTTGGGCAAAGTCACGGACCCGTCTTAATAGGGCATTACATATTCTAGGAGTCCCCCGGCTTCTACCGGCTATTTCAATAGCGGCCTGTTGTGTAATAGGTGTCTTTAATATTTCGGCGCTACGTTCCACTATGGTAGAGAGCAATTCCGTGGAATAATATTGCAATCTGCTCTGTATCCCAAATCGTGCCCGCATAGGAGCTGTTAACAAACCCGAACGGGTCGTAGCCCCGATCAAGGTAAAGGGATTTAAATTGATCTGTACCGATCGGGCGTTGGGGCCCGATTCTATCATTATATCTATCTTATAATCTTCCATGGCAGAATATAAATATTCTTCCACTATTGGACTCAATCTATGAATCTCATCTATGAACAACACATCCCGTTCATCCAGATTGGTGAGCAACCCGGCCAAATCCCCTGGTTTATCCAACACAGGGCCCGAAGTCATTTTGATACCGACTCCCAATTCATTGGCCAAAATATGGGCCAAAGTAGTCTTGCCAAGACCCGGAGGACCATGGAACAAGGTGTGATCTAGGGCTTCCCCCCTTAAATTTGCGGCCTGAACAAAAATTTTCAGGTTTTCCAATACTTGTTCCTGCCCTGTAAAATCGTCAAAGGAAATAGGGCGCAATGCCCTTTCTATATCGAATTCCTCGTTGGAAAAATTACTGGCCGTAGGATCTAAATTCTCATTCATACTCCTACAAAGATAAAGGAAATTGGAATAGTTTTCCACGAAACAATTTTAAGGGCAGGGACATTTCCTTCTTTTAATTATGATTCCCATTCCTTTGTTCCCAAGAGCGGAAGAAAACAAATTAAAATGCCTGTCCCAGACCCTACATATTTAAACGGGGGACCCCACCATGAAAACAGGGTGCATTGGCTGCGATATTTCATAGGACTACTGCCTTAAAATACTGTTTTTACTAAAAAATAATGTAAATTCATATTATGATAAAGACAACATATCCACCCAGTATCCTACAGTACATCCCCTTCTTTTTTGTTATTTGGTCCGATGACCTTTTGACCATTTCAGAGATTGCCGTTGTGAAAAAGATAATCGACAATGATCAAAACCTTTCCAAAAATGACAGGGAAATACTGAACGGTTGGCTCAACACGGACCAGCCACCTTTGGATACGGAAATAAGATCTTGGCAACGGGCCATCTCCAATTCCGGTATCAAATTAGTGGAAGGCGACAACCATCCATTGACCTCCTTTAGCAGAAAATTAATTTCGCAAAACAGTTCGGAACATTTATTCAATGAAGGTCTATCGGCCATTGAAATAAACCTGGGCATACAACCCAACCATTACCACCATTTGTTCGAGGTGGAAGTTGTGTTGGAAAAAACGTCCCATTTTTACGACCCAAAAGAAATTGACCAAATCTTTAAAGGTACTTACCATCGAGAAATAGATGAATTTAGAAACACTTTAAGCGATTCTGTTTTCTCTTGGGAAATAATACAGAACAAGGAGAATTTTAGGAAAAAAGTGTTGTCCCAGGTAAAACATTTGGCCAAGGCAGGATATGGTGCGATGGCCTACCCGGCAGCTTACGGGGGAACGGGCAATATGTCTTTATATGCCACCATTTTTGAAAATCTGATGTATGTGGATGGAAGCCTCACGGTGAAATTTGGGGTGCAATTTGGGCTTTTTGGAGGCAGTATACAGAAGTTGGGCACCAAAAAGCACCATGACCGTTATTTGACCGCTGTTGGAAAAGCCGAATTACTTGGTTGTTTTGCCATGACCGAAACGGGTCATGGGTCCAACGTAAGAGGTATTAAAACAACTGCCACCTATAATAAGGAAGATGACAGCATTACCATTCATACCCCAGGAAAGAACGACAACAAGGAATATATAGGAAATGCACTGCACGGTACAATGGCATCGGTATTTGCCCAACTCATCGTTGATGGAAAAAATCATGGTGTACATGCCATTTTAGTGCCTTTAAGGGACAGTGAAAATCGACTTATGCCGGGCGTACTCATTGAGGACAATGGCTACAAATTAGGGCTCAATGGCGTGGACAATGGTAAAATATGGTTCAACCAAGTGAAGGTACCTCGGGAAAATCTATTGAATAAATACGGAGACATAAAATCTGATGGCACATATTATTCCGACATAAAAAATCCAAACAAACGCTTTTTCACCATGCTCGGCACCTTGGTGGGAGGACGAATCTGTGTGGCCAAGGGAGCTTTGAGCGGTGCCAAAATGGCCCTGGCCATTGCCGTGAAATATGCCCTACATAGAAGGCAATTCAACGATAACCTAAAAATCCAAGAGGATTTGATCATGGATTACCCATCGCACCAACTAAGGCTTACCCCCGCCATTGCCAAATCATACGTTTATCATGTAACATTGGATTCTTTGATGAAAACCTATAGCGATGACAGCATTACGGATAAACGAAAAATAGAGACACAGGTAGCCGGGCTAAAGGCTATGATTACCTGGTTTGCAAACCAAACTATTCAGGAATGCCGCGAAGCTTGCGGAGGCAAGGGCTATCTATTGGAAAATAGAATTGCCGACCTAAAGGCCGATGTGGATATATTTACCACCTTTGAAGGGGATAATACGGTACTATTGCAATTGGCCGCCAAAGGAGTCTTGTCCGATTTTAACGCCGAGTTCAACAGTGCAGGGTTTTCGGCCGTATTTAAACTATTGGGTACCCAAATAAGCGACAAATTGGTCACCATAAATCCACTATATGCCAACAAGGTAGACAAGGAGCATTTATACAATCCCAAGTTCCACCAACATGCCTTTGACTACAGAACCAGAAGGCTCACCTATTCCGCAGCTATGCGGATTAGGAATTATATTAAAAAAGGGGTACCTGCATATCAGGCCTTCCTAAAAGTACAGACCCATTTAATAGCTTTGGGAAAAGCCTATAGTTGTGAATTGGCCTATAATACGTATCTACAGTTTACAGAAAAGATAGAAGACAGGAAGAACCAGCAACTCTTTCAAAAACTTGGATGCCTATTTGCCCTATCCGAAATTCGGGAAGATGCCTCATGGTATTTGGAACAGGGCTATTTGGGAGGAACCAAGTCCAAGGCCATACGCCAGCGCGTAGAGCGTTTAAGCACGGAATTTAGACCACATATAGAGGTTTTGGTAGATGGTTTTGGTATTCCGGACCATTGTTTAACAGCACCTATAAGTCGTTAATTTTTACGCCGATATAGCTCTGAAGTGTCCAAAAATTCCTGCAGATTAATTTTGCTGTCACCATACACATATGTTTTGGATGAACCTTTGGAATTGAGATCCACTGTTGCGGTTGACAAGACTTCAGCGGAAGAACTTCCCTCCAAAATGGCTTCGACCGAATTGGCTTCCAATCTTTTTGCCTTCAAATCCGAACCGTCCAATAAATGGAACTGAAACACATTGGTAAAACCTTCCAAATCAGCCTTGGAATTGCGTTGCATATCCAATACAGTACTTTCCATAACCCCGAATAATCTTAAATCCGCTTTTTCTGCCAAGCGAATATTTAGGGTATCGCTGTCCACCTTAAAATTACCCCTACTATCATCGTTCATTGTTATTTGCATTGCATCGGCATCCACATCTATTTCCACCCTACCGGTTCCCCTGGTATTCACTTCCAGGAATTCGGTAGAAAAGCGGTTATCAACCACAATATTTCCTTCATTGGCGTTGATAAGGAACAATTCATTAAAATTGACGGTAATATTCAATCTTTTCTTAGAGGTCACCTTATAATAGGAACTAATGAAAAGCGTTTCATTCTCAACCTTAAATTTTAAAATGTCGATTAAATTATCATCGGCCTCAATTATATATTCACCGGTAGCGGCCGCCTGAAGGTGGATATCCAGGTCATCATCCAATTGAATGGCATTAAAAGGTGCCAGAGCCTCCCTCACCTCTATAACATTCCTATTCCCTTTTATTTTTGGTTTACGCTGGGAATAGACCATACAACCAACCAATAACAAGAAAAACAAAAGTATATGTTTCACTTCCAATGTTTTACAATACATAATAAATCTTTATCTAAAAAAACTGCAATATCCATTGACCTTGGATTACCACAAATATCCAATTAATAAATATGGCCAACAATACCGAATGGTTCAACGAACCTCGAATACGTAAATGGAAGGTACAAAAAAAGTCCATCTTAGGGATGGACTTTTAAAATTTGTTGAATTCCTATCGTTAGTGCTGCATCTCCTCCTCACCTTCGTAGAGTGGCATAATTTGAGGTACATAATCCTGACCTGGAATTATATACTCCCCATTATCATCGGTTTTGCTATAATCATATGGCCATCTATGTACTTCTGGAATTGCCCCAGGCCAGTTGCCGTGAATATGCTCCACCGGGGTAGTCCATTCCAAGCTAGTTGCTTTCCATGGATTCTGAACAGCTTTTTTCCCATAGAAAATACTTCTTATAAAATTGAAGGCAAATATTAATTGAGCTCCAGCTGCAATAAGGGCAAATACTGTCATTAATACCTGGATATCGGTTAAGTCATCAAACATTGGGAAAGCTGTATTCTCGTAATACCTACGTGGTACCCCGGCCATTCCAACAAAATGCATGGGAAAGAAAACCCCATAGGAACAGACAGCCGTAATCCAAAAATGCACATAACCCATGTTCTTATCCATCATTTTTCCAAACATCTTAGGGAACCAATGGTAAACACCGGCAAACAATCCGTAAAGTGCAGATATTCCCATTACCAAGTGGAAGTGGGCAATAACGAAATATGTATCGTGTACGTTAATATCCAAGGTACTGTCCCCAAGAATAATTCCGGTTAGTCCGCCCGAAATAAAAGTTGAAACCATCCCAATGGAAAATAGCATTCCCGGGTTTAATTGCAGATTACCTTTCCATAAAGTTGTAATCCAGTTAAATGCCTTCACCGCCGATGGTATAGCGATCAATAATGTTGTGAAGGTAAAAACAGAACCTAAGAAAGGGTTCATACCTGAAATAAACATATGGTGACCCCAAACTATGGTAGACAAGAATGCAATGGCCAAAATGGAGGCAATCATAGCCCTATATCCAAAAATAGGTTTACGGGAGTTTACGGCCATAATCTCCGATACCATACCCATGGCAGGCAAGATTACGATATACACCTCAGGGTGCCCTAAAAACCAGAATAAATGTTCATATAAAACGGGAGAACCACCTTGATAATGCAATACCTCGCCCTGTATAAAAATATCAGACAAAAAGAAAGACGTACCAAAGCTTCTATCCATGATCAGAAGCAAAGCAGCTGATAATAATACCGGGAAAGAAACAACCCCTATAATCGCTGTAACAAAGAACGCCCAAATGGTCAAAGGCAGTCTGGTCATAGACATTCCCTTGGTCCTAAGGTTAATTACCGTAACAATATAATTTAACGAGCCCAATAAAGAAGATGCAATAAATATTGCCATCGCCACCAACCAGAGTGTCATACCCATACCTGAACCAGGTTGGGCCATTGGCAACGCGCTAAGTGGGGGATAAACCGTCCATCCGGCAGCCGCAGGTCCTGCCTCCAAAAACAAGGAAGAAAGCATAATTACAGAGGACAAAAAGAACAACCAGTACGAAATCATGTTCAAGAACCCTGATGCCATATCCCTAGCTCCAATTTGAAGCGGAATCAACAGGTTACTGAAGGTACCACTTAATCCTGCCGTTAGTACAAAGAATACCATGATAGTACCATGGATGGTAACCAATGCCAAGTAAACATCTGCATCCATCACCCCTCCCGGTGCCCATTTACCCAATATAAATTCAAATATTGCAAAAGATTCACCTGGCCAAGCCAATTGCATTCTAAACAATAATGACATCAAAATACCAATGAATCCCATTATAAGTCCAGTAATTAAATACTGCTTGGAAATCATTTTATGATCTTGACTAAAAATATACTTTGTCACAAAGGTTTCCTTGTGATGATGTCCGTGGTCATCTGAATGGTCTTCTACGTGTGCGTGAGCTGTTACAGACATAGTTCTATTTTTAAATTTTTTATAAAGTTATATATTAAGACTGAAATTATTGTGCAGAAGCCATCGACTTTCCAAAAGTCTTCTGACTTGCTATCCAAGCATTGTATTCCTCCTCGGTTTCAACAATAATTTTCATTTGCATATTGTAATGGGATTTTCCGCATATCTTGTTACACAACAGGACATAATCAAATTCCCATGGATCGGAATTGTCCAATCCCTTAGCTGCTTTTTCAGCCCTAATACCATTGATACGTTTTACCTTGTCCACAACATCAGGATTTTGTCTCATTTCCGCGGTGGTAATGGTAGGAGTAAAAGAGAATTGTGTAATCATACCTGGCACACAGTTCATTTGAGCCCTAAAATGAGGCATATAAGCAGAATGAAGCACATCTTGCGAACGCATCTTAAAATTGACCTTGCGCCCTACTGGCAAGTGCAATTCCTTTACGATAATATCATCGGCCGCATTTGGATCTGCACTGTCCAGCCCTAGAATGTTGGCATTGTCAATATCGATCATCCTAACATTGGCATCACCCAAAACATTATCATTACCTGCATATCTGGCGGTCCAGTTAAATTGTTGGGCATAAAGCTCAATGGTCAAAGGATCGTCCTCATCATTGATATCCATAATATTGGTCCAAGCATACAATCCCCACAAAATTAATCCTGCCAGAACGATAACCGGGATAATGGTCCATATGAATTCCAAACGGTCGTTATCGGCATAGAACAATGCCTTCCTTTCCCTGTCACCCCTGTACTTAAATGCAAAGTAGTGCAATAGAAACTGGGTAAGGGTTTGTACTATGAAGATAATCACAAAAGACAACACCATTAACGAATCATACCCCCCACCATGCTCGGAAGCAGCTTCGGGCAAAAGCACTTTAGAATATTTCCAAAAGCTAAAAATGGTAATTCCATAAAGGAATATTAAAAAAGCGAACATCAAATACCCATTGTACTTATTATCCGTTTCGCTTGCTACTTGGGAATTGTTAGCTCTAATTTGTGACAATTCGAAGATCTTGGTCATTTGCCAGATTGCAATTGCCACTAATACTAAAACAACTATGGTCAATAATGGAGTCATCGTATGATTTGAAATTATACTTATATACTAAATACTAATAATGAAAATGCTTACTCTCTTCTATAAACGGATTGCGTTTTGGCTGCAATGGAGCCTTGGTCAACGCCCTGAACACAAAAAAGATAAACAATCCTGCAAAGAACAAAATAGACCCAATTTCAGGGATACCAATAAACCACTGATCTCCAACCGTAGCAGGCATTATGGCGTTAAATATATCCAAATAATGCCCGGCCAAAATTACTATCCCGGTCATGATAACAAACCAATTGACCCTTTTAAAATCACTGTTCATCAACAAGAGTACTGGGAACAAAAAGTTCATGGCCACCATTCCAAAAAATGGCAGATTGAAATCCGCTATCCTGGTTACGTAATACGTTACTTCTTCCGGAATATTGGAATACCAGATCAACATAAATTGGGAGAACCATAAATAGGTCCAGAAAATACTGATTCCGAACATGAACTTGGCCAAATCATGAATGTGGCTATCATTAACATCGGGCAAATACCCCCTAGACTTAAGATAAATCGTAACCATTGCAATAACGGTAATCCCAGAAACAAACATACTTGCAAAGATGTACCAACCAAATAAGGTACTGAACCAGTGCGGATCCACACTCATGACCCAATCCCAGGACATCATGGATTCCGATATTAAATAGAATACCAAAAATGCCGCCGAAATCCTAAAATTCAGCTTAAAATTGGAGTCATCATTGGATTCATCCTGAGCCAAGGACAACTTACGGGAATACTCCCTATATAAGATCCAGCCTCCCAAGAAGACGGCTGCCCTGATCAAGAAAAAAGTGCCATTAAGAAAACCTGCCTTCCCTTGCAAAAGGGCATCATGTGCAACCACTTCAGGGTCCATCCATACGAACAAATGATTCATATGGGCTACAGACATGGCCAATATTACAAATACCACAATACCTCCTGGTACCAGATAGGCCGTAATCCCTTCCATTACCCTGAAAAGCAATGGGGACCAACCAGCCTGGGCCGCACGCTGAATAGCGTAAAATGCCAATACACCCAATGCAATCATAAAAAAGAAAAAAGCTGCCACGTATAATGCCGCCCATGGTTTATTCTGCAATTGATGCAATAAATGCTCATCATGGGATGCATCGTGCGCATCCCCATGTCCCATTTCGTCACCATGACTCTCCACAACCGCATGGGCATCCCCATGACCGTCCCCGTGTGCGGCAACAATTGCCTTTGCCTCCTCTACAGTACTTGGCGCAGCCATAAAACCGATACCAATTCCCAAAACGCCCACAGCCATTAAAATGAAGGAAGCAATTTTTAATCTATTTGAAAAAGTGTACATATTGCTAATATCTAGGTCTTATTTTGTTAAATCTTCTTTCAATTTCATTACGTATTCAGAAACCTTCCAACGCTCTTCAGTATCCAATTGTCCTGCATAGGAACCCATTGAGTTCAAACCGTAGTAGATGGTATGATAGGAGGTCCCGACAGTTATGTTCCTAGCTACATCCGCATAGCTGGGCACGCCCAATATCTTTTCCCTTTTCACCAAGTTCCCTTGTCCATCACCTTTATCTCCGTGACAAATTGCACAATAAATGGTATATAATTCTTTACCTACAGCTAGATTGGCCTCTTTATTTAGAGAATCCAAGGGACTTGGATTAAGTCTTGCCAATTCCTTCCCTTCCATGGTATTTTCAATTCCGTAAGGTATCCACCCCCTTGCTACGGTATTCTCGGCCGGAAGTCCGGCTTCCATCCCATCTGGTAGAAAATCCACTTTCTGGTAGGTCTCATAACCTACGGACTCATACATATTGGGCATGTATTGATAGTTTCTGCTATTTGTGTTTGCACAAGAAGCGACTAATAATACCAAACCAAACAAGACTCCTATTTTGCTAAAACTGTTCATAATATCTATGACTACTTTTCTGTAATATTAATTTCGACTGCTCCCGTATCCATCAACAAATCCTTCAATTCCTGTTCGTTGCCGTGAATCTCGATTTCCATTAAAAAATGATCATCTGTGGTTCTTACGTCCGGATTTTCAGCTTCTTTAAAAGGCCATAACCTACTTCTTAGATAAAAAGTAATTACCATTAAATGCGCCGCAAAAAATACAGTCAACTCAAACATAATAGGCACAAAAGCCGGCATGTTTTCCAGATAGCTAAAACTTGGCTTGCCCCCAATATCCTGAGGCCAATCCTGGATCATAATGTAATTCATCATTACAATGGCCACCGTAAGACCAACACAACCATACATAAAGGACGTAATTGCGATCCTAGTTGGGGCCAGCCCCATTGCTTTGTCCAAACCATGCACCGGAAAAGGACAATAAACTTCTTCAATATGATGCTTTGCCGCTTTTACCTTTTTAACAGCATGCATTAGCACATCGTCATCATTATAAAAAGCATGTATAACTTTCGACGCCATAATTATTTCTTATTATTTAAAATCTTTGCTTGTCCTGCCCAATCGTCTCTTTGTGCCCTACCCGGGAACGATTCCGTAATGGAATCCAACAGATCATACTCTTTATCGGTCATACGACCAACCTGTGCAAATGTGTATATTCCAATTTGATTCAAGGTCGCTTCCATTTGTGGCCCAATACCTTTGATCTTCTTAAGATCATCGGCGGTCTCCTTGGTAGGATCAAAGGTACCTATGGTACCCAAGAGTTCAGATACCCCAACTTTATCACCAGCTTTTGGAACAACTTCCCCCATCAAAACATCATCCGTTATTGGTTCCTTTTCCTTCACCACCGTTTTACTTGTGGTTATCTCATATAAAGGCTTGCCTGCATCCCTCAATTTCTTATACTTCTCCCCTGAGGATTTTAATATGGACTTCACCTCTGCCTGTGCAATAACCGGGAAAGTTCTGGCATACAATAGAAACAGTACGAAAAAGAAGCCAATTGTTCCAATGAATATCCCTATATCCACAAATGTTGGAGAGAACATGGTCCATGAAGACGGAAGGTAATCCCTATGTAAAGAAGTTACGATAATTACAAAACGCTCAAACCACATCCCTATGTTTACTACAATTGAGATAAAGAAAGAGAACATGATACTTGTCCTAAGCTTTTTGAACCACATAAACTGCGGAGAGAACACGTTACAGGTCATCATTGCCCAATACGCCCACCAATAAGGTCCGGTAGCCCTGTTCAAGAATGCATACTGTTCGTACTCCACACCGGAATACCAAGCCATAAACAACTCCGTAATATAGGCACAACCTACAATGGAACCGGTCAACATAATTACGATGTTCATCAATTCTATATGCTGTACGGTTATATAGGCCTCCAAATGACACACTTTTCTCATAATGATCAACAAAGTGTTCACCATGGCGAAACCGGAGAAAATAGCCCCTGCAACGAAGTATGGTGGAAAGATGGTAGTATGCCATCCCGGTATTACCGAGGTAGCAAAGTCAAAGGATACAATGGTATGCACCGAAAGTACCAATGGTGTGGCCAAACCTGCCAAGACCAAGGAAACTTCCTCAAAACGCTGCCAATCCTTGGCGCGCCCCGACCATCCAAAACTTATTAAACTGTATATTTTCTTTTGGAAAGGCCTAACCGCCCTATCACGTATCATAGCAAAATCCGGTAGCAAGCCTGTCCACCAGAATACCAAGGACACCGATAGGTAGGTTGAAATAGCAAATACATCCCAAAGCAACGGTGAATTGAAGTTAACCCATAGCGATCCAAATTGGTTCGGGATAGGCAATACCCAATAAGCCAACCAAGGGCGACCCATGTGGATAATGGGAAACAATCCCGCCTGTACCACCGAGAAAATGGTCATCGCCTCCGCCGAACGGTTAATAGCCATTCTCCATTTCTGCCTAAACAGCAATAGTACCGCAGAGATCAAGGTTCCAGCATGACCGATACCTACCCACCAAACGAAGTTGGTAATATCCCAGGCCCAGCCTACTGTTTTATTTAATCCCCATGTACCGATACCTGTAGATACCGTGTAAATTATACAGCCAACACCCCATAGGAATGCCGCTAATGCAATGGAAAATACAATCCACCAATGCTTATTGGCTTTCCCTTCAACCGGAGCTGCAATGTCCACGGTTACATCGTGGTATCCTTTATCTCCAAGAACTAAGGGTTTTCGTATAGGTGCTTCGTAATGCGACGCCATAATTTAATATATAGTTACGTTCCTTTAATTTGATTAAGCTTCGTTCGTATTCCTCACTTTCACGTGATAAAAAACATTTGGTTTGGTTCCAACATGCTCCAACAAGTGATACATGCGGTTACTCTCCTTTAATTTTACAATTTCGCTTTCGGCATCATTTACATCCCCAAACTTCATAGCACCACTACTACATGCTGCAGAACAAGCGGTTTGAAACTCCCCGTCCTTAACAACACGACCATCACGCTTGGCGTCTAAAATAGTCTTCTGTGTCTTTTGGATACACATAGAGCATTTTTCCATAACACCTCTAGACCTAACGGTAACATCCGGATTGATCACCATCTTACCTAGATCATTGTTCATATGATAATCAAACTCATCGTTCTCATTGTACAGGAACCAGTTGAATCGTCTTACTTTATACGGACAGTTGTTGGCGCAATACCTAGTTCCAACACATCTGTTATAAGCCATGTGGTTTTGGCCCTGACGTCCGTGTGAAGTTGCCGCAACCGGACAAACCGTCTCACAGGGTGCATGGTTACAATGCTGGCACATTACAGGCTGGAATGCCACTTGAGGATTGGCTGATGGATCTTCCATTTCACCAAATCCACCCAAGGACCCCTTATCCCCGAACAGGCCATCGAATTCTTCTTTCTTGGTATCATCTTGCGCAAAAGTGTCTTCCGAACTATAATACCTATCGATACGCAACCAGTGCATATCCCTTGATTTTCTTACTTCAGCCTTTCCTACTACCGGAACGTTGTTCTCGGCATGACAGGCAATAACACAGGCCCCACACCCAGTACAGGCATTCAGATCTATGGACAAATTAAAATGATGTCCTATTGATCTATCAAAGCTATCCCACAAATCTACCGATGTAGCCGGAACCTCCTGATGATCCAATGACACCACAGGAACAACATTCCACTCCTTGGCATCTTTGGTATTAAAGATCTCTAAGGTAGTTTCCTTAATAATATCTCCCCTACCCATTAATGTCTTATGCAATTGCACACAGGCAAACTCGTGCATCCCTGCAGACTTTTCTATGGTCACATTCTGGGTATTGGAGAAATCCTTGTATAATGCATAGGCATTCACCCCAGTTTGCATTTCGCTTTTCATCCCCACAGTTTTCCCGTATCCAAAAGAAAGTCCTAAAGAACCAGGAGCCTGACCTGGCTGAACGATCACAGGAACACCATCCAGAGCAACCCCGTCAACCGTAAGTTTTACATAGCTACCGTTTAAACCACCATCGGCCACATTTTCATTGATCAAGTTTAACTTCTCCGCATCAGCCTTGGAAACAGTTACGTAGTTATCCCACGAAACCCTGGTTATTGGATCCGGAAACTCTTGCAACCAAGGATTGCTCGCTTGCTGTCCGTCACCCATTCCAACCTTGGAATACAAAGTAAGCTCCATTCCATCTGCGGTAGCAGTGGACAAACTTCTGATTGCGGAAGCCAATGGAACCTCGGTGGTCATCTCCTCCTCTTCCGCTACCTTAGGGGCAACAGCCGCCACAACATCTTCACCCATCGCTGGAACCGACACCAAAACACCGTCGTGCAATGCTTGATTCCAGTCATTACCCGCCAATATACCTGCGCTCCAAGTTTCCTTTATGTAATCGTAATATGTTTTATCACTGTCCATCCACTGCAAAATAGCCGTTTGGAACTGTCTTGTATCAAACAATTCCTTTATGGTAGGCTGCATAAGACTGTAATGTCCTTTCTTTAATTGAGCGTCGCCCCAAGATTCCAAATAATGGTTTGAAGCGGCAACGTACTGCACCAATTCAGTGGTCTCATTTCTATTGGTAGAGAAGGCCACTGTTAAATCGACACTCTTGATTCCTTCCACAAAATCCGTGGCATTTGGCAACGAATAGACTGGATTAACCCCGTCCATCAACAAAGCACCCACCTTACCGGATTTCATATCGGCCAATAAAGTTTTCACAGCCTGAACATTACCCTGTCTCACATATTTGGGAGCCGCAACATCAAACGCCTTGCTCCCCAACATTTCATTAATGGCCAGGACAACCGCCTGGGCATTCACATCCTCTATCCCCGTTACAACAACGGCATTGGATTTATTCTTCAACACTTGAGCGGCTACTGCATCCAATGCAGCCTTTGCGCTTTCAGGAAGATTACCACCACCGGCAGTACCATTTAATTTTCCATAGAAATAAGCCAAAGCCACCTTTTGCTCCGAGGGAGTCAAGGGCACCCTTTTGTCCGCATTGGCTCCGGTCAAGGACATATTGGCCTCGAACTGTACATGCCTGGACATTTTTCCATTTTTAGGAACCCTGCCCTTGGAATACCCGGCATCATATCCACCACCTTGCCAGTCCCCTAAGAAATCGGCACCGAAGGAAACAATGATATCCGCATTTGCAAAATTGTAATCTGCCAATGCCCTCTCGCCATACTTGGCCTCAAAAGCCGTAAGCGCGGCATCTTCGGATATGGCATCATAGGTAATATGATCCACATTTCCGTAGGCTTCCCGGAATTCAGCAATCAATCTAGTAGTAGAAGGACTTGCATATGTCTGCGATAATATCGCTATTTTTTTTGTTGAATTTTTTAAAGAAGCCAATTTAGACTTAACCGCCGCATCCAATTCGCTCCAAGCAATTGCCTCACCATTAAAGGTAGGCCCTTGCAAACGTGTACTGTCATACAAGGACAATACCGAAGCCTGAACACGCGCATTGGCACTACCGCCAATTTTTGCATCCGTATTATTTTCTATTTTAATTGGTCTTCCCTCACGGGTCTTCACCAAAATACTGGCAAAATCAAAACCATTTGCTATGGTCGTAGCGTAAAAATTAGCGACCCCGGGAATGATATTATCCGGTTTCACCACATAAGGAATAGATTTGGTCACAGGACCCTCACATGCCGCCAATGAAGCCGCAGCCGTACTAAATCCGACATACTTTAGAAAATCCCTTCTGTTGGTCGAAGATGCCGCCAATGTTTCCTTATCACCCAAGAAATCATCTACAGGAATCTCTTGAACAAATTCATTTTGTCTTAGCGTCTCAACAATGGAATCGTTGGGGTTTAATTCCGCCTCGCTTTTCCAGTATTTTTTGTTTGATGACATATTATATATCTGAAATTATCTTCTAGTTAGTTTGATTAATAATGACACTTACCACATTCCAATCCACCCATTTGAGCGGCAGTAAGTTTATCTACCCCATATTTTTGGGAAAGCTCAGCATGAATCTTTTCATAATACTCATTACCCTCCACCTTAACATTGGTTTCACGGTGACAGTTTATACACCATCCCATGGTCAAAGGAGAATACTGATACATAATTTCCATCTCCTCAACAGGACCATGACAAGTCTGACATTCAATTCCCGCAACAGATACGTGCTGGGAGTGATTGAAGTAGGCAAAGTCTGGAAGATTATGGATCCTCACCCATTCAACCGGTTTGGATTCCCCTGTATATTTTTGATTTTCCTCATCCCATCCCACAGCTTTGTACAATTTCTTGATTTCACCGGTATAGAACTCATTGGTATATCCATTTGCCAAATCTTCCGCACTTGGCCCTTCTGGATTACCTTTGTATTCATAAATAGATTTATGACAGTTCATACACACATTTAAGGATGGAATTCCAGAAGTTTTGGAAACCCTTGCTGAAGAGTGGCAATATTTACACTCTATAGCATTATCACCAGCGTGAATTTTATGGGAATAATGAATAGGCTGAATCGGGGCATACCCTTGATCCACACCAACCTGCATCATCCAACCATACGCAAAATAGGCCGCGCTCAATAACAGAAAAATAGAAAAGACCAAAACCAAAAATTGATTTTGGGCAAAAGCCTTCCAAATTGGCAGCCTTTTCTCCGCCAACTCTTTTTCCAAGACCACTCCATTAGCCTCCGCAATACGCCTTAAGGTTTTGTTCACCAAAACCAGCATCATTACCAACAAGGCAAAAACCAATGCCAGCGCACCCAGTATAATCTCATTGGAGATGCCAGAGGAACTTCCTCCACCCGGCACACTTTCAGCCACACCAACAGGAGCCGCTGCTACCACAGGGGGAGCATCCGTATAAGCCAAAATATCATCGATATCCTGATTGGACAAAGTAGGAAAGGGCGTCATGGCCGCCTGATTGTACTCATTGTAAATCTTTACAGCAGCAGCATCCCCGGCCTTGACCATGGCTGAACTGTTCTTGATCCACTGATACAGCCACTCCTTATCATGCCTCTCGGTTACCCCGGCCAATGCCGGACCGGTCATTTTCTTGTTCAAAGAGTGACAAGCTGCACAATTCTGGTTAAACAACTGCTTACCCTTAACAGCATCACCCTCACCTGATGGGGCCGCTGCAGCTTCTTGGGCAAGAAGTGAATTTGAAAGCAGCAATACTACTACCAGACTGACACCTAAAACTTTAGAAATTAGATTGCGGTATGGAACCTTTTTCATATTAAAAATATTTCTATCGAAAGTTTGGCATGATATTTATACATTCACAATAATAAATATATTGACCATGCTCAAATTGATGGCAAAAATACACATTAGACTTTATTTGGGAAATGTTAAGGTATTGATAATTGACAATTTATACCAATTCTAAATAAGAATAAAATCTTTTGATTGATTCTGAATAATTTACATTTGTATTGTCTTAATTTCATAATATAATTACCCTATGAAAACCATTTCTTTTACCCTTATTTTAGCCTGTTCCGTTTTTTATTGCCACGGACAACAAGGCAATATCAACATTCAACAAGACGAAAAAATCACAGACCTACTGGGAATCTACAAATCCGTTAACGAAAGCAGCAGCCATTATAGAATACAAGTTGGATTTGGCTCTTTTCAGGAGGCAGAGACCCTGAAGGCAAATGTAGATAAGGATTTCCCGGGTTGGCCCACAAAAATAGATTTTGAATCCCCTAGCTACAGGGTGAGAATAGGGAGGTTCAAGACCCAATTGGAAGGAGAGCGAAAGCTCATTGAAGTAAGGCAAAAATATCCGAGCGCCATGCTCCTAAAACCAGAAAAAACGACCAATTAGGTCGTTTTTTCTACATTTTTATTTAAGGATTGAACCGACTATTTTAATTTCTTCTTAACGGCCACTTCCTGGAATGCTTCCACAATATCCAATTCCTGAATATCATTATAATTTTTAACCTGCAATCCACAGTCATATCCTTTGGACACTTCTTTAACATCGTCCTTAAACCTCTTAAGCGAGGATAATTCACCTGTATAGATAACCACACCGTCCCTAATCAATCTAATACTGGAATTTCTAAAGATCTTACCACTGGTTACCATACAACCTGCAATGGTTCCCACTTTGGATATTTTAAAGGTTTCACGGATTTCCGCGGTCCCCGTAATCTCTTCTTTCATTTCAGGAGACAACATACCCTCCATAGCATCTTTAAGATCATTGATGGCATCATAAATAATAGAATACATCCTAATATCTATTTCCTCTTTTTCCGCTACCTGTCTGGCATTGCCCATTGGCCTTACATTAAACCCTATGATAACGGCATCTGAGGCAGAAGCCAACAATACGTCCGATTCCGTAATTGGACCAACTGCTTTATGGATGATGTTCACCTGTATCTCGTCTGTAGATAATTTCTGGAACGAATCCGTCAAGGCCTCCACAGAACCATCCACATCCCCTTTAAGGATTATGTTCAATTCTTTAAAGTCGCCCAACGCAATACGTCGTCCAATCTCATCCAATGTAATATGTCTTTGCGTCCTAACCGATTGCTCACGCAACAATTGAGATCTCTTGGTAGCAATTTGCCTAGCTTCGCGCTCATCTTCCAGAACGTTGAACTTATCCCCTGCCTGAGGGGCTCCATCCAATCCCAAAATGGATATTGGTCTTGAAGGTCCAACTTCCTTAATACTATTACCACGTTCATCGTGCATTGCCTTTACCTTACCACTGCAGGTTCCGGCCAAGACATAATCACCTATCTTTAAAGTACCGGCCTGTACAAGTATTGTGGAAACATAACCCCTTCCCTTATCCAAAAAGGCTTCCACTACTGTACCCGAAGCCAACTTATTGGGATTGGCCTTCAATTCCAAAAGTTCCGCTTCCAAAAGTACTTTTTCCAACAATTCCTTAACCCCTAGCCCTGTTTTGGCCGAAATATCATGTGACTGAATTTTTCCGCCCCAATCTTCCACCAAAAGGTTCATTTGCGCCAGACCATCCTTAATCTTTTCTGGATTCGCGGTAGGCTTATCAATTTTGTTGATAGCAAAAATTATGGGAACCCCTGCCGCCTGTGCATGGCTTATGGCTTCCTTGGTCTGTGGCATAATATCATCATCCGCTGCCACTACAATAATAGCTATATCCGTAACTTGGGCCCCACGGGCACGCATTGCCGTAAATGCCTCGTGACCAGGTGTATCCAGGAAGGATATCATTTGACCATTTTCCAAAGTCACCCCGTAAGCACCAATGTGCTGGGTAATTCCTCCACTCTCCCCGGCTATAACATTTTCCTTTCTTATGTAATCCAGCAATGAAGTCTTACCGTGATCCACATGCCCCATTACGGTAACAATTGGAGCTCTTGGCTGCAAGTCTTCTGGCGAATCCACTTCTTCAACAATACTTTCCTCCAAATCGGCGGTCACAAATTCTACCTCGTAACCAAATTCATCTGCCACAATGGACAAAGTCTCTGCATCCAGTCGCTGGTTCATGGTAACCATGATACCTAGGGACATACAGGCAGAAATAATCTTAGTGGTCGGGACATCCATCATTGTCGCTACCTCACTGGCAGTAACAAATTCCGTAACCTTAAGAATTTTACTTTCCAGTTCCTGTTGTTCCAAGTCCTTTTCGGTTTGTTGACGGTGCTGATCCCGCTTATCCCGTCTATACTTGGCACCTTTTCCCTTTTTGGATTTACCTTGAAGTTTCTCCAAGGTTTCCCTTACCTGCTTTTGTACATCTTCCTCGGTAGGCTCTACCTTGGCATTTGATACAAACCGCTGTCCCGGAGCCCTCCTTACAACCGGCCCCCTTCCTTTGGCTGGCGGCCTGCTCGTAGAGTCCGTACCAGGTTTGGAAACTATTCGTTTCCTCCTCTTTTTCTTGTCGGACGCATCACCGGGCTTTGGTGCTTCTTTTTTCTTTTTAGGCTTTTCAAATTTAGTGAGGTCTATTTTGTCCCCCATAATTTTTGGCCCACTGAGTTTCTGATACTTCGTAGCAATCACCTCATTTTCCGCCGAAGCATCCTGTTCCTCAGGAGCCTCTTCCTTCTTCTCTTCCTTTATTGGCTTAACGGTTTCGGGCTTTGGAGCCACTTCTTCCGTCTTGGCCTCAGCGGCTTCCACTTTCTCTGGAACTTCTTTCTTCGGAACTTCGATTTTCGGTTCTTCCTTGACTACTTTTTCTGGGATCTTTTCCTCTATTTTTTCAGCAGCTTTTTCAGGTTTTTTTTCTGGAACCGCTTCTTCGGATTTAACAGGCTCAACAGGTGCCGGCTTTTTGCCCGCGTCCAAATCTATCTTACCTACAGTTTTGGGACCGGCAAGCTCTACCCGACCTTTGATAACGTTATCTTTCTCGGCCCTCTTTTCCCTTGCAAGCTTTTTCTCTTCCTGCTCTTGCTCCAGTTGTAATCGTATAGCTTCTTTTTCCTTCCTCTTTTCTTCACCCACCTCTTTGGACGCAACTTTCTTGCTCATGTCCGTTTGGAACTCGTCCAATAGAACTTGATACACCTCATTGGATATTTTAGTGGTAGGCCGTGCATCTATATCGTGCCCTTTGGACCCGAGATAGTCTACCGCACGGTCCAATGAAATATTAAGTTCTCTTAGGACTTTATTAAGCCTTATCGTTGCATTATCCGCCATAAAAAAAAATTCCTATTCTTGTAATTTACTGCTAATATATAGTTTAATCTTCTAATTCTTCCTTAAGAATTCGCACAACTTCCAAAATTGTTTCCTCTTCCAAATCGGTTCTTTTTACCAAATCGTCCACATCCTGTTCCAAAACGCTTCTAGCGGTATCCATACCAATTTTCTTAAATTCCTCAATGACCCATGCTTCAATTTCATCGGAGAACTCGGTAAGCTCTACATCTTCTTCCACACCTTCACGGAACACATCGATCTCATAACCAGTTAATTGTCCTGCCAACCGAATGTTATGCCCCCCTCTACCAATAGCCTTGGAAACTTCTTCTGGCCTAAGATATACCTGAGCGGTCATTTTTTCGTCGTTCAATTTCACCGAAGATACCCTGGCAGGGCTCAGTGCCCTTGTAACCAATAACTGTGGATTACTGGTCCAGTTTATCACATCTATATTTTCATTGCCCAATTCACGTACAATTCCATGGATCCTGGATCCTTTCATCCCCACACAGGCACCCACCGGATCAATACGATCATCATAGGAGTCCACTGCTACCTTGGCCTTTTCCCCAGGTATTCTTACCGCCTTCTTGATGGTTATTAAACCATCGAAAACTTCTGGAATTTCCTGAAAGAACAATTGCTCCAAAAACAAGGGAGAGCTTCTACTCATTATTATGGTAGGTTTATTGCCCTTAAGCTCAACACTCTCTATTATTCCACGTACATTATCTCCCTTCCTGAAAAAATCAGACGGAATCTGTTTGTCTTTAGGCAAAATAATCTCATTTCCCTCATCGTCCAAAAGAATAATGGCCTTGTGTCTAATATGATGTACCTCTGCCGTATAAATCTCACCTTCAAGATCCTTAAATTGTTTATAGATGGTAGTGTTGTCGTGCTCGTGGATCTTGGAAATTAGATTTTGCCTTAAGGCCAAAATGGCCCTTCTACCAAGATCTATCAATTTAACTTCCTCGGACACATCTTCCCCTACCTCAAAATCCGGTTCAATTTTCCTGGCTTCAGAAAGCGATATTTCTTCATTTGGATCCTCCACTTCCCCGTCTTCAACCACCACTCGGTTTCTCCAAATCTCCAAATCCCCTTTATCAGGGTTTATAATGATATCGAAATTGTCATCGGAACCAAACTTCTTCTTTAACGCATTCCTAAAAACATCCTCCAAAATCGCCATTAGCGTTACCCTATCTATGAATTTATCATCTTTAAATTCCGAAAAAGATTCGATTAGCGCAATATTTTCCATTTTTGAACTACAATTAAAATTTTAATACAACTTTAGCTTCCTTAATATCAGAAATTGCAATTTGCTGCTTTTTCTGAACCGTAATTTTCCCTTTTCCTATGGGTTTGGGTTCCCTATCTTTCCACTCCAGGGTAATACTATCCCCAGATGCCTCTGTTAACTTACCTTCAAATTCCCCATCCTGGGTTTTAACTTCAAGCTTTCTTCCTATGTTCTTTACATACTGTCTGGGCAACTTTATCGGAGAGGCTGCTCCCGCAGAAGCCACTTCCAAGGAAAAGTCCTCTTCTTCCCTGTCCAAATTATGTTCTATGGCCCTACTTACATTCATGCAATCCTGCAAGGTAACACCTTGGTCACCGTCCAAGGTTATCTTTATTTTATTATCTGCCGATATTGAAAAATCCAATAAAAAAAGTGATTGATTTTCCTTTAACGCATCCTCTAAAAGTGCAGTAACTTTATCCTTCAACATATACTTCGGTTCAATTAAACACCTGCTCCAAATCTGAAGTCGGTTCGCCTCAGAATATAACATAAAGCCGTTTCTTACCGTGCCATTTAACTAAAGTATAGTAATAAAAGAGGGGACAAAATGTCCCCTCATGAATACTTTATATTCTTTCAGCACCGCAAATATACATAATTTTTGGATTCCACAATAATCTTACGTTATTTATTGTTTAAAAGACAATTTACAATACCGGTCCAATACCAGGGATCAAGGATCAATCCCAAAAGTTGTGTGTGAATTAGAAAAAGAAATAATCTACTATCTCATTTTTGTGTCTTATTCATTTTTTGCATCGCCCAAATGCGTAGCATTCATGAATACCATTAAAAATCAATAGACCAGCCGATGAATAAAAAACGAACCAAAAAACGGATCAAGTACAAAACTTGGGTCTGAAGTGAATAATTTATTTCTTTGTGCTTTAAATTACATTGATGAATAAAGGCACTGAGTTATCCTTGTTAAGTTTAATATTACCAGAAGGAATATTAGAGTATTTTGATATTGTTGGATTCGATAAGAAGCCTATAAAGCATGTTTTATACGAGAACCGTCTAACGATATATTTGGAGGAGAAAAAACAAATACCATCCAAGTACAAGGATTGCAAGTATAAAGCCAGTGGCTTCATGGAGCCTCG
>NZ_QJJZ01000003.1 GCF_003201775.1 Arenibacter sp. ARW7G5Y1 | reverse complement strand
AAACATGAAGTCCCGGTAATTGTGGTCACGGGTAAAATTGGTGAAGGAATCGAAGGTCTGTACGATATTGGTGTCAGCGCGGTCTACTCCATTGTAAATAGACCCATGGCGTTGAAGGGGGCAATGGATCAGGCCCCTGGGCTAATTCAGGACTGTGCCAAAAATATAATGTTGACTATAAAATGTTTTAACAAATCTTAAGGGCCAAGGATTTACAATGGAATTAAAATGGGTATCGAACCCAAATAAAAGGTATTAAAACCCAGGGCAAGCCCACGAGGCATTTGTAGGAAGTAAACTTTAATTTTCGAGGCAAGCCTCGGGCTATTATACCCTTTGGCGGTGCCAATAAAAAATCGGCAAGAGCCAGTATTGTAATGGCACATATAGGAAGTAATGAAATTGCCCCAATGCCCTCCTTGCTAGATGTTGACTTGGTTAAGTCTGTTTAACGTATCCTTTTCAGATAGTTGGTTATTAAAATAATAGTCGTTTCCACTTCCGACAACAATTTAAAATACGTTGGGTTTCCCCGATCAGTAGGCCAACAAGAGGTTAAAACAAAAATGGTAAAACTTTAGAATACAACATCTTACCAAGTATTATCACACTCCAATTTCTTTATTATTCATGTACACAGATCAACCTAAAGGAAGTGAGTATGAAGGGATAAAAGATATCCCTTTTTAGTATAAGTAAATGCCATGGTCTTTTTTAAAGACTTGGAGTAGTTTTGTGTTTGATTTCCAATTTGCCAAAACAAATTGAATTTTAGTTTAAATTTTATAACAAGAACGCTTATTTTTGAATCGGACTATAGTAGTTTTGCCTAATGAATTTAACCATAGAAAATATAGTCTTAGTTGGATCTATATTACTTTTTATAAGTATTATTGTTGGTAAGACTTCCTACAAATTTGGGGTGCCTACCCTAATACTCTTTTTAGCCATTGGAATGTTGGCTGGTTCAGATGGTATAGGGGGAATACGCTTTGACGACCCCAAAATTGCCCAATTTATTGGAATAGTGTCCCTTAACTTTATTTTGTTCTCTGGGGGATTGGACACCAACTGGGCGGCAGTTAAGCCCATTATTAAGGAAGGCCTTGTCCTTTCTACCTTGGGAGTTTTATTAACTGCCCTATGCTTGGGAACCTTTGTTTGGTTCATTACCGACTTTACCATATACGAAAGTATGTTGCTGGGCTCCATTGTCTCCTCCACCGATGCGGCCGCCGTTTTTTCCATTCTACGGTCAAAAAGTCTGGCTTTAAAAACCAATCTGAGACCAACCCTGGAATTGGAAAGCGGTAGTAACGACCCAATGGCCTATGTATTGACCCTCGCTTTCCTGACACTTGTAATTCATCAGGATCAAAGCGTATTCTCCATTATACCTTTGTTTTTGCAACAAATGATTTTGGGGGGAGCGGCAGGATTCGGTTTTGGAAAACTGAGTAAATATATAATCAATAGCATTAAACTCGACTTTGAAGGCCTTTATCCCGTTTTGGCAATAGCACTGATGTTCATTACATTTTCTGCAACCGACTTTGTTGGGGGAAATGGATTTCTGGCCATCTATATATGTGCTGTTTATCTTGGCAACCAAGATTTGATTCATAAGAAAACTATTCTAAAAATGTTCGATGGCCTGGCCTGGTTAATGCAAATTGTTCTCTTTTTAACCTTGGGCTTGTTGGTATTTCCTTCACAAATTGTTCCGTATATAGGAATAGGCCTGCTTATTTCCTTATTCCTAATTATAGTAGCAAGACCTGTTAGTGTATTTCTTAGTCTTATTTTTTTCAAAATGAGGATGAAAAGACGATTTTATATTTCATGGGTCGGTTTACGCGGTGCAGTACCCATTGTATTTGCTACTTACCCTTTGCTGGCGGGAATTGATAAAGCAAATATGATTTTTAATATCGTATTCTTTATCTCCGTAACCTCTATTCTTATTCAAGGAACTACACTATCCATTGTTGCTAAATGGCTGGGAGTTGCCATACCAGAAAAGGCAAAGAGATTAACAACGACCGATTTACTGTTTTCGGAAAATCCTAAGACAATAATGAGAGAAATTGCCGTAGGCAGTGATTGCTATGCAACCAACAAAAAAATTGTTGATTTGGGCTTTCCCAAAAATGCCATAATTGCAATGATTCAAAGAGGGGACAAATACATTACCCCAAACGGATCCACCAAAATTGAAAGCGAGGATACCTTAATTGTTCTTGCCGATCAACAAAAAATAATAGACGAGGTCTACAAAACACTTAAAATAAGTAAGGAAAGCCAAAAGAAAATGGAGAGTTAACAAATAGTAGTATTAATTCGACTTTTGTTTTAAAACATCTGCATGCCTATTTTGGACCCAACTATTTAGAAGTTTAAAACCCTTTTTCTTTTTAATTAACGGGAGGGTAGTGGAGCTCAATCGAAAATTAATACCTATAGTCTTCTATTAAAAAAACCGTATCACTCTCCTGTTTCTTTACTTGGAAAACATTAAGGGTATATGTTTTCCTGCATTCCTTTTTCTTAATTTTTTGGCAATATTTTTTACTATAGGTCAAATTAATTTGTATATTAACTGCAGAATTCAACCAAAAACTCTTTAAGTTCATTGATTTCAATTTCAAAATTTAAGGTTTTTTATAACGATGTTAGGAAACTGTAAGGCCAATATAAAATATTCGTTATCAATGAAGAACCTTTAATAATCGGCGATGATATTTATTAGTTTTACGCATAGGAATTGAAATTGTCGAAGGCGTTACCGTTAAAATAATTTCACTGGTAATAAGATATTAACAATACTAAAGCTTATGCTTTTTAAAGGAAATATATCTGAAAAATTATTGGTCATTGAACTTTCCCAAGGCAATGAAAAAGCTTTTAGGAGCCTTTATGATACGTACAGACCAAGTATTTACGCCTATAGCTTTAGCCTGCTCAAGTCATCTGCCAATGCCAAAGAAATTGTTCAGGAAGTATTCTTAAGGATTTGGCTCAACAGGAATACGATTAACCCTGATATGTCCTTCAAATCATATGTTTTTACCATTACCAGAAATCTGTCCTTCAATTTTCTAAAGAAGGCGGCTTGTGATAGAACTCTTAGGGATGAAATTTTCTACAAACCGAAGGAGACTTACAACCCAATTGAAACTAAAATATTGGAAGAGGAATATGAACTAATGCGTAAAATAGCCATTGACAGACTTTCTCCAAAGAGAAAACTAATATTTACCATGTCTCGTGAGGAGGATAAAAGTTACCAAGAAATTAGTTCGGAGCTTAGTATATCCTTAAGTACGGTTAAAAACCACATGAGCAAGTCCTTGGATTCACTAAGGACTTATTTGGAAGTAAATGGCAATTTCACCTTAATGATCGGTCTCTTTTTTTTCTTATTGGCCTAATATACCCAACAGTTGGTTCTCCTATACTTCGGGAATCCTGTTTTCAACCGTTTTTTTATGACTCCTGTACCAAAATACCATCACATTTTGGCAGAAGTATAGTATTATTTAAAAAAAAGTGAATAGGGACTAGTACTTTTCCTTATTGTGATTGTATTATATACGAAGACCCACTTGTTAACACATCAATGATCCATAACAAAGAGATAAAAGCTTTACTTCAAAAATTTGCATTGAACCAATGCAGTGCTGAAGAAATGGACCGTTTAATTGTCTATTTCCAAAAAGCCGAATACCCAATAGATTTGCCCGAATTGGAAAGTCTAATAACCAAATTGGAGCCATTGGAATCAATGGACAAAGAATCCGCTGACAAGATATTTCAGGATATATTGACCATTAGCAGCCAACAAGAAAAAGCTATTGGTAATTCCCATTCAAAAAGAAAATCGATTTTAAGGTATACTGCTGTAGTAGCAACTGTTATTGGGCTTGCTGCAATTTTTTATTTTTATCATTTTCAGTCTATCCTACATAACAGTCAGACCAACAGTGTAGTACAGGAATCCCCAGGCTACAATTTCCAAGAATCGGAAGTGGTAACCCTGAAACTTCAGAACGGAGAAATTGAAGTCATTGCTGAAGATGGAACCTCTGAAGTATTGGACAATAAAGGAAATATTGTTGGCCAACAGAAAGGAAATCAACTGTCGTATAACGGCAGTACATTATCAAAAGAATTAACCTACAATACCCTGAATGTCCCTTTTGGTAAGAAATTTGAACTTGTATTATCCGATGGTTCCAAAGTACATTTAAACGCAGGGACATCATTGAGATATCCAATTCAATTTATTCCTGGTCAGGATCGACAGGTTTTTTTGAAAGGAGAAGCTTTTTTTGATGTTGCCAAAGACCGTAATAATCCGTTCATTATTAATTCGGGCGATTTAAATATAAGGGTCCTGGGAACCAAGTTCAATGTATCTGCCTACGAAGAGGATGAGCTAACAGAAGTTGTATTGGTCGAGGGTTCCGTTGGTTTGTATAACAAAAGTGAGGAGTTTCACCGTGATAGTTTTTTACTAACACCTGGAAATAAGGGCAGCTTTGACAAACAGCGTAATTTAATTGATTCACAAGAGGTAATTACCGGTTTATACACCTCATGGATGACCGGGGAATTGGTTTTTAGAAATATGACCTTTGAGAATATCCTTAAGAAAATGGAGCGCAACTACAATGTGACCATTACGAACAACAACCTTGACATAAACCAAGAAAAGTTCAATGCAAGTTTTAAGAATGCGCCAATTGAAAAAGTCATGGAATATTTTAGATCTATTTACAATCTGGATTTCACCATTAATGGTAAAGAAATAACAATTCATTAAATCTAATATGGAATGCCTATGATATAAAACGGAGAAACTAAAATTCAAAAAAACAGAATATTGGATTTCACCATTCTAAATTAGAATTTAGGATAAAAAAAATCCGGGAAATGTTGCCTCATTCCCCGAATTATAATGGTGTGATCTTAAATAAAAAACCACATTTAAACACTATAAAAGTATGAAAAAACTTCTTATACCAAAAAGAAGGTCTGGTTCATTTAGTAAACTTTCACTTAAGATGAAACTGAGTACAATTATTATTCTTGCTACTTTTTTTTCCTTACAGGCGAACACATCGTATTCGCAACGTACCAAAATTACTTTGAACATGGATAATGTTCCGGTAAAGTCGGTACTGGACCAGATCGAGACCAATACCGATTTTAGATTCGTGTATAAATTGAAAGACGTTGATTTAAATAAAAAGGTTAATGTTAAAGTCGAGGATGAATTGGTTACCGCCGTCATGGATCGTATTTTTAAAAATTCCGGCACCTCCTACTATGTTATTGATCAGCAGATATTTCTCGTTCAAAAAAAGATAGCAGGAACTGGTGACAGGGATTACCGGCCTATAGACAATATTTTACCACAGATTGAAATTACTGGCAATGTAACCGATCAAGACGGGGCTCCATTACCTGGGGCAAGTATTATTGAAAAAGGAACAACCAATGGAACCCAATCCGATTTTGACGGGAATTTTACTTTGTCCGTGTCGGAAGCCAATGCTGTCCTAGTAGTTTCCTATCTTGGATTTTCAACCAAAGAAGTGGCATTAGCGGGAAAGCAGGATATAAGTATTTCCCTTATGGAGAGTAGTGATAATCTGGACGAAGTAGTAGTTACTGCGCTGGGAATAAGTCGTGAAAAAAAGGGACTGGGATATGCGGTTCAGGAAATTCAAGGCGGGGATTTAAACGAGGCTAGGGAATCAAATTTTGTAAATTCACTTGCAGGAAAGGTTGCCGGCGTTAATATATCTTCCGCAGGGGGTGTTGGATCCTCTTCCAGGATAGTTATCAGAGGGGAAAGTTCCCTTAATTTTGGGGGAAATCAACCACTATATGTAATAGATGGGGTTCCTACCGGCAATGCTGGAACAAGTAATTCCACTACTGCGGATTATGGTAGTAGTTCAGCGGAAATCAATCCTGCGGATATAGAGTCCGTTACCGTACTAAAGGGTGCTGCTGCTTCGGCCCTTTATGGTTCAAGGGCCTCCAACGGAGTTATCGTTATCACCACCAAATCTGGTAAGAACAATACCGGACTGGGGATAAGTGTTAATACAGGTACTACCTTGGAAAGCTTACTTCGATTTCCTGAATTTCAAAATGAATTTGGACAAGGTCTTAACGGAAATTACGAAGGTTCCAACTTTGGGGCCAGTTTCTCTATTTATCCGGATGGAATTAGGGATGGATATGACGAAAGTTGGGGGCCAAGACTTAACGTAGGTACGTTGGAAAGGCAATTTCAATCGCCAACCCTTGGTGGAATGCGGGGAGGCGATGTTTCCAATCCCAATAGGGGGGAGGTAATACCCACTCCATGGATTGCCTACCCCAATAATATGAGGGATTTCTTTAAAACCGGTATTACCAATTTCAATAACATAGCCCTTTCTGGAGGTAATGAAAATGGTAATTTTAGAATTTCCTACACCAACTTGGATCAAAGTGGTACCATCCCGAACAATGATTTAAAAAGAAACACCATTGCTTTTAAGGGAGGATACAATTTTACCGATAAATTTAGGGCCGATGCCACAGTGAGCTATGTAAACACTACAAGTACCAATCGCCCAGAAACAGGATATGGCCGTAATACCATCATGTACTTTATGAATTGGTCCGTACGGAATATGGATATTGATGCGCTTAGGGACTATTGGCAGGAAGGATTCGAGGGTACCAAACAATTTCAGTACAACTATGGTGAAAACCACAATAACCCCTTCTTTTATCAATACGAAAACACTAAGGGCCAGGACAAGCATCGTATATTTGGCAACGTAAGTCTTAATTATGACTTTACAGACCACTTATCCCTGATGTTAAGGGCCGGTACCGATATGTTCAATGATTTTAGACCACAGCGATGGGCAGTTAGTACCGTGGGAATAGAGAATGGAAGATATCAAGAAGTTTCGCAGTTTTATGAAGAACGTAACTATGATTTTCTTTTGGCCTATAAGAACAGTCTGGGAAAAGATTTTAATTACAATATCTCCGTGGGAGGCAACCAATTAAAGGTTGAGGGCAGGAGTAGTTTGGCCCAGGCTCCGGAATTATTGGTACCTGGAGTATACACCATAGCCAATAGTGCAGCCGATATTGTTGCAAGTTCCTCCAGTTATGAAAAAGCTGTGAACAGTTTATATGCCTTCGCATATTTGGATTACCTAGGCACCTACTACTTGGATTTTACAGCAAGGAACGATTGGTCCAGTACCTTACCGGCATCAAACAATTCCTATTTCTATCCTTCCATGTCTTTCAGTGCCCTCTTAAACAATACGTTTAAAATGCCAGATTGGGTGTCCTTGGCAAAACTAAGGGTAGGCGTGGCACAGGTAGGTAGTGATACCGGGCCCTATAATCTAATAGATACATTTGGTTTTCAGCAACCATGGGGCGACAATTATGCCTTGGTTAGCGGCAATAGTCTAAAAAATAACAATCTTAGACCAGAGAATGTTACTACCTACGAAATTGGCTCCGATTTAAGGTTTTTCAATAACCGATTGGGATTGGACCTTACCTATTATGATACTCGCTCAAAAAATCAAATTATTGGCATACCCTTGGCGGCTTCTACCAGCTATACTTCTAGAGTTATCAACGCCGGGGAAATACAGAACAAAGGTTTTGAGGTAATGTTAAGCGCTACCCCTATACAGATAAAGGATGTTTTTAAATGGGACCTTACATTGAACTGGTCCAAAAACGAAGGTAAAGTAATAGAACTTGCCGAGGGAATAACCTCCATTACCCAGAGTGCTCCGGGGGAGGATGCCTCCATTCAGGCCAGGGTCGGTGAAAAAATGGGCGCTATCTGGGGCCCAGGATATGAAAGGGTGGAAAGTGGCCCCATGGCCGGTGAAATCATTATAGGCATAGATGGACGAGCACAGATTACAAGCGAAGACATTCACCTTGGCAACTTTAATCCAGATTGGATAGGCAGTGTTACCAATCAACTAACCTATAAAAATATCAGTCTCTCTGCACTGGTCGATGTTAGATACGGAGGGGAATTTATTTCCAGATTTTATAATAAAGGGGTTGGAGCCGGCCAGCTAAAGGAAAGTGGAGAAGGCAGAAGTGCCCGTCCCGTAGGCCAGGAATATGATGATCCCTATTATATACCGGGCGCCGCACTAGTAGGGAACGAATACGTTGCAAACTCTACCAGTACCGATGGTACTTATAGCGAAGGGGTTTACGGTACCGATGTTAGAAGTTTTTACAAAGGGCAATTGGACCATATTAGCGAGGCACAACTATTTGATGCCACCTATGTGAAACTGCGTGAATTAAGACTTGGCTATACATTTCCTGACAAGGCCTTTAAGAACTTGGTAAAAGATGTTAGACTTTCACTTGTGGGCAGGAACCTATTTCTATGGACACCAAAAAGCAATGTGCACTTTGATCCAGAAGTGGCAGTTGCAACTTCGGGCGATGGAATAATTCCTGGATTTGAGAACATGAGCCTTCCTTCCACAAAAAGCTTAGGGGTTAATCTAAGCCTGAAATTTTAATCTTAATAAAGATGATTATGAAAAATATAATTTCTAAAATAATATTAGGGATAAGCTCACTGCTGGTGATATATTCCTGTACAACGGATTTTGAAGAAATCAATACGAATCCCAATGCCGCGGATCGCCTGGACAATCCAGGTCTGTTATTGCCAGGGATAATTAGAACAACGGCCAATAGAAGTTGGGACAATTCTTTTGATAGGTTTGCTGTCGTTGCCGATCAAGTGGCGAATCAATTTGCCAGTACCTATGGAAATTGGACCAGAGCCGATGCCGATCGTTTCTTTTGGAGCAATTTCGATCAGATAAAGGATTTGGATAAACTAATCGCTGCCGCCGAAGCAGATGGGCTGGACAATTATAAGGGCATAGCCTTGGTATTAAGAGCATGGATCTTTCAAGGAATTACCGATAGTTTTGGACCTATACCCTATACCGAAGCTGGAAAGGCCCAAGATGCGGTTAACTTCCCTAAATATGACGCTCAAGAAGCGGTATACGCCGGCATCTTGGAAGAACTTAAATTGGCCAATGAATTGTTGAGCAGTTCCAAAGAAACCATCATTGGAGATATTTTGTACAATGGAGATGTAACAGGTTGGAAAAAGTTTGCCAACGGACTTCGTTTAAGAATCTTAATGAGACAATCGGGGAGAAAGGATCCATCTGCTGAAATGCAAAGTATTTTGGGCAATGCCGCAACATACCCGCTTTTTACCTCGGACAAGGACCAAGCAGCCCTTCAATATTTGACAGATTTGGGCAATGAACACCCTGCGTTTAGGGGAAATATCAGTGATTGGGTTTCTTCTTCACGAATTTCCAATACTATGGCTACCGTCCTTAAGGATATGAATGATCCCCGTTTGGCCGTATTTGCCATGCCTACCCCTGCCACGGCCAATACAGAGTCGCCGGAATACGAAGGCGTTCCCAATGGTATAAATGATGTAGAACAGTGGAACGGAGGCTCACAAAACCATTCTGCCATTGGTCTACTATGGGCCCCTAGACAATTTGCCCCTGATTTGGCATCCGAGAATGCTGCACAAAGTGTACTAATGTCCTATTCGGAATTGCAATTTATTTTAGCCGAAGCAAGGGAAAAGGGCTATATCACTACAGGAAATGCCGAGACTTATTATCTCAATGGAATTCAGAATCAATTTGTCTATTATTCTTCACGTATTCCAGATTCCTTTACTTTGCCCACGGCTGCACAAGTAATTCCGCCTTCCACATACTATACACAGGAAAGCGTGGCTTATTCCGGATCCCAAGAAGAGAAACTTCATAAAATATATATACAAAAATGGCTAGCCCTATTTCTAAATGGTGGAGAAGCTTGGTCGCACTGGAGAAGAACAGGAGTGCCAACAATTACTCCGGCACCCAATAGCGTTGGCTATATCCCTGTAAGATATGTATATCCGGCTGATGAACAGCGATTGAATGAAGAAAATTATGCGTCGGCCATTGGTTTGCTTGGCGGGCCGGATGAGCTTACCACCAACCTCTGGTGGGACATCGACTAATTTTTAAATTACTATTACAACCTTAAAAAATAAATCATGAAAAATATTGAATTAAAATATAGCTCCCTTTTTGCCGGACTCCTTATACTATTTACGTTTTTATTGTCTTGCGATGATAACAACCTTGATGATGACATGGATATCATTAATCCCTATGTAATTAGCTATAATCCAGTTTCCGGGGTAGACGGTGTTGCACTTAATAGTAATCTCGTCATTACCTTTGACGATATAGTCTATAAAGGACAAGGTAAAATTACCATTACCACCGATGTTGAATCGGCTAAACAAGTAATAGATGTAAATGATGCCAATGTAACCTTGAGCAATGTGAACAGGGTAATGACCATTAACCCTCAGGATTTTTTATCTGGAAGGGATTATCAAGTTGTGTTGGATGCCGGTATTGTGGTAGACAGTGTAGGCAACAGATATTTTGGAATGCCGGACAACGAAGCTTGGACATTTAAATCGGGCGGAAATGCCGGAGATTTGGATGCCCCTGAATTGGTATCCCTATCACCTGCGGACGATGATACGGAGGCTTCCGTTTTTGGTATCGAATTAACCTTCAACGAAGGTGTTAAAACGGCAACTGGTAGTTTTGTCATCTATGATGGTGATACAGATGCAGCCGTCCATACCTTAGATGCTGAGGGAGAGGCAATATCCATAAATGAAGAAGTAATAACGGTTACGTATCCTTCTCCATTGGCCTTTGGAAAAAGTTATTACGTTCAATTTGAATCGGGGGTAGTTAAGGATATAGCCGGTAATTCATTTACAGGAATAACCGATGATAGTACCTATAACTTTACTACGGTAGCTGGCAGCGGAACAGAACTGGCAGTGCATATTCCTTTTGACACGGACCTTACCGATATAAGTGGCAATAAATTTGATGCCAAATTAGGCCCGACCGCCAGTGCCGAGGTTACCTTTGAAAATGACGCCACCAGAGGTCCGGTCGCAAGATTTAATGCAGGTTCCTATGCACAATTGCCTGTACACCCCCTATTAAGATCGGTTACGGCAACAGATGATTTTAGTGTTAACCTATGGGTAAAACTACCAGGAATTGGTTCCGATCCTGTAATTATCGGAAATAAAGACTGGGGAAGTGGTGGCAATCCAGGATGGTTGTTATGTACAGATGATGGTGACCAATATGTTCCAGGGGGTACCGTAGAACATGGCTGGCTGGTAAATATAGCAGATGACACCAACGGTGGCAATAGAATGGACTGGAGGGCCGCTGCCATGAATCCTCAAGCACCTGCTTTGTCCGATGATGAATGGCATATGGTTACCATGGTGTTCGACAGGACCAATGGGGAACTATCCGTGTACATTGATGGGGTAGAGTTTAACAATAATACTGTTGCTGCCTCTTTTGACCTGAATACCGTACCTGGGCCGCTATATGATGTAACCAATGACCTTCCCATTACTATTTGGGAAGATGGTACAGGGGCCTACAATGCCGGTAGTGATACAAGGGCCGCAATGACCGGTCTTATGGACGAATTAAAAATCTATAATAAGACGCTCTCCGCTATCGAAATTGCTGCATTGCTCAACGAATAATTATGAGGCGGAATTACATTAAATAATGAAAGTTTGACTTTATAGTTAGTTTTGTCTTTTGAGAAGGGCCCTGTCAGTTGACGGGGCTCTTTATTTTAGATTTGCAGATCTTAATGCGGTAGATTAAACCTGATGGCTCTTCATATTATCTGATACCTTTCTACTCTTGAACATTGAAAAAACCTTGCGATATATTTTTCACATAAATATGTGATTGCCACCAAAGAATTTCCACCCGTACTTTGCACCTAAATACAGTAGTGTATAACCTATGTATAGCTTCCATACACCAGCCCAAAAGCTTTTCATTAATAAACATGAACACAGATACTTTATTGGATATAAATGGAATATACACATAGTACTCCGTTAAAACATTAAAAGTCCATATAGTCTTAATTGGGAATTGCAGAGTTTAATAGATCTAGTAGGAATCTAGTAAAATAATTTGAAATGGGTAATAATAACTAAAAAGGGCCTAAAATGAATAAGCAACATAAGTCCCACAGACCAAGTTTAATAAATATGCATAAGATTATGGCTATTGCGGTTTGTTGGATACTTGTTCAATTTCTCCTTTATGTAAACGAATATTCCAATGTTAGCAACCTGATCGAATTAAAAAAACTCTCCGGAACCTATAAATTTTGGCCCGGATTTTTTAATTCTCTGCACATCCATACCCTTAGCGGCATAGTCGGTGGCATTATCCTAGTTACCGATATGCCCTATAAAAACAAACAAAGACTGTTGAAGTATGGGGTTTTGGGATACGGACTACTATTTGTAATTTCATACCTAATCCTGTTTTCTTTAATTTTTATAATTCTCAATACCTATAATTTATTTCTATGGGATATTGACAAAGCCTTCTTCCAGACCCTAAATACATTAAGCCATAAAATAATGGCACCCTCCTTTTTTGTTTCAATAATCCTATGGGGCATACTTGTATCCGTAACTCAGTTTATGTTCAATATAAATGAAATACTAGGGAAAGGAATACTTTGGAGATTTATTTTAGGACACTTTAACAGCCCCAAGGAAGAGGAACGCATATTTATGTTCCTAGATTTAAAAGGAGCAACCACTATAGCAGAAAAAATGGAGAGCAAATTATTTTTTGAAATGCTCAAGGAAGTGTATTATGACATTTCGACCCCAATTCTTGAAAGTGATGGAGAAATTTATCAATATGTGGGGGATGAAGTAGTAATTACTTGGCCTATTGAAAAAGGACTAAAAAACAACAACTGTTTGATGAGTTTTTTTAGAATTGAAAAGAAGATTCAGGAAAAAAAATTAAAATATCTTAAAAAGTATGGCGTAGTGCCAAGTTTTAAGGCAGGAATACACCTAGGTAAGGCCACGGTAGGCGAAATTGGGGTAATCAAAAAAGAAATTGTTTATTCTGGGGATGTCCTTAATACCACCTCACGAGTGCAAGATCTATGCAATTATTTCGATGTTAAGATTTTAATTTCAAACACCTTGTTACAATTGTTGCAAATTAGGGGTAAATATATCAATATACCCATTGGGGAAATTAGTCTAAGGGGTAAGGAAAATAAAATAGCACTAAGTACTATTGCACAATTATAAGCCGTTATTGAGACCAAATGCGGGAAATATGCTTCTTCGCCTCACAAAATTATTGTCATGGCAGACAGTATCCTCAAATATAGAATAGTTCAAAAGGTATAAAACCAATGCTTATTAGCAACACTTATGCTACAATTTATTTTCAATTAAGGGATTGGGATAATTATCAGATTGATCTTCCATGGTTTCATCCAAACAGACAAAATCTTTTTCCAAAAGTAGAAATAGTTCTTTCCCATTTTCCATTGCCATGGTATGTCGAAATCCAACAAGATCGGTATTTTTCCAGACCAATTTATCCCTTTCAGGTAGAAACATTACGATGGAGCCGTTTCTAAAATCGGCTTCTAGATGCGAAATATTTTCCTTGCTCTGCAATACATATTTAAAGATGCCGTCCTTAAATTCCGTCATCTCTTCATAAAACCCAACATTACAAAATTTTGTCACCTCTGTCTTGGTTAACCTATAGCGTATTGAGTTTCCTTTAATCCTTATTTTCATACTAAATTTGTTTTAAGTCACTAGCTCCCATCCATAAGTTCCATTGCTATGTCTTAGTTGTGAAGTCAATACTATCCATGAAACCGGTTGGTATGGAAAAGATATTATTTATCTGTATCTATTAATTCCCTGTCATCCGTTTTATAGTTAATGGTTACCCTAGTACCCTTTTCAGGAATGGAATTAATAAAAAGTCGCCCGTTGATATAATTCATTCTCTCTTTCATAAAGAATAGTCCCATTCCTCCGTCGCTATTATTTTTGGGTGTCTTTTCCAATATGGAATCATCAAAGCCTTTACCATCATCGTCAATAACTACGCTTAAAATATTGTCATTATAATTAAGGGTTACCAAAATGTAGTTGGCCTCGGCATATTTAATGGCATTATTCACCGCTTCTTGTACCACCCTATAGATATTGGTTTCTGCCAAGGAATTGAACCTTAGGTTCCCATCTATTTTATTTTCGAACAATATATTTTTTCCTGTAAGCTTGGAGAGTTCATGCGTCATTTTGTGTAATGCCGGAAATATACCGTGATCACTAAGTTCAGGAGGGGTAAGGTTAAAGGTAGCTGTACGCACTCCTTTGATCAAATCTCTGGCCAGACTTTTAATGTATTCTATTTTCTCGGCAGTTTTTTCCTTATTTCTTAAATTAATAGATTCTATATTAAACTTTAATGCTGTTAACATTTGTCCAATACCATCGTGGATATCCTTGGCAATTCTTTTGCGTTCCTCTTCCTGACCTTCAACAATCTGGCTGGCCTGTAATTGCTTTTGCCTCATAGTCTCCTCGTAATTTTCTTTGGTCAATTGGGCAACTTTCAATTGATTCTTTTTTCTTTCGGTAATATCGGAACACAATATTAAAATGGACTGTTGGGCACTTGATTGGTGCATGGGAATAATGGACATATCCAACCAGAGCGATTCACCATTGGTTGTTTTTATTTTTATTTCCTCGGTCCTTATACTCTTTCTATTACTTTTTAATACTTCCATCAGGTATTGTTGTTGCCCTTCATCAGTGGTCAACATTTCGTACAATGGCTTATTAAGATCTTGATCGTTACGTCCAAGAAGTTCCTTGAATTTTTTACTGATAAAGACAACATGGCCATCTTGCTTGGCACTTGCAAAAAGAGCGGCATTGTCAATCACAAAATTAAGCTCCTGCAATTCCTGTAGCGATTTTTCCTTTTCCTTGAAAAGTTTCTTTATTTCATGGGCACTTTCCTCAGATTTCTTTTGTGTAATCATCAAATTTTTGATGGTATTTCTAATTTGTACGGAAAGAGGTTTAAAGATAAAAAATATCTCCAGCAACAATATTGTTAGTGATAAAGCCAATAAGAGATACTCCTTGAATTTTAAATTTTGTAGATGTGTTTTGCTAAGGGCATCATATTTATTGACGATGGTATCCATCATCGCCAAAAAGGCACTTTCGTTTTTTAGGACGGCATCAATATCCGACTGATTTGGAATGGAATTTCCATTTTCCTTATAATCACTCAAAATATGCTCTACCGCACTAACCATAGCATTGTAGTGCGGGTCTATATTTTCAAAAAGAACATTTACCTCCTCTTTTTCTGCCTGCGAAATCCCCATGGCCATATCACCAAATTGCAATGTCTGATGGGCGTTCTTCCATACAGATAGGGTTTCACCCAGTTCAGAAATGACCTGTGCCCGCTGTGAAGCCTCCGTACTTTCCTTTAGCAGAAGTACTTCTTTGGTTAATTTTTGACTGTAAGCCCTTTGTCTCCCCGCTATGTTGATTACTTTGGAATCATCCAATTGGGAATTTAAATGATTTTGGATAAGAATTTGGGCTACAATGATACTTAAGGCAATAGCGGCCAATGCCAATAAATACCACTTCCGGATCCTTTGAAAGATGGCGGTATCCAGGGGTGCAAGGTATTTATCGTCGTTCATTTCCTAAATGGTGTTGCTCTATATTAGCCCCTATCCCTTGAGGGCTTTGCCTATCAAATCCAGGGATTCCTTGGACAAGGGTAGTTTCAATGCTGCCTCATGACCTTTTTTGGACATTTTTCGCCATGTTTTTTGAAGGATATCAATCAATTTTTCCTCGGGGTATTTATGGGAAAATGGCTCAAAATAGAATTCGAGGAATACTAGACAAATTACATCTTCCAAGGTCTGTGTCTCTGCCTTTTTTTTAAGTTGTTTCTTTTCGAGCAAAAAGGCTACCATATCTATCATTTCTTGATCATAGCCCACCTCCCTTAGAATGGCACCGGCCTTCTTTGCATGAAATTTTTTAAGATCCTGCCTCCATTTTAAATAGCCCGTCCTGTTCATTTCATAGGATTCCCTAGGAATTTCCCACCTACATATATGTTGACATCGAGCCGTTAGCCGCAGGGCTTCCGGAGCCTCAGGATCGAATGTATTTAACTTCTCTGTCATTCTCATGGCATACAACAGCTCCTTGGGATACTCTTTGCCCTTCCAAACTTCCACATTGGGATCATTCGCATTTGCTTCGTCAAATAACTGGAAGGCTCTTTTTAATTTTTCTGAGGCCATAATTATCGTTGGTTTTTCCCAAAGCTATTCAGAAAAACCAATATAAACAAAGTCGCCCTCTATTTTAACCGGATATGTTGCTATGCGGTTCAAATCCCCATTGAGATGCTTTCCCGTTTTTAATGAAAAAGAATTTTTATGCAACGGACAGGCTACCTTAGGTTCGCCTTGGTCTTCTCCTATCATTCCGCGCGAAAGTACCATTTCCATTTTATGGGGACACAAATTCTGGCATGCATACCAAGTGCCTTCCCGTGTAAAATTAAAAACAGCAATTTGCATCCCCTTATATTTTACACAGGCACCACCGTTTTTTGGAAACTTTTCCACAGGGGCCGCCTTGAACCATCTACTCACTTTTTCTGGCTCTACGGCTTCGTAAGTGTTTAAAGTTAAAATCATCTATCTATTTTTTAAGGTTGAAATACTATTGGATCCAATAGTGGTTATATTTTTGAACCGGTCAATTTCATTTAGATCCAATCTTTAATAACTAAACCCATGCTTTGGGCATTTTTTGTTCCCTTAAGGAAACAAATTCAATGTTGTCATCAGTTTCTTCGGCATTTACAAAATGAGTGTACCTTGCCCTTATTTCCGGATTTTCTACAGCCTCTTTCCATTCGCATTTATAGGTATCTACCAAATATTGCATTTCGCTGTCCAACTGTTCCGCAATACCTAGACAATCATTTATAACTACATCTTTCACATAATCTATACCCCCTTCTAATTTATCCAACCAAGCAGCTGTACGGGTTAGGGGGGGAGCGGTTTGTATGTAGTACATTAAAAATCGGTCTACATATTTGGTAGCTATTTCCCTGTCCACCTTTTCGGCTAGCAATTGAGCATGTTGCGGGTTGGCCCCACCATTACCACATATATAAACGTTCCATCCACCTTCAACGGCTATAAAACCAAAATCCTTATTTCTGGCCTCAGCACATTCCCTGATACATCCAGAAACACCTCCCTTAATTTTATGAGGGGAGCGGATTCCCTTATATCTATTCTCTATATCAATGGCAAAAGTGACGCTTTCATCCATTCCATATCTACACCAGGTAGAACCAACACAACTTTTCACCGTTCGTAGCGATTTGCCGTAGGCCTGACCGGTTTCAAAGCCCTCCGCAATCAATTCCTCCCAAATAGGAGGTAATTCGTGCAATTGGGCTCCAAACATATCAATGCGCTGTCCGCCCGTAATTTTGGTATACAGATCGTATTTCTGTGCTATTCTACCTATGGCCAAAAGCTGTTTTGGGGTAATTTCTCCAGCTGCCACCCTTGGAACGACCGAATAGGTCCCGTTTCTTTGAATATTGGCCAAATATCGGTCATTAGTATCCTGTATGGTTGCTTGCCTATTGGCGGTTTCATTATATATACTGGCGAAAATGGAGGCTACTGCAGGTTTACAAACTTCACATCCATGTCCTTTTCCCACTTCGTCCAAAAGCGAATCGTAGTCCTCAATTTTCCTAAGCTTTACAAGATCGTAAAGTTCCTGTCTGGAATATTCAAAATGCTCACAAATGGACTCCTTAACCACTTTTCCAAGGGATTTAAGCGTTTCCTTTACCAAATCGTCTACCATTGGTTTGCACCCGCCACAACCAGTGGTAGCCTTGGTGGCTTTGGAAATTGCTTTTACGCTTTCGTTCCCATTCTCTTTTACAGAACAACATATTTGTCCTTTGGTGACCGCTTCACAGGAACATACTATAGCGGTATCAGGTAGGTCCATGGCACTGCCGAATGACACATCCTCCCCACCGCGACTTCCCAAAATAAGATTTTCAGGATTTTTGGGCAAGGGCATTTCATTGAGATACATCTGCAGGAGCATGTTGTAATCTTTGGCATCACCTACTAAGATTCCGCCCAGAAGCCTTTTGCCGTCATGGCTTACATTAATTCTTTTATAAAGACTTTCCGTTTTGTTTTCAAAAATGATAGAGTGACCTTTTTCGGCCGGCATAAACGGAGTTCCAAAACTGGCCACATCCACACCTATCAATTTAAGCTTGGTAGACATATCTATTTCCGCGGCCATCACAGTTTGCTCCATGCCAAGAATTTGATCCACGGCAACACCCGCCATTTCATATCCAGGGGCAACCAAACCATAGATCATTTGGTTGTAAAGGGCTATTTCACCAATGGCAAAAATACTTGAATCCGAAGTTCTCATTTTATTGTCCACGGCTATGCCTCCTCGGGTACCCATTTTAAGGCCGCAACTTTTTCCCAGTTCATCCCTAGGTCGTATCCCTGCCGAAATAACCAACATGTCCACATTTAGGACATCGTCCTCCCCAAATTCCATTCCTATTACATGACCGTTGCCCAAAATTTGATTGGTAGCTTTGCTCAAGTGGATATTGATTCCCATAGATTTCAGTTTTACCTGAAGCACCTTGCTACTTCTGGTGTCCAACTGTCTGGGCATTAATTTAGGGGCAAATTCTACCACATGGGGTTCCATACCCATGTCCATGACCGCCTTGGCCGCTTCCAGCCCCAATAGTCCACCTCCCAATATGGCGGCTTTTGGTTTTTTGACAGTTTTCCTTATTTTGTCCGCATAAGCCAACATCTCTTCCAAGTCCTCTATGGTCCTATACACAAACACTCCGTCCTTATCCACGCCATTTATTTGTGGTACGAACGGACTAGAGCCCGTTGCCAATACCAAATAATCATAATTATAGGTCTTTTCACTAAGAGTGGTTATCGTTTTTGAGTTTCTATGAATATCCGTTACTCTCTCATTGGTATACAATTCAATGTTATTTTCCTGATACCATTCCCTTGGAGCCATGGATAAACGTTCTGCATCACCATTTTCAAAATACTCGCTTAAATGCACCCTATCATAGGCAACTCTTGGTTCTTCTCCGAAAACAATAAGTTTAAAGGAGCCTTGGTCTACTTTGGCGACAAATTTCTCACAGAATTTATAACCAACCATTCCATTTCCAACTACAATTACGGTCTTCATACGTATACTATTAAATGTTACGTAGCAATATTACGTATAATTACGTAATAATTGTATGTTTTTATGAAAATAAATACGTATTTTTGTTGCGAATTTCTTAATTGTACACCTTAAAAAGTAGAAATTATGAGTATAACCAAAGACCCAAGAGTTAGTTTAGTAGGTGCCGGTCCAGGAAGTAGCGATCTTATAACCCTTAGAGGATACAGAACACTGGAAGATGCCGATATCATTTTATATGATGCCTTGTTAAGCACGGATTTGCTCAAGGATCTAAATCCCGATATTCCAAAGATTTATGTAGGAAAAAGATGTGACGAGCATTCCCTAACCCAGGAAGATATTAATAAATTAATAGTGGAAGAGGCTTTTAATTACGGGCATGTGGTACGTTTAAAGGGAGGTGATCCATATGTGTTCGGTAGAGCCAGCGAAGAATTGGAGTACGTGGAATCTTTCGGAATACCTGTTACCGTGGTACCGGGGGTGACAAGTGCTATAGCCATTCCGGCCGGTCAGGGTATTCCGGTAACCAGACGGGGAATAAGCAGCAGCTTTTGGGTGATGACGGCCACTAAACGTGATGGTTCCTTTTCCGAGGACCTAGAACTGGCAGCCAAGTCATCTGCCACAATGGTCATATTAATGGGGGTACGTAGATTTTTGGAAATAGCGGATAAAATTGTTCAACATAGAAATGGACTAACCCCATTTGCAATTATACAGAATGGAACTATAGAGAATGAATCTTGTATAACAGGTCTTCTTAAAGACGCAAGCTTACTTGTAGACCAAATAGACATTACACAACCAGGCATAATAGTTGTTGGGGAAGTAGTAGCAGAGCATCCGTCCTTTTTTGAAGAGGAAATTCAAAGGGCACTTAACCATTAAACAACCAAACATTTTCAATATTGCAATAAGAGCAGGCCAATAATTGTGATATCACAATCGTAGGCTTAATATATTCTCATCTTCATAAAAACACTACTTATTTTCAATATTACGTAATTTTTATAAGTACTAATACGTATAAATACGTATTTTTGAATTGTTGATCAAAATAACTAATCCTATAAACAATTCAGTTATGAAAGAATTTGTCTCTGCTAAAGCTACGAAATTAGAACTTTTAAACTTAAGGAGTCTGCCAATACGTACATTTTGGATTACCTCCATTGCCTTTTTCATTTGTTTCTTTGCCTGGTTCGGTATTGTACCTTTTATGCCCGACGTGGTTAAAGACCTGGGGTTGACGCCCACGCAAAAATGGAACTCCATTATATTGGCGGTTTCCGGTACAGTATTTGCCAGATTGCTAATTGGAAAGTTATGTGACAAGTACGGACCCAGACTGTGTTATACTTATTTATTGATTCTAGGGGCCATCCCTGTTATACTTCTAGGTTTTGTACAAACCCCGCTACAATTTCTGATATGTAGATTGTTTATTGGTTTTATAGGCGCTTCCTTCGTAATAACCCAATTCCATACCTCCATAATGTTTGCTCCCAATATAGTAGGTACAGCCAACGCTACATCTGCAGGTTGGGGAAACCTGGGAGGAGGGGCCAACCGCTTGGGCATGCCATTGATCGCTGCCGGAGTTGTTAGTTTTGGAATTGCCGATGAATTAGCCTGGAGGTATTCTATGGTCATTGCAGGGGTCATTTGCTTCTCTATGGGACTTGTATATTATTTCTTTACCAAGGATACCCCAGAAGGCAATTTTAAAGAATTAAAGTTAGCAGGCAAAATGCCGAATTTAAAGAAAGATGAAGTATCCTTTTTGAGTACATTAAAGGATTATAGGGTCTGGATATTGTTCTTAGTTTACGCAGCTTGTTTTGGAATAGAATTAACGGTTTATGGTACTATGGACGATTATCTTCAGAATAGATTTGGCCTGGATAGATCCACCGCAGGAAATTTGGTGCTGTCGTTTGCCCTAATGAATATTTTTGCCAGGACTTTAGGGGGCTATTTCGGAGACCTGTTCGGCAAGTTCCGTGGCTTGCGCGGCAGGGTAATTTTTCTTGCCCTGATACTGGCGACCGAAGGACTGATGCTTTCCATCTTTTCAGTGACCACTAGTTTAGTATTTGGTATGATATTTTTAATCGCTTTTAGCCTTACCGTACAAATGGCGGAAGGAGCCACTTTCTCTGTGGTGCCGTTTATTAATAAGAAAGCCATAGGATCCATCTCCGGTATAGTAGGGGCAGGAGGAAATGTAGGGGCATTCTTGGCTGCAATGTTATTAAAATCCAAATCGGCCGTGGCCGAAAGTGCTGCCATTGCTGCTAACAGCGAATTGGGTGAACAGGCCGTAAAGGCTGCCCAGACTACCGCTGCAGCTTCTGCAGTTTCCGGTGGATTTTTTGTTATCGGAGGATTTATTGTAAGTGCTGCCATACTATCTTTGGCCATTAGGTTCGCAACTGCCGAGGAAAAGGCTGTTGTTGAGGAAACCAAGGCGGAACTTTTGTTGTCGGGTGTAGATCAATAAATGAGGAAGTTAACTGATAGCCCCTTGTGGCACTTTTACCCAAACCCAAATGCTGGATTTCAATACGGAAAGGATAACAACTATTATATCATTCCGTAATTCTAAACCAAATATGAGGTAAGCCATATTAATTCCTCTAGGGCACCTGATGGATTAAAGGCAAATTACTTTCTATATTTTCGAGTTACAATCCTAAAAAATAAATACCTATCAAAAGATGAAAAGAATAACTCTTTTATTTAACGTATTAGCCCTTTATGGATCACTGGCCTATGCACAATTTACACTGGATGGGGAATTTAGACCTCGTACCGAACTGCGTCACGGTTTTGGCAGTCTAATCGCCGATGATGTAGATGCCGGTTTTGGTGTATCCACCCGTTTGCGGTTAAATGCAGGATACACCAACGATGCCTATCAATTTTATGTAAGCCTTCAAGACGTTATGGTTTGGGGAGAAAACAGACAGCTTCTGCCTGATGACGAAAATAATTCTTTTGCTGTCTTTGAGGCCTGGGCCGATATAAACCTTGGTAGTGGTTTTTCTACCAAATTGGGAAGACAGACCCTGGAATACGACGACCAACGTATAATGGGCAGTGTTGGATGGACACAACAGGCACGTAATCATGACGCCGCCATTTTAAAATACGCCAAAGAGAATTTTCAAATGGATTTTGGATTGGCATACAGCCAGGATTATGATAATCCCAGTGGTTTTCAATCAGTAGGTAATGCTTATAACACTACCGGCTTCTTCTCCTACAAAACCATGCAATACCTTTATTTAAAGGAAAAATGGAAAAACTTAAACGGAAGCCTTTTGCTTTTGAACAATGGCTTCCAGAATTTTGAATTGGATGGGACCACACCAGATGGGATAAGTATTCTGCAAACCCTAGGAACACATATCGACTTTAAAAAAGGAAGTTTCGGGGCTGCATTGAACGCTTATCTTCAAACCGGGGAAAGACAGGGCACCATTGATGTAGGAGGCGCTTATTTGTTGGGACTGGATATTAACTACAAGGCATCTGCCAAAGTAGGCCTTGGAGTAGGTATGGAAATCATTAGTGGTAATGACGCCAGTACCAGCGATAAAACAGAGGCTTTTTTCCCCCTTTATGGTACCAATCATAAATTCAATGGATTTATGGATTATTTCTACGTAGGCAATCATGCCAATTCCGTTGGACTGTTCGATATTCATGTGAGTGCCAATTTCAAGCTTGGGGAAAAATCAAGTTTAATGGTCAAGGCACTTAACTTTAGTGGGGAACAGGCATTGCCAAGTGGGGAAAAATCGTTGGGCACAGAATTGGATCTTGTATTTTCACAGGCATTCAACGGTTATTCCTTACAATTGGGTTATTCCCAGATGTTTGCCAATGACGGTATGTACGAACTAAAAGGCATCTCAGAAGATGCCTCGGCCAGTAACCAAAACTGGGCATGGGCCATGTTGGTCATAAAACCTAAATTTCTGAATACCACCAAATAATCCAATGATCATTAAAGCACCAAAATTATCGGGGCTTTTTACTCATTAAATGAGATTGGCAAGCTCTGACGCTTGCCCAGGGGCAATTAGTTTGTGCCCCTACTTCGCAAATTTATTCAAAAACCTTGTGCATAAAACCCCGTTCCGTACCAAAACTATAACCATTCCGCCCTTGCACATAAGGTCAATAATCAAAAATACAGCAGCTATTTTTACCGTATGAATACTTAGTTTTAATTTTATCCTATATTTGTTAAAAAAGAATAGACTATTGTGGATAAAACAACTCGTATTGTATTGGCCGATGACCATTCCCTAGTAAGGGATGGTATTAGGGCATTATTGGAAGAAGATGATAATTATGTGGTAATCGGCGAGGTCTCCAATGGCAAGGAGGCGGTTCAAATGGTATTGGACAAAAAACCCGATCTGTTGATCATTGATATCCGAATGCCCGAAATGAATGGCATTGAGACCGTAGAGGAACTCAAGAAACATTCTTCTCCAACCAAATGTATCATACTTTCCATGCACGATTCCGAGGAATACATCCTAAAATCGGTAAATGCCGGAGCCAGTGGTTATCTCTTAAAAGATACCGGAAAAATGGAATTTCTTAAAGCCATTTCCACAGTAGAACAAGGCGGAAAATATTTCAGCGGTGATATTTCCAATGTTTTGGTAAACAATCTATTGAGTCAGGGACAGACAAAGCAGGAAAGTAAACCAAAAACAAAAAATGGAAGTAACTCTTTTGGTATTACAAGCAAAGAACTACAAATTCTGGAACTCGTCCTTTCAGGGCTTACCAACAAACAAATTTCTGAAAAACTTCAAAAAAGCAAACGGACCATTGAAACACATCGCTTTAATCTAATGCGAAAAATGGGCGTTAATAATCTTATGGACTTAGCCCGAAAGGCACAGGAATACAAACTAATTTAATCCATCATTACGCTTTTTTTTATTGAATTACAGCAGTTTATCATGTTTTTGATCCATGCTATATTCTGTAATAGCCAATGAATGTCCGTTTTTATTGTCTTTTCGTCAATATTCTGCTTAACTATTATCAATAAAATACTACGTATTTATACTTAATTTGGTAATTTTAGATCATTATTAATCGGCTTCTTTTAATACTAGAATTTTATGCAGAAAAAGAACGAACATAAAACTATTTGCTCCTATTGTGGGGTTGGGTGCGGCATTGTGGTGGAACAGGACTCCAAGGGCAATATTAGCGTTGAAGGAGACCAAGATTATCCAGTAAACAAAGGCATGCTTTGTTCCAAAGGTAAGAACCTGAACTATGTGGCCCAAGATACCAGTGACCGAATTTTATATCCAGAAATGAGATGGAGCAGAAATCATCCTTTACAAAGGGTTTCCTGGGATATGGCCTTTGATAGGGCCGCCGCCGTGTTCAAAAGCATTATTGAAAAACATGGTCCGGATAGCGTAGGGTTCTATGTTTCTGGCCAGTGTCTTACAGAAGAATATTATTTGGTAAATAAATTGACCAAAGGATTTATTGGTACCAATAATATTGATACCAATTCCAGGCTCTGTATGAGTTCTGCAGTTGTAGGGTATAAAAAAATGCTGGGGGAGGATTCTGTGCCTATTTCTTATGATGACATTGAGTTATCAGATTGTTTTCTTATCGCAGGTGCAAATCCTGCCTGGTGCCATCCCATTCTCTTTAGAAGAATAGAAAATCACAAAGAAAACAATCCGAATGTAAAAATAATAGTAGTAGACCCTAGGAAAACCCAGACCTGCGCTGTCGCCGATCTTCATCTGCAAATATTACCCGGGACGGATGTTATTCTATTCAATGCCATGGCCCGCTGGTTAATTGAAAAGAAAAAAATAGATAAAAACTTCATTAAAAAGCATACCGTGAATTTTGATGCGGTTAAAGAGAGTGCCTTTCAACTTTCCATGAAGAAGGCCGCTGAGCTTTGCGGAATTCCTGTAGAGGATATCAAGAAGGCTGCCATGTATATAGGCAATGCCAATGCTTTTATTAGTATGTGGACCATGGGGCTAAACCAAAGTGTCATTGGTGTTTCCAAGAATGTGGCATTAATGAACCTATCATTACTTACTGGACAAATAGGGAAACCTGGTGCGGGACCATTTTCACTTACCGGACAACCCAACGCCATGGGGGGCAGGGAAGTAGGAGGGATGGCCAGTTTACTGGCTGCCCATAGGGAATTGGGCAATCCCAAACACCGCAAGGAAGTATCGGATTTTTGGGGAGGAAAAGAAATTAAATCCGAACCAGGTTATACCGCCACAGAAATGTTCGACGCATTGGAAAGTGGAAAAATGAAGGCGGTATGGATTATCTGTACCAACCCAATCGTGAGCATGCCCAATGTTCACAAGGCGGAAAAGGCATTAAAAAATGCCAATTTTGTAGTAGTTCAGGATATTTCCCATAATTCTGAGACCACTAAGTTTGCCGATCTTCTACTGCCTGCTGCAGGCTGGCTGGAAAAGGAAGGGACCATGACCAATTCCGAAAGGCGCATAAGTTATCTTCCCAAAGTCATCGATGCGCCGGGAGAGGCTTTACCCGACGCTGAAATTGTATGGAAGTTTGCGCAAAAAATGGGCTATCATGGATTCGATTACCAAAACACCAGTGAAGTATATGACGAACATTGCCTTTTAACAAAAGGCACCAAAATAGATATATCCGGTTTGTCCCATGAACGACTAAAGAACGAAGGAAGCTTTCAATGGCCTGTACCCCATGCTACTCATAAAGGCACCCCAAGACTGTTTACAGACTATCAATTCTTTACCAACGATAAGAAATCGCACTTTAATGCGCCCTATACACTCTACAATAAATCGGAATTGACAAATCCTGAGTTTCCTTTAATTCTAAATACAGGTAGGGTAAGGGACCAATGGCATACCAGAACCAAAACAGGAAAGGTAAAGCGCCTGCTTACCCATATTCCGGATCCATATTTGGAAATGAATAAAGTGGATGCCTATTTGCGAAAAATAAAGGATGGGGATATTGCGGTGGTAAAAAGTAGAAGAGGAACGGTCCGGGTAAAAGTGAAGGTGAATTTTGATATACGGGAAAAAGTTGTTTTCCTCCCAATGCATTGGGGCAAGGTGCTCAATAATGATTTTGGAAGGGCCAATAACTTGACCAATGACTTGGTTGATCCAGTATCCAAGGAACCCGACTTTAAATATTGTGCGGTAGAGGTGGCAAAATATGTAAAACCCAAACAGCGAATTGTGATTATCGGGGCAGGAGCAGCAGCTTATAGATTTATCCAGACATATAGAGAAAAGAATGAAACCGATGAGCTTCTTGTTTTCTCCAAAGAAAAGGATCCCTTCTACAATAGGGTGTTACTCCCCGAATATGTAAGTGAGGAACTCTCATGGGAAGCCTTGGAAAAACTAAAAAAAGGGGAGCTCGAAAAATTGGATATAACCCTACTTTCAGGTTTGGGGGTAACCCAAATAGATAGGAAAAATAAAACCATCATGGATGATAATGGTTTTGAACATGCCTACGACATATTAGTAATGGCCACAGGGAGCAGGGCCTTCGTACCAAGTGAAGTTCAAATAAACATGCCAGGCCGTTTTACAATGAGAGAGCGTGGGGATGCCGATAAATTGCGCAAATATTTAGAGGAGACAGGCTTACCCTCGGACGAACAACATGTAGTTATTGTTGGTGGTGGACTATTGGGATTGGAGTTGGCAGCAGCCCTTAAGAACAGAAATGTCAATATCAGCATCATTCAACGTGCCCCTAGATTAATGGAAAGACAGTTGGATAGAATTGCGAGTCGACTTTTGGCCGAGGATGTCAATGATCGGGGAATTAAGGTTTATTTTGATAATGAGGTAAGTACCGTATTTGAGGAAAGGGATGACAAAAACTCCCTTTCAATTACCTTAAAAACTGGAAGGACGGTAAAATGCAATGCCATTGTTTATGCTATTGGTACCCGTCCGAATATTGAATTGGCAAAGTATTCCGAACTAAAGACTGGCAGGGGAGTGGTGGTCAATGAATATTTGCAGACCAGTGATCCCAATATTTTTGCCCTTGGGGAAATTGCTGAATTTAGAAATGCCCTGTTTGGTATAACCTCGGCTGCCGAGCAACAGGCCGATACGGCGGCCAAATATATTTTGGGCGATTTTAGCAGTATCTATAATGGGTCTATCCTCATGAATATTTTAAAATTCGAAAACTTGGACCTCTGCAGTCTGGGTATGGTGAATGCCCCCTTGGATGACAATAGTTATGAGGAAATTATCCTTATGGACGTCAGCAAGAAATACTACAAAAAATGCATTGTAAAGGATGATACCCTAAAAGGTGCTATCCTGATGGGTGATAAAAATGAGTTTGCCGAATTTAAAAGGCTAATAGAAGAGGAAATTGAGCTGTCGGAAAAGCGCAACGAGCTGCTTAGGGGACAGTCAAACTCTGTCCCATTGAAAGGAAAATTGGTTTGCTCGTGCAGCCAGGTAGGGGAGGGCAATCTAATAGAAACTATTAATAGCGGATGTGAAGACTTCTCAAAACTATGCTCAGAAACTGGAGCGGGGCTTGGTTGTGGAAGTTGCAAACCTGAAATACAGGATATTTTGCGAAAACAATTACAAACAGTGGCTTCCTAAAACAGAACGTTATGAATGATGATTTACAGCGAATTTTGATTAAAGGAGGGGTAACCTCCCCCGGAGAATTAAAGGATATCATAGCCATGTTGGAGGCAGGGGGCTTGAAAGAGGTATTTTTTGGGTCACGCCAAGATCTATTGTTCCCTTTGCAAAATGCCAAGGAGGAACAATTGGAGCAAATCTCAAAATTCAACACCGATATCGTTAGCGATAGAAGTTACCAAAATATCGTAACATCGTACGTGTCCGCCGATATTTTTGATATGACCAATTGGCTCAAGGGGTCCACCTATCTCTACATTTTGGAAGGTTTTGATTACCTACCCAAACTAAAAATTAACATCACGGATCCCAAGCAGCGCTTAGTCCCCATTTTTAATGGTAACCTTAACTTTATTGCTTCGGAAAGTGAGGATTATTGGTACCTGAACATAAAACTTCCGCACTGGTCCAAATCGGTTTACTATCCTGTCTTAATTTACAGTTGGGACATCCATGTCGTGGCAAAGGCTATTGAGGAAATATATCAGGACATAGCCGATATAGATGAACTATTTTTTATTCTCAATAAAAGATTGGACTCCAATAACAGAACCATAGAAAAAGAGCTGGTGGTACCCTACATTAAATTTCCCTATTACGAAGGAATGAATAGGATGGGCCTGGATCAATATTGGCTGGGACTTTATTGGCGCAACAATAGATACGATCTTGATTTTCTAAAAAAATTATGTGGTTTTTGTCTTGATAATAGCATTGGAAAAATATGTATAACACCATGGAAGTCCTTCATCATAAAGGGAATAAAAAGCTCCAGTAGGCCAGAACTGGAGCGTTTTCTAGGACAGAAAGGAATCAATATACGCCATTCACAATTGGAAATGAACTGGCACCTACCGGTGGATGATACTGACGCACTGGAATTAAAAAAATTCTTAGTCCTAAGTTTTGACCAGAACGATATAAGCACATATGGCCTAACCTTTGGTATAAGTAATGAAACGGGGAAACGTACCCATTTCTCCTCGGTGATAATTGAAAAAAACACCCCGCCCTCCATAGTTAAGGATTTTTCCATAAGGCCTACCTACAACGTTTTGCATTTTAAAGATTTTGATCCCAATACCCAAGTATACAAGGTATACGCCCAAGATGTGGATAAGATAGAGTTGCCAGGTCTATTAATGGAATTGAGTAAACATTATTTTGATCAATTGGGTAGGGCATTGACCAAACCGGAACCTCCTAAGACTACCAATGTTGATATTTTGAAGGAAGTATATCAATGCAGCTCCTGTTTTACCGTTTACGATCAAACCTACGGTGATGAAAAATCACAGATTGCTGCCGGAACCCCATTTACGGACCTTGCAGAAGATTACTGTTGTTCCGTTTGCTCTGCCCCAAAATCGGGGTTTGAAAAATTGAAACTACAAATACTGTAGTCTACACCTGAGTGAATCCAAACGAAAGGCCAATATAGCAAGGTTTAAAATACTATTTTTAATCTACATTTTCATATTCTTTTGAAACTGCGTTTCCCATTATGCAGCGTTGTAATCCAAAATTAAAACGATAGGATTTTCCCATGGATCAATATATTTAATGAAATCAATCATTCCCTGAGTGAAGTTGAATGTAAACCCTTTTGCGACCCTAGTAAATTGCCCATAACGGAACTAACATGTGTTGCACCCTTCCAATATCCTAATTTTGGAATTGTACTACCTGAATCAGTAAATATTAAAGCTACTTTTTAAATGGTAGTTTCCGAGTTGAATTTCAATACCAATCGAAGTCTAGACCTACATTACACCACAATAAAATGCGGTTTCACAACAAAACCATAATTCAGGACTTTAAAGGTTATTAATACCCGCAATATATACAACTACTCGCTCGTTATAGGGTCTTTCCTACAAAGTGTATTAATTCACTTCGATTTTAAATAAAGGGGCATAATCATGATAAAATCAACCGAAAAACTACTACTATTCATCTTATTGTTTAGTCTTAACGCTTGGTATGGCACCGCGCAGGTATCTACCAGTCTACAGAATACCGATTTCGATTCCTGTGGCAATAACCTTCCACAGACGGAACTAAATCTTGGAAACTTGGTACTAACGGAAACCCTGGCCACGGATTTCGGTACGGGGACCTTTACCTTTTACATTGAAGCACCCTCTAATTTTGAAATTAGAGCAACTTCATTTACTGAAACAGGTACCGATATTAGCAGTGCCTCCGTAGCGCAAGATCCTGGTAATGCCTCCAGATTGGAAGTTACCATAACCACTAACGCCCAAGGTTCTTTGGATGTATTTACGATCGAAAATGTTAGAATTCAACTTATTCCAAGCTCCACGACCACGAACGGCACTTTAAAATATGTATTGGCAGGTAACACCAATAAGATAAATGCGCTTACCGATAATCAGACCCTTGCCAACGTTTCTTTCACTGCCCTTACTGGTGGAACAGGGGTTAACCAGCAGGTTTGTACCATCAACGATGTTCAAAACATTAGTATTACCGGTTCCAATATAACCCAGAACAGAACTTTTGAGTGGGAAAAGGATGTGAATGGTACCTGGACGGCCATTGCCAATTCCAACACGGAAATATTGGTTGTTGATAAACCTTCTTTCCCTAATGGAATAAGTAGATATCGTCGTTTAACCACCTTTATGGTCAACGGGGAAACATGTACCCAGATCAGTACTACTGCTACCATTACCGTTAATGAAATATACGCTGGAACTATTACAGACGGAACCGGCCAAAATGTTTGCGCCACCCAAATACCCGCACAATTGAGTACCTCAGGCGATGTAGCCGTAACTCCTGCCGGTACAACAACCTATCAATGGTATAAAAACGATTCCGGCCCTTGGGAACTAATTTCCGGAGCAACGGACAATTTTTATCAACCAACTGCCTTAACCAAAACAACTTCTTTCAAAAGAAGGGTAACCAACGTTTTAAACGGTTTTAGTTGTTATAAGGAAACACCGGCGGTTTCCATAATTGTAAATTCTGCCGTATTGGGAGGTACTGCCACCAATCAAAATATTTGTTCGTTAAGCGACTTACAATTGTTGACCATAAATAATGGGGAAAACAATGGTACCTATCAATGGCAAAAACGCAGTGGGGCCAACTGGGTAGACATAAGTGGTGCTACGCAAAGCAATTACAATGCCAGTACCAATCTCAATCCTGGAACAGAGGAATTTAGAAGGGTTACCACAGTATCAGGTGCAAGTTGCCAAGGTGTTAGTACAGTGGCCACCATAACCTATACCAATTTTGCCGTAGGTAGTATTACCGGTGCTGAAACTGTATGTTATAATGAAGCTCCTGCTGCCATAACATCGGATACCAACGCTTCGGGAACAGGTACTATTTCATATCAATGGGAACGCTTTAACGGAAGTACATGGGCTGCAATTACTGGAGCAAATAACGCAGACTATCAACCAAGTGCCCTAACTCAAACAACTTCTTTTAGAAGACAGGATAACATACTCTTAAATGGGTTTAGCTGTTCGGATTATACGAATGAAATAGAGATCACTGTCCTTGATCAAATTAATGGGGGAAATGCCAGCGCTGACCAAACAATCTGTGCTGGGGAAATTCCCAATTCCATATCTGTGAGCGGCGGTACAGCTGCTGGCCCCAATATAACCTATCAATGGCAATCTGCAACTACTGGTAGTTTTACAAATATTAGTGGTGAGACCAATGCTGTTTTTAATTTTTCCGGGTCACCTGCCGTTACAACAAGATATAGAAGGCAAACAATAATTTCCAATAACAGCAAGGTCTGTTCCCAATATTCTACAGTAAGTACTGTTTTTGTAAACAGCCTTAGTGTGGGAAGTATAGGAAATGATCAAAATGTTTGCGCAGGACAGGCTCCCAGCACCATTATAACTGTTGGAAATGCTATTGCCGCTGGTAACCTAACCTATGCTTGGGAAGCCTCTGACGATAATGGGGTAAGCTGGAACCCTATAGCTTCCGCTACAGGTTCAACCTATACCCCTGGGATACTTGCAACGTCTACCAAATATAGAAGGCTGGATACTACCACCTTAAACGGAAAGGTATGTATGGCCTACACCAATGAAGTTTCCATAATTGTAGCCGGTGCCATTTCAGGAGGGGAAGGATCTGCGGACCAAGCCGTTTGTGAAGGCGAAGCCCCAGCAACAATTACTGTTTCCAATGGTACACCAGCCGGGGTAGGAATCAATTTTCAATGGTATTCATCTACCGACAACGTAAATTATACATTGATGAGCGGCGAAACAGGGGAAAGCCTGAGTTTCTCCACAGGTTTGCCAACATCGACCTATTTTAGGCGAAATGTTACCAACTCCAACAATGGAAATTCTTGTGAGGCATCCAGTCTCCCAACCTTGGTTACCCTAATAAACTTATCTGAAGGATCCATTTCCCAAACCCAAACAGTTTGTGGCGATGGAAATGTAGCTCCAATTACCAGTACGGCCAATGCCACTTCCAACGGAACTATTAGCTATATATGGCAGAGTTCTCCAGATGGAAATACCTGGTCCGATATTGCCAATACCAATCAAGCTACCTACACTCCTATAAATACTGGGGACTTACAGACCTATTACAGAAGAAAGGCAAATGCTACATTGCAAGGCATCACTTGCGAGGCCATAACCACACCGGTTCTAGTTTATGTGAACAAATTTGACAATGCAGCAGGCCATAATATAACTTTTTCATCCGGGGCAACCGGAACTACGGAAGTATGTAACGGTGGGGATCCACAAGCCTTTAGTGCTAATTTTCCGTTAATTGCCTCTGGAACGGTAAGTTACCAATGGCAGGTTTCCGGTGATAATATTTCATTTTCGGATATCCCCGGAGCCACTTCGGTAACTTACGATCCTCCTGCCGTAACACAGGACAACTACTACAGAAGAATTACCACTTCAACCCTCAATGGACTATCATGTAGTGTAACCAGTAATACTCTGACAATCATAAATGGTGGAAATGCCACAGGGGGTGAGATTGGTACAACCCATGCGAATGGTAGTAATGGAACCAATGAAGAAGTAATTTGCAAGGGGGACGATCCTAGCTTAATTGAGGAATTAACACCTTCCACAGGCCAGACATTGACCTATCAATGGTATGCTAATGGAGCAATGATCCCAGGTGCCACGGGAACAAGTTATGACCCGTCCAATATAACTTCTACAACAACCTATATTAGAACCACCACCAGCACGGATATTTCCGGAGTGGAATGTAATGTTGACAGTAACCCTGTAACGGTCTTGGTACCCCAAGCGGATAATATTGGAAACAATATCACCATCTGTTATAATACCATGGCCCCAACCTTGGGCAACCCTAGTGCAATTGAAGGGCTTCCTTATTTGGCTTTTCAATGGTATGAATCCAACGATGGCAGTACTTTTAATTCCATACCCGGAGCAACGAACGCTACATATACACCTCCATCTGCTTTGACCGCAGATAAATGGTACCGCAGGGATTACCAAGCTACAGTGGATGCTGTTATCTGCGATCCCTCCTATACTCCAAGTAATGTGATCCGAATTTTTGTCAATGATGTGGACGGAGGTACTATTTCAGGAGATCAAAAAATATGTTACGGGGATGATCCTTCCCTCTTGGGAAATACCGTAGACGGAACTGCCGAAGGAGTATTGAAGTATCAATGGTACTCCTCAACGGATAACACTAATTGGGGTATGATCAATGGAGCTGTAAATAGTACCTATGACCCCATTGCCGGTAGCTATCCCACAACCTATTTTAAGAGGACAGCTTCTTCTACACTGAACAATGTAGTTTGTACGGAAGATAGTAATACGATAGTAGTAGAGGTTGCAGAGGAGTTATTGCCTGGAACCTTAGTGAACGATCAAACTATATGCGAAGGGTTTGTACCAGGAGCATTGACCGTAACCGGTGGCAGTACCTATGTAGATCAAACTTACGATTGGTATGCTTCCACTAATGGTAGCGTATGGACAGATCTTTCCGTGCATTCGGCGTCCTATACCCCTCCGGTCCCGACCACTACCATGTATTATAAGAGGACTATAACCAGAACCAGTTTGGTGGATAAGACCTGTGTTGTGGAAACCAACCCTATAAAAGTTACCCTCAATGATGTTTATGCCGGTAAAATAACGGATAATCAATCCGTTTGTGAAGGGAGTCAGCCTTTGGCCATAGTGGAACAGGAATCGGCAACAGGTGCCGGGGTACTGACCTATCAGTGGTGGTCTTCCCCTGACAATCAAACCTACACTGCCGTGGCTGGTGCCACGCAGCCAAATTATACCCCTCCAAGTACCCTTACTACCTCTACCTATTTTAAAAGAGTGGTTACCAGTACGTTGAACGGTGTGGCCTGTGAGGATGAAACTTCGCCCAAAATTGTCACTGTAATACCCTATGCCATTATAAACAATGATGCCATCATTGCCAATGACATAACCAATGTAAGTTGCAATGGAGGAAATGACGGTAGTATTGTAATCCCCAATGGAAGAATCACTGGAGGGAATACGGCCCAAAAGCAAATAAATACAATTTCACTTTTCGGTACACCTCAATTAAATAATACTTACAGTATAATTATCGATAACAAGGTCTATGATCATCAGGTTACCTTGAACGGCATTAATCAACCAGAGGACAACAACGAAGTTGCTGCCGCGCTGGCCCAAAAAATTAATTCCGCAACAGGATCTGACCTGAGCTCTGTAATAGCAACGACCAATTTCCATGAAATTATTCTGACTGCCAAAGTTGAAGGGATTGGATTTACGGCCTATGCTAGTACTGGAGCCGACCCCAATGTTAGTGCTTCCGTTGTAATTACGCAACCCAATTCGGTAGCCAATACCTACGTATGGTCCAAAATAGGGGATAACAGCTTTACGGCCTCAACCTTGAGTATTAACAATCTTACGGCCGGTGCTTACCAATTAACGGTTTACAATGAATTCTGTGGAACTACTTCCTCTCCGTTTATAGTATCGGAACCCGAGGTATTGACATTGAATATTGGAGATACCTGTAATACTGCTATTACGGCCTATAGTACTGGGGGTATTGCACCTTTCACCTATACGCTTACACGGCCAAATGGCACCACCACGGTGCAGACATCGAACAATCCTAATATTACCTATACCAATTTAATAGGTGGGGCCACTTATAACATAAGTGTACAGGATGCCTCTTGCGGAATACAGGAATCGCAATCGGTTACCTTGCCAATGGGGCTGCAATTTGATCAGACTTCCGTAGTGGTTGAAAACGCCACTTGTTATGGGCAAAATGATGGTAGTATTAGTTTAAACATAGGAGCTACAACTGTAACAGGAGGATATCCTCCATATAACTTTAGTTGGACAGGACCCAATAATGCCAATTTTACCACAGAAAATATCACCAACTTGGCTCCAGGAGTTTATGTACTATCCGTAACGGATCAACTTGGTTGTTCAACAACCTATACTGCAAATGTGGCTTCAAAAGCCCAATTGGAAATCAGTAGTGTTCAGGTTATCAATCAGCAATTACAATGTGCCGGTGATGCCAATGCTGAAATTAGCATACAAATAAGTTCTGATCCTAGCAGCCAATTACAAATAAACTGGTATAAAAACGGAACAAGTTATTCTACCAACAACACCAGCCTTACCAATTTGGGTGGTGGCAGCTACGAAGTGGTAATCATAGATACCAACAGTGATGCAAATACACCGTGTACCGTTAGACAAACATTTGTCATTACAGCCCCCACCGTGTTTAGTGCTACAGAGGTAACCGATGGTAATACCCGTTGTGTGGATGCCAGTACCGGACGGGATTTTACCTTTAGGGTCCAAGGAGGAACATCGCCTTTTCAATACTCCGTTGACGGGGGAACACCTGTAATCTTTAGCAATACCCAAACCACCATAAGTGCGCTTTCCAATGACAGCCATGTTATTGAGGTAACCGATACCAACCAATGTGTTGTTCAGACATTTACCATGGATAGTTATGAGGCAATGGATTATACGGGTGCCAAAACTTACACCATTCCACCCTGTGAAACCGATTATGCCTTTAGCCTGAATACCAATTTAATTACTGGAGGAAAACCATTTTTAGACGGAGGTAACAACCCATACTACTTTTATGATTGGCGGGGTCCCGACAATTTTGTAGCCCAGGATATTACCAGTTTTGTTGCGGTGCCAGGTTCCTATTGGTTAACCATAACCGATAGTAATGACTGTTCTTCAGAAGAAATAGAGTTTATCTTTAATACTACCTATACCCCAATAGTTGTAAACAAAACAATAACTCCTGTAAGCTGTGGTGCCAGCGATGATGGGGCCATTTCCATTACAGTAAGCGGTGGTTTAAGACCGTATAACATTAGATGGGAAAAAGAAACGGCCGGTACGGCAAATAACCCAGATCCAGTTTTTACTCCTTACGGTGAAAACATAACCCAATTGAGTGGATTGGAAGAAGGACGGTTGAGACTTACGGTAACAAGCAATATTAATGGCTGCACCAATGCCGATCCTGCCTATTATTACCAGGAAATCATTACCATCAATAAGGCAGAATCCCTTCAACTGATAGACGGACCTTATTTGGACGAGTCACTTTGCTTGGGGAATCCCGGAAGTATTTCGGTATCGGTTTTCAATAGTCAACCTGGTGACCTTAGTTTTTACTATGATGGGGCTCTAGTGCCATCAGTAAAAACAGCTGCCAATACTTATTCCGTTCAAATCGGTAATCCGTCCGATAACGCTACCCTTAATGTAGTTAATGACCAAGGGTGTGGGTTAACCATGCCAATAAGTTCTGGAGTAACAGATCCTTCGTTTACCTATAGCTCGGACGAATATGAAATTACAGGTCTTTTGATGGCCAAGGAGGATATACGGTTCAGCATTACCAGTGAGGCTGGATATGGCAATGCTTCATGGGACTTTGGCGATGGTAGTCCCATAGTAAATGTGGATCCGGAGGTAGATGGTATTATGACCACTCATAAATATAGTTACCCAGGTATTTTTACCACCACACTAACTCTTTTTAACGCAGAAGGTTGTAGTAAAACTGTGGAACAGGACATACAGGTCGGTAACGGCTATGACGTAATGTTCCCTAATGTATTCTCTGCCAATGCGGATGGAATAAACGACTACTTCCAAGGTGAATTTACAGGAATAGCCTCGTTTACCTTTCAAATTTATGATATGTGGGGTTCCTTGGTCTATAGCGTGGCCCATGACTACGAGTCCATGCCCGTAAACTGGGGTTGGAATGGAAATTATAGTTCAGGAAAACCCTATAAAAATACCTCGTTCAGATATCTCTTTGTAGGTACCACTAAAGACAATAACCAAATAACCAAAACCGGCGAAGCCTCAATTTTAAGATAGAGATGAAAAAACTTAATATAATAATCCTCCTACTAATTTTAGTTTCGTTGGGGGCCAAGGCCCAAGAGAAATTTGTGCACAACCTGAGCAAGTTACCGGCATCCTTAAATCCCAGTTTTCATGCTTTTAAGGACAAAACCAGGATAGGGGTATTGGCCGAATTCGCCAGTCAGAGCCAGGGTACGGAGTCACAACATAAATATGCCTTTGGTTCTACCGCATTTGAAGAATACAATTTCCAATTGGGCGTGGACTTGTTCAATAACAACCTGAACAATTCAGGATATAATTACACCTCCGCCGCTTTGAGCTATATGTACAAATTGGTCTTGAAGAACGATTGGATCGTATACCCCGGAATAACTGCAGCGTACAGCAATTACAGGTACGATTTTAACAACCTTACCTTTCAGGATCAAATAAACATATTTACCGGGCAAATTAGTGCCAATACCATTGATCCCATTACCGCTTCTGAGAATATTGGCTATCTGGATATGGGGGCATCGGTATTGATACATAACGATATAAATACACTTTTTGGGCTTTCCCTTAAGCATTTGAACCAGCCACGAATATCTTCCAAACAAAGCGAAAATAATGTAAATTTAAATATGCTTATTTCCGGGCAGTTTGGATATGAAATGGATATCAATAAATATGGACAGGCCAAATTACCGGAGCATTCGTATTTATACTTATTTAATGCAGTGTCTTTACAAGGCCCAAATACCAGATTGGATTTTTATCAGGATGTTACCCTTGGGAACTTTAGTATTGGTATAAATGAACATCTAAGCTATTTGGAAAATGCCTCCTTTTCCGAAATAGGTTTTGCCACCAGCCTTGCCCTGGAAACTTTTGAATTTGGACTTAACTATAGATTGCCCTTCGGTGGTGATGCCAAACAATATATCCCCAATTCACTGGAATTGTTTTTAGTCTTTGATATCTCTAGATTTAAGGAGCGTAGAAGATCTGACTACAGTAGGTTCTATTAACAATTGCCCCAAAATATTACAAAACCCCCAACCTTTATTGGGGGTTTGTTTTTTTAGAGAAAATAAGTTACCACAAAATTCCCTTAACCTCTTTCTGTACAAAGTCACCATAGCTAATCAACACAACTCCTCACAAAAAAATCCATGATTGTTTAAAAGATTCGTTATGGAATTTGCCTTGACCATATGGGTTTCGACCCGGAGGATATTGTCGCAATCCTCCAGATCAAAATTCCAGTAGCCCTTTTTGGTGACCAACCTGTTCAAATCTGGTTTCAAGATCTGGATTTCCCGATTGTGGTTAATTGAGGTCTTAAATACCAATACTTCTTTCATGTTTAATTCAATTAGCGTTCGTAAAAGGCTGGTGGTTCTATACCCAACGAGCGTAGATATACATAGGCCTGTCCCCGATGGTGAATTTCATTGTCTATAAAATAGAAGATGGAAGACCACACCGTACCTTCGTACTGACCAAAAATTTTAATTTTTTGTTGGAATTGTTCCTCCCTGATCTGGGCCCAAAAAGAATTGATTTCATCGGTAGCAATATCCCAGAGTTCCAGTAATCCCTCCTTTTTATTACCGTGCTCCAGGTGTTCGTTGAAAGGAGCTGTTTTACCCGTGGCGATTTCCTTTATACCGGGCCCTGCAATTGCCAACAGCTCCATGACCATATCGGCAAATGTGCGCATACCCCCAATGGTATGGGTGAAAAATGCCTCTTCGGGAAATACTTCCATGGCCCTCCTCGTCAACGCCCTATGTCCTTGCCAATGATCCAGCAATTCTTGTGATGTAATAAGCTGTTGAGTCTTGTTCAATGTAGTGTGCATAGTTCTATTATTTAATTGATTCATATTTCTAGACCAAAATTAAATAGGGGAGGTGACAGCCCTATGTCAGCAGCAAACAAAAAAATAAAAGTGCCCAAGAATTTTATGGTTTTCCAAGGGATATATCTATTCAAATAATATTTCTAGGGCTATTGACAATGGGTTGTCACCAACACAGCTTTAATTTGTATCTAAACTTTAGAGTGTTGGTTTTTGGATAGTCAATATTTATAAATTATAGATTACCATGAAAAGATCAAACCCCAAATTCGGATTATTCAATGATTTGAAATCCTATCTTTGGGAAATATGTAATGTAATTATGGGTATGGAAACAATTAATCGTTTTGACCGTATTGTAGCGATCTTAGTACAGCTACAATCCAAACGTATTGTGAAAGCGCAGGAGTTGGCGGACCGATTTGAAGTGAGTTTACGTACAATATATAGGGATATTAGAACCCTTGAAGCCTCTGGTGTGCCCATTATTAGTGAAGCAGGAGTTGGATATTCCATCATGGAAGGCTATAGGCTTCCTCCGGTTATGTTTACCCGTGAAGAAGTTGGGAGCTTTGTGGCCGCCGAAAAACTAATGCAAAAGTTTGTGGACAAATCGCTTGGCAGCTATCATCAATCCGCCATGTTCAAGCTGAAATCGGTATTGAGGGGCAGTGAAAAGGATTGGATTTCTGCCTTGGAGTCCCAAATATCAGTAGACCCCTCACAACAGTTGTTCAATGATGGCCTGCCCAACGCTCTTGAAATTCTTTTTGAAAGTATAGCCGAAAAAAAACAGGTTTTCTTAAAATATCACTCCCTGAAAAGCGAACATCCTTCAGACCGGCATATTGAACCGGTAGGTTTGTTTCATGAAAACAATTTTTGGTATGTTCTGGGATATTGTCATTATAGACATGATTATAGACAATTTAGAACGGACAGGATGTTGGATATTGCAAGAACCTCGCTTGCCTTTACCGCGGAACATGGAAGTTTGGATGCGCATTTGAGCAAAAATGTTAATATTACAAAAACCAGGGTAAGAATAAGGGTAGATAAAAACATAGCTCGGTTTATTAATGGCAATAGGAAACATTACGGCTTCATATCTGAAAAGGTGAGGGGCAAAAAAGTAGAAATGACATTTATGACATCGGATGTAGAACATGGGTTTCCAAGATGGTATCTCATGTTTGGGGATTATGCCGAGATTATTGAGCCCGAGGTACTAAAGCATCGCGTTAGGGCCATTTTAGAAAAAACGGTTGCCAATCTTTGAGTGTTTTTTATTACATGGGCACCCCTTTAAGATATTTGGTCCCTTCAATTAATTTTCATTGAAGCGAACCGCAGGTTCTATAAGGTTTAACGGTAAGTGCGGCTGACATAAAAAAACCCTTCACTTTGGAAGGGCTTTTATTTTTTGTAAATAATCTATCTGTACAAGGTAAAATGCCCTACAAATTCCCTCTTGTCTTCCTCTCCATTCAATTTAATAATGTACCAATAGTCCCCGCTTGGTAAATCTACCTGGTCATAAAGACCGTTCCAACCTTGTTCATTATCTTGAATGACGTAAATCTGTCTACCGTAGCGATCAAAGATTTTGATAAAGATGTCTGGAAATTGCTCAATATTCCTCGGGATCCAAAAATCATTTTGTCCGTCACCATCGGGGGTAAAGAAATTTGGTATTTCAATATCAATGAATTCCATAAATATAGATCCTGTTGCTTCACAACCATTGGCATCCACGACCCGTACAGAATAGGTATCGGTTCTACGTATATTAAAGACGTTGTCTTCACCATTGTTCTGACCATCAAAATAGTACGTATAGCCTTCTTTTCCTCCAATTCCCAAGGCACTAATTTCATTCAGGTTACTTTGTTCCAAAACGAGTTCCAAAGGTTCAAACCCTTCTACCTCAAAGCTTAGGGTATTGATACATCCGTTAATGTGGGCCAAGGTAATATAATGACTACCAGGTGTCAAATCATTGAAGTTGGCCTCCAACACTAAATCGTTGGGGTCTGTTGAATCCAAGGCATACATAACATCCGCAGCAACAGAATCGTCCTCTAAAATTAGTTCTATATAATTATTGGGAGTATCCCCAGTACATTCATAAATCACTTCTACTGCGGCATTAAGATTGGCTCCGCCTTCAACCGTAATGGCCTCACTACTAACACATCCATTGGCATCCTTGACAAATAGGAGGTAGGTGCCTCCAGACAAATTCCCATAGACCGTTTTTCCTACCGTAAAATCGGCATCATTGTTAGAATTTAATGCTGTGCTGTAAGGGGCGGTTCCCCCAGAAATATTCACTGAAATAGTTCCGTCCGTAGCACCAACACAAACTTCGGGAGTAGTTGTCAGTTCCATTTCCAGTTGGGTAGGCTCCATAATACTAAATTCTATCAACTCGAAACAACCATTGCTATCCTGTACAATGACCCTATAATCGCCAGGAGCCAGTTCATCAAAGGTATTGCTATCATCAAACTGGTTTAAATTAGGGGAAATAGCATATTGATAAATGCCTGTTCCTCCGTCCACATCCAGAACAATGCTACCATTTTCCTCTCCCGCACACTGAACGTCCATAATAGTTGGGACAACCAGCAGGGCATCAGGTTCTGAAATAAGTATCTCTTCCGATGTTTCCTGACAGTCCTCACTCAGAACGCTTACAAAATACGTTCCTTGAGGAAGATTATCGAACAGTCCGGTTGCCTGGTAGGGTCTTATTTCATTCAACAAGCCCGCATCCGAGAATAAACCATATTGATAATTGCCCAGCCCGCCATCAGCTTTGGCTTCGATCAAGGCTGAACTTTCTCCACTACAGTTTATTACAGCAGCTGAGGTATCCAACGTTAGGGACAGGGCTTCTATTGGATTAATGCTTATCTCATTAGAAACAATTGAGGTACAATTAAAACTGTCCCGCACATAATATTGGTACTTCCCATCAACAACATTTTGGAATACCTGGGTATTGGGGCCATTAAGTTGATTCATGGCATTAAAGACCATACCATCCGTACTCCATGTATAAGGGCCGGTACCTCCGGTTGCCGTTAATTCCAGTTCGGCTCCATTGGAACAGCTTAAAATAGCAGTTGTCAACAACATACCATTAGGTTCTTCAGGTGCTACAATTTCTATGGGGGAAGACTCAAATGTACAGCCCATAGCGTCCAAAACACTAATGCTATAATAGCCTGCTCCTAGGTTAATAAAGCTTGGTGACGTTTGGGAGGCAGTAGTTTGCACTAAGGTTGTACCTGCGGCATCCTTATAGGTGTTTAATCTATACCTATAGCTGGAAATTACATTCCTAGGGGTTAAACTAATAGACAGTGTAGCGTCCTTATCCCCGGAACACACTAAACCAGTTGTTGAAATTGTCCCATTAATAGGATCTGGCAACAATAGTTCAAATTCATTCACAAAAGGTTGTATACAACCCAAGGCGTCTTCTACCGTTACAGTATACTGACCGGCTGCCAATCCTTGGAAAAGTTTGGAATTAACATTGTAAGCACTAGTAGACATTCCAGTTGTATTATTAACAATAGTAATGTTATAGGGCGCCGATCCACCAATGGGCTCAATACTAGCAGACCCTTGGTCATTACTACAACCCACCTCTTCCAAATCAATTGGGTTTAGCCCTAGGGCTTCCTCTGGTGTTGTAATACTAAATACTCTATTCTGACTACAATTGGGAAAATCGTCCTGTACCACCTCAACTCTATAGTTTCCTGCCGGTACATTAATGGGTAGGGTAGGTCCAAAATCGGGTGAAGTACCATTTATAATAGCTGCACCATCATCTGCTGTGTCTACAGTACCCTTGGTCTCATAAATATAATAGCTGAAACCACTGGAATAAACGGCATCGTTCATGGTAAGTCGAATTTGACCATTATCACCAAAGCAGATCACATTGGACAACACTTCCACAGACACATCAAAGGTATTTGGTTTCTTTACAATATGGTTAACCGTAATTTCACAACCAGTAACCACATTTTCCACTAAAATAGTATGTGTCCCAGCCTCCAGATTAGGAAACAGATTCGATGCTTGAGGAGTACCCGCTGGCAATAATGTAAACTGGTAATCCCCAGGTTTGGTTGCATAGCTGGATATACTGCCTGTAACATCTATACTAATGTGTTCTCCAGTATTGGCACAACTTATAGGGTCCAGTACATTTGTCGTGGCAGATAATAGTTGATCGTACGGAAGAACGGTAACCGTTGCTTCCCCTTTACAACCTTTGTCGTCAAAAACCCTTACTATAACATCCCCTCCGGCATAATCCGTATAGGTATAACTGCTAGCCGCGCCATTTTGCAACATGGTTCCTGTGGAAGCATCCTCAAACTCGAAACGGACAAAATTGTTGGTCCCGCCGGCAATGCTGGCCATATTGACTACAATGCTAGCATTGTTGGTCGTATTATTGCTTGTACAACCGAACGGATTTACCACTGGCAGGTCAAAAGATATACTGTTGGGTTCACCTACCACAATAGTGCTTATAGTGGTAACACAACCGTTAGGCGATGTTGCGGTTATTTCATACGTATCGGCCGGAAGGTTTTCATACGTATGGGTCAATGGATTATAAATGCCGTTATTTGGCACTAAACTATATATTAATGGGTTGTTCCCGTTATTTACTTCTGAAATGGCTATAGTACCATCTGCCGCATTATTACAACTCACATCTGTTGGGGTTACAGTAAAGTTGGGCTGTACAGGGGCAGGTACCTCCACAGTAAATACCCTGGAACATTCAGGACCGGAAGTATTGTTATCAAATACCGTTATGGTATAGGTGTCCGCTACACTAACCAGTTCCGTTACGGGTGTAGTCAATACCTGTCTCGCAACAACGGTACCCGATGTATTGGTTATCTGATAATCATAGCTACCAGAACCGGACGTTGCCTTGATCAGAATTTGCGCTTCCCCGCCAACACCGCACCCTAGACTTCTTTCCAAGGTGGCCGTAGCTTGCAACACAGGGTAAACATCTACAGAATCGGAAGCAGTACAACCATTGCCATCCTTTATAAATACAGTGTAATTTCCTGGCGTAACATTCGTAAATACGCCAGCATTATCCAAATAAGTAACACCGCCATCAATAGAATATAATATGGTAGCAGAACTACTATTGGCAGATATGGTAAGTGTTGTACTCGTACTACAATTATCCACTGCGGTAGTAAATGTGGGATTTGCCGGTAAGGTCATCGTTATTGAGCCTAAGGGATATGCACAACCATACTGATCACTAATCTCTACAAAGTAATCACCGGAGGGTGAGTTGGCAGGTATTTCTACAGGGTCATCCGTAGTACCTGTAATAATTATATTTGCCGAATCATCTGTCACCGTAAAGTTATAGGTGCCACCACCTCCATTTATGCCATTTATGGCAATTAGTCCCGGGTTGGCACAGGAGATATCCTCTAGTTTGTTTAAAGTTGCCGTTATGGGATCCAATTCTTCCAAAATAAGGTTTTCCGAGGCGGAGATACAAGTATCCGAACCTCCATTCACTTCCGTTACTACAATATAATATTCATCTGCTGGCAAGTCATCAATAGTGATTTTTGAATCATAAGGAATTATGGCTCCAGGTATACCTGAATTAATTCCGTTATCACTAGAACGTACAATAGTGCCACTTAGATTATACAATTCCCATCTCATATCATCCTCGGTTGGAGCTTGGTTATCCGTAAGCGTATAGATTAATTTTCCATTATCCTTTGTTGAGCAGGAAGGCTTGTACGTAACTTCTATACCTATTGGATTGGGTTTTAAGGTTGCCACGTTTTTATCACTTTGCCTAATACATCCACTGGCATCCTTTACGTAGAACACATAAGTTCTACCTGGTATTAATCCAGTAAACACTTCCGGGTCGGACAAGCCCTTAGCCGCTGTCCAACCGTTTTCCGGTGCCAGGGCATTAAAATTGGCAGGATCATCGGTATATGTATATTGGTATGGGGCCGTACCTAAATTACCTTGAACGGAAACTTCCAGTTCATTACAATTTTTAATTACAGTAGAAACCGTAATATTTAAATCATCCAGTGGGTAACTAATAATATACTTATCCAAATCTACCCTACATAGTGTGTTCCCTGAACCATCTACCGTACGTATTGAAGGTTCAACCGCATTTCCAGAGGTCAGAGTATAAGTAGGTGTATCAAAAGTATCCGACGCTTGCCAAGATGCACCACCATCATGACTAAACTGCATGGTTCCATTTAACGTTAAAGGATAATTAATAAATCTAAATCCCGTTGCCGGATTACAATCCCCGGATAATAATGATTCCAAATCGGCGGTAAGCTCATCAGGATTTGATATGGCAATCGGAGTTGTTGGGACCGTACATCCAGAGGCATCCGTAACATTAATGGTATAATTGCCAGCCGCTAAATTATAGAAAGTTTTAGTGGTGTTTGTAATCTTGGCTGTTGTGCCATTGGAAGCGCCTGCATTGTCCAAATCTATAATTTCATAAGTATAAGGGGCAATGCCGGAGGTAACCGTAATTGCAATGTTACCTGATCCATCATGGCAATTAGGATCTGTTGGGGTTGCCGTATACGTTAAGGGTGTTGGTGGGTTCACCGTAACCGTTTCCATATACGCACAATGGGGATCCACTGCTCCGTTATCCCAAACATATACATCATAGGTTCCGGCATCGACCGTTGCCACGGTCAATACATTGGTTCCGTTAAAATCGGTTGCTGTAACCCCTGTCCCGGTGGGTACAAAGGCATATGCCCAATTACCATCGCCACCAGTTGCATTCACGGTAATACTTCCATCGGCACAAGAACTAACATGTACCACATCTACCTTAGCCGTTAAATTTGGCTGCACCTCAATGGTCTTTAATGCCGATATACATCCAAAAGCATCTGTAACCTCAATATCATAACTTCCATTGGACAACCCGGAAAAGGTATGTGTAGAAGCCGTAGTAGGAGTAGGGGATATCCAAGCACCACTATTCAACCTAAACTTGTAATTCCCGTTCCCTGAGGTAACTGAAACGGCTATAGTTGCATTATTTAAACCATCATAACAAGCTGTTGGGGAAAGATCAAAGTCAATATCTTGGTAGCGATCTATGGTTACGGCAGTAGCCGTTACTACTTCGCAACCTTTTGCATCTTTCACACGAACAAAATAATCGCCTTCGGTAACATTTGTAAAGCTAGAATTGGTTTGATATGCCCTGACAACCACCCCTCCCGCTTCTTCCAGCTGATAGGTATAGCCCGGAGAACCTCCTGTGGCCGAAGCCTTTAGAGTTCCACCCGTATTGATACAGGTATAATCTGCAGTCTTACTTAGAGTAGGAACAATTATAGACGGTTCCTTTAATGTTGCGTTAAAATTTGCCGTACAACTTGCATCGCCAACCTTTCTAACCAAAATGTTATAGGTACCGTCCGATAGGGTTGCAGGAGTTGTAATAGGAGAGGTCAAAGAAGTTGTCCAATTTCCGCCGTTATCAACAGAATATTCAAAACCTGTTGCGTTATCGTAATTTAATACTTCAAAACGGATAGCACCATCATTTCCGGCATTACACTGCGGATCTGTAATTCCCAATAAGTTGGCTTTAAATTCCTTGTTGTCCTCAACAACTACTATGATTTCTTTAGTTTTTTCACATAATTCCGGATTTTGGAAGGCTTGTATATCATCAATTACAAGATCATTGCCATAATCACTATTTAGGTTGCTGCGCAGTACAATGTCTACCGTTGTATTCGCTCCCGGGTTAAAGGTTACCGAACGGTTGTGCCAATCATCTGCACTGGTATTTTTTGGGATTTCCGCGGTAGGGATACTATGAATTACAGTCCCGGAGCCATCTACCAATTCCATTAATATTTCAGGGTTATTTCCACTACTACTAGGTTGTAATAAATTGAATGCCCATAAGGACAAGGTTATATCACGATTTGGCAATACCTCAATGCCACGTCTTGCCCAAAGTATGCCTTTATCTCCAGCAGCGGTACTAACATCTATGGCTAAAAATCTACCATTTACAAGTCCACTATGATCATTCGGATTTCTAGAAATGACTGGATTGGTTATAAAATTGGTAACCGAATATTCCCCATTCACAAGAATCCCGGCGGGACCTAGGTTACAGTCTGTAGTACTACCATCTTGCGGTTCATAACAATAACCTGGTCCAATTTCACCAATCTGTGTAGTGGGTCCAGCCCCGAAATTTTCTTCGAAGAGCGTACTTTGGCCTGGCAACAATGTACCTGCGTAGCCTACGCTAATGGTATGCGTACCGTCGGATACACCGGTAAATACATTATTGTCCCCAGGAGTGTTATCCACACCATTTAATTTATAGGAATATGTAAAATCGGTTGTATTGGATGTATTTATGGTGACTGTCCCGGATCCATCACAAGAATAATCCACTGCGCTTGTAAAACTTGGATCCGTTGTAGCCACGGGTACGGATATATCCATATTGAAGGAACATCCCAACGCATCCTTTACAACCAATTGATAATCTCCTGGGGCAAGATTTTTATTGTCTGTACCGCTAAAAGTTGAACCTCCATCAAAACTATAGGTATACGGTAATTTACCGCCATTTGGATTCAATATTTTAACCAAGGCCCCTGCAGGGTTACAGGAAGCATCTTCCACTATAGTGGCAGATGCCGTTAACCTGAAAGGTTGGTCTATTTCATAATTTAAGGTTTCTATACAACCAATTCCACCATTGTTACTGGAATCCATAACCGTTATTGTATATAAACCGGCGGATAGGTTATAAAATGAATTGTTTGTCTGGTAAGTGTTACCATTGTCCAAACTATAGCGGTAGGGAGCAGTACCTCCTGTAACCGTTACGCTCAGCGTAGACGTTGAGGAATCGGCACAAACAATTTCAGAATGCGAAGCCGACAATGACGGGGTACCCAAATCTTCAATTTTGACTATGTTGGAAATGGCAAAACATCCGTTATCGTCAAAGACTATAAACTCATAGTCACCTGCTTCACTACTGGTACGGAATAAAAAACTGGTAGTAGTTTGAAGTGCCGAAGAAGGCACATCGGACGAGTCTGCATAATAATCAACCCCATCTTTACTCCAAATGGCCATTTTGTAATCAGGACTGGGACTACCTCCACTGGGGGTTAATGTAGCCATACCTGCAGTACAACTTATATTTTGAGAAGTAACACCGGTCAATTTTAATTCAGGGGTTTCTCCAACGGTAATTTTTTGTTGATCATAACATCCATCCTGAGTTCGGGTCACTACAATATAATTCTCAGGATTTATATTGTTGAAGGTATGGGTATTATCGTCAATACTGGGTATGGAACTCACCAAAGAGCCCAGCCCACCATTACTGCCATCGTCCAAACGCAGTTCATAAGAATAATTGGGCAAGGCATTTAAGACTTGAACGCCAATGCTACCCAAATCATTACAGTCTGCCGGTGCGGCACTAAGCGTTACAGTAAAGTCGCGTTCCTGTATACCTATATCTTCGGTTTCAAAAATACAACTACCTTCTATTGGGGTATTATCACTGGGGTCCAACGGTGTTATCTGCACCTTATAGGTACCACTGTCGGCAATGTTGAAGTTGGGACCATTTTGATCCGAAAAAGGAATTATAATATTATCCGTAGCGCTATCCACCAATTGAAATCCATAACCGGAAGCTACATTGGTAATTCTAATGTTGCCAGGGGTAGTACATAGTATATCGGAAGCCTTATAGGTAAGATCTATATTATTTTTAAAAACATTGAAATAAAAGCGACTAAAACAACCGTATTGGTAATTGATGACCACTCTGTATTCTCCACTTTCCGTAAGGGTAAAGTTATTTTGCTCTACTATTGTGTTCCATGTACATGTGCCATTTTTATTGGCGCAATCGTCGCCGGTTTCATCACAACTGGTTTCGTCCAATTTTTGCCAAACAATACTTTCGGCATCAGTTATGCCCAATTGGATAGTAGCCTCGTCATTTGCCCCACATAAAAAGATCTTGGGCAGTACACTACCATCTATGGAGCAGGTAACGATTTCCCCCTGCATATCATTATCGGGGTTATTGTCGGCATTCACCTGATTAAAGTAATTTACTATTGGATTGGTCTGTGTGGAGCCAAATCGTTCTACAATGATCCGCTCCTCCCTAGCGGGACAGCTACCTCCTGAGGATTTCCCTACTATGTATTCTCCAACAACCGTCACCAAAAGGGTACTCGGGTCATTGTCCGGATCATTATCGTTCAATACAGTATCACCTGCATCCACCTGTCCATTACCGTTGTTGTCCAACACCCAGTTATAGGAACTAAACCCTTGTCCTGCACGCAAAAGTACGTTTTCCCCACAGAGTTGTACGGTTCTGGCTTCGTTACAATTGGTCAAGGAATTAAAAATGGAATTGCTTGCCACTTCCAACGTACTTGGACATCCAGAAATTGAAGCGGAACCGTTCTCGTCCGTAAAGACCTGTGTATTTGTTGCCCCTTGATAGGTGGAATATGCCTTGTTTTCCAATAATGATGAACAGGCGTCCAGAAACTCGGAACAGTTGGCATCCGTAGTAAAACCAATTCTAATACTGTATTCGGGGTCACCAACTTCAACCAAATTATTAGGTATGGTAAAGGTTAGGACATTATCAATTATATCGTGCGAATAGGTTACCCCCGGGGCATCCGTTATATCTACATTGTCGAAGGTTACATTTTTCGGAAGAACATCCCTAATTGTATAATTTACCGCGTTATCATCACCTGTATTTTGAAACCTGAGCACATATTCAAGAGATTCCCCTAGGCTTATTTCTTCTCCATTGATGTCCGTTCCATTCAAATTTTCGGTGGTATTGCCCAAATAAATTTCGGGAGCCATTGTCTTTGAATATGAGGCAGCGTCCACTGTACCGTCTATTGGGTCTACAACTGGTGTTCCTGCTCCATATTCGCCGCCATCTCCGCCATCGGCATTGTCATCCCTATAATATTCGTTGGCATCACTACAACCATCACCATCACTATCCAAATCTAAATTATCAGGAAATCCATCATTGTCGTTATCACTACATGACTGTACAGAGACGACGTTTATTTGTATATCATCTATAAAATTCCCAACGGATAAACTACCGGTGGCCGTGGAAACAGCCTCAAATACAAACACGGTATTGGTCTGATCGTCAGGTACTGTATACGTTCCGGAGTAATAACCCCATGCAGAAGTACCATCGCTCATGGTCTGTTGTACAGTAGCCGTGGCAAGGTCTGCACCGATCCTCACCTGCATTACATCGACCCCTGCACGCCCCCTATGCCTCAATGACCAATTCATTACGGTACCTGGGGTTAAACATAAATTTTGGTACAATGCAGAGTTTTGTGTAGCATTGAGTTCGGCAAATTGGTTGCCATCAAATGCTGGAACACTAAGAAACCCACTGGACCAAATTTCTATCCGTCCATCGGTTGAGGTAGTAGACCATCCTTCAACACTATTTTCATTTAGTTGTCTATAAGAAGTATTTGGAATTGAGGGGTTTTCAAAACTTTCATTCAGGATAGGCTCAAAACATATGGTAGTAGCACATTCAACTTCATCGTAAATACCATCGTTATCATCATCCAAATCTGTAATATCCCTAACACCATCCTTGTCAAAATCGTTATGCACGGTGATACGTGCCGAGGGGATATCCTCTGTTATATTATTATCAATTTGATCCTGGCTGTTCGTAGCTGTATTGACCAGGTTTATCAAGGGTTCTATCCCTACAATTTCATCGGCTCTAACCTGTAGCTCCAGCACGGCAGTGGCTCCCCCGTTTAAAGTTCCAATGTTCCATGTATTTCCAGACCAAGTACCCGTTGTGGTATAACTGGATACAAAAGTGAGTCCTGTAGGTATATTATCCGTGATTTGAAGATTCGTCAAAGGATCGGAACTGTTATTCCTAACCTCAATCGAGAAGGTTGCAGTTTCTCCTTCCAAAATTTCAGCCTTATCCACTGTTTTGTATAATGCCACATCTTCCTCACAATAGAAAGCCGTAATAGATTGGGAATCATAGGTACAGGGACCTTTGGTTCCCCTACAGTAATAATCTCCCGCTTTGGACGGACTAAAGGTGGATTCATTGGCACCATCCACCAGGACGCCATCCTCGAACCACTGATAAGCATCAAAATTCCCAGTAGCTTCAAGAATATTAGCATTGGGCAGACACCCTTCGCCACCTACAATTTCCAAAGTAACAACAGGAACCGTATCAAAACCTGAAAAATAACCTGCAACACCTCTAGCTCCATTATAGCCAAAAAATCCAATCGCCATGGGTCCGGTAGACTGGACACTAACATTGCCGTTTAAATTGGGGATAAAAAAAGTCTTCCAATCCGATGATCCCGCCACGGGAACAGAAGGAGGTAAAGTAACGATACCATTGTCATCACTGACCACAATATTTGAATCTGGGGTATTGACTGCAGCAACAATGGTTACCCCACCAGTAACCAGTGATCCGGCCATATTCCGGATATCCGGAATATTATCCATAACATCCGGTAATAGACAATTAACAGGGGCCACAAAGTTAAGACCTTGGGTATAAACCGCACTGGCCCCTGCCATACATTGATAGGCGTAGGCATCTTTGGAAGTTTGCACCAACATATTGGCGCCAACGGTGTTTGAGGAATAATAACTGCTGGGCACCTCAAAATATTCCCCATTATTGATGGTGGCAATAGGGGTAGAAGAACCATTTACAAAAATTTGCGTATTGTCGGCTATTCCTATAAGTAGTGGAAATTCCGTTGAACCATCCACATTTCCGTTGCCACGAACAAATACATACTCTTTACCCAATCGGTTTTCCGGTACTGGTTGATCAATACCGGCATCACGGTTGGATGAATTCTCTTCCCTTCCAAAATTCATTGAGCCATTACTGATTACAATGTCCTTATCGGAAACAATCGAAGCTCCGATCCACCCATCACGGTGGGCCGCTGTTGGTGCGGTTCCTATATATGTTTCAAAAACAAAAGATTCATTTTTATCCAAGGTAATTTGATAAGTATCTGCGGTAATCCCCGCCCTGTTATTACCAACCCTGAACTCGCAACCAGGATCGTACCCAAAAAGATTAACAGTAGTATTGTCCTCGGTAGCCATAATTCCCAAGGTATTTGATTTGGACACTTCAGCCCCTAGATTGGGAACACCTCCCCACTTAAACCGTTTTCCCATGGCAACCCTACCTTTGGACGTCAGGGATGTTGCCTGTGCCGAGGAGTAACCTCGGTAATTTACATAAAATTTATTTCCACTGGGGGACTCAAACCTGAGTCCACTATTTGATAAAACTACTCCGGTTTTAGCGTTGTCTACCAAGGTAATGTTATTGTCCCCATCGGCTAAAGTGTATACCGCCGGATTTACATTGGAAATGGAAAATGTGGCAATAGGGGTTGTATTGGTGCCCCTATAGGCATTTACAGTGAATGTGGTTGGTTCTGGTGTAGAAAGGTACACTGCCTGTTCTTTTACAGCCTGATTATTTTTGCCCTGTTTCAAGGGTGGCAGATAGTGAAGATCACTTAACTGACCTTTTACGGATAAAATAAAACCAAAGAAAAAAGTGAATAAAAGTAATTTTCGTATCATTCGGGGTGCAGTTATTTTGGTTCTGTCAATATATACTTGAAATCAAAACAACAACAACCCTAGCTACAAGCCAATAAAATGTTGTGAAACACTTTGAATATGTTGGAAATTATGATAATCATATATATTTGGGTTTACAAGAAAATTGATTTTCATAGGTTCCTCTTTTTTATTTATTCAATTGATAATGAAAAAACGAATAGAATGGAGTGGTGGCAATAAGAGCCGGCCGTATCCAAACCTAGAACAAGGTTGGCATAAAAATATGTTGTTGTAGATAAAACCGGTAGCAGCTTTAAGCCAAATTTCCCTGGTTGTTGAGACCCCTCCTCTAGATTGGATACTTAGGGAAAATGTTTTTGGTATCGTATAAAGCTGATATAGGAACCCAGATATTTGGGCTGTTAAAATGTGGTTGTCCTAATGAAATGTTGACCGTATTTATAAGAAAACTCAAAAGGGGTAATAAAACACCCTAGAAATAAGCCTATAAAACCGGTGGATTTATGGCCTCCCCATAAGGAAACTAAGTGTAGGGGGTAAAAAAGCCAATGTGAAGAAGGGCGTAATTTTAGAAGATATAAGCCTCTAAAAGGAAACGTGGAATAAAACAACCCGTATTTATGGCATTGGTTGGATTTCCAATTTCACAATTGAAAAAAGTGAACAAATCGCACACTTTTATGTGCCTGCGCACGCTTTTGATAAAATAAATTACCATTAGATGTTGGGTAAAACCTTTACTGGATGACTACAAAAAAATAAAATATTTTATTTCCAATCACCGCATAATGTTTTCATAGATGCAATAAGCTTGAATAAAACCTCCGATAACAGACATGGTGATGTTAGGCCGACAATAAACCCTATACGTTATAAAGGGCCTCCATCAATTCATTTTTTTTGTTTCTGCTCAATGGCACCTGTCTTCCTTCCACTTCAATATTTTTACTATTGAACTTTTCAACTTTTTCCAAATTCACAATATAGGATTTATGAATCCTAAGAAATTTTTCCTTCGGTAACTTTTGTTCAAAAGATTTCATTGTAGAAAGAATCACCACATTACCCTCGTTCGTCACCAACTTAATGTAATCGCCAAGAGCTTCTATCCATTTTATGTCGTTCAATACAACCTTGCGCTTTTTTAGGTTGCTTTTCACGAAGATATACTCTTCTTCCTCGTTTGCATTTTGCATTTGTTCAAATCGGGTCAAAGCCCTCTTTATGGAGGCTTCAAAACGATGTTGGGTAATGGGCTTGTACAAATAATCGGTTACATTGTAATCAAATGCCTTTAGGGCATAATCAGGTTTACCGGTAATCAAAATTACTTGTGGTGGATTTTCCAAGGATTCCAATAGATCGAAACCATTGATAATGGGCATTTCCACATCGAGAAAAATAAGATCGATCTCGTTGTTCTTGATACCATTTTTTGCCTCAATGGCATTGCTGTACTCAGCTACCAAAGCAAGGTTTGGATGTTTGTTGACCAATTTGGCTACGGCCATGCGCTGCATAGCCGAATCGTCTACTATTATACTTCTTAATTTCATAATGTGTGTCTCGTGGGATTAAATCATGTTGAAATTACTTAAATGGTCTCCCAATCCCTCAAAAATGATGTGAACTACACCATATGTGTTGTGTAAATGAAGATATGCGTGGTGTAAGGATTTTATGAAGCAGATTTTTCAAAAATTGGTTTTTACATACAGCTGAAATGATAGGGATCTTATGGTAATTCCCTTTTTAATGAGGGATAATGTTCCCCCTCTTTCCCCCATACAGACAAGTAGCTAACTATGACTAGAAGCGCCAACTTATAACATTTCATAAAAAAGAAGTGGTCTTGGGCCTTTATTGAGGTCACTTTTTTATATTTACGGACGGTCATCGATCGGAAAGCTTACTATAAAGAAAACGTAGCCAGCCTTATATAAGCCTTTGGCGTCAACCATGTTCAAAACACTGTTAACCTAAATAGAAAAAGGATATATTAATATGAAAAATGTCACTTTATTAATTGTTGGATTATTGCATTTTACATTAATAGTAAATGCACAGAATAGAGAAATTGCGGTGGACACAACGGTTGTAACCACCCACACAGCCACTATTAATGGCGAAAAAATAGCTTATACAGCAACAACAGGTATGCAGCCAGTTTGGGATGAATCAGGAAAACCTATCGCTACGCTTTTTTATACCTATTATAAAAAAACCACCAATGAAAATACAGCTAATAGACCCCTATTAATTTCGTTCAATGGAGGTCCTGGTTCAGCCTCGGTTTGGATGCATATTGCCTATACTGGACCTAAAGTATTGAATATCGATGACGAAGGATACCCCGTTCAACCCTACGGGGTCCGTGAAAACCCCCATTCCATTTTGGATGTGGCGGACATAGTCTATGTTAACCCTGTAAACACTGGGTATTCCAGAACAATACCAGCCAGCGGGGAAGGAGTGAAAAGAGATAAGTTTTTTGGTATAAATGCAGACATTAACTATTTGGCTGAATGGTTAAACACCTTCATCACCCGAAATGGGCGATGGACTTCACCAAAATATCTAATAGGAGAAAGTTACGGTGGTACAAGAGTAGCTGGCCTGGCTTTGGAATTACAGGAAAAGCAATGGATGTATCTCAACGGGGTAATTATGGTTTCTCCTGCGGATTATAAGGTATTTAAATCTGACAGCCCAATTTCGTCGTCCTTCAATCTGCCCTATTTTACTGCGGCTGCATGGTATCATAAAGCACTCCCCGAAACCCTACAACAAAAGGATCTTTTGGATATATTGCCCGAAGCCGAAGAATTTACTTTAAACACCTTAATGCCCGCATTGGCCAGGGGGGGATCCCTTTCCATAGCAGAAAAACAAAAAATAGCGGCAAAAATGGCCTACTACTCAAGTTTATCGGAAAAATCCATAATGCAGCATAATCTTGATGTCCCAACAAATTTTTTCTGGAAAGAATTGTTACGGGATAAAACCGGCAATACCGTCGGTAGACTGGACTCACGCTATTTAGGGCTGGATAGGGTAGAGGCGGGGACACAGCCCGATTACAATGCGGAACTTACCTCATGGTTGCACTCCTTTACACCTGCCATCAATTTTTACATTCGGGAGCACTTAAAATTTAAAACGGATATTAAATACAATATGTTTGGAGCGGTACACCCCTGGAATGATAAAAACAATAATACCAGAGAAAACCTAAGAAAAGCCATGGCCGTAAACCCATATCTTAATGTGATGTTCCAGACAGGTTATTATGACGGTGCTACCACCTATTTCACTTCTAAATATACCATGTGGCAACTGGATCCAAGTGGTAAAATGAAAGATCGTTTGAGTTTTAAAGGATATAGAAGTGGCCATATGATGTATTTGCGTAAGGCCGATCTAAAAACTGCCAATGATGACATAAGGGAGTTTATCAAAGCAAGTCTACCAAATGGGAAATCGGCTAAATACTAATTTCTTTTTTTAAACATATTATAGGAGGCAGGAATTGGTCCTAACAACATGAACGCTTGGTCTGTTCAAGAACAATTTCATCCCACCAATGTAACCCTGGGCAAGCATGGAAACCTTAACAGGCCGTGCTTGCCATGGGTTTCCCTATGTGGGGAAGAGAAACTGTTACTTAGGTTTAGGGACCTCACTATCCATTACTTACCAATTTAGAAAGCCCTAACACCCACTGAATCAAATACCTTTAATATATTTTTAAAGTACCTTCCAAGGACTTGGACTTGATATCGCCATAATCATATGCCCTCATTAAATTGGGACGGAATGGGTATTTTTTATTTCCCCCATAACAAATGTACTGTGGGCACTGCCAATATTTTTTATTCCCCCTAGTTGGTTCAACACAAAATCCTGATAATGTTTCATATCCTTGACCATTACCTTGAGTAAGAAATCATAATCCCCTGATACATTATAGCATTCCGTAACCTCTTTGATAGCGATTATATCCTTAACAAACTTGTTGCCGATTTCCCGTGTGTGCTGCTTTAGGGTAATATTACAAAATACGGTAAGACCTTTGTCCAATTGCTCGGCATCAAGAACCGCTACATACTTTTTTATATAACCATTTTTCTCCAAACGTTTGATCCTTTCAAAAACTGGGGTAGTGGACAAATTTACCTTGTTGGCCAAATCCTTAGTGGTAAGGTTGGAATTGTTCTGTAATAATTTCAGAATCTGAATATCTATCTTATCCAAATCGGTCATAGAATATTTTTCTTTTAATTAATACACCCACTGTTATTACAGAATAATTTTCTACTATAACAATATATATTAGTGTAAAATTTCAATTATAGATACAAATATAGAATATTAAAACAAAATTATAAACTTTGCAGAGAATTGTGAAAATTAAAAAACATGAAGACAAACCTTTTGGGTTTCCCCAGAATTGGAGCCAACAGAGAATTAAAAAAGTCCTTGGAAAAATACTGGCATGGCAAAATCCATGTAGAAGAACTTAAACTGATCGCTAGGAAAATACGTCAGGAAAACTGGGAAATACAGCAATTGTCTGGCATAGATTTTATTCCTTCCAATGATTTCTCCTTTTACGACCAAGTATTGGATGCCTCCATTACCTATGGTTGCATTCCCGAGAGATATTCAGAAATTAAAAAGGACACATCGGAAATAGATCTTTATTTTGCGATGGCCAAAGGTCTTCAAAAGGATGGTTACGACGTAACGGCCATGGAAATGACCAAGTGGTTCGACACCAATTATCATTACATAGTTCCGGAATTCACTAAGAATCAATCCTTCCAACTAAATTCCATAAAGGCGGTAGACGAATACAAGGAGGCCATGTCCCTCGGAATAAGGACCAAACCCGTACTTATATCACCCTTTACCTTTCTATATCTCGGGAAAGAAAAAGAAGAAGGATTCCACAGGCTGGACCTATTGGAATCTTTATTGCCCGTATTTTATGAATTGTTGGGGCAATTATCTTCGGCAGGAGCTGAGTACATTCAAATGGATGAACCTTGTTTGGCTTTAAACCTTACAGACAATGATCGAAAGAAGGTGAAGGAACTTTATAATAGCATAGCATTAAAATTTCCTCAATTAAAAATAATTCTTACCAATTACTTTGACTGTCTTGGAGACAATTTGGAAACTGCATTGCAACTTCCTGTACATGCACTTCACTTGGATTTAGTTAGATGTCCGCTGCAGTTGGATGATATCTTGGAGTCAGCATTGTACACCGGGCAACAGATACTCTCCTTAGGGGTCGTGGACGGCAGGAATATTTGGCGAAACAACTTTGATGCTTCCCTCAACCTGATTGAAAAGGCCCAACAAGGTGTTGGAAAGGACAAGATTTGGGTTGCCAGTTCCTGCTCCTTTTTGCATACTCCCTACGATCTGGACTTAGAGGATCAGGAGGAGAGCCTTCCTTCATCAATTAAACAGTGGATGGCATTCTCCAAACAAAAGCTTAAGGAACTAGTGGTCTTAAGGCAATTGGCATCAGAGGTTCCCACAGAAGAAGCTGCCATTGAACTAGTTAATAATAGGCGACTTTTTATAGAAAAAAGGACCTCGGAATTAATTCATCATACAAATACCAAACAAAGGGTCCTTTCATTGACCGATGGGGCCAGCCAACGTAAAAACAACTTTAATACTCGCAAAAAGAAGCAAAAACAAGAATTGAACCTTCCATTATTTCCAACAACCACTATTGGGTCATTTCCCCAGACACAAGAGGTAAGAGGTTGGAGAAGCAAACTCAAAAGAAAAGAGATTACCCAACAGGAGTATGATGAATTTATCAAACTAGAAACTCAAAACACGATCCGATTTCAGGAAAATATTGGATTGGACGTCCTGGTTCATGGCGAATTTGAGAGGAATGATATGGTGGAGTATTTCGGGGAGAGGCTTAATGGATTTGCTTTTTCTTGTAACGGATGGGTACAAAGTTACGGAAGTCGCTGTGTAAAGCCCCCTATAATTTACGGGGATGTCCATAGGGATACGCCGATGACTGTAAAATGGACATCTTATGCACAATCCTTAACCAAGAGACCGGTAAAGGGTATGCTCACGGGGCCAGTTACCATTTTACAATGGTCCTTCGTAAGGGACGACCAACCTAGGTCAATGACCTGTAAACAAATTGCTTTGGCCATCAGGGATGAAGTCATGGATCTGGAAAAAGCTGGAATTAAAATTATTCAAATTGATGAACCGGCCATAAGGGAAGGGCTTCCCCTAAGGCAAGAATATTGGAACACCTACTTAAATTGGGCCGTGCAATGTTTTCGCGTAGCTTCAAGTGGAGTAGAGGACAGGACACAGATCCATACCCATATGTGCTATTCAGAATTTAACGATATTATCCGAAACATTTCGGATATGGATGCCGATGTCATTACCATAGAAACCTCAAGATCGGAAATGGAATTATTGGACGCCTTTGTCCAATTCAAATATCCCAACGAAATTGGGCCCGGGGTATACGATATTCATTCTTCCAGAGTACCCAACAAAATGGAAATGGAAGAATTACTGCTCAAAGCAACCCAACTTTTTCCGATAGAAAATTTATGGGTAAATCCGGACTGCGGTTTAAAGACGAGGGAATGGCCCGAGACCGAATTGGCCTTGGCCAATATGGTGGCAGTGGCAAAAAAAATACGGGCAGCATACCATACCTAAATAAAACATCCACTATTTTGAACGCCTTTTGACCGGGATTAAAATACCGCGATAGTAAAAAATGAGTTTTTTTTGCCGATCTCTGGAAGCCTTGTTAAAAAAATTATTTAAATTGTTGGATAATTAAGTAAAGTTCAATTTAACAAACATTTACAATGGGTAAATTTGAAATTAAAAAAGATAAGTCGGACCAATTTAGATTTAACTTAAAAGCCTCCAATGGTCAGGTAATTTTAAGCAGTGAGGCCTACAAGACCAAAGCCTCATGCGAAAATGGGATAGCGTCCGTTAAGGCAAATTCCACGGACGACAATAAATATGAAAGAAAGACTGCCAAGAATGGCAATCCCTACTTTAACTTAAAGGCAACAAATGGTCAGGTTATCGGCTCCAGTGAAATGTATTCCAGTACTTCGGCTATGGAGAATGGAATTGCATCTGTAAAGAACAATGCAACTGAGGCCTCCATTGAAGATCTAAGTTAAGTGTAAAATTCGTATTGTATATCCTATAATAACGGAACCTTGAACGGCGGGCAGCCTAATTTTGGCTGTCCGTTGTCATTTAGGTACAGGGAACCATCCCTATAAAAAGTGAACCTATTACCCTTACTGACATGAAATTACCGATTGGGATTTCGATACGATTTCCCTAATAATGGTATCCAGTTCAATGGCCGAGGAATAAATATGATCCAGCATATGTGTCTTCTCCTTTTCTTCCAACAGGTTTTCATTGAACAAATCAATAATCCCCATCATTCTAGATAAAGGGGCCCTCACCACGTGTGATTGTGTCCAGGCAATTTCCCTTAATTTTTCATTTTGCCTTTCAATGGCGCCTTGAATCTGTCTTTTTTCCGTAATATCCCTTATATATAACGATATTGTATTTTCAGAAGGATAGGCACTAACTTCAAGCCATTTATCCAGGCCAGAAATGTAATCCTCGAAATATACCGTGTTTCCCGCCCTAATGGTTCTGTAATATTTAATATATTCCCGAGGATTGATATTCTTTAAATTGCAGTCCCAAAAATTTTTCCCTATAATACTTCCTTTATCAACTCCCAATACCTCTTTTGCTTTTTCGTTCCAGTAGGTAACCGTCCATTCGTGGTCCAATGAAATAAATGCATCCCCAATACTTTCCAGGATGTCATTTTTATCGCTGTTGGCCTGTTCCATTTTTAATTCGGTAGTTTTCAAGTCATTTATATCTTGAATACTTCCTATTATCCTAGAACATTTGTCAAAGGCAAATTCTGGTTTCCCGATCATTCTTACCCAGCGCTCGTTTCCTTTGGCCGTTATAATTGGAAATTCAAAATCCCATGGTTTACCGTGATATATTGCGTTATTGATATCCTGTAAAATTCTCTCCCTTGTTTCCCCATCTCTACAAAATCCGAGTATACTATCTATGGTAGGGGTATAATTTCGATCCACTTCGTGAATTTTCTTAATCATATCGGACCAGTAAATAGTTGAATTGTTAAAATTCAATTCCCATGGGCCTATATGGGCCAAATCGGTTACCTCTTTCAAAATATTCTTAAGCTCCCTGAACTCCGTAACATCTTTTGCCACGGCAAACACGGCCCCTTCCTCTTCACTGGACCTAGCTGTCCAACTTAAATATTTTGTTTCCCCATTTTTACTGATGTAGCGATTCTCAAAATGTTTATAGGATTTTCCTTCATATAAAAACAATTGTTTGTCCCTGGTTTTATTCCGATCCTCAGGGTGTACAAATTCCATTATTTTTTTGGATAGCAACTCCTCTTCAGAATAGCCCAAAAGCTTGGAGGCCGCCGGATTGATTTTTTTAAAGTATCCATCCTTTCCGGCTTTACATAGAATATCCGGGGCAAAATTAAAAACATGTTCCAATTCTGTTTCAATGTGCTTACGTTTAATCTCAGCTGCCAAATGTCTGGCAACTTCCTTAAACGGTTCACTGCAATACAAATGGGAATCCAATTCATGTCCTGTACCCAAGAGAAGTACCCCTATAAAATTTTCATTGTGAATCAAAGGGATTCCGATAACACATTCCGTTCCGGGAATAGACATGGCTTTTTGACTGTCCGAACCCTTCAGTTTCTTTAAATCCCATACTTCAATACGTTGATTCTCCCCAATAATACCGGCCAATTCTTCTAAGGATTCCAATGCCCCTTCATGTCCAAAAGGGTCTTGGAATTGTTTATCGGCCCTAACAATATTGTATTCGCCGGAAGGTTTTAATTGATTATTCTCGGAGTTGGGCAACCATATTTCTGCAAGCGTGAAGCCTCCAAAATCAACCAAATAATCCAGAACACTTTTTATACTCTGCATTAAATACTTTTCATGACCGAAGATGAGGCTTATATCGATCATCAAGTTATTTAATATTTCCTGATTTTTTTCAACCGTAACATCCCGTTCAATGGATATCCAATGTGTAAACCGCCCTTTTTCGTCCGCAACCGGACTTATTGAAAAGTTGACCCAAAATTCCTCTCCACCTTTTTTATAGTTGATGATAGTTACTTCACAAGACTCCCATCGCTGTATGGCTGTGCTTAACTTTTTCAATTCCTTTTTATCGGTTTTTGGGCCCCTTAGAATTTCCGGGGAAATACCGATCATCTCTTCGGCCGAATATCCGGTCATTTTTGTAAACGCTTCATTCACATACAATATCCTAGGACCCGACTCATCCAATGGCTCCGCTTCTGTGATCAAAACCGCATCCTTGGTATTTGTTACTACCGACTCCAATAATCTTAACTGATGCTCTTCCTTTTTTTGTTGTGTAATGTCTTGGATCGTACCCTCGAATTTGGATGGCTTCCCATCCATTTTCAAATCGGGTTGTCCCAATTGACGAACCCACTTTATAGAATTATCGGGAAGTATTATTCTATAAACATGGTCATACTTTTTATGTTGGGTGAAGGCCTTTTCGTTTGCCTTGGCAAATAGTTCCCTATCATTTGGGTGGATGGTTTCCATAATGGATTTGTGGTTCAGCTTAAAGGATTCCGGTTTTCTTTCCCAAATCCTATAAACTTCTTCGGAACAGTTTAATGACATAGTCTCCAAATCGATTGACCAATAACCCAATTTGGCTATGGCCGTGGCCTTCTTAAGCTTATGCTCGGAATGTCTTAGCCTATTTAAATACTCTTCCTTCTCTGTCACGTCCGTACAAGTGGCCAGGATGCACTGTACCCCGTCTATACTTATATGCTGTCCTACAACTTCCATTTTTGCCAATTCCCCATTTCGCTTTTTGTGGATAAAGATTCCGTAGTTGCGGTTTCCCCTTTGCAATTGAAACTCATCCAGCCCCTTCATTAATGCCCCGATTTCTTCCTTGGGCCTTAAATCCTTAGCGTTCATTTGAAGTAATTCGGCCCTGGAATATCCATAAAATTCCACCATGGCATCGTTTACATCTACAATTTTACAGCTCTCCTGTTCAAGAATATATTTAGGATAGGGACTACTATTGAAAAGTAAACGGTGCTTTTCCTCGGAAGCCTTTATTTCCTTGTTGATCAACACTCTATCCGTAATGTCCCTCGCGTTGATGACGACACCTTGAATCATTGGGTCATCATTCAAATTGACCATCAATATTTCCAACCATTTCCAGCTACCACTTTTATGTTGAAACCGAAATGGCCTGGAAACAAAGGGTTCATTTTTGATAAACTTGGAAAAATAATATTTTACCTTTTTCTTATCGGAATCGTGTACATTACCAAATATATTCTTCCCGATCAACTCGTCCGATGTATATCCCAGCCCAAATTCCCAAGAGGAATTTGAATAGGTATAGTCGCCATTCAAATCAACGATGGAAAGCCAATCATAACCCGCTTGGATTACGGATGTGTATTTTGGGTGTATTAGTTCTATTTGCTCCCAAACTTTTTTTTGTGATGTTATGTTCTGTATATCACCTTCCAATTCACAAACAGAACCGGTTTTCCCATATTTGACAGTAAGCACTTTAATATTAATAAAAACAATATCCCCGGACTTATGGACAAGTCTACATTCCAATTCGTCATCCATCAAATCATTTTCAATCCAGGATTGGAATTTCCTATATACTTTATCTTGATCAAAAAAATACACCACATCAAGCCAATTTGCAAGGGTGTCAAGATGGATTTCGTCCTCGCTATATCCTAGAATATCGAAGAAAACATTACCAAACCATAGATTGCCTGTAATATTGTTAAACCTCCATAGAACGGAGCCATTGGCCTCCAAAAAGTTTCCAATGGAAATATCTTTATTGTCTACAAAGGTCCCTTGATTTTTAATTTTAACCAAAGGGTTTAAGGCTGTACCAAGTAATCCTGCCTGTTTGCCCAGCACCTTGAGTCCAGCTTTTTGTTTCTTGCTTAATTCCTTATTATGGTTATCATAAATACACAAGATACCCAATAGACCTCCATTCCTGTCATGAATGGGGACCACGATCAAAATAGACGGAAATTCTGGGGATATTGTTTCAATTTCAGTCCGAATATACAGATCATTTGGAATATCATCCAAGACGAGCAATTCATTGGACCTAGATTGGATGTGTTCCCAAACTAGTATTTCAACTTTGCAGGCATCACTATCTAAATTGGAATGGGCGGAAAGGTTGTCAGGTAATTTCAGTAATGCTGTACTTGCCGTAGGGGAATCGAAAATAAAGGTAGCCAAATGGCAGATATCCTCGGAAATATTATCCCCTAGTTCCAAGCTTGGATATGATGGAAGAAATTCAACACTGGTACAATACATCAATCTATACTATATATTTCCAAGTCAACTTTAAATTAAGCCTCTTTCTGTTTTTTGGGTTTAATCCCAATAAACCCAGAACTCAACGAAGCTTTAAATAGCTGGTGCATAAGAAAATTAAATGAATTGCAATGGATTAGAAATCCTTTGCCTGAAATTAGTTGGTTCGTTTAAACAACATTGATCTAATTGATAGCGGTCAACCAATTATTTTTGATGTCCCTGAAAGTGCCTATAAACTTTTGAACCTCCAAGGGTTTATTTATAAAGCAACAAGTTTGTCCATTAAATTGGGGAGGGTCATTATCGCCCCCGGAAGTCAAAATAATTACGGGGATATAAAAATTACTCAAGCCCTTCATTTTGGAAATTATATTTTCCCCATTGATCATTACCAGATCTTCATTGGCAATAATCAAATCGGGTACTTCAATACTATTATGTTCTAAAAGGCTTTGGATTTGGAGCACAGCTTCAAATCCGTCTTCCAATGTGTGAATGTTACAAATTTCACCATTTTCCTGTAGGGATTCTTTGATTAAAATGGCATCCATATCACAGTTTTCAATCAACAGCACATTTTTTATTTTCATAAGGTTAAAATTCTATTGGATTTGGGTATTATTCTTTAACAACGAAATCGCCTTTTTATTCTATAATACTCGTAATAGTTTAGGTTAAATTCTGTTAAATTTTTAATTCTTTATGGCATAGCACCATCAAATCACTGGAAGTGTGTATGTTAGTTTCAAATAAGGAGTAAAATTGAGATATTGGAAATCACCGCTCTATAGCCCATATTCTCATAGTTTTTAAGGGAATGCTACGCTAAAGTGGACATTTGTTATTGGGCATCCAAACATAATAACAAAAAGGAAGTAAAAAAGGCTCGATAAAAAAATACAGTGGAAGCCCGGTCATGGCCATATGCCAAAAGAAAACATTGGTTATATTAAGACTATCCATTATTGGATTATGCTAGTTTAATCCAAGTAATTCATAGGTTTTTATTGATAAATCGGACATATTCATTTCGGATTTCCTCGTAAAGCGTCCCCATCCGTTCATGCAATTCCTTGGACATTATAATTTGGAATTCCTTTATCCCTATCTGTAATTTAAAATCCCTATCGATCTTCCCATACAGGAAATCTCCGGTAGATTCCATTCTGTCCAAGGGTTGGGCCGTAAAAAATAATTCCCGGAAATCATTGGTCCTAAAGTAATATTTTACGTTAAAAGAAATTGCTTTGTAGTGTTTGGTATATTCAAAAAAACCGGAATTTTCTTTTTCCACAATTAAATGATTTACTATTGATATATTAAGTAAGCAAATTCAAATAATGCCTTAATTCATTAGATATCAATACTTTTTCGATATGTTTCATTTTAAAAAGACCAATTACAATACCAAGGTCATATTGGGGCAGAATTGGATCACCATCATAAAACAACTGTCTATTGATATCTTATTTAATGATGAAATAAAGATTATATCCACCAACACCAAAAATATTTGGCCCTGTTATAATTCATTTACAAGTGAAACATAATGGCGTCGTGTTAAACCTTGGACTTCAATTTCATTAAGTATAATTTTTATTCAACTTGTATATTCAATATTGAAAATAATATTATCCAGTAAAAAAAAAGGCTGCCATTCCCTGGCAGCCTCTTACTAAAGCACTCTAAAACAATCAACTAGTTGTAATTTCCTTAACGGCAGATGGTTTGGACACATCGGTACCTTTTACGGTATAAACCCTAACATAATACTTGGTTTTAGTGGTCAAGCTACTTACGGCAACAGAAATTCCACTAACTTCCTTCTTGTTATAACCAGAAACAGTAGTGCTAAAATCCGATTTGGTTGAAACCTCAACATCGGGTCGAGTAAGATCTACTCCCAAATACCTATCTTGGGTGTTGCTACTTTTTTTATTATCGAGCTTATAGTTATCATATTCATACTCATGGTTCAATAAATCCCAAATCCCATCAGAATTTATAATGAATGGACCGGCCCATGGAAGGATTTAGGTATTATGGGAAAAAGAGTTTTAAGCAAGAAGCTTTTTTTATAACTTTAGAGGTGGTACAAATAATAAAAAATATATTTTAACTGATTGATATCATCCCTATTGAAGGGAATAACCCAAAAGAGACCATGTCCAATATAAACCTCATTATTGAAGAGCGCGCTGCCGACATCGGCAATTTTATGGTAGGTCGTTTATTGCCATTCCGACAAAAGCGTATGGTAGGACCGTTTATTTTTATTGATCATATGGGGCCTGCACATCTAAAACCCAATGAGAATATGGATGTGGACATGCATCCTCATATTGGCCTATCAACGCTTACCTATTTGTTTGAGGGTTCGGTCTTCCACAGGGATAGTCTGGGCACTGCAGTTGAAATAAAACCAGGGGCGGTAAATTGGATGACCGCAGGGAAGGGAGTTGTCCATACAGAAAGAACCCCTGATTATTTGAGGCCTAAAGCAAAAAAAATACATGGGCTGCAAATATGGGTGGCACTTCCTAAGGAAAATGAACAATGCGAACCGTCTTTTGTACATCTGGATGCCCGTAGCTTGCCTACTTGGGAAAGAGATGGTATTAGCTTTAAATTAATTGCCGGGACCGCTTTTGGCAAAAGCTCTCCAGTGCCGGTTTACAGTCCACTTTATTTTATAGAAGTTAAATCCGAGGAGGCAAAACTTGTTACTATAGGTGAACATCTTTTTGGTGAAAGTGCCTTGTATATTTTGGAAGGGTCCATTACTTCTGAAGGTAACACCTATCAAAACAAACAGATTCTAATAGCCAAGGATAGCAACTTATGCTCTTTCGAAATGGAAGCGAATACAACAGTTTACATATTTGGTGGTGAGGCATTTCCTGAGGAACGATTTATTGAATGGAACTTTGTATCCTCGGATAAAGCTTTGATTGAAAAGGCCAAGTCAGATTGGAGAAACGATAGTTTCCCTAAGGTTCCAAATGAAACCATACGGGTACCATTACCACCTACCAGACCATTTAAGTCAAAATAATTGGGTCTTGGTTATTAAAAGTAATAGGCAAATGCTAATTAAATAGGAGGAAATGGTACTTTAAGTACTTATAATTATAACGACCAAACTAGTAAACTATATGAAAACGGGAAGATTGGAAGCTTTTAGTGACGGGGTTTTGGCCATCGTTATAACCATAATGGTTTTGGAAATGAAGGCGCCGGAAGAAGTAAATTTAAGCGAACTCTTAAAAGTGGCCCCTGTCTTCATTAGTTATTTATTGAGTTTTATTTATGTAGGCATTTATTGGAACAACCATCACCATTTAATGCATGTAACGCAAAAAGTAAACGGCAAGATCCTTTGGGCCAATCTACATTTGTTATTTTGGTTGTCCTTGATACCCTTTACCACCAGTTGGGTAGGAGAGCATCACCATTACAAAGAGTCTTTACCCGTTGCCACCTATGGTTTTATCCTATTAATGTGTGCGGTCGCCTATTTTATTTTAGAAGGGGTATTGATCAAGTATCATGATGACCACTTCGCTTTAAACAGACTGCCCAAAGTGAAATGGAAGGTTTACCTGTCTACAACTTTGTATATCTTGGCATTACCATTGGCATACCTAAACACCTGGCTATCCATTACTTGTTTTGTTATAGTTGCAATTATCTGGCTAATGCCGGAGCGTCGTTTGGAAGAATTTATGGAACAAGGGGAGGCTTAAAGAATCCATTTTGGACCCCCTTTTTTGAAGTATAAAACCTTATTCATTGGTAACTCAGTGGTAATGCTTTGTGATTATTTTTCGTTGCTGTCGCCATCACCCTCTCGTGGCAATCTTATAGGGTTGCAACCAGAATTTTCCCTATTGGGCTTTCCGTTCTAAAAATATGAGTAATATTGTATATGTTCGATTTTCGTCTAAAAGTTTTTTATACTGTTGCTAGAAGGCTTAATTTTACTAAGGCCGCGGAAGAATTGTTGATATCCCAACCTGCAGTAACCAAACATATAAAGGAACTGGAAAGTCAATTTAATCTTGCGCTTTTTGATAGAAGGGGGAATAGGGTCGTGCTTTCACCCGCAGGAGAAGTACTTCTAAAACATACCGAGAACATTCAGGAGATCTACCGGCAAATAGAATTTGACCTAAACGAGTTCAATGAGGCCTTTAAAGGGGTTTTACATGTTGGCTCCAGCACTTCCATTACGCAATACATATTACCTCCGCTCCTAGCCAGGTTCCACAGCATTCACCAAGATGTGAAGGTGGAGCTGCTAAGTGGCAATTCGGAACAAATAGAGCAAGCCCTTCTTAAAAAGAACATAGAACTTGGAGTTGTGGAGGGCAAATCCAAAAGACGTGAAATCCACTACACCCCATTTTTAAAAGATGAGATCGTACTGGTATGCGGCAGTAAAAATCCATTATCCTCAAAAGAAGAGATAAGACCGGAAAACCTTAAAGAGATACCCTTACTCTTAAGAGAACCTGGATCAGGAACCTTGGAAGTGGTTGCCGATGCCTTAAGGCAAAAAGGAATCCGCTTGGCCGACCTTAAAGTGGAAATGCAATTAGGCAGTACCGAAGCCATTAAATCCTATCTACAACACTCGGATTGCATGGCATTCGTTTCCCTACATGCCGTCTTAAAGGAACTTAAAAGTGGTGCATTGAAGATTATAGAAATAAAAAAACTCCCTATCCATAGGCATTTCTACTTTATAACGCCCCAAGGTCCCGAAGGAGGTCTGTCGGCATTATTGATGCAATTTTTAAGTCGAAACCATAATATATAATTATTTGGTTTTGTAAATCAAGTGAATACCAAACCTTTGTATTCGCCTATATTGCCTATTTTTTTATTCAAATATCACGCTTTCCTATTAGAACCCTATAACCTGAGGTTATTGTAAATTAATATATTCAATTGGCAATTGGGAGTAAACCCCTGTAGATTTGTACCGGAAAGACAGCCTTAACTCTGACATGCTGTTTGGAAGTTTAATTTTAAATATATATAAGTATGAGTTTGAGAATTGGAGACGATGCACCAAATTTTAATGCCCAGACCACAGAGGGGGAAATAGATTTTCACCAATGGCTGGGAAACAGTTGGGGAATACTATATTCACATCCGGCAGACTACACCCCTGTATGTACAACGGAACTAGGTAGGACCGCACAGTTAAAGGAAGAATTTGCAAAAAGAAAAACCAAGGTACTTGCGGTAAGTGTTGATGACCTGGATTCGCACAATGGCTGGGTAAAGGACATCAACGAAACCCAAAACTGTAACGTTGATTTCCCCATTATAGCGGATACCGATAAAAATGTATCGACCCTGTATAATATGATCCACCCAAATGCATCTACCTCTGCCACTGTAAGGTCTGTGTATTTTATTAGTCCAGGAAAGAAGGTACAGGCAATTATAACCTACCCTGCCTCTACGGGGAGAAATTTTACCGAAATTCTTCGGGTGGTCGATTCCCTACAACTTACTGCAGATCACAATGTTGCCACTCCGGTGGATTGGGAAGTTGGACAGGACGTAATTATTCCACCAGGAGTTAAACAAGAAGAGGTCGAAGCCAAATATCCAAAAGGTCATCGCGTTATAAAACCTTATTTGAGATATACTCCCCAACCTAACAAATAATTTAAATTATTCAATAGTATGGAACTTAAAAAAGGATTGGATAGGGGGCCGTTCAACGATGAGCAAGCAGGAAAACTTGATATAGCATTGTCAGGACTCGATTCCGGACAACTACAATGGCTTAGTGGGTATTTTGAGGGGATTATCCAAACCTCTTTGAATAAAGCCACCGCGAGTAGTCTATCCATAGGTTCGGAATCAAATGTTGATCATGAACCTAAAGCAGTAAAACTGCATATCCTTTACGGGAGCCATACAGGTAATAGTGAAGCCTTGGCCAAGAACCTCCATGCACGGGCCAAGGACATGGGAATTGATACTGTGATTTCTGATATGGCTTCCTTCAAAACAAGGGAACTCAAGGGCGTAAAAAAGTTGGCAATAATCGTGAGTACCCATGGATTAGGGGAACCCCCGGTACAGGCCGAGGACTTTTACAATTACCTACACAGCAAGAAGGCGCCGAACCTCGCCCACGTACAATTTTCAGTTTTGGGCCTCGGTGACAGCAGTTATGTTGACTTTTGCCAGACCGGGAAGGATTTTGATACTGTACTGGAAAAATTGGGTGCCCAGAAAATTGTTCCTCGCCAAGATTGCGATGTAGACTATACTGAGGAGGCTGAGGCATGGCAAGAGAAGTTTCTAGGTACCATCGTGGAGAGCAATGGCCAAAATTCGACAGTCCAAATTCAAGAGCTTCCGAATAAGGCTATCAACGGATCCCCATATTCCAGAAAAAATCTTTTTGAAGCCACCATTCTGGAGAAGATCAATCTAAATGGAAAAGGGTCTTCCAAAGAAACGATTCACCTGGAACTGGATTTGGAGGGATCTGGAATTAAATATGAGCCTGGCGATGCATTGGGGGTATATGGAGCCAATCCCCCGCAACTTGTAAAGTCGGTTTTGGAGTCCACCAATTTATCAGGGGAGGTAGAGGTGGACACCTTTGACGGCAGCAAATCCTTATATAACGCACTTACATATAACTATGAACTTACCCCACTATCAAAAAACACTCTTTCCGACTATGCCGAATTAACCGGCAATGAGGGGTTAAAGAAAATACTTCTGGACAAAAATGCACTTCGGGAATACCTTTTAGGGCGTGATTTCTTGGATCTAATAAGCGAGGAGCCCTATAAATTAACTTCAGAAGAGTTGATTTCTGTTTTGCGAAAAAATAATGCACGAATGTATTCCATTGCTTCGGCACAGGAAGTGGTAGAGGATGAAGTTCATCTGTTGGTGTCCGTTGTACGCTATAATGCATTTGGGAGAAATAAAGACGGACAATGTTCATCGACCCTTGCAGATAGGCTTGAGATAGGGGACAAGGTAAAAATCTTTGTGGATAAAAACACCCGGTTTAAGCTTCCTAAAAATCCGGAAGCTCCCATAATCATGGTTGGTCCGGGAACTGGGGTGGCACCCTTTAGGGCGTTTATGCAACAAAGGGAAGTATTGGAAAAAAAAGGACCCTCCTGGCTTTTCTTCGGCGATCGCAATTTCACTACGGATTTTCTGTATCAAACAGAATGGCAACAATATTTGAAGGAAGGGGTGTTGACCAAAGCAGATGTTGCCTTTTCCAGAGACCAGGAACAAAAGCACTATGTACAGCATAGAATGTTGGAGAACGGCAAGGAATTGTTTGAGTGGCTGGAGAATGGAGCACATTTCTACGTCTGCGGTGATGCGAAAAAAATGGCCAAGGACGTAGATATTGCCTTAAAGCAAATTATTCAACATCAGGGGGGGGTCACAATTGAAAAGGCAGAGGAATATGTTAAAAATCTTCAAATTGCCAATCGATATCAAGCAGATATTTATTAGGGTAACTCTAGGTGCAACGTAATGTGCCGTAAATTATTTTTATGGAAAAACAGTTGAATGACAAACAATTATCGGAAGATGAACATATCAAGGACAAGAGCGATTTTCTCAGGGGAACCATAAAGGACAGCCTTAAAAATCCTTTGACCGGGGCTTTACTTCCCGATGATGTTAAGCTAATAAAATACCACGGTTCGTATCAGCAATACGATAGGGACACGGAGAGTGAACGAAAGCAGAAGAAATTGGAACCCCTGTTCCAATTTATGGTTAGGGTAAGAGCGGCAGGAGGGGTAACTACCCCTCAACAATGGTTGACCCTGGATGAACTTTCCGACACCTACGGCAATGGTACTATTAAATTAACTACCCGACAGTCATTTCAATTTCACGGGATATTAAAACGAGGTCTGAAACCCACTATACAGGCAGTCAATGATACCTTGCTGAGCACCCTAGCTACCTGTGGAGATGTAAACAGGAACGTTATGTGCAATCCGAACCCTTATCAGTCACCTATTCATGATGAAGTGTACAAACTTGCAGGGGAAATAAGCAATTATTTTCTTCCCAAAACAACTGCGTATCATGAAATTTGGCTAGATAAGGAAAAAGTGGCGGGAACGCCGGATTTCGAACCTTTGTACCATCACACTTACCTTCCGCGGAAATTCAAAATAGCCATAGCCATACCGCCCAATAATGATATTGATGTTTTTGCCAACGACCTTGGTCTCATTGCCATTGAGGAAAACAATAAAGTGATAGGATTCAATATTTGTGTAGGAGGAGGATTGGGAAGTACCTTCGGGGTTCAGGAAACTTATCCAAGACTGGCCGATGTTATTGGTTATGCCCCTAAAGAAAAGGTGTTTGAGGTAGCTAAAACCGTTATTGCCATACAGAGGGATCATGGAAACCGATCTAACCGTAAATTATCGAGATTAAAACATACCATAGACGACAGGGGTTTGGAATGGTTTGTTTCGGAACTTGAAAACAGATTGGGTTGGAACCTCCCAAAACCTAAACCCTATCTATTTAAATCAAATGGAGATGAATATGGATGGCTAAAAGGCATCAACAACAAATGGTTCTATACCTTGTTTGTAGAACATGGGAGGATTAGGGATGAAAGTGATTATCGATTGAAAAGGGCCATCAGGGAAATTGCCAAAATCCACACAGGGGATTTCCGCTTAACAGGAAACCAAAATCTCATTATTGGAAATGTAGAGGAAGATAAAAGGGCAGATATTGAAACTATATTGGAACTGAATGGCGTTAATAACCATCCCAAACTTACAGGACTACGCAAGAGCTCTATGGCCTGTGTAGCCTTGAACACATGTGGATTGGCTTTTGCCGAAGCAGAACGTTACCTCCCTTCCCTAATTGATAAACTGGAAGTAATGATGCAAAATAATGGTCTAGGTAAGGAAGAAATCAACATCAGGATGACAGGATGTCCAAATAACTGTGCGCGATCATCACTGGGAGAAATAGGTTTTGTGGGTAGGGCCATTGGGAGATACAACATGTATTTGGGAGCGAGCCATACCGGTGACCGATTGAATTCCCTATACAAGGAAATGTTATCTGAAGAAGACATTCTAAGGGAACTGGAACCAATTATTGTGGCCTATGCAAAGGACAGGTTAAGGGAGGAGCATTTTGGCGACTTTGTAATTAGAAAAAAAATAGTTGAACCCAACAAGCGACCAATACGGGTACTGAATTAATTACTTTATTTATAAAACCGGGTTGGGATTTTTTTAGACCTGTCATTACTGTATACGTAACAAATTTAGGTAAGCAAACCTAACCCGGCAGATAATTATTAGAGTCTATATGGTCTATTCCAAAAATTCTTAGTCCGACAGTGCTTTAATGTAAAAGCCTTTAACTTTCACCAAATCGATCACTTCTTCTTCCAATAGATTAGAAGTGGCCTCAATTCTTAGAACGTTGTCTATGTCCTCAAGGTCTATGGACCAATTAATAATATCACTATGATGATTTAATACCGGTTTGAGGGATTTTACCTTTTTTTTAGATTTTATATCTGTTTGAAATATGAGCAATTCCATTATAATAAGTTTTATTAGTGAAACTCAATTTTGAGAAGTCAGTAAGACGCACTTAAAATTGCAAGTTGAACTAATCCCGCCATTTTCAGCGGGATCTAGGTTTAATACCTCGACCCTAGGGTCGATTCCTATTATTGGGTTCAGGGCCTGCCTTTGTCGGCAAACAGGCCTGCCCTGAGGTTTAATACCATTTATTATTCCAAATCTGACTTTGGGTCGTTCTGCTGCGGAGGATTGGACTGTCTGTTTAAATAGTCCTTGAAGTGTTTGTTACCTTCCTCTTTCCAAAATTTATCATAGTGTTTCCATTTTGAGAAATCGGTCCCTGATTCCTTTTTACATGCCCTTCCGGAATGTTTGGAGGATTTTTTCTTACCGCTACCACCGCACCCTCCAAGAAGTATCTTTAAAAGAATGAACAGCCCCACAGCCTGCCAATACGTTATTGTGGTCAATCCAAATAGTTCCGGCATTAACCAATTCCATAACCACATTAAAACAAAACCAAATAAAATGGCCAATCCTACGATGGCAATGGTGCCAAAAAAAATCATGCCTATAATTTTAATAGGGGATTTTTTCCTGAATTTATGAGTGAAAAAATTTGTCATGGTTCAATGATTTTAAGTTTATCTAATTATTTTTTGTTCAATTTTTGTATAAAGTATTCCAAGGGCCCTATGTCTTCTGGACATTAGCGTACCTGTAGAAATCCCGGTTTGATTGGATATTTCCTTATAGGAATACCCTTCAAAGTCAACAGCGATGATAATGTCCTTGTACACAGGTTTTAATTGATCTATACATTTTTTTAATAACAGCACCGTTTCCTCCGAGGAATAGCTATTGGCCACTTGGTGCATTACATCTACCAAGTCCACTAGATTGTTATCCATGTCCACGGAATTGGTATTTTTTGTAGTCCGCATTACATCGATAATTCTATTTCTTATTGATTTATAGACAAATCCAGCTACATTATTTATTGGTGCATATCTATCCGCCCCTGAAAATAGTTTTAAAGCAACATCCTGGATAATATCTTCTGCATCCCGATTGGCAGTGTCACTTATTTTTGTGGCCACATACCTCCTGAGAGAATCATATTCCTTTCCGAAAAAATCTTTCAGCTTTGTACTGTTTTCTGATTCCAAATTGTTAAAACCTATTTTAAGGGGTCTTTGTTAAAGAAGACGCAAGTTTTTTAATCTATTGCATTTTAAAGCGGTTTATTTTAAAAAAAATCCAAGTGAAGGGAATCCTATAAAATAAACAACTATTAAAAAGACATAATTTATTTTCAATTATCGTGGATATAAAACCAAGTTTAACTTTGCGTTGTTATTGGTTTCAGTAATAGCTAAAAATTGATAAAATGAAAAAACCAATTCCTTTCTGTGTTTTAAGGGTATTATTCATGGATTACCATATCCATAACCGCAATGTAAATTATTTGGGCAACAAAATATCCCAAGTTAAATATCGGTTTACACAGGATGGTAATCAAAACCGCTTGAGATACCCGGTATTTTAGGTTCCAATCCATAACGGCCCCAACTAAATTTAGGTTTATAGGCTAGTCGGGAAAACTCAATATGAATCAAAGAATACGAAGTAATATTACTAACTTTGGTCGATGTAATAAATAATATGCAAAAATTATTTGAGCATATCAATAGGTATACCGCTATTGACCAAGTAGAGTTTCAGGAAATAGCTATGTTTTTCGAGAAGCAAAAGGTCAAAAAAAAAGAGCTACTTTACCAACCTGGAGGCCAATCCCTTGGTCACTACTTTGTTTTAAGTGGATGTCTTCAACTGTACATAGTAGAGGAGGGGGGAGCAGAACAAACTTTACAATTTGCCATCGAGAATTGGTGGATTACAGATTATTTGGCCTATCATAACAATAGCGATTCCGAGTGCTATATTCAAGCAGTCAAAGCCTCGTCCATACTTCACCTAAGGCGTAGCCAAGAAGAGGAGTTACTGCTGCGATTTCCAAAAATGGAAACCTATTTCAGAAAAATATATCAAACTGCATACGGTGCCTCCCTAAACCGTATAAAATATCTTTTTATTTATTCCAAGGAGGATATCTATTTTAGATTTAGGGAGTCCTTTCCTGATTTTGTAAACAATATCCCCCAATATTTAGTGGCAAGTTTTTTAGGATTGTCTACGGAATATATAAGTAAATTAAAAAGAAAAAATATTTCTTGAACCAGTTCAAGTATTATTAGGGAAGAATCCAAGACCTTTGTATCCTAAATTGGACACAATGAAAAAAACGGTCGTAATTGTAGGGGGAGGTTTTGCAGGCTTGGAATTGATCAAAGGCATTGGAAATTCATCCAAGTACAACACCATTTTGGTGGATGCAAATAATTATAATTTTTTTCCACCATTAATCTATCAGGTCTCCACAGGGTTTATGGAACCTTCCGCCATTAGTTACCCTTTCAGAAAAATATTGAGGAATTTTAAAAATGTGCGCTTTCGGCTCGGAAGCTTAATGGAGGTGGTTCCCGGTGAAAACAAAATATTGTTGAGCAATGGAGAATTGCAATATGACATTTTAGTCATGGCCACGGGTACGGAAAGTAGTTTTTTCGGCAACAAAAATATTGAAAAATATAGTTTGCCCATGAAAACCATAAGTGATGCCCTGACCCTACGAAACACTATACTTACCCGTTTGGACCGGGCTACAAGACATGAGGACCCGGAAGAGCGAAAAAAGTTATTGACATTTGTAATTGCGGGGGCCGGACCAACAGGGGTAGAGCTATCCGGTATTTTGGCCGAAATGAAACCCTCCATTTTAAAGAAAGATTATCCTGAATTGAACGAAAGTGATTTAGGGAAAATTTATCTGATAGATGGGCAAAATACCGTTTTGAGCACCATGTCAAAAAATTCACAAAAATATACACACACTAAGCTAATGGAATTGGGTGTGGAAATAAAACTCAATTGTTTGGTAAAAGATTTCCAGGATGATGTTGTTCTCCTATCGGACGGCAGCAGCATTGAATCCAAAAATTTAATATGGGCAGCGGGGGTAACGGCAAAGGCATTTACTGGATTTTCCTTGGAAAGTTTTGGAAAGGGAAAAAGATTAAAAACAAATAGTTTTAATCTGGTCAATGGATACGATAACATTTATGCCTTGGGGGATAGTGCGTTGGTTCTTGGGGATAAGGACTATCCTGAAGGCCATCCCCAATTGGCCCAACCAGCAATACAACAGGCCAAAAACCTAGCCCATAATTTGGAGGGAGAACCAGGCAAGTGGACGCCTTTCAAATACCAAAACAAAGGTTCATTGGCAATTATTGGCAGGAATAAGGCCGTTTTTGATTTGCCGGAGGAAAAGTATTTCATAAAAGGTTTTATAGCGTGGCTTATTTGGATTTTTGTACATATCATGGGATTGGTGAATTTTAAAAATAGGTTTCGCACCTTGGTAAACTGGATTGGCTACTACATCTATAAAGATCAATACTTTAGAATGATCATAAAACCAAACGAAAAAAAGTAAATTCGTTAAACCCATATGAAAAAGCATTTCAATTTATTATGTATCACTTTGGCCGTTTTTGCTGGTTGTAACATGGACAAATCAAAATCCGGTACCAAAGCAGCTAATTTGGAGCAACCAAAAATTAGCTCGGATACCTTGACGAAACACCTAAAACCGTACAAAACAGAATTGCCAACTGTTGGGCTTTTGATGTTTAACGGCGTGCTACAAAGTGAAGTCATTGCCACCTCCGATGTTTTTGCCAAACCCAGTTCGGACGGAGAGCAGCTGTTTAATGTTGTGACCATTGCTGAAACCAGCAATCCGATCAGAACAGAAGAAGGTATGCAGTTTGTTCCCGATTATACTTTTGAAAACTGTCCCCAACTCACTGCCTTGTTTGTACCAAGTGCCTATGACATGTACGCTCAGGTGCATAACGAAGAAATTGTAGATTTTATAAGGGAGAAAAATAAGGAAACACTATATACCGTAAGCAATTGTGCTGGAGCCCAATTAATAGGAAAATCGGGCATAGCCGACGGATTTAAAATTGTAACCTGGATAGGAGGGGGCAAGCAGTTACAAAAGGATTATCCAAATCTAAAAGTGCAGAACGATAGTTTGATAACATTTGTCGAAGACGGAAAATTTAGTTCCTCCAACGGCAATTTGGCGAGTTATATTACCGCTCTCAACCTATTGGAAAAAATGACCGGACCCCAACATAGGGAGTTTGTAGAAGGTTATCTATATCTTGATCGACTTCAAAATTGGCGCCATTAAATAATGGCGATTAAGTTTCAAGCCTTTAAGGATCATATTTCTTTTGTAAACAACACCAAAGAACAGGAATTGTACCATCAGTTATCTTTACACTCCGTAAAAATTTTATCAACGGCATTTTTACTCAAGGGTTTATGGAAATAGTCTTTTACCAAAGGATGACATTTGGCGCGATTACGGTCCGTTGAATTGGAAAATGCCGAAACTATATATATGTCGATCGGGCCAACGTTCCCGCCAATCTTTTCCAACTCCCCCAGAAAATGCCAGCCATCCAAGACCGGCAAACCAAGGTCCAATAATAATTTGTCGGGAAATCCTATTTGCCCTTCCTTGCAATTTCTTAACTTATCTAAGGCTTCTTCTACCGTATCAAAAGTGGTAATTTTGTAGCTGGGATGCGATTGTCCAATTTTGTAGGTCATGGCAAACTGTGATACCATATCATCGTCGATAATCCACAAGGTTTCTCCTTCCATTTTAATTTACAATACCAATTAAAATTAAATCGACAATTTCCAACCAGACATTATGTACGGTGTTGTAATATCAAATCCCCGATTTTTCAAATCCATCCCAAATAATATCTGCAAGTAATTACTATTTTGCTTTACTTGGGATTTAAATGTATGCCTAGTGAACCTTAACCCAATAGAAATTCGCCAAACGGCCGGAATATCCTGTTTAATAGGTACGCCCATGCCAAAACATTAATTCTCCAAGATTTAAAATTTAAATTATATTAGTGTATAAAATGGGGTTGGAAAAGGGCCAAGATTTAGGGTGGCGAATTTAAAGTAGCAGGTATCAATACACAATGGAATGAGATTTGACAAATATCTTCCCTCGGATCCACTAAAACCCTACATCAAATATTTTGTAGTGTCCGAGAATGCAATGGAAAACCAATATAAAGTTTTTCCGTCCACCGGACTTGTCATGGGATTTCAATACAAAGGGAAACTTACCAACTTAAAAGACTATTCGGAAATAGCACTATCTTCAGCGGGCATAACAGGAATTTCGGATGGCTATAAGATCTTTAAGAATTCGGCCGACACAGGAACTGTATTGGTTTATTTTACAGAAACCGGATATACCCATTTTGCATCACATCCGGCAAACGAACTTTTTAATTTAAGTATTTCCCCGGAGGATGTTTTCTGTAAAAACAGTGTAATTGAAGTAAAGGATAAATTGGGAATTGCCAACACCGACAAAGAACGAATAAAAATAATTGAGCAGTTTTTAGTTTCACAACAACAGGACATAGTAATAGACAAATTAATTATTGAAGCCATTAGGCTCATCTATGAAACCAACGGAACCATCCGAATAAAGGAGTTGCTCAAAAATCTATTTATAAGCCAAAGTGCCTTTGAAAAGCGATTTAGGAAGGTGGTTGGAACGACCGCTAAAAAATTTGCTTCCATTGTGCGTTTCAATGCGGTTATAGACAATCTAAAAGAAACAAAATTGCTTACTGAAGTTTGCTATCAGCGTAATTTTTTCGACCAGGCACACTTCATTAAGGACTTTAAAAAGTTTACGGGGGAAACCCCGGAAAATTTCAAACGCTTGTTGTAGAAAAACGATTTTTTACAATTACAGAGGTTTCTACCCATGTACCTTTGTCCTGTAACTTAATTTAAATCTAGTGAAAACTCAACAGCAACAACTCACATTGGAACAAATCACTAAAGCCCATAGCAAAGTAAAATCGGGGGCAGACTTTCCTAAATACATTCTAGACCTAAAAGAGTTAGGGGTTATCCGTTACGAAACTTTTGTAACGGATGGCCATACCGTCTATGTTGGTAAAAATGATTACAAAATCAAATCACTACCAAAATATAATGCCTTATCCATTGCCAAAACACCCAATAAAGAACAATTTCTCACTTACTTAAAAACCCATCAACAAGGTAACAGCGATTATTCAACTTTTTGCAAAGAAGCAGCTCATTCAGGTGTTTTAAAATGGGTAGTGCGCATGTCCAATATGACCTGTACCTACTTTGACAGCTTGGGCAACAATATTCTCGTAGAGAAAATACCGGGTAAGGACATGTTTTGATATTGCCCAACCCAATATTAAAATTCCCCTACCTTAAACTTACAAGCTGTTTTTTCTGCTCGGTTCAATGGCTTCGGACGTAACAAAAAGCCGAACTGAGGCCCCTTGGCGTAAACGCTTTTATACTACCTCCCTAATATGATCTGGAATAGGGGATAAGTCCACAATGGCAGTAATGCTCACGGTAAGATGCCAATCCCACACCTTTTTCCCCATTAATTTTTAAGTGCATCAACCCAAAAAAACACTTCTTCAGAAAAAAGGATTTCGCCAACATTTTAACACAATTCTTATTTAAAATAATTCTAAATAAACTTGCGTGGTTTATTTCCCCAAGATATATTTGTGCCACTATTTTTAATCAATCTAAATAAAAACAAATGAAAATTAATACATTCTTTATTGCTTTACTCCTTGTTGCAATGAGAACTTTTGGCCAAACTGCAACCATCAAAGGCCAAGTTGTCACCGAGGAAAAAACACCAATATCCAATGCAAATGTCATGATAGCAGATTCGGGAATAGGAACTATGACAAATGCTAAGGGGGAATATCAAATTAAAAATATTGAGGCCGGAAGTTATACCATTACGGCGACCTATATAGGTTTTACGAGCCAATCCTTTAAGGTGGATATAACGGCCAATACTACTAAAACACTACCCGATATTGTGCTGCAGGAAAAACAGGAACAACTAGACGAAGTAATCGTAGAAGGACATATAAACAAATACATTACTAAGGAACCCTCAATATCGCTTAGATTAAAGACCGAAATAGTCAAACTGCCCCAAAATATACAGGTCATCAGTGCTGCCCTATTACAGGATCAACAGGCGACCAGTATTATGGACGGGGTGATCAGAAATGTAAGTGGGGTAACGATGTTGGAACATTGGGGTCATTTTGCCAGGGTCAATATGCGTGGTTTTAGACTACCTGCTTTTAGAAATGGTGTAAATGTTCAAGATTCGTGGGGCCCCTTATCCGAAGACATGGCCTTTGTAGACCGTGTAGAATTTGTAAAAGGGCCGTCAGGTTTTATGATGTCCGCCGGTGAACCAGGTGGGTTTTATAATGTTGTGACCAAAAAACCTTCTGAAGAATTTATAGGAAATGTTTCGGTGAGTGCTGGAAGTTTTGATTTTTATAGGGGAACCTTCGACTTGGGAGGAAAACTTTCGGAAAATGGCAAATTGCTGTACCGATTCAATGCCCTATACCAAAATGGCGACAGCCACAGAGGTAATGAAAAGGCTGAACGTTGGGGAGTTGCTCCTGCCTTAACATACAAATTTTCCAAGCGAACCAGGATTACCACCGAACTTAACCTACAAAACGCACAAAGTTATATTGGTTCCGCATATATATTTGCCCCTGTAGCCGATGGGTATGCAAGCTTGGACCGTAATTTTAAGTTTACCGATACCCATTACCCTGCATCCGAAATTCAGGAGATGTCTTTTTTCACCAACTTAAAACACGATTTTTCCAATAATTGGGGTTTTGAAACCCAATTTGCCTATCTACGTTATAACCAAGAAGGCCAATCGTTCTGGGCATGGTCTGTTACCGATGAAGGAGATGCCGATAGACGGGTTACCCAATGGGATGCACTTTCAGTGGGAAAATACTTCCAGACCTATCTCTATGGCAACTTTAAAACAGGAAGCATATCGCATAACATTTTAGGTGGTTTTGATTATACCCAAAAAAATTACTGGGCCGACTTTTCAAATACTGTGGCCATAGACCAAACACCTTTTAATATCTACGATCCCATATACGGCAACTCAATTCCGTTGAATTTCGACCGATCGGTTCCAATACAACACCGAAACGGGGGAGAACCCTATAATGGCAACACCTTAAGGGCTTATTATCTCCAAGACGAAATAGGTTTATGGAAAGATAGAATTAGAATTACCCTGGCAGGTAGGTACACCGAATTGGTAACCAGGGGCAAAGAGGAACAGGACAACAAATTTTCACCAAGGATAGGTGTAAGTACCGATATTGCACCTTCCTTTACGGCATACGCATTGTACGACCAATCCTTTCTACCGGCCAATGGCGTGGACTTTAACGGGGATACCTTTAATCCCATTGAAGCCAATGATATTGAAGGGGGAATTAAAAAATCGTTTTTTAATGGGATGCTAAAAACCTCCTTAGGAGCCTTCCAGATTACAAAACAAAATGTGCTGGTAACAGATCCCGAACATCCAGATTTTTCCATCCAGTTGGGCGAGGTACAGTCCAAGGGAATTGAATTTGACCTGCAAGGCCAACTTACACCGGAACTAAATCTAGTATTGAACTATGCCAACACCAATGTTGAGATAACAGAGAATACAGATGAAAGCGTCATAGGACAAAGGGTGGCAGGTCATGCCAAACATGTTACCAACGGTTGGTTCAACTATAATTTTGCCAAGACTTCCAAGTTTAAAGGTTTTGGGGCCTCATTGGGCTATCAGTACCAAGTAGATCGTTCCACATGGGCATGGGGTGCGGATAGCCAATCTGACCTTCCAAACTATTTTCGACTGGATGGAGCGCTATCATGGAAAAACAATAAACTGCGAGTACAGGTTAATTTGAACAATATATTGAACGAATACCTCTATGCCGGAGCCAATTATGGATCGTATTTATATTGGCAGGCAGAACCTGGAATCAACGGACGGGCAACCATAACCTATAGCTTTTAAAAAATTGATTAGTTAGTTTAAGTTAGTTGATCAACAGTCCTTGGGTTTATGCCCAGGGGCTGTTTACCATCAAAAAAAAGTTAGATATGAAAAAATCGATTCTTATTACAGCAGTTATATTCATGGCATGATACTAATTTACAGCAATATATATGGAGCGGCATATCACCTGGAAAATTCCCCTAATCCGAATTGTAAAATCCAATTGGTAATAGACAGTATCGGAATTTTTATGAGCAGGGAAGATTTGCAGAACTTATTGGGCATTGTTCAAAAATCACATGAACCTTGTTTTTGTGAGGATTGTGGAGGCAATGCCTGTAATAAGATATGGTGTTCAAATCCGTTGGTCGATATTTGTTTAAAAATGAACGAGCGTACCCTGGACTTGATGGAAGACCTTATTAGGGGCACCCAATTTATGCTGAATTTGGACGACGGTATAGATCAATTTTGTCGATAAGCCCACGGTTTGATACCCTTATCATGGCAGTCACCGGATACAATTGCTAGCAACCATCAAAAAAATTAATTACAAATTAATGGCTCTGTGCACAATTTGTTCGTAGATTTCTCCTGCTTCCTCCAACCTTAATTCTTCGTAATACTTTTTCTTTAGACTAAAATTGGTAAGCACGATATGCTCATCGGGTTCTATGTTAATGTTCTTCAGACACTCCTTGGCGCATTGGAGTGGACAACCGTCAATAACGATTATTGGCCTGCTGGATCTAGCCTTTTTAACGAGCGATCTTACCTTTCCTCCGACCCCTGCTATACAGGACATTTCGGCAATGCCCTCGGCGTTGATTTTTAGGGCGATATCGTTTGCCAATTGTGCAACATTGCTACACCCAGAACAGGAATAAATAAGTGGCAGATTATTTTTCTTTTGATTTTCCATTATCAGTACTTTTAAATTGTGGTTTCCATTTATAATAGATTCTTTGGTAGATTGTCCGTATTGGTCCGCACATTGTCCATATTATAATAACCTCCTTTATTCTCCCTACGTTTCAAGGATTGATGAATAATTAAATACGCCACATTTATCATATTTCTTAATTCACATAGTCTCGTATTTACTTTTACCGTTTTGTACAGTTCCTCCACCTCCAGATAAATTGAATCAAGATGTTGTAGAGCTTTGGTCAATCTACTATTACTACGAACTATACCCACATAATCCCTCATAAGATTCTGCAGCCTCTCAAGATTGTGTTGCACCAGAATATATTCTTTGGGGACAGTCGTTCCTTGGTCGTTCCAATCAGGGATCGAAATCTTATTGGGCGCTACAGAATTCGAAGCCTGATATTCATAAATATTATTGGCATATACCAGTGCTTCCAGCAAAGAGTTGGAAGCCAATCTATTGGCTCCATGCAATCCAGTACAAGAACATTCGCCACATGCAAAAAGGTTGGCTACAGAAGTCTTTCCATGCCTGTCCACTACAATGCCGCCGCAGAGGTAATGGGAGGCGGGTACAACAGGGATCCAATCCTTTCCAATATCCATATGGTTGGCCAAACATTCTTGGTAAATATTTGGAAAATGATTTTTGAATTCGGTGATATCCAAATGGGTGCAATCCAAAAAGACCATTTTGTCTCCTGATTTCTTCATCTCTGCGTCTATACATTGGGATACGATATCCCTGGAAGCCAATTCCGCCCTTTTGTCATAATCCGGCATAAATCTATGGCCACTCTTGCTCCGTAACAAGGCACCGAAGCCCCTTACCGCTTCGGATATTAGAAATGAGCGCCCACCCTTGTTGTTGTACATAGCAGTGGGGTGGAACTGCACAAACTCCATATCCCTAATTTCAGCTTTTGCCCTATAAGCCATTGCTATACCATCTCCTGTTGCAATTAATGGATTTGTGGTATTGCCATATACGCGACCGATACCACCGGATGCCAATAAAATATTATCGGCCCTTATGGTAAATATATCCCCTGTTTTTTGATCCATGACATATGCGCCAAGGCACGTTATATTTTTGGGATCGGAAATAGTAAGGTGATGTTCCGTAATAAGATCCAATGCAAAGTGATAGGGTAAAATGGTAACATTCTGTAATTTATGAACTTGTTGAAGCAATACGCGCTCAACCTCGTATCCAGTAATGTCCTTATGGTGAACAACACGGTTTTCAGAATGTCCACCTTCCAATCCTAAATCCAGTTTACCCGATTTGTTGACATCAAAACTAGCACCCCAGCGCATTAATTCCTTGAGGCGATGTGGACCTTCCTTTATAACCATTTCAACAACTGCCCCATCACATAATCCGTCTCCTGCAACCAAGGTGTCATGAATGTGTTTCCGAAAAGAATCTTCTTCCAAATCCGTTACTACAGCAACACCCCCCTGGGCATATTTTGTGTTGGATTCCTGTTCATCGGCTTTCGTAATAATAGTTACGGATCTATTGGGAAACCTTTGGGCTATTTTCACAGCATACGTCAATCCTGCAACTCCGGAACCTATAACAAGATAATTTGTTGATACCATTTCATTTCGATAATTCCAACATTCTTTGAATCGGTTGCAGTGCCCGTCTCCTTATGTCTTCTTGAACCTCTATATGTGGTGTTTCATTTAAAAGACAATTATAAATTTTTTGCAGGGTATTCACTTTCATATAGGCACATTCACTACAGGCGCAGGTATTATCCTCCTCTGCCGGTGCTGGAATAAGAACGGTAGAAGGGACCTCCAGCTGCATTTTGTGCAATATTCCGGCTTCCGTGGCAACAATAAACTGTTCATTGGAATGGTTTTTAACATAATTGATCATACCGGCAGTGGAACCAATATAGGTGGCCAGATCCAAAATATGCTCCTCGGATTCCGGATGGGCTATTATTTTTGATTCTGGATATTCCTTGTAGAGTGACAATAATTTATCTACGGAAAAAGCTTCGTGTACCACACAGGAACCATCCCACAATAATAAATCCCTTCCCGTTTTTTTAATGATGTAACGTCCCAAATTCTTGTCTGGTGCAAAGATAATAGGCCTGTCTTTAGGAACCGACTCCACTATCTTTAGGGCATTGGAAGAAGTACAAACTATATCGCTCATGGCCTTGATTTCCGCCGAACAATTTATATAAGTAATCACCAAGTGCTCCGGGTGTGCTTTTATGAAAGTTGAAAATGACTCAGGCGGACAAGATTCGGCCAACGAACACCCCGCACCTAAGTCGGGCAACAATACCTTTTTCGTCGGATTTAGGATTTTCGCCGTTTCTGCCATAAAATGTACCCCGGCAAATACGATTATTGAGGCATCTGTTTCAGCAGCCTTTTGTGAAAGCCCCAAACTATCACCAACATAATCTGCGACTTTTTGTATTTCATCCCGTTGGTAATAGTGTGCGAGAATTACCGCATTTTTCCCACGTCTCAATTGGTTTATGCTCTCTATTAATTCCATAAGATTTACAAGTAAATATGAGCGGAAAAAGGTAGGTTTATGGACCAAGATGGAAAATGATAATTATCATTAAATTTTACAATTATCACATAAAACCAGAATGTATTCAATTATGGGCATCCTTAATTATCATACTAGGGTTGTAATGATAAAAGTCGATCCTGTTTGTAACAAAAGATTTAAAGAGTCTTTATTAGTGAAACTCAATTTTGGGAAGTCGGTAAGACGCACTTAAAATTGCAAGTTGAAATAATCCCGCCTTTTTTGGCGGGATCTAGGGTCGATTCCTAATATTGGGTTCAGGGCCTGCCTTTGTCGGCAGACAGGCCTGCCTAAGTCGGCAGACAGGCTTCCCTGAGGTTTAATATCTTTTATTCCACTACGTGGGAATACTGGTAATTATACTATTTTTGCAAAGGCCTCCCCGCAGAATATTTTCTGCCACCTAGTGGTGGATAATGGTTTGGTTCATGTTCTGTAAAATATAATAAATCAGAACTCCTTATTCTTACATGGATGGGCAGCCGAAATGACGATGGACCATATAGAAAATGCGGCTTTAAAAATGTTGAAACAATGAATGTTCCAGAGAAAGGACTGTTGAAAAAAGGGAACAAAAAAAAATTATAACCAAGATCCCAAATTGCCAACATGTGCAATGTCCCATAATATAGACTCATAAAGTGAAATTAAAGAGAAGAAGAAAATTAGTCACCTATTTAAATATTCTTGACCAACCTGTCCGATTTAACCCCTTTGTTTTTAGTCGAACATTTTTATTATGGGCCTTACTTGGGTTAATTGGCGGAATTATTGCTGGAATATATTGGATTGCACTGGAATTCTTAACCCTGAAACTGGCATTATTTGAAGGTTGGCAAGTAATTCCCCTAATGGCAATATGCGGACTTTTGGCAGGTTTGATTATCCACTTTATCGGAGACCCGGGAGAAATTCATTTAATTGTCAACAACATCCGTTTCAACAAAGGAAAACTCGACCCAAAAAACAATCCTTCCATGATACTTTCCTCCTTATTGTGCGTAGCATCGGGAGGAAGTCTCGGACCAGAGGCCCCTTTGGTACAAGTAACAGGTTCAACAGGTACATGGATGGGCAAGTTATTCCGACTCAAGGGAGAAGAGTTGAGGTCTTTAAGTATCGCAGGAATGGCTTCAGGATTTACTGCCCTATTTGGGGCACCGTTGGGCGGTAGCCTGTTTTCCTTGGAAATACTACATCATAAACATGCCGTGGAGTATTACAAAGCAATTATCCCCGCCTTTGTTGCAAGTTGTTTTAGTTATTTGGTATTTGCCTTTATTATTCATCTAGGGCTTGGTCCATTGTGGGATTTATCCGGTTATGAATATTCGGGTATATTTGATTTTGCCTATGCTGTATTATTTGCTATAATTGGGGCCCTATTCGGTTGGGGGTTCATTTTTTGCACTAAATTTTTCAAATCAATTTTTGAAAAAAGGCCACTACCCATATTCATCAAAACACTTATCGGTGGTATTCTACTGGGAATAATTGCCTTTTATTTCCCAATTACCAGATACTTCGGACATCACGAAATTAATGAGTTATTGGAAGGTGATTTTTCACTGTCCCTGTTATTTGCCATATTGATTTTTAAAATCATTGCTATTTCCATAACCGTTACTGCTGGTTGGAGAGGCGGATTCATTATTCCTCTTTTTTTTGTAGGGGCTACCTTAGGTCTTATAATACATCAACTGTTTCCAACAGTCAACCTTACCTTGGCCATTGTTAGTTGTATGGGGGCAATTAATGCCTGTGTTACCAGAACACCCATGAGTACTACAATATTATTGGCCACCTTAACTGGATTTGGACATTTCATTCCCATCCTTTTTGCCTGTTTAACAGGTTATTTTTTAGCCCCAAGAATTCCTTTTATAGGTTCCCAAATGGAAAATGAATAAACAGTATGGAAGTAAGCTTATCCTAAAAGTTATATTTCCAAGTGTAGGATTGAAGAAATAAAAAATCCAAATCCACACAAAATTACTCATTATCACTGAGGAGTATTGGAAAAAGGTATAGATATAATTGAGCCAATTGATTGAAAAATTCAAAAACTTAAGCTAGTATTGGTAACCATTCATTTTAAAGGATTAAAAAAGGAAGCGGTTGGGCCGATACCTGGGCAAGAATGACTAATTGGGATAGTTGAACAATAATTATATTGAAAAGAGCACAGAGAAATTTAATACCCCAATAATTCCAGAAATTCGGAAAGCCTTATATTTCGGGCGTCACATATTTTTTTTAAAGTGACCAAGCTAATTATATAATCTGGGTCCGATTTTATCCTGCGCACGGTTTTTTCATCAATGGCATGGTCCAATGCAAATGACCTTTGCGATTTGGATTCTTCAATCCAATTCTGTGCAATATAAGAACAAATTGATTTGCTTAACTTATCCATTTAAGACAAATAAAAAAGTTCTCGAAGAAAAAAGTGCGGACAAAAATCCGCATATAAATATTTTTCATTATATTTACCTCATTAACATATGTTTGCGATTCTTCTATTTGAATTAGTCTAGAAGCAGTCGCTTGGATTCCCGGTCTAAAAACTGGTAACTTGATGCACGGGATGATAAGCAAGATGCCCATGACCCGGGGCATGGGTTTTCTTATCACAATATGCTTAACCAGTATTTAGTTCCTAAGTGGGGTTTTAAACTCTTATGACCCAACCCACTTTATGCCGAGCGTTGTTATATTTAGAATTTTTGCAAGCAATCACTAAAAGGCTAAAGGAGCTATGAAACACATCTTATGTAACTTAATTGGTAAAAGGGCCGCTGGGCATCTTACCGTTCTTTTGCAGCATACCGTGTATGACATTCTCTTTACCAAAAAGCCCAAGAACCCAATATAGGTTTGCACTGAACTGGTATTATCAGTTCATTTATTATGGGATTTCTGTTGTACCAATTTTTCCGGAACCCGAAAATATTTTTATCCCATAATCCACGATCCACACATTTTTGGCATCCGGCCAAATAACGACAAAGCAACCTAAAGACCTTTAGGTCTGCCCATTTGTCCTATTAGCTATAATTAAAACAGCTTTGGGGCAGGAGGGAAGGCCTACCTATGGCCAGGAAACAGTTACTTTTTTAGGTAAACTATGTCCCTTACCATTATATAAGCATACCATAAACAGTAAATACTTTATGCCCATGACATAGAACTTCAATAAAAAATGCCTCCCAAACCCAGTTGACGCAAACGTTTGGAAGGCCTAGACTACATAAAACTAAGTTTCATCTAATCTTCAAAATTATGAAAAATAATCCTGAATACAGGGATATTCTAAGTCTTTGCTTACTATTTATCTGCTTTTTTATTCCCCCTCCTTACTTTGCCCATTTCCCCCATGAGCATGGTTTTAGATCTTTTTTCAATCTGGATACCCAGCAACAGTACCAGCTTAGTGGTACCGTCACCGATAGTTACGGACCCATGCCAGGGGTACATGTACTTATCAAGGGTACCAATACCGGTACCTTCACCGATCCAAATGGGGGCTATTCCCTTTTGGTAAACAATAAGGATATCCTAGTCTTTTCCTATCTGGGCTACCACAGCAGGGAACTTCCCGTACTGGGCAGGACCACCCTGGACGTAGAGATGCAGTCCGAGGTCACCGAACTGCAGGAAGTAGAGGTCAATGCCGGTTACTATACGGTAAAGGAAAGGGAACGCACCGGGAGCATCAGCAGGGTCACGGCCAAGGAAATAGAACTGCAGCCCATAGTAAGTCCGTTGCAGACATTGGAAGGAAGGATGCCCGGGGTGGAAGTGGAGCAGGGGGTAGGTATTACCGGCCTGGCTCCCGCCATACGCATACGGGGCACCAATAGTCTGAGAAGCGAGGGCAATTATCCCCTTTTTATAGTGGACGGAGTCCCTATTAATTCCACACCCTTGCAAAGTGGAGGGCTGTTTACCAATAATGTGGGCATAGACCCCCTAAGTACCCTGAACCTATCAAATATAGAAAGTATAGAGGTCCTGAAGGATGCGGACGCCACGGCCATTTATGGTTCCCGAGGGGCCAATGGGGTGGTGCTGATCACCACCAAAAAATGGAAAGGAACTAAGGACCATACTTCCCTACATATCAACATGTACTCTGGCCTATCCCATGTTTCCAATAAGGTAAGGCTGTTGAATACCCCGCAATACCTTTCCTTAAGAAGGCAGGCCATTGCAAATGACGGAATGGACCCCGAGGATGCATTTGCTCCTGAACTCACTTTATGGGACCAGGACCGTTATACGGATTGGCAGAACGTATTATTTGGTGGTACGGCATATAATTCGGCCATTAATATGGTCGTTTCAGGAGGGAACGAACAAACTTCCTACATTGCAGGCGGTTCCTATCATGGGCAGGGTTCTGTTTTTCAAGGAAATTTTGACTACAACAAACTGACCGGAAACATCAATGTTGACCATCGCTCCAAGAACAAAAAGTTCCAACTGAATTTTTCTGCCAATTACGGAGTGGATGAAAATAGAATTTTCAACGGCACCAACTTTGTCAATTATGCCCTTACCACACCCCCAAACGCACCTTCCATCTATAATGACGATGGCACTCTCAATTGGGACAATTGGGTGGTGGACAACCCTTTGGCGGTCTTGGAAGAACCCCAGGACATTAAGACCAATAACCTTCTTGCAAGTCTAAACCTTTCCTATGCCCTTATGAGCGGAGTGAAGTTGAAAATGAATTCAGGATATTCCAATCTGGACAATGAAGACCGCATCGAGTATTATAGGGAGCGATATAATCCGAATTTATGGCAATACATAGCACTTCGTACCATCCAGAGCCAGTCCAAAAGACGGTCTTGGATAGTAGAGCCCCAGATCGCGTATAATGGCGCGTATGGCAAATTGGAGGTTGCAGGCCTGTTGGGCGTTACCCTTCAGGATAACATGAACAACTACCGGAAGGTGGAAGGCCGAGGGTACGCCAATAAAATATTAATGGGAAATCTAAGGGCTGCGGACAATGTTAGAATTTTGGGCGATGATCATATTGATTACCGGTACGGGGCACTGTTTGGGCGCCTTGGGCTGAACTGGAACAAAAAGTATTTGCTGAATCTTACGGGCAGAAGGGACGGGTCTTCGCGTTTTGCGCCAGATAAGCGGTTCTCCAATTTTTGGGCCGTGGGAGGGGCCTGGATCTTCTCGGAAGAGAGGGGTGTCCAAGAAAATGTTCCCTTCTTGAGCTTTGGAAAGATCCGGGCAAGTTACGGGACTACGGGAAGTGACCAGATCCCTGATTATGGCTTTATAGATTCCTATGTAGCTACCGATGGAACGGGAGGATTGTACCCAACGCAGCTTTTCAACCCGGATTACTCCTGGGAGGTGAACAAAAAACTGGAAGCTGCCCTACACCTCGGATTATATAGGGACCGTGTCAATTTGATGATAAATTGGTACCGCAACCGTTCCTCCAACCAATTGGTGGGGTACCCATTGCCATCGATTACCGGATTTACCTCCGTACAGGCCAATCTTCCGGCATTGATAGAAAACTCCGGTTGGGAGGTGGAACTGGCCGCTACCCTTATTAATAGCATTAATTTTTCCTGGCAGACTTCCTTGAACTTCACCCTGCCCGATAACAAATTGGTAGAATTCCATAATATTGACCAGACCTCATATGCCCATATGTACAGGGTAGGATATCCACTGGATATAACGCTGCGCTACAGGTATGACGGCATAGACCCCGAAACCGGTTTTTACCAAATCCAGGATATCGATGGGGACGGAAGGTTGGACAACGATGATAGGGTGGTAATCAAAAACATGGGAAGAAAGTACTATGGTGGAATCAATAACCATATTCAATATAAAGGAATTTCCCTGCAGTTCCTATGGGAATATATTGACCAGGTCAACTTCAGCAACATATTCAACAGTACGGCACCTGGAAATTATGGCAACGGGCCTTTGGACTTCCTTAATACTTGGAAAAATCCGGGAGATGCCGAGGATATACAAAAGGCATCACAATCCAGTGCCTCCAGTAATGCCTTTAGCAGGGCCGCCAATAGTTCTTTGGGAGTAGGGGACGCATCCTTTGCAAGATTAAAAAACCTATCCCTGTCCTATCAATTGCCCCGGACCTTAATGGAAAAACTAAATATTAAGGCAATGAACCTGTACGTAAGGGGACAGAACCTCCTTACCATAACGAAATACAAAGGGTTGGATCCCCAGGGCGGAAGAGGGGCGGTACCCCCTTTAAGAACAATAACATGTGGAATCCAATTGAACTTATAAAACCGATAATATGAAACATAAATGGTATATCATAGTACTTAGTATCTGCCTTCTGCATACTGCATGCGAAGAATTTGTGGATGTTGACCTTCCCGATAATAAAATAAGCAGTGAAACCGTGTTTGGAAGTGACGAAACCGCCAATGCTGCTGTGATGGGCATATATAATGAACTGTACAATCTAGATGGGTTTTCCAATGGTGGATTTCGTTCCGTGACCCTTCTGGGAGACCTGTCCGCGGATAATCTTCGTACCATCACTCTAAATCAGGAAATGTCGGAATTTCAAGAATCCGAAATAATATCCGATAACGCCTATAACCAGACCCTATGGTCCAGCGCCTATAATATTATATATATGTGCAATGCTGTACTGGATGGACTTGATACATATAGCGGGGTATCGAATAAAACTAGGGATAGATTGATGGGAGAAGTACAATTCGTCAGGGCTTTTGCCTATTTCTACCTGGTCAACCTGTACGGAGAGGTACCCTTGGTACAATCTTCGGATTACCGACAGAATGCGATGGCACCCAGATCCAGTATAGAGGATATTTACAGTGCCATGACCACTGATCTGGAAAGTTCCATACATGTCCTTGGCGATTCCTATGGGGAAGGGGAAAGATGGCGTGCCAATAGGTTTACGGCTCAGGCCCTTTTGGCAAGGGTCCACCTCTATTTGGAAAATTGGGAAAAAGCCGAAAACCATAGTACCGAAATCATTGGCAGTACGGAGAACTTTACGCTTTTGGACCATCTTGACGACATTTTCCTGGCCAATAGCAAAGAGGCCATTTGGCAGATAACCCCCGCCGGGAGAAGTCTCAGTTTTGTTACCAACGAGGGCCGTATCCTGATCCTGACAAGTCCTCCGCCCAATTCCCAAAAACCTGTTGCATTGACCACTGATCTAATGGGGTCCTTTGCCGATGAGGACCTTAGAATGGAACATTGGATAGGAAAACTGGACACCGAAGATGGAGTGTATCACTATCCTTTCAAATATAAAGTAAACAGTGCGAATGTAATAACGGAATACTCCATGGTACTGAGATTGGCGGAACAATATCTGATAAGGGCCGAAGCCAGGGCGCATCAGGATAATTTGCCCGGGGCCATTGCGGACCTGGATAAAATAAGGACACGTGCCCACCTTGTACCGCTATCGATAATAGACCCTGGAATAAACAGGGCGGCCCTATTGGATTCCATTCACTTGGAGCGCCGCAGGGAACTGTTTACGGAATGGGGCCACCGATGGCTGGATCTAAAGCGTACGGGATCGGTTTCAAAGGTATTGGGCATAAAAAAACCGTTATGGCAGGATACCGATGTACTTTATCCAATACCGGAAACAGAAATCGACAAAAACCCTTCACTGACACAAAATAATGGTTATTAATCCTCAATAGGCCTGTAATGAAAAATCAAACCATAAAACATACAATATCACTCTTTCTGTATACCATTTTTATTTGGGTCCCCATTATTATGTATCCTTCTGTGCAACAGGATAAGATTGGTCTGGATCCCGGTATACGTAAAGGGGAATTGTCCAATGGACTGACCTATTATATAAAACCGACGGGTTCCGGTTCTTCAGAAATGGAAATACGCCTGCTTATCAGGGCCGGGTCCGCAAATCAGGATCCCGATCAATATGAATTGGACCATTTTATAGAGCACATAGCTTTCAAGGCAGGTAGGAATATGACCATAGCCAAGGCCCACGATGCCGGTTTTGATATAGGCCAGATCAATGGCAACACTTCCTTTGATTTCTCCAACTATTTGATCCAAAAGGTCGGGACCGATAAAGAAAGGCGGATCGCATTTCAACTTTTACAGGATATTATCTGGGATTTGGACCTTAAAAAGGAATATATCGATAGTGAGCGTTCCGTAATATTAAATGAAATAGTGACGAGGGGCGGATTTGATGCCAAATCGATCTTGGTGGGTATGGAAAGTGCTATGTTGGGAAGAGGTGCGCAACGTCCAAAAGATTATGCGGATTACATCCATTCCTTTCCCTATGAACCCCTCCTGCGATACTACAACGACTGGTACCGTCCAGATCTAATGGCCATTGTAGTAGTGGGGGATATCCGGGACATTGGTGCTCTGGAAAAGGAAATCACGGACAAATTTTCAAGGAGCAAAAAGGTCAGGGATCCACGTTCCCCCAATAAAGATTATAGTGATTATAGAAATTCGTCCCCGCAGTTTATATCCAAAGAGTTAACCTACATGAAAGAAGGTTCCAAAAACCAGGCCGTAAATCTACGCTTATATATGAGACAGGGAAAGGATAGCGAAGAACAAGGACTGGAAGTTTTGCAAAACGAGCAGAAAAGGTCACTTTTATTGACCATGCTCATGGACAGGTTCAAAACGGATAATGAGGTTTACGCGTCCACGTATAAGGTTTTTCCGGGTTATTCAATTCCGTCTTCCCTAGGGTTGTTTCTGCGCATTAGAATCGAAGGAGGGCTTGGGAAAGAAGCAATTTTAAAGTCGATGCGATTGTTGCGGCAACTCAAGGTCTATGGCTTTACAGCACAAGAATTTGAGGAATGTAAAAGAAAATATCTGGTTGCCCTGAACAAAAAGGATACCACGAAAGTGGCCTATTGGATGGATGATATCCTGGATAATTTTATCTATGGCAAAGTTTTGCCTCCCAATAAAAAGTCGATTTTACGTAACCTGATAAACGATCTGACCTTGGAGGAACTTAATAATTTTGTAACGGAGGGTATTAAGACCGGACCAAGGGAAATAGATATACTAATGTTGGCCCCTTCCGGCCATCCTGTATTGTCCTATTCGGAAAATACTGTCAGGGGCTGGATTGCCGAGGCCTCTAAATTACCTGTTCGGATGTATAGTCCGCCAATTTCGCCAACAGCCCTTATGCCCTTGTCCATCCAGAAAGGCTTAAAAACTACCTCTATATTAAAAACAGCCCATCCCATACCGAAAACGACAGAATACGTATTGGGCAATGGTGTTCGCATAGTTATGAACCCGTTGGGCCCAAATACCCAAAAAGCCGCTGGGATAAGCCTTCATGGCTTCACCCCTAAAGGTATAAGCTGTTATCCAAAGACGGATTACTTTTCGGCCTTAAATTCTGTTGAAATAGTGAAAAATTCAGGAGTGGGGGGACTGAACAAGTTTGATCTAAAAAGATTATTTTCTGAAAAGGGGTTTGGTGGGAAAGTTATGCCCTATATAAATTATAATGAAGCCGGAATAACGGGTTACCTTTCAGTCGAGGATCTGGAAATGGCACTAAAATTGGTATATCTCTATTTTATGGAACCTAATAAAAATAGCCTGGCCTTTAAGGATTGGAAATTGAACGCCACTTCATCCATAGCAATGAAGAAAGCCAATGAAAGTGACTTCATGGGAGACATTAAATCGATCTTGGGCGATTACACATTATTTCCCAATAGGGAAAATATCCTTGAAGGTGTCTCTAAAACCAACTTGGACCGTGCATATGAAATCTACCGGGATATTTTTGGCTCTCCTACCAACTTTACATTTGTATTCATAGGAGATTTTTCAGAAGAAAAGGTACTGGCCCTAAGTCGGAAATATTTAGGTAATCTGCCAATAGTGGAACAGTCAAAAAAGTGCGATAGTTCCATAGCAATAAAACAGGGTAGCTTACCAAGTCCCCGTTCAATACATCTTTCCCCACAGGAATATATAAAAGCATCAAAAGTAAAGTTGGTCCATGTTTCAAATAGGAATTCCGATAATAGTGACTGGAAAGAGGATATTAAAATTAGGTTATTGGCTTGGATGATGGATTTTTCGGCAAAGCAACACCTACGGTTTAATTCCAAGGAAGGTGGACTTTATGATATATCGCTTACAAGTAATCTTGATCCGATGCGTCCTTTTAATGAGATCTTTATTGAGTTTAGTTGTCATCCAGAAAATATGGATAGATTGATCAATGATACCAGGCAAGTAGTGGAACATTACAAAAACAATTTGGTAGATCCTGGATTATGGGAGCGGTTTATTAAAAATATGATGGAATATTCGGAGAACGAAATACAAAATAATAAATGGATCTCCAAGAAAATCCATGCATTTTATAGATATGGGGAACCCTGGTCAAGTATAGAGGATGAACAGAAGTTCATCAAATCCCTTTCCCCGGAAGATATCAAAAATACTGCCCAAAATTTATTGACGGTCAAACCCTTTCAATTTATAATGCTATCGGACCAAATGGGAGATCGATAGTACTTTGGATTAAGAATAGACCATAGGAGCGAATTTTTCGCTCCTATGGTTTGTTCACTACAATTCTGGGTCATCGGGACTTGGAACAGAACCGGTAATGGTTATCAATTCGCCATTTCCATCGGTCGGATAATCGGTATCCTTTTGATCATAGACAGGAAAGGTCATGGATGGTGCTCCGGAAAATTTTACACTACAATCCAAACTTCCCGCATGACAATTGACCTCAATTGTGGCCCAACCACCAGGGACCTCAATGTACTTGGTGGCGTAATAGTCCTTGTCCGCTGATTTGTCCACAAATGCAAACGACAGTGCAATGGCAAAAATAAATGCCAACATCGGTAATATCAATTTCAACTTTTTCATGATAATATAATTTTAATTAATAATAAGCGCCTACTCTATTGTCCAGGTTTTCGGTCTTCCCCCTGCTCTTGCTGCGCAACAAAATATTTTTATCATTTTATATTTTCATTTCGGTTCCATGGTCCTTGATGGATCTTGTCCCATGGTGTTTTTTTTGAGGGAGGATGATATGGCCATCATGGCCAAAAGAAGCAATACCAGATTAAATACCAAATGCTGTTCCCAGGTCAATAGCGAGATAACACCTCCACAGGAACAGGGCCTATAAGGGGCAAAAAACACAATGGCAACGGTATAACCTGTAAATAACAGCATAAGGCCCAGTGCTCCATATAATCCAATCATCCGGGTTCTGCGCCAGACCAACAACACGGCAACGGTAAGTTCCGATAGGGGTATGACCCAAGCGGCCAAAGAGGCCATGGCCTTGCCCCCAAGTACTGGTGAATTCCTGATGTTGTCATAGAACAAATGCCCTTCCATTAACTTAGTAAGTCCGGCATAAGCGAATAGAATAATAAAAAGCAGGGCAATGGCTTCTAAAATTACTGTGCTATGTTTTTGATGCCATTTCATATCATTTGTATCGTTTTGATATTGAATGGTATAAAAGTAAGGTGGTCGATTTATCTCTCTGGGATAATAACTGTTCTGAAAAGGATTTGTTTTTATAATATTGAGGTCAGGAGTTGGCCCTTAGATCTCTAGGCGTATATCCATACCTGGCCTTGAATTCACGTGAAAAATGGGTGGCGTTTTTAAATCCATTTTGCCTTGCGATCCGCTTAAACGGTTCATTGGAACCCTTCACCCATATATGGGCATTCCTCAGTCGCTCATTTTTGAGAAACTGAAACACAGTCATCCCAAACAACTCCTTGAACCCCCTTTTAAGTTTATATTCATTGGTGCCAAATTCATGGGCCAACTCCTTCAGGGACGGGGCGTTTTTGTCAAGGTTGTTTTTGAGATAGGTTCCTATAGCCCTGAAAGTTTCCAAATCCGATACATTTAGAAAAGACTTTTCTTCAATAAGATGTTTGGGTCTGGGGCGTCGTATTTGTTTTAAGATTTTGGATTGCAATTTTCTTTCCTGTATTTCGGTGTTTCTAACAATATCCGAAGATATTAGCATATAACTGGGCGTGGAATAACCCTTTTGGGGCAGGTTAACAATCTTACAGTACGCAGGAAGCTGTAAATCCGATTTGGTCCTAAATACCAGTCGCATATTTTTTTCAAAAGCTTGGTCGGATTTAAGAGCCTTGGTAAAATTGACCCATTTTTTTATCGATTCTTTTTCAAGAAGATTTACTAAGGGAAGATCTAGGAGCTCTATTTTTTTCCAGTGCAATAATTTGGTGACATCTTGGTTGATATAGACCATTCTAAAGTTCTTATCCAAGAAAAAAATCATTTGCACCAAGTGCATATAGGAGTCGTGCATATTAACATACCCTTGGTGCAGAAAGGAATCCTTTATTTCTTCAGCAACAATATTCACGATGGCAGAGAGAGCCTCTAATTCGTCCTGCTTATCGGTCCTTTCCAAGCGATAGGAAAAGTTGCCCCTTGATATTTCTATCAACAGTTGAAAAACTTTGTTAAGCCTATTGTTATAAGTTAGGTTCTCCATGGATTCACAGGCTATGTTACTACATTAAAACACTTCAATTATGGATCTTGGATTTTGTTATTATGCAGCTTGTCCATTCATTCAATAAATTCCAAAAGAAACTCCATCCCTTCCAACTCATTGCTAACTACCTTGGTGGGAATGGGAGGTATGTTGGCAATCAGGTATAAATCGGTCAGCATCTGGGAAAGGGGGGTATCGGAAATAAAGGCCACAGCTTTGGTAAGCAAAGAGCCTTCGGTAGCCAGATATCTTCTGGCATCCTTATTAATATCCTTAATACCCCTTATATCACAAAGAATAGGGTAGGCCTTGCCCTTTTGCAGTTTTAAACGATCTGACACAATTTCCATGGCTCCGGCCAATTCGATAGCAATATTTTGTTTGTAGACAAAAAGGACAACTCCATTATCTATACAATACTCGGCATATTCATTTTCGAAACTATTTTTCATGGTAACTCTCCAAAAATGCAATTCAAAGTAATAATTTTTATACAAATTTTGTACGATTATCTATATAATAATATAGAACTTATCTCTAAGGGATTATTAATGTTCCAAAAGGGATTTATTTCGTACCACAAGGGGTTTTAGTGGTGTTATAATGCTGATTATATGTACTTTACATATTAAAAAAACAGTTTATTTAGAGGTCACCTTATAAAAGAGCCAAAAAATGGCGAAGATAAAACACAACAATTTTCTTGATACTGTAGACAGTGTATTCAACGATGCCAAAAGGCAGGGAGTACTACATCTATATGCCGAGGGAGACCGATTGACCGGTAGGCATATACGCATTGGACAAAGGAATCTTTTTCACTTCGGAACCACCGGATATTTGGGCCTGGAACAGGATCAAAGATTAAAAAAAGCCGCTATGGACGCTATCAATCGATATGGCACACAATTCCCACTTTCAAAAACCTATATTTCACATCCGTTGTACAGGACTCTGGAAGAAAAGCTTACCGAAATGTATTCCACCCCAATAATAATTACTAAAAATAGTACCCTGGGACATTTGGGGGTCATACCCAGTGCCGTTGCGGATCAGGATGCCATCGTTCTAGATCATCAGGTGCATTGGAGCGTACAAAGTGCTGTAAAACTTCTAAAAGCCAGGAGCATTCCAATCGATATGATCAGGCATAACAATCTGGAAATGTTGGAGGATAGGATTAGAAAGCTTTCATCGAAATATAGAAGAATCTGGTATATGGCAGATGGAGTATATTCCATGTTCGGTGATGTTTCACCTATTGCGGAACTAATAGAACTTTGTAATAAATATCCACAACTACACCTTTATTTTGACGATGTTCACGGTATGAGTTGGATCGGAAAGAATGGAACCGGATATGTACTGGATAATTTAAAGGAGCTTCCTGAACAAATTTTACTCTTTGGAACTTTGAGCAAGACTTTTGGTGCAAGCGGTTCCGTACTTACGTGCTCCAATGCCAAAATGTACGCGAAAATTAAAAATTTTGGAGGACCCTTGACTTTTTCTGCCCAATTGGAACCGGCATCCGTGGCAGCTGCCATTGCATCGGCCAACATACACTTGTCACCAGAAATCTATTCCCTCCAGGCCGATCTCAAAGAGCGTATAGCGTATTTTAATATGCTCCTTGCACAATCGGACCTCCCACTGGTTGAAAAGAACAATTCACCTGTATTCTATATTGGTACCGGAATGCCAATAACAGGTTATAATTTTGTAAACCGGATGATGCAGGAAGGATATTTTGTCAATTTGGGATTATTCCCCGCCGTCCCAGTAAAAAATACCGGTGTACGTATCACTATTTCAAGACATAATCAACAGGAAGAAATCAAAGGCTTAGTAGAGGCCATGCAATATCATTACCCCCGTGCCCTGGAAGCAACTTATAGCTCGGACGAAAAGGTAAGGTCCGCTTTTAAACTGCCAACACTTGACATAAAAAAAATAGATAAAGAGTTGAAGAATAATCTGAAAGTTCAGTACACCAATAGTATTTCCAAAATACCTAAAAATAGCTGGGATGCCTTATTAGGGGAATACGGTATTTTCGATTGGGAAGGGCTACGATTTTTGGAAGCACTTTTTTCGAAAAACAAAAAGAAAGAAGAAAATTGGGGATTTCACTATTATATTTTTCGAGACCTAATGAACAAACCCGTACTGGCTACTTTTTTTACCTACTCCCTTTGGAAGGACGATATGTTGGCCCCTGAATCGGTCTCCCGGAAAGTAGAGGAATCAAGACAACAGAACCCCTATCTCATGACATCAAATGTTCTCGGAATGGGGTCCTTGTTTACGGAAGGAAATCACATGTATTTGGATACTTCGCATGCCTTATGGCATGAAGCTTTACTACTGATGTTGGATGCATTGGAGGCATTGGACCATAAGTTAAATACCAAAATGTTGGTGTTTAGAGACTTTATCAAAGATGATAAACTTCATGATTTTTTTCATAATCATGGTTTTATACAAGTATCCATGCCAGATTCGAGTATCATAACCAAACTAAATTGGCAAGACAGTTCAACCTATATTTCAAACCTAACCAAACGCTCCAGAAGTCATTTTAGAAAAGATATCGCTGCTTATGAAGAGCGGTTTAGGGTAGAGGTCAAGGATAAAATCGACCCACATGGGCACGACCATCTATTTAATCTTTTGGAGAACGTTAGACACAACAATCTAGGGCTAAACACCTTTTCATTTCCTAAAAAAATATTCAAACTCATGAACGATCATCCAGGTTGGGAATTTATAACTCTTAGACTGAAGGCAGCTTTTTCCAAAGATGGAAGAGAACTAATGGTAGGGGTAATGTTCTGTTATAAAAATATTGGTAAAGGCTATGTTCCTGCCTTTATTGGAATGGACTACGAATATGCTAAAGTACACCAAATATATCGTCAGCTATTATTCCAGACCATTAAGCGGGCAGGGGAGATAGGATGTAAAAAGATTCCATTTGGAATGACCGCTGCCTTTGAAAAAAGAAAATTAGGAGCAGAGACCATTTCAAAGTTTGCCTATATCCAATCCAAGGACAACTATAGCTTGGAATTGGTCGGGATGCTTGAAAACAACGATTAACAGAAGTATTCTTTATTAATTGGAATTTTTATTGAAACCAACGAAATGAATTTATGGGACTTTAAGGTATTTAATAAAAGGTATTAAACCTCAGGGCAGGCCTGTCTGCCGACATAGGTAGGCCTGTCTGCCGACTTAGGCAGGCCCCGAACCCAATAATAGGAATCGACCCTAGGGTCGAGGTATAGAACCTAGATCCCGCCGAAAAAGCCGGGATTAGTTCAACTTGCAATTTTTAGTGCGTCTTACCGACTTCTCAAAATTGAGTTTCACTAATAAACTTCCAACGGAGTCAGGGTTCCGATTGCACCTTAGCATGCAAATTTAAGGAAGAAAAGTGTATAGGACAGAGCAATTTAATACCTGGAACTATAATCGTCAAAGAATTTTGTGTGCCGGTAAATAAAAAAAGCCGTTCCAATTTAATTATTGGAACGGCCTCACTAAGATGGGAGACATGGACTATCTCAGATCTTCCAATGTTTTTATTCGTTGCAGATCTTGCCTAAGCTGATCCCTTTGTCTTCTTATTACATTGGCTACATCCAGTGGTAAGCGACCATCCTCTAGAATATCATTGTATTCTTCAATGGCAGCGTTATCACCTCTAATAGCCTCTTCCAACATTGATTCAGCTTCATCGCCCGAAAAGAATGCCTTCACATCCATCCAAGTTCGGTGCAATGCCCCTAAGGTGCTACCATCAATTTCACGCCTAGTATTTACAGCCGGGACAACGGATTTTAACTCGACCAAAAATATACCTCGCTCACGGGCCTTATCTAGAAAATAGGTTTGCAGTCCTACTTCCGTGGTATTCTCGGCCGCCTTTTTATACCCCTTGATGGAATCCTCGTTTTTCTGAATGATATCATTTAATTGATCTTTAATATCTCTTACATTATTATTCATATTTACAAATTTTATACGGTAACCAATAACGCCTACCGTTTGGCATAGTTTAAAATTACGATGCATTGTAACAAAACATTAATTCAATACAAATAATTATGACCTCTAATAATTGTGATACAGCAGTTTTATGGTTTTCGGTTTCTACACTTGACCAGGGAAAGAAACATGCTAATTATTCAATTGAAAATTCGCTCATATTATATTCAAAGTCAATGGTGGATTTAAACGGGTATTTGGGCTTTGAAAAAGTGTAAAATCACAGCAGATCTCATCCATATAGAAGTTTTCATTTATGTTTTAAGGGTTGTTAAACATCCCCATTGGTACCCCTAGCTTCAAATATCACAGTTAATCATCCAATTGATTCCATATTTATCAGTAAAGCGTGCGAAAAGGGCGTTCCACTCTCTTTCCCGTAACCCATGGTGAATGCGGCCACCGGCCGATAATTTTGCATAAATAGCTTCCGCTTTTTCCTTTTGGTCCAAATCAATGCTCAAATGTATCTTACTGCCATCGGTCAAAGGAGTATCAGGTGCGGCATCATAGGCCATTAAATATACACCTTTGCCCTTGAGTTCAGCATGTTGTAATTTATCTCTAAAAGAAGATGGGACATCGATTTCCTTATCTGCATAAGTTTGTCTATTCCTAATTTCCGCATTGAAACAATCCGCGTAAAAATTGAGGGCCTCTTGACAGTTTCCCCCAAAAGCCAAATAAGCTTGTACAGTCATATCTTAAATTTTTTAGTTTATGATAAATTTACTTTGGAAAGATCGATAAGTTTAATCGTAAAAGAATTGTCCTTAGTTCAAAAACTAAAGAGGGGAACTCTATGTTGCATTAATCTACCAATTAAATTTGGGTCATGGATTTCATAAAATTGTAAGGGATAAATTGGAAGCGACATGCTCTTAAAATACCTGTAACTATTCCTGCACATTTAGGCTGTTTATCCTTTTATCAGCAGACATGAAATCTATAATAAGTATAGGCATAGAGGTTAGTCCCCATGAAGTATGTATAAAACGTCCAGGAACATTTCTATTGGAAAATTAGTTTTATGATCACTTGGAAAATTTAAAATAAAATAAAATCATTATACCATTCAATATAGCCGATATGCCATTGGTTATAATTATTGGCCAATCCATTTTAATTGTTCCATAAACCGTCCAAAGGATAACTCCTGTTAGGATTGTAGTAAACATCCATAGCGATATGTCGCCTACACTTTTGGTTCGGTATGCCTTAATTATTTGGGGCAACGCACCAATGGTTGTAAAAAATCCCGCAAATATTCCGATAATATCGGCCATACATTATAATGTTTAAGAGTTATTTCAATATATATTATAAATAATTGATAATCAGATATTTGAAATCGAATCATCTGCCAATATTTGAAGAGGTTCATTATCTTTTGCTTCTTGTATATATAGGTTTGTAGACAGCTCAAAAAGGTGTGCTTCGGTTTCATAAAAATGCATCATGTAGCCACCGGTATTAACAAATACAACAAAATCCCCGATGTCGGGTAATTTTGGGAAAGAGAGTTTTCGTTTCAATAGGATATCTTGTTCCAAACAATATGCACCGGTAAAGAAAAGCTCCACAGAGCCAATATCACTTTCAGAATTTTGGTAAATGATATAGGGATCCACCAAGAAATCGGCACTAGAACTTTTTAATTGACTCATATTCATTTCCAATCCTACAAGCCAAGTGCCATTGGCATCCTGTTTTCTATGGGCCACAGTCGCAATCGTCAGCCCCACACCGTTCAACAATGAACGACCTGGTTCAATGCGCAATTGGATATTCCTTTCATTTAGGAGCTCATGTACCGGAGGGTTGGAATCTTTTGTGTAAGTTAGAATCTGCTCCAGAAATTCCGGTCCATTTATTTCATTGAAGTACGGATAGGTCTTCAAGTTTCCTTCTATGGAATTTCCAGTTTCAGCTATTTTAAAACCCAAACCATTATTCTTAAAGGTCAATGGCGGTTTTTCTTCCAGTACAGCCAATTGCAAGCCTGTTTGAAAATCTTCCCACTCCTTTTTCGATTCAAGGTAATTTACCAAGATACCACCACCGATGTCCAAAAAGGTAATATTACATCCACATGCCTTTAGTTCATCCACAAATTGCAAAGTTTGAAGGATTGCCTCCGCACGTTGAACTATGGAATACCCGTCCAAATGAAAATGTAGGCCTTTAAGTAAAATGTTGGGGAATTCAGATTTCTGGGAAAACCATAACTTCAGGCGACTCCTCTCTCCTTCTATGTCGAAACCAAATCTGCTATACAATTTTTTACCTGCAACTATAAAACCGCTAAGGCGAATTCCAATAAGTGCAATTATATTCAGTTCCTTGGCAATTTTTTGGGTCAGCTTAAGCTCATCATGGTTGTCAATAATTATTACCACATTGTTCTGTATTGCCAATTTCAACATTTCCGATGTTTTAATGGCCGCTGTCAATACCAAGTATTCCGAATTTGCTCCAAGTTTTATTGATTGTTCAAGTTCATTAAAGCTGGCGGTATCCACTCCAATTTCAAAATCCAAGGCAGCTTTAACAAGACTCTTTGATTTATTTGCTTTTCTGGCAAAATAGATTCTGGAATCGATATTGTACTTTTTAAAAACCTCTTGGAAGGAATCAATATTGTGTTCAAAGGAAGGTATGTGGTGCAAATTTACTGGAGACTTATAATTTTTGATCAACTTTTTCACAAGATCTGTTTCGGCCATAATATCAATCATCCATGGATTGGTAACTGGGGTCAGGGGATATTGGCCATTGGATTTTGAATAGGATAAACTTTTCATGGTGCTTCTATTTTACTGTTTAACTGGATTTCGGAATATTTTTCTACGGTTCGCAAGGCCCATGAAGATGCAAAATTATTGCACTCTCGCGAAAGTGAATCATTATCATATACTATGCCTTCAGTTAATGTTCCATATAAAGTAATATCATTATTGATATTCCCCTCTGGATCAACCAGTCTTCCACTTCTATCAATTTCCGGACAAGATGTGTTGTAGCTTTTTTTTCCGGGAACAATAAACTCCCTTAATAGCTCATTTTTTTGCATACCCTTCAATAAAGGCGACCAATCCGCTTGGGAAACATTGGTGGGAATACGTGCATCAACAAGCATTTCGGCTTCAACAGGCTTCCTGTTCTTCACCCCTAAATGCCATCTGTTTTGCTTCCAAAGAAGATTTGGCTTTTTAGCATAGTCCAAATTCAAAATTCCCGATTCTACCAGGGCCACTATTTTTTTCATATTGGTTAGGGGAGGGCCATAGGAAATTCTATTTAGTTGCGAACGAAAATTTTGTTCGAACATTTGGTGGGATTCTGCAGTCATTCCCCCAAAATTGTAAACACTCCTAAATAGTCCACTAATTTTTCCCCATGTCATGGCCGCCGCCATGAATGGACTTTTTTCTGATCCCAATTCGGCTTCTTCCACCAGATATCTCAAATAAGCCAAAGGCCCAAGTTTTACAGAGGGGTTTTGTATATCTACGGACCTGAACATATTTTCGAAACGAAATGGATACTCCTCCGTATAATCCTTGTGGAAATTCAAGATTTGACGCCTTAACCCATTCGCATTGTCTTCTGGGTACAATGTTAGCCCTTTGTTTTTAAAAGCTACAGTATAGTAACGATATTCGGTCTCTAATTTATATAATGGTAAAATATGCTTTAAAAAACAAGGTTTCTGCCCATTACCCATACTTCTGCGAATGGAATCATGTGTGAAGTAGACAGGCCGATATGCCTTTTTTCCTTCATCAACAGAACGGGGAACCATGGGAAGTCCAGTACGGGAAAAAGCATGTATAATGCTGGGCTCCTTATACGAAGGTTCATAGACAACCAAGTCATCATTTTTTGTCAAAAAACGACCTCCACGACCTTCTGTGAGCGCTAGCACAGCATCAATAAAAGTTAAACCCATGCCTTTGATCGCAACCGGAGTATTGCCTTGTACCTTAGATAATTTTAAATTAACCGGATAGATAAATGGTACGGTCGATTTTTCAGGGATCTTGGTCCCATCTCCATGTTTTCTTTCTTCAAAACTACCTTTCCAACTACAATGACCTGTGGATATTAAAATATTGTTTACAATAAGGGTTTGATCCTCTCCATCCATCGCTACTTTTAATCTCATTTTATAAGCTTCCTCCATTTTGGAAATATCAACAACAGCGCAGCTGTGTTTAATGATACGGTATGATTGGATACCCCGCTTATATAAATTTTCGAAACTGTCCTTTAAATATTTACCAACCAGTGACCGTGATGCAAATTGGTCATCATAGCTTGCCACTTTCTCAGGAGTTCTATTTGTTAACCACTCCGAAAAAGAGGGAGAATGTTCAACAACAGGCTTTAAATTTTCTGTTGGCCATACATCGATATTACGATTTGGATAGTTCATGAGTAAATAATCGGGCTGATTGGGATCATATATCGCTCCAGCTCCATAATTTCCCGATTTTTCAAATAAATGAACCTCTATTTCCTGTTCCCCTTCAATTTTGCCCAGTTGTGCCAGAAGTCGTTCAAAAGCATAAAGACCTTTGGGCCCCAAACCTACTATTGCGATTCTATAAGCTTTCATGTATAGGTATTTGAGTGTTGCTGTTGATCAAATCGCTAGGGTTAAAATGCAATGGAATTTGATCGATATCGAAATTTTGTCTAACCCATTGAGGATTATAGATTGTATCCAAGTAGCGTTCTCCCTTATCAGGGAATAAAAGTACAGACACAGAACCTTCGGGCAGTTTGTATTGATACTTAAGATAGGCAGAAACAACACCGCCTGAAGAACCACCGGCAAGAATAGCTTCATGGTGCAATAGTTTTACACAACCCCTTATACAATCAATATCCGCTACATGAATAACATCATGCACCTTATCCGGAACAAGAAAGTGGGAAGGCATGCCGGCACCATGACCAGGGATTTTTCTCGATTTGATTGGTCCACCAAATAATACGCTACCTATTGCATCAATAGCAACCAATTTTGTGCTTAGATTATGCTTTTGAATATAGTCTGCGCATCCCATAAGACTACCACAAGTACTGGTAGCAATAAAAATATAGTCGACCCGATTGTTTAATGAATGCATTATTTCCCTCATGGTGTTGCTGTATGCTTTTGGGTTATTTGGGTTGCGGTACTGGTTAGACCAAACGCTATTGGGATCAGAATAAAGCAACTCTTGCACCTTCTCCAATCTTGCACCTAAAAAACCACCATCTGCTATTGGACGATCTACCATTATTAATTCGGCTCCATAGACCTCCAATAACTTGCGCGTATGGGGATTGAGGTTGGGATCTACCACTACTTTTAGTTTCAATCCATGAAATAAACAGGCCTGCGCTAGGCCTATAGCCATATTACCAGAACTTGATTCTATGACCGTTCCCCCTTTTTTTATTTTCCCATCCCTCATTAATTCAGAGATGATGCGGCTGGCAGACCGATCTTTCATACTACCGCCAGGATTGAAACCTTCCATCTTTGCATATACGAATCTATTGTCTTCAAAAATTCTTTTTAAATGGACCATTGGTGTATTGCCAATGGAATCCAATATATGGGAAGCTATCTTTTTCATAGGAGTAACATTATAGTTTTAACCAATGTTTGGCAGTCATAAAACAACCGCTAATTTTTTGGTAAGATAAATCCTAATTGAAGCTAATATTAACCTGATATCCATAATTTTTGCTGCGAATGATAAACGCTGGCAAAGAACCAACCAACAGGCTTGGGAAGCCGATGTTTTTGATATTGGGGATTGAAAAATTTTAATATCGACCGTTATTCCAAAGTTGTGGTATCGGCTACAATTGTGGCCTCACTATTAAACAGAGGGGAACAATACAACTTGACCTTTGTTTAGGTACAATTTATAAATAGTAGTGGGTAGTTTAATTATAACAAGTGCTGTATTATAGCGATGATACCCTTGTTCTATAACGCCATATCCATAACTTGAGCTATCATTTTTATAAAATAACCATGGTAATGGAGTTGGCAAATTTTAGATAAATCTCTCTTTATCTGTCGTAGATGAAGTTGTTGGAGGTTCATGGGCCATCTTTTTCTTCAACCCGGCGGAATCAACACTAAAAAATTTTAAAATTTCCGACCGACTCGAGATCAATTTTGCGGTATCGCCATTTATAATAATAGGACGCTGTAAAAGACTAGGATTTTTATTAATAAGCTTCAGCCAATCATCTGTAGAATAATTTTGATCTACAGGCAGATCTGTAAAGTGATCCTCCAAGCTTGGGAAAATTTCGGTGAAAGGCAAACCAAGATTTTCAATCACTTCAAGCCAAATGGTATCACTTAGTTGTTCTTGGGCAATATCGATCGATTCAACTTTCATTTTAGTTCCCTTTAAATAACCCAACAATTTCTTACCCAAAGGGGACAGTGAACTATAAATAAATGTAATTTGATTTTCATTACGCGCAAGGACAGACATATACACAAATTTTATTTTTGCCAAAATAAGGTATGACTTACGGATAGATTAGCCTAAAAAGTTTAAAAATTAATGTAAACCAATAAAGGGATGTAATTCTGGGCTCATTTATGTTTCCTTCCTATTAAAGGATTCACTGCGTGCATCCCAAATGGGAATCCGGGGCAAGCATGGAAACCATAACAAGCTCGCGCTTGTTGTTTTTTTGTTTCCTTCCTTTTACAGGATTCACTGCGTGCATCCCAAATGGGAATCCGGGGCAAGCATAGAAACCATAACAAGCTACCGCTTGTTGGTTTTTTGTTTCCTTCATATTAAAGGATTCACTGCGTGCATCCCAAAAGGGAATCCGGGGCAAGCATGGAAACCATAACAAGCTCCCACTTGTTGTTTTTTTGTTTCCTTCATATTACAGGATTCACTGCGTGCATCCCAAAAGGGAATCCGGGGCAAGCATGGAAACCATAACAAGCTCCCGCTTGTTGGTTTTTTGTTTCCTTCATATTAAAGGATTCACTGCGTGCATCCCAAAAGGGAATCCGGGGCAAGCATGGAAACCATAACAAGCTCCCACTTGTTGGTTTTTTGTTTCCTTCCTTTTACAGGATTCACTGCGTGCATCCCAAATGGGAATCCGGGGCAAGCATGGAAACCATAACAAGCTCCCGCTTGTTGGTTTTTTGTTTCCTTCCTTTTACAGGATTCACTGCGTGCATCCCAAATGGGAATCCGGGGCAAGCATGGAAACCATAACAAGCTCGCGCTTGTTGTTTTTTTGTTTCCTTGGATCAATCCTAAAAGTTGTGTGTGAATTACAAAAACATATAATTTACTATCTCAAGTTTGTGTCCTGTTCATTTTTTGCATCGCCCAAAAAACGAACCAAAAAAGGCTAGGCTGATTTTAAATTTCTTTAAATCTACGCACTTTCCACGGCCCCGGCGTCCAGGCCGCTTTCACTTGGGTGAAATGCTCTATGGACGCCTTCCACCTTCCAATGTGAAAACCACTTGATTTAATACGAAATTGAAAATAGGCCGGTTCTTTATTATGTCTACTCTAACATAGTGTCGATAAATCATTACCCATTGAGGGCCCAGTTCAGAGGAGTCAAAAACACGGAATTCTTCCTAATTAGGCTACCAACAATATTTGTATAAACACAACAATTGGTCAAGACCCGTTTCCTTCCGCCTCTTCGAAGTAAACTTCGGAGACTCCAGAAAACAAAAAACCCATAACTTTCGTTATGGGTTTCCTTTTGCGGAGAAAGAGGGATTCGAACCCCCGGAGGTGTGACCCTCAACAGTTTTCAAGACTGCCGCATTCGACCACTCTGCCATTTCTCCTTAGCGGGTGCAAATATAGAAACCTTTTTCCTCTTTTTAAAAGAAAATTCATTTTTTATTTCAATATTAAAATTAGGCTAATATCTTTCCAAGACCTTATTTTTGCCTAATGGAAGAATGGCACCTTTATGCACTTTTGGCTTTGGTAGGTCCGCTAGTTGGTGCGCTCAATACTTTGGCAATAGGTGGATCCCTCCTTACAGTGCCCATCCTGATTTTTAGAGGGCTGCCAGCCACTGTTGCCACCGGCCCCAACAGGATAGCCCTACTTAAACAGGGTATTGCCAATGTTTCAGGGTACAGGAGCAAAGGCAAGTCAATAGCCGGTCCATTTATTTTGTACCTTTCCATAATTGCTACCCTTGGTACCCTAATAGGTTCCAAACTGGCTATAGATATCAATGAAAATACCTTTAATAAGGTCTTGGCCATTGTTATGGTCCTAATTGTTGAAATTATGCTTTTACAACCTAGAATTCGAATTAAGGATTTTGAGGAATTAATTAGTGGTAAACTACAATTATGGGCCACAGTGTCATTTTTCTTTATTGATATTTACGGTGGTTTCATACAAGCCGAAACAGGGATTTATATTTTATTGGCTTTGTCAACGATCAATCACCTATCCTTAATAAATCGAATGTCATTAAAGCGGTAATAATGGTAGTGTAAGCCAGTGCAGCCTTAATACTTTTCGGCTTAAATGGTAAATTGGATTGGGAAGTAGGCCTAACTTTGGCCAGGGGGCAAACCCTTGGGTAGCGACTCACCAGCAGATGGTCTGTTGACAAGGGAAACGGAATTGTAAAAATTCTATTGATTATAGTGGTCATGTGTATGCCCATGAAACTATGGATTTTTAATTAAAAGAGAATTAGCTTTGGATATTATTAAGAAATTGGAATGGCGTTATGCAGTAAAGAAGTTTAATCCTGACAAGTTTTTGTCAGAGGAAAAGCTGGAAAGATTAAAGCAAGCCTTTAACTTAACAGCCACTTCCTATGGCTTACAACCCATTAAATTATTAGTAGTACAAAATAAGGAACTGCAAAAAGAATTGGTGAAGTTTTCCTTTGGCCAAAAACAGGTGGAACAGGCATCTCACGTTTTTGTCATTTGTATTGAAAAACAAATTGACAAGAAATTTATTCATGACTACTTTGCCAGAGTACAGCAAATTAGAAATACTTCCGATGAAATACTTGATCCCTTCAAAGGCGCCCTCATCGAAAGTTTTTCCAAGAAAGAAATTGAAGAGGTCAGGGGATGGGCCACAAATCAGGCTTATTTGGCATTGGGAACCCTGCTCACAGTTTGTGCTCTCGAAGAAATTGATGCCTGCCCCATGGAAGGTTTTTTACCTAAGTCCTACGACGAACTATTGGGCCTGGACAAATTAAAACTAACTTCGGTCCTGGTGCTTCCCGTTGGCTATAGAGCCGCCGATGATATGTTCGCTACCCTAAAAAAGGTGCGTAGAGACTTGGATGAAAGCATCATCCATATACCCTGATCCCATCACAAAAAAATAATTTTATAACCTAATAATTTAAGAATAAAGATATGCCAGGATTTGAACTTTTTGGAGACAAGGAACGAAAACAAGTCAATGATGTTTTGGATTCAGGAGTATTGATGCGATATGGATTTGATGGTATGCGGAAAGGCCATTGGAAAGCCAAGGCATTGGAAAAGGCCCTGGAAAATCGCATGCAGGTGAACCACGCACAATTGGTAAGTAGCGGTACCGCTGCCTTAACGGTGGCCTTGGCCTGTGCCAAAGTAGGTGCAGGGGATGAAGTTATATTACCTACATTTACCTTTGTGGCAAGCTTTGAAGCCATCCTTTCGGTGGGTGCCATCCCCATTTTAGTAGATGTGGACGACACCCTTACCTTAGATCCCATTGCTGTTGAGGAAGCTATAACCCATAAAACCAAAGTAGTGATGCCCGTACATATGTGCGGATCCATGGCGGATTTGGCTGCTTTAAAAAGTATATGCGACAAACATAACCTATTGCTATTGGAAGATGCCTGTCAGGCCATTGGCGGTAGTTATGAAGGGAAACCCTTGGGTAGTTATGGGGATTTGGGATGTTTTTCATTCGACTATGTTAAGACCATTACCTGTGGAGAAGGCGGGGCAGTCATCACCAATAACACAGAATATTATAAAAGTGCCGACCAATATTCCGATCACGGCCATGATCATATAGGGAAGGATAGGGGAGCGGAAGACCACCCCATTCTAGGCTATAATTATAGAATTTCAGAGCTTCATGCTGCCGTAGGATTGGCACAAATAGAACGTTTGGACGATTTTATAGCCATCCAGAAAAAAAATTATTCCATTCTGCGATCGGCCTTGGAAAAAATCCCTGGGATCAGTTTTAGACGGGTACCCAATGGCGGTATTGAGAATTATTCCTTTCTCAGCTTTTACATGCCATCCGAAGAAATGGCCAGGGAAACAATTAAGGCTTTTTCGGAGAATGGAGTGGATACCTGCTTTTATTGGTACGATAACAATTGGCATTACTACAGAAAATGGGAGCATTTAAAGAACCTGAATAGCCTCAATAGCCATTCCAAAGAAATTAAAGACGGGCTTCCCAATTATAATTCTATGGATTTTTCCAAGTCGGATGTATGGGTTAGTAGAAATATCTCCTGTTTAATCAAATTGGGATGGACAGAGGAGGAAGTTACTTCAAGAGCTGAAAAAATGGTAAATGTTCTACAAAATATTGTTGATATTTCCGATTATTGAATTATTATTGGATACAATCCAGAAATGAACCTAAAATCAACTTAATGAAAATAGATCGAACGCCCTTTATTCTTCTTCTTTTACTCACTGTTTTGTCGTTTATTTCATGTGAAGAAATACAAACTCAGAATCCCAAAAACACTGATTTTGTTGACCTCGTGTATCCTCATTTGGATTCCGAAAACTCCAGATGGTTCTTTTTTTCCTCGGCCTCAAGGCCATTTGGTATGGTGAATTTAAGTCCGGACACGGAAATCAATGGTGCCTGGGGTAGTGGATATAGGTACAAAACAGATACTATTAAGGGATTTAGCCATGTACACGGCTGGCAGATTTCAGGGCTTTCCATAATGCCCGTAAGTATAACCGCTGAAAACAGGGCTTCGATTTACAAAGATTTTTATTCCAAATTTAATCACGATGCGGAGAAGGTCTCGCCCGGTTATCATTATGTGGAATTGGAGCGCCAAGGAATAACGGCGGAGCTAACCAGCACCAAAAGGGTTGGGTTTCACAAATACTCTTTTCCAAAAAATGGAAGTCCAGCCATATTATTTAACCTTAACACCCTCTTGGGACCTAGTGGGAATGTAAATGGCAGCCTAAAAAAGATAGGGGACAATACCCTTCTGGGCGAGTTGGAGATGGCACCTACGCACAGACGACCAAAACCGTTTAAACTCTTTTTTAGAGTTGAATTCAACTCGGTAATCGAGTCTATTACCCAAGACCCGGAAACCGGTAATTATGTAGTATTCACGGATAAAGACACCCCTGATGTCTTAATGAAAGCTGCTATTTCATATACATCGGCCGAAAATGCCAGTATCAATATGGATTCTGAATTGAACCATTGGGATTTTCAAAAGGTAGTGGGCGAATCCAAAGAGGAATGGAACGACTTTCTTGGCAGAATTAAAATTGAGGGAGGTTCAGAAATACAACAACGAAGGTTTTACACAGACCTATGGCATGCCTTGCAAGGCAGAAGGGTAATAAGCGACATTAATGGTGCCTACCCTGATAATACCGGAGATAACTTCAGAATTGGACAAATACCCCTGGATGCGTCAGGAAAACCAAAATTCAACCATTACAATTCAGATTCCTTTTGGGGTGCCCAATGGACCATAAATACATTATGGGGATTGGTATATCCGGATATCATGGAAGATTTTGTCCATTCCCTATTGCAATACCATCAGGATGGCGGCTTGGTGCCACGGGGTCCATCGGGAGGCAATTACACCTATGTGATGACAGGTGCCTCGTCCACACCTTTTATAGTCAGCGCTATTCAGAAGGGTATTATTAAGGAAGATCATGAAGCTATATATCAGGCTTTAAAGCAAAACCATATGCCAGGTGGCATCATGGAAAAAGCGGGTTATGAACATAAAACCGCCCTTGGGGGGGGATTCAAATATTACCTTAACAACGGCTATGTACCCTATCCAATTCCCGAAGGGAAATTTGGTGGTCATCAGGATGGGGCCAGCCTAACAATGGAATATGCTTACCAAGATTGGACCTTGGCACAATTGGCAAAAAAACTGGGGCATCAGGATGACTATGAAATGTTTATGCTTCGTTCCAAAAATTATAAAAATGTGTTCGACAAAAGCTCCGGTTGGATGAGACCAAAGGATGTGGAAGGAGTTTGGTTGGAGAATTATGATCCTTACGAACATCAACACGGATTCATTGAATCCAATGGGGCACAATCCACATGGTTTGTACCCCATGACATTAGTGGCCTGGCAGAACTGATGGGGAGCAAGGAAAAGGCAGTAGATAAGTTGAACGAACAATTTGAGGCCGCAGAAAAATTAGGATTTGCGGCAGGTAATTCCCACGCACAGGAACTCCACCCAGAATATAGGCGCGTTCCCATCAATTACGGGAACCAACCATCCATACAAACAGCGTTTGTATTCAGTAAGTTGGACAGGCCCGATCTTACACAATATTGGTCCAGAAAGGTAGTGGACAAGGTATTTGGTGGACTTTCCCCTGCAACGGGCTATAATGGCGATGAAGATCAAGGACTCATGGGAAGTTTGGCCGTATTAATGAAAATAGGGCTTTTTCAAATGAACGGCGGTACCGAAAATGATCCCATTTATGAATTGGGCAGTCCTATTTTTGACAAAATAGAAATAAGTCTTCATCCCCAATATTATACAGGAAAAAAGTTCACTATAAGGACAAATAACAATGGCATGGACCAATGGTCTGTAAAAAGTGCCCACTTGAACAGTAAGCCATTTAATGCTTACACTCTTGGACACTCACAATTGACAAAAGGTGGGGAACTGGAACTTGGGATGGGAGAGTAAAACTGTTAACCATAGATTTTTAAATAATGGTTCATGTACTGGCTTAATTTGGAAATTTTAGGTGAAACCAAGCTATTTATCAATTTCGGTTAGCGTTCAACCAAAGTATGGCGATCAACGGAATATTACTTTCGATTTGTGTAGGTCCAAGTAATATAACTATATTTAAAAATCAAAAATTAATTCAACTTTAAATCTTTTACCCATATGAATTCCAAAACTTTTTTTACCTGTGTTTTTTCCATTGCCTTTGCAATGCAAATTGAGGCACAGAATAAGCATATCAGTACACCACCCGAGGTATCGCCAATGCCCATGAAGCCGGAAATGACAGAGATATGGGAACCCGAGGTAGTTGTAGTGACCCCTGCTAAAACTTTGGGAGATGCCCCTTCCGATGCTATAATATTATTTGATGGTAGCAATTTGGACCAATGGGTAAGTCAAAAAGACAATACACGAGCTGCTCCATGGAAAATAGTGGACAATAACCATTTTGAAGTCGTACCAGGTACAGGTGGGATCAGTACAAAAATGAAGTTTGGCGACTGTCAGATTCATATAGAGTTTAGCGCTCCTGATATAGTGGAAGGCTCAAGTCAGGGTAGGGGCAATAGCGGCCTATTTTTGCAAAACAGGTATGAACTACAAATATTGGACTCGTACAATAACCGTACCTATAGAAACGGTCAGGCGGGCAGTATTTATAAAGACCATGCGCCCTTGGTAAACGCCATGCGCAGTCCATTGGAGTGGAACACCTATGACATTGTGTATACGGCCCCAAGGTTTAAAAAAGATGGTCGCTTGGATGCCAAGGCAAAGATCACCGTGCTACACAATGGGGTTCTGATACAAAATAATGTGGAGATTAATGGTAACACTTATTATGTTGGATTGCACAACTACCCATCTGCCCATGGCGATGACGTACTATCACTGCAAGACCACGGAAACAAAACACAATTCAGAAACATCTGGGTAAGACCTTTGTAAGTCGACCAAACTTTAGATTAAAATAAAATGCCGAAGAATTCATGTTCTTCGGCATTTTTAATTTAAAGGATCCAGTATCCTTATTAATACGTTACGTAGTCCACAATTTCCAGTCCGTATCCAACGAGCCCCACCCTTTTGGTTTGGCTTGAGTTGCTAAGCAACCTAATTTTGGCTATATCCAAGTCGTGCAAAATTTGGGCTCCAACACCAAAATCCTTGGCATCCATATCCACCTTGGGCGCCTTATATATTCCTTGCTTTTGCAACTCTTTGAGTTCGCCCAATCGGCCCAATAGGTTCAAGGATTCGGTTTCCTGATTTATAAACACTATGGCTCCCTTGCCTTCTTCATTTATGGCGGTGAACATGTCCTCCAATTTCTTGTCGGGATTGTTCGTTAGCGTACCTAATATGTCATTATTTATTAGTGTGGAATTGATTCGGGTTAGGACCTTTTCGTCCTTATTCCACGTTCCCTTGGTCAGCGCCAAATGCACCTGATTATTGGTTGTCTGTTGATATGCCCTAAGCCTAAATTCACCAAATCTTGTAACAATATTAAAATCCTCTTTTTTACGGATCAAACTATCATGTTCCATGCGATAGGCAATCAGGGCTTCGATCGAGACAATTTTTAAATCAAATGTCTTGGCTACTTGTACCAATTGTGGCAATCTGGCCATAGACCCATCCTCGTTCATAATCTCAACGATAACCCCGGCAGGTTTTAGTCCTGCCAATCGGGCAAAATCAATAGCGGCTTCGGTATGTCCGGTGCGTCGCAATACTCCCCCTTCTTTGGCAACAAGGGGAAATATATGTCCAGGTCTTGCCAAATCATGTGCCTTGATACTTTCATCTGTTAGGGCTTTAACGGTACTTGCACGATCTGCAGCAGAAATACCGGTGGTTACACCATGGCCCCTCAGATCCACAGAAACTGTAAAGGCGGTTTCCATGGGATCGGTATTATTGTAGACCATCATGTGCAGGCCTAATTCCTTGCACCTACCTTCGGTGAGCGGTGCACAGATAAGTCCTCTACCATGGGTAGCCATAAAATTGATCAATTCTGGAGTGGCCAACTCAGCAGCGGCCAAGAAATCCCCTTCATTTTCCCTATTTTCATCATCCACTACTATTATTACCTTACCTTGCCTAATATCCTCAATAGCCTCCTCAATGGTATTTAGCGTAATAGTCTTTTCAACTTTTGTTGTCATGTTACAGCAATTTTATCTTTCTTCTTAAATACGCCCTTAAAATAATCCAAAATACTCCCAAAGGACATTAACCCTTTGTCGGCCGTTGCCCTTCTGGTTAGAAAAACACCTAAAGGTAACATTATAAATGTAGAAAGCCATGCCCCTATAATAGGGTTAATATTCCCCTCCTTGGCATAATTTCCGGCAAATACACCTATAAAATAATAGGTTAGGAATAGAATTATTGCGATGACCATTGGCAAACCTAAGCCTCCTTTTCTGATAATGGCACCCAATGGAGCTCCTACAAAGAATAATATAATACAGGATAATGCCAACGCAAATTTCTTGTGGAGCGATAAAATATGAAGTCGGTATATCTTGTATTTAATTTGAAGCTCATTTTTCTTTCCCTGAATACTAGTTATTATATTGGAAGTAGCACTTTTTGCAGAACTTAAAATCTGCGTCTGATTCCATGAAGGGAAGAGGCCCAGTATACTATCGGTATCCATTCTAATTCCTAAGGAATCCATTTCCTTCTTTCTTTTGTCCAATGTAATCTGGGCTAAGGAATCGGGTTTTTTCAAGGATACGAAAGCTCCCATTCTCCCTACGATATTCTTTGAAAACGCCGTAACCAATTTCACATTGTCTTCCTTAAGGGAGTCAATATCCTTGGTTAAGCGGGATATATTTTTCATCTTGTCCGTACTTACGTCCCTCTCCTCATCCAGGTCAACATCATTAAGATCCGAAAGATCCTTGTTTATGGTATAGGTCCTAAAATTGGCCTTGGTAAAAGGATTTTTCTTCTTCTCCTTGTTATTTTTGGCCGTGACATCCCAATAATAATTGCCCTCTTTTAATACCAACTGCAAAATGTCTGAATCCTCACTACTGATAAGTTCTCCCGATTTTGCTTTGATTACTGTAGTATTGACTTTCGTTTTGGATTTTTCGTGAATGATAACATTCTCCAAGAACCTGTCATTTGGCCCGTACTTACGGTCTACCTTCATATTCATATCCGTACCTTCCAAATCGCTAAAAACTCCCTCCGATATAATGGCCGCAGGTTTCACCTTGGCTATATTCCTTCTTAAATTGTATATCTTTTGTTCCGAAATTGGAATAATATTATTGGCAAAATAAAAAGTGACCCCTCCCAAAAATGTAACAAAAATAATAAGGGGCAACATGGCCCTCTGTAAGGAGATACCAGAGGCCTTCATAGCCGCAAATTCATAATTCTCTGCAAAGGAACCAAAGGTAAGTATGGAAGAAAGCAATACGGTCAAAGGAATCACCCGTTCCATTAAGTTGGGCATAAGGTAAAAAAGGAACTTCCCAATAATGAAGATGTCCAATCCCTTACCTGCAAAATCATCAATAAACAACCAGATCGTTTGAAATACGAAGATAAACATCAGTATTACGAACGAACTGAGAAAATTAAAGAGGAACCTCGATAAGATATATCGGTCTAGAATTCTCAATGTCTAATTTCTTATGATGTAGTAACCATCATTCTTATACTTTTTCTCGTCAAAAGTAAATAAGGTTTTGGACAAGGGCTGGTCTATTTTAAAAGAATTAACAGTAATGGTCGTTTTTGTACCATTCTTCCCCGTTTCAATAAGCTTGTAAATATGCTTGGTCTCCACATCTATACCCAAAAGGATCGTTTTGATCTCTGAATTGGTATCGATTGGTGTCAACTTCACAAACTGTATTTTTCTTCCCTGGATATTTTGCAGGATATCCCAATCATAATTGTGCCCCTGCTTATAGAATGTAAGCATTTTAGAGGGCGTAATGGTGTTTTCATCATCCAATTTCTCTTCAATGGTCACCTCTTCATTTTCAGGTACAACGGTATATACCTTATTACCATCATACACTTGCTTGGATCCCAAATAATTGAACAAATACTTATCGCCTTGCATGGTTACATCCCCACGGGTCTCCGTATTTATATTGGCCTCCTCATTATGAAGGCTATATTTAAAGTCAACAAAAATATTGTCATAGCTTTTTACTTTATTATACACTTCATCCAACAAACTTTTGGCCTTAGCAGAGTTTTGGGCCATAGATATGGAAGTAGATAATACCAATAATAAAATAGATAATTTAAGTTTCATTTGTCTTCTATTTAAATTTTTACAGTGCCTCCTATGCACCTTCATTGCTCAAAAGTTGATCGAGGGCGTAAATATCGGGCACAAGTACCTGCCGGGCCTTACTACCTTCAAAAGGACCAACAATACCCGCTGCTTCCAACTGGTCTATAATTCTCCCGGCCCTATTGTACCCTAATTTCAACTTTCGTTGTATCAAGGAGGCCGACCCCTGTTGTGCTATTACTATGACTTCCGCCGCTTCCCTAAACATGGCATCCCGATCAGATATATTATAATCAATACCTGTGCCAGAATCGTCATTTCCTGAGTATTCCGGTAATAAATGCGCATCTGGATAAGCTCTTTGCGCACCTATAAATTCTGTGATCTTAGCAACTTCAGGGGTATCCACAAAAGCGCATTGAATTCTGGTTACGTCATTACCCTGGGTAAATAGCATATCCCCACGCCCAATCAATTGATCGGCTCCTTGGGTATCCAAAATGGTCCTTGAATCTATTTTTGATGTCACCCTAAAAGCTATCCTGGCCGGGAAGTTGGCTTTTATAATCCCCGTAATTACGTTCACTGAAGGTCTTTGCGTTGCAATAATCAAATGTATCCCAATGGCTCGGGCCAATTGGGCAAGTCTGGCAATAGGCGTTTCCACTTCCTTGCCGGCGGTCATGATCAGATCGGCAAATTCATCTATCACCAATACAATATAAGGCAAGAACATATGTCCGTCGTTAGGGTTAAGTTTCCTGGCCTTAAACTTGGCGTTGTATTCCTTTATATTCCGAACCATGGCCACCTTTAACAACTCATACCGGTTGTCCATTTCTATACAAAGGGAATTTAAGGTGTTGATTACCTTATTATTATCCGTAATAATGGCTTCTTCGGAATCAGGTAACTTGGCCAGATAATGTCTTTCAATTTTGTTGAATAGTGTAAGTTCTACCTTTTTGGGATCTATAAGGACAAACTTTACCTCTGCTGGGTGCTTTTTATAGAGCAAAGAGGTCAATACTGCATTCAGTCCAACGGATTTCCCCTGACCGGTGGCTCCTGCCATTAATAAATGGGGCATTTTAGCCAAATCTACCACAAAGGTTTCATTGCTAATTGTTTTTCCAAAGGCAATGGGTAATTGCATTTCCGCTTTCTGAAATTTACTGGAGGCGATAACGGAACGCATGGATACGATAGTAGCATTTTTATTGGGCACCTCTATACCAATGGTTCCCTTTCCTGGAATAGGTGCTATAATTCTGATCCCAAGTGCTGCCAATGACAGGGCAATATCATCCTCTAAATTTTTTATTTTAGAAATTCGCACTCCGGCATCAGGTACTATCTCATACAGGGTCACTGTGGGACCTATGGTAGCCTTGATCTGTGCAATACCAATTTTATAGTTCTTTAAGGTCTCTACAATTTTATTCTTATTTTCCTCCAGTTCCTCCTGGTTGATGGTAATACCTCCGCTGGCGCCATGCTGATCCAAAAGATCCAATGGGGGAAACTTAAAATTGCCCAATTCCAAGGTAGGATCAAATTCACCGAAATCCTCCACCAGCTTGTCCGAAATATTGTCCGACTCCTCTTTCTCTTCCTTAATTTTTTCCACCTCCATGGCAATGGTTTCCTCTTCGACCCCCACCTTTACTTCAAATTCCTCCTCATTGTCCTCTTTTGTCAAAGCCGGAATATCCTTCTTATGGGTGTAGGTGTCTATAACCACTGGAGTTTCTTCCTTTTCCTTGGTGAATAAAACCGCGCTCCCATCGTCACTGTCATCAACCTTGACAGCTTTGCCATTTTTAAATTCGGTAGCCAAGGATTTTCCCTTGTCGTTCAAGTAGGCAACCGCTTTGTCCGGGGAAAATTGGAACAATCTTACCAAAATAACGATCAATCCAAAGAGCAATAAAAGAAAGACTCCAACTTTACCTCCATAGTCCTGTAGAAAATCGTTCATCTCGTACCCGACCATACCGCCCAACAACGGTTTTCCCGCAGCAAAAAATCCCAGGGCAAGTGAGAACCAGATAATAAACACAAAGCCCCATATCCACTTTCTTAGCAGCCCCTGTTTTTGCATGCTTAAAAATAGGTACAGCCCCGTTAAAAAAAGTAAAAAGGTCAATATGATGGAAGAGATACCAAAACCTTTATAGAGGACAAAATGGCTAACATTGGCTCCAAATTTATTCAACAAATTTCTAGCCTGTTCATTCCTGTTTGCAAATTCGGTAAGCAAGCTTTGATCGTCTTGCCAAGTAAAATAGAAGGAGACAAAAGAAAAGAACAGCGCAATACTTAAAAGCATTAACAACCCCCCAAAAATAATTTTGTTCTGCTGTGATAATTTTAAGGAAAAGCCTTTTTTACTGGGTGTTGACTTTGGTTTTTTTACCTTTTTTGCCATTAAATCTTAAATTCTGGTGGCTAAATTACAAATTTACTTATGAACTCTTCGGAACTTTTCCCTTTCAAATAGCTTTTTATGGAAACTCTGTATAAGCCGGATAGAGAATAAGGATAACTATTGGATCCTAAAAGAGTTTGGGTATATAGATGATAAGGCCTATAATGGATGCGGCAATGGATACCAGCATAACAGCACCTGCAGAGATGTCTTTGATAAATCCAATTTTTTCATCAAATTCGGGCTGGACAAAATCCGATATTTTTTCCACAGCCGTATTTAAACCCTCAATTCCCAGTACCAATCCGATTGCCAGTATTTGAAGAATCCATTCCGTGTTGGAAATCTCAAAATAAAATCCTGCAGCAGTCATCACCAAAGTAATAAATACCTGAATCTTGATGCTGGATTCTGTTCTGATCAAGAGAAGTGCCCCCTTTAAAGCGAAACCTACACTCTTTAAGCGATTCACCAAAAAGCTCTCCTTAGGCATCCATCAACGCTTCTAGTGCCGCTTTGTAATTGGGCTCATCAACGGTTTCTGCAACTTGCTCCGTATAAATAACCTTACCTTCCTCATCCAACACCACCACAGCCCTAGAGTGCAAGGACTTTAACGGGCCATCCACAAACTCCAAGCCATAGGCCTTTCCGAAATTACCATCCCGGAAATCTGACAACATTTCTACATTTTCTATTCCTTCCGCCCCACAGAAACGTGCTTGGGCAAAAGGAAGGTCTTTGGAAATACATAGGACCTTGGTGTTTTTCAATTCGGCAGCTTCCTTATTAAATTGCCTTACAGATTGGGCACATGTGCCCGTATCCACACTGGGAAAAATATTTAATACCACTTTTGCGCCTTTGTATTCATCCAATTGTGTACTGGACAAATCCCCCTTGGTCAAAGAAAATCCAGGAGCTTTACTTCCTGATTCAGGTAATGTTCCTATTGTATTTATCGGGTTTCCCTTAAGTGTTACTGTAGCCATGATTATTTTTTTAAAATTTGTGTGAAAATAAAAAATATATGCTGGATAAATAAGGAATATCTCATAAAAAGTAGGACCATGTCTAGACTTGCCAAATCTTTTACATAAATACAAATACCTCCATCCCATGTATTAAACATAAGGACAAAGGTATTTGATAATACATGGGCCAGGATGCCTAAACAATTACTTGTCTATGGAACCAACCACCCGCTGCATAAATTCGTTCAAAGCCTCTTTTTGGGACTTACCTTCCTTTATGGATTTTTGTACTTCCAAAGCTCCGTACAAGTTGGAAATCAATTCCCCAATAACATCCAATTCCTCATCTTTCAACGAGGATACTTCTGTTATGGACTCCAATGTTTCTATGGTCTCCAATACATAATCCTCATCGTTTTCAGCTATAAAGCCCGTAAGGTGTTTAATTACTGGTAATTTCACCGATCAATTCTTTTAAAACTTCATATTTATTGGTCTGGACCTGATTCTTAAATTCACCATCACTAAAAATGGCAAAGGTGGGAAGATTGTCTACCTTGGCCAACTTTCTAGATTCAGGAAATTTCTCTGCATCAGCAAGAACAAAGGTGATATCCTCATTAATGGATGCCTCCTTTTTAAACTTGGGTTTCATTATTCTACAATTGCCACACCAAGTAGCCGAATACTGAACGACCACCTTCTTATTCTGATCGATAATCTCTTTCAGATTATCATTTTCCAATTCGATTATCATAAATTTCAAATTTAATTATATAAAAAAGGAGTCAATGCTACAGCACTATTGACCCCTTATATTCAATTCTTGAAATTAGTTTGCGTGCGTGGATAAATAACTGGCAACACCATTTCTATCAGCCGTCATGGCATCTTTACCTTCTTCCCAGTTGGCAGGACATACCTCTCCTTTTTCCTGAACATGGGTATAGGCATCGATTAAGCGTAAATACTCATTTACATTCCTACCCAAAGGCATATGGTTAATCCCTTCGTGGAATACGGTACCTTCCTCATCAATTAAATAAGTGGCCCTGTAAGTTACATTGTCACCGTCTACCATAACAACACCGGTTTCCTCATTATACTGCTCATTGGTTATATCCAATATACCTAAAGTAGAGGCAAGATTTCTGTTGCTATCTGCAAGAATAGGGTAAGTAACCCCTTCAATTCCACCATTATCCTTTGCTGTATTCAACCAGGCAAAATGAACTTCGGCAGTATCACAGGACGCCCCGATAACCAAAGTGTTTCTTTTTTCAAATTCGCCCAAAGCAGCTTGAAAGGCATGCAATTCTGTTGGACATACAAAAGTGAAGTCTTTTGGGTACCAAAATAGGATTACTTTCTTATTGTTTTTTTGAGCTTCTTCCAAAACATTCAATTTGAAAGTATCTCCTAAATCGTTCATTGCATTAACGCTGAGATTTGGAAATTTTTTACCTACTAAAGTCATATTTATAAAATTTATACGATTAATTTCTGATGTAAAATTACATCTATTTATAAGGGTTCGCACCAATATGGATTTAAAAAATTTATGGCAATATAACAATTGTATATACCTATCCCGATTATGGTTTTTCTTTGTTAATTTGAAAAAATACAAGACTTAATTTTTCATATTTGACAACAGGATAGGGTTAAAAATATCAAATTCATTTTTAAGGAATAAGTAGGTTTATGATGTGATTTCATTTCTTAAAAATGCACTCCCTTGTTAACTGAAGAGACTGGGTGGTTTTCCGTGGAAAACAGCTTGATGGATAGGTACACTCCTGTGATAAATCAGGGAAACATAAAAGATATAAGGACCAACTATTTAGCAAAGGCAAACTCAATTGCCCGCATTTTACAATTCACTAGTAAGGAATTCCGGGTCGAAGATTATTGTCCCTATGCTTTGGATGTTTTAAGCTGTCTTATCTTTAAGTGCAGAGCCGCAAAGAACAGGGTGGTAAAAGGACTTAACCAATTGAATATGGCATATACAAAATATTCGGCAACGCCCACCCCCAACACGCCCGATTGATAAGCTCCACAGGTGTTCCAGGGTATCAATACAGACGTTACGGTACCGGAATCCTCCAATGTTCTACTCAAATTCTCCGGAGCCAAGCCCTTGTCGTGAAAGGCCTTCTTAAACATTTTACCGGGGATAACAATAGCAAGGTATTGATCACTGGCTATAGCATTTAAACCAATACAGCTAAGCACGGTACTGGCAAACAATCCAAAAACAGAACTTGCAATGGACAATAAAGCTTTAGTAATCCGGGCCAAGGCCCCAATGCCGTCCATGATACCGCCAAATACCATTGCACAGCAAATAAGTAAAATAGTCCATATCATTCCTTGCATGCCTCCAGCACTGAACAAATCGTTCAACTTTTCATTATCGGTTACTATGGCCGTATCGGTAAATATGGCATTGAAAATAGCGGTTACATTGGAATCCGACAAAGATTTTAATACCTCAGTTTGAAAAAAGAGGGCAAATACCCCGGCCAGACCCACACCAGCTCCCAAGGCAATCAGAGGTTTCGTTTTAAAAAGTATTAGTACTATTACCAAACCTGGCACAATGAATAAATACGGGTTAATATCAAAGGTAGCATCTATAGTGGCCAAAAGTGCACTTACATCTGCACTCCCAGAAGTTTCTATGTTTAAACTTATTATGGCAAAAACCACCAATGTTATCACAATAGTAGGGACCGTGGTGATGGTCATGTATTTAATATGTGTAAAAAGGTCGGTCCCGGCCATCGCAGGGGCCAGGTTGGTGGTGTCGCTCAAAGGGGACATCTTGTCCCCAAAATAGGCTCCGGAAATTACGGCACCGGCAATCATACCAGGGTATATGCCCAAAGCGGTCCCAATACCAACAAGTGCAATTCCAACAGTAGCGGAGGTAGTCCACGAGCTCCCTGTAGCCACTGAGATGATAGCAGCGATAACAACTGAAGCCGGTAAAAAAATAGAGGGATTCAAAACTTGCAGACCGTAATAAACCATGGCCGGAATAACCCCGCTCACCAACCAAGTACCCGCCAACGCTCCCACCAAAAACAAGATCATTATTGGAACAAGAACGCTTTTTAGGTTTTCCAGGACTTCGAGTCCCATAGTTTTTAAGGAGGTCTTATTAAAAAACCCCACAATGGCACTTATGGCACCTCCCAATAGCAAAATAATCTGATTGGAGTATTCCCCAAACCATTCGCCGTCCTTAAAGAAAATATTATAGGCCAACATCATCATCAATAGAACTACAGGAATAAGGGCTTCCCATATATTCAATTCCTTGTTTTCTACAATATGCTCATTTTCGGGTCCAGCGGGATTGGTACTCAGGTTCTGCATTTAGAGGCTTTTTGTTTCTTCGTAATATTACGATTTTGATATCTCTTCTGCAAACCCATAATTAGACCTACGCTCTTAAAGGTTTTAAAATATCCAATTGAATTAAACAATCCTTCATGGCCCTATAGGTTCTATCAATATGGTCATCCAACCCTATGGAAAATCGGATCAAACCATTGGTCAGGCCCATCTCCAATTGCTCTTCCAACGGAATCTCCGAAGAGGTAGAGGTTCCCGGAGCACTAAATAAAGTTTTATAAAAACCCAAACTAACGCCCAAATATCCCAAATGTTTCTTCTGCATTAATTCCATCAAGGCATTGGCATTTTCCAAAGAACCCACATCCAGGGTCATTAATCCCCCAAAGCCATATTCCGGATTATATTGTTTTTTCATTAGCACGTGCCCCATATGCGATTTAAGGCCAGGATATACCACTCTTAGTCCGTCCTTTTCAAAATTTTGTGCCAAGTGCAGCGCATTTTCACTGTGTTTTTTCATCCTTATATGCAGCGTTCTCATATTCTTTAAAATAGAAGAAGCCCTTAAACTATCCAAAGTACTGCCCAATAACATCCCTGCGCCATTATTTACATCCTTTAGGCCTAAACAGAAATCTTTGGTGCCACAAACCACTCCGGCCACACAATCGCTAGTGCCATTTATAAATTTGGTTAAACTGTGGATAACAATATCGGCCCCTAATTTTGCGGGTGAAATGGATAAGGGAGAAAAGGTATTGTCCACCACCAAAGGAATATTATGTTTTTTGGCCAGTTCGGAAAGGGCCTCAATATCGGCAACTTCCAATAAGGGATTGCTAACGGACTCACAATAGATCATCTGTGTTTTGGGAGTAATGGCCATGGCCACTGCCTCCAATTTTGTAGTATCCACAAAGGTAGTTGCTATATCGAATTTCTTTAAAAAATTCTTCATTAAGGCATAAGTACCTCCGTATATGGTCCTGCTGCTAACAATATGGTCCCCGGCATTGCACAACTGCATTATCACAGCACTAATAGCCCCCATACCACTTGCAGTTACATTGGCGGTTTCCGTACCTTCCAAGGCAGCCAGGGCCTCTCCCAAATATAGATTGGAAGGAGAGGAGTGGCGACTGTAGAGATAGCAGCCTTCCGTATTGCCCTCGAAGGTATCGAACATAGTCTTTGCCGACAAAAACGTGTAGGTAGAAGAATCGGATATCGAGGGATTGACCCCACCGTATTCTCCAAAATACTGCAAATCCTGTAAATCATCAGATGCCCTAAATTTCATAACCAAATATTTATTTTACTATAAAATTAAATTAATAGCATATAAAAATCAATAGTTATAAATTAAACTAGATTATAAATCTATGTAATGTAATTTATTTAGTTTATTTTTACAACTTATTGATGGCAGCAGCCAAACAGAAGAAAATTTATCACCATGAAGTTTGACGAAATAGACATAAAGTTATTGGGATTGCTTCAGAATGACAGTAAAAAAACGACCAAGGAGTATGCCCAACAATTAAATTTATCGGTTACGGCCATATATGAACGTATAAAAAGACTGGAAAAATCCGGGGTAGTTACCAAATACGTGGCTTTAGTGGACAAAAAGAAGGTTCACAAGGCTTTTACAGTTCTCTGCCACATTAAACTGGTTCAGCACAATAAGGAGTATGTACTACAGTTTGAACGGGAGGTACTTAAACTAAATGAGGTTGCGGAATGTTACCACACCAGCGGGGATTATGACTATATACTAAAGATATACGTTGCCGATATGGAAGAGTACCGAGAGTTTATGATCACCAAACTTACGGCCATAAATCACATAGGGAGCACCCAAAGTTCATTCGTAATCAATGAGGTAAAAAGTACTACCGAGGTATTCTTATAATAACAATTGTCCATAAGACGTTCATATCACAAGGAATATGAATGTTGTTCAAGAATAAAACATTCGTATTTTTGTAATCACAATAATGATACTAATCTTTTCAATACAATAATAATATGACCCAATATGATGTAGCCATTATAGGCTCAGGTCCTGGTGGATATGTTGCAGCAATCCGGTGTGCCCAGTTAGGAATGAAGACTGCGATAATAGAAAAATATTCAACTTTAGGAGGAACTTGTCTTAACGTAGGCTGCATTCCCTCGAAAGCGTTATTGGATTCTTCCCATCATTATGAGGATGCCGTAAAGCACTTTGAAGATCATGGAATTGAAATTCCAGGGGAAATCAAGGTAAACCTTGAAAAAATGATAGGGAGGAAACAAGCTGTAGTAGATCAGACTTGTGCAGGGGTAAAATTCCTTATGGACAAAAATAAAATAGACGTTTATGAAGGTCTAGGGAGTTTTAAGGATGCAACCCATGTCAATATAAAAAAGAACGATGGCAAAACAGAGACCATCGAGGCAAAAAACATAATTATTGCCACAGGATCCAAACCATCCAACCTACCTTTTATCAAATTGGACAAAGAGCGCGTTATTACCTCTACAGAAGCCCTAAAACTAAAAGAAATCCCAAAACACCTTATCGTAATTGGTGGTGGTGTAATAGGATTGGAATTGGGACAGGTATACAAACGCCTGGGTGCAGAGGTAACGGTCATTGAATATATGGACCGTATTATCCCTGGTATGGACGGAGCACTTTCAAAGGAATTGCTGAAAGTAATGAAAAAGCAAAAGGTAAAATTTAATTTATCCCATAAGGTTAAGTCGGTTGAGACCAAGGGCAAAGAAGTAATTGTAAAAGCCGAGAATAAAAAGGGGGAAGAGATAACTTTTACTGGAGATTATTGCTTGGTTTCTGTGGGCAGAAGACCTTTTACCGATGGATTAAACATTGAAGCTTCCGGAGTTCAGCTCGAAAAGAACGGTACTATTGCCGTAAATGATCATTTACAGACCAATATACCTAATATATATGCTATAGGCGATGTTGTAAGAGGAGCTATGCTGGCGCATAAGGCAGAAGAGGAGGGAGCCTTTGTTGCCGAAGTATTGGCAGGGCAAAAGCCACATATAGATTACAACTTAATTCCCGGTGTGGTATATACTTGGCCAGAAGTTGCCGCCGTAGGTAAAACGGAAGAAGAACTAAAAGAAGCTGGTGTTGAATATAAAGTAGGTCAGTTTCCAATGCGCGCCTTGGGACGGGCAAGGGCCAGTATGGATTTGGATGGTTTTGTTAAAATATTGGCAGATAAGGAAACCGATGAAGTTTTGGGTGTCCATATGATTGGGGCACGAATGGCCGATTTAATCGCCGAGGCAGTTACAGCTATGGAATTTAGAGCCTCTGCCGAGGACATCTCCAGAATGAGTCACGCACACCCAACATTTGCAGAGGCGGTGAAAGAGGCTGCTCTGGCAGCAACCGATAATAGAGCCCTACATGTTTAAATAATTAAAGAGGTTGATAATACAATAGCCCCGTTGGATATTTTCCAACGGGGCTATTGTATTATTGTAGTTCTTTAAATAGTACCTATTAAAATACAAATTGTTTTTACAACTTATGGGTACCGTCACAGTACGGTGGGTTTTTGGTTAATTTACAGGTGCACAAATGAGCTTTCTTACTTTCTTCGGCCATAAAGACCAAAGGGGGCGTAGCATTTTCCGCCTTATGGGAACCATCGCAAAAAGGTTGCACGTTACTATGGCTACAGGTACACCACTTATATTGTTTATCCTTCACCAATTCCACCGCAATGGGTGTATACTTTTTGTTCGTCTCGCTCATCTATATTTTTTGTACGAAAATAAGAGAAACAATAGTAGCAAAGGGATGCAACCACTAATTTTTCACCATTCTAAATAAGCGCATTAAGGTTAGCTTGGATTTGAGTAAGAATGCTTTTAGCAAAGGCTGACCTTCCTGGTTCAGCCAAGCTTCGCCTTTTTGTTGCACAGCCCTGACCACTGATGACAATTGCAATTTTATATAAACCTTATTCCTTTCGTACTGTAAGGCCAACAAGGTCGTTGCAATCATAAAGGCCAGTGCACCCGGAATAACGATAGTAGGGGACAAACTATGGTTCAAAAAATAATACAGCCCCAAACCGGTAAAGCTTCCGTACAATATTATATAATGGATAACATAGATAGATAAGGTACTTTGCCCTATCTTAAGTATACTACCATTGCCCATAAATTTTCTAAATAACATAAAAACGGCAAATACCAAGGAGACATCCCCTAGCCGTATGAACAGATAGTTATTAAAATACACTTTGGAAAACACCAACATTCCGGTCCAGTTATATAACTTTAAAAAAAAGCCTGATGAATAAAACATAAGACCAATGCCAACCATGGTAAAACTCACAATGGCAGCAGGGTACAAATATTTAAAATCTTTGAATCTATTGAACAATACGGACATAAAAGCCCCAATAGAAGCATACCCGAACCATGGTATTATGGTAAATACGGATCCATTGGCCTTGGTCAGGTAATTGGCCACCATCTGTGGCAGATAGTGATGGGCGTATTGTTTATAATTGGGTTCAAGTACAAATAAAACAAGGGTAGTGACCATTAAAACACCCGGAAACAGATACTTATTCCTAGAAATGGTAAGAAGATAAATGCCTATAATCCCCAAAATGGATAGGCCAATACAGTGAAGCACATCTACTAAATAAAAAGAACCATAAATCTGGCCCTTTAGCAGTCCAAAAAAGTTCAATCTAAGCAAGTAGCCTATGGCCAATAATTGCAGTCCCCTCTTAATGCCTTTTTTTACCCGTGGATTGTTAATCCCAATCTCCTTTCCTTTAATTAGGAGATAGGTAAATATAAAGCCGGAAACCGTAAAAAAGACTGGTGCCGTTACCCCCCTAAAATATTTCCAAACAGCATAGACCATATTGGAATTATCCCTAAATGCATTGTCCAAAAGTCCATCCACAAAATGCCCCTGTAGCATCATTAGGATTGCCCATGCCCTTATAGCATCTATAAAATACAATCTTAGGTTGTTAGCACCCATATTAACTTTTATGTACACCCTATATACTTGTAAAACAGTAGCTTTGGATGTTTTCAAGTGCAAAATTATGCAATTTCCTCGCAATTCAATCTATTTTACGGTATTTTCGTTGTGCAAACAATTAAATAATCAAGATGTCCCATATACTGGCATTTGCCGGAAGCAATTCCAGCACCTCCATCAATTATAAATTAGTAAAATACACCGCCTCCCTGATTACGGATCATGAGGTTGAACTTATAAATATGGTCGACTATAATTTTCCTGTTTTTAGTGAGGATTTGGAAAGGGAGGAAGGTTATTCCGATTTATTGCGAGGGTTAAAAGACAAGATAGTCCATGCCCACGCCCTCATTATTTCTGTAAACGAACACAACAGCAATCCTTCCGCTTATTTCAAGAATGTATTGGATTGGTTGTCCCGAGTGGACAGGAATTTCTTGGTGGACACAAAGGTTTTCCTAATGTCCTGTTCCGGAGGTAGAAGGGGAGGTACCGGCTCCTTAGAGGTGGTCCAGGGAATTTTACCTCGATTTGGGGGCGAAATTTCGGCTACCTTTTCCTTGCCATCCTTTAATCATACCTTTGACAAGGCAAAGGGCATAACAGACCCTGAGCTTGCACAAGCCCACAAAAAAGCATTGGAAATATTTTTATCACAAATTTAAAAGTCTTTGCGAAAAAAGGTTTCATTTACAGTTTCGGACATTATAAGTTTTAAACAATCCCTCTTACATTGGTCCCAGCAATATTATGAGGTTGTATGGTTGGACAGCAACGCCCATAGAAGAAGTTATAGCTCGTTTGATGGTATGCTTGCCGTGGATGCACTCACATCGATAGTAACGGATACCCAAAACGCATTTGAGGACTTAAGCAACTACCAAACCAATGTCAAAGACTGGATTTTTGGTTATCTTTCCTATGACGTAAAAAATGATACGGAACTGCTTTCCTCTTCCAATGCCGATGGATTGGACTTTCCTGCTCTATATTTTTTTCAACCCAAAAAATTAATAGAAATACAGAATACCGTAGTCACTTTCCATTACCTAAATATGGTTGCCAATGAAATTGAAGGTGATTATAAGAATATCCTAGAAGCAACTACAGCGTTTGAACCAGAATTGGAAAATCAATCCAATATCAAAATTAAGCTTAGAATATTTAAGGACGAATATTATAGACGTGTGAATAAAATGCTGAACCATATCCATAGAGGGGATATCTACGAAGCCAACTTCTGCCAAGAGTTTTATGCGGAGAACACTAAAATAGATGCTTTAAAGACTTATTTGAAACTGAATTCCATCACCAGGGCCCCTTTTTCGACCTTTTTAAAAATAAACGATAAGTACTTATTGTCATCTTCCCCGGAACGCTACATTAAAAAATTGGGCAACCAGATTATATCCCAGCCTATTAAGGGTACGGCAAAACGTTCGTTGGATGAAGATGAAGACAGGCTATTGGCAGAAGCTTTGGAAAAGGACCAAAAAGAGAGGGCCGAAAACATTATGATTGTGGATTTGGTAAGGAACGATCTTTCCAAAAGTGCTTTGAAAGGCACGGTCGAGGTCAAGGAACTATGCAAGGTGTATTCCTTTGACCAAGTTCACCAGATGATTTCCACTATAACAGCAGAGGTCTCCAGTACCAAAAATCCGGTGGATATTATCAGGGAAACCTTCCCCATGGGTAGTATGACAGGAGCTCCAAAAGTGTCGGCCATGCGAATAATAGAGGAACTGGAAGCTTCAAAAAGAGGACTTTATTCGGGCACCGTGGGCTACTTTACTCCTGAAAACGATTTTGATTTTAATGTGGTCATTCGAAGTATTCTCTACAATAAAACATCCCAATTTGTATCTATTTCCGTGGGAAGTGCCATAACGGCCCAGGCAATTCCAGAAAAGGAATATGAGGAATGCCTGCTTAAGGCCAAAGCTATGAGACAGGTACTTGAAAATTAATGGGTCGTTTGGTTATAATCAATTTTCAATCTAACTTAAGCCATTATAAATTTAGGCCTACCTAATATTCATTATACAAATTCTATGGATGTAAGAATGCTTGATCTTCAGTTTAAGAACCTCCCAATCAATGCATGGTATGCCAGACCCAAAATAGTTAGAGGGGCCATCGTATTGGTCCATGGCTTTGGGGAACATTCGGGACGCTATAAGGATGCTGTGATTCCAAGACTTTTGGAAGAAAATTTGGCCGTTTTCTGTTATGACAATATAGGCCATGGCAAATCTGGCGGAAAACGGGGACATTGCCACAGCTATACGGCATTGTTGGAACTTTTGGACAATATGATTGCAAAGGCAAGATTGCTAAATCCCAATAAACCCATATTTCTTTACGGCCATAGTATGGGGGGAAATTTGGTTTTAAACTACGACATGAGAATAAAATCGGAATTGGCCGGTATTGTGGCGACGAGTCCATACCTAAAATTGGCCTTTCAACCTCCAAAATGGAAAATGGTCCTGGGCAAATTAATGCTGGGAATGATTCCTTCAGTAACCATGTCGTCCGGCCTGGATCCACAACATATCTCTAGAATAAATCAGGAAGTGGAAAAATACATTGCAGACCCCTTGGTTCATGACAGGGTAAGCCCCATGTACTCTTTTCCCATAATGGAAGCGGGGGAGTGGGCCATAAACAATGCCAGTAAAATAAAGACCAGCACACTTTTGTTGCACGGCACTGGGGATAAAATTATAGATTATAGGGCTACTGAAAAATTACATAAAAACTCAAATTGTACCCAACTCCATTTAATTGAAGGCGGCTATCACGAATTGCACAATGATGTTGGCAGTAAAAACACTTTGGATATAATTGGCATTTGGTTAAGGAACAGGCTGGACCACTTCTATGGCCAAAAGTAGTTGCTATCATTTTTCTTATGTAAATTAGCCCTGTGTTAGAAAATTTCAGGAATCACATAGATCTGCACTTTCCCCATCTTAAAGAAGGTAAATTTATATTGGCCTGCAGTGGGGGTATAGACAGTGTTGTGCTGGCACATTTATGTTCTTCTTACCATTTGGATTTTGCCATAGCCCATTGCAACTTCAAACTGCGCGGTTTGGAAAGTGATAAGGACGAAGATCTGGTCCGAAAATTAGCCAAGGATTTGGGCAAAGAAATTTTTGTGACCAGTTTTGACACCCATGGGTACATGGCCCAACATAAAACCAATTTGCAAATTGCAGCACGGGAACTCCGCTATCATTGGTTTTCGCAAATCATGGCCAATCACCATATTAAAACCCTAGTAACGGCCCATCATGCAGACGACAATTTGGAAACCTTTCTTATCAATCTGTCCAGGGGAACAGGCATTGAAGGCCTCACCGGAATACCATCGCATACAGATACTATCTCTAGACCCTTATTGCAATTTTCCAGAACCGAAATCAAAAAATATGCGGAATCAAACGCTATTCACTGGAGAGAGGATGCCAGTAATGAGAATACCAAGTATTTAAGAAACAACATTAGACATAATATTATTCCTAAACTAAAGGAACTGAATCCCAGTTTTTTGGAAAATTTTTTAAAGACCCAAGCGTATCTCACACAGACCCAAGAAATATCAAAGCAGCATATAGCCTGCTTAAGGAAACAACTTTTTTCAAAAGAGGACAAGGTGGAAAAGGTAAAAATAGCCTCACTGCTGGCACTTCATCCTACCAAAGCCTATCTTTTTCATTTCTTTCGGGAGTTCGGGTTTACACAATGGGATGACATTTACTCCCTACTAAGCGCCAATAGTGGTAAAGAAGTACATTCCAACACCCATAGATTGCTAAAGGACAGGGACTTTTTGTTATTGAAACCCAAAGTTCCACAAAATGCCGAGGTTTTTCATATTGAAGTGGAACAAGAAGCAGTCTCAGTACCCATAAGCCTAAAATTCGAAACTGTCAAAGCCATTGGAGAAATCTCTACAAACATAATTTATGTAGATAAAGAAACGTTAAAGTACCCATTAACAGTCCGTAAATGCCAAAAAGGGGATTATTTTTATCCCCTTGGAATGTTGGGCAAGAAAAAAATATCCAAATACTTCAAAGATCGGAAGATGGATGTTTTTGCCAAGGAAAATCAATGGTTGTTGTGTTCTGGCGATAATATTGTCTGGATAATAGGAAAACGTGCCGACGACCGATTTAAAATTACCGACAGGACCAAAGAGATTTTAAAAATTGTTTTGGAATTATGAAACAGATATTGGGATCGATTTTAACAGTACTCAGTTTTTTCTTGGGTTTTTCCCAATCGGATGAAAATCCGGCCATTTGGACCTATGAGGCCGAAAAAATATCGGATACGGAATACAACCTGATATTTAGGGCGGATATATTTGAAGGCTGGCATATCTATTCGCAATTTACGGATGAAAATGGTTCCTTGCCCAGTGAATTTACATTTGAAAAAGTGGGAAGCGACTATGAACTGGTAGGAATCACTGCAGAAAGTGAAACCCTCACGGAATACTCCGATATTTTTGAGGTGGATGAAACCTTCTTTAAGGAAAAGGCAGTCTTTACCCAAAGAATAAAATTATTGAATCCGGAGGTCACCCAGATCGATGTGGGGTTGTTCTATCAAATCTGCAAGGAGGTTTGTATCCCAAAGGATGAAGTCTTCCATATTTCCCTGACCGGAGAGGAAATAGTTGTTGCGGAGCAACAGCTGGATCAGCGCAGCCTGGACATGAGCGCTGCTTTAATGCTGGACCTAAAGAACAAGGAATTGTTGGTGAATGGGGATGACAATGCTGTGGATGAAAAATCGGGTCTGTGGACCATTTTCGTTTTAGGCTTTTTAGGTGGATTAATTGCACTGCTCACCCCCTGCGTTTTTCCCATGATACCATTAACGGTGTCCTTTTTCACCAAGCAAGGGGCCCATAGATCCAAAGGGATAGCAAATGCATTGCTTTATGGATTTTTTATTGTATTGATTTATTTTCTTTTGAGCTTACCTTTTCATTTGTTCGATTCTGTGGATTCACAAATTTTGAATACCATTGCTACCAATGTTTGGCTAAACCTATTTTTCTTTCTCATTTTCATATTTTTTGCCTTCTCCTTTTTCGGATATTATGAATTGACGCTCCCTAGTTCCTGGGCCAATAAAATGGATTCTGCCTCCTCCAAGGTGGGAGGCGCAATCGGAATCTTTTTTATGGCCGTTACCTTGGCCATAGTTTCTTTTTCCTGTACCGGTCCTATTTTAGGAGGATTGTTGGGAAGTACTGCCTTGGCGGAAGGGGACGTGGCTACCAACCTTTCTACGGGGATGGTCGGCTTTGGAGTGGCCCTGGCCTTACCCTTTGGTCTTTTTGCATTGTTCCCTACTTGGCTTAATTCCCTGCCTAAATCAGGAGGATGGATGACAACGGTAAAGGTTACCCTCGGATTCTTGGAACTGGTGTTGGCTTTTAAATTTTTGTCCAATGCGGACCTAGTAGGCAACTGGGGAATCTTTAAACGGGAGATCTTTTTAGGGATTTGGATAATATTGTTCGTATTGCTTTCCCTTTATTTATTTGGAATCTTTAGATTTCCACACGACGGGCCAAAACAACGATTGTCCGCCGGAAGAAAGCTCACGGCTGTTCTAAGCAGTTTATTTGCCATCTACCTAGTGTTGGGGTTGTCAAAAATTACCGATTTAAAACTGTTGAGCGGTTTTCCACCCCCACAGTTTTATAGCATTTTTGAAACAGGGAGCGATTGCCCCTTGGGCATAGAGTGTTTTAAGGATTTTGACAAGGGACTTGCCCATGCCCAAAAGGTAAATAAGCCAATTTTGTTGGATTTTACGGGCTGGGCCTGTGTAAATTGTAGAAAAATGGAGGAAACGGTATGGAGCGAAGCGGATATCTACCCCATACTTAAGGACGAATATGTTTTAATATCGCTCTACATAGATGATAGAAAGGAACTACCCGAATCGGAACAATTCCTATTTAAGTACGAGTCGGGACGTGTCAAAAAAATCAATACCGTTGGTGAAAAATGGGGTACTTTCCAAACCTTGAATTTCAACGCAGCTTCACAGCCTTATTATGTGCTTCTTTCCCCCGATTTGGAAATTTTGAACACTGCGGTCCAATACACGGATAGGGACACCTATAAGGAGTGGCTGCAAAAAGGGGTGGGTAATTTTAAGGAGTTGGGGCAGCTTAAATAATATCTTCACAAGAAAATGCTTGGTGGTTCAACCATTGAACCGCATCCCCTTAAAGAAAAGTTATCCTGAAATTGGCATAAAATTGTACGAAATCAATTAATACAAATTCAACTCTCATGAGAAAGTTTATATTTATTTTATCAGCTATTTTCCTAGTATCCTGTGGAAGAACAGGAATTGAATCTACAACCAATACTGGGACTGTCGACTCATATAATCCAAGGGATTTTTACGACAAAACAGAAGTCGCCATTCCTATGCGTGACGGAATAAAATTGCATACCACCATTTATTCCCCCAAGGATACTTCCAAGAAATATCCCATCATTATGTCCAGAACGCCATACAGTTGTAGGCCCTACGGTTCCAATGAATATAAAGCCCTGATATCGCCGAATAGAAAAATGATGAAAGAGGGAAATATTGTAGTATACCAAGATGTTAGGGGCAGGTGGAACAGCGAAGGGGTCTATGACAATATGAGAGCTTTTATTCCCAATAAAAAAAATGGGGAAGTGGATGAGGCATCGGATACCTACGACACTATAGAGTGGTTAATAAACAATGTTAAAAACCACAATGGCAATGCAGGTATATGGGGGATTTCCTATCCGGGATTTTATGCTACCTATTCATTATTGGATGCCCATCCCGCGCTAAAAGCAGTTTCCCCCCAGGCCCCTATCGGAGATTTCTTTTTTGACGATTTTCATCATAATGGAGCATACTTATTAAGCTATTGGAGGGCTACGGCCGTATTTGGATATATGAAAGACCAACCCACTACCGAAGAATGGTATACTTTCCCGGAATTGGGCACGGAAGACCAATACCAGTTTTTTTTGGATGCCGGCCCATTGTCCAATTTGGACAAGTATTATAAGGAAGACAATGTTTTTTGGCAGCAACTAAAAGAACATCCGAACTATGATGATTTTTGGCAAAAGCGTGGAATCATACAACATTTGGAAAATATTAAACCGGCAGTGATGACCGTAGGAGGTTGGTTTGATGCGGAAGATCTGTACGGTCCATTAAACACCTATGGACATATAGAAAAGAACAGCTCCAATTATAACACTATCGTAATGGGGCCATGGAGCCATGGAGATTGGTCCAAGGAAACAAAACGCCAAGCCATTGGCAATGTATATTTTGGCGATGACATCTCTAAATTCTATCAGGAAAATATTGAAACCAGATTTTTCAATCATTTTTTAAAAGGGGAGGGGGCGACCACCAATTTGCCCGAGGCCTACGTTTTTGATACGGGTAGCAAGGAATGGAAAACTTTCAACGCCTGGCCTCCCAAAAACACCTCTAAGGAAACCTACTCCTTACAGCGCAATCAACGTTTGGGGCAAATAGCGACAAGGGAATACTCCTTTCAGGAATTTATAAGTGACCCCAAGAAACCAGTACCTTATTCCGAGGATATAAAGATGGTATTCACCCCTCGTAAGTTCATGACCGATGATCAGCGTTTTGCAGCCCGTAGACCCGATGTTTTATTGTTTGAAACCGAGCCCTTGGAGGAGCCACTAACCCTTGCCGGTGATATAATGGCGAAACTTAGCGTTTCCACCACTGGGACGGATGCTGACTGGATCGTTAAGATCATCGACGTATATCCTGCAGACCACAAAGATTACGAGGAGACACAGGACTACCTGAAAATGGGCAACTATCATCAAATGGTCCGTAGCGAGGTAATGCGTGGCCGATTCAGAAACGATTTTTCAAAACCAGAGCCTTTTGTTCCCAAGGAGGCTACTCAGGTAAACATTCAATTACAGGATGTTTTCCATACATTCAAAAAAGGCCACAAAATACAGGTACAGGTCCAAAGTACTATGTTTCCATATATAGATATTAATCCTCAAACCTATGTGGAAAATATTTTTCAGGCCAAGCCCGAAGATTTTCAAAAACAAACACATCGTGTCTACAACACTTCTTTAATAGAGTTTACTGTTCTAAAACCTTGATAATATTTTCACATTACAAAAATAAATGTACTCTTACAAGTACTTTTATTATATCCTAAATTGACATACCTTTAAGCTAAAACCCATAAGTGTGAAAGTATTAAAAAAGCTGCTCTGGATAGTTTTGGGCCTTATCGTAATATTGGCCCTGAGTAGTGCCATTTATGTTTATACCCATACCCCGGAGTATGCCGGCAACATTGAAACGGATAAATTAAATAATAAGGTGGAGGTTTATTTTGACACCTATGGCATACCCCATATTTATTCAAATTCCGAAGAAGATGCCCTACGAGTACTGGGTTATGTCCATGCCCAGGAAAGACTGTGGCAAATGGAGTTGTTGCGAAGGATTGGAAAAGGTGGACTTTCGGAAGTTTTTGGTGGGGACATGCTTAAAACGGATAAATTTTTTCTATCCTTGGGCATAGACGATGCCTCTCAACAAACCGTGGAAAAGCTTTCAAAAAATGACCCCATGGTAAAACTTTCCCAAGCATATTTGGATGGGATCAATAAGTTTATAGCAGAAGGGCCAACTCCTATTGAATTCCATCTTACGGGCCTGGAAAAAACGCCATTTACCCTTAAGGATGTCTATAATACCGTGGGATATATGGCCTTCAGTTTTGCCATGGCCCATAAGACCGATCCTTTGCTTACCAATATCAAGAATAAATTGGGGCCTGACTATTTAACTGATCTGGGGTTGGACTCGGATCCCAATTCAACATTGATCAAAAATTACAGACCGAGTATTCGCGATTCTATTAAAAATGAGATAACCGGTCTGGTTACAGAGGCGTTGAAGGATCTACCCGTACCGCTATTCGAAGGGAGCAATAGTTGGGTTATAGCTCCCAATAAGACCAAAAACGCTAAGGTTATTTTCGCTAACGACCCCCACATTGGTTTTGCCCAGCCCTCGGTTTGGTATGAAGCCCACGTAAATAGCCCCAACTATGAAAAATACGGATATCACCTGGCCGGGATACCATTTCCCATATTGGGCCACGACAGGAATTTAGCTTATGGGATTACCATGTTCGAGAACGATGATATTGATTTTTACTATGAAGAGGAAAATGCAAGTGACCCCAGCTTATACAAAACCTCCACTGGCTGGAAAAAATATAAACAAGTATCCAAAACTATAAAAGTAAAAGGGGGAGAAGATGTTCATTTTTCCTTTAAGAAAACCCATCATGGTCCAATTCTCAATGGCATTGCCGATCAAGTGACGGACCAACGCCCAGTAGCCATGTCGTGGATCTATACCAAATTGGAAAATAAGGTAATGAATGCTCTTTATGGCATGTCCCATGCCCAAAATTTATTGGAATTTCAAGACGCACTGCCAGATATTCATGCCCCAGGTTTAAATATTATGTACGGGGATGCTGTTGGTAATGTGGCATGGTTTGCATCAGCTAAACTTTATCAAATGCCGGATAGTACCAATACCAAATTTATAATGGAAGGCAGTACGGGAGAGCAAGAACCCATTCGTTATTTAAACTTTACCGAAAATCCCATGGCCATTAACCCACCTTGGAACTACGTGTACTCTGCCAACAATCAGCCCGATTCCATCAACGGCCGATTGTATCCAGGCTATTACTTGCCAGAGGATAGGGCAAAGAGAATAGTGGCCCTTTTAGAACCAAAAAATAATTGGGACAGGGAGGCCGTACAGGAGATGATGTTGGATGATACCTCCATTGTAAATACCGAAGTGGTCACCAACCTGTCCAAAAGCATGGAAGTGGAGCAATTGAACGAAAAGCAAATCGCAATCTTGGACAAATTAAACTTATGGGACGGCAGTAATCAGTTGCAACAGATAGAACCTAGCATTTACAATCGCTGGATATATTTCATTTTGAGGAATACTTTCGAGGATGAATTGGAAACAGAGATGTTTGGACAAATGTTGGATACCCATTTTCACAAACGCCTAATAGCAGATTTGGCGGAAAAGGAAACCTCTGTATGGTGGGACGATATAAATACCAAGGATAGTGTGGAAACAAAAAAAGAAAGGATAAACCTTTCCTTTAGACAGGCATACCAATCTTTGGAAGAGGAATTTGGCAATGACTCCAATAAATGGACATGGAATAAGTTGCACACTCTGGAACACGGCCATCCCATAGGGCAGATCAAAGCCCTTAGATCTCTCTTTAATGTTGGTCCTTTCCCCGTTTCCGGATCAAGGGAAGTAATCAACAATATGGACTTTAAATATGACGATACCGGTTATTACCCAGTTAGCTCAGGTCCGTCCACAAGAAGGGTAATCGACTTTTCGGATATTGAAAATAGTACCAGTATACTTCCTACAGGCCAGTCCGGGAATCCTTTTAGTGAACATTACGACGATCAGGCCGAAATGTACAATCAAGGTAAATTTCGAAAAATGATGATGAACAAAGAGGAAATTATTGAAACCAAAAAATCACTCTTGACTTTTGAACCGACTAAAGAATAAATATCCAAGAATTTTCATGGAGCGGCAACTAATAGTTGGAAAAGAAAATCTACCTCGACCCGTAATCTGAACATTGAACAAGTAAAAGTTCGCCACAACAATTGATGTAAGTTACCATTGCCTTGAGTCCTTAATTTCCTAAAATTTAGCACATTGGCTACGCCCAGAATTTATTTTATTTACTTAAATTTATCTAAATTATAAGTAAATGCTTACAAAAATTTATGGTAGTGCGGTTTTTGGGGTAGAGGCTACCACCATTACCGTTGAAGTAAATATCGACAAAGGCATCGGCTATCATTTGGTAGGATTGCCAGACAATGCCATCAAAGAAAGTAATTACCGAATAGCGGCAGCTTTACAGAACAATGGTTACAAAATTCCAGGAAAAAAAATAACTATTAATATGGCACCCGCCGATCTTCGCAAAGAAGGTTCGGCCTACGACCTTACCCTGGCTTTGGGGATTCTCACTGCCTCCCATCAGATCAAATCGGCATCCATAGAAAAATATATTATCATGGGGGAGCTTTCCCTGGATGGGAGTTTACAAGCCATAAAGGGAGCCTTGCCCATAGCCATCAAGGCCAAGGAGGAAGGCTTTAAAGGATTTATTTTACCCAGTGAAAATGCTAGGGAGGCCGCTATAGTGGACGATCTGGAAGTATATGGTATAGACAATATTAAAGAGGTGATAGACTTCTTTGATAAAAATGCCCCTTTACAGCAGACCATTATAGATACCAAAGAAGAATTTTATAAAAAATTGGATTTTCCTGAGTTCGATTTTTCGGATGTAAAAGGGCAGGAGAGCATAAAACGCTGTATGGAAATTGCTGCTGCGGGCGGACATAACATTATCCTGATAGGTCCACCAGGTGCTGGAAAAACCATGTTGGCCAAACGCCTACCGTCCATTTTACCCCCCATGACCTTGCACGAAGCCCTGGAGACCACCAAAATTCATTCTGTTGTGGGGAAGATCAAGAATATGGGCCTTATGAACCAAAGGCCTTTTCGCAGTCCCCATCATACCATTAGTGATGTTGCCCTAGTCGGTGGCGGAGCCTATCCCCAACCAGGGGAAATATCATTGAGCCATAACGGAGTCCTATTCTTGGATGAATTACCCGAATTTAAAAGAGGCGTACTGGAAGTGATGAGACAGCCTTTGGAAGATAGGGAAGTGACCATTTCCAGGGCACGCTTTACCGTAACCTATCCCAGTAGTTTTATGTTGGTGGCCAGTATGAATCCCAGTCCCGGAGGTTATTTTAATGATCCCGACGCTCCTGTGACCTCCTCACCAGCAGAGATGCAGCGCTATTTGAGCAAGATTTCCGGACCCCTGCTGGATCGAATCGATATCCACATTGAAGTAACACCGGTACCATTTGAAAAGTTGTCAGAGGAACGCAAAGGGGAAAGCAGTGTCGAAATCAGGAAGCGGGTTACGGCCGCCAGGGAAATACAGACCCAACGTTTTGCGGAACTGGAAAACGTTCATTACAATGCCCAGATGAACACCAAACAAATTCGGAAATATTGCAAAATGGACGATGCCTCCAAGGAACTGCTAAAAAATGCCATGGAGCGATTAAACCTTTCTGCACGGGCCTACGACAGGATTTTGAAGGTAGCAAGAACAATTTCCGATTTGGAAAATGCCACAGACATCAACGGAAACCACATTGCCGAAGCCATTCAGTACCGCAGTCTTGACCGTGAAGGATGGTTGGGGTAAAACTGCCAAACCATACACTGATTACACTATAATTCATTACCAATATTCACATTATGAAAATCCATTTCAAATTTTTTATTACAGCTACCCTTTGAACAGGATTCTAAGCATTGGATAAGACAAAAGCCCTGGCACTTCCAAAAATTAATACTAAAGGCTTCCTGAAATCAAGGATTATATATAGCGCAAAGTCGGGAGACTTTGCGTAGCTGGCTTTGCGTAGCTGGCTTTACGTAGCTGGCTTTGCGTGGCCGTCAATAATATGCAGCAACAGAGACAAACAACCTACAACATTGAACTTTTACCAGTTTATTCCAAATGCAGTTGGACTAAATCATCACCTTTCTTAAAATTGTTATAGGGGGCCGTTTTTCCATATATTTCCTTCACTATGGCATATAGATCCGGGATAACGGTTTTGGCAATTCTACTATTATTGCTCAAAAGTACGCAAATACCCAGATCTGCTTCTGGATAAATAGCAATTTCATTTCTGTAGTTGTTGACACTTCCACCATGATGCCAAATGGTTTTCTCTTGGTCCGAATCCTTTTCATGGAATTTATGTATTCTCCACCCATAACCATAGTAAGAGGCTTTATGTCCGGGCCAATGTTGATAATACTTACTTCCTCCCTTTATTTCTATAAATGGGGAAAAAGTTTCGGCAAGAGCCGATTTACTCATTAATTCAGGATTATGCCCCAATAGAAATCGCATCCATTTGGCCATATCAACAGAACTGGCACTAATACCACCCGCTGCAATGGCGTTGTAATAATTATTGGAAAGTGGCAATGTTTTCCAGCTGTTTCTTCTTTTGGAATGTGGCATGGCCACATTTTCCGTGTGCGTCAAGGTTTCATAATCCATGGTCGTAGAACACATGCCCAAGGGATTAAAAAAAGTATTGGTCAACACCTCACTAATATCCTGTCCGGTTGCTTTGTGTATCATTTCCCCACATAATGCGAACATGGCATTCTGATAACTGTACATGGATCCCGGTTCACTTATCGGTGTAATGTCCTTAAAACGTTGGGCGATATCCTGTAGGGGTAGTCCAGCCTCCACAAGGTTGGTATAACTGTGATAAGGGGTTCCTGAAGTATGCGATAATATATTGGCTAAGGTGATTTTATTCGTATTGTCCTTGTCACCAAACTTAAATTCTGGTATAAAATCGCTCACCCTATCCTCCCAGTGCAATTTTCCCTCATCCTTTAATTCAGCAGCCAATACCCCCGCAAACCCTTTTGAAAGGGATCCAAGCCTAAAAATGGTCCCTCCATCCACACCCTCGTCACGATTGATGTTTCTTTTGCCATAACCATCCGAAATTAGAATGGAATCATCCTTTACAATACTCACACCCGCTCCAACAATATCGCCTGCTGAAATAGCCTTGTAAAAATAGGCCTGTAGGGCTACTTTCAGTTCATCTTGATGTTTTTTGTATAGGAGATTTTCTTTGGCGGCCAAAGCGTCCTTCAAATGTTCAATACTTGTAACGGCCACTTTGGGTCCCAAATCAGGGGCCGACTTAAAAGCGTTTAAAAAAAGTGTTACCAGTGTAAGGATTAAAAGCGAAATTCCGATAAAGGTTTTGCTTTTCTTCATAGGGGGTGCGTTTTTAAAGGTAATTTTTGCTAAATATAGGATGATATACTTAAATAACGGATGAAATGCACTGTTTCTTATTTATGTCCCAATTTTTTTTATACTATAACGGTATTGGTTTTGCCCGAAATCCATCTAAAAGTACAGTGTCATGGCCCTGCGCCAATACCAATCTTTTCATTATCCTTGGTATACGGCTAAGGACACAAGCATAAATAAATAAATTAATATATTGTAGCTGTTAAAAAAAACACCAATCAACAGTGGAAGCTAATACCAATGGACCCAAAATGACTAAAAAAATATTTTTGTTTTCCTTACTTACATTTTCTGTAATTTTTTGGTGTAGAGGGCAGGACAAAGACAAAAGGACCCAATTCTTTCCAAAACTTGAACTGTCTGTGGACAATGTGCCAAATAAAGAGAATCTATGGGTCTTTCTTCTTGCCGGGCAGTCCAATATGGCCGGAAGAGGCCTAGTAGAACCTCAGGATACCGTACCCAACAAAAGGGTATATACCCTAAACAAACAAGGCAATATCATCATTGCTCAAGAACCTTTACATTTTTATGAACCATCCATGGCAGGATTGGATAGTGGTCTTTCCTTCGGCAAGGCCTTGGCGAGGCATATCCCGGACAGTATATCGGTACTGTTAATTCCCACTGCAGTAGGGGGAAGCTCCATTTCACAATGGCTAAACGACTCCATCCATAGGGAGGTTAAACTTTTGTCCAATTTCAAACAAAAAGCGGAATTGGGTAAACATTATGGGACCGTAAAAGGGATTCTATGGCATCAGGGAGAAAGTGATGCCACAACCAAGTTGGCTCCATTATACCAAAGCAGATTATCGGTATTGTTCCATCAATTTAGAAAGATAATTGGAAGGCCAGAGACCACCATTGTCGTAGGGCAACTGGGCAGTTATTCTACCAATTCTTTATGGTCCAAGATCAATGACCATATAAAATATTATGTATCCACCGATCCATATACCGGGATGGTCAAAACCCAAGATCTAAAGGACAAAGGGGATAAGGTGCATTTTAACTCCGAGGCACAGCGACTTCTAGGCGAAAGGTATGCCCGTGAATTTATTAAATTACAACCTTAGCCTTATTTAAGTATATGTATTAATGTTGTAACCACATAGCATGCATACGGATCCTTAAATTGCCGTAACCTCATTTAAGAGGCTAGTACATAAATGGCCCAAGCAAAACAAAAGGCGCAAAAGAGATAGAATAACAATTGATTTAATGTAGTATTTTCCTTCATATGTCAGGTTTATATATAAAACCCCGAAATGAAAGGAAAAGCATTTTCGTCCCCATGTATGGGACATAATTTCGACGACATGACCCCAATTCGGATGAAGGGTCAAAATCATCTATTAACGTCAAATTCCATAAATCCCTAAAACCAATAAAGTCAACGGTTTACCGATATTTTACCCAACTATCTTCACACTAACCTACAATTTTACCACACAATTCTGTGCAGCCGATTTGTAGATGGCCTCAACCACGCGAATATCCCTTAAGCCTTCTTCCCCAGGAACGAGCAGGTCGGTTTTGTTCATAATGGCCATAGCATCCTCATCCATTTGTTTGGCTTGCTGGCTGGGTATGGAAAATTTTATGATGGTCCCATCGGACATACTTCCATTATTGCCATTGTAGGAACTATGCGGTTCCATTTTCAACCACCCTTTTTCATAATTTACCTGGAGATGGTTCATATTGATCCCAAAACTGGTCTGGCAGGATGCCCTGGCCCCGCTGGGAAATTCCAATTGGAACATCATGGTCTCCTCTACTTCGTGATAAATTTCAGGTCGGGTAGTGGAGGCCTGCGCCAAGACCGAAATGGGTTCTTCTCCAGTGGCCAAACGGGCACCTTGTAGGGCGTACACCCCCATATCGCCCATTACTCCTCCACCTAATTTTTTATTTTGTTTCCAATGGTTGGTCCGGCCGTCAAAATATCCTGCGGCAGAAGTGACCATCCTTACTTTCCCAAATGGCCTTTCCTTGCCCACTTTCATATAGGCCTGAATATTGGGATCGTGCTGACAACGGTACCCTATAGCAAGTTTTACCTTATTGTCCTTGCAGGCCTTGATCATGGCCTCACAATCGGCCACAGAAGGTGCCATAGGCTTTTCGCACCATACGTGCTTACCGGCATTGGCCGCCCTAATAGTATATTCTGCGTGCATCGACGGTGGCAATACCACATAAACTACATCTATATCCGGGTTATTGGCTATTGTATCAAAATTATTGTAGTTGTATATATTCTTATCCTTAATACCATATTTTTCCTTCCAAACAGGAATTTTTTCGGGACTACCGGTTACAATACCCCTTAATTCACAATTGTTGGTCAATTGTAGGGCAGGGGCAAGAAGATCGGTGCTGTAGTACCCCAATCCAACCAGGGCTACTCCTAATTTTTTATTTTGAGTCCTGGTCGAGGACAATAATATTTGAGGTGTAAACGCACTGGCTGCTGCAATTAACCCAGCCTTTTGAATAAAAATTCGTCTTTGTTTTTCCATGGCTTCAATTTAAAGTTAAAAAATACCACAAAATTTTGATATTTCCATGAAAATTTGAAAAGCCTTTGAAGATGAAAAAAAACTACAGTATTACAACGATTGCACACTCACTTTCCGGATATCGCAAATCTTTAATCAATATACTTACTATACCACATCCTATTGAATTTCAAATATTTACAATTACACCGTAAAATTAAAGGGCGTAGAACCCCTTATTCCTTCTTTTGCAGGTTCTGTACCAATAGGTCCTTTAAAACGTAAGCGGCCACAAGTATGAATCCCGTAATCAGGGTAGGAGTAGCATACTCCCATTCCAATATTTTAGTGAGGCTTCCGATAATTATGGCCAATATGCCGATAATCATCATGGTGTTCCACATAAAATACGCAATATCGCTCCTATTATCTTCCTTGTCATCAATGAGATAAGATGTGCCTTCCATGATGATCCAAATAATGAATGCCAAGCCCCCTAATACTTGAAAAAACTCGTTGTGGGATATATTCAGGATTTTAAAAATTCCATTTAAGGACCAAGAAGTAACTAAAACCAATTTGTTGTATTGCAGAAATCCTTTCTTTGTCCTTTTCCAAAATCGCCACGCGTACAATACACCAATAGCAATAAGGGCAAACAAAATAATTGGATTTGCGAGGGTCGTAATATGTAGAATTTTAAAAAGAAAGCCTACAACAAGTAGGGAAATGGCAATTCTTAAAGGTGTTCTCAAAATCTTCTTTTCTGTTTCCATAAAATTGTTTTTAAGATTCATTGCATTTCAGTTCTGCTTGAGCCGAAATGCCTCGGTCCTTACTTGAAAAGACATTTCCCTATGGCATCAAAGGTTAAACGACCTTGATATTGGCCTTTAGTCCTTCCATTATTCCCAAAATATTATCTACGGTTTCCTTTAAATAATATTTGATGAGTACATGGGGGATACGAATGGTGGTAAATCCATTTCTAAAAGAATGCATAGCCTCTTCCAAATCATTGATGGCTTGTTCTTGGGTAATGGATTGGTATTCCGTGTCTATCTCTATATTAAGTTTTACCCTGGATATAGCAATATCAACTGATTTTTTTCCATCCCACCATTCCAGCATTGGATTTACTCCTGCATTTTTTAAACCATAATATAATTGTATGGCTTCTTTGGGGGTACTTTTAAGTTTGATCAGCTTTTCCATTCTGCTTTTGTGCTTCGCACAAAGCTCTATTCCCAAGAGATCCATCGCTCTTTTGTGGTCAAGATAATCAAGCTCTTTATTACAATCTAAACATGTCATTCAAGTAGGTTAAAAATTTAATTTGGGATTATTATAACCGTAATATTTTTAGATTATTATATGTGGGTTATCCAAAAAGGCCATCTTTTAGACGAACTGCAACTTTTTAGATGAACGACCTACTTTTTAAACCACATGGCCTTTAAAAAACAATTATTCTTCCGCATTTTGGAATATCCCTATATATTTACATATTCGCTTTTCAAACCAAAATAATGGACCATAAAACAATCATTACTACTTTTTCGATCTTTGTCTTTCTTGTAAGCTGTAGGAATCAACAAAAGACATTACCTGATAATTCTTTATCCATGGCTCTGCCCGAGCTAACTTTTAATGAAGCCAACCGGCTGGTGCGTTTGCCTTTGGAATGTCTACAGACCGAATATCCCAACAAATTAAATCAGTCTCTACAGGATTCAACACATTTGGGCGGTCCGAAACAATTGCATCCCGCATTTTATGGTTGCTACGATTGGCATTCCTCAGTACATGGTCATTGGTCCTTGGTCTCTTTGCTAAAGCAGTTCCCTAGTTTAAATCAGGCTTCCACAATACGCAATAAATTGGTAGAAAATATTTCCAAGGAAAATATTATGGCCGAAGTAGATTATTTTAACATGATAGGGAACAAGTCATATGAACGGACTTATGGGTGGGCATGGATCTTAAAATTGGCCGAGGAGATCCATACCTGGCAGGACCCTTTGGCCCGTGACCTGGAAGCTAATTTACAACCTTTGACAAATTATATAGTGGCTGCCTATATAGAATTTTTACCGAAATTAAATTACCCCATTAGGGTTGGGGAACATAGCAATACCGCATTCGGGCTTTCCTTGGCTTGGGACTATGCAGTTGTTCTTGAGGACGACGCCTTAAAAAATGCCATTACCACCAGTGTTGCCCGTTTTTATGAAAGCGATGCCAATTGCCCTTTGAACTGGGAACCTAGCGGATTCGATTTTCTATCTCCATGCTTGGAAGAAGCCAATCTGGTGAGAAAAATATATAGCCCTGACAAGTATAAGAAATGGTTGGATAAATTCTTACCGCAATTGGCCGATCCCCAATTTAGTCTGGTACCCGGAAAAGTATCCGACAGAACAGATGGAAAATTAGTGCATTTGGATGGCCTCAATTTTAGTAGGGCCTGGTGTTTGTACGGTATTGCGCAGACACTTCCCCAATACTCCCATTTAAAACAAATAGCCACCGATCATATTAACTATTCCCTCCCCGGTATAATTGATAATAATTACAGTAGTACCCATTGGTTGGGAAGTTTTGCATTATATGCCTTAAATACAGCCCAATAGGATGAAATGGAAGATGGGGCCAGGAGTGTTGGTAGCGGCAGCCTTTATAGGTCCTGGTACCGTTGCCGTGTGCTCCATTGCGGGAGTACAATATGGATATTCACTTCTCTGGGCCATGTTGCTCTCCATTGTGGCCACTGCGGTACTACAAGAAATGGCGGCGAGATTGGGAATTGTGACCCAGAAGGGATTGGCCCATGTTATAAAAGAAGAGATAGGTGTTCGCTGGATAAAGATGATGGTACTGGGTTTGATCCTGGCAGCAATAGTCATAGGGAATGCAGCCTATGAGGGCGGTAATATAGGAGGTGCTTCCTTAGGTTTGGAAGCTATATTTGGACAGGAATATCTAATTTTTTATCCTTGGATAGTGGGGATTTTTGCATTTCTACTTTTGTTTTTTGGCAATTATCAGGTTCTGGAAAAGGTATTGGTATCCTTGGTAGTGGTCATGAGCCTATCCTTCTTACTGACCGCCATAATTACAAAACCCGATATTTCATCCATCTTACATGGCCTTTTCATCCCCAAAGCTCCAGATGGAAGTATTTTGACCATTATTGCCTTGGTAGGCACCACAGTAGTACCCTATAATTTATTTTTACATACCTCTTTGGTAAGTGAAAAATGGAAGTCCAAAGAAAATTTGAAGGAAGCACGTAGGGATACCCTATTGTCCATTGTTCTGGGAGGTACGGTATCTATGGCGATCGTTGTTACTGCAACTGCTATTCCGTCCAACGAAATTAGCAACATAATGGATATGACCAAAGGCCTGGAACCACTTTATGGGGAAGGCGCCAAATATTTTATGGGAGTAGGACTTTTTGCGGCGGGGATAACCTCTGCCATTACCGCACCTTTAGCCGCTGCCTACGTGGCCAACAGCTGTTTTGGATGGAATACCACTATGGACAACCTGCGGTTCAAAATGGTTTGGATGATCATTTTATTCGTTGGCGTTCTATCCATGTCCATAGGAATAAAACCTTTGGAGATTATTAAATTTGCCCAGGTGACCAATGGGATGCTATTGCCAATTATAGCTGTTTTTCTACTTTGGATCGTTAATCGGAAAACAGTAATGTTGGAGTATCAAAACACACAATTTCAAAATATATTGGGAATTATAATCATTGTGTTGTCGGTCATACTTGGTGTAAAAAGCATATTAACCGTATTTGGGTTATTTTAAAGATATGATGAATATCGACATAAATTGTGACGTAGGGGAGGGAATAGGCAACGAAGCTCAGCTAATGCCATTGATTTCCTCCTGTAATATTGCTTGTGGTGGCCATGCCGGGGATACAGTCACCATGATGAAAGTGGCCTCATTGGCCAAAGAAAACAAGATTCTCATAGGGGCGCACCCATCTTATCCGGATAGGGAAAATTTTGGGAGAACCAGTATCAAAATTGCCAACGATGAATTAAAAAAATGCATCCAAGCCCAATTGGAAGAATTAGGAACTGTTCTAAAATCCTTGGGGGCAGTGCTGAACCACATAAAACCCCATGGTGCCTTATACAATGATGTAGCCAAGGACAGGAAATTGGCAGCGGTATTTTTGGACTCTATTGAAAAATATAAAAAGGAAGTGTTTCTATATGTGCCGTACCATTCCAAAATAGGGGAGGAAGCCCGGCGCTTAGGGTTTCAAATAAAATATGAGGCGTTTGTAGATCGCAATTATAACGAAGACCTCTCCCTAGTGTCCCGCAAAGACCCTAGGGCCATGATTCAGGATCCCAAGGCCGTTATGGACCATTTACTGATTATGGCTACAAAAGGTTCGGTTTTGACCCTTTCCGGGAGGCTAGTAAAAATCAAAGCGGACACTTACTGTATTCACGGGGATTCTCCAACAACTTTACAAATATTAGCGTATCTTTCAAGACATTTACCAAAGAACCAAATCTTAATAAAGAAGTGAGTAATTTTAACATATCGGTAAGGCAATTTGGTGCCCATGCCATATTGGTGGAGTGGCCAAATAAGGTGGAAGAAACCATATTGAATGAGATTCTTCAGTTCATTCAATACTTAAAGGAGAATCACTTGGATGAAAAGGAGTGGGAGTTTGTACCCGCCTATAATTCACTCACATTGATCTGCAAGGACACTCTTCTCGATTTTGATTATTTTAAACCCAAGATCAAGGAATGGTATGCCATAAAAGGCAAAATTGAACCAGCTACGCGGTATCTCTGGCGATTGCCAGTATGTTATGATTTAAAGTTTGGCTTGGATCTGGAGGAGCTGTCGGAAAAATTGGGCAGATCCATAGCAGATATCACTGCATTACACTCCAAGGGTATCTATACAGTATATGGCATTGGCTTTTTACCTGGATTTATGTACTTGGGCGGTGTGCCAGAGACTCTGGAAGTGCCACGCAAGTCCTCGCCAAGACCCAAGGTACTTATGGGCTCGGTTGGCCTGGCCGGAAAACAAACAGGAATTTATCCGCAGGATTCACCTGGAGGTTGGAATATTATTGGCAAATGTCCCATTCCCATGTTCGATGTAAACAAGGAAAACCCCTGTTTCGTTAAAGTGGGCGATAAAATACAATTTTACCCAATTTCAATGGCGGAGTACCAATTGCACAAAATTGAAAGTGAGGTTGGGATTTATAACATAGAAAAAATAGTGCTCAATGCTTAACATTATAAAATCGGGCTTTTTCACTACTGTACAGGATTCCGGTAGATTTGGCTATAGGGACAAAGGGGTGCCCGTTGCCGGGGCTATGGATTCGTTCACCGCCTCAAAGCTAAATACCTTGTTGGAAAATGAGGAAAACAGCGCCGTCCTCGAAATAACCATGACGGGACCAACCCTGGAATTTGAAGAGGATACCTATATTGTTTTGGGCGGTGCGGAAATGTCGGTTACCCTGAACGATATGGCCGTTGAGCACTACAAAGTCTACAAGGTCAATAGTGGTGATATCCTATCCTATGGCAAGTTATTAAAGGGATTCAGGGCCTATTTGGCAATTAAGGACGGGTTCAAGACTTCCCTGGTGTTGGGAAGCAGGTCTTTCTTTAAACCAATTACCGAACACGATTCCATTAAAAAAATCCCTGCTCTTCCCTATAATAAATATAAAGAGTTCAGTCCCAAAATTACGAAACTCAAAGTAGACTCCGTTTTGGACAAATCACAATTGGAAGTCTTTAAAGGGCCTGAATACAATCTATTGACTGATAAACAGTTGTCCCAAATATTTTACAATGAATTCTCGGTTGCCAACGAGAACAACAGAATGGCATATCAACTCAGTGAGGCTATTGAAGGCAACACTCTATCCATGTTGACTTCCGCCACATTGCCCGGTACAATACAACTTACCCCTGCTGGAAAATTGATCATTTTAATGAAGGATGGTCAGACTACGGGTGGTTATCCAAGAATTTTGCAGTTATCGGACATGGCCATGTCCATTTTAGCACAAAAAAGACCAGGAGACCTTATTCGTTTCAAATTAAAATAGGGGGTGGAAATTTATTTCTTTGTCAATTAAATTTTAATGCCTAATTTTACACTTATGAAAATAAATGGAAGCATAATAAAATTGGTCATTATCGTCCCATAACTGGGATGATACGGATTTCTATTTATTTAAAAAGCCTGTATCAGATATATTTGATACAGGCTTTTTTTTAAAGTTTTGACAAACCAAAAGCTTGGATTTATGTTCTTTTTAAGTGGATAACAAAAGGTTTATCAAAGAATAAAAACCTACTGAATATGATATGGTTTATATGTTTAAACATTTGATTATCAGATATTTAAAATTAAATCATTATAATTGAATTTAAATCAATTATTTATGTTAAAAATCTAAGGGGTTTTAAACTTTTATCTTTGGTAGTCGTAGTTTATATAGGATAGTATTAAAATACAAAGTATACAAATTAATGGAATTAAATAAATTTAGCAAAAACGTTACCCAGGACCCCACACAACCCGCCGCTCAGGCTATGTTATACGCCATAGGATTGGATGAAGAGGATCTAAAAAAACCTTTGATAGGAATTGGAAGTACTGGTTACGAGGGCAATCCTTGTAATATGCATTTGAATGATCTGGCACAAGAAGTAAAACTTGGAACCGAAAAAGGGGGCTTGGTTGGACTCGTGTTCAATACGATAGGTGTAAGTGACGGTATTTCAATGGGTACCTATGGTATGAGATACTCACTTCCATCCAGGGATATCATTGCAGATTCTATGGAAACTGTGGTACAAGCTATGAACTATGATGGTTTGGTAACAGTTGTAGGTTGTGACAAGAACATGCCAGGTGCGCTAATGGCCATGATTAGATTAAACAGACCATCTGTTTTGGTATATGGTGGTACTATTGCCTCTGGTTGTTTCAAGGATAAGAAATTGGATGTAGTTTCTGCCTTTGAGGCATGGGGCGAAAAGGTAGCCGGAACTATGAACGAAGAGGATTATAAAGGAGTCATTCAAAATGCATGTCCCGGAGCGGGCGCCTGCGGCGGTATGTATACTGCCAACACCATGGCCTCTGCCATTGAAGCTTTGGGAATGGCCTTGCCATACAATTCTTCCAACCCCGCTATTGGTAAGGAAAAGAAACAAGATGCCATTAGTGCGGGTTTTGCATTACGACATCTATTGGAAAACGATATTAAGCCCAGCGATATCATAACAAAAAAATCTTTTGAAAATGCTGTGCGCTTACTTACGTTATTGGGAGGTTCCACTAACGCGGTCCTACATTTCCTGGCCATTGCAAAGGCGGCAGATGTTGACTTTACCTTGGATGATTTTCAAAAAATTAGTGACAACACTCCATTCTTGGCAGATTTGAAGCCTAGTGGCAAATATCTAATGGAAGACCTACACCGTGCTGGTGGTACACCGGCAGTTATGAAGTTTATGTTGGAAAATGGTATGCTACACGGAGATTGCTTGACCATAACCGGTAAGACGGTAGCCGAGAACCTTGCAGAGGTTCCTAGCTTAAAAGAAGGGCAACAGATTATTAAACCATTGAGCGCTCCGATCAAGGAATCCGGACACTTGAGAATTTTATACGGAAACCTTGCAATAGACGGTGCGGTAGCCAAGATTACAGGAAAGGAAGGATTGCACTTTACCGGTCCTGCAAAAGTTTTTGATGATGAATTTTTGGCCAATGCCGGTATAGGCAAAGGTTTGGTAAAAAAAGGAGATGTTGTGGTTATTAGGTACGAAGGACCAAAAGGTGGCCCAGGTATGCCGGAAATGTTGAAACCAACCGCTGCTATTATGGGTGCCGGATTAGGGAAGGATGTAGCCTTGATTACGGATGGTCGTTTTTCTGGAGGTACACACGGTTTTGTTGTGGGCCACGTATGCCCTGAAGCACAAGATGGAGGAACTATAGCCCTCCTGAAGGATGGGGATGTCATCACCATTGATGCAGAAAAAAATAGTATTTCTGTGGCATTGTCCGAGGAAGAGATCAAAACGCGTAGGGCAAACTGGGTACAACCACCCCTAAAGGTCAAAAAAGGTAGTTTATACAAATATGCAAAAACGGTGTCATCGGCCTCCCAAGGTTGTGTAACCGATGAATTATAATATTAAGGGTAATAGAGATAAAGCTTTTACCCAAAAAAAATAAAGGGTTTTATACCAAGTATGTTAACCGATTAGGTCTACAATTATGGAAACATTAAAAAAGGAAAAAACAGCATCAACAAAGCAGGCCACGAAGAGGATCAGTGGTGCGGAGGCTATAATCCATTGCCTATTGGCTGAGGGTGTAGACTTGATTTATGGATATCCTGGAGGGGCCATCATGCCGCTGTATGATGAACTATACAAATTTCAGGACAAACTTACCCATATCTTAACAAGACATGAGCAGGGGGCTACCCATGCTGCACAGGGTTACTCTAGAGTAACCGGAAAAGTAGGTGTGGCCGTGGCCACATCGGGACCTGGGGCTACCAATTTAATTACCGGTATTGCAGACGCCCAGATAGACTCGACACCCATGGTCTGCATCACGGGACAGGTAGCGAGACATTTGCTGGGGTCCGACGCTTTTCAGGAAACCGATATTATTGGAATTTCCACACCGGTAACCAAATGGAACTGTCAAGTTACCAAAGCTTCTGAAATTCCTGAGGTTTTGGCCAAAGCGTTCTATATTGCGAAATCTGGTAGGCCAGGACCTGTATTGGTGGATATTACCAAAAATGCACAAATTGATGAGTTCGACTTTTCCTATGAACATTGCAAAGGGGTTCGAAGTTACAACCCTTACCCCAAACCAGATATAAAAGCCATTGAGGAAGCGGCCCATCTGATAAATACGGCCAAAAAGCCTTTTATCGTCTTTGGACAGGGGGTTATTTTAGGACAAGCCGAGGAACAACTAAGGACCTTGGTGGAGAAAGCGGGTATTCCTGCTGCCTGGACCATACTTGGACTTTCGGCCATGGATACAGACCATCCCTTGAATGTTGGAATGGTAGGTATGCACGGTAATTACGGCCCTAATTTATTGACCAATGAATGCGATGTACTCATTGCCATTGGTATGCGCTTTGACGATAGGGTAACAGGAAGTTTGGATACCTATGCCAAACAGGCAAAGATTATCCATTTCGACATAGACCCTGCCGAAATAAACAAAAACGTAAAGGCCGATGTAGCGGTATTGGGCGATTCCAAAGTAACCTTGGATTTATTATTGCCGTTGATCAAAACCAACAAGCATGAAGCTTGGCACAATGAGTTTAAAGAAAAATATAAGATAGAATTTGACCAGATCATCAAAAATGATGTTTATCCTACCAAGGACAAACTCACAATGGCGGAGGTTATAGAGGAAATCAATATAGCCAGTGGCCATAAGGCCATTATAGTATCGGATGTAGGGCAGCACCAAATGATAGCCTGCAGATACGCCAAGTTTAAACAGACCAAAAGTAATGTTACCTCTGGTGGACTGGGAACTATGGGCTTCGCATTACCAGCGGCTATCGGAGCCAAAATGGGAGCTATGGATAGGGAAGTCGTTGCCATTATTGGTGATGGCGGATATCAAATGACCATACAGGAGTTGGGAACTATCTTTCAGAACAAGACCCCTGTAAAAATAGTGGTGCTTAATAATGACCATTTGGGAATGGTCCGCCAGTGGCAGGAACTGTTCTTTGAAAGTAGATATGCCTCCACGGTAATGGTAAATCCCGATTTTGTAAAAATTGCCGAAGGTTACCATATAGAATCAAAGCGCATAAGCGAAAGGAAGGATTTAAAGGCTACCATAAAAGAGATGTTGGCCTCCAAGGATGCTTACTTTTTGGAAGTTAAGGTTGAAAAAGAGGATAATGTTTTTCCTATGATTCCTTCCGGGGCATCAGTATCGGATATACGTTTGAAATAAAATAATTATTAATTAAAATTGCCCATAACTTCATATTTTTAATAGAGGATTGGGATAAGGAGATGGAAAAAAAATGGTTTACAATTTCAGTTTACTCCGAGAACAGCGTAGGACTACTGAACAGAATTTCAGGGATATTTTTAAAACGTCATATAAACATTGAGAGTTTAAATGTTTCTAAATCGGAAATAGAACACGTGTCAAAATTCACCATTGTAGTGTACACTACAGAAGATTGGGTGCGCAATATTGTAGGACAGGTTGAAAAACAAATCGAGGTAATCAAAGCCTTCTACCATACCGATGAAGAAACCATATATCAGGAATCTGCATTGTTTAAAGTGGCTTCCACCTTATTGTTCGATGAACGAAATATTCAAAATATCATTAAGGATAGTAATTCGCAAATTGTTACCGTGTCCAGGGATTTCTTTGTTTTGGCCAAAAGCGGAAGAAGAAATGAAATTGATGACATGTACCAACAATTGAAGCCATACGGCATTATGCAATTTGTACGCTCCGGGCGGATAGCGGTTACCAAATCGGAAATGAAAATTTCATCATTGTTAAAAGAGTTTAATCAATAAATAATCATCCCCGAAGTTAATCGGGACATAAAATCGAGTTTAAAAAATGGCAAATTACTTTAATACGCTATCATTAAGAGAACAACTGACCCAATTGGGAAAATGTAGGTTTATGGAATCTACCGAATTTTCTGATGGTGTATCCGCTCTAAAAGGGAAAAAAATTGTAATCGTTGGCTGTGGAGCCCAAGGTCTTAACCAAGGTTTGAATATGCGCGATTCCGGATTGGATATTTCATATGCCCTAAGGGATGCGGCTATAAAAGAAAAAAGACAGTCTTTTATAAACGCAAGTGAAAATGGCTTTACAGTTGGAACCTACGAGGAACTTATCCCTACCGCCGATGTGGTAATTAATTTAACTCCGGACAAACAACACACCAGTGTGGTTTCCGCGGTTATGCCCCTAATGAAAAAAGGCGCTACCTTATCCTACTCACACGGTTTTAATATTGTGGAGGAAGGAATGCAGATCCGTGAGGATTTAACTGTCATCATGGTGGCACCAAAGTGTCCAGGCTCGGAAGTACGTGAAGAATACAAAAGAGGTTTTGGGGTACCTACCCTAATTGCGGTACACCCTAACAATGACCCCGAAGATAAAGGGTTGGCGCAGGCAAAAGCCTACGCAGTGGCTACCGGAGGACATAAGGCAGGTGTATTGGAGTCATCCTTTGTTGCAGAAGTAAAATCGGACTTAATGGGAGAACAAACTATTCTTTGTGGTTTGTTGCAAACAGGTTCTATACTTTGTTTTGATAAAATGATTGAAAAAGGAATTGACCCGGGATATGCCTCCAAGTTAATTCAATACGGATGGGAAACCATAACAGAGGGTCTAAAATATGGAGGTATTACCCATATGATGGATCGTTTGTCCAACCCTGCGAAAATCAAAGCTTTTGAACTTTCAGAAGAATTAAAGGATATAATGCGCCCACTTTTCCATAAACATATGGACGATATCATGAGTGGCCATTTTTCAAAAACCATGATGGAAGACTGGGCCAATGACGATAAAAATCTATTGACCTGGAGAGCTGCAACGGGAGAGACCGCATTTGAAAAAACCCCTGCAGGATCCGATAAAATTTCTGAACAGGAATTTTATGACCACGGTGTATTAATGGTGGCAATGGTTAGAGCTGGTGTGGAATTGGCATTTGAGTCCATGACCGAATCCGGAATTATTGCCGAATCCGCTTACTATGAATCGCTTCATGAAACTCCATTGATCGCCAATACCATTGCTAGAAAAAAATTGTTCGAAATGAACAGGGTCATATCCGATACGGCCGAATACGGTTGCTATTTGTTTGACCATGCCTGTAAGCCTTTATTGGCCGATTTTATGAAAACCATAGATACCGATGTAATTGGAAGACATTTTGCAGACCAGAAACATTTAAGTGTGGACAACGCAAAACTAATTGCAGTGAACAAGGCCTTACGCGAGCATCCTGTAGAAATTGTAGGAGCTAGGTTGCGCGCATCCATGACGGCTATGAAACCTATAGTTTAATTACAATCAACTAATTATAAGGCCTGCCGAGTTTAATTTACTGGGCAGGTCTTTGTTTATATACCTATTAATGGAAACATATTTCCCCAAAATAAAGGACATCCGAAAGGCTGCCGAAACCATTAGGCAGGTAGCCGATATTACCCCATTGATGCAGAGCATCAGATATTCCAAGGCCTATGATGCCAACATTCTTTTAAAAAGGGAAGATCTACATAGGGTAAGAAGTTATAAAATAAGAGGAGCCTTTAATAAGATCAGTTCCCTTAGTAAAAAAGAAACTGCTAACGGGGTGGTTTGTGCCAGTGCAGGAAACCATGCCCAAGGCGTTGCTTTTGCCTGTAATCACTTAGGAATAAAAGGAACCATTTATATGCCTTCCGTTACACCTAAACAAAAGGTTGAACAAACAAAATTATTTGGAGGGGATTGGGTAACCGTGGTACTGGAGGGGGATACCTTTGATGATTCCTCGGATGCGGCCAAGGCATTCTGTGCCGCTGGGAAAAAGACTTATATCCATCCTTTTGATGACCCCAAAATTATTGAAGGTCAGGCTACGGTCGGTTTGGAAATTTTGGAACAGACCAAGAAACCGATAGATTATATTTTTGTGGCTGTTGGTGGCGGTGGATTGGCCTCCGGACTCTGTGCCGTATTTAAGACATTATCACCACAAACAAAAATCATTGGGGTGGAACCTGAAGGAGCCCCATCCATGAAAACTTCCATGGAAAAGGGAGTTAACACAGAATTGGAACATATAGATAAATTTATTGATGGTGCTGCGGTAAAACGTGTGGGAAACCTCACGTTCAATATATGCAAGGACCATCTTTATGATATGGTAACCGTACCGGAAGGCAAGGTTTGCCAAACCATCTTAGACCTTTATAACAGGGACGCCATAGTTGTGGAACCCGCAGGAGCCCTCACCATTACGGTATTGGACGATTATAAGGAAGAAATAAAAGGGAAAAACGTGGTTTGCATTGTAAGTGGCAGTAACAACGATATTACCCGTACGGCCGAAATAAAGGAACGCGCCTTGCTTTACGGCAAATTAAAACATTATTTTATTATACGCTTTCCCCAAAGACCAGGAGCTCTGAAGGAATTCGTGGTTGATATTTTGGGTCCAACCGATGATATTACCCATTTTGAATATTCAAAAAAATCGAGTCGGGAGAATGCTCCGGCCGTAGTGGGAATCGAATTAAAAAATCCAGAAGATTTGGCTCCGCTTGTAAAACGGATGAAGGAAAACAATTTTTTTGGCGACTACATTAACGATAAACCGGATTTGTTTGAGTATTTGGTTTGATAAAATTTGCGGTATTTTGTGATATTGAAAAATACGAAATCCTTTTCGTGACTTTCCCTCAAATATTCTACCAAATTTATACGGAATTAGAATTATCGTTTTATTAATTTAGTGGTCTGATAGTTAAATTTCAATAGTTTCATTTTTCAAAAAAGAATCAATTATGGGCAAATCGGGCATACCTTCAGAATACAAAATAAACGAGGTTAACCATCAAAGAACTTATCTCATCAATGGCGAATTAAAGGCTTGGGACGGGAAGACCTCTGAGGTGTATTCCACCATATCCAGCACAGAAAAATACGCGCCAACCTTACTGGGAAGCATTCCGGACATGGAGGAAAAGGAAGCTTTGGAAGCCCTGGATGCAGCCCTTACGGCCTACAACAAAGGTAAGGGGATATGGCCCACCATGCGGGTCAAGGAACGCATAGACTGCATGGAGATTTTTGTAAAGAAAATGCAGACCAAAAGGGATGAGATTGTAAAACTTCTGATGTGGGAAATAGGCAAATCGCTTCCTGATTCCCAAAAGGAGTTCGACAGGACGGTAGAGTATATATACGATACCATTGAGGATTACAAGCAACTTGACCGTGATAATGCCAAATTTGAAAAAAATGACGGTGTTTATGCCCATATCCGAAGGGGGCCACTTGGAGTGGTACTTTGTTTAGGCCCCTATAACTATCCTCTAAACGAAACTTTCGCCTTGCTTATTCCTGCCATAATCATGGGGAATACCACCATATTTAAACCTGCAAAACATGGCGTATTATTGATTACACCCTTGCTGGAAGCTTTTCAATCCAGTTTCCCAAAAGGGGTAGTGAATATTGTATTCGGTAGGGGTAGGGCAGTAGCCGCCCCAATAATGAAGACCGGAAAAGTAGATGTTTTGGCCTTGATAGGCAATAGTAAATCGGCAAATGCACTTCAAAACCAACATCCTAAAAGCAACAGACTGCGATTGGTGCTTGGACTGGAAGCCAAAAACCCAGCCATAATACTGCCCGACGCAGATTTGGATTTAACCATAGACGAGTGTATTGCCGGCACCTTGTCCTTCAACGGTCAACGTTGTACCGCACTAAAAATAATCTATGTCCACGAGGATATTGCCCAGGAATTTAATAAGCGGTTTTCCGAAAGGGTCGATGCCTTAAAATTTGGGAACCCTTGGGAAGATGGCGTTAAGTTAACCCCTCTTCCCGAACCTGATAAACCTGCCTATATACAGGAGTTGATAGATGACGCCAGGGAAAAAGGTGCCAAGATTTTGAATAAGAAAGGCGGTACGCATTCCGACAATTACATTTGGCCGGCAATTTTGTATCCGGTTCATAAAGAAATGCGGGTCTATCAGGAAGAACAATTTGGTCCGGTAATTCCCATCGTTACCTTTAAGGATATTGAAGAACCACTAGATGATATGGCCGAATCCAACTATGGACAACAGGTAAGTTTGTTCGGGAAAGATGTATACGCCATAGCTCCGTTAATAGACACCTTGGTGAACTTAGTGTGTAGGGTAAACCTGAACAGTTCTTGCCAACGCGGCCCGGACGTTTATCCATTTACCGGGCGAAAGGACTCGGCCCAAGCAACCCTAAGTGTCTATGATGCATTACGTTCCTTCTCTATAAGAACCTTTGTTGCCTTTAAGGACAATGAACTTAATAATGAAACCGTAGAACAGTTATTGGAGTCCAAATTGTCCAATTTTATTAGTACCGATTATATTCTATAACCCGTAATTCATATTGCACGGATTGTACATCATTGGAATATTCTAAAATCAAGGCCCACCTGACATGTATCGGATGGGCCTTGATTTTTACTTATCTTAATCCTCCCATCCCTATCACTTCCAAAAGGAATGGAAGGACTTTTAATTGAGAAAACCTTTCACTTTTTATGTAATAATTACTGAACATACTTTTGTTGAAGGATGGAGGTCAAGGTTTTGAATAATTCGGTTGGATTAAAAGGCTTGCATATTAGACCATCTATTCCGTATTTCCCTAATTGGTTCTTGGTATCCATTCCCGTAGATGCCGAAAGCGCGTAGATGGGCATTACCTTATTGAGCGGGTTGTTGGACTCCCTAATAGCCTTGCTGGCTTCAAAACCATTCATTACAGGCATTTGAAGGTCCATCAAAATCATATCATAGGTGTTTTCCATAGCCTTATTAAGGGCTATTAATCCATTTTCCGCTATATCAAAATCTACCTGCCACTTGGAGAGAAATTTTTCAATGACCATTATATTTACTTTGTTGTCTTCCGCCACAAGAATTCTAGTCCCTTTTAAATTATCCTGTTCATGAATCGATTTGACATCAAAGGCATTGGCATCCTCTTGATAATCCGTAACCCCACTCCTTTGTAGCTTTAGCTTAAAACTAAAGGTGGATCCTTTGCCAACTTGGCTCTCCAGTTTTAAATCGCTGTCCATGATTTCCAACAATCGTTTACAGATGGCCAGTCCCAAGCCGGTACCACCATATTTTCTTGTCGTATCTGAATTGGCTTGGGCAAATGAAAGAAATATTTTATCCTTTTTATCCTCAGGGATTCCAATGCCCGTATCGGAAATCACAAATTCCACAAGGTAGGAATCCCCTTCCACCCCCAACACTTCAATATCTACCATTACTTTACCTTCCTCTGTAAACTTAATAGCGTTGCTTACCAGATTGGTCAGAATTTGCGACAGTCTAGTACTGTCCCCTATAAACATTTTCGGGAGGGAGGTATCTTTTTTTACAAGCAACCGAATGTCCTTTTCTTTTGCCGAATTGTGGAATATGCTCTGTAAACCATTAAGAACCTGATTTAAATTAAAATCCCTATTTTCCAATTCCAATTGTCCGGAGGCAATTTTGTTGAAATCCAAAATATCGTTCACCAAACACAATAAATGCTCCGAGGAGTGCTTTAAAGTGCTTAGGTTTTCCATCTGCTCCATTTTTGGATTTTCCAGTATTAGCAAGTGGCTTATACCAATGACCGCGTTCAATGGCGTCCTAATCTCATGGGACATAGTCGTTAAAAATTCGTCCTTGGCCTTATTGGCCATAGATTCCTTTTCCTTGGCCTCGATCAGGGCCAATTCGGTTTCCTTTATTTTGCTTATATCCACTATAGCACCAATATATCCTTCAATTTTTCCATCTTCGGACATAATTACCTTCAAGGAAAAATCCAGCCACTTATATTCTCCGGTAATAATTTGGGACTTAAATGATTTGCTTATAGTACTAAAATTATGGGTCTTTAAATCTATAAGATCCTTAAAATCATTCCCCTTGTCGTCCTTCAAAAATTGGTAGTAGGGTTTTCCTAAACAATCCTTGACCATATAACCAGTCAACTTTCTCCAAGCCGGATTCAAATAGGACCAATTCCCATTCAAGTCCATTTCAAAAATTACATCCTTTATGTTTCCAGCCACTTTGGACAATTGCCCAGAAATGGATTCCACACTGTTTTTCAACTGTTGGTTGGCCTGAAACAATTCCTGTGAACTTATTTCCAAAACATTCTCCACCTGTTCCATATCACGATCATATGCCATATATGCGTCGTTCACTAGACGCAATAGAGGGGTAATAAGATCTAGGGTGCCATCGTCCAAATCTATCTTTTTCAACTGTCTTTTGAGTAATCTGTGATAATTATTGCTCATTCGGAAAATGTTGTTATCGTCATAGTTTGATTGTGCAAGGTGCAGGGCGAAAACTTATCAAAGGGAGCAATTTCCCCGTATGAATAGAAACCAGTGGTATAAATTTTATCTCCAAACACCTCATTTACAGCTTCTACCTCTTCCTCCACCAACTGTTTCATAACCAATCTCCTCCCTACACAGCTTATCAGGAAAGCCAGTTGATGTTGGTCTTTTGTACTGTTCTTGGCTATTACCGCCGATTGTTCCGCTCCTCCTATAATTCGATCAATATTGGCTTTCATCAATCTTACATAGGAACCTTGAGGAATATTTCCAGCAAAAGTGAGGCTACCTTTTTTTTCATCAATGGACAAAATTGTCCTGACTACTGGTATTTGATTATCCTCATCCCTCATACTCAAAGGGAATAATAGCCCCGAACCGGGCAAATCCTTCGCCAACTCTCCCAAAAATGATTTATACAGATCCAATGCCGGTTGACCGTCCAATTCATAGAGCACATTATCCGTAGATTTTGTCACCAATCTTTCAATACCAAAACTATCCCACCCTCCTTTGGATGCAAATCCTATGCTTAGTTCCGAGCTATATAGACCTAGGGCAACAATTTTTTTGGATGCCACTTGGTTCCCGGATATGACAAATGTATTCTCAAAGTTTGAACAATCACCAGCCAAACCACCAGTGATACTTACAGACTTATCCAAATCCCGGTGCAACCCCTTTACCAATTCTGCTCCATTTACGATTAGCCCATCACTTAAAACGAAGATATGCCTTAAGTCAGGCCCTTTTAATTTTCCGCTTATAGCTTTCCCTGCCTCAAAACTATCAAGGTTGCATGAAACCAGATCAACTTCCTCTATTCTAAGTTTGGTCTTTTCAAACTTAACGGCTGTTAAGGCAATGGTTGAATCCATTACCTCATTTCCCAATATTTCCCCAGCAGTGGAACATCCTATTAGATTGGCATTTTCAAATTTGTCTGCCAGTTTGGATACAAACTCTTCCGTACCTATAAAGGTGGGGGATGCGAAGAGGAAAAATACATCAGGAATAAAATCCAAATCCATTTTATCTAAATCTTCTAGATGAAGTATTTTGTGCTGATATATTTTCATGCTAAAAATTTTGTAGGAAAAAACTTCCTAAACATATGCTATCAACGTTCAATATTCCTAAATCGTATAGATTTTGATGTTTCATGGGCCATACCACAGGGTTTAAGGCATTTTTCCATCCAGTAATATAAACTGCCGAACCTTTTCCAGTAGACGATGGTGCCCTCTGACTGTCGTTGTTGCAACATTTAGATTAAAAAAATGGTAAATGGGTCGTACCCCTCAACTATTAAATTTTTCCCAACAGACTTAAAAACTACCATAAACACTTATTATTTGGGTAAAGAGTATTAATTTTGCCGCTTTTTTATAGGATATAATTGAATATAAATAGGATAATTCTCCATAGCGGTAAGAAATTGCCTTGTAGTAATATTGTACCTGTATTAATGACTTAAATGTTAGTATTATGAGTATGGAGAAATCGAACAAAAAAGCGCTACTTGCCCTAGGGGTAGGAGGCTTTGGTATAGGTATGACCGAGTTTGTAATAATGGGGATTCTACCAGACGTGGCCAATTCCCTGCAAATAAGTATACCTCAAGCCGGACATTTTATTTCGGCCTATGCTTTGGGAGTGGTAGTGGGGGCACCCACCTTGACCGCTATGAGCGGAAAGTGGCCTGCACATAAAGTGTTGATGTATTTAATGATATGGTTTACGGTTTTCAACACCCTTTCGGCATTTTCAACCAACTATGTCACTTTAATGATTACCAGATTCCTATCAGGTTTGCCACATGGAGCATTTTTTGGAATTGGTGCGGTAGTTGCGGGAAAATTGGCGAAAGAAGGAAAAGCGGCCCAGGCCATTGCCACCATGTTTGCCGGACTAACCATAGCCAATGTAATTGGAGTGCCCATAGGTACCTATCTGGGTCACCACTATAATTGGAACCTTTCTTTTCTTTTGGTGGGTATTGTAGGTGTAATTGCACTGCTTAGCATCTATTTTTGGATGCCAAAAATGGAAAAATCATCTTCCGAAGGATTTATAAAGGATTTGAAGGTTTTTAAAAGAGTGGAAATCTGGATGCTAATATTGCTTACCACCATTGGTACTGGAGGATTCTTTGCTTGGTACAGTTATATAGCCCCCTTATTGACCAATGTTTCGGGGCATTCTGAAAACATGGTAGGTTATGCCATGATCTTGGCGGGTGTTGGAATGGTGTTCGGTAATTTTATTGGCGCTAAAATGGCAGAAATATTTAGTCCGTTAAAAGCTGTAATCATCAGTTTATCGCTAATGGTAATGGTACTACTAATCAACTACTTGGTCGCAGCAAACCCAGTGGCCATATTAATATTAACGTTCATAATTGGAATCGTCTCCTTTATGGTGGGAACCCCAATTCAATTGGCTATTATAAAGGCATCAAAGGGGTCTGAGATGCTGGGGTCTTCCATGAACCAGAGCGCCTTCAATATGGGCAACGCCTCTGGAGCCTTCTTTGCCGGGTTACCCATAGCCTTAGGGTACGGTTTTACATCGGCAAGTCTTGTAGGGGCATTAATGGCAGGAACAGGTATAGCCATTGCTGTATTGATAATTGTGTTCTCTAAAAGTAGATCGGTCAGTACTAAAAGAAAAATGGCATTCAATTCTTAAACATATTATCCAACATTCTTTGGAAACAAAAAAGCGGGCATCCAATTCAGTTTGGATGCCCGCTTTTTATATATTCCTGCCTGCGCGGAAATAATAGTCATATTAAATGTGCGATGCCAACCAATCGCCAATTTCACTGGTCTTATAGGCTTTTCCACCTTCAGCAAGATCTTCTGAAACCACTCCTTCGGCCAGCGATTTGTTTACGACATCACGTATGGCCTGCGCCTCTTCCTTCAAGTCGAAATCTTCGAACATCATGGCAGCAGAAAGTACGGTAGCCAACGGATTTGCAATATCCTTTCCTGCTGCTTGTGGATAGGATCCGTGAATTGGTTCGTACAATCTAGTTTTGGTTCCTACGGAAGCCGATGGCATTAATCCCATAGAACCGGAAATTACCGAAGCCTCATCCGTTAAAATATCTCCAAAGAGATTTTCAGTTATTATTACATCATATCCTTTTGGCCATTGCACCAATCTCATGGCCACTGCATCGACAAACTCATAGGAAACAGTTACTTCTGGGTAATCCTTTTCCATTGCCTGTACCGTTTCTCTCCACAATCTGGAGGATTCCAACACGTTGGCCTTATCTACACAACAAAGCTTTTTAGATCTGGCCATTGCCATTTCAAAACCTTTTTTGGCCAAACGCTGAATTTCCGCACGGGTATAGGTCATAGTGTCAAAGGCCGTATTCCCGTTATCCTTTCTTCCACGTTCTCCAAAATACACTCCACCCGTTAATTCTCTTAGAATAATTAAATCCGTACCTTCTATTCGCTCCCGTTTCAAAGGGGATTTGTCTATCAGCGAAGGAAATGTAAAAGTAGGCCTAACGTTGGCGAACAAGCCCAATTTTTGTCTCATTTTCAACAACCCCTGTTCTGGACGTACCTTGGCAGAAGGATCATTGTCAAATCTTGGATGCCCAATAGCGCCAAATAATACAGCATCCGCAGCTTCACAAACCGCATGGGTCTCATCCGGGTAAGGCTCTCCAACCGCATCAATTGCCGCTGCACCGGTAAGGGCCGGTGTCCAGCTTATCTCATGATTGTATTTCTTGGCAATGGCATTGGACACTTTTACTGCTTGGTCAATTACTTCAGGACCTATTCCATCTCCTGCTAAAAGGGCAATTTTTAAATTCATTTATTCTTGCTTTTCGCCATTCGTGCTACGCCTGGCATGGTTATAATTGTTTATATATTCCTAAATAATATTCAACATTTTTTCAGTCGCTTTTATGGCCGAAACGGTTTGATCGGAGTCCAACCCCCTGGATATAAATTCCTTACCATCCCTTTTCCAGGTAATAATGGTTTCACAGAGCGCATCGGAATTGCTTCCTGGCGGTATGCGAACCGCATAATCGACCAAGGTGGGCAATTCCATTTTTTTGGATTTATAAACTTTTCTCAAGGCATTCATAAAAGCATCGTATTGTCCGTCGCCCTGGGCATGTTCCTCTATAAGTTCTCCATTAATTTCAAGGGCTAGGGTAGTGGAAGGCTTTAAACCTTTGGAATGGGTTAGAACATACGATTTAACAAAAACTTTTTGTTGATAGGTATCGCTATCCAATACATCGGAAATAATATAGGGCAGATCCTCCTTGGTAACCTTTTCCTTTTTATCCCCCAATTCAATAATACGGGCAGTAACCTTTCTTAATTCATCATCGTTAAGCGTTAATCCAAGCTCCTGTAAGTTCTTTTGAATATTGGCCTTACCCGAGGTTTTACCTAAGGCATATTTACGTTTTCTACCAAATCTCTCCGGCATTAAATCGTTAAAATACAAATTCTTTTTACTATCCCCATCTGCGTGGATTCCTGCAGTTTGAGTAAAAACATTATCACCTACTATTGGCTTATTGGCAGGAATTCCAAATCCGGTAAAGGCAGATACCAACTTGCTCACCTTGTAAAGGGAAGATTCGTTAACGGCCACCTCTATTTCGGGCATAAAATCGTTGATCACCGCTATGGCACTTGCCATGGGGGCGTTACCGGCCCTTTCACCCATTCCATTTACGGTTAAATGAAGTCCATGGCAACCCGCTTTTATGGCCTCCATAACATTGGAAACACTTAAATCATAATCATTGTGCCCATGAAAATCAAAATGCATTGTGGGGTAGCGCTCTACTATTTCCGATATATAATTGTATGTCTCGGAATAGGTCAGAATTCCCAAAGTGTCGGGCAACAAGACCCTTTTAATAGGTAATGCGGACAGGAAGTCTATAAACTGGAACACGTATTCCTTCGAATTTCGCATCCCATTGCTCCAGTCTTCCAAATATACATTGGTAGAAATACCTTCCTTGGCAGCCTCGGCGATGGTATTTTCTATTTCCCTAAAATGTTGTTGTGGCGTTTTTTTAAGTTGGTGCGTTAGGTGGTTCATAGAACCTTTTGTTAAAAGGTTTTGGACCTTGGCACCGGATTTTTTCATCCAATCAATGGAAACGCCCCCATCCACAAAGGTCAACACCTCAACGCGGTCCATATACCCCTTGGTATTGGCCCATTCGGTAATCTGTTGTACCGCCGAAAGTTCTCCCTCCGATACACGCGCAGAAGCCACTTCAATTCTATCCACATTCAACTCATCCAATAACAACTTGGCCAAAGTTAGTTTCTCGGATGCTGAAAAAGACACCCCGGAGGTCTGTTCCCCATCCCGAAGGGTGGTGTCCATTATTTCAATTATTCTTCGTTTCATTTATGCAGAACTAGTAACGGTATCTCTAATGCCCAATAACTTAAAAACAGTAAAATTCCTTAGTGCAATATGAAGACAAAAGGGATTTTCTCCAATCAACATTTGGGTACATTTACTACAACCCAATATTTTACAATGGAGTATCTTCGGCAAATGCCCTAATATTCTCCTTGATATTCAAAAGGTAATCAATATCATCAAAGCCGTTAAGCATATTATCCTTTTTGTAATGATTGATATCAAAACTTTCGGATTCGCCCGTAGTTGTCAACGTAATGGTCTGTTCCGGTAAATTAACCACCAATTCCGTTTTGGGATCTGCATAGATTGCCTCAAATATTTTTTCCAAAAACGGAGCACTGACCTGTACGGGCAACACACCGATGTTTAAACAGTTATTCTTAAAAATATCTGCAAAAAAACTGGATACCACGCATCTAAATCCGTAATCGTATACCGCCCAGGCGGCATGTTCCCTGGAAGAACCAGATCCAAAGTTTTTGCCCCCTACCAAAATTTTGCCACTAAAGGTAGGATTGTTCAGTACAAAATCCTCTTTTGGACTATTATCCGGATTGTAGCGCCAGTCCCTGAACAAATTGTCTCCAAAACCCTTACGCTCTGTCGCCTTAAGGAAACGCGCCGGAATTATTTGATCTGTATCCACATTTTCAATGGGAAGCGGAACCGCTGTTGTTTTTAAAATATCAAATTTATCGTATGCCATCTTATTTAGACTTATGTGTTCAACGCCCGGCGTCAAACGAAAATTAAACTTTTTTTATCACAAAATTATTTTGACCACAACAAAACCCTCCAGAGGCCATTTCCTAAAACTAACGTACCAATACTATGTGGTTGGTCCGGATTATTATAGGTTTTGCCAAAAGTGCAATTATATTTTAAACCAATTCCTCCTGCATCAACTCCCTTGGATCGGTAACCTTACCCGTCACGGCCGCTGCAGCTGCCACCAACGGACTTGCCAAAAGCGTTCTGGACCCAGGTCCTTGTCTTCCTTCAAAATTTCTATTCGAGGTACTAACGGCATATTTTCCGGCAGGAACCTTATCATCGTTCATGGCCAAACATGCAGAGCATCCAGGCTCGCGTAATTCAAAACCGGCGGCGTTCAAAATATCCAAAATTCCTTCCTCCTTAATAGCGGATTCCACCTTATGGGAACCGGGAACCAACCAAGCCGTTACATTATCGGCTTTTTTTCTACCCTTCACTATGGAAGCAAAGGCTCTAAAGTCTTCAATACGCCCATTGGTACAACTCCCCAAGAACACAAAATCGATTGGCTTTCCAATCATATTATCGCCCTCATGGAAGGCCATATAATGAAGTGATTTTTTATATGTGGCAACACCACCCTCCAAAGATTCTGCCTTTGGAATACCATTGGAAATTCCGATACCCATTCCTGGATTGGTCCCGTAGGTAATCATAGGTTCTATATCGGCAGCATCAAAAGTTATTTCTTTATCAAAGCTTGCACCCTCATCCGTTTTAAGGGTTTTCCAATATTCCATGGCCTTGTCCCAATCGGCACCAACAGGGGTAAACTCACGTCCTTTGATATATTCAAAGGTTTTTTCATCCGGGGCAATCATCCCACCACGGGCACCCATTTCTATACTTAGGTTACAAACGGTCATCCTGCCCTCCATGGTCATGTTCCTAAAAACATCCCCTGCATACTCCACAAAGTATCCAGTTGCACCTGAGGTAGTTAATTTGGAGATAATATAGAGGGCCACATCTTTGGGAGTAACGCCCAAACTAAGTTTTCCATTAACATTTATACGCATAGATTTGGCTTTCTGCTGCATAATACATTGGGTAGCCAATACCATTTCCACTTCCGAGGTTCCAATGCCAAATGCAATTGCTCCAAATGCCCCATGGGTAGATGTATGGGAATCACCACATACAATGGTAGCCCCAGGTTGGGTAATCCCGTATTCCGGACCTACTACGTGCACAATACCATTTTTTTCATGCCCTAATCCCCAATAGGAAATACCGTGAGCCTTGGAGTTTTCCTCCAACGCTTTTAACTGGTTGGCCGAAAGCGGATCCTTAACCGGTAAGTGTTGGTTAATGGTAGGTGTATTATGATCCGCAGTGGCGAAAGTGCGCCCTGGATACATTACTGGAATACCCCTACTTTTTAAACCTAAAAATGCCACCGGACTGGTAACTTCATGAACCATATGACGGTCTATGAACAATACATCCGGCCCATTTTCAATCTTATGAACAACATGGGAATCCCACACTTTATCAAATAACGTTTTCTTCATTTTATAGGGTTATGATTTATGATCTTAGATTTAATATTCGTACAGTGGCCCATTGCCTACTTTTTTACTAGCATGCAAAATTAAGACTATCTTGTAAATCACTGAAATTAATATAGGAATAATTACGATGTTCAACATAAAAGTTAGTGAATGTTTGGAATATAACCAGTACTTTTTTACGAAACGGCCTTTAGCCGATCATCACCTATTTGGGAATATTATTCCTGGGGAGGGGCTAAAGCAGAAATAGCCACAATTATCACTAATAACAAAGGCGGACAAAACTAGTTCATCCACCTTTTAAAACCTCTTCATCAGAAGCTATATTAAATTACTTGGCTGCTTTGTCCACCTTAAGACGGGCATCCCTATTGGCTATTTCCCAAGCGGTATGAAAAACCAGTCTGGTTCTATTTTGCAAGAGGTCATAATTTATTTTGTCCGGTGTATCCCCAGGTTGGTGATAGTCGGCGTGGGTTCCATTAAAATAGAATATGATGGGAATATTATTTTTAGCGAAATTATAGTGGTCACTTCTATAATAGAAACGGTTGGGATCATTTTCATCATTATAAGTGTAATCCAGTTCAATATTCATATATTTTTTATTGACCTCTTCGGATAGCTCATGAAGTTCCGTACTCAACTTATCGGAACCAATTAAATAAATATAATTCCTTTCTCCCGTGCGCTTTGGGTCTATTCTCCCTATCATATCAATATTTAAATCGGCTACTGTTTGGGACAATGGAAAAATAGGGTCGTGGTCCGCGTAATATTTTGAACCCAAAAGACCTTTTTCCTCTCCGGTCACATGTAGAAAAACAACAGATCTTTTTGGGCCGTGACCCGCATCGGCTGCTTTCTTAAAAGCTTCGGCAATCTCTAAAAGACCAACGGTACCCGAGCCATCATCGTCAGCGCCATTAAAAATCTCTCCCTCCTTATTTACCCCAACATGATCAAGATGTGCTGAAATAATAACATACTCATCGGGTTTTTCCGTACCTTTAATTACGGCCACTACATTCTCCGATTCCACGTCCTGACTGTCACTATCAATATTCAGAACCAATTTGGTGGGAACGTTTTTAGAAGTATTTTCGGATTCGATATTAGGGAGAAGCGCATTTGCCACAAGGGCATCGATAAAAAAGCTAAAAAAATCATTTTGCACCTCATCCTTCAAGCCCATGCTTCCGCTATCTTTGTTCTGCATAAAATTAAACCTGTTTTTAAAGCGACCATAGTTGTCCTCGTCAAAATACATTATCCCAATTGCACCTTTACTCGAGGCCAATTCCATTCTTTTGCCTATGGATTCGGACATATTGCTCCAAACGGACTTTTCATTGGTGCCTGACAGCCTATAGGTTCCATCGGCGTTCATAGGTTCCCCTGCTTTCAGCAAAACTATTTTCCCCTTAACATCCATGCCTGCATAATCCGAGTAATCCCCCTCCTCAATGCCATGGTTTACATATACTATATTATCATAGCTACCCGTGGCAGCTGTAAATGTCAACAAACCTTCTCCATTTTGGTATTCCTTCCCATTAATGGAAACAGTCCCCTTGGGCAGCTTACTAATGACCAAAGGAACATTTTGAAAGTAATTCCCATCGGACTGGGCAGCAGGAATACCTAGTTCTACATAGTTATCCTTGAGATATTCAACCGCCAATTTCTGTCCTGGCTCTCCGGTGTCCCTACCTTCAAATTCATCCGAAGCATATATATAGAGATGCTCCTTTAATTCGGCTTCTGTAATGGATTCCGCGTAAACCTGGGGGTCAACCGTGGTCTTTACCGGTTCAATTTGTTGGGAAATGGTTTTTTGCGATGAGTTGCAGGCCAACGAAAGTCCTAATGCAACAAACAGTATCTTTTTCATTCAGCTATTTTTAATTAATTCAGAATTTTCCAAAAATAAGGAAATCTTAAAGAAAGAATCTTAGTATTTTTATAAAACTGTTTGGACTATGAAACTTGACCTTATTTAAGTGGTACAAATCCTTAAAAGTTAGAAAAATGAACAAGTTCGATTAAATTCCCATTGTTTAGGATTGGGTAAGGTTCGCATTATTTTTTAACACGTTATTTCCAAAAAGAAGCCACAACAAGTTAATATTATCTCAATTTCGGCTAATATTCCCCTATTAAGAGGCTAATTGTTGTATTAATTTTGTAGTTCATTAAAAAATCTTTGTTATGCAAATAAATTGGGAAGGCGTAATGCCTGCAGTTACTACAAAATTCACTAAAGAGGATACTCTAGACCTAAAAATGTTCGAACTCAATATTCAGGCACAGCTGGAAGCTGGGGTCAGTGCTATTATCCTGGGCGGTACACTTGGGGAAGCCAGTACCTTGACCGATGAAGAGAAAAAGATTTTAATACAAGAGACAGTAAGAATTGTCAATGATAAAATCCCAGTAATCATAAACATAGCGGAACAAACCACCAAAGGTGCCATTGAAGCCGCATATAAAGCTAAAAAATATGGGGCCAGCGGTTTAATGATGCTTCCTCCTATGCGTTACAAGGCGAATGACTTTGAAACGGTTACCTACTTTAAGGCAGTGGCCATGAGTACAGATTTGCCAATAATGATATACAACAATCCTGTAGATTACGGAATAGAGGTAACTTTGGATATGTTCGAAGAATTATTGACCATGCCGAACATACAGGCCGTAAAGGAATCTACCCGGGATATCTCCAACATTACCCGGATTAAAAATAGATTTGGCGACCGTTTGAAGGTGTTTACAGGGGTTGACACTTTAGGATTGGAAAGTGTTCTAATGGGTGCAGATGGCTGGGTTGCTGGTCTGGTCTGTGCTTTTCCTGCAGAAACCGTAGCTATATATAGCTTGGCAAAAACCGGGAGAATTCAAGAAGCCCTAGCTATTTACAGGTGGTTTTTACCTTTATTAGAACTGGATATCAACCCCCAGTTGGTACAAAACATTAAATTGGCAGAAGTGGCTACCGGCATAGGAACGGAACAAGTAAGAGCTCCTAGATTACCTCTTCAGGGAGAGGAAAGAAAAAGGGTGTTGGGAATTATTGAAGAAGGAATGAAGACTAGGCCGACCCTTCCTGATTATAAATCGGAATTGGTTTAAACCAATAATACTTTTAATACCCTCCTAAAAGTATTACTTTAGTCAAGGAAATTCAAGCTCAATAGAGCGAATAAATAAAATTTAAATTTACAATGATTACAGGGAAAAACTATATTGGACTAGATACATCGGCCAAGAACAGTAGAACATATTCAACTTTCAATCCAAAATTGAATAAACCTACGGAATGGATTTTCCATGAGGCCTCTAAGGAAGAGGTAAATGCCGCAATTGACAAGGCTGCGATAGCATTTGAAACATATCGCACTTTCTCGGACAGAAAAAAAGCAGAATTTTTAAGGGCCATAGCCAGTGAAATTGAAGCCTTGGGCGACGAACTGATTTCAGTTTATGTCCAGGAGTCGGGTTTGCCGGAAGGCAGGGCCAAAGGCGAACGCGGTAGGACCATGGGACAACTTCATGCCTTTGCCACCTTATTGGAGGAAGGCTCATGGGTAGAAGCTACCATAGATACCGCTCAGCCGGACAGGGAGCCGTTGCCAAAAGCGGACATTAGAAAAATGTTGCTTCCCTTAGGTCCTATAGTTGTATTTGGTGCCAGCAATTTCCCATTGGCCTTTTCCACCGCTGGGGGAGATACCGCCAGTGCTCTTGCTGCAGGGTGTCCCGTAATTGTAAAAAGTCATCCCATGCATGCCGGTACCGGAGAATTGGTAGCCTCCGCTATAGCCATAGCAGCCAAAAAAACAGGAATGCCCGATGGTGTATTTTCCAATCTAAACAGTAGTGATTTAGAGGTTGGACAGCTATTAACCGTACATCCCAAAGTAAAAGGGATAGGTTTCACAGGGAGTACCAATGGAGGTATGGCCTTATATAGATTGGCAACACAAAGAAAAGAGCCGATCCCTGTGTTTGCGGAGATGGGCAGTATTAATCCCGTAGTGGTTCTTCCATCTGCCTTGGAAGAAAAAGGGTCCGAATGGGCATCCCAATACGCGGGTTCCATTATGTTGGGAGCAGGCCAATTTTGTACCAATCCAGGACTTATTATTGGCATTAAAGGACAGGCCATGGATAGTTTTACCACCCACTTGGGCAAGGAAATAGAAAAATTGGATCCTACCTGTATGTTGCACCCCAACATACACGAAGGTTATGAAAAAGGAAAAAAGGAATTGTCCTCCCAACCCAACACTAAAGAAGTAGCCTCCTTTAAAGGGCAGGTTGATCCCAATTATGCCGAACAAAAAGTATTGACCGTTGCAGCAAAGGATTTTTTGGAGAACCCCGTGCTACACAGGGAGGTCTTTGGCCCCTTCTCTATTGTTGTACAATGTCAGGACAAATCGGAATTGGCCACAGTAATCCAGCATTTGGAGGGACAATTAACCGGAACCATCCTAGGAACGGAATCCGAGATAAAATCCAGTCCGGAGGTAGTAAACGCCCTGGTAAATAGAGTAGGACGCATCATCTTCAACGGGGTTCCCACAGGAGTGGAAGTTTGCCCATCCATGATGCATGGAGGCCCATTTCCATCCACTACGGACAGTAGGTTCACTTCCGTTGGAACCTCGGCAATAAAACGATGGGTAAGACCAGTGTCTTTCCAAAGTTGGCCGGAAGAATTATTGCCGGAAGCCTTAAGGAACAATAATCCCTTGGACATTATGAGGCTAGTAAACGGCGAACATACCAAACAGAAAATATAGATTAATGGCCAGGAAGACCTTTTTTTGCGTGGATGCCCATACCTGTGGCAATCCCGTTCGGGTGGTAGCCGGGGGAGGACCAAATCTATTGGGGAACAATATGAGCGAAAAGCGCCAGCATTTCCTTAAAGAGTTCGATTGGATTCGGAAAGGTTTAATGTTTGAACCAAGAGGCCATGATATGATGAGCGGAAGTATTTTTTACCCGCCCACCGACCCCGAAAACGATTTTGGTATTCTGTTTATAGAAACCAGTGGCTGTCTCCCCATGTGCGGACACGGTACTATAGGGGCAATAACCATCGGGATAGAAGAAGGTCTGCTAACCCCAAGGGAACCGGGAAAAATAAGAATGGAAACCCCTGCCGGTTTGGTGAATATCCAGTATCAACAAACAGGCAAAAAAATTGATTGGGTAAAATTAACAAATGTTAAATCGTACCTAGCGGCATCCGAACTGACTGTGAATTGCTCCGATTTAGGGGAGCTCGTCTTTGATGTCTCATATGGCGGCAACTATTATGCTATTATTGATCCACAAAAGAATTTTAAGGGTATCCAGGATTATTCTGCAGGAAAATTGGTCCAATACAGTCAAGAGATAAGGGAGAAGATAAACCTCAAATATCCAAACAAATTTATCCACCCAGAGAATCCAACGATCAATAGTGTGAGCCACATAGAGTGGACGGGGAAAACGATATCACCCGAAGCTACGGCAAGGAATGCTGTTTTTTATGGGGACAAGGCTATAGACAGATCTCCATGTGGTACCGGAACCTCTGCACGTATGGCACAGTGGCATGCCAAGGGGAAGCTAAAAGTGGGAGATGAGTTTATCCATGAAAGTTTTATTGGTTCCCAATTTGTTGGGAAAGTGGAAGAAGAGACTAGTTTGGCCGGAATGAAAGCCATTATCCCCAGTATTAAGGGTTGGGCACAGGTTTACGGCTATAACAATATCATTATTGATGATGATGATCCATATGCCCACGGTTTTCAAGTAATATAGAATGAAAAAGAACGTATTGATTATTGGCGGGGGAATAGTAGGACTCTGTTCTGCCTACTTTTTACATAAAGAGGGCCATAATGTTACCCTATTGGACAAATCTGATATTAGCTCGGGAGCCTCCTTTGTCAACGCTGGATATATTACCCCCAGCCATATTATTCCCCTTGCTTCCCCTGGGATGATTTTAAAAGGCATTAAATGGATGTTCAATTCATCCAGTCCATTTTATATGCAACCCCGTTGGGATACCGATTTTTTTAAATGGTCCTGGTATTTCCATAAATCCTCCACTAAGAAAAAGGTAGCTCTGGCCATTCCCCTGATCAAGGAGATAAACATATTGAGCAGGGAACTTTTCACTGCTATTAAAAACACTGGGGATTTAGGGGATTTTCAGCTGGAAAGAAAGGGCTTATTAATGTTGTATAAAACCGACGCAGAAGGAGAACATGAAATGGAGGTCGCTAAAAAGGCTTCCTATTTAGGTCTGGAAGTTAATTCCTTGGACAAAAAAGCGTTGAACAAATTACAACCCAACCTTACCATGGATGTTAAGGGAGCCGTTCATTATGAGTGCGATGGACATACCACTCCGACCGAGTTCATGAAAAAAATGTTGGATTATTTAAAGCGAAGCGGTGTAATCATAAAAACCAATGAGGAGGTTACCGATATTGTGACAGATAATGGCCGAATAACCACCGTAATTACAGATAAGACCCAGTATTCACCTGAAGAAATTGTATTGGCGGCAGGCTCTTGGAGTGAAAAATTATCCAAGAAAATGAACCTTAAACTTCCCATACAGGCAGGAAAGGGATATAGTATAAATGTAGCAAGACCTACCAGGATTACCATTCCCGCCATTCTAATGGAAGCCAAGGTAGCGGTAACTCCAATGGCAGAATACACCCGTTTTGCAGGTACCATGGAATTTTCGGGAATTAACGATATTATTAAAAAACAACGTGTTGAGGCCATTGCCAAGGCTGTCTCCCAGTTTTATCCTGAAATAGAAATCAACACCAAAGAAATAGGGGATGCCAAAAGCGGTCTACGCCCAGTTTCTCCAGACGGCCTGCCCTATATTGGAAAATGTAGTTCCTTAAAAAATTTAACCATTGCCACAGGACATGCCATGATGGGCTGGAGCCTAGGACCGGTTACAGGACAACTGGTCTCGGAAATAATTTCGGACAAGAAAACATCTATGGACATAAATGGCTTTTCGCCAAATAGAAAGTTCTAATGCACAATACTAGCTGACCAGAAATGTATTTTAAACAGTTTTTACATTTCTGGTCGACTATTATGTATGCCAAGATGGTTAGTGATCATGACCAGCATTCTCGCCCAACAAATTAAATCCACCCTTAACGATTACCTGGTCATTATCCTTAAGTTCGCCAACATCGGTGATGGCTATATAACCGTTATAACCGTCACCCGTCTGTACCCGATTTGTTTTAAAAACATTTACCTCATTGTCTTCGGAAACCAGTGATAAAACATATTGCTTGTTGTCCATGGTAACAACACTCTCACTGGGCAAAGCCTTCATAACCCTATTTTCGGTAATAATGGTAGCTTCTACAAACATCCCTACAGCAAAATTGTGATTTTCATCATCATGTAAATGGCCATGTATTTTCACGGTTCTACTATCAGTATCAATAGAAGTACCGACCAAATATACCTCCGCCTCGAAATATTCTTGTGAGGCCTCTGAAATCCTAAAGCGAATTTTTTGATTTTTTTTGATTTTCATAACATCCTTTTCAAACACGGATAATTCCAAATGAATATGGTCCGTATTTATGATCTCCATTATTTCATCCGAAGGGGACACATACATACCCTTACTAACATTTACTTTGGTGATACTGCCATCAATAGGGGCGAAGATGGTTACTTCGGATACAATTATTCCTTTTTCCACATTTCCTGGAGAGATATTTAGCATTTTAAGCTTTTGTCCCAAACCGTTATACCTGGCAAGAGTGCGTTTATATTCGCTCTCCGCCTTTAAAAAATTCTTTTCTGAGGTTATTTGCTCGGCAACCAAACTTTTTTGTCTTTCATATTCCGATTTAAGGTAGCTTAGCTGTTCAAAGCTTTCCTGATATTCCTGTTGTATTTGAACGAATTCCGGATTTTCCAGGCTCAGCAAGGGTTGCCCCTTTTTTACTTTATTACCTATTAAAAGGGGAGTCCTTTTTATATATCCGCCAGAAAAGGCACTAACTATTGCCTTGTTTTGAGGTGGGACATCTATAGTACCCGTAACCTCCACCACCACCGGAAAATTTTGCTGGCTAAGACTCCCTAACGCCATTTCTTCTCCTTCAAATTGAGCTCTTGTAACCTTTATGGTATTTGCATTATCGGCACTTTCCTCCGCAATGCCTTGGTCATTATCTTTATTACTAAAATCCCCACAGCCCATAACATTGAACAAAAGGATGGATAAAAGCGAAATATATAGTATACGTGACATAGTCTTTATTTTATAGGTTTATGAAATTAATTGCAATGACCGTTTGATTATAGGCATTTAAATTTTCCAGATAGGCAAGGGTTATATTATAGCCATTTTCCATACTTTGGATATATTGGAAGAAGTCAATTTCCCCACTTTGATAACTTAAGGTAGCAGTTTTAATAATTTCATCGGCAAGACCCTGACCTTCGGTCTCATAGTAGGACAGTACCTCTTGATACTTTTTTAACTGTCCCATTAGTGAATCGTACTTGACCCTAAGCTGTACCCGGTAATCCTGTGCTTCGGCTTGGGAAATATCCTTGGCTATTTTGGCGGCCTTTATTTTTGAGGCGTTACCACTAAAAAATAATGGAATTTTGATACCCAATTGAAAACCTTGGAGATTCTCTCCCAAATTGGAATTGGTGCCCTGGAAATAATTGAAGTTCAGATCGGGCAATAAATGCTGTTGTTCAAGATTACTTTTGGCTACGAACATTTTACTTCTGTTTTCAAAGTAGGCCATACCAACATTTTCCTCGATAATGATATCCTTTAACTGCAGTTTTTCCATAGGCAGGGTATTGACCAACAAGGTAGAATCTGGTTGTACCACTTTAATCAACTGATTATAGGCAAGCTTAACATCTTCAATGGCTTTTTCATAAAGTGTCCGAAGTTCCCTTTGCTTGGCCTGGGCCGTTATTTTTTCCAAATAATTACTCTCCCCCAATTCAAACTTTCTTTGTGCGGAGTAGGAAAAGCGTTCATACATCCGATTCAATTCACTATAGGTCTTTTCCTTTTGTCTGGCATATTGCAGTTCATGATAGCTAGACGCCAATTCCTGTTCCAGAATTTGCCTTTTCAGCTCATAATTACTACTTTCTATAAGATAATTGGCTTTATTTACTCCTTTGGCAGCAAAATATACGGTTGGGAAAAGGAAATTTTGCTGTACACCGAATACCTTCAATGGTTTGTCGTTAAAGGCTAAGTTATTTTGGTCGTAATGATAATAGAACTCTGTCTTGTCAAAGTTGTAGGCACTTGCTATCAGTGCCTTGGATTCATCTACTTTTAATTTAGATGCTTTTAGACCAGAATTCCCCTTGAGTGCCATTGCACGTATTTCCTCAAAATTAAGTCCTTCCTCCTGTGCTTGAACCGATGTGGCAGACACCATAAACAGTATAATAATTCCCAGTATCTTTGAGCTGCCTTTAATTTGTAACTCCTTGTGTTCATCGTTTAAATGAAAAATAGAGTAGAGGATAGGCAGTACTACCAATGTTAGAATGGTTGCGGTAATAAGCCCTCCAATAACCACGGTGGCAAGTGGTCTTTGCACCTCTGCCCCAACGTTGGTGGAAATAGCCATTGGAAGGAAACCAAGTGCTGCAGCGGATGCAGTAAGCAAAACCGCCCTCAATCTATCTTTGGAGCCTTGGATAATCAACTCATCAGAATCTTCCATACCTTGGTGTTTAAGTTCTTTAAAATGTTCTATCAATACAATCCCATTAAGGACAGCAATTCCGAAAAGGGCGATGAAGCCAACTCCCGCAGAAATACTAAATGGCATGTTCCTTACAAATAAAAGGAGTATACCACCTACAGCTGCCAAAGGAATGGCCGAGTAAATAATCAATGCTTCCCTTATAGATTTAAACGCAAAATAGAGCAATATTAGAATGAGGACCAACGCCACTGGTACGGCAATTTTTAAACGATCCTTGGCACTTTGTAGATTCTCGAACTGCCCTCCATAGGTGATGGTGTAACCTATAGGAAGTTTTACATTTTCCTCGATGAGCCTTTGAACGTCGTCCACTACAGACTGAAGGTCCCTATTCCTCACATTGATACCCACAACGATCCGACGTTTGGTATCGTCCCTGGAAATTTTGGCCGCTCCGGTGGTGTAGGATATCTGGGCCAACTCCCCTAAGGGAATTTTACCCGCTAAGGGGGTGTCCACATACAAATTCTTTAAATTGGTAATGTCCTGTCTACTTTTTTGATCCAGCCTTAGGGTAAGATCAAATCGTTTTTCCCCTTCAAAGACACTCCCCAGATTGGCACCTGCAAACCCCATGGAAATAATACTGTTTAAATCGGCAATATTAAGACCGTACCTAGCTATCTTGGCGCGGTCAAATTTTACGTTCATTTGCGGAAGTCCTGCAATTTTCTCTACCGTTATGTCCGCGGCCCCATCAACATTCTTGACCAAATTTTTTATTTCATTCCCTTTCTTATTAAGGATCTCCAAATCTTCGCCGAAAACTTTAATGGCGATATCTGCACGCACTCCCGTTATTAGTTCATTAAAGCGCATTTCAATGGGCTGGGTGAATTCCACCTCCATTCCCGGGATTACGGCCAAGGCCTCCTTAAACTTATCGGCCAGTTCATCCTTACTTTCTGCAGAAACCCATTCCTTTTTGGGCTTAAGGATGATAATAACATCACTCTCCTCCATAGACATAGGGTCCGTGGGCACTTCGGCCGCACCAATTCTGGTAACCACCTGTTTTACCTCTGGAAAATTATCCAATAGTATCCGTTCTATCTTGGTGGTAATTTTAACCGTTTCGCTCAAGGATGTCCCGGTCTTCAAAACAGGTTGTATAACAAAGTCCCCCTCGTCCAGGGTGGGAACAAATTCCCCTCCCATAGTGGTAAATAAATATATGGACCCCCCCAATAGCAAGACAGAAATGGCCAACACCATTTTTTTCTTTTTAAGGGCCCAACGAATAATGGGATCGTAGGATCTATTTAGAAAATCCATAAGGCGTACCGAAATGTTTCTTGGGGACGCGGTAGAGGGTTTAATAAATATTGAAGCTGCTACAGGCACATAGGTAAAACACAGGATCATTGCACCTATTAAAGCAAAACTAAAGGTTAGTGCCATAGGCTTGAACATCTTTCCTTCTACACCACTTAAGGACAAAATGGGAATAAATACGATTAATATGATCAGTTGTCCAAAGATGGCCGAGTTCATCATTTTGGAAGCGCCCTTAATGGTTATTTCATTTTTTAAAGTCTGTTGGGCCTTAGCGCCGAGCAGTTGCAATTCACTCTTTTTAGCGGTTATTTGAAAGGCTATGAACTCAACAATAATAACCGCGCCATCTATAATGATCCCAAAATCTATGGCCCCAAGGCTCATGAGATTGGCATCTACCCCAAAAATGTACATTAAGGAAAGGGCAAATAACAAACAAAGTGGAATTACGGAAGCTACGACCAAACCCGAACGAAGATTCCCCAGCAACAAGACAACGACGAAAATAACGATCAAACAGCCCAAGATCAAATTCTCCGCTACGGTGAAAGTTGTTTTGCCTATAAGCTCGCTACGTTCCAAAAATCCATTGATGAAAACACCTTCAGGCAAGGTTTTGGAAATTGCATCTATGCGCTCATGAACCGCTTCAATAACCTTTTTGGAATTGGCATCCTTGAGCATCATTACCTGTCCCAAAACCTTTTCCCCTTCGCCATTTCCAGTGATGGCCCCAAAACGCGTGGCACTTCCGTAACCAACTTGTGCTACATCCTTAATATAAATGGGAAGGTTGTTGGTGGATTTAACCACAATGTTTTCAATATCCCCCAGCGAGGAAATAAGTCCTTCTCCCCGAATAAAGTAGGCCTGGTTTACTTTTTCGATGTAGCCACCGCCCGAAACACTATTATTTTTCTCCAAGGCCGTAAATATATCGGCAATGGTTATATTCATAGCGTGCAGCTTTTGGGTATTTATGGCCACTTCATATTGTTTTAAATAGCCACCCCAGGTATTTACTTCCACAACCCCTGGAATTCCAGACAGCTGTCTCTTAACCACCCAATCTTGGATGGTACGAAGGTCCATAGCGGAATACTTGTCCCTATACCCCGGCTTGGTATCCAGAATGTACTGATAAATTTCGCCAAGACCAGTGGTGATCGGGCCCATTTGGGGAGTACCAAAACCTTCGGGTATTTTCTCGGAAGCCGATATTAATTTTTCGGAAATTAACTGCCGTGGCAAAAAAGTCCCCATCTTATCCTCAAAGACAATGGTGACCACCGACAGTCCGAATTTTGACACCGAACGAATTTCAATAACGCCAGGTAGGTTGGCCATTTCCAATTCCACCGGATAGGTTATGAATTGCTCCATATCCTGGGTGGACAAATTTTGGGAAGTGGTTATTACCTGTACCTGATTATTGGTTACATCGGGTACGGCCCCAATGGGTATTTGGGTCAAGGAATACAATCCAAAACCTATAATGGATATTGTTAGTAAAAAAACAATCAATTTGTTCTTTACACTGAATAGTATAATATTGGATAACATAATTCATAGATAATAAAGATTACAAGCTATTGAAAAACAACTTGTTAAATAATGATTTAAATCAGTAATGAATTATGCAGTCTTGGGGGGTTGAAAAATGTCGGAATTTTCTATTTGGCGATACGATTCTTGATAAAAAAAGTTTGAAGTGGTATCTGCCACCTGAGGCGTTTTGGGAACCGCGAAATCAGCGCCGCACATTACAAAGGCAATGGAGAAATGGGAACAGGTTTGATGATTAAAGGGCAAATCTTCGTGATCCTCATGTTCTTCCTTATGTTCCAAATTATGCTGGGTTTTAAGTTCCCCATAATGTTTTGAGATAAAAACCAACAAATTGTCACCGTATTTTTGTTTATGGAACTGGGCATGGGCCAAGAAATCATCCAACTGGGCAACATCAACCATGTCCAAGTTAAAACTTTGGAACAACAATAGTAGAGACAGGGTTATGGAAAATATTTTGCTCATTTATACAGTAAAGATATAAAAAAATAGCTTTCCCGATATGGGCTCTGCCTTACTTTTCGGGTGTTCTATTCAATTACCACCAAGGCCTTGATCAAGGCCTCTTTTTTATGCCTACTTAAAGGAATGACCTGTTCGTTTATCTCTACCGTGGAACCGTTGAAATTTTCAATTTTTTCCAGATTAACGGTATAGGACTTATGGATTCTCAAAAATTTATCCTTGGGCAATTGTTTGGCAAATGCCTTCATGGTAGAAAGTACTAAAGTCTTTTTTCCATTTGAGATAACTTTTACATAATCTCCATAAGCCTCTATCCATAAAATCTCGTTCAGGACTAATTTTGTTTTCTTTAGATTACTATTTACATATATGTACTCTAGCACTACCTCCTCTGCATTTTGAAGTTCATACTTGTTGATCGCCTTTCTAATGGAGACATCGAAGCGCTTTTTATCCAATGGTTTCTGTAAATAATCGGTTACATCATAATCAAAGGCCTTCATTGCATAGTTCGGGTTACCGGAAACAAGGATAACCTGAGGTTTATGCTCCATGGATTCCAAGAACTCAAACCCGTTAAAGCCCGGCATTTCAATATCCAAAAAAATTAAATCCACAATACTGCTTCCAATGTCGTTTTTGGCATCCAAACCATTATCGTATTCATTTATAAGATCCAGCTTGGAATGTTCCTTTATAACCTTGGCCACTGCACGTCGCTGTAAGGTGGAGTCGTCTATTAAAATGCATTTTAATTTAGTGTTTTTCATGGTCGAAATTTGAACAAGCCACCATAAGGTATTAAAGTTGAGCAAGACCAAAGTTTGGGAACAGCCCAAATTTCCCGCTACCATTGGCCACAGGAATACCATCAACTTTAATGCCCAGGGTTAGTGTTTGGCATTTTATAAGAAACAAATATACAGTATGTTATACTAAAATTAATTCTAAATTATTATAAATCGCCGAACCCTTATGCAATAAGGGTTGACGCAATTTAGTACCTGAAAATGTCGACAAAAAAAATGGGTTTTGTGGTTCAACAAATGAAATGCACCTCCTAAAAACCAGACATTTTATATTACCTGGAAGGTGGCCAACCTATCGTATTTCAATCAACTACGATTAGTGTAGTCCTCTTGACAATAGTTTGGAAATTTTCATTTTTCCATTAACAAATATAGCACTGTCAAGGGCAAATAAAAGGTATTAAACCTCAGGGCAATCCTGTCTGCCGACAAAGGCAGGCCTGTCTGCCGACAAAGGCAGGCCCCGAACCCAATAATAGGAATCGACCCTAGGGTAGAGGTATTGAACCTAGATCACGCCGAAAAAGCGGGATTAGTTCAACTTGCAATTTTAAGTGAGTCTTACTGACTTCTCAAAATTGAGTTTCACTAATAAATATTCCTGGCCCAATCTTCCCAATGGTCACAATTCACTTCCCGGAATTATCTAAATTGAATTATCTTTATAAAATCATCCCCCAAATCCATGTTTCAAATATGTACCCAAACTATGTAACTCGAAAGAGAATTATTCTCAACTAAAACCTAATTGTAATGAAAGTACATCCTTATTTAAATTTTGCCGGGCAGGCAGAGGAAGCGTTTAATTTCTATAAATCGGTCTTTGGAGGCGAGTTTTTGGCCAATATGAAAATGTCTGAAATCCCTGAAAGTGATAAACTCTCCGAGCAAGAACAAAACCTTACCATGCACATTTCCCTACAAATTGCAAAGGACACTGTTTTAATGGCTTCGGATATTATGCCTTCGGCCGGACAGGTTTTACAAGCAGGCAGCCAAACCTATATCATGTTGACTACAGAAAGTAGAGAGGAAGCAGATCGATTGTTCAAGGGACTTTCCAAAGGAGGTAATGTTGAAATGGATATGGATGATATGTTCTGGGGCGATTATTTTGGCAGCTTCGTTGACAAGTTCGGTATTCGATGGATGATCAGCTTCAACGAAGACCAATCAATGTAAGTTATGCTTCGCATAATCTTTGGATCTTAAATTAAACACACAACATACAAGTGTTTAAAAATCAAAAATTTAATGGAATTATATTGACTTTTAATTCTAAATAAACCATTATGTCCAAGATCACCTCAAAAAACACTGTAGAAGATGTTTCAACATACATTGCCAATTGTCCGACAAAAATGCAGGAGGTTTTGGAAAAATTGCGAAATACCATACTAAGGGCAGCGCCCGAGGCGGAAGAATTGATAAGTTACAAAATGCCAGCCTATAAATACCATGGTATGTTGGTGTACTTTGCTGCCCACAAAAAACATATCGGATTCTATGCCACACCTACGGGCCATAAAGAGTTTGAAAAAGAATTGGCGCCCTACAAACAAGGGAAGGGCTCCGTTCAATTTCCATTGGACCACCCCTTGCCTTTGCCTTTAATTACCAAAATCGTAAAATTTAGAGCAAAGGAAAACCTTGTAAAACATCAGAGTAAACTACCTCGGGGCAAGCCCGCGAGGCATTTGTAGGAAACGAACTTTAATTTTCGAGGCAAGTCTCGGGGTATTATACCCTTTGGCGGTGCCAATAAAAATTAGGTCTTGGATAGAATGCCAACAGCTGGCAGACCGTTATAACATGGGTCTTGATTATATTATTATGATTGGGGACAAAATTACAACCGACTTCAATTTCTACGTAAATTCCCAATTTACTAACTTAGTGGTTACCAAAATTAAATGAAACCATACTATATCATAGGTCCATTATGGCCAAAAGCCCAATACTATGCTATTGTTATCTTCTTTTTTGCTTTTATTATGACTTATTAAAGACTAATTTTGGCATATGATGAAAAACTACTTGATCCATATTCTTTTGCGTATTGCCCTTGTTCTGGGTATTGCCTTCCCTCTAGGTACGTCCGCTCAAGAAATAAAAGTGTTTTCTGTGGAAGATTTTGATTTAAACGGCCCCGTTAAATCCTGCTTGGTTTCGACCGACTATGGAAAAGAGGAATATGCCTTCAACGAAGATGGCCTTCTTACAAAGGCAGTTACGCGTTATAATGATACGGATTACGACATAACAATTTACAAGCTGGATGGATCTGCACTATTGGAAAAACGGCTGGAAAATTATAGGGATGGCGTTTTTGTAAAGAATACCTCCATTGCCAATTTTTATGAATTGGATACCACTGAAGGGAAAAAGATTACGGAAAAAATAATTTCATATAACAAGGAATTCTTAGAGCAATACGAATATAGCTATGGGGAGGATGGCAAGCTTTCTACCATAAAGCGAATCAATGACAGCGGTATTGATGAAACTGCCCTGAAATATGAAGTTTATAAAGGAGAGTTTACCGTTACTTATTATTTGAACGATATTATATTCAAATCAATAAGAACCTCCAAGGTAAAAGGAAAAGACAATACGGTCCACAAAATGATTCTGACCAAGGAATTTTTGGAAGGCTTACCTCAAAAGGCCCTGGAACAAACCTATGACAATTCCAATAAATTAGTTTCCGAAAAAAAGTTCGTCTACAACGAGGGCCAAAAAACATTTATTCCTACCGAGAGTTTTATTTACACGTACAATGACAAGGGTATGCTAACTTCACTAAAGACCCTAGTTGGTAAATCTGTAAAAGTCCAAGAATTTATCTACCAATATGATAGCCACGAATCGGGCAACTGGATCAAACAGATCATTACCCCGGACAACACTTATAAAACCAGAAAAATCAAATATTACGAAAAGGAACCTATAGAGGAAGTCAAATCCTAAATCTTTTTTTTAATTACAAAAGTATGGATTTACCCCGCTTTGAAGATGCTTCAAAGCATTAGCCCCATTCCTCCTTTAAAATACCATAACAACAGGTATTTCTTTTAAACCCATCCAGCAGGTAAACATTTTTGCGCAAAATACCCTCCAATTTCGCCCCCAATTTCTCCACTGCCCTTCGGGAACGAACATTGCGCTCGTCGATTCTAAATTCAACCTTTTCGAACAACATTTCATTAAACACATAATTGATCATGAGAAGTTTTGCCTGACCATTGAGCCCAGTGCCTTGAAATTCCCTTCCAATCCAGGTAGCACCTATTTCAAGAACCTTATTTTTCCGGTCGATATTCATAAATCGGGTACTTCCTGCGTACTTTTCATTTTTTTTGTCATATATGATGAAAGGCATTGCCAAAAAACTCCTTTCTTTTTCCAAAGCTTGTTCAACGTAATTTTTTAGAGCTTCGGAAGTCTCAATATCGGAAGGAGAATACTGAACAAGCTTTTTCTGACCGGCAATAGGAAGTAAATAATGGTAGTTGCCCAAAGAGAGTGGCGACAGTTTCACAAAATCGTTTTCCAGGATCGGAGTGGCATTTTTCATTTAATTAGGTTGATTAAAACTTCCTTGTTTATTTCATGTCCGCCTTCAAATTTAATCAATTCGGCTTTTCCATTGAATAGGGAATCCATTTTTTCCTTCTCATTTTCAAGACGGGCTTTGGTTATAAATTGATCTTGGTTGCCCACTACCAATTTTATCCTGGCATTTCCGGTATGTAAGAATTTAAAATCCTCTGGAGTGAGTTCCTATGGAATTCGTCCTGCATATAATATTAATTGATCCAGTTCTATTTTGCGTTTCGCAGTCCAACGGGTAGCTATGGATACCCCTTGGGAAAACCCCAATACCAATAGTCGGCAATGGGCGGGAATTTTTTCCGTGGCAAAGAGCTTATCCATATAGTTCAGAACATTTGTCGTTTCCAAGGCCGTGTTTTCCTTCGTAAGCCAACTAGCCCCAACATGCTTGAAATCCGTGTTCAAATAATACTTTGAGGGAGCTTGTGGGGCTATTATATAATTTTCTTCTTTGGGCAGTTCACTAAAATATTTAATAAAATACCTGCTCAAAAACCCAATACCGTGAAATACGATCCACACGTTCCTTGTCTTTTCATTTAAGGTATTCATGGTACTGTAGGTATTGGCCGTTGTGTATGAAATTTGTTTTTCCTCTGATGACATAAATTTTGGGATAAGGGATAAAGTAACGCAATTGTTGAATTTCTAATGCTTAATTTTACAAAAAAATAATTCATGAACGAATACAAAGAAAAAATTCTGAAAATTTGTAATGAGTCCAACAAGGCTACCCTAATGGAAACCTTGAAGATAGAATACATAGATGTGGGAGAGAATTATTTGGTGGCGAAAATGCCAGTTACTTCCCAGGTTCATCAACCAGACGGAGTATTACACGGTGGGGCAACGGTAGCCTTGGCCGAAAGTGTAGGAAGTATGGCTTCCCATATATTTTTGGATACCAAAGAATTTTTTGTTCGTGGATTGGAAATTTCGGCCAATCATGTCAAGAGTATCAAGGAAGGTGATGTTTACGCCAGGGCAGAGGTGGTACATAAAGGACGTACTACACAAATCTGGGATATCAAAGTAACGGATAAAGACGGTAAGCTAATTTCGATCTGCAAACTTACCACCATTGCCTTATCAAAAAAATAGTATGTCCCTAGGTTTTTTGGATCAAATAAAAGAACAGTATCGTAAAGGTCTGCCATTTGTGGCTTATAGGAAACCCAATGAGGGTGATGTAAAGGTAATTTTTCAAAATGACACTGAGATACATTATGTAACCGACTATACCGAGTGCGGTTTTGTTTTTGCTCCCTTTGATGGGGACAGACCTGCGGTGTTAATTAGAAAAGACAAGGCTATTGCCGAAGCCTTTGGGGCGGTTCCAAAACATTCCGGAAATCCTTTACCAAAAACTATTGACCAGGACGCCGATAAGGATATTTATCTTAAACTAATAGAACGGGCGATCAGTAGTATCGATTCGGGAAATATAAGAAAGGTGGTCCTTTCCAGAAGTATAGAGGTGCAAACCTCCAAGACCTCCTTTGTTATGTTCAACGAATTGCTGACCCAATACCCAAAAGCTTTCTGCTATATTTGGTTCCACCCAAGGGTTGGTCTGTGGTTGGGAGCCACCCCCGAGATATTTCTTGAAACCGAAAACAATAAATTTAGAACCATGTCTTTGGCCGGCACCCAACTGCACAGGATAGGCAAGGAACCTATTTGGCAAGAAAAGGAACTGGAGGAGCAGCAGATGGTGACCCAGTTCATCCGTAGTTCACTGGAAGATAAGGCTACCCCTCTAAAGGTATCGGAGACAAGTTCATTTAAAGCGGGGAATCTTTGGCACCTAAAAACATCCGTGACCGGGAACTTAAATAATTCGCGGCTTGAAGAAATAATAGAGGCCCTACATCCAACACCTGCCGTTTGTGGGCTACCCAAGAAAGCGGCCAAAGAATTTATATTGGACAATGAGAACTATGATCGACAATTTTATACCGGTTTTTTGGGGGAGTTGAATTTCAAGGAAGATATCAGCAGACCGTCAACAAGAAGAAATCAGGAAAATATGGCTTACAGGACCATAAAGAACAAGACCTCTTTATTCGTGAATTTAAGATGTATGCAAGTATTGGGAAATAAGGTTAAAATTTATGTTGGTGGCGGCTTAACGAGCAGGTCCGTACCTGAAAAAGAATGGCAGGAGACCAAGGACAAAAGTAACACCATGTTAAATATAGTTTTAAAATAAACCAAAAAGCAACAATGTATTGGTTTTAGAAAAACCTGAGTTGTAATTTTGCAATAATGAAATATTCCAGTATTCCCACAGCACAGTCCCTTGTCCATCACTGCAAGGCACGCGGTGTTAAAAACATAATCATTTCCCCGGGATCAAGAAATGCCCCCTTGACCATAAGTTTTTCGGAAGACCCTTTTTTTACTTGTTACAGTATTGTTGACGAGCGTTGTGCTGCGTTTTTTGCCCTGGGCATAGCACAACAACTAAAACGGCCTACTGCGATCCTGTGCACTTCCGGAAGCGCCTTGCTCAATTATTATCCTGCCATTGCGGAAGCTTTCTATAGCGATATACCCATTATTGTTATTTCTGCGGACAGGCCATCCTATAAAGTTGATATTGGGGACGGACAAACCATAAGACAGAACAATGTGTTTGAAAATCATATTGGGTATTCGGCAAACCTCAAGCAGGATGTCTGCCATGCTACCCATAAAGTACGGAAATATGACCCTGTTCAATTGGCGGGCCATACCGTTGAGCAATCCCAGGCCCTGGTTCAAAAATACAATGATAAGATTCTCAACAAGGCTTTAAACATAGCCATTGCCAATAATACTCCGGTACATGTAAATATTCCGTTCGAAGAGCCTTTATATGATACAGTGGATGAATCCCCAATTTTGCCACAAATTGATTTGTTGGAGGTCCAGGCTAAAAATGGCCAGGAAGAATGGAAGGAATATATTGATCGCTGGCAAAACGCTTCACGGAAAATGGTTTTGGTAGGGGTAAATGCGCCTAACGAAGTTGAAAAAATCTATTTGGATATGCTGGCAAAAGACCCAACGGTTGTGGTACTTACAGAATGCACCTCCAATATATTCCACCCCAACTTTTTCCCCAATATAGACAGTATCATAGCTCCCATTGAGAAATCCGCCAACAAGGACGAATTGTTCCAAATGCTCCGTCCCGAAATTGTCCTAACCTTTGGAGGACTGATTGTCTCGAAAAAAATAAAAGCCTTTTTAAGGGATTATTCCCCGCTTATGCATTGGCACGTAAATCCCAAAAAAGCGTATAATACCTTTTTTTGTCTAAATAAACATTTTAAAACAAGTCCCAATGAACTATTTAAAAACCTTTTAACAGACACCTCGGCCAAGGAAGGCTCCTATTACGAGTATTGGGCGAAAAGGAGGGATCGTTACAGGGTAAAAAGAAAACAGTACTTACTGGAAATACCATTTTCGGACATGTGGGTGTTCCACAAGGCCTTGGGAAGCATTCCGAAAAACTACCAGCTACAATTGTCCAACAGTTCTACGGTGAGATATGCCCAATTATTCGATTTGGAGCCCTCTATCCGTGTTTACTGTAATCGAGGTACCAGCGGTATAGACGGGAGTACTTCAACGGCCGTAGGAGCTTCAATTTACGAGCAAAATCCAACCTTGTTGATTACAGGCGATTTAAGTTTTATATACGACAGCAATGGTTTATGGAATAATTATATTAAGCCAAGTTTTAGGATAATTGTCATTAACAATAATGGTGGTGGCATTTTTAGGATCCTGCCCGGTAAAGAGGAAACCGACAATTTTAACACCTTTTTCGAGACAACCCATACGCTTAAGTTACAATCCCTGGCCAAAATGTATGGCTTTAAATTTGAATCTGTTTCCAATAAAACCGACTTAAACAAGGCCTTGAAGAACTTTTATAACGAATCAGGAAAACCCAAAATCCTGGAAATAAAAACGCCAAGATTATTGAATGACAATATTTTGCTTAGTTATTTTGATTTCATATCTTAGAAGGATATTAATCTAATCATTAAGAATATTTAATATTATGAGCAAAAGAGATGAATTGATCGAAAAATATGCGGCAGACATCAAGGACAAATTTGGTGAAACACCTAATATGGATTTACTGACGAAGGTGACGATAGGATTAGGACCTTCCATATATAACATGGATGCATCAAAAGTGTCCGGGTCGGATGATAAAGAATTGCAAACGGTTAAAAATAATTTCCTGATTAAAAAACTTGGACTAAAAGATAGCCCTCAATTAATGGATGCCATCAAATCTGTGACAGATAAATACGGTAGTTCCGTGAAGAGTAAGCATAGGGCAGTAGTTTATTACATGTTGGCCAAGCACTTTAAAAAGGAGTCCGTCTATAAATAATGGTACCCGCTGTATATAATATTTGAGCCGCCTTTAAAAAGAGCGGCTTTTTTTTATTGAGATTTATTTTAAACGTATTTTTGCCGAATGATAGCACTTGGGAAATATAATAATTTAGAAATACTTAGGGATACCACAGTGGGTCTCTTTTTGGGCGATGACGAGGGTAATGATGTTCTATTGCCCAATAAATATGTTCCAGAGGAATTTGAGATCGGAGACCGCATTGAAGTATTTTGTTATCTAGACCACGAAGAACGAATTGTGGCTACCACATTGGTTCCTTATGTGACGGTTGATCAGTTTCAATTGTTACAGGTTGCCGAAGTAAACGAATACGGTGCATTTATGGACTGGGGGTTGGAAAAACATTTGTTGGTGCCATTTAGGGAACAGCGCAATAAAATGCAGGAAGGCCAATGGTACGTTGTTTACTGCTATTTGGATGAAAAAACAGATAGATTGGTAGCTTCCAACAAACTGGATAAATTTTTATCCAATGACGACTTAACAGTGAATGCATTGGACGAGGTAGATCTGGTAGTTACAAGGCTGACCGATTTGGGCTGGGAAGTAATCATCAACCATAAGCACAAAGGATTGGTCTACTCCAATGAAATTTTCAAAAAAGTGGCCGTCGGGGACAAGATAAAGGGGTATGTTAAAAATATTAGACCGGACAACAAAATTGATGTCAGCCTGCAGCCTATAGGTTATAAAAGTTTAGAGCCGGCAGCCAACCTAATCTATGACAAACTTGTTTCCAATGGTGGGGTATTAAATTTACACGACAAGTCGGACCCGGAGGATATCAAAAGAATTTTGCAGATGAGCAAGAAGACTTTTAAAAAGGGGATAGGGGCTTTGTACAAGGAAAGAAAGATAGAGATTAAGCCAGATAGTATAAACTTGCTATAAGCAACTAGCTTTAAATAGCAATCTTTAATTAAATGGTGTCCAATTATTTATGGATTTTCGTTTTAATTATTTGTCGTTTTGCAACAAAAACCATTACTTTTACAACAACCAAGTTTAAAAAGTTATATAGTCGATTTATTTTTACTAATTTTAGAACTCATCCCCTAAACAATTTATACTATGCCATTCATTGAGGAAAGTGATTTATTGGAATTGCATAAAGACATAGACAAGGCCCAAATTATTAATGAGCGTCTATTGGATCAGATAAAATACAAGAACAAGGAATTAAAGCGCAGTAAGATACAACGAAATCTATTCGGTAGTATTACCGTGCTTTTTTTAATTGGTACTCTGGCCATTTTCTCGTACAATGCCGGATTTATTAGGTCCTCCAATTATGAAAGTAGAAATAATATGGGGAATAACCTTTTGGTGTCCATAGATAGTTTGGAGGTCATAAAAGCAAGAATAGACAATCTTAAGGAGCAGAACGAAGAACTTAGTTTGGTGAAGGAGTTTTATTTGGCCAAAAAGTTTTTGGATAAAGAAAAAATTTATTCCGTACAGGTTAAATCCTTTGTGGACAACAACATAACCCTTGCGTCCGAATCACTTAACAATACAATATTTGTTAAAACCAATCCCTTCTATTCTTACTCCCTTGGAAATTTCGAAACTTTGGAAGAAGCCAGGTCATTCAGGTTCCAATTGGTAAAAATGGGTTTTGAGGATGCATTCGTTGCCTCTTACAAAGAAGGAAAGCGTTTAGAAATAGAAGACCCATATTAAATTGCCAAAAATAAGAGCATGGATAGGTGCGGCCCGATTGAGGACACTTCCTCTTTCGTTGTCAGGAATTATTGTAGGCACGGCACTTGCAAGTATGTACAGCCAATTTAGTTGGGATATTTTTGTCTTGGCTTTATTAACCACTGTCGGATTCCAGATTACTTCAAATTTTGCCAATGATTATGGCGATGGCGTTAAAGGTACCGATAATGAAAACAGAGTAGGGCCCAAGCGTGCACTTCAAAGCGGACAATTGTCCCGGAACGAGCTTAAAATGGGTATTATTATATCTATTGTTATATGTGCCCTTTTAACGATAGCCCTTTTATATATTGCATTTGGTACTAAATACCTACTTTTCACGGTAATTTTTGGAGCTCTAGGTGTATTTAGTATATGGGCCGCCATAAAATACACAGTTGGATCATCGGCCTATGGATATAAGGGACTGGGGGACGTTTTCGTATTTCTTTTTTTTGGTCTACTAGGGGTTATGGGTTCAATGTTTCTTTACACCAAAACTCTTTATGCAATGTCCATTTTTCCGGCAGTAGCTATAGGCCTATTGAGTACGGGAGTCCTTAATCTTAACAATTTAAGGGACTATGAGTCGGATAAGAATTCCAATAAAAACACAATAGTCGTGAAAATGGGTATTAAAAATGGCAAGATATACCATGTTTTCCTAATCGTATTCAGTTTTATAAGCATCTTGGCCTTTACCATAATTCATTACGAGAATTGGAAAAATGCCATCCATTTATTAGCTTTTGTACCTATATTTATGCATCTTAACAAAATGTGGAAACTTAAGAATACGGTTCTACTGGATCCCGAATTAAAAAAGCTGGCATTGAGCACTTTTTTATTGTCGATTCTGTTTTATTTTAGTTTTAATAATTTTTCGTAATTTTGAGATAATAACCAATCAAAAAAATGCACTTTGGAACAACCAATTAGAATTCTTATTGTAGAGGACAACGTAATAATTGCAGATGATATGCAATCTATGTTGGAAGAGATTGGATACGAAATCGTGGACAATGTAATTGTTTACGAACAGGCTGTTGAAGTCTTAAAAAATAAGGAAGTTGACCTGGTTTTAATCGACATTATCTTGGCGTCCGATAAAACAGGAATTGATTTGGGCAAGCATATCAGGGAGAACTACAATATCCCCTTTATATTTGTTACTTCAAATTCCGATAGGGCCACTGTTGAAAATGCAAAGACTGTGAAACCCAATGGCTATTTGGTTAAGCCATTTGAGCAGCAGGATTTATATACTTCCATCGAAATTGCGCTCTCCAACTTTACTTCGGTCAAGAACAATGGGGCATCGGAAAATCAGGAAGAAGAAGATGATAAACTTATGTCCAATAAGGTATTAAAGGATTCCATCTTCGTTAAAAAACAACATTTGTACTATCGAATCCAATTTGGGGATATACAATTTATTAAAGCAGATAATGTTTATTTGGAAGTAAATACTGTAGATAAAAAGTTTTTGGTTAGATCCCCGCTGAAGGATTACTTGGAGAAACTACCACAGCAAAAATTCTATAGGGCACATAAATCCTATATTGTCAACGTAGACCATATTGATGCCATCAACTCCAAGGATATATTGATTAACAATACCCTGATTCCTATTTCCAAGGAATTCAAAGAGTTTATTATCTCAGCAATGAATTCGTAATAAATAATCTTCTAAAAGAGTATAAAGGTGCCTAAGGGCATCTTTTTTTAATTATAGGGCTTTGATCTGGGCCTATACTTTCCTTGTGGTTCAACTAGCTACACCACTGCCAAAGATAGTCTACGGGATACTTCAATAAACCAGGCAAATGTTAAGAACAACCTCTATAATTAAGAGTAACTATTTAATCATTCCAGTTGTTTCCCTTTAGATCAGTTGCGCAGAATTTTCCATTTCCCTCAATTTGGACAAGGCCTCGGATTTTGAATTTACATTTAATTTTACATAAATATTCTGAATATGAAAATTAACGGTGCTCGGCGTAACATATAAATTCTCCGCAATAGTCTTATAGGTAGCTCCCTGACATAAATAGTCAATAATCTGATTTTCCCTTTCGGAAAATGATGCCTGGGTTTTTCTTTGAAACATAGATATTATTTTCTTGGCAATATCGTTGCTCATGGTTGCACCTTCATACTTTATTGCATTAAGGGCATGGTACAGATTATCTATGCCAACAGGTTTGGATAGATAACCGTTCGCCATATTTTTAAAAGCTCTTTTTACGATCTCAAAATCATTTTTGATCACTTATCATAATAATTTTTACTTCAGGATCTTTTTTCCGAAAATGTCCAATACCTTCAATACCGCAACCATCGGGCATAGCCACTTCCGAAGCAATAATATCGGGCAGAACATTGTCGTAATCCAATAACGCTTCCTGTACCGAAACATATATTCCAGCAAGGGTATATTCCTTATAAGTTTTAAAGTAGTATTTGTAGGCATCATGTAAAGACAGATCATCGTCTATAACCATAATTTTTAGGAGATTGGATTTCATATTAAAGGAGGTTTGGGGATTTTTTTTATTTTATTGTTAGTAAACTACCTCGAGGCAAGCCCGCGAGGCATTCGTAGGAGACGAACTCTAATTTTCGAGACAAGCCTCGGGGTATTATACCCTTTGGCGGTGCCAATAAAACTCAAGCGCAATACTTGAATTCAATATTAAAAGAAACTCTTGGTGCCTATTAGGGATACGCTATTATTCCTTTCTTTACTTAATGGGGTAGATTGAATTTTCATGTTTTGGTGATTTGGGGTGTTACTATTATTTCTATTTGTATTCGTATTTGGTAGCAAAAAACACACTGATAAATTTCGTATTAAGACCGTAGGTAAATCGCATACAATTGTGGTTTGTCTTGAACTATCAAATTTTAAAGCCTAAAGTTATGTTAATAAAAGTTAAATATAAGTATAAAAATTAGAACCGGCATAAATAACCGATGTATTTTCCTACAAAATTAATTTATAAGGTTAATTATGAATTATTCATAAAAATTAGCCAATTTAAATGTATTATTACAACCTCAATTGCTTGCAACTTGGAAGCAATTCAATAGGATAAGTAGGTCATATTGAAGGACATAGGAACACGAAAGTTATCCAAATAGCCGAGCCATGACAAGGGTAGGGAGGGAGTACATTTAAAAACAAATAGTGGTCAAAAATTCTTCCAGAATTTGAAAACCTTTGTTTGTATGAACAATACTAACATTACAGCCCTTCCTATTGGATATTTACAATACAGAGCGTTCGGCCGGCTATTCCCCGTCTTCGAATAAAGTCTCGGCCGTTGCCGTGTTATTATTGACTTTCATAATCCACTTTTCACTGAAATACTTACCATCCAAGTCTGTGGTATAGGCCATTTCCGCCTCGTTCTTCTGGTTGTAATCTGCCAAATACACATAGTATAGACCATTTTCCTTATTAAAAAATTGTTTGGCGTCAATTCCCTTGTGTTTAAGGTCGCTTATAAAGGAATCCACGTTTTCCTTATTCTTGTAAACGTTGGCTATCAAATAATAACCTGTCTTTACACCAGCTATGCCAGATTGCTGCTCCATCCTTATAGGCAACTTGGTGTAATCTTTTTTCTCCGCATTATTAATTTTATATATCGTTTTTTCTTGTATATCGGCTACAGCGGTTTCGTATTCTTCACTATTTAATTTCTGAAGGTCGGTTTTCATGTTCTGCCTTATTTCGTCTTTCAGTATACGTACCAACATATCGAACCTTTTATCAATCTCCCTTTTGTTGGCAGATTCCAACGAGTCTTGTCGTAATATAAGTCCGTCCAATATTAACCGATTTTCATAGGCAAGGGTGTTTTGACAGGCATCATTTTTCTCTGTTTTATCAACATTATCGGCATTGGCAGTATTAACAGTAAGGTTTATTACATGATCTTTGGAGTCGTCATTATTTGCATATTGCTTTTTAAGTAGCTCTTTTAAAAGCAAGTGATTCTGGTACGCCAATGTGCTTTGACATTCGCAATTACTAGTGCTACCACTGTCATTGCCGGAGCCTAATCTTAACATTTGATTCCCAGAACCCTCGTTAACGGTATAATCATCTTCTGTCGTTTCTGAATATGGTCGATCACTTAATTTTATGTCCTGATCCCTTCTCCGTATTTCAGCTTTCAGTTTTTTAATCTCTTTTTGGTAATTTTTTACAACGGGGTCCGATTTTCTTTTTTTGGATGAGGTTGGTTTTCTATAGGTTGAATTTACTATAGGCCTTCTAGTTTCGGGGAAATCATTTTTAAATGTGTAGGCCAAGGATAATTCGTGGTTCCAGCCAAGGCTGGCCCCATATTTTAAAAAATTCTTTTCAAATACGTATCCCAAGGTCATCTTTTTACCAAGATTAAATCCCAATCCCACGGACAGGCCGTACCTATCATCCAGGGTCGACTGGACCCAGCCATAATCCGGCAAGTCCAACAATACCGATCCCGCTATAGAAAAATTCTCTTCTTCATCCCTATGGACCTGTACCAAAGGCATAATTCTGCCATTGGTAAACAATCCCCTTCTAGCGTCAAGTTCATGCGTATATTGCACCGATGCCTTCAGGGCATTTTCGCTAAAATCGGTGATAACGCTATTGGTCGTTTGATTATAACTGATAAGGTCTTGGGCATATAGTCCAAAATCCAACTGCCCCATGGAAAGTACCACCCCTGGCTGTAGGGCCAACCGCGTCTCGTTTCTGGCATCCAATATTTCCGGGTCGTTTTCCGAAGCAATAATCCTATTTTTATCGATCCCTGCATTGAGATAAGTGACATTGGTTCCGAAACTCAACTTACTGTTCCGACCCAATTGTACCGCAGTGGCATAATTGGCGTTTAACCCAAATTCCTGCATAACCCCCGAACGATTGGTATAGACACCTAGACCCATGGCGGTATTATCGTTCAATTTGTTGCCAAAACCCAGAAAATAATTTTGATTATTGTCATTAAAGGTGGCGTACTGATTTTGGTGTAGAATATTAACGTAGGATTTGTTCTCCCTTACCAATGAAAAGGCAGGATTTATTAAAAACCTGTTGTAGACCAATTGATTGTGGTAGGAGGTAGAGGAATTAAAATCGGAATTGGCCTCTTGACAAAATGCAGTAGCATTGCAGAGTGCAATGCAAAATAATATTAGGAGTAATACCTTCTTAAAAATGGCAACTCTGCAGTTCATCCAAGGGGGAAAATTTGTGTTATTCAGATCATAATTTATTTCTTATAATCATATAGTGCGTGTCTCTCGCTTAACTTGGATCATTCATTTCCTATTGACCTCCAACCTGGTCTGGGCTTTAAAAAGTTAGATTGAAATGGTCCAAAAAAATATAGAGGACCAAATTACAATATTGTAAGTAAATTCTTACTGTTAATTTATCATAGTATTGCTGCTTTTTAAATTATCCATTACTATAGCTATTTTTATATGGGAAAGACTTACTCCTCAAAAACAGTATTTGAATAATTAATTTGGGCCTTGTCATCAATACTTTCCAAGATATTGAATTGCCTTTTTTCCAATAGCCTGTCCTTTTTTTCTTTGGAATAGGTAAATGCCACCCTCTGAGGGGTACTTTTACTTTTACCTCTATTGGACATAACGTACCCCATTCCGTTGCTACCAGTTAGTAAAATTGAAAAGTCATCCTCAACACTATTAATATCGGTTCCCAAGTTAACGGAAGTCCCCACTTTCCTTTGATCAACCTGAACCATATACACATCCAATCCACCAAATCCTTTTCTTCCTTCCGATGCAAAGACCAAGGAAGACCCTCCCAATATTTTTGGATAAAGATCGTTGTCGTCCGTGTTCACTTTTTTGCCCAAATTCTTAGCTACACTAAAGGAACCGTCATTTTGTATGTCTGCCACGTAAATGTCATATTTACCAAAAGTACCGGGCATATTGGAGGCAAAAAACAATCTTTTTCCGTCTGGTGAAACAGTTGGATGGATGGCCGAATAATGCTTGGGTGCCAAGGCAACTTCTTTTATATTTTGCCATTTCCCGTCCACTTTATTCGCTTTGAATATTCTGTGTACCAATTCTTTTTTTGAAAAGACCCCATACAACGGCTTTGTATATACAGCCTTGCTGAAATATGCCGTATTGCCATCTTCGGTGACTGCAACGGGCGCATTATAGGCAAATTTAAATTTTTCCTGATCCCCCATATCGGATATCAACTCATTTTTTAAACCTAGATCTTCCATAGTCAATTCCCTGGACACCACAGTTTCTTGAGGATGTTGAAAATTGAAATCCCTATATTTACATACTTTTTCAGGTTTGGAATTATTTTCAACGAGGGTGCCGTTTATTTTATAGTCCCCTTTAATTTGGGCCAGCCAATCCTTATCTTCAGAGGTACTTTCCACCACTGTTGACCTAATTTTCTTTAGTGCAAATAGATATCGTTCATAGTAACCAGGCCTTGCAGTGGAACTTGTATTGATATCAATTAACTTTTTGTACCAAAATATGGCTTCCTCGTAATTTTCAGCCAAAAAATTGGCATTGCCCAGATCCTCGAATATTTCGTTTTCCTTGTATCCCAGTTTTAGAAGTTGCAGATATTTGCCTGCTCTTTGGCTGTTTTCGTACTCGTTGGACTTACTGTTGGTGGAAACCTTGGATTCTTGGGCGGACAACGAACAGAAGAATAACGTAATAATGCAGCCGATTATCCCTTTATAGCTATTGGGTAGGTTCATATTATTAGATATTGGGGTGTTAAACTAAACAAAGGTCTATCATTTTGTAGGAATTATTATTAGTAAAATTTCATAGGTTTTTGTTTTATTTTAATTTTTTAATCACCCTATAGGAATTTGGATGTTTGGCTTGCCCCTGTATACCGATCTTCAGTGTTGTTTTTATAAGAAAAAAAAGCTGCCCAAAAATGGCAGCTTATTTTTTTTTCAAGTCTCACTATTCAATTATTCCACCGCAACTTATCCTTCCCCCGGCGTCGCCTGTGGGTTGGGTAACAAAATCGTCCGCTCCTTGGTGTACTATCACAGCTTTACCCATTAGGTTTTTGGTATCGTCCGAGCAGCCCAAACACCATTCATCTGTAGAAAACTCAATAGTTGCATTGCCTTGCGCATCTGCCGTAAAGTTTCCAATATCTCCCCTGTGATAGCCTTTTGTGGAACCCCATTCGCCATGAGGAGAAAAGGTTGGGTTCCAATGCCCCCCCGTTGATTTTCCGTCAGCCGAAGAACAGTCCGCCTTTTCATGGATATGTACCGCGTGCTCCCCAGGGATTAGTCCGGACAAGCTAGCTTTCATGCTTACGGTTCCATTTTCTTCCGTAAAGCTTACCTCGCCTTTAACATTACTATCACTTTTTGGCTCCAAGGGAAATTTTAAGGTTTTAACCTCATTGTTTATTTCCTCGGCCATAGCTTCCACAGCTTCCATAGTTCCTTTGGTTTCCTTCTTTGCTTCCTTACAACTATAGGAACCCAGGAAAAGCAACACCACTGATAATATTTGAATATTTCTCATCTTTCATTTTTTTTAGGTTCTCTTAAAATTACCAATTTTGTGAAATGATGTCAAGCCTAAAAGGGATACGCGTTATTTTATAATGTAATAGCGTCAATAACAGCTTCAGATAAATTAAAAAGTCCCTGTATTTGAATGTATCAAATACAGGGACTTTCTACCAAATCCTTCTAATTTCAGGGAAAGGGGATCATTTGGACAATATTCCTTCCTGATAATTTAAAAACTATTTTTTTTGCATAAGGACATCGGCATGTACGGCCACTTCACTCCAAGTCTTACTTACCCCATCCTTACCTGTATGCAAAGCTTCACAAGCTTTGTTTATGGATGCCACCGCATTCAAGGCGTCCCAATTCTCCAAATCCATTACACCACTAAAGGAATGGCTGTTGTCTCCTGAAATTTCATGTTTCAAAGGAATATTGGCCGTTTTTCCGTTTAGGGTAACATCTATGGAACAGGTATCTTCCCCTGTAACTTTAAAGACCCCTGAAATAAGCTCTGTGTTATCCATAACACCAAAAAAGAATTCCAATATTTTTGGATCCCTGGTTCCCGTGGCGTCATTCGTAAACAAACTGCTTACGGGAATACTAAAGGTAGTACCGTTCAGGGCTTCCATTGCTGTATTGCCTTCCTTGGTATTTGTAATATTAATTTTGGTAAACTTGCCACCAACCGGCAATTTTTCGGTGGTCTTATAAGCCGTAAAGCCCACTTTGGTAGAATCTTTTACCAAGATAAATTTTTCGGAAGAGGCGGTATCCTGTTCCATGGCACCACCATCTTGACCTTTTTTGGCATCCTTACAGCTTATTCCCGTAATCAAAAGTAAACCTAAGCATGCAAAAGCGATTTTTTTCATGATATTTTATTTGAAATATTAGCTATAAAGTTAAGCATAAAAAAAATTGTCCAACAATTCTTTAAAATGAAATAATCATAAATTATTAAAGCCCTGCTATCTTATAAGGGTATATGGACAATTCTAACTGTTAATCAATGTGGTATTGATTTTTATTTCACTTTCCAAGGTTCTGTGAACCGGGCATTTATCTGCAATCTCCATAATTCGGGCAATTTGTTTTTCATCCAAACTACCTGTAAGTTTGATAGCTCTTTGAAATGTATCTATTTTTGCCACGCTTGAATCACAGTTCTGACAATCTGCTGCGTGTAATTTTTGATAGGAGGTATGTACTTCCACATTTTCCAAAGGCCATTTTTTTCTTTTGGCATACATCTGTATGGTCATTACCGTACAGGCCGACAGCCCGGCGGACACCAATTCATAGGGAGAGGGGCCAAAATTATTGCCCCCATATGAAACAGGCTCATCAGCGATGATATAATGGCTGCCGACTTTCATTTGGGTAGTAAATCCATCATCACTATCCAAACTGGCCACCACTTCTTTTTCCGTTTCCAAGGCTTTGGCCTCGGGCATCTCCAAATACCTTTTGGACCATTTTCCAATGATTTCCCCAGTATAGGTTGCATCTTTTGGGTTACCGAGCAAATGATCGGCCCCATCCAAGGAAACAAAGCTTTTCGGATGGCGAACGGCAACGTAAATCTCCTCTGCATTTTTTATCTCAACAACATTGTCCTGGGGCGAATGAAGAACCAAAATGGACTTTCTATTGTTCTTTAAAGTATTCTGGAAGGATTGTGATTTTAAATCTTCCAAAAACTGTTTTTTGATGGTAAAGCTTCTTCCTCCAATATTTACTTCGGCAGCTCCTTGATCCTTAATGGTTTCAATATCATTTTTAAAGATATGTTTTACATGTAAAGGATTGGATGGCGCTCCAATAGTTGCAATAGCTCGTATGGAAGATATTCTTTGCGCAGCAAGAATAACTGCAGCTCCCCCCAAGGAATGCCCAACAATCAAGGTCGGGGCCTTATAGTGCTCTTCCAAATATTTGGCCGCTTCCAATAAATCTTCCACATTTCCAGAAAAATTGGAATCTGAAAATTCCCCCTCGCTTTCCCCTAGACCCGTAAAATCGAACCGCAAGACCCCAAAACCATGAGAAGTCAGGGCCCTACTTATATTCCTTATGGCAGTAAAATTTTTATTACAGGTAAAACAATGGGCAAATAGCACAAAATTATGTGGATGTTGATTGGCAGGTAGGGATAAACGCCCAAACAGGGTTTCTCCCCGTACATTTTTGAAACTTACTTTTTGTTGGTTCATAACACTATTTTTTCTTCAATACACCCCTTAAGTCGGGATTATAGGTAATACCTATCTGGAGCCGATCATAATGTGCCTCTGAAAAATGATTTTTTAGGTAGCCTATCTGAAGGCTCAAATTTTCCGTCACATTTACTCCAAGAGCAGCGTATAGTCGGTTTTGACCAAATATATCATCTTGAAGGTTCAGGAAGATCTCATCGTAGAAATTAAGGAAAAAAGTATTGGTCAAGGGTAATGTCATTTGCAAACGATACCGCATCCTATGCTGTACATCGGTCCGATCCCCAAAATCCAAAAAACGTTGTTCCAAAGTATACCTATGTTCAAAGTTAAATTCCCAAACCTTATTTTTTAGGAAAAATCGTTCAAAAATACGGTGCTCCTTAGAATTTGTTTCTTCTGGGAATTCCTCAAAACTACCGTCCGTGACAATATATCCATACCCAAAAGTGGTCCATGTATTGGCATCAATATGATAGTTTATACCTGTTCTTAATAGTAATTGATTAAAATTTTTGGCCTGTTCGTAATAGCGGAGTTGCGCTTCCGTGTGGATACTTAATTTGTTGCTAATCTTATTGGTGCCAAAATACATATGCCAAGATCCCAATTTGTTTTCCCCATTTTCCTGTGCTTTCATTGTAAACGTTGAGATAAGCAATAGCAAGCCTAAAATTTTCTTCATAATGTTAAGATGTTTCCGTCTGTGATTTATTTAATAATTATTTCCGCTATAGAGAGGAATTTACTCCATCCCCGACCCAAAAATACAGTTTCCGTGGAAATGCTTATTTCTTGGGTTTCCCATGAATAACGTTCTATATATACTTGATTCCAGGATCCACGTATCCTTCCAGATCATGAATAAATTTAGATAGTAAAGGTCTTCTTAAGGAATAAAGGATATTAATTGTTTTTGGCATTACTGGCTATTTGCCCTAACTGCTCCGCTATTGAATCCTGGGACAGCCATTTTCCCCTTACCATTACACCATTAATATCTTTTAGCGCCGAAATATCCAATAATGGATTGGAGCCCAATAACACCAAATCTGCATCCAGACCTTCCCTTATACTTCCAAAGGTGTCCTCCATACCAAAGAAAATAGCTGGGTTAATGGTCCCAGATTGCAAAATTTCCAAAGGCGTTAATCCCGCTTCCTTCATTCCTTCAACTTCATGATGAATGGAAAAGCCCGGCACATTGAACAATTGGGGAGCATCCGAGCCCAATAACATACCGTGCCCATTCTCCTGTAATTTTCGTATCAATTCTCTTCTTATGGCTGTAAACTTACTCCATTGTTCTTCGTTAAAACCGGTTTCAGGTTTCGTGGATTCATCCTTTCTTCTCTTCCAATTCTCCAAAGTGGAAACGGGCATATATTTCATTTCCGGTTGCTTCAACAATTCGTCAGAGCTTACCGGGGCAAACCACCGCTCAAACAAACTCTGTGTAGGTACGACCCATACCTGGTTCTTTTTGGACAGCGCCACCAATTCATCAATCTTAGAAGTATCTGCCAATGGGGTAAAGGAGTAACCGAAAAACCCATTAGTAGAAGGATCAACAGCTTCAGATTGCGGTACAAGTCCTTCCAAATATCCATCAACATGGTCTATGGTAGCGTATTTACTTTCCAAGGCATGACGAATCCCAACCATCACCGGTACATGGCCAGCAAAGGGGATATTAAGTTCATTGGCGGTTTCCACCATTTGATCAAAAACCTCCAGCTCTATTCCTGAGTGTATTTTTAAAAAATCGTAACCTTCATCCTTATAGGCAGTAACCATTTGCACGGCCTCCTCTTTGGTGGTTACGGAATTGCCATTAAATGAAGGACTGGAAGTAAAAATACGAGGGCTCAAAACTTCCCCATTTAATGCCTTTTCCCTTAATACCAGATGGGTAGGATGACCCAACATTCCCCTAATCGTGGTAATGCCATTGGAAAGATATAGAAACAATGTCTCCTCTATACGGGTATCGCTTGTAGGAGGCTGGGGAATATGTGCGTGCATTTCTGCAAGTCCCGGGATAAGGTACTTGCCCTTGGCTTCAATAATATTTGGATATTCCCCAACATTCCCTACCGACTCCAAAATTTTTTTTATTTTCCCGGAGTCGATTACTACCTGTCTATTTTTTAGAATATCACCATTACTGACATCAACGATATTGACATCTGTTATCAATACGGCCGTGGGACTAATGCTTATCTTTTTTGGGGAACAGGAAAGAAAAGTTACAATACAAATGAGTAAACTAATTTTTTTCATGTTGGTATAGGTTTTAAGTTAACAAGCAATGCCATTATTGGTGGCAGGGGGAATTAACCAATATGGACAACCTGAATTGTCCTGAATTATTTAATAGTGAAACTCAATTTTGAGAAGTCCGTAAGACGTACTTAAAATTGCAAGTGGAACTAATCCCGCCTTTTTCGGCGGGATCTAGGTTCAATACCTGACCCTAGGGTCGATTCCTATTATTGGGTTCAGGGACTGCCTTTGTCAGCAGACAGGACTGCCTTTGTCCGCAGACAGGCTTGCCCTGAGGTTTAATACCATTTATTTCAACCTAGCTCAAAAAAAAGGTCCTACCTGTTTCTAACGTAAATTAATTTAAACCGTCCCTTTACATTTTCGCGTTGGTCTATTTCAAAGTTCTTAATGGATTTGATCAATGGTGTCAGTTTTTGAAAACCATAGTTACGTGAATCGAAATTGGGCTGCTTCTTTTGAAGAAGGCTACCCACATCGCCCAAGAAGGCCCATCCATCCTCATCGGCCAGATCGGAAATAGTGGAGGCTATAAGCTTAATTTCCTTTTGGGTAATCTTGTCCACGTTGTCCTTCTTATCCCTCTTGCTATCTGATGTTCCGGAGGAACTTTCCTCTGATTGGTTTTTAAGAATTTCAATATAAATAAATTTATCACAAGCTACAATAAATGGGTTGGGGGTCTTCTTTTCCCCTATGCCAATTACATTCATACCGGCCTCCCTTAGCCTTGTTGCCAAACGGGTAAAATCACTATCACTGGAAACAATACAAAAACCACCAACCTTATTGGAATACAAGATATCCATGGCATCGATGATCATTGCGGAATCGGTAGCATTTTTACCAGTGGTATAAGCATACTGCTGAATTGGTGTTATGGCGTTTTCCAATAACAAATTCTTCCATTTGGATAGTTTGGGATTGGTCCAGTCTCCATAAATTCTTTTTATGGTAGGGTTGCCGTATTTGGCAATTTCCTCCATCATCTCCTTTACATAGGCAGAGGGAATGTTGTCACCGTCTATTAATACTGCTAGATTTATGTCCATTTTATAAAATTATTGGATTTAAATTTTTACGGAGCTAACCATTTATTGGTCGCGCCCCTTTTTATTCTCTTTGCAAAGCGATATAATTATCCCTATCCGCTTTTGTCTTGTTTCTTGCCGTTTGGCTTGGTTGAGCCAATAAAGATAGCTTTTTCTGTAACTGGGGGCAAAACCTTGAAAATTGACATAAGCCTTTGGCTCCGCATCGAATGCAACTTGTAAGTCTTCAGGGATAACACCGTTTTCAACATCGTCCAAAGCATTCCAGGAACCATCCAATTTTGCTACCTTAATCTTCTCCAGTCCGCTCGGGTGCATTTCCCCCCTTGTTTTGAGTTCTATAATATACGTTTTGTTCAATTTACTCCAAACACTTTTGGGCTTTCTGGGACAAAAATATTGTTGCCGTTTTCCATCCCCAAGACTTTTAACGGTACTGTCTATCCAACCGAAGCACAGAGCAACCTTTACGGCATCTTCCCAACGCATGCTATCCCTTTCGTGGGCCACTTTATAGAAAATAAGATGTACACCAGTACTACTTTGGTGATTGGTTTCCAACCAAGCCCGCCATTCCACATCCGTCTTAAAATAAAATTGTCTTACTACTTTCAAGAATTAAATTTTCTTATAGTCAACATAAAAGTTATTATCCACATCAACCGATAGTATATCTTTTTTAAAAGATTTTGACTGCCAACCAGAGGTGGGATAAACCCAGTCTTGGGTGCCATTTATACTGATTTTTACCGGCATCTCAAAACCCTTTATAATATTGGTATACCTATATCGCAGTTTTTTGCCCTTCACTTGGTATTCTAGGATAGGAATTTTAACAGTGCGTAAATATTGGTCAAAAAAGCGGGAAAGATCTATGCCGGAACTACTACTGATATAATCCTCTATCTGTTTTGTAGTAACTGTCCGATGATAGAACTCCTTATTGAGACCCCGTAAAATAGTCCGCCATTTTTCATCATCGTCCACCAACTGCCTTATGGTATGAAGTACATTGGCTCCCTTGGAGTACATATCCCCGGAACCCTTTTGATTTACATTATAGGTTCCAATGATGGGCACGTCGTTTTGAATACTGCTACGGGTACCGAGAACGTAATCGGAAGAAGCTTTTTTCCCGAAGTGGTAATCCACATACAAATTTTCGGAATAGGCGGTAAAGCCTTCATGGACCCACATATCGGCAATATCCTTATAGGTAATATTATTGGCAAACCATTCATGGCCCGATTCGTGGATAAGGATAAAATCAAATTTTAATCCCCACCCTGATTTTGAAAGATCCTTGCCCAAATAACCGTTACCATATTTATTCCCATAGGTAACAGAACTTTGATGTTCCATCCCTAGGTAAGGTACTTCCACCAATTTATAACCGTCTTCATAAAAAGGGTAGGGGCCAAACCAATATTCAAAAGCCTCCATCATCATTGGCGCCTGCTTAAACTGTTCTTTTGCCTTTTCCTCATTATCCCGTAACACATAATAGTCCATCGTCAGTGGTCCATTTTCCCCATTGTAGGTTTCTCCAAAATGAACATAATCGCCCAAATTGATATTTACCCCGTAATTGTTGATAGGATTGGACACGTACCAATGATAGGTTTTACTATCCTTTTTTTCTACCACTTTTAGAAGCCTACCATTGGAAACATCCATCAAATCTTTTGGAGTTGTAATATTGATGGCCATGCTATCTACCTCGTCGTACATGTGGTCTTTATTTGGCCACCAGATACTGGCACCCAAACCTTGGCAGGAAGTAGCTACAAAGTGTTTTCCATTGTTATCCTTTTTCCATGAAAAACCTCCGTCCCATGGGGCTCGGACCGCTTCTTTTGGATGGCCGGAGTAATAGACCTTAATTTCATTTATCTCCCCTTTCAATTGTGGCTTCTTAAGCGTTACAAAATGGGCATTCCCATTGGATTCCCACTCCAAATTTTCCCCTTCCTGAGTGATCTTTTCGATAATTAAAGGCGGTTGTAGATCTACCTGAAGCCGCTGCCTTTCCTCCAAAACCGTATAACGAATTATATTGCTACCAGAGATGAATTTTTCATCCGGCTTCACCTCAACGCTCAAATTATAGAAATTTAGGTCCCACCAGGAGCGCTCCGGGGTTATACTGCCTCTTAGGGAATCCTGTTCTGTATAATTTTGTTGTTGTGCATAGGAGGATAGCCCAATGGCCAACATCAATGTAGCGGTGATTTTTTTCATTTTAAAAGAGTTATTAATTTATTCCATGACTTTTCATAAGCCATATTGTTTGGTCCATAAGTTTCTTCGGCACCTCTACTCATAAAGGCATGCCCCACACTTTCATAGATCTCAAAAGTATAAGGTTTACCATATTCCTTCATTGTTTTTTCAGTGTCCGGTATCGTCCCAATTACCCTATTATCGGCGGCACCATAAAAACCGAACACTGGGGACTGAATATTTTTTAAGCTTGTTAAATCCTTTGGGGCCGTACCGTAATAAACTATTGTACTTTCCAGATCTGGGTTTTGTGTTGCATAACCAAAACTCTGGGACCCGCCCCAACCCAATCCAACAACGGAAATTTTCCCATTGAACAAAGGGTTGTTTTTCACAAAATCATATACTAAATCCAAGTCTTTAGTCACCTGCAAGTCGTCCAAGGCATAAATGGCTTCCCTGACTTTTTCGGAATTTTCAAAATCGGTCGTTTTTTCAATACCTTCAACCATATTGGATATCAGATCTGGGGCTATGACCAAAAATCCTTGACCAGCTATCATTACTGAAAAGTCTTTTATAAATTGGTTTAATCCTAAATTATCATGTATTAATATTACTGCTTTGACAGCTTCACCACTTTCGGGGTAAACAACCAAAGCTTTTACTTCGCTTCCGTTATCCCTTTTAAAATCTACCCATTCCGCAGGTCGGGGAATTTCAGCAGCCTGCATTAATTCCTGAGCCTTTAAATTCCCGCTAAAGCCCAACAATAGGACAAGTAATTGCAAAATTAATTTCATAAATTTAGTTATAACCTACCTATGTTACTTTAAAATTGCATTGGGAAAAGCCACCACACTTTCAAAACCATCCTTCCCGATAGCGGACACCCCAAATAAAAAATTGTCCAATACAACGCCTTCCAAAGTATATCCCGAAACATCTCCTACCAACCTGCTATGGTCCCAAGTGGGGGAGGTAGTATCCCTCCAATAGATTTTATATCCGTTTGCACCGGGTACCTTGCTCCACTCCAACTTTGCCGAGGGTTCTACAATACCTCCAATGCCAACCTCTTTGGGAGCAGGAGGTGCCCAGGCCAAAGAAGCCAAATTAATCGCATTCACCGCCGTTAGTTTCTTGGCATATTCAAAGTTCACATGCTCCAATACATCTCCATAGGCAATTCCATTTTCTACCCTGATATCCTGATGCTGTTGGGTATAATTTTCGTGTGCTTCCATTATCCTTATTCCTGCATAACCGGCATCATTGAATGGGCGGTGATGCCCGCCACGTCCAAATCTATCCAATCTATAGATCAGCATAGGGTTCATTTCCGGCATATAGGTTTTTACGTTCTTGTGAACGTAGCGGGCCAACTGCCTTGATATACCATCTACTTCACCCCCATAAAAACGGCGCATATTCCTTTCCCTTTCCGTCTCGGTCGGGGGCACAGGTTCAGAAAAAATCCTAAAATCGGTATTGCTAATAATTCCATCCCCGCCCTTTATATTACCTATCATATCGTTATTGAATATCCCTATAATATCCCAACCCTTGGCTTTGGCCATTCTTACCAGGCCCTGGCCTCCAAAAAGACCTTGTTCCTCTCCTGAAAGTCCCAGATATATAATACTATTTTCAAATTTATAATTGGATAGGACCCTAGCGGCCTCTAAGGTCCCTGCCATCCCACTGGCATTGTCATTGGCACCGGGTGAATCTGAAATATAATTATTGGCATCGCTTACGCGGGAGTCTATATCCCCACTCATAATTATATAGCGGTTTGGGTATTTGCCCCCCCTTTGAACGGCCATAACATTTACCACCCACACATCCCGAGGTATTCTGTTACTTTCTTCCTTTTTTACCAAGTCCCTTTGAAAACTTACCTCAAGACAATTGTTGCAATTGTCGGAAATTCTGTCGAACTCACTTTTGATCCATCGTCTTGCTGCACCAATTCCCCTGGTATTGGAAAGAGTATCGCTCAAGGTATGCCTTGTACCAAAGTTGACCAAGGTAGTGACGTCCTTTTTAATTCTCTCGGCCGAAACCTCGTTTATTATATCATAAATACGCTGATCTGTTTGCCCCATGAGGCAGAAAGAAAATAGAAATATACAACCAATAGTTAATTTGTGCATTCGTCCTGGATTTGGCTTGGTAATTTACGCTTATCCGTAAAAACAGCTTCTTAATTATTTGTTAAGACCTCCCTTAAACATTGCCGATAAACCAATTATTGGACCAATCGTCAAGAAGGTAAAAATAAAGCGCGTATCTACAACATCCAACAAGAAAGTTAGCAATTGTATGCTAATTATACTAATGGAGAAACCAATGCAGTTTACTAGGGTTAGTGCCGTACCCTTTAACTCCATAGGGACTGTGGAAGCTACTAAAGTAGAGAATTGTGGTGAATCTGAAGTTACAAATATTCCCCAAAGACAAAATACGACTAGAAATAGGGGAGTAGGAAAGAGAAAAAATAAGGGGGAGGCAAAACACAGGAGTCCAGATAGCAATAACGAGCCCATGGCTACTTTTCCACTGCCCCATTTAAGTGCCATATGTCCGCCAATGGCACAAGAAATACCGCCCAGTCCAATAATTACAAAGGTCCATAAAGAAATTGGAAGATCTTTATAATGAATGGAATTGTACGTTTTAATAGCATACGGAATAAAGGCCCAAAAGGCATAAAGTTCCCACATATGGCCAAAATAACCGTAGGCAGCTTTTTTAAAGGCAGGTATTCCGAAGAGCCTAATTCCCATTCTTAATTTCAATATCCTGTTAGGCTTTCTGTAAGGGCCGTCAGGTACCAAAAAGAACATGGACAAACCTCCCAAAATAGCTAATAATGAGGTTGTTTTAATTACAACCGTATAATCTTCGCCCAACTCCAAACCTTGTAGCAAATAGGGAAATGAAGTACCTAAGACCAGTGCCCCAACCAAATACCCCAAGGCCTTTCCCAACCCCTGTTCATAGTAATCTGCCGCTATCTTCATCCCCACAGGGTAAATACCGGCTAGAAAAAAACCGGTACCCAATCTGGCAACAAAAAGTGTTGTATTGGAGATGTCCTGGAGCAATAACATCATATTACAGAGGGCCGCCAAAAAGGAGCTGAACAAAAAGACTTTGGAAGGGGAATGGCGATCCGATATCATTAAAATCGCAAACACCAAGGTACCCAAAATAAAGCCTATTTGAACCGAAGACAGCACATAACCAATAATTTGGATTCCCAATCCCGTTTTTAATATCAGATCATCCAAAACAGCATTCCCCGCAAACCACAAAGAGGTGCACGCAAACTGCGAAATAATAATGACGGGCAATATATACCCCCCTAACTTCAATTTAGTACTGTATTTCACAATGGACATGCACTAGCAAATATGATCAAAGAACAGCGGTAATAACCAACCGCTGTTTACAGGAATGCTCCCTGTTCCTAGCGGATAAAATGCTCCAGTAATCCTCGGACATTTTTAATACTGTCTACGTAGTACCTGGCTTGAGTTTTTTGTCGCCCCACTTTTACGGTAATGGCGCTTTCCGGCAATTCCTGAAACATAAATTCATCGGTCCAATCATCGCCTATGGCAAATACGAAATCATATTCCTTTTGGGAGAATACCCGCATGGCCGCCCTACCTTTGTTCACATTGCTGCTCTTTATTTCTATGACCTTATTTCCGTTTAAAATACTCAAATCGTCATTGGCTATTAAACTTGTAAGGACCGTATTGAGTTCAGTGGCGCGTTTCTGCCCAAAGTCTGGATCGGTCTTACGGTAGTGCCAGGCCAAAGAATAGTTTTTTTCCTCGATAAAACTACCTGGGGTCCTATCCACAAAGGATTCCAGTACTGGATTAATTTTTTCCATCCAATCTTTTTTAACATTTTCCAACATTCTGAAGGCTTCCCCTTTTTCGGAAATCCACACTCCATGTTCCACGATCATATTGTACTTCTTGGGCAAAAACCATTTGGTAAAAGTATCCTTATCACGGCCACTGATTAAATAGACATCCGTGTTTTCCAATGCGGACATACGATCTAGTAAATCATATAATGCCTCATCGGGATTCGCCTTTTGTGGATCGCCCTGAAATCCTGCCAAAGTGCCGTCATAATCCAAGAACATTAATCTTTTTTTTGCGTTCCCATAATCCTTTACTATCCCCTTCAAAATGTCATTGGACAACCTGCGCGACTTATAGGAATGGTCTATCAGTTTCTGGTTTTGCAAAGAGGTCATGAAATCATTGGCCCATTTTTCTACGTTATATCTTTCCAATCTTTTTTGCAGAATGGCATTTCTGGCCTGTTGCTCTTCTACCGGCATATTGATAGCCTCATATAATGTATCCGCAATTTCCTCAAAATTATTCGGGTTTATTAAAAGGGCTTCGTTCATCTCATTGGCGGAACCGGCCATTTCACTCAAGATTAGGACCCCAGTTTTATCTGTTCTTGTAGCAATATATTCTTTGGCAACAAGGTTCATCCCGTCCCTTATTGGTGTTAGCCAGGCAATATCACTGGAGGTATAAAGATCAATCAGGTTCTCAAAAGGCATGGAGCGGTAAAAATACCATATAGGAGTCCAACTTACCGTGGAAAATTCACCATTGATCCTCCCTACCAATTCGTCTATTTCCTTTTTCAATAATTGATATTGTGGAACATTGGATCTCGATGGCACCGCTAAGACAATAAGTCGCACCTTTTCTTTGTACTGCGGGTATTTGGTTAAAAAGTATTCAAAGGCATTAAGCCTTTTTGCTATCCCTTTGGAATAATCCAATCTGTCTATAGATAAAAAGAACTTGGCTTCGGGGTCCGATTCTTTGTGCATATCCAGCCTGCGCTGTAATTCGGATCGCTGACCTGTCTTGTTTTCATCATGCTTTTTTGCGGCATCACTAAATTTTTTATAATCAATTCCCATGGGAAAAGAATCTACTTTAATGACCCGATCTTCCAAATAGATATCATTAAAACTAACATCAAGCCCCAATAACCTCCGTACAGAACTTAAAAAATGACGTTCGTAATCATAGGTGTGAAAACCGATCAGATCAGATCCCAAAAGCCCCATTAAAACTTCCTTACGCCAGGGCAAGGTTCTAAATATCTCATAGGAAGGAAAGGGAATATGCAAAAAGAAACCAATGGAAATATTAGGGCGCTTTTCCCTAACCATTTGAGGCACCAGCATTAACTGATAGTCGTGTACCCAAATAGTATCGTTGTCCCCCGCTTCTTTCAAAATAGCATCCGCAAATTTTTGATTAACGGATTTATAAGTATCCCAACTTTCAAGCTCAAACTCTGAATATTCCAAAAAATAATGAAAGAGCGGCCATATGGTACGGTTGCTGAATCCATAATAAAAACCATCCACTTCCTCGGAAGTTAGATTTACCTTGGATGATCCGTGCTTGGCCAATGCCTTGTCTATTTCCGGGGCAAGTCCGTCCGGAATCTCCTCATCCGTTAATCCGCTCCATCCGATCCATAAGCTATCACCTCCCGAATGAACAGATTTCATACCAGTAGCCAAACCGCCTACACTTGGTATTGCAGTGATGTTTCCATTGTCGATTTGTAATTGTACGGGCAGTCTATTTGAGATTATGATAGTTTTGGCCATAATTTGACATTTTTAAGTGTTATTCGTATTTAATTTCCCTAAATTTCGGTAAAATGATGTGTAAAACCTACTAATTAAGGTTATTTAAAGAACAAAATGGAATATGGATAATTTAGACTATGGAATTATAGGAAATTGTAGAAGTGCTGCTTTGATTTCTAAGAAAGGCTCATTGGATTGGTGTTGTTTGCCAGAATTTGATTCCTCCTCCATATTTGCAAAAATTCTTGACGATAAAATAGGCGGTAGTTTTGAAATCTTAGTGGATGACAACTATACCATTCATCAAAAGTACATTCCTTTGACGGCTATTTTGGTCACAACCTTTTCCGATGGTAAGAATAGTTTTGAAGTTCAGGATTTTATGCCTCGATATTACAAGCAAAATGGGGATTACAATGCACCACCGGAAATTATACGATATATAAAGCTTATTTCGGGCAGGCCGGTGTTCAGGGTATTGTACAATCCTAAATTGGAATATGCCATGGGGAAAACCAATACCTATGTGAAAAAAAACTTCATTGCCAGTTTGACCCATGAGGTGAAGTTCGACACTTTTTTTCTTTACACTTCCTTTGATAAGGAAAGTGTTATGTACCAACGGGATATTGTGCTGCAAGGCGATGGCTATTTTCTGTTGGGATACAATGAAAAGATATTGGAACCAAGCCTGGACAGGGTATATTTAGAATTGGAGCGCACCAAAGTCTATTGGTTAAATTGGTCCAGCAAGACCCCTACTTATAAGAAGTACGACGCTGAGATAAAAAGAAGTGCCCTAACTTTAAAGATGTTGAGCTATGACAAGTCGGGGGCCGTACTGGCCGCCGCTACCACCTCACTTCCGGAAACCATAGGTGAGGTTAGAAATTGGGACTATCGCTTTTGTTGGATCAGGGATGCCTCTATGGTAATAAAGGTTGTAGGCCAATTGGGTCATAAGAATATAGCAAAACGGTATTTGCAATTTATCATTGACCTCATTCCAGACAAGGATGAGAAGTTGCAAATTATGTATGGCATCAACAAGGAAAAAATATTAACGGAAGAAACCTTGGACCATTTAAAAGGTTACATGGGCTCCAAACCGGTAAGAATAGGAAATGCGGCCTACAAGCAGCGACAGAATGATATATACGGTATCCTAATGGATGTTATATATACGCAATTGGAAAAATTTAATACGGAAATAGAGAATGGGGAAGAGCTTTGGGGAATTACAAAGGGAATCGTATGGATCGTAAATAAGCATTGGCAGGAAGCCGATAAAGGGATATGGGAATTTCGTACCGAGGATAGGCATTTTACGTTTTCAAAAGTGCTCTGTTGGACGGCTATTGACAGGGCCATTAAAGTGGCCGAACTATTTGGGAAGCAGAGAAAGTTGGATAAATGGCGAACTTTGGAAAAGGAAATTCGAGAGGATATTCATAGCCACGCTTGGAATGAAGAAAAACAGGCATTTACCCAATCTTATGGTTCACCGCATTTGGATGCCTCTGTCTTACTGATGGAATCCTACGGATTTATAGACCCCAAAGACCCAAAATATGTGAGTACGGTACTGGCCATTGAAAAAGAGCTGTGCAATGATGGACTACTGTATCGATATAAAAATGAAGATGATTTTGGACTGCCCTCCTCATCCTTCACCATTTGTACCTTTTGGTTTATAAATAGTCTATTTAAAATAGGTCACGAACAAAAGGCCATGAAACACTTTGATCAATTACTGAGCTACAGCAACCATTTAGGTCTGTTCAGTGAGGATATAGATTTTAAGACTAAAAGGTTATTGGGCAACTTTCCGCAGGCCTATTCGCATTTGGCACTAATTGAATGTGCTATGAACTTTTCCAAAAAACACAGTGAAATGGAAATATTGGAGTCGCTTACTGATCACGATAATTAATACAAGGGTCCAATACCTGCAAAAGGCAAACCCGGCACCTGGTCAGAAAAAGAAGACTACCCCTTAAAAATTTTCAAACACCCCCAAGCCAAATAAAGCGAAATCATACTTTACAGGGTCATGGGGGTCCATTTTTCTGAGGTTCGCATCTAATTCTGCCAAGGCCCTACCGTCGTTCTGTTTGCGCTGGATGAGACCCAGTTTACGGGCAACATTACCGGTATGAACATCCAAAGGGCATGAGAGTTGGGAAGGTTTAATTTTATTCCATATACCAAAATCCACTCCACTGCTATTATTTCGTACCATCCACCTTAAGAACATGTTGATTCGTTTAGCGGCAGATCCCTTTTGGGGATCGGACACATGTTTTGTGGTTCTGGGCAAGTGGTCCAGTTCAAAGAAAGTGGTCTTGAACCGAGAGATCGACATTTGCAGTGTGGTTACATCCCCTTTTAAGGCGAATGTATTTTCCAATCCCCCACGATTTGTATAAATATTGTTTAAACTACGGATGAAATATGCAAGATCCTCCCCATTAAAGGTCCGATGAACAAACCCTTTAAATTTGTCCAAATCCGCCACTTGGTGGTTCATAATAAAGTCGAAAGGGGAATTATCCATCAATTCCATCATTCGTTCCGAATTGTTAATGATGCTTTTTCTATTGCCCCAGGCAATGGTGGCGGTTAAAAACCCACTGATCTCAATATCCTCCTTTTTTGTAAATCTATGCGGAATCCGGAGGGGGTCTGTGGATAAAAAATCCGGGCGATTGTATTGTTCTACCTTGGTATCCAAAAATTCTTTTAGTTCTTCCTGCGTCATTCCAAAGGGAGATTTAAAAATTTATAAAGAAGCATGGGCGTAATTAGCACACCATTATACATGGCATGCAGACAGATAGACCACTGTAGCCCCATTTTAACTCGAACATAGCCCAAAAATACACCTAAGATCAATTGAGGTGCCACTAATAATGGTGCAATATAATATACTTGCCGAGACATTTCAAAATTGGTCAAATGCACGGCCGCAAATAATAAAACCGATGCATATATCCCAAATTTGAAATACTTCGTATTCCTGAACCAAATCAACGGACCCCTAAAAAGCGTTTCCTCAACAATAGGGGCAAGAATTACAGCCATAAAAAACAACGAAATAACGGAATATTTGGCTAGAAATGTTTCAATGGCATGCTCGCCAAGATCAATTTTCAATAGCCCCATCAACCATTGATTAAACATGCCTATAGTGACACCCATTACAATACCCCATTGCAGAAGGGCCAAAACAATTTTTAACTTCAACGAATTGGAGGTATGGTCCAAGCGAATATATGCAGGCGCTTTTATAAAATTCCAGACCCTGACCAATATTTTCATAGGGTAATGGCACCGTCTACCATGGTCAGCTTTCTGTCGGCCATATTGGCAAGTTCTTCATTATGGGTTACAATGACAAAAGTTTGCCCAAAGGCATCCCTCAGATCGAAGAACAATTTATGAAGATTATCGGCACTTTCAGAATCCAAATTGCCACTGGGTTCATCCGCAAAAATAACCGAAGGGCTATTCACCAAGGCCCTTGCCACCGCTACCCGCTGTTGTTCCCCCCCAGAAAGTTCATTGGGCTTGTGCTGCAACCTGTGGGAAAGTCCCAAGAACTCCAAAAGTTCTGCAGCCCGTGTTTCCGCTTTTTCCTTTTTTGTTCCTTTAATAAAAGCGGGGATACAAACATTTTCCAAGGCTGTAAATTCCGGTAACAACTGATGAAATTGAAAAATAAAACCAATATGGCTATTTCGGAATTTGGCCATAGCCTTATCCGATAATTTAGTTACGTCCTCATCATTGATCAAAAGGGTACTGTCTTTCTTATTGCTTAGGGTATCCAAAGTGCCCAGTATTTGTAAAAGAGTGGTCTTTCCGGCTCCAGAGGGACCTACAATAGACACCACTTCTCCCTTTTTTATGTGCAAATCCACCCCCTTGAGCACCTGTAGGTTACCGTAAAATTTATTAATATTTGTGGCCTTTATCATGTTTCTAAATTATGGGTTGAAAGTAAACATTAAGAAGAAGAATACAAAATACTTATTCTCTAGTTGGCCTTTTATTATACACATTTATAACAGCTGATTATAGCAGAAACAATGCGAATAAATTCTAATTGGATATTCTTTTTATAATAATAAGGTAATGATTATATTGTGGGAGCTACAAAATGATAAATTATAGGACAAGCCTTTTATGAGACAATATAGAAATTTGGAAGAATACAATCTGGAAATTACCGATGAGGTCAGATCCAGATACTCGTCTATTATCAATGAAATAGGGGAGGACCTGAACAGGGACGGACTCATAAAAACTCCGGAGAGAGCCGCAAAGGCCATGCTTTTTTTAACCCAAGGCTATAAGCAGGATGCTGTAGAAATCCTGAAAGGTGCCATGTTTAAGGAATCTTACGATGAAATGGTCATCATTAAGGATATTGAAGTGTATTCTTTGTGCGAGCACCATATGCTGCCCTTTTTTGGCAAGGCCCATATAGCATATATTCCCAACGGCCATATAGTTGGCCTTAGCAAAATACCGAGGGTAGTAGATGTTTTTGCAAGAAGATTACAAGTACAGGAACGATTGACCAATGATATCCTGGAATGCCTTAACAATACTTTAAAGCCACAAGGTGTTGCCGTGGTCATAGAAGCCTCGCATATGTGTATGATGATGCGGGGAGTACAAAAACAAAATTCGGTAACCACCACCTCGGGTTTTAGGGGACAATTTGAGAAAATAGAAACAAGGAACGAATTCTTAAAATTAATAAGTTCAAAATTATCTTAAATCGCTTGTTCAATACTTTGGCACTTTATTTGCTTTAAAGCAGCTGTAAATCAATATGTAAAAATAACTACATTGAAAGACCATAAATTAAGAAATCTATTATTGGGATTGCTTTTTGACGGAATAGGAATGCTTTCCTTCGTTATTCCCGGTATCGGCGAATTTTCAGATGTTATCTGGGCTCCCTTGGCCGGCTGGCTAATGACCAGATTATACAAGGGCAAGATTGGACGGACTGCCGGGGCAATAACCTTTATTGAAGAAATGTTACCTGGTTTGGACATTGTTCCCACCTTTACCATCATGTGGCTTTATACTTATGTTTTTAAGTCCTTTAGAAAAGAAAAAATTATTTCGGCCAAGTAAATTGGCATTCATTTTTTTTAGAACCAAACAAATCCATATAAAATTATTAAGTAACCAATGTTACCCCAATTTTCCGATAACTTTCTTAGATTTATCTGGTATTTTAATATCAAGTAAATGAAAAGAAGAAATTTTGTCAAAAAAACCAGCTTAGGTTCTTTGGCAGGAATCCTGGGATTGGATATTGTTTATGGTGCTAAAATTCCTGAAAATTATACACTTTTGGGGCTTCAGGATCCTGATCCATTTCAAATGTTCAACAAAGATAAGGAAATGGTGGTCCTGAACAGCAAACCATGGAACATGGAAGCAGTGGCCCATTTATTGGACGACAGGGTAACACCAAACAAATATATGTTTATCCGAAACAATGGACTGGTTCCCGAAAACATCAATGTACAGGAGTGGACCATAACATTTGATGGTGAATCCGTAATGGAGGCGAAAACTTTCACCTTGGAAGAGCTAAAAACAAAATTTCCCCACCATACCTATCAACTTACCGTAGAATGTGGCGGCAATGGTAGGAGCGAATTCGATCCACCCGCCAAGGGAAACCAATGGACCATTGGGGCCGTAGGTTGTGCCAACTGGACAGGGGTTCGCCTAAAAGATGTCCTTAAAGAGGTTGGAATCAAGGACAATGCCGTGTACATTGGCTATCATGCTGCAGACCAACACTTAAGTAGGGACCCAAGCAAAGAGCCTATTTCCAGAGGGGTTCCTATTGCCAAGGCTATGATGGACGAAACCTTGTTGGCCTTTAAAATGAACGGAGAGGATATTCCTTTGGTACACGGGTATCCCTTGCGTTTGGTATGTGGTGGATGGCCGGCATCTACTTCCGGAAAATGGGTAAATAGGATCAGTGTGCGCAACATAGTCCATGATGGGGAAAAAATGACAGGAACCTCTTATAAGGTGCCCTGTAACCCTGTTGCTCCTGGAGAAAAGGTCAAGGATGAGGATATGTGCATTATAGAATCCATGCCAGTGAAATCCTTGATTACCTATCCTAAATCGGGAGCCATGATTCCTATGGGAAAGAAACTTAATATTAGAGGCCATGCCTGGGCAGGGGAATTGGAAGTTTCCAAAGTATCCTATTCTATCGACTTCGGCGCTACCTGGTCCGAATGCTCCTTGGAAAAACCAGCAAACCGATTGGCTTGGCAACATTTTAAGGCGAGTATAAGTTTTCCTAAATCCGGTTATTACGAGGTATGGGCGCGGGCTACGGATTCAAGGGGGGTAAGTCAGCCCATGTTATTGCCCGGATGGAACCCCAAAGGATACCTTAACAATGCATGCCATAGGATTGCGGTAAAAGTAAGTTAAATGAACAAACAGGATAATTTTAGAAAGCAGGTAAAGTCCATTTATAGCGTTTTAGTGGTTTCTTTCGTCATGGTTGTACTCATAGGGATATTGGGGATTACCTATATGTTGGACCCATCTGCCTTTTCTTTTAAAGGCGATACACCCAATTCTGAAGTAATTGGAACAAGCACCGAGGATGAAGATTGGGATAAGATTGAAAACGGTATCCACCTGAGGACAGGATTAAAAGAAGGAGAGGGTTTAATGACAGTGGTAAATAATTGTACCAATTGTCATTCCGCCCAATTGGTCATACAGAATAGAATGAACGAAGAGCGATGGACGGAGACCATTCGCTGGATGCAAAAAACCCAAAATTTATGGGATTTAGGGGCCAATGAAAAGGTCATTATTAATTATTTGGTCACCAACTACCCTCCCAAGAGCAAGGGTAGGAGAGAGGCATTGACCGATGTGCAATGGTACCCATTAAATGAGTAACGGAATAAGTTATTGCGATAAGTATAAAGGTCTTGGAAAAATATTTTGAAGCATTCATCAACACCATTATAGGAACAGCGAATTGGACCTGGAAATCCATAATATTCGACGTTCCTTGGTATACCAATTATTTTTGGGGGCTTATAATTATTTCCCTTGTGGTTTGGTTGCTGGAAATTTTGTTTCCATGGCGTAAGGATCAATCCATTTTCCGCAAGGATTTTTGGTTGGACGGTTTTTATATGTTTTTTAATTTTTTCCTTTTCGCCATTGCCATAAGTGGATTTTACAAGATATTGGGTCTTCTTTTTAGCGATTTGGGCATACAACAAAGTAGCCTTGCCCTTTTGGATATGTCCCATTTTCCCAATTGGCTTCAATTATTGATCTTTTTTATAATATTGGATTTTGTCCAGTGGTTTACCCATATTTTGCTCCATAAGTATCCATTTTTATGGAAATTCCATCAAATACACCACAGTGTAAAGGAGATGGGATTTGCGGCACACCTACGTTATCATTGGATGGAAAATGTGTTCTACAAACCCTTAAAGACCTTTGGGGTCATGATCTTGGGCGGCTTTGAACCCGAACATGCCTATATAGTCCATTTTTTTGCGATAGCCATTGGCCATTTCAATCATGCCAACATAAAAATTACCTGGGGTTGGCTAAAATATATTTTAAACAATCCGGTAATGCACCTATACCATCACGCGCACGATTTACCAGATGGGAAATACGGTGTTAATTTTGGAATCAGCCTTAGTCTATGGGATTATATTTTTAAAACCAACTATATCCCCGAAGACAGTGGTAACATTGAATTGGGCTTTGAAGGGGATGAAAAAATTCCAAATTCTTTTTGGAAACAAATAACCTACGGTTTAAAAAGAATCAAGCCGTAGGTATTTCTTATTATTGGAATGGGTGTTACACCAAAATTAGTTTAAAGGCCCCTCATGGGTACACCTTTTTACAATAGTATGTTAAGTCCTACAACAACAGATCTTCCCATATTCAAAATTTCATCACTTTTTAAACGGGATAAATGGGCAATGTATTTTTTATCCAATAAGTTGTTGGCACTAAGAGTAATATTCATGCTTTTTTTCAAAAATTGAATGTCCCCTCCCAAACCGGCATTTAATAGGGAATATCCAGGAGTAACGGTTTCAAAAGTACTTACTTTTCCCTGTTTAAAGGTGGTGTTCAAGGAAACGAACGCATTGGACCTAAGCCACCATCCCTTAGCATTATTAAACTCTACCCTAAACGTATTGGTCAACTTATTGGCGGGGATCAAAGGTAAGGCTTCACTAGTCTGTAATTCACCGAACACCGTTTGGTAACTACTTTCTATGTGCAACCAATCGTACGGGTGGGGGTGCAGATGAAATCCAATTTCCCCTCCATAAAGAATGGCATCCTGTTGTAGATAGTTGAAAACAGGGGTTTCATCCATTAAAGTTCCACTGGGCGCTATATAGATATAATCCTTTATACTATTGTGAAAACCATTCAGAAAAAACTCGTAATGTTCGTTTTGAAATTCCAATGCCAGATCAATTTGTAGGTTTTGCTCGTTCTTAAGGTCGCTGTTTCCAATTTCGAACCTATTGGTCCCCTCATGGGTACCATAGGAAGTGAGTTCGGCCAAATTGGGCGCCCGGAACCCTGTAGCCACATTGATTCTAGCAGTGAGTTGTTCGGAAATATTGTTTTTGTATCCAAAAGCACCATTAAAGCTATTGAAGTTGCGTTTTAAAGGGGCTATATAATCTTCTGCACCGCTTATACCATAGGCCTTTCCGTCTATTTGCCTGTGGTCATAGCGCAATCCCACCTGAAAATCGTTGTTTTGATCGAGGTGAAAATGGGTGGTCCCTAAAAATCCTATATCTTGTGTAGTGGCATCGGGAATTAAAATCTCTTCCCCAAAATTCTCATTGGTCTGATAAATTCCTTGTACGCCAACAACAGTTTCAAATTTTCCCGATTTAGGGAGATGGTACTGCAGATTATAATTAAAGGTATTGAGCTTCATGTCCAAGGCAGCCCCCTCTTCACCTTCTTCTTCATGCTCTTCGTGCTCCTCGTGGCCTTCTTCCTCTTCCTCATGGTGATGGTGATCTTCAAACTCCTTACGATTATTTCCTATGTAGCCCAAGGTGATATCCAAATTGGAGTTGTTAAAGAATAATTTGGAGTTGGAGCTCAATATATGGTTGTCCAATTTTTGATATGGTAAATCGGGTGTTCTGGAGGTGGTTTGCAAGCCCACCTCTTCAGGTATCCCCAAATTGGACCGGTTGTAATTATACCTAATCTCACTTTTAAAGGAGGTTGCCTGATAACCCAAGCCGGCCTTTAGATCTTTCTCATTAAATCTGGAATTGGTAACCCTATTGCCATCTCCACCCAAATAATCCACATGGCTATTGGTTGCCAAGCGTAGAAGATATTTAAATCTATCCCCTGAAGCTCTAATGCCGGCCCCACTACTTATACCTTGGGTGTTGGTATTGTAGTTGAAATTTATATCTCCCTCGGTACTATTGGGAACTGCAAATTTTTCCGGGTTCAGATAAAGCACTCCCCCCATTGCATCAGACCCATATAGTAGGGAAGCAGGCCCCTTGATTACCTCAACACTTTCTATGCCGGCTTCATTTACTCCCAAACCATGTTCTGCCCCAAATTGCTGGTTTTCTAAGCGAATACCCTGGGTATACACCAAAACACGATTGGAAGTAAGCCCTCTAATTACGGGTTTCCCTATTCCCACACCTGTTGAAACCACATCCACCCCGGGTATGGCCCCTATACCTTCCACCAGAGTAGGGGCACCTTGGCTCTTGAGTGTTGCCAATTTGGCGAATTCTACCTTCATAACATTTTCACGTTGTAATTTATGGAATGGGGTAGATACAATAACTTCTTCCATTTCAATGGCACTTGGAACCAATGAAATGTCCAAGGTATTGCTCCCTTTTTCAATGGTAATATTGTCTGAAAAAGTTAGAAAACCTATATAGGAAGCCACTATTTTATAGGTTCCCGTTGGTAAGGCTCCAATTTTATATTCCCCATCATTATTGGTTACACCACCCTTTTCCATTTGTGGAAAATAGATGGTAACCTGTTCCAGACCTTCTTGGTTCTCTGTATTAATTATTTTTCCGGAGAGGGTATTTTGGGAGTTTGCTGTTATATATGTCAAAATGCAGAGCATTGACAGGATTATATTTCTCATTTAATTTTTTTATAGGTAATGGCGAGAATTAGCTAGAGGCAATTCGCGTCCAAAAAATTGTTTAAAACTGTTTGGTGTAATTATAAGTAAGACCTTTTATTTCAAATACCCCAAATGTAGTTCATATAACTAGGCGTGCCTGCAACATAGAGTTTTGGCCGCCTTATATTACTATAGGGTTTCACAGGCATAATGTTTGCGTGCGCACGATTATACAAGTCCGGTAAAAAGTATTATAGGGCCGATGGAGGTCCCCTTCTGGAGAAATGGAGTTTTTGATACTTACTTAAAAAATTATAGAAGTTTATAATTTTTTCTGTTTTAGGTACTATTGTAAATGTAGCAAACTCCTGTTGCGTAAGGGTATACAAATGTGTAAGGTTGAATTTATGGTAATCACAATCCAATTCTACTTCATGTATATGCAGTTTACCTTTTTCCTTGCAGACAAAGGTGTGGTGCTCAAAGATGGCATGTTTTAATTTTAAAATGGAAGGAAGGGTTATTAAACCGACCAAGAGGACGGCAATAATTGAAAAGGTTATATTTCTCAAATGAATCTTCACTCTTCAAATCTAGTGGTATCCCAACAAAATGATTGTTAATAAAAATATAATTTATGACTTTGCTACTGTCGTTGGTGGTTGGTGGTTGGCTTATGGAAAAAAAGTATATGCAACCAAACCAATATTTATCAAGGATATTTAGATTCCTGCCGTTTCTGTAGCATACCAATGGTGATTTATATGCTATGTTATATTTTTCACTTAAGTATAAAGCCCAAGCCCATACGATTTAACATCTTTTTTTCAAATTCCCAAAAGAATTTGAACTGACCGAACAACCACCCGTAGATAACCAATAGAAATTGATAGATGGGAAAAATCAACAATATTCTAAAAATCAAATAAATAAGGCCTCCCCATAGGAAATCGGGGGAAAAGTTTTCCCGATTCAATCCGATCCAATTTAGAAACGGCTTAGCTGCATACACCGCTGATGAACCAGTAATGGAGAATACTATAAATATGATTGCAAGCTGCATATTGGAACTTACGCCCCAACGTTGTTTTAATTTCTTCATACTATAAAAAATCGTTACAAAGATAACTTTTTATACACGGGGAACAAATGGCCCCAATCGTTGATTGTATTTGCGTTGAAAATAAATAAAGTAGTTGTACAATTTATAATTCACCTCGTACCCATAATCTATATTCGGGTCGTAATCGATGCGGAGCTCATAAAGATTGGGACTATATCTAAATGGCTGCATTACCCTTTGATTCCATTCCTGAACCATGATCCTATTCCTGTTTTCCAGATAGGACTGGGAATAAAACCCTTTAGGCTTGGCAATACTCTGAAGCCATAGATCAAAGCCTGGCTCAATTATAATAATTTCGTATTCCGTTTTCTCGTCCCTAATGGTTATCGTATCTCCTTCCGTTTGGGAAAAAGCGGCCTTTTCTGCCTCTGTAACCGAAATTGCTTGCTTGGTACTGGAGCAATTGGCCAAAAACAAAAGAAACATCACAGTAACCGCAATGGTAAAAATAGTCTTTTTCATCGCTTATATTATTTCAAAAGTCATTAATATTATACCTATCAGCAATGGTCTACCGGGTTTATAACCTAGAATTCAATTGCCAACATATCTTATATTTCCTACTTATAAGATACAAAAAAAGCCATTTATGTTACAAATGGCTTTCCTTATATTATGTTAAAACTCTTATTTACCAAAAAGTCCGCCTAGCAGGCCTCCCAATCCACCTTTCTTTTTACCGGTTCCCATGACCATCCCAGCAACATCGTCCAGTACACTGCCATCTCCATCCGCATCCAATAAAGTAGTAATCAAGCTCTGGTTCTGTTCAGGTTGGCCACCAAGCATACTTCCCAATAAGCTATTTAGTCCATTGGCGTCGTTTACATTGCTCTGTGCTTTTTGTTTACCCAAGTAGGCCATTACCAATGGCGCGGCAATTTTAAGGATTTGGGCCACCGATCCTGCATCCAGTCCGGATTTCTGACTTAAGGCATTCTCAACATTGGCTTGTTTTCCACCAAAAACGTGACTTAATATACCAGCTCCATCATTAATAACGGATTCATCAACCCCTCCACCGAACAATCCTCCAAGATTATCCAACAATCCACCATCGTGTTTGGAAGAAAGTGCATTCATTAGACCTTCGGCCCCTTGTGGGGAAGAAACATTCTTCTTCATGGCACCTAATAAAAGTGGCATCGCCATGCTCAGGACATCTGCTGTTTTGTTTTCGGGTTGTCCAGTCTGACCGGCAACTCCGCTAATTAATTGTTTGCCCATTGGGCTACTTAAAAGATCCAATAATCCTGACATTTTTATAAGTGTTATGATTAGTATTAATATGCTTAAGATACAAAAAAGAGTTTGAACAAACTGTTTTTATCTTCAAATCCCTATTTATAAAGTTCAATAATTTGTGAAGCCAGTTCCAAGCCGATCCTATCCTGGGCCTCCTCGGTAGCAGCACCTATATGTGGACTAAGGGAAATATCCGGATGCATCAAAATACGTAGTTCCGGGATAGGTTCGGATTCATAGACATCCAATCCCGCAAAAGCCACTTTCCTACTTTCCAGTGCATCTACAAGGGCTACCTCATCCAAGATACCTCCACGGGCAGCGTTTACTATACCTACGCCGTCCTTCATCAAACCAAATTCCCTTTTGCCAATAATATAGGATTTTTGAGCTGGAACATGAAGACTAATAAAGTCAGCGGTTTTCAACAAGTTTTCCAAAGGAGTACTTGTAAGTTCAAAAGAAATTGATCTATTGTCATAAAAAGGTACGGTCACCGTGGCCTCATCCAAAAATGGATCGGTAAAAATTACTTTCATCCCAATGCCCAAAGCTATTCTGGCGGTTGCCACTCCAATTCTTCCAAACCCTATGATCCCTATGGTCTTTCCTCTTAATTCCACGCCTTTGGCATAGGCATTTTTTAGTTTCTTAAAATTACTATCCCCTTCCAACGGCATATTCCTATTGGCATCGTGCAAAAACCTTACCCCACTAAACAAGTGGGCAAACACCAGTTCAGCCACCGAGGAAGATGAGGCTTCCGGAGTATTGATGACATGTATGCCTTTGGATTTGGCGTAATCCACGTCTATATTGTCCATTCCCACACCACCCCGGCCAATAATTTTCAAGCCTGGGCAACCATCTATTACATCCTTAAAAACTTTAGTAGCACTTCTGACCAGCAGCACCGATACTTTATTTTCATTTATATAGGATACAAGCTGCTCTTGTGCCACATTCACCGCCAAAACTTCAAAACCGGCATTTTCCAAAGTATGTATGCCACTTTTTGATATTCCGTCGTTTGCTAAAATTTTCATACTAACTGTTGATTGTTATTCTTTAGAACTCTAAAGTTGTTACTGAGTTGACCCTTTCAATACGCTAATTGTAAGGTATTGGCGAATTGCCAAGACCTTTGCCTATGCAATATCGCAAGTCCTAAAACTCGATTTTTAAGCTTTTCGCTCCAATTCACTCATTACATCTACCAAGGTACCTACGCTCTCCAAAGGAAGGGCATTATACATGGAGGCCCTATATCCCCCAACGGAACGATGTCCGTTTATTCCATTAATTCCCGCTTCCCGGCACATTTCATCAAATACGTCCTTAAGTTTTTCCTCCGCTAGCGTAAAGGTGGCATTCATATTGGAACGGTCCTCTTTATGTGCATAGCCGTTGAACAATGGATTTAAATCTATTTCAGAGTACAAAAGTTGGGCCTTCTTTTCATTAATCTCTTCAATGGCAGCAATTCCGCCCAATTTTTGAAGCCACTCCAAGGTAAGCATGGAAACATACACGGGGAATACAGCTGGGGTATTAAACATACTCTCCTTTGCAATATGCACCTTGTAATCCAACATAGATGGAATTTTTCTACTAACCTTGCCCAAGATTTCTTCCTTTACCACTACCAAGGTGGTACCGGCCGGACCCATGTTTTTTTGGGCACCAGCGTAAATAAGATCAAATTGGGAGAAATCCAATTGTCTGGAAAATATGTCGGAACTCATATCACAGACCAAAGTAGCTTCCGTTTTAGGAAATTTCTTTATTTGGGTGCCATAAATGGTATTATTGGACGTAAGGTGCAGGTAATCCAAGTCGCTAGGAATACTGTAACCTTTGGGAATATAACTGAAATTCCCGTCTTTGGATGATCCTACTTCCAAGACCTCCCCAAAAAGCTTGGCTTCCTTTATCGCCTTATCTGCCCAGGTACCTGTATTAAGATAACCCGCCTTTTTTTCCAATAGGTTGTAGGCCACCATTAAAAACTCCATGCTAGCACCTCCTTGTAGGAATAAAGCCTGATAGCCCTTGCCTTCTAGACCCAATAGTTCCAAGGCCAGAGACCTGGCCTTGTCCATTACCGCCACAAAATCCTTACTTCTATGTGAAATTTCGATCAGGGAAAGTCCCAATCCATTAAAATCCAAGACGGCCTCGGACGCCTTTATGATTACTTCCTGAGGAAGGATACAGGGGCCGGCACTAAAATTATGTTTTTTCATTTATCACTTATTAGAGTTGTTCAAAGAATGGTATTCCTTCTCTGAGAGGTTAAAAAATTACTGCTATATACCGGTCACAAGAAACATATTTATCAATCACATATGTTCGGGCTACGGCTATTTTACAGTTATTCTCAAATTCAGTTATATTTTTTTCAAAGGTTAAAGGTCATAAATATTTTAGGAAGTAGGGTAGTATGCACCTAAATTATTACATTATGTTTTCAACAAAAAATCAACAGTATCAATATTATCCGCATAATCCGTTAAGGTTGGTTTTTGCGTCTGCCCAAAGGGCACCTCATCGGCCATAAATCCATTGGCCACCATGCATTGAATCCTATCCTTTTCATTGGTTAGCCTAATTTTCAATTCCTCCGGTGACTCATAAAACTCGTAAAATAGGGTGGCAATAGGGGAGGCATAATTCTTGTCCTCCTTTAACATTAGAAAACCATTTTCCAGTATCTTATACAAACTCATTAGGTAAACTGCCTTGTTATAATCATAATTGTTGGCATATTTTTTTTGCTCAATTATGGTATTAAATGGATATAGCGCCTTAAAAAGGACCTCAAAATTATAATTTTGAGGTACAAACAATTTGGAAACACTTCTACAGCCCAATCCGTAATACCTAAATATATCCTCACCCAAGGCCATCAACTCATCGTTGGTTTCATCGCCACTAAGGATGGCCACCGAATTCCGATTTCTCCTAATAATATTGGGCTTTTTACCAAAATAATGCTCAAAATATCGGGATGTATTGTCGCTTCCCGTGGCAATAACGGCATCAAAATCGTCCAGTCTGCCTTCCGCAAATGTAATTTGGTCTTTTAGCAATGGCTCCAATTCAATTAAGTATTGAGCTATGAAGGGCAGTAAAATTTTATCGTTGGAGGAGAGTTTTACCAAGACCCGGTTTCCCGTTATCACGGCACTTACAAAATCGTGGAAGCCCACCAAAGGGATATTCCCTGCCATGATCAAGGCAACCGTCTTTGGCCTGCTTTTACCCAAATCATACTTTGAAAGCCAACTTTCAAGTTCTGACGGTGTAAGCAACTCCGCCCAACTTTCAATACTGAATAAAATATTTTCAGGGGTAAACCATCCATTGTGATGTCCGGCCAAGATTAGTATTTCATCGAATTTTACAAACCATGCATGCTGATTATCATCAATTTGAATTTTGTTTTTCGCATATTTGCAATATTCTTTGAAAAAACTACCAAGTTTAACAAAAGCATTAAATCTATGTCTAAGGTCAGTCATTATATTTGTAAAAGATTTTATTAGGCTTTACCTTTGTACAAAAGTATTGATACTGAAATTAAATCAGCATAAAAGAAATATAAAATATGGCAATTATAATAACAGATGAGTGCATAAATTGTGGAGCTTGTGAACCGGAATGCCCAAATACTGCAATTTATGAAGGTGCGGATGATTGGCGCTATAGCGATGGAACCCTTTTAAAGGGAGATGTTGTACTGCCCAATGGGAAAGCAGTCAATGCCGAGGAATCACAGGAGCCCGTTAGCGACGAGATATATTTTATTGTCCCAGATAAGTGTACGGAATGTAAAGGTTTCCATGATGAACCACAGTGTGCCGCAGTATGCCCCGTGGATTGCTGTGTCCCTGATGAAGACCATGTGGAGTCTGAAGAAGTTCTTTTGGGCAAGCAGCGTTTTATGCATCCCGAATAGGGCTGTAGAAGGGATAGGTAAATCTTCCCCTACCATTTAAGGCCGGGTGCTCAAAATTTTTATGCCCATTCTTATAAAATTACATATCCTTACGAAGGATTATTTGAATACTACAATATTAAAAAAGGCTGCTTTAAAGCAGCCTTTTTTATGTATGGATTTAGAAACCTTTAAAATGTAAATCCTATTTTAGCATAGTAATATGCCCCGCCAAAGCCCATTTGTACAGAGTCCCAATATCCTCCTCCTTCAACCCAATCATCCTGTTGATCGGGATATACATTAAATAGGTTATTGGCACCTACATTCAATTTCAATCCCTCACATAATTGATAACCAAAAACCAGATCGGTTACCAACCTTGCATCGTAGGTATCCGTTGCCTGATTGATTTGGTCCTCGAAACTGGCATAATCAGAGGTAGGCTCATACATTTGGTAATCCAATAGCTCCACCTTACTGAAATGGGTAAAGGCCAGTCCGGCATCGAACTTGTCCCTACTGTAGTTCATATTTAGGGTAAATTTGCTTTTAGGTGCCGAAGCAAGGAGAAACCCTTTATCCCTTTCGCCAAAAAAGGTTTCCGCATCCAGACTACCATTGTTTACCTTATCTATTTTCATATCGTTTATATTCCCCGTAAAGGTGGCCGATAACCTATTGTCGTTAAAACTTTTCTTCCATGCCAGAACAATATCCAAGCCCGTAGTTTTGGTATCCACCCCATTGACAAAGAATTGTGCTGCCTCCACATTGGGGATCTGGGGCGCATCAAAATTACCGGTAAGTACTATACGGTCATCTACTTTAATATAGTACCCGTCTATCGTAGCAGTAAAATCCCCAAAAGTCGCGGTAAACCCTAATCCGGCATTAAGGGCTTTTTCTTCCGTTAACTGATCTATTCCAAATGAAGCGGTTACCGGACTGTTATTGGGAGACAACAGGGACTCCAATGCCGCACCGCCAACAAAATTGGTGAACTGTAGATTGTAATATTTTTGGGCCAAGGAAGGAGCTCTAAAGCCCGTACTAACAGAACCTCTTATATTAACGTTGTCCGATGCTTTTAACCTTGCGGCCAATTTGCCGTTGAGCGTACTTCCGAAATCACTGAAATTCTCGAATCGCGCAGCAGCACTCAAGAGAAAGGCTTCCGTTAGATCAAACTCCCCGTCCGCATACAGGGAAAAGTTGCTTCTACTTCTGTCCACTTCGTTCTTGGGACTGTAACCTGGAAAACCTTGGGATCCGCCGGGGCGTGGATCGCCCGAATCCGGATCAATGGGTTGGGTTTGGTTGGCCGGATCCGTAATCAATAGGCCATTTACGTCATAGGTGCCCCAAGATCCTTCTTCACCAGCAAATATGATAAAATTTTCCGTTCTGTATTCTGCCCCAAAAGCCAAGTTCATACCTTCCAATACATCGTCATAATACTTGGAAAAATCCAAATTCACCGTATTCTGGGCAAGACTGTGTCCGCCCGCATCAAAATCGGTGGGGGAAACATCTTCCAAAGAAGCGTTGAGGGTGCCCTTTATATAATAATGAAAATTATTACTGCCGTAGGTATTACTAATATCCAGTTTCCAGCCATTATCCAATTCGGTTCTAAACCCGGCCGAAAAGGAATTGTCAATAATATTGGAGGTAATCCTTGGGGTAAAGCCATTGGGGTATATGGAAGGAATTACCCTATTGCCTCCGTTTCTTGTAAAGGCATAGGCATCCGTATCCCTATAATTCCTTCCGCCAAAGGCGTATAATTCTGAATTGTCCGAAAGAGGAACGGAGGCATTTACCATTAAGTTGAATCCATCTATGGCCGCTTCCCCAAAACCTCGCCTAAAATCGAATCCTGGTCTCAAGGTTTTATTTTTGCTAATATATTCCGTGGTGACATTGACAAATCCGCCATCATTGCCAATAGCCGCTCCAAAATTAACCCCAGCTTTTAAAGAGCCTCCATCAAAACTCTTATCCTCCCCAATGGCATTTCCGTCCTTATCCGTATCCAAACGATTACCATCCGTGTTGGGCGTTCCTGCCGGAAAATCTCCTTTGGCATTGGTACTATAGGCTCCATAATTAATAAAACCGGATACCTTATCCGTTTGGTTTTTCAAAACAATGTTTATAACCCCTGCAATGGCATCCGAACCATATTGCGCTGCAGCCCCATCACGTAATATTTCTATTCGTTTTATGGCCGATGCCGGTATGGCGTTCAAATCGGTGCCCGTGTTACCACGCCCCCTAGTACCAAAAATATTGATCAAAGAGGATTGATGCCTTCTTTTGCCATTGATAAGTACCAGGGTTTGATCGGGTCCCAACCCCCTTAGGGTAGCCGGATCTATATGGTCGGCACCGTCCGATCCCGACTGTTTATTGGCATTGAACGAAGGTGCCGCATATTGCAATAACTCATTTACTTCCACACGACCAGTTTGTGTGGAGACTTCCGCTATATCTATAACATCTACTGGAACGGCGGTGTCCGTAGAGGTTCGCTTAGGGCTTCTGGACCCCACTAATTGAACTTCGTCCAGCATCATTCCCCCGGACAAGGAAACATTGATAACCGATTTTCCAGAAACATTTTCCTCCTTGGTATCATAACCTATATAACTAAAAACAAGGGTTGCATTATCCATGACCGATATTTGATAATTCCCATCAAAATCGGTTGTTGTGCCATTGGTAGTCCCCTTTTCCACTATGTTTACGCCAACCAAGGGTTCGCCAGTATCATCCGTGATATTTCCCGATACGGAGTTTTGGGCAACTGCCAAGGTGAAATTGGCCAACATAAAAACAGTTAATAAGATTATTTTTTTCATATCAATGAATTTAAGTATTTAGACTTCTAATTTAGGTATTTTATTTTTACATAATTAAGATTGCCAATATGTGTTCATAAACGTACATAAATAGTATCTTTGCAGCTGTTTAAAAAATAGCTGGGAAACAGACCTAATTTATGTTTCCCGTTTAATATAGATCTCGATCATGAAAGCAGGTATTGTAGGATTGCCAAATGTAGGAAAGTCCACCCTTTTTAATTGCTTGTCCAACGCAAAGGCGCAAAGTGCCAATTTTCCATTTTGCACCATTGAACCCAATATTGGCGTGGTAAACGTACCGGATACGCGACTTCAAAAATTGGAGGAATTGGTGAACCCTGAAAGAGTGCTACCTGCAACTGTAGAGATTGTGGATATTGCAGGATTGGTAAAAGGAGCCAGTAAAGGTGAAGGTCTCGGCAACCAGTTTTTAGGCAATATTCGCGAGACAGATGCCATATTACATGTGCTTCGCTGTTTTGACAACGATAATATTGTACACGTAGATGGCTCTGTAAATCCGGTTAGGGATAAAGAAACCATCGATATCGAACTCCAGTTAAAGGATTTGGAAACCGTGGACAAAAAGCTTGAAAAAGTAAAGCGGGCAGCCAAAACTGGAAATAAAGAGGCCCAGAAAGAAGAGGCGGTGCTATTGAAGATCAAACAAGGCCTTGAAACAGGTACCTCAGTACGCGCCCTGGATATCAGCAAGGACGATCGTGCTGAATTTGTTAGGCCCTTACAATTTATTACGGACAAGCCGGTCATGTATGTCTGCAATGTGGATGAAGATGCCGCAACCACAGGTAACACATACGTAGAACAAGTTAAGGCTGCTGTTGCCAACGAAAATGCAGAGGTTATCTTTTTGGCCGTAGGCACCGAAGCCGACATTACAGAATTGGAGAGTTATGAAGAACGGCAAATGTTCTTGGAAGATTTAGGGCTTACCGAACCCGGTTCCGCCAAATTGATCAGGGGAGCATACAAACTATTAAATCTGGAGACCTATTTTACCGCCGGCGTAAAGGAAGTAAGGGCCTGGACCATTCCTGTGGGTGCCACGGCGCCACAAGCTGCGGGGGTGATACACACCGACTTTGAAAAGGGATTTATTCGAGCAGAAGTAATTGCTTATAATGATTTTGTTTCCTTTGGCAGCGAGGCCAAGGTCAAGGAAGCTGGAAAAATGCGGGTTGAAGGAAAGGAATACATCGTAAAGGATGGCGATGTAATGCACTTTAGGTTTAACGTGTAAAGTAGTACACTGGCCCGCTAAACGCTGTAGTTGCCATGATTCCGCTCCCTTAGGGGCGGGCACTTGCAATCCTATATCCACAAATTAGCAAAAGCCAGGACAGGCTTGTTCATGATTTTTTGTTGCTCCGGAAAACCAATAAATTTTTATACTTTTGTTTTGCTATTATTCTTCCTGTTAAGATTATAGCATACAAACAACCCCTTACTATCAACAAATCGTTGGTTTCCTTTGTTAATTACTTTAACGCCTAGGGGTTTCATCTTTTTATAACACTTGCTATATTAGCAACACTTTGGATAAAGCCCTAGATCATGTCAGATAACGCCCAATACACAGAAGACAACATTCGCTCATTAGACTGGAAGGAACATATCCGGATGCGTCCTGGAATGTATATTGGTAAATTGGGCGACGGATCCTCAGCGGATGACGGTATCTACATCCTTCTAAAAGAGGTTATAGACAACTGTATCGATGAGTTTGTAATGGGTGCCGGTAAGACCATAGAAATCGTGATAAAGGATAATATAGTCAATGTGAGGGACTATGGCCGGGGGATCCCTTTGGGAAAGGTTGTGGACGTGGTATCCAAAATGAACACGGGAGGTAAGTACGACTCCAGGGCCTTTAAAAAATCGGTTGGTCTAAACGGGGTAGGTACCAAAGCCGTAAATGCGCTATCCAGTTTTTTTAAAGTGGAGTCCTCTAGGGACAATATGCTTAAAACCGCAGAATTTCAACAGGGAAACCTCGTAGCCGAAATAGGTCCTGAAGACACTTCGAAGCGCAAAGGAACCAAGGTGTCCTTTACTCCCGATGAAATTATCTTTAAAAAATACAAGTATAGGAACGAGTATGTGGAACGCATGCTCAAAAATTATGTATACCTCAATCCTGGTCTCACCATTATATACAACGGTGAGAAATTTCATTCCGAGAACGGACTAAAAGACCTCTTGGAAGACAACAACAATATTGAGGACATGACCTACCCTATAATTCACCTAAAGGGTAATGATATAGAGATAGCCTTAACGCACAGCAAAACACAATATAGCGAAGAATACCATTCGTTTGTCAATGGACAAAACACTACGCAAGGAGGTACGCACCAAACAGCATTTAGGGAGGCAATAGTAAAAACCGTTAGAGAATTCTACGGTAAAAATTACGATTCGTCCGATGTTAGGAAATCCATTATTTCCGCCATAGCCATCAAGGTAATGGAACCTGTTTTTGAGAGTCAGACCAAAACCAAATTGGGATCTACCGATATGGGTGGCGACCTACCAACGGTGCGCACCTATATCAACGATTTTGTGGGAACCCAGCTCAATAATTACCTGCACAAAAATCCGGACACCGCAGAAAAGCTGCAGCGCAAAATTATGCAGGCAGAGCGGGAGCGAAAGGAACTCTCGGGAATTAGAAAATTGGCCAAGGACAGAGCCAAAAAGGCCAGTCTCCACAATAAGAAATTAAGGGATTGTAGAGTACATTTGGCCGACTCCAAAAATGATCGTTGCCTAGAAAGCACCTTGTTCATCACGGAAGGGGATTCAGCCTCGGGTTCCATAACAAAGTCCAGGGATGTAAACACCCAAGCCGTATTCAGCCTAAGGGGGAAGCCCTTGAACTCCTATGGGATGTCCAAAAAAATAGTGTATGAAAATGAGGAGTTCAACCTTCTCCAAGCGGCATTGAACATAGAGGAATCTATGGAGGACTTAAGGTATAATAAAATAGTAATAGCAACGGATGCCGATGTTGATGGCATGCACATCCGACTTTTATTGATAACTTTTTTCCTGCAATTTTTCCCGGAACTAATAAAGGAAAACCACCTATATATACTTCAAACACCGCTGTTCAGGGTCCGAAACAAAAAGGATACCTATTATTGCTACAGCCATGAGGAAAAACTACAGGCCATTGAAAAGTTAAGTGGAAAACCCGAAATAACCCGATTTAAGGGATTGGGAGAAATCTCCCCGGATGAGTTCCAACATTTTATTGGCGAAGACATTAGATTGGAACCGGTAATGCTGGACAAAGCCATGTCCATAGAAAACCTTTTGGAGTTTTACATGGGCAAGAACACCCCTGACCGCCAAGAATTTATAATAAACAACCTTAAAGTAGAGGTAGACCTAGTTGAGGAAAACCAAATATAAACCTGCCTGCTATTACGCAGGCATAACTAATACGAATCTTTCTTTATGGAAGAGAATGAAGAACTGAACGAAGTACCACAAGAAAATCAAGAAGAAACCCACAACACCCTTACCAAGGTTACGGGGATGTACAAAGACTGGTTTTTAGATTACGCTTCCTATGTTATTCTGGAGCGCGCAGTTCCCGCAATAGAGGACGGATTTAAACCTGTTCAGCGAAGGATTATGCACGCCTTAAAAGAACTGGACGACGGCCGATACAATAAAGTAGCCAACGTTGTGGGCCACACCATGCAGTATCACCCTCACGGAGATGCGAGTATCGCGGACGCCATGGTGCAAATTGGACAAAAAGACCTCCTAATCGATACCCAGGGTAACTGGGGAAACATCTTAACAGGCGATAGTGCCGCTGCATCCCGTTATATTGAGGCCAGATTAACCAAGTTTGCCCTCGAAGTTGTCTTTAGTCCAAAAATTACAGAATGGCAACTCTCCTATGACGGGAGAAAAAAAGAACCTGTAAACCTCCCTGTTAAATTCCCACTTTTATTGGCTCAAGGAGCAGAGGGTATTGCAGTGGGACTCTCCACAAAGGTACTGCCACACAATTTTATAGAGCTTATTGAAGCCTCCATAAAACATCTAAAAGGACAGAAATTTACCATATATCCGGACTTCCCCACCTCCGGCATCATAGACGTAAGCAATTACAACGACGGATTAAGAGGAGGGAAGATCAGGGTCAGGGCCAAGATACAACAGTTAGATAAGAATACATTGGTAATCAGGGAGATACCATACGGAACCAACACCTCTTCTTTAATAGATTCCATCCTGAAAGCCAACGAAAAGGGCAAGATTAAAATCAAAAAAATCGAGGACAATACTGCTGCAGAAGTGGAAATACTGGTACACCTACCAACAGGGTTATCACCGGACAAAACCATAGACGCCCTCTACGCCTTTACTTCCTGCGAATCATCCATATCCCCGTTGGGCTGTATCATCGAAGACAACAAACCGCTTTTTATAGGAGTTACCGAAATGTTGCAACGCTCTACGGATTACACCGTGGAACTTCTAAAAGCGGAATTGGAGATACAGTTGGGAGAACTGGAAGAGCAATGGCATTTTGCTTCCCTTGAGCGCATCTTTATTGAAAATAGGATTTATCGCGATATTGAAGAGGAAGAAACCTGGGAAGGCGTTATTGCTGCTATAGACAAAGGTCTTGCCCCGCACACAACCCATTTGAAAAGAAAGGTGACCGAAGACGATATTGTTCGTCTGACCGAAATTAGAATAAAGAGAATTTCCAAATTCGATTTGGACAAGGCCCAACAATATTTGGACAGCCTTGAAGAAAAGATTGCCGAGGTAAAACACCATTTGGCCAATCTGATCGACTTTGCCATTAATTATTTCAAATCCCTAAAGGAAAAATACGGAAAGGGACGTGAGCGAAAATCGGAAATTAGGATTTTTGATGACATCGAAGCTACCAAGGTAGTGATCAGAAATACAAAATTATACGTAAACCGCGAGGAAGGATTTGTTGGCACCTCCCTAAAACGGGATGAGTATGTTACCGATTGTAGCGATATAGACGATATTATCGTGTTTACCAAGGAGGGAAAAATGATGATTGCCAAAGTAGACTCCAAAATCTTTATAGGCAAGAATATTATTCATGTGGCCGTGTTCAAGAAAAAGGACAAACGGACCATTTACAACATGATCTACAAAGATGGCAAGGGCGGAGCCAGTTACATTAAACGATTCAGCGTAACGGGAGTAACCCGGGACAAACCTTACGACCTTACCACGGGCAAACCACAATCCGAGGTTCTATACTTCTCCGCCAACCCCAATGGGGAGGCCGAAGTTATTACCGTTCTTTTAAGACAAGTGGGCAGCGTAAAGAAACTGAAGTGGGATATAGATTTCGCAGATGTACGGATCAAGGGAAGGGCCTCCAAAGGAAATATTGTAACCAAATACTCTGTAAAGCGAATCGAATTAAAGGAGAAAGGGGTTTCCACCCTAAAGCCTAGAAAAATATGGTTTGATGAAATTGTCAGAAGACTAAATGTCGATGGCCGCGGAGAACTGCTCGGAGAATTCAAAGGGGACGATATGCTATTGGTCGTTACCCAAAAAGGGGTGGCAAAAACTTTCATCCCCAACCTTTCCACTCATTTCGATGAAGATATGGTCGTTTTGGAAAAATGGAATCCCAGAAAGCCCTTGTCCGCCATATACTACGAAGGGGAAAAAGAACGCTATTACGTAAAACGCTTTATAATCGAAAATGAAAACAAGGAGGAATTGTTTATTTCGGAACACCCCAAATCGTTTTTAGAACTTGTTTCCACCGATTGGCGACCAGTGGTCGAAATTGAATTTACCAAACCCAGAGGAAAGGATGTGAAACCTAATCAAATTGTTGATTTAGAGGATTTTATATCGATTAAAGGAATAAAAGCTTTAGGTAACCAACTTACTTCTGACAAGGTGAAAAATATTAATGCCCTGGAACCACTTCCTTTTGAAGAGCCCAAAAAAAATGAACCCGGCGAAATTGAAGTTGTGGACGAAGAGAACATAGCACCCAAGGAAGACCAACAGGTAGATGCCCAAAAAACAGGAGCAAGCAAAGAAGAACCCAAGAAAGAAGAAAATCCGGATAAGGATGATGATGAAGGACAGACGACTCTATTTTAGGACATTACAGGGATAACTGTTCAATAATAAAAATACCGATATCCCTCTTTATTTACATTAATTAATGGTTAATTGGAGTAATTCCTTAAGAATTCCCTCCAGAATAGCCTATATTTGCAAAAACTGATTTTTTATGGATTTTACCAACCCCCTGGTATATGGAGTTCCTTGTTTTATAGCTTTTATTTTATTGGAACTCACTTATAGCAAGACTCATGGCGACGATCATTTATATGATTGGAAAGATTTGGCAGCAAGTGGATTTATGGGTGTTGGCTCTGCCATTATTGCCCCATTGATCAAAGTTGTTTCGGCCATTGTAATATTTGAATTTACCTATGAATTATTCAATCCAATAACCAATGGCATCAGAACCAACATTTTTGGATATGAATCCTTTGGATACGCATGGTATGTTTGGTTACTATGTCAATTAGCGGATGATTTTACTTATTATTGGTTCCACAGGGCCAATCACGAAGTGCGCATCCTATGGGCTGCACATATTGTACACCATTCCTCGGACAATTTTAATTTAGGGACCGCCGTACGTAACGGATGGTTTACCATTTTATACAAACCCCTCTTCTACATGTGGCTTCCCGCCATTGGCTTTCCGCCCGAAATGGTCGTTGTATGCCTAGGAATTGAAGCCCTATGGCAATTTCAATTACATTCTGTCTATGTTCCCAAGATGGGATTCATTGAAAAAATATTCAATACCCATACAATGCATCAAGTGCACCACGCCCAAAATGTGGAATACTTGGACAAAAACCACGGTGGTTTCTTAAATATTTTCGACAAAATATTTGGAACATGGAAAGAGCTGGATGATGATATTGATGTTAAGTACGGGGTTATCCATGCACCCAACTCACACAATCCGGTAGTCATCCTAACACATGAGTTTAAGGACATTTTTAACGATGTAAAGAAATCGAAAAAACTATCCCACGCCCTGATGTATATTTTTGGCCCACCGGGATGGAGTCCGGACGGAAGCACCCTTACCGTAAAGCAACAACAGCGACTGTTTAAGGAGCAAAAGACCTCAAATCCCGAGGCAGCCTTTAGTAGGCCCAATTAAATATCAGGCCTTACGTACAAACTGCAGCAGCCTTAAATCAGTGACAACCCTTGGGATCCTACAATTGTTTTTAAGAAAAGAATCTTAAAACTTTTAATCAATAGACTTTAAGAAACCACCTAAAGTATTGGTCGAAAATGGTATTATTACCCCTTAACAACCGGGTGTATTTACCAAATTTATTGCATGTATCACCTTTTAGCACTCCTCAATTGCACGAACAATTCCTTGACCGGAAGTTAGTCGCTTCCCAACAGCAGAGAACCAATAGGTGTGTTTTTATCTGCATTTAAATGATACGGAACCACAAAACACCAACTTAAACCAGCAACCTCTTTACTTTATTTCAGCAGGCTTATCCTTATTTTTCTGCATTCGAATATTGAGAAATTCCACAAATAGGGAGAATGCAATGGCAAAATATAGATACCCTTTAGGAATTGCGCCTACTTCATTTCCGAAAAATTTAGCGTGACTCAGATGTGCCGCTTCCATTATCAACATAAATCCGATTAGGATCAGAAAAGAAAGTGCCAGAATCTGCATCGATGGATGGGCACTTATAAATTGTCGTATCGGATTCGCAAAGACCATCATGATAATAATGGAAATAACAACAGCAATAATCATAAGCAACAATGCATCCCCCGGTTTGTCACCTATTCCATTGGTCATACCCACTGCTGTAAGGATAGAGTCTATGGAAAAAATAAAGTCGATCAGGATAATCTGTACAATGGCACTGGACATGCTTGTAATCCCCTTTGCATTGATCTCGTTCTCATCATGTTCCGGCATTTCTATCTTTTCGTGAATTTCAGAGGTACTCTTGTACAACAGGAACAGTCCCCCCAAAAACAAAATCAATGCCTGCCCACTAATACCCATATAAACCCAAGAGCTCTCTATATAGAAGAACGGATTTTTAAGCCCTATTAAGAAGGAAACGGCAAACAATAATACAATCCTTTGGACCATAGCCAAAAGCAGTCCCAGATTGGTCGCTTTGGCCTGTAGCTTTCGAGGCAATTTGTTGGCGATAATGGAAATAAAAATAATATTGTCTATCCCTAGGACAATCTCCAAAAACGTTAACGTAAGCAGTGCTACCCATGCATCCGGACTAGATAAAATTTCAAACATAGCTATTGTATTTTAATTGCGGTTCCCTTGGATTTTTTGGTACTGCCCACGACCTTATATTCAAATGTATAGGAATTATCGCTTGTGGACAAAATCTTCATGTGGATCGATTTTTCCTCGGCCATGTTCTTGGGGTGCAGTTTTTTAACGATGTACTCACAGTCATTTAACCACCTGACGGAGGAGGTATCCACTTTTCCTTGAAAATAGTCCAATTCAATACTGTCGTTCCTAACAAAAGTAGTAGTATGTTTTTCTCCGTCGATTTCCGCCGTAAAGGAGAATTTTCCATTTTTAAAATCGGTGCAATTGCGCTCTGGCTGATAACAAGAGCACACAACCAGCAAGAGGAGCACCATACTGAAGGTAATATTTTTAGTCATGCCACAAAATAAAGAAATTTGATGTTTAAATCGGCCAAAAAACAAATATTTCAACCACCTTTTTCCGTATAGGATTTAAAACTTCCATCAGCATAAAAAATAATAATTTTATCTATGGCTTGCGATCGCGGATTTGCATCAGCCATCACCTCATTTCCCGCTGCCATTTGCTCCTTCTTTTCAACAATAGGGGAGGCGGTCTTTATCTTCTTTGGAAAGGAACCTTTACCAAACAACAACCAATACAGGTCAACATCCGGAAAAGAGGAAACAACCTTCAGAACAAATTCCAGACTCGGCTTGTTTCTGCCCGCCAATAGATGGGATATACTAGAACGTTGAACCCCTATGGTATCGGCAAATGCCGAAGCAGATAAATCATAGAACTTCAAAATTTGATCTATTCTTTTTATAAAATCAGAAGTATTCACAATTGTAAATTTTTATTTACAAAAGTAATGATTTATTAGCATATCCACTGAACATGCATTGCCCCCCATGGCCATAATTGATAAACTATTACTTTATATAAAGCAATTGACCATTATGATTGATAAGGTTATATAATATGATAATAGAAAAGATATATTTTGCCGCCAACACCCCATGCCTATCCCTAAACACCCAACTACCTCCCAATTTACTTTGTTTACAATTGTAACATCTAAGATTTACAATTGTAATTTAATTTGAAGTTACCTTTGCACGATTCAATTTATATAAGAGTTTTTCGCATGCCATTAAATTATAAGGATATAAAAGAAGTTACGATAAAGGGCAGATACGTTACGGACAAGGACATTGATCTGTTTCTGCAGGCTTTGGGTAAAAATTTTACAACCCAAACAGAAGGGGTTTCAGTGGAAGGCAGGGCAATAAAAAGTATAGTGCTGGGTAAGGGCGAACTGAAGATTTTAATGTGGTCCCAAATGCACGGAAACGAATCCACCACAACCAAGGCTGTAATGGATTTGATCAACTATTTTAAATCGGATTCCAATTTGGCCAAAACCATTTTAAAGAACTGCACCCTTAAAATTGTACCCATACTTAATCCGGATGGAGCCATGGCTTACACTAGGGTCAACGCCAACGGAGTGGATTTAAATCGGGATGCCCAAGAACGAACCCAACCCGAGAGTGTGGTTTTAAGAAAAATATACGAGGATTTTAAGCCCAATTATTGTTTCAACCTTCATGACCAGCGTACCATTTTTAATGTTGGAAACACGCCAAAACCCGCAACCGTTTCTTTTTTGGCACCTGCCCATGACCTTGAACGCAGCATTTCCAAAACCAGGGGGGTCAGTATGCAGTTAATTGCCGCCATGAACGAAGAACTCCAAAAGTACATTCCAGGACAGGTGGGAAGATATGATGATGGGTTTAACAGCAACTGTGTTGGTGACACCTTTCAAATGTTGAATATCCCCACCATATTATTTGAATCCGGCCATTTCCCTGGAGATTATGACAGGGAAGTAACAAGAAGATATATTTTTTTAGCAATGCTCAAAGGTATTGAGGTAATTTCAAAAAGGTCCATCGACCAATATGCTATGGATTCCTATTTTGACATACCTGACAACAACAAATTATTTTTTGATATCATAATAAGGAATATCCATATTCTGGATTCCAAATTTGAATTTGCCAGTAGTGCAGCGATACAATATGTGGAAACATTGATGGATGGGAAGATCGAATTCAAAGGTAAACTGGAAGAAACAGGGGGTTTACAAGGCAAATTCGGACACAAAACATATAATTGTCTATATTCTAAGGACTTAAATGAGTTAAAAAACAATCCCAACCTAGCTGAACTACTCCTCTAAATTGGAATATTTTTTCAAAAAATCTAAAAATGTTACGGTTTTCATAAAAAAATGATTGATTCTTTACATTTAATTCGATTATTTATTATTTTTGCAGCTAAATAAAACACTAATGGGTAAAGTAAAATTAGACGAAATAGACCATCAAATTCTGGATATGTTAATCGACAACACCAGAACACCATTTACCGATATAGCAAAAAAGCTTCTTATTTCTGCAGGAACTGTTCATGTTCGTGTAAAGAAAATGGAGGAAGCCGGGATCATCAAGGGATCATCGCTAACATTGGACTATGTTAAACTTGGATATGCCTTTATTGCCTATGTAGGTATATTTTTGGAAAAGACACATCAGACCAAGTTTGTATTGGAACGATTAAATCAGATTCCAAATGTTACAGTAGCCCATATTACTACTGGAAAATTTAATATCTTCTGCAAAATTAGGGCAAAAGATACCAATCATGCCAAAAATATTATTTTTAAAATAGATGATATAGATGGTATCGATAGGACAGAGACCATGATTTCATTGGAAGAAAGCATCAACGACAAAAAACGTCTTATGCACACCATCTTCAACGAAATGTAATTTATTACCAAAGGCAAAAAAATACGAAAGTCCCGAGCAAATTTTGTTTGGGATTTTTTATTTTAGAGCGTATCAAAATCAAGGATGGCTCTTTCTGCCTTGAGCTAAGTTTAATTGTTTGGAACTATGAGAAAATCCACTGTACCCAAGGAGGCATACGATCAGTTTTATGCAGCTTATTTATCCGTATTGGACGATAGCGAATTAAATAGCCTCTTGACCAATGGCAAAACCGAGTTTATAAAGTTTATTGATACTATTCCGGATAATAAACTAAACAGCTCCTACGAAATAGGTAAATGGACCATAGCGGAAGTAATCTTGCATATTATCGATGCCGAACGTGTTTTTCAGTATAGGGCCCTGCGATTCCTGCGAAATGACAAAACACCTTTGCCCGGTTTTGACCAGGACTTATTTGTGAAGCATTCGAATGCCAATACCAGGGGGAAGGAGAATCTGATCAAGGAATTTAAGGCAGTTCGGGAGGCATCCATCTCCCTTTTCCAAAATTTGGACAACGAAGATCTAATGCGCACGGGAATAGCCAGCAATATTGAATGGAGCGTAGGAACTCTTGGATTTGTAATCTGTGGGCATCTTAAACACCATCAACAGATTGTTCTCAATAGATATCTATAGGTTTAATCAAATTCAGACTCCTCCTCTTCGTGGTTTAATTCCATCTCCATTTCATCTGTAGGGGATTCAAATGTTTCGGATTCCGGCTGACCGTCCAGTTCCTTTTCCATATTATCCTCAAAATTTGAAATGAAACTGGCCAGACTTTTACTGATCTTTACTAGATAAATGGTATCCTCCGTTTTAACCTCCACGGCTTCTATTATTTCTCCATGAACATTTTTGAACATAATAATATCTTCATCGCCATAACCATACGGATACAATTCTATTAGGCGTGCGGCCACTTCATGACTCAATTTTTTGTAATCTACAAGTTTACGTAACATAGCAGTTGGTTTATTTCCCAAAAATATGGGCGGTTATTTATGCTACCTAAACTAAATAATTTTCCAAGTCAACACCATAAAGAGTTGTAAAACTGGATAATTAGTATATGTATCCTTTATTCCGCGTAGTAAGCAAAGGCCTGTTCCAATAAATTGGGCGCTACTTTTATGTCTATAGCCGGTTCACCTATTCTTTTCAACAATACAAAATTTATATTCCCATGAGAATTTTTCTTGTCAAATTTCAATAAGGTCAGTATGGTATCGATATCCTTTTTTTCAAAATCTATTTTTTTGTACCTCTCTAAAAAGGTCGTCTTAATATCCTCCAGGGCACTCGGACTTAGTCCTGTCAATTTAAAGGAAAGATAAGCTTCCAGTATCATTCCAATAGCAATAGCCTCCCCGTGCAATAGCAGGTCGTGTTCCTTGCTTTCCAAAAAATAGGATTCTACAGCATGCCCCAAGGTATGTCCGAAATTCAGTATTTTTCTAAGATGCTGTTCTGTGGGATCCTGTTGTACAACCTCATTTTTTATAGCCACCGACCTAAGGATATACTCATCCAGATTAACAAAACCGGTTAGCGCTTTTAATGTCTCCCAATATTTAGCATCGGTGATAAGGCCATGCTTTAGCATTTCGGCATAACCACTGTTCAACTGCCTTTGGTCCAAGGTGTCAAGAAAATCGGTATCCACAACCACTATTTGGGGTTGATTGATAACCCCCACCTGATTTTTCAAAGGTCCTAGATCAACTCCGGTCTTTCCTCCCACAGAGGCATCTACCATGGATAGGAGGGTAGTGGGTACGTTGATAAAGTCTATACCCCTCTTAAAACAGGAGGCCACAAAGCCTCCCAGATCTGTAACTACACCACCCCCAAGATTTATCATTGCACTTTTCCTGTCCGCATCCAATTCGGACAAAACTTCCCATACCTGGGTGCAAGTGGCTATGTTCTTATTTACTTCACCCTCTTCTATCTCTATAATCTCAAAATCGTACTCACCTTCGATTTTCGACATAAAAATGGGCAAACAACAATTATGGGTATTTTCATCCACCAGAATAAATACTTTGGAATAATTGGATTTTGCTAAGTGGCTATTGAGGGCCACATAGGCCTTTTCATTAAAATGGACAGAGTAGGAGGGTGTCGTAATAGAATTCATTATCGATTTATTTTTGGCAAAATAAACATTATTTTAAATGATAAGAATATAAAATCTGTACTTATATTTGAATCCGTAATAATTTTATGGAAATGAAGGAAATTTTTGAGGATACTGCAACCGCATTTGTACTTAAAACCGACTCAGAATTAGAAAGGGCCTATTTTTTGTTCAAACTCATAGCAAATGAGCCCTTGGTCAAAATTGGCACTGCAGTAACCAACTTTGCCATCAAGGCACACTTACCTGTTGAAAAACTTATCAGGGCCAGTGTTTTTGATCACTTCTGTGGCGGGGTAAACGAAGAAGAGTGTTTAGTGGTTGCCGATAAAATGTACGAAAAGGGGGTAAGCACTATTTTGGATTATTCCGTGGAGGGGCAGGAAGTGGAGAATCAGCTGGATTCCTGTTATGAAAAAGCCTTGAAAACTTTAGATTTTGTTAAAGAAAATGCCGCTATACCTTTCATTGTATTTAAACCCACAGGTTTTGGACGTTTTAAACTTTACCAAAAGATAACGGAAGGCCAGCGCCTTAACAAAGAGGAAGAAGAAGAATGGCAACGTGTTGTAAATAGGTACGACAAGGTCTGTAAAAAAGCACACGACCTGGAAGTTTCAATTCTGATAGACGGAGAGGAGAGTTGGATGCAAGGGGCCGCAGATGAGCTAATCGCATCAATGATGCGGAAGTACAACCAAAAGAAGGCCATTGTATACAATACCCTGCAAACCTACAGGTGGGATCGACTGGATTATCTAAAAAAACTCCATAAGGACGCCATAGAGAACAATTATTTCATTGGGATGAAAGTAGTTCGTGGAGCCTATATGGAAAAAGAAAACGACCGCGCCGAGGAGAAAGGGTATCCTTCCCCGATCTGTGCCTCCAAAAAAGCCACAGATGAAAATTTTGATAATGTTGTAGCCTATATGGTAGATAATTTGGAAACCATGTCACTTTTTGCTGGAACCCACAATGAAATAAGCAGCTACCGTTTAATAGAGCAAATGGAGGTCAAAAATATTGACCACAACGATCCACGAATTTGGTTTGGACAACTTTACGGCATGAGCGACCATATTTCCTTTAACCTGGCCAAGGAAGGATATAACGTAGCCAAATATCTGCCTTTTGGACCGGTTAAGGACGTTATGCCCTATCTTATAAGACGGGCCGAGGAGAATACCTCGGTAGCAGGACAAACCAGCAGGGAACTTACCTTATTGAAAAAAGAACGGAAGCGAAGAAAAATTTAAAAAGCAACACTCTCAACTAAAGCCTTTTCAGAACAATTTTTCACTTTTAAAGTGGCTGCCCTATCTTTCACCAAACCCTCAATATAATAGGTTTTACAGGGCTTTGTCTTGGTCTCGCTCTTGCCAAAATCGACCTCTCCATTATATAAAAAACCGTTTATATCGGTACTGTCCAATTCCTGTTGGCGGATTAGTTGATCGATGGCGTCCGAATAAGAGATCTGCTTGGACCTAATATCCTTTAATGTCCTACAATTAGGGAAATAACAGAATTCCGTACCGGTTTCCTGTGATTTTTTCTTTAGAAAAATCGTCAAAAAAACCAAGCCAATGGATAAGCCGAAAAGAAAGAAGCCCAAACGCTTTAAAAAAGCCATATACTAGAAAATAAGAAAATTAATATCGCTGTAAGAAAGGTCGAACCACTCGCCTACAGATTTGTTGGTCAGAATACCGTGATATAGATATAGACCGTTGCGAAGACCCTTATCAAACCGCAAGGCATTTTCAAAACCACCATCTTCTCCAATCTTAAGCAAATAGGGAGTAAAAATATTACTAATGGAAATTGAAGCTGTTTTTGGGTATCTTGAAGGGATATTGGGCACTCCGTAGTGCAATACCCCATTTTTAACCTTTATGGGCTTGTCATGGGTGGTAACCTCACTGGATTCAAAGCACCCGCCCATATCAATACTCACGTCTATGATTACGGCCCCTTTCTTCATTTGCTCCATCATGGTAGTGGTCACCACTACGGGAGACCGGTCCTTACCGCGGGTAGCCCCAATGGCCACATCGCAACGCTTTAACGCCTTTAATAAATTCTTGGGCTGTATGGTAGAGGTGTAAACGGTCTGTCTCAAATTGGTCTGGATACTCCTTAATTTAGTAATGGAATTATCAAAAACCTTTACATTGGCCCCTAGTCCTATGGCCGATCTGGCAGCAAATTCACCCACAGTACCCGCTCCAATAATCACAACTTCCACTGGGGGCACACCACTTATATTTCCAAACATAAGTCCATTTCCTTTGTTGGTGGCAGCCATAATTTCGGAGGCGATCAACACGGAAGATATTCCTGCAATTTCACTCAGGGATCGAACTGCCGGATATTTACCATCGTCGTCCCTAATATATTCGAAGGCAATGGCAGTAATCCTTTTTTTGGCCAATTCCTCAAAATACTTCTTGCTTTGGGTCTTGATCTGAAGGGCTGAAATGATCGTGGATTGGGGGTTGATAAACTCGATCTCCTTTAAGGTAGCAGGTTCCACCTTTAGAACTATGGGACAGGCAAATACTTTCTTGGTATCCCTTGTTATTTCGGCACCGGCATTGGTGTAATCCACGTCGGAATAATTGGCACCATCGCCAGCACCCGATTCAATTAGAATCCTATGTCCGTTGGCCGTAATTGCATTTACAGCGTCGGGAGTAAGGCAAATTCTCTTTTCCTGATATTGATTTTCCTTTGGAATCCCTATAAAAAGCTCTCCTTTTTGTCTCAGGATTTCCAAAGTTTCTTCTTGGGGCAGTAATTGCTGCTTGCTAAACGGTGAGGAATGTTGGCTCATATGCTGTAAATCTGTCAGATATATACCGATATGTATCGAGGCTATCCAAAATCAAAATTACAATAATTTTTCTTTTGCCATTTCGTCTTTTTGCGGACGCTCCTTTTCCTTAAGTTCTTTTTCCTTGTAGGCCTTTAATTCCCGGTCCATTGCCTCCAAATCAATGCCAAGAACATGCTTGTCGAACAATTTCAAACGAATAAAATAAACAAAGGGTATTATTATTATCATTATGGGGAGTAACCAAAATATTTCGACCTCATCTATAAAACGATCTTCATAAATTAGGGAAACAGCTTGAAAGATGTACATGGCAATTGGAATTAACAACACGTGATACCACCAATGTTTACAGGTGAAAAACCATAGAACCAAGAGCAATAGAGGTACAAACTTTGCCATAAACAACCACATCACAGTAATAATGCTCAACTGATATTTACTTTCGTATGTGTAAAAATAAAGATTCAGGGTACTACCGGAAGGGAAGAACTTATAAGAATAAAATATTAACGGGGTCAAGGCAATAATCACCGCTACAATGCTGCCAATCAGTAGACTTCTCGATTTCTTTGTTTTACTGCTTTGGTCGAGTTTGCTAAACGGTTTAAACATTTTGATCAAATAGGTAATTGTTTTACCCTATTATAACATAAAAAAAAGGCTTCTAGTATATAGAAGCCCATCTAAATATGTAAGATATGCCTTAACCGTTTTTAGGCACTTTTACCTTTAAAATATCTATACCGTTCGCCGGTACCTTTATTTTTAATATGTCGATATTCTGTTCATATAATGAATCGTCTTCGGCCGTGCTACTAGGGGTACAGGAAAAACTCATTAGTGAAATACAGGCCGCAAAAGCAAGGCCCAGGGAGACTTTTTTAATGTTCATGGTTTTAAATTTTAAGTTCGATAAAGGGTTTAACATAAAAACAAAAATATAAAAAAAAATCACATAGCATGCATTACATCGATTAAACTGTACATTTCATCGAAATAAATGAGTCTAGCCCCATAGCCATTATCTTAAGATGGCCAACGGAATTATGGCACTTGACTCGGACAAAAGGCTACTATTTGGAAAGATTTGCTTACAAGGAAATTACACAACTGAAAGTTGGCGGTTTTTTTCATCCAGAATCTCTATTCTAATCTCCGTTCTGGTGGGCGGGAGCAATCCTGCTATTTTTTCTGGCCATTCCATAAAAACCCATGTATCTCCACTTAGGTACTCCTCCAGGCCAAGGTCCCAGGCTTCGGATTCATCGTTCAGGCGGTAAAAATCAAAATGATACCCCAATAACTCCCCGTTCTCCCTATGGTATTCGTTCACGATACCAAAAGTGGGACTGCTTGTAGAACCCCCACCTTCCAATTCCCTTACCAAGGCTTTGATGAGCGTAGTCTTACCAGCTCCCATCTCCCCGTAAAAGCAGAGCGTTTTAGACGATACCTTGGCAATCAATTGCTTGGCCACATCGGATATTTGCGAAATATTATAGGAAAGGGTCATTTAAAAAAATTAAAATTTGCGCAAGTTAAATCCTATTCCCCACTTATTAAAATACAAGTATCATTTTGGTTCCAAAACTACGAAAGGAATTATCATTTCCTCCATTGAAACCCCTCCATGCTGATATGTATTCCTGTAATAGCCAACATAGTGGTTATAATTGTTGGGATAGGCAAAGAAGAGATCATTTTTGGCAAAAATATAGGAACTACTAACATTTATATTGGGCAAAAATATTTTTTTTGGATCTTTTGCCTCCAATACATCCTTCTCTTCATAGGTCAGGCTCCGACCCGTTTTGTACCGAAGGTTAAGACTCGTTTCCTTATCGCCGATTACTTTGGAAGGCTGTTTTACATTTATGGTGCCGTGGTCCGTAGTTATGATCAATTTTAATCCAAGTCCCTGTGCCTGCTGTATAATTTCCAGCAATGGGGAGTTTTTAAACCAACTTTGGGCAAGGGAGCGATAAGCTTTATCGTTTGCGGCCAATTCCTTAACAACATCCATTTCCGTTTTGGAATGGGAGAGCATATCCACAAAGTTGTATACTATTACCGTAAGATCATTGTCTTTCTGGGACCTAAAATTTTGGGAAAGCTGCTTCCCTTGTTTCAGGCTACTAATTTTATGGTATTCCCACTTCAACTCCAGCCCCAACCGTTTTATCTGTGCTTCAAGAAACTCCGCTTCAAAAAGATTCTTGCCTCCTTCCTCAGTGTCATTTCTCCACCATTGAGGATATTTTTTCTCCATATCCAATGGCGTAAGCCCTGAAAAAATGGCGTTCCTTGCATATTGGGTGGCCGTAGGCAATATACTGAAGTAGGGTACTTCCTTGCGTTTCCTATAGAAAGAGTTCAAGCTGTCTTCAAATGCCAACCACTGGTCATATCTCAAATTGTCAATGACTACCAATAATGTTTTGTTGTCCTTTAATTCTGGCTTGACCAATTGTCCAAAGAGCGTGTGCGACATAATGGGTCCATCTTTATCCGTAAACCAACTGGTATAATTTTTTTCCACAAATTTCCCAAACTGCTGGTTCGCCTCCGTTTTTTGGGACTCCAAAATTTCAAACATTCCAGAATCTTCTATTTCCTCCAATCGCAATTCCCAGAAAATAAGTTTTTTATATAGTTCCGCCCATTCCGCGTAGCTATTTACCATTGCCAATTCCATGGCAATTTTTCGGAATTCCTGCTGATAGTTGGCGGTAGTCTTTTCCGAGACCAAACGGGAATGGTCCAGATTCTTTTTAAGCGATAATAGAATTTGATTGGGGTTTACAGGCTTAATCAAATAATCCGCTATTTTGGAACCTATTGCCTCCTCCATAATCAATTCTTCCTCACTTTTGGTTATCATTACCACTGGAAGCGAATTATTGATCACCTTTATTTCGTTCAGCGTCTCCAAACCGGAAATGCCCGGCATGTTTTCGTCCAAAAAAACAATATCTACATGTGTTTCCTTTAATTCATCCAATGCCTCCCGACCGCTTAGGCATGTAATAACCTTATAATTTTTCCCCTCCAAAAATAGGATGTGGGGTTTTAATAAATCTATTTCATCATCTACCCAAAGTATTGTTATCTTGTTCATTTAGTCCTTATATTTGTCCGCGTAAAGAATTCTGGTTTTGATAAAATCAAATAAGCTTAAAATTTTCAATGATCCAATTTACGGATTTATCGGAATACCCAATGCACTAATCTTTAATCTAATTGCTGAACCCTATTTTCAGCGGTTAAGGAGAATCTCCCAAATGGGGTTGTCCTATCTTGTTTATCCAGGTGCCCACCATACCCGTTTCCACCACGCCCTAGGTAGTATGCACCTAATGCAACAGGCCATTCAGGTCCTCCGCTTTAAATCTATCGAAATCACCAAGGATGAGGAAGATGGACTCTTATGTGCCATATTATTGCATGATATTGGACACGGTCCATTTTCACATGCCATGGAACACAGTATTGTGGAGGGGGTAAGTCATGAGGATATATCCCTATTGTTTATGGAAGCCCTTAATCAAAAATATAAAGGTAAGTTAAGTACGGCCATTGCCATTTTTAAAGGTCAATACCCAAAGAAATTTTTAAACCAATTGGTCTCCAGTCAACTCGATATGGACAGGATGGATTATTTAAAAAGGGATAGTTTCTATACCGGGGTTGCCGAAGGTAATATAAATTCCGAAAGGCTTCTTACCATGTTGAATGTTCTAAATGGCGAATTGGTGATAGAGGAGAAAGGGATATATTCTGTTGAAAAATTCCTGATGGCAAGGCGCTTTATGTATTGGCAGGTTTATTTGCACAAAACCGGATTGGTTGCAGAACAGCTTTTGATAAAAATATTACAAAGGGCCAAGGAATTATTGGCCAAGGGTGAAAATATTCAATTTAACGGCGCCCTTAAATACTTTATGGAAAATAATATTCCAAAAGAAAAATTTTCCCGGGAAAAGCTGGATTTATTTGCCCAATTGGATGATGTAGATATACTATGGGCCATAAAAGGCTGGCAAGACCACGACGATTTTGTATTATCAAGACTATGTAAGATGATTATTAATCGCAGCCTATTACACGTAAAACTGAAGAACAAGCCCATTAATGAAGCCAAACTCAACAAACACTTTTTAAACTTTAAGAACCAACATCAGTTAACGGATGTGGAAACTGCCTATTTTGTATTTTCCGGGGTTATAAAAAACCAAGCTTACAACTCTAAAAGTCAGAATATAAACATTCTGCGCAATAATGGTAGAATTACGGATGTTGCCAAGGCCTCGGATCAACAATATTTAAAAACGCTGTCCAAGACCGTTACCAAATATTATATGTGCTATCCTAAAGTTTCCGTTTAACTATTTTTCTTACTTTTGTCCCCATGATATTTACAGCAAGCCAAATCGCGGGTATTTTGGAAGGGGATGTGGAGGGCAATCCAGAGATAGCTGTACATAAATTGGCGAAGATCGAAGAAGGTGAAAAAGGAGCACTTACGTTTCTGGCCAACCCAAAATACACTTCGTTTATTTATACTACAAAAGCATCTATAACCATTGTAAATAGGGACTTTGTTCCAGACCATCATTTGGAAACCACTTTGATAAAAGTAGATGATGCCTACAAATCCTTTTCCAAGCTTTTGGAATATTACAATCAGGTTAAAAACAATAAAGTGGGCATCGAGGAACCTGTTTTTAGCGCGGATACCGCTACTTACGGCAAGGATTTTTATTTGGGTGCCTTTTCCTATTTGGGCAATAATGTAAAGATTGGGGATAATGTGAAAATTTATCCCAATGTCTACATAGGCGACAATGTTACCATAGGCAATAATGTGGTCATATTTGCAGGGGCCAAAATATATTCCGAAACTTTAATCGGCAACAATTGTGTGGTTCATAGTGGAGTGGTTTTGGGAGCCGATGGCTTTGGATTTGCCCCTAGTGAAAATGGGGAATACATAGCAGTACCCCAGATTGGAAACGTTGTTCTTGAGGACAATGTGGATATAGGGGCGGGAACTACTATCGACCGCGCCACCTTGGGATCTACCATATTAAGAAAAGGGGTTAAATTGGACAATCAAATTCAGATAGCCCACAATGTAGAAATCGGAGAACATACCGTAATAGCTGCACAGACCGGGATAGCCGGATCCACCAAAATTGGAAAATATTGCAAGATAGGGGGACAGGTAGGTATTGTTGGTCATATTATAATAGGGGACAGGGTTAAAATACAGGCACAGTCCGGTATTGGAAGAAATGTTAAGGACGATGAAATACTGCAGGGTTCCCCAGCATTAAATTACGGGGATTACAATAAATCCTATGTACATTTTAAAAACCTGCCCAAAATAATAAATAGATTAGAACACATTGAAAAAAAGGATTGACGGTGAGTAATACAACTACAAAACAACGGACAATTGCAAAGGAAATTACACTAAAGGGTGTAGGATTGCACACAGGGGAAAATGTAACATTGAAGTTTGTTCCCGCCCCTGAAAATTTTGGATATGCTTTTAAGCGCGTGGACCTGGAAGGTGAGCCCATCATTGAAGCTGACGCCAATTATGTAGTAAATACCCAACGGGGTACCAATCTGGAAAAACGCGGGGTAAAGATCCAAACTTCGGAACATGTTCTGGCCGCCCTGGTTGGACTGGAAATAGACAATGTATTAATTGAATTGAATGCCCCGGAACCTCCCATTATGGACGGATCTTCCAAGTATTTCGTGGAGGCACTGGAAGAGGCAGGAATCGTTGATCAAAATGCACTGCGGGACGAGTTTGTGGTGAAGGACGTAATTTCGTACAAAGATGAGGAAACCGGTAGCGAAATCACCATTATCCCTGCCGACACCTACCAAGTAACCACCATGGTGGATTTTGGTACCAAAGTGCTGGGTACCCAAAATGCCACCCTGGAGAATTTAACCGAGTTTAAGTCGGAAATAGCCGATGCCAGAACTTTTAGTTTCTTGCACGAACTTGAAATGTTGTTGGAAAACGGTTTGATTAAAGGTGGCGATTTAAATAATGCCATTGTATATGTAGACAAAGAGATTTCCGATTCAACAATGAAAAGGCTGGAAAAGGCTTTTAATAAGAAGAAATTATCGGTAAAGCCCAACGGGATATTGGACAACCTAACGCTGCACCAGCCCAATGAAGCTGCCAGGCATAAATTATTGGATGTTATAGGCGATCTAGCCCTGACGGGGACAAGGATCAGAGGTAAGGTAATTGCCAATAAGCCGGGACATTTTGTGAATACACAGTTCGCCAAAAAATTGTCCAAGATCATTAAGATGGAAAAAAGGAACCATGTACCCCAATATGATTTGAACAAGCCCCCCTTGATGGATATCCATCAGATCATGGACATGTTGCCACACAGGCCTCCTTTCCTGCTTATTGATAGAATACTGGAACTGTCCGATCAGCACGTGGTAGGAATGAAGAATGTTACCATGAACGAACCATTCTTTGTGGGCCACTTCCCCGGAGCTCCCGTAATGCCGGGAGTACTTCAAGTGGAAGCGATGGCACAAACCGGTGGGATATTGGTGTTGAGTACCGTTCCCGATCCTGAAAATTACCTTACGCTTTTCATGAAGATAGATAATGTAAAGTTTAAGCAAAAAGTACTTCCGGGAGATACGTTAATTTTCCACTGTAGTTTAATTACACCTATAAGAAGAGGTATATGTCACATGCAGGCCTATGCCTATGCCAATAGTAAATTGGTTTGCGAAGCTGAAATGATGGCTCAAATAGTTAAAAAGAAATAGAAGGATGAATCAACCACTGGCTTATATTCACCCTGGAGCTAAAATTTCCAAAAATGTTGTAGTAGAACCGTTTACAACTATACACAATAACGTGGTAATAGGAGATGGTACCTGGATAGGTTCCAATGTTACCATTATGGAAGGTGCACGTATTGGCAAAAACTGCAATATTTTCCCTGGAGCCGTCATATCGGCACCACCCCAGGATCTGAAATATGAAGGCGAAGATACCACGGTCATAATAGGCAATAACACTACTATAAGGGAATGTGCCACTATACACAAGGGCACATCCGATAGGATGAAAACTGTTATTGGGGATAATTGTCTAATAATGGCCTATTGCCATGTTGCCCACGATTGTCTGGTGGGCAACAATTGTATTTTCTCCAACAATTCCACCTTGGCCGGACATGTAACCATTGGTGATAATGTAATATTGGCGGGATTGGTAGCTGTACATCAATTTGTATCCATTGGTCGCCACGCCTTTGTTACGGGCGGTTCCTTGGTTAGGAAAGATGTACCGCCATTTGTAAAAGCGGCACGGGAACCCTTATCGTACGTAGGTATCAATTCCGTAGGACTGAGGAGAAGAAACTTCGACTCCGATAAAATCCGGGAGATACAGAACATCTATAGAATTCTATATCAAAAGAATTACAATAATTCCCAAGCTGTTCAAATTATTGAAGCAGAAATGGAAGCTACCCCGGAAAGGGATGAAATTTTACAATTTATAAGGGATTCCCAAAGAGGAATCATGAAAGGTTATTTCAGTACTAATTAGAATTTTATGGCATCAACATCAGATATTAGAAAAGGATTGTGCATTAGGTACAACAACGACATTTACAAAATAATTGAATTTCTCCATGTTAAACCGGGAAAGGGTCCTGCTTTTGTACGGACCAAACTCAAGAGTATAAGCACTGGAAAAGTATTGGACAACACTTTTTCCGGAGGTGCTAAAATTGAGGATGTTCGGGTGGAAACCCGCTCTTATCAGTTTTTATATGCGGAGGGAGAAAACTACCACTTTATGAATACGGACGACTACAACCAAATTGCGCTACAAGAAAGCTCTTTGGATGCGCCGGATTTATTGAAGGAAGGGGAAGTGGTTACCATACTTTTCAATACAGAGGACAGCATGCCACTTTCTGTAGATATGCCGGCAAGTGTTATCTTGGAAGTAACTTATACCGAACCTGGTGTTAAGGGCAATACGGCTACCAATGCTACCAAACCTGCCAAGGTTGAAACAGGAGCTACTGTAAATGTTCCCTTGTTTATCAACGAAGGCGATAAGATAAAGATTGACACGGAAAAAGGCTCTTATATGGAGCGTGTTAAGGAATAATACAGTTGCACGACGCTTTTTGCTGCTTAATGGCATAAGAACCTTATTATGAAATTTCCATCTCCTTATACACTTAACCAGATTGCTACCATCATCAATGCGGAATATGTGGGCCATGATGATTTTCCCGTTTTGGGGATGAACGAAATCCATGTTGTTGAGAAAGGTGACATCGTTTTTGTGGATCATCCAAAATACTACGACAAGGCCCTAAATTGTGCAGCTTCCATTGTTTTGATCAATAAAAAGGTAGACTGTCCAGAGGGCAAGGCTTTATTGATCTCAAACGACCCGTTTAGGGATTTTAACATCCTCACTCTTTTTTTCAAACCATTTAGTAGGTCCCAAAGCAATATTGCCAGCTCTGCCAAAATTGGCAAGGATACCATAATACAACCCAATTGTTTTATTGGGAACAATGTGGTAATTGGGGACAACTGCCTAATTCATTCCAATGTATCCATTTACGATAATTCGGTAATAGGAAACAACGTTACCATACATTCGGGATCGGTATTGGGCTCGGACGCATTTTATTACAAAAAAAGGCCGGAAGGATATGATAAACTAATCTCTGGCGGAAGGGTCGTGATTGGGGATAACGTAGACATTGGTGCACTATGCACCATAGACAAGGGTGTTACGGGCGATACCACCATAAAAAAAGGATCTAAATTGGACAACCAAGTGCAAGTGGGCCACGATACGGTAATAGGGGAAAAATGCCTAATTGCCTCCCAGACCGGGATTGCTGGTTGCGTAATCATAGAAGATGAGGTTACCCTTTGGGGACAGGTTGGCATAACAAGCGCCGTTACCATTGGAAAAAAAGCAGTTGTGATGGCACAAACAGGAGTTTCCAAATCCTTGGAAGGAGGCGGGAATTATTTTGGTAGTCCCGCAGAGGAATCAAGGGAAAAATTAAAACAGCTGGCCTATGTTAAGCAAATCCCTTTCATTTTAAAAAAATTAGAAAAATAAATATGCAGGAGAATAGTTTAGAATTCCTTTTCAAAACTTTATTTTTGCAAGAATCAATTAAACCAAATATATAATGAGCGTTTTAGTAAATAAAGATTCCAAAATTATTGTACAAGGTTTTACAGGTAGTGAAGGTACTTTTCATGCGGAACAGATGATCGAATACGGCACCAACGTGGTTGGTGGTGTAACACCGGGTAAAGGTGGACAGGAACATCTGGGAAAACCTGTGTTCAATACAGTTGAAGAAGCCGTTCAAAAAGTTGGGGCCGATACCACCATCATTTTTGTACCACCAGCTTTTGCTGCCGATGCAATTATGGAAGCTGCTAGCGCTGGAATTAAAGTTATAATTACAATTACAGAAGGCATACCCGTTGCAGATATGGTGAAGGTCTATGACTATATTAAACATATGGACTGCAGATTGGTGGGGCCCAACTGTCCAGGGGTAATCACTCCAGGGGAAGCCAAAGTAGGCATTATGCCAGGCTTCGTATTTAAAAAGGGTACTGTAGGAATTGTTTCCAAATCAGGAACTTTAACCTATGAAGCTGCAGATCAGGTAGTACGCCAAGGTCTTGGAATCACAACGGCGATTGGGATAGGTGGCGATCCAATTATTGGTACGACTACCAAGGAAGCCGTGGAGTTATTGATCAATGACCCAGAAACCACCTGTGTGGTTATGATCGGGGAAATAGGTGGACAATTGGAAGCTGATGCGGCCCAATGGTACAAGGCAAGTGGAAGTAAGAAACCTATTGTTGGGTTTATTGCCGGTGAAACAGCTCCAGCAGGAAGAACTATGGGCCACGCAGGTGCCATAGTGGGTGGTAGTGATGATACGGCCCAGGCCAAAAAGAGAATTATGAGGGAATGTGGTATCCACGTAGTTGATTCCCCTGCCGAAATTGGTTTAAAAGTAAAACAAGTATTGGGATAATTCCTTGTCAATAAATTTTATTCCGTTTATACTGTACCGATCTGTTCGGAATTTTTCAGGATAAGCGGGATTTTTTTTGCTTGGAACTACCAAGGCACTAAAATTTTCTACCAGCATTTAGGGTAAAAATTTTAAAACAGCTAAAACATAACTTATATTTGATTATCAACTAAGAAACTAAAGACAGATGAAGTTACTAGAAGGAAAAAATGCAATAATCACCGGAGCAAGTAGGGGAATTGGAACTGGAATAGCACATGTCTTCGCCAAGCACGGTGCCAATGTTGCCTTTACATATAGTTCCAGTGAAGCCCCCGCTTTGGCCTTGGAAAAAGAGTTGGGTACCTATGGGGTAAAAGCCAAGGCATATAAGAGCAATGCAGCCAGTTTTGGGGATTCGGAAAAATTGGTTTCACAGGTTTTGGAAGATTTTGGGGGAGTAATCGATATTCTGGTAAACAATGCCGGGATTACCAAAGACAATCTGTTAATGAGAATGGGGGAAGATGATTTTGATGCTGTTATAGAAATAAATTTAAAATCGGTTTTTAATATGACAAAGGCCGTACAACGTACCATGTTGAAACAAAGAAGCGGCTCTATAATAAATATGAGTAGTGTAGTAGGGGTGAAGGGCAACGCTGGCCAGGCAAATTATGCGGCTTCCAAAGCCGGCATGATCGGGTTTACCAAATCCATCGCCCTGGAACTAGGTTCCAGAAACATAAGATGTAACGCTATTGCACCAGGCTTCATTGAAACAGAGATGACAGATAAGTTGGATGCAAAGGTGGTACAGGGTTGGCGAGATGGAATTCCGTTAAAAAGGGGAGGGCAACCAGTAGATGTTGCCAATGCCTGTCTGTTTTTAGCCTCGGATCTTTCGGCCTATATTACAGGACAAGTTCTAAATGTGGATGGAGGAATGCTTACATAGGACTGGCTTTTAGCCAGGTAGGCCTCGAAGTTAAAGCGATACTTGTGCCCAGTTAGGACTTGGCAGCGTACTGAAAAAGCTCCGTGATACATACCGAATAAACTCTGGCCTACTACAAAAGAATAGTTCCAACGAACATACATAATGCAACTACAAACAGTACTTTTTATATTGCTCGCAGCCATTATGGCACTGACAGTTGTACTGTTTCAATACTACTATAAAAGCAAAAGGAAGGGGAAACTTCAGGTTATCCTTTCCTTTTTGCGTTTCTTGGCCATATTTGGAACGCTATTGCTTCTGATAAATCCAAAATTTACCAAGAATGAATATACCTTGCAAAAGACCAATTTGGTACTACTAGCAGACAATTCCTCTTCCTTGGCATTGGAGGGTAAGGCGCAGGCGATCTCCCATTTTTCTTTCCTAAAGGATAAAGTGGAATCATTATCTGATAATTTTAATATATTCACTTACAAATTTGGAGGGGAGTTATCCAATTCCGATACTCTTGGCCTTACAGAAAAGAGCACCAATATTTCAAAGGCCCTGGCAGGCTTAAACGAAATATTCACCGGAACTACAACGGCAGTTATTCTGCTGTCCGATGGCAATCAGACCATAGGGGAAGACTATGAATTTTACGGGAAACGACAAAAACTCCCTATTTACCCTGTAGTTCTCGGAGACACCACCAAATATGATGATTTGGCAATAAGCCAAATAAATACCAATAGATATGCCTTTTTAAAAAACAAATTCCCCCTGGAAGTTTTTATTTCTTATGACGGTAAGGAAGAAGTCTCCCCGGAATTAAAAGTTTTTATGGACGATAATTTGGTGTACAAAGAAAAAGTTGCATTGTCCAACGTTTCCAACACCAAGATTATCAATACCCAGATAGAGGCCAGCACGGTAGGAATAAAAAACATTAAGGTGACTTTATCCCCATTGCCCAATGAAAAAAATTCGGCCAACAATGAAAAATTGATGGCCTTGGAAGTACTGGACGAAAAAACAAATGTGGCCATTATTTCTAATGTCCAACACCCAGATATTGGCGCACTTAAGAAATCCATAGAGAGCAACGAGCAAAGGTTGGTATCCATTTATAGGCCCGATGCCGATTTAAGCAAATTACAGGAAGTTGATGTTTATATACTTTATCAGCCCGATGCCACTTTTGCTAAAGTGTATCAACAAATACAATTGCGAAATTCCAATTCCTTTACCGTATTAGGTACTAATACCGACTTTAATTTTTTGAACAACATTCAAAATAGCTTCCTTGTGGAATCAGGTTATCCGGTGCAAGAATTATTTGCAAGCCCCAATGCCGCATTTTCAAAATTCGATATTTCAGATTTCTCCCTACAAGATTTTCCTCCCCTTTTATCCGATGCAGGGCCCGTGACTATTTTGGGCCGTGGCGAACCCTTGCTCAAAATCCGTATCAAAGGGGTGGATATGGACCAACCCTTATTGTCCACGGTAGAAGAGGACGCTTCAAAACATGCCATATTGGTAGGGGAAAATATTTGGAAATGGAGGGTTCAAAATTACCGGAACGATCAAGCATTTGTGGAATTTGATGCATTCCTTGGAAAACTGATCCTTTATCTTACCACCTCCAAAGGTAAAAATAGATTTGTTCTGGATTATAGTTCCATTTACAATAACAGCAACGAAACAAAAATAAAGGCTACTTATTTTGATGAGGCCTTTGTCTTTGATGCCAACGCCTCCATTAATATAAAAGTGGTGAATAAATCCACCAATACCTCCTTGGAATTTCCAATGTTATTAAAAGATGGATACTACGAAGCAGATTTAAGCCATTTAACCCCTGCAACATATGATTTTATTGCTACCGTAACCAAAGAAAATCTGAGCAGATCAGGTAGCTTTTCCGTATTGGATTTTGATGCCGAAAAACAATTCTCCTCAAGCAATTATGGCAAACTGAATCGACTGGCAAACAATACGACAGGAAAACTTTACTTTCCAGATCAAATGGACTCCCTGGTAACGGCATTGGAAACCGATACTAAGTTTGTACCGGTTCAAAAAAGCAAACAAATTGTCGTACCTTTAATCGATTTTAAATTTCTTTTGGGCATTATCGTTGCAGCCCTATCACTTGAGTGGTTTATCAGAAAGTATAACGGATTAACTTAATAAATATAATAAATGGACAAATTACCAAAAATTGCACTACCGGCCGTATTCGCCTTAATAGTTCTTGTAATATTAATTTCAAAATCGGCCGTTACCATTGGCTCCGGTGAAGCCGGAGTGCTTTACAAGACTTTTGGTGGAGGAGTGGTCACCGATGAGGCCCCTATGGGAGAGGGGTTCCAAATTGTAGCCCCATGGAACAAGGTTTTTATATATGAGGTAAGGCAACAGGAAGTTTTGGAAAAAATGCAGGTATTATCCTCCAACGGTCTTGAAATTAAGTTGGAAGCTTCGGCCTGGTTTGAACCAAAAAGAGAATTTTTGGGAAAATTGCACCAAGAAAAAGGTACTGAATATATACAGCGTGTATTATTGCCAACCATTAGATCCGCAGCAAGAAGTGTTGTTGGGCGATATACCCCAGAACAGCTTTATTCCAGTAAAAGGGATGCCATTCAGCAAGAAATCTTTGAAGAGACCGAGAAAATTGTAGATGGACAATATATACAGCTCAATGAAATTTTGGTTCGGGATGTTACCTTACCACCCACAATTAAGGAAGCTATTGAGCGTAAACTTAAGCAGGAACAAGAATCCCTAGAATATGAATTTAGATTGGTTACCGCACAAAAGGAAGCCCAAAAAGTGATAATAGAGGCCCAGGGTAAGGCAGATGCCAATACCATATTAAGTGCTTCCCTGACAGACAAAATATTGCAGGACAAAGGTATTGATGCAACCATCAAATTGTCCGAATCCCCCAATGCCAAGGTTATTGTTATTGGAAGTGGAGAGTCGGGCATGCCCATTATTTTGGGTAATCAGTAATAATTTAACAATTTTAAAATAAATTGTTCCGTATAAATTTTCCAAGGTTGAAAAATAGTTTTAATTTTGTCTTATCATGAAAAACAACAGGACACATCATCATCATTTCTTCACTTGCAGTCAAGCGAGCTAGGAATGTATTGTTGTATCTAAACTATATTCTAACCCGTTTGAGCAATCAAACGGGTTTTGTATTTAACAACCTGTTAGATTTGTTCAGGCCAAAAACAAAATACCAAAAATGAAAAAAATTAGAATTGCGATCCAAAAAAGCGGCCGTTTAAACGAAGACTCACTTCAAATATTAAAGGACTGTGGTATTTCCATAGACAACGGAAAAGATCAACTCAAGGCTTCTTCCAGAAATTTTCCCTTAGAGGTTTTCTATCTTAGAAATGGGGATATTCCCCAATATCTTAGGGATGGGGTCGTAGATATTGCCATTATTGGTGAGAATGTCCTAATTGAAAAAGGTGAGGATATCTCCATCGCAGAGAAACTGGGTTTTTCCAAATGTAAAGTATCCCTGGCAGTTCCCAAATCGGTCAAGTACAAATCAGTCACCGATTTTGAAGGTAAAAGGATTGCCACTTCCTATCCCAATACCGTAAAGAATTATTTGGACAGTAAGGGGGTAAAAGCAGATCTGCATATTATAAACGGTTCCGTAGAAATTGCGCCCAATATAGGGTTGGCAGATGCCATTTGCGATATTGTTTCCAGTGGTAGTACGCTGTTCAAAAACAATTTAAAAGAAGTGGAGGTAATGCTGACAAGTGAAGCCGTACTGGCCGTTTCTCCACAAATTTCCCGGGAACGAACGGTCTTGTTGGAAGACTTAAGATTTAGAATTCAGTCCGTGTTACGTGCTAGACAGTCCAAATATGTTCTTTTGAACGCACCGAACGAAAAGCTGAACGAAATTATTGCATTATTGCCAGGCATGAGGAGTCCAACCGTACTTCCTTTGGCCGAAGAGGGATGGAGTTCCGTGCATACGGTAATCAACAAGGATAAGTTCTGGGAAGTAATTCAGGAACTAAAGAAAGCGGGAGCAGAGGGAATATTGGTTTGCCCCATAGAAAAAATGGTTTTGTAAAAGTACTATGGCTACCGAATTTCAAATAAGGTTCATCCCCAAGGGGAATATGAATGAAATTTTGCCCTTGGTACAAATGCTCAACAATTATAAAATTCCTGTTGAAACCCTAGAAAATCGACTGCAGGATATGCTCACGGACGGATATCAATGTTTGGGCGCCTATAATAAAGAAGGGTTAATAGGTATATGTGGCATATGGGTTTTAAATAAGTTTTACGTTGGTAAACATCTGGAACCGGACAATGTATTTGTTTTACCTGAATATAGAAGTTCCGGGGTGGGGAAATTAATGATGGATCAGGTTTTAATTTATGCGTTGGAAATCGGATGTAATACCTCGGAGATCAACTGCTATATAAATAATGGGAAAGGTATTCAGTTTTGGAACAACCAAGGTTATCAGGCTATAGGTTACCACATGCAAAAAGTATTATAGGAATGAACAAGATATACAATCCGGAAAGGGCACTATGGAAGACTGTTTTAAAACGGCCTACACAATCTGTAGCCGATATAGAGGAAATTGTCAATGCAGTCTTTAGGGAAATACAGTCCGGTGGGGATTCCGTGGTTAGGAGCTACACCAAAAAATTTGATGGTGTAGACCTACAAGACGCCTTGGTTGCTCCCATGGAGATAGAGGAATCCAATGAATTAATCTCCAAGGACTTAAAGATAGCCATTCAACAAGCTAAAAACAATATTGAAAAATTTCATAGGGCCCAAAAAACCCAAAGAATTACGGTAGAAACTGCAGATGGCGTGCAATGCTGGCAGGAAAAAAGGCCCATTCAAAAAGTAGGATTGTATATACCAGGCGGTACGGCCCCTTTGTTTTCCACTATTTTAATGTTGGCCATTCCTGCCAACATTGCCGGATGTAAGGAGATTATTCTATGTACCCCTCCCAACAAGGAAGGAAAAGTACACCCTGCCATATTATACGCGGCCAACCTATGTGGGGTTACCAAAATATTCAAGGTGGGTGGTATCCAAGCCATTGCAAGTATGACTTTTGGGACAGAAACCATACCTCCCGTGTACAAAATATTTGGCCCTGGAAATCAATTTGTAACCGTTGCCAAACAAATTGCCACCAAATACGGAATAGCCATAGATATGCCTGCAGGTCCCAGTGAACTTTTGGTCATGGCCGATGATACTGCCAACGCGGCATTTGTAGCCTCGGATCTATTGAGTCAGGCCGAACACGGTACGGACAGTCAGGTTATTCTGGTATCCACTTCCAAAAAGCTAATAGAAGCTGTTGAAACGGAAGTTGCCAAGCAAATAAAGGACCTGCCAAGAAAGGATATAGCCGTAAAGGCCATCGGCAATAGCAAACTTATTTTCGTGGAAGACCAACAGACCGCCATAGATCTGATTAATGAATACGGGCCGGAACATTATATTCTATGTGTTGAAAACGAGGAGTTTTATTTGGAACAGACCTACAATGCCGGTTCAGTTTTTATAGGAAATTATACTCCGGAAAGTGCAGGGGATTACGCATCGGGAACCAATCATACCCTGCCAACCAACGGGTTTGCCAAGCAGTATAGCGGGGTAAATCTGGATAGTTTTATGAAGAGTATGACCTTTCAGAAAATATCCGAAAAAGGCATTCAGGCAATTGGCAAGACCATAGAGTTGATGGCCGAAGCCGAAGGGCTGCAGGCTCATAAAAATGCCGTAACCCTTAGATTGGAGAGTTTAAAATGATAAAAGCGCGGTAAACGTACAGCACACCATGACATCTATGTTTCCAAATAGCGAAAAGCAGCGAAAGAATGAAAACTAAAATATTCAATATCAACAATATTGTAAGGGAGAATGTAAAGGGCTTAAGCCCCTATTCTTCCGCAAGGGACGAATATGTTTCGGATGGTTCCAAAATGGTTTTTTTGGATGCGAATGAAAATCCGTTTGAAACTGGGGTAAACAGATATCCCGATCCACACCAAAGACGATTGAAGGAGGTTTTGGCAGAAAGAAAAGGAGTGAGTTCCCGGCAACTTCTATTGGGCAATGGTAGCGATGAAGTATTGGACTTAATTTTTAGGGCTTTCTGTGAACCAAAGGAAGACAATATAATTAGCCTGCCGCCAACCTACGGTATGTACAAGGTACTTGCCAGTATTAACAATGTAGAGAATAGGGAGGTGCTATTAACAAAGGACTTTGAACCCAATGTGCCCGAAATTCTTAAAACAGCCGACAACAGAAGTAAATTGCTGTTTCTGTGTTCCCCCAACAATCCTACTGGAAATAGTTTTTCAAATAGCAGCGTAAGGGAATTATTGGACAATTTTAACGGATTGGTAGTGGTGGATGAAGCCTATATAGACTTCTCCGGCGAAGTGAGTTGGATTACGGAATTGAAGAACTATCCCAATTTAGTAATAACCCAAACCTTATCCAAGGCTTATGGAATGGCCGGTATAAGATTGGGGACATGTTATGCTTCAGAAGAAATAATCTCCGTACTGAATAAAATTAAACCGCCTTACAACGTAAACGAACTAACCCAACAACGGGCATTGGAAAGGGTTTTGGATGTTAATGCGGTCAACCTGGAGATAATAGATATTTTAACGGAACGGGAGGCCCTTTATAATGTACTGCGCCAAGTGGAATTTGTAGAGAAAATATATCCCACGGACGCAAATTTTATATTGGCCAAAGTGGATGACGCTACCAAAAGATATAATCAACTGTTGGAAATGGGTATCGTTGTCCGCAATAGGACCACCCAACCCCTTTGTGAAAATACCTTAAGGTTTACCGTTGGAACCAAGGAGGAAAATGAGATATTAATAAATGCATTGCAGAATATAACAACCACATAATACTATGAGTCCGGATACAAATGCCACCAAGGGAAACAAAATTGGTAAAAAAGTTCTATTTATAGATAGGGATGGTACCATTATTAAAGAGACCATCGACGAGCAAATAGACGCTTTTGAAAAAATGGTGTTCTACCCCAAAGCTTTTACTTATTTGGGTAAAATAGCCAAGGAATTGGATTATGAATTGGTGATGATCACCAATCAGGATGGATTGGGAACCGATATTTTTCCCGAGCATACCTTTTGGCCGGTCCATAATTTTATATTAAAATCATTTGAAAATGAGGGAGTAGTTTTTAATAAGGTATTTCTGGACAAGACCTTCCCACATGAGAACGCCAATACCAGAAAACCGGGGACCGGATTACTTACCGAATACTTTTCCGAAGAATACGATCTGGCCAATTCCTTTGTAATAGGGGACCGGCTGACCGATGTGGAACTAGCCAAGAATTTAGGGGCCAAAGGCATCTTTATCAACGACAACACCAATTTGGGAACAGGGGAAATATCCGTTAAAAGGGAAGAATTAAATAACTACATAGCCCTGGAAAGTAATGACTGGGAAAAAATTTACGAATTTTTAAAACTGAAAGATCGGGTATCGGAGATAACGCGCAAAACCAATGAAACCGATATTTTTATAAAACTCAATCTAGACGGTACCGGAAAAAGTGATATCGGTACCGGATTGGATTTCTTTGATCATATGCTGGATCAATTGGCGCGCCATGGTCAAATGGACCTTGAAATCAAGGTCAAGGGAGATCTGGAAGTGGATGAGCACCATACTATTGAGGATACCGCCATAGCGTTGGGAGAGGTATTCCATAAAGCTTTGGGCAATAAACTAGGTATAGAGCGATACGGCTTCTGTTTGCCCATGGATGACTGTTTAGCACAGGCAGCCATTGATTTTGGTGGACGAAACTGGTTGGTATGGGAAGCGGAATTCAAACGGGAAATGATAGGAAAAATGCCAACGGAAATGTTTTATCATTTCTTTAAATCCTTTACGGACGGAGCCAAGGCCAACCTAAATATCAAAGCCGAAGGCAACAACGAACACCATAAGATCGAAGCCATTTTCAAGGCATTTGCCAAGGCAATCAAGATGGCCGTGAAAAGGGATGTGGATAAAATGGTGCTTCCAAGTACCAAAGGAGTATTATAAAAGTCTAATGCCTCAAGGCCCTGTCCAAAAGCAAGGGGTAGACAAGTGTCGGAATATTCAAACCTCACTTAGTGAGCAAAAAATCTGTCCGAAGGACAAAGAAAATGAAAATAGTAATAATAGATTACGGAGCCGGAAATATACAGAGCATTAAATTTGCCTTTCAACGCTTGGGATACGAAGCTATTCTGAGCAAGGATGCTGAGGGGATTATGACGGCCGATAAAGTTATTTTTCCAGGTGTTGGGGAAGCCAGTAGCGCCATGAAAAAGTTGCGCGAAAGTAAATTGGACCAGATTATACCCAAATTAAAACAGCCGGTACTGGGAATTTGTCTCGGAATGCAATTAATGTGTCACTCTTCGGAGGAAGGCAATACGCAGGGCCTAGGTATTTTTGATGTTGACGTGGTTAAGTTTTCCAATGAGGTAAAAGTTCCACAAATAGGATGGAATCAAATTACAAATTTAAAATCCGATCTTTTCAAAAACGTCAATGAAAAAGAGCATATTTATTTGGTACACAGTTTTTATGCCCCTTTGTGCAAGGAAACCATAGCAGAAGCGGATTACGGTTTGGGATATAGTGCCGCTTTGAGAAAAGATAATTTTTATGGAACCCAATTCCACCCAGAAAAGAGCAGTGAGGTAGGGGAACGGATTCTTAGAAATTTTATCGAAACCATACATACTCCCAATTAAATAAATGCCCATTGGGACTTAATTAAAAACAAAATGAGAATAATACCCGCCATAGACATCATTGAAGGAAAATGTGTTAGACTATCCAAAGGAGACTATGACACCAAAAAAATTTACAATGAGAATCCCTTGGAGGTGGCAAAAGAGTTCGAGGCCCATGGTATACAATACCTACATTTAGTAGATTTGGACGGAGCCAAATCCAAGCACATTGTAAATCATAAGGTGTTGGAAAAAATAGCTTCCAATACCAACTTAAAAATAGATTTTGGAGGTGGACTCAAGACCGACGAGGATTTAAGGATAGCCTTTGAAAGTGGGGCCAATCAAATTACCGGAGGAAGTATTGCTGTAAAAGACAGGGAAACCTTTATTTCATGGATCAACAAATACGGTCCAGAGAAGATTGTTCTAGGAGCGGATGCCAAAAATGAGATGGTTGCCGTTTCTGGCTGGATGGAAGATTCCAAGGAGGAGTTGGTTCCCTTCATACAGGTGTATCAAAAAGAAGGAATCAGAGGGGTTATCTGTACCGATATTAGTAAGGATGGTATGTTGGAAGGACCTTCATTTGATTTGTATCGCAAGATTTTGGCTGAATGTGGACCAAAATTACAACTAATTGCCAGTGGCGGTATTTCAACTTTTGACGAACTCCCTAAACTGGCCGAATTGGGCTGTGAAGGAACCATTATTGGTAAGGCCATTTATGAAAACAGAATTAGCCTAAAACAATTGGAAAAATTTATTCTCGATATTTAACCCTTAAAACCTATTGCTGTTCAATAGGGACAGCCTAGTAATGGCATTGAAGATATTAATTGGATTCGCCTCCAAATACAAAAACGTAAATACCCCATGTTAACAAAAAGAATTATCCCTTGTTTGGATATCAAAAACGGGAGAACGGTAAAAGGAATCAACTTTGTAGACCTGAGGGATGCAGGGGACCCCGTGGAATTGGCCGAAATTTACGCAAAAACAGGAGCGGACGAGCTAGTCTTCCTAGATATTTCCGCAACGGAGGAAAGAAGGAGAACATTGGCCGATTTAGTGCTGCGTGTGGCTGAAAAAGTAAATATTCCGTTTACTGTTGGCGGTGGTATTTCATCTGTGGAAGACGTAGATATATTACTGCATAATGGAGCGGATAAGGTATCCATAAATTCATCGGCTGTAAAAAATCCTCAATTGATCAACGACCTGGTTGCCAAATTTGGATCACAATGCATAGTGGTTGCCATAGATGCCAAACAAATAAATGGGGAATGGATTGTTCACTTGGTAGGAGGGAAGGTACCTACAACCCTAAATCTTTTTACCTGGGCAAAGGAAGTGGAAGACCGTGGGGCCGGTGAAATCCTTTTTACTTCCATGGACCATGATGGTACTAAGGACGGATTTGCCAATGAAGCTTTGGCCCGATTATCCACCGAATTGAATATACCCATTATAGCATCGGGCGGTGCCGGAAATATGCAACATTTCACGGATACATTTATGGAAGGCAAGGCAGATGCCGCTTTGGCGGCCAGCGTGTTTCACTTCAAAGAAATCGAGATCAAGGACTTGAAAGCAGAGTTGAAAAGAAATAATATACCGGTTAGATTATAAAACCCTAATGGAATCCAAAATCATGAACATAGACTTTAACAAAAATAACGATGGCCTAGTACCGGCCATAATACAGGACGCACTTACAAAAAATGTACTTATGCTCGGGTATATGAACCAAGAGGCCTACGAAAAAACTGTGGACAGTGGTAAAGTAACCTTCTTTAGTCGCACTAAAAACAGATTGTGGACCAAAGGGGAGGAAAGCGGAAACTTTTTGAATCTAGTGGATATTAAATTGGATTGTGACAATGACACCCTATTGGTAATGGTGGCTCCCGTAGGACCAACATGTCACAAGGGAACCGATACCTGCTGGGGCGAAAGAAACGATACCTCCTTTGGATTTCTATCAGAATTGGAAAGCATTATTCAAAATAGAAAAGAACAAGCAGAGGGAAAGGTCGGGATTCCCGAGGGAGTTAAACCTAGCTATGTTTCCTCACTCTTTAAAAGCGGGATTAATAAAGTTGCCCAAAAAGTAGGCGAAGAGGCTGTAGAGGTCGTCATTGAGGCCAAAGACGATAACGACCAACTGTTCAAGGAGGAAAGCGCCGATCTCTTGTTCCATTACCTAATCTTGTTACAGGCAAAAGGATTTAAACTTCAGGACATCGTTAAGGTTCTAGAGTCTCGGCATTAGTTTTTAAATATTTTTCATATGACTCGAAAATTGTGCAATTTCCAACTTGATTTGTTTTGGTAAAATAAATTAACTTATCTTCAAAAATTCCAAGGAATAATCAATAACATCAAGAGTTTAAAGTATGAAATCAAATAGGAGGGATTTTCTTAGAAAAACATCCATTGCTGGTGTGGGTTTGGCAATGACCCCGGCATGGTCCAATTCAATCACCGGTAACAGCCCCTATAATACCCCGGAACCATTATATGGTGCCAAGTATATGGGCGGATTTTCAGCCCCTAAATTGGAAACCGTAAAATGCGCCTTTATAGGTGTAGGTGCTCGAGGTTCTGGACATGCACATCAAATTGCGGCCATTGAGGGGACAGAAGTAGTAGCTATCAGTGATTTGTACCAAGATCTTGCCGAGAAATCGGCAAACATATGCAAGGAAAATGGTGGTGGCACCAGGCACAAGAAAATAACCTTGTACACCGATGGGGAGAACGACTGGAAAAAGATGTTGAAAAAGGAAAAGCCAGATGCCGTTTTTGTTTGTACCCCATGGGAATTGCATGCACCTATGGCCATAGAAGCTATGAAAAGTGGGGCCCATGTTTTTGTTGAAGTACCACTGGCCCTTACCATCCAAGAGATGTGGGACATAGTGGATACCTCGGAGAAAACCCAAAAGCATTGTATGATGATGGAAAACGTCAACTATGGCAGGGAAGAACTACTCTACTTAAATATGTGCCGTAAAGGTGTTATTGGCGAATTGCTACATGGAGAAGCTGCCTATATCCACGAATTAAGATCACAAATGAAGGAAGTGGAACGTGGAACGGGGTCTTGGCGTACCTATCATTATGCCAATCGCGATGGTAATCTCTATCCTACCCACGGACTGGGGCCAGTAGCACAATACATGAATTTGGCCAGGGGAGAGGATAATTTCAAATTTATAAATTCCTTTTCTTCGCCAGGTAAAGGTCGTAATCTATACGCTGCCAAGAATTTTCCGGCAGACCACAAGTGGAATAAGTTGGACTTTAAGGGTGGGGATATAAATACATCCATTGTTAAAACCCACATGGGTAGGACAGTTATGGTACAATGGGACGAAACTAGCCCTAGACCTTATACCAGACACAACCTGATACAAGGAACAAAAGGAACCTTGACAGGTTTCCCTACCCGGATTGCCTTGGAAGGTGGAGTGGAAGGTGGCCCGGACAACCACCATGAGTGGGCAGAAGGTGAGCAATTGCAAAAGATTTTCGAAAAATACGAACATCCACTATACGTGCGATTGGGAGAATTGGCCACCAAAATGGGCGGACATGGCGGAATGGACTTTATAATGAGGTATAGAATCATCGAGTGCCTTAGAAATGGACAACCATTGGATCAGAACGTTTATGAAGGGTGTTATTGGAGTGCCGTAGGTACCTTGAGCGAAGCATCCGTGGCCCAAAATGGAGCACCACAAGAATTTCCGGATTTTACCAGGGGCAATTGGAAAACCACAGCACCTTTGGATATTGTAGGCTAAAGGCCCTACTGCATAAAAAAAAGGAAAGTCATTGTTTACCTGTTCAACTTAGTATTTTGTTGACCGGAAAAGCAATGACTTTTTTTTATTAAGGGAAAGGTATTGTTCCCGGATAATTACTCTGTGCCGTCTACTCCTGCAACCTCGGTCCTACCATCCATATAACTTATAAGGTCCTGGGTACTGGTGAACACCTTTTTACTGTAATAACGTCCTCTATCCCAGTCAGCGGGTTCCGCAGCCTTTAAAGCATCTGCTATAATGTCCTGAACTTTTTCCGACAGTCCTTCACATTGACTCCCTTCCAATAGCTTAAATAGTTTTTCGTAAGACTCCAAGGCCTTGCCCGAATAGTATTTCTGATGATCAAAGTTGTTCGCCTTTAAAGCGCTTTTAGCATGATTAAGGGCATAGGATGCGGTAGAATAAATTAATTCACAGTCGTCCTTTGCCTGTGCCATGGAAAAGACAAACAATGAAAAAAACAACAAATAAACTTTTTTCATAGGTGTGGGTTTATAAGATTTGTCTAAAGAAAACGAATCATTATTGCCTATATTGTTGGGACATCCTATTTCTATTATTTTTACACAGGTTACATACCCCATTATTACTCCCCCATTTTAATTGGATCTACCACCATACAATGAAAAGTTTTTCAATGGTAAAATCAGCTGATTGCATCCATAATAAGGGAGATTTTTTATTTTCCAACCCAATTGAAATCAAATCCAGTATTTCATTATGGCCTAACCAATCAACACCTTGATGCGGCTCCAAAAGCCATTCGGGCTTGGATGGTAGATAATAACGTTGTTCCAAAAACCAAGGGCTCTTAAATTGTTGTAAAGGAATCCATCTGCCACAAATACAATCGGAATTAAAGGGAGCCAAATCCACTTCACGCGTCGTAAATGGGATAAATATTTGGGATTTAAAACACACCCGATGCAATAATTCCGAAGCCGTTATATGTAACCCTTGCAAAACAGAGGTAGCTTCAGGAGTTCTCAGAAGCGGAATCTGATGATTTACAATCCTTTCTTTCTTGGCCAGGAAGGAGTCGCTCCTGTTTGGCCCAATCAATTGGCATTCAATCTTTGTTGCCTCCCCTGTTACCACATAGAATTTATACGTCAACTCAACATGCATAAATTTATGACTATCAACATCTTGCAATAAAAAATCTATTTCCCCCAAACTTGTTTTTTCCTTCCTTATGGGAATGTTGTGAGCAATAACATTGTATTGGGTTGAGTGTTGGATCAGCTTTAGAAAAATGTGTTCTATTTTATGTCCTAACCTTACATTGGAAGGTAACCGCCCCATCTCCAGGTTTTCAAAATTTAATTCTGGAAGCACAAATTGCCTCAAACCTTCCAATTCCCCTATCCAAAGTGGAGGAGTTTTAAAAAATGCCCTGTAATATGAAAGATTTTTATGATCCAAGGGATGCTAATATTAGGTAAACCGTTAAGTTTTCTTTAAAAAGGAAAAGGTCTTGACCAAATTAAGTAATTTTATAGTATGGGTATTAATAAAAGAAAAGGGTTTAGGTTTTCTACCTATGAAGCCCCCGAGCAAACTCCTTTCGAAAAGCTTTTTGATATTTTCAAGGAACTGATTACACATACTTCGGGAGATGTGGATGAGGCCTTGGATTGGCTAAGGGAGTTGGACAAGGAATACGAACTTACCGATGAGAATTATACCATTGACGATTTTATAGAAGACCTTAAGGCCAAAGGATATCTGAGAGAAGATCCCAAAGAAGGTGATGGCGATGGCACGGGGGGGAAGGAGGCAGATTTGTCCATAACCGCCAAGATGGAACGGATTATTAGGCAAGCGGCCTTGAATCAAATTTTCGGCAAGATCAAAAGAAGTGGTTCGGGGAATCACAAAACCGGCTTATCGGGTAGGGGCGATGAGCATATGGGCGAATACAGGGAATATAAATTCGGAGACAGTTTAGAGCGGATTTCCATGACCGAAAGTTTAAAAAATGCCCAGATAAACCACGGTATTGGCAATTTCCATTTAAGCGAGGAGGATTTAGTGGTGGAGGACACCCAATTCAAAGCCCAAATGAGCACGGTCCTCATGATCGATATCAGCCATAGTATGATACTCTATGGCGAAGACCGCATTACGCCGGCAAAAAAGGTCGCCATGGCCTTGGCAGAGCTTATCACGACCCGATACCCTAAGGACACCTTGGAGATTTTGGTTTTTGGCAACGATGCCTGGCCCATTCCTATTAAGGACCTGCCTTATCTAAAAGTAGGACCCTATCATACCAACACCGTTGCAGGATTGCAATTGGCGATGGATATGCTCCGTAGGAAGCGAAATACGAACAAGCAGATCTTTATGATTACCGATGGCAAACCCAGCTGCATTAAATTGGCCGATGGCACCTATTATAAAAATAGTGTGGGCCTGGACGATTATATCGTGGAAAAATGCTACAACATGGCCAGACAGGCCAGAAAACTCCATATTCCCATAACCACCTTCATGATTGCCAAAGATCCGTATTTAACACAGTTTGTGAGGCATTTTACAGAAGCTAATAAGGGAAAGGCTTTCTTTACCGGCCTAAAGGGACTTGGTGAAATGATTTTTGAGGATTACGAACAGAATAGAAGAAAAAGATTAAAGGGATAATTAAGGATAAAAAAAATTGGAATAAGCCGTTGTGCACCACTCCCTGTCGACCAAAGTAGACAGGATGGCCAAATTATAAAAACTTACAGATGAAATTGAATCATAAGGAAATTACCAATCTAGGACAGCTTAGAAAGGCAGGGTACAAAACAAAAAAAATAAAGGATGAGTTAAGAGCAAATCTTATTGACAAAATAAAGTCGGATGAAATTACCTTTCCAGGGGTTTGGGGTTATGAAAATTCCGTTGTACCGGAGCTGGAAAGGGCAATATTGTCCAGACACAACATTAATCTACTTGGGCTTAGGGGACAAGCCAAAACACGTTTGGCAAGGTTAATGGTAAATTTATTGGACGAGTATATTCCAATCATCTCCGGCTCCGAGATAAATGATGACCCCTTTAGTCCCATTTCTCGGTATGCCACTGAAACTATTAAGGAACACGGGGATCTGACTCCCATCTCCTGGCTCCACAGAAATGATCGATTCTATGAAAAATTAGCTACCCCAGATGTTACGGTGGCCGATCTAATAGGCGATGTTGACCCCATTAAAGCTGCCAATCTAAAGTTGTCCTATGCCGATGACCGGGTTATACATTTTGGAATGATCCCACGTGCCAACCGTTGTATTTTTGTAATCAATGAATTACCTGATCTACAGGCAAGGATACAGGTCTCCCTTTTTAATATCTTACAGGAGGGCGACATTCAAATAAGGGGATTTAAACTTCGCTTACCTCTAGACCTGCAATTTGTATTTACGGCAAACCCGGAAGATTACACCAATAGGGGCAGTATAGTAACTCCGTTAAAAGACAGGATCGGGTCCCAGATTTTAACACACTATCCTGAGGATATAGAAACCGCCCGTAAAATTACGGAGCAGGAATCCAAATTGGACAAGCGTCAAAGTGAAGTCGTTTATGTGCCCGACTTAGCCAAAGATCTCCTAGAACAAATTAGCAGGGAGGCTAGGGAAAGTGAATATGTAGATGCCAAAAGTGGTATAAGCGCCAGGATGAGCATTACTTCCTTCGAAAATTTAATGAGTACCGCTGAACGTCGGGTATTGAAGAATGGCCAAAAAACCACTATGGTAAGGCTGAGCGATTTTATGGGGGTCATTCCGTCCATAATCGGTAAGATTGAACTAGTTTACGAAGGGGAACAGGAAGGTTCGGGCAGCGTTGCGGAAATATTGATAGATGATGCAGTGAAGTCGCTCTTCCTAAATTATTTTCCAAAGATAGATAAATTGGAACGCAAGGATGCCGAAAGTCCTTATGATGAATTGGTTAGTTGGTTCTTTGATGGGGAAGGATTTGATTTGTTGGATGATGCCACCGATAAGGACTACAAGGAAAAGCTGGATAGCATTGTTCCACTTCAACAATTGATCACAAAATATCAACCTGACATAAAAAAGGAAGATACCTATTTTTTGAAGGAATTGGTGTTGTGGGGACTAGTTGCCCATAAAAAACTAAGTAAGCAACGTTACACTATAGGCTATCAAATAAAAGATGTTTACGGTAGCTTTATAAGCGGATTGTAAAATGGCATATTTTACTCCCAGGCATCAATATGATTATTTAGGTAATCAAAATCATATTTGCCCACCCGTTGTATTCTAATTACAAATGACCAAACAGTAAGAACCACCAATAGACTTTGTAATGCGATAATCAAAAAGCCCATAGGTACGAAGGAACTTGGTATAACATGGCCTTGAAATTCACTTTGGGAGCCAAGAATTAAAAAAGTTTCATAAATATTATATCCATAGGCCAGTAAGATTCCATACATGATATACTCAATATTTTTCATGATCATATCCGGATATTCATTTTCCGTTATCTTAAACCAGAGTACATATAAATAAAGAAAGTGGATCAATGATAGTACGGGAAAAATATAACTCTCTACCCTATTGAAAATAAAGATATTTCCATACATGCTATAAAAGCCAAGGATAATTAAGGATACCAGTGAAATAATGGTGAGGACAATATTAATTTGGGGAGTGGTTCTTCTAACGGAATTTTCCATAATTAAGGTTTAAGATTTCGGATAATTTTCAACATAATTACAACTAAAATCATATTCGTTAAACAAAATTTCGTTGAACATATAGAAATTTAAGATAGAAAAAAGGGGGCTCGGACGAAGTACCGAAAAGTACGATGAACTCATGCCAAATATATTTTTAAATGCATTCAGGGATCAATCCTAAAACCGATCTTCCTTACCTATCTTTGCCTAGGTTTTCTTAGGATTTGATAAAACAACATATAGAATAAAATGAAAACACCCCGTTTTTACTATTTAATCCACCTTCAATTTTTGGGCTTCCGTTACAGCGGTTGGCAAAAGCAACCCGATCAAAAGACGGTGGAGGGTATGTTGGTAAAGACCTTAAAATTTGTTTTGCCCAATTCCAAATTCAAAGTCTTGGGTGCCGGACGTACAGATGCCAAAGTATCGGCCCTAAACACGGCCTTTGAACTATTCCTGGATAAGGATCCCTTGGAGAACCTTCGGGAGTTTATGCATGAATTTAATGTAAACCTACCCCCGGACATCCGTATCATCAGTATAGAACAGGTCGATAGAAACTTCAATATCATCCAAGAAAGTAAACTAAAGGAATATGTTTATCTCTTTTCCTTTGGACAAAAAAACCATCCCTTTTGTGCGCCCTTTTTAGCAAACATTATAGACGAACTGGATCTGGATTTAATGTCGGATTGTGCCCAGATATTTATTGGTACCCATGATTTTTCGTCGTATACGGCCCGACTACAACCCAACACCAAAGTGGTACGGACCATAGAATCGTGTATCATAAAAGAGAATGAACTCTTAAAGGCCAATTTTTTCCCTGAGGCAAGTTACGCCCTGCATATTACGGGGGAAGGTTTTATGCGGTATCAGATTAGGATGATTATGGGGGCTTTGATTCAGGTTGGCAAGGGAGAACTTACTGCAATGGACATTAAAGAATCTTTGAAAAAGGATAACAATACTTTACTAACCTATGTTGCCCCAGGATCCGGACTGGTGTTAAATGATCTACAGTTCCATTAGTGGCAATCCCATTTCCTACGAAAGAAAAACCCAAAAAAAATTAGGTAATTTTTCAAGGAGTTCATTCATGGACGGGCTGGAATGCATAAATTAGTAGCAACAACATAATTTCAGCAAGGGTATTATTAAGATTCCAACCAATGACCAAAAAAAAATCCACACATAAAAGACAGTCAAAAAGACTTGCCAAAACCGGGAAGGCTCCGGGAACCGTAACCTACCTAGGTAATAGGGAAGGAGCCAAGAGTACTGTAAACGTAATGGAGTACGATGAAAATGGCGTTTTGGAATCAGGGTATGATGCTTACTCCACCGAGAGTTTTAACAAGATCGTTGCCTTCCAGGAATCGCCCTCAATTTCCTGGATCAATGTTATTGGAATAAGTGATGAAAAGTTTATAGAGAACCTAGGAAAAGCCTTTTCCTTGAACCCCCTTACTATGGAGGATGCCGTAAACACCCATCAGCGACCAAAGATCGATGAATACGGCAACTACATTTTTGGGGCTTTTAAAATGCTTTATTTGGATGGGAACAATGAAATGGTGACCGAACATGTGGCCATTGTTTTAATGAAGAATACGGTTCTCATTTTTCAGGAAATGCAGGACGATGTTTTCAATAGTATCAGGGATAGGATAAGAGCCAAAACCGGACGAATAAGAAGCAAGCCTGCGGACTATTTGTTTTTCACTCTTTTGGACGCCATTATAGATAATTATTTTGTGGTTCTGGAAAACATTAACCACAAAATAGACGCCTTGGAGGAAGAAGTTTATGAAAACCCCACTCCAAAAACAGCCCATGCCGTCCAAGACCTGAAGAAAGAAGTCCTGAGGATTAGAAGATATATCTACCCTATGAAGGAGTTGATCCATAAATTGATAGATAGTGAACACGTCCTGATTACAAAAGACACCCAGTTGTTTTTACGGGATGCCTTGGACCATTGTATAGAAATAAACGAAAGTCTAAATATATTAAGGGAGATGTCCATGAGCCTCATGGAAATGTATATGAGCAATATGAGCAATAAAATGAACGAGGTGATGAAGGTACTGACCATAATGGCCACTATTTTCATCCCCCTTACTTTTATTGTTGGGGTATATGGAATGAATTTTGAATATATCCCAGAATTAAAGTACCCCAATGGGTATTTCTATGTTTGGGGGCTCATGATTGCAATCTTTATAGGCCTTCTATTTTATTTTAAAAAGAAGGGATGGCTGTAAATTGGAACCTAATGCTTCCCTTTAATCGAACAGATCGGAGGAAAGATATCGGTCGCCACGGTCGCACACAATGGAAACAACTATTCCTTCTTCCAGACTTTCGGCCAATTTTACTGCGGCAGCGGCAGCGCCACCACTGCTCATACCTGCAAAAATACCTTCTTCCTTGGCCAAACGCTTCGCCATATCCCTAGCTTCCTGCTCGTTAACCTCCATAACAGTATCCACTTTCGTGGGATCAAATATTTTAGGAAGATATTCCTGGGGCCATTTGCGAATCCCTGGTATTTTGGCCTCGTCGGCAGGTTGCACCCCCACAATTTGAATTCTGGAATTATTTTCCTTCAAAAAAGTGGATGTCCCCATTATAGTCCCGGTAGTGCCCATGGACGACACAAAATGGGTTATTTCCCCTTGGGTATCCCTCCAAATTTCAGGACCGGTACTCTTGTAATGCGCCTTCCAATTATCATCATTGGAGAACTGGTTGATCATGATGTAACCTTCTTCCTTTACCTTCAACTCGGCATAATCCCTTGCACCTTCAATGCCTACATCGGCAGGGGTGAGGGTTACCTTGGCGCCATAGGCCCTCATGGTCTGTACCCTTTCCTTGGTGGAATTTTCCGGCATTACCAATTCTATATCCAAGCCATAAATTCCAGCTATCATGGCCAGCGCAATTCCCGTGTTTCCACTGGTTGCTTCTATCAGTTTGGAGTCTACATCAAAATCGCCCCTTTCCAAACCTTCCTTTATCATATTGAGGGCGGCCCGGTCCTTAACGCTACCTCCGGGATTGTTACCCTCCAATTTAAAAAAAAGTTTAACCTTGGGATTGGTATTGATAACTTTTGATATTACCAAGGGAGTATTCCCTATAATATCCAAAATACTATGAGACATGTGGAAGTGTTTTTATTTTGATTACTGGAGAATGATAGACTGTGGAGTTGGCAGGCACCGATTCTGTTAACCATGCATTTCCTCCAATTATGGAATTCTCTCCAATTACCGTATCCCCTCCTAGAATAGTGGCATTGGCATAGATAGTAACGTTGTTTTCAATGGTGGGATGACGTTTTGTTTTCTGCAATTTTTTGGCAACATATAAAGCTCCCAGGGTTACTCCCTGGTAGATTTTTACATTATTTTTTATTACCGCTGTTTCACCTATGACCACCCCTGTGGCATGATCAATGAAAAAAGAATTTCCTATTTGCGCACCTGGGTTAATGTCCACACCCGTCTGTCTATGGGCGTATTCTGTCATTAATCTGGGAACCAAGGGAAAGCCATCAATATAAAGTTCATGGGCCAGCCTGTAAATGGCAATGGCATAAAAACCGGGATAGGCCATATATACTTCTTCTATGGATAGGGAAGCGGGATCGCAATTGACAATGGCCTCGGCATCCAGATTCAATTTTTCCAGAATTTCCGGTAGTCGCACCACATAATTTGCCCAAATCCTTTGGCAGGGTTTGTCTACCTGCCAACAGGCCAGGTCTACCAATGCATCAAATTCCTTTTCCAATAGATCCAGATTTTCATCTACCGGTGTATCTATATCGAACAGGGTGTAAAACAAACGATTGGTAAACAGCTCAGTCCTTTCCTTAAGTTCAAACCTCAGGTTAGGCTGATTTTTATGTTCCTTAATATTCTTTATTATAGATGCTTTATCCATTTGCACTTTTTGATTATACATTCAAAATTAACCATTATTTCAAAATCAGCTTGTGCTAAATTGGTTAACTTTAGCACAAAGATAATGTGTTATGAGTCGTATACAACAGCAGCTAATTACGAAAGATGTATTTCAATTTTTGGAAAATCTAAAAAAAAACAATTCCAGGGAATGGTTTACGGAGCACAAAACCGAATTCAAGGCGCTGGAAACCGAGGTCAAGGGTTTTTATACCGCGTTAATGGATAAATTGAAGGCTCATGACGACATTGAAAAATTAAAGATGTTTCGTATCTATCGGGATGTCCGCTTCTCCAAGGACAAAACACCCTACAAGACCCATTTTGCCGGGTCCTATTCCAGGGCTGGCCAACGGCTGAGGGGCGGCTACTATCTGCGGTTAAAACCCAATGAAACTTTTATTGCCGTGGGGTTTTGGGGTCCCAACAAGGAAGACCTCCTTAGAATTAGGAAGGAGTTTGAAACCGATGCCACCGAAATACGCACTATAATGAACCAGAAAAGTTTTAAGGAAGTCTGGGGCGGAATGCAAGGTGATGAATTAAAAACCGCTCCCTCGGGCTTCCATAAAGACCATCCCAATATTGATCTGATCAAAAAAAAACAATTCATATTTGTGAAGAATTTTTCCGACAAGGAAGTTATGTCGCCCGATTTTATGGCGAATGTGGACTCTGCTTACCAAGAGATAAGGCCTTATTTCAACCTGATGAGCGACATACTTACCACCAACCTCAATGGGGAATCACTGGTGGAATAAAAGTACTATACTGCTTGAAGCGAGGCTTTTTCAAAAAATTGAACCTGATCCTTAATACGCTCAATGACCATTTGCATCATGCGTTTGTTTAAAGAGGAGGAATTAAGTATGTACAGTTCATACTCCTCCGCAGTAAATTGCCCTATGATAATGCCTTTAAGCGAATTTCTAAACTTAATGTCCTTTTGGATCGCATTTTCTATGAAAATGAGTCGTTTGTTCTGCCCAAGCCCATAAAAACTATTTTTGTGCTTAGCGATGTAATTCTGAAAAACCAAGAGAAGTAAGGCGTTTTGCATTTTAATTACAGGACGTAAGGTTTGGTTCTGAAACCTCTCATCACTGCTCATATTTTCCGTTACTTTGGCTGAAGGGATTATAGGACGAATTTCCAAAAGACTATGGGACCTATCGCTCATATCATTGGTGTTTTTATAAAGGTAGGTATTAGCATTTGTACTAATGGGCCAATTCCATATAGTTTTTAACGAGGTTATGAACAGTGATACTTTAAACGGGTGCCAAAACCTTGAAAATATCGAATAAGCAATAAGTTCAACTATCCACCATAATAATTGGACCACAACCCATTTAGGAATATTCCTATTGAAATGGTAACTGTGGATTATAGGAATCTAATGATTATAACCCGTATTAATTCCCAAATTGAACAAAAAATTAGGATGTAATTTAGATTTACCTAAATCGGTTTACATTTCTCTTGGAGGAGTGCATTAGGGCAAATTTCTTTGCTAATTTTGCTGAAAAATATTAGATACTATGAGATTTCATACAAGAAAATGGGTAAAACCAGAGGATTTGAACGCCAATGGTACTCTATTTGGAGGCAAATTACTTGCTTGGATAGACGAGGAAGCCGCGCTCTATAGCATTATACAATTGGAAAACAAAAGGGTAGTTACCAAGTATATGTCCGAAATAAACTTTATGAGCACTGCATTAAAAGGTGATATAGTTGAAATAGGCATAGACGTGGTCAAATTTGGAAAGACCTCCCTGACCCTTAACTGTGAGGTTCGTAACAAAATGACCCGGGAAACTATTGTAACGGTAGACAATATTATAATGGTAAATCTAGGGGCAGATGGAAAACCAAAACCACATGGAAAAACCAGAATTGAATTTGTAAGGGACCGTTTGGCTTCGGAGGTTTAGTTAACGGAATACGTTTTCGCCACCTCCTGTACCTGATCCAATACCCGTAGTAAATTGCCTCCCCAGAGTTGGGCAATTTCCTCTTCGGAATAACCTCTTTTTACCAACTCCAGGGTTACATTGGGGGTTTCGGATGCATCCCTCCATCCAGCAATGCCTCCACCTCCATCGAAGTCGGAGCTGATTCCAACATGTTCAATGCCAATTAAGTTTACCATATAATCTATATGGTCCACCAGGTCGCTCACCCCCACGGGCTGTGGCCTATCTTTCCTCTTGGCAACCTTGCCCTTGGCCAAACGTACAACTTTGGGATAATTCTCCATAAAGGCGTTTTTCTTTGCCTCTGTAAGATCGGCAAGCTCGCCATTGGCATACCAATCTATCCCCAGGGAATCTGCTACCTCTTTATAGACGTCTTTTAAATAAGCTTCATAGGCCTCATGCTTTTCCGTATTCAAATAGGAACTAAAGGCAACTGCCTGTACAACGCCTCCATTTTCCTTCATTAGCAACAATTGTTCATCGTCCAAATTCCTACTATGGTTGCACAATGCCCTTGCAGAAGAATGGGAAGCTATAATTGGAGCTTCGGACAAGGCTATCATTTGCTTCATGGATTCTTTGGATACATGGGATACATCGATCATTATCCCCAACCTATTCATTTCCTTTACGGCCGTTTTACCAAGCTCACTAAGTCCATTGTGCAACCATACCCCATCGGCCTCCCCCGTATTGGAATCGCAAAACTGGCTATGCCCATTGTGGGAAAGGGAAATATATCTTGCCCCTAAATTATGATAGTTTTCAAATTCCGAAATGTCTTCCCCTATGGGATAGGCATTTTCCACACCTATCATGGCCACTTTCTTGCCCGATCCTATAATTTGCCGAACATCTTTGGAAGTATAGGCCAATGATATCTCTTCCGGCGCTATCTCCTTACACAATCTATGTATGGCATCAAACTTTGCCATGGCGTTTTCCTTTGCCTTGGCATACCCGTCTTCGGTTAGGTCGCCCTGACCAGTATAGACTATCAACCATGGAACGTCCAAACCTCCGCTTTCAAGTTTTGGAAGATTTACCTGATTGTCCAATTTCTGGGTATAATTTACGGCATCGGTAAAATTGGATACATTAATATCCACATGGGTATCTATGGTGATAATGTCACGGTGTATACGTGCTGCTTTTTCTTCTACCGACTCTGTAGGTTTTTCTTGTTTTTCCTTACAGGCAACAATCGCCAAAATACATATAAATCCGATAAAATGCTTCATACTGCTAAGGTTTGATACATACAAATAACGGCATTTGACAACATAAAATGAAGCCTAGATAACATTTAATTGTAAACCGCACTTTAAAAGGGGAGTTTTAGACTTTCAGAACCCAAACCAATATAAATTGAAATCCAACAACCTACTAAACCATCTGACTAATCTTGAAGGTCAACTAAATCATTTTTCATTTGAGGAATTGACCTCGGAGGAAGCTTCTTTATTAAAAAAATCCTTTATGACCTTTAAATATCGTCTTGAGGAAAAAGTGCTTGGACCAAAACCTATAGTTTCTCCCTCCAATACAAACTACAAGGATTTTGAATCGGCCATTGGAAATAAGGAATTGTCAATCCCGTTAAAAAATAGACCTAAGCGGGAAGAAGGAAGACTTCTGGAAAAAGTAGGGGATGAAATTAGATCCCCGATCAACGGGATATTGGAGACTATAGATCTGCTAAAGGAAGGCGACATAACTGCGGAGCAACTTACCCAACTCAATTCCATTACCACCACCTCCAACAATCTTTTGGATATAATTAATGAACTGTTGGAATATACCAAGCTTACCTCTGGAAGGGAAAAGTTTGAAAGTATCGATTTTAATTTTCACAGTATTATAAAGGATACCATTTACCTATGCAACACCTTAATAATCAACAAGGATGTTAATCTGGAGGTAGATCTGGATACGGAAATACCAGAAACCCTTTTGGGAGATCCGTCCAAATTGTCACAAATCCTACTCACCCTTATAGGAAATTCGATAAAACTTATTGACAAAGGAAACATCCTTCTCAAAATTAAACTCCGTAGACAGCACACGGATTACCTGGTACTCGATTTTGAAATTAGGGATTTGCGTACCGGAAACATAAAAAACGACCTAAAGGCCAATGTATTTAATATAGAACCCAATGCAAATGATTTGGGGATCGGCATTGCCATGGTCAGGGGAATATTGCAAATTTTAAATGGATCCTTGGCAACCATGGCCACCTTGGAAGATGGTTGTGCCTATAAGTTCACCATCCCCTATAAAAAAGGGAAACAGAACAAAACATCTGGCTACCTACTAGATTCCGACAGCACAACTACAACCGATAAAATTATAAAAGGCCTTCACATCCTTGTTTTTGAGGATAATATTCTTATTCAAAAAATAATAGAACAGCGCTTAAAAAATTGGGGATGTACCGTGTATGTAACTGATAATGGCCTGGCCGGAATGGATTATCTAATGGAGCACAAGGTAGACCTGGTATTAATGGACCTTAGAATGCCGGTAATGAACGGTTTTCAAATTACTCAAATAATTAGGGAATCCAACAATGATTACATCAAGAGCTTACCCATTGTAGCCTTAACCGGCGATTTCACCATTAATGACAAAATTAAATGCAATGCCCTTGGAATAGACGATTATATCTTAAAACCTTATAGCCCTGACGAATTACTTACCACTTTATGTAAATACAAAAAGGACCATAGGTCCAAACCAGTAAATGAATCCGCTGGGGAACTTGCCCAATTTACTGTAAATAAGGAAGCCTGGAAGGTTAGCTTAGCAGATATACTGGAAGAGTGTATGGGCGAAATAGACCTTCTGGAAGAATTAATCGGCTTATTTAAACAAAGTATGCTCGATTTCATAGGTAGGGCCAATGTCTACATCCCCGAAGGTAATTTTAATCGTTTAGGGTTTGCTGCCCATAAGGTTAAAACGGGACTTTCCATGATGAAAGCCGATCACCTTTATTCCCTTGTGGACAAGATCACAATAGGCTGTAAAACCCATAGGAACCTTCCGGAAATAGGACGGTTATATGATCAATTACTTTTGGCATACCCTATGGTGGAGAAAGCCATTGATAGGGAACTGTTGTTCTTAAAAAGTAAAGGCGGTAAACGTTGAATAATCAAAAAGTGCAAATAAGTGAATATACCCAATATACATACCAACCTGATATGGGATTTAACGGTCTTGTTCCTACTCTTGACCATAGGTTATTTGGCCATTCTGTTCCTTCTAAAAAACAATATCCAGATCAACTGGAACAATAGAGAGGAAAAAAAGAAACATCTACGAGGAATAATATGTGAGCTTTTATTATATGAACAGGGAAAGTTAAAAGAAAAAAATAGGGAGCACATAGACCTCAAAGTGGAATTGTGGAAGCTACTAAGACGGTCGAGCAACAAAGGTATCCTGTCCAAAGTCTTGATGGAAGTGTACCATGAACTGGATGAGGGGGCTAAACTGATAATCCTTAGACTATCCAAAGAATTTGGCATACCAGTAAATACCAATGGAAATTTGGAACAATCGGACATCGATATCAATGGAAATACCATCCCTCAAAAAGATACACCCGGCAATGCAGACCATTTACAAGATACAGAATCAAAAATGGGAGTATCCAAAACGAAGCAGCCATTGAATAACAAGTCCAAGAAGTTCCAAACCAAGACCGATCTATTGAAAGGGGAGGAGCTAGATCTTAGCTTCGTACCATTGGTAACGAACACAAAGAGTCCCAATGCGAGTCCGGAAATTCAGGAAGCGTTGATGATCAGCAACGACTTGGAATTCCTATCGGAATGCCTAGGAAAGGAAAGTTTTGAAAGAAACCCTTATGAGGCCATATACGAGGAAATTTACGGGGAAACCAAGATCCCGCTAAATAACAAACCGGAAAGGAAGGGCGATTCCTTTTTAAGCATAGATTTCCTACCCTTGATAAGGGAGATGGAAGAAGAAAAAGTGGACCTCGATCCAATAACAGACATTAACGATCTTGAAGTGGATTATGAGGTAGTCATAGATCCGCACTTAAAGAAACAGATCAGTGATATATTAACTTCGCATGTAGAGGAGCAAAACACAATAGTAACCATAAGCGAAGACGATAAATTATTGGATCTGGGAGAAATGGATCTACCGGCCGCCCGATTCTACACGGATCGGGAATTTAAGAAAGTTAAATTACTACATTCCATAGCAGAAATGGGAGATATACGGGAGGTACCCCTTTTAAATGAAATGTTGGATGAGGAAAAAAACGACTCCATAGCCAATCTCATTAAGGAAATAATTTCCAAGTTCCTTTCGGACTATCCTTTGTATATCGATGAAAAGTTAAATGACAATAAAATAGTGGATTTCGGGGAACATTATGTGTTCAACCATTTATTCAGCTCATTGGACAGGGAATCACAACTACTTTTGCTGCAGGAAATGCAACAAATAGGCGATCTAAGTGATCTACATTTTTTAGCAACCCTACGCAATCATTCGGACAGTACCATAAGGGAAAAAGCTAAATTGGTTTCTTTGTATATAGAAACTAAATTACAGGCCATACCGATTAGTGACGTGGAAGTAATTTCCGGACACAAATTGGATTTAAAAAAGGAAATCACTGAACCTACTAAGTTACAACTAGATCCTGCGATCGACTTTGAAGTGGCAACATCGGGCTTTATATCTTCAAAATCATCTAGCATGGAGGCCTTTGTAAACGATAGTACTACTTTCTTTGATCAGGGTGCTACACCTATGGATGGTGATGGGGAAAACTTTGGCTCCAATGACCTGTTCAACATCAATTTTGATATTACACCCTCGGAGAATATTACATTTCACAACAATAGCGCTGGCGTACCTAATGGAAAAGAGAGCTTAGAGGAATTGGAGGCCATGAAATTTCTAGACCAATTAAAGGAGCTCACCAATAAAATTTTTAAGAAATAAAAGGTATTAAACCACAGGGCAGGCCTGTCTGACTACAAAGGCAGGCCTGTCTGCCGACAAAGGCAGGCCCTGAACCCAGTGATAGGAATCGACCCTAGGGTAGAGGTATTGAACCTAGATTCCGCCGAAAAAGGCGGGATTAGTTCAACTTGCAATTTTAAGTGCGTCTTACTGGGTTCTCAAAATTGAGTTTCGCTAATAAATGCCATTAAGCCCCAGAAAAGACTCAGGGTTGTTTTAAGAACCGGCCACATGTTTTGTTCAACAGCATGAAATATATCGATTGCCATAAAAGATTAAACTTTAAGAACTGTACACTTTACAACTAAAAAACACTTATACACAACATTTTATTGGTGTGAAAAGAGATAATAAATAAGTTTACCATATAATTATTGACCCAAACAATAAAAACCTAAACCAAGTCTTACTATGTTATACGACACCTACGGAGAGGAATATTTAGCATTCCTACAAGATTTAAATGAAATTTTAAGTTTAAACGAATTGGCCGAATTGGACTATATGTAGTTCGGCCGGGAATTCAAAACCTAAAAACCCCTATTAAAATGGCAAAACAAAATCCAGACAACGCAGCTTATTTAAACTTCATTGAAGATTTAAATGAAATCCTAATTGATTTCAATATCAGTAAATTAAGTTATTCTTAAACCCAATACTTTAAAAACAAAGAGGCCGAATAAATTAATAATTTATTCGGCCTCTTTGTTTTTGGTCATCTATCCCAAATAGGTTTTGAGTAATTTACTCCTGGAATTGTGGCGAAGCTTTCTTATAGCCTTTTCCCTTATCTGCCTTACCCGCTCCCTTGTAAGATCAAAAGTGAGTCCTATCTCGGCCAAGGTCATGGATTGCTGGTCACCTATACCGTAATACAATTTAACCACATCCGCCTCCCTTTGGGAAAGCGTATCCAAAGCCCTGTTGATCTCTGTATTTAAGGACTGCTGCAAGAGAAACATATCCGGCCTAGGGGATTCTCCGGAACGAATTACGTCGTACAGATTGGAAACCTCTCCCTCCTTTAACGGGGCATCCATAGAAACGTGTCGGCCCGAATTTTTTAGGGATTGTTTAACTTCACTAACGGACATCTCCAATTCCTTGGCTATCTCCTCCGGTGATGGTGGCCGCTGATGGGCCTGCTCCAGATAGGAAAAGGTCTTTTTTATTTTATTTATGGAGCCAATCTTGTTCAATGGCAAGCGCACCACCCTGGATTGTTCGGCCAGTGCCTGTAAAATGGCCTGTCGTATCCACCAAACGGCATACGAAATAAATTTAAATCCCCTTGTCTCATCAAAACGTTTTGCCGCTTTAACCAAGCCTACGTTTCCTTCATTGATTAAATCAGGGAGCTTCAAGCCTTGATTTTGATATTGTTTGGCCACAGAAACCACAAACCTTAAATTTGCGGTTGTTAATTTTTCCAAGGCAACTTGATCCCCATCCCTAATTTTTTGAGCCAATTCAACCTCTTCATTTGCTGTGATCAATTCTATTTTACTGATATCCTGCAAATACTTGTCTAGTGATTTTGATTCCCTATTCGTAACCTGCTTGATAATCTTTAGTTGCCTCATATATTTTTTATTTGGATTTTGAAGTGTCAATCTCTCATTATACCTTTTTTTTATGTCTTTTCCAAGGGAAGCTGTATTACTTATACATAATTTATGAGAAGTTTATGATATTCATTGTCCAATCCAATTATTAAAATACTAATTTTCCTTCTTGTGCTAATTTTTGATTTTTAAATGGGAAATTGCAATTCTTGAGTTCAAATCGAATTAATTGGAAGAATGAGTAAGAGAGCATTGGTAAAATACTTATCGGAATTAAAAAAAAAGGAGCTGGAAGAGCAAATAATAGATCTATATCACAGATTTCCGGTAGTAAAGGAGTATTATGATTTTGTTTTCAACCCCAGGGAAGACAAACTGGTGCAGGATGCAAAAATAAAGATCTCCAATGAATACTTCCCTTTAAGAAGAAAAAGGGCCAAGGCCAGAAGATCGGTGGCCCAAAAATACATAAAGCACTTTATAAAATTGGGGGTAGACCCACATCTAACGGCAGATCTTATGTTGTACAACCTAGAAGTTGCACAATCTTTTTCGCTGGAAAAGAATGTACCTGAGGCCTTCTACAAAAGCATGGGCAACTCCTTTGGCGAACTGGTCCAATTTATTTCCGTAAATACTTTGTTAAGGGAGTTTAAAGCCAGAATTGTTGCCTGCTATAGGTTTACCCAGGATCATCATTGGCCCAACGCGGACGACTTCTCAAAGTCCTTGGATATCATAGACTAGCCCCAAGGCTGCTCCGTCTTTATTGGCACCGCCAAAGGGTATAATAGCCCGAGGCTTGCCTCGAAAATTAAAGTTCGTTTCCTACGAATGCCTCGCGGGCTTGCCCCGAGGTAGTTTACTTATTTGCCGTCTCTTGCCCTAGGGAGTTTTCCATAAATATAACCGATGGGCAATCGCAATTTCATGTTTTTCCCTTTTAAATTTGAAACCGGCACAAAAAACTCTTAATTTTGTAAGGTTTGATTTTTCTTAATTTTAAAAAATTTCATTTCCCATTTGGAGCTACCTAAAGAAAGTACGGAAAAAACCCTTTATGATTATCAAGAGGAAGACTTGAACACTATTTTTAAGTGTTTGGAGGAATCCCCGGATGACATGAACCTTTTATACCAATTGCCTACAGGTGGAGGTAAAACAGTTGTTTTCTCGGAAATTGCAAAAAGATATATTCATAAAACCAATAAAAAGGTAGTAGTTCTTACCCATAGAATAGAATTGAGCAGTCAAACCTCCAAAATGTTAAATGGATTTGGCGTTAAAAACAAAATAATCAATAGTGAAGTAAAGGAATTACAGGACCAAGACCAATACATGTGCTTTGTGGCCATGGTAGAAACCCTCAACAATAGGCTTCAGGATGATAAGGTAAAGATCAATGATATTGGACTTGTCATCATTGACGAAGCGCATTACAATTCCTTTAGAAAATTATTCAAATATTTTAAAAAGTCCATTATACTTGGAGTTACGGCTACGCCCTTAAGTTCCAATATAAAGCTCCCGATGAAGGACCACTATCAAAAGTTGATCGTGGGAGAATCCATATCATCCCTTATTGAGAAGAAATTTTTGGCCAAGGCCAATATGTACAATTATGATGTAAGCCTTAAGAGTTTAAAATTGGGCATAAGCGGCGACTATACAGTAAAATCTTCGGACGAGCTCTATGGCAACCAGAACATGCTTACCAAATTGGTAAATGCCTATGAAGAGATTGCGAAAGGTACCAAAACCCTTATTTTCAATAATGGGATCAATACCTCTTTATACGTTTTGGACACTTTTAAAAAAGCAGGGTACAACATAAGGCATTTGGATAATAAGAATAGTGCTTCCGAGCGTAAGGAAATTCTAAAATGGTTTTCAAAGACTCCAGACGCCATACTCACCTCGGTAAGTATATTGACCACTGGATTTGACGAACCAACGGTAGAAACCATTATTTTAAATAGGGCAACCAAATCCTTGACCCTTTATTTTCAAATGATAGGCCGTGGTTCCAGGATATTGCCCAATAAGAATGAATTTACGGTGGTAGATCTTGGGAACAATGTGGCCCGATTTGGATTATGGGACGCCCCCATAGATTGGCAGGAAATATTCCATTTCCCTGATTTCTTTCTGGAAAGCATAAAAAATGATGAGGAAATAGAACGGGAATTTGTGTACGAAATGCCGGCCGACCTCAAGGCATTATTTAGCAAGTCCAAGAATATCGAATTTGACATCAAGGCAGAATACAAAAAAGTTTTTGCACAGGGACTTAAATCCAAGACCGTTCTGGAAAAAAGTATTGAACAGCACGCCACCATTTGCGTGGAAAATAGTGACGACGTATTTGACGCCCGTATCCTGGCCAAAAAATTAAAGGAAGAGATCGCCTACCGGGTACGTCAATATTCCTATTGTATAATGAACAATACGAAAAATTACAAAGAGTGGTTGGAAGAAGATTATGAGCGTAAACTGCGCTCTAAAATTTCCCAGAAATTCGCCAAGCGTTTATAGAACAAATGTTCCCAAAAACGGACAAAAAAATATTGATCATTGGCTATGTATGGCCGGAGCCGGATACAACGGCGGCCGGAGGCAGGATGCTGCAGTTGATACAATTCTTTTTGGAACAGGGATATCAGCCTACCTTTGCCAGCACTGCGGCAGAAAGTGATTATAGCTATGACCTGTCGGGCATTGGGGTAAACACAAGTCCCATAATCCTCAACCATTCCAGTTTTGATACTTTTATAAAGGAGATAAAGCCGGATATCGTTCTTTTTGATCGTTTTATGACCGAAGAACAATTTGGATGGCGTGTTGCGGAAAATGCTCCAAATGCCATACGTATTCTGGATACCGAAGATTTACACTCCCTTAGGATTAGCAGACAATTGGCATACAAAAAATCCATTTCCTTTACGGAACAATTTTGGTTGGAGCAGGACCAAACAAAAAGGGAAATAGCCAGTATTTTTAGATGCGATCTTAGTTTGATCATTTCCCTATACGAAATGGAGCTACTTACCAAAACCGTTAAGATCAGCCCCAATCTACTAATGCATTTGCCCATGATGTATGATGCCATTGATACAGAAAAACAAAACCAGTGGCTCCCTTTTGAACAGAAAAGGGATTTTGTATGTATCGGCAATGGGAAACATGTCCCAAACATTGATGCAGTCCAAACCCTTGGAAAACACATTTGGCCTCTCATCCGCAGGGAATTGCCCCTTGCCAATGTATTTATTTACGGGGCCTATATGCCAGAAAGCATGAAGCAATTGAACAATCCAAAACAAGGGTTTCACCTTATGGGGCATGCCATTGATGCCAATGAGGTTATATCCCAGGCCAGATTGAACCTGGCCCCCATAAACTTTGGGGCGGGAATTAAGGGCAAACTGCTCATCGGTATGTTAAACGGCACGCCCAGTATTACGACAGAAATTGGAGCTGAAGGAATTTGCGAAAATTCGCCTTGGAACGGAATAATTGCCAATGACCCTGAAAACTTTGCAAAGGCCGCCATACTCTTATATCAAGATAAGGAAAAGTGGTCCCTGGCCAGGAAAAATGGCATGGCCATCATCAATAATAATTACAACAAAGCTGTGTTGCAACAAAAATTATTGGATAGGATAGAGCAGCTCAAAAAAGATTTAAACTCACATAGAAAGCATAATTTTATTGGCTCCATGCTCCTTCACCATTCGCTTGCCAGCACCAAGTTTATGTCCAAATGGATCGAGGAAAAAAATACCAGACCGCAATAAGCCTCTATCCTAGTCTTATCCAGGTAGTTCACCTTCGGCCCCACCTATATAACAGTGTAAGTAAATCGGTAATGACTTTTCGGTGCCCGACACACCGTAACGGATTGGCAAGTATCGGATCTTTCAAATCCCGTTAAGAACGCAAGGAATTTAGTAAAGTGTGTTATCTTTGATACTTGACAAACCTTATTTTATAATGCAGCAAAAAATTGATTGGAAAGTAGTTCGGGAATTTGAAGATATCACCTATAAGAAAAGTGGGGGTGTTGCCCGTATAGCTTTTAATAGGCCCAACGTTAGAAATGCCTTTCGGCCCAAGACCACCAGTGAACTTTATCAAGCCTTTTATGACGCCCAGGAAGATACCAGCATAGGGGTCGTTTTACTTTCTGCCGAAGGTCCGTCTACCAAGGACGGAGTATATTCCTTTTGTAGCGGGGGCGACCAAAAAGCAAGGGGGCATAAAGGCTATGTGGGGGAAGACGGAATGCACCGCTTAAATATATTGGAAGTGCAGCGCTTAATCAGATTTATGCCCAAGGTGGTCATTGCCGTGGTACCCGGATGGGCCGTTGGGGGAGGCCATAGTTTGCATGTGGTCTGCGATCTAACCTTGGCCAGTAAGGAACACGCCATCTTTAAACAAACGGATGCCGACGTAACCAGTTTTGATGGTGGATACGGGTCTGCCTACCTGGCCAAGATGGTGGGACAAAAAAAGGCGAGGGAGATATTTTTCCTTGGCAGGAATTATTCTGCCCAGGATGCCTTGGAAATGGGAATGGTAAATGCAGTTATTCCCCATGAGGAACTGGAAGATACCGCTTATGATTGGGCCCAAGAGATACTTGAAAAATCGCCTACCTCCATAAAAATGCTAAAGTTTGCCATGAATCTTACGGACGACGGTATGGTAGGGCAGCAGGTATTTGCCGGGGAAGCCACAAGGTTGGCCTATATGACGGAAGAAGCAAAGGAAGGAAGAAATGCTTTTTTGGAAAAACGCAAACCCAATTTTGGCAAAAACAACTGGATCTCTTAACCTTATATACTTTCCAAAGCCTTAGAAACTAAAAAGAGCCTTGTCTTTTGGGACAAAGCTCTTTTACGAGAACACTATATGAAAATGAAAAAATTATTAATTCGTTTTTATTACACTGCTAAAGTAGGGTAGAAGGCCTTATTGGGAAAACTATTGTTGTGAAGTGATCAAAAGTTGTGGTTAGGCTAGGAAAACTTGTTATGTACCAATTACAGAGAATTAAAATTGGAATAGTTAATACAAAAATATGGCATTCAAAAAAATACAGGAACAGTTAAAGGAAGTGTTGGGACAACAGGGAATTCAGGAGCCTCTTCCCTTTCAAAAAGCGATTCTTTCAAAAATTAAAGGGGGAGCCAGTGTTTTTGGAATCGCGCCTGAAGGTGCCGGTAAAACCACTGCGATAATTATAAGTACGCTTCAAAAACTGGATTGTACAGCTTTTGAGGAGGCCCCTAGAGCCTTGATCTTTGTTAAGGACAAGGAAGCGGCATTGGCCTTGCAAAGTGAATTTGAACGCTTTACGCGAAGGATGGATCTCCGCATTTATCCAGTATACGAAGAGCACAATATAGAGACTCAAAAAAATGAAATTTTTGAAGGAGTGGATATTGTTATCGCAACCCCTAAAAGATTGAGCAAGATCTTTTACCTCAACGGTATCAATCTAGGGAAACTAAAGTTATTTATTGTGGACGATGCGGAGTTCCTATCAAAACCCAGCCCTTTTTCCGATGTTATACGAATCCCCGAAAGTTTGGACCGATGTCAGTATGCCATTTTTTCCACCAAGTTCGATAGCCGTATGGAGCGGATGCAGGAATTGTTTATGGCCAATGCACAGATAGTTGAAATAGGGGAATGATTTAATTGAACCAATATTATATTGAAGGCCCAGTTCAGAGGAGTCAAAAACACGGAATTCTTCCTATTTAGGCTAACTACAATATTTGCATAAATATCCAATTACCCAGAAATTGTACTTGATCCATTGGTTTTACTAAATTGCTCTTATTAATTAAAACTGTTGCTCAAAAAAACACGACTGATCAAATTAATCCCTTTTTTTCATAAACACAACAATTGTTCTTGACCCCCAATTGAGTAATCCAAGCCAACCCTAAAGGCCTAAAACTAAAAAGAGCCTTATCTTTTGGGACAAGGCTCTTTTACGAGAACACTATATGAAAATGAAAAAATTATTAATTCGTTTTTTATTACACTGCTAAAGTATATTGGTTGTACGGTTGTAGGAAATTAATGTTGGGAAATAGCCCCGTTCTGTGGTGAAAGCTGCTTTTTATGATATTTTGAGTACATACATACTTTAAAATGGGCGGTAATTTGTTTAAATTCCACCATAGTGAAAAGAATCTTTGTTATTTTAGATAGAATAACCCAGGTTACTTCCTTTATCAATTCTGACGCCGTATGTATATAAAAAAGAGAGAATATTGGAAGAGCGTATTCCTATTTATCTTTTTTACGTCCGCTCTACTCGCTCAAAAAAATACCGCCCTAAACAGTATTACAGAAAAACTGGAAGATTATGTAAATAATTTGGGGCCCGAGAAAGTATATATTCAAACGGATAAAGATTTTTATACTATTGGAGATACTATTTGGTTCAAGTCCTATTTGGTGAACGGTGTGAATCATTTATCCAGTGATTTGAGTAAGGTGGTTCATGTTGAGATATTGGACACAAATGACAGTTTGGTAAAAAAACGAAAGCTATATACCGATAAGGGAAGTGTCTCCGGCGACATTGAAATTGACGATTCTATAGTGGAAGGGAATTATCATATCCGCGCCTATACCAAGTATATGCTAAATAATGATGCTAAATTTCTTTTTTTAAAAGAAATCCCAATCTTGGCCCGTCCGGTGGCTACGAATGATACTTCAAGTCTTGCTGCTTTAAATACCATAGTAAAAATAGGCCAGGAAAAGGAAGTTCCAAATCCCCAGATTTCGAAACCCATTGTTCAATTCTCCCCTGAAGGCGGTAACCTGGTAACGGGTCTCCCTAGTGGGATAGGCCTAAATATAACTAATGAAAATGGAATTGGAATAGCCTTGAAAGGTAAGATCATTGACCAGGATGGCAATAAGATCAATTCCTTTGAAACCAACCATTTGGGAGTAGGCCTTGTATCCTTTACCCCTGGAACAGCTATCAATTATCTCGCAGAAATAGATATTGACGGAAACCTTTACAGATATTCGGTACCCACTGCCTTGAACCAAGGTTATACAATGCAACTTAAGAACTTGGGAAACCATATAATAATTAAAGTTTCTACCAATATTGACCAAGGACTAATGGGGACGTCAGTAGTGGGACACCTCCGTGGTAAAGTATTCCTTAAATATGCAAAAAAATATAGCGATAAAACGTCATATCTTATTAAATTCCCTACTTCCAAATTGTCAGATGGGGTGGCCCATTTTACCTTGTTCAATCAAGACGGAGAGCCTATGTGCGAACGTCTGACCTTTGTAGAAAACCAAAGTAATACAGTAAACCTTACCCTTAAAACAGATAAGACAAACTACAGCTTACGAGAAAAGGTAATGCTGGAAATGTCCCTTACCGACAACCATGGAAAGCCTTTGCAAGGTGATTTTTCCATCAGCGTTGCAATGAATAATAGTTATAAAAAAGATGCTGCCAATATAAAAAGTTGGTTGCTGTTGATTTCTGATATGGGTAAAACATTGGGTAATTCAAATTCACTTTTTAATCAGGATGCATCTATTTCAAAAAACATACTTGATATGTCGATGCTTTCACAAAGGTGGCAGAGGTTTTCCTGGGGGTCTTTACTGTTGGATAAACCAGGTACAGCAATAGAATTTATACCAGAGAAGGGGATTTTGATCAAGGGGGTAACAAAGGCGTTCGACAACCCCTATCAGCCAAGAAAGGCCCTGACCACATTAAGTATCTTGGGTCCAGATGTTTATCAAGTAAAAAGCCTAACGGATACCCAAGGGAAATTTAGCTTCGGGCCCTTGGTTTTTTTTGATAGTGTTGAAGCCTTTATTAATGCATCAACCACGATTCCGAACAAGAATGAAAAAATCGCTATTCATTTGGATACGTCAAAAGTACAGGTCTATATTGATAATCCTATGGTCCCAAGTTTACATAAAAAGACTGTTCCAATTCAAAAAGAACTTATGGAGTATAGAGATAAGGTAGGTGATTTACAGTATTCCCCTAGGGTTACGGCATTATCTGAAGTTGTTGTAAAAGCTAGGCAAAAGACTAGCAAGGATCGTATTGAAGAAGAGTTGAACAAGATGACCGTATATGGTCCTGCCCAAAATAGACTTTTCCCCGATTCGATACCCGGTAGGAAGTCGCGCACCGTTTTCGACCTTCTAATAGGAATGGCCGGCACTCGAGTTATTGGCACTTTTCCTAACCAGGGTGTACGCATTAGAGGCACAAGCAGTTTGAGTAACTCCGGTGATCCATTATACACTATAGATGGAGTTCCTGTTACGGCAGATTTTGTTCAAGGCATGAGTGTCAATGATATTTTGTTCGTTGATGTCCTGAAGGGAGGGGAAGCTGCTTTTTTCGGATCCCGTGGTGCCAACGGAGTTGTTGCAATATACACCGACCGAGGTCGAAGTTTTGATTTCAAACAAAAAGAAAACTTTGGCGTTACCAATATTATTGTTGAGGGATTCTATAAAGCAAGGAAGTTTTATAGCCCAATTTATGGAGGAAGACAAAAAACGGACCGTATCAAGTCGGATTATCGCACTACCTTATATTGGAACCCAGAAATTGTGGTCAATGATAACATATCTACCTATTTCAGTTTCTTTACTGGTGATGTGCCAGGGGAATTTACCATTAAGGTAGAGGGAATTACTGCCAACGGCATTCCTGTAAGCAAGCAGTGTAACTTTGATATTTTTAATTAACTTACAAGAAAGTCCACAATTATTAAATAGCACCATGAAACAAACTGTTATGAATAATTTTGTGAATGCATGGGGTGTTAAGGGTCGGCAACGGGCATTGTGGTTAATTTTGCCAGGAATCCTTTTTTCCCTGGCTAGCTGCAAGGAGAAGGATGTGGATGATGGTTATATCTGGAAAAAACTGAAGGTAACGGCCACGGCCTACAATTCCTTTCCTTACCAAACCTCCAAAATCCATCCAGGAATTACCGCCTGGGGCGATTCGCTAAAACCGGGTATGAAAATCATTGCCGTTTCCAAAGACCTGATTCCCTTGGGATTGGATTACAATACCCAAGTAAAAATTAAAGGCGATAGCAGTATTTATCTGGTGAAGGATAAAATGCATTCCAAATGGGGAAATAGGATCGATATCTATATGGGCGAGGACAAGGAGAAAGCGTTGCAGTGGGGACGAAAAAAAATAACCATCCACTATAGGGTGAAAAGGGATTCCACAGAAATAAAATGATATTGTATCTTTATCACCTAAGTTTATTTGCTGAAAAACAATGAAGAAATTAGCTCTTTTGTGTTCCCTTTTTATGACCATTTCATGCTCCATACACCGTGAAATAATAGACAAACCCATTATTTTTGACGAAGAGCGAAAAGATCTCACTTTGGAATACATGTCGGACCATTACGGTCTTGTCCAAGAGGAACCCCTTATAGTGCCCAAGATGGTGGTATTGCACTGGACGGTAATCCCTACCCTTGAAAAATCGTACCAGGCCTTTGAGTTGCCTACCCTGCCCGATTGGAGGCCTGAGATTAGTTCGGCCAGTGGTTTAAATGTATCCTCCCAATTTCTTGTAGATCAAGATGGTACAATATATAGGTTAATGCCGGAAACCACTATGGCCAGACACGTTATAGGTCTAAATCATTGCGCCATTGGCATTGAAAACGTAGGAGGGACCGGGGATACCAAACTCACCCGGGCACAATTAAGGTCCAACAAATGGCTGGTAAAATATTTAAAATCAAAATACGATATAGACTATTTGATAGGCCATTATGAATATACCCTTTTTGAAGATCACGAGCTATGGTTGGAAAAAGATGAGGGGTATAGGACCGTTAAGACCGATCCCGGTGAAAAATTTTTAAAAAGAGTAAAAAGAGCCTCCAAAAAACTTAATTTTAAACCTACTCCAGCAACAAGATAATATTATGACATCATATAAAATAGCCCTCATCATTTGTTTACTAATGGTCTTTTCTGGCTTCGGGCAGGAAATTGATTTTACTTCCAACTTGTATTCTACTTATGAAAAATACAAGGAACCTTCTTTGGATAAAAGACGGATAAAACACAATGGGATACAACCGCTTATTAACAGATTGTCTGCCAACCCCCAATTTAAGGTAAAGGTTGTAGGTAAATCCATCGAAGGGCGAAGCCTATCCCTAATCAGTATTGGGACAGGTGCCACCGACGTTTTTCTTTGGTCCCAAATGCACGGGGACGAACCTACGGCTACCCAGGCAATATTTGATATTTTCAATTTTTTTAGCAGTGGCGATTTCAAAAGTGAAAAGGATAACATTTTAAAAAATTTAAAATTACACTTTTTGCCTATGCTCAATCCGGATGGGGCGGAAGTTTTTCAGAGAAGAAATGCCTTGGGAATAGATATCAATAGGGATGCGCTTGCATTGCAATCTCCGGAAGGAAGGACCTTAAAAAGGGTAAGGGATAGTTTGGATGCGGCATTCGGATTTAATCTTCACGACCAGAGCACCTATTACAATGCGGAAAGAACGGATAAGCCGGCGACCATCTCCTATTTGGCACCTGCCTATAATTATGAGAAGGACATCAATGCTGTGCGCGCCAATGCTATGAAGGTTATCGTATATATGAATCAAATAATTCAGAAATATGCTCCAGGGCAGGTAGGGCGTTATAATGACGATTTTGAGCCCAGGGCCTTTGGGGACAACATACAAAAATGGGGTACCAGTGCCATTTTAATAGAATCTGGCGGTTACAAAAGTGATCCGGAAAAACAGGAAATCAGAAAATTGAACTATGTTTCCATCCTATCCGCCATCTATAGTATCGCCAAAGAAAATTATAAAAATATTCCCATTTCGGACTACGACAAAATTCCAGAAAATGATAGAAAACTGTTCGACCTTAAACTCAATAACCTTACCTATAATTTGTTGGGGAAAAATTATACCTTGGATGTAGGCATACACCAACTAGAGATTGATGACCCATCGCATAAAACCTACTATAACAGCAGTAGGGTGGTAGACCAAGGGGATCTATCCACCTATTATGGATATGAAACCTTGGAAGGCAAGGGCTATGCAATAGCCGGAGGAAAGGTTTATCCAAAAATCCTAACTTCCGTAAAAGAGGTATCACAGTTAAAGATAATGGATCTTCTGAGGTCTGGTTTCACCTATGTACGGGTAGAAAATATCCCCAAGGGCGAAAATCATGTAACCTTTCCCATCAACATTATAGGTAAGGACTACAAAGTCCCGGAATTTAAATTGAGGGTAGGCGCTATCCCCAACTTTATATTGGAAGAAGACCGCAAACCCCGTTATGCCGTGATCAACGGATTTCTTATCGACCTAAAATCCGGGGAAGGAAGTTTTAAAAATGCTTTGATCTTAAGATAGTTCTAATATCCGAAGGAAATGCGCATATTATCCCCATAGGCCAATATACAGTAGAGCATTATAAAAAGAATGCTTACGATACAGCTAAAAATAGTGATGGCAAGGCCCTTGAACCAATTGGATAGCTCACTGATGGCGCTATACTTAAAGATGTCGTTGATTACAACCATGATATTCCTTTTTTAAGTGATACAAAATTTAGTCTTTAGCATACATTTATGAACATAGGTTGATAAGGGTTGTTGTAGATAGAACAATTATCTAGCCAAAAACCCTACCTGTAGTCTTATTATGCCACATTTAACTTCTTTGAAGGTCTTTCCATTTATTTTTTATCAAAGCTATATTTGGGATAGATTATTTCTAGGTTAACCCTACCTTATATACAATATCTACCGAAATAATTATTTAGTTTTGTTTAAATTGGTCGAGTCCATTTTTTTTCCAAAAAATTAAATGGGAATACAATTTGTTGAACTTCAAATATTAATATCCATAGTAATATAAATTAATTTCAATGTTTAAAACCAATCGCTTCCTTTTATTGCTGTTATTGCTGTCCCTTCAAATCGCTTTGGGGCAGAAAAAAAACTCATTTAAAATACATTCCCATAATGATTATCTGCAAACTGCACCGTTTTGGGATGCCTATGCACATGGGGCAAACTCCATTGAGGTAGATGTATTTCTAAAAAATGGCACCTTATATGCCACCCATGACGAGGTAGATATTATTCCAAGCCATACCATGGAAAGCCTGTATTTGGAACCATTGAAAAAGGTGATGGAATTACAATTGGGGAAGGGCCAGGAATTGCAACTTCTAATAGATATCAAATCGGAAACCTATGCGACCCTGGCGAAGATAGTGACTGTTTTGGAAAAATATCCCAGCATTATCCAGAATCCCAATATCACCATGGTGATATCCGGAAATAGACCTAAACCGGAAGAATACAAAAATTATCCAAAGTTTATAATGTTCGACTATCAGAGTTTGGACGATATCCCAAAGGGGGATGCTTGGGAAAAAGTAGCGTTGATAAGCCTTCCTTTTTATAAGTTTTCAAGATGGAACGGAAAAGGAAGATTAACTGCCGAGGATCTGCAAAGGGTAAAATCGACCATAGACAAAGCCCACTCCTATAACAGACCTTTCCGTTTTTGGGCCACCCCGGACTCCAAGACCGCATGGAAAGCCTTGCACGATCTTGGGGTGGACTATATCAATACGGATATGGCGGATAAGGCATCTGTATATTTAGAAACATTGGGGAATAGGGTATATTACAACAAGGCCAAATCCCATGTATATATACCTACCTACAAGTCCGACCAAACTGAAAAGGCTGTTAAAAATGTAATATTGCTCATTGGCGATGGCAATGGACTCACCCAAATTTCTTCCTCGGTTTTGGCCAATGGCGGTAGCCTTACCCTGACCCAGTTGAAAAGTATAGGCTTTATTAAAACCCAGTCCTCGGACGATTTCACAACCGATTCGGCTGCAGCCGGGACTGCTTTGGCCACAGGGGCAAAAACCTACAACAGGTCTATTGGAATGGCTTCCAACGGGCAAGCACTTGTAAATATTACCGAATTACTGGACCAACATCAATTTGTAACCGGCTGTATCACCACGGATAAAATTGTTGGAGCTACCCCTAGTTCTTTTTATGCCCATCAAAAAGACAGGGACGATACCGACGGTATTGCCAAAGATCTTTTGAAGAGTAAACTCTCCCTTTTTGTTGGAGGAGGGGAATCCAGTTTTAACACAGCGGATTTTCAAGGGAACAGTTTTTCAATTTTAAAGGATGTTGATGAACTGGGAGCCAGCAAGAAAGACAAAATAGGATTGTTCATTGCGGAGAATGACGTTCCCAGTTTTTTGGAGGGCAGGGGAAATATACTTGCCGAAGCCACTAGAAATGGGCTTCAATTCTTAAACGCCAAAAAAAAGCCATTCTTTTTAATGGTGGAAGCCGCACAGATAGATTCGTACGGACATAAGAATGAAGTGGGCGGTATAGTCACGGAAGGTATAGATTTTGACGTAGCCATAGCGGAGGCCATAAAATTCGCCGATAAATCTGGAAATACCTTGGTGGTTATAACGGCAGATCATGAAACATCCGGATTTACCATGCCGCAGGGAAATATGGAAATGGGCATGGTGGAGGGCGACTTCACTACCGACGATCATACGGCGACCATGGTTCCTATTTTTGCCTACGGACCCCATTCACAAGAGTTTCAAGGGGTATATGAAAACAATGAGGTTTTTCACAAGATTCTAAAAGTGCTGAATATAAAGGATTCCCGGAAATAGAATAAGCCAACTTACAATTCCCGAAACCAACGGGATAAAAAAAACCCCGATGCATGCATCGGGGTTTTTAGGATAAAACAATAATTATAGTTAATGGTAGTGTTCTATAATGATTCGGCATCCAATAAGGCAAAAAACTTATCCAAATTTGGGATAATCACGATTCTTGTTCGTCTGTTTATGGCCATATTTTCCTTGCTGTTGTTTTCAACCAGTGGCAAGTAGCTGCTTCTACCTGCAGCTATTAGGTTGGCTGGATCAACATTGTACTTATTCTGCAAAAGTCGAACAATGGACGTAGCTCTTTTAACACTTAGATCCCAGTTATCCTGAAACATTTCGGTATTGATGGTTCTGGAATCGGTATGCCCTTCAACCATTACTTCCATACTAGGCTCGGAATTGATAACTTCGGCCAATTTGGCCAATATGCTGTTCGCTTTATTGCTAACCCTATAACTCCCGGAGTTAAACAATAATTTGTCCGAAATATTGATCATAACCACAGTTTTGTTGATATCAACAATAACATCATCGTCCTCATCGGAAATGGATTTCTTTAAATTATAGGAAATGGCCAGGTTCATGGAATCTTCCAAGGTTTGGGCCTTTGCCAGTTCACTGGGGTCTATTTTTGCCAAAGTAGCCCGCATTTTTGCCTTGGTGTTATTGCTCATGACGGCAACATCATCTATAGACGCAAATTGAGAGTCATTTATCTCCTGTAAGGAATTTATTTTTTCATTGTATTCTGCAACCCTTGCCTCAATTTTGGAGACTTTGGATTCCAATTCCTCCTTTTCCACTTGGGTTTTTGTCAACATGCTTTTGGTATTGGACAAATCGCCTTCAAGGGCTACATATTTTTTCTTAGATACACAGGAGGCTAAAACCGCCATTCCCATTAAACCAACCAACGTTACTTTTTTCATTTCCTTATTGTTAAAAATTTACAAATAGTGTTCTGTTCTGTAAGGTTATACGGTCATATCGAGGAAAAAGACGTTGGACTGTTTGTAAATTTGAACAAAAAAAAAGGACATCAAATTAAATTGATGCCCTAACTATATGATTTAAAGAAACTTAACCTAGGTTATTCACAGCCTCCCGTAAAACCTTTTGCGTTAAATTTAGTTTGAACCGCTCCTTGCCTGTTGCCTTCCTTAACTTGGATGGCCAAGTTATTTTCACCACTACCATCACGTTTTGGACTGCAATATTCAAATAGGTAAAAACTATTGGCCTGTTCCGCAACCCTAAAGGAAATATCGTTGAACGTTGTTTCCAATTGTTCCTTATTCCCAGCGAACACACTAAAGGTCTTGCCTATTTTTTCCAAAACATTGGTATCAATTTCCGCACCCAGCCCTATACTGAAAAAGGCAATGTTCTTGTTGGCATTGTCCACTTTTTTCAAGGCTGCAGATTGGGTATAACGGGAAGCCTGATCGGTACCATCGGTAAAGATAACCACCGAGGCCGCACCAATACGATCATTGGTTGTACTTGATGCCAATAGCTTTTCCGCCTTGTCCGTAGCTTTGATTACAGCACCGTAAAGATCGGTGGAAGGATCCTTGCTGATGTCGGCATTGATCCCGTCAATAGAATTTATCAATTCCTGTTTTACATGGGTCAATTCGTTCAGTACATGAAGCTTATCCTCTCCGTCAAACCAATAAATGGCCATCTTGAAGGACTCGGTATCGGAAACTGGCATAACGTTGTTTACGAAACTGGTGGAAGCCGTTTTCAATTCTTCCATACTACTGCTTAGAACACTATTACTTAGATCCAGCACCAAAATAGTGTTGTTGTTGAAAATCTGCGAATTGGGGGAAATCCTGGCAAAGGACTCCGTAGCGGAAATGGTACTGAAACAGTCATCATTTCTACCTTGCTCATAAATGGTAAACTGGTTTGCCGTTAATCCAGGAACAGGATCTCCGTCGGTATCCGACACCTTAAAAAATATGGATACCTTTCCAGGTAGGGTGGTGTATTGATCCTGAATGGACAATACCAATTCGCCATCCCCCAAATTTAGACAGTCGTCCACAGGTTTTCCAAGGCCCAGGTCGCCTTCGCCATTAAGGCCGTATTCTACATCATCATCCGCATTTCCACAGGATACAAATAGGGCCAAACTGAAACAGATAGCCACCAACTTAAAATATAATTTCATTTTCATAATTTTTTACGTTCACCTAGCAGAACGTTCAAAACTATTTAAAATTATATTTCAATTTAAAATAGGTGTTAATATTTGTTAAAGACTTTATTCACATTTTTCAGAGGCTTATTCCACAGCTGTTCCATTCCGCAATTATAAAGACATCCGTATTTAATGGCACTATTGCAACCCGGCCCATGAAGCTACCGCCCCCTTATGTTTTTGTTACATATTGGACTCCTATATGATACATGGAAGTGGATGGTGAAAACTTTGGCCCAGATGTACGACCAACGCTAAATTTTTGTATTTTACATATCCCTTTGCAAGTTAACGCCTGGGCTTGTTATGAATATACGCTACTGTGCAGATTATGAAGGCATGAGCCAGATGGCTTTTGATTATCTATTGACCAGTTTAAAAGCAAAACCACAGCAGTTGATCTGTACCGCTACAGGCAATTCACCTGAAAGGCTTTATGAAAAATTGGCGGATCACAACAAAAGCACGCCCAATAGTTTTAAGGAAATAAAAATTATAAAACTGGATGAATGGGGCGGAACCAATGGAGATTATCCAAATACAAGTGATTATTACCTTCAGAAAAAAGTCCTTGAACCCTTACAGATTTCAAAAAGCAATTATTTGTCATTCGACAGTAGCCCAACCGATGCAAAAAAGGAATGCGATCGTATGGAAAACGAAATCCAGGAACACGGTCCTATAGATATCTGTATCCTTGGCTTGGGGAAAAACGGGCATTTAGGATTTAACGAACCTTCAAAATCCCTGATTCCAGATTGTCATATTGCGGATTTAAGTGAATCTTCCCTAAAGCATCCCATGGCCAATAAAATGAAGACCAGACCCACTTATGGCTTAACCTTGGGGATGGCCAACATTTTAAAATCAAAGAAAATTATCCTGTTGGTCACAGGGCCGAGCAAGAAAAAAGCCATCAAAAAATTATTGAATAGGGAAATAACCACTTTCTTACCTGCTTCCTTTTTATGGTTGCATCCCAATGTGGATTGCTTTTTGGATAAAAGCTCCCTTTAGATTTAGTGGACTGTTCAATCCCATTAAGGGCTGAAATAAATTTGTTGAATTTTCAAGCAAAACAGCCAGATTGGAAGAAAGTATGCCCTTAACAAACTGTTAAAGTGACACATCCTTTCCCTAAATTTGGTAACTTGTAGAGTATTTTTTTGATCAATCTAAAATCAGTCACTATGCCAAAATACGATATCAATGTAAACGGGGTTTCCAAAAGTGTAGATGTTGCGGAAGACACACCTTTATTATGGGTGCTACGCGATCATTTGGATTTGGTAGGAACAAAGTATGGATGTGGGATAGCACAGTGCGGAGCGTGCACGGTACATTTGGACGGTAATGCGGTAAGAAGTTGTTCTTTACCCGTTGCTTCGGTAGCCGGACAGCATATTACTACCATTGAAGGACTTTCCAAAAATGGCGACCACCCTGTACAATTGGCCTGGAAAGAAGTGGATGTTCCCCAATGCGGTTATTGTCAGGCAGGTCAAATAATGACGGCCTCCGCTTTTCTGGACAAAAATCCAAATCCAACATCGGACGAAATAAAAACGGCCATGCACGGCAATATTTGCCGATGTGCTTCCTACACTAGGATTCATAGGGCCGTGGAAATTGCCGCTACAAAAATAGGATAGGCCTTTTCCCAATGGAAATATAGGCTGCCATATTCGCTTACCCACAAAACCAAATCCTCGGAACATAGAGGGAAAAACAAAAAATTATGTCGACATCATCAGTAACATTCAATAGACGGGCATTCATTAGAACATCATCCTTGGCCAGTGGCGGACTCCTCATAGGCTTTAACCTTTTTACGGCCTGTAAACCTAAGGTGCAGCCCCCAGTAGATATTTCCCAATTAAATTTTAATGATTTCAATGCCTTTATAAAAATTGCAGATAATGGTGCGGTGACCCTATTTTCACCCAATCCTGAAATAGGACAGGGTGTTAAAACAGCAATGCCCATGTTGATTGCCGAAGAATTGGACGTAGCCTGGAACATGGTTTACGTTGAACAAGCCATCTTGGATACCGAGAATTATTCGGGCCAGATTGCCGGTGGTAGCCAATCTATCCGACAATCATGGGGGCCCTTGAGACAGACTGGGGCCACGGCGCGCCAAATGTTGATTAATGCCGCTGCTGCCAAATGGGGTGTAGATCCTTCGGAATGTAGCACCTCGGAAGGGATAATCACCAATGCCAATGGGGAGACTTTTGGGTATGGTGATGTAGTCAAGGAGGCCGCAGCAATGGAAGTTCCAGAAAATATTACCCTTAAGGAGATAAAGGATTTCAAGATTATTGGAACCGATGCCCGAAATGTGGATATTGATAAAATAATCACTGGAAAACCCCTTTTCGGATTGGATTACAAAGTAGAGGGTATGGTATATGCCTGTGTCTTACGACCTCCCGCCTTTGGTAAAATATTGGACACCTATGACGATACGAAGGCCAAGTCCATGCCTGGTGTTTTGGATGTAATTAGAATAGGGGAGAAGGCCAAGGAACTTACAAAAGAAGGGGTAGGCAACTGGACAGCGGCTATGGGCAAAAGTGATAAAGTGGTGGTCATTGCCAAAACTACCTGGGAAGCCCTAAAAGCCAAGGAAGCCCTATCCGCCACTTGGGTAGATGATGCCGTTATGGAAAGTACGGAGTATCAGGATGAGCAATTATTAGGTCTCCTGGATGGAAAGGAGTTCAAGACCTTGAGAAAGGATGGGAATATTGACAAAGCCTTTTCCCAGGCCGATAAAATATTGGAACGCACCTACGAATCCCCCTTCCTACCACATAACTGTATGGAGCCCATGAATTTTTTCGCCAATATTACCGATGAAAAAATCCATTTGGTGGGACCGGTGCAGACCCCCGAATACGCCGCCAATGCGGTAGCAGGTATGTTGGGCAGGGATGTTAAGGACGTTCATTTGGAAATGACACGCATGGGAGGTGGCTTTGGAAGGCGATTGTACGGGGATTTTGTATACGAAGTTGCGGAAATTGCCGAGGCCATAAAAAAACCTGTCAAATTGGTGTTTTCCAGAGAGGACGATATGACGGCAGGCGTATATAGACCAGCTATAAAATACAGGATCAAGGCGGCTATAAAAAATGGACAAGTAACCGCCTACCACTTAAAAGAAGCAGCTGTTGGCGGAAACATGTACGGATTAATACCCAATTTCTTCCCTGCAGGGGCCATTGAGAATTACCAAGTGGATGTAGCCAATTACCAAAGCAATATTACTACCGGGGCGTGGAGAGCCCCTTATACCAATTTCCTAGCATTTGCCGAACAAAGTTTTTTTGATGAACTGGCAGAAACCATGGAAGTGGATCGCATTCAGTTACGTTTGGACCTTTTGGAAAAAGTAAAAGGTACCACGGACGAGCGTATCCAGTATTCCCCGGAACGTATGCAAAATGTTATTAAAGTTGCCGTGGACAAATCAGGTTGGGGCAAAAAAGGGGATGGCGTCTTCCAAGGCTTTGCCGCCTATTATTGCCATAATTCCCATGTAGCGGAGGTGGCCGATGTTGAGATTGAAAACGGGATGCCTGTTGTAAAGAAAGTTACCTGCGTTGTGGATTGTGGTATCGTAGTAAATCCCTTGGGTGCCAAAAATCAAATAGAAGGTGGTGTAATAGATGGGGTAGGCCATGCCATGTATGGCGAACTAACTTTTGTGGACGGGAAACCCCAGTCCCAGAACTATGATAAGTACCGCTTGATAAGGATGGGAGAGATCCCAATAGTGGAATCACATATGATACAAAATGAAATAGCGCCAACCGGATTGGGCGAACCTACTTTGCCCCCGGCAGGGGCAGCAGTGGCCAATGCCATTAAGGCCGCTACGGGAAATAGACTTACCCAGCAGCCGTTTTCAAAATTCCCGGAATTGATGAAAGTCCCCGACCAACCAATAATTGGATAGATATGACGATATTACTTTTTGGTGTTACCAAGGATATTATAGGTAGCTCAACATTGTCCATGCCTAGTTCCAGCGAATTTGGATCGAAAAAAACCAAGACCGTTAAAGAGCTTAAGGAATATTTGTCCAAAATATACCCTGAACTAAAAAAATTATCCTCTTTGGCCGTTGCTGTCAATAATTCTTATGCAAATGATGATACCATAATCGATAATTTTGATGAAATTGCACTCATTCCTCCAGTAAGCGGGGGATAAGTCTTTTTTCCCAGGGCAAACACAGGAGGCATCGGAAAAAAACCAATCATAACATTCCATGGGCCGTATGAACGGATAGGGCTTACCTACCAATAGAGAGGCAAAGGTAGGAGCATAAAATCCCACTCGGTGGGTAAAAAATTGAGGATCAATGTTGATAGACAATCACAATAGGAAAATAAATTATCTACGCTTGGCGGTTACCGATCGCTGTAATCTGCGCTGCAACTATTGTATGCCCTCGGAAGGGATAAATTTTGCCGAAAAAGACTCCCTTTTCACGATTGGGGAACTCTGTAAATTGAGCGAAATTATGGTAGGGCAGGGGATAGAAAAAATAAGGATTACCGGAGGGGAACCCTTTGTCAGAAAAGACCTAATGGTATTATTGCGCAAACTTTCGTCCTTAAAAGGTCTTCAGGATATTTCCATTACTACCAATGCCACCTTGATAGGGCCCTATATTCAAGAATTAAAAAGCTTGGGGATCAAAAACATCAATGTTAGTTTGGATGCCATTGATAAAAACACCTTTGAACGCATCACAAGACGTAATCAATATGATACCGTATATAACAATCTAATTCAACTGATAACGGAAGGTTTCAACGTCCGTATCAACTTTATTGCCCTGGAAAATCAAAATACCCAAGACATTATCCCCATTCTGGAGGTTATGAAGCATTACCCGGTTTCCGTGCGCTTCTTGGAGGAAATGCCGTTCAATGGTGGCTCCAAGTCCTTCAATACCATTGCCTGGGATTATAAAAAAATATTGGAGCATATCCAATCTGAATATCCTGAAATAACCAAGTTGGAATCGCCCAAAACCTCCACCTCCATAAATTATAAGATAAAAGGACATAAAGGTACTTTTGGACTTATTCCATCCTTTACCAGAACCTTTTGCGGGAGTTGTAATCGACTAAGAATATCGGCCACGGGCGATGTTATAACCTGTTTGTATGGCAAGCCCAGAATGAATTTAAGGGAAGTGATGAGAGGGGACAAGGTAGAAACCCGGATTAAGGAGCATATCCTTAAAGCTATTGGCAGCAGATCCAAAACTGGTTTTGAGGAACAGGAAAAATATGATGGAATATTTGAAAATTCAATGACCTCCATAGGAGGTTAATGCCAGCTTTATACGGCTTGGGACAAAGTAGTATTTGGCTAGGGAATAAAATAATAACTACAAATAATGAACTCCACTAAAATATATGGTCTAGTACTTACCGGTGGAAAAAGTACCAGAATGGGAACCGACAAAGGTTTGATAGAATACCATGGCATAGCACAACGCGAATATTTGTATCAACTATTGCAAACGGTATGCGACCAAACTTATTTGAGCATCCGAGGGGAACAGGTTTCAGAATTCACTCCAGATCACCAACTTATTATTGATGAGAACCAATTTAAAGGTCCCTACAACGGACTTTTAAGCGCCCATAACTTTAATCAGAACGTGGCATGGTTGGTATTGGCCTGCGATCTGCCTCTGATGGATCAGGACGCTTTGGAGCAGTTGATCGATTTACGGAATCCAAACAAAATGGCTACGGCCTTTGCCACAAGGGAAAGTGGTTTGCCCGAACCTTTATGTGCCATTTGGGAACCCAGAGGTTTGCAAAAGTCATTGGATTACCTGAATAACGGGCCTGGTACCTGTCCCCGGAAATTTTTGATCAATGAAGATATTAAATTGGTGTTTCCTGAAAATGAAGAAGTATTATGGAATGCCAACTTTAAGGAGGATTACGAAAAAGTATTGCTAAAATTAGCCCACAATTAGGAAAAGTAGGTGGTAGGTAAATTATAAAACTTGGATTGCCAATTGTTTATGAACATCAATAGATATCAGAGACAGACCGTTTTAAAGGATTTTGGACCGCAGGCCCAACAAAAGCTTAAAAACTCCAGTGTTTTGGTGGTGGGTGCCGGCGGATTGGGCATTCCTGTGTTACAGTATTTGAATGCCATGGGGATTGGAACTATTGGTGTAATTGAGCAGGATGATATCGAAATCACCAATCTGCAACGACAAGTGCTGTATACGGAAAAGGATTTGGGAAGGTCTAAAATTGAAGTTGTACTGGAGCGATTGAGTGCCCAGAATTCCAATACGCAATTTAAAACCTTTGATACTTTTCTCACCAAACACAATGCCTTAGAGATTATTTCCCAGTTTGACGTGATAGTGGATGGCTCCGATAATTTTCCCACGCGCTATTTGATCAACGATGCCTGTGTAATCCTAAAAAAACCATTTGTATCCGGAGCTATACAGGGATTCGAGGGGCAACTTAGCGTCTTCAATTATCAAGGGGGCCCCACCTATAGGTGTTTGTTTCCCAATATGCCTACCCTGGAAGAAATCCCCAATTGCAACGAGAATGGGGTATTAGGGGTTATTCCAGGTATCATAGGAAATCTTCAGGCTTTGGAAACCGTAAAAATAATTAGTGGTGTTGGGAAAATTTTAAACGGTAAATTATTGTTATTCAATGGGTTAAATCAATCCTATCAAACCATTACTTTTAGCCTTAAACCCCAAAATACCGCTATAAAAAAACTCCTGGAATCCTATGGGACAGAGGTTTGTAAGGTGGATAAAAACATTGGTATTGAAGAATTTGAAAACAGATTGAAAATTCAAAAGCACGTTCAAATAATCGATGTAAGAACGAAGGAAGAATTTGAAAATTTTTCATTGCCCCAACTTAAGGCCCTTAATATCCCATTAAATGAATTGAAGGACCGGACAGAGGAACTGGACTCCCTAAATCCGATCTACCTCCTCTGTCAATCCGGCAAAAGGAGTGGTATGGCGGTAAGAATCTTGGAAGGAATAAACCCTGAGCTTGAGCTCTATAATATTTTAGGGGGAGTGGACCAATTCCTTGCCCTTCAGAAGTAAACCTATTTTTTTTGATTATCTGAAATATCCACAAGACCGAACAATATGGCCAAACATTTTGATCTAGAACAATTAGGGTACAAGAAAGAGGATATCCTTTTAATGGTTCATGCCGATGACGCTGGCCTATCATGTTCCGAAAATGCGGCCACCATAGAGGCATTGGAAAAGGGGATTGTAAATTCCTATAGTATCATGGTTCCCTGTCCATGGTTTTGGGATATGGCCAATTTTGCCAAAAATCAGCCGCAGCACGACTGTGGCATTCACCTGACGTTGACCTGCGAATGGAAACATTACAAATTTGGACCCGTTCTCCCTTATTCCGAGGTGCCTAGTTTGGTGGACCAACAGGGGCATTTCCATGCCAAAAGGGATCAGGTAAAGAAATGGGCTAAGCCACAGGAGGTTAAAAAGGAACTGAAAGCGCAAATTGATAGGGCCTTGGCAGCTGGGATAACACCTACCCATTTGGATTCCCATATGTACACTTTGGGCCTCACCAAGGAACTCCTAAGCGTTTACAGGGAATTGGGCAGGGAATATCAACTACCTATTTTTTTAAGTGATCAACTGCTGGAAGACGTTGGCAATCCCGATTCGCTCCAGACCTCCGACAGCATCGTAAATGCAGTTCATATGGGCAATTTCGGCGCAATGAAAAGCACTGGCTTGGGTCCAGTGTATACCAATATGCTGGAAAACCTAAAAGCGGGATTCAATATAATTTTAATACATCCGGCCTTTGACAATATGGAAATGAAACAAGTGTGTACAGACCATCCCAATTTTGGTTCCCTTTGGCGTCAAATGGATTTCGATTTTTTCACCAACCCCAATACCGTGGCATTACTTAAGGAAAGGAACATAAAACCTATAACCTGGAGGGAAATACAAAAGATAAGCCTTTAACAAATCTCCTATTAATTGTAACTTGTGTAGCATGATTTCCTTTAAAGACGCATATAAAAAAGTAATGGACCTTCATCAGGACTTTGGGAATGAAGAGGTTCCCCTTGTCAAGGCCATGGGCCGAATCCTTGCGGAAGACATTGTGGCCGATAGAAATTTCCCTCCTTTTAACAGGGCCACCAAAGACGGAATTGCCATTAACTACGATGCCGTTGAAAAAGGGCAGACCAAATTTACAATAGAGGGCGTATTGGCTGCAGGCATGCCTTCACAACGCTTGTTGGATCCTTCCAATTGTCTTGAAATAATGACCGGGGCCGTGGTTCCTGAAAATGCGGACACCGTGGTAATGTACGAACATCTCCATATTGAAAATGGAACGGCCACACTAACCAAAAAACCCAACAAAGGGCAGGATATTCACCTAAACGGAAGTGATCGGCAAAGGGGAGGTCTGGTCTTAAAAAAACACAGCGCCATTTCGGCCGCAGAAATAGGAGTATTGGCTGCTGTAGGAAAGGCATCCGTCAAGGTGCGCACCCTGCCTAAAATAGCCGTTGTATCCACGGGGAACGAATTGGTAGAGGTAGAAGAAATCCCCTTGCCCCACCAAATACGCAAATCCAACATCCATACCTTGTATGCGGCATTGTCCCTTGAAGGTATTGTCCCTACCAAAATCCATTTACCAGATAAAAAAGATAGTATTAAAAAAGCCCTTGACCATACTTTAAAGGAGCACAATGCCGTACTTTTAAGCGGGGGGGTATCTAAAGGTAAATTCGATTTTCTTCCCCTAGTATTGGAGGAATTGGGTGTAGAAAAAATATTTCACGGAGTTTACCAACGTCCGGGAAAACCGTTTTGGTTCGGAATTCAAAGAGAAACCAACACAGTGGTATTTTCCTTTCCCGGTAACCCTGTATCCACCTTTGCCAATTACAATGTCTACTTTAAGGATTGGTTAAGACTGTCCTTGGGGCTTCCGCTGCCCAAAATAGATGTTATCCTTAAGGAGGCCGTGGCAGTGAAGGGCGACTTAACTTTGCTGCTAAGGGTTGCATTAGGATTTAACCGGGGACATTTAGTAGCCTCCCTGGTAAAGGAAAATGGATCTGGTGACCTATGCAGTTTGGTAAATACGGATGGATTTATAATCTTGGAGCCCAAAAATGGCACTTATGAAGTAGGGGAGTTGGTTCCCTTTGTCCCTAGCAGAGATCCAATGTAGTATGACACACGAACTCAAAAAAATTGTACGGGAATATCAATCGGCCACTGCAAAGGGCTTAAAATGTGTTCTGGCCACGGTTGTGGCACTAGATGGCTCCTCCTATAGAAGACCAGGAGTGAGAATGCTGATATTGGAAGACGGGCATATGATAGGCGCAGTAAGTGGCGGCTGTGTTGAAAAGGAAGTAGTAAGACAGGCACAGTCCGTTTTTACCCATGACATTTCCAAAATAATGACCTATGATGGTCGATATAGACTAGGCTGTGAGGGGATTCTGTATATTTTATTGGAGCCTTTTAGACCGGACAAGCTATTTTTGGAAACCTTTGAAAAAACCCTGACATCGAGACAACATTTTGAAATACGGTCCTATTTTGAAAAAAAAGAGGGGTCCAATGCCGATTACGGTTCAACAGTCGTTTTTGGACAGGAACCATTGCCACTTTTGACGGGTTTCCGTCCCCATGATAAACTTGAGGTTTTTGAGCAAAGCATGAAACCCTGTTTTAAACTATTCATTATTGGAGCCGAACATGATGCGGTACAGTTATGTAGCTTTGCCTCTATGGCTGGTTGGGAAGTGACCATCGTTACCGACCCCTCCGAGGAAAAAAATATCTTGGATTTCGAAGGGGCCCATGACTTTCTTGGGATTTTACCTGAGAGCTTTCCCGTCGACGAAATAGATCGGCATACGGCCATTGTTCTAATGAACCACAGCTATTCCAAAGACTTAAAGTATTTATTAAGATTGAAGGACTCAAAACCCACATATTTAGGTCTTTTAGGTCCTTACAAAAGAAGGGAACAACTATTTAACGAACTCATGGAACTAAGCCCGGAGATTAGCTATGACTTTCTGGACGGAATCCATGGTCCTGCCGGACTCAATATTGGTGCGGAGACCCCACAGGAAATTGCCATATCCATTGTTGCCGAAATCTTATCGGTCATAAGGGAAAAGGAACCCATGCCCTTAAAAAACAAGAAAACCGGAATTCACGATTGATGCCGAAAGACTTACATGTAGCGATTCTGATCATGGCGGCCGGCACTTCCTCCCGGATGAAGGCCATAAAGCAGTTGTTGCCTTGGGGCGACAGCACTTTGATGGGCAATGCCCTAAATAATGCACGTTACTCCAAGGCCACTAAAGTATTGACGGTATTAGGAGCCTATCAGGAGGAGATACAACAGGCAACCGACTTTAGGCACTGTGAAACAATATATAACCCCGATTGGAAAATGGGATTGGGGAATTCCATTGCCTGTGGTACCAAGCACCTTCTGGGACAGGACCAAGTATATGGGGGAATTATGGTTATGCTGACCGACCAGCCCTTGATAGATGATCAGTATTTAAATACCCTTATCGATAATTTTTCCAATTCCCAACACAGCATTGTAGCCACCAAATATGTCGATAGGGTAGGAGTGCCCGCCATTTTTGGAAAGATCCATTTTAAGGCCCTTATGGAATTGAATTCGGACCATGGTGCTAGGGAAATCATCAAAACCCACCCAAACGATGTTATGGGCATAGCCGCTGACGGAAAAGAGCTCGACATTGACACCTTGGAAGAATATGAACGGGTAAAAAAGAGTAATCAGTAGTCAGTGGTCACTGGTAACTAAATTGAACAGTTGGCTGTTCCAAGATTCAATGTTAAAAGTTATTTAATCCAAAAACCTAAACGTCATTGCGAGGAGCTAGGGCGAAGAAGCAATCTCCTTCTTTATGAGTGGATAGCCGCAAAGAGATAATCTCTCCCTAAGGCCGAGGTATTGAACCTAGATCCCGCCGAAAAAGGCGGGATTAGTTCAACTTGCAGTTGTAAAGCTAAAGTCAAACATTTAATGTTCTGGAAATTTTTTAAGCTTCAAACTTTAGGTTGTCCACTATATAACATAAATTTAGAATCTAATTTAATGACATAATGATTTTAAAGAATTTAGTCCCTCTTTGTATATTGATTATAGCCTTTTCCAATGAAGCCTTCTCACAGGAAATGGGCTTCGAGGAATACAACCCTATATCGACCCTTAAAGTCCCAGGAAAGGAAATTCACAGGGCCAAGTTCCCATTTATAGATGTCCATGGCCATCAGTATCGAATGCCAAATCAGGATCTTTCCCTACTTATCGCGGATATGGATAAACTCAATTTGGCAATTATGGTCAACCTTAGTGGTGGTTCGGGAGAAAGGATAAAACAATCTTTGGAAAATATAAAAAACCATTACCCCAACAGATTTGCGGTTTTTGCCAATGTGGATTTTGACGGGGTTGGAAAACCTGGCTGGTCCGAGAAGGCAGTTGCACAATTGGAAGCCGATATCAAGAACGGGGCCAAGGGACTTAAGGTGTATAAAAGTCTTGGACTTCGGGATAAAGATGCTTCTGGAAAACGATTGGCGGTAGATGATGACCGCTTAAGTTCTATTTGGGAAAAATGTGGGGAATTGGGAGTACCTGTCCTTATCCACTCGGCCGACCCAAAACCTTTTTGGGATGAGGTAGATTCGGATAACGAAAGATGGCTGGAACTAAAGACACACCCTAGGAGAAAGCGCTCGGCAACCGATCCAGCCCCTTGGGAACAAATTATAGGGGAACAGCACAGAATGTTTAAAAAGCATCCGAAAACGAACTTTATAAATGCCCATATGGGATGGTATGCCAACGACTTGGGTACCCTAGCACGTTTAATGGACGAAATACCCAATATGTATGTAGGTATAGGGGCCATTATTGCAGAATTGGGCCGACAACCAAAAAATGCCCATAAATTCTTTGTAAAATATCAGGACCGGGTCCTATTTGGTAAGGATAGTTGGAAACCGGAAGAATTTCCTACCTATTTTAGGGTGTTGGAATCCGATGATGAATACTTCCCGTATCATAAAAAATACCATGCTTTCTGGGCCATGTACGGAATGGACCTACCCGATGAAGTACTTAAAAAGTTATATTATAAGAATGCACTAAAACTCATTCCCGGATTGGACACGAGCTTATTTCCAAAGGATTGACAAGGCCCAACAAAGTAGGCTATTTGCTATCCTGGGGGTTTTGTATCTTTTCCAATTTCCCATATTCCTGAAAAATACCACACGAATCGGTTTTTTTAACAAGGGATTGTTCTTTTTTTCTTTTGGCCAAAGCTTCAATCTGCGGTGATAAAAATGCCATAACTAACTTTTTTTGTGATATAAAATTACTTTTTTTTAAGAACGCAATTGGAATCAAATTGTTGTTTTATTGTTAATTTTTTATTTGATATATGCTGAAATAACACTTCCCCGTAGGTCCAAACATGGTTTACAGGCGATTTATAATTGGTATTAAATACTTGGCCCATGTGGTTTGTAAGCATAAACACGGGCCCGAACCCCTTCCGTATTTCCCACCTCAGTTCCGCGGAAAACACGGGACAGGCCTGCTAAGGGGAAGGAGTTTTTTTTGTTTGGTGCTGATAACGGGATTTTAAGCACAACAACAGTGGTCTATACAAAATACCTAGCGGCATTCCACTTGAACTGACTTTCTATTTTCAATATTAGGTTTAGCCAAATCTAGTTTCCCACTGCATTCAGACGGACTGAACGGTCACTTCCACATGAGCCTATTTCAGGCGATTGAGAAGTTGCACATACTTGGCCAAAGCGGCTTATGTTCATAAACACGGGCCCGCACCCCTTCCGTATTCCCCACCTTAAGGTGGAGAATCCACCTTCCCCTAAGCAGGGGAAGGAGCTCTTTTTGTTTGGTGTCGATAACGGGATTTTAATCACAACAACAGTGGTCTATACAAAATACCTAGCGGCATTCCACTTGAACTGACTTTCAACATTGAACCACAGTCGGGAGCTACTTGTGCGATTTCTCATATCCATTCGAAATGACTTTCTATTTTCAATATTTATGTAAATCTAGATTCGTTAGAACTTTCTACACTTTTAAACTTCTATCTTCTAGGCTCTTGGTTCTTTTAAAATCAATTTCCAACAATACCCATCTCTCCATAAAAGAATAAAAAGAATGTTTCACGATATTTTAACAGTAAAACCGCTATGATTTTATATTTTCGGCGAAAATGAAACCCATCGCATAAATATTCTGTAGCTAAGGCATAAAAAGGTATTGGTGACCTGGAAAAATGAAAAAGGCTTGAAGCCGTGGTTGTTTAAAAGTGTAGCAGTGCTTATTGGTATCTGCTATTTATTGGCGCCTTTACGGCAGGAGCTAACGGAACTGATGCACTTTTTATCGCATTCGTTTGATCAAGGAATAGGGCATCATACCATGGCCGCCCATTCCCATAATTTTAAGGACTACGATTGGCATGATGTAGCCCCGTCCGGGGCGTTGAGCCATACATCAGAAATCCAAAAACATATGGACTCCAACGAAATAGGTTTCCTCAGTCACTCTCATCCACCCAATTCCAAACCCCACACGCATGAGGTTATAGATTTCATGAGCATGGCATTCAGTGCTTCAACCCCAAGCCATCAAGACAACGACGGAATGAAGGTGCAAACCGATTTGGACAAACATCTAGTGGTGATCCATTTTGGAACGTACCAAGCTATTGCAACATTTAAAAAATCCCATTTTTCCCACATACAGGAAAACACTTCAAAAGGAATTCAATTACTTATAGTACCTCCTCCCGAGCCCCTTTGTTAATTTTTGGAACATAATAATTTTTAAAAGCAACCCATATCCATTTCTGGATGTAAGTGGTCAGCTTCTACATTGTTATTGTCCAATCCCGTGATACTTTAAAGAAAAGGCATGCAACTTTATCGCATTCAAAGCCATTGGTTTTATATGGATAGATATGCCCAAAATATATCAAAAATAGCTACTAGCTATATGAACAAAAATTAAAAATATGATTAAAAATACCTTTGGATTGTTGATTCTTTTACTTTGTGGAGCCTTAAATGCCCATACCATAAGTGGAACAATAACCAACCAGGATAATGTGCCCCTAAGTGGAGTAGGGGTGTACAATAAGAATACGGGCAATTATGCCTACAGTAATAATTCGGGAGCCTTTAGACTGGCAAACGTTAGCGTAAATGATCGTATCTATTTTTACAGTCTTGGATTTCAGAACAAAGAATTGCTCATTTCGGAAAGTCAGTTGGATTCCCCCCTTCGGATTGTCCTGGAGGAGGCCGCAGTGTCCTTGGACCAGGTGGTATTGGTATCCAATATCAATGCCATGAGCAATTTTGTAAACGTGGATGTTAAATCCGATCCCGTTAAATCCTCCCAGGAAATCCTCAGGAAGGTTCCTGGTCTCATCATTGGCCAGCATGCCGGTGGCGGTAAGGCCGAGCAAATTTTCCTAAGGGGATTTGATATTGACCACGGAACCGATATCGCTATAAATGTGGATGGCTTACCCGTAAACATGGTATCCCATGCCCATGGCCAAGGTTATGCCGATATGCACTTTATAATTCCGGAAACCATAGATAATATCGATTTTGGCAAGGGACCTTACTATGCCGATAAAGGCAATTTTAATACGGCCGGATATGTGGATCTGACCACCAAAAAGACCTTGGATAAAAACATGGTCAGTATGGAAGTCGGTAAATACAATACCTTAAGGGGCTTGGGGATGATAAAGCTACTGGAAAGCGATAATGACAATGCCTATATCGCTTCAGAATATTTAATTTCCGATGGCGTTTTTGAATCTCCCCAGAATTTCAATAGAATCAATATTATGGGACGCTACCACCATAAGGACGATGCCGGTAACGAAGTTAATTTGACCGCTTCACACTTTCAGAGCAAATGGGATGCCTCCGGACAAATTCCCCAACGGGCCGTAGACAATGGAAGCATTGGAAGGTTTGGCGCCATAGACGATACCGAAGGGGGCAATACCAGCCGTACCAATCTGTTGGTGAATCATAACAGGCAATTGGACCATCACAGTAGCCTTACATCCAAGTTCTTTATTTCCAAATATGATTTTGAACTGTATTCCAATTTCACATTCTTCTTGGAGGATCCCATTAACGGAGATCAAATAAAGCAAAAGGAAAATAGAACCCTTCTTGGGGGTGAGACCAGTTATGACAAAACCCTACACTTGGACAATAATTCACAGTTCAGTTTCAATACGGGCCTAGGGTTTAGGTATGACGATATCAACGAGGTGGAACTTTCCCATACCTTGAACAGAAAGACTAGCCTGGAGCAACTTGCTTTTGGCAATATTGATGAATTGAACGCCTATGGCTTTTTCAGTATGAATTATAGAATAAATAAGTGGAACATCAATCCCGCGGTCCGTCTGGACTATTTAAAATTTGATTATGAAAATTTATTGACTTCGGCCTATGACCAAAAGAGTGAAAACAAAACGGTTTTAAGTCCCAAGCTGAATGCCATTTACCAAGCCTCCCAGGAGATACAGGTGTATGCCAAGACCGGAATTGGCTTTCATTCCAATGATACCAGGGTGGTTACTGCCAATAATGGGGAAAGAATATTGCCTTTGGCCTTTGGAGCCGATATAGGGACCATCTACAAGCCAAAAAACCGATTGGTATTAAATATGGCCCTTTGGCATCTTTTTATGGAGCAGGAATTTGTGTATGTGGGAGATGCCGGCATTGTGGAACCTAGTGGCAAGACCAAACGTTTTGGGGTGGACCTAGGGGCGAGGTACCAGCTAACGGATTGGTTGTACGCCTATGGCGATCTTAATTATACCTATGCCAGAAGCGCGGAAGACCCTAGTGGGGAGGATTATATCCCCTTGGCTCCCGACCTGACCTCTTCGGGCGGACTTAGCTTTAAGGGGCTTAAAAACTTTTCGGGGGGAGTGAACTATCGTTTTATACAGGACCGACCTGCCAATGAAGACAATTCCATTGTTGCCAAGGGATATTTTGTAACCGATTTCAATCTAAATTATTCCTGGAAGAATTGGAATTTTGGACTTATCGTGGACAATCTTTTTGACACGGAATGGAACGAGACCCAATTTGCTACCAACAGTAGATTGTTCAACGAGGCGCAGGCGGTAGAGGAAATCCATTTTACCCCTGGAACACCTTTTTTTGCCAGGGGCAAGGTATCTGTTAGTTTTTAACGGAGGTTGTAACCAAATCATAGCTCCTTCCCTAAAGTTTTCTGGGGGGAAGGAGCTTTTTTGTGTCGTTCTTATCAAAAACTTTCTACCCTATAAAGAGTTTTCGATACAAAATGTCAAACGTCCCGTCACTTCGAGTGATTTTGCATAACTTTCCAAATCCTTAACCTACTTCGATTTCGACTACGCTCAATCTCCGATTTAGCCAAATCAACTTCTGCACACAGTACTCTACATTTGGCAATTTGGAACTTGAAACTAAGAAACCTTAAACTTTTAACATTCGACTTTACAACTTTGAACTGCATGCAGGAGTTACCAGTGGGATTTCTCCTCACTTCGGCTCGATCGAAATGACTTTTAGATTTAAACTTGAAACTTTGAAACCTTGAACTTTTAACATCCGAACATTCAACTTTTAACATTCAACTTTACAACTCATTACCCTACTTCGATTTCGACTACGCTCAATCTCCGATTTACCTTGAAACAATTTCTGCCCATTGTAATCTACCTTTTGGAATTTTGAACTTGAAACTAAGAAACTTTTAACATTCGACTTTACAACTTTAAACTGCATGCAGGAGCTACTTGTGCGATTTCTCATATCCATTCGAAATGACTTTCTATTTTTAATATTTATATAAATCTAAATTCGTTAGAACTTTCGGCTTTCAACTTTCAACTCAATTCATAAAATCTTCTCCCTTTCAATAATGCTGAGCGCCAAGCGAATGGAAGCGTATTCCATTTTTTCTTCAAAATGCTCAAAGTAGGGTTTTAAGCCTTCCGGCTGTTGTAGTTCTTTCCTGGCCTCTGCTACTTTTACTACATCCTCCTTGGATATGAGTTGGTATATATCAATATCCTTCCCTTCATGGTACAATTTTTCCAAATGTGCCAAGATGGTATTGGGCTTTAGGCCCCTGATCTCTGCAATTTCTTCTACGGTTACGCCCGTCTTGAACAGCTCATAGGTTTCCAAAGCCGTATCCGATTTCCTGGTCTTCTTTTTCTTCTTCTTGGTCTTTGCCTCTACAAAGGCTTTGATTTCATTGATGAACATCTCCCCATAAACCTCCAATTTACGTTGCCCAACTCCGTTGATCTCCTTGAACGCTTCATTGGTCATCGGCTTTTTGGATTCCATTTCCTTAAGGGTGGCATCGTTAAAGACCAGATAGGCTGGAATATTCTCTTCCAAAGAAATTTGAAACCGCAATTGCCGTAATTTTTCAAATAGTGAATTTGCACTAGCTGGTTTGGACTTGCTTTCCTTGCGAACTGCCATTTGTTCCTCTTTGGACAGGGGCTGACTCAATTGTACCTTGGTGTTGTTGAACAATACGGCCTTGGCCAAATCGGTCAGACGAAGAACGTTGTTCTTATGAAAGGCAATCTCACAGAGACCCTGGTTGATAAGCTGTATGGCATAATGCTGCCAATGGTTCCATGAAATATCCTTACCAATACCATAGGTCTTTATTTCCTGATAGTTTTTATCCAAGATGTTGGCATTTTGGGCTCCCCTCAACACATCTATAACGGTTCCCGTAGCCTCGGACTCCTTTAATCTGGCAATGGTGGACAATATCTTTTGTGCTATTACGGTGCCATCAAAAAACTGTGGTGGATTTTTACAAACGTCGCAATTGCCACAATCGGACTGTAAATACTCTCCAAAATAACTCAGTAAAATCTTTCTTCTACAGCTGGAGGCCTCCGAAAACTGCTTCATTCGCTCCAACTTGGCCAACTGTACCTCCTCATTGGCGGCACCAGAGGCAAATCTTTGCAACTGGATTACATCGGCATAACTGTGGAACAATAGGGCGTGTGCCGCTAATCCGTCCCTTCCGGACCTACCTATTTCCTGATAATAGCCCTCGATATTTTTGGGCATATTGTAGTGTATCACCCAACGTACGTTAGACTTGTCTATCCCCATCCCAAAGGCAATGGTGGCGCACACGATCTGGGTCTTGTCAAAAATAAAATCCTCCTGTACCTGGTTGCGACTTTCAAAATCCAACCCCGCATGGTAGGCGGCCGCCTTAACACCGCTATTTCGAATTTTTTCGACCAGGGTTTCGGTGGACTTCCGACTAAGACAATATATAATTCCCGATTCGTTGGGCCTTTGCTCTATAAATTGAAGTATTTGGGAGACTCGGTCATGGGCCGCCCGTACTTCCAGAAAGATATTCTTTCTATCAAAGGAAGCCAAAAACTGCTTGGCCTTGGGAATCTTCAATTGCGCCAATATATCCTGCCGGGTAGCCTTATCCGCGGTAGCCGTTAAAGCAATAATGGGGGTTTGGGGCAGGGAGGCCTTTAAAAATCCCAATTGTTGGTAAGACGGTCTAAAATCGTGCCCCCAGGAGGAGATACAATGGGCTTCGTCCACCGCTACACAACCAACAAACTCCTCTTTTAAGATAGGGGATAGGCCCTGTAGACTTTCCGGTGCCACATATAGCAACTTTAACTCCCCCTTATGGGTGCTGTCCAATATGGCCTGCTGTTCTTCGGCAGACTGACTACTATTAAAAAAAGCTGCGGGGATACCGTTGGCGTTAAGTCCATCTACCTGATCCTTCATCAAGGCAATTAAGGGCGAAATTACCAAGGTAGTGCCCTTGAACAAAAGGGCGGGTAATTGGAAACAAATGGATTTACCGCCTCCTGTGGGCATGATCACCAAACAATCCTCCTTGTTCAACACCGCCGTGATAATGGCCTCTTGTTGTTTTCTAAAGCGGTCAAAACCAAAGTACTTTTTTAAATAGGGGATCAATTCGTTCTGGAAATCGGGCATGGGTATCGGTAAAGCTTTTGTAAGGGACGAAAATAATCATATTTGGTATCCCAATACAACTATCCCGATCTTAAAATCCCAAGAAATAAATAGAAATTAGGGCAAGGGTCTTATTTGGGCTTACTCTAAAAAGGTTAAATTTATCCCATACAACCATCAAAATCTACCAAAATGAAGCTTAGACACTATTATTACCTTTTAATTTGCTCCCTTTTTATACATTCCTCTGCTCTAAGGGCACAAGAAGCCTATACGGCTCCCAAATTATCCAATCCGGATTCCTGGTCCATTATTCTGGTTCCGGATACCCAGAGCTATGTGAAATTTGAAAGAAATCAGGGCATCCTGGAAACCATGACAGCTTGGATCAGTGAAAATATCGATGCCCTAAATATAAAAATGGTGCTGTGTACTGGCGATTTGGTAGAGCAGAACGAACTTTTGGTGCCGGACAAGGTAAATGGAAATATGCCCAGTAGGGACCAGTGGAGGGCCGTTTCCCATGCTTTTGGGCGACTGGACGGAAAGGTTCCCTATATCCTGGCGGCAGGTAACCACGACTTTGGCTATAAAAGTGTTGAAAACCGAAAATCCAATTACAGCCAGTATTTTCCCGTGCACAAAAACCTATTGAATGCAAAGGCTTTGAGGGCAGCCGGTAAGAACATAGACGGCCTGCCATCGGTGGAAAATGCCACTTATGAACTGATATCCCCCCAAGAAAGAAAGTTCTTGTTCCTGAACCTTGAATTTGCACCGCGGGATACTATTTTACAATGGGCCAACAGTGAGATCTCCAAAGAAATCTATAAAGATCATACGGTGGTATTGCTTACCCATTCCTATCTAAATGCCCAAAACAAGCATATGGAAAAAGAAAACTATCCCATAGCGGATGCCAACTATGGTAAATCGATTTGGGAAAAGCTAGTGGCCCCTTCCAAGAACGTACAATTGGTATTTTCGGGTCATATTGGTTCCCCTGATAATTTTAGGGGACATACCGCCTTTAGGGTAGACAGGAACGCTGCCGGTAAAAAAGTGAACCAGATTACCTTTAATGCACAGGCCATGGGCGGTGGATGGCATGGCAATGGGGGAGACGGTTGGCTACGGATTATGGAGTTTTTACCAGATGGAAAGACCGTCATTACCACTACGTTTTCGCCCTATTTCGCCATATCGCCCACTACGCAAAAAATGGCTTATCAGCGGGACGACTACAACAATTTTAGGTTTCAATTGGATTGATACCACTATTAAAAGGGGGGGCAATTACAGTGATTTTTGGATTAAGGTGCTGATAACCAAGGGTATTATCGGCCTAAAGTGGTTATATACGTAGGATAATTCTTAATAATGTATACTTTGCGTCGAAAATTTGCGTTTTTTTTAACATAATATTATATAAGCGCTTATTTTAGCCCAAGTTAAATATGTTTTAAACCCTACAAACAATGAAAACATTTAATTATTTAGTTTTAAGTTTCGGACTTGTTTTGATCGCCGCTTGTAGCAATGATGCTATGAATGGCCTAAATGATGAAAGTCTGACCCCTGAACAAGTGAAAGCCCAAATGCAGGTCAATGCCGTTTCGGACGGACTGGACGAGTTGGTTTCTGAATTACTGATCAACGACAAGGCGGGAAAGTCTAACAAGACCAGCACAGAGTGTGCAACACTGGCTTTTACCGATGAAAGTATTACGGTTGCTTACGATCAATGTATCATTCATGGTAAGTCGATAAGCGGTACCATTGTATTAACAGGCAACAATGGAAACACCGATGGCAACAAGGGGAGTTATGAGATTAGTTTTACCGACTTCACCTACAACGATTATATATTGAACGGAACCAAGACTTTGTCTTTCGATTTCTCCGATGCCAATAGTCCAACCTTTACCATAGCAACCGATGCCACTTTTGAGGATGACAACGGAAACATTATAGCCTGGGAGGGCAACAAGGTATTGAGCTGGCATTTGGATCAGATCAATGCTGAAGGAGACGATGTTACCTGTACAGGAGAGTGGGACATTACCGTAGATGGTATAACCTATGAATTTACCGTGACCGAAGCTTTATCCGCCAACCTGGGATGTGCCTATATCACTTCCGGTGTTATGCAGTTGGAAGTGGATGGTTTAACGGCTTCCCTGGACTTTGGCGATGGGAGTTGTGACCAAAAGGGAACAGTTACCTATCCCAATGGGGAATCTGAGGAGATCAGCTGGTAGATAGAATAGTAAGTATATTACGAACTTTTGAAACCCCGATGCAATGCATCGGGGTTTCTTTTTTGTCATTCATTTTTCCCAGTAGGTTTTCATTAATTTTTATGTTTGCCTGTATCATCAATTTCTTTGATTGTGCAATATCTTCCGACTTAAATCTAAACCTGTAATCAAATAAAGTACCCATAACCAAATCTACTTTTCATTTTCTTTGCTTGTCCAAAGAAAACGAAACAAAAGAAAAGACACCTCCTCCAAGGAATTTTTAAGACTATGTCTAAAAATCGGATTCAAAACTCCGCGCTTTTTTCAAAACAAAAAGCTGAATCCCGGAGCTTTTGAATCCTATTCTGTGGATAAGGATTCCCATTCATAAACTAGATGAAATCATACAGGAGAGGCTTATGTTAGCAGCAAAGTTGATGGGGTTGGTGTTAAACTAATGATTTGGGGCAGGAGGGGAGTGGAGGGAGAGAAATTGTTAGGCGTAGGAGTAGGGGCCCAATAAAAAGCAGGGATTTCATGGAAAATGTGCCGTTGGTCGAAGAAATAGTCCGGTACGTCGATGCGGGGAGGGGTGTTAATATTGCTTTAAACTAATGTTAATGAGGGATTTGCTTATATAAAAATGGGATTTTTGTCGTATCTTTTAGCTACAAACCAATAAAATCAATTTATATAAGAGTGTACCAAAAAAAATCCGTTAACCCTAAAACAAGCTTACACTATGGAAACAACCATAAAGATTAGTAGAAATTTGATTAGCAGGCCTTCCAACAGTGGATGTATTTTAAAATTGGAGCGTACCAATAATGACTTATGCCAATTGGAAAAAAAATTGACCTCTTATGTATGTGAACCCAACACATACTCATTGTTTATTAAATCTGAAACTCTCCGACACACATTAAAGAGCTTGAAAAATACGAATGTGGAATTGATCAAGGCTTTAAAAAGGGAAAAGGATTTAAAGATTGAACTCTTTGAAAAAACGATGGCCCAGATCCGTTCGTATCTGGAAGTACAAAAGTCGGTGGAGGAATACAGCAACATGTTGCGGTAGTAAAGCGTTTCCTATACTTTTCCTGTGGGTGTTTTACTAGAGCATGTAGCCAAGGACAATAACACCAAAGGAAAAATAGGGAAAAAGGCTCCGGATATTGATATTCGGAGCTTTTTTTATGGAATATGGTTTACCATCGGATTCTATACTGTTATAAATTTAATCTTACATCCAGAATCCTACACAAATGATTTTAAAGGCTGTATGTTTAATAGGGCCGATGTAAATGATGTTTATAGTATTCTTGGCCAGCGCACCATCTCACATAAAATATAGGAGATACTCAATCTTACACCTAGAATCCTACATAAATGATTTTATAGGCTGTATGTTTAATAGGGCCGACGTAAATGATGTTTATAGTATTCTTGGCCAGCGCGCCATCTCGCATAAAATATAGGAGATACTTAATCTCCTATATTTTATCGTATTTTACATACGCGATGCTTTAAGATTATCCAGTGGATGATTTTAAAGATCGGCGGGACGATGTAGAGGGAATGAGTGGAAGAGGGTTTAACGTAATTCCCTGCCACGGCAACCCACTCGTTAAAATTGGAGTATACGAGGACTTCGCAGGAGTACTTCAAATATTCTATTTTACATAATGTAAATTATAGGGCAGAATATAACGTTTTAGTTTTATAGCATTTGTGCAGTTTCCGTATAGCTTGTGCTATTTTATATAATTGCAGATATGATTGCCTTTAGGCTCATATCGTCAACAATTATGTAAAAGGAAACCAACACGCCATACTTAAATAATTGTTCCTCATTGGTTAGCTATAATTGCATTAAGTAAAATATCCCAGAACATTTTATTATTTAAGCGAATTATGAGCAGGGTCATAAACTTCTTTTAAGCGGTATATGCGACTTTGCCAACGCTTCATCTCGCCGCCAAAATAAAAGCTAACATGACAGCATAGAAATTGCAATCAGGAATAAACTAAATATTTTCATATTATTTTATAACAATTTTGAAACAACACTTATTAGTGAAACTCAATATTGAGAAGTCAGTAAGACGCACTTAAAATTGCAAGTTGAACTAAACCCGCCTTTTTCGGCGGGATCTAGGTTCAATACCTCGACCCTAGGGTCGATTCCTATTATTAGGTTCAGGGCCTGCCTTTGTCGGCAGACAGGCCTGCCTTTGTCGGCAGACAGGCCTGCCCTGAGGTTTAATACCTTTTATTTAAAGACTTGATGACATTTTAATGGTCTTTCGATGTATAGGTATGAAACCTCTAAAATTAATCAAAATGAGAAAAATTATTTACCTTACTGTATGCATTTGCACATTATTTGTTGGCTGTTCAAAAAGCGATGATGCCGATGAGGAAACCGACAAGCCCAAGGAGACTGGAGATATTTCCATTCGGGTGAATGGCGAAGGCTTTTCCGATACAACATTTGAAATGTTTCGAGAAACCGTTGGAGCTTCCGATGGTAAAATTCGTTTCTCTGCCAAAGATGACGACAACAACACCATTGATTTTTATTTGCCTGATCCAGTTGAGAAATTGCAATATTCCATTGCTCCTTATGTATTTGGGAATGTACAAACCTCCAGTGTTATACTAAATAAAAAAGGCATCTATCTTTCTAAAGATGGGAATGCATATGTTACCGACATCACCGTGAATGGCCAATGTAAAACCTATAAAGGATCTATCAATATCAATTACCGTAGGCAAGACAATGCTCCTGGTGCGCTAAACATTCAGGGTAAATTTGATATTTCCATCGATGGGTGCGATTAAAAATTAAAGAAAAAAACGTCATAAACAGAAAAACCAGCAAGACGAAACTTTTGTCTTAACAAATATAAGTTTCTTCTTGCTGGTTTTTATTATTTTATAAAACGAATCAAAAAAAACATCTACCTAAAATTATTTTCGTAATCCATAATTTGATTTAGCACACGAACAATTAAAATATGAATATCTGTAGCCAAATAAAAAATAGTGTGAGATTTATAAGAAAACCTTTTTAATGAGAATACAAATTCTGAGGCATCATGTCCAAGATTGATGTTATCTGATAAAACCTGAAAAATATCGTGTATTCCAAATAAATGGACAATTTCCAGTCTAATACCTTAAACGGTTCGATGTGTAATCAAGTCTCCATTTTTAATTCTAAAAGCATCAGGAATAAATACGCAATCAGGCCACCGAGTAAAATGGAAAGAACGTCAAACCAATCAAAATAACCATAATTCAATAATTCGTCTATCCTCGAATTTTCGATTAAACTTGGGTTTTTAAGAATCGAATTAATCTGGCTTCCTTTTTGGCAAAATTCAAATATCAGATTGATAACCGTCCACATCACTGATATAGATAATGGTCTATTTAAGATGTCTGAACGTATGGAATAAGTAATAAGAATAAACCCGATACAATGAATCAAGGAAGGTAGACTAAAAAACACCTGTGAATTTAAATCCATGATATTCAATGGGCCATCATATAAAAATAATAGCACGTTATTTCCTCTAACAAAAAGATAAAAAACAAGGCCAAAAACTAATATCGAGCCGCCAACAATTCCGGAAAACCAAAACCTATCAACTGATTTCAAAATTTTTATTCGCTTGGAAAATTACCGCCCTCGCCACAACCTTCCCTTCCAGCATAGAAATTTATTGATTTTGGTGACTCCAATTGAACTTCACATTCACTAGACCAACCCGACCTGATAAAACGAAACTTCCAAGTACCTTTTTTGAGATTCACCTTTTGAAAATTTACCTGATAGATAGCTTGTTGAGCTCCTGACGCATCAGTATTAAAGCCAATCGGATTGCTTGATCCGTAATCCTCATTATCTTGGAATTCCTCAATACCAACCGTACCTGTATCACTAATAAGTTCACCTTCCCATCTTACTCTTCCCAATTCACTAAAAGTTTGGGAAGCCGGATATTCCATCCTCAAAACTAGCGTAGCACTTGTTGATTCGTCTGTAGGTGAAGTAGGATTAGAAGAATTGCCATCATTTCCACCACCGTTACCACCGGAAGAAATAATTGAAAGTATCCCAAAAATTATCACTCCAAATAATATTAAATTTTTAAGTTTTAAAAGCTTAGTTTTCATATGTAAAAAGTTTAATTTATAAATTAATATCAAAAGGTATAAGAATGATAGATAATTCCCAATTGCCATTTCCCTGTTCAGCTACATTTATGTACAAATGATCATTATTCCCAAAGACAATTCTGGATTGAAGATCACTGTCTGGTGTTTTTAATATTTTTGGAAGGGTGTGTATTATCCCTTCATAATTAGAATTCATGATTGTACGACCTATGCCTGTATTTTGTAAGATGAGATCGGGTGTCATTCGTCTAACACCTTGGAGTGCCTTGCGAGCATAATCTCGCTGTTTATGATAGACATAAATATTAGAATTAGTTAAAATCCACGGATTGGGAATAGGCACATCGTTGTTCCAATTAAATATGCCAAATGGCCCTATTACAAATTGTGTTTCGCTGTCATGTGTATATTCAATCTCCGTTCTTCCACCAGGAATTAAACCTATGTTTTGATTAGGACTGAAAGCTACACCCCATTTAAATGCGTCGTTCAGCCTTTTTGTATTATATGGAACATCAATTTTTAATTGATTAAATGCATTAATAAAAAGGAAATTCAATTCATGATTATATGATGATATTTCATCTATAAAAATGCTTGCTATGAAAAAATTATTATCCTCAATAGATTTAGAGATAATATCTTCAACCTCTTCTTTCATAGCTTTTTTAATTTTCGATTCAAACAAACCCATAATATTATCCGCTAAACTGAGACTAATAATATCACACCATAATGGGGCGTCGAAATCTACCGAAGTGTCGGTTTCAATTTCAAATCCTACGGGCAGGGGTAACAATTTCATATCCATGTTTATTAAAATAACTGGGTCACAGGTGGGCAAATCTACTTTCGCCTTTAACCGAAACTGAATAATCCCATTGTCAATATTGAAATAGATGTTTTTGTAATCGGGATTGTATACAGTCTTTCCGCTAGCAGTTGTCATTCTTCCATCATCTCCAAACATGCCGTAAATACCTGTAATTATCTTATTTTTAAGATACAATTCACTAAGACTAAGTATGGGTTTTGCAAAAGGAGAATTTTGAAGTACAACATCTTTAACGCATGAAATGGTAAATTCATAAATTTTCTTAAAGGATGATGTATTATTCGAAATCTCAATCTCAACATCAAATGAACGCCCATCTTTATAATTCGGCAAAATTATTTTAGCTGAGATTTCATGTTGTTCTTCGTTAATTGTAGTATAGGAATCTTCATAGCGAAAAGGATCGACAATCCACTGTTGTTCAATCTCATCATAAAACCCGGTATTATTGGAAAGCTCTTTTTTATTACCTTGAAAATAGGTGGAGATAAGAGTAACCGATTTAATTTTTAAACATTTCTCTGTTTGTAATTTGAGCTCTACTTGCCCCCCTGTGACATATAATATTGAAGACTGTTGGAGTAATTCACCGTTTGGGTTATCATATCCCAAATCTACAATCTCCAACTGGCTATCTTCAGTACAATTTGGCCAAGCGAAAGTGTTATCCCGGGATAAAATATCGTGTATCTCCGCAATTTCTGATAATGAAAAATCTATGTAGTGAGAAACATTACTTGCATTTAAAGGTTTGTCAGAAACGTATTTATTCAGCTGTTTGATACGACTTTGAATTATTTCTAGAGTTAAATCGTTTAGACTGTCTCTTCGTCTATAAATTTCACCTTCAACCTCTCCTAAATATTTTTTTTTAAGATTACTTCTTACTTTGGAATAGAAATCTTGCACTTCATTTTTTAACTCTGTCTTAACTCGCGTCGAGTCCTTTAATACTGCTTTTGGACTCACATGTTTATAGTTTATGCTAGTGGTATCGATTTTCAATTGCCTAATAAAACTATTAGTCTTACTTAAATACTTAATAGTATTAAACTCGGCCTTTAATTCGTTGTAATTGGACTCTTGACCCAAAAAAATTTGAAAACTGAAAAAAAATAATTTCACGAAACATTGTAATCTACCCATAAGACTTTTTTAAAGTAAGAACTGTATATATTTAAAATAATCCACAACTAAGCAGAAAAATATATGTTCTTAAATTTTTACTCTGTAACAAAACTTTCAATTAGTATACCAGGGAGTCATTTAATACAAAAGCTAACATGCCCTGTAATAATTCTGATGTTCAAGAATAATGGTTATCGTTTTAGGGGAAGAACTAGTGAAACACTAGTGATGAGCACACAATTTGAATATTCAATGTAGTATTAATCTTAATATACTAGCAGAAATGTTGTATAAATTGTAAAATATTCTGTGTAATTGGTAAATTTAATTAATTGTTATCAACTTGCTGGTATTAAATTCTCCACGCTGGCGCGAGCGCCAGCAGGGGAAGATTCTCGCTAGCTTGCCGCAACAGCACAAATTTTTGAAATCGAATTTTTAGGAGATTCACGAACACCTTTACATTCAACAATTAAATAGGATTGTGAATAAAATAAAACTTCTGTGCACTTGTTAACTTTAGAACTTCAATTAATCCTTTTTTTTAATGTTTCATTATTGGGTATTTTAAAAATTGATACTTAATCAATTCTTTAAAATAGTGTCTTGAAACACTATTTAGCGAAAGCTAAATACCTAAAACAAAAATTCAAGGCTGAATATAATTTTGGAACAGGGCCGAGCGTAAAGAAAATGTACCTAAAGTACATTTTTAGCGAAGGAGCCAGCAGGCGCGTTGGCGCTCAGTCGCTATATTCTAGAAAGCATTCTAACTATTAAGACCGCTTTGAACTGCTTGTAACATAATATTGTTCAACAAATTGTATAACTAAAAGTCTAGAATATGGCCGCTCATTTAGCCTATTGTTTTACCAAAGTTCTCTGAGGCCGTTTTGCCAGCACATCATCTGGGTAGAAATCCGGTTAATTCTATTTTATATAATATTATTGACGATGTTTGAACTCATCTATTACATGGTCAGATGAATACCTCGCTAATTTTGGAATTGTATAAGAGGAAACTTTAATTTCCCAATTTGATAACCTGGGCATTAAATTTACATTATTATCAATAAAAATATCTCCATTTGACTGTTCTAACTCTGTCGATGGAATTAAATAAAAACCCCTTGGTTCTTTATCGATTACCAATACTAAAACGACAAATAAATCACTTCTTAATTTTCCTAAATCTTCTTTTAATATTTTGATACTTCGCTGAGTTTCATCTAAATTCATAGGTTGAAGATATAATTGACAATCTCCAACTAAAAAATCAACCCCTGCCCTCCCATTTGGATTATTTAATAATTCTAGGTCAGATTTTTTAAATTTAGATTTCAGAAAATTTATTACATCCATTCATTTAGGAATTAAAAAATTAAAAAGAAACTAGTGGCTTAACGCACCTTGGTGTGTACCCAAAAAATGAGCTCAATTCACTACAGGATTAAAAAATGCATTAATTAATCAATTAAGCGAACCGTATTATACGATGCACCACTAGTTTCAAACAATCAACCTGAATAAGGCGGATTGTATTCTTTTTTTGCTAAAATGTACTCAAGATTTATGTCATCTGTTCTCCAGTCCATAAACCAAAAATTCTTTGAAATATAGTTTCTTATTGTTCCTCGCCTTGTAACACTGGGGTTTGTTTTATAAACTGATTTATAAACAATATCTAACATCTGATTTTTATCAGATACTTCTATATAAGGACAAGCAATAAAATCAAAAAATAAGTAAACAAATTCTGCTTTCGACATTGGTTCATTCATATTCGAAAACTTATTTATAGTTGATTTAATTAAAACATTTTTTTGACTAACACACTCATTTGAGTTTTCAAAAAAATAGAACAAAACAATGATTTGAAAATAATCTAAATTCACTAAATCCTCCTCATCTTTAAAAATTTCTTCAATGAACTTAACCTTATTTATTGGATGAACCTTATTTAGGTTTACAAGCGATACAAATAAGTTTAATGATTCTAAGTGTGTTTTAGAATCTCTACTTAATATATCCAAAGTATCTCTTAAACCATCAAAAATTTTCTTAGAGATTAATCTGCTCTGTTCAGCATCTATTTTACTATACTTTAGAAAGCGAGTAATTACTACGTTAATTTGAGTTAGTAAAACCGTTGCTCTGGGTCGACTATCCATCGAAATAAGAAAAAATAATACGTCAAGAATTATCAGAATTGGATTTCCAATATCTTTTAAATAATCTGCTTCTTGCTCAAGTAGATATTCGTTTTCAAGAATTTTAACCAGCTTATTTCGAATTATCGAAACTGTCATTCCCGTTACATCTTCATAATCTACATTGTTCTTCTTGATAATACTTTTTAAATCTCTTATTAGATTATTTGATATTCCGAATGGTCTATTTAAGGTTTTTAAAACTACTTCTTTTCTACTATTCCCATCTTCATCTTTGGTTTCTACTTCATCCATAAATGAATTTAAGAACTCATTTAAGCGTCTTTCTAATTCAATTCTTGCAATTGTTATTCCTGTAATAAACGGAACCTTTATCTTTTCCGTTTTAGAATCATTAATTGATAATTTATAATATTCTAACTCTTTGACAAAAGCTGCTTTAATTTTATTGGCTAACTTAAAATCATTCGAGAAAACAAAATAGTCATCGACATATCTACAAATAGCATAATCTCTATCTATTCTAATTTTGACATCATTTAATTTGGTTATTACATTTTGCTCGATTCTTTGCAGAATTATTTCGGCAAAAATTCTTGAGGTTTCTGGGCCAATAATAATTCCATTAGTCTCATTATAATTTGACCATTGCATAAGCTTATCAAATTTATTTTCAAATGAACTAGTTGCAACATTTTTTTTTGCAAATTCTTTACCTTTAACGGCCCAAGCTATCGAATGTGAATAAATGCTAGGAAAACACTTGGCTACATCAAATCGCAAAAGCTTTTTAAATTTTTTTTCAAAACGATGAAATTTATAAGAATCATAGAATTTGTAAAGAAAATCATAACTTTTATATGTAAAATATGAACTTGAGTGAGCCACATCTAATTCATAGGATTGCTTTTCTACCTCTACACCCGAATCTCTTAACTTTCTCTTTATTATTTGTGGGTTCTTTACATAAAAATGACTTGCCACTTTTGATGGATATCTAATGGATACTCTGCTTTTAGAGCATAGACTTATTATCAAAGAATCATACTTCGAATAAAAGTCAACAAATTTTAATTGAACTTGTGGGTGCATTATGGTCAGAGTTCTGTAACTATCCAATTTTTTGATTATTTGATAATTATAAGGCAATAAACTCATTGGACTTCTGTTGCCAAGTATTTCGGTTACTAAGCCTGGCACTCTTTCAGATTTTGGTCTTTTCGAGAATCTATACAGACCAACGTTTGTAAAAGGAATAGGTACTTCGTATGGAAGCACTTCGGTTAAAAGTATTCTGCTTTTATCAAATTTTTTAATGCGAATTCTAGTCATTATGCCAACATTGCTTTATTAATTTTACTCTTTCTGGGTTAAAATCAGCATTAATTTTCCTATTATTCCATCCTGACAAAAAACTATATTTTGACAGTAATCCTTTTTGACTATTACTCAAAGATGAATTTATCTTGGTTCCAAAGCTTTTATTTTTTGAATTGATAATTTTTCGCAGAAAAATGGTTAGCTCTTCTAATGTTTTTTTATCATTAATAAAGGGATAATTATAGTATAACCCTGCATATAAAATAGTTCCCTCACTTGTATTTCTTTTTATAGGGTAATTACCCGTTAAGAATTTCATTCTGTCTTCTAAAAGAGAAAAATCACCATTTTTTAAATAATCTAAGAATGAACGAACAATTCTAGTTTTATATTTATTAACCTTAGATTGAGCAATAGATACTTCTATTTTTTTATCCGTAAACTCATTTTTTGCTTTCTTGCAACAGTCAGTAAATAAAAATTTATAACCTAAATATTCAAAATTCAATTCCTTTTCAGAAGCCTTATCGTAATTATTTACTTCATATTTTTTTGTTTTCTTATCATTAAACAGCAATGGTTCTCGTAATAATTTCTTTTCCTTTATTTCTTTTAAAATTTCTTCCGGAGCTTTTGTTGTGAACAATATAATATCATCAACATACCTTGCATAATAATATACACTATCAAGTCGATTAACCTTTCTGTCAAAATCTCTTAGATAAAGCTCCGATAAAGTAGCACTTATTCCTATTCCTCTAGGTAAACCTGTAAAAGAAGTAAACTCACTTAATTCAAAAAAGTCTTCAAGAACATTAATTGCCCTGGCGGAAAGTAAAGCATCATCTCTAAGTTTATCAATAATCCATTTTCTATCAATACTTTCATAGAATTTTTTTAAGTCTAATTTTATAATAGACATTGGAACTGCCTCTTGCAATAAGATTATAATTTGATTTACTATCAGGTTTCTATCAGCTTGTTTAACCTTATAAAATCTTTTTAGTGAATCATTAATCTTTCTTAGGGCGAAATCGTCTTCCACTTTGGAAAGACTGAAAATCTCATTAGAATCATTCAGTATTTTAATTACAGATGAGACTATAAAATCGGCAGAGTTTATTTTATTAGAAATCTTGTTAAGAGTTTCTAATGTTTTTCTACGACTTTCTCCAAATCCCTCATACTTTTTATAATCATCAAAAGTGATTAATCTTATAAGTTCAGATTCATTAAATGATTGGTTTAGCATAAAATTTCACGATACAGAACTACTATAAAATCAACTTTATAGTATTCAAAAAGAGTATTTTCTTGGTTGTCAATTATGACAAGCAATATACAGAATTTTAACAAGAAACTATTTACGGATTTCCGTAACTAAATAGAAATTAGAAAGAATAATCCCATTCCATACACATTTACAAATTACTTGTCTATTGTTTTATTTCGGTATTTGTGAATCTAGATTAAGATTTGGCCTCCGCCTAATCTCTTTCGGCGATTTATTCATGGCTAGTTATTTTCTATTTATAGGAATTCATGCACCTCGTTCCTCGGTGTCACTTCCCTCCTATCGTTGGGTCACTTAATAAGTGTTTACTCAGGTTATTTCTATTTTATTAAATAGGACCTCGTGAACCTCCAATGAAGTTTGGCTGGGCCTAACCTCCTTTGAGGTTTCATTACATTTTGAGAAGAAAATTTTAAAAAGGAAAAAATCAATAAAGAAGAATACTATCCAATTGCTTTCTAACCTCTATAGGGTCTTTTAATCTCTCTTCCAAAGATCTTACAGCGTCTACACTTAGGTAACGACCCAATGGTATAAGTGGTCTAAACAAAGGGTCGCACATTTGAGTAATTATCTCTGGCCGTTTATTTTGGTCTATTGGGATTAAGGTACGTTTAGATTCAATTCGATAAGAATCCATGGTCGCATTTACAAATTCATCTGCATGTGCAAATAGGGCATTTAAGGCCATTTGTCCGGGCGTAACCAATTGCGTATAATAATTTACTTCATCTTTCTTCTTTTGATTGGATGTTGGACAATCTGCAAAATCAGCGGTAGTATTATTGGTTATAATTAGATGCTTTATCTTGTATTTGCCGTTTAATAAGCTATCCTTTTTTAACCCTTTTATCAAAGCTGCTTCAAGAAACCTTGTAACCGTGCCTCCGATATTGTCATAGTAGCCACCATCACCAAATTGTCCCACACCGGACACTCTTCCATTTGGACTTAAATAGGGAAATCTTGCCGTGAGCAGCATTGCACTGCTTCGTTTTATCATTTGAGAACTCTTATTTTTCTTGGCGTATTCCGATAAGAAATCATTAAATCCCGATTCGCGTTCATTATTATTGTTGAACTTAACTGGACTTATCACGTAGAGTTGCCCAGTTTGCACATGTGTTGTCGTTGTCACCATAATTGGAGGTGTAAAGGTGTCACCTTTTTTTGGCATAATATCTAGATAAGGCCTTTGTAACAAGCCCCTGTCAAATAATGAATCGAATTTCTTCTCCCACTCGCTCTCCGTAATCCCACCACGATCTCTATAAAAATTCAGATGAAATATACTTGCTATGATGTCCCTTCCTAAGAGTCCGGCTATCGACGAAGAGATATAATCGCTTTGATAAAATTCACTCGCTATGTATCTAAACCTTTTTTTAGCTTTTTCCTGTAATTCACTTGATGTTTCCTTACTGTTTTTAGTTAAAAACAATTCACGATCGTATTTGTCTTTATTAGCATAAGCTTGAACGTAGAACATATTACTACCAACGCTACCACCGGAGGCCCCGGTTATAGAAAACAGGTGTTTTTTAAAATAGTCTTCATTTGAGCCATATAAATAGCTATGTACCAAAAATGCCCAGTGCCCCGCTCTTGATCCACCTCCCTCGGCTGAAACCAATATTATCGGAAACTGTTGGTTTTTCTTGACTGCTAATATCGCTTCCCTTCGCTGCCCAATAAATTGATCTACATAGTCTTCCAAGGTTAAACGTTCGTCAGGATCAATATTTTCTGCATGCACATTACTTACCTCATAGTGCTTGAAACAGTCACTTTTAGCAACTAAAACAGTTGCTAAGATAGCTGCGCTAAATACTATTGTCAAAATAGGCCAATTTGTGTATTTGCCTAAATAATTCAGCCCAAGAAACATAGTGTAGAGGCCAATAATACAGATCATTATTATAACCATAGGAGTTAAGTACTTGAGATCATTGAGTTCTGGATCAAATAACATCACTATATAAATGACTACCAGTGCTATGGTATATATATAGGCAAATGGCATGGCTATTTTTTCCTTAAACCAAAGGACTCTCTTATTGTAGGAAATACTTAAGAAAAAGAATATAATACTTAAACACATCATAGACCAAAATAGACCGGCAATATCCGATTTAGTGCCTCCGGTGTTGAAAATCCCCAGAATTATTATTATTCCTACCGATACTACCAAAACTATTAAGGGTAACCATCCGTTACGTGATTTCCATTTTAAAATACCCTTTAAGAACGTTGCAAATCGAGGATGGGTAAGTGCGATAAGAAACACTGTTAACAAGAAAAAGAAATACTTGAAACTTATAAGAGTTCCGAACAATTGGAAATAGGTATTTTCAACAGTAAATGTAATTCCCAAAATCATAAATACCGCCAGCATTTTTGGATAAATCCTATTTACGTATTCTTCAGGATATTCAGTCTCCTCATAGTTTCGTTCAGTTCCATCAACAGCTAAAGATTCTGTCTGATTTTTTTGTTCCTCGAGCCTTTTTTCCTTTGAATCTTTAAGGTTAATGGCTTGGGTAACCTTATTTAGCAATTTGGTTTGTTTTTCTTTTTTCGAGTCTAAACTAGCATCCACTATGTGCTGTGAACGCTCTTCAACTGAATCTATTTTGACCAGGTTACCATAACCGATTAACAGGGCCATCACCAATATGGAGGCATAGAAAAAGAACATCACCACAAAATCATTACCATTTTCAAGCTGTATGATGACCACCGTTAGGTCACTAAGATGTGGCATTCTGAAAATAACAAGAAGTATGAGCACAAATACAAGTGCAAATCCATGTCTCAAAACGGCCTGCAACAATAGGCGAAGCCATGAGGAAAATTTTATCTTTTGATAGTGGTCTCCTCTATTTTTATTGTTTTTTGTCTCTTGTTGGTCCTGTTGTGTCATTTGGTGCACTAGATTTGAATTAAGTAAAAAGTCTTATATACAAGTATAATTTATTGTTGGGAATGTCTCCAGACACAATTTTACACAACTGTATTACCTATTTATTACCTATAGACAGGCATTTGCAAATTAGCCGTTAGTTTTACAAGTTGTTAATTGTAAAGCTAATGGTCTTTAGGTAAGGCTTGATTGCTTCAATATTCATACTGTTATTGACCTATAATCCTAGCAAAAAATTCAATAATTAATATTTCAATTTAGTTAGTCTTCAGATTCAAGGTTTGCTTTATCATTGTTTTCTGTTTTCTTATCTGGGTCTATCTTTAATGAGAAACCACCAACAAATCGAATTGTGAATAAAAATTGTGTATCCGTTAAGCCACTAATTGATTTTCTATCACTTCCATATAAAAATGGCATTTGAAATTCGGCCCTTATATTATCCAACCGAAACCCAAAATTCAACTCTATGCCAGAAAAATCAGTACGATCACTACCCAATATTGAGGTTCTAATTTCGTCATTAGCATCTGACGTTACATCACCAAAAATACCACGGTACCCCATGTTTAATCCCAGAAAAACACTGTACTTACTTTTTTTTTCGTCGGTTCGGATATAATCGTCTGGTAAAAATTCATGGAAAATTCCGAATCTATAAGCTATTACGCCTAGATTAACATTCCCTATTTCTGGGTCACTCCAAACCCCATTAGAAGCAGTAACCCGGAAATTAAGCCCACTTAAGTATTTCGCTATTTTGTTTAACCAGTAATCTCCGTCTGGGTTAAAATATACATTGGAATTAATGAATAATGACTGTTTTGAACTAAATGGATTTAAAACATAGGACCCAAAATCTCGTTGATTTGTAATTTGGCCATTTTCAAAATTCACGGAAAGTGTGTCAACTGTTGACGCTACATTGATTATTGCTTCCATTTCAAAACTCTTAATCCCTTTTATTGGCAATAATTCATTATTGTATTTTAAAGAATCTCCTCTAAAACGTTCATATATTACTCCAAGTCCAGCACTACCCTGAATTTCGTCACCCTGCGCCAAGGAACTTTGGAGATTACCTGTACCAACAAAGTCTATATGTACTTTTTCTTTACCCCCTAAACTGGTTTGTTTAGTGCTCTGTTGTTGTGAATAGATATTCTGTACGGAAAGTAGTAATAATACTAAACTTGTTGAAAGTTGCATAATAATAGTGTTTAAGGTTAATTAAAACTTGACTCTATAAAGTATTTAATTATGAGCAACTATTGAATGGGGGAAGTGAAATTTTAGCAGATAATTACCTGGATATAAATAAGATATGAATATCACCTGAATACCAACTACATAAAAACCATAGACTTTTTAAGGTTCTTATTTTAATTACTCACTAAGTGTGTTGTCTACCTTTTTGAAAAATACCTTTTCAAAAAAAAAGTAACTTCTCAAAATCTTGCCGGAAACGTATGTATGGTCCATCCTGCACCTTCTTCTTCCATAGTGGCACACATGATGGTTTCACCATCGGTACGTACATTGACCAGGCCATAATGGTTTTTGGTCAAAATACGGGAGCGTTCCAGTGGTTTTGTGGCATAGGAAATCGTGAACAGTTGGTGTACGGTTTTAAAATGAAAATCGCTCCTGGTTTCAAACTGTCTCGATTCCAATTCCATAGTTTCCAATAGCGTCTTTTCGCGCTCCTCCAACGCCTCTCTGTGTGCTTTTTTTTCGTTTAAATCCTGTATGGCATTAAGCGCTTCCTTTTCATCCGTACTGAGATAGGAGGCTTTGCTGATTTCTGCCTTATTTAGTGCCAACAGGGCCTTATCGTTAACATTACCATTTCCATCATGAAAGTTCCGCATCTTTATATGTGTGACCTTTCCTAGTGAAACTGAGCGCTCTATCTCTGTCATATATACCAAGGGGGTTACCAATCTGTCCTTTACCGGGTCAATATCCACATGTCCGGTGACTGCGCTGGCCGCCACGACCTCTGGTCTTGGATGGGCGTAACCTTCAGCGTCCCCACTGGAGATTATGGTAGCTCCAGCATTTATATGTTGTAGGAATTTATAGGAAATATCATGGCTGCCATGATGACAAGCTTTGGCGACATCGCAGTTGAAACTGGATATTCGATCTCCATACGCTTCCGATATAAAGTCCATACTCGCTTTGTTTAAATCACCTGTCAGCAATATCTGGGCATTGTGGTAATTGAGTCTCAGACAAATGCTATGGCCATTTTTATTGACCCCCGAGTTGCCAAGGTCCTTTAAAGCGGGCTGACCGTCTACATTTTTGGTCACCGGAGCCAATACTTTGATCTTACAATCGGACGTATTTGGCCATATTTCCGGTAAATCCTGTCCTGCCTTTAAACTTTCAGAGGTTACCCCTACCCTATTGAAGGTAGTTTCAGGAAGTTCCTCGATAATATCTTTTAAGAATGATTTCCAATGGCCACTCAAGGTATCCTGATTATCTGGATCCAGGCACGAAATGGCATCTTGCCTATCATTTAAGAGACGGGTGAAATGACTGCTTTTTTTGGGTCCAAGACCGTCTTTATGAGTATCACCCTTGTCTACCCAGGTAGATAATCCGGCATGGTGGAATTCACCAATTTTTAAATCGATGCAATCCAATTCCAAATCAGTTTCCGGGTCTTTTTTCACTAAATCCCATAGTCCGCCGTAATGGTCGGAATCACAATGGGAAGCCATCATACTGTCTAGTTGAATTTTATAATGACCATAATCAAAAAAGAATTTCCAGTCTACAAAATCCGCTCCATTTTTACCTGTTTGCTGATTCGCCCTGGGCAATCCTCCATCGAGGAGCATATGTCTTCCTTCCGGAAAACGAATAAGTACACCGTCACCCTGACCTACGTCAATAAAATTTATATTTAAAAGTGCTGTTTCGCCAATAAGATGTGAACTTAACTTTCCAAACCATCCTCTAGCCCTTACACTACATAGATCGTTTTCCCTTTTGGTGATCTGGATTAAATCTCCCCAAAGCAAATCTTTGCGGTATTCGTTATCCGATAACTGGAGTCTAGAAGTGTAGGGTGTTTTATTATCATCGACATCTTTGGCCAAATAGCCTATTTCCACTACATGCCATCGTTTGAGAAATCCTTCTTGTCCATCCACAATACCTCTCGTCCAATCGTCCGACCCTATTCCATCCGGGAGAATGAGTTCATCCCCCCAATGTAATGTTTTGAGAACTGCTGCGTTTTCATTTGCGGTTAAATGAAAGGAGGTAGTAAAATCTTTTCTAAAGAATGATTTGTCCTTGCGACTATATGTTTTATCCTTAAAAAAGCGATACTCATCACTATATGCCCGAATCCACCCCTGTGCCATAAATAACAATTTTTGAGATTAGCTCAATACCATAGTGCCAATAACAGCTATTTAATGGGGGAAAGTAAAAACGTAGGCAGTAATTATCTGGAGACTAAAAAGTTACAAATAAAATTTAACTAACAACTACATAAAAACCATAGACTTTTTAAGGTTTTCATTTTATTGGCACCGCCAAAGGGTATAATACCCCGAGGCTTGCCTCGAAAATTAAAGGTCGTTACCTACGAATGCCTCGCGGGCTTGCCCCGAGGTTGTTTACTTGCTTGCCAAGTGTGAGGTAGTCGACTTAAAAAGAGTTTTAAGGACGGCATACTGTTGAAAGACTTGGAATCTTTTAAAGTTTATGCGAGTTGGAGCATTGGCCTTTGTATTGGCAATCCTTAACCTATGGCAATGGATCATATGCCTGTCTTGATAAAACTGCTTCGGCTGGCAGGTGTAAGATATTATGTACATTTTGAATTATTGGTTTAGTCAGTGGCTGAATCAAAAATAAAGCAGGTTGACGCGTTGGCATAATGCCAACAAAACTTAATCCACGTAACTATAATTCTATTGTCTAAAATATACCTACATGTTAGTATTTCACAAGAATCCTTAGGACTTGGGTGTTGGATTGTAAAGTCCGTATGGTCTAACAAAAGCCAAATTTGCCAAGATTTAAGAAAGTAAGCTTGATATTATACCTTTTTAGATACTATATTGATGCATGGAATCCTTAAATGATACTAAGGCCAAATTACTTGATTGTGTTTGTCTGTCCATTTACCACTAGTATATGTTATTAGGCCATACTTTTGATGATAATAACTTTCTCCGGTTCGGTACTCTTTGTCAATACCATCTTCCTTAAATTCTTCTACACACCATTCAGAAGCATCTGGTCCAACTTGCCTTACATAACCTTCTTCACAGCCATCACCATTACTTTCACAACCAAGACTAAAAAATACTAAAAGCAATAGAAACCTAAATTTTTTTACCATAATTTTAAGTTTAATGTATTCTAAAAATATTTTGGGAGAGCGAGTAACTTTTAATTATTTATTGGTGCTTTATCCAAATAATGTATAGCATAAGCGTAACTTGCCTCTTGCCCCGCTTTAAGTTGTTTAACATTAGGCGTCATTTCCAAATTGATCTGTACTCGCTCTGGACTCCAGAAAAGATTTAAATTTTCAAAAGTACCCGGTTTAAAACGTTGCTCAACACCAAATCCGGACTTCTGATTAAAATAGGCAAAGGAACCCCCTTTAAGACCTTCTTTCATTATTGAATTTGTCCTTTCTGTTGGTTTTGCATTTTCCCAACCCTGGTTTACCTGCAACCAATGGTTAGCTTTAACATAAACACCAACTTCTTGAGGGTCTAAAGAGCCCGACCCAGCATTGTATTCCGGGTGTACGAAGAAATTAAAGGAACGGTCCACCTCTGACTTTATTGAGGTTTCAAAGTGGATGCCATCTCCTTCGAGACTGATGGTACGTTCAATTCGTGCGCCATCATTTGTTGTAAGTGCAATAATTACTTTTGTTGGGCTTTGCTCCACAATTTCATACCCTAAAATTCCATCAGGTTTTGGGCCATCTCCCTCTCTGACCCATTCCTCAAAACGAAAACGATCAAATGAACGCGTAGGCTGAACCACGTTTCTATCTTTAGGCTTATAGGTCATCTCCACCACTTTAGCATTGCTTTCAGGTATTACCACTAAACTCCAATAGTTATTTTCTAATTGAACTGCTTTCAACCCTGAAAAAATATTACGCATATTTTCTAGGTAGGTCTCATTTTTCACATATTCATTATCCATTATTACGTTATACTTTGCACATAGATCAGTATATGTATCCAATAAAGCCTCATCGCCTTCCTTTAAAGAAGGCTTACAATAGCCATTTTCATAGGTAAGATTCATCGTCGCTACACTCAATTTTGCCCGATAAACACATAACGATGCCTTTTCTACCCGCGTACGCACCTCTTCCGATTTTGCCAATGATAATGCTTCCTTAAAAAAAGAATCTATTTGATCTACTGTTTCTGCATTTAAGCATAAAGGTGCTTCAGTAGAAAAAAGACCGGGGTGCCTCTTTTCTTTTTCAATCAAATTGTGATAATAACTTAAGTAATCAATGATAGGTTGTGCGGCTTCCTTATAATGCATCCGACAGAAGTCGATTGTTTCTTGCCAACTATCGCGGCCAGGTTTCCATAGACAGCGCGAAATTACATAATTTCGTAAGTCGCTTAACTCCGTAGAAAAACCATTTCCGGCTGCCTGCATAAATACGCCACGACCACTATTGTCTGCAAAATATTCCACATTATTTCCAATGGTTTGTAAATTTGGAAAAGGGAGGAGAAACGCCCTGAAATTGACATTATAATTCCAAATAAAGATGTTTTTGGCTATTTTGTTCCAATCATCCATATCCTTACTAAATTCTTCGTTCAGAATACAGGTAGGATCGTCAATCGCATGAAAATTACAACATTCAATACTACATAACATGAGCATAACATTATCTCTAGGACGTATTGTTTTCGGTGGCTTACGCGTGTATTCGTAAGCATAGGTGCCAATTAAAACCTCTGGATGCGTTTTTTCAACACGCTCTGCAACTGCATTGACAAAAGAAATCATGGTACCCGCATGGGATTCCTCTTGAGCATCGAGAGCAGCACAAGATTCGCAGGTGCAGTAACTACCATTATCCATTTGTGCAACGTTAAAATTCTTTCTTGTAGGATCTTTCTCAATGGCCTCCAAAGTAGCCTCCGTTACAATGTCCAGAACGTCTTTATTGGTTAAACATAATTGTGGTCCACCGCCATGCATGCTAACTTCTCTCCTACCATTAACCAAAGCATAGTATTCTGGATGTTCTTTGCCATAAATGGAAGGGGGAACAAGATTAGATACATTATGACTTACACGTATATACCCCGTAATACCGCCAAATTTCTCTTCACCTTTGACCGAATTAGTGCGTAGTTTAGCTGCAAACGAAGGGTTTTGGAGTGTTTCACCATAATGGGAAGAACGAAAAGCAAAAGGAGGAACGTAAGTATAATTTCGCCCTTTGATCCTAAAATTCCCATTTTTCCCTTCCTGTGGATAGAAAGTATGATCATGGGTCAAGAACCGAACACCACAATATTTTTCAAAAAACTCATATACACCATAAAGAGTACCCCGGGCTTGCCCCCCATAAATAGCAATTTGATCCTTAGAGATATCGATATTAAAACCTTCTTCACCAAGCTTTTTCGTTGTTGTCTTAAAACCAACTTTAACAGCTGCTTTAGGGCCTATTAAAATGGTTTTTCCAATCTTTGATTCGGTACTATCTATAGGCAACTCTTTACCTGTAAATCCTCTAAAAAGCCTTTGAAATTCAGTTGCAGCATACAATTCTGATGCTGTTGCGTTAGAACTGCAAAAAATCCCGTTAAAAGTGGACAAATTTGGTCCATCTGCGGGTAGAGAATCCCATTCTTCTTCTGAAAATGAAGATGCTACCTTTGGTGAACATTGTATTAAAGAACCCATTAATAATATAAAAAACACCCTTTTTAAGAAAGTAGGTTGCATCTTTTCTTTCATTTTAATATGTATTTAGATTTATGAAAATAACAATTTATAAAACAAAAGACCATGAATATTAAAATATACGAATTCTGGGGCCCACGGAGATAATAACTCCTGGGTCGGTCGCAAAATTTTAGGATCAAGGGTCGAGGTATTGAACCTAGATCCCGCCGAAAATGGCGGGATTAGTTCAACTTGCAATTTTCAGTACGTCTTACTGACTTCTCAAAATTGAGTTTCACTAATAATAGGAATCGACCCAAGGATCGAGGTATTGAACCTAGATCCCGCCGAAAATGGCGGGATTAGTTCAACTTGCAATTTTCAGTACGTCTTACTGACTTCTCAAAATTGAGTTTCACTAATAGTACAATCTAAAATCGAGCAATTTGCAGACATGGTAATGTCTTTGGTGCAACTCTTCTACAATATCCAGCATATTATCATCTTCTTTAAATAAGTTGAAGAATGCCTTATCAAGATTTGCGCTACTTATTCCATTAAATTCATTACCATAGCCAGAAACACCTTTTGCGCCAGTGATATCCAAAAAATATTGTGCTTCTTCTTCGTCCAAATCCAGAATTTTAGTATTTGAGAAGTGCAAGATCTTTCCTTTTAACCTTCCTTCAAAAATTTCAGCAATTTCCTGCAAACTATAGTAATAGCCATTTAGGCAAATACTATTGGCCTCACCGGACATGACCAAATAGATGATTTCATAATCCCTAAAATGATGGTCGTCCAAAACCAATGCATTTAAGCTATCTTCCAATCCTTCAATGGTGTCGCATGTTTTATATATGCTAGCTACCCCATACTTTATGGCCAATTGCCCCAGGTTTTCCTGTGTTTCGGTAACCTTGTCCGTTTCTATTTCTTGAACCCCTTCCAAACAATAAATGAAATAATCTGCATCTATAAATTGCTCTTGGGGTAATTGTTGTCTTTTCTCTAGCAAGTTTCTGAAATTGTATAAAGTATGTTAAACACAAAATTACTGTAACTCTTCAAGTTTTTCAGCGTTTTCATATAAAATCCCATTCCACACACATTTACAAATTACTTGTCTATTGTTTTATTTAATATTTGTGAATCTAGATTAAGATTTGATTTGAGCAACTTATTTTTGTCTAGTTTACACCAGTCCCGCTCACAGGAATGATAATTTCAGAATTGTTGTAGTCATTGCTGATTACGATATTGCCATTGTAGGGTCTTTCTTCTGTGGGTCTAAAATTAATTTGAACATTTTTTGGGATGTTCATATAATCTGAATCCATTAAAAAGGGCGACCCTCCTACAACATCGAATCCATTAGGTAAGGAGATGGAAATATTTATAGGGTCAAAGGTTTCCTTAGATAAATAAAAAGCTGAACTTTTGGAACTTGCCGTATTAATCTCTCCAAAATTAATGGTATTGGTTGTGGTGGTTACAGGATCTCCCGTTGAGTCAGTCCTATAAACAACAGTATTGCCTTCTATATCCTCGGGCGGTAACCATCCAGTCCCCGTTCCGTTTTCATGAAAAAACTCTACAACGAATGTTCCGGAATATTCATGAACATATTCAGCTTCTGCCTTCATGGTTACTGTTCTTGTTCCATCCTTTGGAATAATAAAATCAACGGGAGGTTCAAGCCTTTTACTTATTGTGGGGCTACCCTCCTCAATTTCCTCCCTGATCCAAGCCAGCTTCAGGTCATCAGGAGAATTATTGGTTATAGCTACATCAAAGCTTACCTCATCCCCACTTTTTGGTAAAGTTTGAGGTAAATTATGGGTAACACTCACCCTATTCATAATAACGTTGGCTACCGCCTCCATTCTAAGACTGGAATCTTGACCATGTAAGCCATCATCAAAGTCGGGGTTGATATAAAAGGATACTTCCGTGGTATATTCCCGTATTTCCTTAGGAGCGCACGATAGTTCCATTTCAAAAGATCCTTGGGGCGGTATGGTCAATGGCCAATCACCAGCACTTGGATACTCCACTCTGAAAAATTCCGACTGCCCTGTTGAACCTTCTTCTGGTTGCGTATAGACACCATACAAGGTAATTTCCTTATCGGTTTCATTAAGGATTTCTACCTTATACCGCGATTTTCTATTTACACCAATATCTCCAAAATCCAAGTCGCCATTCACCGTTAGATAAACACAATCCCTTAATTCATCCCCATCCTTAATAAAACAGAATTCTATTTCCTTATCATAAAGCAACCAATCACCAAATAGAGCACCCGTATCAAAGGCACTTTTTATATTGGTCCAAAAACTTAAAATCTTACCAAGCCCTTTAAAGTTTACACCATACTTGTCGGTGTCGACCCCGCTGCAATCTTCGATAATCGAAAAAATACTGGCAATCCTATCAGCAACATAAAAAAATACGTCATAGGCCAAATAAGCCCCCGATATTTTCCCGTCCTTGAACAATTTGAGCCTATCGGATATTTGAGAGGATTCTGATTGTCCGTCAAATACATTACCGCCCAACGACAGAATACAATCGGCATTTTTAATCAATTTTTTTAACCTGTCAGAGAAAATGCCTATGACACCCAAGGTTAATTGGCCGGTATTATAAAAGGCGGCTTGCTGATTTTGAAGAGTACCATCAAATGATAGGCCGCTAGTAGCCTTCATGGTCCATTGCCCATCCGAAGGAATATTGAATGTTGCTTTAAGGTTATCGGTCTCCCCGCCCGTGGAGAAACCACTTTCCAAATACCTGCTCTTATTCAAACCAGCACTTAACTTATGTTCTATAAAAACATCGTTCCCGTCGTAGATTCCCACGCCATAGGAAGCACTGCTCCTGTAATTCAGCACCGTTACTTTTCCATCTTCCAAGGTGAATTTTAGCGGTTCCACATTAACTTCCTCTTTAGCGGCAAGGTTGGTCTGAAACTGGTTCAAAAGGTTGAACAAGGCTTCATTCTTTGCTACATCCAAGGTACCCGTGGCAATTTGTTCTTCAACACTAATCCTCAATTCTTCAAATCCTGGGGTTTGCCTTATTTTGTCTACAGCTTCCAGCTTTGTTTCTGCAGACATCTCAAACGTCCAAGGATGCATCATGACCAAGGCAACAGCAGTTGTTTCCGCAGTAATAACCAAAGGCTCCTTACTAATTGGGTTTACATAGGAAAGCATAAGTATTTCCCCTTCCTTATCCTTTGCAAACAATAGCTCAAATGAACTTTCATTAAACAATTCAATCTCGGATTTGTGGTTGTCATTTATCACATCATCGGAAAATAGGGATGATACGGTCAGATCCTCTGCCTTAAGCTTACTGTCATTAGGTAAGATTACATAGGTATCGCGTTTTACATTGCCGTCTTCGGTAATCGTAAAATTATCTGTAGGGTCTACGGGATCGGCTACACCCCCATCTTCCTCTGCAACGGGATCTTCAAGGGGTTCTTCTATAGGATCATCATCTGAACCTCCACAACTAAAAGCAAGGAATATAAATAGTGTGCAAAAAAATGCATTTTTCATTTGGTTGGTTTTTGGTCTGGGTAAAACTAGGCAAAATGTTAAAATTTAATAGGATAAAAAAGCAATTTTTGTGTTTATAAAAAAAAGGGATTAATTTGATCAGTCGTGTTTTTTTTGATAAATAGTTTTTATTAATAGGAGCAATTTAGTAAAACCAATGATTAAATTATTCTTTCATTTTACTCAATTGGTTGTTATTGTTTTTTATCGGATTTCGTGAATCTTCGATTTCTTTGCTTGTCCAATGAAACCGACCTAGGAGGTTCATGAATACCTTATTACATAATAAGCAAGCAATGAATAAAACGAAACAAAAGAAAAGACCCTTCTTCGCTAGGTGGTCCCTAAAATCTCTGGATTTTAAGGACCGATGCCATGGCCTAAATTATTTCCAAGGCTTCAATAATTCTTAACGGCCATGCCATCTCCACGACGGAAGAAGAACGACCAAACAATGGACCTTGAGGGCAATGCCCAAAGTTATTTAATAACGGAAAATGACTTATCCCCACATGAAGGTTGACGCAACGTAAGGACCGGCCTATTTTCAATTTACTTAAGTGGTTATTATTGCCTGCCTTCGGCAGACAGGTTTTTTATAGGTTTTCGTGAATCTTCGATTTCGTATTAAATCAAGTGGTTTTCACATTAGAAGGTGGAAGGCGTCCATAGAGCATTTCACCCAAGTGAAAGCGGCCTGGACGCCGGGGCTGTGGAAAGTGCGTAGATTTAAAGAAATTTAAAATCAGCTCGGCCCCGGCTACAGCTGGCTCCTCCTAATCAAGCTACCCCGTACCTTGGTTGTTCGGCCCTGGTCGTTTTTTATTCATCGGCTGGTCTATTGATTTTTAATGGTATTCATGAATGCTACGCATTTGGGCGATGCAAAAAATGAACAGGATACAAACTTTAGATAGTAAATTATATTTTTTTGTAATTCACACACAACTTTTGGGATTGATCCATTTAATAGCCCTTGGTGAAGGGTATCTACCGATAATTACTGTACTTTATCCATTATATGGCCATTTTGATACTGTTTGGAGGGGTACTTAGTGTTGCAATACCTCCTTACCCCATGCCGGCGGACCCAACGAAGAAGAGGTATATAGTCTGCAAAATGATTGTGAACCCGAAGGAGGACAAGCACTACACTATTTAAAGCGGTCCCATACATCCTTCATTAACACCTCCCGGTCTAGTGCTGATAAAGGGGATTGAGCCAACAAATAAATGGTTGAAATTAAAAGAAATATTGGGTATCGTGTTGTTCCAAAACATGGTTACCTATAAAAACAATGGCCCTAGTGTTTCTTTGAATCGAACCATAGGGCCATTTTATACCGGTTATATTTTAAAAAGATACTGCTTAAAAGAAGAAGTAGCCCACAGAGACTTGTAAGACGGCATTCCTGAATTTATCCGAATTCCCATCTACATTATTAATATTGGATAATCCCAAATCATAACGCGCACCAAAATGAAGTCCGTTTTTTAATTTATACCCCAGCCCTAGATTTATACCAAAATCAACGGTTTTAAAATCATCTTTTACATCCACATCTTCATATTTGCCGGAAAGCAAAAGCCCAATTTGTGGACCAGCTTCCACACTGAGGCCCTTTGTTAGATAATATTTCCCCATTAATGGAAGGTTCAGATAATTTAAGGCAACTACATCTTCGCCAATACTATAGCCCTGAATGGAATACATTATTTCTGGTTGAAAAGAAAATTTATCGCTAAATGGCATTTCGGCCACCACACCAAAATTAACCAGGCTGGTTATAGGATCGAGGCTTCCCGTATTGTCCCCATAAATTGAGGCAAAGTTAATACCGACCTTGGCACCAAGATGAATGTCCTGAGCATTTACATTTGCCCATCCAAAAACGGTCAATGCGGTAAGAAGTAATAATTTTTTCATGCTTTAAATTTTAATTGTTCAAAACAAAAGAAGATGTTTTTTAATGTCCAGCCTTGTTTTTATTATCGCTTTAACGTTTTTAACCAATTTTAACAAGTGCTTAAAAATACTGGGAGTGGAATGGTATAAAAATCAAAAGGTTCGGAAGGGGGCCATCCGGTTTTAAAATGGGGACCAAAGGGAATATACTGAATGGTATAGATGTATTTACCCAACAAAACTGTTAGTCCCCATAATTAAGGTTGGGATGGCAAATACCACGAAGTTGATAGGCCGTATAGCGACTATTGGCTAATGTATATTGAATTTAATATAACTTTCCGTATAAAGTACATGCCCCTATTTAGGCAATTTCCTAAATATACCTTGTCGCCTCTTTATTATAGGAAGCTAATTTGGCAAATGGGATATCATAAACTGAAGCACCTATGGCTTCTTCATCCATCTGGCCCAGAATTAAGCGATCTGCAAGTGTATCGTCATATTCCTCCCGTATTTGCTTGTCATTGTCCACTGCCATGATAAGGTCTTCTTTAATCCTTTCCTTAATACCAAAGAATTTTCTACCCTCCATTGTTGTTATAAACTTCGAGAGCATAAAGGTGTACTCTACCTCTATCCGGGCATTATCCAAGTTTTCAGGGGCAATCGTCCAAGGCAATACATTCCCTATACGGGGAATAAGGGGCTTACAGTGTTCTTTAAATCTAGGATTGTTCATAATGGGGTCGTTGAAGTCTGGGTGATAGCCATAACTTTCACAATACTCATGAAGTCTCCTCCCTAAATCTTGATACTTATCCTTCAATGTGGATTCGTTGGAAAAACGCATGGCCCATGCCCTATTATCTTCTTCAATATCCCGGGCCTGATCCTTAAAGGTCAGATCATTTCTCTTAAAGACTTTGGCCAAGGTTTCGATCTCTTCTGCAGTCCCATTGTATTTATGTAGCCAGTCCGTATAGGCACTTTTGGGCATATTAAAAAGGCGATCGCGTTCCATAGCTATCCTTATTAGCGACTTTAGTTCATGTTGCTTTTGTGTCATTGAAAAAACGTGCATTTCTATCCAACAGTCACAACCCTTATCACCCCGAATCCGGGTTTGTTTATGGAGTTATGCGCTACCAAACAAATTTTTGAGTTCCCTTTTCCCAAAGTTATTATTTAAACATTAGGTGTCCAAAACCATTTTGCGCCTTTAACCAAACTCCACTCCCTCCTACTGAAATAGAGATATGACACCCAGAATAAGTGTTTCCTCTTAACACACCTTGATATATTAAAAATGATTTAAAAAAAGGCTGTTTTTGTGTTATTTTATTGAATAAAATTTAAATAAAATGCAATTTTATTAGGATTTATTCAATAAAAAGCGTAGGTTATAGTAAATAATTATTAATTAAAACAACTATATGAGGCAACTTAAGATCACCAAACAAATTACGAACAGAGACACTAAATCCTTAGAAAAGTACTTTCAAGAAATATCAAAAATTGATTTGATTACCGCAGAGGAGGAGGTGGATCTGGCCAGAAGAATACGTGAAGGAGATCAGATTGCCCTTAATAAGTTAGTCAATGCCAATTTACGTTTTGTGGTCTCGGCCGCAAAACAATACCAAGGAAACGGTTTACGACTTTCCGATCTGATCAACGAAGGAAATATTGGATTGGTAAAAGCGGCCAAACGTTTCGACGAAACCCAAGGCTTTAAATTTATTTCCTATGCGGTATGGTGGGTACGCCAATCCATATTGCAGGCGATGTCCGAACAATCGCGTATGGTGCGTTTGCCATTGAACAAGATTGGGGAAATCAGCAAAATAAACAAGGTGTACTCTTCCTTGGAACAAACGTATCAGCGCCCCCCAAGTGCCGTCGAGATTGCCAGAGAACTTGACATGGGCCCAGATCAGGTTAAAATTGCCATGAAAAATGCCGGAAAGCATTTGTCCATGGACGCACCTTTCACAGAAGGGGAATCTTCCAATCTATACAACGTTATAAAATCCAAGGAAACAACCAGCCCAGATGCCAATATGATGAAAGACTCCTTGAGAATGGATATTGACCAAGTCTTAAAAACACTTCCAAGTAGGGAAAGTGAAATTATACGGCTTTATTACGGTATTGGACAGCGAACCCCAATGAGCCTGACCGAAATCGGTGAAATCTTTGACATCACCAGGGAACGTGTAAGACAGATTAGGGAAAAAGCCATACGGATTTTACAAAATAAATCCCGCAACAAAATTTTAAAGGAATATTTATAAGCGTCTATAAATCGTTTATGTTGGTCGGCAAGCTGGCCCCTACCCCCTTGGACGCCTTGGTCAAGTTGAGGTTATAATTACCTTACTCGGCCTGGGGCGCACTAATGGCATCAACATACCTGCCCGCCCAATAGGGCAACAAATAGATATAGGGGGCATATTCCCGTTTGCCGTCACTTCCGCCATTGTTTCTATATGCCCCATTGTGCAAATGCAGCGTCCTCTCGTCGCCCGGCAACACCTCGGTATAGGTCTGGCTTCGGAAATTAGGGGCTATTTTCGTCAGGTCCTTACGGTGGTCGTTGTTAATTTTCCAATCGATCAAATCCATAGGAAACTCCCGCAACCACCAGGCCGATTCTTCACTATCTATATTTTCTCCCCCAGCCAATGCGAATAGATAATTCCACAAAGGATTTTTTTCGGAGCGTTCCACTTCCCAATGACTTTTCACCGAATTGAAATGTGCCTCCCTTTGTTCTTCCGTAAAGGAATAATTAACAAATCCGGGCATCGTCAAGAAATACATTTCATCATCGGAATGGTTCCATTTATCACTTAAATCCTCCCCTTCCACATAACCAATAACCGTAGCCGGTCTGTTGGCATTATCATCATATCCGTATTTTTTTATCAGTTTTTCGGCTCCTTTTTTATATTTTTTGTCCTTTGTAAAATGATAGGCGGTTTGTAGGAAAGACAGTATTAGGGTGGAATTCAGCCTGCGATCGCCCACATTGATGGGAAAGCTGTTTACGTATTCTGGATTCCATCTTCCCCAAGCGGTGGGCTTTCCATTCCAATCCCTTAGGTACCAATCGTTATCCATAATATGGTCCATTTCAATTTTTATTTGATGTATGGCCCTATCCCGCCATTCCTTATCGGGTGCCAGCTCGGCAAAAAGTGCGTACACGAAAAAATGCCCACAGGATTCATCGCTGCTGGTGGTCGACTTCCATCGCCAAAGTTCATCCTCGGATAACTGCCATATCCTTCCGTTTTCTTTTACATATTGCTCCCTCCATTCTTCAGAAAATCCGTTGGCATGAAGTCCCACTTCATAGCCGTCCCTTTCAAACGACCTTGCCGGAAAGCCTTTTAAATTGGGAAGTGCCGTTAACCTCTCCATGGCCTCAAAGGCTTCATAGGCATTCTGTTTGGCATCTTCGGACCTGGTTACCGCATATCTAAACAACTCCCCTGCCAAATACATGGATGTCCAGAGTCCGTCATTATCGGTATCGTGGAAGTAGCCCGTAGAAAGGTCCCCAGGTGTTCTCATGGCCAAGTCCGAAGTAAAACCGTAGCGGATGTGCCGCAACCGCTGAATTTCCTGAAAATATTCCGCCTTTTGCGCCAGGGTCATGGGTACGAAGTTAATTTTGCCCATCCCTTCCTGGGTCAAGACCAGCACACTTCCATCGGGCCCTTCCGCCAAGTCTACCACCTCATCGTCTAACAGCCAACGCTTGGAAGCGTAATAATCGTACTTACCATCATCACGCAGTTTGAAGGCCCCTTTGGTAGATCCGAACCACAGGTTTTCACGTATATTTTTAACACTGGTTATTTCGGTCCAAGGCAGCTTTTCGTCCAAGGTATTTAAGGCATATGTTTTGCGATCCAAATACTGTATTCCATTGGCAGTCCCCAAAACAATTCGGTCTCCATGAAAAGCAAAGGCGGTTAAATTAGTGCCGTTAAACACTTTTTTTGATGTCTTTAAAACACTATCCAACTGGTATAGCCCTTCCGCTGTTAAAAGTAAAAAATGACCTGAATTGGGGTCATATTGAACGGATAGGGGTTGTAGCCTACTAATGGCAGCCCTCCAAACTTCCTGATTGTTCTTAAAAAGGGCAAAATCCCCTTCTCCTGCAATCAAGGTCAAAAAATCGGGGCCTATGCCCATAGCCTTGGGACTCTTTATATTATGGTCTATGTATAACTTCCCGGCCCAGGCATTGCTTAGGACCGCTTGATCCGTTAAATATACAAATTGACCTTGGTACTCGGCCAAAGCCACAATATCCATATCCAGCAAAGGTCTGTACTGTACGTCTTGCCGCAATCTTTTTTCATGTGGGAGCATGAGGCCTTGGCTGCCAAGAACTTTAATGGCCTTATTTCGATCACTGGCAATTTGAAGCAAATTTATATTCCCTTGCCCCTCCTCCAAAGAAAACTTTTCGGCACTATCCTGTAGAAACGGCTTATCGGTGACCGTTTGTGCCTTGGTTGCAAATCCTACTAGTAAACAAAAACCTAAGAATAATCTTTTCATAATTTATATCAATTGAAGAATCGATAAAAATAAATGTATGTAAACTAAGTTGCACCACTATTCTTGATGAATACCTATGGTATTTTAACCTTGTTGGATTTTAACATTAGAAAATTAAAAATAAAATTTCATCAAAATCCCAGCTGTTTCTTAAAATGACCGACAAAGTTGCTCCCTCAAAACACATAGGAATACCGTTAAACAGGTATACACATTCTAAAATCAACTATCCAAAAACGATGGTTTTCAGAGACTGAATAATTGCCTTGGCCATGAAAGACCCGACAATAAATGGGATAATATTCTATGCATTCAATAGGATGGGGTAGCACACCCTCCTTATAATCCCCTCCCTTTACAAACCCAAAAAAGCGTTTACCGATGTATTGATAAACGCTTTTTTTAATCGACCGCTATTTCTGCTATCTATTCCAAATCCACTATACCAACCACTTCATAGGCCCTAGTACCATCTACCTGTACCTTTTCATATAGGATATTGCCGAACTCATAATAGGTCTGCCCGTCTATGGTCACTTTTTCATAATCGTCAGGGAGTTCATAGACTATGGTCCCTATTTCGGGTTCAACCACTTCATATTCGTTCCCGATCTGGGTATAGAAAGTACCTCCCACGGTAAAGTAGACGTGGTTATTAAAACGAACCCTGCGATAATTGGCCGGTAAAGTACTTATTCTAAATCCTATTTTGGGAGCTATTACAATGTAGCGCCCCCTAGAATAGGTATAAAACCTATTGTTGGAATAGTAGTAATTTTGCCCTTTGTACTTCACTATCCTTCTATTGGGTACGGTTCTCACAGAAACGACCTTCTTTTTAGGGGTCCTATACACCACTCTTTTGCTGGACACCCTATTTGGGGTCTTTTTGGTTACCGTTCTGGTCGTTTTGGTGGTGGTAATTGTTCGAGTGCGGGTTTGGGCCATACCTACGTACATAAAGCCGATAAGTAATATGGACAGGACCAAATATGTTTTGCTATTTGTTTTCATAGGTCAAAATTTTAAAAGGTTAAACTTTATTCCACTTACACTCCTTTGACCTTAATTTTCAATTTTGGTTTAATCCTACAAATGGATTTTGGACAAAATGATGTTTTTCTAGACCCAACTAAGATTGCCCCCTGCCCTACCGTTAAATTTGAGTGCAACCCAAAAAAACCGTACCTTGTTGATTATTATGCATGCATAGTAAAAAATATAGGCTAATGACCGAGTATAAACATATTTTCGAGCCCTTGGACTTGGGATTTACAACCCTTAAAAATCGTATTCTAATGGGATCCATGCACACGGGCATGGAAGAGAAAAAAAATGGCCTTGAAAAAATCGCGGCCTATTATGCCGAGCGGGCAAAAGGTGGGGTTGGTCTGATTGTTTCGGGAGGGATTGCACCGAACGTGCAAGGCTGGACGGCACCCTTTTCGGCACGGATGAGCAGCAAAAAACACGCAAAACACCACAAGGTTATAACCTCCGCAGTACATAGGGAAGGTGGCAAGATATGTATGCAAATTTTACATTCCGGACGTTACGGATATCACCCGTTGGCGGTGGCACCTTCGGCGATCAAATCGCCCATCACACCCTTTAAGCCCTTTAAACTAAAACCGTCCGGTATTCATCGTACGATCCGCGATTTTGTAAATTCCGCCAAATTGGCCAAATTGGCAGGCTATGATGGTGTGGAAATTATGGGATCTGAAGGCTATTTGATCAACCAATTTATTGCTGAGAGAACAAATACCCGTACCGACGATTATGGGGGATCCTATAAAAACAGAATGCGCTTGCCCATAGCCCTGGTAAAACAGACCCGGGAAGCCGTAGGGGAGGAATTTATCATCATCTATCGATTATCCATGTTGGATCTAGTGGAAAAAGGAAGCAGTTGGGAAGAAATTGTAGCCTTGGGCAAGGAAATTGAAAAGGCCGGTGCCACAATTATCAATACAGGAATTGGCTGGCATGAAGCACGCATACCCACCATTGCCACATCGGTACCACGCGCTGCCTTTACTTGGGTGACCAAAAAGATGAAGGAAGAACTTTCCGTTCCGTTGATTACTTCCAACAGGATCAACATGCCCGAAACCGCCGAAAAGGTACTGGCCGAAGGTCACGCCGATATGGTTTCCATGGCACGGCCATTTTTGGCAGATCCCGAATGGGTAAACAAAGCGCAAGCCAATAGAGCGGACGAAATAAACACCTGTATTGGGTGTAACCAAGCCTGTTTGGACCATGTTTTTGTCCAAAAAGTCGCCAGTTGCTTGGTAAATCCGAGGGCATGTCATGAAACCGAACTAAATTATCTACCTGCCGAAAAAAAGAAGAAAATTGCGGTGGTAGGGGCAGGTCCAGCAGGCTTGGCTGCCTCTACCATTGCCGCACAGCGCGGACATGAGGTGACGCTTTTTGATGCCGACAAGGAAACAGGGGGGCAATTTAACATGGCAAAACAAATTCCCGGGAAGGAAGAATTCTATGAAACCATTCGGTATTTCAACAAACAATTGGAATTGCACCAGGTAACTGTAAAATTAAATACGCGGGTAGAAATCGAAGATTTAAAAAATGGAAATTTTGATGAGGTTATATTGGCTACCGGGATTGTACCAAGAACTCCAAAAATTGAAGGAATAGAGCACCCTAAAGTATTGAGCTATATAGACGTTTTAAAATTAAAAAAGACTGTGGGAAAACGCGTTGCCGTTATCGGTGCAGGAGGAATTGGTTTTGATGTGTCCGAGTATTTGGCACATGAGGGTGAAAGCACCGCTTTAAACATTGACGCATGGTTGAAGGAATGGGGAATAGACAAGACCATGAAGGCCCGTAGCGGTATTGAAGGGATAAGTGCCGAAGTCAGGCCCTCTCCAAGGGAAATTTTTATGTTGAAGCGCAGCAAGGGAAAATTTGGTGGTGGCCTAGGCAAAACCACTGGTTGGATACATAGAAGCAGCTTGAAGAATAAAAAAGTACAGTTTATCAATCAGGTACAGTACACCAAAATTGATGATGAAGGTTTGCATTATGTTCACAATGAAGTGCAGCAAGTGTTGGAGGTAGATAACGTGATCATTTGTGCCGGGCAATTGCCACTTAAGGAGTTATTGGAACCCTTGGAAGCCACAGGCATAAAAGTACATGTGGTTGGAGGGGCAGATGTGGCAGCCGAATTGGATGCCAAACGTGCTATAGATCAAGCCAGTAGGTTGGCTGCAATAATTTAACCCTTTAAATTGAGGTTATTGCCCGCGTATTACGGATTCCACACACCGAAACCAAAATGACAATTTAATCCCGTACTGCCGTACATCATGTATTAAGTGAATTTAATTTTTTAAAGGTAGTCATGACTGCTTGCCATTGCAACTTATGCCGTTTCTGGACATTTATCAAGACATTTTCACACGGCTTTAATCCCTTTTTTAACAGTAATCTGCAAATTTTAACTATTTAGACATTTATTTTCATCCATGGTCTAATCTCCATAAAGCCTTTTTAACAGATTCTGGAAGAATGGGCATTTTCTCTCTATGGACCCGTAAATCTATAGATAAAAAAAGCGTATCCGATAGGATACGCTCATTTACATAAAAATTATTTTCTACTTTAACAAGGCCAGAATACCTTGCAATTCAGTAAGGTTAAGGCTAGAGTTACTATCCGTGTCCAATACATCGAAATTTTCGGCCACAGAACCGATGGCTTCGGTTGAACTAACGGCATCATCACTATTGGTATCCAAAAGACTGAAGAGACTTGCTACTTGCTGAACCGTTGAGTTAGAACTTAAAGAACTTAACAATGTTGCTGCATCCGAAATATTAGAAGTGTTCAAGTTTTTTACGCTATTGCAACTAGATACTGCGGCTATTAGAATCAAAAAGGCTACTACTTTTTTCATAGTTTTGTGTTTATTATATTTCATTCAACCGCGAAAATACCCCCACCAAAATAGTCTAAAAAAAATCATATACGAATACGGTAAATACCCCTACATACAGCTCGTTTTGATAGATGAAATGGATTCTGAATTTTCAATTCAATGTCCCTGGGGGTTTGAATAAAAAAGCTATTCAGTCAAATTCGGATTAAACCAAAAGTCGATTGACACTGCTACTGGTCTTTGATCCTGCTGTGGTCTAGCTCCACCTTGACTGCCCCCTCTGGCGCCACCACTGCCTCGGCCTCCCACTCGTTGACCACCTCCTCGACGGCCACCTTGACGGCCACCACCAAAGCTGACACTTGAACCTTTATCTACAGTATCCCCTTCCACTTTTGTGGTTAGCACACCAATAGATAATTTTGAATAATCAATGTCACTATCAGCAATTTTTTGTTTAGGCATTTTAAGATCATAGCGTAATAAATTGGCTTCTTCATCATAGTTATAATTAATGGAGATCCCCAATTTATTAAGATCTAAATGAAATTCTTCTTCATAATCATTATTGATATAATTGGCTTTTTTGGGCATGCCATCCAACATTACCAAAATATCCGGTCCTTTTTGATCACCGTTTTCTTTTACCCTACTGTTGCCCCCATCTCTATCATTTCTGCCTTGTGCTCTTTGCAGAGGTTCCATTTCCAATGGATATTGAACGGAGACCTTCTTTTTTTTCTTTCCCTTTATATCAAAATAAACATAGAACCCACGGTGCAGCATTGAAAGCATTGTAGGTTGATTGGTAGTACTAAGCTCCAAATAGATATTTTGAGCATCCATAGAGCAATTGTATTCAATATGGTCTTCGATATTTTCCTTTGGGGATTGAGCATGACTCTTTGCAAAGACAAACAACCCTAGTACATAAAGCGATAGTCTTATCCTATTTAAAATAAAATTCATTGTATTGGACTTTAACTTATTGGTATTTGGAGCAAACTTAATGAAATATATTAGGCGATTTTAGAACTTTCTTTAAATAGCCATTAGTTTGGAACGAATGAAGGAATAATTCCTTTGAGTCTTATTACAATTAAATACGTCTGTAAACCTTACTTAATGTGAGTTTCATCCAAAATGAAGTTCAAATAAATGATTATCCATTAAAAACCGGTCGATCTCAAATTTCTTTGTAATTATCAATAATTAAGTATATTTCTTATGTTTTGATTAAAAATAAATCAAAATAACTGCAATTATATTAGGAATTATGCAAAAAATGTTAAATTATAAGACATAACTAATAATTAAAACAAATATATGAGGCAACTTAAGATCACTAAACAAATTACGACAAAGACACCAGATCCTTGGAAAAATATTTTCAAGAAATATCAAAAATTGAATTGATAACTCCAGATGAGGAGGCGGACCTGGCCAAAAGAATTCGTGACGGAGATCAGATTGCCCTTAATAAATTAGTAAATGCCAATTTACGTTTTGTGGTTTCTGCCGCAAAACAATATCAAGGTAAAGGATTACGCCTTTCCGATCTAATCAACGAAGGAAATATTGGCCTGGTGAAGGCGGCCAAACGTTTTGACGAAACCAGAGGTTTTAAATTTATCTCATATGTCGTTTGGTGGATCCGGCAATCTATCTTGCAAGCGATGTCCGAACATTCCCGTATGATACGATTGCCAGGGAATTGGATATGAGTCCCGCACAGGTGAAATTGGCGATTAAAAATTCCGGAAAGAAATTGTCCATGGACGCACTTTTTGAGGAAGGGGAATCCTCCAATTTATACAACGTAATAAAATCGAAAGAATCGAACAGTCCCGATACCAAAATGATAAAGGACTCACTAAGAACGGATATTGAAATGGTGTTAAAAACCCTTCCCAGTAGGGAAAGTGAAATTATTCGTCTGAACTATGGTATTGGGGAACAAAACCCAATGAGCCTCAGCCAAATTGGTAAACTCTTTGATATCACCAGGGAACGTATACGGCAAATTAGCGCAAAAGCACTGCGGATCCTTCAATACAAATCCCGTTCCGAAATTTTAAGGGCTTATTTATATTAGTACATAATCCACATTATTGGAATTGTGCACCTTGTTGGCCAAAATAAAATACCACATTCTAGGCAGAAGTCCTTTTTTTGGAATTATTTCTTTAGCGATTTCATATCTATAATGCAGACCATCCCATTCAAAGGACAAATTTACATAACCTTTCTTTTTTTTGTACTTACCATATCTTGATCCGCTCAGCTTCAGGTCTGTAATTCCGATCCCCGGGCCTAACATCAAAAGCCTCATAAAACGGTGTAAAGTTCATTAATGGGCCATTTACACGCCAGATAGGTGGCGAGTGCGGATCGTTCATTACATAATTGCGCAAGAATTCCTCGCGCATTTTTACCCGCCATATATTGGCTATGGAAAGAAAAAAACGTTGGTCTGGAGTGTAACCTCCTATTTTGGTGGAATCCTGTCCCTGTTGGGTTAGCTTAAACGCATCATAGGCAATGGCAATCCCTGCGTTATCGGCCGCGTTTTCACCCACCGTTAAGTCGCCCTTCAAATGGATACTGTCCAAAACCGTGAAGCCAGCATAAAGGTCACTGATCTTTTGAGTTTTGGCCTTGAACTTGGTATAATCGTCCTCGGTCCACCAATTGGCAACATTGCCATCCTTGTCATATTGTGCCCCTTGATCGTCAAAGGCATGCGTAAACTCGTGACCTATCACCATTCCAATACCACCGTAATTAACAGCATCGTCGGCATATAGATCAAAATAAGGGGCTTGGAGGATACCGGCGGGAAACACAATTTCGTTCAACGATGGGTTGTAATAGGCCGTTACCGTGGAGGGGGTGGTATGCCACTCGTCCCTGTTGGGAGCCTTATTAAGTTGTTTTAGCTCGTAATGATAGTCATCTTGTTGCAAGGCCACCACATTTTCAAAGAACTTATCACGCTCTATAACCACGTCATAAGTTCTCCATACATCAGGATAGCCTATTTTTTTGTTGATGGCATAAAGTTTTTCCTTGGCTTTTAGCTTGGTACTATCGCCCATCCAATCCAAGGCATCGATACGCTTCTCCAATACTTCCTGAAAATTATTTACCAGATCCAGGGCCCGTTTTTTAGCCTCTTCCTTAAAGTAACGCTTTACATATAATTGTCCTAGGGCAAAGCCTATTTGATCATCTACCCGGCGTACCATCTGCTTGGCCCTGGGTTGTTGTTGCGCCTGTCCCGACAATGCTTTGCTATATTCAAATGCGGCATCCCTAAAGGGTGTACTCAATATATTGGCGTGTGAATCCAAGGAATGTGCTTTTAGGTACGTTCTCCAATGGTCCATTGGCACCTTGGTAAGCAGTTTATTCAAAGTGTCATAATATTTTGGTTGGGAGATATTCAAAGAGTCGATCTCCGCACCCAAAATTGAGAATAGCGTCTTCCAACCCAAATTGGGCTGTTTTTGATCCAGTTCGTCAACGGCCATTTTGTGATAGTTCTCTTTAATGACCCTCCGCTCTGTACGCGTCTTGTGCGATTGGGCCAATTGTTTTTCCAAATCATAGACAATAGCTGCCCGGGCTTCGGCATCCTTCTCCCCTACCAACTTAAAAAGTGAGGTCAGATATGTTTTATAGGCCTCCTGAACAGCTTCTACCGAAGCATCTTCCAGAAAATAATAATCCCGGTCCGGCATGCCCAATCCGGTCTGGGCAACATGTAGAATATTAAGGGAACTATTCTCCTGATCAGGGGAAACATAGGGCGCCACCATGGAATAATCCCCGGACTTGATCTGGGTAGCTACAAAGTCCATCATACCCGGAATATCCTTTATGGCCTCTATTTTATCCATTATGGGTTGTATAGGCGAAATTCCTCTGGCGTCAATACTAAGGGTATCCATTCCAGAGGCATAAAAATCGCCCACCATTTGTTCTATACTCCCTTTGGTATGTTCTTGTTGGGATACTTCCTGCAGAATATTCCTGAGCAGTTCTTGTTGGGGAATATTCAAAAATCGATAGGACCCAACCCCAACCTGATCCTCCGCAATAACCGCTGTGTCCATCCATTTTTTATTGACATGATTAAAGAAGTCATCCCCTGGTCTTATGGAATCTGTAATTCCGTCAAAGACAACGGTCTTATTATCGGTTAAAAGATCGTTCTTATTGGAAGGTTCATTTTTACAGGAAATACACATCCAAAAAATCAAAGAGGCATAAAACAGTGTTTTCATGGCAGAATTGTTTTGTTAGCTCTAAGATATGTTTTTCCTGTTGTTTTATGGGTAGGAAACGGATATAGTGGGTAATATAATAATAAAAATAAAGTCTGGTTCCCTACCTCCCTTCTTCCCTTCCCTTATGAGCTTCGCTAGAAATTATCCAATCAAAAATGTATCTTCATCCCCTCATGGCTGTCCCTAAACCCAAGTTTTGAATAAAAGGCTATGGCCTGTAGCCGTTTCTTGTCCGTGGTCAATTGAAGTACATGGGCATTTCTTTCCTTGGCTCTCTTTATAGCCCATTCAAACATTGTAGTACCTAAGCCCCTTCCCCGTTGATCCCTTCTTATTCTTACCGCTTCAATCTGGGCTCTTACACCTCCGCGATAGGTGAGGTATTGGATAAAGGACAATTGCAAGGTACCTATCACCTCCCCCACTTCATTTACAACAACCATAAGCTCCTGGTTTTCATCGCCCATTATATTTTCAAAGGCCGTGTAATATTCTTTGGGCAAGGGTATTTGAAAATTCTCCCTTGTTTTTCCCAACTCATCATCGGCAATCATTTCTACAATGGCCAAAACGTCCTTTTTTGTTGCTTTTCTGAATATCATATCCTTAAAATCTCCCTTAATGTTTCTCCTTTTTTTTTGTAAATATCAAACTGAACAACAACCCAATAAACGCCATTCCAAATCCAATGACTCCTATATTGATTCCCAAAAGTGTTTTTTCACTTCCGTCCAAAAATATCATGGAACCACCATAGGATTCCTGTAAAACATAAGCCAATAAGAAGCCGCCAGTTACCAATAAACTTAATATGCCACTGATCATGGTTTCATTCTTTACCCAAACCAACCATATGCATAGCGCCCCTATACTCGAATTGGTAATTAACTGCCATACCTCATGAATTTTTGCATGGGGAGTCCAATCCGGATTAAAAACATGGGTTGCATTGATTTCCAAAAAAGGTACCACAATGGCATAAAGAAGGATGCTGAATGTGATTATTGATCTTTTCATGTGCTTATAAGTTTTCGTACAATTTTTCGGTTGCCTTTTTAAGATCGGCCTTAGGCAAAAACCGATCAGCTATAGTTAATATGGCATGAATATTATCGCCTAATCTATCCAATTTTATTTCGCCTGGGCCAACAGATGTTTGTAATAAATGAAGGGCCATATCGGCGAGTAGCAGCCGCTGTTTTTCCAACCACTCTTTATCATCCTTATTGGCTGGATTGTTCATATAACTAGTTTCAACCAGACTATGCAACTCCCAACTGGTATCCAATATTTTTATTTTCTCTTCTTTAGTCATCTTTTTTAATCATCGTTTTATTGAAATAGGTTGCCTCTTCAAAATCCCGGATGTTCATGGATAGAATTGGAACTCCCGGAAACATTTGATTTAATTTCATTACCACTGTTTTCGACAACTCAGCCTTTTGCTGTATCGATCTCCCTTCCATAATATTGGTAAAAATATGGACAAAATCACTCTTAGTGCTCCCAATTTGGTAATACTTAAATGGATTGATCCTTACCTTTATATCTCCAGGATCAAAAAGCTGTGTGGACTCGGCAGCATCATATACGTTTTGCATAATCTCCTGAGGCGATTTTAACGAAATGATGCTTTCCGAACAATCTATTATAAAATGTGGCATAAATTTAAATTTTGAATTGTTATTTTTAGTAGTTATCCCCCTCCGGCTTTTACACTCCCCTATTTTCTAAAGCGATTAGTGGGCAGTCCATCCTATTGGCATCGCTTGCAAGCCTGTGCCATTCTTGGCATCTACCCATAGGGAAACGCGAAAATTTAATTGGCCTGTGGGTGCCAAACTCCTGTAGCCACCGTTTCCTCGATATATTTTGAAATGTCCTTAGGCCTTCTCCCCAATACTTTTTCAATATCATTGGTCATCTCCGCAATGTTCGGATTACCTAGGACTTCAGAAAACAAGTACTCTATTAGCCAAACATAATCGGCTGGAACTCCCTGTTGTTTCATTACTTGCGCATAGGCCGAGAGCGTAATTGATGTAAAGGCAATGTTTCTTCCAGTGGCTTCCGAAATCTCATGGATCACTTCCTTAAAGGTGAGTTGCCTGGGCCCGGTAAGTTGATAAATATTTCCGTTGTGCTCCCCCTTTAACAAAGCCGCCACAACCACATCGGCAATGTCATCCGTGTCCACAAAGGGAACTTTAACATCTGCCCGGGGCAAGGCCACAAAGCCATCCAAGATGGGCTCCAATAAAAAACTTTCACTAAAATTTTGATTAAACCAACTGGCCCTAACAATAGTATAATCCAGACCCGAGTGGATCACTACTTGTTCACAGAGCTCTGCTTCCCGCTCCCCTTTACCCGATAATAGCACTACCTTTTTTACACCGGCCTGTTTGGCCTTCCCAATCAAGACCTCAATAGCTTTTAAGGCACCCGGAACCGCTAAATCTGGCTGAAAGGTGATATAGACCTTCTCCATCCCTTGCAAACTCCCGGACCATGTTTTTGGTTGATCCCAATCAAAGGCCGGACTTGCAGATCTGGAACCTATCCTAACCTTATGTCCTGCTTCCTTTAATCCTTGAACGACTTTTCGGCCTGTTTTCCCAGTTCCGCCGATAACTAAAATATTACTCTTGTTTTCCATTTTTATTTGTCTTAAAATTATTTTATACGATTTTGTGATGTCTATTGAATACTATTTTTGATGGTTTGTACGAATGCCATTAGCAGTATGAGAAATGAAATTATCGAACTGATGGTCCTAATAAGGTGCAAACGATTCCATTTTATCTCGAAGCTTTCCCGCAATTGTCCCAATTCTTCGGAGCTGGACGTGTTTAAATCAACTTTATCCAGCATCTCGTTTAAAGGGACGTTCCCGAAAATGGTAACCAGCACAACCCCTAAGAAGTAGGTAGCCATGGCCAAAATCAATAGCCACATAAGTGTAGCCGGACTTCCTTTCAACCAATACAAACTGATAAACCCAAGAAGGGAAGGACCAAAGAACACCAGAAAGAACAGGGGATTAATTATGGTTCTGTTCATTTGTTGGAAGGACATTAAATAGCCCTGATCGTCCAACCTTCCAATTCCGGGGGTAATGGCATTGGTCCAGGTGAAGCACAATCCTGCCGATAGGCCGGTAAGCACTATCAATACACCCATTACTATAGTTTCAAATGTGATATCCATGACCTTAATTTTTTTGTAGGTTAGTTTTGTGGTATACACGAGTATACCAGTACAGCACGGCTACCAATAAAAATTCGGCCGCTATGATCCAGAATCCCAAGGAGGTGAAAAAGCTGTAGTGGCTTCCCCCTTGTGGAATTATGAAGAAAGGGACCGTGAATAAGCCATCCAAAACAACAGCTGTCAACAACATGGTTTGCCCCACTAGATACCCATGGGTCTGAAGGTCATTTTTGTAGTAGAAAGCACAGCCCAACCAGACTAAGGGTATAACCACTACAAACAATACAAGGTTTGCCTGTGCCTCCCTATTTTCCATAATGGGCACATAGTAAGAAGCTGAATAAAAAAGAATTGCAATAATCCAAATGAGGATGCCGATAAGCAGTGCGCGTTTAATTTTCATGCCTTTTATTTTTAAAAGTTACATGCCAAAATTATTGGAGTGCGCTCTGGGAGGTTTGTCCCAAATGGAGTATGATTTGTTCGAAAGGGAATTTACTTGATTTGACTTGGTCTATAGCCAAACTTTTTTTCAAAGGCATTGGAGAAGGAACTTAAACTGTCATAGCCTACATGCCAGGCAGCCTCCTGGACAGTAGCATCCTGATTTCGGATCAACTTGTGAGCCAGGGTCAAACGCTCATTTTGAAGGTATTTGAACACGGGAACCCCAAAATATGCCTTAAAGTCCTTTTTCAATTTAAAGGTGTTCCACCCTATTTGCTTGGAAAGTTCGTTGAGGGTAGGAGGATTATCAATATTCTCCAATAGGATATCTCTGGCCCAATTGAGTCGTTTGCGTTCCTGAGTGTTTATTTTCTCTGTTTTTAAGCCGGCCAATTGACCAAAAAAGTGGGAAAGCAGTGCCGTTATCTGACTTCGGAAAAACATCATTTTGGTTTTTCCCTCATATTTAATATTGAACAAACTATCAACAATTTCTTGCATTTCCGGGGTCATAATGAAACTAGGGCCTTCCACAAAATGGTCGGAGGGGTCTACCAGCTCGCCCAACATATCTCCGAACAACTCGCCCTCTTGATTGGGAAGCTTATCCAATGCTTTTATGGAGGTGGCTATCACCAAGCATTCCAATGGCTTGGAGGAGGAGACCGTATGAATAAATTCTACTTTATCATCTGCGTAAAAAGAAAGGGCCAATCCCTTGGTGTGACTAAAGTCCTTTTGCTTGTCGCCATAATTCACCTTTAAATCAACATTACCGGAGCCATAAAAGGCAACGGCAATCAGTGGTTCCTCAAAAGAACACGAATCTATGGTTGCCTCATTTACTTTGGCTTCTTCCACCAAAACAATAAAGTCGTTTATGTTTATAAAATCCCTGGTCATAAATAGCAGCACCAATTTACGAAATTTATGGGTTTGAACATCCGGTTATACATCCATGCCAGCAATTAAGACAAAAAAAATCCGGCTAACTGTTAAATTGGCCGGATCTTACTCGGGGGAATCGACCCTAGGGTCCAGGTATTGAACCTAGATCCCGCCGAAAAAGGCGGGATTAGTTCAAATAATTATTTACCGCTGTGGCACGAGCGTTAACGTGACTATTCAATTGGCTTAGGGCAGCCTGAAAATCGGAACTTGAACTCAGAAAAGTATAACCGGACACCTCTAGGTTCGCAAAAGGTTCTATCAGGGCTCCATAGGTTGTATACTTTGCTTGCATGGTACTAACATTGAAAGCATTATCGACCACTTCCTGCACATACCCATCATACTTCGCCCTATAGGTGGCATCTTCATATAGGTAGCCGATCAAGGGCCAATCCCCTGCATTTAAGTCCGAGAAATCCAAGGCCAAGGAGCCCTCTCTATTCCCCTCCTGCAATGCCTCATTATTGTCCCATGGTATCCAAGATAATTTTTCCGTATCTGGATTATTGTACAGATAATAATTATGGGTCATTCTACCATAAGTATCCCAATTTTGTATAACCGTATTGACCGCCAAATACTTTAAAAAGGTATCGGTGTCAAAAACGCTCTCCAAATTGGTACGCCAAGTTACAGGATCCGTTGTTCTTTCCGCTGCATGTAAGGCCGTGAAAACACTTTGAACATCGCTAAAATCGGCCTCATCCTCATTGGTTTTCTTTACAAATACATCCTCGGAAAAGCTAGCTTCGGCAAAACTGGCCCCGTCACCATCGGGTTTGTACAGGTTACCATCATTATCCGAGAATTGGGTGTCGATTACCGTATCATCTACCTCTTCCACCATGGTGTACACTCCAAAATATACCGGCCCATCACCATGGTCCACATATACGGTATAAAATGCTGCGTGAGAACTCGCTACACCGGCATCCCTAAAAATATCCGTCGCAACCTTTTCCCTTAGCATGGATTTGTCATTGTAATTATTTTTTAAACTCAATTTCTTAAAACCGTAAAAGCGCTGGTTGTCTATTTGTGGGTATTGATCTTCAAATTCATCAAAATCCAACTTAAAGGATAATTTCAGAATACCACTGCTCCAGCTGGATTGTAAACTGGAATTCCCTTTAAAGCGCACTCCTACCCTATACCACTCCTTGCCGTTGTACATAACATCACCAGGAACAAAAATAGGATCCTCATCTACCTCCGTCAATCCACCACCACCGGGTCCTCCGCTACCTCCAAACACTCCATAAAGGGAGGTCATATCATCCAACATACTTTGCCAACGCTCTTCCGTGATTACAATATCCAATCGTTTTACTGCCTCATCCTCAAATACTTCATCAAAATTTGGGTCGGCCGATTTGCTATGGGTGTCCTCTGTCCAGTCCAAAGCTTCAAAATCCGTATCCCCGTAGGTTTCAACATATGCTTCACTGTCCGCTACTTCCTCTAGCCCTCCCGTTGCTTCAGTAACATCGTTGGAACAGGAAAATACGAACAATAATTGCAGTACTAAAAAAAACAGTATGCTTACTTTTCTCATTGTTGTTTTCATTTATAGGTTATTAATACCCTACAAAGATGTGGATTGGAACAATATGAATTTTATGGAATCAGTGAATGGCCTATTCTTTTAAGCGAATAGGGATATATAATTGGTGGGTAAATTATGGGATCTCCGAAAAAGTGATAAGCCTTGGGCAAGATTATTATATATTTTACCCATAGGTCTACATCATCGGTACAATATATGCCTTGGGCCCGGAACCTTATCAGGTAATAAATCTTAACGAACCCAAATAGCACCTTTCCCCTACCAAGGCGCAAAGATTGCCCCTTGTCCAATCTTAAAATAAAGTATCATGAAAAAAGTATCAAAAACAATCGTTTGGTGTATGGTCCTGCTATTTTTCATAGTCCACAAGACCCATGCGCACACAACTGTAAATGAAGAAATGACCCCCCATACGATCAAGAATTGGATAGATTTACAAGCGATAACAGGCCAAAAATATCAAGATGCAGTTAACAAATATCACCAAAAAGGGTTTAGGCTGACCGCCGTAGACGGCTATTATGTAAAGGGAAAGATATATTAATTATAAGGATGGTATATGTTACTTCTCTTATATATTTTGTTACATATGTGACATCCCTTCCTGAATGGCATCTTTAATTTAGGCCTTTAAAATAATTACCCTCTCGCACTGATTTCGAGATGTAATTTAAATGCTATTAGCCATAAAATAAAGGTATTATGAAAATGAATTCCACAACGCGATTATTTGCCATTCTTTTAATGGGCACTTTAACCATGGCCTGTTCGAAAGATGGTGATATTGGTCCACAAGGAGAACAAGGAATACAGGGCCAACAAGGGCCTGCCGGACCACAAGGCGAAGTAGGACCTGCTGGTACAGCCAATGTGATTTATTCCGAATGGATAACATCCCCTTTCACTTTTGATCCCAATACCTACTTAAATTGGAATTCTTTTATAATTGCTCCGGGACTGACTGAGGATATCAAAGAAAATGGCGCAGTTCTCGTGTATGGCAAATCAGCCGGCGATGTAGTATATCAACTCCCTGCAGTAATTTTCGGTCGTAACCAAAGTTATTCCGCACGGCCAGGTAGTTTATATAATTTAAGACTTATCGTTGAATCGATAGATTCTGATGTAATCGGTCAGCCTTTGCTGCTCATAGAATTCCGATACATTTTGATTCCTGGGGGCATTCCTGAAAGCGGAAAATCAGCTCCCGTAGATTATACCAAATTCAGTTATGAAGAAATAGCCGAGCGGTTCAATATTCCCGATTAGACCACAAAGCACCTTATCAGGTGATAAATCTTGACGAACCCCAATAGCACCTTTCCCGGATCAATCCCAAAAGTTGAGTGTGAATTACAAAAAAATATAATTTACTATCCAAAGTTTGTATCCTGTTCATTTTTTGCATCGCCCAAATGCGCAGCATTCATGAATACCATTAAAGATCAATAGACCAGCCGATGAATAAAAAACGACCAGGGCCGAATAACCAAGGTGCGGGGTACCTTGTGGTTAGGAGGAGCCAGCTGTAGCCAAGGCCAGGCTGATTTTAAATTTCTTTAAATCTACGCACTTTCCACAGCCCCGGCGTCCAATGTGAAAACTACTTGATTTAAGACGAAATCGAAGATTCATGAAAACCTATAAAAAACCTGTCTGCCGACAAAGGCAGGCCTGTCTGCCGAAGGCAGGCAATAATAACCACTTAAGTAAATTGAAAATAGGCCGGTCCTTTCGTTGCGTCAACCTTCATGTGGGGATAAGTCATTTTCCGTTATTAAAAACCTTTGGGCATTGCCCTCAAGGTCTATCGTTTGGTGTCCGCCTTCCTCTAACAACCTTTGCTTTGCTCGTTATATTTTTACTGACTTTTTATTCTTTTGAAATTCTGGCAATACTTTTTCTGCCAGTCGCTCCAAGGTGCGTTCCATATCATTGGAATTGAACCTTAGATTTATACTTACATGGTTTACACCAATAGTTTTTAAATGATGTAAATAGGTGATCAAATAATTAGCACCCGTCCTAAAGCCCAAATGAATGGGTTGTGGTATAAAATCATCGTCTTCTTGAAGATCTAGATACAGAGGTTGCATAAAAGGCTTGTCAAATATACTTGTTTCCGCAACCAGTGTCCGCCACTCCTCAATTCTATATTTCTGTTGTCCAAGATCCCTGCCGTAATACATCCAACCATTTGCGTGTTTGGCATTCCACTCCAAGGATTGCTGACTAAAACCAGTCATCAACAAGGGAATTTTATGGCTTTTAGCCTTTGGAAGTATATCAATATCCCCTTTTAAAATACCAAAATTTTTGGTTTCCAATTTAGGGTAACTCTGCTGTGACATACGAAGGTATCGAAAGGCCTCCCTAAACAATTCCCCACGGTTTTCATATTCGATTCCCATACCCGGATATTCGTCAGGTCTATCGCCCGAAGCCACTCCTAAAAGCAACCTCCCTCCTGATAATTGATCTATGGTGGCAGCGGATTTTGCTACATGTACCGGATGGTGCAATGGCAAAGCTATGCTGGAAACACCCAAGGCTATTTTTTTGGTTTTGCCTGCCAAAAATCCCAAATAAGTAAAGGGGTCGTACATCTGGCCCGAATCACCAAAAGAGGGTACATTGAAAGGTACATCACGAATCCAAAGGGCCTTGAAGCCCAATTCTTCCAATAATTCCACACGTTCCAAATGATGTTCCATGGTAGGCATTAAGCCCTGATCGTAGTTCTCAATAGGCATTGCAATTCCAATGCTCAGTTCATCGGGTTGAAATACATTGTTATATGCTTTGTTAATAGGCTCAAAATCCTTCATACACTTTTCTTCGGAGGGGTTAATTAATTCTATGAATCCGTCCAACAGATTCATTATACCACAGGTACCAGATACCTTACCACTTAATATTATTGATATGCCTCTATCCCTCTATTCACGTTGAAGCTGTTCAAAGTAGTTCATCCAAAAATACGTTCATGAACTATTACCGTGGCTTTAGGCGTTTTAAAGTTGTTTTAAAATATTCATACCGTTCAAGGGTATGGATAGTTTCCCCATCAAATACCTTGTACCAATACTATCCAAGAGAACCTGCAAATACCTAATTTACAGACTTCAATGGTATAATTGATTCATTAAAAATTACGATATAGTTCTTGCCCTTTATGGAAACACAGCAATAAAAGGTCTCAAAATAAATTGGAAATCACAGCGTATTGTGTAATAATAATCCTGTCGTACTTTTTATAAAGATAAGAAAAACCAATTTTACAGTATTTTTAAAGGAAGTAAGAATAAAAATTGGTCAATTTTATAAATCAGGGAAAAGTGGGGTAAATGGTTTATGGACGCTATATAAAACTACACCCTCCCACATTTTTCTATATTTGCAACAAAAAAACAATGAACAATATTAGTTATTTAATGTTGCGCCTGGCGATAGGGTTAAGCATGTTTGGGCACGGATTGGTACGTTTGCCCAAACTATCGGGTTTTAGTAAATGGATGGTCAAAAGTTTTGAGGGCTCCATGTTACCGGAAATCATTGTTGTACCCTTTAGTTACGCACTTCCCGTACTTGAACTTTGTGTAGGGCTTCTTTTGCTTATAGGCTTTTTTACCAGGCAAGCGATTCTTTTAGGGGCGCTGATCATGCTCATGTTGATCTTTGGAACCACTTTAATAGAGAACTGGGCAATATTACCTTCACAACTTTTCCATGTGGCCTTTTTTGCAGTATTGATGAATTATATTGACGATAATAGCTGGGCATTGGACCTAAAATTAAAATAAACGGACAATTGTTCAGGAGAATGGATTTCCCAAAACTTCATTGGTGAGCCTTATAAGTTGCCTTATTTTTTCTTGGTTATTAGCATCAGCGTGTGCTGGGGCATATGAACCTTTGTCGTTGTCAAAATACCGTCCTGTTTGGGCCAGATCGGTAATACTTAGATCGTACAAAATGTTAACTCCTTTTTCTGCAGGAGACCAATGCTGTCCGTAGGCTTCATTGGCCATTTTAGTATTTAATAAAGAACCAGGGTTTACCGCTACAACAGTAATTGACGGTTCTTGTTCTGCCAAATAAAAACTCCACATCGTTAATGCCAGTTTACTTTGTGCGTAAGCTTCGTTGGCACCCAAACCTGTTTTACCCTCCAGTCCCTGTACATTTATGGTTGATTGTGCTGCAGAGCTTAAATTTACAATTCGTGGTGCTTCCGATGTTTTTAGATTAGGCAACAGACCGTTGGTCAACACATAAGGCGCAAAATAATTCACTATAAATCTAATATCCGTATTAGCGGTTTTACTATTTGTTGTTAAGATGCCTGCATTGTTTACCAACACATCAATTTTTGGCATCTTTTCAGCAACTTCCATAACCATTTTTTTTACAGCATTTAAGTCTGAAAAATCTGCTAAAAAGCCTAGTATATTTTCATTGTTGGATTGCTCTTTAATGTTTTTTAAAGTAGCCGCCAATTTTGTTTCACTTCTACCATGAATGGCAACATAGTGCCCTTCTTTAGCTAAACGCAAGGCTAGCAATTTTCCTATTCCGTCCGTGCTTCCTGTTATTAGTATATGTTTCATTGTATTTTTTTTATGTTGATGAAAACTGGCAAAATCTGTATTGCCAGTTTTTCAATGTTTTTAACGCCCAAAGTAATAAGCCGTTCATTAATTATGACCTGTACTACACAATAAAGTGATTTCGTTTTTAAAAAGGTGCTACGGTATCTTTAGGGCCATCAGGCAAACTCCAACGTTGGCGAGCTGTAACGTTTTCAAATGCAACATCTTTGATTGTGTCACTGCTAATATTTCCGTAACTACTGGTGTTACCACGTGGTATTTGCATACGGTCACCATACAACCAAACTACTAAATTACTACGTTGTCCGCTTGTAATTGGGTGTGTAGCGTGTGGTACATTGCCTCTGTGAATTATGGCTTTACCTGGCTCAAAAATAGCTTGCACGGTTTTTCCTGAAGCTTTATCATAAAAATCAACTACAGATCCCGTAAACTTTTCTTCCGGTAAGTTAATGTTGATATTCAAGGTAGCCGCAGAAGCATCGGTATGTGCGTGTAAGTCCTTGTCCTTATCTGGATTGTATTGGATTGAGAAACCAAATGTTTGGTTATCATAACCATAAGTTCCTAATAACAAACGCGCAATCGGACGCATATAACGGTCCATAATATCGTTGTAAAATGCCTGAAAATTAGGTGCAGCCAAATGTCCTTCTGAACGCGAATCCAACATCATTCCATAACGATTTAATTGTATACCATATGGTGCACGCTTAGGAACTTGTGAATTCGCTACAGCTTCTAAATAATTACGAAATTCCGCTAAGCGATCAAGATCAAAAAACTGTGCCACATAAACTCCAGGTATAATTTCTTCCCATAAATCTGCCACAGTATTTTCTTTTTCTGGGTTTTCCCATGCTTCGCTAATAGCTTTTCGCAAGCGTGGGTCAAGAAGCGTTTCATCAGGAATTAGTAAATTGTCTTTATTTTCAATTTCCCATTCTGCCCAAGCTTTTTCTAACAATTTACGGTTTTCATTCCAAAATTTTGAAACTGATGGATCGCGTTTTAATGATAATTCTCGTGATGGTAATTCTAGAGCACGAGCTTCTGCAAGTGCATTTGTATGTTCTATTGTTTTCATAATATCTATTTTTAAGTATAGCTACCGCTATTGTATTTTTTATCTATAACAAAATTAAGCACAAACCCCTTTTTGACTTTGGTAGTAAAAATGGTGGTTTTAGTAAAAAACAAGGTTTTAATCTTTTCTGAATGAAAAATGCCTCTAAAAAGAGGCATTCAACACAACCAATCAACCATAAGGAAACATTGCAAATCCTTATTTGCTTTAGTTTTCAACCACTATTTTACCAATAGCTTTTCCGCTTTGTAAATGTGCATAAGCATTACCAACTTGCTCTAATGAAAAAGTGTTTTCATCTACTATTGGAGTTAAATGTCCTTCGTTAGAAATTTCTGCTAAATGCTCTAAAATAGTTCCGTGAATATCCCTTTTAAAATTGTGCAACATTGGTATTAACATAAACACTACATGTAATGATGCACCTTTAAAGTGTAGCGGAGTTAAATCTAACTCACATAAAGAAACTGTAGTGGAAATGTGACCGTTTAAAGCAACCGCTTCAATAGAATTGTTAAGATTTGCTCCACCCACCGTATCAAAAACTACATCAAAACCACCATCAGTATATTTAGCAGTATAATCGGCTACTCTTTCAGTTTTAAAATCAATGAAAGTTGCACCAAATTTTTCTACAATGGCCTTTTGGTTTTCGCCTGTACCTGTTGCAAAAACTTCTGCACCATAGTACTTAGCCAATTGTACGGCTAAGTGCCCAACACCGCCAGAACCACCATGTACCAATACTTTTTGACCTTCTTTTACACCTGCTCTTGTTAGACCTTCGTAAGCCGTAATTGCGACTAAGGGTAAGGCTGCGGTTTCGCGCATTGTCAACCCTTTTGGTTTGTGTGCCACCAAATTGCTGTCTGCAACAATATATTCTGATAATGTACCAGGCAAATCTGCTAATCCGCCTGCACAACCGTACACTTCATCGCCTACGTTAAAACCCTCTACACCATCCCCAACCGATTCTACAGTTCCTGAGAAATCCATTCCCAATAAGGCTGGTGCAGCTGGTGATAATGGTAAATCGGTTCCCATATTCTTAATCATCGTGTCTATAGTATTTACACTAGATGCCGCTATTTTTACCAATACGTGATTTGCCTTTACTGCTGGTTTTTCAATTTCGGTTGCCGTAAATATTGCATTTTCTCCGTAACTGTTCAATAACATTGCTTTCATATCTAATCTTCTTTTTAATTTATTTATAATTCCTGTTTTATTAATTTACCTCTTGAATTTCCATCACCATTTGCTCCCAATTCTTTTGGTTATTATGGTCAAACTGTGCCCCATTTTCATCTGCATAGGTGAATCTCTTTATTGCAGGAGTTCTGCTTGTAGCCTGAAACAACTGATAAGCTTCTTCCCTTAAAGCCTCTTTAATTGGCAAGTCTATAGATGCATATACCGCGCGTTTGCTAGCTGCAATAGAATCTGCCGGAAATTTTGAAATACGTTCTGCCAAGGCATCAACATAAGGTCCAATCTCATCTGCATCTAAAGCTTTGTTTATTGTTCCGAATTTTTCAGCTTCGTCTGCATCCCAATCCCTGGCACCTAAAATAATTTCCAATGCCTTTCCTAAACCGGTTTGTCTTGCCATACGTGAGGCTCCGCCACCACAAGGTAAAATGCCCATACCTACTTCCATTTGCATAAATTTGGCTTTTCCTCTTGCAGCAAAACGCATATCCAATGCCAAAGCCATTTCATGTCCGCCACCTCGTGCAAAACCTTCAATTTTTGCGATGGTTGCTTGTGGCACCTTGCTTAATCTTTCTAAAACAGATTGTAAGTCCAATAACTGTATTTCGTTTCTAGGTACTGCTTCTGTAGACATATCTCTAAGCAAGTTGGTATCATAATGACACACCCAATATCCTGAATTTGAAGATTCAAAAACGACTACTTTTACGCTTCTATCACGTTCTAATCGTAAACATAGACTAGTTAGGTCGGCTAGCATTTCTTGCCCTTGTACGTTTACAGGACCAAAGTTTATAGTCACTGTTAAAATTCCTCCTTTTTGTTCTGCTGTAAATGTTTGAAAATTCTTGTATTCCATAATGTTAGGTTTTAGGTTATTTATTGTGCTGTTATAATTACAGTACAAAGTTACCTAGGCACACAAGCTTTGGATAAGTAAAAAACGAAGTGGTTTTAGTAAAAAATAAGGTAAATGGTAATTTATTGGGAAATACTTGCCTTATACGCCCCAATTGTCATCCCTTTATAGCTTTGGAAGGTTTTATTAAGGTGACTGGAATCTGTGAAACCCAATTCCATCGCAATTTCAGAAAACTGCAAATCGGTGTATTTTAATCGGGTTTCTACCAGTTTTAATTTGTAGTTAAGTATGTACTTTTTTAAAGAAACATCTGTGTGTTTTTTAAAATATTCACTGATGTAATTGTCCGCCATATGAAACTCTTCTGCCAAGTTTTTTGTGGTCAACCGTTCTGAATTGTAAATATTGGCGTGAATAAAGTTGATGATTTGCTGAATTTTAGAAGACTCAACTAATTTTGTAGTCATATCAGCATTTAAAAATTGAATATTTCGCGCAATCAAATGAAGAATTACTGAAAGTGAATTTTGAATGATAAACAGGTCGTACGATTTCTTTTTATCGTTTTCTGCCGCCACCATTTTTATTAATGAAATAAGGTGAATTTTATCGGATTCGGTTTCAAAACGCATTTCACGCAATTGATGGCTTTCACTGTTTAGAATCCCTTCAATTTTACGAAACCAATCGTTCACCGGAAGATTCACATTTTGCGGTGCATCTCCCTTAAAAAAGCTTTTTAAGAATTTAATGGCAATGGTAGTAGTTGCTGATTCCGGATTTACAATGTAAATATCGTCTGGCACAAAAACAAAAAGGCTATCAGCAGAATAGTTAACAGTTTTGCCATTAATTTTTATGGTGCCGGTACCTTTTTCAAAATATACAATTTCAAAAAACCGAATGGTGGTATACTTACAAAACTCAAAAAATGTTTGGTCTTTGTATTCTTGAATTACAATATTTTCAATTATGGTACGTGGCATTTATTGTAGAATATATTGTTTGTTTACAAAAAAAGTCGGCTTAGAGCGACTTTTTATTTAGGGTATAGTCTTTTAGTAAAATACTAAAAAAACTCTAATCAATGTAACGGCATTAATTGTTTTCATCTTTTGCAACTTTAAATTTACCATTACTTCTAATGTAAATAATTGTTTCTTTATCTGTAGATAGTTTTGGCGTAGCATTTTCTTTAACACCAAAATAAGAACCAGGTTCTAGTATGTTTTTAGCATCTTTTATAGTAAACCTATGGGTTAGGCTACCAGAGATAACTACTGCTCTAAAATTTGGGCTCAAATTTTTGATGCTTCCGTTAAAACCAGCTGGTAGTTTTAAAAATGTTGCCCGTAGTTGATTTACGTTATAACTTCCCCATAAAAAAGCAGTCTGTACATTACTTTTTTCCGCTACCCATTCTATATCTTTATCATTTAACCAAACCAAGTTTGTCTTATCAACGTTAATTGGTCTTTCACCATTATCAAAAGCTTCAGATGTTGGTTTTACCAAATAAGGACCTTCTTGAATATCTAAAAAAGCTAAATTTTCTTCACCATCTGCTGCCGTAATATGCGCTTCGCCTGCTGGTTGTTGCCAATAAGATCCTGCCGGAAGCCATTGTTTCTCGGCATTTTCATCATCATTGTGTAACAAACCTTTAATTACAACACCTCTATATGTTATGTTGTGTATGTGTGGGGGCGATGAAAATCCTTTTTTAAATTTCACTAAAAATCCTGCTGGTTCGTTTTTGGTACGATCTCCCCAAAGTTTACCCGCAGCCGGACTTTTATCTCCACGTAACGGATTTAACCAACCCCATTCTATATGGCCTGCAGTTACCACTTCATTTTTAGACGCTGTAGCATCTGTTGTTGGTGTTTGTGCGTTTGCAAATACACTTACGACCAATATTAGGGCAATTATCGTATATTTTTTCATCATGTAGGTGTTTTATGTGTTGAGTATGACAGCTCGAGTGAAATTCTTTTTTAAAGTTTAGTATCGAAAACCCTACTAACCAATAAGCTTCTCGATACAAATTTTTCGTGACTCCAAATTCACTCGAAATGATATTTGTAGTATATGATAGATCTAAAATCCCTCTAAAACAATTTTACCTTTAGCTTTTCCAGTTTCCAAAAAAGCATGGGCTTTACGCATATTCTCTGCGTTAATGGTTCCAAAGTTTTCTCCCAAAGTGGTTTTTATCGTTCCATTGTCTATCAATTTAGAAACTTCATTTAGAATGTTGTGCTGCTCAATCATGTCTTCTGTCTGAAACATAGACCGTGTGAACATCAACTCAATGTGGGTAGACACTGCCTTACTTTTAAATGGCATAACATTAAACATCTTTGGGTCATCTATAAAACCGAATTTTCCTTGTGGTTTTATCACTTTTACAATCTCGTCTGCATGTTGGTCGGTAGCATTTAGGCTCACGATGTAATCAGGGGCAGGTAAATTATATTTCTTAAATTCCTCACTCAATTTATTTCTGTGGTTGATAACAGAGTCTGCACCTAAATCCTTTAACCAATCTGTAGTTTCTTCACGAGAAGCCGTTCCAACAATATTCAATTTTGTAAGTTTCTTGGCCAGTTGCACCAAAATAGATCCCACACCACCTGCCGCACCAATTACTAGAATAGATTTAGTGGCATCATTTTTAGCTACTTCCAACCTATCAAACAACATTTCCCAAGCTGTTAGTGATGTTAATGGCAAGGCTGCTGCTTCTGCATACGATAAGCTAGATGGTTTCTTACCAACAATGCGCTCATCTACAATTTGATACTGTGCATAACTTCCCTGTCTTGTAAAATCGCCCGCATACCAAACTTCGTCTCCAACCTTAAACAGCGTAACATCTTCTCCAACTTCTTTAACAGTCCCTGTTGCATCCCAACCAATTATTTTCCAATCATCACCATCAACCGGCATTCCTGCTCGTACTTTATAATCTGCCGGGTTTACAGAAATTGCTTTTATCTCCACTAAAATGTCATGACCAATTGCCTTTGGCATTGCTAATTCTACATCTTGTAGCGATTTTACATCCTCAATGGGGAGGTTTTCTTTGTAGCCTATTGCTTTCATTTTATTTTGTTTTTTAGGATGATAGGATTACTTCCAAGTAACGATATCATTGAAGTTCCTTCTCGATTTGCCAAATTCGGGATCTGCCTTTCTATATCCGAAAGCAGTCATAAACGACAGGCCGTATTTATCCGTATCAACACCAAATTTCCCTTTCAATAAAGCCTCTGCATTTTCTTGATGAAATCCTTCAATGGGGCAACTGTCTATTCCAATTAAAGCCGCTGAGGTCATCATATTCCCCAAGGCGATATAGGTTTGTTTCGCTGACCAGTCGAACAATTTTTTATCCGTATCCAAATCAAAATCCCGCTCCTGGAATTCCCTGTAAAATTTAGAATACATTTCAATAACTTCTGCAGGTAGTTGCTTTACCTCTTTCATCATATGCATGATATATTCAGCATCATGCTTTACCATTGGCGCTTTCATGCTCAAACCCAATACAAAATGGCTAGCCGTATCCAATTTTAAAGGTGCTCCCCAAGCTACAGGTTTTAAGGCCTCCCTCAACTCCTTGTCCTGGACCACCACAAAATGCCATGGTTCAAAACCAAAAGAACTGGGGGATAAATGTGCCGTTTCCAAAATAAAATCCATATCCGCATCGGATACTTTTTTAGTGGCATCGAATTCCTTGGTAGCATGTCTAAATTGAAATGCGTTGATAATGTCCTTTTTTGAAATGTTTGGTGTAATCATTTTATAATTTTTTGTTATGGATTAAATTCTAGGGCAAAGCTAAGGGGGTACAAGCACTAACTTATGGTATAAAAAATGGGTATTTATGTATTTTTAAAGGTTAAATACCCCAATAACCAATTCCATATGGGTATTTTACTTAGTTTTACTTAAAAATAGGCCTAAAATGCAAGTATTAGAGACTCATAAACCTTTTGAAATACAAGAATTGGAATTGTTGGAATGGAAACAGCGTCCGGTTAAAAACAATTTTTTTGAACTGGTTTTAATAAAAGAAGGAGCAGGCACTCAGTGTATTAACTATAATGAAGATCGCTACGCCAAAGGCAGCATCTTTCTATTGCCACCTCTAAAATGTCATTCCTTTACCATTGAACAACCCACAAGGTTTGTCTTTTTAAAGTTTACGGATTCATTCTTCAAAAATATAAATGGGCTGGCCATAGATAGGAACGAATGGTTTAAAGAAGCTTCCTATATCCTTTCCAACTACAATCAGCTACCGGGCGATATCATTAAAAGTGATTTGGACAGACGCCATATGGACAGTCTAATCGCCATGATTTTACTGGAATCCAGGAATTACGGCCAAGAGTCCGTAAACTTGATTACGAGTTTAATGACCAGTATTTTGGAAATACTGATAAGGAACATTAAAAAGACAAGTTATTTTGAATTTCCCAAAAATAATTCTGACGAAAGAATCACTAGGATGCTCATTTATATAAACGAGAATATTGATAAGACCGAGCTTTTAAAAGTGGAAAACCTGGCAGATGTATTTATGATGTCTACCACCTATGTGAGCGAATATTTTAAAAAGCAAGTGAATATGCCCTTGCGGGAATACATTATAAAGGCAAAATTAAAATTGGTGGAAATTCGCTTATTGAATTCCGATTTCACTCTTACGGAAATTGCCCACGAATTAGGTTTTACCGATGTTAGCCATCTTTCAAAAACCTTTAAAAAATATTCGGGCACCTCCATAAGGGAGTTTAAAAATAATGGCGAATACATACTCTTGACCCGAAATGCCTGTACTGCATAACTCCCACTATTCATTATTACACCTTCTGCAAACCAAGCTACCTGGACCCAATCAAATGGCATGGATGTGAATTTAGGTAACGTCCATTTAATCCAATAAGACCGTGGCCAAACTCCACTCACTTGCCAAACCAGCCTCTTCGGGTGCTCTTAACAGCGAATAAAAAGCAGTACCCTCATTATTAAAAAAGCCAAAATGCGCCTGTGAATCGTACATTGAGCCATCTCCATTGCCATCGGGCACCAAATATCCCGGCAACGAAATGGTCCCTGTCATTTCATGGTATTCTGCATCAAATATCTGGATGGTATTGGAAGGCACTTCCTGATAAATAGGACCCGTTTCCATGACAACATAAATTTTATTGGCCATTGTATGGATGTCCAAGGTAGCAATTTTCTGATTTCCCAATAATTGTCCATAGTAACGTATATCGGTAGCTTGGTCCTCTGTTAATTTAAATATATTTCTACTTCTCGAAACCAATTTATCACCAGAGTCGGATATCCAAATATCACCGTCAAAGGAATAATCCCCGTGATAGGGCGAATCATATAGATAATGGGCCGTTCCTGCACTAATGTCATATTTCTCTACATCGGAGGGGGAAACACCGTTATCCGATCCATAAATAAAATTGCCAGATGGGTGCAACTTGGCCTTGGTCCCTTCTCGTATCTGATTGCCCGTAGAGATGGTTTCTATCCCAGTGGTCAAATCCATACAGTGTATCCTTTCCCACTGTCCGGACCTAGGAAAAGCATAGGCCCAGTTGTTGGGTGCCAGAACAATGTCGAAAACATCGGTAGCTACATCAAAAATATTAAGCAATTGCATCGTATTTAGATCAATATAGGACACTCGGGCATCGTGGCCCACGACAGCAAAATTTCCATCCCTGCTTACCGAAAGACAAGTAGGGGTCATATTCAATTGAAGTGTTTCCATGCTCTTGGTCGCGGGGTCGATCTTGCGAATCTCGTTGGGCCCTATTGACACTACTATTAATCGATCATGTATTCTATCAAACTCCGCATCCACTATTTCTCCATCCAGCAACCATTTTCCTTCCTTATAATTTTTATAAGTAAGCGGTATTTTAATTATTTGACCCTTATTGCTATTAATAGATAATTCCAAATCTTGGACAGTGGTCGGTAATGAACTTCTGTCCAACTCGGCATTGACCTTAATGGAATCTCCTGGGGATAAATTGGAATTTTGTGGAATCAAAGAAATATAGGATTCAGCTATGGAGGCGCTCCAATCCAAAGCGACATTCCCCTCATTCTTTACATAAAAGCTTTTTTCATCTTCGAAGTATCCAAAACTGAGGCTACTTTCGGACGAACCCATAGAGGCCTTTTCCCCAATGTTCAAAGTTACATTTACTTCTGCTTCAAGGCCATTGGACGTTATTTTGATAACCCCCTCATAATCACCAGAGTATAACCCTTCAGTAATAGGGTATAAATTCAACACTATAGCTTCTCCCCTAAAGATACCAGAAAGCAAATTAACAGAAACCCAATCCGGTTTGGATGAAATTTCCCAGGCCGTTTCCTTAGATGGGACAATGGATAAAGTTAAAGTACCGCTAGCGTTTTCTGAAAGGGTCAGGGATTTCGGGGAGAGTACAATAGCTGGTTCAACATCAACACTCCCAGTATCATCCGAGCTACATCCGGAAATAACCACAATAAACAAGAATAAGGGTATTAAGGCGCCAAGACTACGTTTTACAAGATTCATACCTCGATCTAAATTTTAAATTGAATGTGAGTGTTTTGGCTCATCAATATCAAATTTAAATTATTCACTGTCACATTTTACAAACTGATGAAAATATTCTCCTACTATCTATTTGTCCAACCAATTGACCTCTAAAAACATACCGACCCATGTCTTCAATTCCTTGCTTAAAGCTATACTTTGGATGTCTATATTTTTTTTGACTTGCTATTGCGGTTTTTTGACTCCAATAGACCCAACGATCAAAAACAATAAAAAAGTCAGGGTAATGTAACTTATATATTTATAGGATCCGAAGGAGGTATAGCAATAACTAAATAGACTAGGCGCAACGGCGCTGGCAATAACCAAAAAGCTCATCACTTTTCCAGTGATGGAACCTAAATATTTTCTACCAAAAAAACTAGGCCATGTAACCGCGTTGATCACAGCAAATAAACCGCCCATGGTTCCCAGTCCCCCCACCAATAAATAAACCCCTATAGGACTGGCCAGAAACAACAACCCCAAGGAAGCCACTACCCCACTTAACAACATGATAAATAAGTAGATTTTATGCTGGATATAGTCGCTCAAAATGTTGCAGGTTGTTGATACGCAAATTGCTACTATGGACATGGGCAAAAATATAGCAATGGCTTCGACCTTTGTATAGTCCTGGCTGCCAAAAATGGATACGATATGAAATGTAAACCCCGTTACATAAAAACTATTGAAGGCCAATACCAGTGCAAACATCCAAAAGGCCCTGGTTTTTTTAGCCTCACTTAAGGTTAAATCAATTTCCAATTCCTCCGGTTTTTGATCCACTTCCTTCCTATCATGTCCATCCGGAAGCAAATTGAAATCTTCCGGTCTATTTCTATATAACAGTAAAATACAGATGCAAAAAATAAAGAGACTCATGGCCATTATTTGCCAACTACTGGCCCATCCGTAGTCGTCATTAAGCTTATTCAATAAAATAGGTGCACTGGAAAAACCCAGTGACACTGTAATACTGCTTATGGAATTGATTTTGCCCCTATTTTTTTTAAACCACATCATGATCATATTCCTAGAGGCCATAGTCAATACGCCCTGACCACTAAACCTGATTAGAAAAAACAAAAATGTGATCAATAAGAACGGAACCGACCAGGAATCAAAATTAAAAAATGCCTTAATGGCTCCACTTATTTCAACGGAAACGGAAAATACCAAAAGGGACACCCCTAAGAGCAGGGTAGCAAAAAAAGCCACATATCTGGCACCGTAGGCATCGAACCATCTCCCTGCCCGCGCCACCAAGGCAGAACTCAACAAGGTACCGACCATATATGCGTTGCTAAACTCATTTCTTGACAATCCCAAGGCATCTTTAACGGGATCCGTAAAAACAGATACCCCAATGGTCTGCCCTGGAATACTCGCCAAAATGCCAATACTACCAATAAAAAGCACCACATAACCATAGAAAAAAGGAAACTCTTGTGGCTTTATTAATGTAATTCTATTTTGATTTTGCATGTGCCGATAAAACCTGCAAAGGTAACCTTTTATAAGGATCTACTGTCCCAACTCCTTAAAAACAGGCCCTAGATTCCTTAGTTATCCCAATGGGCATTGATATATTACGACCCTGAATTTGGATTGGGATTGGTTAAAAAAAAGGACCGTACACCTATTTTTTAATTGTTTTGGGGTAAGGATTTTCGGATGCAATTAAATTACGACCAAACATTTCCTTGGCTATTGGAAGTATAACTTCATTTTCATTATTTTTAGGTCATACAAATAACATCATTATGGGTACTAGAAGAGATTTTTTGGGAAAATTAACTGTTTCCGCTATCAGTTTACCAATTTTATACAGTCCAACACAGCTGTTCGCAGCTAGCAGCGAGCCTTATGAAGGACCCATTTTAAGGGTTGCCATAATGGGGCTTGGAAGTTATGGCACCCGGGTTGCCAAAGCCATGGAATCTTGCAAGAGGGCAAAGTTAGTGGGGCTTATAAGCGGTACTCCCTCAAAAGTGGTCGATTGGCGAAGCAAGTACGATATACCGGAAAAAAATTGCTACAACTACGATAACTTTGATCAAATTAAAAACAACCCGGATATCGATGCCGTTTATGTAATTACCCCAAACGGATTGCATAAGGATCAAGTTATTAGGGTTGCCAAGGCGGGAAAACATGTAATCTGCGAAAAACCCATGGGCATCAATGCCAAAGAAGGTCAGGAAATGGTGAATACCTGTAAAGCGGCCGGAGTAAAACTGTTGGTGGGTTATCGCATGCATTACGAACCTAAAACGGTGGAAGTTATACGCATGCGGAAAGCGGGAGAATTCGGAAAGCTGAAGTTCTTTCAAGGGTTATCCGGATTCACCATTGGCGATCCTACCCAATGGCGATTGAATAAAGAGCTTGCCGGAGGTGGTGCAATGATGGATATTGGCATATATTCCATTAACGGAGCCCGGTATATGTTGGGCGAGGAACCCATTTGGGTTACGGCCCAAGAAACCAAGACAGATCACGTAAAATTTAAGGAAGGCGTGGACGAAACCATACAATTTCAGATGGGGTTCCCAAGTGGTGCAACCGCCTCTTGTTTATCTACCTATGCCATGGGCCATTTGGATCGCTTTTTTCTAAATGGAGAAAAGGGGTATGCAGAAATGCAACCCTCAACAGGCTACGGTCCAATTAAGGGGAGAACACACAAAGGGGAACTAACCCAACCACACATAACCCACCAGACGCTTCAAATGGATGGTATGGCACAACTTATTTTTGAAGGAGTACAACCTATTGTTCCCGTAGACGGGGAGGAAGGTCTTAAGGACCTTAAAATTATCGACGCAATTTATGCGGCGGCAAAATCAGGGAAAAGGATTGATTTATAATGTTTTAGACAATTCAATTGAGTCCTATCATTTAAAACCAAAGATCGAAATTATACTTACTCTATCTCGGCAATTACATATACTATTACCGGTACATCCAATGGCGATTGATAAATACCTATGGCCGATCGGGTGTGGATCCCTCTTGCCCCAAACACCTGGTTCATGACATCGGAAGCCCCATCCAGAACATCTGAATGATCTTTAAACCCCTCGGCGGCCTGTATATGGCAATCCAAGCGGATAATTTTTTTCACCCTTTCCAGGTCTTTTACAGCGTCCTTTAGTTGAGCTATGGCGTTAATGGCACAAATACGGGCACAGTTATACCCCTCCTCTATACTCAGATGGCTCCCCACCCTACCGGTATAGGCCAAAATTCCGAACTCCCCATCTTTCCAAGGTAACTGACCAGAGGTGTAAAGGGTATTATTACTAATGGTCCAAGAAACATAATTCCCCACCCCTCTAGGTGCTACTTTGGGCAATACAATGCCCAAGCTCTCCAATTTTTCCTCAATGGTCATTCTCTCATTTTTTTTTGATCGATCCATTACAAAAGTAATTTTTGAAAATAAAACTGTTGCCAGAGTGACTTAAAATAAAATTACCGTTTTACCGATAGTTTTACCTGATTCCTGCATTTCATGTGCGGTCTTTAAATTTTCCACCGTAAACCCGTAAAGTGTAGTGGTCAGAGTGGTTTTTAAAGTCCCTTCATCCAATAATTGGGCCATATGGTTCAAGATTTCGTGCTGGCGTTCTATATCCTCTGTAGTGAACATGGATCGGGTGTACATAAATTCCCAAGAAAAAGTTACACTCTTGTTTTTTAACAAGTTTAAATTCAACGGTTTACTGCTCCCCGTAATGGAGACAATGTGCCCCTGGGGCTTAATTATATCCACTGCCAATTCCCAATAACCCTCCAAATCCGCAAAATCCAATACATAATTAACCTGGCCGTGTCCAATTCTTTCCAATTCTTCCTTTAGATTGTGATGGTTCACCACATAGTCTGCACCTAAATCTTTACACCAGGTTACGGAATCTTCCCGTGAAGCAGTGGCGATAACTGTAAGCTTGCACAATTTTTTGGCCAATTGTATGGCAATGGAGCCAACCCCGCCAGCACCTGCTATGATCAAAACCGATTTACCGATGTCCTTTTCAGGGTCGATCCCAATCCGGTCCAACAACGCTTCATAGGCAGTTAAGCTTGTCAATGGCATGGCCGCTGCTTCCGGAACACTCAAATTTTTAGGTTTGTGCCCAACAATCCGTTCATCTATAAGCTGATATTCGGCATTACAACCACTTCTGGTAATGTCCCCTGCATAATACACCTGGTCCCCTACCTCAAATTTTGAAGCTTTATCGCCCTTGGCCTCCACGGTTCCCACCGCATCCCATCCAATAATTTTAGGAGTGTCCAATACTGTATCCTTAGCGGCATTTTGTCTAATTTTAAAATCCACCGGATTCACCGAAATGGCTTCAATTCTAACCAATAGGTCATATCCTGTAGGAGTTGGCCTTTCGGTTTCAAAGGCTATAAAACTATCTTTTTCAGAAATGGGCAATGATTTTTTAAATCCTATCGCTTTCATTATTACGTGTTTTTAGTTGTTATACCGGCGCCAAGTTTTGTAACAGTAAAGTGACAATACAGGCCGGTGACATTTTTATTATAAACTGGTAAATTTGCTTCTAGTCGTGTAAATATTCTTGATTCATAAATATAATTGAATTGTCCCGAATATCGGGGGTTCCAAAAAATTAACCCAATATGCGTGTAGCATAAGTCTTTTAAAACCCTTGGAATGAAAGAACGCAACTTCGGATAAACTGGAACCTTGGATTCCATGCCCTAATCCAAATCCGTATATACTATGCGGTGGTTTTGATTTCCTATTAATTTACCATGGAACAATTAAGATTTACATGACCATCGTCAGGATTTAAAACTAAAAACTTCATTATCTTTATAGTTGCAATCCATACTATTTTACAATGAATGATTTAAGAAAAGTATTAGGCGAGATTTCACAGCTCACTGCCGATATAGAGACCAATTATCCCGAGCTATATCGTTCCTTGGATGAAAATCCTTTGACCATTCCCGCAAAACGTCATCCGCACGTAAACAAGGAAGATTTAAAGGATTATTTAGAGAGTTTAAAGCAGTTGATAAAACATCATTTGGAGACCCATAAAAAAAATGGGTAGGACAAAGACAATTCTAAAAAAATGAATATGGGAGAAATAGCTACCTCGGAAAGACAGATAACCCTTTATTACAGTTCCAAGTCTACAAGGGCCAAACAAACCTTGGCCTATGCCAAAGCAGAAGGATTGCCAGTATTTGAAATTGACATTTTAAAGGTTCCCTTGACCGGGACCCAAATCGCGGAATTGGCCGATAAATTAAATATGGAGGTCAAAGACTTGGTAAACCAGGAACATCCGGCCTATAAAGCCCATTTTGAACCCCATGAATTATCTGCCGACGACTGGATAAAAATGATAAGGCACAACCCTGAAATCATGAAACAGCCCATTGCCATCCGTGGTAAAATGACCATCTTGGTAGAAACCCCTACGGATATAATTAAAATATAATAACGCCTATCCATACGCGTAATGGAGAGGTAAAAGTTTTTAAAAACAGTTATGGGCACAAGGTCTGGATTGTGCTGGACCGCTCCTATAAAGAAGGCTAATAATTTTAACTTATTTAGCCAGGTTGATTTTGCTGTTTGGCTTAAATATTCTCCTGTACCGAAACAAGTTAAGCTCAGACCTTAATATAAATCTTCTTTTTGTCCAACCAAAGACCTATCAGCCAACATACGAACATGAATACAAAGGCAAAGGCAAATGACCCATAATAGGGTCCGAACCAACTAAAACCTTTTTCGTAGATATAATTGTATAAACTTTGATTGTCATTTACCCGTACAAAAAGTAAGCTTATTGCCAAATATTCAGACAATAGATAAATGAAGAGGGGATTCTTTCCAAAGATTTCGAAAAAATTAAAGTTTATCGGCTTCTTAATAAAGTCGATAGCATAAATAAGAACGGACAACACAATAATGTCGAGACCAATAGTGAGAATCACAAACGAACTTGTCCATAGCTTTTTATTGACAGGAAAACTCAAGTTCCACAAGTACGCAACGGCCAATAATCCTGAAGCTATCATTAGCATTTTTGCCAATTTTTCGTAACTAATACCCCCTTGAATAACATACTTCCCAACAAGATACCCGGCTATCACATTACAGATGGCCGGCAACGTACTTAAGAGCCCTTCAGGATCGAACGGAAGTCCTTCACCACCATAAAGATGGCTATCGCCAAGAAGTAACCTATCAAAGGTTCGTACCAGGTTGCCCTCTAAGGTATAATCGCCAAAGGCACTCAACAACCCCCAATATCCCAGTAGAATAATTACAGATGTGATGATGAGCTGGCGGTTGGTAAGAAAATAAATCATGGTTGCGCCAATAAAATAACAAATCGCTATTCGCTGTAATACTCCCAATATCCTCGTTTCACTAAAAGGAACAAAAGCCAGTTCCCCGGAATCTGTCCATGATACAAAGGGGAACCAATACATTATAAAGCCCAATAAAAAAATAATTAAGGTCCTTTTTATAATCTTTTGAAAAACTTCCGAAAGGGGTTTATCGGCCCATCTGGTCTTAACAAATGCAAAAGCGTTTCCTACAGCAAATAAAAAGGACGGAAAGACCAAATCGGTCGGCGTAAACCCATTCCACTTGGCATGTAACAGCGGAGCGAAGGTAAGATCCCAATCTCCAGCGGTATTAACGATTATCATTAGGCAAATAGTCAATCCGCGGAACACGTCCAGTGCTTTGAACCTTTTCATACTAAATGGAATTTATTTGACAACTAAGTTAAACAGTACAATTGTTCTACCAAATAAATTACCCTTTTTCATTGATCCCAAAAAAACATTTAATACCCTACCTTTCTTTTGTGCACATATGGTGTGTATAAAAAAGTAACCCCGATGAAAACACCGGGGCCACTTAATTTTATAAATGTTGCAATATTGGTCAGGCCTCCACAGGCTCCAAGGGAACCGACTCAAGAAATTCCCATTCTCCCCTGACCAGTCTGGTAACATAACAATTATCCGCCTCCTGCACCAATAAGTCCCTTTGTTCCTCGGTGATATTTCCCTGAATTTGGATATTGGAGGCTACTGTGGTTTTAAAGGTGCCGTTGGGTTGGCGTACTGCCTTTTGTTCCAATTGGGCATCCACCTCCCCAATTTCCCAGCCTTTTCTTCTGGCAACATTTCGTATAGTAGCTACTTTACACATAGAGATTCCTGCCAATAACAATTCCACTGGGGAAAATCCTAAATCCGTGCCTTTGGAGGAAACGGGCTCATCCCCTAGTATTGCATGTTTTCCATTGCTTATTACTGATTGGTAGCCGAGGGGCAAGTTCTTAATATTTATTTTTGTACTCATTTTGATTCTTGTTTTTTTTGACCCTATGTCGTTATTATCTTCAATAAGGTGTTTATTGACTACTATTGATTTATAGAGCTGCTGTCCGTAGCTCTTCCGCTAATGGGAAATCAATTTTAAAATCCGCCAAATTGTGAATAAAATTACTAATGGTTTTATCACCGATTACTATAACCACATCTATCATATTGGCCTCCGTATAACCGGCAGCAAAGAATTCCTCTTTCACTTTTTCACTGGCTTTTCCCTTGTTCTCCACTGTAGATAGGACAAACTTTGCCAAAGCATGCAGTTTATCATCAAAACTGGCAGCACCCGTTCTTATCTCTAAAATCTGATCTTCGGTAAAGCCGTTCATTTTACCAATTTGGGTATGGGCGGATAAACAATAATTACATCCATTGAACTGACTCACTACTAGATTGATGACTTCCTTTTCCTTTGCTTTTAATGTAGTTTTCCTATTCTGTAATGTTAGGTAATCCCCTAAGGCAGTCTCGTTCTTTGCGTAATAGGCATATAAATTGGGAACGAATCCTACGGCCTTTTTCAGATTGTCGAAAATTGCCTGATTGTCTGTTGATACATCTTCCCTAGTTGGTACTTGAAATCTTTCCATTGTCTTATTTTTTTTAGTTATACTTTATTTTGACAATGCAAAGATGCAATCGGAAAGAAGGGTTTTGTTAGGTAGTAATTCCCGAAGAATTGGCAATTGTTCCCAAATTTCCTTTTTCTTTATATTCCGAAGGGGAAATCCCCTCTTGTTTCTTAAAAAATCGGCTAAAAGCCTGGATATCATCAAATCCAAGTTGGTAAGCTACTTCCTTGACGGGCTTATCCGTATAGTACAGCATGCGCCTGGCTTCCAGCGCTATCCGGTCATGGATATATTTCAAGGGAGATTTGGAACCCATTTTTGAAAAAATATTGGAGATCGTCTTAGGGGATTTAAATAGTAAATCCGCATAATCCGCAACGCTGTGCTTTGTTCTAAAATGCTGTTCAACCAGAAAATTGAATTCCCTGACAAGGTCGGTTTCATTGTGCCCCGAAGGATAGTTTTTCTGATTTTTATAGCGTCTGGCACACAATATCAGGTACCTCTTTAACATCATTTGCAGCATATCTATCTGCAAATTATCATTGGACGTCATTTCTATAGTAAACATTTGCCAAAGCGTATCAAACTTTTGATAATCTTCTTGGACAAGGGTAATCACGGGGAGTTGGGAAGCGCCAAAAAATAGGATTCCCTTACAACCTACTTCGCTATCATGGTCCAGTATGCAGTAAAAAGGCCTATTGAACCTCAAAAGTCGAATTTCTCCAATTTTCTTGGGGACTATTTGATGGAACTCCGTTAAAAAAACAATTTGATTTTTGGAAAATACTTCTTCCTTTCCATCAATAATAAGAATATTGGCATCAGATTGAAACCACAAAATAGTGAGGCTACTTTCAATATGTTCCTTTAAGATATCACAACTATGACTATCAATAGTTCCCAAAAAAAGATACTCTTTGGTATGCCCTATAAATTCCATAAACCGCTACTCGTTTTTCAAATACTTATTATACATCCATAAATTGCAGCACCTTAACCGCAATTGGCATTTTCTTCTTAGTGTTGGTCGCAGGAACATGCCATTGCTTTCAATTTAAAATCAATGCATACCACAATACAAAAACGAATACACAAACCTGTTGTTAAATGTCCGGGAGAACAAAGTGGGAATCTATTAATAAGCCAAAATGGGATTTGTTGGCTCAAACAATGCCGGGCAGCAAAGCCCCATATGGGGTTTATACCACTACATCAATAACCGCTCTAACGGGAAGGCAGGTAGCCAAGGCAACCCTATCTGCCATATCATTAAAGGATGGGACCAAAACACAAACATTAAGCATCGGAACATTGGCACAACTGGCGGGCAGGGGCATACCCTCAATAGTTAAATCTGCCTTTAACTTTTTCCTGAACAGATTTAAAAATTGTCCAACGCTCGGCTGCTGTCCCGCACTTATGGCAGGCTTTACAATAGAATCTCGGCTCAAAGCGATTTTTTCCACCATTCCGTAGTGCGAACTTCCAATTGGTCGATATTTATAAATTCTCCAATTCGCGGAGTAACCAAATCCAGATTAAGTTCTTTTGCTTTTTTGGCTAAGCGTTCTACAGGTTCTGTCCAGGGATGCATTGCCAATTTAAAGGCTCCCCAGTGAATGGGCATAATCCGGTTGGCCCTTACATCCAGTCCTGCCTGGGCCGTCTCCTCAGGGAACATATGAATATCCGGCCACATCTCATTGTACTGTCCGCATTCTATCATCGCAAAATCAAAAGGACCGTACTTGTCCCCTATTTCCTTAAAATGTGGGCCGTAACCACTGTCTCCGCTAAAGAAAATATTTTCGGTTTCCGATTGTACTATCCAAGAACTCCATAAGGTATTGGCCCTATCGGAAAAACCCCTTCCAGAAAAATGCTGTGCCGGGGTACATCTGAAAATTAATCCCTCGTGGGTAGCTTCCTCCCACCAATCCAGCTCTACAATTCGCTCTTTTTCCACTCCCCATTTTTGCAGGTGTGCCCCTACCCCTAAGGGGGTATAAAACATATTCACCTTCTCCTTTAGTTTCTGTATGGAACCATAGTCCAAATGATCGTAGTGGTCATGGGAAATAATGACGGCATCTATCCTAGGAAGTTTTTCCACGGCTATGGGCAGTTCCCTACTAAATCTATTGCTTCCCAACATAGGGTGTGGAGCAGGGACCTTTCCGAACATAGGGTCGATTAAAATAGTTTTGTTGTTCGTTTGTAATAAAAAAGCAGAATGTCCAAACCAAATAAGCCGGGTACTGTCTTGGTATTCCACAATATCCAATGAATCCAATTTCTCCACGGGAATATCCAAACCGGGTTTGGTGTGGGGTGAGGCACCAAAGTAGCCTGCCAAACTCTTCCCCATATCACGCATACTCATATCCAACTTAACATGGCCCTTATTGACGAACTTACCATCCTTATAGTTGGGCGATTTAAGAAAGATCGTTTTCTGCTCCAAAGTGGGAGTACCTCCAAACTCTGGGCTTACATACAAAAATAGGACCCCAATTACGATTAATATGAAAAGTCCGCTTCCAATAATTATACTCATTTTTTTCAGTATTTTTTTTAAGTGATCCATATATGTTTTTTGCCATCAAAGGACATAGATTGCTTTATTATCGAATATTTATTCTGTTATAAATTAAAAAAATACTAACTTTTAATGGCGTCCCAAACTGTGGAGAACATCAAGTCCATATCTTTTTGGTGCAATTCCAATTTTTTATCCATGATTAATTTTACAGTCTCTCCCATTATGGCCCCGATCACCGCGAAATGAATATTGTTATCAATATTCTTTAACAGCCCTTCCTTTTTCCCCAAATCAATCAATTCCATGGCCAACTTACTTTTGTTTTCCTTCACGGCCACTGGTACTTTGTCATAATAAGGCGATTTCTTTAGCTGTTCCAAGAAACTCATTTCCTTTCTATGATTAATACTGAAGTTGATCCAGAACAGCCATAATGTCTTGAGTTTCTTTTTGTAAGGTAAATCCCCTGATATTCCTTGTTCACTTCTTTGGGTTTCCCTGGCAATTAAATCGGTGGCAATAGATACTATTAAGTCCTCTTTATTCTTATAGTAGACATAAAGAGTGGAAACCGATAAACCCACCCGCTTGGCCAAATCTGCCATCTTTATACCTGCAAAGCCCCTTTCAAAAACTACCTCTATAGTGTTTTCAACAATGGCCAACTGTTTTGATTCATCCTTTACCCTCACGGTACAAATATAGCTATATTAATCGAATAAATATTCGATTATAATTAATTCTATATAAAATGATCGACTGCCCTAAGAGTAGCGTAATTAAATTCCAATAGAAAAGGATAATTCCAAATACCGAAGAAATACCATGGGATAATTCTTATATTGGGACTGGGGAACTTGGATCAATTTAAATTATACCGAAGCCTATGCTTATTTCTTACTTTTTAGTGGCGGCCAAGATCATTATTTTTATCACCATTATAAATGTATGGTTTCTTCGGTTCAACAAACCCACGCCTTGGCGGGGAGGTGACTCCAAATCCATGAAGGAAGAATTTGAGACTTATCGTCTGTCCCCTGTGATAATGTATATAGTAGGAACTTTAAAAGTTTCCCTTGCCGTATTGTTATTAACATCTATTTGGTTGGAGAATTTGACCACCCCTGCGGCCGGCGCTATGGGAATTTTCATGTTGGGTGCCATTGCCATGCATTTTAAGGCCGATGACCCCAATATAAAATCAATGCCCGCCTTGATCCTATTTCTGTTGTCGATCGGCATTGTTGTCGCCGAAGTTATACAGGATGGCATATAATTATTAAAATTCCTTGAGTTTCCAAGTTACAGCATATAATTCCACGTAAAGTAGCACCCATTGGGTCCTTACCTTTAACCTCCTTTGAAAAACTATGCAATTGGCGATACTGCCGTAAAGCTATTAGGCTTCCTGCAGCTGTCTTTTGGATTGCCTGTAATTGTATTTCGGATAGATCATACGCTTGGCAAATCGATTAATAGTATTGGAGTTGACCATCTTGATATAAACCTGTTTGGTAACGCCAAAGTACTCATAAGTAGATCCATCCAAAAAGGTAATTTCCAATAAAAGGCCCTTATGATGGTAATCGGCAATTCCGGAATTGGCTATGGTTTCCGTATAAGCCTTTAAGTTTGCTGCTTTGGTTTCAGGAGCTATGCTCACTAAAAAGTGATAACCATCTATTATCTTTCTACTGTTTACTTCCGCCTCTTCGCGCTTGATATCCCCTTCTTGAAATTTATCCGGATGCCATTCCTTTACCAGGTCGCGGTAACTTTTCTTAAGTACTTTTAGATCGATCTCCCTTTCTATTCCAAATAATTTCCTGTATTCGTTTATGCGCTTCATATTGATTTTTTACAGGCCGCGAAACTACGCTTAATTTCTTACAACCCTATGTATTTAACAAACAAAAAAAAAGCCCGTCAATGTTGACGGGCTTTTCATTAAACATGGAAGTATATATTATATAACTTGTACGTTTACTGCGTTTAATCCTTTGTTACCTTCTTTAAGGTCAAAAGATACTTCATCGCCTTCGCGAATTTCATCTATTAAACCTGAAATGTGTACAAAATGATCTTTTTCAACACCTTCTTCAGTGATAAAACCAAAACCTTTTGTGTCGTTGAAAAATTTTACTGTTCCTTTACTACTCATCGTAATGTAATTAAATTTATTATAATATTATCCTGCAAAGATGGTGCTAATAATTTAAAAAACAGCTATTTACTTCATTTATATTTACTAACAATATTTTTGGTAACATAAATATGGGTGTTTACACTTAAACAATTGCCCATTAAAAAACACTGTATCCTGCTATAAGCCTGACCGTTATACACTTTCATTGGATCAACCCCCAAGGCCATTTATAAGCTCGTAGTGGAATAAATAATTTTAATTTTTGAATATGGATGCCCTGTTTTTAAGATCAACAATTAATCAATAAATTCATGTATCCCCTTACGCTACGCCGATGTTTTTGCTATAAAACGTAGCTTTCGAATAGATTTTCCAATTCTTTTTTAGGGTCTTTACATAGGCCCGAATGTGTTTCAGAACTCTGGATCATAGTACTCCTGGAGGCAGTTAACCAACGAAATCTATCCGGTAAATCCAGTTTGCCGATGGCTCCTCCGGAGGGTGCTCCCTTACATACCGATGTCCAGGCCTTTAAATATTTATCTATGGCATTAATATCGACTTCCTTTGAGAAACATTGCAATTTTTGGGGGTCCACTAAATATTTTACTTCCAAAAATTTCTTCCTTCTTGAAAAAAGTATTACCCCAATATTAAAGAATTCTGCACGCTCCACCTTAGGAACAAGTCTAATAATTGCGTATTCGTATTTGTCTTTATCTTGCATCTTCAGACTCTTTAACCAGTGTATCGATCATAGCAAGTTTGGCATTTATATATTCAATATAGGCCGCTCTAATTTCATCAGGATTTAAATCATCGGCCTCGTCCAACAACCATTCCTCAGGAATTAATGCTATGATTTCGGCAATTTTATCAGTAGTAAGTAAACCTTTAATTTCCAATGCCGCCTCTTTTAACTCAGTGGCAAACTCTAAAAGCACATGGTCTTTTATAAGGGGAAAGGTTCTGGTAAGATGATTTTTCCATGTTTCCCAATTATGGTGAAAATAAAAGCTCGCACCATTGTCAATTACCCATAATTCATTATTCCATTGCAATAAGTTGGTGTTTTTTGCCGTCCTGTCAATATTACTCATAATGCTATCCAGCAGTACCAATTTTGATGCGATTAAAGCATCTACCTTGGAAACCAATGGATCATAAGTTATGGCACTGGACAAAAAATGCAAGCCTAGGTTGAGGCCTACACTAAATTTAAGTAAATCTTGAACTTCCTCATCCGGCTCTGTCTTGCTAAATGAATCATCTAGATTCATAAACACTAATTCAGGTACCTTAAGTCCGACAGCCCGGGCCAACTCGCCGCCAATAAGTTCCGCTATTAAGGCCTTTTTTCCTTGACCTGCCCCTCTGAATTTTAAAACATATAAAAATCCATCATCGGCTTTTACAATCGCCGGCATGGAACCACCTTCCCGCAATGGTTTTATATATTGAACAACATCAACTGTTCTTATATCAATTGAATTCATAAGCACGAAGATAAAAAAAGTTAGTTGTGTAAAATAGAATTTATATTCCCGTGAATTGGTCCAATTTTTATGGATTGAAGAAAATTCAAGCTATAATGGGACCCGATACAATTACCAACCAATTGGAAAGTAATCCTTCAGGAATTTACCAGACCAATGTTTCCCTGTATTAATTCCGTCAATTAACGGATCCATCACCCTGGCAGCACCATCCACAATATCCAAAGGCGGTTGAAAATCATAGACTTCCTGCTTCATTTTAGATAGTGCAGCAGGGTCTTCATCCGTAACCCATCCCGTATCCACGGCATTCATAAATATACCTGCTTTGGCCAATTCCCCTGAAGCGGTATGCGTAAGCATATTTAAAGCGGCCTTGGCCATATTGGTATGTGGGTGCCGTGATTCCTTAAAAGAACGATGAAACTTCCCTTCCATTGCCGAAACATTAATGATATGCTTTTGTCCTGTGTTCTCCTTCTTCATTAATTCTCCCAAACGGTTGCACAATACAAAAGGGGCCACGGCATTTACCAATTGTACTTCCAACATTTCAGTAGTTTCAATTTCTCCGAGTTTAAGGCGCCAACTGTTTGTATTTCGCAAATCTACCTGCTGTAAATCGGCATCCAATTCCCCTTTGGGAAATACCTCTTTTGCCACCAAGGCCTTATCAAAACTATAGGGGATCTGCGATAATTTGGCCGAAGCCCTTATTCCGATTCCTGCTTCCGGTCCATGCCATGTAACCGGTGTGTTCTGATTGGGAGAGGCTCCCGAGCTTAGTTCTTTTAATTCCTGCAAACAAGCTGTGTGATCGCTCAAAACCTTTTGGGCATTTGGAGGGAGTAACGATATAGGGCTTTCTTCATTGGACATCAAATGATGGTAAAAGCCAGCGGGTCGTCGTACGGTCTGGGCAGCATTATTTATAAGAATATCCAATCGGTCATACTGCCGCTCTATATAATTACAAAATATTTCCACACTTGGGATATGCCGTAAATCCAGACCGTGAATTTTTAATCTATGCCCCCATTCCATAAAATCATCTTCTTTGGAAAAGCGCAATGCCGAATCAACAGGGAACCGGGTAGTAGCGATCACAGTAGCCCCACCGCGTAATAACATTAAAGTAATATGATATCCAATTTTTAATCTGGAACCGGTTACAACGGCAACCTGCCCTTTTACATCAGCTGTTTGAAATCGCTTGGCATAGTTGAAATCACCACATTTCATACACATGGTATCATAAAAATGATGTAATTCGTTAAACTCCGTTTTACAAACATAACAGTTTCTTGCTACCTCTAATTCCTGTTTTTTATGATTGACCAATTTTGCAGAAGGCAAAAGTTTGGGGGCAACGAATATGTGGGCCTCACGTGCATTTCTTATTCCTGTTTCCTTACGGGCCTTTTTGTCCCTTGCCGCTTTTTTACGCAGGGCACTTTTCTTACCGTCTTTTTTTCTTCTGGAAAATTCTTCCCTATTGGGTCTGGAGAATTGGCCCGATACTTTTATTAAAGCAGTTCTTTTTCCCTTTGGAATATCAAATATCTGATCTGTGTGTTCCACTAATTGCTGCAAGAGCGCAATACAATTATCAATCTCCTCTGGAGTGATTGCAGCTTTACTCCCTTTTAGATCCTCTTTCATTTATACTATATTCCAATGGTTAAAAATTATTAAACCTCAGGGCAGGCCCGCCCGAACGGCACGGGCGAGCCCTGAACCCTATAATAGGAATCGACCCTAGGGCCGAGGAATTGCACCTAGATCCCGCCGAAAAAGGCGGGATTAGTTCAACTTGCAATTTTAAGTGCGTCTTACTCACTTCCCAAAATTGGGTTTCACTAATAAATATTTAGTTTTTACTCCGACAAATTAAAGAACCGAAATCCGAACTTTTTTCTTTTTTAAACGTGAATTGTTCAATTTTTCCACCAATTGATCGGCAATCGACAAAGGAACGGCAACAAAGGCGCAGTCCTGTTTTAATTCAATCTCCCCCAATTGATCGCTATTGATATTTCCCTGTTTAAAAAACAGCCCGGCAATATCACCCTTGGAAATTTTGTCCTTTCTTCCTCCCGAAATAAACAAGGTTTCCCAGAACTGTTTCATAGGTGCCGCTTTATTAGAGATATCCACAGCACCTGAATCCTTTATAAACTCAGGCAATCGCTCCTTTTCCCATTTTAACACGTAGGCGGTACCTTTGGCATTTACCCTTGCCGTTCTCCCATTTCTATGGATAAATTCCTCCTCAGAATGTGGAAGCTCGTAATGAATTATATATTTCAACTCCGGGATATCTATTCCCCTCGCCGCCAAATCCGTTGCGATTAAAATTTGACTGGTTCCGTTTCTGAATTTAATCAGGGAACGCTCCCTATCCTTTTGTTCCATTCCTCCAGAAAAGCAAGTGTGGCCTATCTTATTTTTTTCCAGCAAAGAACTTACCTCTTCTATACTATCCCTAAAATTACAGAAAATGATTCCGGGCCGATTTCCCAAGTGTTGCAATAGCTCCAAAAGCCTTGGCAACTTATCCTTGGCAGCCGATAGCACTATCTTAATTGCTAATTTTGAACCAACTTCTTCCTCTAAATAATCGATGAGAACCGGCTGATCCAATTTCACGAAACCAGGAATCTCAACCCCCTGCGTAGCGGAAGTCAAAATCCTTTTCTTAATATTGGGCAATTCACTGAGAATTCCTGCCATTTCTTCCTCAAAACCTATTTCCAAAGACTTGTCGAACTCATCCAGTACCAAAGATTTAATACTTTCCCTTGAGAACCGGTCACTGTCAAAATGATCCAAAATACGTCCCGGGGTTCCTATTAAAATAGTAGGATTATGTTTAATTTCAATCTTATCCTTGGACATAGGGCGTCCTCCATAAACGGCATTCACCTTATAGCCAGTGCCCATATTTCTAACCACTTGCTCAATTTGTATGGCCAATTCACGGGTAGGCACCAAAATCAGCGCCTGTACTTCCTCAATAGTAGGATCTAGAGTTTCTATCAATGGCAACAAAAAAGCCAAAGTTTTGCCCGTACCCGTTGGGGACAGAATAATAGTGTTGGTGGTTTTTCCAATTACGGCAATAGCTTCCTCCTGCATGGGATTCAACTGTTGGATATTTAGTTTTGCCAAAACATCCTCCTGGTCTTTAATATAATTTGCCATACCTACTATTTATTTTTTTTCTTTTTGGGCGCTTCTACTTTTGGACTGTGACTCGTAGACCGAGCCAGGTAATTTGCCAATATTTTATCTATAAGTTCCTCTTTTGTCAAATGATGGAAAACCGTTCTTATTTCTTCCCTAAATTCCTGTGAAATATTTCGGTTGGGTTTGGTCTTGAATATTTTGTTGGCCCATATCAAGGCATTGTTTTCTTCAATACTTTGGGCATCGGCCTTTTTAAATTCCTTAAATTCTATACCCAACTCCTTTTCAAAATCGGCAATATCCTCCACTTCCTCTTTTTGGATAACGCTTAATGAAAATCCCTCTGCCCCTGCCCTTGCGGTCCGTCCACTTCTGTGAACATAGGTATCATAGGTATCCGGTAAATGATAATTTACCACATAGGATATTTCCTTAACATCTATACCACGTGCAGCCAAATCGGTTGCTACCATAACATCTATAGTACCTTCCCTAAATTGTCCCATCACACGATCTCTAATTCCCTGGGTTAAACTTCCGTGGATGGCGCCTGATCGGAATTTATTGATGGCCAAATTTTTTCCCAATTTATTGACCGCCGCTTTCGTCTTGCAAAAAATAATTCCCCTTTCGCCTTCCCTGGACTTTAAAAAGTGTAGCAGAACTTCCAATTTCTCTATAGGTTCCACTACAACATACCTATGCTCTATACCCTGATGCCCTACTGTAGACATGTCCGCTTCTATCTGAACCACATGTTTGGACATATAATTCTGGATCAATTGCTTTAAGGCTCCCGGCATAGTGGCAGTAAACAATAAAGTTCTTCGGGATTTGGGAATTTCTGAAATAATATGGTCCAGGTCCACCTTTAAAGCAGTTACCATTTCATCGGCCTCATCCAAAACCAAATACTTGATATCTTTAATAATAATGGCCTTCCTGTTCACCAAATCCACTAGGCGACCTGGTGTGGCCACTACGATATGGGTAGTACTCTTTAAACGTTCAATTTGAGGTTTAATAGGTATTCCTCCACATATGGAGGCAATGGAAATAGACGGACAATGGGTGGAAAAGGAAACAAGATTCGCGTAAATCTGTTGCCCTAGTTCCCGCGTAGGCGCCAATATTACCAATTGTATTTTGCTATTATCTGTGTCTATCAATTGTAATAAAGGCAACCCAAAAGCAGCTGTTTTACCGGTTCCTGTTTTTGCCAGAGCCACTACGTCCTTGTCTTGCTCCAAAATAACCGGAATTACCTTTTTCTGAATATCAGTGGGTACCGATATTTGCTGGTCTATTAAACTTTGAAGTAGGTGTTCGTTGACTCCTAAATCAGAAAACTGCTTCGACATATAATAATTTTCTGCAAAGATAGCCACAGTTTTCAAGCTAATGCCGGTAATTGATACATATTCCCATTTCAGAACCATTCGGATCCCTAGGCATGGGTTTTATTTGGTTCCCTTGCCTAGAACCTATAGGAGGATATGTACTTAACCGTCCATAATTCCCTTTTCAACATAAATCCATCTATTTCCTTCAGCAAGACCTACTTTTTGCATAACTTTAGTAAAGCCTAAACTTCACTGGAAATGGATAGAAACAATTTTCTAAAAAAAGGATTGTTCGGCCTTATTGCTGTTCCAACCGTATTACAGGCATGTTCCAAGGACAGTAATCCCAAGGATGATGAAGAGGATATGGTTGATTGTGAAATATCGCCTAGTGAAACGGCCGGACCTTTTCCCATAAAGACTCCTACGGGTTTAAAGAAGGCCAATATTGTTTCCGATAGAAGCGGGGTGGCATTGCTAATAATCTTTAAGGTGCTGGACCAAAGCGATGATTGCAAACCTCTTTCCGGTGCTTATGTAGATGTTTGGCATTGTGATGCCGAAGGTTATTATTCTGAATATGGTGGAATTGCATTGCAACCAACCGATTTTACCAGCGACCATTTTTTAAGGGGTCGCCAGGCTACGGATACCAACGGTAACGTTTCCTTTATCAGCATTTTCCCAGGATGGTACAAAGGTAGGGCCCCCCATATACATTTGGAAGTGTTGGATTCCAGTGAAAAATCCATAAGGATAACCCAAGTTGCCTTTCCAAAATCGGTATGTGATACAGTTTATGCCACTACCCCTTATCACGGTAAAGCGGACACCTTGAACGAAAGTGACAATGTATTTTCCAACAGTATTGATGGCAATATGGCCGATTCGCTAACAGGAAATATAACGGACGGTTACACCCTGACAAAGACCATTGTTGTTTAATATTGGTGATCTGGTAGGATTTCAAGGTCGCATTGCAGAACGATACCATAGTTAATGGAACAAAAAAAGGTCTGGCAATTATTATAGTCCAGACCTTTTTTGTGTTGGGTGAATACGCCTTTCTATTTAGAATTCTTTTTTGCCAAACTCGCTTTCTATGAACTTTGCCTTATTTTTTATGGCGTTAAAGGTATAGGACAGATTAATCGATATCATATCCACCTCATACCTGTAATTGGTGGTAGTATAAAATTCATTGGCCTTAAACGTAGTGATTCGCTGTTCATTGGTCTCCAACAATCCCATATCCATATTCTGCCATTGAAGGGTGGCCGTTAATTTATCGTCAAAAAACGATTTTCGGAAACTTAGATTAGGGGAGTAAAACCTAGAATCCTCTCCCTGGGCGGTATTTGTATCGGACAAATAATTAAAGGTAAATTGCAATGAAGCATTTTCCCAGAAAGAATAGGTAGAATTTACATTGAATGAATAAATGGTTGCATTGCTATTTACATCGTAATTTCTCGTAATACCATCCCTGTGCCTAAATACAAAGGCCCCTTCAATATCATAGGAATAAATATTGGCCCCAATATAATTACTCCAATTTTGGCTTGGTTTTAATTGTGCCCCTATTTCCAAACCAATGGTATTGCTTTTGCCCACATTGGAGTAAACCCTATTGATAATACTGTCCAATACAGCACCATTGGCTTCATAGGCCAAGGTGTTTACACGGTTTATTACATTGTCCACATGCCTGTAATAGGCGGTGGCGCTGACCGAATTACCCCCTTTAAAACTTTTGATGACCCCCAACTCTACCAGATCAATGAATTCCGGTCTCAATTGGTTGTCCCCTTGTTCAAAAACCTCGGAATGTTCCCTTTCTGCAAAGCTATTCATTTTTAGGGTAGTTGTCCTTTCTACCCTTTTGCTATAGGCCAACTTTAATTTGGCCGCATCGCTTAAAGTATATTGCATGGAGGCGGATGGAAATAACTTAACAAAGTCATATTTATAGGTTTGCTCCGGATCGGCAGTCCTTAAATCCTCGGAATAGGTACGACCCATGGATTCCAATCGCAGACCAGCGGCATAGTCCCATTTTTTGCTTGCGCCCGTAAGTTGTGTATATCCAGAGTGGATGGTACGTTGTAGACTTATATTACTGGAGAATTCAGGTACCAGTGCGCCATCCCGCTCATACACAAACTCACCTGTGTGATCTATGTCCCTAAATTGATAACCTGTTTCCAAGGTACCAAACGAAAATGGTCTAAACCGGTAATCTACATTCAGACGATACCCATTTAGAGGGTTGTCATTGGTATTATACTCCTGCTGATACACAATATTGCGATCGGTAAGGCCTAAATTATCATTATAGGTGGGGCCACCTAAAAAGGTATATTCGTATAACAAAGAAGTGGAAATCCGGGAATTGTTCTTAAATTTATGGGCATAATCAAAACTGCCCAAGGCAAAATCGCCCTTTCTGGTTCTCAGATTATGATTGTAATACTGAAAGGTATATTCCCTATTACCACTGCCAATAGGTGAAATGGCGTGATTGTCATAATAATCAATATCGGCCAAACGATCTACGGTATGCTTTCCCGCATAGAAACCCAAAGAATAGGTATCGGCCTCATTGGGGGTAAAATCTACACCAAACCTGGCATTGTAGCTAATATCATCAAAACTCCGCTCCCCATCCGAAGGCAAAAAAGTTTGCTTATCCTCTACTTGATTGATAACAAAAACCTCACCTTCCCTCCTACCTGTTTTATCATTACGTTGGTAGCTTGTTCCAAAGGACAGGTTCCATTTGTCCGTTCGTTTATTTAAAGTAGCGTCCACCCCGTATCTTTGGGCCGTTTCTTTGGTGTCATAGGGTTCTATTGAGGGTAATCCCCCTCGCAGGTTTACTTGGCTATAAACCCCGTTGGTTGCCCCCTTTTTGGTTATTATATTCAAGATACCCCCTTTGCCTTCTGGATCGTATTTGGCCGAAGGAGCTGTAATCAACTCCACGGATTCCAAAGCGTTCGCAGGTAATTGGGATAATATGGCAGTAGCGTCACCTTGGGTAGGTTTGCCATTGATCAGGACGGCAAATCCCGTACTGCCCCTTACACTGATACCACCTTGTACATCAACTGTGACCGAAGGCAAGTTTCTTACCACATCAATGGCATTGCCTCCCTGACTACTTTGGAATTTTTTGGTATCGAATACCTGGCGGTCTATTTTATGAAGAACAGTGGCCCGTTCCCCCTTTATGACCACTTCGTCCAGTTGGTTCCCCAAGGATAGGCCAATAATGCCCAGGTTTTTGGCGGGTTGCTTTTTATCTATTGTAATGTTGGATATGGTTTTGGTATCGTACCCCATAAAGGAAGCTTCCATATAATAGGCTCCAGGTTTTACCCCATCTATAATAAAAGAACCATCTTGAGCAGTAACCACCCCCGTAATCAGGGCACCATCCAACTGATTGTACAGGGCCGCTGTGGCATATTCCAAAGGAACGTTATCAGTGGCATCTATAATTTTTCCCGAAATTTGGGCTGTTGAGACTTGTATAGCCCCCAAAAGGACAACAAACATAAAAAAGTTCTTACCATTCATATATAACAATCCCTATTTAAAATTTGGACAAAAATAGAGGAGCCATCCAACTTAAAATGGTGTATTTGAAAAAGGAATGGTACCAATACTTAAAGTAGGCTTTTTCTATATTGCAATGGGGTAAGCTGGGTATATCGTTTAAAATATTTGGTAAAATGCGAGGTGTCCTTAAATTCCAGGTCAAAGGCAATGTCACTGATGGATTTATTGGTATATGCCAATTGTCTTTTAACCTCCATAACAATGTGTTCGGCAATAACATCCGATGCCGTCTTGTTGAACACTTTATGACAAATGGCATTTAGGTTCTGGGAAGTGGTATTTAAGGTCTCCGCATAGAACGAGACGTTGTTTTTTAAATTTTCGGACAACAAATTTACAAATTGCATGGTCTTATCCGTATGCTCTCCACCTTGCAAAGCAGCATATTTAACCATTTTTGACAATATGGCCTTTAATCCTCCCTCCACGGCGTCCTGGTTTAAACCAACCTGTTTCATCTCCCAACAAAGTGATTTGAACAAAGCCCCTAAAGATCTATCCCCTTCTTCAACCTTAATTTTCTGACAATTGTTCAGTTTTATCAGCTGGGTGTTGATGTACTTGTCCTGCGTTTTTTCCAAAAACGATTCCTTAATAATGATAACATACCCCTTGGGCTTGGTGGTAATTTCCCAATGATGGACCTCATCCCTTTTTACCAAAAATAACAAGGGGGCTTCTATTGGGTGACTTTCCATGTCCAAATGATGGTAACCACTGCCTTTAACAAAATAGATTATTTCAAGATACTTATTGTGTTTGTGCGGCTTGGTATACCTTTTAGTAACATCAAAAGGCTCTATTTTTATACCAACTTCAGAGTTAATTTTATTATAAGTGTTAATGGAATCGTTCAAAATAGCCTGGTTTTAACAAAGTAAAATCGCCGTAAATGTAAATATTACGTTTCAAAACCAATTTTGGTAATCTTAACTTTGTGATAATTTTATAATAATGTTTTTTTAACAAGCTCCATTCTAAGTGTTCATGGTACAGCCTATGCAGAGTTCAAAGGTAGGTAAATAAGGCAATGGAATACACTAAGTGTCCTTACCATTTCCCTGCGAATCGACTTCCCCCCAAATTGCACCCTATTCTTTAACACTATCAAATAACGGGCTTATAGCAACCATTTTTCCCTTCTAGTGAATTCCTACTTGTAAACTTATGTTAAACCCCTCAAAAAAAGAATGAACGTTCATTTTTAACACTACCTTTGTACCTGATTATTATCAACATTGAACAATACATTTACAAATTCGCATTTGATATTATGGCCAAACTTCAAAAAAGTATTGAAAAGCGCGATGCCTTGGTAAAGGCTACCATTAACTTGGTTAACAACAATGGGTTCCATGCTACCCCCATGTCCAAGATTGCAAAAATGGCGAAGGTGTCACCCGCTACTATCTACCTGTATTTTGACAATAAACAGGATTTGGTAAACAAGGTTTACCTAGAAGTCAAGGCAGCCTATACCGCTTATGTTTTTAAAAACTATAGTAGTGACATTTCGGTAGTTAAAGGTTTTGAAATAATTTGGAAGCGCATTGCCGATTTTAAACTTAAGGAAGTGGAAGAAGCCATGTTTCTGGCCCAGTGCGACAATACACCTATGATAGATGAAGCCAGTAGACAAGAAGGCCTAAAACACCTTCAGCCATTGCTCGACTTATGGGAAAGGGGAATAAAGGAAGGCATTATAAAGCCATTGTCGCCCTACCTTTTATACGCGTATACCATTAATCCCCTCTCATTTTTAATGGTTATGCAACAGCGGGGTGTTTTTCAATTAAATCAGGATCACCTGGAGGACGCCTATCGGGCGGCCTGGAACAGTATTAAAAAATAAAGCTCAAACATTTAAAGACAACATTATGATTCAGACAATTTTATTAAAAAAACGACCTAAAGGGAAACCTACTTTATCGGATTTCGAATTCCTAAAGGAGGAGAAGGATCTAAACATCAAAGAGGGAGAACTTCTTTTGGAGACTACTTATATTTCCGTTGACCCCTATTTAAGGGGGAGAATGAGCGATGCCAAATCGTACGTTCCACCGTTTGAGGTTGGAAAACCAATAACTTCGGGAATAGTTGCCAAGGTGATAGCTTCCAAGAACAGTAAATTTAAAGAGGGCGATTTCGTCTCCGGTATGATGGACTGGAAAACCCTGCAAATATCAAAAGGTGAAGGACTATTAAAGGTTGATAAGGATCTGGCCCCATTAAGTGCCTATTTAGGCATCTTGGGTATGACCGGACTAACCGCTTATTGTGGGCTTACCCAAATTGGCCAACCCAAGGCCAAGGAAACTTTAGTAGTCTCAGGTGCGGCAGGTGCCGTGGGCAGTGTAGTAGGGCAAATTGGAAAAATACTGGGGCTCTATGTTGTAGGTATTGCCGGTACGGATGAAAAAGTTGAAATGCTTACCTCCCAATTTGGCTTTGATCACGCCATTAACTATAACACCACCAAGGATATGGGAACTGCCCTTAAAACTGCTTGTCCAAAGGGTATTGATATTTATTTTGACAATGTAGGCGGCCCTATTTCCGATGCTGTGCTATTTAATATCAACAAATATGCAAGAATGATCATTTGTGGTGCCATTTCTGTGTACAATAACACGGAAATCCCAAAAAGCATCAGTGTTCAACCCTTTTTGGTAAAAAATAGCGCTCTAATGCAAGGGTTTATAGTTTCCAATTATTCTGAAAAGTTTCCGGAAGCAATGAAAAATTTATCCACCTGGCTGGCCGAAGGCAAATTAAATTATACCGAAACCGTGGTAAACGGTTTTGAAAATACCCCACAGGCATTCTTGGATTTGTTTGAGGGAAAAAACAAAGGGAAAATGATCGTGAAAGTCTAAGCTTTCTTGGTTTTCCAAATTTCTATAAACTATAAATAAAAATTAAATGAAAATACTATTTGTACTAACATCACACGATAAATTAGGGGATACTGGAAAGAAAACAGGATTTTGGATCGAAGAATTTGCAAACCCATATTATACTTTACTGGACAAAGGGGCCGACATTACCTTGGCTACCCCAAAAGGTGGGATGGCACCCATAGATCCGAGTAGTGACACCCCCGATGCCAGCACCAAGGATACGGAGCGTTTTAAGAATGATGCGGTGGCAAAGGAAAAAATAAAGCGTACACTGGTTTTAGGGGAAATTGACCCCAATGATTATGACGCGGTGTTTTATCCAGGAGGTCACGGACCCCTCTGGGACTTAGCCAATGACAACACCTCTATAAACCTTATTGAGGCCTTTAACAGGCAGAAGAAACCGATTGGCTTTGTTTGTCACGCCCCGGCCGCACTAAAAGGCGTTAAGAACGAGGATGGGTCCCCGCTGGTAAAAGGTAAAAAAGTAACCGGATTTACCAATTCGGAAGAGGAGGCCGTTCAACTTACCAATGTTGTGCCTTTTTTAGTGGAGGACATGCTAAAAGAAAATGGAGCTACTTACTCGCATAGTAACGACTGGGCTCCTTACGCAGTACAGGATGGTAATTTGATTACAGGGCAAAATCCTGCCTCATCAGAATTGGTTGCCGAAAAACTATTGGCCTCCCTTAATTAGGGCATCGACCTTAGGTTTTGGAAGCCGAACGCCTTTTAGGGGTAGTTCGGCTTTCTTTTTATCAACCTCTTAAGCTCTGCATTTATTACAGATGGGACATATTGCTCCTGATATAGGCCAAAGACTAGGGTCCTTGGATCATAAAATTCTGGCCTATCTCAAAATAGGTAGGAAGTGCCTACCCTTTTCACCTCTTTCCATTCACAAAAAGTACGCATTTAAATCCCAAATCTATTGTAGGCCCCTAGCTTTTAACATGGGTTCAATTTTTGGATCGCCACCGCGCCACTCCTTGTACATTTCTTCCAATGGCAAGGTATTGCCACGCGAAAGAATCATATCGCGTAAACGCTTACCGTTTTCCCTGGTAAGGCCCCCATTGGTTTCAAACCAATTGTAAGCATCATGGTGAAGCATTTCTGTCCAAAGGTAGGAATAATAACCTGCGGCATATCCACTTCCAAAGATATGGGCAAAATACGTAGATCTATAACGTGGTGGGACGGCAGATACCACATCCAATTTAGTTTTATGCAAGGCCTCTTTTTCAAAAGCATTTGCATCCTCTATTTTTGTATTGGAGCTTATGGTATGCCATTGCATGTCCAGATTGGAGGCCGCCAAATTTTCGGTTAGGCTATATCCCTGGTTAAAAGTGCCCGATTTTTTGATCTTATCAATAAGCTTTTGTGGAATTTGTTCCCCGGTTTCGTAATGTAGGGCATAATTTTTTAGTACTTCTGGGTACAAGGCCCAGTTTTCATTAAATTGGGAAGGAAACTCTACAAAGTCGCGCGCCACTGAAGTACCTGATAACGACGGGTATTGCTGGTCGGCAAAAAAGCCGTGCAGCGCATGTCCAAATTCATGGAACATGGTCTCTACCTCATCATAGGTAAGTAATGCCGGTTCCCCTGCTACGGGTTTTGGATAATTACATACATTGTAGATTACGGGTTTTTTGTTGTACAATTTGGATTGGTTCACAAAATTGCTCATCCAGGCCCCTCCCCGCTTAGTGGGACGGGAAAAGAAATCGCCATAGAACAATCCCAATGGATCCCCGTTCTCCTCAAAAAGTTCATATACCAGTACATCTTCGTGATAGATGGGGATATCCGTTCTGGCCTTAAAGGTTATACCATACAATTTTTCTGCGGCATGGAACACCCCTTTTTCCAATACTGTTTTTAATTTAAAATAAGGTTTTAACTGATTTTCGTCCAGATCATATTTTTCCTTGCGCACCATTTCGGCATAATAGTTCCAATCCCATGGTGCCAAAGTAAAATCCCCTCCTTCTTTCTGTATCATTAGCTGGATTTCATGTGCCTCTTGCTTGGCCTTTGCCGTGGCGGCCGGAATTAATCCCCTGAACAATTTATTCACATTCTCCGGCTTTTTGGCCATGGTATTTTGCAGGTTCCATTCCGCATAATTGGCAAAACCCAACAAGGCTGCTTTTTTAGCTCTTAGTTCCGCTATTTCCGCAATTATAGCCTTCGTATCATGGGCCGAGCCATCTGCCCTGTTCCATGCAGCTTTAAATATCCGCTCACGTGTTGCCCTGCTTTCCAAAGATTGCAACAAAGGTTGCTGGGTAGTATTCTGAAGTGGTAACTTCCAACCCCCATCTACATCATTTTTTAAAGATTTCAACTCAGATTCGGGGATTCCAGCCAATACGGACTTATCCTTGATCAATAATGCTCCGGCATTATTGGCTTCCAATAGGGTTTTATTAAAGGTATTGCTAAGGGTTGCCAAACGGGAATTATAAGTTTTTAGCGTCTCCTTGTCTTCTTCCGATAAGTTGGCACCGGCAATTTCGAAATCTTCAAAATAAGTCTCCAACAGTTTTAAGGATTCCACATCCAAATCCAAACTTTCTTTTTTACCGTATAAAGTTTTTACACGTTGAAACAATTTATCATTGAGATAAATCGCATCCCGTAGCTCAGAAAATTTAGGGGCCATTTCTTCTTGTACGGCCTGCAGGGTATCATTGGTATGTGCTCCGGTAAGTGCCGAAAAAACGTTTTGTACACGCTCCAAAAGACTACCGCTCTTTTCTAGGGCCAATATGGTATTTTCAAAGGTTGCCAACTCCTGGTTACTTGCAATTTTTTCAATAATTGCTCTTTTTTCATCCATTCCCTGCAATAGTGCCTCTTTGAAATGCTTATTTTTAATTTGGGTGAAATCGGGTGCGCCATAAGGTAAAGTACTTTCGGCAAGCAATGGATTATTATTGGTATTCATGGGGTTTAGGGAGCTTGTATTATTCTTGGTATTGGAGTCTTTACATGCGAAAAACAAAATTGTTAATAGTAACACAGGATAAACTTTTCTCATATATTGATCAAATTAGAATCTAAGCGCTAAAATAATGAAATCGGGGGAAAGGAGTATAGGGCCCGCCAACAATTAAGCAAAATTCCGAACCCCAAAAATTTACTATCTTATATCACTACTGGCCATTGCTCCTTATGGATGAATTATTTTTATACATTGCCAACACGTTTTTCTATGTTTTTCATACGGTTCTCATTATTTTTAATTTGTTCGGATGGTTATTAAAACGAACCAGAAAACTTAATCTTATCTCCTTACTTATAACCTTTGGGTCCTGGATTGTGTTGGGGAGCTGGAAAGGTTGGGGATATTGCTTTTTAACCGATTGGCATTATGGGATTCTTGAACAATTGGGAGAAAATAGTCTGCCCAATAGCTATATAGCTTTTTTGGTGGAAAGAACCACAGGCTGGTTGCCTAGGGCAGAAATGATAGATTTGTACACCTTGACCTTGGCTGTTCTGGCACTGTTGTGTTCGCTTTGGACGAACCTAATGCCCATCAGTCTACGGAGAAAATCCGGTTAAATAATACAAGAACTATATTTATGACCAATATGTAGTTTATTTTAGTGTAAATTATTTTTTAATATATCTAAACATGCTCACCAAGGAGGAAATTGAAATTTTGGAAAATCACGGTTATTTATCCCTGGGCAAATTATTGACCGATGCAGAGGTAAAGGCCATTAACGAGAGAATTGATGCCTTAATGCTCAATGAAGGTGATACAGCCGGATCGGAATTGGCCGACTCCAAATATATAAGGCACCCAAAGGAGGAAGGCGCCGATCGCCTTGCCGATCTTGTCAACAAAGGGGAAGTTTTTGATATTTTTTACACCCATCCCAGGGTGCTGGCTGGTATAAATGCTGTTCTGGGCCCATCCTTTAAACTGTCCTCGCTGAACTACAGAGCGGCAAAACCCGGACTTGGTCATCAGAATTTACATGTAGATTGGGGCAATAAAATGATAGAAGGTGTCTACAAAGTCTGTAATTCCATTTGGTTATTGGATGACTTCACTAAAGATAATGGAGCGACGCGTATAGTGCCCGGTACCCACAAACTGGGAATATCCCCTCAAGAAAAAATGAAGGACCCTGGACTTCCCCATCCCGATGAAATAATCATCACCGCACCGGCCGGATCGGTTTTTATTTTTAACTCCCATGCCTGGCATGGAGGAACAACAAACCGTACCTCTAAACCTAGAAGAAGTATCCACAGTTATTTTTGTACCTCGGACCAACCACAACAGATAGACCAAAAAAAATATATTACTGAGGAAACCAGACAACGAATAGGCATCGGGGCTCAAAAAATACTGGATGTAATATAAGTGCTTGATAGGCATCAACCCTATTTGGGAGTATACAACAGAATGTAATGACAGAGTTTCCTCCTATCCCACCTCCTTAGGCGGCACTAAATTCTAATTTGTCCTGAGCAAGTAATTGGGGTTTTTATACGGGCCAAGTGCTGGTAGTTATGTCTTTTACCTGCCTTTACCCTTTCCCTGGCCACTATAATCAATTAGTATTGATATGTTTTATACCAAAAAAAACTTGGAGGATCCCCATCCATTATGTAGCTGGATTGTCTAAGACCACAATCTCCAAATCTGTGCCACCAAAAAAGTCACCACAAATCCCATAATAACAGGTAATATTGAAGCCACAAGGGTCCATTTAAGACTTTTGGTCTCCTTATAAATAGTATAAATAGTGGTGCTGCACGGATTGTGCAATAAGCTGAACAACATTAGGTTAATAGCGGTCAACAACGTCCATCCCCCTGCTCTTAGAATATCCCCCGTGGCCGATACCGAATCCAATTCGAACATAACCCCGGCACCTTCACCCGCGGAAATTCCCGTAACTAGGACCGTCAACATCAGAATAGTGGGAATCACAATTTCGTTGGCAGGGATAGCCACAATATAAGCCACCAATATAACACCGTTAAGACCTAAAAGGAAGCCAAAGCCATCCAAGGAATCTATTAACCATGCGGCCAGACTGGCATCTCCCAAATAAATATTGGAAATAAGCCAAATTACGGCTCCGGCAGGGGCTGCAAAGACAATTGCGCGCCATAGTACGATCAGGGTCCTATCTATGATGGAAGTATAGATGGTTTTCCAAAACCGCGGAGGTCGATAGGGTGGCAATTCCAAATTAAAGGTAGACACTTCTCCTTTCAACACCGTTTTGGAAAGTCCCCATGAAACCAAAAACATAAAGACCATACCCAATACCGCAATCGCTATAACGGCGGCCAATGATAATACTCCCGAATAGGAAGCGGGTACCAAGGCCCCTACAAATATGGTGGCGATCAGAATCTGCGTAGGCCAACGCCCGTTACACAGGGAAAAGTTATTGGTAATAATAGCAATCAATCTTTCCCTTGGGCTATCAATGATCCGGGTAGCAACAATGCCTGCGGCGTTGCATCCAAACCCCATACTCATGGTCAGTGCCTGTTTGCCATGGGCCCCGCTTAGTTTAAATAAATGATCTAAATTAAAGGCCACCCTTGGCAAATACCCGAAATCTTCCAATAAGGTAAATAAGGGAAAGAATATGGCCATTGGAGGCAACATCACGGCGATGACCCAAGCCACCGCCAAATAGACCCCGTCTATCAAAAACCCGTCCAACCACCATGGCATTCCAATGGCAGCTGCAAATCCCTTCAAGGCCGGATGCACAGTATCCAAGAGCAATCCGGACAACATGGCAGAAGGATAATTGGCCCCTACGATCGTCAGCCATAGCACAAAGGCAAGAATTAAGAACATAAGCGGAAACCCCCAAATCCTGCTTGTAATGATCTTATCTATTTTGGCATCTATCCTAAAGGTGCCCTTTTCGTCCTTTTTATGTACTGAGTCCTTTACAATTTCCGCAGCGTCAGCGTAAATTCCCTCCGCCAGATTATCATGAAATTCATCGCCGATCTGCCAACGAAGGTCATTGGAAAGTGAAATAATATGATCTATCTTTTTAGTGTCCATCAAAGTATGATTAAACAAATTCACCCGTTTTAAGGGTCTCAATTATATTTTTATCGCCTTCCAGCAAGCGCAAAGCGATCCATCTACTATTGGGAATGTCCGGATATACCTGTTTTATTTCTGCACTCAACTTTTCCAAAGCCTGTTCTATGTTTTTTGGTATATTCTTTATGCGGTGTGGCTTACACACAATTTTACCATTGGCCAGTTCACTAACGGTCTGGATCAATTCCGGAATTCCTCTATTGTACCTTGCGCTGGTGGGCACCACAGGAATGCCAAGGTCCCGGGCCAAAGTCCGGGTATCTATCTCCAAATTATTTCTTTCCGCCTCATCCATTAAGTTTAAACATAGGACCGCGTTATTTGTAATTTCCAAAATCTGTAATACCAGATTAAGATTTCTTTCAAGTCTGCTGGCATCCACCACGATGACCGTTACCGAGGGCTTTCCAAAAAGAATGAAATTCCTGGCGACTTCCTCATCTTCCGAGGTGGACAACAGGGAATAAGTCCCAGGCAAGTCTACCAGCTTAAATTTCTGCCGATTGTATTCAAAAGCGCCTTCTGCCCTGGTTACCGTTTTGCCCGGCCAATTTCCCGTATGTTGGCGCAATCCGGTCATAGCGTTAAAAACAGTGCTTTTTCCAGTATTTGGATTACCCGCTAAGGCGACTACATAATCAAAATCAGTGGTATTTACCCCTAATTTTTTCAATCCGTCCGCATTGAACTGGGCACAGGTCTCACACGCACTTTTGGGTTTAACTTCCATGATCTAATCTTTTTGTATTAAAATTTTTGACGCTTGATTTTTGCGTAGGGCAATGCTAGTGCCCTTGATTAAAAAAGCTTTGGGATCGCCCAAAGGATTCATAAGATCAATTTGAACCTCGGCTCCTTTCACAAAACCCAAATCGAGCAACCTTCTTCGACTATCTCCCCTGATTTCCTTTGATATTCCAATAATCTTGGCGGTTTCATTTTCCTTTAAAATGGACAACCTCGCTAAATTTTCTTCAAACACCACATCCTTTTCCAAAACGGATACCGTAATATTACCGGCCATTATGGGAGCCAATACAAAGGCCTCCCCCTCAGAATGAAATTCGATGCGGGCAGACGTCTTTTCCATAATCCTTATCACAGATCCAATATGTATATTCTCCGCTAGGATCTGCTTGTAAATTATTTCGGGTTTATCCTTGATATGGACAATTCTTCCAATGGTTCCTATGGGAAGTTCTGATACGGGAATTCCCTTAATTTTGGCAATCTTCCCCGTATTGGTCGGTATAGGGTCTCCATGGGGGTCAAATTGAGGATTGCCTAACTGGGACGACAAATTATCCGCATCCACCTTGGAAAGTTCATGTTCCATTCTTTCTGCCCTCTCGTGCCATTCCGCTTCCTTGAACCCCGTTTTTTCGGCTAAAAATTTTTCCCATAACCTATGGGCCCTAACAATACGCAAGGCATAATCACTACCAGATTGTGTAAGCTTCACATTATCTCCCTGAATACTTATCAACTCGTGGTCGGACATCTTATTGATGCATTCCAGTATGGTCCTGTCATTGTATTTTAAGGTTCTTATAATATCGTTGATATTGAGATGCTTGTCCGCATTTTCATTGTGATATAACAACTTTAAAACATCCTCCACTACTATTTTATCATTCGAAACCGAACTGTTTCTTATCAGCCAAAACCATCCCCTATAGGGTCTGAAAAATAGAAATGCCAAAATTGAAAGTGCAAAAAACACCGCTAGGGCCGTTATGGGATTGTAGGTATTCATTAGCCTGTTGTAGATATATTTTTAAATTCGTTGTTAGCCACTTTACATGTACCCTGCAGGACATGTCCTTTATTAAAATTGATTTTAATAATTTATATAAAGATAATTATTAATTTTTAGATTACCCTAAAAATTTATTTCACATACCCTATATTGATAAAAATAAGGAAGGCTACTTCCCTAATGTACACCCACCAATATGGTAGTGGAAGCACCGCGGCAAAAAGGCTACGAAATTTTAAAAGTCCCAAAATTATTTTACACCCTGCAACATGGGATTATTCCTTTTCTTCTTGAAAAATAAATATGCCTTGGTTCATGAATAAGTTTTTATCGTTATAATTGTGGCTTGGTTACAAAAACATTGTGTTACTTTTAAAAAAATATTATTCCAGAGTTTTATGAAAAAATTATTGTTCACCCCGTTATTAAAAAAATTAATTCTGCCAGTTCTGATTTTTGGCATGTTCTCAACCAACGCTCAACAAAAAGTTGGCGGACTGGCACTTTATACGGTCCGGGATAATATGGGTGAAGATGCCAAGGCCACCCTTAAGGCAGTCGCCGACGCTGGGTATAAAAATATTGAAGCGGCCGGATACAAGGATGGAAAGTTTTACAATATGGCGCCCATGGAATTTAGCGAATTGCTTAAAGAAGTGGGACTAAAACCTATCAGTACACATCAGGGAGGGGTAACCTTAGAGAACGCGGACACCATGATTGCCGATGTTAAGGCAGCAGGCTTCAAGTACTTTGTTATTCCTGTACCCCCCATGGGATTGAAGGGCGACTATAAACAACTCGCTTCTGCATTAAACACCTTGGGGGAAAAATGTCACAAGGCAGGGTTGAAACTACTCTACCATAATCACGCTTTTGAATTCGAAAGAGGATATGATGGTATTATTACCTATGATTACCTTCTTGAAAACACCAATCCAAAATTTGTAAATTTCCAGATGGATCTTTATTGGGTAACCAAGGCGGACAAAGACCCTATAGCCTATTTCAACAAATATCCCGGTAGGTTTAAAATGTGGCATGTAAAGGATATGGATGATAAAGGTAGGTTTGCACCAGTAGGCAACGGCCAAATTGATTTCTCAAATATTCTAGCCAAAAAAAAGCTATCGGGGATGAAGTATTATATGGTAGAACAGGACAGAACTTTTGATATGACGCCTTTGGAGGCGATAAAAATTAGTCATGAAGGCATTATCCAAATAGGATTCAAATAAGAATCCAACAAATTTCATTTGTCTTTAAATGAAGTGTTGATTAAAAATTGCCATAGGCAAACGGCTGCTGGGGTTTGACCCTGACAGCCGTTTGTTTTCTCCCCTCCACATATAGTAACACTCCCTGGTTTAATCGAGATTAAACCTTAACAGTCGCAGGGCATTGATTACCACCATTAGGGAAGAACCTTCATGAATGGCCACAGCAATACCTATATTGGCAAATCCAAAAAGGGTTGCTGGAATTAAAAATGCCACAACGCCCATACTGATCCAAAGGTTTTGCTTGATAATTGATTTGGATTTTCTACTCAACCCAATTACAAAGGGAAGGCTCTCTATCTTGTCCGACATTAGGGCTACATCTGCGGTTTCCAAGGCTACATCGCTCCCCGCAGCCCCCATTGCAATACCTACCGTACTGCTGGCCATGGCAGGGGCGTCATTAACGCCATCACCTACCATGGCAATTTTTACTCCTTTTTTCTGAAACTCCTGTATAGCCTTCACCTTTTCTTCCGGGAGCAAATTCCCTTTGACCTCTGTGAGTCCAATTTGTCTGGCAATGGATTCGCCCACGTTCTGATGGTCGCCTGTCAGCATTATCATTTGTTCAATGCCGATTTCCTTAAGTCTCTCCAAAGTTGGAGCGGCACTTTTTCTTGGAACATCCATGACACTCAACAGTCCTATTATGGTTTGTTTATACCCCACCAGCATAACAGTCTGCCCGTTTTGCTGCCATTGGTTAATTTCGTCTTGGGCTTCCGGTGATATTTGGATTCCCTCCTCCTCCATCAGTTGTTTATTCCCAATAAAAACATAATTCCCATTATATTGTGCCTTTACCCCTTTTCCCTGAACGGCCTGCATATTGGAGGACCGGTGTTTCTTTTCTATGTTATATTTTCCAAGGAGATCCTGTGTAATTGCCTTTGCCAAGGGGTGATTGCTTAAACTCTCCACGTCTACCACCAACTCCAGAAACTCATTTTTATCAAATCCATTCAAGGAAATGGCATTTGTCAATCTAGGTTTGCCTTCTGTAAGGGTCCCTGTTTTATCAAAAGCTATGGTAGAAAGGCTGCCCAAATCTTCTAGGGCGCGACCTCCTTTTATGAGCACTCCCTTTTTGGCCGCCCTGGCGATGGCACTCAATACGGCACTTGGTGTTGAAATAGCCAAGGCACAAGGACTGGAAGCTACCAATACACTAATGGCCCTATAAAGACTTTCTTTCACCGTTTCGTCTATGACCAAATGGGCAAAACACAAAACAACGACCAAAACAATAACTGTCGGCACAAACCATTTCTCAAATTTTTTGGTCAGTAATTGGGTAGGGGATTTTTTGGTTTCCACCTCACTTACCATTTTCACCAATCGGGAAATGGTAGTATCCACATTCAATTTTAAAACTTGGATCTCCAGCATGGCATCACCGTTAATGGTACCTGTAAAGACAATGTGCGACTGCGGTATTTCACTAAACTCTGGAAGCACTTTGGCATTTGTGACAGCCGTTTTGTCTACGGGAATACTCTCTCCTGTTATGGGTGATTGATCTATACTGCTACTCCCCTTTACAATAACTCCATCTGCCGATATTTTGGTATTAGGTTTTACCACTATTATATCGTTCAACTTCAAATCCTCTACGGGTACTTCCCTTATATCCTCTCCATTTTTCAAGAATGCCGTCTTGGGGGTAAGCTCCCCTAGGGCCTTAATGGATTTAGTGGCCTTGTTCATGGCATAATGCTCCAACGCATGTCCCAAACTAAACAAAAACAATAATAGGGCCCCTTCTCCCCAACTATCTATATAGGCCGCTCCCAGGGCGGCAACGAGCATTAGAAAATCAATTTCAAATTCCCCTTCCCGAATTTTTCCAATAGCCTCTAGCAGGGTAAAATATCCCCCAAAAAAATAGGCTGCCATATAGCTTACCAATGGAGCCCATGCCACGGCATCAAATATGGTAGAAAACATCAAACCAGTTAAAAAAAACACCCCGCTTAAAATAGCGAAATAGAGTTCTGTCTTTTCACCAAAAATTTCACCGTGATCGTGTTCATGATGGTGATCCCCACCCTTGTGAGCATGCCGATGCTTCATAAATTAGTCATTTGAAAGCTAAATTAACCCTTATGCCAGTGCAATGTATGTGCATTTATTGGTTGCAGTGCTCACAAACACCCTTTATTAGCATATTTACATCTTCCGGGATAAATTTTTCCGGTAAATTTATTTGAGGAATCCGATGCTCCGTTAAACAAGTAGTCTTATTGCATTGTGTACAATGAAAATGCAAATGAAGGTCCGAATGCTTCACCAAACCTTCATCATGATCGCATAGCGCGTATTTGGGAATTCCTGTGCCGTCAACTATTTGATGTACAATGCACTTCTCCTCAAAAGTCTTTAGAGTCCTATATAAGGTAGTCCTATCCGATTTTTCAAAATTCCCTTCAACGGTGGTAAGGCTTACAGCCGACTTCTGCAAGGCCATAAATTGATGTACCAAAATGCGCATAGCTGTTGGTCTAATACCAAACTTCTTCAGTTGTTTCTCGGTTTCCTTCATAATATCCTGATGTCCGTACTTGCTTATTATTCAATCCTTAATTATCCATCTACCTTCTCCAAACACCAAGGTATTATTTTCTACTGTATCCTTAAAATTCAAATCTTTGAAGTTTTCTCTATTGTATTGAAAACCTATGCCAACTAAGCGTCATGGTGCAAAGTGGTATGGTATATATAGCCAAATTCATTTTGAAAAAGCAATTTCGGATTTATGATCGAGGTTATATTTCGTATTTTTAAGCTAAACAAAAACCCATGGTCAAACCAACTTTTTCCCGTTTTATCCAGCTTCAAATACTGCTTTGTTTTCTCGTTTCCAGCACTGTGTTAAACGCTCAAAACGAATCGTTTATATATGGGGATGCCCTGCCCGATGCTCCTGAATTGGCTTCACGTGGCGCTTATAAAATTGGCGTACGCACATTGGATTTGGTCAATAAGGGACAGGTGGATGTTTTAAATTCGAAAAACGGGATGGACCCCATTTATGATCGGCCCCTAAAGGTAGAAGTCTGGTATCCGGCCTTATTGGCCCCGGGAGCCACAGAATTGGCCATTTATAAGGACGTTATGGGAACCGCCCATGATTCCCTTCGCCCATTGACTCCCATTACTTTTAAAGGTAGGGCGTCCCGTGATGCCGCACCACTTGCCACAGAGGGTCCTTTTCCCCTTTTAGTGGTTGCACATGGTTATGTTGGCTCCAGATACCTTATGACCTATCTAACGGAGAATTTGGCTTCCAAAGGATATATAGTAGTAGCCATAGACCACACGGATTCCACTTTTAGGGATGCTTCCCCTTTTTCAAGTACCTTGGTGAACCGCGCCAAGGATATTTCCTTTGTTATGAACCAAATTGGGGACTTGGGAAAAGCCAATAACAAACACTTTTTATCGGGATTGGTAGATTCCGAAAACATCGGTATTATAGGCTATTCCATGGGTGGATACGGAGTACTGAACGTGGCAGGTGCTGGATATAGCGATGGCCTCGTAGATTTCTTTTCCAGCATGACCGGAGGTAGCAAAGCAATAGCAGAATTGGCCATGAGCAACCCTAACTTTCCAAAGGTTGACCCTAGAATAAAGGCGGTTGTAGCCTTTGCTCCCTGGGGAATGGAGCGTGGTGTTTGGGATACCGAAGGTTTAAAGGGACTAGAGATCCCTACCTTTTTTATAGCAGGGAGCCAAGATGATATTTCAGGATACGAAAAGGGAATTAAAGCTATCTTCGAGGGAGCCATAAATACGGATCGATATTTACTTACTTATGAAAATGCAAGGCACAATGTAGCCCCAAATCCCCCGCCAGTGGAATCTTTAAAGCCTGGACTCCATATGGATGAATACTATAGATATGCCGAACCTAGTTGGGACGAGAGAAAGATCAATAATGTAAACCAACATTTTTTAACTGCCTTTTTAGGTATACATCTAAAACAAAAGGATTATTCAAAATTTTTGGAGTTAGAGGAAGATTCCAATGAAAAGGATTGGACCGGATTTAAGCCTCGTTCCTCAACAGGCATGGAACTGCTTCATGCCAAACCTGCACCTTAGGAGGTAGGTATGGAGCCTTGTCCTTACTTTCGCGTTCCTCAGCTATATATTATATCTTTTTAAAAATAACTAGGCTATGAAGCTTTTTTGGACGATTCTTAAAATACTATTGGCCCTTTTTATGATATATGCAGGGATGCAACATTTTTTTAAACCAACCTTCTACCTGCCTTTCGTACCCCAGTTTTTACCCTTTAAAATATTCGTCATCTATTTATCGGGAATATTGGAGATGGTTTTAGGGGTATTGCTCCTCCTTCCCAAATACACAAAATACGGAGCTACAGGGATATTATGGCTTATGATTGTTTTTCTTCCTGTCCATGTTTGGGATGTTTTTTCCGATCGACCCGCCATAGGAAGTCCGCAGGCAGCCATGATTCGATTGCCAATACAAATTGCCTTTATAGGCCTTGCCTGGGGTGTTGGAAAATATGCCACTGGTAAAAGTTAATATCTATATTTTAAATAATAAAAGGTATTAAACCTCAGGGCAAGCCTGCCTGCCGACAAAGGTAGGCCTGCCTGCCGACAAAGGTAGGCCTGCCTGCCGACAAAGGTAGGCATGTCTGCCGACAAAGGCAGGCCCTGAACCCCATAATAGGAATCGACCCTAGGGTCGAGGCATTGAACCTAGGTCCCGCCGAAAAAGGCGGGATTAGTTCAACTTGCAATTTTAAGTGCGTCTTACTGACTTCTCAAAATTGAGGTTCACTAATAAAAATCGAAAAAAAAATGACACCTTTGGGGGGTCCAACCCTGTACAAAACCTAATAACTTCGGCCCATGCTGGAACCTGCACATATTCACTTTAAAATTTACAAGCCTTTTGAAATGTTAAGTCAGTTACACTCCAATGACGCCAAGGAGATACGTAACAAACGTTTCCTAAGCGAGCTTTATAACTTTCCTGAGGGCATTATGCCCATAGGTCGACTGGATGAAAAATCGGAGGGATTGCTTCTGCTCACAACGGATGGAAAATTGAGCGATCAGATCAACCGCTCGGGCGTGGAAAAGGAATATTTTGTACAGTTGGATGGAGAAATAACCAATGAAGCTATCCAATTATTGCAGCGCGGAGTGGAAATTGGATTCCATGGCAAGAAATATATAACCAAAAATACTACTGTCCATAGATTGTCCACCCCCCCTGTCCTACCCGACCCGGATAAAAAATTAAGAATAGGACGACATAGGCCCACTTCCTGGATAAGCATCACCATCACCGAAGGGAAGTTCCGTCAGGTGCGTAAAATGACGGCTGCGGTAGGTTTTCCTACCTTACGGTTGATTCGCATCCGTATTGGGAATATTGATATGAAGGGATTAACTCCGGGGAAGGTTGCCCCGATCCAAGAACTATCTTTTTAAGTACCGAGGCAAAAGTACATCAGTGCAGAACGACCTATAATTCCTTGCTTTTGCTTTTTGAACATAACTCATTGAATATAAATAAAGTATTACGCAAAGGACTAGGCCTTCTACTCCCTTATCATGAATGAAGCTGCCCAATGTGAATGGATCGAACCAAATTTAAAAATATATTAACGGGGACGGGCAGGACCTTGTTGATCAGGGCGCTGTTTCACTGAGTTCGACGATAGGTGTGAGCATTACTTTTCGGAATTCCACCTCCGCCCCTTCGGCTTGTAAAGCAATATTTCCACTACTTACTGTGGCATTGTAACCATGGTTTACCAAATCGCCATTAACCCATACCTTTATTGAGTTTTTGAGGCACTCAATAGTCATGGAATTCCATTCACCCAATGGATTTTCGGAACCATCGGTTAAATTTTTTATTCTTCGCAATTTGCCTTCGGTAATACCCCATTCTTCTTTAGGACCTCGCCTTTCCAACATATTATCGGTCGTGATGTCCTGAACAATACACCAGAAATCACCGGCATTTTCATGCATCATTTGCACTTCTATAGACTTGGGAAACATGTCATAAAGGGATCTAGGGGTGGAAGCAAACACCAATACACCACAATTACCTGGTTTCCCAGCAAAACGATATTCCACTTCCAGTCTAAAATCCTTATAAATGGCATCCGTAATAATGTGGCCCTGGGGTTCCCCCAAACTTACCAACATACCTTCCCTTATTATAAATGGATTAATGGCCTCGGGATCATGGTCCATTTCAGGTACATCTACATGCCAACCCTCCAAATCCTTCCCATTAAATAGACTTTTGGACGACTGGAAAGTACAACCAACTAATGTAAAAAAAGCCATGATGGCTGCCACTATACTTTTCATCTGTATATTTTTATCGATAAGTGTATTCAACATTATTAAATTTCATATCCAAGATCCCTTAAATGTATCATTTTCCTATGACATATGAGGTAATGAAATTTTCTCAAAACATTTTTCCCGGTAATCACCAATATCCTAGGGCTCGTTATTTCCAGTGCAAATATTGAAGAAAATACCTTGCACTACGAATATGGGGGTTCAGTATAAATTAAGTAATTTGCACCCATTCAAAATAAAAATAAAGTGAAAGTCTGTATTGCAGAAAAACCTAGTGTTGCTCGAGAAATTGCTCAAGTATTGGGAGCAAATACCAAACACGATGGGTATTTTGAGGGAAATGGATACGCCGTTACATTTACCTTTGGGCATCTCTGCACTTTATATGAACCTAGCGATTACAAGCCACATTGGAAAAGTTGGGACCTGAACAACTTGCCCATGCTCCCTGAAAAATTTAAAACCAAAGTAGTGGACAATGCAGGCATCCAAAAACAGTTCAATATTGTTAAGGCCTTATTCGACAAAGCAGAATTGGTCATCAACTGTGGGGATGCCGGACAGGAAGGGGAACTAATACAGCGTTGGGTGCTACACCAGGCCAATTATAAGGGAAAAGTACAGCGATTATGGATTTCATCATTAACCACCGAGGCAATAAAGGAGGGCTTTACCAAATTAAAATCCTCAGATGACTACGACAATCTTTATTATGCCGGATTTTGCCGTGCCATTGGAGATTGGCTTTTGGGTATGAATGCCACACGCCTCTATACTGTAAAGCACGGGGGCTATAAACAAATGTTATCGGTGGGAAGGGTACAAACCCCTACACTGGCTATGGTGGTGAACAGGTATTTGGAAATAGAAAACTTTAAACCCCAACCCTATTGGGAATTGCAAACCCTTTATAGGGATACGGTATTTAATTATGAAGAGGGCCGTTTCTTAAAGATGGAGGACGGGGAAGTTCTTGCCAAAGAAGTAAAGGAACACGAATTCGAAATTGCAGGTATCACCAAAAAGAAAGGAAAGGAATACGCTCCCAAGTTGTTCGATCTAACAGGTCTTCAGGTATATTGCAATACAAAGTTTGGATTAACGGCCGATGAAACACTGAAAATTGTCCAAAAATTATATGAACAAAAAGTGGTAACCTATCCTAGGGTAGATACCACATTCTTACCCAACGACGTTTACCCCAAAATAGCGGGAATACTTCGTAATTTAACCCAATATGAACAGTTGGCCTCTAGCCTTTTGTCCAAAAAAATCAGAAAGTCCACCAAGGTTTTCAATGACAAAAAAGTAACGGACCATCACGCCATAATTCCCACCGGGGTCGAGATAAGGTTGGCACCTGCCCAGCAACAGGTGTACGATAGTATAGTGAAACGATTTATTGCCGTATTTTATGATGATTGTGAAGTTTCCAATACCACGGTAATCGGTAAGGCGGCAAACATCTCCTTTAAAACAACGGGTAAGGAAATCCTAAAAAAAGGATGGAGAGTGGTTTTTGAGACCAACGCTTCCAAGGAAAAAAAAGAAACCGGTATATTGCCTTTGTTCATTAAGGGTGAAAAAGGTCCGCATGAGCCTTCTTTTCTAGAAAAACAGACCAAACCCCCCAAACAATTTACGGAAGCTACTTTGCTGCGAGCTATGGAGACGGCCGGGAAACAAGTTGACGACGAAGAAATGCGCGAACTCATGAAAGAGAACGGAATTGGAAGACCTTCTACCCGTGCCAATATTATTGAAACCTTATTTAGACGCAAGTACATAGAAAGAAAAAAGAAGCAGGTATTGCCTACTCCAACCGGTATTCAACTAATTGATACGATACAAAACGAATTGCTGAAATCGGCAGAATTAACAGGTTTATGGGAAAAGCAACTGAAGGACATCGAAAAGGGAAGTTTTAGTGCAGCCCTGTTCATCAATAATATGAAAAAAATGGTGGACGAATTGGTTTACGAGGTAAGGAGCGAAACCAATCGGGCCAATATCTCCAATGTCATTGCCAATGAAAGAAAGGAAGCCCAAAAGCCAAAGAAAAGGTCAAAAGGTATAACAGAAGAAACCTGCCCAAAATGCCAGAGAGGGAATCTTATAAAAGGGAAGTCGGCCTATGGATGTAGTAATTACAAGAATGGTTGCGATTTCTTACTCCCCTTTGTCTTTCATCACAAAAAGATCTCGGAAAATCAGTTCACAAGATTACTTCAAAAAGGTTGTACGGTAAATTTAAAGGGGTTTAACCACAATGGTGTTGAGGATGTTGAAGGCCTCGTACGTTTTGATGAGCACTATAAGTTGATTCTAGAGCCAAAGAAAAAACCAAAAACCGATTCTCCCAATTGTCCCAAATGTAAAAATGGAATGATTATCAAGGGCAAAACCTCCTATGGTTGTAGTAATTATGCCAATGGTTGCGATTTCAGGTTTACTTTTAAGGAGGTAATAGCCAAGGCTAAGGATAGGCCATTGACAAAAGCACTGGTTCTTTCCATTTTAAACAGTGCTTAACGTTAAAGCGGGTATGTTATTGATGATAGAATATATTGAATCTCCTAGAGATGATTAGGGTATTATAAGCAAAAGGCCGTCCAAAAACAGACGGCCTTTTAATATCCATGGCATTGATCCCTAAAGGGAAGTGCAATTGCCATTATGTTGAAATCATTATAAAATAGCTACCAATTCCAGCTCAAAAGTAAGATCTTGTCCTGCCAACACGTGATTGGCATCAATAATAATACTCTCTTCCTTAACATCTGTAATTCGCAATTGATTTTCTGTACCGTCCGGATTTTGCGCAACCAACATCATTCCAATTTCAGGTTTAATATCTTCAGGAAGTTCCGACTTCTTGATTTCATGAAACAATTCTTCCATAATATCGCCGTAGGCTTCTTCCTTGGGAACGGTAATAGTTTTCTTTTCATTTACCTCCATATTCACCAATTCCTTCTCAAAACCTGGAATAAGCTGCCCTTGTCCCAAGGTAACTTCGATGGGTTCCCTTTCCAAGGAACTGTCAAAAATTTGTCCCGTCGTTAATTTTCCGGTGTAATGTACTTTTACTTTGTCATTCTCCTTAACTCTACTCATAAAATTTAGTATCTCTAGTTTTAAATCCGACTATTAAAGTGCAAACCTATGCGATATAGATTTTTTAGAAGAATAGATTGTACAAAAACCGCCAAAATTCACAATATCTTAACACTTTCCCTTTTACATCAACCTATATCATCCTTAAATCGGGCCTATTTCATTCCAAAATAGCCTGATAGACCAAACTTCTCAGCTTAGGGTGATCGTCAACTCCATTGGTAGGAATGAGTTGTTTAAAATATACTACGACCAGTTCCTCCACGGGATCTGCCCAATAAGTGGAACCATAAGCACCTCCCCATTCAAAAGTACCTATAGAACCGGGCTCTCCCCTTTCACCAACATTTTTTGTAATGGAGAAGCCCAGACCAAAGCCCGAACCTTTTCGACTGCCGTAGGGAATCCCCCTTACATCAACATGGTCTACAATCATTAACTCGACGGTTTTTGGGGACAATATTCTGTTTCCGTTAAATTCTCCTCCATTCAGCATCATTTGCAAGAATTTGGCATAGTCCATGGCCGTAGATAGTAATCCGGCGCCACCTGAAAAACTCTTCCTAGGGCCCTTGACATAATGACCTTGCCCCATTCCCAAGCCAGGATCGGGGGATCTTTCCAATGGCTTTCCTTCATAAGCCATATACGAAGTAGCCAGTCTTTCAGTTTTGTTCTTAGGCAAGTAGAAATGTGTATCCACCATCCCTATGGGATCCAAGATCCTTTCCTTAATAAATACATCCAAAGATTTACCGGAAGCCTTTTCCACAATTACCCCAAGGATATCCGTATTGTAACCGTATACAAACTTTTCTCCTGGCTGGGCATCCATTGGCAATTTTGCCATACGTGCAACTGTTTCGGCAATTGGCTCGTTTCGGTCTGCAAAATACCAATTCTGTATCCCGGCCTCTTCCCATTCTTTTTTTGCAGGACCATGTCCGTACCCAATTCCGGCAGTATGGGTCAATAAGTCCCTAATGGTAATGGACCGGTTAGCCCTGACCACATCGTATCCCCCATCTTCACGTACCCTCGCTACGGTTGTCTCTTTCCATTCCGGCAAATATTTTCCTATGGGATCTGCAATCAATAATTTTCCTTCTTCCTGCAAAATCATTGCAGCAACACTTACAATGGCCTTTGTTTGTGATGCAATCCTAAATATGGCGTCTGTGCCCATCTTCTTCCCTGCCTCCATATCACTCTGGCCAAACGCCCGATGATAGATCACTTTGCCCTTTCTGGCTACTAGGGCAACATTTCCGGACATCTTTCCGTCCTTCACATACTGCTCCAAGGTAGCCGATAGTCGTTCCAACCTCTCTGAGGACATCCCCACCTCCTCGGGCAGTGCCGAATCTAAATTTTGAGCTTGGGAATAGGATAAGAAAAATAAACATCCCAACAATAGGATGTGTCCTTTGATGAATTTTACCATGGTTTTAATAATTTGATTAGTTATTTTTTTAAAGAAGATTGAAAGTTATTGTTTTTTTTGGTTTTAAAAAACAGGAAGTAATTTTACAGTACGATTATATGTTCAGGATAGACTTTCAATACCGGAGGATGGCCTTTGGAGTATGGTATCCGATAAATCCATGTGCTTTGCTGTGGTGTTGGGAAGAACAAGGGACAACGCTCAATTTAAATCCAAAATTATTTACGATTACAGTAAACGGACTTATTCAGGATCAATCCCAAAAGTTGTGTGTGAATTAGAAAAAGAAATAATCTACTATCTCATTTTTGTGTCCTGTTCATTTTTTGCATCGCCCAAAAAACGAACCAAAAAACGCTAGGCTGATTTTAAATTTCTTTAAATCTACGCAATTTCCACGGCCCCGGCGTCCAGGCCGCTTTCACTTGGGTGAAATGCTCTATGGACGCCTACCTGAACCCAATGTGAAAACTACTTGATTTAAGACGAAATTGAAAATAGGCCGGTCCTTTCGTTCCGTCAACCCTCATGTGGGAAAAATCATTTTCCGTTATTAAAAACCTTTGAGCATTGTCCTCAAGATCTATGGTTAGGTCGTTCTTCTTCCGTCGTGGAGATGGCATGGCCGTTAAGAATTATTGAAGCCTTGGAAATAATTTAGGCCATGGCATCGGTCCTTAAAATCCAGAGATTTTAGGGACCACCTAGCGAAGAAGGGTCTTTTCTCCTGCCTGCCGGAAGGCAGGTTTGTTTAGCTCATGGCTGGTTATTTTCCTAATTATGTATTCGTGAACCTGCGGTTTCGTTTTATTCATTGCTTGCTTATTATGTAATAAGGTATTCTTGAACCTCCTAGGTCGGTTTCATTGGACAAGCAAAGAAATCGAAGATTCACGAAATCCGATAAAAAACAATAACAACCAATTGAGTAAAATGAAAGAATAATTTAATCATTGGTTTTAATAAATTGCTCCTATTAATTAAAACTATTGATCAAAAAACGGATCAATCTCAAAAGTTGGGTCTAAAGAGAAAAATAATTTTCTTTGTGCTTTAAATTACATTGATGAATAAAGGCACTGAGTTATCCTTGTTAAGTTTAATATTACCAGAAGGAATATTAGAGTATTTTGATATTGTTGGATTCGATAAGAAGCCTATAAAGCATGTTTTATATGAGAACCGTCTAACGATATATTTGGAGGAGAAAAAACAAATACCATCCAAGTACAAGGATTGCAAGTATAAAGCCAGTGGCTTCATGGAGCCTCG
>NZ_QJJZ01000002.1:335577-457924 GCF_003201775.1 Arenibacter sp. ARW7G5Y1 | reverse complement strand
TTTTAAACAGAAGTACAAATGCTTCAGCAGAATCCTTTAATGCCAAAGTAAAGGCTTTTAGATCACAATTTAGGGGAGTCAGGAATACGGAATACTTCTTATATCGCTTGATTAAATTATATTCTTAAAATGGTAAAAACCCAAGTTTTGGACTTGATCCCGGAAAGTTCCATAAAAAGAAAGAATTAATAGAGAAATAATTTGTTGTACCTATGTTGTACCCGTCTAAAAACGAAAAGGCCTTCAATCTCTTGAAGGCCTTTGTTTACTAAGCGGTCCGGACGGGACTCGAACCCGCGACCCCCTGCGTGACAGGCAGGTATTCTAACCAACTGAACTACCGAACCGTGGCGTTTAGCGAGTGCAAATATACACCCCTTATTTAATTGCACAAACAATTTTCTAAAAATAATGCAAGTTTCTACGTAAATTTTTGGCGCTCCACCATAAAGGTGTTCATTATCAACGAGAAACTATCTTTTACATCCACCTCCACATATTTAATTTTATATTGGGCACATTTAAGTTTCAATGCGGCGAAGTATGACCCCACCTCTTTTTCATAGGCTTCCTTTACAGAATCGGCATAAAGATCAATATGGGATCCTGTTTCCACATCTAAAAAACGCTTGGGTGTATTTTCAAAATCAAATGAATATTCTGTTTCCTTGTCCATGATATGAAAAAGAACTACCTCGTGTTTATTGTACTTTAAATGACGTAAGGCCTCGAACAACTGTCCATTATCTTCGGAAGTCTGGAACATGTCTGTGAAAAGTACGATTAAACTTCTTCTTTTTATTTTTTCGGCAATCTGGTGCAAATAGGTATAAGTCTCGGTCTGTTTGGCAGGTTTAGTTTCCTGACTAATCCCGCTTAATATGGCCAACAACATTTGGTGGTGCCTTTCACTACTCTTTTCCGAAGAATAAAAATTATATTGGTCGCTATATACACTTAAACCAACTGCATCCCGCTGTCTTTTAAGAATATTCATCAATGCGGCAATAGCCAGGACCCCAAAACCAATTTTATTAAGGTTTTTAAGGCTTAAGGCTCCAACTTCCGGATAATACATGGAAGCCGAATTGTCCAGGATCATATGACATCGTAAATTGGTCTCTTCCTCGTAGCGCTTGGTATACAACTTATCTGTCTTGGCAAACAACTTCCAATCTATATGCTTGGTGCTTTCCCCCTTATTATAGATTTTATGTTCTGCAAATTCCGCTGAAAATCCATGAAAGGGACTTTTATGGATGCCACTGATAAATCCTTCCACCACCTGTCCTGCCAATAATTCCAAGTTTTGAAACAAACTTGCCTTATGTAATTCCGATTGTAGCTCCATAATGCTAAGATAATGAAGATATGGCCGGGTTAAAAAATAGAAAAGCCAAAAAAAGGGAGACCAAACTAATTAATTGGTAGTCAACTCCTTTTTTTCTAGGTTTCAAATATTATATTCCTTGAAAATTGGGCATAAAAAAATCCCGCTAAAGCAGGATCTTTTTTCAACTTTTTATTCCTATTCGGAAATCAGTGTAGGCTACAGCAATGCATCAATTGCATCGGTATAAACCTTTTTAGGGGAAACACCAACCTGTCTGTTCACTATTTCACCATTTTTAAACACCAATACCGTGGGGATATTTCTTACGCCGTACTTAGCGGCAAACTCTTGATTGGCGTCCACATCTACCTTACCAACAACGGCCTTACCATCATACTCGGTACTTACCTCATCGATAATAGGACCTACCATTCTACAAGGACCACACCATGCGGCCCAAAAATCCACTACTACCGGTTTATCACTTTTTAAAACTACTTCATCAAAAGTAGCATCTGTTATTTCTAATGCCATGTTTCGTTATTTTTAAATATTATACAAATTTAGACAATTATTTTGCCTTTTCCTTACTAACGATATATTCGTTTTAACTATGGTCAAATTGATAAAACCTATTCTTTTTAACACTTTGGACTTAGGTGATATTCCCCACCTTCCCATTCATCAACTACAAAACATTTAATTCAACTTGTAATGTACATCCTTTTCATTGAGCTGCAGGAGTAATTCACTCGATATTTGAATTTTTTGTTTTCTACTGGTCATATTTACTTTTATCTGCTCCTCCATCTCGTATACCACAAAACTTAAGGGATGATTCCCCTGATGTGAGACCAAAGTATCCTTAAGGTCCAATATGCTTTCCTCCTTCAGTTGGGATATATCCAACTTAATGGTGAGTTTTTTGGCAAAGGTTTCCATCACGTCCTGCAACATCATGATCATATTAAACTGCATTCTGGGATCTCCTTTTTTACCGGTATCACGGTTTACCCAGCCTTCGCGCACAAACACTTTGACATAGGCGAAAGAATTGATCATCAAGAAATGGCGGTACTTTAAATACTCTTCCCCAAACATTCTAAATTCAAAGGTATCCGTATAATCCTCCATAGTGAACATGGCCCATCCCTTGCCATTTTTAGAAACCCTATGCTGCACATCGGTTATGACCCCAGCAAAGGACACCTCTCTATTGACTATTGCCTCCAAATCATTTAAATTGGAGAGGCTCGCATTGCAGAAAGCCTTTATTTCTGCATTAAAATCGTCCAAGGGATGGCCGGAAATATAAATTCCCACTACTTCTTTTTCCCTTCGCAATTTCCCCATAGTACCCCATTCCTCACAGGGAGGCACCACGGGTTCCGGAATCTGCACGTTACTGGTATCGCCAAACAAACTCACTTGTGAGGAATTCTCATTCTCTTGAAATTTGGCCCCATATTTCATGGCTTTTTCCAAAAAGGTAATTCCGTCCCCTTCATCATAAAAATATTGAGCTCTATGTGTATCCCCAAAGGAATCGAAGCCACCGGCCACCGCCAAATTCTCAAAAGCCTTTTTATTCGCTGCTCTTAGATCGATGCGTTTGGCCAGGTCAAAAACAGATTTATATGGTCCGTCTTTCTTTCTATTCTCCACGATGGTTTCCACCGCACCACGGCCAACCCCTTTTACAGCTCCCATGCCAAACCGCACTGCACCGGCATCGTTTACCGCAAACTTATAATAAGATTCGTTTACATCTGGCCCCAATACTTCCAGCCCCATGCGTTTACACTCTTCCATAAAGAAGGTAACCTGCTTTATGTCGTTCATGTTATTGGAAAGCACGGCCGCCATATATTCTGCTGGGTAATGTGCTTTACAATATGCTGTCTGATAGGCAATCCAAGCGTAACAGGTAGAATGCGATTTGTTAAATGCATAGGCTGCAAATGCCTCCCAATCCTTCCAAATCTTCTCCAACTTGTCTACGGGATGACCTTTTTCCGAAGCCTGTTTTATAAACTGTGGCTTCATTTTGTCCAAGACATGCTTCTGCTTCTTCCCCATCGCCTTACGCAAAACATCCGCCTCGCCCTTGGTAAAATCGGCAAGCTTTTGAGAAAGTAGCATCACCTGCTCCTGGTATACTGTAATTCCGTAGGTTTCCGCTAAATATTCCTCACAGGCATCAAGGTCATATATAATTTCTTCCGTACCGTGCTTACGGGCAATGAAACTGGGAATATATTCCATGGGGCCTGGACGGTACAAAGCGTTCATGGCTATAAGATCTGCAAAAACGGTAGGTTTTAACGCCCGCATGTGTTTTTGCATGCCGGGAGATTCATATTGAAACACCCCTACGGTTTCCCCACGCTGGAAAAGCTCGTAAGTCTTTTCGTCGTCCAAGGGAAAATTCTCCGGATCCAATTCTATACCGTGTTTGGCCTTTACTATTTTTACGGTATCCTTGATAAGGGTCAAGGTTTTTAACCCCAGGAAATCCATCTTTAGCAATCCAGCACTTTCCACCACCGAGTTGTCGAACTGGGTACAATACATATCGGAATCCTTCGCCAAGGCCACAGGGACGAACTTGGTAATATCATCGGGCGTAATAATCACCCCACAGGCGTGTATACCGGTGTTACGTACGGAACCCTCCAAAATATACGCCTGATTCAGGGTTTCAGATTCCAGACCATCACCCTCGGAGATCGCCAGCAACTCATTGATTTTTATCAGTTCCTCGCTATTGAATTTTTCCTTTAAAGTTTTTTCGTCTACCCCAATGATCTTCTTTAACTTGGACATATTGGGAATCAGTTTGGCCATACGATCCGCATCCCCCAGCGGCAGATCCAAGGCCCGTGCCGTATCCCTAATGGATGACTTTGCTGCCATGGTACCATAGGTAATGATCTGGGCCACCTGATTGGATCCGTATTTATTGATCACATAATCCATTACCCTACCACGGCCTTCGTCATCAAAATCGATATCGATATCGGGCATGGACACACGATCTGGATTTAGGAATCTCTCAAAAAGTAGATCGTACTTAATAGGGTCCAAATTGGTTATCCATAAGCAATAAGCAACGGCAGACCCCGCTGCGGAACCCCGACCAGGACCAACCGATACATCCATATTACGTGCGGCCCGGATAAAATCCTCCACAATCAGGAAATAACCCGGATATCCGGTCTTCTCAATTACCTTAAGCTCAAAATCGAGTCGCTCATCAATTTCAGGGGTAATCTCACCATATCTTTTTTTAGCCCCTTCATAAGTTATGTGTCTAAGATATTTATTCTCACCCCGTTTACCACCATCCAACTTATCTTCTTCAAACCTAAACTCCTCCGGAATATCAAAAGCAGGCAATAACACGTCACGGGCAAGGGTAAATGTCTCTACCTTGTCTATAACCTCCTGAATATTGGTAATGGCCTCAGGAATATCCTTGAAGAGGTCCTTCATTTCATCAGGGGACTTAAAGTAATATTCCTGATTGGGCAGGCCATATCGGTAACCTCTCCCTCGACCTATAGGAGTAGCCTGTTTTTCACCATCCTTTACACATAGTAAAATATCATGGGCATGCGCATTCTCCTTTTCCAGGTAATAGGTATTGTTGGTAGCAACCAATTTTATATTGTGCTTTTGGGCAAACTGTATCAACACCTGGTTTACTCGGTCTTCATCCTCCTGACCGTGGCGCATAATTTCCATGTAAAGGTCATCCCCAAAGGTCTCCTTCCACCACAACAAGGCTTCTTCCGCCTGGTTCTCCCCAACATTTAAGACCTTACTGGGCACTTCCCCATAAAGATTCCCCGTTAGGACAATGATATCCTCCTTGTATTGCTCTATGACCTTCTTATCTATACGCGGTACATAATACTTCCCTTCCACGAAAGCAATGGAGGACATTTTTGCCAAATTCAAATACCCATTTTTGTTTTTGGCGAGCATTACTATTTGATACCCATTATCCTTCTGGGATTTATTGGTATGATCTTCACAGACTTGAAATTCACAGCCTATAATCGGCGTAATCTCCAACTCTGGTTCCGGAAGTTCCTGCAACGGTTCTTGGCCTTCTTCCAAGGTTCCGTTGATAGTGGCTTCATAACGCTTTAAATTTTCTTCGTTCCTGGCAACAACTCCCTTGTTGTGGTTAATAACCCCATTAACAAAATGAAAGGCTCCCATCATGTTCGCATGATCGGTCATCGCTACCGCTGGCATCTTGGCCTTTGCTGTAGCCGAGATCAAGGCAGGAATACTAATGGTAGACTGCAGAATGGAAAACTGTGTATGGTTATGGAGGTGGGCAAAGTTTGCGGCCTCCAAGGTGGCCAAATTTTCTTTTATCTCTTCCTTGGAAACCCCACCTGTATCTTTCTCCCATAATGCATCGGCTATTTTTTTTGATGCCTTTTTTAGGTTGATGTGCTTTAAGCCTATCAATTGTATTTCCTGGGGATTGGCCTCGGAGAAATTCTTAAAATAATCGGGCTGAACATCCAATTGTTCGGCCGTATATTCCTGTTTACGAACCAATTCCAAGAAGCAACGAGTGGTTGCCTCCACATCGGCCGTGGCATTGTGCGCTTCCCCAAAAGGCTCTCCAAACAAGTATTGATGCAATTCCGTTAAGGTCGGTAATTTAAACTTACCGCCCCGCCCCCCGGGAATCTGACATAATTGGGCCGTATGTTCGGTACAGGTATCCAGTACTGGCAATTCCTGTAACGAATTTTCAACTTGGTACCGATGGAATTCAGCCCCCATAATATTAAGGTCGAATCCCACATTCTGGCCAACTACAAACTTTGTTTTGGAAAGTGCCGTATTGAATTTCTCCAAAACCTCTCCGATCGGAATACCGTTTTGTTGTGCCAATTCCGTGGATATTCCATGAATTTGTTCGGCGTCATAAGGTATATTGAATCCATCTGGCTGCACCAAATAATCCTGACTTTCCAAAAGCCTGCCCATATCATCGTGCAACTGCCATGCAATCTGTATACAGCGGGGCCAATTGTCGGTATCCGTATAAGGGGCATCCCAACGTTTGGGTAATCCAGTAGTTTCCGTATCAAAAATAAGGTACATAGAGCGATTTTATATGATGGGATTGGAAGTGGTAAAAATAAGGAAATAGCGCCTAAAGCTAAAGGGCATTTATCAGGAGTTATCAACGTTCACAAATGCATGGAAGCGGATGGAATCATCTGCTTCCACTTTGTTATTCCCAAACATTTGAACCCTATGCTGTTTCATACCCTTAGTGGATGGCGGAAGCACAAATTCCCTTTTACATTAAATCCCATTATACCCCCCTCACCCTACCTCTTCCATCAGTTGTCCTCTTTCTTTGAAGTCCAGGGCAAATTTAAGCTTCATCCACAGCCTGTGCATATCCAATTTTAGGCTTCCGCCCTTTGCTGGCAATTTCCCAAGTAGTTTGGCCTTGTCCTTTAAGCACCTATTGATTGTTTATTTTACCTATTGCAGATATATATCCCTTTTCGGCATCATAATTTTTTACCAATAGGTAGGTTAACCCCTTTTGAGATTTTTCCGAATACATCATTTTACCTCTCATCATTTTTAATTGGACATTATGGGAGCGACCTTTGCCAGCCCTTGTAATAAACTATATGAATTGTACACAACTCCAAATTCAAAATTGGCCTCGACACAAGTTTAACAGCCTTTCTAAAGAAATGTTAAGCTATTTGCACACATAAATTAAATTTTTGCCCAAATATTTGACAACCACATAAAAAGAAATATTATATTTGCACCCGCTTAGGAAGAACCTAGCGAATAAAGAATTAATAACCAAGGGTCGGGCACCCTACAAATTAATGTGATATGCCAGTTAGAATTAGATTACAAAGACACGGAAAAAAAGGAAAACCTTTTTATTGGGTAGTAGCTGCGGATTCCCGCGCCAAAAGAGATGGTAAATACTTGGAAAAATTAGGTATCTACAATCCAAATACCAACCCTGCAACCATAGAATTGGATGTTGACAGTTCCGTAAAATGGCTACAGAACGGCGCACAGCCTTCTGAAACTGCAAAAAGAATTTTATCATACAAAGGAGTACTTTTAAAGCACCATTTATTAGGCGGTGTTCGTAAAGGCGCCTTGACCGAAGAGCAAGTTGAAGAAAAATTCAATGCTTGGTTGGAAGAAAAAGCAAATATTGTTGGTTCCAAGGTAGATAGTTTGGCCAAGGCGGAAGCCGACGCTAGAGCTAAGGCTTTAAAAGCTGAAAAAGAGGTGAACGAAAAACGTATCGCCGCTGCTGCCGAAGCTGAGGCACCTGCAGCTGAAGAAGTCATTGAAGAAACTGCTCCCATAGTGGAAGAAGTTGCCGAAGCGGCCGCTCCTGAAGAAACGGCTGCACCTGCAGAAGCTCCTGAAGAGACTAAAGAAAAAGAATAGCTAATTATAAACGATGACAAAGGAAGAATGTTTCTACCTCGGTAAAATCGTTTCCAAACATAGCTTTAAGGGTGAGGTACTCATTAAATTGGATACCGATGAACCCGAATTGTACGAAAAACTGGAATCAGTATTCGTTTCCCTCGGAAACAATCTGGTTCCTTTTTTTATTGAAAAAAGCCAACTTCACAAATCCAGTCTCTTACGAGTGCGATTTGAGGAGGTTGCCGATGAATCGGACGCAGACAAGGTAATGGGCTCCGAAATATATCTTCCCCTTGAATTTTTGCCCAAATTAAAAGGCAATAAATTTTATTACCACGAAGTAATTGGCTTTACCGTTGAAGACAAGGTCCATGGCAATATAGGAATCATTCAAAGTATAAACGACACCACTGCCCAAGCTCTTTTTGAACTTGAAAAAGACGGCAAACATTTGCTTATTCCAGTAAGGGATGAGATAATTGTTAAGGTGGCCCGTGAAAACAAAACTATTTTTGTTGACACACCTGAGGGGTTGGTAGACCTTTACTTGTCCTAACCCCCCCATCTTTTTAATTTTTACCCCCTTATAAAACGGATGGTAATTTTACCTATCTTTCTTTATTGCATTTCTTATTGACCGGGTCGGATCCAAATAATTTTTCCACCTCATTTTGGTTAGGAAAATTGCTTGTAAAAGGGAACTGTCCAAAGTAATGCAAAACTTAGATTGAAATAACTATTCAGTATTCACGTAATTATTTTATACCTTAAAATGATTCATCCTAAAACAGAATTACAATTCATCAATAGGGAGATCGGCTATGGTGTAGTAGCCACAGAATTTATTCCTGCAGGAACCATAACCTGGGTATTGGACAAGTTGGACCGCCAATTCACCCCTGCCGAACTTGAATCCCTGGAACCACTTTATCAGTCCATATTGGACACCTACACCTTTAGGGACAATAAGGGAAGATTTATACTTTGTTGGGACAATGCGAGATACGTTAACCACAGTTTTAACTCCAATTGCCTTACCACCGCCTATGATTTTGAAGTGGCCATTCGCGATATACATATTGGGGAACAACTAACGGACGACTATGGATATCTAAACATCCCACAACCCTTCAGGGGAATTGATGAAGGCACAAAACGAAAGGTTGTATATCCAGATGACCTACTGAAATATTACAAAATATGGGACAAAAAATTACAACTCGTATTTCCAAAAATCCCAAAGTTGGAACAACCCTTAAAACCTTTAATTACAGAAAATATTTGGAATTTGGTAAGGGCCATTTCCGAAGGTGAAAAAATAATGGATTCCATTAAAAACAACTATTACAACGGGGCTTAACAAGAACAACAACCTCTCCTAGGGGTGCACTACAAAATTTTTTGCCATAGCACTTTCGGCCATTGGAGCATAACATTTCAAAATATTATTTTAGCTTTATCAAATTCCCTAATAGGGACTTACATCAAAAACTAAAATAATGTTCAGAAATCTACGCTTGCTTTTCCTTTCATTGGTTTTATTTTCCTGCGTGGAAAAGAAAAAAGAATCAAAGCCCGAAATTCCACCCAATGTAATTTTAATTTTTACCGATGATCAGGGGTATCAGGATGTAGGTACTTTTGGCGCTCCCAATATTGAAACCCCCCATTTGGACCAAATGGCAAAAGAGGGGCTAAAACTCACCAGTTTTTATTCTGCCCAACCTATTTGTTCCGCTTCAAGGGCAGGTATACTTACCGGCTGCTACCCCAACCGAATTGGCATTCACAATGCCTTGGGGCCGGGTAGCCCTACAGGAATAAATGCATCGGAAATGACCATAGCGGAGATGCTAAAAAATATTGGTTATAAAACCGCCATCTATGGAAAATGGCATTTAGGCGATAGTCCACAGTTCTTACCAACGAGACATGGTTTTGACGAATTCTTTGGCATCCCCTACTCCAATGATATGTGGCCCTACCACCCCCAACAGGGTTCGGTATTCAATTTTGGCCCCTTGCCACTTTATGAAAATGAAACGGTCCTGGATACGCTTACGGAGCAATCCCAACTTACCACCCAAATAACGGAAAGGAGTGTTGATTTTATCAACAGGAACAAAAACAATCCTTTCTTTCTATATGTACCCCATCCACAGCCCCACGTACCACTCTTTGTATCGGATAAATTTAAAGGAAAATCAAAAAGAGGTCTATACGGGGATGTTATCATGGAGATCGACTGGTCCGTAGGTGAAATATTGGCTGCTTTGAAAAAGAACGGCCTGGAAGACAATACAGTGGTTATCTTTACTTCGGACAATGGACCGTGGCTTTCCTATGGCAACCACGCGGGCAGTGCCCTGCCCTTTAGGGAAGGCAAGGGAACTGCTTGGGAGGGGGCACAGCGCGAGCCCTTCATTATGAGATACCCCAACAAGATAACCCCTGGAAAAACCATAGACATACCAGTCATGGCCATAGATATTTTGCCTACCATCGCTGAAATAACAGGAGCTCGCTTGCCCAACTTAACTATCGATGGAAAAAGCGCCTTGTCCCTGCTCACCGGGGAAAGCCAAGAAAGCCCACAGCAAGCTTATTTCTTTTACTATAGAATAAACGAACTCATGGGCGTACGTTATGGAAAATGGAAAATGTACTTCCCCCATACTTACAGGACCATGGACGGACAAGAGCCTGGTAGGGATGGGCTACCAGGGAAATACCGTATGGTTGAAATGGAGGAAATAGAACTTTATGATGTTACAACAGATGCAAGTGAGACCAACGACCTGGCCGAAGAATACCCGGAAGTGGTAGACCAAATAAAAATCCTGGCAAATGAGATGCGCCATGAACTGGGGGATTCCCTACTGGAGTTGGAAGGTACCAACAACAGGGAGGCAGGAAAAGTGGAGTAGGCAAAGCTATCTCTTATAATCAAAAGCTGGATTTACCATGAGCAAACCCTTCCAATTTAAACAATTCCAAATACATCAGGATCGCTGTGCCATGAAAATTGGTACCGATGGTGTTTTATTGGGAGCCTGGACCTCTTTGGAGCACCAACCCTTTTCCATCATGGATATTGGGGCGGGAACGGGAGTTGTGGCTTTAATGTTGGCACAAAGAAGCCATGCAGAAAGTATAGACGGCATAGAAATAGATGAAGATGCCTATGAGCAATGTGTCGAGAATTTTGAAGCTTCCAATTGGGCCGATCGTTTATTCTGTTACCATGCTTCCCTAAATGAATTTGTATCCGAAATAGACGATAAATACGATCTTATTGTATCCAATCCACCATTTTACGCTGAAATGGTACCCAGTGGAAATGAATCCAGGGATATCGCAAGACAGAGTCGGTCCCTTCCCTTTGAGGAACTTTTGACCGGCGTTGTGAAACTCTTGGCGAAAAATGGCACCTTTTCCACCATCATCCCGTTTAAGGAAGAGGCAAGATTTTTGGATTTGGCAGCTGCAATCAACCTTTATCCCAGGCGGCTTTTGCGCATTAAAGGAAATCCCAATTCCGGGATTAAGCGAAGCATGTTGGAATTACAATTTGGAAAGACTTCTGTTGAAATTGAAAATCTGACCATAGAGTTGGCCCGACACCAATATACCGAGGAATACGTAGAACTGACAAGGGATTACTATTTAAAAATGTAACAATCATACTTTCTTGTGTTATATTTTTAAACAAATCCTTAATTTGTTTATTTTTGATTCTAAAATTAATGCTATGCGACCCGATTTGTTTGAAGCTCCTGATTATTACAATTTAGACGATCTTTTATCCGAAGAACATAAATTGGTGCGCGATGCTGCCCGGCAGTGGGTAAAACGGGATATCTCGCCTATCATAGAAGAATATGCCCAAAAAGCAGAGTTTCCAAAACAAATCATCAAAGGCCTCTCTGAGATTGGGGCCTTTGGGCCCTATATCCCTCAGGAATACGGAGGGGCAGGTCTGGATCAGATTAGCTACGGGTTAATAATGCAGGAAATAGAACGGGGCGATAGCGGGGTCCGCTCCACCGCCTCGGTACAATCCTCTTTGGTAATGTATCCAATTTATGCCTACGGCAATGAGGAGCAACGAAAAAAATACTTGCCCAAATTGGCCTCTGGCGAATTTATGGGCTGTTTTGGATTAACGGAACCCAATCATGGATCCAACCCCAGTGGCATGGAAACAAAGTTTAAGGATAAAGGGGATCATTTTCTATTAAACGGCGCCAAACTTTGGATTTCCAACTCTCCTTTTGCCGATATAGCAGTGGTCTGGGCCAAGAACGAAGAAGGACGTATCCATGGACTTATAGTAGAACGGGGCATGGAAGGTTTTACAACGCCGGAGACCCATAACAAATGGTCATTACGCGCCTCGGCCACAGGCGAATTGATTTTTGATAACGTAAAGGTACCCAAAGAAAATCTACTGCCGGGTAAAAACGGACTGGGAGCACCCTTGGGCTGTTTGGATTCCGCCCGCTATGGAATTGCCTGGGGTGCCATAGGCGCTGCAATGGATTGTTATGATACCGCCTTGAGATATGCCAAGGAGCGCATCCAATTTGGAAAACCAATAGCTGCTACCCAACTACAACAAAAAAAACTGGCGGAGATGATTACAGAAATCACCAAAGCACAATTATTGGCCTTCCGATTGGGGCAATTGAAAAACGAAGGAAGGGCCACTACGGCGCAAATTTCTATGGCCAAGCGGAATAATGTTGACATGGCGATCAAAATAGCCCGGGAGGCCAGACAGGTTTTGGGAGGAATGGGCATCACTGGAGAATACAGTATTATGCGCCATATGATGAATCTTGAAAGCGTTATCACCTATGAAGGCACCCATGACATCCATCTACTGATAACCGGTGCGGACATTACAGGGCTTCCTGCTTTTCAGTAGGTGAATACAAACCAAATGTAATAGGCAAACTTTGAAACGTCTTAAAGCTGGCTTCTTAAAGATCGCCCTAACAGCACTTCTTATTCCCCGTCATTTCGTTGGCGCAGGCTTGGACCTTTTCTTCCGCACCAAGCTATCCGCAGGATAATTGGCCTTTAAATAGGCCATTTGGGCCTTGGACCAATCCATAATTTTGTCCCGTTGCTCTTGGGTAAGGTTAGCTTCCGAATGAAGTCCTAAATAGGTATAGGAAGGTATTGGCATTTCCTTTTCTTCCACCATTTCCACAACCTCTTCAAATTTGTGGTATTGTATGGCCAATGGCAACTTGGTGAAATTGGAAAAATTCAGATGCCTTTTACCGTCCACAACATGATTGTTCAAGAACCAGGCCACCGGCTGCACGTTGGAATACCAAGGGTATTCCGTCTTATTGGAATGACAGTCATTACAGGAAACTTTCAACAAATGGTTTACATCCTCAGGAACATTATATTTCGTTGAAATGTCGTCCGTATTTTCGTCGGATTCATTTTTTTCGGGTCGGAAAAACTGGATCAGGATCAATACTAAACCCAAGCCCAACAAAATTTTTTTTAGCATAATAAAAATATTGGTTAATGATAAATACAGCGAATTATACCTTATCGGCCGTATACTAAGGTACTATATTTTTAGTTTTGATACTCATTTTTAAAAATGGTCTAATAATTAATAGCGCACTAACCAATGGATTATCCTAAGGTAACATTGGAAACAACCCCAAAGTATATATTTACGGTAACCAAACAATGGATACGTTCTTATAATACAATTTGAGTCAGCTACCCCAAACCGATGCTACCATCGGTTTTTTTATTTATAAAATTGAGCCCTTTTATTTGTTCATAAGACTCCGTGCAGCCTTGAGTCCCCTTCCACAAAAATGAAGCCGTACAAAACCATTCAAAGAGTACTTTTAAAACTCTCACTTCCTGTTGCCTAAAAATTGGCTGTACCATTGTCCCGAAGACTTTATAATTCGTTGCTGATTTTCAAAATCCACATATACCAAACCAAATCTAGGGTTATACCCTTCCGCCCATTCAAAATTGTCGGTAAATGTCCATACAAAATACCCATCCACCTTTAGTCCTTCCATTTTCGCCCTATGAACCTGCTTTAAATAGGCCTGCAAATAGGAAAGCCTTTCCTTATCCATTACCCTGCCTTCATAGATTTCGTCTGCAAAGGCCGCTCCGTTTTCCGTAATTATTATTTTTTTTACCCCCTCGTAGCCATTAAATCTTTCTATCATCTTAAAAATACTGGGAGGATATACTTCCCAATCCATTAGGGTAGCCCTAACCTTGCGTTTACTTGCCCTTACTATTTTGGCCCTTATATGGGGTACGAGATAGGAATGCTTTACTTTTTCCCGCGTATAATTTTGGATCCCCACAAAATCGAAATCAAAAACAGAGTTCTCGGCGTCCCCTGGCAATATATAGGATTGCATTCGTTTAAGAACGGGCATTGTCTCCCAAGGGTATCCCATTCCCAAGGAAGGCTCAATAAAGAGTCGGTTAAGCATGGCATCCACCCTTTCTGCAGCCTTAAGGTCCTTGGGATTGTTCATATATGGTGATATTTGGGAACAGGAAAAGGTGGTGCCAATATGGGCATTGGCCACCAGATTGCGCAAAATCCTACCTCCAGCGGCCTGGCACAATACCGCGTGGTGCACTGAGGGCAAAAAATTTTTCAAACCTCTCCTTCCTGGGGCATGTACCCCTAGAAAATAACCCGCACCCGTAAAAACCATGGGTTCGTTCAATACCATCCAATTCTTGACCCTATCCCCAAAATTAGTGGCACAAACTGTTACATATTCCTGGAACCATTCCACGATTTCCCGATTGGCCCACCCTCCTTTTTCTTCCAGTGCCAGGGGCAGGTCCCAGTGATATAATGTCACCCAAGGCGTTATACCGCATTCCAGACAAAAATTGATTACATCATTGTAAAATCCAATTCCTCTGTTGTTTATAGCACCTGTTCCATTTGGTAATATCCGGGGCCAGGACAGGGAGAGCCTAAAGTGATCAATATTCATTTTCTTCATCAAGAGGATATCTTCTTGAAACCTATGATAAAATTCACAGGCATGGTTACCATGCTGATTTTGGTAAGTATTTCCCTTTTTTGAGGTAAATTCATCCCAAATGGAGGGCCCTTTATCGTGCCTATCGTGTGCCCCTTCAATCTGGTAGGCCGCCGTAGATACGCCCCAAACAAAATTCTCCCCAAAATCATCTGCTTGCAAATTGAAATAATCCAAATTTTTCGACATACCAACAAAGATTGTTTAGTCTAGAACGGCCTCCTCAAGCAACTGGTCAATAATCTGTTTTGTGATATCGGGATAGTGTATCTCCATTTTGGTTTCACTATCTACCCATTGTCTTAATTTTTCCAAATGCTTATTTTTTAGGGATTTGATTACAGGAACCCCCAATTCCCTCAATGCGGCGGAATTGCATTGTTGTTCGTACTGTCCTTTCATGGGGATTACCATCAACTTCTTACCCAGGTGCAAAGCCTCGGCAGGGGTTTCAAAACCCGCGCCGCACAATATCCCCTTGGCAGTGACCATACTTTGCACGAATGCTTCATTGGTTATTGGCCTAATACTGATATTCTTGCCAAAAAACTCCGTTTTATTGTGTTTGGAAAAAACTTCCCACTTAATATTGGGTACCTCTGAAAGGGTTTTCAAAATCCTGCCATCGCTATAGGACGGCAGATACACGGTATAATGATTCCCTTCCTTAACCTCAGCCGTTCTAATGTCCTTTCGGATGATAGGCGTATAAATTTTATCCGAGTAGGCTCTAAAATGCAGGCCAAACTGTAGCGTGGTGGGCGCATAGTTCTTTAAAATAAATTTACCCATAAGGTCGTTTTTGTCCGGTTTTGGGGAATTGGGGGAAAGCACTGCCGCCTGATGGCTAAAACTTATGGAAGGCTTATTTTTTAGTTTACATGCCCAGGCAGAAACGGGTTCAAAATCATTGATGATCAAGTCATAATCTTCTATGGGTATACTTTTTATCTCCTTCTGAAATCTAGCGGCATTGGACTTCAGATAAGTCCTCCATACATCAACATTGCCTTGCTTTCCAAAAATAAAACTAAGTCCTTTTAACTGATACTTGACAGGGTGGGGAATCCGAATATCCGCCTGTATTCCGCTTACAAGTATATCCAATTCCACTCCCTTTTTCTGTAGTGCCGGAATAACATCGCGCGCCCTACTAAGATGACCATTGCCAGTTCCCTGAATGGCATAAAGTATTTTCATATTATCCGAGTTTTAAGAGATCAAAAGGAAAAGAAAGGTCATTCATTCCCTGCAGAGGTCAAAAACTGAAATTCCCTCACCAAATTCTGAAAAAGTTGGTTTTTATCGGGAATCTCCATTGGCTCCATAATGTTTTCGTCATCATTGATAATCATAACATCCTCCATATAGTGGTATAATCTCCATGCCCCATTATTGTATTCCAAACTAGTTAAATTCTCTATCCAATCCCTGGAATTAAGATACATGACCGACCCTTTGGAAGTAGCTATTTCTCTCATTTCGGGTTGGTGAATATGCCCACAAACCACATAATCATATCCATTTTCTATTGCGATATCAGCAGCAATCTGTTCAAAATCATTAATGAATTTAATCGCCGATTTAACACTGCTTTTTATCTTCTTGGACATGGAAACCGGGCCTTTTCCCATTTTTTTACTGCAATAATTTATGGCACTGTTCAACAAAATAAGCATGTCGTAACCCGTAGCTCCCAGTCTTGCAATCCATTTGGAATGTTGCATGGTAACATCAAAAACATCCCCATGGAACATCCAGGCCTTGCTACCATTTATTTCCAAGACCACTTTATTGACAATACTAAAGGATCCCAATTTAAACCCTAAAAACTTCCTTAACATTTCATCATGGTTGCCGGCCACATAGTGCACGGGGATTCCTTCCGCCACCCATTGCATAATTATTTTTACCACCTTCATGTGCGATTTTGGCCAGTAACGCTTACTAAATTGCCATATATCAATAATATCGCCGTTTAAAACCACTTCTTTGGGTATTATCGATTTTAGATATTTGACTAATTCTTTGGCATGGCATCCGTAGGTACCTAAATGTACATCGGATAAAACCACTAATTCCACAGGTCTTTTTTTCATGGAGCAATATTTGATCGGTTTATGATATGAAATTGGTAGGGAGCGCAAATGGACCTTGATCCTGGATTTAAAAATTTGACCATTGTGGTCAATATTGAATTGGCAATAATTTTCATGCACAGAAAATCGATATATATTCAAAGATTGCCATTTCAGACTGACAATAAGCCAATTATGAGTTTAAAATTAGGTTATATGATTGTTAACAGACTGTTTTCAACGCTGGCAATGGTAGGGTCCAGCATCATATCCACACAAGAAAAGTCGTAATATGGGCACTTAATAGAAGTGGAAACACCTAAGGTTCAAGAATGGAAAAATGCCCCTTGCCGCAGATATTGGGGTCCAATCAGCCTATGTACGAACAAGATACTTGGATAAATTCTGTCTAAGTTTATCAAAGGTAATCGGTTTGGTAAAATAATCGTTCATTCCAACCTCTTTGGCACCTTGAATAGTTTCCTTGGTCACATCTGCCGAGAAGCCAATAATAATCAAGTCTTTCTGGGTTTTTCTAATTTCCACGGTAGCCTCATATCCGTCCATTTCCGGCATATGGATATCCATAAAGACCAGGTCGTATTGGTTTTCGGCCACTGCCTTTACCGCTTCTTTTCCGTTCCCTACCCAATAGGTCTTTATGCCAAATGCATCCAAGGTCTTTTTGAGTACCACTACATTTACCTTATTGTCGTCCACGATCAAAACCTTAAACCCGGTCAAATCTATCCCATTGGAAATGGGAGCTTTAACATCCGGTTTCATCTCTGTAATAGGAAACTTTATTGAAATCTTAAATTCCGTGCCAATATTTTCTGAACTTTCCACCTCAATATGACCTTCCAACAATTCTATCAACAAATAGGTTATATACAATCCCAGCCCACTACCTTCATGCCTTTTGGTAATACCCGAATCTATTTGTGTAAACCTATCAAAAATGGTTTTAAGTTTACTTTTTGGTATTCCGATTCCCGTATCCTTAATGGCGATACTAATATTTAGGTCACTTTGGATTATGTCTTCGTCGTACGTAATATCTATTCCTCCGGCGTCCGTGAACTTTAGGGCATTCCTCAAAAGATTGGTGAGTATCTGGCCAAATTTTCCTATGTCCGCAATAACATGGGTTTTGGAATCCGAGACCACATACAAATTTACGTAAAGCCCCTTGGTCTCAATACTAGGTCTATAAATACTTATAATATTCCGTAACTCGTCCGATGGGGAAAAGATATCCTTTTTAAAACTTATTTGGCCAGATTCTATTTTATCTATTTCCAGTATATCGTTCACCAATAAAAGTAATTTTTTGGAAGAGACGTCCATCAAAGAAAGATATTCCTGTAGGGAACTATCCAATTTGGACTCCTTAAGGACCTCGATAAAGCCCATAATTGCATTTAAAGGGGTTCTAATTTCATGGCTCATATTGGATACAAACTCGGTTTTTGCCTTGGAGGCTTTTTCCGCCTTGGTTCGCTCTTCCCTCAAACTTCTATTGGCTACCCGAAGCTTAATATTTAAATCCCTAAAACGTTTGTTTTCATTTCTAGAAGATTGATAAAAATAGGTCAACAAACTCATAAGTAGGGATATTAGGACCCCAAAAATTAAAATGCTGGAAGAAGACTTATTCCTTTCGGCCAAAACGTTTTTATTACGGGGCATTAAATAAAAGGTCCACACCTGTTTATCATCCTCGTCAACCTCATATGACCTAACATAGACCAAATCATCGCCAAAATCGCTTGGCGTAGGGTCATTGAGTTTATAAAAAGTGGTTCCCTTATCGTCCTTTATTTCAATGGCATAATTGTCCATTCCAGCGGACAACGTATCGAAAGTATCCGTAAAATCCATACCAGCGGTTATGGTTCCCTGGAATTTACCCCCAAAAAAAACAGGAACATCGATCAATATGGAATGCCCTCCCTGTATTAAAGGTATCCAAGAGGTTAAGTTAGTTGTGGAATCCCTCACATGGCGCAACCATTCTTCACGACGCGGGTGGTTGAATAAATTCATGCCAACCACGGCCTCGTTCCCCTTATACGGAACAATCCTCCTGATAACCAAGGAGCTATCGATCCATTCTACGAATTTAAAAGATTGGTCTTCCTTTAGAATAAGTCTGGCATCCTCTTCCCAATACTCAAAATAATCTCCATTGGTCATTTCAAGCCTCTCCATAAGATTCTCAAGGACAATAATACTTTTTTGGCCAGAGGACAAAAATCCTTGGGACTGGATATGTCCATTGGTCTCAATTTCTTTCTTGAGCAGCTCCCTGTTGGAATCCAAAGAGCTCTTCCAAAGCGCAACTACCACAATCATCAATAGCACAAAAACAGAAAAAGGGTAAATTATTTCTTTCTTGGGAATCTTAAGGGACATATTAGGGGCGCTCTAAAGCTGAATTAGTTCAATTAGTGGTTGCTTTAGCCAAAGATATCACAATAAATAAAAAACTCCTCTTTTTTATTCGGCTTATAATACTGGAACAATACAATCACTGTTCCCCCATTAAACAATCCATTATTCCCTTGGCCCCATGACCATAACCTTAGGGAAGAAACCCCCCTGTGAAATAATTTAAGAAATTTATAAATAAACTTTTCTAAAAATTTATCTTTGCCCCAAATAAAAATCATGAATATGTCTTATGTAGATTTATATAGTAGTGGAACGCACAGAAGAAATTTGGCGCATTTTGCCTCCATTGCTACTTTGGCCGCCATTGACGGCGAAATAAACTCTCAGGAAAAGGAATTATTGGACCGTTTTGCCAATAAGCTTGATATTACGGAGGACGAGTATAAGGAGGTTATGAAATCGGACAATAAGTATCCCATAAATCCACCTGCCAGTTCCGAAGAGCGTTTGGAAAGATTATTCGATTTGTTCAGAATTATTTTTGTTGACAATGTAATTGATGAAGAGGAAAGAGCCCTTATTACCAAATATGCCATAGGTTTGGGGTACAGGTCTGAAAGTGCCAATCTGATCATTAAAAGATCTATAGATATTTTTTCCGGAAGAATAGATTTTGAGGACTATCTGTACCTTTTAAAACACTAGTATTCCGTGTAGTTATGATTTAGAAAAGGAGCTTGGGGCTCCTTTTCTTATTTTGTGGCCTGCATAAACTCCTCGGCCTTTTCCACCATTTTTCTGCTACCACAAAAGAAGGGCACCCTTTGGTGCAATTCCGTGGGTTTTATATCCAGGATAGGCCCATACCCATTGCTCGCTTTCCCATTGGCTTGTTCCGCTATAAATGCCATAGGGTTGCACTCGTACAACAGTCTCAATTTGCCTTCTGCCGCAACACTACTCTTGGGATATAGATAAATACCGCCCTTGATCATATTTCTATGAAAATCCGACACCAAAGAACCTATATATCTTGAGGTATAGGGCCGATCCCCTTCCTCCTTCTGACAATATTTAATATAATCCTTTACACCTTGGGGAAAGTGTACATAATTACCTTCGTTTACCGAGTATATTTTGCCCGTTTCAGGAAACTCCATATTGGGATGCGAAAGATAAAAGGTCCCCAGGGCCGGATTTAGGGTAAATCCGTTTACCCCATCACCTGTAGTATATACCAACATGGTTGAAGTACCATAAACAATATAACCGGCCGCTATTTGAGCCCTGCCAGGTTGTAAAAAGTCCTCCATATCCACCGGGGTACCAATAGGGGTAACCCTTCTATAGATAGAAAATATGGTTCCTACCGAAACATTTACATCTATATTGGAAGATCCATCCAAGGGGTCTATCAACACAACGTATTTATTTTGATGCTGGTTATCACTACTATTTATACTGATAAAATCATCTTCTTCCTCCGAGGCGATCCCGCAGACTATTTCCCTATTTATTAAGGTCTGAATGAACTTTTCGTTGGCCAAAACATCCAATTTTTGTTGGTCCTCACCTTGGATATTGGTATCCCCGGCCGCTCCAATAATATCTACCAAACCCGCCTTATTAACCTCGTGGTTTACTACTTTTGCCGCCAATCTAATGGCGTTGATAAGTTTCGAAAGTTCTCCGGAGGAATATTGGAATGACGATTGGTTTTCAATTATGAATTCACCTAGGGTCGTATTTTTTCTATACATCGCGAAAGCTTTGTTTATTTGAGCACAAATATCGGTTAATTTGTGAAACTACAACGTTTTCGTAAAATATTGATTTTTTAAATTTATAACTTTGTGTTTTATTTGTAACAATTATGGAATATAATATTCGAGATGCCGTGGCCAAGGATATGGCCCAAGTACATAAACTGATAAAGGAGTTGGCCGTTTTCGAAAAGGAGGACAACGCCGTAGAGGTGACGGAAGAGGATTTAAAGAGGGATGGATTTGGCTCCGACAAATTATTTCATTGTTATGTAGCTGAGGCAAATGACAAGGTGGTTGGGATGGCACTACTGTACAACAGGTATTCCACTTGGAAAGGTCCTATTATACACCTTGAAGATTTGATCGTAACTGAATCCATGAGGGGTAGCGGTCTTGGTGCCGCCCTGTTGGAAAAAGTAGTTGAACACGGATACCGCCTGGGGGTTAAACGCATTAGCTGGGAGGTGTTGGACTGGAACGAACCGGCTATTTTATTTTATGAAAGTAGAGGTGCCAATGTTTTGAGGGATTGGAATGTTGTGCATTTGGACGAAAAAGGAATTAAAACATTTTTAAATAAGTTATGAGGGTTTTTAAATTTGGGGGTGCATCTGTAAAAGATGCAAGCGGTGTAAAGAACGTTGTTAAGGTTTTAGAGGAAGTTGGTCACAATAACACCCTATTGGTAGTATCGGCCATGGGAAAAACGACCAATGCCATGGAAGATATTGTAAATGCGTATTTCAAGGATAAATCCTTATTAACCTCTGTAGTTCATGAAGTGATCCAATACCACGACCATATTCTTAATGACTTGTTTTCCAATGACAAGCACCCTGTTTTTGCACGGGTAAAAACTCTTTTTGATGAAGTACAAGGGTTTTTGGTCTGGAACAAATCGCCTAAATACGGATTTGTTTATGACCAAGTTGTGGGTTATGGTGAATTGGTTTCCACGACCATTCTCAGTGCCTATTTAAATGAAATTGGAATCCCCAACCAATGGTTGGACGTCCGCTCCCTGATCAAGACCAACGATGATTATCGTGATGCCATTGTAAATTGGGAGAAGACGCAAAAAAACGTTACTGAAAAAGTGGACAAGCGTAAGCTTAATATTACCCAAGGCTTTTTGGGCAGTGACGACAACAACTTTACCACAACTTTGGGCCGCGAGGGTTCGGATTACACCGCTGCCATTTTGGCCTATTGTCTAAATGCCGAGGAGGTTACTATATGGAAGGATGTTCCCGGGGTTTTGAACGCGGATCCCAGATATTTTGAAAAAACGGAATTGTTGAACAAAATCTCATATAGAGAAGCTATTGAATTGGCCTTTTACGGGGCTTCCGTTATTCACCCAAAAACTTTGCAACCTCTGCAAAGAAAGGAAATACCCTTACACGTTAAGTCCTTTATCAATCCCAAGGACAAAGGTACCACCGTTGGAAAAGGTATAGGAATTGAACCTAAGGTCCCCTGTTTTATTGTAAAGAAGAACCTTGTTCTCATGAAACTGTCCTCCCTGGATTTTTCATTTATTGTGGAAGACAGCATCAGTGAACTCTTTAAATTATTGCACGATCATCAGATGAAAGTAGATCTGATCCAAAATTCCGCCATTAGTTTTTCTGTATGCGTCGATAATAAATTTGACAAATTGGAAGAGCTTTTAAACCTATTGAAAAGTAGGTTCAAAGTAGTGCATCAAGAGGGTGTTTCCCTATATACCATTAGACATTTTGATACGGAAGCCATAACAAGTCTACAAAAAGGCAAGGAAATCCTGCTTGAACAACGCGGGAAGGAAACCGTACAATTGGTGGTTCAATAGGCAATGAAATAATTTGTTGGAAAGTATATATAAGGATAGCTGTAGTGATTTTCCTATCTTAGCGTCTACCAAATTACACTAAGGTATGGGTTTAGTAACCGCAAAGGAAGTAGCCAAGGCTATCAACCTGGATAAATACGGCTTTCTGGGAACGTTTATTGGATGGGTACTCATGAAAGTAACCAAAATTTCCAGCATTAACCAATTTTACGACCAACATAAGCATTTGAACGGGACGGACTTTCTGGATGCCATTTTGGAACATTATGAAATAAAATTTGAAATTCCAGAGGAGGATTTTAAACGCTTGCCCAAACAGGGTTGCTATATTACCATTTCCAATCATCCACTTGGTGGGATAGATGGGGTACTCCTTTTAAAATTACTATTAAAACATAGGTCCGATTTTAAGATAATCGCCAACTTCCTACTGAACAGGATAGAACCTATGTCCCCCTATATACTACCCGTAAATCCTTTTGAGACCCATAAGGATGCCAAGAGCAGTATTTCCGGGTTTAAAAATGCCATGAAGCATTTGCAGGACGGCCACCCCTTGGGAATTTTTCCAGCGGGGGAAGTTTCAACCTACAGGGATGGGAAATTAATTGTGGACAGGCCTTGGGAAGAGGCCGCCTTAAAATTAATACGACGGGCAGAGGTACCCGTAGTTCCCATCTATTTTCACGCTAAAAACAGTCGGTTGTTTTATCGTCTCTCCAAGATAAGCGATGTATTCCGCACGGCCAAACTACCTTCTGAGGTAACCACGCAAAAAAACAGGATTATCAAGGTGCGCATTGGGCAACCCATTTCCGTACAAACACAGAACGAACAGGAAAATTTAGCAGAATTTGCGGATCTTTTAAGACGAAAGACCTATATGTTGTCCAATGCCTATGAGAAAGAAAGGTTATTGGACCAGATTCCAACAAGTTTAAAAATACCGAAAGCCCCGCGAAAAATAGCCACAGCGGTACGCACAGAGGTCATACAGGAAGAAATAGAACGTCTAAGGGAAAAAGACTGTAGGCTGTTGCAGAGCAAAAATTATGAGGTCTTTTTGGCCAAGGCTGCAGATATGCCCTTTATTCTAAAGGAAATAGGCAGACAGCGCGAAGTTACTTTTAGGGCCATAGGCGAGGGCACCAATAATGCCATTGATCTGGATAAGTTTGATAATTATTACCGACACCTCTTCCTGTGGGACGACGAGGACAAAGTAATCGTTGGGGCCTACCGGATGGGCATGGGTTCGGAAATATTTGAAGAATACGGAATAGACGGGTTTTACTTACAGGACCTGTTTAGATTTGAACCAGAACTGTACGGTATGATGTCCAAATCCATTGAAATGGGTAGGGCCTACATCATCAAGGAATACCAACAAAAGCCTATGCCACTATTCCTCTTGTGGAAAGGCATTGTACATACTACCCTAAGATTCCCGGACCACAAATTTTTAATCGGAGGGGTTAGCATAAGCAATCAGTTTTCCAACTTTTCAAAATCCTTAATGATAGAATTTATGAAAAGTAATTATTGGGATCCCTATGTGGCCCAATATATCAGGCCAAAAAAGGAGTTTAAGGTGAAACTAAACGATGCCGACAAGGATTTTATATTTGATGAAACCGAGGCCGATCTCAATAAATTTGACAAACTAATTGAGGAAGTGGAACCAGGTAGTTTAAGACTACCCGTTTTGATCAAAAAATACATAAAGCAAAATGCCAAAGTGGTGGCCTTTAATGTGGATCCCTTATTCAACAACTCAGTGGACGGCTTAATGTACATTAAAATAGCCGACTTACCAGAAAGTACAGTGAAGCCGGTAATGGAAGAATTTCAGGCAGAATTGGAACGGAAGTTGGCCGAGGGGCAACAGGATGATGGAAACCCTGCTTAGGATTTTCTCCCGCGGCAGTCCTTAAAGCACTCCTAGCGGACTAATCCACACCTATAATGGTACTTCTCCTTTCAAAAAGAAGATTATCCTTCCAGACATTGTCCCGCTTGCCCACGCGCTCCCTTTTGCCAATAAATCGGAATCCCATTTTACGATGTAATTCCACGCTACCCTTATTTTCGGGAAATATTCCCGATTGCAAAGTCCATAAACCCGCTTTTTCACTTTCCACAATCAACTGCTGAATAAGCAATTTTCCCACTCCCTGGCCTCTACTGCCCTGCCCAATATAAACACTCACTTCTGCTACCCCACCATAAACACATCTGCTCGATACCGGGGAAAGGGCAGCCCAACCCAGTATAGTTTCTCCTTTTGCCGCCACCAATCTTCCTGCCTCAAGATGAGCTGCATCCCAAACCTCAAAGGAAGGGACCACTTTCTCGAAGGTAGCAAAACCAGTATCCATTCCCTGCCGGTATATTTCGGCAACCGATGGCCAATCGCTATTTTTCATTTTCCGTATCTCCATGAATATACTTTTTAGAACAAACCTCAGTGGTATACAGACCCTTGGATTACCGTTTCTATTTATCGTAATATTACGATAAATATTGATAAAAATAAAGTCGGATCAAAAGAACTCGACTTTATAGTTTTTTTAGAACCAAGGTTTCTTTCCTACCTGATAGGTATTGTAAAATTCCTCATCCGATTTGGTCAAATAAATAATACCTTCTATAAGGCCTATAATTGCGGTAGCCATTACAATAAAAGTCCCGATAAAGAGGCACATGGTAGCGTAGCCAACTACTGTAGCCACCAACATGATGATACCCTCTTTTTGATAACCCAGTATAAACTTATGTACTCCCAATTGACCAAAAACAATGGCAAGGACCCCAGCTAGAATCTTCTTGTTATCCCCTCCTGCATTTGCCAATCCTTCTTTGAATTCATTCGCAGTTTTTTTGGCTTCCTCTCCAAAATCCTTGGCGGCCTCTTTGGTTTCATCAGCAAATTCCTTAGCCGATTCCTTGGCGTCATTGGCAAACTCTTTTGCGGATTCCTTGGCCCCTTTTGCAGCATCTTCGGGCTTATCGCCCAAATCTTTATTCTCTTCTGACATGGTTGTATTTTAGTTGATTAATAATGGCTCTAAATGTAACAATTATTTTCTAATCAAAGAAACGCTTTATCATTGGGTTCCCACAATTCCAACTTGTTGCCATCCGGGTCCAAAATCCAGCCGAATTTACCGTAATTGTATTTCTCAATTTCCCCAATAACGGTTACCCCTTCTTCCTTTAGAACTTCCAACAGTTCCTCTAAATTTTCTACCCGGAAGTTCATCATAAAAGGGGAATTGCTAGGTTTAAAGTAATTGCTATCCTCTTTCATGGGGCTCCATTGGGTTGAGCAGTCCTGTCCTTCCTTGTCCTTCCACCAAAAAGTACAGCCATATTGATCGGTATTAAGTCCGAGATGTTTATTGTACCATTGTTTAATGGCATTGGGATCTTTGGTCTTAAAGAAAAACCCACCAAGTCCTGTAACTCTATTTTTCATGATCTTCTATTTTAATTATCTCAACTTTGAAGGGCGAATGCCCAATACAATAGCAAAATGACCCTATACTTTAAAAGATCAAAATCCGAGGTTAAAGGCCGTGTTTAGAAGAATTTTTCTTCGATCTTGTCTACCACCGTCTGTGCCAATTTTATTTTACTCTCCACGGTCCATCCTGCTACGTGGGGAGTAAGAAGTACGTTATTGGCATTGATCAAATAGGTAAAGGCCTCTGGTAATTCCGACCCGCTGAACATATCTTCAAAGGATTTTTTTTCATATTCAAGGACATCCAAACCAGCTCCGAGCACCTTGCCCTCTTTCATTGCGGCCACAAGATCTTCTGTTACCACACATTTCCCCCTTGCGGTATTGATCAGCCATAACGGATTCTTGAAATCTTTTAGAAAATCGGCATTGATCATATTTTTGGTAAGGTCTGTCTGTGGCACATGAAGACTAAGTACCTCTGCCTTTTGCTTTAATTCCATTATCCCTACTTGCCTAGCGTTTTCATCGCCTACACCCCCAACAATATCGTAACAAATAACTTCTACATCAAAGCCCCTTAGCTTTTTGGCGAAGGCCTTGCCCATATTGCCATAACCAACAATACCCACGGTTCTACCATCCAATTCTATTCCACGGTTACCTTCCCGGTCCCATTTTCCGTTTCTTACCTCCTGGTCGGCCTTGTTCAATTTATTGAAGAGAGACAATAACATTCCCAAGGCGTGTTCCCCAACAGCATTCCGATTCCCCTCTGGGGCAGCAGCCAAAAAAATTCCCAGTCGCTTGGCATAATCGGTATCTATGTTTTCCAAACCGGCTCCCAAGCGCCCTATAAACTTTAGGTTGACGGCCTTATCCAAAAATGCAGCATCAATAGTAAACCTACTTCTGATGATAATACCATCATAATTGGCAATTTTCTTTTCTATTTCCTCCTTAGTGGAGGTATAATCTTCGTCATTTTGAAACCCCAGGGCATTAAACTGCTCAATGATCAGTGGGTGATTTACATCTAAATGGAGAACTTTCATAAACTAAATATTAAATGGCAAAGATACACGACCGCGCTGCTATTGGAAACAAGAAACCGGACTATTTTGAGGTGCAAACACAAATTTAGGGATGTATGTGCACTAGGGATTGCAGCTAGCTACCGTGTAGCGCGGAAAGCCCGCCGCCGCCGAAGAAGGCGGAGTGCCCTAAATACCCAAAATAACCTTGGCGATGGAAAAATAGATCAAAATTCCGAATATATCGTTGCTTGTGGTAATAAACGGTCCCGTAGCTATGGCGGGATCTATGCCCCTTTTGTGCAGAAACAGCGGTATAAAGGTTCCTATGATTCCTGCCACCACGGTTACGGTGATCAAGGAGATGGAAATGGCCAGGGAGGTAAGAAAACTGCCTTTCCAAAGCCAGGTAAAAAATAATAGTATAGACGCCAAAACGGTCCCATTTAGCAAGGCCAACAACATTTCCTTTATAAGTCGCCCACTAATACTCCCCTTAAGATCGTCATTGGCCAATCCCTGTACCATTATAGCACTGGATTGCACCCCAACATTGCCGGCCATTGCCGCTATTAGCGGGGTAAAAAAGAACAGCACCCCATAATCGCTCATAAGGGTCTCGAAACCTCCCATGATGGCCGCAGCCCCTACGCCTCCCAAAAGGCCCAGAAACAACCAGGGCAATCTTGCACGGGTCAGGTCCCAAATACTGTCATCTGCCTCTACATCCTGGGAAATACCGGCCGCCAATTGATAATCCTTTTCCGCCTCTTCCCTAATAACATCCACAATATCGTCTATGGTAATACGGCCTACCAGCCTGCCAATTTCATCGACCACCGGAATGGCTTCCAAATCGTATTTGGACATAATCTTGGCCACTTCCTCTGGCTTTTCGTTTACGTTTACAGCGTCTACCTTTGGGATATATACTTCACTGATATGGGTCTTGGTGGAGGTGGTCAACAAATCCTTTAGGGAAAGTCGCCCCTTCAGTTTACCTTCATCATCCACCACATAAATGGAATGCACCCTGGTAACATTTTCCGCCTGTGCCCTCATTTCCTTTACGCAGGTGAGTACGTTCCAATTTTCATTGACCTTTACCAGCTCTTTGGCCATAAGTCCGCCCGCAGAATTTTCATCATATCGCAACAGGTCCACAATATGCTTGGCATGCTCCCTATCTTCCAATTCGGAGATAACCTCTTGGACCATATTTTTGGGTAGTTCCCCTATAATATCTGCGGCATCATCGGTATCCAGCTCGTCCAATTCTTCGGCAATTTCCTTGGCGGAAAGATTGGCAAGGATGGCCTCCCTAACATCTACATCAAGCTCGGTAAGGGTTTCCGATGTTTTTTCGCTGTCCAGAAGTTTAATTAGATAGGTAGCGTGGTCCTCATCCAATTCGTTGATGATCTCTGCCACATCCGCATAATGCACCTCAGCCAAGAGCGCGGACAATTGCCCGTCCTGTTGGTTGTCTATTAGCTGTTCTATTTCAGCTAAATATTCCTCAGTGAGTTTAAATGGTATCATTTGCTATCTTCTGTGTCAACGAAATGAAGTCCTCAACGCTCAATTGCTCCGGACGCAGGCCAAATATAGCATCTTCTTTGAGAACATCTGAAAGATTGAATGTTTTTAAACTGTTACGAATGGTCTTTCTGCGCTGGTTGAACGCCGCCTTTACCACCTGTTTGAACAGCCTTTCATCCACGTCCAAATGGAAATTTTCCTTTCTGGTGAGTCGCAACACTCCGGACTGCACTTTGGGAGGCGGATCAAAAACCTGGGGCGAAACCGTAAATAAATATTCCGCATCGTAAAATGCCTGTACCAAGACGGATAGAATTCCATAGGCCTTGCTCCCTTCCTTTTCACAAATCCTTTCGGCCACTTCTTTTTGGAACATTCCGGAGAATTCGGGAATCCGGTCCTTGAATTCCAACATCTTAAAAACAATCTGGGTGGAAATATTATAGGGAAAATTCCCGGTAATGGCAAACTGCTCTTCCCCAAAAAGTGTCCATAGGTCGTACTTCAAAAAATCGGCCTCCAAAACCTTGAATACGCCTTTGCGCTGCATTAGGGTATTGTGTTCCAAAGGGAAACTGTGTTTGAGGTAAATAATGGATTCCTCATCCAGGTCCATGGCCACCAAATCGATATCCTTTTCCAACAAATATTTAGTGAGCACCCCGGTACCAGGCCCTATTTCCAAAACATTGCGATAGCCGTTAAATCTTAATGTTCCGCCAATCTGACGGGCAACAGATTCATCTTTTAAAAAATGCTGGCCCAAATGTTTTTTTGCCTTAACGGGGCTTTCCTCCTGCCAAGTTCTATTGAACTTTTCCTTCTTGGTCTGAAAGGCCTTTTTCCCTTTTTTGCTCATGGCGCTGCGTTATTTAATTAATGTTCGCTTATAATCGCCAACTCTGTCCTAAAGGCGACGAACTTGCCCGCAAAGAGCTCCATCACTTTTTTGCGCATTCTTTCTGCATCTTGGTCATAATATTTTTGAAGGGTTTCTTTGGAATCTGTGGTGTATTGTATGGAATATGTAATTCCTCCCATCTCCTCCTCCACCAATACTTTGGTCATCAAGGCCTTGCTAAACTTACCAGATTTTAACATCTCGGGAATATGCACCTCCTTCATCCAGGACAGCCACTGTTCTTGGATAGATTCTTCAATATTCATGGTAACATTGTAAATATACATGCCGTTTCTTTACTTTCCCGAATGGGAATATTTATATTCATTTTTGGACAGGCCAAGGTGTTGGGCACTAATTGATACTGTCTCCCCGTAACATCCTGAAATTCCTTCTTGCCAGTGGAAAAAAGTAACTATCCTGATAGTTATAGATAATTTTCTCGTAATGCCTCTTGGCCTTTTCCGGTTGGTTCAGGACATTCCGATACAATTCCGCCAGGGCAAAATTGGCATCATCGGCCAAAATATCGCTGGCATAGAATTCCACTATTTTAAGGTAATTAAATTCCACCTTTTCATAATCCTTTAATTCCATTAATATTTCGGCCTGTTTCAAAAGTGCCTCATCCTCTATTTTTTCCCCTTTATGATTTTGAAGGATATCCTCCAAAAGATCCACTGCGTCCTTTTTTTTGTTTTGATAGTCCAAAAAATCGGCACGGGCATATTTTTTTAGGGCGGTTTGGGTGGAATCTTCCAATGAATTATCGGATATCAACAGGCTTAATTGCATGGCGTCATTGGCAATCAATTGAGAGGTAGATCCTCTTAGTATCTTTAATTGCGTTAATGCCCAATCGAAATCCCCCTTATAAAAACTAGTTTGTGCCACCTTAAAACGGGCATCCTGCCCAAGGACATCATTTTTTAAATCTTTCTGAATCTGCGAAAAATAGATCAGGGCTTGATTAAACTGCCGATCATATACTAAAATATCGCCCAAAGTACTTTTAATATAGGATTTGCCATAATTATTCAAGGGCAGCTCCAAACTTCGGCGTAATATCCCAATGGCGGGTTCGGGTTTATTCTTATTGAAGGTTAAAAATTTGGCGTAGGCTATCTGTAGCTGCAAGGTCTCGGTTTTGTAGCCGTAAATACTTAGTAAGTCATCAAATTTCTTTTGGACCTTCTCCAAAACCTTTTCATCGGTTTCCAATAAATCCATTTCAATAAGATTTAGTTGGGCATCCAAGGCCACTACATCGTCGGCACTATTTTCCGATATATATATAAATACTTCCTTAGCCGTATCCAAGTCCTGTTCCTCCATGGCAAGTTTCCCCAATCCTTGCAAACGCTGCAAAGAGGTTTCCCCGCTCCTTTTGTAAATGGCCTTTTCCTGGTTAAAGGCACTCTTAAATTGTTTTTGTTGAACAAAAAGCCAACTCAACAATTCGTTCCAAAGGATATCCGGGCTTCTTTGTGCATTCTGTAGCAATACCTTTTTGAACTTAATGTTATTAGGGTTCTCGGCTTCCGAGCTAATAAAATCGTTAATATTTCTAAGAACATTTGCCTGTGAAGCCTTGCCTTCACTTATTAATTTTAAATAGGATTCGTACATCTCCTCTATATTCCCCTGTTCCCCGTAAATCCTGGCTTTTTGAAAATTATAATCCAATTTTGGATTTAGCTCCATGGCTGTGGAATACGCCTTTATGGCATAATCCAACAAGGCATATTTCTGAAACCTATAACCCAGACCATAGCCAAAATTAGGGTTCTCATTTATTTTTTGGAGTGCTTTATCGTAATATTCAATTGCCTTTTCCGGTTGGTCCTGTAACGTATAATTATATCCCAGCTCAATGAGCATGGTAGGATAGATATTTTTCCCATTGACCACCTTCAACAAAAATTCTTCGGCCTTATCATACTGTTCCAATTGTTGGTAGCAGGCCACTAGGCCTTCGCCATAATCTGTCCGCATCGGATTTTTGGCGACCAACTTTTCATAGAACACCAGGGCCTTATCAAAAGCACCATCCTCAAAATACTGTTTCGCCAAAAAGTCTTCCTGGGAAAAAAGCAGTTGGCAACAAGAAAATATAAATATGAAGATAGATAGTCGCAACGATTCTTTTTTTTTCAAAGATACGCAGAATGTCCAAAGTGGGAGTCAAGGCCAATATAAAGAATTATAAGTAGGCCTAACTTTAAATTCAGCTTAGATTTAAGATGTAACTTTGTATATATTCCAAGTTGATGAAACTATTAATTGCAGAAGACGAAATTTCCCTACAACAATCCATTATAAGTTATTTGGAAACCGATGGAAATGTATGCGAATCGGCTTCCAACTATGAGGACGCCATTTACAAGGTATCCCTGTACGATTACGATATAGTAATCCTGGACATTAATTTGATTACCGGCAGCGGTCTGGAAGTCCTAAAACAATTAAAAAAGGAAAAGAAAAAAGCGGGCGTGATCATTATTTCTGCCAATAATTCCCTGAACGACAAACTTGAAGGACTGGATTTGGGGGCAGACGATTATTTAACAAAGCCCTTTCATTTGGCAGAGCTCAATTCCCGTATAAAAGCCGTTTTGAGAAGGGGCAAATTTGGTGGTGACGAAAACATCGTATTTAATGAAATACGCGTAGATACCGGAGCAAGATCGGCCTACATACAAGAAAAACCCATGACCTTGACCAGGAAGGAATACGATTTATTGCTTTTCTTTATTACCAATAAGAATAGGGTCCTATCCAAGGAAATAATTGCGGAACATCTTTGGGGCGACCATAGTGATCTGGCAGATAATTTCGATTTTATATATGTCCATATCAACAACCTACGGAAAAAATTAACGTCTGAAGGAGCAAAATACATCAAGACCGCCTACGGAAGTGGTTATAAATTTACAGAAGAGTAAGACTTGGCCAAAAAGAATATTAAAATACCATTATTGCGAAAAGCGTCCAAATCATATCTTTGGGCAAGCATGTTATTGATGGTCCTTAGTACCATTGCCCTATTCTTTTATGTACGATGGTTGCTTAAACAGGAAGTAGAAGAGGAGTTATTTTCGGCAGAAGCTAGAATTGAAAGTGCTATCAAGGCCGGGCAACATCCCGGTTCATTGTCCCCCATAATAGAGGTAAATGAGGTAGACGAATTAAAAACAGCTTTTACCAAGGACACGGTTATCTACGACCCTTCCCAGGATGAAATGGAATTATTCAGGGAATTCTCTACCTACAAAAATATCAACAATAAATCGTATAAGATTTCCGTGCGCGTTCTTGTGGTGGAAACCAACCAAATATTATGGGCTATAATTCTTTCCTATATATTCATAATATTCTTGGTCTTTGTTTTCCAATTCTACCTCAACAAATCCAATAACAAAAAAATATGGAATCCGTTCTTTTACAATTTGGAACAAATGAAAAAGTTTTCATTGTTGTCCAAAGAACCGATACAGCTATTGGACAGTGAAATTCTGGAATTTTCCGAATTAAACAAAGAAATTGCCTTGCTATCAGGCAAAGTTCGTGATGATTATGAAAACTTAAAACAATATACAGAGGATGTTTCCCACGAACTACAGACCCCTTTGGCCATTATACAGGCCAAAATTGAAAATATAATCAACGGCCCATCGGTAAGCGAGGTACAATTTAACCAATTGGCATCCATACAAAAAGATATTCAGCGATTAACACAATTGAATAAACGGTTGGCATTATTGACCAAGTTGGAGAACCATCAATATACGCACAGGGAGAATATTGACATCACCGACCTAACAGCCCAAATCATTGCCAATTTCAATGAGATATCCACCATTAGCTTAACCTTCGAAAAAACGAACAACATAATTGCCAAAATGGATCCCTATTTGGCAGAAATATTGTGCAACAACATCATTTCCAATGCTATTAAACACAGCACCCATAAAAAACCCATAAACATAGAAGCAAGAAACACACTTCTTTCCGTGTCTAATTTTGGCCTTATGCCAATTGCCAATCCACAACAACTATTTACACGATTCTACAGGGAAACAAATGAATTTAAATCCACCGGATTGGGTCTCGCCATAGTCAAAAAAATATGTGACCTATACGGTTACAATATCTCCTACAACTATATAAAAGACCATCACTGCTTTTTAATAGATTTTGCCCCCCCCGAGGCAGCAAGGAAATAAACCGCTCTAGTTAGTGGAGCTTTAAATTCTCTTTAGATTATTCCCCTACTTTTCGGTCAAAATTGAATTCCATCTGCCAAAATGAACAAGAATACTACCCACTTACTAGTATTAATACTTTTTAGCCTTTCCACTGTTTCTGCCCAAAAATCCATAAGTATCACCGGACTATTGGTAGAATCCTCCACCAACGACCCATTGCCATTTGCAAATGTGGCTGTCACCCAATTTCCGAACAACTCTTTGGTAACCGGAGGTATATCGGAAGATAATGGGAAATTTTTTATTGAAAACATCCCTGTTGGAACTTACACCATTCATTTTACCTATTTAGGATACGCCCCTACCTCACAAAAAATTACGACTAGTGGCCTCAACAACGTTTTCGATCTGGGACGGATAGAATTATCCCCGGATGCTGAAATGTTGAAGGAAATAAAAGTTACGGGAAAACAGGCCACCACCAATTCCGAATTGAATAAAAAATCCTTCAATCTAAGTAATAATATTGCCCAATCAGGGGGGTCTGTACTTGATGCCATGAAAACTATACCCGGGGTAACCTTTGACCAGGAAGGTAAGGTAATACTTAGGGGAAGTGACAAGGTCGTTATACTAATAGACGGAAAACAATCCAGTCTCACAGGATTTGGCAATCAGAAGGGATTGGGCAATATCCCCGCGGCCAACATTGAAAAAATAGAAATAATCAACAATCCATCGGCCAAATACGATGCCAACGGTTTCGCAGGAATCGTCAATATCATTTATAAAAAGGAAAAAAAGACCGGATTTAATGGTGATGCCGGACTTTCCTTTGGCGTAGGGGCCTTAGGCAGAAAAAAGGAAGATACCAGAACCGCCCTTGGATCCTATACCCATAACCCTAAAGTAATCCCCAGCTTAAATTTCAATTACAAGACCAATAGATCAAACTATTTTTTACTGTCCGAACTTATTTTGCAGGAAGCCCTGCCCAACAACGAATTTACCACTAGACACTATGACGACGGCAAAAACACCATCTCGCAGGTACCGGAAAACCGCAGGCAGTTCCGTTCCATTATTAACGGGGGCATAGATTGGGAACTAAATGAAAATAATGCCCTAACGGTTTCGGGCATGTACGACCGTGAAAAGCACATAGACACTTCACAGGTTGCTTTTATAAATTTGAACAACAATAGCCGGGAAAGGTATTACAATTGGCAGGAGGAAGAAATAACAAATCATATAAATATCGCCGTAAATTACCGACATAAATTTTCTAAGATTGGCCATAGCTTAAATGCAAATGCCCAATACACAAGGGGGCTGGAAGATGAAAGCTATTTCCTGAACGACAGTTCCTCCATAAGGGTGGGGCGGGATGCCACCAATATTTTGGCCATTGAGCATACAACAAGTCTATCTGCAGATTACTCCAAGGCCCTTAAGCATGGGAAAATAGAATTGGGGTCCAAAGTAAGAATTAGAAGGTTGCCTGTAGAATATACTATAACCCCAGGGATCAACAGTATTATTTACCCCAATATGGGTACGTATTCCGACTGGGGGGAAAACCTCTACGCCCTTTATACCAACTATTTGCTAGAGAAGGAAAAATTTGATATTGAAGCAGGTCTTCGGGCAGAACAGACCGATGTATTTTATGACATAGACCCGGCAAACAGCTATTACAAGAACAATGACGCCTATAATTATTTTGAACTTTTCCCCAGCTTGCGTTTTACCTATAAATTAAATGATTACAATAGGCTATCCATGTTTTACAATAGACGGGTAGACAGACCAGGCGAACCCGAACTGCGTATTTTTCCCAAATATGATGATCCCGAACTTTTAAAGGTGGGCAATCCGTATTTACGTCCGCAATTTACGGATGCCGTGGAGCTGGCCCATAAATACGGCTGGGGGACCGGTTCCCTTTTTTCTGCCCTTTATCACAGAATGACAAAAGATCAATATATGCGTATTTTTAGTTTGGACGATTCCAATCCTGACTATGATATTGTAAACAAAATATATCAGAATACAGGTAATGCTACCAATACCGGTATTGAATTACTGATGAGTCAGGATATTACCAGAAATTGGAAACTATCCGCAAGTATAAATTGGTATGTGAACAGCATAGACAATTATACCGGCACTTTGTTATTCCCTTATGTACGGCCATTTTATATTGAAAAATCATCGGATAATGCAGGCGATTTTAAAATTAACAATGAAATCACCTTACCCGCCAATTGGGCTCTGCAGCTTACAGGACTATATTACTCCGACAAGAATATTCCACAAGGCAAGCAATTATCGCGGTCCTCGGTTGATGCCGGTATAAAGAAAATCGTTTGGGATGGCCATGGAGAGTTTACCCTCTCCGCCTCGGACATTTTTAACACCTTTGGCCTGCGACAAGAAGTTGTAAGTGACGGCTTTACCGCTATGTATGAAAACTATTTTGAAACGCAGATAATAAGGGCCGGACTGAAGTATAAGTTTTAATTAGTACAAAGACCCAAGTCCTTGATACTTTAAAATTTCTTTAGAATGTTATCCTAATATTGCTTCATATTTAAAGATTCCAAAAATGTGGCAAAAATTGTTCCCCGACCGCTTTACATTGCTAAAAACCTTTATCGGCATTTTCCTTATACTGTCCTTTTTAGTGAGAATCGTATTCTTATTTTGGAGCTTTGGAGAAATTGACACCTCGCCGGCAACACTACTATCCACCTTTGGTATCGGGTTTTTATTTGATGCAGGCACCGTTTCCTTCTTTGCGCTGCCCTACGCCTTATATTTACTGCTGATGCCCCAAAAATTTTACGGAAGTATCGTAGACAAATCAATTTCCTATTTTGCTTATACCATAGGCCTAATAATATTCCTGTTTTCCTTCTTTGCAGAAATCACTTTTTGGGACGAATTTAAAAATAGGTTCAATTTTATTGCGGTAGATTATTTGGTCTATACCTACGAGGTGGTCAAAAACATAAACGAATCCTACCCCATCCCCTATTTGGTCGGCCTGATTTTAATCGCAGTTGGAATATTGATATTTATTACCTACAAAAAAGCGGCATTCAACAAAACATTTAAAAGCACCACCCCCTTTAAAGCCAAGTTATTACCCTTCCTTGCCGTTCTTTTTATTGCTATTCTTTCTGGATTATTTATTAAGAACAAACAGGCAGAACAGTTTGCCAACAGGTACAACAACGAATTGTCCAAGGCCGGAATTTATTCCTTTTTTGCCGCCTTTAGGAACAACGAACTTTCTTTCGATGATTTTTATAAGACCATAAAAATCGATAAGGCCTTTGAACTGGTAAAGGAATCCTACCAAAATGAAAGGGCCACTTTTCTATACCCCGATGAACCATCCATCCTCAGAAAGATTCGCCATACGGATTCTATTGCCAAGCCCCTTAAGCCCAACGTAATTTTTATCTGCATCGAGAGTTTGAGTGGCAAATATTTAAACACATTGGGTGGGGATTATAACATTACCCCAACCTTGGATAGTTTGGCCAATAGCAGCATATTTTTCACCAATTTGTATGCCACTGGCACAAGAACCGTCCGTGGCATGGAAGCCATAACCCTATCCATTCCTCCTACACAGGGAAGAAGTATAATGAAAAGAACCAAAAATATGGGACTGTTTACCATTGGAGAAGTCTTTAAGAATAAGGGATACAGCAGTAATTTCTTTTACGGGGGGGATGGTTATTTCGATAATATGAACACCTACTTTGGTGGCAACGGATTTAATATCGTAGACCGTGGCAGAGGTTTTCTACTGGACAAGGAAATAAAAACCACAAGAACCAACATTGAGGATAACGAAATAACATTTGAAAATGCCTGGGGTGTCTGTGATGAGGATATTTATAAGAAGGTTATCAAGGAGGCCGATATGGCCCACCAAAACAACAAACCCTTTTTCGATTTTGTAATGACCACCTCCAATCACAAACCCTATACCTATCCAGAAGGAAAAATAGACATTCCATCTGGAACTAGCAGACAAGGGGCTGTAAAGTATACCGATTATGCCATAGCCCAATTCTTGAAAATTGCTAGAAGAAGGCCATGGTTTAAGAACACAGTCCTGGTTATTATGAGCGATCATTGTGCCAGCAGCGCAGGAAGGGGTGAACTGGACATCAACAATTACCACATTCCGGCCATGATCTGCAATCTAAAGGATATTCCGGCACAAAAAATAAATAAGCTTTGCTCCCAAATAGATATGTTTCCAACAGTATTTTCGTTATTAAACTGGGATTACACAAGTAATTTGTTCGGAAAAAATATCTTTACCATGAAACAGGAGGACGAAAGGGCGTTTATTGGCAATTACAGGAAATTGGGGCTTTTAAAAGGAAATAAAGTAATGGTTTTGGGAGATCAGAAGAAGGCCAACTTTTACGAATGGAATTCCAACAACAATAACCTAACCCTAATTCCCACAGACAAGAATTATTTGGATACCACCATAGCATTTTATCAGGCGGCCAATTATTTGTACGCCCACAACGGGCTAATGACACAGCAATAAATATTTTGAGAAATATTCATTTTATAATCAATCCAAAGGCCGGTTCCGGTAACAATTTTTTGGAAAAGGAATTCCTTAGATCTTACTTTAAGGAAACTGAATATCTCCTTTACGTTAAATACTCAAAATATAAAAAACAGGCCATTTCACTTACCAAAGATTCCATCAAAGAAGGTGCCCAAACCATTGTAGCTTGTGGAGGGGACGGTACCATCAATGAGGTTGCCTCTTGTCTGGTTGGCACAAATATAATGCTGGGAATTATCCCTATAGGATCGGGAAACGGACTGGCCTCCAATCTTATGATTCCCCATGTTATTGAAAAAGCCATTGAGGTAATTAAAAGGAATGAAATTGTGACTATTGACGTTGGAAGAATAAATGAACAATATTTTTTCAGCAATACAGGAATGGGCTTTGATGCCAACGTCATAAAGAACTATGAAGCCCTACAAAAAAGAACCATTTTAGGGTACCTAAAGGCCTCGCTCAGATCTTTTAAGGAATATAAAAGAGAAAGGGATGTGAGGATAATCATAGATGGGGGCCACACCATAAGCAACCCATTTTTAGTATTCATTTCCAACTCCAATGAACTAGGGTTCAAAATTAGTTTAACCCCAAAAGCATCATTAATGGATGGCCAATTGGACGTGATAATAGTTCCCGAACTAAGTAGGATAAAAATGTTGCTGTTCGGCGTATTAATGTTGACCCGTAGGTACCATTGGTTAAAGGAAGTCAAAACCTATCAAACAAAAACACTACAAATCAATAGGAAGGGAAGGCCATTCTTGGAATCGCAAATAGACGGGGAATTCCACAAGGTGGAAGACACAAATATTCATATTTCGGTCTTGGAGAAATCCTTGGGCATTCTTGCTCCAAAGAATGTTGAACCACAGCTTTAGTTTATCTTTAGATTCATTTATTTTATTTGGCTCTCCAATTTACCCTTCAAAAGGTATTCTTTTTAACGCTTATAAAATATGGCTTTCAACTTAGGTCCTAGGGCAATAAAATTCCACCCCAACATTATAGCCTTGATATTGTTACTGACAATACTATTCAGCAACGTACTGAAGGCCCAGGACCAAACCCTTTCCACAATAGGGGATGTTTTGATATTTGCTATGCCGGCCACGGCCTTGAGCTCTACTATAATCACTGGAGATGAAAAGGGAACTTGGCAATTTACCAAAGCGTTCGTCGTAAACCAAGCGCTGACGATAGGATTAAAAATGGCCATAGATAAGCCCAGACCGGATTTAAGCAACAATGCTTCCTTTCCTTCCGGTCATAGTTCGACCACCTTCCAAAGTGCTGCCTTCATTCAAAAACGCTATGGTTGGAAATACTGTACTGCGGCCTATGCGCTGGCCGGCTTTACAGCTTATTCCAGAATACAGGCCGATAAACACGATGGTTGGGATGTTTTGGCAGGCGCCATAATAGGTGTTGGCAGTTCGTACATTTTCACCACCCAATATCAAAAAGAACATTTGGAAATCACCTTTAACAGTAGTGATGACAACTATCTTCTAGGCTTTAAATACAAGTTTTAGTCTACCCAGTTTTAGCTAATTTTATCAAACCCGGTATAAGGGATAAGGACCTCGGGAATTTGGATTCCATCCTCGGTCTGATAATTTTCCAATATTCCGGCCAAAACCCTGGGCAAAGCCAACGAGCTGCCATTTAAGGTATGTGCCAATTGACTTTTACCATTTTCGTCCTTATAGCGCAATTTCAATCTATTTGCCTGAAAGGTTTCAAAATTGGAAATCGAACTAATTTCCAACCAACGGTCCTGGGCCGTTGAAAAGACCTCAAAATCATAGGTAAGGGCAGAGGTAAAGCCCAAATCCCCACCACAGAGGCGTAAGATCCTATAAGGCAATTTTAGTTCCCTAAGGATATTCTTCACATGCTCTACCATATCATCCAAGGCTTCGTATGATTTAGTGGGATGCTCCACCCGTACTATTTCAACCTTATCAAATTGATGCAAGCGGTTCAGTCCGCGCACATGGGCTCCGTAACTCCCTGCTTCCCTCCTGAAACATGGCGTATATGCCGTATGCGTAATAGGGAAATCGGCCTCATTGAGAATCACATCCCTAAAAATATTGGTTACCGGTACCTCGGCCGTAGGGATCAAGTAAAGATCATCCTCCCCTACGTGATACATTTGCCCTTCTTTATCGGGCAACTGTCCGGTACCATAACCTGAAGCTTCATTTACCAAATGTGGCACTTGAATTTCATTATATCCAGCGGCTGAATTTCTATCCAAAAAATAGGAAATCAAGGCCCTTTGCAATCGGGCTCCCTTACCCTTGTACACCGGAAATCCGGCACCAGCTATTTTTACCCCAAGTTCAAAATCTATAATATCAAATTTCTTTGCCAATTCCCAATGCGGAAGTGCACCCTCCGTTAGCGCAGGAATTTCCCCTTCCCGGAACACCTCTTCATTATCCTCCTCTGTGCTACCAGCAGGTACTGATGTATGTGGAACATTGGGAATTTGGTACAGTAAATTTTGAAGTTCGGTTGCCGTTGCCGCCAAAACCTCGCCCAATTCCTTGGACTCCTCCTTTAAACTACCTGTTCTTTCCTTTAAAGCATTGGCTTCCGTTGCCTTACCGCTTTTATATAGAAGGCCGATTTCTTTTGAAATACTATTGGATTCTGCAAGTGTATTGTCCAGGCGTGTCTGTAGGGACCGTCGCTTTTCATCCAATTGAAGTACGCCTTCAATAAGTGGACGGGCTTCGATATTACGTTTTTTTAAAGCCTCAACAATTTGTTCCTTGTCTTCACGAATAGCCTGTAACTGCAACATTTTTTTTAATTTTTATCGTGCAAATTTAACCTAATCTTCGGATTTTCGGCATAAATTTAGCCTAGATATAAAACGTAATTCTAAAAAATATGATTTTTGAACACCTCGCCCTGAACGTAAAAAACATTGAGGACATTAAGGATTGGTATGTTGCCAATTTGGGATTAAAAGTAGTTTTTGAACAAACCGAAGCTCCTTTCATGACCTTTTTTGAGGATTCATCCGGACGTGTAATTTTGGAACTTTACCATAGACCAGATGAAGAAATTACAGATTTTGGAACCAAGCACCCTCTTACCTTTCATTTGGCCTTTGTTTCCCCAAATGCTGAAAAAGATAAGATTAGGCTATTGGAGAAGGGCGCTAGTTTTATAGAGGAAATAAGAAAGGAAGACGGCAGCCATTTGGTAATGCTTCGGGACCCCTGGGGCATGCCATTGCAACTTTGCCACAGGGCCAAACCGTTTTAGGGAGCCTTACGGCATTCCTGTGCCCTTAATTTTTGGACGGGGAAGGCAAGATCCAATCATTATGTCCAAAGTAGTTCCAGGACACACTGCCAAGGTCTATTTTGGGATCTATAAATTCTTGGTACGGTCTACCGTTTACACTGACCCTGGAATTCACAAAAACCGAGATATCCTCCCCTTTTTCCTTATATTCCCGTTTTAAGCGTTGGGCAAACTGCCACATAAAATCCGGATAGGATTTAATTTTACTTTTCTGTCCCCTTGTTAAATAATCGTCCAAATTTACCAGATACGAATTGCCATTGGTATGGTTTACTATTTTAAACGTTGTAATTCCGGTCCTACTCCGTAACATCATTCTCCAACTCAGCCTATGCCCCTCCTCTGTCCACAACACATCGTCCTTTATAAAATAATGTCGGACCGGCAAGGCCAATTGGATCAAAAAATACAGGGACAACAGACCCAAAACCCATTCTCTTCGGGGTGGTACAACAAGGGCATCCCCTTTATAGGGCTCCTTTTTCTTAAAAAACAATTTCCTAATGACTTCAGGCTCAAAAAAGAAGACTGTAAAAGCCAAGGCCAAATAGGGAAAGATGCCAATCTGAAAAACAATGGAATTAAACAAATGAAAGAACAGGGAAGCCACAAAAGCCAATTTTCTAGTAGGTTTCCACAAGAGGGCAGGTACAATCAACAAATCGAACAGGATACCCGAAATCCCAACCACTTTATGAACCAAAGGTTCCTGGAGAAGACCACCAATGATAGGGTAGGATTTTTTATTCTTGAAAAGAATCTCGATAATACTAAAATCCAACCAGTCCCCGTACAACTTGGCCAAGGAGGCATAGGAATAGACTATAAACAATTGCAAGATAATTGCCCATCTTAAATAGGAGGACATATGATTGGTCCTTATGGAAGGATTTCTCTTGGCATCCAGCGAATAATTCCTATTAGCGGGCATCAGAGCCATTATCATCGCAATCAAAATCAACAGGTAATAATGATTGTTATATGCGGTTTTTTGCATAAGGTAAACTGCCGTCCAAAGTATGGCAAAGGCAGCGGCGCTAAATCGGTACCTATATCCCAGGGCAATACAAATTCCCAAGGTGCCCATGGCAATGAAATACAAATACATTCCTATACCGGGCAAAGGCTGCAACCAGTCGAAACCAATAAAATTAAAAGTAAATTCCGGATCTATCAGGTTTTTTTTGACCCAACCCGTGGCAATGGCCCCATAACATTCAAGGCTTACCAAAATACCAAAAAATATCCTGAAAATTAGGAGCGGACTATTATCGATTTGCTTAAAAAGAAACCGATCCAACATCTACTTGGAGATTATGGAAAGGGAAGTTTCCCTATCTTTTTTTAATTGCGCCTGTAAGCCTTCTACGGAATTGAACTTTTTTTCATCCCTTAAACGATCAATAATATCGATCTGAATTTTTTTCCCATAAAGATCCTGATCAAAATCGAAGAAATTAATTTCGATACTTTTTGTCTTGCCCTCCACGGTAGGATTAAAACCGATATTCATCATTCCAAATACAGTATTGCCATCCAATACACTGCTCACTACATAAACTCCATTCTTAGGGATAAGTTTGTATTCTTCAGGGATGGAAATATTGGCCGTAGGGAAGTTCAACGTACGTCCCAAACCCTTTCCTTTCACAACCTCCCCAGTAAGCATATATTTATACCCCAAATACAAATTGGCCGTTTTCATATCCCCCTCATCCAAGGCTTTCCTAATTTTGGTGGAACTAACGGAAACGTCATCCACTTCTTGTGCCGATATTTCTTCCACCTCAAAGTCCAACGCATTTCCAAAAGCCATCAAGTCATTTATATTGGCATTCCTATTTCTGCCAAACCTATGATCATAGCCAATAATGATTTTTTTCGTCTTTAAATCATTCACCAAAATGTCCCTCACGAACTGTGTTGCCGATAAGCGCGAAAATTCTTTGGTAAAGGGGTGTACAATTAAATAATCGATACCTATTTGCTCCAAAATTTTGATCTTTTCATCAATGGTATTCAAAAGCTTTATAGAGACATCTTTTTGAAGCACCATTCTGGGATGGGGAAAAAAAGTAAGTACCGTAGATTTCAATTCGAGCACTTTGGCATTATTTATGAGACGTTCCAATATTTTACGGTGACCAATATGTACCCCATCAAAAGTGCCAATAGTAATGGCAGTAGGGTGCGCTTTATCGTAATTGGAGATGCTTTGAACTGTTATCACAAATTGGAATAATAAAAAAACTTATCTTTGAGTTTGTACAAATACCCGCTTGATGGTTGTAAAATTACGTCTTGTTTTTTCAATATCCATATTTTTTCTTTGCTTTTGCGGATTCGGGCAAACCAAGTATTGGCAAAAAGCCGATTCTAGGAGCAGGAATTCCCAAAGACAAACGGCGGAGTTGAAGGTAAATAACGGCCTTACCTTTTCTTTGCAAAAGGAAGCTTTTTTCAATGAACTAAAGGCCACCCATATCCAAAAGTCATCCAAAACTATAATTTTTCCTAACGAAGATGGGGAATTGATACCTTTCGCTGTTCATGAAGCCTCCGTACTGTCTCCAGAACTTTCCAAGAAATATCCCCAGATAAAGTCATATGTGGGCAGAAGTTTAAATAACAAAAAGGACAGGGTAAGATTTAGTGTTTCCCAAAATGGCATACAAAGCATGATCGTATACGGTGAAAGCAAAAATGCCACCTTTATGCAAAAAGTATCGGATTCCGACAATGAATATGTAGTGTACAATAGGAAGGACGCCTATATGATGAACACCAACTTCATTTGCGAAACCACTTCCCTGATAGAAAAGGACAAAGGACCTTCCGCTTTAAAGTTGGTGGACGGCCAAGTATTAAGAAAATTCAGGGTGGCCATCTCGGCAACAGGGGAGTATACGGAGTTCCACGGAGGAACCGTACCTGATGCACTAGCCGCCATAAATGCTACCATTACCCGGGTAAATGAAGTTTTCGAAACCGATTTGGGAATCAGTTTGGAGATTGTGGCGAATACCGATCAGGTAATCTACACGGATAAGAATTCTGATCCCTATGGAACAAATCTTAATTCTGAAGTACAAAATACCTTGACTACGGTTATTGGCGCCGAAAACTACGATGTAGGCCATTTGTTCCAAAAGGATGAAAATGGAGGGAATGCCGGATTTATTGCTTCTGTATGTATAGATTCCCGAAAAGGAAGTGCCTATTCTTCGGCCTTAATTCCACAAGGGGACATTTTTGACCTGGATTTTGTGGCACATGAAATGGGACATCAGTTTGGTGCCAACCACACATGGTCCTTTGAATCTGAAGGCACTCTGGTACAGGCCGAACCAGGAAGCGGAACAACCATAATGGGATATGCCGGCATTTCCGGCAACAATAATGTGGCCCTGAACGGAGATGATTATTTTCACTATTACAGTATTTTTCAAATATTGGAATATATCAAAACAACGAGTTGTGCCCAGGAGATCTCCTTGCTGAACAATCCACCAGAAATAGTGCCCACTGGTAACTATACCATTCCAAAATCCACTGCCTTTAGGTTAAAAGGCAATGCAACGGATGTGGATGAAGATGATATACTTACATACAATTGGGAACAAATAAATGATGGTATCGTTACCCATAACACCTTTGGGCCAACAAATCTAAGTGGGGCCAATTTCAGATCCCTTAAACCTACGGTAGCACCTTCCAGATATTTCCCAAAACTAAGCAGTATTGTATCGGGCAATCTTACCCAAACCAATCCCAATGTCAACACTACATGGGAGACCGTTTCCGATGTAGAACGGGAACTTGAATTTGCACTTACTGTCAGGGACAACGCTCTAGGGGGGGGACAGGTTACATCGGACTTGGTCAAGGTTATGGTCATAGACAATGCAGGGCCCTTTGTTATCACTTCCCAATCTACCAATGAGACTTATGCTGCCGGCACACGGCAACAGGTTGTCTGGGATGTGGCAAAAACCAATCAAGGCCCAGTAAACACTCAAAAAGTAGACATCTTTTTTTCCGCCAATGGCGGAGCTTCCTTTCCCATCAAATTAGCCGATAGCGTGCCCAATGATGGCCAACAGGATATATTGATCCCTGGATTTGCCACTCCTACGGGCCGAATAATGGTCAGCGCACACGACAATATCTTTTTAGCGGTAAACGCTTCCAATTTTACCATTACACCATCGGACATAGTGCTTAATTTTACCCAATTGCAGCACGAAGTTTGCCAAGGCAATGATTTAATTGTGCCCTTTACCTACCAAACTTATAATGGGTTTACGGAGGAAGCCACCTTTTCCGCAACCGGTATGCCCCCGGGACTGTCTGTTGATTTTTCTCCCACCTCTACAGCGGTGAACGACACTACGGTGAACGTTACCTTTTCCAATACAGATTTGGTAAATCCTGGCAATTACCCCATAAACATAGTGGCCACTACAGAAAATGTCACCAAGGAAGTTGTCATAGATGTAAAAATATTGGAAACTGCATTTACGAATGTGGTCCTGCAATTACCGACCAATGGCGCTACTTCTGCACGTATAGCATCGCAACTGGAATGGGAATCCAATACTTCCTATACCTCCTATGATGTTGAGATTGCCGATGATGCGGCCTTTACCAATATTATTGAGACTGCGAGCGTTATTTTCAACTCCTATATAACTACCGATCTGGTAGAGGAAACTACTTATTATTGGCGCGTTAAACCCAAGAATAGTTGTGGAGAGGGAACTTTTGGCCCTGCTTTTAGCTTTACCACCCTGGAATTGAACTGTGCCTTGGAAGCTGCCAAGGATCTACCCATAGACATATCAACTACCGGGGCACCCACAATTACTTCTAAAATCACCCTTTTGAACGATCTACCGGTGGCGGACATAAATGTTAATTTAGACCTTAGCCATAGCTTTCTTGCCGATTTGGAAGTAACCCTTATATCACCTGCTGGAACCAGGGTAATTCTCGTATCCAATTCCTGTGGAGGAAATCAGGATATACTGGCAACTTTTGATGATAGCGCAGAAGGATTTATATGCGGAACAACTCCAGCTATTATGGGCACGGTAAGACCACTAGGCTCCTTGGCGGCGTTTAACGGGGAATCTACTTATGGGGATTGGATATTGGAAGTCAAGGATATAGCAGCTTCGGACGGAGGAACATTAAATGCCTTTTCCATGGACATTTGTGTAGAAGGCACCTTTAGGGCGGATGAGGATAAAGATGGTGTTTTTGATGATGGGGATGACCTCTGCCTCAACACTCCCATGGGCGCCACGGTTGATTTAAACGGATGTGCCGTTTATATTTTTCCCATAGACAATTTTGAGGTAGAAATCAACAGTGAATCCTGTAGCAATCAAAATGACGGCTCCTTACGTATCGTAGCCAACGTTAATATGGACTACGAAATTACCCTTAGCGGTAACGGAATAAATGAGGACATTAACTTTACCAATTTCTTTTTTAGGGAAGGCCTTTCGGCGGGCACTTATGAAATATGTATTGTAGGCACCGAAGATGACAAGGTATACGAGCCCTATTGTTTTAAGGCCATCATTACACAACCCCCACCCTTATCGGTTACCTCAAAGCTATCGGCTTCGGGGAATCAGACCATATTGAACCTGGAAGGGGGCGACTTGTACAATGTTGAATTAAATGGTATTGTTACGCAAACAAAATCATCCAGTATTACATTGGAGCTTAAACAAGGAATCAACCAAATTAAGGTATCAACCAACCTACCATGTCAAGGTGTCTACGAGGATCAATTGTTACTCATGGACAAACCCGTGGTATTCCCCAACCCATTTGAGGAGGAAGTTACCATTTTAATCAACAACGGACCGGATATCGTAAACACCCAAATTTTTAATTATGCAGGCCAATTGGTGGGCAATAAGGACTACACCCTACATGGCAATGAAATTAAGGTTAATTTTACAGGCCTGTCCCAGGGTATGTATATCCTGAAGGTAAAAGGAGAGGGTGTGAATAGTAATTTTAAGGTCGTAAAAAAATAGAAGGATGAAACCAACAGCCATAATTTTATGCTTTTTGGCCCTAGTGGGATGTGGAGGTAAAGATTCTCCCAAGCCCCCCTTGTCTACCCAGCTGATCTTTCCCTTAAAAAACTCGGAATGCACAACGGGCCAGAACGTAACAGGAACCAATAATTCCATCGTGGAATTTAGATGGCAAACTTCGGACCATACGGAATCCTATGAACTTAGGGCCACCAACTTAAACACCAACACCACCGAAACTATTGTGGTAAAAGGCACCTCGGCTAATTTAACTATTGAAAGAGGAGCCCCATTTTCTTGGTTGGTAGTTTCCAAAAACACCAAAGTTTCAGAAACGGCCCGCAGTGAAACTTGGCGGTTTTTCAATGCAGGTACGGAAACCACCCACGCGCCTTTTCCTGCAGAAGTTATATCTCCCAAAACTGGAACCAATATCTCCAAAGACCTTAATAATGAAGTTCTTTTGGAATGGGAAGGTGCAGATGTGGATAATGATCTGGAAGGATACGAGGTATATTTTTCAACTGAAACCCCACCAACTACTTTGATAAGCACCTTAACATCTGGTAAATCCGATCTAAAGGTCAGTGTTGAAGCCAATACTGTTTATTACTGGAGAATAACTACTATGGACAGGGAAGGAAATACAGCCACCAATAGTATTTCAGAATTTAAAGTTCGCTAAAGCCAGCTTTATTATTAGGTGCCATTGTATTCGTTCATTGTTCTATTGACACCAGAAAGCACAAATGACCGAATTAGGGCATTGACTCTTTCATATCGTTCATTCAGGGCATCCTTTTCCTCTTGGCTCCATTCACCCAAGACATAATCAATTTGTTTACCTTTCCCAAAATCGGATCCAACACCAAACCTCAATCTATTGTAATTGGTAGTAAGAAGATAGTGCTGAACATCCTTCAACCCATTATGTCCTCCATCACTACCTTTGGTCTTTAAACGGATGGTTCCGAAAGAAAGATTGATATCATCTGTGATGATCAGAACATTTTCAAGAGGGATCTTCTCCTTGTCCATCCAATATTTTACGGCTTTTCCACTTCTGTTCATATAGGTAGATGGCTTAAGGCATAATATACTTCTACCCTTGACCTTAAAGGTACCCACATCCCCCAACTTAACCGTTTCAAAGGTAAAACCCTCTTCTACGGATAGGGAATCCAATATTTTAAACCCAATATTATGTCGGGTGTCGGCGTATTCCTCCCCAATATTGCCAAGCCCCACAACTAAAAATTTCTTCATGCCGTCTTTTTCGTCCAACCACGCCCCCTTAAATTTAAAAAACCAATTTAAAAACTGGAACATAGCCCTATTTTTGAAACTCATAAAAATACAAAAGCATCCCGCAGTTACGGGATGCTTTTACATTTTTTTTGGATAAAATCTATTCGTTACCGCCTTCAGCTGATGCTTCTGCAGCAGCTTCTGCTCCTTCTGCTCCCTCTGCTCCTTCTTCATCCTCTTCATCGGTCAAGACAGCATTACGTGCAGCTTTAACCTGAACGACCACGGTATTTTCAGGGTGAAGGATGGTAAACTCATCTTTCAACAATGTGGAAACGGAAATATTTCCACCGATTTTCAATTTAGAAATATCGACATCGAAGAAATCTGGTAAATTGTCCGGTAATGCCTTAATGGCAAGTTTTCTTTTTCTAAACAATAACCTACCACCATTTCTAACCCCTGGAGAGTTACCCAACAACCTTACAGGAATATCCATAGTAACTTCCTTATCCTTGAACAACTGATAAAAATCTACATGTAAAATGCTATCGGTAACGGGATGAAATTGGATATCCTGCATAACAGCATCAAATTTTTTACCATCTTCCAGATCAACCACAACAGTATGTGCGTTTGGAGTGTACACTAAATCTTTGAACGCTAGTTCGTCTGCTGCAAAGTGTAATGGTTTTTCCCCTCCGTAAATAACGCAAGGAACCTTTCCAGCATTACGTAAGGCTTTTGTTGCTTTTTTGCCTACGCTTTCTCTTTCTGATCCTTTAATTGTAATTGACTTCATTGTATGTATTAAATATTAATTAATTTACTCTTTTATTCGGTATTACTTACATAAGAAACTTAGAACTTATGGAAGTATTGTGGTGCACTCTGTGCATTACATCCGCAAACAACTCTGCGCAGCTTATAACCCTTATTTTTTTACTTTCCTTCTTAAGTGGGATGGAATCGGTAACAATAAGTTCCGACAAATTCGAATTTTCAATTTTCTCATATGCATCACCTGAAAGAAGTGCATGGGTAGTAATGGCCCTGACACTTAGAGCTCCCCGTTCCATCATTAAATCAGCTGCTTTTGTCAAGGTTCCCGCCGTATCTACCATATCATCTACCAAAACCACATTTTTCCCTTGCACATCACCAATAAGTTCCATGTGCGAAATAACGTTGGCCTGTGCCCTTTGTTTGTAACATATAACCACATCGCAATTAAGTGCCTTGGAATAGGCATAGGCTCTTTTGGAGCCGCCCATATCTGGCGAAGCAATAGTAAGATTACTCAAATTTAGACTATTCAAATAGGGCAAAAACAGCGTAGAGGCAAATAAATGATCCACCGGTTTTTCAAAAAAACCTTGTATTTGATCCGCATGAAGGTCCATGGTAATAATCCGTGTAGCGCCTGCGGCCTCCAACATTTTAGCTACCAATTTGGCGGCTATAGGAACCCTGGGCTTGTCCTTCCTATCCTGTCTGGCCCACCCAAAATAAGGCATTACTGCGGTTATGTGCCTGGCAGATGCCCTTTTTGCCGCATCCAACATCAACAACATTTCCATCAAGTTTTCAGAACTAGGATTTGTAGAACCTATAATAAATACGCGCATTCCACGTATGGATTCCTCAAAGGATGGTTGAAACTCCCCATCGCTATATCTAGAAAAAATAACATTGCCTAAATTGGAACCAAAGTGTTCGGCTATCTTTTCAGATAGCTTTGTACTTTGGGTACAGGTAAAAATTTTAGGCTCTGGCACTTGATATGGCATTGTTAACGTATTGTTTATTAGTTTATTGGCACTCCTTTTTATAAGGAGGTGCAAATTTAGAAATTAATTTGGGTTGCTAAAGTATAATTGTTGTTATTTTTTTGGTGTTATAAAGAAAATATTTTTTAGTTTTGCAGTCTCAAATGAATCAGGGGTTAAAAGAACAGCTGAGAAAATTGAAATTTAAAAAATAGTAATTTGCTCGAGTGGCGGAACTGGTAGACGCGCTGGATTCAAAATCCAGTTCTTCGGAGTGCGGGTTCGATTCCCGCCTCGAGTACTTAAAGGCCTTGACAGAAATGTTGAGGCCTTTTTTATTGCCCAGGTACAACATAGGTACAACAATTTAACGGATCAGGAACAATTGTTGTGTTTATGCAAATATTCTTATGGAAAAAAAATAGCTTCATAAAGACACTGCATTTTGGCTTCGTTTTCCGCAAGCGTATTTTTGCCGTCCATGAAAGGTAAAAAGGGACTTTAAACGGAGCTATTTTGTCGCGCCAAAAAGGGGTGGATCCAGCCTATTTGCATTTACGGCCTATCTATGGACTAACTATGGCCTATCTATGGCCTATCTATGGAGTATCTATGGACTATCTATGGCCTATCTATGGACTATCTATGGAGTTTGACCCGTCTTTTATCCCCGGACAAGACACACAAGACACTGGGCTTATATTAATCCTATAATGTTGTAAATATTTAAGACACTGCATTGTACCGAAAATGAAATAATGACAAGAATTTATATTTTTTGCCAAATTGTAACTTTTGATTGCACAAGGTAGTCTAACAGACATAAGGCCGAAATCGACAGAATTTGCCGTCTATCCCGGACTAACTTAACATCATATGAAACATATTGTATCTTTTCTGGTCACCATTTTGCTAAGCCAATATACAGTAGCTCAAGATAAACAGCTCGAATCATTTGTTCAATCGTACGCTTCCGAAAACAATTTTAATGGCACGGTATTGGTCGAAAAAGATTCAACCATACTCTACCATAATAGTTTTGGTATTGCCGACCGAAGGTTTAACCTGCCAGTAAATAATGAGACCGTTTACAAAGTTGCTTCAATAACAAAAGCTTTTACCGCCGTTTTAATACTGAACTTGCAACAATAAACGGGACAAAAAGTTAAGCTACATTTTTAAATTGCATTAATTGTTCAAATTCCAGTATTGTGCGGTTACCCAGAGCTGAATGTCTTCTGTTTCGGTTGTACCAGGTTTCTATCCACTCGAACACAGATATAGCGGCCTGTTCTTTTCTCTTATAACGGGTCCTGTATATGAGTTCTACCTTTATGGATTTAAAGAAGCTTTCCGCAACGGCATTGTCCCAACAGTTCCCTTTCCTGCTCATACTCTGCTGAACTCCTTCATAACTGCCCAATAGGTTTCTAAAGGCATTGCAGGCATATTGTACGCCCCTATCCGAATGGAATATCAATTTTCCCGAAAGCGGTCTGTTTTTAACAGCCATTCTCCATGCGGCCATACAAGTGTTTGCGGCACTCAGATCGCTACTGAGTGACCAACCTATGACCTTACGGTCGAAAAGGTCAATAATTATCGTCAAGTAAAGCCATCCCCTCCCGGTCTTTATGTAGGTGATGTCCGATACCCAGGCCCGGGCCTTAGCTTGCGCTGAAAAGTTTCTGTCCAATTTGTTTTCTGCCACCGGATATTTGTGTTTGGAATCGGTGGTGACCACAAACTTTTTAGCATGCACGGCCCGTATACCTTTTTGTTTCATCAGCCGGGCCACCCGTGGCCTGGACACATCGAATCCTTGGGCCCTGAGCTCATCGGTTATCCGCGGGCTTCCGTAGGTCGCCTTACTTTTCTGGTGTATCCGCCCAATTTGAAAAAGTAGCATCCGGTTCTCATTGTCCCGGTCGCAAGGAAGCATTCTTTGACTTCTGTAAAAACCACTTTTGCTCACTTTAAAAACTTTGCACATCTTCCCAACAGGAAATTCCAATCGGTGGTCCTTCATGAATTTGTAGATTTCCTGTCGCTCGCGGAGAAGATGCCTATCGCCTTTTTTAAGATATCCCGCTCCATGGTTACATCGGCGAGCTCCCTTTTTAACCTGGCAACTTCTTTTGCTTCCGGGGTGAGCTGTTTATTCCCGTTGCCGCTAAAGGACAGGGAGGGATCATGGGCAAACTCTCGTCTCCAGCGATAGAGAAGTTCCGATCTGACACCCAGTTCACGGGCAATATCGTTCACATTGCCACGAACGTGGCTCAATTCCACCGCCTTTTGTTTAAATTCTTTACTGTAGATTCTTCTGTTTTCTTTCATCGTTTTACCAAGTTAAGGATTTTTCAATATTGCCCTTAACTAAGTGTCCCAACAAATGTAGCAAGACCATACTTCAACTTCGGGAACAGGGAAAACTCGATTTAAATAAACCGATCAAGAACTATTTACCAGACTATCCGGATAAAGTAAGTCTTAGGGTAACTCCGCACCAACTTCTTAACCATACTTCTGGCATCGTTTTAATAGACACTGTTTCAAGTTTGGAAAATGCAATGAAATATGGATTGGGACTTTATTCAACACCAAACACGTCGGACGAACTTTTGAAAAGTTTTGTCAATGATTCCCTTGTTAATGAACCTGGGACAACATTCAATTACAACAATGCAGAATACATTTTACTAGGAAAAATCATTGAGGAACTTTATCAGAAAACTTTTGAACAGGTACTAAAAGAAAAGATTCTAGAGCCCTTAGGCATGACCAATTCAGGAATGGCCCAAGAAAAGAAGATTATCAAAAACTTGGCAAGTACCTATTTTACAGAAAAGAATCCAGATTCCTTGATAAACGATATTCCAATTTTTATCGAAAACTGGTATGCAGCTGGAGCAATGTATTCCTCTCCTACCGATTTACTTATTTTTTCAAACGCCTTGTTTGGACTTAAACTGATCAATAAAGAAAGTCTGGATTTAATGCTAACGCCGGGGCTTGATGACTATGGGTATGGTGTATGGGTTAGGGGGGATGGAGATGAAAAAGCAATGGAACGCTATGGAAGAATAATGGGCTCGAATGCTGTATGGATACGGTTCTTAAATAAATCAACAACAATCATTATTCTTAGCAATACCAATATGACCGATTTGGGGGAGTTTGCGACAGCACTAGAAAAAAACATCCGTTAAAAAAGCGATGATAAAAGCGGCCTTTTAGAACCGTTTGGATATTCTGGAGCATGCTGACCCCACAAGAGTTTTAATGCCAGCCCTTCCGTTTTAACCTATGTCACTTAAATAAAGCAAAGCAAAAATTTCCTTGAGTATAAACCAAAAAGCCCTAAATTGGAAGAATTAAAAAGGATCCAAAGTAAATAGCAAGGATAGCGCAAAACCGACACCGCATAGTTCAACGGTGTATCCCCAAAAAAAATTACGCCCTTGGCCTATATGTTGTGTGCCCCTTATCTACAATGGAGATGCTTTTATGTTTTAATTCTTGGTATGGAAATACAATAACCAATTACTGTATTCGTATGTTGGCGGTAATTTAAAAAATGACAAATAGAAAAATCACCATAGTACTATTTTTAATATTGACTTCAACTTTTCTGTTGGGTCAAAATGTAAATGATACGCTAAGGGTTAAAACAATTCTTTTTAAAATAACTAGCCAAAATTCCAGTAAGACATCATACCTTTTCGGAACCCATCATGCTTTTGGGAAATCATTTTTCGACTCCTTGACAAAAGCTAACCAAGCCTTGGAATCCTGTGATTTATTGATAAAAGAAAACTTAAATATACCAGGGAAAATGGCTGAGGATATTATTAATCAAAGAACAGCAGAAACCAAGTGGGATAAATATTTGGGCAAAAACGAATTGAGTTTCATTGAAAACCTCTTCGCGACAAGTCCTACTGATTTTAACAAGATGACACCCACGGAAATGTATGTTTTTCTAAACAGACATTTCAAACAACAGCTATGCTTAAACAAAAGCGTTAACGACACCTCTCTTTCCTTAGATGACTATATAAGTTTCAGGGCAACAGAACAAAATATAGAATTGTACGGGCTTGAAACGACCAAAGAACAAATAGACTTAGTTAATAAAGATGTTGAGGGAATGCCAAGAAGGTCGCACAAGAGGAGGCTTGCAAATATTATTAATAAAATTAGAACAAGAAACACTGATGAATGCAGTGAAACTGATTGGTATGCAAAAATGGAGATTGACTATCAACTGAATACAACTTGCGGAAATACTCTTATACTAACGGATAGAAACAACAAATGGATTAAGAAAATCGAGGAATTCCTTGAAACTGAAAATTGCTTTATTGCGGTTGGATTAAGCCACCTGATGTACGAATGTGGATTGATAAACCAATTAAAGGAGCTTGGATATACCATGACTCCAATAGAGGTAAAATAAAAACCATGCCAATAACTAAACCTCTCTGTGGGCAGTACTACCTGTCCCGCATATTTTGCGGGAACCAAACATGGACACCGAGTTGACTGAACCCGGATCCCCTTTTTTCCTTACAATATGGCGACCCAATTCATAATATTTCCCGGCTATTAATGCCACCCATCCCGTTTTAAATTGCGCCACTTTTTACCTAAAACAAGAAAAAAATCCCCGTTGGCGCGGGCCTGCCTTTGGCGGACAGACCCGTACCTCTAATTAACTTGGCCAGAGCGTATTTTGCTGTCCATGATAGGTAAAAAGTGCCTTGAAAAGGAGTTGCTTTAGCGCGCCAAAAAGGGGTGGACCTGGCCTATTTTTATATACGGCCTATCTATGGACTAACTATGGAGTATCTATGGACTATGACCCGTCCTGCATTTCTTTTTCCATATATACCCGGTAAACGTGGTAGAAGACCGATGATTGAAACCTGGGAATATAGCAATGCCGTATTATTTAGTGCAGTTATTTTTATAATTATTTATCCAATTGGATATGTAATCGGAAAGAATAAGTTGGAAAAAAACTCAGATAATTAAGACTCAAAAAGTATCTAATTGAAAAAGAGTACCGGAAGTAACACTAAAGCCAATAACTAAGAAGCGTTCGTGTGGCCGGTACTGCCTGTCCCGCAAATAATGCGGGAGCCAAACATAAAAACCATGTCGTCTAAACCCTAGTCCAGTAATTCTCCTGGCCTGCCAATTCATATTTATACCGTTTATCAGTGCCACCCATTCCGTTTCAATCTGTGCCACTTAAGGTAAAAAAGAAAAAATACTCCAGCTTTTGCTAGGCACATATTAAATGTAAGCTATTACCCAGGGCAAACTCACACTTTTATTCCTAATATTTTGGTCATATAGTTATTGTCATAGGCCGCTTTAAGTCTTTTGCCTTTTAAGCCTTGCTTGGTCTGTTTGTCCTGTCTCAACAGGTTTAAGGCAATTTTGCTCAGTATCGAGAAGTTTTGGGCGGCATTTCCCGCTCTTTTTCTTGATGCATCTTCCGAGAAGGCGACATCCAATACCCAATGTAATTTATTTTCAATTCCCCAATGTAGGCGTATCATTTTCTGGAAGGCCTCCGCACTGTTCTCCAAGCTTGAGATATAATATCGGGTAGCCGTTTCTTTGGATCTTGCACTATTTTTAAACTCCCTGATGCTTTCAATTTTTATGATGCTCTTTAATTTGGTCCATTTATCCGTGTTTTCTATAAAGTCAAAAGTATTGATGACACTACAGCTACGTGTCTCTATTCTACCATGGCCCAGGTCGTCATGGATATGGGTCCCGATAGCTTTGCCAAATCTAAATTCATCTTCGATATCCCGGTGCAACCGCTTTTGATTGTCCTTTACGGCCAAGATGTAATCGGCCCCTTGCCCAACATTGGTCTTGGCAATATGTTCTTGGCAACCCATGGCATCTATGGTGATTACACAGTCTTTTATGGCAATAAGCTCCAAGAGTTTTGGGATGGCGGTAATTTCGTTGGACTTCTCGCAGACCTTGACCTGGCCCAAAACCATGTTGTTGTCACTGGCCCAGGCACTTACCATATGAAAAGGGGACTTCTTTCCATTGGATCTGGCGCCTCTTAGCGTTTTGCCATCAATGGGGATAACCTCGCCATCGGTAAGATCGGCCAATCCCGATACCCAGCCCATAAAGCAGGATTCGAACTGTTCTGGATCTATTGATGAGAATACACGGTTGAAGGTGTCATCGGAAGGTATGCCATTGGGAAGATCCAGGAACGAACGTAAAAAATCCTCTTTTGCCCTGGCGTATGTTTCCATATCTTTCCATGTATCCGCGGCACAGATCACCGAAATTATACCAATAAGAAGGATATCGTCCAATCTGTGAAGCTTGTTTATATCGCTCCTGGGGTCGTCCATCTTGCTGAAAATGGACTTGAAATTGTGGATTGTTTTCAACAACAATCAATTATCAGTACAATATACAAATAATCGACCTAAAAAACAACACTTATTTACTTGAATTACATCTATTTGGATGAAATTTTATTGAAGATGTATTTATTGGAAAGTGTGAGTTTGCCCTGAGCTATTACCTAAGTTTTTTTTTCTTTTATAGTTAATATTTTATTACAAAAAAGTAAGAAATAGTGTACATTAAATAAATAATCTACTAATTTTATTAATGTGTATATACATAAGTAATTTTTATTAATCTTTTAAAAATTTTTAATTATGAAAACAAAAAATTATTTAAAATTATTAGGTGGTTTATTAGTAGCTGTTGTGATGGCGGTTAATTATGTTAACATTAATAGTAGTTCGGCAAATTCTTTTTCTGTTATAGAGGTTAAAGATGCCAAGGCATCTGGCTTTTGTGTTTACAGTGATTGGGATACATGTATTGAAGAGGGTGGTGGTGAATGGTATACACTTTATGATTTTGAAGAAATATAAAAGTCTCATGGATTATTCATTGTTTTACTTTGTACTATCATATTTGTTGTCAAGTTAAGGGGGTTCTGCTAAATTTTATTGATTTATCTCAGATGAATAGACTGTAGTTCAAAGTGTATCCAAGTATGATTTGCTTTAACGTTTTGGAGATATGTTATTTTGCCTCTTGGATTTATTATATCATAGAAGGGGAATTTGGCTTAGATTCAATTGCTATTGAAAGTTTTTGATGGGAGTTTTCCTTCGGGGGTATCCCCGAAGGAAAAATTCCCCAAAAAAGTCAAATAGTTGTGTTAAGAGCTACAAACAAATGACCTTGGAACAAAGGTCTGTTGTTGAGTGGAAGTTGAAAAACGGCCTTAAGAAGATAGATATATTCATAAAACATCCATTGCCGAGTCGTCCCTTTCCCAAGAGCAGGAAAGGAACTAGGGAAGACGGGGCGTTAACAATACCAAAGATACCGAAATAATTGTAGACGAGCGAATGAGGGAAGGACATGTGAAAAAGCGTTTTACGCCCAAGATGTAGCTTTATGAATGGGACAAGCTCTGGAATTACTAATGGTCCCTCTAAGTGATAACAAGTAGTGCACGTCTGAGGGATATAGATATGGTCTGTCGTGAGCGCATCTAAATAAGGATATGGGAGGACAAGGCTATTGGAGGTAAACTTTACAAGAGTTTGAGGAATTCTTACGTAAAATATAAACGATACTGAGAAAAGACAATAGTGGGCATACTGGGAAGGGTCGCCATAGATAAGTTCCTCTCGATTGTGGAAAACAAGAAAACTGTCGGGAACTTCAAGGAAGACCTTATCATCGAAAAGGGGCATAAGGGTGCATTTTGGACAGGTGCTCCAGCTTACTGTTAGTCGAAAATGTCGGTGGAAATGCAATCGATAAGTTCTTCAAGATCACAGTAAATGCACAAGAACTTTATAAGGAATGAATCCATATTAATCCAATGACAAAGGTAAGGAGATCTCTGGGCATATGAAAATCGCCAAGAAATCGGTTGTAATGTATTTTTCATATATCCATAAGTATCTTGGGAACGGGCATCAATGAGTATACCAACAAATTATTGAGAAAGTATTTTTCCAAGGATTCACCTTTGGGCAACGTGCAAAACAACCAAATTGGTCATGTAGTTAAATTACTTGATGACAGATCAAGGAAAAAATTGGATACGGAACACCCTAAAAAGTATTTTTTGGATGTATTCACAAAAAATCAAAACATACATATGCTAGTATAATCGACCTTGTGATGATTAATTATTTTAAGTTGCGCTTTGTTTTTATGATACGTATTTTACGAACATGTTATAGGAATATTTATAAAGGATTTTATAAGATACATCCGCCTCTACATATATACTGTTTAAAAATACTAGCAACGTGTGTTCTGTTGGGTTGTGCTAACAACTACAATAATCCGTTAAACGATTTTTCTAAAGATAATGAGATTGTACTGGTAGGTGAGGAAATCCGATTTCAAAGCGACACAATACTATTTCGGCCCCGTAAATTCGAAGTTTATGACACCTTGGCCATTTTTAATGATAATACAGGTGAGGCGGGTTTTAGTATTGTCAATTTAAAAGATGGCCGTTTAGTAGAGAAGTTTGGTTTTGCGGGCAATGGAGAATCCGAAATGAATATTAATGCAGTTTCAATGGAAAATGGTGTCGCAAACAATGATTCAGTTTTTAGTATTACCCAGGTAAACTCTCCGCATAAAATCTTTCGCTATAATTGGGACAGTTTATTAAATAAATCTGAATACAGGCCGAAACCTATTTTTTATTCAACAAAAATTACTTTTTCGAATACTTATTTCTTGAACGATTCAATTCTATTCGGTAAGTTTTTAACTTCAAATATGGATAACAAAACCTTTGGCGTTTTGAACCTCTATACAAACAAATTAACAACGGGTATTGAAGTACCCGGAAATGAAAATAATAAAACCCAAAGCGAAAAGGATTCTTTGTACTTCAAATATTTAAATATGAGAATGGATAATAGAGTAGCCTATAGACCAGGAAGCTTCCATGAATTTGCTTGTTTTTCTGGTAAAGGAGCAGTAATTCAAATAATATCGGTTGACAAAAATTATCGTTTAAAGAAAAAATATCAAAAAGTATACTATCTGCCTACTTTTAATCTTCTTGTAGGACCAAATTCAAAGAAAATTGTTGCAGGGAAGGACAGTAAAAAAGGCTTTCGCAATATTGCGGTTAGTGATAAAAATATCTTCGCCCTTTACAGTGGCCCTTTGTTGAACGACAGTGATGAAAACTTCAATATATCCGATATTGTCTTGGTTTATGATTGGGAAGGGAATCCAGTAAATAGAATTAAATTGGACAGAAAAGTGAATACAATAGCTATCGACAGAGAAAATTTCACACATTTATATGGAATGATGGACTCTAACAAATTAATTAAATATGTATTATCTGAAAACTAGTCAGTAAAAGTTAGTGACTTAATTATTTTAGAAAATGGAAAATGAATACAAAATATTGCTATGGACAATATTACTTTTTATTGGATTGACTGGATGTAATCAAAAACACAAAGACAAGAATAATGAATATAATTTGGAATTTAAGAATGTGCAAAACGATAGTGTTAAGATTGAGTTTATTACAAATACTACTATCAATATAGGTTCCGTTAAGATAGGCGATACAATTAAAAGGGTTTTTAAATATAAGAATGTAGGGCAACACCCATTTTTAATTTATAACGCAGAGGCTACTTGTGGCTGTACGGTAGCTTATTTTAATGATAGCCCTTTACCTGTTGGAAAGACTGATTCGATAATTGGCATCTTTGTAAGTGATGAACACATGAAAGGTTTTGTAAACAAAGTAGTGACTGTTAACAGTAATTCACCATTATCCCCATTTTTATTGACATTTTATGGTAGGGTGGAATGAAACTTTGGCTCTTTACAGTACTATAGAACCAATGATTGTTGGCTTGTTACATTTATTAAGCATAAGGGCTATTCCACTTCATATTCTATTTTGTTTCCAATGAGTAAAAGATTATTTGTTCTTTTGGTAAATCTACAAATATTGGTATTTTTTCTTCTCCTATTCTATAATTGTGTGGATTTAAGAAGATATCCATATCCGAAAGGTGTGCTTTCCTCTTTAGAAAAAGCGGGGGAAAATAAAATGGAATTGATTAAAGTGCTAGATCATTATAAAAAGTATCCACAAGACAGTTTAAAATATAGGGCGGCCTGTTTTCTTATATCTAATATGAAGGGTCATTTTTCATCAAAAAGGATTGAGTCCTACCCAGATTTAGTAAAAGAATCATTTAAAAAAATTGACTCGCTTACCAAAGTAATCTTCTTTCATGAGGCAGATACTTCACTTTTCCGGTTTGCAGATTATCTTCATAATATTCTAGACACAAAGGATTTCGCTCCGACAAAGGGCTTTGTAGATTCCCTGATAAAAAGAACTTACCCTGATACTGTTGACGTAAAATTCCATAGAAAAAAAGTTGTACATTTTGAGCACTTTGTAGATAGTATTGGCAAGGAATTGCTATTCAATATCCAAACGGAAAATCAAACCAACGGAATTTATCCCGATTTGAAAAATATCTCCTGCAACTGGTTGATTGACCATATTGATAATGCGTTTTCCTGTTGGAAGAAGTCCCCTTTTGCAAGGGATTTGAGTTATAACGAGTTCAAGAACACCTTGTTGACATATAGGAGCATGAATGAATCTGTGGATACATATTCCAGTTATATTAATAATTATTTTTACGGTATTGTTCATTCTAATGATTCTTTAAACCTTGCTAATACCGTGAGACGCTTAAATTTTGCCACCTATTGTCTCGATGTTTTCGAGGACAATGGCCATAAAATCGGAAATTTAGGGTTTTACGATATTTTACAGTTTTATAAGTTCGATTGCGACCGACATTCCGAATGGACAGTAAGGGTATTAAACGCATGTGGCGTTCCCGCTTATTTGGACTATACTTCGGGTTACTTTAACAGGGACAAAATACATTATGGGGTATCGGTACGGGATACTTCAGGAATTTATCACCATTATTCCCCTAAATGGCAACAGTTAGGTGATTACAGGCATCAAAACGAATTATCCAAAATGTACAGAAATATGTATGTCAAACAGAGGTGCCCAAGAACATTGGCCAGCATTAATGAATACGTCCCGAATACATTCAAAAACCCATATATGAAGGATGTAACCGAGGAATACCACAAGGTTACCACCTTTTCAGTTCCCTACAAGTTTAAGAAGGATAGTACCAATAGAAAATTGGGCTATTTGGCGATATTTAGCCCTAGAGGCTGGAAGCCCATTGCCTGGGGAGAGATTGATTATGACCGTAAAAAAATCAATTTTGAAAAAGTTCCTGTAAATGCAACTTATATTGTTGGTATCTATGATTCCAATGGGTTCATTCCAATCTCCAACCCATTACATATCGATTTCGACAGAAAGGTTATGGAAATAGCTCCCAACAACAATCCGATTACCTTACGACTTACTCGTAAATTTCCCTTGAAATACCATTTAATTGAGTTCATGAAGGATATGATTGGCTCCAAAATACAAGGGGCCAACAGCGCGGATTTTTCGGATGCAATAGACCTCTATTCCATTGGCTCATCAGACATTTTGGATTTTTCAGTGAAAGCCTTACCTATTTCGACAAAAAAGAAATTTAGGTATGTGAGGTGTATTAATAATGGTAAACCGCTTAATATTGCAACTTTTGAGGTGTTCTCTTCAGTAAATCAAAACATGAATATTGTCAAAGGGTCGGAACCTTCTATCTTGTCTGAGGAAAAATTAAGAAACGTGGATGTTGGTCTTTATACAAAATTGAATGGTAACCTTTTACCTTCAAGCCAAGATGTAGAGCGGGCCTTGGATGGCAACCTAGAAACATACGTTACAACTTTTTCCATAGGTATCGATTTTGGAAGCCCTCAGCACATTTCACAAGTAAGGTTTGCCCCCAGAAATGCCAACAATGGAATAGTGATTGGGGATAATTACGAGCTTTTATATTACGATAAGAGATGGAAAAGTGGAGGCTCCAAAATTGCAGAGTATAACTTTTTAAAATTTGAGAATGTACCCGAGAATACGATATACTGGTTAAGAAACAAGGACCACGGTAAGGAAGAATTACCCTTTGTTTATAGGGACGGTAAGCAAATATTCGTAAACGAACGTTAGTTTAACAGGTTTCGGAGTTTGTGAATATTTTTTTCATTTTACATGGACTATATGGAGATGTGGATAATTTCCGATTATTGTAATACTCACTTTCTATAAAATTTGAAAAAGCCTTAGCCCCTTGAATCCTGAAAGTTATTTTGCAAAAGGACATTGAAATGACACTTAAGATAGATTGTACCAAAATTAGAATATTAAGATTAGAACATAGTATTAACTTATTGATAGTGCTGTTGTTATTCTCTCTATACGTATTTTTGCCATCGATTGATTTCTTGCCATTTCGACGCTCCCCAGTGACCGGAAAATTTATTATATTCTTACTCGCAACCCTATTAATCGTCTGCTTATTTTTGGGAAAGCTGAAAGTTTCTGATGAATCCTTTTCTATTGGCCGGATAGATATTTCAATTCTTCTACTCGTGGTTTATATAACGTTCAATAGATATTTTTTTCAACCCACTTACGGTTTTTCAATAAGGTTCTACGAATTGCTGGGGTTGCTGGCATTGTATTTTGTGATAAAATCGCTTACACCTAAACATCATTCTTGGCTACTTATTGCGGCCATTATCGGTGCCAATATCCAAATCATTATAGGATGGTTACAATTATACGGCTTGATAGAATCTAACAGTTCGGTTTTAAAGGTAACAGGTGGTTTTTTTAACAGTGGCCCCTACAGTGGTTACTTGGTAGCCGTTTTTCCAATTGGCCTACAGTTCTTAAAGAATGGTAATTTCCTAATTGAAGATGGGAAAAAATATATTAATATACGAAAAGCAATCGTTCACTTTGCTGTTGTTTTAAACATTATTGGGTGTGTGACAATAATTCCTGCATTAAGATCGAGAGCCGCCTTTATTGTTATTTTCTTTACTGTAGGATATATCTATCGCAAGAATATTCAGTCCTTTTTTGAAAAAAACACAAAGAAAAGGGTTGTAAAGGTTTTGTTGGTTTTGGGGGCAATATGTTGCATGATTACTTCCATTATTTTTATATATAATTTTAAAAAAGGGTCAACTGAAGGGAGGTTGTTGATATTGAAAACTACTGTGGAAATGTTGAAAGATAGGCCTGTTATGGGTTTTGGCTATGACAGGTTCCATAGTAACTATATGCTTTATCAGTCAGAATATTTTGAAAAACACAATAACATAAAAATGGCGCTAAGGGCAGGGAATACAGCTTATGCCTTTAACGAACCATTACAGTTTTCCGTAGAAAATGGAATATTAGGATTGTCAATTTTGTTGCTAGTGCTATATTTTTTAATTATTAGAAGAGGGACTTTAAAAGAAAATGAACCATTGTACGAGATGGCAATGGCCGGAATTTTGTCGATAATTATCTTCTCACTATTCTCGTATCCTTCTAAAATTCTGCCTATTAAATTGGTGTTAATCCTTTACGTGGCAATTTTATCTGCAAACCAGGCTAGTTCCTTTTGCAACCGTTTTAAACCCCAAAATAAATCAAAATCAAGATCATTTTACATACTATTGATTAGTCTATCTATCTCTTGCTTACTGTTTTATAAGACACTGAAACTAGCAAAAGCTTATTATGTTTGGAATAATTCCCACGAAAATTATTTGGATAAAGATTTTAATTTGGCAGTTAAGGGTTACAGGTTAATATACCCGTTTTTTGATACCGACGGGAAGTTCCTTACCGACTATGGTCTGGCTTTATATAGTGCAAAGGATACATATGCTGCCATTAATATATTGAGCAATGCCAAGAATTATTCTAATAATTCCGTAATAGAAAATGTGTTGGGGAATTGCTATAAGGAAATAGAAGATTACAAAAATGCTGAAATATGTTATCAACGTTCCATTAATATGGTTCCAGGAAGTTTTAGGAGCCATTACTTATTGCTTAAAATGTATTCCGACAACAATCAAATGGAAAATGCTGTGAATGTTGCTAATAGAATATTGAATTTAAAGGTTACAGTTCCTTCCGAGACAACGTTTGAAATAATAAATGGAGCAAAAAATTTTCTAAAACTTCAAGGTGTGAACTATGTTGATTGATTCGACAATACCTGTTGTTTATGGTTGCGGCAGGCACAATCAATTAAAAATGAAATCATTATAACTGTAATTATGGAAAAGCGTTTGAATTTACGACTAAAGATAGCTCGCTTTTTTTTTCTTAAGCTATTAAATGTCTTATTTTGGTTTTTTTTGAGTACGATTGTTTTAAGGTTATTTTTTTTTGATGTTTTCCATATACCATGTTCTTCGATGGAGAACACCTTACAAAAAAACGATTTTATAATTGTTAGCAAGATTTTTTACGGCAGCCCCCTAGCAAAAATCTTAAAAGAGCTGAAATTTAAGCAAAAACCAAAAATAAACGATCTTTTAGTCTTCAGCGTAGGTAAAGAATCAACGATATACGTGAAGAGATGTGTTGGTCTGCCAGGTGACATAATTGAAATAAAAGACACGGATATTTTTATTAATGGGCGATACGCACACCCTCCCCGTACCTCGTGTCATTTTCGAAAGGTTTGGTACCGAAATTTTAATGACTTAAAAGAGTGTATGAATAAGGACTCAAGCAGTATTATACAGAAATATTCCGGTTACGTTATAATCAATCTTGATTTGAACCAGGAAAAATTGCTTATGGGTTGTAAAAGCGTCGATTCGATCGGGGCAATCGAGCCAGACGCCAAACATAATAACTCAATGATTCAATTCCCACCCTATTCGGAAAACAACATGGATAAATTTGTAATTCCCTACAAAGGATTAAAGATTAGCTTTGAGTCAAACAAAATAAAGGATTATCGTGATATTATGGAATGGGAAGAAGGGGGTGAAATTGGAGAAGAATGTTCTTTTTATTATGATAATAAAGAAAGTGAATTTTATATTTTCAAAAACGATTACTATTTTATGATTGGGGACAACAGAAACAAGTCTATTGACTCTAGGTCATTTGGCCCTGTTGCCCAAAAGAATATTATCGGAAAAGTAATATTCAAAATATAAAACAAGCTTTCTCTTCTTTAAGTATTTAGGTCGCTAATGTTTAAAGAGTAAATTTTTTAAAGCATTAATACCTTCCAATAGGATGGTATTTCATTTTAAATAAATTCAAATGACTAACTTAAGTACAAACTCTAGATATCTAGATATTAAAGTGTGCGTTTGGTTAGAAGTTTACTATTCGAAATAAAAATGTCAAGAAAGTTTATCATTCTGCTATTATTGTCGATTTCAACCTCCGTTTTTTCACAAGATAGGTGGTCGCCCGAAAAGATCTATTTGCAGCTTGCCTCCGAAGTGTTCGCTACCGACCAAACTATCTGGTTCAAGGCCATCGTAACCGATGCAATTTCCCACCGTTTCACGGAAATTAGCGGTGTACTTCATGTTGAATTGATTGGTCCAGACGGGAAAATCGTGTCGCGTAAATTGGTCAAGTTGTCCAAAGGGGTAGGGAGGGGGTCTTTTGAACCCGAAAAGGGCTTGCCGGAGGGCCGCTATCTGGTACAGGCCTATACCCAATGGAACAGAAACTTTGGGGATGATTTCATTTATAAGCGCTACGTGGACATTGTAGCTCCTTGGCCCTCAAACAACCCGAAATTATTGGATTCCCTAAAACTGGAGAAAGTAGGTGACGGGCGGTTCCTTTTGAGCGCTAAGGTTAGGTCAGACGCCATAGAATCGACCGGGGCCAAGCAGGTACAGGTCGCCATAGAAAGAGATAAGGGGAGCGACACCCTGCTTATAAAAAGAAATGGCCATGGAGCTTATGCATTTGAATACGAGATGCTGGAAGACCCTAGCTGGGTGACCGTGACAGTAGAGGGGCTATCCGAAACGGTCGTCCTGGATCAAAACGAGGTAGACCTGCAATTCTTTCCTGAAAGCGGTACGTTAATTGAGGGGTACAGCAACAAGATAGCGTACAAGGCCATAGGCATCGACGGCAAGGGAAGCAGGGTCCAGGGAACCGTTTTCGACGACAGGGGGAAACATATCATTGATTTTGTGTCAAACCGTTTGGGAATGGGCTATTTTTCAATTTACGCCGAAAGTTCCCGTACCTACCATGCCGAAATTCGTTCCACGAACGGACCGAAAACCATCGTAAAATTCCCTTTGCCCAAATCGGCATCCAATGGAAGTATTATCTCTGTTCAACGAACTGGCAAAAATATTTGGGCGGGGGTATACTCAAATGTCCTTTCCGGCAATGTGTATATCAAGGTCTCTTGCCGGGGGCAGGATCTTATTATGATAGAGGGTCCGTTGCGAGAGGGATATCTGTCCAAGAGCCTTTTATCGGAGGCATTGCCAGAGGGCATACTCGTCTTTACCCTGATGGACCAGAACAAAAATACCGTTGCGGAGCGGCTGTTCTTCAATGAAAAGACCGAAGACCATTTGAAGGTGGACCTGGCTACGGACAGGGAAACGTATGCACGGCGCCAACCTACCCAATTGGATATCCTTATCACGGGACAAGATTCCGTTCAGGGCCCCGTAGAATTGTCCGTTTTGGCCATCAATTCAGTACAGGGCCAGCATACGTTTGGGAACATTAAATCCTACTTTCTTTTAAGTTCGGAACTGCGGGGAACGATCGAGGATCCCGATTATTACTTTAATTCCCAGAATACCGGACGTGCCCAGGACCTCGACGCCCTTATGCTCTCCCAGGGCTGGCGCCGTTACAAATATCCTGCAAAACGCATCGAGAAGACCCTTTATTGGCCTCAGTCTCGCCTCGAGGTCAGGGGCTCGGTACAGGCCCCCGGAAGGAGCAAACTCTCTAAGGAAGGCGTGGGGCTTACCTTATCTTCCTTATCAAAGTCACCGGTCTTCTACTCAGGAACCACCGATAGTCTGGGTAACTTCAGGTTCATGATGGAGGATACCTATGGCCCACCCATGCGGGTCCTACTTACGGTAGATGATGGAAAAAAGGGGAATAAACTTGATTATAGGATCAATTTGAATAACCCAAAGCCTCCAAAAGTAACCTATGATCGTAGGCCGGCCTTTCGTCAACTGGATACCCTGATCAGAAGTGTGGCCGTGGCGGGAATGGAACGTGTCCGAACAGAAGCCATATTAGATTCCCTCTATGGGGTTACGCAACTGGACGAGGTGATTGTTACCGACAACCTCTTAAGTCCCGAGCGCAAAAAACTTTACGACAAATACGGAGAACCAGATGGGATCGTCAATGGAGATGATTTAAGGGCAAAGGAGAAAAAATGGTCCTATGGGCTATACAGTATCCTTCTTTTCAATTACGGAGATCAGGTATTTATTGAAAAATATAGCGACGGGTTTATGCTTGCGCATGTCAGAGCGGGACAGTATGGAGCCGTAAGATATCAATCCGGACGCGGTATCGTACCGGGAAATCCAAAAAAGGAGGGGACTTTATTGATCGTCGACGGTAAACCGCTTGACAAACACCAATATGGTCAGGTGTCCAATATGTCCCCCGAAATTATAGAGCGGGTAGAACTTATCCAGTACGCCAGTTCCTTTAGGAGCTTGTACCAGAGTGTTTTTCCAGAGGTAAGTCCCATGAATACGCCATCTCTTGGACATATCATTTCTGTGGTTACCAAAGGCGGTTTAGGTATCAATACTTCCATAAGGCCGACACCTGGCACCTTTAATACGTCTGTCGAGGTCTTTTCCCCGGTCATGGAATTCTACACCCCAAAATACGACAGTCCGATTCCCACCAAAGAACAAAAGCCGGATCTTAGGGCACTTATCCACTGGCAACCCCATCTGAGCACTGATAAGTCAGGAAGCGCATCGGCTCGTTTTTATAATGGAGACGTTCCGGGCGACTATATAATTGTTGTAGAGGCTATTTCAAGGGACGGGCGCGTCGGTTATGGAAAGAAGCATTATGTTGTATCAGAAAAGTGAGTTCAAATAAATGAAGTACATCACCTCGTTAAAAGAAACTGCGTTTGGTGAGACGTTAAATTCTAGTTTTTTAAAGTCCCATAAAACGAACGTAACCGTTGCACAAGCAAATAAATTATAAAAAAAACAAACTTCTATAACTCCCTTTTAAGGCAGTTTCTCTTTTTAGGTCAGCAAGTAACCGGATATTTTTGGAGGCCTTTGCAAACCAGCTTTCAACAAAACCAACACGGGCAGCCGTTGTACAAGTCCTAATTTTTAGAAAATCCAGCTTATTTAAACCGCTTTACAGGCTTTCTTTAATGCATCAGTGCCAGCCATCCCGTTTTAAATTGTACCACTTTAAAGAAAACAAATAAAATTCCCCACTGGCTCGTGCCTTCCCTTAAATTGGCTGGCCAAACACCGCTCCTGTCCAACCTCTTTGCATATTATTGACTAAAAATCCCTAAATTGGAAAAAATAAAAAGGATCCAATCCCTGTAGCAAGGATAGCGCAAAACCGAGACCGCATAGTTACATTAAAGAACTGCGCCCTTGGCTTACCTGATTTAATCCTATAATGTTAACGGTAATTTGAAAACCACAATGAAGAATAGCTTAAAGGAGCATAGAAGACTTAAAAACCTGACTCAAGAAGAGTTATCAAAGTCTTCTGGAATATCCATTAGAACTATTCAGCGAATCGAAAAAGGATTGTCAACGGGAAGTTCTCATACCCTCAAAACTTTAGCGAAAACTTTATCCATTGAAAGCTCAGATATATTTCATGATGAAGGTAACCCCAAATTATTTGTAAAAAACAACATAAAAACATTGAAACTTATGAATTTTAGTGTTTTAACAATGTTGGTAATCCCATTTGGTAATATTATTTTCCCATCAATTATATTTTTCAAGAATAGAAATGATAGAAAGATGAATACTATTGGAAAGAAAATTTTGAATTTTCAAATTTTAAGTATGTTAGCACTACCTTTTTTCCTAGTTATTCTATTCCTGTTAGCAGGAAAAGGGTATGGAGGATTTCCTATAATTTTAATAGTCTCTTAGGATCAATCCCAAAAGTTGTGTGTGAATTGAAAATAGAATAAGATCTTTGCGGAAAAACGATCGTATTGGAATTATCATTGGACCTATTAAAGTTTATACTGCCAGAAGTATTAACGACCCATTTTGACCTAGTCTCCCATAATATGCAAGAGGGTGCGCTTCATTTATATTTTGAAGAAAAAAAAGATACCCCGAAAGAGGAAAAACATCGCACTTTAATAGCCCATGGTTTTCACAAAGAGATCGTCGTCCAGGATTTTCCGTTAAGGGGAAAGTCAGTTTATCTCCACATTAAGCGCCGCCGTTGGCTGGACAAGGCCACTGGCCAAGCCGTGCAAAGAGATTGGGATCTAGTGGCACAGGGGACTCGTATGACCGTTGAGTTCGCTGCTTTTTTAAAAGTACTTGGTCAGTACCAAAGCTAATGACTGCCATACCATTGGCGGATTTTATGGGGTCAACGGCAAAAAACTACAGCGACAGTTTCGGGATTATTTAAGCGAGTTCAAACAATGGGAGGAGAGACCACATGCCAAGGAGTGGCTCATATTCCCAGAGAATATGGGACCTTATCTGTCCATTGACGAAACGGCACTCTCCAAGGGGGAACTCTACACCATAATTACCAACAAAAAGGCCAAGGGCAAAAAAGGTTCCATAGTGGCCATATTCGCCGGCACCAAGGTGGGACCGATCATTGAGCAGCTGCTAAAGATATCGGCCAAAAAAAGGGCCAAGGTCAAGGAAATTACCCTGGATATGGCCAACTCCATGAAGACCATCGCCAAACAATGCTTCCCAAAAGCAATACAGGTAACGGACAGGTTCCATGTACAGAAGCTGGCACTGGAGGCCCTTCAGGACATCCGCATCAAACATAGGTGGGACGCCATAGACCGGGAGAACCAACAGATAAAGCAGGCAAGGGCAAAGAACGGGACATTCGTCCCAAAAGAATTTAGCAATGGGGACACTAGAAAACAGCTCTTGGCCAGAAGTAGGTATCTCCTTTACAAATCGCCCAACAATTGGACACAAAACCAATCCGAAAGGAGCAAAATATTGTTCGCCCAATATCCGGATATAAAGGTGGCCTTCGACCTGGTACAGGGGCTCAGGAACATATTCAATACGGCAACTTCTATACAAACAGCATATACAAAGCTGGCACATTGGTACAAAGACGTAGAGAATACAGGCTTTAGGGCCTTCAATACTATTGCCAATACGATATCGCTCAATTATAGGTCGATCCTGAACTATTTTATAAACAGGAGTACAAATGCATCGGCGGAATCATTCAATGCAAAAATAAAAGCTTTTAGAGCGCAATTCAGAGGAGTCAAAAACGTAGAATTCTTCCTTTATAGATTGACCACAATATTTGCATAAACACAACAATTGTTCTTGATCCAATTTAACTGGAACTATTTCTGGATGATTTAATATGAATAATTTTTATTAGAAAAAAGTGACTCATAATCAAGTTGTCCCTAGTTCGAGCCCAAGCGACCATTTAATCACCTATCAGTTACAGTGAAATTATTGGAATTGTAGGCAATTCGGAAATAAGATGGGGATGCCACCTACATTTCGAAATCCTAAAATTTGACAACCATTTTGACCATTAAACTTTGTTTTAGCTGTGGACCGATTTAAAAATCCAGGGAACATGGCTTATTGATCTTTCATTTTGAAAGTTGCCTTTCCACCCTATAAAATGAACTTTTACTAATTTTAGCCTTGATACATGCCATACCAATCGCCACATCCATATGGTCGTATAGATGCTTGGCATAATGGTATTTTTCAATAGTTTCCCGTTTTGACCCAGAAGGCCTACCCAAAAGTTTATTACGTTGACGGGCATTGTTCAAGCCGACTTTTGTTCTCTCACTTATAAGGTTACGTTCGAATTCGGCAACAGCAGCAAAAATTTGAAGTAAAAATTTACCGTTTGCAGAATTAGTATTGAATTCGGGTTCGCTGAGGCTTTTAAAATGTACTCCAGATTCATTGAACCGGTCGATAAGTTGTACCATGTTTTTTAGGGAACGGAATACCCTATCATTTTTATAGGTCAAGATAGTATCCCCTTTTCTCATATACTTCAGCATTTCATTCAAGCCCTTTCTATCGTCCCGAGTTCCACTTGCTATATCCGAATAGATTATTTCGCATCCGCTATTTTTCAACAGATCTATTTGAGATTCCAATTTTTGTTCCGGGGTGGAAACCCTCGCATATCCTATTACCATATTTAGTGCCGTAAAAGGTTAATTAACGAAACTAATAAAAAAGACCAGAAATGAGACAATACCCTCCAAGATTTTTCCCTCCGTGAAAAGTGTCACGTGAATCGGCCGTTTTATGGGACTCTAAAATGGATGCCATGGCCCATATAGATAGGATATAATCATTAAATTAGTCCAATCATTACTAAGCTGAAAAACGTATCGATTTGAATAACATTCCCAAAATATCATTTCAAAGCGAAGAAGACGAAAAGGAATTCGAGCTCCTTAATGTGTCCAACTTATTTGCAAGAATAAAAGAAGGTTTGGACCATAACCCCAATTTGCCCCATAGGCTTAGCTTTTTTGCCTTGCTGATCGTTACCAATGGTGTCGGAAGTCATAAGATCGACCTGAAAGAGTATCCATTAAAAAAAGGTACGGTGTTGAAAATAGCGAAAGGACAAGTACATGCTTTTGAAGAAAATCCAAGTTATGACGGATTCCTGATTGTGTTTACGGAAGAATTTGTACTTAACTATTTTTCAAAATCGTCCATTGAGTTTATTTCCCATCTCTATAATTATCATATTTCCAAAGCTGCCGTTGATGGTATCAGTTTCAATGAGCCATTTATTAAACATCTAAAGATTGAACTGGAAACAGAAAATACCTATGCCCAAAAGAATATTGTGGCGGTAATGCTCGAATTATATTTATTAAGACTAGAGCGTCTTTCACAGACAGATGAACCTCAAAAACAAAATAAATACTATCCGCTATTTCTGGAATTCAAAAATTTGGTGGAAGAAAAGTATACCACCACGAGAAATGTAAAGGACTATGCCGATATGCTATTGGTTTCTACAAAACATTTGAATAAGATAGTCAAAGAATTCACCCTCAATACTGCCAAACATTTTGTTGATGATTTTGTGATCTTGGAAACAAAAAGAGCAATAGCAAGCACAAATGATAGTTTAAAGGAAATCGCATATACGGTGGGTTTCGACGAAGTGACAAATTTCACGAAATTCTTCAAAAAACATACCAGTACTACACCAAAGCAGTTCAAAACCGGGCTATAGCCGTTCCGCTCCTATATTTACCATTCTTTTCCGAAGATTGACCTACCAGGCTATTCAACATTTCGCGAATTTTGTACCGAACTTTTAAATCATAAGAAGATGAACCTTTCAAAGAAAAATAACGAACACAAGAAAAACAATAGAAACCTTGTGAGTAAAGCAAAATTAGTTACACTTATTTGTCTTGCGCTATTTAGCGTTGGACTTAGTTTTGGTCAAAGCAAAACATCGGAAGAAAATAAATTTCAGTTCGGACAGCCTGAACACTTCTTAGATGGATACTCACTGAATTTCCAGTATCAAAATGGAACGGCTATACACTTTGAGTTCAACAATGGCAAAGCCAAATATGAATGGGTTGCCGGGCCGGCAAAAGGAAATGGAAACGAAGATATTCCTTATCGTTCGCTTAAAATTGGTAATGACCTTTATATGATCAATTGGCACGAAACTGACAGAAGGGACTATTTGACCGTGGTTTTGGATTTTGAAAAAATGCTAGTGCACAGTTCTATTATAATCGGTTACGAAAACAAGCCTGAACGACCATTAAAAACAGTATTTCTAAGTGGGATTATTGATCATTTAAAAATACCTGAATAAATTTCAGTCTATCATTCTCTGAATAAGAAGAATAGTGATCAGTTAGGAACTACTATTAAATCTGATGAAGATTTCACAAACTTCATCAGATTTTTTTTGTGTAGTTATGACTGAAATAACCCAATGGAATTTTTCAAAAAAATATACTTGTACTAAATCAACACCGTTCAAAACCGGGTTATAGTAGTTTCGTTCCCACATTTACCATTCTTTTCCGAAGATTGACCTACCCGATTGTCCGGTATAGTGCCAATTTTGTACCGAACTTTAAAATCATAGAAAATGAAACTAAATAAGATTCAAGTAGGAGATAGACACTTCATCGAAGTTAGCAAAACAATAAAAATAGTCCTGTTTCTATTGGTAATCATTTCTATGCAGGCATGTCAAAATTCTCCTAAAGAGAATGTGTCTCAAGAACAAGAAAATCCAAATATCACCAAATTAAAAGGCCAAAGTGCTGAATTTGCTCCTGAGATCATCAAATTAAATGAATATGTTTATGTGGCCGTGGGATATGATGGTTCAAACGCTTCCATGGTAATTGGAGAAGAAGGAGTGGTCATTGTCGATGCACTCCGCGCTTTGGGGGCTGCGGAAACGGTAGCGGAAAAGTTCCAAGAGATAACTAGCAAACCTGTAAAGGCAGTAATTTACACACATGGCCATGATGATCATACGGGAGGTACTTCCGCTTTTATTGGCAATAGCAAGGATGTTCAGATAATTGCCAGAGCAGGATTTAAGGATGGGCTACAAGGAAGTTCACCGGTAGAGCCCATCCTAAAACAGCGTAACGCAAGGCAATTTGGGCGGGATTTACCGGCCAAAGATATCATTAATCGAGGTGTGGCCCCCGGTATCACTCCAACGGACAGGGCCGGGGAAGGATATATTGAACCCAATATTACGTTTAAAGACTCGCTGTTGGTTTCGCTCGCTGACCTGGATTTCGAACTGCATGCCGCTGATGGGGAAACAAATGACGAGCTTTTTGTATGGATTCCCGGTCTAAAAACATTGTTTACAGGAGATAATTATTACAAATCGTTTCCAAACCTTTATGCCATTCGGGGTTCGCAATATAGGGATGTCAAATCATGGGGCGAATCGATACAAAAAATGAGTACTCTCCCTGTGGAGTACCTCGTGCCTGGGCATACACGCCCACTCTCCGGAAAATCAATTGTCCATAATAATCTTAAAAACTACGCAACAGCGATTTTAAGTATCTACCGGCAAACAATAGATGCCATGAATAAAGGGTATACACTTCAACAAACCGTTGACAGTGTTAGGTTGGCCGATTCACTAATAGATCAACCGAACTTGCAGGAGTTTTATGGCTCGGTTCCATGGGGGGTTCGTTCCATATTTCTTCACTATGTAGGTTGGTTTGATGGGAACCCTACAAACCTTTACCCACTTTCTTCATCACAAGAGGCGAAACATATTATTGACCTTGCAGGAGGTGAGAAAAAGATATTTGAGCAACTAAGCAAAGCAGTAGAGGATGGTGATTATCAGTGGGGATTACAATTAGCCGACGCTCTGCTTCAAACGGACTATCAAAAACCAAAAGTCATTGAAGTTAAGGTAAAGTTGTTAAGGGCTTTGGCGGCACAACAAGTAAATGCCCCCGCAAGAAACTACTACCTCTCCTATTCCTATGAATTGGAGAAAAATAAAGAGCTATAATAATTTATATAAGGAATGGTAGGGAAAGCGATATGTCAAAAAATAAAAAGCAACAAGGAATACCAAACATTTTTAGAATTCCCTGTTTAACTAATAGAAAAATATGACTTTACATGACCAAGTAACAAGTACATTAAATGAATTGTTCGACGATTCTAAGTACGACCGTGTTAAAATGATGAAAGGTGCTGCAAGAAGCATGTTCAGACCCATGCAACCATTGGATTTTAAGGATGCATATCTTTCCATATCCAAAGAACAAGGAGCGGATTTAAAGCAGCTTATAAAGGAGAACAACATTAAGAACATCGTGGAGTTTGGAACTTCATTCGGGATATCCACATTATTTTTAGCACAAGGTGCGATGGAAACGGGAGGTCGCATCATTACTACAGAATTAATCGAATCGAAAGCGCAACAAGCAATTGAAAACTTTAAGAAGGCAGGTGTAAACAACCTTATTGAGGTTAGAATTGGCGATGCCTTACAGACTTTGAAAGATTATCATGAGCCAATAGATTTGTTGTTGTTAGATGGCTGGAAAGATTTGTACTTATCGCTATTCCGAATGCTTGAACCTAATTTTCATACCAACACTATCATTTATGTGGATAATGCTGAAATGGCAGACACCAAAGCGTTTTTAAAAGAGGTTGGTGCAAACAAAAGGTATCACATACAACCAAAATTTGGAAGTAAAGTATCACTAATAACTATTAAAAAGTAAAATCATGAGTCAAGTAGCAACATGCCCAAAATGTGGTAGTAAATCAAAAATAAAGGAAAAAGAGGGTGTAACAATTTATGAAGCTGTTCAAGATGAAGAAGCTTTCAAAAAAATAGGTCAGCTTAAAAAAGCCATGCAAAAGTTCAAAGAAAAAGCGGAGAAACTTGAAAAGGAGTTAGAGGAAATCAAATCAAAACTTCAATAATCAACATGAATTTTTTAAAAAGAAATTACGGTTGGATGATAGTTGCGATATTGGCCATACTGCCAATGTTCATACTAATCAATATGGTTCATATTGATTTTACGAATGGTTTATCCATTACGTTAATTGAAGGTGCAGGTAGTGATGGTATGACCACTTTAGAAATGTTATATCATATTTCTGGAGAGTTTGCCATTAGATGGATGACGGCCGTATTAACATTAACACCGGTCTTTATCATTTTTGGGATAACCAAGCTCTTTGTCAGGCAAGCCTTGGGTATCGCAACAGCGGTTTGGAGTTTTCTTCATTTTATCATTTTTATTTGGGCCGAAGGATTTTTAGAAACATTTACCCAAGTGAACTATGTAGCTGGATTTTTAGCTATTCTGATATTAATTCCTTTGTTTTTTACATCCAACAGAAAATCAATGAAACGACTTAAAAGGAATTGGAAAAAGTTGCAAAGTCTCGCATATGCAGCCATCTTCCTAAGCATATTACACGTGGCAATTTTAGATAAAACATGGATTATTTATGCTGTAATCGTGGGTATTGGTTTTATTATAAGAATACCCTTTGTAAAGGATAAATTCGTTGGACTTCGCAAAAACAGAAGAACTATTATATCTTAATTTATAGACACTAAATAAAAATAGCATGAAAATAGCAGTAACATCAGCAAGTGGGAAATTAGGTGCTTCCGTTGTAAAACACCTTATTAATGAAATTGGGAAGGAGAATGTAATTGGCATTGCCCGAACACCGGATAAAGCGAAACATTTCGGAATTGAAATAAGAAAAGGAGATTATAATAATCGCCAAGATTTTGATGTGGCTTTACAAGGTGTTGATGCCGTGCTTTTAGTTTCAGGTATGGATGAACCTCAAAAAAGAATTCAACAGCACAGAAATGTGATTGAGGCGGCCAAGCAAAACGGAGTAAAGAAAATAGTATACACCAGTATTGTTGGTGCTGAGGAAAATAACGCATTTAGCCCGGTTGTACAGAGCAATCGTCAAACAGAAAAAGACGTTAGAGATTCAGGTCTTGTCTGGGTAATAGGTAGAAATGGGATTTATATTGAGCCAGATTTAGAATATATGGATACATATATTAAAGATGGAGAAATTAGAAATTGTGCAGGCGATGGAAAATGTACGTACACTAGCCGAGAAGAATTGGGATATGCTTACGCAAAAATACTAACCGAAGAAAAACACAATGGGAAAGTTTACAATCTCGTGGGCGAACCAATTACTCAAAGCCAACTTGCGGAATGCATAAACCAAGTTTATGATACCAATCTTGTTTATAATCCGATTTCTGTTGAAGCATATAAAAGTGACAGAAAAGCAGAACTGGGTGACTTTTTAGGAACTGTGATAGCAGGGATTTATGAAGGCATTAAAAATGACGCAAACGATGTGGTATCCGATTTTGAAAAAGCAGTAGGCAGGCCGCATAAATCAACAATCGAAATGATGAAGGTATATAACGCAAAGTAAAAATCTGCACAAATTAAAATGATAGGAAAATCTGTGTCAAAATTTTTAATTCATAATCCAAAAGTCCCCTAAAACGAACATTTTACGACACTTTCCCTTTTTCTTTACTCAACTCTATTAACCGGCCGTTTTATAGGATTTTAATTAATTCCTTTATATCTTTTTCAATTTGTTCTGAAAATCCAAAGTACTCTTTTATTAATATTCCGTTACTATCAACCAAAAGGTATCTAGGCCAGCTATTGACACTAAAAGTTTTCTTTAGTGCCTCATTTCCGATAAGGTTTTGGTATGTGGTCTTCTTTAGTTTAACCAGTTCTTTTGCTTTTTCAATATCTTCTGTTACAATGCCTATGACTTTAAGTTGGGCTGCGTATTTATTCTTTAAGTTTTCTACTTTAGGGAACGAGGCAATGCAAGGGCCACACCAAACTTCCCAAAAGTCAATTAGTGTTAGGCTATTAAACGGTAGGCTTATAGTTTCATTAGGATTAAATAAATCTGATAAATTTATTTTCGGAAGTTCATTATTTAAAAGGGGGTTTGACTGCTGTACTTCCTTTTCGGGTTGAACTAGTTTAAAATCTTTAAACTCGCTTTTATAATTTTCAATTGAATTTTTGGTTTCCTCGTTTATTTTGATGTTACTCAATATTATTTGATTAAAAGATCTATTACCTATCATCTTCTCAGTTTGAGTAATCTTAACAGGGAAGAAGTTGTCCTTCGTTAACTCAACCGTTACTTCTGTATTAGTAATATTATAAGTTGGCTGATCTCTATATTTATATTTTAAAACATAATTTTTATCCGTTCTGCTCAATGATACCGATTTATAATAAACCGTATCAAGATGAAAAACCTGAGTAACAATCAACCTCCCACCAGGACGTACTATGGCATCATCGGCTGTTCTTTCTTCAGCTTCGTATGTTTTATCGGATTTTGAAATTAAATACCGGGTCCCTTTATCGTAAACATACGCTGTTGGATTATCATCTGTTTTACTATAGAATGAAAGCCCCAAAGTTTCATCACTGCTATTTTTATCGATAAATGCAAAACCAGTTTTAATAGATACTTTTTCAGAATTGGCAAAGGAATCTATTTTCTGGATATTGTATGCTACCTTTTCTCTTTTAGCAGCATATTCTTTGAACTTGTTGGTTACATATTCAACATCGACTTTCTGCTCTTTTTTACAATAAATTAATAGAACCGCAGTAATTAATACTAATATTATTTTCTTCATCTTAAAATGTGGTACAATTGGGTTCATATTATCCCTAGTGACAGACAAAGTACAACTAAATTTTTAGTTTAGAGAGTTGTGTACAAACAATAGTGGTAACCTTTGGACAGGCTAGAACCGCTATCAGTAGCCTTACCAGTTTTCCTACTTCTAGTTTCTAAGAAAAAAGCTCCAGTATCTCGATTTTTGAAGAGCACCGTAAAAAGAACCATTTATAGCACAAAAATTTTATCTCTCTCTTCATAAAGCAAATTTGAAAGTTCAAATACAAGGATAGGCAAGGACACATACCCGGTGAAAAAAAAGTTCGTCTTTGAATTAATTCATAATTGTACGGTTTTTGTAACTTTACTTTAAAATGATAATATGGGAACAGCAGAATTGAACAATACTAAAAAGGAGCTTGTTGGATGGATCCAATCTTTAACCGATGAGTCTATTTTAAGTCTGCTTAGTTCCGTTAAATTATCCAGTGAGGGCAAATCCATCGACTGGTGGGAAGAACTTACAGAAAGTGATAGGGTTAATATTCTAAGTGGTATCAGAGATTATCAACAAGGTGAAACTATGAAATCCAATGAATTCTGGAACGGTTTGACCAATGGATAGACCTTACAGGGTAGAATGGACAAAAAGGTCTCTGATAAACGCCATTGCCATTAAAAATTACCTGATTCAAAAGTTCACTGTCAAGGAGGTCGTTAAATTTGAAAGATTGCTTCGGCAATTTGAATTAACGGTATCTAATTTCCCTACATTATATCCTGAATCAAAAAGTCAAAAACTTTTAAGGCGAGCGGTCATTCACAAAAACACAACTGTTTATTACATTTTCAACAAAGACAAAGTGACGGTTGTAGCTATGAAGGATAATAGGAAAGAGAAGGCCGATAGATAACCCCGGTTAAAGTTAAGACACTAGTGTCATGATTTTTAATAGCTTAATAGTTAGGGTAGTTCTTAATTCCTTTTCCTGGTTCTGTAAAAAGAACAATTTTTGAGATCATAATATAATTTTAGAAGCTTGTTGAACTAAAAAGTAATTACCCGTTCCACAATCGAAGAGCCAAGTTTTAATTTCGAACATATTTGATTTTTAACCAGTGCTTATAGATGGCGTTCAAAATCCTGTCTCTGACCCAATATGCGGACTACAAAAATGCCCTTTTCCGTTGGTTCGTAAAAAATTGTATGGGCTTTGTAATTGTATCTTTTTAGGAGCGGTGCATATTCGGCGGCACTTCTGCCAAGATCTGGTTTATCCGCTAAAGATTGAAAGCATTGTAAGAACCCGGCAAGATAATCCCGAGTCTGGTTTTCCCCCCAAATCTCCAAAGTATAATCCGTTATATCATCAAGGTCATTGTCAGCCCTATAGGATAGCGCATATCTATGCATTCTGTTTTCCTTGCGTTTTGTCCGTTCGACGATTAATTGCGGCTTTCATAATCTCGTCAACGGTTCTGACCTTGGGGCTTACACCGCTATCATAGCCCGCCTGTATAGCTGCTTTTGTAATTAAAAATTCCCTATTGCGTTCCTCGTCCAAACGTATTAGATGCCGCATATATTCGCTATCGTTGGCGAAACCTCCATTTTTAATTTGCAGTTTTATCCATTGCTCTTGGGCTTCGGTAATGGTCAATGATTTTCGGACTGTAGCCATAATTTTATTCTATTTAACATATAGTATACGCAATATAACATATTATCAGCGCATATTTAAAAGAATTAGGTGATAATAACGAAAATCACTCCATTTCCAACCCAGTTTAGGTGTTAAGGATAACTTTACCAAGATGCGTCTCATGCTCCATTACACCTTCTAGGAGGTATTTATATAATTGATGATATTGGTAAAAACAATTAAACGAAACTTTTAATCGACTAATTATCCAACTAAATACGCTCAAGTTTAAACGTCAATAGGAATATCCAATCCCAAGCTTATTTGGACTTTCTTTAAGGAACCATACTTGTAAAATCAATATGTTTGCCCAAGCCAAGGCGGAAGTCGGTCAACCCTCCCATTCCGATCCTCCCCTAGCGGACACGAGTCCCCGGTCAGCAAGTAAAGTCTTTCCGTTCCAATTTAGCCCGACCCCCTCTCGGCCACTGAAAAGCACAAGGGGAGAAAAACCCCTTGACCTTTCTTCCCCTCTCCACAAAAAACTTGGATATTTCCATGATTCCCTAATTTTTTAAACACCAAATTGGACCATATAAATTATATACGTGTACCCATATAGTCCTATATGATTCCATATGATTTATAGGGTTAAAGAATTGATTATTAGTCTTTTATATTTAATATTGATCAACTATATTTATCCTTGGAAAGGATAGCAAGTTATATTCTAAGTAACTTAGAATTGTCTACTTCAGTCGAAGTGTTTGCCTTAAAAACAAAGGAAATGGAACGAAAGAAAGGAGGCCGAAAACGGTTGGGTAATAATAAGCGGTACCATAACATAATGCTACGGTTCAACGATATGGAATATGATAAATTGAAGACAATCTGCAAATCTTATCATTTGAATATTCACGAAAGGGGCGTAATAAGCCCCCTTCTGAGAAGGCTCGTATTGGATAGGGAATCGGAGGAAAGGGACAGGCTGCCGAACACTTCGGACCTTGCCCACCATATCAACAGGATAGGCAGCAACATCAACCAATTGGTAAAACTGGCAAACTTGAAGAACCAGAGAAGTCCCAACAGTGGTTTGATGGACGAGATACGAAGGACCAATGAACTGCTTAGCGCACTTATTGAAATCACATTAGAAGAACAAATGGGATGATAGGAAGGATTGGATATGGGGAAAGCTGTCAGGGAATGCTGAACTATGTCTTCGGCAAAGAGGGTATGCGCATACTCGGATATGGGAACATGTACTCACAGGACATTTCACAAAAGTTCTTCGGGAGGGTACTCCATTTCCAGGGACAGCGCAATGCCACCAAGAACCGCTATGCCCATATTACCCTGAACCTTCCCCTAGGGGAACACCTAGATGACAATACCTTCCAAGCAGTATCAAGGGAATACATGGAGCAAATGGGCTATGGCGAACAGCCCTTTGTAATGGTAAGGCACACCGATACCGGCCATGAGCATGTCCATATTATAACGACCAATGTGGACGATGATGGAAAGGTTCTCGGAATTTTCAACAGCTATAGAAGTAACCTGGCGACCCAACGATACCTTGAAAAAAAGTTTAACCTATCACCATCGCCTCGTACCACACAGCAGAGGGAACTGCCAATATACAGATTACCAGTACTCCAGTTCGGGATGGACCCTGCCCAAGGGACGAAGTACTATTTACAGGACGTACTGAACGGCATCCTCCAAAAACACAAAGTGCGCAGTTTCGGGGAGCTGGCGAAACTCGTAAATCCCTATCACATACAGGTAAGGCAGACAAGAAAAATATCGGGGAAGATTGGGGTGGCCTATGGACTGGACAATCAAAAAGGCTACCGGACCCGGTTCATCAACGGCTCCACCGTTCACCGAAGCCTGAGCGGCCCGAAACTGCAAAAGGTATTCGAGGCCAATTCAAAGTCGAAACTACTTCCGATGCACCGCAAACGCCTGCTGAAACAGATAGGGACCACCTATGGTCTTTTCAGGGCCATAAGGCCACACGACCTCGTCGAAGTACTTAAGGAATATCAGGGCATCGATATAAAACTGGACATAAAAGGGGATGCCATCAAGGGGTACACCATCCATGACAAATCGGGATATGCGTTCAAGGAAAGCGAGCTGAGTCCAAAAATAAGAATGGAGAAACGTCTTGACATTTTCGGGAACGGCGAAGGACCCACGGAGATCGATACCGATAGCAATCAGTTTACATTGGAAGTCCAAAAACTCATAAAAGAGGCATTCCGGACATCCTATCTGAAGTCCCACGACCGCAACGGACTGTTCTCGGAGAACATAATGGCCAGGAACCCAATGGATATCCTTCCGCATATTAAAACATCAAAAAACTACATTTTTCTTGAACGCTACCTTCCAAGAAATCAAAAAAATTTGTTGATGGAAGCACTTAAAAGAGAGTTCCCGACGGTTAGGGACAGGCTATACCAATTGGAGGAAAAAAAGGAAAAAGAAACCTTGGAAAGCAAGTTCCGGCTTATCGGCAGGATATTGGAAAACTGCATTTTCGATGTAGGGAAGGAAAAGGGGAGTGTCCATCGCCTGTTCCGGTCCCTGGGCGTAAAGTACCAGGACAACCGATTGTCCTTTTCCGGTTCCAACAAACATACGGTCCCTGTTCGTTTGGGCGACCTGCCCTTCCCCAAGTCCATGGACGCCTATGTATCCACCGGTTTTGTCCGTCAAAACCATATGGTATTGGAAATGTTGACGGCACGGAATTCCGATATTGGCCCTGAACTTACGGCATCCTCCTTTTTTCTGCCAATGGTCTTTCCAAAACTGTACGGTACCATGGAAATCGGATATAGGCAAGAATTCGAGAAGGCCGCATTGGGCAGTTATGTAAAACACGCCGAACGGATGCAAGCGCCTTATGAAAAATCCCCGAACGACTATATGGCCCTATTCAACGCCAAGGGATTCTATTTTGTAAAAGGGAAGGACGGATTCGAGGTCAGATCCATTTATACGGACCATAGGACAAGTTGCCCCTTGCCAAAAAGAACAGACCTTTATTTGAATTCCATTCCCGATGTCACCGCCACATTATTGGAACAGCAGACCGTCATCAACGGCCTGATCAAAGATGGCAGGAACGATCTCAAGAACCTTTGGGCGGACCATCTAATGGAAAGGGGAATGTACGATAGGGTCGCCTTTATGCTGACAGCTGAAAAAGTTTACCCAAACCTCCATTCGGAGTTGGTGCAGCACCATATGGACAACGGACTTCGGAAAAGTTTAAATAAGGCACTGGAAAGGAAATCTTCCTTCGAACAAAACCGTTTGTTGCGAAAAGGCGTTTATGCCATCAGTTCGTTATTGGGCAATAGGGGCAAAAAAGGGCAAGAGGAGATTTACAATAGGTTCAAGGATGAACTCACGGATTGGTCGAAGTACAAGGGTAAGGGGATTTCAATGTAGCTTTTAAAGAAGTGATTGAGTTATAGAAATTGACACCGCAAAAGGTGCTTTTTTCGTGGATAGGGAGAAAAAATAAAAATGCGCAAAGTATTAACTTTCCTTTTTTGCTGAACTTTTTGAAAATTTGAAAATTTAGAAATTAATAACCTTTTCTAAAGCATCATCAGTCTCTTTATGCATAAAATTGGCTTGATAATTTATTGTAGTTGTAACGGTGGAATGACGATATAGCTTTTGCAGCATCTGAATAGGAATTCTGTCGCCTGAAATATTGCCAAAACTGTGACGGGCAATGTGCATGGTGAGCTTTTTGTTTATTTTCGCTTTTTCTGCGATATGCACGAGATATTTATTAAATTTTTTGTTGGCGGTTTTTACTTTGTTAAAAACATCTTTCGGATTTTTCAGGTCAGCATTGTTCATTTCAGGAAAAACAAAATCCTCACTTGATCTCCTGTCCTCATAATATCGTCTTAAAAGTGATGTAATTTTCTCTGGTAATTTAAAGGATAACAATTTTTCGTTCTTCCCCATACGATAGTGTAACCGGCCATCGTAAATATCGCTCCACTTAATCATAAGAACATCACCAACACGCATCCCTGCAAGATAAAAACTAAACAACCAAACATTTCGCGCATGAGATTGCTGTTCCGTTAAGCCCTCCAAAGCCTCGATTGATTGAATTTCTTCTATGGTAAGCCCAACTTTTTCGGATTCGGGGAATTTGATGCGTATTTTATCCGCTCCAAATGGATACAATTTTCTGTCAACAATTCCTAATCGTATAGCTTTATTGTATAGGGTTCTAATTACAATTAAGTTGTTAATGACCGAGCGTTGAGATACTTTTCGTGTAGTTTTCAAATAGAGTGAAAAACGACGCAATAAAGCCTCGTCAATTTCTCGAAAACTTAAATCATCATTATCGACAAACCTTATAAAATGGCCGACTCGCGCTTTATCGGATGATAAACGCTGTAGTTTATTTGTTTTTTCTAAATTATCTAAATAATTATCGGCAATTTCTTTAAAGCTAGTTTTGGTAAGCGGAGTTGCAATTTCCTCTTTTATCTGTTTTGACGAGATATCATTTTGATGAGTCTGTAAATCAATTAAGGTTTGATTCGCTTCAGCCAACTTCTTGATTAGAAGATTGTTTAAGCGTATGGAATTGGGATGCGATTTTCGCACCTCGCGATTGCCTTCATCCCAATATTTAATAGCAATGTAATGCCCTATATAAAGATAGGTCGTTTTTCTGTTTTTAGTTATGCGAACCGCTAAAGGAAAAAGACCTTGTTTGTTCGCTTTCTTGCGAAGAGTTACCTTTATACTTGACCCCATACTTTACTATTTATACTAAAGATACGAATTCTAGGTACAACATAGGTACAACAAATGGTGGTTTTTTATGGTTTTATATGGTCTTTATTGTTTTTTGTAAAAATGTAAATAGCTTAATATGAGCTATTTAACTACATATGACATCAAAATACTCTGAATTCAAAATCCAGTTCTTCGGAGTGTGGGTTCGATTCCCACCTCGAGTACGATTTGAATATCAAATTCAATCAAAACCCTGTAAATGTCAATATTTACAGGGTTTTTCATTTTATTAAACCCCATTTAATATCATTTAATACCATCCAAAAAGTGTCCCATTCGGTGGCACCAACAATACATAATTTAGTGCCACCGAATTAACCATAAACATCTTATATACAGCGTATTACAAAGACTTCTTTTGTTTTTAATTTACTATATTTAAGTGGTAAAAAAATAAAAATTATGCAAGATCTATTGTCAATTCTGTTTTATATCCGAAAAAAGGGTGTGAGCGACCCCTCCCAGGCCATCATCTATCTGCGAATTACCTACAATGGAAAGAGAGCTGAAGTTAGCACCATGAGAAAAGTGCCTATTTCTAAATGGGATGCCAAGGCCAACAAGGTTATAGGCTATACCCCAGAAGCCAAACAGACCAACCGTCAACTGGATATTATTAAAAATCGAATATATGAGATTTATCAAAGGTTTTTGAACGATGACAATAATTATATATCGGCAAAAGGAATAAGGGATGAATTTATAGGGGCAAATAACAATAAAAAATTGATTTTGGAAATGTTTGCCGAGCATAACCAAAGAATGGAAAAACTGGTGGGAAGGGAATTCTCCTTTAGGACACTTCAACGCTATAAGACCACCAAAAAGCACCTCAGAAAATTTATTATATCTAACTATAACTCCGAGGACCAACCTGTCCATCAGGTAGATGTTAAGTTCATCAACAGCTTTATTTACTATTTAAAGGCCGATCAAGGACTCTCACATAATTCGTCCTTAAAATATATAGCCTACTTCAAAAAGATAATACGCCAGGCCTACGCCAATGGATGGATCGATAAAGATCCTTTTTACAACTTTAAGCTTCGACCGAAATCCATTGATAAGGAATATTTAAACAAAGAAGAAATAAATATCCTAATTGAAAAACAATTCTCGATTTCAAGATTGGAACAGGTAAGGGATGTTTTCATTTTCAGTTGCTACACTGGTTTGGCCTATGTTGATGTTGCCAAGCTCAGTGTAAACGATATCGTAATCGGGATAGATGGGAAACGATGGATCAAAGTGAGGCGAACCAAGACCAAATCCATGAGTAGTATTCCGCTATTGCCAATTGCCGAAAGAATCATCTCCAAGTATTCCTCTTTACCTTGTGACAAGGATCGATTATTACCAGTTTATAGCAATCAAAAAACAAACGGTTATCTTAAAGAAATAGCAGACCTAACTGGAATAAACAAGAATTTAACCTTTCATGTTGCAAGGCATACCTTTGCCACTACCATAACTCTAGCAAACGGTGTGCCTATTGAATCCGTGAGCAAAATGCTGGGACACAAGTCTTTAAAGACAACCCAGCATTACGCCAAAATACTGGATATCAAACTTGCCGAGGATATGAACAAGCTCCAATTACGGTTTGAAGACAAGAATAATTCCTCTGAACTTAAGAAGACGAAAAAAAAGTACCTTGGGAATTGGACTTACTATATTTAACTGGACGATAAAATAAGAGTGTGTTGGCTGTTTAAATTAACTTTGAAACATGTCAAGAGAAAAAAAAGGAATTACAGTGTAGAGTTTAAGGAAAAAGCTGTGGAACTGAGCTATGCCCGTGGCAGTGTTGTTGAGATATGCAGGGAACTGGACATCCCCACTTCGGTACTGAGCCGATGGCGAAGGGAATCCCAGGATTATGGGAAAAACAGTTTTCCGGGAAAGGGCAACCCAAAATTGACCGATGAACAGAAGGAGATTGCGGAGTTGAAGAAAAAATTAAGGGATACCGAGATTGAACGCGATATCCTAAAAAAGGCAATAACCATCTTCTCCTAGGGCGACAGGAAAAATATAGGTTCATAAAACACCATAAATTCAAATTTCCAGTTGGGAGGATGTGCAAAATGTTCAATGTAAGTAAAAGCGGGTATTATAATTGGTTGGTCAGGGGGCCATCCAAGAGGTGGTGCGAGAACGAGGCCATATCATTGGCTATCCGTGATATTTTCAAAGATAGCTTTGAGAGCTATGGGGCACCCAGGATCAAAGTGGAACTGCTGAAAAAAGGGCATCGTGTCTCTAGGCCCAGGGTGGCCAGGATAATGAGGGCCAATAACCTATTGGCCAGAAGAAAACGCAAGTTCAGATTTACGACAGATTCGGCCCATGATTATCCAATAGCCCCTAATATCCTAAACCAGAACTTTACGGTATCCCGAGAGAACCAGGTTTGGGTGTCCAATATGACTTATATACAGACCAAACAAGGCTGGATGTATCTAACTGTAATAATCGATCTGTTCAACAGAAAGGTCGTAGGATGGTCGATGAGCGATGACCTAAGTACAGACAACACCATTAATCCAGCTTGGAACATGGCGGTCAAGCAAAGGTTCATTACGAAAGAACTCATATTCCATTCAGACAGGGGGTCACAATATGCCAGTTGTAGATTCACCAATATCATTAAAAGTTATGATGGGATCGTAAAACAAAGTATGGGCAGGAAGGGTAATTGTTGGTACAATGCAGTGGCCGAAAGTTTCTTTAAGAGCTTGAAAGTGGAATGGGTGTACAAACACAGCTATGACCACAGATCTGAAGCTGAACTTTCCGTCTTTCAATGGATCGAGACCTGGTACAACAGAAGAAGGTTACACTCCACTTTGGGGTATAAAACAATAGAAGAATTTGAAACCGAAATGTCCAATCAGAAAATAGCAGCATAACTCTTAACTAAATGTCCACTTTTTTGTTGCAAGTCCACTTTTTATTTCACCTTAGTTTTGTCCCAATACGATTGGTTTATATCCTCCCTTGGCCCTGAAATAGAAGATAAGGATCAGGTAACAGGCCAACATGATCACCGGGAACACGATGACCTTGGCCAGCGCCCTCTGGGTCCCTTTGGTCTTCAAATCGGCTACCAGGGCATTGATCTCCTGTGGATCAGCGACACCTTCCAGGGCCCTGTTTAACTCATCCATGTCCACCGTTTGGAAATCGATGATGGAATAGATGGTCTCATCCCTTAGGGGCAGCTCCATCTTCCCGTCGGCCAACAGGGTATTCGGGGCAGCCTGGACCAATTCCTGGGAGGCCTGCAGTTGTTCGATCTGCGAATTGGATTGGAAGGCCCCGATAATGGGTGCCCCCAACATGCCCACGGTGAGCATGCCAATGCCGCTCACCGCGTTCAGGGTAAGGGCGCCCCCCCTAGGGGTCTGCTCTGCCACCACTCCCAAGGTAGTGGGCCAGAAAAATGTCTTGCCAAGACCATATAGGGTCGCCGCTGCAAAAATGTACCAGCCCGTTGAAATTGAAAGGAAATAGAGCCCGAAAATGGCCAGCACGGAACTGATGACCAATAGGGCCAATGGAGATACCTTATGCAAAATGGATCCGGCAAAGAGCCGGAGCACCAACATAATGGCGGAGGTATATATAAGTACCCATCCCGCATCGAAACCCTTATCGCTTGCTATCCCGTGCATGATGGACTGGATCCAGGAATCCGTGCCCAGTTCGGTGGTGGCCAGGGGCATGATGATAAAGCAAAGGAACAACAATATGGGCCTGCCCAAGGTCCGTACGTACCAGCCAAAAGCGGCCACCATGAGCACCCCTATGGCGATGAACCCATAGCGCATTGCATAATCTTCAGGACCGGGCCCAAAAAAATCGTTCAGTTGTAGCACCACTAAAAAAGCTACCAAGGAAGCTCCCCCGATACCAAACTCCTGAAGCATTTCCCTATAGCTTACCCCGGCCGCCACTCGTTCGTTGGGCGGGAATTCCTGCCTTATAAGTATAAAAAAATACATGATGGCAGGCACCACGGTGATGACGATCTTGATCCACCATTCCACATTGCCCATACCTATAAAGATGATCCCCGCAAGGACCAGTCCCCCCGGCCAGGCGGCATGTAATATGTTCAGCCATTTGGTCTTTTCCCTGTTGAACATGGTGGCCACCACAGGATTTATGAAGGCCTCCACCGTACCGTTGCCCAATGCAAATACCAAGCTGCCCCAATACAAAAGGCTGTAGGCTGTATCAATATCCCCGGACTGCAGATATTGATAGGCAAGATAGCCCATAACCCCCCAGGTCATGTGACCTATAAAGGCAAAGATCATGGCCAGTTTATACCCGATCCTATCTATCAGCAGACTGAAGAAAATGATGGCCACAAAAAAAGGCCAGATCCCTATCCCCATGAGCCTTCCCGCCTCTGCCGGGTTCAGGTCGAAAGCCTCGCTCCAGGTATCCACTAGGAATACGCGGGTAATAAAACCGAATGCGGTGGTCAACAGGGCTATAAAACATCCCAGAAAAAGTGTTCTTTTCCGTGAGCTGTCCTCTTTTGATATACTTTCCATAATCTATTTGGTTTATTGGTTATTGGTATTCCAGGTTCGTTATGTAACGGTATCCTAGCCTATATTTCTAGGGATTTGAATTCCTGCGTCAATGCCGTCAACGAGGATTCCACGGCCATCCTCTCTAGGGAGGATGCCCCTACAAAGCCATGGGCATCCGTCTTGGAAAGGATGGCCTTAACGTCATCCGGAGTATTGATGGGGCCTCCATGGGCCAGGAAAATGATATCCGGATTGACCTTCCGGCCCGCCTCGATGATCTCTTGGGTCCTTTTAATGGCAAAGTCCATATCCACTGTTGCACCAACAACACCGATAGAACCCCCGACGGTCGTCCCCACATGGGCTATGATGGAATCGGCTCCTACCTCGGCCATCTGTACGGCCTCCTCGGGAGTGGCTACGTAAACACAGGAGAAAAGATCCATTTCCGAGGCCAGACGTACCATTTCCACTTCCTTGTAAAAGCCCATCCCGGTCTCCTCCAGGATATCCCTAAAGCTGCCATCCACGATGGAATGGGTAGGAAAATTATTGATTCCTGAAAATCCCATGGCCTTTACCTGTTGCAGAAAATGCCACATGCGCCTACGGGGATCGGATCCGTGTACCCCACAAAAAACCGGAATCTCTTCCACCACTGGCAATACTTCAAATTCCCCGATCTCCATGGCAACGGCATTGGCATCGCCATAGGCCATAAGGCCGGCAGTGGATCCGTGGCCCGACATCCTAAATCGACCGGAGTTGTATATGATCAAAAAATCGGCCCCTCCCTTTTCTATGAATTTGGCACTTATCCCTGTTCCCGCTCCAGCACCTATGATGGCTTTCCTTTGGGCCAAGGTCTTTTGCAATCGCTGTCTAACTTCTTCCCGGGTATAAGGGTTACCCTTCCCCGTCCATTTATTTGGCATTTTGTTTCTTTTTTTGGTTGTATTTTATTCTTGTATCGTATTCCTCTTTAATCCATTAATTTCAATAAACGATCCACTAGGGACTTGGCAAAGGCCTCGTCATTGATATGGGCGTCCATTTCAACAACCGGCAATTGGCCCTTCGCATTTTCCTTTATAGATCTGAACAGGGCATCATCCGCTCTGGGATCATAGAAAATATCCCCTTCGCTGTCGATCTGGGATATACCCTTTAACGGAAGTAGGATCTCCACAGGGGCCCTGGCCCCTGTGAGCTTGTCCACCAACTGTTTTCCCAAGGTTTCGTTCTCGGTGACATTGGTCCGCATCAGGGTCACGTCCGGTGCCCAACTGTAGAGCTGTCGCGACCTGTACTGTTCGGGTAGGGTGTCCATTTGGGCAAAGTTCACCATATCCAGACATCCAGGTACTACGATCTGGGGGAGCCCCATTTCCGTTGCCGCGGTCAGTCGGTCCGGCCCAGCGCTCAAAATACCCCCGCAGAGCTCATCGGCCAGTTCCGTGGTGGTAACGTCCAGCACAGCGTCGAAGACCCCTTCACGGATCAGCGATTCCATGGTGGCACCGCCCACCCCGGTGGCATGGAAGGCCATAACCTCGTATCCTTTTTCTTTTAACAATTCGGTGCATTTGTCCACGCATTTGGTGGTGTTCCCGAACATACTGATGGCGATGTTCCTTTTGCTTTCCTCCAAAGCACCCACCTTGGTATCCGCCATGGCGGTAATCGCCGATGCCGCCTGCCGTATCAACAGTCTGCTGATGCTGTTGAGCCCCGCCACGTCCACTACCGACGACATCAAGGTAATGTCCTTGACCCCTATCTGTCTGGAGAGGTCCTTGGCCACTACCGTACTCAGGCAGAATTTGGGGATGCCCAGGGGTACCGCCTGCATCGCCTCAAGGATGATGTAGGTTCCTCCTCCACCGCCCATTCCTATAACTCCCTTGATCATGTCCCTGGAAGCAAGGTCCTCAAGGATCTTCGCTGCTCCCTTTCCCATCAACTCAACCGCCTTTCCCCTATCTCCGGAATCCCGGATAGCCTCCAAGCCCGCGCCCGAGGCCTGCGCCACGGCATCCTGGTCCACATCGATGGGGAAGTCCACGGAAGTCCCCATGACCCCCGTGTTTATTGTGATCACTTGTTGGCCCAAGGCCTTGAGACTTTTTAAGAGATAGGAAAAATCCTCCCCCTTGGTATCAAAACAGCCCAGCATTACCATACTTTTATCGGATGTACCCATAGCTTTATTTTTTGTTATACGTTGAAGTCGAACACTACTACCCGCTCCAATTTTGGTACTACCACTTCTTTTACCTCTTCGTGTACGGGATGTGGTAGATAGGCATCCCTGGATTCAGGGCTGTCGAAGGTCATAATAAACCCGTGGGTAAACCCGTCATTAAGTCCCTCGGTACTATCATAGGGGCCGTATTCCATCTCCACGAGCCCCGGTATACGGCCCACCATATCCTGCATAACAGCAAAACAATTCTCGATCTCCGATTCGCTTATCCCTTCCTTGAACTGGAACATTCCATAATGTCTGGTCATAATTCTGTGTTTTTATATATTCAATTAATCTATGTTCTATACTTACCTATTTTTGAATAAAGGCAAAGACTCCTTTTTTGTTGGAGGTCACAATATCCATCTTTCCGTCCCCATTAAGATCACCTGTGGAAATCTGTCTTCCTACGCCAGAGTTATCATCTATCTTATAGGGGACAAGCTCTGCCGGCCCATCCTCATACCTCTGGGTTTTGAACCAATATAGTACAGCTGGGTCCTCTGCTCCAGGGTCGTGCCCGTTGTGGGCGTAATAACATTTGCCGGTAACGATATCAGGAATACCGTCGTTATCAATATCGGTCATTGACATAGCGTGCAGTTGACTAAAGGAGACACCATAGGGGTTATCCTCGGGACTGTTGGTCATGACGGTATGTTCCTTAAATGTAATTTCTCCACCATATTCGATCTGTTCAAACCAGGAAAGCCCATATCCATGGCCATCTATAGCCGTGACCACATCATTATCTCCGTCTCCATCAATATCATAGGAAAACATTTGGGCTCCGCCCTTGCCCGGAGAAAATGGAAATGGATGATAGGCCCATGGTGTGGCTCTATCCCAGTTTTTGGGCTGCTCCCACCATCCGCTTCTTTCTATTACGTCCACAAGTCCGTCCCCATTGATATCCCCTGCCCCCAAGCCGTGCGAATATTTTTTGAATTTGCCTTCGTCCTTTAAACTAATTGGGAGCATTTGCCAATTCTCTCCTTTTTTTGAGGATGCCAATCCCAGCACCAAGTATCCCTGACTAAAAGCAAGTAACTCTCCCTGGACGTCCCCAATTACATTCACTAGACTTGGAGACTCATGACAAACATTCCCAAGGGCATTTTGATATACAGGTTCGGGCACCATTTTGGTGAGTGGAAAGGAATTCTTTCCCGGATCCTTTATCCATTTGCTTTCCGTCCCCGGCAATCCCACCTGAAGGATATCCGTCCATCGGTTTCCATCGATATGGGAAGGAAAAGTAAAAAAATTGTTAGAATAGCCTTCTAGGCCAGGACCTGTGATGGGAAAATATTTTACAGGGCCATAGGCGTATGTCACTTTAAAATCAGGTCCTTTCCACCACAAGTTACCAGCAACAATATCCTTATGGCCGTCCTTATCAATATCCCCTATCGACGCTCCCTCTGAGATATACCTATCCAATAATTGTGTTTTTTCAAAAGACACTATGGTACGTGGTTGTATTTTCTCTTGAGCCCATGATGGGCATAACGAAATAAGCAATACCAAAAGGATGAACAAAAAATTATGTGGGGTTATGAGCATGGATAAATTGATTACCTATTTTAATGTTCTTATATAAGCCAACAGGTCCGAGACCTGTTCATCCGAATAATTGTCGATCAGCCCCTTGGGCATAAAGGAACGGCCTCCCAAAAAGCCTTCGGAAACAATGTCCGAAACCTGGATAAATTGACTACCGCCCCCCATAAATCCAATTGTGGTTCCCCGATTATCCTTTTTCACCAGATAGCCCTCTATGTTGGCCCCATCTTTCTTGGTTACTCTATAAACGGCGTAACTTCCTTCCACAGCGGCATCCGGATTCAAAATTGCAGTCAGGAGGGCCTCGTTTTCCCGCATTGCCGATCCGTCCAATGCCGGGGCAAAATCGTGTCCCTTGTCACCAACACTATGGCACATGAGACAGGTCTGGAAAAGATTTTCGCCATTTTCGGGATTTCCTCCCCCTTTTTCAGCAATGGCCATGAATCGCTGCAGTTTCGATTGGAACGCCTTCTTTTCCCCGTCTATCCTGTTTTTCACCTGTTCAAAAAGTTGTATCCCCCTTGCATCTTCCTTATCGGACTGAAAGACCTTTTCCGCACTGGAAAGATCAAACTCTTGCGAAGTCAAAGTTCCCGTTTCAAAAAGCTGTTTGAGAAGGTTACTTCCCTCTTCGGAGTTGGACAATATCCGGGTAACGGATTGTTTCTGGGACTGGTCCAAATTGGGCATCCAAGCGATTATGGCCTTATCGGCAGCTTGCATATCCGCTTTTGCCAGTGCCTGTATGGCCTCTGCCCTCAAATCCAGTTCCAAGGTCTCCATTTTTGCGATCCGCTCGAAAATCGCCCTATTTTCCCCAGGCCGACCAACCAGTGCAAGCATGGCCAATTTGATCGTTTCAGAAGAGGAGTCCGCATTTACAAATGGAACTACATTATCCCTTAAGGAGTGGATACCTAATTTTCCAATGGCCTCCAAACCTAAATTTTGTTGGGATATATCCCCACTTTTTAGCAAATGCCCGATAGGCTTTATCAATGCATTGGTAAGTTCCTTTGATTGTATTTTGGCCAGGTTTTTTAGAGTGAGAGAAACATGTTCCTGCGCTTTGCCCACATTTTCCAGAACTGGAAGCATCATCTTCATGACCTGATTGTTCTCCAGCATTCCGGCGACGATTAAAAAGGTCGGCTCGTCCAGCTCCTTATTGTCCGCTTTTTTCCATAGATCCATGAACACCGTTTCCCGCTCCTCCTTTGGCAACGCCTGGCTCGCCCATATTAAATTAACAGTGGCGTATTGGGAGACCTTGGGAGACCTGATAAAGGCCAACAGTTCATTGGGATAATTCTCCAGGGCCTTACGGGCCAAGTACCTTTCAAAATTACGTTCGTAAGCCCCTCCCATATCGTTCCCTTCAAGTGGTGGTTTACATGCCCCCACCAATAGGGCTATGGTCTGTGGGTTTGCCGTTCCTGCCGCATCCAAGGTCCTTAGTACCTGCGATCTTACCATGGGGTTATTATCATTGGAAGGCCCTTCCAATAGCTGGGCCAATGTTCCGGCATCCAGGGAATAGGATTCCAGGGCACGGACAGCTTCCCTTCTAAGGTTATCGGATTTAGTATTCATTAAAGCCGCTAACAACTTATAGTCGTAATGTTTTATCCCCTCAAGGGACCAAAGCGCCATGATACGGGTAATCTCGTCCTGATAAATATCAGAAACCAAAAGTATCAGGTCTTTGGCCAATTCCTTGGTCTCGCCTATGGGGCGATCCGTAATCTGGTGCCAGGCGGCACGTTTGGCCCAAATGGAGGGCGACTTCAAATAACCTACGAGTTCGTTTGTTTTTATCTCATAGAAATTGGGAATTTCGCGAGGTTTTTGGGATTTATAACGGACCCTCCAAATACGGCCATGGGATTTGTCCCGGTCAGGATGTGATGTAGCTACCTCGTTATGGGAAACGATTTTATTGTACCAATCGGCAATATAAAGGCAACCATCGGGTCCGAATTCCATGTTGACCGGCCGGAACCAATCGTCTTCCGAGGTCAAGAAACTTGGAAGGAGTTCAGCGGAAACGGAGCCGTCTTCATTACGAACGATCCTTACTGCATTGATCTCACTGGTTATGGGATTGGCGATAAAGGCCACATCTTTCCATTCACTCGGAAAGGACCCCTCCAAATCGTCGGCAAAGGCAATCCCGGACATGCCCGTCCCCCCGACACGGAATTTGTGCAGTTCCGGCATCCATGGCTGGTAAGGCCTAAGGCGTTCCATACCTATACCGGGAAATCCCGTACCCTGCTCCATGGGTACTACTGAATACCCCAGGTCATTGGCCTCCATTCCATACCATTGGCCATTGCCCCTTAACTTGAAGCCCCAGATATTGTTCAATCCTGCATTGACCAGTTCTATTTTTTTTGCATCCAGGGAGAATCGTGCAATCTTGCTATAATCCAATCGGATCTTGGCATCACTTTTAAGTGAGCTCACTTCCCCTTTGTTAAGGGCCCCTTGGCTAAAATGGATCCAATCCCCGGGACCACGCACAAGTACATGGGCCATTGTATGCGTGTCCGTAAACCCAAATCCGGTGAACAATGGTGTCCGTTTGTCCGCCTTGCCATCATTGTCAGTATCCTCCAAGAAGAACAGTTCGGAACCCTGGGCCACATAGGTGCCATTTTTATAGGGCAAGATACTTTGGGGAATGGCAAGTCCGTCTGCCCAGACATTGGTCTTAACGCTATTTTTTCCGTAGAGTCCGGAAAGTACCAATATTTTATCCTTACCCTTGGTCTTACCGCGGTACAGGTCCAAAATTCTTTTAAAATTGGGATCTTTTTCCTGGGCCGCTGGATCGTCCATCAACTTTAGTAGGTCCCGCCAAGCGATATCGGATACCGGGTCCAAGGGATACATCTCCGCGGTCTGGGTCCACAATCTGCCCGCATCGTCGAATGCCATATGGATAGGGTTTACCACACCGTCCCTTTCACTGGCCACCAGCTCTACCACGAAGCCATCAGGTACATTAAAGCCGGCCAATTCCTCTTCTGGTGAGAGTATTTCCGTCCTTGACGAGTGCGTTTTTTTGTTGAGGGCGGGATATTCAACTCCGTTATTGTCCCCAGAATGGGCCGTATCCGATCTTTCCTTACATCCCATGCAGGTTACGGCAAAGGCAAAGCCATATAAAAGTAATTTCCTTTTAATTTCCATGTATATTCACTAAATATTTATGATTATATTCCTTTAAAGCTCGGTGACTGTAATATGCTTGAATTCGACCTTGGCATTTCCTCCACTGTGCAATTGGATGCCTATGACCCCCTTGGACGGAACCTTAGGGTCTTTTTCAATATACTCGGCCGTTTTGACACCATTGATATACAGTTCATGCCTGTTCCCGATACATCTAACAATATAACTGTTCCAGCCATCCTCGTCCAGGATATGTTTCAGGGTACTAAGATCGCCGCCCAATAGTTTGGCCCGGCGGTGCTCGTCGTAGATGTCCCCCCAATACCCTTTGCCTATGTCCGCTTGGTAGCCGATGATCTTATTGTCTTCAATAATAGATCGGTACTGTATACCACTGTTGATCAGACCAGTGCTATGGTCCCCGGTCAAACGAAAAAGGGCCCGGAATTCAAAATCCCCAAAGCTTTTGGTAGTATGCAAATAGGTATTCGTAGGGATTTTGGATACCCCATCGCCACCCGTAATGACACTATCCACAACCGACCAAAATTTGGCGTTTTCCTTTTTTACGGCCTTCCAACCGTTAAGTGTTGTCCCGTCGAAAAGGGAGTTCGTCGGAGGGAAATTTTGAGCGCTACAACCTATATTAGTTGAAAGGGCGATTATCAGTATTATTTTGAAAGTACCCAAAATATGTCTTAATTTATTATTTAACCTTTTTAAGCAACTAATCCAATAATTGTTTTTCCTGTACATAATAATAGTTTAAGTTTAGTTATACATAGTTTAACTACCAACCAGTAGTGTAATTCGTTTGGTTAAGCTATAGATTATTGCTTCATGTAAATCAAAAATCATATTCAATTTGAATACCAAATCCAACAAAATTAAGTAACGAATGTCCAGCCATTAATTTTTGATTGGATTTGATTTTTCTAAAGTAGTCGGGAGTGAATATTTTCGCTAATTTTTAGGTAATCAGTATGTCCCGTAAAGAATTTGGGACATCCCATCACCCGTAAACATTAGTCTTTTACGCAACCGTCATATTTGGCCTCAAATTGTATTTCATCCACCTAAACATAAATGGTCTTTATATATCAACATGAAAAAACCAACTAATCGTAATAAAATCTGCTTTCTTAAGTGATTCCAAAAATAAGATGACATCAAAAACCGTATAAATGATGAACATGAAGCTGATTGTATGGTACCGTTATCTAAACCAATTATTATAAGAAATGGGTTAGAACCCAAATCAGGTTTAACCTAGGCTGTTCTTGTATTGGGAAGGTGTTAAATCCGTTACTGATTTGAAAACGCGATAAAAAGAAGATTTAGAATTAAAACCGCTTTTTTCAGCCAGATAAACCATTGTAAAAGCCTCATTCTTGGGATCCTTAAGCAGCTTCTTAAATTCCTCCACTCTTAAAAAGTTTAGGTAGTTCATAAGCGTGGTGTCCTCCACTTTTTTGAATAAATTAGTGATTTCATCTTCCTCAATACCCGTAATAAGGATTATTTGGTCTATTTCTGGATTAGACTCCTTAAAGATTTCAGATGTTTTAAGTGCCTTCTTTACTAGTTCCAAATTCTGTAATTCCTCCTCGCTTGCCGCTTCTTTCTTCTTTGTAGGAAACAGTCCCCTTATAGACAAAATAAAGGAAAATATTAGAATCAATACAAAAAACCCTGTGTAACTCCAGAAGCTTAATTTTGGTGGATTGTCATAAAAAATAATATCATCTACCATAATATGACCCCATCCTCCTGAATAATTATCTACTATTTCTATAACGGCCTCTTCTCCTTTAAAGGGAGTTACATCCCATTCATGTAAGCGCATTTGTCCATCGTCTTCACCTGACTGGGAAAAAATTATGGAATCGTTTATTATTAAATTCATACAGGTAAGACCTTTATGCGCTCCTCCCCCAATTAAAAATCGAATACCGTCATGGTCAATTGTAAAAGGTTTCGAGGTAAGTTTTCCAACTTTGGTATCATGGGTCTCCCCAAAGGAAAAAGCAAAGAACTTTCCATTAAAACCTGTTGGCGTGATTGGGTAATATATGTTAGTTCTATTTCTAGGAATTTCAAATGCCTCACCTTCAACCTGCCAACTATTATATGTACCATTTTCAAAATCTTCAAATATCTCCATTGTTGGATCCCTATAATCACTAAAAGTAAAATCATCCACCAAAATGTGAGGAATTAGGGTACCATCATATTCCGTGGCCATGGCATCTACCACCTCAATTACAGCTTCTTGACCTTGCAACTCATCTACATTCCAAATGTGATTTCTAAAGATCTTATCATTTGCTCCTGTTGCAACCCTGACGACCTTATTATTAATGACCAGATTAACACACTGCCTTGTTGTATGGTTACCACCAGCCACCAAAAAATGAATGTATTTTCTATTTATCTTGAAAGGATAGGATACAAGTTTACCTTGACCATAGTTCAAACCAGTTCCCTCAAAAACAGAATAGGCAAAAAAATTTCCCCTTATATTCTGAATACTATCGGCAACGGAATCCTTACTAATAGGCCTTAAAAAAGCAATCCCTTGCTTATTCCATTTGTCAAAAGTACCACTTTCAAAATTGTCAAAAATTATATCAGGCCTTTCTGAAGATGAACAAGAAACGATTATAAATATCAAAAGAAAACTTAAGCGAAATAACATTTTCTTGAAGAATTCTAATTAAATATTAATTTCTAGGTAAACCCCGGCTAATACTAAATTCAAAATTAACATATCAAGGTATAGAATTTAGAACATTAGTTTAACTATATAGGAATGCTCAAGTTTATAGTGATGTTCAATTTAATATCTATGGAATAATTGGGCAATCACATAGAAACAAAAAAATAGTCAAATTTCCCATAAATGTAAATATACTTTTTCATTAAACAAAAAGAACTATCCATTAAAGAAAAAGCAGAGTGTCAGAATGTTGCCGTACACACAATTGAAAATAATAGGCAAAGCTATCCGAAAAGTACGGGAATCAATAAATGACAGTAAAAACTATTAATACCCAATAATGAAAATCCATATAAAAATATTTCCGGCAATCTGGACCAAAATCGTTTTATCGTTTTATCAGTGGTCATAACGGCAACATTGACCTGCATCTTTTCCGTATACTCTGTACTAAAATTTTACAGGCTAACGGTGGACATAGCCTTTAAGGTCAATACAGTGGAAACGTGCCAAATCTAATTAATGGCAATCAAAGCCCTATATTACAGTTGTCGATATATTTACTTTGTACAACACGACTATTTGCACACCAAAACTAGGTAAGAACTACAAAGGTATTATTAGCTGTTTTTTATTGTAATCAAGAAACAAATAAAATAAGAATAGTTTTTGGACAGGACATGGCATTTTTTCAAATATATCAATTTAAAGAAAGTTTTACCAACCATGTTCTGGATCAAGCGAATGAGTTGGTTGTTTCCTAAATAGTTATTTAAATAACCTCTTTTAATTCCCTTATCAATTATGACTTACTACATTAATTAAATAATAGATTATGGATAATACTCCAATAAAAGTGCCAATGGCGATTAATTCATTTAATGCCAGATTGGATAAAAAGAATAAAATAACCAGAATGGCCAAAATTGGGACAATATATCCTCCTGGGATTCTAAATGAGTCTTTGGACAATTCGGAATCTTCCTTATTTTCTTTTTTTCTCAATTTTATCACAGCGATTGCTACTCCCAAATAAATAAGTAAAATCGAGGCACTAGATAGAATTGCCAATTGCTTGAAACCACCTAATGAAGCAAATAAAAAGCACAGTCCAACATAAATTATAATTGACACATATGGCGTAGAAACGCTTCATGCTACCAGTTCTCCATAAAATGTTTTGCATATTCAATATCCAGAACGTAATATCTTTTGGCAAGATGTTCCAATCTCTCCTTAAAATCTTCCCAAGACCTTGATTCCTGTGGAGACCATACCACTTCGGACAAGGCCGCCATACGGGGAAAGGTCATATATTCTACCTGATCTTCCGTTTTCATATATTCGGTCCATACATTACCTTGCGCCCCAAGGACGAATCTTTCCTCCTCCTTATCCAGTTCCTCTGGAATTGGGTTATAGGAGTACACTTTTTCCAAGGGCAGAAAACCTCCAATGGCCAAAGGTTCATTCTCAGTATCCTCTGATTGGTAATAATCGAAATAATTATAGGTGGTGGGTGTCATGATAACATCGTGATGTTGTTTGGCCGCTTCAATCCCGCCTTTTTCGCCACGCCAGGACATAACCGTGGCGTTAGGGGCCAATCCGCCTTCCAAAATCTCGTCCCATCCTATAATTTGTTTGCCCTTTCCATTTATATATTTCTCCATTCGTTGTACAAAATAACTCTGCAGTTCATGCTCGTCATTCAACTTCTCCTTCTTGATCCTGGCCTGACAGTTCGGGCAACGTTCCCAATTGGCCTTTGGGCTTTCATCCCCACCTATATGAACGTACTTTGATGGAAAAAGCGGTATCACCTCATCCAGGACATCTTGTAGAAAAGCAAAAGTGCTTTCCTTCCCCCCACAGAAGACGTCATCCATTACGCCCCATGTTTCCTGTACAATCTTAGGGGTACCGGATTGCTGTAGCTCCCTGCTCTTGTCGGACATCATATCATTGAACACGCTCGTCGGTTCTTCCGGGAAACAGCTCAAATAGGGGTAAGCTGCAATAGCGGCCGCTCCGTGTCCGGGCATCTCTATCTCAGGAATAATGGTGACATGTTGCTTGGAGGCATATGCTACGATATCCTTGACCTCTTCTTGGGTATAGAAGCCCCCGTATACCTCTTGATCGTTTGCGGTGCCCGGATGGTGCCCGATAATGGTCCCGTTCCGGAAGGCTCCCACCTCGGTCAACCTCGGATACTTTTTTATTTCTATGCGCCAAGCCTGATCCTCTGTCAAATGCCAATGAAGTGTATTCATCTTATGAAGGGCGATAAGGTCTATGTACTTCTTGACAAAGGACACGGGAAAGAAATGACGGCTTACATCCAGCATCATGCCCCTATAGGCAAACCTTGGCTCATCCTTAATGACCACTGCGGGAATAGACAATTCGGCCTCCAAGGAAGTTCCCGATTCTATTGCCGGGGGCATGAGCTGTCGCAACGTCTGGATAGCGTATAACACCCCTGTACTCAAGATTATTTTTCATAATTTTGAAGATTAGATGAAACTTAGTTTTATTTAGTCAAGGCCTTCCAAACCAGTCGGTCAAACAGGGTTTGGGAGGCTATTTTTGTATATGTTCTATGTCATAGGCAATATGGATCTATGGGTTGGTATTGTGGTTTTGTTTGCAAGATTAGGTTGCCGAATGGGCATGCCTCACCTGGCTCACTTTTATGGCTCCTCCCCTAGCCTGTCAAAAATGCTTAACCATACATATCTGATGCAGCAAAGGAATAGCCTTAAATGATGTTAGGCTGCTTTGTCGTTATTTGGCCGGATGCCAAAAAATGTGTGGATCGTGGATTATGGGATAAAAGGATTTTCGAGTTCCGGAAAAATTGGTACAACACAAATCCCATAATAATACAAAACCTATATTGGGTTCTTGGGCTTTTTGGTAAAGAGAATGTCGTACACGGTATGCTGCAAAAGAACGGTAAGTTGCCCATTGGCGGTTTTACCATTTAAGTTACATAAGATGTGTTTCATAGCTCTTTTAGCCTTTTGGTTACTGCTTGCAAAACTTCTTAGTAAAACAACGCTCAGATAAAGTGGGTTAAACGCTTCTTTAAGATCCATGAACTGGTTTGGTACACTCTGATAAGAAAACCCATGCCCCGGGTCATGGGCACCTTGCTTATCATCCCGTGCATTAAGTTACCAGTTTTTAGACCGGGAATCCAAGCGACTGCTTCTAGACTAATTCAAACTAAGAAGAATCGCAAACATATGTTAATGAGACAAATATAAATATTATTTTGAAAAACCACATATATGTGTCCGATTTTTTTTCATTCTTAATTCATCTTTACTAAAGAATGAAGACGGACTCTATTATTTTACTCAAATTAATAGGCAGGCGAATTAAAGAATTGAGAGAGCAAAAAAATCTTTCTCAACTTCAATTGGCCAATGAGGTTGATTTGTCCAAAACTCACCTAGGCAGAATAGAAAGAGCTGAAAGTAATGTTACAGTTGAGTCTTTAACTAGAATTGCAAATTATTTTGAGGTACGGATTACCTACTTTTTTGAATCAGAAGAATGACGAATAAATTTTTGAAGGTAAATCTTTTCAATACTAATTAATCAATTTAAGTTTCTTTTTTTTACCTTAATTTACTTGCCTATTTTTTGGGAAAGATCACAACTGTGTAACAGTCACAATTGTTGATAGTAGTTATTTTTTTGCCTCTAGTGCAAAAGACTCATTAAATCTATACGCAGGTTCTTTTAAAACGGCTCGAATATAATCACGTTTTTTCTTGATCTGCTTTTCAATTTTTTCTTTTAATTCTGGATTAACATCCTTCTTTTGAATCATTCCAATTTCTATTGCAAAGTCGGCAACCAATGGCAGAATTGGATGATCCATAAACTCATTTCTTTCTATTAGTTCTATGAATTTATTCTCTTCATTTATATATGGTGTGTGTAATGTTGTGGCAATCATTAAAAGCCTATAATTATTTTCAAAATCATTATTTCTAATAAATATTTCATCAAAACTTATTTCTAATGTTTGTTTTAAGGTTATTGATTTAAAGTTTTCATTAAACCAATAATTAATAGAGGCTGCCAACAACGGTAAGGGCATATTGTAAAACACTGTTTTCTCATCACCAGTTAATTCTTTTGCCTTATGATATGCTAATAACAGATTATCTAAAGCCTTTATAATCAATTTTTGTCTTTCTATTGGTTTTGATTGATATAAAGCTTGAGCAAGATAGCCCATTCCACTGCTATTGATAAACCAGTCTCTTAAGTTATTATTAGGTGATTTTTCAATAACATCATCTATCATTCCTTCCAATTCCTTAGAATGACCAGCGTAGAAAATTGCAGTGTTCTGCCAAGTAACATCATTAAAATTTTCTATTAATTTTATATAATGTGTTTCTCTTTTATGATGATAAATTTCAATTGAACTTAAAAATTCTACAAAGGCCTGTTGCTTAAATCCAATTTCTTCTTTATCAGTTATATACAATAAGCCAGATTTTTCAATTATTTCTTTTATTTCATCGGAACTCTGCTTTTGGTAACCTCTCTCATATAAAAATTGATTAACAAATTCGATAAATTCTTGTAATTGAATTTCGAATTCTCTGTCGTCCATCATTTTCAAAGCTAAAGACGTAAATATTCTTTTTTTAATATTATAAATAAGTAATTCTGAGCGATTATAAATTTCTAGTTTCCCTAATAGAACATTCGTAAAATCATCATAAATGTCACTTAAAGTTGCAGGAATTTCAAAATTATTTTCATCGTACAGTAAGGAAAGAAGTGAGATTGTTAATGGTGTAGTAGGTAATTTTGATAATATATCACTATCACGCAAAATTCGAATAAATTTCTCCGCCCTATCTGATCCTTCAAAGAACTTTAAAACAAATGTTTCTATTTGTTTTAAATTGAAATTATGAATTTTATAAGTAGTAATGGATTCATCATAATTTAAATCGCTTTTTTGATATGTTATTATAAAATGCGTATCATTTTCCTTACAAAAATTCTGAAGGACTTCAAGTATTTTATCCTTATCTGTTTTATTTAGTAAATCAAAATCATCTATAAATAAAAGGACTTTATATTCTTTATAGAAATTCTCTTCATAAAATTGATCTGAAAATTTCTTAATAAATTGAACTATTAATTCATCAAGATCAAAATTTGAATCTCTTAAATCGGTGGCCTTTAATTTTACAGGTAGTTCTTTATTTTTAAAAATTAGTTCTGGAGAAGAAAACTTTTTTGCTAGACTGTTTAAAATTTTAGTTTTACCTGAACCTTGATCGCCAGAAATAAGAATGTTTTCCACAATCTTATTTATATTATTCAAATTAACCTTCGTAGTTCTGTTCTTTTTAACTTTTGTAACCTTATTTTCCTCTATGTAGTCGGTTGTAATTATGGGTTCAATAAATATATCCAGAAGTTTCTGAATCTTTTTATCATCTACTTTCCGAATACTTAATTCCCTTATACTTATTTCTTCTTGTAGTAAATGAGAGAAGTTTTTTGAAAATTCTTTAGCAAAAGCATCACCTGGCAACCAAAAATCAGGATAATTCTTATCAATAGCGGGAACTAGGGTTTCATTCCACCAAAAGGTAAAATTATTATATAATTTAAGTTTTGGACTTTCAGTAATTTGACTTTGTGCACCATTTGTAAAATTCTCGTTAGTAACAACCGTTACTTTATTTATATTTATTTGTTCTCCATTAATGCCTTTATAAGGATATTCGAATGACTGTAATATCTGGTTTTTAATAGTTTCAATTTCGTTTGTACCTCCTGAAATCCTACCTTTTTTTACGACAAAAGCAAACCAGTCATTACCTGTAATAGGATGATCAATACGACCAATAATATCCTTTCCTTGTTCAGGGCTACCATATCTGTGAGTATGTAGTACATCATGAAATCCGCTCTTTTTCAGAAAATCAATCAAAAATTCTCTAAATTCCTTTTCGTTATTAAATGAAGCTAACTTCTTATTTTTTTCAGTACTTGTCATTAATTATAATTTTTGTAACCGCGTTTATATACTGAGTTTTTGACTATATATTTTTAATACTGTACTAGAGAGGGAGTTATCACTAATATAGTATAAATTTTAAAGGAATAGTATTATTGAACATGGTTCTTGCAGAACATTTGTCAACAGGGATATTTTTTTCTGGTATAGGGTGGAGTTTGGAATGTACAAAGTGGAGAACTTTACACATTCAGGTGTTTGAGTTTAGAGGCTTGTACAAGGGTTCTTTTTCTTGACTATTCTTTTATTCTATAATTTTGATTCTTGTATCAATTTGATCCAAGGGTATTTCAAAATCTAACTTCGAGAATTCATGTGTATGCCAATTTTGATATTCGGGATCAGTTTCTTCATTCAATTTATCAAGTTCACTTCTATAAAATCACCGTCAAAATAATTTGAACGGTGCATTTCAGTTTCATTGAGAACAAATAATATGCCTTTCTCTTCATTATAGTTACTATTTTATTTTCGATAAATATTCCAAGAATTAGCTTATTGAAAATTAACTCTTTTTGTGATTTGTTTACTATTTCAAATCTTGCTCCTGTTATCCGAACTATTGTCCTTGGGAAGTCCTCTCTGTAATTCCCTTTAGTTCCCTTACTGTAAAGATTAAGATTAAAATCTACACCATCTCTCTTGTGGTCAATTCCAATTGAGATATTTTTCAATAAATGCATCATAGGGTCAAATCATATTTCTTAGCGATTTGCTTTATTCTAATTCATACATTTAGTTTTTGATATTCACCAAATTCTCGTGAATGGTAACTAACATACGGATATAGTTACTATATTTCTTTTAAAGGTCTAATTTAATAAATCTTTTTAGTTGCCCTAGTTATTAATTTAATAGTTTAGTGCTCTTCTGACCCCTGCCCTAATCTGTATGGTCTGACTGTCATTCGTTTGCTTAATTTTATGGAACTAAAGAAAAACAATTCTATGGGAAGTAAGTTGTGGGAAACTGTAAAGGGCATATTGCGAATACTATTTATGGTATTTGCGTATGCGCAATGGTACTAGAGGCTGAACAATTCTTCAGATCTAAATCTACTTTAGGGGTTGTAAAGTAAAAAAGCATTAATCTTTAAGGTCCCGATAATTTTCGGGATGGACTAATGGGTTTCATAGGATACTGTAAAGGCTATGGTTTTATAATTTGTTTAAATCAACATCATATCCAGCTTTTTTCATCTCTTTTGCTAATTGTAATTGCCATCCACTTCCAGAATCCATAGTTATGTAAACAACTCCTGAAATATCATTGGGAGTCTCAATATCTGATTTCACCAGAGCACAAACGTTATGTCTTCCTATTTTACCAATTAAGAAACCATGTTCGAAAACCACGTTTTGTCTTGCACGATTTTTCAACTTTAGATTTTCTTTTTGAACGGAACCTATATCACAAGGGGTATAAAGTACAATTCCAAATCCAACATCTGAATATCTTTCTATTTTTTCAATAATAGTTCTTCCAGAGCTTGCTTGTTCATGAAGAATTATTGGTTTAAATCCCAATTTATCAACAAATCTGGCAGCTTCTATTTTCGCCTCATTATCATGACCATGGACTATAAAAACCTCATGTTTTGACAATATATGATTATCAGTAACTTTTTTTGAAATTTGAGTTTTTAATAAGTTGGCTTTATTTTCAAGATTGGATAAATTGTCAATTTTGTCTTCTAACAAGTTCCTTAAGGTTAAATGAGGATCACCCTGTTTTGACCTCATTATATCTCCAAAATATGTTAATCCTGCTCCAGAGTAACTATTTAAATATTCATTCTTGAGATTATCAAATGACTGTTTTAGAAATTCTTTGTTGTAATCATCCCACCTGTTCATTTCTCGATTTAAAGTTTCAAAATCGCAGTTTTTGGAATTAATTTTTTCAATAAGTTTTAAGCCGAATCCAATTCTATCATTTAGAGTAGATTTAAACTCAGAATTTGTTATTATTAATTTACTCATTAACTGGTTTTAAATTGTGCTTAACAAATTGGTATAAGAATAGTACGCCAGGTTAAAAAAGACACTGTTCATAACATGCCATCGAAGTGCATTATTTTTATACGGTGCGTCTATTGCACAAGTTAGCAAAAAAGTCGGTAACGATCGTTGTGGGCAACACGTTCGTTTAAAAAACAAAACGGCCCTAAAAGGCCGCTTATAGCATCGATTTTTTATAAATTATAGGGTTGTGCAATAGTTGCCATTGTTAGGCAACGTTATTTTTTATGTCGGATATAAATTTTGGCCCCATAGTTTGGAACCTCTTTTATTTTTACGCCTTTAATTTTCTTATCTATTGTTTTAAATAATTTCGCATTAATATCTTTTATAGCATCTTTTACAGGTTTAGCTGTATTCTTACCCTCGTGTAATTCTAAAATCAATTCTTTATGGTTAAATTTCAATACTACTCCATCAATGTCGGTTACTATCCTTTTATCAGGTGCTAAAGAGTAATTGTAAATTTTTATTCTGGAAAGACAAATGAGAACAGTACCATCAAATTTTCTATAAGCAGATTTCTTTAATTGATTTAATTCGTGTTTCCTATCTATATCTTTTTCAGAAGCTATTGCTTTATCTAAATTTTCTTTGAGAGGATTTAAGCCAGCAACCTTAACACCAAAATAATCATATTTTCCAAAATTGTGATTGTTGATATCAAAATGATATTTTTCATTCAGGTGATAACGTAATACAGCCCAAAGTATGTTTTTAAATATTGGTAAATTTTTAGTTAATAATGCCTTTTTAATATTAGACCTAATGTGTTCTTTAATAGGTTTTTTAAAATCTATTTTTTGTGCTTCTGAAATGGGAAGTACATTTAAATTTTCATCAATTATTTCGTTGATTTTTTTAGTTTTATTAAATTCATTCTTTGCCGTTCCAATAATTTGCTCAAGGATTATATTTCCAATATTGTAAATGAAAGTTGAAAAATATTTAACCTTAAAATTATCTGCTGTATAAAAATCAATAACTCTCTCTTCTGAAAATGGATTTAAATCCATAGAAGCCTCAACACCAGTAATCCCTTTTTTGACAGTTAAAATTTGTCGAGTGGCATTTGAAATTTCCTCAAAAACCATATTTTTTTTATTAAGTTGAATTCTTAAAAAATGACGCAAATTACAGACGGTAGGATTATATAATCCTTTTTCTAATGCAATATTTAGACTTTTTATCACATCGGTTCCGATTATTTTAGACGCATTTACTTCATATGACCTCTGATGTGTTTGACTTTTAATATTTAAATATAGGTTATCGCATAGAATTGAAATAAGTGGTTCCAATATGATAGAAATTCTTTTATTTTGATATTTGTGCTCAAAAGAATCGAGTGATAAAACTGTTGAAAGAATGTCTAAATTGAATGGTAAAGAGCTATTCCTTGAATCTAAAGAAATCATAGAAATATCTCTTAGTATGTAATAGAGATTTTTTAATTGAGAAATCTGAATAGAGCTTGCAATTTGCTCATTTTCTTCTTCCGGAAGTAATAAAAGTTTATAGGCATTGAAAAGTTCATTTTGTCTAGCAACTCTTCTTGTAAATGTCTTGTAAATTCTAATAAAGCTAATTATATGGTGGAAACTTATATAATCAAAACTATCAATAACTTCTTCAGACCATTTTTTTAGCCTAGCATCTTTGACACAATTAAGTAGTTTTCTTTTGTAAGTTTTATTTTGAATACAATGAAGAAGTATTGTTTTTTCGTCGCCAATCGTGTTTTTGCAATGCCCAAAATTGGAAAGTAGAATCCAAGTTTTAATTACATCATTACCAAAATGTTTTTTTCCATTTATCGTGATATTACCTTGCGCATTAGTAGTTCCTTTAAATGAGTTTTCAATGAGTTCTGATATTACACATTGTAAGATTAAATAATCAAATCTACTGTGGTTTGAGTTTTTAAAAGCGTGCGAAATTAAACCTAAATGAGCTGTGTTTTTTTGTCTATCAATTTCATTAATATCAATGTAATGCTGATATAGTTTCGCACTTAAATCAAGGAAGTTTACAGTAACTTTTCCTAATATTGGAATATCTTCCTTTATTCTCATTTGTGATTTTTTCTTACCGCTAACGGTTAGTGTATAATTAGTTGCGGACTTTTCCAACGAAAACTGTCCGCCAGTAGTAAATATAATTGATTGCAATGAATTCCGACTAAGGAATTCAACCGCAATTAATTATACACCGTGTTGTAGCCAGTTTTTATTTATTTAGTTTATAAGACATTGATTGTTTCTTTTCACTTTTAAAAATCAAAAATCCACTTTCCTTTACATACTCCACTTGAATTTCTTCTGGTTTAAAAGACATTTCTCCAAACTGTAGCGAATCCAACACGAACTGGGCAACGTTTTTTGTCCGTTTTTCAGCGTATTTTGTATCCTCAAAGATTTTGTCGATATCTTCAGACTGCTTAATCACTATATCAATGTAAGTCCGATTTTCTGTAACCTGTCCATTAGTTTTAGATTCCGATTGAGTAAGACCAATACTGGTCCACTCAGCTCCAATTTTGTTTGCTAAATATTTCTCTCCTTCATTCATTTCCACTATTTCAGAAGAACAAGAACAAATCAAAAGTCCAATAATTAAAAATGAAATTGATTTAAAAAAATTCATGGGTTTTAAATTTAACTTTGGTGCTATTCTACTTTATTAACTTTTCCGTTTTCAAAGTAGATGTCCAGATAATCTGGGTCAATATTAAAAAGTCCTGGAATATTTCCTAGTTCATAAGAAATGTGGTTTTCTCCATGCGAATAGAAATCTGGCCCAAGTAATTCTGCAACCTCTTTTTTTGTCTTTCCGATTAAAAGATTCGATTTAATGATGTCCTTTGACATCTCATATCTTTCCTCAACATTTGAGTTCCATTCATTTTGGTTAAAATCTTTATCAGGGTAATAAGAAATCGAAATAATCCAAATTGCGATGAGCCCAATATAGATAATTGGACTTAAGATTATTGTAGGGATTATCGCAAGAAATTTTCGGTTATTTTCATTACCTAATTTTAGTTTCTTGAGAAGCCATTTACTAATGAAATACGTAGGAATGGCAAGTATTAAAACAATTATTGGGACTTCAGGACTCATCAGAGTTTAAATTGGCTACAACGGTCTCGTATAACCGTCAGTTACGGGATTAAAGTTAATAATTTTCGGTTAAGCACTGACGTTAGCAATTCCGAGTGGATTCGGACGTAGTCGAATCCGCCGTAATTGCGGTTATACATTGTTAGGCAAAGTATTTTATTATTCATTTGACCTCAAATATTCATATTTCACTAAATCGTTTTTATCCATTATTTCAATTTTTTCAGAACCTTTCAAAACGAAATTTTTATCTGTAATTTCAAGAACGTCGTTATAATAATGGTCGGTCAAAATTATTCCTTTTGATTTTTTGAGTTCGAGTAATAAATCCTTAATTACATCTTTATAAATTGGTTCAATCATTGAAAAGGGTTCATCTAGCATTAAGAACTGATGATTTAGATTTCCAATAATCAGTAACTCAAGATAGCGTAATTGTCCTAAAGATAGTTTTCCAACTTTAATTTTTTCAAAACTCGATATTTGTGGCGAGTAAAAAATTTTGTCTTGGTCATCTCCATTTGGGTAAAACAGAGGAATTATTTCTCGTACTTTCCGTTCTTTAGGCAAAAAAGTGTCTTGCGGTAAGTAACCAATTTTTTTTGATGGAATTACTGCTTTTTGATGAATGATTTCTGAATTTATTTTTATTAAAATTGAATCGGCTTTGACTGTTCCAAATATTAGTTTTAATAAAGTTGATTTTCCAGTTCCGTTGCGACCAAATATTCCAGTTATCTCTCCGGTTTTACAATCAAGGTCAATATTCTTTAAAATAGTTTTCTTTCCGTAAGATTTGTTAAGGTCAGTTATTTCTAAAAAATCCATTTATTTAAATATTAAATAGATTAGAAATAAAAAAATTGAAATAGAGGTATTAAGCAACCATACTTTTTTTAAAAGGTCAGCTTTTGTAAAGCCTAGATTATAATACGCATAATATTCATTCTTTTTGAAAGTTTGATAACCTAAATAGCCTATCAAAATACCAAATGAAGAAAACATGACTAGACTCCATAAAAATCCAGACATGAATCCAAAAATCAGACAATAAGTAACGTTGAACATATTAATATCCAAAAAGTATTTTGAAATAGCTTTACTGTACATTCTTTGCAATAAATTTTATTTTGGAGACAGATTTCATATTTTGCCTAACGGTTTGGCTAAGCGTAGTGCGGAGGCAAGGAAACCTTTCGTTTCCGTCTGTACACGAAGCTAAAGCTTATTGTTTAGTTTTATTTTTTTTGTCCAAAGCTAAATCCATAAGATTTAGCGACTTTAAAAATATACATAGACCTTTCGATTTAGCCCAAAACCCCGCATTACGTTTAGGCTTTGTTACCCAACGTTTTTTCCGCCCGAGTTGTCCGCCGCCATTATCATTTGAACTTCATAAGCGCAAACAAGCTAAAAAGTCCATCTGCGGAACAGTTGCGTCTGAGTGAAGTCCGTTTGCGTAAACTTCTTTAGCCCTTTAACCCTTTTCAATTTTGATTGTATATTACTAAGAATTCAAGTCCTTCATTATTAAAACTCTAATACTATTTCATTTATTTAATTGCAATATATACCTTACCATATACCTGTAAATTACAACGGTAATTATTATTGCTAAAAATAATTGTATAACGTTTAAGATAATTTCATTTGGCGTTATTTTGCTCAAAAGAAATGTAATAATCATAGCAGAAAATATTGCGGCGATTATGAAAGCAAGTATACCAAATAAGATTTTGAGTAAGGTTATTTTCATTGGTTCTTTTTTTTGGTCAAAATGTTGGGTAACGTTCTGTGTATGGTGTCGTAGAATCCCGAAGGGTGCTATGCACTATACACCATGTTGTGTGTAGCTATTTTTTAATTCCATTTTGAATATCCACTAACTTCAATTCTTTATGGTAGCTTTCAATTCTTGAATGTGCTGTGCCGTCAACTAATAGAATGACTATTAGCATAGCAATTGTTGTAATACTAATTGCTCTCCAAGTTGGTGCGTTAACCAATAGAATTAATAATGCTGCTATGATAATCATAATTGGAATTACTTTAAAAACAACTGTATATTCCTTTAATGTACTTTCTGAACGTTCTATTTCGGATTGATAAAAAGCAGATGCATCAGTGTTAAAGTCTTTCTCAAACTGTTTAACTCTTTGAATATTTGTGTAGTTAAGGCCGCTACCAATAATTAAAAGTAGAATACCTGCTACTAAAGTCGGAATAATATATGCCTTTGCTAAATCTGTTTTGCCTAACTGCCAAAATCCAACACTTGCGATTAAAAATCCAACCGAGAATAAGATGAAAAAACGTGTTGAAAACACTTCGGCTTTTGCCCATTCTGTCGCTAACTTTAATAGTTCCATTTTAGTTTAGTTTATATTTTTCTCTGTATTTAGATGGACTGATACCTTCTTTCTTTTTGAACAGTCTCGAAAAATAGGCTGGATATTCAAATCCTAATTCATAAGCAACCTCTGATACAGTTTTATTCGGTTGTAGTAAAATATTTTTTGCTTCATCAATTAAATGCAAGTGTAGATGTTCGGTCGTGGTTTTGCCTGTTTCTTTTTTAAGCGTATCGCTTAAATAACGCTGTGAAACAGACAATTCATCTGCTACTTTCTCTATGTTCGGAATGCCATTTTCTTGTAGTTTTCCCGATTCAAAATATGAGTCCAAATAATGATTAAATTGCTCTAACAAATCATTTGATATTTCTTTCCTATTTAAAAATTGTCTTTCATAGAATCGATTGGCATATTTTAGTAAGGTATCCAATTGAGAAATGATTATTTCTTTGCTAAATGCATCTTGATTGTTTTGATACTCAATTTCAATATTTTCAACAATGGACTCTATTTGTTTTTCTTCTTTAGGAGAAAGGTGCAAAGCTTCATTTACGGAATATGAGAAGAAACCATATTTTTTTATACGTTGTGCTAATTCCGTTCCCTTTAGAAAGTCCTCGTGAAAGTTTATTGAAAAGCCTTTTTGTTCAAAAATTAAGCTGTTATCCCATTGCAAGACTTGTCTTGGTGAAATAAAAAATAATGCACCATTGGTAAAATCGTATTGGGTGCGACCGTAGTTTAAATTGCCTTCTATAAACTTTTTAAAACTAATGGTATAGCAGGCATTGGTAATTGGTGGTGAACTTTCTTTTGGACAAGGCAGGTAGCCATCGCCTTTTGAATTGAAAACGCTCAACATTGGATGCTCTGGACGAGGCAATTCCAAATACTCTAAATAGGATGATAAGGTTTTGAAGTGTTTCATTTCATTAATTTAAATATTCCATTTTACTCCTGTCTCTTTTTCCGATAGCTCCCACAGTCTTGTTGCTATCACTTTATCTTTAGCATGTGGTTCTATTTTGTGTGCTCCAACTGGACCTACCCAATTGCTTCTTCCCGTTGGACCATAAAAACCGCTTTGGTCTAGATTAGGTTCTGTTGCACACATTAATTGCGGATAAGCCCCTTTTTCAGCGGATTGCGTTAATGGGGATAACTTCATCATATTAAAGATGAATTTCATCATAAAACTACCGCTTGTATTTATCAAGTTGGTTCTTGAAGAACCTGGGTGACACGCATAAGCTTTAACATCTGTTTTACCTGCTTTTTTCAATCTGTCTTGCAATTCATAAGTTGACATTATCTGTGCAAGTTTACTTTGGCTATAAGCATTATTAGGGGTGTAGTTTTTCTCCCAATTCAAGTCATCAAATTTTATCGTTTTAATGCCCATATCATAACCCAAACTTCCTACAGTTACAATTCGTCCTTTGGATTTTTCGATAAGCGGGAACAATAAAGCTTGTAAAGTCCAATTTCCATAGTAATTCGTTCCCATTTGACTTTCCCAACCGTCAACTGTTAATGTCTGTTTTGGCACTTGGGCAATTGCTGCATTACAAATCAGCGCATCTACTTGAGGAACTGTTTTTAGAACTTCTTCGGCTGCCTTTTTTACAGAGACTTGCTTGGATAAGTCCATTTGAATGTTATTTACATCAATGTCGTTACCCATATTTTGTTTCAATAAAGCAATGGTGTCTTGCGCTTTCTTGGAGTTTCTATTGAGCATTACAACTTTTGCACCTTTTGAAAGTAGGATTTTTGCAGCTTCAAACCCTGTTCCGCTTGTGGTGCCTGTTACAACGAATACTTTCCCGTTCAAATCTCCGATTCTGTCAGGTGTCCAACCTTTTTCGCCAAATTTATTTGCTTCCATTTTTGTCTATTTTTTGTGTTAAAATTATAAGACAAAGGTCGGATGGAAGTAGGTTAAACTCCTTATACAGATTTTCGAATGTCGTATACTTTTTGGTTGATTTTAATTACACACAACAATTGTATATAGCAACTAGTGTTTATATTCCTCTTATAGGTCTAATTTAGTAAATCTTTTTAAATAGCCTGGTTATTATTTTTAGCTCTGCTGATCCCTACCCTATTTTGTGGGGTCTGTCTCTCATTGGTTTGAATAATTTTATGGAACTAAAGGAAAACAATTCTATGGGAAGTTGGTTGCGGGAAACCGCAAAGGGAAACTGCGAATGAGAACTGTGGTATTTTAGTATGTACAACCTTGTAGCAGAGCTCGATTTTGAAATTTAAATTCCGTAATGCTTATTCATGTCATTTTTGACATTAGTCATATCAATTCCTTTCTTTTCGCAATATGCAATTAAATCAAGTTCAATCGAAATCCGTAATTCGTTAGCTTTTGATGTTATCGCTTTTGTTTGTTCAAAAAGATTATTATAAAATGATTCAGTTCTATATTCTTTTTTGTTCTCTGTAATACTTTTATGGATGAGCCAATTTCTTTCCTTAAGAAATTCAGACAATTCAATTTCCAAAGGTTTAGGCAGCAACGATTCTTTTTTTGCAATATTAATGGCTTTACCAAGTGTATATGATCGTTGCTCTTTTAAAAGAGCACCTGCTTCTTCCTTTTGGTCCGGCTCTGTTTTCTTTAAAACAATCGCATGACTCAGTGCATCTTCCAATATTTGAACTACGCATAGAGATTCTCCTAAACAACAATAAAGAGTCTTCTCTTTTTCTGAGGCTTCTTTAAGTCTAATTTTTTCGACCATAGTTGTTTTGTTTCGGACAGTTTATAGAATAGTCTATCACATTAAATATCTTCTGATAGAAGTTAATTATAATATCTTGTGTGCTACCTTTATAATTTAAATATAGGTAATTATGTAGGCTTCCCCTTTTTATAGCCCTACCCGTTGTAACCAGTTTACTTTAATAATTCAATACGTTTTTTACATTCCCGTTTTTATCATACTCAATTGTTTCTCCTTTCAACTGACCATTTTTGAACCTCCATTCGAATATCTTTTCCCCAGTTTTATAGTATTCAGTTGTAATTCCTTCTTGTATGCCATTTTTATAACCAATGTCAAGACTTTTCTCCCCAGTTGGATAATAGCCAGTACCACTAATTATAATATCATTCTCATATTCCCACATAATTGCTTTTTTTCCAGTTTTAAAATATCTGGTAGCAGTTCCGTTCTTTTTTCCATTTTTATAATACCATTCAGAATATGTTCCGTCTTCATGGTACTCTTTTGTAATTCCATTTAACTGTTTATTTTCATAGTTCCATTCAAATTTTAAATCTCCGTTTTCATAAAATTCTTTTGTAATTCCGTTTAATTTGATGTTGGAAGTATTATTTTCTTCAATTCCTTTTGTTGTAGAACAAGAAAAAATGATTGTAAATAGCACTATAAAAAGTATTCTTGAGTTCATTTGTTAAAATTGGTTACAATTGGGTATAGTTATTAACTATTCCTAATATAAGTCCAATTTAATAAAACTTTTTGGTTAGCCTAGTTATTAATTATATCGTTTATGGACCTGCAGACCTCTACTCTATTTTGTGGGGTCTGGCTATCGTTCGTTTGCATAATTTCATGGAACTAAAGAAAAACAATTCTATGGGAAGTTGGTTGCGGGTAACCGTAGTTTGGGATTTTTCTAGTTTCTATTTTTTATAATGGCACAATTGGTCCGAAATGCATGGCACATTAAACTGAGGTATCAACCAAGACAATGAAGGAAGAATATCGAGCTGTAGGCCAACTAGGCAATTCAGCTATCGGCCATTGCCTACAACCTCAAAAAGTATCTGAAATTCACGCAAAAACGAGTAAACAGCGGAGCAGGAATGATCGACTTGTTTTTTGTTCTGAAAAACAGACCGACAGCAGTCGATAAATCCGTTTTAACGGGTTTGGATTTGGTCTAAACCCGGATGACCAAAAAAAGAAAAACCGCTTAGAGCGGCTTATTTGAGTTGGTAATTTTACGTTTTACAGGCTTGTGCAACGGTTACCATTGTTGTGCGTTCGTTTTTATTTTTCTTTCTTCTTTTTCTCGTATTTTTTTAGAGGTGAATCTGTCTTGTACAATACTTTTCCAGATGGAACTACTTTACTAGAGCCATCTAAATGACTTTCTTGGTCATCAAAGAAAATATGTGCACCAAATGCTTTTAAAACTTTATCTTTTGATAAACCGCCCATAAAATAAGCTTCATCTACATAAACTCCCCAATGACGAAGAGTTTTAATTACCCGCATATGACTTGGTGCATTTCTAGCTGTTACAATTGCTATCCTTAAAGGTGTTAATTCTATAGTCGTAGGTAAAAATTCTTGGATTTTAGATAGTTTTCGTAATAATTCAGCGAATGGTCCGTCATTGAGCGGAACATCTTCATTTTCCGATTCGTGTTTATGAAAAGCCTCCATTCCTTGCTCCTTATAAATCTGTTCCGATTCCTCGGAAAAAACTACAGCATCTGCATCAAATGCGAATTTTACTCTGTCAATTTCAGGAAGATAGTCTGTTGGTGGTTCATAAATTAAAGCAGTAGCACAATTTGATGTGTCACTTATTTTCTGTACTTCTTTTTCGTCTTTTGATAAAAACAAATCAATATCAAATGCATCTATAAATGGCGAAAGCGGTTCTCCTCCAGAAAAAGCCCATCTTGTAATCGGAAGTTTAAAATGTTTTATAGATTTTAGAACTCTAACTCCAGTTTCTGGACTATTTCTTGACATTACAACAACCTCTACAATTTGTTTCGAGGCAATATCATTTAGTTTTAATAGACTTTTAATTAAAGGAAAAGCTGTTCCTTCTGTTAACAGTTCATCCTCGTGTTCCAATTGATATTTTCTAAAACCTTCAATATTTTCTTTCTCAAAGATTTTGTTTTCTTTTTCTAAGTTGAAAAGTGCTCTTGAAGAAACTCCGACAACTAATATTTCTGAAAAGTTTAATGCCATATTTTTTTAATGTTTCGGTTTTCTTAAATGACGCACAACGTCTCCGGCTATGAGTAGTTGCGTGGTTTAGCACTTAACTTTGCAAGTACGCACCAAACTGAAAATCCTAGCGGATTTTCAGAAGTAGGCGAGAACAAGCATTTACTTATAGCCATTGTTACCTGCTGGCTTTATTTATTAAACTATCTATTTTAGTTTCCAACTCCTTTCCTCTCAAATTTTTTGCTATAATTATTCCTTCAGGGTTAATCAGAAATGTTGCTGGGATTCCCCTTACCCCGTACTTTTCCTTGATTTTGTTAGAATAATCAATAATTTGAGGCCATGTTATTCCATGTTTGTTTGCAAATTTTTCTAATACCGTTATTTCATTTTTACCAACAATACCAATTATTTCAAATTTTGATTTATCAGTTTTGTTATATATCGTTTTAAGATTTGGAATTTCTTTGATACAAGGACCACACCAAGTGTCCCAAAACTCGAGAAGTACATATTTTCCCTTCAAGCTATCTAATGAAATCATATTTTGTTTTTGGAACTGTTTTTCTGAAAAGTTAAAAGGTCTATCTCCAATTTGAGTGGAGCTTATTTGATTTTTAGATAAATCCATTTTTTCTAAAAGCAAAACATCTTTATTTCTATTTACTCCCAAGTTTTTATATAATTCATTTCCGATTTCTAGATATTCATTTTTAAAAGCTACTTTATCAAAATCTATTTTTCCTCCAGTTAGACTTTGGCTACTAGCTATCCCTATTTCTCTAAATGGAAAGATATTTCTAGAATAGATGTATATCATGTGATTTTCTAATTTTGCAGTACGGTACTGAGCGAAATAACAATTTATGTAATATTGATCCATATTGGCAGAGGAAAACAAGAGAGGAACTTCAACCTGAATCTTTTTGTCATTTAATAGGCGTTCAAAAGTAACATATATTGCTTCATTATTTAACCAAGAATCCCAATCTAATTCGCTGTCGGACTGAACTAGTTCAAAAGGCTTATCATCACTGAAATCATAATTGTTATTTTCATCTATAACGACCATTGTATTTCCGATGGAATCATTTCCAACAGCGAAAGCAACTCTGGTTTCTATTGGTTCTTTTGACAAATTCAATGTATCTGGATGCCAATTCCACATATCTTGTAGTCTATCATACCATTCTTTTGAAATATCGCCTAAATAGTAGTTTTGATAAACATATTGTTCCATATCTGATTGAATGTGTCCAACTTTTGCATTTGTCCAATTTTGTGGTACTCCAGAAACTTTCAAATATGTTTTTTTCCATGGGTTTACTTTATCTTTAAAATATTTATCATCCATATAAAGACTTGCACCACTTGTAGATGCTTCGAAAGGGCTAAATCCTTTGTGATAGGTGATAGGTAGTTCTAAAATGTTGTCTTTTTTGCAACCTGTCATTATACATAAACATATACTTAATAGTAATGCAGTTTTAATTCTCATGTTTATTTAAATTTATAATCGGGTTCGTTTTCAGCTTGCAGGTAACGTTAAGGCTATGATTTCGGTCTGGGAAATCCGTTAGGATTTTTCAGGTTGGAATCGTGCCGGATTAAAAGTAATGAATTTTCTCTTTTGAAAAAGGCAAGACTGAATTATAGGCCATGTTAGCGGTTGCTTGCAGCGCGGCCATACTCTAAAGGACAAACCAATAGAACAATCCGCGTGGATTTTGCCGCATTTAAAATCAAGCCGAGACCATTGTAAGCACAAATAAAATTTGGCGTTCCGTAAAGCCTGGAAAGGGATGGCCGAGCCTAAAGTCAAACTGCGAACTGCTTGCGTACTGGCGGCAAAAGGGGAGAACCCGTAAGTGGCTCCTACTTTAATCCCTAATCACCAAGAAAACCCAAACCAAACCTGTACAAACCGTGGTTTTTTTGCTGCGCTGATAAACGTTCCGCTTGCGAACCGATTGGTCAAACTATAGGGTAGGCAGCAAAAAAAAGGAAGTCCCGAAGCTGGTCTATATTTATGGCAAGTTACCGCTAACGGTTAGGCTATGATTTCGTTGTGGGAAACGTCGTAGACTTTTCCACTTATGAAATCAGGCCGGTTGTTGGTTTCTATTTTTGTTTTTTGCATACTGCCACAATGAATTATAGCCCTTGTTGGCGTGTCGTTTTTTATTTCAGATACTGTCCAAAAAATTCATCAACTGTTTTTTTATTGAACTTATCTTCTCCTCGCCAATATTCAACAAAAGCCCAATCGTGCCTTCCAGTTGTTGGTCTATCATAACTTTTGGGTTCCAATATTTCACAACAGCCTAGGATTTCCATTATTGTATGTAGTTCACTTTTACTTCCTTTCATTACATTTTTAAGTCTATCTCTTAGCTTTCCCGGATATTCCCCAGTTTCTGAGTCATTTATACATTTTAATATGTCCTTAAAAGTCTGAATATCTAATGCGGTCGGTTCAGAAACATTTTCTTGCATAAATAGTTTTAAATCGAGGTAGTTATATAGTAAGTCTGAATGTCTAACTCCGCTCCATTTAATGCGCTCAAAATTCAGAACATTAAGGTCTTCATTATCGTATTTGAAAATTTCAGGACGATAAAATTCTCTTTTACCTTCAAGTATAAGTTTGGCGTTGAAATAACTTGCAAGAGCAGAACGCCAATCGAGTCTTTTATTACTCAAACTTGATAAAAAACCGTCCGTTATTTTCTTTGATTCTATTTGGCTTACCAAACTTTCCAAATTGGCAATAACCTCTTTCATTGACATTGAAACAGGCTCGAACATTAATCCTTTAGATTTAGCATAATCAAAGTCGATAGGGTCAGTTTTAAATTCAGATTTCCAACCTTGGGAACTCCAATAGGTCTTAAATAGAATTGATTTCGCTTTCTTATCCATTATTTTTTAAAATGCACGCCAACAATTGTATATAGCAACTAGTGTTTATATTCCTCTTATAGGTCTAATTTAGTAAATCTTTTTAGATAGCCTGGTTATTAATTTAATGGTTTTTAGCTCTGCTGATCCCTACCCTATTTTGTGGGGTCTGGCTCTCATTGGTTTGAATAATTTTATGGAACTAAAGGAAAACAATTCTATGGGAAGTTGGTTGCGGGAAACCGTAAAGGGAAACCGCAAAGGGAAACTGCGAATGAGAACTGTGGTATTTTAGTATGTACAACCTACGAGGCATTTATGCTCGGGTAAGGGAAGGCTACATTGCCAAGATAAACGAAATCCAACGGGGATGGCTGAACTATTTTCGAGGGACAAGTATCCATGGCAAACTACGTGATCTGGATGGTTGGCTCAGAAATCGTTTACGTTATTGTATCTGGACAGATTGGAAGAAGTCCGAGCGGAAAAGGAAAAACCTAATCCGATTGGGCGTAGACCAAGACCATGCCTATG
>NZ_QJJZ01000002.1:0-335480 GCF_003201775.1 Arenibacter sp. ARW7G5Y1 | reverse complement strand
AAATCGTTTACGTTATTGTATCTGGACAGATTGGAAGAAGTCCGAGCGGAAAAGGAAAAACCTAATCCGATTGGGCGTAGACCAAGACCATGCCTATGCGTGGAGTAGAACAAGAAAAGGAGGTTGGGCAGTAGCCCAGAGTCCAATTTTGAACTCCACTATTACCCTCAAAAGACTTCAACAAAGGGGCTACCAGGCAATGTTAAGGCTTTACATGGAATTGAACCCATCAATTTACGAACCGCCGTATACGAGACCCGTACGTACGGTGGTGTGAGAGGCGCACTCCGTCAGTCAATGGCGGAGCCGTCTACTCAATTATGGGCTTTTATTAATATCATTACTATCTATCCAAGTGATTCCAAATCTATTACATATTGCACTAAATTTTTCCTTATCAAATGGTTTTTCATCTCTGAGAGTTGCCTTACCAAATTTCAGAATTTGTTTTCCTGAAAAAACAATCGGAATTGAATAAGTATATCTATCCATGTACTCAATACATTTTGCATAAAAGAACAGTGCATCCTGCATTTTATACTTTCCAGACAAAATTGACTCATAATCTTCTTTTATTGCAATATCTTCTTTCATAGTCTGACCATCTTTCACAAAAACAATATAAATCACATCACCGAGACAAGCATAAATTGACTGAGAATTAATTATATGAATAAAATTAAAATCTTCTTCATAATCTAATTGAAATTTAAATACCGAACCAAAAGGATCAGGGCTACAAGTAAAATCTCCAGAAACACAGTGAAGGAAATGTCGACTTTGCTCAAGTGGATCTGATGGACTAATAATATCACCTATTTTATTTCCCGGATTCTTTCTATCCCATTCTAAGAATTGATTTTTTAAAGTTAATCCAAAATGCATCTTATTTGCCCAACGCCATATTTCTGCATCAGAAGCATTTCCCGATTTTATTTTATTCTCTAATTGACCATATACCTCATTATTGCATTTTTTACATAATGGGATTAATAGCTGCTTATATGAAATTGTTGTTTCATTTGGTATATGTATTTTTTGATCCCACAAATTAAATTTATGCTGTAACCATTTTGGAAAAAGATGTTCAACCGTATTGGCCTTTCTTCCACAAACAAAGCATTTATCCTTTGTCAAATCGAATTCTATCAGGTCAGATTTAATCCCACTCATTTTCAAATATTTTTTGTTTCCCAAGGGAACCTTAGCTGTCCAGGATTCCAGAAAAATACTTTATTATCAATCTCGAATGAAATTGGCTTCTGTGATTCAATTATATTCGAACGATCATTTTTACGCATCATTTCTGTCATTTTCTGATTTACCAATTTATCCAACTCACTCTTAAGCTCTTGAATTTCTAAAGGATAATTCCCAATCCATTCACTAGCGAAAACAGCATACATATCCCATCCATTTGATTGCATTCTTTGTGAAAAAATAAATGCAAACTCGATTGTTTTTGTATCATTAATTAAAATATCAGACACCATCTTTTTAAACAATTCATGTGGTAAACTATATAAGCCTGTATTAAACAAAACAATACCTGATGCTTTAAAATCTTTATTTTTTTTATGCTGTTTTATTTGTCCGCTTGCTGATTTGAAATGATTCTTTAATGAATTTTTGATAATTCTATGATAACTATACGTTAATTCCCCAAAGTCTAAGGAAGGGTCGATATTAATTGCATAGTCTTTCTTTTCTTTAAAAAGCTTTGCAATATTTTCCTGTCGCTGTTTGTTTTCTAGACTTTCTTCTTGCAAATCTTTTAATTCCAATATCACATTGTTCACCTCGAAATCTGGCGTTCTTTTTTCTGTTTCTTGAATCTTGATTCCTCCAAGAGAATTCACAACACTTTCGAAATCTTTTTCACCAATTCTAGGGAACCTATAAAAATTCATGTTTAAGTTTCCATGGTCTGGAAAATCCGTAAACGAGAAGCCCTTTTCTTCTGATTCACAATATGCTTCCCAAAATTCTCCACCTTGTTCCTCACATTTGTGTTTTATTAATCTATCAATTTTTATTTCCGAGCATATGTAATAATCCTTCGACTTGCTAATGTTAAAAACATTTGAAATACTGAAATTCATCTTTTGTATCAGCAAAAAGCATTGAGCAAACTGATTCTTTTTTCTATTATATGCAGAAAATTTTACTCTTAAAATTTCCATAGCTTCTATATTTGCTCTGCTCTAATTGCCCATAACGAATTGGTATAAGAATAGTGCGCCAAGCTAAACAAGACACTGTTCGTAACAGACATCTTAGCGCATTACTTCATAGGCTTTGTTGAACGAATCCTCCCTACCGGTCGGAAGCTTTCCACAGCAAAATACAACATTTCTTATATTTATGGTACACTTAAAATTTACGTTTATGTACAAAAAAAAGTAAAACGATAGTAGAGACCGCTATCGCAGAAGTTCCGGGCTTTGAAAACCTTTGCGTGAAATTAAGGAAGAGTTTTACGATCAACGGCAAGGCTGAAAGTACCTTGAACAACTATACTCGGTGCCTGGCTCATTTGGCCCTCCATTACAAGCAAAGCCCTGAGACACTTTCTACCGAGCTGATCGATGATTATCTTTTTCATTGCAAGAACTGACACAAGACCCCATCCGAAAGTTTTTTTAAGCACACCGTTTTCGGTCTTCGTGCCATTTATAAAGTCTTGGGAATAAAAGACAGGCATGTCAAGCTCCCGCAAATAAAGCGCCAGAACAAATTGCCCGTAGTGCTGAGCAAGGCCGAAGTACGCACTTTTCTCAAAGCGCCCATATATCTCAAACACCGGCTGATGCTGGGCATGCTGTACGGTTGTGGTCTACGGAGCTACGAACTCTGCGCATTGCGCCTTTGCGATGTCGATTTTGACCGACAGACAGTTTTTGTAAAAAAGCAGAAGGGTAAAGTAGATCGGTACCTGCCCCTTGGCAAACACTTGGCACGCGGGCTCAAAAAACACATTGCAACGGAATCTCCCCGGACCTTCCTTTTCAACAGCCAGGTAACCGACAATGGGGCACCACGGCCCATTACTACCACCGGGATACAATGGGTGATAAAGGAGAACAGGGGCAAGGTAAACACCCACAAGACCATTACCGCCCATTGCCTACGCCACACCTACGCCACGCATTTGCTGGAAGCAGGTCTCAATATTATAAGCCTGAAAGAGCTTTTGGGACATGCTTTTATCGAGACAACATTGGTATACCTGCACGTTGCAAACACCGGGAGTTCGCACAAGTTCAGCCCGCTCGATACGCTATTTGAATAATGCGCAGCCACTTTAAAGTGGCCGATGTGTTGGAGATGGAGCGGGACCAGATCTCTTCCCAAACCTTTACGTGCTGGCATATGCGTACCCTACACGCCATCCGTAGATGCCGGACACCGGCCATGGGCGGACATATAGATAAGTGCGATTGCTGCCATAAACTCCACATCAGTTACAACAGTTGCAGGAACCGTCATTGCCCTGTAGCCTTACCCTTTTTTAGGGAAGGCTACAACCAGACGGAAACTTCGGTTCGTTCGCTATGCTGACGATTTCAGTATCTACACCAGACGAAGAAGTGATGCAACGGCAACGATGGGAGCAATCTCAAAGTATCTAAAGACGAAGCTTAAGCTCACGGTGAACCGAGAGAAAAGTGGCGTAAGGAAGCCTGTGCAGTTCACCATCCTGGGTTTTGGTTTGGTACCTACCTACATCAAAGGAGAGAAGGGCAAATATCAATTGGTAGTGAGCGAAAAAGCATGGAAGAGTTTAAAAATGAGGGTAAAGACAATAACCGCCAAAACCAAGCCCATGAGTTTTGATGAGCGGGTTGCCAAGATAAACGAAATCCAACGGGGATGGCTGAACTATTTTCGAGGGACAAGTATCCATGGCAAACTACGTGATCTGGATGGTTGGCTCAGGAATCGTTTACGTTATTGTATCTGGACAGATTGGAAGAAGTCCGAGCGGAAAAGGAAAAACCTAATCCGATTGGGCGTAGACCAAGACCATGCCTATGCGTGGAGTAGAACAAGAAAAGGGGGCTGGGCAGTAGCCCAGAGTCCAATTTTGAACTCCACTATTACCCTCAAAAGACTTCAACAAAGGGGCTACCAAGCAATGTTAAGGCTTTACATGGAATTGAACCCATCATGGGTTACGAACCGCCGTATACGAGACCCGTACGTACGGTGGTGTGAGAGGCGCACTCCGTCAGTCAATGGCGGAGCCGTCTACTCAATTGTGCATAGTGTTTTTATTTCTTTTTTTTCTCTAATTCCTTTATCAGATTATTAAATTGATTAAACATATCTTGAATAAGCCATTCTAGAGAAACAAATTCCATAAATGTTCTACTAAAATAATGTTCAGAAATATTAAAATTTGATACAGGAATAGCATTGTTTTTATTTATAAAATTAAATGCCCATTGTTCTTCATTTGATTGTTCCACTATAAAACCATTTCTTTCTGCAATTTTCTCAATTGTTTTGAATTCAAAAAACATAAAAACATTTAATTTTCCTTCTAAAAAATCCCAATAATAATTTGACTTATTAAAACTTAATGAAAAAGGGAAATATCCTTTTTTTGTGAATTTGTGCATATTTAAATGAACTGCAAAAGGTTTATCTAGTCCACTATTGAAAAAAACATTATTCATTTCGTCTTTATTGAAATGGTTATGAGCAACAACAAACAATAACCCATTCTCAAAGAATTCAGATTGTATTCCTTTTTCTGAACATTTTTTAATTAATTTATTAAACTTGGATGTATAATTTATTTCAGGACTACTAGTTTCTTTTCTTTGCATTACACCTTCTGTCCCATATAAATCAGTCGTTATATCTGTAGATAAATAGTCAAATACTTTTTTGGAATTTTCAGCTTGTCGTTTAACCCTTTTATTCTGTATGTTACTTGACTTTACTTCAATTGCATTTATTCCATTTTCATTTATTAATGTAATATCAGCATATTTAAGTACTGATGTAAGGTCATTTAATATTGCAATTTGATTTTTTTTATAAGCAATACGTAATATTTTTTTTTCTAAAATAAATCCTTTTTTACCAGATAAAAAACCAGCAGATTCTTTGAAATTTAATGGTTTAATATCAAGTTTATGAATAAATGTGTATGCAATTCCATCTCCAATACTTTGATATATATCTAATATCCATCTATATTCCTCAATTTGATATTTCAATACTTTGAGTCTTTCTTTTAAAGAATTTGACTCTAACTTACTTATATTTTGATTTGGTGTTTTTCTATATTTATTAATTTCTTTAATTCTTAACTTGTTTTCTCTAATTCTAGTCTCAACATAAACTGTTTTTTTTATTAAACTCTCCTGTAGAAATAACCATTTTTCAATATTTTCAAAAGGTTTTTTTCTAGCCTCGTGCAAATTATCAAGTAAAGATATTATACTCTTTCTATATCGATTAATCATTTTCGGTTAATTTGCTACAACGGGCTCGGCTATGATTAGTGTGGGGCGGTGATTTACGATTCAAATTGCGCCACAGCTCTTAGCCAAATCTTTTTGTTTTGTTTTATTTTTTTTGTCTAAAGCAAAATCCCAAAGATTTTGCGACCTCATAAATATACATAGACCTTGGCTAACAAACCCAAACCCCACATTAATTATAGCCATTGTGTGTGCCCAGCATGGGCATCTTTATCATATCTAAGATATGGTATTAATCTAGAGGGTGCAAGTCCCTTATGGGCAGGGGTAACGCCTTGAACCATTAGTAAGCTGCAAGGTTGCTAGTTGCGAAGCTAGGACTGAAGGAAGCAGGACTACAAAACTCGGTACTGACGAACAGGAACCAGATACGAGGCTGTGAGGATGGATGAGCAAGCACATCATTGTGAAGTCCAAAACACTTTTAAGTGAATGCCGTAGCAGTAGATCTGGCAGGAATCGAGGGAAACCTCGCCTATCGGCGTGGCAGGAAAGATGTCATTACCTGGGGAGGTCTCCGTAATTACGTGTTGATATAACGGAGAAGTCAGCAGAGGTCGTAGTAGTTGCCGGAAATGAGCTGATAGTAAAATCAGAGGTCTCACAAGCAACGAAGGACTGTAGCCTTCCCTAAAAATGTAGCCTTCCCCTTTTTAGGACACCTCTAAATTCGATAAATAATTGTTGTTTAGGTCAGTTAGTTTGTAATTACCTCCAGAATTCTCAATCATTATTCTCCTAAATGTTTCAGAATTTAAGTCTAATTTTAATATATCTTCATAGGGTGCGCTACTGATATAATAAAAGTGTTTTTCAACAGTATTTTTTATGGTTTGTAGCTTTTCGTCAACTACTTCCAAAAGAGCAGATAACCTATACAAGTCTCTATTAATTATGTCTGGAATATTTTCTTCCCTTTTGTAAAAAATGGAATGAGAAGTTTCGGCCCAAATATGTGATTGGAAATAAAAAAGCAGAGGGGACATTGTCCCCTCTGCTTAAATTGAACTACACGTCTTAAGGTATTGCCCTAGTAAAGAAAAGACAATTTTTTATACCGAAAGAGCATTGAATTATTCTCCATACCAAAATGTAAGCTCAGACAATGCTGAGTATGGTTCACCATTCCAATTGTCAAGAATTCTATAGCGAATATATCTTACACTGGTGTTATCGGTTAAATTTGTAATATATCCTTCGGCTGAACCATTCCAACTAGGTGCGGTTTCGTGATCGAGCAATTGGACCCAACCTTTATCGATCATTTCTTGTTCCCAATTTGGGTCGTTTGAATCCAGAGTAGTTTCCGCATCGGTTAAATCTGAAATTCCCCATATTTGAAAGCGTTTTGGATTTCTTCCTTGGCAACATCCAGTCCTTGGATCTAGTCGGACTTTAACCAAATTAGCATCAACCCCCAAATCAAATGTAAAATGATGTGGAATAAGATCCTCAACATCACCATAGCAGCCACTATGATAATAATCATTGGTTTTACCGTTCCATAAACCTGCAATACTTCCGCCATAACAATCACCTTTAACGTCAGTGGGTAGGCTGACCAAGGACCAAGTTTCTTTACCGAGCTCAAAGGCAATTTCGGGCTGAACCTGAACGGCATCGGAAAAGAATTCGTCAATTGCATCTTCTTCAGGTAAATAGACGGTGGTATAGCTAAAACCTAGCTTTGCATTAATATCATTAAGTTCTGTTTCCGTATCGGACATTGGTACTCTAATATTTACGACCTGATCATTAATGTCTGTATACGTTAAATCACAATACACCCCATCATCCACTATTCCGTTCCATACAACAATCAAATTTTCGGCATCCAGTAGTTGAATTTCTTTGATCGGTCGTACAGTGCGGACCGCAATATATTTTTCTCCATATACCTTTCCAGGCACACTAAAAGGTAACGATTTATTTCCATGAGTATCAATACTAACAAAATTAAAGTTGTAATCCTTCTCCGCAATCCCATCCAATATTTTGGTAGTAATTCCAGGTTCACCAATAATACTTACATCGAGAGAGTCAGCAAAGTCATTCCAGAATACCCTCACTGTTTCTAAATTACGGACACTAGTCGAAATATCGAACTGGATACGATTGTAACCCGTCCTTAAGGACACACTATCTACTTTTCCCGCATATACCTTGTCCTCACGACCCAAATAATCTTTAAAGTTATCTTCCATTTTGGAACAGGAAAATACAAGGCCTAACCCCAAAATCACATATACATATAAGTTTTTCATTTTTTTATTTTTAATTATTCAACTTTAACACCCCATAGCATCAATTCACCGAAATGGGCCATTGTACCATTGGACCAGTTTTCATCAATTGCGAATCTGATATACCTGACAGGGATATTAGTAGCTTCGATATCTATAAAATAATCAAGTCCAGCTTGCGATGCATCGATATCCTCAGAGGTAGTGTAATCTTCTCCGGATGGCCTGGTCATTTCGTAAGTCCCTAGTAGTTTCCATGCCGGGTCATCGATACATGGTTCCTTTGTTTCAGATCCATATACTCGCCATCTTTTTATCGTATTATGTAAAAAGGAAAATTCAGGGCCTCTTCTTTGATAATACCTAAATCGACTTAAATTGGCTGTTACTCCAAGATCAAAAGTGAAAGTAAAAGGTGGAACCCCTTCTCCTGTTTCATAGTAGGTATTGAGTTCCCCATCGAAAAGATGACTGAACTGGGTTTGTGGATTTCTAAAATTAGGACCAACATCCTCACAAGGGCCTTCGGCAATATCATCAGTATTGGGTTTTGCCCAATCCAATACCGGGGACATTACTGTATTGTCCAACTGTTCATCAAACTTCGGCTTTATATTGACCCAAGTGGTATCTGAAGAATAGCCCCAACGATTTGATACTTTTATTCCGAAAGCCTTTTCCTCATAGCCATAAGACGGATCCGTGGACAAAAAACTACCTTCTTCGAAATTGGTATAATAATCATCCAGTACCACTACCTCATTGTCTTCATTGTAACCTAGTAATTGAAGTATTAAATTATCCTTTGATAAATTTTCCTGCCAACTAACGTAAACACCCGAAAAAGTGGCTTCCATTGAAATATTATTTCCTGTAGATATATATGATGGCGTAGTTGGAGATACTATCGTAGTAATACCTTTAGAAACATTTTCATTTCTATCGACTGATTTTATAAGCACCTCATAGTCGCCGGCCTCTGGAAAGCCTTCTATTTTCAATACAGGATTATAAAATGATGATTTTACTTTGCGAAGTTCACCATTTAGTGTTATCTCGGCCATCAAATAAAGTACATCTTCATCAGGGGGAAGTAAACACTCGATAGTTGCAGAACCACTCATATTAATTACTTTGTCGACTACTGGGTCCGATGGAGCTGTACTATCTCCAGATTTCAAGTCCAAAGCATTCATTTCGCCTTCACAAGAAATTAAGATACCTATTATTAAAAAGCAGAGTGAGCCATATAAAATAGGGGTGGTTATATTCTTTAATTTTTCTAAATATATGTTCATAATTATAGTTTTAGAATTGAAATAAGTTCAATTGATTCTTTACCATCCTGGGTTTTGAATTAAATTATTGTTTACATCTATTGATGATAATTTAATTGGCCAGAAGTAATCTTTTGCTTGAAACACTCTAAATTCTAGAGCCACCCGATCAAAATACCCAGTTACGGTTTCATCATATATATTCCACTTCCAAATGGGGTTATTCATTTGGTCACTTAATTTTTTCCATCTTCTCAAATCCCAATAGCGTTGGCCTTCAAGAGCAAGTTCTATTAATCTTTCTTGATGGATAATTTCCCTTCTGCCCTGCTGGGAGGTATATTTGGATGGATTGACCGAATACTTTGTCCACGAATCCACTACTCCTTCAAGTCCAGCTCTTTCTCTAACTCTATCCACATATTCGAATATCTCGCCTTCCGGAGCTCCAACTTCATTCAATACTTCCGCATATAACAAGTACAGGTCTGCCAACCTTATCCTTGGGAAAGAATAATCTTCAGTAATGATTCCATAGGGTGCTTCGGGCTTGGTATAAATGCTCACCAATTTTTTTGAATAATATCCAGTTGCTGAGAAATCCTCATTCTGATACGGACCGGCATTTCCGCTGACCAGACCATTTAAAATATAAGGCTCTTCCTCAGATCGTATCCATAGCCCGTTATGAAACCCCAATGTTCCATAAAACCTAGACTCCCTGTTAAAGTGTAAAATAGGAGAATAATCGTTCATTTTCAAATAGGGTTGATGGTTATCCTCTGGGTTATTTAGCCTAGTGGTAAACCTATTGGTATACCAATTGTTTTCGACCCATTCCTTATCTTCTCCGATAGGCACCCCGTTTTTAGAATAAAATTGTTCAGCGATCCTCATTGTTGGACTATGAAACTGAGCAAAACTCCCATTGATCCTTTCAGAACTTGTTAACTTGGCCGCTGAATTAATTTGAATTTGTCTCGTTGATTCGGTACTTCCCCAGATAATTTCGGAGTTCCACTTTTCACAAACTGCTTGCCTTATATTAAGTACAAGAAGAACTGAATCAGATAAACTCTCAGAATCCAATAGACTATTCTCTCTATAATCAAACAAACGAGCATTTGAGTATTCATGTGCAGCGTCGATGGCCTCCTTTAGTGCCACTTGTGCCCTTGTCCATTTGGTGGGGTCCTCCCCAGAAGGGAAAAGTGAAATGCCCCGACTATCCTGCAAATGGGCAACATCAGGATTGCCATTAAAAAGGGGGCTTGCAGCCAAAGCTAGTGTCTTGGCCTTTAATGCTAAGGCAATCGGTTTTGTAACACGCCCCATTTCATTAATCGCACTTGTTATATTATTAGGTAAATTTTCTAAAGATTCATCTATAGTGCTCACAATGTACTCAACGACTTCGTCTACAGGTTCACGATACACCCTAACCTCTTCAGAATTGGCATTCAATGGTAGATTTGTATCCATAATTGGAATTGGTCCGTACAATTGAAAAAGATAGAAGTGATAATAAGCTTTAAGAAACATTACTTCTGAGATCCATCTATTTCTTTCGCTTTCATCCAAATCTGTCGGCCTGTCTACGTTCTCTAAAAAAGTATTACATATTCTGATGGCCTCCCAAAGACTTTTCCCTCCAGATCCTCCGTCCCAATAATTAGAATAAGGCGATGTTGAGTTTTGAAGTCCTCTTGAAATTTTCTGTGGATTGACATTGCCCGAATATTTGACTCTTACCGATTGATCATCATAAAATACTTCCTCACCTGCCACTAATGCAGGATTTTGATCCGGATTGGATACCTCAGGCAAATAGCTGTAACAAGTATAAAGGTAATTCATTGTGTAATTTCTATTCTGGAACGCATCGGCTATTGTCGTCACATTATCCGGAACTACATCCAAATAGTCCTTATTACAGGAAAGCGATATCAATAAAGTGGTTAGAAAAATTATTTTTTTCATAGTGTTAGTTTAAAATTATAAGTTTATGACTAGTCCTAAATTGACAACTTTCTGTATGGGATAGTTCAAGGCATTTCCCCCCATTTCAACATCCCATAATTTAAAATTCGAAAATGTCAAAAGATTAATACCACTAAAATATAATCTGGATTTCCAAGGGATTATCCGTTCTGGGATAGTATATCCTACTTCGAACGATTTAAGGCGCAAAAAGGAGCCATTTCTTAAGAACCAAGTATTGGGTTGGGCATTATTGCTATTTAATAAATCTTGTGAAGCTGCCAATCGTGGCCAAGTTGCATATAAATTTCGGTTATCTTCAGACCAATGATCATTGGCTATGAATTGGGAAAGTGCCGTATTTCCAATGGCCCCCTCATCTCCTATTGATTCTTGTTTAAATGGAGACATGGAATTGTAGTCTATCCAGAAACTTGAACGTCCAGATCCTTGAAAAAAGAACGATATATCAAAATCCTTATATCCTACAGAGGCACCAAATCCATAAATCAACTCAGGTGTAGTGGGATGTCCTATGAACGTTTGGTCATAAAAATTGATTACACCATCATTGTTCAGGTCTACATATTTGATATCTCCTCCTTGTACAGGAAGACCTGAAAACATTTGGGTTGGAGAGTTTCTAACCTCCAAATCATCAATAAAGAGGCGTTCTGCCACATATCCTAATTGTTGACCTATAGGTTGGCCAACACGGGATAGCCACGGTGCATTGGGATATGAAGGTTCTTCGTACTTTAGAAACTTACTTTTGGAAAATGTCAAATTCCCCCTAATTGTAGCCCAAAATCGGTCGCCACCTATCAAATTGTAATCGGCTGAGAGATCAAATCCTTTACTAGCCGCTTCTCCAATATTAGATTTTGGCGTATAAGTTAACCCCATAGTGGTCGGAATATCACTACGTGACATCAAGATATTGGTTCTTTTTTGATGATATAGGTCCAACCTTACATCCAAGTCATTAAACAGACCCAATTCGATACCAACATCGGTTTTATACGCTTTTTCCCAGGTAATATCTTCGTTGCCATATCTGTTAATCCTTGTCGTTTGGGAACTTTCTCCAAAATTGTTTCCAAACCTACCGTAGCTTCCGGCATTTAGATTTACATCCGATAAATAAAAGAATCGCTCCGATTCATCACCTATTCTGTCATTACCCACAATACCGTAAGAGGCACGTAGCCTGAACTTGGTAACTATGTCATTGATTTTGGAATTTTTCCAAAAATCTTCCCTAGAAACGGTCCAGCTTAATCCAGCAGATGGAAAGAATCCATACCTGTTTTTACTGCTAAATCTTTCCGAACCGTTATAACCAAAACTGAGATTCAAATTATACTTATTATTATATCCATATGTAAATCTTCCTGCCAAACCTAAATTTCGAAATGGCAATGAGGATTGGAAATCAGTAGCCGATCCTGATAATTGTTCTCGCATAGTGTAAACCAGTACACCGCCTAAAGCATGCTTTTCATCAAAAACCCTGTTATAGTTTAATGCACCTTCCATGTACACCAAATTGGTAGCATCGGTTGCGGTACCTTCCAGATCCAAGGTCTGACGGCCTGTAGCTGGGTTAATTTCCCTTAAAGTATATTCGTTGGTTTGTTTATTGTACAAATTCAGTTCATAGTATAATGGATTGTAGGAACGCCATATTGAAAAATTCGATTTGGTAGATGAATTAATAAGCATTCTTAAATCCAGGCCTTTGGTAATGAAATCCAGCTTTTGCGTTAGCTCCAAAATTGCGATTACTGTCGAGGACCGTGTGTCCCTATATCCTCTATGCAAATCGGCATAAGGGTTGTAATATTGAGGGGAGTCGTTGCCAACATTGCCGAACAAAATGTGTGATGCGCTTGAAAAAGCAAGATCAGGTTCATAGGTGGCTGGAAACAACACAGGGTTAGCATTTAAACTGCTATTATAAACATCATTACCAGATGGGATAGGACCTCTATAATTGTCAAATTGGGCACTTACCTTAATTTTAGCCAATGTGGTATTGGTTAAATTGACATTTATGTTAGATCGAACGCCATATTTTTTAAGGTTGATATTATTATCAAATCCATTACTTTCAGGAACATTTAAAATTCCATTATCATTTGTAATTGTCCCAGCAATATAATAACTGGCTATCTTGCCTCCACCAGATAGATTAATGCTGGTTCGGCTATTAGAAGCAATGTCTTTTGTCATTAAGTCCAACCAGTCTACAGCAGGATAGGCATATGGATTTACTGCATCCCTAGTTTTGTCAATTTTTTCAAGAGAATAAGGGCGGTGTGCCAATGGTGTTCTGGTTGCCACGGCCTCATTGTGCAGCTCCATAAAAGTAACCGGATCTGCCATTTCAAATTCTCTGGTCGGGGAGGAAATGGATTGTTCCTGCCTAACATTGATTCTAAGTTTACTTTCTCGTCCTTCTTTGGTAGTAATCAGCACTATACCATTTGCTGCTTTAGCTCCATATAAAGCTGTCGCCGTTGCATCCTTAAGAATCGAAAAACTGGCAATATCATCTGGGTTTAAATTAGCCAAATCCTGAGAGGTCAATTCTACATTGTCTATCAAAATAAGAGGATCGGGAACACCCGAGCCAAACGTTGTAACCCCACGGATAAAAAATCGTGAGTTATCATCTCCAGGTGCACCACTTTGTTGGTAAGATATCAATCCCGCCAACCTACCTGCCAAGGTTGTTGTAAGGTTGCTCGAGGGGATGCGCAATTCTTCCGGTCGTATTGTAGTTATAGCAGAAACAAGGCTACCCTTTTTCTGTTTACCAAACGCTACGACAGTTACCTCATCCAATTCATCGTGACTTGCCGCCATCGTAACATTGACAACTGTTTGGTCTTTTACTGTTATAATTAGATCTGCCATACCAAGATATGAGAAAACCAATTTGTCATTAGTATTCACTTCAATAGTGTATTTACCGTCAAAATCTGACATTACACCATTAGTTGAACCTTCAACTATAATATTTACACCTGGTAAAGGATTTCCATCCGCATCCAACACTTCACCCGTAACTTGGATTTGTTGGGCCATACTTGTGATGGTAGTGAAAAGTAATAGAAATAGTGATAATAAATTCTTCATTTACAATAAGTATTTAGTTTTAAATTTAAATGCTACTTAGATTAAATCCCATCCGTTTAGGATAAGTTGATTTTAGGCCATCGCAGGCAAAATTGATTGATTATTAAGACTAATTATTTTGGTTGCTCCCTCCGTAGAATTTCCTTTTAATTGGAGGGATTCAATTAAATGACATCTTCTCATAAGCCTATTTGATTTTTAAGGTTGATAATTGATTTAGTTAATATTTGCGTCGTTCTTAAATTCTTATTTTTAATATATGGTCCTGTCTCAAGAGTTCGTAACCATATCTTTTTTTTATAAGGAACTGTGATTCTTAAAGGAGTAAAACTAGCCATATACTTAAGTAATCGAGGGTTACTTTTTGATTAAAGAAGAGGCAGTATTGTATTGTTGCAACGGAAAGAATTGACTTAAATAGGGGTGAAATCGTATTTCCTGCCAGAGGTTTTGGTCCCTTGCTTATTTTTGTAAGTAACTGGAATTTTGTTCCCGTTAGGTATTCATGAGGTTACTGTATTTATGATAAAAAAAATAAGGCAGTAAATAATTTTTTTTTATGTCCTTAACAACAAAATAAACAACGACAAAGCAACGATATATGAACAGGGTGATTATTTTACTTATTATCTTTACTTTTTCTTGGGAAACGTTTTCCCAGGAAGATGAAAAAAAGGATATTGCAATTACTTCCTTTAAATTTTCTAGTGGATTAAATAGTGACAATGTTAGGCATATCATCCAAGATTCTTTAGGGTATATCTGGGTGGGTACCTCAAATGAGCTCTACAAATTTGATGGTCAATCAACCTATTCCTTGTCCTTGTTTGAAGAAAAGGACTCCTTGTTCTATATCGAACACCTCTTTAAGGATAATTACGGGAATATCTGGATTGTCACCAGTATTGGCATCAGGATTTTCGAGTTTACTACCCAAAAAATAATCGCGCCACCTTTGGAGTTTGATCAGTATTCAATTTCATCATTTTACCAAGGAGAAGGAGAGGATTTATGGTTTTCGACAAGTGAAGGCGAAATGCTTTATTATACACCAGAGAATAAAGGTTTGATTGCGTACCCATCCTCCCATGATTCCCCTATCACAACAATAGTTCCTTTTACTAAAAATGAATTGATCTTGAGCTTTGAAAATTCCCAGTTTGAGACATTCAATACGGACAAAAGGACATTCAGTTCGGATGTGGACCTTGAGAAGTTGAATTTGGGGAATGAGCCTGTTTACAATGGCGTAAAATGTGAAAACGACGAGATTATTTTGGCGTCACGGAAAAGATTATTTCAATTGGGCCAAAATAAGAAGTTGACGGAGCTGGAGATGATATCCAACACAAAAGACAATAAACAGGCCCTATTTATATCGGATCTTTTGAAGGTCAATGATTCTATTATTTGGATAGCCACAGATGGACATGGTCTAATGAGATATAATCGAAAATCCAAAAGAATTCAAGATTTGGATTTAGAAAGCGAGTTTCCAATTTATGCTATTAGCTCGCTCTTTATGGACAGGAACGAAATAATTTGGATAGGCACCACCAATTCTGGTTTAAAGGTTTTTGATCCACACCAATCCAAATTTTCCCATTGGGGCTATGAAAAAGGTAATCTAACAGGACTTAGCAGTAATTCTGTGTTGTGTCTCAGTGAAACGTTAGATGGCCGTATTTTGGTAGGATTGGATGGTGGCGGCATTAATATTTACGACACCGAAACTAATTTATTTGAGCACTACCTGCATCCGCAAAAGGATAAGAATGTAATAAATTCCATTATAGCAGATCATAAGAACAATATTTGGGTAGGTACCTATTTAAATGGTTTAAATCTGTTTCGCGAGAAGAATTCGATTTTCTCTTTTATAGACCATCCTACAGCCGACACCAAACACAATGAAGTGATAAAAAGTCTGCACATCGACAGCAAAAAAAATCTTTGGATAGGTACTTCAAACGGTGTTTTTGTCCACGATTCAGATGGAATGCTCATTAGGCATATTAACAAAACTGACGAAGAGGACCGCCAGGATCTAGGTTTGGTAATGTGCATCCAAGAAATGGCCGATTCATCTATTTGGATTGGAACCAATAACCTTTTGGCAAGATATCTACCTTCACTGGGTATCATGGAAAAAGTGAATTTTGATGATTCCAATCCTATTGTGACCTCTATTCTTGAAGTTGATGATGTCGTTTGGATAGGGACGAAATCGGGATTATTCCAATACGAAACCAAAGATGGTACGACGAGGAAATATACTACGGATGATGGCCTATCCTGTACGGTAATTAATGGGTTGTTGAACGACGACATGGGTAATTTATGGTTAGCTACTACACAAGGTCTTTTTCAATATGATATTAAAAGGAATAAATTCCGAAATTTTGGTTTTGATGATGGATTTGAAGGCCAGTTTAACGAAAATGCCACTTTAAAGGGTAGCGATGGTAAACTTTATTTCGGCAGTACAAACGGGGTATATAGTTTTTTTCCTACCCAAATTAAAAAGAACCACAAAATTCCACCTATAGTTATTTCTAAAATTTCAATATACAACCAAAATAAGAGTCATTTGGATTCCATTAATTCCGTTGATTCTAGAAACCTTATTAATCAAAACGAAATTGAGTTGGCTTATGACCAGAATATTTTCTCTATTGATTTTGTAGGTATTAACTTCACCTTGGCTAATAAAAATGAATATAGGCACATCCTTCATGGATTTGATAAATTCTGGAATAAAACCGATAGGCAAAGAAAAGCAACATATACGAATGTGCCACCTGGGGAATATGTGTTTCAAGTTAAGGCTTCAAATAACGATGGAGTGTGGAACAACGATGGAAAAACTCTAAAAATTAGGATTAATCCGCCATGGTATAATACCGTTTGGGCCATTAGTTTATGGATAATCATGGCATTGCTGTTCTTGTTCTATGTGAATAGGTATATATGGAGACAAATTAAATTAAAGGAAACATTGCGGACAGAGCGTATGGACAAACTTCGACAGGAAGAGGCCAACGAAAACAAAATTCAATTCTTTACCAATATAACCCACGAACTTAGAACCCCCCTTACCCTTATTCTCGGTCCCATTGATAAACTCATAACGAATACCAAGGTAGATTTGTCTCAAAGAAAGCAATTGCACCTTATTAAAAAAAATACGAATAGGTTGCTAATTTTGATCAACCAGATTCTTGATTTTAGAAAATTGGAATTAGGAGAGATAAAAATTAATATATCCAGAATCAATTTAGTCCTGTTTATTGGTGAAATATGTGATTCTTTTAAAGAGATGGCGAATGAAAAATCTATTTCAATACAATATACACCCCATATAGACAACCTTGAGGTACTGTCTGATTCAGGCACCATTGAAAAGATCATGTTTAATCTTTTGGCAAATGCAATTAAATTCTCGTCGGAAAATGATGAAATTGAAGTCGATCTGAGCATGGATCAACATACGAATGAAGCGGTAATTGATGTAATAGATATGGGCAAGGGAATACCGGAAAATGAACTTTCCAATATCTTTAAGCGCTTTTATCAAGTAAAGAGTAATACTAATACTGGTACAGGAATCGGATTGGCCCTAACCCACGATATGGTAAAATTGATCAAAGGAACTATACAGGTAAAAAGTAAATTAGGATCTGGAAGTACCTTTTCAGTTCGATTACCTCTTGGAAGCAGCCATTTCAATATGGAGATTCCGGAAATTGACTCTTCCAACGAAGAAATGGAAAACGGGAATGTCCCAATAGTATTTAAACAAACAGAAGAACCGTATTTGCAAGGTGATCAACTTGAATTGGCGTCCAATAAATATTCGGTGCTTGTCATCGAAGATGAAAAGGACCTACGGAAATATATTGTAGAAAGCCTTGAAGAGTTTTTTGAGGTATGGGAGGCCTCAAATGGAGAAGATGGTTATAAAATGGCAATAGACTTGAATCCTAATCTCATAATATCTGATATCTTAATGCCAAAATTATCTGGACTGGAACTATGCCAACATTTGAAATCAAATTTTTCAACTAGTCATATTCCTATAATTCTTTTAACAGCTTTGACATCCAACAATCAAAAAATTGAAGGCATGGGTAAAGGCGCGGACGATTATATTACCAAACCTTTTAATAGCGAACTGCTTATACACAAAGTGCATAATTTAATCAAGAACCGTATAAAATTAATTGCACGTTTTAAAACTGAAATAGCAATGGAGCCTGAAGCTATCACTTCAACTTCGGCAGATGAACAATTCCTCAAACAAGTTATAGAGATCATCAAGGATAATATATCGGATTCAAATTTTAAGGTTGAACATATAACCAACAAAATTGCAATGAGCAGAAGCCCTTTCTATAAAAGGTTGAAAAACCTTTCAGGGCTTTCCCCCAATGAATTTATAAGGATGGTCCGAATGAAGCATGCTGTCCAACTACTAACAAAAAGTGATAAGAATATTTCTGAGATTGCTTATGAAGTTGGATTTTCCTCACCCAAGTATTTTAGATTGTGCTTTAAGGAACAATTTGGACAAACCCCATCAGAGTTCGGAAAAACTCCCCAAAGTAATTTATGATCACTCCCTTATGCCAAATTAACCTGAACCTACCTAAGCAATCAAAATAAAAGTTTCAGGAAGACCCAATTTTGTTAAATTCACCAAAGTAATTTCTATCAAGTACATATCAACCATCTAAGTATTAATTGGAGTATTTCCATTTTATTTTAGATAATCTGAATTTTAAAAGCCCCTAATATAACTTTAGGGGCACTTAAACAAGAAACAAAACTAATTAGTTGGATTTTCAGCTTGGCATGCCTCAAAATCCGCTGGTGTAATTCCTTAGGTTGTAATAACCACATTTTAACCTTTACCGATAATTGTAGTATATAAACAACTCAAAAGCCATACTGAATGGAATGGAGTTAGATCGATCAAAAATCCTTATTCCATCCACTGATCTTACCTAATGTACGTTGGCCTAATTTTTTTGGCCTCTCGTTAGGTTCTGAATCATAGATGATTTTTTCAAAATCCACGGACGCCCCGGCCAAACGGACCGAATATTCCCTATCGGCTTTGGTAGTAAAGCTTATTACATCACCCGCTTGATTCTTGGTCTTAACCAACTCATTGTTAGAATAAACGACAACCTTCTTTCCAGGCCATGGGTTCTGAAGCTTGCAGGTGTTTCCCTTTAAACTTTTTATACCCACTTGCGAAATATCTCCTTGTTTGTCCATGTACGAAGATACCATAAAGGCACCCCTTGCACGTAGTGTGAAAGCTACATCGCTAGAATCTTTCCAACTGGAAGGTATGGCTGGAAAAACCCTAATTTTACCTTCATTGCTCTGTAACAGCATTTCATTTACCGTAGTGGCATAATCGCTAATAGGTTCCATTCCCATTTGGAAGAAAGGCTTTGAACGTATTTTGTAGCCACCTATCAAATCATGAACGGACTTTAGATTGTAAATATTATGGGGGTACCCCGTAACATTGGTCAACAGCCCTTGGGGGAAATTCTGGTGTTCCTTTATACCATTTAATAGGTACGTTAGGGCTTCATCACCCATGCCCATACGTGCGGCAACTATAGGTGTTGGATAATGGGCATTTACCATACCATTGCATTTGATGAAATTGATCACGGCCTTACCCAAACGGCTCTCGCTATCATCAATACCAATAAGTCCTGTCGGGAACGCGGGTGCACCACCAACGGCCCAATTAAAAGGGGTATATCTATTTTCCGTAAAATAAGCTTCTGCCGCCGTTGGCAATTCTTCACAGTTTGCGTCTGTTTCATAACCAATTGGCCACAAGTTATCTATCACATGTTGCCATTCCCTTATCTTGTCCTTATCCATTTTTAATTGCTTTGCTACAGAAATACAGTTTCTGAACAAGGCTTCGATAGCAACCCTATCCGAAAGTACATTCTTAGCCTTTTTGATGCTTTCAGATTCGTATAAGGTAGATATTAAAGAATACTGTTTTTTTTGTTTATCCCATTGAAGTTTGTTCAAGTAAAAGTTCGAGGCTTTTTTCATAAAAGGATAGGCATCCTCTCTTAAAAAATCGATATCTCCCGTAAATTGATAATAATCCCAAAACCATTGGGCCACCTGACTGGCCTGGGTATAGCTTTTGGCCATAGGTCCCCAATCCTTGCTGGCCTGATTTCCATCAAAGTCATGGGCCTCTGTAAGCAATATAGCATTATCACCCCCTCCTTTTTCTTTGGCCAGAGCCTCTAAATAAGGGGTCATTTTAAGATAGGTATTTATATATGGGGACATAAGCTGAAGGTCATTTTGTGCTGCTAGACCCCAATATTGTTGTTGGGTATTCCAATGATGGGGTGTTCCCCAATTAATCACATCGCGATTCCAGCGCCATAACCCACCATTGAAAGCAATAGGATAAGGCCCTTGTGAACCGGCTGCCATTAAATAACGGCGCATATAGTATATGTTTTCTAGGTAATCGTTACCTAATTTAACAAATGAGTTCGACCAAAACTTCTGATACCATTTGTCCTTTTCCTGTTTTAGATTAGCAATCGTTTGTTTTTCCACGCCATCTAATAGGGCTATGGCATCCCTTTCTGGGCGATTGCTCTCTTTTGAAGTAACCACACTGACCAGAATCGTCAATTCAGGACTGTCCGTCTTAAGCTCCCCCCTATGTCTGCCAATAATAGTTTGCTTACTATGCGTATCGATAATCCTACAGGCTACTACGAAATCCAGTCCATCCGTATTTTCATGTATAATCAAGTCCCCCCCCTTGACTGTTGTGTTGGCTTTACCAATGCTAATTTTTTCGTTTTTCGGAAAACCACCGCCATACCAACCTGTGAAGGCCCTACTCCCTATTCGTTCCAATGATATTGTTGTTGTTAGTTTGTCGGTCGTAAAGTCTTTAAAAGGCAGATTTTTACACTCAATTACCCAAACATTCTTACCGTGTGCAAGCCATGTATTTATTTGGGTAGATGCAAATCCTGACGTGGCTTTATAAGACACTTCTCCATTGGAAAGAGATAGTCTGCCTGTAAAATCCCCTAGGTGTATCCAACTAAACACGGGGACACCAAAGTCTATTTTTAACCGAGCGGCATGTTTTAGGATACTCATATCTCTTTCTTCGGGTATTGGAGCCGACCAAAGATCATTTTTATTAATTTGAATTTCAATACCATTATCATGGTTCCAAATCATTCCTCCCAAATTGCCATTTCCCATAGGAAAACCTTCCGCCTCTAAATCTGTTGGGGCCTGAAAAATAATATCGTGCCTTGAAAGATACGAATCTGCAACTTGAAACGGGGATGACTTCAGAGTGAGCTGCTCATAGGATGTGGGCAAATTAGGTTTTTGGGCAATAGTAGTCGAAAATGATAAAATAAATGTGATCAGAATTGCAAAGCGGTAAGATGTAATAAATAATGATTTCATTAGGATACTTTATAATAGATGATTTTGAATTGATTTATTTTTAATAAGGCGTGATTTTCACCCAATCGATGTACATATAATCTATATCAAAATTGGCTTCGGAAATCCACCACGGAAACCATATCCCAACAAAAAACTGAGAAGGATGGTCTGGAATCTGTTCATTGGATTGGTGAATTAGCTTATCGTCATAATACCATTCTATTTTAGCTTCCTCCGTTTCAGAACCTGCGTGCCAATTAAAACGGTATAAATGATATTCCCCGTCGACCTGGTTACCCAAATACTTATCGGCCGTTCTATGTTCGTCTTCGCTAATTCCCCTCCAATTGGAAAAGAGGCCCCATGTTAAATCGGAATCATCCGGCTTATAGGGGGCCTGGTTTCGTCCAGGAAACTCGAAATCGATTTCATGATTAAAACTCTCGTTCTCATAGTAATAGGTCCAAAAAGCAGATAAGGCTCCTGGTCTGGGACAAATCCTCGCTCTTACTTCATAAATTCCAGAGGCGAATTTTTCTTTAGTAGCAATTACACCTCCTACTTTAGTATTTTGCCCATGCCCTTTAACAGGACCTTTGTAATTATCTCCGAGCGCCCGTACAACTAAATCTCCATTCTGGATATATACATTATCAGGTACAACTCCCCCGTGCTTACCTTTGGATGGGTTTTCCCCCCACTTAGTGTTAAGAATTTCCCAATTATCGGTATTGATTTTTGACTCGTTAAAATCATCAAATAACCCTTGTGAAAATAATAGCGAAGAATATTGGATTATTAATAAACCCATCAATAAGAATAATCGTTTATACATTCTTTTTTATTTTAATGTGGAACGATATCCTAATTTCAAATCAGAATATTTAGAATAATCATTTCATAATTATTTTGTAAAACTAGACTAATCTGTTTTCAAGGTCGGGGCGTTTTTTGACTAAAAAAAGGGTAATTTTGTATTGAATTGAGGATTTGATATAGCACAACTTGGAAACCGAAGAACCGATAACATATCCCTCTACATTGTCAATGATGAATAGATCTCTTTTGAACTCACACCCACTTTACCGAGATTAGACATGAACAATATTAACATAGAAAAATAGAACTATTGTATAATGGTAAGTGCCCCAAAACGAACATAGCCTTTTGTTTAATCTTCCATTATGAAGGAAAGTTATATCCTAATTATCAATCCAAAACCATTAGCTCGACGAAGTGGAAAGAAGCTTTTCTTTTAAATACATATTGAATTTTTCTACGATGGCACCTACAGTTGACATTCCTACACTTGCTAAAAATCCTGCTTCTATATAGCTGTCAAGTTTTTCTTTATAAGAGTGATTTCAAATGTTGGGTAATAATAGCGTAAAGCCACTTGTGCTTATATCCATTTTATAGGGCTAACTTAACGTGAGTTCGATATAAGGATGTATGGGTTACCATTGTTGGGTGTAAAGTTTTTTTAGTCCCATATTTCTGGTCTATCAATTTTCATTGCTCTTAAATATGATAAAAATTGTCCTGCGTGTACCGATTCGTGATACCCAATCCGTAATAAATATTTTCCGAGGGTCTTTTCATCACCATTTCCAGGATGGATGATTTTAGTTTCGTTTAGTTCCTTATCGGAAAATTGTCGAACACTTTCCAAAAATGTTTTTCTATATGGTTCGGCAAACTTAAGTTCTTCAGTAACGCTCGTGAATGGTCTATTTTTCCAAGGTGTTTTATAATTTGTCATACCGCCATTATTGATTATAATATTCCATCCATAATCGGCTTCTAAAACGTGCCTGATCATTTCTATGGCAGTCATTGCATTTTCGTCAGGTTTCCAATTGTAATAGCTTTTAGGAAGTGCTTTCCAAAGTTTGACGCTTTTCCTCCTTATTTCAGCAAAATTTAAAATTATGAATTCAGATTGAGTCATTTTATTTGTTTTCGAGAATGTAGTTTCACATTACATTCAATTGGATATAGTTATTGACTATTTTTCTTTTATAGGTCTAATTTAATAAGACTTTTTAGTTGCCCTAGTTATTAATTTTATGGTTTAGGGCTCTTCTGACCCTGCCCTATTTTTGTCGGTTCTGACCTTCATTGGCTTGTTTAAAATATGCATATAAAGAAAATTAATTGCTGGAATTGGAAGTTGCGGGAAACCTAAAGGGCATATTGCGAATACTATCTGTGGTATTCGAGTATGTGCAACGGGATCAGAGGCTGAACAATTCTTCAGATCTAAATCGACTTTAGGGGTTGTAAAGTAAAAAAATATTAACCTTTTAGGGAACAGGACCAGTTTTTTTTAATAAGACTGGCTGATGTAAAAGGGACTATCTTATAAAGTGTGTAAATAGTAAGTCGTCAACCGTCTACTCGATTAGCACCTCGCCATTATTTTTATTCTTCTCCAATTAATTTTGTTCTTTGTTGCTTTGCATTTGATATGATAAAATTCTTTATGTTATCAATGTCTTGTTCTGATAACCTGTCATTAAATTTGGGCATTCCATTTCCAAGAAATATTCCGTCTCCTACTATTTGAGGAAATGACTCAAATATTTCTGGTCTTGAATAGCTCAGGTTAGGGATAACTCCATCTCCATGACAATGACTACAATATCGCCTAAATAATCTTTGGCCTTTATCAATTTGTTCTTGTGTAGCTGTTAAATCGAGATTGATGAGTTCACTTGGCTCCTTTTTTGGAAAAGTTGGAGGCGATTTTTTTCCACCAATAGCAAAAGTATAAATACCACCTGGGTTTATTTGATCTACATACTTCACCCAAGTAGCTAAACCTCCGCCCCAACCAGCTACTAAGGTTACATATTGCAAACCATCAACCATATATGTAATTGGAGGTGCAACAATACCGGTTTGCAGTGGAAAGTCCCATAACTTCTCTCCGGTCTTTGAATCATAAACCACAAAATCTCCTTCTCCCGTACCTTGGAATACTAAATCTTCACTGGTAAGAACTCCAGCATTATATGATGATTGATGAACTACACTCCATACTTCCTCTTGTTTGATTGGGTCCCAGGCAATTAATTTCCCGATTGTTTTAGGAATTAATGAATCTTGAACTGAAGGTTTATCTTCCGCCCAGCCTTTGCCCGTATTCCAAGATCTTCCATCATCTTCAAAGTTAAAACTCTCTTCCTGTCCATACCAAGATGAACCCTCCCTAGCAGGAATATAAACCAAACCTGTGGATTTGTTATATGCCATGGGGTGCCAATTATGTCCACCAATTGGATGTGGAGCAATCTGTGCGTTTACATCTTTGTATCTGGCAAAAGGACTTTCAATGGGACGCCCTGTTTGGTAATCAATTTCCTTTGCCCAATTTGTATAGACAAATGGTTCACCAGAAATAAAATCTCCGTTTGTTCTGTCAATGACATAGAAGAAGCCATTTTTGGGGGCTTGCATTAAAACCTTTCTTTGCCTATTGTCTATTTCTAAATCTGCTAAAATTATTGGTTGAGTAGCGGTGTAATCCCAAGATTCTCCCGGTGTAGTCTGATAATACCAAATCATTTCACCATTATCTGGATTCAAGGACACTATTGAGGAAAGGTATAGATTGTCTCCCCCTCCCGGACTTCTGATTTCTCTATTCCAAGGTGAGCCGTTACCTGTTCCGATATATAATTGATTTAGTTCAGGGTCGAATACTATGGCATCCCAAGCTGTTCCTCCTCCGCCAAATTTCCACCATTCACCAGTCCAAGTTTCTGCTGCTTTTTTCATCGCTTCTGATTCAAAACCATTTCCGGGATTATCAGGTACAGTGTAAAATCTCCATTGTTGTTCCCCACTTATTGCATCGTATGCAGTTATATAACCTCGCACTCCATATTCTGCGCCGCCATTTCCAATAATTACATTTCCTTTAACTATTCGGGGGGCTCCTGTTATTGTATAACCTTTGTTTTGATCAACTGTCAAAACTTCCCATTCCTTTTTGCCGGTCACCGCATCAATTGCAATTAACCTTCCATCAAAAGCTCCCAGATAGACTTTCCCTTTGTAAAGAGCTACTCCTCTATTAACAACACCACAACAGCCTTTTTCACCATATTCTCTGGGCACCTCAGGATCAAAAGTCCAAATAACCTCACCTTTCCTTATATCAATAGCATAAACCATGCTCCACGTTCCTGTCAAATACATAATGCCATCTACAACCAAAGGGGTCGCTTCCAAACCTCTTGAGGTTCCTAAGTTAATACTCCAAACTAAACCTAAACTATCAATTGTTGATTTATTAATTTGATGAAGTGAACTATATCTGTTTTCTTGATAATTACCTCCATGGGTTAACCATTCATTTTCTATTTTTTCAATGTTTACTAGCTTATCGTCATCAATTTCACTTGTTATGCTTTTTATATGGTCATAAGATCCAGAATTTGGAATTTCTTTACAGGAAATAATAGCACATAAAATCAGAATAGAAAGAAGGTGTAATTTTGATTTTTTCATTTTACTATTTTTTTAGTGTTCGTTAAGATACATGGTTACAAAAGTTATATATTAACCTTTACACTAAATTGGTTTCCAATCTTGTAGCCTGTTCTTTATTTCTTAAATGTTTTTCATCAAAGTATCCTAAAAATACGTTTCTATAATATACCCTCCAAATGCCATTGTCTATTTGCTCTATACCGTGTGTGTACCCAGCATGGGCATCTTTATCATATCTAAGATATGGTATTAATCTAGAGGGTGCAAGCCTGCCTGACGGACAGGCAGGTCCCTTATGGGCAGGGGTAACCCTTCGACTTCGCTCAGGACAGGCTCTTTGAACCATTAGTAAGCTGCAAGGTTGCTAGTTGCGAAGCTAGGACTGAAGGAAGCAGGACTACAAAACTCGGTACTGACGAACAGGAACCAGATACGAGGCTGTGAGGATGGATGAGCAAGCACATCATTGTGAAGTCCGAAACACTTTTAAGTGAATGCCGAAGCAGTAGATCTGGCAGGAATCGAGGGAAACCGCGCCTATCGGCGTGGCAGGAAAGATGCCATTACCTGGGGAGGTCTCCGTAATTACGTGTTGATATAACGGAGAAGTCAGCCGAGGTCATAGTACCAACGGGAAACGAGTTGCATAAAACTGCACAGGTCTCACAAGTGGGGAAGGACTGAACGCAATCCTTCAGGAAATTAGAACGGGAGCATTGATTTTCGCTATTGGGTGACCGATTCCCAAGAAAATCTGTAGCCTTTTGAAAAAGTACAGAATAGTTTCGATTGGTGTAAAGAGCGATTGAAAAGATGGATTGCGAACCGCCGTATACGAGACCCGTACGTACTTTGGTGTGAGAGGCGCAGTCCGTTACTACTTTGAGGACTATCTTATAAGAACTGCCATTGCCAAATACCTTCCTTTATTCAGAAAAAACATGAATCCTTAATTTATCTCCCTTAGATAAAGTTATTTTTTTAAATTTTAGTGTTAATTTTCGTTCTTTTAAATTTGAATTAAATTCGATAGGTTTTCCATTCATCGTTATAATCACCTCTTTATTTATTTTTTTTTCCAAAAACAACTCAAGGCTTGATAACCCCAGAGTTCCAAAGGATAATGTTATTGAATTTAACTGTTTTCCTTCAATTCGCTGTTGAACAAAACTGCCCCAACCTTGGGCTGTAATAAACGCTGATTTGAAATTATCCGGATTTACCTTTGGATCAAAACTTAGAAAGGATTTTGGTCCATGATACTTAAAACCGGTTGCCGCCACAAATGCTCCATAACTTGACATTGCTCTTGTATAATGATTGCCGTATTCTACTTCATTATAAGGGTTTCTTTTAGACGGAGCATACCTATCATTGATGGCTTTTATCATAGTCATTCCTTCTTCAACCAAACCTTCACCGATCATGTGTGCTGCTGCCTGATATGTAAACCCCGTCATGGATTCGCTATAATAACCAATGGATAGTTTCTCCCAATCATTATTAACTCTCCCTGAGACTTTTTCAATGCCACCTTTAGGAAAGGAGCAAATTACAGTTCCCGACTCTCCTGGAAGGGCATAGAAACGTACATTTTTAATCGAAGCCGTATCGATATATGCTCCAATATCTTCCTGAAAATTATACTTATATATTGATTTGAGGGCACTAACTGATTCTTTCTTCGGCAGAATTCTAGGTAAGCCAGCTTGGATCGTCCACGACTGCCCTAATATTTGATCAATATGGCAACCAATATAGGTATTTGGAGCTCTCCGATTTTCAGGATCTAAAATGTTTATAAAGTATTCTCCGTTGAATAATAAATGGGTCATATTTTTTTTGCCAGATTTTACAATTCGATTGCACATATTGGCAAAACGCTTGTCACCTATCTCATTCGCCATAATCGCACCTGCCTGTACCGCGGCATTGTACATACTGCTGGTCCAAGCAATTTTACCATACCACATTCTGTCCAGCGTATTATATTGACCACCTTCCAATATTCCATCAGGTCTTCCTGTTTCAGAGGCATCATGATTTATCATGAATTCAATACTTTTTTTAATTTTAGGCCAGTATTCCTTTAAAAAGTTACTATTTACTGAAGTAGTATGTTCTCTATATGCCCTTAATATAGTACCGGCCTGCCCATCTACGGCATATCCGCTACCATCGTAGTAGTCTAAATGCTTACCTTGATCCAACTCTCCTCTATATTGAATAATGCCGTTTGATTTGAATGATAATCCATAATCTATTTGTGTTCTTAATTGTCTAGCAAGATTAGGGAATACTCGTCCCAATGCTTGTTCGTAGTGAAAAACATGAGTGCACGTTCCATAACCCAAATACACTCCTTCCATGGTATAAAATCGACCTTCATTGTCCTGGTCATCAGTAAGATCATCAAGTATATAGCAAGATGATGTAGCTAGAGTACTGGTGTTAGCAAAGGTTCTATCCAAAAACCATGTCGGCAAAGAACTGTTGTACCAAGTGTTGTTCCAAACTTTTGTAGTTTTGAGATAGTATTCTTTTTTAGCTATTATCGAATGGGCAACATGCCCTGCAGAACTAAACTTTTTACTATAATTCCGTCTTAAATTTTCTTTGTTTTTTAATGGATTAAGTCCGCTTTCCTGTCTATGGACATTAGGAAAATACCAAGAAACGATAAACGTAAGTGTTTTCCTTTCGTCTGGTTTCAACTTTAATTCCTTACCAATAGCCCCAGTTAAAATTTGTCCCAAGGCCGCTTCAGCTGAATGCTCATTAGTCCCAGAAACTTCTGGAAGATTGAATTCTAAGTCATCTGAAGTTTTTGGTGTTCCCCAAGCATTTTCACCTTCCATTAAGGTCAAAGCCATATTACCATAATCAGGCAAATCTTTGTTTTTAGCAGAAACCTTCGAAGAAGTAATCAATTGTATGGTATTTTCATGTCTTGCAATAGTATTGATATGAGTTCCGTCCGCTGCATTGGCCATTTTAAAATTCGCCATATTTTGAAGCCAACCAAAAAGCTCCACCGTAACTTCAGTGCGGGAATCATTGCTTAGTGTATATTCCATAACAATGGCTGGAAAATCTGACGATTTGTGGTCCGTAGGTATAAAAGGGGTATAGGCCTTTAATTTTACGGAAACTGGAAAGTTAGGCTCTTTAAAGCTTATTTTACCGATAGGGTATTCTCCTTTAAATTTTATTTCAGAAAAACCATTGTTATTCAGAGGTTTCACAATTGGTGTGCTGAATGAAGGTAATAGTTTTTTAATACGAATCGCAAAGCCCTGATTAAACTGATGGTCCTGTGTCATTGGGTTGATATAAAATTTATCACCTGGTCCACCTGGTTGGATTCGTTGAATATTAAAAATATCCCAATACCACAGCTGACCATCTCCACCGAGATATACTTGTCCTGCACCAATTCCTCCTACTGGCATGCCTATATATTTCAAATCCTTTGTTCCCGTAGTTTGAGAATATGTTGTGGAGAATAAACATAATGTCAATAAAGTAGCCGATAAATATTTGAAAATCATTGTTTTAATAATAAAGTGTTTTTAAAATTTAAGCTGGAAGACCCTAAATTGCTAGTCTTGCCCCTTAATTTGATTTGTTATTATGAAATTGAAGGCTAGATTATAACGCTACTTCCAGTTTACTGAATTTTGAATTTTATGGAAAATAGCATTGTTTTCATATATGCCCTGAAAATTTTCAGATCCTGGACCAAAGGCAAATACTGGAATCAAAGTGGCCGAATGTCCTGTTGTTGAAAACGAACCTTTTATTTTGTTATAGTTCCCTTTATCCGACGCTAGAGTGTATCCTCCTGTTTCATGATCGGCTGTAACTATAACAAGGGTGTTGCCCTCCTTTTGGGCATAATCAAGTGCTTCCCCAATAACCCTATCAAAATCCCTTACTTCTTCTATTATATAGCTGGAATCATTATTGTGCCCTCCCCAATCAATTTGGGAACCTTCAACCATCAAAAAAAATCCATTTTCATTTTGTGATAAATATTCAAGCCCTAACTGTGTAGCCTTAGAAAGAAAATGACCTCTCCCCTCACTCATTTTGGGCATGTGGTTGGGTGCCAATAAAAACGCAATTTTATGCTCTAAACTAAAGTCTTTAGGTCTATTTAAGGCCAATGTGTCCAGAATAAAACCTTGATTTGAAAACATGGTGCTTAGGTTAATGTGATCTTTTCGCTTAAAGAAGTAATCCGTACCGGCACCAGCAATAAAATCGATACTTGATCTGGGTAATTGTGCTGCAATTTCTTCTTCTTGGCTCCTGAATCTAACATGGGCGTAAAATGATGCAGGCGTGGCATGGGTGACCGAGGAGGTACTTACAACACCTGTAGAAATAAACTTTTTGGCAGCTATTTCGGTTAATAATTCAACAGCTAAAGTGTCACTATCCACCCCGATTGCTCCATTGTAGGTTTTAATACCTGCTGAGAAAGCGGTAGCCCCTGCTGCCGAATCAGTAATTAGACCATTTTGTGAGGAGGTTTTTATCAACCCAATATGCTTAAACCTTTCAAAATTAGGGTTGGTGTTTCCAAAATAAAAACTACTTGAAATTTGGGAGAGTCCCATACCGTCTCCAATTAGCAATATCACATTTTTAGGTGCTATTGATTTTTCTGAATTAACTAATGGTCGTTGAGACTTACAACTTATAAATAATACCAAAAGCGATAAAGCTATAATATCTAATAAAGGATGTTTCATGTTACTTTCTTACTTTTAATAATCATTTTATTTGAAGCTTTTTATTTCCTTCTCTTCCGTATCCTGCAATTTGTATGTATTTATCTGTTAATGTAATGATCCCATAAGCCGTTTCTTTGGTTTCAACCATACCTTTCATCGTTAAATAATGTACCCCCTTTTTATAACCGAAATTCCCCTCGTGATTGTGACCATTTATATAGGCCTTAACGCAATCATAGTTTTCAATAATTTCCACGAGCTCATCAGCATTCCATAGGTTATGTACATTTTCAGGAAATACAGGAAAGTGACAGAATAAAATTACCTTTTCCTGATTTTTTGTGGCGTTTTCCAAAACTGAAATTAACCAGTTTTTCTGGGATTCTCCAACGGCTCCATTCCATTTAGGGGAGTTAATTTTGTTGGTTTTGTAATAGTTTTCAGCAAATTGGTAATCTTTACTACCCTCATTAGAGGCATGAAAACTTATGTCATTACCATCCAATACAACAAATCGCCAATCTTTGATTTTGAACTCGTAATATCTTGATGGCATTCCCATCTTTTTGTAAACATTGGATCGCTTGTCACCAGGAACTACAAAATCATGATTTCCCAAAACATGGTATTTTGGCATTTTTAATTTATTATAAATAGGGACTACCACATCAAAACTTTCATAATTACGGTCTATAAAGTCACCCACGTGAATGGTATATTCCAAATCCATAGTGTTCAAATGGGTTACACATTCCTCAAGTTTATCATCTGACATGGCATATTCTCTTGTACCATTGGCTGGATAATCAGAAAATTGGCAATCAGCAATAATACCAAACGAGAATTCAGATGCTAATTGTGTACTATTATTAGATTTTGAAGTACAGCTAGAAATGATAAGAATCAATCCAAAATGAATAACACTTACTTGTTTTTTAAAATTCATAATTTTCTTTGGAATTTAGATGCTAATGTTGTGCGTTGATTTTCAACAGTTTATTAGAAGTCAGGAACTAACTTTTAACTTGAACAACAGTTGATATTAGTTCTGTTTTCATTTTCTATTAATAACTTTAATTCTTTATATTGGAAAAAGTAGCTGTTACTGGATAATGATCTGAAAATCTTAAAAATTCAGCTTCTTGAAAATGATTGGCATCTGTGCATTCATTCCATAAATTAGGTGATGCGAAAATAAAATCGTATCGCTGTTTTCTGGCCTTATCATTCTTCCTGAATTTTGTACATACATCCTTAATACCACTATTTAAAAGCGCTTGAATCACTTGATAATTAGGCCGACCATCTACCAATCCCCAACCCCATAGCTTGTACAAATCCATTGTTTCATCGCTAATGAAAAGTTCATCTTCGGGAGAAAATGCATTAAAATCGCCTAACAATAACAGTGGATGTCCCAACGTTAATGATGAATCAACTCTTTCCTTAACGATATTTACTTCATCCAGTATTGTATGATCAAAACTCGGCCAAAGGTGTGTCGCAATTATATCGACACCGTTAATTGTACAATATATTAAACCATGTTGCATTCCCTCAGTCAATATTTCCTTAACCTTAATTGGATATCTTGAACTAATTCCAATAGCCATTCCTTGATCTCTAAGGGTCACCGCATAGTTGTGATCCCAGAATTTTGATTCATTTTTTAATTTTTCAGCTGAATAATCCATGAGTTCTTGAAATACCACCACATCAGCCTCTTGCTCTTTTAACCATTCATAAATCAATGATTTCCTTTCGATACCAATTTCCAAGCATGGTAACCTTGGATGCTTTCTATCTTGATAACCTACCCAGACATTATAGGTGACAACCTTTAAGTCATGATTAGGTTGAATAGATAAATGTTTTGGTTTACAGCCCATTAATAGGACCACAGGTAGTAGATAGGCAAAAATGTTTAGAAGTATTAAATAGCTGAATTTTATGTTTTTCGGTTTCATTTAAGCTTACATAAAGTATTAATTCGGATTCAGAATATATATAGGTATGTTATCCTTTGATAAAAACAAAAAGAACCACCATTGCCAGTGGTTCTTTTTAACAAACAATAATTAACTAACTACTAACTCAATACATTTTTATACTTTAATTATATCCAGGATTTTGATCCAAATTTTCGTTACGATCTATTTCACTTTGCGGGAAAGGAAAGAGATAATGCTTCGCTGGATCAAATTGTCTTTGGTTACCCCCGGGATCTGTTATTGCCGGTATTATATTTTCTATAGTCTTCCACCGTTTTAAATCAAAATATCGGTGCCCCTCCATTGCTAGTTCAACTCTACTCTCGTGCCTAATACGTTCACGCATTTGATCCTTTGTTAAATCTGCAGGCAAAGGAGGCATATCTACCCGGTCACGTATATTATTAATAGCATTATACACGGTTGCGTCAGGACCACTGGCTTCATTTTTTGCCTCAGCGTACATTAATAATACATCCGCATAACGAAGATGAATAAAATCCTGCTCACTTTTAATTGAATAATCAAATGGTGCATTATTTGGGTCAACATATTTTACATAGAAATAGCCAGTCTCTGTAACACCACCTGGATCATAGCTTCCTCCAATTAATTCTTCAATACCATTATTCCAAAACCGAATTGTATGGCTTAATCGAGGATCTCTGTTTTCGCGAGGATCTACTGGATTGTATAAAGGTGATTCTGAAATGGACAAGCCGTCAGTACATTCATATTCATCTACCAAATTTTGAAAGGGATTTAAAGATGACCACCAGCCAATTCGAATATCTGGGCCATACCATGCGTTATAATCCGGATTTAAAAATTTTGTTGAGAATATTATTTCCGGATTATTTTCTTGACCTGCCGCTAAAAATAGATCTGGGTAGGAACTGGATAAACTAAATGTGCCGGACTGGATAACCAAATTAGCCGTTTCAGCTGCTTCAACCCATTTTTCTTGATGTAACAGTATTTTGGCTTTTAAAGATAAAGCAGAGCCCTTAACTGCATGGCCATCGTATACATCATCGGGTAAATATCCGATTGCCTCATCCAAGTCGGCCAACACCTGATTGATTACCGTTTCCTTTGTTGATTGTTTTACCTTTGATTCTTCTATTGTTGGGGGAGTTATATATAGTGGGACTCCTCCATAAAATTGGGTTAAAGTAAAATATAAATAGGCCCTAAGGAACAAAACCTCTCCCTTATAGATGTTTTTTTTGGTTTCTTCCATCTCTACATTGTCAATATTTTGCAAAAAAATGTTGCAACGTGAAATACCTGTAAATGCTGCATTATAAACACTGCTTACGAGCCCACCTGAACTTGGTTCAATAATCCCCTGAGCTAATGGCGACACATTTCCTCCTTCGGCATTTCGTGCAAAGGAATTGTCGGACAAGGCATCATAAAAATTTCTATCCCAACTTAGGGTATTACTTCTCATTTGAGAATATACCCCTGCAAGAGCCATATCCGCATCCGATTCATCTTTCCAAAAAGTCTCACTCGATATCTGATCCAGTGGTTGCTTGTCAAGGAAATCCTCACAGGACATAGATAAAATTCCCAATAATCCAATTAGTATGTATATATTAAATTTTTTCATGATTCAGAATTTAAAAATTAACTTTAAGCCCAACACTAAAGATTGTCAATTGCGGATATGCTGCAAAGCGCCCACCACCTGTTCTTTCTGGATCTACGGCAGGATATTTCGTAATTGTAAATAAATTGTCGCCAGATAAATAGAGTCTAAGGTTCTTCATGCCAACTTTATTGACATATTGTTTGGGTAGATTATACCCTAGTGAAAGGTTTTTTAACCTGAAATATGATGCATCCTGTAAAAAGAACGTTGAAGTGGTACCAGTTACAGGCCCATAACCTGATTCATATAAGGCTGGATAATCATTAATTCCGCTACCAGGGGTCCATGCATTTTCAACTTGACTTTTTCGAGGCGCCGTGCCTTGGACAAAAGGGTCGATTCCCCAGCCGTTTACATAGTGCTTGTTCCCTTCTACACCTTGAAAAAAAGCAGATAAATCAAAATTGCGCCATTCCAGATTAAGCGTACCACTATAGTAAAAATCAGGGTGGGCTCCATCTACAACTACTCTGTCATCAGCAGTAATTTTTCCGTCTGGAACACCATCAGGACCACTTACATCCCTAAATTTTAAATCCCCTGGTTGTGGATCATATGGGTGGGTTGGAGATGAAGCAATATCTGCCTCGTCTTGAAAAATTCCTATCCATTCAATCATGTAAAAGGAATTCCAAGGCAACCCTTCTTGAATTGTGGTGGAACCATATGAAGGAGTTCTAACCTTCGTAACCTCGTTATTATATGTTGACCAATTAACATTGACCGAATAGTTTAATTCCCCTATGTTATTTCTATGTCCAAGGTCTATTTCGAACCCTTTATTTCTCATCGCAGCGTAATTTATAGTTGGCGCGGAGAGCCCGACGCTTGCAGGAATTACTGCTCCATACAGAATATCAGTGGTTTCTTTGTTAAACCAATCAGCAGTTGCTGAAAATAATCCATTCTGTATACTTAGGTCTAATCCAAAATTTAATGTTGTTGTTGTTTCCCATTTAAGGTTTTTATCGGTCAACCTACTGACATATGCGCCTTGTTGAACGGTTGATGAATATGGGTATCCTGTTAATGACATTAATTCCTGATAGGGGTATAATCCAATATTCTGATTTCCTAATTGACCCCAAGAAGCTCTAAATTTTAGGTTGTCTAACCAGTTTCTGTCTTTCATAAATGCTTCCTCCGACAATCTCCATCCGGCTGAAACTGAAGGAAAAACTCCCCAACGAGTATCCTCATGAATTCTTGAGGTACCATCATATCTCGCTACTGCCTCAATTAGATATTTTCCTTTATAGTCATAATTGACACGCCCAAATAAAGATTGAATAGCCCATTCACTTGCTGAACCCCTTACATACTGTCCCTCCGTAGATCCGGCATTGATCTCCTTTATTGATGGAGTGGGAAAATCCAGTCTTCCACCTTGTAGGTAACGACTGAAATAGGATTCCTGATTATAAGCTCCCAAAAGTTTAAAATTGTGATCCCTGCCAAAAGTTTTTGTAAACTCCAACGTGGAATACAAAGTGGTAAGTACAGAAGTGTTATTGGAATCATAAACCCCTTTATTTACCGGCCAACCATCGTGCTCAAATTCACCATCTGAGAACCTGTAGTGGGGTACAGAGTAATTATGGGATTTATAGAAGGAATGGTCAAAGTTAATAGCCCCTTTTGTGTGCCATATTAAATTAGGGGTTAAGTTAATGTTCAAAAATGCCTGTGCATTTAGGGCATAGATTGACTCTTTATGTCCTCCTTCCTTTGTTAGTGATACAGGATTTCTATTATGTCCTGCTCTTGAATTATAACGTGATACATAATTCCCACTTCCGTCAGGCAAGTATGGAGAATAGTTTGGTCCGGCTGCATATATGATTAAAATAAGATCATCATCTACTAATGAGGGCTCAGTTATATTTCTCTGCGATGCACCAACGTTGGCGCCAAATGATACTACATCATTTATCTTTGAGTTTACGTTAAGCCTTAAATCATACTTTTGGTAATCATGACCGTCAATAATTCCATCTTGATCAAAATATCCCAACCCGAAATTATATCGCGTTTTTTCATTTCCACCATTTACGGATAAATGATGATTTTGTGCAGTTGCAGAGTGAACCATTAGGTCCAACCAGTCTGTGTTTGGGTAATTTGGGTTTCCAACATTATTGCGAAATGCATCAATTTCCCCCTGTGTAAAATGTTCGGTTAATCCCCGACGAACCCTTACTTGATTCCATAAACTCATAAAATCAGCAGAATTGGTAACAAAATCTGGCATTCGAGTTGCTTGTTGAATTTGAGTATTGCCGTGGTAACTAATATTTAATTGGCCAGATTTCCCAGTTTTTGTAGTTACAAGTATAACCCCATTTGCGGCTCTAGCTCCATAAATAGCAGCAGAGGCAGCATCTTTTAAAACAGCAACAGACTCTATATTATCCGGGTTTAATTGAGATAAGTTACCTTGAACACCATCAACAAGAACCAATGGCGTATTACCAGCTCCACTAAAAGTACCCAAACCACGAATTAGCATTGTAGATGATTCCTTTCCTGGTTGACCACTGCCCTGCACTATTTGTAATCCTGGGACTTTCCCTTGTAATAAATTTTGCACATTCGACACTGGTCGATTGGTCAACTCCGCTGCCGATACATGCGCTACGGAACCAGTTAAGTTAACCTTCTTTTGCGTTCCGAAACCTACAACTACCACCTCATCCAACTCCGAGGCGCTTTCCTCTAGAGTGACTGAAATATTTGTTTGGCCGCCCACAGCAATTTCTTTGGATGCAAAACCAATGTAAGAAATGATTAAAATAGCATTGCCATCTTGTACATCAAGTGAAAAATTACCATCAAAATCGGTTTGAGTACCATTTAAAGTTCCTTTTTCAAGAATACCGGCCCCTGCTAAGGGTTCACCTTTAGTGTCAGTTATAGTTCCTGAAATTTTCAGCTGTTGTACGGCCCTATTGGTGATTCGCGGTTCAATTATTTTTTCTTTTATAACAACAGCATTGTCATCGGTAACAGTAATATCTAGATTCCCCTGCGATAAACATCGCTTAAGCAATTTATTTGTTCTTACAATTCCTTTTTTTACGTTTACTTTAGGGAATTCTGAAAAAATTCCTTTTTCGTAAAAGAATTTATAATCAGTTTGATTCATTATCAATTTAAAGACTTCATCCACGGACAATGTTTTGTCACTTTCTATCTTAATTCTAGAATTTTGAGACACTACATTCTCTGGTGTTAAAGCATAAATTGTAGTAAAAAACAAGAAAAGGAAAGTTCTCATAATATTCATTAAGAGCCGTTTTTTGAATAAAAATCGGGCACAGGTAAATTTAATTTCCATAAATTTGTGTGTTATCAGTTGGTTAAACATTTAATTAATTGGTGATACTTCTGAGGGGATAAGGTTTTTACTTTGACGGGTAAACTTTATCCTCCTTTTTTTTAGGATCCTTTTTACTTCATAGACATATCTATTTTAAAATTATTGTTTTGTTTTTTATTTCGTAATTATTTATTGAAGTTGACTTAATAATTGATAAAATTTGGGTAATGCTTTGTCGTTTACTTAATACCCCAACAAATTCAACGGATTCCAATGCTTTATTTTCAAAAATAACCTCTACATCATACCATCTGGATATTACCTTCATAATATCCTTTAATGGTAGGTCCATAAAACTGAAAATTCCATTTTTCCAAGAAATTTCAGATTTTATATCCACCGTCCCTACAGTCATTCTGTTGGTTTCAATATTCAGAATTGATTGTTGATTGGGATTCAGCTCTTGGATGGAATCTCCGTTATTTACAGTTACTTTTCCTTCAACTACAGAAGTGTAAACATTAGTTTCATCCGCGTAAGCTTTTATATTGAATTCCGTACCCAAAACCTCAATTTCTTGAGAGTGATTAAGTACCTTGAATTTTGTTCCGTTATTGGCCGTACTTGGTGATACCGAAAAATAGGCTTCTCCATAAATTAATTCTACTAGACGGGTTGATCCCTTATTAAAATTCACTGGATATTTTAATTGAGATTCTGAATTTAACCAGACTTCTGTGCCATCCGCTAGAATTACAAAAAACTCACCGCCCCTTGGTACGGTTAAATAGTTATAGACTGTCTCGAGTGAATTATGTTCACCCCCCTTGTAAACTATCTGTTCACCATTACTGTTGGCATTTGTAGTTTTTAAAGTACTTCCCTTTTCCAATTCAACCACTGATCCATCTTCCAAAGTCAAAGTGGCTTTATCCGTACCAGGTAGAATAGTGTTAGTATTTACAATTGAGGGAGTGGTGGTGTCGGAATTACTGAATAAGCTACCTTCAAAAATATAGGCTAACCCGAAAACCAATACTGCTACTGCTGCATACTCAAGAATCTTATGGAATTTGTATCTGACATAAATGCTTTTATTCAATTTTATTTTACGTAAAAAATCTTTTTTGAAATTTTTGGAATTATAGTTTTTCAAATTATAATTTATGGCATAATTCGTCTTGATATAATCCTTGAAATATTGCTTGTTCTCTGCTTTTTTCAACCATTCTGTTAACATTTCAATCTCATCAACATCAGCGGTATTCATTAAAAACTTGACAATAATAGTATCCATTTTTTGGCTCATTTCTTCACTTCTGTTTATATATATTACGTTTCACATTTAATACCACCCACAATTTATTTTGATTTTTTTTAAAAAATATTTTTATAAGTTTACAAGACTATTTAACCCAACTGGCAAAGCTTTGTTTTGATTGAAGATTATTCCATTAATAAAATATTGGCAGAAAGCCTAAAAGACAGAAAGGTTGCTGCCTATGAGTATTTAATGGAAACCTATCATCATAAATTATGTATTTATGCAGAAGGCCTTTGTCGCGATACATATTTGGCACAGGATATTGTACAAAATGTTTTCTTAAGGGTTTGGGAAAGACATCGAAATTTAAATGAAAACCTATCTATAAAAAATTACTTGTATCAATCCGTTTATAACGAATTTATCAATCAGTACAGAAAGAAAGATAATATGATACCACTTGAAACGGAATATATAAAGACCTTTAAAGAAATATTTGATGATGATGATGATAAGGATTTAACAAGATTGATAATATTGGTACAAGCAGAGATACAGCGATTACCTCCTAAATGCAAAGAAATATTTATTTTAGGAAAGCAAGAAGGATTAACCTACACCGAAATAGCCGAATATTTGAATGTTTCTTTCAGAACAGTAGAAAATCAGATGAGTAAGGCATTCAGTATCATACGCACAAAAGTAAGTTATAAAATAAACACCCTTTTGTTTTTACTATTTAGGATAAGAAAAGAGGTTGTTTAACCACTCCTCTTGCAATGATTTCAACCTCTATAATTTTCGTAACCCACAGCACCTCCCCTTGGTTTTATACTTCAAGGTATTTTGTAGCTTTTGCCAAAAAAGGTGAAAAAATTTACAACCGTAGTATAATATTGTAATATTCCATGTTCCTAAATAAATCTTTTAGCAACTTGATTAACTTTACTTTTTAAAATTCTATAATCTATAACTTCTATAAAGTTCTCCATTACAAAACAATATGGTTCAAAAGTAAAAGTCCGTTTTGCCATAAAATAACCCTACTGCATTATTTTAATATCCTTTAATCGTGAATTTGGGGTAACAATTAGATCTTGGACTTTCCCGTTTTTCACATTACCAGTGATTATTGTATTTTTCGGTGCATTCAATTTAAATTCTGCATTCCATTCTTTGGGCCAAGCAGGAAGTAGGTATATTTTGTCAGAATAAGGATCGGTCTGCAGTAACATTGATTGAAAGGTTTTCATCAAAACTCCACCGTGGTCTTGGTCTGGCGTCCAATCGTAATTGGGCCCCCAAAAAGCAGGGAAACGTGAGTTTTTGTCATAATTCTTGGAACGCTCCACTAGATTTGCTTTGGCCTGTTCGGTCAACCCTAGATAGGCCATAAAAATATCATCTTGCCGCCAACCAAAAGCGCCCTTGTCCCATCGGTGCTCCAACGCCTTTTTTCCGAAGTCAATATTAGGCATGCCAACACCATAAAGTCTAAACGGGAATACGGCGTACAATTCTGGGTTTTCTACATTTTTCTTATTCTCGAAACGTTCTGCAGGTGCTAATGCCATTCCAGAAGGGGTGTTACGTAATGGAATCTCTGGTAATTTTGAATTCATTTCTTCCCAGAAAATTTTATCGCTTGCAGTGGTCAAATTTTCAGGTAAATACATTAGACGTTGGGTGATACTATGTAGCCCTGACAACTCAGGCATGGGATTAGTAGTATCCCACCATGTCTCAGCGGCCATACTTGGATACATTACCAGTTTCCCTTTTTCATCGGTTTGATAATAGTTATTAAAAAAATTTAATATCTCGTTGGCAACGGGTAATAATTGTTGTTGTAGAAAATCGGTGTCCTCCGTGTAATCATAATAATCCAACATCATAAACACTAACTCTGGTCCAGAAACCCATTCCCATTTATGCCAAGGGCTTTCTTGTAAAGGATCTTCACGATCCTCATATGGTGTCCAACCATAGGTTGCTGTAAATGTAGCTCCCCAGAAATAAGTGCATTCAGGCAAATAGGCTCCGTCAAAACCAAAATATTTTTTCGTTCTATATTTTGAGAGCTCTAAAATGTCATCGGCATACATTTTAAAAAATGGTTCCATTAAATCAAAATCTCCCGCTGTACACATACTCAAGTAGGGCAAACGCGTATTTTGCCACCAGTACCCTGGGCCCCACCGTCTATAATCAGGTCCCCCAGGGTAACCTTCAGTGGGAACAGTAAATAGGGATCCATTAAATTTTATTGGGTACTTTCCGCGTCCTGCAGAGGCGTCAATAAACCTTTGGAGATGATATGCACGGGAAACAATATAGGCATCATTTGTGTTAATTGACAATTCTGTACTGTCGGCAGGTGTTGCCATTAGCCAACTTCGATTCCAAAATTGATTCCACCATTTTCTGTGTTTTCGATAACGGTCCGTTATGGATATATTCTCAACTTTTGCAATATTTTCTTCCAGTGCATTTAGCCATTGTTCTGGTGAAGAAGGGTGCTGGGTAAGAATATGTACACTTATATTGTTTTCTTTTGTAGATAGAGTTCTTAAAGTTGAATTATTGACCCTAACTGCATCGGTACCGGTAATAACCCCTCCAAAAATCCGGTGAAGTATAGGGTCTTCTTGGAAATATTCAGAAAGCCCTTGTAATTTATTGGTTAAATCGAAACCTACGGACTTCTTGTTGTAATGGTACCAGCCAATATAATTTTTGTCCGATTCAATTAAATTATCAGGCTCTACTATGACAGGTTGAAAGAGTCTTCCATGGGCATCTCTTTTTTCCAAGAGGTCGCTAACGCCTATTTCAGGCAAAGAATATTCGTGTGTACGCCAAAGTTCTATAGTTGCCTTTAACGTAACAGGTAGTGAGCTAGACTGATCTATATGAATTACCGGGTTGTTGGCATCAACCCAGATTTTAAAATTTATTGTTACCGATTTACCGTCTAATTCCCCTTTAGAACTGATTTTTATAGTTCCGGACTTTAAATCCAATTCCTGTTTGAATTGGCTCTTAGAAAAAACAATTGAAGGAGTGGATTGTACCCGTACTTTGCCCAGTTTTAATAGGCGCCCATTATCTCCCCATGAATCTGTCTTCCCTATATAAAAACAAATATCACCACTTTCTTCTACCCATAGGTTCAGACCAATATCTCCATTGCCAATGGGCATTGATCCATGATGGTCTTTAGAAGGGCTCTCCCATACTACATTATAAGGATCTACATAACTACTCTCCTCATTTGATTTGGCAGTTCGACAGCTAAAGCTTATTGATATTATGAATATTACAATACTTATTTTCTTCATTCTTCTATGTTTAAAGTATATTTCGCTTATTTATCCTTAATATTATTATCCTAAATTCTTTTTTTAGTACATACCTTTTTAATCTACCTGTGTTGCCAGGGTTCGTAATTATTTATTTTTCATACACTTCTTGTATCAGTATAGGGCTATGGGATATCAACTTGAATAAAATCTTTTCTCTTCAATAAAAGCTTCACCATCAATACTCCATTTCATAATTATCTATTCAAACAATTGTAGCCTTCCCTAAAACATGTTGGCAAAAAGTCTAATGCAACTTAATTTAATTATTTAATCAGATATTTTAAGTATTCTATTTACTTCTCTACCATATCCCAATACCTCTATGTAATCAGTAAAGATCATTACAATACCATATGCTGTTTCCTTAGTATCCACCATACCTTTGAAAGTCAAGTAGTGTATACCATTCTTAAAGCCGTAATTTCCTTTATGATTATGACCATTAACATACCCTTTGACAACAGGATAGTTTTCAAGTAAAGCAATAACTTCGTGAGCATTCCACAGATTGTGAATATTTTCTGGATATACTGGAAAATGACAATAGACAATGACTTTCTCGTTTTTCTTGGTTGCTTTTTCTAATTTTTTCTTTAACCAGACCATCTGTTCTTCTCCAATGGCTCCATTCCACTTTGGAGAACTAACTTTATTTTGTATGTAGTAAGTTGAAGCAAAATTATATTCTTTCGAATATTTGGGATAGGCATGGAAACTTATATCATTTCCGTTAAGCACGATAAATCGCCAACCTTTCACTTCAAAATCGTAATAGGACGAGGACATACCCATTTTTCTAGGTACCTTTTCATTCATATCATCGGATACTGAAAAATCATGATTTCCCAAAACATGGTATTTTGGCATTTTTAATTTATTATAAATAGGGACTACCACATCAAAACTTTCATAATCACGGTCTATAAAATCACCTAAATGTATAATATAGGTCAAATCCAGGGAATTAAAATGTGTTACGCACGACTCCAATTTCTCTTTTGATTTAGCGTATTTGCGCACACCAGAACCTTCTTCATTATGATATTGGCAATCCGCAATTATTCCAAAGGAGAATTTATTTTGTGTCTTCCCTGGAGGCACTATTATTGAACGGCAGGCCAATAATGTTGTCGACAGCAAGCCGACACAGACTATAATCAGCAGTAATTTCATTTCCCTTCTTTAAAAAAAATAGGTATATCATAATCCTTTCGAAACATCCAATTCAAAAATCGCTTCTAATGGATAATGATCAGAAATATAATCGTTTTCCTCCCCATTATGTATCTTCACACTTTTGCACAATAAACTCATAGGCAAACTTGTTAAAATATAATCGATTCGCTCTGGAGTACGTCCTATATTACCGGCAGTACGCCACACATCTATTAAAATTGGAGTTGGAAATGTAAAACGTTGATACCATGGCACAAGACGTTCTGTAACATCTACTAAAGGGAAGGCATAAAATGAAGACATTACACTGTAGTCAAGGTAGTCACCGAGTAGGTTCCGATCGGGATAACCTTTTAATTTATTATTTTTATCGCCTTTTTGATACTTCTTGATTAACTCAGGATTCTGATTATAAAGCTCTGCATCAAAAGGAGAATGCGCATTAAAATCCCCCAATAATACATATTTATCTGTTGTTTGCTTCACAGAATCTATAATTCCCTTAATAATTTTGGTTTCCTGTAAACGATATTTCCAATCGGCAGGACTTAGATGAATAACAAAAAAATTAATACCGTAAGTTTCACATTGCAAAACAGAATTTCTTAGATTTTTATTGGAATATATTTTTTTGACTTTTATTGGAGCTCTGGATGTTAATCCAATAGGACCAGACTTGGCATAATACTTATGTCCCCATTTTTTGGCATCGTTTGAGAGTTTCTCCTCACTACTATATAATTCTTGCAATGCGATTATATCTGCATTTTGTTCCGTGATCCATTTTACACCATGCTTATGTCTATCTTTTCCATAATCTTTTTCATTGCCAAGCCCTTCAAGTACATTATATGTAATTACTTTAATTGTATTTTGCGCTTTTACATTTAAGGTAAAAATAATAAACAACAGTAATTTAAATATATGTTTCATTTTAGTAATCGTTTTTATTATTAAAAGATAGAGCATATTTCTATGCCCTATCCGTACTAAACAACTAACTCACATTAACTAACTAATAATACTTAATGTAAAATTTTAATAAGATCCCATGTTACCAACCAGGGGATTGCTTTAAATTGGGATTAATGGTAAGTGCCTCCGAATTTATGGGTGAGTAATACAGTTTTATATCATCATCCGTCCAATTTGGTTGTCTTTCCAAATAAGGCAGTATATATCCCTCCTTTGCGTCAGCAGGCAAGGGATTTCCATTCCTATCACCCAAAACAATCGTTGCCTTATTGGAACCGTCTGTATTGTATTCGAAAGCCGGCCGGTCGTTGAGATCTACAAATGCTCCAACAAATGGTTTTCCAAAATAACTGGCCTTTTTCCATCTTAGGATATCATCGAACCTAGATCCTTCTAACATTAATTCAACTTGCCGTTCCCGTCTTATTTCCCACAGGAGGTTGGATATTTCTGGAGCATCAACAGCCTTTTTTGGGTCGTCAAAACTATCGACGAAAGCTAACGTTAATCTGGGCATCCCCACCCTAGACCTTAACAGATTTATACTTTTATCCAGTACAGCATCATCCACTTCCCCCAACTCTGCCTTTGCTTCGGCATAGTTCAATAAAATTTTATTGAAGCTATAAAGAGGGGCGTCCAAAAATCCATTGACATCGTCTACAGGTGTGTCGGTAGACCACCACTTGTACAAGGGATACCCAGTTGGATTTGATATCCCTGACTCTCCTATAAATGCAGGGGAATATGAAGGTGTTGTTCCTGTACTGCTATTGAATATGGCCGGTTCATTTTGGGGAACCATATTCTCATCGTATGGTATGACTAAGGTCTTGCCCATACGCGGATCCCTATTCTCAAATTCTTCCATTACGAATTCTGGAAGACCTGCCTTGGCTTTCGCATGTAAATCACTTACACCGAAGGGTAAGCCGTCTGAACATAGAAAACTTTCCACAGCATCCTTTGTGGCCCCAAAATAATCCCTAAGACCCATCATCCTCGCCTGAATGTTCACGATTACTCCTGGCTCATAATGTTTATATAGTATGACTTCGGGATTATCTCCCAAGTTTATGGACGAGTATATATCCCTAAAATCAGGAGACAGGGAATAGTTTCCCTCTTCCATTAGGGTTTCAGATGCCGAAACGCTTTGTGCAAACCATAAAGGAGCATCAGTTAAGCCTAACTCATCATGGTATTTTCTAAAGGTTCCCTCGAAGAGACATATCTCGGATTTAATGGCAAGTGCAACATCGCGATTTATCAGGTTGTCCCCAGCTTCAGATCTAATGTTCTGTACTGCAAAATTCAAATCTTCCAAAACATGTCCCATAACCATGGTTCTGGAATCTTGGGTTTCATACAGTTCAGGACTCGCAGTACCCAATTCATGATCTATCCAAGGGACATCGCCAAAATTTTTAACCTTGGAGAAATATTCACGGGCTCGAAGTAACCTTCCAACACCTTCCCAGTGATTCTTAACCTCTGTTTCCAAATCAGAATTTTGAGCTTCCCGGATCATTATATTTATGGCCCGCAAAGTACTCCATGACCATCCACCTCCCGAGTTCGGTATGGTAATTCGGTCAAAAATTCGGCTACTTTGGACTTGATTTGCCTGAACTACTTCATCCGAATTAACGGCAATACCATAAGAATTTCCCACTCCATAGCCGTAAAAGTTGTAAAGTCCCAGTGAATAGGTTTGAAAATCACTATCTGTTTGCCAGTAATTCTCATTGGTTATCTGATCCTGTGGGATTTTTTCCAAGAAATCGTCGTTGCAGGATACCATACATAGTATGAATCCTATTAGTACTATTTTATATAGATTCTTCATGGTTCTTATAATTTTATAATCTTTACTAAAAAGAAATGGTTGTTCCAAAAGACAAGTCTTTTGCCAGTGGAAAGGTATGTGATGCGCCCAATTCCGGGTCCATACCTTGTGGCAATTTTGAAAACAACATTAGGTTTTCGCCGCTAAAATATATTTTTATTGATTCTATCCCTATCTTACTCAACACATCCTTGGGCAAGGAATAACCAATTCTAATATTCTTAAGCCGCATATAGGCTGCATTCAATAAATACCTGGTCTGGGTCTGCTTATTATAACTACGATCGTCAGGCCTTGGATAAAAAGCATCCGTATTTTCGGGCGTCCAATAATCCAGGGTATGTGAAAGGATAGATTCATATTGGGAACCTGCGGTAAACCCAAAGGCACCCCCGGTCCAATAATCCTTTTTAGCTACACCTTGCAGGAATATGGAAAAGTCTATATTGTTATAGGCCGCACCAAGTTTAATACCATATTGGTATCTTGAACGTGAATTTCCAATAATGGTAAGGTCTCCGTGATCTTCCAAAGTGTATTCACCTCTATCTACTACCCCGTCATTGTTAAGATCTTTATATTTGACATCTCCGGGATAGGGTATCCTATTCCCAAAGATAAAATTCTGTGTAGGTATCCCTGGAACATATTGGCGTTCCGAATCCACGCTCTCAAAATCTGTCTCCTGGAACAATCTATCGGTTTCATATCCCCAAATCTCTCCAACTTCCTTGCCTTCATAAAGGCTTCCCAAAAATCCTGTTGGATTTTCATAGCTGGTAATGGTGGCCTTGTCGTCGTAGAGTATTACATTGGTAGAATATGAAAACTTATCGGAGACCCTATCCGCCCAATTCAAACTAAGTTCCCAGCCTTTCACTTTTAGATCTGCCGAATTCTCATTGGGCACTGACGTTCCCAAGAGATCGGGCAGTACTTGCCCTGCTGTCAACATTCCAATGGTTTCCCTTTCATAGACCTCAAGAGTTGTTTGTAGTTTATTCTTAAAGAAAGCTAGGTCCATACCAAAATTGATGGAGTTCACTTTTTCCCAAGTATAGTAATCACTTACAAGCCCGCCCGGTCCAGTATAGAGGGGTCTTTCGCCATTCAAAATCCAGTTGGCCGTACCTGTATTCATGGATGGGATGTAGGAATAGGCACCAACTTGTTGATTACCCTGGGTACCATATGAGGCCCTTATCTTTAAGAAATTCAGCCAAGTGTTGGTACTTTCCATAAAAGACTCCCTAGAAACTACCCAACCAACAGAGGCCGAAGGAGAAAAAATAAATCGGTTATCCCTTTCGAATCTAGACGAACCATCATATCGCCCAAGGGTTTCCAAAAGATACTTTCCCTTATAATCGTAATTAAGCCTATACAATCCAGAACGTGTAGCCCATTCAGTGGTGCCATCTCCTACGCTAGAATTTCCTATAGCTAAGCTTAAGGCCGGTACCTCATCTGAAATTAACCCTTGTCTCTGGGCAAAGAAAGAGTTCTCACTGCTTTCTTCTTGACTATATCCTACCATTAATTTAAAATTATGGTCCAAGATTTTTTTTTGGTATTCCCCAGTAAAATATAGATTGTCATAGTTGTTGAACCCTGCCGTTTTCCGAAGGCTATTTGGGTCGTTCCTGTAATAGTAAACGATACCTGGACCATCCGTAGGATTGGCCATTGCGTATTTGTTTACATGGTAACTATCATTTTGGCTAATACTCCTATGAGTATAATTTGCTTCAATGTTCATCCCTTCAAAAGGTTTTACTGACGCCCTTAATTGAACATTGGTATTTTTCGTTTCGTATGTGTTTTTTGCACCCAAATCTACCATAGCAGGTGAAAAGCCCCATGGAGCACCCGATACCTCATCTGTTCCGGTTAGCCAGAATGTAGGTCTTAAATAGGAAACACTATACATATATGAGGCATTATTTGGAATATAGGGCATATTCTGTATTCCTCTAGTAAAACCCAGGGTAGCCCCGATACTTAGCCAATTATTGATTTCGGAATCAACCTTTGTCATAACGTTTTTTCTATTGTATCTGTCCTTATCCAGTACCAGCACGCCGTTTTGATTCATTAAACCCGCACTTAAAAAATAAGTCGTATTATTTGATCCACCGGAAACAGATAAATTATGATTAAGTGTCAATCCTGGTTCAACCATATATTCGATCATATTGTTATTATCTCCTAAGGGATATGCTATATCATTTATGACAGGAATGGAATTTGGGACATAATCCGGGGACTCGTAAAGCCCCGCCCAAGTATCCACATTTCTGCCCCAATACCAGCCAGGGGTTCTACCTGCATTTTCCCATTGAATACCTCCCACCTTAACCTGTGTTACAGGGTCAACCTTATCCGGAAAAGTGGTTGGTCTTGTACTAGACAGAATATTGGTATATGTAAATTGAGTCTTGGTATTTTTTTTCCCGGATTTAGTAGTGATAAGAATAACCCCAAAAGCAGCCCTGGCCCCGTAAATCGCAGCTGAAGAAGCATCTTTTAAGACGGTAACACTCTCAATGTCTGATGGAGGTATTAGATTTGGATCCAATTCAGAACCATCTACCAATACCAATGGCGACCCACCGTTTATGGAGTTGTACCCCCGAATATTAAAAGAATATCCTTCACCAGGGATTCCATTGGATTTGCTTACAGTAAGTCCTGGAACAACTCCTTGCAATGCCTGTCCAACAGATATAACTGGCCTTTCTTCGACAAAATCAGCGCCTTTAACTTGTGATACGGCCCCCGTAATATCCGATTTCCTTTGGGTACCGTAGCCTACCACAATTACCTCTTCCAAACCTGAAGCACTTTCTTTTAATGCAATTTTAAAATAGGACTGCCCATTCGTATTCAGCTCTATAGTAGCAAAACCTATGTAGGAAATAACCAGTATTGCATCTTCATTCTCTACGTCTATTGAAAAATTCCCATCAAAATCGGCCTGTGTTCCATTTACTGTCCCTTTTTCCAAGATGCTGGCTCCAGATAATGGCAGCCCGTTTTCATCGGAGACCATACCTGAAATCTTATATTGTTTTTGTAGATGGACCACATCTTTTTTTGATTTAATAGGAGATAACTTTTGTTCTACCAGATACACAAGACGATCTCTAATGTCAAATTCAATATTGTCCTGCAAAAACACTCCATGTAGTATTTTGGTTATCTTTTCCTCTTTCGCTTTAACCGATACTATCCTATTTAAATCGATATCCTCTATCTTATAAACAAATCTAAATTCAGTATTTTTCTCAATCTCATCAAGCAATTGCTCTATCGAGACATTTTTTAAATTCAAAGTGATTTTGGTCAACTGCCCGTAAGAAGTATTTGCCTGGAGGGCAAAAAACGTAGCAATAAACAACAGAACACTTAGCTTCATCTTTAAGTCTAATTTCAATAGTAAAATAGGGCCATGTTTTAGCCTATATAATTTTTTCATACTTTTGTTATGTTTTTTTAGTGATAAACTCTTTGTTTAATCACGATTTTGAAATCGGGAAATGTTGACGCATTTTCCGATTTTTTTTGTTCTTAATTAGAGAACTATTAAAATCATGATTTATATGTTTGTGACATTTTTTATTTCATTGGCGCTTTGGTTATTTTTGGTTAATAGATGGTTATTATGTTACGTTCAATTTTATAATCAATTCCATAATTTCGTTTTAAATCTTCTAGAACATTGGATAGTATAGGCTCATTGCCAAAATTGGCATTGAAGCGTTTTTTAGATACTGACCCATTCATATTGATTATGTTAATATTGTAATGTCTTTCCAATTTTTTAAGGATATTTTCAAGGGTCATATTCCTAAAAGCAAGTTCGCCCTGTCTCCAAGAAGTATAGACATCTGTCGTGACAGGTGTTAACTTAATCCCTTCCTGTATTTTTTCAAAAGAAGCTTTATAACCAGGTTCCATCATAGTGTTCTTAATAGGGTCATCCCCATTGCTGTTCGAAAACAGGCTAACTGAACCTTCAACAAGTACTACTTCCGTTACCTCGTCTTCCTTATATGCACTTACATTGAATGTGGTGCCCAAGACCCTCACATTCAACTCAGCCGCAGATACCAGAAAAGGATGGAGGGAATCCTTGGCAACATCAAAAAATGCTTCCCCTTGGACAAAAACCTGTCTCTTCATCCCCTCTATAAATTGGATCGGATATCTAAGTGAGGAACCTGAATTTAGGTGTACATAGGTTCCATCGGACAGGGCCACTTCAAACGTTTTTCCATATGGTACGGTAAGAGTACTATACTCCAACTTACTATTGGCAGCATCTTTTGAATACACTAAACTTTTCCCAATTTGCTTGGCGATAATGTTCCCCGTACCATCTTGCACATTATTATTTCCAATTTCATCTATAACTTTAATAGATCCATCTTCCTGTTTTAGGGTTATGGCATTATCAGGTACAATTAATTGTTCTTTTTGCCCAAGACCATGATAAATTAAAAAAGTTGTCATCAGTGCTAAAACCACTACAGCCGCATAACGTAAAAGTGGAGTCCATTTAGATGAAATAGCTTTTCCTTCTTTGAGATGTACAGCCTTAAAATTTTGAAAAGTCTCATCTTTTTCCATTTCCGATGGAGTCTTCCCCAGCGAACCTATGGCCAAATTGGTTTTAATCCTATTGAAGACCTGTGCGTTGTCAACTGAGTATAAAATCCAATCCTCAACTTTTGCAGTTTCTTCTGGGGAGGTTAAACCTTCCAAATATTTTACAAGTAAATTCCTATCCATACAATTGACTATATAATAAAGACAATCTAGAAAAGAAATATACCTACTGAAGAGTATGAAAAATTATAAAAAAAGAAGTGTGAATTCCTTTAGGTGGAGTCTTAAGTGTTTTATTCCCTTGGAAATTTGATTATCCACAGTTTTTTTGGAAATCCCGTGAATCGCTGCGATTTCGGCATTTTTTAGTCCTTCAAATCTACTTTGGATAAAAATTAATTTACACTTTTCAGGTAGTGCTTCAATGCCCTCATCAATTTTAGTTTGAAGTTCATTTTCCAACAAAAGTGATTCTGTCTCGCTTCGAAGATATTGGATCTGAATGGCCTCCTTCTTATTGTTATGGAAATTTGATCTAATTTTCCGATGCTTTAAGAAATTTAAACATGCATTCTTGGTAAGCGTAAATAGATAACTATTAATATTATTGATCCCGGTCAACAGATTTAATTTATCCCAAAGTTTTAAAAATACATTTTGGACTATCTCCTCGGCATCTTCCTTATTGTTTAGGTATATCTTAGCTATTTGAAACAATTTATCATAATACAAACGGAAAATGGTTTCAAAAACAAATTCGGGCTCCTTTTTAACAAGGGTTTCCAATTTTTTTTTGTTTTCAAAGATGTTTTTCCCAAATATATCTAACATTAGTCCAAATTGTTATTTGATCACCCTCTAATCTAAGTTATAACGAAATTAAACATAATCAACTAATTTTCAATACAATAATCGCACTATAACCTACCAGTAAGTTATACAAAGAACCTAAATTATAGATTCATGAGAATTAATGATGTTCAAGAATTTTTTACAAAATAAAAAATTTTCGTCAATTATGGCCATATATCAATATTTTAGTTAAAATAAAATTTTTATAACATAAGTCACATTATTCTAATCTTTACAGTTCAAATCTAAAAAAATAAAATGGCTCGTCTTTTAATGAATGGTTAATTAATTATCATATTTTTTATACTAGGGTGAGGTTCCATATTAACTAATAATATTTCAATGTTTCGCACGTTTTAACCACTTCTTTTTTATCTTGATTTCGCTTTTTTCCTTTGGCGTAAACTCTTTGTGTTATGACAAAAAGGGTCCCTCGTTGCGGGGGAGTAAATGGGTAAAGGAGTTTCGGCACCTTACCCAGAGCCAAAAGGAGTATGTATCTGGCAATGGAATCAAAGAGGGCAAATTCCGTAATGGGATTTCCAAATTATCGAGACCTGGTCCTTGATTGGACAATAGGCCGATCTTGGGGCAACAGTTACACAGTCATCATTGTATGGAATATGGCAACTAGATCTAGCAATTTTATAAAAGAACTTATATTCCACCGGGCTAGAGGTTCACAGTATGCGAGTTCCTGTTTTACTGAGATCCTGAATAGTTGTATTGGATCGGTAAAACAAAGTATGAGCAGAAATGGTTATTGTTGGGAGCACGTAGTAGTAACTGCATCATCAGTGTTCCAATGGTTTGAGACCTAGAATAACAGTAAAAGAATACACTCTTACTTAGGAAATAAATAAAGGAAATTGAATCAGAATTGTATAATCAAAAATTAGCTGCATGACTCTTATCTAATAGTCCACTTTTTTGTTGCAAGTCCAGTTAAGTTTTGACAAGGATTTTGGAGTCATGATTCCGCACCTTAAAATTGGTGCAAAAATGACCCAACCTGTTTACCTAATTCAAACAAAAGCACCCAAAAAATCATTATGCAAATATTAAACTTATGTTAAAGGTGCGACATTCGGTCGCACTCCAAATCGCATCATTGATAATGCCCTAGAATATGGCTTTAGGCCTGTTTTAGGATACTCCCACCTCGAGTACAAACAAAACCCCGTAAATCATATGGTTTATGGGGTTTTTATTTTTTAACCACTTCCTTAAGCGCCGATCAGGAATCAAATATTTTGTAAAGTATGATCCTCAATACATAGCTGAGGAATAGAACATACTTATTGGAACAGTTTTATGGTATATTCCAATAATTCGGTTCCTCCATAATTTCCGTGTCCCGGAATTACAATTTTAATGTCGGGATATTTTTGACTTATTTTTTCCACCGTATTGGACCATGCCTTTACATTGGCATCCTCCAAATTACCTTTATTGGCGCCTACTGCCTTAATAAGACATCCGCCGAAAATGGCATTGTCCCAAGGAAAATAGCCTATAACATTATCTTTTGTATGTCCCTCCCCAAAATATGCCACATAAACTTTTTTGCTCCCAATATTTAAAGTAAGGCTATCGACAAAACCGTTTAAGGGCTTCGAGAATTCTTTGCCCCTGTCCCCCAACAATTCCATCGTTTTTTTGGATGCGTATACTGGAATGTCGTGTTTATTGAAGATTTCCAACCCCCCTACGCAATCTCCGTGAAAATGCGTTGGAACCACTACTTTAATTTTACAATTGAGTTTTTCGGTGACATAGTTTACCAACTCCAACGAACATTCTTCATCCGTTGGGGTATCAAAAACAATGGCTTCATTTTCGTTTACAACCAACATTCCATTGCAGGCAACCCTTCCAAAATCATTAGTATTTAAAAATGAGACATGTTGGTAAATGTGATTGGACAGGCGCTGAACAATTAAATTATCTGTTTTATAAACTATCGAGCTGTCCGTTAATAAAACTTGACCTGTTTGGGCAACAACTTTCCGATCGGTCCAATTCTGTTTGTTTGGGACACCATTATACACAACCAACAATAAACTGCCAAATGCAAAAATGAATAATATATATTTGACCATAATGGAGATGATTAATGATAATGGAATTGAGCAAATATAGGGCTTACAATGTTCTTATTTAAGCAGGAAATTTTCTATAATATTAAAGCCTGGAGGGAGAAACATAAGAACCAACTCCCTTAAAAGGGATAGTGGTGGCTATGGCAAACGTAAGTCTAAGGTAGTTTTGGCAGGCTCCCCCGTCCCAAATATGAACAATAAGATCAACAAGCAATAAAACGGTTTTGGTGCATTTGTTTTATTGCTTTACCATAAACTAACCTTGAAATAAACCTAAAAATAGGCTGTCATCTAAAAGTCGTTATGATACCATTCATCTGTTGGAAAATGACCAATTAGTTTTTTGATTCCTTCCTTTGATATTGGCTTTACCAAATAACCCGACAATGTACTAATTTCTTTTGCCATGGCTATGTCATTGGGATTATTGGAAGATGTTAATAGGTAAATGTTAATATCCTTTTTAATTTCGGTTTGAAGTGACTTATATTCGTTAAGAAACTCCCATCCATCCATAAAAGGCATGTTTACATCCAAAAGGATAATATCCGGAAGATTGGTTGCAGTACCTAGATTGTGTTTCAGGAATTCGATTCCCTTTTCGCCATCGGAAAAAAACTGGATCTTAATATTTGGACTTATTTCCGAAATCGTATTTCTCATTATGAACTGAAAAATCTCATCGTCATCGATTAGAAAAAAACTTAGGTCATTCATAGCTGTCAAATATTATTTTGAAGGTGGTCCCCACACCCAATTTACTGGTAACTTCAATGTTGGCGTTCAACGATTCCAATTGTGTTTTCACCAGAAACAGACCCATACCTTTTCCAGATAATCCACGATGAAATCTTTTATATAATTTAAAAATATCACGGCCATAACGATCCAGATCCACCCCTACACCATTGTCTTCCACTACCAGAACCTTCCGATGGTTCTCCCATAAGGTACGGATAAAAATGACGGACTTATTGTTGGGATCCCTATATTTTATTGCATTGGAAATTAGATTCTGCATTATACTCTGCAAATAGATTTTTGAAAAAGTCAATTCTTTCCATGCACTAAAATCGGTCTTCACGTCTATGGTTTCTTTATCCAAAGTTTCTACATATAAATCCAAGGTGGCCTCAATCAGCGGTTCCAAGTCAATATTTTCCATATCAACCTGGTCATCATCGTTCAGAATCCTTACGTAGACCAGAAGGTCATCCACTAGGGTATTAATGGCATGGGTTATTTTTTGCAATTTGGGAAAATAACTCTTGGCCTCTTCATAATCCTTGGATTCATTTAACATGGACACCAAAGCAGAAACGCTTGTGGTAGGTGCCCTTAGATTATGGGCAACAATATTGTTATACTCCAAAAGTTGGGCATTGCGCAGTTCCAGTTTATTCTGCATGACCGCCAAGGTATTATTTTTATTTTCCAGCTCGGTAGTTTTGTCCTCCAGTTCCTTGTTAATCATTTCAAGAGCCTGCATATACTTCTTTTTTGCAGTATCACTTTTTGCTTCAAGATATGACAAACAAAAAACAACCATTATAGCCAACATATTGATAAGGAGTATTGTAATGATCTCGCTTTTCAGCCTTGCATTTAAAATCTTGGAATCCAGATGTTTTATAAGCACCCATTTATTGTTGGTCTTAATGTCTGCTAATCTATTCTGAAACAAAGGAGTTTGGGCGAGTTCATTTTTAAAATCCAATTCGGTTTTTATCCAGAGACCCCCATTTTTGTATAGGGATATAGATTCTTTACTACGCAATGAATCGGCCATGTCGGGATGTTCTTCATAAAACGTAACATTACGGCTATTGGGAATTAAATGGGCAAACTCATTTGTGCCATCCTTACTTACAAGGTAATTGCCAAAACGATCTAACAACAAAAAGGAATAAAGATTGTCCTTTTTCAACAAGTTCAAGAACCTTTCGGCACTAAAATTAATGACTACTATTCCCAACCGGGCTCCATGAGCATCGAATATAGGTGCCACCCCTCGAATCATTGGCTTATATGGCAATTCCAATACCCCGTTTTCCCGATTTAGATTTAATGGCGACAAATAGATTTGATTTTTTTTAAGGTTTGTAGTCTCTTTAAAATAATCCCTATTGGCTTTATCTTGAAGCGCTAAACTCTTTACTATTTTGCCATCGTCCTGCCTATTAAGTCTATATACCTCCTTTCCTGATAAGTCAATAAGTCTAAATTGATTATAACTGTCCATCCCAATGACAAAATCACCAATTTTCTTTTCTAAATGTGCATTCTGTTCTGGATCAAAATCGCTCGCAACAAAATTATATTTCTCCCAATAATAGAGACTGGCTATCATGGGTTTTAGAAGTTCAACGATCAGTTGCTTTGTATCGGAGAGTTCTTCTTGCTGTAAGGAAATCAACTTTTTATGCTCCTTTTTGTATAGCCAAAAAACCGCCAAAACACTTAATATAAGTATTGGAAGGTAATATTTGACAAATTTTAAAAGCAATCGTTTAAGCAAATTGAAATCTATTATATGGTTAAACCTAATGTTGGAATCCGAACACCGGCCAATGCATAACAAACTCATTTGGGGGGAAGCCTTAATGGTTCAATTTCCCATTAAATCGGAAAACAAATATAAGCAAAATTCAACCTTAAAATTCATTATTAATTTTAAATCATTTTAAGAATTTACCTTCCGAACCACTGTTAAAATAGACATGCAGAAATCCATTTCACAATACAACCACACATGCAACTTCGATTTAATAATTCCCTTGTTTCAACAATAATTGTACTCTTGACACAAGAATATAAGCCAGGCCCCATAATTACCCATAAAAGTTAAAACTAATTTCATACTTTTAATAAGTACTGCATTATAAGGCTTCATTTTTGCCTTATGTATCCTATGGAGGCAAAACACATTTAACGATAAATATACACTCATGAAACCATTGAAAAAAGAAGACATTACACAAGAGGTTTTTGACCTTTATGATGACTACGCCCACAACAGGGTGAGCAGAAGGCTGTTCATGGATAAATTATCGACCTATGCAGTAGGTGGGCTTACAGTAGCTTCAATGCTTAGTTTTATTTCTCCTGATTACGTAAAGAAAATCCAGATAAAGCCTAATGATCCAAAACTAAAATCGGAGCACATCCATTACAATTCCCCCAAGGGTGGAGGTACTATAAGAGGCTTGCTTTCCAGACCGGCCAATGCCAAGGGAAAGCTACCAGGAATAATTGTGGTCCATGAAAACCGCGGATTAAATCCACATATCGAAGACGTTGGGCGTAGAGCCGGCCTTGCAGGGTTTATTTCTTTGGCCCCAGATGCCTTGACACCTCTGGGCGGTTATCCTGGCAATGACGATGAGGGCCGTGAACTACAAAGCAATCGAAATCGCGATGAGATGTTGGAGGATTTTATAGCCGCCTTCGAACATTTGACATCCCACCCTGAGTGCTCCGGGAAGGTGGGGGTGGTCGGATTTTGTTTTGGAGGCTGGATATCCAATATGATGGCTGTAAAAGTGCCGAATCTGGGGGCCTCCGTTCCTTTTTACGGCGGACAACCCACAGAAGACATAGACAAAATTAACGCCCCCTTGATGCTCCATTTTGGCGAATTGGATACACGGGTCAATAAAGGGTGGCCCGCCTATGAAGAAGCCTTAAAGAAACATGGTAAGGAATATAAGGCCTATATATACCCTAAGGCCAATCACGGTTTCCACAATGATACCACCCCAAGGTACGACCAGGAAGCGGCCGAATTGGCCTGGGGACGGACCATCGATTTTTTTAGAAAAAAACTTCGGTAAGAGCCGAACTTAAAAAGGGTTCGAATAATCCTTACAACGCAAGCGTACTAAAAGATATCATGATGTACACCACTATGATCACCACCAGTACGGAGGCCATAATATCCCACATATTATAGCTGGCCTTGTTTTCATCCTTCTGTTTATCCGTTACCGAACCAAAAGTGAGACCGGACAACTGTGCTGCCGACGGGGCCGGATAAAACATACTCACGATAACCGCGATAGCCACACAGAGGGCAAAGAAATAAGCCGCAAATACCAACCAGTTAATGTCGGCCAGGTTAAAAAGAAAACTGCCCTCCGAAAAACTGGATTTCATAATTTCCAAGGTCAGTTTGGAAAACCCTATAATCAATCCACCTACCAAGGTAGCAATTGCCCCATTGGCATTTATTCGCTTATAAAAAATCCCCAGAAGAAACACCGCGGTGATCGGTGGGGAAATGTAGGCCTGTACATTCTGCAGGTATTCGTACAACCCATCGGACAACCTTGTAATTACAGGTATCCACAATAGGCCCAGACCTACCACAAAAAAGGTTGCCGTCCTACCGGTTTTCACCAACTCCTCCTCCGGCTTATCCGGTTTTAGTTTCTTGTAAATATCCAAGGTAAACAAAGTGGAGCAGGAATTGAATACGGAAGCCAGTGAACTCATCAAGGCTGCCAATAGGCCTGCCGCCACCAACCCTCGGAGACCGGAAGGCAATAGGTTGCTCATTAATACCGGAAAAGCCTCATCCGGGCTGTCCCAGTCCAATTTCCCCTGCATTTTAAGCCCCAGGGCCACTACCCCTGGGATAAGGAAAAGAAAAACGGGCATCAGCTTTAAAAGTGCCCCAAAGATACTTCCCCTTCTACCCGCCTTAATACTTTTGGCAGTAAGCACCCTTTGCACAATTACTTGGTCTGTGCACCAATACCAGATTCCAACTATGGTACTGGTAAGAAATAATGGAAGCCATGGATAATCCGGATCCGAATTGGGCCGCCACATATTAAAATAATCCACTCCAATGGTTTCCTTTAACTCTCCCCAGCCTCCTACCGCTTCAAGTCCCATAAAGCTAAGGATTCCTGCCCCGAGTACCAATACAATGGCCTGTATGGTCTCTGTATAGACTACCGCCCGCATTCCACCCAAAACCGTATACAATCCGGTAAGAGCCACCGTAGCCACAGCCCCGATCCAAAAGGGAATTCCCAAAAGGGCAGATACCACTACCCCGCCAGCATAAATGGTTACGGATACTTTTGTAAGGATATAGGCAATTAAGGACACTATGGAAAGTACCCAACGGGAACGAGCGTCAAACCTCTTTTCCAAAAATTCGGGCATTGTAAATACCCCGCTTCTCGCATAAAATGGCAAAAACACCCAACCCAACATTAAAACGATCCAGGCATGGAGCTCATAAATCAATAATGGCATTTTATCCCCGGCCCCATTGCCTGCCAATCCCACCACATGCTCCGATCCAATATTGGAAGCAAATATGGAGGCACCTACCATAAACCAGCCAATGTTCCGTCCTGCCAAAAAATAGTCTTCTGTATTTTTCTGCTTTTGTTTTATTACCCACCAGGCAACACCAAGCAGTATCACAAAATAAGCAATGATCACAACCCAATCCAGTACGTCCAGTCCCTTCATTATAATTTAATTTGGTTTCGTTGATTTATGTTATTAGCAATTTCTGTAGATAGATTTGGAAGGACAATATCCTAAGTCAGGTTCATAAACCGATGGGCAGGGAACCCCTTGTGACCACTATTCCTAACCACAAATAAAGACCCCGCCAAGGGTTGCTTTTCCAGCTCCACCTTACTAAGCCCCTTCCTTGCCGAAGTAATGTACAAATCTTCCATGGAATCACCCCCAAAAGAACAGGAGGTAACCTGGGAAACCGGCATACTAATGGACAACATTTTTTTTCCTGTTACAGGGTCATAACGGGCCACCTGCCATCCTCCCCAATGTGCAACCCATAACATTCCCTCATGGTCTATGGTCATGCCATCGGGGAAGCCGTCTTCCTCGGCAATCGCAATGGCTGTTCTTTTATTGGCCAATTTCCCACTTTCCTTATCGTAATCATATCCCACTACTTGGCGGGTCGGGGAATCTATAAAATACATTGTTTTATGATCCAGACTCCAAGCCAGACCATTGGACACACCAATATTAATTTCCTTTTTTTGAACATTTAATGAAGTATCCAAAAAGTACAGGCTTCCGGAGGATTTATCTTCTGCAATGGGCATAGTGCCAGCCCAAAAGCGACCGTAAGGGTCACATTTGCCATCGTTAAACCTATTTTCCGGTAAATGTTCCTCTGGATTGGCAATCATATCAACTTTACCGGTTTCGCGATTCACAAAACCAAAACCATTTTTCATGGCGGCAATATAGTTCCCATCGTTACATATGGCCATGGCTCCGATCATTTGACTTACCTGAATGGTATTTAGTTCTTCGGATACTACTGACCATTCATGGATATGACCCTTTAGGATGTCTACCCAACAGATTAACTTTCTGGTTGGATCCCACAGCGGGCCCTCCCCTAATTCACATATTTTATCACATACAACTTCTGGACTCATAATTAGAAATGTCATTTATTTCTTGACCAATTAAGGTCATATTAAATTTAAATCGGTTAAACATCTGGAAACCGCTATTTCTTGTAAGGAGACGGACTGACCGCGGTCCAACCTCCATCGATCACCAAACTCTGACCCGTAATGTGCTTGGCATTATCGGAAACCATAAACAACACGGCCTGGGCTATGTCATTAACAGTAGCCGGACTACCCATTGGAGTGATCTTCTGCCAAGTTCCAAAATAGTCCTTATCACTCATTGTCCTTTCGGTCAAGGTAGCACCGGGCGCCACGGTATTGACGTTTATTTTATAGGGAGATAGCTCTATGACCAAATTCTTGGCCAGCATTTCCAGTGCGGCCTTGCTCATACCATAGGCCGCCAAGTTTTCATGTGCCTGATGCCCTGTTACCGAAGACATAAAAAGAATTGACCCTCCAAAGCCTTGCTTTTTCATTAATTTGGCTGCCGCCTGGGCCAGAAAAAAACTCCCTCCCAAATTCACTTTCATAACCTCAAAAAAAGATTCCGGAGTATAGCTAAGGAATTCCCCAAATAGGGTAATGCCTGCGTTTGCCACCACCACATCCAGTTTCCCGAATTCTGTCACTGCCGAATCTACCATTTTATCTATTAGCTGCATATCACTGGAATCACCTGCAAGACCAATACAATTTCCTTCATTACCATCCAAGTTGGCCACCGCTTCCTTTGTTAAAGCGGCGTCCAAATCGTTTAAAATAACATTGGCCCCGTTGGCCACCAATTGTTTGCAAATCTCCAAGCCTATACCCTGTCCAGCTCCTGTAACAATAGCAACTTTATCCTTAAAATCCATGATTAATCAATAGTATTTATGGGAATCCCTAGGGACCTCACCTCCCGATTTCCCTTGTAAAAAATCCATATCCGCGTCCAAATGTACCTCATATAAATTTACATAGCCCCTATCCATAATTGGGGACGGTATTGCTCTTTTTTTCTTGCCATCGTTTTCATGGTCTACTGTATTTATATTCAAATAAATTGGCGCTGTCAACAAACAACCACAACACTAAATCCCGTTTGGGTTTTCAAAAAAATCTACAAAACTGTAGTTGCTCCCCCTATGATATTCTGGTGGAATACGTTTTTATAAATACTCATTTTATTGTGAACATTTCACTCAATACTTATTTGCAGGCTTCAATATCGTGAACTTTTCTGAAATAAATAGACCGTTTTTTAAGGAATTTATATAATTGCTTAGGTAGATATGGTTAAAATATTACATCCGACAAATGAAAAAGGGTTGGACAATATAGTAGTCCAACCCTTTCATATTTTTTTGTGCCTTTACAATGAATTACTTTTTCATTTAAGTCTGCTCAATTAATCGCTACTCCCTCTGGTGCTCCCGCTGTTTTAATTTCCAATTTCAGGCTTGCCTCCTCTTTGGCAGAAAACGTACAGTGGACCTTTATCTTATGATCCCCGCTACTGACATTCAGTTTTCCCGGGTCCATAGGGATTCCTTTTATTCTGTTCCATGATTTATCATAGAGTACTACCTCGTTGCCGCCATCGTATTTAAGATTCTCCCCCTTATTAATGGATATGTCCAATTCAACTGTTTTGAAATCATCGATCTCAATGGTTATTTGGGAAACGGTACTGTTCTTTGTGGTCAAAATAAACTGCAAAGGCTGTGGAGCAAATTCATTCTTGTACTGGAACACCGACCACACTGGCTCTCCTGGCTGTCTTATTTTTAACTCGTGCTCAAAACGTTGGACATCATAGGGAATTAAATTCCAACTATTTTCGGTCAATTTCACCAAGGAAAATTCATCCTTAATATTTTCCATTCTCTTTTTTTGTGCTACAGAAAAGGCTCCTCCCAACCTTGCTTTTTCCCATTCTTTGATCTTTTCCAAAATTTCATCACCAAATCCATTCTTGTCCACCAAATCCACAGAGGTAACCAAGGCGTAGCCTGCATCAAAAGCGGCGCTTCTGGCCAGCATCCATTCTATATCCTCCAAACTGGTGTTGTCCCGCATACTAAACCAACCGAGCATACACGGAATGAAATTTCTTCTAAAATAATCCTGGTTCAGGAGTCTATAGGAGGTCTGACTCTCCCTGAATCCGGCATACCAAGGCTCACCCCAATTCATACGGGTAAACATATGCCAAAAATAATGTCCCGGCCTACTGGCATCCATTATGTAATTGTTCTTTACCTCTGCCTCCAGATTATTGTACCAGGCATCAACGAACAACAATTCCCCATAGGCACCCATTCCTGTGGAATAATTCCCCTCCAAACCATCAAAGGATATTTGTTTTAGACCAGTCTGATTATAGAGATCTGCAATTCTTGTGGACATTTCAATACCCAGTTCCGTATTGGTCAAAAAGGTCTTATAGGCGTGGTCTGCCAATTTCGAAATTTTATCGGCTTTTTTATGACTACTGGTCCGTGTGCCAAATGCTCCTCTCTGACAATCCAATAAAACCCAAGGAGCAGTTTCCGAAACACTTTCGTACCTAATTATCTCTTCTCCAATTACCACCGCATGAAGGCTATTGTTGCTCATTTGGTTAAAAAAGGTAGGGTCCTTGATTTCAATGTTTTTTTCCTGTTCATCTATATTGTTTACAAGAACGCTAGATCCTACCTTGGCCAGTCTTTCATCTGGAATAGGGCTTACATAGGGGTCATTGCTGGTTATGAAATTTGAAAGAGTGTGGGCCCCCAATTTAATCCCCGCCTGCTTTGCCTTATCAACACATTCCTTCATGCTTTCCCAATTATCCGGGAATGCCTTTTCATGCAGATCGAAGTGCCCCCAATTTAAGAATGGGCCCGAATGATACAGATATTGTAAGCCGGCCTTTTTGGTCAATGCAATTGCATCATCAATTGTAGCGGTGCTAAAATCCTGAATTAAATAAGCAGAAGTGGCGGAAACGGCACGTTTGCTCCATACCCCATCTATGGTAGGATGCGGTAATCCCTCTTCCAACTCTATGACCTCCAAAGTATTCAAAACTTCTTCAGGTTCGCAACCAAATAAGGCTATTTTGGACCCTACAATTCCTTCATCCTTGAATGCCGGAGCCACGTAATGATCGTGCCCCATTGCCTTTATCACCCTTTCCTTGTCCCTATTTCTGGTATAGGCCTGTAAAGAGCTCCCGTACTCCTTTGGCAGCGCTGTATGGCCCCTATAAAGAATATTCAAGGAGTCTGAAATATCCACCAAACTTGTGGTTCCAAAAATATCAAAGGAGGGTGTTGAATCGTCCTCCATGGAAGGATAACCTCCCAGTGTTCTTTTGTTCAGGGCTTGAATACCAATTGCAAAATCCGTGTTGCGAACCACTCCTACGGTTTCTCCAACAGTTTCCTTAATGTTGGTCTCAAAAGGGCCCCACAGAACCAATTCAATCTCCTTCTCCTTGGTTATTGAGGTGAGCTCCAAAGTAAGATATCGTTCCTTTTTTATGACATTGACCGTAGCTTCTACCCCGTTTTTAGGATAGCTTAACAAAATAGTTTCCTCATCTTCCTTTATTTCAAAGGATGCTGGATATTCCAATTCACCATTGACCCTGATGGCCAATATGGATTTGGGATCTGTATTGGTATAAGCATATTGGATATTATTTTTAGAATCTTTCAGATCCGTAATTTTTCCCTCCGAATCAAATCCAATAGTTAGATTTCCGGCAGAATATATATTTTCATTACTGGTAGTACAGGCCGTGAATACTCCGATTAGAAAAAATGCTGCAATTTTTATAATTTTCATTTTCATGATTTATTAGGTCGTTTTAATAGCGTTTTAGTAATACATAATTTAATTCATGAAAGACCAAAACATTTAATTTTAGCTCACCTATTAACATTTTTATTTTTTCCAACACACTGAATCCTGAATCATTTTTTCTGTTTTGATCCTCTCCCAATCGAACCTAGTAGATATACCATTTAATTCCGGCAAATATGCCTTACAGTCCTTAATAATCGGTTGAATTTTATAATATTTTTCCATAGGCTTTAAATAGGGGATAAGATATTCGCACATGGAATCCTCCTTTTGTGCCGCAATTAATTGAGCATTTACATTGGGAAAAGACCCACAACTAAGCATTAGATTATGTTTAGTTGCCAATTTGCAGGCCTTATCAAATTCTATCATGGAAATCATATTATTGCCCACGGGTTGAAAATGTCCTATGCCTGCATTTACCATTAATTGAAAAGGGTAAAATGTCCTTTCTGATTCACCAAAGGAAATGCACATTGATGTTTTTGAGGTTAATTCTTCCATGCCCTTAATATCTGCAGAATGTATGGGCTCCTCCAACCATTCTATGTCAAGGTCTTCAATTTCCTTTATAAAATCCAGAGTTTGCGGAACAGTTAACGCTTGGTTTAAATCTACCGCCAATCTAATATCATCACCTAATCCTGCTCTCACCTTCCCAATTCTTCTAACATCTTCTTTTAAGTGCGTGCCAAAATCACCTCCAGCTTTAATTTTAATTATGCTATACCCTGCTTCTTTAAAGCTTAAACATTCATCCACTAGCTCTTCATCCGACAAGCCTGTGCTTCCACCAGAGGCATATAATTTAGCCCAATTCCTCTTTGCTCCAATATAATGATGCAATGGCATGGAGGCCCGTTGTGAGGCAATATCATAAAATGCCCTATCCAAGTACCCTAAGGCCCTGGCCGCCTCACCTCTAAAACCCTCGTTCCTAATTCTCCAAAACAAGGTGTTGTAAAGGTCAGAATACAAAGTTTCCTTAGACTCCAATAGTACAGCGGCAAAATACTGCTTGAATATTTCCAAACATGATAGTGGATATTCAATTTCACTTTTAAATCCACTGTTGTCAACCAAAGTCAATATACTTGTATGGTAAGAGCTAAAGGGACCCATGGTGGCATCATAAAAAGGTTTTGGCAAGGTTTCAGGTTTTAATATTTTACAGCGAATTTCAGTAATTGAGAAGCGTTCTTTAAGAATGTTGTAATCGTTCATTATTTATATTTCTATTATTTTAATTATTTCCATAGTTAATTGTTTATCCAATGGACCCATTTTTAAATCAGTTAACGTAGCCTTCAATTGTTCTAAATTATCAGGACCAATAACCATCCTATCTATATTATAGTCCAGCATTAGGTAGCGATGTGCCATTGACGGCAAGGACATCTTAAATTTTGAAGCCAAAGCCCTTAACGTCATAGCCCGCTCTAAAGTTTTTAATGGCAACCACTTAGGTGTTTTTTCGGCATAAGTATCCAATCTACTTCCCAATAGGCCCATCATTAAAGGGCTACCCTCATAAATCTCTAACTTGTTTCGTCTATAGAATGGAAAATCAACTTTCAAGGCTTTATTTTCTACCAAATTATATCCGTTGAAATCCATCACCACATCGAAGTAACCCATCTCAATAAAAGGGGCAAATACTAATGGTGGTTTCCCTCCCAGGCCAATTTTTTTTACCAAACCTTGGTCCTTAAAAAGTAGTAAGGTGTCCATAACGCCATTAAGAGCGCTTACTGGAACTTCCCCGGGCTCGTGCAAAAAGAGTAAATCTATATTATCCCTGCCCAACCGCTCTAAACTTCTATCTACACTAGATTTTATACTGTTTACCCTATAATCGCTCAGCCCTTGTTTATCTGCCCGACCTCTACGCTTTCCTACCTTGGTGCTTAAAAAGGGAGCCTCGCCTTCCCATTGCCTTAGTGCCTTTCCGACAATCAATTCTGCATCCATATATGCGGGTGCCATATCCAGGTTTGTAATCCCTTGCTCCAATGCGTAGTGTATCGTATCCACGGACTTCTCCAAATCAACAGGATACCAAGCCCCACCTAAACCAGCAGTCCCCAAGGTGACCCGCTCAAAGACTCGTTTATTATTAGTCATTTGAGCTTTTATTATTTTCGAATTCATAAAATTTAACCATTGGAACCCATGTTGTTCCTTCAGTTGTTCCAGGCAATCCCTTTTGATAGGAAGACATAAGTGAGTTCCAGTCCTTAACTTTGTCTGTATTCAATTCTTTAGTGGCCCCCATTTGTTCTAAATCGGTACCCTTTGGCACTTTTACAACCATTGTTATATAATTATCATATATATATAACTTGATACTATGGTAACCGGCCTTTTTGAACCCTTTTTCTACATCAGGCCATACCTTTTTGTGATAATCCAAATATTCCCGTTTTTTATGGGAATCATTCACCAATTGAACGGCAAACACATATTCGTCAAACTGTGGTATATCTTGTTTACAGCCGTTTGAAAAAAATAGTAAACAGCAGATAAGTGTTACTTGAATAACTTTTTTCATAATTGTCGGTTTAATTGAAAAACACATAAATGCTTAACATAATTAAGGCAATTAGTATCCAACCTGCCACTAAATAGGTGGATGATAATTGCAATTGTTGGTATATACTTTTTAAAGAATAAAATTTATCTTTTTTAGTTTCACTGCAAGTAATAAATGAAACTACTATCATCATAATAGAAAGAAGAACAAACAAATAAAAGGACATTAACAGATAGGGCGGAAAAAAGCCTTTGTATGGAAATCCGCCTAAATCTGCAACGGCAACAAATAAACATAGAATAAACCCAACAATGAGTGTTAAATTTGCCGCAGGAGCAGTTGCCTTTTTCCATAGGGCCCCTAATAAATATACCGCTGCCATTGGTGGTGCCAAATAACCAATTATGGATTGTAATAACCCAAATAGATCTTTATCAACTTTATCTAAGAAAATTGACAAGATTATTGCCGATAGGCCTCCAATGAAAGTAACCCATTGCCCCAATTTTCGTTCTTTATTTTTTGCAATGTTGGGGTTGAATCTTTTCTTATAGATGTCCAAGGTAAAAACAGTGCTCAAGGAATTTAAGCCAGAATCCACTGTACTAATAAGCGCCGCAAGAATCACCGAAATGGTAAGACCAAATAAACCAGCTGGTAAAACTTCAATAGAAAGTGTAAGGAAGGCTTCATCGGGATTTTCTAAGGTTGGAAATAACAAATAGCACACGATTCCCGGAACTACAAAAATAAAAGTGTCCATGATTTTTAATCCGGCCGTCAACAATACCCCCTTTTGCGCATGCCTTACATTTTTTGCACCTAAGGCTCTTTGCACAATAGTCTGATCGGTACACCAAAACCAAATTCCAATAACAGGATAACCTAAAACAAGGGCATGCCATGGGTATACCTCATCGGATGAAGGCAAAAAAAGTTTCCAATAATTGTCAGGTGTGGATTCATAAAGGACTGTTATACCACCAACGGCATTAATCCCCATTACTAATAGGCCGATGGAACTGATTATCAATAATATCATTTGAAAGGTATCGGTATAAACAACTGCCGTTAGACCTCCAGTTATGGTAAAACTCATAGCTATTACCATTAAAACAGTTACGGATATCCACAAGGGCCAACCTATCATTTGGCTGACAATAATTCCCCCTGCATATAATGTTCCCCCTAACCAAAGAATGAGGATAGACGTTACGCTATATACCGCGACGATATCCCGAGTAGTTTCATTAAATCGAAAACTTAAATATTCGGGGGTTGTATTTATCTGCGCATGTAAATAACGTGGAATAAATACTCTGGATAAAAGGAATAGAATGGGAAATGCCAACCATGAAAAATTACCTCCCACCAACCCCGTAGAATAAGCCAAACTTGTAGTCGCAATCAACATAGAAGGACCCACATTAGTCCCCCAAATAGACAAACCAATATTGTACCATTTTAGTTGACGCCCACCCAAGAATAGATCGCCCCCGATGTCGTTTGAACGTTTACTAGCCCAAAAACCAATGCCCAATAATACTAGAACATACAAAATGATTACAGCAAAGTCTAAGCCGGTAAGTTTATCAATAATATTCATAGTAATTAATTTTACTTCTTCCTATGTTGGGTTAAATTTGTATTCTCAAACAACCAATTATTTTCAGTCCCCGTTTCGGCAGAATAGATAATTTCAATATGAGTAATGACTGAAACCACCTGCACTAAACCTTAAATCGCGGAACCAGTACTTTCTGTTTTACCTTTCTCCATAGATTTTATTAAACCTCTCTTTTACTTTCATCTCCCTCCAAGTTCTACGCCGATGCCCCCATCAATACGATAGTGTTGACCCGTCATAAAACTACCTTTACTACTTGCTGCGAATACTATAAAATCTGCAATTTCTTCAGGTTTAGCGATACGTTTCAAGAGGTGAATATTCTCTGTATCTTTAATCGCCTCATCGAAATCTGCCAACCCTTCAATCGTGTTTTTTAGCATTGGCGTCATAACGGCGCCAGGGCAAATAGCGACGCACCTAATACTAGGAGCATAATCCACGGCAATACTATTGGTCAACCCCAGTATAGCTGCCTTTGAAGTAGCATAAGCAGCTACTTCCCGTTGAGTAACCATTGCCTGGACACTGCTTACGTTTATGATGGCAGCACCTTTACTTTTGACCATTAATGGAATACACATTTTAGAACATAGGAACATACTTTTTACATTTACATTCATGGTTCTATCCCAAAGTTCTTCCGAAGTATCCGTTACTGTTCCATAGGTTTGTATCCCAGCATTGTTGACCAATGCATCTATGGTTTTAAACGTATCCTTGATATTTGAAAACACTTTTTCTAATTCTTCATACTTTGATACATCACACTTATAATAATGAAGGGCTGGAGTTTTTTCCTTGGAATAAGTTAGCGGTTTATGCCTGTCCAAAATTATTACTGTTGCTCCCTCATCCAAGAACTTATTTACCACGGCCTCACCAATTCCCTTGGCCCCACCAGTAACAATGACCTTTTTGTTTGTAAACTGCATAATTAAATATTTAATAATTAATCCAAAATACTACGATCTGGAAGCGTTCAATCCTTCTATGCCATTATAGGGAGAAAGCTTCACCCCAAATCTATTTTTCATTATCTCAGTGGGCAATAAGACGGTAAGCCCAATGCCATTATTGAATGCATTTCCGATACACGTGCAAGGCTCAATAGCAATAGCTTTATTGTCCACTACATATAATTGCAAAAAAGGGAATCCATAACTATCTATTGTTATATCCAACTTTTTTTTCTTATCCCTCACAATCGTATTGGCACTGTCTTTATCTTGGTCAAGGGCAAAGACATTAAAAGAAAAGTTATCTATTTTTAAGAATTTACCGATATTCCCAATGGGCAATTTCTTCCCTGTATTAATATAATCTTCCCTAGTTATAAACGAAGCTTCAGCTGGGACTAACACCTCGTATTGGGAAGGGTCTTCTGTAATACGAAAATATGGATGCCAGCCCATACCTACCGGCATTCTGCGGCCGCTCATGTTCTGAACCTTGGTCTTACAGCTAAACCCATTTGCATCCAAAACGTACTGGATTGTAACTGAACATGCAAAAGGATAGCCTTCCAAAGTGCCATCATATTTATAAAATAGTTCGACCGATGCCTCTTCCTTGTGGTAGTTTAAATGTAAAACCTGAAATGATTGATTGTTAAAAAAGCCATGTAGGGCGTTTTTATGATTGGCTTCATTGCAGGGCAGTGTGTATTCAATGTTTTCAAAAGTATATTTACCTTTTTCAAGTCTATCGGGGAATGGAAAAAGCAATGAACCCCTATATTGAGGCAAACCTTCCTTATATAGTTCATCTTCATCACTTACGGCCCAAAGTAAAGGGTGTAAGTTATTATTACAGGCCAAACAAATCTGGCATATACTAGCACCCATTTCTGGAATTACAGTGACATATTCGCTGGTATACTCATTGCGAAGCTGGATTAAATAAGTACTTCCAAATGGAATTTTATTGATTGCGAACATAAATTATTAACTTTCGTTGAAAATCTGGGTCGGCAATCCTTTTACGCCTGGTTTAAAAGAAAATAATCCCCCTGCAAAGGGGAAATTTTCGATGTTTTCTACTGTGTCATATCTGCGACTTGAGGTAATGTATAATGTGCCCAGGTCCTCGTCCCCAAAGCAACATGAACTTGGTATAACAGTTGGGACAATAATACGCTTCAGCACTTTACCGGATTTAGTTTCGTAACATAGTATCGATTGCCCTTGCCAGAAGGCCACCCATAAATTACCATCAGCATCAATGGTCATACCATCCGGTAATCCCCGTTCATTAGAAGTATCTATAAAGACCGTTTTATTGCTGATAGTTCCGTTCTCCAAATTAAAATCGTAGCTAAAAATCTTTTTCATCATACTATCCACCACATACATGACGGTGTTTTCTTTATTCCATGCGATGCCATTGGGTATAATAAAAGGTTCGTCCATTTTTTGATACGTTAAATCGGCATTTACCTTGTACAAAGCCCCAACTGGGGCATCTGCGGTCGTACTCATTGTACCAATCCACAGACGGTTCTTGGCATCACATTTACCATCGTTCAACCTGTTATTCGGCTTATTTTCTTGAATGGTTACCTTTTTAACAAAATGCTTATTATTCGGATCGTAAATAGAGACATTTTTATCTATTGCCACAATCCAGTTATTTCGATTGGTCGGTATAGTCACCATAACGGTATCCGCTATTTCAATAAATGAATATGCCTTCAACTTGGGATTATATTGGCAGATCTTTCCATTGTTGTAGTCTACCCATAATAATTTCCCATTTACCTGATCCCAAACCGGACCTTCTCCTAAGTCATTTTTACAATCAACTACTACCTTTACCAATTTCATTACAATAAATTTTTATGGTACATTTCTTTAAAATCCCTTTAAAACTTCATCTCAAAGATATTCGTCCCAACCATATTCTTTTCTTTTATCTCCGAAATTTATTTTTACATCCTTTACAGTCATTAATCCACCATCTTAATTAACTTTAAGGCTGCATTGATGTACCCTAATGCATATGCCATTCCAGCATGCCAAGGTCCTTCACAACTCATTTGAGGAGTGTGATCGGGTATTAATACACCCTTGAAATTTTTACGTTTTAAAATCTTTAATATCTCGATCATATCAATATCCCCTTCATCCAAAAAAACTTCTTTATAATTAGGCACCTTGCCCTTAATATTCCTAAAGTGCACATATGCAATATTGTTGGCATACTCTTCTGTAGCCTCATACACATCACCTTCTGTCATTTCAGCTATAGACCCTAGACAAAACTCTAGGGCATTATGCTTACTTGGGTTTAAGCTCAACAATTTCCTGTACATGTTGGGTTGATAAATTAACCTTGGTGTATTCCGTAATACGGGCATGGGTGGATCGTCCGGATGTGCCGCCATTGTAACCCCAGCTTCTTCGGCAACCGGAATTATTTCGTTAAGGAAGTATTGCAATCGTTCCCATAATTCTTCCCGAGTAACATTTTCCATGACGCCATCTGACGGATTGCTGTCATAGGTCATATTCCAAATCATTCCCTTGGGAATAGGGCTAGTGTCTATATGTTCCATTCCAACGGATACAGCACTACCTCTTGCATAATCCCCTGTAGTTCTACTGCAAACTCCCGCCAAACTAAAGTTATAACCAATCGTTGGGATGCCCGCCTGCCCAACATTACGTATATGCTGTTTAATGACTTCTAACTGCTGCTGTTTATTGGGGCCGTCCAATAAAATATCGTACCAATCCGCAGGATCAAAGTTCTCTACCGCCTCCAATTCAAGTCCGGCGTCATTAATTTCTTTTTTAAGTCTAATAAGATGATCTAACTTCCAGAGTTCTTTAGAATTACCTGCAATGCCCCAACCATTATTGGAACCAACAGGTTGATTGTTTTTGTTTGCATTAACTCCCTTGTTAAAATAATCCACGAGGTGTACCACTACATGGGTACAACCACATTGCTTCGCAAAAGCAAAATGATTTTTATCAAGCATATGTCGGTATAGACCTAATCCAAGTTTCATATCTGCACCATTTTTATTTATAAAATGCCATATTTCTTAAATGCCTCCGTACTCGACATTCCATTTTCTATTTCTTTCCGTTCTACTTTTTCTCGACTAGCTTTTATCAGAGCTTTTGTTATCACTTCTTTTTCAATTTTATTAGGGATGACCAGTACCCCATCCATATCTCCAAATAGAATATCACCCGGTGATATCCATACTCCGCCAATTTCAATATTGCACCGGTAAGCTCGCACTACCGATCTTACACCGGAATCCTGAGCAAACCTTCCTCGGCTAAAGACTGGCCAGTTCTGTTCCATTACTTGATGAGTATCTCTGTGAAATCCATCAATTATAGCCCCTACAGCACCTCTTTTTTTTCTGTAGCAGTTAAAACTTCCCCCCAATATGCACAGTTCATGGCTCCCCCACTGGCTAAATATACTTCACCAATCATAAGTTGGTCAAGAGCCTCAGTCAATTTTCCGAAAGGTTTTTGCTGTGGCCCGTAAACATCCTTCATCAAAACTGGCATGGCACGCCCTACAATTTTATCCGTTAACCTTATAGGATAAATCTCTTGCGACAGAAACTGGTGATAATATCCAAGTTCATCCAAAATATCACCTACTACTGGGGTATATAATACTTTCCTGAAAATATCAAACAATTCGACATCGTTATCCCATTGAAATTCCATTATTTTTTCTACATATAAAAATTACATATTTACTTATTTCCAATTATTCATAAAGTATTCTAAATAAGGAATATATAATTAATATCCTTCTGCAACATCCCTGGATAATTTTATAACGGCGCCCCTTGTATTATTTAATATTGGAAATAGATCCCAATTATTATCATCTACTTTCTCCAACTGCCAATCTCTATCCGGTTTTACCAAAAGTTTTTTTATATCCCTCGGAAAGGCATTTGCTTCTCGGGCCTCTTGCCAAGTTCTTATCACTTTAAATATGTCATATTTCTGGGGACAACTCTCCACATCCTTTTGACTAAGTTTTAAACTAAATGTCATGCCAATACCACAGGATAAGGCCATAATGTGCTCGTATTGTTCAACAGTAGAACTGGCCGTAATAGGGAAATTGCCCCCAACACCAACTGGGAAAAAGTTAGCATATGTAACATCCCTTAAATCTTTACCTTGACTTGTTGTACTACCCCATTCCCTAGTATCTATATCATATAGGTTCTTACCGCCCCCAACATTCCAGATGCTTTGGTAATGCCATGAGCCTTCGGATAGGGTGGCTCCCGTAAAACGAATTGAAGGCAATCCGTATTCATTGGCTTTTTTAAACATTTTACCAAAAAAACGTTTCGCCGAGTAATAACCGTGTCCGTTATTAAATAAGAATTCTTGTCCATCAAAATCGTAATAACCAAGACCATTTATTTTACACACATCGGCGTAATATTCTGCAATTTCATCTTGTAATGCCAGATTTGGAATCAGACCATCATACCCATAATTAATGGTTACTTGTAATTTATAAATAGTATCGTTTTCTTGGTGGTGGTTGGGTGTTGTGTCCCAATAGCCACGCTTTACATTTAATAGGCGGTAGGGTTCCTCTTGCGATATACCTAGATAATGGATAAGTTCTTTCCCTATTTTTACCATATTCAGGTTTTTGGCATGACCCTCCCAACTGGCAATCTCATCCAAATACTTGGGGTCATCCACAATTATTATGGTATCTGTAGGACTAATATTATTTACCAATATGCGCTTTTGCTGATAACACAAACTATCGCTCGGAACGGGACTGGCATCTTTAGTTCCAGGGGCCAATGCTGTGGTAATAGGCGTTCTTCCGATGGTAATTCCGTATTTAGCGGCCATATCTGCATATTCTTTGTGAGACACATTGCCTGCAGTTAATCGTATTGGTTTCTTTTCAAAATTAAAACCATCCAAATATCCCTTATTACCTCGATCTGCACGAATAAATCCTTGATCATATAAACTGATGGTTTTAAAACCAAGTTGGTGGGTGTACGAAATAATACTATCATATAACTTGCCGTAAGTAAGTACATCAGGTACAAAGGCAGTAGGATCTTTGACCCATTTATCCTTGATGGTAGGGTATGGCAGGTTTTCTTCCTTTACTATGTCGTGAATAACATCCATAAGTGCTGTATGATCCGGGCTACCCCATAATGCTACCGATGACCCAATATAATCCACCTCGGGTATCGGTTCAACATCAATATGATTAGGAATGTTAGCTGGCATATTCGGAATTAGTGAAAAATACACTTCCCTTTTTTTAGTCCTATCCCTTGAATTATAAGTAATGGATATTCTTCCCTTATCATCTACTTCAGCAGCATTGCCGTACACAATCCTATAATAGGGCTCCTTATGGGCGTAAAAGGCCACATCACTTATTCCATTACCACCTAGGGTAAAAACCTGTCCTTCATTAAGGTCCTTGGGCAATGGGTATTGGAGAGTATCAGGGGAGTGAATGACATATTGAAAAGGGGCCGCGTCGGCTATGGTCCTTGAAGGTCCTCCAAGGGTATTGTCGTTAAGGGCGAGCATTCCTATGGCATAATTGATAGTTTCACTAGTATCTCGGGCCACCCCAATTATTTCACCAAAAAGATTGGTGATATTAGTGTGGATTGAACCCCATTGCACGCCCTCAATATCTTCGCGATTAGTAAGTGAAAGTAAGGTGAATTTAAGGTACTTGTCCTTGGGCTCAACCCTGATTTCAGCTACGGAATTATTGGGAAAGGTAAGTTTAATTGAATTCTCGGACTTGTTATATCCGGCACTTTGTGCCTCGTAAATGGTGTCAAGTTTACTGTTGTACAAGGACAACAATGATGATGTCTTATCGGACGGACTCAATTCCCGAGCTTGTTGCTTTGTAATATCCTTTAGGCTGTATATACGCCCTTCATTATTCAAGCTAATGTCCAAATACTTGGTCTTATAATTGGTTTGGTCATTATTGGCACAGCTTAAGATTAAAATCAAAAAGGGTATTAAAAGTATAGTTCCCCTGCAATTATTAATCGTTGCGATGGAATCATTTAATGTGCTAGCTTTAAGATTTTTTGTAAAGTTTATTTTGTAATTCATCTATATTCAATCAAGTTTATTTATTTCTCAATCGGTTTATTAAACCGTCATAATTAAGTTCATTTTTCACAATAAATTCCCATTTAATTGCTGGCAAGTAAATAAAACACTGGCAGCCAAATTACATATACTAATCAATTCTGATCCAGTGGCAAATAGGCAAGACACTTGTTAAAAAAGCTATATTTCGCCATAAAGAATGGCATGCCCTGATACAATTTTGAGATGTTTTTTATTATATAATGGTACCATAATATATTTATAAAAAACTAACATAATTGAAAATCAGAGCTAACTTTAGCTTTATGATCTTTACCAAGATATAAAATATCTGCCTCGCAATTGATCAATTATATGCTGTTCAATTTTATTCCTGAATCTTACATATTTTAACATAGTCATTACTCGATGTGGAAATAATATTTCTGCTTTTACCAATATTGATAAACTCCATATCTTTTACATTGGAATCTAAATAAAGTTTAGATTTTGATGGACTAATTGTTGTAAAGTTTCCTTTACCATCACCCACTAATAAGAGCCCTACTCCAGCATCATTTCTAGATGTTTCTACCTCAGAATCATATAATCCTCCAGCGATAACTATATCTAAAAATTGATCATTGTTAAAATCGTCGATCAATATATCTTCAATGTTGGAAACTTGTGCTTCAATAGGAAGGTAATGAACCCTAAATGTACCGTTCCCCAAATTTTCTGCATATATCGATGCAAACTCCGTAGCACTATAATGGATTGATTCCGTCAATTTAGCAGGCGTATATACCTCATCGAGGTTTGCTGTTGAAAAACTAGCATAATCAGGGAATTTTTCTCTTAAAACAGGCATTTGGGTAGAACTACAAGATCTTCCACGTAGTGGGTAACGCTCCCCAAAATTGTAATAGCTCAATACTATATCAAACTTCCCATCTTGATCAAAATCGTTATAAAAAATTTCAAAAGGCTCACTTTTGCTAGCTTTATATTTGTAATTCAGCCCCAAATTACCAAAAACAATGTCCACATCACCATCATTATCAAAATCGGCACTATTCATGGAAAACCACCAACCAACATCAATTGCTAATCCTGTAGATGCTGTGACATTTGTAAATTGCCCATTATCATTCCTTAAAAAAGTTGGTGACATCCATTCTCCAGTTAACACTATATCAACTTGTTTATCATTATCAAAGTCCAACCATTGCATGTCCGTTACCATGCCAACATTTATCAATTCGGGAGCATTGTCATTCGTTGCATCTACAAAGATTGGTTCGCCCTTTAGATTGGTTCCCTCATTTTTTAAAAGATAACTACTGGCAGGTGACGGGTATTTCCCCGGAATTTGCCTACCTCCAATAAATAAATCCAAATCTCCATCCTGATCGTAATCAAATGGTTTTACAACTGAACTACTTTCTGCAATCAATGGCAAACTATTATTGGCCCTAGTTAAGGTTCCTTGTCCATTATTAAGATACAAACGATCATAGTAATAATAAGCAAGCTTAACGTCAATTTCATTACTCCCGCTTGTCACATACAAATCCAGGTCCCCATCATTGTCCGCATCAAAAAAAGTAGACCCTAAATCTTCTTGATTTTTATCCTCTCCAAGTTCTTTTTTATAAAAAGAACCATCGGTATTTTGAAAATAAAATACGGCAAATTGGCCTGAAGCTCCTCCTACAAAGAAATCCTCCAACCCATCTCCATTTAAATCACCTACACTTACCGATGCCCCCACAGTTGACATTTTATGCGGCAATAATCCTTCATTTTTGAAATCATCATAATTTGTTTCTTGATGTTTATGATTCACTCCAATGAATGCTGTTATTTCCTCAAAAAAGGGAGTTGCATTTTCCTTATTGGTATTTTTTGCTTTAGCCTCTTTATAGTCAATCTCAATTGATTGATTAGCCCTAATTTTATTTTTTACAGTCTGTAACCCATCAGGCCAGAATATGGTTAGTTTGTCAATTTTATTCACCTTATTCAGTCCAAAATGTGCTATATGTGAACTTGAAGAAAGGAAACCACGCGAACTGGTGAATTCAAAAAATTGACTTTTATTCTTTTCCTCCTCTATATAATCGATTTTAATTTTAGCTCCAAAAAGAGAATTAGTTTTATCCTTATTTATCAATTCTACCTTTAAGTAATTACTATTATCAAAACTTTCGGTGTTATTTCTATATATAAAAACTGGTTGATTAATATTGTTTATTACCAGATCTATATCACCATCATTGTCCAAATCGCCATATGCTGCTCCGTTGGAAAACGTTTTTTCTTCTAAACCCCATTGTTCAACTTTGTTTTCAAATTGAATACCATTCATATTTCTGAAAATATAATTAGATAATTTTTCAGAAGGGTACATTTCGAAAACAGTATCAAAATCCAAAACATCCCAGACACTTTTAGGTTTAGAATTTGCCTGTTTCATATAGGATTCAAAAACCGTTTCTGCATATTTTGTAAGTTGCTTGGTAGCATCCGTATTTCGAAAATCAATTCTCAATCCGTTTGTCACAAATAAATCCTTGAAGCCGTCATTATCAAAATCGGCAAAAAGTGGTGCCCAACTCCAATCCGTTGTGGCCACTCCAGAGATTTGAGCTATTTCACTAAAATGCAAATCACCATTACTATCTATCCCCCTATTTAACTGTAAGGCATTAAACATGTACTGATAGTGGCCTCCGTTAGCAACATTATCCCAAAATTTATCAGGATTCATGCCGCTCATATTCGCTTTCAGCCTACGATTATCTTCCGATACCATATCTACCGAAATAAAATCTGAAAAACCATCATTATTAATGTCAGCTGCATCAGATCCCATACTGAAATATGACAGGTGCTTAACGGCTTTATCAATAACATTTTTGAAAGTTCCGTCTTGATTGTTAATAAAAAGAAGATCTGGTGTGGCGAAGTCATTGCACACATATATATCAATCCAGCCATCATTGTTAAAATCAGAAGTAATGGCATTTAAAGTAAAGGCAATCGAGCTTAAACCTACTTCTTCCGTAATTTCTGTGAATTGCCCATTATTATTCTGAAAAAATTGGCTCCCATTCTCTGGAATCATCACGTTTTGAGTCCTATCTGAAAAATAACCGTAATTTGGCGGTCTGTTCAATAGATAAACATCTAAATCGCCGTCTCGGTCATAATCGAAAAAAGTAGCTTGAACTGATCGGCGATCACTATCCAAGCCCAAATCATTTGCTACTTCTTTAAAAGTTAAATTTCCCTTATTCAGGTACAGTTTATTCTTTCGGAAATCTGCATTTGGATCGGTATCCTTACATACATAAATATCCAATAACCCATCACCATTTATGTCTACCATGGTGACACCTGAAGACCATGTTCCATTATTGGAAATACCCGCGTTTGGGGTTATATCCTTAAATTGTAAATTACCTAAATTTAAATAAAGTTTATCGGGAACCTGATTCCCTCCGAGATAAATATCCAGCAACCCATCATTATTAATATCTCCAATTGCTACCCCTCCACCATTATAAAAATTTTCTTCCTCAAAAATATTGGTTTCAGAATTATCTTCAATCCAATTAATAAAAGAAACATTTGTAGTTATGGAATCTAGAAGTGTAAAACGCGTTTTAGGCCCAGTTTGAGAACTTAGACCATATACACCAAATAAAGCAAGAAACACAATTGTATTAATCTTCATGTCTTACGAGAAATAAAAAAAGAATGGAGTGATTTTTGACCACTCCATTCTGGATCAACTAACAAATTACTAACTCAATTCACTTATATTGTCATAATGATCAACCTAATATATAACCACATTAATTCATTATAACTTTATAACAATGGATCAAATGTGCCACCATCCCAACCAACGGTCTGTTCCAAATTGACATCTTGTTGAATATAGGATTCCGGGATACCATAAAAATAATAGTTATCTGGAATATTAAAGATTTCTCCTGCAGCAGATTCAACATCAAAAACCTCCCATGAGAATTTATCCCAGAAATCATCGATATTATCTAATAATTTAGGAGCGGTCTCACCAGGATTAAGCTTAAACAATAAACCCTGATGAACAACTTGATCGTTTAAAATATCAAATCTTCTCCATCTTCTTATATCATCCCATCTTTTGTTTTCAAATGCAAACTCTACAAATCTTTCATTGATATAGGCTTCTTTAATTCCAATTTTATCGGTAGCAGTAACTCCATAATTTCCAGATCCCATATCTATTCCTGCACGTGCCCTTACGTCGTAAAGTACTTGCAATGCCTCGGCGGTATTTCCAACTTCATTGGCAGCCTCTCCAAAATTCATCAGAACTTCAGTAAATCTAATTTCGATCCAATCCACATCCGCTTGATCAATGGCAGCTGCATCTATATCCTTATCCACAGCTTTCAGTCTATAAAACCCCGTCCAGTTGTTTCCGTAAACCCCATATAGATCTTGCTCTGAATGTGCCCCGGTAGCGTCATCGTACAACCAGAGGTAAGACCCTCTATCAACCAATTCCTTGATATCATAATGAGTTGTCCCATTATAGGCAACGGTTGCATAGAAACGATCATCCCTGTTTTTATAAAATTCACCATATCCACCTGATGGGTCAAATGGTGAACCATCTTTCATTGGAAAAGCATTAACCAAATTCAGTGCAGGCCGATCAAAACCTACATTATCTCTTGTTGCCCAAAGTGGTCTAAGAAAATTCTGATTGTGCGTGTGGCCTGGATTAAAATATTGATTAACCATAATCACCTCTTCATGTTGTTCTTGGTACCATATATCCGCAAAATTCCCTTGAAACAATCCTTTACCTTTGGATTCTAAATACTCCTTAGCGGCCTTGTTTGCATTATATGCCGTGGTCCATTTGGCGATATCTCCTGAGGGATTAAATTGCGGACTGGCCGCAAATAATAACACCCTTCCTTTAAATGCCATGGCAATTCCTTTATCTATCCTGCCGTAATCCCTTCCAGTCCACTCCTCTGGCAAAAGAGATGTGGCTTCGTCCAAATCCTCAACGATTTGGGCAAAACATGCAGCAGCATTGCTCCTGGGCACTGATAATTCTTCTTCATCAATTCCTTGAGATCGCAAAATTAAAGGTACACCTCCATATAGTTTTGTCATATTAAAATATGCCCACGCCCTAAAGAATAGGCCCTGACCCTTCAGATTTTCTTTAAACTCCGCATCAAGTTCGCTACTTTCCAACTCCTCCAACAGAATATTGACTTTTCGAATACTCTCGTATGGCCAATAATTTACAGTATTTATGTCCGCTGCACCTTTCAACAAGGTTTGCATTGTAATGCCATTACTGTTGGGAGATTCGTCCGAAGAGCCCCCGCTAAAGGGCATACCTGGCATAAATAGACTGTAAATATTGTTTACGTATGCCTCAGCAAGTCCCTCATCCATCCATACATCCTCAGGAGTCACCGCATTCAAATTTTCTTTGTCGAAAACATCTTCACATGAAGTGAGTACTATTGCACTTAACATGAAAAGCTTTAAAATATAATTTTTAATATTCATCAGATTTTATTTTAAAATTAAAAAGTAATATTTACGCCTAAACTATAATTCTTCATGTTCGGATATGAACCTGCGGAACTCAATTCAACATCGTATGCTTTGAATTGTGACCAAGTGAACAAATTAGTTCCCGAAACGAATAGCTTAGCACTTTTCAGGCCTATTTGACCTATAACATCTCTAGGGAGACTATATCCAACATTTAAATACCCCAATCTCAAGTAATCGGCATCTTTTAACCAAAATGTTGATGTCCATTGATTTGCACCTACGTTTGTATCTGGCTTAGGCATTGAGGCATTAAGGTTATCGGTTGAATAATAATCTTCCCATATACCATACACTCTAGTCCAAGCATAAGGGGGCTGCACACTTAGAATTTTTTTATAACCTCCTGCTCCCTGAAATAATGCATCTACGCTAAAGCCTTTAAATTCTCCACCAAATCTTATACCATAAGTAGAGGTAGGAGCCGCATTATCGGCAATAACAGTTTGGTCCCAACTGTCAATTTTTCCATCCGGAACCCCATCAACACCACTTAAATCCTTATAATTAATTTGTCCGAGTTGGGGAGCTTGCCCTCCAATAGTATATCCTGCAGGAAGTGCATCAATATCTGCCTGGGTTCTAAGAATATCGTCGTATTCATAACCCACAATATAATTCCATGAACGACCTATTCTATTTTGGTAGTCCCTAATGTTCTCACCTTGGGATATTTTTACCACCTCATTTGTTGCATACCCATAATTAGCACCTAGATAATAATTGAATTCCCCAATATTATTATCATAATTTACATCAATTTCGAAACCACTTGATTTCATTTCACCATAATTCACATTTGGCAATGATCCTCCGAAAGTTGAAGGCAGCTCACTAATCTGGGTTCCTAAAATATCTTTGGTCTTCTTGCCCCACACATCCAGGGTAAAATCAAAATGGTTGTTTAAGCTAAAATCCAACCCAATATTTGTAGACTCCGAGGTTTCCCATGTCATTAACTGATTGGTTATACCCCCGTACCTAATTCCTTTGACCTCGGCTGGGGTTTCCCCGAAATAGAAGCCATTATCCGCAACATATTGCTCCTGCCACCTCCAAGGATCAACCCTATCGTTACCCAAGGTACCAAAAGACCCTCTTAGCTTAAGTCTTGTTATATAATCAATATTAAAAAACTCTTCTTCTGAGATAACCCAACCACCAGAAATAGAAGGAAAAAAGCCCCAACGTTCACTCGGTTTAAAAATCAGGGAGCCGTCATACCTAAAGGAGGCAGATAACAAGTATTTTGAGCCAAAATCGTAATTTAATCTACCAATATATGAAAGTCTTCCTGTTTCACTTTCTCCACCCCCGGCTCTTGAATCTTCAGCTGCACCACTAGTCTGATTCCACTGATCCCTTACTAAGATTGGAAAATCATAGCGTGTAGCATTAAAATTATTGTTGAACCCTTCACTTTGCTCATAAACAAATAGTGCGTCTATGTGATGATCTCCAAAAGTCCTGTCATAATTTATTTGGGTATTGAATTGATAAGACCTATCAAAACTAGCAGTTTCAGATATATATTCTCTTGAAGGATTGCCACTTAAAACAGTTGTGCCATCAAGTTGAGCATTGGAATAATTATGAATGGTTTGTCCCGTAATATTATATAGAGTATGCTTTTTCTCAAAGATTTTCAAATCACTTACGGAATTATCGAAAGCATAAGTTGCCTTTACAGATAAACCTTTAACTCCAGGAATCTTATAATTTAAACTTAGGATGGCACTTTGATTCTGGGTTCTATTGCTCCAATACCCTGAATTATTGATCAACTCCTGCATATTTCCCAACCATCCTAAATTCGACGGCTTACCTTCAACACTAAGAGGTTCATAAAACTGCCAAGTCTGTAATTTTTTCCATAAGTCTGGAAGGGCGTCGTCTCCCCAGTCATATGGCCAGTTGAATTTTTCGCGCTTACTATTTACTATGGCCAAATTTACATTAGCAGTTAAATTCTCGCTTATTTTTACTTCTACATTTGCCCTTAAGTTCTGTTTATCAAATTTCAATGGCTTCAAGAATCCGGATTGTTCGAAAATTGAACCCCCCAAATAATATTTAACGTTTTCATTACCGCCAGATATACTTAAGGCATGCCTATTACTAGCGGGATCTTTATACACTTCATCCAGATAATCATAACCGTACCCATTATTTACTGTTTTAAGCCAGTCGATATCTTCTTGACTCCATGAAAACCATTCAGTAGTGCTCACAGTGTTGACCATATTGGCAATATCAACCCCGGACATCATTTTTGGTAATTTTGTTGGCTTTTCGAAATTATAGGAACTGTTATAGGTTATTGTAGGTTTACCCGACTTACCTTTTTTAGTACTGACCAACACAACACCATTAGAAGCTCTTGAACCATAAATTGCGGCAGAGGCTGCATCTTTTAATATACTGACTTCTTCTACTTCATTAACATCCAAAGCGTCAAAATCGGATTTATCCTTTACAATTCCGTCTATTACATAAATTGGTGAATCCGAATTCCATGTACCCCTAGTCCGTATGGTTAAATTTGAAGCTACACCTGGAGTTCCGGTCGAGCTAGAAATGCTAACACCAGCCAGTCTCCCTGCTAGCAAAGACGTTAAATTAGATGCTGAAATTTCTGAAATCTCCTCCGTCTTTATGTTGGTAATAGCACCAGTTAATGTTGCTTTTTTCTGAGATCCATATCCAACCACAACTACCTCATCCAAACTACTGGCATCTTCCTCCATGGTAAGGTTCATAATTGTATTATCTCCCACAGTTAGGGTTATAGTTTTCATTCCCAAATAAGAAAACACTAATTGATCCCCACTTTTGGCCTGAATACTATACTTCCCATCAAAATCTGATTGTGTACCATTATTTGTGCCTTTTAGAAGTACGTTTACCCCTGGAAGAGGAGCGCCTTCCTGATCAACTATGGCACCTTGTACAATTGTTTGTTCCTTTACCTCTAGGAATCCTAAATTTTCAGTGAAACTTGCTGAAGAAAAATTAGGACAGAAAAGTGCGATAGTTATAAACAAGAGAAACACTAATCTTGTTTTTAAGTTTAAAATTGAAAATATACTATTTCTTACAGTATACAAACTGCGATAAGATTTTTCCATATTTTTTTGATTGGTTTTAGTTAATTATATTAATTCAATGAAACACTATTTGCTAGTTTAAATAGTGCAAAATATTTAGCTGCACACGATTTTGTCCATGCTAAACTTGAGTTTAAATCATATTACTTTTATATTAATAATTGGTTAAACAATAGTTATTTAAAATTTCATCGGATACAAACTTATTAGGTATCTAGCTCATTTAATTACATGATTTAATCATTAAATAGCAGTATATGTGCATTTTTTTGTATAATTGAATCAATTAACATCAATAAATGTCTTAAAATGAGATCGATTCAAGTTGAGCAGTTTAATCCTAGCCAAGGAATTTCATTCGATATTTCAGTTTACAAATCATTACAAAGTGTTGGGCCGCCAGTCTTTAAAGTACATGAGGAATATGAACTTACGGTGCTGTATAATTGTTCGGGAAAAAGAATCGTAGGTAACAGCATCCATAATTTCTATGAAGAGGATATGTTTCTTTTGGGTCCTAACCTGCCTCATACTTTGATTGTAGATAATCCTGAAAAAAGTCATGCCGTTTGCATCCATTTTACAAAAGACTCGTTTGGACATAATTTCTTTGATACCCCGCAAAATGCCAGTATTGCAAAATTACTTTCCACTGTTTCGCTGGGCTGCCATTTTTATGGACCGGAGGTTGAAGATTTAAAAGAAAAAATTAGACTTATAAACGATTTGGAACCGTTTCACAAAATGATGTGTTTTTTAGATGTGCTCAACGATTTAAGTAAGGTAAAAAGCTATACACTATTAAGTAGCCCCGGATATCAACCAGTAGCAAAAAAAAAGGAAGAAAAGCGCATGACCTTAGTTTACAATTATATAATGGAAAACTTTGATAAAAAATTATCCCTGGAAGAGCTATCAGATTTGATAAGTGTGTCGCCAGCCACCTTTTGCAGGCTCTTTAAGAAATCAATGAATAAGAATTTTACGGATTTTGTTGCGGAAGTCCGAATTGGACATTCATGTAAATTACTTATGGATACCGATCTTTCCATTGCCGAAGTTTGTTTTCTTTCAGGTTATAATCATATGACACATTTTAATCAAAAGTTTAAGCAATTAATGGGGAAGACCCCTAAACAATATAGGATTAGTTTTCAATAGGTTTATTGCACTAAAGATATTGGCAATCCATTGTGTGCATTTACCACTATAAATGGCACCTTAATAAAATATTCCCTGCTAAGATTTAAAAAACCCAAGCAAACTTATAAAGTTTTTCCTTTTATAATTCTTTTTACTATACCCTCTTCGTACTAATCGACCTAAAAATTTACATAGGACAACTTCTATCAAAAAACAGTGTCCTAATTAGCATTAGGACAGGCTTTATTATACCCAGTATAATTTAGTATTTGCAATTGACCCTTGTAAAACACTTAATTTCAGTACTTAATTTTAAACATGACAACTGTCATGTTATTATTTATCAATGGCAATTATTTTTGCCTTAATAAAAGACTAAAATATCCTTTATTATTTGAATGTACAACCAAAACATATTTTTATGAACACACAACTGACAAAAAAAATATTCCTCTCCCTAATATTGGCAGTAGGATTTGGAAGCCTGATCCTCTCATGTGCAAAAAAGGAAAAGAAAGTTTATGAAAGCACAGCGGATATTCCAGCGAATCGTGAAATGATTGCAGAATTAACATCCCCTCCACATGTACCAACCCCCGTTGGCGACAGAAAGGCCAAGTTGCTAAAGGTCGATATGGAAATCCTGGAACAGGAAGGAGAAATGACCAATGGCGTTCGATATGTTTATTGGACTTTTGGAGGTACCGTACCAGGAAGCTTTATAAGAACAAGGGTTGGTGATGAGGTTGAATTTCACTTAAAAAATCACCCAGAAAATAAATTACCCCATAATATTGATTTACACGCGGTTACGGGCCCTGGAGGCGGTGCAGAATCTTCTTTTGTAGCCCCTGGACACGAGAAAGTATTCTCCTTTAAAACCTTAAATCCTGGGCTGTACGTTTATCACTGTGCTACCGCACCGGTTGGTATGCATATTGCCAACGGAATGTACGGTTTAATTTTAGTAGAACCGGAAGGTGGATTGCCATTGGTGGATAAGGAATATTACATTATGCAAGGCGACTTTTATACCAAAGGTGCCAATGGGGAGCGAGGCTTACAACCTTTTGATATGCAAAAAGCGGTGGATGAACGCGCAGACTATGTGGTTTTCAATGGTAAAATGGGCGCCTTGACCGGGGATAATGCAATTACAGCCAACGTGGGAGAAACAGTACGCCTGTTCGTTGGCAACGGTGGACCAAATCTGGTATCCTCCTTTCATGTAATTGGTGAGATTTTTGACAAGGTGCATGTTGAAGGTGGCGATTTGATCAATGAAAATGTGCAAACCACCTTAATCCCCGCCGGTGGGGCCGCTATAGTAGAATTTAAAGTAGATGTTCCCGGAACCTTTATCCTGGTAGACCATTCCATTTTCAGAGCATTTAATAAAGGTGCATTGGGAATGTTGAAGGTGCAGGGCGAAAAAAATAAGACTATCTATTCCGGAGAATTGGAAGATGGAATATACCTGCCCGAAGGTAGTGGGATACAAAAAATGCCATCGACCAATGGCGTTGTGGAGTCCGAAATTCCCGCCAAATCAATGGAGGAAAAGATGGAGTTTGGAAAAGCCACCTATATGCAAACCTGTTTTGCCTGCCATCAAGCAGAGGGCCAAGGTATTGCCAACGCTTTCCCGCCCTTGGCGAAATCCGATTACCTGAATGCCGATGTTAATCGCGCTATAGATATAGTATTGCACGGAAAAACAGGTGAAATAACCGTGAACGGACAAAAATACAACAGTGTTATGACCGCGCAGACCTTATCTGACGAAGAGGTTGCCAATGTACTGACCTATGTGTACAACAGTTGGGGCAATTCCAAAAAGGACGTCACTCCAGCCATGGTTAAAAGTGTAAGAAATAAATAACATAATTGCATAACAATAAAATGAACATAAGTCCCTTTTTTAAAGTAGCCATTACAGTGATCGGTATCATAACAGTAAATATTGTTTCCGCCCAATCAGAAAATATGGTTACCGTTCAAGGAGGGACTTATATTCCCCTATATGGTGTAGATTCAACAGCCGTTACCGTAGAGACGTTTTCGATGGACATCTACCCAGTAACCAACAGGGAGTATTTACAGTTTGTCCTGGAATACCCTGAATGGAAAAAAAGTAAGGTTAAGCGCTTATTTGCAGATGGCAATTACTTGGTGAATTGGGAAAGTGATAATTCCTTTGGAAACCAGTTGGCCGCCGATGCAGCGGTAACCAACGTTTCTTGGTTCGCCGCCAAAAAATATTGTGAATGCCAAGGAAAAAGATTACCAACGGTTGATGAGTGGGAATATGCCGCTATGGCCGATAAAAGCAATCCAGATGCTCGTAAAAAGGAATCCTATAATCAACTTATTCTGGATTGGTACGAAGCTCCAAAAACATTTAACAATTCCATAGGCTCCACCTTTAAAAATTATTGGGGTATTTATGACCTTCACGGCCTTGTATGGGAGTGGACGATGGACTTTAATTCCGTTTTAATTTCCGGTGAATCCAGAAAGGATGTGGACAAGGACAGTAATCTTTTTTGTGGAAGTGCCGCGGTAGGAGCATCGGACTTGATGAACTATGCCGCCTTCATGCGTTACGCTTTTAGGGGAAGTTTAAAGGCCAATTATGCCATACGCAATTTGGGATTCCGATGTGTGCAGGCGAAAGGGAAAAACAACAAAAACGTAACTTATTAAGGAAATGAAAAAAATTCTCCATGCTGGATTGATATGCTTTTTGGCAATACATCCTATAGGGTGCAATACAAAAAATTCAACCAAAACAACAGCGGAAAAATACCAATGTCCCATGCATTGTGAGGGAGACAAGACCTATGATAAACCCGGTACATGCGGCGTTTGTAAAATGGATCTACAACTACTGGCCCTGAACTCCAAAAAAGAAGGTGAAATCTCCGATATGTCCATTTATAATCTTCCTTCCAAATGGACCAATCAGAACAATGGGGAAATACAATTGAAGTCGCTGAAAGGCGATGTATTGGTCATGGTCATGATCTACACCTCTTGTCAGACGGCATGCCCCAGATTGGTTGCAGACATGAGAGGTATAGAAGAGCAAATCCCCGAGGATAAAAAAGACCAGGTTACCCTTGTTTTTGTCAGTATAGACCCTGAAACAGATACGCCACAGCGTTTAAAGGAATTTGCACAGGAAAATCAAATGGACTCTGAAAAATGGGTGTTTCTAAGAGGTTCGGAAGCGGATACCCGTGAATTTTCGGCAGTATTGGCGGTCAACTACAAAAAAATATCGCCTATGGATTTTTCACATTCCAATATCATAAGCGTTTTTGACCAAGAAGGGGAATTGGCCTATCAGCAAGAAGGGCTAGGAGTCAACAATAAGGAAACGGTATCCAAAATTATGGAATTGGTGAATTAAAACATATTCAAATTTTAATTCCCTGTCATCTTTTGTAAAAAGGATAATCAAGGTTTATATTTGCAATAAAATTTACGGTTGACAAAATCTTCAATGTTACAACTGTTCGCACAGTCTCCCCAATTGGGAAAACTGAGGTCCCTTATTGCCAATTTCCAGAGTAGCACCTCCGCGACATCCCCAACTAAAACAAATATCAAAGGACTTAACGGTTCTGCCCTCTCCTTTGTTATTGCAGAAATATTTCACAAATCCGAAGTACCGTTCCTATTTGTCTTAAATGACAAGGAGGAAGCTGCGTATTATTTAAACGACCTGGAACAGCTCATTGGTGACAGTGACGTACTGTTTTACCCCGGAAGTTATAGAAGGCCCTACCAAATTGAGGAAACGGACAATGCCAATGTACTTTTACGTGCAGAAGTACTTAACCGCATCAATTCCAGAAAAAAACCGGCCATTATCGTAACCTATGCCGATGCGCTTTTTGAAAAAGTGGTAACCAGAAAGGAACTGGAAAAAAATACCTTAAAAATTAAACTGGAGGACACCCTTTCACTAGACTTTTTAAATGAGGTATTGTTCGAATACAAGTTTAAAAGGGTCGATTTTGTAACGGAACCCGGAGAATTTTCAGTTCGGGGTGGCATAATGGACGTATTTTCCTTTTCCCACGATGAACCTTATAGAATTGAATTTTTTGGAGACGAGGTAGAGAGTATTCGAACTTTTGATGTGGAAACCCAGTTGTCTACACAAAAGGTTAAAAAGATCACCATCATTCCCAATGTGGAAAACAAGTTCCTGGACGAAAACCGGGAGAGCTTCCTAAAGTACATATCCCCTAACACCCTTATCTTTAGCAAGAACCTTAGTTTGCTATACGCTAGGTTGGATTCATTTTTTGAAAAGGCAGAAGAGGCTTTTACCAAACTGTCCAAAGAAATACAACATACCAAACCTCAGGAATTGTTCTGCAATTCCGACTTATTAAAACAACAGTTGGCAGATTTTGGTTTGATAGAGATTGATGGAGGCACAAAAGCTTCAAGTGATCCGGAGACAATCGTGTTCAACACAAAGCCACAACCTTCATTTAACAAAAAGTTCGATTTGTTGATTGAAAACCTTAACGATAATTATAAAAACGGATTTACCAATTACCTGTTTTGCGCTACGGAGCAGCAAGCCAAAAGGTTCCATGATATTTTTGATGAAGTAGGAAAGGAAGTCCATTACAAAACCATTGTCCTACCACTCTACCAAGGATTTATAGAACAGGATTTAAAGGTTGCATGTTATACAGACCATCAAATCTTTGAGCGCTATCTAAAATTCCATTTAAAAAACGGCTACGCCAAAAAACAGGCCATTACCCTAAAGGATCTCAACAAATTGGAAATTGGGGACTATGTTACCCATATAGACCACGGAATTGGAAAATTTGGAGGCCTTCAAAAAATAGACGTTGAAGGCAAGAAACAAGAAGCCATAAAGCTAATGTACGGGGAAAGGGACATTCTTTATGTAAGCATCCATTCATTGCACAAAATTTCGAAATTCAATGGAAAGGACGGTGCTCCCCCAAAAATATACAAACTAGGTTCCGGGGCTTGGAAAAAAATCAAGGACAAGGCAAAATCGCGCGTTAAAAAAATTGCTTTCGACCTTATCCAACTTTACGCCAAGCGAAGATTGGAAAAAGGGTTTCAATATGGCCCGGACAGCTACTTACAACACGAACTGGAAGCTTCCTTTATCTACGAAGACACCCCGGACCAAAGCAAGTCTACCGAGGACATCAAGAAAGACATGGAAAGCGAAAGACCCATGGACCGACTCGTTTGCGGGGATGTTGGTTTTGGAAAAACGGAAGTCGCCATAAGAGCTGCCTTTAAGGCTGTGGACAATGGAAAGCAAGTTGCCGTATTGGTACCCACTACCATTTTGGCCTTTCAGCACCACCGTACTTTTTCGGAACGTTTAAAGGAAATGCCGGTAACCGTAGATTATGTAAACCGGTTTAGGACCGCCAAGGAGAAAAAAGAGACCTTGGAAAATCTGGCAGCTGGCAAGGTAGATATCATAATTGGCACCCATCAATTGGTCAACAAAAACGTGAAGTTCAAGGACCTTGGCTTGTTGGTCGTGGATGAGGAACAAAAATTTGGGGTATCGGTAAAGGACAAATTAAAATCCATTAAGGAAAATGTAGATGTCCTAACGCTTACCGCCACACCCATCCCAAGAACGCTTCAATTTAGTTTAATGGCCGCAAGGGATCTATCGGTCATCAATACGGCACCGCCCAATAGATACCCCATAGAAAGTGAGGTTATCCGCTTTAACGAAGAGACTATTCGCGATGCCATTTCCTACGAAATCCAACGAGGTGGGCAAGTCTTCTTTATCCACAACAGGATTGAAAATATTAAGGAAGTTGCCGGAATGATCCAAAGACTGGTGCCAGATGCCAAAATTGGCATTGGCCACGGGCAAATGGATGGTAAAAAATTGGAAACCCTTATGTTGGCCTTTATGAATGGTGAGTTCGATGTGCTGATTTCTACGACCATTGTGGAAAGCGGTCTGGACGTTACCAATGCCAACACTATTTTTATCAATAATGCCAATAATTTTGGCCTAAGCGACCTACATCAAATGAGGGGACGTGTAGGCCGAAGCAACAAAAAGGCTTTCTGTTATTTTATTACCCCACCCTATGATGTAATGACCAATGATGCCCGTAAGAGAATTCAGGCCCTGGAACAATTTACAGATCTTGGCAGCGGCTTCAATATTGCCATGAAAGATTTGGAAATTAGGGGTGCAGGGGATTTACTGGGAGGAGAACAAAGCGGATTTATCAATGAAATAGGCTTTGATGCCTATCAAAAAATATTGGCCGAAGCCATAGACGAACTTAAGGAAAACGAATTCAAGGAACTATATGAGGAAGTTAGCGGTAAACAAAAGATCTTTGTCAAGGAAACCCAGATAGATTCCGATTTTGAATTGCTATTCCCTGATGATTACATCAACAACATTACCGAACGCCTAAATCTCTATACCGAACTGAACCAGGTTTCCGATGAGGAAGGTTTACAAAAATATGAAACAGAACTGGTCGACAGATTTGGGGAACTCCCCACCCAGGCAGAGGATTTGTTAAACTCGGTTCGTATTAAATGGATAGCCAACAGTATTGGTCTGGAAAAGATAGTAATGAAGAAGGGCAAAATGATCGGCTATTTTATAGCGGACCAGCAATCCGATTTTTACCAAAGCAGTTCCTTTACCGCCGTATTACAATTTGTACAAGCCCATCCCAAGCTGGCAAAACTAAAGGAAAAGCAGACCCGAAATGGTTTGCGCTTATTACTGGTCTTTGAACATATAGATTCTTTGGACAAGGCATACAAATCCATTCAACCCTTCGATTCCCTTATCCCTAAAGCCGGAGTAACAGTCCCATAAAAACACTCAAAAATAGATGAAACCAAAAAATGCATTTTTTCTATTAACCCTATGTTTCACACTATTTTCGGAAGCCCAACACAGCGTATCAGGCAATTTATCCCCGGCCGACGATTACAAATGGTTAATTGCCTATAAACTAAATCCAGACCATCAGAATTATATAGCGGACACAGCGGTCAAGAACGGGGCCTTCTCCTTAAATATTCCGGCAAATGCCCAAGCCGGCATGTATAGACTGGTATATGCAGTGCCACAGGAGGAATTCTATTTTGATTTTATCTATAATGGCAAAGAAGATATTGTACTCTCCTTTGACTCAGAAAAGGGCCTGTCTTTTACGGCTTCCACCGAAAACCTGTTATATACCAGATACTTTAAAGAAATCCATTTGCTGGAGCAACAAATTACCCAGTTTTATTCAGAACAAAAGACAGATCGCAACCTATTTCTACACCTCAACAAGAAGTTGGCCGAGGTACAAAAATCATTCGAAACCCAATCACAAGGAATGCTCTGCGGACATTTTATTTCGGCTAACAGACCCTATATCCCTTCTGGCTATGAGGAGGCTGAAACCTATATAAAACATAAAAAGAATCATTACTTTGATGCCTTGGACTTCAACGATCCCGTGCTGTTGGGATCCGAATTTTTAAAGGGCAAAGTAGTAAATTATGTATTTACGGCCCTACCCCAACATCAAATTCCCACTAAGGAAAAAGAGCCGTTAATAATAGAGAATGTAAAGGAATTGGCCCACGTTTTGGAAAATGTTAGCGCCAAAAACAAGGTAGAGTTGTTCAATAGCCTATGGACACAGGCATCCTATGATAATTTACACAATGTGGCCGATTATATTTACTATAATTATCTAAAATCTCTGGCAACCGAAACCAATAAATCCGAACTCCTAAAAAAGATAGAAATCCAAAATCGACTTCGATTGGGAGCTATAGCCCCAGAAATTACATGGAAAGAGGACAGTAAGACCAAAAAACTCAGTGATCTCACCGGGTCAAAAAATTATGTAATCGTATTTTGGAGCAGTACGTGTTCGCATTGCCTGCGACAACTTCCAGAACTCCATAAAAAAATAAAAGATATTTCGGGAGTAAGGGTAATTGCTATTGGCCTGGAGGATGACGATCTAACATGGAAAAAGGAATCGGCCAAACTGCCTGCCTTTATACATGGCATTGCATTGGGGAAATGGGAAAGTCCGTATGTGGAAATTTACGATATTCACCAGACCCCTACTTATTACATTCTGGACAATGAAAAGCGCATCGTTGCCAATCCGGATGATTACCAAGAGGTTGTGAAATTCTTAAAAGGGAATAATTAACACTCTGCAATTGGAGACAATACGTTTTTATATTATCACATTTACACATTGAAACATTCTTCCATTAACCAATTGCCACATGGATGCCTTACAAGGTTTTAAGGTCCTTAATGGTTTTAAAGGCCACATCTACCTGTTCATCATTCACAATAATAGTAAATTCATTGGTTGTGGAAATTACTTCATATAAAACAATTCCCTCCCAGGCCAAGCGTTGAAAAATAAAGTAATAGATACCGGGTACGGAAACGTTTTCCGCTGGTAATTTTACGGTAATGGAAGAGAGGTTTTCGGCCTTCTGGGTACATTTCTCATTCTTGAATAATTCTTCCACAGCCTCATCCAAAATATTGCTGACGACAATATTGAGTTCGTTGACCCCTCTTGAGGAGGTATAGAAAACATCCTTATTCCTATTTACCTCATTTAACAAAACAGTCTGATTTTCCAAGATGGATTCGGATACCAAAAAGGTAAAATCGGTCAATGATGACCTTACCGTAATTTCCCCTATATTTTTTAAAACTTTGATAATTTTATGGGTAGCTCGAAACTCCAAATCATCGGAAAGACGTTTTAAGGCCATTACAATAGCGCCATTGCGAATATCCTTGCCCAACTCACCTTCTATTTCAGGTTTTACTATCCTGGAAAGCGATGTTAAGTTTATAATACCCTGCGCCAAAGCACTTTGCAAAAAAGGTTTCTTTTTAATGTAGTCTTCCACGACCGATGAAATAGTCTTCATTTCCTTAAACTTTTGGTAAAAATAACAAATTGTTACAAATAAAACAAATAATTAAAAGTGATAAAACGCATTTTCCAAGTGCTCAATATTAAATTTTGTCCCATTTTTACATATGGTAATAATATCGAACCTAGCCTCCACTTCAAGATCCTTGCTAATAATATAATGATCGGCAGCCATGACCAAGAGTTTAATTTTCTTTTCTGTAACCGTGTCGGCAATGGGTTGTATATAATCGGAACTCCGCGATTTTACTTCCACAATGGCCAAAATATCACCTTTTCTTGCAATTATATCTATCTCTGCTTTCAAATACCTATAATTTCTATGAACTACCTTATATCCATTTTCTGTTAGATAGTCGACCGCCAATTGCTCTCCCTCTTTTCCCAATTCATTATGCTTTGCCATAACATTTCAATTCTATTTATCAAAAAACGTGCATTTTGTCGAAAAACCTAACATACTGTCGTCCAAATTTCCATAAACCACGTAATTTGTTATGCAGTATAACGAAAATTTCGTAAGAGCCATAATTTCTTATTAGAATTTGCGTTATGCAATGACCCCTTACTAGTAACCTATCAAATGCGGAATAAATTATGGAATTTTTCATAAACTGTAATACTTCTAGTTTGGCCCCCTATACCACCCCATTGGATGGACAAAGGGCTCAACATCTATATAGAAGATTGGGTTTTAGCGCCTCCGTCCAGACCATTAATCAAGCTATTGGCCAAACTGCCGGTACTTTGGTTAATTCTCTCATTTCCGAAGCGCAGAACATGCCCCCATTGGCTGCCCCCATCTGGGCAGACTGGAACAATAGCAATTATCCTGAAGATGATGACGCGAGAGGCCAAATGATAAGGTCTCAACAGGAAGAATTTAAGTTGGCCTATACCAATGACTTACTAGAAAACAACCTTCGGGACCGTCTTAGTTTTTTTTGGAGCAATCATTTCGTAACTGAACTGGACGTTTACAATTGCAACTCATTCCTCTACCATTATATCAACTGCCTTCAGCGCAACGCTATTGGCAATTTTAAGACCTTTGTCAGTGAAATTGGCCTTACCAGTGCCATGCTCTATTATTTGGATGGCGTGTATAACAATGGTAGTAACCCCAACGAAAATTATGCCCGGGAACTTTATGAACTATTTACCTTGGGCGAGGGAAATGGATATACCGAACAGGATATAGTTGAAACTGCCAAAGCCCTTTCCGGATACGTGGAAAGAGGGGAACTAGGCTGTGAGCAGGTAACGTTTGATGCTTCCAAATTTAATTCAGAGAGCAAAACTATTTTTGGCCGTACGGGCAATTGGGGGTATAATGACGTTATAGACATTCTTTTTGAAGAAAGGGCCAACGAAATAGGCTATTTCATCTGTAAAAAATTATACGAGTTTTTTGTACACCCGGATTCTACGGATGAAGCCAATAATGCAAAGACCATTATTGATGGTCTAACCGCAACCTTTATCAGCAATAATTTTGAATTGGCACCAGTCTTAAGCCAGCTTTTTAAAAGTCAACACTTTTTTGACGATGAAGCCATAGGTGTTATTATTAAAAGTCCGTTCGATCTATACCTGAATACCATTAAAGAAACTGGCTTTGCCTATAACGATACTACCCTTGGCAGTGCCATAAACTATAGTGGAATGTTGGGGCAAGATTTATTTGATCCTTTTGATGTTGCGGGATGGCAGCGAAACAGGGATTGGATCAATACCAATTTTATGATTGGACGTTGGCTTACCATGGAGACTATAATGGATGGTTTTTACCAGGACAACCCTGACCAATTTACAACATTCGCCATGGACGCCGTTGGACCCGCTAATAGCAATACCAGTAACCCAGAGATCGTTGTACAGGCTATTATAGATAAAATTACGCCCAAAGGAATGTTTACCCAACAGGACTTTGACAATGCGATGTCTGCCTTTCTCATAGAAGACGTCCCAGAAGAATATTACAGTCCGGATTTTTACCCGGGCGGGAATTCAACCTGGGTATTGAGCTTTTACCCATCAGTACCTCTTCAAGTTTATCTATTGTTGAGACACCTTACAAGACAACCCGAATTTCAACTTAAATAAAACCGACCATTATGTGCGATACTCATCATAAATCACCCCATAAAGGCAAAGACCATGATGGTCACGATTTGGAACATAAGACCTGGAGTCGACGTTCCTTTCTTCAAGCCCTTGGTATTGCCGGTTCCGGATCCATGATGCTGGGGAGCAACTATCTAACAGCATCGGCCCCATCACCCCTGACCTCGGCTATAGCCATGGCGGAAACCGATAATATTTTAATTTTAATTCGTTTGTCGGGCGGAAATGATGGACTTAGTACCATCATCCCCATTGAACAATATGACATCTATGCCAATGCACGGCCCAATATTTACCTTCCGGAGAGTAAAATACTGAGATTAACAGATGAATTTGGGGTACCAACCTATATGAAATCTTTGGAACCCATGTGGGGCGAAGGTCAGTTTAAAGCGGTACATGGTGTAGGTTATGAAGGCCAAAGCCTGTCCCACTTTACAGGTTCCGATATTTTTGCCAATACCGACCTAAGCACTACTGGTTTCAGTGGAAGGGATACCGGTTGGATGGGAAGACATTTTGAACATCTATATCCGGATTATTTATCGGATTTTCCCGGTAGCCGACCAGAGGGTCCTGCTGCTATCCAAGTTGGAAACTACGGAAGTTTGGTTTTTGAAGGAGAAGAGACCAATTACGCCTTTGTAACCAACAATATAGATCAGTTGGAACAAATTGCGGAAACTGGACTGCAATATTCCGTAGAGGATTCCCTCTTTGACAATTGCATGTACAGCGATCAGATTAAATTTCTTAGAGGTGTATCCAACGTAACCAATGAATACGCTGGCACCATACACGAAGCCTATATGCGCGGCTCAAACCAAATTGAATATCAAGACAATGGTTTTGCCAGACAATTGGCATTACTGGCCAGATTGATCAAAGGTAACCTTGGCACCAAGGTCTACATGATCAGTATGGGAGGTTTTGACACCCATGGAAATCAACCCTTGGTACACGAACGCTTAATGACGCAACTGTCCATTGCCGTTGACAACTTCTATGATGACCTTGCATTTACACAGCAGGACGACAAGGTATTGAGTATGACTTTTTCCGAATTTGGTAGAAGGATTTTCGAAAATGGGTCCAATGGAACCGACCATGGAAAAGCCGCCCCCACCCTATTTTTTGGCTCTGGGTTAAACGGTAGTGCTTTTGTGGGCGACCATCCCGCCTTGGACGAGCCCAATAGTAGGGGCAACCTGGAATACACTATGGATTTCAGAAACCTCTACGCAACCGTACTGGCAGAATGGCTTTGTGTGGATATTCCCCTAGTGGAACAACACATAATGGACGGATATACATATACCCCGGTAAACCTGGGCTTTAACTGTAGCGGAGTAGATTTCCCCGATATCGTTTATAGCGACGGAGACCCCACTCCCCCAACTCCAACAGACCCCATAGAGGAAAATCCAAGCCAGGAGTTGATAAATGCCATTGTGCACAAACCTTTTTACCCTACTGATTCCACTCCACACATTTATCTGGAAATGCCCTTTAGCGCACATGTAGACATCCAATTGTTCAACATTATGGGCCAATATTTAGGATCGGTATTTAACGAAATAATGTTCGAAGGTTCTGTTGAGATCAATGTGAGGGAGCGACTTTCGACCTATTTGGCTTCAGGGAAGTACATATACAGAATACAGGTCCAGGATCAAAAACTTAGTAAATCCATAATGGTAGCTTAAAGACACCCCTACTTACTATGCAAGAAGGCCTTCGTAAATTCTGAATTCTTTTCAGGGTAACGAGGGCTTATTTTTTGAAGGAATATGCCAGCTGCAAGTAAAAATCTTTATTTTTGCAGCCTAATCCACAAATAATGTCGCAGAACCTTCAGAATCCAGCCAGATATACCATAACCGCAGCTCTACCATATACCAATGGGCCTATACATATAGGTCATTTGGCAGGGGTTTATGTGCCCGCGGATATCTATGCCAGATATTTGAGATTAAATGGAAATGATGTGGCTTTCGTTTGTGGAAGCGACGAACACGGGGTGGCCATTTCCATGAAAGCCAAAAAAGAGGGTGTAAGCCCCCAAAACATAATAGACAAATACCACGGCATTATTAAGCAATCCTTTCAGGATTTTGGAATTACCTTTAACAACTATTCACGAACATCTGCGGAAGTTCACCATAAAACGGCCTCCGATTTCTTTGTGAAATTATATGAACAAGGAGATTTTATCGAGGAAACCACCGAACAATTATACGACGAAGAGGCAAAACAGTTTTTGGCCGATAGATTTGTAATTGGCACTTGCCCTAAATGTGGCCATGAAGAGGCTTATGGGGATCAATGCGAAAATTGTGGCTCCACATTAAATGCCACTGACCTTATAAATCCTAAGTCGACCATTTCAGGGGCAGTACCCTCCCTAAAAGAAACCAAGCACTGGTTCCTACCATTGGACCGTTACGAAGATTTTTTAAAAACTTGGATTCTGGAAGGCCATAAAAATGACTGGAAACCCAATGTATATGGACAATGCAAATCATGGATCGATGACGGACTAAAGCCTAGGGCAGTAACCCGCGATCTGGACTGGGGAATTCCGGTCCCGGTAGAAGGGGGGGAAGGCAAAGTATTGTATGTTTGGTTCGATGCCCCTATTGGTTATATCTCCTCTACCAAGGAATGGGCCGCAAGGGAAGGTAAGGACTGGGAACCTTATTGGAAGGCCAAGGATACCAAAATGGTACATTTTATAGGCAAGGATAATATTGTATTCCACTGTATTATATTCCCGAGTATGCTAAAGGCACATGGCGATTTTATTTTACCGGAAAATGTCCCAGCCAACGAATTTTTAAATTTGGAAGGCAACAAATTATCAACCTCCAAGAATTGGGCCGTTTGGCTACATGAGTATTTGGAGGAATTTCCCAATATGCAGGATGTACTTAGATATACCCTGACCGCCAATGCGCCAGAAACCAAGGACAACGATTTTACCTGGAAGGATTTTCAGGCGAGAAACAACAATGAACTGGTGGCCATTTACGGGAACTTCATCAATCGGGTTGTAGTGCTTACCAACAAATATTACAATGGAATTGTTCCCTCCCCGGGTGCATACGGCCAAGTTGATAAGGAAACACTGTCCGAGCTGAAAAAGTATCCCGGAATCATTTCCAGTTCCATAGAAAGATACCGTTTCCGTGAGGCGGGACAGGAAGTTATGAATTTAGCGCGACTCGGCAATAAATATTTGGCCGATGAAGAGCCATGGAAAGTAATTAAACAGGATGAGGAAAGGGTTAAGACGATTATGTTCGTCGCCCTTCAAATAGCCTCGGCCTTGGCTGTATTGAGCGAACCTTTTCTCCCTTTTACCGCTGCTAAACTGAAACAAATCCTCAATATTTCCCAAAGTTCAACCGAAGGCTCGCTTGAATGGAAAGACATATCGGAAAAGGAAGTATTGCTCCCGGCAGAACATCAGATAAATATAGCCGAGTTATTGTTCAGCAAAGTTGAGGACGAAACCATACAGGCGCAATTGGACAAACTGGAAGCGACCAAAAAAGAAAACGAAAACATGAACAAAGAAGTAGCCCCACAAAAAGAAACCATAACCTTTGATGATTTTTCAAAGTTGGATATGCGCGTAGGCACCATTATTGAAGCCGAAAAAATGCCGAAAGCAAAAAAACTTTTGGTTTTAAAAGTGGATACAGGCCTGGACATCAGAACCATAGTATCTGGAATTGCGGAAAGTTTTTCACCGGCAGATATCGTAGGCAAAAAAGTAACCGTTTTGGTAAACTTGGCCCCCAGGGCCTTACGTGGAGTGGAAAGTGAGGGCATGATCCTGATGACGGAAAACACCGATGGCAAATTGGTATTTGTCAATCCGGATGAAGATGGGGTTAACAACGGGGAGGCTATCAATTAGACCTCGGCTCCGCTCGACCTCATAGACCTGGACCTTGCCCACTTGTTTACGAGGGTCAACAATTCCTTTTAAACCATGTCGCTTTTGTAATGAAATAATTATATTGAATATCAATGTCAGGTCCAGCGGAGTCAAGACCTTATCTAAAGCATAGTCCCCATGAATCTTATATCCTACATTTCAAAAAACACCCAACTCCCATTAAAAGGCATAGAAAATACGGTAGCCCTTTTAAATGAGGATTGTACCGTACCCTTTATTTCCCGATACCGAAAGGAACGAACCGGAAATTTGGACGAGGTACAAATTGGCGCCATTGTACAGTTCAAATCGCAGTTTGAAGCCTTGGAAAAACGGAAGTCGGCCATCCTTAAAGCCATAGAGGAACAGGAAGAATTAAGTCCCGAATTGGCCAAAAAAATAAATGAGGCAGAAGATCTTACCACTTTGGAAGATCTATACCTACCCTTCAAGAAAAAGCGCAAAACCAAGGCAGAAACCGCTAAAAAAAATGGCCTGGAGCCCTTGGCAAAAATTATATTGGCCCAACGGACCGATGAAATCGATTTTGAAGCCTCCAAATATATCAATGATGCCGTGCCCAACGAAGACGATGCCCTGGAGGGAGCCCGGCATATAATTTCGGAATGGATCAATGAGCGCAGCGATATAAGAAATCAGATCAGGAACCAATTGGAAAAATTCGCCCTGATTTCCACCAAGGTCGTTGCCAGTAAAAAGGAGGATGACAAGGCCCAAAAATTTAGGGATTATTTTGAATGGAGCGAACCCCTGAATCGATGTCCATCGCACCGACTCCTAGCTATCCTGCGAGCAGAAAATGAAGGTTTTATCCGTGTTAAGATTGAAATTGACGATGAAAAGGCCATCTCCAATATGGAGTATAGGGTCATCAAAAACAATAATGCCACCGCCCCCCATCTCCAATTGGCCATACAGGATGCCTATAAACGATTGCTATTCCCTTCCCTTTCCAATGAAATCCTAAAATCTGCCAAGGAAAAAGCAGATGAGTCTGCCATTCAGGTTTTTTCCAAAAACCTCAAACAACTATTGCTGGGATCGCCTTTGGGGGAAAAAAGAATTTTAGCCATAGATCCTGGCTTCAGAACGGGCTGTAAAGTAGTTTGCCTTAGCGCTCAAGGCGATTTGGAGCACAATGAGACCATTTACCCCCATGCACCGCAAAATGACAGTACGGGGGCCATAAAAAAAATCAGCAGTTTGGCGGATGCCTATAAGATTGAAGCCATCGCCATAGGAAATGGTACCGCCTCTAGGGAAACGGAGCAATTAATAAAACGGATCCAATTCAAAAATAATATTGAGGTATTTGTAGTTAGCGAGGCCGGAGCCTCCATTTACTCCGCTTCAAAAATTGCCAGGGAGGAATTTCCCAATTACGACGTTACCGTTAGGGGAGCCGTATCCATTGGAAGGCGCCTGGCAGATCCGCTGGCCGAGTTGGTAAAAATAGATGCCAAATCTATAGGGGTGGGACAATATCAGCATGATGTGGACCAGAATCAATTGAAAAATTCGCTGGACACAGTGGTGGAAAGTTGTGTAAATACCGTAGGTGTAAACATTAATACGGCCAGCGTCCCCCTATTGAGCTATGTTTCGGGAATTGGTCCCAAACTGGCGGAAAACATTGTGGCCTATAGGAACGAAAAAGGCGCCTTTACCAGTAGGAGCGAAATAAAAAAAGTACCCCGTTTGGGAGAAAAGGCCTTTGAGCAAGGAGCAGCATTTTTACGGATCAAGCAAGCTAAAAATCCTTTGGATGATTCAGCAGTGCATCCAGAGCGCTATTCCCTTGTCCAAAAAATGCTAAAAGACCAGGGAGTGGCCCTTTCCGAAATAATAGGTAACAAGGAAGTCCTCAAAAAGATCGATCTTAATAAATACTGTACGGAAAATGTAGGTTTGCCCACCCTTCAGGATATAATAAAGGAGCTTGAGAAACCTGGGCTGGACGTTAGGGAAAAAGCAAAGGTATTTACCTTTAACCAAAACATCAGAACCATTTCCGACTTAAAAGAGGGGCAATTATTACCGGGAATAGTGAACAACATTACCAATTTTGGCTGTTTTGTAGACGTAGGAATCAAGGAAAGTGGACTGATCCATATCTCCAACCTATCCGATAGTTTTGTGAAAGATGTGAACGAACATGTTAGTTTACACCAGCAAATCATTGTAAAGGTCATGGAAGTTGATATTCCCAGAAAAAGGATTCAATTGGCCTTGCACAAATAACTCCCAATCTTAGCCACAGAACTGGCACAAAGTACCTTTTATTTGTAACTTTAGTTAAAATTCAAAGATATGTTATCCGAAAAACTAGAAAAAGCATTGAACGAACAGGTCCGTATAGAGGCCGAATCTTCACAAGTATATTTATCCATGGCCTCATGGGCCGAAGGCAAAGGGCTGGAGGGTATTGCCCAATTTATGTACAACCAATCGGATGAGGAACGTTTGCACATGCTTAAGCTGGTAAAATACATCAATGAAAGGGGTGGGCACGCATTTGTTTCTTCACTTAAAGCACCTAAAACCGACTTTGGTAGTTTCCAAAAAATGTTCCACGAGCTATTGGACCATGAAATTTTTGTTTCCAATAGCATTAATGAACTGGTACATGTAACCCTGCAGGAAAAAGACTATGCTACCCATAATTTTCTTCAATGGTATGTAGCCGAACAAATTGAGGAGGAGGCCTTGGCTCGAAATATTTTGGACAAGATAAATCTTATTGGGAACGACAAAGGCGGCCTGTATTTGTTTGATCGTGACATACAGCAGATTACTGCCAATAGTGCAGCCATTCCACCTCAATAAACAAGGGAAGTGTACTTTCACAGACTAGCAGGGACCTTGGGATATAAAACATGAAACCCCGCCTTTTCGGCGGGGCAATTCAAAAAACCTACTGCTTTAAAAATATTGACCCCTCAACTAAATTTAACATTTAATCTTATTTAGATTTAATTAAAATAAATACTTTTGCCCAGATTCTTATTCCGATCTAGAGTGGGTAAAAAAAAGAAACAGCACAGGAAAACCGAAAAAAAGCTGCAAAAAGCCTTAAAAAAGGAGTTAAAAGCTGCTTTAAAGGAAATGGTACCAAATGGCTGTAAAACCAAATGCTGTGAAAAGTATAAAAAGTCGGAATCCAAAAGGTGCAATCGCTGTCCGTGTTTTGATCTGATGAAAAAGGTGGCATAATCTTTTATTCACGTTAACATTGCCGCAATTGCCTATTTAATTTTCTTCTGATAGGTGCGGCACGTTCATACAAATGTAGAATAGCGAACTGTACACTAATCCAAAATCTTCCTTTTTGAAGACTTGTCCATCAAAATTAGAGCAACTTGTGTGATTTAGCTCATGTCAACTCTATCTAAGGGTATTCGTGAACCTTACGTTTCTCCCATTAGGTCGAAATGACATTGGCAGTCACTTCGACATGAGCCCTTTTCCAGGACGACGAGAAGTAGCACAAGGAACTTTTAAAATTCCAGTTTCCTAAGCTTTTAGTCAGAAACAGAAAGTTATATCCTTATAAAATTGATTAATTATTGGGGAGCTTATGGAATTTGTCTCTTAAGGTACCGATGACGACATAGGCTAAAACCAAAATAGACAAGCAATGACGATAACAAGGACTCCTTCCCTTGGACCCCTCCCTAACCCTCCCCCAAGGGGAGGGAATTTGTTAGAATATGGCAAATATACATTTGAGCTGGAATTTTCCCCCCTCCTTTGGAGGGGGTTAGGGGGAGGACTTTTTCTCACTTCGACAGAGTCCTTTTCCAGGACGACGAGAAGTCGCACAAGTAACTTTTAAAATTCCAGTTTCCTAAGCTTTTAGCCAGAAACAGAAAGCTATATCCTTATAAAATTGATTAATTATTGGGGAGCTTATGGAATTTGTCTCTTAAGGTACCGATGACGACATAGGCTAAAACCAAAATAGACAAGCAATGACGATAGCAAGGACTCCTTCCCTTGGACCCCTCCCTAACCCTCCCCCAAGGGGAGGGAATTTGTTAGAATTTGGCAAATATACATTTGAGCTGGAATTTCCCCCCCTCCTTTGGAGGGGGTTAGGGGGAGGACTTTTTGTCACTTCGACCTGAGCCCTTTTTTGGGGCGATTGAGAAGTAGCACAAGGAACTTTTAAAATTCCAGTTTCCTTAGCTTTTAGCAAGAACAGAAAGTTATATCCTTATAAAATTGATTAATTATTGGGGAGCTTATGGAATTTGTCTCTTAAGGTACCGATGACGACATAGACTAAAACCAAAATAGACAAGCAATGACGATAGCAAGGACTTTTTCCGTTGGACCCCTCCCTAACCCTCCCCCAAGGGGAGGGAATTTGTTAGAATATGGCAAATATACATTTGAGCTGGAATTTTCCCCCCTCCTTTGGAGGGGGTTAGGGGGAGGACTTTTTGTCACTTCGACAGAGTCCTTTTCCAGGACGACGAGAAGTCGCACAAGTAACTTTTAAAATTCCAGTTTCCTAAGGCTTTTAGCAAGAAACAGAAAGTTACATCCTTATAAAATTGATTAATTATTGGGGAGCTTATGGAATTTGTCTCTTAAGGTACCGATGACGACATAGGCTAAAACCAAAATAGACAAGCAATGACGATAACAAGGACTCCTTCCCTTGGACCCCTCCCTAACCCTCCCCCAAGGGGAGGGAATTTGTTAGAATATGGCAAATATACATTTGAGCTGGAATTCCCCCCCCTCCTTTGGAGGGGGTTAGGGGGAGGACTTTTTGTCACTTCGACCTGAGCCCTTTTTTGGGGCGATTGAGAAGTAGCACAAGGAACTTTTAAAATTCCAGTTTCCTTAGCTTTTAGCAAGAACAGAAAGTTATATCCTTATAAAATTGATTAATTATTGGGGAGCTTATGGAATTTGTCTCTTAAGGTACCGATGACGACATAGACTAAAACCAAAATAGACAAGCAATGACGATAGCAAGGACTCCTTCCCTTGGACCCCTCCCTAACCCTCCCCCAAGGGGAGGGAATTTGTTAGAATATGGCAAATATACATTTGAGCTGGAATTTCCCCCCCTCCTTTGGAGGGGGTTAGGGGGAGGACTTTTTGTCACTTCGACATAAGCCCTTTTTTGGGGCGATTGAGAAGTCGCACAAGGAACTTTTAAAATTCCAGTTTCCTTAGCTTTTAGCAAGAACAGAAAGTTATATCCTTATAAAATTGATTAATTATTGGGGAGCTTATGGAATTTGTCTCTTAAGGTACCGATGACGACATAGGCTAAAACCAAAATAGACAAGCAATGACGATAACAAGGACTCCTTCCCTTGGATAAGCCTATCAGGCAGTTATGGAGGGATTTGATATTACATCCACTGTAATATTTAATTCCAGTTACTTCTGTGATTTCTCCTTCCTCCGGTCGATCGAAATGACCATTGTTAATTAGCAACTTTATACTAATTAAGCGCGAAAAAAGTAATTGCAAGGAAATACCTTCCCAAAAAAGCAAAAGAAGCAACCCAACAGCCCTTTGAAAAAAGCCATCAGCTTGCTTCTTATATATCCGGAACAGACTTTCTGGTAGGCACAGCTGTCTATTTCCCCAACATCAGGAGTTCATTACATCGAATTTCGGTGATATACCTTTTTTCCCCTTCTTTGGTCTCATAGGACCGAGTGGTCAATTTTCCTTCAACGGCAACTTCCTTGCCCTTATTGAGATAATTTTCCACAATTGCCGCTGTCTTTCCCCAGGCCACAATATTGTGCCATTGGGTATCCGTTACTTTTTCTCCCTTGGCATTTTTGTACGTTTCATTGGTAGCAATGGCGAATTTAGCCAATTTTCCACCGCCGTCCAGGTTAATAATTTCTGGATCGTTACCCAAGTTTCCGATCAACTGTACTTTGTTTCTAAGTGCGTTCATAATACATAATTTTTAAATCCCGAATCCACTCCGGGAATGGTTAAACAATTAATGATTTTTGATGGAACAAACTTAGTAACCCCTCTAAGCGTTATTCGGTTAACAAGTATTTAATTTCGTTTGTAATCGTTTGTAGTCGTTTGAACTTATATATAGTTCCCTCTCCAATGGTTCCTAAACCTCCGATCAATACAATGCCCTATAACAACAATTAATCAATGGAATCCCTTATATTTAGGAATAAATAATCCTTACAAAAATTGAAATATGGAGATCGTATTAAACATTCTTATAGGCATCATAGCCTTGGAGCACCTTTATATTTTATATATGGAAATGTTTGCCTGGGAAACCTTGGGCAAAAAAACCTTTAGAAAAGCACTCCCTGAAAACATGTTTAAACCCACAAAGGGTCTGGCTGCCAACCAAGGACTGTACAACGGATTTCTGGCCGCCGGGCTCATATGGACATTTTTCATCAAAGACCCGGTTTGGAGTACCAACGTTGCCATTTTCTTTCTAAGCTGTGTAGCCATTGCAGGTGTATACGGTGCCTGGTCTGCAAGCAAAAAGATATTTGTTGTCCAAGCCCTCCCGGCCATCATAGCGCTATTATTACAGTTGTTTGTAGTTTCCATTTAATAAGAAATCCAAGGAGGAACCTATTTCAAAGGAAGTAGCAGGCTGTTCCTGTGCCAATAATAATCCTCTCCTTGGCCTATCCTTCCAATGGTGGATATTAAATTGCCAAAAATTAGAAAAATAAGATGAATACCCAATTTATTACGGACCAGACCTTTAAGGGAATCGATTTTACCTCCCATAGACTATCCAAAGGAGAATATGAGAACTGCATTTTTGACTCCTGTACCTTTTCCAAAGCGGACATATCCAACATCGCATTTATGGAATGCGTTTTTACCGATTGTGATTTAAGCAATGTAAACCTAAAAAATACCACCTTTAAGGAAACGGATTTTAAAGGGTGTAAACTTTTGGGAATCCACTTTGATCATTGCAATGATTTTCTACTCTCCTTCAACTTCTTTGAATGTACCCTAAACCTATCTTCTTTTTATAAATTAAAACTAAAGAATACCACCTTTGACAATTGTAAAATGATTTCGGTGGATTTTGCGGAAACCGACTTAACCGAAACAATATTCGACTGTTGTAATCTTGAAAGTGCCCTCTTCGAAAATTGCAACTTGGAAAAAGCCGATTTCCGTACAGCCTTCAACTTTACCATGGATCCCGAAAAGAACAAAATTGCCAAAGCCAAATTCTCCAAGCAAGGTGTTTTGGGGTTATTAAAGAAATACAACATTCAAATAACCTAAACCAGCGTAAAAAATTAATCGTTTGTAAACGGATAATTTGTATCTTATTGGTTCCTAAACCAATTTACACATGAAGTGGACCTTAATACTCTTGCTTACCGCGTATTTGCCATCTTTTGGTCAGAACACCATTTCCTATACGGACGGCAATACCTCCCCCAATGCCACCTTAGCCGATGTTTCATGGATAGCAGGCCATTGGAAAGGAGAAGCCTTTGGCGGAATAACCGAAGAAATTTGGAGTCCCCCGCTGGGCGACTCCATGATGTTCGTGTTTAAGTTGGTCGTGGATGACAAAGTGGCCTTGTATGAGGTTGGGCACATTAGGCAGGAAGAGGAATCCCTTATCCTTAGACTGAAGCACTTTAATGGCAACTTGACAGGTTGGGAGGAAAAGGACAAGACGGTAGACTTTAAATTGGTAAAAATAGAAGGCAATAAGGTCTATTTTGATGATTTTACCTTCGAAAAAATCAATGACTCCGAAATCAATATCTATGTTGTACTTGAACAGAAAAATGGCTCCAAAGAGGAGGTTGCCTTTAACTATAAAAAATGACCCTAAATAAAGTACACCATATTGCCATCATATGTTCAAACTATAAAAAATCCAAAAAGTTCTATGTGGAAGATTTAGGCCTGGAACCTTTACACGAGACCTATAGGGAAGAACGGGACTCCTACAAACTGGATTTGGCATTGAACGGAAATTATATCATTGAACTATTCTCCTTTCCCAAACCTCCGCCCAGATCTACCATGCCGGAAGCAACCGGTCTAAGGCACCTGGCCTTTGAGGTAGACGAATTGGCTTCCCAGCTATTGGAATTATCAGAAAAGGGCATTAAGGCAGAACCTATACGCGTTGACGAGTATACCCAAAAAAAGTTCACCTTCATCTTTGACCCGGACAATTTACCTATTGAACTATACCAAAAATGACTGCTATAGATACATACATAGCACATTTTTACACCCTTTTTCCCAAGCAGAAAGGAATATCACCATGGGAGATTACCCAGTCCCTATCATCCATAATATCCAAGAAGATCGTCCAACTGGATTCTGACAATTATACCGTTACGGGCAATATTGCCATCCATAAAACCGCAATTATAGAAAAGGGGGCAGTGTTAAAAGAGCCCCTCATCATTTCCGAAAACTGTTTTATTGCGAGCCACGCCTATCTCCGCGATGGGGTTTTTTTGGACCAAGAAGTACGGATAGGCCCAGGTGTCGAGGTCAAATCCAGTATAATTGGCAACAATTCCGCCATGGCCCACTTTAATTTTATAGGAGATAGCATTATAGGTGGGCATGTAAATTTTGAGGCGGGAGCCCTGGTTGCCAACCACTATAACGAAAGATCGGACAAGACCATATGGGCCCAAGTAAACGGTGTGAGAACCAATATTGGAACCTTAAAATTCGGCGCCTTGATCGGCGACCATTCTAAAATAGGAGCTAATGCCGTACTTTCACCAGGTACCTTATTGCCCATGGGTTACGTGGTAAAACGATTGGAACTTATAGAACAAGACAACTGAAACAGCAATGGAAAAAAAATGCTTGGAATGTGGGGTTAAAATTTTGGGCAGGATAGACAAGAAATTCTGCTCGGACTATTGTAGGAATGCCTATAATAATAAGCTGAACAAAGACAGTAAAAACCTGGTCAGGAACATCAATAACCGCTTGCGCAAGAACTACAGAATCCTGGATAGCTATCGCCTAACCGACGGCAAAACCAAAACAACCAAGACAAGATTAATGGACAAGGGTTTCGATTTTGAGTATATCACCAATTTATATACGACCAAAAAGGGAACTACCTATTTTTTCGTATACGATCTGGGATATCTTCCGTTGGATAATGATTATTATATGATAGTGAAGAGGGAATAGCCCAAAAGTAAATGCCCCTGAACTATTTTTCAATATAGAACAAGGGCATAAAAATACATTGCATTCAATCTTATGAAAGCCATAAGCATCCACAGGAAACGAAACAGCTTCCTATTTCCAGTTATGTCCGCTTAATTTAAGGGCTGCTATTACAATATCCTTGCGACTTATCTGCCCCACCAATATGCCGTTTTTCATAACTGGCAATCTTCTTCTTTTATGCTTGTCGAAAATACCGGCAGCATCAAAAATGGACATATCGTGAGGTATGGTCTCTACCTCCTTTGTCATAAATCGCTCTACACTCTTGTCCAATATAGGCTGGTTAAAATAGCGGCTTTCCGAAATCTGTTTCATACAATCCGCTTCCGAGATGATACCCACCAAAAATCCGTTGTTATCCAATACAGGACCCCCAGAGATATGGTATTTGGCCAAATGTTCCATAACCGTTAAAATAGATTGATCAGGACTAAAGGTGACCAGCTTTTTTGTCATATAGTCCTCTACTAAAATGGGAGCATCAAATTCCTTTTTTACGACCCTGCGAACTCCCTGAAAACTTTTTATTCCCATATCGTTTATTTTTAGGTTAATTTGTAAGATAGTCTTTTTTAAAGAATTACACAACTATTTAATATTTAATCAGTTGTATTGATAAATATCCCTTAAAATTGTTCCATATAATTCAATATCACAACCTTTTTAAAATCATAATTCATTGGTTATAGCACAGTCCATCATGTAATACAGGGATAATTTCTTACTTTTAAGTTTTTACGACATATTATGAAGCGATATTCTTCTCCCATAACCCTTCTACTACTTTTGCTTGCCATTTATTGGAGCTTTGAAGCCTCTATGCCAAGCTACACTCCGGATGCCAATCTTGAGAATATTTCATTTTCAACGGATAGAGCACTGGTACATGTGAAAAACATGTCCGAAAAGCCACATGCCGTGGGTTTCCCGGCGCATTCAGAGGTTAGGGATTATATTATTTCGGAACTGACCAAGCTGGGATTGGAAACCACAACCCAACAAGGATATACCGCAGGGGACTGGGGCAATTTTAGCAGTGCTACCAATATATTGGCCCGGATAAAGGGCAGTGAAAAGGGAAAGGCCCTTCTTTTACTTTCACATTACGACAGTAATCCCCATTCATCTTTGGGCGCCAGCGATGCCACTAGTGGGGTGGCTACCATACTGGAAGGCGTGCGAGCTTTTCTAAAGCAAAACAGCCCTCCCAAAAACGATATCATTATCCTAATTTCCGATGCTGAGGAACTAGGACTTAACGGGGCAGATCTATTTGTAAACAATCATCCATGGGTAGGGGAAATAGGATTGGTTTTAAATTTTGAGGCCCGGGGCAGCGGAGGGCCGTCCTATATGCTACTGGAAACCAATAGAGGCAATGCGAGGGTCATTGATGAATTTATAAAGGCAAACCCGAAATATCCTGCGGCCAATTCCTTGGTCTATAGTGTTTACAAAATGCTCCCGAATGATACCGACCTTACCGTCTTCCGGGAAGATATGGACATAGAAGGCCTCAATTTCGCCTTTATTGACGACCATTATGACTACCATACCGCACGCGATAATTATGAGCGTTTAGACCGCAATACCCTTGCCCACCAAGGAAGTTATCTGATGCCCTTGTTAAAGCATTTTGGCAACTCTGACCTTACCGGTCTAAAAAGCCCAAACGATTCCATCTATTTCAATATTCCATTCTTTAGGTTGGTCTCCTATCCTTTCGATTGGATTTTCCCTATGCTTGCACTTGCCATAGTGGGCTTTTTAACACTATTGTTCCTCGGGCTAAGAAATAGTTCCTTGGAAATCAAGGAAATTGGAAGGGGATTTGTTCCCCTCTTCCTAATTTTGGCCATTAACGGGATCGTAGGCCATTTCGGCTGGACCGCACTTAAGAATATCTACCCGCAATATCAGGATATACTTCATGGTTTTACTTATAACGGTTATGCCTACATAGCGGCTTTTGTACTATTTTCCGTGGCAGTCGGTTTTTGGGCCTATCATAAAATTGGAAAGGCCAAGACACAGAACCTACTGATTGCCCCATTATTTCTGTGGCTTACTCTTTGTACCTTGGTCGCCATACATTTAAAAGGTGCCAGCTTTTTTATAATACCCGTATTTGCTTTGCTGGCCTCCTTACTCATACTAACACACCAAAAATCGCCCAGTCCGTACGTATTGTTATTTTTAACATTACCCGCCATATGGATCTATTCCCCTCTAATTAAAATGTTTCCAGTAGGTCTTGGCCTTAAAATGATGATTACCGCTACCCTTTTAACCTCATTGACCTTTTTCTTATTACTTCCCGTTTTTGGTCCCTTTAAAAACAAAAAACGCCTGGCCTATTTATTGCTCGTACTGTGTTTCGGTTTTCTTTTGTCCGCCCACTTCTCTTCTGGTTTTAATAAGGAAAATGCAAAACCCACCAGCCTGGTCTATATTCTCGATGCGGATAAAAACACTGCGCAATGGGCTACCTATGACCATGTCCTATCCAGTTGGACAGCACAGTACATAGATGTAAACAAAACACAGCCCAACAACGCCAACTACGATGCCCTAAGCAGCAAATATGGAACAGGGTTTAGTTACATATCCGAAGCCCCAGTAAAAAATATTGCCCCTCCTAAAATAGAAACTACCTTAGATACCATTATTGGGGACCATAGAAAATTGGAAATTTGTATTACGCCCCAGCGAAATACAAACCGTTTGGAAATATTTACGAATGATGTAGACATTATCGAGGCTCAAATAAATAAAATTGAACTATCCGACTACTATCTAAAGAACAGGAAAAACAATAAGTTGGTTACCCACTATATCAGCAATAACGATTATACCGAATTACAGATCACGATCCCCAAGGAGAGCGATCTGGAACTTAGCCTTTACGAGGCTTCCAACGATCTATTGAACAATCCATTGTTTACTGTTCCTCCCAGGCCGGAAGACAATATCCCCATGCCATTTGTTTTAAACGATGCCATTCTGATTAGCAAAAAGATAAGATTTTGAGTATAAAGATCGGCATATTAGGGTGTGGGTGGTTAGGTTTGCCACTAGCCAAATCCTTAATAGAGGGGCAACATACGGTATATGGCACTACCACCTCTGATTCCAAAATCAAGGATTTGCAGAAAGCCACTATCACCCCTTTTATAATTGATCTATCAGAGAATGGGATTATAGGGGATATCAATAGCTTTCTAGCAGAATTGGAACTGCTGATCATAAACGTTCCCCCAAAATTGCGCTCGGGCCCCATGGAGAGCTATATTAAAAAAATGCACCATTTATACCACAAAATAAAAAACACCACCTTAGACCGGATAATTTTCATAAGCAGCACCTCTGTGTATGGTGATGTGGCCGGACAGGTCACAGAAGACTCCCCTACCCGACCAAAAACAGAATCGGGCAGGCAACTTCTGGCCGCAGAAAATATTTTTTTGAACGACGTGCTCCTGCATACTACCATTATAAGGTTTGGGGGCCTAATTGGCCCTTCAAGGCACCCAGTAACATATCTTGCAGGAAAAACCAATCTTAACAATGGCAACGACCCTGTGAATCTAATCCATCTTAATGACTGTATTGGAATTATCAAGATGGCCATAAATGGGAAATGGAAAAATAAAGTTGTAAATGGGGTGTACCCCCACCATCCAACAAAGGAGACTTATTATACTTCAGAAGCTATAAAAAGAGGACTTTTACCCCCAAGTTACACCCAAGATTCAGAAAAAATAGGAAACAAAAGCATTGAAAGTAAGTATTTAAATGTTAAAACCTACCCTTTTAACACTTCAATTGTAGGTTAATACACCACACAATTTTGAACTTTCACAACAAAGTTACCTGCTTTAGGTTAAATTACATCCTTGATTATTAACCGTTTACCGATTAGTCCGTACCTTTAAGTAAACGAATAAATACAATTATCATGGAAAATTCAGGTCTAAAAACAAGAGTGCTTACCGAAATTGAAAACTTAATTTCCAAAAGCTGCTCCAAAAGCAAAATGTCCCAAAAATTTCAAAATCTGCATGTTGCCATATTAAAAAAATATTACAATGCTGCAGATGTATCCATAGATTACCACCGAAAAAGAGTCATTATGGATATTGTTATGGACGACAGCTGTTATGACCCAAAAAAAGTGAATTCTACCCTACCTATTCTTAGGGCAAATTTTCTTTTTAAGAATTTAAAGGAATTTTTAAGTTCCAGTTTGGACAAGGACAATGTGAGTATTGCATTTTATGCAAGACTTATTCGGGCTTACGAAAACAGGAATGTTACGCTCACCGTTGTTTAAGAAGGACCAACCCAACCATATTATAAAAAAGGATGCCGAATGGCATCCTTTTTTGTTAGCTATCCAAGGTTTAAGACATTCCTTAACAAATGGTTAGAAATAATTTACTAGTTTTGGCACACCAAAAATTAGAACAATGAAGAAAATAGTACTGATCCTCCTAGTAATGGTAGGATTTACGGCAAATTCACAGACAAAAAGTGAGTTGCTCAAGCATTATGAGGCCTATTATGACCAAATGAGACAACAGGGGGATATCAATGGAGTTATTAGCGCCATTACCCACTTAAACATACTTGCACCCAGTAAAGAGCGCAAGGACACCTTGGCGTACATTTATACCACGGACAATCAGCATTTACAAGCGTTAAACACGATTGGAATTGAAAAAAACGAATCGGACTCGGATTTGGCCGTACAGGTAAAAGCCATTTCTTTAAAGGCCTTGAACCAACCAAAAAGGGCTTTGGAACAGTTTGAAATTCTTAATAAAAGGGAACCAAATCCGTATTTGGCATACGAATTGGCAGATCTAAAAATTCAGACCGGTGACAATGAAGGTGCAGCTGCCAATATTGAGTTTGGGATTGCCAATGCAAAAGACGATATGAAATATGCCTTTTATGAAAGGCAACAACCATACGAAGTTTCTTTAAAGGCCGCATTTATCCACCTGAAGGCCCTGGTAGAATTCAATAAGGATCAGAGCAATATAGATGGTGCTTTGGCTACCATTGATGAAGCTTTAAAAATAGACCCCAATTTTAATTTGGCCAGTCTAAGTAGACAAGCTTTACAGTCTAGGAAAGACAAACTAGAGAATAAGGAAACCGAAACTAAGGAATAGTCCAGCAATTTCCGTACCGATTGCAATGGAGCATAAAAAAACCACTGTTCAGCAGTGGTTTTTTTATGCTTTTCAGTTTATTGCCTTGTCAAATCTTTGATAATACTATCATCCTTTTCCTGTTTCATCAGGATTATCTCGGAAACATTTTCATTGGGAATCACAAGAGACAGAACATAGTGGGCTATTTTCCACTCCCCGGACTCTTTCCTAAGTACCCCGGAACCCCTACATAGTTTCATTTGGGTATCCAATAATTCGTCGAACCATGCATAGTTCCCTTCCGTATCAATATACACTTGTCTCTCCACAGCTTTAAAGTTCCAAGCCTTACCCCTATCAAAATGAGGCTTTGCATAGGCCTTAAATTCTTCGATTTGCCAATTTTCGGAAGCATCGGTTCCAATAAACACAGCATCGGAAGTCATTAAATTAAAGTAGGCATCAAAATCGGCACTTCCCGCCGCTCTGTGCCAGGCATCAAAAATGTTCCCTATTTCCATTTTATCCCCTTGCATTTGGGACCTCATCTGAAAGGTCATAAGGATCATCGATATAAACAACAGGGTCCTACTCACTTAAAATCAAAATAGTGTCCAACTGGCTATTAACGATAACATTGAACTGGTTCCTAAATGCATTATAGGCGTCTATCATTTCTATGGTAGAAGCTTTGGTTCCAACCCTATACTCCAAATTCCCCTTTGTTTTAAGAATATAGGTCTTAAATACCTTTTGTCTGCTTTTAATCTGTGGCTTGTCAAATAATACGGGATAGGTAGATGCTTCCAGTGTTTTTTGCTTCTCGATCAAATCTTCAATGACCAATTCCAAATCCTCCCTATTCGCCACGCGATACAACGATTCAAAAGTGGTTTCCAAGACATTGAACTCCTGCCACTCTTTTATAAGTGCCATGGCCTCTGCATTAATTTCTTTGGGCTTGGGGAGCGAATCCACACTGAAAAAGACATCTGCCTTATCTTCCGTGGCCTCTATGGCTACCTGCTGTTTACAAGAGCCCAACAAAATAAAAACAATGACGTAAAGCAATATTCTTCCCATAGGGCGAAGGTACAAATTTTAATAAACGCCAGCTTCTGCAGCATTTATATTTAACTAGGTTTTAATTCAAAAATCAGCTACTAACCATTAAATTTAATCTTACTCTCTATTGCCCGGATCATAATATTGGCAATATCCTTTCCAGTAGCATTTTCAATACCCTCCAAACCTGGCGATGAATTAACTTCAAGTAGTAAAGGTCCTTTGTTGGAACGGATAATATCCACTCCGGCAACGGCTAGGTTTAAAACTTTGGCCGCCTTTACGGCCAACTTCCTTTCTTCGGAAGTAATTCTTATAATGGATGCCTTCCCGCCTTGGTGCAGATTTGCACGGAACTCACCCTTTTCAGCTTGCCGCTGTATTGAGGCCACAACTTTTCCATTTACCACAAAACAGCGTATATCCTGGCCGTTTGCCTCTTTTATGAACTCTTGCACCAAAATATTGGTCTGCACACTTTTAAAGGCATTGATAACACTTTCTGCCGCCTTGTTTGTTTCTGCCAGTACCACTCCCTTGCCTTGGGTACTTTCCAATAATTTTATAATCAAAGGTGCCCCATTGACCATCCTGATAAGATCTTTGGTATCCATGGGAGATTTGGCAAATCCGGTAATGGGGATATGTATGTCGTTTTTGGAAAATAATTGGGATGCGAACAATTTGTCCCTGGATTGGGTTATGGCTTCCGCCGAATTTAAACAGTACACCCCAAGATTGTCGAATTGCCTTATCAAAGCACAACCGTAAAAGGTAACCGCCGGTTTTATCCTGGGTATAATGGCATCGAACTCATTTAATATGTTCCCACCCCTATATCTTATCTCTGGGGAATTGGCATCCAATTTCATATAGGCATGCTCCACATTTAAAAACACCATATCGTGGCCCAAAGCCTCACCGGCTTCCATTATTCTCTTGTTGCTATACAATAATGGGTTACTGGCCAACAATGCAATTTTAAGCCCTGTTTTTTCTTTAAAATGGGAAGCATATTTTTGGCTTATTTCTGCTGCTGTAAACTCCCCCATAGTGAAACTTACGGCTGGGTTTACCACAAAACGTTCATTGAGCGCCTCCCTTCCCAAAAGCATACGATATTCCATAGTATCCCTATTGGCCAAGGTGAGTTCTATCTCAAATACAAGACTGCCAACACGTACAGGGGTCCTTATAACATACCGTTCCTCCGATATCCCCGAAGAACTCTTTACTGTTCTACGGTCTACCAAACGTGCCTTGCAATCTATATTGATACCCCTATTGTCCTGAAGGGGATTAACCTCGAACTTTACCCATTCATGGGCCCCTTTGGTAAACACTTTTATATTATTTGCCTGTATGGAGGAGGTTTTTGCCCCGGAATCTACCCTAGCCTTTATAGCGGGAATCTCCAAATCCTCAAATACACACCATTCCTCGCTACCAATAATATCCAGGTCCTTATACTTCATTTCTATTTCTATATTTTCTTTTTAATTAATTGCAAAATAAAACCCTTGACCCCCGGGAATCAAAAATAAATGATTATTAAATTATTAAACAGCAGTATATTTTGGCTAAAATCCTAAATATCAGGATAAAAATACTTCTTTCTGCTTTTTAAAACATTTAAATTCTATCATATGACCATTGGGATCCTGAATAAAAAAAGACTTGTGCTCGCCTACCTTGTCCTTTAAAAAAACTACTTCGGTCGTAAGATCGTAATGCGACTTTGTTAATTTGGCATACAAATTATCCCAAGTGCTTTCATCCACTATTACTCCAAAGTGAAAAGAAGGCAATACTGTATCTTCAAACTTATAAGTCTTAAATGTAAAATTAAAATTACCGGCTTTAGTGAAGGTAATCTGATTTCCAAACAAATTGATATCCAGCCATCGGGAAGAGTGTCTTCCCAATTCGGCACCGATAACGTCTACATAGAAATCCTCTGTTTTGCTTATACTTAGACAAGGCAATGACATGTGGAAGGGTGCATTTTTCATCTGCTTATATTTAATTCTTATTAAATGAGGGTTTCCCGACACCTTTATCGGGTGCAATTCGCCTTACATATCCCCTCCCAATTATCATCGTGAGGTTTCAAGAATTATTTAGGCCAAGTATAATGCGCCCATTTTAATCTTGATGCTTTAACTAAGGTAGTAAAAAGATCAATTACAATTTACCTCAACAATCTAAATACAAAAAGATCCAAAACTTCTACCAGGATCAGAATAATAATGACCCACTCCAACCTACTGCTTTCCCTATGGTCCCAGATATCTTTAAAAAGCTCTAGGTTTTCCTTAATGATCCCCAATTGTTCGTGTATATTCCTGTACCTGATCTTTAGGTCAAAAGTTTGCTTTAGTTCCAGGTTTAATCTGTTCAGCTGCTCATTTTCCCAAGTACTGTCCGGCTCATCAAAAATATACAGGTTTTCAGATATCTGATTTTTAATATTCAATACCTTCCCTATAAACCGCCTGAGCTTGATGCCCGAAATATTGAGCCTTCCCTTCTTTTCCAAATATTGGGTATGTTCATTGGTTTCCTCCAATAACTGCTGTGTAATTTCAGAATATTGGTCCAAGGCCACCGATTGGGAAGTATTCAACATTACCAATCTAATAAACTCGGCATCAAAACTGGGCAAGATTACTTTATCGAAAGCCACCTTTTGGTGGCCTTCGATTATTTCTACTTGCATTGTTTCTGTAAATTGGGGAGTATTTTTCTCTTTGGTAATGGTGGATAGAGCGTCTAGAATCTTCGATTTTTCATCCTCGGAATGATTAAAAAAGGATATTAGACCGTATTGAAAGATATAAACGAATTTTTTTTCGCCATTTTTCAAATAGAGTTCATCACTGTCCGAAAACAATATTTCCAATGGCAATTGGGATTTGCATTGCCTAATATTGATCGAAGATGCTATATGAACGGCAACAACCTCAAACATCATTGGTTAATCATCGTCATCCTCTCCCTCTACTCCTTCCAAATCCACATCTGGAATGGCCTCTGGATCGTCATCATCAAAATCCTCATAATCGTCCTCATCGTAATTGGCCATTGTTTTTTCCAACTTGGCGCTAATCTTAACCAGGTATTTGGTATCCTCGGTGGTTACCTCAACGGCCTCAATACGCTCCCCTTGTGCATTCTTGAAGGAGATGATATTAAGATCGTCGTACCCATCTGGATACTTCTCAACCAAAAGTTTCAAAACTTCAGGAGTAAGTTTTTTAAAGTCTACAATAACTCTTTTTAAATTGTCCATATACTACATGTCTAATAGGTATGCAAAAATTAAGGGCGCAACAATGGTTGCATCACTTTCAATAATAAACTTAGGGGTGTTTATATCCAATTTTCCCCAGGTAATTTTCTCATTTGGCACAGCACCCGAGTAGGAACCATAACTTGTGGTAGAGTCACTTATTTGGCAGAAATAACTCCAAAACGGTGTATCGGTCCTTTCAAGGTCTTGGTACAACATAGGCACCACGCAGATTGGGAAATCTCCCGCAATGCCACCACCAATCTGAAAAAATCCGATCCCTTTTTCAGAATTGGCGGTATACCAATCTGCCAGAAAGGTCATATATTCAATCCCAGACTTCATAGTACTGGCCTTTAACTCCCCTTTTACCACGTAAGAGGCAAAGATATTCCCCATGGTACTGTCCTCCCAACCTGGGCAAACTATGGGCAGATTCTTTTCAGCAGCGGCATACATCCACGAGTCCTTGATATCTATCTCGTAATATTCTTCCAAAACCCCGGAAAGCAACAATTTGTACATAAACTCATGTGGCAAATATCTTTCTCCGGCGTCCTCTGCTTTTTTCCAAATTTCAAAAATATGCTTTTGCAGTCTTCGGAATGCCTCATGCTCCGGGATACAGGTATCCGTTACCCTGTTTAAGCCCTTCTCCAATAGATCCCACTCGTCCTGAGGGGTTAGATCTCGGTAATTGGGCACACGCTTATAATGCGAATGGGCCACCAAATTCATGATATCCTCTTCCAAATTGGCACCTGTACAGGAAACGATATGCACCTTATCCTGCCGGATAACCTCGGCAAATATTTTTCCCAATTCTGCTGTACTCATGGCTCCCGCCAGGGAAACCAACATTTTGGACCCCTGCTTTAGCTGGTCTTCATATCCCTTTGCAGCATCCACCAAAGCGGCCGCATTAAAATGTAAATAATACTTTTCAATAAAATTGGAAATTTCCCCTTTAGTCTTCGTCATCGTCGAATTTTAAAATGTTATTGCCTCCCACTTTGGAATCAACGTCATACGTATTGTCGTATTCATCCCCTACTGCCTCGCTCATAAACTTATAGCTCAGCATTTTATAATATAATTTGGCCGCAAGGAAATCGGAAGATTTATCCGTATTATTGGGACAAAGTTCAACAATATCAAATCCTACCACATTTTTATCCTCAAACACCTGCTTTAGAAACTCCAAGGTCTCATAGTAAAACAGCCCCCCTGGCTCCGGAGTGCCGGTAGACGGCATAATGGATGGGTCCAATGCGTCCAGGTCAAAAGTTATAAAGACATTGTCCGTCATTAGATCTATTACCTTATCTGTCCAATATTCATCGTTAACCATATCATGGGCAAAAAAAGTTTTTTCCTCATCCATAAAGGTTTTTTCAATGGCATCCATACTACGTATCCCAACTTGAACAAGGTTGGTGGTCTGACTTGCCTCATGAACAGCACAGGCGTGATTGAATTTACTGCCATCGTATGATTTCCTTAAATCTGCATGTGCATCTATATGCAACACGGTAAGGTTATCAAAACACTCATTAAAAGCCCTAATGGTACCTATGGAGATAGAATGTTCGCCTCCGAAAAGGGTAACGAACTTATTGCGTTTTATATACTCCTTGGTAACCCTGTGTACCTCATTGACCATAGCCTCCGGAGAACTGTCCTCATCTATGGAATTCGCCAAATATATCCCTTGCTGATAGACTTCCGTATCGGTTTCTATATCATACAATTCCATATTTTCCGACGCTTCCAAAAAAGCCTTTGGCCCTTTGTTCGCCCCTTTTCCCCAGGTACTGGTTCCATCATAAGGCACAGGAATTAAAACTACCTTTGCCTTTTCCAATTGCGCAAACTCGTCTGGTATGCCAGCGTAATTGTTAGTTGTGTTCATTTGTTTAAAGTTTATTGATTTTAAAAGTCAGATTTAATTTTCTGCTCAACGGGTTCGCTAACTTCACTATTGCCGCTAAGATTCATTTCATATCCCAAAATTTTAAGCAGATCCTCTGCCTTTTGTTGTTCACTAAATAATTTGGTCGTTATATTTCCGTTTTCGTCCTTATCTATTAAAATATGTTTCGGATGCGGTATTAAACAATGCTGCAACCCGCCATAACCCCCAATGGTCTCCTGATAGGCACCTGTATTAAAGAATCCAATATACAGCGGTTTATCCTTTCTGTACTTGGGCAAATAAATGGCATTCATATTTTGCTCGCTATTGTAATAGTCATCACTATCGCAGGTTAGTCCGCCCAACAACACCCTTTCATATTCATCTTGCCAACGGTTAATGGCCAACATAATAAAACGTTTATTAATGGCCCAGGTATCCGGCAAGGTGGTAATGAAGGAAGAGTCGATCATATTCCACTTTTCCCGATCGTTCTGCTGCTTCTGATATAGTATTTCATAAATGGCACCACCACTCTCACCTACCGTAAAACTACCAAATTCGGTAAAAATATTTGGGACTGCAACATCCGCTTCCTGACAGGCAATATTAATTTGGTTTATGATCTCATCTATCATGTACTGGTAGTCGTAATCAAAAGCCAAAGAGTTTTTAATGGGGAAACCACCACCAATATTGAGGCTGTCCAAGGATGGACAAATCTTTTTAAGCCTTACGTACACCTTTAAACATTTCACCAGTTCGTTCCAATAATAGGCATTGTCACGAATACCGGTATTAATAAAAAAGTGTAGCATTTTCAATTCTACCTTGTCATTGTCCTTAATTTGGTTCTCGTAAAAAGGTACAATATTTTTATATCCTATCCCCAATCGAGAAGTATAAAATTCGAACTTTGGCTCCTCTTCGGATGCAATTCTGATTCCCACCTTAAAAGTATCATTGATGACATCGGACAAAAGGTCAATTTCCTCGTAATTATCAATAATGGGAATACAATTCTGGTGACCTTGATTTATAAGATTAGCTATGTTGACAATATATTGATCCCTTTTAAATCCGTTGCATATGATATAGGTATTATCCTTGATCTTTCCGTTTTCCTTTAATTTTTCAACAATATTAATATCAAAGGCCGAAGACGTCTCTATATGGATATCATTCTTTAATGCCTCGTTCAAAACCGGCTTAAAATGGGAACTTTTAGTACAATAGCAATAGTGGTATTTGCCTTTGTAATTGTTTTTCTCCATGGCTATTTTAAACCATTCCTTTGCCTTGTTGATATTTTCCGAAATTTTAGGCAAATAGGTAAACTTCAAAGGACTACCATATTGCGCTACCAAATCCATAAGGGGTATTCCATGGAACTTTAGGTTTTCACCATCCAAAGAAAACTCTTCCTGTGGAAAATAGTAGGTCTGATCTATCAGATTAATGTACTTCGTGTTCATTTAAATAAATATATGAATTGTAAATAAGTAAATAGCATCGCCAAATGCAAATAATATTGGAAATTATAACTAAATCCCTAAACAATTATCTGCTTTTCAGTGGTAGGAATAAAAAAATAGTCATGCTGACTGCACACTATGGAAGAAAAATTTGGAACACCAAGCAAACTCGGGCTACCTATACCGTTAAATTTCAGCGACATAAACCTTGCTGCTGCCAGAAATCCAAATTTGTAAATATGGTTCATTATACTCAACTAGATGCTAATATCAATATAAAATTTAAGGCTAAATTGATGTGACAAATGAAAACAAAAAAAATGAAAAAACAAGCGTTTTAAAAAATTTTACGTCGAAGTAAAAAATGAATTTTCCAAATAGTAAAAAATTAACTAAAAATTAAACCCAAAGCGTTGATTTTTAACCTTTTCTTGACTATTTTTAAATAAAAACCAGATAGTTATGAAGCTTAAAAAAATCAATATTTTTATTGGCCTTGCCCTCTTCCTCACTTTTTTCAATACAATTACGGCCCAAATACCGGCCAACGTTTATCATTTTGAGGAAAAAAACAAGGATGGCACCCTTCATCACGAGCTGAAATTGGACGCGGATTATTACGTACATACCATCTATAAAGAGTCGCCTGCAGAATTTATAAAAACGATGGGGGGATACTACTCTACCTCTGGCAATAAGCTGATGGTTGACCTCGAGTTTAACTCCAACCATAAAGAAGATAAAATTACCAGTATAAATATTCCCTATAGGCTACAAAAAGGGAAATTGATACTCCAAGGCACAAAGCCTATGACCTTTACGCCCACCAAACTTGGCACCCAGGATTTGGACGGCAAGTGGTTAATGACCGGAAGGGTAACGGAGCAAGGGGAGCAAAGAAGGGATACGTCCAGACCAAGAAAGACTATGAAATATTTGTTGAACGGTCACTTTCAATGGATTGCCTATAATACCGAAACCTTTGAATTTTTTGGCAGCGGGGGCGGAACCTATAACGCTACCAATGGCAAATACATAGAAAATATAAACTATTTCTCCAGGGACAATTCCCGGGTGGGAGCGGCGCTATCCTTCAATTATGAGTTAAACGGCAAGGATTGGCACCATACCGGTAAAAGCAGTAAGGGCGACCCCTTAAATGAAATTTGGACAAAACGGGAGTAATTCTAAATCCTTTGCCTGCAAAAATATATGGCATTAAAAAGGGCAATCTGCATTCCGAAAAGTCTATTTTCCAAAATACAGATTGCCCTTAACTATGTTAACTAATAAAAAACCTAGGAAATTAGGCCACCTTGGCCCTTTCTATAGTTGCTTTTAAAACACCATTAATGGCAGTATTCCATTTTTCGGCCCGGACAAGTTCATAATCCTCCATGTAAATACTGTTGATGTCATAAAAGTTAAGGGTCTTGGCTGCTAATTCAGTATCTAAAAAACTAATCTCCAAATCCAATTTTTCCAAAACCAACTCCTTCTTGTTTTTGGACTTGACCACGTGGGTCTTCTTTACTATTTTGACATTTGAAACTGTATTGAGATCAATATTTTCCAGCGCCACAATGCCATCAAATACTTTTGAAAAAACAAGTTTCTTATTCTCTGAATCCAGGCCAATGAAAGTATTGCCCCAGCTTTCCTTTAAATCGAGTTTCAGTTTTGATTGTACCATTAAGTTTTTAATCTCCTTGGACATTATTTTTAAATCCCCTTTTCCCGATTTATTGAGGACTACAAAAGGTATGATGGTGCAAAGCACCAATAAAGCTGATACCAACAACATTGATATATTCATAATATATTTTTTTATAATTATTCCATTTATTAATTGTCTTCCCTCCAGCCATAACCAATGTATGCCATGGGGGAATTTCCAAAATTGGTTATTCTGGAATTTTGTGCGACTAATGGAAAAACTTATAAAAAGGTGTGAAAGGGGTAGATAATGGTTAGCGCGTCCAAACTAGCAATAATTTGGACCTCCCTTTTTAGGGACATAAGCTCCTTTTCCTTGAGTACGGAAAGGCAACTTATAGTACTAGGGGAAAATAAATTGAGATTGGGCCTTAGCTCGTTAACTGTTGGCAATTGATAATTGCCATCCGCCAGGAGCATAGTATGCCCAGAGTTCGGCATCTGGTAGCTTAGATGATGATCCGTTTGGATCTCACCCTGAACCCCGGCCTTAACTTCTTTGGCCTCCTTGGTGGTAGCCATAGAGACCTGGCCCATAGCTAATAAAAGTATAAGCGCTAGAATCCTAAAAAAAAGCAAGTGCCTTGTTTTTTTCACACCACAAAGATATGCACAGATTCTCTTAAGTAACTGTTAAATATTATTGACTGGAAAATTATAGGTCGCTACCTATATCGGACTTACCTCCCGTTTTTCTCAATAATTTAATATTCTGTATTTCGATGCCCTTGTCTATGGGCTTTAGCATATCGTACATATTTAGGGCCACTATGCTGGCGCCGTGCATGGCCTCTACCTCAACGCCGGTTTTGTAGATAGTCTTCACCGTAACCAAAACCGTAATCCGAAGACCGTCAATAGCATAGGAAATATCGGTAAATTCTATAGGTAAGGGATGACAGTCCGGCAAAAGGTCTGCCGTCTTTTTAACCCCCAATAAACCGGCCGCTTTGCTCATGGCAAACACATCGCCCTTGGGCACGGTTTTATTATGTATTGCGCTAATGGTATCTGCCGAACTTACTTGAACTATAGCTTGTGCTACAGCTGTACGCAAGGTTGCTTTTTTATGGGTAATATCTACCATTTTTACTTATTTACTTTCCATTGATAGGAATTATCCTCAAACAGTTCCTTACCAAAAATGGGAACCTGATTTTTTATCTCTTCCACCACATGGTGCATGGCCTCAAAAACTTCTTTTCGGTGTGGCGATGACACAAAAACAAAGAGGCATATTTCTCCCGCATTTACCTTACCCAAACTGTGGTGGATGTGCATACAGCTTAAGTTAAACCTGGCAAAGGTAGCTTCCCTGATTTCGTGGAATTTCTGATTGGCCATTTCCTCATAGGCCGTATATTCTATAGCGGCCACTTCCTGCCCATCAATTGGATCTGCCCGTACCTGGCCCAAAAAGATATCGTGTGCCCCAATAGTGGTTTTGGACTGGTGCTTTGCAATGGAATTGGCAATGAACTCCGGGCTTATTGCTCCTGACACAAATATATTTTTAATTTTGCTCTTCTCCATAGGCAGTAAATTTAGGAAAAACAACCCGAAGTAGTAGCAATGGGCAACTTGAATCTACATGCCAATACATTGGACAAATCCCTTAATACCTCTTATGGGATGTTGGCAACTTTCATTGATATCATACTTAAATTGTAAAGGAGCAATAAAGAACCGTGTTTTTTACTTGGCCAGAATTGGTGTTTTTTTACTCCTGCCCCAAGCAATAAATAAAGCAATTGCAAGTAATACAATATTCATTCCGATAGCGGAAAATTCACCTTGTGAGGCATGAAATCCAGCAGCCAATACCATTACTGCAGCAAGACCAAGAGCAGCCCAAACAGTTAAAAAGGTTTTGAATCGAAAAATGGAAGGTATTATTAAACCTAAGCCCCCTAATAATTCACTAATTCCAATAAAGCGTACCAAACCGGAGGAAACCTCCGTTACCCACGGAACTGATTCCGCCAATACTTCAATAGGCTGGGATGCCTTCATTAAACCCGCCATGATAAACATAGCTGCCAATAATCCCTGTGCAACCCACAATACTATATGAATTGCCTTGTTGTTTTTTTGATTTGTCATTTCTCTTATATTTATTTGATGGCACAAAACTCCCTCATTTGGAGAACCCCTGCCTTGATGTACATCAAGAAATGAAATAGGCTTATTTTCTTTGGGTTAGTTGATGTCGAACACGACTCAAAGCTTCGGGTGTAATTCCCAAATAAGAGGCAATCATTTTTAGAGGTACCCGTTGGATAATGTTTGGATAGGTTTGAACAAAATGTTCATATCGCTCCAAAGCATTGGAACTCATTAACATTATAATCCTGGCCTGCATTGTATTTAATCGTCTCAACAGAGCATCAATGTCCGGACCTCTTTCCATTAACTCCTCTTTGGAAGCCACTGTCAGGACAGCGTCCTCAATTACATCTATATAAAGTTGGCAAGGGGTGTTGGACTCGCAAATATCGGCCACTAACCAGTTTTCCGGTCCAAACATATAAATGTGTTCCTTCCCTTTATCATCAATAGAATAGCTACGCAGTAAACCACTTTCAACAATATACGCCTTAGTGTTTATATCTCCTTTGCGTTGTAAAATATCTCCCTTAATTACAGTTATTTGTTTCATCAGTAGTTCATTTTTGGATGGGTCAAACTTGGTGCAAAATAAAATGAATCTTTGCTAATCGCCATAAACCATAATACTTTGGCCACTTTTTTTTTTTTTGGCTTCAGTCAAAGAAGCTTTAATTGTGTATAAGAAACATTAAACAAGCTATCTACAGGATACTTCAATTCCTATCCTTTTTCTTTTTCTTCCTCCAAAGGATATAAGAGATGACCCATTTAACGGACTAATTATTTGATTCAAGCCATTGGTAAAGTGTTTTGCGACTTATACCCAATGCCAGTGCGGCCTTGGATTTATTATATCCTGCCTCGATCAAGGCTTTTTGCGCTTTTTGGTATTTATCCAAGGTTACCACCTGTTGAGGGAAAGTCATTTCTCCAAAAAGCGTGGAATCCCCTTGTAAAATTGGGCTATCCTCAATTAATGAATGTCGTGTTACCACCTGTTCCAGTTCCCGAACATTTCCGGGCCAGTAATTACTTTTGAGCTGATCCATAAAATCTTTGGTAGTACCCAATAATTTTTTGTCAAATTTTATGGAGAGTTTATTGAGTATGTTTGCTACCAATAGGGGAATATCCCCTATTCTTTCCCTTAGGGGGGGAATGCTGATCGTAATGGCACTGAGACGAAAGTATAAATCCAATCTAAATTTATCCTCCTTAACAAGTTCCTCAAGGTTTTGGTTGGAGGCACAAAGAATTCTTACGTCTACGGGAATTGGTTTTTGCCCCCCCAGTGTAACAATCTCCCCTTGTTGTATTACCCTAAGCAAAGCAGCTTGGGCGTGTGGACTTAAATCGGCTATTTCATCTAAAAACAGTGTCCCTTTATTGGCAAGTTCAAATTTGCCCAACTTTCGATATGTGGCCCCGGTAAATGCTCCTTTTTCATAGCCAAAGAACTCACTTTCCACAAGAGTATCGGGAATAGCGGCACAATTGACCGTAATGAACGGATTGTTTTTCCTTGAACTGAGCATATGGATTTGAGTGGCCACAAGTTCTTTACCTGTACCGGATTCACCCCCAATACACACATTTACATCATATGGGGCGATCTTCTGTATTAATTTGAACAGGTTCTTCATTTTTGGCGAAGACCCGATTAAGGTTCCGAATTTTTCAGGATGATTCGTTCCATGATCTTCCAGAAATATACTTTTAAAGCTTCTTACCCTGGTGTTGACAGTTTCCACTACAGGGAAACGCTCAAAAACCGACCCTCCCGCATAACCCTTTATCGGAACTTGTTTAAAAAACTCTACAAAATCTTCAGGCTCAGTGATGGAACCGCCATAAATGAGGGAAAAGGGTTCGCGTCCCGATTCATGTACTCTAGACAACATCTCTTTTGCCTTGGTAATGGACAGTTGTAATTGATTGCGTTTTTCTATGGTATCCTGAATTTCAAAAGTAAGTCCTACATTAAGTATCAATGCATCAACACCATTTTTTGCAAATATGAAAGCTTCTTCGGCCGACAGGGCAAAACCGAAGGTAACAAACCCAAATTCCTTTGCCTGTTTCAGCATTTCCACTTCACTATATATGTCGATTCCTTCCGCATCCAAGTGGGACCTAAAATTACCATCAATGAATCCAACTGCTGGCCAATTTGTTATGCCTTCCACCCCAAGTTCCTTTAACCTATCCAATCGGTTTCTAATGGGCTGGGTAGAATCAGCGGCAAAAACCCCAGCCACCACAGGAGTATTTTTTGTATGAATCAGGATATGTTGTCTCAGCAATTGTTCGGTTTGATCATTTGCGTTACCGTATGGCATAAAGGCCGCAAGGGAACCGAAGCCCATGTTTCGATACAACCCTGCATTTAGGGCTATTATCATATCGGCTCCTGAGGCCACTGCGGACTTGGTTATTTGACCATTTCCGGCCACCACTGAAATGATGGGCGATGAGATTTTTGAAGTATCCCGAACAAGATTTTTTAGTGAAAACACAGCCATTCAAAGTTTACATAAAATGTTACCTTTATAGATACAAAATGTTAACTAAGGTAACACTTCTTTTTCGTTAAAATTGTAAAAAAAAATTAAAATTAAAATAATTGAAATATTAAATATCTGATAATAAGTAATTTATATATTTAACAGATATACAGATTAGAAATGGAACAGTTATTGCCAATTGGGAGTAACTTAACGTTTTAAAAAAATGAATACACAAACTAGAATGGAGATTCTTGAGAGTCTCAAAGAAAAAATCGCCCAAGGGCAACCCATAATCGGGGGGGGAGCCGGCACAGGAATTTCCGCCCAATGTGAAGAAGCGGGAGGTATAGACCTTATCGTTATCTATAATTCCGGTCGCTATCGGATGGCAGGCAGAGGTTCGTTATCAGGTTTATTGCCTTTTGGCAATGCCAATGACATTGTCAAGGAAATGGCTTATGAAATCCTTCCAGCAGTAAAACATACCCCCGTATTGGCCGGGGTTTGCGGGACAGATCCATTTATGCTGCGGGATTCATTTTTAAAGGACCTTAAAAGAATGGGGTTTGCCGGTATTCAAAATTTCCCAACGGTAGGTTTGATAGATGGGGGATTTAGGGCCAATTTGGAAGAGACCGGTATGAGTTATATGTTGGAAGTAGAACTTGTAAAGGCAGCGAGAAGTTTAGAATTACTAACGACCCCCTATGTATTTAACCCCACTGAAGCCAAGCTAATGACCGAAGCTGGTGCGGACGTCATAGTTGCGCATATGGGGCTAACCACGAAAGGAAAAATAGGCGCCCAAACTTCCAAATCCATGGAACAATGTGTATTGGATATTCAGGAGATTGTCGACACTTGTAAAAACTTGAACAAGGAAGTCATAGTATTATGTCATGGTGGTCCCATTGCAGAACCTGAGGATGCCCAATATATCATGGACCGGGTAATAGGGGTCGATGGGTTTTACGGAGCCAGTTCAATGGAGCGACTCCCTACCGAAACGGCCATAACCAATCAAATCAAAAGGTTTAAACAAATCAGCTTTAAACAAAACAAGCCAAAAAATGTCTAAAAAAATTGTAGTCATTGGTGCTTTTGATACTAAGGCGATCGAATACAAATTCGTGATAGACCTTTTTATAAAAAGAGGATTCCAAGTAATTACTATCAATACCGGAGTTATGGGTGCTACCGATCTATTTCAAATTGATATAGACGCCCAGGAAGTAGCAAGGGCTGCCGGAACCGATCTCTCGACCCTTCGTGAAGCAAATGACCGGGGCAAGGCAATTGCAGTTATGTCCAATGGCGCCAGTGAGATAACCAAAGGTTTACACACAAAAGAGCAATTTGACGGCATAATAGGAATGGGTGGCACGGCAGGTACAAATATGGTCACGGCCGCCATGAGATCGCTGCCCTTCGGAATGCCCAAAATATGCATCTCTACAGTAGCATCCGGGGATGTTGGCCCCTACTTGGGGACCAGTGATATTATTTTGGCACCCTCCTTGACCGATATAGCCGGGATAAATACCATAAGTAAAATTTTCCTGACCAATGCCGCAGCTGCATTGGCAGGAATGCTTGATGTAAAATTGGAAATCGAGAAAGGAAAGCCCATAGTTGCTGCCTCCATGTTTGGAAATACCACGCCATGTATCGATCGCTGCCGCGATATGCTCAGTTCAAAAGGTTTTGAGGTCCTCATATTTCACGCTACTGGAGCAGGTGGCAAAACCATGGAAAAATTGGTTAACGATGGAGTCATAGAAGGTGTATTGGACCTGACCACCACTGAATGGGCCGACACCTTATGTGGCGGGGTCTTCGACGCAGGAAATGAAAGGCTTGAAGCCCCAGGAAAAATGGGCATCCCCCATCTTATAGCCCCGGGATGCATTGATATGTGCAATTTTGGAAGCCCCGAAACCATCAATTCAAAGTACAACAACCGATTGTTCTATCAGTGGAACCCCAATGTTACTTTGATGAGGACCACTGTAGACGAAAACCGGGAACTGGGAAAAATATTTGCTCAAAAGGCCAATGCTGCAAAGGGAAAAATAGCATTTGTTATACCGACCAAGGGGTATTCTATGCTCGATTCAATAAATGAAAAAGATGAACCACAATTGTTTTGGGATCCACAGGCGGACCAAGCATTTCTGGATGCTTTAAAGAGCAACCTCAGTCCTGAAATTGATATTGAAGAAATTGATGCCAATATTAATGACCCGATCTTCGCAGAAAAAGCAGTTGAAAAATTTTTGGAAATGATTTACACTAAACGAACCAATGAAAAATAGCCTTCCTACTTTACAAGAAAAACGTACTGTATTAAAAAATACTTTAATGAAACTTTTAATGATACCCAAAGTTCGTAGGCCAATTTGTAATATTTGTATATTATTAATTCTTATAGGTATTGTTGGGTGCAACCCTAAAAATAAAACAATAGGTAACATAACCGAAGAACGTATTTTAAATGCTGATAACGAACCCGAATCCTGGCTAACGGGTGGACGTGATTATAAGCAAACCTATTATTCACCACTAAATGACATCAATAAAAAAAATATTGATCACTTGGGGTTTGGTTGGCAGTACGACATAGATTTTGAAACTGCATTTCAAGCTACACCCATAGTGGTCGACGGTATTCTATTTACTTCTGGAAATAAAGGCAATGTTTACGCACTAAACGCTGTCAATGGGGAATTGTTATGGTCATTTAAACCTGAGATAGCAGCGGAAGTCTTTGACAACCATTGTTGTGCAGGCCCTAACCGCGGCGTTGCTGTATGGAAAGGCCTTGTGCATGTTGCCTCTGTGGACGGTTACCTGTATGCATTGGATGCCGGCACAGGAGAGCAGGTTTGGCGGGTAGACACCATTGTAGACCGAACAAAAGGCTACTCCAGTACGGGAGCACCATATATTGCAAAGGATTTGGTTATTATTGGTAATAGCGGGGGGGAATACAACGCACGGGGATATATCTCTGCATATAACAGTAAAAGTGGGGAATTGGCCTGGAGATTCTATACCGTACCTGGAGATCCTAAAAAAGGCTTTGAGCATCCGGAATTGGAAATGGCAGCCAAGACTTGGGACCCCAATAGCGTATGGGAAAATGGCTTGGGAGGCACTGCATGGGATGGTATGGCCTATGACCCTGAGCTCAATATCCTATACGTAGGCACTGGCAATGGAGCTCCGTGGAGCAGACATCTCCGAAGTCCGGCCGGTGGAGACAACCTTTTCTTAAATTGTATATTGGCCATCAACCCCGATAATGGACAGCTCCTATGGCACTATCAAACTACTCCTGCCGACAACTGGGACTATACCACTACCCAAAAGATGATCCTGGCAGAATTAACTATTGATGGTCGTGACCGAAAGGTTATAATGCAGGCTCCAAAAAATGGCTTTTTCTATGTAATCGATAGAAAAACAGGAGAACTCATTTCTGCCGATCCCTACGTATATATTAATTGGGCCAGCCATGTGGACTTAAAAACCGGAAAACCCGTAGAAACGGGCAAAGGCGACTATAGACAAACCCCTAAACTCATTTTCCCCAGTAGTCAAGGGGGACATAATTGGAATCCTATGGCCTTTAACCCTGAAACGGGTTTGGTTTATATTCCCACAACAGAGGCCGGTCAGATATACAGTGCCCAAAAAACACCATTTAAGGTAAAGGAAAAAGGCTGGAATACTGGAGCTATTTTAAGGTCAGCTTACGACAATGGTTCATTCCCCGAGGATTGGCCTCCCATTGAGGAAATCATAAAAGGGGAACCGGATTCCTCACCTAGATCTTTCCTTAAGGCCTGGGATCCCATAAAGCGAAAAGTAGTTTGGGAAGCCAAAATAACCTATCCCAAAAAAACATTAAGACTAGATCGCCGCTACGGCAGTGTAATGACCACAAAAGGCAATTTGGTCTTTCAAGGCGGTATAGATGGATTCCTTAAGATATACGATGCTTCTACAGGCGAACTTCTTCATGATATTGATGTTGGGACCAGTATTATAGCGGCCCCTATGACCTATAAAGTTGGAAATGAACAATTTGTTGCACTCATGGCAGGTGTCAGTGGCGACCAGGAAACCAATGCAGATTACCTCTATGGCAATAAGGGTCGTATAGTAGCTTTTAAAATAGGCAGGGGAGATGTACCTAAAAGACCTTTACTTGATCGGCAAGACGAGCTTGTGGGAAGGAGTGGCATAGAGGACTACTCGAAAGCCGATATTAAACTGGGACATGAATTATTTGATATGAACTGTGCCGGCTGTCACGACACGGGTAGAGCACCAAAGCTAATGCCATTAAAAGTTAGAGTAGAACAGGAATTTGAAAATATACTAATGAATGGTAGTAGATTAACCAAAGGAATGCCAAGTTTCAAAGATGTCCTATCCAAAGAACAGGCCGACGCCATCCTGGAATTCCTTAAGGTTAGCAGCGCCGCCACAGAAACCAAGTGATGGAACCATCACAGGGAACGATCCGTACGCTTTGGGATTGGCAGACGGGTACAGGTTTGTAGAACATGCCTGTATATTGCCAAACCGATACAATGTTTAATAAACTTAATTTTAAGTAAAATGAAAAAAAAATCCAATATCAGCAACATGCATGTCAAGATACTCGGGAGCGAAAAAATATTTGGGATTTTCAAACCTTTTTTAACGAAACCAAAAAGCACATTACTGATCCTCTGCATGGTATGTTTAGCACCGTTTTACATACAGTGTCAGAATATGTCGCCCAAAAAGTTGCTTATTTTTTCAAAGACCGAAGATTTCCGCCACGAATCTACTGAAGTTAGCATAGAGGCAATCAAAAACCTTTGTGCCCAAAATGGGATTAAGGTAGATGCCACTGAAAATTCAGAATGGTTCAACCACAAAAAACTTCAGGAGTATGATGGTATCATGTTCCTTAACACTAGTGGAAATGTTTTCAATACGGAACAGGAAACTGCCTTTAGGGAATATATGCAAGCCGGTGGAGGCTTTATTGGAATCCACGGGGCATCTACAACAGAATATGAATGGGACTGGTTTGGCAGAATGATCGGCGGCTATTTTAATGGACATCCAGAACCACAGGAGGCTACCCTTATCGTTAACGACACCAATCATTTGTCAACACAGCACTTACCAAAAACATGGAAACGCTTTGACGAATGGTACAATTTTCGTTGGATAGATGAAGACTTCCACGTCCTCATTTCACTGGACGAAACCACCTATGAAGGTGGGAATCACAAAGATAAACATCCCATTGCCTGGTACAAACCATTTGAAGGTGGACGAATGTTCTATACCGCCTTGGGGCACACGGAGGAATCTTACTCCGAAGAGTATTTCTTAAAACATGTGTTAGGAGGCATCCTATATGCGGTGGACAAATCCGTAAATGATTGATATAATACCTTGGTTAAACCCCTTACCTATTAAGTCCTAATTTAAGATGCTATAAAAGAATATGCCTTCAAATTTTATTTGAAGGCATATTTTTGTTCGATCAAAATTTTCTGGAAGATTACTGGACCTGCAAGTTATTGTGATAAATTCCCAAAGCAGATAGCAGCCCCATATTCCCGGTTTACCACAAAAAACAAACTATTATCAGCAATTTAACTTGGTCTAATTGCTATACATTCAATCTCAACCAAGGCGTTAAGAGGCAATGAACGCACCGCGATTGTAGCCCTTGCTGGCGGTACATTCTGAAAACAGGAGGAATACACTTTGTTCATTTCTGCAAAATCATCCATATCGGTCAAATAGCATGTGGTTTTCACCACGTTATCAAAACTCAACCCAGCTTCAAATAAAACATATTCCAAATTTTTCAAAACCTGCGTTGTTTGATCCGCGACATTTTGTGGCATTTCGGAATTTAAATTTAAGGGTAACTGTCCCGAGACAAAAACCATTCCGTTACACTCGATGGCCTGATTATAAGGACCTATAGCCTTCGGGGCCATTTCACTTTTAATTGCTTTTTTCATGTTCAAGTTTTATTGTTTTTAATTTTTAATAAGCCTAAGTCGGATAGAACAATACAATGTCTATGATATCCGTTTTTTTTTGTGGGCTTCTAATCAACACCCTTGTTTTTTTCGGTTTTTATGCCAATTAGGGAGTTACTATTTTTTTAAATGCTACATTTTTAGCTCTGTTCGAAGACACCCTACATCCAATTATCTCATTATTCTTGTTTCTTATAAACTTAATATTCTTAAAAAACCAAGGTCGGGCCTTAAAAGCATCTTCTCCTAAGGGGAATAATTCAAAATCCTGGATTCTCTGGTGTTTCACTATTAGTTTTCCCTGAATCAGTTGGATGGTATAGGTAGTTGATAATTCCCCACTATAAAAACTTCCCGTAAAATCCTGAAGTTGGGTTGTAACCAATTTTTGAGCCTTGGAATTTTTACCTCCCATTATTAAGTTCATAGACCTGATTATCCCTTGTTCATCAGCATTAAAATGAATTTGGGTGTTGGTACTTTTTGCATAAAATTTGTTGTAGGAAATAGCCTCCAAATGATGTTTTCCATCTCCATCAATTTGATAGGTTAGCTTGCCATTATTTATATCGACGCCTATCAATGAGTTTGATGATAACTTGTATTTTCCTTTATATTTATGAAGCCCATTTTTTTTACTTAATAATTTTCCAACTCTTGGTTTTGGACTCGGCAAGGGTTCCTTCCTCTGAATCTGAATTTTGTTTTGAAGATATATATCCACAATTTCATGGGCCAACCAATCTGGTTTAATATCTGCTGAATTACTAAGAATTATTACTGACAAATCTTCGTTCGGAAAACGAGTCAAATAAGAACGGTACCCCGCATCGCTACCCGCATGTTGTATTTCCTTCAGTCCTTTATAGGTGCCCACAAACTGGCCAAGGGCGCCGCCAAATGATTCGCCATTGTTTAAAACTGCCGGTGTATCCATGGTTTTAAACATCTCGCTGTCGCCAATTATAGGATCAGAAAAATTCATAGCCCAAAGACTCAGATCTTCCACTGTTGTGAAAAGGCCTGTGGGCCCCACATTCGAAAAATTCAGAACACTTTTTTTCAATCCCGTGTCGCTCGTTTGATAAGAATACGCCCTGTTCCTTACAATTCTTTCGTAATCATCATAAAAAAAAGTGTTCTTCATCTTCAAGGAATCGAAGATTTTAATTTTGGTAAATTCGGCAAATGACATATTGGTTAAACGCGCCACAACTTCGGCCAGTAAAGTAAACCCCGTATTACAGTAAAGAAATTCATCACCCGGCTTAAAGTTCAATTCCTTTTGTGCGCCCACAAGTTTCATAACGTGTTCGGTGGTTATAATATCATCCATTCGCCAACCTGCCATGGCCAGTATATCCCATTGATCCCTTAATCCGCTAGTATGGGATGCCAAATGTCTAAGTGTAATGGTCTCACCAAAATCAGCAAGCTCCGGAATATATTTCCTTACATCATCCTCCAGACTTAGCATACCCGCCCTTTCCAGTAGTAGTATGGCGAACACCGTAAATTGTTTTGAAACAGAGGCTATATGAAAAACTGTGGCCGGACCAATAGGAATGTCGTATTCTAAATTGGCAATTCCATAACCTTTCTTATAAACCACTGCACCTTTGTCTACTACTGCAACAGCAAAACCAGGGGAAGAGGACCTATCCCACGGGGCAAGCAATTGTTCCATCTGTTGCTCCGGAGAGCCAGCTAGCGTTTCTGATTGAATTACACCAATGTCATAACTGCCCAAACCATTCTGATCAATGGCTTTAACTTCAATACCATAAATTCCTCCAACATCAGACTTGATATGGAAGAATTCTGAGCCAGACTTACCATTTGGACTATCAAAATCTTTAATTTTCTGCCCTTCAACATTATATGTGGTTATGACCACATCGATCCCTTTTTGAACCAATTCGAAGTTTGTAAGTTGCTCCCCTTCCAGTTGTATTGTAAACCTGTGACTTTCCTTGGAGGAGATATCAAATGATAGATTTTTGTCCGTAGGCAATGGCCCTTGCAATAGCTGTGCATTTAGGACCGTGGACTGTATGAACATCATTGCAATTAAACCAAATATTCTACCTTTCATTCTCAAACTTTTTTAAAGCCTTTATGGCAATGTTTCAAGAAATGGAACCTACCATTCTAGGAGCACATAACCCTGCATTGACTACAATAATAGTTTCTTTCAATGATACTTAAAGATTTACTTTAATTAGTTTTGATATTCGAAAAAGGAATATTTTGAATGCGATATTTTCTCCAATCCTTGTAGTCAAAATGCCACCATTCATATTCGTAGACTTTAAAGTCATGTGCTTCCATCACAGACCTTAAGAGATCTCTCATTTTTCTTTGTTCATCGGTGCCCCCTTCATAATAAGGATAAGCACGTTCGTTGAATTCGTCATATTCACTTGGCATAATTACTTCCTCTCCAGTCGATAACTCATACAAGGTAAGGTCTATGGCACAGCCTCTATTATGGCGGGAACCTTCACTTGGGTCGGCTACAAAGTTCCGTTGTTCCTTAGGAGTGATATCCCAAAATGTTTTGGTAACACTCCAAGGTCTATATCCATCAAAAATTTTGACCCCATAACCATGCTTCTTTAACTCTTTGGAGGCTTCTACCAAGGCCAAAGCGGCAGGTCTCTGAAGAAAAGCCCGAGCTTCCTTGTAAACTGGTTTTCCCACAAAATTGTTACTGGAGGCGTACCTTATGTCTAGTTGAAAGGAGGAATCCAGCGTAATAAGTTCCACTAAATCCGTTGCTATAAAATCCCCTTTTTCAAGTGGAGGCTTGGTTCCACAACTTAACAGTGTTAAAACAAAAACAAAGCAAAGAATCAATTTAGAGATAACTTGGTCATTAATACTTTTCATATAATTATCCTTATGGTTAAAAAATTACAAACGGTTTATAGCCATATGTGCCTTTAATAATTTCGCAGCGCATATCATATCTAACCTGTATCGTTGCCATTGGGCAAAGGGCAATTTCTTCCTAGACTGATTAACCGGCAAATAGTTTACTCCTCGGCATTATTTTTACATTGGGATTTATCAGGCACTGCTGTTCATTTATTTACAGCCCTTCCCAAATCCCCCTTGGCTCTAAACAATTTCTTCAGCATACTTGAATATTGCCGGCAAACCACCTGTATGCCAAAACAACACATTGGAATTGGTTTTAATTCTCTTGTTCTGTAAACAATCCAACATCCCATAGAAAGCTCTTCCCGTGTAGACAGGATCCAATAAAATCCCCTCCTTCACAGCCAATTCCTTTATACTATAACGCTCATTATCGGTAACTACCCCATAGCCTGCAGAATCATAATCCTTATTCAGGGGAATATTATGGGGACCGTAGTTTTTGGAACTATTAAGTAGTTTGGCCCCGTCATTTAAAATATTCGCCACTACTTCCTCCAATGGAATGCCATTGGTTTCGGACTTGTCTATATTGATGGGCACCAATTTGGTATTTAATCCATATAACTCAAGGCCCAACATTAACCCAGCCTGCATTCCACCAGAGCTGGAGGCAAAAAATATATAGTCGATTTGCAAATTGTTCCCAATTAATTGGGCTTTCAACTCCTTTACAGCATTAACGAAACCTAGAGCCCCAGTAATATTGGAACCTCCATAAGGAATCACAAAACATTTTCGCTTCTTGGTTTCCAGAGATTTCTTATAATCTGCTATTGTCTCCCCTTTTCTATTTTCCCCCGTAAAACTAATGGTGGCTCCCAACATTTTACACAACAGCAAATTGCCATCATATTTAGTTGGTTCATTGCCCCCCAACAATAAATGACATTCCAAACCAATCATTGCACAAGCTGCTGCAGTTTGGCGACAGTGATTTGATTGTTGGGCCCCTGCGGTGATTACAGCATTGCATTGCTCGTCCAACGCCTGTTTTAGCAGGTATTCCAGTTTTCTGGTTTTATTGCCTCCAGAAGCTAATCCGGTATTGTCATCCCTTTTAATATAAATTGAATAATCTGGAAATTCTTGGGATAGCCGGTTCAAATATTGAACTGGAGTTGGAAAAAAACCTAAATCTATTTTATTCTGTACCATATTTCTAAAAACAATGAATGACAACTTTAGCTGCTTCCAATTCCTATATACTGCTAAATAGATAGCTTCAATAGAAACAACAATGGATTCAACTCCTATTTGGAAAAATATATAGCCGTTTTATTGTGTTATTTAACAATTTTCTCAAACAGCATTTGTAATTGATGTCCCCGACAAACTTATAAAATGAAGGTATTTGATACTACAAGTGAATATTCAAAAAGTAACTGTATGTTACCTCTTATCAAGATTGAGTACCTGCCTTGTACATTTCCACTATTCGCAGAAGACCTTGGGCGGCCACTTGTTGAAGGGATTGGCCAACTATAAAAAAAGTAACATACTAAAGAAAATGGCGGATATAGGAAAGATGACCCCTAATTCATTTTTAGAAATGCATAAGAAGCACCCGGATTACCTTTTCAAATTCTTAGCTCTTATTTAAAATTTAGGATTGGCAAAGCTTGTCGGCTTTTGATGAATACCCAAGTAAACATTGTAGTAGTATTTGACCATGGTTCTAATGCTCTTCCTACTGTAGCAATCAATTTGGGAATGTATAAGGAGAGTCCAAGGGGATATCGGAAAAAGCGCTGAACCTATAACATGGACTATAATTAAGTAAACAGATTGACATACCTTAACAAGTGACAAAGCAGCGCCCTACATCTCTTAACCTGTGAAGTAAATACCCCTCTACCCTATTTAAGTACTCCTCCAATTATCGCAAATGGGTTTACAAACACGCCTATAGCAAGATTAGCGTTACACTAAGGCATTCATTTAATCTTAAATAGCCTTCCATTAAAAAATAAGAAAACCATTAATGAAGAATTGTGCTGCCTTTTCAATCAAATTTCCCCATTAAGTACCAGGGAAGTTATCTTTATTGACTACTCTATTGTCAAATCCAATTTACTATTGGGATGTTTCTGCGATAATGGAATAATTACGCATAAATCTACTGCCCAGCCCCAATAGTGGTTACATATTTAATTTATATCCACTCAAATGGCAAAACTACCAAACCCTTATACCAGTACCCACAAAATCACTATAAAGGGTAAAATACCGTTAATTTATGAATATCTACTAGAAGTATTATAAGGCCCATTCTTTTACGTTTGTATTGATTATAAGTCGTGCTTGAAGTATTTTACCTATAAACGCCCGATGACCAATTGGGCATTTGAAAAAAATTAAAAATCAAATTTTTTGGATTAAATATTCAATTATGGTCTAATGTTTACCAACTATATAATCGATATAAAACCAGTATTCATGGGAAAAAATATTTAGAACCTTGTGCGTCGCCTTTGTTTATCCAATAAAAAAGTAGCCAGGGTAAACGATAAATGATACCGTTTCAGATGGTCATACCCTTTGCTGGGTGTGATTGTGATTTAAAGGCAGATTCTATACCAAATACACAAGTATTTTAGGCAATAGAACTAGTATTTTGATAATGTTTTACACGTAAATTTGAAAAGGCCCGCCCATCATGTCATAAGGATTCAATTGCTCTGTAACACCTTGAGATTGTACTCTGTAAATTGGCAAACCCTATCAGGGCAGTGCCGGAAAACAAATGGTGTACGGGGATGGACCTGGGGTATTTATTATATGCTATAGCAAGAGGCCAACATCCCTTATCTCATGAGGTTGCCAAGACTTTGCTTGGCTAAGCCTCCTATAAGGGATTGTATTATAAATATAAGGGAAAACCATTTAATCTGAAGGCATATAGCAAGGGCCGTACAGACCTTTTATATATGAAGGATACCATAGAGTCTTGGGGAAATTGGACTACATTGGAGTATAGCCTAAAACTGTGTTCTAAATTGAATTGATCATTGGATCATAATTGGTGAAGCAACAATTAAATTTGAGTGTACCGGAATTGGAACCAATTATTGGATTAAATTGTAGTTGTCTTCTGTTTTATGTTACAAGAAATTGGAACTATTGTTTAAAATAAAGATTATGAATAATGTTATTTCAAAAGGTTTGCTCTTTGTTATGGTATTGGCCCAATTTGGCAATGTTTGGTCACAAGACAAACAGCCATTTTACTTTCAGGTAAAAAGAACAATGGAAAGTCTGGAGTATATTGGAGCTCCAGTTTCCGAAAACGATAGGGACAGTATTTTGGAACTTATTCTACAGCAGGCCGAAACCAAGAAAATACAGAAGATTTTAGATAAATATGCCTTATTTAATGTTCACATAAATCCGGAAAGTAGGGTAAAAGCGTCACCAGGGTTTGCCGAAAAAACATTGGCACAAAATGGTTGGAGTACTTTCTTAATAAAAATAGACAACCAAGCGGGCATTACAGCCCAATTTGCGGTAGAAAGTGATCAGGCCAAAAGTACTTTCAACGGTGGTGCCATGCAAGGTATGGGTAGTGAGGGTATGGGCGAAACCTTAACCCACTCCGATATTGAGGATCGTTGGCTAGACCTATCCCTTTATACCAGCCCCCCCATGCAAGCGCGTCTTTCGGGGCTGGAAGTGGAATACTTTATTTTACAATTATACAGCAGGGATGCAGGTAAACGGGCTGCCAAGTTTGCTTTTAATTGCGGGCAAGGAACCCAGGATGTTGGATTTAGGAATGAAACGAGTATGCTTTTCGACTGTGCCCCTTCCCAAAAAATTGTACTTGAAATCTTTGACGAAAACATTAAGCCAACAACGGCTTCGTTGACCATTTCGGATAAACAAGGCCATATTTATCCCAGCCAAATGAAACGTTTGGCGCCTGATTTTTTCTTTCAAAAACAGATTTACCGAAGTCATCTTGAAACCATAGAATTACCTCCCGGCAACTATTCGTTGGAATATGGGCGCGGGCCGGAATATTTGACCCTCTATAAAGATTTTACGGTTACGGACACCCCAGGCCAGCGTATGGCGATAAATTTGGAAAGATGGATAGATCCCTCTAAACTAGGATGGTATTCCGGAGATCATCACATACATGCCGCAGGATGCTCCCATTACACTTCCCCAACAGAGGGGGTTAACCCTGAAGACATATTTAAACATTTGGTCGGAGAGGGTTTAAATATGGGGAGCATTCTTAATTGGGGACCAGGCTACTATCATCAGAAACAATTTTTTGATGGCAAAACACATCCGCTCTCTACAGAGAAACATTTGATGCGTTATGATCTGGAAGTATCCGGTTTCCCATCGGGTCATGCAGGTCATATTGTCCTTCTAGGATTAAGGGAACAGGATTATCCAAATACCAAGGTAATTGAGGATTGGCCAAGTTACACCCTACCTGTACTAAGATGGGCAAAATCACAGGGTGCCATTTCGGGATATGCCCATTCCGGTTTGGGTTTGGCCGTGGGCGATGATAGGCTTCCCAACTACGAAATGCCCGGGTTTGACGGTATCGGAGCCAATGAATTCATTGTTGCCGTAGCCCATAATCTAGTAGATTTTATATCCACTATGGATACCCCGCCCAGTTGGGAATTAAATATTTGGTATCATACCTTGAACAATGGTTTTCGTACAAGGATTAGTGGTGAAACAGATTTTCCGTGTATGAGCGATGAAAAAGTCGCACACGGCAGAAGTTATACAAAGCTGGGTCAAGATTTAAATTTTATTGACTGGGTAGAGGGTATAAAATCGGGGCGAACGTATACCTCGGAAGGAAAAAGCCATCTATTCGATTTTAAGGTAGATACTCTGGAGGTCGGCACTTTTAACAGTGAGCTTGCTTTGGAAAAACCTTCAAAAATAAAAATATCGGCCAAAGTAGCGGCCCTACTTGATAAGGTCAGGGATCCGTCCGTTAAACCCTTAAATGTTCAAAAAAATATATGGGCACAGAAGCCATTTTGGACACTGGAAAGGAGCAGGATAGGCGAAAGTATAATGGTTGCCGTAGAACTTATCGTTAATGGGGAGGCCATAGAAAGAAAGCAGATAAAGGCTGATGGAAACATACAAGATGTTGAATTTGAAACCTTTATAGAGAAAAGTAGTTGGGCTGCCCTACGTATATATCCTTCCTCCCATACCAATCCCATATTTGTTTTAGTTGATGGAAAACCTATAAGAGCCAACAAGAAAAGTGCCGAATGGTGCTTACAGGCCGTAGACGTATGTTGGCAATCAAAACATGGGCTAATGAGCGAGAAAGATAGGATTATGGCAAAAAAAGACTATGAAGAGGCCAAGGAAATATATAGAAGAATACTGGAAGATTATTGAAGTGCACGGCACTGACGTAATTACCCTTATATTATTTGATAATAGAATGCACTAAATTTTAATACTTTAAGAATGAAAAACATTTATCAATACTTTATCTGTAGTTGTATAGTGGCAAGTCTCTGGTCTTGTACCACAAAGAAATCCGAAGAACCAAAGGATAAGAATACGCAAATGTTGTATTCCAGTTCTTACAAAGCCCAGGAATTTGTTCAGGACAGCCGTCGAAAAAAGATAACGGAACATGCACCTGAAGTGGAGAATTTGATACGAGAGCATATGAAAGAGCACAACATTCCGGGAGTAGCATATGGTATTGTGGTAGACAACGAGTTGGTAGCAGCTTCGGCAATGGGTCTTATGAATTTGGAGAACAAGCAACCCGCTACCACTAAATCCTCATTTAGGATTGCCTCCCTAACCAAAAGTTTTACGGCTATGGCCATTTTAAAATTACGGGATGAAGGAAAACTTTCATTGGATGACGCCGTGGTCAAATACATCCCCGAGTTGGGTTCAATGAGGCATCTTACCACGGACTCACCATCCATTGATATTGAAAATCTTATGACCATGACATCCGGGCTCCCTGAAGATAATCCCTGGGGAGACAGACAATTGGATGAATCTGAACAAATGCTATTCGATCTTATTAAAAATGGTCTGTCCCTCGCCAATCCGCCTTCCCATGCTTTTGAGTATAGCAACACTTCCTATGCCCTATTGGGACAGATTATATCAAGGGTCTCCAGGACCCCTTATCAGACTTATATAACCAATAATATCCTACGGCCTCTTGGTATGGAAGAAACCTATTGGGAATATTCCAATATCCCCAAAGAACAGTTGGTTCTCGGGTACCGCTGGGAAGACGAGGAATGGAAGCAAGAGCCAATGTTACATGACGGTGCCTTTGGAGCTATTGGAGGCTTGATTACCTCCATAGAAGATTTTGGCAAATATGTAAGCTTTCATCTTTCAGCTTGGCCACCCCGAAGCGATCAGGACAATGGACCTGTAAAGAGAAGCACACTTAGGGAAATGCACAGACCCCATTTCCCCAGATTAAATGCCCAGGGCAGGGATTTTAATGGGGATACATGTCCTTCCATATCAAGTTACGGATATGGTCTGGGTATTACCGAAGATTGTAACGGGCTTAAACGGGTATCACATGGTGGGGCGCTTCCTGGATATGGAAGCAGTTACTCATTTTTTCCAGAATACGGAATTGGAATCATAGCCTTTGGAAATCTTACCTATACAGGCCCATTGCCTTTAAATGATATTGGAAAATTACTTTTCAAAACAGTGGGGCTGGAGCCAAGACAACTTCCGGTTTCTGAAATATTGAACCAAAGACAAGAGCAGTTGACTCAATGGATCGGGAATTGGAACCAAGAAATGGAAGATAAATTTTTGGCTGAAAATTTTTACCTGGATTTCTCGCGAAAACATCGCATTGACCAAATTGAAGAAATTTTACAAAAAGCAGGAAAAATAAATTCCGTTTCCAAATTGGAACCGATCAACCAACTTAGGGGACGCTTTAAACTGGAGGGCGATAAGGGATTGGTGGAAATATTTTTTACATTGACCCCGGAGAAGAACCCCAAAGTTCAGCAATTGGATGTTTCCTTTGCCAAAAGTGACAACTAGGACCGAACTCAGATAGGGCTAAAGATCAATTCCCTATAGGGAAGCGTTGGAGCATTTAAATCCCATTTAGGGTAGAAATGGCCAGGTTCTAAAATAGGAAATGTAGATTTTTCAATAAAAAGTAATAGAATGACAAATATTATAAAGTTAAGGGCTGTAAATAACTTAATGATGTTTGTTGCCTTACTGGGCTTGCATACGTATTTACATTCCCAAACAAAACCGGTTAATACGGCCCTAGTGCATATTCGGGTGGTAGAATCGGAATCGAACGCAATAACACCTGTTATGGCATGCATAAGAAGCCTCACGGACAACAAGGTCAGAATCCCACCTAATGCCGCCATTGTAGACACGGTGTCCAGCACAAAGGATTTTTACGAAGGCATAGAATACCGGGACCATAAAAATTGGATAGGGCCGGTGCGTAAAATGAATGGCATAGGTAATAATGAGGATAGGAGTTTTGTTTATGGGGAATTGGCTTCCATTCCACATTGGGAGGAACCAGTGGCCTACCAGACATCGGGCGATTTTACCATTACCTTGCCCGTAGGGACATGGCAGATAAGCATGGAACACGGTAATGAATACATTCCCATAAAGGAAGAGTTTCAGGTTAAGGAAGGCGATAAGGAAATTACCAGGACATTTCAACTTGAACGTTGGATCGATATGCCCCAACTAGGATGGTACTCTGGCGATATCCATGTACATCATCCAACAAACCGGCCAGCGTTTAGAAAATTCTTGTTGGAATATGGCAAGGCAGTGGACATCCATCTGGTCAATACTCTTGAAATGGGGCATCACATAGATGCAACTACAGCATTTAAACAGGAAGGCTTTGGAGATGAATTCGACCTCAATGAAGGGGATGTCTGGTTGGTCTCGGGACAGGAGGGACCACGAAGTACCTATGGCCATGTTATAGGCTTAAATATAAATCAATTTATTAGTGACCATACCAACTATAATTATTATGATCTAGTTTTTAAGCAATTGCACGATCAGCCGGGAGCCATCGTTGGTTATGCCCATTTTTCATGGAATGGTTGCGATTTACCTCGTGGATTTCCTTGGTATGTAACCACTGGGGAGATAGATTTTGTAGAATTGCTGCAATTCTCGAAAATCAATACCCTTGATTATTACGACTACTTAAATTTAGGGTTTCGAATTACAGCCGCTGCGGGTAGTGATATACCTTGGGGATCTACCTTGGGAGAGGTAAGAACTTTTGTTTATACCGGAGACAATTTTAATTCAACTAGCTGGTTTGAAGGATTTAAGAACGGCCATACCTTTGTTTCCAATGGTCCTATTATATTTTTAGAGGCCGATGGAGAGCTCCCTGGGTCAGAGCTTATCCGTTCCAGGGGCACAGTTAGCAATATTCGGGTAGAAGCCCGTTCCCATGAAAAAATAGGTAATATTGAAAGTGTCCGTATTTATAATTCAGATGGCCTGTTGACAGAAAGATTGAATCCGGAAAAAGACCATGCCATCACGATCGGCCTAGAACACCATCTTGATCGGAGCCAGTGGTTGGCCGCCGTTGTATACTGCGATAATGGTGCCGTAGCCCACACTACCCCGGTATATTATATAGTAGATGGAAAACCAACTTGGAATGCTCAAAAAGCCCCTGAAATTATTAAAAAACAACTGCAATTGATCAATATCATCGAGGAAGAGGTAAAAGAGGGAAAAACGAAGGACCCAGGAATTATAAAGAGACTAAAATTGGCCAAAAGATTTTATGATCACATGGGTAAAGAAATTAAAATGGACTAATCATAGTTTGTTTATACAAACAATGATCAAGGCCAAAGCGTTGGTTTTATTGAGAAAGGCCTTCAAAAATTAAAGAAATACTCCTAGGCCCAAAGGTTAGGGGTTTCAATATCATACCATATTGAAGTCCAACCGCAGGTTCCAGAAGGGTGCCCTAAGTTATTTTCTCTCGATGACACAATTATTTCATCACAATCCCAATTTGTGTATTTTATAAATGTAAGGTCTGTGAATATCCAACACTTCATTATTTCATTTTGGATTATCCCTAATCCAACTTATTATTATTTTAGTACATTGTTCAATTAAAATGGTGATTTATGGATATATTTTTTCAGCATGTGAACCCTATAAACGCCTCAATTTATATGAGACATGCCAAGCAAAATCATTTTGTGGTGCCTTGGCACTTTCATCCAGAGATTGAGATTATGTACGTCATTAATGGTGAGGGAACAAGGATTGTAGGGGACAGTATTCAGCAATTTAATGCCGGAGATTTTGTTTTGGTAGGTTCCCATACCCCACATCTTTGGCGAAATCACAATGAATATTATGAAAATAAAGGCCTGTATTCCGAGTGTTTATTGCTTTTTTTTAAGGAAGAGACGTTCGGTACTGAATTTCTGTCAATCGAAGAAATGTCAGATATTAAGAGAATGTTGACCGAGGCTAAAAGGGGACTAAGATTTTCCGGTCATCGTTCTGAAAAATTGAAGAACTTAATGCTCCAGGCATATAATGAAAAGGGAATTGACAGAATACTAACATCGATAAGACTATTGAATGAAATGGCGCAGTTTGAAACATCTGAGGTCCTTTGTAGTAAAGGTTACATTCCAGATGTAAGCTACAGGGATTATGACCGTTTGGATAATTGTCTTGAATTCATAATGTCCAACTATAAGAAGAGTATAACACTGAAGGAAGTGGCAGATATAGCAAACATGACCCCTAATTCTTTTTGTAGGTATTTTAAAAGAAGAACCAATATGACCTTTTCAAAATTCTTAATTGAATTTAGGGTTGGCAAAGCTTGTCAGCTTTTGTTGAATACCGAAAAAAAAATCATTGAAATAGCTTTTGACTGTGGTTTTAACAGCCTTTCCAACTTCAACAATCAATTTGCGAGTGTAAAGGGAATGAGCCCAAGGGAATATCGAAAGAAAAAGGCCTAGAAAAACCAAATCCTCGGCTGTATATTTGGACGGATTTTGGTATGGAACCAGCGTCCTAGACAATGTTTACAGAAAAAAGACCTCCCAACGCAAAACCAACAAAATATAGGTGGGCGGAGTTCAATATACTTTTTGAAAAAAACTATTCCAAGAACGGCATTTGATTACCGCCAAGACCGGCCAATACACCTTCCGATTTTTTTTGACACGATAAACAAAAGCAGATTCTTATCAAGAAAACCATTTCTTATTTTTTTGAAAGCGATACTTATCTGAGATTCCACCGTTTTGATGGAAATCCCCAATTTATCCGCGATTTCCCTATTTCGATATCCATCCCTTTTACTAAGCAGCAAAATTTCCCTGCATTTATCCGGCAAAAGATCCAATAATCCTTTTATCCTTTCTATTTTCTCCAAAAAAACTGTGTCATCCTCATCAACCCTATAGGACATTGCTTCATACTTTAAGGCAACCAGGAAGTCATCTTGTTTTTTCACTTTCCGGGTTTGATGCAAAAAGGCGTTGTAAACAGATTTGTACAAATAAGCCTTGAGAGAAGTATGTATCCGTAGTTCAGATCTTCTTGTCCAGAGCTTTATAAATTCGTTCTGAACAATATCTTCCGCATCCTCCATGAGGCCTGTAAACTGAAAAGCGTAAGAACAAAGTGGTCTATAATGCAAATCGAAAAGCTCTTTTACAGCATTATTATCACTTTTTTGGATGCGCTTCCACAAGATTTTTTCCTCCATAAAATGATTTGATCGAATTCTGTAATCTAAGTACGGTTATGTAAAGATTAAAAAAAAAAACTAGAATACTCTTTAGGGGTAAATGCAGGTTTTTGTATCATACAACTAAAAGTACCCATTTCTAATTCATAATCATATAAAGTGAAAACACTTATTGCTAAATATTTAACTAGTGCTCTCTCAGAAGAGGAAACCGAAATCTTGCGGGACTGGCTTAAGGAATCAAAAAAAAATCGAGAGGAATTTAAGGCCACAGTGCGAGCCAATCAAGAATTGGATTACGTATTGCGTACAATTGATTCAGAAAAAGCTTATGACAGTATTCTTAAGAAAACTACCATAAATAATAAATGGACTTTTGGAAAGAGCCGTAGTATATTTAAATATGCTGCCGTCCTGCTCTTAATAGTGGGCACCTCTTTTCTTCTTTACCATATTTTAAACGTTGACGCTTCGTTTAGGTCCAATGCCCAAATAGAAAGTGCTACAGAGATTACCTTGGAATTGGAGGACGGAAGTCTTCAGATATTAGAGGAAAATAAACGCACGGCCATTACCAACAAGGAAGGCGAAAAAGTGGTTAGCCAAGAGTACGGCAAAATTAAATATGAGGATAACAAAGAGATTGAAGGGACCGAGTTGGTCTACAATCAACTTACCGTGCCCTACGGAAAACGATTTGAGGTGGAACTGGCGGACGGTACAATTGTTTATCTCAATGCCGGCACAAAATTCAAATATCCCAGGTTGTTTACCGATCCAAAAAGTAGGGAGGTATTTTTAGATGGGGAAGCCATGTTCAGCGTAAAGAAAAATGCCTCCCAACCGTTTATTGTACATACCGAAAAAATGAACGTACGTGTCTTGGGGACCAAGTTTAATGTTTCCAGTTATAAAAACGAAAGCAATACCTCCGCCGTATTGGTAGAGGGAAGTGTTGCCGTATACAGACCCTCGGAAATTTTTGATGAGAATAAAAATGTTGTTCTCCCTCCCAAACACCAAGCGGTATTTCAAGAAGATGATATCATAGTACAGGAGGTAAATGTTCAGAAACATATTGCCTGGACAACAGGTAAACTATACTTTGTAAATGATTGTTTCGAGAATATCATCAAAGAATTGGAAAGGCATTTTAATATCAAAATCCAAAACAATTATTTGGATTTGAACCGTACCAGATATACTGGAACCTTTGATTCGGAAACAATTGATCAGATATTGGACACTTTTAAAAAGAATAGCCAATTTGACTATTTAAAGAAGAATGGTGAAATAATTATTGAGCCTACCCAGGAACCCACAGAATTCAACTAAACACTATAGAAAACTAAACTGATGCTGCCTATGAGATAAACCGAAAGACATAATTCATCAAAAAAAAAATCGGGAAATGTTGCTGCATTCCCCGATTTCAAAACTGATTTTACAGCTGTCTGTAACAAACTTAAAAATCATTCAAATTTATGAAAAAACCAAACACCGTGGAATGGTTGTGCAAAATCGTTCCTAAAATTGATTTGAAAATGAAATTAACTTTCCTTTTTCTTATTGTCACCCTCTTTCAATTAAAGGCAAATTCCGGATATTCCCAAAACGTGAAGGTTAGTCTTGACCTTTCCCTGTCAACTTTGGCAGACGTTATCTCGGAGATTGAAAGTAAGACCGAGTTTAAATTCTTTTATAAAAATGAGGACGTGCAACTCGATAAATTAATAACCTTAAAGGTGAAAAATTTACGTATTGAGCCCATTTTGGATAAGATTTTCAATAACGATCTAGTAACTTATGAGATATATGGCAAGCACATAATAATTAAAAAGGAAATACAACCTTCAAAATCGGAGTTTGCATTGAGTGCAATAACCAAACCCTTAAAACAAGGACATTTGGTTACAGGTTCCGTATTGGACGAAAATGGTTTGCCATTGCCAGGTGCCAATATACTGGAAAAAGGAACCACCAAGGGAACACAGACCGATTTTGATGGAAACTTTTCCATATCCGTTACCGATGGGAATGCTATACTAGTGTTTTCCTATCTCGGGTATACCTCCAAAGAAATTCCGCTCAATGGGCTCACCAATATTGAAGTAGCACTGTTACCTGACGCTTCCAAATTAAATGAAGTAGTTGTTGTGGGATACGGTACACAAAAGAAAAAGGAAATAACCAGTGCCGTAACAAGTATTAAGGCAGAGGACTTTAACACAGGCAATATTACCAATCCGGCACAATTGCTACAAGGTAAAGTGGCAGGTTTAAGCATTACTAATCCGGGATCCGATCCAAATGGCGGTTTTTCGATCAGGTTAAGAGGATTGTCCACCTTAGGGGCCAATACAGGTCCATTAATCGTTGTTGATGGTGTTCCAGGGGTTTCGCTATTAACTATCGACCCAAATGATATTGAATCTATGGATGTCCTTAAAGATGGCTCTGCTGCAGCCATTTATGGCACACGGGGCTCCAGTGGTGTAGTATTGGTTACCACGAAGAGTGGGAAGGCGGGTCAATCCGTTCTGGAATACAATACTTATGTAAGCCTGGAAAATGTGGCTCGCAAGCCCTCTGTAATGACCCCCTCCGAATTTATAGCCGTTGGTGGTACAGACCATGGCAGTGAGACGGATTGGTTCGATGAAATTACCAGATCTGCTGCAACCCATGTACATAACCTTTCCTTTAGTGGAGGTAACGGAGGAACTACCTATAGGGCTTCTGTAAATTACAGGGATGCTGAAGGCATTGCACTTAATACTGGTTTTCAACAACTTATAGGTAGGGTCAATATTACCCACAGAGCTATTGATGATAGGTTAAGGGTGTCTTTAAACCTAACAAGTCAAAATAGAAAAGAGCAAAAAGGTAATGCTGCGGCATTTCAATTTGCCACTACCTACAATCCTACAGCCCCTGTGCATGGAGGGCCTGAAGCTGAAAGGTTTGGCGGATATTGGCAGGAAATTTTGTTCGGCTATTACAATCCTGTAGCCGTTCTTGAACAAAACAATAACGATCAAAAACGCAAAGCCAGTCTAATTAACGTAGATGCGGATTTTAAGTTGATTGACGGTTTGAAGATTGGTGCCCGATACTCCCGAGAAGATATTAGCTGGCTAGATGGTTCCTACTACAGGAGTGATAGTTATTTGAATGGATTTTCCTCAAACGGAAGTGCTTCAAGGAATATAAATGATATTGAGACCCAGCTTTTTGAAACTACCTTGTCCTACAATAAAGATTTGGGGGATTTTGGTCTGGATGCCGTTGCCGGTTATTCGTATCAAGAATTTACAAATGAAAGCTTCAATGCAAATGGAGGAGATTTTATTACCGATGAGCTATTGTACAACAACCTCGGACTTTCTCAAGATTTTACCAATGGACTGGGGAATGTGGGAAGTTATAAGGGTGCTTCCAAATTGATCGGCAGTTTTGCAAGAGTGAGTCTGAATTATCTGGATACATTTTTCCTTAATGCGAGCATACGAAGAGAAGGGTCTACCAAATTTGGAGAAAATAACAAATGGGGAAATTTCCCCGGGGTTGGTGCTGGTATAGATTTTTCACAGCTATTGGATAGTGACAAAATAACCCAATTAAAACTTAGGGGAAGTTATGGTATCACCGGTGCTGTGCCCTCGAGCAATTATCTTTCCCAATTAAGATTCAGTTCTGGAAATAATTTCTTCTATAATGGGGAATTTATACCAGCCTTTCGGCCTTCTAGCAACCCTAATCCGGATTTAAAATGGGAAAAGAAGGAGGAATTGGATTTTGGTTTGGACTTTGCCTTTTTTGACGACAGTCTTTCCGGTTCTATAGACTACTACGATAGAAGAACGACTGATGGAATTTTTAATCTTCCTGTTTCAGTTCCACCTAACCTGTATCAAGATAAGTGGTTGAATGTAGGTGAAATTAAAAACGCCGGAATAGAGGTAACCCTTGCCTACAATCTAGATTTAGGAAAGACTTTTTCCTATACACCTACCTTCACCTTTTCAACCTATAAAACTGAATTAATATCACTTTCGGGAGACGATGCCACTTTTGGTGATAATGGGGTTCAAAAATTGGCCATTATGGGTGCTCCTGGCCAGAATGTTAATTTGATCCAAGTAGAAGAAGGCGCAGAAATTGGCCAGTTTTTTGGATGGCAATTTGACGGTGTCAATGATGACGGAACTTGGAGGTTTAAGGATCAAAACGGTGATGGAACAATAGACACCAAAGATGAAATGATTATTGGAAATGGTCTGCCGGATTACGAAATCGGATTTAATAATTCACTTAAAATCGGCAGATTTGATATGAATGCGTTCTTCAGAGGGTCTTTTGGACATGATTTGATCAATACGTTTAGAGCATTTTATGAAGCTCAATCAGTGTCTTTGGCATATAATGTAACTAAAACCAAATACTACCTGCCCGAGTTGACCGATAGAGCCATTTATTCAGACTATCATGTAGAAGATGCGTCGTTCTTTAGATTACAAAATTTAGATATTGGCTATAATTTTGATGTTTCAGACTTTAAGGCTTTGAAGGGATTAAAATTATACGCTACAGGTCAAAATTTGTTTACAATTACCGATTATACCGGTGTGGATCCAGAAGTTAGATATGCCGACGGAGGAAATGTATTGGCTCCAGGAATAGACCGTAGAAATACTTGGTTTACCTCAACAACTTTCACATTGGGACTAAATGCTAAATTTTAAAAAAGACTTGTAATGAAAATAAATAATCTTAAAATAGGAACTTTACTCATAGGCGCCTTGTTATTCTTAGGATGCTTCGATTTGGAAGAGGAGGTATATAGCGAGGTTACCGCCGATAATTTCTTTTTAACAGATGAACAGGTGGTCACCTCTATAGGAAGTATCTATACGAATCTATATAACTATCTGGGCAATGACAATATGTGGTCTCTTAACGAGGCTTCCACAGACGAGATGACTATTCCTACTACAGGAACGGATTGGTATGAAAACGGACATTGGCAGCGTTTGCACCGGCATGAATGGCTTCCTACGGAGCCTTATTTCAACATCAATTGGAACATGCTATTTTTTGGTGTAAATTCATGTAACCGGGTCATTTATCAATTGGAGGAAATAGGTACGGATGAAGCCCTGGCGTTTGTGCCCGAGCTTAGGGCCTTTAGGGCTTTTTACTACTTTCACTTGATGGATCTGTACGGGGGAGTACCACTTATTACCGATTTCTTGGACGACAACCCCAAACCCTCCCGTGCTTCGCGTAAAGAGGTTTACGACTTCATAGAAAGTGAGCTTAAATCTACGCTTAACGATCTCTCTAAAAATGTGTCATCGTCCTATGGACGGATGAACTTTTATGCCGCACAGGCAACTTTGGCCAAATTATATGCGAATTCCGAGGAATATATAGGAGAAGCTCGATGGGAGGATTGCTTGGCGGCCTGTAGGGAAATAACAGGTTCTGGTGCCTTTAGCATGACGTTGGAATACTTTATCAATTTTGATGCGGATACCCAGGGAACATCCGAGTTTATTTTTGCCATTCCTTATGATGAAACCAATGCCAGGGGCAATATTATGGGAGTAATATCCTTGCATGCAGCTAATCAGGATACCTATGATTTAGCCTATCAACCTTGGAACGGCTGGACTTCGGTCGGCGAGTTTTATGATTCCTATGAAGATACGGATAAGAGAAAAGGGGTGCCAGAAAATGCCAGTGTAAGAGGGAATTTTCTTGTGGGACAACAATTCAGTAGCAGCGGCGAACCTTTGATTGATAATGGTTTTGAACCAGAAGACCCAGATGGGGCCATCCTGGTATTTACACCGCACCCAACTTCTACCAATGGCTTATTCTGGTTAAGGCAAGATGGTGCAAGATTGTCGAAATTTGAATATGAAAAAGGTGGTAGGATAGACATGAACAATGATTTTGCAATATACCGATACACAGATTTTGTGCTTTTGGAAGCAGAAATGTTATGGAGATTGGATCGGGAACAAGGTACTGCCTTAGCCCTTGTAAACGCCGTAAGGGATAGAGCAGGAGTATTGCCCTATACGGAACTCACAGAAAAGAATATCTATGATGAAAGGGGCCGGGAGTTGTTTGCTGAAGGTATCCGTAGACATGATATGATTAGATTTGGAACATATGGTGATGCCTGGTTTGAAAAAGCTCCATCAGATGCCACCAAAACAATATTTCCAATACCACAGAATCAACTTGACTCCAATGCAAGTTTGACCCAGAATCCTGGATATTGATAATTAGAAAATTGAGTTAGTTAGTTTGATTGCAAATGGTCCTCGAGGTTAGTATCTTTAAAATCCTTCCTCGAGGTCATTGCTTTTTTGTGTATAGATCCTCTAGTAAATTCAAAATCATTGCATTATCTCTAATAGAATTGCCATGTGTATTGGCGGAAATGTTATATGAAACTATTTATTTCCTATTGGATACTAAAGAAAACAACAATGACTTTTCAAAAGAATTGACTATGCAGAACTGTTTCTCATTAAGCGAGCTTGTAAAAAAAATACGTATTGTTTTCTTCTTGGGATTCTTTTTATCAATGTTAATTGGTTGTGATCCTGCAATACAATACCGAAAATTGGTGAAAAACCAATTAAATAGTGGAATTACCAATGACACCTTATTCCATGGCGTATATTTTGGGATGACCTATGATGAATATTATAATCATATTACAGCGCTGGGACACCAGGGCAAAGTGTCACAAGGGGGTGACATGAGTGTACAATGCGAAATTGATGAATTTGACACCAAGATCAGAATGAATTTTGTTCCAGAATATATCAATGACAGCATTCAGGTTATGAGGGTTACCTATAGCTATGTTAGCTGGGCTCCTTGGAACAAACGCACCACAGATGACCTCCTGTGGAAAGATGTTATTAATCTTTATAGGAATAAATATGGTCCAAATTTTATTCAATTTAAATCCAACCAAAGTGCTAGACCAGCTCTAGTATGGGTTTTGGGCAACCAAAGAATCACTTTATTCCAAAAGGACGAGGCAAAAGTGAATGCCAGATTCACTAATCTGAGAAAAACCAATAGCTAAATAGTGTTAATATCTAAAACATAATGCGATTAAACCAAATAGTTCAATTGGGAATAATTCAAAAAGGCCTGGTAATACTCTGGGTTTTTTACTGTTGCAATTCATGTGGGGACCGTATAGAGGAAAAGCCCCCATCCAATACGCTTTTCAGTTTGTTATCCACGGAAGAAACTGGCCTTGATTTTATTAATAAATTGACATTCAGTTCGGATTTTAATGTGTATAAGTATAGAAATTATTACAACGGAGGAGGGGTAGCCTTGGGAGACGTTAATAACGATGGATTTTTGGATATTTATTTCACCTCCAATATGTCTGAAAACAAACTGTACCTTAATAAAGGTGAGGACGGGTTTAGTTTCAGGGATGTATCGGAAAAGGCTGGTGTACAGGGAGGACAGTCCTGGTCTACAGGGGTAAGCATGGCAGATGTTAATGGGGATGGCTGGCTGGATATTTATGTTTGTAATTCAGGGAATATTAAAGGAGGTAATAGGCCAAATGAATTGTTTATCAATAATGGTCCCAATAGTAAAGGTTTAGTAACGTTCACGGAAAAAGCCACCGAGTTTCAAGTGGCGGATATGGGATTTAGTACGCATGCCGCATTTTTCGATTATGATAGGGATGGCGATTTGGATATGTATTTACTAAACAACTCCTTTAGACCTATCGGCACCTTTAATTTACGGATAAACGAACGTTTTGTACGGGATAGTGTTGGTGGTGATAAATTATATAGAAATGAAGGAGGATATTTTAAGGATGTGAGCCAGGATGCCGGAATATACGGTAGTATAATAGGGTTTGGCATGGGAGTCACCGTGGGAGACTTTGACAATGATGATTGGCCAGACATATATGTTTCCAATGATTTTTTTGAACGGGACTATATTTACATGAACAATGGAAATGGAACCTTTAGAGAGACCTTGGAGTCACAAACCAAAAGTATTAGCGCAACTTCTATGGGAGCCGATGCTGCCGACTTGAACAACGACGGACTTCTGGATATTTTTGTGACTGAGATGTTACCCAAGGATGAAGCCCGCCTGAAAACAAAGACCACATTTGAAAATTGGAATAAGTATCAATTTAACCTGGAGAATGATTACTATCATCAATTTACCAGGAATACACTTCAATTCAACCAGGGGAAAAAACCTTATTGCGAGGATATTTTCTTTTCCGAAGCCGGTCGTCTCTCGGGAGTTGAAGCGACGGATTGGAGTTGGGGCGCCCTAATTTTCGACATGGAAAATGACGGCCTAAAGGATATTTTTGTAGCCAATGGAATTTTCAAGGACCTTACCGATCAAGATTATATCCAGTTTATCTCGGATGAAGCTACCAGAAAGGAAATGGCGACCAATAACAAAATAAATTTTGAAAAACTGGTAGAGGTCATCCCATCCAACCCCATACCAAATGTAGCCTTTAAAAACCTGGATGGAAACAAATTTGAAGATGTATCCCAGAATTACGGTTTGTCGCAGCCCAGTTTTTCCAACGGATCGGCCTATGGGGATTTGGATAACGATGGGGATTTGGACCTTGTAGTCAACAATGTTAATATGCCATGTTTTGTATATAAAAACAAGGCAAGGCAGTTTTTCCCTGAAAATGGCTATTTAAAATTGAAACTTGATGGCCGTAAAAACAACACCATGGCAATTGGCTCCAAAATTACCGTTTGGGTAGATGGCACCGCACATTTTCAAGAATTAAACGCCACAAGGGGCTTTCAGTCTTCAGTTGATCCAAGGCCCAATTTTGGTTTAGGCAAATCTGCCAAAATTGATTCCCTATTAGTGAAATGGCCAGATGGAAAAACAACTTTCCGGAAGGACATAGCCATAAATCAGATGTTGGAGCTATCCTATTTCAAAGATACCAACCCAGCAGTTGCCAAAAATAAAATTGAACAGGAAAATAGAATTTTCTCCTTTCCCTTGTCCCGGTATGAAAGTCTATATTCCCATAAAGAAAACAAGTATGTGGATTTTGACCGGGACCCACTAATAAATTTCATGTTGTCCACCGAGGGGCCAAAAGTAACGGTAGGAGATGTTAATGGGGATGGCCTTGAGGATTTCTTTATTGGCGGTGCAAAGAGTTCTTCCAGCGCACTGTATATACAAAATAATCAAAATGACTACCTCCAAACCAATGTGGCACTTTTTGAAGCAGACAAGGAGGGGGAAGTAGTAGACGCTATTTTTTTTGATGCAGATCAAGATGGGGATATGGACTTATATGTTGCCAATGGGGGCAATGAATTTTCCAATACTTCGGTAGCCTTAAGCGACATTTTGTATATCAATGATGGCAAAGGAGGTTTCTCTAAGTCTTCACAAATCCTTCCTAATGGTAAATTTGAAAGTAGCTCCTGTGTAAAGGCTGCAGACTATGACGGGGATGGCGATACCGACTTGTTTGTGGGAATTAGGTTGGTCCCCAATGTCTATGGATTCCCTTGCAATGGCTACTTACTGGAGAATAATAAAGGAAAGTTTACAAACGTAACCTCGGCAAAGGCCCCAGGATTGTTAAAATACGGTATGTTTACAGATGCTGTGTGGAGCGATATCGATTTAGACGGAGACCCCGATTTGATTACCGTGGGAGATTGGATGCCAGTAAGTGTTTTTGAAAATGTGGAGGGAGCACTTCTGAACCGTACAGAAAGTGCAGGTTTGTCCGGAACCAATGGCTGGTGGAATACAATCGAGGAAGGGGATTTTGACAATGATGGGGATATGGACTTCGTCTTGGGCAACCATGGGGAAAATTCCAGGTTCAGGGCTACCTTGAGCAAACCCATATCCATGTATGTCAATGATTTTGACTCCAACGGAAAGGTTGAACAGATAATAAGTGGATACAATAACGACGAATCTTATCCCATTGCATTGAAACACGATTTGGTAAATCAAATGCCCCATCTCAAAAAAAAATATCTCAAATATGAGAGCTATAAATTCAATTCGGTTCATGACATTTTTACTGCGGAGGAGATGAAGGGCAGTATTACATTAGAGGTTACCAACTTACAATCCTCTCTCTTAATTAACCAAGGCCAAGGAAATTTCGAAGTAAAGACACTTCCCTATGAAGTCCAAACTACTCCCATATACGCGTTTGTAGTAAAAGATTTTGACAATGACGGCTATTTGGACTTGGTTTGTGGAGGTAATTTATATGGTGTTAAACCTGAATTTGGCAGGTATGATGCCAGTTTTGGCAGTTTCCTAAAAGGTAGTCCACAGGGCTTTAAGTCCGTAAGTCCCAACGAAAGCGGATTATGGGTCGAAGGAGAGATTAGGGACTTGGAATTGATCAACGGGCAACACTTGATAGTTGCCAAAAACAATGCCCCACTGGAAATCTTAAAAATAGATCAACCTAAATAATCAAAGGTTGAAAGAAAGAAATCCAGGATACAAAAGTTATTGGAAATACTTGGAAAAAATGGGGGTTATTCCAGTATTCCCAAAAACCAGTTGGTTCATGGGTAGGAGAACAATGAATGGAAGCGGTTACCCATTCTTTCCAGCATACGCGACTGGCAGATATATTATAATACCCCATTAATTCCCAAACTACCCTATATTCCCAATTGCCATCCATCCCACTTTTAAAGTCCTAATGGAGCATCGGTTTTAAAAAACAATAGGCTCCCAGTTTCCTGGGAGCCTATTTTATAAAGGTGGCCTTACACCAAAACCTATAAAATTAAAAGGGCATAACGTTGTCTAAATACCCGTAACATCAAATTCCCTTATTACGGCTTCGGAACCTACACCTTCAACAAATGTTACTCTAAAGTAGCGTGCCTTGGGCTCACCGGCCAATCCATATAATTGTGGATCATTACTGTATTGGTCGGGATTGTTAAATGTCCCTAGATCGGTCCAATTTACATTATCCGTACTAACTTCAAACTTTGTTTTTGTTGGCACCCTATCGTCCCATTTATTTGCAATCTTAAAACCGGTAAGTGTCTTTTCCTCACCCATATCTATGACAAAATGATGCGGATATTGGGAAGCTCCTCCCCAGGGCGAGTGCCATGCCGTATTTAGGTCCCCATCCCACATTCTTTCTATATTCCAGCCGTCATAGGCTTCGGATGAAACTTCCAAAGCAACCCAGCCACTTCTGTCCAAGTAATTGGTTTGCACAACATCTACCTCGATAAATCTGACTATGGCATTCTTTTTTTCATCTGCCATTGCTACCCTTATAGATTGCGTCCCTCCCATCATAAAAGGGAGGTATACCTCCTCGGTGTCGGCCATTGAGTTCAGGGAAACAGAAACTTCTTGATTATCCCAATTGAGATAATTCATTTGAACATCAATATTCATCAAATCGGTGTTTTCCCAACTTATAATGGCTCCCCCAAGAACGGGACTCACCACAGCACTTTCCAGGATGGCCTCCAAAGCCACTGGTCTTTCTACCGTTAGCCAATCGGACGCAAATTCATCTATCACGGTTTCCTCCCCATCCTTTTCACCCGTAGGAACATAAAAGGTACGGTATTCCACCACCTGTGTAAAATCCAAGTTTGGGAGTTCAATGACCTCGTCCTCTTTATCCAAAATTGCTGTGATACTCTCCCCATTTGAAGTATATCTCACTTCGGTATTTCTAATCAAGGAGGTAGCCGGAGCAAAATCGGCAAGGCCCTGAACCCCGTCATAGGCAAAGGACTTTAACCTTCTGGGTACTAAAGAAGCCCTATAAGCTTCCCCAAATACGGTTAATGGTAGTTCTGTAGCGAGAGATTTACTGCCATTTTTACTTATGCTCTGTACAGAAAAGACATAATCACCTTCTTCCAGATCCTCTAGGATATAGGTTTTATGAGAGTTTTCCCGGTCTGTATTGTCCAACGTAATAGTCTTTTCCCCAAAGGAAAACAACCATTTTTCAATATTGGTATTGCTGGTAACATCCCATTCCAATTGGACTCGCTTATTACCGGACTTTCCTTCTATATCGAGTGCTTTTGGCGTATAGGTTACTTCTCCATCCGCAATAAACGCTTTATAATTATCTTCCATTTTATCACAGGAACCTAGCACTAGACCCATAATTGCCAATAGATAAAAGGAATACACTGTTTTTCTTATATATGATAGATTATTCATCTTTATTTTATTTAATTATTTAGGCCTCAATATTAATTGATATCTCCCCAGAAGGTCATTTCCCCACAAGATCCCCAATCCAAGCCTGAAAATGTAGATTTGACCTTAATTCTGATGTACCGTACTTTTGGAATGTCCAATCCAAATTCAATGTCGTGCCCTGCAAAAGCAATTTCCTTGTCTTCATTGGTGTAACTACCCAGGCCTTCCGGTAATCCCGAAGGTTTTACAACTTCATAGTCCTTGAGTAAGGTCCATCCTTCCCAGCCTCCACTAACATTCAACTCACTGGCACCCCATATTTCAAATTTTCTATATTGGGCATCGAAGTATAAATAATAGCCATCGCCTTGTGTAAACTGCCAAAATTTCATCCTACTCAAGCTGGCTAAAACACCAAGGTCAAAAGTATAGGTGTAATTATCCGGCATATCACCATTGAAACCAACCAATCGACTATCGGTATTCTCGTCCCACAATCTTGGGATAGAACTTCCGCCATTTGGATTCCAAGGTTCTGTTTGCTTGACATCTCCAGGAAGGATTACTTCCTTGAACAAACCTTTATCCAACTTGGACTCGAAGTACGGATTTATTACTACATCCTTGTACGCGGAAAAATTTCCCCATCTATCCCTTATCCTTGCCCTAAAGCGATAGGCATCGGTATCAAAACCCCTTACGGATTGTTTGCCACTAGGGGCATCCGAATAGAAAGTTTCAATGACCTCCAAGGGACCGTCCGGTCCTTCCTCCTTTGTGGAGGCACTTAATATGACCGCAATTGGATCAGAATCTTCATTTTCCCAAGTAATATTCACGCCACCAAAAGTTTTTCTCATATTGATGGTCTTGAAAATATTCTCAATTGGAGGCGTTAAGGGCGCTACCTCCACTTTTAATGGCTCTGAGACATTTTCACTTCGATCTACACTATAGATATCCACGTTGTAAGTATCGGTGTCGCCAAAACCCTTTACAACCAAGGTATCGGAATAAACAGAAGACCTCACCTTAAACTCATTACCATTCTTTAATCTATACTTAGCTTCTATATACAAAAGATCTTCATCACTAGGTGGGGTATATTTAATAATAGCCCCGCCAGGTATATTGGTGACTACGGCCTCTATAATTTTGCCCGGTGCTATGCCATCATTGGAGATGGGTTGATTTTGATCTTGTGAACATCCGGCAAAAACTATAATGCCCAATGCCAAAACAACAAGGTGTATATTAAATTTCATTTTTTATGTTTTTTAGTTAATAATTACCAGCCCGGGTTTTGAACCAAATTAGGATTCAACAAAAGGACTTCGCTCCTTATTGGCCATAGGTAATTGCGCATGGTGAACTTTTGATTAAAAAAGGTAATCAAGTTGTAATACCCATCATTTTGATCAGAATCTATATTCCACCCTTGTATTGGGCCGTTCATATGATCTTGTAGTAGTTTCCACCGTCTAAGGTCCCAATATCTATGGTTCTCAAAGGACAGTTCTATCAAGCGTTCTTTCTGAATTATATCGCGCAGCCCATCTACGTTGGTAGGTTTCCCTGGGTTATTGGTATAATTCCCCCAACTTTGCACCACCCCTTCCAGACCGGCACGTTCCCTAATCTTGTCTATATAGGAATATACCTCTGCACTGGGACCACTATATTCATTTAAGGCCTCTGCATAATTTAAATACAATTCTGCCAAACGGATATAAGGAAATGAATAGCGCTTACTAGAATATGAATTGCTAGTTCCAAAGGCATTTTCATAATTTACCAGCTTCTTTGGAAAATATCCGGTAATGGAGAATTTGGAAATGGTCTTTTTTCCCGAAGTCTCCCCTCTTTTGGCCTTTACAATATGCTGATCATTTTCGTCCAATTTACCTTGACCATACCAGGTACCGCGATCAAATCCTAGATCGGCGTAAAACCTAGGTTCCCTATCAAAGTGTATTTGTGGAATTTCAGCTCCCTCTTGGATATCCAGGGAATGTGAAGCCTGGGCCGTTCTGAACGCTAGTGGATCTCTACCTGCCCATGCAATGTCCTCCTCAATGGGGACACCGTGATTGGTGTAATACTGTTCCACAATTCTATAAGTGGGCGCCATCCATTGTCCTGTTACCGTTTCCCCGGCCGTAACAAAATTGGCTTGGGAGTCGTATTGCCGGTCATCGTTTTGCGAGCTACCCCATACAATTTCCTTGTTCCAAGGATCCGTAACCCTACCCCTTAATGTAAGCTTGCGAACCGTTTCCGCTGACGGGTTTGTAACGACTAAATCGGAAAACTCATACAGGACGGCACCCGCCGCCTCAGCTTCTTCTATAGCTTCCAAACCGGCATCGGCTGCCCGCTTCCATTTTTCCTTGTCATATGGTCCAAAAAAAGGAGTCCCATCTATATTGTTAAAAGTGGAGTAATCAGGATTCCCGTTAAACAAAGGGCTAGCCGCCGTAAGTAATACGTCTGCCTTAACCGCCAATGCTATGGATTTGGTAATACGGCCCAACTCGTCCAATTCATTTAGAATAGTGGTAGGCAAACCTTCCGCAGCTTCATCAAGTAGGTCCACGATAAAATTTATACACTCGTCAAAAGATGCCCTAGGCAACCTAACTTCATCAGGTGTGGCCGAAACATCTATGTTCTCTGTAATCAACGGAATGGGCCCGTACATTTTTGTGAGGTAATAATGGTAGTAAGCTTTTAAAAATTTTGCTTCTGCCTTCCATTTTATTTTCTCAACATTGTCCAGCCCAGGAACATTGTCTACCCTGGATATAAAGGTATTACAGACCCTGATTCCTTGAAATAAATCGCTTCCACCTCCTCTTCCCTCATAAAAATTAAGCAAGGGTTCATTGGCATTTTGGGCATTTCTTGCAATATTGGACGGATTTTGCAGCCAATTGTAAACCTCTGAATTGGGCCAAAATTCGTCCCCTGTATACCAACCTGGAACCCAGCCCACACCACTAACATTTGGTAAATACGAATAGCAGGTGAATAAATATTTCCTGGCCTGTACTTCATCCGTAAAGGCATTATCTATGGTAGCCACGTTATCAGGGACTACATCCAAGTAATTATCACATGAGGCAAATAACCCCATGAGAAATACGATTAAATATATTGATTTTTTCATCCTAAATTTCTGTTATAATGTTATTTGCATCCCAAAATTAAATACCCTCTGTACAGGATACCCCAAACCATTACCGCCCATCTCAGGATCCCACAGTTTAAATTTGCTAATGGAAAGAAGGTTGGTCCCGGTCAGGTACATCCTAAACTTTGTAAGGTGCCATTTATCGATCAAACTGTCAGGAAATGAAAAACCGAGTTCTACTTCCTTAAACCTTAAAAAGGCTCCATTTCTCATAAACCAGGTACTGGTCTGACTGTTGTTTTCATTTACGGTCGTTGATAACCTTGGCCATAGGGCATATACATCTTGATTGGCTTCCGACCAATGGCTATCGGCATATATTTGCAAAAGGGCATTACTATCAATAACGTTTTCATAACCGGCATCACGATTATCTATAAATGGAGCGGTTGCGTAAGGGTCTACCCAGAAAGAGGATCTGGCGGATCCCTGGAAAAAGCCGGATAGATCAAAATTTTTGTATCCCATAGAAAAACCAAATCCATAAACAATTTCCGGTGTTGTAGGAAAGCCAATTGGGGCCTTATCATTATCATCTATTAGGCCATCACCGTTCAAATCGTGATATTTGATATCCCCGGCACCATAAATACCAAATTGCTGGGGGGAATTGGCTACTTCCTCCTCGTCTACAAAAAGGCGTTCGGCTATTAATCCATATTGTTGGTTAATTGCCTGTCCCGGATGGGAACGCCAAGGTGCATCTACATAATTAGGTTCTTCAAAAACCTTGAATTCACCTCTTGCATAGGTGAAATTGACCCTTCCCGAAAGCCACAGGTCCTTATTAAAACTGTTGTTATAGTCTATGGAAAAATCGATTCCTTCACTTTGTGCCTCCCCTACATTGGCCCTTACATCCGATTCAAGTCCTATACTAGGAGGAATAAAAGCCCTGTTCATTAAAATGTTGTCCCTTTTCTCCCTAAAGACATCGGCCAATACTTTCACCCTATCGTTTAAAAAGTTGATCTCCAGACCCAAATTGGACTTGTACGCCCTTTCCCAGGTAATTCTATCATTGGCATAGCGACCAATACTTACCCCCCTGCGATAATAGTCAAAATTCTTCCCGAAGCGATACCCACGACCGTCGTCGTCAAGATTTACCTGCGATAGGTAGAAAAATCTATCATCTTGATCACCTATGGCATCGTTACCGACAATTCCGTAACTAGCTCTTAATTTTAACCTGGATACTACTGAGAGCAAAGGCTCAAAAAAGGATTCCTCGGACACAGCCCAGCTTAAACCGGCAGAAGGAAAGAATCCGAACCGGTTATTATTGGAAAAACGTTCGGAACCATTATAACCAAAATTGAATTCCCCAAAATATTTACTGTCATAACCATAGGAAAGTCTAGAGGAAACCCCCAAATTCCTATAGGGTAATGACTTTTGGAAACTCCCTGTATTATTTCTCAAGGACGATCTCTTGGTATAGACCACAAGCCCGGTTACCTCGTGTTTTTCATTAAATGTACGGCTGTAATCAATTGCACCCTCTAAATAAAACGAGGTTGAAATATTTGGGGTATTTTCATTAAAATCCAAATATTCTGTACCGGTTTCCTCATTTAAGGAATTAAGGGTATAGGTATCGGTGTCCTTATCATAGCGGCCTATTTCATAAAAATATGGATTATACTGTCTTATAACATCAAAATCTGATGCCCTGGTCGTATTCATCAATATTCTGGCCTTTAGGCCTTGGGTAATCATATCAAAATTTTGCTTGATCTCTACCTGGGACAACAGCAAGGTTTTACTATTCTCACGATAGCCTTTTACCAGATCGGCATAAGGATTTAGATATCTGGCCCCGGTACTACTGCTCCCTGCACTATTTCCAAATAAAATATGACCAGTAGAAGCATTTGCCTCATCTGGCTCATAATATTTCGGATATAATACAGGATTTGTTCTCAAGGCCTTTTTATAGATTTCGGCTCCACCGTCTATTGGCCCTATATAGTCATCGAATGTACCATTGAACCTAACAATGGCCTCTGTGGTCTTGGTAAGGTCTATATTAATGTTAGATCTCAGTGTTAGGCGTTTTAGCTTAATATTGTTATTAAAATTATTGCGCTTATCCACCTTCAAGAGACCATTGTCCACACCATAGGAGCTTGCCAAGTAGTAGCGGACAGCACTACCTCCACCACTCAAATTAAGGTTCATTTTTTGGTTGTTCGTAAAGTCCTGGAACAATTCTTCCTGCCAATTGATCGCTGGATATACATTTGGATTGAGTCCGGCCATGGTGTTTGCAATCTTACTTTCGCTATATGGAAGTGGACCTATTGGGTTTCTTGTTCTAACCGCCTCATTATGCAATTGCATATAGGTAATAGGGTCTGCAAAATCCACTTTTCTTGTTGGGCTTGAAAACGAATTTTCAAATCTAACAGATATCTTTACCTTGCCCGTTACACCGCTCTTGGTAGTTACCAAAATAATCCCGTTTGCACCCCTTGCACCATATATGGCGGTGGCAGTAGCATCTTTTAAAATGGAAAAACTGGCAATATCATCGGTTTGTAATCTAGAAAGGTCGTCCAGGGTTAATTCTACCCCATCAATTAATATTAGGGGATCTTTTTTATAACCGAAAGAAGTTACACCTCTCACAAAAAATTCAGCATTATCCGCCCCGGGCTCTCCACTTCTCTGATAAGAAATAAGACCGGAAACCCTTCCTGCAAGAGCTGTGGTAAGGTTGCTTGAAGTAACCCTAAGTTCCGAGGGGGAAATGGTTTCAACGGCTCCCACTACACTGGATTTTTTCTGAGTTCCAAAACCTACTAGGACCACTTCGTCCAATTTGGCCGAATCTTCCAACATCACAACATCAATTGTATCCGAATCTCCCACCGTTATGGTTTTGGATAGCATTCCTAAATAGGAAAAAGTTAAACGATCCCCCTTGGTAGCCAAAATCAAATATTGGCCATCAAAATCGCTCTGGGTACCTATCAATGTCCCCTCTTTTAAAATATTGACCCCGGCCAAGGGTGTTCCCTGATCATCCGTAATAGTACCCCCTATCTTTTGTTGTAACATTGGGGCCCTAATGGGAGCAGATGGAATTACCTTGATTCCAGGATTATCCTTTTCCTCCTTTTTGCGGAGAACTATTTGTTTGCCAACAACGGTAAAAGTAACTTGGGTCCCTGAAAACAGGTCCCGTAGTATTCGGTCTATTCTTTTTTCCTTATAATGTGCGGACACCAAACGATGCTTGTCCAATAGGTTTTCGTTAGCCAGCACTTTGAATTCGCTCAGCGCCTCTATCTCCTCTAGCACATCTATAACATGCACAGCATCAAGATCTAAGGAGATTTTTGTATTCTGGGAATACGTATTGGCCTCGATCCTAAAGAAAGTGATAATTAAAAATAAGGTAGTTAGTTTCATTTTTAAATTATACTTGGGAAGGCCATACCATATAGGCCCCCAAATATTAAGTATTTTTTTCATACTTTTAATGTGTTTCTTGGTGGTTAATTAATTTAATTGATCGCCTTACCCAATCGGGATATGTTCGTAGCATATTCCGATTTTTTTATAAAGCGAATTCTTAAGAAATTTAAATTGCTTTCTATGTCATGGGCTCATGTTTTAAGGGTTGATTGATTTCTATTTTGTTTCCATTTATCTCAAATGAAAAATCTTCACTGGTCTGAAAGGACCTCAGCACCTCCTCTATGGTTTCGGAATCAAACTTTGCCAGGAATTTTTGGTCGTTTAAAAAGGTATAATTGTTTATTATGGAGACGTTATAATGTCTTTCGAGTACTTTGAGGATTTCGGAAAAAGGTTTACTCTTAAAGACCAACCTTCCACTAACCCAGGCAATATGTTCATTTACATCCACCGGATCCACCTTAATTTTATTTTGGGACTTTTCCCAGGCAGCCATATGGGCAGGTGTCAATAATATTGGTTTTTCGGCACCTTCTTTCCGCCCACGCAAATGGACCCTCACCGACCCTTCGGCCAAAACAGTACTGGTTTTACTATCCTCGGGATAGGCCGAAACATTGAATCTGGTTCCCAGCACATTGACATCCAACCCTTTTGTATTCACCACAAATGGATGGGAAGAATCTTTGGCAACTTCGAAAAATGCCTCACCACATAAAAAAACCTCCCTTTTACTTCCCTTGATAAATTGTATTGGATATTTAAGGGATGTACCCGCATTTAATATAATTCTGGTACCATCCGAAAGGAGTAGATTAAATCGTTTTCCATAAGGGACCCTTAACGTATTGTACTCCAATACTTCCTTGACCACCTTATTACTATACACCAAGCTTTGTCCTTTTTGGGCTCCAATCTCCCTTCCTTCGGAGTCCAGTACCAAAATAGAGCCATCCTCCTTTATAACTTGGGTATTGCCACTTTCCAATTCTAGCTTTATAGCATTATCGGTTATTTCAACCTGGCTACCCAACCCTCCCTTCACAAGGTACAAGACACATCCAAGACCAAAAACAACTGCCGACATAGCAGCGTATTTCAAAGTTGTGATCTTAACCTTTTTACGCCTATTTTCAATATGTTGCCTTATGTTTTCCTTATACTGGAAAATGCCCTTTTCAAGATCTATACGTTTGGTGGTTTCGTCAAAAGTAGAGGCAATATATTCTGCCTTTATCCAATGGAATCGTTTTTCGTTTTCCACCGAAGAAGCAATCCAAGCCTTAACCGCATTATTCTCGGCAGGGGTGGAGGTACCCCTTATATATTTTATTATTTTTTCCTTGTCCACAATTTTTTGCTATACTATAAAGTATAGACGATTCAAAATGGAAAGGTACTTAAGCCAAAATTGAAAAAAATAAAAAAAAAGGCAAAAAATCCTTTAAATGGAATTTCATATGTTTTAAGGCATTGAAGATATGGTTGTCTACCGTTCGTTTGGAAAGATTAAGTATTTGCGCAACCTCTCTGTTGCTCAGCCCCTCTACCCGGCTTTTTATAAAGACATTTTTGCACTTTTCCGGAAGCAATTCAATACTGTTTCTAATCTTTTTATTTAGTTCATTTTCCAAAAGTAAAGAGGCCGATTCATCTTTTATAAACCGGCATTGTGCCTCCATGTTTCCTTGGTAATAATTATGGGAATATAAATTCTTAACCTTTCTATGCTTAATTTGGTCCAAGCATGCATTTTTGGTCATCGTATAAAGATAATTATTGACATTGTTGATCTTATCAAGCTTATCTTTCTGCTCCCAAACCTTTAAAAATACATTCTGAACTATATCCTCTGCTTCCTCCATTGAACCTAAATACCCTTTGGATATATGCAATAGTTTATCGTAATAAAGGCGAAACAAAGCTTCATAGGCCTCTTCATCTCCCTTTTTTAAAAGATCAATAAAAAAAATGGAATGCACGTTGGTGGTGGTGGTTTTTCAGGATTTTAATTATAAGTCTCAGTCTAGTTTGCGATAGTATTTTTAATTAAATAAATTCCTCGTTCCAAATTATTGTAATCGTCCATGTATTTTCCAAATGGATCGGAAAGTACAGGGGTTTTATATATGATGTCCAATATAAACCCTAGGGTTCTTAACTGGAACTGGTACCCATTTTATTAATTCTCCATAGCAATCATTAAAAATAAACGCCTACCAATATAGGATATATTACCAGAATTTCAAACGCTATAAATCTCTATCCCACAATTTGGCCCTATCAATAATATTAAATTTCCAGGATTTTTGTTAAATATATACATTTTCCCCAATATGAAGGCCTAATGGTAAAATACAGGGCCATTCCCTAAATTCCAGGTCAAAATTCCTATAGGATATATATACCCTTGTCCCATTCACCCTGTCTTAGGAACTACATTAGAGACCCAGTATTCCAACAGCAAAGACCAGAGTTCGCAATTCAATTATATATACAAGATACTTTTAGCCTTCACCAATAAACATAGATATAAGCAAAAATATATTGTAGATCAATTAAAAACTCCTTGTCAATATTCATAAACCTACGGTATCTTAACATTGGCTATCGGAACAGTGCTTATTCCAGAGGTAATAAAAAAACAGGGCCATGATTACATGACCCTGTTCAATGGACTTTCAACTAATAGTCCGTTACGTTTATTGACTTGTCCTTAGGTATTTTGTTCAAGGTGTACCAAGCCTCGGTAGACCAGAGTGTTTTCCCCGTATCACTTTTCAATGTGGGGTTTAGGTGAAAGTAGACCATATGATTTTCCTGCAATCCATTGATAGCCACAAATACTTTCTTACGATCTTTGGATAATTGTACCCGCGATAATTTCATTTTGGCTTTCCCTAATTTAGGGCCTCCGTATTCTGGAGTGGGCAAATAATACCAAGTTTCCACTTCCATATGCGACGGACTTAAAGTTATATCCCCGGCCAATGGCTCCGTCAACTCAATTTCAAAGCCATTGGACAACGCATTTATGCGCAACATTTCAAATGTGGAACTCCCATTGAATTCCAAACGCTGGAGACCATAGTTTAATTTCCCATAATGACCCCAATTCCCCGAAACACCAATACCACCCACAATCAAAGATCCATCAGGGGCCCATACCAATCTATTTACCCCGGCCTCGACTCCTTGGGAAAACCTGAACACACTCCCCTGTAATTGCCCTTCTACCTCTTCATAAGCAACCCTCTTTATACCTCCATGGGTAACCTCCCCATGAATCAACTGGTTTTTATATGGGCCGAGGTTTAAGTAGGTTGGCTGACTGGGAGAATTGCCTATTTCGTCCTGGGGCAGCCAAACCACTGGAAGTTTTTCTTTCAAATCCTTAGTACCATTGAAGTCTACGGACCGTGACCCATAGAATTCCCCCTTTTTAATATGAACGATTTTGGACGCGGGCAGCCAATCCCCTTGGTTGTCCGCCACAAAAATCTCGTCATCCCCATTGAGTCCGATTCCATTGGGAGTTCTAAGGCCAGAAGCTATAAATTGGACAGTTCCATCCAATGGATTTATTTTAACGACCTTGCCCCTATCCGCTATCTGTGGATCGGCACTTGCCCCACCAGGTAATATGGCGGTTGCCAGTGTAGCATAGAAATAACCCTCCTTATACGCCAGACCAAATGCGAATTCGTGAAAGTTGGCCGAAACCCTCCAATCGTTGCTCACCGTCTCGTACTCGTCTACAACTTCATCACCGTCATGGTCAATGAGCCTGGTAAGCTCATGTTTTTGCAATACGTAGATCTCATTGCCCACTACTTTGACCCCCAAAGGTTCGGCCAGACCTGTCGCGATTCTTTTTACCTCAATGTCATTGCGGTCCTTCGCCAAATAGTTTTTAATATAGTACACAGAGCCATCGGCATCCCAAGTACTTAAAACGAGGGTGCTATCTGGTTTAAAGTCCATGCCCCCTACCCTTGGTTCAAAACCATCGGGCCTCATATCGTAAAGGGAAAAGGATGGGTGTACAGCTACCAGTGATGTTTTGTCGCCCGGCATGTGCACCTCTTGTGGAGGGGGAGGCGGCAATGGTTTGGATTTTATAAAATCTTTGGAAGAATAGGAAAGTACTTCTTCGGAAACAATCCCAAATGTGTTGGTTTTTTTATCAAACCATTGCAAGGAAACTGCAGCGCCCCCACCTCCCTGTTCAAAAACTATCTTTATCGCATGTTTCCCCGCCTTTAGATAGGTTTCCCCATCTATGGCCTCAAAAGCATGATATCCCCCATTGTCTATAACCAATTTATCATCAATATACAGGTGAGAACCGTCATCACTAATTAATCTGAACACATAGCTATCCTCCTTCTCTATCTTTATCTCGCCCTGGAAAATAATTTTTATGTCCTTGCCATACTCCCCAAAGTCCTTGGTGGAGAGTACATGAATACTATTGGTTACCCCGTTCTTTATTGGAGCTTCGGTATATCCCCCCTCCTTGTCAATAGGATCCTTAACATATAAATTGGCCACAAGGCCGGCACCATTTTTTGGTTCCATATCCGACTCGAAATTTAATGGATTGGATGCTTCGCCCAAGGTGTATTTTAAAGGGTTGCCCTCGGAGTCATTATTGCCATTGTCATCCAAAGCAAGTATATATTTCACCATTTCCTCTAGGTCATTATCATCCAAGTCGGGATGTGGGGTCATTGCCGCCTGGCCCCAAACACCACTTCCACCCGTCTTTATTTTACCGACCAATTTTTCGATCGTTCCCGAATCATCACCATATTTTTCCGCAATGCTCATATACGAAGGCCCAACAGTCTTTGCCGTTTCGTTATGGCAGGCCACACAATCGTTTTGCGCTACAAGGGCCGCACCTGTTGGTTGTGCACCATTCCCTGACCCGGAAATTACCGCATTCCCCTCCAGCTTATCAAAACCGGGATGAAAAAAGAGGCTTAATTTTGTATTGACTTTGTTTAATAGAAGGGTGCCTTCAATTTCAATAATTTCGCCATCATCAAAGGGTACGAACTCCTTCTTTATTTCCCCAAAAGTGCCATCCGTGGAAAAATCCCCTTCATTTTCCAGGGAAGAAAGTACAGTCCTTAAACCCACCTTATAATCAGTAGGGTTGGCCAGCGTAAAATACCTGATCAATCCGTTTTTATCCCCATCGCGTTGGTACCTGGGTGATTCCTCTACCAATATTACCCTTCCTTCAGGAGTTATAAGTTGGAACTTAAAAATTACTTCCCCCTTCTCAAACCTATGTCCCTTATACTGGACCTCTGGAACCTCTTCCACTCCATCCTTTAACAGAACCCAGGACTCTTCATGGGAGTAATAGGCATACCCAAGGCTAGTGGGTTGGGGACCGTGATTGGTTGTATATACCGCCCCATCAAATGACACTCCCCCACTCCAGGCCTTATACAAGGTAGCGGTTTGGGTGTCATAGGAAAGCCAAAGATTTTCGTCCAGAGCAGCTGTAGCCATTCTAGGTTTTTCATCCAAAACCGACCTAAAGACCCAAACGTCCCTAGGTCGTTCAACATCAGATTTGGACTTGTTCAAATTACAACTCACTAAAAGCCCAAAGGCAAAAAAGGATACAACTAATTGCTTCATAAAATAATTCTAGTATTAATATTATTTCGGTTGATTTAATTAAACTTTGATCTTAAGATAACCTCCAATAGGGACCTCGCCATATTAAAATTGCCACAACAATTTATCTGATTATTAGGCATATAGGAATCTAAAACAATCGGCCTTAAAGATTTATCACCATATAGACGACTTACACTGTCCATATACCTAAATTCAGATAAAAAATAACCGTATTCCGTATAGCATTACTATTCCGCAGTTAAGTTTCATATTGAAATATATGGGCTTAATCTATCAAAAAACAGGTAAGCCTTCCGAGTTTTAAGTTGTAAATAGAACACTGGTCAAATCCCGATTTTGAAAGAAGGTGGCCAGAACCCCTAGGACATTGAAATTGGACATACCAGCAAAGCCAAGCTAGAGAACCACGTCCATCAGCCATTTATTAGTTAAGCAAATAGCGGACATGAGTTACAAAACCTCAGTTCGATAAAAAAACCTCGTAAAAAACATAGTAGTTTTTTGAAATATCTAAAAAAATAAATAGGTAGCAATGTTGTTGCTTACAGTGGTGTATATAACACAACATTTTGAGATACAGATATGATCCAATTAATGCTGTGGTCAAAAAGGATGGAGCCTTTAAAAATTTGGTTCTATATTAGAATGTTCAGCACAGGATTGCATTCAAATACCAACTCCTTTTGTGCTGATCACGCCTATAACAACTACTCCGCAGCCAAGTCAGGAATCACTTCGGCTCCGCTCAGCACAGGCTTCGATTCAAAAGCTGGCGCTTTTGGTGCTGCGCACCTTTGGTTCGTGACCTCACCAAGAATCGAACCTCTATTCGCAAGCCCTATATTTTATAGGTACTCCTCTTATAAGGCTTTTCAATGTTGACGATTTGTGAACTTTTTTCAGGATTTTTCTTCCGTCATTACAAAAGTAATCAAATGGATATAAAAGGTATTGCTTAAAACTACCCATGTTTAAAACCGAATAGTAATCAAGGTAATTCCATCACTTATGAGTTAATCTGTGACTGAACTATCGTATTTACTGCGACCTCCTTATTTTTAGGGGATATTGTCGAACGTCGAAAACATCAATGATTTCAACGCGATTTTCGTCTTTGTTTACCCAGTAAATAATTTTATAATTTTTTTTGTAGATCAGATATCGAAAACCTTGCCCCCTGTCTTTTAATAATTCTTCGATTTGGCCAATTTCAGGTTGGATATTTAATTTAGAAGGCTCATTAAAAATTCCGTCCACAAGTTTTTTGGCTATACGATTACCTGCTTTTTTCTGATAATGTTTAAATATACTATGAAGTTGATCCTCGGCGAATCCCGTCCAAAATATTTCTAAACCCATTTGTCGATTTTGGCTTTTAAATCGCTTGCCTTGATTAGTCTCCCATTTTTGGAATCGTCCATCGATTGATTAATTCGGTCATTAAACTCTTCGATCGTCAAAGGCTCAAACTCTTCGTTAGTTAAAGTTTTGGTTTCTTTGCTCAATATTTTTTCAAGATGGGAAATGACCTCTTCGCTTTGTAATTTCAAAAACTCCTGTACAAACTTAATTTTTCTAGATTGTAGGTCCATTTTAATTAGCTTTTACTCAAAGATACAGAATTATTGAATTTGACCCCACTTTTAATTATTTGATGACTGTTATAGCTCTTGATTTGCCCAGACCATTTTTCTCCAAATCTTACCAGGACTAACCTTGCGCCGGATCCTGTTTCGATTTTATAGTGTTCAGGCAGATAAGCGTTACATAAAATCGAAATAGGGCGCATTGAGCTTATGTTGAATAATTGTAATGCCCGTTGTAATTTTATTAAAATATTTTAAAGTGCATTTCACTTGGTCTTATTACTCAGGTAAACAGCAACCGTGCATACAGTTCTATGGGAATATTAGAGGTGTGACAAACCTATTCCTAGTCAATTGTGCTTTTATATTTATTTAGATCGCTGTTTTAACTTTTTGGGATCCTCTCTTGTATCGAAGAGAGTGATAATTTCTATTTCCTTCTAGGGGAAATTTACGCGGTAGAAAAATGTAGTTTGCTTTGTAACCACGCATTTGTACATTCCTCCAAATTCCATTGATTTTTGACAACTTTCAGGGTATTCCGAAATCTGCTCAATTTTTGCATTCAATTTTGCCAAAAAGTCTTTTTTAACCTTAAGGTTCCATTCCTCCAATAAATATTCGGTAAGTTTTCTGAGTTTGTATTCGGCAAGTTCAGAAAAGAAAACCTCCATCAAGAAATCTTTTTAAGCACTTCGCTAAATGAAGTCCGTTTTCCGTCTTCCAATTGCTTGATTCCCTTCTTAATTTCGGCTTGTTCTGATTCGCTTAATTCATTCCAAAAGTCGGATTTTTCGTTGTTAATAAAATCCGTTACTTTTTTTATGAAGTTATCATTTTCGATATTCAATATCATTTTGACAAGTTCTATTTTTGATGCTTTGATATCCATTTCGATTCCTTTCCTTCAAATTTACAAAAAATCACATTCTCATGGAAATTTTGTCAGAATGTAGCACAATGGATCGGGTGAGAAATAAAATGCTCAGAATCTGTACTCAATATAATTTCAAATTCCCTTTATGATAATTCTGTTTTGATTGGAATTTTATACCATCCAACTGTAGCCTTCCCCTTTTTGTAGCCTTCCCCTTTTTCCATTCAATTTGATAAGCCAGGGTAACCATTCTGCGAAGTCGCTGTATATGCTTCATTACTGCATTATTTCCTATTTTCTTTTGGTAATGCCTAGGAGTATGACCACGGAGGAAATTCTCAAAATTCAAGATAAACTGGTAGTCGAGTTCCGACAACTCTATGTTGTCCATTTTGTATTCTTTTTTTAAAAAAAGTAAAATATACTTTTGGCTAATGAGGTATAGCCGTGAAGTATTGTGATGGAGTTTGTGGAACATTTTGGTATTATGATACTCGATAATATCCTTTAAGGTGTAATGCACCACTTTGACATCCCCAACAAATTTGGCTTTGATTATCTGGGGAGTAATACGCCTATCCTCCGCCCTTAATTCCTGATAACATTGAAATAGTTTAGAATGCACCTCGTCCAAGTACTGATTGAGGTCCCTTGCAGTTTTGCCTGTTCCCCTTATCCGTTGTTTTTGAGGGTTCCAAAGCTGTATATCGATTCGCCTTTTAAGGCTAATATTGAGCTTTTTCCCATCTACGGTTATTCTTGCATAGAGCGGAGCAAGATTATTCTTAGTTCTTTTGGCGTATATCCAGAATAGGATAGAAAAAGTTGTGGTAGAGCGCATAACAATCATCTTTAAGTTGAACTTAATTGAAGACGAAAGTCAAATCACCAATAATAGTTCATCTTAGACCTTGAAAATAAGTTGCTTCAAGTTACGAAAACATTTGAAAAAAATGTTGACGATTTGTGAACTCTATCCTTTGATATCAAATAAACCCATTTGATATCAAAATTTATCTAAAACACTGTAAATCAGTTTAATTTGTATTAAATTAACCCACTTTACAAGTTAAAAAGTGACCTCACCAAGAATCGAACTTGGATCTAAAGTTTAGGAAACTTCTATTCTATCCGTTGAACTATGAGGCCATTGGCAGTTCATTATTTTAAACTGCGGCTGCAAAAGTAAAATATATTTGATAAAAAAACTCGATACTTTATGGATAGTTTTTGAATAATTGCAATGTATTTGCTTTTTCGGTGTCTTTTTCAGCAGAAAACCTCATAAATACAATTTTTAAGTCAATAAATTGCCGCAATTGTTAACCAATAGCCCCATTTGTTAAATAACTAAATATATAACAGGAGTATGGGGATAATTTTTTAAATTGCTTGCTTAAACGTTTAAATTCGTTAAACCTTTATTCCAACCGCTAATGCAAAACCGGAAATATACCCTTGGGGTCGACTATGGAACAGACTCCGTAAGGACCATGATAATAGATACCAGCAATGGCCAGATTATGGGTCAGGCCGTTGCCTTATACGAAAGATGGGGCCAAGATATGTACTGTCGTCCGGAAATAAATCAGTTTAGACAACACCCCTTGGATTACATTGAAGGCCTCAAAAAAGCCATTAAAGAGGCCACTGCACCTCTTTCCCAAGAAATCATAGACGGCATAGCTGCCATTTCTATTGCCACCACCGGTTCTACTCCCATAGCCATCAACAAGGAGGGCACGCCCTTGGCAATGCTCCCGGGTTTTGAAGAAAATCCACACGGCATGTTTATACTTTGGAAAGATCATACAGCCGTTGGGGAAGCCAAGGAAATCAACGAATTGGCACACCAAGAAAATGGCATTGACTATACCAAATACAGTGGTGGCGAATATTCCTCTGAGTGGTTTTGGGCCAAGATCCTACATACCCTGCGCGTTGATAACAAAGTACGGGAAGCGGCCTTCTCCTGGATAGAACACTGCGATTGGATACCGGCACTACTCACAGGAACTACCGATCCCCTAAGTATAAAAAGAAGCCGATGTGCGGCAGGGCACAAGGCCATGTGGCACCCCGACTGGGGCGGCCTGCCACCAGAAAGTTTCTGGACCGAACTGGACCCTCTCCTAACCGGATTAAGAGAGCGTTTATATAAATACACCTACACCTCAGATCAGGCCGTAGGCACTATTTCCGAAGATTGGGCACAAATATTGGGACTGCCCAAAGATGTAATTATTGGCACAGGATCTATCGATGCCCATATTGGGGCCATTGGCAGCGCTATAAAACCCTACCATATGGTAAAGGTGATCGGCACCTCTACCTGCGATATGATCGTTGCTCCTACGGAAGAAATAGGAAAAAAGGCCATCCGCGGTATCTGTGGACAGGTAGATGGGTCCATTCTTCCAAATATGATCGGACTGGAAGCTGGCCAAGCTGCCTTCGGCGATCTTTATGCCTGGTATAGGGAATTGTTGCTTTGGCCCGCAAACAAAATCATTGGGGACAGCAACTTATTGGATAGGGAAACCAAATCAAAATTGTTGGAAGAAATGGCCGATGGCATCCTTAACGAATTGACACTAGCCGCTAGCAAAATAGATATAGACACCTCTGGAATAATTGCGCTCGACTGGATGAACGGCAGGAGAACCCCAGACTCCAATCAAAACCTTAAAGGAGCCATTCAAGGCCTGACCTTGGGAACTACGGCCCCACATATCTTTAGGGCCTTGGTAGAGGCTACGGCCTTTGGTTCCAAAAAAATAGTAGAACAATTCCAAGCGGAGGGTGTCCGTATAGACGGTATTATCGCGATGGGCGGAGTAGCCCAAAAGTCGGGCTTTGTTATGCAGATCCTAGCCGATGTCCTCAACTTTCCCATTCGCATAATCAAATCGGAACAAACCTGTGCCCTTGGTGCGGCCATGGCAGCAGCAGTAGCCTCGGGTATCCACAACACCTTTCTGGAGGCACAAAATGCTATGGGCAGCGGATTTCAAAAAGAATACTTCCCTGTCCCTGAAAATGCAAAAAAATATAAGGAGCTATATGCCAATTACAACGCATTGGGCCACTTTGTAGAAACCCAAGAATTACAATAAACTCAAATGCTAGAAATCAACACACTAAAATATAAGTAATGCAAAACAAACACAACCATTTAGGAGCCGTACCCAAAGTAGGGATAAGACCGGTAATCGATGCCCGATTGGGTGGAATAAGGGAATCCTTGGAACAGACCACCATGGCCATGGCCCAACGGGTCGCCGATTTTCTTTCCAACAACCTCAGAAACTATAACGGCAGCCAGGTAGAATGTGTCATTGCGGATACCACCATTGGCAGGGTTCCCGAAGCACAGAAATGTGAGGAAAAATTTCTTAGGGAAGGGGTAGGACTTTCCATCACAGTAACATCATGCTGGTGTTACGGCACCGAAACCATAGATATGAACCCCACTCGCCCAAAAGCCATTTGGGGATTTAACGGTACGGAAAGACCTGGGGCGGTATACTTAGCGGCCGCCTTGGCCGGACATGCCCAAAAAGGGGTGCCTGCCTTTAGTATTTACGGAAAAGAAGTGCAGGACAGCGATGACGAGAACATCCCTGAAGATGTTCAAAAGCTGTTATTGCAATTTACCAAAGCCGGATTGGCAGTGGCCATGATGAACGGTAAATCGTACCTATCCATAGGTTCTGTTTCCATGGGGATAGCCGGTTCCATAGTCAATGAAAGTTTTTTTCAGGATTACTTGGGCATGCGGAATGAGTATGTGGATATGAGCGAGGTAAACCGTAGGATGCAGCACGGCATATTTGATCCGGAAGAATTTAAAAAAGCCTTGGAATGGACCAAGGAGAACTGCAAGGAAGGTAAAAATTACAATGCCAAAGAATTACAAAAACCAAGGCCTCGTATGGATGAAGAATGGGAAACCGTGGTAAAAATGACATTGATAGCCAGAGACCTTATGATCGGCAACCCCAAATTGGCCGAATTGGGCTACGGTGAGGAAGCGCTAGGGCACGGCGCCATTGCAGCAGGATTCCAAGGGCAACGACAATGGAACGACTATATGCCCAATGGCGATTTTATGGAGGCCATTCTCAACTCCTCCTTTGATTGGTCTGGAGTTCGCCCTCCATATATGATGGCTACTGAAAATGACAGTTTAAACGGCATCTCCATGCTATTTGGTTATCTATTGACCAACCAAGCACAAATGTTCTCCGATGTAAGAACCTTTTGGAGTCCGGCTTCCGTAGAAAGGGTCACTGGCCACAAGCTTCAAGGCAAGGCGGCCAATGGAATTATACACCTTATCAATTCCGGATCATCAACGCTCGACGGGACAGGAGAGCAGGAAATAGACGGGAAACCGGCCATGAAACCTTTCTGGGAAATTTCGGAATCGGAAGCTGCAAAATGCCTGGAAGCCACAGACTGGCCACCCGCTATGTACGAGTATTTTGGAGGCGGGGGATACTCCTCCCATTTTGTTACCAAAGGCGAAATGCCAGTGACCATGTGTAGGATCAATGTGGTAAAAGGATTGGGGCCCGTTATGCAGATTGTTGAAGGATGGACGGTAGGCCTCCCCGAAGATGTACATAATACTTTGGATGCCAGGACCAATCCTACCTGGCCCACCACTTGGTTCGCTCCTAGATTAAACAAAGATCAAGCCTTTAAGGATGTATATAGCGTAATGAACAATTGGGGAGCCAATCACGGGGCTTTTAGTTATGGTCATTTTGGGGACGAAATAATAACACTTTGTTCCATGCTGAGAATTCCGGTAAATATGCACAATGTTGAACCGGAACGAATTTTTAGGCCCAAGGACTGGGCTTCTTTTGGCATGGATCAGGAAGCAGCCGACTATAGGGCCTGCCAAAATTATGGCCCCCTTTATTAGACCAGTGAAAATTATTCTTACTGAAAGGAACGTCCATATTTCATATATTGATGGAAATTAAAAATTATGACCACACCTTGACACAGAACATGATCCACAATAGATGCACCCAACTTATAAAGCTAATGTACTTTTTCTGTACCCTGTACCTACAGGCTCAGGGTACAGAAGGAACGGTAAAACATGTAAAAGTGTATTATGAGCCCGGTATGTTCGGGGGCTGGCCGGCCAACCATGGGATATGGAGTTGGGGCGATGAGATTTTGGTAGGTTTTTCCAAGGGCCATTACAAGGATCTGGGTCCCGATCGTCATAATTTCGACAAGGATAATCCAGAGCTTCATGTGCTGGCCCGAAGTCTTAACGGAGGTGAAACATGGACCATGGAAGACCCCGGAGCAGTAAACGGGGATCTGGTGGTACCCGATAACGGAAGTTATCACGGCATTATCAGAAAAGATGTCAAAGCCCCTGAACCGATCGCTGCCGAACAAATCGATTTCACCAATCCCGATCTGGCCTTTACAATACGTATGACGGACCACCACGGTGCAGAATCACGTCTTTGGTATTCCTATGACAGGGGAAAGGATTGGGAAGGTCCGTTTAAGTTGCCCAATTTTAATACGCCTGGAATTGGAGCACGAACCGACTATATTATTGATGGTAAAAATGAGTGTATGCTATTTCTTACTGCAGCCAAAGAGAATGGAAAAGAGGGGCGTGTGCTTTGTGTAAAAACAATTGATGGCGGTAAAAAATGGAACTTCGTTTCATGGATAGGGCCGGAACCAAAAGGATTTTCCATTATGCCAGCTTCCGTTAGGATATCCGATAAAGAAATTTTGGTAACCACTCGCAGAAGAGAGGAATCAGGAAAATTTATTGACGCCTACCTTTCCCAGGACAATGGTTTAAGCTGGAACCGCCTGCCCAACCCAGTGGACAATTGCGGACAGGGAAATCCCCCCGCCATGGTAAAAATGAAAGACGGAAGAATATGCCTGATCTATGGATACAGGGCATTGGAGGAGGATATCAAAAACAAACGGGACAAGAGCGAGATCAGGGCCAAAATTAGTAAAGACAATGGAAGAACATGGAGCAAGGATTATGTGCTACGTGACGACGGTTCCGGAAAAGATCTCGGTTACCCCAGGGTAGTGCAACGGGCAGACGGAAAAATTGTGGCCCTCTATTATTTTATGGACAAGAACACTGGCCCGGAACGTTATATAGCGGCCACCATTTGGAATCCCCCATCCATTGAAGATTAAAATTCATTATTATTAACATACAGCCTGATAAAAGTTCCCATTTATTGATTGTCTAATAGATAAAACAAAAATCACTATGAAAAGCATTCACTATTTTCTAACAGTATTGACCTTAATGATTTTTTCCTGCAAAGACAAAACGGAAAAAACGGCAACAACAGAAGAACTTAAAAGCGGCAATGACATTACTGGCAATTTCACTTTGCCCCCCCTGTCCCAACCAGGTCAAGGAGCCTACCTCAGTGGGGAGCTTATCTACCCCTTGGATAACAAACCCACACCGGAATGCCATGCCTCTACCATAGTGGAAACCCCCACCGGGATGGTGAGCGCATTTTTTGCAGGTACCCATGAGAAACACCCGGATGTTGGTATTCGGGTATCCCGTATGGTCGATGGGGAATGGACATGGCCGGAAGAAGTGGTCAATGGCGTGCAAAATGATACTCTTCGCTACCCTCTTTGGAATCCAGTACTATTTCAGCCGGCAGAAGGTCCGCTAATGTTGTTCTATAAAGAAGGCCCCGACCCCAGGACTTGGTGGGGAATGTTGATGACCTCCCCCGATGGGGGAATAACATGGTCCAAACCAGAAAAAATGGGAACCGACGAGAAAATTGGACACTTGTTGGGGCCTGTAAAAAACAAACCCATCCAGCTGGCCGATGGCACCATAATCTCACCTACCAGTACCGAATATAAACTGGAAGATGGGGATGTGGATTGGATGGTACACTTTGAAATAAGCAAGGACAATGGCAAGACTTGGGAGGTAGTTGGACCGATCAACGATGGAAAGGAATTTGATGCCATTCAGCCTAGCATTCTTACTTATCCCAATGGTAAAATGCAAGTTCTGTGTAGAACGAGACAAAATGTAATTTCCCAAAGTTGGTCCGAGGATCAAGGCCGGACCTGGAGTAAAATGACCGCTACCGAACTTCCCAATCCCAATTCCGGCACCGATGCCGTGACATTAAAAGATAACAGGCAGTTGCTCATATACAATCATACCACTAAAGAAGGGGAAGAACCCAAAGGGAGAAATATGCTGAATTTGGCGATATCCGATGACGGCATCAACTGGAAGCCCGTAATGACCTTGGAGAATGTTCCGGCCGAATCAGGATATTCATACCCTGCTGTAATACAAACCTCGGATGGCTTGGTACACATTACCTACACCTATGTAAGGCAATCTGTAAAACATGTAGTAATAGACCCAAAGCAGTTGTAATCTGTAAAAAGTAATTGGTCCAAAGAACAACTGGAAAGATATTGGTATCAGAAAACACTTATGACATCCAAAAGATAAGCATGGAGAAATATAAAATACTTAAAAAGTGGCAGTCCGTGGTTATCATGTTTTTGTTGATACTTATTCCACTTATATTCTCTGGATGTAAAGAGGATAAAACCGAAGATTATCCCAATCCGGTTTCCAATCCACAATCCAAATTGATGCTACAGGGAGATTGGCTTCAAGATCCACATGAAATTGATTTTGACAAACTCCCCAAAATCCCTGTTGAGCATACTGTGGTAAGCGATGTTACCCCAGACGGAGTTAACCAACACAATTATTTGGCCTATCATGACAATCGCTATTGGATTATGTGGAGCGATGGCCCAGGGGTTGAGGATAGAGTGGGTCAGGTAGTTAAATATTCTACCAGCACCGATGGTCTGCAATGGGACAAACCAAAATTCCTAACCACATATCCTGAAGGTTCAGGACCGGAGTCCCCCAATTACAACACTAGAACAGATCAGGGCCTCAGGTGGATTTCGAGAGGTTTTTGGGAATACAAAGGAGAATTTTTGGCATTGGCTTCCTTGGATGAGGCTAAAGGCTTTTTTGGTCCAGTATTGGCCCTCCATGCCTTTAAATGGAACAAAGAATCAGAATCATGGGAGTACCATGGCATAGTTATGGAAAATGCGATCAATAATTTCCCTCCCAAGAGATTACCTACCGGGGAGTGGCTCATGTCTCGCAGGTCGTTTGACTATGTTGAAAGGGGAGTCGATTTTATGGTTGGGGCAAAAGACAGTTTTGACCAATGGGAAGTCTATCCCGTTTTTGGAACCAGTACGCATCTGGAAGCGGAAGAACCCTATTGGTGGATCCTACCCGACAATAAAAACTTGATGGCACTTTTTCGGGACAATCGCAAAAGTGGATTTTTGTATCGCTCCTTTTCAACCGACAATGGCCGTAGCTGGAGTTCACCCATTCAATCCAACTTTCCGGATGCCCGATCCAAATTTCACGGCCTCCGATTGCAGGATGGAAGATATGTCCTGGTATCCAATTCCAATTATAAAAAACGGGACCCTTTAACCTTGGCTATAAGTGACGATGGCATGGTATTCACAAAAATTGGATATTTAGTTGGAGGAAGACACATAGATTACCCCCATGTATTGGAGCACGATGGATATCTACTGATAGCCTTTGCAGGGGATGCCAAACAGAAAATAGAAGTGGTAAAAGTAAAAGTCTCGGATTTGGATGAGTTGAAGATGCGGAATAAGTAATTTACCATCTGCCCCACCTTGTACAGTATGCTAAAATTAAGTGCCTACCACTAACTGCCCTCTCAAAATAAATCCACTTTCTTTTGAAATCACGAAATAATTAATTATCATTGCTTAATCGATAAAGCACCTATTAACGGTCTGACAATCAATTTCCTTTGTGAAGGCCAATTGATCCATTGCTTTGATCGTTGAGGTAAATTAAGAATTTTGCAAATAACCAATCTTTAAGTGGTGCAAAAATCCTACTTTTAGTAGCTAACACCATATAAGCTAAATAGCCAACACCAATGAACAGTTTAGATTTAATCGTATTTTTTATTTACATAGGGGGAATAGCCCTTTTCGGAGGCTCATTTTTTAAAAAGAGTAGAACTTCCTCTTCCTACACCATGGGCAACAAGGACATCCCTGGATGGGTAGTTACCATGTCCATATTTGCTACCTTTGTGAGTAGTATAAGTTACCTTGCCCTACCGGGGAATGCCTATCAATCCAATTGGAACGCCCTGGCCTTTAGCCTGTCCCTTCCCATTGCCTCTTTGATAGCCGTAAAATATTTTGTTCCGTTGTACAGAAAGATCAATAGTCCGTCTGCCTACACCTATATGGAACAACGTTTTGGTGCTTGGGCCAGAATCTATGTGTCCCTTTGTTACTTATTGACCCAATTAATGCGAATTGGGACCATACTCTACCTTTTGGCCCTGACCCTAAATGCAATAGTTGGTTGGGATATGGTCACCATCATAATTTTTACCGGTCTGGTAGTATCCGTATACTCTATGTTGGGCGGAATTACAGCAGTATTATGGACCGATGCCATTCAGGGCATTATTCTAATTGTTGGCGCCCTTGTATGTGTTGGCTTTATTCTCTTTAACATGCCGGAAGGCCCCGGACAAGTATTCCAAATTGCTGCAGATAATGATAAATTTGGATTGGGGAGCTTCAGTCTTAGCCTTACAGAACCTACATTCTGGGTAGTACTCGTTTACGGTGTATTCATCAATCTGCAAAATTATGGTATAGACCAGAATTATGTACAGCGATATATGGCTTCGAAATCTGACAAGGAGGCCCAAAAATCTGCATTGATAGGTGGGTTGATCTATCTACCCATTTCCGCCGTATTTCTTTTTATAGGAACTTCGCTTTTTGCATATTACCATTCGGCTGCCACTTTGCCTATAGAACTTCAAGATATAAATAAGAGCGATAGTGTATTCCCCCATTTCATTGTAAATGCTTTGCCTGCAGGGATAACAGGACTAATGATCGCCTCAATCTTTGCGGCAGGAATGAGTACCATCTCTACTAGTTTTAATAGTTCCGCGACCGTTTTTCTTACGGATTATTACAATAAATATTTTAAAAAGACGGCATCGGACAAGGAGGGAATGCGTGTACTCTATATTTCCTCGGCTATCATTAGCGTTATTGGTATCGTTATTGCCATAGCAATGATCAATGTAAAAAGTGCCTTGGATGCCTGGTGGAAACTTTCCTCCATTTTTAGTGGGGGCATGTTGGGACTATTACTTTTGGGACTGTTCTCCAAAACTAAAAATGTAAAAGGTGCTCTTATCGGGGTATTGGTAGGTATTTTGGTCATCGTATGGATGAGCTTATCCGGCACCCTTTTCGGAGAGGATTCCCTTGGTGCTTCCTTCCATACCTATTTAACTATTGTTTTTGGAACCGCGGCCATATTCCTAGTGGGCTTCTTGATCTCCATAATCAATAAAAAGACCGATGAAATGTATGAAAATTAAATTGAGGAAATAGTTTAATTGGGTTGAAAGGACACAAGAAAAGGATTTTGTTATCAATTGCCAACAAAGATAAATATGCCCATTTGGTATGAATTTCGTAATTTTAACCTTTTGAAAACCCTTCCCACAAACCAAATAACTTACTTATTAACAACATATTACCTACAGGATTGACCCCAACCCGTCAATTTTAACCTAAGACGAATATGAAACCTAAAACATCATTAAAGGATATTGCAAAAATTGTAGGGGTTTCCATACCCCTGGTTTCGTATGTATTGAGCAATAAAGGCAAGGAGAATAGGGTTTCCGAAAAAACCGCCAAAAGAATAAGGGAGGTAGCCAAGGAATTGAATTATCATCCCAACTGGAATGCGAGAAGCCTTAAGACCAATAAAACAAGGTCTATAGGAGTTATTGTGGCCGATATTTCAAACCCCTTCTTCTCCAATTTGGCAAGGACTATAGAGGACGAAGCCTTTTCCCAGGACTATACGGTAATTTTTGGATCTTCGGACGAAAAGGTGGAAAAATTCAATAAGGTGTTGGATTTTCTTAAAATGAGACAGGTAGATGGTTTTATCATCGCAGCGCCCGAAGGTTCCAGGGATATAATTGCCGATCTGGCCAAAGCCGGAATTCCCTTTGTATTGATAGATAGATTCTTCAATGACCTTACCACCAATTACGTAACCGTAGATAATTTTAAGGCCTCTATGCAGGCCACCAACTATCTTCTGGGAAAGGGAAACAAAAAAATAGGGGCTGTTCTTTACAAATCAACCTTACACCACTACAAAGAAAGACATCAGGGCTACGTAGAAGCCCTTAAACAGGCCGGCTTGCCCATTGATGCCCAACTTATAAAAAAAATTAATCACGGGTCCTTAAAAGTGGAAATGCAAAATGTTGTTAAAGAATTGGTACAGGACGCGGGAGTGGATGCCATTTATTTTCACACCAACACCCTAGCTGAGGAGGGCTTAACACAAATGTTGAGCCTGGACAGAAAGATACTTAAGAAGGTTGATGTGGTTGTATTCGATCAAAATTCATCCTACAATTTCTTAGAAGACCCTATCCCCTATCTCCATCAACCCATTAAGGAAATAGGACAAAAAGCATTGAGAATCCTTATAGAACAGATCCAGGAACCTACCCAAGCGCTACAACAGATATCCTTTGATACTAGATTGGAAAGCAGACCAATGGAGCCCTAAAATCCTTTAGGGGCCCAATGCCTACTGGACTGTAATATTTCTCAAGAAAAGGAATTACTAAATAAGGTGATTTGGGAAGTCCTTTACCTCCTCACAGCAAATCTGTTCCATTACTTGTTGTAATTCAGTTTTTAAAAGTGAAATGGTATGGTCCCCACCTTTGGCGCCCAATGCCGCTACCCCGTACATAAAGGACCGACCCATAAAAGTAAATTCCGCACCACTGGCCATGGTCCTGGCAATATCCGGACCACCTCTAAGGCCACTGTCCATCATCACCTTTATTTGGTCGCCATATTTTGCAGCTATTCTTGTTAACGGCTTTATGGTAGATTCGCCGGCATCCAATTGCCTACCCCCGTGATTGGAAACTATAATGCCATCCAATCCTAGTCTAATGGCGCTCTCCGCATCGGCCTCGTTAGCAACTCCCTTTATCACCAATTTACCCTTCCACATATCCCTTATCGGTTTTATCTTCTCCTCATTCAATCTTCCGGAAAAGGTTTTGTCCATGAATTTTCCCAATTGCGCCAAATCCAAGCCTTTGGGCATATAGGGCTTAAGGGTTTCAAAGTTGGGCTGACCGTGGATTAGGGTCTGCATTGCCCAATTAGGCTTGCCCATTATCTGCAATATATTCTTAACGGACATTTTTGGAGGCATGGCCAAACCGTTGCGAACGTCCCTAGGACGGAAGCCAAAAGTGGGCACATCGCACAAAATAACCAACACGGGGCATTCGGCCGCTTCGGCCCTTTTAATAATATCGTCCCTAACAACATCTTCTGTAGGATGATATAGTTGAAACCAGGCCCTCCCCTCGGTAATCTCACTTATGCGTTCTATACTACTGGTGGAAACCGTACTTAAAATAAACGGAATGTTATGTTCAAAGGCCGACTTAGCCAATATTTCAGGGGCATTGGGCCACATTAAACCCTGTAGTCCCACTGGCGCTATTCCAAAAGGAGCATCATAAACATGTCCGAACAATTCTGTCTTCATACTGGAACCGGTATGCTTGCTAAGATAATAGGGCAAGAGTTCTATGTCCCTAATTTCAGCCGTATTCTTATGTAAGTTTACATCTTCATTACAGCCCCCATCCAAGTATTCAAATGCGAACTTGGGAATCCTTTTTTGAGCTTTGTTCCTTAAATCAACAACGGATGGATATTTGCTATTGATCCTTATTTCCTTTTTTTTCTCCATGGCATTTTTATCTGCAATTGTTCTTGAATTTTTCTCTTTTAATTTCCCGCTCCCAAATTGCTATTGACAACTTACAGGGGATTGGATATTTTTCTTTATTACTCTCCCGATAATTCTTTAATGGATACTCCCAATATGCCTTTAGCCAGTTTCTCCAATTCTCCTTCGTTACCCACAAAATGAAAGGTCTGGTGGATATGGCTACTGCTTTCATTGGACTTCAGATCCATGGCAGGGGATGAACTTTCCAATTCATAAAATGGACCTAACCCACCACCATCGTTATAGGCATTTACCACATCGCCCGAAAAGGGAAACTCCTGCAACTCCCATAATGAATTAACGTAATCCATGGCACCTTCACGTAAGCTAAACTTGGCAATGGTAAGTACCTTGTTCTTTGCATCATAACTTCCCATGACCGGCAGGGCCCTTTGGGGGGAAATTCCAATCTTACCACGCTCTTTTCCGTCCGCCTTGAAAAATAGTACGCTATCTTTGACCTGTAATCGCTCTTTCGGAATTTTACCAAAATAATCGTCCGTTACCTTTTTGCCCAAAATGGCCTCATCCCCCTTTTTAAAAGGTATAATTATAGTGGTTTGATCCGAGGAATTGAACATGCTCAATATCCATATAGACAACAGACCTGTTTTCTTATCCCAATCTTCAGACCCTATATTGGTCAAACTGTTCTCGGAAGCAAATCCTACAATTTTTATGGATTCAGGAATACTGATTCCAAGGATTTGAGCGGTTTCCTCCCTGGTTAGAAGTGTAATATTCCTTTGAACACGTAAATTGAAAGTAGCTCCGGTATAATTCACCAGTTTCATTTCCCTCTCAAAAAAGGCCTTATCTTCACTTCTTCGCACCAAACCAAAGGCCTCGGTATCCAATTCCCTGGGAACGTACCAATTGTCCAACCCAAACTTGGCATCCTTTTCAAAGTAAAGGGCATACTGTCCGCCTTCAGGTCCTAACCAAAAACGCTCTTCGCCACCAGTGGGATTAAAGTGTTCTTTTATTTCTCCTGATGAAATAAGATCATGGTTGATCCACCCAAAGCTTTGGCCCTCATCACCAGAGGCAGTACTAGTCATGACCCGACCTTGGAGTTCCGGGGAAATCAAGATGCTCGACTCCCCATTTTCCAGCACCACCAAGTCTTTATAGTACCTGGACAAAAACTCCCGGTCATATCCAAATGAGCCTAAGGAAAACGCCACTTCGTCATTCGACAGGGCATTTGCACTTTGTTCATTTTTTGTTTTACAAGCCAATAAACTAAGAAAAGCGCAGAGTACTATTGATCTTAGAACAATTCCAAATCCGTAAAAGTTAACTCTACTTTCCATACCAGTTTAATTTAGTCTTTGCCTTTTAGTTTTATAATTGAAAAACCTTTTCCATCAACATCCATTTTTCCCCAGGTTTTGCAAATGGAAGTGCCTGTTGGTATTTCCACATCAATTCCTCCCACTTCTCATTTTCCGGATACTTGGCATCAATCTTTGCCTTTTTTTCAAAGGAAAAATTGTCATCCGCATCAATGATCATAAACATACGGTTCCCCACCCTATAGATTTCCATATCCTTTATACCGGATTCCCTTAGACTTTGAAGGATCTCTGGCCAAACTTTCTTATGGTAATCATCATAAGCCTTTATTAACTCGGGATCATCCTTAAGATCCAATGCCAAACAATATCTTTTCATTACTTTAATTTTTTTGGTTTATTATTACAAAAGCCACCCATGGGACCAGTCCCATTCCTTAGGCCTGTAGTTCATACTTTTTAAATACACGCAATCCGTACCATGCGATATAGACAAAGCAAAGTGCTGGAAGGATGAAAGAAAAATTCACCTCCGTAGCGCCCATAATCCGTATATCGTTTACGGCATTCCCCCCGGCATCAATAATCATCCCCTGAAGCTTTGGCATTAGGGCCCCACCTACGATTGCCATAACGAGACCTGCCGCACCAATCTTGGATTCTTCCTCATTGAGTCCGTTCAATGCAATACCATAGATAGTTGGGAACATAAGGGACATGAAAAAGGTAATTCCCACCAAACAGTACAAGCCAATCATACCTTCGATATAAATAGTTCCCAAACAACACAAGGTTGCAAAAACAGCAAAGTACATCAATAGTTTTCCCGGACTCATAAATCGCAACATATAGGTGCCAATGGCCCTACCCACCAAGAAAAGTATAAAGGCCGCAAATTGGTATGTTGCCGCATCTTCACTAGACATCCCAATAGCCTCTGCATACTGATAAATATAGGTCCAACACATGATCTGGGCACCTACATAAAAAACTTGGGCCAATACTCCAAGGACATATTTTTTATTTTTGAACAAGCCACTAAAAGTATCTCCCAAACTAGGTATGCCCCCTTCATCCTTGGCCTGGGGCATCTTACTTATTACTATCAATACAAATACGGCAAGGATTACCAATCCCAAAATAACGTAAGGGTCCCGAATCACCATTAAATCCGTAGTCCTGATCAAGGCCTTTTTTGCCTCTGCCAAGGATGAGTAATCCTCAATATCATCGGATTGCAATTTTTTAAGTACAAATTGCTGTGCCACCAACAATCCCAGTAATAATCCCACTGGATTAAAGGCCTGGGCCAAATTTAAACGCTGGGTGGCAGTTTCCGGGGCCCCCATAGCCAAAATATAAGGATTGGCAGTTGTTTCCAAAAATGCCAACCCGAAGGTAAGTACATAAAGCCCCAAACAAAAGAACCAAAATTGTTCCGTAATTGCTGCTGGATAAAATAATAAAGCCCCTCCTGCGTACAAGGCCAACCCAATTAACACCCCTACCTTATAAGAGTATTTACGCACAAAAAGCGCAGCGGGAAGGGCCATACAGAAATAGCCCCCATAAAAGGCCATTTGCACCCAAGCAGCTTGGGAATTGGATAGTTCCAATACCTTTTTAAAGGCTTGTACCATGGGATCTGTAACTGCATTGGCAAATCCCCAAAGGGCAAAAAGGGAGGTAATTAAAATAAAGGGAATAAGCACCTTTTTGGATACTACGGGCGGTCTTTGGTCTTTCATTGAATTGTTGATTATTGTTTTGTATTGATTTCTTATGCTTTAATTATTTATTCACATGTTTATGAAATTGAACGGTCCAAATGGGTATAACCTCCATCTACAAAGAGCAATTGCCCTGTAGTGTGGCTAGATCTATTGGAAAGTAAAAAGGCCACCGTACTGGCAATTTCCTCTGCAGTCGTCATTCTTTGTCCCAACGGAATTTTATCGGTTATGCCCTTTAATTTTTCTTCGGGATTATCAAAAGTCTTTATCCATCTATCGTATAATGGGGTATAGCATTCAGCCACAATAACTGCATTGACTCTTATATTATAGGGCAATAATTCCACTGCCCATTCCCGTGTAATGGCATTGCGCCCTCCATTGGCCGCGGCATAACCCGAGGTACCCCCTTGACCCGTTACCGAAGTCTTGGAACCGATATTAACAATGGCTCCCTGGGTTTTCTTTAGTTCTGGCAACGCATAATGTGCCATTAAATAATAATGGGTAAGATTACGGTTAATGGACCTCAGGAAATCTTCATAATTCCCATTCTCCAGTCCAACCCCATCATTGACTCCTGCATTATTAACGACGCCATCAATCTTACCAAATTTTTCCACTGTACTTTCCACAGCAAGTCTACATTGTTCCGGATCTGTAAGTTCTGCCGTCACAAATGAGGCTTTACCACCACTTCTTTCGATATCGGCAACCACCTCCAACATACTTTTTCTATCCCTACCAATAATGACCGGAATAGCTCCTTCAGCTGCCAATTGAACACTTATTCCCTTACCGATTCCTTTGGAACCTCCGGTTACTAAAATTACTTTATCCTTGAGTTGTAAATCCATTTTCCTTTATTTATAGTTCATTTTCCTCAACAAAATAGGCACTCATATTCCCAATTTGTACTAAACCGTCCGAATCTATAATTTTTATTCGTATTCTACTTAATTTTTCTGTATCAAATTTTTCTATTCTTTTATTGCCAATGCTCTCTCCACTGGCCAAGACGTTCCAACGGCCCTCAGAATAACCTTCAATTTGATACTTTCTTATTCTTTCCCCGTCAGCAATATTTTCCTGAAGTATCACATGGTTTATTTCCATGGGTTCTTTCAATTTTAATTCCAACAGATGCCCTTTCCCATTGGTACTTGCCAAGGGATTGGAAAATCTTCTTTTTATTTCATCTCCCCACTCCTTCAAACGCTGCACATCCGGCTCTGGCAGGAGTCCGTCAGGACCAGGGGTAAGCCCCATTATCAAAGTGGCGTTTCTTCCAACCGATTTATAGTACATATCCATTAAATTTTCCAAAGGAAATATGTGGGCCTCATCCCCTGGCTCCCAAAACCATTCATGACGGCCGTTAAATCCCCTTAAAGGAGCATCTGCCATGGCCGGCACCCAAAACCCGCCCTTGGGATCCCCTTCCTTCAGCAATTGAAAATTGTTGTCCGCTATTTTCTTTTTGGCACTTTCACCTGCTCCTGTAGCCCTATAGGGAAATGTGGACCAATTGGGATAGGCAACCGTGCCCGATTCGGAACCACCCCAGCGGGCCTCCGCCAATTGACCATTGTGGTAGAATAAACAATTTGGTTGATACTGCCTTACAATGGGCAATACGCCCGGGGCACCGTTTTTTGGATGGTCCGCACCCCCATCGAACCAGATTTCGAACAACTCTCCGTAATTGGTACAAATTTCCTTGACCATTCCCTCTACCATCCTGTTATACCATTCCTGGCGATTCTCCTTGAAGTCGCCCTCTCCATTTACTTTGAAGTCGTGCACCCCCAAAAAGGAATTCCACCTGATTCCTAGATATATCCCTGGCTTTATGCCGTATTTTCTACATGATGCAACAAAATCTGCCACTACATCCCCTTTCCCGTCCTTCCAATTCAAGGCTTTAACACTGTAAGGGTTTACTTTGGATTGAAACAATGCAAATCCGGTCTCATGGGTAGCTGTTAAAATGGCAAAATTGGCCCCGGCATCTTTGGCCGCTTTTACCCATTGGTCGGTATCCAATTTTTCAGGATTAAAAATTTGATAGTCTGCTACTGGATCAATCCTATTGTTTCCCTGCCCATATTTTATCCCATCAAACACATGCAGGTCATAATGGAAAACTACGCCCAACTCCGCCTCCTGCCATGCCAACTGTCTCTTGTTGGGGACGGGGAATTCATTTTTGATGATGGGGATAAAAACATTAAAGGATTCATCTCCTTTCTTTACCGCTACAGACAACACAATGGGCTCTCCGTTTTCCTGATATACAAAAGGACGTTCCATTCTATCTGGATTGATGACAGTCCCATCTTCCAATAAAATTTCTTTATTCTTAAGGACAAACTCATTGGCCTTTTCCCACTCGGTACCATTCACCGAAGTCACCAAGCCAATATAATTATGGGCATGAAAAACACCATAAAACCGGCCCCTATTTTTATCATACCAAATAGACATATCTTCGGTGTCCATATAATCTATTACCGGTTTCTCCTGAACCTCAAAAGGGCCATCGGGATGTTCCCCAACTGCAACTGCCTGGTTCCTGATAAATCTCTTTTCGTTGGGCTTATCACCCTTTACTATTAAATAGTACTTGCCATCCACACCCTTATCAATAGCCGGATTAACAGTAAGTGTGGTAATGGGTCCTGAGGGCTCCAGTAAAGGCTTATCCATTCTCCTCCAGGGTCCCTTCAAAGAATTTGATACCGCCACGCCCGTACGCTGGTTGGGACGTAATATTTTCCAATTGGGATGGTTGTAACCTGTTTTGGCGGTTTCCACCAATTCATTATCCGAATAAGCCCTATCACCCATATTGGTCGCTATGTAGTACAAATAATATTTCCCTTCAAAATATTTGATTTTTGGGTTATGCGCCGTAATGGCATCCCAATTCCCATTACCGCTACCACTGAGCACAGTCTCCTTATATTTCCATGGTCCCACCGGGTTTTTACTTGTGGCGTGGGCAATTTCGGAGTGGGTAAGCCACCCTCCAAAACCATATTCTTTTTTCCATCGGGAATAAAATAAATGGTATTTCCCTTCCTTTTCCTTGATTATGGAACCTCCCCAATTGTAGTATGCGTCTGTTTTAAAAATGTTATCCCTGGACACCTGTCCGAAATTATCGTATAGATATAAATCGTCCTCCCTGTTTTGGGCAAAAGCCAAAACAAAACAAAAGCAGCTAAGTACAAACAATCTTAACTTCATATTCCTTTTAGCTTTTGTAAGAATTTAAAATCTCATCGGGATAGGCAATCTGCTCTCCGGTATCCTTTCTATAAGGTATCTGGGCCCCTACTTTCCTTAAATATTCCGATAATATCACGGCCAACTCCCTTGCTTTTTCGGGCTGCTCTTTTATTAGATTCTTGGTTTCCCCTATATCTTCTTTAATATTGAACAACTCCATACTGCCGTCCCTATAATAATAAATAAACTTCCAGTCGCCCACCCGGGTACTACTTGAAGCCCCAATTCCGGGACCAGATCGCCCCCATTCGTTGGGATAATGCCAAAATAAGGGCCGGTCACCAATAGCTCCCTTTCCCGAAAGTACTGGGACAAAACTAATGCCGTCTACCTTCTGTACTGATTCATAACTCTTAGCCCCTGCCATTTCCATAATGGATGGGTAGAAATCTTCGATTATAACTTGTTGGTCAGTAATGGAATTAGGCACTGTTTTTCCCGGCCATTTTACCAACATAGGTTCTCTAATCCCACCTTCGTGGGCAGAGCCTTTTCCGCTGCTCAAGGGTTTATTATGGGTGTGCTTTTTTCCTCCCCTGGCCCCGGCGCTGAGCCCACCATTGTCCGACATAAAAAGGATTATAGTATTGTCACTAATCTTCTTATCATCCAGGTAATCCATAATATCCCCCAGGCTCTTGTCCATTCCCTCTACCAAGGATGCATATTTAGCTTCGGTGGAATCCAGCCCCTTATCGTAGTATTTTTGAACAAATCTACTATCCGCCATAATGGGGGTATGGACTGCATAATGTGCCATATACAAAAAGAAGGGTTGTTTTTTTTCCAAGGCGGAATCCATGGCCTGTTTTGCCTCTTGGGTAATGGCCTCGGTTAGAAATATATCCTTGCCATGGTATTTCTCCAATCCAGGTACGGCCCAAACTTTCTTTCCTGCTTTCCCATTCCCAAAATTTTCCTTACCTAAATAACTTCCTGGAGCTCCTGCAGCATGTCCGGCTATATTTACAACAAAGCCAAGGTTCAAAGGATCTTCCCCTGGAGTGCCAATAGCTCCCAAATGGGCTTTCCCGGAATGTATGGTAAAGTACCCCGCCTCTTTCAACAATTGAGGCAAGGGAGTGGCATGCACCGCTTTTTCAGTACTGGCAACCGGACTTAACCCATTTACGTTCCACTCTGGAAATTGGAGTACCTTATGGTTGGTTTCCATGGGTTGCAATTTATCTTTATGTAAGGTCCAGTTGGTTACCCTGTGTCTGGCCGCATTCATCCCTGTCATTAGACTAACACGTGTTGGTGAACATACCGCAGTAGCGTAAGCCTGGGTAAATTTCATCCCTTCTCTAGCCAATCGCTCCATATTTGGGGTTTGATAAATATCATTATAAGTCGTTCTTTGACTCCAAAAAGGTACAGATGTATCTTGCCATCCCATGTCATCCACTAAGAATAATACAATATTTGGTGGTTGGGTTTTATTGGCATTAATAGGTTTTGTGGTCTCCTTACATCCCAATATTAGAAGTCCAATGCTTAAAACCCTAAGTAAATGTCTTTTCATCTGTTAAAAATTTTTTCTATTCAAGGCTTAGTTGCTCTCTATTACTGCACCATCTTCGCGATAAAGATCTACCTTACCATCCAACAAAACGGCCAGGACGGTCATGTTTTCATCCAGAACATGTTCCGGCAACTTTATATAGTTAATCCCTGGGTAATGGCTCCAATATACCTTGCCAATAACCTGATGTGATAACTTTGTCCCCTCCCCCACAACATAAATTCGATTGATCCTATTTTTAAGTCCTCGTATAACTACCTCGCCATTCGAATTGCCCTTCACGAACAAATAAAGAATTTTCCCATCTTTGGATAAGGTTGTAGGACCATAAAAATGTTCTTTGGGAATCCCGGAACGCGTACCATAGATAGCCTCCTTATGTTTGTTGGTCCACCGTCCCAAACCTTCCAAAATCGCAACCTGTTCCTCAGGAATACTGCCATCGCCCTTGGGACCTATATCCAGTAACATATTGCCTCCGTTACCTATTACATCGGCAAAAATTCCAATAATCTGGTCCGTAGTTTTGTAGTTGTGATCGTTTTTTTGAAAACCCCAGGAATCGTTCATAGTAAGGCATAGTTCCCAAAATTTGTTCTTTGGTCTGGTAATGGGCATCCCTTGTTCCGGAGTGGCGTAATCCCCTTGTTCCCGTAATCTGGAGTTCAAAATGGTATTGGGATTCTTGTCAAAAAGCATTTGTCGCACCTTGGGCACTTCCCATTCCTCCGAATTGTGCTCCCAATCCCCATCAAACCAATAAAGGTCGGGATCGTAATTATGGGACAATTCCTTTAATTGCCCTTGATAATAGTTTAGGAACTTGTTCCATCGTCTTGGTTCTTCGGAAATTTTATATCTAATGGAATCCCTAGTAAAGTGGGTATAGTCATGGTATGACCAATCGGGCAAGGAGTAATAAATGCCCACCTTTATCTTATTGTTTCGGAGTTCGGAAACAAAGGGCGTTAACACATCCTTTTTTGCCGCCGAGCTCTTAACGGCGTTAAAATCTCCAAATTTAGTATCCCAAAGGGCAAAGCCTTCGTGATGTTTGGCAGTGATCACCGAATATTTGGCGCCACTGCGTTTAATTAAATCGGCCCAGGCTTTTGGGTCGTATTTTTTGGCGGTGAACCCCTTGGTTTGCTTTAGATAATTTTCATGGGAAATATAACCATTGTAAAACGACCAGGATTCATCGATCCCGTTTACGGAATACAAGCCCCAATGGATAAAGATTCCCAATTTGGCGTCTTTAAACCATTGCATCTTTTGCTCGTTCCGCAGAACGGTATCACCTGCTTGCTCTTGGGCTAAATTTGTCGCGATCGACATTATAAATAAAGTGGTAATAAGTCTCTTCATGTGTAAAAACTAAGTAATTTAAACTATTCCAATTCCCAATTATCCGTTCTAAAAGCCGTAGCTGGCAAGCCCGCTAAATTAAATAGATTGGGCAATGCCCCATTGGTAAAAGCAAATCGGACCGCTGCTGGTTTTTTGACCTTTGAAGAAGACACCTCTACCGTATTACCCCTAATTTTGGCCTTGGCGGGATAAAACACCCCGTCTTCCCCGGCAATAAAAAACTCGCGTAAGTCCTTGCCTTTTTGCATTAAACCCGTTTCGGCATAATCGAAACTGAGGACAATTTTTTTATTTTTAATTTCCTTGGACCTGTACACAGGTCCCGAATATTGCATCCCTTCCTTTCCATAGGTTTTGGCCAATGCCCAAAGTGCCAAACGATACCCTACATCCTGCTTGTTTGTGGGATGTATATTTTCCAAATTACCAATATCATTGGTAACCACCATACCCGTATTGTCCAAATTTTGCATTGTATACAATTGCGCATCCCTTACATGTGCCGCATCCGTATCCATGGGATCATCATATTTATATGGGGCTATCTGCACAAAATAAAAGGGTAGATCTTTGCCCCATTCCTCCCTCCAGGATTCGATCATCAAGGGAAAGGATTTGTAATAGGAAACCGGGTTTACCCTATTGGATTCCCCTTGGTACCAAATACAACCTGCTATTTTGAATTTAGTAATGGGGTGTATCATGGCATTATAGGCCAAGCCCGGCTTACTGGGCCACCAGGCAACTTCATTCAGTTTCTTGGCCGCTTCCTTTAATTGGGCATCTTGGGTAATTAATTCCTTTTTTAACCAAACTTCCACTGGCGTACCACCCCAACTGGAGTTGATAACACCTACAGGGACACTCAAATTTTGATGCAGCTCCCTACCAAAAAAATAAGCTACGGAACTAAATTTCTCCATAGTTCCGGGCGTGCAAACCTCCCATTTACCCCTTAGTTGGTCCTGGGGGTTGTCCGATATTTGCTGCGCTACCTGAAAAAACCGTATTTCTGGGTAATTGGCATTTTTTATTTCTTCTTCCGCATTGTCCAAACCGTGTTTTGGGGTCCATTGCATATTGCTTTGTCCGGAACCCAGCCAAACTTCGCCTATCAGGACATTCCTCAACTCCAATTTCTCGTGGCCTTCCACAATTACACTGTACGTACCTCCGGCCTTAGGTGTAGGCAATTGCAAGGACCAAACCCCTTGAAACGCCTTGGTGGTCACTTTTTCATTGTTCCAAGTACCATAAACCGTAATCTCCTCGCTGGTAGCTGTGGTCCACCCCCAGATAGTAACGTTCGACTTTTGTTGCAGCACCATATTATCCGAAAGAATGGAAGGAAGCCAGATTTCTCCATAGGTATTGGAGGCAAAAAGCAAGAGCAACAATCCCAATAGTTTTTTCATATTTCAGTTCTTATATAGATATTATTTGGTTTTAAAATCCCAGGTCACCTTTTTGTTATAGCTATATGGCTTCCCTTTTTCAGGGCTACCTATGGTGCCTACAAGTTTTCCTTTGCGGTCCTTTTTGACCTGTATTTCTACATTGGTAAATTGTCCCTTTTCAAAATCGAAACTTAGTCCGTCATCATCGTAAAGAGTATACTTTCCTTCTTTTGTTCCGTAATGCCGAATAATCAAATCTACTTTCTCGCCCAATTTTGGAGCCTGTCTCCTAACCGGTCGCATAGGAATTATACCCCCATCCCTGACAAACAAGGGAATTTTTTCCAAACCGGGAGCAACTGTAATCACTTCATTTTCACCTACGAAATTACCGTCGTAGAAATCGAACCATTTTCCTTTGGGCAGGATTACCTTTCTCTCCTTTTCGCCTTCGAACATGGGGGCCACCAAAATATTGTCGCCCATCATATACTGATCCTTTATTTCACTTTTAATGGCTACTTTATAGGGATTGTCCGTAGAGTCCAATTCCCCTTCGGCTATCTCTTGGTCATAGGAAAATCCGTCTACCAAATTCATGGCCCTAAAAGGTGGTAACCCTTCAAAATGATATTGGGAAAAGGTAGAATAAATATAAGGCAATAACTGCATCCTTAAATTGGCCACATCCCGTACCGCCTCTTCCACTTCGGGAAATGACCATGGCTTGGTACCGTCTGCCCAGGCATTCAGCATGGCCATAGGTGAAAAGCAAACAGATTGCATTCTCCTTAACCACTCCTCGGCCGTCTTGGAAGCTCTTACCTCCGGCGTCCAAAGCACTCCAATAAAACTGCTATTTACCAGGGCCGTTATAAAATCCCTGTGGCTGTAATAATCATTGTAAATAACGTAGGGCAAGGAACTTGCCCCGGCGTTGGACGCCCTTACCAAACCGTAGGTTCTCTGATTTCTTTCTTTGAACCATTTGGCCGTCATGTCCTGAATCAACAGTCCGTAAACCTGTCTCATTTGTTCGCCACTATAGCCTGATGGAAACGTAGCTACATCTGGCCAAATCCAAAAATCAAAACCATCCACCTCATCTATTTTATAACCGCTAACCCCTAGGTCCAAATGATTTTGAACAAAGTGTGCCTTCAAAATATCCCGGGTTTCGGGAAGCATCAAATCGGGCACTATACCGTTCCACACCGTATGCGAAGCGGAGAGACCCTTTAATTTCGGATATAGGGAACCTTCTGGGGACACATAGGGGTTCAACCATAAATTTGTTCTAATCCCATCCTCCAACAATTCATTATTGAACCTCTTTGGGTCAGGGAATCTTGTACTGTCCCATTCAAATGTACAGGGATAGGCCATACTGTGCCAGCCCGGTTCCACTCCAATAAAATCTAATGGGAAATCGTGATCTTTAAACTCTTGGGCTTCTTGGGCAATATCAGCCTGACTGTAAAGCGTAGGTACCCTCTGGGTAAAACCAAGGCCCCATTTCGGGGGAATATAACCACCTCCGTTATATAAATTATAACGTTGTACGGCCTCCATAGGGGTAGAACCGCCATATACATAGACATCGGTTCCCTTTGCCGGCACCAAAATCTCCACGGCATCGGAATAAGGTTGCGCCTGCCAATGGGGATCAGTGTTCCTGTCCCTCAAAACCGGTTTATCATCGGCCTCCACCCTAACACCCGTTCCGGCGTACACCGTAATATATCTGGCCGCGTCTATCAACACTCCATACCCTTTGGAAGATACATAAAAAGGAACCGGGGCGTGCGTACGGCCATCATCGCGACCACCGTAATGATCCACATGCAATTGCATGATACGGCCTCTCTGGTGTACTGTTTTAAAGTTGAGTCCCAAGCCATAAATTTGCTCTTCCCTGGTCAGCGGAAACTGCAAATAGGTCTTCCCGTCCACTATTTTAGTTTTGATCCTATCTTTTTGAAAAGGAAAATCGGCGGCGGGCAATCTGTTTAGAGCCTTTACCATGGGCTCTATATCCGCAGCCCGAAGCAAGCTTATATCCTCCGGATCCCCTATACTGGCTTTCCAAATTCCATTTTCGATCTCGGTCCATTCCAACTTCTGTCCATATGTTGTGGCAACCTTAATAGTAGCCAATAGACACAATATAATTACCTGGAATTTGGATTTCATGTTAGTTTCGTTTTTAAATTAAGTTTCCACTATAGATTTTGTGTGGCGTACAAAACCGATGACCTTTCGATCCCGCTCGAAGGAACACTAAAGGATAAAATATTGTCCGGTACGGCCTGCCTATCCGCAGACAGGCAAAGGCAGGACCTGAACAATTCAAAAATTAAAATATGTGATCGGGATGGACCCGTCCACATATATTAGGGTACATTAAAAATAAGTTTGGTTTTATTTCCCGCTATAGGCCCTTGCAGTTTGCTTGGAACTTCCAAGCCCTTCAATGCCCAATTCTACCACGTCCCCAGCTTTTAAGTATTTAGGGGGGTTGAATCCTAATCCTACTCCAAAAGGAGTCCCAGTTGAAATAATATCCCCTGGCAAAAGGGTCATAAACTGACTGATATAACTCACCACCTCTTGCACATTAAAGATAAAATCGGAAGTTGAACTATCCTGTACGGTTTCCCCATTTAGTTTTAACCACAAATGTAAATTGTTAGGGTCCTTAATTTCCTCTTTGGTGGCAATGAAAGGTCCTACAGGAGCAAAAGTGTCACAACTTTTTCCTTTAACCCATTGTCCTTCACGTTCTATTTGAAAGGCCCTTTCACTGTAGTCGTTGTGCAACACATAACCGGCAACATGATCCAAAGCGTTGGCTTCCGAAACATAGGACGCCTTTTTGCCAATAACTACGGCCAGCTCCACTTCCCAATCCGTTTTTTCACTTCCTTTTGGAATAATCACGTCATCGTTAGGGCCAACCATTGCGGAGGTAGCTTTAAAGAACAATACCGGCTCCTTAGGAACTGCCATTCCGCTTTCTGCTGCGTGTTTGGCATAATTAAGACCCACACATACAATTTTTGATGGTCTCACCAGGGGTGCACCCAAACGTACATCATTAGCCACTTTAGGACAACTACCTTCATTTTTTGCCAACCAATCTTCTAGCTGGGCCAAGCCATCCGTTCCAAAGAAATCCTCGTTATAATCCCTTCCAAAGGCCGATACGTCCAATCGGGTACCATTTTCCAATTGCACTCCCGGCTTTTCCTTTCCTACTTCTCCAAATCTTATTAGTTTCATTTGTCTCTATTTATTGAATTACTATTAATATAATTTTTGCTTATGGTTTTGGGAATAAATATTCAAATTAAGCAATTTCAAATTTTCAAATCAATTATAAAATACCTTCAATTGTTTCCAATCCTTAGTACCATATCCTTCAGGGTCGTTCTTTTGCTTTTCCCCAATCCTACTTCTTCCATTTTCAATATAAGAGACCAATAGTCTGGTCAGGGCACTTTCCACTTCATGAAACTGACCGTAAACATTATTTTCTTCCCGGGGGTCCTTGCTCAGGTCATACAACTGAAATTTGGGGAGGTCGCCTATACCTTCCGAATTAGGTTTGGGATCACTCCATCCACCAGAACCCGGGCAGAAAATCATTTTCCAATTTTCCTTTCTTATGGCAAAACTGCCGTTGATGGAATGATGTACCGTTGCCTCCCTATGATAATCTTTGGACGCTGGATCGGTCAACAGTGGTAAAAAGGAAAAGCTATCCTCACCTTCGTCATCCTCCAATTCAACATTCACTATATCTGCACAGGTAGCCAACAAATCCGTGGTGCATATGGTCTTATCCGATTGGGTATTCGGCTTAATCTTTGCGGGCCATTTTACCATAAAGGGCACACGGTGTCCACCTTCAAAAATATCTGCCTTATGGCCTCTTAAAATTCCATTGGGACTATGCCCCTTGGCCATCATTTCATTAATCTTGGCGGCAGGGGAACAACCATTATCACTGGTAAAGATCACCATGGTATTATCTTCGATCCCTGCTTCCCTTAACACCTCTGTCAATTGTCCCATATAGTCATCGATCATCATCATAAAATCCCCGTATGGATTTAGATTACTTTTTCCCTTCCATTCGTCGGTAGGTAAAATGGGGGTATGGGGCGAAGGCAATGCCAAATACAAAAAGAAAGGAGACTTTTCTTGGGATTTTTCTTTGATATAGCCAAAGGATTTTCTAAAGAAGTTGGGGGTAACATCATCAAAATCAAAATCCCGGGCAGTAGGCCCTTTACGCCACCAACCATACTTATCCTTGCTTTCTGTAACGGTATCAGGGACCATGGTCGGCATACCGTTTTCCACATAAACATATGGCGCCATATCCAAGGAACCACAGTGCCCATAAGAATATTTAAAACCAAGGCCTTTTGGTGAATTCTTAACTTCTTTGGAAAAATCTATATTATCAAAATCCTCTGCATTCCAACCTTCACCTGATTCTAAACTAGGATTTTTAAGAGCCCAGTCCCATCCCAGGTGCCATTTGCCAATAAATGCAGTTTCGTAGCCCTCCTTTTTAAGCAAGGAGGCCACGGTAGTTCTATTTTTAGGAATCAATGCCTTGGAATTTCCGGTAAGGACCGAACTTTTTAATGGACTCCTCCAATTGTACCTTCCGGTAATAATTCCATATCGCGTAGGGGTACAAACAGAGGAAGAGGTATGGGCATCCGTGAATATTATCCCTGCAGATCCCATAGCATCCAGATTGGGTGTTTTTATCTTACTGTCAGGATTATAGATTGCTATATCACCATATCCGAGGTCATCCGCCAAAACATAAATAATATTCGGCTGTTTTTCAACATTTGTGGATCTTTTGCCATTAAGGCCATAGATGGTTCCACCAATCAAAACTGCAACAATAAAATACTTATACCAACCCTTCATAATTCCAATCCATTATTTTTTAGTCGTCAATGAAATCTGCCTTTCTTTTTGATTCCTAAATATAGTTAGATTCAATTTCCCTTTCCAATTATTATTTTGGTAAGTTTTCATTAAATCTGCCACCGTATTTATTTCATCGCCTTCGGCGGATATAATAACATCCCCTACCTGAAGCGGGGATTTGCTTATAACAGTCTGCGGTTCTATGGCCAATACAAGGACACCTGCTGTCTTGTTTAGGCCTGAAGCCGACCTCTCGGCCATTGTAGTTACACTTTTGATTTGTGAACCCAACCATTGGACCACTGCGTCCCCTTCACCGCTATCACCAAAAAACATGGTAGGTATTGTAGGGGTTTTGGCCAAGGATTTGAGCTCAATATCGGTAACCCCAAAACTATCCATATCTATGTTTTTAAACCCTATTTCAAAGGCAGGCGATTCCTCTTTAACCGTATAATTCCCCAATTTTGCATCAACAAATAATGCATCACCAAAAATACTGTGTTTGTCCACCCCTTTTTTTTGGGTTTGTTTCAGGCTTGCCTCATCTGGAAAAAGATTATAATCCACTTCCTTGCCCCAATCCTGTAGTCGTATATCCTTGTGTTCCGTAAATACAATATTATGTTTAAAAACATCCCCACTACTCTTAAACCACACATGTGGGTGGAAACCATTATTAATGGTAATGTTGTTTTCCACGGTGCGATAAAATCCTTCCCTCAATTTAATTCCACCATTTAAACACAGATTGTTGTATATATGGTAATTGGAGGCTCCGTCATCCAAATCTATATCCCAGCCATGATCGCAGCGAAACCTATTATTTCTGATTACGGTAGTGTGAATGGCATCCCATTTGGGCATTTCTGGGTTGGCGGCTACTATTTCATTCAAAGTCTCGCGATTAGGGTGCCAAAACCGGTCCCTGCCCCAAGAATTAAAAGCCCCATGATCTCCAGATTCCAAGACAGTATTAAATACATCATTGTATTCAATTATATGTCCGCCCCAAGTGCCATCGCCAATATTGATTCCCGCTCTGGGAACGTCATATATACTATTGTGACTAACCGTAATATCCATGGCCATGGCAATCTGTACCCCGGCCGTTTGCTTTTCTACCCTTCCTATTCGATATATTAGATTGTTCTCCGCTATGGATTTGCTGGGGTATTTGTTTGATTTTGGCCCGGGAACGGTATCCATTTCCACCATAGGAACAAATTCATCGTATTGGAACGATGGTGATCTCACGGCTTCGGGACTACCTACAAAACTGATACCAGACGCCCCAATGTCATGTATATGGTTGTTGGAAATGGTCACGTCCCTGTTGAAGTTATTAACCAAAATAGCATTCCCCCCCAAATTGGTCAGTTCGCAATTTCCAATTTTCACGTTTTGTGTCCCTTCAAGAATAATGGCCGCCCCTCTATAAAAGGTCCAATCGCTTCTCAACAATGGCTCATACTTTTCCATAAAAGTACGCTGGGCATGTTCAAACCTTATTCCGCTTATTTCTATATCCCGAACTGGATTCTCCTCAGAGCCCACTATTTCCAGCAAATGTTTTTGTTGGACCCCTTCTATCAAGACATTCCCAATGTCCGTTCCCTCGGTAGGCCAATAATATAATTTATGATCCCTATCCATGAACCATTCGCCGGGAGCATCCAATTCCTCGAATACATTTTCTACCATACGATACTTGGCGTGCATTTTTGAGGGACGATTATTCTGATTCCCTCCGGACAATATAAGGTCCCCATTTTCATCAATCCCTGTGGAAACATAGTGAAATCCGCCCCACTCCCCACTATGCATAGCATGGACTATAACCCCGATGTAATTGTCCCAGGTCTTTATCCTCTCTGGGGAAATAGCATCTTCGGCATGTCCTTGCCAATGCCCGCCATTCTCATCGTAATTGGGGTAACGCGCCAATATTTGCTTATGCCCGTTAACAAACAGCTGATCAAAATCATCCTCTTTCTGTAATTGTGCCACCCAAATATGGTCATTAAACTTTTCCCATTGAGGGTTGAGCAATTTGGACCCCTTAACCACAGACTTCCCAACGCCTTCCCCAATAATATTCAACGGGCCAATTTCTGGTGATATTCTAATGGGCGCGCTTATTCTATATTCCCCTTCCATTAGATGAAGGGTCAGGGTATTTTTGTTTCGCTCTTTGCGAAGTTGGTCCACAGCATTTATCCCTTCATTGATAGTGCCAAATACCAGCTCTCCATTTTTATAAATCTCCCTATTGGCAGTTATATAAATGTCAGAGACCGATGGTGAACAACCAATTAAGGATAGGGCAAATACAAAATAATATAAGGCCTTTTGTTTCATTATATTTTAGTAAGAAATCATATCCTAAATATTAGTCCAATAAAAAATCCAATTCTGCAATAGCCGCAGTTCTGCCATTTCCTGCAATCACTTTCGTTTCAATGCCGATATATCTTGATTTAATTTTGGCCTTGAACATATGGGTTCTGGCAGTGGGATCGTTTATTAAGTTCCCAAACTGGAAGTCCTCCACATTTTCCCAAGCTTTTCCATCTTCGCTTATCCTAACAACACCCTTTTCTATCATCCCTTCTGAAGAGGAAGTTTGTGGGGTATAGGTAAATCCACTCATGTCATATACTTTTCCAAGGTCTATATTGATGTAGTGCGATCCAGATTTTTCAACCGAACTCCAGTAGGTTTCAGAATCGCCATCGAAAGCATTCAAGGCGGCATGTTCCCCTTTAACACTATCCACTCCTGCAGGTTTCCAATCCTTTTTTACCATTCCGAAAAGCTGTGAAGCAACACTACCCAATTGCCCATTGACCTCGGCTACTGCCTTCACCTCTCCCGACGGTATTTCAAAAGCTTCCTTATAAATTGTAGATTCGGCCGTGGGCTCCCCACCGTTAGTAGTATAACGAATTTTATAACCAGAATTGATGTTTCCCGCTATATCTTCCCCGTGTGGTTTCCATCCAAAAGTGTCCTTTTTGGGCGATATGGTTACCACTCCCTCCAAAGATCTTACAATACTGAGCTGGGGTGGCCTTGCCTTGTAATAATGGGCGGATACGCTCGCTATAGCAGGATAAAAGCGCGAATCCAAGATTCTAATTCGCAATTTTTGGGTAGCAACTTCCGGGAATCGCAATATGCGTTTATAACCAATATTGGTAGCTGTGGCAATTTCTTTCCAGGCATTGTCCACCCAAGCATCCAAGGCATGCTTTTCAACCCTTTCCCCATGGGAAGCTACAGCTTCCTGAATAACCAATCTGTTTATAGTGATTGGTGCATTGTTTTCAATTATGATCTCTTGAGGTCCTTTGCCCAACAATTCAAAACTGTTTAAGTTTTCATCCAAAATAGCTTTAGGTCCGTTGGCGCTGGACAACAAATTGACACTGTAGGTTTCATTGATCCGTTGGCCGACCTCTTCCAATACGGCAACATCCCTTGGAGAGAATTTCCCTTCCCTATTCGGGGGAATGTTCAGCAAAAAGGTAGAGTTACCACCCACCGATCTTTCATATATATCGAACACATCATCCGTACTTCGGACTTTCTGGTCCGTGTCATCCCTATAGAACCATCCTTCGCGGATAGAGGTATTGGTTTCCGCCTGTTGGTAATGTAGATATTTCCCCTTATAAAGATCTTCCCTACTTCCTAAGGATTCCTCTGTCAAATCTGCAAAACTGTTCATTTGATGGGGGTTTTCCAGATAGGGAATCACATTCCATTCCGTATCCCTGGTTTTGCCAGATTCATTGCCGCACCAACGAATATCCTCCTTCCCAAAAATAACCGCCTTAGGGGCCAAGGCCCTTATCAATTCTTTCCATGCCAAATAGTTGTAGGTCTGGCCTCCTTTTCTTTTAGGGTGGGCACCATCAAACCAAACTTCATGGATGGGTCCGTACTCGGTAAGCAATTCAAAGAGCTGGTTTAAAAAATATTCATTATAGTCGTCCACTTTAAAGGTGAATGTAGTCTTGTTTTCAAATGGCCTACCTTCCACCTGTCTCGGAATGGTTCTATCCGTGTACTCGCTTAAATTTCCATATAGGCCATCCTTGCTTTCTATTTGGAACAGATCGGCCGGAGATAAATATACCCCCAGTTTAAGACCGTATTTTTTACAGGATTCGGACAATTCCTTGAGGACGTCCCCTTTGCCCTCCCTAAAAGGCGAAGACATTAGCCCGTGATCGGTATAGCGGCTTTGCCATAAAACAAAACCATCGTGGTGCTTGGCGGTAAAAATTACCATTTTCATCCCGGCAGCCTTCATAGCCTTACACCATTGGTCCGTATCCAAATTCCGTAAGTCGAATATTTTAGGATCTTCCATCCCATTACCCCACTCCATACGGGTAAAGGTATTTGGGCCAAAATGGATGAAAGCGATAAACTCGTTTTGCAGAGCCTCATACTGATTGGCTGTAGGCACCACATGGGCCGCCTTGAGCAAAATGGAATCCTTACTGTCCGTATCTTTTACTTCAATGGTGTTGGACACCGGCATCACCAAGGCATTTGGCTCCGATTTCTGGGTACAAGCGGCCAAAAGAGATATTATGGCTAGGTATTGAACTATTTTATTCATTAAGAATTGATGTTTGAATATATTTCCGAATATTCCCGGAGCAGGTGTTACTGGTTTTATAAAATGGAACTAAAACATCCATTTGATATTTAGTTCCATTTTTAAATTGGTCCAAAAACAGGTTTTCAGAATAACCTATCCATTTAATTTTATATACCCTCCATCTATAGGAAAATCGGTTCCCGTTATAAAGGAAGCCTCGTCCGAGCAGAGATAAACTGCCAAGTTAGCCACCTCTTCAGGTTTGCCCATCCTTCCAATAGGTTGGGATTTGGATAATTTTTCAAACATTTCCGCTTCCTTACCTGGGTAGTTCTTCTTTATAAATCCGTCTACAAACGGCGTATGGATTCGTGCCGGAGAAATGCTATTACAGCGAATGCCCAGATCCAAATAATCCTTGGCCACGGAATAGGTCATGGTTAGCACTGCTCCTTTGGACATGGAGTAAGCAAATCTATCCGAGATACCAACCGTGGAGGCAATGGAAGCCATATTTAAAATGACCCCTCCTTTCTCCTTCATCTTGGAGATAACGGCATGCATACAATTATAAACCCCTTTGATGTTTACATTATATATGCGATCCATATCCTCTACTGCGGTTCCCTCCAAATTTCCCACATGGGCTATCCCCGCATTGTTCACCAAAATATTAATATAACTCTGGGCGCCAATAGCGGATATAATTTCGGCTACCTGGGCATTATTGGAAACATCGCAAGCGTGAAACTTGGCCTTACCGCCCTTAGCTTCTATTTCCCCAACTACACGTTCTCCGTTTTCCACATTAAATTCCAGGATGTGCACATGCGCTCCCTGGCCGGCAAAGGCTTTGGATATAGCTTCACCAATACCACTGGCACCACCGGTAACAATGGCTGTTTTATTTTCTAGACTAAAAAGTGACATATTTTCTTAAAGTTATTTATCTCGGTTACTATTCTATTTTGTTCCCTATTGTTTGGCCTTTGCACCATCCTTCCAAATTACACCTTCCGGAAAACTATAATCCTCCAAAGATTGTTCTTTCATAGTGATGCTATAGCCCGACATTGACGGGGGCATATAGGCCCCATTATTTATTACCACAGGGTCATAAAAATGTTCGTGCAAATGATCCACATATTCTATTATTCGGTTTTCCAAAGAACCGCTTATAGCAATATAATCTATCATGGACAGATGTTGCACATATTCGCAGAGTCCTACTCCCCCTGCATGGGGACAAACAGGAATATTGAACTTTGCCGCCATTAAAAGAATGGCCAAAATTTCATTTACCCCACCTACCCTGCAGCTATCTATCTGACAGATACCAATGGCATCGGCCTGCATTAATTGTTTAAATACAACCCTATTCTGACAGTGTTCCCCTGTTGCCACTTTTATAGGATAAACGGCTTTTGCTATTTTCGCATGGCCCAAAATATCGTCAGGACTAGTTGGCTCCTCGATCCACCATGGATCAAACTTTTTTAGCTCAGCCATATTGGCAATGGCCTCGTCCACATCCCATTTCTGGTTGGCGTCCATCATCAATTTTAGGTCGGTACCGATCTCTTCACGGATTATGGATGCGCGCCGCATATCATCCTTTAAATCTGATCCTACCTTTATTTTCATATGCTTAAATCCAGAAGCCTTTGCTTCCTTGCAAAGTCTCCTCATTTTGTCATCCGAATAACCAAGCCAACCGGCAGAGGTGGTATATGCAGGATATCCATCCTTTAAAAGTTTATCAATACGCTCCTGCTTGGAAGAAGCTTTGGCCTTCAAAAGTTCCAGAGCTTCTGCAGGTGTAATGGCGTCCGTAATGTAAGTAAAATCTATGCAGGAAACCAATTCCTCCGGTGTCATATCGGCCAGCAATTTCCACAATGGTTTCTTTTCTACCTTGGCATAAAGATCCCAAACGGCATTTACCACAGCACCCGTTGCCAAATGAATAACACCTTTTTCAGGACCCAGCCAACGCAATTGACTGTCCCCGGTGATCATCTTCCAAAACGCCCCCATATTTGCAGTAAAACTCTCCAAAGATTTTCCTTTTACCAAAGGCGCCAATGAATGGATGGCCGCAGCACACAATTCATTGCCCCTACCAATGGTAAAGGTTAATCCATGGCCCTCCAGTCCGTCTGGATGATCGGTCTTCAGTATTACATAAGCTGCGGAATAGTCCGGATCCGGATTCATGGCATCTGATCCGTCCAGTGATTTGCTGGTAGGAAATCGGACATCTTTAACCAGAACATCCGTTATAATAATTTTGCTGTTCATTATGTGAAATATTAATCAAGACAAAACTAATTCCAAACCACATCCATAGCAACCACAAGAAGTACCAATTTCAATACTTTTTTTGCCAACATTACTATTTTTGTCAATTTTGAGTATGAAGTTTAATATAATCGGAGGGAGACATCCCAGTTATGGACTTAAAATGTCGGTTAAAATTTGAAATATTGTTAAAACCGGATTCATAGCACACCGGCGTAATGTTATTTTTGTTCTCTATCAATAATTTACAGGCATACCCAATTCGTATTTCATTTAAATAACGGGTAAACGTCTTTCTGTGGATACGTTTAAAAAACCTGCTAAAGGCAGAAGGGTTCATTTTGGCTATCTCTGCTACATCCTTGGACCCTATGGGCTGATTGAAATTTTTAAAGACAAACTCATAAATTTCATCCAAGCCTTTGTTATCCGTCTTGTTAAAGGAATTCAAAAATCCCGGGCTTGACAATAATTGATACTCCTCATGATTAGCCAATTTGTACAGTATTTCAATTAGCTTTATTGTCTTATCAAAAGGTTCGTGGTTTTGAAGTTTCTCAATTTTTTCAATAAGTTTAGAATCAATATTGGAAAATTTAATTCCTTGGCTAGCCCTTTTGATCAATTGCAGTATTGGTTTCATTTCTATGGCATTTAGAAAATCCAACCCTAAAAAATCTTCCTTAAAGTGTATGGCAATGGCCTCGGAAATCAGGCCCGAATCAGCCTCAAAGTAAATCTCGTCATTGAGCCACATATGGGGTAAATTTTTCCCTATCAAAACGAGGTCGCCTTGGGAGAATTTCTCAATTCCATCACCAATAAAACGGGTCCCTGTACTTTGTGCAATGTATACCAATTCCAATTCCGGGTGGTAATGCCAAATTTTTAAAAAATGGGAATACCTATTATGTGTAACTGTAAAGGAGCTGTTCTGTAAACTGGACCTATTAAGAAGGTGTAATTTCATAAAAAGATAAATAACAAAAGGCTTGATTGAGATTTTAAATATACATCTTTTTTTATACGGACAAAAAATTGGCAAAAAAAGTATTGCTAAATGTTGATTTTATAGTTGAAATGAAAGAAATTTCCACTTAATTTCGAACGTTACCCTTTAAGTACCATTTAAATCTTTATGGATTAGAACCCTAAAGTATTTTATTAGAACCCAAATCCTTTAACTTTTTTCAAAATGGCAGGACAACCCTTAGACCAATTGATTGCTTCCTTGATAAAAGGTAACAGGACAGCATTTAAGACCATATTTGATCTGTATGAAAAACGGTTGTACCATTACATACATTCCATTACAAAGTCGGATTATGCCTCCGAGGAAATTCTACAAGAAGTATTTATTAAAATTTGGACAAAAAAGGAAACCATTGATGTAAGATATTCTTTTGATGCCTTTCTATTTACTATTGCTAAAAATTCGGCTTACAACTACTTAAGAAGTATTGCCTCCCAGGAATCCTTAAAAAAGGAATACTGGAAAAACATTAGCTCATTAAACGAAGAAACCGAAAATAGTATTCTCCTTGCCGAATATGAGGATTTGGTAAACGATATCCTAGAAAATATTCCCACTCAAAAACGCAGCATTTTCATTTTGTCCAAACAACAGGGAAAAAGCAATGAGGAAATAGCGGAACTTTTGGGAATTACGCAAAAAACAGTAAAAAACCATCTCTGGAAAACACTGCAAATTATCAGGGCGGAATTAAAACCGTATCTGGCTGATACCATTTGTTTTTTTACAACAATCTTACTTATTACGTCTTAATTTATCTATTTCGTAAAAAAATGGTTCTTAATTTGGGACTTTTGCATTATTGAAGTGTATTACTTATATAGCCCATAATATTGCTATTAAAATAATGTAGATGCAGAACGAGAACAAAATGGACAAGCTCTTCCAGAAATTGGTAGACAATACCATTTCCGAAAAGGAATTGGATTGTTTAATGGAGCTTATTAATAGTTCCGATCCGGATGAAGTTAAGAATGGGCTTTTAGCCAGACATTGGAATAGTGCAAAAGAAGGTAATCTGCCCATTAGGAAAAGAATAAAAGGTGATTCCGAAGTTTTATTGCAGAATATTCTAAATAAAATAGAGGACATTGAAAAGAAAAAAAAAGTTAAGCCATTTTTTGCACACACGAATATTGGATTTTGGTCTGGTATGGCAGCGACATTCTTATTGCTCATGGGCATCTACTTTTATAACCAAAATTCTGTAGGCACAACTACAGTACCCATCCCGCCACTTATTATTGAAAACAACCCAAAGTCCAACTCAATTACTTTACAATTGGACAATGGTACGGTTGAAACCATTTCGGAGAACGGGGAACGGAAAATTACCAGTACCAACGGAAATTTAGTTGCTTCGCAGCAGGGGAACACTTTGCAATATACCGGAGCTGAAGCTCATGACAAACTGGTTTACAACACTCTTAATATACCGCATGGAAGACAATTCGATCTTGTTCTTTCCGACGGCACCAAAGTAAAATTGAATTCCGGAAGCTCCATTAAATATCCCGTGCGCTTCCTTAAAGGAGAGGATAGAAAAGTCTATTTAAAAGGAGAAGCATACTTTGACGTTACCACAGATGAGACCCGCCCTTTTATTGTAAATGCGGACGAAATGAACATTAGGGTATTGGGTACACAGTTCAACCTTTCCTACTATCCGGAAGATGAGGACATCAGCACCGTATTGGTAGAAGGGGCCGTAGTCCTTTACAAGGAAGGGGCAGACATAAATACAAACACTTCATCCCAGCTGGTTCCTGGGCAAAGGGCTGCATGGAATAAGATTAGTAATACCATGACCATTAACGAGGTGGACACCAACATTTATACCGCTTGGAAAGACGGGTATCTTTTATTCAAGGCCTCTCCCTTTTCCAACATTAAATCAAAACTGGAACGTCATTTCAACATTACCATAGAAGATAGAAGCGGTCGATTGAAAAATCAAATATACACGGCCACTTTTCGAAATGAGACCATTAAGGAAATCTTGGAAGCCTTCAAGGAAGACATTCCCTTTGAATTTATACAGGAAGGTTCAAAAATAACAATACTCGACTAATATTAACCTAAAGAAGATGCCAATGAAAATTAACTGAAAACATGAGCACTAAACGTATCACTTTTACAAAAAAACCGGAAAATGTTGGCGCATTCCCCGGCATAAGAAAGTGATATAAACAAACGAAATGTTTAATCACCAAACCTTTACAAAAGTATGAAAAAATTAAATTTAGTAGGGCCTTTCCGTTCGGATTGGCTTAGCAAACATCATTTAAAGATGAAACTAACGACCTTATTACTAATAGTTTCTCTCTTTAAAATTCAGGCCAACACATACGGACAGAGCACAAAAATCACATTAAACCTAAAAAACGTAAGCGTTCAACAGGTTTTTGAAGAAATAGAATCACTTTCAGATTTTAGGTTTCTGTACAACCATGAAAAGGTTAATTTAAAGAGAATTGTTTCCGTAAATGTAAAAAAGGAACCCATTTCAAATATTTTGGACAGGATATTTAAAGCTACCGATATCTATTTCACTGTTAAGAATAAGCAGATTATCTTAAAAACGGGCAAGCTGGAAACAACCATTCCCGACGCAAATAATAGCATTGACCAAAATACTATAAGTGGGACCATTTCGGATACCGAAGGCACCCCCTTACCTGGAGCGAACATTGTGGAAAAAGGAACCACCAATGGGGTTACTGCCGATTTTGACGGTAATTTCACCCTTGATGTAGCCAATGAAAATGCTACACTGGTTATAAGCTATATTGGATTCGCTTCCAAGGAAGTAGCTCTTAACGGACAAACCACTATTGCCGTTAGTTTGGAAGAAAGTGCCGCAGGATTGGACGAAGTGGTATTGATCGGTTATGGTACGCAAAAGAAAAGTGACCTTACCGGTGCTGTAGGTTCTATTAAATCGGAAGAATTGGCAGAAAGACCGGCGGCTTCTTTAAACCAGGCAATGGCCGGAAAGGTAGCAGGAGTGAACATAACTTCCGGCTCTGGACGACCAGGGGGTAGAACCGTTGTACGAATCCGTGGTAATACCTCGGTAAGTATCGCCAATACACCACTCTATGTAATAGATGGTGTAATCCTGAATGCCGCCAGCTTACCCAATGGGAGTACCCCCATAGATTACCTGAACCCCAATGACATCCAATCCATCGAGGTATTAAAAGATGCTTCTGCCACAGCCATTTATGGTGCCAGAGGTGCCAATGGCGTAATTCTTGTATCCACAAAAAAAGGCACTACTTCTGGTGAAACACGTCTTAATTATGATGTGGATTTCAGCATAGGAACTTTACCTAAAAAACTTGATCTCTTAAATTCTGAAGAGTTTCTTCGCGTTGAGGAAATTGCTTATGCCAATGCTGAAAAATTTGATCCGGATGGATGGGCAGGTGGTAGATATACCGATCCTAGATTAAAAAGAACCGATCCTAGACTTTTTGACACCAATGGCAACCCACTTTACGACACCGATTGGCAAGATGAAGCTATTAGGGACGCTATTACCCAAAACCACCAACTTTCCTTTACCGGTGGTAACCAAAAATCCAATTTCGGATTGTTTATGGGTTTCAGGGATGAAGAGGGATTAATTGTAGAATCATGGTTGAAGCGCTATTCAGGTAGATTTACTTTGGATACCGAGGTTACCGACTGGCTAAAAGTTGGAGGTAGCCTGAGCTATAACGACCAAAACGAAAAGCAGGTAGACCAACTTGGGGGCGGTGGTATCACCACCATGCGCCAAGTATACGAAGCCTTGCCTATAATACCAGTACGTTATGAGGATGGCAGCTGGGGATCCAATATACATTATCCGGGTATGGAAGGTGGTGGCAGCCCTGTGGCGGTTGCACACGATCGCCGGTATTTCCTTAAAACCCAAACTGTTCTAGGTAATTTTTACGGCAATATCGAGTTTAATGAAAACCTTCAATTAAGGACTACCCTAGGTACCAATATCATTAACCAAAGGAACGATTATTACGGAGGTAAGGACTTAAGATATATAGCCATGCCCGATGGTGCTGCAAGTGTCACAAACGCACGGTACAATTCTTGGCAATTTGAAAATTACTTGACCTATAACAAGGATTTTGATAGCAATAATTCGCTAACGGCCATGGTAGGGCTTTCTTGGCAACATATAGACCAGTTTAGTGCAACAGCATCGACCAGAGGATTTGCCGATGACTTTTACGGCTTCAACAACCTGGGTGCAGGCTCCAACCCACAGACACCCACCTCGGAAAAAATCGCTTACGGACTCAACTCTTACTTTGGGCGTGTCAACTATAATTACATGAACAAATATTTGTTGACCCTTACGGGAAGAGCAGACGGATCCTCTAAATTTGGACCGGAAAATCAATTTGCCTTTTTCCCATCGGCAGCATTGGCATGGCGGGTTTCTGAAGAAGATTTCCTCAGAGAGAATGGAACCATTTCCAATCTAAAAATTAGAGCCAGTTACGGTGCAACAGGTAACTCTGAACTACCTGCCTACCGAGCATTGGCAGGCCTATCCAACGGCACTGTAATCTTTGATGATGCCCTTGCCTCTTACACTGTAGCGGGCCGTATGGCCAACCCCGATCTAAAATGGGAAAGAACGGAACAGGTAGATGCGGGTATTGAATTGGGCCTTTTAAACAACCGTATAGGCTTAGAGATCGATCTGTATAGAAAGTTGACCACGGATATGCTCCTCAATGCCCCTATTCCATCTTCCAGTGGTTTCAGCAATGTATTTAGAAACGTTGGTAGTTTGGAAAACAAGGGTGTTGAAATTAATTTGAACACGATAAATGTAGACAATGAAATTTTTGGCTGGAGCAGCAACTTCAATATTTCAATTAATAAAAATGAAGTAAAAGCACTATCGGGAGGTTCCGATATTTTCTTAGGGTCTACGTTGATCCGTGTTGGTGAACCTGTAGGTACTTTCTTCGGTTATATTGATGAAGGCACATGGAATACCGATGAGGCAGCCCAGGCCGCCATCTACGATAGATTACCTGGAGATATCAAATACCGTGACCTAAACAACGATGGCGCCATCAATAGCGATGACCGGGCCATCATAGGAAAAGGTATTGCCGACGGTTTCGGAACCTTTTCAAATACCTTCAGATATGGCAATTTTGAGCTACTGGTAGACTTACAATTTCAATATGGCAACAGTATAATGTACCGTGACGAGCACTCGGCGGAAGACCGTCAGACAATTGCCAATAGCTTTAAGACCGTTCTTAATGCCTGGACTCCGGACAATCAAGATACCGACATTGCCCAGATTAGACCAATTGCTGCTGGTTATGATACCAATAACGATTCAGGAAAATTAAAGGATGCCTCATTTTTAAGAGGAAGAAATTTAATGTTATCCTACGTATTCAAACCAGAATTGGTAGAGCGCTTACACTTGAATCGTCTCAGGATATATACCTCGGTACAGAACTTTTTTGTATCCACCAAATATCCAGGGTATGACCCTGAAAGTTCAAATGGAAGTCAAGCTTTCGACCAAGGATTCTCCCTTTACGATTATCCGAGGCCCCGAACCTTTATGTTAGGATTAAATGTTGGACTATAACCATATAAAAGATAAAAAAATGAAAATCTATAGAAACTTTATAAGAGCTATAGCCGTCTTAACCACAATTTCGAGCATAACGGCATGTAGTAATTTTTTGGATGAAGAAGATGAATCCAACTTCACAACAGACACCTATTTTACCACGGCCGCACATGCCGAAAGTGCTGTTAATGGGATATATGAACCTTTGGTACCTATAACGAACAGTGGTTTTGGAGGCGGTACTTGGATGATGCTGGAATTCGCCACTGGTTTGGCCAACACTTCACTGGGGCAGGCCACCAATATTTATTTGGTAAAGGATTTAATTAACAATTCGGACAATGGATATGGAAACAGTTTCTGGACAGAATATTACACCGGTATCTCTAGGGCCAACTTGGCGATAGAAAAAATCCCTGAAATAAATATGGATGAGACCGATAGGCAAAATTACTTGGCCACTGCCAAATTCTTTAGGGCTTATTATTATTTTGGTTTGGTACGCATGTTCGGAAACATTCCTATCATCACCAATTCGGTAGATTTGGGGTCGGAACAATTATACCCTGAACAATCTTCCCCTGAAGCGGTATATGATTTAATTGTCAGTGATCTCACCGATGCAGAGAACTCCGACCTACCATGGAGGGATGGATCTGGAAGGGTATCAATGGGAGCTGTTAAAACCTTACTGGCAGATGTGTATTTGACCATGGCAGGTTACCCTCTTCAAAAAACCGAAAATTATGCTCTTGCAGCCGCAAAGGCCAAACAGGTAATGGATTCGGACGAGTTTGCACTTTTTGACACCTATGACGAACTACATGACCCTGCCACCAAAAACACAGGGGAATATATCTTTATGACCCAATTTGCAGCGGGAATTCAATCCGGTAACTGGCAACCAGGAATTTTACCCTATAACTTAGGAATATCGGCCTATTCGGCCCAAACCGGTGGTATCTTTTCAACAAATGCTTTTGTGGACTCCTACGAGCTAGGTGATAAACGGACAGAAGAAAAACAATTCTATTTTACCAGTTATTCGTTAGAGGCCGATCGCAACAGCAGTGTTAATCTAGGAGCACCCTATATCTTTAAACATTTTGATATTGAAGCGAACGAAGGGAGCGCCCAATCCGACTTGAATTGGTGTATCTATAGATATGCCGATGTATTGCTGATGTACGCGGAAGCCTTAAATGAAGCTGAAAGCGGACCTACTACAGAAGCATATAACGCTATAAACGAGATTAGGGATCGTGCAGAACTGGATGAATTGGAGGGCCTTTCACAAGACGCCTTTAGAGATGCGGTGAGAATAGAAAGAATTCACGAATTGAGTTTTGAAAACAAGACTTGGTTCGACATGGCTAGGTGGAGAAAGGCATATAACCCTGAAACCAATGCATTGGAAGATTTTGTGGGCCATAACTTTTCTTACTTGCCCAATAAATCGCTAACCGAAAGGGAACTTCTATTTCCCATACCAACCTCAGAAATGCAGAACAATCCAAATCTAGTACAAAATACAGGTTACTAATAAATACTGCCCCCAGAAAAGTGGAAACAGCTATTCCACAAGGGCAAAACAACATTTAGTACTTAACATTCTCTTTTTGTAGCCTAACTAGGTTACAGAACATAGATGGCTAATCAAGACACGGGCAGGAAATTTCCACCCGTGTCTTTGTTTATTATGCTATGTACATCCGTAGTTGATCAAAACTTTGGATCAGTAATTAAATTTTACCCCTCCAAATACTATGACCAAAACCATACTTCTGGCAGGGAGCCAGCTCAAATCTCATTAAAGCTTACACCTTGTTTCTTCATATATTCATTAAAATTATATACCCCAAACTATCAAGTAAACATAAAAGTGCAAAAAAACTATCAGTGTTTGTCAGTAAATAGGTAGCCAAATAGACACTAACTGCTTATCTTGCATACGATTTAATAAGTGTAATTAAATTGTTGAAAAATTGAGTTTTAAAAATTACAAGTTCTTCTGAATGAACTTGATAAGAGTTTGAGTTGAGTTAGTTTTGAAAAATCCGGATACCTTTTAGGTTCCGGATTTTTTTTTGGTATGATAAAGCTTAAATCAATGATTCGTTATTCCCTGTGCTGTCTTCTATAGGATTTGGGCGTAACCCCAGTAAACTTCTTAAAGGTGGTGGCAAAATACTGGGAGGAACCAAAGCCTAGGCCAAATGCCACTTCCGTAATCGTTTTGGCGGTATGTAATTCCATTTTGGCCTGTTCCATCTTTAGTCGGTTCACATATTCCTTTGGGGGCATTCCTGTTTCTTTTTTAAACCAAGCCTTAAAGTAACCTGTGGACATTTCCACCAAACTGGCCATTTCATCCACATAAATAATTCTAAACAGATTTTTTCTGATAAATATTTCCAAGGTGTTTAACTTAATGGATGGTGGACTTTGTTGCTGCTTTTGGGATAGGATAACCGTGTGCAATAAGAGTTGGGCAATTAATTGATCTACCATTATGTTGGAGAGCATGGTATCCCCTTTGCCCAATTGATCCAACAATTTCTCCAAAATAAATTTTAGTTGAAACGAACCCTTAAATATATATTTGGATTTATCCAGAAGTGCGGCCATCAAAAAGTCGGAATGCTTTTTGGGCATGTTACAAAGTTTCCCATATGAACTGTCTACAAGTACTTGTAGCCAAAACAATTCCCCTTTATCCTCGGGAAACTCACCGGTACTGTGCTCAGTATCCGGCGGTACCACAAAAATGTCATTTCCATTTAGTTCAAATAATTCCTCCCCTATCCTGTAATATTGTCGGCCCTTCATACAAAAACATATTTCCAAAGCCCCTGGGTGTTGATGTCCCACCAGACCAGGCTTCACCTCTTTGTACCGGTAATAACCAAAGGATAAGCCCCTTTTTATTCCCAAATCCTGAAGATTAAACACCTTTCTACCCTGAGTTGACATATCCACAAAATGTATAAAAAAGTAATATAGTATAAAATTGATAGATATTAATGTAATTTAACTACATCTTTGATCCACTTAAATTAGCAACATGGAAACAAAAAGAATAAAATTCATCAAGGATGGATTTATTAAAATAGACCAATTAATCACACCAGAGGAAGTGGACAGCCTTGGAATGATATACGATGAATTGTTACAGGACAAAGTTAAAACAGCCCACCTCAGAAGTGATCTTGCGGGCGCAGACAATAATGCCGACAAGAAGGTGGAGCGTATAACCCAAATTATGAGACCCAGCACCTTAATTCCTGAAATGCTGGAGAAAAGTTCCTATAAAAAGGCGGAACAATGGGCCAAAGATCTTTTAGGTAATGATATGGAACTGGATTTCGATATGATGATCAATAAAGCGCCTTACACCAATACCCCTACGCCATGGCATCAGGACGCTGCCTATTGGATAGCTATGCCAGATAAAAGATCGGCCAGTTGTTGGATTGCATTGGACGAGGTATATGAAAAAAATGGTTGTATGTGGTTTATTCCAAAAACAACCGGCATACCTATTCTTCCCCACAAAAACCTACCCAATGGGGGCGCCCTATATTGCGAAACCGACAGCTCACAGGCCTTAAGCATACCCTTAAATCCGGGCGGATGTACTTTTCATGATGGTTTTACGCTTCACTTTAGCCAAGGCAACACTACCGAAACCCAAAGAAGAGCATTAATTTTAAACTTTAGACCCAAAAAAATGATCGAATTTGAAAGGGAACAAGGGGTAGATCATACTGGGGAAAGAAAACAGAGAAATTAAAATAATACAATGCATGCAAATTAAATTTATATATCCACGTTGGGGAAGTTCGGATTTAAGGTGGTCCGTTTTTTTAAACAAGATAAAAAATGCCGGTTATGAGGGAGTAGAAATAGACCTTCCCTTAGAAAGCATTAAAAAGAACGAAATTTGTTCCATACTGAAGGATTTGGAGCTAGATTTCGTAGCACAGCATTGGGAAACCAAGGAGGTGGATTTTACCAAACATCAAGAACAGTACAGAAGGCATTTGTACAATCTCGTGGAAGCTCATCCCCTATTCGTGAATTCACATACCGGAATGGATTTTTTCTCCCACTCCCAAAATGCCACTTTGATTGAAATGGCCCACAAAGTAGAATTGGAAACCGGGGTTATCATTACCCATGAAACCCATCGCTCACGTTTTTCCTATGCCGCCCATGCCTGTTTACCGTATTTGGAGGAATACCCTTTTCTAAAACTTACTTCCGACCTGTCCCATTGGTGTTGCGTTGCCGAATCCTTATTGGAAAATCAGCCCAAAGCAGTTCAAAGGGCCATTGAACATACCTATCACATCCATGCCAGGGTAGGTTCGGCCCAGAGTCCGCAGGTCATAGACCCCCGGGACGGGAATTATAAAACTGAGTTGGACCTGTTTACTGAATGGTGGTGTTTAATGATAAAGTCTGCCCAAACAAAAAAACGCCCCTATATCACTGTTACTCCTGAATATGGCCCACATCCCTATTCAATATACAAGGCAAACACTAAAATACCGCTAGGGGATCAATGGGAAATTAATGGGTTCATTAAAAATCACCTTGCCGAATCCATAAAACATTTTCCTTCAATTATAGGTCCTTAATTTTTCCAAATATTCCCAAAACATTACAAATTCCTTTATTTAAGAGTTTACTGCGTACATAATGAAGTGAAAAGCTATTGCTTTTATTCCGTTACTTAGCTTTCTGAAATCGCTATTGGTCGATATTTTCACAATGTCTTAACAAAGAGTCAATATTTTTAATAATGTAAAGTGTAGGTTTTTTCACCTTAAACAAATAGATTCGAATGAGAAGAGCCATAAGTCAGCAATAGCGAAACAACTTTTACACGACCACTATTACTGAGATTTATATTTTTCTTAAACCCTAATAACCTAAAGAACACCAAATTTCCAGATTTAAATCACAATGCAATTCCTAAAACTATATTTACCGTTATTACTCATTTTTTCCATATCCACCCATTCGCAACATACGGAAAAAAAGCTGGTAAGCCTTTCCGAATTGGATATTGAAAAACCAGAACAACCTTGGTGGTCTGCCCAGAAAAACAAGGCTATCACCGGAGCAACGATTCAAATTGGGGGGGTATCTTTTAAAAATGGTATTGGGACCTTGTCTGGAAGTAAACTCTTCTTTTTCCTGGATGGTAAGAGTAAAAAATTTAAGGCCCAAGTAGGCATTCAGGATATGCAAAACTTTCCGCAGGATGTTGAATATAACACCCTAAGCGATGGCAATAAATTATTCTATTCCGAACACGAAGGGGATAAAACCTTTGTAGGCATTGCCAACTCTAAAGACAACATGGGCAAAGGCAGTGTTAGATTCCTAATAAAAGGGGACGGAAAATTATTGTGGAAAAGTAAAAAAATAAATGGTGGGGGCAAAACTACAACAGTTGAACTAAACCTCCAAGGTGTCCAGGTTTTGGAACTCAGCGTTGAGGATGGTGGTGATGGTGTCTCCGGTGACCATGCCGTTTGGGCGAATGCAACCATCAACTATTCCAATTTTAAACCACAACTGGTAGATGCCAACTATTTTAATAAATTAAAGACCGTCGATGCCATTTTTAATAACCGTATTAAGCCCCTAATACAAAAATTACCCCTGGGTCAAGACATATTTAAAGAAGGGATAAAAACGGATTGGTTGGTTAAAAAAGTAAGTCTCCCTTCCCAGGTATATCAACAGGCCAACGGAAAGGAAATTGTAATCTCCAACGGCTTGATCAGTAGAACATTCCGACTCACCCCAAACTGTGCCACGGTAGGTTTTGACAATCTTGTTTCTGGAGAATCGCTTCTTCGCGGTGTAAGTCCGGAAGCCATGCTTACCATAAACGGGCAGGAATATACAGTGGGCGGTCTGGATGGACAGATTGAATACGGTTATTTAAAAGAAGAATGGTTGGACCAAATGTGGAGTCCGGCCGGTTCATTTCAACTTACCGATTTTAAGGTTGATGAAATTCAAGAGCGCATTAAGTGGCCAAATAAAAGATGGTCTTCCCAACCTAAAAGTCCAACCCAAGGAAAACAAATAAGTTTTTTCTATGCGCATCCAGATTTTCAAGACCTCTTGGTAAAAGTGCATTATGAAATCTATGATGGCATTCCTTTGATCAGCAAATGGTTCACCCTTGAAAACAGCGGATCAAAACCTGTTGTCTTAAACAATTTTAAAAGTGAAATCCTGGCGATGGTGGAGGCCGAAAGTGCGGTAGAAAAACAAAAAGGCTGGGAGACCCCCAATATTCATGTGGAAAGCGATTTTGCATTTCATTCCATGTCCATGAAAAATGCCAACAAAGTAGTTCATTGGGAAAAAGACCCACGTTATACTTCACAAGCCAGCTATTTATTGTCCACACCATGTTTGTTGGAGTGTAAATTGCCCCTCGGACCCAATGAAACCATAACCCCAGGAACCAATTTTGAATCTTTTAGAGTCTGGGAAATGCCCTTTGATAGTTATGACAAACAGCGCAAGGGCCTTTATACCAATGCCATGTACAAATTAATAGCCCCTTGGACTACGGAAAATCCCCTATTTTTACATTTGACCACTACGGACGATGCCAAAGTAAGGGCAGCCATTGACCAATGTGCGGAAACGGGTTATGAAATGGTCATTTTAAGTTTTGGCAGTGGTTTAAATATGGAAGATCTGTCCGATAACAATATAAATAAATTTAAAGCCTTGGCAGACTATGCCCATTCCAAGGGTATAGAACTCGGTGGATATTCCCTTTTATCCAGCAGATGGATCAGTGAGGAAGTAGATGTAATTAATCCGGAAACGGGCAAAAGAGGTGGCGTAATTCACGGTAGTTCCCCGTGTTTAAATAGCCAGTGGGGCATTGATTATTTTGAAAAATTAACGGTCTTCTTCAATAAGACCGGTTTTGATCTTTTGGAACACGATGGTTCCTACCCTGGTCAATTATGTGCTTCAACCAGTCATGTGGGACATAAGGGGTTGGAGGATTCCCAATGGAAATCTTGGAAACGAATTACCGATTTCTACAAGTGGTGCAATGAAAAAGGAATTTCCCTTAATATCCCAGATTGGTACTATTTAAGTGGCAGCACTAAAAACGGAATTGGATATAGGGAAGTCAATTGGTCTCTACCCCGAGAACGTCAATTGGTACTGGGTAGGCAAAATATGTATGACGGAACTTACGACAGGCTTCCAAGCATGAGTTGGACCTTTGTTCCCCTTACAGAATACCACGGTGGCGGAGCAGAAGCCACTATAGAGCCATTGGACACCCATTTAGAAGCCTACAAGGCCCATATGGTGCAAAACTATGGCATGGGAGTTCAGGCCTGTTATAGAGGGCCTCGTTTGTACGACACCGAGAAAACCAAGAACACCGTCGAAGAGGTAGTTGATTGGTACAAGAAATACCGTAACATCCTTAATTCTCCCATAGTACATATTAAAAGAGCGAATGGAAGGGACATGGATGGAATAATGCACGTTAACCCGGAATTGAACGAAAAAGGGTTGGCATTGTTCTTTAACCCAACCAACAAAACCTTGTCGCAAACCATAAAACTCCCCATGTATTATACTGGGCATTCGCAGGTAGTAAACATTCAGGAGAAGGACGGAGAAAAAATAAGCTATAAATTGGCTAGGGATTATTCGATAGATTTAAAAGTGGAAATCCCCGCCAACGGCAGCACTTGGTTTGTAATTTATTAAGCGATAAAACAAAACATATGACGACTAAAACAATTTACATCTTGGCCATAATTCTCTTCATGGCAAGTTGCGATTCCACGCCAAAAAAAGTGGAGCTCGACCGAATTCCCAAATACAAACTTAAGTTCAATCAACTGGCCACGACTTGGGACGAAGCCATTCCTTTGGGGAATGGCACTGTAGGAGCCTTGGTTTGGGAAAAAGACGGAAAACTTCGACTTTCCCTGGACCGGGCCGATCTCTGGGACCTACGGCCCATGGAAAATCTAGATTTCGCCAACTATGGATTTGATTGGGTAAAGGAGCAATGGGAAAAGGATACCTATAAAAATGTACAGGATAGATATGATGCTCCCTACGACCAATTACCGGCACCCTCAAAAATTCCTGGGGGAGCCCTGGAATTTGATGTAAAAGGATTGGGAGAGATAGCATCGGTAACGCTAAATTTGGATTCAGCAATATGCGAAGTAAAATGGAAGAATGGCGCCATTTTAAAAACTTTTGTCCATGCCACTGAACCTTTGGGCTGGTATATCTTTGAAAACATTAGCGGAGATCTGAACCCCACCATAATTCCACCTGCCTATGTCTCAGTAAAGGAGGCCGGCGCAGATAATCCGGTAACAGGGCAAGACCTTAGAAGACTAAATTATGATGGGGGTAGGGTTACCCAAAAAGACCATGTTATTACCTATGACCAAAAGGGTTGGTCCGACTTTAAATTTCAAGTGCACACCCAGTGGAAACCTACACCAAAAGGGTTACAAGGTAGTTGGAGCATCAGCTCCCAAGGCTCGGAAAAAGATCCAGTAGAAACCGCGGAACAGGTGGTAACAAAATCGCTCCAACAGGGAATTGAATCTGCTATGGAGAGCCATATGGGTTGGTGGAATTCCTTTTGGAACAAGTCTACCATTAAGGTTCCAGATCCTGTTCTGCAGCACCAATGGTATATGGAAATGTACAAATTGGGGTCGGCGGCCAGACAAGGGGCACCACCAATATCACTTCAGAGTGTATGGACGGCAGATAATGGAAAATTGCCGCCTTGGAAAGGTGATTTCCACCACGATCTAAATACACAACTAAGTTATTGGCCTACTTATTCGGGAAATCATTTGGATTTGGAACAGGGGTTTATTGACTGGCTTTCCCATTACAAGCCTACTTTTAAGAAGTATACCAAAGATTTTTATGGTACTAACGGACTTAACGTTCCGGGAGTGACCACTCTAACGGGAGACCCCATGGGCGGTTGGATCCAATATTCTTTTGGACCTACCGTGGGGGCTTGGTTGGGGCATCATTTCTATCTGCATTGGCGGTATTCCATGGACAAGGATTTTCTTAAAAACGAGGCCTATCCTTGGATCAAGGAGGTGGCCATACACTTTAATGAATTATCTATTTTGGATGAGGATGGAAAAAGAAAACTGCCTTTGAGTTCCAGCCCTGAAATACATAATAATTCCCGTGAAGCTTGGTTTGGCGATATGACCAATTTTGACCTTGCCTTGATTAAATGGACCTATTCCCATGCGGAAGAACTGGCCTTGGAACTGGGGCTAAAGGAGGAAGCGGAACAATGGAAAGCATCACTTAAGGAATGGCCGGATTATGCCGTTGATGAATCAGGCCTAATGTTCTCCCCCAGCCTACCCTTTAATGAATCCCATCGCCACTTCTCCCATTTAATGGCCATTCATCCTCTTGGATTGATAGACCCGGCAAATGGCGCAAGAGATATGGAGATCATAGAAAAGACCATTGCCAACTTGGACGCAACTGGTTCTAGCCAATGGGTTGGTTATTCCTTTAGTTGGCTGGGAAATCTGAAAGCGAGGGCTTTTGATGGGGAAGGGGCAGCAAAAGCATTAAAGGATTTTGCCACCTCCTTTGTACTGCCCAATAGTTTTCACGTTAACGGTGACCAATCGGGTACCGGAAAATCAAATTTTACGTACAGACCATTTACTTTGGAAGGCAACTTCGCCTTTGCCGCTGGCTTACAGGAAATGCTGATACAGAGTCATACAGGAACCGTACGCCTTTTCCCCGCTATACCCTCAGACTGGAAAAACGTTGGATTTAGCAAATTACGGACAGAAGGGGCCTTTTTGATATCTGCCCAAAAACAAGATGGAAAACTAAAATGGGTAAAGATCGTTTCTGAAAGAGGTGGGGAAATTAAGCTTAAGAACCCCTTTCAGAAAAAAGAAATTTCCATTGGCGATAAAATAACCCATACCTGGGATGGCGATACACTGATCATACAAACCGATCCAGGGCAAGAAATATGGCTTAAACCTTAGTGAATAATAACCTCTCCATAAATATGCAAAATAATTTGATGCCTGCAATCATATCTGAAGGAGAGATCCAAAATGGCCGGTAATATGAAAAGAGAATCGCCTATTAAAATACTTTTTTTTGCTGTATTTGTTTTGATGGCCAACTTTTCCTTGGCACAGGAAATTAGAGAAATCCATGTATCGCCTTCCGGAGACGACAACAATTCGGGAACCTTTGAAAGACCTCTTAAATCTCTAGGTAGGGCAACTGCTGTATTGGGAGCCATGGATTCCCATCAACTTGAGAAAATTGTAGTTTGGCTTAATGATGGGGTCTACCGCATAAGCAATGCCATTGTATTAGATTCAACCGTAAAGAAAAGGGGAACTACCTTCAAATTTAAGGCGGTTGAAGGTTCAAGTCCTACAATATCCGGGGCCGTGGAACTCAAGGATTGGACTAATTTAGATAATGGCATATGGGTTTCCGAGGTACCCGAAAATCTTGGGATTTTTCGGGAATTGTTCGTTAAAGGCAAACGCGCTATACGGGCCAGACATCCCAACAAAGAATATCTTAGGGTGAAGGAAGTCGGGGCTGATAGACGAACCAACTTCACTTATCACATAGGCGACTTTCCACAACCAAAAAAACCTGGGGAAGTGGAACTGGTGGTATTTCACGATTGGTCCATAACGCGAATTCCGATTAAAGATATATCATTGGACTCCCACACTATTACCGCTTCGGATTCGATCGGGGCAAAAGGTTTGAATTTCTTTAATCTGGATAATTGGGAACCCAACCCTCGATATTACTTAGAAAATGATATTGAATTTTTGGATGCGGAATATGAATGGTATTTGGACTCCTTGGCCTCCAAAATATATTTAAAATTACCAACGGACTTGGAACCTTCCCAACTATCCATAGAGGTGCCACTGGCAGAATCCCTATTGATCGTGGAGGGCAGTGAACAGAATCCTATATCCAATATTAGCTTTGAAGGGATTAGCTTCAAACACTGCAGATGGAATATCCCTAACCATACTTATGCAGGAATACAGGCCTGTAATTTTGATACGCAACAGGGCAATAAAGAATGGGCAGTGGTGCCAACCGCTATCCGGACAACATGGGCCCACAATATTCGGTTTGAAGATTGTGAATTCTCTTCCTTGGGAGGAAGTGGCATTTGGTTAGGAACTGGAACGATAAATAGCACTATCACAAGTTGTAGGATCCGGGATATTTCAGGAAATGGAGTTATGATAGGCGAAGGACAAGACCGACGGGTTTCTGGCGGGCCTTGGTGGAAAATTGCCCCGCACCAAGCAGCTCTTGGAAACAAAGTTGTAGACTCTGATATTTCAGATTGTGGGACACAGTTTTACGGTGCCGTTGGTATATGGTGCGGATTAACTGCTGAAACCATACTGAAGAACAATGAAATATATAATCTGCCTTACACTGGTATTTCTATAGGTTGGATGTGGAGCCCGGAACCCACCCCCTGTAGGGACAATACCATAGCGGAAAACCATATTCATCATGTAATGCAAAAACTTAGTGACGGTGGGGGAATTTATATGTTGGGCCTACAACCAGGAAGTAAATTGATTGACAATCATATTCATGATATTTCGGTAAATGCGGGGAGGGCTGAAAGCAACGGGATGTTTTTGGATGAAGGAACCAAAGACGTGCTAGTGGAAAACAACCTTATCTATAATATAGCAAAATCTCCCTTACGCTTTCATAAAGCCCAGACCAACTTCGTAAAAAACAACTATTTATTCACGAATGGAGAAACTCCGGCCATAACCTATAACAATACCTTACCGGAAAATATCCATCAGCAAAGAAACCGTAAAATTAGCACGGATGACCCCAATTATAAAGATGCCTTAAAAAAAGCGCTATCCAAACATACGACAACTCCCAACTAACCATAGAATAACCAAAGATACCTCATTCTACTACAAGGCAAGTGTAGTATAAAATAGTCACTTCGACGGCCTCACTTTTTTGGGACTCCCGATGATTATCGGGAGCGAAGTCTCACATATTTTGGTTTTGGTCGCGGCACATTTTTTTTATTGTTCGTATCAGTAACACTATTCACACAATTAATGATTTGGTTTATCTACACTTGTGATTTAGCCCATGGCATTTCTATTTTACATTATTCGTGATCATTTAGTCTCTAAAATTCTGACTTTACCCAATAAAAACTACATATTTAGTTGTTTAACTATTTTTATAGTTGTATAACTAAAAAAATAGTTATATGTTTGGATAGCGTTAAGGATTGGAGTGAAAAGCCCGCAGTTCTACCAGAACGAGGACTTGTAGCGTAAAGCCTGACGGCCTAAGCCGTAACGCACAAAAAAATAAGGATCCATGAAAAAATTGACCAATAAGGAGGAAGAGGTAATGAAAATTCTATGGGAATTGGAGAAAGCTTTTGTAAAGGACGTTCTAGCCAAGTTTACCGAAGAAAGGCCCCATTATAATACGCTTTCCACCATTATCCGCAACTTGGAAGAAAAGGGATATGTGTCCCATGAAGCCTATGGAAACACACACCAATATTACCCAGTGGTAGCCAAGGAGGAGTACAGAAAACAATTTATTAGCGGGGCCATTGAGGATTATTTTAATAATTCCTATAAGAATCTGGTTTCTCATTTTGCCTCCGAGGACAAGATCAGCGTGGAAGAATTGAAAGAAATTATAAAGCTCATAGAAAATAAGAATTAATGGAAGACTTCCTTATTTACCTGATAAAAAGCAGTGGTGTTCTTGCCATTTTTTGGTGTTGCCATAAACTTTTCCTGGAAAAGGAAACCCTATTTGCCTTACATAGAGTGTTCCTGGCTTCTGGGATTTTAATAGCCTTACTTTTTCCACTTTGGACACTCACCGAAATTGTACTGGTAGACCCCCTGCCCTTTACTTTGGAGGAATCCGCGACTGTGGAATCCATTCCTATAAATACTCCTGGATTTGATTGGTGGAACATAATTGCCATCCTTTACGCCGGTGGAGTTCTCTTTTTCCTGGGCCGACTTGGGATGCAACTATTATCCTTAAGACGATTGATAAAACAGGGAACAATTATGGAAGTCAATGCTTTTAAGTTAATAGAATCCAAGGCGGATACCTCCCCCTTTTCCTTTTTCAATCTCATAGTTTACAATCCGGCCCTACACCAGCCCGATGAATTGGAAAAAATACTTGCCCATGAAAAAATACACGCGCTTCAATGGCATTCCTTGGATATTTTGTTGGTCCATCTATTTTCTGCGTTTCAATGGGTAAATCCCTTTGTCTGGTTATACAAAAAATCGGTCTCACAGAATCTGGAGTACATTGCAGACCAATGTGTTTCAAATAACTTGGGAAGTTCTAAGGAATATCAATACTTATTGCTGAAAAACGCCTCGGCAGCCCAACAATATTCATCAATCATCAATCCATTTTTTACTTCATCAATCAAAAAACGAATCGTCATGTTAAACAAAAGCAGATCAAACAATCTCAGAGCTTGGAAATTTACGCTTGTAGTACCTTTCCTTGCCTATTTTTTAGTTGCCTTTAATACCAAAACGGTAACACAGGTAAGTACCCCGACCAACCTACCGGTATCAACATTGGAGAACAACAATACAGACACTACCAAAGTTGAATTTACCATTTACAAGACCAGTACGCCAGAAGACCTGGAGAAAATCTCCAACACTCTCAAAAAAAATTATAGCGTTTCCCAAACTTTCGCAGACATAGAGCGAAATCAAAATGGGGCAATCACAAACATATCATCATCGTTTACAGTTTCCAAACTTGATGAGACGACCATGACAGGCACCAATACATTTAAGGATCTAAATGGTATAAAACCATTTTCAATATATATTGAAACCGATAAGGATAATAAAATTATTTCTATGGGGCATGCGTTGGAGGGAAATGACAACATGAATGGACTTAAGGCCTATCAACAAATTAAAAAAACCAACCATGATTCCGAAACGATCCGTATCAAGGCGTCCACTACGACGAAAAATTCAGTAGCGACGGACGACCCTCTTATTATTATAGATGCCATTGAAGTTTCCAAGGATTACAAGGTTAGTGAAGTAGATCCCAAGAACATTCACAGTATTAATGTGGTAAAAGGAGTCACTGCCACAAATATATATGGGGAAAAAGCAAAAAATGGGGCAATTGAGATCACGACTAAAAATTATCAAAATGCCATTGTCTCAGAAACAACCCCAGACACTTCCCAAAATAATCCATACCTCTACATTAAGTCCGATGAAGAACCACTATTTATAATCGATGGAGTAGAAAAAGATTCGGATTTTGACATGGGAAGTATTCTTCCAAGCACCATTGAAAGCATAGACGTTTTAAAAGGGGAAGCAGCCTTTAAAAAATATGGCATCAAAGGAAAAAAAAGTGGCGTAGTAGAGATTACTACCAAAAAAAGTGGATGGAAGGTGCAATCCACTAACAACAATGCCGTACATCCCAACGCCAACTGGACTACCAATGTAACGAGCTACAATGAAAGTAATGAGGTCATAAAAGGGGAAGATGGCAAAACTCCAAATAGTAAATGGAAAGTAGGTTACGGTATCAACACGAACGACCCAGATGATATATTGGATTTAAGTTCATATAGAAAGCAAGGGATGGAAAAAGCTGTGATTTTTGTCAACGGTGAAAACAAGGGAAAAAACTATGTGCCTACTATGAAGTATTCGGAAATTGAAAGCATTGGCAGTTTTGCACCAGGTGAATCCACCTCCAATAAGTATGGAAAATTAGGTAAACACGGGGTTATAGAGATTGCAACAAAGAAAGAGTAGAATAAATTAAAGCTCAAAAAGAACCTCCAAAGTCACTTCGAAATGAGTTGCCCTTTTGCAACTCCAGATAGGTACCTTAGGGAGAGAAGTTGTACATATTTGACTTTTCTGTTGGATTTGAATAAGCCTTAGATTTGAAGGTAGCCAGTTGTGTGATTTTGATAAGGGATTATTTATCTTAAGGGTATTCATTAAACTGCATATTAGCTACTTGTGTGATTTCTCTCTATCGATCGAAATGACTGCAATAGTCACTTCGACACCAAACCCCTTTTCGGGACGACGAGGAATCGCACATCCTTGGCTGGAACTTAATGTATAATATAACGCTCGGTGGTTTTGCCTAAGGAATTGTATTGGCTATAAGCTTATTTCACTTGTCTTGGACTTTCAATCCCTTCCGTCTCCTGCGCTTGGATGCAGGATCCACCTTCCCCTGTCTAGGGGAAGGAGTCTTATGCTGTAGGCATGTTTCCAAAAGAGAACTAAGCAGTCTAGCAAATATATAAACAATTCTTAATCAGTGTTTTATAAAATAAATAATATCATACAATTATCAATATGTCACTTGTAATAACCACAAGGCATCAAAAATATAGACCGTACAGCTTCAAAAATTGATTATACGAACCTTCTTATGGGCCAAGATGTGCCTGAAAAATTTTAAACCTTCTTGTTCAACGATATTTTCTATCTTTATCCGTATCAAACTATTCAAAAATTAAAATGAAACCATTTATTTTCCTTTTCTCCACTTTACTAAGCATGACCACTTACGCCCAAAACACTGTACTGCCTCTTTGGCCCAACAACATACCCAACTCCATTAAGACCGATGAAAAAGAGGAAGTAGTAAGCGCGGATATTGTTAGGATAGCCAAAGTACAGGTACCACAAATAGAAGTATATCTTCCTGCGAAAAAAATAGCCACCGGACAGGCGGTATTGATTTTCCCGGGCGGTGGTTATGGTATACTGGCGTATGACTGGGAAGGCACTGATTTTGCAAAATTCCTTAACGCCAAAGGCATAGCGGGAATAGTAGTAAAATATCGTTTGCCCAGTCTAAAATCACAAACAGAAATACACAAAGTACCCTTACAGGATGCACAACGGGCCATAAGGACAGTGCGGTCCAAAGCCTCGGAATGGAATATTGATCCTACCAATATTGGAATAATAGGTTTCTCTGCAGGTGGTCATTTGGCCTCTACTTTGGGTACCCACTATAATGACGAGGTATATCCCAAAAAAGATGCCATTGATAACCTTAGTGCACGACCTGACTTCATGACCTTGGCCTATCCAGTTATTACCATGGGAGAACCAAATACCCATGGTGGCTCTAGAAGAAACTTATTGGGGGAAAATCCTTCACAACAGATGGTTGAACATTTCTCCAACGAATTACAGGTTACTGCCGATACCCCTCCCACATTTTTGCTGCATGCCTCGGACGACACCGCTGTCCCCGTGGAGAACAGTCTTTTGTTCTATACGGCCCTAATAAAAAATAAGGTTCCCACAGAAATGCATATCTACCCAACAGGAGGTCACGGTTTTGCCCTGGGGCTACAAGACACCCATTTGGCCACATGGACCAATCAATGGGTAGGATGGTTAAACAATTTAAAATGATAATCCTCCACTCTATTGGAAATGAACTTTCTTTTAACAATGGTTTTGGACCAATAGATGTAAGGTATTGATATAAGCCCGACAAAATCTAATGATAGTTGTCATGTTTTGATAGACCCAAAAACTTTACTTTTATCATTAAAACCTCATAGAATGGAGAAGCGGATTTTAATAATGACCCTACTTTTGTCTAGTTTCCTATCCGCTCAAAAATGGGAAAGCGATTGGACAGCCGCTGCCGCCCTGGCCAAACAAAACCACCAAAATGTGCTCTTGGTCTTTTCTGGTTCCGATTGGTGTGCCCCTTGTATTAGACTGGATAAAAGTATTTGGCAGTCCTCCGAATTTCAGGATTATGCCAAGGACCATTGGACTATGCTAAGGGCAGATTTTCCCAGAAAAAAAGCGAATCTACTCCCGGAGGATCAAAAGATTAAAAACGCCCAACTCGCTGAAAAATACAATAAAAATGGATATTTCCCTTTGGTACTTCTCCTGGACCCGAATGGTAATATTCTGGGACAAACCGGATTTAAAAACATATCCGTGCAAGAATACATAGCACTTTTAAAATCATTTGAAGGTTGAAAAACCAATTATTAATTGCATTTGCAGTTTTAATCCCATGTTTCGTCTTTGCTCAGGACATAGCACATAGGCGAACCACTAAATTAATGGGAAGTAGGTTCGATATAACTGTGGTTGCAAAGGATGAGGTTGCTGCTGACCATTATATAGACGCCGCCATTGCAGAAATCACCAGAATTGAAAAGTTGATTTCTTCATGGAATCCTTCCTCACAAACCTCTGAAATAAATAAAAATGCTGGCATATCAGCTGTAAAAGTTGATCCGGAACTAATAGACCTTATAGAACGGTGTATTACTATCTCGAAAATTACCGATGGCGCTTTTGATATTAGTTATGCCTCCATCGATAAGGTATGGAGATATGATGGCAGCATGACCCAAATGCCATCTAAGGAAGCCATAACCAATTCGGTTTCCAAAATTGGTTATCAAAACATTGTACTGGATAAGAATGCGCAAACCGTATTCCTAAAATTGGAAGGTATGAAAATAGGTTTTGGGGCCATTGGCAAAGGATATGCAGCTGATAAGGTAAGAACCATGCTAAAAACGGAAGGCGTAAAGTCTGGAATAATAAATGCCTCTGGGGATTTAACTACCTGGGGAAAACAACCCGATGGTACGGACTGGATGGTGGGCATTACCAACCCCCTTAACAAGGACAACATATTCTCCTGGTTCCCGGTAGTCAATGCCGCCGTTGCCACATCGGGCAATTACGAGAAATATGTTACCTTCAATGGTGTAAAATATAGCCATATTATTGACCCAAGAACAGGATACCCTTCCACTGGCATCCTAAGTGTTACTATTTTTGCGCCAAGTGCGGAATTATGTGATGCCTTGGCTACCTCCGTTTTTATTACCGGGGTGGAAACGGGCCTATATATAATTAATCAAATAAAAGGGGTAGAATGTATTATTATAGACGACGAGAACAACATCCACACTTCCAAAAATATTGAACTTAACAAAACCCAATAGCATTATGCGACAATTGATTATACTTATTATGGGCATGTTATCACTATCCTCCTGCGTTGCAGTCAGGGAGTACGACAAAGTCTACCTCAATGACGAAGAGATGATTTTGGCCACCAAAAGCCTGGAACGCTTCGAAACCAATTTTCAAATATATAGGGAAGCTGCTGCAGGAGCCAATGGGGGCAAAACAGGTGGTGGATGTGGATGTAATTAAAAAGAAATGAAGAAATTAGGATCTATATTGTTTTTGGGGTTGATTTCATGGGCTGGATTTTCCCAAGGAAACAATCAGGAATACGTTAAGAAAGTCTTGGAAACTCCTGAAGTGGAGCTACTATATAGTTACTATAGTCAAGATGGGAACAATGCCGCTGTTACCGGTGGGGAGGGAACAGAAAAATTAACGGATATGACCCCGACCATTATTGTCAGTATCCCATTGGGAGAGGATAATGTTCTTACTTTGGATGCGGGAATATCCGCCTATACTTCCGCTTCCTCCAGCAATATCAATCCTTTTGACGGCAACAAGACCGCCAGCCCATGGGTGGAGTCTTCAGGCGCCTCCAAAAGCGATGCCCTTACCTATTTCCACCCTACCTTTACCCATAGTTCCAAGAATAGAAACAACATCCTTAGCGGAAACATAGCCATTTCTGCAGAGTACGATTACTTTTCCGTGGGGTTCGGAGGCGGTTATACCCATCTCATGAACGAAAAAAATACAGAATTGGGAATTAGTGCACAAGTATATTTGGACACTTATAAGCCACAATATCCCATAGAACTACGGGAAGGTTTTTTTGATGACCGAATTAGTGGAACAGGTACCTATTCTCCATTATTTAATGAGTTTAACCACTTGAACCGAAATTCCTATTCACTTTCCCTTAATTTTTCACAGATTATCACTAAACGTTTTCAAGCGTCGCTGTCGTTGGATTTTGTTCTACAGGATGGATTACTTTCTACTCCCCACCAAAGAGTATACTTACAGGATAAGAACAATTTTTTTATTGAGAATTTTCAGTTGGCGGACAATGTGGAACTATTGCCAACTTCCAGATTTAAATTGCCCATTGGTGGAAGGCTTTCGTACTACCTTAACGATCTAATGAGCCTACGCGCTTATTTTAGATATTATTATGACGATTGGGGGGTTAGCGCCTATACGGCAAGTTTGGAAATCCCCATAAAAATATCGGAAAAGTTTACCGTGTTTCCCATGTACCGCTATTATACCCAAACAGCCTCCGATTACTTTTATCCCAAAGAAACGGCATTATCGACCTATGAATACTATACCTCTGATTATGACTTGTCCGAATTTAATAGCAATCAATACGGTTTCGGCATAACCTACAAGGACATTTTTACCCAGAGCAAAGTGTGGAAATTTGGATTAAAGAGCATTAGTTTTAGGTTTAACCAATATGAAAGAACCACCGGCCTAAGTGCCAGTATATTCGAATTGGGCGCCAAATTTATTATGGATTAGTTTATACAGGCATTGAGGCTTACAATATTGAATATCCGCGATTGATCCTTTTGGGCCGTCTCCTCGAGCCTTGCTTGTCCGCAAACAGACTCGACCGTACAATCATCATGTTTATTGGGATAATTGCAGACAATGAGTTACAATTTCATAAAATCCTCGGCCAAAATTTTTCTTAGATAAAAAATTAGTTCTTCGGCGTTTGCTTGGGTAAAGACCATAGGGGGTTTTATTTTTAGAACATTATGGTCTGGGCCGTCCGTACTCATAAGGATACCGTGATCTTTCATACGGTTGGCCAAATAATCGGTTTGTTCCGCCAAAGGTTCCATGTGGCCATTTACCAGCTCTATTCCCAAGAAAAGCCCCTGACCTCTTACATCAGCTATAATAGGAAACTCCTTTGCCAGAGTTCTTAGCTCCTTTTTCAAATAAGTTCCAACCTTCAATGCATGTGCCTGTAGCCTCTCCCGTTTCACTACCCTCAAGACCTCGGCGCCTATGGCACAGGATACGGGATTGCCCCCAAAGGTGTTAAAATACTCCATGCCATTGGCAAATCTTTCCGCTACTTCTTGGGTACAGGCCACGGCAGCCAGGGGATGTCCGTTGCCAAGGGGTTTCCCTATGGTAATGATATCGGGGACCACCCCGTGCAATTGGAAACCCCAAAAGGTAGTGCCCATACGGCCACAACCCACTTGCACCTCATCCGAAATACAGAGTCCGCCCGCTTCCCTAACGTATCGATAGGCCAGGGCCAAAAATCCTTCTGGCAATTCCACCTGGCCCCCGCAGCTAATAATCGGCTCTATGATAAAGGCCCCTACTCCCCTTCCCTTGGCATGTATATTATCTATTTGCCCCTTTACCTCTTTTGCATATAATCTTCCGGTATTTTCCCCACGGTACTTGCCCCTAAAGGCATCTGGAAGCGGAAAAATATGGGTGTGTTCCGGAGCGCCTTGGCCACCTTTACCGTCAAACTTATACGAACTGATATCGATACACATATTGGTATTGCCATGATAGCCCACCTCAGAAGCAATAATGTCGCGCTGCCCCGTAGCGGCCCTTACCATTCGGATTGCCAATTCGTTGGCCTCACTACCGGAATTTACAAAATGGAGCACACTCAATGCTGGCGGCAGGGTCTCCAACAACACCTTGGCCAGCTCATTTATATTTTCGTGCAAATACCGACTATTGGTATTGATCAAGGCCATTTGTTCCTGCCCTGCCCTTACTACGGCCGGATGTTCATGACCAACATGGGCCACATTATTTACGGTATCCAAATATTTTCTACCGCATTCATCCAATAGGTACTGCCCTGCACCCCGAACCATTTTAATGGGCAGCTTGTACTGAAGGCTCAAACTTTTTCCCAAATGCTGTTTTCTATAGGCCAAGATGTCCGAATTGGAAACCGACTCGCTTTGGGCCAAGGCCTTTTCCTTAAACAACATATTGGGGTCGGGACAAAGGCTTCTCCATAGGTCCACCTGACTGTAATAACCTACTCCCGGAAAATCGATTTTAAAATGGAGCATGGAAAGCATGATCTGAAAATGAAGATGAGGGGCCCAATTACCATTCTCTGCACGATTGCCCAGAACCCCAATCGTATCGCCAGCCTTTAGCCCAGCACCCACCACATGGCTGGTAGCACTATCCACTGATAGATGTCCGTATAAGGTATAAAACTCCAGGCCTTCCTCTTTATGCCTCAAAATTACCAGTCCGCCGTATTGCTTATCCCCTGCATCATTTACAGCGGTAACCACTTCCCCGTCAAAAAGAGCATGTACCGGCGTTGCAGCCGGCAACCAAAAATCGACCCCCAAGTGGATACTCCTATTCTCCCTGCCCATGTTCCCTATTTTATCATAGGACGAAGTGGTGTAGATAGGGCGTGGCTCCAGATAGCCGCCCGCCAATATTTTGGAAGGATGTTCTCCCTGTAGTTTATTGAGTTTGTATTGAAAGTAGTCCAGATCGTTAAAGTCCTTTTCATGCCCTATCCACGTGCTGGACACACTTAAGTCTAGAGGAAACACTGTATTGGAACCAACTGTGGGGAAAAGATTTTCCATGGAAAAAATATGCTTTCTGGTCCAAGCCAAGAATTTTACTTCTTTGGGATGAGCGGTATAACCACAGGCCCCCCTAAAGCTAAAATGGGCAAAATCCGCATTGATATCCCTCCATTTTCGAAGTAGCTCCCAGGCCGGTTCTTCACTGATCAACAGATACCCATTGTCCGGTTCCTCTAACTTATTAATGGCCGATTTGGTTACCGAAATCACCAAACGCATGGCGATGGCCATATACAAATGCTCCAGTTCATTCTCATCCAAAGGAAATGTATGGTGATAGCCGCGTACAATGGGCAATGCCGCCTCCAACGGATCCTTGTGCCCCATAATGGCATAGGCACAGGCGATGGCCAAATCGTTAATAATCTGGGTATAGACCGAATCCCCAAAATCTATGGCCGAGACCACTTTGGGATCGATAAGGTCTTGGGAAACAATAACGTTATTGTCGTTGGCATCATTGTGTACCACGGCCTTGCGCAACTGGGAATAACCAGACTGGGATAGCTTAAACAAATTTTGAAAATAGGAAACAATCTCTCTTTTCTCCCCTTCAAAGAGGTTTAGGTGGGCAGTGGTCCAATTGCCCTGGGCCACATCCCAAACAAATTCCCGATGGGCCTCCGGATGGTCAAAACCTTGCAAGGCTTGCGTTAGTCTCCCACATTGTTTCCCCAAGCTATAGCGCAGCTCCTCCAATTGGGGATTCACCCCACTCCAGACCCTGCCGGCTACCCAAGACAAGAGTCGCACCTTTCGTATCCGCCCAAAATTATCCTTAAATTCTGATATTGGATTTCCATTTATATCCTCAATGACCTTGGGAGTGTTTAAATCTCCGTCATGTTCCCTGGCGTAAAGCAACAATTCCTGTTGAAAATCCAAATAATCCTCATTCTCATTGGGCCTGGAGATTTTTAAAATATACTCCCGACCATCAGCTGCATCGATCTTAAAATTAAAATCGATTTCCCCGGGCAAGGGTTTAGCGCTTCCTAGAATGTTAAAATTTTCAAGGACAATATTGATGGCCTCATCGGCTGTAATTAGAATTTTGTTATACTCCATTGGCATGGTTCGTTTTTGCTGAGCGCTCCTTTGAACAAATAATCCAACAACCAAAATAAGCATATTATTTACACTGGCCCATGGGGAGAATTAATTTAAAATATTAAAACTTCCCAAGCCAAATTTGGGGTTTTTTTCCAAAAAATAAGATTGATATACTATCTTTAGCTCTTGATCAAACCATACTAAAAAATATTCATGAAGAACGCAATCTCCTTCCCTCTCATTAAGTCATTGTCCATGATTGTTTTGCTGGGGGCACTTACAACCCAATGCAAGCAAAAATCCCCAAAAAAAGCAGAACCTATCAATGATACCAATATAGAGGTTCCTGATGGATTTTCCGTTGAACTTATGGCCAAGGATTTGGGAAACCTAAGACATATGACCGTCTCAAAAAATGGGGAGATCTATGTTAATAGATCCAAGTTGAAAGATGAAAAAGGAATCATACACTTAAGGGACACTGACAATGATGGAAAAATTGATATGGAACAATCATTTGGCAATCTCCCTGGAACAGGAATATTGATCAAAAATGATTATTTATATACCTCCTCCAATTCTGGGGTCTATCGTTACAAATTAAATGAAAAGGAAGAAATCATCGATATTGAAAATCCAGAGAACATCGTAGACGGATTGGCTGATAAAGGACGTGACAATGCCAAATCGTTTACAATGGATGATGATGCCAACCTTTATGTTACCATAGGCTCATGGAACGATTCCTGTCGTGAGGAGGGTACCGGAAATGGGATTATGCCCTGTGCTATTCTGGATTCTGCAGGTGGTATATGGCAATTCAAGGCCAACAAATTAAACCAGACCTTTGCCGATGGTAAACGCTATGCCACCGGAGTAAAAAACGCCGTGGCCATAGCTTGGAATTACAAAACCAACTCCCTGTTTGCTGCTGTTCATGGACGGGGGGCTTTCCATGATTTTTATCCTGACCACTATACCGCCAAGCACAGTGCAGAGCTGCCTGCAGAAACATTATATGAACTTCATGATGGTGACGATGCGGGTTGGCCCTATATCTACTACGATCAATTTAAGAAGAAGAAAATGCTAGCTCCGGAATATGGTGGGGACGGGGCAATAACAGCCGGCGAAAACGCTATAGACCCTATAATGGCCTTCCCTGCACATTTGGCCCCAAACGATCTTCTTTTCTATACCGGGAATATGTTCCCTGAAAAATATAAACACGGTGCTTTTGTTGCCTTCCATGGACAGTCCCCTGAGTTAAAAAAAGGATATTTCGTGGCCTTTGTACCTTTTAAAGATGGCGAACCCAATGGAAATTGGGAAGTATTTGCAGATAACTTTTCCGGTATAGATCTCGCAAATCCCAGTGGCCCAATTGAGCACAGACCCTGTGGATTGGCGCAAGGACCGGACGGTGAATTGTATGTAAGCGATGATCTAAACGGCTCCATATACAAAATAACGTATTAATCTTGGCGGAGAGGCCAAATATCCTTTATAAATAATCCTCCAAAGGATAATGGCGCTATAAGCCCTACTGGGCGATATTGATCCATTTCAATTCGCCCAGTGGTGTTTATGGTAAATTTAATCGTCATGGCCTTTAGACCAAAGGCCTATTTTTCCCCAATTATCCAATCCCCCTTTATCCTTTTGCCATATACTACTATGGCACTCCCGGATGAAAACAATTTACCCGTTCTCGACCCCACAGCGCTATAGTTATAAGCGGAGTCCGCCAAAAAGCATTGTAAAATCACTGACCCTCCCTTTGGATTTTGTTTCAACCGATTTATGAAAATCTTAAGAAATAAAATATTCCATTATTAGTATTTTTAAGCGGTAAAAATGATTAAAACAATTAAAAAACAACTGTAAAACTATGAAAACAGTATTAACAGCAATTTATTTCTTTTTGGGAATTACATTACTACAAGCATCGACAACAACAAACGAAATTGATGATTTGGAAGTTGGCTCGGTATTAATGATTGGAAGTCCTTCGGCAAATCTATATGAACATATAGAAGTTCCAAGGATGAATTTTGTCATTAAGAAAGGGGGCATCCCAAACTACAAAACCCTTTTCCAAAGCAAAGTAATCGTTTCCAAAATGATAGTGATGCCCGATGGTAGCAAATTAGTGCACCTTAAGAGACAAAACGGGAAACGCTTTTTTAATAGCCATAGCTATATAAAAGCCAGGCTTAAGGAAGCTATTGACACAGAGGAGCTGGTCAGACTTTAGTAGGTCAATATAGCACCTGTGCTAATAAATCGTGCAGCACGGCAAAAGACATTCCAATTAAAAGCCCTTGATCCCAAGGGTTTTTTTATGGTTGATTTTGGTATATGACCCTTATCATTGTTTTACACTTATAATTACTTTATTTTATTAAATGTCATGTTATAGAAAACGAAATACCCTACCTTGTCATTGAGGAAATACCCAAGGTTACTGCATCAATATTTGTAATTGGAGAAAAGGATTGGGCAGTACTAGGACTATCCGGGTCTTTGTTAAAATGGAATGCGAAGGTAAAATTGAAACCATTTCGGATGCAGGCCGACTTTTTGACTAGGCGGGAAAGCTGGAAAAATAGCCGAACTCTCCGTATTCTAGCCTAGGAGAATGGTTGTTAACTAAAATCCCATAAAAAATGTTCAAGGATAGAATTGATGCCGGGAAGCAACTAGCCAACAAGTTACATCCATACAGGGATAAGGGAAATGTAGTAATTTTGGCAATCCCTAGGGGCGGATTGCCCTTGGGCGCTATTGTGGCCAGATCATTAAACGCAAAATTGGATGTTGCCCTTTCCAAAAAAATAGGGCATCCGTTCAACAAGGAATTTGCCATTGGGGCTCTTAGCCTCCACAATATTGTCCTGGACGACAACATTGAAATTTCGATCGAATATATCGAGAAAGAAAAAAAACGTCTTCGCGAAAAGCTAAAAAAAAATCAAACCAAATACTTTAAAAATAAGTCTCCCATTCCCTTAAAAGATAAGATGGTAATCATTGTCGATGACGGTATCGCCACAGGTAACACTATACGGGTCACCGCACAGTTGGCCTATGACCAAAAGCCAAAAAAAATAGTGGTCGCCATACCAGTAGCCCCCAAATTAACGGTACAAAAATTACAGGCAGCCCCCTATATTGACGAGGTGGTATGTTTGGAAACACCCTTTAATTTTCAGGCCGTGGGACAATTTTATATGGATTTCGATCAGGTTTCCGATGAGGAAGCCATAACAATAATGAATGAATTTATTGCATAATTATAAGCTTTGATCCAAGGACTTTTGCCCTATACCATAGCAGTAATCCCAAGTGCTTATACTAATTCCTCTAATAAATCGGCTTGCAACAAGGTTATCCCTGAATTCCTGAAAATATACGCCCCATATTGTAACCATATAACTTTTATGGCCGTTAAAACTAAATAGTTATATTTATATGGAATAATCACTTTAGGACCAAAACCATGAATAACCCTCTTCGGATGGCCTGTTTCTGTGCTACATTTGTACTTTCTTTATTCTCCATATTCCTATTCAGCAGTTGCGAACCTCAAAAAAAAGGCCCTGAGTTTTTAATGCGGGCGGCACTTTTGGTCAATGAAGACCATACCTGGTACAAGGCCTTCGCTTATTTTGCAGAAATTGTGGAGGAACGCTCAAAAGGTCGTATCCAAATAGAGATTTACCCCTCGGAACAATTGGCCAAAGAGATCGAGGCCATTCGCCTGATCCAGGCCGAAGTCATCGACATGACCGCTACTGGATCCACTTTAACGAATTGGTTCGAGGTTGCTACATTTTGTGAGCTACCCTTTCTAATGCGCGACTCAACGGATATGAATCGCTATATTAATGGCCCTATAGGACAGTTAATGGAAGAGGAAATGATCAAAAAGGCCGGGTTACGCTCCCTCGGCCATTTTGAAAGGGGGCCTCGGCACTTAACTTCCAACCGACCAATAAGACATCCAGACGACCTAAAAGGACTCATCATTAGGGTACCCAATGTGCCCGCATTTGTAACCACATGGAGTGCGCTCGGCGCCAAACCAACACCTATGGCCTTTTCCGAAGTGTTTACCTCCCTACAACAGGGCACCATCGAAGCACAAGAAAATCCATTCGCCATGATCCATAATGCTGGTTTCTCGGAAGTACAGAAATACCTCAACTTAACCGGTCATGTCATAAGTTGGGTATATCCTGTTGTGGGCGAAAAACAATTTCAAAAACTTCCTCCGGACCTACAGGAAATATTGCTAAAGGCGGGCAAAGAAATGCAGGCCTATGAGCACCACCTCTACCTAGAAAACGAAAAGAACGTACAAGAACAATTGAAGGCCGAGGGCATGCAATTTATTGAGGTGGACCAAGAAGCCTTTGCTAAAAAAAGCGAAAGGGCCATTTTTGAAAGTCTGTCTCCTAACATGCAGAAAATATATCGCGAATTTAAAAAGGTGGAAGATGTTGTTCAATAAAATGATAGGCCGTATCTTGAAAATTGGTACTTTACTTAGTACATGGGGACTTATATTCACTGTATTACTTCAGATTATTTGCCGCTTTACACCCTTCAACACTCCGCATTGGACGGAGGAAGCTTCACGCATTTTCTTTATCTATGCCATGTCTTTCGCTTCAGGTCTGGCTATGAAAAATGAATTTTATGTGCACTTGGATATGTTCTACAATCGACTCCCGGAAAGGATAAAAAAAATATTAAATATAACGGTGCCCACAATGAGTCTGATTCTTTTTGTTGTTATGGCCATTTATGCCATTAAATTCGTGATTTTGGGAATCCCGGAAAAATCCCCTAGCATGGGCTTCAATATGGGCATAGCCTTCTTTGGCATGTTTATTATGTCCGCGTCTATAAGTTATTACCTCCTAAGAAAAGTTATGAAAATTATAAAAAATACAAGACCATGATTTGGATATTGGTTATCGTTTTTATTCTTGGTCTGATACTTCGCTTTCCTATTGCCTTCGCCCTAGGACTGGCCTGTTTAAGCTATTTGGTGGTCAAAGGGGTCCCTTTGATCATAGTACCCATGAAAATGTACTCGGGCATAGACGTTTTTGTCCTACTTAGTGTTCCTGGATTCATCCTTGCAGGAAATTTGATGAACCAGGGCGGGCTCACCGAAAAAATAATTAAGTTCTGCAACCATCTTTTGGGTCATATTCGGGGCGGACTCTCCCTAGTGAATATTGGCGCTTCCATGCTTTTTGCTGGAATTTCCGGTACGGCCATCTCGGATACGGCCAGTATGGGGTCTATAATGATACCTGCGATGAAAAAAGAAGGTTACGACACGGACTTTTCCTGTGCCGTTACCGCAGCTTCCTCAACTATAGGACCTATAATCCCCCCCAGCGTGCCCATGATCATAGCCGCCACCTTGAGTGGCCTGTCCGTAGGGAAATTATTTTTGGCGGGAGCGCTTCCTGGTTTGTTATTAGGGGTTGGACTTTTGTTTACGGCATATTTTATATCCAAACGAAAAAAATACCCCAAGCATAAGCGGAGCAGCCTTAGGGATGTTGCAAATAGTTTTGTGGATACCTTCTGGTCGTTGTTGATGACCTTTATTATCCTTTATGGTATTGTTGGGGGTATCTTTACACCAACGGAAGCCTCAATTATTGCAGTGGTCTATGCGCTGATCATAGGCAAATTCGTTTATAAAAAATTGAATTTAAAAAATACACAGGTCATTATTTTGGATAGCATGAAGACTTCGGCCTCCTTGATGGTCTTGGTAGGTTTTGCCAACCTTTTTGGCTATATCTTGATTACGGAGCAAATTCCACAAAGCATATCCAATGAAATCCTGGGCTTTTCCGACAATAAATATGTGGTTTTACTATTGATCAATCTTTTATTGATAGTGGTGGGCACCTTTATGGAAACCATTGCAGCCTTGCTTATACTTTTTCCAATCTTGTTAAAGGTAGCCCTTGCCGTGGATGTAGACCCTATTCACTTTGCAGTAATCGCCGTATTGAATTTAATTATTGGGTTAACCACCCCCCCTGTAGGGGTCTGTCTTTTTGTGGCATCGAGCATTGGGAAGATTTCCATTGGGGAAGTTAGTAAGGCCGGACTACCTTTTCTGTTGGTAAGCTTTTTGGTGCTAATTTTGGTCACTTTATTTCCGTGGCTCTCCTTGGCGTTGCCAAACCTGGTTATCGATTAATTTGTAACTAGTTTGGTTGAGGTTTCATCCTTATTGTGAAATTATGGAAGTATTAATATTTCAGGCGCCAAAATGAAACTTAAAAAAATGTACAAATGACCACTATTCAATTGGTCATTATCTAAAACCTATAAATTAGTATACTTAAAATTTAAGCTTATGAAACCTATAAACACAGCCTTATGCTCATTTGGAATGAGTGGATACGTTTTTCACGCTCCCTTCATCGAGGTACATCCAGCATTCAATTTATATGGAGTTTGGGAAAGAACAAAAAATAATGCCCAAGCCAAATATCCCCATATAAAAACCTTCCGACACCTGGAAGTTATGCTGGAAGATGAAAACATAGAATTGGTAGTGGTGAATACCCCAAGTGTAACACATTATGATTTTACCAAACAGGCTTTAATTTCAGGGAAAAACGTAATCGTGGAAAAACCTTTTACCGCCACAGTTGCACAAGCGGAAGAATTGATCCAATTGGCCAAGGAAAAAAATGTAACACTTTCTGTGTATCACAATAGAAGATATGATAGTGATTTTAGAACGGTGAAAAAAATATTGGACGAAGGCTGGTTAGGAGCCATTGTTGAGGCGGAGATCCATTATGATCGTTATGACCCAGGTCTAAGTTACAAAGTACACAAAGAAACCCCCACAGCTGCAGTCGGATGTCTGTATGACCTTGGCTCCCATTTAATTGATCAGGCACTGGTATTGTTTGGCATGCCAAATGCCATATATGCCGATTTGGATACTTTTCGCCCAAATTCCAAGGTAGAAGATTATTTTGATGTGAAATTAATTTATGGTACACACCGGGTAACATTAAAATCCAGCTATTACGTTCGTGAAATTTTACCGGGAAATATACTGCACGGAACCAAGGGGTCCTTTATTAAATCCAAAGCCGATGTACAGGAGGCTTCCCTACAGGCCGGGAAAACACCGGATACAAAGGACTGGGGAGCCGAACCGGAAAAAGAAAAAGGATTGTTGCATACAGAGAAGAACGGTAAAATTATCAGGGAATACGTCCCAACTCTAAATGGAGACTATATGGCGTATTACGAAGGTATTTACCAAGCTTTAAGAAATAATAAGTCGGTCCCGGTATCCGCCACAGATGGTATGAACGTTATAAAAATAATCGAGGCGGCCCTGCAAAGCGACAAGGAAAAGAGGGTCGTGGAATTATAGATAGGAACTAATTTTGAAACGGGTATTGCCTGCCTCTGACAAATAGATTGGTGTTGAATAAATTCAACAGCGTCCAACAAGGCATGCACACAATCGGCGTTTGGGAAAAGCCTGAAGCTGAACACCTTTTATTTACTGGACTCATAATACCTTCAATCAAAAAAAATCTATCAGAACCAAGATGAAATAAATTGTAGATAACATAAATTATACTACATTTGTGCAATCGATTACATTTTTATGATGGGATGAACTAAAATGCTTTTAGGAGCTTCCCCTGGTAATCCGTTAAAGCCATAGTAACATAATAAAAAAATAATATGCAACCATTAAACAGAACAGTTACCCATTTAAAATCGACATCGCCCATTAAGGTAGTACAATTTGGAGAAGGAAATTTTCTAAGGGCATTTGTGGATTATGCATTCCAAAAATTAAACCAAGAAGGAAATTTTGATGCCGGCATAGCGGTGGTACAACCTATTGAACGCGGTTTGGTAAATATGCTTAATGGGCAGGATGGACTTTATACCTTGTTTTTAAAGGGAATTCAGAAAGGCAAGGAAATTCAGCATAAAGAGCTTATCACCAATATTGTAAAGGGAGTTGACCCTTACAGCAATTTCACGGAATACTTAAATTTAGCCAAGGAAGAGGCCCTTCAGTTTATTATTTCCAATACTACGGAGGCCGGTATTGCCTATGTTGACACGGACACAATGGAAATGCAGCCGCCGAATTCATTTCCGGCCAAATTAACGGTACTATTGTATGAACGTTTCAAACACTTCAAGGGCGATCCCGGTAAAGGTTTAACTATAATTCCCTGTGAGCTGATAAATCATAATTCGGACACCTTAAAGGAAATAATTTTAAAATACTCCGATGACTGGAATCTTGGTGAAGACTTTAAGAATTGGCTTACTACACATTCCTCGTTTCATAACACCTTGGTAGACCGCATAGTACCGGGGTACCCAAAGGATGAAATTGAAGAGTACAATGCCCAACTATCCTATAAGGACAATTTAATAGTCGCTGCCGAAACATTTCTGCTGTGGGTCATTGAAGGGGATGAAGCTCTAAAAGAAAAATTACCCTTTCACAAAACAGATCTGGACGTTAAGATTGTAAACGATATGCAGCCCTATAGAACTAGGAAGGTAAGGATCTTAAACGGTGCGCATACCGCCATGGTACCATTTTCCCTTTTATATGGGAATACTACGGTTAAACAAACGGTAGACAACCACTTTACCGGCCAATTCGTAAACAATGCCATATTTAATGAAATAAACCACACCCTACCAATGGCCAAGGAAGAACTCGACAGCTTTGCGGAAGAGGTTTTGGACCGATTTAGAAATCCCTTTATTATTCATAACTTATCCAGTATTGCCTTAAATTCAATTTCAAAATTTAAGGTAAGGGTACTGCCAAGTTTATTGGAGTATATGGACATTCATAAAAAAATACCTACCAACTTAACTTTTTCCTTTGCTGCGCTAATACGTTTTTACAAAGGAACTTGGAAGGGTGAAAATTTACCCGTAAATGACAGTGATGAAATAGTGGAGGCCTTTGCCAAAATATGGGAATCCAATAATTATTTGGAAATCGCCAATAAAACCTTGGGCAACAAATCCTATTGGGGGGAGGATTTAACGCAAGTTAAAAATCTCTCCGAAGCAGTTGCCCTAGCCCTGGAGGAAATTGAAACAAATGGAATTGAAGTAGGGTATGCCAATTACAGTAAAAGGTTTTAAGCCATTAAACTAAAACTAATTAGAGGTTGATAAAATGAAAAGTAAAATTATAAAGGTAAATTCAACGGACAACGTAGCAGTTGCTTTGGTCGATTTAAAAGCTGGGGAAGTAATTTCATTTGAAGGTGAGGAAATCACCGTGGTATCGGATACAAAATCAAAGCATAAAATTGCCCTACAAAAATTTGAATCCGGGGATCGTATTATTATGTATAGTGTTCTCGTAGGGAGCGCCAATGGTTTTATAGAAAAAGGAGATGTACTTACTACTGAAAATGTTAAACACCAAAGTGAAAAAGTATTTGAAAAAACGGGCACCATTGGTTGGACCACCCCTAATGTGGAGAAGTGGAAAGACAGAACATTTTTAGGGTACCATCGGGAAGACGGACAGGTTGGTACAGAAAACGTATGGCTTTTTTTTCCCTTGGTTTTCTGCGAAAATAGGAACATAGAAGTTTTGAAGGAAGTTTTTGAAAAGGAGTTGTTGCAACAGAAAGTAAACCCACATCAAATGTTACTGCGATCTTTGGTGAACAATACTATAGAAGAAACTGCGGCAGATCTTAATTCCAGCAATGTGTTCAACAATATTGATGTAAAGTTCATTACACACCCAGGAGGTTGTGGCGGTATAAGACAGGATTCCGAAAGTTTGGCAAAACTCCTGGCAGGTTACGTAAACAACCCTAATGTTGCAGGAGCCACAGTATTGAGTTTAGGTTGCCAAAACCTCCAAATAAGTGTATTTAAAGATGCCTTAAAATCCATTAATCCCAACCTAAATAAACCTGTACTCATTTTTGAACAACAACAAATGGGCACAGTGGATGAAATGTTGTCCACCATTGTCAAAGAGTCCTTTGAAGCCATTAAAAAAGCCAATAATACCGAACGTAAACCGGCACCACTGTCCAAATTACGAGTTGGCTTGGAATGTGGGGGATCGGATGGATTTTCAGGGATATCGGCTAATCCCACTTTAGGGGCCGTTTCAGATTTATTGGCAGCCTTGAATGGTACTGCCATACTATCCGAATTTCCGGAACTATGTGGTGTGGAACAGGAATTGGTAAACCGATGTGTTGAGGACGATAAGGGCCAAAAGTTTCTAAAGTTAATGAAGGCCTACGAAAAGTCGGTGGTGGATGCCGGATCTGGTTTTGATATGAACCCTTCACCAGGAAATATTAAGGACGGATTAATTACCGATGCCATGAAATCTGCAGGTGCCGCTAAGAAAGGAGGCACCTCCCCCATTCAAGATGTTTTGGATTATGGCGAATACATTACCAAGCCGGGGCTTAACCTCTTGTGTACTCCAGGAAATGATGTGGAAAGCACTACGGCCATGGTAGGTTCAGGAGCCAATGTTGTCTTGTTTACAACAGGTCTGGGAACACCAACAGGCAATCCTATTGCCCCAATTATAAAAGTCTCCTCCAATACCGAACTAATGGAAAGAATGCCCGATATAATTGATATTGAAACCGGTGCGGTAATACGAGGTGAAAAAACCATCGAGGAAATGGCGGGGGAAATGTTGGACTTTATAATCGAAGTGGCCAGTGGAAAAATTCAGACCAAGGCAAAATTGTTAAATCAAAATGATTTTATTCCATGGCGTAGAGGCGTGTCTTTATAATTTATTTTGGACTATTTCACTGAATATTCAATAATTAAATAGATCTATCTCAAAAGTTGTGAGTTAATTAGAAAAAGATAGAATAATCAATTCCAGAGTTCATGTTCTGTTCATTTTTTGCATCGCCCAAAAAACGAACCAAAAAACGCTAGGCTGATTTTTCTTTTCTTGAAATCTACGGACTTCTCACGGCCGCAGCGTCCAGACCGCTTTCACTAGGGTGAAATGCTCTTTGGACGCCTACCGGCACCCCGTGTGAAAACCCCTTGATTTACTACTAAAATAAAAATAGGCCGGTCCTTTGTTCCTGCAACCTAACCAATTCCGATAAATCATTGACCGTTACTGAATACCGTTGAACATCTTCTCCAAAGTGCAATGTTAGGGCGATCTTCTTCCGTAGTGGAGAGGACATGGCCGCCAAGAATTATTGAAGCCTTGGAAATAATTTAGGCCATGGCATTGGTCCATAAAATCCCACGATTTTAGGGGCCACCTAGTGAAGAATGGTATTTTCTCCTGCCCGACGGCAAGGCGGGTTTATTTAGCTCATGGCTGGTTATTTTCTTAAAGATGAATTCGTGAACCTGCGGTTTCGTTTTATTCATTGCCATTCTATTTTATAATAAGGTATTTATGAACCTCCTGCGTCGGTTTCATTGGAAAGCAAAGAAATCGAAGATTCACGAAATCCGATAAAAAACAATAACAACCAATTGAGTAAAATGATAGAATAATTTCCACATAAGTTTAATTTGATTTTTACCAATAAATAAAACCTAAAATCAAAATACACGACAATTCCTAATAATCCCATTTTTTACATAAAAACAACAATTAGGCATGATCCAATTAAAGGTTGAAGAAATTGTTCCATTTCTTCAACCTTTCCATTTTTTTGAAGATGACCTCCTAACGATCAATTCCGGGGTAAGCACTATATTCTGGGTTGTTTTGGCATCTTCTGTATTGCCCACTTCTTCCAAAAAAACTTGGGCGGCCTTTCTTCCCATTTCCAACGGATATTGATCAACAGTCGTAATGGTCGTAAGTTCCATAAACCTGGTAAATGGCTCATTGGAAAAGCCAACAACACAAATATCTTCTGGAATATGTAGTCCACTTTCCTTAATTTCCTGAATAACACCCAAAGCAGCGAAATCACTGGAAGAAAAAATAGCGTCCGGTGGGGTTTCCATATCCAAAAGAAGGCGTGCCGCCCTTCTACCATCAAGAACACTACTATGTGTCTCAATGACCAGGCTTTCATCAAATTCAATACCATTGTCCAATAAAGCCTGCCTATATCCCAAATACCTATTCCTAAAAATTTCAAACTTACGGTCGTTGGATAAGTGCGCTATACGCCTACAACCTTGGTCCAACAAATGTTGGGTAGCATCATAACCACCTTTAAAATCATCTATGGTTACGGAACTGACACCCTTAATATCTTTCTTCCTATCAAAAAAAACCAAAGGGGTATTTTTATTTTTTAGAAGTTTATTAAAACCCTTATTTTCTTCCAGATTGGCATTGGAAATAGACATTAAAATACCATCCACCTGTACATTTACAAGGGAATTTATTTTTTCGACTTCTATATTTTCCTGATTATGGGTCTGGCAGATTATAACATGGTAACCCTTGGGGTACAATTCTTCTTCAATACCCCGTATAACGGACGAAAAGAAATTACTATCTATTCTAGGAACAATGACACCAACATTATAGCTCTTACCGCTTTTTAAAGCCAAAGCCAACTTGTTCTGCTCATAATTCATTTCCAAGGCAGTCTCCAGAACCAGCTTCCGTGTATTTAAACTAATTTTGGTATTGTTGTTCAGGGCCCTAGAGACTGTAGCAGCAGTGAGACCAAGTTTTGCCGCTATGTCATATATGGTCGTTTTCTTTTTCATGAATTATTTAACTTGGTTTTTATAACAATACCACTAATGTTCACTGAAAATTGATAACTTAGTTTACTATTTAAATTGGGGCAAAATTAAAGGATATAGCCAATACATGTAGATTATATGGACCAAATATTCCATATACTTTACCATAACCATCCTAAAAAATCCCATCATTAAATACGACCTTGACAAGATATAATATTTTATCTATATTCGTGTAATCGATTACATTAAAGATTTGAAAAATGTAATCCCTTGGTTTCAGATACTGTGGACCGGACCATAAGAGTCATTATGAATAATTCGTTTATCCTTACTTTATTACTTCTGACATTCTTTGCAGACCTATCCGTTTTAGCTCAAAACAACCCTGTAGGCACTTCAGCATCCCTTAAAGGATATAACATTAGCGTGGCCAAAGATGGTAGTGGAGATTATACTTCCATTCAAGAGGCCATTAATTCTGCCAAAGCCTATCCAGACCAAAGAGTCTTGATCCATATAAAGAACGGCGTTTACTATGAGAAGGTAAACGTATATTCCTGGAATCCCAAAATATCATTAATAGGTCAGGACCGGGAAAATACCATTATTACCTATGATGATTATTTTGACAAGATTAATTTGGGCAGGAACAGCACTTTTCATACTCCTACCCTTCTTGTTGAGGGCAACGATTTCTACGCCAGCAACCTAACCATTCAAAATACGGCAGGAGCAGTAGGACAAGCAGTAGCCCTTGCTGTGAATGCGAACAGAGCCCGTGTGGAAAACTGTAAGATAATTGGAAATCAAGATACACTTTATACTTCTGGCGAGGGATTTAAACAGTTTTACAAAAATTGTTTTATAGAAGGAACAACGGATTTTATTTTTGGCAACGCTACTGTAGTTTTTGAAAAATGTACCATACATAGTAAATCCAATTCCTTTATTACCGCTGCATCCACCCCAAGAGGAATGGACTTCGGATATGTGTTCATAGACTGTAGGCTAACCGCAGATCCACAGACCGACCAAGTGTATTTGGGAAGACCATGGAGAACCCATGCCAAAACAGTTTTCATTAATTGCTACATGGGTCAACATATTCTCCCCATAGGATGGGACAATTGGTCCAACACAGAGGCTGAAAAACAATCTTTTTATGGCGAGTACGGTTGTTTTGGACCGGGATACAAACCCTCCCAAAGGGTTTCATGGAGCCGCCAATTAACAAAATCACAGGCAAAAGAATACACCACAAAAAATATACTGGGTGAAAAGGTCCAAGATAAACCGTTGGAGTGGTATTTAAATTTTAAATCCTAATACACGTGGATATGAAAAATATATTTCAATGGATCCTATTTGTTTTTTCAGTTGTGGTCAGTGCCCAGAAGCATGAAACAACGGATCACTCCCAAGAGAAAACATGCCTTTACCTAATCGGTGATTCTACCATGGCCAACAAACCCGATCCAACAAATAATCCGGAACGTGGGTGGGGACAAATGCTTCCCGAATTATTGGGAGAATCTGTGCATGTACACAACCACGCTGTTAACGGCAGGAGCAGTCGTAGCTTTATAGCTGAGGGACGCTGGCAAAAAGTATTGGATTCGCTGAAACCCAAAGACTATATTTTTATTCAATTTGGGCATAATGACCAAAAGCGCCAAGATTCATCGCGATATACCAACCCTTATACCCAATACCGTTATAACCTTGAACGTTTTGTAAAAGAAGCTAGGAGTAAAGAGGCATTTCCCATTCTTTTTAGCTCTATAACAAGACGAAATTTTAACGAAAATGGGGTGTTGATAGACACTCATGGTGCCTACCCCTTAGTTACACGAATGGTGGCCAAGGATTTAAAAGTGCCATTTATTGACTTACAATTATTGACAGAACAAATGGAAATATCATATGGTGTTGAAGGGTCCAAAAAACTCCATCTTCATTTTGCCCCAGGAGAAAATCCCCACAGGCCAAATGGCATTGTGGACAATACCCACCTATCGGTAATTGGAGCAACCTTGGTTGCCCAGTTAGCCCTTGACGAATTGGAAAAGCAACATATAAAATTCTAAATGCATATATAGTAGAATGGAACTACTCCCCTAACTTCTTCTGAATTGCTTTAAACTCATCTAAGGAAATTCTAAAAACACTTCCATGTCTTGATCCCTTAGGAAAATCAATTTTGTCCGATACATCGTTCCAATTTTTTAAATCTTTGGAACGTACCGCACCGTACTTTCCATCCATGTACTTATCAAAATATACCATCCATTGGCCATCCACTTGAATGGCCGTTGGACCCTCGGCCCAATAGTCCCCGGTAATGGGCTCACTGGCTTTGGAATAAGGTCCTGTTAAATTATCACTATAGGCTATTTTAATATTTTTTTCAGCCGGTTCCTTCGTTTCATCTTTTAAGAACATTACATATTTATTGTCGTGTTTTAAAATATGCGCATCAATTACATTAAAACCAGGTTCATACAATAATTGTGTTTTACCAAAGGATTTAAAATCCTGGGTAGTGGTGTAATACATTCTATGATTATACCCATTTTCCTCTTTGGATTGGGTTTCCGGATAATGCCCACTAATGGTGGACGCCCAATAAATCATATACACCTTCGTATCTTCATCATAGGTTATCTCTGGAGCCCAGGTATTTCGGGTTCCTTTTTCGTGTTTCATTACCGGAATAAATTTCTGTTTGGACCAATTGATCAAGTCTTTGGAAGAAGCATATCCAATTCCTTTATCGGTCCAACTTACTGTCCAGACCATATGATAATTGCCGTCTCCACCTTTAATAATACATGGATCCCTCATTAAAGAATCTTTCCCAACTTCTGGAGTCAAGAATGAGGTGTCATTTTTTAGAGCTCTCCACTTATAACCGTCATTACTGTAAGCCAAGTGTAAACCATCCTCTCCGTTTCCCTTAAAATATGAAAATAAAAGCACCGATTCATCCAATATAAAATCATTGGCACTCAACCAGGTTTTGAGGGACTCGGGCCAATAAGTACTGGTACCTTCCCTGCCCAATCCGAAACCATGCCCCCCTTTTTCATAAATATGTAATTCGGCAGGTACATTATTCTCTTTTAGCCTTAGCAAGTAATTAATACTATTTTCAACGGGAACAGCCTTATCATCCACAGCATGGATCAGAAAAGTAGGAGGGGTGTTGGCATCTATTTGCTTTTCATTGGAGAATTTATCAACTAAGTCAGCTCTGACCTTCTCTCCCAGCAAATTTCTTTTGGAACCATGGTGGGTAACCCCATCTTCCATGGAAATAACCGGATAGATCAAAATGGAAAAATCCGGTCGGGCACTAAGGGGCCCAGAATCATACACTTTTTCATTGTAATGGGTGGAAAGCGTGGAGGCAAGATGACCGCCTGCCGAAAAGCCCATAATCCCAATTTTATTCGGATTTATCTTCCACTGAACCGCATTACGCCTCACCAATCTTATAGCTTCCTGTGCATCTTGTAAAGGTCCTACGGATTTGTCGTTCATAATCAAATCATTGGGCAGTCTGTATTTTAAAACGAAGGCTGAAACTCCAATACTATTGAACCATTTGGCAACCTTATACCCCTCCTTATTGATAGCTAAATGCGAATATCCCCCTCCGGGACAAATAACTACGGCAGCACCATTGGATTTGTTCCCCTCTGCCAAATAAACGGTCAAGCTAGAGTTGGTCACCTTACTTACCCCTCTAATTTCATTGGCTTCATCATAAGTCAATACCTCGTTATATTCCTTATTCAGTAACGAATTTGGCACTCCATTAGGCCAAACTGGTAGCACTTCCTGGGCATATATACTTACTTCCTCTGCAAAAGAAAAAAATGCAATTATTACATAAAAACATAATTTTACTCCTCTTTTCCGAATCATAATTTCATTTTATATATTTCACTTCCCGCCAACAAAAAACAGCCCAGTCCATAGTCCTCAAAATCGGGGACCTTGTCATAGGATAGGGGCTGACCGTCTTTTGGCTCTTTTCCGGTAGACTGCAAATATCCCAAAAATCCACTCGTATGCAAGCCTTCTTCGGTCATAGCTTTCCAACCTTTTTCTATTATGGGAAGATAGGTTTCCTTATCCAAAATTCCGCTGTTAACGCCATAAGCCATCCCATAGATAAAAAGTGCGGTTCCAGAAAACTCTTTTCCCCCAAAATGTTTAGGGTCGTGCAAACTTACGTTCCAAAATCCGTCTTTTCTCTGAATGGGGACCAAGGCTTCCGCCATAGATTTCAAGTCCTTAATATACTGATCCCTATGGGGGGCATCCTTGGGGATTATACTTAAAACCTTAGCAAGTGCTGCAATTACCCATCCGTTACCGCGGCTCCAGTAGCAATCCTCACCATTGGGTTCTTTATATGGCGGATCAAAATCGGCATCCCGCCACCACAGGCCATCTATAGGGTTAAAAAGGCCCTTATCGCCATGTTTGTCCCTTGTAAACATATACATCCCATACATTTTTTCATAATAGCGATGGTCCTTCTCCAAAACACCCAATTTTGCAAACACCGGCATTCCCATCTGTATAGCATCTATCCAGGACCAATCGTCCATTTGTGGAGTGTTCAACAACATATTGATACATGCCTTGGTGTTCTTCAATTTCTTGGGGTCTGGCTCCAAATTGTACAGATCTATATAGGTTTGGGCAGCACAATAATCATCGGCGTTGCGATTGGCGTTGCCATTTCTAAAGCCCCATCCGTGAAACTCTGCCCAATCATAGGCGTAATCATAATACGCTTCTTTGGGATAAATATCATGTAATGCCATAAGTCCTTCATAATATACCCCGCGGGTCCAAATATTGCTAGGGCGCTCCTTGTTGGTAATGATCGTTTTCCCAACATCGGGCCATTTGTTCATAAAGTATTCATTGGCCAATTGCATATGCTCCAATACGTTGGATTTATCGGAAATTTGGGCACGAATGGATTGTACCGATATTACCGTAACACATATTAATAAGAATTGTTTTTTCATTTGGTTATTGTTTTTTTGTTTTTAATTCAATTTTAATGGAGCAAAACCAGAACTTACGAAATGATGCTTCATTTGAATTCCACGATCATTCCCATTATCTTTTTAGGGCTCCTGTACACTGTTGTCCAGTTGTCTCGATGAAGGGGCCAAAACGGTATCTTAGACTGGGAATATATATTCCCACTCATTACTATAAAGCCCTATTATCTACTTTTAACATTTTTATGCAAGTCTCAGGATCAATACATTATTTTAGGAAATTACAGTGTAACGCAATCTGTCCGGAACAGATGATTTATTATTCCCTAATATCCTTGGTGACCATGAATTATGTGAATAATTAAGTTTTTTATCAATTAACATCTTTTAAAATCGAAAAAAAGAAAAGTAAATCTTAAAACCTTAGGGCTGTCATAAAAACCAAAAACCCCAATTGACATAAGACTTTTAGCCCTTTATAATGATATTTTTACGGGAGGATAATTGTCTAATCCTCAAAAAGTACCTTCATTTTTTTCCAAATTCTTTGTAAGATATGATATTTTAATTACTTTAGTACAATCGATTGCATTAGTTGAATGGACTTATTGTACATTTTTCTATAGCCGAGGAAAACGTACATCAAGTTAAAATACCTAGAAAAAAATACAATCGATTGTATAAAAAACCTTAACTAAAATTACAAAAAAATGGAAAGAAAAAGAACACACTTTCAAATCACCTAAATTAATTTAAAAACAATCTCAACTAAACAAAGACGTATGAAAACAAGAAAAAACATGAAATATTATCTCCTACTTTTTGGAGTAATATTATACCTGCCCATTTATGCGCAGGACACCTCCACTGTAACTGGTACCGTTTCCGATGAATCTGGAACCCCATTACCAGGGGTATCGGTCATTATTAAGAATACCACAACGGGTACCGCAACCGATTTCGATGGTAATTACACCATTGATGCAAGCAACAATGACATTTTAGTCTTTAGATATATTGGTTTTAAGACCCAAGAAATTGAGGTAGGTGGGCAATCCACCATAAATGTAGATTTATTGGAAGATGCCAGCCAGCTCGAGGAAGTGGTTGTTGTAGGTTATGGAACACAGAAAAAAAGTGATCTTACAGGATCGGTTGGGTCACTTTCTTCGGAAGAGCTCAACGCGGCTCCCATTACCTCCATGGAGCAAGGCTTACAAGGTAGGGTAGCCGGTGTAAACATAACGAACAATTCCGGTGCTCCCGGAGGTGGAATCAGTGTAAAAATTAGGGGTACTACTTCTATTTTGAATGGAAGTGAACCCTTATATGTAATCGATGGGTTTCCGGTAACCGGACAGTCGCAATTTGCTACCAGCGCAGGTAGGGGACTAGATAGTAGTACGGGTACAGACTACACGGTTAACCAAAATCCGCTTGCTGCACTAAATCCGTCCGATATTGAATCGATAGAGATTCTTAAAGATGCCTCGGCTGCCGCAATATACGGGGTTAGGGGTGCCAATGGTGTTATTCTGATCACAACTAAAAGAGGTAAGAAAGGCTTGCCAAAAATATCCTATAACGGTTATGCAGGTATACAGACCATCAGCAACAAAATTGATATGATGAATGCCGAGCAATATCAAAACATATACAACGAGGCTGCTGCCAATAGTCCCACTCCGGATCCTGTAGTATTTGGCAACGCACCAGCCTACGATACGGATTGGCAGGATTTGATCTTCAGGAGTGCCTTGATACAGAATCACCAAATTGGGATAAACGGAGGTTCCGAATCCATACAATACAGTTTATCAGGAGCTGTTTTTGATCAGGAAGGAATTATAAAAGGATCGGACTTTACCAGATATTCCTTAAGGGTAAACCTGGATATCAATGCCAGTGACCGATTAAAATTCGGTAATTCCCTGAATGTATCCAGATCCATAAACAATGCCGCCGAAACAGAAGGAGAGGCAACCAATAGTATAACCGCCACTGCCTTGCAAATGGCACCTGTACTGCCAATCTACCAACCTGATGGCTCCTACTCCGTTCTGAACGACATGCCCTCGACCGTTCCTGATGCGCAGGGAACCCGAAACCCTTTAGCCTTTATCAATGAATTTTCTGATGAAAGTGTCAACACTAGAATTCTAGGCTCCCTGTTCGGGGAATATGACTTACTGGAAGATTTAAAATTTAGGGTAAGTGTTGGGGCCGACTTGGAGAACCGTGACAGGCATGTATATAGAACGTCACTCTTCGATGCTGTCAGCCCTATCAATACCGCCAATGTCAGCTCTGTAAATAGAACCTCCCTATTAAATGAAAATACCTTAAACTACAATAAAGATTTTGGGGACCATAATTTACAGGCGTTGGCCGGTTTTACAGTACAAAAGGAAACCGAAGAATACAGGTTGATTACGGCTAGTGGGTTTGCCACCGATATTACAGGACCTTATGACCTGGGTGCCGGATCAGTGGCCCCAGCTGTAGATTCACAGTATGCCGAATTTAGTATTATGTCATTCCTTGGAAGGATCAACTATAACTATAAGGATCGTTATCTGATTACCGCAACAGGACGTCGGGATGGCTCTTCCAAATTTGCAGAAGGTAATAAATGGGCATTTTTCCCCTCTGTAGCAGGAGCTTGGAGGATTTCCAACGAAGCTTTTATGGCCGAATCGGATTTCTTCGACAATCTAAAACTAAGGATTGGATGGGGACAAGTTGGTAACCAAGAATTGCCCACTTATAGGTCTTTGGCCCTATTACAGGCAGATCCCTATAATTTTGGGGATGGTACCATTGTAAGTGGATTTGCCCCCTTACGTGTAGCCGTACCGGGCTTAACATGGGAAATCACCAGCCAAACCAATGTTGGTCTGGATGCCTCCCTGCTTAGAGGTAGGTTTAATACCTCTTTTGATTATTATGTAAAAAAGACCGAAGACCTATTGTTAGAGGTTAATCTTCCCGAAACATCCGGTATTTTGGACCCTTCCGTACAGAATCTGGGAGAGATGGAAAATATTGGCTGGGAACTATCCATGAACGGAGCTGTAGTACAAAATGATGACTTTAAGTGGGACCTTGGATTTAACATTTCCCAAAACAAAAATAAAATTACCTCCTTGGGATCTGCCGCGGAAGTGGGAGAAGGTGATCAATCCTATGAAATAGCACAACCTACTTTTGCCGGTTCCACTCCAAGGTCTTATGTAACTGTTGGAGAACCTGTAGGCGTATTCTATGGATATAAAACAGATGGACTATATCGTTCGCAGGCGGAAGCCGACGCGGAACAATCCTTGAGACCAGGCGTTATTCCCGGGATGACGAGATATGTGGATGTGAACAACGACGGGGAAATAGATACCGATGACCGTACGGTGCTCGGAAGTCCGCATGCCGATTTTACCTATGGAATAAACTCGACCATATCTTATAAAAGCTTGGAACTTAGGCTCTTTTTACAAGGACAGAAGGGTGGACTTGTTTACAATTCCATGAGAAGGTTTAATTCAACTGTTACCAGAGGTCAGAATGTATTGGCGGAAGTTGGGGATTATTGGACTCCAAGCAATGTTGATGCCCTATGGCCCACTCCAATACAAACCCCTCCTTCCATTGGTGGTTCTGCAAGTCTTGGAGATTCTGACTTTTTCTTGGAAGACGCTTCTTATCTAAGGATGAAGGAAATTACCCTTAACTACGAGTTGCCCAAAGGACTACTGGGAAATGCCAATGCATCAATCTATGTTACCGGTCAGAACTTGTTCACAATAACAGATTACAAAGGCTATAACCCGGATACCAATGGGCGTGCCAATGTAAGGGGCTCCTTTGGATGGGACATCAGTTCCTACCCATTGGCCAAGACCGTTTTAATGGGACTGAAACTTGACTTCTAATAAAAAAATAAACGATATGAAAAATTTAAAATTCTTAATACTGTTATGCATTGCAATCCTTGCAAGCGCATGCTCTGATTATCTCGATGAGATTCCAAAGGATTCCATTTCGCCGGTAAACTTTTATCAAACCGCTCAAGATGCCGAATCCGCAGTAAACGGTGCCTATGCGGCTTTGAGGGTAAACGACTATTATTCCAGATATTGGATGACGTCCAGTGCATTGGCATCAGATGGGGTCTTTACCCGTCTTGGTACTACTTCGGATAGGGCCGAAATTATACAGTTGAACGATGCCGGAATGGTAAAAAGCTCGCGCTATAATATTGCGATTTGGGGAGCAGTATGGCAAGCTGTTAACCGAGCCAATGCCGTTATTGACCATGTTCCGGATATTGAAATGGATGAAAACCTTAAATCAAGAATCATAGGGGAAGCCAAATTTTTAAGGGCATTGACCTATTTCAATATGGTACGAAGATGGGGAGGTGTACCCTTAATTTTAACCGAAACCAAGTCTTCCGATATTACAGAGTTACAGGTGGCACGTAATACAGAGGCCGAAGTATATACTCAAATTGTCCAAGACCTAACGGAGGCCATGGGCGCATTGCCCCTCCTATCCTCCTATTCCGGCAACAATGTTGGAAGGGCATCCAAAGAAGCTGCACAAGGGCTTTTGGCCAAAGTGCAACTTTATCAAAAAGATTGGGCCAATGCCAAAACCAATGCCATAGCTGTAATAAATTCTCCCAGTGGCCTTGACCTTATGGAAGACCCAAAAGACAATTGGTGGATGGGCAATGGCGATGTGGACAATAACATAGAAAGTGTATTTGAGGTTCAATACAATGGGGTTGCTCCCCAAGGCCATGCTTTGGGCAACAATTTTGAACCCAATAACAATGGTTATGGGCCCGGACAATGGGGAACAATAATCGGTAGCCTCTGGTGGTTCAATCAATTTGAGGAAAACGATAAAAGAAAAGCGGCTACATGGCTAACAGAATTCCCTAAACTGAACGGTGGAGGCGAACTAGTACAATGGCAGGAAAACACCTACCCGCTACCACATATAAATAAATACAGGGACCCAGAAAACAAGGTTGGGGATGGTATGGCCTACAACATCAAGGTGTTGCGATTTGCCGACGTACTTCTTACCGCGGCCGAAGCTACAAACGAAGATGAGGGTCCAGGAAATGCCTACCAATATGTGAACAGGGTACGGGATAGAGCAGGCCTGGACGACTTATCAGGTTTGACCAAGGAAGAACTTAGGGAGGCCATTTATCTCGAATTTAGAAAAGAACTCTGCTTTGAAGGACAAGACTATGAGGAATTGGTAAGACAGGGCAAATTACTGTCCAATAAGACGGCTTACGCCACTTATACGGTTCCTACCATGTACGATGACAATGGGGATGTATTTACCCCGGATCAGGCCTTGTTGGACAGAATAGCACAATACTCGCCCAACCTTACTTTCTATGAGCTTGATGACCATAATACCATTTTCCCATTGCCCCAGACAGCCTTGGACAAGAATCCGAAACTGGTACAAAACCCGGGATATTAACCTATTCTAAATCCATAACATAACAAAGTTGTTAAAGGGGAGATAAAATTCTCCCCTTTTTTATTTATAAAACAAAGGGGACCATTATACCCTCCTATCATTACAGAAGAACCTGTCCAAATTTTTGGAAAATCCTTTTATAAGTACCGAATTTGTTGCATTTTTATATGAAGAACATTATCACTGATACCTTCTATGCATAATACCTTATATATTTTCCTGGGCTGCCTTCAGGTTTTGATCGTTTCCTGCAAGGGAGAACCTGAAGCCAAATCCATTGAGGTTTCAAAAGATAAGGAAACAATCAATCTCTCAGGAGAAAGCTTGGCAAAGAACCATTGTGCCAGCTGCCATGTTTTTCCAAAACCGGAATTGTTGGATAAAAAAACTTGGCAATTAGGAGTGCTCCCCCAAATGGGCCATAGAATGGGAATATATGAAGATATGACCAGACAAAGCCTGATAGAATCCAATCCGGGAGGTCAGCTAGTTGAGCGGCAAAATATATTTCCCCCAAAGCCCATCCTATCAATAAAACAATGGAATCTGATTCAAAAATATTACATCGATAGTGCTCCGGATAGCCTAGTCATTCCGAACAAGAAAATACAAATGGGAATCAAGGGACTTAATGTGAAAGTACCCGAGTTTCATGTTTCCCCTCCAATGGTAACCGCAATTAAATATAACCCCGAACTCAATGAAGTATATGTAGCGGATACCAAAACAGAATATAGCGCCATAAATATATTGGATCATAATTTAAAATCCGTTAGTACCTTGGCTCTCCCTTCCCCTATTTCATATTTAGATTGTAAATCGGACACCATTATAGCTACATTGATGGGCGGGTTCATGCCCACCGACAACCCTTCTGGAAGTGTGGTAAAGATATTCAAAAGGCCAGGGGAAAAGGACTACCGAGGCTTTATGAGCATCTTAAAAAACTTACAAAGACCGGTCCACACCACTTTTACGGATTTAACGGGAGACCATTTAGAGGATATTATCGTTTGTGAATACGGCAATCACACTGGAAAACTCAGCCTTTTTATTAAACACCCCAACGGTGAATACTCCAGAAAAATATTATCCACGGACCCTGGAGCAGCCGCAGTGGTTATACGGGATCTAAACCAAGACGGCCGGCCCGATATTGTTGTTCTGATGTCCCAAGGCAACGAAAGAATTGATGTTCATTACAACCTGGGAGAAGGCAATTTCAAAGTCAGTACCTTATTAAAATTCCCTTCTTCATACGGTTCAGTGTCATTTTCATTGGTAGATTGGAACCTTGATGGCCATGAGGATATTATTTATGTTAATGGGGATAATGCCGATTTTTCAAGGTTTTTAAAACCCTATCACGGGCTCAGGATATACCTCAACGATGGCAAAAACAATTTTAACGAGGCCTTTTTTCAACATCAAAATGGTGCCTATAAGGCCATTAATCACGATTTTGACAATGATGGGGACCAAGACATTGCCATGATATCGTTCTTTCCCGATCTATTACGGAATCCTAAGGAAGGATTTATATACTTGGAAAACACTAGTTTTGGCGATTCCATTACATGCAATCTTCGCACTTTTGAACAAGCTTCTTCGGGAAGATGGCTCATCATGGAGCCTACGGATTTTGATCAAAACGGCTTTCCCGAATTGCTCCTAGGTTCCTTTACCGGTATGGCCATCAACGGCGACCCAAGAGGAGAATTGGCACAGCAATTTGCCCAAAAATCCCCAACCATAATGTTGTTGGATTTTGATTGATCCTTTAAAGGAATCCCTCATTTTCCAGGATCAAAGACCTTCTCCAAAAAACCAAGGGTGTAACCAAGCGTTGTCCCAAACCAAGGATGTAGTAACCAGAACGAATGGGGACTATCCAAAATGGTATGCACCTCACTATAAATGCCATGGTCGTTATAAAGGGCTACCAAATCATCCCTTCCGGCATGAAAACGGGGTTGTGCGCTATTGACAAATAGAATCGGGGGCGAATGTTGTCCTGCATAGCCCAAGGGGGAGGCTTCATTCCAATTTTTCCAATTTTCCGTTCTCGACCCACCAAGCCATATTCCGGCCGATTTTCCTTCCTCATGTGCCTCGGGATGTACAAAGGATACGATACCATCAATATTGATAATGGCCTGTACTTCATCTGAAAAGGACGTTTTATTACCATAAATGGGAGAATTAGGGGTAAGTCCTACAAGGGTAGCCAATTGGGCTCCGGCCGAAGTTCCCAAAATTGCAATCTTGGCAGGATCCAAATGATATTTTTTTGCGTTGGCACGCATCCATGCAATGGCCGTTTTTAGATCCAAAACACTGGCCGGATAGGGAGCTTCCGTACTCAAGGTATAGGATACCGTTATGGCAACATAGCCGTTTAGCGCCAAATGTTGTGCCAATACCCCCAAGTTTTCCTTGCTTCCCGTTATCCACCCCCCTCCATGAATCAAAAGAACGGCCGGAAAGACTTTGCCCTTCCCTGATTTGGGAAAATACATATCGGCCCTTAGTTTTTTAGTCCCATCCCCCTTATAAACTACATTCCTTTTTGATTTAATTTTATTGGACCGTAAAGATTTTATCGGTTTAACAAAAGGGTATTCGGCTTTCAGTTTTTTATAGGTGGAAGCAATGGTATAGGGTTCAACCTTATGAGGTTTTTGTTGGGCCCAGAGCGAAGAACCAAAAAATATAAGGGACACAAAAAAGGGCCAAAATCTTATTCCAATCAAAATTCTGTCTACTTTAAAATTCATGGCAATTGTTGATTCAGGCAGCTTATAAGCACTAATTAAAATGGTATTATCCCAATTCAACTATATCCATATTTAAAAATAAGGAACAATACCCAAAAGCATGGGCCGAATAATGGGTATGGCCCCACTTTCTTTGATTTCTGCAACCATTGTTCCAAGATACCAACCGTAACTATGAACAACTACATGCCTATCCGAAAGTGAGCGGTCTATTTCCTCCCCAATTCCCCTTATGCCAACCCTGATCCCAGGGTCATAATTTGATGGGCCATCGTGGTTATAACCAAATTGTATTAAAACATTTTGGTCCTTTTTTATTTTACACATACGGGGGTTCCTAAGAACTTTATCCTCAGAAGTACCCCCGTTATTTCCTTATCAGTTTATTTATTCAATTCTAAACTGGCCAATATAAACGGACCGGTTCCCTTTGGGTCGTTGGAGCGAATAATTTCATTTACATAATATTCATAGGATCCATCCCTGTATGGGTCGCCTCCCAAACCGGCCACTCCACATACTTTATTGAGGTTTACAACACCGTTATCCTCAATAGATATTAAATTCTCCAATATTCCCGAGTATGCCTTTTCCGCAATACCCAAGTACTTTTCCGGCAAATATCCCTTATGGGCACCCTTGGCAAAGGTATAGGTGAACATTGAGCTACCGGAAGCCTCCAAGTAATTGCCCTCCCGATCGCCCTGATCCAATACTTGATACCACAATCCTGAGGTATCCTGATACTTTGTTACGGCTTCGGCAAATTGATTTAGGTAGGTAATAATTCTTTCACGTCCTGGGTGATCCTTTGGTAAGAAGTCCAAAACATCTACCAGTGCCATGCCATACCAACCCATGGCCCTGGACCAAAAATGAGGTGAGGTTCCAGTTTTCTTATCTGCCCATTTTTGTTCCCTACTTTCATCCCATCCATGGTACAAAAGACCCGTTTTTTCATCATGGCAATGCTTTTGGATCAAATCGAACTGTAGTAAAATGTCATCATAGATTTTTTTTGCCTCCTCCCCATCTTTTTCGAATAATTTAGTGTAGTGGGCATGAAAAGGTTCTGCCATATACAAGCCGTCCAACCACATTTGATAGGGATAACGCTTCTTGTGCCAAAAACCTCCATCCGATGTTCTGGGCTGGGAATCCATTTGGCTACTTAAAATCTGCATGGCCTTTAAAAACCTTTCTTCCTTGGTTTTATCATATAGGTACAATAAAACATCCCCAGACTTTATCATATCTAGATTCTGGTCTTCCAAAGAATACGTTTTTATGGTTCCGGTACTGTCAATTAGATCATTGGCGTAAGCATAGATATAATCGTAATATTCTTGCTTCTTGGTTTCCCCATACACTTTTATGGCGGCAGATAGCACCAGTCCATTAGTATAGCTCCATCTTGGCTTATCTACAAAATCCAGTTTGGTTGGATCCGGAAAACGCTCAATTTCTGACATCAGCATTCTTTCGGACCACTTAAGGTTTTCAGGAACAATTATCGAGGCAGTAGTGTCCTCTGTTACTTGTTTGGATTCCCCTTTGGTCTCCTTACACGAAGTAACAGATAAACCAATAGTCAATACACAAATAGAAATGTAAGTTCTTAAATTTTTCATGCTTTATAAGTTTAGTGAATTAGTAGTGTTTAGCCTTTCCAATTTTTTGTCCAAATCCAAAATGAAAGATGCCTCATCTTTAATGCCATTGGGTTCTTGTTCCCATGCCCCAAGCAAATAGTAGGCGATTTTATCTGTGGTTGGTTTAAATACAACAAGATGATCATTGATTCCCTCTTTCTGTTCGGCAACTTGATCGATCCTATAAAAAATAGCCATCCCCAATTTATCGGTGTCATTCACTAATGTCTGGGCACCATATGTTGCTATATACCCCCACTTTATCCCTTCTTTTTTCTTTAGGGCAATATCCTGGAATTTCACTATCCCAGTACAAATACCTGAAATGGCTTTGGACGGGGTCAATGTTGCAAGTGTGTACCTGTCTTCCTTAAAAATGGACAATGTGGCATCCAAATCAATACTTTCATTACCCGTTTCCCAACCCTTGTAGTCAATATACACCGTAGAGTTACTCTCCGTATTTTCAATTTGTACAGAAGTATTGTCCACATTTCTAAAATGGGCCACCGTGTCATTTACCAATCTACCATAACCGCCTATACCCATGGATTTTCCGGCCTTCAAAATATCCTGTCCCCAATCTGCGGGCTCGTGATAGGAATCGAAACCATCTTGCCCTACATAGGGCAAGACCAAAGAATCTACCTTCTTGCCATAAATGTCTATGGCGTTCCTCCAATCCAAATATAGCCTATAACCAATTTGATTGTTTTCCCATCCCGGGCCCTCGTAACGAATAAAAAAAGAATGGTCAGTGTGATTTTTAGGAACCTCCAATTCTTGAACATTTCTAAAACCATCTCCACCCACATACTTTCTGCCCATCCATTCCCCGCCCTCCTTTATGGATATTTCGGCATAGGTTTTAAGCGGTGTATCGGCTACGACATTACTAGCATGGGTCATGGCTTCATTTTTGGCGGATTTATCCTTACAGGCCAATAAACCTAAAAGGGCAAAACTTAGTACAGCTATTTTTTTCATAATTTATTCGTTGTGGTTATTTATAGATTAATACGCTACTCCATTTATGGTAGTATTCTTGAATATAATAGGTTGCGAATTTTCAACAGATAATGGAGTTTTAGCTCCCTTTATGTTCACATTGGTCAAGGTTACGTTTTCAACTGGGCTTTCGGCCCTTCCTTTTATCAATATTCCATATTCCCCACCGTTTTCCACCTCAACATCCTCTAAATGTATATTCTTGATGGTAGGAATAAAACTCCCTTCTTGATTGTCATAAATTGCATAGTAGGTATTAATTTTTAATACCGCCTCTTTTACCTGCCCTACTTGGATATTTTTAACAAACACATTTTCAACAAAACCTCCCCTTAGCGTATTGGTTTTTATGCGAATAGCCCTATCAAGGTTTGGGCTATCCATATTGCAGTTTCTCACGTACACATTCCTTACCCCTGCGGAAATTTCGCTGCCCATGACCACACCCCCATGACCATCTTTCATTACACAGTTTTCTATAACAATATTCTCGCTTGGAATATTTACCCTTCTTCCTTCATCGTTTCTACCGGATTTGATTGCAATACAATCATCCCCTGTATCGAAAACACAATTGGTAATGTGCACATTTTTGGAATACTCAGGGTCACATCCATCATTGTTTGGGCCATGGCTTTTCACCGTTACACCATCAACCGTAACATTGTTGCATTTTATGGGATGCAAAACCCAAAATGGGGCATTGGTGAAGGTTACGCCTTTAACTAGGATGTCTTCACACTCAAAAGGTTGAAAGAAGCTAGGGCGTAATTGGTAACCTTCCCCAAACAAACGTTCTGAAACCGGCGTTGCTTCTTCATTCATTTTACGCAGTCTTGGCAAGTTATGCCCATCCTTTTGTTGCGGTTCCCCATCCATATGCCCATATCTTTCCGCTCCACACCATGGCCACCAATTAGTATTGCTTGCCTGTCCATTAAAAACTCCCTTCCCGGTTACAGCGATATTCTTTTGTTTATAGGCGTAAATCAACGGTGAATAATTCATGATCTCCACCCCTTCGTAAGAGGTATGTACAACGGGTAAATACGCTTTGGAATCCTTACTAAACAAAACTACGGCACCTTCCTCCAAGTGCAGGTTCACATTACTTTTCAAGTGAATTGGCCCGGTTAAAAAACTTCCTTCCGGTACAATCACCTTACCTCCGCCTTCTTTATTACAACTCTCAATGGCCAATTTAAAGGCCTGGGTATTATCTGTACCGCCATCTGCTACGGCACCAAAATCGACAATATTAAAATCCCTATCAGGAAATTGAGGCACTACTATATCCTTAATTATCCTATCGGCAGCGGCAAATGCATCCACAACCTCCTTTTGCTCTTTTGGTGCCTCCTTACAGGCAGTGGCAACAGAACCTAAAAACAGAATAATGAGTGATGTATTTAGAAAAAAGCGAAGGCTGACATTCATAACATTAAGATTTATGCAATCGATTGTACTAATATAATAAAGTTCTGGCTTTCAACATAATTTATATATCAAATTTAACTTGTCCTACAGTTTAGAAATTGGGCCCATTGAAATCCCATGTCTTAAATACACCTTGTACCGAGCGCAGTTTATCCATAGGGAAGACTAGGAGAATATTCTATCTACCGTATAATTTGTTTAAGGACAGGTTCCCAATTATTTAAGGTATTTTTCTACAAACCCTTCCTTAAAGGCACGACCTATTGGGACATGGATTTCTTTGTCGAAAAGAATGCGCTTGCCCGATACCTTCACAATTTGTAGGGTATTTACAATATAGGATTTGTGTACCTGTGCAAATTGGTCCAAGGGTAGGGTCTGCAACCAATACCTTAAGGAGTGTGAGGTGAGATGTTTTTTATCAGCCGTGTAAATTTCGGTATAGTCTGCCTCTGATTGGATATAAAAGATATCTGCAAGGGCAATTTTAAGATGTTCGTAGCCCGACTTTATAAAAATCACCTCTGGAACTGTCTTTCTTTCCAGCCCCTTTTCTATGGAAGGCCTTTGGAAGTTAGGAACCGGGATTTTGGAAACGGCCATTACAAATCTTTCAAACGAAAATGGCTTTAATAAATAATCCAGCACATGATATTCATAACTTTCCAATGCGTATTCCGAAAAGGCAGTTGTTAAAATAACATGGGGTTTCCTGTTCAGGGCCCTAAGAAAGTCCATCCCAGAAATCTTGGGTAAATGGATATCCAAAAATATAAGATCTACCTCTTCGGCCTTTAAGTAATCCATGGCTTTGAGGGCATCCGCAAAAGTAGCCATGAGCTCCAAACTCTTCATTTCACCTATGTACTTTTGAAGTACACGCTGTGCTGGCGGTTGGTCCTCTATAATGATACAACGAATCATGTGTTGTCCTTTTTAAGGTCAATGCCCAACTTAACCGAATAGGTGGTATCTGTTTCATCAATTGATAAACTATGGGCAGCGGGATAAATAAGCCGAAGGCGCTTTTTCACGTTTTGTAGACCAATACCATGGGAGAGGTCATCCGTATTGGTTTCGCGCCTAAAAGAATTGGTGCATTCAAAATGTAAAAGGCCATTTTCAGATACTTTGATATCCACACTAATAAAAATATCCTCAGATTGGCTAGCGGTACTATGCTTAAAGGCATTTTCCACGAATACGGTCAATATTAGTGGTGCAATGTGGTATCCTGACCCTGTAATATCTGTATTAAAATCAACAACGCCCCGATTTTCTATTTGCAGTTCACTTAATTGGGTATAGTTTCTCAAATGTTCTATTTCTTTGGATAGGAGTACATACCTTTCCTTGCAATCGTATAACATATAACGCAATACCGAGGATAGTTCCAAAATAATGGTAGGTGTCTTTGGGGAGTTGTCAATGGCATAAGAATAAAGATTGTTAAGGTTGTTAAACAAGAAATGGGGATTGATCTGCGATTTTAAAAATTGAAGTTCATTTTCCTGCGCCGACATTTTTAACTTTTCCACTTCACTTTGGGAACTTATCGCATCCCAAGCAAATTTAAACCCCGACAAAATTGCAATTACCGGCAACACATCAAAGATGGCATAATAAATCCCAGGTACAATTATGGCTTTTTTTGTTCCTGGATAAAAAACCAGTTCCAAAAGCTCCTCGGCCCAAATAAGTCCAAACAATACCAAAACCACCAATCCTAAAAACTGCCAATATTTTTTTCGGTATAAAAATCTAGGCATTAGAAAGTAGGTAATAAAAGCGGCAAAAATAGTATAGGCCAAAAAGAAAACCAGTTGGGCAAATGTAATCCCCGGATTGTTCTTATCAAAGGAATAGAAAAGCAACACCAAGATATGGAGTACGACTTGAAAGAACAATTCCTTTCTGGATATCCTTGCTTTTTTCATACTTCAAATCTAAGCTATTGCCCCCGTTTCAAAAAATAGTGCTACGCCAACGGCAAAATTAAACCCCTAAACAGCGCATGCCCTTCATGAAAACTACTAACTGCTGTTTAATGGAATACTTTTGTCGTTCACAGAAAATACCCCACCCTTCTCAATAAAAAAATGAATCTTTGCAATTGTTACAATCCATTTTTAATCTATTAAAGCAAGTCATGAAAAAAATATTGGTGCAAATGTTAATTGCTGGTTCTTTAATGCTCTGTTGTCCTGTTGCCTTGGCGCAACAAGGCACGGTAACCATTAAGGGAACTGTAGTGGAGGAATCCAATGGACAGCCCATTGCCTATGCCACGGTTATGGTCGGCGATAACGAAACCAAAAAGCCCATAAATGGAACTACCACTAAGGATGATGGCAGTTTTAGCTTGGAAACGGATGCTTCCGAATACTATATAGAAGTAAGTTTTTTAGGATTCAGGACCAAAACATTTGGACCACCACCAACCCAGGGGAAAACGATAGATTTAGGGAATGTGGCCCTTTCGGAGGACGCAGAACAATTACAGGAAGTAGTGGTACAGGGCGAAGTTTCACGTACCGAATTTAAATTGGACAAACGTGTATTCAACGTCGGCAAAGATCTTAGTACTACCGGTGCAAGTGCCTTGGAAGTTTTAAACAATGTACCTTCCGTTAATGTCAACATAGAGGGGCGTATTAGTCTTAGAGGGAGTCAGGGAGTGCAGATTCTCATTAATGGTAAGCCGTCCATCATTGCAAGTGATGAAGGCAATGCCTTGGGAACCATTACGGCAGACATGATTGAGAAGGTGGAGGTAATGACCAATCCCTCCGCCAAATATGAGGCCGAAGGAACATCTGGAATTATCAATATTGTTCTAAAAAAGGAAGAACGAAAAGGCCTTAATGGTTCCATTTCAGTGAATACCGGAGCCCCGGATAGCCATAGTGTGGGCGTAAGCTTAAATAGGCGTACAGAGAATTTCAACCTGTTCACCCAACTAGGGGTAGGTCTTCGGGATATGCCCAACGATCTTGAAACCCGTAACGTAGATTTGGAAAACAACACCACTATTCTTAGTAATGGTACCGAATACCGCAATGAAACCTATTACAATTTTGTCCTGGGAACAGACTATCATATCAACGATAATAACGTATTGACTCTCTCAGGCAACTTTGCCATGGAAATAGAGGAACAACCCTCCAACACCAGTTTCGTAGCTCTGGACTCCAACAATGCCGTCAGCTCGGAATGGGAACGCACCGAAGTTACTGATGCAAAAAATCCCAAATTCCAGTACGAACTACAGTATAAAAAAGACTTTGAAAACCATGAGGACCATACCCTGCTCTTTAGTGGTTTGGGAAATTTCTTTGGGAAGGACCAATCCTCCGAATTCTTAAATACCACTATTACTGGGGATGACAATGATAGTAGACAACAGACTAGAACCGATTTTAAAGAAGCTATATTTACTTTTAAACTGGATTATACCAATCCCATTACAGAGGAATGGACTATAGAGACAGGGGGCCAATATGTCCTGAACGACGTTAGCAATGATTACGAGGTAAATAATTTCGCGGACGGCGCCTTTGTAAACGACCCTGGTTTGACCAATGTTTTTGAATTTGACCAAAAAGTTCTTGGCCTATACGGCACTGGATCCTACGAAGGAAAAAAATGGGGCATAAAAGGAGGCCTGCGCTTGGAACAGACCGATCAGAATACATTTCTTGTCACTACAAGCTCGGCCAACGGTCAAAATTATGGCAACTTTTTCCCCAGCCTTCATAGTTCCTATAAATTTAGCGACAAGATATCCCTCCAAGCAGGCTACTCCAAACGGATTTACAGGCCCAGAATGTGGGATTTGAATCCTTTTTTCAATATCAGAAACAATTATAGTGTACGCCAAGGTAACCCTGAATTACAGCCAGAATTTACCGATTCCTATGAGATTACCAGTATATATATTTTAGGCGTTGCCAGTATTAATTTTGGGGTTTATCATCGATATACCACAGACGTTATAGAACGTATTACTACCTTCGAAAACAATGTAAGCACCTATAGACCCGAAAATATTGGAGTAAACAAAGCCACCGGTATAGAGTTCAACGCCAAATACAGTCCGGCCAAATGGCTTACCTTGAACGGGGACTTTAATTACAATCAATTTAAAAGGAATGGCATCTTCGAGACCACTGTTTTCGATTTTAGCAATGATCAATGGACTTCCAAATTAATGACAAAGGTTAAACTTCCATCCGATTTCGATGTGGAAATGACCGGCAACTATCAGTCCAGTTACCAAACTGTACAAAGTGATGTTAGCGATAATCTCTATATGGATTTAGGGTTACGAAAAAACATTATGAAAGGCAAGGCCGTCCTCAATTTAAGCGTCAGGGACCTGTTTGCCTCCAGAGTGGACGAGAGCCAAATTGCCCAGGCCAATTACGAGGTTTACAATCGCCGTCAAAGAGGCACATTTGTAGCCCTAGGCTTTAGCTATGGCTTTGGAAAGGGAGAGGCCATGCAATATTCCGGGCAGCGTAGAAGGTAAACTAAGCCCTCTTACGGGCTAACAAAAAAATCCAACCTAGTTGCATAGGTTGGATTTTTTTGTTTTGATCGTCAGGAACTAATTTGGAATAATGCCACAGTTGCCAATGAGCACTAACCAATTTTTTAGTGGGAGCCCTATCCCTATTACTCCATTTCGAAACGCTCTAGGTAGACGACTCCTTTTTTGCCCTTAAGGGAAATACCCCATCCCGGAATTTCCATGGCTTGGTTCCCATCCTCCAAATGTGGACGATAAAGGCCTGGAGCTATTGGAATTTTCTTTAGATTTTCTTCCCTTGGGGAAAAATTTAATCCGTCCTTGGCCCAATGTATGGTTTTACTAATTGATGCCAGGGATGCAATTCCCCCATTATGGTTCCAGATCAATACTTCATGTCCCTTATCAATTAAGGGGTTTAGGTGCTTTTTAAAAGGTCCCTCGGGTTGGTCGGCTATGGCGACTCCCATTTTTGTGAGTCCAGGCCCCTTTTTTCCATGAACAATGGATCGACCCTTGTAATACAACCAAATCTTACTATCCTTTACCAATAAAGCGGCATCATCAATGCGGTAGCTATCAAAATCCTCGGGCACCTCACTAATTTCCAATATAGGGTTATTCTGGACCCTTACAAAGGGGCCTTCCGGACTATCGGCAACTGCCAACCCTATAGCCGTAATATCGGTTTCCGAATTGTTCTCGAATTCTTTTTTGGCATTGCCGGGAGTGGGCTTAACCCCTGTATAATACAAATAGTATTTCCCTTTATATGCCAAAATATTAGGAGTAAATACAGAGTGACTGTCAAATTCACCCTGCTGACCAACATCCAAGGCCATGCCCTGCTCCTCCCAGGTATGTCCATCATCTTTTGAGGTAGCATACCATATGGTTGCCCAATACCCTGCCGTTGTTGGACTATCCATTCGAGAATACCACACATAATAAGTGTCGCCCACCTTGATGATGTCGCTATTGTCCCGTCTGTTGTAAAGACTATCTATACCAATGCCCGGAATCTCCTGATAGGTAAATGTGGTAGTCGCCCCTTGCGATTGACTTACAACTTCTTCTACTTCTTTTGGTTTCTCCTCGTTTTTGGGCTTACAACTAGCCAAAAAAAGTATTACCATCGCCGTACAAATATAGAATACGGACAGATTGCCTTTAATTGATCTTTGCATAACTTTTTTTGTTTTTAATTTTTCCTTAAAATGGTAGTACCGACGCTGCTGGAAGCGGTACTTTATTGTTTTTTCGCCAAGTTATGAGTTCATTCAATAATTGGGAAACTATTTCCGGATTTTCATCAACTAAATTATTCGCTTCCTTTAAATCTTTTTCCAAGTTGTACAATTCTACCCTACCATCGTTTAAATACTGGATCAGCTTCCATTTCTCCTTTCTAATTATGGAACAGGGCAGATTTTTATAGGTACTTGCCACATGCCAAAATAGTGCCCGCTCTTTCAACGCTGTGTTTTTCAACAAGGGTAGCAAACTTTCCCCATCAAGTTTTCCGTCATAATCCTTCACCTGGGCCAACTCTAAAAATGTGGGAAAATAGTCCATTCCGCAAATGGGGGTTTCCGAAACCCCAGGGGCAACATGACCTTTCCAATTTACAAAAGCAGGTACCCGTAGGCCGCCTTCATAAATAGTTCCCTTGGCCCCCCGCAAGGTATTTGTGCCGCTTTGCAAACCGTTAAATCCGTTATCGGAAGTGAATATCACTATTGTATTTTCCCTCAACCCCTCCTGATCCAAATAATCAAAAATGCGCTTCACATTTTCATCTATGGAGGCAATCATGGTGGCGTAGCCGGCAATTTCTTCACGGTTATTTTCTCCTTGACCTGTTATGGAATCAGCCGCTTTGCCCATAAATTTCTGAAACGAATCCTTGTCTCTAGGCACTGTAGGACGATGTGGTGCATAATAGTGAAGGTTTACAAAAAACGGTTCCTTTTTATTGCGCTTTATAAAATGGATGGCCTCATCGGTCAACCTGTCCGTCAACCATTCATCATCTTCCTTATCCTCAATAAAAGGATTTTTGAAAGGGGCTTTATAACCTCCACTTCCGGATTGGTAGCCTTCCGTATACCCGCGGGCAGGATCACCCCACCAGGTGCCTCCTACATTCTCATGAAACCCCTTTCCCAAAGGATAATATTTTTGAATATCGATGGATAAGTGGTCTGCCAACCAATCCAAGTTTCCGTTAGCAGGTTGCTTTAAGGGTTTTTCAAATGGATAAGCCGTTTCCTCTACTGGATTGGGACCTACCACATGCCATTTTCCCAAATGGATGGATTGGTAACCTACATTTTTTAAGGGCTCTGCATACATGGTATGTTCCAGGCCAACCGTCCAACGCGAAAATATATTGTGTTGGTTATCCCCTTTTTCCAATACAGGCACATTATAGATTCCTGTTCTAAAAGACTGTTTCCCCGTTAACAAAGCCGCTCTTGATGGGGAGCAGGTTGGGTACATATAGGCATTGTTAAAAACAAGGCTTTCCCCGGCCAACTTATCCAGGTTGGGGGTTTCAAACCATTTGCTTCCCATAAAGCCCACATCTTGCCAACCCAGGTCATCTGCCATAATAAAGATGAAATTAGGCCTGATTTCCCTATCAGTTTTGACTTTGGATGTACATGATATCGTTAGTAAACCGGAGAACAAAACACTGGCAAGACACCTTATAATAGTCGATTGTTTTTTAATCATACTTCAAAATTACTCTTAGGGTTTATAGGTATCTAAAACAGCCACCATTTCTTTCACCACTTCCGGATACTGATTGTACACATTGGTGGTTTGATATTTATCCGCTTCCAAGTCGTATAGCTGTCCCGAAGGCGCATTTTCTTTTATTTGCCCGTTCACAATATCGCTATTTGTTCCTCCTACAAAGTCTACCCCAGGGGCACCGCCCCAAGCATGATGCTGAGGTTTTGAGCCATTAAAACCCCCACTACCTTTTGCTGGAATGTACATCCATTTCCCTTTTCGGAGTGATAAATGGGTGGGTTTGCTTGCCGCCAACAGCAATTCATTGCGAATAGGCATTTCCGGATTGCCCAATAAAGCCGGCAAAATATTTTTGCTGTCAGAATTCTTCAAGCTATTGGGGTCTTGACCTGTAACTTCCATAAAAGTAGCCAACATATCCACATTACAGATCAATAGATCGGATACAGTTCCCACCTCAATTTTACCCGGCCATTTGGCAATGAAAGGCACACGGTGTCCACCTTCCCAAACCCCGAACTTAAAACCCAATAGATCTCCATTAATTTTGTGTCCGGCTTTCACGGCATTGCGACCTCCCAGATTCAACATTGCTCCGTTATCACTGGTAAAGATTACTAAGGTATTTTTGGCTACTCCTTGTTTGTCCAATATAGAAGTTACTTGTCCTACCATCCAATCAAGTTCTTGAATAAAATCTCCATAAAGTTCGGCATCGCTTTTTCCTTGAAAGTTTTTTCCAGGAGTAAAGGGGTGATGAATATGGGTGGTGGCCAAGTACAAAAAGAAAGGATTTTGCTTGTCATTGGTGGTATTCTCTGTAATCCACTCCACAGCCTTTCCTGCCAAAACGGTTCCTACGGTATAATCGTTGTACATCTTATGCGCGGCAACTGCCCCTTTAAACATATTGGCCGTTCTTTGTGAAGCTTCTGGTGGTATAGGAGTAATTGGAGTAACCTCTTTCTCTTTTCCTCTTCCTACATACACCAAAGGGTCGTTTGAATCTTCTCCCACCACACGGTCATTTTCTACATATACAAAAGGTGGTGCACTGTTTACAACGGGAATACCGTAGTAATAATCGAACCCTAAATCGTTCGGTCCAGGGCGCAATGGTTCATTCCAAGTGTTTTCTCCCTTGCCAAATCCTAAATGCCATTTTCCCAAGGCGGCCGTTGCATAACCCTTGTTTTTGAATACATCCGCTATGGTAAATGTATCCGGGTCTATCAATAGTTCTGAAGTAACGGGCGCGGGCCCCCAAATTCCTTTTCCGTTATTCCCACGAACAGGATATTGCCCAGTAATTAAAGCATAACGGGATGGAGTACATACCGCCGAAGCCGAATGTGCATCTGTAAAAATTTTACCTTCACTTGCCAATTTGTCTATGTTTGGCGTTTTTACTTTTGTTGCACCATAACAACCTATATCACCATAACCCAAATCATCCACTAAAATATAGACCACATTGGGATTATCTTGAGCCTGCATTATTATGGGGCTTAAGCAATATAAAAGAATAAAAGCAACAATTAGTGTGTTAGGTAATTTTCGACAATATTTCATTTTGAAAAGCATATTACAGATCATTTAATATCCATATGTTCAGGAAAAAACTCATTTGGAGTAAAATAAGGCTCTGTTCCTAGGGAGCCTACGTTTAAACCTCTTGCCCCCAAATAGCCAATATCCTCCTTTGCCCAATCCAAAAGTTTTGTCAGTTCAGTAACAACTTCCGGGTTTTCGGCAGAGACATCGGTAGTTTCCGCAATATCATTTTCTAAATTGTACAGCGTGTATTTTGTATATAGAACGCGGTCTTCTGGCGCAGAGTGAACGGGCCACTTTTCATAAACTATGGATGTCGAATCGGGTTGGTGCGGTAAATGCAATTTCCATTTGCCTTTTCGTACGGCTCGCAATATATGATGTTGGTAGTAGAAAAAAGATCTTTCCAAATCTGTTGATTTTCCATGAATAATGTCGGAAATATCCAAGCCATCAATCACCCTGTCCATAGGAATTGTTGCCCCTGCTATTTTGGCCAATGTGGGCAACAAATCGATGGTGACCGTTACCAAATCCGAAGTTTTTCCAGTCGGCACTTTTCCTGGGGCCCTAACTATACATGGTACCCGAAGTCCGCCTTCCCATGCCGAAGTTTTAGCCCCTCTAAGGGGTGCGGCGTTTCCGCCATGGTCCCCTTGTATCCACCACGGGCCATTGTCGCTGGCGAAAATCACATAGGTATTTTCATCCAATCCATTATCTTTAAGATTTTTAAAAATTCGTCCAACATTATAATCTATTTCTTCAATAACATCGCCATAAAAGCCACCTTCCGATTTTCCCTTAAATTCATCGGAAACGGCCAAATGGGTATGCGGCATGGTATGAGCCAAGTAAAGGAAGAATGACTGGTCCTTATTCTTTTCAATAAAATCAATCGCTTCATCCGTATATCTTTTGGTAAGTGTGGACATATCGGCCTTAGGTTCTACCAACGTTTCATTTCGCAACAAATGCACTTTGGAATCGTTACTTGTGGGTGTAAAAAAGGATTCGTCAAACCCTTGGTGCATGGGCAATAAATTTGGATTGAATTGTTCTGGACTGTGACCTGCCAAATCCCATTTTCCAATCATTCCCGTTTTATATCCTAATGGCTTTGATACTTCGGCAATAGTAACTTCACTTAACGATAGTTTGGGATGCGGCACCTCTCCGTTGTCGTTTCGTGCATTACGCATAGGGTAACGACCCGTCATTAATGCCGCACGTGATGGCCCACAAACTGTTTGGGCATAAAAGTTGGAAAACTTCATTCCCTCACTTGCCATTTTATCCAGGTTAGGGGTCTTGATATTTGGGGAACCGTAACAGCCTACATCACTGTAGCCCTGATCATCGGTTAAGATAATGATGAAATTTGGCTTAGCGGCTGGATCTTGTTTTTTTTGCATACAGACCGCTGCCAAAAAAAATAAAATACTGATCGTTACAATAATTTTCACCCTCATTTTCTTAATTAATTAGGTCTTATCCACATACAATGCCCGCCTCCTGGTGCCATTGCAGCCTTAATAACATCTCCTTTTTTAACTTTGCCGTTCCGCACCTGGTAAGCCTCAGGATTGGTTTTGCAATGGGTTTCAGGGGTGTCCTCATAAAAGGTAATATTGTATTCCTTATCGGCCTCCAAAAAGTCGAGATCAATTTCCAGAGTTCCTCCCTGTTGGTTATAAACGCTTCCAATGAACCATTCTTTACCGTGGCGCCTTGCCGTTGTAATATATTCGCCTATTTTGGAATGCAGGATCTTGCTCTCGTCCCATTTCCCAACAGGCAATTTTTGAATGAATTCGAAAAGATCGGCCTTGGTTTCATAAGCTTCCGGGGCATCTGGGATACAGACTAGACCACTGAAAATGATCAGCGTTCTAGCTGCTTCGGAGGTCACGGTTGAAAAATAAGTATTTGTTTCCCTTGGGCCTTTTTGTCGGAGCCCGCTGTTGATCCCCGTTAGATCAAAATTGCCGTTGTTCATATCCAAAGGGCCGGTAATGGCGTTTATCAGTGCCATTTTAATGAACGATTCAGGTGTGAAGGCCCTACGTGAATCTTGCTGGGCATGGCAGTATTCGCGAGTAATGGCATTAGGGTAAGTACGTCGTATTCCTGTAAAAGGTACCGGACTGTCATGGAAATCGATCAGCAACTCACTTGCTGCACTTTTCTGAATGGCCTCCCTGGTAAAATCCACATTACTACCCATAAATCCGTATTTGATTCCTTTCATTCCCAAAGACTGATAATAAGGAAAAAGTTCATCATCGCCATATTCTCCATGCCTCCTGTCATAGTACAACATTAGATCTACCTCCTTTTCCGCGGCATAATCGATCACTTTTTTCAGGTCCAGTTTATCGGAAAGCTCAAAATGCCCTTTGGTAACCTCCTTATACCAGGAATCATCGATAAGAAAATAGTCGATACCCTTTTCAGCGGCAAAGTCGATGAAACGGAAATAGCTTTCGGTATTAATGCCATAGACAAACCCATCAGGAGCGGTATAACCATGAACACGCCAATCCCACAACGTCTTTCCTGGCTTTATCCAATCCGTATTATCAAGTTTTGACGGACTTGCCAAATTGATGGGCACTGTGTTCACCACAAGGTCGCCAGCCGATTTCCCAAAAAGAATTACCCGCCAAGGACTGGTCCATTCCTTCTCACTTAATGCTACTTTGTTAATTGATACAATTTTTCCTTCAATCTCCCCAACATCAAGATGCATGGGATCCATACCATTGGCCACATAAAGATCCGACTCCAATAATGCCATAAAAGATTGGTCTGTCGATTCAACAACTAAAGGCACACTAATTTTTCTCTTTTTAGGACCTTTGTCCTGTAAATAATCGGTCAGTCCTTTATAATCCACGGGGCCCAATGGTTCACTTTCGCCTGCTGGTGAAAAATAATTACTGCCGTTGGGCAAATTGTAAGTACATTTAAAAATGGCCTCCTTAGGTTTTTCGCCTTCGTTGAGGACAAATCTAAAAGCAACTCCTTCATTGTACGCCCTGGCCAACAATTTTCCCTCTACACCATCGATATTTAGATCCAATTGAAGTTCTTTATAATGGTCACGGATGTTGCTTTGCTGCCCCCAAACCGGATTCCAGCTATCGTCGTTTTCAATTTCTGTGGCATTCAAGATGGTCACCTTCGCGTTTGGTACTATTTCCAATTCCGAAGTCCTTATAAATTCTACACCTTGAGAACCAACCTGATAATTCAACTTATTATCAACAAGCTGTATCCCAATGGAACGATTACCATCTGGAGAAGTAAGGTTGATATTATCCAGGGATTTTTGGCAAGATACCAAAGCTGTCAGCAAGGCAATAAAAAAGAATATTCTTCGCATTATCATTATAATTTTAATTTTTACATTTTTAATCTTTGGTCTCCATACTGCCCCACCAGTTGTTTTTGGGGTCAATATCATTGGATAACAGGTCGATACGTTGTTTTTCCAGTGCAGGCTTCTTGTCATATTGCATTTTGTGCAAAAACTCCCTGGCCTCTTTTTCTGAATAAACAAGGTAGGCCGTACATATTTTGCTCTACAATTTTATCCGATAGTCGAACAAGGTTCTCCCTAATTTGATCATATGGATATTGATAAAACTGGGTATCTTATCCTTATACTATTTTCTTTAGGTATCGGTTCAAAACTTACGCCATCGGCATGGTAGTGGGAACGAATTGGAATATCAGCCAAAACCAAAAGTATATGAAACAGATCTACCAATGTCATTTAATTAATGTTTATTCACTCCATACAGGCCTTATCCACATACAATGTCCCCCACCAGGGGCCATTATTGCACTAATTACATCATCCTTTTTTACTTTACCATTCCTCACTTGGTAAGCTTCTGGATTGGTCTTACAATGGGTTTCTGGGGCATCTTCATAATACGTTACCTTATACTCCGTCCCTGCATCCAGAAAGTTGAGCTCAATATCCAATTCCCCACCTTGTTGGTTGTACACACTGCCAATAAACCAATCTTTCCCATGGCGTCGGGCAGTTGTGATGTACTCCCCAATTTTTGAATGAAGAATTCGGGTTTCGTTCCATTTCCCTACAGGTTGTTTTTGGATAAATTCAAATAGATCTTTCTTGGATTCGTAAGCCTCAGGGGCATCAGGAATACAAACCAATCCACTGAAAATTACTAGCGTTCGGGCGGCTTCAGAGGCCACTGTTGAATAATAAGTATTTGTTTCAAGCGGGCTTTTATGCCGCAAACCACTATTTATCCCCGTTATATCAAAATTACCGTTGTTCATATCCAATGGACCCGTTATGGCATTAATCAATGCCATTTTAATAAAGGACTCGGGAGTAAAGGCTCTTCTTGAATCTTGTTGGGCGTGACAATATTCGCGGGTGACTGCGTTTGGAAAGGTCCTGTGTATACCGGTAAAAGGAACTGGCCCATCATGAAAGTCGATGAGCAACTCACTTTCAGCACTTTTCTTAATGGCTCCTCGAGAAAAGTCCGGGTTATCACCCATAAATCCATACTTTATCCCTTTGGCGCCGAGCGATTGAAAATAGGGATATAATTGAGTGTCCCCAAAATCCCCTCTTTTTCTGTCATAATATAAAATAACATCAACTTTTTTTTCCTTCGCGTAATCCATGACTCTGGCAATATCTAGATCCTCCTTAACTTTGAATTCTCCATCAGAATGCCCGCTATACCATCCACCATCGATCATAAAATACTCAATACTTGTAGCAGCCGCATAGTCAATAAAACGAAGGTAACTTTCTGTATTGATACCATAGACGAAACCATCAGGAGCGGTATATCCATTTACACGGAAATCCCATAAACACTTTCCTGGTCTTATCCAGTCTGTATTCTCTAATTGACATGGGGTTGCCAAGTTTATAGCAGTGGTGTTTACGACTAAATCGCCAGCAGATTTGCCTAAAAGAATTAACCTCCATGGTGTAGTAAGACCTTCCTCACTTAATTCAACTTTGTTAATAGATTCAACATTTCCAGCCTCCAAATTAACTCCAAGATTCATAGACTTAAAGCCATTTGCTGCATACAAGTCCGATTCCAAAAGCGCTATATACAAATGGTCTGGTGTTTCAACAAGTAAAGGCACACTAATTGTTGTTTTTAGACCCTTATCCATTTCTCCCGAATGATAGGTGTTTAAATCCTTAAGGCTAAGGGGGCCCATAGGTTCGTGTTCACCCCGAGGCGCAAAAAAGGCACTCCCATCTGGCAAGGCGTACGAACAACTAAGTACTGCCTCCTTTGGTTTTGGACCATCTGCAAGCACAAAACGGAAAGCCACACCTTCGTTATAGGCCCTCGCCAGCATTTTCCCTCCCACTCCATCGATATTTAAATCCAATTGAAGTTCTTTATAATGGTCACGGATGCTACTTTGCTGCCCCCACGCAGTAGTCCATGTACTATCGTGTTCAACAATCCGGGAATCCAATACAGTTACTGCAGACTCAGTGAATATTTCCAATTCAGAAATTCCAAGTATTTCTTTTCCAGACCAATTAAGCTGATAAGTAAGGGTACTATCAATCAATGAAATTCTCAAGTCAATATTATCATCTGGGGAAGTTAAGTTGAAATTATCAAGGGATTTTTGGCAGGACACCAACCCTGTCAGCAAGGCAATAATAAAGAAGATTCTTCGCACTATCATTATAATTTTCATTTTTACATTTTTAATCTTTGGTCACCATACTGCCCCACCAATTGTTGTTGGGATCAAAATCATTGGATAACATCTCCATCCGTTGTTTCTCCAGTGCGGGCATTTTTTCATATTCCATTTTGTGCAAAAATTCCCTAGCCTTCTCTTCAGAATATTCCGGGTCGGGCTTTGCGTATTTGGCCCCCACCTCTGTTAGATAGTCGAACAACTCCATGTTAAGTTCCTGTACCTTATCAGGATAGTCCGCCACGAGATCCGTTGCCTCCCCAAGGTCTTTAGACAGGTTATAGAGTTCTTTTCTTCCATCCTCATAGTAATGAATGAGTTTCCAGTTGCCCCGACGAATAATGGAAGAAGGTTCCCCCCCTTGGTTACCATAGTGTGGAAAGTGCCAGATAAGGGCACGCTCGGCCAATGGTTCCCCTTTAAACAAAGGGAGAAGGCTAATTCCATCGTTATGTTCCTTGGGAAGTTGTTGGGCACCAGCCAACTCCAAAAATGTGGGATAAAAATCTGTTCCCGAAACTGGGTAGTCAATTTTCTCCCCTCCTTTGGATAGACCAGGGATTTTGATAAAATAGGGTTCCCTTATACCACCTTCAAACTGATATCCTTTACCAGCTCGCAAGGGTTTGTTACTGGTAGAAAAATTATCTCCGGCTGCCACCCCTCCATTGTCGGACGTAAACACAACAATAGTACTTTCCTCAAGCCCCAACTCATCGAGGGCAGAAAGCACCTGCCCAACAGCCTCATCCATTTGCTCTACCAAGCCAGCATAAATTGGGTTGTCCTGCACCTGGCGAATGGGCAAAAAATTTCCCATGCTATAGGCGCTTTCCGCCACTCCTTGTTGCACTGCCTTGTCCCGGTATTTCTTCCATTTTTCACGAGTAGTCTGAATGGGCGAATGCACCGCATAAAAGGAGAGATAGGCAAAAAAGGGTTTTCCGGTTTTCTGCGGATTATTTTCCTGAATGAATTTAACCGTTTCATTTGCAAGGCGGTGCGATAGGTTATCACCATCCTTCAGGTTTTCCAATTTTGGATTGTCATAGGGAGAAAAATAACCTCCCCTTGGCCCTCCAGACGTCCAGCCGCCAACATTGATATCAAATCCATGATCTTCGGGCCAAGAACCCTTGTCCCCCAAATGCCATTTCCCGGCAAAAAAAGTTTTATAACCTTGCTGTTTCAACGCTTCGGGCATGGTAATATACTTCTTGGGTAGGTTATGGGTATATTCTGCAGGAAGCAGTTTTGTAAAGCGATTCCTTTTTCGCCATGCTTCACCAGAAGGAGACCCAATATGTACTGTAATATCGTGTCTAGCAGTAAATTTGCCTGACATTATACTTGCCCGTGAGGGACTACAGACCCTGCTGGCGGCATATCCGTTGGTAAAAATAGTTCCTTGATCCGCTATCCTGTCTATGTTGGGTGTTTCATAGTAGGTACTGCCCATACAACTCAGGTCTGTATAGCCCAAATCATCGGCAAGGATGAAAACAATATTAGGTTGCCCCTTACTTTCCTGTTTTTGACAAGAAACATGTAATATCGCAAGACAAGAGAGAATGGATATATAAAACCTTCGCATGGATTTGTGTAGTTTGAATTCTTGAAAATTTAATTTATAATACCTTCAATTTGTTCCCAGCCCATCATACCTTCATTTTCCTGTTTGGCCCCAGGAGTACTTCTCCCATCGAGAATGATTTTTTTAAGGGCCGACTTAAGCTCGGTAGCCTTCTCCGGGAATTGGGCTATCAAATTTTTTGTTTCCCCAATATCGGCCGCCAAATTGTATAGCTGCATAGCAGGTAAATCCAGATTCTCTTGTTTTATGTCCTGTGGCCTTGGATAGCTCCAACCCCCGGATCCGGGACAAATACTTAATTTCCAAGAGCCCTGTCTGATGGCAAAAGACCCATTTATGGAATGATGTACGGTATATTCACGTATTTCCTCATCCTTTTCCCCATTTATAAGAGACAGCATACTATAACTGTCCTCCGCTTCGGTATCTTTAATTTTATACCCTGTTAATTCAGCGCAAGTAGCAAAAAAATCGGTGGTACAGATAATTTTGTCCGTACTTGTATTTTTTGGAGCATTATTAGGCCATTCTACTATAAAGGGTACGTGGTGCCCTCCTTCAAAGATATCCGCTTTGGTACCCCTAAAAGTATAGCTGGGATCATGATCTACTTTGGCAAGCTCCTCAAAGTCGGCCTTTGGAGAACAGCCATTGTCACTGGTAAACACCAAAAGCGTATTTTCGGATATACCCTGTTTTTTAAGGGCGGTCCTTATTTGGCCTACCACATCATCCACCTGCATCACAAAATCGCCGTACATATTGGTATTGCTCTTGCCTAAAAATTCCGTGGTAGGTAAAATAGGGGTGTGGGGGGCAGGCAATGGAAAATATAAGAAGAAGGGCGATTTGCCCTTGGACTTTTCATCTATATACTGCACGGCCTTATTCGTCAGATCCTGAAGCACGGTTGCATGAACAAAATCGTCCGAGGTAGGTCCTTTTCTCCAAATGCCTTTTTCATCGACCGATACCGTAGTCTTGGTCGGCACCATAGTAGGCATATCATTCTCCACGTAAACATATGGCGCCATATCCAAGGAACCACAAAAACCAAAGGAATAGTCGAACCCATGGGTAGCGGGGCCATTTTTGACAGGAGAGGCAAAGTTCACCTCTGGGTTTGCATTAAGTTTATTATGCTCTAAGTTGGGATTCTGATCCTGAATATCCCAGTCCCAGCCCAAGTGCCATTTGCCTACGTAGGCTGTATTGTAGCCTTGTGTTTTTAGCATTTCGGCAATGGTGGTACGTTCTTGTTTTATCAAGGATTTGGAATAACCACTCAACACAAAGCTCTTTAAGGAAGATCTCCAATTATATCGCCCGGTCAGTATGCCGTATCGAGTTGGAGTACATACCGCCGATGACGTATGGGCGTCGGTAAACTTAACGCCATTGGCTGCCATGGCGTCCAGGTTAGGGGTAGCAATTTTACCTTCGGGGTTAAAAGCTTTTACATCGCCGTACCCCAGGTCATCTGCAAGGATGTAGATGATATTGGGGGTTTGGGTTGTTGCCTTATTTCTTTGCGCATGGACGGAGGGTTGGGAGAAAACGAACAGTATTGTAATAAAATTGAATACTCTTTTCATGTGTGAAATACTTTAGTAAGGTGTATAATTTGCTTTTAAGAATCCTAAGATTTTTCTCAAAAAAAGCATTTTTTAAATTTTTTAAAATTCGACAAAGGATATTGATACTGCCACTAGTAAAAGTACCTCTTATGGTACTTTTTTGCATGAACGAATGACTTTAAAGACTTAAATGTTGAAATTTTCATGACTATAACAAAATCTCTTTAAATGAAAAATATCTATTATTACCTATGTTACCCCTATATCCGGTCATGTTAAAGAAATGCAAAAGAGCATAATAGGTAAAAAAAGGGCAGATTCTTTGGTCTGCCCTTTTGAATAAATTAGTTAAACAATATTGTATAGTTCCTATTTTTAATACCCAGAGCTTTGAATATTTTCATCAGATTAAAGAATATGAATTAGTTCCATGGCGCATTTTGTGTCAGCCCTTTTGCACGTTCTATCTCTGATTCTGGTATAGGCCAAATATTAGCCTGCCATCCTTTGCCTACTGCTGCCTTAGCTTCCTTTAGAGTACCCCATCTTACCAAGTCTAACCAGCGCAATCCTTCAAATGCCAATTCTACCCTCCTTTCCCTTCTCAAAACAACCCTTAATTCCGATTGATCCATAGTTGTTATTGCAGGGTAATTGGAAGTATCTTCTTTAATTGTTCCATATGCCCTTGCCCTCACAGTGTTAATAGCATCTAAAACAGATTGATCTATGGATCCAGATTCTATTTTTGCTTCTGCATACATTAACAAAACATCTGCATAACGAACTACAACAAAATTGGTACCATCAGGCAGTGTAAGTCCATCCTGTCTAGGAGGATCTGTCAAAGGGTTTAGATATTTTTTCATGTGATAACGGTTGGACCAAGGGTAATCATTGGAATCGCCAGTTAACCATTCGGGCCAAACACCTCTGTTATATACGAAATTACCATCATTATCCTTAATGCCGTAAATTGCACCTGGATATTGAATGGACGCCCAAAGTCTTGGATCCCTATTTGCATATTCATTTGCAGAATCGAATAAGGTATTATTGGGATCATCTATCGTAAGTCCATTAGTGCTTTCAAAAGCGTCCACTAATTCTTTAAAAGTAGCAGAACCTTGAGCTGAAGACTGCGTTACTGAATGCCAATTAATAGACTCACCAACGCTTGGTTCTACATTACTAAAATGAATATCAAATAATATTTCAGAATTGCCTTCATTCTCCTCATACAAAAGAGTTGAAAAGTTTGGAAATAAACTGTAAGAACCATATACCCCATTTATTATATCTTGCGTCACATTTATAGTTGCATCATAATTTTTTTCATTCAAAAGAACACGAGCTAAAAAGCCAGCTGCTGCTCCTTTTGTCAATCGACCATTTTCTGATACCGTTGTTGGCAAATTATCGATTCCAAATTGAATATCACTAATGGCTGAAGCCATAACATCTGCTTTTGGAGTTCTAACCATATTAACTGCCTCGTCTATGGACACAGTATTAAGCAACAAGGGCACATCTCCAAAATATGGTACAAGATTGGCATGGAAAAACCCTCTTAAAAAACGGGCTTCCGCCACCATTTTATTCTTTAATGCCTCATCCATTTCAACGTTCTGGACATTTTCTATAAAGTAGTTGGCTCTAAAAACCCCCTCATAACAATGGTTCCAACGTCTTTGGATAGCGGTATCAGAATTACCTGGAGCTTCCGTACCATCTGATAAATCAGAAAAACCTTGACTCCCTGGCCCCCTTACAATCTCATCGGTTGCCGAACCTAACAAAGGGGCATAAAGCGCAAAGGTGTTTTCCTGTAAAACCCCGTAAACAGCATTCAATGCCTGGGTAGCATCACTTTCTGTTTTAAAGAAATTACCTTCTGCCAGCCCATTTAAATCATTCCTATCTAAAAAATCATTATTACAACCCAATAACAATAAACCCATTGCAAGGTTTAATAATATAGTTTTATATATATACTTTGTGTTCATCTTGTGTTCTTTTTTAAAGTGCAATATTAAATCCTAAGGAAATGATTTTCGTAGTTGGAATGCGGTTAAAATCAACCGACCCTCCATTACCCAATGGTCTTTCTGGGTCAATCCCGTCAAACAAATTTGTAATCAAAAATGGGTTCTGAGCATTTGCATAAATCCTAAACTTGGATAGCCCAATTGTGGAAATCACGCTCTGCGGAAAGGAATATCCAATTTGGATATTTTTAATTCTTAAATAACCGCCAGGGTAAAGATCGAAAGTAGAAGGAAACCTTAATCCTTCATTACCGTGATATACTCCCTGAAATACCACTCTAGGCAATGTTCCATTAGGATTAAAACTAACAGATTCCTCTAGGTAACGTTTAGGTATACCTCCTTGGGAGGAAAATGGCTCAACTGCATGATAAGTAGCCCAATAATCGACACCCGCTACGCCATTAGCCTGAATTGACAAGTCGATTCCTTTGTAGTTAAAATCAATATTAAAACCGTAGACCAGATCAGGATAAGGCTTACCAACAGGCACTTTATCATCTGCTGCTGCTTGTTGGCTTATGACCCCATCACCATTCTGATCAATATATTTAATATCACCTGCGGTTTGATTACCTCTACCATCTGTAATTGGCGCCGCCTGTGCTTCCTCGTGAGATTCAAACAAACCATCAGCTACAATTAAAAAAGGTTGATCAATAGGATATCCCACTTCAACAAGTTGGGTTCCAACAGGACCCCGTATAATCCTGTCCACATCTCCGGCTATCTTTATCACTTCATTTTCTGCGTGGGATAAATTACCACTAACGCTATAATTAAAATCTCCCACGCTATTGGAATATCCTAGCGCAAAATCCCAGCCCCATGCATCAACCTCTGCCAGATTAACAACTGGGTTTCCCAAACCCCCAGCCAATCCAGGCACCGGAAACCCCAACAATTGATCTTTACGTGTTTCAAAGAAATAATTAAAATTAAAATTCAATCTATTCTTAAATAGACGTCCTTCCAATGCTATGTCTTTTTTAACAGCAGTTTCCCAAATGGCATCCCTATTAGCTAAACTTGTAGGTCCGGCGCCGAGTGCTTGCTGATTATCAAAAACATAACTTAATCCGGCATTTTGTGCAACTGAGGATTGGTACAGGTAAAGTCCTCCTGTATCTTGATTACCGACCTCACCCCAAGATCCTCTAAGCTTTAAAAAGTTTATTAACCCGTCCGTATTAAAAAAATTCTCTTTAGAAAGAATCCAACCTGCAGAAAAAGAAGGAAAATAACCCCATCGGTTTTCTGGAGCAAAACGAGAAGTCGCATCTGCCCTAAAGTTTGCGGTCAATAAATATTTCCCCTCGAAATCGTAATTTAAACGTCCAAAATAAGACCTAAAAGCAATATGGTTAGCACTACCTCCAGCTATTTCATTTTCTGGATTCAAATTGCCGATAACCTCAATACCAGGCTGATTATACTGACTAGTACCGGCATTCAAAGATTCTGATCTCTGCAACTCTTCAGAATATCCTCCAAGAATTTCAAAATAGTGAATTTGATTTATATCAAAATCGTAGTTTATTGTTGTTTGCAGAAGGGTATTAAAACTTGTTGTATGCTCCTTGTTCAAGCTATTATTAAAATTACCCCCTGCGCGTGAAAAAGTCCCATCTTCAAAATAATCCCTAACACGCCAATAGTCGTATGCATTATTTACGGCTGTAATGTCAATATTGGTCATATTACCTGAAGCTAAGCCCTTTATTTTTAAATCTTTAATTGGCTCGTATTGAATATAGACATTTCCCAGAGTTCTCAACTCTTTAGCCGTATTTTTAGTTTCGTTCGCAATGGCAATTGGATTATCCCAATCTGCTCCAAATCCTCCCTGCTCAAATTTATTCCCTGTCCAAGCGCCGTTATCCAATTGGACGGGTACTGTAGGGTGTCGTCGAATGGCTAAAAATAATTGGCCTCCCCCAGAACTGATATTAGGTCTAATATTCTCTCTATAATTACCGGTAACCGTGGCACCTATCTGTATTTTTTCAGTAATCTGCGAATCTAAATTTAACCTAAAAGTACCTTGTTTTGATCCGGTCCCTATGGAAATACCCTCTTGATCCAAGTAAGATGCTGAAGCAAAATAATTTGATTTTTCTGAGCCACCCCTTGCACTAACATTGATTCTATTTATGGGTGCGGTATTAAATACTTCATCTATCCAATCTGTTCCTTGAAAACCGGTTTCATCCAAAAATGCCTGATATCGTGCTAAAGCCGCATCCGATAAAAAGGGGGCTCCTATAGGCCCATTGAGGTCTCCGGTAGTTGGTACTTCGAAGGCCATATTATGTACATTTATATAGGTCAGGGGATCCGAGACTTGTTGGGGTAATCTTGTAGCCGTTTGAAATCCAGAGTACATATCAATGTTAAGTTGTCCCTCTCCTTTTTTACCTCTTTTGGTAGTTACCAATATTACTCCGTTCGCTGCACGAGACCCATAAATGGCGGTTGCAGAAGCATCTTTTAAAACCGAAATCGTATCTATATCGTCAGGATTTACCGCATTAAGGTCAGCCTCAATACCGTCTACTAGTACTAAGGCTGAATTACTTCCTGTAAACGATGAAATACCCCTTATGGTAATTTGTGTTACATCTTGTCCAGGCTCACCTGATAATTGACTTACATGTACTCCAGCAGCTAAACCCTGCAAGGCTTGACTTGCATTTGTCAAAGGTCTTTTATTAAAATCATCCGATTTTATTTGCGCAACAGAACCTGTTAATGCATCTTTACTTTGTGTACCATAACCTACTACTACCACCTCCTCAAGGCCAGCAGCACTTTCCTCCAACACAACATTAAGATTGAACTCTCCCCTAATGGGAACTTCTTTTGTAGCATAGCCAATGTAGGAAACCACTAAGGTTACGTTTTCATTAGCAACATCTATTGAAAAATTCCCGTCAAAATCGGCTGTTACCCCGTTGGCTGTTCCTTTTTCAACAATATTGGCACCCGGTAAGGGTTGACCCGTCTGATCCGTCACTGTTCCTGAAACTTCATATTGCTGTGGGAGCAAAACTTCTTCTGTTGACACGGAATTGATGTGCCGTTCACGGATTACGATACGATTTTTTCTGGACAGCTCAAATTCAACAGCACTCTTGGATAAACTTTGCTTTAAAAGCTCATCTACTCCAATCACTCCTTTCTGTAATTGCACTTGAGGAGCATCTGCAAACAAATCGTCTGGATATAAAAAACGATACTTGGTCTGGTTTTGAATAATATCAAAGACCTCATCTACAGAGACTACCTTGTTGGCGTCTATAATTATTTTCTCTTGAGAAAATGACTTTTCCGTTGTAATCCCAAAAACGGTTGTGCACAATAGAAAAATAAAGGTTCTCATAATCATGAATAATACCCGCATTCGGACGAACGACCGGGACTGAATTAATTTAATTTTCATAAATTTACATAGTATTGGTTGAACATTTGTTTAAGTAATACGCTTTAAAGGGACGAAGTTGATGCACCGCTAAATGTTCTCCTTCGTTCCCTTTTTTTAAAAAATTTTATTTTAAGAGTATTGTTTTATTAATTATTTCGTAGTCCTTGATGACCCCGAAATTTTTTATTGTATTCAATATATCCTCTATACTTTGATCTTTTCCCAGTACCCCATTAAACCCTGCTTTTTCCAATTCAGGGTTTTCGAAATTAACATCCATATCATACCAGCGAGATAACACCTTCATGATCTCCACTAAAGGTTTTTTTCGAAAACTAAAAACACCATCTTTCCAGGAAATCTCGTGATAAACTTTAACAGTAGCAACTTCCATACTGTTATCATTAAGATTTAGGTTTGCCTGTTGTGAGGGTTGCAGTTCGCGTTTTCCATTTGCGGTACTAATTACCACCTTGCCCTCCACCAAGGTGGTATAAATATTAGCTTCCTCCTTATATGCCTTCATATTGAATTCAGTTCCCAAAACCTCTATTTCTTGGGATTGATTGGACACCACAAATTTTGAACCTTCATGTTCCGTACTCGGGGAAACAGCAAAGTATCCTTCACCATATGCCAGCTCCACTTTTCGGATTTGACCTTTAATAAAATTCACCGGATATTTAAGTTGGGATTCGGAATTTAACCAAACTTCGGTACCATCGGATAAAACTAAGTGAAACTGACCTCCCCTTGGAACGGTCAAAAAATTATAAACTACTTCTGCCACAGTACTATTAGTTGCTCCATATACTATTTCCTCTCCATTACTACTTGCATTTTGTGTTTGATAAGTGTTCCCTTTTTCCAATACAACTTGAGAGCCATCTTCCAAGGTCAAAGTGGCTTTTTCCGATCCAATATTAACATTATTGCTAATTATTCTTGTATTCGTTTCTATTGTCTTGGAGAAAAAATTTTCCCTAAGGAAATAACCAGTGACCAATAAACCGGTGACCACTGCTGCTGCCGCATAACTAATTATTTTACGGATCTTCTTTAGTCTGACAGCCTTAATCTCTTCATCCATTAATTGCTGTAACCTATTCTTTAGATTATTGGCGTCGAATTGTCTCATTTCGTGTTCAATGGCGTAATTTGTTTTGATATAGTCGATGAACAATTTTTCGTTTTCAGCATCCTGCAACCATACTGCTAACATATCCAACTCGGCTGCCGAGGCTTGACGTGTTAGGAATTTGGTAATTAGTTCCTTTGCTTTTTTATTGCCCATTAGAAACGTACTATTTACAATTAATACGTATGTATTTTACAATACCCTAACTTTTAAATGCATTTTTTTTATAAATTGCCCAAATTAACCGACAATTATTACCAAATTACCATATGCCATTTGAATATTTTGACAACCTACAATTGATTGAAGCTCTTAAATCAGGAGATTCTAAAGCGTATACCTTCCTGGTGGACAACTATCATCACAAGCTATGTCTTTATGCCTATAGTCTTATAAATGATGAGAAAGCTGCTGAAGACATTGTCCAAAATGTTTTTATACGTACCTGGAAGAAACGAAATCGTTTAAATCCGGATTTTGAAATTAGTAGTTTTCTTTATAAATCGGTTTACAATGAATTTATAGATGAATATAGAAAGCAGAAATTAGTAGTTCCCTTAGAGAAAAAATATATTGATGCGCTAACCACTATGGTGGAAAATAAAGATGAATATGCCCTGGAACGAAGAATAAAATTAGTAAAACGGGCCATCCAAAACCTTCCTCCGAAATGCAAAGAAATATTTATGTTGAGCAAACATGATGGACTCACCAATTTGGAAATTGCCGAATATAAACAAGTTTCTGTTAAATCGGTCGAGGCACATATCACCAAAGCCTTTTCCATACTAAGACAATCAATAGGAGAGGAAATGCATCAGGTACTATTCCTACTATTTAGGACCCTAAAAAACGATCAACTATCTGCTGGAAAGGAATAGCTCAAAATAATCCCACGTTATCAAAAGTTCTCGTTGAACATTTTGATCACAGTATAGGCACTTTAATTCACAGCGCCAAATTCATTCAATTGTTCTTTTTCCTTCAGGTCGACCGCATGGTACATGGAGGCAAAAGCAGCGGAAATCCATATAATGGAGAAAACAATACCAACAATAAAACAAATGAGTCCCCCAATTACTATAGGAATTACAAGCAATCCCATTCCAAAAATCTGCCAACCGTGCCCTCTGGTCATTTCCCAGCTTTTTTCAACAGCCGCAACGGGCTCCATATTTTTATCCATGACCAGATAGGAAACGAATACCAACCTACAGGCCAAAATAATTCCTGGTACAATTAACAAAACAAACCCTAATCCTACAATGGCAAAGGTGAGCAAATTAGCAAGGATGATATTGGTATAATTCTTTTTAAAGCCGTTGAACATTTCACTGATTTCGAATTTTTCATTACGAATGGCACGGAGGTACATTAAATCGCCACCATACTTCACCACGGAAAAGAAAAGCAACCAATAGGCTGCGGCCAAAATCTGTAAAACTATCATCACTGGGGAATTATCGGCATCGGAATCCCGAACAATGGAAGCAGGAGATTCGGCAATACCCACAATGACCATCACTAAAAACAAATATAAAAAGTGTTTCCACATTTGCTGCCAACCATAACCGTAACTTCCAGATATAGTTGCTTCAGGTTTTTTCCCTTCTTTTATGACTTCCATGAGCTTCAATTTTAAATTCATATAAATTTAAGGGTGTCTTGTTAAAAAGCGTTCCAACTTTAGTAGTGAATTTAAAATCACTACTAAGGTAGGGGTAGGTATTAGCTGCATTTTCATACTTTTAACCTATAACAATCCAGCACTTGCTAAGTTTAACCTTCATAGTGATATTTATTTTTTGTGCCGCCATAACATCGGCAAGTATATTAGTGGCCCACCAATTCATCACTACCTACAATACCGAGTTTCACCGCAACTATTTTTATTTTTTGGTCACCTCTTTTTCATTTGCCTTTTATGGCATATGGGCACCGATCATTATGCGGGTTATACTCACTTCAATTGAGGTTGATGATGATACCGTGGAAACGGTAACCAATTTTTTACCTGTACTTGGCGTGCCCTTTTTGCTTATTTCCTGGTTCATGTTGGTTAAAATGGGATATACGCTGGTCGCCGTAAAGTTGGATAACAGGGCATTTCGTATTTATCTAGTTTATTTGGCAATTGTAATTATCATGGTTTCCGGAATTTTCTTTTTTAAGGACAACCTTCCAGTAATCATTGAAGCACATGTTATTTATACTGAAATGGCCATATTTGCTGTTTTGGAACTTGGTTATATGCTCCTATTTTCTGGGATTGTATGGCACTATTTAAAAAGGCAGAAACGAACACATAACAAAATAGTGGCCCGCTTTGTAATTTTAATGCTTTTGGCCCTTGTATTAAGACTGGGGGCACTGCCCTTTGCCTTTTCAAGCCAATGGATTGTTGGCCTGGTGATATTGGTGTATTTTATTTCAAATTTTGCCCCCTTATTTTATCTGAAACGCAATGCCCATTTGTTATTTGTCCCTTTCCATACCGAAAACCCCAATCAAGATAAAAAGGAATTAATTTTTAGTATGTATGAAATCTCGAATCGTGAAAAGGAGGTTATTGAACAAATCTGCCTGGGTAAGACCAACCAACAAATAGCAGATGAATTGTTTATTAGTCTACAGACGGTTAAGGACCATACGCATAGGATATACACCAAAATCGGTATAAAAAGCCGAATGAAATTAGTACAAATGGTGAATGGACAGTAGTGGAATGCATACAAGCTATTCTTGCGAAAAATTCGGAAACCAAAAAACTTATCATTCGAACATGGGTTCAAACCAGTAAAATTCAAATCTCTGGAAGTTGGGCCTAATCCAATGTAATGCCTAAATAATAGTATCATTTTGATTAAGACCAAATCCTTAGCACAGACAGTACTTTGGAGTGCAAGGAAATCAAAAATTAGAGGTAGGGACAGGAAAGGTTTGATGAGAATTTTGCCCAGTTAAAAAACAAAATATTTTCCTATCACAAACTCATTACTCAATGTAGGTATTAATAGAACATTGCAATTGGCAATCAGTCGCCAACATTTTCCTAAACCCAATGGCTATTTCGTGATTATCAAAAATAAGCGCCTCTGTAATACTATCACTCAATATGAGTTGTTTTAGTAGATACTCAACCACATATTTATTATCCGCTGTATATAGTACAAATTTGCTAGATTCCAATTGGTTATGGTTATTTATTAAGTGGTTTTCAAATTTATTAAAACCAATTTATAATCACATCAAATTATCGCCTAAAAATGTAAATAACTTACAAAAAGGAATAAAGTAGGGTATGGCTACTTCAGAAATCCAGATTGAACGATTATTTGCTGACTTTAATCATGAATTTGGGATAGACTAAAATCTAAAAACGAAAAAACCCAGTAAAACTAGTGTTCTACCGGGCTTATCTGCTCCCCCTCTTGGGCTCCCTTCGACTCCGCTCAGGGTAAACTTCTCGCTCCAAACGGGTAATAAATAAAAGAGCCACACTTTCGTGCAGCTCTTTTATTTTTTGCTCCCCCTCTTGGGCTCGAACCAAGGACCCTCTGATTAACAGGCGCTAAAGACGTGCTTTCATGTAGTGCCATTTAGCAACTTATGTATTGATTATCAATGTTTTATGAAAATTTGTTTTGTATTTAGAAATACAATTTTTACATTTAATAACCCATTTGTTGTCCCTATGTTGTCCCCATTTCTACCATATTCAATAGGATATAGAAGGGTTTGAAAGTTTAAATGTTGTCCCCAAATTTATAAAATATGATTACACTTAAAATCGTTCTCAAGAAAAAATTGTTATCGGATGGAACCTATCCCGTCTGTTTGCGCGTAACAAAAGAAAGGCAATGTAGGCACTACAAAACACCATTCAATGCAAAATTGGATGAATGGATAGATTCCACAGGAAGTTTCAATAAAAGAAATCCTAACCATGTCCAATTCAACAGACTACTTGTAAAGTTCAAAGAAAGAGCTTACCAAATTATAACTGATTTGGAAATTGAAAATCCCGATTACAGTATACAGGAATTTGATTCTAGATATAGAGTTACATTTAACCCAGTAAGCAATGATGTTTTTGCTTTTTTTGATGAGATTATTCAAGAAATGACCTTTGCTGGACGCATCGGCAATGCAAAATCCTATAAAGATGCCAAAACCTCCATTCAAATTTTTCATAAAATGAAGAAGTTAAATTTTAGAGAGGTAAACCCTGCTTTTTTAAGTAAATATGATGCCTTTCTTAGGTCCCGAGGTGGTACAGATGGTGGCGTTGGTGTTAAAATGAGGGCCATAAGGGCATTGTTTAATAAAGCTATAGAGCGCGGTGTAATAAAAGAAAGCTTATATCCCTTTAAAACCTATAAAATATCAAACTTAAGAGGCAAAGGATTTAAACGTGCTTTGGATTTTGAAGAGATTATGCGCATCATCAATTTAGATTTGTCAGACCATCCGCACTTAATAAATTGTAAGAACTATTTTGTTTTTAGCTTCTATACCAGAGGAATGAATTTTGCCGATATGATGTGCTTGGAATGGAAAGATGTTGAGGCTAACGTCATCTATTACACCAGAGCGAAGACCAAAGGAAACTTCTCCATAGCCATTATGCCCCCAGTAAAGAAAATTTTGGACTATTATCGCGTTCACGGCTATGGCAACAAATATGTATTCCCCTTATTGTTTCGCGAAGACTATACCCCCACCCAACTTGCTGATAGGAAACATAAAATGCTCGGTATTTACAATAAGGAGCTCAAAGAGATCGCCAAACTATGTAATATCACGAAAAATGTCAGCAGTTATGTGGCCCGGCATAGTTTTGCCAATTGCCTTAAGCAAAAAGGTGTGGCCACCGATGTCATTAGTGAATCCTTAGGGCATCAGAATCTAGCGGTTACACAAGCCTATCTAAAAGAACTGGATACTGAGATTGTGGATAAGGCGCTTGAGGTGTTGTTATAAATAGATTAGCGAAAAGACAAGTTAAAATGATTGGATGCAGGTACTTTTTACTATTGCAAAATATCGCGAAAATTTGCAATAAGAATAATGTTAATGCAAAATATCCTATGTTTTTACAATAAGCAACTTACTAATGCAAATACTCACTAACTTTTCAAAGCGAACAATTAATAGAAAAAAATAGCATTGAAATAACGTCATAAATGAAATCCTTTTTGCGATATTCTATCACAACCGTTCATTTTTTTATAATGTTCATGGACAATGAACAGTCAAAATGAATGAACACGGACAATTTTACTAAAAACTCTTCAAGCTATTTTCAAGTCCATATTACTGTAACCTGAAAATTCAAGCAATTCTGTTGCCCGGCATAGTTTTACCAATTGCCTCAAACAAAAAGGTGTTGAAACAGATGTCATTAGCCAATCACGATTTGCATGCCAACTTGTGAATGATTTATCATTCATTAAGATTCAATTTTATATTTAATACATGAATTATCATTCAGTATAAATTATTTAACAATCTAATTTAAGTAATTTCAAAGTAATAGTGCCATGTTTTTATGAGCGGTCCTGAGGAGATTGAAAAATCCAGAAGTTTTACAACTTCCGCAGGGACTTGGATAACCTTGTCTCCCATTTAGCTTTTGTTGAATCCAATTCATTGATATCCCTTTCCGCTTTGGTGTAGGGTTAGCCAAAAATAGACTCTACCTTGTTGATACTTTAGATATGGCGGTTTAAGGCCAGTTCAATTTAAAGCCTACGATTGCATAAAGTAATTAATGGCAATTGCACATGTTTTTCATACCAATTTAAGATTTGCGCACGTTCTTTTGTGTTGGCGCAAATTTTCATAGTTTCATTTGAATATTACTTATAATTGCTTTTATCTTAACGTTCACTTTTCAATTATTTCGCTTTTTCATGTTACATGAAAATAGTGCAAAAGTGAAAAACGGTGGAATTTTATAAACAAAAAGACATTTTTGAAATCTTAGATTTTAGGCTAAATACATAGCCATCACAGGCCCTTCATTAACAACTTCTGATTATTAGACTCCGGCCTTTACCTAGCCAATCTTAAAGAGTTAGATACTGATATTGTAGAAAAAGGTCTGGAAGTGTTATTGAAGTTCAACAACTCAATTAAAAATACTTTAGTAAAAATGCGAGATAATTAGTAATTATTACTAACTTTCTCGGAAAATTACTATAATTGTATCTCGCCGATTTCATAAAAGAAAAACTCTCACTTGAAGAATACTCCTTTTCCAAGGATGAGCTCCAAGAGGTGATCCAGAAAGATAAGGAGGACCTAACAACGGATTTATCATACTTAACTAAAAAAGGGGATATTATTCCGCTAAGAAGGGAATTTTTTCTCATTATCCCCCCTAGGTACTCGAAACAGACCAAACTGCCGATTCAATTATATAGCGAAAAGCTATTTAAATACTTAGAAAGGCCCTATTATATCGGTTTATACTCCGCAGCAAAATTTCATGGTGCAAGTCATCAGCAAATTCAGCGTGATTATATAATTACTACAAAGCCAACCCTATTGGACATAAACAAAGGGGCATTGGATATACGTTTTTTTACTACCACCAATTGGCCTGAAAAAAATATCCTTACTAAAAAATCGGATGCTGGAATTTTCAAAATTTCAGATCCAGTATTGACCGCTGTGGACCTAATTCACTATCAAAATAAATTGGGCGGATTGAATAGAATGCTCTCTGTCCTAGAAGAGCTTATGGACAGTATCACCTACTCCAATTTATCAGATTTATTGTCCTGGTATCCGCACAAAAGCACTTTACAAAGATTGGGATATTTCATTGATGGATTCGAAAACGATAATGAGAAGTTAATTCAAGTACTTACTGAATATTTCAAAACAGTAAAATATTATCCTGTCTTGCTCAACCCATCATCCAAAAAAAGTGCTGGAGCCGTAACTAATTTTTGGAAAGTTGATGAAAACATCAAACTAGAGAGCGATATATGATTCCAAGACCCTACATAGCAGAGTGGCAAGAACATGCCCCATGGAAATCATTTTCACAAGTAGAACAAGATTTGGTCATTAGCAGAACCCTGGTAGAGTTGTTTTCCGATGATTTTCTAAGAGAGAATCTAGCTTTTAGAGGTGGCACGGCATTACACAAACTATACCTCCACCCCGCACCTAGATATTCTGAAGATATTGATTTGGTTCAAATTAAGGAAGGTCCCATCAAACCAATTATGGAACGAATTGGTGAGGTAATTACATTTTTTGAAGAACCCCGAAACACCAAAGTCAGCGGTCATGGAGCAAAAGCGTTTTATAGATTTACTTCTGAATACGAGGACATACGGTTACGCCTCAAATTAGAAATTAATTGTAAAGAGCACTTTAATGTTTTACGCTGGGTAGAGTTCCCATTTGAGGTTAAAAGCGATTGGTTTACAGGGAGCGCCAATATTAGAACCTATAACATCAATGAACTTCTTGGCACCAAGCTACGCGCTTTATACCAACGCAGTAAAGGCCGGGATTTGTTCGATTTGGATTATTCCAGATCACATCTGGAATTAGACCATGGCCATATTCTTAAATGCTTTAAGGCGTATATGAATTTTTCGGTTGGCAAATCTCCTACCCAAAAAGAGTTTTTACAGAATATGGAGCAAAAGGAAATTGACCCCAACTTTTCAGGAGATATGGAGGCTTTATTGCGACCTGAAATTGAATATGACCAAGGAGCTGCTTTTGAGTGGCTAAAGACCCAGTTGATTAAATTGGTATAATCAACATTTAGCTATTAAGAATCATTAAATAAGATAATGCCATTAAATAAAAATTTTCAGAAACGTATTACAATTTTGGATGAGTGTTTTTCAAGTCCTGCAGCTAAATGGACATTGGAAAAATTAATAGAGCACATTACCGAAGCACTTGATGATAGTGTTTCAAGAAAAACTATTCAGAACGATATTAAATATATAAAAGAGAAAATTGAAGAAGGGATAGGTAGGAATTATGACATGGAAGAGTTCCCGGTATTTCAAAAAGGCCTTTTTGATACAAAAAAAACCATTTTTAAATACTCACGTTCCGAGTACGCTCTTGGGAATCACTTACTTAACAAATCAGATCAAGAACAGCTTTCAGAGACCTTATCAATTCTATCAAGATATCGCAATCGTGAAGAATTTAATTGGCTAGATGAACTATTCCCCAGAATTGAATCTGCATTCGATTTGGTACATGAAGATTTTAGTGGGTTAATTAGTTATCAAAGCAATAGAGATTATACCGGTCAACCATTAGTTGGTAAGATTTATAATCAATTGGTTAGAAAAAAAGTTTTAGAAATCGAATATCAGTCATTCAAAGAAAGTAAAAGTTCAAAAAGAATTATTCATCCTTACCATCTTAAGCAGTATAATAACAGATGGTTCTTGTTTGGATTCCAAGAGGGAGTTAAGTATAATGGAGTGACAACCTTAGCTTTAGATCGAATCTTAGGCTTCAGCGAATTAAACTTGGACATTATACAAAATGAAATTGACTGGGGCGACTACTTTGACGAGATTATTGGCGTATCAAGGGATAAAGACATAAACCCCGTTGAAATCAAACTGAGGTTTTCATTAGAAAGAATAAATTATGTTCTTACAAAACCAATCCACGGGGCAACACAAAAAGTAGATAAGTCAGATCCGGAAAACAGGACAATAACTATTTTGGTAATCCCTAACAGAGAGCTTTATCAGACCTTGTTATCATTCGGTTCGGACTTGGAAGTGATTTCTCCTGATATTGTAAAGGATGAAATAAAAAAGCACGCGATTGAAATGAATAAATATTATACTACCTAGGTGTGCAATTAAGTTGCGTATCTAAGTTTTTACTTTGTAAGGTAGAACTTAAATAAATTATTATGGATTTTGGTCATGAAGAAAATGAAGATGTAAAGTATATTTCCAATAAAATTTGGAAGTGTTTTAATATTCTTAGAGGAGCTATACCTGTTGATGATTTTCACGTAGTATTGTTTTTACTTTCTGCTTACAACGATAACATTATCGATGATTTTAGCACTAAAAAGGATCATATTATTATTAGATTGAAAAACTCGTTGAAAATTGAGGGTTATTATGCCAGAATATTTGAAATATACGAGCCAATAATTCAAAATATTAACGAAGAAAATTTTGAAGATTTTTATTATAATTTAATCCAAATTGATAAAAAAGAATTAGAAATCAAATTTGAATTGATTTTTGAAAATTTACTATATCATCTAAGTGAATCTCAAGGTAAGCGATCTGGTGAATTTTTGCTTCCAATTGAAATTACTAAGCTTGTTATGGAATTGGCAGCAGTACCTGAATATGCTAGAATATATAATCCATTTGCTGGTTTAGCGTCATTTAGTGCCAATATAAATTCTGATCAAAAATATTTTGCCCAAGAACTAAATAAAACCACATGGGCTCTTGGTATGTTACGATTATTGAGTAATAGAGATTTCAGAATTAACAGTTTAAGAAATGTTGAATACAAATTAGAAGATTCTATAGAGAATTGGCCTTCTGAGATACAATATGATTTAATTGTTTCCAATCCACCTTATGGATTAAAAATGAAGAATACAGATTACCCAAGTTATGGATTTAGAAATATTTCATTTGAACAGTTTTTATTAGATAGAGGACTTGAAAGCATACATAATGATGGAAAGGTTATTGCAGTTTTATCTGAAGGTATTTTGTTTCGAGGAGGTAATGAATATGAACTTCGTAAAAGACTAGTCGAACAAGAAAAGATTGATACAATTATTTCTTTACCCACAGGATTACTTAGTCATACAGCGATACCAACATGCATAGTGATCTTAAGCCATAATTCTCAAAATCATGGAAAGATTCGAATGGTAAATGCCAAGGATTTTATTATTTCAAAAAATGTTAAAGGCAACAAACTAGATTTTGAAAGATTATTAGATATTCTTGATGATAATTTAGACTCGAAATTTGTACGCTTTGTTCCTAATTTTAAGGTAAGAGATTTCGAGTATAATTTAAGTGTACAACGTTATTTTGCAAGAGATTTCAGTGGATTGCCATTAAAAGCTATTATAACGCCTATTCAAGGTAAGAGAACTGAGAAGGGGAAATTAGGAAAGTTAGTTAAAATTCGAAATCTCAAAAACGAAAGTCAGGATTACTTTCTGAATTTGAATCAAATTGAATTGCAAGTTTTACCCGGACACTCCAAGCGTATTTCAGAATCATGTGTTCTTATTTCTTTACGGTTTAAAACTTTGAAGGCTACTTATTTTGATTTTCAAGGAGAATCAATTTATATAACACCAGATATTTTAGCATTCAATGTAGATCAAAATATAGTTGATCAATATTATCTAATAAATGAGATGCATGCTGAGATTATTTCGGAGCAAGTTGATTTATTTCGAGTTTCAGGCGTGATCCCTTCTCTTAAAAGAAGTGATTTTTTAAATATTAAAGTCGAATTACCTACAATTGAAGAACAACGAGGAAAGGTAAAAGGTTTAAAAGAATTATCTAAAAAATTAGATAATCTCGAAAAGGAAAGAAATGCTCTATTACATGGGAAAACAGTTAATCAATTTGATGAATTTGCGTCCTTAAAACATTCAATCGGTGCTCCCCGTCAAAATATTTTATCTAATGCAAAAAGTCTTTTAAGATTTTTTGATAGCAATAACTCCGAAGCATTTGAGGAAGTAAAAAAGAAGTTTAGAAATCATTATAAAGTTGATTTACTTAAAACTTTTGAAGAAATCCGTGACGATATTAATCATATAAGTGCAATGTTAGAGAAGGGGGAAGGTGGTCTTGTTTTAACCAATTATCAAAGTTCCATTGCTTCATTAGAACAGATTAATAGTATGATTAAAAATTACCCTGATACTGGTTTGAAATTCAAGATTGATTACCAACCTTTGACCAGGATGGAAATTAGTAATAAGGCAATAAGTTGTAATTTAACTTTAATGAAAATTTTATTAGATAACATTATATCAAATACTGAAAAATATGCTTTTGAAGAAAAAAGAACGGGAAATGTAGTTTCCATTGAGGCTAAAGTTTTTGAGGACTTTTTAGAACTAACAATTAAAAACAATGGCCTTCCCTTTCCGAAAAATTTCGACAAAAATAAGTTTGTAGCTAAATTTAGTACTGCTAATAATAAAAAGGGTACTGGATTGGGAGGATATGACATTAATAGAATAGCTAGTCATTTTGGAAATCCTGATTGGCATTTGATTTTGGATGAAAATGATATTTATCCAGTTACCTTTAAGTTTAATTTTCCGATAATACCATTATTAAATGAATAATACGAAATACAATATACTTTGGATAGATGATCAACATGAAGAGTTGTCTGCATTACATAAAACGGCAATAGATTATGATATTACTCTTGTGCCCTTTAAATCAATGAATGGAGGATGCGGTGAGCTTGAAAGAAATCATCATTTATATGATTCTGTTTTGTTGGATGCTAAATTTTTTGAAAATGAAAACGATAGCCCAGGTTCTGAAGATACAAAATGGGTACATCAAACTAAGGATAGAATACTTCAGTTACCAAAAAAATTTGAATATTTTGTTTTAACTGGGCAGGCAAAAGCATATGCTTCGGAGGAGTTTAACAATGCATTTAAAAACGTTTTTGAAAAAGGAAAAAGTGACGATGAGGATAAGCTTTTTCAGATGCTGGTCGATGCTTCTTCAAAACAAATAGAAACTCAGATTAGACATGAAAATCCGATAATTTTTAAAGTCGTAAAGGATTATGAACCTGAAGTTGAAAAGACATTATTACAAATTTTAAATGGAGTAAAGAACGGGTTCGCAAACTTTGAAGATGAACTTTATTTTACCAAATTAAGAATAGTTTTAGAACATTTTTTCAGGAAAGCCAATGAATTATCTTTGCTTCATGATGCATGTGTGCAAAAAGGAGGCAGTCAAGTTAATATAACAGAATCGGGTTTATTCCTTTCTGGACAAGATGCTAGACACTCAAAGGTAAAGTGCAGTAAAACGCATTTTCCGAAAATTATATCTGAAAATGTGAAATCTATTATTTTGGTAACTGGAGCAGCTTCACATACTTCTAAAGTAGACATTACACAGAATATGGATTATCAAGATTATAGGAAAATCATTAAATCTCCATATTTGCTATACAGCTTAGCCTATAAACTTATGGATGTTTTAATATGGTTTTCAGAATATTCAAAAACAAACAGTAATAAGGCATTAAACAAAAGTTTTTGGGAGGATATAGAATTTGACCAATTTGGTAATAAATATGAAATTTCTAGAATATTACAAATTGCTAATAATGGTTGGGGGACAGCCGAAATTAATAGAGAAGGTAAAAAGGTTAGTATACATAAGAACGACATTGTAAATTTGAAATTGTCTCGAAATGATAAAATAAAATTTGTTGTTAGAGAAAATCAAATGGCTCAAGAAGTAACTAAATTATAAGAGTACAAAACCTATAGAATAAATGATTACAGGAGATATTAAATCACAAGTAGATAAGATATGGGACAGCTTTGCCACTGGCGGAGTATCTAACCCATTAACTGTAATTGAGCAGTTTACTTACCTACTTTTTATACGTAGGTTAGATGAAATTCAATTGCTAGAAGAGCGAAAATCAGCAATGATAAAAAAGCCTATTGGCAACATAATATTTACAAAAGAACAGTCTGAATTACGTTGGAATTCTTTCAAAAATAAAGAGCCACAAGCAATGTTCGATTTGTTCACGAAACAGGTAGTAGATGACCTTTCTGTGTTCGAGCATATGAAACAGGTAGGTGATGCCAGCGGCGTATTTGCTAAATACATGAGCGGAGCTACATTTATGATTCCTACACCTAGGTTGCTAGACCAAGTTGTACAATTAATTGATAAAATCAAAATGGACGATAGGGATACTAAAGGAGATGTGTATGAATATCTACTATCTAAAATTTCTACTGCTGGAAGAAATGGGCAATTTAGAACCCCAAGACATATCATAAAAATGATTGTCGATATGGTACAGCCTAAAAAAGAAGATTCCATCTGCGATCCTTCGGCAGGAACTGCGGGATTCCTGGTGGCAGCAGGAGAGTATATACATGAAAAACACCCCGATTGGTTTCATAATAAAGCCTTTAGAGAGCACTACAATAGTAATATGTTTACAGGTGTAGAGTTTGATAGTACCATGTTACGTATTGGCGCAATGAACCTACAATTACACGGTATAGAAAACCCAATACTCATTAGTAAAGATGCCTTGAGTGAAAGCAATGGAGATTTAAGAGACCAGTTCTCATTAATATTAGCGAACCCACCCTTTAAAGGGAGTTTAGATTATGATGGGGTAGAAACGTCGATACTGAAAACCGTAAAATCTAAAAAGACAGAATTACTATTTTTAGGTTTGATGTTACGTATGCTTAAAACCGGTGGTAGATGCGCGGTAATAGTACCGGATGGAGTGCTATTTGGCAGCTCTAATGCACACAAGCAAATTAGAAAAGAGATAATAGAAAAACACAAATTAGATGCCGTGATATCTATGCCAAGTGGGGTGTTTAAGCCTTATGCGGGAGTTAGTACTGCCGTTCTGTTTTTCACTAAAACAGGCACGGCAGGAACGGATAATGTTTGGTTTTATGACATGCAATCTGATGGATATTCTTTAAATGATCAACGAACTGAAACAAAAGAAAATGATATACCAGATATTGTAAACCGTTATTACAATTTAACTGGGGAAGCTAAAAGAAAACGAAAGGATAAAAGCTTTCTTGTTCCAGTTGCGGAAATTATTGCTAATGATTGGGATTTATCTATTAGCCGATACAAAGAAGTAATATATGATGAAGTGTTTTATGCACCACCAGCAACTATTATTGAGGAAATAAAGGAACTGAACAGAGAGAGAGATGCAGCTTTACAAACTTTAGAAGTATTGTTGAAATGAGAAAATTAAGTAATCTATTTAAAATTTCCAAAGGCAAAAAAGCGAAAGAATCAGACAACGATACTGGACTTAGATATATTCAAATAGGTGACCTTAGAAATGATGATATTTTAAAATTTGCCGTCAAAAGTCCTTCAAACGTTTTGTGTGATTTAAATGATATCCTTATAGCCTGGGATGGCGCTAATGCAGGAACTATAGGGTATAATTTAAAAGGTGTTGTTGGAAGTACTTTGGCTAAATTAACTCCAAAAGTTGAAGGTGTTAATGTTGATTATGTAGGTAGGTTTTTACAATCAAAGTTTAAGTATTTAAGGGAAAATTGTACCGGAGCAACTATTCCTCACATTTCAAGACCAATATTAGAAAGCCTACAAATACCGTTACCTCCAATATTTCAACAACAAAAAATTGCCAATATACTGGATGCAGCAGATTCAATAAAACAAAAAGACCTAACACTTCTGGCAAAATATGGTGATCTCTCACATGCCCTATTTTTGGATATGTTTGGGGACCCTGTAAGTAATCCTAAAGGGTGGAAAGTTAAAAAATTAAAGGAAATTTCAACAAAAATACATAGTGGGAATACGCCGAAAGGCGGAAGTGCAGTTTATGTTCAAGAAGGTATTACATTTTTTAGAAGTCAAAATGTTTGGAAGAATAGATTAGTGCATGAAGATATAGCTTTTATAAATCAAGCGACTCATGATAAAATGATGAAAAGCAGCCTAAAGCACAGAGACATTTTAATGACAAAAACGGGTAGAATTAATACGGAAAATAGTAGTTTGGGTAGAGCTGCAATGTATTTAGGTGAGGATGATAAAGCAAATGTAAATGGCCACGTTTATTTTATAAGGCTTAAAAAAGAAATTATAAATGAGTTTGTTTTGCATATACTGACAACAAAGGAATATAGAGGTCATATTAGAAATGTATGTGTAGGTGGTATTGATAAAAGGCAACTTAACAAAGGTCACATTGAGGATTTTCCTATTATTGACCCGCCAATTGAGTTACAACATCAATTTATAAATCAATTATCCATTATTGAACAGCAAAAATCTATCACACAAAAGAGTTTAAAAAAATCAGAAGAATTGTTTAATAGTCTTTTACAAAAGGCGTTTAAAGGCGAGTTGGTCCAAAATTAAGAAATATGTTAAAAATTAGTTTAGTCATCACAAAAGTATCCGGAGAAAAATATCCAGTTATTTTACTATTTAACAGTCATCATAAACTTTATGTTACTACTATTATTGGAGAAGAAGCTACTCCTTTAGAAACATTAGCAGATAAGACTATTGAAGAGCATATCACTTCGGTTCAAAACTTTCTGGGTACTTTAGGAACTTATAGTGATTTTAATGTAATCCCTAATGATAATTTAACTAGTGATTTTATTGAAAGATTAAGAAATATGTAAAATAGATGGGCAACTTTCAGTTTCTTCAAGTCGAGTGGATATCACTCTATAATAAATTAAAAAAAGCAGAAGACAGAGTTTATACAGAGCCTGTATCAACTGCCAGTTACTGCCGTTTAGTATTGGAGGAATGTATGCACCTAATGTATGATTTGGAGTATATAGAAAAGCCTTTTAATGCCGATCTTGTACAATTAATGACACATGAAAAAATTAAAAGTCTCATACCCTATCAACTTAATAACGGTTTACATATCGTTAGAAAAACTGGGAATAATGCCTCTCATTATGGTCGGCGTGTGACGAATAAAGATGCTCTAATTAGCATACGATATTGCTTTGATTTCTTGAAATGGTTTTCAAGAAATTACAGTAAATCTTTTCCAGAATTACCAGGATCCTTTAATGAAGCCATTATTCCTAAATTAGGTCAAAAACAACGTCAATTAACAGAACAACAATTAGAACAAGAAAAAGCCCATAATCTTTTACTAGAACAAATTGCGAATCTTGAAAAGGAAAAAGAAGCTATTTTGGCTAAAGCTCAAGAAAGTGAAATTTCTTTCCGAAACTTTGAACAGCAAAAGTTGGTTGCAGTAGCTAAACTTAAAGAGCAAAAGCAAGCTCGATTAAAGCCTATTTCCTTAGAGTTTACGGAAGCTGAAACAAGACAACATATAATAGATGTTGATTTAAAAGAAGCTGGTTGGGGTGATTTGAATATCGGTAGAGAAATAGAATACCCAGTTATTGGCATGCCCATTACAGTTGATAATCCAAAAGGTAACGGTTCCGTAGATTACGTACTTTGGGATGATAACGGAAAGCCGTTGGCACTAGTAGAAGCTAAAAGAACCACCAAAGATGTTGAAATTGGTAAACACCAGGCCTACTTATATGCCAATTGTTTAGAACAAATGCACGGTCAAAGACCTGTTATTTTTTATACCAATGGTTACGAAAGCAAATTATGGGATGATAAATTCTATAGTTATCCACGTCGAGTTTTCGGTTTTTACACCAAAGAGGAATTACAGTGGATGATTCAAAAAAGGTCCACTATAAAGGACTTAAGAAACGCCACGATTAATACGAGTATTGTTAACCGGCCGTATCAGTTTGAAGCAATAAATAGGGTTGCAGAAACTTTTGTTACAGATAGTGAAAATGGAATTTGTGGCAATAAGAGAAGAGCCTTATTGGTTATGGCGACCGGTAGCGGTAAAACTAGAACGGCAGCTGCTTTGGTAGATGTACTTTTTAAAAATAATTGGGTTAAAAGAGCGTTGTTTCTTGCCGATAGAAATGCTTTGGTTCGTCAAGCAAAAAATAGTTTTAATGAGCATTTACCAAATTTATCCTCTATAGATTTAACCGAGGAAAAAGAGAATGACACTACAAGATTGGTTTTTAGTACTTACCCAAGTATGATGAACAAGATTGATAATGTTAGAACTACTGATGAACGATTTTATGGTGTAGGTCATTTCGATTTAATCATTATTGACGAAGCACATCGTTCTGTTTATAATCGGTATAGAGCTATATTTGATTATTTTGATGCAAGTATTGTTGGACTTACGGCAACTCCTAAAGACGGTATCGACCACAATACTTTTGAACTTTTTGGCTGTAGTAATGAGGATCCAACATTCCTTTATGAACTAAACCAAGCTGTTCCTTTATATTTAAAATCCTATAAAAACATTGATATTACTACTGATTTTTTAAGAGAAGGTATAAAATATAAAGATTTATCTAGAAAAGAAAAAGAGAAATACGAAGCAACTTTTCAAGATCAAACTACTGGGTTATTCCCTGAAGAAATTAGGGCAAATGCCATGAATAAATGGTTATTTAATAAAGATACTGTAAACAAGGTCTTGGACGCTTTAATGCAAAATGGGTTAAAAATAGAGGGCGGAGATAAACTAGGTAGAACTATCATTTTTGCAGTAAATCAGAATCATGCAAAATTTATCGTAGAATGTTTTACAGAAAGATATCCTGAATTACCTGCTGGTTTTATCTCAATGATACATAATGAGGTGTCTCACGCACAGAGCCTAATAGATTCATTTTGTGATAGGTATAAAGAGAACAATCCCCAAATTGCGGTTTCTGTAGATATGATGGACACAGGGATAGATGCTGTTAGGATATTAAATTTGGTATTCTTCAAAGTGGTGCGATCCTATGCAAAATTCTGGCAAATGATTGGTAGAGGTACAAGGCTATGCGATGATGTTTTTGGACCAAATCAGCCCAAAGAGGAATTCTTGATTTTTGATGTATGTGGCAATTTTGATTTCTTTGAAGTTCAGAAAAAAGGTAAAGAGTCTTTAGTTGGAAAGCCAATAACACAACAGATTTTTGAATCGAGATTACATTTAAGTAGGTTGCTTGCCGAGGATGGAGAAACAGAAAATATAGAATTGGCTAATTCATTACTTGATATCTTGCATAATACTATTCAACAATTGGATAGAAAAAGATTTCAAGTTTCCATGAATTTGAAATATGTAGACGAATTTAATGATCGGGCAAGATGGAATACTCTTGATAGCAATGATGCTCATATTATAGAGGAATATTTATCAGAGCTACCAATACCTGAAACTATTAATGAAATGGCAAGGCGTTTTGACTTAATGATGTTAAAGCTTCAAATTGCCACCCTAATGATGTCAAGTACAAAAAGGAAATACGAAGAAACCCTTATTGATATTGCTGAAGGGTTAAGTCTTAAGTATACAATTCCAGTAGTGCTTAGAGCAAAACCGCTTATTGAAGACATTAAAAGACAAGATTTTTACAAAGATATTTCTCAAAAAAAGTTAGAGAGTATTCGAGAAGAATTAAGAGAATTAATACAATATCTTGAAAGTAATAACAGAGCAATTATTTACTCAAATCTTCAAGATTCTGATATAACCATGACAATTAAAGAACCTGATATATCCTCCAATTATGGAAACGCATACAGAAGAAGAGTTGAGAGTTTTGTAAGAGAGAATAAGCATCAGTTAACAATTTCAAAATTACTTACCAACGAGCCTATAACTGCAAAAGAATTGAAGCTATTAGAATCTATTCTGTTCGATGGTACAGAAAGAGGAACATATAAGGACTATGTTAAGGAATTTGGTGAAGAACCATTAGGTGTATTTATTAGAGGTATCATTGGGCTAGATGTCAAAGCTGCCCAAGAGGCTTTTTCTGAGTTTCTACAAGCAGGTAATTTAAGGGCAGACCAAATAACTTTTATACAGAATATTATTTCCTATTTAACCCAGAATGGTACTATTGAGCCAAGTTTGCTTTTTGAACCACCATTTACAGATATGAATGATCAAGGTCTTTTGGGTATTTTTAATGATCGTGATGCCTATAAAGTAATAAGCATTATAGAACGTATCAACGGTAATGCCATGATGGCATAGCTATTTTAGTATTTCTTACAGTCCATTTTTTTAATTACGAGAAGGTAAAATTTTAATTATTTTTTGATGTGCAATTAGATTGCACATCTAGTTGTGATATTTGCAGTATTAATCTTAAATACTGTAATGGTTTATGAAAAAATTTAAAATTTTATCTATTGATGGTGGGGGTATGAAAGGAGTCTTTCCTGCTAAATTTTTAACTAGCATAGAGGAGGAAATTGGTGAAGGTCAAATTCATAAACATTTCGATTTAATATGTGGAACTTCTACTGGAGGTATAATCGCGCTTGCCTTATCACTAGGAATACCGGCTAAAGAAATCTTGAACCTATACCAAAAAAACGCAAATACTATATTTGGAAAAAAGAGGTACAATTTATTTAAGAAACCATTTTATTGTAACAAACCTCTAGAAAAATTAATTAGAGACATTTTTAAAAAGTATCATTCAATGGATACTGATCCGAGAATTGATGATATAAAAGAGACCAAGGTTCTAATTCCTACTTATAGTTTGATAGATGGTGCTACGCAAGTATTAAAAACCCCTCACGCAACAGATTTAATTATAGATAAGCATATACCCATTTATATGGCTGCCATGGCAACGTCTGCAGCACCTACATATTTTAACGCATATTCGAACACCTTCAAAAGGATAGATTCAAATACATTAGAGTCTTTTTCAAATAAAGTTGATGGTGGGGTTTACGCCAACAACCCTAGTATGCTTGGTATAATTGAAGCAAGAACACGCTTTGAAAAAGAGCTTGCTGATATTGAATTATTATCATTGGGTACTGGTCAGTATAAATATTCAGAAACCAGAAATAAAAAACTATGGTCAGTAACATACTGGCTGTCAAAAAAGCGAATTCTTGAGCTCTTTATGCAAGGACAATCTCAATTGGCCCATAATTCTATTTCCGTTTTGAAAAAATTCAATGAAGGCTTTTTATATAAGAGAATTGATTTGGATTTTGACCAAAACTTCAACGTAGCTATGGATGAAACTTGCCCTAACAAGCTGAATAAATTAGCCGAGAAGGCCTCACGAATATTTCAATTTGAAGGTAAGGAAGTCCTGAATTCATTTTTCTCAACTAAATAACAAATTCTAATCCGGTATTAATTTAAAAAATAAAAAAAATGGCGAATTGTAATAAACTATTCTTGGATTTTGATAAGAATTTAAACATCAAAAAAAAGAAAAAAGAGGGTTTAATGAACTCAAAAGAAGTACTTAGAAATAAAATCAGAAAGTATTTTAAAGATAATCACCCAGAGTACAAACCTGAATTTTATATTCAAGGCTCCTATAAAATGGGAACGACAATATTAACTAAGGATGATGAATGTGATTTGGACGATGGGGTATATTTTAAAAGGGAAATTGGTGTTTCTGGCACTACACTGCAAACCTGGATTAAAAATGCTGTTGAAGATGCCACAATGACACCACCAGAACATCGAAGTAAATGTATAAGGGTAATTTATCAATCCGACTATCATATTGATTTTCCGGCTTATTATTTTCCAAAGGATAAGGATCATCCATTTCTAGCTGTTAAAAATAAAGACTTACAAGAGAGTGACCCTAAAGAAGTGGTGCAATGGTATTTTAATCAAAAAGATACAAATGGACAATTTCATAGAACCACCAAATCTTTGAAAGCTTGGGGAGACTTTAAAAGGAATAAAATGCCAAGTGGTTTAGCCATGTCCATTCTTGCGGCAGAAAACATTCAATTTGATGATAGAGATGATATTTCCTTAAAAGATACATTAATAAAAATTCAAGAATCCTTAACTAAGAAGTTTGAATGTATCGTACCTAGTACACCTTATGATGATCTTTTTGAAGGCTATGACGATGCAAGAAAGAATAACTTTCTTTCTAATTTAAAGGATTTTATAGAGGATGCAAAAAAGGCTTGTAATGATGAGCCTAATCAACTTAAAGCAAGTAAATTATGGAGAAAGCATATGGGGGACAAGTTTCCATTTGGTGCTGATGAAGACATCGATGCAAAAGAATCTGCATTAAGAAAGCTTTCCGAAAAAGTTTTAAGCGGTACTGCATTCACACAAAAAGATGGTTCTATTTCATCCAGCAATGGTGTAAAAAATAAACCTCACACAAATTATGGCTGGTAGAAAATTTCATAAAAATAGATTCAATAGGTCTCAATCTTTTCTCTCTTCTCGAGTAATTCTAGTAAGAGAGAAAAAGCTAATTGAAATAAATTATGGCTTTTTGAATTGTCATATTTTGAATAATAAATTAATCTGTATCGGCAAAACTAAGCCAACCCCTTACTCAGTTGAGTACGAATTTAAAATTGTCTATGACGGTATATATAGTCCAAGGGTGTTTATTAATAGCCCTGAAATTATTTATAATGATGAAATTCATATGTTTTCGAATGACATGAGTCTATGTTTATTTCATCGTGAGACAGATAACTTTTATTGGAATTTTCGAAAACATAATTTATACGATACTATAATCCCATGGGCATTGGAATGGTTTATTTATTACGAGCTATACTTAATTAGCGGTAAATGGGAGCATCCACATATAGATCATAGGCTAAATTATAATTAAGGGTTAGGGGTCTTCATTCATCAAAAATTATAAGCTAGTTGTGCTATAGATAGATTAAGTCTTCCTTAAAATGTCCCCTAGTACTTACCCTTAAACTTTACACCTGGATCCAATGCAATTTTTGTAGTGTTCCAAAAGATATTCGTTAAGGAAAACCGCAGAATCCACACTTGTTGGCTATTTTAAGCGTTCCCCATATTTACTCAGTGCAACCAACTGCGCGTGGGGAAAGATAAAGGTATGGGGCATTTTTTTCTATGCTACATGCTTTTATCAGCGGTTCCGAGGGGGTTGGAAAACTTTTGGGTTTTTCAACTCCCGCAAGAACTGGTTCAGGACTAGTTCAATATTTCCCCCTACTTATCTTTTTCTTTGGATACTCAAGCAATCCTTATTTAGAATTATGGAAATCATTTCCGAAACAAAACAAGAAAACCATAAGAGATTCGTCTAATGTGAAATCACTTATGGTTTTAAACTTATAAGTCTCTATAAGAAATAGTATTATTTTTTATCCAACAATTTTTCCAAGTAACTTATTTTTTCCTTTTCAGCAGCTAACAATCGTTCGTAGAGTTTTTTGTTTTCCTCATGTGCATCCAATAATTTGTCAAGTGGATTGAATGTACAGTTAAAGTTAGATACACTTATAGAATTTGCTCCTTTGTTAGAGCCTTCATAGTTATTCTGAATGTTGTAAATCATAGATTCCTCAGAGAAATTCTTGATTACCTCTGCGGTTACACCTAAGGCTTTGGCTACATTTTCCAGTTTGTCTTCATCAATAGTTTCACTTTGCTCCATTAAAGAAACGCTTTGTTGGCTAATGCCGAGCTCCATGGCCAAAGCTTCCTGCTTCATTCCTCGTAATTCCCTTATTCGGCCAATCTTCCTTCCAATATGGTTTGGTTTTGTTGCAGTGCTCATGTGTGAAATTTACTTTTTGTTGTCTTTTTTTGATTAATAAAGATAATGGAAAATCTCCAAATGCCATTGGTAAAATACCAAATTCAATTGGTAATATACAATCTGTTTTGGTTCGGTACATTGTAATTATAGAGTTACTTCATAAGAATTAATTAAAAATTATGACACTAGGGAATTGCTCATAATAGAATTAATCAACATTAACGGAAATAGAAACCTCGAACCTACCCTAATAAACAGCCCATGAAAAAGAAAAAATTAAATACCTTGAAGGACATTCATAAACGCTATCAAAACCTTTTGGGGCTGTTAAAACAGGATCCTGGTAATCCATTAGGAAATCATACGATATCCTTAGAGGTAAGGGACAACATTGATCTGCTATTGAACATAGCGAGCCTTCTGGAAGTATGTGTATTTGCTCTGGATGGGAACGGAATGCTTTTGTCCCCAAACAATCAAAATGTGACCAAACATGACAGCGTTTGCAGGGTGCTTGAATTGGCCCTAAATATATTGCCACATAGTCAAATGGATTTTATGGACTACCTAACCGAAAAGCTGACCAATTTATACAATACCACTACAAAATCTCCTAAAGATCACCAGCTATGAACCCGAACGAAGAAAAACTGATCAATAGCTTAAAGCATCAGGCAATGGACCACCATCCTACCTTAAAACCCCACACCTTCTTTAAAAATAAGTTTGAGGTAAGTCTTTTCTATGTAGAAAATCATGTGGATTTGATGTTGACCGTCCGAGCCATGCTCTACCTAGCTATGAAGACAATCGACCCTGAATTGTGTGATGAGATCAATGATAGATATGAAAAGGAATACATCCGTCAAATACTAACCATTGCCAATAGACTTTTACCACAAGGGGAGGAGGCGCTCTTGGATGATCTCAACCTCTATTATAGGAAAGATAAATTGAGGGAGGGTTTAACATAATCGTAAAACTTATGACCATGGGAATAAAAAAGAAACAATTAAAAATGTTGAAAGAATCAGCAAAGTATCAACTAACAACATTGCACACCTCTGATATTCACAAGAATAAATTTAAAGCTTCGTTCCTTCAGTTTGATGGCTATACAGATCTGTTCAGCACCATAGAGTCCTTGATAAACGTTTGCATTTTGGCCAGCCATGTGGAAGGGGATTTTAACGATCCCGGACTGGATATTCGGAAAACGCTGGAATTGGCAAATCAACTTTTGCCTTTTGATGAGGGAGAATTTCTTGATCAAGCATATTGCCTATTTGTTCAGAACAAATTAAAGTGATCATTACTAAGAATCCCATTTTTAATCATAATTTTTTTTGCTGTTGGTTTAAATACAAATAAAAACCGATGCCATGTAGACACCGGTTCTTAAACTAACTCAACAAATAAACTAACTACTTAAAATATTAACTCAGACTAATAACCATTTCCAGTTATTTCTGGGTTTCTGTCTTTTACCCTTGTCGCTATTGGAAGTAATAAATGTTTTTCTTGAAAAGTAGCTCCATAAGGATTTACTGAACCAACTACATTCACAAAATTCACCTCCCCTAGGTTAGTTTCTGAAGTGATAGGATATAATCTTGTTCTTTGAATGTCCGACCAAGTCTTAAAAATCAAGGGTAATTCTCTAAGTCTTTCTTTCCATACCTCTTCCACAAATTGCTCCTTTGTGAGTGCTGCCAATTCAGATTCAATTTGATTTCGATCTGTCTGCCAGTACCCACGGCTTCTCACATCGGCAAGATATCCAACCGCTTCACTAGTTACTCCTTCTGATTGTGCTATTCCTTCCGCTGCAATTAAGAGTACTTCCGAATAAAGATTGATGTTAATATTTTTGCCTCCCCTACCGGTTTCGAACAAAGCAACTTCATCATACCAGGTATAAGGAGCCCAGTTCCCATTGAAATCATAAACTTCCCCATTACGCTCTATTGAGTTGTGCCAGATCTGACGATTTTGTATCCTAATGTCTAAACTGGGGTCATACACCCTCAAATATTCATCCAATGGTCTATAAACGATCCAAACATCACCAGGAATTACATCTGGAACGGCAGCATATTTAGGCAATGTAAGTTGAAAATAATTTGTCCTTCTATACTGCTCATCGGCTTCTATGGAAAATATATATTCGTTTTCAGTCTCCGAATTACGCATTACATTATATGCGCTTTCCTCTGCAGTATTCCCATTAGGAATAAGTGAATAATTTCCACTTGTAATAATTAGCTTGGCCGCCTCAGCTGCCCTGGCATAACTTTCGGTCCCTCCTTGTAGTGGATAACCAGCCTTCTGCAGCTGTACATTAGCTAAGGTCACAGCCACGGCTCCTTCAGTAATTCGATAGCCATTCGAATGAAATGGAAGATCGGACAATCCACCATTATCAATTGCCCACTCCAGGTCTTCGATTATAAAGTCGTATACCAGATCGGACGAAGTACGGGCCACATATATATTATCCAAATTCTCCGATGGTTCAGTTACCAAGGGAACATCTCCAAAATCCCTCACCAAAGCAAAATAATTGAATGCCCTAAAGAATCGCGCCTCCGCTAAGAGAAGATTTGCTTCTTCCGCCGAAAGTCCTGGTACATCAGGAATATATTTAATAGCTGTATTGGCCTTGGCAATAGCGTCATAGGCATCCCTCCAATAATTAAAAAGATACTCATCCATATTATTGGGGTTCAACGTTAAGTTATTCGCTTCAAAAGGTCCTGGACGTTCGGTACGTTCATTCTCAAAAAAGCCAGATAAATAGCCTCCCAACATTGCATTAATTTGAAAATCACCGGAAATATATCGCTGTAAAGCTCCTATGCCATAAAGTGAATTGACAACAGACCTAACGTCATCCGGTTCATTAAAATATTGATCGACAGAAATCTGGTTTTTAGGATTTTCTTCAAGAAATTTATCACATGAACAAATTAGAAGAATCAAAAACGATGATAATAATATTGCTGTTTTTTTCATGATTATTGTCTTTTTTAGAATTTCACGGCAAGGCCCATGGTTAAGGTTCGTGCCTTTGGATAAGAATAAAAGAATATGTTTTGTCCAAAATTTGAACTATCCCACTGACCATTTGATTCAGGATCATATCCTTTAAAATCTTTGGATTGTATAACAAAAGCGTTTTCCAAACTCAGGTTCATTCTAAAGTGTTTCAATCCCAAAGCATCTAGTACGTTATTGTTGAAGTTGTACCCCAAAGAAATTAAATTGGCCCTGAGGTATGATCCGTCTGCTACCCAATGGCTATCCACAGCCAAGTCCTGACCAGAAATTACAGTATGTCTAATAATAGGAACAGATGTATCTTGATTGTTAGGCGTCCAGCTATCATAAAGCTGTGTTTTAAAGCCATTTGTCAATGCCTGTCGATCTTCAGCCGTTGTAACAAATTGTTGCAATATGTCCGCTCCATACGAAAACTGCATATCCACGATAGCATCAAAACGTCCAAAAGAAAACTTGTTAATTAAGCTACCCCTATAATCAGGTAATCCTTTGCCAATAATCTGTTGATTATCACTTCTCTTGATTTGACCAGGCAATTTACCTAAAGCCGCTGCTTCATCGGCCTCATCAGTTCCATAAGTTCCCAATCTCACTTGGCCCCAAAATGAGCTAACCGGCTCTCCTACCCTCAAAACGGTCTGACTTCCACCAACCCAAAACGGACCAGGAAAAATATCTTCATCATTCTCTCCTAAGGCTTCAACCTTGTTTTTATTATAATTAACAGAAAAGGAAGTATTCCATGAAAAGTTCGGAGTTTCCAAATTTCTTGTGGTAATCAATAAATCAACCCCTCTATTGGAAACTTCTCCTATATTATCCGTAATTGAGGTGAAACCAGTAGTTGAAGGTATAGGTCTATCTAATAATAAATCTGTGGTCAATTTATAGTAGTAATCGGCCTCAACAGATAATACATCATTAAATGCCCTTAAATTAAGACCTAAATTAACCTGGCTACTCCTTTCCCACTTAAGGTCAGGGTTTGCCAACCGAGTAACTTCACTGGTAGACCTTAATTCTCCACCTATTAAATTGGTACCTGAACTTATGGTAGCTAATGAATTGTATGATCCTATTTCAGTATTTCCGGTAACACCATAAGAGGCTCTAAGTCGCAACATATTAATTGCCTTAACCTCAGACATAAAGTCCTCTTCGGAAACAAACCAAGACACACCACCAGAAGGAAAAAATGCATACTTATTATTGTCACCAAATCTGGAAGAACCGTCCATCCGACCAGTAATAGTCGCTGTGTATTTCCCATTATGTGTATAATTACCCCTAAAAAAATAGGAATTCATAGACCAATCCGTATAGTCAGATTGTGCCGGATTCGTAATTTCAGCAACACCTAAATTGTTGTACTTAAAAAAATTATTTTTAAATCCAGTCACTGAGGAACTATTTTGATCTTGTGTAAATTCCTGCCAACTGGCACCTAACATAGCTTTAAAATTACCTGATTCGAATTCTTTGTCATAGGTCAAAAAGTTTTCGTTCTGCCAAAATGTAGAATTCAGATTGGTTATAGATGCCCTACCATCCGGAAAGCCCATAGTTAGAATATTGGTTGGACCATAATACCTATTTTTTAAACCCCTATTGACCAGTCCGAATTGGGACCTGAACGATAGTTCAGGAGAAAGTTTTAAGTCGACAAAAATATTCCCATTGATATTAGTTCTATTATTCAGGTTTTCTACCTCATTAAGAACTGAAACAGGGTTGGGCGCACCTTCCAATATTAGGCTGGTACCTTGAGTCTGGGTCGAGTTCGAATAAGTGCCATCTGGCCATCTAATAGGGAAAATAGAAGGGAATTCATGTATGGCTCGGGATATGGCTGCGACACCACTACCCTCAACCTCCGGAACATTCTCCCATACATGGTTTAAACGAAGTATAAGCCCTGTTGATAGCCAATCGTTCAGATCAACATCATATGATAATTTCATATCAGCTCTTTTCAAATATGAGTTTAGAATGATCCCATTCTGATCAGTATAGTTTAGAAAAAGACCAGTTGAGGAATTCTCACTACCGGAACGAATACTGATATGATGGTCCTGGGAAAAGGCCGTTCTTGTCACCTCTTTTTCCCAATTGGTATCGTATAAAGGGTTACCGTTACTATCAAAGAGAAGTTCATTATTCAGAACCAAGGTAGGCTCTTCACCAGGTGCATAGTCCCTGAAATAAGGAGCATTCTCAACGGCAATTCTTTGAACATCCATAAATTCTGATGAATTCATAGCTCTATATTTGGAGTTTCTTTTTTTGGCCAACCTTCCAACACTTAAGTTGGATTTATACTCCACTATTAGGCCTTTACCTTCCAATCCTCCTTGCGTTGTAATCAATACTACTCCGTTTGCACCCCTTGCTCCGTAAATGGCTGCAGAAGAAGCGTCTTTTAAAACTTCCATACTTACAATATCGCTTGGGTTTAAATAGTCAATATTGTCGGTTTGCACCCCATCCACCACGTATAATGGCTGTGTGGAAGCATTGATGGTCCCTTGCCCCCTAATCAAAACTTTATTGTTTCCTCCAGGAGCACCGGAATTTGAAAAAACAGTTACACCAGCAATTTTACCTCTAAGGTTTTGAAGTGGATTAACACTAGGCTGCTGAGCTATATCTTCACTTGTAATCATACCCACAGAGCCGGTAATCTCACTTTTTTTCGAGGTCCCATAACCCACAACTACCACCTCATCCAATGAAGATGCCTCTGGCATTAGCTGAATGTTTAACTCTGTAGCGTTATCGACAGTTATTTCTTTGGTGCCATATCCGATATATGACACCACCAAAATGGTTGCATCCCCCTCATAGCTTAAGGTGAATTTCCCATCAAAATCCGTCTGTACTCCTTGTATTGTACCCTTTACTACAACTGATGCTCCAGCTAAGGGGTTTCCACTTTCGTCAATTACCGTACCTGTAATTATATTCTGCGTTTTAGTATTTCCAAATAAATCATCATGAATTGTAATTCCTTTGGACAATTTATTTTCCATAATCCCTTCTTCTATCTTGGGATGTGCTAGGCCATTGCATAAACTGAAAACTGCCAAAACAAAAGTCAGTTTAAAGTTTAAATTAAATTTGGTCACATCAAAGACATGACATTTTTGAAGTTTTTCCATAAGTTCATATTGTTTAAAAGGTTATCAAGTGATTATTTATTCTTCAAATTACTATAAAGCTGCCTAGGGTTTTTCCAAGTTTATTTGGAAATTCACCTTTACTTGGATCCCGTATGGGACTTAAAATTTTTCAAATTGACTTAATTGTTCATTTGATTTTTTTCCATCATGTACCAAAACCAAATAGTTAAGTAATAATGACTCCCCTTTTTTAAGATCCATCGGTCCATCGAACAATAAAGAAGGTGTAAAAAATGCATGCTCTCCCTTTGCAAACCAAACATAATAGGGAGATGGAAATCGAGGGTTGTCGGGTGAATCAAATATGGTCAATCCTACATACTCTTGCGAACCCATTACTTTTGCTGTCATGTCCATCCAGCGTTCTTTTTCTCCGTATCCCGTAATATTATCGCTATTGACCCATCCTGAGGATGTGGTAAACTGGTGATTTACCAAAGAATCAGAGGCTCTAAACGATAGACCGGCATACCCGCCCCATTCAACACCACCGTGCTTTGCAGGTTTCTCAAGGTAAAGACGTAGATCCTCTAAGATTTCAAAACTTTGATGGAATTGGATAGTATACTCCTCCCTATCCTGGGGAGAACTAATCTCAATAACCCGTTTTTCAGTTATTTGCGGAACCCCTTTTTCCTCATATGAAATATTTAAAATAATCTTGGCCGAGAAGTTTTTAAGTTTTTCAATACTGACAGCCTTGATTATACTTCTGCCTTCAGCCACACCTATCTCTGGATCTTCCTCCCAATAGTTAACACCGTTAATATCCTTCCAGGAAAACCATAGCCCCCTATGCCAAGGATGGTCCTTTGGCCTTTCCAATGTTAGGTTATATCCCTTTGGAGTTCGTAAGGGATGAAAATAAGGCTTGTCCTGCTCTGAATCGAAATTTAACTTCCATAAGACCCTATTTTCACCATTTAGTAAAGTGAGGGACTTGTCTGTTTGTTCCCATTGCCAAGTAGGCTGGTTATTCTTTTTGGAACCAGAACCAGAGCCCGCCGTACCAAAACCACACGAACTCACAACCATTAAAATGCCAAACAGAAGAACGCAGTTATAATGTTTCATAAGTATTAATCTTTAATAAGTCTATTTCCTAGAACCTTCTCCAAGAACTTTATACTTCTTTTAGCCTCATCGATCTTTCCACATTCCACACTCAGAAATATTTCCCTGTCAATTGGTTCTAGAATTTCAAATACCTTATCCCAATTCACCATGCCTTCCCCACATGCACACCCAACAGGTGTACCTGTAACACTACCTCTTTCCATCTCACTTTGTTCCATACTTATATCTTTAGCATGGATATGGTAAACGCTGTCCCGTACATGCATGAGCCCATCATAGGGGTCTTCAACACCTGCCAAATAAGAGTTTCCAGTGTCCCAATTTACCTGAATCCATGGTGATTTCACCAAATTGACAATCTGCATTAACCCCTCCGCAGTTTTGGTATAAATACCGTGAGGTTCAATACATAAATAGACTTTATGCCTTCTTGCAACCATTTCTGCTTTTGTCAACGTGTAATTCATAGCCTCAAACGCTAACTTGTCATCCATCCAATCATCCTTTATCATTTCATCACTATTGACGAACCTGGCTCCGCATGCATCGGCCAAAATAATGGATCGTGTAAGTCTTGATACTGCTGCCTCCGGTTTCATTAATGGACTATGACCACTTATACTACTTACTTTGACACCATGGGAATCACATATCTCTTTCATAAGCAATGTATCTTCTTCCATGGAAAAGGAATGAAAATAATCAACCTCACTCAAAAGGCCCCATCCGGTATGGACCATTGGCTCAATATACTTATATCCTAATTCGGCGGCTATTTTAACCCCTTCCCTAAAACTTTTATCAGCACTTCGGCAGTACTCCATATTTAAACTAATTCTAAATTTTGCCATTATTTATATTGATTATTAATTAATTATTCTTGTTGATATCAGAATCCCAAATACTGGTTCAGATTTGTTTTGGAGCCATTGTCCGACGTTTCTTCCTTACGAAAAACAATATGCCAAAAGCTAAAATTAGAATTGCAGGAAGTATTGATGCATACATTAAGGTATCCGACCCTGCAATTACTTTTGCTTCATTTAAAATATTATGATTGTAGCTCCCAACTTCCGCTTTTAACATTTCTTGATAATTTGCCCCTTGTGGTATAGCATTAGATAATTGTGATTCATATACTCTTCCAAATATTGGCATGATCAAAGCTGTGGAAAGTAATCCGACCGACCCCATAATAGATAAACCCAGTGGTCCTGATTTAGGAATATTCTCAGAGACAAAACCGATCATTGTAGGCCAGAAAAAACATATCCCAACTGCAAATACACCTGCCGCGAGGAAAGAAACGTATCCTTGGGCAAGACCAAGCCACTGAAGTCCGATAAAGGAAAAAACAGCTGAGAAAAACAACAAACCAGTACTTGACGTTCTCTTTAAAATTGCCCCTGCATTGTACCTGCCAATTGCCATAATGCCATTAATGAATACCAATAGTAAAATTGAAGGAACACCAACGGCGGACAATAGCTCCGCGATCCATTGATTTGTTCCCAATTCGGTTGCTCCTGTAAGCAACATACAAAACACCATAAAAATAAATAATGGCCCAAAGCATGCCCGGATCATCTCCGAAGTGCTAACGCCCATAGTTACTCTCTCGGATTTTGGAAACTTTTGACCTAAGAACATAAAACCATACACAAGTGTAGGTGGAATCATTACAGCCATTTGTATTTTCCAACCCAAATCCAAAAGCGTACATCCATAAGCAATTACACCCCCTATAACTATCCCCATCGGAAACCAAATATGCCAATCGTTTATCTTTTTCGCTTTTTCATTGGTATACATACTACTTACCATTGTATAACTCGCAGATTCAATAAAACCATTCGCTAATCCCACCAACAATGTGGATAGAAATAAGGACCAATAACCAACAGATAGGATGGTAAGTATCAGCCCGAGTATGTGACCTAAAAATGCTATCCAATACATCAAACGAATTCCTACTACATCACAAATGGCACCTCCTATGAGCATGGACACAGTAAAACCCCAAAATGCGGCAGAAGCAATCTCCCCTATTTCGCTAAGTGACAGTCCAAACTCCTCACCCAATGGCCCCAACAGATTGGCCCTAATGGCAAATGTCATTGCCGTTACAACCAAAGCGACACTGGCTGCTGTAAACAATCTTGATTTATTTAGTACATATGTATCCATTCCCAATATCTAAAAAGCTTGGATTAGTATTACTTATTGTTGATTTGTAAATTATTTGTAGACTTTCATAACCCCCCTCATACTCATATAATGACCGGGATAAGTACAAACATATTCATAGTCACCTTCTGCTGCCGGAGCAACGAAATAGATTACCTCAGTAGCACCTGGTTGAACAATTTTTGTATGAAACAAAACCTCTTTTAAATCAGGCACCCAATTCTTTGCTGTACCGTCAATACCTAGGCTCAATGCCGTTTTTCCAACTTTATCTGCCGATTTCGGAAGTGTACCGACCAAATTATGTTGCATGTCATCCGTATTTACCAATTCCAATTTTACCTTGGCATTCGGTTTAATATTAAAACTCTCCAAATCATACTTTAAGCCAGGCTTCACTCCTATAGTTATAGTCATATCAGGACCATTAACCCAATCGGCTGGAACAGAATTTTGATTCTTTTTTAACGAGGATGTTTTTGTCGATATCCTTTGATTATTGGCTTGTTTGACAACCTGTTTTTTGGGTGTTTTTTTTACAGTTTTTTCTTCAATCTCCTTATCATGGAATTGTGTGACCGAATCATCAAGAGTTAATGGATTTCCAATCGGAACGTTGTTTAAACTATAAAAGCCAAAATCATGTAATAATGGACTCCCTTGGGTGGATTTAATTCCGCTACATTTTATCTCATAAATGAACCCTTTTCTAAGTTCATCCAAAACAATTCTTATACTCTTACCGCCATTGGAAATTTTAACCGCCTTTATCTTTCCTTCTTTTTTTTCATAAAGATCACTACCATATTTTTGCTGGTAAGCATAATCGAAACTTGTAATTTGATAGTTATTGGGATCAATAGCGGTTTTTTCATTAATTGGCATGGTAAACTCCAATTCAAAACCATCAGATTGAGCCTTTATTGTTTTGATTTCAAATGGTATTTCTCCTGTCCAAACCAATCTTTGAAGTCCATATCTTTTTGGTCCAGATGAATGCCAACCTCTGTCCGACATCCCTACATAAATAGAATTATCCGAGGCCCAGTTCATTCTTAAAATTCCTGATTCAAATCCTTTCTTGAAAGGGAATACTGCACCTTGGTATGCTCCATTAACCTTCTCAAGAAATACACGCATTATATTGGCCTGACCTTCATCCCCGACAAAGAGCTGATCGGTAAAGGGCCCAAACTTTCCATTCGTAGTATCAGGTACAAAACCAGTTAGTGACGTTCCTAAAATTCCATGTGGAAATCTAACCGATGGCATTTTGAAGCCGGGTAGTCTATCCACCATTTCATGAAGTAATGGTTTATCACGTGGTACTTGGGAAGTATCAATTTTTACAGGGGAACCAGGAAGATTGGCCGATTTTAAGCTAGATGGATGACCGAAAAAATCACCCTTTTCAACGTGGGAAAGATAGCCCGTGCCAACCCATCCTCCTTGATTTTCTGTATAAAATACGTCGCCAATAGAGTTCACTCCAATTCCAGCTGGCGATCTAAGTCCCGCAGCGTAAGGATTCAATTTACCCTCTGGGGTAACCTGAACCATCCAACCGCGCCAAGCTGCATGACTTCCCATTTCACCATAAAATGGCTCGCTACTGGCACCCATGCCATTATCTCCCAAATTAAAATTTATATAGAAGTTGCCATCAGGGGGCAGAATTGGGCCATGGTTATACTCACAATAATTTCCGGACAATGGCCAAGTTGTAATAGTTTCAAATTTATCCGCGATATCATCGCCATTTGTGTCGGTTATCTTCGTAAGCTCCGCTCTCTGAGCCACAAAGAATGCTTTATCTCTATATGCCAGACCTAAAGGGGTATGCAACCCACTAGCGAACAATTTAAAAATAGGTTTAGAATTATTTTCCATGGTTGCATTCTCAATTATCCAGAGCTCGCCCATTCTGGTAGAAACTGCTAACCTTTGATCTGGTAATTCTGCCATTCCACTAACTTCGAGTTTAATACTATCGGGGATTGCTACTGTAGCAATTCTATAATATTTGTCCTCCTCGTCACCCAAATCATGATGCATATGATTATGGTCCTGACCATAAACAATTAGCGCAAAACATAAATAAACTCCAACACTTAAAATGGCATGTATGTTTTGTTTAAATCTAAACTCGAAAAAGTTCATATTCTTCATTTCAATTTTCTTTACGTATATTTCTATATTGACAACTTTTACAGCTAATGTTATTCCACAATCACCATGTTATGTAGTATTCCAAAACATCACTATTCTTTATACTTGACAGCGGAATAACCAAATCTTGCCCATGGGAAGTATTTTGAATTTCAGGCTCAGATTTAAGTTTTGATGAAATTGTTATGATATAGCTCTTATCATTTATACTATAGACATTCTTCTTAATTTTTCTAATTGAAGCCCCCTGAGCGAGCCTATATTTTATATTTTCACCATTCGAGGAATTCAATGAAAATCGAATGTCTCTATGCAATTTTTGTGTATCTTCCACGGTGGACCAAATTCTGTCCTCGACTTCAATTCCGTCATTGGCATATTTAAATGTTGGACTCCCTTTCACATCCAAAGTATATCCCTTATATTCTAATGACTGATTTGCATTTTTGTGTTTACTTCCATTTTCAAATAATATGGAAGAATTGGATTTGATTGTCAAAATCTTATTCCCCAATGGTTCCGCAAGCTGCTCCTGACCTCTCCCTGTCCACATAGTGGTAGCTTCCAAGAAATCACCCTTCCAAATCTTGACAATTGCCCCAGTTGAAAGGTCTAAAGCATAATGGACCTTATTTGGTTCACCAACAGCCACACAGAACGTTTTCTTAACACCATCCAACTCCAAAAAGCACCTTTGAACAATAGCCCGATTTTGTGGCACCAAGATTATCTCATCTTTGTCATCCTGTGCCCTAAGAGTGCCAAAAGTTAAACTGACAAAGCACATTATTAGGATCGGAATCTTCTCAGTTAGCACAAAAAGCCTATATCTTTTATTGAAATCAAATTTCTTTAAACTACCCGTATTCATTATTTTTTATCTATTTATTTAATAATATGAATATGATAATAATCACTACTCAATTACAAGAATACAATAATTTTTTACTCCCCTTGTTAAATATTAAACAATGAATAATTTTAAACAAAAAAAAATACGATTAGCTTAATTTTACTATATTCACGAAATTAAAACAAACTAACTTATTGATTTTATGTGCTTTAACATTTATATAAATCATGGTACTTTAAGATGTTAATTTATATGCATTCAAATATTTCAATGTAGAATTTTAAACATATGGACTTTAAAAACTATAAAGCAGACACATGTACTCCTTTAAAGAAAGCGTGGCAAAAAGGTGAACTTGAACTATCGTCCCTAGTTCGTTTGGATTATCCAGGTAGGCCGCTACCAACTAAAATGTTGAAAGGTATTAACAGTGTTGGCTACTGGGATGCACATATGCCACAGAATTGGGGTCTTGATTGGCACAGAAATGAAGGTATAGAAATTACATATTTAGAGACTGGAACTATGTCCATTTCAACTGAAAATGTTGAAAATGCACAACTTATGGCAAACCATTTTACAATAATGAGGCCATGGCAACTTCATAAATTAGGAAACCCAAATATTGGTGTAGGCCGACTTTATTGGCTAATTCTTGATGTTAACGTTCGTAACCCACACCAGGCATGGAAATGGCCGAATTGGATTGTTATTTCTCGTGAAGACCTTAAAGAACTTACAAAAATCTTAAGACAAAATGAAAAAGTCATTTGGCAATCGGATTCTAAAATAAGATCATGTTTCAATGAAATTGGAAAAGTTGTAAGCAGCAACGATTTGGAACATATAGAATCTGAGCTTGTGATACTTATTAACAGTCTATTGTTGAGTATTCTAAACGTTTTTAGAAAGGGTAATGTGTCGTTAGACAAAACTTTAATGGAAAGCAGACGCACTGTGGAATTATTTTTGACTGAACTACCATTCCATATTGAGAAAGCATGGACATTAGAGTCTATGGCAAATCAGTGCAATCTTGGCACAACAAGATTTGTTCATTTTTGTAAAAAAATTACAAACATGACTCCAGTTGAATATCTAAATTACTTAAGGCTAGAAAAAGCGTCAAAACTTCTTAATGAAGACCACCAACTAAGTATTCAAGAAGTCGCTTATGACTGCGGATTCACATCAAGTCAATATTTCGCCACACAATTTAAAAAGCAATATGGGTGTACTCCAAAGCAATTTAATAAACAATATAGCTTGCCCTAAATCACTAGGCCAACTTAGACTTTTTTAATACCCAAATCCCTTTACAAGAACATTTATAGCCTTTTTGGTTTTGGTGATATATTTAATTGTTTGCTACATATACGCTGGATTAATTCACATAGTAGATGTAAACTGGCATACATAAGAATTTACAGTGAGTATTAGAATTGTCCATTAAGAATGAAGTTGAACAGATAATTGTAAAATAATAGTACAAAATTATTAACCCCAAATCTAACCATAACTAACCTGCGCATGGACCCTGATTCGATTTTATAGTGTTCGGGAAGATAAGCGTTACATAAAATCGAATTAGGGCGCACCTACACTTGTCTGTGGCTCAATAGATATACCTGCCCAAATATTCTCTTTTTAACCTTTCCAATTCATTGGCCTCCATTTCAACTCTAAAATAGTGCTTGCCAAAGGTTGGTTCCACAAATGCAATTTTACGCAATACTTCCCTGAACTTTTTTCTATCCTCATCCCTCCCCCTAACAGCCTCATTGTATTTGGCAATGGGAACAACTTCCTCCTCCATCCGCCATTCCGCCTTGGTCATCTTAATGGTGTTCCGGTCCAAAAGCAAAGGCTGTTGTTTTTCCTTCTTCTTGGGCGCTACCCCGTCGAAAAGACTTTTAAGCATATCGTGTGTAGGCTTAAGGTATTTTCGTTCCAGATCCCTTAAAAGTTGTTCAATATAATCGAACCTGCCATCGAGATAAACCTGATACTTGATAAAGCTAATAATCACCTGGCTCTTAGGGGTAATATTGGCCTTCTCAAAAAAATCGATCATCGTATCAATGGTATCCGAATGAGACTTTGCAACGGTCTTGGAATATTCCCTAAAACGTTCCGCTGTTATTCTATTGATACTAATAGCCGAAAAAGTATTTTGTCTCTTGACATTTCTTTCCATTACAGTAAATTTTATCAGCATTCATTGTGGTTTGCCAGGCATATGACGCAAATTTGCGATACCAATTATTTTTACCAACTAGCGAAATATTTTTATCGCATTGATTATCAGTATTTTACAAGTGCTGTTTTATGTTTAAAAAATTTGGCTACAGTAATTTTTGTCAATGAATCCAATGGATTACAGGTATTTTTAGTCAATTTGCCACAGTGAAATCCATTTACGCTAATTTTAAATAATTGATATTCAATAATTTAGCAACAGTAACACCGCCTTGGCGTGTTACCCTCTTGCTATTCAAACCTTATACGCTATGCTACCGGTTTTCGAATACCCCAAAATGAAGGCACCAAAGAAAAATTATGTAGGATCATATGCTTCGTTTTTGTCTCTATTCTTATGGCCTATAATCCCCTTTTAAACTTTAACAACGAACTTTAAGTCTATTTTTCTTTTCACCAGCTACTTTCTCCGACTGGGGCCGTCCAACTTTAACTGGTTGAACATCCTTACGAACCTGTCCGATATCTGCCTCCCGTACCGGTCCTCTAGTTGGGAAGAGTTCAGGTTGGTGGTGATATGGGTCTTTGTCCCCAGGTCCTCAAAATTGCGGTAACGGTTGAGCAAGATCCTGACGAATATATCCTCCTTTCCGTATTGGTATACATTGTTCGCCACCGTTTCCGATCCCAGGTCATCGAACAGGAAGGTTCCCTTGGAATAGTAGTCTATGACATCGTCCTTGTTCTTCTCGGCATTGTACTTGTCCACTACTTCCTGGGCACTGATGGATGGGAACCAAAGTGGCCGAAGGCCATATTGTCTCGACATGTTCTGGATGATCTTAAAACTCGATGTCTTTCCGGTGCCGTAGGAACCGAAGACCATCAATCCCTTCCTCAGGGAGATATTTTCCAAAAGTTCGAATGCAGGGTCCCGGTTCCAGTACCTGCAGAAATGCCCGAGGAAATTTTTGTTGGTCCCGTCCACTTCAAAATCGAGATCCATGCGGGCATAAAATTCCTGTGCCGCCCTATAAAAAACTTTTTTAAAAAGCTCTGGGGCGCATAACGGTCTTGGTTGCGTTTCCTTTCTCCGAAATTGTTCCGACCATCCCTTTTCCATAGCGATTATTCCAATATTGGACTTCTATTTTTATTTCCTTCTTTTAAAAAGGTAAATTCTTTTTTTCCTTGTTTTGTTACTTGTTTAGTATACTCGACATTTTTGTCCATGCTGCTTGGACATTTTTGTCTAGGCAGCCCGGACACTCTTGTCGGGGCAGGGTCGCCCATTTTAAACCCAAAACGGAGCAGACTTCTCAGGTATCGCTTCCTTCCGTTGAAGGAGGTCTCCTCTATCCAGCCCAGGGATTTCAGTTCGGAAATGTACCTGCTGACCTGTCGTTCGGAAATATGCAGGAAGGAGGCGATGTACCTGTTGGACATATAGCATTCCCTCCCATTTTCTGTAAAGCTGTGTATCTCCAAGAAAAGGATCTTGGCATACCAGTTCACCTCCTTGTTCAGGTAGATCGATCTGGGTATCCAGATGCCCTGAAAATTCCTTTCCGTGGGTTCCATGTCAATGGACATCCGTTTACCTCCTATTCTTTATTAGAGACTCATTGAACCTATGTTCCAAGGTCTCATCGGAAAGATCGGGCTCCCCCAGGAGCCAGGCGTCAATGGTATCCTTGTCGAAGAATTTCTGGCGTATATGGGGATTGTTCCCCATGGGGATGAGCCGCTGTTGGGTAAGTTTATATATCTTGCTCTTTGAAAGACCGGTGTAACGTGCCAGGTCATCCACATTGAGCGTTTTTTTGTTGTGGGCCAATAGCCCCTTGATCTCTGTAAGTAGTGTTACCACATCCTGTTGATTTTCCATTATCGTATTTTTAGGATTTTGAAGAATGTGCAACCGGCCGATCGCTCTTTTGTACGGGACAAACATATGGCAACAGATATGCACATGTCAATACGATAATCGGGGTTTGGGAAGGATTATGCTATAATTATGCTTTGCCCAGCATCTGTTTTACCAATTTCCGTTGGTTCTTGGAATTTGTCTTTTCCTGATCGGCCTTCCAAGAGGAGAAACTGGACTTTAGGGTATTGGGGTTGATCGGTTCACCGTTCATAAGAAAGGAGTTTTGCAGAAATTGGAAGAATTCCAGTTTCCGTTCCCCGGTAATCTCGGTAATTCCCCCGACAATGATCTCATCGAACAGGACAAAAAGTAAACGGTGGTTTGCAGATTCCCCACTTTTGTTGCCCATGGTAAAATTGATCTTGGTAAGGACATTCCTGCCCAAGAGTATGCGTTCGAGTTCCTTCCGCCCATCGGGGTCCAGATCCAAAAGATGGAACTTCATCCTTGACCTTTTCAACCGCTCCATTGTAAAACCATGTCCGTCCTTGGCCATATGGGATTCGGACTCATAAAAAACGGCCACCCAAAGTATGGCCAGAACCAAGGCCAATAACAACCCAAGATATATCGCATAATGGTCGATAAGCGACCTAAAATTGATAACGGCCGAAACAAGAAGTATGAACAGGATATATACGCAAACAAGGAAAAAAATAAGGTTTCCCCTATTGCCGCCGATCCGTTCGTTCAGAAAATCATTGGTGGCGGTCCGTACCCTGGCAAGTGCCCTACCGGCGTTTTGGATGAATTTTTCCATTGGGATACAATCTTCATACCAATAAATATAAGCAAAAGTGAAGAAATGGAACGGAAAAGAAATGTTGGATCAATCTCAAAAGTTGGGTCTAAAGAGAAAAATAATTTTCTTTGTGCTTTAAAATACATTGATGAATAAAGGCACTGAGTTATCCTTGTTAAGTTTAATATTACCAGAAGGAATATTAGATTATTTTGATATTGTTGGATTTGATAAGAAGCCTATAAAGCATGTTTTATACGAGAACCGTCTAACGATATATTTGGAGGAGAAAAAACAAATACCATCCAAGTACAAGGATTGCAAGTATAAAGCCAGTGGCTTCATGGAGCCCCG
>NZ_QJJZ01000001.1:71232-829120 GCF_003201775.1 Arenibacter sp. ARW7G5Y1 | reverse complement strand
ATTGCGTCTGATTATTGGTCTTCCAAACGACATTGCTTTTCATACCATTAAGATAAGAAAATCAATACTTTTTTTAAAATCATAAACAAAAAAAAGAGACTGCCTTTTTAAACAGCCTCTTTTTTTTATGGAGTATGCTGAGCAAGTGTACTTGCTTAAGCAGGCGACATAAAAAAAATGACAGCGCAACAGCGCTGGAGCTTTCCTTGTAAAGCCACCCCCAAGGCCCTTTCCGAAGCGAAGCGAAGGAAAGAATCCAGTAACTTTTACTACCTCTGAACTCAACCCCCTATTTCTTTTAGCGACCTTGGTTTCCTTGTAAAGCCAGGATCAAGTCCAAAAGTTGGGTTTTTACCATTTTAAGAATATAATGGATCAAGTACAATTTCTGGGTATTTGGATATTTATGCAAATAATTGAGTTAACCTAAACAGGAAGAATTCTGTATTTCTAACGCCTCTGAATTGCGCCCTGAATGCCTTTATTTTAGCGTTGAAGGATTCAGCGGATGCGTTTGTTACAACAAAGAATACTTGTCAATTTCGATAAAATTGCGAATGGTGTTCTATTGCGGTCTAATTTCTAGGTGAACTTGATTTTTAAATAATTACAGTTAATTCCAACTGTACTATCTTTCTATTTATCAATTTTCTAAATCGCTCTTTTTGTTCTGAGGAAAGAAAACTGTTATTTATTAATTCTGACCATTGCCCCATTCCTTTTTCTATTCGCTTCCAAAGATTTTCAATTGCTTTTTCCGGTATATGTGCTTTTAACATAGCTTCGTTAAAATCGGATCGTTTTAACTTTCGCTTTTCACCATTGATGTTTAAAGCCAAATCATCTATGTCGTCCGGTAATAATAATAATTGCGCAGCGATCATATCATAGGCTGGAGTCAGCTCGTAAGCGTTGGGTTCTTTTGCGATAAGTGAAAAGTTCTTTAAGTGCATATCGTTATTCCCTATCAAGAAAGACACGATTACTTGCTCATAAAAATGAACGATATCCTTTAACGGGTTTTTAGAGTAGGCAAGAATACCTTTGGCGATTTGCTCGTAGGACCCCCTATACTTGTGTTCTGTCATACGTTCACTGAATTGACAGGCATCCTCCATCGCAAACTTGTCGCCTTTGGCATTACGGTCAATGCGACGTGTGAGGTAAGCTAATTCACCGCCTTTTAATGGGATTAATAAAAACGGGACTGTAGCAATACCACAAGACTTGGCCATAAGCATAGATAACGCTTCAATTTCTGGCATTTGCGGATACGTAGCAAAGGGTGGCTTTAAAATATACCTCCCATTTAAAGCTCCTACAATCGTTAAGCGTTCTTCAGTTTCTATTTCTGTGAAACCCATGGATAATTTTGGTTGTACTCCTGTCACAATAATTCGCTGTGCTACATTTTCTGCGGCCAGTTCGTTAATTTGAGAGATTTCATAATCTAATTTTAGTACCGGAGTATCTTGCTTCCAAAAAGCAGCAAGACAGGCAGGATGATATTGAATATCTCCTGAATCTAGTTTTTTATGGCAAGCTAAGCAATTACTCATTTTCTATAATACTTATATTTCCTATGCAATCGCGACAGGTCGTTAGCAATAATCCCATTCGATCACGTGGATTGAGTTTCCAGTTTTTTTGAGCAATGTCGAGCAGCCAGCCTTCAGGTATCAGCCCGTCAAAAAAAGGAAATAAATTATCTGATGTAAAAGGTGGTTCCTGTAAAGGGAAAGTTAAGGAGACCGGTGTTGCATTTTTCATTGATAAATAGGCTTTATCGTATTGAAAGATATAGCCTTCGTCATTTTCAATAAGCACTCCTGCTTTTTGATTATTCACCCATATTTCTCCTTGTCTCATCGCTTATTGGTGTTGGTGTTAATTGATGACCAAAAAAGAGTAATACTTGATTTACCTTGTCAGTCATTAAATTTGGTTTTCCCTGTTCAAGATCACGCACAAAGCGAAGTCCAACACCGGTCAAGTCCGATAACTCTGACTGTGTCATTTTACTATCTTTTCTACTTGTTCTGACAAAGTCAGAAATTGCATTATGTCTATCCCATTCTTTCATTATTATACCCTTATGGGTGCAATATACTAAAAATTATATTAATTATACCTTTTAGGGTATAATTTAATTTACATGCTAAAAAATATACCTTTTTGGGTATAATTATTTTGTAGATAGCTTGTTTAAATAAGATAAGCTCCCAGAAAATTTATCTTCAATGTTTAACATCACTTTGAAATCAGGGATCGAGTACAATTTATAGGTATTTAAATATTTAGGTTAGGCTGTGGTTAGACCCAATTGGAATTAGGGGTTGTTATTAATAACAATGGGGATAAATACTCCTGTTAAAAACACTTCAGTCAATGATTATTTTTAAACCACCTTTGAGATTCAACCTCCATTGATTTATAATTCCTGTAGTCTATAGATTTTTCCATCGGCCTTGGTAAAGATATAGATATCACCACCACAACCCCTGCCAAATTTTAAATCCACCCTACTGCTCTTTGTTAATTCATAAAAGTTGGTTTCCTTATTGTCAATTACAATTTTCAACTCTTCTATTTTAGGATGATCCGTACCCTCCAAATCGCTTATAAAGATCCTCCCTGTTGGGATATCCCCAAAAATATATTTACCCCTATACAATTTTCCCTTGGCGATAAATCCACCGCTAATGGCCGGCCCCTCATCATGGTCATATTGAACCACAGGATAGGTAAATAAACCTTCATGGTCATTATCAGGAAGTGTATATACACTATTGAAATTTCCGTTGGGGTTAAATAAAAACTTTCCTTCCCTAATTGGCCAACCATAAAAATTTCCTGGCTCTACAATGTTCAATTCCTCAATATTTGCTTGACCAATATCACTGGCCAAAATTCTGTTGCTGTCGATCCACGTAATCCTATTGGGGTTTCTAAACCCATAGGCCCATATTTCTTTTCTCTTACTAATGGAATCGGCGAAAGGATTATCCTTGGGAATACCATATTTATTATTGGCACTGTTATCTCCCATTGGATCTATACGCAATATGCTACCCCAGACATCAGTGCCGTGATGATCCGCAATTTTTGGGTACCCCACTTGTACCGCTCCTCCGTCACCGAGAGAGATATAAAGTTTTCCATAATCCATATCGCCCTTGTTTGCATTTGGATTGAAAGATATCTCTTGTAATCCATGCGAAATGGCAATAAAATCGAATCGAACAAGTTCTCTGGTCTGGCCTGAAAATGATAGTGATCCAGGGTCCTTGGCCTTCCATTCCGTAACAACACCTTGCATAACCACCTTAACACTATCAGGGAGTTTAAAATCTGCCTGTTTTGAACCAGCAACTTCGGTATGTGAAGTATAGAACAGACCATTTTTATTGAATTCGGGATGAAAGGCGAAACTACCAAAACCGGTTGCCATTCCATTCCTATCTATAAAATTGGGATGTGTTTTATTTAGGTCGAGGTAAATATTGGCTTTCCCTTGTCTAAGTTCATAAAGGGATCCCCGTAAGTCATTGACAAATATCCGTCCGAAATTTTTTTCGCATGCCAACTTATTTATCCGGGTATATGGCTGCGTGGTACTTGAAGCTGGTATTTGCCCTATGTATTCAAGTTTCGCTGTTTCCCCTGAAAAGCTTATTTTTTCTGGTATCGGGTCTTCTATTGCAATTAGGTCGGTTTCCTTTTTGGGGTGGGTTTTCCCATAAGTATTTATATAAGCTATAACAGCTTCAATATCCGCCTCCGAAAGATGTTGAAAGTTGGGCATAACCGCTTTATACTTTTCCTTAAGGGCAACAGCACGTTTATCTTTAAGATCGATCATCCCAATGGGACTCTTTATAAATTCCTTGATCCAATTAGTTGGTAAGGCTCGGGTAAGACCACTGAGATTCGGGCCTATAGCATCCTGTTTAAAATTATGGCACGAGCTACATAATTCCTCGAAAATTACCCTGCCATTGTCAATAATCTCCGGATCCTTACTAATATCTCTGCCAAAACCTCCACTTTCTTTTGGTTTGCAGCCATTTATCAATATAATTACAAGGGAGATTTTAAGAAAAAAATTATATTTCCACATAGTGAAATCTTAAAGAACTTATGGAACAAAAAATTGCTTGAAAGTTTTATGCTTGCGCAAGGGGACCTAGGTATGGAAAACCACAGGGCTCCAAACATTTATAAGTCGGATTATTAAAAAAGATGATTTCATTATTGATTATGGGGAACATGATTTTAATATCCTCAAAATAGGTGCCAACAAAACAAATTGTACCTATTTAAGCTATTATCACCTTTACCCCTGAATTTTCAAAACCAGCTTTCTGCTCGTTGGTAATACCGGCATCGGTGATCAATACATCTATTTTGGATATAGGGCCGATAAAGGCCAAACTTCTCTTTCCAATCTTGCTCGAATCTGCAAGTACAATAATTTGATGGGACATTTCAATCATAGTACCATTAAAATGGGCTTCCTCAATATTTGGAGTGGATAATCCGTTTTCCACATCTATGCCATCCACTCCAAGAAACAATTTATCGCAAAAATAGTTTCTCAAACTTTTCTCAGCAGCTGTGCCTATTAAGGAAAAAGACTTTTTTCGCAAAACCCCTCCCGGCATAATCACCTGAACATTATCATTCTGGTGCAATTGATTGGCTATGTTCAGGGCATTGGTAATGACTGTCAATTCCAATTTGGAATCAAGATTCCTAACAAACTCCATTGAGGTGGTTCCTGAATCGATCATAATCGTATCACCACTACCTACAAACTTGGCCGCAGCTATGCCGATGCTTTGCTTGGCTTTAATATTAATTTTATCCTTTTCTGAAATATGATAATCTATTCCAACGGGGTCCATACGAAGGGCCCCGCCCCTAGCTCGAATCAGGATATTCTTTTTTTCCAATTGAGCCAAGTCATTTCGAATGGTTACCTCACTAACTCCTAACTTAGCACTAAGTTCCCTAACATCTACTTTTCCATTAAATTCGAGATCCCCAATAATGATAGATCTACGCTCCACCGTTGAATTTTTTTTAGTCATAAGTTGTATGTTGTATTAATTGATGACCTAAACTTTAAGGCCCCTAATGATTAAAATAATTAACTTTCTTAAATAAAAAGGAATATTGCAAATCTAAGGAAAAGCAGCCACTATAACCCACATTGATGCATATTCAGCCTTGCAACCTTTTATCCCAATTTCGTTAATTCCCAGGCACATACCTGTGTACTTTGTCGTGCATGGTATACAGTATAAATTCCTCTCCATTGTCTACCAGAATTGGGCTGGAATAATCCCCTTCCACTATAGGGTTTTCCCGATATTTTGTCCAATGTATCAAATCTGTGGACATTGCCACGTTGGATGTCCATAGTGCCACCACCCCTGGTTTCATCCAATCCGGATTGGACGAACCGTGGTAATACATAAAATATTGGCCCTCATACTTAACGATTTGATTGGCCGCCACTGCTCCAGAGTCATAACCTTCCGGCCCCATTTTAAGCACTTCCTCATCCTTAACATTGGTCCATGTCTTAAAATCTTCAGATGTTGCCAACCATATACCTAAATCATCCCGCTCATAAAAAAGATATTTTTTATTGCCCTCTATCCACACCGTAGGAGTTCCAAACGGACCATCACTTATGGGCTCACCATTGGCCTTCAAGATGGTGAGATTTCCTTGGGACGTCCAATTAATTCCGGCTGGAGAAGTCAATAAATGGGCAACATCATTCTTACCTTCAGCGAACATATAATACTCCTGTTTATATTTAACCACCTGCATATCTTCTATCCATGTTTCAGAGTCCAAGGGCTTTTCCGTATAACGCTCCCAATTTATTCCGTCTTTGGAAGTGGCCAGCCCTAGAAATCTTTTGGGGCTAATACTATCGTTATAACCGGTATACCACATTTTATATATATCATCCTCAAATAATATATATCCCCTTTCCCTTAAGTTTTTATCCCAGGCATTTTCTGCATTGACTCCCATAAAAACAGGAGCTTTGGGATTTGGCTCAAAAGAGACCATTTCGGATGGAAAATCTTCCCGTACCTCGGTTTTAGCTACTTCCTTCTTTTTCTCCTTACACCCCAACCCTATCAACAATGCACATAAATACAATCCGTATTTTGTCTTTTTCATTTTTATTATTTTATATTAATTATTTGTTCACCCATTGCGATATTTTATCCACCTGCAAATATGCATCAGGCATTTTCAAATTCGAATACAGGTTTTTGGTCCATTCAAAAGTACTTGATGGGTTCCCAACCATCACCAATTCATTCGGAAAATTTAAACCCACTACCTGGGGTATATCGGTCACCCTTAAACTATTTAGCATTTCCAAGGCCTCTCCTCTACCAGAAGGATCGCTAACAACATTTTGCGTTGCGGGTGGATCTTTAAGCAAAAGGGTTTTCACATTGCCATCCAGCAATGCAGCATAGGCGGCGACTACCGCCATTTCTCCTTGGGCAGCTATATGAATTGTTTTGGTGTTGATACCGGGTATCTCCCGTAAGGCCTGTAAACACCTCAATACATCATAAACCCTCATCGAGGCAATAGTACGGCCAGTCCATGCAGCAGATCTTCTAATATGCCATTGCAAGCTAGGCGACCAACCGGTCTCGCCTATGCCCCGGGCCTCAAAATAGGCTACCTCCATATCTTTCAATGCCCCGGCAATCATGGACTCAGAAGACCATCGCTCTTCGTCAGGATTTCTCAGAACCAGTAACAAGGGACGGGACGGGATGGAATCATACAGGTTTCTTCCTCGTAAGGAGAATTTTAAACGCCACCCCTCCTCAGGAACAAAACTGTAATCCTGTCTCTGTGTACCACTCCCGTCCAAAGCCCGAAATTCGGACCTAATATCCAGCGGAACAGGCTGTTTTGGAAATGCCCCAAATGTTTTTTTCTTTAAAAAAGTCACTACCTCCCGTTTATAATTGGTAAACTCGGCCATATTCCCTATAGAAGGAGGGGACGCCAATTCAACGAAGGAATCTTGAATAGTCGTGGTCCTGTCATCTTTTGGTGGCCCACTAATTGTGTAGGCTTTCAAGGCATCATTGCTTAATTCTTTGGTAATATCGATTTCCCCAATTTGTTCCACAGACTTATTAATACCACTCAGTTCCTTAAGAAAAAACGATAAAATTTCTGGCCGTAACTCTTCATTGGATCCATAGCTATGGGGACCACTTGCCTCTTTCATAATCAGGTTATCCGATTTTCCGTAGAATGAATAAATAGGTTTAATTTTTTCGAATAAAGTGTGTACCGATTCTAGGGAATAATATAGATCCCGATTGGTTTGGGCAATCATAAACGGCCTTGGGGCTATCAAGGCTCCAATATCGGAGAAATCTATTCCATAGGTATTTATTGGCATCATACAATCGCAATGGTCGTCAATGGTCTTTTGTGTAATTTGACCTTCCAATGAGCCAGCCCCTGCTACTGCAGCCGCAGCTTTCACCCTCCTGTCAATAGCTGGCAAATACCAGCTTTGGGATCCACCACCAGAAATTCCCGTAACCCCTAATTTATCCTTATCCACTTCGGGCATTTTACTTAAAAGATCCAAGCCCCTTATTCCGTTCCATATTTCGACACCCCCTGGATTGTAACCTTTGCTGTACCATTGAAACCAACCGTTGGATTCCTGGCCCAAATGTTCCCCTTTTACCTCACCTCTCTGTATCGTTTCTATTATTAAACACACAAAACCATTTTGGGCAAAATTTTTGGCGTGTGCTTGATAATGGTGTTTTTGGGTGTGTGAATGCCCACAGACATATAAAATGGCCGGAACGGGTTTTTTAATGCCATCCGGAATATAAAGATTGGCCGGCACATATAGACCGGGAAGGGATTCATAATACAATTTCTCTATGCGATAACCCTCTTTTTGTATGACCCCCGTTTTAGTGATTTTGAGTGCAGGCCTATTTCCACTCAGCTGTTTTCCTTGTAGCCCCATCATCTCACAGAATTGTTCGTAACGTTCTTCACGAACCTTTTCCCAATCTGTAAGGTTATGGATATCTTTTAAAGCATTTTGGGTAATCCCGCTAGCAACATTACTAAGATAGCACCTTATGTTATTGGTCTGATCAAAATTGGGAGCCACCTTAAAATCGGACACTTGTGAGAAAACCACTGCATTGCCCAAAATAAAAATACAAACTAATAACTTTACCTTGCCCATACTAAATTCTATTTAATTTATCCACTATCCCGACTACTACTTTAGAGGACCAATATATTTATTGGATACTACAACTTCGTCAAATAAAATGTGATCTATTTCCCCTTCGACCCCTTTGGTCATATAATAATTCAACCAAAATAAGGTTAATTTCAATTTTTCATTATCCCTCCATTGATAGCCTTGAAAAGCGTTCCCTGATGAACTTTCTTTATTATGTCCACCTCTATTATTTATTTTGGGAAATCCTTCCCCCAAATGGAGTACTTTTTCGCCATTTATCCAAAATGCCTGCTCTCCATTGTAAGAATCTACTGGAGAGTTCAATTTTATCATAAACTCTACACATATCCATTCCCCCACAGGTGCTTTTTTCTCGGTTTTAGGGAAGAATACGTTGCCCCAATAGTTTTTTGGACTTCCCGCCATGTGCATCCAATAGGTATAAAATCCCCAATGCCAATTTTTATTATCCGGGAATTCTATTCCAGACATTAAAAAATCCTGCCCATTAGGCTTAAGCCCTGCCAATCCCATGGGATATGGCACAGCGGGTTGATATCCCCCCAATTTTACCAAATGATGGATGTGGCTATTTGCGGTCAAAAATTTAACATAAAAACGTGCATACAACACCTCATGGCCCATTGGAAAACTTTTAAAAAGATGTCCCCCCTCATTCTTTCCGGCAACATAGGTCATCATAAGCGATTTTTTTCCTGAACTTCCTTTTGGGACATCGTTGGACAATGACATGCCTTTGGAGTTTTTACTATCGTCCCAATTCTGAAGCACCTCCTCCACTGAGGCCTTTTCAAAATCCTCGCGAAAAATAACCCTATTTTCTTTCTCAAGGGAATTCCCCCCATCATGTACAAAAGTGTCTTGTAGGACTATAAAACAGCATACCAAAATGAGTATTTTCACAAGCGTAAAATTTTAATTTGCAAATTAATGTTCAAATTAATGTTCAATCAAATTGTTATAACCCCTTTCTATTTATTTTCAGGAACCACTTGAATCAATAGATGGTCGCGGAAACCAATATTAATATATGGACTATCTCCATGTACATTGGCCATTTTCCGATTATTGGCATAGTCATATACCTCATAATTTACCCCTTTTCTTAACCCCCGTAGTTCAATACTATCTACTTTTGACCAAAGATCGGCGTACAAGCCGTAAAAAAGCTGTCCTTCTTTTTCCACTACATGTACTTCGGGCCTATCAAAGGCTATATCATAAAGATTGGTATAGGTGGCACTACTTAGTTTCTTTTCATTATATTCCTTCACCCAGCGCTTCCAATCCATTTGTTGTTCAAGGTCCAGATCCGTATAAAAAGTAGTCACTTGCGCCCCGGTACCCATGGCACTTTCAAAGTCCTGAGGCACTGAAAAACCACTCCACTCGTCCTCTGGCACCTGATAACAGTCCCCAACGGCATAAGCCGGACCGTGAATGGCTTTTTCCACTTTTATTCTACGTCTGGTCTGCAATGAGTTAATGGGGTCGGAAGCATTCGCTATATCGTAATAAGGCATATTATATGGTGAATGGGGTACAGCACAAATACATACCTCGTGAATGGAATGCTTTTTATATTTATCCAAGGTCGATTTTATTACCTCAAATACTTTCGGAACCCTCTGGAATGATTCTAGAGGAGTAGCATGATCGTGCACCACATTAAAACAGGGAGGTACGGCCGATAGTCCTCTGGTGTCGGAATAAAGACCATCATAATCCCAATCCACCACAAAACGTTTTACCAGATTCTCCACATGCTTCATCGCCGGGTCATATGCCGGACATAATTGATACAATCCGCGGACATCTACTGGATATGTACCGGCCTCATCCATGACCAAATACTCACTGTGCTTTTTAGCCAATTGGCTCTCGGCACTAACGCCCAAAGGATACCACCACAGATTGGTCTTAAATCCCTCTTGATGAACCCGATCTACGAATTTGACCATATCCTGACGACCGCCCGGAAATTTTCCGATGGCTTTGTTTACTTCCCAGTCCCCATAATAATCAAACCAACCATCATCCAGATTGGCTACCTTAATTCCCATATTCTTCAGTTCAGGAAGAATTCCATAAATTTCATCCAACGTAAAATCCAACTCAAAGCCCCAACTTTTCCAATAGGGTTCATAGGCAGCCTCAGGCGATGACCTTGGAATATTTACTCCTCGTTTACGCAAAAGATTTCCATAGGTATTTAGCGCATTGTAATAGTCCAACTTGTGAAAGATGACGGTAGTCATTACAGTGGTATAAACTTCATTGGGAGACAACCATTTTTTTAATCCGAGGCGTTCCTCCGGTATCTCGGTAATACCCATGTCAACCGTGTTGTCGACATCCATCCTTACAGGTAAGGAAACCCATTCCGGCTGTTTTCCCAGATGTGCCAATGCCACTCCCATATTTTTTCCCCAAACATCAATAAATGGCATACCTCCCCCTATAATTTCTCCTTTGGCCGTAGGGTGCATCCCTTGAGAATTATCCTGTGAAAAGCCCGGTTCAAGACCAATTACAGCATAGTCACTGCCCCATTCGTTTACCCCGCCCTGAAACGAGACCAGATTGTACTTCCCCTTTTCCACTGCCAAGGATTCATTGGATTTTAAAGCTACCCTTTGACTGTATACGGTATCTATTCTTATTTTTTGATTCCCTAAATTGCGATAGGACGTCTCAAAAATGGCCGAATTATTAAAATCCTTCGGAAAAAGGATGGTCGTTGTTTTTTGAAGCGATAAATCTTGATTGGTATAAATTCCGCTTACAACCATTTGTACACATTTCCCAAATTCACTGTGATCTACCGATTTCCGTACCACCCTGTCCCGATCAATTTTGAATGACTTGTACAATCTACCATTGACTACAATACCTTCTTGAATTTCAGGATCAAAATAAGTCAACCTATTGCCCTCGGCATCCAACCAATTTATGTCACGGTTAAAATTGGAGTCGAACCTAATTTGGATATGTTCCGAATTGAAGTCTACCGATTGGGCACCAACTCCAAGGGTGGCCAATGAGGCTATTAGTGTAAAATATATTTTTAGTAAAACTGTTTTCATTAACTATATTGATTTTTAACCCTTGATAAAACTAAGTAGCCACCGCCCTATTCCACATTAAACCCTTGGTGCCATCTACTCCATACCGACCATTGTCCATGGGAGCTTTGTTGACGAACCCTGGCAAAATAAATGGTTCCGGAAGCCAATTTCGATTTCCCCTTCAAGGGGCCCATAAAATTGCCTGTTTCCGTATTGACAATAATTTTGCTACTCTCACCCAAATTATTGGACACAAAAACTTTTTCCGCACCATTGCAATCGGAAGCCAATTCTACTTCCCAATTCTTTAATTTCCCAGGTCCATGGTAAGGAGTTTTTACCAAAGTGGGATTCCGGGGGCAAATAACAGGTCCGATGGGCACTGTTGCAATAACAAAATTATCATACCAACGACCTTGATCTTTAAGGGAACCTTTGTTCCAATACGACTCCAAAAAAACAGCATTTATTCCATGTTTGGTATAGTTACCCCTAAAATTCAGATTTTTGCGTTCCACTTCCAATATCCCATCGATCCAAAGCTGGTTTATCCCATCATTTTTGCCTGGTGTATTTAACTTTACCCTGGATTCTACCAAGACCCAATACCCGGATTCTTCGGTAGAGGTCAGTGGAAATTGTGAAGTTGGACTATTCCCCAGCCAAACCAGATTATCAAAATCATTATACTTGGTTGTAATTATACTGTCGGTTTGATCATATACACCCCGAGCCGGATCCAAAGTTAACACGGGTCCCCCACCATTCCACACATGAGCGATCATCGCCTGTTTCCATGTATCGGATACTATACTGGTTGCCCTTGACATTTTTGCAGGGGAACCGTTCCAGCCGTATTCATGCTTTACATAGATACGCCAGTAAATTTCATCAAACGATTGTCCTTGTTTTATAACTGGACCATTTCCCGGAAAATCCCCAAAAGCCACCTTCCTATCTCCGTGTCCAAAAACATCCCCTTTATTAAATCCTACATTTACCGAGCCTCCCTTAACTCCAAAATTAACGATGGTATCCAGTGCCCCACGGGAATCCATATACGGTTTCTTAGTAGAAAAATCGTCGTACCAGATGGTTTCCGTTAAATTTTTGTGATACTGATCAGAAGACATGGCAACATAATCTATATGCGGAGTTTCCACATTGGACAACCCTTTTCCTTTAGCTCCCCCTACCATAGCCAAACCATTCTGATTCTGTCTTGCCTCTTCAAAACCAAATAAGGCAAAAAGGAAAACGAATAACAGAAAAACCATTTTACGCCCCTCTTTTAACGTGGACACAAAAACTTGGATATTTTTAATCATCCTATTCACCGGGGAACATTTTTAACCACTTTCTGGCATTGCCATTATATATCTTATCTACCACTTCCCTAGGCAGTTTCAACCCGCGAAATTCATTATTTACCCTATCGCTGGTCATAATATCATCGGTTACAAAAAACTGCCAATCCAGTATCCAGGCATCGTGCATTTCCCTTATAAGCTTTTTCGGGTCATCCTTTCCCCCGTCGGACAAGTCCGTGGCATATAGAATTCGGTCCTGATATTTAACAAAAAATTCCCTTACTTTTTCCCTATCCTCAATGGTTTGGTAAAAAACCTGACCTATACGGGCAGCAAGATCTATGGACATATTGGGGAATTTATCCAATCTTTTCGCCAATTCGTCCACGCTCCATTCCAAACTGCCCATATGGGCTCCAACAAAAATGAGCTCTGGATGTTTTTCAAGCATTCTGTCCCGTGCCGCAATCTGATCCTCATAGGTAGGCAGTTCAGGATGCTTGTGCATATGATACTGTGGATGCTCTTCAAAATAGACCCGATCATTGTTTACGGACATCTCCTCTAATGGCAGCCAACAATTTTTTGGTTCGCCCAAATGCCCAATTACGGGTATTTTGCGCTCGGTTAAAAACTTGAATATAGTATCGAGCTTGGGATTGTCCACCATTACTAATTGCCCGGTTGAATCCTTAAAGACCATCCCTACATTTTTCCAGACTTTTACCGCAAGGGCGCCTTCGTCTATATTCCTTTTCAACCAATCCAAAGTTTGGTTTAACCAATTTGGATCGTCCCATTCTTTAATGGAAAATGCCGTTGCCATTTCAAAACTTTCAGGATGCCTGCTCTTTTGATCCAACCTGTAGGCGAACTCCTCTTCAACGAATTCCCTTCCCTTGGTAAAGTCCACTACAATATTCAAAAGCTTAAAATTGTCCCTCTTAGCCTGTTCCACAAATACGTCCCTATCAGTGGATACGTGAATATGGGTGTCTATCTTTTCTACCTTCCCAAAGTCTTCCAAGGTGTAGTAGGCCTGTTTTTCCGAACAGGATAAAAGCGTAAATAACACTAAGCAACATAAAACAATTTTCATGGGTTTTGTATTTATTATATACATGGTAAATATTACTCTTAAAATTTCAACTGGAACGACTTGCGATACGCTCGTAACTTTTCAAGATACCCTTCCATATCCAACAATTGCTCATCATAAATTAAATAGCTCATGTCCGGGGTTCTATTGGCAAAATGTCTTGAACGGTCCATTTTAAAGAAGTATTTTTTAGCCGGGGTGGACATACCTTTTGGCAATCTTGTTTTTTCCCATACGCTTACCAGATCTGCAAACACTTTTTCTCTTCGCAGGAGACTATTCCCAATAAGCTGTTCCGCCTTTTCCAAACTTCTCAATGTCGCCGCCCTATCCAAGAACGCATTCTTATGGGCCTGGGTTATAGTATATTCCAATTCGGAAAGATCCAAATAAGTAAGACAGGTATGTTCTATCAATTTTGCAATACTTTGATATACTTCAAAATCATAGGCATTTCTCTCCACCTGCCCCATATTGATATCGATAATCTGCAAAGCCCTTTTCATACTCTCTTTTTGCGTTCTGGACCTCTTTACTATATCTGAGTACTCGTTATTCCAATACAGGTCATATTCTACATATTGCCCTCGGGGAAGATCGGGCAAGTGGGTCTTTCCAATATCTCCATGATGCCAAACATTGCGCTCCATGGAATGGGCATAATAATAAGCTCCCTCATTGAGAAGCTCATATAGCTCTTCCATATCCTTGACATTTGATCCATAATAGTTCTGAAAAAATGAATTTTCAAATTCCTCCAAGCCAGGCGCTGTAGCATTCCATGAGTATTGTGCCGATGTTGCAAAACTTAACATCCACATTTGGTTATGTAGCCCGGAATCGTCCCAGGACGTATTGACCATCCCATGAAACAGTCCAGAGTTAGCCGATGCAGTCAATAAATCATATGAATCCTTCAGACTTCCCTTAACTTTCCTCGGGGAACTTGAAATACGATTGGAAGTCATTTTAAAATGATAGGGTAGAAAAAGTGGTTCCAAGCCTGGATTAGGGTCATACATAAACATTTCAAATCCCATATTTTTAGCCTGCCCCGCAAATTTAAAGTCAGGACTCTCATAATGATATTCTTCGGTCAGCACCAGATCTGAATCCGGTTTCATATTCTTAATAGGGGAGCCACTGTTTTCCCATCCCATGGGTCTTTCCCAAAGCATTACTTTTCGTGATTTCTTTAAATGCTTGGCCGCTTTTTCCGCAAACAAATGATACAAACCACTATTCCCAATTTCCTTGGCCTTTTCCTGGCATTTATCACAGACTCCCAGTTCAAAAGTCTCGTCCGAACCAATATGAATGTATTTGGATCCAGGAGTAGCTTCCATGGCTTCGTCCCAAAGATCAAAAAGCAGATCATAGGTGCCCTCTTCCAAGGGGCAAAACTCCCAATCTGAATCCTCTACTTCCCTTAAGTCCCTGTACTGTGGCCATTTCAATATGAAACTTACGTGCCCCAACCCCTGTACCAAAGGAGTTAATTCTATGTGATAATCTCTGGCATAGGCTGTAAATTCCTTCATTTCTTCCAGGGTAAAAGCACCTGGCGCCCCAATTTCGGGATGACTTTTATATGCCAGTTTATCTTCCCATTCCCATACCAGCATATTGATCTTATATTTGGCCAAATCCCTTATAAAACTTTTAACATAACTTGCCCTATCCTGATGGTGCTTGGTATCATAATGTGCTGCACGGATTTTTACATCGGGCCAGTCCAAAATTTCCATTCCCGGAACAAACAGCCTGGTCCTATCTTTTTTAATGAGCTGCAAGAAAGTCTGTACTCCATAAAATAAACCATCCTCATCCTTAGCCAATATCGACAATCGGTCCATGTCCGTTCCAAGGCTATATCCTTGATCTTTTATGGAAGCGCCAACACCCTTTCTGGTAAGAACTATACCCTTAGTGTCATTTTCCCGAGAGATATTAACGGTCAGACCCCAATCATCAACAAGGGCATTTTTTAATAATTCCGCTGTTTTAAGGTCCGTGGGCGTTGCGTCCTTATCAAGAATAACGTTCAGGCTGTTCTGCAATATAAAGTCATCGCCCCCAAGTTGTACTTCCTGTGGATATGGAATTATATGTATTCCCAATGAGGCAAGTTCCGATGTTCCCTTTTGGGCTGCGACTGTATTTAGAATGCAAAAAAATACTATGATCAAGCTTCGAAATAATAAGATTCTTTTCATCTTTAAATGTTTATTCTTTTTTAAATATCCAATTACCTTTATCTAAATAAAACATAAGATAAGGACAAATTTTCACTGGTTCGTCTTAATTCCAACACCTCTTTGGAAAATTACAATCAAGCAAAAGCATACGGATCACTTTCAAGGTGTTTCTCTTTACCTATCACCATTTCGGTTATAAGTTTTCCTGTACTGGGAGCCATACTTAACCCCAACATATTATGTCCGCAGGCCACAAATAAGTTGTTATGCACGGGAGATCTATCTATAATGGGCAAACCATTGTTGGTCATTGGTCTCCACCCGTACCATTCTTCAACCCCTTCATTTGTATAAGGCTCCTTCAAATATAGATTGGCAACATTTTTAAGCGTTTGGATCCTATGCTCATTATATGTGGTATCGTAACCCGAAAACTCCATGGTTCCCCCCAATCTATAGCCTTCTTTCCAAGGTGTAACAACTACCTTGTTCTCATCAAAGATAATGGGACATGTTGGATGAACTGTAGGCGATTTCATTGTGATACTATAGCCCTTTCCAGGGATAACCGGGATTTTAAGTTTTAACTGTTTTGCCAAATTGGCCGTCCATGCTCCTGTAGCCATTACCACATCCCTTGCCTTAAAATTGCCGTGATTTGTAGTTATTTCGGTAATCCTGCCATTGGATTCCTCAAAGGTATCTACCTTACATAATTCCCTTATTTGAACTCCTCTTGATAGCAGGTGTCCACGAAGTTCATTTAGCAATTTTCCAGGGTTGAGAGAAGCATCTATCTTATAAAACCAAGAGCCATAGGCATGCTCTGTTAGTGAAGGTTCCTTGTTAAAAAGTTCTCGCCCTATAATGGGTTCGGCCGCCAGACCCAATTCTGCCAGTTTTGAATCTTTACTCTGATAGGCGTTAAAACTCTTTTCCTGGCTGTAAACAAAATGTATTCCACTGGGTGCCCAATTACAGTCCCACTTATGTTCTTTAAAAATATCATCGTACAATGTCCTGGAATCCATCAACAAGCTGCCACGGCCTTTCATACTTTTTTCCAGCTGCTTCCCACTAAAGGAATTAAATGCAAACCCCATCATCCAACCCATAAATTCCATATCCATTTGTGGCTTGATATAAAAAGGGGAATTCTTTTGAAAAAGCCATACCAATGCCTTTAATAGTAGTTGAGGACTGTTCAATGGCAGGGCGTGACTTGGGCTTACCAGACCACAATTGCCATAGGAACAAGAATCCTTTATCTGTCCTTGATCCAACACGGTAACGGTTTTTCCCTCTTCCATTAAGTAATAGGCACAGAACAAACCAATTATTCCTCCGCCAATAATAACTACGTCAGATTCCGTATTATTCATCAAAATCCCTTCCAATATATTCACTGTTCAATGAAACGTTCCTACTCGCCATCTACAACAAAAAGGTTATCTTTTTTTGTTTTGGACTTTAGCACCGGCCGCAAATAAATTTTTTGATCACCTGATCTCAATCGATCGGCTCTCCGTTTCATGGCCTCCTCGGAAAACTGTGTCTTATAGCATTGAAAAGCAAGAATTGTATTCTCCCTATCCTCTTCGGAATAAGCAATTTGAGTAGTAAGGTAATCGTCCGCAATACCTGCCAAGAGTCGCTGATCTTCATCCTTTATATGGGACGAAGGAGTCGCCACATAATACAGACTTAGGGGTTTTACCCTGGACTTGCTCAAATACACCTGGGTCATGGATGCGCCGACCAACCTGTGGTCCATATGATTGGAACCTCCATCCGGACCCCATGTAATAATTACATCCGGGTCAATATCCATTACGAGACTATCCAATTTTACCATTATTTCCTGTATGTATGGAACATGTCCAAAAAAACCGTCCTTTAATTTCAATTGATCGTGATATCCCATCCAAATGGGCTTTTCAATTCCCATGTGATCAGCTGCGCAATTTACTTCCTCTTGGCGCAAAGCCGTTAATTCGTCCCCAGGCTTCAAATCGGTCTGCCCGGTACCATAACGTCCATCGGTTACGGTGACCAATTGCACCTTAGCTCCTTCACGTGCATATTTTGCCATGAGTGGGCCAATGTAAATTTCATCGTCCGGATGTGCAAAAACGGCCATAATAGTTTTTCCCTTTGCGGAAACATCCACTGGGACAACGTTAGATTGTTCTGTTGAATTTTTTTTCTTCTCTTCGCAGGATAATAGGGTTCCTGCTAGCATAAATAAGGTGAAAATTGCTTGCAACGACTTGCCAAAACCTCCCCAAAAGACCACAGGAGTACTTTTGGATTTTAAATAAAATAATACGTTTTGTTTGTTTTTCATATGGTCATCATTAAAAGTGGGAGTAAGGGTATATTGAAATTTATATATCTACCTGATAGACAATTGATTAAAGCAGTTGTGTGGATTTATAGGGTTTGGATATATGGCAAAGTTGCAGGTTATCCCCGCAACTTCGCAACATAACTAACTAACAAACCAACTCAATATGCTTAACAGTTATCATCTTGTACCATTCCATCCCCTAAAAAAATTATACCTGGGGAATGGAAGGCATTCAATGGAATAACAATCAGCTATAAATTATTCATATGGAGGAAAAGTCCCCTGTTTTGGGTGTGCAAAAGGCACACCAGCTTTGGCATCCCACCAAATTCTTGATTTCATTTTATCACCACCAGTCAATCTTCCGGCGGCACCTTCAACGCCCTGGGCGTTCAAATTATACTCTATTAGTGGATAAGGCAACCTTCTAGGCAAAGCGTTATTTGTTTCAGCAGCAGGTTCACTACCTATCCAAACCCTGGGATAACCAGTTCTACGATGTTCAGCAAAAACCTCATATGAATCCCCAATAAGTGCCAAGTACTTTTGCGTTATGATCATTTCAAGTTTCTCCTCATCAGTTCCGGAAAGAACACCTGCAGGAGAGGAAAGGAAAGCGGTAATATCAGCTGGGTCAACACCATATTGTTGCATTGCCAGCGTAATTCCATTTTGATAAAACTCGTTGGCATCACCTGTTGCCATACCTGCTAAAACAGCCTCCGCTTTTAAAAAGTTAACTTCAGACGCCTGTATTACATTAAAATCATATGTGGCATTACGAAAGTATTGGCTCCATTTGGACGACTGCGGATAGAGTGCCTTTTCTTCAGCAGTTAGATTTATAGCCCCGCCTATATATTCCAAATCATTATTAGGTTCCAAATATATCGTCAATCGGGGATCATCATTGTTCAACAGATTCTCAACCAATGCCAGGCCGGCAGAAATTGAAGATCCAGCACCAGGGTTACCATTCACTACTTCTTGATATAGTGGGTTGGTATTGGATAAATCCGCTGCATCAGGGCCCTCACTGGTAATAACCGCATTTTGGTCATTGTTGGCGATTAAACTAGATGAAAATACATCTCCCACATTTTGTTGTGCCATAGTCTCGTCGGCATAACGAACCCTTAAAGCCAATCTCAATCTCAAAGAATTTGCAAATCGTTTCCATGAATCCGCATCACCGGCAAAAAGCACATCTGCAGCACCAAAACCTTTTTGCTCCGACGAAGTACTCAATGCTGACGCGGCTTCCTTCAACTCTTTTAACATGTCCACATATATTGATTCCTGCGTATCATATTTCGGATACAGTACTATATCATCAAAAGAAGTGGCAACCTCAGTATAAGGAATATCACCATAGGCATCTGTCATACGATGGTATACCCAGACTTTCCATATTCTAGCCATGGCATTTTGATTGCGCAACTCAGGGTCATCGGCCGTAAGCCTAATAATTGCCGCCAAGTTTTCTATATAGGCAGTATAATAATTAAACGGTTCCGAAAAATCGGTAAGGGCAAGCATGTTACCCGAATCCCCTCTTTTTATATAGCTGGAGAATTCCCCTATTCGGCCTACGTTTAAAATATCAAAACCAGACTCCTTCAATACCCTTGTAAACAATAGGGAAGGTTTTATATCATCATCAGTAATTAGTTTTGGATTTGTATTTAGCTCCTCAAAACCATCTGTACAAGAAAGAGGTATACATAATAGTGCTATAAGTACTGATAGCGTAATTGGTATTTTTATTACTGTTTTCATAATTTATCGTTTAAAATGTTACTGAGAGATTAAAACCTAGACTTCTAGTGGTGGGCATTGAAAAAGATTCGTAACCTTGTGCCGCTGCCGTGGGTGAAAATGCCGTATCTGGCGCAATCCCCATTTCTACAAATTTGGAATCCCTATAAAGATACATTACGTTACGGGCCACGAGAGACAATCTGGCTGTATCAAAAGGGGTACTCTCTAAGGTCTTTTTATTGAAAGTATACCCTAAGGTTACCTCTCTCAGCGAAGCATTTGTTGCATCCAACACAAATTCCTCACCAATATTCCCCCATGACCTTGCCGCAAAATAGTCCTGTCCCAAAACATTGTTCTGAACCGATGGCGTATAGGTACCATCCCCATTGTCTATTACACCTTCCACGGTTAAATTTTCCCTAACATTGGTCCAAACACCTGTTCCCTTGGCATTTTGATCATACCTACTCCAAGAATATACTTCTCCCCCCATCCTTACGTCGATCAACGCACTCAAGGACAAACCTTTATAGGTAAAGGTATTTGTAAATCCTCCCAACCAATCTGGTTGGATATTCCCTAAAATTGACAGTTCATCTGCCCGCACATATGATTTTCCATCCGCGTTCACAACCAATTCGCCAGTTGGACTTCTTTTATACTCGTACCCTAAGATACTACCATAAGGCAATCCTGGTTGGGCAATAATACTAGCGTTGCCCGTTGATATAAAATTATATCGATCTATTCCCTCTACTAAACTTTCAATATTGGAGGTATTTTTGGAAAAATTAACATCGGCAACCCATTTAAAGGTATCTGCCACCTTTATTGGGGTCATAGAAACAAATAATTCGATCCCTTTGTTGGAAACCTCCCCAGCATTTAAGTACAAACCACCAAATCCAGTAGACTCCGACAAGCCAATTTGCATAATTTGGTTACTGGTCTTAGAGTTGTAATAGGTAAAATCCAAACTCAATCTATTATTAAAGAACCTCAGATCGGTACCAATCTCAAAAGAGGTTGTCAACTCATTTTTCAGATCTGTTGCCGGGACACTCCCATTAATTCTCGCAAATCGTTGCCCTTGGAATGTATTGCTTTGCACCGTGTACCCACCTTTGGTCTGATAAGGGTCTGCATCATTCCCCGCTTGGGCGTAAGACAACCTTAGTTTGGAAAAGGTTATTGCATTGGAATTAAAATTAAAGGCATCCGAAAGCACATAACTTAAACTTGCAGAAGGATACATAAAGGAGTAGTTCCCCTCACCCAAGGTACTGGACCAGTCGTTACGTGCGGTTAGATCAAGAAAGGCATAATTCTTATAGGCCAACTGACCGGTCATAAACACGGATTGGATTTCCTTTCTTATTAAGGTATAGGAGGGAATTACCAAATCCGCATTTTCGATGGTGTACAATTCTGGAATATTCATATTTTGCCCTATTGTTGCCGACCTTTCATAGCGTCGTTTATATTGAGTGGCTCCCAATGACATGGAACCCGTAAAATCATTGGAAAGCTTCCCACTTGCCGTTAATAGAACATCGGTATTTAATTCATTGACCCTATATGTGTCAAAATCTACCCGCCCATTAACATACGAACCGCCAGGCGTACCGGCACTGTACTGTTGACGTTGTGTCTCTACATAACTATCACTACCTACACGGCCCATTATATTTAACCAATCCGTAATTTTGTAGGTAGCAGACAAAAGCCCCACAAAACGGTCGCGATTATCTTCACTGGTCACCTCATTGATCAGCCAAAAAGGGTTAGTTGGACTTCCTCCCTTGTAATTACGGTAGCTGCCATCTTCATTTCGACCACCATTCATTGCCAACCAGGCCAAGTCGATATTCCTTGGCACCAAGTTTAGGGCCGCTGCCACATTTCGACCACTCGACACACCAACAATAGGCCTATTATCGGCACCACTTTTAACGTAATTCGCCTTTGTTTCTACATGAAGTCTATCAGAAACATCAGCCCCAAAGGTTGCCGTAAAAGTTTGTCTTGCAAACTTGGAATTTGGAACTATACCTTTATTGTGCAAAGTAGAGGCAGACACCCTATAATTAATTTTTTCAGATCCGCCATCAACTGCAATTGTATTGGTCAACGTGCTTCCTACGTTGTAGAAATCCCTTAAATTATCCTTAGGTTGGGCAGAATACGGCACAGGACCTAGATCAATTAAATTGTTGATCAATATAAGCCTTCCGTCAAACTTTCCTCCCCAACTATCTACACCACCACCTTGGGCAGGATATTCCACTCCCTCATACTCGGCTGTTCCAAAACCAAATGAATCATCATACCCTACTCCATAATTATTTTGAAACTTGGGCATAACATTCACCATTTCTATAGTGGTATTGGAATTATAGGTAACCCCCATTCTTTTTTTGGAGGAGGATTTTTTGGTTGTTATCAAAATAACACCATTAGCACCCCGGGATCCATAAAGAGCAGCAGCATTTGGCCCCTTTAAAACAGAAATAGTAGCTATATCATCCGGGTTGATATCCTTTATACCATCACCAAAATCCCGGCCTGCAAAAATATTCGTTTGGTTTAGGTTATCGTTACTTATCGGAATCCCATCCACTACATACAGAGGTTGGTTGTTGCCGCTTAAGGAACTACTACCCCTTATCTGAACAAAGGTAGATCCCGCAGGACCACCAGAGCCCGAAGTAACAAATACACCCGCTACCTTACCCTTTAGCGAATTGGCCACATTGACCTCTCTTGCCTCGGTCAAGGATTCACCCACAATTTCCTGTGCCGAATACCCCAAGGCCTTCTTTTCCCTTTCTATACCAAAGGCCGTAACGACCACCTCCGAAAGTTCTGTACTGGAAGTATTCATGGCAATATTGATTACCGACCTGGACCCTACGGCTACGGACTGACTTTCATAACCTATGTATGAAAATTCCAAGGACACATTATTGTTGGGGACCTTGATCGTATAGTTGCCATCAAAATCCGCCGACACTCCCGTGGAGCTTCCTTTAATAATAACATTCACTCCTGGAAGGGGAGTTCCGTCACTTGCATCGGTCACAGTTCCCGAGACCGACCGTTCTTGCGAAAACACTTGCGAAACACAAAGTGTAAAAATTGCAAAAATCAAAATTTTCTTCATAGTTATCTAGTTTTGGTTAATTTAAGTTGTTCTTCATTTCAAAGTGTTAAAATCAATACTATTTCGTAAGAGATACTACTAATTCATTGCAATATAATAAGTCGAATGATAATAACCAACAAAAATTAATAAATATTTTACATAAAAATAATGTTATGAAAGTATTTTAATCCAAATGTAAACTATACGAAACCAATTTAAATAAGTAAATAATCATTTAAAAGACATATTTTTTAAGATACATCCTCCAAGGAGATACAAATTTGAAAGGAAGTAGAAGATTGATGAAACTTACACCTTTTTATAATAGACCGTAAAGGTCCTCGACAACGAAAGCTGCCGTACCACAATTATTTTCACCCCCATACCAACCACGTATAAGGCTTATAATAAATACTATACAGCCAAAATTTACATTTTGGATATGATTTAAATTCATACGGAATCAAGGTTTCCCAGAGCAGAAAAAACAATACCCTTTACTGTATTTTTTTGGGAAGCAAGTAATAAAACCCTATAAATACACAAGTATAGACCCCTTAAAAGAACAAAAAAACAATATTGATTTTAATTTTTGATTTAAACATTAAACACAATATAGCATACAAAACCTTATTATTCCTTTCGAAACTTTCTTGAAAATCGAATACTGCGAATAAATTGTTCCAAATTTACCAGACCTCAACCCTCTGTTAATTGGAAAGTTATTTGGAAAAGTACAGGGGAAACAGAAAATTGTTTAAAACTGATGCCCCAAAGTATACCTAGGGCAATCAATAGATGAAAGCAGTTCTGGACATAGTGGACTTTAAACCAACCACATTGGATCGGCAATTTGGCAATGACCTAGTGCGGCATGCCGTATTTTAATCTTACACAAGGAAACCCATGCCACTATTTCCCAAAACTAATCTTTGACCGGTTTCTTGCCTTCTGGCTGTATTGCCAAAAGAAATGCCGCAATAACAGCAAAAATAATTCCCACTACCTTAAATTGTCCGGGCATTATACCCAACACCAGCAAGGATATAATCGAGGTCATCAGAGGAGCTCCGGCATTGGTCATGGGAGAAACCACTATAGCCTTGCCATACCTAAATGCAAATACAAGGCAAAGGGCACCGATAGCATTTAAAATTTGAATGGCCGCAGCTAAGTAGGGACCATCCCAACCCCAATTAATTTCCTGGGAAAAATCCGTCATATAAAAGGCCATTGGAATAAGCATAATTCCCGTAATCATCATATAGAAAAATATACTTTCCGCGCTCATAGAGCCATTTGCCAACTTCATGAAATAAGCCTGTACACCCCAAGCCACCAAAACCAAAATGGCAAGTACGAACCATAGGGTTCCATTTTCACCCAACTCTTCAGTTGGAAGGTCCCCGCTATATTCAAATAACGGCAAGGAGAACAAGGCCAGAAGAATGCCTATAACCCCCAACAAACCGGTCCGCTCCTTTAAAAATAAAAGAGAAAGTACAATAGTTATTAATGGGGAAAGGGAAATTATAGGAAAGATTAAATACGTTGGTCCAATCGTTACCGCATAAAATAGTATCATTTGACCTCCAGCCCCCAAGAGACCGATGATTAAACCGTATAAAATGGCTTTTTTATCCATTTCCAACTTCCAATTGATCCGCCAAAGCACAAAAACAGCAGGGACGATCATTGTAAGGGCCCAAACACAATAGATCAATGTATCCGGAAACCCATTACGCGAAGGAACACTGGTAAATGCACCCCATACTCCCCAAAACACAGTAGCAACTATTGCATATAACAACCAGGGCTTCTTCTTACTTTCTTTCATATCGTATTCAAATAATAATATTTATTTTGAAACTATTCCACTAGTTTCATCCTTTTTTAAACCAAGGGAACAGTTCTTATAAAAAGCTCCTTATCAACGCAACCATTTATCCAAGTTCTCACTAACAAACCCATCATCGTTCAATTCGGGATACATGGCATATACCCTATCTATTTCCTCTTTCTGACCCGGACTGAGCCTTTCTTTTGGATCAATGGTGTAGTTGCCCTCAAGTAAACCCTGCCTTATCAACACCTCATGAATACCCGCTATGGACCCTTTGAAACCATTCCTGGAATCGAAGAAGGCCGCATTGGCATCTGTTATGCCAATACCCACCGACAAAAGTTCCAATGCTTCAGAAGGAGGTGCATTTTTTATCCTTTCAAAAAGTTCTACTGCTTTTTTGTTCCAAACTGCCCAATGTCCCAACAAGCCACCTACTATTCTTTTCTTAATTACCCCTGCTGCTGTCGGGATTTGGTATTCCGTTAATAAATCCGCCACAATGTTGTCATCATTTCCAGTATACAGGGCTATATCTTTACCTCTTCCGGATTCCACAACACCCCGTACCACATCTAGTGTATTATACCTATTAAATGGTGCCATTTTTATAGCCACAACATTTTCAATCTTAGAAAATTCGCGCCAAAATTCCGTATCCAACACAGCTCCCCCAACCGACGTCTGCAAGTAAAATCCAATTACAGGTATAATTTCTGCAACGGCCCTACAATGTTCTACCAACTCCCTGTTCGATTTACCTTTTAAGGCCGCCAAGCCCAACAATACTGCATGATACCCTAAATCCGATGCTATCTTGGCTTCTTGTACAGCTTGTGCAGTATTGCCCAATACCCCTGCTATCCTAAAAACCGGCTTCCCACTTTTATTAAAAAAGGAATCCATTTCTTCCTTCCCCAATTCCAATACAGGCTGGTACAGCCCAACTTCCCTAATTTCAAATTGACTGGTATGCACCCCAATGGCCAACCCCCCTGACCCGGCATCCAAATAATACCTGGACAAGGCTCGCTGTCTTCGTTCATCCAATTTTAAATCGCGGGTTAAAGCGGTAGGATTGGCGGGTATCGCCAGCCCTCCTTGCAATAATTCTTTCAATTCGTCTGTCAATAAACTACTCAATGTTCCAAATCTTTAATTATTAATACTTACCGTCCCTTACCTCAAAATGGGTTGACTTGCCCAACAAACGTTTGTCAGAACCGATCCAATGGGCAGTCCATTCAATTAGCTGATCCAAACCTACCGAAGAAGTTCCCAACAGTCCTATACTCTTGGAGACATCGACCGATAGGGCCGAATTTGCCTCAACACCTTTTAACTTCACTTCCTTGCCCATTATTTTCCCAAACTTCTTGGCCACTTCGGTCACGGAGATCAATTCGGCCCCACTAATATTCAAATGCGCCGCAGGGGAAGTACAATACTGCAAACTTCTTAGAATCATCTCATTGGCATCTCCTTGCCAGATAACATTGGCATAGCCCATGGTTACATCCAATGTTTCCTGATTGTATACCTTGGAAGCAATATCCACTAATACCCCATACCGCATTTCCACAGCATAATTCAATCGTATAAGCACTACTGGAGTTCCGAACTTTAAACTTCCATATTCGAACAAGCGTTCCCTTCCCAAACAGGATTGTGCGTACTCCCCTACCGGTTCTGGAGTATCGGATTCCTTGGATCCGCCTGAAGTGATATCAACCAAGGGGTAAACACATCCGGTTGAAAACGCCACAATTCTTGATTTTTTGAACTTTTGGGCCACCAATCCAGGTAAGAAGGAATTCATAGCCCAAGTAAAGGATTCGTTGCCCGCAGTGCCAAATTTCATTCCTGCCAAATAAATAACATTCTCCACTTCCGGCAGACTATTTATAAATTCCAGATCCAAAAGATCTCCCTTAATGGTCTCAATGCCACTTTCTTCAAGATAGGACTGTTGCCCCTTATCGCTAAATCTGGAAACCCCAATAATCCGTTTGTCAATACCGGCCATTTTACAGGCCCTTTTGGCCATACGCGCCATGGAAACTCCCATTTTACCGGCAACACCCAATAATATAATATCCCCATCCAGGGTTTTGAACATTTCCACCAACTCCGAAGTAGGCCTGGACAATGCCTCTTCCAGTTCATTTTCGTCCTTAAAATACTTTTGATGCTCCATTACAATTTCTATTTACCGTTTTCCTGAATAATTTTCTTATATATTTCTACAGCTTCCTCCAGTTTATGTACATAGCAGAATTCATCTGTTTGATGGGCCATATGTGCCTCCCCCGGACCCAAGATGATCGTGGGTACATTATTTAGCCAAGGAGTAAGTACGGAGGCATCGGTTAAATAACTAGCTGCCTTTTGTATTTCTGCCGCGTTAAAATCTACATTGCAAACCTGGGCCACCAATTTTACAAAAGAATGATTCTCGGCAGTAGCAATAGCGTCTAAATCGACCATTTTTACCAGGTCCACCTCTGGTCCCAAAGTTTTGTCCAGGATTGCAAAGGCCATCGCATTATCCAATTTCGGGGTTGATCTAACATCAATAGTAAATTCGGCTTTATCAGGTACCGAATTTAAGTTCAATCCGCCTTTAACTGTACCTACATTAATGGTGGGAAACCCCAACAAATTATCTTCCGAAACATCAAATTTCAATTTTTCAATGCTATTTATCGCCCTCGCAGCTTTATAAATTGCATTATCCCCCAATTCTGGCATGGAAGAATGCGCGGTAACCCCGGTAGTTTTTGCATTTATGTACAAACCTCCTTTGTGCCCAATCAGAGGTGCATTGGAAGTAGGCTCACCAACCAGCATAGCGCTTGCACTTCCAATATCATAACCACTCCCACGTAGATGCCTTGCTCCATTGCACCCCAACTCTTCATCTGCCGTAAAAATTAGTTTCACCCCTCCCTTGGGCGGGTCATTATTAAAACACTGTATTGCTGCCATCATCATGGCCGCTATGCCCCCCTTCATATCGGAGGAACCGCGCCCGAACAATTTACCATCAAACACCTTACCCTCAAACGGGTCTGTTTTCCATTCCTTAGCCCCAAGCGGAACAACATCCAAATGTCCCGTAAGTACAATGGGGGCCACTTGCCCAGAAAGACCTTTGGTGGCCACCACATTTAACCGCCCTTCGGAATATTTGGGATAATCCACATCAAACCCATGATCGGCTAGAATGGCACCCACATATCTGGCAACCTCTTCCTCATTGCCCGGAGGGTTTATTGTATTGAATTTTATTAGGTCCCGTGTTAAAGAGATAACATTCATTTACCTATCTGTTATGCTACAAAACTAGATGAGCTTGGCCCGTCCAAAATATAGGACTGAATTCCAAGCACGTTATTTCAAATTTTTTACAATATCCAATTTATCCTTTACCAATCCAACAATTTGATCGGTTGCTACCGGAAAAACTTTTCGTAAATCAATTTCCTCATTGGTCAATAGCTTTGCCTTCAAGGTCTGCATAAAAATATTTTTGATTTCAGTAGCAAGGTTTATTTTACAAATCCCTCTGTCCACCGCCTCCCTAAGACTATCCCCTGGAACACCGGAGCCGCCGTGCAACACCAATGTTGCATTGGTTATTGCTGCGATTTCAGAAAGCCTTGCAAGTTGTAACTCCGGCTCCTTATCATAAAAACCATGGGCAGTACCAATAGCAATGGCCAGGGCATTTACACCTGTGGCATCCACAAATTCCTTGGCCTCCAAAGGCTGGGTAAAACCTCCTTTTTCCTTATCCTGACCCAATTTGGCAATATAACCGAGTTCCGCCTCTACATTGGCACCATACCTTTCGGCCAATTTCACTACTTTACTCGTAACCGCAATATTTTCACTAAAAGACTTTTCACTGGCATCGATCATTACCGAATCAAATCCCGCATCCAAACATTGGGCCACCAAGTCATAGGAGTCCCCATGATCCAAATGCACCCAACCTTCAACTCCGTGATAATCCAACATGGATTTGGCCATTTGAAATGCTACAGGAAGTCCCATATAATCTATAGAACTTCTGGTCAATTGTAAAATAATTGGTTGTTCCTTGGCTTTTGCCGCCAATAAAACACCTTTTAGTGTTTCATAATTATAAAAATTAGTGGCCAGAATCCCCTGTCGTTTACTCCTTAACTCTATAAACTTGTCCTGTAATTTCATTCTTTTGATTCCTGATAATTAAACCTATTCCTTGCAATTTCCATTATCCCGTCTAGATTTTTAAAAGCCCCGGTCCCACCTGCTTTGGTAGTGGAAATGGCACCGATTAAGTTTCCAAATTCTTGACACTCTTCGGGGGAAGCCCCCTTTATAAACTTTGAAATAAAACCCGCATTGAAACTATCGCCCGCGCCAATAGTATCAACCACATCCTTATTCAAAAAAGGATTTTGCCTCACCTCTTTATTATCGTAGTACATAACGGACCCACTACTTCCACATTTGACCACTACATAGTTGCTAATATTTTTAATACTTTCAATGGCCCGATCAACACTCGAAAGCCCAGTCAATTTTTTAAGCTCTACCTCATTGGGAATAAAAACATCCACATAAGGAAGCACCTGGCCCAAATTAAGCTCCCATGTTTCAGCCGGATCCCATTGCACATCCAAGGAAGTGGTAGTTCCCACATTTTTGGCCATTTCAAATAACCTATGGACATTATTTTTAAAACCTGGCTGAAAAAAATAAGAAGAAAAATGAAGGTGTTTGGCCCGTAACAACTGATCTTCATCAATATCATTTAATCCCAAATGCGACATTGCGCCTTGATGTGTTATCATAGCCCTATCCTCGCCATAACTGAGTGCTACCGTGGCACCCGTCTTAAGGTCCCCATCAATCATCAACATTGAAGTATCAACACCGGATCTATTTAGTTTTTCAATTATAAATTGCCCAAAAACATCATTGCCGATCTTACCGATAAACGCTACTTTTAAGCCCAAGGAACTTAAATTACTTGCACATATGGCAGAAGAACTGCCCAAGGTCAAAGTCATGTGATCCGACAAAATTTCCTTTCCAACTACAGGAAAGCCATTGACCTGATTGAAAATCAAATCCACATTGAGCTCCCCCACAACTATGACATCAAATTCCCTAGTCATAAACTATATTTTCGAACATTATTGAATATTTTCCTATATCATTCCTAAATTATCACTATTTCTGTGATTGCATAACGACTACAGGAAAATCTATCTAGAATGTTAATTTTATACCTTTTTTTTGATCTTATAAATTTCAACCCCTTGCACTACTCGATTAATGGAATTATTTACCGAAGGGGAATCAGGCGAAAGACCCAAATCCAGGGATTTGAACAACCCTAAGAGCTGACTGGGAAGCACAGCGCACACAGCAAAAAATTCTTCGGGAATGTTATTGGATTCGGCCACTTCAATGGACAAGTCCAAAGAAATTGATTCTTTATTTTTTATCACCTCACCGATTCCAATCTCGTACAACTTTTCTTTTTGTCGATTTATAGATCTGACCAGGTCGTACTCATAATTGTTTACAAAATCATCATTGGAGAAAAGATACACTACCAAAGTAGATTCATTGATTACCGCTTTAGGCCCATGCCTTAATCCCAGAAAGGAATCGTATTTGCACACTACTTGCCCATCCGATAATTCCTGTACTTTTAAATGGGACTCCCTAGCAATCCCTTTTAAAGCACCTGACCCTAAGAAAACCACCCTGTTAAATTCCAGAGCTGCCACGGCCTTGATCTTTTGGGCATATTTGTTTAGAATAGTTTTTCCATACCTCTCCAATTGTTCCACGTGTTTCCTATTCCGTTCCAAACCCTTAATATCAGACACCAAGATTCCCGCCAAAAGCATAGTGGTAAAGGATGCAGTCATTGCCAAGCCTTTATCATTGGCCCCTGCCGGCATCAACAACACAAAAGAATTATCAAGATCGGCCAAATTGGCAAGCTTACCGGTAGCATTACAAGTGATTATCAAGTGAAAAATTGTGGTACAATATTCATTTGCCAGATCTACGGTCGCAACGCTTTCCGGACTATCGCCGGAACGGGCGAATGACACCATCAATACCGGTTGTTCGGAATCCATTATATAATCCGCGGGATGCGAAATAAAATCAGTTGATGCGATTACCTCGGTAGACCTCCCAAAATTTTTCTGAAACTTTTTATGGAGCACGTCTCCAATAAAAGCCGAAGTACCGGCTCCTGTCAAAATAACCCTCAGATTATCATATACCAGCACTTTATTTAGGAAAGCGGACAATTCCTGTTTCGCAGCAACAACATCTTCATAGGTCCTTTTCCACAAATAAGGTTGACCCATTATTTCGGTGGCCGTATAACTTGGACTTGTCCCGTTTTTATTTTCAATCATACTTTCAATATCAAAATTAATCTTAAAAGAAATCAAATGTAACTAAACTTTTAAGTAAACGAAAGTATTTTTTACGTTTTTATTTATTATTCCTTATTATTTAAAAATTTATTGGATATATTTGTTAAACAAAAATTAGCCGTTTACGAACCTTTATATAGAATTTAAATGAACGGAATTGGTTTACATGAAAACAGAAACTTGTAATCCAATTGAAATTATACACCCCAAGGCTTCTAAAAATTTGTAATTTGCCCTTTGGTCATCATAAAAAATAATACGCAATGAGTTTAATAAAAAAGACTGCCCCAAAAAGCCCAATTGGGCAGGCACCCAAATCCTTTCTAAAGAAACTCGGCCCTGGCATTATTACAGCGGCTTTGGTATTTGGACCTGGAAGCCTTACCATTAACACCAAGCTAGGTGCCAATTATGGCTATTCTTTAATTTGGGTTCTATTGCTATCCATGATCTTAATGACAGCTTTTACCAACATGTCCACCAAAATTGGACTGTACAGTAAGGATTCTTTTATATCGCGTATTAAGACTGAAATCGGCCAGCGGACGGCCTTGCTAGTTGGCCTAGGCATCTTCTTGACCACAGCCTCCTTTCAAGCTGGGAATACCGTTGGAGCCAGCCTGGCTTTTTCCGAGTTGTTTTCCACCCCCATGTGGATTTGGATATTAATATTTACCTCTCTGGCCATATTTCTCTTATTCTTTAAATCTTTTTACAAAATTCTGGAGAAATTGATGATAGGATTGGTGATTCTGATGTTGACGTCCTTTTTACTGACCATAATCATGGTGGCCCCAAATATTCAAGAAATACTTATGGGAATCATCCCATCTGTCCCTGATGGGTCCGAATATTTTATCATAACCCTCACCGCTTCCAGCTTTTCAATAGTTGGAGCCTTTTATCAATCTTATCTTACCCAGGAAAAAGGTGTTGGCATTGCAGATAAGAAAGATAGTTTAAGGGAAAGTAGAACGGGAATCATTATCCTTGGTATGCTTTCTACCTTGGTCATGATTTGTGCCGCATCGGTTCTAAAAAGCAATAATATAGACGTGCTTAGTGCTTCCGACCTAGGCATGGCCTTGGAACCTCTTTTCGGCCCATTTACATCATATGCGTTCATGATCGGTTTTTTTGCGGCGTCCTTTTCATCAATGATCGGCAATGCAACCATAGGGGGCGTAATCTTGGCAGACACTCTGTTCGGTATTAGTAACCTTCGAAAATTGAAAGTTCGTGCCATGATTATATTGGTAATCCTGATAGGTGCCACCATAGCTCACATATTTGGATCGCTTCCTTTGGAACTCATCATTTTCGCACAAGGCATAACCATCATGATAGTACCTATGATTGCGGTTATAATTCTGATTTTTTCAAACGGAAAAAGAATTTCGGAAGGACTCAAAAATAATATGTTCACCACTGCCCTGGGCATTATTGGTATTTCAATTTTGATACTAATGTCCATTTACAGTATCTATTTCCTTTTTTTTAAATAAAAGGAATTAAACCTCAGGGCCTGCCGAAAAAGGCGGGATTAGTTCAACTTGCAATTTTAAGTGTGTCTTACTGACTTCTCAAAATTGAGTTTCCCTAATAAAGTTGGATTATAAATAAGAAAACTAAATGTCACAGTAGACAATTTAATTATAACTATAATATTAAAACCTTCAACGATGAACAAAAAGAGAACAGCCCGAAGCAGAAGAGATTTTGTAAAAACAGGGGTCATCCTTGCAAGCGGAACTCTAATTGGCGGAGTACCCATGAATGCCTTTGGAAATAGTGCCAATAATGATAAAAGCGTACTAAAAGTTGGACTGGTAGGTTGTGGTGGAAGAGGTACAGGGGCTGCCTATGAGGCACTGGGCACTTCTTCCAATGTAAAATTAGTGGCACTTGGCGAAGTTTTTGAAGACAGGCTTATGAGTGCCCATCAAAATTTAAAAAATAGCTTTCCTGATCAGGTAGATATACCCGACACCCGGAGATTTGTTGGATTTGACGCCTATAAAAAAGTTTTGGAACATTGTGATGTTATTATCCTGGCAACACCTCCCCCGTTCCGCCCAATACATTTAGAAGCTGCTGTTGAAGCCGGAAAACATGCTTTTGTGGAAAAACCCTTATTTGTTGACATCCCAGGGTATTTAAAAATAATGGAAACCAACAAGATTGCAAAGCAAAAAAATTTGAGCATCGGTGTTGGACTACAATTGCGTTACGAAAGTGGTTATCAAGAAATGAAGGACAGAATAGATAATGGTGAGATTGGTGACATTACTTCCTTGGACGTTTATTATAATGTAGGTGCTCCCGTGATTTTCCCAAGACAACCGGAACAGTCCGAAATGAATTATCAGATGAGGAATTGGAGGTATTTTACTTGGCTTTGGGGCGGGCAACTGGCAGGGCAGGCAATTCATCAAATAGACCTTATGAATTGGATTATGGACGATTATCCAATTACGGTAAATGGATTAGGTGGGAGGCAGGCGTATTCCGGACCCAATCAAGGAAATACCTTTGACCATCATTACGCAGAATACGAATACCCAAATAAAGTAAAATTACACGTTCAATGTAGAAATATAGACAATAACTGGAACAAGAGTGGATTTCATATTCGGGGAACAAAGGGCTATGCCGATGATAAATCCCAAATATTCAATGCGGCTGGTGAATTAATTTGGAGATATCGCAACAAGGAAGAAACATTAGGGTCTTCCCAAAAATGTCAGTCCAATTTTGTTAACTCAATCATAAACAACAAACCCATAAACCAGGTTGAATACGGTGCAAAATCAACCTTGACCACCATCATGGGCCGAATGTCCATTCACTCAGGTCAAAGGTTTAATATAGATCAAGTCTTGGCTTCCAAAAGAAGTATTCTACCTGAAGCATATACATGGGATGCCAAAATGCCGGATATGCCAGGAAAAGATGGAAATTACACCATCCCCATTCCAGGTAAAACAGAGGTTATTTAAAGATACCCCATTGCCTAATTAACATCACTGCACGAAGTCTATAGACTTCGTGCTCCTTCATAGTGCCCAATTTCGATTTACCCTATAATTTCATTCTTTATCGATCTGGCCAATTCCAAACATAATATCTCCTACCCCTGTGCGAAGTCTCCAGACTTCGCACATCCCGTACACTATACGCTGTTCCCAAGGTACAAAACCATGTTTCCATAGGGCAATTTAAACCAAAATACTATCTTTAAACTTTTAATTGAAACCTAAGTGAAGAACATCATTTTACAAGTAGCTCCACCTATGAAAAACAGCATCGTATTAGCCCTTCTATTACTTATTTGCCATACCTCCTTTTCACAGGATAAAGAAGAAGCCAAAAAGGACAAATGGGATGTCAACACCCCTGCCCTGCCCTTTAAAGATGTTTCCATTACCACTAACGAAGGGTCTTGGATAAGCCTGGATGTAAGTCCGGATGGGAAGCAGATCGTTTTTGATATGCTGGGCGACATCTATACCATGCCCATCAGTGGGGGCAACGCCACTCTGATACGGGGCGGCCATGCCTTTGAAGTGCAACCTAGGTACAGCCCGGACGGAAAACATATCAGCTTTACCAGTGATGCTGGTGGTGGCGACAATATTTGGGTGATGAACACCGACGGTTCCGAAGCCGAACAGATCACCAAGGAGGATTTTAGATTGGTTAACAATGCGGTTTGGTCCGTAGATGGAAACTATATTTTTTGCCGTAAACATTTTACCTCCACCCGCTCCCTAGGTGCGGGCGAAATATGGATGTACCATAAATCTGGCGGTAAGGGTATTCAGCTTACCAAAAAGAAAAACGACCAACAGGATGTTGGGGAACCTTGGGCTTCACCGGATGGCAAATATGTGTACTATAGCGAAGACGTTTATCCTGGTGGGGAATTTCAGTACAATAAGGATCCCAATAGCCAGATTTATGTTATAAACCGTTATAACCTGGAAGATGGGGAAATAGAAAGGGTGACCGGCGGACCTGGAGGAGCCATACGTCCCGTAATTTCTCACAAAGGCGATGTAATGGCCTTTGTAAAAAGGGTAAGGGAAAAAACAGTGCTCTATCTGCACGATCTTAAAACCGGGAGGGAATGGCCTGTTTATGACCAACTCAGCAAGGACCAACAGGAAGCATGGGCCATATTTGGACCTTATACGGGATTCAATTTTACCCCAGATGATAGCGCCATCATTATTTGGGTACAGGGGAAAATCAAAAAAATTGACCTCAATTCCCTGAAAGCTAGTGATATTCCCTTTAAGGCTACGGCAGAACATAAAATTGTGAATGCCCTTAAATTTCAAAACAAGGCAGCTCCGGATACTTTTACCCCGAAAGCCATACGCAATGCGGTTACCTCCCCCGATGGAACAATGCTGGTTTTCCATGCGGCCGGTTACCTGTGGAAGAAATCACTTCCCTATGGCATCCCTGCCCGACTTACCAAGGGAACGGATCTGGAATATGAACCTGCCTTTTCCAAGGACGGAAAATACTTAGTATACGTAACTTGGAACGATGAGCATATGGGGGCCATCCATAGGCTGGACCTATCCTCCAGCAAAAGTAGTCCTATTAAATTAACCCCTGAAAAGGCCATTTATAGAGAACCCAGTTTTTCCCCCATCAACAACAACCATATTGTATACCGCGAAGAAAATGGGAATCAACATCAGGGATATGTAAATACCAAAGAGCCCGGAATCTATCTTATGGAAATAAGTGAATCCAGAAAATCCGGTATCAGTACCAATAAAAAATTAGTGGTAAAGGAAGGTATATTTCCAAGTTTTAATAAAGATGCCAGTCGGATCTACTTTCAAACCGGTGGCTATCTTTTAGGGAACATTACCAAGACCTTGAAATCGGTCAACCTTCAGGGCCAGGAAGTACGGGAAATTGTAAAATCCAAATACGCACAACGGATCATCCCCAGTCCTGATGATAAATGGTTGGCCTTTACAAATTTGTACAAAGTATATATTGCAGCCCTGCCCAAAACAGGCAATACTATTGAACTGGATGGCAATGCCACCAATGTTCCAGTGGCTCAAGTAGCTCGCGATGCCGGCATCAACCTACATTGGTCTTCCAATAGCGACAAACTTTATTGGACCTTGGGCGATGCCTATTTCAATACTGCCATCAACCAGCGGTTTACCTTCTTGGAGGGGGCTCCGGATAGCATTTCGGCGATGGACACTGTAGGCATAAAAATCAACCTCAACCTACCAACCGACAGACCAAAGGGTACCATTGCCCTAAAAGGTGCCAGGCTCATTACTATGAACAATGATAAAGTTATAGAGGACGGTACCATCATCATTAACGGCAATAGAATTACAAACCTTGGTTCCAGCGATGCTGTAAACATCCCTGACGATGCCAAAATTTTTGATGTTCGCGGTAAGACCATAATGCCCGGATTAGTGGATGCACATGCACATCTTAGTCATTTTAGGTATGGATTGAGCGCTCAAAAACACTGGCCCTATTATGCCAATCTAGCCTTTGGTGTAACTACTACCCACGATCCTTCGGCCAATACCGAAGTGGTATTTTCCCAATCGGAAATGGTGAAGGCAGGGACTATGGTGGGACCCCGAATTTTCTCCACAGGAGTTATTTTATATGGTGCGGACGGTGATTTCAAGGCTACAGTGAACAATTTGGAAGATGCTCGTTCCGCTATTCTAAGGACCAAAGCCTTTGGTGCATTTTCCGTAAAAAGCTACAATCAGCCCAGACGTGACCAAAGACAGCAGATCATTAAAGCGGCCCATGAGAAACAGATAGAAGTAGTCCCGGAAGGAGGGTCCACCTTCTTTCACAATATGTCCATGATTCTTGACGGGCATACAGGCATAGAACACAATATACCGGTGGCTCCCATTTACAATGATGTGCTACAATTATGGTCGGCCAGTGAAACTGCCTACACCCCTACCCTGATCGTTAATTACGGCGGATTGAATGGGGAATATTTTTGGTACCAGACCACCAATGTTTGGGAAAACGAAAAGCTTTTAAAATATACCCCAAGAAGTGTGATCGATGCACGTTCCAGGCATCGTACCATGGCGCCTATTAAGGAATATGAAAACGGACATATCCTGGTTGCCAACGCTACCAAAAAATTGGCCGACGCCGGTGTAAAAATAAACCTCGGTGCCCATGGGCAATTGCAAGGTCTTGGTGCGCATTGGGAACTATGGATGTTGGCCCAAGGAGGGATGAGCAATATGGAAGCCTTAAAAGCAGCCACCATTAACGGAGCCTCATACCTTGGAATGGGAGATGAACTGGGTTCCTTGGAAAAGGGAAAATTGGCCGATCTCATCGTATTGGACAAAAATCCATTGGTGGATATTCAAAATTCCAATTCCATAATCTATACCATGATCAATGGACGTCTGTACGATACAGAGACCATGAACGAGATTGGAAACTATGATAAACCTAGAAGCCCTTTCTACTGGGAACTAAGCGATTATGCCCCCGCCTTTGATTGGCACGGGGAAACACATACGGGATGTTCCTGTGAGATAGGGCATTGATTTTGTAAGATTATCGGAGTAATCCGTCCTTGTACGCAACCTTAGTTAAGGACAAGGCTTATAATGTGCAAACTATGGTGTTTTATCTGTATCAGGTTGAAGTTTATAATTTCCTGTTCGTATCAACCATGAATTTCCCCTTATTATAAATAATGGGAACAATAGCGGGTCTTGCTATAAAAGGTCGATCCAAAAGGTCTCCCCGGGGATTGCCGAACATGGGACTCCACCATTGTCCTTCTTTGTCCTTAAAAAAATTGTTATGTCGCCCACCCGTAACTGCTGTATAACGATCGTTATATGGACCATAAATATGGTCTGCCGATGCTATCACCACATCGTAAGAGTAAATATTCGCTTCTTTTTCCGCTTTACTTCCATAGGGAATTCCCATGGTTTATGGTTTATGGTTTATCGAAACTATTTTCCACTGACCACTTCTAACCGCCCTGTTACCCTCATGCTCCCAATAAATTGGTTCTGTTCTGCGAAATGATTTACTTTTAAAAATGGGCATAAGACTTTCTCCTTCCATTGGTTGTATCACATGCCCATTTAATTCTGAGGGATAAGTGGCATTGGTGATTTCTACCAAGGTTGGCATTATGTCTATTATGTGTGATTCATTCTGAATAACTTGGCCATTTTTAAATTTGGAAATCCCCTTGGGCCAATGAACAATTAGAGGAGTGGAAATACCTCCTTCATGCGTAAAATGTTTATATCTTCTAAAAGGAATATTGGAATAAGTAGCCCATGACTGGCCTTGATAAACCTTAGAATCAACAGTTCCCGATATTTCTTTACCACTATATTTTCCAAAGGGGCCTTGCTCTGGGTTAGCTCCATTATCTGACATAAATACAATCAGTGTATTTTCAAATTGACCTCTTTCTTTCAATCCCTTAATTAGTGTGCCTACCGCTACATCCATACGATCCAAATACCCCATTCCTGCTTGATGCGGATATAAACCTGTTAAAAGTGATGCTCGGGATGGTGAACAACGTGCGGTATTATAAAACTGGGCAAAACGTAAACCATTTCAGCTAATGAATCCAGATTTGGGGTTTCTATAATTGGGCTACCATAACATCCCAATTCGGCAAACCCCATATCATCTACCAAAATAAGAACTATGTTGGGCCGTTTAACAGTTTGACCAATGCATGACAACGCAAATACCAAGGTAAACAGAGTAATGAATTTAGTAGTCATTATATAGTTTTTTAATTTAAGAATTTAGTCCTACACACTTTATTCACCAACATTAAAAACAAATGTGGTGAGCGATTTACCCAGGACCTGTATTTTACCTTTACCAAATTGACCGTTGGGTATTTTACTAAGATTGTGAGATTCACTGGTAACATACCTCTCTATTTTGGTATTGGGCGGTAAGGGCACATTCAATTTTATATCCGTTACGGCATCACTTTGATTTATTGCAACCAGCACCAAACTATCATCGGTATTTTTATAGGCGGATAGCAGCACCCCGTTCTTTAGGTTTTCCTCTGTATTATAGTTATCATAGGCAACAGACACCCTTTTGGCTCCCGGCCTGATAAACCTGGAATAATTACCCAAGGCCCATAACAATTTGGAGTCGTAAAAATCTCTGTCATTAGTCTCCTTATCCACATAGATAAGTCCGTCCTTAAAATCGTAGGGACTCATAGCCAACCACCAATGCCAGGCACTCGCATTGGCAATGGTTAGATCGGCATGGATAAGACGGGCCACATAAAGTGCCGTCTTCATCCCTAAATCCCTCCCTTTTCCCTTAATCTCCTCATTGTTCTCCAAAATACAATATTCGCTCATCCAATATTCCAGGGAAGGATATTCCTCCAGTTTTTTGGCTATTCGCTCCCTTTCCTTTTTAAGTTTTGAAATGTCCCAGGTAGTAAAATAACTATGTGCCGCTATCTTTAGCGCTACGGATCTTAAATTCCCCAGATAATTGGGACTGACAGGATTAAAAAATGTTTCAATCTGATTGCTCCTATTGTGGTACTTTTCTTTTTCACCTGTTAAATAGTCGATTTGACCGGCTTCAGTGATTTCTATCTTTGAATTGAGGTTTGCAGTGACAAAAATCGAATCTATTACCCTAGTGGCATTCGCCAATTCATCATTGTTCCAGGGCGAACCTTCCTGCCCACCTTTCCATTCCCACTGGGGCTCGTTGAAAGGACTTATGTAATCAAAATCAATGGCAAGACTATCCCTAAAATGGTGAAGAAAATTTGCTAGGAACACCCCATAATCCACATACCTGTCATAGGATAGATTAGCCGCCAATCCGTCCTTGGAATGTGCCTTGTTGTTTCTGGTCATTTGTATGGGCGGACTATTCACAAACGCTATGAACTGATTTACCCCTCTTTCTTTTGCTGCCTGAAGAAACCATTGTTGCCCCGCCTGTTGGTGCCAATCATAATTTGCATTATCCTGTAAAAAGCCTTCAGCCCTTCTCCAAGGATCCTTAATCCCACTTTCTTCACCTTGGGCCTCACTTCCTGCCCCAATATTAAAACGCCAGGCGGACAGTCCTATTCCTCTTGGGGAACCATCCGTATTGTTTTCCAAACTAAACAACCAATCGGCCATTAGGTTCTTTTTATCATCTGGCCATAAGCCCGTAAACTGGGCCGCCCATGCGTCGGAAGCTGCAAAGTTATGTATGGTCTGATATTCCTTATCTGTGGAAATGTTCACCTTGACCATCTCCCTTTCCTGTGAAAAAGCAAAATGGCAGGTAAGGACAGCAAAAACAATATTGAATTTTATTTTAAAATATTTAGAGAATGGCCCAACCGGTAATAATTTCCAATTCTTGATCATACCTGTATCTACGATTATTTAAATTGAAATTCCTTGGAAGGCGTTCTACTTTTATTTAATTCCCCAATGAGTCCCTTGGCCTTTTTGGGGTAGTCCTTTATGACATTTCTGGTTTCACCGGGATCTTCTTTTAAGTTGTACAGCTCATAATCTCCATCATCATTTACATTATATCTAATTAATTTCCAATTCCCGGCCAATAAAGCTTGTCTCCCGCCACGTTCATGAAATTCCCAATACAAATAATCGTGATTCTTTTGGTTCTTTTTACCCAGTAACGTAGGCAAAAATGATATTCCATCTATTTCCGATTCCACTTTTATATCCAAAAGGTCGGCCATGGTAGGCAAGACATCCCAAAAAGCGGAAATATGGTCCGATTTCGTGTTTTTTTTAATTTTATCGGGCCAACTGGCAATCATAGGCACACGAATTCCACCCTCGTACAAATCTCTCTTGTAACCCCTATAAATGCTATTGCTATCAAAATAATCAGGGTCGGCACCCCCTTCTTTATGTGGTCCGTTATCCGAGGTAAAAATAATTATGGTATTATCGGACAAGCCAAGCTCCCCAACCTTCTGCATAATTTCCCCCACCTGATCATCCAGTACATTTATCATGGCTACAAAGGCAGCATGTGGATATTCTTGGGATGCGTAGGGGCCTTTTCTATATTTGGGACCATCGTCAACTCCCTTGTACGGACTCTCCGGCTCCAAGGTTCCCTTATACTTATCCATATAGTGGCTAGGTGCCACAAGTTCTGCATGCGGCATGATAGACGGATAATAAAGAAAAAAGGGGTTGTCTTTATTTCTATCAATAAAGTCGAGCGCTTTTTTATGGATCAAACTGGGAGCATACTCTGCAGTAGCTTTGCCCTTATTCCCTTCTAAAACAACTTTTTTACCATCGTCCCATAAAAAATAGGGGTAGTAATTATGTGCCAAGGATTGATTGATATAGCCGTAAAAATGGTCAAAACCTTGATTTAAGGGATCCCCTTCAGTGGTAGCATATCCCATACCCCATTTCCCAAAAGCACCTGTGGTATAACCTTTTTCTTTTAAGACCTCCGCCAATGTTACACTTTCAGCAGGCAACGGCACTGCTTTATTACCTCTAATTGGTGTATGTCCCGTATGCTGCCCAGTCATCAACGAAGATCGGGACGGGGCACAGACCGTTGACCCTGCATAATGTTGGGTAAAAATCATACCTTGTTCTGCCAACTTATCAATGTTTGGTGTTGAAAATTTCTTTTGTCCAAAACAACTTAAATCGCCATACCCAAGATCATCCGCAAGAATGTAGATAATGTTGGGCTTCTGGCTATCACCAACAATTTTTCCAGCGTTTTGCGCACTGCCGTAAAGGGTGAACAGTAGAATAAGAAATTGGGTAAGAACTTTTTTTCGGATAGTCGTAAAACACTTCATGATTTTTAGAACTAATTTGATTATTAAAAAAACTGCAAGGATTAATGTAACCTTACTACTTCCCATTATCCAGGACCTCGGTATTAGGTAGGTTCTGTAAGTAGTTATCTACCCTATTAAGATAGGTTTTGTAATTCTTATCTATCTGTTTTTGCCCATACAATTCCCCTACACCCATTTTTCCCTGTTTTATAAGTAAGCTCCTGGCAAAGAGTCTTGTTTTTTCATCCTGGCTTTCAGTGGCCAGGCTTATAAGCTCATTTTCTATAGGAGTTGTTTTGTCCCATAAATTCTCTAAAGATGATATGGCGAAACCCATAGGTTTGAATTTGGACAATAGAAACCTCAAGCCTCTCTCTTCTTCTCCCATCCTTACCAATATTTCGGCTGCTAAAGCTGAAACGTCTTCATCTTCATTAGGATCCAATAAAGGCCTAATTTCTTTTGGAATAGCTTTTAATTTACCTCTTTGCGCCAAATGGGCCAAGCCGGAAATACCCCAAAAGCGAAAGGAGGACTTATCGCTTTTTAGGTTGTCCAAAAATATAGGCAAATCTTCCATTTTGCCATCGGATGCCTTTTCCGCCAAGGAAATTAAGTCGGACAAAGGATAATTGATTTCCCTAGCCCAACTGTAAAAGTCCTTTCCCTGTTGAGTTAGGGCAGTACGTTCCTCCCAAGAAAGGAAACCTAGATCTTTTACCTGTCTTATATATCTATTATTTGCCTCCCTTAATTCCGCCAATTTGGTCTGGTAAGCAGGCTCGGCGGCAAGGTTATTTTGCTCCCATGGATCACTCTTTAAATTATACAGTGCTTCCGTGGGATGAGGCTCGTAATAAGAATTGTGTGAGGTTGATGTATTACCGGCCATATAGCTTTTATCCCAAGCCAATTGGGCCGGCATTTGCCATTGAAAACTCTGGGTTAGGGCATGTATTTTGTGGGGCGTGTAATTTCTAATGTAGTGGTATTCGCCATCGTGTACGCCCCGAGAGGGATCAAAATGCATTTCAGTATTGGTCCGAAAGGTATAAACGTATTCCCGGGCTTCTTCGGTATATTTGCCCATAAATGGCTTACCCGTTACATAATTTGGTGGCTTAACTCCGGCCAAACTAAGAACTGTGGGGATAAAATCATCAAAACTCACCATCCTATCAGATCGCCCTCCTATAGCCACGGGCAATTGATTTTTATATCTTTCAGGCGCATAAACGATCATTGGCACTCGATGTCCCGTATCATATGGAAAGGCCTTTCCCCTTGGCAAACACCCTCCATGATCTGAAAAAAAGAAAATGATGGTATTTTCCAAAAGCTTACGCTCTTTTAAATCATCCAAAAATACGCCTACCCACTCATCAATATTCTGAACGCCCTCCAGGTGTAGCGCATAATCCGCCCTTATTTCGGGAAGATCTGGCACATGGGGAGGCAAAATCACGTTGCCGGGATCTACCTCACATTTTAAACGTCGGTCAATGGTAATGGTTGTCATTCTGCTCATATGGGTAGAGACGTTATTGAATTGCCCAAAGAAGGGCTTTGCGGCCCTGGTAGGGTCATTATAGCTAGCATTGTCCCCATTCATACTCCAAACGGTCTTTAAAATTTCTTTGGTTTTCTTACCAGTTATATTGTAATCCATTTTACCCTTGTTTACGGTAAAATAACCCGCATCTGTCAATTTTTTTACCAAAAAATAGGGTTCTTTTTGGATATGGCCTTCTCGGTGGATATCATTGCCATACACGGTAGCCTGGGTTCCACTGATAAGTGTAGACCTAGCAGGGGAACAATACGGGGCATTGGCAAAAGCATTGTTAAATACTACCCCATTTTTAGCCAACCAATCTAAATTTGGAGTCTTGATACTCGTGTTTCCATAGGCAGGAAAAAGATATGGAGAAGTATCCTCTATCACTAAAAAAAGAACATTGGGTTTTGCCTTTCCTTGGGGATAGGAATTAGAGGTCATCCCTATAAGGATTAACAGAACCATTAAATCTTTTAGGGTAAATATTTTATTAAGTTTCATTGTGCATACTTTTTGAAAACGATTTTAGTATTAATTTCCATTTACTAGTTCCAATATTACCATTGAAATTATGTAAAAACCTTGAACATTCAACCTTTTGTAAAACATAAAAGGGCTTCAAAACATAGGAGCCCTTTTTTGCAATAAAAAATTAACTAATCAACTACTAACTATTTTTATTCGACATTCAAATAAGTGCCTTGATCAAAGGTAAACACTTCTGAAGGCGTCCTGGCCTGTTCAAAAATATTTTTCATTTCCTCTACCACCTTCGGATAATCTTGTGCAAGATTATTCTCCTCGCCCAGATCGGCATCAAGGTCATAAAGCTCTATTGGCGCATCCGATGGACTAAATACATTGTACTTAACGGCCTTCCAATTACCTTTTCGGATTGCTTGTCGACCGCCTTTCTCATGAAATTCCCAATACAGGTATTCATGTTCTTTTTGATCCTTATCGTTACCCAATAGGGTAGGCAAAAAAGAAACACCATCCAAGGAAGGCGGAACCTCCATATTCACAATATTTGAAAACGTAGGAAATACATCCCAAAATGCAGAAACGTGATCGGTTCTGGTATTAGGTTCTACGTGCCCTGGCCATTTCACAATTAAAGGGACCCTTATACCTCCTTCATAAAGGTCTCTCTTGGTGCCCTTAAAGGGGCCATTGCTATTAAAGTAATCGGGGTCGGCACCTCCTTCAGTGTGCGGACCATTGTCCGAGGTAAATATTACAATGGTATTTTCGGCTATGCCAAGCTTTTCCAATTTGGCCATGATCTCCCCTACTTGCTTATCCAATATGTGAACCATAGACACAAAGGCAGCGTGGGTTTCTTTCTGTGATTCATAGGGGCCATTCCTGTACTCCGGTCCGTCATCCACACCTTTATAAGCTTTTTCTGGAGGAAATTTACCTCTATAAGTTTCTAAGATTTCCTCTGGCGCCGCAAGTTCTGCATGTGGAATAATCGATGCCACATAAAGAAAAAATGGATTTTCCTTATTAAATTCTATAAAATCCAAGGTCTTTTCATGAATCAATTGCGGAGCATAAATACCTTTCCCTTTTCCCGAATTTTCCTCCAATACCAAGGAATCACTATTGGCCCACAAATGGCGCGGATAATAATTATGTCCCAAGCGCTGGCAATTATATCCAAAAAAAGTATCAAAACCTTGATTCAAGGGATCCCCTTCAGAACCTGGATAACCAAGTCCCCATTTACCAAATGCACCAGTAACATAGCCCGCTTTTTTCATTGCCTCTGCCAAGGTAAAGGTATTGTCAGGGATCGGGTATTGCCCTTCCGGCTGTATTTCCTTATTGCCGCGCACAAAAGTATGACCTGTATGCATACCTGTCAACAATGCCGATCTGGAAGGTGCACAAACCGTACTACCAGAATAATGCTGGGTAAATAGCATGCCCTCCCTGGCCAACTTATCTATATTGGGAGTTGTGAACTTCTGCTGCCCATAGGCACTTAGATCACCATAGCCCAGATCATCGGCCAATATGTATATGATGTTTGGTTTGGCAACCATTTCCTGAATGCTATCTTTTTTGGACACCCCTGTTCTCTGCCCCTTATTTCTACAAGAGTACATTCCGAAAATCAAGAGGAAAAGAGTTACAAAATAAGAGAATTGTCTTATCATAAGAATCATGTGAAATAAGACCATGGAACAAAAAATATATGTCCCATGGCTGTAAAATTTTTAATGCATTACCTGTATCCGTTGTTCGTAGGATCCGACTCCAATAAATTTGGGTTCAATTCCAACTGATTTTGCGGAATGGGCAATAAAACGTGATAAGGCTGAATGTTGGCAGCAGGATTGTTCCATGAACGATGTTCAACAGATTTTACCCTGTCCAATAAAATACCCCAGCGAATAAGATCCATACGGCGATGGCCTTCGGCACTTAGTTCAAACCTTCGCTCGTCGTACATGGCCTCCCTAAATTGCACTTGCGACATACCGCTCCAAGGTTGATCTGGCTCAAAAGCGCGTTCCCTAACCTTATTTACATAGGCATAGGCATTACCAGGACCATTTGCCTCGTTTTCGGCTTCAGCCGCCATTAAATAAACATCCGCCAAACGAAATACGATATAGTTTTCGGGGTGATTGCCACGTAACGAATTTTCTTGGTCCAAATTCCAATTTTTACGAAAGTATGGGAACGACAATTTCCAGCCTAAATATTCGGTTACAATGGTGGCATCATAACGTAAATCGCCATCCTGCCAATTTTCTTGTAAAGAAAACTCTGGCAAAGGTACCGACCAACCATAACCGGTCATATCTTCATTTCTTGTTCGCAACAGGCCTTGAAATATATTCACCTTGGACCCAGAGACCCCGTCTACTACAGTATCTTTATTTCGGTTGGCTGGTTCATCCCTGATACGGGGGTTGTAGTCATCCGTTCTTGTGGTAGATAATTCCCCAACCAAATCGGCCTCAAAATCAATAACAAAAATATATTCGTTGTTGTATTGGGCGCTTGGATCGGATTGGTCGAACACATCGGCGTAATCATCCAAAAGCACATGTGGACTTTGATCAATTACTATATCACATTCTATCTTTGCCAATCCCCACTCTTTATCAAAAAGATGATATTTGGCCTTAAGGGTTGCTGCTGCCCACTTTGTGGCCCTACCCAAATTACTTCCGGAATAGGAACTGGGCAATAGGTCAAAAGCCTTTGCCAAATCTATTTTCATGGCACTTCTAATTTCCGCTTTTGCCGTTCTCCCCAGCAGAGATCTTTCGGGAACCGGCAATTGTTCGGTGTAAAACGGAACGTCGCCCCAAAGATTGGTCAAATGATAATAGGCCAATGCCCTTAGAAAGATCAGCTCCCCCACTCTTTGATCCCTTGCTTCTTGCGATAAACTTTCATTTCCTTCAATATTGGAGATGAACTCGGTAGTATTGTTTATCACACGATAAAGTTGGATCCAAGTACCATTACCATCTGCTGTACCTTCTTGAATGAGATAATTGTGTATCTCGTTGTTCACGTTTCTATTGGCGGCCTGTATATCGGCACCACTTGTGTAATAATTGTCCAGCCCACGTTGTCCGTAAAGGTTGTTATTGTGAAATAGGCGGTAAACACCGTTTACAGCAAGTTCAGCTTCTTTATCATTGGTAAAAAAAGCATCCGGTGTAATCTCGTCCCTTAAATCTTCTTCCAGAAACTTGTCACATGAGCTCAAAACCAGTAAGCCCACAAGTAGCATCAAAAATTTGCTTGTTATTATAGTTTTCATATCTGTTTTTTTTTAAAATTCTAGTTTTACACCTAGGGTTATCGTCTTGGCATATGGATATTGGCCTGAAGCAAAACCTTGGGAAACAGAACCTAGTCCGCTACCTGCAGTAAAAGCATTCACTTCCGGATCACCCAAAGTAAAGTCGGACCAAAGGAAAAGGTTTGTTCCGGTTACATATACATTCATTGAGCTGAATACATTTCCGAGTCCTTTTGATTCCATAGGAATATCATAATTTAAGGTCATCGTTTTCAATCTCAAATAAGAACCATCCTCTATGTTCAAATCACTATTTACGTTAAATAGACTATTGGATGGACCAGCCCTTGGAATATCGGAAGTTTCATTTACCCCGGCTATCCAACGTTGCAATACGATAGGATCCACATTTTGTTCCCCCCTACCATAGTAGGCAGTCTGGGTTCGCACATTCCAGATTTCGGCACCATAACTACCGTGAAAAAATACATCCAATGAAAGGTTTTTATACTTGAAGGTATTTCTAAAACCTCCATAAAAATCAGGAACCGGACTACCCAACACCTGAAAATCCTCATCATTGATATTGGTATCCCCATTTACATCTTCATATCTAGGGCCTCCAATAAACGAGCGGCCCGCCCTTCCATCTGCAGTAATTTCCTCAGCTGTCTTATAGGTTCCTAAGTACTTGGCGCCTACAAAGGTTGGCAGTGCCTCCCCAACAATCAACCTAGCTGAATTACCTCCTTGGTTACCAGTAGATTGTAAAGAAATATACTCTTGATCATCCAACTCCAATATCTCACTTTTGTTAGAGGATATACTTAGGTTGGACTCCCATGAAAAGTTATCGTTCTGTATGTTGATGGTATTTAGACCAAACTCAAAGCCTCTGTTTTCTACTGAGCCCAAGTTCTGTAATTGGGTGGTTGAATTGGCTCCTACCTGGCCCGACAAGGCCACTGATAAAAGTAAATCATCTGTTGTCTTTTTATAATAATCCGCCTCAAAGGAAATCCTATTGTTCAAAAAGCCCAATTCTAGACCTAAGTCCATCTGTTTGGTTGTTTCCCAAGTTAAACCACTACTGGGAACCTGCCCAACAAGCACCCCATTTACCGAAGAACCATTAAATACCGTTGTGGTATTGGCATAGGTTGCAATAGAATTGTAGGCAGCAACACCTTGTTCCCCAACTATACCATAACTACCTCTTATTTTAAACCTGTTGATTACATTGGAATCTGCCATAAACTCTTCCTCATCAACGTTCCAAGCGGCACCTACAGAAGGAAAAAAGGCATATTTATTACCTGTCTCAAATACAGAAGACCCGTCATATCTGCCTACCAAAGTAAGAAGGTATTTACTTTTGTAGCCATAGTTGACACGACCAAGAAAGGAAGTAAGGGTTCGTTGGCCATAACCGGAACCAACTTTTGCCGTTTCCGAATCACCAAGTGCAAGGTTATTGAACGATACTACATCATTTGGAAAATTATCGGCTTCTGAAAATGTACTTTCGTTACTATCTTTCTGCCAGGTAAAACCTCCTAAAATCTTCAAGGAATGATCATTTAAATCCAAGTTATAATTAAGCGTATTCTCATTCAAAATACTTTTAGAGAAATTGGTGTTTATTCTACCGAACCCACCATTTACACGTTCGGGAAGAATCCCGGGCAAGTAGTTGTTCTGCTTCACATAATTTAACTGTGCCCCAAAAGTAGATTTAAACGAAAGATTTTTTGCCAATTCATACTCTGCATAGGCATTCGTTATGATTTGGGTAACCAAGTCGTGATCCACTCTATGTTGTATATCCGCTTCCGGGTTTCGCTCCAGACCGGCACTTATAGGGTTTTCAAAAGAGAAACTTCCATCTTCCAAATAAATAGGTCTTATTGGCAAAACACTGGAAACAATATTGCCATAATTCACTTTATTGTTCTCTATCTTATAATGCGTTATGTTTGTTCTAATGCCGGTCTTAAACCTATCGGAAACCTTAACATCAAGATTGGTTCTGAAATTCACCCTTTCCAAACCAGATCCCCTTAGCAATCCTTTTTGATTAAAGTAATTTCCAGAAATAAAATAATTGGCGTTTTCAGAATTTCCCGTTATGGACACATCCGTATTCGAGATGGAACCAGGTTGCTCTACCAAATCCAACCAATCTGTGGTGGTTGTATTTTCCGGATCCAAAACCAATGGCAGGGTAGTGTCCGTAAACCCAAAACCGTCTGGCCCGGGCACAAACTGATAGGATTCGTTTTTGTAATCAATAAAATCCCTACCGCCTAGGATATTGATGCGGTTGGCCGTTTCCTGTATACTTTGATAATGATTAATGGCAATTACTGGCTTACCAGGAGCCATTCCCTTACCATTTTTGGTCGTAATCAATATTACCCCAGAAGCACCCCTCGTTCCGTATATGGAAAGAGCAGTGGCATCCTTTAAAATTTCAATCGATGCTATATCATTGACATTGATAGTATTAAGATTAAAACCTGTCCCTGCAATAAAACCGTCTATTACGTACAATGGATCATTATTTCCATTGATGGAGCTGTTACCCCTAATACGAATGGTGGAACCCGTACCAGGTGATCCGTTATTGGAAGTAACCTCTACCCCTGTAGCTCTACCTTGTAAGGCTTGATCTACCCTTGCCACCGGTTGGTTTTCCAAAACATCCGATTTAATACTTGATACCGAAGAAACCAAGTCTTTCTTGGAAGAGGTACCATATCCAATGACCACTACCTCATCCAATAGGGAAACATCTTCCTGCAACACCACGTTAATTGTAGTTGCTTTTCCCACTTGAACATTTTGAGCTAAAAAACCCAAATAACTAAATTCCAAAACAGCTCCTTCCGCTGCATTTATCGAATAATTTCCATCAAAATCCGCAACAGTCCCGTTCGCTGTCCCCTGAACTATAACGTTCACCCCGGGAAGGGGCTGACCAGATTCATCGGTAACCGTTCCGCTTATAATTTGCTGAGCCTGTAGCGATACAATACTGAAAAACAGCAGTAGCAATAATATTCTTTTTAAATTCATATTGGTGTTTGTTGGTTAATATTAAATCCGATCATTCCACAACAATCGGGATTATGTAAATGTATAGGGTGCTCTAAGATTATAAATCCCAAATAGGTGCAATTATGTTGCATGCGCTTGTTTTAAAGGCTTAAATAGCTTAATTATGCAACATAATTACCCTAATATTTAGACATAAGGTTCCCCTGTACTCCTTATTAGACCCGTACATTTATTATCTATCGAATACGAATTATACAATTCAAGATTGTCCGAGGGCGGGTACCAAAACGTTTCCTTAGTGGACACTCTGTTTCATAAAGGTGCAATTAGAAATCCATGAAGACCCTGACAATTTTCTTTTTTGTAATACTGTTCCATCTAGGCGGCTTGTCCCAGGAAAATAGAACCTATATTCACAAATTACACATAGACGGAATTCCCTTTAATAAAAAAACAAATGTGGTTTTTGAAGATCATTTGGGGTTTCTATGGTTGGGAACAGATAGTGGACTCTATAGATATGATGGTCATTCCCTTATAGAAAATCAATATGATGTTTTTGATGAACACTCGATTCCCAACAATAGCATAAACTCAATACTTGAAGATGATCTTGGAAATTTATGGATAGGAAGTGAAAGCTACTTGATATTATACGAAAGAAAAGCAAATAGATTCAAAGGCTATTACAAAAACAGCACCTCAAAAGTTTTGGGGAAATCTTCGAACGGCACCATATGGGCCAATTTACGCAATACCGGGGTCGTAAAAATACTTCCCCATGAGAAGGTCGAGAGCATTGTATTTCAGACCGAATTTAATTATAAACAAGAAAACAGCATTTGGGCCAAGGAGAAACAGATCAATCATTTCGCCGAAGACAAATTTGGCAGAATGTGGTTCGCTTCTCCTAATGGAATACAAGTTTTTGGAAAGGGCAATAAATTGATTGAAACCGGATTTACCAAAAACACAGATTTACTAATCAACACAAATAACAACAAGTTTATTGCAAACACCACTGAAGGTCTCTTTGTACTCGGTTATGGAAAGGCGAATAACCAATTGAAAATATTGGAAACCTATACCGATTTTCCAGGTAACAAATCCCTCTTACCAAAAGTTACCACATTAACCCAAGAAATGGAAACCTCAACCCTATGGATAGGAACCCAATCCGGTCTAATAAAGGGAATACGCAACAAGAATGAATATACTTTTGAAAACATAAATAACACCAACAATCAGAGCGCCACCAACGAAAGTGGTATCAACTCCTTGGCTCTTGATCGTTATAATAATCTATGGATAGCAACAAACAAAGGGGTCAATAAATATATAGGTAGAACTTCAATATTCGAATATACTTGCATAGATGAAAATTTAACCAATTTCTTTCCCCAAGCCTTAATGAAGGAAAATGAACGGGAATTTTTAATGACCATAAACCAAAAAGGGCTATACCGATTTAACAAAGCGTTAAACATCAGCGAACTCCTACTGGCCACCAAGGAAAATTATACCGTTGTAAAAAAAAATTACGAAGGAAAAGAGCTTTTGATCGGGTTTGGCACGTCCCTTATAAAATCCAATAACTATTCCCAAAAAAATGAAACCTTGGAAGTAGACACCTTAAAACAATTTTCCAAAGGCATAAAAGATATAGTTCCCTTAAATGAGAATGAAATTTGGGTAGGTCTGTGGGGTGGTGGAATCGACATTGTGAATACCGTTACAGATATTTCAGATTTTAAATTAAAAACTATCTCCCATCTAATGGGGAAAAATGTTTCGGTAATGCATTTGGACAAAATGCAAAATTTATGGGTAGGCACAAGAGGGGATGGTCTTTTTAAGGTTGACCTAATAAAGGAAGAAATAAGGACATTCAATCCTACGATCAAGGATGGCCTATCGTCTAATGCCATACTAAGTTTAATGGAAACCGGACAAGGAAACCTATGGATCGGAACAAGGGGCGGGGGTTTAAATTTTTACAACGCCCAAGACCAAACCATAAAATCCTTTGGCAAAAAGGAAGGCTTATTGTCCTCGACCATTTCCAGTATTGAAATGGATATGTCCGGTAATCTATGGCTAAGCACCCATGGGGGAATATCACGTTTTCAGGTCTTGGACAAAAAATTCGTGAATTTTGGAATTGAAGATGGCCTAGCCGAAAGTCATTTCATCTTTAATTCCCATACCAAAGACAAAGACGGTAACCTATACTTTGGTTGCCCAGGCGGATTTTATAGCGTATATGCCAAGAATTACAAGAAATCATATTTGCAACCCAATACGATAATAACCAATTTTACCGTATTAGGCGACCAAAACAAAAATCTAAAAACAGAAGATTTTACTTCCAAAATCCTTTCGATAAATACATCACAGGATTTGAAATTGCCATACAACAATAATAACATTGCCATTGAATTCTCATCATTGGATTTAACCGCTCCCAACAAAAATGAATATGCCTATTTGTTACATGGCATTAACGATGTATGGCACCATACAAAGGCCTCCAATAGAAATGCCAATTATAATGACCTACCCCCTGGAAAATACACTTTTAAGGTGAAAAGCTCCAATAGCGACGGGGTTTGGAATACGGAGCCTGCAGAACTTAGCTTTGTAATCGCCCCGCCGTATTGGAAAAGTAATCTGGCCTATTTAGTGTACACATTGCTTTTATCGACATGCATCTATATCACTTTTTTGCTCGTCCAGAGATGGTATACCTTAAAGAAAAATTTAGTCACAGAAACCATCAGCAGAGAAAAGGACAATGAGCTCAACCGAATGAAAATGGTCTTCTTTACAGACATATCCCATGAATTGCGCACACCCTTGGCCTTAATTCTTGGTACTATTGAAAAAGTAGTAAAGGAAAAGAAATTCACCTTGAGCCCGCTTACCTCCCAACGCATCTACAACAATACCCTTAGAATGCATAGGCTGATCAATCAGATAATGGATATAAGAAAATTTGACGAAGGCAAACTCAAATTGCGTATATCCAAAAATGATATCGTAAAGGATATAAGCATCATTAAAAATGCCTTCAACGATTTTGCCAGGATATATGAAATAAAATACAATTTTATCTGTGACAAGGATGAAATAAGGGGCTGGTACGATGTTGATATTTTGGAAAAAATACTTTTTAACCTGCTTTCCAATGCCTTTAAATATACCCTTAAAAAAGGTGAGATCAGTGTTTTTCTTGAGCTGTCAAATAAATACGATCCGGACTTAATATCAAAGGACACAAAAAAAGGCCCCTATATTAAATGCAGTGTTCGGGACAATGGCATCGGAATACCTGAAAAAGACTTGCCACATATATTCGACCGTTATTATCAGGCGACAAAGGCCTATAGCAATCAAATTCCTGGTACCGGTATAGGAATGGAACTGGTTCAAAAACTAGTGGAAAGACATCACGGTGCCATTAGGGTTGAAAGTGAAGAGGGCGTATTCACTGAATTCACCTTTTTTCTACCGATCTATAAAAATGCTTTCAATAAAAAAGAAAGGATAAACACAGGCAAACCTCTAACAAAAAATTTCATCCATAATTCAGAATTTCAGGTTATTGAGGAAGTCTCCACTGAATTTGAAGCAAAATCACAATCCATTAAGTCAGATAAACCCAAAATATTGCTTGTTGAGGATAATAATGACCTGAGGTTTATGGTAAAAGAGGAATTAAAACATGATTTCTATGTACTTGAAGCCTCGAATGGTATGGAGGGCTACGACATCATTCTAAAAGACAAGCCCCAATTGGTAATTTGCGATATACTCATGCCAATTGAAGACGGCATTTCCATGCTAAAACGGGTTAAGGAGAATAATCACATTAATTCCATTCCCATTTTTATGTTGACCGCAAAAAACTCGGATGAAACAAAAATTGAATGCCTGAGTTTGGGAGCGGAGGATTATATAGAAAAGCCGTTCAGTCTAGAATTTGTAAAATGGAAAGTAAAGAACGCCTTAATGACCAGGCAAGACCTAAAAGAAAAGTACAGCAAAATAATCACCTCCGAACCCTCTGATATTGAAGTAGATTCCAATGAGGAAAGATTTATAAAAAAACTGATACAAATTGTTGAAGATTCTATGGACGATCATTTACTGAGTGTGGAATACCTGGCCTCGGAAGTGGGTATGAGCAGGGCCAATCTTTATAGAAAACTTCAGGCCATAGTCAATGACACTCCGGTGAACTTTATTAAGCAGATACGTTTAAAAAGAGCTGCCCAGCTATTAAAGAAAAACAAAATGTATATTTCCGAAGTGGCTTATATGACCGGCTTTAATAATCAAAAATATTTTAGCAAATGCTTTAGCAAGGAGTTTGGAAAAAGTCCGACCGAATTTGCCAAACAATATACAACAGAGACAACCGAAAAAAATGGATAAAATGGGAATCTTCAAAGCCACATTCAACATCTAAGCCCTGTCTTTGATACAAAATGTATCCCCAAAGTAAATGTTTTAGGGTAAATTTGAATCAATATCCATCAAAATACTAAAGCCCCTGTGCCGGATTCCCAACACAAATGAAATACCTAAAACATCTCCCCATAATTATTGCCTTGGTTTTAGCCACAACCTTACTATCTTGTAGGTCGTCCAAAGATAACGCATCACCAAGGTCCCTGCCCAATATCGTACTCATTAACGTGGACGATCTAGGATGGAAAGATTTAGGTTTTATGGGCAGCCAATATTACGAAACACCCAATCTGGATAAATTGGCAAAGGAGGGTATGATATTTTACAATGCTTATGCCGCAGCTGCAAATTGCGCTCCCAGCCGTGCTTGTCTCCTATCCGGACTTAATACGCCACGACACGGCGTTTATACGGTAAGTCCATCGGACCGCGGAAATTCCAAGACGCGGAAATTGATTCCTATAAAAAATACGGATCATCTTAACGACACCATATACACCCTCCCACAAATGTTGAAGTCGGCAGGATATGTCACCGGCAGTTTCGGGAAGTGGCACGTAGGCAATAATCCTAAAGAACAGGGTATAGATATAAATATTGGTGGAAGCGCCAAGGGCAATCCTGGGAAAGGGGGGTATTTTTCCCCTTATAAGATAGACCATATAACCCATGGACCCGATGGGGAGTATTTAACGGACCGTATCACCAAGGAGGCCATCACTTTTGTTGAAAAATACCGTGACACCACTTTTTTCCTTTACCTTCCTTTTTATACGGTGCATACCCCAATAATGGGCAAAGAGGAACTAATAAAAAAATTTAAGGATAAAAAAGGTTCCAATGGTCAAAATAGACCGGACTATGCCGCCATGGTAGCCTCCATGGACGAAAACGTGGGCAAACTACTTAGCTCGCTAAAAGCAAACGGATTGGAAAAAAATACCATGGTAATATTTACATCGGACAATGGTGGGATTAGGGCCATATCCGAACAAAATCCCTTGCGTGCAGGAAAGGGTTCTTATTATGAAGGGGGAATCCGTGTGCCATTACTGATTAAATGGCCCGAAAGAATAAAACCTAATTCCAGCTCTACCGTCCGTGTAAGCAATATGGACTTTTATCCTACCCTACAAAATATTGCAAAACCAAAGAAAAGTGCCAAGCTACTTGATGGTATGGACCTTACACCTATTTTTAATGGTAAACCCCTATTTGATAGAGAACTATATTTTCATTTTCCCATCTACCTTCAGGAATATCAAGGAATACAGGATGGTAGTCGAGATCCCCTGTTCCGTACCCGCCCAGGTTCCGTAATAATTTCGGGCGACTGGAAACTTCATGAATATTTTGAAGACAGTGCTTTGGAGCTATACAATTTAACCTCGGACCCAAGTGAAGAAAATAATGTTGCCGAACAAAACCCGGATAAAACTCAGGAACTCCATAAAAAATTAACAGGGTGGCGAACAGCAACCCATGCCTTGGTTCCAAGCCAAAGCAATCCTGAATACAACGCGACCTTTGAACAACGGATGATCCAAGAAAAAAACCAACGATAAATACTGCAGTCCAAAAATCCGTCATATTGGAACGGTACCACCACTTCAAGCAAGAAACAAATTAGTTACCTACATTGCTGCCATATACAAACAAAGTAAAGTAAGTAATAGCAGAAGTTTTCCAAGGTCTAACAAAAAACCCATCAAGCTATGGATTCCTGCTTTCGATAATTTCCAGTTCATTTGTTTTAAAAAAGCAATTCATTATCTTAGAAGCTTAACTCGTTGCTATGCCAACCTACCAGCTCAACATCAATGGTTCCCTAAAAAAAGTGGAAACGAAAGCCGACACACCACTACTCTACGTATTGAGGGACTATTTGGAACTAAACGGTCCAAAATTTGGCTGTGGGCTTGCCCAATGCGGAGCATGCAACATCCTTATAAACGGAAGTGCTTCTACTAGCTGTATGTTACCTGTATCATCTGTTGGGGATGCCGAAATAACCACCCTGGAAGGTCTTGCCACTGAAAAGAACAAGCTACACACCGTGCAGCAGGCATTTGTAAACGAGCAAGCTGCCCAATGTGGATATTGCCTCAATGGCATGGTAATGGTCGCTGTTAGCCTTTTAAATACAAACGCAAATCCTGATGAGGCGGAAATTAGAAATGCACTGCAAGGTAACCTATGTCGCTGCGGCAGTCATAGCAGAATTATCCGCGCCATTAAAACTGCGGCCAAAAACCTTTAACCCCAACCTACCATGACTGCCATACCACTTCAATCTAGGCGAAAATTTATAAAAAACTTGGGCTATATCAGTGTAGGATTCACATTGTTGGGGTCCTGCTCAGGTACAGAAGACCCTATAATGGCAGCCCGAGTGAATTACAATAGAAAACTACCTGGCAGCATAGGGCGTGCCAAAACCGTAAACGCTTGGTTGAAAATATTGGAAGATGGGAGTATAATGATACTATCGGGAAAGGTAGAACTGGGACAGGGAATACGCACTGCCATCCAACAGGTGGCCGCTGAAGAATTGGATATGGAGCTTGATAAGGTACAGGTGCATTTAGCAGAGACTGGTATCACTCCAAACGAAGGCTATACCGGTGCCAGCGCCTCTATTCAAAACAGCGCTATGTCCGTTCGTTTTGCAGCTGCTACGGCCAGACAGGAATTGTTGGCCCTGACGGGTAAAAAACTAAACACCAGTGTTGACAACCTAATGCTTTACAACGGCATTGTTAAGTCCAAATTGGATGACAAATCCTACACTTTTGCTGAAATCCTTGAAGGGGAACAAATAGATCGGGAAATAAGCCTTCCAGTTCCCATTAAGGACTACCGGGAACATCGATATGTTGGAAAGGCTGTTCCCAGAACAGATATATTGAACATGGTCCAAGGGCCAGCTGTGTACATCCAGGATCTACGCTTCCCAGGCATGGTACACGCAAGGGTGGTTAGACCTCCAGGATACACTTCCCAACTGACCGCCATAGATGGGAATGGCTTAAAGGCCGAAGTGGCAGGGGTAATTAAAACGGTCATAAAAGGTAGTTTTGTGGGCGTTATTACCGAAAGGGAATACCAAGCGGTAAAGGCAGAACAATACCTTAGGAACCACTCTAAATGGACTACTTCCACACCCTTTCCCAAACCTGAAAATCTATTTACGCATATAAAAGAGATTGCCGATAATCCTGAAACCATAAGGAAAGAAGGTAACGTGGAAGCAGCTTTTAAAGGGGTGGAAACCGTCAAGGCAAGATATACCAAACCCTATCTTAAACACGCTTCTTTAGGCCCAGCTTGTGGACTGGCCATGTTTGATGGGGAAGTATTACACCTCTGGTCACATAGTCAGGGAATATATCCTTTGAGGGAGGCATTGGCAACAATGTTATCTATGGAGACCGATAAAATACATATTAAAGCCGTTCCTGGGGCTGGCTGTTTTGGTCATAGCACAGCAGATGATGCCGCCACCGATGCAGCGATTTTGGCTTTGGAATACCCCAACGCCCATGTTAGGGTACAATGGTCCAGACATGATGAGCATTCATGGGACCCTTATGGCCCTGCATTGATTACAGAATTGGAAGCCAGCTTGGATGAAAACCAGCGAATAAATTCTTGGAAGTCCGAGGTGTGGTCGGACTCCCACAGTATGCGCCCCAATAAAGATGCCGGAACGGTATTGGCAGCCAGGTATTTGGAAGTACCATTCACCATGAAATCGAGAGGATACTTGGGAGGAGGCCATAGAAATGCCGACCCCTATTACACTATTCCCAACATAAAGCTAAATGCACACTACTATGACGGACCCTTTCGAGTATCCTCATTACGTAGCTTGGGATCTTTCACCAATATCTTTGCCGTTGAATCCTTTATGGATGCCTTGGCCGAAAAGGCGGGACAAGACCCCTTACATTTTCGATTAAACCACTTGGAAGACGAAAGGGCCATAGCGGTAATCCAAAAGGTTAAAGCTTTGACCAACTCACAAAATACATTGGATGGTGAGGGGATTGGATATGCCTTTATGCGCTATAAAAATTCGGACGCCTATATTGCCGTTTCCGCCAAGGTTGCCGTTAATAAAGTAAATGGCCATATTGAGTTAATCAAAATGTGGGCGGTCGTAGATGTTGGCGAAGTAATCAATATGGATGGAATTACAAATCAGGTTGAAGGAGGTATGATCCAGGCAGCCAGCTGGACCCTAAAGGAACAAGTAACTTTCAATACAAAGGAAATCACTAGTACAGATTGGATAAAATACCCCATTTTACGTTTTTCGGAAATACCCGAAGTGGAAGTGGCCATAATAAATAGACCTAAGGAAACTGCCTATGGCGTTGGGGAAGTCGCCATGCCGCCATCTGCAGCTGCCATTGCCAATGCCATTTATAAAGCATGTGGTAAACGCGTTTACGATCTGCCGATTACGCCAGATAAGATATTAAATACATAGGCCAATATTCCATAAAGTCAAACTGATTATAATAGCATAGGTCATTTAGACCGGCAGGGAGAAACCGAAGGTTCACGAATACCCCTAAAATAGGTATGTCATGAGCTAAATCACACAGGTGGCGCAACCAAAACATAGTATCGGCTCGGAACTATCAAATTAATAAAAGCTGATAATAGGCCCCTTCCCTTGGAAAAGGGACATAGTAGAACCAATGCCAAATCGATTACCCAATACTGCTATATAAGAATCCAACAAAAAATACTTTAATATTTTTTGGACTGTTCAATATATTTATCATCCAACTCCTTGGAATCCTTATATTTTACCCTAAGCTGGGCCAGTTTTTCCTTTAGCTCCTGCACTATTTCCGCATAGGCCGGGTCATCATAAACATTGTTTAATTCCTTGGGGTCTTTTTTACGATCATATAACTCCCATTCGTCCACATCATAATAAAAATGGGCCAGTTTATACTCCTTGGTCACAATGCCGTAGTGACGTTTAACCATATGTACACTTGGGTATTCATAATAATGGTAATAAACAGCTTCTCGATTCCATTGGGCCGATTTCCCTTTTAGCAACGGTAAAAGGCTTTCCCCTTGCATATCAGTTGGTGCTTCAATTTGTGCCGCTTCCAAAAAAGTCTGGGCAAAATCAAGGTTTTGTACCATTTCCTCCTCAGTGGTTCCTGGCTTAATTTCATTGGGCCAGCGAATCAACAAGGGTGTTTTAAAAGATTCATCATAAATAAAACGCTTGTCGAACCAACCGTGCTCCCCTAAATAAAACCCTTGATCCGAGGTATAGACCACTATCGTATTTTCGGCCAGACCATTGTCATCCAGATAATCCAATACCCTCCCAACATTGTCATCCACGGAGGAAATACTTCCCAAATAATCCTGCATATACCTTTGGTATTTCCAGATCATTTTTTCCTTATCCGTAAACGTAGGCCACTTTTCCTTAAAATCCTGATTAATGGCATCTATAATAGGCTTATATTCTTGCCTTTGCTCCTCGTTTCCTCGATTGAATTCGTTATAAACATCGGCCTGGGAACCTTCCACAAATGGCTCTACTCCTCCCATGGCCTCTAAAGTTTCGGGCCAAATCTTGCTATCATGACTATACTGCATATGGTATAACAAATTCATTTCTGCTGTTTTGGCAGCAGTGCCCCTATTCGTATAATCGTCAAAAAGGGTTTCCGGTAAAGGAAAGGTTTTTTGGGTATACTCCTTAAACTTATCCGCCCTTGGCCACCAAGGTCTATGTGGTGCTTTGTGCAAATACATTAAAAAAAACGGCTTGTTGGGATCCCGTTTCTTATCCAACCATTCCAAACTCATGTCCGTAATGATATCAGTTACATACCCGGTTACCGTAGTATCGCCCTTTGGGGTAATAAAATCCGGATTAATATAATGTCCCTGCCCGGGGAGAATCATAAAATCGTCCACGCCCTTGGGATTATTTCCAAAATGCAGTTTCCCGAACATAGCCGTTTGGTAACCCGCCTTCTGAAATATCTGTGGAAAGGTAACCTGTGTAGTATCGAAGGGATTGTGATTGTCTATTTTCCCATTAATATGGGTATGTTTCCCGGTGAGTATTGTGGCCCTTGATGGCGCACAGATAGAGTTGGTAACACTAGCGTTTCTGAACAACATGCCCTCCTTGGCCAACCGATCTATATTTGGGGTTTGAATCAAATGATCACTATAGGCACTAATGGCCTGATAGGCGTGATCATCGGACATAATAAATAAGAAGTTGGGCTTTTGGGGTTTCTTCCCTTCTTTCTCAGCACAACTGTTCATTGATAAAAAACACAAGGTGCCAAGGAAAAATAGAGATAAAACTTTCATATAATTGGATGGTTTTAATAAGGCTACTAATATAGGGAACAATAAATATATAAGGTTTATGGATAATCCTCAAATAAATTTGAGTTGGCACTTCATTTTGGACTTAATCCAAAAGTCTTATCAGCCTTAAAATAGGAAAAGCCATTCTACACGAATGTAAAATGGCTTCCCTTTAAAGTTATTATCAAACCTTGTATAAGCTTTATCTATCCCAGTCTCCTCCCAAGGCCCTATAGATACCCACCTTGGCCAACATTTGGTCCTTTTTGGTCTCTACAAGTTCCTCACTGGATTCGAGGGCATCCCGCTGGGTCAAAAGTACCTCCATATAGTCTGCCCTGGCCGACTGAAAAAGTTTAATGGAAATATCGATAGTCTCCGTAAGTGCCTGTACCTGCCCTACTTTTAATTCATAACTTCTGTTAAGATTATCAATATTGGACAGTTGATTGGCTACCTCGATAAAATTAGAACGGCATTGTCACTCTTTGTTAACTACCCATTTTATTGCTTCTATAAGATGTTGTCGCCCAAAATCCGTATTCAATGAACGGATGTCATGCCCCAACTCTGTATAGAAAAATCTACCTCCGTCCCATTCCCTGGTCCAGGCTATTGGATGATCTTTTCCCATAGCTACACCTCCCCTGGTCTTGAAATACTCCCTAACCGGTTCGTATGTGGATTCGTCTACCCTAAGTAAAACCTGTACACCTGGCAAACCGGTAACAACCTTGGTGTGGTTGGTCCAATCCGCCTCGTACCAAAACTCCTTACCCATTCCCTTAACCGCAGGATGATCCATAGCGGCAGGATCAACCACCACTTTGGCTTTGAGAAATTCGGAATCACTATTGAAATCACATCCTCCCAATTCCATCAACCATGGCCAGTTTTCCTGGTGCACCAACAATGCATGTAAGCCAACAATTGCACCCCCAGCCCTATACCATTCTTCAATGACATTGCGTTGGTCTTGGTTAAGAACCTTATCCAGAACATTGGCATTGTTGAACAGCAACACGTCGTAATAACCCAGTTTTTCCTTGGATATATCACTTCCAGTTTCACTTACATCTATCTGCATGTTGTTTTCGGCACCTAGCCGTACGATCCATCCATTTACAATGGGGATATCAGGATGCCTGAACCAACCAGTACCGGAAAAAAGTAAAACCTTCAATGCTGTTCCGTCTCCCATGGCATTTCGCTCGTACATTTTCTTTTGGTGGTCAACATCAAGATGCTCCTGCGCAATTAAACTAAAGGTTGATAAAAACATTAGGGATAAAATAATGGTAGCAACAGTTTGGATTCTTTTACTTTTCATAATTGGTAATTAATGTATAGTTTATTATATGTTATTTTTTTATTCCCTAACCGTAATAGGGACCTCCGTTTATATTTCCTTTGTTCTAAACTAGAATGGCAGAAGCTACTAAGCATTTAATCTTTACTCTGGTTCTCCCTAGGCAATTTAAAACCCGCCATGGATTAATTACCTACAATATAGACATGAAAAAGACAAAGGCATGATTTCCAATTAATTCATTATCATCAGGAAATCCTTAGATTAAAAATCCGGCCAGAAAAAATTATGGCCAAGTAATTCCAAATTTCAATGTAACAATTTTTTTTGCATTTTGAATGAAAGCAAGAACAACATTTAAGTAAATTTCTTAGAAACCCTTTATTTGAAACATCTGTATATCAAAAAATTACGTATCTTTAAGAGACCTGAAGGGTTGGTTAAGATTTGATTCCTGTAACCCCAACCTTAGAATTTAGTTTATCAATTATATATAATACCAATATAATAAAGGAGGGGATTGTGACTTTTTCCAACCACTTCTTCCATGCTGGATAAGGGACGACATGTTCTACCTAATCCGATTCCTAGGACGGTTGAAAAGGGCATGATATTTTACCTTATTAAAACTCATATGGTAATTTCAGTGCCACTAACCATCGAAAACATTTAAATGGACAATACTCCTAGGAAATTTAAAAATTTCATCCACCAGATCAGTGTTATTGCTATTAGCTTAGGAATATTAGTAATGATAGGATGGTTCTTGGATATATCTTTTTTAAAGAGTGTACTTCCGGGCTATGTTACAATGAAATTCAATACCGCACTTGGAATTGCTTTATCCGGGGCTTCGCTATATCTAGTAACTGAAATAAAATATGAAAATCGGCAACACTTTTCAAAGTTATTGGCATTTGCTGTTTTTGCAATTGGGGGATTAACATTACTTCAAGGAACATACTATATCCACATTGGATTAGATCAACTTTTTATAACCGATCTGGACGCTGCGGCTGCCAACAATCCCGTTCCAGGGAGAATGTCTCCATTATCGGCCATTTGTTTCTCTATGATGGGTTTCTCTTTGGTATTTATAAATAACCCGAATAGAAGCCTCCGCTTTATTGTCCAGGCTTTATTGAATCTGGTTACTATTTTATCGTTCATCGCCATTTTGGGATACCTATTCAATGTTCCTACCTCCTACAAACTTTCATTTCTAACATCCATGGCCCTCCATACTTCTTTGGCCTTTTTTATTATATCGATTGCCGCGTCCCTACTTAATCCGTCATTGGGAATAACCAGTTTATTTACTGGAAGTAAAATAGGCAACAAAATGGCTAGGATCCTTTATTTCCAATTAACGATTATGATACTGGCATTGGGCTTTCTCAGAATACTGACCCATCGTTTTAATTTAATATCGGTAGAGTTTGGAATCCTGTTATTTGCAATTTCATTTTTGCTAAGCAGCCTGTTTTTAATCTGGAGAACTTCAGGGATTCTTAATCGAATAGCACAGAAAAGATCGGAGGCAGAGGGAAGCCTTATGAAGGTAAGTTCGTTTTTGAATGCAACCCCGGACCCCATTGTCATTGTGAGTGAAAATGGAAAAATACAGGTAATCAATGAGCAGACCGAAAATGTTTTTAACTACAAAAAAGAGGAATTAATTGGTCAACCCATTGAAATACTACTACCGGGACGCTTTAAAATGGGCCACATAAGTCATCGAAAGCATTTTACCGATGCTCCTAAAGCAAGAACTATGGGTGCTGGCAAGCAACTGTTTGCTTTAAAAAAAGGAGGACAGGAAATACCTGTGGAAGTATCCTTAAACCCTGTAAAAATGGAAGGTGAAATATGGGTTTCTGCCGCCATCAGGGATATTACCCTACAACTAAAACTTCAACAGGAGGCCAAACAAAAGGATCAAGAGAAACTTAGGACCGAGGAAATACTGGACAAGGCCAATGAGGTGGCACGAATAGGTACATGGGAAATTGACATACAATCAGGGACAATTGTTTGGAGCAGGATTACCAGAGAAATTCATGAAGTGCCAGCAGACTACATTCCCGATATGACCACTGGAATCAATTTTTTCAAAGCCGGTGATAGCCGGAATAAAATACAGAAGGTAGTTGCAGAAGCAATGGAAAAAGGTACGCCCTATGACCTGGAATTGGAACTTGTAACCGGGAAGGGAAATACCATATGGGCACGTGCCATAGGCCAAACCGAATTTGTTGATGGAAAATGCAAAAGGCTCTATGGTGTTTTTCAAGATATTAACAAAATAAAGACAACGGAGAATACTTTAGCTAGGGCCAATGAAGAGTTGAAGGCTATATTCAACACAGGGTCAATTTCAATTATTGGAACCCATATCGATGGTGTTATTAGTCATTTCAATAGGGGTGCTGAGGAAATGTTGCAATATTCCGCCGAGGAAATGATCGGAAAAAAAACGCCATCAGCCATTCATCTCGAACAAGAAGTGATACAGCGCGGCGAGGAGCTATCTTCAAATTTGGGACGTAATATAACGGGATTTGATGTATTTGTGGAATTGGCCAACCAAGAGAACAATGAAACCCGGGAATGGACCTATATACGTAAAGACGGCTCAACTGTAACCGTACTCTTAAATGTAGCGGCATTAGGAAGCGCAAAAGATGGCGAAGTAACGGGATTCTTGGGGATAGCGATCGATATTAGTGAACGTATTGAAAGCCAACGTAAACTGGCAGAGGCCAAGGGAAGACTGGAAATTCTTGCCGAAAAACTAACTGCCCAAAATACACAATTGGCTAGTTTTGCACATATCACTTCCCACAACCTGCGTTCTCCAGTAGGCAATCTTAACGCACTATTACATTTTTACAAAACGTCCGAAAGTGATGAAGATAGAGAATTGCTATTTGAAAAATTCGAGGTTGTAATCCATCATCTTACTTCTACGTTGGATAGTTTGGTGGAGGCATTAAAAATTAGGGATGAAGCCAAAAAGGAAAAAGAGAACATTAAATTTGATGAAGTTCTCAAAAAGACGCAAGAGATAATCAGTGCCCAGATCATGGAAACAGGCGCAATAATCAAAGCAGATTTCTCCAAAGCCAATCAGATTATATATAATCGCAATTATATGGAAAGCATCTTCCTTAACCTGCTAACCAATGCCATAAAATACAAGGACCCGAAAAGAGTGCCCGAAATTGAAATCTGGACAAAAACAAAAAACAAAAGATTGTTTATGACAGTAAAGGATAACGGTTTGGGCATAGACCTTAAAAGGCATGGCAATAGATTATTCGGCCTTCATAAAACATTTCACCAACACAAGGATGCCAGAGGTATTGGGCTCTTCCTTACAAAGAACCACATTGAAACAATGGGCGGTACCATTACCGCGGAAAGTGAAGTAGGAAAAGGAACAACATTTACAATTAAATTTTAATATTATGACGAAACCGTTCATTATTTGCCTTATAGATGATGATGACATCTATAAATATACCATTACAAGAACCATTAAAACCCATAAACTAGCTAGAAAAATATTGATGTTTTCCAATGGTGAAGAAGCTTTGGAATTTATGATCGATAATGTTGGAAACAACCAGAAATTGCCTGACGTTATTTTTCTGGACATCAACATGCCCATATTGGATGGTTTTCAGTTCATGGAAGAATACGTAAAGATCAAACCTAGGGTAGGAAAGGAAGTTACCATTTACATGGTCAGTTCTTCGGTAGACCCAGTGGATTTGGCCCAAGCAAACCAAATTAGCGAGATATCCGATTACATAATTAAGCCCATTACCCCGGAACAACTCTCTGCCATAGTGGATACTCTGGAAGCAGAGGGGAAAATATAGATTTAGGGAATTTGGTATATTAGGGGCATCATTAAAAACAATGAGCCAATACTATTCCGTATAAAAGCAAACATAAACCCCTATGACCATATTTGATTCCCGTATATTTTTCACAGCCCTGGTTATAAATCTCATGTATACCACTGCCTTGGTATCCCAAGCAAAACAGATGGAGGATCGTCCCCCCAACATTGTCTGGATTACCTCCGAGGATAATTCCAAGCACTACCTCGACCTCTTTGACGACAATGGTGTTCCCACCCCCCATATTCAATCCCTTGCGGAAAAGGGTTTAATCTTTAATCGCGCATTTTCAAATGCACCGGTTTGCAGTGTCGCCAGGTCGGCCATCATCACTGGTTGTTACGGTCCCCGTATTGGGACCCAATTCCATAGGAAAATGGTGATGGTCCCTATGCCCGATTCCCTAAAGATGTTTCCGGCATATTTAAGGCAGGTAGGTTATTACACTACCAACAATAGTAAGGAAGACTACAATATTAGGAAAAGGGATGGAGTTTGGGACGAATCCTCAAAGAAGGCCAGTTGGAGGAATAGGAATGAAAATCAGCCCTTTTTCCACGTTTTCAATATCGGGGTTTCCCATGAGTCGAGCATGCACTTTACCCATGAGGATATGGACGACACATTGCCTGAAACGGACCAAAATTCATTCAAAGTTGAGCCCAAACACCCCGATACTGAACTATTTAAATACACCAACGCCCTGTACCGGGATAAAATTAGGGAGATGGATCGGCAGGTTGGAACAGTTATCAATGAACTAAGGGCTGATGGCAGGTTGGACGATACCTTTATTTTTTACTTTGGCGATCATGGAGGGGTTTTGCCAGGAAGCAAGGGATACCTATACGAAACTGGACTCCACGTTCCAATGGTAGTCCACGTTCCCGAAAAATATAAACATCTCGTAAATAAACCCGTTGGCAGTACCGTAAACGATTTTATAAGCTTTATCGACTTGGCACCAACAGTCTTAAACCTAGCAGGGGTTACAAAGCCAAAAGGAATGGATGGAAAGGCATTTTTAGGCCCTGACAACAGTAACCCAGAGGTGCATGCCCCTGATGAGACCTATAGCTATGCGGATAGGTTTGATGAGAAATACGATATGGTGAGGGCCGTTCGAAAAGGAAAGTACAAATATATTAGAAACTATCAGCCCTTTAATTTTGATGGCCTAATGAACAACTACCGTTACAAGCAATTGGCCTACCAAGAATGGAAAGCACTCTATGACAAAGGAGAACTGAACAAAACACAATCGGCCTTCTTTGAAGCCCGCCCCTGTGAAATGCTTTTCAATATAGATGAAGACCCCTATGAAACAAAAAATCTGGCCAATGACCCAGCCTACAAAACTACTTTAATAGACTTGAGAAACAGGCTAAATACTTGGGTAAAAGGAATGCCCGACCTCTCTTTTTACCCTGAACATGTCCTTATAGATAAAGCTTTTGAGAACCCAGTGGCGTTTGGCCAAAAACACAAAGAGGAAATTATAAAATATATTGAAATTGCCAACCTGGGCCTTTTAAACTTTAAGGAGGCCAAAAATTCATTGGCAGCAGCCTTGGATTCTTCGGATCCATGGGAACGATATTGGGCCATCATTGTCTGCAGTACCTTTGGAGAACAGGCTATGGCCATGGGGGCCAAAATCAAATCGATCACAACCAAGGACCCAGAGCTTATAAACAGGGTACGTGCGGCAGAATTTATGGCAATTATGAAACAATCGGATCCATCGGCAGTGATGACCAATGCCTTGTACAAATCCGATAAGCCGAGTGAAGCCCTTCTTATTTTAAATTCTGTGGTCTTAATGAATTCCAGTAACTACAATTATACTTTTGATATCGACTTGAACAAAATTTCAAAAGTAGTTGCGGAAGATTCGGAAGTAAAGCTCAGATTGAAATACCTGAATATTATTTAGTACAGCCCATAATCAATATAGAAGCCTATAAATCCCAAATAGAAGAAAAAAATAGTCTCTCTTTCAAGGTTTTGCAATTGCCCTAAACGCAGCCAAGGGACAACTTACTGTGGTCATATACAAAGGGTTTTGTCTGTGTCCGGAAGGATGAAAACATTCATAGGGAGCTCCGTATTCCAAACCTTTTCTAAAATCGTTTTCACGCAAATCATCTATGAATTCTTTGGCTAATTTCTGCGCAAGTTTAAAATTGGTTTTAGCTATGGCATAACATACCCATCCCGTTGGTGTTCCCCAATATGCTCCATTCTGGTATGTATTTTTCTGCGCCAATGAAAATTCCCAAGCTGTAGACTCGCTAAAATCATCCGTGGTTAATATGTGCCTAATATTGCCTTTATAGGACAAATGACCATTCTCGTAGGCTTTGGACAAAAAGCGGCTAGTTCTTTCGGTATTTTCCTTACTTAAGATATCGTAATAAATAGCCAAGGCAGTAGACCAAACATCTGCTTGATTACCTTTTCCAGTGGATGCTTTAAGCATGCCCCTTTCATCCATAAAAACTAACGGCAATGCTCCCTTGATCTTAGAAGCGATTAAACTGTATTTATCCGCTTTGGTCTTATTTTCCAATTTTTCAAACAATTCGGCAAGCTCCATAGCCGCCCTAAATTTTAATATGGATGGATAGCAAAGATCTCCTGTAATGGTCATGACATCCCTAAAACCAAAATCGATACCCCTAAAATGTTCCGTGGTAGTCACAATATGATTATCCAATCCTGATGGAGGCACATTAAATGCAATTTCTAGTCGGTCTATGAGCCTAGTACCGTTTATTTCCTGATTTAAAATAGATAGGTCTTTTGTAGTCTTCACATAATAATGGACCATATGAACAAACAGGAACTGATCACCATAGGGCGGAGTCCTACCAAATTGAGGAGTTCCCTGTTCCTCGAAGCTATAGGTCCCCGGAAAGTAAATAGGCAGACTGTCATCCATACGTATGTGATCCGCAATTGCCCCTAAGGGGATTAATGAACCATTTTTGGTAATCCATGTTTTATCGGCCTGAGTTGCCGCCGTTAGTATTAACATATTCCTTTGCTCGTCCCCTGTTATATACCCGGATTCCAACGACATGGCATAATCACGTATCCAAAAAGCAGGATAACTACCCCTTCCCCCAGGTTTAACCAAGATTGACCCAGTATTGTTATTACCCATTTGATCCGCAACCTTCTGTCCTGGATAAATACGGGAACTATCAATAATGGTTGCCGTAAGGCTTTCAAGAAATTGAAAATCCTTACCACTTAAAATAGGGTTCTTTGGTGTAATTACAGATTGCCCATAACCAGATACCACAACGGCAATCAAGAATAGGTTTATTACCGATTTCTTTAGAAAATTCATTTTATGTTTCAAATTTAACATACCGCCTCCTTGCAATATTGGGGCACTTCTAAAATACAATTTAATACTGGAAAAAGTCCCTAACCTAAAAGACGGATATAAGTATCTAAATATAAGATAGTTAAAACCCAATACAGCTTTATTGGAATAAGGAAAATTATTAATTTTAAACAAGTTATTCAGACGGTCAAAAAATATTAGCAAGAAATTCCTGTAACTAATACACAACAAAGTCAACCAATATCAAACGAAAGATCCAAAATATCACATTAATCAATTTAAAGAAATAGCTATGCAAACAATATTGGGGGCTGGAGGGGCAATTGGTATTGAACTGGCCAAGGCCTTAACCCAATATACCAGTAAAATAAGGTTGGTAAGCAGAAATCCCAAAAAGGTGAATAAATCCGATCAACTAGTATATGCAGACTTATTGGATAGATCCAAAGTTTTTGAAGCAATACAGGGCTCCTCCATTGTTTATGTCACTGTTGGATTTCCATATAACCTTAAATTTTGGCAGCAGCATTGGCCGAAATTTATCAAAAATGTAATAGATGCCTGCATTGAATACAATTGTAAACTGGTATTTTTCGACAATATATACATGTACGATGCCAATTTTTTGGATGGAATGAATGAGGAAACACCCATTAATCCTCCAAGCAAGAAAGGTAAAATTCGTACAGAGGTAGCGGCAATGATTATGGACAAGGTCAAGGAAGGTCGCCTTGAAGCCTTGATTGCCCGATCTGCCGATTTTTATGGCCCCAGTATTAAATATTCGAGCATGTTGACAGAGATGGTTTTTAAACCTCTAAGTAATGGGAAAAAAGCGAATTGGCTATCTTCAGTAAATTTCAAACACTCCTTTACCTATACACCGGACGCTGGTAGAGCCACCGCCTTACTTGGTAATTCGGCAAAGGCCTACAATCAGGTCTGGCATTTACCTACCGCGAAAAATCCGTATACAGGAAGGGAGTGGATAACAATCATTGCCAGTGAAATGGGGATAAAGCCCAGGTTTCAGGTTGCCAGCAGGCTAATGTTAAAAATAATGGGCCTCTTTGTATCGCTCATGCGGGAATTACCTGAAATGATGTATCAGTACGACCGGGATTATGTTTTTAATTCGGATAAATTTGACAGGCATTTTGATTTTAGGACCACTCCCTATTTGGAAGGAATTAAAGAAATCATTAAATCCGATTATTAAAAGGAATTTTCATATATCATTTGAGCTTTATACTTTTTAGTAAGCTTGAGTGATGAATAACAACAATGCCATTCTCTTTTTAATTTTGCCCCTTATTCATTAACGCTTAGAGAATGGCATCTTTGCCCTACAAAATTTAGTTTTCGAACTTATTTTCCAAGAATGGCCTATGTCCCTGGCAAGATAGCTTGTGGAACTATATTCTTGACGGGCTTTATGCTCTTTAAATAGGCGAAAATTGCTTTTAGGTCCTCGTCTGGCAGTTTGGAATATCCTTCCCATGGCATTGGGGGCAATAGTGGCCTACTATTATCGAGACCCTTATATTTTCCAGATTTTATGGCCTTTATAAATTGTGCTTCGGACCAAAATCCAATACCTGTAGCATCCGGGGTTAAATTGGCTGCAAAGGAGGTGCCCCAAGGTCCAATAGTAGCTGTTCCATTCATATTGAACAGTACATAGCCCCCAACCGATTGGGGATCATAGCCAGGTAAAACTTCGCCGGAATCATGACCCGACAAAAATCTGTTGGGATCGGGGATGGGGCCTCTTTCGGTCATAACTTTTGGGGAATGGCAATCATTACACCCCAAGGTCGTTACCAAAAATTCCCCCCGTTCTATCTGGTCGCCAGAGTTGGGCAGATCTGCTTTCGCAACTTCCTTTTGCTTTGGTGAGCCACATGCACTTATCAAAAGACCGGTGATGGCCAGTGCCAAAAATGTTTTTTTCATAAACTTTTAATTTAAATTTTACTTTATGGATATAAGAACATTTAGTTTCAATCACATACCCATAAAAACACAGGCCGGAGATTAAAACATACTTGACAAAGGAAGGCAGAAAGTACAATGCCGTCAATCACATGATTATGTGAAAAATATACCACCAAAGACCGCATGCCCGTAAAAGCGTACCATCTTATAATATGCAGTGGAAGTATTGAAAAATGGTTTTATCGTCACCATTAAAAAGTATCGGCCATCCAATCCCAATTATGATAAAGGAAAAGCCTAATAATAAATTTGACTATCTTACAATATCAATCCAAAACCAATACCTATGAAGCCAAGCAAAACCTTTCTCCAAGGCAATTTCAAAGGCCTGCAGCACCTTGGGCTGCCGGTTTCAAACCTGCAGGCTTCCTTGGAATTTTACAAATCCCTCGGTTTTAAAAGAATTATGTCCTCTCATGTAGATATTCCTACAGAAAATGACAGCATTCTGGTGGCCATGATGGAGCAGAAAGGCGTAATTATTGAACTATACCAGGTTACCAAAAACGAAATGTTGGAACTAAAATCGAGAAAAGATGGGCATGTAGATCATATTGCCTTTGATGTGGCCGATGTTGAAAAGGCTTTTAAGGAACTATCGGAAGCAGGATTTACCATAATAGAGGAGAAACCGGTATTTCTTAATTTCTGGGAAAACGGTTGCAAGTATTTTGCTATACGTGGACTGGATGGGGAAAAACTGGAATTCAACCAAATTATATAAAAACACCCAACTCAATCCACAATCAAGAACAAAAATCCGTTGGCCCTTTGCCAAAAAATCAATTGTCTAAAATTCCTGACTCCAAATGGTGAACTATTCGTACCGGCACAAATAAGAGGTTTGCCCAACCGACTTCACTTTAAATGAAGTATTGGCCCCCACTTTGAACGAAGTACCCGCCTTAAAGGATTTCCATTCCGATTCACCTGGCAACAAAGCTATTAATTCACCCTCTATCACAATCATAGTTTCCTTGGCCGAGGTACCAAATTCATACTCACCCGGCTCCATCACCCCAATGGTAGACTTCCCGGTAGCCGAAGTGTAACCAAGGGATTTTACGGTTCCATCAAAATATTCATTATTCGAGATCATCAATTTACTTTTATAAAATAGCCAGCAAATATAAAGAAAGGAAAATCGGAATACCTCCCTCCCCATTACTTTTAACCAACAATAAACAACCCTTAGGTCTACGACAATCCAAGGTTAAAGTCTCTACGCTACTGTCCAAAAACAAATTAACAGTGTCCACTTATAAAAGAAACAAAGGAATGACAGTATTTTTTCGATATATTTTTTGCCCTTTTGGAGGTAAAATAGAATCTATTTTCTTTACTTGCCAATGGTCCTAGGAGACTTTGGAGTATATTTAAAATAATTTAAATAGGTTGGGAATAATGAGAAAAATAAATGTAATCCTTTTCTTTTTGGTTTTATTTTCCTGGGAAGGAAGAACCCAAAATAGGATGGCCGATCCTTTGGATTATCTAAAGGAAATCAAAGAAGATCTTGGCATAAAATGGCCCCATAACCGCACCATAAATTTGGTCTTTCACGGGCATTCCGTTCCAGCAGGGTATTTTAAGACTCCTATTGTCAATACCTTGGACTCCTACCCTTACCAAGTATTGAAATTACTCAAAGAACAATATCCCTTTGCGGTCATCAACATTATCAATACTTCCATAGGTGGCGAGAATTCAGTTAGCGGTTCGGAACGGTTTGAATCGGAGGTATTAATCCATAAGCCAGATGTTCTCTTCATAGATTATGCCTTAAACGATATTGGAGTAGGCCTTGAGAAATCCTATGAAGCTTGGAACAAAATGATTAAAAAGGCCATGAATCTGAAAATCAAAATAATTCTTTTAACCCCTTCCCCCGACCAAAGGGTAAATATTTTGGAAGTGGACAATGTATTGGAACAGTACAAAAATCAGATTCAACTCTTGGCCAAAGAGAACCGGGTTGGACTCGTGGACAGTTACACTTTATTCAAAGAAAAGGTTTTGGCCGGAGATAGCATTCCAAAGTTTATGTCCCAGGTAAATCATCCAAATGCAGAAGGGCATAAACTCATTGCAGAAGAAATAATCACATATTTCCAATGACCCAAAAGGGCCACTACAGAACATTTTAAAGGAATAGCGTACAAAATAATACTACATCAACTATAAAGATAGAGTCGACTAACAATAAAATTATTGAAGGAAATGACCGATAAACGAAATACATCATTGGAAATAAACAAAGAACAGTTTAAAACAATCGGTTATCAGTTAATAGATAAGATAGCCGAATTCTTGGACACAATAGATGAAAAACCGGTTACCCCGGGGGAAGGGTCACAAGAATTGCAAAAAATATTAGGAAGATCATCCCTCCCCGAGAATGGAAGTCCAACGGAAGATATTGTTTCGAATGCAGCAGCACTGTTGATGGACCATTCCCTACTCAACGGTCATCCAAAATTCATGGGCTACATTACCTCATCCCCTGCCCCTATTGGCATGCTTGCCGATTTATTGGCTGCTTCGGTAAACTCTAATGTGGGCGCACATATACTGAGCCCCATGGCGACAGAAATAGAAAAGCAAACCGTACAATGGCTGGCAGAATTTATTGGGGTCTCCCCAGACTATGGTGGAATATTGGTAAGTGGTGGCAATATGGCCAATTTCACTGCTTTTTTAGCAGCGCGTACCGCTAAGGCCCCAAAAACCATTAAGGAAGACGGACTTAGCTCCACTTCAAAAAAGCTGCTGATCTATTGTTCAAAAACTACCCATACCTGGGTAGAAAAGGCCGCCATTCTTTTTGGTCACGGGTCTAAATCCACCAGGTGGATCCCAACGGACTCTACAAACAAAATGGATAATATGCTCTTGGAACAAGCCATAAAAAATGATCTGGATGAAGGTCATCAACCATTTATGGTGGTTGGAACGGCCGGCGATGTGAGTACGGGAACTGTAGACAATTTAAATGGCATTGCATCCATATGCAAGACCTATGATCTATGGTTCCATATAGATGGGGCCTATGGTATACCTGCTGCTATTGATCCAGAATTAAAGCAAATGTTCATGGGAATTAAAGAGGCAGATTCCATTGCACTAGATCCGCACAAATGGCTCTATAGCCCGTTGGAAGCAGGATGTACGTTGGTAAAGAACCCCAAACACCTTACAGACACCTATAGTTCCCACCCCGAATATTATAATTTTAGTAAAAATGATCATGGGCCAGCTTTGAATTTTTACGAATATGGCCTACAGAATTCACGTGGATTTAGAGCTCTTAAAGTATGGATGGCCTTAAGGCAGATAGGTAGAAATGGTTATTTGAAAACCATCAGGGAAGATATGGAATTATCCAAACTACTGTTCCTATTGGCTGAAAATCATTCCGAATTGGAAGCTATCACCCAAAGCTTGAGCATAACTACCTTGAGGTATGTTCCAGAGGGTTATGGTGACAAAACCGATAAGAACGAAACCTATTTAAACACCTTGAATGAAGCTCTCTTGGATGAGCTACAACAGGCCGGCAAGGTTTTCCTATCAAATGCCATAGTACATCATAAATACTGCCTAAGGGGATGTATCGTCAACTTTAGGACCTCTAAAAAAGATATTGAGGAAATCATTGAAATAATAGTTAGGGAAGGAAAAAGAATGCATCAAAAACTAAGGACCAAATAAGTTGAAACCGAGAATCAATGGGTTTATATCCCTACCCCATTGCATCAAATTATAACGAACCAAATTAAACCCGCATTCAATCTGCATAAAAAAACTTGCTAAATGACAGCTAAAGACAGCCACATCAACTATGTAGAATTTAAGGCTAAAGACTTGGAAGAAATTAAGAAGTTCTATAAATCCTCCTTTAATTGGAGCTTTACCGACTATGGCCCCACCTATATTGCTTTTTCCAATAGTGGATTGGAAGGAGGCTTTGAAAAGACCGAGGAACCGATAACAAATGGGGTGTTGGTAATTTTATATCACCGCGATCTAAACGCAATAAAAAATGTAATAGAGAAAAGTGGGGGCGAAATTTCCAAAGATATATTTTCCTTTCCCGGTGGACGCAGATTCCAGTTTAAAGACCCTTCCGGCAATGAACTTGCTGTTTGGTCGGATCAAGTAAAATAAAAGGTATTAAACCTCAAGGCAGGCCTGCCTTTGTCGGCAGACAGGCCCTGAACCCAATAATAGGAATCGACCCTAGGGTCGAGGTATTGAACCTAGATCCCGCCAAAAAAGGCGGGATTAGTTCAACTTGCAATTTTAAGTGCGTCTTACCGACTTCTCAAAATTGAGTTTCACTAATAAAAATTCATCCTCATATATAATTAATAATTATACCTTGGACAAATACCGTTATACATAGTATTTCGTATATTAAAATAAACACCACTCTAAAAATCAATTTTTAACCTAACATTTCAATCTATGGGGTTTTATCAATTTAAGAGAACACAGGAAATAAAAACCTCAGTCGATGAAATATGGAAATTTATTTCAGACCCTAGCAATTTAAAGCTAATTACACCGGATTATATGGGGTTTGATATTACTTCAGAAGATATTCCCTCCCAAATGTACGAAGGGATGATCATTAGCTATAAAGTTTCACCTTTGCTTGGCATTAAAACCACCTGGGTAACTGAAATTACCCATTTAAAGAAAAATAGCTATTTCGTAGACGAGCAGCGGGTAGGGCCCTATAGGATTTGGCACCATCAACATATTGTCAAACCCATTACCAACGGGACCTTAATGACCGATATTGTGAGCTACCAACCACCTCTAGGTTTTTTGGGAAGTATCGCCAATGAACTAATTATAAAAGGAAAGCTACAGGAGATATTTGAGTATAGAACCAACGCTTTGGAAGAAATATTTTAAGAACAACCATTATAACATTGCCAAAATTCGATAAATTTGAGCCCAATGGCCACCTAGTTTATCAAATCGGAACAGGATTTCGAATGACGTTGGAGTCCCTCATAATTTCTACACAATACACTTGTGCACAATTCATTATATTAAAACAATATGAATAAAAAATCCACTATAAAAATTCCAGAGGGGAAAGTGGGAATGATAGGCTATGGAATGTTATCCTCCCTAAAGAGTGTTGAGGAAGTACTAGGCAAAAAATACCAAGATTCCATCTATTTGGTTCATCTAAAATGTCTGCAGCGGGCCTGGAATTTTGTAGCCCCCAATAACGACCCGAATTTTCCTGCAGAATATATAAACTATGAATCCAATTCTTTTGAAAATAGCAGCACCATAGCTTACGAAAAGTCCATTTTTTTAAATATTATTGAGAATAAGGATATACGGTTAAACTGCACTTTGTATTTCGTAACCCCGGAAGAATTGGCATTGTTCGATGAATTTGAATTGGGGTACAGCAGAATTGATGTCACGGATCGAGTTGAGGAATACAATTTTATAAATGGTATAATATATGCCTACAAGGCACTGCCGGCATATGAGTTCGATCCGGAAATGGACAGGGACAAAAGCATCGTGGAAAAAGGTTATTTAGATCTAGTATTGGCTACCTATGATACTATGGGAATTATGCACAGAAGGGAATTTGACCATTCCACCATACCTCCCGACCCCACATTGGTGGCTACCGTAATACCAAAGAAGATGCGGGAATAGTTTATACATAAGGACATGTCCAATACGCTGAATAGATAATCGTTATCTTATCATATTAAATAATAACCCCCAATGAAATAGTTCTCAAAGGGGGTTTGTTCATCTTCTTTATGAACCAAGTAATACTGAATTAACAGAAATATTACAACTTAACCAAGCCGCATCATTTGCGCTTTCTTGTCTGCTTAGCTTCCAGTTTTTGCTTGATTTTCTCCTGTTTCTTTGTCTTTAAATCCACTTTTGGGGCTTTTAATTTCTTCCCTCTAGCCATGATAATAATTTTAAATAATTAATAAATAAAAAAAATATAAAACGGCAATCCTAGGGCACTAAAACCATTACCTACGAGTCATGGCAACTACAAGATAAACAACCATTGTTACCAAAAAAATGGGCGTAAGGTTTATAGGATTGTTTTAAGCACACTTGCGGGTGCCTAAATATTCGGGAAGATGATTTTCGATTTTCTAATCAAATGATTGAGAGGATATTGTTGGGCAAAATATCCTAATAACCTTATAACACCTTGGTCTTGACCAAAGTGGTATTTTTCTATTGTATTAAAGTTATGGCCTTCCATAATGAATCAAAAAATACTGTTTCATTCAACAATATCAGTGCAAATTACACCTTATTGGTTCTGTTCCAAACATACATAATATAAGTATATCCTTCAAATTTTAAAGCACCATAAATTTATTGTAATAGTAGACCTGCCCATGGCCAAATAAACGAAAAGTGGCTTTCCCAATTTAGTTATAAATGCTGCAGTACATAGAATTACTAAAGTAAAGCCTTGTTATTTTTTTTCAAAAAGTTCTTAAGCACAAAGTGCAGGGACATGATCAACAGAAGCACAAAGAGATATTCATTAAAAAAGTTGTCCTGGGAAGGAAAACTGGGAACGTACAATCTAAACGCAATCAAATAACTGATTAGCCACAAAGCCAACACCGCCAAACTACATCGCCAGTTCTTAAGGCCATCCAGATACAAGCTGGGCATCAATAAAAGCCTTAATTCCTTTCCGAACAATTGTCCGGCCAAAGGCCATATAAAAAAAAGAGGCAATGCAAATAATCTAGCTTCCCTAGCCAAAGTAGCAGTCATTACAATAGGAGTATTTATCACTAAGGCAAGTAGAAAGGCCAAGATGTATTTTTTTTCCAAAATGGTATAAGTCTTGGGCTTTATGGACATATAAAGAAAATAAAGACCTGGACCCAAAACCAAGAAAAAAGACACTAAGGTTTCAACTGAACTGGCAAAAGTTCCAAAGTTCTGAAAGTAACAACCAAGCCTATTGGCAACCAACTCCGAAGTTTCCTTCCAAATGCCGGTTGCCCATATAAATATCCCCAAATAAATACCGTATAAAGGAAGCGGTAGAAAAAGAAGGAACAATTTCTTTTTGACAGTGGCAGACCATAAATTCTTGGACTTCAGACTTAGACCGGCAAAGATAACGACCAACCCTGGCCAAAGAAAAACAGTACTTTCCCTAGCTATGGTTGCCATTAAAAATAATGGAACATAATATTTCCAATTTTCCTTGATCAAAGCAAGGATACTGAGCAAAATTAAGCAATATTGAAGTGGCTCATCATAACTGAACACTGGAGGAAAAAAAGCGAATAGTATTGAAAAGCTTAGATAATATGCCACAAGATTAAACATTGCCTGACCCTTTGATGCTTTAAGTCTTAATGATAGGGTAAAGATCAATATGCCACTAATCCATAACAATAACAAGTTCACTAGAACAAAAGACTCCCCCAAGGTCACCCCAAAAATACCGGAAGAACCTTCGACCAACAAGGATGTTAATGGCCGCCTCGCGAAGGGTGCAAATTCCTGATGATATCTAATTTGGGAAGCCAGAAAAACATGGGATAGTTTGGTGTTGTTTTCATTCAACATACTATCCGATACGGGGAGCATATGAATCCCATAGATCAGTAGCACCATCAAAAAACCTATAAGATACTGCCAATAATTTTTCATATTCAACTCACCAATGGAATACCTAAAAGTACACAAAACATTAGTTGGTAGTTATGATACCAAATAATTAATGCCGTCTGGAAAAATTACAATTATTTCCATAATGTAGACCCCCATTAAAATATAAACTTCTAAAACCTATATTTTCCTCCCATCCAAAAGATTGATAATACGTGAACCGTAGGTAGCATTTTTTTCAGAGTGCGTTACTTGAATTATGGTAACCCCTTCTTCATTCAATTGCTTAAAAAGCTCCATAATCTCCTCCCCCTGTTTAGAGTTTAAATTTCCGGTTGGTTCATCGGCCAGGATAAGTTTTGGAGAGGAAATCAACGCCCTCGCAACCCCTACCAACTGTTGTTGGCCTCCACTTAACTGTGCCGGAAACAAGTCTTTCTTTCCTACTATATTAAATCGGTCCAGGGTATCCGCCACCAAGGATTTTCGTTCGGAACTCCCCAGTTTTTTATAGAGCAAGGGCATTTCCAGATTTTCCTGAACGGTAAGGTCGTCCAATAAATGATAGGACTGAAAGACAAAGCCTATATATTGTTTGTACAAATTGGCGCGGTGTTTTTCTTTTAGGGTGTGAACGGGCTCGTCCAAAAAACTGTATTCCCCTTCATCAAAACTATCCAACATGCCAATAACATTGAGCAATGTGGATTTGCCGGAACCGGAGGGTCCCATAATGGAAATAAACTCTCCTTCTTCCACAGTAAGGTTGATATCCTTTAGGAGGAAGACACGTTGCCCTCCTGAGTTTACCCATTTAAAAATGTTGTTTAATTGTAGTAGCATAATTTAAGTTTTAAGTCCCTAATTATATTTAGAAGTTACTAGTTTTTCATTTACATATTTAAAAACGTCTTTTCACGACCATAAATATTTGTTATTGTTCATTCATCCCTCAAAGATTCCACAGGATTTGCCACTGCTGCCCTAAAACTCTGCCAACTCACGGTTAGCAAGGCAATTAATAAAGCCACAATCCCTGCCAAGGCAAAAATCCACCAACTCATTGTGGTTTTATAGGCAAAACCGTCTAGCCATATATTCATCGCATACCATGAAATTGGTACGGCCATTACAAAAGAAAGCCCTATCCATTTTACGAAATCTTTATTGAGAAGCGATAGGATTTGCCCAATCTTGGCTCCATTGACTTTCCTAATCCCAATTTCCTTTTTACGTTGTAAAACAGTATAGGTGGTAAGCCCGAAGAGGCCCATAGATGCAATGAGAATCGCCAAAATTGTGAAAATCTGAAAGGCCCTGGCAAACTTTCTTTCCTCTATATATTGCCTTTGAAAATTCTGATCCAAAAAAATGTAATTGTACGTGCTCTCTGGAAAAACTTGATACCAAATTTCTTTTAAATCCTCCAGGGCAACGTTCGTATTTGCCAATGTAGCAACCCTTTCATCAAACTTTACCAAAATATTTCCAATGCTCTTGTTATGCGTAATTATCATTGGCGCAATGGGAGATTTCAGTCCAAAATGATGGTAATCCTTAACCACTCCCGATATGGTCCAATCTTGATCCCAAAATTTTATCGTTTTACCTATAAGGTTTTGCATATCGGAAACGCCCATGAACCGGGCCAATTTTTCATTGATGACAATATTATGGCTCCATTCCATAGCTGTTTGGGGAAAGGCTTTTCCTGCCACAAATTCCATACCCATTACATCAAAGTAGCTTGGCTGCACCGTGTAGTTATACCACACCCGCTTATCATCCGTTCTTCCATCAGGAAAAACAAGGCCTAAACTCGAATTCAAATTTGAAAAATCATCACCTGGATACGTCTGAGCCAATGCCACATTCTTAACGAACGGGCTTTTTTTAAGTTCGTCCATCAAGCTACTAAAATCCCGTTTTAAAAGGGAATCATGTTCCCTGTTCAATACTTGACCGTTTAATGCTACCAAATTGTGAAGTTCTGTGCCAATCGGCCTATTTTGAAGAAAACGAATTTGCTTATTAGCCACGAAAGCACCTGTCAATAGCGTTATTGTGGCAAAAAACTGACCAATAATCAGGCCTTTTCGTAGGTTGAGGCCTGTGTTGGAAGTCTGTAATTTTCCTTTTAACACGGTCACTGATTTGTACTTGCTCAACACAAACGCAGGATAGAAGGCAGACAAAACGGCTCCTAGGAAAATAAAACCGAAATAAGGCAATAGGACTTTTAATTGGGTATTGTCCAGCTCGAAATTAGACCCAACGAACTTATTAAAAGCAGGTAACATTAGATAGGCTGCAGCCATCGCCAACAAGATGGCAATGAAATTAAGTATGCTTGATTCAAAAAGGGACTGCATTATCAATTGTGGCCGTTTGGCACCTACTACTTTCCGTATACCTATTTCTTTGGCCCGTTCCATAGATTTGCTGGTGGAAAGGTTCACATAGTTAATCCACGATAATAGAATGGTTATAAATGCGATTATGGCCAAAAGCCTAATACTATTGGCACTACCATTAGTGTCCGCCTCATACGGCTTATTGGAATGCAAATGAATATCTTCCAATGGTTCCAAATGATGCCTTTCGTTCAATAAACCTTTAGGTTCAAAAGCCATGACCTTTTGATTGAGCCTTGGTATATCAGCATTTTTGTCCACTTTTATATACGTAAAATATTCGTTTTGATTCCAGGTATACTTCCAATCGCGTTCAAATTCCTTCCAAGTATAGAAGGTGTTGAACGTGACCAGAAAATCGTTATCAATGTGGGTGTTTTGTAAACTGTTTTTCAAAACCCCAGATACTGTAAATAAAGAATTTTCGTCACCTCCTATTTTCAGGGTTTTTCCCAAAGGGTCTTCCGAACCAAAAATCTTATGTGCCAGAGAAGTGGACAGCACCATTGAATACGGTTCTTTCAATGCCGTTTTAATATCACCCTTTTCCAAAGTGCGATCAAAAATGTCGAAATAACTGCTATCTGCCAAAGACCCAGTGTTGTTGTCAAAAATATCCTTGTCGCGCATCAAAACCACTCCTTTCATGCGACGAAGCCGCACAAAATCCTTAATTTCCGGGAATTTCTCCTGTAAGGTAGGGCCACTTACAATGTAGGCATTGGCATCTCCAGGAACCCACTCTTCCCCTTCCAAATAATCCATATACACCCGATATACATTTTCAGAGCCCTCAAAAGTGTCATAACTCCGCTCATGGTTCACGTATATCATAATTAAAACAAAGGATGCCAATCCAATGGCCAAGCCAAAGATGTTGATAAAGGAATACAACTTGTTCTTAAGCAAATACCTTGTCGCGATTTTTAGGAATAGTGTGTACATAGTAATTCTTTTATATAATTTACTCTGTCCTTAAGCTTTTTAAGGGTTTGATCAATGCAGCCCCAATGGACTGATAACTAATGGTCGCCACAGCAATGATCAAAGCTATTCCACCAGCAACAAAGAATATGTCCCATCCAATATCAATCTTATAGGCAAAATCCTCCAACCATCGGTTCATCATATACCATCCTAGGGGTATCGCAATAAGAATGGCCAAAAGAATCAATTTTAGAAAATCCAAGGTCAACAGTTTATAGATACTTTCAAAAGGAGCCCCCAAAACCAACCGAATACTAATTTCCTTTTTACGCTGTTCCACCATAAAGGCAGAAAGGGCAAACAAGCCCAAACAGGCCACTAGAATTGCGAACAAGGCAAAGCTGTTGAATATTTTCCCCATGCGTTCCACATCTTCGTGCATTTGGGTGAATTGTTGATCTAAAAAGGAATAAGAAAAAACTTGATTGGGAACATTTTTATTCCAAATTGCTTCAATAGAGGCCAAGGACTCCCCAATATTGTCCGGCTTGAGCTTTACTGAAATAGCACCACTATCATTATTGGCAATCACCAGGCTAAGTGGGGCTATATCTTCTTTCAAGGATTTAAAATGAAAGTCCTCCACGACCCCCACAATCGTCCAATCCATTCCGTTGTTTATCTGCTTTCCTATGGGATTATCATACCCCAGTTCATGGGCCATTTGATCATTGATAATCATCGAATTCACGGAGTCCGAAGCAAATTCCCGTGAAAAATCCCGGCCCTCCTTCACTTGGATTCCCAAAGTTGTTATATAGTCATAATCCACTCTCCAAATCTGTGCAGGAACCCCACGGTCCTCAATACCCTCCCCTGTCTTTTTAAAGGTATTTCCGTTTCTTTTGGCGCCATCTATCGGCAAATAATCACTTTTTGTTACTGTTTGTACCTGGGGAAGCTGTAAGAGTTGTTCCTTAAAACTCTCCGATTTGTTTCCTAGGATATTGGCCCCATCCAAAATAACAACCTGCTCCTTGTTATAACCCAATTCTTTGTGCTGTATATAATCCATCTGCTTGTAAATAATCAGTGTCCCTATAATCAGGATTACCGATGTGGCAAACTGAAACACGACCAAACCGCTCCTCAGCTTGCCGCTTTTACTACCAACACTAATGCTCCCTTTCAGCACATTTACCGGTCTAAAGGAAGAGAGATAAAATGCGGGGTACATTCCGGCCAAGATTCCAACGAATAAAGCGGAACAAACCATTAGCGGAACAAACCACCACACCTGCCAGGGAAATAAAATCGATTTTGCCGCTATACTGTTAAAGAAAGGCAGCAAGGCCCAGGCCAACATAATTCCCAATAGAAATGAGATTATACTGAACAACACCGATTCGGTCAAAAACTGTCCAACCAAATTACTCCTATACGCGCCCACGGTTTTACGCAGACCAACTTCCTTGGCCCTATTGGCCGATTTGGCTGTGGAAAGATTAATAAAATTGATACAAGCCAGCATTAAAATAAAACCTGCAATGGCACCAAAGAGCCATACAAAACGAATATCACCGTGTTTTAAACCATCGCCCATGGCCAGGTCCGATCGTAAATGAATATCCCCTATAGGCTGTAATTTGTATTCTATAGTCTTTAAAATTTCGATAAAATCAGGGGCACGACCACGAGCCATTTGGGCAGGAATCACATAGTTTTCCATAATAGAAAACATTTTTTTCTCCAAGGCCGAGATATCGGTGTTTTCATCCACTAGAATATAGGTGAAGTAGTTCTGGTTGGTCCAACTCATGTTGGTATCCTCTATAGGTAACAGAAAATTAAACTGTAAGTGGGAATTCTTGGGGAAATCTGGCATTACCCCGGTAATAGTATAGGGCTTTGAAGTGTTATTGTCCAAAACAATGGTCTTACCCAAAGCCGCCCCATTAGGGAAATATTTATCTGCCTTGGATTTTGAAATTACCATATTCCCGGGTTGTAATAAGGCTTCCTTAGCATTGCCTTGTTCCAAGGAAATCTCAAGAATTTCAAGGATGTTCTGATTGGCAAATACAAATCCGTCCTCAAAATTGTTCTGGGAATCACCCGCCAATCGCAAGCCACGTTTCCCAGCCCCAAAGAGCTCGCTCATATTTATTTTCCCTGCCTTTTCTATCTCTGGAAAATCGGATTGTAGGGCATCTGCAAAAGGCAATTGAAAATGAACACTTTTTCTTAGCTCACCATCCATTACACCTTGTAAAACAACCCTATAAATACGATCCTTATTTTTGTATTGTTGGTCATAGCTGAGTTCGTCATTAATGAATAATGCAATCAACAGACAAGCTGCAATGCCCATGGCAAAGCCCCCAACCTTTATAAAGGTAAAGAGCTTATCACTTTTAATACTTCGCCAAGCGATTTTTAGATAATTTTTATACATGATTGTTGATTTTGACCTCCCCCTAACCCCCTCCAAGAGAGGGGGAATCGGTTCGGTCTTTTAATTTATCTTTTCACGTTGTTTTCCTATGTATGCGCCACCCTTTGTGGGAAATAGTATTCACTTTATTCGTTTCTCAATGATTCCGCTGGGTTAACCATGGCCGTTTTAAATGATTGTGAGAGGATGGACAATGCCGCGACCACAAGAACTACCAATAGGGGTATTGCGAACATCCAAATACTCAAATCGATTTTAAAGGCATATTTTTCCAGCCATTTTTTAGTGACAAAATAGATGATGGGTAAGGCTATTGCCCCTGATAGTAGGACCAGGCTCAGTAGTTTTATTGGAATTATGGCCAAGGCTTGTGCCACAGTGGCACCCATAACTTTTCGTACACTTATCTCCTGGGTCTTTTGCATGGCCATGTGCGATCCCAGGCCAAACAGTCCCAAGGCCGCTATAAATATGGCCAATAGGGAAAACACCAAACAAATAATTCCAAATTTAGATTCGGCCTGATACTGCCGATTAAAGTAATCATCCATAAAAAAGGAGTTGTACAAATCGTTCGGGAAAAACTCTTTGAACTTGGCCTCTATTTGGGCCGTTGTTTCAGAAATATTACCCGCTACAATATTTACGGTCATAAACGAGGCAGTATAGCCCTCGATATGCATGAAGACTATAGGGTCGTACCCTTTTTGTAGGGATTGTTGATGATGGTCCTCTACCACCCCGATAATTTCGGTTGTTCGATCGATAGGACCAAACTTGAATATCATCTTTTTGTTAATAGCCGCTCCAGGGTCTGAAAAACCCAATATTTTTGCTGCAGAACGATTGATTAGGACCCGATGTCCGGATGGAACCGGGCCCTCCCTTGTATACAATGAGCTGGCATCTTCCTTAACAAAATCCCTTCCTGCCAAGAGGTCAATGTCATAGGTTTTTATAAAATCTTGATCTATGATTGCGAAATTGGCACTGACCCCCAACTCTCTTGGTTTATGAACCTGCCGTATGGTATTCCCCTGAACAATTGGTTTACCGGGTATTTCATCGGACAAGGCAACACTGTTTATCCTTGGGTTTTGGATCAGTTCCCGTTTAAAAGATTCTACTTTCCGTTGCGTGGTGGTATCGGCATACGTAGGTGCTGCAAAGACAAGATTTTGTTCAGCAATGAAGCCAAGGTCCTGGTTCTGCATGTATGAGAATTGGTTATAAACAATGTAGGTTCCCGCAATTAAAGCAATTGAAATGGCAAATTGGGAAACTACCAAAGTCTTTTGTAGCGTATTCCCTTTGGTGGTTTTATGAAACTTTCCCCGAAGAACTTCAATAGGTACAAAACCCGACAATACGAAAGCGGGGTAAAGGCCTGCTAAAACTCCCCCTATTAGAAATATGCCCAGCAAGGCCAACCACACTTGCCATTTACCCCACATTCCAAAGTTTAAAACCTCTATACCTACTAAGGAATTAAAGGAAGGAATTAACAAATTGATCAGTACAAAGGCAATAATAACGGCAAAGAAATTAATGAGGAGCGACTCGAATAAAAATTGATGTACGAGTACCGACCTGGGTGCACCAACTACTTTTTTAATTCCTACTTCTTTGGCGCGCTCCATAGATTTGGCGGTAGAAAGGTTAATAAAATTAATCATGGCGATGGCAATGATAAAACCGGCCACAACCAATAAAAAGTACAAAGTACCTTCACTGTTATTGGGTGAAATCTCTTTTAATAAATGCGATTTTAAATGAATATCCTTAACGGGTTGCAGTGCCATTCTTGCTTCAAACCCATGCTCGATCATGATATCCCCCAAATATTTTTTTACAAATGCAGGAAACTTAGCTTCTACGGTATTCTGACTGGTCCCAGGTTTAAGTTTAATATAATTGTAAAATTCTGGCCATACCCAACTGTTGGCATGATCGCCATTTGGGCCAAAGATGTTATAGGAAACAATCATTCCCATAGGTAAGTGTGTATTGTCCGGACGTTCTTTAAAAACACCTGTTACCTTTAATTTGAAATTATCATTTACCTCTATCAACTTTTCTATAGGGTCCTCGTTGCCGAAAAAGCGATGTGCTATTTTCACACTTAGAATTACGGAGGTAGGTTCCTTTAGTGCCGTTGCCGCATCGCCTTGAACAAATTGTAAATCGAAAAGATCTATAATGGCATTATCCGCAAAATAGATATGATCATCATTGGCATCAGATTTTATTTCGTCACCCAAGGTATTGGTATAAGAAATATTCATAGTGCCAGAAAATGCCATTGGCTTGTCAGCAATCCTGGTGTAACTTTCAACCTCCGGAAAATCCGATAACATTGCCGGGCCTGTCATAGGATGATTTGTTGCGGAAGTAACAAAACCATTATCACCCAAATTGGTGGTCAGGGTAACCCTGTAGAGGTTATCCACATCTGGAATAAAGTTATCGTAGCTTTTTTCGAAGGCAATATATTGTATCAACAAGATAAATGCCGTTATTCCTATGGAAAGGCCTAAGACATTGATACCAGTAAACAATTTGTTCCTTAAAAAAAATCGTAAGGCAATTTTCAAATGATTTTTTAACATGATTCCCGTGTTTTGTTTTAATTGATGATATGCGATTTAACTCCTAACCATACACCGCTCCCAATTCATTGTTAATTGCCCATTGTTCACTGCTCACTGGCAACTGCTTACTGTTTACTTAATCACTCCGTTCTTAAACTTTTGGCAGGATCTGTTCTAACGGCCCTGATAGTCTCATAACTTACTGTTATTAGCGCTACTCCCAATAGCATTATTCCCCCCAAAGCAAACAGCCACCAATTAATGGCCATATGATAGGCAAAGCCTTGTATCCATTCATTCATATAATACCAGGCAACGGGAACAGCAATTAAAAGGGCTATACCTACAAGCTTTACAAAATCTTTTGAAAGCAGGTTAAACAGCCCAAAAACACTTGCTCCCAATACTTTTCTTACGGCAATTTCCTTGACCCGCTGATTGGCCATGAAAGCTACCAGTCCAAATAGACCTATACAGGAAATAAAGATGGCCAAGGCTGTAAAGGCACCTACTAATTGCTGTGTTTTTTGCTCTTGCTTGTATCCATTCCCAATAGTTTCATCCAAGAAATGATAGGCAAATGGTAAGCTACTAAATTGGGCGTGTACTTTTTCCATATGGGCGATGGCCTCCTTGGTTCTCCCGGGCATGGTTTTTATATACACAAGGTCAGGTTCTGCGGGCCTACAACGAATAATCATTGGTTGTATAGGGTTATGCAGGGAGGTAAAGTGAAAGTTCTTGACCACCCCAACAATTTTCCCGCCTTCATCACCCCAAAAACTTAATGATTTCCCAATTGCATCTTTCATCCCCATGGCTTTTACCGCTTCCTCATTGACCAAATAATTCAAAGTATCAGTGGCATATTCAGGAGAAAAACTCCGGCCCTCCTTAATAGGAATGTTCAGCATTTCCATAAGGCCAAAATCGGTTGTAAGGATGGTAAACCATTGTTGCCCATCATCAGGACTCTGTCCTTCCCAAACCGGATCGGAGGTGGTACCCCAAGAATCAATAAAATTACTACTAGCAGAACTCAGTTCTTTAATTCCCGAAAAATTTGCCAACTCGGCCTTAAATGTCTTTGATTTTAAATACGTTTCATGGTTCATCGGCATATAAACAATGTTCTCCTTATCCAAGCCTAGATTTCTATCCTTTATAAATTGAAGCTGCAGGTAGACCACCATGGTTCCCGTAATCATAAGCATGCAGAGAAAGAACTGAAATACGACCAGGCCTTTCCTTAAAAAATTTTCGCCTTTATTACCCTTTAGTTTTTCGTTCAGGGCATTTATCCCGTTGACAGAAGATAGTGAAAAAGCAGGATAGAGCCCTGAAAACAATATTGTGGCCAATGAAATAAGCACTAAAATGCCATAGATTCGACCGTCCGAAAAGTCGATTATCAATTCCTTTTCAGTAATTGCATTGAACATAGGCATGGAAACTGCCGCCAACAAAACTGCGAACACAACGGAGATGCCCACTTGAACTGCCGATTCCGTGAAAAATTGTACTAGTAATGAGCCCCTCCCTGCGCCAAGGACTTTTTTGACCCCTACCTCCTTAGAACGCTTAACGGCCAAGGCCGTAGTGAGGTTTATAAAATTAAAACAGGCAATGAGTAAAGTGAAAATGGCAATGATGGCAAAGAGGATTATATCATCAATTGGACCACCAATGGGTTGACCATTTTCAAATTTCGAATAAAGGTATCGGTCATTAAGGGGTTGTAATGAGAGTGTTCGCCATTTATCGTCTCCCATTTCTTCGGGAAGATGTTGCAACTTTTTCCCCAGGAGATCAAGGTCCGCCCCTTCTCCATGCAGTACATAAGTCTTCACCCATGTATTGCCCCAACTTTTATTGTTCATCGGCAAGAAATTGTCCACCGGCACAACTGCATCGAATTTTAAAGTGGATTGCCGCGGAATTTTCTTGAATATCCCTGTAACCAGATAGGGCTCGGAAATTTCGGAAAGCATAAGATTCACGGTTTTTCCCAAAGCTGCCCCATCTGGAAAATATATAGCGGCCATTTCTTCAGATAGAACGATACTTTTTAGGTCTTTTAAGCAGGTTTTGGGTTCCCCTACTTTCAAGGGATAACTAAATAGTTCGAAAAATCCGATATCGGTTCCAATTAGTTGTGCTTCAATTGACTTCTCCCCAATTTTTAAGAGTCCCCCTCTTGGCCCTGTTCTACGTACAGCAGTCTCTATCTCGGGTAGTTGGGACATCAAAGCCTCTGCGACCGGATATCCGGTACCGTCCCATGTGCTGACAGATCCATCATCGGAGCCAACATTGGTCATTACCTGACTAATTTGGTTACCCTTTATGTGAAATGCGTCTTTATCCAACTCGTCGGAAATCCATAGGGCGATCAATAAAGTACACCATAGCCCTAAGGAAAGTCCCACAATATTGATCAGTGCAAAGGCCTTTCTTTTTGCTAAACTTCGAAATGCAATTTTAATATGGTTTTTTAACATGAATCTCGTTTTTAATCCTCCCCGCTTAGGTGTGAAACTGGGTTGATATTTGATTAAATTTTATTGTCTTTCGTATTTATTGCACATTGATAGTTATTCTATGTTCAACGATAATGTTAATTGTTTACTGCCAACTGACCACTGTTCACTTCTTCACTCTGTTCGCAAACTCTTTACCGGATTCGAATTTGCTGCCTTGATAGCTTGAAAACTTACCGTAATAACCGTTACTGCCATGGCACCGAAAACGGCCAAGGCAAAAATCCACCATTCAAGAAGCATGTGGTAGGGATAATCCTGTAACCATCCGTTCATCACATAGTAGGCAATGGGCACCGCAATAAAACAAGAGATAGTGACCAGTTTTAGAAAATCCTTTGAAAGCATAGTCCAAACATTGAACACGGTTGCTCCCAACACTTTTCGTACCCCAATTTCCTTGGTGCGCTGCTCGGCCACAAAAGAGGTTAGCCCAAATAAACCAAGACAGCTGATCAAAATTGCCAAAGCAGTGAAAATTCCGGAAAGTGTTCCAATACGCTCCTCCGAAGCAAATTTTCTGCCGTATTGGCTATCCACGAAATCATACTCAAAAGGAAGATCCGGAAAATGTTCTGTAAAGACCCTTTCTATAATGGCTATATTCTGACTCGCACTTCGGTCGGGATTTAGACGTAAATTATAATAACTGGAATTACCATGTTTGTCAAAAACATAAAGTCCTTGCTTAACGGGCTTATAGGGGGATTGTGTTATCATATCTTCAACTACCCCAATAATTTTCAAAGGTGGACCTGGATCCTCCTCGTCATCCTCTTTTAAAAACTTGCCAACGGGATCCTTGATTCCCATATATTTTACTGCGGTCTGGTTGATCAACACAGCGTTGGAATCGGTTGCGAACTCCCTTGAAAAATCACGGCCTTCAATAATTTTCATACCCAAAGACTTGGCGTATTCCGGGGTCACTTCAGTCCATGCCAAATCTTCCTGAAAACCTTCGGGCTTGCCTTCCCACTCAAATCCACTGCGGTTGGACCAAATCTCGGTAGTGGGACTGCTGGACGCCGACATTTCAATTACCGCACCAGAATTTAAAAATTCACTTCTCATTAAATCGTACTTACCCTCAAAATCTTGACTGAATGTTGGTATTTGAATAAGTCCTTCCTTATTATAACCAACAGGGCGGTTTTTTGCATGGTTGATCTGTTGCATAACGATTACGGTACCTATAATGAAAGCCACCGAAACCGTAAATTGTAGAACCACCAGGATTTTCCTGGGCAACCCTGCATACCTGCCAGATTTAAACGTCCCCTTTAAAACATCCACAGGTTTAAAAGAGGATAAATACAATGCAGGATAACTACCTGCTATCAAGGCCGTAAATAAAATAAATGCTAAAGAGCTGATCCAAAAAATTCCATTGGTCCATGGAAAGGAAATTTCCTTTTTGGAAAGATCATTAAATCCGTTTAAGGACATAATCACTATTACCACAGCCATAAAAAAGGCAAACAATACCACTAAAAAAGATTCACATAAAAATTGATTGATCAACTGATTTCTCTGCGAGCCGATGGATTTTCGGATTCCTACTTCTTTAGCTCTTTTTTCAGATCTGGCCGTACTCAAGTTCATGAAATTTATACAGGCCAAAAGCAATACGAACACCCCTATTATTCCAAAGAGCCATACATATGTTATTCTGCCCCCGGACTGCTTTCCGTTTTCAAAATTGCCACGTAGGTACCAATCCTTCATGGGGAAGAGAAATATTTGTGGATTGAATTCCGCCGTATCTTCATTCAGATCCTTTTTCACATTTAAAATAGCCTCGGTAACTTTTTCCATGGTGGTGTTATCGGCAATCTGAACGAACATTTGAAAGGAGTTGTTCCCCCAATTGTCCACGGCATTTTTCATCCATTCTTGGGTTGCGATTATTTTGTCCCAAGGCATTAAAAACTCGGTGTCATGAAAAGAATTGTTAAAAGGAATATCTTCATATACCGCACTCACCATTACATCATATTGGTTATTGACCTGTACGGTCTTACCAATAGGTTCCTCATCCCCAAAAAGTGCATAGGCGACCGATTCGGACAGCATTACGGAATTTAACTCCCGTAAGCCATCTTTTTCCCCTTTTAAAATTTTTAAGTCCAACATTTCAGGAGCTTCAGGCTGCATAAAATTCCCGGTTTTGGAAAGGCTCTTGTCCTTGTACTTTAAATATCTTGTTATGTTCCAGGAAGACATAACCAGATGTTCGAAGTTATCTGCATAACCGTCTCTTAAAGCCCTTTCCAAAGGTCTGGGTATAGCTGGCCCCGTACCTGTGGTTCCATTGAAAGTTTGCGACTGAAATACCTGTGCCAACTTATCCTTTTTGGAAAAATAACTATTGTTGGATAATTCATCATTGATCCAAAGACCTATGATGAGCGTTACGGCCATACCCAACGCCAATCCGCCTACATTAATGGCAGTATATCCCTTATTGTTCCAAAGATTCCGCCAAGCGATTTTGAAAAAGTTCTTAATCATGGTTTCTTCGTTTTTTGATTTGATTGATGATATGCGTTTTAATTCCTAACTATCTACCTCTCCCAATTCATTGTTAATTGCTTATTGTTTACTACTTACTTTTTCACTCCGTTCTTAAACTGTCTACAGGGTTAACAATGGCTGCCTTTATGGTATGAAAACTAACGGTAAACAATGCCACCACTATTACCACAGTGCCCACCCCTAAAAATGTGAGCGGATCTATGGATATACGATTTTCATAATTCTCGATCCAAATCTCCATGGCATACCAGGCCAAGGGGACTGCAATCAATAGACTGAGCAATACCAATTTTAAAAAGTGAATTGATATCATACCAACAATACTATTTACCGATGCTCCCATAACTTTCCGAATTCCTATCTCCTTGGTCCTCAATTCAATCACCATTAATGAAATGGCAAAAAGGCCCAAACAGGAAAGGAATATGGCTATGGCCGATGCAATACCAAAGACTGTAGTCATAATTATTTCGCCCTCGTACCAGGCCTGAAGATTCTCATCTAAAAAGGAAGCTTTGAAGAGGGCATTATCCGTAAGCTTTTCCCAAACTGCAGCGATATGTTCCATCACCATCTGTGGATTATCCGATTTAACCTTTAGGAAAATGTAATTTATACGTTCCGATGCCGATAGATGAATGGCAATTGGATAAGCTTTTTCGGACGGGGAATAGGCATTAAAATCCGGTATTACACCTATGATCCTATTTCCCAATCCTGCTTCTTCCCCTCCAAAATATTTGCCAATGGGATCAGGTTCTCCCATGGCCTTTACAAAACTCTCAGTAACCACGAACGCATTTATTGTATCCGTGGCATAGGCAGGATCAAAATCCCTTCCCTTAAGAATAGGAATTTGCAAAGTCCTTAAAAAGTCATAATCCGCCAAGAGCCAATCGGCCGAAACCTGGTTCTGTTTATAATCGAACCCTACAACAGACCTAACGGTAACCCTATCCAAGCCCCTTCCCAAGTTACCACCTGTCCCAGTAATGGAAACAATATTGGGATCATTTACAAGTTGGTTCCGCATACGCGCCAATATTTTTCTACCGTCTTGCTGGTAACCTACAGGAATACTTATAACCTGCTCCTTTTCAAAACCTATAGGTACTTCCCGTAAAAAATCCAATTGTTGTCCTGCTATCCAACTTATGCAGATCAGCAGGCTGGAAATGGCAAACTGACTCACTAAAAGGCTATTGCGAAGGGCTCCCGGCCTCTTGGTGGAGACCTTACCCTTTAAAACGCCAACCAAACTAAAGTTGGCCATCTTTAAGGCTGGGTATCCCCCAGCAATCAGGGTTACCAATAAAAAGACCCCAAAGATAATGGCCAAAAAAGAGGGTTGGAATAGGGCCGAAATTTCCATACCGCCTCCAAATTGTGCATTAAAGGCGGGTATCAATTGGGAAGCTAGGCCCAGTCCCAACATAAAACCAAAAAAGTAAAGCAAAAAGGCCTCGCCCCATAACTGCATAAAAAGTTGCCCCTTATAGGCCCCAAGTGTCTTCCTTACCCCCAGTTCGCGACTTCTTTTAAAAGAGTTGGCCATGTTAAGGTTTATAAAATTAAAACAGGCAATCAATAGAATAAAGGCCCCCAAGGACATGAGGGCATATACCAATACCTTGGGGGCACTCCTTTCCCCGGAAAAATGAACATCATTAATATTGGTGAGGTCTAAACTCAACAATTCGGAGGATTCCTTTACATCCGGCCTATCGGCCCTAAGTTGTGCCAACTGATCGGGATAGTATTTTTCCACAAAAGGTTCCAGTTTCATAGCAACCTTTTGTGGCTCGCTATTTTTGGAGATTTTAATAAAAACACTGGATCCATTGGAGCCCCAATCATTTTGAAGTTGTGCATAATTGGGAAGCGATTCGGTCCGGGCGACTGCGTCAAATCGAATACTTGAATTCTTTGGGCAATCTTTGACCACTGCGGTTACGGTGTAATATTCAACGTCTTCGCCTCTGCCTATTTTTAGCTCCTTCCCAATGGGATCCGAATTCCCAAAAATGGCCTTGGCCGTAGTTTCACTTAAGGCTATATCCTGCAAACCGGAAAGTGCCGTGCTGCCATTACCGATAAGTACCGGGAAATTGAACACTTCAAAAAAATCCGGATCGGTCCTAACAACCACCCGTTCCAAATTTTTTTCCTCGTATGATAAATTTTCAGGCATCCCCATATTCACCACTATAGCAGTCTCCACTTCCGGAATATCGGTCCTTAAAGCAGCAGCGGCCGGCAATGGCATTTGGGAACTCATTTCAGGACCCTGTGCACTGTTTATATGGCGGAAAGTTCTAAACAGCTGGGGCTTATCCTTGTGGAAAGAATCGAAACTCAGATGAAAATAGGCCGTCAAAAATAAAAGGATACAGATGGAAAAAGCGATGGCCAAACCAAAAATATGGATGGCGGAATGCAATTTATTTCTCCTAATATTCCGCCAAGCGATTTTAAAATAATTCTTAAACATGATTCTCGTTTTGATTTGATTTGATTGATGATATGCGTTTTAATTCCTAACTGTGTACTGCTCCCAATTCATTGTTAATTGTTCACTGCCAACTGTTCACTCCGTACGTAAACTTTTAACAGGATTCACCATGGCCGCCTTAATACTTTGGTAACTTACTGTAAGCACTGATATCAAAACGGCCATAAAAGCAGCCAGAGCAAATATCCACCAAGAAATATCTATTCGATAGGAGAAATCTTCCAACCATTTACCCATGGCATACCAACCTATGGGGATAGAAATTAAAATTGCTATTCCCACAAGTTTTAAGAAATCCAAAGTAAGTTTTGTGGATATTTGGCCCACGCTTGCCCCTAGCACTTTTCTAATTCCAATCTCCTTGGTCCGTTTTTCGGCATTAAAGGCCGCTAGGCCAAAAAGGCCAAGACAGGCAATCAAAATGGATAGTACCGTAAATACCACAAAAATGTGCCCCAACTTTTGCTCTGCTTGGTAGGTCGTATTGAAAGAATCTTCCATAAAACGATAGCTGAACAATTGGCCAGGTGCCACTTTGTTCCAGATATTTTCTATATTGGCTATCACATTTGAAAAATCACCGGCTTTTAGCCTAATGGCCATAGAACCCGTGGAATTTCCGAGAAATAAGCCCAAAGCCCCGATATCTTCCCTTAGAGACGCATAATGAAAATTTTTGACCACCCCGATCACGGTATAAAAAACCTGGCTTTCTAAACCGAGATTCCCAGAAATCTGTGTTCCCAATACTTCATCGGGCGTTACCCCCAATTTTGCAACTGCTGACTCATTAAGTATAGTTGCGGTGGAATCAGTGGGGAAGCGTTTATCAAAATTCCTTCCTGCAATAAGCTGCATGTCCAGGGTCTTTAAATAATCATGGTCTACCACCCAATTCTGCATTTGAAGGGCATTTTCCTGTTCTGTTGAACCTTCCTTAAAAAAGGAATTATCATTGCGGAAAGAAGGGGTAGGCATATAACCGGTCAATGTTGTACTTGCCACTTGGCCCAATTGCATCACTTCCTCCTTAAAAGATTGCACCCGATTTCCCGCGGTATACACATCATCGATAAGCAAGACCCGATCCTTGACAAAACCAAGATCCTTGCTTTGTATGTACTTTAATTGCTGAAAGACCACTAGGGTACTTATTATCAATAAAACGGAAATGGCAAATTGAAAAACGACCAGGGAATTTCGGATCTTTCCTCCACCAATGCTATTCCCTCCCCCACCTTTAAGTACTTTGGCAGTCACAAACCTGGACATAAAAAATGCAGGGTAACTTCCTGAAAAAAGACCTAGAAAAGTTACGGCGGCCAATACGATTATCCAGAAAACAGGATTAATGAACGGTATTAAAATGGACTTTCCGGAAAGGTCATTGAAAAAAGGAAGGGCAACTATGGCAATACCAATGGCCAGTAGCAATGAAATAAATGAAATCAGCCCTGCTTCAATTAAGAATTGCCGTACTAGATCCAGCTTGTTGGAACCCAAGGTTTTTCGAATACCTACCTCCTTGGCCCTTTTTAAGGAATGGGCCGTTGACAAATTCATGAAATTTACACTGGCCAAGAGGATTAAGAACAAGCCAATAAAGGAGAGAATATAGACATTTTGAATACTGCTATTGGCACTTAGCTCTATCTCTCTGTTGGAATACAAATGTATATCGGTCAAAGGAATAGTACTATACTTCAAATAATTTCCGGATGCCTCAAAGGATTCCGCAGTAATACCGGGAAAGAACTTCTGTACATACGGTAAGATATACGTTTCCAACATTGATTGCAAGGGAGCTTGAAAATCAGCAATATCGGCCCCCGGCAGCAATTTTATAAAGGTGAAATAGTTATGGCTGGTCCATAACATTTGGTTTGCATCATCAAACCCGGCCATGGCCATTAAAACATCGTGGTCCCTAAGCATTGAGTTTTTAGGGAAATCGGCGACAACTCCGGTTACGGTATAGGTGTCAGTGTTATTCAGCAAAAGGTGTTGCCCCAAGGCATTGTTCATACCAAAGTGCTTTTCGGCCGCTGTTTTCGTTAACACCAAGGTATTTGGTTCGGTCAAAGCAGATTGTACATCACCTACAAGCAAGTCGATGCCGAACATTTTAAAGAAAGTAGAATCCGCAAAAGCCGCATTGGATTCTTTGGTATTGGCTTCAGTTCCCTGTTTTCTTAATAGCAGACTCCCTCGGTTCCTTATTCTTGTCACTAACTCAATTTGCGGAAAATCGCTTTTGATAGCCGCCGCCATAGGAGCACCCACTTGAGCGGACCTCATAATTTTGCCGCCAAATCTGATATCCGAATTTATTCTATAAATACGGTCGGCATCTTTAAACATGGTGTCAAAATTCATCTCATCATAGATGTATAACGATATGAGCAAGCCACCGGCCATACCAATGGCTAGACCGAAAGTATTCAGGAAGGTAAAAAAAGGTTGCCTTTTAAGACTTCTCCAAGCAATTTTAATGTGATTTTGAAACATGATGATTGTTTTTGATGCAGAAATAAGTTCAGCACTTATTTCATTGATGAATAAACTCTATACCTCTTATTAACCTGCAAGGTCTCCAAAACCCTGTAGGTTTTCATTACCATGCGGATCCCCGAACCTTATTGGTTCCACTTTCAAATCCTAGGCAAGACCTACAAGGAGGTCCGCAAAAGGCGGACTACAAACACTCCTCCCTTCATGAACCTGCAAGGTCTCCAAAACCCTGTAGGTTTTCATTACCATGCGGATCCCCGAACCTTATTGGTTCCACTTTCAAATCCTAGGCAAGACCTACAAGGAGGTCCGCAAAAGGCGGACTACAAACACTCCTCCCTTCATGAACCTGCAAGGTCTCCAAAACCCTATAGGTTTTCATTACCATGCGGATCCCCGAACCTTATTGGTTCCACTTTCAAATCCCAGGCAAGACCTACAAGGAGGTCCGCAAAAGGCGGACTACAAACACTCCTCCCTTCATGAACCTGCAAGGTCTCCAAAACCCTATAGGTTTTCATTACCATGCGGATCCCCGAACCTTATTGGTTCCACTTTCAAATCCCAGGCAAGACCTACAAGGAGGTCCGCAAAAGGCGGACTACAAACACTCCTCCCTTCATGAACCTGCAAGGTCTCCAAAACCCTATAGGTTTTCATTACCATGCGGATCCCCGAACCTTATTGGTTCCACTTTCAAATCCCAGGCAAGACCTACAAGGAGGTCCGCAAAAGGCGGACTACACCTTGCAGGTCTCCCTAACGCATTGCTCCCATAGCCCTATTATGGCTTTCGGTGGCAATCTGCCCATCAAATAGGTTTACCACTCTATGCGCATAGTGCGAATCCCTATCCGAGTGGGTTACCATCACTATGGTAGTACCTTCCTGATTCAACTCTGTTAAGAGGTTCATTACCTCGATTCCGTTTTTGGAGTCCAGATTTCCCGTAGGCTCATCCGCCAAAATCAACTTTGGATTTGTAACAACGGCCCGTGAAATGGCCACACGCTGTTGTTGACCTCCCGAAAGTTGTTGTGGAAAATGCTTTTCACGATGTGCTATCTTCATTCGCTCCAATACGGCCATTACCTTTTGCTTGCGCTCACTTTTGTTCATTTTAAGATAGATCAATGGCAATTCAACATTTTCAAAGACGGTAAGTTCATCAATCAAATTAAAACTCTGGAAGACAAAGCCCAGATTTCCTTTTCGCAATTGTGTTCGCTGATTTTCCTTTAAATGCCCCACTTCATGTCCGGCAAATTGGTAGCTTCCTGAGGTAGGGTTGTCCAGCATACCTATAATGTTCAACAGGGTAGATTTGCCACAACCCGAGGGCCCCATTATGGCTACGAACTCGCCGTCCTGAACTTTGAGGTTAACATTGTTCAATGCCAGGGTCTCCACTTCTTCGGTCCTAAAGCTTTTTTTAAGATTCTGTATTTGTATCATACTAAAAGGTTTACACGTTAATTAAAGGATGTACTTGCCATCCCATTTGTGACAGTTTCGGATGTATATTTTATGTTTCTATTTCAACACTATATTATCGGCATCTCCAAAACTATCATAGTTGGAGGTAATTACTTTTTCACCGTTCTCCAATCCTTCCAACACTTCATAATATCTGGAGTTTTGTTTTCCTATTCTTATATTCCGCTTTAATGCCTCATTACCATCTGGGTTAACTACAAATATCCATTGTCCGCCAGTACTTTGGAAAAAACTTCCCTTGGGCAGTAAGAGTGCATCACTGGATTCGCCCAACTGTAACTTTATATTATAACTTTGTCCTGCTCGGATGTTCTGTGGTTTTTCACCTGTAAAGACCAAATCTATCTTGAACTTGCCATTTCGAACTTCAGGATATACCTTTCTCAACCGCAGGGAATGCTCTATTCCATTGCGCTCAAAAGTTGCATTTAAATCGCGTTTCACACGATCTATATAATGTTCATCTATATCCGCCTCGATCTTATAATCCGTAAGGACATTAACCTGACCAATACGTTCACCCTGACCGATATTCTGTCCTATTTCCGCATCCAAAAACCCTAATTGCCCATCTGCCGGTGCCCGTACATTCAAATGGTCCAAACGTTCGTAAACCATAGTAAGCGTCTTGCGCATACGTTCCAGATCCGTATCCAATCCCGCCAAGGAGGTGCTTCTCATTTCATCGTCATGTTCGGTCTGTAGTTTAACTATATCATATTGCTTTTGGGATAGCTCAAAATTCTCCTTTGATATTAAATACTCTTCCTTCGAAATCAATTCGTCATCATATAAAACCTGGTTCTGTTCAAAATTTCGTTTCAATTTTGTTAACTCGTACTGTGCGTTGGCCAAAGATTTTTTACCCTCCACCTGTCTGGAATCAAATGTTATTTTGGTAGACCTTAGGTCGTTCTGCTTTAGTGCCAAATTGCTTTCACTGTTCAATATTTGCTCATATAGACCAATATTCTCCAGTTTTAGGATAATATCCCCTTTTTGTACCATGGCCCCTTCCTCTATCAGTTTTTCGGTTACACGCCCCCCTTCGTAAGCATCCATGTAAATGGTAGCAATGGGGGCCACCGTACCGTTGATGGTGATATAATCATCAAATTTTCCCTGTACCACCTCTGCTATGGACAATTTATCCTTTTCTGTTCTAAAAGTATGGCCCGTATTAGCTGTTATCATTTTCCAACCCATAAATAGCAGCAAAACCCCAATGGCAATATACCCGTAGTGTTTTGGCCTTAATCCTTTCTTCTTTTCTAATTGTATATCCATTTCAATTGGTGCTATTAATGTTAAAAATAGGTAAGCCTTGGTAAAAAGACAGTGTATTTTGATTAATCTGAAGTAGCAGTTTTACCTGTAAATTTTTATTTTGTGACGTTGCGTACATAGATTTTGCCAGATTGAGTTCCATTATCGTAAACAAGCCCTTTTCATATTTTTTTTGTGCCACTCCAAAAGCCTGTTCTTGCGCCAAAATTTGTTTTTCGCTTTGAATAAGTTCCACGTTTAAGGCCTTGTTCTCCTGGACAAGTTGTTGTATGGCCTTAAAAATTTCCTGCTCCTGTATTTCAAGATTATTTTCTTCCCTCTTCAAAGCAATTTTCTGTTGTTTTATGGCAGAACGAGTAGACCAAGCATTAAAAATGGGAACATTAAGCGAAAAACCCACAAACCTTGAGGCATTGTCCTCAATTTGATTTTTAAATGGAATTGTAACTCCCAAGGTGTCCCTCGTAGTTTCATAAAAACCGGTTCCGTAACCAGTAGCAAACGACAGTGAAGGGTAGAGCCCTCCCCGGACAACACTCAGTTGTTTTTTAACCGCTTCGGTTCTATACTTTTGGGCCTTGAGAAGGGGAACAAAATCCTTGGCCAAGCCATAAATACTATCTGTCGACAGTTTGTTATCCACCAGTGTCTTGGGAACAATAGGGTTTATTTGTAAGGTATGGGCATTTTTCAGATTCATTTCCTGTATCAGACTAAGCTTTGCTGCCTGTAACAAATTTTCATTCTGGGTAACATTTAGTTGATCCGTGTACAATACGGATTCTGCCTCATACAGATCGGCCTTGGCCTTCAACCCTATTTCAATTTGTTTACTAGCCAGTTTAAAATTGTCTTCCGAGATGGTCAATTGCTCCTTTGAAATTGCCAGGAGACCCTCATAAAACTGAATATCGTGATAGGCCGTCATAATCCTTAGAGCCAGTAAAAATCGCTGCTGTTGTGATGTTTCCTGCGCAGCCTTATACAAAAGCTTTCTTGCCTTAATCGTGTGGACCTTTTGGAAGCCTCGAAAAAGATCTATTGAAGCGCTCAAGGAATAACCATTGGAAAAGAATTCGGTATCAATAATATCATTGGTATTCGGATCTGTAGATCTACCATATCGAATATTATAATCGGCAAAACCATTAACACTAGGAAGCATATCCCTTATTGCCTGATTATAATTCTCTTTACCAGAATCTTCCTGATATTGATAATCCAGCAACGTAAGATTGTGCTCCAAGGCATAGGAGATGCAATTCTCCAAGGTCCAGTTCTCCTGGCCAGTGACGACAACACTGATAAACAAAAACAAAAGAAGCAATTTTCCTTCAATAAAATTCATAATACAAACAGGGTTAAAAAAATCACCAATCCGACCACTATGTCAAGACATCGTCAAAGTACCCTATTCCAAGTCCATGCCAAATAATTATATTATTGATTTACAGTAAGTTAACTCATATTTAATAAACATAATAAATTCTATTGTAAAATAGTTGTACAACAATTGTCCAATATTTGGACACTTTTAATGGAGTTAAACTTAGATATTGTAGTTTTGATAAAGGGAGTAATTGTCCAAGTGATAGTATAAGGATAAGAAGTAAACTAGATTCAATGCCAAACTTCAGTACGAACAACATACAAATATCTACCCTACTTCTTATAAAGAAAGAGGCGAAATATATAAAAGCCAATCAACAAAAAGAAAAATTGCCTTATCATCAAAATTATGGTCGAAGGAAAAATATTAGTAATAGACGACAATAAAAGTGTTTTGAGTGCCTTGGAAATCTTGTTGCAATTTGAATACACCAACATCACCAGCATTACCAATCCCAATCAATTGTCTTCCTTTCCCGACTTAAGCTCGATTGACGTAGTCCTCTTGGATATGAATTTTTCTGCCGGAGTAAATACGGGAAATGAAGGGTTATTTTGGTTAAAGGAAATCAAGAAAAAGGCACCTCTTACCGCAGTTATCATGATGACCGCCTATGGGGCGGTAGAACTAGCGGTACAGGCGCTTAAAGAGGGAGCATCCGATTTTATTCTCAAACCTTGGAACAACGATAAGTTCCTGGCAACGGTAAAAGCGGCTTATATGCTTCGCAAATCCCAGAAAGAAATCAGTAAATTAAAACAAAAGGAAAGTAATTTAAAGCAGGTAATTAATCAGGACAAAAATTATATTATTGGTAATTCCAGGGCACTCACCGCCGTTTTAAACCTTACCAATAAGGTGGCCAAAACCGATGTAAATGTTTTAATCACAGGAGAAAATGGTACCGGCAAAGAACTGATTGCCCGCCAACTGCACCGAATGTCTCCTAGACAAAATGAAGTTTTCATCTCGGTCGATATGGGGTCTATATCTGAAAATTTATTTGAAAGTGAGCTATTTGGCCACCTTAAAGGATCGTTTACCGATGCCAAGGACGATAGGACCGGAAAATTTGAAGCTGCCAATGGAGGTACCTTGTTTTTGGATGAGATAGGCAACCTATCCCTACAAATGCAGGCCAAATTACTTTCGGCCATTCAGAATAAGGTAATAGTACGGGTGGGCTCCAACAAGCCCATTCCTGTAGATATTAGATTGGTCTGTGCCACCAATGGCAATTTGGAACAAATGGTAACCGACGGTCTCTTTAGAGAGGATCTTTTATATCGAATAAACACTATACATATTCAAGTTCCAGCACTACGGGACAGGGGGGATGACATTTTGATCCTCGCTGATTTTTATCTAAAAAAATATAGCGCCAAGTATGCAAAACATGGACTCCGAATAAACGATATTGCCGAAGAAAAGTTGATGCATTACTCATGGCCGGGAAATGTGAGGGAACTACAGCACACTTTGGAAAGGGCGGTAATTCTGTGTGAAGGAAATATTCTGAAACCTACCGATTTTATATTGAATGCGAAACCATCCCAACTAATGCCCACAGGACCTAAAACCTTGGAGGAAATGGAACAAATTATGATTGCAAACGCCTTGCAAAGCCATGACGGCAACTATAGTGCAGCGGCGGCACAATTGGGGATATCCAGGCAAACGCTCTACAATAAAATTAAAAAACAGGATACCAATGGTTAGTAAAAACTTCTATTTCCAAACCATAGGCCGAGTAGTCTTTATTACCGCCACATCCTTAATGCTCGCCTTTCTATTGGTCCGGGAAAACTATGTTTTTAGTGTTCTAACCTTAATTGCACTAGTACTTCAGGCCTTTTATTTAATAAAATATGTAAATGAGACCAACAGAAAAATAGCCTATTTCTTCGATGCTATAAAGAATGAGGATTTCACCCTTAGATTTCCCGAAAAATTGACACTTAAATCTCTTGAAGAGCTTAATCATAGCTTGAATATGCTAAATGAAATGATTCAAAAAATTCATTTAAAAAATCAGACCCAAGAACGATTTTACCAAGAGATCTTAAAACAAGCCGATATTGGCATTTTAGCGATCAACAACAAAGGACATATCCTTTTTGCCAATCCCAGATTGGAGCATATGCTAAATTATACGCCACTTAACCATATTAAACAACTATCCCAAATTGATGAAAATCTCTATCGTATCTTTAGTGAATTGAAGCCTTTTGAACGTCGCATGTTTCAATTGACCAATGAACGTGAAAAAATTGATTTGGCGATAAAATCCTCATCCTTCAATTTGGATGGACAAGAGTTATTATTGGTAGTTATCCAGGACATCCATCAGGAATTGGACGAAAAGGAAACCGAATCCTGGACCAAATTAATTAGGGTCCTGACCCATGAGATTATGAACTCCATTACACCGATAACCTCCATTTCCGATTCCATTTTAAAATATTACCAAAAAGGAGATAGTACACCTGAAGATGGCTCCGAATATCAAAAGCGCTTTAACAACACCATAAAGGGGTTGGAAGTCATTAAGGATCAAGGGGCGAACCTAATGAGTTTTGTACAATCTTACAGAAGCTTTTTGAACGTTCCTGTACCGGATAAAAAAATTGTATTGGCTCAAAGCTTGTTGGAAAAAGTAAAACTACTGGTAAGCCAAAATCCCGAATTTTCAAACACCTCCATTGAATTGCAAATAGCGACTCCATCCCTGGAGCTTTTTATAGATGAAAAACAAATTACACAAGTATTGATCAATTTATGTAAAAATGCCTTACAATCCCTATCCAATCAAGAAAACAGTTCCATAAAATTAATCGCCGGTATAGACCCCGCAGGAGAGAAATACATTGAAGTGGAGGACAATGGCCCAGGAATACCGCATGAATTGATCAACGAGATCTTTGTACCTTTTTTTACAACCAAGAATTCGGGAACAGGGGTAGGATTAAGCCTTTCAAAACAAATATTAAGAATGCACGGCGGCAATTTAAAAGTGAAATCAATACCTGAAAAGAATACCACTTTTACATTGTTTTTTTAGGCCCAACCTTACTATTAAATAATTCCCAAGCTCTATTTTTGTAATAAACCCACCTTCCTATGGATTATTTTACCATTGCCACAGTACTTATATTTCTTTCCGCCGCCTTTGGCTACCTCAATGTTAGATTTCTAAAACTTCCTAATTCCATTGGGCTAATGTTGATCACTATTTTATTTACCCTCGCGGTGTTTGCTATAAGCGGCGTTAATGACACTTTGTTGAATGCAGAAAAATACATCATAACCCATATCGATTTTAGAACTGTCCTAATGGATGTTATGTTGAGCTTTCTTCTGTTCGCAGGGGCATTGCACACTAATTTCGAACAGCTTAAAGTACAAAGATGGCCCGTATTTGCATTTGCTACCCTTGGGGTGGTAGTCTCTACGTTTCTAGTAGGAACAGCCATGTACTATATTTTGCAAACTACAGGTCTACAGATAGATTATATTTACTGCCTACTATTTGGAGCCCTTATATCCCCTACAGACCCTATTGCCGTACTGGGAATTTTAAAAAAAGCAGGAGTACCCAAAAAATTGGAAACCAAAATTGTTGGCGAATCCCTGTTCAACGATGGGGTGGGTGTGGTCGTATTCTTGACCATTTTTCAGATAGCTTCCTTTGGAAGTAGTGAAATGGGAGCGAGCGACATATTTAAATTGTTTGGTCAAGAAGTAATAGGGGGGCTTTTTTTAGGACTTCTTCTTGGATGGGTCACCTTTAGACTTATGAAGTCTATAGATGATTACGACATAGAGGTTATAATTACCTTAGCGGCCGTTATGACCGGTACCGTCATAGCACATCAACTTCATCTTTCTGCACCCTTGGCCATGGTTACGGCCGGATTAATTGTAGGCAATGACAAAGTAAGGAACACGGCCATGTCCGAGAATACAGAAATCTATGTGGATAAATTTTGGGAATTGCTGGATATCCTTTTGAACACCGTCCTATTTGTTCTTATAGGAATGGAAATTTTGGTCCTTACGATTGAACTTAATTATTTTATTGCAGGTTTAATAGCTATTCCCATTGTATTGACATGTAGGTATCTATCTCTTTTACTCCCCATTAATTTCTTTAAGAAAAAATTGGATTTTGTCCCCAACACCAACCTTATTATGACCTGGGGCGGCCTAAGAGGTGGCATTTCCATAGCCTTGGCATTGGGGCTGACCGCTGAAATGCACAGGGACCTTTTCCTTGTTGTTACCTATGTAGTGGTAGTTTTTTCTATTCTGGCGCAGGGCTTGACCGTTGGAAAACTAGTAAAGAAATTGTCCGGGGAACCATAATCCCACCACTAGGCCATAGCTTCCAAAGCCAACCATGCCATTAATCCGCCTCCTATTTCCAAAGCCGATTCGTCTATATTAAAGGTAGGTGTATGCAATCCGGAAGTAATGCCCTCTTGTGTATTCCCTACTCCCAATAAATAAAAGCAGGCTTGGTTCTTTTGGGTATAATAAGCAAAATCCTCTGCAGCCATCCATAGATCCAAATCTACCACATTATCTTCTCCCAGGAACAATATTGCACCTTGTTTCATGGAATTGGTCAGGGCTACATCATTTTTTAAATGTGGATAACCCTTAGGAATATCCACTATGCATTCTGCGCCCATCCCCTCTGCTATGGATTTTACCATCTTAGTCAGTTTTTCTATAGCCTCTGATCTCCATTCCTCATCGTAGGTTCTGAAAGTACCTTCAATGGTTACCTTGTCCGGTATTACATTATTGGCTCCATCCCCAATAATACGGCCAAAGGATAATACACTGGGGGTTTTGGGCGATGCCATTCTACTTACCACTTGTTGGGCCGCTACAATTATATGGGAAGCTATTAAAATGGGGTCTATGCATTCTTCCGGAACCGCAGCGTGCCCTCCCTTGCCAATCACAGTAATATAAATCTCATTCATACTGGCCATAAAAAGTCCTGGTCTGAAACCTACCTTACCAACAGGAAGATTTGGCATTACATGCTGTCCTAGATGGGGAATGGGGCCTAAGGAGGTATAGGCAGCCTCTTTCATGACCAAGGTGGCACCCCCTGGCATTATTTCCTCTCCCGGCTGAAATAACAATTTTACGGTTCCAGAAAATTCATTCCTAAGTTCAAAAAGTATTTTAGCGGTCAGCAACAAGGAAGTCATATGCACATCATGTCCACAGGCATGCATTACCCCAATGTTTTGAGAAGCGTAATCCACCGTATTTTCTTCATGTATGGGCAGAGCATCCATATCTGCCCTTAAAAGGATGGTTTTACCATTATCGGAACCATGAATAGTAGCCAATAAACCTGTTTCTGCAACAGATTGAATATGTTCTATTCCTATTCCCTTAAGTTGCTGCTGTATGTATTTACAAGTATCGTACTCATTAAAAGACAGTTCCGGGTGCTGGTGCAGATACCTCCTTACACTTACAAACGCTGGGCTATAGATATGTGCCAGTTCTTTTATTTTATCTTTCATATTCATACAAATTGTATTAAACCTAAATGTTCCTATCAAAATCTTTGCACCTTCCCTTGACAAGGGAAGGTGGCTTTTGGACCTTTTTCAGGGACAAAAGTCGGAAGGGATCCAACACAGAACTCCAAATGATCCCCCCAATTACCCCTACCCCTTCTTGGGGAAGCAGCCTTTTATTGGTTACACTCCTATTTCAATCCCCAATTATATAATTTAGAAACCCAGAACTGTTCCACTGTTTGTATGCTCCAGGTATATCCTCCACCATAAATACCTCTAGGCAAGGTGCTTTTTGGACAACTTCCATGCCTTCTTCTATACCCAAAACACTTAAAGCCGAGGCATAGGCGTCAGCCATACTTCCATTTGGGGCAATAGTCGTTACCTGTATATTGTTGTTTAGTGCCTTACCATTTCTTGGGTCAATAATATGGGAAAATCGCTTTCCATCAATTAAAACATACTGATACAAATCCCCGGAAGTGGCCACCGCCTGATTTTTCAACTTTAATTTTTGGAAAACCTCCTCCCCATTATTGTCAAAATAATTAAATCCCAAAATCCAAAACTCCTTATTGGGTGGGGCATCGCTGACGGTGATATCACCACCCATATCCACCAAGGCAGCCGTTATACCATGCCTTTTCAACAACTCTATTGCCTCATCGGCTGCAAACCCCTTGCCTATCCCTCCGACATCCAATTGCATACCTCCTTTCCTTAATCTTATAATATTCCCATCCAAGAATTCCAAATTGTTATAGCCTATCCTTTTCAAGGCAGACTGTATCTCTTCAATTAACGGAAGTTGACCATTTTTCCGAGCCTTACGCCAAAGTTCAATTAATGGTCCCAAGGTAATATCAAAGGCACCCTTAGTATTTGCGGAAAAGTCCCCTGAAATCTGCAATAGCCGAAACAGATCATTACTTACAGCCACATTTTTATTTGGACTTCTGCTAAGTCTGTTAATCTCACTCTGAGGTAGGTAGTTGCTTAAAGTGCCATTCAGTTCGTCTATTCTATTGAACACTAATTGTGCAATGGAATCTGCCCTTACCTCATCGCTATCCTTATCGTAGAATATCAAACCAATTTGGGTCCCCATTTGCTGATGGGTAAATTGAAACCGTGTTTGGGCTATTAGCAAAGAACACTTGAGAAATAGACAAATATAAATTAGGAAGCAGAAAGCTCTAATCATGTTAGGGAATTGTAAATTCGTCCACAAAATTACTGTATACTATCCACAATACTGTCCTTCTGGATAAATTCTGTTTTTAGTTCCGGGTCAATTCCGTAGTCCAGTTGCAAATTGGGCAATGCCTCCTTAAGCTGCGCAAATCCATCCCCGGAAATTTGGGTCTCCCACACATAAAGACTTTTTAACCCTTTCAAATCCTTTAGAACGGCGACACTTTTATCGGTAATACCAGTTTCATAAGCCTTTAGCACTCTCAATTGGGCAAGGCCCGACAATTTAATAAATTCCGCATCGGTGATGGGGGTACGGTCCACTTCCAACCATTCCAGATTTTTGCACATGGCCACCAGTTCCATTTCCTTTTCACCAATAGGGATACCGCTTAGATCCAATTCAATGATATTGTTCGAAATACGTTTTAAATCCGTAATATTCTTAGAATTGTAATCTGGTGGTAAAAACACGGAAATACTCAACGCCTGTGAATTACTGCTGATCCTTTTTATGGTAATGTAATCCGAAGCCAAATTTTGCAGGGTGCTATCCATTACTTTAGGAAGTTTTGCCCATGAATTTGTGGTTCCACTATCCATCATTTTTTTGACCAACCCCACCAGAGGCTCACTGTTGTCCAAATCGCTTAACTTTAAGGTGTCCGAGGCACCCAAGGCTATCCAACGTTCCAATATCTGTATTTCATTATCGGATAACGGTTTTTTGCCTTCAGGAGGCATATGCTCCTCATCCTCCACAGGCAAATGTAGACGCCTGATCAATTCACTGTTCACAGGGTCACCTATGACCAAAGCCGGCCCACTTTCACCGCCTTTTATTAATTCGTCAATACTGGTCATTAAAAGCTCCCCTTTTGTCTTGTTGGGATTATGACAACCTATACAACTGTTGTCCAAGACCCTGTGCACTATATGTTCATAAATCAGCGGGTTTTCGGGAATTTTTTCCAATTTCTTGCTTTTTGGCCAAGCGAGAAAATCCTCCCCATGGGTAATCATTCCCCCGTAATGGCCAGTGAGTCCCACTAGTAGAATCAATACTACTTGTATTCCCTTGACCAAATAGGTTTGTTGCAAATGATTGTTGCTCAGCCAATACCATACCACCGCCAAGAAAGCCACTCCTGCCCCCATCCATTGGTGCCAAAAAATAAGATCGCCCTTGGGAGCGGACTCCGTTCCCAAAAAGAATCCGGTAATGGCAGTAACCAATGCGGAAAGGGTTGCAATCGTAAGCAGAACATTGGGGACTATTCTATTGAAAAGCCCAAGTGCAGCCGCCATTAACAACAGTACTATAGGGAAATGCAGAATCAGAGGATGCCAGCGCCCCATCCAGGCCACAAGACCGGGAAGATCTATAAAAGATTCAAAAATTAAACAGAAAATAAGAAATATGGTAAGACCGAAAATAACATAATCGACCCAAGGAGAATTATTTTTTTGAGCCATATACTATGTTAAAATATCATTTACAACATTACCGGCAACATCCGTGAGCCTAAACCTGCGTCCCTGGTATTTATAGATCAATTGTTCATGATCCAAGCCTAAATTATTCATGATAGTGGCATGAAAATCGTTGATATGCACTGGATTTTTCACAATATTATACCCAAATTCATCGGTTTCCCCATAGGTAATACCCGGTTTTATTCCACCACCTGCCATCCATATACTAAAAGCTCTGGGGTGATGGTCCCTACCGTAATTTTTTGGGTCGAAATTACCTTGACAATAATTGGTCCTTCCAAACTCTCCTCCCCAAATGACCAAGGTATCCTCCAACATGCCGCGTTGTTTTAGGTCCAAAATAAGTGCTGCGGATGCCTGATCCACATCCTTGGCCTGTCCTGCCATTTCATTGGGCAGATTACCGTGCTGATCCCAACCTTGGTGGTACAACTGTATAAAACGCACTCCGTTCTCAGCTAGCCTTCGGGCCTGAAGGCAATTGGCCGCATAAGTACCGGGTACCTGGGATTCCTCACCGTATAATTTTATAATGGATTCCGGTTCTTTTTTAATATCCATAACATCGGGTACCGACATTTGCATCCTATAGGCCATTTCATACTGGGCAATTCTAGATTCTATCTCATCGTCCCCAGTTTCAACATGATGAATTTTATTGAGTGAAGAGACGTGATCCAATAAATGCCGCTTATCGGAACGGGAAAGTCCCTCAGGATCGTTCAAATAAAGAACCGGATCCTTACCGGAACGCAACAATACCCCCTGATGTTTGGAATCCAGGAACCCACTGGACCATAATTTGGAGTATAGGCCCTGGCTATTGCCCTTACCCCTGGAGGTAAGCACCACAAAAGAAGGCAAGTTTTGATTTTCACTGCCCAAACCATAGCTCATCCAAGAACCCATACTAGGTCTTCCGGATTGCTGGCTCCCAGTCTGAAAAAAGGTAATGGCCGGATCGTGGTTGATTGCCTCGGTATGCATACTTTTAACAATACATATCTCGTCCGCAATTTTCGCAATATGAGGAAAAAATTCGCTTACCCATGCACCACTTTTACCATGTTGGGAAAATTTGGCGGCCGAAGGCATTAATGGGAATTTATCCTGGCCAGCGGTCATACCGGTAAGTCGCTGTCCGTTACGTATAGATTCCGGTAAATCCTCTCCCATACGTTTGACCAGGGTTGGCTTATAATCAAACGACTCCAATTGGGATGGGGCCCCGGATTGAAACAAATAGATTACCCGTTTAGCCTTTGGGGCAAAATGGGGAATACCAAGAGGCTGGCTGGCCACAGGCCCCTTACCTCCTTTGAACAGGTCTGGAATCAATAAAGACCCTAGGGCCAAAGAACCGATTCCCACACTTAATTGGGAAAAAAAGTGCCTACGGTTTACCTTAAGTGGATTTTCAGATTTTGATTTGTCTTCTTCCATAATAGTTATTCTTTGGTAATTGTTTCATCTAGATTGTAGATTACCTGGGCCGTCAACATCAGCGCAGCTGTCTTTGCTGGATCCGTATCCAACCTCTTATATTCTCCCTGGGCAATCAATTTCTCGGCATTTTCCTTGCTGTTCAGGAAATTCTCCAGGGCATCCGTATAATATTCCTCCAAAACCTTCTTTTCTTCTTCCTTGGGATGCCTTACCAATATGCGTTGAAAGACCGTGGTAACCCATTGTTGCGGATCTTGAATTTCCGCGATGATATTTTCCGAAAGTACCCGTGCAGCTTCCAACATCTGAACATCGTTTTGAAGTGCCAATGCCTGTAAGGGCGTATTGGTCTTTTGGCGCCTGACTTCACAGATATCCCTGTTGGGCGCATCAAAAATGGACATACTGGGTGGTGGCAAGGTCCTTTTCCACAACGTATACAAAGAACGTCTGTACAGTTTATCGCCTTCATCGGCCACATAGGTGGTAAGCACCCCCCTATTGCCACCGGCATTGGTCTCCTCCCAAAGCCCTGGGGGCTGGTAAGGTTTTACACTGGGGCCACCGATCTCTCTATTCAGCAAACCGCTGGTGGCCAGAACGTAGTCCCGAATGATCTCCCCGCTCATCCTAAATCTGGGAGCCCTGGAAAGCCACTTGTTATCGGGGTCCGCCTTTTTGGACTCCTCGGTAGCTATGCTACTTTGCTGATAGGTAGCGGATAGCATTATTTTTTTCAACAGATATTTGATGTCCCAGCCGTGTTCCATAAAATCCCTGGCCAACCAGTCCAACAATTGTGGATGGGTGGGAAGACTGCCCTGAACCCCGAAATCCTCCGAAGTTTCCACAAGTCCTTTCCCGAACAACATCCCCCAGATCCTGTTTACAAAGACCCTAGAGGTCAATGGATTGTTTTCATCGGTCACCCATTGGGCCAGCCCCAATCTGTTTTTTGGAAGATCTTCGGAAAAGGGAAGGATTATTTCAGGGGCATTGGGACTCACCTCCTCTCCCGGACTATCATATTCCCCACGATTGAAAATGTAGGTTGTTCTGGGCATGGAATCGTTCATCACCATCACCTTCACGGCTTCCCCTTCGGCCTTATTGACGAAGGACAGAACTCCGCTGGTCTCCTCATCGGTAATGGTCATAAAGGGAGCATCGGCAAAATATTTCTGATTGGCCGCCTGTACGGCATCCATACGTAACCCTTTTTCATCCACATTGTTGAAAAAGGAATAGATTTCAAAATAATCCTTCTGGGACAATTGATCGTATTTATGGTCATGGCATTTGGCACATTCCAAAGTAAGGCCCAAAATGCCTTTCCCCAAAGTATTGGTACGGTCCACCACATAATACGATTGGTATTCCTCCTGTATTACACCGCCTTCCTGGGTTATGGGGTGGTTCCTATTGAACCCGGTGGCAAGGATCTGCTCCTTGGTGGCATTGGGCATAAGGTCGCCCGCCAGTTGCACGCTCAAAAACTCATCGTAAGGCATATTGTTGTTAAAGGCATGGATCACCCAATCGCGCCAAGGCCACATACTCCTATAACTATCGTCCTGGTAGCCATGGGAATCCGCATATCTGGCAACATCGAGCCATACCTGCGTCATCCGCTCCCCATAGCTGGGGGAGTCCAAAAATTCATCTATGGCCCGCTCCAGAACATCCGCAGAGGTATTGTTGAGAAATCGATCCACCTGATCGGCATTGGGGGGAAGGCCTGTAAGGTCCAGGCTCATTCTCCTGACCAGTGTATGTTCCTCCGCTTTTGCCGAAGGGACCAGATTGTTCTCCTCCAATTTCTCCGAAATAAAGGCATCTATTTCGTTTTGGATCCAATCCGTCAATTCAGTTTTTGGCAGTTCAGCTTTTTTAGGAGGTATAAAGGCCCAGTGCTTGGCAAACTTGGCACCCTGCTCTATCCATTTTCGCAATAGCTTCTTTTCATAGGAATTCAATGCCAATTGTGAATCCGGTGGGGGCATAAGCTTTTTGGGGTCATCGGAGACCACGTGTTGGTACAATAGACTATTACCCGGTTTACCCGATACTATGGCATATTTTCCCGGATTCTCCGGCAATTCCGAAAATGCGGCCTCTTCCAGGTCCAGGCGTAGACCGGCCTTCCGCTTATTGGCGTCCGGGCCATGGCACGTATAGCAATTATCAGAAAGTATAGGCTTTATGTGGAAATTATAATCGACCACCTCCGGTAATTTCTGGTTAACATACCCATCTTGGGGGGATGTGAAAAACCCCGATTTAAATGCGAACAGCAAACCTAACAGGCCCAACAAAATTATTACTATACCTATTTTCTGTTTCATTAGGGAACTAAATTTTCATTTATTTGATTACTAGGAGGAAAGAACTGTATTACACCTTACACACCTACGATGGGATACTGCTCCTCAATATACATATATGATATTATTTATACTAAAAATAGAAACATATTTTAATTAAAAGACCTAGACTAAGCTCATTTAACTTTAACCTGGACCAAATACCTATAATATCCCCTAGGCTTCCGGGCTATCAATACTTTTACATTCCCATTATTATGTCGGGACGATTTTGTTTTTCTGCAAATCTTGCCACCTCATCTTCAGTTATTGCCGTTCCCCAGACATACACACGCTTCAAACCCTTCATTTTTAAAAAGTTATCCAAACTGGATGCCGTAATTTTGGTTTGATATAGATTAAGTCCAGTTATACTTTGGATTCCGATAATTTCAGCAATACCCTTGTCTGTGATCGGATTTTTTTCCAGCTCCACTTTTTGAAGGTTTACAAATTGACCGATGGTCTTTAAATGTCTATCCTGCACATCGTTGTCCTTGAGGGAAAGCCAAATAATATTGTCCTTCATCGGAAGTAACATTTCCAGCTTCCCATCCAAGTCATCGCTATTCGAGGAATTAATAAAATTTGGGGGCAATACAACTTCATACAAACCCGATTCAAATATTAATTCCCGAACCTTAAATCCGGCACTCACAATATTTCCAATTACTTCCTCTTTCACTAGGCCCACCTTGGGCAAGGGGATTCCACTTTTGCCGGTCACATCTTCCAAACCTAACATAGTGGAAGCAATACTTGTTATTTCCTCAGGGGTTTCCAAATCGGCCAGCTTTACCCTGAAATCGGCATTGGCATTATCTATCCAAAAGGTCAATATTGATTTCTCTTCCCCAGTAAGAGGGGTCTTTCCTTCCGGAGGCATAAAATCCTCATCGTGTGGATCCAACATAATGCGTCTTATCATCTCGGATTTGGCAACATTACCTGCAATAAAAGCCTCCCCGTTTTTACCTCCCTTTTTTATAGCAATGGTATCCTGAAATGAGAGTCCTCCCTTTTTCTTACTGGAATTATGGCAACTGGTACACTTTGATTCAAGGATAGGATTTACCAAATAGTCATATACGGCAGCCTCCTCCAATTGGGCAATAGGTGGTAGAACAACCTTTTCCGATCTCCCGAAGGGTGCGTATTTTATCAAATAATCGCTTCCATGGGTTAAATTCCCTCCATAATGACCCGTAACGCTCACCAAAACCACCACTAATGTAAGGGCAACCATGTTGGGTTTTAGACCGTTTAATTGTGCTATCCTAAGCTTGCCGGAACGTATGCCCCAAGCAAAAAAAGTAATCAAGGTTGTCGCTAGCCCAAACCAAAAATGGGTATCCAACGTGCTTTCGTCATAGTCTCCGCTCAATGAAAGCATATATCCCAGTACACTGGCCACCAAGGCGCTTATACCACCACCCAACAAAGCCAAATCAATGGCCATGTACAGTTGGGGATTCTTATTCCAGCGCCCGTATAATTCCAGAACAAACGCAAAGAATAAAAAACCTATGGGCAAATGCACCACAAGTGGGTGAAATCTACCTAAAAACAATACAAAATCGGGCACACTACTATCCATTCCTAACTTTTAATACCACTTATAACTTATAACCTAAATAATCCCCATGCTTTAAGTAAGAATATCTTTCACCACATCTCCATGCACATCGGTTAGTCTAAACCGCCTACCCTGATGTTTATATGTCAACCTCTCGTGATCTATCCCAAAAAGATGTAATAAAGTAGCTTGAAAATCGTGGGTGTGTACTGGATCCTTAATAATATTATATCCAAAATCGTCTGTTTCACCGTAAGTAAATCCTGGTTTCACCCCTGCCCCTGCCATGAACATGGTAAAAGCTTTCGGGTGATGGTCCCTTCCGTAGTTGGTATTGGTCAACTGGCCTTGCGAATAGACCGTGCGTCCAAACTCTCCACCCCACACCACCAAGGTGTCCTCCAACATGCCCCTTTGTTTCAAATCTTTTATCAAGGCCGCAGTTCCCTGATCTGTGTTCTTGCTTTGATATTTTACACCCCCGGGACAATTGCCATGTTGATCCCAGCCCTGATGGTACAATTGTACAAATTTCACATCCTTCTCCAAAAGTTTACGGGCCATTAAACAATTTGCCGCATATGTTCCCGGGTTTCTACTATCTGGCCCATACAGGTCAAAAATATAGTCTGGTTCATCAGAAGTATCCGTAACTTCTGGAACGGAAGTCTGCATTCTATAGGCCATTTCGTACTGTGCTATTCGCGCATTAATTTCTGGATCCCCGTAGGCATCATAAGCTATCCCATTCAATTTTTTTAAATAATCCAACATCTGTCTACGATCATCACCGTCATAATTTTCGGGATCCCCCAAATAAAGCACCGGGTCTTTTCCGGAACGGAACTGCACCCCTTGATGCTCCGTTGGCAAAAAGCCATTGCCCCATAAACGGGAATACAAGGGTTGCCCTGAACCGTTTTTTGAGACTAAGGAAATAAAGGTTGGTAAATTATTATTGTCGGATCCCAGTCCGTAACTGATCCAAGATCCTATGGAGGGTCTTCCCGGCTGTTGACTCCCAGTTTGAAAAAAGGTTATGGCCGGATCATGGTTAATAGCATCGGTATGCATTCCTTTTATAAAACATAGATCATCCACCACCTCTGATAAATAGGGCATAGCATCACTGACCCAAGCCCTGGATTCCCCATACTGCTTAAAATTTAAGGTGGACGCAGCAATGGGAAAAGCCGTTTGATCCGCACTCATCCCCGTAAGACGCTGACCCGCCCTAATTGAATCCGGTAAATCCTGACCGAACATATCCTTAAGCTTTGGTTTATAATCGAACAGATCCAATTGTGAGGGCCCACCGCTTTGAAACAGATACACAATACGTTTGGCCTTGGGCAAATGATGTGGCAGTCCCAATTTATTTCTAGTGAAAGAACCTATGGAATTACTTGGATTTGCGACGGGGTTAACAGCACTCCAAACCTTTTCTGTATTCAATAAAGAACTAAGCGCAATAGCCCCGATCCCCAGGGAAGTCTTTTTAAAGAACTCCCTCCTATCCAATTGTCTTTCAATGCTCTGAAGATCCCGATTGTTAGACCTTAGTTTATTATGATGATCGCACATATCCTCCCGATTAATTATACTATTCTTTAACTTATTATCTTTTGGTAATACAGGCATCCCCATTCATAATGGTATTGGCCACCACCGCATTGGCAGCTACCATTGCCTTATCGTCCCCGTCCCCCAATTTAAATTCCCCTGTATTTAGCCATCCCTTTGTTCTTTCCAGGTTGGTCGCGAATTTTTTGTATTCCTTCTCTTGGAGCTCAACCAATAATTGCAGTTCATTGTCTTTTATTTTACGCCCAGTAAGCTGTCTAAAGACCTTGGAAACACCCAATTTTAAATTTTCCGCATCGCTAATGTGCTTGCCCAAAACCCTGGATGCCTCAATATAAGTGGGATCATTTAGCAACACCAAAGCTTGTAGGGGCGTATTGGTTTCCTGTCTCCTAATGGTGCATACATCACGTGCGGGAGCATCGAAAGTAGCCAAGGTAGGATGTGGCACGGAACGCTTCCAAATGGTATACATACTTCTTCGGTACAATTTATCCCCGGTATCCTGCCTATAGGTAGCGTTGTTTACCCGCCATAACCCTTCTGGTTGGTATGGACTTACACTTTCCCCTCCAATGCTTTTGTTCAACAATCCCGAACTGGCCAAAGCATTATCGCGCAGCATCTCCCCGGAGAGCCTCTTAGAAGGTCCTCTTGCCAAAAGTCTATTGTCCATATCCATTTCCATCAATTCCCCACTTACCATAGAAGATTGCCGATAGGTATGAGACATCACTATCAACTTCTGAATAGCCTTCACATCCCATCCTGAATCCCTAAACTCCAATGCCAGCCAATCCAGTAATTCGGGGTGACTCGGCATTTCACCCTGATTCCCAAAATCCTCCGAAGTCTTCACCAAGCCATTGCCAAAGTAGTGTTGCCAAAACCTGTTGACCGCCACTCTGGCCGTAAGTGGATGGTCCTCATGAAATAACCACTGCGCAAATCCCAATCGGTTTTTTGGGTATCCTTCCTGCATAGGCAGAATGGCTTCAGGGGTATTGGGAAACACTTCTTCCCCCCTGGCGTTATACACTCCTCGATCCAGTATATAGGACGGTACCGGTTCAGGGGTCTCCTCCATGACCATTACCTCCTTTACTTTTTCAACACTATCCACATAATTCTTGCGCAGTTCGTCCAATTTTCGGCCTTGCAATTGGGTTGCCACAGAGACCACTTTTAAATAGTGTTCCTGTAATAATTTTTTATCCCTGGACCCAATACTACCTGCCTCCTTTTTAATCAGTTCATTTAATTGGGGACTACCTGCCAATTGCATTACCTCAAGGGAAGACAGGTCCCTTTTATAAACCTTTATTTCATCGACCACGGCACCCTTTATCCCTTTCCCCCTTAATCGGGCTCCCAATTGCAACCCTGGTTCATTATTATTTCTAAAAAGAATGTCCTTATATAAATTATCGGTTTTCACCAGGGTCTCCATTTCCTTGCCATTAACAAATAGCTTGTATCCGTCTGCCTTACTAGACCCGTCGTAGGTAATGGCAAAATGAACCCATTGGTCCCTTGGAAATGGTGCTGCGGCAATTTCCACAATGGCATTGTTCGGGGCAGTATGGGCCATCATCAGTTCCAACTTATTGTCCACAATCTTAAGATGATATCCACGCCAATTGTACAAAATAGCGCCATCGCCTTTGTGAAAAATATTTCCGTTCTCAATATTTGAGGGTATATTGGCCCATAGACTTATACTAAAGGCATCATTTCTTCCAAAAACACCCGTTTTTCTTAAATCCAACCACGTATCTCCATCAAAAAGAACCCCTTTACCTTGTTTTCCGCTCGAAAGATTTATTTTTTGCCCTTCGGTGCCCTCCCGTTTCATAGTTCCCTTTTGATTTGGATCGATAACATTGCGCAAACTTTGATCATTGAGATCAAAATAGGCCGTCAATCCTCTCGAAGGGACTTTGGCCCCAATGGATTTATATTGTTTCTCGGATAACCATTTATCAAAATTTACAGCAACCTCCCGCTGTTCCACTTTCTTTATTTCCACCTCCGTCTCCTGAATAAGCTGCTTCATATAGGAAAGTACCTTTTCCTCCTCTTCGGTGGTCAACATTAAGGTGGGTACCGGGGTGGCATCATTCCATGAAATTTGCCCCGACTCGTTCACATTATTAAAAAAACTGGTAAGTTCATAAAAATTCTTATGGGATATGGGATCGTATTTATGATCGTGACATCTGGCACAGGCCACGGTAAGCCCCATAAAAGCCTGTCCAACTGTACTGGCCCTATCCACCGCATATTCCACCAAAAACTCTTCATTTACAATGCCACCCTCCATGTTTTGTGGATGAACACGGTTAAAAGCTGTGGCCAATATTGATTCCCGAGTGGGATTTTCAATTAGATCCCCTGCCAGTTGCCATGTTAAAAACTGCTCATAGGACATGTTTTTATTAAAGGCATCTATCACCCAATCCCGCCAAGGCGACATGTCCCGATAACGGTCTACACTGTATCCGTGTGTATCCGCAAAACGGGCCAAATCCATCCAATCCAAGGCCATTTGTTCACCGTAATGGGGAGAGTCCAACAATTTATCAACCTCTTTTTCATATGCTTCGGAAGAAGGGTCCTCCAAAAAGGAATCCATATCCTGCAAAGTTGGTGGCAAGCCTGTTAAATCCAGATACAATCTCCTCAACAATAATTCATTATCGGCCTTAGGGGAGAACTGCAATTTATCCTGTTCCAAGCGGGCCAACACAAAATTATCAATAGCATTTTCTACCATGTCCCTGCCCTTAACTTCCGGTACAGGGTATTTTTTTGGTTTAATAAAGGCCCAGTGATCTTTATATTCGGCACCTTGTTCAATCCATTTTATTAAAACGGCTTTTTCATGGTCGGACAAGCTCAGGTGGGAATCAGGTTCCGGCATTACATAGTTGGGGTCGTCCGATAAAATTCTGTGAAACACCTCACTTTTTCTTAAACTCCCTGGTGTTAAGGCAAACTTTCCCGGGGATTCCTTTAGCTCCCTATAAGCTGCTTCAGGGGTATGCAACTGAAGGTCGGCCTTTATTTTTGCTTTGTCCGGGCCATGACATATAAAGCATTTATCAGAAAGAATAGGCTTTACGTGCAGATTAAAATCTATATCCTTTGGTAATCTATCATATTCCAGTGATACCAATTCGGGCAATTCGGGGCCGCCACAGGATATAACCGATAAAACCCAAGCATAAACTAAAATATTCCTAATAATTGCCATATACCATCATACTATTAGCACTTTTTCAAAGATAAAATTTAAGGATTCATTTTTCACATCCAAATCAGTTCAAGTCTTGCACATTTCCGACATTGTTATTTCAACAATATATAATTTATCCTACATTTTGCACTAAATTAGGTGTTTAAATATCCATTTATAACCATTACTCCAAATCCGACAAAATATTAATCATGTCCAAAATACTTCAATCTCTAAAGTTGTCATTATTAAACGTAGGCTATGCCAAACTGGACCCTCTATGGGACTATGATGATGTTATTAGCCCATTTATCAGACTCTATTATATTACCAAAGGAAAAGCCATGATATATCACAGTAATGAAGCCATTGAATTGAAGCCTGGCCACATATATCTAATACCGAGTTATACTTTTGGCAGGTATAAATGCGATGTATATCATGAACAATATTACATATGCTGTTTGGAAGAATTAAAAAGTGGATATTCCATTTTCAATTTTGGTAGTTTTGATTACGACTTGGAGGCAAACCCCATGGACCTATATTACTTTAAGCGATTGTTGGAAATAAATCCTAATAGGCAATTGGAAAATTACAACCCAAAAGTATATGATAACAGACCTACCCTAATGGACTTTGAAAAGAAGAATGAAGAATTAAGTCCTTCGGAATTCATGGAAACCCATGCCATTTTAGAGATCCTGCTATCCAGATTCATAAAGGATACCAACTCCTTGTCCGTAAAGAACAATGTAAAAAAGGAATTTGGTATGGTTCTTAACTATATCCATGAGAATCTCCACGAAAGTTTAACAGTGAGCCAGTTGGCCGAGTTTTGTCATTTAAACACCGATTATTTCTCTAGGATCTTCAATGAAAATTTTGGGATGCGGCCCAATAAATACATTCAATCCAAGCGAATTGAAAGGGCGCAATTGTTGTTGCTTTCCACCAACAATTCCCTGAAGCAAATTGCGGAAAAGGTCGGATTGGAGAACCTGTCCTATTTTACGAGAATATTTAAAAGCCATACTGGAAAGACCCCTGGAAGTTTTCGGGAAGAACAGTCAAAGAAATAACGCCCCAACAATTATTGATATTTAAACCAACCCCCTTAACTATCCGAACGGGCAACTTAACGTTGCCCTAGCCCTTGGCAAATACCAGATCAAAATCGATAGTGACATTATCCCCCACTATAATCTGGCCAAACATTGCCGTAGGAGGTTCCATATTAAAATCCTGTAACTTTATCTCCTTACTTCCCTTAAAAATATAATTCACACCTTCTTCCTTTAATTCGGAAGCAATTGTGACAGCTTTTTCAACACCAGCTATATTGAGCATCCCATGAATCTCATAAGCATTTTCCGATTCGGAATTTTTCTTGATTTCTTGAAATTTAAAGGATACTTCAGGATGCTCCTCCATCTTTAAGGCGGCATGCATCTTTTTATCCATGGCCGCCCCACGTTCACTTTTTATTTCGGATACCCCAACTTGCAACGACAAATTCTTTACAGTACCATCCTTCATTTTCATGGACCCCTGCAGTGAATTGGCCGTCACAGTCCAGTCATGAATGGTAGACGAACCATTGATTTTGAGGACACTTTCTTTGGACAACGTATATGATTCTTGGGCATATCCGGTAAAAACCAGCAATGACAATAATATGAACAGTATATTTTTCATCTTTTTAATTTAATGATTGGTTTACAATAGGGGTTCCCTTGGTAGTTCTACTCGTCCAACACAGTTTGCCAAAATTGTTTTTGTTCCTCTTTTGAGGGTTGAACTTTTGGACTCACCAATCTAAATCCAATAAAATTGGAATCGGTGTTCCACCAAAAACTTTTTGGAATCTGTGGATCCCTCTTTTGCAATTTTAAGCTGGATGCCATCCTAGCGGACGACCTAAGTGCCTTTGCATCATCGTCCCAAGACCCACCTTTGTATACCCTGGGATGGATTACGGTAGGTTTTACCCAAGGGTTCTTGGATTCGGTAATGGCCAAAGCATTTTCCTTGTATTCATCCAAGGTCCATTCCGAGACATTTCCGTGCATATCATACAAACCCCAAGGGTTGGGCAGTTTACTTCCCATCTTGGCGTACTGGTTATTGGAGTTTTTATAATACACGGCATATTCATCAATTTTGGAAATATCATCCCCAAAGGAATAGGCCGTATTGGTTCCGGCCTTGGCAGCATATTCCCATTCGGCTTCCGTTGGCAATCTATAGAATCTTCCCGTAACGGTACTTAACCACTTGCAGAACACCAATGCCGAATAGGCTGACATACTTATTGCAGGATACCCAACCTTTCCCATACCATAGGAAGGATCCTCATATGGAGGACTGGGCCGTGTAATGGCATCTATGCCATTTAGCCTATCTGCTTCCAAACTCTCGAACAAATTCTTGTTCTGCTTGAAGAACAACTCAAAAACCTCCCAGCCCAGTTCATATTTTCCCATGTAAAAGGCATCCAGTTCAACAGTTTTCATAGGACCTTCATCTGCCTTTCTGTTCACTTGGTTCTCCGGACTTCCCATTTTGAATGTCCCCTCAGGAATCAATACCATGTCAAAAGAAATATCGGTAGCCGGAATTTTCTCCGTAATCACTTCTGAAACCTGAATTTTATTATCCGAGGAGGCCGTAACCGCCTGTCCCGATTTACAGGACTGCAAGGAAATCAGTAATAAACTCAATGCGAGAAAATTGAAAAGTGGTAGATTGGATAATCTAGGAGCTATACTTAGCATTTTAAATATTTAGTTTAGGTTGAAGGGCTAAAAATATTACATTTTTTCTAAAGAGCCATCCCTATCTTGCAATATACATCCAAAACTCAAAATTTCTAAGGTTACAACTCATAAAACACCTTTTAATTTTTGTATTATTGAATATCAAAAAAACTACACTACCATGAAAATAAAAAGCATATCACTCATACTACTATTCCTGACATACAGTAGTCTTTCCTTTGGGCAATTACAAAAGGTAGCCTCCGTAGAGGGAATAACGGAATACAAAATGGATAACGGGCTTAAAGTATTGTTATTTCCCGATAATTCCTCTCAGACCATTACCGTTAATATTACCTATCTGGTAGGCTCCAGACATGAAGGTTATGGGGAAAAAGGCATGGCCCACCTTTTGGAGCACATGGTTTTTAAAGGCACTCCCAACCATCCTGATATCCCCAAAGAATTAAGCTCACATGGAGCCCGTCCCAATGGAACCACCTGGTACGACAGGACCAACTACTTTGAAACCTTTAATGCCACTGATAAAAATCTGGATTGGGCCTTGGACCTAGAGGCAGATCGTATGGTGAATTCATATATTGCCAAAAAAGATTTGGAATCGGAATTCAGTGTGGTACGGAATGAATTTGAAAGTGGTGAAAACGACCCTTCAAGGGTTCTAATGCAGAACGTCATCAATGCCGGTTATATATGGCACAACTATGGCAACAGCACTATTGGGAATAGATCGGACATAGAACGTGTCCCTATAGAAAACCTACAGGCATTTTATAAAAAATTCTACCGCCCGGACAATGCAGTTTTAATGGTTACCGGAAAATTTGACGAAGCCAAAACACTTGACTTGATCCAAAAAAAATTTGGTAAAATTGTGAAGCCCTCTACCCCACTAAGGGAATCCTATACCGAAGAGCCGGCACAGGATGGGGAAAAAACGGTTCAACTAAACCGTGTTGGCGATCTACAAATAGTTTCCGCCATGTACCATACCCCAGCAGGTTCACATGAGGATTATGCTGCCGTTTCCATCATAGAAAACATCCTTACCGATGAGCCTTCCGGAAGGCTCTACAAAGCTTTGATCGAGGCCAAGAAAGCCTCTTCGCTTTGGTCTTTTTCCCCATTCACCAAAGAACCCGGATTTTTGTATATCAACGTAGATGTGCCTTCGGACAAAAATGCGGACGAAGTGGAAAAAGTACTAAAGGAAACATTGGATGCGGTAAAAACCACACCTATCACCCAGGAGGAATTGGATCGTGCCAAAGCCAATCTTTTAAAACGAACCGATCAAATCTTTAGGAATTCTTCGTATTTGGGAACTTATATGAGCGAATTTATCGGTGGAGGCGATTGGCGTTTAGCATTTATACAACGGGATAGAATTGAAAACGCCAGTCTTGAAGCAGTAAATGAAGTGGCCAAAAAATACCTAATTACCACCAATAGAACCATAGGCAGATTCAATCCTACCAAAAAACCTGAAAGAGTAGAGATTGAGCACACCCAAAATCTCGACGCCCTTGTATCGGACTACAAAGGTAAAGAAGATATGGGTACGGGTGAGGCCTTTGATGTTTCCTATGATGCCATTCAATCCAGATTGGACCAGGGCCAACTTTCCAACGGAATTGCATATGGTATTATTAAAAAGAATAATCGGGGCAAAACCGTTAGGCTTAGTTTCAGTATAAGAAATGGTAACGAGGAATCCCTTAAAAACAAAGGGGTTGTACCTTCATTTACCGCAAGTATGCTGAACAAAGGTACCCGCTCCAAATCCAGACAACAGATAGAGGATGAACTGAGCAAATTAAAATCTTCGGTGTCCTTCAGGGCCAGTAACGGGAATGTCTATGCCAATGTAGTTTCTACTGAAGACAACCTTATGGCCACATTGGCCTTGATGTCGGAAATGCTCAAAACCCCATCCTTCGAAGCTGCAGAATTGGAAAAATTAAAAACCGAGTCTTTGGCCTATTTGGAAAGCAATAAGACGGAACCACAATTTTTGGCCTCCAAAAGATTATCCCAGATAAACAACACCTTTCCCAAAGGGCATCCCCTATACGCCATGTCGGTTGAAGAAGAGGAAGCGGCTATTAGGGCAATCAACATAGAAGATATTAAAAAGTTCCACAAGGCGTTTTACGGTTTGGGCAAGTCCATTCTGGTTGGTATAGGGGATATGCAACCAGAACAACTAAAAACCTACATGGAAAAAGAGTTTGCCAACTTCAAGAGCAAAAATACTTACGCCAGAATAGAGGATCCATTTACTGATTCCCAAAAAGTAAATGAAGACATACTTACCCCTGACAAAAAAAATGCCATGACTCTTGGAAACCTTAAGGTTAAAATTAGCCAGGACGATGAAGATTATGCCGCCTTAAATATGGCGGTTACCATCCTGGGCGGCGGTTTTCTAAATTCGAGGATAGCGGATAGGCTACGTCAGAAAGACGGTGTTAGCTATGGTGCCGGTGCTGGATTCCAAGCCGATTCCAATGTGGACGACCAAAACTCATCCATGTACCTATACGCCATATACGCCCCGGAGAACTATGAAAAGGTGCAATTAGGGTTTAAAGAGGAATTGGATAGATTCATTAAAGATGGCATTACAGAGGAAGAATTGAAGAATGCCGTAAATGGCTGGGTGCAGGAGGAAAATGTTTCCAGGGCCAAGGATGCGGAACTGGCCAATCTATTAAACAACAACATTTATTACGATCGCACTATGGAATTCCAAAAAAACCTGGAAGAAAAAGTGAAGAATTTAACCATAAGCGATATCAACAATGCCATTCATAAATACATTAAACCCTTCGAGAATTGGACGGTAATAAATGCAGGGGATTATAAGAAATAAAAGGTATTAAACCTCAGGGTAGAGGTATTGAACCTAGATCCCGCCGAAAAAGGCGGGATTAGTTCCACTCGCAATTTTAAGTGCGTCTTACCGACTTCTCAAAATTGAGTTTCACTAATAAATTTAGACTCTAATACGGGCCTCAAAAAAGACAGTTTAAATTATCGTATTTAGGCTGTCTTTTTTATGGGGACATAAGTTCTCCAAACATATTATTGTCCAATATCCAGAGCCTCAAAAGAAAGTAGCTCCCCTTCAATAAAAACCGGGGTTACGGATATAGGATTACAACAAACCTCACAATCTTCCACATAGGTCTGCCGGGAAACGGATGGATCCAATAACATAGATATCCCTTCCCAACAATAGGGACATTGAAAGAAGTGTTCGTACATGGATCAAACGTTTAATTAGCTCAACTAAGTAGCTGTATAAGTCTGCTTTCTTCGTATTGAACGGAATATAAAAATCTTAAAACTCCACCGACAACAACTGCCCTGTTAATTGCAAGAGTTGTAATTCCGCCAACTTGGCATCGTATTTTGCCAAATTTTTATTGGTCTGTGCATTGAGCAAGTTTATTTGTGCCTGCCTGAACTCTATGGATGTTATACGTCCTAATTGAAATTGTTCCTTGGAGCGTTCAAAATTATTTCGATTGGTCACAACATTCTGTTCCTGGATTTTAAAAATCTGCAATCTGTTTTCATAGATTTCCAAGGCATTCAAAATATCCCTATCCACTTCAAGCATTACTTGCTCCTTGAATATTTCCTGATTCTCATAGGCTATCTTGGCATTTTTCAACCTTACGGTTGTTCCTCCCCCGTCAAATAAATTCCATGTAAGGTTGGCTCCTAAAGCCAAATTTAAACTATTCCTATTGCTTCCTGGTATAATCTGACCAGGGAGAAATGAAGTTGCAGCACTTTGGTTCAAATTCCAACCGTAGCTACCGCTTAATCCCACTGAGGGCAAATAGCCCGATCTGTTCACCTTAATATCATACTCGTTGATGGTCAAGTTGCGTTCTGTCTGAAGTATGGATACATTGTTTTCTTTGAACTGGGCAATGTAGTCCTCCAACTCCAATTTAGGAATAAAACTTACCAAGGTATCCACTACGAATGTTTCATTGAGATTTTGATTGAGTACCACATTCAAATCCCTTTTTGTATTGGCCAAACTCTGTTTCACGTTCATTAAACTAATACTATCATTGGTAACATCCACTTGCGCATTAAGGATGTCCAATTTGGTATTCTGTCCGTATTCAAAAGAATATTCCGCTCTTTTGATCCTGTCTTTGGAAATTTCAAGAGCCTGTCTCAAAACATTCTCATTTTCGGTCAACCTAGCAATCTCATAATACACACTAAATAATTGTAGAATCGTATTTTCTATGGTTTCCCTTGCTTGCAGCTCTGTCAGTTGATACTGCTCCTTTAATCTTTTAAAATTATAGAGCCTGCCCATTCCATCGAACAAGGTATAGTTTAAACTAAGAGCGGCATTATAGGCTTGGGATTCCGCATCATTTATCTCCAAATCAGCCCTTGGGCTACCACTGGATTCAAATTGGCCCGGATACTCGGTATTGCTATTCAGTTCGTTGTAGGTAGCACCAGCTGTACCTGTGAGTCTGGGCAAGTAACCTGAATTGAGGATACTCGAATTATTATCTGCAATTGCCACCTGATTCTTGGCCACCTTAATACCAAAATTGTTTTCCAGAGCCATTGATATGGCAGCCTCCTTAGACAATAAGCCCTCTTGGGCACTGACAACTCCGTAAAAACCGATTAGCAGGCCTGTAATAATATATTTATACCCCATTTACTTATTTGTCTTCCAATTTGTTAGATATTACGGTTTCATCTTCCATAGCTGTTGATATTACCCGAGAATGACCATTTTGCTCATATTTTTCGAAACTTTGCATATGACTTTCTTCCTTTTGTTCCTTTATGGCCCGTTCTACCTCCTCCTTCGTCACTTTTTTCCCCGTAATCAGCCATTTGGAACCTACCTTAACTTTATTGCTAAAAGCTAGGAACAAAGGCAACATCAATAATGTCAATACGGTTGCATACCCAATGCCATAGGCAATGGATATGGCCATTGGCTTCAAAAATTGTGCTTGTCTACTTTTTTCCAAAAGCAAGGGTGCCAAACCGGCAATGGTCGTTATAGAAGTTAAAAATATAGCCCTAAACCTAGATTTACCAGCTTCATAAATGGCATCATCAAATTTCATCCCTTCCCTAAGATTGCCATTAAATTTTCCAATAAGCACCAAGCCATCGTTTACCATTATTCCTATCAAGGCTATAATTCCCAGCATGGACAAAACATTAATGGGGAAATCATGGATCCAATGTCCCCAGGCAACTGCAGTGATACTAAAGGGCACCAAAACAATCAACATAAGGGGCTGACTAAAACTCCTGAAGGTAAAGGCTATGGTAATATAGATCAAGAGCAAAACGGATAGGCCAACAAATTTTAAAGACCCAAAAAGCTTAGCAGTCTCCCTGTTCTGACCTTCATAGGATGCTGTTACAGTGGGATATCTAGAATGTATATCCGGCATGATAACGGTCCTTATTTCGTTCATAATATCGGTGGCACTAGTGGTCTTATCATCTTTAATATCCGCAGAAACCTGAATTTCGCGCTGACCCTCCAAATGATTAATGGCAACATCCCCCCTAACTATTACGTAACTGGCAATTTCCTTTAACGGAACCTTACTTCCATTGGGAGTACTGATTCTCATATTATCCAAATCATTGATGGATGACCTATCGGAACGGTCGTAACGAACCCATACGCGAATTTCATCCTGCCCACGTTGAAAGCGTTGCGCTTGGGCTCCAAAAAATCCGGCCCGTACCTGATTCATAACACTTCTCAAGTCTAACCCCATCAGATAGGCATTCTCCTTCAGCTCCAATCTTATTTCCTTTATTCCAGCCGGATCATTGTCCGCCACATCCTTCAAAAGGGCATTATTTTGCAAGATTTCCTTAAGCTCTTTTTTCGCCTCTTTCAATTCCCCTATATTATTGCCCAATAGGGAAACCGAGACGGGGCTGCCCCCAAAATTGCCGCCAGAACCATATATCAGACTTTCAACTCCAATAACCGGACCTACCAATTCCTGTAATCTATTGGTAATCAAGTCCGACCTAATCGCGTCCGGTCTTTCTTCCCCTGGCAAGAGATTAATATCCAAAGAGGCGGTGGAGGAGCCAGGCCCCACCTTCCGGATCATGTTTTCAAAAAGCTTTTTACCACTGCCCTTTAAGTACTTTTCCGTTAGCTCTTGGTCCACGATTTTGGCCTTTTCCTCAATTAAGCTAATAATGGAATCGGTTACCCTTTCATGTGTCCCGTTAGGCATTAACAAGTCTACGGAAACTCGGTCACTTGCCACCCGTGGAAAAAATGAAGTTCTTATAATTCCACCCCCAATGGAACCAAAGCTTAAAAATAGCAACATTACGAAAATAGAGAACATCAATATTTTGTAGCGAAGGGAAAAACGCAGTACTGGACCATATAATTTATCCCGCATCCATACCATAAGGCTATCGCCCCATTCATTGATAACCCTCAATTTTGCAAATACCTTGGCTATTCCTTCTTTAGGTTTGTTATCCAAAGGCTGAAGGGCTTTGGAATGGGCCAAATGCGCAGGTAAAATTATTAAAGCCTCAACCAAGGACACCACCAAGGTTAAAATTACAATTACCGAGACCTCCCCAAAAAATTCGCCTATCCTACTATCCAAGAACAGGAAAATGGAAAAAGCCAAAATCGTGGTTATGATAGCTGAGATTATTGGAGGCAACACCTCCATAACACCATCTACCGCAGCCTGAATGGGGGGTTTGCCTTTTTCGTAATTCTGATAAATATTTTCGGCTATTACAATACCATCATCCACCAAGATCCCAATAACGATAATCATTCCAAAAAGCGACAAAACATTGATGGTTACATCGAAAAAACCGGCAAAGACGAACATTCCCAAAAAAGCCACCGGTAAGCCGAAGGCCACCCAAAATGCCAACCTCGTATTTAGAAACAGTGAAAGAAAGATGAGCACCAGTATCATCCCCATTATGGCATTCTCTGTCAACAATTGGGTTCGTTGCGTAAGTGTTATGGACTGATCACTTATTACGCTCAACTTTACATTGTTATGCTTTTGATTATACTGCTCTATATAATCCTTTACCTTTTCCGATGAGGTTATTAAATCCTCTGTATTGGTACTGGTAATAGCTATATTCACTGCTAGATTCCCATTAAAGTAGGTAGCATTGGGCGTTTCGGAAAACCGATCCCTAATAACCGCTACATCCTTTAGGCGCACTGTTTGCCCTGACGCATTGGCCCTGACGATCACATTGGACAATTCATTGCCATAATAGGACCTATTGTTGGCCCTAATAAGGAATTCCTCTGCGTTGGTCTTAATATTGCCCCCAGTAACCAGGATATTTGCATTGGATACGGCCTGCGCTACCTCGTCAAATGAAACATTATAGGCCAAAAGACTATTTTCATTTACGGCAATCTCTATTTCTTCTGCAGGATATCCGGTAATATTGATTTGGGAGATACCTTCCATGGCCCTGATATCATTCTCTACCTGCCTGCCAATTTGTTTTAAGGCGGACAAACTAATATCCTCACCACTGATGGCGAAACTAATGGTTTGCCTCACCGTCTCCAGTTTGGAAACTACCAAGGGCTCCATACCCGTTGGAAATGAAGGCACCCTATCTACCGCATTTTTAACCTCAAGGAGCATAAAGTCTATATCCCTGCCCTTTTCAATCTCCACATTTATGACTCCACTATTTTCCCTTGAAGTGGAAGTAACCCTATCTACCCCTTCCAATCCTTTTAAATTATCTTCTATCTTGAGAACAATGCCCTCTTCCACTTCTTGGGGCGAAGCACCTGGATAGGTGACATTTATAGTAATATTTTTAGAATCTGTTAAAGGAAAAAATGAAGATTTTAACGATAATGCCCCAACAATACCGAAAATGAGGAAAGCCAAAATTATTACATTAACGGCTACATGGTACTTAATAAAATAGGCTATAATATTCCTCATAGGTCCTGATCGTTGGTTTCTTGGTCCTTAAATACTTTTACCAACATACCGGAATAGGCACCCATTACAGGTTTGGATAGGATTGTTATTCCGTCTGGCACATCTTTTAAAACTACGCTGTTATCCGAAAAATAAACCGGTTTCACCGGTATCAAATCCAATACGGAGTCCCGTACCACAAATATCTCTTCGGTTTCCAGCAATAAACTCCTATCTATTTCAATGGCATTTGGCTCTTCCTTGGCCTTAAGGTGGGCCTCTAGGTACATCCCTTCCTTAAGGTCCGGGTCCTTCACCTCTATAAAAGCCGTAATGGTCTGTGAAGCCAAATCTACCCGGCCATTTATCCTCGTGACTTTCCCTTGGTAGGTTAGGTTCCTATCAATACTTTTTAACTCCACCACTTCGCCAACACTCAGTAAATCGCTGTAAGTTTTACTAATGGCAACTTCGAGCTCATAATCATTGGTATTGATAAATTCCCCTAATTTTTGACCAGATCTGACCAGGGTACCCTCAGTGACCAATGCCTCGGTCAAAACCCCATTAAAAGGCGCTTCAATAGTATACTTGGCCAATCGCTGCTCCAAATTCTTTACAGTGTAATAATTGGTCAGAATTCCTCGTCCCGAAATAAAATATTTTTCCTTGTCCGAAGTCATTTCAGGAAGAGAAGGAACACTTTTGTCGATGTCAAAATTGGCCAAAAATGTTTGCCATTTATTAAATACCTCTGGATAGTCCAATCGAAGATCGGGCATTATAGAAGTGATTAAATTGTATAAATTACTTTTGGAAGATTGAACGTTGGCATAATATTCGGCAGCGTCAATTCTTATTAGTATTTCACCTGCCCTATATTCCTGTCCTGGTTTAAATAATTTGTTCCCAGGCTTAAAAACACCTTGGACCTCAGCATAGAGTTCCACCCTTCTTTTAGCCACGAGATTTCCGTTTGCGGGAACAATAATTGGCACATTGCCATTCTTGACAGTTTCTACAATAACCGTTTTTACCACTTTTTCCGGCCGTGGTTTTGGAGTGGACTTGCTATTTATAATATATTTTGCACCAAAGAAGGAGCCTATTATTAGGAGAGCTCCAATAATAGATAATGCAATTTTTCTAGAATTCATAAAGGGTCTATAAGTTGGTTTGACTGCAAAACTATCTATTAGTTTAAGGGATTCTTGTTAAATGTATCTTAAAGTTCCGAAATACGGGGATAATCAAAAAACAAAACAAAAAAGGAATACAATTTGTATTCCTTTTAACCAAACCAACTTATTTTTAAACAATTACTAGTCTTCCATTTCATCCTCAAACTTCGTATCTGCCATCCTTGATTTAACAGCATCAAAATCTTTGTATTGATTGTCTTTTTTTACTTCTTCCCTATCATAATCAAAAACAAGGAACTGATCTGAGTCCAAGCCTTCCATATTATCGAAAGAAAAGATATTGTTATTCTGAATTTGAAGTACTTTAAGGCTTGCCAATTGTCCAAACTCTTTTGGAATTTCCCCGCCAAGTTCATTGTTCGCCAGTACCAACTCCTTTAAATTTCCCAATTTTCCCAATTCTCCAGGAATAGAACCATACAATTTATTTTCAAAAAGTCCCAAACTCTCCAATCTTGAAAGCTCCCCCAAGGAATTTGGAATACGACCCGTAAGATTATTACTGGATAGGTTAAGCTCCTTTAAAGTTTGAATGTTTCCAAGACTTTCAGGTATTTTCCCACTTAGGAAGTTATTGAATGCCGAAAGTTTTACCAATGATTCCATATTCCCTATTTCTGAGGGTATCTCACCTTCCAGCCTATTCATTTCCAGTTTCAACACCTCCAATTTGCTTAACTGGGCTATAGTTTTCGGAATTTCTCCGCTTATGGTGTTGAAGGCAAGGTTTAGACTTACCAAATGCTTTAGATCCCCTATGTTTTCGGGTATACTACCCACAAGGTTGTTCCTAAACAGGTTAATCTCCACAACATGCCCATTATACACTTTTACTCCAAACCAACTGTCTACAGGGGCATCAACATCCCATGTATTATTCCATTTTTGGCCTTGGGTACTTTTATAAAGTTCCAATAGTACGTTTTTTTCGCTTTTTGGAACCATGGCATTTACCGTTGCAGTAAATACAAAACAAAATACAAACACCAATAAAATGCAAGCTCTTGTTAATTTCTGTAGTATCATATACGCGTTCATTTAATTAAAACTATCCTCAAATCTGGTATCGGCCGTTCTTACGTCCTTATTACTATTAATTTTGTTAAAATCAAAATTTCTATGATTACTGCCATCATAATCAAAAAGGGCAAACTTACTACTCCCGGCATCAGCACTGAAATCACTTTTACCGAATCTATTGTTTTGAAGTTGCACCAATTTTAGGTTGGGAAGATCCAAGATATCGCCAGGGAATTCTCCCCTAAATCTGTTTTCCGCCAAAACAAGCATTTTAAGGTTGGTCAAATTATCCAGACTGTCTGGCACCACACCACCAAAATTATTATCACCCAATTCCAGACGCTCTAAATTTTTTAAATTTCCAAAGGTCAAAGGAATTGAGCCACTTAAGCCATTATGGGAAAGCAAAATTACCCTTAACCCTTTAATCCCGCCCATGCTTTGTGGCAATTCGCCAGAAAGGTCGTTGTAAAAAAGATCCAATACAAGTAGCTTTTCCATGCTCCCGATATTTTTGGGAATTGAACCTGTCATCTTATTTTTCCCCAACCTAAGTACAGCCAATTCTTTCAAATCCGTAATACTTTCCGGAATATACCCTCCAATATTATTTAGGGCCAGATTCAATACTTTTAAATTCTTTAGATCTCCTATGGAATTTGGTATGCTCCCCCCAAGGTTATTGTTCATTAGGTTAATGGAAACTACCTTATTGTTCTCCAGGGTAACACCTTCCCAGGTAGAAACCGGGGCATTTAGATCCCAACTTTTTATCCAAGACTCGCCCTTGGTATTGTTATAAAGGTCTATAAGCACATTCTTTTCCAGGTCGGTAACCTGCCCTGACAAAAGTTGTCCAATTAAAACCACAAATAGCATAAGTATGCTTTTTTTCATAATTTTCACTTTTTACCCTAATTTAAGGAATAAGAATTACCTTACAAAATAAGATTATTGTTCGATAAACAGCAAAAATAATCGATGAAAAACGTTCAAGACCCCCGTATTTGTTGTGAAAGTGTAAAAAGTTGTGGTGAAAGAAATTTAAATTCCCTGGTTTTTTTCCTACAAAGAGAATTCTTCCAGTTCCAAAGTAATATTTTCCCAAGTTTTCATTAGGCTTTCCAGGTTCTTTTTTTTCTTCTGATAAGAGTCGAAAAAATTGGCCTTTGCAATCGTTGCATCGTAATTCATTAGTAGGTCATGATCAATTCCGGCTATCTCCTTTTCCAAGCGGGCAATATCGCTTTCCGTTGAACTGAGCTTATTTTTTAGGGATTTAATCCTTTTTTGATCTTCGAAATCGATATGTTTCTCCTGTTTTTTTTCTTTCTTCTGGACTACCGTTTGCTTCTTTTCTATGGCTCGGAAATCTTCCACTTTCCGCTGTTCCAAATAGAAATCTATATCCCCAAGATATTCTTTAATGCCACCATCCTTAAATTCATATACCTTGTTGGTCAGTCCCTGTAAAAAATCCCGGTCGTGACTCACCAATATCAAGGTTCCATCAAAATTTTGAAGGGCCTGCTTAAGGACGTTCTTGGATTTGATGTCCAAATGGTTTGTTGGCTCATCCATTACCAACACATTAAAAGGCTGTAGTAACATTTTGGCAAGGGCCAATCTGTTCCGTTCACCTCCGGACAGTACCTTCACATATTTCTCAACCTCGTCGCCCCTGAATAAAAAAGAACCCAATATATCCCTAACCTTACTTCTGTTCTTTTCATTGGCTGCATCTATCATGGTGTCCAAAATAGTCTTTTCACCGTCCAAATATTCTGCCTGATTTTGCGCGAAATAACCAATTTGTACATTATGCCCTAATTTTAGATGCCCCTTATGGTCCAAATCTCCCACTATTATTTTTGCCAGAGTGGATTTCCCTTGACCATTTTGTCCTACGAAAGCGGTCTTGGAGTCCCGTTCTATTAACAGGTCTATTTTCTTTAGCACATGATTATCCCCATAACTCTTGGATAAACCTTCTATTTCGGTTACAACCTTGCCCGGCGTAACCGAAATTTGAAATCTCAAGTTCATTACGCTATTGTCGTCCTCGTCCACCTCAATCCGCTCCATTTTATCGAGCTTCTTGATCAGCGATTGTGCCATGGAGGCTTTGGTGGATTTGGCCCTGAACTTTTCAATCAATCTTTCGGCCTGCTGAATCTCCTTTTCTTGATTTTTTTGGGCATTTAATTGCTGTTGCTTTATTTCGTTCCGCAGTACCAGGTATTTGGAATAGGGTTTATTGTAATCATATATTCTTCCCAGGGATATTTCAATAGTCCTATTGGTAACATTATCCAAAAACATTTTATCATGGGAAACAATCATTACCCCCCCTGGGTAATTCTTCAGGAAATTCTCCAACCAAATTATTGATTCGATATCCAGGTGGTTTGTTGGTTCATCCAACAAAAGCACGTCATTGCTCTGCAACAATAGCTTTGCCAATTCTATCCGCATTCGCCAACCACCGGAAAAGGTTTCGGTTTTCCTATCAAAATCCTCGCGTTTAAAACCCAGTCCCAATAATACTTTTTCCGTTTCGCCCTGATAATTGTAACCTCCCAATATTTCATAATGGTGGGTTACATCATTCAAGTCTATGATCAATTGATTATAGGCCTCACTTTCATAATCGGTACGTTCCGCTAGCTGATGGTTAATTTCGTCCAACCTCAATTCCAAGGCCTTGATCTCCTCAAAGGCCTGATGTGCTTCCTCAAGGACCGTCCTGCCCAAATCAAAATCGATATCCTGTCGTAGGAACCCCATTTTAATATCTTTGTCCGAGGCAATAGTTCCCGAATCTATGGGCATATCTTTCGATAAAATTTTCAAAAGAGTAGATTTACCCGCTCCGTTTTTTCCTATTAGACCAACCCGATCCCCGGAATTTAAACGGAAGGATATTTCTTCAAACAGATATTCTCCTCCAAAAGAAACGGAGAGATTGTGGATATTAAGCATATTTGGTGACTAATGTTACACTAATTAATGCTACAAAAATGTAATTTTGTAGAAACTTTTTGCAAATGTTAAAAAAAGGAAACAAACTCTACAGCATTTTAACAGGAACTTGTCCTAAATGTCATGAAGAGAGTATGTATCAGGACAAAAACCCATATCATCTGGGCAATATCTTTAAAATGAACGAGCGTTGTTCCCATTGTGGAACCAAATACAAAATAGAACCCTCTTTTTTTTACGGTGCCATGTATGTTAGTTATGGCGTAGGTGTAGCCTTTGCCGTAGCCACTTTCGTAATTGCCTTTTTATTTTTCAAAGCCACTTTGATAAACACTTTTATTGCCATTATTGTGACAATGATCGTATTTATGCCTTTTATTATTAGGGTTTCGCGAAATATATGGATTAATTTCTTTATAAAATACGATCCCAAGGCCAGTACTAAGATAGGTTCCTAAAATGCTTCTTGGTAAAACGGGATAGGTCCATTGCGGGCACTAGCGCCTCTTTTTTTTCAATTAGGGCATATAGCTGCATGGAAGCCATTGGTGCGATCATGACCCCTCGGGAACCCAAACCATTAAATAAATACATGTTTTCATACTCTGGGTGCCTGCCTACAAGTGGTTTCCTATCACTTACCGTTGGCCTAATCCCCGCTACGTGGTCAACAACTTCATAAGGACATTTTAAAAAGGTGTCCAATTTTTGCAGGAGCTCCTGTTTGCATTCTTCAGTGGGCGTATTACTCTTGTCCTTCCATTTGTAGGTTGCTCCTACCCTATATAGATCCTCACCTAAAGGAATAATAAAAACAGAGGATTTTATAACCCTTTCCTCCTTTAAGCTTGGGGACTTGATAGTCAACAATTCTCCTTTTGTACCGTTGAGTGGCAGATAATTGAAATACGGATTATTTTTTAGGCCATACCCTGTAGCAAAAACTATATTTTTAGCCTTTAAACCACGGTATTCCACAAATCCACCCTGTTGTTTCAGCGCTTCAAAATCAAAGGATTCCCGAAGTATTAAATTGTGTTCTGCCAGATACCTTTTGTACTGCGATACCAAAACAGAGGTATCTATCCTACCCGTATGCAACACTTCCCCATAGCCAAAGGGAGCATCAATGTGCGGATTATCATTTGGAAGTAATTTTGGCCCCATAAAACGACTTAAATTAGGCTTGTCCGAAGCCTCGAACCAAAGATTCTGTTCGTTGATACTGGCAAAACGCCTTAGGATAGGAATCTTGTAATCCAATTGGATATTTAATTTACTTTCCAATTCGGAATAGAAGGGAATGGCCAGGTCCAATTGTTCTTTGGCATTCCATGCCATTGTAAATCGCTTAAGGGTAACGGGGTTGTATAGCCCCCCTGCTACCACGGAAGAAGTTTGGGATTCATCACTGATTACTTTAAACGACTTTTTATTTCTCTCCAATACCTCACCAAAGGAAATACCGGCCAAGCCCAGCCCCACAATTAGATAATCTACCATTTTACAAAAGTAGAGAAGGAATTTTGAATCTTCATCAAATTGAAATAATAATCATAATCGTCCAAATAATATTACTACACAATAAGGCCAAATGACAAAACCTTCCGCAAAACCATTTAAAAAAAAGCGCCACATCCTAGGATGTGGCGCATAACTTTATATGTGAATTGGAATATTATTAAGGCTAGTAGGCCCACATATCTTGTTCCCTATCTCGGATAACCTCCTTAATTCGTTTGGATTCCAATAATTGAAACAAGGCATTATCAGCTATATAGTCCTTAACCTCACGGTCTCCATGCACGTTATCCTCTTTGTAGATCGTTGCATTGAATCTTCTTGCGTTCAGCAACATATCAAAAGAAATAGGCTGTGCGGAATTACGTTGGTTAAACACTTTGGCTTCATGTAATATTTGTCTTGCACTAGGATACCAAACCCAGAACAATGGAACTTTTGCCTCTGCCAAATCCATAGACTCATCATCTATGAAGTTAACATCCGGAGCAACAGGTGCAATACCCAACAATCGGTATTTTAATTCGCCCAATCTTTTATCGAAATACCATATTCCTTTAATAAGGTACTCCTCCAAATCGGCAGCGGTAAGGTTCCTACGGTTAATATATTCTGGAGAAATAGGCTCCCCGGCATTATATTGCTCATATCCGTAATCTGTTGTATCCACTTTCTGCAAAGTTGCAGCCAAATCGCTAAACTTTCTTTTTTCGGTAAAATAGGAGTCCACATAAACATCCTCCAATTTTCCATTTTTAATGTTTTTGATCAACACATCGTATAAGGACCTTCTATCCGGGCCTATATCAATGGTGTCCAAAGGATAATAGAGTGGAAAGTTAACACGCTCGTCCAAATCGATTACCTCCCAAACGGTTTTGGACCAGAGAATATCCCTGTCGTCCACATAGGCGTAAGGTAAAGGAGCATCATTATCTTTCTCGATCTGCGCCTGGGTCTTCTTACCTATCTCTTCCGGTAATTTGGCATTTAAAATATTTGCCTGGGCGGAAATAGACAATGGCAACAGGACCACTACTCCAATTAATAAAACATTTTTCCAATTCATCTGTTTAAATTTATTTTTTTAGTCTTCAGTCCCACTAAAGTCGGACTGGTAAATCGGCCATGGCAAACATTCCAATTTACCACGGCCATTCACTACATTTTTACTAGTTTGTTATCTCCACAACAACAGGAGATACCTTTTTAAGCTTATAGCTTTTATTGTTTGTAATATAAGCTTCGATATCAAAAATCTGAACGGCATCACCACGGCTTGCTCTTTTAAGGGCAGACTTGGCTCTAGCATCCAATTTGTTACCTTTTACATCTACAGTTGGCTGTCCTGGCACTTTAAATTTGAATCCACTAACCGCAAGGTTAAGGTCAAAATCAAAGTCTTCCAACAAAGCTCCAATAGTAGAGATCTCCAAGTTGTTTTTACCCATTCTAGCACTTCCGGATTCTCCTCTTACAGATCCCGAAGGTCTTGGAATATCCTTAATTCTGAACTCAGAAGAAGTTTTGATCATTTGTCCATCGGGCAACTTACCTGAAGCAGTAATGGAAACCGTTCTTCCTTTACCAGGATTCATAGCGTATTTACTTCCACTTTGCTTACTAAGCCCTGGAGCGGATGCAGTAACATTATTATCCGGAATACCAGGAATGGAAATGGTTATAGGATTGGAAACACCACGATAAACAACGTTCATCTTATCAGCTGAAATAACTGCGGCATTTGGTTTGGTAATAGTGGCAAATGTAGAGGATACTGGCACTTCTGTACGCTCTCCATCCTGCATAAACACCAAGTTACCTTCAATCTTATGATCACCAGCACTTCCAGCACTTACGGTCAACCTTACCTTACCGTCCTCGATTACATAATCGGTTCCTTCACTTAACTTTCTTCCATCTAGGGTCAAGTTAACTTCATTAGGTTTTGTAGTGGCATCTTTACGACCCAACACAATATTTCCTGCAAATTTTTCACCTGCATAAAAAGCAGATTTTTCCTGCTCCAACAAAGTGGTATAATTGGTCATGGAAACCTCACTGCTCAACTGACCTTGCAACATTGCCTTTAAGGCATCTTCCTCAGTAGCTTTTACGTCTGCCTGAAGCGAAGTAATCTTGGTTAAGGAGGCTACCAAAGGATATCCTTCAAAGTTATAGTTTAACCAATCTTGCTTGGTCCCGTCCCTCTTTTCAACCTTGCCATTCTCATCACCGGTTTCGAACCTAGATTTTACGGAAGACTTTACAGACTCCAATTCTTTAGGCATTACAGCGGTAATCTGAGTACGATAGTTGACCAAGCGGTCCAAAAACTCTTTTCCATCCGCACCAAGTTGGTCTCCCTGGAAAAAACGCTGATCCAAATAATCGGTCTTGTCCATTACTTGATAATCTTTAGGATCCTCAACATCGGCCATCATCTCCTTTTTCAAGTTTTCCAAATATTGGTAATACTCTGCAGACAATTCCTTTATTTTCTTGGCATCCTCCAAAAGAGGGCCAAATTTTTCAGCATTTTCAGATGCTTTAGTTTCAAGACCACTTAGGAAAGCCATATTGTTTTCCGTGGTTTTTATGTTAGAAGCTTCTAACTTTTCGTTCATAAGACCGAAAGCCGATAGAACTTCTTTTCCCATATTTAAGGCCAACATCGCGATGAAGATCAAGTACATTAGGTTGATCATCTTCTGACGTGGTGTTGCTTTTCCTCCTGCCATTTTTCTAATTAGTTTTAATTATTAATTGATTTGGGTTTGGTTATTGAATGGTAACTAATTAGTTTCTATTCATTGCAGATAACATACCACCGTATACTCCGTTCAAAGAAGAAAGGTTGGTTGCCAAAGACTCCATCTGCTCTTTAAGGGCACTTGAATTCTGTACTACTTCCTCATTGATGGATGCTTGTCTGCTTGCGCTTTCCAATTGTACTTTGTAAAGACTGTTCAAAGATTCCATTTGAGCGGCAGCTTGTACCATTTCATCGGAATACTTTTTGGTAGATTCCATAGCATCAACAGTTGGAGCTATACCCTTGGCTGCACCTTCAAAGTTTCTAATGCTAGATCCAAGACTTTCCATAAGGCTGGCATCTACACCGGCTTCTTTTAACAATTCATCCAATTTTTTGGACAAAGAAGCTTCTGCCTCCTTTATTTCAGCTTTGGAATTTGATTTTCCCGAAGAAGCACCTCCGTTTAATTCTGGGTATACCAATGACCAATCGTACTCGTCATCTACTGGTTCAAATGCACTGATAGCAAAAATTAATGCCTCGGTAATAAGTCCGATTGCCAATAACAATCCTCCCGTAAGTGGGCCAAATTGCCAGTGAAGGATCTTGAATAATGCTCCTATAATTACTACAGATGCACCAAGCCCATAGGCCATGTTAAATAATTTCTTAGTTGATTTTGACTGTGCCATAATTTTAAATTTAATTAAGTAATGTTAATAATAAGTATTTGGTTTATCGTTTGATTCAAATATAAAGGTCTTCTTTATTTTATATCCTAATTGGTAGAGTCTTCCTCTCCCATGTAATCCTGTACGGTTCTAAAACCGATATAACTACGTGCCGAATCCTGGTATTCATAATCCCTGGTACTTACCTGTAGGAAATAAGCAACATCTTTCCAAGATCCACCTCTAATAACTTTTCTTGCATTTTGGGTAGATTCCGCATTTGGGTTCATGGTAGACACATATTCATATGAATTTGGGTCATAGCTACTATTGGTCCATTCGGAAACGTTACCCGCCATATTATAAAGGTTATAATCGTTGGGCTCATAGGCTTTGGCCTCTACCGTGTACAACGCTTGATCCGCCGCATAATCCCCACGCTGTGGTTTAAAGTTGGCCATAAAACAACCCGTATCGCTGATCACATAAGGACCACCCCATGGGTATGTACCACCTTCTATACCCCCTCTGGCCGCATATTCCCATTCCGCTTCTGTTGGCAATCTAAAGCGGTTGACAAATTGCTTGCCCCTACTTTTTTGATCGTCGTTCTTGAATTTTGTTCTCCAGTTACAAAAAGCCTGGGCCTGTTGCCACGTAACCCCAACAACAGGATAATCACTATAGGCATCATGCCAGAAGTAATCGTTGTGCATTGGTTCATTATAAGAATATGAAAAATCTTTTATCCATACCGTAGTATCCGGATATATTTCCAATTCTTCCTGTTTTATGAAATCTTTTCTACTCCCCTTTTTGGCACGGGCCGCAGCCTCAATATCCATCCAGGTATATTTGTATTTCAATTTGGTTACATCTATATGACGTTGGCCATTATAGGATTCCTCCTGAGAGATATACAATGAATCCATTACCTCGGCATAATACTCATCCGGATATTTGGAAGTATCCCAAATTAGGTCTTGTTTCCTGTCCAATGCCCTGCCTTCGTAGCCTGTTTCTCCCATACCTGCATAATTGTTCAGCATGTACTTATCGTAGGCAGACAATCTTGTAGTATCGGCATCCTTAAAGGCATAATCCCCTATACCACCATCTTCAGGTCCCAATCCCAACTCATCGGCCAAAATAGCCAAACGGGTTCTTGCAATGGAATCCTTTACCCATTCTACAAATTGACGATATTCACTATTCGTAATTTCGGTATCATCCATGTAGAAAGATCGAACAGTTACAGTCTTTGTCGGGGCATTTAGTACCTTAGCCTGATCTTCCTCACTCTTACCCATGATGAATGCTCCTCTAGGGATCAATTCCATACCATAGGGTTTTTCGGGATACCACTTTTTTCCTTGAGCTCCGACCAGCTCTCCTTTTGTTTTGGACCCACAACTTGAGAGTAAAAAAACAAATGCTATAGATGACAACAATAGCTTCTTCATACGTTAGGTTAAATTTCGATTATGATTATAAATGCAAACACAAGTATTATTCTCTAAAACTTATTTTTAAATAATTTATTGTATAAAATTTGTTTTTATACCCTAAATTTATTATTTCAATTAAACCCTTTTTTGTAGGCTTTAAACCACCGCTCAGGAATATTTTGATTACATGCATCCAGATAATCCAACTCAGTGCATGGTAATAACGCGGGTGAATTTGTTTTAGTATGTGAAGTTAAAATTGAAGGTACCTCTACCCACCATCTTTCGCTGAGATGACTTTTATAAAAGACAAGGGACTCATCTTCTGTAGGTACGGTATACTTGGTGAAGTCGTTACTATTACTATTGGGAGTCTCTTTAATCCTAAAGTTTAGGCCCTCTATAAAATACCATATTATTTGGGCAACAAGTTGAAAGGCCTGATTGCTATTCTCGCATTCGTAAATCCCAAATACGGATACATTGTCGCTAATTCCGGCATATCTTGCGATGGCACATATTTCCCTTCCATTAAAACCGTTGGGAGAAAAGTTTCGGGAATATCCTATATCCGCAGCACGTATGGCACGGGCATCCAAACTAACCACATGGGCATTTCTTAGTACAGGTTCTGCCAGGGTAATATTGGAAATTAATTCGCCCAACCTATAGGAATCAAAGAAAAGTCGCTCCATAAGGTCCAATTCTTCCTGGGAATTAAAATAACTTTGATAACCAATATTGGAGAAATTGAAAAGATTGTTGGGCTTGTCGGTAATTATTTTACTCATATAGGAATGGGAGGAAATAAGGTCTTCATCCATCCCAAAGTCGAACCTACTATCTATGGAAACCAGATTAACCATATTCTTAAGTCCGTCAAAAGCCCTATATGTAGGATAGGTAAGGTCTTGGGTTGCTCCAATGACAATGGGGATAATATTTTCTTCCAGCAAGCCGGCAACTATTTCCTTGACCACAAAATAAGTGTCCTCTACGGTCTCTCCTTCCTCTATATCTCCCAAATCCACGATGGAGGAATTCCAGTTCCCCATCATTAAATTATACAATTGTAGCCTTATTTCGGAAATATCCAGGCGCTCCGGTTTTTTTTCAAAAGCATTTCTAGATTCATTGACCCCTAGTATAGCTACACTTACATTGGCCAGCACCGGAAGACCATGCCGGGCAGTGTGCATGTAAACGTGTTTCCCCAATGCTTGGGCCGGAAGTAATTCGCAGTGGGCCAATACCCTGTCACTTACGGGTACTAAAAAATCGAATGCCATATTATTTCTTAGCCTTAGGTTTTGCTTTTGTTTTTTTCTTAGGTGTCTTTTTCTCAATTAATTCCTGAGCAGCTTTAAGGGAAATCTTAGTGGCATCCACATCTTTGGAGACCTCCACCTTAACCTTGCCCTTAATTATGGTATGCCTTCCCCATCTCGCTTTTTCTATTCGTATACCTTCTTCTGGCCATTCCTGGATCAACTTATCAATTTCCTTTTGTTTTTTGGCCTCTATAATCTCTTCAATATCCTGTTTTGACAGGGTATCAAAATCGTATTTCTTACTAACATTAATAAACATTCCGTTCCATTTTATAAATGGACCAAATCTTCCAACCCCTTTGGTAACCTCCTTATCCTCATAAATTGCAATAGGGGCATCGGCCTTTTGTTTTTCCTTGATAAGTTCCACGGCCCGATCCATATCTATCTCCATGGCATTTTCGTCCTTGCCCAGGGACACAAATTTTTTACCAAACCTTATATAGGGACCAAAGCGACCCACGTTGGCCTCCACGTCCTCCCCTTCATAAACACCTAGCTTTCGCGGTAATTTAAACAGGTCCATAGCCTCTTCGTAGCTAATGGTATTTAAGGACTGGTCCGGTAACAGGCTTGCAAACAAGGGTTTTTCCTCATCATCTACGGTACCCACCTGTACCATAGGCCCAAAGCGGCCCAACCTAACCGAAACCTGTCTTCCCGACTTAGGGTCGGTACCCAAAATACGTTCTCCACTGGCCCTGTCCGCATTTTCCTCCACATCCAAGACCTTGGGGTGAAAATCCCCATAAAAATCCTTCAAAACCTTTTGCCAATCCTCATCACCTGAAGCGATCTCATCAAAATCCTCTTCCACTTTGGCAGTGAAATGATAATCCAAAATTGTTTCAAAATGTCCTACCAAAAAATCGGTTACAATAATTCCTATATCCGTAGGCACCATTTTCCCCTTATCGGAGCCTACATTTTCCTTTAAATCCTTAGTGGTCAGTTTATCGGATTTCAGAAGTAGCTGTACATAATTTCTTTCGGTGCCTTCTATGGTGCCCTTTTCCACATAGCCTCTATTCTGGATCGTGGAAATTGTAGGCGCATAGGTAGAAGGTCTTCCTATTCCAAGCTCCTCCAGTTTTTTAACCAAAGAGGCTTCCGTAAACCTATAAGGTGCCCTGGAAAAACGCTCTGTTGCAGTTATATAATTGTTAATGAGCTTTTCGCCTTCCTTCATTGCGGGAAGCATCCCTTCCTGTTCTTCACTTATATCTTCTTCATCCGTGCCTTCCAAATATACCTTTAGGAAACCATCAAATTTGATTACCTCCCCGTTAGCGGTAAATTCTTCCTTATGTGTATTGGTCTTTATTTTGACATTGGTACGCTCCAATTCCGCATCACTCATTTGTGAGGCCAGGGTACGCTTCCAGATAAGCTCGTAGAGTTTGGATTGATCCCTTTCCAATGAAGGGGACTGATTGGTCATTTCCGTAGGGCGGATGGCCTCATGGGCCTCCTGCGCTCCTTTGGATTTTCCGGTAAAATTCCTAACCTTACTGTACTCCTTGCCGTAGTTACTAATAATGGCATCCTTTGCCGCATCTATAGCATCCTTGGATAGGTTAACACTATCCGTTCTCATATAGGTAATTAACCCCGCCTCGTACAAGCGTTGTGCCACCTGCATGGTCCTTGAAACCGAAAAATACAATTTCCTTGAAGCTTCCTGCTGTAGTGTTGAAGTTGTAAATGGGGCCGCCGGCGATTTTTTGGCCGGTTTCTTATCCAGGGAAGCAACGGAAAAATTAGCTCCTATATTTTCCTTTAAGAAAGCTTCCGCCTCCTTCTGGCTGGCATAGGTCTTATTTAATTTGGCCGTGAATATACTCCCTTCATTGGTTTTGAACTCGGCCGATATCCTAAAAGCCGCTTCCGGCTTAAAAGCTTCTATTTCCCGCTCCCTTTCCACAATCAATCTCACCGCAACGGATTGAACCCTACCTGCAGATAATCCAGGTTTAATCTTTTTCCATAAGACTGGAGAAAGTTCATACCCCACCAATCTATCCAAAACCCTCCTTGCTTGTTGGGCGTTCACCAAATCATAATTAATTTCCCTAGGATTCTCAATAGCCTTCTGAATGGCCGATTTGGTTATAGAGTTAAAAACTATCCGCTTCGTTTTATTCTTGTCCAATTTCAACTCCTCTGCCAAATGCCAGGAAATTGCCTCCCCTTCGCGGTCCTCATCACTGGCCAACCATATGGTATCTGCCTTGTCCGCCAAATCCTTGAGTTTTTTAACAAGGGCCTTTTTATCTTTGTCAACAATATATTTAGGGGCAAAATTATTCTCCACATCCACTCCTAATTCCTTGGAAGGCAAATCGGCAATATGTCCAAAACTGGACTCTACCTTATAATCCTTTCCTAAAAATTTTTCAATTGTTTTTGCTTTAGCCGGGGACTCTACGATTACTAAATTCTTTGCCATTAACTAGTTTTTGGTGACACAAAAGTATACCAATTTTTTTATTTAATGGGCTTTCATTTGTGCCACCATAAAAAAACACCCCTAATTTAAGGGGTGTTTTAAAGTATTTCGGTAGCATTAATTAAGCTTAAATGTGCTGATCAGCTTTATTTTATTTTCCAAATATTCATATTGATATATAATTTCCTTCCCTATCATCAATAAATTATCCTCCATAGGAATAACGTCAAAGGTCTCTACATCCTTAAAATGGTTAAGCTGTACCAAGTCCCGAACATTGGTCTTGTCATAGACCTTTAGTCCAGAAGCCCCATCGCACACAAATAATTTTTCATCCTTTACCCCCAGGCCGTAGGGGCCATCCATCGGATAGGTCTTTACCAACTCGGGCTTGGTGATATCTGAAATGTCCACTATAAAAAGTCCACTTTCCGTAGCACCGCACATATTGCCGCCCCTCAAGGTTACATAGGCATAATCCCCATCAACAACCACGGGATCACAGGCCGTACCATGCTCAAATTCAGAAATCAATGTAGGCGTGGCCGGAGCGGAAATATCATATATATACATCCCCCTCATACTCCCCAAAAACAATTGATCCCCCCTGTTAAAAATAGTTTCAATATCGAAACCGGCGTACACGTCTTCCAAATCCTTAGGGTTTTCCAGATCCTGAATGTTGAATACATTGATAGTGTGACTGTCTACGGCATATAAATAGTCATTTACGATCTTAAAACGCGCCAAGGACCCTCCCTGGCCTGTAGAGGTCGTATTTTGGGCGGCATTGGAAAGCATTACATCAAATTCACGTGAAAAATCCACCTGCACTTCCTCTATCAACCTTCTTTCCTTAACAGTTTCCCATCCTATCACAATATCATTTTCATAATCTATATCCTGCCACGCATAAATATCTGCCTCGAAAGGAAAAACCACATTGTCCCTCAGTACATTTTCCAAGCGGTTGACTGTTTTGATATTGTTGATATCCGAAATATCCAGAACGATCAAATCCATAATGCTATCGGCATAGAGGTAATTGCCTTTTACGGAAACATCTACGTTGCCGGGTATTTTTATAAATGCAATCTTTTTGGGAGCCCTTGGATCCGAATTATCAATTACATGCACCCCTTTGTATTTCTCGTTGACAAATATATATTCCCCATAGACATAAATTTTACCGGATTCCTCCAAGGGAATTGGAGCAATGATATCTATAGCCTGTTTAAATTCGGCCTTGCCCATCGTTAAGGGCTTGGCCACCAAGTACTCCGCATATTTGCCATCATCCCCATCATTGCAAGAAACCAGCGCTAATGCAGCCAACATAAATAAAAACAGATTCATCCTTTGCATACCTATATAATTTTATGGGGTCGTTTTTTACTAGATACCCTGTAACCCATAAAGTTGCGTTGATTTTTGACAAATATTTAACTGTCAATATGTCATATTTAGGCATATAGTACTATCTTTGCACACTCTTAAAGATGAGGTTGAATGCACAATAAAATGGAGAAGATTATAGATGAATCCGTACAAGGAACTGCCATAACCCTTGAGGGAAAAGAAAATAGCACTAGAAAATTATACATAGAAAGCTATGGCTGCGCCATGAATTTTTCGGATAGTGAAATTGTAGCCTCCATATTGTCCAACGAAGGGTTTAGTACTACCCATGTACTGGAAGACGCCGACCTGGTATTGGTCAATACCTGTTCCATTCGCGAAAAGGCAGAGCTTACCATACGCAAGAGACTGGAAAAATTTAATGCCGTAAAACGGCATAGGCCACATATGAAAGTGGGGGTCCTTGGGTGCATGGCCGAAAGGCTAAAAACCAAGTTACTGGAAGAAGAAAAAATTGTGGACATGGTAGTAGGCCCGGATGCCTACAAGGACCTGCCCAATCTTATCCAAGAAATAGATGATGGCAGAAATGCAGTAAACGTACTCCTATCCAAAGAAGAAACTTATGGGGATATTTCCCCTGTACGTCTCAACTCCAATGGCGTTACTGCCTTTGTATCCATTACCCGTGGTTGCGACAATATGTGCACCTTTTGCGTAGTACCCTTTACACGGGGCAGGGAACGCAGCAGGGATCCACAATCCATACTGGAAGAAGTAAACGACCTTGCCCATAAGGGATTTAAGGAGATTACCCTTTTGGGGCAAAATGTGGACAGCTACCTTTGGTATGGTGGCGGATTAAAAAAGGGATTCGAAAAAGCCTCCGAAATGCAAAAAGCCACAGCCGTAAATTTCTCGAACTTATTGGAAATGGTGGCCTTGGCACAACCAAAATTGCGCATTCGATTTTCCACTTCCAATCCACAGGACATGACCTTGGATGTGGTTCGGGTAGTAGCAAAATATCCAAATATCTGCAACTATATACATTTACCTGTGCAAAGTGGCAGTAATAGGATCCTAAAGGCAATGAACAGATTGCACACTAGGGAGGAATACCTGGAACTGGTGAGGAACATTAAGGAAATAATTCCAGATTGCACCGTCTCACAAGACATGATCACAGGATTTCCGACCGAAACAGAAGAAGATCATCAGGACACCCTTTCCTTAATGAAAGAGATTAAGTATGATTATGGTTATATGTATGCCTATTCCGAAAGGCCTGGGACGGCTGCGGCAAGGAATATGGAAGATGATGTGCCACAAGAGGTGAAAAACAGAAGACTAACTGAAATCATTGCCCTTCAAAGGGAGCATAGCCATTATAGAAGCAAACAACAGCTAGGAAAAACAGTTGAAGTCCTGATCGAGGGTTCCTCCAAAAAATCGGATTTGGATTGGATGGGAAGGAATTCCCAAAGTTTTGTAGTGGTTTTTCCAAAGGAAAACTACAAAATAGGAGATTTTGTGAATGTCGAAATTACCGATTGCACCTCCGGCACCTTAATAGGAAGGCCATTGGGACTATCCAATAACAATTAAACAATGGAATCGATTCAATCAATAAAACAGCGGTTTGAAATCATTGGCAACGATGTAAAACTTAATCGTGCCATTGAAAAGGCCATTCAAGTGGCCCCTACGGACATCTCCGTGTTGGTTACAGGGGAAAGCGGTGTTGGTAAAGAGGCTATTCCAAAAATTATACACTCCCTTTCCCATAGAAAACACGCCAAATACATTGCGGTCAACTGTGGGGCCATACCGGAAGGCACTATAGACAGCGAACTATTTGGTCATGAAAAAGGGGCTTTTACAGGCGCAACAGCTACCAGAAGTGGTTATTTTGAGGTAGCCGATGGCGGTACCATTTTTTTGGATGAGGTAGGGGAACTTCCCCTAACCACCCAAGTACGTCTCTTGAGGGTTTTGGAAAACGGGGAATTTTTAAAAGTAGGTTCTTCACAGGTCCAAAAAACCGATGTCAGAATTGTGGCCGCCACCAATGTTAATATGTTCGAGGCCATAAAAAAGGAAAAGTTTAGGGAAGACCTGTATTACAGGTTAAGTACGGTAGAAATCAACATTCCCCCATTGCGGGAGCGCAAGGAGGACATCCATCTATTATTTCGGAAATTTGCATCGGATTTTGGGCAGAAATATAAAATGCCAACGATCCGCCTGGAGGACGATGCCGTACAATTGCTATTAAAATATAGATGGCCGGGAAACATTAGACAATTGAGGAATATTGCCGAACAGGTTTCCGTCTTGGAGGAAAGCAGACTTATTACCTTGGCCACTCTAAACAGTTACCTGCCCAATTCCAGCAATAGCAATTTACCCGCCATTGTTGGAAAGGAAAAAAAAGAGAGCGACTTTAGCACGGAAAGGGAGATATTGTACAAGGTGCTTTTTGACATGAAAGGCGACCTTAACGATCTTAAGAAATTAACACTGGAGCTGCTCAAACACAACGACAGCGAGAAAGTACAGGAAGAAAATGAAAATCTTATCCGCAAAATCTACGGGGATGACGAGGAGGAATATGCCGAGCAAGAGGAAAGTCCCAGTGAAATTTTACAACTTCCCGAACCCTATATAGAAAAACCGATAATTAAATCTCCCCAACAAGAGGACAAGTATCATTTTGCAGAGGAAATACAAGAGGAAGAAACCCTATCTTTACAGGACAAGGAAATAGAACTCATTAAAAAATCCTTGGAACGCAACAAAGGCAAAAGAAAAGCTGCTTCCGCAGAATTGGGCATCTCGGAACGCACCCTGTACAGAAAAATAAAACAGTACGACCTTTAACGGTAGGCAGTAGGCAGTAGGCAGTAGGCAAAAAATAAAAGAATTTAGAAAAAAACGAATGAATGATTAAAGCAAAAAATCTTATAATTCTATTGGTATTAACCAGCTGTGTTGCTGGTTGTGGCATATATAACTTTACCGGGGGCGATGTAGGGACGGCGAAAACCTTTCAGGTCAATTATTTTCAAAACTATGCATCCCAGAACCCAGGGTCTACTTTCGAGCCCGGAATGGATAGGGATTTTACACTTGCCCTACAGGATCTAATATTGAACCAGACCAGTTTGGACCTTGTTAAATCCAACGGGGATTTGCTCTACGAAGGCGAGATCGTGGAATATAGAATATCCCCCATGTCGGCCACCTCACAACAAACCGCAGCACAGAACAGACTGAGTATTGGTGTAAACGTAAGGTTTTTCAACAACACCAAGGAAGATGTAGACTTTGAACAACGATTCTCCTTCTTTTACGATTATCCGGCCAATTCCCAATTGGCCAGTGTTAAGGATGAGGCCCACCAGGTAATATTTGAACGTATTACCCAGGACATTTTTAATAAATCATTGGCAGATTGGTAATTTATGAACGTACAGGACTTTACATATTTATTACAAAATCCGGATGAAGTGGTTTCCCCTGTGCAGACCAACCAACTGGAAGATGTATTGGCAGAGTACCCATACTTTCAAGCAGCAAGGGCCATGCACCTTAAAGGCCTTAAGAACCTCAACAGTTTTAAATACAACAATGCCCTTAAATTGACCGCCGCCTATACAGCGGATAGGGATATTCTTTTTGATTTCATCACCTCCGTTGACTTTTTACAAAATACCATTGCCGATTCAATTCTGGGCAAGTCCACCACTTTAAACGATACACCCACCATATCCGAAGAGATCGTTTCCGATTTTAAAAAAGAAAGTTCACTGATAGAAGAATCGGATGACGAACCCTTACCAAGGACTGTAAAGGATGCCGACAACATTTTGGACCCCTCACTGTTTTCTTCCAAAGACCCCAAAATAGACAAGTCCATTTCGGACGATAAAAAAAAAGCTGAGGAAACACTGGAAATCGGGAAACCGTTAAATTTCACCAAGAAAGAAAAATATTCCTTTGGGGAATGGCTTCAATTAACCTCAAATAAGGTAGAAAAGAAAAAACCCGAACCCGATACCCCCAAAAAAGGGGCCGCTAAGACCGAGGCGAAACCAATTCCAAAAGAAAATAAATTAAAAAAGAAAAAATTTGATCTAATTGATAAATTCATCGAAGCCAACCCAAAAATTGTACCCAAGGAAAATACGGTCAAAGTGACCATCAAGGATTCCCTTAGCTTCGACAAAAATGAATTGATGACAGCCACTTTGGCCAAAGTCTATTTAGAACAAAAGAAGTACAAAAAGGCTATTCAGGCCTACAAAATTTTAAGTTTGAAATATCCAGAAAAAAGTAGTTTCTTTGCAGACCGAATAAAAGCGGTAGAAAAGATACAACAAGAAAATAATTAAATAATGAATACAACATTTACAATATTCTTGGTCCTGATCATCCTAGTTTGCATCCTATTGATGCTTGTTATTATGGTGCAAAACCCTAAAGGTGGAGGATTGTCCTCATCCTTTGGTGGCAGCGGCAACCAAGTTGTAGGGGGCGTAAAGAAAACAGGGGACTTTTTGGATAAGAGTACTTGGACGTTGGCGACCATACTGGTTGTCTTAATATTGCTTTCCAATGTAGCATTAAAGGGAAGTTTCAGTGATTCCGATTCAAAATTGCTTAATGGCGACCCTATTGAAACAACTGCGCCGGATGCTTTGCCAGAAACTCCAATTTCTGCACCTGCCACTAATGGTACAAACACCACTGAAGGTGACCAATAACAGGAGAAAACGACTTTAAAATATAAAAAATGCCAGCTTAAGTGACAAGCTGGCATTTTTATTTAACAAAGTGTCAGTTTTTAGGCAATGGCATAATTTCTGCCTATTAAAATCAAACTTAAAAACATAAAATCTAAATAATATGGCTAAAGTTAGCATTAAACCATTAGCAGATAGAGTTCTAATAGAACCTATGGCTGCTGAAACAAAGACTGCATCTGGTCTTTACATCCCTGATACCGCAAAGGAAAAACCACAAAAAGGCAAGGTAGTTGCCGTTGGACCTGGTACAAAAGATGAAAAAGTGACAGTTAAAGTTGGAGATACGGTGCTATACGGCAAGTATGCCGGTACTGAGCTAAAGCTTGAAGGTACCGAATATCTTATGATGCGCGAGAGCGACATTTTAGCAATTATATAATATTGCACTTTTTCCCCGCATACTGGGAAAATTCCAAACTACAAACTAAAGAGTATAACTAATTTCATTCCGTTTTATTTGGAATGACAAATGAAATTAAATTATGGCAAAAGATATAAAATTTGATATCGATGCAAGAGATGGCCTGAAGAGAGGTGTCGATGCATTGGCTAACGCAGTAAAAGTTACTTTGGGACCTAAAGGTAGAAATGTAATCATCAGTAAATCGTTTGGAGCACCAAACATTACCAAGGATGGTGTTACCGTAGCCAAAGAAATTGAATTAGCGGATCCACTAGAGAATATGGGGGCCCAAATGGTAAAGGAAGTTGCATCCAAAACCAATGATTTGGCAGGTGATGGTACTACTACTGCCACCGTTCTTGCACAAGCTATCGTAAAAGAAGGCTTAAAGAACGTAGCGGCAGGTGCCAATCCAATGGACCTAAAAAGAGGTATAGACAAAGCTGTAGAGGCTATTGTTGAAGATTTGGCCAAGCAGACCAAAAAAGTAGGCGACTCTTCAGAAAAAATCAAACAAGTAGCCGCCATTTCCTCCAATAACGATGAAACCATTGGTGATCTTATTGCCCAAGCTTTCGGAAAAGTTGGAAAAGAAGGAGTTATTACTGTTGAGGAGGCCAAAGGAACAGATACTTATGTTGATGTTGTGGAAGGTATGCAATTCGACAGGGGATACCTTTCTCCATACTTTGTTACCGATTCTGAAAAAATGACAGCCGACTTGGAAAATCCTTACATATTACTATATGATAAGAAGATTTCTTCCATGAAGGATTTGTTACCAGTATTGGAGCCTGTAGCACAATCCGGAAAACCTCTTTTGATCATTGCAGAAGATGTGGATGGAGAAGCTTTGGCCACATTGGTGGTAAACAAATTAAGGGGATCCTTAAAGATTGCCGCAGTTAAGGCACCAGGATTTGGAGATAGAAGAAAGGCTATGTTGGAAGATATCGCTATCCTTACAGGTGGAACCGTAATAGCTGAGGAAAGAGGCTTTACAATGGAAAATGCCACCTTGGATATGCTTGGTACCTGTGAAAAAATCACTATTGACAAGGACAATACAACTATTGTAAACGGTTCAGGGGATCCAAAAACCATTAAAACAAGGGTTAACCAAATCAAATCCCAAATAGAATCTACCACCTCGGATTACGACAAGGAAAAATTACAGGAACGTTTGGCCAAATTGGCCGGTGGGGTTGCTGTTCTTTATGTTGGCGCTGCTTCCGAAGTAGAAATGAAAGAGAAAAAAGATAGGGTAGATGATGCCCTTCACGCTACAAGAGCTGCGGTTGAAGAAGGAATCGTTGCCGGTGGGGGTGTTGCCCTGGTTAGAGCAAAATCCGTACTTTCCAAAATCAAGACTGAAAATGCAGATGAGGAAACAGGTGTACAAATCGTTGCCAGAGCAATAGAGTCACCTTTGAGAACCATCGTTGAAAATGCCGGTGGGGAAGGATCTGTAGTAGTTGCCAAAGTTTTGGAAGGCAAAGGCGATTTTGGTTATGATGCCAAATCGGAGAAATATGTGGAAATGATCAAAGCGGGTATCATAGACCCTAAGAAGGTAACCAGAATTGCATTGGAAAATGCCGCTTCTGTTGCCGGAATGATCTTAACTACCGAATGTGCCCTGATAGACATCAAAGAAGATGCTCCTGCAGGCCCACCAATGGGTGGTGGAATGCCAGGAATGATGTAAGTTTTAAAATTTACAGCAACAAAAAAAACCGCATTTGGAAATCCAAATGCGGTTTTTTGTTTTTACCAGGCTTATAAAGACCAAACTTTAATGATGCTGTCCATCGTCGCTATTATCCTCGCGATACCTGCAACAAGGGTGAACACTTTCATAAGCTTCCTCCGTAGCCTTTAATTCCTTGGTATCATGACCTACCTCGACTATGGCCGTTTTTACCAACATGGAATTTGTTTTTCGCTCATCGATGATCAACGATAATTGATGGGTCGGGATGTCCCATAAAGCGTATTTAACCCCTTTTACGGCCAAGGCGGCTTCCTCTATCCTCTCTTTGCACATGGCACATTTACCATTCACCTCGAAGCTCATTTTTTTATTTTTCTCTTGGCCATAGCCAACTGCCGTCAAAAAAACAAACACCGCTCCTAATACTATATTTCTCATATCTCCACTTTTTAAGTTGAATAATTAATATTGAATAAATTTATAATTTATATCTAAATCCCGCATAAAACATTCTGCCCATTATAGGGCCATGTACTATGGTAGTATCAAAATTTGGACCAAATGGGTCGTCCGCACTCAACACAGGGTCATCCTGGGTGTAATCGGCCAAATTCTCGCCTCCTATATATATTTCAAAATTATCGTTGAACACTCTCGTTATTTGAGCAATCATCATACTGTGGGATGGGGAAAATTCTGCCAATCTATACGCTTCTGGATTATTGGAGGTATTTGGCAATCGCTGTTTTCCCAGCGAATGGACCGTATAATCCATACGCCATAAGGAACCATTTGTCTTAGGTACTGAAGTATAACCAAGGTTGGCAAAAAATCGATGTTGGGCCTGTAAAGGCTTTTGAAGGGTACCGCTGCGATAATCGGTTTCCACATCATAATATTTATAAGCCGTCCTTAACTCAAGATTCTTTAGAACATTATAATTTATTTCAAATTGAAAGCTTTTGGCCACACTTTCTCCCTCCAAGTTATAAAATGACACCTCCAATGGGTTCTCCCAATCCACCACCACTTGATTTTTAAAATTGGTAACGTAATAATCCAAGGTTACATTACCCTTTCTGCCAAACCAACTAAACCCCTGTATAAAACTAGTTCCATAATTCCAGGCATCTTCTGGATCCAACCCATAAATACTACTACCATCCCCAAGAACCCTTATCCGTCTTGAGGAGGCAAATAATTGTTGGTTTTCGGCAAAGATGTTGGCTGCCCGTTTTCCACGGCCCAAAGACCCCCTAAAGCTCCCTCTATCCCATGGCATATACCGCAGGTGTAATCTAGGCGTAACAAAAGTCCCCAAATTATTGTGGGTGTCCACTCTTATGCCCGCAGTTAAACTCCATTCCTTTAAATTGTCATAGCTATATTCAAAAAAGGCCCCAATAGATTTGTCCACCCTAGAATAATCTTGCGTGTTCACCATTTCGCCATATCCATCATAAGCAAAGGTGAGGCCCGTTTTATACTTGCTCTTGGTATCCCCTATTATGGAGTTGAACAGCAGGTTGGAATAGATGCTTTCGTGATCAATATTATATTCATTAAACCCAAAATAAGAATCCTGTTTATGAATATTGTAGGCCGTTTGAAAACCAAGACTTTGAAAAGGTAGCTCTGGAAATACATAACCTAATTTCAGCGAAGTATCAAACCTCCTGGTATTTATTTCACCTCCCCACGAATTGGCAGTGAATTTATCGATACTCGGGACAAAATTTGTCTGTCCCAGCTGTTTGTCGTCGTTTAAGAAACGAAGATTGATAAAGCTGACCCATCCGGTACTTGGGTTTTGGTATTGCCACCTATTCAAAACATTTATTTGATTGCCCAAGGGGGCATCCAAAAATCCGTCCCCATTATCATCCTCCTTCACATCCCTTCTATTGGTATGGAGATAAAGCCCCGTACTCCACTTATCGGTCAACTGTTTATTGAAATGGGTATTCAACTCCAGCCTGCCATTCAAATTGCCATATCCATTAACAAATAGGGCATTATCCGTCAAAGGTTTTACCAATTCCGTATTTATCTGGCCTGAAATACTCTCATAACCATTTACCACACTGCCCGCCCCCTTCGTAATCTGTATACTCTCCACCCAAGTCCCAGGGGTGAAGGTAAGTCCATAGGCCTGGGAGGCACCCCTTACCATAGGGATATTCTCTTGGGTTATTAACAAATAAGGACTGGTAAGTCCCAACATTTGTATTTGCTTGGTACCGGTCAAAGCATCTGAAAAATTGACATCTATGGCCGGGTTGGTTTCAAAGCTCTCAGAGAGGTTACAGCACGCCGCTTTTAGTAATTCGGCGCTATTTATGGTGACCACATTCTGTGGGCTGAAATAGGATTTCTGTACGGCGTCCCTTTTCTTTTGAACCACCACCTCATTTAACGCATTGGAAGGTTTTAGCCAGTGATTTACCTTTCCAGGGGAATCAATGATCAAGGTATCCGACTCAAATCCCACATAACTAATGACAAGCCGATTATACTCCTTCTTAAATGGGATTGAAAAGCTACCATCGGTCTTCGTTATGGTCCCTGTCTGGGAATTTAACCAATAAACATTGGCTCCGGCCAAACCTAGGTGCTTATTTTCAGGATTGTCCTCCATCACCATACCCTCAATAGTGTTCTGGGAGATTGCCAATAACGGAATCCATAAAAATATACTTACAAAAAAATTCTTCACTTGATATATTTTAATATTAGTAGATAATTGAAATCAATAAAACATCGGATCCTCCAAATCCAAAAAAAGGGAACCCGAGCTTACTACCAATAAAAAATCAAATGAGGAAAACTTGGTCCAAAATATGGATATCTTTGACCAGTATGGGAGGTGGGTAATCGGCATGGGGAACACGGTGCTGCTCCCTTGGCTGAAATAAATTTTCATAATAGGAAGTATAGGCCACCAAGAAAAGCTGCTGGACCACACCAAGATCGTCATAGGAAATACTTAGGTTATCCTGCCCCACTACCAAAATGGTCTCATCACTGCAGCAAGTATCTGATTTTTTCTTAGGGGACAAATTCTCTTCCTCCAACCCCAAATCCATACCACAGGTATCCGCTTCATGAAAAAAAGCGACGTCTACCAAAGATCCAAAGCAAAAATGCTTCTCAACGGTCCAGGAAACGGTGGAGACCAGCATAAAAAATGCCATCAACACGGCCAGTATTTTATGGATCATTACTTTCATCAAGGCAAAAATAATCAAAAGTTATTACTCTATATTTCCCTATTGCAACATTAACTAAAATTTAGGGGAAAAATTGTCCTTATCAATAACAGTTAGGAAGTTTAAAGAGGTTATGGATCAAAGAATTTGCAAATAGCCTTATTTTTGTGAAAATTTATCACATGCTTACTATTTTAAGACCAAAGATTTCGGAAATTACGAACAGTACCCAGAAAACTGCAACCGAAAAAATGCAGGCCATATGCGAATTGTTAAAAGAGAATGTCCCCCATTACGATTGGGTAGGCTTCTATTTCAAAAATGGAGATAGGGAAGAGCTCAAATTGGGTCCATATGCCGGCGCCCCTACAGACCACACCATAATTCCTTTTGGCAAAGGAATTTGCGGACAGGTAGCCGTCTCCAATCAAAACTTTGTGGTTCCGGATGTAAAAGCCCAGGACAACTACATAGCATGCAGCATAACCGTTAAGGCGGAAATTGTAGTTCCGTTATTTTTAAATGGCGTAAATATTGGTCAAATAGACATCGACTCCAATACTCCCGACCCATTTTCAAAGGAGGATGAGCACTTTTTGGAATACGTAAACCAAGAGGTGTCCAAGATTCTTTAAAACTTTAGGGCGATTGTTAATAAACGTGCTGATTTTTAAGCACAAAAAAATTACTTTTGTGTCCTTATAATCCATAACAACAATCACAACAAAATGAGTACCACTAAAAAAGCTTCGTCAGCCTTAATATCCGTTTTTCATAAAGATGGCCTAGAGCCCTTGGTAAAAAAGTTTAATGAATTGGGAATTACCATCTATTCTACAGGCGGTACGGAAACATTCATTAAGGATTTGGGAATCGATGTAGTACCTGTAGAGGACGTTACCAGCTATCCGTCCATTTTGGGCGGCAGGGTTAAGACATTGCACCCTAAGGTATTTGGTGGTATTTTGAACCGTCAGGACAATAAGAGCGATCAGGAACAATTGAAGGAATTTGAAATCCCCCAATTGGATATCGTAATTGTAGATCTTTACCCATTTGAAAAAACTGTTGCCAGTGGGGCCTCCGAACAGGATATCATTGAAAAAATAGATATAGGCGGTATTTCATTGATACGCGCCGCGGCCAAAAATTACAAGGATACACTTTGCGTGTCCTCCATGAACGATTATGACGAAGTTTTGGAAATGATTACCAACGGTAACGGCAGCACCACTTTGGAAGACCGTAGACGTTTTGCTACCAAATCTTTCAATGTTTCATCGCATTATGATTCGGCCATTTTTAATTATTTCAACCAAAACCACGAAGAAGCTGCGTTTAAATTAAGTGAAACCAACGGGCAAGTACTGCGTTATGGAGAAAACCCCCATCAAAAAGGATTTTACTTTGGGGATTTTGACGCAATGTTCAATAAACTTCATGGAAAGGAACTTTCCTATAACAATTTGTTGGACGTGGATGCAGCTGTAAACCTTATCCAAGAATTTAAGAACGATGCCCCCACCTTTGCCATATTAAAGCACAATAATGCCTGTGGTCTCGCCACCAGACCAACAATTCACCAGGCCTATGTTGATGCCTTGGCAGGAGACCCTGTTTCAGCTTTTGGTGGAATATTGATCAGCAACGTAGAAATAGACAAACCAACCGCCGAAGAAATACACAATCTATTCTGCGAAGTGGTAATTGCCCCTAGCTATACCCCAGTGGCCCTGGATATCTTAAAAGGCAAGAAAAACAGAATAATTTTGGTACAGAACGAAGTTGACCTTCCAAAAATGACGGTAAGAACATGTTTAAACGGAGTTTTAGTGCAGGAAAAAGATGAAAAGACCGATAAAATTTCCGACCTTACCAATGCTACCAATAAAAAGCCTACGGATAGGGAACTGGAAGATTTAATCTTCGCTTCAAAATTGTGCAAACACACCAAAAGTAACACCATTGTACTTGCTAAAAACAAACAATTGTGCGCCAGTGGAACCGGCCAAACCTCCCGTGTAGATGCCCTAAACCAAGCCATCCACAAAGCCCAATCCTTCAATTTTGACCTAAATGGAGCGGTATTGGCCAGTGATGCCTTCTTTCCGTTTCCAGATTGTGTGGAAATTGCGCATAAAAGTGGGGTAACCAGCGTTATACAACCTGGAGGCTCCATAAAGGATCAACTTAGTATCGATTATTGTAATGAAAATGGAATTGCAATGGTTATGACTGGCACACGTCATTTTAAACATTAATTTTATTACTTTTAACGATCAAACTGACATTTAAACCGAAATATAACAACACATAATGGGATTCTTTGATTTCTTAACCGAGGAGATTGCAATAGACTTAGGTACTGCCAACACCCTCATCATTCACAACGACAAAGTGGTGGTAGACAGTCCATCTATTGTAGCTAGGGACAGAATAAGTGGCAAAATCATTGCTGTTGGCAAGGAAGCCAACATGATGCAAGGAAAGACCCATGAAAATATAAAGACAATACGTCCTTTAAAGGATGGGGTTATCGCCGATTTTGACGCCTCCGAAAAGATGATCAATATGTTCATTAAGAACATACCCGCTTTAAAGAAAAAGTGGTTTCCGCCAGCCTTGAGAATGGTTATCTGTATCCCTTCGGGAATTACAGAGGTAGAAATGCGTGCCGTTAAGGAGTCTGCTGAACGTGTTAACGGCAAGGAGGTCTATCTAATTCACGAGCCAATGGCAGCTGCCATAGGTATCGGCCTGGACATTATGCAACCCAAAGGGAACATGATCGTTGATATAGGAGGTGGAACAACAGAAATTGCGGTAATTGCCCTGGGCGGGATTGTTTGCGACAAATCGGTCAAGATAGCGGGGGACGTTTTCACTAACGACATTATTTATTACATGCGTACGCAACACAACCTTTATGTTGGGGAGAGTACCGCTGAAAATATTAAAATTACCATTGGATCCGCTACGGAAGACTTACAGACCCCTCCGGATGAAATGTCCGTGCAGGGTAGGGATCTATTGACCGGTAAACCAAAACAAGTATCCATTTCCTACCGTGAAATAGCCAAAGCCTTGGATAAATCCATTTTAAGGGTAGAGGATGCCGTTATGGAAACACTATCCCAAACACCACCAGAACTGGCAGCTGACATTTATAATACGGGTATTTATCTAGCTGGCGGCGGGTCTATGCTCAGGGGACTTGATAGACGTTTGTCCCAAAAAACGGATCTCCCGGTCTATATAGCTGAAGATCCACTAAGGGCGGTTGTAAGGGGTACCGGTATTGCTTTAAAAAACTTGGAGCGATATAAGAGTATTTTAATTAAATAGCCTATTCAACCCCCTACAATCGGCACTACCTTTTGGAAGGTTATAATTAGTAAACAGGCCTTAATGCCTTACTGGGCAATTGCCCAAATAAGGTTTTATAAAACAATTTAAGTGAATGCAGCAGATTATCAACTTTATATTAAGATATAAAAATTTCTTGCTCTATCTTTTCCTGTTGATTATATCCCTGGCCCTTACAGTACAATCCCATTCATACCATCGTTCCAAATACTTTAATTCCTCTAACTGGCTTACCGGAAATATTTATGAGACCACAAGCAGTATCACCACCTATTTTGGTCTTGGGGAGGAGAATAAAAAATTGGTAGAGGAAAATAAACGATTGCGGAACCTCCTGTTCAACCAAAAAAAGGAAGATTCCATGCAATTGGACACGACCAATGTTACATACAGGGTCATAGCTTCCCAGGTAATCAAGAACAGTTATAGCCTGCCGAGAAACTATATTACGATCAAAAAAGGAATGGCACAGGGAATAAAACCCGATATGGGCGTTATCACAGCCAACGGCATCCTTGGAATAGTGGAGAATACATCCCAAAATTTTGCAACGGTACAGAGCATTCTGAACACCAAATCCAGGATCAACGCAAAAATCAAGAACACCAACCATTACGGATCATTGGTTTGGGACACAAAAGACTATAACACAGTACAACTTGCCGACGTTGAAAGATTGGTACCCTTAAAAATTGGGGACACTATTGTTACCGGTGCCAGTTCCAGCATCTTTCCAGAAAACATTCCCATAGGTATCGTCAAAAATTTTGATCTAAACAATTCCCAAAGCTCATATAGCATAGACATTAAGCTCTTTAACAATATGGCCGCAGTTAGGAGCATTTACATAATAGAAAACATTCAAAGGGAGGAAATAATAGAATTAGAAGCCAAGACCAATAATGATTCGCAATAGCTACTTTATCAACATAATTAGATTTGTACTATTAATTTTGGTACAGGTATTGGTTTTTAATAAGCTCAATTTTTTTGGATATATAAACCCAATGGTGTATATTCTATTTCTCTACTGGTATCCCATTAAGGAAAAAAGGCAATTGTTTCTATTGTTAAGTTTTCTACTTGGCTTCTTAATAGATTTATTTTCGGACACCGTAGCCATTCATGCAGCAGCCACCGTAACCATTGCTTATTTAAGACCGACCATAATGCGGTTTTGTTTTGGGGTGAATTATGAATTTCAAAATTTTAAACTAACCAACACCACTAGGGCACAACAAATTACATTTTTAACGTTATTAATTATAATACACCATTTGGTTTTCTTTACCCTAGAAATTTTCAGTTTTGAAAATACGCTGTTAATTTTGAAGAAAGTTTTAACTATCAGTATAGCCACCTTAATATTGTGCTTACTATTAAGTTCACTTTTTAGTGTTGAAAAAGAATGAGAAAAATTCTATTATCTTCCATTATACTATTGGTCGGAATAACTTTTATCGGCAGATTGTCCTATCTCCAGATATTTAGTTTTTCCCCCAATCAGATATTGGAAGATCCGGCCATAAAAGCAGTATATGATTATCCGGAAAGGGGCTATATATATGATAGAAATGGGAAACTTCTCGTAGCAAACCAACCGGCCTATGATGTAATGGTTATACCAAGGGAGGTAAAACCATTGGACACCCTTGAATTTTGTAAGCTCTTGGGAATAGATAAAGAAAGGTTTGTGTCCCAATTAAAGAAAGCCAGGGTCTATTCCCCAAGGCTTCCCTCTGTTTTGGTTCCACAACTATCCAAAGAGGACTACGGCAGGCTTCAGGAAAAAATGAGGCGATTTGAAGGCTTCTATATTCAAAAAAGATCATTGCGCTATTACGATACCAATAGCGGTGCCAATGTTTTGGGATACATCAGTGAAGTCAACGAATGGGATCTGGAACGAAACCCATCCTACGCTGCCGGGGAATTAAAGGGAACTACGGGTATCGAAAAAGAATACGAGACCATCCTAAGGGGTCGAAAAGGCGTGAAATATATCCAGAAAGATAGGTTTAACAGGGATATTGGCCCTTATAAATCCGGTACTTTGGATACCCTTCCAGAGCAGGGAAAACAAATAACCGTCACTATAGACAAAATTCTTCAGGAATACGGTGAAAAGCTGATGATCGGGAAACACGGGGGTATAGTTGCCCTGGAACCGGCCTCCGGAGAGATTTTGGCATTAATTTCCGGTCCAACCTATGACCCAGCCTTATTGGTAGGTAGGGAAAGATCAAAGAATTACAGCAAATTACACTATGATACCATTTCAAAACCCACCTTTGACCGTTCCATCTTAGCTTCCCAATCCCCCGGATCGCCATTTAAAACCATAAACGCCCTAGTAGCCCTTCAAGAAGGTGCCATTACACCAGAAACCACCTTTCATTGCTACAATGGTTTCTACGTAGGCAAAAGGAAAAGAGGATGTCATTGCGGAGGAGGTACCCGAAATTTGAATTCCGGCATTTACCTCTCCTGTAATGCCTATTTTGCAGGTGCCTTTCGTAAAATTTACGACCAATTTCCAACATCGGCCGAAGGCATGGATGTTTGGGAAAAACACGTAAAAAGTTTTGGACTAGGAACTTTTTTGGGGTATGACCTTCCCACTGGAAGACCTGGACGAATACCCAACAAGGAATATTACAACCGCATTTATGGGGACAACAGATGGTCCTCTTCTACCATAATATCCAATTCCATAGGACAGGGCGAGGTAGAGGTTACTCCTATTCAACTGGCCAACATGACCGCTGCCATTGCCAATAGAGGGCATTATTTTACGCCTCATGTACTTAAAAAAATTGGAGCTGACGATATCAGTATCCCTGAATTCACAGAGGCCAAACACACCACTATTGATAGAAAATATTTTGAACCGGTTGTACAGGGAATGGCCGAAGTGTACAAAAAAGGTACGGCAGCGAGGCTGCAAATAGAAGGAATAGAAATTGCCGGTAAAACCGGTACTGTAGAGAACTTCACAAGAATCAATGGTGTACGGACGCAACTAACGGACAACTCCGTTTTTGTTGCCTTTGCACCCGTTGACAACCCTAAAATTGCCATTGCCGTTTACATTGAGAATGGATATTTTGGATCGCGTTATGCAGGACATATTGCCTCCCTAATGATTGAAAAATATCTTAAAGGCGAAATAACCCGTGTAGACTTGGAGAAAAGAATGTTGGAAAAAACCTTGGAAGATGAATATGCAAAACCCTATAGCGGACAACCCTTTAAAATAAATGAGCGTGTCTGGTAAAAGTGTCCTTAAACGCTTGGATTGGTTTAGCGTTCTAATTTACATTTCCCTAGTTTTTATTGGTTGGATAAATATTTATTCCAGCACCTTCACTGACGACAACCCGTCTATTTTCAATTTTGCCTCCTTACATGGAAAACAATTGTTCTTTATAGGGACAAGTGCCGTGGCCATAGTTATTATATTGGCATTGGAAGCCAATTTCTATGAACGATTCTCCAGCCTATTTTATATAATATCCACAGCACTGCTCTTGGGACTTTTTGTATTTGGCAAAACAATTGCCGGGGCAACTTCTTGGTACGACCTTGGCTTTTTCAACCTACAACCCTCGGAATTTGCTAAAGTTGCCACCGCACTTGCCCTGGCCAAATATTTAAGTGATATACAGACGGATATTAAGCGGCAGAAAGACCAAATAATCGCAATTCTCATTTTATTGATTCCTGCATTCCTGATCATTCCCCAGCCAGATCCAGGAAGTGCCCTCGTCTTTTTTGCCCTGATCTTTGTGATTTTTAGGGAAGGTCTCCCGCTCTATTACCTTGGAATAGGGTTTATGGTAATTCTTATTTTTATTTTAACGCTGATGTTCGGTACCATATGGGTAAGCATAATCCTAGGGCTACTATTGGCGCTATTCCTATTATTAAAAAAACCATCCTTCAAAGTACCTATAATTCCGGTTGGCCTTATATACGTAGCCATTGTTCTCTTTTCCCTTTCGGTCAATTTTGTTTTTAATTCCGTTTTTGAACAAAGGCATAGGGATCGTTTCAGTCTTTGGCTTCGTTTGGAAAAGGATCCCAAAAAATTGGAGGAAATCCGTAGGGACATAGGTTACAACACCTATCAATCTGAAAAAGCCATTGAATCGGGCGGAAAATACGGTAAAGGGTTTTTGGAAGGAACAAGGACCAAGGGCGATTTTGTCCCGGAACAACATACAGATTACATATTTAGCACCGTAGGCGAGGAATGGGGATTTGTAGGTACTGCCTCCGTGGTAATTCTTTTTACCACCTTACTACTACGGCTGGTATATTTGGCCGAGCGACAGAAAAATGACTTTAGTCGTATGTATGGGTATGGGGTCATCTCCATTTTGTTTGTACATTATTTCATAAACATAGGTATGGTCATAGGAGTTCTGCCCACCATTGGAATACCACTGCCCTTTTTTAGTTATGGGGGTTCCGGTTTATTATTTTTTACGGCGCTGTTGTTTATCTTTCTAAAATTGGATGCCAACAGACTAAACGAACTCACTTAAAATCTCCAACTGCCGCTGTTGATACCGGCTTCCAACCTTGACTCTTGTTCATCAGGCAAACCAAAAAAGAAATCGATCCCCGTCAATTTTTCAAGGGTATCCACAGGAACCATAAATTGATCCAAGTTTCTGGTATCCTCCCTATTTTTGAAAAGAAATCCTATGATTTTTAGGTTTTCACCCTCACCTTTAGCTACTATTTTATAAAAATATTTTGGAACGGCCACATCCTCCTCCCCTATACTTGCCAAGCCCTTATCCAAAACTCCCGCAGTAACTACAAATAAAGGTCCGTCCCTTCTGGCCCAATACCTCACCTGCTGCTCCAATCTATTCCAGACTCCTGCGTTAAATTCCCTGTTCTGTGGTGTAATATTGCTCGTATAAAAGGTTTCATTATAGGCGTTTTCGGAAAATCTACGATCACCAGCAGGACACAAATGACCTCTATCATATCCCGAACCCTTATAGTTCCTCCAATCTGCCGATTTACTGCTCACCTTGGGGTCCTCTACAAAAAATGGCCTTTTCCTATCATCATTGGTTAAGTGGGACTTCTCCAAAACATAGGCTACCCACTCTGCCTGTTCATAAGCTTCATTATAGGATAGGGAAAAATGGGCATGCCGTACTATTTCACCTGTGCTGGAACTGGGCCATAGCCATTCAGGTATTTCTGTCCTTTGGCCCTCCCCTTCAGGTAAGGAATAGGGGGCGGGAGTATAAAAATTATCGAATATCCAAAACAAGACTACACAAACCAGCATCAGGGTGGTATATATTATCCTATTTTTCCTATATTTATTCATAGTGTAAATATAGATAAAACTACCATTCGGGAGTTTCCATAAGTGTAAGTAATGGCCTTATTTTACGACCAACCTCATGTAACATTATGTAGTTGGCCAAATCATTCTCAACACCCCAATGCCACTAAAAACGCATACGTTGTATATTACTGATTACTATATAAACATTAAAAAGAAAGGAAAATATTCATGCTAACTTGGAAAGACATCATTAATTACAGTGTTAAGGGAAACCCGGTACCCGACAAAAGAGTGGATAAGACAGAAAAGGAATGGCGAGACCTATTAACTCCCGAACAATTTAGGATTACAAGAAACAAAGGAACAGAAGCACCACATAGTGGTGCGCTCTGTAGTACACATGAGGCAGGGAAATACAGTTGTATATGTTGCGAAAGTCCCTTATTTGATTCCACCATAAAATTTAATTCGGGTACCGGCTGGCCCAGTTTTACACAGCCCATAAAAGAAAACGCCATTAAATACCACAAGGACACATCTTTTGGTATGGTAAGGGTAGAAGTAATGTGCAATACCTGTGATGCCCATTTGGGACATGTATTTCCGGACGGACCGGAACCCAGCGGCTTGCGTTATTGCATTAATTCGGAATCTATGAAAATAGTTAAAGAAAGTATATTGGATGAACAATAAAAAGTTGGAGACCGCCACCGTGGGTGGTGGATGTTTTTGGTGTGTGGAAGCCATTTTTCAGGAAGTTAATGGTGTACATAAAGTAATTTCGGGATATACTGGTGGAAATGCACCTGGCAGACCCACGTATAGGGAAGTTTGTTCAGGACTTACCGGTCATGCAGAGGTAGTACAAATACTATATGACGCCAACATTATCTCCTATGAGGATATTTTGGTCATATTCATGACCACCCATGACCCTACCACCTTAAATAGACAGGGAGCAGATGTAGGGACCCAATATCGATCTGTAATATATTATCACAATGACACCCAAAGAGAAATTGCTGGCTTGGTAATAAAAGAAGTGGCACCATATTACGAGCAGGCCATTGTTACTGAAATAAGTCCTTTGGAAACCTTTTATGAAGCAGAGGAATATCACCAGGATTATTATAGAAATAATCAATCGCAGGGCTACTGCAACGCGGTTATTTCCCCAAAACTAGGTAAGCTAAGAAAAATGCATGCCGATAAAATCAGAAAAACAAAGGTCTAAGCACTCCTAGTTTACAATAGTCCGGTTTAGGATACATTTCAATAAACTGTATAGGCTGCTTGTAAAAGGACTATATAGAAGGTTAACAGAATTCATTCAAGACTGTGGGCATTGAATACTAATTGTACCCACTGTGGTATTTACTCCCATTAATTTTTAAATGGAACAAAAAATGTACAACAACATAAATACAGATAATTTGACGATACAGCACGACAAAGAGAATAAGAGATTCACCATGGCCATTAACGATGAAATTGCCAAAATAGAATACGAGTTACGGGATGATAAAATGTATTTGACCTATTCGGAGGTTCCCCATAATCTCAGGGGCAAAGGATATGGCAAGGAATTAGTGGAACGCACCTTTGAACAATTAACCAAAGAAGGATATAAGGCGGTAGCTGTATGCTCCTATATAAAGGCTGTTGCCAGAAGAAATGAAAATTGGAACTCGATAATTGAATAAATATCCTATGAACCTTACTGTTAAGGATACCTTTAATACCGAACTCCCCGCCGACCCCGTCCAAGAAAATACAAGAAGACAGGTTATGCAGGCATGCTATTCCTTTGTAAGGCCAAAATCCACGACAAAGCCCAGTATGATCCATACATCCGCTGAATTGGCCATGGATTTAGGATTGACCCAGGATGATCTGACCTCCGAAGAGTTCAAAAATATATTTACAGGAAACGCCGTTTTGTCCGGCACCCATCCTTATGCCATGTGCTACGGAGGACACCAATTTGGCAATTGGGCCGGACAACTGGGAGATGGCCGTGCCATTAATTTATTTGAAGTTAACCACAACAATACACAGTGGGCACTCCAACTTAAGGGCGCTGGGGAAACTCCTTATTCCAGAACTGCAGATGGCCTTGCAGTACTGCGTTCCTCCATTAGGGAATACCTTTGCAGCGAAGCCATGTACCACCTGGGAGTACCCACTACCAGAGCACTATCGATAGGCCTAACAGGAGACCAAGTGCTAAGGGACGTACTATACAATGGTAACCCGGAATACGAAAAGGGAGCTGTAGTGTGCAGGGTAGCACCCACTTTTTTGCGCTTTGGAAATTTTGAAATTTTTTCTTCAAGACAGGACACAAAAACTTTAAAAACACTCACGGATTATACCATAAGACATTTCTTTCCCCATGTAAAGGAGGGTACCAAGGAAGGCTATCTTCATTTTTTTAGGGAGGTTACCAACAAGACGCTGGACATGCTCATACACTGGCAGCGGGTAGGTTTTGTACATGGCGTAATGAACACGGACAATATGTCCATCCTTGGCCTCACTATAGATTACGGCCCCTATGGATGGCTCGAAGGTTACGAGGAAGGTTGGACCCCCAATACCACCGACCGACAGTATAAACGTTATAGATATGGGAATCAAATAAATATTGGTCTTTGGAACCTATATCAATTGGCAAATGCGCTCTTCCCTTTAATAGAGGATGTTAAAGAACTTGAAGACATCTTAATGGAATACCGTAACAATTATTCCACAAAATATCTCTCGATGATGAAATCTAAAATTGGTCTTTTCAAATCCGACGAAAATGACGCGGAGCTTTTGTCTAGGCTGGAGGACAACTTACAATTGACCGAAACCGATATGACCATCTTTTTTAGAAATCTAAGCCGTATCACAAAGGATAGTCCCACAAATGAGGACTTTTTGTCCCCGGTGTTCGATGCCTTTTACGCACAAGAGGAAGTTAAGGGCGACACCCTTGAAAAATGGAAGCAGTGGTTTATCCACTACAAAAATAGATTGCTAAAGGAAAGTATCGACGACAGGAAGAGAGCAGAAAAAATGAATAATGTAAACCCAAAATATGTTTTAAGAAATTACATGGCACAATTGGCGATAGATGCTGCGGACCAAGGGGATTACTCCTTGTTGGATGAGTTATTTCAATTATTAAAACATCCGTACCAAGAACAAACGCAAGCCGAAAAATGGTTTGCCAAGCGGCCCGAATGGGCCAGGCACAAAGTGGGATGCTCCATGCTCTCCTGCAGTTCATAGCCCCAGAAACATTATCCTCCAGACAACGTGCTCTTAAAACAAATTAAATCCATCCCTTTGGGCTACTCTACAGTTCTGTTTCAAAATAAGAAATATGGCGTTACCCGAACCGATTTTAATGAAGGTAGGAGTACTAAAGTATATGCCGAAGCGTTGGGAGGTAACGATTACATCAGTTTTAACTTTTATATTTCGGAAAAGGGAGGGCAACTAAGGCCCTGTGAAATGCCGAGAGACAAGGTAATCGACTTTTTAAACAATTATATGCCAATTTAATCGGCAGCACACTATGGGAATTCATAAAAAAACCTGCTCTAAGAGCAGGTTTTTTATATTATGATTAAGTTATAATTAACCTTTAACGCTGGCCAATTTGGAATTCTTTATATTATTCAATTTTAGATCCTGCAAGACATTGACCGCTTCCTCCACATACACATCCTTGGCCAAATCCTTGTGCCAACGGTCACGCTTTTCCCTTAAAACGGAATCCTGGGTAAATAATTCCTTTTCATATTGCAAGGATTCAAATGTTAGGTGGGAATCATAATCCGAAATGGTTTTAAAGTACTTGGCCTTTTCCTTATCCAATTCCAATCCTTTCTTATATTCCTCGTATTTCAATGAAACCACGGTTTCATCCTGTGCTTTTTTGATCCATTGCGCATTTTCCTCAATCAATTTTATTTGATTGTTCTGGGCCATTCTTTTAGTACTATTGGCTATAGTGGCCTCATAGTCAATATAGCCATCCCAAGGGGTATACTCCGCTGGGGAAATCTTATCCCAGGTCAAAGGATTTTCCTGATCCCTCTCCCCTAGATCAATATAACTGTAACGGTCCGGAACAACAACATCGCTCTTAACCCCTTCCAATTGGGTAGAACCACCATTAATTCTATAGAATTTTTGGGTAGTAAGTTTTATAGCTCCCAAATCTCCGTGCTCATTTCCTCTTACAATATTCTCCAAGGGGATTACATTTTGAACTGTCCCCTTACCGAAGGTTTGTTTGCTACCAATCACCACTCCCCTTTTATAATCCTGCATGGCCGCGGCCAAAATCTCGGATGCAGAAGCCGATAATTCATTTACCAAAATCACCAAAGGTCCATCCCACTGAATACGCTCGTCCTTATCGTTATAAACTTCTGGTTTTTTATCGGTAGACCTTACCTGTACAATGGGTCCGTCCTTAATAAATAATCCAGCCATTTCAACAACTGTTTTAAGGGATCCACCCCCATTATCACGAAGATCCAGGATTAGGCCTTCAGCTCCGGCCTGTTTTAGTCTTTCTACTTCTTTTGCCACATCCGTAGCTGCGTTTCTCTCATTATAGTCTTCAAAATCCACATAAAACTTGGGTAGATTGATAAGTCCAAATTTTTGGTTGCCCTTTATTACGGCTGCAGATTTGGCATAGGACTCTTCCAATTCCACAACATCCCTGGTAAGGGAAATTACCACGAGGGAACCATCCACTTTTCTAACAGTCAAATCTACGACGGTACCTTTGGGACCTTTAATAAACTTAATGGCATCATCCAAACGCATACCCACAATATCCACTGGTGTTTCCCCGTTTTGCCCAACTTTTAATATCTCATCCCCAACTTCCAATTGCTGATCTCTCCATACGGGGCCGCCAGATATAATCTCCACTATTTTGGTCTGATCCTTTTTCTTTTGAAGTCGGGCGCCAATACCTTCAAATTTACCAGACATACTGGTATCAAATTTTTCTTTGTCATCCGGAGCAAAATAGAATGTATGTGGGTCAAATACTTCCACTATGGTATTCAGGTATTGCACAAACCAATCCTTGCGTTCCAAATCATCCACGAAATCGAAATAATCATCCAAGGTATTTTTGGTAGATTCCCTTGCCGCCTTTTCAGCCTGCTCCGGACTTAATGGTCCGGTTGTACTGTTGTCATCTTCAAAGGCATCAGCCATATCCCCTTCTGTACCGGCCTTGTCTGATTCCTTGTTCAAATTCAATTTGGAATCGTACGTTCCCAAAGTGGCATATTTCAATTGTTTTCTCCACCGCTCTTTCAAGTCTTTGCGAGAAGCCACATATCCTTGTTCATCGTAATTGATCTCTATGGATTCATCCACTGAGTAATCAAAAGGTTCATCCAAAACCTCTTTATAAATTTCTTTGGCGTCATCCATTCGCTCCAATAGGCGCTGGTAGACCATATCGAAAAAAGTTATATCGGTATTCTTTATCTGATCATCCAACTGAAACTTATATTTTTCAAATTCCTGAATGTCACTTTCCAAAAAATAACGCTTTGTGGGATCCAAAATATCCAAAAATCCTTCAAAAACACTAATGGAAAAATCATCGTCAATGTCCTTTGGCTGGTAATGGCCACGTTCCAATACATAGGTAATTAGATCCAACAACAATTTGTCCTTATCATCGGTTTCAAATGATTTGTTGGTAAAACTGCATGAAGCTACTGCAACAAGCATGACAATCAATGCGTAGGCTAAATTTCTTTTCATCTATTCTTTTTTATTTTTTTTCCACATTTGGAGTAATTTCTAAAACCGTAATCACCCCTCCTTTTTGTACTCTTACAATCATCTAAAATTAATCAAACCACCACTGCAATCCAAGTTTTGACTTTTAAAAGTGGTCTATTATGCCATTTACCTTAAGATAACGAAAAAATCGTGCCATATTATACCAATATGCCATTAATCTTTTGTTAATATCCCAATTGCCAAGGACAGGTGGCAAAGCTGGGATGTAATTTATCATTTTCACAATTTAAACGTAAAATTTCGGTGTCCGCTCGGCTTAATTCGAAAAGCCATAATAGATTAAAAACGTATTTTTGCAGTATAAATTATATACCATGGCGAAACCTTTGATCCTTGTCACCAACGATGACGGAATTACAGCTCCCGGATTAAGGGCGTTGATTGAATTTATGAAGGAATTGGGAGAGGTAATCGTAGTGGCCCCGGACAGTCCACAATCGGGAATGGGACATGCAATAACCATAGACAACACCCTGTATATAAAAAAGATTAAAGTAGATCTGGAAAACGGCGCAAACGAAGAATACAGTTGTAGCGGAACACCGGCCGACTGTGTTAAGCTTGGCTTGCAGGAACTCTTGGACAGAAAACCGGACCTATGTGTTAGCGGCATAAACCATGGATCCAACTCGTCTATCAACGTCATTTACTCTGGCACTATGAGTGCCGCTATTGAAGCTGGGATTGAAGGAATACCGGCAATAGGCTTTTCCCTTTGCGATTATTCCTGGAACGCCAACTTTGAAGCCAGCAAGGAAGCTATTCAAAAAATAGTCCGGGAAGCCTTAAAAAATGGTATCCCCAAGGGGGTTGTGCTCAACGTTAACATTCCCAAAACCGACAAGAAAACACCCAAGGGCATAAAAATTTGCAGGCAGGCAAGGGCCAACTGGAAAGAGAAATTTGACAAAAGAACCAATCCCAATGGCAAGGAATATTACTGGCTTACAGGAGAATTTGAACTTTTGGACAAGGGAGAGGATACGGATGAATATGCCCTGTCCCAAGATTACGTTTCGGTAGTCCCCACCCAATTTGACCTAACGGCCCACCATGCCATTCAACATATTAACAATTGGAAGCTAAATGATTAAAAAAGAAATATTAATCGGAATAACCGTTGGCATCATTGCCAATACCATCGGAACTTTACTGTATATATTGCTCTTCTCGGACTTTGGAATAGTGGAAACGTACCAAGCCGCCGTACAACAGGGACATGTAGGCAGTTTATTGGCGCTAGGGGCCATTCTAAATTTGGTTGCTTTTTTTGGTTTTTTAAAAATTCGTAGGGATTATAGGGCAAGGGGTGTAATGATCGCCACCCTATTGACCGCAATGCTAATATTGTATTATAAAGTCTTTTAGGCCGCGGGATGGGGCCACCCAACGACCAACGGCAGCATTACCAACAAACCACAGAAACTAAACGGATGAAATACTATATCATAGCCGGCGAGGCATCGGGCGACCTACATGGGTCCAACCTCATAAAAGCCCTTAAAAAAAAGGATTCGGATGCCGACATACGTTGTTGGGGCGGCGATTTAATGAAAGCAGCAGGAGGGCACTTGGTAAAACATTACAAAGAAATGGCCTTTATGGGCTTTTTGGAAGTGATATCGAATATCAATCAAATTTTCAAAAATATCGCCTTTTGCAAAGATGACATAAGCAATTTTAATCCAGATGTAATTGTCTTTATAGATTATTCCGGCTTCAACCTTAGAATAGCTTCTTGGGCAAAAAAGAATAATTTTAAGACCAATTATTATATATCACCACAAATATGGGCCTCTCGGGAAGGTCGGATACACAAAATAAAAAGGGATATAGATGCCATGCATGTCATTCTTCCTTTTGAAAAGGAATTTTATGAAAAAAAACACCATTATCCCGTTAATTTTGTTGGTCACCCCCTTATAGATGCCATTGGGGATATTCCAAGGGCCAGTGATCAGGAATTTAGGGAAGAGCATAATTTGGATTTGAAAAGACCTATTATTGCGCTTTTACCCGGTAGTAGAAAACAAGAGGTTCAAAAAATGCTTTCCCTAATGTTATCGGTTACCAAATCTTTCCCAAAATTTCAATTTGTAATTGCCGGGGCACCCAGTTTGGATTTGGAGTTTTACCAGCCTTTTCTAAAATCGTCCCAAGTAAGTCTAATTTCCAACAAGACCTATGATCTATTAAGCCTGTCCTATGCAGCCCTAGTGACCAGCGGAACCGCCACCTTGGAAACGGCCCTTTTTAAAATACCCCAGGTAGTTTGTTACCGTGCCAATTGGATATCCTATCAAATTGCAAAAAGAATCATTACCCTGAAGTTTATTTCCTTGGTAAATCTTATAATGGACAAAGAGGTTGTAAAAGAACTAATCCAAGGCGACTTGAATACCAAAAATCTGATCGAGGAGCTCGATAAAATCCTGAACGGACCCGAAAGAAAGAAACAGTTTGAGGCCTATTACGAATTGGAAAAGAAACTTGGGGGCAAGGGTGCCAGTGAAAAAGCGGCATCCCTAATTATGGAAAGTGCCCAATTGGATCATTGAAAAATTTTAATGGTCGGTGGAACAGCAACTATAAACTTTATTATTTACCATAAAGCAACCCATAACCCTATGGTTAAAAAAAGCACTTATTGTTGATTTACCCTGAGGCAACTATAAGGGTTTTCTGAAAAAAATGACGGATTTTAAATTAATTATTTAAATTTGATATCCAAGAGCACTAACCTTTACTTGGATGATTCAAAGATTTCTTTCTTTATTCTTAATTGTTTCACTGGTTGGATGCGGTGCGGCCAAGAAGAAAAATACCTCTCGTGTAGAAAGAAAAATAACGGTGGAAGCTTCAGAAAAACCAACCGAAATAAAAGGTAAAACACCCAGAGGCGGTGAATCCATAAACAAACCAGCGAGCAGAATAACCGAACGGATCATAAATAGCGCCCTGACATTTTCGGGCACGCGCTATAAATTTGGTGGCACCACCAAAAAGGGTATGGATTGCTCCGGATTGCTTTATGTTGCCTTTGGGGAGCACGATATTCAATTGCCAAGAGCCTCGTATCAAATGGCTGAGGAAGGGCAAAAAATAAATTTAAAGGAGGTAAGCAAGGGCGACTTGCTTTTTTTTGGAACCTCTAGAAGAAAAAACAACATAAACCATGTAGGCCTAGTGGTCCAGGTAGATGGGGATGATATAAAATTCATTCATTCCACCTCATCCCGAGGTGTTATCGTTTCCTCTTTGCAGGAGGGTTATTGGAACTATGCCTTTATCAAGGCTACCAGGGTCCTGTAGGATGCGCCTGCTGCAGTTTACAACCGTAAAGCTTACTATATGCCTGATCTTTGGAATATTAACTGGATATTACCTACGTCCGTCCCTTTCAATATCTTTTTTCCTAGCTGTGGCTTCATTGATCCTTTTAGGAGTTGTATTTGTATACTACCGTAAATTGCCCGTATCCCTTTTCGCAATTTTCGCTGGGCTTTTGACCATTGCTATTGGTATATTAAGCATAACCCTTAATGATTCCAGGAATCTTGACAGGCACTACAGTCAACATAATCTTGACAAAGATAGGGTCTACACCCTAAAAATTCGGGAAGTATTAAAGCCCAATAGCTTTTCGGATAGGTACGTGGCCCATGTTAACGGTATGGACAGCTTAAAGGTTTCCGGCAAAATACTTTTAAATATAGCTGTTGATTCATCGATCCGCCCCCTTATGGTCGATGACGAAATACTGGCCTTCACTACCCTCCATCCCATTAACCCTCCCTTAAACCCGCATCAATTCGATTACCAAAAATACCTGTCCAATATTGGAATAGCGCATCAGGCAAAACTTAAAGGGGAGAATTTCTACCTAAAACCCAAGGCCTCCGCTACCATCAATGGAATAGCCTATAAGATAAGGGAGCACATTATTAGAAATTTAAAAAAAGAGGAGTTTGGCACGGAAGAATTGGGTGTCATCCAGGCCCTTCTTCTTGGCCAGCGAAATGAAATTACCTCAGAAATCGATACCGATTACAAAGAGGCGGGAGCCTATCATATCTTGGCATTGTCCGGTTTACATATCGGAATTCTTTTGGGATTGCTCCACTTTATATTGGGGCCAGTGGAAATCCTTCCAAAAGGAAGAACCATAAAATTGGTTGTCATCGTATTACTTTTATGGGCATTTGCCCTCTTGGCGGGACTCTCCGCCTCTATCCTAAGGGCAACAACCATGTTTACTTTTGTTGCCTATGCCCTGTACTTGAACAGACCTACAAGTCATTTTAATATCCTGGCATTGTCACTGTTCTTTATTTTATTGTTGCTGGATCCCCTACTATTATTTCAGGTGGGGTTTCAATTAAGTTATGCCGCTGTTTTTGCCATAGTCTGGATATACCCCTTATTACAAAAGCTTTGGATTCCCCAATATTGGATAGTCAAAAAGGGATGGGAACTGGTTTCCGTAAGCATTGCCGCTCAACTGGGTGTATTCCCAATAAGTCTATATTACTTTCATCAATTTCCAGGTTTGTTTTTAATTTCAAGCCTATTGATCCTTCCATTTTTGACCTTTGTTTTGGGATTTGGAATATTGATAATAGCACTCTCCCTGACCAACGGTTTACCATCAGTTCTCGTAACTATGTACGACACTTTAATAGGTGCGATGAATTGGATTATTGGTCTTCTTGCACAGCAGGAAAACTTTCTTTTTAAAAATATTTCTTTTGATGGCATTCAATTGATCCTAAGTTATGGTATTATCATAACAATGGTAACGGTCTTTATGAAAGCAACCTATAAAAGGGTCATGGTATCCTTGTTCTTCATCCTTTGTTTTCAAACCTATGTTTTTGGCTTAAGATATCTTGCTCGGAACGAGGTAACTTTAGTTATAGGCCATATTGCCCGCAATAGTGCCATTATCCACCGAACAGGACAAAAACTAACCGTATATACCACCAACCCCAAAGCCACGACAAGACTGGTCAACGATTATGCCACTGCCCATAACATCTTGGCGATGGAACATCTACCATTAAAAAACAGCTATCTCATAGAGGGGAAAAGAATGGTTGTATTGGATAGTACCACTATAGCCCTTCCAATAAATCATGATGTTTCTACCTTAGTACTTACCCAATCCCCTAAAATTAATTTGGAAAGGCTTTTGGATTCGATGGCGCCCAATATTGTTATAGCAGACGGCAGCAACTATAGAAGTTATATACATCGATGGAAGGCTACATGCCACAAAAAAAAGCTAGCCTTTCACTATACGGGAGAAAATGGTGCCTTTCACTACGCTTTGAAATAGTTATCTAATACCGTGCATTAATTTCTTTAAAAGCGGGTTTAAAACAATTGAAATAAGTCCAACACCCACGGGAACTAGGGTGAAGATCAAAAAGAAGGTCCCTATGGAATATTGTTCGGATATCCTATCGATCATTCCTCCCATGGTGCCTGCAGCCTTTTGCCCGATTGCAATGGCCAAATACCAAATTCCGAACATAAAACCGATCATACGTGCCGGGACAAGCTTGCTTAAATAGGAAAGTCCAACCGGGGAAATGCACAGTTCACCCATGGTATGCAGCAAATACGCCAAAATTAAAAATATCATGCTAACAGAAGCTGTCTGCGCCCCAGAAGGTATTCCCGATGCTCCAAATGACAATACGGCAAAGCCCAACCCCAATAAAATAAGACCTATTCCATATTTCATAGCAGCACTAGGGTTATATTTACTTTCCCACCATCTGGAAAAAAATGGTGCCAGGGTTATAATAAAAAATGAATTGAGAATCCCGAACCAAGTTGCATCTACTTGATTGCCTTCTTGGGAAAATTTATCCGTTAATCTAAAGATCACTAGTATCCAAAGGCCAAGAAAGGCGATGGCCAATACAATATTGGACAAGCCAATACGGGTAAAGGTCTTTTTTGCCAATAAAATCAACACCCAACTAATTATTGCCAGTGGTACTGTTGTCAACAACGCATCTACCACCTTAAAGACCATGGCCGATTGACCAACGAGTTCCCTATTGGTATAATCCCTAGCGAAAATGGTCATAGACCCCAAGGACTGTTCAAAAAAAGCGAAAAAGAAAACCGTAAAAAACCCAAAAATTGATACGGCTATAATTCTATCCCTTACCACAGGAAGATATCTGGCAATTCTGGTAACCAATAAGATTAAAAACAGGAGTAGGGAAGATAGGATAATTACATTGGTACCACTAAGGCCTCCTATGTTAAAAGGCGCCAAATTGGTACCTTGTATTTTTTCCAAGGGATCATTAAATAAATAGAGTAATCCACCAATAGAGGATAAAACGATCAAAATCTTATCAAAAAGACTAAAAGGGTTCAACTTGGTTTCAATTTCATGATTCCCATCTTCCTTTCCCGCGTTCTCTGCTGCATTTGTAGATATCGAGATTTCCTCCTTCTTTAGGGGCTTAGCACCAATATTCCCGAACAAATCCTTGGCCAGCCAAAATTGGAGCATTCCAAGCATCATAAAAATCCCAGCTAGCCCGAAGCCCCATGACCATCCATAATTCTCGGCCAAATACCCACAAAGCATCATTCCAAAAAAGGCACCGGCGTTAACACCCATATAAAATATGGTATAGGCACCATCCTTTTTAGATTCCTTACCATGGTACATTTCAGAAATAATGGATGTTATATTGGGCTTAAAGAACCCTGTACCAACAACCAACAGGGCAAGGCCAAGATACAAAGCGGCCGTAGTTTCAATGGTCATGGCAACATGGCCCAAAGTCATAATTAAACATCCTATGACGACTGCCACCCTGTAACCTGTTATTTTATCCGCTACCCATCCACCAATTATAGGTGTTAAATACAAAAGGGAAGCGTAGGTTCCAATTAAGGCCAGAGCGTGTTCCCTTGGCCATTCCCACCCAGGATTGTCACTTACAATGGGTGCTGTTAAAAATAACACCAATAAAATACGCATCCCGTAAAAGGAGAAACGCTCCCACATTTCGGTAAAAAACAACACAAATAGTCCTGTTGGATGCCCCAGAACTTTGTCCTTAAATAAATTTTCAATATCGGTATTCATATACCACTGTATTACAAATTATTAATTTAGGATTAATGACAACTTACAGCTGTATTGAACAATACAACAACCTTATCCCTCTATTCAAAAACCCAAAAGATCAAAATACAATTTGGCGATTTATGTTATTCGTGTACAATTCTCTTCTCATTATCTTCTGCACCATGTGTCAACGCCTTCAATTTTTTCAAGAAAACCCTAATAAGCAATCCGAAAAGAATACAGAAAATGGCAATTCCTGTAAATACCGTATACTCTCCAAGATGTGAAGCGGATTCTCCCAGCAATCCCGCCAATTTATTTCCAAAACCTGTTGTTGCAAAATATAGGCCCATCATCAAGGAAGCATATTTGGCAGGAGCCAATTTGGTTACAAACGACAGCGAAACTGGAGACAGGCTCAACTCGCCCACAGTATGGAACAAATACGCCAGCACCAACCAATACATGGCAGAAGATCCAGAACTTTCAAACTGGGCAGTTGCCGCCGTCATAAATAAAAATCCAGTGCCCATAATAATCAGTCCAACGATCATTTTAAAAAGGGAAGACGCTTCCTTTCCCTTCAATTTACGACCCGCCCAGAAATTGGCCACCAGGGCTCCTAACACAATAATAAAGAAGGCGTTAAGAGATTGGAACCATGAAGCAGGCACCTCCCAACCCATCAACATTCTATTGGTTTTCTCCGAAGCATAGATATTCATTAATCCACCTGCTTGTTCAAACGCTCCAAAAAATACGATTACCATTAAGAAAGAGAGGATCAAAACAATTACCCTGTCCTTTTCTGTTTTATTAAGTGGTCTCGTTAAAGCCTCTTGATCTTCCACATTGGCAGATTTCCCAAGAAAGTCGCCCACACCCACCAGGTATTTCTGGCCAAGAACAAACTGTATTAGTCCCAAAAGCATACAAATACCGGCCAATCCGAATCCATAATGCCAACCATACACCTCTCCTACATAACCAACAATTAAACTGGAAAGGAATGCACCTATATTTATACCGATATAAAATATGGTAAACCCCTTATCCCTTCTAATATCACCTTTAGGATAAAGTCCGCCCACCATGGTAGATATGTTCGGCTTTAGCATACCCACACCGGCTACAATAAAACCAAGTCCCGTATAAAAGGCCCACATCTGTTCAATGGCCAATACACTGTGACCTATCACCAATAGCACCGCACCTACAATTACCGCCTTCTTTTGTCCCAGTATTCTATCCGCAATAATGCCCCCTGGAATAGACGCCACAAAGACCGACATAGTGTACCAACCATAAAGTGAAAGAGCCTCTATATTGGTCCAACCCAAACCTGGGTTCCTATTCGTTGTCTCCGTAATTAAATATAATACCAAAATTGCCCGCATCCCATAATAGGAGAATCGTTCCCACATTTCAGTAAAGAATAAGATGTAAAGTCCAACCGGATGGCCGAATAATTCCTTTTGATGTGCTTGTTTAACCGTTGTCTGCATAAGATAAGAGATATGAATTATAGATTTTCTTTTATAAAATTGGTCATTTTCGTGTACAGGTGCAGGCGGGTGTTACCACCTTTTATACTGTGATTTTTATCGGGATATATGGCCCAATCAAACTGCTTATTGGCCTGTACCAATGCCGTTACCATCCGCATTGAATTTTGCAGATGTACGTTGTCATCTGCTGTACCATGAACCAATAAATACTTACCCTTTAAAAGCTCTGGATAATTAAAAGGGGAATTTTCATCATAACCACTGGGGTTTTCCTGGGGCGTGCGCATAAAACGCTCTGTATAAATGGAATCATAGAACCTCCATGAGGTTACCGGTGCCACTGCAATGGCCATTTCAAAGGTATCATTTCCTTTTAACAAACAATTGGTAGACATAAATCCACCATAACTCCAACCCCAAATTCCCGTCCTTGATTCATCGATATAAGGCAGTTCACTTAATTTTTTAGCTGCTGCTATTTGGTCTTCTACCTCATATTTTCCCAGTTCCAAATAGGTTACCTTTTTAAAGGCCGATCCTTTATATCCCGTTCCCCTGCCATCTACACAAACCACAATATACCCTTCATTGGCCAACATTTGATACCAATAATCGTTGGTGTTCAGCCAACTATTGGACACCTGTTGCGACCCCGGCCCACTGTATTGGGTCATAAATAATGGGTATTTTTTGCTTACATCAAAATCTTTAGGTTTTATCATCCACATATTCAAGTCATTGCCATTAATGGCAATGGTAGAAAATTCTTTTGGATTTATACTATAATTCTCCAATTTAGAAATTAGCTGCCGATTAAATAAAATATCCTTAATTTTTTTTCCGTTCATAGAATTATGTAACGCATATTCAGGGGGATTGGCAGCACTGGAGTAGGTATTGATGAAATAGGTGAAATCGGCGCTAAAATCGGCGACATTCCATCCCAATTTGGTGGTCAGACGCCTTTTACCCCCTCCATCGCTACCCACGCTATACACATCCCGATTCATTGATCCATTTTCCGTGGATTGATAATAAATTAGATCTTTCTTTGGGTCGTAACCATAAAACTTGGTCACCTCCCATGGACCTTTGGTAACCTGATTTTTTAAATTGCCCACTGCATCATACAGGTAAATGTGCTTATACCCATCCTTCTCACTCGTCCAAACAAAGCTGTCATCGGCCAAAAATGTTAGATCGTCCGTAACAGTGACATAAGCATCATCGGTTTCTTCCAACAAAAGACTGCTGGTATTATTTATTGTACTTACCGTAAATAGCCTTAATTGATTCTGGTGACGGTTCAAAACCTGGACGCTAAGAAAATGGGGATCCTTCGTCCATTGAATTCTAGCTATATAATACGGATCGTCTAAATCAGCACGGGTAATTTGGTAAGTGTCCATATCCACAATATGTAGGGAGACTTCTGAATTATTTTCCCCGGCCTTTGGATACTTGAACACAGTTTGGGACTGGTAAAGTTCGGAACCGTAAACGTCCATTGAAAATTCCGGGCCTTTGGATTCATCAAATTTTATGAATGCCAATTTAGAACCATCGGCATTCCACTCAAAAGCCCTTACAAAGGCAAACTCCTCCTCGTAGACCCAATCCGTTATCCCATTGATAATCCTATTTTTTATCCCATCCCTAGTAAGTTGGGTGGTACTATCGGTGGCTATATCCCAAACATAGATATTATTGTTCTTTACATAGGCAAGCTTGCCTCCATCAGGAGAAAAGGACGGTTCCTGGATTTTGGAACTTGATACAGCGGAGATATCTTTGGTTTTGAGGTCGTATACATAGTAAATCCTTAAAGTAGATCGTCTGAAGATAGGCTCAATGGCCGTGGCCAACAATAATTTGGATTCATCTTCACTAAATTCGTACGACATAAAATATGGTACCGAACTTGAGGATGAAACTATTGTTTCACGCTTTTTTTGGGTTTTGTAATCATATATTTCTATAGACGAGGTGGCTGTTGCCTTATCCACATTTAAAATGGTGTATTGTTTCCCATTTTTCAAGGACCGCAATCTATCCAAACCCTTTACACTAAAAGTACCATCATAAATTTCCTGCAGGGACAGCTGTTTGTTTTGAGCCATCAGCACTGAAAAATGACACAAAAAAAATACTATTGGCAATAGTAAGGGGGGTTTTCTCACAAAAACAAAGGTTTATTGGATTTATTATTACTGAAATACATCAATAATAATTTCAGTATTTTCAAAAATTTATTCAAATCTTCAAGTTTACTAAAAAATCCACAAAGAAAATGACTTACCAGTAAAAAAATAACATTTTTTAACCTTTTGAAACCTATTTTAAGATGTATAGTGGATTGACGCCATATTACTATCTTTACACAAAGAAATCGCAAGCCTAATGACCAAACCTATAGAAGGATTTTCCAAGCTGACCAAAGAGGACAAAATTAACTGGATTGCCCAACATTATACCCAACATCCCAAAGAAACAATTGCCGTTCTAAAACAATATTGGAACGAGGATGATAAATTACAGAATTTACATGATGAATTTATTGAAAATACCATCACCAACTTTTATTTACCACTGGGCATTGCCCCCAATTTTCTCATAAACAATAAGCTTTACGCCATCCCCATGGCCATTGAGGAAAGTTCCGTTGTTGCAGCAGCCAGTAAGGCAGCCAAGTTTTGGCAGACCCGTGGGGGCTTTAAGACTACCGTTCTGGGAACGGAAAAAGTAGGTCAAGTACATTTTATGTACCAGGGCGATATAGAAAAACTCACCAAATTTTTCAAGCATGTAAGGCCAAGATTGATCAGCAGTGTTGCTCCCATTGTTAAAAACATGGAAAAACGAGGCGGTGGAATCAAGAATATTGAATTACGGGATAAAACATCCGAACTGGATAACTATTTCCAATTACATTGCACTTTTGAAACCTTGGATGCCATGGGGGCAAATTTCATAAACTCCTGTTTGGAAGGGTTCGCTCAATGCCTAAAGGAGGAAGCACAGCAATATGGTCCCTTTTCCGATGGCGAGAAGGATATCGAAATAGTCATGAGCATTCTTTCCAACTATATCCCCAATTGTGTGGTACGGGCAGAGGTTAGTTGTCCAGTTTCCGACTTAAAAGGCCACCATGGAATTACCACAGAAGATTTTGCGAAAAAAATGGTCCGTGCCGTTAATATTGCCAAAGTGGAGCCCTACAGGGCCGTAACCCATAACAAAGGGATCATGAATGGAATTGATGCCGTAGTTTTGGCTACAGGAAACGATTTTAGGGCAGTAGAAGCAGGAGCACATGCCTATGCTTCCAAAGATGGGCGCTATACCAGTCTTACACACGCCAGTATAGAAAACGGAATATTTAGATTCTGGATAGAAATTCCCATGGCCCTAGGAACGGTGGGTGGCCTAACCAGATTGCATCCATTGGTAAAACTTGCCTTGGAAATTTTACAAAATCCTAGCGCAAAAGAACTAATGCAAATTATAGCCGTTGCCGGACTCGCCCAAAACTTTGGTGCGGTACGCTCTTTGGTAACCACGGGTATACAACAAGGGCATATGAAAATGCATTTATTGAATATATTGAATCAATTGGGCGCAACGGAAGATGAGAAATTAAGCTTGGTAGACTATTTTAAAAGGCATACAGCCTCCCATAGCGCGGTAGTGGAAGCCTTTGAAGAGCTGAGAAACAAAAGATGACAAAACAATATTACAGTAACGGAAAACTATTGATTACCGCAGAGTATCTGGTCTTGGATGGTGCCCAAAGTTTGGCGGTACCCACTCTATACGGACAATCCCTTTCCGTAAAAGAGATTGGAGACAACAATCTGTTGACATGGAAAAGTTTGGACGAAAAGGGCAAGCCTTGGTTTGAAAGCATATATGAATTGGAGGGTTTGCACCCAATTTCACAAAATGTCGTTTCCAAAGAGGCCTTGGATATTTCGGGCACCCTTAATAAAATTCTTACGGAAGCCAGAAAATTGAACCCCAAATTTTTAAGCGCCGACCAAGGTTATGAGGTTTCCACGGCCTTGAACTTTCCAAGACAATGGGGTTTGGGGTCGTCATCCACCTTGATCAACAACATTGCCCAATGGGCCCAAATCGATGCTTACACCCTACTTTGGAATGCCTTTTCCGGTAGTGGTTACGACATTGCCTGTGCACAAAACAGTTCGCCCATAACTTACCAATTAAAGAACAAGACTCCTATTGTACAGTCAGCAACCTTTAACCCTCCGTTTAAAAACAATCTGTACTTTGTTTATCTAAATCAAAAACAAAACAGCAGGGAGGGTATTGTCCAATATCGCAAGAAGGAATTCAACCGCTTTTCCACAATATCCCAGATTAATAGTATTACCCAAAGAATGTTAACCTGTACCCGGCTGTCCCAATTTGATAAACTAATTAAAAAACACGAACTAATCTTAAGTGAAATCCTTGGAATGCCCATGGTAAAAGAACGATTGTTTCCTGATTACAAGGGGGCCATAAAGAGTTTGGGAGCCTGGGGCGGGGATTTTATTTTGGCAACAGGCAACAAGACCGCTCCAGATTACTTTAGGGAAAAGGGATATAACACCGTTATTCCCTATTCAAAAATGGTAAAATAGGCCTAAAGAATTAAGGTACAAGATTGTTCCCATTGAAATGAAACCAAACTACCAAAACGATAAAGCCTCCCATATGTGGGAGGCTTTATCGTTTTATGAAGAACTTTCGCCATACTAATAAAAAATTGCTCTTTTATCCTCTATAACCGAAGATTCCTTTAAGGCATTGTATACAGCAAAATTTACTCTACCCGCAGCACCTGCCTGTAAATTATTGGCATAAGTGCTGTAATTATCCAATTTGGCCGCTTCTTCTTTTTTGGTAACCGTTAGCATATATACGCCACTATCCCCCTTGATTAAACCAGAGGTAGCTCCTTGCTCCATAGCAAAGGCAGTACCAACAACAAAAGCTTCCGATCCCGCACCTGGTATGATAGGGGATTTCATGGTCAATGCAGAAGCTGTAGAAGCTATAACATTATTATCCTTGGCGAATTCATCCATAGTTTTACCCTTATTGGCTTCTATGATCTGTGCCGCCTTTTTTTCCTTTCTCAATTTTGGAAGCACTAAAGCCGAAGCGTCTTCCACACTCATCAATCCTTCTGCGTATTTTGCAGTCAGCCTCACAACGGCATATCCGTTATTTATGTTGAACCTTTTAACCTCGCCCAACTTGGTGTCTTCGTTAAAAGCCCATTGGACGATGGCACGTTGGGCCGAAAGTCCTGGCAGGTTTTCATCCATCTCCTTAATTTTATTTACCGGCCTAACCACGAAGTTACTTTCTTTGGCAGCCACCGCAAAATCCTTATCGGAGGTGGTTTCCATTTCAAATTTGGTTGCCTCGGTGAACAAAGTATTGATAGTTTCTTCGGATGGTTCAATTTCCCTTGCCAAAGTGGCTATTCTAACAATATCCTGTTTGTCATCTATCTTAACGATATGAAACCCAAAATCCGTCTCAACCATACCTATGGCTCCAACCGGATTACTAAATGTGAAGTCGTTAAACGGTGCTACCATTACACCTTCCTGGTTATATCCAAGGTCGCCGCCCTGAGGGGCGGAAGGTCCGTCCGAATTATCCCTGGCCAATTCTGCAAAAACAGTTCCGGTCCGCTTTGCCTCCCTCAACAATTCCTTAGCTTTTTTCTCAGCATCCTCCTTGGTTCGGGTAACCTCCGGATTGGCACGTTGAGCGCCTACATAAGATATTAGGATATGACTGGATTTTACCGTACCATTTGCCTTTCTATCCATCATTTTGGATACCTTAAAGTAATCCCCATCGCGATAAGTCCCAAATATATCTCCCTTTTCCAAGGACATAAGGGTATCCGCAAATTTAGCAGGCAGATCTTTCTTAGCCTTATAAATGGTATCGTATTTTAGATCCGAATTTCTGTCCAAAAAGGCAACCATATCCGTAGTATTCCTGAAACCTTTAATGGTATCGTTGGTATCCTTTTGAGCATTGTACTCAACGCGGTCCTCCAAAAGTTTTGTAATTTCCTCCTTTACAGCATTTTCATCTTCCAAAGAAGCTTTTTCCTCGAAATAGACAAATTCAAGATCTCTGGCCTTGTCTTGTTTATAATCCTTTTTGTGATCATTGATATACGCTTCTATCTCTTTCTTGGTAACCGCTATGGATGAATCCGGAATGGAGGTAAAAGGTACGCGCACATACTTAATATCCACTTTATCATTGGCCAACTTATAATCCAATTCCCCTTCTTTCAAGGTGGAACCAACACCTGCTTTTATAAGGTTAAAATAAGTCTGTTCCTTGGCATTCTGTATAATGGCCTGTTCATCCTGTAACCACAAAGCGTAGCGACCTGGATTGTTTGCCTTCCAATCGGCTACGGATTCCCTAAACTTGTTTTCATCGAAAACACCGCTGGCATTATGAAATTCGGGATTTTGAACATAGGAAGGAATGGTCTTAATATAATTTATTATCTGATCCTGTTCAATATTAATACCCAACTCCTCAAATTGTTGGTCAAGAATGGTATTTCTCACTTCCCTATCCCATACTTGATTGACCAATTGCATGGAAGAAGCAGTAGGACCGGCCATTCTAGAATACGCCTCCACATTCCTTCTAAATTGATCTATGGAAATTTCATCCCCATTGATCTCGGCTACGGAAGAACCAACCTTTCCACCACCCATGTCATTGCTGCTAAACACCCCTGAAATTACGAATGCGAACAAAGCCAAACCAATAATTAAAATTAAAACGGTAGTTCGTTTCCTTATATTCTCTAAAATTGCCATTATGTAAATTGTTTATATTTATCCCGTTACTATCGGGAGGCGAAATTACTACTTTCTTTTGAAATAATAAAAACTAAAAAAACCTTAAATACCTATTCATCATCAAGCACCATCAAGGATACCATATCTATTTTATTACTTGAAACCTCCAACACTGCAAAAAGAAAATTACCAACCTTAATCTCTGAGTTTTTCTCTGGGATCTCGCCCGTTTCATTAATGATCAACCCCCCCAAGGTTTCGTACTCATCACTTTCCGGAAGCTCCAATTTGTATTGTTCATTAATATAATCCACTTCCAACCTCCCCGAAAACTTATAGGAGTTTTGATTTATCTGCTCCTCATACAAATCGGTGGTATCATGTTCATCCTCTATGTCGCCGAAAAGTACCTCCACGATATCCTCGACCGTCATTACCCCAGAAGTACCGCCATACTCATCCAGAACCACCGCGATGCTTTTCCTTTTTTTGGTCAAAATATTAAGAATATCATTGATGAGCATTGTTTCCGGCACAAACTCCACTGGCAGCAGGATACTTTTTATGGTTTTGGGTTTCTTAAAAAGCTCATAGGAATGCACATAACCAATAATGTTGTCTATGGTATCCTTGAATACAAGAATTTTGGAGTAGCCTGTTTCCGTAAAAAGTTTTGCCAAATTTTTAGGGGTCTCATGAAGTTCCACTGCCGCAATCTCGGTTCTTGGCACCATTACCTCCCTGGCCTTAACTCCAGAAAACTCCAAGGCATTTTGGAAAATCTGTATTTCAGAATCCACCTCATCTTCCTTCTCCACAGCCTCCATTTGTTCGGTAATATAATCTCCCAATTCTATTTTACTAAACGCCAATTGCACCTCATCCCCATCTGTTTTAAAGAGCACTTTAAGAATTATATCGGAAATCCAAATAACGAAATCCGAAATTACAGAGAATAATACATAAAAAATATAGGCGGGAATTGCCAATATCCTGAGCATGGTGTTACTATAAATCTGAAATAACACCTTGGGCAAAAACTCGGCCGTCAATAAAATAATCAAAGTAGAGATAACGGTTTGGGTCACCAAGCTGAAATCCGTAAGCATTAAACTTAAGAATCCACTTGGATCCGCCTCGATTCCTGCAAATAGGTTCATAAGCAGGTCTCCCATAAAAAGTCCGTAGACCACCAAGGCTATATTGTTGCCAATAAGCATGGTAGCAATAAACTTGGAAGGTTTTTTGGTAAGGCGGGTCAGCACCTTAGGCATAAAGCCTTCCTGTTTTTTTTCTATTTCTATATGAATTTTATTCGCAGAAATAAAGGCTATTTCCATTCCTGAGAAAAAGGCCGAAAACAGTAATGAAATAACAATGATAATGACACTATATGCCTCCAAGATTATTGTTTATTGTTTTTTTGACGCTCCTCGAACCTTTTCCTGTAGGTTTTTTTAAAAATGAACATCCCTATAGAAACTATCGCAAAGAAAACAAATAAATAAGCCCTTTGCCTATCTATGTTCCACTGTTCGTAAATTTCAAAAATGGAAACTACGGCCACAGCCAAATAAAGGTACTCCGTATATCTTAAAATCTTAATCATTTTCTATCTTCTTTTCTTTTATACTCATATATCCATAGGTCTTATTGGCATTAAAAAAGGTAAAATTCCTATTAAAGTCCATTCCCTCGCCATCCATTATGGTTCCTTCCTCTGGATTGGTGTATTTAAATTTCCGCTGGGTAAAAATCCAATCATTGGCCCTATCCCAATATAATTGTGGTGCTTCCAGTTTTTTACCATCACTGGATTCCATCACCACATTACCTTGCAAATCTATTAAATTAGTACTGGAATAAATAATTCCATAATCTGCCGTAACCGTACTCTTTTCACCTTTTTCGTCAAAAAACTCCAAAACAAGTCCCTCGGGAAATGTTGTATAGGGAAAAGGCTGGTTATCAAACTCATTGCTGACCGGGCTTTTTAACACGGCAACAATATGTGCGGCAACTACCCCTTCATTTTTTTCAAGCTCATCGGTCTCCGTATAAGTTAGGGTAAAGTCCTCAGCAACCGCACTTGGAAATATCTTTTTAATTGCCTCGTCCCCAACTCTCTTATAATTATCGGCACAGGAAAAAAAAAGCATTGCCATAGATAAAACTATGGCAATGCTCCTTAAATTATATAAATTTCTTTTTTTCATCTTATAGGTTGGGCACTTTTACACTACCACCTACCCAACATGAGAAACTTACTGTTTTACCGGCCATACCGGAGTTAAATATATCCGTTTTGGACGGTGCCTTGGCTCTGTAACTTGCAGCAGCCTGACTTGCCCTGCCACTTAGGGCCGGATCCACACGACCTGCCTGTCGGGCCAAATCTTCAGCCTTCCAGTAGATAGCCCTTTTCTCGAAAGGGGTACTACCACATTCATTGGCACTACTGGCATACAAACTGGCAATCAACAAATAAGCCTTACCGTTGGAAGGATTGGCATCTATTGCTTTTTGCGCATAACTCCTAGCCGTAGACTTACTACCTCTTCTGTAGCTAGTAGCTATTTTATATGCGATGTTGGATTTTTTCTTGGAATCGGTTTCCAGCTCCAATGCCTTGTTAAAATCTGCAATGGCCCCACTGGTATCACCGGCATTATTCTTAAGTGCCCCACCATACATATATGCACTGGCTGATGGCTCCAAAGCCAACTGCACTTCAAAAAGTTGTTTGAACAATGGATCTTCAGTACACTCTTTACTGTACATTCTTCCTACAGCTCTCTTAATCCAGGTTATATCTCCTTTTTTAGATTCAAAATTCTTTTTGTACAAAGGAATTAAGTTTTCACAATTGGCCAAAGCACCCAATTTGCTATCAATACTTTCAGCTATTTTACCATAACTTTCAGAATAACTATTATAAGAGCTCAATTGTTTTTTCTCTTTTGAAGTCAAGGTACCCGCATCTTCTTTAGGAAGAAGTTTCGTTATAACCTCTGTAAGCTTTTCATTTTCTTCTTCAATTTTTTCGGTAATATTGTCATATTTCTCAAAAACTTCCTCCAAATCCCTTTTACCGGCACTGTTTAGATCTACCAAGCTGGAGAAATATAAGTATAGCGCTTTAGGGTTTTTAAAATTTGCCTTATCCTCTGTAAAAGCCTTGTCTAGTTGAGTATAGATTTCCTCATCGGTAATCATTTTTTCATCATACTTCAACAAAACCTTATCTATAATGGTCTCGGCAAGGTCTGTCTTGGCAGGGAAGTATTTTGCCCTATTATCATATAACTCTATTAAGGCCGTGATATTGGCCGTCTTATCTGCACCGGTAGATTTCCCTAACCTATCCTTTAATATTCGTTCCCCATATAAAATATTGGCCCAATTTAAGGTAGGACAATTTTCGTATACCATTTTCCATGGTGTATAGGCAGCCTCATAATTCTTAACTTTCACATGTTCGGTGTAAATGGAAAGATTGGTCATACACTCCGGATTTTGAGCTTGGGAAAGCCCTAAACCCACATATCCCATGGCGGCAATCGCTGTGATGTAGAGTTTCTTTTTCATCTGTCTGTTTATTTTTAAGGTGGTTAAAGTAATAATTTTTAATTAATTTTTCTCGGTATGAACCATTTATCGTTTAAAGATAGGCCCACATTAACTTTGAAATAATTTTCCTCAACCAAGTCCCCATATTTGGTTCCTCTTTTTCCAAGTTCAAAGCCAAGGTTAATATTTGAAAGATTACGTCCCAGTGGTAAACCTATTCCAAAAGTTATGCCAAAATCATTAATCTCCTTATTATCTACCACTATTCCCGATTTGGAGGCCTTTGCTCCGGCCCTATAGGTAACCCTTTTCAAATAACTTGTAAATGAAGTGTAATCGGGGATATAATATCCTCCAAGCCGGTAGGTCTGGGCATTTTTGTATTCCAAATTACTGGAAGGCGAAAGCTCGTTCTCAAAAGAGCTCAATCCCTGAAAACTGTACTCGGCCCCCAAGAACCACTTTCTATCCTGGCCATAACCTAACCCCAATGTGGCGGTGGTTGGGATCTGCACCCCTGTACGCGCCAAACCCTGAGCTTCCAAATCCACTTCCAAAACTTCAATATCCCTACCACTAACAGTGGAAAAGGAACCTATGGTCCTAGTATTTTCGGAAACCAAATTGGCCTGGGTGTTTATTACAAGGCTGGTAAAAAGAGTATGTTTTTCGTCGATGGTCGGTGTAAAACTAGCTCCAAAATTAAAGTCGAAGCCCTTTATTCTAGATTCTATCCTATTGAAAGACCCTAACTGCACATCTTCAATAGTCTGATAGCTATTGGTATTCTGGTTCCCAAAATTAAAATTACTGGTAACTCCTATACTTAGGTTTTTGAAAAGTTCATATCCAACAGAGATATACACCCGGTTTAACCCTCCTTCACCGTTAAACGATTCCAATACCGATCCTTGGGAAGAAGTTCTTTCGGATTGAAAATTGTACCCTACGGATGAGTAGGGCATAATACCAAAGCCAAAACCAAAGCCCTTGCCCAGATTAAACCCTAAAGACAAATAGTCCAAATTTGAGATAGAGGCATTTTCCTTTAGATCATTACTTTCAAACCTGTAATTTTTTCGGGACATCCCTGCAGTATAGGTCGTCAACCTCAGCTTACTATATGCAGCGGGGTTATTAAGGCTAATGTGAATACTATCCGTATAAACACTCAACCCGCCCATCATTTGATTCTCCACTGTGCCTGTAGCCCTTAAATCCCCAACACCAAAATAGGAATAAGGGGAAGCAGTACTATTCTGAGCATATATGCTTACCGAAGTTATGCATAAAATTGCAATAATAATATTTTTGATCATCTAGCGCTTGTTGTATTCTAACAAATGGTATAACCCCAACAGGAGAAATTTAGAATGCGCAAATATGGTATTTTTTAATCGTTTTGACAAAAATTGAGCATCACCTCCTGTTAAAATAACTGTTAAATTGACAAATCTACCCCGATATTGATCAATAACCCCATCAATTTCATTGCAAATACCGTTGACTACACCACTATGCATGCTTGTTTCAGTAGTGTTTCCAATAAAATCCACAATGGCTTTTTTTTTCAACAAAGGCAATTTGGAAGTTTGTTCGTGCATGGCCTTGTATCTCATGGTTATTCCCGGTGATATGGCTCCGCCCAAATATTCTCCGTAGTCGTTAACTACATCATAGGTAACACAAGTGCCCGCATCTATGACCAAGGTGTTTCCTTTAGGGTTATGATAAAAGGCTGCTGTAGCCAGGGCAATCCGGTCTACACCTAGGGTCTGGGGAGTGGCATAGGAATTTTTAAAAGGGGTTTTGGAGGTGGAACTAAGGACATGAACTTTACAAAAGACGCATAACATGGCTATTTCCTCATGGCCAATTGCTCCTACGTTGGAAACAATGGCATTTTGTATGAGAAAGTACTCGGAAAAAATTGATTTCACATTTTTTGCAAAATCTGCCATTGGAATTTTTCGATAGGAAATGATTTTATCACTATCGAAAACCGCCATTTTTATTAGGGTATTACCCACATCTACAATCAAGTTCATACTGTAAAGATCAAAAAACTTAAAAAAACAAAAGCCTTTTTTTTCATTTTTGTTTGTATATCCTAAATTTGAATTTATATTTGCACCCGCTTACAGCGTTTGGTGCCTTAGCTCAGTTGGTAGAGCAATGGACTGAAAATCCATGTGTCCCTGGTTCGATTCCTGGAGGCACCACCTCAAAAGCCCTTGATTATCAAGGGCTTTTTTATTTTATCGTCTTTTTCAACTTTTCGTCAACCTTTGCTCTCCAATAGATCTGCCTTAAGGACATTACTTCCCAAGGAGTTCCCTTATATTTACTGTCTCCCATATGATTCCCTGATAGGCACTTTCCCGCCCACCTTCGTACAAAATACCAAGACATTCCCCATCCCTAGCTGTTAAATCCGAATAAGCCGAAGGGCCTGGGAATATTTGTTTTTCAATGGGCCAAGATTTTCCATCATCGCTACTAAGCCTCAGCGTCATATTTATTCTATTTTTAATATCGGCCGGATTGGCGAAAAGGATATAAACCTGACCCATAAAATCAAATCGCAAGGTACTGGCCTGACAAATTGGTTCTATCAAAGACTCATGATGGTACATATCCTTCCACGATTCCCCTCCGTCATCGCTATAGGCAAGTTGTCTGCTGCTCATCTGCCGATCATAATTACGCATATTGAGCAGGAGTCTGTGATCGGAAAGTTCCACTACCTCACATTCGTTTACCTGATCAAGGGGAGTACTTCCTCCCAACTCCCAGGTAGCACCGTGATCATCGGAAAAAATGGTATGTGAATAATACTTTTTGGTTACCGCCTCAATATGATCACTGGCTATCACCAACCTATCCTTATACTTGCCTCCAAGAATTTGAATACCCGACCCTGGTCCTGTGGCATACCATGTCCAATTGGGTAGTTTTACATCGGTAGTGATTTCCACAGGCCTACTCCAACTCTTACCGTCATTTTCAGATTTTAGCACAAATACCCTACGAGTGTCCTTGCTCTTTTGGGCTATAATTTCCGATTCATGGTCTTCTCCCAAATTCCAGGTAGACAATAAAAAAATATCCCCTGTTGTACGATCTACTACAGGTGAAGGGTTTCCGCAGGTATTTCCTTCATCGTGCCACAGTACTTCCAATTTACCCCAAGTTTCACCTCCATCTGTTGACCGCTTCATTACCAAATCGATACTTCCGGTATCGCTACAGCCATTTTTCCTACCCTCCGCAAAAGCCAAGATAGCACCCTTTACCGTAGTGACCACCGCAGGAATCCGAAAACACTGATAACCTTCTTTTCCTCCTTCAAAAATATAATTCAACATTTTTCCTCCCTCTTTTTCCCCTTTTGGGGTTTGGGAAGCAAGAGGAAATGTCAGAAGACCTACAATAGCGAATATAGAGGCATGCTTTAAAAATAATTTGGAATAAGTCATTTTGTTATTTCATTAATTTGGAGAAATTACTATTATAATTTTATACTACCATAAATATAAGACAACATCATTCCACAATTTGACCCTTAGCCTGCAAAACGTCTTTAAGCTTATGGTAATCAACATCCTGAACAGCAGTATTTTCATCAATTGCCAACACGGCCGCAGCAGCAGCCGATTGACCCAAAATCATAAATACAGGTTCCATTCTAATAGAGCCAAAGGCGATATGGCTTGAAGAAACGCAAACCGGCACCAGGAGGTTCTTACATTCTTCCTTCTTTGGCACCAAAGATCCATAGGAAATGGTGTAAGGACCATTGGTCCCCACCCCTATATCCCCTTCATTCTGTACAAAGCCCTCAGGTGTTACATAGCGTTGTACATTATGTGAATCCATGGTATAAGATCCCAAACCGATCGGATTGGGAGTGGGACTTTTCTTTAAAAGCTCCTTCTCTGTCATGACAAACTCCCCGACCATACGCCTGGCCTCCCTTACATATATCTGATGTGGCCAGTGGTCATTATCTATAAATTCATCCTTGGCCAAACCCCATTTTTGCATTTCGGTCCGTATATCTTCCGGTACCCTAGGGTCATTGGCAACAAACCAGAGCAATCCCTTTTGATAATTTTCATGCTCCTTTATGATCTCATTTCTTCTTTCATAAGTGGCCTCCGGATAGTCGTAATTCATACCAATGTTATCACTACTAAAAGGACCGTGGTTATTGGTATCGGTTTTGTGGTTTGGTATGGGATCAAACTTTTCGAACCAATCCTTTCTTCCCGTTTCCAAGACCCGGGCCAGGAGTTCATAATTCAAGGAATCGTAATCTTCTGGTTTTGGAAAAGGAATCCTATTTTCAGGATGATCTGTCATACACATTCTAAAACAATAGGCTTGGATCTTATCATCACCGCTGTGCCTTTCACCAGGATTCTCTCCTGACACCTTGGGCAAAAGACCACTGCTAGGGTCTCCTGGAACTACATAAGGGGAAATGTCCGATCGGAACCAATGCTTATGGTGCAAGACCCCGGTCTGCACCCCATTCCATTCTTCCCCATAAACTTCCCTGCCTTCCCTGCCCACATGATAACTAACGCCTGCTGCGGCCATTAGATCCCCTTCATAGGTAGTGTCCAAGAACATTTTACCTGAATACGTTTTTCCTGATAGGGTGGTAATTGAAACTATGTTTCCATCCTTCATCTTTACCCCGTTTTCCCTATCCAACCATTCATCACGATCTACCCTGATCTGTTCTTCCCGTACCAACTCCTCAAATACCTTTTCCGCCACATGTGGTTCAAAGATCCACATGGTCCTGTTCTCCCCGTCCATGGCAGGGGTACCTTGACCCTTATTGCCATATTCCTCTTTTTCTTGCCAGACCCAGGCCTCTTCCGTATTGTAATGTTGCCAGACCCTATGGTAGAACTCCCTGGCCAGCCCACCTATAACACTCTTATCCCCTGTGTCGGTAAAGCCCAGCCCACCCGAGGACAGTCCCCCCAAATGGGTATCGGGCGACACCACAACAACCGATTTCCCGGACCGCTTTGCTTCCACCGCCGCGGAAATAGCCGCGGAAGTACCACCGTAAATAATGATATCTGCCGTAGCTACCGTGCTACTCTTTTCTACGGACTGTTTGCACCCTGTGAGTCCAATCATTCCAACAAATACCAGGATAAGGGTAAAATTAAAAGGCTGTCTTTTTTGCTTCATTTTTTTGGTTGTTGAACTGGGTCTAGTGGGAAATTACAACTTATTTTATTCTTTGACCATCTTTAAGGAGTTGCTCCTTTAGTTTGGCATAGCGCACATCCTGAACATGGGTATTGCCATCTATGGCCAGAGCTGCTGCTGTAGCCGCCGATTGCCCCAGGACCATAAATACCGGCTCCATACGGATAGATCCAAAGGCAATGTGTGTGGAACTTACACAGACCGGTACAATTAGGTTGGTACATTCTTCCTTTTTGGGCACCAAGGACCTGTAGCTAATGGGATAGGGCTTAAAGCCATGTGCCTCTACATTGCCCTCATTTTGAACAAAACCATTGGCATCCACATATCGCTGTACATTATGGGAATCCATACCATAGGCGGCCAATCCTATGGCATCCTCGGCCACTACCAATGCCTCACAATTTTTTTGGGTCATCACGTAATCACTGATCATCCTCCTGGCTTCCCGTACATAAAGTTGTTGCTGCCACCCATCGGCCCTTTCAAATTCATCCTTGGTAGTACCCCATCTGGAAGCTTCTTCACGCACTTCTTCCGGAATTCTTGGATGATTGGCCAGAGTCCACATAAGCCCCATCTGGTAGTTCCTATGCTCCTCTATGATCTTTTCACGTTCCGCATAGGAGGCCTCTGGATAGTCATAGTTCCTGCCGATATAATCGGTAGAAAAGCCAAACTTGTTGTTCGTATCCGTTTTTCTATTGGGCATACTTGAGTTTATCCAAGGCAATAACGAACTCCCATAGCCATACATCTCCCTAATGGGACCCTTTCTGGCCTCGTAATTACGAAAAAGCAGTTCATAATTGACCTCATCATAATTTGCTGGCTTTTGGAAGGGGATGCGGTTTTCCGGATGATCGGTCAGGCACATCCTAAAGCAGTAGGCCTGAATCTTTTTATCGCCTTCGCCCTCCAAACCCGGTTTTTCATTGACATTTGGTAAAAGGCCACTTGTAGGATCCCCTTTTATGACATAGGGATCCACCCCGGGAATAAAATTGTGGTTGAAGGCATTTTTTGAAACAAGCCCAGTCAAGGAGGTATTTATGCTGTTGGCCTGTACCCCGTTCAAGGTCTCCCCATATTCCTCGTTGCTTTCCCTGCCCACGGCATAGGAAACCCCGGCAGAAGCCATAAGATCCCCTTCATAAGTGGTGTCCAAAAACACCTTCCCCTTAAAGGTCTTGCCGCTTTCCATGGTGATCGACTCAATTTTGCCATCTACTTTTTTGACCCCCGTTTCCCGGTTCAACCGTTCGTTGTATACCATTTTTATTTTCTCATTGTCCATCAAGGCCCTATATACTTCAAGAGCTGCCGAAGGTTCAAAGGTCCACATGGTCGGTTCCCCCTCTTCGGTACGGGTCTGACCTCCGTCCTTGTACTCCGATCTCCTCTCCCATTTCCAATTTTTGGGATTGTCGTAATATTTTTTGATGTTCTCATAAAATTCCCTGGAAATCCCACCAATGGCCTGCTTGTTCCCAATATCTGTCTGGCCAAGGCCCCCAGTGGTAAGACCTCCTATACGATTGGTAGGTTCTATAAGCACTACGGACTTGCCCATTCTACTACTCTGCAGGGCAGCGGCTACACCTGCGGAAGTTCCGCCATAAATAACAATATCGTATTTCTTGGTCTGACCATTTGCCATTAAAGTCACAAATCCCAAAGACAAACATAGGATTAACCTAATAGCATAATTTTTTACGTTCAATTGATGATAGATTCCAAACATTCTTTCTTTTTAACTATTATACATTCACTCTTCAAAACTTTAATTGCGATAATTTGAATCCTAAAAAATAAGAGACCGATCCTTTGGTTCCAAGGGCATAAAATTTACATCCAAATATCCTCCACTGGCATTATCATCGCTTACTATTTGAGGTTTTCCCTTTAGCGATTCCAATGAAAATCGATGAATATGTCCTGAAAATATACCCATGAGATTTGGTGCCGAAAACACTGCCTTATGAAAATTAAAGGTCGTCTTGGAATGTCCCGATTCTGGCCACCTAAGTCGTCCTTCCAACTCAAAATTTCTATCGGAAGAAGCTCCCCAATCCGGATTACCGCATCCAAAACCAATGGATTTCCCTGGAGCGTACATAGGTATATGCACCAAAAGTATCAAAGGAACATTGCTGGCAACATGTTCTTTAAAAAAATTCAACTGTTCCTTACTTATTTGATAGGTAGAATTGTCAATGGCCAAGAATCGAATTCCTTTGACATCATATGCCGCCATTAATGGATGATTGCCTTGATACAAGGAAAGCAATCTTTTATTTATCCATGTGTCCCTTAAATCTTCCAATGGACCTTCCATACCCTCATAATGCCAATCATGATTGCCAGCAACATAGATATAAGGAATATCCACTTCTTTAAGTTTAGCTGTTACCCATTCTATGGCTGCTTCGGATGGAAAACTAAAAATATCACCGATCAGGGTAATTAAGTCCGCTTGGGACTCCTTAGCAAAATTCAAGGCTGCCTCAAATGCCAATTCAGGGTTGATCAATTCCCCTGTTTTAAAATGCTTGGTCTGATTATAGGCTTTGGCCATACGCCCACTGTACCTCTTGTATGGAATTCCGCGATCATCGTCCCTAAAAAGATGGGTGTCGGCTATATGTACAATTTTTACGGGCTCTTTAATGGCATCCGAAAAAAACTGAAGTTTGTTTTCCTCTACCGTAACACAAAACTGAATGTCTTTTTCTGAGGAATTTGTGGTTGTTCCACTTGTTGAATACTTAGTTAGTCCCAACCCAATGGATGCTGAGGCGGCATTTTTGAAAAATAATCGGCGTTTCATCTGTTCATGTTTGTTGTTTACAAAAAACGAAATAAGCAAGGACGCCCCACTTAACCCAAATCTTGTGTTAAAATAGGACCAATAACCCTGGCCCCCGAATTTAAGAAAATTATAAGACTAAATTCCCTGCAAGCTGCTTTAGGATAATTTCTGACAACTTTGCCTGAAATTTGGCATTGCTATGGCGCACCTTTGCATTGATATAATTTAATTGGGCCGTCCTAAATTCAATGGTTGGGATGATACCGATTCTATATTTTTCCACAGTAATTTCCATATTCTCCTGTGCAATTGCCTCATTTTTTCCTTCCAATTCAATTAGGCTAATATTGGTCAGGTAGGTTTGATAGGTAGTGTTTACCACGGACATTAATTCCTGTTTTCGTTGGGCAATGGCCACCTCCGCATTTTCAATTTGAATCTTGGCTATTTTCTCATTGCGATTTTGATTAAATCCGTCAAAAACATTTAGACTTGCACCAAAACCATAGTTCCACCCTCTTGAATTTGAACTTGTAGTAAATCCCAAACTGGATTCCGAGCGTCCAAAATTATACCCAGTGCTTGCAAAGATTGTTGGGTAACGCAAGGCCTTGGTCTGTTTTAATTCCAATTCACTGATTCTCTTATTGATCAATTCTACTTGTATAGCTGGATTTTCCTTCTCTACTAGGGTTTCCAGTTCAGGCAACACCAATCCTTGGTCTACAAAAATTTCTGTGACTACCTCAAAATCAATTTTCAAATCCCTGGCGAGATACTGGTTCAATTTAACTTTTGTATTCACATATAATTCCTTCTGCCGTTGCATCAAGGTTTCATCCGTATTTAGATCCACCTGGGCATTCAACACCTCCAACTTGGAAGCTTTTCCTATTGTGAAACGGTTATATGCCAGATCAACCCGTTGTTTCGAAATAATAATGGTGCTATCCAATGCCATGAGTTGCTGTTTCTGCTGCACCAGGTCAAAATAAGTAATCATAACCTCACCCACCTTGTTAAGAATAACCTGTTTTAATTGGGCCTCCCCTAATTTATGGGTTTCCTTAAGTTGCTCATAGTCCGCGAACATCCTTAGCCCATCAAACAGCGTCCAGTCCATGGCCACACCATAGTTGAGGCTATTGTTCTTGGCATTATCCCTTTCCACCACGTTTCCGTCGGACCGGGTCTGAGTCAGATTTTGAATGCTATTATTGTCTGTTAAATTAAGCTTAACTTGAGGAAGCATCCCTGCATTGGCGGGACTTACAGAAATCCCATCTATTTGTAGTTCATTGGACGCAATCTTAATTTGATAATTGTTTTCCAATGCAATTTGTACGGCTTCCTCAACCCTAAGAATCTCCTGTGCACCCATTAAACTGGTTAAACCAAAGAAGGCAAAAAGTATGGCGGCGTAATTATAGTTGTTCATGTTAATGGGCTTCTAAGGCTTTAAACTCCGGATGCTGCTTTCTCTCCCTAGACCACAAGAAGTACAAAGCTGGAATAACAAATAAAGTTAGTACCAAAGAGAACATGGTTCCTCCAATTATAACTACCCCCATACCGATACGACTGGCAGAGGCAGCCCCTAAAGAAAGTGCAATTGGCATGGCTCCTAGGGCAATGGTTAGACTGGTCATAAGAATGGGCCGCAACCGGGATTCCGAGGCTTTTAAAATGGCCTCCATTTTAGACATACCCTCCTCCCTAAGTTGGTTGGCGAATTCCACGATTAAAATTCCGTTTTTGGTAACCAGGCCAATGAGCATAATGGTGCCTATTTGGCTGAAAATATTCCAAGTCTGTCCAAAAAGCCACAAGGAGAACATGGCCCCGGCTACCGCCATTGGAACCGTTAAAATTATAATTATAGGGTCTATAAAACTTTCAAATTGGGCGGCCAATATGAGAAAGATAAGCAAGAGGGCAAGACCGAATGCAAACAAGGTATTGGAACTGCTCTCTACAAAATCTCTGGATTCACCTCCTAAATCCGTAGTAAAGCTATCATCCAGTACTTTCTCCCTTATTTCTTCCATGGCATCTATGCCATCACTTAGACTCTTTCCTGGTGCCAAATTTGCAGAGACTGTTGCCGACATATACCTATTGTTGTGAAACAATTGGGGCGGACTACTGTGTTCCGTGGTCGATACCAGATTGTCCAATTGAATCAACAGGCCATCACTATTTTTTACAAAAATGGAAGTAAGGTCCAATGGGGCGTCTCGGTCCTTTTTATCGAATTGGCCTATAACCTGATACTGTTTCCCGTTCATTAAAAAATAGCCAAACCGTTGACCGCTGAGGGACAATTGCAATGTTTGCGCTACATCCAAAACGGATACGCCCAGACTTTCCGCTTTTTCCCTATTGATGGTAACATAAAGTTCGGGCTTATCAAATTTCAGGTTTACGTCTGTAAAGGAAAAGGTTTCGTTTTTTTCGGCTTCCTGCATAAACTCAGGAATCTTCTCCTCCAGCTTTTTAAAATTTTGGGCTTGGATAATATACTGTATAGGAGGGCCTCCACGCCGATTTACAGCTATGGTGGGCCTTTCGGATACATTGGATTTGCCACCCACATAAGATTTGGCCCATATAGCAAGATCATCTGCAATTTCCTTTTGTGATCGATTCCGTTCCGTTGGGTCTACCAGAGCAATATTTGCTCTTCCGCTGTTCACGGCAGATGTACCAAAACCGGGAGACGTAAGTACCAAACTCACTTTCTTTTCCGGAACAGAATCGTTAATTAGATCGGTGATGTCATCCATTAAACGATCCATATATTCATAAGATGATCCTTCAGGGGCAGTTACACTGAGCCGAATAAAACTACGGTCGTCATAAGGCGCCGTTTCCTTTTGGAGTAGGCCATAGAAAAGGGCAATAAGCCCAATACATGCCAACAATATTGGAAAACTCAACCATTTTCTTTTCATAAAAACACGAAGTGAAGCCGCATAGGATTCATTCATTTTTACAAAATACCGTTCCGTAAAATTGTAAAATTTTGAATGGCTCTGCTTACCGGGTTTAATTAGATAGGCATTGAGCATTGGGGTCAGGGTCAGGGAAACAAATGCCGACACCAGTACTGCCGCTCCCAGGACAACCCCAAATTCCCTAAATAATCTCCCTACAAAACCTTCCAGAAAAATAACAGGAAGAAAAACCGCTGCGAGGGTAATGGATATTGAAATGACCGCAAAGAAAATTTCGTTGGATCCTTTTATAGCTGCCTCGATCGGACTCATCCCGGCCTCCACCTTTTTATATATATTTTCGGTTACCACAATTCCGTCGTCTACAACGAGCCCTGTAGCAAGCACGATGGCCAAAAGTGTTAGGACATTGATAGAAAATCCGAACAACCACATAATAAAGAATGTGGCTATCAAGGATACCGGTATATCCACCAATGGGCGTAGTGCCATTGACCAATTTCTAAAAAATAGGTAAATGACCAGGATAACCAAGATAATGGATATTAAAAGTGTTTCAGCAACCTCTGTAACCGCCTTTCTAACAAATACAGTGTCATCTATTACAATGTTTAATTTGAAACCTTCGGGCAGATCCTTTTTAAGCTTTTCGTACTCAAGGTAAAATCTATCGGCAATTTCAAGGTAATTTGTACCCGGCTGTGGCACTACCGCGATAGCGACCATGGGCTGACCTGAATCGCTCATCTTGGTTTCCATGTTCTCGCCCTCCAAAGAGGCCCTGCCTATATCGCTTAGCCGCACCAATTTTTCGCCATCGGCCCTGATAATAATATTGTTGAAACCGTCCTCAGTATTTAGGTTACCAATGGTTTTTACCGTTATTTCGGTATTATCACCTGTTAATTTGCCCGATGGCAGCTCTACGTTCTGGGCCAACAAGGCTTGGCGCACATCCGCAACCGTTAGACCGTAGGACGCCAGTTTAAAAGGGTCTATCCACAAACGCATTGCATACCGGCGCTGTCCCCATATTTGAACACTGCTTACCCCTGGTATGGTCTCTATTCTTTGGGATATCACATTTTCGGCATAATCCGAAAGTTCCAGTATGTTTTTTCCATCGCTCTGAATGGTCATCGAAAGAATTCTATCCGCATCGGCATCCGATTTTGAAACTACTGGAGGCGCATCCAGATCATCGGGCAGACTTCGTACGGCTTGTGAAACCTTATCGCGGACATCGTTGGCTGCATCTTCCAGGTTTTTATCAAGATTAAACTCTATACTTATGGAACTGGACCCCTGAATACTGGAGGATGTAAGGTTTCTTATACCGTCAATTGAATTAATAGCCTTTTCCAAGGGTTCGGTAATCTGCGATTCTATAATATCGGCATTTGCCCCTGAATAATTTGTACGAACCGATACTTGAGCTGGATCTATGGAAGGGAATTCCCGTACACCCAAATAATTGAAGCCAATAATTCCAAATAGAATTATTGTAAGATTCATCACTATAGTTAGTACCGGACGCTTTATGCTTATGGTTGATAGATTCATTGTGCCACAGTCATTGGTTCGTTTTCCTTTAACAGTACTTTTACGGGTGAACCATTCTTCAAGGCCATTACACCATACGTTAAGACAGTATCCCCAGCCTTTAACCCAGATACGATTCTTACAGAACTTCCCGTCCTAGCTCCTATTTCCACATCCATCTCCTTGGCCAGGCCATTCTCCACAATAAATATTTTCTTGCCATTCTGAACTGGAATCAAAGATTCACTGGGCACCAATAAGGCATCATTCACCGTTTCCAAGGGCAGTATTACATTGGCAAAAGCGCCTGGAAAAAGTTTACCCCCAGGATTTTCGGCCGTTGCCCTCATTTTTAAGGTTCTTGTGGCAACCTCTACTTCTGGTTCAATCGCATATATTTTTGCACTATATTCTTCCCTGGAATTGGCCGTTGTGAAAGTGAAGGAAGTACCCACTTTTATTTGTGCGGCGTATTTTTCAGGAATGGAAAACGTAATCTTTAGCTGGTCGGTATTCACCAATTTGGCTACGGCAGTTTCCGGACTAACATAGGTCCCTTTCGAAATGGAACGAAGTCCTATTATACCAGAAAACGGGGCACGAACCGTTGCTTTTGATAATTGTGCGGATATCAATTCCGATTCTGCACTGGCGGATTGGAAATCGGCGCTTGCAATATCATATTCCTCTTGGCTTATGGCCTGCTTTTCCAACAGAAGCTTTGCCCGTCTTTCATTTTCTGCGGCCAGTTTTTGGGCGGTCCGTACTTTGGACAATTGAGCCTGCAATTCAATATCGTTCACCCGGAACAACACCTGCCCTTGAGAAACCTTGCTACCTTCCACAAAATTGATGCTTTCAACAACACCGGACACCTCACTTCGTATCTCAATTTGCTCATTGGCCTCCAAGGTACCCGAAAGGGAAATATTATCATTAAACACTTGGGGACGAAGAATCATTCCAGAAACCATTGGGACCGTTCTATTGGTGGCCGCACTACTTGATTTACCTGCCTCACTATTTTGCATAATACGATAGGTTATCAAACCTCCCAAGCCAATTAGCATTATAGTATAAACGATGTATTTTATTTTCATAATTTTCTGGAGATAACAACCAATTGCAAAAACATTAACAAGACTCTAACAAATCTAATTCTTATGACTTATTTTTAAGAATAGTTAAACTTTATTTAACAGTGATTAACATAAAATCAAATAATTGTCCCTGATGTTTCCTATAAAACAAAAAAACACAAGGCGTGTTTATGATTAATAACAAGCGTTATTTCAAATCTATAAATATTGATATCATAGGCCAAAGGAAGGATCGGCAAGGGAGTACTTTATGTGCCCCTACCAGATAGACTTTAAGGGGCTTATTGTAAATTCATCCAATTCCAATTCCATATCCGTTGGATTGGAGATCATCAAGGTCCGGTAAAATTCGTTTGGAAAGATCTGGGAGGTCATTACATATTGCCCACCGTTTATAAAAATTTCCACCGAGGACCAATCCATCAGGATACGTACTTCATAATCTTCACTAGGCATATCGGGGATTGGCATAGTCTGAACATTTTGGGCAAAATCCCCATCAAAATCAACTTTTCCAGATCGGGACCTATCTAAAATAAATTGTTGATTTTCAGCATCCAGGATCACATTAAAATTCTCGCCCAAACTATTTTGAAAGTCCAGCCTGAACGCTTTTGAACTGGTCTTGAATTTTACTTCGGAACTATTAAAATGATCAAAAGTTAGCGACTTATCCGATTGGGCATCTATAAAGATATCAACTTGGGTCCCTGAATCCCTGATTTTATCGACACTTTGCAGTGGATAGTTGAACAATTGAAACCCATCATTTATTTGGTGCAGACTAAGTTTTCTGGGCAGCGTCATGGCACTACGCCATTTTTCAGTAGGAGTCTCTTGGGCGTAGGCCCAATTGCTCATCCAACCAATAAAAATTCGGTCATTGTTGGGTGCATTGTTATAGGTTACCCCTGCATAATTATCCGCACCCCAATCTATCCATTTATGTTCCTTTTGGTCGCTAGTAAATACCCTACCATCAAAATCCCCAACAAAATATTGGGTTCCACTGCCTCCGTTGGGAGCCCCTGGGTTAATGCTGATCAGGAGTACCCATTTTTCCAAGTCAGTGCCTTCCACCTTTAATGGAAATAAATCCGGACATTCCCAAACTCCACCATGAGCGCCTTGTTCCTTCCCAAACTCACTCACCTTCTCCCAATCCTTTAGATCCGGGGATTGCCAAATTTGGAGATGGTCTCCCGCCACCAATAACATGGTCCAATTGCCCGTTTTATTATTCCAAAAGACTTTGGGATCTCTAAAATCCCTTATTCCTTCATTTTCTATAACGGGATTACCTTCATATTTAGACCAAGTTTCCCCATTATCCAAACTATAGGCAATCCCCTGGGTCTGAAAGTCATCTTTACCCGCTTTTTCACCTACCGGATCGTGATAGGTAAATACGGCCACCAAGGGAGGATTGCCCAAACTACCTAAACCGGAAGAATTATCGGTATCCACCACAGCACTTCCCGAGAAAATATAGCCGTGCTCATCAGGGAATAAAGCTATCGGCTTATTTTCCCAATACACCATATCCTTGCTTATTGCATGACCCCAATGCATGGGACCCCAAACAATATCTTCAGGATAATATTGATAAAATAGATGGTACACGCCTTGATTGTACACCAATCCATTAGGATCGTTCATCCATTTTTCCGCTGGTGTAAAATGAAATTGCGGACGATGGGCATCCTGATAAAGTCCCAATTCGGCCTCATCAACTTTCACCGACCTTACCTTGTTCTCACCCTTGCACGACAAAAGTGCCAATCCCAAAACAACCCAAAACAACTTCATATTATATTTTTTCAATGCTACATTTTCATTAAAAATAACGAAAATATGCCCAACCTGAAACGTTCACTTCACAAATTTGTTCCCAGTACCCAACAAGGTGCCCGTTGGCACATGCAATCGCAAGTTGGGATAATTATTATTCCTGAGAAATGGTGAAAAATTTCTTCGTGACCAATTATCCAAGACTTATTAAAACTCCCTATGGCCCAGGCAAAATAAAATAGCCTCTTAATAAGGGTCCATTTCACCCCACGAACAATTCATTCAGCTACGAAAAATTGTATAGAAAAATATTGGCAAAACTGATATAAGTCATATGAATTTACCTAATTACTGGTTAACTTATGTATTAAAATACTGTGTCATGGAACCAAAAAAATATCCTAGGGCAGATTTAAACAGAAAAAGTGGACTTTTCTTTGTAATTGGCCTTGTAATAGTACTATTTGTAGTATGGCGGGCGTTGGAGTTAAAAACGTACCCCAAAGAAAATACAGCCATTGAGCAGTTGACTGTAACAGATTATTTGGAGGAAAAAGTACCTGTTGTAGAAACCTCAAACTTACCTCCGCCCCCGCCCCCACCAGCAGCCCCAGAAGTTATTGAAATTGTAGAGGATGTGGCAGAAATAGAGGAAACGGTGATTCAAAGTACAGAAATAAATCAGGAAACAATAGTAGAGGAGGTTACCTTAATGGTCGAAGATATAGCAGTAGTGGAGGAAGAAGAGGAAGATATTGAAGTGCCCTTCGCCGTGATAGAAAACGTTCCCGTTTTTCCTGGATGTAAGGAAACCTCCAACGAAGCCCAGAAAGCTTGCTTTCAGAAAAAAATTCAAGAGCACATTATGAAACAATTTACCTATCCCGATGTTGCAGTGGAATTGGGTATTGAAGGCAAGGTATATGTACAATTTATTATAGACAATACCGGTTATATAACGAATATTAAAACCCGGGGGCCTGACAAAATGTTGGAAAAGGAAGCCCACCGGATAATAGCCGCCTTACCACAAATGACACCTGGCAAGCAAAGGGGAAGGGCTGTTAAGGTTCCCTATACAATCCCAATTACCTTTAGACTACAATAATTGGGACATAGAACCCACCCTTATTTTATACACTAAATTCTATGGGAATAGATAGTTTAAGATTTCTCCATGGCATAATTGCTCAACTGTTGTGGTCCTTCCAATAAAACCCTGACGATCTGCAAAGTTCCGTCATCCTTGGTAGCTATTTCCCATTTAATAAGGGCGATGGTCCCTTTCTGAATTTCCAGCCCTGTAATGCTACGGGGATGTACACAGCTTCCGTCATTAAAAAAAGGAATATCACCAGGGACGGGAAAACGTGGCCTGTGGGTATGGCCCACTATGGTCAACAACCCGTTATGCGCCATGATCCATTTTTTTATACGCCTTTCAATTTTGATAAGTTCCTTGTAATTTTTGGCAGGACTCGTAGGGTCCGCAATGCCCCATACCTGCAAAGGTTTCCAAAGTACACGTACCAGGAATCTGCCCCAACGCCAAAAGGTATAGTTCCACCAATCTGCCTGATGCCCATGGGTCAATAATAATTCTTGCCCGCTAACTTTATGTTTTAAAACTATAGCCTCGTGATAGTTAATATCCTCAAACAATTCCTTGTTGCAATCATCAATAGGTTCAAAATAGTATGACAAGTTGCTCTTTACATAAGCCGGGTCCTTGTATACCATGTCATGATTCCCCCATATCATATGGAGCCTTTTTTCCAAATGGAACTGCTTCAAAAGTTTATAAACATTTTTATGTGCCGCAAAAATGGAATCAAAGGAAAGATTTTCCCAAAGCTCATCACCGTCCCCCAATTCACAATACGTAAAGCCCTCATTAAGATAATACCTTAATGCATGAAAATAAATATTTCGATTATTGGCAAATTCGTCCGCGAAACTACTATCGCCCCTATGGCAATCACTAAACATTATAATTTTGGAAGTATCGTCAAAAGGCAGGATTTTGGCATTCTTGTAGGCCCTGGATAATCTGGTAAATGAGGACATTTCTTTTTATATTAAGTTAAATATTTTATAGGTCTAGGAGGTCGGGATTACTCAAAACAACCTTGTGTATATTCCCAGAAAATTCATCCATCGGGAATTAAAAGGTTAAATATCCTAAAAAAAGAAGTCTTTTCCATAATTCACCAAAAAATGAAAGTAAGCATTTTCTTTTGTAATTTTACGTTCAATACTTGGACTAACAATAGCAATGAAGGGATTCACGGATAAAATATCACCGCTGGAACATCACATAAGCTTCGACAAATTGTTGAAGCAATATGATGAAATGGCAGAAAGCGAGGATTTATTTTCAGCCTCCAAAGCCAAGTATATATTAAATGCACAGGCACCTTTTCCTGAACTGCGCAATGGTTTCACGGACATGTCGCTATTGGAAAAACACAAAGAAGTCATACAAATTATTTTACAGGATTTGTTTTCCTCGGTGCTTACCAACAATGAAATAAAAACAGCTACCACCCCTTATACCAACATCACCTTTAATTCCAGCAAACGTTTTGAACAAATTTTGGAAGCGGCAGGACCAAATTTTGCCCCGGAAATTAGGAACCAGGAAGAAGAAGTAAGTTATATCATGGCCTGTGTGGTAATCCTCAACTTTTATTACGGGTTTAAGTTCGATTTTAAAAGGCCATTTTTTTATGATATTCCGGATGCCAAGGGAGTAATGAGACATTACAGGATTTTGTACAATGCCGATTTCATAGAAATCATACCCAATGGCAAGCCCCCTAAAATAACCGAGAAAGACGCCAATGAGCTTTTGGAGAATATAGAACATGTAGAACTCTGGAAACAAAAAATTCCACCCAACAGTTTCATCAGTAAGGGTTTCGTAATATCGAACATGTTCGATGTTACCGCGGAACATTCCATTTCGGAAATTAAATCGAGCCTAATAATCAATGACAAAAGTGAAGGCAACTTCATTATGGGAGTGGAGAACACCTTCAAATCGCTGTTTGGGATGCCCAATATGCGCATTGGTTTTTCCATTTATAATCCCCTTAAAAAGCAGTTTGAGGTTGTCCCTATAATGGGTATGCGAAGCTTTATTTTACAAAATAAATTGGTTGAGACCTGCAATGAATCCCTTTGTCAGGAATCCTATCGGAAACTCATTGATCAAAATAACTACTTTGTAATATCGGATGTAGATAAACATTATAAACTCTCTGGGGGCATGCCCCCTTACAAGGGTCTATATGAACAAAAGATTAAAAGTGCCCTTTTGGCACCCATTGCCAAGGAAGGTCAATTATTGGGGGTGTTGGAATTGGTCTCGGACAAGGCTAACGACTTTAATAGTGTTAGTGCCAAGAAATTGGATGACGTGGTCCCCTATATTGTTTCAGCGGTGTTGCGGTCCCATGAAGAGGAAGAAAATTTAATCGATGCGGTTATCCAGAACGAATGTACTTCGGTACATCCTTCCGTGTACTGGAAATTTAAGGAAGAGGCAAAGCGCTTTATAAAAGAAGACCAAGAAGGGTTGCAACCTTCCTTTAAAGAAATTGTCTTTGATGAAGTATATCCTTTGTACGGGCAGGTAGATATCCAAAACTCCTCTCAAGAAAGAAATTCCGCTATTCAAAGGGACCTCATGATCCAGTTGTCGGAAATTAAAAATATAATGACCGAGGTTTGGAAAAAATATAAATTGCCCATTTATGAAGAACTTATGTTCAGGGTGGACAACCACATTGATGAAATCAAAGAAATCCTACATACCAATAGCGAGCAAGCCATTTTCGATTTTGTAAAAGAAGAAATAAACCCTGTGTTCGCCCATATCAAAAAATCCGATACCAAAATTCAAAATCTAATTGCTTCCTATGAGGATAAAATAGATGTGACAACCGGTTCCTATTACGACCATAGAAAAAATTATGATCAAAGCGTAATGCTGATCAACAAAAAGTTGGCATTGGTGATAGACAGCAAACAGGAAGAGGCGCAAGATATGTATCCCCATTATTTTGAGCGGTACAAGACCGATGGCGTTGAACACAACATGTACATAGGTGATTCAATAACGGGAGAAAGGGCGTTCGATATACTATACCTCAACAATCTCCGATTATGGCAGTTGCAGGTTATCTGCGAAATGGAAAACAAGCATTACGACCTTAAATCCAAGTTACAGGTACAATTGAATGTGGCATCACTTATTCTGGTATATAATGGTTCATTATCCATTCGTTTTAGAATGGATGAAAAACGATTTGACGTAGACGGCACCTACAATGCCAGGTACGAGATTATAAAAAAACGAATTGATAAATCCTTCATTAAGGGTACCAATGAAAGATTGACCCAAGCGGGCAAAATTGCTATAGTTTATTCCCAGAAAAAGGATGAATTGGAATACCTACGTTATATTAAATTCCTAAAATCCAAAGGTTATTTTAGCGGAAAGGTAGAAATAGTTGAATTGGAAGGGCTTCAAGGGGTTTCGGGCCTAAAGGCCATTAGGGCTTCCATTCTGTACAAGTCCCACATAGAAAAGGGCAGAACCTATACCTACGAAGACTTAATGCAAGAGTTGAACAAGTAAGCCATTCTACTGTTTTGTCATATACCACGATCCGGGCCAAAGTACTTAAAAGCAACGACAAAGGCAATCACTGAAATAATCATTCCCAATATAAAAATAGAATAGGTCCATCTCAGGATCTTGTACTTTCTGTTCAAAACCAGTCCTAGATAATACAAATCCTTGGTCAAGGAGGAATAGATGTAATCCTTGTCCTGTACCAACTCGTTGATAGCCCATTGGTAATCCTCCAATTTCATTTTGTGAAAATTACCAAAGAACAATAAGTTTACTTTGCGTTGCCTTACATCTTCCTTGGTAAATTCACCTTGAGTAACATTGGGACGTGTGGCAAGAACAGCAAGTACCATGGACACTACACCAAAAACAACAAAGATTAAGGTAGGGTAGATTAGGTAATTATTGGAAGGATTATCCAGTTTGGTAATAAGATTGGATAACACCAAAGAAATAATAATGGCATTTACGGAAAGAAGGATATTGGCTTTGGTGTCAGCAATATCACTGAGCATTAAGTGATTTTTTAAAGTTACGCGAAACAAGGTCTGTATTCCCCTATCTGGACTTTCACTTTTATATTTAGCCTTTAATTTTTCTTTTTTGGCTAAATTTTCCTCCGCTTTTTTCCCTTTAATGAGCCTCCTAATATTCTTATTCTTTTCCTCTTGCCAATTCTGAAGGGCATAATCCGTATAAAATCGCTGTTCCGTTTGGAACATCTTTAGGTTTGCGTCACGCCAATCCTTTTGCGTATAGGTTGCCAACCCCAACATATCCAATTCTTCCCGTAGTAACTCCGAAGTTTCCATATAGCTCTTTTTCGCAAAATGGGAACAATCGGCATCCCTAATAATTTCCTCCAGTAGGTTTTGGGGCTCATAGAACCTCTTGGTTGCCATAATAAGGCCACAAATACCTTCTATCTTCTTCTTATCATAATTCTGGCTTGATAAAAACTCCCGGGCTATGCCACAACTAGTCTCCTCGTGATTCTCCGAACCTTTGGTATAGCCAGTATCATGTAACCAAGCTGCCAATAATAGCATTTCGGTTTCCTCCTCCCCCAAATTATAAAAATTCAATAATTCTTTAGTACTTTTAACAACCCGCTGGGTATGACTCAAATTGTGATATAAATAACTGGTGTCTAATTTATTAGCTAATAGATCGACAACAAAATTTTCAGTTTTCTTGAGGATTTCCGACATAAGAGTGAATTATAGTCCACAAATTACAAAATTTTGATTTCTAAACAGATGTACATGAGGAAACATTCCCTAATAATAGTAATACTTTTTCTATTGGTTGGCTGCGCCACATATAAAACAAAATATACGGAAGATGCCATTGGAAGGAATATTTCCAGCAACAGCGAATTACTACATACTTTTTATCTGATCGGGGATGCTGGGAAATCTGCCATGGATGACAAGAGCGAAGCGCTACAAGCTTTTCAAATAGCCTTAAAAAAGGCCAACAAGAATAGTACTGCACTCTTCTTGGGCGATAATATCTACCCTGCCGGAATGCCCAAAAAGGATTCCAGCAAAGCCTATCTGGAAGCTAAAAACAACATGGATGCACAACTGGAGACCTTGGCCCAATTTAAGGGGAACCCTATATTCATTCCTGGAAACCATGATTGGTACAGTGAAGGTTTGGAAGGCTTGGAAAGGCAACAAAAATATATTCAGAAAAAATTGGATAGCAAAGAGGTCTTTTTTCCTGAAGATGGGTGTCCTATAGAGAAAATAAACATCAATGACAAAATTGTCCTCATAGCCATTGATACGGAATGGTACTTGACCAATTGGGACAAACACCCCAATATGAACGACAAATGCGATATAAAGGATAGGGAAACATTTTTTGAGGAATTGGAAAGTCTTATCAAAAAAAACAGGGACAAGACTACCATTTTGGCCTTACATCATCCCATGTTCAGCTACGGGCCCCACGGCGGACAGTATTCGGCCAAACTTCATTTAAACCCTGCAGGCGGAAAATTTCCCTTCCCTGTTCTGGGTTCCTTTGCAAACCTAATTAGAAAAACCAGTGGTGCCTCCTATGCCGATCTACAGAATAAGAGATATATGGAATTAAGAAATCGTCTGGTCACCATAGCACAGTATTCGCAGAAAGTAATATTGACATCGGGACACGAACATACACTTCAATATATAGTGGAGGACAACACCCCCCAGATCATAAGTGGTTCAGGGGCCAAAGAAGGGGCTACCAGATTATTGAACGGCTCTAAATTCTCTACAGGAAGAATGGGTTTTGCAGAATTAAAGGTGTACAATGATGGCTCTTCCGAAGTAAATTATTTTGGAGTCGGGGAAAATAATAATCCCGACCTTCTATTTTCCACCCAGGTACTTCCCCCGGATAGAAAAGAGAATTACGTGTTTAACGAAAAAGATTTCCCAAAGGAGGTAAAAGCATCTGTTTACTCCAAGCAAGCCATTAAAAAAAGTAAATTTTTCAAAACTATTTGGGGCGATAGGTATAGGGATTACTACGCTAAGGAAGTGAATGCCCCTAGCCTTAGGCTGGATACTATGTACGGAGGGTTAAAACCTGTCCGTAAAGGCGGGGGCAACCAATCCAAATCCTTGAGATTATCCGATAAAAATGGGAAGGAATACGTAATGAGGGCCGTTAAAAAGAGTGCCGAGGTGTACCTACAGGCTATGGCTTTTAAAGAAAAATATGTAATTGGGGAATTCAAGGGAACTTATACGGAAGATCTTCTAATGGATTTTTATACCGGGGCCCTGCCGTATGGCCTTCTTACCGTGGGAGAACTTTCAGATGCAATAGATCTCTACCATACCAACCCCCAATTGTACTACATCCCAAAACAACAGGCCTTAGCAGAATTTAATGGGGAATTTGGGGATGAACTTTACATATTGGAAGAACAGGTAGGCGATGGTCATGGGGATTTGGGCAGTTTTGGTTATGCCAATAAAATTGAAAGTACCTGGGACATGATCGATAAAATTAAACGGGACGAAAAATATGTGGTCAATACTGATAGATACTTAAGGACCCGCTTGTTCGATATGGTAATGGGTGATTGGGATAGGCATGACGATCAATGGCGTTGGGGCGAAGTCAAGGATAAGGAAACGGGGAAGATAATTTTTGAGGCCATCCCTAGGGATAGGGACCAGGTGTATTCCATTTGGGGAGATGGGGCCCTGATGGGTATTGCCACAAGAATAATCCCAGCCCTACAAATGATGGAAGGTTTTAATAATGACATAAGAAATGTGGAGGCCTTTAACAAGAGTGCCTACGGACTGGATGTAACCTTATTGGCCGAAACCACAAAAGCAGATTGGGAAAAGGAGGTCCGTTTTATTCAGCAAAACCTAACCCCCGCTGTAATAGATAAAGCATTTAGGGCCATGCCCCAAGAAATCTTGGATGAAAATATTCTTGACTTAAAAAATATACTTATAGCCAGGATCAAGAACCTTCCGAAAATTGCAGATGATTACTTTTTGGCACTTAACAAATATGTTGTCATAAAAGGTACCGATAAGGACGATTGGTTCGAAATTAAAAATTTGTCCCAGCAAGAAGTGGAGATCAAGGCTTTTAGAAACATAGACGAAAAAAAAGCTAAGCTATTCTTTCATAAGAAATTCAACCACAGTATCACCAAGGAAATCTGGATTTACGGCCTGGATGACGATGATATTTTTGAAGTGGTCGGTACCAAGGGCAACAAGATCAAAATTAGACTTATCGGCGGACAAAACAACGATGTTTATGATATCACCGAGGGCAGCAATACTTGGATTTACGACCATAGATCCAAAAAAAACACGTTTAAGAATATTAAGGGAGCAAGGCTAAGACTTACCAACGATTACGAAACCAACACTTATCAACCGCTTAAGCTTAGGAACAGCACACGTCAGATAATACCTACCCTTGGATTTAATCCTGATGATGGAATGAAATTAGGTTTTAACGCTAGCAACACCTTTTATGGATTACGACAAAACCCTTTTACTACCCAACACAATTACAATGCTGCCTATTATTTTGCCACCAACGGTTTCGAATTGGGCTACAAAGGAGAGTTTGCACACATTTTGGATAACTGGAATTTGGAATTGGCTGCCCGTTTTACCAGCCCCAATTTTAGCATTAACTTTTTTGGAATCGGGAATGAGACCGAAAATTTCGACGACACTTTGGAGATGGATTACAATAGGGTGAAAATTCAAAACCTACGTTTTTCGCCCTCCTTGATTTGGCGAGGACAGCTAGGGGCAAAATTCAGAACTGGCATTTCCTTGGAAAGTCTGGAAGTGGAAGAAACTGAAGATAGGTTTGTGAACACCTTCTACCAAGCCAATGGAGAAGAGAACAGAAACAGTTTTATTGGAGTAGATGCGGAATACAACTATGAAAATTTAGACAATGCCGCCTTCCCTACCATAGGAATGGCCACGGGATTACAGATGGGATACAAGGCCAGTTTGGAGAACAAGGGGCAGGCCTATGCCTATATTGTTCCAAGTCTTTCCTTTGATCATAAATTAGTATCCAATGGCAAATTGGTCCTCGCCACTAGATGGAAAGCCCATTTTAATTTAGGGAACGATTACGAATTTTACCAAGCAGCCAGCATTGGCGGGATAGATGGGCTAAGAGGTTTTAGAAATCAACGATTTTCCGGCAAGACCAGTTATTACCAAAACACAGACTTAAGATATAGCCTTAAAAGTCTAAAAACAGGATTATTACCTGTTACCGTGGGGATATATGGTGGTTTTGATTATGGCAGGGTCTGGACCCCCAACGAAAATTCCGATCTATGGCACACCTCATACGGCGGAGGGGTTTTTCTTAACGGCGCGGATGTGATGACAGCAAGGGTAGCCTTGTTCAACAGTGTTGACGGCCCAAGATTTTCCTTCGGCCTTGGTTTTGGGTTCTAATGCAGTACTGTAAGTTTTTGCAATCGGTTTAGTTGTCCAACACAAAAGAATATAAATTTCTTCCAGTTTTCCCTGACTCCTCATCCGATAGCAGTATGGTGCCGTTATTGATAAAAGAAACGGATTCCAATTGCGTATAGACACCCAAGTCTATTGTTTTTAGCGTCCCACTATCGAAGAAATTATCCAAAACAAAATCTGTAAACACCCATAAAGTGCCATTGCCCAACAACACTATGGTCTTACCATCAGGAGAAATGTCGGCAGAGGTTATCTGCCCGTTTACTTTTCCTTTTGGAGGAACAAACGACCCTAAATATTGGGCTTTGTGTTTACCTTCCTCTGCAGGTACTTTGTACAATAAAGCTTCCCCGTTAAAAGGTTGCGTCCTATTCTTGGTTACGATATAGAAGTTGCTATCGCAATAAAAAAATGACTCTGCATCAAAGAGCAATTTGCTCTTTTTTGGAGGAAAGTCTTTTTGTTCAGGATAATTAAATTCAATCTTTACCGCTTCAATATTATCTCCCTCCTCGGCATTGGGATCGGGAATTTTATAAATGGCCAAATTCTTCCTGTCGTTGCTATTATTGCCAAAATCCCCTATAAATACATTGCCGTTTTCATCCCTAGCCATATCTTCCCAATCGTGATTTTTGGCATTCTTAACTTTTAATTCCCTTATTAGGTCTCCCTCATAATTCACTTGATAAATTTTATCCGGATTACCTCTATCCAGGACGAACCAAACCGTTGAATCCTTGGCAGGGACCATACCCGAATTCTCCGTTAATTTATGGGGAAGTTTGGTTACATAGGTCAATTGTCCATAATTACTGGCACAGCTAACCATGGTTCCCCAAAGCAACAGTAACAGGTATTTTTTCATCCCAATAAAAATTTAATTATTTTGGTGGGCAGCCAGCATTTTAATCCTGCTCATCCTTATTTCCTTTTATTCTTTGAGGGGCATATAAATTTCGGCTATCCAGTCCAGTTCGTTTCCCCCAAAATTTGGATTGCTAAAAAATACTTCAACAGGTCTTTCCCACACCTCCATTCCTTTCCTTTTGGCGTAGTCCAATAAGGCGTACCATGCACGGTCAGAGGTAATATAATTTCCGTTATAAGTAGCTTTTAGCCCCCTTACTCCCTCAAATTTCTTATATTTTATTAAATCATTTTGCGGTAGGCTATCACTTTTGATAATTGGATAACAAAAATTATAGGAAACGCTGTCTACCTTTCTATTCCAGTTGGTAATTTCCAAAAATGGCCTACCATTTAATTCCACATTATTATCTACGAGCACAGTACTTAAAATGGGATAATTTTGCATCATTCCCTTTGCTTTTCCCAACTGTGAAACCTTTATTGGGATATAGGCACAATAGGTATCGGGAAGATGTTGTACAGAATCCAAAACGGTAACCTTAAATCTTTCCAAATGCTCCTTTAGCATATTGTTGAAGTCCAAAATGGTACTTTTGGTCCTTTTTTCAAAACCCGTATCGAAAAACGGAATTTTAATTCTATTCGCCACACTATGATCTACATCCTTTATAAATACCTTTAACTTTGTGATAGAATCATTAAGTGGAGTTATTTTCCATTGATATTGAAATATAGAATCATTGAACTTTAATTGCTGGTCAATATTCAAAAAATCCTGCTCCTGTAATAGCACAGTATTTTTATTGGTCTTGCCCCATAATTTTATACTCTGATTAATGGTACCGGGAAAGGTCTTGGATATAATGGATACCGAATAGTCATAAGGCTTTACAAACAGATACCAGAGCAATGGCCCCAGAAGAAGGAAAGCTGCGAAATAAACAATTTTGTTTCTCACTAATTGTAATTTTTTAAACCTGCAAAAAATTGCTGTGAACCGAGTCGAAAAAACTACTTGGACACCAATGCTTTGTTCCCGGTCATTTCCAGTTTATTTACAATAAATTTGCCCAAATCCCTACCTTGTCCTACTCCTACTTCCACTGCTGCCCTATAATGAATACCTCCGTACATTCTACTTATGGCGGCTTCATCTGCAGCCTGGTTAAAGGAGGTAAAACTTCTTATAGGGAGGCCATAGGGTATTTCGGTATCGTCGTCAAACGCAAAATTATCCCCAAAAATACTTGTCAAGGCAGTAGCTGCCGCTCCTGAGACCACAGAATGTCCACTGGTGTACTCGGGAAATGGTGGTGTTTGCAACACTGGTGCCCAGTTTTCATCTATATACTGATTTATCACGGTTTCCGGACGTATTAAATTAGAGCGATATTTTTCGTCCCAACAGCTTATAAAGGCATCTGCTATGGCCATTGAAGTTTTGGTATAGGCAAATACTGTTTTGTCAAAATCCGAGTTTGTTTTCTCACAAGCAATTTTGGTAATCCCGATCCAGTGGGCCCCTGGGGTAATCTTTTTGGTTGCGAACATTAAATGGCCCCTGGTCACTGAGACATAGGGATTACAATCCCAAAATTTTGCAATGGCTATCTCTTCCGAACTATCCCCCTTGGCGGTAATCTCTTGACTAATATCATACACCTCCTTTACTTCCCTGTAAAAATCAGATTCTTTATCCATGGAAAATACCGGAGGTGGAGCGGGCACAAATTGATTGGCCGAGTCGATAACAAAGGGCCTTATTTTACTCCAATGAGGCTCTATACCATCCATATATGCAGGCGGGGTGGGCTGCCAACGTGAATCATCGTCGGTATTAATGGTAAACTTGGGCATGGTTCTGGTCTGCTTGTAATTATCCTTGTCCAACCAATCCCCAATATGCTTTGCCACGGCCAAACCATATTCCTCCGAGTTCTTAAACATTGCCATGTTTTTATCTTGCCAATTTGCATACAAACTATCTCTATGTACCTCCATCTTATCCTCGGAAAATATTAAACGCTTGCTAATTTCCATATGTGCAATTAGGGCCGCCATTTGATAATTGATAGGCTTATCCTCCGCTGGGAGCGGTATGGGGGTCAAATCGGTTACCTGCCCTACCAATGATTTATAATCACTATTGTTAAGGGCCACAATTTCATAGGCCGCTATATTGGGGTAGGCGAAAATTCTACTAGCTACCGGGGGTGAAAAAATATCGTGGATCATAACCTCCGTAACCTTATGGATAGACCCATGGAGATCTTGGGATGTAATAACTATTGGCTCCTCTTTTTCGTTACACGATATGACAACTGCAAATAATAGAAATAATCTTAAAAATAGTTTCATTTTAACTTTTTTGTCCATATAATACATAGATTGCTATTAATCCAAGGCCCACATAAAAAGGGATAGACCAATTTAAATTTTTATTCCCCAAATTCATACACCTGGGCCTTATCATTATTAAAAGTAACCAGGAGGTAGGTTTTACCGTTTAAATCTATCGTATTCAAATGTCTAACGGATTTAAGTTCCAATTCAAGGCCCAATTTATTACCCAAAATTACATTATTTTTATCCTTTATCAAGGCTCCGGAGAAAGAATCCAACCTCCCGTGATATGGCTTGATCCCAAAATAGTTCCCAGCTGCCAGAATTTCCGTATTCCCATCTTTATCAAAATCATACTCTATAAAGGCCTTTATTGGTGCAAGCTGTAATTCCGATTTGAAGGGAACAAATGAATATTTCCCTCCATTATTCTCTAAATATCCGGATTCTAGCGTATTTACTTCCAGAACGTCACAATTGGCAAGGGAATTTTTGTCTAGTATATTTTCTATAGATGTTCCTGCAAAGGATTTATAGGTCAAAAATTTCTTTCGTAAGCCAACCATTTGGGCCGATAATTCGTCCAATCCTTCCAAGGGATAATATTTGCCGTTTTTTTCAGTAGCTACGATAGTTTCTGTACTTCCATTCTGGTCAAAATCCGAATAGAACATTTTCATTGGATATTTATCCGAAGCCTTAAATTTGGTATTGTTCCCCCAATTCCCCAGTAAATAATCCAAGTCTCCGTCCTTATCGATATCAAAGGGTATTATACATTCCCAGAGTCCATTATAAGTTCGGTCCAAAAGTGAAACTTCCATTAATTGTCCTTTGTTGTTCTTAAAGAATTTTGGAGACATCCATTCCCCAACTACTATTAAATCCAAGACCCCGTCATTGTCAAAATCGGTCCAGACGGCATCGGTGACCATCCCTACCTTTTGCAGTTCCTTATTTTCTACCGCGGTGAACCTACCTTTGTCATTCCTTAACAAAAAGGAATTGGGGATATTACCAAAATCATTGGTTATGGCATTATTGCCAATAAACAAATCCAAATCCCCGTCATTGTCAAAATCACCTTCCCGTATTATGGCTGCATTTTCAAAATATCGGGGCAACATACCAGGCTCAAAACCTGTAGTGGTTTGAATGTAATAACTATCTGCCAAAGGAGGCATTTCGTCATAAAAATCCCCGCCTCCGGTTCCTATGGCAAGATCGGCCATCCCATCATTGTCCAGGTCGGCTATTACTGCAGTGACATCCTCCTTTATGGAATCGTTGGCAATAGTCGCTATTCTTTTTTCCAAATAGGTAGTATCGCCTTGTAAATATATTCTGGAGGGAATGTATTTGGACCCACCAAAGAAAATATCTTTTTTCCCATCGTTATTTAAGTCTCCAATGGCCAATGCCGGACCACGATCTGAGATTTGATAGGGAATCAATTTTTGCCTGTTGATATCCAGATAATTATCTTCCACATGAGTGAAATTTATTCCCAAGTTATCATCAAGCTTATTGAACATCTTCTTGGAAGAAGGCTTAAGGGAACTATAATTGAAGGGTTTTGTGTTTTCTGGGGAAATAACCAAGGTCTGATTGGTGGCCACTTCTTTTAAGACTTGAAAGGTTCTATTTGGCCAAATTATTTTTAGGGAATCTATTCTAATCTCCTCCCCAAAACCGAAATGGATTATAGGTTCGGAAGAGGCCTGGAATCCCCGAACGGTATAGAGTTCCTTGTACTGCAATTTCCCATTTACATAGGCAAAAGCTTTGGTGCCTATACCAAATTTGTTCTGCGCTGTATAATTAAACCTAAGCTTTAAATAATTGGCCTTGGTATCCGTTTTGTTGATGTACAGTGCCACTGCAGTATTAAGCGTATTGGTTACCAGATCCAGATCCCCATCATTGTCCAAATCGGCCATGGCCGTTGCGCCTGAAATTAGGGTATCCTTGACTGCCCAAATACCGGACATATCCTTATACTTCATATCCTCCCCGCCTTTAAAAACATAATTATGCGTTACTCCGGAAGGCATCATATCTATGGCCTGCTGGTCCACAAGTTTGGTATTGTTGAGCTTATTTTTTATTTGTTCGTCCGAAGCGAATTTTATAAAATCCAGATCGTTGGGTCTTTTGGGTATACCATTGGAAATAAAGATATCCTGTTCCCCATCTTGGTCATAATCGCCGAAAAGTGCACTCCAACTCCAATCTGTAGCCGCAATTCCGCTTTGTATCGCTGTTTCGGAATAAGGTGCGTCATGCTGGTTTACAAACAACATGTTCCTGGAATACTGATAATGGTACCCAAAACGGGCTACCCGCAATATTTGGGTTTGGGTGAGATCATCGCCTTCGGAAGACTTCAGTACCTTTTCATCTTCAGGAAGCATGTCCAAAGAAATGATATCTGGCCAACCATCGTGGTTAATATCTGCTACGTCATTGCCCATGGAAAATTTGGTGGTATGTCCAAAAAAACTGCGCAATTGTTCTGAAAATGTACCGTCGCCATTGTTCGTGTAATAATAATCATCCTCATGAAAATCGTTCCCAACATAGATATCCGGATATCCATCCTGATTAAAATCGGCTATGGCAATGCCCAGTCCATATCCATTGGCGCCACCGTAAATACCTGCTTCTTCGCTAACATCTACAAAAACACCTCCATCATTCCGCAGTAGCCTGTCCCCAGACTGTGTATTTCTCTTTTTCCTTACTTCGGCCTTTCCGTAAGATTCCTGGGTATGTACGGCATGATTGAGTAGGTACATATCCAAATCCCCGTCCAAATCATAATCCAACAAGGCCGCGGAACTACTATACGTATCAAAATCCAATCCAAATTCGGCGGAGCTTTCCGTAAAAGTAGTATCCCCATTATTTATATAAAGCTCATTATGTCCATTAAAGCCATTAATCCCCACTACCGCACAGACGTAAATATCCATAAAACCGTCCCCATTTATATCGCCCATGATTGCTCCGGTATTCCAGGTACTTTCCCCAGCAATACCGGCAGTATCCGTAATCTCCCTAAATTTTAGGTTGCCCTCGTTAAGGTATAATTTATTCTCAACTTGGTTTCCGGAAAGAAAAATATCGGGCAATTCGTCCCCATTGATATCCCCAATAGCCACTCCACCTCCATTGTAGAAATACAGATAGTCCAGAATATTCAGGTCATCGGTTTCGGTAACGGTATTCTGAAAGTGGATCCCCGTTTCACTGGGCGATGGATTCCTAAAAATTTCACCCTCCTTTGATCCACAACCCAAGAGGACTACGGCGACGAAAACATATAAATTACATCTACTCATCCAGCGCAAAAACTTTTGGTTTGTTATCATTAATGGCGGCAATTATGAACCGTTTGCCATGGCTATCCTGAAACTGTTCAATATGCTTCACTTCCTCTTTTATTAAAAACCCGCTTTCATCGTACGTTTGCCATTTAAAATCCAATTTTTCATTTCCCAAAAGTACACTCCCAAAATTGGCATCCAGGCGAGAATATTGAGGCTTGAATTCAAAATTATTACCGCCCATAATAAGGTCTACATAGCCATCACCATTAACATCTGTGCAGGTGATTCCACAAACACAGGACAATTGTACTCGTCCCGGTAATTTTTTGATGGTAAATTCCCCTCCCCCTTCATTTATTGCTATTACCGATTCCTGTATGGTACCTTCCTTTACTATGGATTTATTGAAAGTTTCGCCAGAAAACAATTCCCCTATCGTTCTTTTCGCATATTCCGAAGCTTTGAGGTTTTGTTTTTTCAAGGCCACCATTTGGGTCGTCAACTCCTTTTTTTGATGAATGGGGTAATCCTTGCCCTCAAAATTGCGAGTGGTAATTTGTTCAATGGTCCCATTATTATCAAAATCATTGACCCATAACTTCATTGGATTTTTCCTGGAACAGGAATAGGGTACATTGCTCCCCTGATTTCCCAAAATCAAATCATAATCCCCATCATTGTCCAGGTCTTCTGCACTCACCACATTCCACCATCCGGTTAAACTATCCAATACAGTATTCATCTTGGACATTCTCTTACCGGAGTTCTTATAGATTACCGGTCTTCCCCAATCGGCTACGGTTATTAAATCTTTCTTCTGGTCACCATCCATATCTACCCAAATAGCATCCGTAACCATACCTGCCTGTTTGGTATCGTAAGCTAGACGTTCGGTAGCGTCCGTAAAAGTACCATTTCCGTTATTAACCAGGAATAAATGGTCAGGATCCAAGCCATAGTTTCCTACAACACTCCTAGACCCAATAAATACGTCCATATCCCCATCATTATCAAAATCGTGGGGTGTAATTACGGCAATATTCTTAAAGGTACTGGGCAAAATTTCAGAGGAAGCTTCAAACCTTCCTTGACCATTATTAATATAGAGTCTTGCCCTATAGAGTTTCTCATCACCCACCTGATTTCCCCCATTACCTACCATAAGGTCCATATCACCATCACCGTCTACATCCAAAAAGGCTGCCGCTGTATCCTCAAGTGCCATATCCTTTTCAAAGGCCTTTTGAAGGGCAGTAGTTAATCTTCCATTGCCATTATGTAGATAGAGTACCCCGGCCTGATTGGCTCCGCCCCCTATAAAAATATCCTCATTACCATCAGCATTTACGTCGGCCACTGCCAAAGCCGGTCCTTCTTGGGATAGCATTTTGGAGATCAGCCCTTCGTAATCAAAATCATTGTAATTATTCTCTTTGTGCACTAAAAGCTTGGAATTGCTCAATTCTTTAAAAAGTGGGTTGGCAATGCTTTTATTATTCGGAACAAATAGTTCCTGTGCCTCGGAATTTTTAAGGGTCAGGAACTGATTGGTTTTAATATCGCTGAATTTTTGCGTACGGTCGTCGGGCCAAACCACCTGTAGGGAATCAATGGTGTTATTCTTGCCAAGGCCTATGGTCATTATATAATCCACCGAGGATTGAAACCCTCTGGAAGGCATTAATTCCTGTACTATTACCTGCTTGTCAAAGTAAAGCTTCACGGTAGCTCCAATGGCAAATTTATTCCCATCCTTACCCTCAAACTTTAATTTAAGATAATTGTTCCCTGATTTTTTTTCGCTGTGGTTCTCATATACAAAGGCCTCCATATTAACATTGTTGACCACAATATCCAGATCACCATCATTATCCAAATCACCATATGCCGCACCATTGGACATACTGGGCAATTCCAGTCCCCAATTTTTGGTTTCATTGGAAAAGGTAATGTCTCCATTGTTCCTATAAGCGTAATTAGGCTGGGGAGCAATGGGCATTTTAGCTATAATGGAATCTATGGATTGTTTCTCTCCTGTGAGTGCCATTTCCTGGATAATTTCATTGGCAAAAAAGTCAACAAAATCCAAGTCTGTCAAATCGTGGTTTATACCATTGGTTATGTAAATATCCTTTAGACCATCATTATCCATATCGAACAAGAGTCCGGCCCAACTCCAATCGGTCTTGGCCACCCCACTGTAATAAGCCACTTCGGAAAACGAATTGTTTCCATTATTCAACTGCAAGGTATTTTGAATATACTGTTGGTAAAAATCCTTGCTCTGTTTTAATTTAAAGACGTTGTAGCCTTCAAACTCCATAACCGATTTCACCCTTTGGTCCCCTTCCGGCAGCATGTCCGTAATAAAGATATCCGCATATCCGTCATTGTTTATATCGGCCATGTCTATACCCATTGCCGACAAACTAAGATGGGAGGTCCATTGTTCAATTTCCTCCTTAAAGGTGCCATCTTTTTGATTTATGTAGAGGTAATCCCTTTCGTAAAAATCATTTGAAACGTAGATATCCGGATATAGATCCCCATTAATATCACTGACCATTACCCCCAGTCCAAAGCCAATTAAACTTCCATAAATACCGGCCTTTTCACTTACATCCACGAAACTGCCGTTGTCATTTCTAAGAAGCATATCACCTACGCCTTTAAAGATATCCGGAACCCCTGCCCAATCCTGGGCCCTTACCTCACGTTGTTCCGCATAACCCAGACTACTTACGGGCACATTACTGTTATTCAGGATATAAGCATCCAGATCCCCGTCCTTATCATAGTCAAAAAACGTGGCATGGGTAGAAAATCCGGTCTTAGCCAAATTATATTCGGCTGCCTTTTCTGTAAAAGTAAGATCGCCATTATTGATATAGAGGTCATTATCATGGTTATTTCCCTCCATGTTACCCGCATTGCTAACATAAAGGTCCAATAATCCGTCGTTATTAATATCCACCATAGTTACCCCTGTAGACCAAGGTTTATTACCTTGCACACCTGCTTTTTCGGAAATATCCTCAAATTGGAGACCTCCTTTGTTCAAATAAAGCTTATTGGGAACCATGTTCCCGGTAAGGTATATATCGGGCAGACCATCGTTATTAATGTCGCCAATCGCCACTCCGCCGCCATTGTAAAAATTTCTATACTTAAAAATATTAAAGTTTTTCTGGTTTACTACCTCGTTAACAAAGTCGATTCCTGTTTTTTCGGAGGCCAATAAGGTGAATAAGGTATCCTCATTAAATTTGCCTTCTTTATCCATTTCCTTTTTGGGAGAACAAGACCCCAACAATAACACTCCCAATAAAATAAGGTTACCCCTTATCATAAATTTCCCCATATATCTTTGTGATTATTTTGAGACAGTCTTAAAATCCATTAAATGAATTTAAGCCCTTTTACTGTTTTTAATTTCAAACCATTTACCGATATTTTTTCCAGCCTGCCAAGAAAGGTATGTTCCAAACTGCACAAGGCTTTTTTGAACCTCCATTCCCATGATTAAAAATCGCAATGGAAGCTGGTATCCGAAGGAAAAAACCACCCTTTGATATTCAAGGACAAGATAACTAAAGTTCAATAAATTACAGGTGTAGGCACTGTTAATAATTGATATTTTTTTGCTCTTTGCCGATAGAATTTTGATACACACCCTAGGTGTTTTTTGTGATAAAGTAAATATACATGCCAGATATTATAAATAATCCAATATATTTAGCCCCACAATCTATTAAATACAATCATAAAATGTTAGGAATTCTTTCTTTCGTAGGCTTTACCCTATTAGTGGCCCTAATTGCCTATTTGGCTACCCGAAAAACTGATGAAAGTTCCTCCGACGGCTACTTTTTGGGTGGTCGAAGTCTCACCGCTGGAGTAATCGCTGGTTCTTTACTTTTAACAAATCTTTCCACGGAACAAATAGTAGGTCTTAACGGCAGTGCCTATACCGATGGCCTATCGGTAATGGCCTGGGAGACATTGGCAGCAATTGCCATGGTAGTTACGGCGGTTTTTCTATTGCCAAGATATTTAAAGGGGGGGCTTACCACCATTCCCCAATTTTTGGCAAAAAGATTTGATGTAACTACCAAGACCATCACTTCCGGCCTGTTTTTAACTGGCTATGTGGTAGTACTTTTACCCGTTATTTTATATTCAGGATCGGTGGCCATCAGTGGTATGTTCAATGTTCCCGAACTTTTGGGCGTATCCGAAACTTCGGCCTTGGTAATTTGTATTTGGGGGATAGGAATCATAGGTTCCATATATGCGGTTTTTGGAGGTTTAAAGGCGGTGGCCGTTTCTGACAGTATTAATGCTGTTGGCCTAATCATTGGTGGAATCCTAATACCTATTTTTGGATTGATGGCCATTGGGGACGGCAATATGTTTACAGGTCTTGACAATTTAATTACATCGGATGCCGCACGATTTGACTCTACCGGTGAAGCGGGACAGGAAGTACCATTTTCAACCATTTTCACTGGGATGATGTTGGTACAACTTTTTTATTGGGGCACCAACCAACAAATTATACAAAGGGCCTTGGGGGCCAAAAATTTGGCCGAGGGCCAGAAGGGATTATTATTGGCCTCTTTTCTTAAGATTCTGGGACCCTTAATTTTAGTATTGCCAGGAATGATCGCCTATTATTATTTTGACGGCGGTTTGGCTTCAAGTGACCTTGCCTATCCAGAATTGGTCCGTGCCGTGTTGCCAAAACCTTTGGTCGGGTTTTTTGCAGCTGTATTGTTCGGGGCTATTTTAAGTTCCTTTAACAGTGTGCTCAACAGTTCGGTTACCTTGTTCGGAATTGACATATACAAACAGCACATAAATAAGGAGGCCTCTGAAAAAATAGTGGTTAAATACGGAAAGATTTTTGGCATTTGTTTGGCTTTGGCTGCCATGTTCATTGCTCCAATGATAGCCAATGCCGGAAGTTTGTTCAATTACCTGCAGGAGATAAACGGCATATACAGTATTCCAATTTTCACCATTATTGTAGTGGGGTATTTAACCAAGAGGGTCCCAGCCATTGCTGCTAAAATTGGCATCTTTTCCGGATCATTGTTATACATTCTAAGTCAGTTTGTTCTCAAGGGCCAGTTCGTAGAAAGTGCCTTGGAATCGGCCAAGGCCTCTGGCATTACGGACCCTGCCGCCTTGAAATTAATAGAAGCCGATGCGTATCCACACTTTTTGCACATCATGGCAATTCTGTTTGTAACCAATGCAGCCATCATGCTTCTAATTGGAAAGTTGTATCCTAGAAAAGAAGCCTTTGAATTGGAATACACCCAACAGGTTTCCATTGAACCTTATAAATATGTAAACCATATTGGGATTGCCATTTGTATTATAGTTGTTGGGATTTATATTTATTTTGCCAAATAATTATCATAACAATAGGGCTGAAACCTTTACCACATAAAAAGAGGGCTGTTCACTTGAACAGCCCTCTTTTATAAAAAAACCTAAACTAAATTTTTAATATCCCGGGTTCTGTACCAAATTAGGATTGGAAAGCAGTGCGGTTTCCGGTATTGGGAAAAGATTCATATTGGGATCCCCACTTACCTCCTTTAAGCCCCAAGGAGCCGTAAATTTATCAAATCGAACCAAATCGTTCCTTCTCCAAAATTCTATATAAAGCTCCCTTCCGCGCTCGGCCAGTAGTACGTCCTCCGTAACACTGGGCAAATCAGGGGTATTGGTCCTAGCTTGACGCAATTCATTGACCATTGAAGTAACATCCTCCCCCATACGCATCATGGCCTCGGCCTTCATCAAGTGGGCGTCGGAATATCTAAAAAGAATTTGGTGCTTTCTAAAGGAGTTAATTTCTCCCCCGTCATTTGGGTGGTATTTAAGAATTCTGACACCGTCAGCTTCGCCATTTCCTACCAAAGAGGTCAACTCTTTTTTCAATATTAGATCGCCTCCTTGCCTATTTTTCAATTTAGTACCGTCTTCATTGTACTGTTGATTGATTAAAAAGCCATACCCAAGACCTAAATTAATATTATCGGCATTGGAAGCATCCGGTACCCAACCTCTTCTTTCTTCCTGGCCATCGCCCACATAATTGCTATTGGGATCACCTTCAAAAGAGTCATAGAATTCGGCCAAGGTAGAAAACCCGTTCCAACCACCACCTGTATTATCGGGTGAGTTCATGTTGTAATGCAGACTATTCCAAATCCTCCCCCCAATATCACTGTTCAAATAGAAAATAGTCTCAATATCATCAGAGGATTCGAATATTTGAAAATACCCCGTCTCTATCCCAAAGCCCAAATCCGCTATATCGTCAACAGCATCTATTACCTTTTGCATATTGGCATTATCAACTGCACTACCATTATAGATATGGGAGTTTAAATATAATTTGGCCATAAGAAAATTCGCCGCCGCCTTTGTAGCAGTTCCCGTATTGGCAGTACCTGGGCTACCATCGGGCAAGCCCGGCAATGCTGCCAATAAATCTGACTCCACAAAGCTAAAAGCCTCACTCCTGGTCAATACCTTTGGATTAACTTCAGGGCCTTCATCCACTTCCCTAAAGGGAACGGATCCAAAAAAGTCCATTAAAAAAAACATATTGAAGGCCCTTAGATATTTGGCTTCTGCCATTACTGCGGCATCCGGATTACTCTCTATAATCTCCGAAGCCCTAAATACATTCTGATTTAAATTGTTCCAGGCATTTTTAATAAACAAATGCGCAGGGGTCCAAGTATGGGTATGCAACTGTCTCCAGATCCCATTATCGCCCCAGTCGGTTCCACGTGTGGGTATCAACAGCTCATCCGTAGTAACTTCGGACATTGCGTACATGTTTTCCTGAGATGCAAAATCGCCCCCCACTTTGTTATAAAGGTCACTAAGAGAGGAGGCCGGATTGGCCACTGGTGTAAAACCGCCACCGGTTGCCTTACTAATTATCGAATCCGTTTCTTCTATCTCCAGATTGGTACAGGCAACAAGACCTACCAGTACAAATACGGAGCCGAAAACGGGTTTCATATATTTTTGAATGTTCATAATGCTATGATTAAAAAGTTACGTTAAATCCTAATGTGTATGTTCTTGGTCTTGGAAAGGCGCTATAATCGATACCCGCTATAGGCAGACCATTTAATAGGGCAGCACTGGCCGGCGCCACACTTACCTCCGGATCAAGACCGGAATAATCCGTAATCACAAAAAGGTTCTGGCCTGTAAGACTAAGTCTCATTGACTTGAACAAGCCTTCTTTTAAAGGAACATTATAGGAAATGGATGCCGTTTGCAATCTTACAAAATCTCCTTTTTCCAAAAATCTGGTAGACACCGAAGCTTCGGCAAATCTACCTTCCTGTCCTGCCAAGTCCACCACATTCTGTGTTACATTATTACCACTTCCAATAGCACCTCCCGTAAAAAAGGCGTTGGCGGTATTATTGTAGATATAGTTACCAAATTGCCCATTGAAATACATAGAGGCAGACCAGTTTCTGTAACTGGCAGAGGTAGAGAAACCACCCGTAAAATCCGGTAGGGCACTCTTACCTACAAACTGTTGATTATCCACACCACCATCGTGCACAGGATTTCCACTGGCATCGAAACCGGTAAACTCCCTCAAATAAAAGGAATACAAAGGTTGTCCAGAGGCAAGGCGTTGGGCAAAAGCGTTGGACAGACCGGCACCCCGAATGGTCCCCGCTGCAATCTCCCCATCAAAATCGGTAATTTCATTTTTATTGTAGGCCACGTTAAAACCAGCGGTCCAGTCAAAATCCTCTCCTTGCAGAATATCATAATTCAAGGAGAACTCAGCCCCCTGGTTCAACACAATGGCATCCAAATTTTGGAAAAAGGTGGGTTGCGGAGAAGGCTGTGCTGCCTCAATATTAAGGAGTAAATCCCTAGTTTCCTTACGATACACATCTACCGAACCGCTAAAACGATCATTGGCAAACCCAAAATCCAAACCTACATTATATTGGGTAGTTTCCTCCCATTTTAAATCTGGGTTGGCAAATTCCACGGTTGTAATTCCAGGTACGTTAACGTCTCCACCATCACTAATATTGGGATCCCCATTTATGGCTGTGGAATATCGTTCCCTTCTCGCGAACCTTCCATACCCCAGTCCATCCTGGTTTCCGGTAATACCATAGCTCAACCTAAGTTTTAAGGTAGACATAGCATCTCCCATAAAATCTTCTTCATTGATCTTCCAAGCAAAAGCAGCAGAGGGAAAAATACCATATCGGTTATTTTCACCAAAACGCGATGAACCGTCGGCCCTTACCGTTGCAGTGAACAAATATTTATTTGCTATACTGTAATTGGCCCTGGCAAAAAAGGATTGTAACTCATCCGTATTGTCAAAAGTATTGGTGAAAATTGATTTCACAGGAATACTTACTTCTCCCAACAATTCAGTATCCGGTTCTGGATCTGAAAAAAGTCTGTTCACAAATAGATCGGCATCTCCCCCGGATGAGTAACCATACTGCTGGTATGAGCCTGTAATCATGGATTCGATCTTGCTCGCGGCATCGGTTAAATTCCTGGCCATAGAGTTTAAATTGGTTGTGGAATAACCCCAACCTTCCACATTTCTTCCTTTGGTATTGAAATCCTGATATGAGAAACCTCCCAAAACATCCAATACCGAATTATCGAACTCTTTTTTGTATGTCAAGGTAAGTTCCAACAATCGATTCTCCAAATCGAGGTCATTTAAGGTACCTCTACCATTACCGCCGGCACCACGGCCCACATTAAAGGATTTACTGCCCAATTCCGCTTCACGGGTAGAATTGGATTTATCGTAACCTACAGTAACCTTGGCCGTTAAGTCTTGTACAATATCATATGAGGCCGAAAAATTGACCAGAAAACGATCGGTATAGGTTAAACTTTGCCAGTTCTCCAACAAGTTTAATGGGTTGATCCTATCCCCAGGATTAAACGTACTATTGGCTGGCCAGGTAGGATTGGCGGAATAAGCGGCACCCAACATATCCCCTGTAGATCCAGCACTACCACTTAATGGCGGCGCCTCATCATTTACTCTTGAAAGAGTAGTCTGCAAATCCAACCTCAATTTATCGTCAAATACTCTTTGGGAAAGATTAATTCTACCTGTGACCCTTTCCTGAGAAGATTTTGGTACAATCCCAAATTGTTTGCCATAATTAAACGTGGCCCTTACGTTGCCCGATCCATAATTTTGGGAGTAGGCTAGGTTGTTATTGGTCGAGGATGAGTTTCTGGTTACCAATGATTGCCAATCCGTATCATTCCCTAAATCCGTTGCACTACCACCAAAGGCAGAAACAGCGGACAGGAATTCGCTCCTGTTCAACAAATCAAAATCATTGGCCGGTGATGAAAAACTTAGATCGGAAGAAAACTCCCAAGTACCTCCCTGTGCCCCGCCTTTACCACTCTTGGTAGTAATAATAACCACCCCATTGGCACCTCTGGAACCATAAATGGCGGTTGATGACGCATCCTTTAAGATACTCATACTTTCAATATCATTTGGATTCAAAAAGCTAAGTGGATTCCTAGCAGAACTAGATCCTACCCCTATATCCGTACCTTCAGAAGAACTACCTCCAGAAGGAAGGGGAACGCCATCTACCACAAATAAGGGATCATTATTGGATCTTACCGAAGAAGTACCCCTTATCCTAATGGCAACACCAGAACCTGGTTCACCACTTCCTTGGGAAATTTGAACCCCAGCGGTTTTACCCTGGATCAATTGTTCGGGAGAAGAAATAACCCCTCCGTTAAAGTCCTCGGAAGTTACGGCCGAAACCGCACCGGTGGCGTCCTTTACAGTAGTGGTACCATAACCAATGATAACTACTTCGGCCAATGCCTGGGCATCCTCTTCCATCATAATATCAATAGTGGTCTGGTTACCTACCACCACCTCCTGTGTTTTATAGCCGATATAGCTAAAAACAAGGATGGAACCCGCATCCACATCACTAATGGTGAAAATCCCATCAAAATCCGTTTGTGCGCCATTGGTTGTTCCCTTGACCACTACACTGGCTCCCGGTAAGGGGCCACTAGCATCAGATACCGTACCTGATACTTCTTGAGCTGAAGCTAATCCAAAACACAAAAATGTTCCAAATAGCAAAAAGCTTTTAAGTAATTTAAGCTTCATACATCGTTAGTTTTAATTGAGTTAAAATTTGTTAGTTGTAATTGAGTTGAAAAAAGATATTTAAGTTTAATATTTCTTAAAATATTCCAATATATATGCGAATGTAAATAATAAAATACCTATTTATTGACATATCTCCATATTTAACGCCTAAAATGCAACTAAAACGTTTTCGTTAATTTACGTTAATTATAAGATGGCGTTAAACGGTCGAGTATCGGTTTCGGCATTTTTTACACTGTCCAACCCAATTCGTTTGTACGAAAATACATCATTTTTTTGTTTTGATGGTATTTTGATAAAAATATATACTTTTTAAACAATTCTTGAAAATAGATTTCACTCCTAACTTGAATATACTATTTTTACAGCCTGTCATTTAATAATCCAATTTGTGCCTAAACAGTACAATTGCTTTTATATTTTTAGTAGTATATTCACTTGAAAAAATATTCACCTTTGAAAAGAAAAATCACCCTCAAACACATTGCAAGGGAATTAGGGGTTTCCATTTCTACGGTTTCCAAAGCATTAAAAAATAGCGAGGAAATTGGATCGGACACCAAAGAGAAGGTCCAGGCTTTTGCTAAACTTTACAATTACAAGCCAAACAATATTGCAATCAGTTTAAAAAATAAGCGCACTAAGAATATTGGGGTGATAATTCCCGACATCGTACATCATTTTTTCACCACAGTTTTCCGGGGAATTGAAAATTACGCCAATGCCAAAGGCTATAATGTTATTGTCTGTGTCTCGGACGAATCTTTCGACCGGGAGGTCATAAATATGGAATTGCTTGCCAATGGGAGTATAGACGGGTTTATTATGGCCATTTCCTCGGGCACTCAATTGAAGAACGACTACAACCATTTAAAGGAAGTTACGGAACAGGGCATACCCTTGGTTTTATTTGATCGTGTTGCCGAAGATATAAAATGCGACAAGGTAATTATCAATGACAGAAAGGGCGCTTATAATGCAGTAACCAAATTCATAAAAGACGGTAGAAAAAGAATAGCCCTGATTACCACGGAGGAATATATAAGTGTAAGCAGGGAAAGGGCTACAGGCTACAGGGATGCCTTATTGGACAATGGAATGGAATACAACGAAAATCTGATATTAAAATTCCCTTCCATGGAAATCAATGAACAGCTTATTGAGGATTTCTTTGCAAGGGAAAAAGTAGACGCTGTGTTGAGTGTAAACGAAATATTTGCCATTCACAGTATGCGCTACGTACAGGGAAAAGGTCTGAAAATTCCTGAGGATATTTCCTTTATTGGTTTTACAGACGGACTTCTATCCAAATACGCCTCTCCTGGCTTAACTGCTATTGCCCAACACGGTGAACAGATGGGAGAAATAGCGGCAGAAATACTAATTGAAAAGGTAGAAAATCATATGGAGGAGGAAACCTATGTAACAAGGGTTTTGGAACCCACCTTGATAGAGCGCGGATCCACTTTTAATTAGGAGTTGATCCACTTTATCTCAGGGACAAACTTGAGCCATTGCATAAGATTTCCTTCTTCCCAATACTACTACCTACAAAGGTGCTTTTCCAACAATAAATTCCCCGTTTTAAAGATTGGCCAAATTTTAATTAATATCTTAAACCTATGAAGAAAACCGGATTTATATTTGATTTGGATGGTGTTATTGTGGATACTGCCAAATATCATTACCTAGCTTGGAGAAAATTGGCCAACGAATTGGGTTTTGAATTTACCCAAGGGCAAAATGAACAATTTAAAGGGGTAAGTCGCAAAAGATGCCTGGAAATCCTATTGGAAATTGGGAACATAAAGGCATCCCAAGAACAGTTCAACCGATGGTTGATAGAGAAGAATGAGGATTATTTGTCCCTTATAGAAAAAATGGACGAATCGGAAATCTTACCAGATGTCCAAAAAGTACTGCAGTTTCTAAGAAAGTACCACATACCAATGGCATTGGGCTCTGCCAGTAAAAATGCCCGTCCAATTTTGGAAAAAGTAAACTTAACGGATTATTTTAAAGTCATTGTGGACGGTACCCAGGTAACCAAAGCCAAGCCAGATCCCGAAGTATTTTTGTTGGCCGCCGAGCAGATGGGCGTACGACCCAAGGAATGTGTAGTGTTTGAAGATGCTGTGGCCGGTATAGAGGCCGCCAACAATGCGGGAATGTTGAGCATTGGGATCGGGGAAAAAAAAGTGCTTTCAGAGGCAAAATTTGTTTTTGCAAATTTCACGGAAATCGATGATAAATTCCTAAAACGCTTAATAGGATAAACTCCTTGGCGAACATTGATAATAATTATTTAAATTGGCATCTATCTTTCCATTTGGAATCTGATATTTATCATCAAAACCCCATTGCGATAACCTAGAAACACTAGCAAATGAACCAAGATTATATAAAGCCGGATAACTGGTCTATCATAGAAGAAGGATTTGAAAGGGAAAGAGTAAAATCCTCGGAAAGTTTATTCAGCCTGGGAAATGGTGCCATGGGCCAACGCGCCAATTTTGAGGAAAAATATACCGGCCCCACTTTTCAAGGAAGTTATATTGGAGGGGTATATTACCCGGACAAAACACGTGTGGGCTGGTGGAAGAACGGTTATCCAGAATATTTTGCCAAGGTATTGAACGCCCCTAACTGGATTGGGATCAATGTTCTCATTAACGGGGTAAATTTGGATCTGAATACCTGTAAAAACATACAGAGCTTTCGCAGGGAATTAAATATGCAGGAAGGTTGGTATTCCAGGAGTTTTATTGCTACACTACAAAATGACGCCGAAATTGAGGTAAGGATTATCCGCTTCCTAAGTTTGGATTATGATGAAGTAGGTGCCATAAAATATGAAATCAAGTCCATTAACCAGGATTGCTCCGTTGCCTTTCATCCCTATCTTGATAGTGGCATCACCAATGAGGACACCAATTGGGACGACCAATTTTGGAACACCACAGAGGTCACAACAAATGGTTTCCAAGCCTTTATCGAGGCACATACCATGAAGACCAACTTTGCTACCTGTACTTTTATGGAATCCAAATTGTACCATAATAATACATTGGTCATTGAAAAACCTTTGGATGCTTTATCCGATACTAGCGTAGTACATCATTTTAAAAAGGACATTAAAAAAGGGGACATCCTTTCACTCATCAAATTTGGCGGATATACGGTGTCTACAAACCATAAGGCCAACGAACTGAAATCGGCTGCCAAAAAGGTTTTGCAAAAGGTAACCGAAATAGGCTTTGAGCCTCTGTTGGAGCTACAAAAAAAATCATGGTCCAAAATATGGGAAATGAGCGATATTACCATTGAAGGGGATGTTAAGGCACAACAGGGAATTCGCTTCAATATTTTTCATTTAAACCAAACTTACTTGGGCAAAGATTCCAGGCTCAATATTGGCCCCAAGGGGTTCACAGGGGAAAAATACGGCGGTAGTACCTATTGGGATACCGAGGCCTACTGTATTCCCTTTTATATGGCCACCAAGAATAAAAAAGTGGCAAGGAACCTCTTGACCTATAGGTACAACCATTTGGAAAAGGCCATTGAAAATGCCCGAAAATTAGGTTTTGTAAATGGTGCCGCCCTATATCCCATGGTAACCATGAATGGGGAAGAGTGTCATAACGAATGGGAAATAACCTTTGAGGAAATTCATCGCAATGGCGCTATTGCCTTTGCCATCTACAATTATTACCGATTTACAAGCGATTATACCTATATCCCGGAAATGGGATTGGAGGTTTTAATCGGGATTGCCCGCTTTTGGCATCAAAGAGCCACATTTTCTACCCAAAAGAACCAATATGTAATTTTAGGGGTCACTGGTCCCAATGAATATGAAAACAATGTAAACAATAACTTTTACACCAACTATATTGCCAAATGGTGCATTAACTATACACTTCAGGAGCTGCAAAAAGTCAAGGACGGCTATCCGGATGATTATCATAGAATTATAGGGGTAACCAAACTTTCGGAAAATGAGACGAAGGCCTGGGCCAAGGTGGCCAAAAAAATGTACTTCCCCTTTGATGAAAAATTGGGTATTTATTTACAACAAGATGGCTTTTTGGACAAGGAACTGATCCCTGTCAAGGAATTAAACCCCAAAGAACGTCCCATAAACCAAAAATGGAGTTGGGACAGGATCTTAAGGTCGCCCTACATTAAACAGGCAGATACCCTTCAAGGGTTTTATTTCTTTGAAGACCATTTTACTACAGAAGAATTGGAAAGGCATTTCGATTTTTACGAACCCTATACCGTCCATGAATCTTCCTTATCCCCATGCGTACACAGTATTCAGGCGGCCAAACTGAACAGAATGGACCAGGCCTATGCTTTTTATCTCCGTACTTCCCGATTGGATTTGGACGATTATAATAAGGAAGTAAAGGAAGGATTGCACATTACTTCCATGGCCGGTACCTGGATGAGCATAGTGGAAGGTTTTGGGGGTATGCGGATATTGGAAGACAAACTATCCTTTACCCCAAGAATACCAAAACAATGGAAATCCTACTCCTTCAAGGTTAATTTCAGAAATAGAATTCTAAAGGTTAAGGTTACCGAAAACGAAACCACATTTGACCTGGAAGGCACGGATGAAATGTCTATTCGGGTAAACGGAAAACGAGTGGTTTTAACCGCTGGCAAGAAAACCCATTTCCAGATCAACTAAATATTCACTAATAACAGCAAACCCAAAACAATTGGAAGATGAAAGAGTTGGTTCATTAATTTAAAAACCCTAAAAGTTAGCCAAATGTTACGCCCAAAATAAAAATTTTGAAAAAATAGACTCTAAATCCAAAAACAAGTACCATTATTGCACCGTAAAGCCAAGCAATACATAGTTAGGCCTTTTGTTCCGAAAAGAAAGCACCAAATGAAAGAGACCACTGAAATTCGAAAAACAGTAGTTTACCAAGTATTTACCAGATTGTTCGGAAATACCAATACCACCAATAAGCCTTGGGGGACCATAGAGGAAAATGGTGTGGGCAAATTTAGCGACTTTACGGAAAAGGCCCTAAAAGAAATAAAGGATCTGGGGGTAAGCCATATTTGGTATACGGGTATTCCCCATCACGCCCTCATAAGGGATTATACCGCTTACAACATTTCCAATGACGACCCGGATATAGTTAAGGGCAGGGCGGGTTCGCCATATGCCGTAAAGGATTATTACAGTGTTAGCCCAGATTTGGCCAATGACCCCAACCACAGAAATTTGGAGTTCAAGGAGCTGTTGGACAGGAGTCACAAAGCAGGTCTAAGGGTTATCATTGATATCGTTCCCAACCATATTGCCCGAAAATATGAAGGTAAAAACAATCCGAAAGGGGTGGTGGATTTTGGAATCAACGACGACACCACTGTAGTCTATGCCAAGGACAACAATTTTTATTACAATCCCGGGGAATCTTTCTCTGTCCCGGATTGGCGGGATGGCTACTTACCCTTGGGAGGGGAAAAAACTAACATGGCCGATGGTAAATTTGTTGAATCCCCCGCAAAATGGACTGGAAATGGATCCCGTTTGTCCAAACCCGATTTTAATGATTGGTATGAGACCGTAAAAATTAATTATGGAATTAGTCCGGACGGACACAGGGATTTTGCAACCTTGCCAGAAGATTTTGGCCATAAACATTTTTCCGAACATTTTGAATTCTGGAAAAATCAAGCCGTTCCCGATTCCTGGATAAAATTTAGGGATATTGCCCTCTTTTGGTTAGATCAGGGAGTGGACGGGTTTCGTTATGATATGGCCGAAATGGTTCCCGTAGAATTCTGGAGCTTTATGAATTCGTCCATAAAAATGAAAAATCCTGAGACGTTTTTAATGGCAGAGGTCTACAACCCCAACCTTTACAGGGAGTATATCTTTAAAGGGAAAATGGACTACCTCTATGACAAGGTTGAGTTCTATGACTCCTTAAAACATATCATGCAGGGCCATGGGTGGACAGACCATATACCTGTAGTCCAAAACGGACTCATGGATATTGAACATCAAATGCTTCACTTTCTGGAGAATCATGACGAGCTGCGTATTGCCTCTCCGGAATTTTTGGGTAATGCCGAAAAAGCCAAGCCTGGCATGGTGGTTACCGCTACTATAAGTACCTCACCCACCATGATCTACTTTGGGCAGGAAGTAGGTGAACCAGCCAGTGAAAGTCCTGGATTTGGATCTCCAGGTAGAACCTCCATCTTCGATTATGTTGGGGTTCCCCATTTTCAACGCTGGGTTAACAATAAGAAATATGACGGAGGCCAATTATCCCCAAATGAAAAAGAGTTAAGGACATTTTACAGGAACTTGCTCAATTTCACCATTAACAGTAGCGCTTTAATGGGAAAATACAAGGATATTCATTTTTATAACAAAGATCATACAGAATATTATAATCATCGGGTTTTATCCTTTGTTAGATGGTCTAAGAACGAAAAACTCATAATTATTGCTAATTTTGATAGTGGCCAGGCTTTTGGATTTGATCTAAAGCTGCCAAGGGAAGTCATCAGGGAATGGGGGCTACAAAATATTATCTACCCTGTAAAAGACCAATTGTTCAAGAAAAAGGAGTTATCCTTACATGTAGAAAACGAAATTGGCCATATAAGAATAGATATACAACCCTTGGAATCCTTAATTTTAAGTTTAAATTAAATTTATAGCATTGCATTATGAAAACATCATCATTAGTTGGCTCTTTTTTCTTGTTTCTATTAATTATAAGTTGTGACAATATGAATAAACCCTTGGTTATTGGCCACAGAGGTGCCATGGGGCATGAAACGGAAAACACCTTGGCATCCATTCAAAAAGCAATAGATCTGGGTGTTGACATGATTGAAATTGATGTATTTAAAATAAAAAGCGGTGAAACAGTAGTCTTCCACGATAAGGATGTGGAAAGACTTACTGATAGTATTGGGAATATCGAAGATTATAATTTTGAAGACCTACAGAAATTAACTTTGATAGGCAACCATAAAATACCAACTTTACAGGAGGTTCTAAATGTAATAGACAAAAAAGTTCAGTTAAATATTGAGCTCAAAGGGTCCAATACAGCCGATAGGGTAAACTTTATAATAAACTACTACATAAAGGAAAAGGGTTGGTCCATGGATAAATTTATAATCTCCAGCTTCAAATGGGAGGAACTTAAGACCATGCGTGCTCTGAATGCGGAAGTCCCCATTGCCATCCTTATAAGCGGTGATCCATTAAAAGCCTTGGATATTGCCCAAGAATTGCACGCCGCGGCCATTAATCCGTATTTTGAGGACCTCACTTTGGAGAACGTCAATGAAATTAAAAAGGCCGGATTCAAAATTTATCCCTGGACGGTAAATGAACCAGAAGAAATTGAAGCTGTAGAGAGATTGGGAGTGGATGGCATAATCACCAATTATCCAGAACGCATCAATTAATGTTCGATGTTATTGTGTTAGGAGGTGGTGCCGCAGGTTTCTATGGTGCCATTCATATAATGGAACGCAATCCCAAGTTAAGGGTAGCCATTTTGGAACGCGGCAAAGAGGTACTGACCAAGGTAAAAGTATCCGGGGGAGGGCGATGTAACGTTACCCATGCCGAATTTGACCCCAAAGAACTTACCAAGAATTATCCCAGGGGAGAAAGGGAATTGGTGGGGCCATTTCACACTTATTGCACTGGAGATACCATGTCTTTTTTTGAAAAAAGGGGTGTGGCATTGAACATTGAAGCCGATGGAAGAATGTTCCCCTCCTCCAATTCTTCCCAAACCATTATAGATTGTTTTCTTAAAGAAACCGACCGTTTGGGAATCAAAGTCCTTAAGAACAGTTCCATTGTGGGGATAACATCGCAGTACGAAAATGTGGAAAAAGGGAATTACCCCTGGGAAATCAAAACAATTCGCAACACCTACCAAGCCAAAAAAATATTGGTTGCCACGGGCAGCAATCCCAAAATTTGGGATCTTTTAAAACAAATGGGGCATACAATAATTCCCCCTGTTCCCTCACTTTTCACTTTTAATATTAAGGATGAAAGAATAACTGGAATACAAGGTGTTAGCACCAATGCCAATATCAAAATAATTCCTTCCCAGGTCAACAACAGCAAATTTAAGTCGGCCTTAAAAAAATATTCCATCCAGCCCTCCGATCTGGAATCCGAAGGCCCTCTATTAATTACACATTGGGGAATGAGCGGTCCGGGCATCCTAAGGTTATCTGCCTGGGGGGCACGGATATTGAATGATTTGAATTATAAGTTTTCAATTCAAATAAACTGGCTACCTGCCTATCATGAGGAAGGCCTACAGAGACAACTTCAACAAATCAAGGAGGTTGAAGGCAAGAAAACCATACTGCGCACCAAAGCTTTTGACATACCAAAACGGTTGTGGGGCAGTATGGTTAGGGCAGCGCAAATTTCGGACACCGATAAATGGGCCGATATCTCCAAAATACAACTACAAAACTTAGCAAAGCAATTAACGGGGTCGGTATTCAGGGTAGATGGAAAAAGTACGTTTAAGGAGGAATTTGTTACTGCCGGTGGGGTGCACTTAAAGGAAATAAATTTTAAAACCTATGAAAGTAAAATTTTACCCGGACTCTATTTTGCCGGGGAAGTGTTAAATGTGGATGCCATTACCGGCGGCTTTAACTTTCAAAATGCCTGGACAGGGGCCTATATTGCCGCTCAGGCAATTGCCAAACATTAATGATGGGCTAACTACCCAACAATATCATTAGCAAGGCCGCCAAAATTGCCCCGATCACTGGTCCTACAATGGGAATCCAGGCATAACCCCAGTCGCTCCCACCCTTTCCCTTAATAGGCATTATAGCGTGCATTATTCGTGGACCCAGATCTCTGGCCGGGTTTATGGCATAACCCGTGGTACCTCCCAAGGAAAGCCCAATTACCCACACCAAAAATGCAACGGGCAGGGCTCCCAAAGACCCTAGTCCAATAACGGTATCCGTATCGGTTATTGAGGCATCGGTAAAATAGAGCACTACAAACACCAAGGTAAAAGTACCTACTATTTCACTAAATAGATTATTAATGGGATTTCTTATGGCGGGAGCTGTACAAAATACCGCTTTTTTAGTGTCCTGGTCCTCAGTTGCATCAAAATGATCTTTGTAGAAGAGCCAAACGACCAAGGCACCCAACATGGCCCCTATAAATTGTCCCAAGGCATAAGTGGGCACCAAAGCCCATTCAAATCTTTCGGCCATAGCAAGGCCTATGCTTACGGCCGGATTTAAATGTGCCCCGCTATAGGGTGCGGCCACTGCCACCCCAACGTATACGGCCAGACCCCAAGCAGTGGTAATGACCATCCAGCCCGAATCGTTGGATTTGGTTTTGTTCAGGATTACATTGGCAACAACCCCGCCCCCCAAGAGGATCAGGAAAAAAGTACCTATAATTTCAGCAATAAAAGGAGTCATAGTTGGTTGGTTTTATATTTAATCGTTTAGTTTGGACCAATATTCTACAGCATCAATGGCCCTGTACCAGCCTTTAATATTTTTCTCTATTTCTTTTCTCTCGGTTGTGGGATCAAAATTTACATCAGTTTGCCAAATTTCCTGTATCTCTTCCAAACTTTCCCAAAATCCGACCGCCAAACCTGCCAAATAAGCTGCTCCCATAACCGTTGTCTCTATCACTTTTGGCCGAACGGTGGAAGTATTCAACACATCGGCCTGAAACTGCATCAATAAATTATTGACCGTAGCGCCCCCATCGACCCTTAATTCTTTTATGGAAATTTTAGAATCGGCCTCCATCGCCTTTAAGACATCCATGGTCTGAAATGCAATTGATTCCAGAGATGCCCTGGCAATATGGGCATCCGTACTCCCTCTTGTGAGCCCAAAAATCGTTCCCTGCGCATGTTGGTTCCAGTAGGGCGCGCCCAAGCCTGCAAAGGCAGGTACAAAATAAACCCCATCGGTACTCTCTACAGAACTGGCCAATTTCTCCACATCTTCGGACCGTTTTATAATTTTTAAGCTATCCCTCAACCATTGTACAACGGCACCAGCAATAAAAATACTTCCTTCCAGGGCATATTGGGTTTTGCCATTTATGGTCCATGCTACCGTGGTTAGAAGGTTATTTTCAGAAACAATGGGTTTTTCCCCAATGTTCATTAGCATAAAACAACCCGTTCCATAGGTATTTTTAACCATGCCAGGTTTTGTGCACATTTGGCCGAATAATGCCGCCTGTTGATCACCTGCGATTCCGGCAATAGGTATTTTACTTGCAAAGAAATTTGGATTGGTATTACCATATACCTCACTGGACTGTTTCACTTTGGGCAACATACTCCTTGGAATGGTAAAAAGCTCCAATAACTCATCATCCCATTCCAAGGTGTTTATATTGAAAAGCAATGTTCTGGATGCATTGGTAACATCCGTGATATGAAGTTCCCCCTTGGTCATATTCCAAATTAACCAAGAATCTATGGTCCCCATAACCAAGTCTCCTGCTTCCGCCCTTTCCCTGGCCCCTTCCACATTATCCAAAATCCATTTCACCTTGGTTCCCGAAAAATAGGAGTCGATGACCAAACCGGTTTTTTCCCTTATAAGTTTGGATTTTCCCTGGCCCTTTAATTCATCGCAATAGTTGGAGGTCCTTTTATCCTGCCAAACAATGGCATTATACACGGGCTTTCCTGTGTTCCTATCCCAAACTACTACCGTTTCCCTTTGGTTCGTTATCCCGATTGCAGCTATATCCGCTCCGTAAATTCCCTTTTTTGTGGTGGACTCTGCTGCGGTGCTCACCTGGGAGGACCAAATTTCCAAGGGGTCGTGCTCTACCCATCCCGGTTTTGGAAAATATTGCGTAAACTCCTTTTGGGCGACCGAAATTATATTGCCTTTTTTATCAAAAACAACGGAACGGGAGCTCGTGGTACCTTGATCCAACGCTAGTATATATTTTTCCATAAGGGTGGTATATTTTTAAAATGGGTATCAAGATAACAAAATATGGGCACTAATTTTGAAAAATTAATAATCAGGTTCCCAAGATTATAACAATAATCCCTGCTCCCTTGCATACCTCCAGGTTTACTTATAATCAGTCTTAAATTATCGCATCCAAAGAAGAAATTAATTGATAAAAAAACATAATTATTTCCACAGAGCGCTTTTATTCTTAATTTTATGAGCCTCTCCCAATACTGGACCATCATGACGACGTATATTATTTTACTAAGGGGAATCAATGTTGGCGGCCACAAGAAAGTTTTAATGTCCAATTTAAGGGCCATGCTCCATGATCTGGATTTTAAAATGGTAAGAACCTACATACAAAGCGGCAATATTGTTTTAAAAAGTGATGTAGATTCGAACACAGAAGTATCACAAATAATCAAAGAGGGTATCTGCGACACCTTTGGCTATGATGTTCCCGTATTGGCCAGGACATACATAGAATGGAAAAAAATTATGGAGCAATCCCCTTATGATGAACCTAACGACTTGAAAACTAAAAAATGGTACTATGTACTGTTACAGGAAACTCCCAAGCTTGCATTGATCAATAGTTTGCAACAAGAACAATTCAACAACGAACGGTTTATAATTTCCCATAGTTGTGTCTACCTATGCACGGACCAAGGTTATGGCAAAACAAAATGCGATAATAATTTTTTTGAAAAAAAACTTAAAGTGCAGGCTACTACCAGAAATCACAGGACCATGATGAAGTTGTTGGAAATGGGGGAACAAATTAGTAAACAGTAATCAGTAATTAAATAATCCTTCTCAAAAGTTTTGTGCGAATTAGAAATAGCTAGAGTAAACTGCCCAAAAGTTCGGGTCTGTTCATTTTTTGCATCGCCCAAATGCGTAGCATTCATGAATACCATTAAATATCAATAGACCAGCCGATGAATAAAAACGACCAGGGCCTCATAACCAAGGTGCGGTGTTCCTTGGTTATGAGGAGCCAGTTATAGCCGAGGCCAGGCTGATTCTTTTTCCGTCGTGGAGATGACATGGCCGTAAAGAATTATTGAAGCCTTGGAAATAATTTAGGCCATGGCATCGGTCCATAAAATCCCGAGATTTTAGGGACCACCTAGTGAAGAAGGGTCTTTTCTCTTACCACTTTCAATATAAGGCTAAGAAAAAAATTAATTCAATTCCCAAATCTTATAATTCAGGGCCGTGGCAAAACACACCCACAGTAGATAAGGAATCAATAAATAGGCTGCAGTCGTGCTCACCACCTTAAACCATTTTATGGTAAAGATCAACAATATTAACAAGGTGAGAATAACGAGTAAGGCGGCGAACGGATTCTTAAATCCAAAGAAAATTATACTCCATAGCGCATTGAACAACAACTGTATCCCGAAATGGTACAAGGCCGTTTTTACCCAAATATGATAAAACCCCTTTGCCCAGACAATCCCCGCTGCAACCCCCATCATTATATAAAGTACGGTCCAGACTGGGGCAAAAATCCAATTAGGCGGATTAAAACTTGGTTTATTCAGTTCCAAAAACCAACCATTTACCGAGGATTGCGTTGCAAAACTTGATAAAAACCCAATGGTTAAACATACGGCTACTGAAATTGTGATATAGGTAAGTTGCTTTTTCAAAGGTTGGTTGTTTACGCCCTAAATTAACAATTTATTTTAACAGGATCTATAGTAAAACCACTTAAAAGCTATCTTTGTACAAATTGATTGCAATATGACCGATAAAGACTTTATACCTTCCTCTTATACTACAGACAAAATGGAAGGAAAAGTTACTTATAAATCGCCCAGTAATATTGCCTTAGTAAAATACTGGGGGAAAAAGGAACATCAGATTCCCGCCAACCCATCCATCAGCTTTACCCTGGACACTTGCGCTACCACAACAACCATTACCTACAAAAAATTAAAAAATAAGGCCTTGGACTTTTCTTTTGACCTTTTTTTTGACGGGAAGCCCAAAGAAGATTTTAAACCAAAAATAAATACGTTCTTAAAGAGGACGGAGCCCTATCTGCCCTTCTTAAAAGCCTATCATTTTACGATAGAAACTTCCAATTCCTTTCCCCACAGCAGTGGTATTGCCTCATCGGCCAGTGGCATGTCTGCCCTAGCACTTTGCCTTATACAACTGGAAAGGGAGTTAAATCCAACAATGAACCCTGATTTCTTTAAAAAGAAAGCCTCTTTTATAGCCCGATTGGGATCTGGAAGCGCTTGCCGTAGTATTGAAGGGGATTTAATGCAGTGGGGGGCACATAAGGACACCTTGGACAGCACCGATCTTTATGCCATAAAATATCCCTATAAAGTGCATCCGATTTTTAAGAATTATCAGGATACCATTCTTTTGGTAGACAAGGGATCCAAACAGGTAAGCAGTAGCCTTGGCCATAATTTAATGCACGATCATCCTTTTGCGGAACAACGGTTCGACCAAGCGCATAAAAATCTGTCTAAATTAAAAAGGATTTTTGAAGAAGGAAATTTATTGGAGTTTATTAAAATCGTAGAAAGCGAAGCACTGACCTTGCATGCCATGATGATGACCAGTATGCCCTATTTTATGTTGATGAAGCCCAACACCCTGGAGATCATCAATAAAATATGGACCTTTAGGGAATCGTCCAAAACCCACCTCTGTTTTACATTGGATGCTGGGGCCAATGTGCATGTGCTATATCCGGAAAGCGAAAAAGAAGAAGTTTATCAATTTATTAATAATGAGTTGGTTGTATATTGCGAAAACGGGCAGTATATTTGCGATCAAATTGGAAAAGGGGCAAGAAAGCTATAATTTTCAAACGGAAAGTGAATAATTAATTGTGGGATATTACGTTAATCATTCAGTTGCATCTTTTGTTATTTTAATGTCTTTGAAAGAATTTAAATTATTTATAGTTATCTTAAAGAAATGAAAGGACCGCTATTTTACTCTAAAATTTTACTTTTTGGGGAATATGGAATCATAAAGGATTCCAAAGGGCTTTCCATACCCTATAATTTTTTTAAGGGAGCTCTAAAATCAAAAAACAAGAATTCTGAGGCGGCAAAGAAGTCGAACGCCAGCCTTAGGGCCTTTGCAGAATATTTAAAAGACCTGCAGCAGAAAGACCATGAATTGGTGACTTTTGACCTGAAGGCCTTGAATAAGGATATAGCCGACGGAATGTATTTTGACAGTTCCATTCCGCAAGGATACGGCGTAGGTAGTAGCGGCGCCTTGGTGGCGGCCATTTACGATAAATATGCCTTTGAAAAAATTACCGTATTAGAGAATCTTACAAGGGAAAAATTATTAAAACTGAAGACCATTTTCGGAAAAATGGAATCATTTTTCCATGGTAAATCCTCCGGATTGGACCCCTTGAACAGCTATTTAAGTCTGCCAATACTCATAAATTCCAAGGACAATATAGAATCTACCAGCATTCCGTCACAAAATTTGGATGGCAAGGGTGCTGTATTCCTTTTGGACAGTGGTAGCACTGGGGAAACTGCTCCGATGGTACATTTGTTTATGGAGCAAATGAAACACGAAGGTTTTCGGGCGATGCTAAAGGATCAGTTTATTAAGCACACCGATGCTTGTGTGGAAGATTTTATAAATGGGAACGTAAAATCCCTGTTTGGGAATTTAAAGCAGTTGTCCCATGTAGTCCTGGATAATTTTAAGCCTATGATCCCCGTGGAATTCCACAAACTGTGGAAGCAGGGGATAGATACCAATGACTATTATCTAAAACTCTGTGGCTCTGGCGGCGGTGGCTATATTTTGGGATTTACCGAAGACTTCAACAAGGCAAAAAAGGCCCTGAAAGGCTATAATTTGGAAGTGGTTTATAACTTCTAAATCCAACCCCTATGCTTAGTAGAAAAAACAAGCTCTTGCTATTAAAGTTCCTGAGCCTGTTTTCTGTGGTCAGAGGTTACAACATTCTTATGATTACCTTGGCACAGTACTTGGCCTCCATTTATATTTTAGCTCCCCATTTACCACTGCGAAAAGTTGTTTTTGATGGCAACCTATTCGTTATTGTTCTCAGTTCGGCCTTGGTAATCGCAGCAGGTTATATCATCAATAATTTTTACGATGCGGAAAAAGACCTGATCAATAAACCTCGTAAGAGTATGCTGGATCGTTTGGTTAGTCAGCGCACCAAACTCACCACCTATTTTGTGCTGAATTTTCTTTCCGTATTCTTTGCTAGTTATGTCTCCTTTAGGGCCGTAGTGTTCTTTTCGGCCTATATTTTTGGAATATGGTTTTATTCCCACAAGTTAAAGAAGGTCCCTTTTTTGGGAAATTTCGTTTCGGCCACCCTGGCCATTGCCCCCTTTTTTGCTGTTTTTGTGTATTACAAGAATTTTGATACCGTAATTTTTGTCCATGCACTTTTTCTTTTCCTGTTGATATTGGCCCGGGAAATGATCAAAGACCTGGAAAACATGGCAGGGGATATGGCCCAGAACTACAAGACCATTCCCATATTGTACGGAGCAAAATTTTCCAAGACCTGTATCGCTATTTTGATCGGCCTAACGTTGCTCCCCTCCTACCTTCTGATAGAATATTTTGATGTGGGCTATATGTACCTTTATTTTATAGGCTGTATTTTTTTGTTGATGGGATTTCTAGTCCTTTTGGTAAAATCGAACAGCAAAAAACACTATGTATGGCTGCACAATATTCTAAAACTGATCATCATACTGGGAGTATTCAGTATTTTATTGATCAATATAGATCTGGTATTGAATAGAATTCTCTAAGAATTGCTAATAACCCCTACAATATCCTATACATACGATTTCCTTTGCTACCTTTGCAATAAATTATAGTACATATGAGTAGGTCAGATTCCAATAATGACAAGAAAGCATCAGGAAGACAAGGGGGCACTTTTAGAAAAAAGAGCCATGCACGGGGCAATGCGCCTATAAGAAAGAGAACGGAAGCAAAACCACCTTCCGACCCCAATGTAATGCGTTTAAATCGTTATGTAGCCAACTCTGGCGTATGTTCACGTAGGGATGCCGATATTTATATCTCTGCAGGAAACGTCACCGTAAACGGCAAGCCAATTACCGAAATGGGCTACAAGGTAAAACTGACCGATGAAGTAAAGTTTGACGGCCGTTTGCTAAATCCCGAGAAAAAGGAATACGTACTACTGAACAAACCCAAGGATTTTGTTACCTCGCCAAAGGATGAGCACGGAAAAAGAACGGTGGCCTCCCTTATTTCCAATGCTTCCAAATCCAAACTCTCGGTGGTAGGGAGAATGGACAAGAACACCACTGGTTTACTGTTATTTACGAATGATGGGGAAATGACAAAGCGACTTACAAAACCGAAAAACGGACTTCGCAAAATATATCATGTTGAGCTGAACAAGAACCTAAGGGGAGAAGACCTTATTAAGATCAAGGAAGGCATATCTATAGACGACAGCGTGGTTAGGGTAGATGATGTTAGTTTTATTGAAAATGCCCCTAAACGAGAGGTAGGAATAGAACTTAAAAGTACCCGTAACAAAATTGTGAGGCGTATTTTTGAAGAACTGGAATACGAGGTCGTAAAATTGGATAGGGTAGTCTATGCCGGACTCACCAAAAAAGATCTTCCCCGTGGACACTGGAGACATCTTACCGAACAGGAAGTCATTAATCTGGGGATGATCAAATAAGGCTTAAAAATCTTTTGCCTTTCATTAACAACTGGCTTAGTTATCCTATTTGGACACATCCCTTTTTTAAAGGAGGGTATTGTTTCGTCACGACAGTACCCACACTGCCAATCCACTTAGTATGACAGAGTCCGTTTTTCATGGACCCCCGACGCCTATCGGGAGAGAAGTCGCACACCATTGGTTCCTCCCCCCTATCCCCCTCAACAAACCTATCCTTAAATAGTTTATTAGAACTAAAGTATTTCCAATACTTTGGTCAATGCAGCAATGTCTTGAGCCTTCAATCCCTACTGTCTTCTCCTCCTCTAGTCGGAGAAGCCACCTTGTCCTCCGGCGGAAAACGCGGGACAGGCTTAGCCAAGGGAAGGAGCCTGTTCTTAACGTTACTGCAAGTTTAATAAGACTCGGTTTTATAATAAGTGATACAAAGATTGAATTTGATTATTTTTGGATTATACAGAAATATAATTATCCATTCCCGTTTACTGCCCCTGGAATAAGGGGTTGACATTAATGACGCAAACATGTCGTATAGGAGACGTTATTGAAACTGGCAACCTGAATTACTTTTACATCAAACAAAAATCATAATAAGTGAGCAATTTGAGTTTATCACAGCGAGTTAAGGAACTGAGGTGTAGAAAAGGGATGTCCCAAGAATTACTGGCCGAAGAATCCGGTTTGAGTCTAAGGACTGTTCAAAGAATAGAGAATAGCGAATCTGCACCTAGAGGGGATACACTAAAAAGACTGGCACTAGCATTGGATACTTCTCCCGATGAAATGTTGGATTGGACAATTCTCGAGGACAAAGGATATTTGACACTTATGAGTTTATCGGCATTGGGATTTTTATTCTTTCCAATTTTAGGGATTATTCTTCCCCTAATTTTTTGGATCCTGAAAAAGGATAAATATAAGGGTGTAAGTGAACTAGGCATGTCTATTTTAAATTTCGAAATCACCTGGTGCCTACTTCTTTTCTCCTATTTTATTATACTATTTTCTGGATTTTTAGGCGTAATAATGGGGTATTTTGGGACCATCGTAGGACCGGCAAGTCTCTTAAAATTATATATTCCGGTAATAGTCCTATACATCTATAATATTACCATAATAATTGTAAACGCCATGAAAGTGTTTAAGAACAAAAGACCTCGCTATATACCTGCCCTTAAAATATTCAAATAATGCAAATATCTAAAAACTTAACAACCTTTGATCTGCTAGGCAAAGTGAGGCTATTTTTTCTTTTGTAATAGGAGCTTCCTTCGTCATTATAGCTCCTTTTCTACCTATAGGCAGGCTCCCAACGACCAATTCTTTTAGCTCCCCTCTTGGAACGAAGAGGGGAATGAATTGTGCAAAGTCTTGCCACTTCTCACTTCATAAACCCATTCACGTAAAACAACTAGCTTTGCGTTTCAATCCCTTCCGTCTTCTCTTCCTATAGTCGGAGAAGCCACCTTGTCCTCCCACGAAAAACGCAAGACAGGCTTCGCCAAGGGAAGGAGCTATTGTTTTGTCATCCCCATATCAATCTTGAATTTTAAACAAATAATAGGTAGTAAAAAGGAATTGTTATCTTAGGCTATTATAGGGACTTTATTCCTCAAAGCAAGGTCTATTAAAGAAACAATGATCAAAAAAATAATCCATTCAGAAATTTCCAATGCGGAAAAACTCCACACGCTTTTTCAAGAATCCTACCGCATCGAGGCAGACTTACTGGGGGTCTCGGATTTTCCTCCGTTACAAAGGACTACTTCCGATTTTCAAAATAGGAACACCCAATTTTATGGTGTATGGAAAGGTGAAGTTTTGGCTGCTGCAGTTGAAATAAACCAACTTAAAAATACGCTTGAAATCTGTAGCCTGGTAGTACATCCAAAATATTTTAGGCAGGGAATTGCCCGTAAGCTCTTATTGTTCGTGGAAGATTATGACAATTCTGAGACCCTTATTGTAGAAACTGGTTGGGCCAATGCCCCAGCAATAAACTTATATGAGAAGTTTGGGTTTCAAGAGACAGGTGAATATATTGGTCCGGGGGGCATCAAAAAAAAATGCTTTAGTAAAACAAAATAGGAAAAAATGCAACGTATTAAAGCTCAAACGAACTTCAACTTAATGCCCCTTCTTTTTATTATTTTTTTTGCTGGAAATGCCTTTGGACAAAGCTTGACCAATACAAAAATCAACGGCTACAGGGGCATTTGGTTCCAATTAAATCAGAAGTACGAGTATGGAGACAAATACTCAGGAGCATTAGGAACCTACACCGCAAAACATGTTCCCCTAGCCATATACGCCCCCGAAGTTAAAAAAACCTTCTTTGTATATGGGGGAACACCCTCTGCAGACCAACGTCACCTGCTCTGTATGATCGGGGAGTTCGACCATAAAACGGGAATGGTCTCACGACCCACCATAGTCTATGACAAAAATGGGGTAGACGACCCACATGACAATCCCTCCATATTGCTAGATGGCGCTGGTTACATTTGGGTGTTTATCAGTGGGCGGGGTGCTAAAAGACCAGGTTATAAATACAAAAGTAAGACGCCCTATTCCATTAAGGAATTTGTACAGATTACGGAAGAGGAAATGACCTACCCACAACCCCGGTATACCAATTTTGGCTTCTTTCAATTTTTCACAAAATACACCGGCGTACGCCAACTCTATTTTGAAACCAGCAAGGACGGCATCTCTTGGACCGATGATAAATTGCTTGCCGCCATCCCTGAAATGGAAGGTGAAAAATCTGGGCATTACCAGACCAGCGACCTATATGACGGCAAGGTGCTAGGAACGTTTTTTAACCGACACCCCAATGGAAATGTGGACAAAAGGACGGATCTATACTATATACAATCGGGCGACTTTGGAGCCACATGGACAACCGTTGATGGCGTAAAAACACCTCTTCCGGTGATAGACCTGAACAGTTGCTCCAAAGTGATGGATTACGCCTCCCAGGAAAAAAATGTGTACCTAAAAGATATGGGCTTTGATGCCATGGGTAATCCAACCTGCCTATATATTAGAAGTAATGGCCACGAACCCGGTCCTGTGAGCGCTCCGTACGAGTGGTGTATTACCAAATGGAACGGCACGGAATGGCAAACTACTGTGGTAACTACCTCGGACCATAATTATGATATGGGGAGTCTCTTTATAACCCCAGACGATTGGAAAATTGTTGGACCTACCGAAAAAGGGGACCAGGATTGGGGCGTAGGTGGGGAACTGGCCATTTGGCAATCCAAGGATAAGGGAGAAACATGGGAAAAGGTAAAAGCCATAACAGAGCATAGTCCCTTTAGCCATTCCTATGTACGAAGACCCGTAAATTATAAAGACCCATTTTGTTTTTTCTGGGCCGATGGAGACTCGCACCAGTTCAGCAAATCCGAACTTTATTTTGGAAATTTTGAAGGTGACATTTGGAAAATGCCCTATAACATGACCGAAGATTATGAAATGCCCATTAAGATCAAATGATTAAATTAGGACATCAATAGAACCCAATGAAAACTATTACATGTAAATCCTATGGTCCGCCCGAAAAGGTGGTTAAGATAACCGAAATTGCACTCCCCTCCCCTAAGGACAATGAGGTACTAATAAAGATCCATGCCACTAGCGTAAACGATTACGACTGGAGCCTAGTCAGGGGAAAACCCTATTTGTACCGATTATTATTTGGCCTGTTTAAACCTAAGCATGGCCTTTTGGGAATGGAATTATCGGGTACCGTTGCTGCTCTGGGGGCTAAGGCCACAAAATTCAAGGTCGGGGATATGGTCATGGGCGACACCTCTAATTTTGGCTTTGGCACCTTTGCAGAATATATCAACATTGACGAAAAGGGGGTCATCCGGAAACCCGAGGCCCTAAGTTTTGAGGAAGCAGCAGCCATTCCACATGCCTCCTGTCTGGCGTTACAGGCCCTAAAGGACATAGGGCACATAAAAAAGGGACAAAAAATTCTGATCAACGGTGGCGGTGGTGGCGTGGGTACTATTGGGCTACAGTTGGCCAAACTCCATAATTGTGAAGTAACCGGAGTGGATTCCCAAGAAAAACTGCCCATGATGACCTCCCTAGGGTTTGATCAGGTAATCGACTATAAAAAGACAAATTTCACTAGGATTGGGAAACGGTATGACCTCATCCTGGATTGTAAGTCCAACAAAGCTTCTCTTTCCTATCTCAAAGCCTTAAATCGCAAGGGGCGGTATGTAAGTATAGGCGGCAGGCCTTTCAATCTTATTGGATTGTTACTATGGGGTAAACTGGTTCCCCTGTTCAGTACTAAAAGATTAAAGATACTCGCCCTAAAATCAAATATTGGGTTGGATTATATCTGTGACCTTATAGTACAGCAGAAAATTCGATGCCATATAGATGGCCCATATCCCTTGGAAGATGCAGGGCGCTTGATCCAGTATTTTGGCGAGGGAAAACATAAAGGGAAAATTGTTATGAGCATTAAAACCTAATCAGCTAGACATATGAATCCCATTACCCACCTAAAGGAACAAATAGACCGGAAAGGTTTATGGAGCTCAGATCTGGAATTGGGCCGGAACGAATATGTAAAAGTACAGGGGAGCTTGGACACCAACCTCTACTGGGTAGCAAAGGGGAGTTTAAGAATTTTTGTGGTATCGGAAAATGAGGAACACACCATCAGATTTGGCTATAAAGACAACTTTATAGCTGCCTTGGATTCCTTTCTAAATGAAAAGCCTTCCGACTTGTATATACAGGCACTAAAAAAAACCAAACTAAAAGTCATTGGCAAGTCGGCCTTCACCAATTATATTAAATCCTCTCCTGAAAATATGGAAAAATGGCAACTTATTTTAGAGCAATTGGTATTGCAACAGATGGAAAGGGAGCGGGATATTTTAACCGTGTCTCCCGTGGAACGGTATAGGAGAGTCCTAATGCGCAGTCCCCAACTCTTTCAGGAAATACCCAGCAAATACATAGCCTCCTATTTACGAATGACCCCTGAAACACTTTCCAGGATTAAAAAATCTTAATCTCAATCAATGTTTTAAATGCTAAAAGCAGCGAATTTTGCCCTAAAAAACAATGGAAATGACCTCTAAGGATTTATTACAGGATTTATTGGAGCGTACCCAGGAAAACAAAAGCAAGGTCGAGCACTTTAAAACCTTGCCATTGGAAACCTTGAATTGGAAAGCCTCTCCTGAGAGTTGGAGTATTTTGGAATGTTTGGAACACTTAAACCGGTATGGGGATTTTTATATTCCTGAAATTGAAAAACAGCTAAAAACCTCCCAACATCGACCTTCCGAAACATTCAAAAGCGGCTGGTTGGGCAATTTTTTTGCCAAGACCATGCTCCCCAAGAAAAAGCTGAACAAGATGAAAACTTTTAAGTCCATGGATCCCATAGGCAGTAATCTTAACATGGACACGATCGAGAAGTTTTTGGACCAACAACAGGTTATGTTCAACCTATTGAACAATTCCAATGAAGTAAACCTCATCAAGACCAAAACGGGCATTTCCATTTCAAAATGGATCAAGCTTAGATTGGGCGATACGTTTAGGGTGGTCATCTATCACAATCAGAGACACTTGGCCCAAGCGGAAAGAGCATTAAAGGAGGCTGGTAGGCTGTCAGCGGTTTAGCAAGAAAGTATGTAGGTGGCACCTTATGGTCTCTAACCATGACTATCGGGACGCTCTGCCTGACCTTTTAAGGTCATAGCGAGAATACCTAGCCGGTAGGTAGGCCTGCCTACCGGCAGGTAGGCATAGTGCGACAATCAGTTATTGACTGACGAGATTGCTTATAGTAAGGTTGATTATCCTGCCTTGAAATCCTCACCCTAGCCCCCTTCCAAGGAGGGGGAATTTGATTCTCGTTTAAAGTATTGGATGCGGCTGGAAGGTCATCCGTTTAGAAAGAAATAGCGCGGAAAAATCGACAGCTTCCGTATCTCCTTAAAATAGAAATGTCATCAACTAGACCGTGTCCTGAAGAATTACCCTACTGTGTGCGACTTCTCAATCGCCCTGAAATTGGGCTCATGTCGAAGTGACTGCCGCGTCCACTTATCACTGTAAACTAAGAACGGCCTTCTGTGAACTCATAACTGTCTAGGTAAAAGTTCTGGGCTATTAATTTCTGCTGTGCGAAGTCTCTGGACTTAGCACTTCATAACCTGCTGTGCAAATTCTGCTGACTTGTCACTAGAACAACTACCTTTTCTATGTCAACTCAACTTTCAACTTGGAACCTGGAACTTGAAACACATGAACCCTGTAATGCCAACAAAACAACAAAAGTGTATTATAAGAAGGTTAATTTTTGAAAGGCCCCATAACTGTAATCACCTAAATAACAATTAATTACTCTGCTGTGCGAAGTCTCTGGACTTAGCACTTCATAACCTGCTGTACAAATTCTGCTGACTTGTCATTAAACAACTACCTTTTCTATGTCAACTCAACTTTCAACTTGGAACCTGGAACTTGAAACACATGAACCCTGTAATGCCAACAAAACAACAAAAGTGTATTAAAAGAAGGTTAATTTTTGAAAGGCCCCACAACTGTAACCACCTAAATAACAATTAATTACCTCTATTATACAAACCCTTATAAAAATTATTAGGCCCAACGCAAACCAAATATTTACTAACTTGAAGGGTATTATTGTTATGACAAGGCTAGTAACTTTTCACCTAAAAATCTTAAATACCAATAATAAAGCGTAAATAATTTTTTAACCCTAAAGAATAGCAATGAAAAAAGTATTGTTTTTAACCGGAGATTTCACTGAAGATTATGAAACCATGGTCCCATTTCAAATGCTGGAAATGGTGGGATACACCGTACATACCGTTTGCCCGGACAAGAAAAAGGGGGACATTGTTAAAACAGCCATACACGATTTTGAAGGCGACCAGACCTACACGGAAAAGCCTGGTCATAATTTTGCCTTGAACTACAGCTTTGTAGATGTGAATGCGTCCGACTATGATGGTTTGGTGATTGCAGGAGGAAGGGCTCCTGAATATTTGCGATTGAACAAAAAGGTGCTCGAAATAGTACAACACTTTTTCAACACCAACAAACCTGTTGCCGCCATCTGCCATGGCATTCAAATTTTAACTGCTGCAGGAGTTGTAAAAGGAAGAAAACTCACGGCCTATCCAGCAGTGGGGCCGGAAGTAACCTTGGCTGGAGGGGAATTTCAATCCATTCCCGTAGATGGGGCCTTTGTAGATGGCAACTTGGTTACCTCCCCCGCCTGGCCTGCACATCCTAGTTTTATAAGGGAATTTTTAAAAGTGATGGGCGCTAAGATCCAATTGTAAAGAATATAAAAAATGGTGACCTAGATCCAAAGTATTTAGGACCTGTAATATGCTGAATATCCAATAGGCCCACTTAAATAAGTGGGCCTTGCGGATTTAAGAAAATGAGTGTAAAAATCCCTTTCAACACATTTATTTATAAGGAAATAATGAAGAAAATAGTGCTTGTGGCCGCTGTTTTAAATTGCAGTTTTTTCTATTTGTTCGGCCAAGAGGACCTGTCCAAACCTTTTAGCGACTGCAATATAAAAGGAAGTACAACAATTTATGATTACCATGCCAAAAAATGGATTTCAAGTGATATTGAGGACAGCCACAAAGGCACTTTGCCCGCTTCCACCTTTAAAATCATCAACACCTTGATCGCCTTAGAGACGGGGGTGGTTAAAACTGAAAATGACATAATTAATTGGCCTGGGGCCACGGATACCATTAAATACGGTTATCGCCCTGATATTTATCACAATATGTCCATGAAAGAGGCATTTACAACCTCGGCGGGCTGGGTATATGTTGAGTTGGCAAAAAAAATTGGAAAAGAAAAATACAATCTATATTTGCAGGCCTCCAATTATGGCAACACCGACCTGTCCATAAACGATGACGATTTCTGGAATTTTGGAAATTTGGCCATTTCCCCTGCCAATCAAGTAGCCATTTTAATAGGGGTATATGAAGAAACCCTACCCTTTAAAAAGACTTCCTTTCAGATCCTAAAAGATATGATGGTCCAAGAGCGGACGGCAGATTATACATTACGGGCCAAGACTGGTTGGACCAGGGACGGCGGTAAAGATACCGGTTGGTGGGTAGGTTATTTGGAACGAAGTGATAATGTTTATTTTTGCGCTACCAGATTGATCAAAAATAGGGCCGATAAAAATCCCGATTTTGGCGCCTGTAGAAAAGAAATCACCAAGAACATCCTTCGGCAATTGAATATGTTATAATAAATCTCTCATGATAGCCATTGGGACGCTCAACCTAAAATTTTATGGTCATTGCGGGAGGGTTGGGGGGAGTTCCACCCATCTATTCCACAAATGAATCTGGCCAAGTGCAGGGATAGACTTTTTTGCCGTTAACCTCCCGTATCCAAGTGTCAAAGCTACGTTTCCCCTCTTTTAAAACAATTATTCTTCCACCTTCTATAGGAGCTTTGTTATAGGTTTTTGTTTTGGTAACCCTACCATATGCCAAGGCCATATTGTAATGCACCCCTATGTAATCGTTATTGTGATCATGACCTACAAAAGTGCCCATGACATCCTTGGCTTCCAACATGGCGGCAAACATACCCGTATTAATTTCCGGACCACATTCCTGTTCTTTGCGTTTCCCTATGGCCTTTACTTTTTTGTTCTTCCATGCCTGGTAATACTCAGGTAACGGAATATGAAAAAAGGCAATGGCCGGTAAGGGTCGGTGGTTGTTTAATTGGGTGAATTCCCTGCTTTTTTCCTTGTACCAGCTTACTTGACTATTATCAAACCAGCCCCACCCATCCACTTCAGGTTTTAAGGTACTGTAGGCATTGGAATCCATGACATAAATAAGCGCTTTGTTCTTATTATCGGTACTGCGAACAGGATAAACAAAGTTGGAGTGGCCATAAGTCTCTCCCTGGTCATTGTTTAGACAGTAATTCAAATTCTGAAGAAAGTCGGCCACTTCTTTCCTTGAAAGATCGGCTTGGGAATCGTGATTTCCCAGGGTAACGATCCATGGCATTTTGGCTTCGGTAAAAATAGCTTCAAATTCTTTATAAGTCTTTTCCGGATTGCCATCGGTAGCTACATCGCCCGTTAAGACTACTAAATCCGGTTTTTCTATGGCCATGATTTTTTTAATGGTGATAAAGGCATCCACGTTTTTACCACTCTCTACATTAACATGGGTATCCGTAAACTGCAGCACTTTAAACTCCTTGTTCCCATTAAAGTATAATTGGGAAATGTCTTGGGACTGTACAGAGGGAGATAAAAATAGTGCAAACAATAAAATAAATCTGAACTTCATAGGTACTGATAGTAATTGTGGTTAACAGTTTACAATAATAAGAAAGTAATTTCCGCTGTGCAAAGTCTCCTGCTGTGCAAAGTCTCCTGACTTCGCACTTCACAAGCCCTATCTCACTAAACAACCATGCTTGAACTTACAATCCCTTCCCCTGCTGTGCAAAGTCTCCTGACTTCGCACCGGCTGTGCTAAGTCTCCCGACTTCGCACTTTATAAATCCTTTCGTTCAAAATATTTAAGCCTGGACTTACAAGCCATTTTAGATATTCCTAAACCTTATTATTTGAAAATTAGAGTGTTAAATAAAAAAGGAGCGCAAGTATTTATTATATTAGGGATATCAATTGTAACCACCAAAACAAAATAAAGTATGAAAAAATTAGTCGCAGAATTTATTGGAACCTTATGGTTAGTATTAGGAGGGTGTGGAAGTGCTGTATTGGCCGCTGCCTATCCGGAATTGGGAATTGGCTTCGTAGGCGTAGCCATGGCCTTTGGATTAACCGTGCTTACCATGGCCTATGCCATTGGGCATATTTCGGGATGTCATTTAAATCCGGCCGTATCCATTGGACTATGGATAGGCGGCAGGTTCGACAAAAAAGAACTGCTTCCCTATATTGTGGCCCAGGTTCTGGGGGGAATTGCAGGAGCCAGTATTTTATATCTTATTGCCAGCGGAAAAGCCGGATTTGAAATTGGAGGGTTTGCCGCCAATGGATATGGGGATCATTCTCCGGACGGTTATAATATGATGTCCGCCTTAATTACGGAAGTTGTTATGACCTTTATGTTCTTGATCATCATCTTGGGAGCTACGCACTCCAAAGCCCCTAAGGGTTTTGCGGGACTGGCCATAGGTTTGGGCTTGACGCTCATACATTTAATAAGCATCCCGGTAACCAACACTTCGGTAAACCCAGCAAGAAGTACTAGTCAGGCTATATTTGCAGGGGACTGGGCCATGGGCCAACTATGGTTATTTTGGGTGGCCCCAATAGTAGGTGCCATTTTAGCTGGATTGGTGTACAAGTATATTTCTCCTGAAAAAACAGCTTAGCACATTTTCTGCCAAGTAGGTGTTAACCTTTTTAAAGTAAAAAAGATAGAATGAATAGGTGAGTTGCTCCCGGTAGAAATATCGGGACAGTTCACTTGATTTTGGCAATCCCTGCTGCTGTGCAAAGTCTCCGCTGTGCAAAGTCTCCCGACTTCGCACTTTATAACCCTATCTCACTAACAACTGTTCACTGTTTAAGAAATCTTGTCCATTTTCTTTCCGCTGTGCAAAGTCTCCCGACTTCGCACTTTTATAACCCTATCTCACTAACAACTGTTCACTGTTTAAGAAATCTTGTCCATTTTCTTTCTGATCTCTGCCAGGCATAGATTGCCAAAACTGCCTTCATGGGTGTGTCTAATATCTCTTTTGGGCGTAAATGTACCCTCATTGATCTCCTTGCCCATTTTCTTATAGGCATCACGGAAAGGCGTGCCGGTCAATACCAGTTCGTTCAAGGTATCCACACTAAACAGGTAGTCGTATTTGGGATCGTCCAAAATATTTTCGTTTACCCGTATTTCCTTTAAACTAAAGGTCATTATTTCCAAACAGGCCTTTAGGTCCTGTATGGCAGGTACGATCACCTCTTTTACCAATTGCAGGTCCCGGTGATAGCCACTGGGAAGGTTGTTGGTAATCAAGATCAATTGGTTGGGTACGGTCTGGAGTCGGTTACACTTACCGCGTACCAGCTCAAACACATCCGGATTTTTCTTATGGGGCATTATACTGGACCCTGTGGTTAGCTCATCTGGAAAAGAGACAAAATTAAAGTTCTGGCTCATATACAGGCAAATGTCCATCGCCATTTTAGACAGGGTGGCGGCAATGCTGCCCATCCCAAAGGCGGCTGCCTTTTCTACTTTGCCACGGCCCATTTGGGCGGCCACCACATTGTATTTCATAGTTTCAAAGCCCATTTCTTCTGTAGTAAAACTGCGGTCTATAGGGAAGGAACTTCCATAACCCGCGGCACTACCCAAGGGGTTTTGGTCCGCTACCTTATAGGCGGCATCCACAAAATAAAGATCGTCTACCAAACTTTCGGCATAGGCCGAAAACCAGAGTCCAAAAGAAGATGGCATAGCTACCTGTAAATGGGTATAGCCGGGCAACATCACATTCTTGTGCTTGTCCGCCAAGTTCAAGAGCAGGTGGAACAACTCCTTGGTCTGATCTTTAATCTCTGTTAATTCGTTCTTTAGGTACAAATGCATGGCCACCAAAACCTGATCGTTCCTGGAACGTGCAGTGTGAATTTTTTTACCTGCATCGCCCAACCTAAGGGTGAGAAGGAATTCAATTTTGGAATGCATATCCTCAAAACTGTCCTCTATGGTAAAGGTGCCGTTTTCTATGGTCTTGGCTATATTGTCCAGCTCATGTACCAAGGATTCGGTTTCCTTAAGGGTCAACAGACCAATTTTGCCCAGCATTTTGGCATGTGCCTTGGAGGCGATTACGTCGTATTTTGCCAAAAGCAAATCCAGTTCCCTATCATTGCCCACCGTAAAATGGTCTATTTTCTTGTCGGTGCTAAATCCTTTGTCCCAAAGTTTCATTTGTCGTTTTTATTTGTTTTTTTTTAAAGGTCAAATGTAGTTCGCCTTTAAACCTCTCTAATAAATAAACAGGTTCGTTCCGGCTCGGTTCATTTGATATTTTTTTATTGTTTTTTTTATAGGTCAATTACAATGAACAAACCAACATTGTTTATTGTTTATTGTTTCAAAAATCCTTGCAAGATCTTAATATACAAATCTATTCCCTCTTCTATTTCCGCCACATAAATAAATTCGTCCGCAGAGTGACTACGGGTGCTATCGCCAGGCCCCAATTTTAAGGACTGACAATAGAGGGCCGCCTGATCGGATAGGGTTGGGGAGCCATAGCTACTTCTGCCCAAGGCCAAGCCCGACTGTACCAAAGCGTGATCCTTATTGATCGAGGATGAGTTTAGTCGTAACGAACGGGGCTTTACCTCACAGGGTGCTTCGGCAGTAAGTATGTCCGCTATTTCCTTGTTGGAATAGCAATCGTTTACCCGTACATCGATCACCAGATCCACATGACCAGGCACAACGTTGTGCTGGTTGCCGGCATTCATCTGGGTTACCGTAAGCTTTACCTCGCCGAGCACTTCCGATACCTTTGGAAACTTATAATCCTTAAACCACTGCAATACTTCAATGGTATTGTAAATGGCATTATTATCGTTGGGGTGGGCGGCATGGGAGGGCGTTCCACTTACCTTGCCTTCAAACACCACCAAACCTTTTTCGGCAATGGCCAAATTCATCAGGGTAGGTTCCCCCACTATGGCCACATCAATTTTTGGTAGGATCGGCAACATACTGTTAAGACCGTTGGGACCGGAGCTTTCCTCTTCCGCAGAGGCCACGATCACTACATTATGGCTCAGGTTTTCCTGAGCGTAAAAATAGGTAAAGGTAGCGATCAGGGATACCAGGCATCCGCCGGCATCGTTACTGCCCAGTCCAAACAATTTTCCGTCCTCAATATGTGGATGAAAGGGATCTTTGGTATAGGCCGAATTGGGTTTTACCGTATCGTGATGGGAGTTGAGCAGCAGCAAAGGCTTGCTCTCGTCATAGTATTTGTTAAAGGCATATACATTGTTCTTCTCCCTTTTAAAAGGGATGTCGAAATGTGTAAACCATGCCTCAATGGCATCTGCCGTCTTATCTTCTTCGGAGGAAAACGACTGAATTGAAATCAATTTCTGTAACAGCTCAATAGCCTTTTCCGTAAGTTTTTGTTGATCCATGTTTATAAGGTAATAGTGGTAAATAAGGTAGCATTAGGGTTTAACATATCCAAGTCCCCAATACAGACCTTGCCCACATTTTTATGAAGCGCATGAAAGCAATTTTCCAATTTTGGTAGCATGCCATCCGCTATAATCTTCTTTTCCAATAATTCTTGGTAATTCTTAGGCTCCAGGTGTTTTACCACAGAGGTTTCGTCTGCAATATCCATCAACACCCCTTTCTTTTCAAAACAATAGTAGAGGGTGGTGTCATAATCCCCGCTCATTCCAATGGCCACTTCCGAAGCAATGGTATCGGCATTGGTGTTCAGCAACTGCCCTTCTTTGTTATGCGTGATGGCACAGAACACTGGAACAAATTTGGCCTGCAACAATTTGCCGATAGCCGCTGCATTTACTTCCTCTACATCTCCTGCAAATCCGTAATCGATTTGCCGTACCGGTCTTTTCACGGCCCGGATGGTATTGCCATCGGCCCCACTAAGCCCTATGGCGTTGGTACCTCTGGCCTGCAATTGGGCCACTATATTTTTATTGGCCAATCCACCATAGACCATGGTAATTACTTTTAGTCCCTCTTCATCGGTAATGCGTCTTCCTCCCACCAATTTGGATTCTATCCCCAATTTTTCAGCGATCTGGGTAGCCAGTTTGCCCCCGCCGTGGACCAATATTTTAGGTCCTTGCATAGCGGCAAAGGAATCTAGGAATTTGTTGAGTTCCACTTCGTTCTCAATAACGTTCCCTCCAATTTTTATTATCGATAGTTTTTGTTTCATGTCTTTTTATACTTCCTGCTTAGGTCCCTGTTTTTTCTGACCAGCTGTTTCAGTCCTTTCATTGAGGTCTCTACTCCGCTGTTGTGTAAAGTCTCCCGACTTCGCACTTTATAACCCTATCACACTAAACAACTAGTCACTTGTTACCATTCAAAGTCTACTTCTCGGTATAATTTTATTTCGTTTCACTACATAAAATCATCTACCTACGTTTTCAATCCCTTCCGTCCTCTCCTCCTATCGTCGGAGAAGCCACCTTCCCTTGCCAAGGGAAGGAACCCCTTCTTATCGTCATTGTTCGATTGCCATTGTTCACTACCCAACTGTTTACTCATTACTGATAACTGTTCACTTTTAACCCTCCAAGCTCTCCAGCAACTTCTTCAGCACAATTTGTGCGGAATAGGTCCTATTATTGGCCTGTTGTATGGTCAAGGAATTATTGCCATCCAAAACCTCATCGGCTACCACTACATTACGTCTTACCGGTAAACAATGCATAAACTTGGCTTTGCCCAACTTTTTATTGGTCATGGTCCAATCCCTGTCCTGACTCACCACCTTCCCATAATCCTGGTAGCTGCTCCAGTTTTTTACATAAACAAAATCGGCATCTTCCAAGGCCTTGTCCTGATCGTACTCTATTTTGGTGCCCTTGGTCACCTCTGGATTTAAATCATATCCTTTGGGATGGGTAATTACAAAATCGGCATCCTGCAAATGCATCATTTCCACAAAGGAATTGGCCACTGCATGCGGCAATGCCTTAGGGTGTGGTGCCCAGGACAGGACCACTTTAGGTCTCTTCTTGGTGTTATTCTCTGCCAAGGTTATGGCATCTGCCAACGCCTGTAATGGGTGGCCCACAGAGCTTTCCATATTCACCACCGGAATACCGGCGTATTTTTTAAAACCGTTCATGACCACTTCTGCCTCATCCTGCTCCTTATCGGTCAAGGAGGCAAAGGCCCTAATGGCGACTATATCACAATATTGTGCCACTACCTGGGCCGCTTCCTTAATGTGTTCGGAGGTACCTTGGTCCATGATGGTACCATCTCCGTACTCCAAAGCCCATCCTTCACTTCCAAAGTTCATCACAATAACCTCCATCCCCAAGTTCATGGCCGCTTTTTGTGTACTTAAACGGGTTCTAAGGCTGTTATTGAAAAATAATAAACATATGGTCTTAGCCTGTCCCAAGGCTTTGAATTGAAGCGGATTCGCCTTTAATGATCTAGCTTCTTCTACCCATTGCGGTAGGGAATCGATATCTTTTAAGGATAAATAGTGTTGCATTTCTTTATTTTATGGTTGTAAAAGCAGTTTTGTTTTCTAGGGCATCAATAATAAAATTGTCCTTTAGGCCGTTCACGATCCAGGTTTCCACATGGGCCTGTCTGGCTATGTTGGCCGCCTCTATCTTGGATTCCATTCCCCCGGTACCATGGGAAGATTTAGAGCTACTGACCTCCTTTTGCAGCTCTATCAAATCGCCCACTAGTCGAATGGTTTCGGGCTTCTTATTAATGAACGATTCCTTGGTGTAAATACCATTGGTATTGGTTGCAATGATCAACAGATCTGCCTTCATCAAGGCTGCGGTCAATGCTGCTAATTTATCATTGTCCCCAAATTGGATCTCATCGGTAGCTACCGTATCGTTCTCATTGATAATGGGAATAAAATTATTGGCCACCAGTACATTAATGGTATTGCAGATGTTTTCTTTGGAAACTTCCTTTTCAAAATCGGAATAGGACAAAAGACATTGGGAGGTAAACAAGCCCAATTCCCTAAAATTCTCTTGAAAAATTCGCATTAAATGGGGCTGACCAATGGAGGCCAAAGCTTGTTTAACGGTTATTTCCTGTCCGTTGTGTTCCAGTTTTACAAACTGTTTGGCAGCGGCTATGGCCCCCGAACTTACGATGATGAATTCGTAACTATCCTTTAGTTTCGCAATCTGCCTCCCTATATCCTCAATTTTCCCCCTGGAAATATGGTCCGTTTCCTTGGTGAGGGTGTTGGATCCTATTTTTAATAATATTCTTTTCTTCTGCATGTGCTTTTTTTTAGACCTAATGAAAGGTCCGGCTACTATCTTATTTGACCATCCCCCTTAATATACCATTTGTTGGTCACCAAATGTTGTAGCCCTATGGGGCCCCTTTGGTGCAATTTATCCGTGCTAATGGCCAATTCACCGCCCAGGCCAAATTGTCCACCATCGGTAAAACGGGTGGAAACATTGTGATATACCGCTGCGGAATCCACGGAATTCATAAAAAAATCGGCTCCTTGTTCTTCTTCGGTTACGATTACCGAGGAATGACCTCCACCATAGGTATTGATCTTTTCAACCGCTTCCTCCGTGCTTCCCACTTCCCCTATAAGGATCTTATAATCCAAAAATTCTTCATACCAGCTGTCCTCTGCAATAATCTCCGTAGTATCCACTGTACTGGCAAGGCTACTATCAACCAAGACCTCTACTTTTTTCACTTTTAATTCTGCTATCAAATCTTTTATAAATGCCTCTTTGTTGGGCAGTGCGCTATCTATCAATACCTTGTCCAAGGCATTACAGGCCGAGATCTTTGTGGTCTTGGCATTTAGGATAATAGACATTGCCTTTTTAAGGTCGGCCTTGGGGTGCACATAGAGGAAGTTATTTCCCCTTCCACTGACGATTACGGGACAGGTGGCGTGTTTTTTGGTAAAAGCGATCAGTTTTTCCCCTCCTCTAGGAACTATAAGGTCTAACTTTTGGGTCGGTTTTTCCAAAAATGCTTGGGTCTGCGCCCGATCAAATTCCAAATAAGTGACCCAATCCTTGGAAATACCGTGTTGCTCCAAAGATTTATGCCAAAAATTGACCAATACCAAATTGCTTTGTAGCGATTCCTTTCCGCCTTTCAATAAAATTCTGTTACCGGATTTAAAGGCAATGGCTGCTGCCTCTATGGTAACATCGGGCCTGGACTCATAAATTATAAGAACGGTTCCAAAAGGGGCCGTTTTATTACTTACGCGCATCCCATTGTCGTGGATGAAATTAAAACGTTCCAAACCCAAGGGATCATCCTGTCCCGCCAACTGCCGCAAGGATAGGATCATGCCATCTATTTTGGCTTCGTCCACCTTGAGCCGGTCATACATTGCCAAATCATCGCCATTATAGGCCTCGAGGTCTTTTTTATTGACCTCAAGGATAGTTTTTCGTTCGCCATCGATAAGCTGTGCCATGGTATTGAGCACCGCATTTCTTTGGGATATGTCTAAATTTAAACTCATGCCAATTCCTTTTTTAGGGCATCAAAAAATTGATCCAAATTTTCTTTGGTAATATTCAATGCAGGTAATACTCTCAAAACGTGTTTGTCACTGGCGCCACCGGTGAACATATGCTGATTATGGATAAGCTTCTTGCGTAGCTCCGCTACTTCAAAATCGAATTCCAGCCCCAGCATAAGACCCATTCCCTTTACCCTTTTTACTTGTGGAATGCTGGCTGCCTTTTCCTTAAAATACTCAAAAAGGTCCGCGGCATTTTCAATTAAATTCTCATTTTCGATCACTTCCAAAACCGCCAATCCAGCGGCACAGGCCAAATGATTCCCGCCAAAAGTGGTTCCCAACATTCCGTAAGAAGCTTTAATGCTCTCGTGGATAAGCACCCCGCCAATGGGAAATCCGTTCCCCATTCCCTTGGCTACCGTAATAATATCCGGTTTAATCCCGTAATGCTGAAAGGCAAAGAACTTACCGCTCCTTCCATAACCACATTGCACCTCATCTGCTATAAGCAAGGCACCATTTTCCTTACAAAGTGCGGCTATATTTTGATAAAATTCTTGGGAAGGCCGATCTAGACCCCCTACCCCTTGAATGGTTTCTATAATTACACAACAGACATCCCCTTTTGAAATCTCAGTTTTAAAAGCGGCCAAATCCTCGAAAGGAAGTATGGTTACTTTTTGTTGCTTGTTGATAGGTGCGTTTATTTTTTCATTATCGGTAGCGGCCACAGCGGCAGAAGTCCTTCCATGGAATCCATGTTTAAAGGATATTACACGCGACTTACCTGTTTGGAACGATGCCAACTTTAGGGCATTTTCGTTGGCCTCCGCCCCTGAATTGCACAGGAAAAGGTTGTAATCTTCACAAGCGGAAAGTTCCCCTAATTTATGCGCCAAGGCTTCTTGGACGGGGTTCTGTACGGCATTGCTATAAAAACCGATCTTATCCAACTGATCCTTCAATCTATTTACATAATGTGGATGGGAATGTCCAATCGAAATTACGGCATGTCCTCCGTAAAAATCCAAATACTCCTGTCCTTTGTCATCGGTGACTACGATTCCCTGTGCCGAAACGGGAGTAACCTTATATAATGGGTATACATCAAATAATTCCATCTTCTATATTGTATTATGAACCTCCATTGTCTTATAACCTTGTAGGTTTACGATAGAGGTTATCCTTTTTTTATTTCGTTTATCTTGTCAAATGAGGCCACTATTCCCCTGATCAGGGAGGAGCTTAATCCTTGGTGTTCCATTTCGTTCAATCCGGAAATAGTACATCCCCTTGGGGTGGTAACCTTATCTATTTCATTTTCTGGGTGACTGTCAGATTCTATCAACAAACTGGCAGCCCCGTTACAGGTATGCATGGCCAATTCCTGTGCTTCCTTGGCATCGAATCCCAATTGAATGGCCCCTTGTGTGGTAGCTCTGATCAATCGCATCCAAAACGCAATTCCACTGGCACAAATAACGGTAGCGGCCTGCATCTGGTCTTCCGGAATTTGCATGGAATGCCCCATACGGTTAAAGATGGCCTTGGCCAGGTCTACCCTTTTGGCCCCTTTCTCATTGCTGCAGATACAGGTCATGGATTTCCCCACGGAAATAGCTGTATTGGGCATGGCTCGAATAATATAATGATCTGGCCCTATAACTTCTTCCATTCGGGCAATACTAAAGCCGGTAATAGTTGAAATAATAACATGTTTCTCCGTAAGGATGTCCTTCACCTCTCCCAATATTTTTACAAATTGGCCAGGCTGTACCGCAAAAATCAGGATATCGGATTTGGCCACCGCCTCCCTATTATCCGTAGTAGTGGTGACAATTCCATAATTTTCAATCTCCTTAAGTCCATTAAGACTTCTCTTGGTCAGGACCATGGAAGTGGCCCCATTGGTGCTCAAAATACCTTTGGCTATGGATAGACCTAAATTACCTGCTCCAATAATAGCTATTTTCATTCCTTATTTGTTATTTGTTCATTCCCTAAACCAAGAGAATCCAATGGTTGATCAATTTGTTTGTCGGTCGGTCATAATATCACCATCAACCCCAGGGGGCAACGATTTTAAAATACGCCTGCTTTCAACTGCAGGCCTTCCGTTTCCTTAAATCCGAACGCCAAGTTCATGTTCTGCACTGCCTGCCCTGATGCCCCTTTCAATAGATTGTCTATGGCAGAGGTGATCAGCAGTATATTGTTATGCTTGTGCAAATGAATATGACATTGGTTGGTATTCACCACCTGTTTTAGGTTGATGTCCTCCTCTGTTACCTGGGTAAAGGCCGCATCCTTGTAAAACTCCCTGTACAGTTCATAGGCTTCTTCCAAACTCCCATCAAATTCGGTATAGGCCGTGGCCAATATCCCTCGGGTAAAATTCCCCCTATTGGGAAGAAAAAATAGTTCCCCGGTATTTTCCTGAAGACTGTGCAAGCTTTCATTAATTTCCCCTAGGTGCTGGTGCGTGAAGGGCTTGTACCAGGATACGTTATTGTTCCTCCAGCTAAAATGTGAGGTTGCCGAAAGGCTTACTCCTGCCCCTGTACTTCCAGTAACAGCATTGATATGTACCGGTTTATCCAACTTATGGGCTTTTGCCAACGGCAATAACCCCAACTGAATAGAGGTAGCAAAGCAACCTGGATTGGCAATATAGTTCGCTTTTTTTATTTCTTCCTTTTTTAGTTCCGGCAAGCCGTAGACAAAAGCCTTTCCATCCAGAACGGCATCGGCCTCCAACCTAAAATCATTACTTAAATCAATGATTCTTGTGTCCTTGGAAAACTCGTTTTCCTTTAAAAAACTCGTGGAATTGCCATGACCCAGACAAAGAAATACGACATCCACATCTTTGTTTACCTTTCCTGTAAAAACCAAATCGGTAACCCCCAACAGGTCTGGATGTGCCGTGGTAATCTTTTTACCTGCCCTTGTAGTACTAAAAACAAAATCTATGGTTGTATTAGGGTGGTTCAGGAGAATTCTAATGAGTTCCCCACCGGTATATCCTGACCCTCCTATAATTCCTACCTTAATCATTATGCTGGTTTACGTGGTTATATATTTTTCCCGAATTGGAAAGTATCTTAATAAATCCTTTGGCATCATCTGCCGTCCATCCTTTGTTCATCTCTCCATAACTACCAAAAGAGGCGTTCATCAAATCGTGCGAAGAGGATATCCCGTCCAATTCAAATCGATAAGGGTGCAGGCTTACAAAGACATCACCACTAACGTTCTTTTGGGTATCGGTCAGGAAGGCCTCAATATTTCGCATTACCTCATCCAAATAATTTCCTTCATGCAACAACATACCATAGAAATTGCCCTGCATTTCCTTCTGATACTGTTGCCATTTGGTAAGGGTATGTTTTTCCAATAAATGGTGGGCTTTGATAATGATCAGGGAAGCAGGTGCCTCAAACCCTACCCTACCTTTAATTCCAATAATAGTATCGCCAACGTGTATATCCCTACCAATGGCATATTTGGAAGCTATTGCCTCCAATTTTATGATGTTGTTCACCGGGGTATCGTTATCGCCATCCACAGCAATTAATTCCCCCTTGTGGAAAGTAAGTTTCAACTGGGTGGGTTCCGTCTCCTGCAATTGGCTTGGATAAGCAGAGTCCGGTAAGGATTTGTGCGAGGTAAGTGTTTCCTCACCCCCTACGGAAGTTCCCCACAAACCTCTATTGATAGAGTATTTTGCCTTCTCCCATGGGTAATCTACCCCATTCTGTTTCAAATATTCAATTTCTACCTCCCGGGCCAATTTATTATCGCGAATGGGGGTAATAATTTCAATTTCCGGTGCAATGATCTGGAAGATCATATCAAACCTAACCTGATCGTTCCCGGCCCCTGTACTACCGTGGGCTATATATTTGGCACCTACTTTTTTGGCGTAATTAACAATTTCAATGGCCTGAACAATTCGCTCCGCACTAACCGATAAGGGATAGGTATTGTTCTTTAAAACATTTCCGAAAATTAAATACTTTACTACTTTTTCATAAAAGGTGTTTACAGCATCTATGGAAGTGTAGGTAGTAGCCCCCAATTCCAAGGCTTTTTTGTGAATGCTCTCTATTTCCTCCTTTGAAAACCCACCGGTATTTACACTTACGGCATGTACTTCAAAACCTTGATCCTTTGACAAATACTTTGCGCAATAGGAAGTGTCCAATCCACCACTATATGCTAATACTAATTTTTTCATGCTAAACTTATCTTATTGTTATATTCACAGTAGTATTGATCCACTACTTTGCTTTCTTATTCAGGAACAGACTTTCCTTTATACTTTTTAATCGTTGAAAAGCCTTGGAATTCAATTTTTCCTTCGGCTCCTGTTTAATCTCCTTGACTTTGGTTTCGGGGTCGTACAACATTCCGGTACAAAGGCACATTTTTTGTTCTGTCCTAGTAAGGATATCGAAATTTTTACAGGTCTGACAGCCCTTCCAAAACTCTGGATCAGTGGTAAGTTCCGAAAAAGTTACCGGTTTATAGCCCAGTTCATAGTTCATCTTCATCACTGCCAAGCCTGTAGTAATCCCAAATATTTTGGCATCGGGAAACTTACTTCTGGAAAGGTTGAAAATCTCCTTTTTTATTTGCTTGGCCAAACCCTGATTCCTGTAATCCGGATGTACTATAAGGCCCGAATTGGCTACAAATTTTTCATGTCCCCATACCTCAATATAACAGAATCCTGCAAATTTATCGCCGTCCAAGGCAATAATGGCATTGCCATTATGCAGTCTTTTTTGAATATATTCAGGAGTACGCTTGGCAATCCCGGTGCCGCGCACTTTGGCCGATTCCGCAATGGTATCACAGATGATCTCGGCATATTTAAAATGGGAATCGTTAGCAATAACAATCTTCATTGAATGTTGCTTTTAAAATTAAAATTATAATTTATTTTTTTTGAGAGGGAAATGGACTCACCTATTTCCATAAAAGAAGCGCACCCTTACGGGCGACGACGTGTAGGCGTAAATGAATATGCAAGGTTGGAAACCCCGTTTACGTTTAGTATGTAATATAAGTTATTCATTCTACCATCAAAAGTACAAATAAAAATGAATTTATGTGATTGATGTGCTAATTTTTACTAAATAGTATCTTTTTGTTATGTAATCTAACAATTTCATAAAACATAAATCCATATACTGCAATATATTCAACGGCCAACAGCCAATAATTCTCCCTAAACCCTTCATTGGAATAGGCCCAGTAGCTCAATACGATACTCAGGGACCAAACCATAGGGAACCTAAACTCGGTAAACAGGCTTAAAGTCAATAAGAAAATAATATACCATGGATGCACCGTTGCGGACAAAAAATAATATAAGGTAAGCACCCACAACATAGAGGTCAGCAAACTTGACATCTTTTTATTGTCCCTAAAAAACGTAAACAGGGCTACTGAGGCAATAACGATTATCGGGGTAATCTTTCCATAATCCTTGATAAGTTCCCAAGGCTTGACATCGAAATTTAGGGCCACTTTCTTTATGGCGTTGTACAGCCCTGCATTGAATTCAAAATTGGAGAACCACAGCCCTACCGTCTGCAAGTAATTATTTGCAAATTCCTGGGAATAGAACGGGAGTATTAAAAGGACCGTTGTTAAACCCACAACCGCATAGAATGGAATACTTTTCTTAAACCCGAAATACTTTAAGAACAAGGGCAGAAATAGCAATGGGACCAATTTAATAGAGATGGATAGCGCGTATACAACAGCTGCCAACAACCATTTCTTATTGAAGAGAAGACAAATAGCCCAAACAAAAAAGAACAACATCACCCCTTCAAAATGCAGATTCCCCGTTAGTTCCAAAACAACCAAGGGATTTAAGAAATACCAAAAGATCAGATGGGTGGATTTATTGAGCTTTTGCAGTAATTTTCGACCGAAATACAGGATTCCCAAATCGGCCAAAATTATAATGGTTCTCATGACCAATACGCTGCCCACTATACTCTTTCCCGACAACCAAGTGGACAACGCAAAAATAAACTGATTCAATGGAGGATAATTACTGTAATTTGATGCACTGAGGCTGCCCATGCCACTCACCAATTCTGCGGCATTGTGCATGAGGTGGCCGTTTTGAATTATCAAGTCCTTAGGAAGATGAAGGTAGGGACTCATCCCAATATTGATCAATTGCCCGTCCCAGATAAATCTATAAAAATCCTGTGAAAGATTAGGTTCTGCAAAAAGTAGCAACAACCGGAAAAGTGTCCCGGAAATAGCCAGAAACTTAAAGTTCCATTTTTCAAATTGTATCAGCTTATAGCATAAAAAAAACAACCCCAAATAAAGACTCAGCAGCTTCATAAAATCGGGCCGGTCCAAATGGTAACCAAAGGAAATATAGAAGAGGATGCTAAGCAGCACCATTAAAATTGGAATCCTATGGAGTTTCCAATAAGAAATGGCCCTTTGGGTCATGGTCGTCTGGTGGTTTTTGGTCACTTTATTAATTCAGCAATCTCCCAAATTTAAATGAAATTATCAAATATCTATACTTCCAATTTTGATTTTGGCAATAGAAAGCTGATTTTTTTAAAATTCAGGAATGACGACAAACAAGATCATTGCTCCAACATCGGCGCAAAAGAAATCCTATTTATTTCTTAACTAAGGGTTTAGGAACATAAATCCGATGAATAATTTCAAAAGTAAAAAAGCCCTTTCTTTAACAAGAACAGGGCTTTTGAAAAACGTTTATAAATATTATTTATGCCCTTGCCATAAGGGATTTGAAGAATACATAACCGAAGCCCAAAAATAACATAAAGTGAAATGGGAAAAGTCCAAAATCATTCAAAGGAATGGCACTGTACATTCCAAAAAGGAAGTAAAGCATTAAGGCCGCTTCCAAAATCATATTGGGAGAAAGCTTGGTAGCCAGATATTTATTCCCCTTCCAGCTGTCCTTTATACTGTTCAAATTAAATTTTGGGGTCCTGACAAACTCAGATCTTTTACCCATATGACCTTCCAGGACTGCAATGGAGTTGTGCAATGAAAATCCAAGGGCCACAGAGAAAAAGGTAAAAAAGATTTTTATATAGTCTACAAAATTATCAAAACTACTACCCTGTATACTCTTATAGGTAAACCAATAACAAACGAAAAGGATAATAGTGCTTAAAATAAAAAACTTGGTGGCTTCAAAAATCCACCCCAAGTGATCATAAGTATTTTTAATGTACATCATGGGAATGCTCAGCAATGCCACCAAAAATACACAAAGGAACATGGAGCTATTCAACAAGTGCATCACCCCGTGAAATTTGGTCTTGAACGAGATGTTCTTAGCGGAAATAACACTCCAAACCGTTTTTCTAAAGTTTTCGGCCCCACCTTTGTTCCAACGAAATTGCTGGGAACGGGCAGCACTGATTACTACAGGAAGTTCTGCAGGCGTCTCTACATCCTCCAAATATTTAAATTTCCAATTCTTTAATTGGGCACGGTAGCTAAGATCCAAGTCCTCGGTCAGGGTATCTCCTTCCCAATTTCCGGCATCCAAAATACATTCTTTTCTCCAAATACCTGCCGTACCATTAAAGTTTATAAAATGGCCCTTGGCATTACGTCCTACCTGTTCCAACGTAAAGTGGGCATCCAAAGCAAAAGCCTGTATACGGGTCAGAGTAGAATATTCCCTATTGATATGTCCCCATCTTGTCTGAACAACACCAATTTCCCTATCTTTAAAATAAATAACGGTTTTCTTCAACCAATCACTGGAAGGCAAGAAATCTGCATCGAAAATGGCAATAAATTCTCCTTTGGCCTTATCCAGTCCTTCTTTTAAAGCACCTGCCTTATAGCCTTGCCTATTGGACCTTCTAATATGTTGTATATCCAAGCCAGTCTCCTGAAGGGCTTTTATTCTCTTGGCAGTGTCCAGTACGGATTCGTCCGTTGAATCGTCCAATACCTGAATTTCCAATTTACTCAAAGGATATTCTATTTTCGAAATATTGTCCAACAAACGCTCCACTACGTATTCCTCATTATAAATTGGAAGTTGTATGGTTACAAATGGTATTTCTTTTGGATCCAATAAATTGAATTTTGGAGCCTCCTTATTTCTCCTTTTATAACCTAGATAGTTGACCAATAAATTAAGCTGGGCCAAGCTATAAAAAAATATTAATAATAAGGATATACTGTAAATCGCAATGATAAAGTAAGTAATTGTTAGTCCCATTTTATTTTAAACTATATTTAAATATCCAACCCAGGATTTTTATGCCTGCAAATATACTACCTTTTACAGTACCTGATACTTTTGATATGCCAATTCTTTTTTTATAACGCACTGGTACTTCGGTATATGTAAACTCTTTTTTTAGAACTTTCAACTGCATTTCCACGGTCCATCCGTAAGTCTTATCCTCCATTTCCAACGCCAAAAGCTTATTGTACTTTATGGCCCTAAACGGACCCAAATCAGTATAAGAAGCTCCAAAGAACCATTTCATTAAAGTGGTGGCCAATGCATTGCCAAAAACCTGTTGTGGCGTCATGGATCCTTCTTCCCTCAGGCCCTTTGTTCTGGCACCGATAACAAAATCCAAATTGTTTTCCAGTATAGGCTTTACCACTTTGGAGAGTTCTTCGGGATAATCCGAATAGTCTCCGTCCATAAATACGATAATATCGGGTGTTTTGGATTGTTTGGAAATATAATTAATTCCCCTTAGGCAGGCATAGCCATATCCCATCCTATCCTCGGTGAGGACAGTGGCCCCGGCCTCCTTGGCATTAAGGGCCGTATCGTCTGTAGAATTATTGTTTACAACAATTATTTCAGAAACAATTTTAGGAATTTCCTTTATAACGTTCGCAATGGAATCAGCTTCATTATAGGCAGGGATAATTACTTTTATATCGGTCATTAGCGTAGTTGAAGGGTCATTCTTATTTATCCATGGTTACCCATTGTTTTGATAGCGCAAAGGTATCAATACTTTGATCAATCCATGGAGCTACCCCAAGGTTTGCAACAATTATTTCTACCCCCACCAAATGCCTATTTATTATTGACCAACTCCATTAGATCAACATCGTTCCCCAAAAGCACTTCCGTGGGATTTATTCTTCCCTTGAGCGGTCCATTTTCCAATTTTAAGACCCCCCTAGGACAAACGGCGGAACAAATGCCACAGCCCACACAGCTGGACCTGACAATGTTTTCACCTTTTTGGGCGTATGCCCTGACGTCTATGCCCTGCTCACAATAGGTAGAACAATTGCCACAGGAGATACATTGACCGCCGTTGGTGGTAATCCTAAAGCGCGATTTGAACCGCTGTACAAATCCCAAATAGGCCGCCAAGGGACAACCAAACCTACACCATACCCTATTCCCAAAAATGGGGTAAAATCCGGTACCGATTACTCCTGCAAAAAATGCTCCGATCAGAAGACTATAGGTATTTTGCACACTTTGTGTTTTTAAACCCAAGACGGTGCCAGACTCGGTAAAGAAACTGTAGAGTGTCATCATGGTCATTCCCACGGCAAAGACCAATACCCCGTGCACCAACCATCTTTCCACTTTCCAAGAAAAAAGCGACTTGCTCGAATGCTGTCTATAGGGATCTCCCAGAGTCTCTGCCAATCCACCACAACCACAGACCCAGGAACAGTACCATCGCTTTCCAAAAAAGTAGACCATAACGGGCACAATTACCAAAGTAAGCACTATGCCCCAAACTAAAATAAAAAGTCCTATACCCCCACTGTTCAATAAGGATTTTAAATTCCATTGGAAGAAGAAATCATAGTCTAACGGAAATGCATTTTTAAAATCGTAATACGGCATCTGCAGCCGTACCATTATTTCTGGAATAAGAAAGGCAAAGACAATTTGAAAGAACAATACAGAGGTGGTCCGTACCATCTGGTACATATTGTGCCTGTATTTAATATACATTCTTACGGCCATAACCGTCATTACCGTACAATACATAAAGCCGTACACAAACCAATGTCCGGCAGGATTTCCACTTAGAAACTCACTGATAGGATCCACTAGGTAAGTCCAATTTACGGCAAATTCCGAGCGGAAATAAAGTACCAAATAAAAAGAAACCAGAAAAACGAAGACCAACCAGGCAATCCATCCCCTATTGGTGGCATTTTCATGGTAGATCCCATTATTTTTTATTCCCTTTTGCCCTAACAAAACCACATTGGGAACAATAAAAAGTAAAGCCCCTATAATTCCCAGACCAAAGGTCAGAAACCACATTAATCCCTTGTTTTCTACTATAAACCCACTCCCAGAGCCCTTGCCCACCGTGGCAGCCAAATCATGCGGCCCCGTATAGATAATCTTTTTATATTCCTTGTTTTTTCTATGTTGTGCATTGGCGGCCTCCAGTGCCTGAGTTATTTTGGGCGATAATGAAAGCATTCCTTGAAACTGTTTGCCAACCACATTTTCTTGCATCCGATCTATAAAAAATTCGCTTGAAATTCCTTTTTCCCGAATTATTTGATCCATTGTCGCAGGGGTCACCTTAAATTCCCCGATAAAGGGTAGAATGGTAAATACGGTAAGGCCTATCAAAAAAATGAAGAGTCCTATTTTTTTTATTATTTGCATCTTAAGACTTTATACGTTGCTAAAAATTCGTTTCCAACTTTTCTTTTTGGGCCTTATGTTCGTACCATAATGGGAGTTATAGCAGGATATAATGGCTTGCTCATATTCCGCGTAGAATTCAGGGTCAAAATTGGCATCCTTTAAATATTCCAACACATAGGATACACTTCTTTTCTCTGTAAGCCATCGGTCCAAAATCTCGTGGCGCATTCGAATTCCAAAGGTATTGATCCCCAAAAACAGTTTAGTATCCCTGTGGAAGGCGATGGTGACACATATTTTCTCCTTGGGATGCCGCCAATGAAAATGCTGTTCATGGTCTTTTTTGGCTCTTTCGCTAAATACCCATCCATAAGTTTGATACTCTATATCCAAAAATTTTGCGGAATTGAACCAATGGCCAGGATTATAGGCCGTTTTGTTACCGCAAATTGTCTGGGCCAACGTTTCCCCCATCATTCTTCCCGTATACCAAACGGCCTCCACCGGCCTGCGGTTGCCTATGGATTCATGTTGTTCGGCACAGTCCCCTATAGCATAGACATCGGTTATATTGGTTTCCAAGAAGTTATTGACCTTTACTCCTTTACCTAGCTCAATTCCAGAGCCTTTTAGAAAATCAATGTTTGGAGCAACCCCTGCGGTTAGCCCCACCACCGTACATGGGATCATCTCCCCCTTATCCGTAACCACGGCCTTTGCCCAACCATTTTCATCCGCAATAATCTCCTTTAGATTGGTGCCCAATTTTAGATCTATATGATGTTCCAAAATGTGTTCATTGATCATTTGGGATTCACCTTCGGGCAGGACTCCGTTCCAAAAGCTGTCCTCACGGACTAAAAAAGTAACAGGGATATCCCTACTCCTAAGCATTTCCGCCAATTCGATCCCGATTAATCCGCCCCCAACGATTACTGCCCTCTTACAAACTTCATTGTTTGGCGCATTGGTCTCCAACAATTCCAAATCCTGTTTGGAATACAATCCCTGTACCCCCTTCAAATCCTGTCCTGGCCACCCAAACTTATTGGGTTTGGAACCTGTGGCAATAATGAGTTTATCATATCCCATTTCCTCGGAACCATTTAATATTAGCTTTTTATTGGCCGTATCTACTTGGGTTACATAACCATGAACCAGATTCAATCGGTTTTTTTTCCAGAACCAATTTTCGTAAGGCTGGGTATGCTCAAACTTCATATGGCCCATATAAACATACATCAAAGCCGTTCTAGAGAAAAAATAATCGCTCTCAGCTGAAATAATGGTGATTTTTTTGTCGGATAGTTTTCGGATATGGCGCGCCGCCGTAATACCGGAGATTCCATTACCAATAATAACAATATGTTCCATAGGGTTTAGGTTGATAACTATTAGGTCGTATCTAAAGATAATAACTTAATCGTTCCCCATTAATTTAGAATTATTCAAGGTAACGGAAAATTGCTTTAATGAAGTCATTGGAAAGGACCAGAGGTTGGCCTTGAATAAAGAAATCCGTACAATAGTGCCGCTCAGGATTATTTGGTGGTCTTTTCCAAAGTAAAAGAAAATTCGGAGCCTATATCGATTACACTTTCCACATAGATCTTCTCATTGTGGGCCTCTATGATATGTTTTACAATTGCCAATCCCAAGCCAGACCCACCTTCGGCCCTACTCCCACTTTTATCGACCCTGTAAAATCTTTCGAAAATTCGGGCAAGGTTTTGTTTGGAAATGCCCTCACCATTGTCGGTCACCCGGATAATCACCTTATTTTTGATTAAATTCTCCACACTCACTTCGGTAGTACCGTTCTGCTGCCCATATTTAATGGAATTGACCACCAAATTTGTAATGACCTGTTGTATTTTTTCCTTATCGGCCTTAACAAAGATTGGATCCTTATAATCCATGTCAAAGGTCAGGGTAATATTCTTTTTAGCGGCTTTCATTTCCAAAAGCTCAAAAACATTCTGCACCAGTTCCAAAATATCAAATTCCTCTATCTCCAAATTTAGGTCCCCAACTTCCAATTTGGTTATAAGATCCAAATCCTTAACAATGTAGATAAGTCGCTCTACCCCCTTATTGGCGCGTTGAAGATACTTTTTCCTAAGACTTTTATCGTCCATGGCACCATCCAAGAGGGTTAAAATATAGCCCTGGACCGTAAATAATGGTGTTTTTAATTCATGGGAAACGTTACCCAAAAAATCCTTTCTATATTCCTCCCGGATTTTTAAGGTATCTATTTCAATTTTTTTGTCCTTGGCAAACTTCTCTATTTCATCAGTCAGGGACCGCATATCCGTTGTAATGGTCTTGGGAGCCAAAGAGGTGGACTCCAAGAGGGATACATCATTATAAATACGCTCTATGTTACGGTAGATAAATTTTTCTATCCTTAATTGTACTACAAGAAATGAAATAAAGGAAGAAGTTACCAAAATAACCGCAAGGAGTTGCCAATCCATGGAACCACTGTTCCACAAAAATATTCCCAGGACTGTAGTTAAGATAAATGAAATTAGAATTGTAGTACGTAGGGCAAACCTATATGATTTTTTAATCCTCGTAACCATTATAGTACAAACTTATACCCTACCCCTTTTACCGTTTTAAAATGATCATCCCCAATTTTTTCTCGAAGTTTTCTAATATGGACGTCAATGGTCCTACCACCAACAACCACTTCATTGCCCCATACCTTATCCAGGATTACCTCCCTTTTAAAAACCTTGTTCGGCTTGGAGGTCAATAACGCCAAGAGTTCAAACTCTTTTCTGGGAAGAACAATCTCCTCTCCCTTGTTAACAATTTTATATTCCTCCCTATTTATGGTAATCTCCCCAACGTTAAAGATATCTTCTACCTCCTGCTCCTCATTCTTTAACCTTCTTAGCAAAGCCTTTACTTTGCTCACCAAAACCTTAGGCTTAATGGGCTTGGTAATATAATCGTCCGCACCTGCATCGAAACCGGCCATTTGCGAATAGTCTTCGCCCCTAGCGGTGAGGAATGTAATCAAGGTATTTTCCAAACCTTCGGTACGCCTAATAATTTCACAGGCTTCAATACCGTCCATTTCTGGCATCATTACGTCTAAAATAATTAAGTGGGGCTTCTTCTTTTTTGCCTTTGAAACCCCCTCCATACCATTTTTTGCAGTAATAACCTCATACCCCTCGGCAGACAAGTTATAACTTACAATTTCTAGAATATCCGGTTCATCATCCACCAAAAGTATCTTAATGTCCTTTTTTTTCATGCCATATTTTTTTTGTCCATAAACGGTCATCTGCAACCTATTCCCTTTGGAAGCGGAGGTTACTGTGGTCTATCACAACCCTTAACAGGAACCAATTTAACCATGCCCGTTTAGCCTTAATATTTATTGGTTATCCGCGCCAAAAGTAAAGATAATACTATTACACCAAACCACTTAACACGGATTTAATATAGTAACATTTAGATAACATTAAGCCAACAAACTATTAATCTGAGGGTAACGCGACTTTTACAGTTGGGTCATTTATTTGCCATGTTTAAATAAAACAAGTGAACTCAAAAATGAAACCGAAAAATTCAATTGAAATGAAAAAACTATTATTATCCGCATTGGCCATAGGTGCCTTAGCATTTACGTCCTGTAGTAATGATGATGAACCGCCAATAGCTGAAACAGTAGCTACCTGTAATGACGGAATTCAAAACCAGGGAGAAACTGGTGTTGATTGCGGCGGACCTAATTGTCAGCCATGTACAGAAGCAACGGCTACTTGTGAGGATGGCATCCAGAACGGAGATGAGACAGGCGTGGACATAGGTGGTTCATGTGCCGAAATTATTACAGTTTCTGGAGAAATAAGCACCGACACTACTTGGTCTGCAGACAATATATATCTATTGGCAGGCAAAGTTGTTATTGGAATAGGGAAAACCTTGACCATTGAGCCAGGCACTATCATTAAAGGCAAGCCGGGTTCAGGATCTTTGGCATCTGCTCTGATTGTCCAAAGAGGATCTACCATTATGGCCAACGGTACGGCCGATAAGCCAATTATATTTACAGCCGAGGCAGACAATATAGGTGTTGGACAGGCAGCTGGAACCAATTTGGACTCCAATCAAAGAGGACTATGGGGCGGACTAATTGTTTTGGGAAGAGCTACCGGTTCTTTCAAAGGCGATGTAACAGAGGTACAGATTGAAGGTATACCTGCCGATGACACTTTTGGACTTTACGGTCCTGGGGATGCCTTGGACGATGATGACAGTTCAGGAGAATTGGAATATATCTCCATTCGCCATGGTGGTGCTTTGATCGGGGAAGGAAACGAAATCAACGGCCTTACCTTAGGTTCAGTGGGTCGTGGCACCAAGATCGAAAATATTGAAGTTGTTGCCAATGTTGATGATGGTATCGAATTTTTTGGAGGAACTGTAAACACAAAGAATCTATTGGTTTGGGCCCAGGGCGATGATGCTTTGGATATTGACCAAGCTTATTCCGGAACTATAGACAATGCGGTGGTAATATCAGGTGAGGCTTCAGACCATGCTTTTGAAATTGACGGTCCGGAAGGTTCCATCAACGGTTCCTTCACCCTGCAAAACGCCACTATTTTTGGCAGTTCAACGGCCGCCGATGGTGAGTATGCGGATTACAGAAGTAATGCTATGGGAACCACCAAGAATATCTACGCCCTTGGATTCCAAGATGGAAAAGATGTGGAATTGGACGCCAATGATGTGGCCCAAAACTTCTTGGACGGCGAATTAAAATTCGAAGCCTGGCAAATTGTAGGTTTCAACAACAGTATTTTCGCTGAAAAAGTTAAAAAAGATGACGACGGAAACGAAGTGGAATCTAAAATAATCCTTGATCCAACTTTTACGGAAAGAGCTGCAGACTGGACCACACAAGTTACCGATGGTGCCCAGACGGTAGGTGCGGACCTGACGGTATTTTCCTGGACCTATGCAAGTGCTAAAGCTGGTTTGGGTTTCTAACAGAAACTATACACCCCTTTAAAACAACAATCAATTGCTCGCCCAAACATAATGGCGGGCATTTGGTTTATTACGATTTAACTATCAATTACTTATGAGATATTCACTTAGACTTTCAACTTTTACTTTTTTTATTTTTCAACTCATTTTTTCACAAACGGGCGAGGTAACGGGATCATTGATCGATGCAGATTTTCAAGACCCTGTACCCTTTGCCAACATTTTAGTTAAAGGTACCACCATAGGTACCACCTCAGATTTTGATGGCAATTACAAACTTACCCTTGAGGAGGGAAGCCACACCCTTACTTTTTCATTCCTTGGTTATAAAACTGTAGAAATTACCGATGTTCTCATTAAAGCGAACGAAGTAACCAACGTAAATGTTACCATGGAAACCCTGGCCGAAGGCCTTGATGAAGTGGTGGTATCCGTAAGCGTTAAAAAAAATACGGAAACTGCTGTTTTGGGTATACAGAAAAAAGCCGTTAACCTTTTGGACGGACTATCGGCCGAAGCCTTTAAAAAATCGGGCTCCAGCGATGTTGCCAGCGCCATAAAATCTGTGCCTGGCGTATCTGTTCAAGGCGGCAAATATGTTTATGTAAGGGGGCTTGGGGATAGGTATACCAAATCTATTCTGAACGGAGTGGACATTCCCGGTCTGGACCCAGATAGAAATACTATTCAGTTGGACATTTTTCCTACCAACATCATAGACAATATATTGGTACTTAAATCGGCTTCCGCAGATTTACCTGCAGATTTTACTGGTGGCATCGTGAATATCGTAACCAAGGACTACCCCACAAAAAAGGAACACAGTATTTCCCTTAGCGGAAGTTACAATCCCGATATGCACTTTAACGAAAACTATTTGGACTACAAGGGCAGTTCTACAGATTTCCTAGGATTCGACAATGGTAACCGCGCTGTTCCCATTAACCGGAATCAGGATATTCCCAACACTTTTGAGTACAATCCATTATTAACGGCAATTACCAAAAAGTTTAATCCTGTGCTCTCGGCAATGAAAGCAAATAGTGCCATGGACTATAGTTTTGGGTTTACTACGGGCAATCAATACAATGTTGGCGAAGGTGAGAATAGATTGGGCTTTTTGGCTTCCCTATCCTATAAAAATACCACTACCTTCTATGAAGGGGCGGAAAACAATTTCTATAGGAGAAATGCGGACACCTCCGTATTTGAACTGGAAACCGATAGGACGCAAACAGGGGATTTAGGCAGAAATAATGTTTTGGTCAGCGGTTTGTTAGGGACTTCCTTTAAAACCGGGAAATCCAAATACAAACTAAACATACTCCACTTACAGAACGGGGAGTCTACGGCCGGTTATTTTAGTCAGACCCTTAATTTTTCAGACTTTGTGAATTTCTCAAAAGATAACTTGGAATATACACAACGTTCCATCACCAACGCATTGCTGAGCGGAATACACTCCAGCGAAGATGCTTCATGGACTACGGAATGGGCACTTTCCCCTACGCTATCCAAAATTCAGGACAAAGATATCAGAACAACATCATTTAGGGTAGAGGACGGAGTTTATTCCATTCCACAGAACAACCAGCCAAAAAGAATCTGGAGGGATTTGGAAGAAATAAATGCAGTTGCCAAATTGGATCTTACCAAAAAATATGATTTTCTGGAAAAAGACGCCAAATTAAAATTTGGTGCCTATGGTTCCTACAAGAATAGGAATTTTGGCATATTGAACTTTGAGATCGAGAACAATGGATCCACTACCAAGTTCAATGGTATTGCAGACAACATCCTTTTGGAAGAAAACCTTTGGACCGTCAACAACAATTCCGGTTCCTATATTGACCCGGACATCTCGGTGGCCGAACCGGCCAACACCTACGAGGCTGCCCAACAAAATATAGCAGGTTATGTATCCAACGAGTTTAAACTGGGACAAAAATTAAGAACTATCCTTGGTGTTAGGGTGGAGAAGTTCGAATCCAAATATACCGGAGAGGACAACAAGGACATCAATGACCCTGAAAAGATTATCTATGATAATGAAACCATCATAGATAAGTTTGATCTTTTTCCCACAGCCAATTTAATCTATGAACTTACAGAAGATGTCAATTTAAGGGGGTCTTATTCCCGCACTACCGCAAGACCTTCTTTTAAGGAAGCTTCCATTGCCAAGATCTTTGACCCATTATCCAACAACACCTTCATAGGTAATATTGATTTGGATCCTACTTACATCAACAATTTCGATTTTAGGGTTGAATGGTTTGGTGAAAGTGCAGAGATGATCGCATTGAGCAGTTTTTACAAAAAATTCACCGACCCCATTGAACTTACGTACTTTGAATCTTCATCCGATAACTTTACCCCACAAAACTTGGGTGATGCGGACGTAATTGGATTGGAATTTGAACTAAGGAAAAATTTAGGGTTCCTTGCAGCAGCACTTCAAAATTTTAGTCTAAACGTAAATACCTCCATCATTAAATCTACCCAAGTTTATAGCGAAAGCGAGCGTACTTTAAGAACACTGGGACTAAGGGATGGGGAAACCTTGGGCAATGACCGGGAACTACAGGGACAATCCCCTTTCCTTATCAATTCCGGTTTAAATTACGAAGGTGCCGAAAACGGTGTTCAAATGGGAATGAACTACAATGTTCAGGGAAAAACATTACAGGTGGTTGGTAACGGGTTTGTACCGGATGTGTATACCATGCCCTTTCACAATTTAAACTTTAACTTCTCCAAAAGCTTTGGCGAAAACCAAAATCAGAGCCTAAGTTTTAAAATAAGCAATATCTTGGGCGATGACGTGGAAAGCGAGTATGAATCCTACAAGGCGCAAAATCAGACTTTCTCCAAAAGAAGCCCTGGAAGGTCATTCTCCATAGGATACAATATAAAATTCTAAAAAGTTTATTTCCATTTTGAAAAAAAAGAGGTCGAGTTCCATGTTTTTTAACATATAATTCGGCCTCTTTTTGCATTTCATCGAATTTTTGAGTATAAATTTAGCTCCCGACAATGTGCTGCACCTAAAATTCTTACATTTACGGTATATTATTTGTTGTTAAAGTTTCTATGAAGCAACTCTACTTAGTTATAGCCTTACTTTTTATCTCTATTTCCTTTGGACAGGAACCCAAAGGCAATGCTGGGGGTGGGGATATTCCTGGGTTTAAGATATATCCCAATCCTGTTACCAATGGCAGGGTGTATATTAGCACTTCCCTGAACGCTCCTAAACAGATTTTAATTTTCGATATTTTTGGATCCAAGGTACTGGAAACCACTATTATTGGTTCGGAATTGAATGTCAACGATTTGGATGCTGGTGTCTATATGCTCAGGGTCAACGAAAAAAACAAAATAGCTACGAGAAAGTTGATTATAAAATAGCCTTTCCCAAATTAATAACAGCTCAATACTTCCTTAATCACCTCATTTTCAGGTCTTATTATCCCAATACAACTATTAAAAAAGGGTTACACATACAAAAAACACCCTTTTGCAACATTTATTACCACTTATTGCCGTGTTTACCTACATTTACTGTATTGATCCCAAATCAATGCTAACCTATGAAAATATTTTACACCCTACTGTTCGTGGTATTTTCTATGGCCGTTTCTGCACAGGAATTCGTTGAAGAACCTGCAGACAGAAATGCCCCGGCCAATACGTTTAAATTATACCCTAATCCGGCCTATCAGGAGGTAGTTTATATTACCACTAAACATAATGGAATAAAGGACGTTGTAATCTATGATGTTTTTGGAACCATTGTCTTGGAAGACCGGATAAGCAATACGCTTTTAAATATATCCAAATTGGCACCGGGAGTTTATGTCTTACAAATTACCGAAGACAGGGTTAAGATGACCAGGAAATTGGTCGTAAAATAAGCCTTTCAGAAGGTACATTCTTCTTTCTACACCCTTCCCTAATATAACTATTTAAACGTCCAATAGTAGGAATACGGGAAGGGAGAATTAAATCTATACCAATAAAAGGTATTAATCCTCAGGGCAGGCCTGTCTGCCGAAAAAGGCGGGATTAGTTCAACTTGCAGTTTTAAGTGCGTTTTACCGACTTCCCAAAATTGAGTTTCACCAATAAAACCATAAAATAGGGTTTCCACTATGTTGTTATCATTACTTTTGTAGTAGTTGATTTACAATATGCCTCTCGAAAATATTTTTACAATTTCAACGGAAGAAGAGTTCAATGCCCTGGCATTGAAGACATTTCAGGTCCAATTTCACGAAAACTTGGTGTACGGGGAGTTTTGTCGACATCTAGGAAAAAGTGTGTCCTCCGTTAAAACTATTGAAGATATTCCCTTTCTACCGATAGAATTCTTTAAATCCAAAAAAGTAATTTGCGGTTCATTTGAGCCCCGGATAACCTTTACGAGCAGTGGCACTACAGGAAGCGAAGTAAGCAAGCATTATGTAAAAAGTGTTGAGCTGTATGAGAATAGTTATCTATCCGCCTTCAGACAGTTTTATGGGGAAATAGAGGACTATTGTGTATTGGCCTTACTGCCCTCCTATCTGGAAAGGGAGGGATCTTCCTTAATCTATATGGCCAACGATCTCATCAATAAAAGTAGACATCCGGAAAGTGGCTTTTATTTGGATGATATTGACCGTTTACAAAAGACCATGGTCGACCTGGATGGCCATAACACCAAAATATTACTGCTGGGTGTTTCCTTTGCACTATTGGATATGGCCGAAAGATTCCAATTAAATCTAAAGAATACCATTGTCATGGAAACCGGAGGCATGAAGGGACGAAAAAAGGAATTGATCCGGGAGGAATTGCACCAACTCTTAAAAAAAGGGTTTGGGGTGCCGACTATCCATTCGGAATATGGAATGACAGAGCTTTTGTCCCAAGCCTATTCCCAAGGCAATGGCCGTTTCCTTTCCCCTAAATGGATGAAAGTCTTGACAAGAGAAACCGAAGACCCTTTAAGCTTGCAGAAAGAGGGTAGAACGGGAGGTGTAAATATCATAGACCTGGCCAACATACACTCCTGCAGCTTCATTGCCACCCAGGATTTGGGAAAAGTCCATTCCGATGGAAGTTTCGAGATCCTGGGCAGATTTGACCATTCCGATATTAGAGGCTGCAATTTAATGGTATTATAAACCCAAGATCTTGGCATCCACAAAAAAGGTAGTGGCAATGTTTATTTCATAGTCCGACGACAAAAACTCATCGGTTACCGTTTTTAGCCTTAAGGTATAAGTATCCTTTTTAATATATTCCTTTAAATCCTCAGCCGTGGTAACCAATTCCAACTGTTCCCCGGCAGTGGCCGATACGTCTTCGTTCCAAGCTATTTTAATCTCCGGCAAATCTTCTGCGGACATATAAATAATAATCGATTCCAAAAAACTGAAATCCTCCCCTTCAGGAGCCTCAACCGTCATCACCAATTTCTTCAGGACAATTTCTTCTATTAGATCCTTTCTAGTATCATTCACCTCAAATTCTGCAGATGAATTGGTCTCTTTTTCAGGGGTAAAGACTTCAAAAGGTAAATCCACCCCTGTTGTTGAAGGTATCACCACCCTCTGATCATAATCCATGTCAAATTTTGTAAGCTCGTCCAATTTATCACAAGAACTAAAAAGTCCCACCAAGGCAAACAACATAAAATACTTCTTCATTCTTTCCAATTTATTAGGCTAACGGGAATCTCCTAATTTTATTGGGAATAACTGGAAAAAATGCTGTGTTTAACTAATCACCAGCACAAAATAATTCTTCTTCCCCCGCTGTAGCAAAACAAATTTATTGTTGATAAGATCTTCTGAAGAAATGATATAGTCCTCTTTGACTTTTTCCTTATTCACGGAAATGGAATTTTGTTTCAATTCACGTCTGGCTTCCCCATTCGAGCCCAAAAACCCGGTTTTCGCCGCCAAGGCCGCAATCATATCCAGGCCATTGTTTAAGTCCTCCCTGGAAACTTCCGCCTGTGGCACACCTTCAAACACCTCCAAAAATGTCTTTTCATTAAGCTTTTTTAAATCGCTCGAGGTAGATTTTCCAAAGAGGATGTCACTTGCCTTTACGGCATTGTCCAAATCTTCCCGGGAATGTACCATTACCGTAACCTCATCGGCCAAACGCTTTTGAAGGACCCTTAAATGCGGGGCTTCATGGTGGGTTTTTACCAAATTTTCTATTTCGTCCTTTGGTAAAAAGGTGAAAATTTTAATATATTTTTCGGCATCCCCATCCGAGGTGTTCAGCCAATATTGATAAAATTTATAAGGAGATGTTCTTTCCGGATCCAACCAAATATTCCCCCCTTCAGATTTCCCAAATTTGGTGCCATCGGCCTTTGTAATCAATGGACAGGTAAGGGCAAATCCCTTTCCGCCTCCTATTCTACGAATAAGTTCCGTACCTGTGGTAATATTTCCCCATTGATCACTACCCCCCATTTGCAGGGTACAATTATACTCTTTGTACAGGTGTAAAAAATCATACCCCTGAACCAATTGATAGGTAAATTCGGTAAAGGACATTCCTTCCTTGGCTTCGGCCGATAAACGTTTTTTTACAGAATCCTTGGCCATCATATAATTTACCGTAATGTGCTTTCCTACATCCCGTATAAATTCCAAAAAGGAAAAACCCTTCATCCAATCATAGTTGTTTACCAGTACGGCACTGTTATCCTTTCCGTTATTAAAATCCAAAAAACGGGAAAGTTGTGCTTTTATGCCGGCCTGGTTATGTGCCAAAGTGGCCTCATCCAAAAGGTTCCGCTCTGTAGATTTTCCTGAAGGATCACCGATCATTCCGGTTGCCCCACCGATCAACGCATAAGGCTTATGGCCTGCCAACTGAAAATGGCGAAGCATCATAACGCCAACCAAATGTCCAATATGTAGTGAGTCTGCTGTTGGGTCTATGCCCACATAGGCCGATTGCATCCCACTTAACAAATGTTCTTCCGTACCGGGCATTGCATCGTGCAACATTCCTCTCCAAGTTAATTCTTCTACAAAGTTCGTAGTCATGCTTAAGATCTTCTAATTCAATAATTGTGGCAAATATAAAATAATAGGTTGTTTAACTCCTCCCATAAACGGAATAAATTGGAGGCAATTGAGTAAATTAGCGCTATGATTTTAGTTACAGGAGGAACAGGTTTGGTAGGAGCGCACCTTCTTTTGCACTTATTGCAAACAGGTGCCACGGTAAAAGCCATCCATAGAGAAAAGAGCAACCTAAGGGAGGTTGAAAAGGTATTTGGATATTACACCGACCAAGCGCAGGAACTGTTTCAAAAAATTGAATGGGTAAAGGCCGATCTTAACGACCTACCAGCCTTGGAAATTGCTTTTGAAAATGTGACACATGTTTATCATTGTGCGGCCTTAATTTCCTTCAACCCCAATGATTATGACCTGTTGCGTACAGTAAATTATGAAGGCACCAAAAACATTGTCAATCTTTGTATTACCAAGGGTGTTAAAAAATTATGCTATACCAGTTCCATAGGTGCCATAGGGAGAACAGTAGGTAACCAAGAGGCTACTGAAGAAACGGATTGGACCACCCAACAAAGCAATGTATACGCCATGACCAAGATGGATGCCGAACTGGAAGTGTGGAGGGGAGCACAGGAAAATGTTCCTGCGGTTATTGTAAATCCGGGGGTTATTTTGGGCCCTGGATTCTGGGAAACGGGAACTGGAATTTTATTTAAAACCGCTTATAAGGCCCGTAAATATTATCCGCCAGGAGGGACAGGTTTCGTCACTGTAAATGATGTGGTCAAGGTAATGACCCAATTAATGCAGTCTTCCATAATCAATGAAAAGTTTATCCTCGTGGCCCAAAATCTGACCTACCAAGAAATGCTAACAATGATTACAAAGGCCTTTGGCAAACCAGCCCCAAGCAGGGTAATCAAATTTTGGCAATTAGAGGTGTTTAGGAGATTGGATTGGCTTAGAAATATTTTCTGGAACAGCGGAAGAAAACTTACCAAAAATTCGATTCAATCTTTGCGTAAAAACCAATTGTTCAGTGCGGACAAGATCCAAAAACAATTAGGGCACTCCTTTGAAGCCTTGGACAGCGCCATTGAGCTATCCTGCAAAAAATTTATGGAAGAGAATCCTTAGAACCCACTGGCTTTTTTTTAGTATTGGGATTCAACTTTTCTTTAGCCTCCTTTATAGAATCTTGTTTCTGCTGCCTTTTCTCTTCAAAGAACTTTTCATCCCGCTCCAATCTATCCTTTACCTTCGTATAGATGGCCTCGTACTCAGTAGGAATGGAGGCATAATACGTATCACTTTTTACAAATTGAACACTGTCTATCCCATACTTGTTATAGATATAGGCCATAGGCTGTATATCATATTCGTTTAAAGTGCTTTCATTTATTATTTTTCCGGCATTTAATAATGCCACGTCGTATAAAATGGCGGCCATTTTATCTTCCGGGATAAGGTTTTCCGGTTTCTCCACTACCTTTTCATTACATGAAAGCAGCAACCCCAGAAAAATGACAATTACATATTTTAGCATTAGTCTCTATTAAAAGTTAACCTCATGGCTTTTCGCTCTTGCGAAAAATTACCATTCCCATAGGCCAAATGGCCATTTACAAAAGTATGGGTTATCCTGGATTTGAACGAATTTCCTTCAAAAGGGGACCATCCACATTTATAGGCTATATTTTCCTTGGTCACTTTCCAGGAATCATTAAGATCCAAGACCACCAAATCGGCATAATATCCCTCCCGAATAAAACCACGTTTTTTTATCTGGAACAATTTAGCCGGATTATGGCACATTTTCTCCACAATTTTCTCCAAGCTTATCTGTCCACTATGAAACCTCTCCAACATTGCCGGCAAGGCATGTTGCACCAAAGGGCCTCCAGAGGGAGCGGAAGTGTACACATTGTTCTTTTCCTCCAAGGTATGCGGTGCATGGTCCGTGGCAATAACATCTATTCGATCGTCCAATAAAGCCTCCCAAAGTTGTCTCCTGTCCGTTGCCGTTTTAACGGCTGGATTCCATTTAATTAAGGTTCCCTTGGCATCGTAGTCCTCATCCGAAAACCAAAGATGGTGAATACAGACCTCAGCTGTAATTTTTTTATCCTCTAGCGGGATATCATTCCTAAAAAGCTCCGTTTCCTTTCCAGTGGAAAGGTGAAAAACGTGAAATCTTGCCCCAGTTTTTTTGGCCAAGGCAATGGCCCTGGAAGAAGAAAGATAACAGGCTTCGGCACTTCTGATCAAAGGATGGTATTTTAAAGGGATATCATCTCCAAACTGCTCTTTATATTTGGCCAGGTTGGCCTTAATTGTGGACTCATCCTCGCAATGAGCAGAAATGACCATCTCGGTATTCCTAAATATTTTTTCGATCACCTCTTCATTGTCTACCAACATATTCCCCGTAGAGGAACCTAAAAAGAGTTTAATCCCGGAACAGGCATTCTTGTCCAATTTCTTGATCTCTTCCAAATTATCATTGGTTCCTCCGAATAAAAAAGAGTAATTGGCAAAGGCAGAATTTATCGCTATTTCAAACTTATCCTCCAAAGCCTCAATGGTAGTAGTTTGCGGATTGGTGTTGGGCTGTTCCATAAAGGAAGTTATTCCGCCGGCTACCGCTGCCCTACTTTCCGTAGCAATGGTACCCTTATGGGTGAGACCGGGCTCCCTAAAATGTACTTGATCGTCTATGGCCCCCGGTATAATATACTTGCCTTTCAAATCCATTACCTTCACTGCGCCCTCCGATGAAATCCGATCCTCGATTTTTAGAATAACCTCATCCTCCAGCAGTATATCGGCAGGGAATATTCTATTGTCGTTAACGACCGTAGCGTTTTTTAAAAGTATTCTTCCCATCTTTAAAACTTCTTTTTATGAAACAAACTTCGCAACTTCATCTGCAGTACCCCAAACACGGCTTCATTGATAATGGAAGCGCTCATTTTGGATTTCCCCCTGATTCTATCGGTAAAAATAATAGGCACCTCCTGAATTTTATACTTTTGAAGATGGGCCCTGAACTTCATTTCTATTTGAAACGCATAGCCAATAAATTTAATGGAATCCAAATTGATGGTTTCCAAGACCTTTCTCCTATAACAAACAAATCCGGCCGTAGGATCGTCTACCTTCATACCTGTTATCAACTTAACGTAAAAGGAGGCTCCATAGGACAACAATATTCTGTGCAAGGGCCAATTTACCACATTGATTCCCTTTTTGTACCGCGACCCTACGGCCACGTCCGCCCCATCCATACATGCCTGTCGCAGTCTTATAAGATCTGCAGGGGCATGCGAGAAATCGGCATCCATCTCAAAAATATATTCATATTTTTTTTCTATGGCCCATTTAAAACCGTGGATATAGGCTGTTCCCAAGCCAAATTTATCCTGTCTTACCTCTAAAAATAGTTTATTAAAACATTGATCCTGCAGAGCTTTTACCGCTTCAGCTGTGCCGTCCGGCGAATTATCATCTACAACCAGTATATGAAAATCCTGCTCCAAAGCAAAGACGGAATGAATAATGAGCTCAATGTTTTCAATTTCATTGAAGGTAGGAATAATGACCAAGCTATCCGCCATCTTAGGTATTGCAATTTTAGCAAAAATAGTATTTTAAAAACTGTAGGGAAATATCAGGGAAGTTTTATGATTTTTTTAAAGATTACATTTAGGGACAAATGTATGGTTTTGACCTCCGTTTGGAGCACCTGGACAAGACCTTTGCAATTCTACCGAAAAAATAGGCCAGATTGGATTATATTTGATGCGTGACCAATGACCAAGTGTTTTTAAAAGGGGAAAGAGTTCCTATAAACCCAATGGCATTGGCCTTCACGGGCTTATTTCACAGCCTGAAATGGTTTCTTATCTTTTTCCATGGATTTGGCTCTAAAAAAGCTTAGGTTTGGACTGATTTATCCAATCGCCCTGAAAAATGGCAAGTATCCCGAGTCCGGCCCATAGGATTCTATTATTTGGCCAATGGCACTAAAGGAGCCCAAATGTACGTTGTTAACAATAATGCCGCCAAAGCATAGGGCCATGCGTAACATGAAGATCGGGAGGGATATTTTGAAATTTGATTTTTTTGGATATATCGGGAAATAAAAACTAGACCGTATAAATGGAAGCAATATTAAGAAATGTGCATACCGTAGATTGGATAACCATTATCCTATTTTCCAGTATTTTTTTTATGGTGCTTGCCAAAACCATTTTTTATAGCCGTTTCCTCAACTATATCATCCTACCTTTCAACAACAAATATATCTTCCTTTACCAAAAGAAAGACAAACTATTTAATTGGTTTAGTATTATTTTCAGCATTTTCCAATTGCTTAATTTTTCCCTTTTCCTGTATTTTACCTATATAATTTTTTTTAAGATTCCAGAAGAGCAACAGTTTGTTGCATACGGCATTATTTTTATAACGCTTTTATTATTTTTTACCATAAAGATTCTCCTGCAACTGGGCAACGGTATAATTTTCAATATCAATAAGATCATTTCCGAGATAATTTTTAAAAAACTCTCCTACCTTAACTATAGTGGTATTGTAATGTTATTTGCCAATCTTCTATTAAATTATGTTTTCAAGGAATCAAAAGCAGTTATTTTTATAAGTCTTTTATTGGTATTCCTAATAAACGTCATTGGTTGGATAACAACATTGAGAAATCATCAAAAATTCATCGCCAGTAATTTTGTGTATTTTATTTTGTACCTTTGCGCTCTTGAAATAGCTCCAATTATTATAGTTGGAAACTATCTAATAGATCGAAACCTATGAAAGTAAAAACGATTTTGGTTTCACAGCCAGAACCCAAGATGGAAAATTCTCCCTACTCCAAACTTATTGATAAGGAGAAAATAAAGGTAGATTTTAGACCTTTTATCCACGTGGAAGGTGTTGATGCAAAAATGGTCCGACAACAAAAAATTGACCTTAAAAATTTTACCGCCATTATACTTACCAGTAGGAATGCGGTGGATCATTTTTTTAGGATTGCGGAGGAAATGAGGTTTAAGGTACCAGATACCATGAAATATTTTTGTCAATCAGAGGCAGTAGCCTACTATTTACAAAAGTACGTTGTATACCGTAAGCGTAAAATTTATGTTGGGAAAATGAATTTTCCAGATTTAAATTCTTTGTTCAAGAAATATAAGGACGAAAAATTTTTATTGCCATCCTCAGATGTTCTTAAACCGATAGTTCCCGAAACTTTGAATAGTCTGGGAATAGATTGGACCAGGGGCATTTTTTACAAAACTGTAATTAGTGATCTTTCCGATTTAAGGGATGTGTACTATGATGTTTTGGTATTCTTTAGTCCGTCCGGAATAGAATCATTGCTAAAGAATTTCCCTGATTTTAAGCAGAACGAAACCAGAATAGCTGTATTTGGAAATTCAACGGTCAAAGCGGCCACGGAAGCGGGCCTAAGAATAGATATTCAGGCTCCCACCCCGGAAACGCCGTCCATGACCATGGCACTACAGAGGTACATTACTAGTGTAAACAAGAAGTAATTGGGCAATACACCATTATTAAAAACCCCGAGGCAAGCCTCGGGGTTTTTTCTTTTAGAATGCATATCGTTGCGGCCCTCCACGCCGTATTTCCTCATTGGCATAGGCCTCAAATTTTTTAAAGTTTTCCCGAAAGGCATTGGTTAATTTAAAGGCCGTTTTGTAATAGGCCTCGTCATTATTCCAGGTTGCCCGTGGACTTAACACACTGGTGGGGACTCCTGGGCATTCCCTAGGCTGTGCCACACCAAAAACGGAGTGGATGTGGTATTTATCATAACTGTACAATCCCAATTCGCCACTTAAGGCCGCATGGATCATCGCCCTGGTATATTTCAATTTCATTCTGGTACCCACCCCATAAGGGCCACCGGTCCAGCCAGTATTTACCAACCAAACGTTTACCCCTGCATCCAACATTTTTTTACTGAGCATTTCTGCGTATTTCGTAGGGTGCAATGGCATGAACGGTGCACCAAAACAAGCAGAAAAACTGGGTACTGGCTCCACCACCCCTGCCTCGGTACCGGCCACCTTGGCCGTATATCCGGAAATAAAATGATAGGCAGCCTGACTGGGGGTCAGTTTGGAAATAGGGGGCAATACCCCAAAGGCATCCGCAGTTAAAAAGAAAATATTCCTCGGATTCTTACCAATGGACGGCACCTGTATATTGTCTATATTATAAATGGGATAACTTACCCTGGTATTTTGGGTAATGGAGGTATTTGCAAAGTCTACAACCCCATTGGCATCCAGGATCACATTCTCCAAGAGCGCCCCTTTCTTTATAGCTCCGTAAATTTCGGGCTCATTTTCTTCCGAAAGATTAATGACTTTGGCGTAACACCCTCCCTCAAAATTAAAAACGGTATTCTCCTTGGTCCATCCATGTTCATCATCCCCTATCAATTTTCTATGTGGATCCGCAGATAAGGTAGTCTTACCAGTACCTGAAAGTCCGAAAAAGATAGCAGTGTCCCCATCCTCGCCTACATTGGCCGAACAATGCATGGGAAGGCAATTCTTAAATACTGGAAGTATAAAATTCAATGCCGAGAATATTCCCTTTTTAATTTCCCCGGTATATCCGGTTCCTCCTATCAATACAATTTTTCGAGTAAAATTCAAAATAGCAAAATTATGCTGTCTTGTCCCGTCCTCCTTGGCATTGGCCATAAACCCGGGTGCATTGATTACCGTCCATTCCGGATCAAAATCGATCAACTCCTCTTCCGTAGGCCTTAAGAACATATTATAGGCAAACATATTGGACCATGGGTATTCTGTGATGACCCTAATGTTCATCCTATAATCATCGTCGGCACAGGCAAAGCAATCCCTTACATAAAGCTCCCTTTTATTAAGATAGTTGATAACCTTGTTGTAAAGGGCATCAAACTTTTCACTTTCAAAGGGTATATTCACATTTCCCCACCAAATTTTATCGGCCGTAATATCATCCTTAACAATAAACCTGTCCATTGGGGACCTGCCTGTAAATTCTCCCGTATCAATAGCCAAAGCTCCTGTAGACGAGGTGGTGCCCATTCCTTTTTCCACGGTAATTTCATGTAGTCTTGAAGGTGATAATTGATAATGGATTTTTGTATTGGCTATACCATACGTCTCCAGCGCAATCGATTTAGTTGAGGGTGTTGATGAATTCATAATAGTTAAGTTTTATTAGAAAAATATAAGTGCTCTATGAGCTTGTTAGTTTCAATTTGATGGCTTTTGATTTAAAACCCTTATGCCCAAAAGTAGCCATCCCGTCACTAGGAGGACACCTCCGAGCGGAGTCAATAACGCCAATTTCTTGAAGTCAAAACTAAACAATTCATTAAGGGCCAATAAGTAAATTGAAAAAGAGAAACATACCACTCCAGCCACGATAAAATAATAAACTGTCTTTTTGCGTTCGTTTATCAATACGTTGCAACCGCCCAAAATCATAAGGAACAAGGCATGGTACATCTGGTATCTGACTCCGGTTTCAAAGGTTTCTATGGCTTTGGCGTCAATCATTTTTTCCAAACCATGTGCCCCAAAAGCCCCTAAAAGAACGGCTGTTAGACCAAAAAATACACCTGTACCGAAAATTGTTTTGTTCATAACTTTAAAGGTCTTATTTCTTACAAATATAACAATTTGATACCTTAGTAACCGTAAAATTGAAAAGCAAAAAACCAATGCGTCGAAAAATACTTGTTGTGGGCAGCGGAAAATCCACTGCATATTTGTTGGATTATTTATTGCAAAAAGCGGAGGCTGAAAATTTACATATTACTATATGCGACATAAATCCGGAAGCCCTTCCTGAGAGAATAAAATTAGACCCCTCCTGCACAGTATTTAAATTGGATATCTTCAATGATAGGGAAAGAAGTAAGGTCATAGAGCAGTCGGATATTGTCATATCCATGCTCCCTGCCCGCTTTCATATCAAGGTAGCCGTGGATTGCATTCAATTTTCAAAACATTTGGTTACTGCCTCCTATATCAGCGATGACATATTGGCGTTGGACCAACAGGCCAAGGAAAAAGGCCTAGTTTTTATGAATGAAATTGGTTTGGATCCCGGTATAGACCACATGAGTGCCATGCAGGTAATAGATAATATTAGGAAACGCGGCGGTAAAATAATTCTCTTCGAATCTTTCACAGGAGGATTGGTAGCCCCGGAAAGCGACAACAACCTGTGGAACTATAAATTTACTTGGAACCCCAGAAATGTTGTACTGGCCGGCCAGGGGGGTGCGGCAAAATTTATTCAGGAAGGCACCTACAAATACATTCCCTATCACAAGCTATTTAGAAGGACCGAATTCCTGGATGTAGAGGGTTACGGGAAGTTTGAAGTGTACGCCAATAGGGACTCTCTAAAATACAGGGAAGCCTATGGCCTGGACAATGTGCTAACCCTCTATAGGGGTACTATGAGAAGGGTGGGCTTTTCCAAGGCGTGGAATATGTTCGTCCAATTGGGCATGACCGATGACAGCTATACCATTGAGAATTCAGAAGGAATGTCTTACCGCGAATTTGTGAACCTATTTCTACCCTATTCCCCTACCAATACGGTAGAACTAAAACTGAGGCATTATCTTAAAATAGATCAGGACGATATAATGTGGGAAAAATTAATGGAATTGCGCTTATTTGATTCGAATAGGAAAATTGAATTAAAAAACGCTACCCCCGCACAAATTTTACAAAAAATTTTGGAGGACAGCTGGACCTTGGGCCATACGGACAAGGATATGATTGTTATGTACCATAAATTTGGGTACGAGCTTCATGGAAAAAAAGAACAGATAGATTCCAATACAGTGGTTATCGGGGAAGACAGGACCTATACTGCAATGGCCAAAACCGTTGGGTTACCGGTAGCCATGGCCACCTTGTTGATATTAAACAAAAAAATCACTACCCCTGGGGTACAATTACCATTAAGACAGGAGGTCTACGAACCTATATTAAAGCAACTTAAAAGCTACGGAATCCACTTTAAAGAGTACCAAGTCCCTTACCTGGGTTATAATCCAGATTCTGTTGCTAGTTAAGATGTAAAACCATTTTGGTATCTTTATATTGAATTTGAAGTATAGACCATGAAATCCAATAACGAAAACATAAAAATTGATGGTATCGACAAAAAGATACTTAGATTTTTAATGTCCGATGCCAGAAAACCAGTTCTGGAAATTGCCAGAAAAATTGGAATTTCAGGTGCCGCCATTCATCAGAGGTTACGAAAATTGGAAGCTTCAGGCCTTATAGCAGGCTCTAAATTTATTATTAACCCCAAAGTTTTGGGATACACCACCATGGCCTATATTGGTATTTATTTGGACAAGGCCATGAGCAATCCATTGGCCGTAAAGGAACTTGAAAAAATCCCCGAGGTTTTGGAATGCCATTATACTACCGGAAACTGGTCCATTCTAATAAAGGTACTATGTAGGGACAACGAACATCTTATGCATGTACTCAATAGGGATATACAACAGATTGAAGGGGTTTCCAGAACAGAGACCTTCATTTCTTTGGACCAACAAATAGACCGACAAATAACGATATAAAAAAAGGACATCAAAAGATGCCCTTTTTATTGATTAATCACAAGTCCTAGTCCCTACTTCCCAGAACCTGCATGGCCCAATACACCAAAGTGGCCAAAGATCCTATAGCTGCAACCAAGTAGGTCCTGGCAGCCCATTTTAAGGCATCCTCAGATCCTTTGTATTCCTCCTGGGTTACCATATTCTTGTTCTTTAACCAAGCAAGGGCGCGGTTACTGGCATCGTATTCAACAGGTAAGGTAATAAAGCTGAACAAGGTTGCGAGTCCCATCATTATTAGACCTGCCACGGCTACCCAATATCCAAGGCCAACTCCCGCTGCAGCTCCCAACATAATTCCACCAAAAACCACCCACATGGACATTCCCGAGGTAACACTTACCACCGGTACCAATTTGGATCGCAGGGTCAACCATTCATACGCCGTAGCATGTTGAACCGCATGTCCACATTCGTGGGCCGCAACCGCTGCTGCCGAAGCATTTCTTTGGCTATAGACCCCTTCACTTAAATTCACCGTTTTGTTTACCGGATTGTAATGGTCTGTTAACATTCCCGGGGTAGAAATTACCTTCACATCGGTTATTCCATGGTCCGCCAACATTTTTTCCGCAATCTCGGCACCGCTCATACCATTGCGCAGATGCACTTTGGAATAGAACTTAAATTTACTTTTTAGCTTATTACTAACCAACCAACTTACCAGAGCTATGGCTCCCAGTAATATATAATACATCATCATAACAATTCTCTTTTAAATTAATCCAATATACTAAAGTTTTTATTTCTTAATATACAGTAATCCATTCTTTTCTAAATAATCAAAAACCCGGCCAAATTACACACACCTTAACAGGACAGCACAAAGGCATATTTATCTGACAATTTGTCCCTACCTACTTATATTTCAACTTAAGGACTATCATAATAAACAGTAACACCGCGGTAATGAAATTGGCCAAGATCATGGGCACACTTTCATGGTAAATACCATATATCAACCAAAGGACCACCCCAAGGAACATAGCCATGTACATGGTAAGTGAAATATCTTTGGTAGATTTATTGGCCCAGGTCTTTTGTACCTGTGGTACAATGGAATAGGTAGTAAGCACGGCCGCTACCAAACCCATGATTTCGATGTTTTCCATTCCGCTAGATACAATTTTATGGACAGCCCCACATAGTGAAATTAAGTCCAAAATATTCCCAAAACAAACTTAACCTTTGGAACAATCCACTTATCCCACTATATTGACAATTTTACCCGGTACCACGATCACCTTTTTAGGGGTACGGCCCTGTAGTTGTTCCTGGGTCTTATCGTGGGCCATAACTGCTGCCTCTATATCCTCTTTGGAGAGATCTGCAGGCAACTCCAATTTAAAGCGCATTTTCCCATTAAACGAAATAGGGTATTCCTTACTGCTTTCCACCAAATACTTCCCTTCAAATTTAGGAAAGGGTGCAGTGGCAATAGAGGTAGTGTATCCCAATTTACTCCAAAGCTCTTCCGCTATATGGGGCGCATAGGGAGAAACCAAAATGGCCAATGGTTCCAATATCTCCCTACTATTGCATTTTTGGGCAGACAATTCGTTCACGGCGATCATAAAGGTAGAAACAGAGGTGTTAAAAGAAAAATGCTCTATGTCCTCTTCCACCTTCTTGATGGTCTTGTGCAACGTCTTTAAATTATCTGCGGTAGGTTGGGCATTGGTAACTAAAAAAGCCCCGTCACTTCCCCCGTGGAACAAACGCCACATTTTCTTAAGAAAACTGTGAACCCCGGTAATACCTGCGGTATTCCAAGGCTTGGATTGCTCCAAAGGGCCTAGGAACATCTCGTACAGACGCAGGGAATCCGCCCCGTACTCCTGGCAGATGCTATCCGGACTCACCACATTGTATTTGGATTTGGACATTTTTTCTACCTCCCGACCTACAATGTACTTCCCGTCCTCCAAAATAAACTCTGCATCCTTAAAATCGGCATAAAGAGGATTTTCCTTGAATCTTATCAAATCCAACTCATCGGATGGATTCACCAATGATACATCTACATGAAGTGGCTGTACCTTTCCACCATCCGTTCCTATTAAATTTTTAGAAACTAGGGTATTTTCTCCTTCCAATCTATATATAAAAGCACTCGTGCCCGTAATCATCCCCTGATTGATCAGTTTTTTGGCAAATTCCGGCTTTGGCACTATCCCCTTATCAAACAAAAACTTTTGCCAAAATCGGCTGTACAGCAAATGTCCCGTGGCATGCTCGCTTCCTCCTATATATAAATCCACATCCTGCCAGTAATTAATGGCTTCGTGCGAAAAGACTTCCTCCTTATTATGCGGATCCATATATCGGTTAAAATAATACGAGCTTCCCGCCCAACCCGGCATGGTATTCAGCTCCAATGGGAATACGGTTTTATGATCTATTAGTTCATTGCCAACAACTGCCGACTTCTTTATGTCCCAGGCCCAAACCATAGCATTCCCCAAAGGCGGTTCACCGGTTTCAGTTGGCAGGTATTTTTCAACTTCGGGCAACACTATAGGTAAATGCTCGGCACCGATCATTTGGGGCATCCCGTCCACATAATATACCGGAAAGGGCTCTCCCCAATAGCGTTGCCGACTAAACACGGCATCGCGCAACCTATAGTTGATCTTTCCTTTCCCCTGTTCCAATTTCTCCAATTCAAAAATAACGCGTTTAACGGCCTTTTTATAGGGGAGTCCATTTAAAAAATCGGAATTGGCAATAACCGTCTTTTCCTTATCGGCAAAGGCCTCTTCGGAAATGTCCACACCCTCAAAAATATTTGGAATGGGAATCTTGAAATGCTTTGCAAAATCGTAATCGCGCTGATCTCCACAGGGAACGGACATTACCGCCCCGGTACCGTAGCCTGCCAAAACATAGTCGCCTATCCAAATAGGAATAGGCTCTTTGCTAAATGGGTGTTCTGCATAAGCTCCTGTAAAAGCTCCCGTAATGGTCTTTACATCGGCCATACGATCGCGCTCACTGCGTTTGGCCGTAGCCGCTATATAGGCCTCTACTTCCTCCTTTTGCTCAGAGGTGGTTATTTTGGCAACCAATTCGTGCTCTGGAGCCAGGGTCATAAAACTCACCCCAAAAATGGTATCTGGTCTGGTGGTGAAAACCGAAATTTCCATATCTTTCGTATTGACCTCCCCCCTGCCCCCTCCCAAGGAGGGGGAGCTAAGTGACTTCTCGATTTTTAAAATTACTTCATCAATATTATTGAGGACTTCATAATTAGTAAATCTTATTACGGTGTAGCCTTTTTTCTGCTCCAACAACAATTGCCTTTCGGCATCCTTGTTCAACTGATATTGGTGAATTTCTCCATCAACCTCCACGATCAATTCCTTTTCAAGGCAAACGAAATCAACTATATATCTAGAAATTGGATGCTGCCTCCTAAATTTCGAATTCAAATTTCTATTTCTTAGAGCTTCCCATAGTAAAGCTTCAGCCTTTGTGGGATTCTTACGCATTTCTTGAGCCCTTTCCAATAAAACTCCGTAAATGTCAGAATCGGCCGTATGAAATTTTGGTGAAGACGTATCCGCCCCCCCTCCTTGGGAGGGGGCAGGGGGGAGGACCCTAAACGTAACTTCCGCTCCCTCGGACCTACCGATCCAATTGGTTTGTGAGTCCTTTAGGGGTTGGGGCCAATCTACCATAGCCAAATCGTCCAACAACCGCTGGGCATAGGCAGAGATGCGCATGCTCCACTGCGTCATTTTTTTGCGGACAACCGGATGTCCGCCACGTTCCGAAACCCCGTTGACCATCTCGTCATTTGCCAAAACCGTTCCCAAGGCCGGACACCAATTAACCTCGGTCTCCGCCAAATATGTCAACCTATATTGCAATAAAACTTCCTGTTGTTCCTTTGCCGTAAAGGCCTTCCAATCGGCTGCTGAAAATACTGCAACATCGTCATCACAAACAGCATTTACACTTTGGTTTCCCTCTTTTTCAAAAATAGCGATGAGACTGGAAATATCTTCCGCCCTATCGGCATCCTTGTTGTACCAGGAATTAAAAAGTTGGATAAAGATCCACTGTGTCCATTTGTAATAATTGGGATCGGAGGTACGAACTTCCCGGCTCCAATCGAAAGAAAAACCAATTTTATCCAACTGCTCCCTATATCTGTTGATATTGGTCTCCGTTGTTATGGCAGGATGCTGCCCTGTCTGAATGGCATATTGCTCCGCAGGCAAGCCAAAGGAATCATACCCCATAGGATGCAATACATTAAAACCTTTGTGCCTTTTGTAGCGCGCATAAATATCGCTGGCGATATAGCCCAAAGGATGTCCTACATGTAAACCGGCACCGGAAGGATAGGGAAACATATCCAGCACATAAAACTTTTCCTTTTGGGAATCGTTTTCTGCTTTAAAGGTTTGGTTTTCCGCCCAAAATTTTTGCCACTTTTCTTCAATTTTCCTGAAATCGTAAGTCATTCTATCTTGTTTGTCTTAATATCCAGCGCACCAAGGGTACACGCTCCATTAATTTTATGCTCGGCAAAAATAAGTTTAATCTATGAAAGCAAAAAGATATTATCTACTTACCTACTATGGTAACTAACCACAACACAGTATTCCCCTTTACCATTATTTACAAATACACCTACCATCGCAAAAGGTTACTTCAAAATATATATCTTTAAAACGTGATTAAAATATTATGGCGCCTTGGTTCGCGCATTCTTCTATTATACCTCCTTTGTTCCGCTACCGCAAAGGCCCAATTTGGATTTTGTACCGGAAACACCGGTGACCCTATCTTTACGGAAACTTTTGGTGAAGGGCTTTTTTACGGACCACCTTTGGCAAACGGAAGTACTTCCTACCAATATGTTGGCGGTTCCCCAATAGACGGTAGTTATACGATCTCCAATGCCACCCCTTTTTACAATTGGCACAATATTAGTGACCACACCCCGAACGATACCAATGGAAAGTCTTTTGTGGTTAATGCCGATTACACCCCAGGGGAATTCTTTAAACGAAAGGTAGCAGGACTCTGTGAAAACACCTCCTACGAATTCTCCTCATGGCTTATTAATTTATTACCTGCCTCCGGATGCAACGGGAACGGAATCCCAATAAATGTGAAATTTCAAATTTGGGATGACACGGAAACCAACTTGTTGGCCTCGGGAGACACTGGAAACATACATGGAACAGGGACCCCCATATGGCGCCAATACGGTCTGGTATTTCAAACTTTGCCCTCACAGACATCGGTAGTACTAAAAATGCTGAACAACGGCGTTGGCGGTTGTGGAAACGATCTTGCCATAGACGACATTGTTTTTAAATCTTGTGGCGATTATATTGAGCTTACGGATGCCCAGAACAAGGACTATCTTACACAATGTGAAACAGCGCCTGCCACTAACATACAACTTACCGCCACCCCTGACTTTTCCATTTACAACACTCATGCCTACCAATGGCAACAGAGCTCGGACAGGGTTAATTGGACGGACCTTTCAGGGGAAAACAGTGCCACCTACACCTCGGCACTTCTGACCAGCTCCACCTATTTTAGAGTTAAAATGGCCGAAGATGCCATTAACTTGGCCAATTCCCTATGCAGTACCATTTCGGATGTTTACGAGGTTCTAATAGTTCCCCAACCCGATCCCCCACAAAGTGATGGCGACATTCTAAGCTGTGTGGACCAGAACAGGGCATTATCGGTCTCCGTCCCGGAATATATTCAAGTAGACTGGTACGACGCTCCCATTGGAGGTAATCTTTTGCTATCCAATAGCAACACCTACACCCCCCAAGTGTCCGGCACCTATTATGCCGAGGCTGTATCTACCTTGGCAAATTGTTATGCAGACCAGAGAACAGCTATCAACATGACTTTATTCGACTTGCCAGAAGTAAGCGATGAGACCCTTAGTTTCTGTGAAAATACCACCATCACCCTTTCTGCCAAAATCAGCAATATGGCCTATGAATGGAATACAGGTGAAACAACCGAAAGTATCAATGTAACCGCTCCCGGAATTTATACTGTCAAAGTAACCAATGCCAACGGATGCTCCAGTATAAAAACAATTAGCCTGCAACAGATTGATGCCCCAAAAATCCAAACCGCTGTTTCCGAGGAGTACACCATCTCCATATTGACCGAAAACAGTGGGGAATTTGAATTTTCATTGGATGGTTTTAACTACCAAAACGCAAACGTATTTAATAATACGGAAGGGGGATTGTATACGCTATATGTACGGGAACGGAACAATTGTGGCATTGCCACCTTGGCCTATATACACCTGGTGATACCCAAATTCTTTACGCCCAATGGGGATGGCATCAATGACCTTTTTAAAATTAACGGCCTGGAAAAATTTAATCTTTCAAAAATGAGCTTGTTCGATCGCTATGGCAACCTCATAAAAACCTCTCTAAACAGTCCGTTTGAATGGGACGGAACCTTTAATGGAAAATCCTTGCCGGCATCCGACTATTGGTTCCAAATTACAATAAACGACACCATTAAAAAAGGGCATTTTACATTAAAAAGATAATCCATTATGCAAAATGAAGACCTTGGTGGCCAAAGCATCACTTAACTTTCAACTGTACCTAAATAAAGGAGGAAAGAGGGCTCTTTTATTTCTAATTCAATTTACTTTCCTATTTTTACATATTGATTTTCAACTATGAGTACATCTTTTGAACGTTTTCAAAAAAGAAAGCTTATTTCCTCTTATTTCTCAGTAGTCCTAAGTATTGGCCTAGTCCTTTTTTTATTGGGCATATTGGGGCTTTTGGTTTTGAACACCAAAAAACTGGCCGATCATTTTAAGGAGCAGATCACCATATCGGTCTTTCTTAAGGACAATGCCAAAGAAGTGGAGGTTGACCAATTGCAAAAAAGTTTGGCCATGGCCGAATATACCAAAAGGGCCACCTATGTTTCCAAAGAAGAGGCGGCAGAACAACACAGTCAGGAAATTGGAGAGAATTTTTTGGATTTCTTGGGGTATAACCCCCTTAAAAATTCCATTGACGTGCAACTTAAGGCCGATTATGTGTCTACGGAAAAGATTGCCGAAATAGCAGAGGAAATTTCAAGCAGGGACTATATTGAAGAAGTAAGCTACGACAAACCTTTGATTTCCCTTTTAAACGATAATGTAAAAAAAATAAGCTTCTGGATATTGGTCGCCAGTGGTGTTTTTACCTTTATCGCCGTGTTATTGATAAACAGTTCCATTAGACTTTCCATTTACTCCAAGCGATTTATCATAAAGACCATGCAGATGGTTGGGGCCACTAAAACGTTTATCCGTAAACCTTTTATTTGGACCAACATAAAATTGGGGGTCCTTGGAGCGGTGCTGGCATTAATTGCTTTGGGCTTTGTCATCTACTATGTAAATATCAATTTCCCGGAACTCAACCTTTTTCAAGACCCGACAATTCTCATATTCCTTTTTGCAAGTGTCTTTCTTTTAGGAGTTTTGATTTCTTATATAAGTACATTTTTTGCAACACAACGTTTCTTAAATCTTAGAACAGACGATTTATATTATTAACTTTGCGGCATGAGTAAAAAACAAAACAATAATCAAGCACAAAAGCCTAGACAGGAATTTATTTTCCAGAAAAAAAATTACCTATTTATGTTTGTTGGTTTGGCCTTTATTAGCCTAGGATTTATCCTCATGAGCGGTGGAGGAAGTGACGATCCCAATGTGTTTAATCCTGAAATTTATAATTTCAGAAGAATACGCTTGGCCCCAACATTGGTATTGATCGGGCTAGGGATAGAAGTTTACGCCATTCTGTTGAATCCGCATAAGAAAAGATAAATTTTGGACATATTTGAGGCTATTATTCTTGCCATTATTGAAGGTATAACCGAGTATTTACCGGTTTCCTCAACTGGACACATGATCATTACATCTTCCTTTTTTGGTATTGCCCAGGAAGATTTCACCAAATTGTTTACTATCGTTATTCAATTGGGCACTATACTTTCTGTAGTGGTTCTATACTTTAAAAGATTCTTTCAAAGCATTGATTTTTATTATAAACTTTTAGTCGCCTTTATTCCAGCAGTGGTATTAGGTTTACTTTTAAGTGATGTCATAGACGCCTTACTGGAAAGTCCCATTGTAGTAGCCGTTTCCTTGGTTATAGGAGGGTTCATCCTGTTAAAGGTGGATGACTGGTTCGGAAATTCGGAGAACACCGACATTTCATATGCCACGGCCTTTAAGATTGGACTCTTTCAGTGTTTGGCAATGATTCCAGGAGTCTCTAGAAGTGGCGCCAGCATTGTTGGGGGTATGACCCAAAAATTATCCAGGACAGCGGCAGCAGAATTCTCTTTCTTTCTGGCCTTGCCTACCATGCTTGGTGCTACCCTTAAAAAGAGTTATGACTATTACCAGGCAGGCTTTACCCTAACCTCCGAACAAATAAATTTATTGATTATAGGCAATGTAGTAGGGTTTGTTGTGGCACTTTTCGCCATTAAGACCTTTATTGGGTATTTGAGCAAACATGGCTTTAAGGTTTTTGGCTACTACAGAATAGTAGTGGGTATCGCCATTATTATCATACATTATTTTATTAGTCCGCTAACGGTAATGTAATGACTAAGGAAGACTTTTTAGAGGGGCAGGTATTGCTGATAGACAAACCGCTTGGTTGGTCATCCTTTCAAGCAGTTAATTCCTTAAAATGGAAAATAAGAAAGAAATTTCAGCTAAAAAAAATTAAGATAGGCCACGCTGGCACCCTAGACCCGTTGGCGACAGGATTATTACTTGTCTGTACGGGAAAATCCACTAAAACCATTAACGAACTTCAGGGCCAGGAAAAAGAGTATACCGGTACTATAACCTTGGGTGGAACAACCCCATCCTATGATTTGGAAACGGAGATAGACGAACACTTCCCCATAGATCATATTACCAAGGAATTGATCCACAGTACCACTGCCCAATTTATTGGGGATATAGAACAAATTCCGCCCGTTTTCTCTGCGCTAAAAAAAGATGGGAAAAGACTATATGAATACGCAAGGGAAGGGAAGGAAGTAGAGATTAAAAAAAGAGGGGTCACAATTACCGAATTTGAAATTACCTCTATTGAGCTACCAACGGTACACTTCAGAGTGGTCTGTAGTAAAGGGACATATATTAGGTCATTGGCACATGATTTTGGAAAAGCCTTGCAATCCGGAGCACATTTATCCTCCTTGAAAAGAACCAAAATAGGGGATTACAACGTAAATAAAGCCATAACCCCCGAGGAATTTGGTAACTTACTGCAAATCGACCGTTAAACTTCGATATTAAAAGTGGTAACCCAACCGTTCGTCGATAATTTGAAATATTTTTGATAAAACGTGGTTATATCACTATGCATCTGAACCGTAAGCAACTTTCTTTTTTAATAACATTCTTTTCCATGGCCTTGGTGGTACTAGGTTTGTACAACATCCACCTGGGGCAGGAAGAAAAGGAAGAATATGTTATTGAATTAAGTTTGTTGGAAGAGGAAGATCTGGAAAAGCAAATTGAGGAAGATTTAAAAGAAATGGAGGAAATGGCCAAGGCCGATCCCGTTAAAAGTCATATGGCCTATAACGAAGCCAATAAACCAAGTTTTGGAAATCCTGAGCCGCTCAAAACATTGGAGGAAATAATGGAAGAACAGGAGTTATCCTCTGATAGTGACGATCCTACGGACTATCTAAGTTCCGACTCCGAATACGCCGCAAGGGTAAAAGAATTGGCCAAGAGAAGAAGGGAAAAACAAGAATTATTGGGAGAAAAGGAAGCTAGTAAGGAAGTAATGACCAACAATTTGGCAAAGAGAAAGACTTCCATATCCTACTCCTTGGTAGACAGAAGACATTCCAGCCTTCCCATACCTATTTACACCTGTATAGAAGGAGGTAAGGTAGTCATTAATATTAAGGTAGACCCATTGGGAAAAGTGATAGAGGCCGACGTAAACAAAAAAAGTTCCAGTACCCTCAATGGTTGTCTAGTGGAAAATGCCATTGAATATGCCTTAAAGTCCAAATTTAATACCGGAGTAAAAGCAGAACAAATGGGCACCATTACCTATCTATTCCAAGGAAAGCAACGATAATAGGTCGCTCACCGTATTTTGCCCTTTATCCTTATTATACCAAAGTTGTAGATCCTGTTTAAATTCTGCCGTCAACTTCCCATGGGTATGTTTGTAATCCTGCACCATTCCTTTGGCAATGGAGGGTCGGGAACCCCATTCCCCAATAACCTTTCCCGTAGTGTCCGCAATGGAAATCAATTTAGGAATGGCCATGGCCCCATTGGTCAAAAACTGCTCCATTAGTGCCGGATTTTCATCACGTAATAGTAGCCTTAAAGATATATTCCTATTTAAAACCGCCATCTTATTCATTACAGGGAGTGTTTGGGCGGCATCGCCACACCAACTTTCAGTAAGCACCAACCAGGTAATTTTTTTATCAATCGCTTTAATTTTGGCTTCGGAAACAGCATCGATCTTAATGGTCTTGTCCAAACGTTTCATCCTTTGATCGTTAAGACGTGTATAGTTAACAAGTTCTTCACTTTGTACGGGTCCCGTAGATTTTCCTTCTAGGGCTAATTTGGCAACCATTTGTCTGTAATCCCCATAACCCATAGCAGTCTTTAAACCACCCTGAACCAATTCCTCTTTCGTTTTCCGTATTGTTTGTTCCATAAACATTTACACTATTTATCCCCAAAATTAGCCCTTCTTAGGGCAGCAATCGGTAACAATAGTTACATTGGTAGTATTACTTTCGCAATACTTACAAATCTGTTGTTCAATGAAAGATTTTAGTGGTTCAAAGCCCGTTTTTTGATCATCCCCCCTTTGGTATCATTTATACTATTCATAACAACAAAGGCATTAGGGTCTATCTTTTCCAGTTCCGTATTCAATTTACTAATCTCCAATCTGGTAATTACCGCATAAATAATGTCGTACTCATTGTGTGCGCCACTTTTACCATATCCGCCATGACCTTTGTATATGGTAAGCCCCCTACCCAATTTTTCAGTAATCATAAGTCTAATCTCCTCACTACGGGCAGAAATAATGGTAACCCCCGTATATTCCTCGATCCCATCCACCACAAAATCCAAAGTTTTAGAGGCCGATAAATAGGTCAACATAGAATAAAGAGCAGTCTCCAAGGAGAGGAAATAAGCAGCTGCCAAGAATATTATTATATTTATTACAATGATATTATCCCCAATTTTGGTTCTCAATTTCCTACTCAGGTAAATAGCGAGTACCTCGGTGCCATCCAAAACACCGCCTCCCCTAATGGAAAGACCTATTCCGGCCCCCAGGAAGAATCCGCCAAAAACTGCTACCAAGAGTTTGTCCTCGGTGACTTCTGGGAAGTGTACCGTGGCCAAAACTATGGCCAAGCCAATAATCGCAAATGAGGCTTTCATGGCAAATTGTTTGCCTATTACCTTAAAACCAAGGAATATAAATGGAATATTTACAAGAATAATCAATATATATAAGGGCATAGACGAGATTTCCGAGATCAAAAGTGAAATTCCCGTCGCCCCACCATCAATAAAGCTATTGGGCAACAAAAAACTCTCCAAGCCAAAAGCTGCAGAAAATATCCCGGCTATTATAAACAGGGCATCACGTATATCTGCAAAAATCCCAACCCTAAACCTTCTGGATTTTTTCCAATAAAAATACATATTGGATCTAAAATCATGACTCTTTTTCTTTTTATCGGGCATATTTTAATATTAAAATAAGATTTACTAATTGCATAGACAGCCTATAAAAGCGGCTGCCAAAAAATATTTTCCAAGTATAATAGAGAACAACTTGCGCAATTAAGGAACCGTGAAATTAAATAATCAAATTTTAATAATGGAGATCCCTTCGGTCATAAATGAAACAAAATTTGTTGTCCATTGGCTATGGTGGCTAAAGGTTATGACACCAATACACTATCTTTACCCTGTTATTTATGTCTGCCAATGAAATATCCAATCCATATTATCATAAGCCTTTTTTGCCTTTACGGACTGAGGGGGCAAAGTGACATAGACCTGACATTGAAGAGGTTGAATAATAATAGTGTGCCCTATATTGGGGCAGAAAGATTACTGGGGAACAAGGAGTTTCTCCTTTTGGACGCTAGGGAAAAAGTGGAATTTGAGATAAGCCATATAGCAAATGCAATCTGGGTAGGCGATAAGATTTTTGATGGGGACAAAATTTCTGCCATCATTCCCAACAAGAATAGACCCATCGTAGTTTATTGCTCCATAGGAATTCGCTCTGAAGTTTTTGGGGAAAAGCTTTTAAAAAAAGGCTATACAGAAGTCTACAACCTTTATGGCGGTATTTTCCAATGGAAAAACATGGGCTTTCCTGTTTATGATACCATTGGTCAAGAAACGGATAGAGTACATGCATATAACAAGCAATGGGGCAGGATGTTGAACAATGCCACAAAAGTATACAAACAAAAAAAATGAAAGCTAAAGGCTGATATTGCCAATAAACCAATCTGTTTTAATGGGTTGGATAAGGACATGGAGTTCCACCCATTTATCAATTTCTTACCTACAATTACGTAATGAATACAAAGCTATAACGACCATAAGACCAAGTCCATCAAATTAGAAAGATATTTAAAAGCCAAAATGAACCACCCCAAACCCTTACTTATCATATTTACACGTAATCCTGAACTTGGCCGGTGCAAAACCAGATTGGCGGCAACGGTGGGCGACGAAACTGCCCTTAACATTTATAAATTTTTACTTGACCATACCAAGAATATGACCAAGGGCTTAAATATGGCCAAGTGGGTGTACTATTCCGATAACATTTGGGAAAATGATATTTGGGATACCTCCATTTATGAAAAAAAAGTACAATCCGGTAAGGACTTGGGCGAGCGTATGTCCAATGCCTTTAAAGATGGATTTAATGCAGGCCATGAAAAAATTGTTATTATCGGCAGTGATATGTACGATCTAAGCGAAAACGATTTGTTGGAAGCTTTTCAAATCTTGGACCATCATGGGTATGTAATAGGTCCGGCCATTGATGGCGGCTATTACCTGTTGGGGATGAAAGTCTTGAACCCCTCACTATTTAAAGATAAAACATGGGGCACCGACACAGTATTGAAGGCCACCTTGCAGGATTTGCACAATGAAAACTACAGCCTTTTGGCGCCTAAAAATGATATAGACTATTTTGAGGATATCAAGGACATTGAGATCTTCCAAACCTTTTTAAAAAATTGAAATTATATGACGGGTAAACTACTTAAGGAATCTACTGATTATCTATTGGGCAAAGGATTTGAAGCCCCTGAAATTGGCATTGTACTCGGTACAGGTTTGGGCAAACTGGCAGATGAAATTGAAAATCCCATAGAAGCGCATTACAACCATATACCCTATTTTCCTCTGGCTACCGTAGAATTCCATTCCGGCAAATTGATCTATGGAACCTTGGAAGGCAAAAAAGTTGTAGTGATGCAGGGAAGGTTTCACTTTTACGAAGGATACGATCTTTTGGACGTTACCTACCCTATTCGCGTAATGCATATGTTAGGGATAAAAAACTTATTTATATCCAATGCTGCAGGAGCCATAAATCCCGATTTTAAAAAAGGGGACCTCATGCTAATCGAGGACCATATTAACCTTCAAGGAGGGTCTCCCCTAGCATTTAAAAACGTAAGCCAATTTGGGGATCGTTTTACGGATATGAGCGAACCATACGACATTCCAATGCGCCAAAGTTTGGAAAAAATAGCCGAAAAGGAAAATATAAACCTACAGAAGGGAGTTTACGCCTCCGTTGTAGGACCTCAACTGGAAACGAAGGCGGAATACCGAATGCTGAAAATTATCGGTGCCGATGCCGTAGGAATGAGCACTGTGCCAGAGGTAATCGTTGCCAACCACCTGAAATTACCTGTAGTGGCAGTATCGGTGCTAACGGACGAGTGCGACCCGGACAATCTTAAACCTGTCAACATTTCCGAAATAATTGCTATTGCAGGGAAAACAGAACCAAAAATGATAAAATTATTTAGGGAATTAATCAAAGCAATATAATTTTTGAAGTAGTGGGTAGTGAAATTACAAACCCGAAGACCAACTTTTAAGCATATACACATGAGTTATTTAGAAGCAACCAATGAATTATATAAGAATGCCGCATTGACCCCCGATGTTGGATTGTGCTGCACCACTAATCCTATTTGGCAATTCCCTGGCTTGTCCGTCCCAAAAATTATGCAAGAGATGAATTACGGGTGTGGAAGTACGGTTTCTGCCCAGGATTTGGTAAACAATCCAAAGGTACTATATGTGGGCGTTGGAGGCGGAATGGAGCTGTTGCAGTTTTCATATTTCTCCAGACAAACGGGCGGCGTAACCGGAGTAGATGTTGTAGATGAAATGTTGGAAGCCTCAAAAGAAAATTTCAAAATTGCCGAACAGGAGAACCCATGGTTTAAGAGCGAGTTTGTAAACCTTGTGAAAGGGGATGCCCTCCACCTACCCATTGAGGACAAAAGTATAGATGTTGCGGCACAGAACTGCCTATTTAACATCTTTAAGACAGAAGACCTGAAGAAGGCTGTTTCTGAGATGTATCGCGTTTTAAAACCACATGGCAGATTGGTTATGAGCGATCCCATATGTGAACAGCCTATGAACGAAACCCTGCGCAACGATGACCGATTAAGGGCCCTGTGCTTAAGTGGAAGTATCCCGTTGAAAGAGTATATAAAGGTATTAACGGATGCCGGTTTCGGAACCATTGAAATAAGGGCGCGAAAATCATACCGCGTTCTCTCTCCCAATCACTATCCTACGGATGAGTTGATCTTTATTGAATCTATTGAAATAGCTGCGATAAAAGATCCCATGCCCCAAGATGGCCCCTGTGTTTTTACAGGAAAAACAGCCATTTATTACGGGAATGAAGAATATTTTGATGATAAAAACGGCCATGTGCTAATGCAAAACCAACCCTTGGCGGTATGTGACAAAACCGCAGCCGCACTCAAAAAAAGCAACACCGAAATCCATATAAGCAACAGTACTTGGCATTATAATGGCGGTGGTTGCTGCTAATTATACCCATCTTGTAAGGTTTATACAGCTAAGCGCACTAATTAGAGGTAAATAAAAAACCATGCACCTTAAATCAACATTATTACTGATCCTGTTTCTAACGGAAAGTGTTGTTAATTTTGTGCCTACCCCAAGGTATGTGGAAAATATTGCCGTAGATATTGTTCCACAACTAGATCATTCCAAATGGGATGGATTACTCAAAAAGTATGTAGACGATAGGGGGAATGTTGACTACAACAGCTTTGCCAAGGATATTTCGGAGCTGCAAAATTACTTGGATCATTTAGCCAAGAACCGTCCAATGGATATGGCTCCCAAACCAGAAAAGCTGGCTTATTACATTAACCTCTACAATGCCGCTACGGTGAAGCTGATATTGGATAATTATCCTACCAAAAGTATTAAGGACATCAAAAATCCATGGGGAAAGGATATTGTGCAAATGGGAGGTGAAAAAGTTTCCTTGGGCGATCTGGAACACAAAATATTGCGCAAAATGGATGAACCGCGAATTCATTTTGCCATTAATTGTGCCTCTTATTCCTGCCCCAAATTATTGAACAAAGCCTTTACTGCCAACAACCTTGAAATTTTGCTGGAACGGACGGCCAAGGATTTTATCAATGATCCACAAAGGAATGTGCTAACAAAAGAAAAAGCCTCCCTGTCGCAAATTTTTAACTGGTACAAAAAAGATTTTACCAAAAATGGTTCCTTGATAGATTATCTGAACAAGTATGCCGCCCAAAAATTGACATCCAATACCAAAATAAGTTATTTGAACTACAATTGGGGATTAAATGAAATTGAGTAATTCCACAAACCTTAGCATAATAATTCCAACCTTAAATGAAGCCGCCCAAATTGGTAATTTGTTGGCGTATTTAAAAGCGAATAGTAGCCCTGGAAATATCAAGGAAATAATTGTAGTGGATGGTGGCAGTACGGACGGCACCCCGAGATTGGCAAAAACTTTGGGTGCCAAGACAATAACCTCAGAGAGGGGGCGTGCCAAACAAATGAACAAAGGTGCGGAATTGGCCACGGGCCATGTACTTTACTTTCTACATGCCGACACCTACCCGCCCAAAAATTTTGACCTTTACATCCTAAAGGCAATACACCGCAATATGTCTTCCGGTTGTTTTAGGATGAAGTTCGATACCTCTAAAAATTTTTTACGGTTCTTCGCCTGGTTCAGCAGGATAAATAGCCGGCTATGTAGGGGAGGTGATCAGTCCTTATTTATTTCCAAGACCCTATTCCATAGGTCGGGTGGCTTTAATGAAGAGTATATCATCTACGAGGATACGGAATTTATTAGCCGCCTATACAAAATATCAAAATTCCAGGTATTACCACAACATGTGGTAACTTCGGCCAGAAAATATGAACAGATTGGCACCTTAAAATTACAGTATCACTTTGGGATAATCCACCTCAAGAATTTACTGGGGGTTGGTCCCGAACAATTGTACCGATATTACAAGAAAAATATTACCTCTTAATTTTTATTGTCAAAATCCAACAACACCCCTTCCGATATCCATTTGGCCAGGGCTTGTCTATTGTCCGGATCCAGGATGCGCCTTTGGTCCTTTTTGCTCTTAATATTCCCAACCTCTATATAGGCCATGGCAGGTAAGGTATTCTTCACCAAATACAATCCACTACGATCGGCAAAGGTTCCCTCATAATTCCTGTTAGGCTGATATTGTCTGTATTTTTTTAAAAAAGTTTCATGGATGCTTTCCGCCAAACGTTTACCGTTCTTACTGTTCTCATGATGATAGAAAAACACGTCTATATTCTGTCCCCTGCTTCGGCTATCTACATGGGTCACTATTAGCCGCTGGTATTTTCCCATATTTTCCAAATAGAGTTTGTTCACCACATCAACACGCTGTTTTAAACGCATTAATTGGTTCAATGGAATTTCCTCGTTAGGATATACCACCTCGTCCCTATCTATTTCCAAGATCCGCTGATCCCTTATTCCATCATTGGAATCCCGCACTATAATGTAGGTCTTGGCCCCATGGGATATAAGCTCCTTGGCCAAACGAAGCGTAATATCGTAGGCATATTCGTCCTCTGCAATAATTTTGCCATCATATTTTTCAACAGCTCCGGGATCCGGCCCGCCATGACCAGATATCAAATAATATACGGCACCCTGTAACTTATTACTTTTTATTTCCGTGGCGGCATAATCCTTACCAAAAATATCATCGTTGAGGATATTGGAAACGGCCTTGATTTCAGTAGCCTTTTTTGCAACGGTTTCCTCTATGGGCACTGTATCTACGGGCACAGGGGGTATAATATACTCCCTTCCTTCGTACAAATGAATACTATCCCTTAAATTATCTTGATTAAGGTCTACAAAATGCCCGTAGTGCCTCACCGGATTCATCCCTTGCTTCCTAAGAATGGAATAAATACCATCCCCCTTTTCAGCAATTACGGTTTTAACCGCCGTTTGGGCAATTAAAGGGAGTCCTATTAACCCCACCATCCACGATAAAATAAAAGTTCTTTTGGCAGACACGGTACATATTTTGTACAAATATCATCAAAAATACTGCCATATTCCAAAAACAATCCATAATGATGGAATACTTGTATTGTGCAAACCAGGAATTTAGGCCACTACAATGCAACACAACAACAAAATGAAGACCTATTAAAATAGGTATGGGGCTTAATGAATCTTGTAAAAACTCTTAATCACCTCTTGTGCCGGTTTATTCTGAGGAGTAAATCGATTGTCATTTACCCCTCCCGCCTTTTCATGATCAATGAACCATTTCCAAACAAATCCGCCTGCAAACCAATCTTCTTTCCAAAATTCTTCAAAAATAGCCTTGGTTGCGTTGGTTTGGGCCTCAAGGTTTACATCGTCCTGACTATGGTCTACCAACCAAGGTTTTTTGGCGGTATAATTATTGCTCCTATAACCGTATTCAGTGAAGATAATGGGTTTGTTCTTTGCCACGGACAAAGATCTTATTTTCTCTTTGTGCGGTTGCCACCCCTTTCTTAATTGTTCCACTGTTGGGGTTTTTTCATCACTCAACGGGAAGTAGGCATCTATCCCGATAAAATCCAGGTCCTCCCAAAAAGGGGTTCTGCCATATTCGTCCCAATTGGCCGCATAGGTAAGTTTTCCTTTATAAACACTCCTTATTTTTTTGATCAGTTGGGTCCAATACCCAGGTCTGTGACTTACAAATTGCTCCAACTCCGTCCCAATACAAAACGCATCGGCATTTGTTTCCTGGGCCAGGGAAACATATGCCATTATGAATTTCTCATAAGACTCCTCCAGAAGTTGCCAATTTTCTTCCGAATCCATTTTTAAATTACCCGTAAATGCTCCTCTGGAAATCCAAATCTGGGGTTTCAACATTACTTTTAAACCATTCTGATGTAAGATGTCTATGTATTGTCTGGCTCCGGTCCTTGTTTCCCCGAACCATTGCCTTGAGGTATCGAAAATTATTTCTGGGGAATCCGCATCCCTGATAAAGCCAAAGGGCATAACTGCCGCACATTTGGCATTTACATTCCTAACGGCATCCACGTGTTCTTGGGCTACCATATCTCTAGAGGCTACAAAACTCACGCCATTGAATTTCTCCATTGCCTGGCCACTACAGCCAAGTTGCAATAACAATAAGAAAAGAAGACCTAATTTTTGCATTTACAATTTGATTATAGCTCTAAATTAATCCTTTTCAGGCTCATAATAAAAAATAGCAGGTGAATCCGTACTAAATATGTGGGTACTGCCAACACATTTTAAGTCTCCCTTTTAATTCCGATAACATTGAACAACGAACGGTCCGTTCCTAAGAAACAAATTTAGATTTCATTAGCTTTGCCAAAATTTAAATTTTAAAACTACCGTGGGAAGTAAGAATAAGCTGAAGCGATTCAAAGAGAATGAAACTTTCAAGAATGTAATTCAACCCTCTAGGGAAGAAATTACCAAAGGTTCGTTTTCTTTAAAGGGAAAATGGAATGAATTTTTCGGCAATGACAATCCTTTGGTTTTGGAATTGGGCTGTGGCAAAGGCGAGTATACCATTGGAATGGCCAGACAAAATAAAAACAAAAACTTCATTGGAATAGATATCAAGGGAGCCCGCTTTTGGCGTGGTGCCAAAACTGCCATTGAAGAGAATGTATCCAACGCCGCCTTTTTAAGAACCCAAATAGAATTGATCGACGGGCTTTTTGCTCCTGAAGAAGTTTCTGAAATCTGGATTACCTTTCCAGACCCCCAAATAAAATATAAACGTACCAAGCACCGACTTACCAACGAAGTTTTCTTGGATAAGTATAAATTAATTCTAAAGGAAGATGGTGTAATGAATCTCAAGACCGATAGTGAATTTATGCACGGCTATACCCTAGGCCTATTACATGGCAAAGGTTATGAAGTGCTCTATGCCAATCACGACATCTACAAAAATGAAGGGAGCCCCAAAGAAGTGTTGGAAATACAAACTTTCTATGAAAAACAGTATCTTGAAAAAGGAAAACCGATCACCTATATCAAATTTAGAATAAGGTAAACCATGGAGCATTTACTTACCCTTTTTTTTGCCACTTTTTCAGCTGCCTTCATGGCCACAGTCCCCCCAGGCCTATTAAATATGAACGCCGCCAAGATCAGTGTGGAGAAAGGTAAGACCAATGGTATTATTTTTAGTCTGGGAGTTTCTACTATGATCATTATTCAGGCCTATATTTCTGTGCTGATTTCCAAATTTCTATTCAAAAACCCGGAGATCATAGACCTGCTTTTAAAAATAGCCCTTATTGTCTTCGCTTTTTTTGCCGTTTACTTCTTTGTCAAAGCCAAGAAAAAAAAACTACAAAGGCCCAAAATAGTCAAGGTAAGTAAGAAAAATAGCTTCTTTAAAGGAATATTGCTGGCAGCGGTAAACCTTTTGACCATTCCGTACTACAGTGGACTGAATGCCATGTGGAACGCCTCGGGATGGATACAATTTCAATTCCGGGATATAGCTACCTTTATTCTTGCTGCGGGATGCGGTACCTTTACGGTACTCTATTTGTACACGGTCTATTTTACAAAATTGGAAACCAAGAACAATCGGTTTTCAAAAAATTCCAATTACATCTTAAGTGCCCTAATGTTGTTACTTTTAGTGATTACGCTAATTCGAATATTTTATACCTGATGAAACCTGAAAATGAGAACTTTTTTGAAAAAGTGTACACAGTGGCCAGGCAAATACCATTTGGGCGGGTTACTTCCTATGGTGCCATTGCCAAATATTTAGGAACTGCAAGAAGCGCTAGGATGGTGGGATGGGCCATGAACGGCGCCCACAAAATTGGGGATATCCCAGCCCATAGGGTTGTTAACAGAAAAGGGTTATTGACCGGGAAACATCATTTTGAAGGCACCAATCTAATGCAGCAGTTATTGGAAAATGAGGGGATAAAAGTGGTGGATAACCAAATCGTGAATTTCGAAGTCCATTTCTGGGATCCCTGGCAGGAACTAAAACAATTTTCCTGATTGAAATTGCCCGTATTTTTGCCTTAATCCCATTATATAGAATATACTTATTGCCTTATTTTACTTTTCAATTCCCTTCCTTCCTAATCTCGCTCCTAAGCCCTATCTTTGTAATTTAGAATCAGTTTTAATAATGACTGAATAAGAATGGTTTAGGATGAAATTAGACAAGAAAGACATACTTAAGGCCCTTGAGAACATCACTGTCCCCGGAGAAGGACAAAATATGGTGGAAAGTGGTGCCGTTAAAAATATTATGGTTTTTGGGGATGAGGTAGTTGTAGATATTACCATTTCCAACCCGAGCTTACAGGCGCGAAAGAAAACCGAAGTTGAAATTCTCAAGGTGATACATGAGAAGGTGTACAACAAGGCCAAAATTACCGTCAATGTAAAGGTGGATGCCCCCGCTGCCAAGCCTAAGGTTAATGAAATAAAGGGGAAACCCGTCCCAGGGATCAAAAATATTATTGCTGTTGCTTCAGGAAAAGGAGGGGTAGGAAAATCCACGGTCACCGCAAATTTGGCAGTAACCCTAGCTAAAATGGGATTTAAGGTGGGCCTATTGGATGCGGACATTTATGGTCCATCCATGCCCATCATGTTCGATGTTGCCCAAGAAAAACCTTTGGCCGTAAATATTGAAGGGAAATCCAAAATGAAGCCGATAGAAAATTATGGCGTAAAACTCTTGTCCATTGGTTTTTTCACCCAACCGAATCAGGCAGTAATCTGGAGAGGCCCTATGGCCGCCAAGGCACTCAATCAAATGATTTTTGATGCCCATTGGGGGGAATTGGATTTTATGTTGCTGGATCTTCCTCCAGGGACAGGGGATATACATTTAAGCATTATGCAATCCTTACCAATAACAGGGGCAGTGGTCGTAAGTACCCCGCAGGAAGTGGCCTTGGCCGATGCTCGAAAGGGAGTGGCCATGTTCCAACAAGATTCCATAAATGTACCGGTATTGGGAATCGTAGAAAATATGGCGTATTTTACACCAGAGGAATTACCCAACAACAAATATTATATTTTTGGCAAAGAAGGTGCCAAGCATTTGTCCGACGACTTAAACGTTCCTTTTTTAGGGGAGATTCCCTTGGTACAAAGTATTAGGGAGGCAGGTGATGTAGGAAGGCCGGCGGCACTTCAAACGGCAACCTCAATTGAAACCGCTTTTGAGGAAATTACAAAAAATGTAGTTCGGGAAGTGGTGGATAGAAACAAAAGTTTACCTCCAACGGAGGCTATTAAAATAACTACAATGGCAGGTTGTTCGGCTGTTAAAAAGAAGTAATTATGACATCGATTGAACTTAAAAATAATGTTGAAAAAGCCTTGGAGGAAATCCGTCCTTTTTTGCAAAGTGATGGTGGGGACATTTCCCTAATTTCCATAGACAACGACAACTCGGTTAAGGTAAAATTGGAAGGGGCCTGTGTTGGCTGTTCGGTTAACCAAATGACCCTAAAAAGCGGTGTGGAAATGACCATAAAAAAATATGCCCCACAAATACAGGAGGTCATTAATGTGGTGCAATAAGCTGACTTTTATCATAATCCAATACCAATTCCTTTTTTAGCTTTGTAGCTATTTTAAGTTTTTCTTCCATGATTAAAACAGATATTCTGATTATAGGTGCCGGCCCAACCGGTCTTTTTGCAGTTTTTGAAGCAGGCCTATTACAGCTTAAATGTCATTTAATTGACGCATTGCCACAGGCTGGTGGGCAGTGTTCCGAAATTTACCCTAAGAAGCCTATTTACGATATCCCAGGATTCCCAGAAGTGTTGGCAGGCGATCTGGTAAACAACCTTATGGAACAGATAAAAGCGTTCCAACCTGGATTTACTTTGGGGGAACGGGCCAATACCATTGAAAAATTGGAAGATGGCACTTTTTTGGTTACCACCAACAAGGGTACCAAGCACAATGCCCCCATCGTGGCAATTGCCGGAGGTCTTGGTAGTTTTGAGCCCAGAAAACCCCTGATAGATAAAATAAAGGATTATGAGGACAAGGGGGTTGCCTATTTTATAAAAGACCCGGAAGTATATCGTAACAAGAAGGTGCTTATTGCCGGGGGCGGAGATTCTGCCCTGGACTGGAGTATCTTTTTGGCCGATGTAGCTTCGGAAGTAACCTTGGTACACAGAAGAAATGAGTTTAGAGGTGCTTTGGATTCTGTAGAGAAGGTACAGTCCTTAAAAAATCTTGGAAAAATAAACCTTATTACCCCTGCAGAAGTGGTAGGCCTTAAGGGATCCGGAAAATTAGAGGCCGTGGTAATCAACAAATCGGGGGATGAAGATGAAGAAATCACCAAAGAAATAGATCATTTTATCCCTTTGTTCGGACTGTCGCCCAAACTGGGGCCCATTGCCGATTGGGGATTGGAAATTGAAAAGAATGCCATAAAAGTGGACACCTTCGATTATCAGACCAACATTCCAGGTATATATGCCATTGGGGACGTAAATACGTATCCCGGAAAACTAAAATTGATCCTTTGCGGCTTTCACGAGGCAACCCTAATGTGCCAGAGTGCCTATCAGCGTATTTTCCCGGACAAAAAATATGTTATGAAATATACCACCGTTGGCGGTGTATCCGGTTTTGATGGCAGCAAAAAAGAAGCCCCTAAGGCAGTAGTAAAGGCCATTGATTAAAAAAAACAACCAAATCCTAAAGTAAATCCCTTAAATTTGCTGGCTATTAGCAAAAAAGAATATTTCTGGCATGAGCGATGTTAAAATAAAAATTAAGGACAGGGATGGGGTTGTTCACGAGGTAGACGCACCCACGGACATGAATATGAATCTAATGGAAATAGTACGTTCCTACGAACTTGCCCCAGAGGGAACCATTGGTATATGTGGGGGTATGGCCATGTGCGCATCCTGCCAGTGCTATATAGAGTCTGACCACCAATTGCCCGAAATGTCCGATGATGAGGACGCCATGCTTGCCGAAGCTTTTAACGTAAAGAATAACAGCCGTTTGGGTTGCCAGATCCATATTACAGAAGATTTGGAAGGCCTGGAAGTGGAATTGGCCCCTGAGAGCTAAAAGGCAATCACCTGCTTTTGATTGAACCACCTTTTTCCCTAAAACCTAAGACTAATTTTTGTTTTGGTCCGCCCAATGGGCCATCATAATTATAGAGCCGGCAGTACCATCCATGGTAGGTTCATTGGTAGAATAGTCACCAATATCATCATGGTACACCACAAACTCATTTTGAAAGGCTTCAAATTCATCCGGATTATCCATACGTAAGCCCTTTAAGGAATTAAAAATCGAGGCATAGACCGGACCGTCCACCAAGCCTCCAGCAAGTTCCTTTCCGGTCAGTGCCCATGTACTGGTATGCACATCCATAGGATACTCCCCAGTTTCCGGCATCTTGGTAAACATAGAAGTTCCCCATGGATTTCTACCAAAAAGCCAATCCCTTTGTTCCACCAAAAATTGATGGTAACTTTTATCCCCGGTCATTTTTTCATAGAGAATCCCCTGGGTAATTAAACTGCTGAGCAAATTATTGGAGCACCAGATAAATGGGACCCCAATATTATAGGCATTTTTGGAAGCCCTCTTCAAATTATCCTCCAAACCACTTTTGTAGTAGGCAGCCAACGTATTTTGAAAATTTTCATCCACCAGATCATGTAGGGCAAAATGGCCCAAATTAACAAATGGATAATATTCATAATGCCCCACCGAATCCTTGGGCATCCACGATATCGTATTCGCCTTTAGGGCATACTCCTTGGCCTCTTTCAAATAGCTACTGTTTCCCGTACTTTTGTAAAGCTCTGCAGCTCCCCATTCCATATCGTCCGCCCAGGTCTTCTCTGAATATCTATACGGGGCGCCATAGGAGTTCCCCTGTTGAAAACCTTCCTTCTCCTTTCCCAAACGATATAAGGATTTGGCAGCCTCCAAACAGTTTTGCGCAAAAACGGAATCCTTTACATCCCGTAACCAAATTCTTGAGGCCAAGGCCAGCGCCGCGGCTGAGCGTCCTGCCAAATTAGAAACACCACTGGCCTCACTTTTATATTTGTTAAGACCTTGTGGTTCCCCAGTCGCAAAATATGCCACCCTATAACTATTTTTGCCCCAGCCGTAGTCCGAGCTGTCCTCATCAGGCATTTTCCACCCAATATGATCGCGATCATCTGCAATTTGATGTATCAATTGATCGGTATCGGGGTGCAATTTTAAAATCCAATCCAAACCCCACTTGGCCTCATCCAAAACATCCGCAATACCATTGGGCCGTGGTTGACCTAAGGCGTTTACCCGGTCTTCAAAAGTATCGGGGTATAATTCATAGGCCATCAACATATGGGCCGTGGCATAACTTCCGGTTATTAGATATTTAAGCTGATCTCCTGCATCATGCCAACCTCCGGAAGCATCCACAAAGGTTCCTTCGGGCATAGGGCCATAGGCCGAACGCCCGTCCCTTTGATGGCATACCATATCAAAATAAGGATTATAGCCGCAACGTTGTTGACGCATAAACCCTAACAATACCTCAGATTTTTGCTTATAAACATCATTCCCTATCTTAAAAAGTTTTGATCGAGAATTGGATTTTTTTGCCTTTATAAAGTAAGTCCCCTTGACGGTTACATGTGAAAAATCCAGTTCATAATAATTCTTAAAAGTCCCCCAACCCTTCTGTTTGGATTTAATTGGCCTTAATGTAGCCACCACCTTGTTCTTATCATCTATCAACTGGAACACTTCGTTTACCCTGGTATTTGAAAAAACAATTGCCTTTTTGTGTTCATCCAATAAATACCCCAACTGATTTATTCTAATAAACGGGCCTTGGGGAATTTCGTTTCCCATAAGGAATTGCCCTATGGACAATAACAAAAAGATGAATTGTTTCATAGAATAGGAAGATTATAAAACTTAAAGATAAAAAAATAGATTCTTAATTACCATCAAGTAAACGCTCAATCCGCTGCAATTGATAGCCCCTTTTTTTCAAATGTTTGATCAAGGGTTCCAAATAATGATAAAGCTTGTCCGTACGGGAGGTATCCGTACCGATATGCATCAAGAGCAAAAATCCATTTAGACCAGTACTGTTTTGTTCTTCATATTGTACTATATTTTGGATAATTTCTGTACTGGATCTATAATTTTTCATTTCAGGGGTAGTATAATCTGCATGTGACAGGGTTCCATGGGTCATATTTACCAATATAAGCCCCATATTCCCTGTCCATTTGGCAATGCTATCGTTGTACCACTCATAAGGTGGAAGAAAATAGCGGGCATTCTCTTTCCCTATACCAAATGCTTTCATCTTCCCATAATTAGCCAGTAGATCCTGTTTAAATTCCTCTTGTGAAACCAATAGGCTGTCCCGTTGTGTCCAATCACAATACAAAAGATGTTTATTGGAATGTGCGCCCAAATAATGTCCATCACTATATAACTTTTTGATCGTTCGGGTAAATTTTGGATTACTATAAAAGTTTCCTGTAAAAAAGAAAGAGGCCAATACCTGTTCCTTTTTAAGGATCCTTCGTATGTGCTTGGCACCATCTCCAAATTGATCCCCTGTAAATACTAGGGATAAGGCCGGATGTGTACTATCCCCCCTTACCAAGGCCCCATCTATATAAGAATATTTTTCCGATTTCAGTCCTTGACCATTGCCAACCAGAATACCTCCGGTTAAAAATAAAGAAAACAAGCACCTTCTCATCGCCTGGACCATTTTTTACTAAATCCTCGCTTGGTAAGTAAATAGGTTGTAATATCTACCTTCTTTTGCAATAAGCTCATCGTGGGTTCCCTTTTCAGCAATACGACCATTTTCTATGACGAGAATTTGATCGGCTTTCCTTATGGTACTCAATCTATGGGCGATGACAAAGGTTGTCCTTCCCTCGGTCAGGGTGGCCAAACTTTTTTGAATAAGGGCTTCACTTTCCGTATCCAGATTGGAAGTAGCTTCGTCCAAAATCAAAATTTTAGGATTGGCCAAGACCGCCCTGGCTATTGCAATACGTTGCCGCTGTCCGCCGGAAAGTTTCACTCCCCGTTCCCCGATCAGCGTGTCCAATCCCTTATCAAACCTATCTGTAAATTCGTCCACATAGGCTGCTTTCACGGCCATAATAACTTCTTCCTCCGATGCATTGGGCCTTGGGAACATTATATTTTCCCTAATGGTACCTTCAAACAAAAATTCATCTTGTAGTACAACCCCCAAATTCTGGCGATAACTTCTCAGATCAACTTTGGAAAGATCTTGATTATCCACTGTAATGGTTCCTGATAAGGGATTTAAAAAGGTTGCCGCCAAACCGGCTATAGTGGATTTCCCGGAACCGGAACTACCCACCAGCGCAACCACATCACCGGACTTAACCTCAAAACTAACGCTATGCAATACTTCATTATCCTCCTCATAGGCGAAGGAAACCTCCTTAAAGGCTATATCCCCCTTTATTTCTTCAAGAACAATTGTTCTTTCCCCTTCATTGGCTTCCGGTATCATATTCATTAATTCTTCCGTACGGTCTAGACCTGCAAGCGCTTCGGTAAGCTGACTCCCTATATTGCTCATTTGTACAATGGGGGCGATCATGATACCCAAAACAAAGGTGAAGGACAGGAATTCTCCAAGACTCAATCCTTCATACATAATTTTATAACCCCCGATCCCCATAATTCCTGTGGTAGCAATCCCGATTAAAAAAGTTGCCGAACTGGTCATAAAAGCAGTTGCCGTAAGGCTCTTTTTTACATTTTGGAACAACAGTTCCACTCCATTCTCGAAGACCTTGGTCTCCTGCTCCTCCGCATTAAAGCCTTTGATTACCCTTATACCTCCGAGTGTTTCGGTAAGCCTACCCGTAACCTCAGCATTTATTTTTCCCCGATTTCTAAAAATAGGTCTTATAATCTTGAATGCCTTTAAAGCAATGAAGGCAAAAATGGCCAATGGAATAAAGGTAAAGAAGGTCATTGACGGACTAATCCATAACATGTAGACCAAGGCACCTATGGCCGTAATACTCCCCCCTACCAATTGGACCAATCCTGTCCCAATAAGGTTTCGAACCCCTTCCACGTCGGACATTATACGAGAGACCAAAGCCCCCGATTTGGTATTATCAAAAAAACGGATCGGGAGTGAAAGCACTTTTTTTTGCACCTGTGCCCTAAGCTCCGAGATAAGGTATTGTGCTTGCACACTCAATATTTTTGTCAACAAAAATGAAGTTACGGCCCGCACCAAAATAGATAGTATTACCAACCCTACCAATATTTTGAGCATATCCATATCCTTGTTTGGAATAACATCGTCCATAAAATATTTTAGGGAAATAGGACCTACAAAATTTGCAGCATTACTTATTACGATCAACAGCAGACCAATAAGTACCAAATTGCGACGTGGCCAAATTATTGTTTTAAAGGCGGTAAGAATACTAACTTTTTTATTGGGCATTATATAGTTTATTTTGATTTTGGGAATTATAAGGTATAAATGTAATTAAAGTTATTGGTAGGCGAACCATGAAACTTTCCATGTTATTACATAATTATGGTACACAGATAACATCACAAAAGAACGAATAACCCAGGATATGATTGCAAATCCCAATGGTTGGGAATTATCATTAATCAAAGATAGGAAGTACAACTGGGTATAGTTTATCCACAAATCGCTTATAAGTTTCGCCTGATGGATGCAGGCCATCCCCTGCTACTAAATTGGGATTGGACAATCCATTTCGTGTTATATCCGTAATATTAATAAATGACACCCCCATTTGAAGGGCCGTTGCTTCCGCAAAGGCATTGTATTCATCAATTTCTTTGGAAATTTTGTCAGTATTTCTGCCTTCCCCAAAAGGGGTATAGGCATAATCCGGAACGGAGACAACTACAACATTTTTTGGATTGCCATAGGCCAAAGCCATTGCAGCTTCCAATAATAAAGGAAACTCTTGGGTATATACCCTAAATGGCTTGCCTTGATATTGGTTATTGACCCCAATTAAAAGGGTTACCAAATCATAGGAAGGCATTTGGGCTCCCTTCTTAACTGCATCCAGTAAATTATCCGTGCGCCATCCGGTGACGGCAATAATCTCTGTATTGACCTTAACCTTAAGTCCCTCCTCCAATCTAGTCTTTAACTGAATGGGGAAGCTTACAGCACTTTCTACACTTGCGCCAATGGTATAGCTATCTCCCAAGGCCAAATAGTTATAAATGTCCCATTTATTTAAATGAGGTCCAGGCATATCATCAGGGACGGCAACAGAGGACCCAGGTTCCATTAGCAGGTCTATGGAGGGCCCATCGGTAGGCATGTCCCTTTCTTGGGAACAACTGAAGAAAATTATGGCAAATAAAAATAGTAAACTACCTCGGGGCAAGCCCGCGAGGCATTCGTAGGAAACGATCTTTAATTTTCCAGGCAAGCCTCGGGGTATTATACCCTTTGGCGGTGCCAATAAAGTCAACCACATCATTCAGTTTTTACATTGTTTAGAAAAAAAATGGCACTGAGGTTTTCAGTAATTCGAACAACCCAAATTCGTTATAATCCCGCGGCCTCCATCCCAAAAAAACTGGAATGGGTTTAAAAGGGTAGATGCAGTAAAGTCACCGGACCATTAAGTTGGAAGGTCAATAAAAGGTATTAAACCTCTGGGCAAGCCTGTCTGCCGACAAAGGCAGGCCTGTCTGCCGACAAAGGCAGGCCCTGAACCCAATAATGGGAATCGACCCTAGGGTCGAGGTATGGAACATAGATCCCGCCAAAAAAGGCGGGATTAGTTCAATTTGCAATTTTAAGTGCGTCTTACCGACTTCACAAAATTGAGTTTCACTAATAAAATACCAATTTAAAACGGTGGAATCAGTTCTTGTTCCGTTTATAATCCCTAAGCATCCTTAAGGTATACGGGATTAAAATAAGCAAGAGGTTAATAATCAACAAATAGTAATATCCTTTCATATGGGCCAGTGTTTGATAATCCTATGGGTTATTCCTTTATGATTATTATGGTGGCTTTGGACCCAGTAGATAAATTCCACATATTGGAATGTATCATTTTACCTTCATCATCATATACATTAACTTGCGCCGTATTGGGTCCTGAAGTACCTTGGTTCAATGCCTCGAAATCTATTCTATTAAAACCCTTCTGTAAATCGAGATTAATTCCTTTAAAGGATCCGGTTAAAAAAATATTGGGTTCCACCACCTTATCGTTGAGCAATATTCTTACCCTATCACCATCAACATATTCATGGTCCCGGCAAACAATACCTACGAACTTGCCATTGCTTTTAATATCCCCCAAATACATATTCCCAAAAAACGTAGAAGAGCCTTCCTTTTCCTTTTCACCAATTTTGGGATCTATTTTTAGACCATAACCAGCCTGTACCAGTTCCCGATCCGGGAGCATCTTAATATTTCTAGCGGTAAGGGAGTCCCTGAGATTGGTAGTGGGCTTTAAGGTAATAATGGACGGCATTTTCAAAGCTGTCCCCTGATTTGGATTTTCCCTAACCCCTTTGTCCCCTTCTATTTTAAGTGGATTGGTGGTGGGAAGATCTGTTTGGGACATACCCAACTGCGAAATTAAAAATAGAATGCAATATATATATACTATTCTCATATAACGATTTAAGGTACTTATCAGTTACAAAAATATCAAATACCTTGCCATGTGTCACTAAATTGCTGTTAAATTCATAGTATAATAAAAAACCGGTTTAAGTAACCCTTAAACCGGCATTTACATTTTTTGGAAGTTATCCCTAATTGGCAACCGTATCTACTGACTCCAATTGGGCAAGCTCGTCCTCCGTAAATAAACGGGACATCGTAACGAATCGCAATCCCAGCGGTATTTCCAAGGAAAAACTTGAGCCACGGCCCTTGGTGACATCTATCGTCAATTGGGTATGTTTCCAATATTCAAATTGATCCTTGGACATATAAAAAGGACAGTTTGCAATAGCCCCCAAACAAACATCGGTTTCATTTAGCATTAATTCCCCTTTTGAAAAACACATGGGCGATGACCCATCGCAACAACCTCCACTTTGATGGAACATGAGCTCACCATGTTGGGACTTTAGTTGCTCCAATACCTGCCTTGCCCTATCTGAAATCGATACCCTATTTACCATATCCTTCTACTAATTTCTTAAAAGAATCCAAGTGCTTTTTTATCGTATGAAATAAGCATGTTTTTGGTCTGCCTGTAGTGGTTCAACATCATTTTATGGGTTTCCCGACCAATTCCCGATTTCTTATAACCACCAAAAGGGGCATGTGCTGGATAGGTATGATAGCTATTTACCCATACCCTTCCGGCTTTGATGGCTCTTGCTACCTTATAAGCTTGGTGGGTGTCCCTTGTCCATACGCCAGCTCCCAGTCCATATAAGGTGTCATTGGCTATCTCAATGGCCTCGGCCTCATCCTTAAAGGTTGTTAGGCACACCACAGGACCAAAGATCTCTTCCTGAAAGACCCTCATTTTATTGTTTCCCTTTAAAATGGTAGGTTGAATGTAGTAACCCCCTTCCAAACCTTCATTATAGGCCGCATTACCCCCTGTAAGTACTTCACAACCCTCCTCTTTTCCAATTTTGATATAATTCAGAATTTTTTCATATTGATCATTGGAAGCTTGGGCCCCCATCATGGTTTCAGGATCTAGCGGATGTCCCAACCTTATTTTGTTGGTCCGTGCCACAACCCGCTCAATAAATTTATCATAAATACTTTCCTGTACCAATATACGTGATGGTGAGGTACACACTTCACCTTGATTGAAGGCAAACATTGCGGCTCCCTCCAAACATTTATCGAAGAATTCATCATCTGCCTCCATAATACTTTCAAAAAACACATTGGGCGATTTACCCCCCAATTCCAAAGTAACAGGGATTATGTTTTTGGAGGCATACTGCATAATAAGTTGCCCAGTCGTTGTCTCGCCTGTAAAAGCAATCTTATTAATTCTAGGGTTGGAAGCCAAGGGTTTTCCCGCCTCAATTCCAAATCCGTTTACCACATTAAGAACACCTGCCGGCAATACATTTTCTATTAGCTCCATTAACACTAAAATACCCACTGGGGTTTGTTCTGCCGGTTTCAAAACTACACAGTTTCCTGCTGCCAGTGCAGGTGCCACCTTCCAAGCGGCCATAAGTAGTGGAAAGTTCCAAGGTATAATTTGCCCAACTACCCCTAAAGGCTCCGGAATGTTTAGCGAAACCGTATTGGCATCCAGCTCACTGGCAGTACCTTCCTCCGCTCTTATGACCCCTGCAAAATATCTGAAATGATCTATGGCCAAAGGTAGATCGGCTGCCATGGTTTCCCTGATGGGCTTACCATTATCCCAGGTTTCGGCCCGTGCCAAAACTTCCAAATTTTGCTCCATAATATCCGCAATCTTCAATAACAAATTGCTCCTGGACGCCGCTGAGGAGTTGTTCCATTCCGGGGCTATAGCCCATGCTGCATCCAATGCCAGTTCAATATCCTCTGCAGTGGATCGTGCTATTTTCGTAAAACTATTGCCATCCACAGGTGAAATATTATCAAAATACTCCCCTTTGGTGGGCGACACCCATTTACCCCCAATGAAGTTTTCATACTGACTTTTAAATACTGGTCTTTCAACCCTATTCTGTGTTGTGGTCTTTACATTTCCCATGATAATATTTTTAATTAACAATGATTATTATTTCGCCAATCGTTGTTGGCAGTGCCATATTTTGAGCTAAGTGGCTTGTTTTCAAATGTATGAAGCGCTTTTGTTAAAATCCTGAACCATTCTATCAATATCATGAACTATCCTATCAATAATTGACTATATCCCAATTTGGTGGGATTAATTTTGTATTTTTATTAAAATAGCCTCATTGAATCACAATTAATGACAATTTAAACAAGTCAGGAATGCAGCTGTCCAACGCGTACTTTAATAATAGGAGATTGGAAACTTTGGTCGAGAATCAAACCACTTATACCTTGAACAATGCTGCCATGCACGTTTTTGAAACCCATCAGCAGGCGGAACAGGTATTGCTCCAGTTTGACCAGCCCGTCTTGGCAAGTATGTTAAGCGGCAAGAAAATTATGCACCTCAGGGACCATGAGTCATTTAACTTCTTACCCGGTGAGTCGCTTATACTCCCTTCCAAAGAAGTAATGTGCATTGACTTTCCCGAAGCAAAGGCTACGAACCCTACCCGTTGTCTCGCCATGGCCATTTCTGAAGATAAAATTATGCAGATGCTGAGGGTAATGAATGAAACCATGCCCAAAATGGATGGCAAGGAATGGGCTTTGATGGATTATAATTTTCATTTCACCAATGATATAGGCCTCTATCAAATTTTACAGCGGTTGCTCTTTCTATTTACAGAGAACCATCCGTCCAAAGACCTTTTTGTGGACAATATGCTAAGTGAATTGATCGTGCGGATATTACAGAGCAATGAGCGCAAAATTTACACGGAACAAACACTGGAGATCAGCAACAATAGTAGGTTAGGATATATAGTCTCCTTTATAAGGGAAAACATATACCAGCCCCTAAGTATTGAAACATTGAGCAAAAAGGCCCATATGAGCGAGTCGCATTTTTACAGGGTCTTTAAAAATGAACTTGGCATTTCCCCTGTAGAATTTATTAATAATGAACGAATTAAACTGGCGGTTAGCCTTTTACAGGATCCAAAACGCACTATAAAAGAAGTATTCTTGGAGTGCGGCTTTGAAAGTAGATCATATTTTAACCGCGTATTTAAGAGAAAAAAAAATGTGTCCCCAGGTGAATATCAGGCCAATGTGGTTCGAAAAAAGAGCTATTAAACTTAACAAAACCACCAGTTAATCAGCCCCACACCTTTCTTAAAAACCGAATAAAATTATTGCTCATTATATTTTCAATATCCATTTCCGAATACCCCTTTCCCAATAGTAGTCCAGGGATCTTCTGAAGGTCTGCGATGGTATTTAGGTCGGTAGGACATTGCTCTTTTCCAAAGCCTCCATCCAGATCTGTCCCAATACCAACGTGCAGGGAATTACCGGCCAACTGACAAATATGGTCTATGTTGTTGACCATTTGATCCAAAGTAACACCCATTTCTTTTGGGGTGGAAATACCCCTCACCCAATTGGGGACCATCATCCAGGCATCCAGGGCCATTCCAATAACGCCTTCCCTACCAATAAGTTCCATTAATTGTTCATCTGAAAATTGTCTGTTATGGTCTACAAATTTTCTGCAATTGTTGTGGCTTGCCCATACCGGACCATTGTAAACCTTCATTGTTTCCCAAAAACTAAGATCGCATAAATGGGTAGCATCCAAAATTAGGTTCAATCGCTCTATTTCTTTTAATAGCGCCTTACCTTTATGTCCAATGCCCCCTACCGAATCGGTACCATGGGCATAGGTCCCCGGTCCATAATGTGCGGGGCCAATAGCCCTGAGTCCCTGTTCGTAGGAACGTTCCAAATGGTCCAAGGTAATTATGGAATCGGCTCCTTCCAAACTAAGTATATAGCCAATGGGATTTTTGCCTTTGTCCGTCTTCCATAAATCCAAATGCGCCTCCAGCTCGGCCAAATTCCTAATTTGGACCATTTCCCCTACTTCCTCCATAGCCCTGTACCAAGCCAACTGTCCCTGGGTCTGTGCCCAGGCCTGATGGGGAGAGTTCCATCCGGGCATGGAGTTTTCCTTCTTTACATATCTTGCTATTTGGGTGGCCACGCACAATCCAATATTTCCATTGCGCATAGCATCTAAAGACACTGTATTTTTCGCTCTGTCCGGTTTATCGGTCATGCCCTTTTCACTCTCCCTAATATCGGCTACACTATTTGTTAGATCCCTGTTCCATTCAAGGGCGTTCATAGCCAGATCCAAATGGGCATCAAATACGAACATATTTTAAAATTTATCCCAACTGTAGGCCCAACCTATAATTATTGGGCCTTTTATAGGAGCGGTTTATATATTAATTCTAAGATTTCTTGCGGCGATCTGCCAGGCACCGGTTATGCTTCCTTCAACAACGGTCAGCACTTCCTTATATTTAGCTACGGTTGGACAAATATGTACCGGTATAGCATAGGTGACACCCCCTACTTTAAAAATTTCATCATTGGGGCACTGTACGATCAAATGCTCTTCGCTCTGCCCTATCTGGGTACAACCTTCCCCTTCCAATAACAGCACCCTTGGAAAATTCATCTCTGAAGCCAGGTGTTTATGTCCCAAATCGAAACAGACTAATTTAATGTTTGGCTTGCTGATAACCCTCGTGATTAAAACAGCGGCCGGAAGAAACTTCATGTCCTTATAGGAGGCATTATACCCAGCATCCCATAAAAGTGTAGTTCCCGGGCTAGTTTCCACCCCTTCTCGTTTTAAATGAATGGGAAAGGTTGGCGTACCACCGGCCACAATGGTAGGAATGGAGTAACCTTGTGCCTCCAAAGAACTTTTCAAATCAAAAACCACTTCGAAGTCTTCATTGCATTTCTTCTCCCTTTCAAGCAGGTCTTTATTGAGGATATGCCCATCGTATACATGTAATCCCAAGGCCTGCAAGTTTGGTTCGTCATAAATTTTTTTATACAATTCCACAGCATCCGCATTGGGCGGAATACCCGATCTGTTCATTCCATTGTTTATATCCAACCAAAGTGAAACCCGGATACCTTTGGCCCTGGCGGTTTCAGCAATTTTTTCAACCATTTGGGCATTATCGACAATTGCAGAAAAAGTACTGTTGGGAAATTCCGACATTAGGCTAAAAAATCGGTTTATATTGGGACCTACCGGTTGTAAAGCAAGTAGTACGTCCGCTGCACCACAATGTCCCAAGAGTTCGGCCTCGGCAATAGTAGCACATTTAAATTTTTTAATGCCATGCTTTAACTGTAGCTGAACGATCTCTGCCGTTTTATGTGTTTTTATATGTGGTCTTAGGTTGCGGGTACCACCGGCCATGGCTATCATGGTCTTTATATTTTTTTCTATCCGATCCGGATAAACCAAAAGGGCAGGGGTAACTATATCCGCCGGGTCCGTAATTCTATACCATTCCTTGTTCATACCAGCATTGTATTTAACATCAATGAAGCTCAAACATAGCCTCAACCTCTACGGGTATATTATCGGGTAGCATCATCCCGACAGCACTGCGCACGCCAATGCCATTTTCCTTCCCGAAAACATCGGCCATCAATTCACTAAAGCCATTTATTACAAAGGGTTGTTTTGCAAAATCCGGGGTTGAATTTACCATTCCCAATACCTTTACTACCCGTTTTATTTTGTCCAAACTGCCAAAATGTGTCATAATCGTTGAGAGCATAGTAAGGCCTACCTGCCTCGCAGCCAGTTTTGCCTCATCGGCATTCATATCAAAACCAGCTACCCCGATCATTAAGGAACCATCATTTTGTATTGGGCCCTGTCCCGAAACATATAAAAACTTATCTACCACCAAAATAGGTCTATATACTCCGGCCGGTTTCGGGGCTGGAGGAAAAACCAATCCCAATTCCTTAATTCTTTCTGTGGTTGTACTACTCATAAATAATTTTTGGATTAAACAAACAAACTTAAAATCATCACGCCTATCAACCCCATTACTCCCACAGTGGTTTCCATAACCGTCCATGTTTTTAGGGTGTCCTTTATGGATAGGTTAAAATATTCCTTGAACAACCAGAATCCCCCATCATTTACATGGGAAAGCATTAAACTCCCGGACCCAATGGCGAGCACCATTAATTCCGGACTTACCCCTGTAGTGCTTATCAGTGGCATTACTATACCTGCAGTGGTTAATCCGGCAACGGTTGCCGAACCCACACATACCCTAATAACGGTGGCCACAAACCAGGCCAACAAGAGTGGCGATACACTGGAGTCCTTTAAACTTTCTGCTATATATAAACTTACACCACTGTCTATTAAAACCTCCTTTAGCGCTCCTGCTCCTGCGATTATTAGAAGTACCATGGTAATTCCAGAAATAGAGCTGGACATAGACCCCATAATGTCGGCCATCCGTTTGCCCCTGGCCAAGCCCAAGGTATAAATTGCCACCAATACGGAAATCAACATTGCTATTACAGGATTTCCCAAAAAGTTTACAAAAGGCATAAATCCATAATCCTTAGGAAATAATAGATCTGCTATGGTGGAAAACATTATTAAAATAATGGGGAGCAAGGCCGTAAAAATACTGATGTTTATCCCTGGCATTTCCTCTTCAGTTAAAACTGTGGGGTTAACAAAATCCTTTAAGGGAGTGGCCTTGACATTTTTAATGGTACGCGAAAACCATGGTCCGGCAACCGTAATGGCCGGGATAGCAATGATAATACCGTATAAAAGTGTTTTTCCCAAATCGGCATTGAACATAGCGGTTATGGCCGTTGGGGCAGGGTGTGGCGGGAGATAGCCATGTGTTACGGACAAGGAAGCTATCATTGGTAGGCCCACATACAAAAGTGGCAATCCAGTAGAGGCCGTAATCGTAAAAATCAAAGGGATCAATATCACAAAGCCAACCTCATAGAACAATGGAATACCCACAATAAATCCGGTAAGCACCAAAGCCCATTGAATATTTTTAATCCCAAATTTGGCCACCAATTTGGTCGTTATCTGTTGGGCTGCCCCGCTATCTGCCACCAGCTTGCCCAACATGGCTCCCAACCCCAAAATCATTACCAAGAAACCAAGGGTATTGCCTATTCCATGTTCAATGGATTTTACCACCTGGTCCAAATCCATTCCTTCCGCCATTCCCACGGCAAGAGATACAATTATAAATGCTATAAAGGCATTCAGTTTAAATTTGGCAATGAGTAAAAAGAGGAGTATTAATCCGAGTACAACTATAAGTAAAGGCATAGTAATGGTTTGGCGGTTAATTGTATACAATTCCTAAATATACTATATCATCCAAAAAAATTAATGTCCTTTTTGATAATTAATTAAAACTTATACAAAAATCCTATAGAATAGGTATTGTACAAATCCGAAAAACTAAAGAATTTTGTTCCTTTTGATAGGTTTTGTGAACATTTAACTGCTGTCATTTCCAAAAGCAATCCCGGTAACCCGTACAAGACTACCCGTATTACCTAAAACAACGGGGCTTACCAGAAGATAGAAGGCAATATCGTAGTTTCAAGTATACCTGAGCACTATAAATAATGTTCCAAAAAAGAAGAACTAGGTACAACCTTTATTTGCAAATCAATTTTAGGAAACTATTATTTTCACCTGCCCCGTAATTTTCGTAACTTTCAGTAAATCTGCCCCTTACAGAATTGGAGTTTTATAATCTTTTTCTGATGTTGACAATGGACCGAGAAATAAGCAACTAATTTTCCATTCCGTCCGAATACTTTTTTTAAGAGTTAATTACAAATTTTAATCCACGATAATCATGGCACCACCTTTCATTCTCAGTATTATTACCGTACTATTCCTATTGGCCGGCATACGGGTAGTCTTCGAATACAAAAGAGCATTAAAATTTAGGTTTGGCAAATATGTAAAGACCTTACAACCTGGTTTCAGGTGGATTATTCCCATAGTGGAGACCATACAGGTTGTGGATATACGGGTAATCACGATCAATATTGTTTCCCAGGAAGTAATGACCGAGGACAATGTTCCCTGTAGCATAGATGGAGTTGTTTTCTTTAAAATAAAAAATCCTGAAAAAGCTGTTTTGGAAGTGGAGGAATACCGCTTTGCCATTACCCAATTGGCCCAAGCCGCCTTAAGGGATGTTTGTGGTAAGGTTGAACTGGACACTATCCTTTCCAAACGTGAGGAAATGGGAAAAAACATCAAGGCCATTGTTGAATTGGAGACTAAGGAATGGGGCATTGAAATTATCGATGTTAAAATCAAGGACATTCAACTACCGGAAAACATGAAGCGTATGATGGCCAACCAAGCAGAAGCCGAAAGGTCCCGTAGGGCGCGAATTATCCTGGCCCTTGCCGAGGAACAGGCAGCGGGCAAATTATTGGAAGCAGGTAAATTGATCGATCAATCGCCTTCCGCCATAAAGCTAAGGTTATACCAAACCCTTTCCAATATAGCGGCAGAAAAGAATTCCACCATCCTATTTCCCTTCCCGGAAGAGGTTTTGCCAAGAAACCCAGTAAAAAAATCCAAAAACAAAAAGTAGGTAAATCCCATTATTAAAATCAAGGTTTCTTTATCTTTAAAAAAAAGTTTGAATATTAAAAATGGAAAAACATAGATGTGGCTGGTGTAAGGGCGATGCCCTATACGAAAAGTACCACGACGAAGAATGGGGAGTCCCTATAAAGGATGATGAACTGTTATTTGAATTTTTGATCTTGGAAACCTTCCAGGCAGGATTAAGCTGGATTACCATTTTGAGAAAAAGGGAAAATTTCAGACAGGCGTTTGATCATTTTGATTACAAAAAAATAGCTAAATACGGGGAATCCAAAATTGACTCCTTGTTGCAGGATACCGGGATAATCAGGAACAAGCTGAAGATAAAGGCCACTATTACCAACGCCCAGGCATATATAGCCCTTCAAAAGGAATTTGGTAGTTTTAGTAATTATATCTGGGGATTTGTCAACGGCCAACCCATTAAGAACAGTCATAGGGACTATAAAAATGCCCCGGCCAATACCCCTTTGTCCGATGCCATAAGTAAAGATTTAAAAAAACGCGGTTTCAAATTTGTTGGGAGTACCGTAATTTATGCCCATATGCAGGCCACCGGTATGGTAAATGACCATGAGATAAATTGTTTTAGATATAATGAAGTATAGCTATATTGCCTTGGTGTTGTTAATGATGCTCGGCCCAACATGTTTTTCCCAAACAAAATTGGAACGGGAGCATCGCATAAAAAAATCACAATTTCCTTCCATAAACAAGGACAACCTACCCATGGAGAGTGCCAGATACATAAGGTACTATCGAGAAGTTGATTCTTCCAAGATTACCTATATCCTAAAATTTAGGATAAAAAAAATGAACTATCATATCGATTTCAACGAAAAGGGAGCCATTCAAAATACGGGGTTCACAGTTAAGGAAGTTGATATCCCAACGGATACATATGCCCATATAGACTCATATTTAAGGGAGAATTTTAAAAACATTAGAATTAAATATATCCAACAACGTTACCCGGGAACCTCAAAAAATATACTGAAAAATACTTTTCAAAACTTGATATTGCCCAGCAACACTTATAGACTTATGTTTCGTGGAAAAAAAGTGGATAAAAAAGAAGACTTTATAGCAATTTTCGATGCCGAGGGAAATTTAACAAATATTGCAGTTGCCTTACCTGCCAACTATGACCGCGTTTTATATTGAAAGCGTAAAAAGTAATTTACAGACTAACCTTTTAAAATTTTGATGAATTGCTTTCTAGGGATTTCTTTTGCGCCAAGACTTTCCAAATGGGTAGTGTACACCTGACAGTCGATTAACCTATACTCCTTTTGCTGCAACTCTTTGGCCAGACATATAAAAGCGTATTTGGAAGCGTTACTGGTTTTGCTGAACATACTTTCCCCACAAAATACGTTTCCAAGGTCTATTCCATAAAGCCCTCCTACCAAAAGATCGTTTTCCCATACTTCCATAGACTTTGCAATTCCCATTTGATATAAGCGCAAGTATGCGCTTTTCATTTCCGGGGTTATCCAAGTTCCTTCCTGACCTTTGCGTTTTATAGCAGAGCAGGAATCAATAACCTTTTCAAATTGGGTATTCCATGAAATTGTAAATCTATTGGATTTTATAACCTGCCGCATACTTTTAGAAATCCTAATTTCGTTTGGAAAAAGTACCATCCGAGGATCTGGACTCCACCAAAGAATCATGGAATCTTCATTGAACCATGGAAATATCCCATTCCGATATGCCAAGAGCAATCGCTCCGGGGACAAATCGCCCCCCACTGCCAACAATCCGTCATCATCGGCATTTTCTACATCGGGAAACAGTAAGCGATGATTAAGGAAAAACATTTTGAAATTGATTTATAGCCCTAAAATTAAGAAAACCCATTCGGTTACAAACTGAATAGGTTTTCCTTATATTGAAAATACACCCTCCAAAAAAAGGGTGCATTTCTGCTGCACATAATTTTTAGGCCCTAATTAGAAAGGCAAATCGTCATGATCATCGTTATTTACATCATCCGCTGGTTCAAAAGCTTCCATTGGCGGCACAGGAGGCATTCCAGGAGCATTTGCTTCATCCTGTAAACTTTCTATTCTCCAACCTTGTATGGAATTGAAATATTTGGTCTCCCCCTGTGGGTTCACCCATTCCCGACCTCTCAGATTAATACTTATTTTTACCGCTTGGCCAGCTGCATAATTATTTAAAAGGTCGCATTTATCCTGTACAAACTCCACCATTATATGTTGTGGATACTGCTCCTCCGTAGTCACCACTACTTCCCTCTTTCTAAATCCGTTGCTCCCAAAGGTTTGGGTCTCACCTACCATTTTAATTTTCCCTTGTACTTCCATTTTGCTATTTATATAATTCTACTTTCAATTCTTTTCTTGTCAATATTAAGCATTTTGATCAGGAACACCTAAAACAAAATATCACATCTTCGTTATTAGCGGTTATGCTCTTAAAATATTACTTGTCCTCAATCTACTTTGCTTCCCACAATTACTTCAATAAAACAAATAAATGATAAAAATCCAATATTAATTCTACTATGAGGGTATCTCCGCCAATAAAACCTTCCATGCAGAAAGCACATCCTTAGCCTTTAACAGCTCTTGGGCCTTTGTATGGAGCAACCTTATATTACCCGAACTCAGAATAGACCTTAAATTCACGTTATTATCAACGTACTGTCCCACCTCCTCCCGGGATGGTAATTTTTCTATATTGCCCAACATTCCCAAATCATTGCCAGTAAGTACATTGCTCAACCGAATATGTTCAGGGATTTGGTCAACGCCAATTCCCAAGTTGGAAACTGGTTTGGGCACTTCAAACAACCCCATATTGGCCCTGCTGTACCAATTGCCCCCCATCCGGGCTACTTGATCTATCTTATATTGATCAATGACCCCATTTTCATCCAAGATATCGGCATCTATATGTATTTTTAGCACTTCCGAAAAAATTAGATTACCTGCACCGCCCTCGTTTCCCAGAGGTTCCACTTTAATTACCTTGCACTCAAACTGCACTGGTGATTCAGCCACCCTAAAAGGTTTTACCAAATCTGAAGGCAACATGCTTAGACCGGACTTGATAAATTCGTTCTCGCCCTCCTTGTACTCCGTACTTGCCAGAGACATTTGTTGCACCATGTCATAGTTCACTACATTTATGACCACCTCCATATTGTTCAACACATTCTCCAAGGTATGTTTAGTGCTATTGTCCCTGACCCTTCGGGAGGGAGAAAAAATCAAAATAGGCGGATTGGAACCAAAGACATTAAAAAAACTAAAGGGGGATAAATTAGGTCTCCCTTTACCATCAACGGTACTGGCAAAAGCAATAGGCCTTGGCCCAACACTACCCAATAAATACCCATGCAATCTAACTGTGGATACTTCTGAAACCGTGATGGAAACCATTTTTTTCATAGCATGCAAAGGTACATAAAATGTAGGCAAAATGAAATAAAGAGGGAGATATCAAAATAGAATATCTTTGTCCAAATTACGTTATATTTAAGTATAATTTTATAGATGGATGGATTTTAGTCCTAAAAAGAAAACTTCGAACCTTCTGCTATTAATAGCCTCCTTTGCTATTGTGAGCTTAATACTGTGGAACACCAACAGTTTTTTTAAGAAGTTTAAGGAAGAGGAACGTCATAAAATGGAAATTTGGGCTACGGCACAATCTGAATTTCTGTCCCTTCCCGTTGACGCCGATCCAGGGAATCTTCACATCAAAATATTTCAGAACAATACCTCCACCCCCATGATACTGGTAAACAAGGACAGTACCATAAAAGTGAACAATATGCCCGGGGTCCAGAAAACCGATACTACTTTCATCCACGGAAAAATAAATAGATTCAAAGCGGAAAACAAACCTATCTCCATCGAGTACAAGGGAGAAAACTTGGCCACCTTATATTACGGCAATTCCGAAGTGCTTACCAAGTTAAAATATTACCCAATTGCCCTTTTATTGATCATCTTCCTTTTTGGCACAGTAATCTATTTTTTGTTCAGGACCAATAAAACTTCCGAACAAAATAAACTTTGGGCCGGTATGGCCAAAGAAACAGCACACCAGATTGGTACCCCCCTTTCCTCACTCTTGGGATGGAACGAATTATTGAGATCCGAAAATATTAACCCGGAAATTACCAAGGAAATTGAAAAGGATATTAGCCGATTGGAAACCATAACGGAACGTTTTTCAAAAATTGGATCCCTACCCATACTGAATGAGCACGATATTGTTGAAGAAACTAAAAATGCATTTGATTATTTAAAATTAAGAAGTTCCAAACTCATCCGGTTTTCGTTCAATTCACAAGTGGACCGTGTACCAGTGCTCTTGAACAAGGCTTTATACAATTGGACCATTGAAAACTTGGTAAAAAATGGTATTGATGCCATGAGGGGAAAGGGTAATATTGCCATTGAGATAGTTCCTAACGGCAACTGGGTCAAGGTCTTAATTTCAGATACGGGCAGTGGTATACCAAAAAAGAATTTTCAGACTATATTTAATCCAGGGGTGACCTCAAAAAAAAGGGGGTGGGGCCTAGGGCTCTCCTTGGTAAAAAGAATTGTGGAAGAATACCATAAAGGGAAAATTAAAGTACTGACCTCCACTAAGGAGGGCACTATAATGCAAATTACATTTAAAGTTAAAAATTAAGGTGATGGCAAAGGAGAAATTAGTTGTAATTAAGGAAGCGGATTTAACGAACAATTGTCCCGAATGTTTTAACCAAGAGTTAAAATTGACCTTTTATCAAAAGCATACCTATGGCCGACTATATGACCGGACCACCAAGGACATCACCCACGAAATAAAATGCAAAAAATGCAATTCCATGATCTATCCGGTTGCCTGGACAGAGGACATAGAACGGGTATATGATTACTACCAAAAAATGATTGCACCAGACCGTGCCTCCATACGCTTCACCACCTTGTTTTATGTGCTAACCCTGCTACTTATAGTGGTCGTTGCTGCCGGTATTTATATTGCCCTGGAAGGGATTATTTAATATTGGACTTGATTTTTTCCGCTATCTCCGTAAAATCCTTGGGGGTCAGCGAGGCCTTGTGCTGAAAAGTAGCATCGCGCATTCCATTTAAAGGAATTAAATGTACGTGTACATGGGGAACTTCCAAGCCAATTACGGTTAAACCAACCCTGTTACAAGGAACACTGGCTTCAATGGCCAAGCCTATTTTCCGGGAAAAGGCCATGAGCCCCAAATAGGTTTGCTCATCCAGGTCCAAAAGTTTGTCCACCTCTTTTTTGGGGACGCATAAAGTGTGCCCCGGCGCATTGGGATTAATATCCAAAAAGGCATAATAATTGTCGTCCTCGGCAATTTTATAGGACGGAATCTCTCCGTTGATAATTTTGGTAAATATTGATGACATATTTCTGAAATAAAAGGTATTAAACCTAAGGGCAGGCCTGCCTTTGTCGGCAGACAAGCCTGCCTGCCGTCAAAGGCAGGCCCCGAACCCAATAACAGGAATCGACCCTAGGGTCGAGGTATTGAACCTAGATCCCGCCGAAAAAGGCGGGATTAGTTCAACTTGCAATTTTAAGTGCGTCTTACCGACTTCCCAAAATTGGGTTTCACTAATAAAATCAACTTAAAAGATAGGCAAATATTTTAAAATATGTACCCTAACCTGTTCTTTGCCTTCCTTGACCAACTTTACTGCTGCTAATGTAGCCACAGACAAAAGTCATAAAACACAAGGCCTCAATTAAATAAATCAACTGAGGCCCCTTCTTTGTTATTTAAAATCATCTATCTGGAAATTTCCAAAATTTCAAATTTCAATGTCCCATTGGGAACGGTAATTTCCGCTGTATCTCCTACTTTTTTACCCAGTAGCCCCTTACCTATTGGCGAACTCACAGAAATTTTTGACGTCTTGAGATCTGCTTCACTTTCTGCTACAAGAGTATATTTCATTTCCATTCCGTTATTCAAATTCTTCAATTTAACGGTAGAGAGTACCAGCACCTTGGAGGTATCAAGTTGTGATTCATCTATTAACCTTGCATTGGCCAAAGTCTCTTCCATCTTGGAGATTTTCATCTCCAACAAACCTTGTGCCTCCTTGGCGGCATCATATTCGGCATTTTCGGATAGATCCCCCTTATCCCTGGCCTCACCAATTGCCTGGGAAGCCTTTGGGCGCTCAACATCCTTTAGATAATTAAGTTCCTCTCTCAATTTTTTTAGCCCTTCTGCTGTATAATAAGATACCTTACTCATAAGTTCTACATTAAATAAATAGGAAAATCCTCTTTTTTTAAAGAGGATTTAAGACAAATATACATAAATTTTGTTCAATTTTGTTCAAGTTATTTAAATAGGCACAGCCATATGAAACGCATATTGGGAATATTACTTTTCTTTTTTTTCTTGTCCTGCGACAAGAACTCTACCAATAGAAATCCGTACCTACAGGAGATTAGCTTTAGGTTTGATCTTAATTTGAACCTACCTTCTTACAGCGCCTTGACCAATACGGGTAGTGCCATCTATGTGAGTAACGCAGCAGTGGGCACCAGAGGTGCATTTGTTATCAATACCGGATTTAATTCCTTCATGGCCTGGGAGGCCAGCTGTCCCAACCATGCCCCGAACGACTGTTCCACAATGTCATTGGAGGGCCAATTGGTGACCTGCTCCTGTGAAGGTTATGAATACAATTTGTTTACCGGACAATTAATGAACAGGCCGGACGATGGCAAGACTTATCACGACCTGCTATTTTACCGTGCCACCTATAGCGGTAATTCAGTGATCATCTCCAATTGACTCCTTTAGAGCTGCCCTAAGATTTTGTCCATTACCCAACTGGTGTGCAACCCAGATAGTCCTGTAGAAGGATGTTCCCCGTTTTCCAGCAAATGCATCCGTATATTTTCCACATGAAACTGTTGCACATGCTTAGGATGATCTATAAAGAGATTTATTGTTCCGTTTGCATTGGTCAAGATAATATCCTCTTCATTAAATACGGAGAATACTATTTTACCCTCGCTGCCAATAATCTCCACTTTATCCTCCCTATCGGAGGTACCAAAATTCCAACTGCCTTCCCCTGTAACTCCATTTTTATATATCCAACAAGCCGCGATGGCATCTTTTGCGGTATATAGACCTTGTTGGTTGGTGCTTACCCCAAAGACATTTTCAATATCCCCAAGATAATAGGAAAACAAGTCCAACCCGTGGCTGGCCAGATCATCAAAATAGCCCCCGGGCGCAATTTCACCATCGGTTCTCCAATTGTATGTTTTTGCCAGATCTTCCTTACTCGGAGGCTTGGAAAGGTGCCAACGGATATGTCTTACAGCTCCAATCGCACCATTGCTTATCCATTCCTTAATTTTTAAAAACCTTGGCAAGGAACGCCTATAATAAGCCACAAAAAGAGGCAATTCCCTTTCCCTGAAAACATTGTACATCTCTAAGCTATCCGCATAACTGGGCGCCATGGGTTTCTCCACACAACATGGCTTGCCGGCTTTGGCTACCATTAAGGCATAATGTTTATGGGTGTCCGGGGGCGTTGCAATGTACACAGCATCTACCTCTGAATCCAGAATCAAATCCTCCGCCTTGGCATAAAATTTTGGGACACCATGTCTCTTGGCATAGTCCTTCGCCTTTTCCTCATCCCTGCGCATTACGGCTATCAATTGAAAATCTTTGGTCTGTTGATAAGGTGGCCCGCTTTTTACCTCGGTAACAGCTCCGCAACCAATTATACCCCAACGAAGAGGCTTCGTATACTTGCTTTTGCTCATTGTCTAAAAATTATAGGTTATGGTTACTTACTGTATTCACAAAAATAACAGTTAAAAAACGAATGAAACAACCCCAATATAAGAATTGCCGTAATGCCTTAAAAATCACCCAATATTTTAAAAACCAAATCCAATTGATAATTTCCCAATGGTATCTTATGGAATACCGGTTTAATTGTCCAGGATAAAAGACAAGGCCTTAGGTTCTTTTCTACTAAGACGATGCTTAACTTCACAATTCTTAACTCTACTTAATGGTATTTTACCATTACTTAGGTTTCCTATAAATTTTGGCAGTTAAAATTGGAATTTGACATAGTTTTTAAATAGTTTTATAAAAAAACGCTGCCACATTAACGATAGTTTAATGTAATGCTCAATAAATTAAGAACTCTTTTAGGTAGTCATTGACCGCATTCCAATTTATAGAATCACCGTTAAAACCATAATTAAATGAAAACAAAAATTATTTATACGTTTCTTATAGTCAGTTTTATTACGTTAAACATGTTCGCACAGGACCCGGTTCTTAAAAGTGCTTTTAACGGAAAAAATCTCAAAGGGTGGGTTGTTCCGGAAAACAACATATGGTGGTCCGTGGAAAACGGAGTATTACGGGCCAAAAGTGGTCCTGACAAAAAGGGATCCATATTGTGGACGGACAAGGAATATACCGATTTTGTGTTAGAAACCGATTTTAGATACGAGGAAGGAACGGTAGATACTGGAATCTTCATCAGGAACGATTCGCAACAAATACAGATGGGCATTTCGGGCTCTTTAAAGCGCGATATGACCGGCTCTCCCTATATTGCGGGAAAAGGATATCCCATAGAGGCCCAAAATGTCAAGGAAATCCTAAAGCCCAACGACTGGAACACCATAAAAGTGATAGCCATTGCGGGATATTATGAAGTATGGCTCAATAACAAACACGTAATGAGCTACACCTCTGACAATTATGTTAAAACCGGCCCCATAGGATTGCAATTACACCCCAACACAGAGATGACCACCAGTTTCCGAAACATCAAAATTGGAAAAATGTAGTGGAATTATCACCACCTGAAACTAATTAATCCAATACCGATCAACAAGTATGAACACACCAACACTACTACTTAAATCGGGCTTATACAGTGTTATGGCCCTACTCTTTATGGTTTCCTGTAAGCAGGCCAAGTCCAATAAAACGACCGATAGCGATTTACAAACCAAGGCGGAAAAAAGAATAAAACTGGTTCGAAACGACCAAGAAAAAAAGGTGGATGTCTTTATTGATGGCAATCTATTTACCTCCTATATCTATCCTACCAACATTAAAAAACCGGTACTATATCCCCTAATTACCCCCAAGGGCACCAAGATTACCAGAAAATATCCCTTGGAGCCGTCTGTGGGAGAAAGGGTGGACCATCCCCATCACGTAGGAGTGTGGTTTAATTACGGCGATGTGAACGGATTGGACTTTTGGAACAATTCAGATTCCATAAAGGTTGAAAAAAGAGGAAGTTACGGCACCATTCTTCACAAGGAAATACTGGGCACTGAAGACGGGAACGAGGAAGCGAGCCTAAAGGTGGCCATGGATTGGGTTTCTAACGAAGGAAAGGTTTTGCTCAAAGAAAATACCACTTTTATTTTTAGAGGTGACCACGACGAATACTCCATAGATCGTATCACCAACCTTAGTGCTCCCAATGAAAAAGTAATATTTAAGGACAATAAGGAAGGAGTCTTGGGCATAAGGGTAACACGCGAATTGGAGCACCCCTCGGACAAGCCAGATATTTTTACCGATTCCAATGGAATCCCCACCGGTGTCCCCGTCCTAAACAATGAAGGTGTAAATGGGAATTACATTAACAGCGAGAATATTGAAGGGAACGACTGTTGGGGAAAAAGATCCAATTGGGTAAATTTAAGATCCAATATTGGCGATGAAAAAATATCCCTGGCAATATTGGACCACACTTCCAATGCCGGTTATCCTACCTATTGGCATACGCGTGGTTATGGCCTTTTTGCTGCCAATCCCCTAGGACAGGAAGTCTTTAGTGATGGCAAGGAAGCGTTAAACCTAAGTCTGGATCAAGGGGAGGATATAACCTTTAAACATCGAATTATTGTTGCCAGTAAAAATTTGGAAAAGACCCAATTGGATTCCGAATTTGACAAATTTTCAAATCAATAGTTCGCCATTTGGCTTATCAAAAAATAAAAAAAACAATCATCAATACTATTTATAAAATATAATTATGGACAACAGAAGAGACTTTATTAAAAAAACTACCCTTGCCAGTACCGGCGTTGTTGTTGGTGCATCTGCCTTTTCCGCAAAATCTTACGGAAATATTCTGGGTGCCAATGACCGCGTGGTCCTGGGATCAATTGGCGTAAGGGGTCGTGGAAGTAATTTGTTGGAAAATTTTTCGGAGATGTACGATGATGGAGTGCGAATTAAAACCGTTTGTGATGTAGATTCAGCCGTTTTGGGCGACAATGTAAAAACGGCTACCAAGAATCAAAAAGGCAATAAACCCGGTACCGAAGAGGATATGCGACGTGTTTTTGACGACAAGGAAATAGATGCCGTAGTAGTAGCAGTCCCCAATCATTGGCATGCCCTGGCCACCATCTGGGCCTGCCAGGCCGGAAAACATGTGTATGTTGAAAAACCTAGCTCCCATAATGTATGGGAAGGGAGAAAAATGGTAGAGGCCGCACGAAAATATAATAGGGTAGTACAGGTAGGGTTCCAAAACAGGTCCATAAGCAATGTAATGCAGGCCATGGACTTCCTGCATCGCGGTGGCATTGGGGACGTATTTTTATCCCGAGGCACCTGTTTTAAACCTAGGGATTCCTTCGGTATTTCCCCAGATAGTGTATCCCCATCCACCTTGAATTATGATCTTTGGCTGGGACCGGCCACCTATAGACCTTACAATGAAAAAAAGGGGCACTATAATTGGCATTGGCACTGGGACACCGGCAATGGTGACACAGGCAACCAAGGGCCACATCAGTTTGATATAGCCCGATGGGGTCTCAATAAAAAAGTGCACCCTGTTAAAGTTCAGTCCATGGGAGGTATTTTTGGATTTACACCTCAGGAATGTTCCCAAGAAACGCCAAACACCCAAACTTCTGTATTTGAATATGAAGATGGAAAAATATTGGAATTTGAAACCAGGGGCAGATATACCAATCATGAAGCCAATTTGGGCGTCAAAATCGGTAATTTGTTTTACGGCACGGAAGGCTGGATGGAAGTAAATGGTTCTACCTGGAAAGCATACAGAGGCAAGGAAACTGAGCCTTTTGCAGGTTCGGAAATGGCCGGTAGCGCTGCCGTTGGTGGCGACACCTCTTTTTTGACCGCCCCTGATAGCAAAGGGCATTATGGTAACTTTATTGATGGAGTCCGTTCAGGAAACCGTCATATTTTAAATTGCGATATTGAAACTGGGCATATGTCCACAGTTCTACCGTTGATCGCCAATATAGCATATCGGCTTGGGGATACTTTAAAATTTAATGGGGAATTCGAAAAATTTATAAATAATGAGGAAGCTGACCTCATGCTTACCAGAAAGTACAGGTATCCATATATAGTACCGGAAAATGTATAATTTTTGGATTCTGCAATAATCATAGTTATTCCTTATATAAAAGACTATTTACAATTAAAAGAAATATATAAACAAACCCCTATGTTAGCTGAACAAGCCAACATAGGGGTTTTTAAGTTGCCGAAAAAACAGTAGCCCGTACCTAGAAGCTTATGGATGCCCCAAAAAGGAAATTAATCCCTGCCTGCGGATAGTATCCAGCACCTTCATAAGTGGTAACGGTTCCAGGCACTGTATAATCATCGTCAAAAGTATAGAAGTATCCATTGGACACATATAAGGAATCAAATATATTATTGACCAATCCAGACAGGACTATGCTCTTAACAAAACCGTTGGTGTTGATTTCATACTGCACATTGAAATCGGTTTGCGAATATGAATCCAACTTAGACCCTTCGGAATCTATATTGCCCATATACTGCTCTCCTACAAACTTGGTCAACAAGCTTAATTGGACATTTTCCTTAGGCTGATAGGTTAAAACGTTCCCTACAATAATATCTGGCGAAAAGGAAATATGGGTATCCCCCAGTTCTTGAAGCTCCCCATCCCGTTGAAACACAAAATCCCTGTTCCTATTTTTACTCAATGCCACATTGGGACGTATTTTAAATTGATTCCCCAAGGCTATGGTAGCATCTACCTCCAAGCCTAAGCGATAACTATCCCCTACATTGGCCCGTAAAGGAGCCCCAACATCATTTAACTCGCCGGTTAGCACCAACTGATCCTTATACCCCATAAAGTACACATTGGTGTTCAACTGTACATCTGGAGTAATATAGCGCCAACCCAGCTCATAATCGTTCAACTTCTCAGGCTTGGGACTACCACTTTCATAATCGTTTCTATTGGGTTCACGATTGGCCCTGGCATATGAGAGGTAGAAATTATTGTTCATGTTTAGATCGTAGGTAATCCCAAGCTTGGGATTGAAAAAATCAAAGGTATCATCAACAAGGCCTGTGTCTTCCCCATTGGCCTTATAACCTATTGTCCTATATTGCAAATCTCCATAAGCACTCCATTGGTCGCTAAACTTGTAATTGGCCTTGGCAAAAAGATTTAAATCTGTTTTGGTGGAACTGTTATCATAATACCTATCTTCAAAATTCTTATTGTTGGAAAAACGGGCCCAAATAATTTCCCCAAAATGACTTCCTTCATATTTGTTCCAACCTCCGCCAAGAATTAAATTCAAACTTTCTTTATCATAATTTGCAGAAAAAGTGGTGCCGTAAAAATCATTGACCAGCCAGCGTCTTCGTATTAGATCGGTCTTATCCACTTCTTCCCCATCAACCGTTATAGGTTCAATTCCATAGGTACTAAAGTCATCTTCTTCCTTATATTGCTCAAAATACCCCCTCCCCTTGGTAAAATGGAAGGCCAGATTGGTATTCCAGTAATTTGAAATTTGTTCGTTCCAATGCAATTGAAAATGGTTTTGCCTATAATTATCCACTTCGTTCTTATAAAACTGGGTGTTTCCGTTTTCATCGGTATAGATTCCTGCAGAATTAAATGTTCTGTCAGACTCCAATGTAGCAGCATCTATCCCGTTCCAAGCTTGATAAGTAATCTCATGGCCACCGAACAGCAATGCCTTCACCAAGGTATTGTCATCAATATATGACCCTTGTAAGAAGTAGGAATCCAATTCGGAGGAAGCCCTATCAATGTAACCATCGGAAGTTATCCTGGACAAACGACCGGCAATTTCCACATGATCGTTCAATAAACCGGTACTAAACTTCAAATTATTCCTAAGGGTTCCAAAACTACCTAAGGAAGAAGAAATCTGACCAAAAGCTTCATTGGAAACGGCATCGGTAAGTAAATTTAAACTGGCGCCAAAGGCTCCCGATCCATTAGTTGACGTCCCTACCCCACGCTGCAGTTGCAAGCTTTCTGTGGAAGAGGCAAAATCGGGCATGTTTACCCAAAAAGAACCATGGGATTCCGCATCGTTGTAAGGAATTCCATTAATGGTAACATTAACACGTGTACCATCACTACCGCGAACCCGGATACCTGTGTATCCCACACCTGCCCCAGCATCCGAAGTGGTAACCACAGCTGGAAGAAAATTCATTAGAATAGGAATATCCTGTCCTAAGTTTCTGGGTTTGATCTGTTCCTTGGTCAAGTTGGTGAAGGTTACCGGAGATTGCTTGGTTACCCTAACTGCGGATACCAATACCTCATCCAAGGTAATTTCTTTTCCTTCCAAAGAATCTTTGGGTTTCTCTTGGCCAATAGCCAAAAGCGTTGTCGCTACCATAGCGACCGTTGTGAACATAGTTTTCATCCGTAATACATTTGTTACGAATAAAAGGGGCTATTATTCTTGTTAAAAATTGATTTTTGTTTTTTTCCGATTACAAAATTGCATCGAAAATAAAACGTTGGAAATTCCAAAACGCGATTTTCGCATCCCTTGGCAGCATTACCTGCCCAGGTTCCTTGGGTATAATCTCAGCCTGACCTAACAAGCACCCCTTTGAGACGGGCGCAAATTTACATACCACCAATCTAATTTCATAATAAAAAGAGATAAATAATTAACTATTATTTATAGACCAACCGGACTTGAAATCCGTACATTAGGATAACAGCTGTAAAAACTGGTATTATTAATGAATAAAACAAAGAACAAATTTACCTTTAAAATCATGTTCAGCTACCTAATGCTCGGGATTTTGACCCTTGTAGTGGCCTATTTTATATTTTCTGAAATAAAGGTATTTGTATCTACGGACACCGCCACGGAAAACGATGCCAAATTACTTAAAACCGGTTCCCTTCTTACAGACCTATATGAGGCGGAGAGTCTCTCTAAATTGGCCCTCCAAAAAAAGACCCCAAAAAGCTTTACGGCCTATGCCCAAAAAATAGATTCCATTTTTGTCACCATAGACTCGCTAAAACTCCTAACGGATAGTGACTATCAAAAAGGAATGCTGGATAGTGTTCAAGGACTTCTTAAAAAAAAGGTATTCAACAGCAACGAACTCCTAAGATTAAAAAGAAAAAGTGAAGCCAACAATTCTATAGACAATGCCTTAAAGGAATTCAGTAAAATAGAGGAGTCTCTTGGAAAAATAACTCCGGAGAGCCTTAATCCCAACTATTTGGACCTGCCCCCGGATGCACAGAATACAATAAAAAAATGGGCCGAATACCTTAGTGAAAATGTCCCAAAAGACACCAATAACGTTCAAGTTTCACAGCAGGTAGATTCAGTATTAACAGTATCCAAGTCGCTTTTGGCCGAGGCCAAACAGAGCAACACCAAAAACCTCCGCTCGGTAGCGCAGAAAGAATATCAATTAAGCAGGGCCGATCTGGAAATTTCACAACAGCTTAGAAGTATTATTTCTGCCTTTGAACAGGAAGTAATCACCAAATCCTATAATGACAACCTCAAAAAACAAACTGCCCTAAAAAGAAGCCTACGTGTGGCAGGTTTTGCAAGCTTACTTGGTTTAGCGATTGTGGGACTTTTTACTTTTTTGATCACCAAAGATTATTGGAAAGTACAGTTATATAGGCAACAATTGGAAAAGGAAAAGAAATTTTCAGAATCCCTTTTAAAGAGTCGGGAGCAATTGATTTCTACGGTCAGCCATGACCTTCGCACCCCCTTAAATACCATTACCGGTTATTCCGAACTTATGGAAAGTACCGGTCTTACCGGCAAACAGGTTTCTTATTTAAAGAATGTAAAATCCGCATCAAAATATGTGGATAGCTTAGTAAACGATCTATTGGATTTTTCCAAATTGGAGGCAGGAAAAATTAAAATAGAGAAGACGGCATTTATACTCTCGGACCTTATCCGTGAAACTTCCGAAAACCTCAAGGAAATTCATTTAAAGAAACCCTTGGAACTCATTGTAAATATAGATGGTAAATTGAACAATCCCGTTTTGGGGGATCCTTTTCGGATAAGACAAATATTGACCAACCTTATCGGCAATGCCTATAAATTTACCAATGAAGGTTTCGTAAAAATTGATGCTAAGGTAATAAGCGAGGCAAACGGGAACTACCACATCTTAATTCAGGTTGCAGATTCCGGCATAGGTATTAAAAAAGAGAAACAAGAACACATTTTTAAAGAGTTCACCCAAGCGGAGGACCACATGGATAAGAAATATGGTGGCTATGGACTAGGACTCACTATCTCAAAGAAACTCACCGAACTTTTGGGAGGAGCAATAAGTCTTCAGAGCGAGGAGAATAAAGGAAGTACATTTTCGGTTGAAATTCCACTGGAAATATCAACAAAACCTTTGAATACTCCCACGAAAATTGAAATAAACCCAAGGGTCAAGTTAGCCCTCCTTATCATTGATGACGACCCTGCTATGCTTAAACTGCTCAAGGAAGTCTGTCAACATTTGGGTTTCGCAACCCATATCTACAATAATTTTTATGAAATTTCAAAACGCGGGGAGCTGCCCTACGACATGGTTTTGACCGATATACAAATGCCGAACATTACGGGTTTTGAAGTCTTGGGAGAGTTACAAAACGGCACCTATTCACATTATGCCGGACAACCTGTAGTAGCCATGACCGGCAGAAAGGATTTGGGCAAGGAGGAGTATCATAAAGCAGGTTTTACGGATATACTACAAAAGCCCTTTACCAAGGAAGCTTTGGTAAAGGTAATTTCCGCCTTGTTTCCCAAGGTGATTCAGCAAAATACCGAGAAAAAGATCAAACCGAATATTACCTCCGGCTCCATCTTATTCCATTTGGGGGTCATCTCCTCCTTTTTAGGTGATGATGAGGAGGGAATAGCCGATGTTTTACGGACCTTTATTACCGACACCGAAACCAATATGGAAAAATTGAAATGGGCGGTAGAGGCTATGGACTACGGGCAGATCAACAATATATCACATCGAATGCTACCTATGTTCCGCCAATTGAATAGTACCGAAATTATTCCCATCTTGGAACAACTGGAAATTTTGGAAATAGGCCAAATACCACCTAAAGTGCTAAAGCAGACCTACAGGGACCTTCTTAATAAGTCCACCGTATTGATCCTGGCCATTAAATCGTATTTGACTACAAGTCCAAATTGTAGTGATTAATTTTATTATAGAGCGTTTTTCTCGTAATCTGGAGCAATTTGGCCGCTTTGGACTTATTGAAATTTGATTGCTTTAAGGCCTTTACTATTTGTTCCTTCTCATAATCCGCCTTGGAAAAGTTATCAACTTTGACATTGTTTTCCTTGCTCCGATATACTTCTTTAGGCAGGGCACCTTTCTCCACCAAATCCCCGCTTGTCAACAAAACCGCCCTTTTTATCACATTCTGTAATTCCCGTAGATTTCCGGGCCAATGATATTGCTTAAATATATCCTCCACATCCTCAGAAAAACCTTTTACCTTTTTTCCTAGGGATTGGTTGGCCTTTCTCAAAAAGAAATCTGCGAAAAGTGGCAGGTCCTCATAACGTTCCTCCAAAGAAGGTATTTCCACAGAAAATTCGTTGATCCTGTGAAAAAGATCTTCCCTAAAACTACCGTTTTCAACAGCCTCTGTCAAGTCTTCGTTAGTGGCCGTCACAATTCGGATATCTACCTCTATCTCCTTGTTGCTGCCTACTCTTTTAATTTTTCTTTCCTGTAAGGCCCTTAACAACTGTATTTGGTTTTCATAAGAGAGATTCCCTATTTCATCCAAAAACAAAGTACCACCGTTGGCGGCTTCAAAATGCCCCTTCTTATCCTCCACGGCTCCGGTAAAGCTACCTTTAACATGCCCAAAAAATTCACTGGTCGCTATTTCTTTGGGAATGGCTCCACAGTCTACCGCCACAAAATTGTGTGCCGTCCGTTTGCTATTGTCGTGAATGGCCCTTGCCGTAACTTCCTTTCCAGTTCCACTTTCCCCTGTAATTAGAACGGACATGTCCGTTGGGGCCACCAACTTAATGTACTCGTGCAATTTTTTGGAAGCCTCACTTATGCCAACGACAACCCTATGGTCCTGGGTCCCATCTTCCCCACTTTCAACCTTAAGGCTTTCTTTTGGGGTATTATCCAGCTGCAGCTTGGTCTCTTGGCTTAAGGCGCTTTTAATCTGCATTAAAATTTCCTCAGGAGTAAAGGGTTTCGAAATATAGTCGTAGGCCCCTTTTTTCATGGCCTCCACGGCAGAACCTACCTCCGCATAACCCGTCATTACAATAACCTGTGTCTTTGGATTTACCTCCTTGATATCGGACAACAATTGCAGCCCGTCATAATTGGGGAGCCGTAAATCTGTCAGCACTAGGTTATAGGCGCTTGCCTTGAATTTGGTTTTGGCATCCTGTGCCGTAAAACTAACGTCTACATCGTATCCGTTTCTAATCAGGAATTTTTGAAGCATTTGACAAAAAGCGGCGTCATCTTCAATGATAAGGAGTTTGGGCATACCTTTCTTTTACAATTTACATTGGATAGTAAAAATACCATAAGAAAGTTAGTTGCCTTTAAAAATTTTCATAAAAAAGAAGGGGGATTGTTTAAAACAATCCCCCTCTTACCAAACCTACTTGATACAAAACAAATAATTCAGGTTTTACTATAGTTCTATCCAGTTACCATCTTTATCTGCATACAAGGTTCCTGTAGTACCGTCTTCCAAGGTTACTTCCAACTTATATTGCTCCTGCTTGTTCACATAAGCCTTACTGATGGTCCCAGAAGGATATTCCTTGGAAACAGCTGTTGTAACCGCTTCAGGTAAATCACTTGCCTCTATTTCAGAGAAGTCGTCCTGAGCTATTGCGGTCTGTGTTGCTTCAAGAGCTACGTTCCCTCCGCCATTGGCAAATGCGGTTAGACTTCCGAATGATAATACTGCTACAAAAAATAATTTTTTCATGATTTTCATTTTAATAGTTAAACTTGTTATACCTATTGAAAATATGATACCAAAATAAAATTCGCGCTAGATTTAAACACAAACAACTGTTTTTTAAATGATTACAAAATACACTAGAAATTAAGACCTGTGTAATTTTGTATATCGTTCTTTTTTATTGGGTAAAAACTAAACACTCCGTCTTCCACATCCTGTTTAAATCCACAAAGAGAATTCTTAAGCCTGTGACCCCCTTCGTAAAGCCGTCAATCAAATAAATAGAGCTAATTTGAATATGGGAATTGGCCTTTTAAGGTTCCCGAAACAAAAAATGGAATCGTTCAGACGATCCCATTTTTTTCATTGGTCATACCAATAATATCTATACAAACCTTTACTATCTTTCAATCCAATCCCCATCCTTATCTGCATATATAGTACCACTCTTGCCTTCCTTCAAAGTTATATCCAACCTAAATTGTTGGGAGTTATTCACGTAGGCCCTACCTATTACAGCAGAAGGATAATAAGTATCTATTGCCTTTATTACTGCTTCTGGCAGTTCTGCCCTACTTATTTCGGAGAACTTATCTTGGGCTACGCTCATTTCCATAACAGCCCCCTTTACTACTTTGTTCTCCTGCGCACAGGCGGTTAAACTTGTTATTGATAATGCAATTCCAAAAAATAGCTTTCTCATGATTCCAATTTTATAATTATACCATTACCAAATGAAAAAACGATACCAAAATCAATACAACATTTCATTTAACTCATTATCAACAACTTAAAGAAGTAATACTATAGTAATGATACTGTGTAATACTGGGTATACAGCCTTTCAATTGTGTTAAAAATACACACCTACGCTATTGGGTAAATGAGAGGGCAGTACCCTGAAAATACTTAAAAAGAACCTTATAGGCCTAAAAACACAATAAGCTTAATATAGCATAGGTTATCACTATAATGGAAACTATAATTGGCAGCAGTAACACCCTTCTTCCTCTATAAAACTAAAGAGTTTGGAGGCGCTGGTTCCCTTATAAACGCAAAAGGGCCACCTTACGGTAGCCCTTTTAATCCAACATAATTATACAATTCTCTTTTTCAACGTCTTACATATCAATCCAGTTACCTTCGGCATCAGCGTATAATTCGGAATTGGTTCCGTCCGAAAAAGTAACCTCCAATTTATATTCAGCTTCCTCATTTACATATGCCTTGTTTATCACAGCACCTGCATGATCTTTTTCCAAGGCTTTTCTGATGGTATCCGGCAATTGATCAAGGTCTATTTCAGTAAATTCTTGAGCAATTATTACTTCCATAATCCCATCGTGAAATATTGGAGGGGATGCCAAAACTGGACTTAGACTTCCCATTGCCAACGCTGTGGCGAAAACCAGGCTTTTCATATCGTTTTTCATATCTCTTGTGTTTTGTGTAAATACTAATTTTTTTCTCACAGAACAAAGAAGGAAAATTGTGCCAACTTATATATTTAAACAATTACATTTTCAATATGTTTAAAATCAGATGTTTACGGCATTGTTGCCATCTATGGGGAATGTATAATTATGTATAGCATCCCAAAAAGTGTATAAAAATTATACACTTTTTGGGTACAATACCTGATATATGTTTACAATGGAAAACCAGCTAGACAAAAAGTGGATGATGATCCAAAATGTTGACCGCAAATCTATTTTACCTGGTGGGCAGGTTTCTGAAGGTCGTTTACCGTTTTTACAGGATTGAAGGTCACCAAGGGGACCTCAACAAAAATAGTATTCCAAAAGGCCATGGCACCGTTCCACAGACCTGGAAGCTCCAAAGCCTTTAGGTCCTTGCCCTCCTTGGTTTTTTGCGTAATGAATCCTTGCTTGGCATCTACAAAATTGAGCAAATTATATTTCTCTCCCTTATAATTTCTGACCCCACAGACCAAATCTACCGGGTTAAAATGGGTAGAATTCTTTAGGATTTCAACCTGTTCAGGATTATCCATATCTACTTGTGCAGATTCAATGATTTGTAGTGAAATATGATCATGGGCATCCTTTATCCAAAATGGACCGCCCCCTGGCTCGCCTTCATTCTTGACCATACCGCAAATGCGAATGGGACGATTGATTTTATCCTTTAAAATTTCTATTTGCTGCCCAATACTAAACCCCCCGAATTTATCTGAAAAACGAACATTTAAATCCCGTTCCAAAAACAATTTTATAGTTTCCAAAATTTCGGAAGTTAAATTGTCCCCATCCAATATTTTGGCATATTCAAAAGCTTTGCCCTGTAATTCCAAAAGCAGTCCGGCCAATATCTTTTTACTTTTGGCAACCTCGTTGGAGAATCTGGGAACCACCACATTATCGATATTCTTAATAAAAATAATATCCGCATCCTGCTCGTTAAGGTTCTCTATCAATGAGCCATGACCAGCTGGTCTAAACAACAGTGAACCATCGGAATTCCTGAACGGCTTATTGTCCAATGTAACCGCGATAGTGTCTGTTGAGGGTTTCTGGAAAGAGTAATTTACGGTAAAGGAGGTTTTGGTATCCTTGGACACCCGCTCTCCGGCAGTCTTAAATTCCTTGTTAAACATTTCTCCATGCTGCTCAGAAATGGTAAAATGTAGATTTGCCTCGTTATTCACCTGTGCATAGGCAACTGCCTCTTTTAAATGTTCTTCGAAAGGCGTAGCTGTATATTGTCCATAGTCATGAAAGGGTAAAAGTCCTTTTGGGTAAAATCCGAAATTCAAGCCTTCCGACAATAGCATCTCCTGCACAAAAAAGTACTTTTCCTCATCCTTGGAGCTTGTTCTACCAGCTATACGATTTTGAATAAGGGAATAAAATGCGAATTTTTTGTACCCATCAAAAAAGGCTTTAACATCCTTATCCTTGGTCCTGTCCAAATAGGCGTCAAATTTTTCAGCTTTGGGATCATAAGTGTCCAAAAAATTGAACATAGCCTTGAACATTCGGGATGCAGCACCTGAAGCCGGCACAAATTTCAGAAGGGATTTCTTCTTTTTTGCCTCCTCAAATTTCTTTATAAACTTTTGCTCCTCAGCCTCCGAAAATTTAGAAATTCCATCGGATACCACTGCGGCCTTTTCCAATCTCACAAAAGGAATACCCTCTTTAAATGTTTCAATTTGACCAAGAACTTTTTCCTTAGAAATACCTTTTTTTTCTAATTGTTTTTTGTCTGCTTCCGTTAATTCCATTATTTTCTCAGTAATTGATTAATATAGTTCCGGGCCGTTCTAAGCCTTGTTTTTTTATCACCCTTTAAGATAATAAAATTCCTGTTATATTTTTCCAAAGTATCCTTGAAATATAGAAACATTCGTTCACGATCATTGGGTTTATCCCTTAAGTCATCCTTTTCCCACGGAATGTCTATATAGGTCAGAAAATAAATATCGTAACTATTCTGTAGCGCGTAAGTTTCCAAAATTGGATCACAGTACCCCAAATAATAAGCTTCGGAATATACCTTGGTCTCCAAAAGATCGGTGTCGCATATTAATAATTCATTTGCTTTTTTGGTCAAGGAATTTTCCAATTTTATCTGGCCCTCTGCAATGGGCAATAAATCCTTGGGTTCACAGGTTTTCTTCTCATTATCCCATTTTTTCTGAAGGTAATCGCGTGCATATTCAGGTACCCAAACAGTATTGTAATGAGTGGCCAACTCTTGGGACAAGGTGGTCTTCCCGGTAGATTCGGGACCAAATAAAACTACTTTAACAATACTTGAGGGCTCTTGTTTAAACTTTTCTTCCATGCAAGGTATCCGAAAATCGCAATAATAGTGAACAATAAATATTGCAGAGATGTAAATATAAGTCCTTTATAAAGATATAATGGAACCGATATTACATCGCCAATGATCCAATATACCCAATTTTCAAGTTTTTTCTTAGCCATAAGCCACATTCCTACAAAGAATATAGCCGTCGTAAAGGTATCCACATAAGCTGTCCAATTATCCAACCTATCAAATACTACGTATACCAAAACAACGAATATAACGGTAGACCCGAATAAAACAGCTGACCATTTTTTCTCCAGGGCAGTCGTTGTTGTTATGGGAATAAAATGGGTCTCATCTATCTTTCTAGTCCAAATATACCATCCGTAGACACTCATGGCAAAATAATAGGCATTGATCAACATATCTCCCAATAACCCAAAAACCAAAAGAATATAAACGAACAGCCCTGTGCTTAGGATTCCTGTAGGGAAAACCAAAATATTCTCGCGCATGGAGTACCAAACACTTAAAAATCCGAAAAACACCCCTACCATTTCCAAAATTATCAAATGGGTGGAAGTGTCCTGGTACTGGGCAAAAATCCAATCAAAAATGGGGCTCATAATTACTAGGGTCAGATTTAACAATTTTCAACATTATACAACTCTTTTCCAACCACTCCAATGAGGATCCATTTCCAGTTAAAACGGCTCTTATAGCTGATCGTATTGCCTATAAGTCTTTACGCCCAAAGTACTTGCCATAATATAAGGTCCAGATTTCAAGTTTTTACAAAATTAACTTTTCCATTAAAAGACTTGGAATTTATCTAGAAAAAATATTTCCGAATTGGCAGATGTATTACATTGATTACCAAATAGGACAATTGACCAAACCCATGAAAAAGAAGCTGCAATATTGGATTGGGAAACAGCGCCAACAGCGCATTTTAAAGGCCCCTAATTTTTAACGGCGTACACACAGGTATAACCTTCGAATTCCAAAAATTTAATATCGTAATGGGAGGTTTTTCCCTTATAAAGAATGGTGCCCGTAGTCTCCGTGTCCGACAATGAAAAATCCGTAATATCAATATGGTGCAAAAAACTAAGTCCATGTTGTGCATATATCTTGTACAAGGATTCCTTGGCACCCCAAACAATGGTAAGCTTTCTAATTAAGGCTTCTGCATTTGCAACAGTTTTATACTCCTCCAAAGGAGTATACTTGTTGGCTATCCTTAGAATTTTTTCACGTTGCATTTCAATATCGATTCCCACCTCTTTGGTATCCGAAATTATAATTCCAGTGAATTCGTGCGAATGTGTAATGGAGATGAACTTGCCATCGGTTAAATGGGGTTTGCCGGCATCATCGTAAAATAGATCATGATCCACATAGCCCTCTACCCCCATTAAATGTCTAATGCTCAAAAACCCCCTTCTGTGCAATTCGGACTTCATTCCCATCATACGTTTTTGGCAATGGGGCGTTAGTACAATTCCTTCAGAAAGCTGGGTTTCCGTTTCTTCAACCTTCCAAATCAAGAGCTTGGAGTTGTCTCCAACGGTTATTGTTTTATAAAGAGGCATTAGATTATTTAAGTTATTACTACCTTTGCAAATGCAAATTATAAGAAAATTGTTCTATTACTAAAATAAAAATAAAAAAGGAGAAGGAATAGGCTAATCGAAGATATTCTTCATTTATATTATTTTTAATCCAATCCTCCAGTTTATTTGAAGACGAATACGAACAATTAACAATAACAAAAAAGTTTATGAGTACTAAAACCATTCCATACATACCCTATAAGGTAAAAGATATTGGCTTAGCCAAATGGGGAAGAAAAGAAATTGAACTTGCGGAAGCCGAAATGCCAGGCCTAATGTCCTTAAGGGAAGAATACGGAAAAGAACAGCCCCTTAAAGGCGCCCGTATAGCCGGGTGTTTGCATATGACCATACAAACAGCGGTGCTTATTGAGACTTTAGTAGCTTTGGGCGCAGATGTAACTTGGAGTTCCTGTAATATTTTCTCTACCCAAGATCAGGCGGCTGCTGCTATTGCGGCAGCCGGAGTACCCGTTTATGCCTGGAAGGGAATGAGCGAAGAAGAATTTAATTGGGCCATTGAACAGACCTTATTTTTCGGTGAAGATCGCCAACCCTTAAACATGATCTTGGATGACGGCGGCGACCTTACCAATATGGTATTGGACAAATACCCAGAATTGGCTTCAGGTATCAAGGGCCTTTCCGAAGAGACTACCACTGGTGTCCATAGATTATATGAGAGGGTAAAAAAGGGAACCTTACCAATGCCGGCCATTAATGTCAACGATTCTGTTACCAAATCCAAATTCGACAACAAATACGGTTGTAGGGAAAGTGCAGTAGACGCTATTAGAAGGGCTACAGATACCATGCTTGCGGGCAAAAGGGTTGTAGTTGCAGGTTATGGCGATGTAGGGAAGGGCACGGCAGCTTCTTTCAAAGGCGCAGGTTCCATTGTTACGGTTACCGAAATTGATCCTATTTGTGCCCTTCAGGCAGCAATGGACGGATTTGAGGTAAAGAGAATGGATACTGTCATTGGAAATGCAGATATCGTAATAACCACTACTGGAAATAAGGATATTATACAGTCGCAGCATTTTAAAGCGATGAAGGACAAAATCATCGTTTGTAATATTGGCCATTTCGACAATGAAATAGACATGGCTTGGTTGAACAAAAATTACGGACATACCAAGGATGAAATAAAACCACAAGTAGATAAATACACGCTTGACGGAAAGGATATAATTGTTTTGGCCGAAGGTAGATTGGTAAACTTGGGATGTGCTACCGGACATCCAAGTTTTGTAATGAGCAACTCGTTCACCAACCAAACCTTAGCTCAAATGGAACTTTGGAACCATAGTGACAAATACAAGAATGATGTGTATATGCTTCCAAAACATTTGGATGAAAAAGTAGCAGCGTTGCACCTATCCCGATTGGGAGTAGAATTGGAAACTTTAAGACCGGAACAGGCTGAATATATTGGGGTAACCGTTCAGGGACCATTTAAGCCCGACTATTACAGGTACTAATTGCAATCCCATTTGGAAGATTCCAAAAACTATTTTAATACAAAACCAAAATCCTTATCACAGTCAAAGAGATAAGGATTTTGATTTTTTAATTCCTACACCAACCTAATGAACATACTCATAACCGGAGCAACCGGAACCTTAGGTTCTAGAGTATTATTTTCTATTTTGGAGCTTCGCTTTCAAAGTATTGAAACCATTTATCTTCCTGTTCGCAGGAAAACTACGGTTAGCCCTGAACAACGTATCAAAAATGTAGTAACCAGTGAATTCGCAACAGATTTTGTAAAGAAGAACCTTGCCGATGTCTTAAAAAAAATAGTCACGGTAGATGCGGAAGAATTATTAAATCCTACGTCCTTTCTAGGAAACACCAAATTGGATTATTTTATACACTCGGCCGGGCTCGTCAATTTATCTACGGATCCCGCCGCCAAAGAGGAAATATTCAGTCAAAATTTAGAGTTTACCAAAGAAATATTCAATGCATACCGCAGTAGCATTGTAAAATTCGTTTTTATTAGTACTGCATTTGCGGCAGGAAATATGGCCGGAATAATGCACAATGATTATACCCAAATAAAAAATGGCGACTATCGCAACCATTACGAAGCCTCCAAACACGCTTCTGAGAAATTCCTATTAAAAGCCGGGGAAGAAAACAATATTCCCATTCAAATATTGCGGCCCAGCGTTCTGGGAGGAAATATTAATGAGAGCCCACATTATTTTATATCAAAATACATGGTTTTTTACCTTTTTGCCAAGTTTTTTCACAATAGCAATTCCATGGATGCCATACGTATTACCACCAATACGGCTACAGGCTTAAATATTATTCCTACAGACTATGCTGCCCAGGTAATAGCCATGGTAATTTCTACTGAAATTCAACAATTGAACATTGTTAACTCCAAAGAGACGAATATGAAAAAAGGCATTTCCAAAATTTTAAAGGTCGTAGGTTTCTCTAATTTTAGTTTTACCGAGAATCAAATTAATACCTCAACAGGATTTTCCTCAAAATTGGAAGAGTATTACTACAAGACCATTGGGCTGCACTTACACCCTTATATGACCTCTAAACCCAATGAATGGGATACGCGCCTTTTGGAAAGTATTTTACCCATCCCCAACTACAACCTTGTGGATTATTTATCGGAAACCGTATCATATGCAAAGCTGAACAACTTTCGGAGCCAGCCCTGGTAGGATTTAACAGCCTAGGGACGATTAAAAATGCAAAAAGTCGCCATGGGACGTAATAAATCATAATTGCACATCCAGCAAAGGGATCAATCCCAAAAGTTGTGTGTAAATTAGAAAAAGAAATAATTTACTATCTAATTTTTGTGTCCTGTTCATTTTTTGCATCGCCCAAATGCGCAGCATTCATGAATACCTTTAAAAATCAATAGACCAGCCGATGAATAAAAAACGACCAGGGCCTACTAACCAAGGTACGGGGTACCTTGTGGTTAGGAGGAGCCAGCTGTAGCCATGGCCAAGCTGATTTTAAATTTCTTTAAATCTACGCACTTTCCATGGCCCCGGCGTCCAGGCCGCTTTCACTTGGGTGAAATGCTCTATGGACGCCTTCCGCCTTCCAATGTAAAAACCACTTGATTTAAGACGAAATCGAAGATTCACGAAAACCTATAAAAAACCTGTCTGCCGAAGGCAGGTCATAATAACCACTTAAGTAAATTGAAAATAGGCCGGTCCTTACGTTGCGTCAACCCTCCTGTGAGATAAGTCATTTCCGTTATTAAAAACCTTTGGGTATTGCCCTCAAGGTCTATCGTTTGGTCGTTCTTCTTCCGTCGTGGAGATGGCATGGCCGTTAAGAATTATTGAAGCCTTGGAAATAATTTAATCATTGGTTTTACTAAATTGCTCCTATTAATAAAAACTATTTATCAAAAAAACACGACTGATCAAATTAATCCCTTTTTTTCATAAACACAAAAATTGTTCTTGATCCGTAATAAATCATAATTGCACATCCAGCAAAGACTAAAAAATATCTTTAAATAAGTAAAACAAAAAACCCTCTTTGTTTCCAAAGAGGGTTCCTAAATCTTAAAAGATTTTCTTTTTAGGCTTCAAATGGTTCAATAGAAACATAAGATTTACCTCCAGCTTTCTTTTGGAACTTTACAAGACCATCTACCTTTGCATGCAAAGTATGATCTTTTCCAGCGTAAACATTCTCACCTGGGTTATGCCTGGTACCACGTTGTCTTACAATGATGTTTCCTGCAATGGCAGCTTGTCCACCATAAATCTTAACGCCCAAGCGTTTTGATTCTGATTCCCTACCGTTTTTAGAACTACCTACACCTTTCTTATGTGCCATGATATATAGTTTTTATTCTTGTTATTAACTTAAAGCGGCAATTAATTCTGCTTTTTTCATTGAAGAATAACCTTCAACTCCCTTAGCTTTTGCCAATTCCCTTAACTCAGCAACCGTGTTTTTACTCAAATCCTCGGTAGCTTTAGCTTCCACCTTCTTTGGAGCTTCCGCCTTTACCGCTGCTTTTTTAGCGGCAGGCTTGGCTTCTTTTTTTGGTTGCGCCTTCTTCTCGGATTTTTTGGCTCCAGAGGTAATGATACCTTCTATTACCAATTCGGTCAAATATTGACGGTGACCGTTTTTCTTTTTGTAACCCTTACGTCTTTTCTTTTTAAAGACAATTACCTTATCACCTTTTAGGTGCTTAATGACTTTAGCCTCAACAGCGGCTCCGTCTATAGCTGGGGCGCCAATTGTAATGTTACTACCATCTTCCAACAAAAGAACGTTATCAAAGGTTACTTTGCTACCTTCTTCGTCTTGCAAACGGTGAACATACACTTTTTGGTCTTTCGCAACTTTAAATTGCTGCCCTGCTATCTCTACAATTGCGTACATAGCTTGTGTTATTTATAAAATTTAAGAACAAGCCTAATATTTACTTAGGCGGGTGCAAATATACTCCTAAATCCTTAATCCACAAGTGATTTTTAAGATTTTTAAACCGATTTCCTTTTGAGGTTGTTGGAGGTCTTGAATAATTGCATAAATGAAAGGGTCAATACCAAGGAAGTTGCAAAGCCCATAATGGCAACAGTAAAGAACACAATGCCCTCTGAAGTATTATAATCCCTGAACCAAACCGTGGAGAGCTCCTCCAAAAACCCCAGATTTATCTCCGTAGCATAAAAGGCAAAAAAAATGGTGAAAATCAATGTACCCACAAACCCGGTAACAATCCCCGCAGTAAAACCTGTGCCATAATTAAAGGAAGGCCCTTCCTTGACCCTAAAGTATTTAATGGCCTCATATATTCCGAATCCCGTTATTACACCATTAAAAAGACTATAAAAAATATTGGTGTGGAGGTTAAAAAGGGACAGTAACAAGAAATAGGCAATTAATGAGCCGCTAACAGCTATGCCAAACCTAATAGGAAGTGCAAATTGTTTCATTGTATAGAATTTTTAGGTTATGGATTTAATTTACAGAATTTTAATGATTTATACACGAAAATTAACATGGAATTATTTGAATGCCCACATTTGCCTATGAAACCAATCGCAAAGACGGATAATAGTACCCAAATTTCCCGGATTCCGCCGAAAAGGGCGGGATTAGTTCAACTTGCAATTTTAAGTGCGCCTTACAGACTTCCCAAAATTGAGTTTCACTAATAAAAGGAATCGACCCCAAGGTCGAGGTAGTGGACCTGGATCCCGCCGAAAAGGGCGGGATTAGTTCAACTTACAATTTTAAGTGCGCCTTACAGACTTCTCAAAATTGAGTTTCACTAATAAAAGGAATCGACCCCAAGGTCGAGGTAGTGGACCTGGATCCCGCCGAAAAGGGCGGGATTAGTTCAACTTACAATTTTAAGTGCGCCTTACAGACTTCTCAAAATTGAGTTTCACTAATAAAAGGAATCGACCCCAAGGTCGAGGTAGTGGACCTGGATCCCGCCGAAAAGGGCGGGATTAGTTCAACTTACAATTTTAAGTGCGCCTTACAGACTTCTCAAAATTGAGTTTCACTAATAAAAGGAATCGACCCCAAGGTCGAGGTAGTGGACCTGGATCCCGCCGAAAAGGGCGGGATTAGTTCAACTTGCAATTTTAAGTGCGCCTTACAGACTTCTCAAAATTGAGTTTCACTAATAAATTTGGGATCAATAGGAATATGGACGGTTATTGGATCCATTACATAGCAACAGATACAGTATGCAACACAAACCCCTTCAATTTTCATGGGAATGGTATTTAAATCGTTTATAAAACGTTCATAATTCAGTATCTTTGGCAACCTAAAATGTACTGATCTGGACCATGTGAAAAACAATTGGCCCCATTAAATATTAACTTAACAGGCTTCTTTGGCCAGCTGTAACAGCAATAAACCTTACCCGATGACAAAAAAAAAATTAATCCTTATGCTATCCGTTCTAATTGCGGTAGCCTACTCCTGTAAAGATCAAAACAATGATAATTCACAGATGAAAAACGTAATGGCCATTCATGATGAGGTAATGCCCAAAATGGGGACCATAGGTAAATTAGTGTCGCAATTGGACGAAAAAATTACTAATGATGCCTCTTCTGACGACTATGTAGCTGCCAGGGAGGAATTAAAGGTGGCACACAAAGCTATGATGGACTGGATGAAGGGTTTTGGCGATCGTTTTGATGGCGACGAAATACTCAACGGAAAAGCATTGACGGAAGAAAAACAAAAATGGCTGGATGAGGAAGAGTCAAAGGTGAAAGCCCTTAAGGATCAAATAAATTCCAGCATTGGGCAGGCAGAAGAATTATTGAAAGACAATTAGGGGATTGCTATCCCTTCCAACGTAATGATTCAATAATTTTGCGAATATCCTTTTGAAGGTGTACTGCTGCAGGCAAAATAGAGTCATAATTCGGCTTGGCATAAAAATACAATGACCCGGTTACAAAGTGTTTTGTACTATCCGTTACATAAAACTGGGATTGGGAGGCTGCATTACCCTTTACTTCGTAATACATTCCATAAACCTTATGGGGTTCATTGACCACAGGTTCCTCATAAATGCCGTCGGCCTTTACAACATGCTCGTAGCTCAGTTTTTGGGCATCGGTAAGCAGTTTGTCCAAATTGCCCTTCACTGCCTTATAATTAATAAAAATAGAGCCTTTCATAAGGGGGTAGTCCAATGTAAAGGAAGTATTGGACTCGGATTTTAATCTGGCCATTTCATTGTACTTGACAGAAAAGTGTTCTGTTTCCAACATCCCTTCCTTTCCTGAAGGATATTCCAATCTAAGCATAGCCTTTGGTTTGGGCAAAACATCGTCCTTACAGGCCGACACAAGACATAGCAAAAAAATAAGAAGTACGGGATTATGCTTCATGTGGCAATGTAATTTTTATTTGTTTCAAACGTTTTTTATCCAGGCTCTCCACAACAAACTGATAATCCTTAAACCTTACCACTTCGCCTCTTTTGGGAAAGCTTCCGGCTATTTCCAGGACAAAACCTGCAACCGTTTCAGATTCCCCTTTTTTCTCCTCAAAATCATCCTCATCCTCAATCTTGGCTACCCTATAAAAATCCTTCAAAGCTGTTTTGCCATCAAAGACATAGTTAAAATCGTCCAGCTTAGAGAAAATTAGGTCCTCATCGTCAAACTCATCACTAATATCCCCTACTATTTCCTCTATAATGTCTTCAAGGGTCACTATTCCGGAAGTGCCGCCATATTCATCCACCACAATGGCCAAATGATTTTTTTTAGACTGGAAATCCAGCAACAAATTGTCCAATTTTTTGTTCTCGGGAACAAAATAGGGCTCCCTGATCAGGGACATCCAATTAAAGGTTTTTCGATCGATGTAAGGCAGGAGGTCCTTAACATAAAGTACGCCCAACACGTTGTCCATATTTTGGGAAAAAACCGGTATTCTGGAATACCCATGGGTTTTTATCTCCGCCAAGACTTCCGTAAATTTCATTTCCTCATTAAGGGCAAAAATATCGATTCTTGGGCGCATCACCTGTTTGGTATCCGTATTTCCAAAGGAAACGATCCCCTCCAGTATTTTTTGTTCTTCTACCGTGGTGTCGCCCTCCGAAGTGAGTTCCAAGGCCTGGGACAAATGGCCTACGTTAAGATTGGATTTCTGTTTGCCCAATTTATTGTAAAGGTATATGGTTGCCGACCTCATCGGTAAACTTAAAGGCGAAAATAGAAAATCCAAGACCTTTAATGGAAAAGCCATAAAAAAGGCAAAGGTAAATCTATTGCGGTTTGCGTATACTTTGGGTAAAATCTCCCCAAACATCAATATTAAGAAGGTAACCACTACTACCTCCAAGAGAAAGCGTACCGGAACAAGTCCCAAGATAACATAGGTAATGTTAGAGAAAATGGTGTCGCCAATATTATTGAACAACAATACCACGCCAATATTTATGGCATTGTTTGCAATTAAAATAGTTGCCAAGAGTTTTTTGGGACGATCCAGAAGTGTAACTATGATTTTCCCTTTGGCCGTCTTTTTTTCCCCTATCCCGTTGACATCGGTTTGGGATAGTCCAAAAAAAGCGACTTCGGCCCCGGAAATAAGGGCGGAAAAAGACAACAAAATAAAAAGGAATGCGATTTTAAAAGCAAAACCGCTATCGATTGCAATAAAATTCAATAATAAACTAAGGGGGTCTGGGTCCAATAGTCAGTTTTTAAATTTAATTAGATTAGAATGGTAAATCATCTTCCTCTTCAGCTCCGTTGTTACTTAACGGCTCATTGGCCTTATTTGTTGTGGCAGATGCACCCTGCTGTGGTTGATTTTGGCTACTTGATTGGGCGTTGGCCATACTTTCTTTTTTCGTGGTCAAGAAAGTAAAATCCTGAACATGCACCTCGGTTGTATACCTGGTATTGCCATCTTCCCCTTGCCATTGACGGTTTTTAAGTCGGCCCTCCACATAAATCTTATCCCCTTTACTCAGGTATTTTTCGCAGATTTCAGCGGCCTTGTTCCGCACCACAATATTATGCCAATCCGTGTTGGTTACCCTTTCCCCAGTCTGCTTATTGGTATAGGTCTCATTGGTAGCCAATGGGAATCTCCCTATACAGTTACCACCTTCAAAAAAGTGAATTTTAACCTCATCTCCCAAATGCCCGATCAGCATTACCTTATTTAGTGTTCCGCTCATAACTCAAAGTAAAGTTCAAAAGTACTAAATTTTAAACGTTTTTATAAAATCTGCAATTAAAACTGGAACAGGATATTTATGAAGTTCAGCTATTTGTATGCCATTCTCAAGTTTGGATTCAAAGGTGATGATCCAAAACCTAGTATGCAAATGTTGGTGTGAAAGTTTATGAACTATTTCACTTTTATTATAAAGGTAAATTTCCGAGGGCTCCTCCAAGGCTACCAATTCCTTTAAATTCCCTTCAACTTCTCCCTGGCCAATATACTTTTCGGTTTCCATTAAAGGAAATTCATATAAATTTTGCCAAATTCCCTTTCCTTTGCGCTGCTGCAATAAAGTCTGCCCGTCTTCGTCTACCAATACCAGGTAATTAAAATAACGTTTGCGGATCTTGTTCTTTTTTATTTTTACCGGCAGTACACCTACTTTATTGGCCGCAAAGGCAACACAGCCACTTTGCAAGGGACATTGGCCACAATCCGGACTCTGCGGAGTGCATTGCAGGGCCCCAAATTCCATAATACCCTGATTGTAGTCCCTTATGTTATTGGGGTCCATAATTTTTTTGGCCAATTCCTTGAAGTACAAAATGCCTTCCGAACTGTTTATGGGCAAGTCTATACCAAAATATCTGGCCAAGACCCTATGGACATTTCCATCCACCACTGCCTCTGGTCTATCAAAACAAATAGAGGCTATTGCCGAGGCCGTATAATCGCCAATACCTTTCAATTGCAACAGCTCCTTATAAGTGTTTGGAAATTTTCCATTATATTTTTCCGTAATTATTTTTGCGGTGGCATGTAAGTTTCTGGCCCTGGAATAATACCCCAAACCTTGCCACAACTTAAGCACCTGCTCTTCGGGTGCCGCGGCCAAATCCTGTACTTGGGGAAAAACCTCCACAAACTTCAAATAATAAGGTATACCTTGGGCTACGCGGGTCTGTTGAAGCATAATTTCCGACAGCCAAATACGGTAGGGCTCATTGGTACTACGCCAAGGAAGAATCCTTTTATTTAGTTCGTACCACTCTAAAATAATTCTGGAAAAGTTCATTTACTTGGGCCTAATTTACAAAAGTAATGGTTTACCAACTTAAAATTAAGTTCCTTAGCAATGAAAGATTGAATTTAATTCATATATTTGCATCCCGAAAAAAAATTCTTTAGAAATTTATTTAGTTAAAATGACGAAAGCGGAAATTGTAACGAAAATCTCAGAAAAACTGGGAATTGAAAAAGGAGATGTACAAGCAACTGTGGAATCTTTCATGGATGAGGTTAAAACATCTTTAGAAAGCGGAGACAACGTATACTTAAGAGGTTTCGGCAGTTTTATCATTAAAACAAGAGCTGAAAAAACAGGTAGGAACATATCCAAAAATACTACCATTAAAATCCCCGCACACAACATCCCAGCCTTTAAACCGGCCAAGGTTTTTGTAGAAGGTGTAAAAAGTAATGTACAAGTCAAATAAAATATTATTAATCTTAAAAAGTAGACCTCTATGCCTAGTGGTAAAAAAAGAAAAAGACATAAGGTAGCTACCCACAAGCGTAAAAAACGCCGGAGAGCTAACCGACACAAGAAAAAGTAGTTGTAACGACTACTTTTTCCTTTTATACGTTCCTTGACATAGAAATTCACAAAAGAATTTCGACGGGTTTATACAACCTGTACAAATTATTGTTTAATCATTTGTCCCCACTTGTTATAAAGAGTGGCGGGATGAATATAAATTAATTCAGGTGAATAGAGAATTAATCGTAAGATCTAGTTCCAATGCCGTTGATTTTGCCTTGCTAAAGGATGGAAAACTCACTGAATTACACAAAGAAGAAGACAGTAACGACTTTGCCGTTGGCGATATTTTAATTGCCAAGGTAAGAAAACCGGTAACTGGACTAAACGCAGCCTTCGTAAATGTAGGGTATGAGAAAGATGCCTTTCTACATTACCACGATTTGGGGCCGCAACTAGCTTCTATGTTGAAATTCATTAAAAAAGTTAGCACTGGAAAACTTAAGGACTACTCTTTAAGTAATTTTCAGTTTGAAGAAGATATTGACAAAAATGGTAGCATCACCGATGTTATTAAAGCCAATCAATCCTTACTCGTACAAATAGTAAAGGAACCCATTTCCACAAAAGGACCACGAATAAGCTCTGAACTTTCCATAGCTGGCCGTTACTTGGTCATGGTCCCTTTTTCCGACCGCGTTTCAGTTTCTCAAAAAATTGAAAGCAAAGAAGAAAAAGATAGGTTAAAAAGACTCGTAAGGAGTATTAAACCAAAAGGGTTTGGCGTTATTATCCGAACAGTAGCAGAAGGCAAAAAAGTAGCAGAACTAGACAAAGACTTGCAGAATTTACTGAACAAATGGTCAGTAATGTGCAATAAGATCCAAAGAGCACCGCATCCATCCAAAGTTTTGGTAGAGCTTACAAGGGCTTCTTCCATTCTTAGGGATGTTTTTAACGACTCCTTTACAGGAATCCATGTAGATGACGAAACGCTTTTTGAGCAAGTAAAAGATTATGTGCATGAGATTGCACCGGAAAAAGAATCTATTGTAAAATTGTATAGTTCCAATGTTCCCATCTTTGAAAAATTTGGGATAGAAAGACAAATTAAAACTTCATTCGGCCGTACAGCTTCCATGAGCAAAGGTGCCTATTTAATTATTGAACACACCGAAGCACTTCACGTCATAGACGTTAACAGCGGTAACCGTTCCAATAAGGCCAAGAATCAGGAAGACACAGCCCTAGAAGTAAATTTATTGGCCGCCTCTGAAATCGCAAGGCAATTACGCCTCAGGGATATGGGAGGAATCATCGTGGTAGACTTTATCGATATGGGTAAAGGCGAACACAGAAGACGCCTTTTTGACCACCTCAGGGATGAGATGAAAGACGACAGGGCCAAACACAAAATACTACCCCCAAGTAAGTTTGGACTTATACAAATTACAAGACAACGGGTCAGGCCCGAAATGAACATTAAAACAAGTGAGGAGAACCCCAATGGCTCCGGTCAGGAGGTAGAGGCCCCAATTGTTTTGATCGACAAGATAAATGCAGATCTGGAAAAACTCTTAAAAGGTCCGGCAAAGGACAATGGGATTATTTTAAACATCCATCCATTTATTGCCGCCTATATAACCAAAGGGTTTCCATCCATTCGTTCCAAATGGTTTTTGGAACACAAAAGATGGATTAAGATTCAACCCAGGGATGCCTATACGTATCTTGAGTATCGTTTTAAGAACAAAGACGGTAAAACCATATACTAAACAAAAAGCGACTTCCAAAACGGAGTCGCTTTTTTTGTTTTAGCGCATTAAATCACTCTACAGAATTAGTCTATCCTGGGAGTAACAATTATATTCCTAAATTCTATAGGACCGTGATCCCCCTGAAAGTACAAAGGTCCCGGTTCCCCTTCCTTACTGTCCAAAGCCCCTCCGGTTATACCAGGGATAATTTGATCACTGATCACCGTTGTTCCATTGGCTACCACAGTTACCCTTCTCCCGATCAAGGTAATATCGTATTCCTGCCATTCACCAGCTGCTTTGGCCACTACCTCATTAGGGGTAAGGAAGCCATATACGCCACTGTATTCCACATCCGAAGGCTCTGCCCCCTTACTGTCTGTAATCTGCACCTCATAGCGTCCTCTTAAATAAACCCCACTATTACTTCCCTTGGGATACTTGAACTCCAAATGCAATTTAAAATCGCGGAACTTTTGTTCCGAAACCAAATTGGACCCAGATCTAGGACTTTTTAACACCCCTGATTCCACTATCCACTGGTTTTCCCCCATGGCCTGCCACCCAGACAGATCCTTGCCGTTGAACAACTTAATGGGCTTGCCCCACTTAGGATTTTTGGTGTACTCCAATTTAGGGGCGCGAGTAGCCACCCAATTATAAGTTTTTCCGTTGGTGTATAACATGGTGCCCTTTAGGACATCACCGGTCATGCTTCCTTCAAACTCCATATAACTATTACCGTCTTCCCATTGCGGGGGAATGGCAAAACTAAATTTTCCATCCTGCATTTTTACCTCAGAAATTGGCCTGGCACTACCCATGGCATAAACAAACCTACCTACCAAGGTTCGGGAACCGGAATGACGGATTTCCAACCATGAAGGAAGCTCTTCCCCTTCCTGGGAAATAACCATATCCCAACGCCCCTCTATGGGGTTAATTTGCTGGGCCATGGACAAAGTAGTACAAGCCAGTAGTAGGCTTAAGGCTACCACACACATCTTAAATTTATTATTCATTTTAGAGATTGTTTTATGAGTTGTAAATATAATTACAATATACCTACTTCACCAATTAACAATCCTAAAATAATACCACTTATAGCCTTGGGGCTTTAAGGTTTTCAATAAAATAACGGCCTTGATTTACCAATTCCACAAACCAACGTATATTTACAGTAATTATCCACCGAATTGGCAGGAGCAATAATACATCCAGATTGTTATTTACCCAATGATAATTCCAAAAAATTCCTATACCGTAGACGAAGCCACCAAGAAATTGGAAGGATATTGCGCCTATCAGGATCGTTGCCATAAAGAGGTGATTTCCAAGTTACGGGAAATGAATATGATTCCCGAAGCCATAGACGTGGTTGTAGGACATCTTATTAGAGAAAATTACCTCAACGAGGAACGCTTTGCCCGAAGCTTTGCCCGGGGTAAGTTCAATATAAAAAAGTGGGGGAAAAATAGAATTGAAAATGAATTGAAGTACAGGGAAGTCTCCAAATATAATATAAGGTTGGCCATGGAGGAAATAGACTCCAAAGAATATTTAAAAACCTTTAATGCCCTTGCCAAAAAACGCTTGGCAGAAATAAGGGAAAAAGACCTGCAAAAACGGAGAAAAAAACTGGCCGACTATCTTTTGTACCGCGGGTGGGAAAGTGGCATGGTGTACGAAAAAGTATATGAACTGGTTCCCAATACATAAAAGGTATTCAAACTCAAGGCAGGCCTGTCTGTGGCTGACATAGGCAGGCCCTGAACCTTTATCCCGCCGAAAAGGGCGGGATTAGTTCAACTTGCAATTTTAAGTGCGTCCTACCGACTTCCCAAAATTGAGTTTCACTAATAAAAATAGACCTTCGGCCCCCTCCTTTAGGAAAGGGCCAAGGATCTTATATTTTAATTAAGATTAAAAGAGGCCCCAATGGTGAATACAAACTGATTGTGCAGTTTTTCAGCCGGTGTTAGGGTATCCGTATTATACTTTGCCAGTGGGGCGTTTAATTCGGAAAATACACCAAAGCCATCGCTAAAAAAGTAGCGGATACCCAAATGACCTCCAAAATTTTTAAGACTTAAGTCCAACCCCGGATAAATATCCACATTGTCCCCCAATTGAAAAACACTGCCCAAATTGGCATTGAATCTTGCCTTTAGGTCTATTCTGTCCCCAAAATCGGCATCGATCAATTCTACCACCCCCAATACATAGGAAGACGCCAGGCCAATTGAAAAGTTCTCGCCCAAACCGTAATCATACGTCAATACAATTCCGGTACCATTTTCCTGAAAATTGGTCCCTATCTGAAATTTCATATCTTCCTTACCCTCAAAAGCCTGTGCACTAACAGAGGACACGGCCAAAACAAATACCAACCCAAGCAATAATTTTCTCATAATTAACTTCATAATAGATTTTATTTAAAGGGGACAAAGATATTCCTTTCCTTAGATAATACGCTTAGGACAACTGTTTATTTGTCCTTTCTATGGCCTGTTCATTTTTCCAGTCTATCCACTCCTGACCTTTTAATTTTCGCATAATATTATCGTAATAACGCATCACCAATACATTGTAGAACGCCCTTCCCAAATTCACCGGATTTCTTGCCATTGCCCTTAAGCTCATAGAAAAACCCGGGCTTATATATTTCATGTAATGCCAATACCCTTCGGGCATATACAACACCTCCCCATGTTCCAAACGGGTTTTATACCCTGAGGCATGTTTTAATGCGGGCCACTTTTCATAATCGGGATTGGAAAAATCTATGCTCTCATGGGTAATCAACGAATGTGGCACCTTATACAGGTACTTGTTTTCGGACTGGGGGAATAGAATAATCTCCTTTATTCCTGCGAAATGGAAATGGAAGATATTGGCAAGATCAATATCGTAGTGCATAAAGGTATGGGAATCGGCACCACCAAAAAAAAGCATGGGCAACCCCTTCATTAGGTTAAGACCAAAATCAGGGAACGTGTAATCCTTTTGAAGCTCTGGAACCTCCTTAAGAATATTCCATAAAAAAATGCGATATTTTGTAGGCTCCCTTTGCAAGAGGTCCAGGTAATCGGACATTTTCATGGTAGCATGGGGCTCGTTAAATCCGTCCTCATGATGTACCGGCCGGTCATCATAAAGTGGAACAATTTTGTTGCCGGCCACCTGCCTCATATATTCAAAATTCCATTTGGAATAGGCTGGCCATTCTTCAATGCACTTTTCCAGTACCACTGGTCTCTGTGGTCTAAAATAGTCATTGAGAAACTCTTCTTTGGAAATATTAGCTACCCTTGGAATCTCCTTTAAGTTCAATCTAGTCTGGTTGTTTAAGCTAACAAAGTTAAAAAACCTAAAATAAGTTACCTTACAATTTTTTCCAACAAAGGATTACTCTGTAAGATTGGCCTTCTTTTTAGCGGCCTCGTTCCTGTCTATAATATGGCCTGGCCTGGTCCATTTTGGCTTTTCGCCTTTGGCTTCGTACCGGGAATCCTCGGCTTCCACGGTTTTTGGCTGGGAAACCTTGGTGAAAGCTTTTTGTGGGTTTAGCCCCAAAAGTTTAAACATAGCCATATCCTCGTTAACGTCCGGATTAGGGGTTGTCAACAATTTATCCCCGGCAAAAATAGAGTTGGCACCTGCAAAGAAACACATAGCCTGACCTTCCCTGCTCATTTGCGTACGCCCTGCGGACAAACGGACCTGGGTTTCCGGCATAATAATTCTAGTAGTGGCTACCATACGTACCATGTCCCAAATAGGTATGGGAGGTAGGTCTGCCATAGGGGTACCTTCAACTGCCACCAAAGCATTGATCGGCACGGATTCTGGTTGCGGATCCAAAGTGGAAAGAGCCACCAGCATACCTGCCCTATCCTCCAAAGCTTCGCCCATACCAATAATACCTCCGCTGCAAACGGTAACATTACTCTTACGTACATTGTCTATAGTATCCAAACGGTCTTTAAAAGCACGGGTAGAGATCACATCTTTATAGTAGTCCTCTGAAGTATCCAAATTATGGTTATAGGCATAGAGTCCGGCTTCAGCCAAGCGATGCGCCTGGTTCTCGGTAATCATTCCCAAGGTACAGCAAACTTCCATGTCCAGCTTGTTAATGGTACGCACCATCTCCAACACCTGGTCAAACTCGGGTCCGTCCTTAACATTTCTCCATGCAGCCCCCATACACACCCGTGAACTTCCGGCTGTTTTGGCACGCAAGGCTTGGGCCTTCACTTGGGAAACGCTCATAAGATCATTGCCCTCCACCTTCGTATGATAACGAGCGGCCTGCGGACAATATCCACAATCCTCAGGGCAGCCCCCCGTTTTAATGGACAGCAAGGTAGATACCTGTACCGTATTGGGATCATGGTTTTCCCTGTGCACGGTGGCCGCCTCATAGAGCAGCTCCATAAACGGTTTATTGTAAATATCCAGTATTTCCTGTTTGGTCCAGTTATGTCTTACTTCGCTCATACTTTTTAGTTCTTGGGGCTTCCCCGACTTCCTTCTCCTGCAAGGTGTAGACCTACAAGGTCGTCAAGACCTTGCAGGTCCTTCTTGTAGGTGTTAAAGGAAGTCGGGGTCGGGCTTTTCGCTATATCTTTTTCAGTTTACCCTCGCCAGGCTCGGTAAACACAAAAAGGATGCCGCTGCAATCCCTAAGCCAACATCGATTTAAGCGTCAAAAATAACCTATAATCTGCAGAAATTGCAAAATTCCATTCCTAAATTCATAGATAATGCTATTTAATAAGGGCTAAAAAAAACTTTGATAAGTTATAAACGGACTATCCAGGTAGTTGACAAACTATTCTATCCCTTAATAAAAGGAATTATGGTCTTCCTATAATAATACGCACCGCTTTACCCTAAAGTCAACTGCATTCTCCATTACTTTGTTTATCTCAATGGAAAGAAACTTTTGGAACTTATATTGTATCTTTACTTTAAGCAATAAGAAATTATTATGGCAAGCATCGATTTAAGAAATACGGTCCGGGAGTATATAGATAAGGCAGACATAAGGCTTTAAAAATGATTAAAGCAATGGCGGAAAGCTATCAAAATGACGAGCAGGAGCTAACTTTAAGCGAAGAACAATATCAAATGATCGATAAGCGTAAGGAAGCCCATGTCAATGAAGAAAGTAATACATTAACTTGGGAACAAGTTAAACAAAATGCCAGAAATGCTGCACAGTAATGGCATATAGTTTAGAGGTTATAAACGATGCCAACCTAGAAATTATTGAAGCCTATCCCTATTACGAGGAAAAAAGAATTGGTTTAGGCGAGGAATTCTTGGAACATTCGGATTTCTATTTTGAACGAATTATAGCCAACCCTAAAAGCTTTCCCCAAAAACGTAAACCATACAGAGAAGCATTTTTAAAACGCTTTCCCTTCTTAGTTATATATGAAATCATTAATAATAAAGTGATAGTTTATTCAATCTTCAATACTTGGCAAAATCCCAAGAAAAAGAAGAAATAATTCTAGTTGCGTGCCAATTCATAGTCATCCGTAGAATTTATAATGAATACTTCTCCTAAGGGTTTGTCACAACAGATTTTTATTCCTTCTGTTTGCTTCCACAATTAAATCTTACCCAAAAGGACACTCACCGCATTCCCACCAAAGCCCACTGCGTTTACCATTATCCTATTGATCTGTTTTGGAACGGCATCGTGCTTCACATATGGCACTCCTATAAACTCTTGGTACTGCAACATCAACACTGCCAATTCCAAACTCAACATTCCCGAGGCACCAAAAGAATGTCCAAGCTTCCATTTATTAGTGGTCAAAGCCGGCATGTCTTTTCCAAATATTTTTTTAATGGCCGCTACTTCGGACAAATCGCCTTTTATGGTTCCGGGAGCATGCAATACCACCACATCCACCTCCTTGGGATCTATCCCCTCCAAAGCCATTTTCATAGATCTTTGAAAACAGACCGCATCGGAGGAAATGCTAATATTGTGTTCCAATATTTCGGTAGCGTATCCCAAGCCTTCAATACGGGCAAGGGCATTTTGGATATTGCCTTTCTCCAAACAGGCCATGGAGGCCGCTTCGCCCAAAACCATGCTGTTCTGTTTCTTGTCCAGGTCCAAAGCTTTACAGGGAAACCCTTCCGATTCGCTCGGATCATACCTGGAATACACCTTTAAGGCCTTCATCTGTGCAATGGTAAAGGGTGTTAAGGGCGCCTCGCTACCTCCCACCAAAAATTTATTGGCCATGCCACTTTTCAGCCATGCCACCCCGTTCAGCAGGGAATGCAGGGCAGTGGAACAAGTAATGGAATGTGATATTTCCGGGCCCTGTGTCTGTAAATCATGGGCCACCCAGGAAGAAATATTTCCTAAAGTCGTAGTAGGCGAGGACAAGGTAGAAGCCTCTCCATTTTGGATAAATTCGCTATGGTATTGTTCAAAAAGTCCCGTAGCACCCCTCGAAGATCCAATGTTTACTCCAAAATTGCCATCCTTCCAACCCGCTTGGGCTATAGCTTCCCTAGAGGCATATATGGCATATAGTACAGAAGGATCCAAGTTTTTATACTTGGAATCCGAATTTTTTAAATCTAAAATCTTTATTTGTGCATCCTCCGTTAAGGCTGATCCCCAAGCCGCTACCGTGCCATAGTTTTTCTGTTGTAAAAAATGGTCTGGACGTTTATAATTTTCCCAGGCCTCCTTCAAGGAAGTGCCCAAAGGGGAGATAGACGATAAGGCCGTAATATAAATAGGTTGGTTCTGCATGGGTTAAAAAGAATTAAGAACTTCCTTTATACTGTTGTAGATTTTTTGCATTTGCTCCCTAGTGGTGATATAGGGCGCCAAAATGTAAATAGTGTTGCCTAGAGGTCGAAGAAAAACACCCGAATCCATAAAATGCTTAAACAGTTTATCCCTAACATTGCCATAGCGTTCCATGGTAATATTGAGGTCCAGCGCATAGATTATCCCTGTTTGCCTGGTAGCTGCTATCTTGGGATGATCCTTTATTTCGGCATCGAACCCTTGATGCCATTGTATTATTTTACCAATGTTTTTTTGAATCCCATCCGAGGTCAGCAATTCAATACCCGCCAAGGCCGCGGCACAGGCCAAGGGATTAGCGGTATAGGTATGGCCGTGAAATAGCCCCTTTGCAATATCATCGCTATAAAAGGCATCGTACACCTCCTGGGTACAACTGGTCACCGCCATGGGCAGCATTCCCGCCGTAAGAGCCTTGGACATACATATGATATCTGGCTTCACCTCCATATAATCGGAGGCAAAATGTTTTCCGGTCTTCCCGAAGCCAGTCATCACCTCATCGGCAATAGCCAATACGTTATGGGATTTTATCACTTTCAGAATTTTCTCCAAATGTTCTGCCTTGTGCATTTTCATGGCTGCCGCACCCTGCACCAAGGGTTCGTAGATAAATCCGGCAATGGCATCCAGATTTAGGGTATTTTCCAATTCCTGCAATAGATTCCCAATATTGTCATCCGTTGGAACAGGAATCCGTTTTACATCAATAAAATAATCCTCAAAAGGGCCGTTATATACGGACAAACTGGAGACGGACATCGCCCCGAAAGTATCCCCGTGAAAACCATCGTCAAAAGCCAAAAGAACAGCACGCTTTTGCCCTTTATTATGATGATACTGTAAGGCCATTTTTATCCCAATTTCGGTTGATGTGGAACCGTTATCGGAAAAAAACAATTTTTCCTGATTGGAAGGGAGCAAAGTGATCAACGCCTCCGAAAGCGCAATGGCCGGTTCATGGGTAAATCCACTAAAGACCACCTGATCAAGTTGTTGCATTTGTTGGTAGACCTTAGCTATTATGGCATCATTACAATGTCCGTACATACAGGTGTACCACGAGGAAATTCCATCTATATATTCCTTGCCCTGCTCATCGTACAATACTGCCCCTTTCGCTTTAACAATGCCAAGCATTTTGGGGTGCAGTTTATGTTGTGTAAGCGGGTGCCAAAGGTGCTTTTGATCTCTTTCCGAAAGACTTTTCACTTGGATATCCTTTTTAAATAGAAGTACAAAGATGGGGAATAATGACTAAAAACACTATCCCGATCCCAATTCATTTTGGGGGGATAATCAGACCATAATCCCTATTGGAAATTAGAAAATATTTTATCGTCCAACGATATTACAAAGCCATTAAGGCAGGACGCAGTTCTTCTGCGTATTTCCTAACAACCTCCTTGGTCAAGGAAGCTTCCTGACCAATTCTCCCCAAGACAGGGACTCCTGTAATTTTAGTAATAATATCCTCAGAGGCGGTGTTGGGCTCCCCATTAAAAAGTACGGCAACATCATAGCCCTTTAGCAAGAGCCATTTAATGGTCAGAAGGGAATGATTAATGCTTCCCAAATAATGCTTCACCACAACTATAACATGATACGTTGGCATAATAATATCCAATATGGTATCGGAATCATTTAGGGGAACCAATACCCCACCTGCACCTTCTATTACCAAATGGTTCTCCGTTTTGGGCTCCGTTATTTTATTGTGGTCTATATAAACCCCTTCCAAAGCAGCGGCCGCATGTGGACTAATGGGCGCTTTTAGGGAGTAATTGCTTTTATGTATTACCGTTTTGGTATTTGAAATTAATTTGGAAATTGTTTCGCTATCAGAATCGTCCCCAGTCTGAACGGGTTTCCAGTAATCTGCCTGCAAGGCTTCGGCCATAACTGCCGAGGCGATTGTCTTTCCTACATCTGTTGATATTCCTGTTACAAAAAATTGTTTCATTCTAGCTTGGTTCTGTTATAAACTCACAATTTAGACATTTATACTTTCTTTTTTCAAAAAATGGAAAAAGTTTATAAAAAATCCCTTTCCTGTTATAATAAAAGGTATTAAACCTCAGGGCAGGCCCTGAACCCAGATCCCGCCGAAAAGGGCGGGATTAGTTCAACTTGCAATTTTAAGTGCGTCCTACCGCCTTCTCAAAATTGAGTTTCACTAATAAATCTCCATTCTCTGAGCATTGCAATTGGGACAACTCCTTAAATTTCCTTGGTCATCCATAGCATAGGCCCTAACTTCATTATAGATTTCCGTAGCCTTTTCCTTATCTCAATAATACACCTGTAGCTTCACTCCGCCTATGGCATTGCTGATGAGGGGGTCGGAATTGAGGGTGTTCTCATCCCTTAGAAATACAGGGATACCATCGGACTCCAACCGTCCTTTTAGTATTTGAACATCGGCTACAAACTCAAAGGCAGCTATGGTATAAAATTCTGGGGTCATGTGCTAATCAAATAAATTGGCCAATATTAAAAGTACGTCCTCAATTTCATTTTCGGTATTAAAACTGTGCAAACAAAATCGCAATCGCTCCTGACCTTTTGGTACGGTAGGGGAAAGAATGGGTTTTACATCATAACCCTTTTCCTGCAACCGTAGCGACCATTTTTTTACCTTTTCATTACCTTCCACCAAACAACAATGCACCGCCGAATTACTGGGAATAAAAAAGGGTTTTAGGTCATGCTGCTTCAATTGATCCTTAAAAAAGTTGATATTCTGTCTAAGTTGCATTTGCCTCCCACCTGACATGGGCAAATGTTCGCAAGCCGCTAATATCGTCGCCAACGAATGTGGGGGCATTCCAGTGGTATAAATAAAGCTACGTGCAAAATTCACCAAATAACTTTTAAGGGCATGGCTTCCCAATATTGCTGCGCCATGACAGCCCATGGCCTTGCCAAAGGTGACGATCCTGGCAAATACTTTATCCTGCAATGCCAGCTCATTTAACAAGCCCTCCCCCCTTTTGCCAAATACCCCAACAGCATGGGCTTCATCCACCACCAAATAGACCCCTTTGGAAGCACACAATTCGGCCAATGACTTTAAATCCGGAGTATCCCCATCCATGGAAAAAACAGATTCCGTAACCACATAAATATCGGAATCTACATTTCTTTCCTGCACTCGGTCTATATGGCTACCAAGAACTTCCAGGTGGTTGTGCTTAAACTTGTAGCTTTTGGCAAGGCCCATCCCAATACCATCGCGGATACTGGCATGGGAGAGCTCGTCATAAAAAACAATGTCTGTACGCTGTGGCACGGCACTAAAGAATCCTATGTTGGCATCATATCCGGAATTGAAGACCAATGCCGAATCGGAACCAAAAAAATCCGCCAACAAAACTTCCAACTCACCATAAAGCCCTTTATTACCCGTTAACAGCCTGGATCCTGTAGCCCCATTGGCTGTGATTCCTCTCTTTTCCAATATACTGGAGGCATTTTTAAAAATGGTCTCGTTTTGGGCAAACCCCAAATAATCATTGGAGGAAAAATCGATCAAACCATTTGGCAAGGGCAATTTCCTAAGGGCGTTACCGGCCTGTCTTTTGGCGAGTTTAGCTGTTAATTTATTTGGTAATTCCGTCATAATACAAATGTAGCATATCCTGTATTTATATAGTATATTCGTTTATACAAAGCCCTATAAATATAATAATACGGAATCTTGTCCTTGGCCAGGTTCCACATCAATAAAAATGTACCGAAATCAGATTGTATGAAAATCAATATTCTAAGCCTTCTTATTCTAAGCTGTTGTATAAGCCTGCAAGGTCAGAGCAACAGCTACTCCATTTCCTTTGAAAATGCCGTTCATCACGAAGCTGAAATTACGGCCACATTTCCTTCCCTGGATCCCGGCCCACTTTCCGTACATATGGGCCGCTCTTCCCCTGGACGCTATGCCTTACACGAATTTGCAAAAAATGTATATAATTTTAAGGCAACGGACAGCCAAGGAAAGCCCTTGGACATCCATAGACCCAATCCCTACCAATGGGAAATCAGCGGCCATGACGGGGAGGTAAAGATAAGTTATACCCTTTTTGCCAATCGTGGCGACGGCACCTATGCACAAATAGACGAGACCCATGCCCATTTAAATATCCCGGCCACCTTTGTGTATGTGCCCAGTTTAAGCGATCGTAAAATAGAGGTGGACTTTAGGATACGGGAGGACCTAAACTGGAAGGTAGCTACCCAAATGCCCAAGGTTACCGGCAATATCTATATGGCGCCCAACCTACAGTACTTTATGGACAGCCCCACTGAAATTAGTGATTTCGACATGCGGCAATTTACCGTGGACAATAATGGCCATCAACAAACCATAGCATTTGTCTTGCACCACAACGGTACGGAGGCGGAGCTGGACACCTATTTTGAACAGGTTAAAAAAGTGGTTTTGGCCGAAAAGGAGGTGTTTGGCGAGCTACCCAACTACGATTTCGATACTTATACTTTCTTGGCCTGCTATATCCCCCATGCTTCCGGCGATGGAATGGAACATAGAAATTCTACCATTCTTACCGATACTGAAGGTTTGGCCGAAGGGGGTATGAAGAACAATATAGGCACCGTTGCCCATGAATTCTTTCACTGTTGGAACGTGGAACGCATACGCCCCAAGTCCCTGGAGCCCTTCAATTTTGGGCAGGCCAACATGAGCGGTGAGCTCTGGTTTGCGGAAGGTTTCACCAGTTATTATACCAATTTTATCCTTTGTCGTGCCGGAATCATCACCCCTGAAGAGTATATTGAGGGACTTACAGGCACTTTCAATTATGTTTGGAACTCTCCGGCCAGGAAGTTCTTTAACCCGATAGAAATGAGTTATCAGGCACCCTTTGTGGACGCTGCCACCTCTGTTGACCCCGTGAACAGGGAAAATACCTTTATTTCCTATTATTCCTATGGCAGTGTTTTGGGATTGGCCCTTGACCTATCGTTGCGACAAAACAAACTGAACTTGGATGATTTTATGAAATTAGTGTGGCATACCTATGGTAAAAAGGAGGTTCCCTACACACTGCAAGACCTACGTGAAACCTTGGTACAGTACGCCGGTAAGGAATTTGGCAATCGTTTTTTTGATCGATATATCCATAACAGTGAAATGCCCAATTATGAAGAGTTGTTCAACACAGTTGGCGTAGTGCTAAAACGAGCTACTGACAAACCCTATTTTGGGGCCAGTGTGGGTATCAACCAATTTGGTGCAGGCATAGTTCAAAGGAACACTCCAATAGGGAGTCCGGCTTACAGGGCCGGGTTGGATTTTGGAGACGTAATTACCGCCGTAAACAATACTCCCCTGACGTCCAACCAGAATTTTGGGGAGCTAATGGCACAATATAAGGTAGGGGACAGTATAAAAATAGCCTACACCCGATTTGGAAGTCCAAAATCTACCACTGTTGTTCTTTCTGCAAACCCAACCTATACCATACAGTTAACGGAGAAGGATGGAGGCAAACCCAGTAAACAAGTGTTAAAAAATAGAAAGGATTGGCTAAAATTGGATTAAATGGACATAATATTCAAACGCTGCAGTACAAAAACCGAATTGCGGCAAATCCTGAACCTGCAACAAAAGAACCATTTACAAAATATAAATGTAGATGAGAAGCAAAAAGAAGGCTTTGTTACCGTGTCACATACTTTGGAACTCCTCACCGAAATGAATGCTGCCTGTCCCCATATCATAGCCAAGGACCAAGATAAGGTGGTGGGCTATGCGCTTTGCATGCATCCCCGGTTTGGTAACGACATAGAGGTCCTAAAACCAATGTTTAAGGAAATAAACTCCGTAATACCCAAGGCGGAACCTTTTATGGTCATGGGGCAAATCTGTATAGACAAGGAATACCGGCGAAAGGGTATTTTTAGAAAGTTGTACGAAACCATGAAGAACTCCCTGCAACCAGAATTTACCAGTATCGTTACCGAGGTAGATGCCACCAACCTCCGTTCATTGGAAGCCCATTACGCGGTGGGATTTGAGGAACTAAAAACCTACCATGCCGGAGGGCAGGATTGGAAATTGATTGTTTTAGGGTAAGATTTTGCGGAATAAAATGACTTGGGCACTAGCCTGCCTAACCGTCAGGCAAGGATAACGCCCTCGCCTGAGTTAAGGTTCATGTCCTAAGCTAGGCGTGATAATTTAGAAACTTGTATTTGATTCGTTTTTGGTGTATTTTTACACCAAAATAAAAACTATGTCTAGACAAAGTATTACATTCACAGAACCTAACGATGAATGGTTAAAAAAACAAGTAGACAATAAGGAGTACTCTAGCAAAAGTGAACTGGTCAATGATTTGATCAGACAAGCCCGAAAACAACATGTCCAAATAGACTGGATCAGAACTAAATTAGAAAAAGCTGAGAACAGCGGATTTACTGAAGATAGTAAGGAGCAAATACTGGAGGAATCAAAGTCCCTACTTCGTGGCCAATTATAAATTAAGCAACTCTGCCAGAGAGGATTTAATACGAATTCATCAATACGGAGTGAGAAAATTTGGTGTTGAACAAGCTGACCAATACTACTATTCATTTTTCGAGTATTTTGACATTATTGCCCAACTACCTTTTTCATTTGAAGCAGTTGATTTTATCAAAGAAGGCTATAGACGCTGTGTTTACCGTTCAGATAGTATTTATTTCAGAGTAAATGATGACACTGTTGAAATCATGGCCATTATTGGAAGGCAAGATTTGAACAATATGCCACTCTAACCTCCGTTAGCGCGGATTAAATAGTTTTCGCACCTCAAACTCAACCCTGTCCAAATCGTCAGGCTCATATGTCCACCATTATTAAATAGTAACTCAAATTACTTAACCGGTATTCCAAGAAACAGGGGAACAACTAAATCTCCTCGACAATGCACACCTCGCTGATTAATGCCAAGTTTTTATATATTTATAAGGTCAGCTGGATTTTTTTCAACTTAATGACCCAAAGCATGTTCCCATGATGAAATATTCCGTGTTATTGTTCCTTTTTTTTTCATGTTCAATGTTGACATATGGGCAGGTAGAAAACCCCTTTAAAAATGTAGTTATCACCTCCATAAAGAAAAAAACGCAAGTAAAAACCGATAAAAATGGGCAATTGCATGTAAATGTATCCCCAAAAAATGTCCTTAAATTTAAAGGGCTTGGATGGGTGCGCTATAGCGATTTTGGTGCCACTGGTGATGGCAAAACGGATGATATGGACGCCATTGCCGCCACTCATGCCTTTGCCAATCTACACAACCTTATGGTGAAAGCAGACCAAGGTTTCACCTACTATATAGGAGGAAAGGAACGTACTGCAGAAATCCGAACCAACACAGATTTTGGAACAGCAGCCTTTATCATTGATGATACCCAAGTCCAAAACCACAAGGCCTCTGTTTTTAAGGTAGCTTCCAACCTGCAGCCCTTTAAACCCGACGGAATAACATCACTTAAAAGAAACCAGCAAAAAATTGACGTCCTTTTGCCCCAATCCTGTCTTATCACGGTTACGAATTCCAATGTAAGGCATTATATCCGTTATGGGCTGAACCAAGACAATGGCTCCCAACAAACGGATATCTTTGTTGTTGACAAAAACGGAAATGTTGATTTGGATGCCCCGATTATTTGGGATTTCGACCAGATTACAAATGTGACCGCCATACCTTTGGACACCACAACACTGTATATTAGGGGCGGCCTATTCACCACCATTGCCAACAAGGCCGAATCCAAGTACAATTATTATAGCAGGAACATATTGGTCACCCGTTCCAATGTAGTAATCGACGGGCTAGAGCACCATGTTATTGGGGAAGGGGAACATGGCGCGCCCTATGGCGGCTTTATCAATATCCGTGACTGTGCCTATGTAAAGGTAAAGAACACCCTTCTTACCGGACGTAAAACCTATCGTACTATTGGCTCGGCAGGAAAACCGGTATCCATGGGCTCGTATGACCTTCTGGTAAACCGTGGCCTCAATGTATCATTTGAAAACTGCCGACAGACCAATGATATTAATGACAACACCTTTTGGGGTATAATGAGCTCCAACTATTCCAAGAACTTGGTCTATGACCATTGTATTCTTTCCCGCTTCGACGCCCATAAGGGAGTTGCCAATGCCACAATCCTAAACTCCACCCTAGGACATATGGGAATCAATGCCATTGGCAGCGGTGTCTTGACTGTGGAAAACAGCACTATCCGAGGTAATACCCTGATTAATTTACGCTCGGATTATGGCAGTACATGGCAGGGGGAAATAGTGATCCGAAACTGTATTTTTGTACCCAAGGGAGATAAGCGCTCCAGTGTCAATATAATTGGAGGTTCGTACTCTGGGCAGCATAATTTTGGCTACACCTGTTATATGCCCGAAAGAATTACCATTGAAAACCTACACATAGATGACAGCAACTATCTGGAGGGATATGAAGGGCCTGCCATTTTTAAAGATTTCAATGAAGAAATGACGGACGATTCATATCAGGAAAAATTTCCCTACATCAGGACCAATGAGATTATCCTTAAGGATGTAACCTGCACAAGCGGCAAGGACTTGATAATAAGTAAAAATCCGTTTATGTTCAAGGACGTGAAGGTGCACACCTATTAAGGGTTCTACATGAAAATCCTTTTTACCGTGATGGGATTCAAAGCAAAGGCTAGCCGCTGACCCATGGTAATGCCCCTACCCTTAAAATATACCTTATGCGGTAGAGGAGTATGATGGACATTGGGTATACATGGCAAAGAAATAACTGGATTGGACCTATAAAAGAGTTGGTATAAACAGTTACAATTAAATTCTTATCTTAAAAGCCCAAAGGCTGGAACCTAAAGGCAACTACTACTAAAAATTGGACCATAATGGACGAGTGCACAGGCCTCATAAAACAGATGAAAATGATTGGGATATATTTGGATAAGGGATATTATAAGGTATATAGCCTACTATTGTTAACAACCATCTTGTTTGCCTGCAATCAAAATACAGCCCAAAATGGAACCTTTGATGTCATCATTGATACCGACCTGGGAGGCGACCCCGATGACATTCAATCATTGTACAGAGCTGTGCATTATTCTGATATAATTAAGATAAAAGGTATTATAGCAACGCCCAATTCGGATATTGATCATCACCCTTGGGACACCATAGAACATACGGGGCTCATTGAGAATTGGATAAAAAGGATAGACGTTGAGCATATACGTAAAAACGGTTACAGCCAATTAATGCCGGAAAAAGATTTGCTCAGCATCATAAAATCCGGTGCAAAAAAACCAAAAGGCCCTTCGGACAATAATAGTACAGAAGGTTCCGAATGGATCATTAAAACAGCTCGGGATTATACGAAGGATAATCCACTTTGGATATTGGTCTGGGGTAGTTTAACAACAACTGCCCAGGCACTTTACGATGCCCCAGACATTGCCGACAAAATAAGGATTTACTATATCAGTTCTTCAAATACCCTGCATGATCCCATAAGCAGGGATTATGTATACAATTTCATGGAAAAGAAATACCCTGAATTATGGTGGATTGAAAACGGGATTCTTCCAAGGGGCAAACATGAAACATTCCGCGGTGTTTATCAGTCCGGAATTCAGGATGGAGAATGGTCCTATACCAAATTCACCGATATCAATATTAGGAATCACGGTTCAAACCACGATGGCCTGTTTCAAGAAAAATGTGGCGATGTCTTTCCTGTGGCCAATTATCCCAAAAACAGTTTAAAGGAAGGAGATAGTCCTTCATTGTTATATTTGATTTCTCCGGTAATTGGTGGTACGGGAAACGTAGATGACCCCACCCAAGAAAGTTGGGGCGGACAGTTTAGGCATTTCGATAAAAGTACCTACCCCAATTATTATATTGATCTTGACAAATCTCCAGCAGACTGCCAAATGACTATAGGGAAATGGCGCTATAGTGTAATGAATGATTGGAAGCAACGGTGGGACAGATATGACAAGAAGTGATGGGAGCAATACTTCTGCGCGATAGTTTATAGGATATTTTTTAAATCCTGTTTTCCAACGATTGCCATAATTTCAACTAGGCTATCTTTACCTTGTAGTAAATACTGTCAGAGCCACATACACAGCGTCTATACTAGTTGCGCAAAGTCTCCTGCCTTTGCACTTTTACCACCATAAACCAAAAACTATCATAATTGGGAAAAACTATGTTTAGAGCAGCAAAAGAATCACGTTCTGCCCATATTGGCATATAATTTCACACAACAGCTAGCTTGGAATAAAATTAACGGTTTGTGTATGGTGTCGTAGCATCCCGAAGGGTGCTATGCACTATACATAGTGTTGTGCTTTCATTTTTTAATTTTTATTTCTCATTTTTAATGTAATCTCTCCAATATTGTATGCATATATGGAAGCAGGTAGAAAAGTGAATTTTAGCCCTTGTATTTCCTTCATTCCTAATTGATCAATTGAAGTAACAACTGCCGATTCAAATTTATTTGTTTCACAAAATTTAATTAAACTTTTTAATTCTTGAGGTTTGTCGAAATATCTATTACTCCATTTAATTTCAACTCCCCAAACTGGCTTATAACTTTTATCATCTACCAAGACAAGGTCAACTTCACCTTCGTTTCTGCCTTCTTTCCACCTAGCATAGGTTATGTCTAGTTGCTCCCTGTGCATCCATTGTGAAAGAATTGCTGTTTCTACCATGTTTCCCATTTCTTGGTCTGTTTCACTTATAGGGGAAAATAATGCAGTGCGAAGGGATGGGTTGGTGAGATATACTTTGAAGCTTGTTATTCTTTTTAATCTTTTTGCATTGACTCCAACCTTATTTAATACTTTAATTAGGAATGCTGCTTCTAAATATTCTAAATATTTTTTTAATGTATCTTTTTGAATTCCACTTTCCCGAGACATTGTCTCATATGAGAATTCGTTTCCTGTATTATACGCTATGTATGTAAAAAATCTGTTTAATTCTTGAACATGTTTGATTCCATACAAGCTTGGCAAATCTCTAAGAAGAACTTTGTCTACAATGTCGTTTTTAACGTATCGACCCATATCTCCTTGTATTTTTTCAGATAATACAACCTCTGGGTATCCTCCAAAATTTAAATAATGGAGAAATTCTTTATTTAATGCTTTTGAATCATGAGTTAAGCAATACTTTATATCCTTGTTTCCATATTGAATATCACCTTCAAAAATTAAATGGTCTAATTTCTTCAAATGGATATATTCTTGAAATGTTAATGGAGGTAATAGAAAATCAGTAAATCTGCCCGCTCCGCTCTCCGTACTGTGCCATTTCAAAGCTGCGGCTGCTGAGCCAGAAACAATGAATTTAGTTTCAGGGTATGAGTCAACCAATATTTTTAAATGTCTTTCCCAGTCTTTCAAGTATTGTATTTCATCAAAAAAGACATAACAACCATTAAGATTTTCAAGAGTTAAAGAATCTTTGCATAGAGTTAAAACGTCCTCTAAGCTTAAATTGACGTAAATCGGGTTGTCAATTCCGATAAAGAATAGTTTATGAGGGTTTGTTCCTTCTTTCAATAAGTTTTCAATGCAATGAAATAGCATTACTGTTTTACCAACCCTTCTAGGGCCCATGAGAACTAACGCCCTTTTAATACTCCTTTCAAGAACGAATGGATAAAAGAGGTCAAAATATAGTCTCTTTGACATTGAGCTATATGTATTCGGGATCTCTTTAGTTATCCACCATGGATTTTCATATCGAAGGCGTTCAATAATCTTTTCTGTCGGAATAAGGTTTAGTATTGCCATGTTTTTATCTTAATACAACAAATATATGCAAAATAAACAGATTTAAAACCATCTATTTAAACAAATAATGCATTTTTAGAACCTTTATTGAAGTAGAGAACTGCTAATTCGACAATAGAACCTGTTGCGCAAAGTCTCCTGCCTTTGCGCCTTTACAACTAAAAACTATCATAATTGGGAAAAAACTATGTTTAGAGCAGCAAAAACTCATATTCAGCCCATAATAGAATTATGATCCCCACATTTCATCAATAATAATTAATTACTATACTAGTTGCGCAAAGTCTCCTGCCTTTGCGCTTTTACAACCATAAACCAAAAACTATGTTTAGAGCTGTATAATTCACATTCAGCCAATAATGGCATATAATTTCACACAACTGCAAGCCTGCCATAAAATTAACGTTGAGAATATGGGACGTTTGGCATTTCAAAGCTCCATCGTTTCAAACCGCTATATATTTTATTAATTGTACTCATTTCAAATTTATCACTAACCGCCAAATGACCTATATTTATTGTTGTGCAGTCGTACTTTTTCTTCAATCAGGTGCGGCAAGACATACTCTTTTGCAATTTTTGGTTGAAGCGTTGGCTCGTGCGAATTGCAAATGTGTATGGCTTGTGCGTTGGATTATTTATATTTATCCTTTCCATTTCTCAACGCCATTAATTTCTTCATTGTCTGAATAATTATAAACTATTGCAACACTATATTTAGCACGAGTTAACGCAACATAAAATCGAGCTTTAGTTCCGTCTTTTAATTCGGCATCGTTGCTTTTTATCCATTTTTTAATATCACTAGTAGGATAAATAATTACACGATTAATAGTTTTACCTTTTACCTCTCCAAAGTTGCAGACATCATAAGCTAAATCAACTTTAGTTGCCTTACTATATCTTAATTGAGTCGAATTAAACGTTTTTAAATATTCTGCCACATCATTTTCCCGCACAACAAAAATTCCATCATGCGCTGTAGTCTTCCTACAATTAACACATTCACAAGGTTCTGTTTTTTCAAAATCAGGGTATAACCTTGATGAATAATCACATATCTTTTGATTATTACGATGTGATTTTTTAAGACTACTTTCATCAATCGTACAACCAATTCGTTTACCTAATTCAGAGTTAACAAATTCTTTTATTTTTCCATTCTTATATTTAGGATACTTGTGATAATGATTTGTAGCATATGTCACTTGTCTTGGATCGCCAACTAGGGAGATATTTATATTTGATTTAAACAGCATTTTAATAATTTCGAAGTCAAATCCAGCTAAATCTTGAACTTCATCGATATATATCGTTGAATAGATTTTAGATAATCTTGTAAAAATCTTCCCTTTAGTTTTTTCATTACAGCCAATAACAAATTTTGATATTTTATCTGAAAAAATTCTCCAATTAGACGTGAAATAGAATTCTTTAAAGTCTTTCTCTCCATAATACTGCCTTCCTCCACCTCGTATGAACAATGGGCGACCTCTTTCGTCAAATTTGGGTGCGGATTTTTCATTACTTAAGAGCATTCCTTTTATGTCATTTTCAAAAAGCATATCATTCATAGAACCTTGATATGGTTTTACGCCGTGTTGCATTAAAAATGAAAACCAGGTTTGAATTGTAATATTTGCTGGTATAGATTTCCGTTCTCTTAGTATTTTGCTTCTTATTTCCCTTTCGTTCTCAATGGTGTAGGTTGTTATAAGCACCTTCTCACTTTTGTCAATTTTTAATGCTTCTTTGACAATTAAAGTTGTTTTACCAGAACCAGCAGCAGCTATGATTAGTTTGTTATTCGTCATCGCACCATTTTATTACTTTTTTAATGTAACGAGGATACTTAATCTCTTCAGCCGTTTCAAATAATTTTAATGCTGAATCCGTCTTATGACTAACCATATAATTTACAATGCTTTTTTCAGAATTATACTTGCTCTTTTTAATTCCTAAAGCTTTTCTAAGAATATCTAGTTGCTTTTTGTTAGCATCTACTATTTGTGGCTCTAACGTGTTTAACTCCTCCCTCTCATCAGCAAAAATTTTGATACTTTCAACACCTTCATAATCTTCATATTTATCAATAATCTTTTCTTTGAATTTTCCATCATTATCAGTGACTATAGCTACTGGATGCTCTATGATTTTAGCAATATCAAGAAATCTTTTAAAAGCTAAACTCCGAACAGAAATTACATCAATTCTATTTTCAATAGGTAAGCATCCATCGTGCTTATCCATATATGCTTTTTGTACGACTAGTTCGTCAGAATCACCTTCTACGAGTATTGCTTTTTTACAAAGTATAAATCTTAGTGTATCATAACCAGATAATTTCTTAAAATAGTTCTGAGTGTCTGTTGGCAATTCGTTTATATATGTTTTCTTTCTTCCGACTTTAGATTTACTTAATAATATTAAATTCTCAAGCCCTAATTTGTTAGCCACAAAACTGCTATGAGTCGAAATTATTATTTGTTTGTTTTTACAGTTAATAGTAACTGATTTTATAAACTCATTTAATTTTGAATGTGTTAAATGATTTTCTGGTTCTTCTAGTAGTATTAAATCAGCTTTTTCACTTTTCTTATGTGATAGTGACAGGTTTGTTTTTATTATACATTGTTCACCTTTCCCTATTTGGTGAAATGGAACATTATCCAAATATGTCATCAATGTGGTTTCCCACGCATTTTGAGTAGATAAATCAACGGATATTTCAATGTTTTTATTTGTCGAAATATGAGAGTTCTTTTTTACTTGTTTATTTATGGCTTCAATAGATGGATTGCTCATAAAACTCTCTTTAACCTGCCTAAAAGCTTGAGAGACGCCAGCTTTTTCTTTTAGGTTAAGATTATTTTTAATAATACGAGAGATATAAACATCTGACCCGTTTTTGTACCTTTGATTAGAAGAGTCAATCAACACGGACTTTATAGGAATACTCCTTGTTGTTATGGATGAATCTCTAGCAAAGGACTTCCAAGTAATCTTATAAAATTCAATTGGCAAAGTTTGTAATTCATTTTTCTCAGCAAGCAATGCTTCATATTCATCATTAAAGCTTTCGTCATATTCTACTTTAAAAGATACACCAACAGCATCAGTTTTCATACTGTTATTGTCTCCTTGCAGTTTTGCAAAATCTGAAGTTGTATGACCATCAAAAAACAATTCGATATGTATACAAGGTAATTCAGGGTTTTTACCATTCTTTAGATTTGATAAGAAGCTTTCTACAACCTCATTGTTGAACAGATATTGAGATAATTCATTTCGTAAATAATGACCATTCAACACACCTGACAAAGCCAAATGTATAGCTTCAAGGATTGTTGATTTTCCTGTTTCATTTTCTCCAACTAAAATATTTACGCCTTGTGAAAAATCAATTTTAAAAGAACCTTTGTAGCATTTGAAATTCTTTATGTGGGCTGTTTTTAAGTTCATATTTCACATATATTAGATTCTTTGTTCTGAGTTTAGCGATGGCTAAAAAATAGCTCTTTTGGTTTTTCAGGGTTAGCCTGTGTGTTGGCAAAAACCAAATGTGCTATTTGTGCGTGGGCACTTTTTTTGTATGCCGCACAACATATGAATAGAATAACTACTGTTTATATTCTTTTATTAGGTCTAATTTACTAAATCTTTTTGTTGAAATAAATTGTTATAAACTTTGACCTTTACCACCATTTTATTTGGAATTGTATATGCTCTAAAAGTGTGTACATGCCTTCACAAAGAAATAGTATTAAGAGGTCATAACTTTGCGGGAAACCGTAAAGGGTGAATATTATTATGTAACCCAATCCGAATAGTCGAGATTTCATTGTCGACATAACCCTTTCCGAACGAGGAAATATCAATATCAAAATCTTCAACTTTGCCAACAACGCCCTTATGGCGTCCAAAAAAGATAGAGGAGCATCCGCCTATACCCTTCCCTTCAATATCTCCGGCCTGCCCTCTGGGGTATACGCCGTTGTCCTGGAAACCCCTTTTGGAAATTCTTTAAGAAAAATAATCCATAAGTAAAGTGTATATGGACGTAGGCCTATAATAAAACTACAATCCTTTAAAAACTATAGCCATCACCTCTGCCATTTACCTACTGCCCACGCTAAACACCTCCAATGCCTCATCGTTTTTGGCAAAAATTACATTTTTGCTTCCTTTTATAGTAAGCATTTTTGCATTTTTAACCTCGCCCCGTACCATGAGACCGCTTTCCCTTGCCGGCATGGCTCTAAAATTGCCTTGCCCATCACCCTTTAAAACAAGGCCGTAAGCCGCATCATTTCTCGGAGTTTCCACCTCAGAGGTATATAAATTGCCTACCAGAAGTACATCCTCTAAACCATCCTTGTCAAAATCTTGTATTAGTATATCCTTTACCGCCGACATTTGTGCCGCATTTTCCAACTTCTTCATTACAAATGTACCTCCCTGGTTTTCAAAATAAGTGGTTGCAAAAGTATATGCCCTTAAATGGGTCGACTTTTCCAACTGCTCCTCTTCAAAAATATCCCCTATGGCTGCCTTGCCAAAGGAATCATAGGTTGGAAATTTTTCCTTTATAAATGGTAACTGCTCCGAAGAACACTGTCGGCCTCTTAAAGGCACCAATTTATCTTCATCATAATAGCCTAGAACTATATCATTACTGCCAGACTGATCAAAGTCATCTGCAAACACCTCAAAAGGGGCATCCGCTGCAGCACGATATTTGTAATTTAGCCCCAAATTACCTCCTATAATATCCATATCCCCATCGCTATCAAAATCCCCGACGGCCAAACTATACCACCAGCCATTGGTGTTTTCCAATCCATATTTTTTTGTATTCTCCACAAAACGCTTGCCTTCCACATTCTCAAAAATCCTAACAGGCATCCATTCTCCCGTTACCAACAGGTCCATGTACGAATCATTGTTAATATCTACCCATACGGCTGCCGTGACCATCCCTAAATTTTGGCCATCTAGAATAGGTACCTCATCAAAGACAATTTTTCCCTCTTTACTATTGTTTTGCAATAGGTAACTTTTTGCAGGTGCTGGATACTTCCCAGGGACCTGCCGACCTCCAACAAACATATCCAAATCCCCATCATTATCATAATCCACTGCCTTGATGCAAGAGCCGCTTATTGCATTTTTGGGGAGACCGTCTACCAAATTATTAAACTGCCCCATGCCATTGTTTATATACAACCTATCCTGTAACAACGGATTTCCCTGATCATATTCATTACCCCCGCTAACCACATACAAATCCAAGTCATTATCGCCATCCACATCCAAAAATTCTGAAGCAACGTCCTCAAATCCTGAATCCCGATTTAGCAGGTCCACATTGGTTTTAGTAAAACTTCCATCCTCGTTTTGTACAAACAAAACGCCCGGAAAGCCAGTGGCACCTCCAATATGTACATCGTCCAAACCATCCCCATTTATGTCCCCTACCGCTAGGGAGGGTCCTTCCTGCGACATTTTATGGGGAAGTAAGCTCTCCCTCCCATAATCGTCAAATTCATTTTCCACATGGAGAAAGGGCAATGGATCCTCTGTGTTTTTACTAAAAATAGGCTGGTTCATATTGGCGTCCTCCTTTACTGTACTGGACTTGGAATTGGCATAATCCAACACAAGAAGTTGATCGGTGTCCACATTGTTCAATAGCTGTTGCCTTCCGTCAGGCCATATAATTTCCACATTGGCTTCTGGGGAATTTCCTAATCCAAAATGTAATTCCCTGGCCATTGAGGACATAAAACCCCGTGTGAAATAAAGTTCCTGGACCTGCCTGCTATCCCCAGCACTAACCACAATTTTAGTTCCAATACCATCCCTATTCCCTAATGGACCCTTAAGCTTAAATGACAAATAATGTCCCAATCCCATTTCCCTGGAATTGTTCTTTAATATAAAGGCTTCGTCATCGGTATTATTTACAACAATCTCTAGATCACCATCATTATCGAGGTCGGCATAGACAGCTCCATTGGAACTGGTCATAGTTCCATCTCCCCAAGTCCCATTCATCTTGGCAAATTCAAAATCGCCCTTATTCCTAAAAAAATAGTTCTCCTTTTTCCTTACAGGCATTTTATCCAAAATATCCGTAATATATTTTTGCGGATCAAAAGCCTGATTATTTATAATTGAATCCTGTTTTTTGTTGACATAATTTACAAAGTCATTGTTCCGAAAATCCCGTTTGATCCCATTGGACACAAATAGGTCTTTAAGTCCGTCATTATCCATGTCAAAAAATAGGGGTGCCCAGCTCCAATCTGTTTTGGATACCCCGGCAAGTTGCGCTATGTCTGAAAAAATGGGAACGTTGTTTTCATTTAAATACCCTGAATTAATTTGAAGCGTATTGTACATATATTGGTGATGTAGTCCTGCATCCAAGGCCTCATAAAACTTTTTTGGATTCATTCCACTCATACTGGTCTTTATATCATAGCTACTTTCGCCCATCATATCCACAGTCATTATATCCATCCAACCATCGTTATTAATATCGGCCATGTCATTGCCCATGGCGAAAAACGAGATATGATTGGTTGCTTCCAGAATCCTATCCGAGAAAGTACCATTGGCATTGTTTATATACATATGGTCTTTTCCGGAATAGTCGTTGGACACATAAAGATCTGGCCAACCGTCATTGTTAATATCACCCACTGCCACTCCCAGTCCGTAATCCAGGCGACTATGAACAATTCCTGCCTCCTTGCTTACATCCTTAAAAAAATTATTGTCGTTTCTCAATAATCTATCATTGGCAACACCGCCATCCATATTGGCCAAGGCGGCAATTGTTATATTTTCCGGATATGTCGTTGGAGAATGGTTCAATTGGTACATGTCCAGGTCCCCATCCCTATCATAGTCGAAAAATACCGCCTGCGTTGAACAATCTGTTAAATCCAACCCATATTTATCAGCTTGTTCACTAAAAGTGGGGATCCTCTCCTTATTTTTTGCCCCCATATTTATATAGAGTTTATTTTTCCTTTTTTCTTCATCATTGTATTTCCCCGAATTGGAAATATAGATATCCATCCATCCATCACCATTTATATCCACTATGGTAATTCCTCCAGAAAATCTTTGACGCAACAGTATGCCCGTCATATTGGAAACATCCTTAAACTTTAAATTACCCTCATTTAAAAACAATTTATGTTGTTGCAATGTGGATACAAAGAATACATCCTTCAATCCGTCATTATTAAAATCTGCTACTGCCAGTCCACTTCCATTATAATAGTATTCATATTGCAAACCATTAAACTTCATGTTTTCAATTAATTCATTGGTAAAGTCTATACCAGTATCCGTTTTTGTCAACTTCGTAAAAATTGACTGTTGTTCAGAATTTAGTCCGGACAACTTGTAGTCCTCGGTACAACTAGTAAGCACTAGTGTGAGTAATAAACTTGCCCGTAGAAATTTATTCATTTTATACAATTTTATTGTGATCTGTGTATGCCTGTGTCGGTGTACCAAACAGTTAAATGGACTTATTGGCCAATAACTGCCATACAATTCTTTAAAATAGGTTAATTTTTGAAATAAAAAAAGACCCAATGTCGAACAACCAACGTTGGGCCTTTTAATATTACTACTTTAATTTATTCATAACCGGGATTTTGAACCAAACTAGTATTCGCGTTCAATTCATTTTCCCTGATTGGCCTAAAATAGTTTTTATCCAACCATAGTCGGTTTTCAAAACCGGGATCTACCACTCCGGGTATATAGGAATAATCATAATTATCCGGGTCATATTTATATTTTGTTACATTGGCTCCAGGTTTCAATGTTCCGGTAATCTGAATAATCCCGGCCGGAGCTCCTAGGGTTGTAGGCGCAATCATCCATCGTCTAGCGTCGTGATATCGATGCTCCTCATAGGCGAGTTCCAACCTCCTTTCATTCCTATAGGCTTCCATTAAATCCTCTCCAGAAGCCGTAATAGCAGGCAATCCTACCCTATAGCGTATTTGGTTCAACCAAGCTTTGGCTTCTGCCTCATCACCATCGGCTTCTAAGACGGCTTCAACATAATTCAGCACAAGTTCGGTATACCTAAAAAACGGCCAAGGAATGGTTTGAAAATCTGTTTGGTCCACAAATCCTGGATCTGGTTCCACAAATTTCTTGAAATAATATCCGGTACGTGTTCCGTTCCAATCTTCAATTGGACCTTGGCGTGTATCTAGGCCAAAGTGGGTAGTAACCTCACCATCGGTTCCAATAATTTCGTATTGCCCGGTTTGTATCTGATTGGCCGGGTCGCGATCCGCAACATCTGACGGTCTCGGTTTCCAATCAGCACCATCGTAAAGAATGGTAGCATAAAACCTAGGTTCACGATCGGTGTAAGGCATACTGCTATGATCGGGGTTATCCCAGTCAAATTCAGAGCCATCACTCATTCCGTAAGCATCTATCAAATTTTGTAAAGGGGCGTTCCCTGCCCAGTTATGGTAGCCATTAGGGCCATTAAAAAGACCTATTCTACGTCCAGGGCCCCTAGCTTCCACATATTGTCTTTCCCAAATAATATCGGATTCACCTCCATTTCTAGCCAATGAAATATCCAGGTAATTTTGTTCTCCCTCCTCCAACGAAACGGGGGCGGTCAACCCAAACTTATAGCCGGCATTGGAATAATCCATGGCCGCTTTGGCTGCATTTTTGGCCTTTGTCCATCTATCCTGTTGACTTCCAGAAGTATAACCAATTAACTCAGGATTGGAATAACTCCCAATTAAAGAGGAATTCCCAGAGGCCGTGGAGTTATCGTATAAATCACTTGCTGCATATAATAGGATACGAGCTTTAAGAGCAAGTGCCGTAGCAGCATTAGCCCTTCCTGAATCCATACTTTTTCCATTGAGTAATCCAAACGCCATTTCACAATCGGACACTATAAAATTAACGCATTCCTCAAAAGTGTTTCTTGGGATATTAAAATCCGAATCCAACTCAAAAGGTTCCTCGGAAATTGGTACCCCACCGTAAAATCTTACCAATTGATGATAGTAATAAGCTCTAAGATACAGGGCTTCCCCTAACAAACGATCTCTTAAATCGGTGTTTTCCAAACCTCCTTCATTCAGTTTTTGAATAGCAAGATTGGCAGCCCTGATATACCGGTACATATTGTTCCATTCATGGGTATTATTGATCCAACCGGTATCATTTGAATTGGTACGGGATTCATTTACCGTATTAATTGACCTTCCAGTATGGGTAAATAGGGCTTCATCCGTTAAAGAAGCCAACATTTGTTCATCCAAACCACCAGCGCCTAGCCCATTATAGACCCCGGTTACTGCGGCTGTGGCCAATCCTTCATCGGTCCAAACACTCCCTTCGGACACCTCACTTAGAGGAGTAATGCTAACGAAATCATCGTTGCATCCAGTCACAAAAGCAATTGTTGTAATCGCCAATACGTATAATATATTTCTTTGTTTCATAGTTTTAACTTTGATAATTTTAAAATGTTACGGAAAATCCTGCACTTAGTATTTTGGAATTAGGATAATCCCTACCGCTAGAACTAAGTCCTTCTGGATCGAACAATGAGTTAGTAAATGTAAACAGGTTAGATCCGTTTATATAGAACCTAAATCTTTCCAACCCAATTTGACCAATCATTTCCTTTGGAAAATTATACCCAAATTCAAGGTTTTTCACCCGCATATAATTGGTGTTTTGTCTCCAATAGGTATTACCATTACTGTAATATTGATCAGCTCTGTTGGTAATCCTCGGGTCAACACTACTCGGATTATTCACCGTCCATCTATTATTGTATACACTTGTTGTGTAATTCCCTATAGTACCGGACTCCCCAAAGTTCAGGAATACTTCCCCTCCCGTGGCTCCTTGAAAAAGTAAACTGAAATCGAAATTCTTATAACTAGCCGTTAAATTGATACCTCCCTGAAAGGTTGGATCTGAATTTTTATCAGTTCTATAACGATCATCGGGTGTAATTTTACCATCATCATTATAATCTACCAGTTTCATATCCCCTGGTCTAAGTACATTGACCAATGCTGTATAGTCCAAGGTTTCAGCATCTATATCAGCTTGGGTGGCAAATACCCCATCATAACCATAGACCAAATTGGAGCGAATAGACCTTCCTGTTGCCAATTGCCATTCCGGTGCGCCTTCGGCCTCATCGTTAAAAATTATCTTGTTTTTGGCATAACCACCGTTTATACTTATTCCATAAGTAAAGTCTCCTGCATTTCCATTATATCCCAAGATAAAATCAAAACCTTTATTTTCAACCTCCCCAAAATTCTGTCTTGGAGGGGTTATCCCTGAAAGGGCCGGTAGGGAAGCGGAAGGTGTAGTTAAAATATCCGTTCTTTTATTAAGGAACCAATCAAATTCTAGATTCATTCTATTTTGTAAAAATCGTGCATCCAGACCAACGTTAATATTGGTTGCCACCTCCCATGTTATAGCAGGATTGGGCACCTTTGATTCACTTATCGTAGTAACTTCACCATTATTAATAACATAATTCCCAAAACCGTAGGTAGCGAGATATTGATTGGCAGGGAAATCGGAATCGTCAAATTTATCATTACCCAATTGACCCCAGGAACCTCTGAATTTCAGGAAATTTAAAAAAGAATCATTGTTCAAATCACTCAAGAAATTTTCCTTGGTAACAACCCATCCTGCAGAGAAACCAGGAAAAAACCCATATCTCGTATCTTCTGGGAACAAATAAGATCCGTCATATCTCCATAAAAACTCCAATAAATATTTTTCTTTAAAATCATATGATACACGACCATAGTAATTTAACCTTGCAGATTTATCTGAAGAACCACCATTATCCTTTTGAAGGTCACCACCAGCAAACAAATCATCTATAGCAGGTGAGATAAAATATCGTCGATAAGCATTAAAGCCCTCGTATTCCACAGTCTCTTTACTTATCCCGGCCAAAATTAGAAAATTATGGTTTTCCAATGAGCGTTGATAAGTGGCATTGGCTCCCAATAAAATATTCAGGGTATTACCTGTATATTGATTTAAGTTTGGCTCTGCCGGTCCCCTTTGACCCCTTACCAAATCTGGTAGGCCATCCGCTCCCATCGTATTTCCGTCCCAAGTATATAGATACCAAGGAGTCCTCCAAACCTTTCTATTTGAAAAACTTTTATCAATGGCAGCAGTTGTCTGTACCGACAATCCGTCTACCCATGGAATTTTAATATCCAAGGTAGCATTGGACTGAAAGTAATCCCTTTTATCCTTATCATAACCTGTATCATTCGTAGCTATGACAACCGGGTTTTGTCCGTTTTCTATATCCGGTCCTGGCAAACCATTCGGCCAATATGCAGGCTCGGTAGGCCTACCCCTTGTCAACATTCTGAAAATAGCTCCCGCACTTTCAGTTGGAAAATATCGATATTCTTCCCTAGCCAACACCCCTAGACTTAGTTTGATACCTTCACTAATTTTAGCGTCCAAATTTATACGAATATCATATTGCTCATATCCAGTGGCCGCATTCTTGTAATAGGCATCCTGCTTTAAATATCCCAATGAAGTAAAATAATTAAAATTTTCACTTCCTCCCGTAAGTTGCATAGTATGTTTTTCTTGGGAGGCCGCTGTTTTGAAAGTCTCGTCAAACCAATCCGTATTCGGGTGGCCCCAAGGATCTTGTCCATTTCCAAAAAGCGCAATATCCTCGGGAGAATAAATGGCATTTCTAGTTGAACCATCCGGCCTAGTATAGGTCCCTGTAGAGTTAAACCCAGCAGTTGCCCCAGCCCATTCATTTACAGGAAGGTTATAAATTTCCAATTCATTTCTCAATTCCGCATACTGCTGAGCGTTGGCCATATCGGGAATAACAGTAGGTTTGGCCCAACCTTGGTTAGAAGAATAGGTGATTTGTGGTTTCCCCGTCTTTCCTCTCTTTGTTGTAATTAAAATAACCCCGTTTGCAGCCCTTGCTCCATAAATGGCGGCAGAAGCATCCTTTAGTACTGATATATTTTCAATATCGGCAGGGTTTATTCTACTTAGACCCCCATCCCTATCGGGAATACCATCAACCACAACCAAAGCACCAGTATTATTATAGGTATTTGTTCCACGAATCCTAATTGCGGCGTTATCATAACCAGGCTCCGCGCTCGATTGCTGAACAAACAATCCAGCCACCCTACCGGACAAGGTATTGGTAAGGTTTACCGCTGGAGATTTTACCAATTCCTCCCCTTTTACGGACGAAACAGAACCTGTAACGGTAGCCCTCTTTTGGGTACCATACCCTACAACTACCACTTCCTCCAATTTACTTGCATCTTCCTCCATGGTAATATTAATAGTAGATTGGCCGTTTAAAGGTATTTCCTCTGTTTTATAACCAATATAACTGAATATTAGTACTGCATCATCAGATACACCGGACAAGGAATAATTACCATCAAAATCGGTCTGCGTTCCATTGGTAGTCCCTTTGACTACAATACTGGCACCAGGTAATGGTCCGTTTGCATCAGATACCACTCCCGAAATAGTTTGCTGAACTAGGACTGGATTGGCATCCATGCTTGTAAGATTTGCGAACGCCTGCACACCGCACAGAGCCATCACAATCATAAAAACCATAAGTTTCTTCTTAGGCTTCCTTTTTTGAATGATTTCTTTTGGAATAGAAAACCAGTTTTTTTTCTCCATAATTTTAAATGTTAAGTTAGTTGAGTTAAAAGCATTGTTCAAACAATTATTGTCATAATCAGATTCTAGTATGGTACAACAAAAACCAAAAAAAAACCAAGATCAAATCGAATGTCATCTAATGGTTTTTTAAAAAATATTTGTGAAAATTTTCAATTAAAAACTGTGTGTCCAAATCGAAATAATTCCGCTCCCACTTAAAAGTTATCTAAACCAGCAATAAATGTAAGATTAACACTTACTGGCTAAATGTATAAAATTTTCTTAAATTAAATCAAATTTTATGTTAAAAACTACTAAAACAATAAATATTATCCTCAAAATTAACAAGTCAATAATATATCTTAGTTGAGAATTTTCTGATAGGATAATTTTGTATTGTAGTACAATTTATTTTCACACCCCCCTAAAAAACGTAAACAAACAATTAACAACATAAAAAAACCCATATGAAACTAGGAGCATTTTCAATCAGTCTGGCCGTAAAGGACCTATCCATTTCCAAAGAATTTTACGAAAAACTTGGATTTACCGTGTTTGCAGGCGACCCAACAATGAATTATCTGATCATGAAAAATGGCAACGCAGTTCTTGGTCTGTTCCAAGGTATGTTCCCTAATAACATCCTCACCTTTAACCCTGGCTGGGACGAAAATGCCACTGCACTAACCTCCTTTGATGATGTGAGAAAAATTCAGGCACATTTAAAAAGCAACAACCTAAGGCTGGACCAAGAGGCGGACATAAAAACATCCGGACCCGCAAGTATTATGCTGACCGATCCCGATGGCAACCAAATTTTAATAGACCAACACCTGTAAATTGAAAATAGGGTATTTTGAGAATGTTCCCTATCTTGATCTACCGTTGTGGGATTCATTCCTAACCTAATTATATTCACCAACCATGAAGCCTTTATTAGTACTTCTTGTCTCGTTTGTTGCAACCCTATCTATCCTATATCTTAGGTCGAAAAAAATACAATGGCCATTGGCCGGACAAATTGCCATGGCCATAATGTTGTTGTTTACTTCCTTGGGACATTTTATGTTTCCCCAAGGTATGGGCGCCATGATGCCGGAATTTATACCCATGAAAAATGAAATGGTATATATCACCGGAGTCATGGAAATTCTATTTGCGATAGGATTACTGATTCCAAAACTTAAGGTCCGTACGGCTTGGTTGCTGCTCATCTTCTTTATTCTTGTTCTTCCCGCCAACATAAAAGCCGCCATGGAAAACATCAACTACCAGACCGGGGAACTTAACGGAAATGGTATTAACTATCTTTGGTTCCGAATTCCACTACAAATATTTTTTATAGCCTGGGTCTATTTAACGGCCATAAGAACAAGTAAACTACCTCGGGGCAGGCCCGCGAGGCATTCGTAGGAAACGACCTTTAATTTTGAGGCAAGCCTCGGGGTAGTATACCCTTTGGCGGTGCCAATAAAATAGCAGCCGACTGAACTACCAATAGTATTAAGAACCAAAAAACTTGATCCCAACCCGTCCAGATTTTGGGCCACCACACTAATCCATAAAAATGATAATAATGAAAAAATATCTTAGGCTAATTTTACCAATCATTATAACTTATGGATGTAGCCACGAAAAAGCAGCTTTTAATGGTCAAAAAGATTTTGAACACAGTATTTCGGAAATACAATCGAAACATATTTATTCCGAATCCAAAGATTTTCCAAACAACACCCAGCTATCCTTTGCCATCATAAAGGGCGGGACTACTAAATTTTATGGAATTAAGCGTAAAAACGATACCATTTTCTCTATTGACAATCATGATGGCGTTTTTGAAATTGGCTCCATTTCCAAAGTATTTACAGCCACCCTTTTGGCCCATTTGGTCGTGAACGGACAACTGGGGCTGGATGATAATATCAACGATTATTTGGAATGGCCCTTAAAGGATGATGTGGAAATAAGCTTTAAACAGTTATCCAATCATACCTCAGGGCTGCCTAGGTTACCCTCCAACCTGCAGTTGGATTCCGTAGACCTACAGAATCCATACAAGGATTATGACGAAAACAAGTTAAAACAATATTTAACCAAAGAGCTACAACTGAACCAAAATCCAGGAGAAAAATCCGAATATTCAAACCTAGGGGTAGGTTTATTAGGCTATATTCTAAGTAAAATAGATAGCACCTCCTACGAGAACCTACTCCAGACCAAAATCTGCACAAAATACCATATGGGCCATACTACAACAAACAGAACCCGTATCAGGGGACAGTTGATCAAAGGTCTTGATGCAAATGGCCAAGAAACCCCAAACTGGGATTTGAATGTCTTGGTAGGAGCCGGTGGAATTTTATCATCGGTAGCCGACCTATCAAAATTTGCGCAAGCACAATTCAATGGGTCCGACCAAGCCTTGGCCTTGACCAGAAAACCCACCTTTGCCCTACAGGAAAACAAGGCCGCAATGGGATTGGGTTGGGCCATTGAAAATAATATAGGGAAGGAATGGATCATGCATAGCGGCGGAACAGGGGGCTATAGATCCAATATACTACTGGATATTGCGAACAAAAATGGGGTAATTATTCTTTCCAACCTATCTGCATTTCACAAAAACAACATGAATATCGATAACCTTGGCGTTCGCTTAATGGAAACACTTAAAAATATAGACTCCACTGGCCACAACTAATACAAACTCTATGTACGTTCCTACTAAAAGATAACTGAATTTATCCTAATTGATCGTTTTTATATATTTTTAACCCGAACGTTGATTATTCTATGGAATAGCTTCCTTTAACCTGTCCCTTAAACCATCCTTCTTAAAATGAAACAATTATTTTTTCTAATCTCCTTACTTCTGTTCTGTTACAGTACAGTGGATGCACAAAATGCAAAACCGAATATCATTGTGTTTATAGCCGATGATGTTAGCTGGGACGACTTTGGTTGTTACGGGAACACACAGGTTAAGACTCCCAATATTGATCAACTGGCAAAAGACGGATTAAAGTTTGATAATTTCTATTTAACGGCAAGCTCGTGCAGCCCAAGTAGAAATTCCATAATTACCGGCCGATATCCCCATAATACGGGAGCTGCCGAATTACACACCACTCCCCCTTTGGATATGTTATCCTTTCCTGAATTATTGAGGAACAATAACTATTATTCCGTCCTGGCCGGCAAGTTCCATATGGGACCTTATGCCCGACGTGGATTTGATATGATGTACGAGCATCGTAATGAAAATGGGGATGGAGGCGAAGAAAGTTGGGTAAACTCCTTAAAGAAAAGACCAAAGAACAAACCTTTTTTTATGTGGTTCGCATCCCATGATGCCCACAGGGATTGGGGACCCAATGAATTTAGTGGTACACACCGCCCCGATGATCTGGAAGCCCCATTTTATCTGTCCAATGGAGCCGAAACCAAATCTGATTTGGCCAAATATTATGACGAAATTAAAAGATTCGATTTTTACATTGGAGAGGTTGTCAAGGAACTAAAAACACAAAAACAACTAAACAATACCCTTTTGATTATTATGTCCGATAATGGACGGCCATTTCCACACAGCAAAACCAGGGTCAATGATCGGGGTATGAAAACTCCCTTCGTTATGCATTGGCCCAAGGCAATAAAAAATAAAAATGCCAGCAACAAAAGCCTCATAAGTGCCGTAGATATTGCCCCAACACTATTGACATTGGCAGGCGTTACTATTCCCGAACAATTTCAGGGCCATAGTTTCGACCGTCTTTTAACAAAACCTGACCAGCCCTTTCGCAACTATGTCTTTGCCGAGCATAATTGGCACGATTATGAAGCTCACGAACGTATGGTAAGAAATAAAGATTATATGTACATATTAAACTCGAGACCCTTGAAGCCACAAAACGGGCCAGCTGATGCCGTTGGCAGTCCGTCCTTTAAGGATTTGGAAATGCTCAGGGACCAAGGAGGACTTTCTTCGGCACAAGCCGATGTGTTTATAGTACCGAGGCCAAATGAAGAGCTATATGATTACCGTCGGGATCCCTTGCAATTGCTCAATGTGGCATCTACGCCAGAATACAATCGGAATCTCATGGATTTGAGAAGGGTTTTGAAAGAATGGATGATGGAAACAGGCGACAACATCCCTGAAAACCTAACCAAGGATTGGTATCTTAAGGAAGCGGGATTAATAAAAACGGAATATCATAATGTAAGGGGCGAAATGCCCGGCGAAAAGTTAAATGCCACACAAAATAACGCAAAAGGGGCATTTTAGACTAGGTCCTTGGCCATGGCCCTACACCCCGAATGGGTAAGGGACATAAATGCCTAAATGTCCTATGGACAATTCAAGCATTGACTACCAAAGAATACGAATTGACTTTCGCCTCCCCTAGAAGTTCCATATATTTAAAGAATTAAATTCAAATTAAAAATGAGCAACAAGCAATTGACCATTACCGCCAGTATTTTGGCCAAACCGGATAAAAGGGAATTTGTAAAACAAGCCTTATTAAAACTTATTCCACCTACTTTAAAAGAAGATGGCTGTCTAAACTACGATCTGCACCAGGACAATGAAAATCCCGACCGTTTTTTCTTTTATGAAAATTGGGCAAGTAGGGAATTGTGGCTAAACCACAATGCCAGTGAACATATTGCAGCGCACAGAAAAGCTACGGAAGGAACCATAGTGGAGGTTATTATTAATGAGCTATCTCCAGTGGGCTGAACATCTTGTATTTAAAAATATAGTATCTTTCAAAGACCACTGCACTCCTATTTACTGCGGTCCCTTAATAGTTGAATAATCATGAAAAACACGTTTATACTTTCCTTTTGTGTTATTTTTTTGACGCTTACAAACGTTTTTGCGCAGGAAAAACCAATAAAATTGGGAGTTGTAGGCCTTTCCCATGGGCATGTTGGCTGGATATTAAGCAGGGAGGCTAAGGATGATGTGATTATGGTAGGCATCGTAGAGACCGATCGCGATCTGGCACAGCGACTTTCCAAGAGTCACGGCTTTCCCATGGAAATGGTGTTCAATACCATGGAAGAGATGATTGCCGCCGTAAAACCCGAAGCCGTGGCAGGCTTTGGAAATATATACGATCATTTGTCCATCGTAGAAACCTGTGCCCCAAAAGGTATCCACGTTATGGTGGAAAAACCTTTGGCTGTTAACTTGGAACATGCCAAAAAAATGGAAGCGCTGGCCAAAAAACATAAGATTCAACTGCTCACCAATTATGAGACCTCCTGGTATCCTACCAATCTAAAGGCCTATGAACTTCTGCAAGAAGGCACAGTAGGCGAACTTAGAAAAGTAATTGTACGCGATGGACATAAAGGGCCCAAAAATATTGGGGTAAGTGCCGAATTTTTGAAATTCCTAACCGACCCCAAACTCAATGGGGGTGGGGCCATCATGGATTTCGGATGCTACGGTGCCAACCTCATGACCTGGTTACAACAGGGTAAAAGGCCCAATTCGGTTACCGCAGTGACCCAACAGTTACAACCCGAAAACAACCCCAAAGTAGATGATGATGCAACCATAATACTTACCTATGACAGTGCCATGGCCATTTTGGAACCTTCATGGAATTGGCCCATTGGCCGTAAGGATATGGAGATCTATGGAGTAAAAGGTGCTATTTATGCCGATAACCGCCATGATCTGAGAGTTAGGATTGCTGAAGGCTATGGCGGCTATAAGGAAGAGGCTTTTAAACTTGCGGAAAGGGAGGCCCCATATGATGAACCCTTTGCCTTGTTTGCCTCGGTGATAAGAGGGGAAACTACCCTTGGTTCTTACGATCCCTATTCCTTGGAAAACAATATGATTACCATGGAAATTCTGGAAGCAGCCGTTCAAAGTTCTAAATCGCAACGCACCATCCAGTTTAAAAACTAGTCCTTTAACAAGGCCTCTAAAAATTGATCCACTTGTAGTTATTGGGCACCGTTGCATCCAATAGATTTACTTTTAATGCCTTTGCGGTGCTTTCGCCCATGGCAAATGTAATGGCCATATCATTCGTTTCATAAATGGTAAAGCTTTTATTCCCTTTTACCCACAAATTTACCTCATAAGTATAGGTGCCATTTGCCTTTAACTGTCTAAAGACGGATACATATTCTATGGCGGGAAGGGCTTTCCATCTACCAACAGCACAGGGACCCACACGATATTCTTCCTTATAATTGCGATTCTCCAGATCGAAAAAAATACTTTTTACACTCGAAAATAAAATGCCTTGGGACGCGCAGGCTACGGCAAGATAGAACACCCCAAAATTCCACCTGTTATCCATTCCATTCTCCGGAAATATCCCATAACCAAAAAAGAACATGGCCAGTAAAATAAAGGTCACCGTATAAAAGGCCGCGGCCACTAGGGTTTGCCACAGGGGCCTAACACCTTCCGATATAATAATTTTGCCTTTAGCCATCTGCTTTAAAACGACAAAAGCCATACGAAACGTATGGCTTTTTGCTTATTTTTTATTGGCATCAAATTTTCTTAATCTGCCAATACAATAACTTTATTGTTCTTCATTTCAACAGTACCACTGTTTATGGCCAGGATAGTATCCCCATTGGGAGCTTTGGAGAACTTGTTCTCATAAGCCTCTTCCAGCACAACATTTCCTTTTATCCTTACCTTTCCTTCCTGCAATAGGGAAACGATAGGGGCGTGGTTGTTCAACATTTGAAATTCACCATCAATTCCAGGAACGGTTACTGCAGTAACTTCTCCGGCAAACAAAGTAGCCTCTGGCGATACAATTTCTAGATACATATTATTTTAGTATTCAGTATTCAGCACTCAGTATTCAATCGGATCCTGTCAATCGATCACTGATTACTACCTACTCATTTACGCTTCAGCAAGCATTTTCTCTCCAGCTTCAATAGCCTCTTCAATGGTACCTTTAAGGTTAAATGCAGATTCTGGAAGATGATCCAATTCCCCATCCATAATCATATTAAACCCTTTAATAGTCTCCTTAATATCTACCAAAACTCCTGGGATACCGGTAAATTGCTCAGCTACGTGGAACGGCTGGGATAGGAAACGCTGTACACGTCTTGCCCTACCTACGGCCAATTTATCCTCTTCGGATAATTCCTCCATACCTAGGATGGCAATAATATCCTGAAGTTCCTTATATCGTTGCAATAACTCCTTTACCCTTTGGGCACAGGCATAATGATCTTTCCCCAATATCTCGGCAGTCAAAATCCTTGAAGTTGAATCCAATGGATCCACCGCAGGGTAAATTCCCAATTCCGCAATTTTACGGGATAATACCGTAGTAGCATCCAAATGGGCAAATGTTGTTGCCGGAGCTGGATCCGTTAAATCATCCGCAGGTACGTAAACCGCCTGTACCGATGTAATGGAGCCTCTTTTGGTTGATGTAATACGCTCTTGCATAGCACCCATCTCCGTTGCCAAAGTTGGTTGGTAACCTACCGCTGACGGCATACGTCCCAATAGGGCCGATACTTCCGAACCGGCTTGCGTAAAACGGAATATATTATCTACGAAGAAAAGAACGTCTTTTCCCTGACCTTCACCTGCACCATCACGGAAATATTCTGCAATGGTCAATCCGGACAAGGCTACACGGGCACGGGCACCAGGAGGTTCGTTCATTTGTCCAAAAACGAATGTCGCTTTGGAATCCTTCATTACTTTTTTATCAACTTTGGATAGATCCCATCCGCCTTCTTCCATAGAATGCAAGAAATCATCACCATATTTTATAATTCCGGACTCCAACATTTCACGAAGTAAATCGTTCCCCTCACGAGTACGCTCACCTACCCCGGCGAAAACAGAAAGTCCACCATGACCTTTTGCAATGTTGTTGATCAATTCCTGGATAAGTACTGTTTTACCAACACCCGCACCACCGAATAAACCAATCTTACCACCCTTTGCATAAGGCTCGATCAAATCAATTACTTTAATTCCAGTAAACAAAACTTCCGTAGAAGTAGATAAATCCTCAAATTTAGGCGCATCCCTGTGGATTGGAAGACCGTCTTTACCGGCTTTTGGCAAATCTCCAAGACCATCTATAGCGTCGCCAATTACATTAAATAGACGCCCGTAAACAGCATCGCCTATCGGCATCTGGATTGCGCTTCCTGTTGCCTCTACACCGACTCCCCTACTTAGACCATCTGTTGAATCCATAGAAATAGTCCTGACCGTATTTTCACCAACATGTGACTGTACTTCCAAAATCAACTTGGAACCATCCTTGTTGACAATTTCCAAAGAATCATAAATTCTGGGAAGGTCCGTTCCGGACTGAAATTCAACATCAACTACCGGGCCGATGATTTGAGAAACTTTACCTGTAACTTTAGACATTACTTGAGTATTTACGTTTTACTGTTATCTTTAAAATAAAAACAGCGCGACTTACCGCTTTGTTTTTAAGGCTGCAAAGATATGTTTTCCTTCTTAAAATGGAAACTACTTTTATCCTTTTTTTACCAAGAAAAATGGCGTCAAATAATTTGACGCCATTTTTCTTTAAATTATATCCTTTATATTACAATATGTTATGGATTAATGGTCCAGGAAACGTAATACTGGGATCCAATATATCCTGTTCCAAAGGCTGTGTAATATTCATCTCCCAATACATTGGAAGCACCCAGTTTAAATGCCGATTTTATACTTGGTGCGTTATAACTTATTTGCGCATCCACTACATGGTAGGCCGGAATTTGTCCGTTACCAAAGGTAGCTTCCCATAAATAGGTGTCGCTCCATCTCCAAGCCACATTGAATCCAAAATTTTTAACTATGGCCGTATTTCCGAAAGAAGCCTTCACCTTATGTTCGGGAGTATTAAAACTGGTCATGAAATCAGGGTCATCCTCTTGGTCAAAATCCAATTTAGCATAGGTATAGTTCATTCCAAGGTCATAATTGCCCCAAATTTTCACATCAACTCCAAGAGCGGCACCATAAGAATTTACTTTGGCGTCCGTATTGGTGTAGGATTGATATCCTTGAAAATCGCCACTTCCCAATGCTACTATGGCAGCAGGTAATGGCCCACCTGGAGTAGGCACCGTTTGGGTAAGTTGCACGTCTCCATAAAAGGGCACTACCACGTTTTGTCCTGAAAGGAAGTCCTTATAGGCGCTGTAATAGGCGCTAACATCCAAGGTAACCTTATTTAATTTTCCGCGATATCCCACCTCATAGGAGGTAACCTGTTCCGGTTTTACAAAATCCGGATTTGCTATGACCAAGTCAGCCGGATTTCTACTTGCCGCAAATGCCACAGCTGAACTTGCCGTAAAAGAGTTGTTATAAATCCCTTCCCCACTAAAGTCGAGGGTTGGACTTCCTATTATGGCCGTTCCTGTCGGACTCAAATCAAAAGTCCTAACGTCCCTGGCAGGATTGTCCGGGGCACTACCTACCAATATACCTCTACCTGCATTCAATCCAATATATAAATCCTGGGTGGTGGGGTTTCTGAACCCGGTCTGATAGGATGCCCTTAAATTGTGATTACCGCTTTCACCGGCCGTATACCCCAAAGACACTCTTGGAGAGAAAAACCCATCGAACAGTTCGGATTTGTCATAACGTAAGGAAGCTGTTAACTTAAGACGGTCATCCTCCATAAACTTCTTTTGCACTTGCGTATAAAGTCCATACTCAGAATAGGTAATAGGTCCGTCGGCATCCGTATAAATAGTTCCGGAAGAATTTAATTTGTATTGCCTATAGGCCCCACCTAACTGGATTTCGGCAAAATCTATTAAATGGCTAAAATTGTAATTGGCATCGGCATGATAAAATTTGGAATTATCCTGAAACTTAGACCCTGTAGTTAGGTCCGGGTCATTGATTACCCTATTAAAAGCACTCTCAAATTCTGGTGTCCCCGGAAGGAAACGTCCTGTATCGGCAGCTTGCCTGGCTAGTATATGCGCCTGTTCGGCAGGAACATTTTGGGAAACGGCTCCTACATAGGTACCCACATACTGACCAAACCAAGTACTTCTATCCTTCCAAATTTCATTGATATTTACCCCGGTAAAAACCATGTCATAGGAATCCCCGGCCTTATCTTCATTAAAATATCCCCTCACAAAGAAGTTGTCATTTTTAATTTCCAATTTATGCTGCTGCATAAAAAAGCCATCAATATTATACCTATTGGTACCTTGATAAATGGTATTTCCCTTTCCTACCTTTCCCACATAGGCTATTTCAAAATCATCCTCAAAAGGACGATAATAAAGACCCCAATCCGCTTTTACACTTTCCGCCTTATAATCGGTAAGATCGCCTTCATTATATCCAGTCCTACTTATTACTTGTGAAGGAATCAACGGCACTGCAGCCGGATTTAAAAGACCCGCTTCAACTAATTTGGCGGCCACCACCTGCATATTTTCGGAAACCTCATCCCCATAGACATTTATACCATCATAGTCGGTTGAAGCCCTAGTGGCTCCGCCACCGGCTTTTCCCATTTCATTATTTGCAGCCCAATCCGTTCCTCTTAAATAGGAGAAATTGACTTTTCCCGCAAACTTATCACTAAACTTATGGGCAGCTCTAATACCAAAATCGGTATAAGCATTATCACCCGCCGCTTCCTGCGAGGTAATCCCCTTTTTGGCATAGGCACTTATCCCTGTGTAATCAAAAGGACTTTTACTTCGCATAAACAGTATTCCGTTAAAGGCATTTGCCCCATATAGGGCAGAGGAAGCTCCTGGAAGCAATTCAACACTGAGCACATCCGTTTCTATCATCCCTATAAGATTACCCATTGGGAAGTTAAGGGCTGGGGTTGAGTTGTCCATACCATCTACCAACTGCATAAAACGAGTGTTGGCAAAAGTGGCAAAACCCCTTGTATTAATAGCCTTAAATGTTAAACTATTGGTATTGATGTCCACTCCCTTCAAATTCTCCAAGCCATCATAGAAATCGGCCGAGGCTGTACTCTGAATATCCCTTAGTCCAAATCTTTCCACGGTAACGGGAGATTCAAAAATACGCTCAGGCGTTCTAGAAGCAGAAATAACCACCTCGTCCAAACTTGTTTGCGCTTCATTTAAGGTGACCGAAATAGTTTGATTGCTTTGAGTGATGTTGGCTGTGGAAGCCACAAATCCAATACTGGTAATGTTTAAGGTAAATGGGGGATTCTCACTTGTGTTCAATAAGAAATTTCCATCAAAATCTGTTACCGTACCAATGGCTTTGCCTACAATTACAATATTGGCACCAGGAACTGGATCATTATTTTGGTCCACCACATTCCCTTTAATTGTCGTTTGTGAATACGCCAACATTCCAAACATGAAAAAGGATAATAGAAGAATTGATCTCATAAGATATTTGAGTTAAATTAGTATTAGATATTGGTAAGAAATCATCTAATTAGCAATATACATTAATTTTCAAATTAACAATACAAAAAATCAAATAAATTATGCATGCATAGTATTTTTTGTTCAAAATTTAACATTTATTAGTGAATATTTGACAAAAAATAGGTTGTAAAAAAATGACATCCATATATAATGACCCTTTTGGACCATCATTTATGGATGTCAATATAGTATCTATTTGGTAGAATTATTCCACTGTAACCGACTTGGCCAAGTTACGGGGCTGGTCAACATTGCAACCTCTCATAACCGCAATGTGATATGACAACAATTGAAGCGGAATAGTAGTCAACAAAGGAGTTAAACTCTCCAAGGTCTCAGGAATTTCTATAACATGGTCTGCCAATTCCTTAACCTGCACATCCCCTTCCGTAACCACCGCTATGATTTTACCCTTACGGGATTTTATTTCCTGAATATTGCTCACTACTTTTTCGTAATGCCCCTTATTCGTTGCAATTACCACTACGGGCATATGTTCATCTATAAGGGCAATTGGGCCGTGCTTCATTTCTGCCGCGGGATAGCCCTCGGCATGTATGTAACTAATCTCCTTCAATTTCAATGCACCTTCCAAAGCTACCGGAAAGTTATATCCCCTTCCCAAATAAAGGCAATTGGTAGAATCCTTATAGACATTGGATATTATTTCGACCAATGGATTTGAAAGCAGTGCCTTCTCCACTTTACCGGGAATATTTTCCAATTCGGTTAAATACTCATGGAAACGCCTAGTATTGAAAATCCCTTTTTCCTTGGCCAATTTTAACGCCAATAAGGTCAGTACCGTAATTTGTGTGGTAAATGCCTTGGTCGAAGCCACTCCAATTTCCGGACCGGCATGGGTATAGGCACCTGCATCGGTTTCCCTAGCTATGGAAGAACCAACCACATTACACACTCCAAACACAAAGGCTCCTTTTTCCTTGGCCAATTTAATAGCGGCCAGTGTATCTGCCGTTTCCCCCGATTGTGAAATGGCAATCAGCACATCCTTATCCGTGATTACCGGGTTTCTATATCTGAATTCAGAGGCGTATTCCACCTCTACAGGTATTCTGGCCAAATCTTCAAAAATATACTCGGCCACCAAACCGGCATGCCAAGAAGTTCCACAAGCAACAATGATAATCCGATTGGCGTTCAGGAATTTTTCCAGGTTATCATCTATACCTGCCATTTTAATTATCCCTTCCTTGGCCAAAAGACGTCCACGATAGGTATCCAAAATAGCCCTCGGCTGTTCGTAGATCTCCTTTAACATAAAGTGATCAAAACCGCCCTTTTCAATTTCCTCAAGATTAAGTGCCAATTCTTGAATTGAAGGGTAGGCTATGGCATCGTTCTTAATTTTCCTCAATTTAATTTCCTTGCCCAATCTAATGACAGCCATTTCCTCATCTTCCAAATAAATGGCATTGTTGGTAAATTCTATAAAAGGTGATGCATCGGATGCTATAAAAAATTCGTTCTCCCCGACACCTATAGCTAACGGACTGCCCAATTTGGCCACCACTATTTCATCTGGTTTTTGCTTGTCAAAAACTGCAATGGCATACGCCCCAACAACCTCATTCAATGCAATTTGCACAGCCTTACCCAGTTTTACCCCTTCCTTGCGCTTAACCTCTTCTATAAGATTTACCAATACTTCCGTATCGGTTTCTGAAGAAAAGGTGTAGCCCCTTTTTGTCAACTCCTTCTTTATGGAATCATAATTTTCAATTATACCATTATGAATTATTACCAAATCTCCAGAATTGGAATAATGCGGGTGGGAATTAACATCATTGGGGACACCATGCGTAGCCCATCTTGTATGGCCTATTCCCAGTTTACCTTCTAGGGAAATGGTGCTTTTAGCCTTATTTTTTAGATCCTCTACCTTCCCCTTCGTCTTGGATAAATTTATTTCGCTTCCATCATATAATGCGATACCGGCACTATCATAACCTCTGTACTCCAAACGTTGAAGTCCTTTTACAATAATGGGATAAGCATCCCTATGGCCTATATATCCTACGATTCCACACATAATTCAAAATTTAATGGTTAGTAATTAACAAAAGGTTTTACATAACAAATTTAACTGCTTGTTATTTAAAACCTTTTATCTTTTAGTTAATTAACGTAAAAATACTATAAGTGGTATTTTTTTTGCCTTTAATTTGCTTTGGTGTAGAAAATTTCGAGTTTTAATTTTTTTCCTTCCTGTCCACTAGGTAAATTATCACTGCCGTAAAGGACGGTCCCAAAAGGGTTTACAGAGGACATTACCGGTACTTCCCCCTCCGTACTATTCGCCAACATGGCCTTTCCGGTGGCTGTAATCCTAATATCCGAAGTCAATGCCAAATTCAGGGTGGCATTGGTAGAGTCCCTTACTATAAGATCGTTAATATAATTGGTAATCTTAATTTTATAACTCTGGCCTTTGCCGCCTTCCTTTTTTAGACTTCCGTCATAGTTGGTAATATTACCGTCGTTGAAATCCTCCTCAGATTCCAGGAATTGATTGTAGACCGGTCCATTTGTATTGTCCTTGTACAAATATAATTTTGAAGGTTCAATAGTGCCCCCAGCTGCATCCAAAGAATTTCTGTCAACATAAAACACCAAATTGGCCTCATTTATTATCCAATTCCGATTCTTGATCTGGTTAATGATTTCACTACCATTTACTTCATCAAAAAGCTTGATCTGGGCATAACTTCCGGCCCCACCTTTCAAATAAATCTTTGAAGCATTTTCACTATTGTCCAACCCATTGGATATTTCGGTAGGGTATGCCTCATTGATAAAGGTATTCACTGCATTCCCAATTACTGCTCCAGTGCTGGTATCGCGCCTGATAAAGTTTAGGACAAATTCCCGCTCATTTTGGATTACGGTAGCATCTGTTGAACTGGTTACGCTATCATATTCGTATTTTATAGTAATATTCCCTTGTGTTAAGTCCAACATCACCAAAACATCGTCCGGAATGGACATATGGACACCTCTAAAAAACTCAGCAAAATTAGCCTGGCTCAATAACTCGGAAGAACCTTCCTTATCCAAAATATTTTGCTGAAAAAATGAAGAATTCAGTTGCACCCTAATTCCAGGGGCAATTCTAACAGGGGCTTCCTCGGATTCGTCCACATCTTCCGTTTCCGGATCGTCTTCCTTAAAAATCAACTCTTCCACATTGCTTATTTCGACCGGTCCTTCATACAGAAGGTCGGACACAAAGCCGGGAGAAAATTGTTGGGAAGAATAATACTGCTGGGCCTCCTGAAAATTGGTATTGGGATCCAAATCCCTCAAGAAATAAGTAGATCGTTCCACCTTAAGATTAAAGGATTCCGGAATAGCTCCATTGGCATCAAAAATACTATCCAGATCATATTTTATCGGAAACCTATTTACCGCCGTATCATCGTCCAAGTTATCATTGGTACCATCTCCATCCGTATCCCTATTCAGGGGATCGGTACCCAGAGCCTTTTCCTGGATATCGGTTAAGGTATCCCCGTCACTATCGCTGTTGGCATCCTCGGGGTCGGCATCATACTCATCCGCTACACCGTCCAAATCCCTATCGCCCTTGGGATTGGTTAAAAAAGGAATAAACAGAAAAACTTCCTTCACCGTCTCATTCTCTTTAATGGTCAGCGTACTGGAATCCGTATCGGCCGTTTCTTCAACTTGTGCGGAATAACTCCCAAAAGTGGGGTTTGCCGCGGACAATTGTACCTGGGTAGTTATACTGGCTTCGGTTTTCCCATAAATTGGGTCTGTATAATTTCCTATTTGATAAACCGGTAACTTATTGGTCCTTACCGCCTCTATCTTTTTATTGTAGGCAAAAACATCGTAAACCGCCTTGCCAGCTGTAAATGGTTCACCACCTACCACACCACTACCAACGGTAGTCAAATCCTCCTCACAGGACCACAAGACTACAACAAGCAATATACCTACCACGGTAGGTAATTTTAATCTGTTCAGTAAATTCATTTAGATTATTTTAATACTTTGGTGTTATAAAAATTCATGTAAGCTTCCTCAAACTCCTGTAATGGCACAAACGGCAAAACAGGTTTTTCGAGCTTGGATATGTAGTCTTCCAATTCTGATGGAATATCTTCCGCAGCTAAAATAACAGCATCGGCATAATCCACAGCAACTTTTAACAAATTATTATAATTGGGCTCTTCAAGCGATTTTATACTTTCTTCCGGAACACCGTCGAAGGCAATCTTTTTAATTAGGTCTTTATCCAAGGTACCATCAAATCCTTGCCCATAAACAGACATGATAATCTTGCTTTCGGCAAATAAAGGCTCGTCCGCATAGAATTTTTTAAGATAGAGCGGCAACAATGATGCCATCCAACCATGGACGTGAATAATGTCTGGAGACCAATTCAATTTCTTGACGGTCTCTACCACACCCTTGGCAAAGAAAATAGCCCTTTCGTCATTATCCGGAAATAACTTTCCGTCCTCATCGGTAAAGGTGGCCTTTCTTTTAAAGTACTCATCATTATCAATGAAATAAACCTGAATACGCTCTCTGGGAATCGAGGCCACTTTTATGATCAATGGCATATCCATATCATTAATCACCAAATTCATCCCGGATAACCTAATAACCTCATGCAATTGATGCCTACGTTCATTGATATTCCCAAACCTTGGCATAAAAATCCTTATCTGGCCACCATTACTATTGACCATTCTTGGGGTTTCGTAAGACATTAAGGAAACTTCGTTCTCTGGAAGATAGGGTACTAATTCTGAAGATACAAACAATATCTTTTTGCCATTCATAAAAGCAATATTTTATTAATAGAGTAAGAGAAAGTGCAAAATTACAAAAATTATGCAGATTAGCAGTAATTATAGTAAGTTTGCTCTCTTTTAAGTAAAACGAATGCAGCTAATTAACTCACAAAAGGAACTTAAGTCTTATCTAAACTCCATACAAAAAACCAAATCGATTGGTTTGGTCCCAACCATGGGGGCATTGCATATGGGACATATGTCCTTGGTCCAAAGATCGGTCGGGGAAAATGACATCACCGTTGTGAGCATTTTTGTCAACCCCACCCAATTTAACAACAAGGAAGATTTAGAGAAGTATCCAAACACTTTGGAAGCCGATTTAGCCATATTAAAAGGAGTTACCGATAGGATGGTGGTTTTTGCCCCTTCCGCCAGGGAAATGTATTCTGGAGACATTAGCTCCAAATCGTACAATTTTGAAGGATTGGAAAATGTTATGGAAGGGGAATTCAGGGAAGGACATTTTGACGGTGTAGGAACTATTGTAGAAAAGCTATTGCGCTTAATCTCACCAACAAGGGCCTACTTTGGGGAAAAGGATTTTCAACAACTCCAGATTATCAAAAAACTGGTAAAAATCACCAATCTACCTATAGAAATCATTGGTTGCCCCATAGTCCGGGAAGCCAACGGGCTGGCCATGAGTTCCAGAAACGAACGATTGGACCCTCAATTAAGACAAGAAGCTTCTTTTATATACAAAACCCTAAAAGCTGCCAAACAAAAATTTGGCACGAAAAGTGCTAATTTTACAGTAGATTGGGTAAAGAAACAGTTTAATGCCCATCCAAAATTAAAACTGGAATATGTTAAAATTGCAGATGAAGACCAGTTGAAACCGGTTAAAAGAAAAAATAAAAAAACAAAATACAGAGCCTTTATTGCCGTATATGCGGGAGATGTTAGGCTTATAGATAACATTGCCCTTTAAAGTTGAAAACCAATTCCAAAATGTAGACCATACTGAAATTGGAAATCCAATTGGCATAAATGATTAACTTTGTCCCATGCAAATAGAAGTAGTAAAATCTAAAATACACCGCGTAAAAGTGACGGGTGCTGACCTTAACTATATAGGCAGTATTACCATTGATGAAGATTTGATGGATGCGGCCAATATTATTAGAGGTGAAAAGGTGCAAATTGTAAATAACGACAATGGTGAAAGGCTAGAAACCTATGCCATTCCTGGAACCAGAGGCAGTGGTGAGATAACATTGAATGGTGCTGCCGCCAGAAAGGTAGCAGTAGGCGATGTTTTGATTTTGATAACCTACGCCACCATGGATATTGAACTGGCCAAAAAATTTAACCCATCCTTGGTTTTCCCCAATGAGGAAACCAATCTCTTGACCTAGTTTTGAAGTCTTCCATAAAGAAAACCTTAAAAACGTATCTGCCCATTTTATTGGGTATTTTTTTAGTATGGTACTGGTACCAGTCAACTGGGCCCGAAGACAGGAAACAGATTCTTTTTTATATTACAAATGCCAATCCTTTTTGGGTAGGGGTTTCCATAGTCCTTGGAATTCTTGGACATGTTTCCCGGGCCATAAGATGGAATTATTTATTGGCACCACTAGGTTATAAACCTAAAATCAGGAACAATATACTGATTATACTGATGGCCTATTTTGCTAACTTGGGTTTTCCAAGGGCAGGTGACATTCTACGGGCAACAGCCTTGACCACTTATGAAGAAGTCCCCTTTGAAAGAGGTTTCGGAACAATAGTTACCGAAAGAGTGGTTGATGTAATTATGTTATTGATCATTATTGCAATAACTTTTTTATTACAGACCGAAATTATTATGGACTTCCTTCTAGAAAAAGGATTTAACTTTGGAGGCCTATTATTGTTAATGGGTGCTGGACTTCTGGCCCTAGTGTTCTTTTTATTGGTCATCAAAAATTCACAACAAAAAATCGCCTTAAAAATTAAGAACTTTTTGAAAGGGCTTATGGATGGCCTTTTCAGCATATTTAAAATGAAAAACAAATGGGCCTTTGTAATTCACACTCTATTTATTTGGGGCTGCTATATTGCTATGTTATGGGCCATTAAATACACTGTCCCAGAAACATTGAATTTAACCTTAAGTCAGTTAATGGTAGCATTTGTTGTGGGGGCTTTTGCAATGGCAACTACCAATGGCGGAGTAGGTATTTACCCCATTGTAATTAGTCATGCTTTGGCAATTTTTGGCATCAGCAAGGTATCAGGAGATGCTTTTGGATGGATTATGTGGATTTCACAAACTTTAATGGTAGTGGTTTTTGGCGCAATATCTTTTCTGATTTTACCGTTATGGAACAGAAACAAATAGTCTTCTATTGCCCAAATTCTGTTCTATGCAACGTTTTTTCACCCTATTGGCCTTATTTGTCTACTTTGGTAGCAATGCACAGGTAACCCAAGAAATTTTCGAATCCTTCAAGTTACAGGAACGGAGGGATGTACAATACTACTTCCCTGAAAGCTACACTGCAGAAAAAAAATATCCGGTGATTGTAGTTCTGGATGGGGAATATCTATTTGACCAAGTGGTGGCCAATGCAAAATTTTACAGCAACTTCCACGGCATGCCCGAAGCTATTATAGTTGGTGTTCATCAATCAAAAAACAACCTAAGGGAACAGGACTGTGGCTTTGAGCCCGATAGTGGCCTGCCCACCGAAAAAGGCAAATTGTTCTTCGAGTTTTTGGGAATGGAACTTATTCCCTATTTGGAAACCAAATTCAGCACGGCCCCCTTTAAGATGTTCGTAGGTTATGATATTACTGCCAATTTTGGAAATTTTTACCTCTTTAAGGACGATTCCCTATTTAACGCCTATATAAGTATTTCCCCCTATTTGGCCACAGAAATGGAAACTAGGGTGCCTGCCAGATTATCGGTGATGAAAAAGAAAATATTTTACCAATTGATCTTGGAGGGTGAAAAAAGTGAAAATAGCAATAGGATCTTGACATTGGATCAAAACTTAAAAGGGATGGATAGTGATAATTTGCACTATTTCTTCGATAAATACGAAAACGCCGACCATATTTCCGTAGCCACTTACGGCATTGGGAAAGCTTTCGACAATATCTTCGGAATGTTCAAGCCTATAAGTCCAAAAGAATACAAAGAAAAGATCTTAACCCAAGTTGGACCTGTTTTTGATTATTTGGCGGACAAACAAACTTCTATAGAAAATCTATTTGGCTTTAGAAAAACGACTAGTCTAAACGACATCATGGCCATTTACGCCGCCTCCAGAAAAAAGGAAGATTTTGAATCACTAAAACCCTTGTCGGACCTTTGTAAAAAGGAGTATCCCAATACCATGTTGGGCTTTTATTTTGAAGCTGAATATTACGAGCAATTGGGCGAACCCAAAAAGGCCCTTAGGACATTTGAAAAAGCTTTTGGCATGGAAGAAATAGATTTTCTTACCAAAGAAATGGCCTTGGAAAAAATTGATGCCCTCAAAGCGGATTTTGGATATTAAAAAACTTTTCCAAAAAATGCCCAAGGCCACTTAATAAAGTCTTGGAATCCGAATTTTACCTCTTAATCTTTGATGAACACCCCTATAGCTACCTGTTGGGGCTGCTAGGTTGCGACAAATATCCTTACCGTTAAACCCTATATGCACTTGGTATCAATTTAAGCCAAGTGTTTAAAACCGTATGTCCTTTTCAAACTTCTTACTACCTTAGCGCAAACCGTAATTAGAATAATGGCCAAAACAAAAACCGCTTTTTTTTGTCAGAACTGTGGAACACAATATGCCAAGTGGGTAGGACAATGTGGAGCTTGCAAGCAATGGAACTCCGTTGTGGAAGAGGTGATTCAGAAAGAGGAAAAAGTATCCTGGAAAAGTTCTTCCCAACCCTCCAAAAAAATTGCAAGGCCATTAAGGGTCAATGAAATTAGCATCGATAAGGAGGTAAGGCTCAACACCTACGATTTGGAATTCAACAGGGTTCTTGGTGGAGGGTTGGTTCCTGGCTCCCTAACCCTTTTGGGCGGGGAACCGGGAGTGGGGAAAAGTACATTGTTACTACAAATAGCCCTTAAACTTCCCTATAAAACTTTATATGTTTCAGGTGAGGAGAGTCAAAAGCAAATTAAAATGCGCGCCGATCGCATTCACCCCAATAGCGAAACTTGTTTTATCCTAACCGAAACCAAAACACAGAATATCTTTCAACAGATCGAAGCCACTGAGCCGGATATTGTGGTCATAGATTCCATACAAACCCTACATACAGATTACATTGAGTCTACGGCCGGTAGTATTTCCCAGATACGCGAATGCACCGCGGAACTTATAAAATTCGCCAAGGAAACCAACACACCGGTTATCCTCATTGGTCATATCACCAAAGACGGTACCATTGCCGGTCCCAAAATATTGGAGCATATGGTAGATACCGTACTGCAATTTGAGGGCGATAGAAATTATGTATACCGCATCCTAAGGTCACTTAAAAACCGTTTTGGATCTACTTCCGAATTGGGAATATATGAAATGCAGGGCAGCGGTTTGAGGGAGGTCAACAATCCGTCCGAGATTCTGATTTCCAAGAACGATGAAGGCTTAAGCGGTACATCCATAGCATCTACCGTGGAAGGTATGCGCCCATTGATGATTGAAATACAAGCCTTGGTAAGCACAGCGGTTTACGGAACGCCACAGCGCTCCACTACCGGTTACAATGCCAAGCGTTTAAATATGCTTCTGGCCGTCCTGGAAAAAAGGGCCGGATTTAAGTTGGCGGCCAAAGATGTCTTTCTCAATATTACCGGGGGAATATCTGTAGACGATCCGGCCATTGATCTTGCCGTTATTGCGGCCATCCTCTCCAGTAACGAGGACATCCCCATAGAAAAAGGGGTGTGTTTTGCTGCCGAGGTAGGTCTTGCCGGTGAAATAAGGCCTGTACAACGTATAGATCAGCGTATCTTGGAAGCAGAAAAATTGGGTTTCAGTACTATCTATGTTTCCAAAAACAACAAGATAACCTTAAAAAACACACAAATCAGAATACAATTGGCTACCAAAATCGAGGATGTGGCCAATAGTCTGTTCTCTTAGCGCCTGCCTAAGCAAGTGTTCAAGTATTAATTTTTTGAATTAAATATCCTTGCCAGAACCAACATCAGTACCACAACCACAACAATTAATCCCAGTTGCCAAAAACCTACTTTTAAAAAATACAATGCCATCATAGGGTTAAGGAGCTGGATTTGGAATTTCATTATGGATCGCTTCAATATCTTTAAGCAGTTCCTCGCTCAATTCTACCTCTATACTGCCAATATTTTCCTTCAACTGGTTCATACTGGTAGCACCAATTATATTGGAGGTTAAAAAGGGTCTTGAATTTACAAAGGCAAGTGCCATTTGCGCCAATGACAAATCGTTGGCCTGGGCCAATTCATAATATTTTTGGGTTGCCTTAATGGCCATATCACTACTATACCTATTGTAATTTGGAAAAAGGGCAATCCTAGAATTCTCAGGCTTTCTTCCTCCAAGGTACTTTCCGCTCAAGGTGCCAAAACCCAAAGGCGAATAAGCCAACAGGCCCAAATCTTCACGATGTGAGATTTCTGCCAATCCAACCTCAAAAAGACGGTTTAAAAGGCTATATGGATTCTGAATGGTGATCATTCTGGGCAAACTAGCATGTACCTTGCTTTCCTCCAAATACCTCATGGCTCCCCAAGGAGTCTCATTGGAAATGCCCACATGTCTAATTTTACCTTCCCGAACCAAGTCTCTCAACGCTTCCAAGATCTGATGGATATTGTCTTCCCAATGGTCATTGATACTATACTTATAACCTCTTTTTCCGAAATAATTTGTTGTCCGGTCCGGCCAGTGCAATTGATATAGATCTAGGTAATCTGTCTGCAAACGCATAAGACTTCCTTCCACGGCCGATTTTATGGTTTCGCGGTTAAACCCTGTAGTTCTAATAAACTTGGACATTTCCGCCTTACCAGCAATTTTGGAAGCCAAAATAACCTTATCACGGTTTCTTTTCTTCTTAAACCAACTACCTATAATTCTTTCGGTATCCGCATATCGCTCCTTGGTTGCGGGAATGGGGTACAACTCCGCCGTATCAAAAAAATTAACTCCCTGTTCCAGGGCATAATCCATCTGCTCGTGACCCTCTTCTTCTGTATTTTGCCGGCCCCAGGTCATGGTTCCCAGACATATTTTGCTTACTTCAATATCGGTTCGGGGGAGATTGGTATACTTCATATTCTATTATCACTTTATTATTATAAATTCAATGTAGGGAAAGACCATCGGCACTAGTCCAATTCAACCAGTATGGGACAATGATCGCTATGAACGGCCTGCGACAAAATAACGGAACGTTTTAGACGGCTCTCCAATGGCCTGCTGACCAATCCATAATCCAATCTCCATCCCTTGTTATTGGCTCTGGAGTTTGCCCTATAGCTCCACCAGGTATAATTATCTGGCTCCTTATTAAAATGCCTAAAGCTATCTATAAACCCACTATCCATAAAATTGCCGATCCACTCCCTTTCCACAGGTAAAAATCCGGAAACATTTTTGTTTCTAACCGGGTCATGAATATCTATTGCCTCGTGACATATGTTATAATCCCCGCAAATAATAAGATTCGGTTTTTCTTTTTTTAAATCGTCGATATAGTCCTGAAAATCGGCCATATATTGTAATTTATGATCCAATCTGGCTATATTGGTGCCTGAAGGTAAATAAAGGCTCATGACAGAAACTCCATTAAAATCGGCCCTTAGGTTTCTTCCCTCAAAATCCATATAGTCTATTCCCGTTCCATACTCCACATGGTCCGGTTGTATTTTGGCAAGAATGGCCACTCCGCTATATCCCTTCTTTTGGGCACTGTACCAATAATGATAGTGGTAACCCAAGGCCTCAAAGACCGTAAGATCCAACTGATCCCGATTGGCCTTGATTTCCTGCAAGCACACCACATCCGGATTTACCGTTTTTAGCCAATCCAAAAATCCTTTGTTCACCGCAGCCCTGATTCCATTTACGTTATAAGAAACAATTTTCATCTATATTTATTTTATCACAACTACCCGCCTTAAATCCAAGGGGTAGGCATATGTGTTCCAATTCACTTCAATATCGGCTTTTACCAAAATATGGCTAAAAATAGCCAATGTTTTTTGTAACCAAAAAGTAAGAGCAAAATAGTTGATAATTATACCCGTTTTAAAAGTTCCAAGCAACGGACCTTTTGAATTTCAGTATAAAAATATTAGATATTAATCCTTAAGTTTGAGCCTTAAATTAAATACATGAAATCCTCCTTTCATTTTCTAATTGCCCTTATTTCCCTATTGGTATCCAATGCCCAGGAACCCATCCAAAGAGACAGTATCACTGAATTGGACGAGGTAATCCTATTGGATTCCCTACAATCGGCCGCGGATAACGGTATTATATCCACTAAAATAATTGGCACCAAGGTGTTTCAGAACTATAGTCCCGTAGATATGGTTTCGGCAATCAACCAAGTATCCGGGGTATATATATTGTCCGGGGCACTAAACACCAATAGGATCACCATCAGGGGGGTAGGTGCAAGAACATTGTTCGGGACGGACAAACTGCGCCTTTACTACAACGATATCCCAATAACGAACGGTTCGGGTTTCTCTACCATTGAGTCTTTCGATTTGGAAAATCTAAGTTCGGTAGAAGTCATCAAGGGACCAAAGGCGACTAATTATGGCGCTAATTTAGGCGGGGCAATTTTGTTGAATTCCAAACAGCCCACCAACGAGTCTACCTATTTCAGAAATAACTTTACAATAGGCTCCTACAGTTTGGTTAAGAACAATCTACAATTTAGCCTTAAAGAAAATAAGTTAGCACTAAACTTTCATTACGGATTTTTGGAGACCGATGGCTATAGGGAAAACAACAGGTTTAAACGCGAAGGTGTTCTCCTGGATGTAAATTACCAAATTAATCCCAAAACCAACATTGGACTTCTCTTCAATCATGTAGATTACAACGCCCAGATACCCAGTTCTTTGGGTGCGACCGATTTTAAGGAAAACCCTACCAAGGCTGCATTTACATGGAAATCTGCCCAAGGATACGAGGACAACAAATATAGTCTGGCCGGCTTGGCCCTAAATCACGCTTTTTCAAACAAAATAAACAACACCACTAGTATTTTTTATTCCTATCTGGACCATTATGAACCCAGACCATTTGGAATTTTGGAGGAATACACCAACGGCTATGGTTTTCGGACCAAGTTCGCCGGTACATGGGCTACCAACAGCTCCAAAATTGACTATAATTTTGGAGCAGAATTATACAAGGACGAATACCAATGGAGCGAATTTGAAAATCTATACGAAGATAATAATGGACAGGGTAGTTTAGCGGGCGATCAATTTGCAGAAAACAAGGAGTTTAGGCGACAGTTCAATGCTTTTGGAAATCTACTTATTCCCTTTGGGCAGGCCTTTTCCGCCCAACTTGGGTTAAGCGTGAACAAGACTTATTACGATTTTAGGGATAGATTTAACCAAGGGGCCGACAATAGGAGCGCAGAAAGGGATTTTGACGCCATAGTCCTGCCCAGCCTAAACCTCAACTATAATTTATCTGCGGCAAATTCAATCTATGCCAATATAAGTAGAGGTTTTTCCAATCCTACGGTAGAGGAAACCCTCACTCCGGACGGGGTTATCAATCCCGATATTGCCCAAGAAACGGGTGTAAACTATGAAATAGGCACTAGGTTACTGCTACTGGATAGGAGTTTACACATAAACCTTGCCTTATACAAAATGGACATCAAAAATCTACTGGTTGCCCAAAGAGTTGGCGAGGATCAATATATTGGCAAAAATGCAGGCAAGACCCAACATCAAGGGTTGGAGTTGGATATGGAATATAATTTGGACATTACCTCCAACCTTAGGGTTGCCCCTTTCATTAGTTATACTTTTAACGATCACAGCTTTGTGACCTTTGTGGACGGCGACAACAATTATTCGGGAAATGCATTGACAGGGGTTCCCAAACACAGATTAAACTCTGGATTACAAGCCCAACTGAACAATAAGTTTTATTGGTATACCACCCATCAGTATGTAGGTGAAATTCCCATGACAGACGCCAATGGGCTCTACAGTGATGCCTTTAATGTAATCAATACCAAGGTAGGGTATAAGAACCAATTGGGGAAAAAGCTATCCCTGGATTTGGCCTTTGGCATCAATAATATCTTCGACCAAAACTATGCACAATCCGTACTCATAAATACCACAGGATTCGGTGGGGCCGAGCCTAGGTACTACTACCCCGGAAACGGCAGGAATTATTATGGGAGCCTGAGGTTGGGGTATAGCTTGTAAAAGAAAAGGTCTAAAAAGTAATTGTATTCGCCCTTGCAAATACACCTACCTTTTAGACCTTTAAAATCCTATTTTTTTGAAATTACACCATGCGCTTCAACCAGCTCTTCATGTCTACCTCCTTATGGATAATTGCCTTTACCTCTGCAATGGCAACGCGTTGTTGTTCCATGGTATCCCTATGACGTATGGTAACCGTTTTATCTTCCAATGACTGGTGATCCACGGTAATGCAAAATGGCGTACCGTTGGCATCCTGTCTCCTATAACGACGGCCTACGGCATCCTTTTCATCATAAACCACATTAAAATCCCATTTAAGGTCATCTATGATTTCCTGGGCCAATTCCGGTAAACCATCCTTTTTTACCAAGGGCAGTACTGCCGCCTTCATAGGTGCCAAAACAGCCGGTAATTTAAGTACGGTCCTAGTAGTGTTGTTCTCCAATTCCTCTTCTACCAGGGAATTCGAAAAAACGGCCAAGAACATACGATCCAAACCTATGGAAGTTTCAACCACGTAGGGAACATAACTTTCATTCAGTTCAGGATCAAAATATTGTAATTTTTTACCCGAGTATTTTTCGTGGCTACCCAGATCGAAATCGGTTCTGGAATGTATCCCTTCCAATTCCTTAAATCCAAAAGGAAATTTAAATTCTATATCGGCAGCGGCATCTGCGTAATGCGCCAATTTTTCGTGATCGTGAAATCTGTAGTTCTCAGCGCCCATACCCAATGACAAATGCCAGGCCATCCTTTTTTCCTTCCAGGTCTCGTACCATTCCTTTTGGGATCCGGGACGAATAAAAAATTGCATTTCCATTTGTTCAAACTCCCTTTGGCGAAAGATAAACTGCCTTGCAACGATTTCGTTCCTAAAGGCCTTGCCCACTTGTGCTATCCCGAAAGGAATCTTCATTCTCCCGGTTTTTTGTACGTTCAGGAAGTTTACAAAAATACCCTGTGCAGTTTCGGGCCTAAGATAGAGATCCATGGCGCTATCGGCAGAGGCTCCCAGTTTGGTACCGAACATTAGATTAAATTGCTTTACGTCTGTCCAATTCCTTGACCCGGACAAAGGACAGGCAATTTCAAGTTCCTCAATTAAATTTTTTACATCTACCAAATCCTCGTTCTCCAAGGATTTGCCCAATCGCTTCAAAATGGTCGTTATCTGTTCTTGGTAACCCACCACTCTTGGATTGGTTTCCAAAAATTGCTTTTTATCGAAAGCCTCTCCAAAACGTTTTTCTGCCTTGGCTACTTCCTTGTTTATTTTAGCTTCAATTTTAGCGGTATAATCCTCTACCAAAACATCGGCACGATATCTTTTTTTGGAATCTTTGTTATCTATCAATGGATCGTTAAAAGCATCTACGTGCCCGGATGCCTTCCAAACGGTTGGGTGCATAAATATTGCGGAATCCAGTCCAACAATATTATCGTTCATCTGAACCATGGCCTTCCACCAATATTCACGGATATTCTTTTTTAACTCGGCCCCATTTTGGGCATAGTCGTATACCGCACTTAGTCCGTCGTAAATTTCGCTGGATTGGAAAACATATCCATACTCTTTTGCATGCGAAATTACTTTTTTAAAATCGTCTTCTTGTTTCACCATTTGGCAAAAATATAATATTAGTGGAAAATGAAGAGATTTATTTCAATTGAAATTCTGAAGTCGCCAATAATTTTTCATTCTCGAAAACATTTAGGGTATAGATTCCCTCCTCCAAAGAACCTTCAGGTACCGAAATAGCATCACAAACACTAAATTCCTGTCCCATAAAGACCAGTTCTACGCGTTTGCTGTAAACATTGCCATTTACAGAAATGGTACTGGCATTATCCTCTATAACTCCCATATTTGGGCCTAGGAATTGCAGGTAGATAACACGCTCCTCATTTTTGGAATTGGGATTTCCCATTACGGTAACACATCCCCTTAATTTGGATATGATATTCGCCTTATTGGTTTTAATGTGTTTGCCGCTTCTAAACCTAAAACCACTACCCTCGGAATTTTCCAATTTTAGATAGCTTTTGGTCTTGAGCTCCTGACTAAGTTCCCTGTTCTTTCTTCTAAGCAAAGCTTCGGCCTCCGCCAACGAACTGCTCTTTCCCCTTAGTTCCTCGATTATCTTCTTGGTTTCCTCATATTTGTCCCCAAGGAGCATATTGTTATACTTAAGGAAATTGTTCTTAAGTTTAAGGCTATCATTTTTGGCCTCGAGCTTTCTAAGTTCGGTTTTGTATTCCTTTAATTTTTCGACCGTAAAATTCAAGCGTCCCACGGAATCCAACAACTGTTGCACCCTATATTTTGAATCCTGTAATTCTATTTCATTTACCTCATTAAGTGCAGAAAGCCTATCTACATCAGATTTCATCAATGTAAGGTCCTTAACAAGCAATTCTTTCTCTTGCTCCAAAAAATTTATGCGACTTTTGGATTGGGCGTAACTATAATAAAAGGCAATAAGTATGCCTAGTATAATAGCTGCCAGAGCGGCAAGTATTATCTTATAATTAAATTTATTATCTTCAGTATCCATCTAAAAGCATGCGTATTAAGTAGGTTAATAGTAATCAAGATTTGTGTATTCCAAGATTTCAAATATACTAAACGATATCAACACGGTCCTTGTACCTAGGCTATGTTTTGGATGTAATGCCCTATTATATAGAGGAGAAGAACATATATGTACCGTTTGTCGAAATCAATTACCACTCACCGAGTATACTTTTAACGCTCTAAACCCTGTTGACCGTATATTTTTTGGAAGAATTAACATTATAAAGGCAAGTTCTTTTCTATTTTTTACTGAAAAGGGAATAGTAAAAAGTATAATTCACTACCTAAAATACAAAAACCAGGAGCAAATAGGTGCATTTTTAGGGAATTGGTATGGCCATATCTTGAAGGAAAACAATTTTCTTAACAACATTGATTACGTGGTGCCCGTTCCCCTTCACCGAAAAAAATTAAAAAAAAGAGGCTATAACCAAGTATCCCTTTTTGCCAAATCAATAGCGGAACACATTGGTGCCCATTATCTAGAAGGTGTCCTTATTAAAACCGCCAATACAAAGACCCAAACCAAAAAATCCAGAATATTAAGGTGGCAGCATAAACAGGCCCTTTATGTTTTAACGGAACAAGAAATATTAAAAAATAAAAATGTGCTCTTATTGGACGATGTCATTACTACAGGGGCTACCATGGAGGCCTGTGCTACGGCCTTGTCCGCAGCAAAGGGAATCAATTTATATGTTGCGTCTATGGCCATAGTACCTTAATTTTACAATTCTACAAATTAGTTGTTTCTTTGTTGAACATTTTCAGAACTGCTATGATCCAACGCATTTTAGGGTTTTTATTTCTCCTTTTAACCGTATCGGCCCTTGTACAGTGCGCACGTAGAGGTGCGCCCAGTGGAGGCGATAAGGATGTTACACCACCGAAATTGGTAAAGGCAGAGCCCGAAAACATGTCCATAAACTTTAATACCAATAAGATCCGATTGTATTTTGACGAATACGTAAAGCTTAAGGATATTGAAAAACAACTTATTGTTTCCCCCCCTTTAAAGTATACTCCCTTAATATCCCCACAGGGTTCGGCCAACAAATATGTAGAGATAATCCTAAAGGATACGCTAAAAGAAAATACTACCTATACTTTTAATTTCGGCCAAAGTATCATAGACAATAACGAGGGCAACCCCTTTAGCTATTTTACCTATGTGTTTTCTACTGGAGACTATATAGATTCCCTAAAGGTCTCCGGCGTGGTCAAGGATGCATTCAATAAAAATGCAGACACTTTTATTAGCATTATGCTTTATGAGATCGATAGTACCTATACCGATTCCACCATCTATCGGCAACCGCCAAATTACATAACCAATACGCTGGATAGTACCCCCATTTTTCATTTAAAAAATCTAAAGGAGGGACAATATGCCATGTTCGGGCTAAAAGATGAGGCCAAAAACAATATCTTCAACCAAAAGGTAGATAAAATTGCTTTTATAAAGGACACCATTACCCTGCCGACGGATTCCGTTTATTTATTGACCATGTTTAAGGAACTACCGGACTATAGTATTTCCGTTCCCAATTTTGCCGCGAAAAACAAGATTATTTTCGGGTATCAGGGCAATGCCAAGGAGATTTCAATTAGTACCCTGAGCAACATTCCCGATACGGTTAAGACCAAGATTACCAAAGAGCGGGAAAAGGATACCCTAAACTTCTGGTTTACCCCTTTTAATGCGGATTCACTGGTTTTTACAGTGGCCAACGAGAAAGAAAGGCTAATAGATACCTTTACCGTTAAAACAAAGAAAGTTGGCGTGGACACCCTTATTGTACAGCCAAACCAAAGAGGGTCCCTAGATTTTGGAAACCCCTTTTATATTGGTACCAATACTCCCATATCGCGTATGGACAGTTCAAAGATCCGGATGGAACGCAAGGATTCAACACTGGTAAACTTCATCACCTCATTGGATACCATAGGCAATAAAATTGATTTTGATTTTGAAGTAGAACCCAACGAGAGTTATACTTTGGATCTACTGCCAGGGGCGATAGTAGACTTTTTTGATACCGAAAATGATACCATATCCATAAAGCTAACTACCAAAAGTTATGCAGATTTTGGAAATTTAAGACTTACTTTGGATGGTACGGTTACCTACCCATTGATCGTGCAATTGACAGACGAAAAAGGGGTTACCGTAAAGGAATTGTTCGCCAATGAACAGCAGGTCTTTGAATTCACCCATATTAAGCCGGCCAAATACCTGATTCGGATCATTTTCGATAGTAACGGTAATCAAAAATGGGATACTGGAAATTACCTTCAAAGAATTCAACCGGAAAAAGTAACCTACTACCCTAAGGTATTGGAAGTAAGGGCCAATTGGGAATTGGAACAAACTTTTACCCTTTCAGATTAAAATGGTCCCGATCTTCCAAAAACCTTAATTTTTCCCTAGCGTCGGAAATACTTTTTTTATACAAGGTGGCATATAGAACCTGTTCCTCTTTGGAAAACACTATTGGTTGGCCAAAGACATCGTTTACGGTGGAATGGCCGGGATAATTATGTCCGGTATTATCCGTTCCTGTCCTATTTACGCCTATTACATAAGCCATATTTTCAATGGCACGCGCCTTTAAAAGGGCATCCCAGGCATTAATTCTTGGTCTAGGCCAATTGGCAACATAAATTAACACATCATAGTTCTCCGTATTCCTGGCCCAAACAGGAAAACGTAGATCATAACAAATAAGCGGACAGATCCTAAAACCCTTAAAATTGATCAAGATCCTTTTTTCCCCTCTGTTATATATCTTATCCTCACCGGCCAACGTGAAGGTATGTCGCTTGTCATAAAAACTCGATTTTCCATCGGGTTCCACAAACCAAAGTCGGTTATAATAATGCCCTTCTGCAAAATAGACCATACTGCCTGTTAAGGCCACCTTTTTTCTCTTGGCCTCCATTTGCATCCATTTAACCGTCTCACCCCCTTCCTCCTTGGCAATATTCCAAGGAGTCATGGTAAAACCCGTGGTAAACATTTCGGGAAGAATCACTAGGTCTACCTCTTCACTTATGGCATTGAGTTTCTTGGAAAAGTGTTCCCTGTTCTTTTCCGGATTTTCCCAAGCTAGGGGGGATTGTATAATTGCTACTTTGAGTTCCATTTCCATATGCTATTGCTCCAATCAAAATATACTAACGGATAATTCTAGAGGGTCTGTTTGTACAAATGCTTGATTCTTTTGACAAGAATGACCTTGCCCACAAATCCATGAATTCATTTTAGGCATTTTCCAGCAGTGCTATAAGTGATGGCGTACCCTGTTCTTTTGCATGATCCAAAGCCGAAAGGCCGCGTATATCTTTGATCGAGGTATCGGCGCCTTTGGCCAAAAGCATTTTCACGATCTCTTCCCTATTGAATGTTGCGGCATAAATAAGGCAGGTTGCCCCCATAGTATTTCGTTCGTTAACACTGGCCCCATTATCTAGCAACTTTTTGGCCACATCCGAATACCCTTTAAAGCAGACACCCATTAGGGCTGTATTGCCAGTGGCATCTTTGGCGTCAATTTTGGCTCCATTTTGCAACAAAAGATCGGTAATTTCCTCTTGGTCGTAATAGGTAGAAAGAATAAGGGGAGTAGATCCGCGTTGGTCCTTGCTGTCCAACAACAGGGGGTTTTTCTTCAACATGGCCCTTACCTCATCAAAGTTCCCATTCCTAATTTCGTTAAAGAAAAACTCGTTCATAATTATATGCCATTAGTTAAATGTATAAAAAAACATTCACTTTAGTAAACCGAATATATAGATTAAAAAATTTATTCCCATTGACCCAAAAAAATACGGGTCATGCGCTAAAAAATTCCCTAACCTATAGTTGTATCTCCATAATGGTTCAAGGTCATTCATTCTAAAAATCAAATATGTCCTTAATGAAAGTGCCGCCTCGTTTAAAATGGTGTTTCATGGAATAATTACCCTTTAAAATGTCTAAAATCCAACATCTTTTGGTAATTTAATTGCCCTTCACAATTTATAGCCATATTCCTACGTTTATATAATTACTTGTCTAATTCCCCTAAAACCCTGTATGATTTTGGATACCTTAACACGAACGATAACAATAGAAGAAGCCCCTATTGCCATTGCAACCTTGGATACCAATCTTTGTTTTATAAATTGTTCCAACTCTTGGCAACAAGAATTTGTAAGCCAGGATAAAGAAATCTTTGGAAAATCCTTTTTTGAGATAGTTCCCAATACTCCTCCGGCATTTCGAAAAGTCCTCGAAAATAGTTTTTCCATTGAGGATAGTATTGTTGAAGAACAAAAACATATTATGCCAGATGGCAGCAACCATTGGTATCAATGGAGCATTAAACCTTGGAAAGATATGGACGGCACCATAGGTGGCCTTATAATAACCAGCACCAACATTACCAAAGTGAAGCGCGCTAAAGATCTTTTGATTGCGGCTGAAAATGTAGCTAAAATGGGAGGCTGGGATATGGATATAATAACCAACACCATTCATTGGTCCAGAATTACAAAGGAGATACATGAAGTGCCTATGGATTATGTTCCTCGTCTGGAGACAGGAATAAATTTCTATAAGGAAGGGGAACATAAGGAAAAAATTGTCAAATTGATCCAAAAGGCCATAACCAAAGGAGAAGAATGGGATACCGAATTACAGATCGTTACGGCCAAAGGCAAAGAGAAGTGGGTACGGGCCAAGGGAATGCCCGAGTTGGTCAATGGAAAATGTGTTAGGCTATACGGAATATTTCAAGATATAGACAAAAAGAAAAAGGCCGAAATCAAAAATGCCCAAATTAAGGAAAGGCTCGATTTGGCTACGGAAGTAGCCAATATAGGAATTTGGGAATACAATGTACTGGAAGATGAGCTTGAGTGGAACGACGAAATGTTTCCTTTATTTGGAGTAAAACCTAAAGACTTTAAAGGCACTTTCGAATCTTGGAAAGCTACCGTACATCCGGATGACCTAGAGCGATGCCTAAAGGAATTTGACATGGCATTGGCCGGAATTCAAGATTTTAAGACCGAGTTTCGAATTATTCATCCAGACGGCACTATAAAACACATTAAGGCCAATGCCGGAATTTTTAAGGACAATGAGGGAAAAATAATTAAAATGGTCGGGACCAATTGGGACATCACAAAATTAGTGAACACCCAATTAAAATTAAATAAGAACGAAGAATCCTTTAAGGGATCCTTTAAATCTTCGGCTGTTGGTATGGCGTTGGTTGCAACCGATGGCTCGTGGTTGGACGTAAATGACAACCTTTGTCTTAGCCTAGGGTATTCAAGAAAAGAACTATTACAGCTTTCCTTTCAAGATATTACACATCCTGAAGATCTTAATAAGGATTTAAGCCAATTACAAGCACTATTGGAAGGGAACAGCAATAGTTACCAGTTGGAAAAAAGATACTTCCACAAACAGGGACAGATCGTATATGTTGTGCTCACTGTTACTGCCGTTAAGGATATAGAAGGCAATATTTCGCATTTTATTTCCCAAGTGTTGGATATTACCGCTAAAATAGAAGCCCAAAAGAAATCTGAGGAGTTTTTGGAATTAACTAAAAGTCAGAATAATAGCTTATTAAATTTTGCCCATATTGTTTCCCACAATCTCCGCTCACATTCTTCCAATCTTTCCATGTTATCCAATTATTTACAAGAGGAACAGGGGGAAAGCGAAAAAAAGGAAATTGAAACAATGATAATACATGCATCCGAAAGTTTAAACGAAACGGTTATGCATCTAAACGAAGTTGTTCAGATCACTACTGATGCCAAAAGCCAATTACAGGATGTTAATTTAAATAAAATAGTTAAAAACGTAGAAAAAAATATTAGTGCCCTCCTACAACAAAAAAATGTAGAATGCCATATTTCCATAGACCAATCCATTAAGGTCAAAGGTATACACGCCTATCTGGATAGTGTTCTTCTAAATCTTTTCACCAACAGTATTAAATACAGTAGTCCCAATAGAATTCCAAAGATTACCATACAGGCCACCAAAACAGAAAATAACATCGTTTTGAATTTCAGGGATAATGGCTTGGGAATCAATCTTGAGCGACATGGCAAAAAGCTCTTTGGAATGTACAAAACATTTCACGATCATGAGGATTCCAAGGGCATAGGGCTTTTTATTACCAAAAACCAAATAGAGGCGATGAATGGAAAAATTGAAGTGGAGAGTGCTGTTGACCAGGGAACACTTTTTAAAATCACCTTGGTCGCTGCATAAAATTAAAGAACCATGGAAAAAATTGAAAGTAGTTGTATCATAGATGACGACCCCATTGCCATATATGGAATTAAAAAATCGATGAAGGAAATCGATTTCTGTAATACCATATTGGTCTATCAAAACGGACAGGATGCTATAGATGGATTGAACAATATGGTTACTGAGTGCATAGCACTTCCCTCCATTATTTTATTGGACCTGAATATGCCCATTATGGATGGATGGGAGTTTCTGGACGATTTTATTAAAATGCCAAATAGCAGTACCAAGGAGGTAACCATTTATATCATCAGTTCCTCCATAGATCCACGAGACGTAATTAAGGCAAAAGATTATAGTTTGGTAAGCAATTACATTTTAAAACCCATCAAATCGGCAGATCTTCTTAAATTAATAACCAATAGGAGCAACGCTTAAAATTACCGAATACCAGGATCAAAATCGTCCGGAGCATTTTGAGGTTCATTAATGGTACCCCCTTCTCCGGAATCATTGTAAATGGTCCATTCACTGGGCGTAAAATGTGGATTTGCTTCAGAGACGTTTTCATTCCTTAAGGCCCTGCCATCCTCAAATTCATGGTTGGTACCGGAGCCATCCTCTCCAATGACCCCAAAACTATCTATAACGGTCCCAAAAGGATCTACCAATTCCAAATTATCATCCCCGTTGGAATCTGCAGGACTATTGGTGGAAACGCTGTGGTTGGGCGGAAAGCCATATACCGCTTCAAACTCCAAAGCATTCGGGGAAATAACAAAGGTAGTATTGCCCTCAATGACATATCCGGACAAGTCAATGGTAGAACCAACTTCAGTATTGCCATTAGTGTACCTTCTTAAAGTCCATCCCTTTAAATTCAACTGTTCCGAATCTGAATTATAAAGCTCTACAAACCTAGCGCCTGCATTGTTATCCGGATCCGCCAACTCCGAAATAAAAACTTTCGTGGAGGTAAATTCATCCACCAAATCCTCACAACGTATATTCGTAAAAGCAATATCCGTGGTATCCCTTATTACCAACTGATAAGTCTTATTGTCCTTTACCAATACCCCGGTTATGGATCCATTGCCTTCCGGCAAAAAACTAGCCTGAAAATCGGAATACCCACTGTTCAACAGTTCTAGTTCCAAATCCTCACAATTGGTCAAAGTCCTTATGGTTTCTTTCTCTTTTTCGGCAAAGGTTTGTCCCAATTCGTCCAGTAAAATTTCCATATTGCTAAATTGAACCAAGGTGCTTAACATGGAATCGTCCAACTCATTAATACCAACCGATTTGGGCTGGAGTATTCCCAATGGATCACAGGCCTTATATAAATGCTGCGGAACTATCGCAGCAGGCAAACGCCCCACAGAGAGGTTTCCGAAAGCACTAAAAACACCGCCAAGTACAATTGCTCCCTTACTCTTACCCAAATAGAGCCCCTTAGCTCTTATAAAGATTTTTGTTCCCACTTCATAAAACAAATGTGAATCCCTGAGGTCAATTTCCAATTGAAGACCCTGGGTAGGATTGGCAAGTTTATCCTGTATGTGAAGGGTGCCAAAAAAATTGCCCGCTATATCGGATGATACTACATACCCCTCTAAAACGTAATCTTCCTGAATCTGTATCAATTCATCAACATAAAGTGCTTTTAACTCCCCTATGGTAAAATTGGCCGAAAGATCCGATTCACAAATGGCATTGGGAGTTTCAAAATTATTGTCATTAACACAGGCTATTACAAGGTATAGACCCAGAAGCGTGGTAATGCATCCAAAATTGTTGATCCTGAAATTCATTGTTCCATTATTTCTCTCCAATCCGTTTACAAATGGGAATATTAAAAACCAATAGCAAAATTTATAAAATAGGTTCGTCCATAGCCATACCAATATTTCGGGGCAAAAGAGGGGTTACCACTTAAATTGTCCTGATGCAACTGACCAAAATTACCGTTCCTACTTTGTTCGTATCCACCCGTTCTAAAAACTGAATCAAAAACATTGTTAATACTCGCAAAAACGCTTATATACTTACCCTTTTTCAACCATGATTTGCCCCCCACAATATTCAGTAAATAAAAGTTGTCCAATTTATTTTGGGACAGTAAGCGTGCTACATTTTCATCGGTAGCATTGGGAAATGCCATCCCGGTATCGGGATCCAAATAAAAGCTCTGTGTCCTTGTTATAGTAGAAATACCGGGGTAATTGTTCCCTAAATAATTGGCAGTAGCCCCTACCCACCAATATTTGGGGTCTCTGTATTCCATCCCCAAGGCAAATGCTTTTTGAGGTCCTTGGGACAATTTGTAATCCTTCAACTTTGCAGCCCCTAATTCTATATTGCCTTCTGGACTTAAAATATCTTCCTCTGCTCCGGCCGTATCAAAATTTATGGTTACATATGGATCACTGGCATACAAAAATTTGCCCAAGGCCGCCACCAAGGATATTTTCACAGCCGATGAAAGTTGATACTCCAACCCTAATTCCGTTCCCAAATGAAGCTTGTCCAAATCCGTAAGTACTTCCTGCACAAAATCGCTGCCCACCCCTGCATCCACAAAGAAAAAATTGATATCGGTAGTATTCTGAAATCGCGTATAATAGCCAGACAAGCGTCCGGTTACATTTGGTAGTCTAAGATAATAATTAAGGTCTGTGGATGTTATTATTTCACTTTGAAGATTATTTACCACCTGATTATTCTCCCTTGGGTTAATAAAAACATTTTGATAAACCGGTGGCTTGGTCAAAAAAGCCCCATTTAAGGCAACCCAATGCCTCCCATTAAATTTATAGGTTAAACCCGCTTTGGCTCCAAAATTGGAAAACCCAACTTTTACGCCCTTACCAAAGGAAGAATTCGCAAATCGTTCGTTCCTAAACTTACCGTCCCTTTGATAATTGGTAGAGACATAATTTGCGGCCAAGAACCCGTCCCATTTCGGATATCTTATACCGATTTGGACAAAGGCATCATAGACTTCAGCCTTAATATTGTAATAATAGTTGAATAGATTGGATGTTGTCTTGTTGATATTTCCGTCCAAATCATTTTTTGTATTGGAAAACGGGTCTATATCCTCGTGATAATCCGCTCCCAACAAATCGCTGATTTCTGCATAGTTGTCCGAGTCCAAATTGGAATAATGCCCTCCAAAATCAATTTTGAAGTGGTCGTTTAGAGCGTAATTACCAATGGTAGTTACATTAAATTGTTGATTTTCATTGATATCCTCGTAGGAAATATAGGCGGCTTTTCCTTGTACAGACAAACTGGAATTTGCCCCGTATAGTTGGTCCCAATTTAACTGTGGATTTTTCAAGAATCCGTCCTTGGCCATATTGGCAGCTATAAAATTGGCTCCTATAGGACTATTGATATAATAACTAGGCAAATATCTATAATAAGTTTTATCCGGATTGGGGGCATTATAGTATCCTATCCTTCCTTTGGAAATTGTTCCAAATTGATAGGAAATTCCAGTGTTTAGATAGAACCTTTTAGAACTGAAATAGTGGTTGAACATAAATATAGGCTCCACAATTTTTCTTTCCCTCGAGTTTCTAATTTCACCATTTTGGGTACCCCAATAAGGGTTGTATTTGTTCCCGGCCAACTGAAAAACTTCCTCGGTGATCGCTGAAGAACTTCCTCGGCGATTGGAGGCCCATATGCTCGTTAGATTTACACTATTTCTGTCATCCAATTTAAATTCAAAAGCACCAAAAAAAGAATTGGCATCGTACAAGGTTCCATCTATATAACCCTCTTTGGCCCACCTTCTGGATGCGGAGATACTATAACTTATACCTTTCTGTGGCAGATCCGAGGTATAGGTTGCCATAAATCGGCCTGTATAAGTTCTATTGGATGCCGAGGTAGAAAAACGCAATCCTTTCCTTAAAGAAGATGGCCTAGTACTAATATTGGTAACTCCCAAAACACCACCAAAGGAGTAATCCGATGCCTGTAACCCATGGGTAAATTCCTGATTTCGTGTTACATCGTTAAGGCCTCCCCAGTTATTCCATTGAGGGCGTCCGTCCATCAATTTGTTCATTGGAATTCCATTTAGAAGTATAATGCCATTTTCCGATCCATAGCCCCTTACACGAAAAAATGCCTGGCCAAAATCGAATGCCGCCCTATTTAAAAAAATATCCTTGGTGGCCTGTAGCATGCCCACGCTCATTGAAATGCTCCCATCTTCCAACAAATCGGAATCCGTTAAAGTAATTAAATTGTCTGTTTTATCCTGAACAATATCCCGGTCCAAAAAAATAATTCCCAAATCCAGATCTCCATCCCCTATGGAAATAGGGATTCTTTTAGACAGATAATCTTGGGCGGAAATTGATAGAATAAAATCTCCAGGTTTTTTTAGGGAAAGCACAAATTTTCCATTCACGGGATCAGATTCCACAAACACAGACCCCGAAATTTCAATTTTGGCAAATTCAATGGGATCACGGGTTGCTATATCCTTAACAAAACCCTTAACATAGTAGATTTCCTGTGCATAACTCCAGATGCTATGCAGTATGAAATAGGATATTGCTAAACCAATTCTCATTGATGAAGATGGAATACTTTAACAAAACGACCATTAATATATAAAATTTGACAGATTATTCTTAATTTATTCCAGGAAAATTAATATAAATACTGCATTAGTTAAATCAATCATATAATCTATGGGTATTGGCTTCACATTTTTTATACTCCTATTTATCCTGAACATTACCATGGCACAGGAAAGTAAAACATACCAAATAAGGACCGTGGCCTTTTACAATTTGGAAAACTTATTTGATACCTTCAACGACTCCCTAACTTATGATGACGACCGCACACCAACTGGAAAAGACAACTGGACCTTAGAGCGATATAACCAAAAAATACACAATTTGTCCAAAGTCTTGTCGGAAATAGGAAGTCCCGATGCCCCATCCTCCCCAGATATTATTGGGCTGTGCGAATTGGAAAATAGACAGGTAGTTGAAGATCTGACCAACCATCCCCACCTTAGAGATAAAGGCTATGGAATAGTACATTTTGACTCCCCTGATGAGCGAGGTATCGATGTGGCCCTTTTATATAAAAAAACTGCTTTCCTGCCCACTTCATTTATCAGTCGTCGACTTTTGCTCAGTAATGAAGAAGATTATAGGGATTACACTAGGGATCAACTGGTTGTAAGCGGTCTTTTGGATGGAGAGGAGATGCACTTCATCGTAAACCACTGGCCTTCCAGAAGCGGAGGGGAAGCCAGGAGCAAACCCTATAGACTAGAGGCGGCCCGACTCAACAAGCGAATTATAGATTCCATTTCAAAGTTGGGCCCAGAGGTCAAAATCATCAGTATGGGCGATTTTAATGACGATCCAATAGACGATAGTTTAAAAAAAATATTGAAGACCAGGGGAAAGCTATTCAATTTGGAGAATAGCGATCTTTATAATCCTATGGAACAACTTTATAAAAAAGGAATCGGCTCCTTGGCCTATAGGGATCAATGGAACCTATTTGATCAAATCTTTTTCACCGCCAATATTACACGCAAATTGCCAGGCCAATATCATTTCTGGAAGGCGGGAGTATATAATCCGCCTTACCTTATTGATAAAAAGGGCCAATATAAAGGATATCCCTTACGCACTTATGCAGGTGGAAGCTATACTGCGGGCTACAGCGACCATTTCCCGGTATATATCCACCTAATTAAGGCCATAGACTAAATACTTATTGCGGAAGTACAATATTGATATTTCTCCACTTTACCTTTATTCCGCCACCGTCGTGTATTTGAAGGGCAATGGCACCTTTACCGGCTCCAATTTTATCGTCGGTAATGCTAACCATTTCCGTGCCATTGAGCCAAGAGGTCAACTTATTGCCGGACAGCTTAATTTTCATCGTATTCCACTCCCCTACCTTGAGTACCTTATCCTTTTCGGGATCGGGCTTAATTAGCCAACCCCTGCCATAGGATTCATAAACACCTCCCGTATTATGGCCCGGAGGTGCAACCTCCACTTGCCAGCCACTAACTTTGGTGCCATCTACAGTAGACCGAACAAACACCCCACTGTTTCCATTGGCTTCCTGTTTAAACTCCAAGGTAAGTTCAAAATCATCATAATATTTATCCGTGGCCAAATAACCATATTGTTTGTCCGGTCCACTTTCCGAAACAAGCAGTCCATCTTCCACATACCATTTTTCGGTGCCGTAGATGGTCCAACCCGACAGATCTTTGCCATTAAACAAGGATATTTCCTGGGATATTCCGGGTATGGCCATAAGCGCCAGAACAACAATAACTAAATTTTTCATATGGTACATAAATTTGATTAATGACTTTTTTTAATTAAATCTGTTAAGATCATAATAGTGGCAAACAGATAAACCTTGACATCCCCAAAGACAATTCCTTAATTGAGCCATTGTGCCCATGGAATTCTGCTAAGGATAAGGATCAATCCCAAACCGTAAAAAATGGTAATGGTCTTAAACTTCCTTTTACCTTCCAATACTTTCTTGTGTTTGGACCAGCCCACAGTAATAAAGACAATTGCGATTATATTGATAAACGGATGTTCCACTGCCAACAAACGGGATGCCGAGTTTAACCCGCCCATACCTACTGTTTTTATGGCGTTTAGACCGTTGGAAGACACAAAATAGAGTACTAGCCCCACCAACAGCTGTAAATGCGATAAAATAAGCGCAAATAGGCTAATTCTAAAATCCTTTTTCAGAGTGAAATCCTTTTTTCCTGTCCACCCCAAAATACCATTGGCCACGGCTAAAAACAATACAGCCAATACCACATAGGCAAAATAAGAATGTAAGGCGAGAATCCATTGATGTGCTAATCCGTAATCTTCCATAGTTTTTATTTTAATTTATAAATGTAAGGATTTTTGGGAATAAAAAAACCCCGCAATTTAGCGGGGTCATTATTTTTTACTTCCAATAGTACTTAGAAGTTATACCGCATGTTAATGTTCCAGGTCCTACCATAACCAAACCTAACCCGGTTATCGGTATTTACACCGTTCCATACGTCATCTCCAGGCTCAACATGTGTGTTATCACTAGAGCTTTCCAAGTAAACCTCGTCAAAGACATTATTAATGTTTAAACGGAATTGTAGGGATCTATTGTTCTCCTTCCCGACCAACATACGGTAAGAGAGTCCGGCATCCATGGTGTCATAGGAAGGCAATTTAATAGCTCCCCTATTATTGGCCGTTGAAAATTCGGAATCCCCAAATTGGGTGGAACCATATAAATTATCATATAGATTCCAGTTGGCATCCACTTTAAATCTGGGTAATATTTCGTAGTCCCCACTAATACCGGCAGTAAACTGTGCAGCCTGACCTATTTTCACACCATCTATATAACTTGGGTCTCCTGTAGACAGTATATTTCCATTGTCATCAGAGGTAGTGGTAGTAACATTACCATCATATTCCCAATTACCAATAGATACGAAGCCCTGAAAATTCAACCCGTCCGTTGGGCGTACAAACAACTCCAATTCCACTCCGGAATGTACCTGTTTTAATGGGCTCGTTTGGGTGTACTCGTCTACAATATTATCATCATTGGTATCATCGGAGCTATATTGTATACGGTTATCCCAAATAGTGTAGTACACATTTAGGTTGGCCGATAAAATATCGCCCATAAACTTATATCCACCTTCCAATCCTGTAATCTTCTGATTTTCGGTAGCCAAAGGATTCAATTCATTTGAATTTCTATCGTCTACATACAAATCACTGTGATAGGGCTGCCTTGAGTAGTAACCTGCATTTGCAAATACTGTGTTTTGCTCGGATAGGTTATAGGCCACCCCTGCCTTAACATTAAAACCTGGGTTGTTTACTTTTTCCGATTCTTCCGATTGCCCTTCATTGGCCGCACTCAAAAATTCCTCCCTGATATGTGATTGTGTAGAAGCCGACCCTTGAAAGAAGGTAGAAAAAGCACCCTTGGAATATTCCAATTGGCCAAATACCCCCGCGTAGTTTATTCTTTCCTCGTAATCATAACCAAATCTCTGGGAGTGGTCATCATTAGGGTTAAAGGTTATATTCCAAGGATTAATGCCACCATACGCATTGGTAAGTTCATAGGCTCCACCGTTGTAATTACTGGTATTGGAAACAGAATTAACCCCAATAAACTCACGTACATCCCTAAAGTGGATTCCGTTGTACAAACGAACATCTGCCCCGAAATTGAAATTAAGGTTTTCATTGATCTGCTTATTGAAGTTGGTTACCAAACCTCCCCAGTTATGGTTGTTGTTGGAACCTCTGGCATAAAGGGCCTCACCAGAGCTCGTTATCAACTGTGCAAAACTTCCCCTACCTATTGAACCGTACAATACGGTAGACAAAGAGGCCGTATCGTTAAAAGTCAAGTCCCAGCTCAAGTTGGCTACCGGTTTGTGGTAAATATTTCTACCACCAGGGTAAGCGCCTCCATTTAACGTATTTGGGCTGTTAACGTTTGCTGTATTCCAGGAATTGTACTTTCTACCATTGTCCAAAAATGTCCTAAGATCATCAGATCCAGCAGCAGCATGCCATTGTGGAGCACCAGTAAGAATAAAGTTGAAAATGTTATTTTCATTGGGCACATACCCAAAGGACAAGAAATAGGTTTGACCTTGACCTCCGGTATTATTCACATAACCATCTCCTTGCCAATGACCCAACATTGCAGCAACGGACAGGCCGTTATCCATTAAACCGGTAGAGTAATATCCGGTAGTCTTAATATAATTGTCATTGCCAAGCATCGTTTGAAAAAAGCCTCCTTCACGTTTGTCCAAGGTTTTGGTCACAATGTTTACGGTACCTCCAACAGATGAAATGGCCAATTTGGAAGATCCCAATCCTCTCTGTACCTGAACCGCATTGGCAATATCCAATACCCCGGACCAGTTGGACCAGTACATTTTCCCATCTTCCATTCCGTTGATGGGCTGTCCGTTTAGCAGGAATGCCGTATTGGTCTGGTCAAATCCCCTCAAGAACATTTGACCATCCCCAAAGGCACCTCCCTTGACGTTCTGTACGGAAGGGGTTGACTTTAACAATTCGGGTAAATCCCAATTTCCTGTTTTCTCCCTTATTTCCCTTGCTTTTATGGTAGACACTGCTATGGGCGTTTGTCTGTCCTCGGCCAAATCTATAATTCCGGAACCTACAATAACCACCCCTTCCAACTCCTGTGCGTCCGGTTGAAGGGTTATAGCAGCAATATTGCCGGCTGCCGTGAAATTTACTTTCTTACTTATAAATCCGATATAGGAAATTACCAAAGTTCCTGAACTTTGGGATACCTCGATGGTAAAGTTTCCATCAAAATCTGCGGCAACCCCGTTTGTAGTGCCCTGAACCGTAATATTCGCCCCCGGCAAGGGATCGCCAAAATCGCCATCTACTACGGAACCAGTAATAGTTCCTTGAGAAAATCCTGTTGCCGTTAACAAAAATGCGGCAATAACGAAGTACATTTTTTTCATTTTTCTAAGAGTTAATTAGTTACAAATAATCGCCGCAAAAGTGAGTATATTTTTACAACAATACATTACTATAATGTTAAATTAGCATATGCAAATTTAACACTAAAAACCTTAATAACTCCTGAAAGACAATAAGTTAATGTCGTTTATTAGGATTTAGCAAAATTGCCAATTATTTCTTAAATAAATTTAATAGATTTAACGTAGAAGCATCATGATTCGCAATGGCAGGCCCTTCAATATCGTTTAATATGGCAGTAGCCAACTGCTTGCCCAATTCCACACCCCATTGATCATAACTGTAAATATTCCAAACTATGCCCTGTACAAATATTTTATGTTCGTACATGGCTATAAGGGATCCCAAACTCCTGGGAGTCAGCTTGTCTATAAACAAGGTGTTGGTAGGTTTGTTCCCTTCAAAAACCTTAAATGGCATGATTTGGGCAATCTCTTTTTCTGAAATATTTTTATTCTCCAATTCCTTTTTAACCTCTTCAGCAGACTTTCCATTCATTAAAGCCTCGGTCTGGGCAAAGAAATTGGCCATTAATTTATTGTGATGGTCCTTGTCCCCATGTAAGGATTCCTTAAACCCAATAAAATCGGTAGGGATCAATTTAGTCCCTTGATGGATCAATTGAAAAAAGGCATGCTGGGAATTGGTACCGGGCTCTCCCCAGATTATGGTTCCTGTTTCATAGGAAACCCTATTGCCTTTCCTGTCCACACTTTTTCCATTACTTTCCATGATCCCTTGCTGCAGATAGGCAGAAAACCTACTTAAGTATTGGGTATAGGGTATAATGGCTTCTGTCTCGGCACCGTAAAAATTATTATACCAAACACTGATAAGTGCTAGAATTACCGGGATGTTCCCCTCAAAATCAGCAGTTGCAAAATGGTGGTCCATTTCATTGGCACCAGTTAGCATGGCCTCAAAATTATCGTATCCTACTGCCAAGCCAATGGACAGCCCAACGGCACTCCACAGTGAAAATCTTCCTCCAACCCAATCCCACATAGGGAATACATTATCTGCATCAATTCCAAATTCCGAAATTTTCTCGGCATTGGTAGAGACGGCGGCAAAGTGCTTGGACACATCCGCTTGCTTAGCGTGCTTTAGAAACCATTTCTTTATGGTAGTAGCATTACTAAGGGTTTCTTGGGTAGTAAATGTTTTGGATACCACCACGAACAATGTTGTTTCCGGATTTAAACCCTTAAGTGTTTCATAAACATGATCGCCATCCACATTGCTTACAAAATGCATTTTTAAATGGTTGCCGTAAAATTTTAAGGCTTCCACTACCATGGCAGGACCGAGATCCGAACCTCCAATACCAATATTGACCACATCGGTAAAGGCCTTGCCTGTAAACCCTTTTTTTGATCCGGAAATTACGGAGTCCGTAAAGGATTTTATCTTCTTTTTAACCTCGTAAACTTCTGGGACGATATTTACCCCGTCTACTTTGATGATATCCGATTTCTTAGCTCTCAAGGCCGTATGAAGAACAGCCCTTCCCTCCGTTTTATTTATAATATCGCCTTCAAACTGTTTCTTGATAGCATCCTTCAAACCAACCTCACTTGCCAATTGTAGAAGTAGTTCAAGGGTTTCTTGGGTAATCCTATTCTTTGAGAAATCTACAAAAAAATCATTCCAGCGAATGCTGTGTTTCTTAGCCCTCTCGGAATCCTTTGCAAATAAGTCCTTTATGGAAATATTCTTATTCTCTTTAAAATGTTGTGAAAGTTTATTCCAAGCCTCTGTTTTGGTCGGGTCGGTATTCTGTAAAGCCATGTTATTCGTTGAGTGTTAGCAAATCTTCTTCCGGTAATTCTATGTATTCAATACAATCCAATTGACTTTTCTTAGGCCCAACAAAATCCAAGTAAGCTGTTTTAAGGCTATCGGCTATGGGTTCGGCAGCCGGTAATTTTTCCCTTAACGGATCTACCTGTCGCCCATTTTTCCAGAAACGATAACATACGTGCGGACCTCCAGTATTACCGGTCATTCCGATCCAACCTATAACATCGCCCTGTTTCACAAAATCCCCTTTCTTCACCTTCTGGTTCTTCATATGGAGATACTGGGTGCTATAGGTGCCATTGTGCTGAATCTTAACATATTTACCATTGCCGCCTCTTCTGGTAGATTCTATAACGGTACCATTGGCGGTAGCTAGGATGGGGGTCCCAATGGGAGCTGCATAATCCGTTCCTTTATGGGGCCTTACCTTATATCCATAGTAGGCTATCCTTCTGTTTAAATTATACCTGGAAGATATTCTACTGAACTGAACAGGCGACTGTAGAAATGTACGTCTCAGGTTTTTGGCCTGATCATCGTAATAATCATTGATATTCTTTGTGGAATCCGACACAAAATTAAAGGCGTAAAATGGCTCACCATTGTGCTCAAAATAAGCCGCCTCTATACCACTTGCACCAGCATATATAGTATCGTTTATATACTTTTCCTTATAGATGACCTTGAACCTGTCACCCTTCTGAAGTCTAAAGAAATCTATGGTCCATGCGTAAATTTCAGAAAGACTATTGGTGACGTTGTAATCAATACCCTGTTTTAATATTGCTTCGGACAACGAGGATTCAATAATCCCGGAAGCTTCCCGTTCCACATATTTTACCTTCTGTTTTTTCTTATAGGCCAAGACACTGTCCCTAAAATCGACCACCGTATAGTTAATGGGATCATTTTGATATATAAAAACCTGTGCATTATTAATGGTGTCCTTGGACTTCAAAATAAGGTAAGGCTTGCCAACAACTATTTTCCTAACATCAAAAGTATCCCGGAAGTGTTCCGATACTCTCGCAATTTTTGGGTATTCCACACTATTTCTCAACATTAGCTCACCAAAGCTGTCCCCGTTTTTGACGGTGTCCCGTAAGACCTCAAAATCATCCAGATTAAATCCGAACTCTTTTACCACAACAGGTTTTTCTATGGTTACCACCTCTGCAATTTCCTCTGTAACCGTCTTATCCTCCTTACATGAAACAATAAATAATAAACTAAAAAATAGGCCCCAATATTTTTGCATGGTTATTCTAAACTTTTTCTGGGTTAAAGATATGGTCTACCCATTGTTTTCCCCAATTATTTAACTCTTGTTTTGTATACAATTCTGGAAAAAATACAACTTTCTGAAAACTTGGAGGCAAATATTCCTTCCAATTTGTTCCTCCAGTAGCATCAATTTGTGCATCGTCTTTCGTCAAATAGCGATATGCCGACCCCATGTGCATCAAGGGCCAATTTATGTTGGCATTAACGTCCAATGCCTTTAACGCTTCAACCAAGGTTTTATTATCCTTACTTTTTTGAGGCAATTGTTGGTATTTATGGTATATGGTACTGTTCTGAACCTCATTGGCGATACGTATCAACCTGGGCGTGTAACGATATTCGAACTGCTTTAAGGTTAATGTTTTCTCCCCTGTAACCACATCCGTAGCCCCTTTTTTCCAATATATATGCTCGTACAATTCCTCAATTGAATTCTTTGAGGATAATTTACCCCTTTCCGAAAAATGTGCAAGGTTCTCCATGGGGGTCGCATAAAGCTCGATCATTCTATATTGGGCAGATTGGAATCCACTGGCCGGAAGCAGTGCCATTCTGTACTGCATAAATTGTTCCCGCTGCATGCCCTTGATCATCACACTAAATGAAGATATCAAAACTTTGTAGTAACTATTGATCCTCTCTGCCTTCTCTATAAAGAAATCCACATCCTGGGTCTTATCGTCCACAATTTGCTTTTGCTCGTGCAGGATAAGCTTAAAATACAATTCAGTAATCTGATGGTACATTATGAAGATTTCCTCGTCAGGAAAATGGGTCCTGGGCACTTGGATACTGAGAAGGGTATCTAGATGGATGTAATCCCAATAAGTAAGATAGCGCTGATATAAAAGACCGTCCAAATAAGAGCTTAAGTCCTGTCCAGAATCCTTATATTTTTCTTCTAGTTTGGAAATCTGGGAATCAATATGCTCTTTATTCATTTTAATCCATTATTATTTTAAATTGATGTTTAAGTCCGTTATATCCGTCCAAATCCGCCTTTATGGAGCCAACACTCAATTCTGCCTGTATCCTAATGGGAATTCTATTATCGTCGTTGGAGACCCAAAGGGACAAACTTTCCTGTTCCTTGAACACCCTTCCGGATTGCACATAAGGCCTGAACTTTAAACATTCCACCTTCCCGTACTTGGTCCTTAAAACCTCCTTGCCCAAGTATTTAAGTTTAAACTTAAAAACCCCATCATCATCATACAAAAGATTTAATTCTATGGACTCCCCTTCAACCAGTTCTTCAACTTTATAGTTGTTACGGAGAAAATAAAAGGCCGAAACCAAATCCTGAATACCCTCTTGAATGGTAAAATTAAACTTTTTATCCTTTTTTTTATCGTTTAATACCGCAATATCCTTCTCGTGGTCAAAATTTACCTCAATATCCTTGGTATATCCACCTTCATCTATCTTTCTTATAAATTTATAGGGCTTGCCATCCTTTTTATCAAAATAGCTTTCATAGGTGTCATCTACCTTAAAAAATATACTGGCAAAACCGGTTGTTTTACCATTCCCTACTACGTGATAGACAGGAACACCGTCCAATTCATGGGATTTTACTTGAAGCGTAGCGTAACTGGCATTTAGAAATCCATAATGTATCCTAAACTTTAACCATTCCCCTATTTTAAAGGCAGATGTGTTTTCGTTATTTTCAGGCAAGTGGACCTCCCCTTCATTTTCCAGCTGTTGAACCTGGGAATTGATAGTAAAACCAAAAATTAAAACCAGTACAATGCAAATCTTTTTCATCTGTATAAATTCATCTGATTACCGTAGGCATTGATGTACTTACTGCCTATCAAATGCATAGGCGATCTTGATTTTGATGGCTATGCCATAAATGGCAATAGCCTATGTAACACCTTATTACTACTGTAAAATTAATAAAAACGATTTTACTTTTCGTTTATTTGATATTACTAAAACAAAATTTGTTCCAAAAATTAGCTCACAAAAAAAGCCCAGTCGCAAAACTGGGCTTTTCCTAAATAACCAACCAAACTTTAAATTATGAAAAACCAATACTTAAAGTTGTAAGGGAACCACCCCTTACGAGTACAAATTTAATACAAGATTCGCTTTAAAAATAAGATTTAACTTACTTTAACGATTCTGTTAACACTATTTAATAATTAGATAGTCAAAATTGGCAAAAAGTTAAGAAAAGGGGCCGTTTATAACGTTCCTCGGGACTCTTGTTCCCTCTCTATTGCTTCAAACAATGCCCTAAAATTTCCCTTCCCAAAAGATCTTGCACCTTTCCTCTGGATTATTTCAATAAACATGGTTGGCCTGTCTAAAATTGGCTTGGTGAAAATTTGGAGCAAATACCCCTCATCATCCCGATCTATTAGTATCCCCAGCTCCCTTAAAGGCGCCAAATCCTCGTCTATTGCACCAACTCTATCCAGCACGTCCTCATAATAACTTGAAGGTACGTTTAGGAACTCGACTCCCCTATTTTTTAGGGCGGTCACCGTTTCAATAATATTGTCGGTTGCCAATGCCATATGTTGTACCCCCGCACCGTTATAAAATTCTATATACTCCTCAATTTGGGATTTCTTTTTTCCATCCGCAGGCTCATTTATAGGAAATTTAATCCTACCGTTCCCATTGCTCATTACCTTGCTCATTAAGGCGGTGTATTCCGTTGAAATATCTTTGTCATCAAAAGAGACCAATTGGGCAAACCCCATCACTTTAGCGTAGAACTGGCACCATTTGTTCATTTCGTTCCAACCTACATTCCCTACCATGTGGTCTATATATTTCAATCCAACATCCGTTGGTCTATAAAAAGGATTCCAAGGCCTAAACCCCGGCATAAACGCTCCTTTGTAGTTTTTGCGCTCCACGAAGACATGCACCGTTTCCCCATAGGTATGGATCCCGGATACAACCACTTCCCCATCCTTATCCCTTTTGGCCCTGGGCTCAAAATAACTTTCGGCCCCACGTTTCATTGTTTCCACATAACTCTCCCTGGCATCATCTACCCACAATGCAATTACCTTTACCCCATCACCATGGGCATCTATATGCCTATTGATATCCCCACCAGATTTTAATGGTGAAGTCAAGACCAGTCTAATCTTGTCCTGTTGTACCACATAGGAAACCCTATCCTTTATTCCTGTTTCCAATCCAGAATATGCCAAGGGCTGAAAACCCCATGCGGCCATATAGTAATATGCAGCCTGTTTTGCATTGCCTACATATAATTCTACATAGTCGGTGCCAAGAAGTGGCAGAAAATCCTGGGCATCCAGATTTTCCTTTGTTAATTTTAACGATGTTTTATCGGTAGTTGCCATAGAAATAGATTTTTGAATTGATATAATACATAAGTAGCCAAATCCTTGGCCAATAGTGGAAAGTAGCCCAAAAGCTTCAAAACAACCTGGGCTACATCCAAATACCGTTTAATTACCACATAGCCCTGAGATGGGCCATAATATCTATTCTAAATTGTAGCATGATCAAAATCCTGTATAACAAATATCGGAATAAATCTTGGCTTAAAGTGTTAAGAATTATCGCTTTGATTACAAAAAAACCCAAAGACGATATTAAAACCAATAGCCAATACTAAAAAAGAAGTGGTTTTCCTTAATTTCAGGGGAATAGGAATATATCACCTGAATCGGTCCAATAAAGGATTCGAACCCATAACCAAGTGCATAACCGGAAAACTGGGGCGCTTTGAACCAATCTGCCGTTCTAAAAAGGTCATCGCCCACATTGGCAAAATTTGCCGCGAACAACATATGGTTCTTAGGGACAAACTCAAAATCCAGTCTGCCATAGGCCTTAACATAACTATTCCCTACCAAGCTTAAAAAATCGTATCCATAAAAGGGCACAAAATTATTTATTAAATGGTTCCCAAAGCCTCCCAACACAAAATCGAGGGAGGTAATGGGCGATATGCCCCACTTAAACCCTCCTTCTGTTTCCAGGTTAAGATATAGGTTTTTAGTCAAAGAAAATGCTCCGCCCATCTTGGCCTTACCTATAGAAAATTCCTTGAAATTATCGTTAAAATCGGATGATAGCACGTAAAAATGAAAGTCCCCGTCAAAGAATAATCCTTTGGTGGGGAAATAGATATCATCATAGGTATCAAAGGTAAGCTGTCCGTAGGTACTGTAATAATTACTATTTTCAAAATAGGTTCTCTTATTTGCCGAGATAGGTGCACTAATGGTGTCTAGCTGGCCTAATGTTTTGGTGCTTAATTTCTGTAGTTTATGTTCCAGCCCAATGGTAAAGGCAAACTCTTCCTCTATTACGGTCTGTAAATACACCTGATTGGTCAGATCTGAAGCGCTTAGGTTTATTTTTCTAATATTGGAACTATTATCAACATCAAAATTGGATTTTATCAGATCAAAATTTATTTCCTTATTAAAATCGTCGAACCTTGAATTTATTCCAAAACTCCAATAAAAACCTTTATCCACATAATATTCCAAATTATACCTTAGGTTGTCCCCAATAACAAAATCTACCGAGGCTACATCATCATCCATTAAAACATTCTTCCTGGTAAGGTTTACAATTCCCGCACTTTTGTAGAGATCATCAAAGTGAACCCCAAGGCGTATGAACATTTTATCCGGATTTTCCTTAACGTTCAACAATAACCCTACGCCTTCGCCATTATCGAGCAATTCGTACTTAATGGATCTAAAGTTTCCGGTAGCGGACAAATTGTTGATTCCCTGCTGTAATTTTTTAAAGGTTATTTTATCATCTACATTAAATCTCAATTTACCCTTTATATAGGCCCTGGAATAATTATAATTCCCTTGGATTGTTAATTCATTGATCAACAGCGTATCCTTTATCCCCGCAGCAATAATTTGAGGTCTCCTAAGATTGGGGTCTTTGGAAATTTTCAACAATTCGTCCATACGCAATCTAGCCGCTTCCTCTCCCTTGTCTATAATTGCACTTCCCATATCAAAATCGATTACCGAGTAATCCTTGATATCCGGGGTAATATAAATATCTGTAAGGGCCGATTTCTTTTGCATATCCCTAACCGTCCTATAATTATTGATCTGCAGAAGTATTTCCGTTGCGCTCAACAAAGATTCCCTATCGGACAGCCCATGCTGTACATCTACCCCAATAACTACATCGGCCCCCATCTTCTTCAATTCACCTATGGGATAATTATTTACCACACCGCCGTCTATCAACACTCGTCCATTAATCTCCACAGGTCTAAAAAGTGAGGGAAAGGTACCACTGGCTAAAATTGCCTCGGGCAAATAGCCTTTATCCAACAATATCTGATCACCTGTCTCTACATCAGTGGCAACACACAAAAAAGGGATTGGAAGTTTACTAAAATCATTAACATCCTTAACATGGTACAACAGCCTAACAAACTCGTTGTAAATACTTTGTCCTCCCGATATGGCCTGGGGAATTGAAATTTTAAACTTGTTGAAAGGAAGTGTCAGGGCATATCTTTCAGAATCTTCCTTCTCATAAAAAGTTTTGGCACTCCTGGGTACATTATCTTGAATCAATGACTCAAAATCCGTATTTTTAAAAATAGAATCCAGCTCTTTTGCAGAATAACCCGAGGCGTAAAGTGCCCCGACAATAGCACCCATACTGGTTCCTGTTATGTAATCTATTTTTACCCCAGCCTCTTCAATTACCTTTAGGGCACCAATATGTGCCAATCCTTTGGCACCGCCCCCACTCAAGACCAGTCCAACTTTTACATCCTCATTGGCCAACCGTTCCTGGGAAAGGATCAGCAGGGGAAAGATCAACGCACAATATATAAGAAGCGACTTTAACATAAGGTTATTACAACTGTTTAATGAAAGGTTCCATAAATCTTCTTGGCTTTAGACATTCCAATGGCTTGGGCCAAATTCTCCAAACTGGCTTCTTTTATCCTTTTTACGGATTTAAAGTTTTTCAACAACTCTTCCACGGTTTTACCCCCTATCCCTTCAATACTTTCCAATTCCGAATTAATGGCGGCCTTACTTCTCTTGTTTCTGTGAAAGCTGATCCCAAATCTATGGGCTTCATTTCGCAATTGTTGAATTATTTTCAAAGATTCGGACTTTTTATCCAAATATAAAGGAATAGGATCTTCGGGGAAGTAAATTTCCTCCAATCTTTTGGCAATGCCTATAATGGCTATCTTTCTCCTTAACCCAAGGGCATCCAAACTTTTAAGGGCGGATGACAGCTGGCCCTTACCTCCATCAATAACAATAAGTTGGGGCAATGACCGCCCCTCGTCCAAAAGTCTCCTATACCGTCTAAAAACAACTTCCTCCATGGAGGCAAAGTCATCCGGACCCTCTACGGTCTTAATATTGTAATGTCGGTACTCCTTTTTTGAAGGTTTTCCATCCTTAAACACCACACACGCCGCCACAGGGTAGGTACCTTGAATATTGGAATTATCAAAACACTCAATATGCCTCGGCTCCATGGAAAGTCGCAAATCCTTTTTCATTTGTCCCATTATCCTATTGGTATGCCTGTCCGGATCAATAATCTTTATTTGTTTAAACCTATCCTGTCTAAAGAATTTAGCGTTGCGTTCCGATAGTTCCAGTATCTTTTTTTTATCCCCCAATTTAGGCACTACTACCTTAAGGTGCTGTTCCAAAGTAACCTCAAACGGCACGTAGATCTCCGTTGAACGGGAATTGAAGCGCTGTCTTATTTCAATTATAGCCAATTGAAGCAAATCCTCATCCGTTTCATCCAATTTTTTCTTGATTTCCATGGTATGGGAGCGTATAATGGAGCCATGGGACAATTGCAGAAAATTAACATAAGCAAAAACCTCATCGGAAATTATGGTAAACACATCCACATTATTGATCTTGGGATTTACAATAGTGGTCTTAACCTGATAATTTTCCAGGACATCTATCTTTTCCTTTATAAGCTGTGCCTCTTCAAATTTCATCTCCTGGGCCAAGAGTTTCATCCTACTTTTAAAGTATTGGAGGGAGGACTTAAAATTACCTTTTATAATTTCCCTTATTTCCTGTATTTGACGATTATATTCCTCCTCCAGTTGATATCCTTCACAAGGACCCTTACAATTTCCCAAATGGTATTCCAAGCAAACCTTGTATTTCCCGGTGGCCACTTTATCTTGGGCAAGATCATAATTACAGGTGCGCAGAGGGTAAACACTCTTAATCAGGTCCAGTAAGGTATGAATGGTTTTCATACTGGTATACGGTCCAAAATATTCGGACCCATCCTTAATAAATTTCCTGGTAGGAAAAATTCTCGGGAACTTTTCGTTTTTTATACAAATCCACGGAAATGTCTTGTCATCCTTGAGCAAAACATTGTACCTGGGACGGTATTTTTTAATTAGATTATTCTCCAACAGCAGCGCATCGGATTCGGTAGGCACAACTATATGCCTAATACTTCTAATTTTCTTTACCAGTACACGGGTCTTACCTTGCTCATGAATTTTATTGAAATAGGAGCTAACCCTTTTTTTTAAATTTTTCGCCTTTCCAACATATAATATCTTGTCCTCCAAATCATAAAATTGGTATACCCCGGGTGTAGTAGGAAGCGAACTTAATTGTACTTCAATTGGTATATGGGACATGTATTTGGTCAAATTTTACTTTACTAAGGAAAATTACTGTGTTTTTCCCAAAGGACATAAAGATTATAGTTTTTTAACTCCCAGACCAGTTTCACCGCTATAAAGTTTTTGTAAATGTATCATTTGGAAATTGTACCTCCATTGCCAAAAACAAACCCGGCCCCTAGGTTAAAATTAACATTCAATCCAATAAAATTCGATATGTCCAAAAAAAACATCGATTAAATACCCGATTCCCAAAAATTAACGTTAGCCATCGCTATTTTGCAATTTACTGATAAACAACATTTTATATGAAATTAACATGAATTCAAAATCAACAAATAAATCAAAATCCAAAATATTTGTTAAAAATGATGTATTTCGTCGATAAAACGATACCCTTTGTGGAGCATTTCATATTTTTTTATTTATATTTAGAAAATTAAAATTTATTTAACACATGGACAACTATATAATAACCTTGGGAACATATTTAATTCTTATGCTTTTTTTCAAAATTTATTATGCAGTGGCCTCCAAGGAATAGTTCTCCTATTAAACCCTGCCCCCAAAAGCCCCGATTCAGCCCATCCTTATGTTGAAAAAAGATTTGCGTTTAATCTACTCTGAACGTCGAAAAAATCTTACTTCACAAATTCTATCAGATTCAAGTTTACTGATAGCCAACCAACTGCTTCAATTGCCCATTTGGAGTTATTCTTATTATCATCTATTCCTTTCCATTACGAAAAAAATGGAAGTAGACACCAGTTTTATCATGTCCATTTTACAGGGCAAGGACAAAAATATCCTTCTTCCAAAAATGTTGGACGATCAAAATCTTGTCAATTATTTGCTTACCGATAGTACGCCCATAAAAAAAAATAGCTGGAACATCCCCGAACCGGTAGATGGAATAGAAGTGTCTCCTGAAAAAATAGATGTTGTTTTTCTACCATTAATGGCTTTTGACGAAGAAGGCCACAGAGTTGGTTACGGCAAAGGGTTTTATGATGTACTACTTAACAAGTGCAGGCCCGATGTTATTAAAGTAGGTCTCTCATTTTTTAAGGCAGAAAAAAAAATTGAGGACATAGATAAGCACGATGTTCCCATGAACTTTTGCGTTACCCCTGATCGGATATATTCGTTTTAACTTCTTCCGAACTTTCCCCAAAAGCCTTTTTATTAAATACAATTAGTATCCCTACACCAGTACTAATCGCCGTATCGGCAATATTAAAAACGGGTTCGAAAAAACGAAAATTGTTCCCCCCAACCACTGGCACCCAATCTGGCCATACGGAATCTATCATAGGAAAGTAGAGCATATCCACCACCTTTCCATGAAAAAGGCTACCATAAGGCTCCGAGGAAAATGCAGTAGCTACTTGTGAATAGCTATCGTTGAAGATCATTCCGTAAAAAACCGAATCCAAAATATTTCCCAGTGCCCCCGCGAATATGAGGGATACCGCCAATATCAAGGTCTTGGAAGAATTCTTTTTTATGGTATCGAACAACCAATAACCTATCCCAATTATCGCAAACAATCTGAATATGGTAAGCACCAATTTCCCTATTTCATCGGATATAGGGAGTAAATCACTTAGTTTGGTTCCCCAAGCAGCACCTTCGTTTTCTATAAACAGAATCTTGAACCAACTAAAGACATCCACGGACTCGCCCAATACAAAATTAGTCTTTATATATACTTTGCTTATCTGGTCTATTGCCAGGATTAGGATAACGATTACTAGGGATTTCTTTAAACTCATTATTCAAAAATAGATTCGGCAAAAATAAACATATTATTCGGTTTTCCTGATGTTGATATTTCCAGTGACGGAATTAAGCGTAAAATGATCATCCCCGGTGGCAAATGACTCCCGTTTAATTTTGCCGTATTTTGTAGAAGCCAAAATTTGTGCCTTTGTTGCAAATACCTCTATATTTCCACTCTGGGTATTGACAACTACATTCTCGCCCCTTCCGTTTAAGGTGCATGTACCATCGGACAAACTGATTTTAAGGTTGGCATATTGCCCTTTAACCCCAACATTGGTGCTTGTGCCGTAAACAGTAACATTAAGATTTTTGGGAATCGATATTTTTAAGGAAATGGAAATAACCTTGTGAGCGCTTAATTTATCATTTGGAATTATAAAATTGGGTTGAAAACCGGTATTGACCCATACGGTTGCCCCTTCTTGATTTACATTCACCAATAATTCCTGAAAATACTCGCCGTCTATTGATGCCGCAACAGTTATCCTCGGAATATCCACGGTCTCCAAAGCCAGGGCATAACAATTATTGCCATTGATCTGAACAAAGGATACATCTGGATTTTCTATGGTTTTGACAACCATTTTTTGAGCCTGTAAAATACAACTGCCCATAAGGAAGATAACAACGACAACAAGTCTCATTGAATAAAAAAACGCCTTAAAGGCGTTTTATTTTTACGACTGCATATTTTTCGCTTCAATACTCAGCGTTGCGTGCGGCACAAGTTTTAGTCGCTCTTTACTGATCAGCTTTCCCGTAACCCTGCAAATGCCATAGGTCTTGTTCTCTATACGCAACAATGCATTCTTTAGATCCCTGATAAATTTCTCCTGACGAATGGCCAATTGGGTATTTGCTTCCTTGCTCATTGTTTCAGAGCCTTCTTCAAAAGCCTTAAATGTCGGCGATGTATCGTCCGTGCCATTATTGCCATCATTCATATAAGAACTCTTTAATAGTTCCAAGTGACTTTTTGCTTTTTCAATTTTCTCCTCGATCAGGACTTTAAACTCGTTTAAATCCTTATCGGCATACCTTACTTTTAATTCTTCAGCCATAATCTTAGTGTTTTACTATAAACAATCTGGTATTAACTTCATCGAAAGCTATTTCTATTCCCATGTCCAAGCTCTCTTCAAAATTAAGTTCTGCTGCCAGGGTCTCGGTTTTAATATATGCCATATTACTTTCTACCGCGTCCTGGACAAATCCATTTTTCAATAATTTAATATCTATTTTATCTGTCACTTCAAAACCGGATTCCTTTCTCAGGTTCTGAATTCTATTGACTAGTTCCCTAGCAATACCTTCCTTTCTAAGGTCCTCATTGATAGAAACATCCAAGGCCACTGTTATTGGACCTGAACTTGCTACCAACCAACCTTCTATATCTTGGGAGGAAATTTCTACATCCTGTAACTGTAAAGTAATACTTTTATTATCCAAATGCAGCAAAATTTCGCCTTCCTGTTCAATTTTTTGGATATCATCCTGTTGCAATTGCGCTACAGCACTGGCAATCAACTTCATATCCTTCCCAAACTTAGGCCCTAAGGTTTTAAAGTTTGGCTTAATTTGTTTTACAAGTATTCCGGAAGCATCATCCAACAATTCTATCTCTTTCACATTCACTTCGGACTTTATCAACTCTGCAACCGCTTCAATTTCCAACCTCTGTTTTTCATCCAATACGGGAATCATAATCTTTTGCAAGGGCTGACGTACCTTGATCTTCTCTTTCTGGCGAATGGATAGAACCAAGGATGATATGGTCTGCGCCTTGGCCATTTTACTTTCCAATTGCTTATTCACCAATGCGGCATCATATTCAGGGAAATCGGCCAAATGTACACTTTCAAAAGGCTCCTTACGTGTCGTATTGGTTAAATCCTTGTATAATCTGTCCATGTAAAACGGCGCTACCGGTGCAGAAAGTTTTGCCACGGTGGTTAAACAGGTATACAGTGTTTGGTAAGCCGATATCTTATCTTTCTGATAGTCGCCCTTCCAAAAACGCCTTCTGCTCAAGCGCACATACCAATTACTTAAGTTTTCCTGCACATAGTCCGATATGGCCCTAGTTGCCTTGGTAGGTTCGTAATCTTCATAAGCCTCGTCCACAGTTTGGATAAGGGAGTGCAATTCCGAAATAATCCATTGATCTATTTCTGGTCTTTCATGTAATGGTATATCCGCTTCCGAATAATCAAAACCATCAATGTTGGTATACAGGGCAAAGAAAGAGTAGGTATTGTACAAGGTGCCAAAAAACTTGCGTTTCACCTCTGCAATACCCTCCACATCGAACTTTAAATTATCCCATGGATTTGCATTGGATATCATATACCATCGAGTGGCATCGGCCCCAAACTCATCCATGGTTTCAAATGGGTCTACTGCATTGCCCAGACGCTTGGACATTTTCTTACCTTCCTTGTCCAACACCAGACCATTGGAAACCACATTTTTATAGGCCACAGAATCAAAAACCATCGTGGCAATAGCATGTAGGGTGTAAAACCAACCACGGGTCTGATCGACACCTTCCGCTATAAAATCGGCCGGAAAAGTCTTTCCTTCATCTATTAAGTCCTTATTTTCAAATGGGTAGTGCCATTGGGCATAGGGCATAGAACCACTATCGAACCAAACATCTATCAAGTCACTTTCCCTCCTCATTGGTTTTCCCGTGGCAGACACCAAGATTATCTGATCCACAATATTCTTATGAAGGTCAATTTTATCATAATTGGCCTCGCTCATTTCACCTACAACAAAATCGTCAAAAATGTCTTTTTCAAGAACTCCTGCTGTTAAGGCTTTTTGCATTTCTTTCTTGAGTTCGGACACAGAACCGATCATCAGTTCTTCCTTGCCATCTTCCGTACGCCAAATAGGCAAGGGAATGCCCCAATAACGGGAACGGGACAAGTTCCAATCATTGGCATTGGCCAGCCAATTTCCAAATCTTCCTTCTCCTGTAGCCTTGGGTTTCCAATTAATGGTTTGGTTAAGATTGAACATCCTATCCTTGACATCGGTGACCTTTATAAACCAAGAATCCAAGGGATAGTAAAGGATTGGTTTATCCGTACGCCAGCAGTTGGGATAACTGTGAACGTATTTTTCCACCTTAAAGGCCCTGTTTTCTTCTTTAAGTTTAATGGCGATCTCTACATCTACCGACCGTTCCGGAGCCTCACCATCATCATAGTATTCATTTTTAACATACTTGCCGGCATACTCTCCCATTTCGGGTCTAAACCTCCCTTGTAGGTCTACCAAAGGAACTGGATTGTTATTTTCATCCAAAACCAACATAGGCGGTATTTCCGGTTCTGCCAATTTTGCCACCAGGGCATCATCCGCTCCAAAAGTTGGCGCCGTATGTACAATACCCGTACCGTCTTCTGTGGTAACAAAATCACCTGCAATTACCCTAAAGGCATTCTCTGGATTTTGATATGGCAGCGCATACTCCAACAATTGCTCATATTTTATTCCAACAAGTTCCTGGCCCGTGGCACTTTCTATAATTTTATAGGGTATTTTCTTATCTGCAGAGGAGTATTTTTCAAAATCGGCATCGCTTTCCGCTTCATAAAATTTACCCCCAAATTGCTTTCCTACCAGGGATTTGGCCAAAACAACATGTATGGGTTCAAAGGTATATTGATTGAAGGTTTTAACAACAACATACTCAATCTTGGGGCCTACGGTCAATGCCGTATTGGATGGCAATGTCCAAGGCGTGGTCGTCCATGCCAAAAAGAACATCTCTCCTGGCACCTCCCTAAAGTTTGGTGGTAGTGTTTCCTTGATCGTCCTAAATTGGGCCACCACAGTTGTATCGGTAACGTCTTGATAGGTTCCTGGCTGATTTAGCTCATGGGAACTTAATCCGGTCCCTGCTTTTGGCGAATAAGGTTGTATGGTGTATCCTTTATAAATAAGTCCTTTGTCGTAAATCTGCTTAAGCAGCCACCAAACAGATTCCATGTATTTGGATTTGTAGGTAATGTATGGGTCCTCCATATCCACCCAATAGCCAACTCTTTCGGTCATGGAGTTCCACACATCCGTATACCGCATCACGGCCTTCTTACAGGCTGCATTGTATTCTTCAACGGATATTTTGGTGCCGATATCTTCCTTGGTGATTCCCAATTCCTTCTCCACACCCAACTCTATAGGGAGTCCGTGGGTATCCCATCCGGCCTTGCGTTTTACCTGAAACCCCTTCATGGTCTTATAACGCGGAAAAATATCCTTAATGGTCCTGGCCATTACATGGTGAATACCGGGCAATCCGTTTGCAGAAGGTGGCCCTTCAAAGAAAACAAAACTATCCCTGCCTTCCCTGCTTGTAACACTTTTCTCAAAAACATTGTTCTCCTTCCAATAGCGCAATACTTCCTCAGCGACTTTCGGTAAATCTAAACCCTTGTATTCTGCAAACTTCATAATAACAGCTTCTAATGCTACATTTTAAGTTTGCAAAACTAATGATTTTTAGCGTAAAATGATTCTGTTAAAAGCAAAAAGCCCCTTCGAAAAGGAGCTTTTTAAAATTTTTGTATGTTGTTGAAATTATTTTGTCCCGGTTACGGTAACATTTGCGCTTATTTGGAGGGCCGATCTTACCTCTATAGCCCCTAAATTAAGCCCTGTGGTAGACTCCACATTCAACAAAGCATTGAAGTAGAACTCGCTGTTGTCATCTTCTTTATAGGAAGCAAAAATCAATTCGTATTCCCCTTCCTCCAAAAAATCCAGACTAATAGGATCCACTTAGGCCTTTTACTTCCGCACTGCTTAGGGCATTGGCAAAGACAACTTCGCCCTCCCCTTTTTCCTGTGTTTCAAGATCGGCATTAAAGGTTCCTTTTCCACAGGCTTATACAATAATCCCGTCCAATGTATTGTTGGCATTGGCCAACCCTTTAAAGGTATCATGAAAAGTGTTCTTGTTGGAGGAGGCCATCAAGTTCAGTCTTCCCCAACTTACAAAATCGTCCTAAAATTGAATTCTTGCCTATAATCCTGATTTACAGAATCCTAAATGATTGATTTTCTTATATATTTTTAGCCTTTGGGCGATAAATATGGTCTTTATGCCCAATTCATCCGTATATACTGGTATCAGATTCAAATTAATTTCTAAAACTAACAACATGAAAAAAGTAATTTTAAGTTCAATTTTGATGATTGCCCTCAGCGTTTCGTTTGTATCCTGTAGGGAAACAAAGGACAAGGCCAAGGATGCCATGGAAGAAACCAATGAAGCTCTAAAGGAAGTTGGTGACGATATGAAAAAAGTTGGGGAAGAGGTTAAAGGAGCTGCCTCAGAAGCCATGGACAGTGCAAAAGAAATGGGCGATGACATGAAAGAGGCCGGAAGCGAAGCTATGGATAAGGCCGGTGATGCTGCCAAGGAAGTAGGTGAGGATATTAAGGGTGCCGCTACCAATGCAGTAGACAAAACCAAAACTGCTGCCAAGGAGGTAGGTGACGAGGTAAAAGATGCCGCAACCAAAGCTGCAGAGAAGACCAAGGCAGCTGCCAAGGAAGCAAAAGAGAAAGTACAGGAATAATCTTCCCTACTTTCATTGAAAAAAAAGTTCGATATATGAATATCGGACTTTTTTTTTAAAACGAATAGCCTACTCCCAAAATTAAATTAATTCCGGGCGCCACTATTCCGGAGGAATAGGAACGGTACCTCTGGTCCGTGATATTTTCCAAATTCGCGGTAAGCTTAAAAGCGTTGGAGAATTGGTATTGCGATCTAAGATTTAAGGTATACCAGGATGGTGAGTAAGGATTGCCGTCTGAATCTACTGCATATATATAGTCCTTTGTTTTTTCGGACATTGACATATCCTCATAGCTTATTTCCCCATTGAAGTTGGCAAAGAGATCGGTTTTCAATTTTTGACCCTTCCAGACTATGTGAAAATCGCCAAAAGTTGGGGCCACATGTCTTCCCGGGGTATCGGTACCATCCTGCTCTTCCTCTATCCCTTGGGTGAGGGTAAGGTTGGCATTCACCGATAGGCTTTCGGTTAAAAAGGCGTCCACACCAAACTCAAAACCATAAACATAGGCCTTTGCCGCATTCTGTATTGCCTGGACATTATGCAATTCCCCATTGTAAACTATTTGGCTATTCCCATTAAATTGAAAGTCCCGACGAACAAGGGCATCTACCAAATAAGTATAGAAGGAGGCCGCTTTTAACATCCATCTATCATTAAAGTTTTTCTGGATCCCAACTTCTAAGTTATAGGCATACTCCGGCTCCAAATCTGGGTTGGGAACTACTACGGACCCTGGCTCAGAATCAAATATCTTACCAACATCATCTACGTTCGGGGCCCTAAATCCTGTTGATCCATTAAAGGTCAATTGCAGATCCGCTTTAGGGAACCAACTAATTCCCAAGCTTCCGGTTAAGGCGCCAGTACTGAGATCGGCATCATTAAAGGGAAAAGAATAAAAAGTTTGATCAAAAACTGCATCTATCCACACATGGCTATATCTCAACCCGGATAGAAAAGTAAAATTGGGTTTGGCCCGTAGTTCACCACTAACATAACCAGCAAGAGTTTGCCAGGTGGAATTGTCAGGATATCTGGATGCGCCAGGTAAAGTAACCCTGGTCTCTATGTTATACTCATTAGCTGTGGAACCAATTTTATTATATATGTATTCCCCCCCATAGTAAAGCCTAAGATTACCAATGCGCTTATTCTCAAAATCCACGTTCGTGGAAATAGCATCCACATTCTCCTTGGTCCCATACCTAATGACCTCGCCAAAACCCCTGTCGTTCCTACTTTCCCCAAAATTCTGATAGGCAGTGTTTATTTTTAATCCGTCATAAAACTTTCCCTTGCCATTTTTATAGAATTGCAGGTTCCCCATAAACCATTTCTGCGGGCCATAGTACCATTCAGCGGAACGCAGGCCAAGCCCGTCCTTGGATGGTCTAATAAGCCTATCATATCTGGAATAATCGGAAGTTTCGGAATAATATGCGCTTAGATTTATATTCCAATTGCTATTGGGCCTAAAGAGCACTTTTTGCATTATATTAATTTGATCATAACCCGAGGGTACCTGGTTTTTAGGGTTTTTATTTTCCCTTAGCCCATCCTGTCCATTTTCGGTAACAACGTAACTTTTCCTTAAATAGGAAGTTGGCCCATGGGTCCCCATTTTTAGATCTCCAAAGTTGTTATAGGTAAGACTGCTCAAAAACGCCCATTCCCTTTTGCCAAAATTGAAATCCACATGAACGGTATTTTCGTTATTGGCCGAGGAGTATCTGTAATTTGATTTCCCCGAGAACTGTATGCTATCGGTCTTGGAAAATTGAGGATTGTTGGTGTAAAAATTCATGACCCCCCCAATAGCATCGGAACCATAAATTACTGAGCCAGGACCAAAAATAATCTCGGTACTTTTAATGGTAAAGGGATCAATTGAAATCACATTTTGAATATTACCCCCCCTAAAAATGGCATTGTTCATGCGAACGCCGTCTACGGAAAGCAATAATCTATTGGTTGCAAAACCTCTTATCATAGGACTTCCGCCCCCAAGCTGACTTTTCTGTACAAAGACTTTTCCACTATTTTGAAGGAGGTCTGCCGAGGTTTGGGAGGCTGTAAATTCTATGGTTTTGGCGTTCATTAGGGATATTTTCTGAGGAATGTCCTTTTTTTGCTGCTCCCATTTTGAGATAGACATCACCACCTCATCCAACTGTTCCGCAATCAATGCAAGGTAAAGTTTTCCTTTTCTAAGCAATTGGGACTTGGTGCCTTTATAGCTCTGATAGCCAATATGTGTGAAGGTAATCCTTTCGTTATGATCAAAATTAGAAAGATCGCATATGCCGTCAAAATCGGAAAGGGCCGTTTTGGATTTATCCAAATTATAAACAATTACGTTGGGTATCGGCTGATGGTCCTCCTCGTCCATAATTACAATTTCCTGCCCCAATACACCTTTAAATAATAGGAGGACAACTATGAGAACAATCTTTTGCATATCAGCTAAAAACTTCATTTAACACGGCCAATGACTTTGGTTTTCTAAATCCCTGCAAATGTAATTCAAAATATAGGACAAGATTTTTCAAGAGTTCCTGACGGTTCTTTTTGTTAAGTTTAATAGTATGTAGTGTATCAAAATTTATGCCCAAAAGCTCTTTAAAGTGTTTTAAATTCTCCCCATCCAGAATAGGGTTTAAGGATGGCGATTTTACAAACTCCCCCTCCAAAAGGTCAAAGTACAAATTATCCATATTATTGGTGTCCGGGTAAAAACCAAAATACTTGGTCAATGACAGTACAAAATAGAGATGAAAATTAGCAAATTCGTTATGGGCATCCAACCACTGAAGGGCCGCTTCAATAAAGTGGAACAGACTTTCATTGGCCTCTTCCTCGTGTATACTGTTGCCCAACATTTCTGCCAAAAAAAATGTTAGGGCATTCTTGGCAATATCCGTATGTAGTGACTGGTAATGATAACCCACCTTGGCTTCGGTAATGCTTTCCAAAGTTCCCTTATTCTTATGGGAGGCAATCAGATCCAATTGAAGCAAAGGTTGAAAGTAGGCTGTTTTTAACTTGCCTTTTTTTGAAGCAAGAATCCCTCTCAACAGATAAGACTTCATTCCATCAGAAAACGTAAATATCCGGACTATTAAACTAGTATCCCCATATTTAATGGATGTTAAAACAATTCCTTTGGTAGCAACCTGCATTACATTTATATCTTGGAACAAAGATAACACAAAGAGACCCTTAAGGCCATGAAAACCATAAGGGTCCCGAAAAACATTTATACGTTAATTCCCAAGTTCCATTTATATCGACATACAAGTCTTAAATTACTCCCTGTGCCAACATGGCGTCGGCAACTTTTACGAACCCGGCAATATTAGCTCCCTTTACATAGTTGCAATATCCATCGTCGTCCATTCCATATTCTATACAGGAATCGTGAATATCCTTCATTATTTTTTGAAGCCGCTCATCCACTTCTTCCCGGGTCCAACTAATCCGCAAGGAGTTCTGTGACATTTCCAAACCTGAGGTGGCCACCCCACCGGCATTGGACGCCTTTCCAGGGGCAAATAGTACTCTAGCTTCATGAAAGGCATGTATCGCCTCTGGGGTAGATGGCATATTGGCTCCTTCGGCCACACAGATACATCCATTTTTCAGCAAGGTCTTGGCATCCTTCCCATCCAATTCATTTTGGGTTGCACAGGGTAAGGCTATTTTACATGGCACCTCCCATGGTGTTTTGCCTTTATGGAATTCTGCGGATGTATATTTTTCCAGATAATCGGATATCCTTCCGCGTTTTCTGTTTTTAATATCCATAATAAAGGCCAGTTTTTCCTCATCAATACCATCCTTATCGTAGATATAGCCTCCAGAATCCGAAAGGGTAACTACCTTGCCCCCCAATTGAATTACTTTTTCAGCGGCATATTGCGCTACATTTCCAGAACCGGAAATTACTACGGTCTTGCCCTTAACATCATCATTTTTGGATTGCAACATATTTTGCGCGAAATAAACGGCACCATAACCTGTTGCTTCTGGACGTATTTTAGATCCTCCCCAAGAAAGACCCTTCCCAGTTAAAACCCCGGTAAATTCATTTCTGATCTTTTTATACATTCCGAACAAGAATCCTATTTCCCTTGCGCCAACACCTATATCCCCCGCAGGAACGTCCGTATTGGGCCCAATGTGCCTAGAAAGTTCCGTCATAAACGCATGGCAAAACCGCATTACCTCATCATCCGATTTTCCTTTTGGATCAAAATCAGACCCTCCTTTCCCTCCCCCCATAGGCAGGGTAGTTAGGCTATTTTTAAAAACTTGCTCAAAGGCCAGGAATTTTAGAACACTTGCATTTACGGTAGGATGAAACCTAAGCCCGCCTTTATATGGACCAATCGCGGAATTCATTTGAATCCTATAGCCTCTATTTACATGTATTTGACCACCATCATCCACCCAGGAAACCCTAAAGGATATTAACCTTTCCGGCTCCACCATTCTTAAAAGTATATTCTTGCCATTGTAAATTTCATTATTACTAATGTAGGGAATAACGGTTTCTGCAACTTCTTGCACAGCTTGTATGAATTCCGGCTCATGACTATTACGCCCTTTTACCTCCTCCATAAAGGCATTTATCTTGTCTTCCATAAAATCTGATTTATTGCTAATTGTTGATAAATATTGAGTTTAAGGGCAAAATTATATTATTTCTATAATGTAACCCCTGTTTTTTTTAAAATTTGACAACATATTTATTCTATAGCTTGGCGCAGGTCCTCAATTAAATCTTCCTTATCCTCTATACCCACACTAAGTCTTATCAAGGCATCTACCACCCCACTTTTTTCCCTTACCTCCTTCGGAATGCTGGCATGTGTCATACTAGCCGGATGACCTGCCAAACTTTCCACCCCGCCTAAGGATTCCGCAAGGGTAAATAGCTGTAGTTTTTCAACAATTTTAATGGCTTCTTGATAATGCCCCCCTTTTGGAACAAAGGAGATCATGCCCCCAAAATCCTTCATTTGCCTTTTTGCCACTTCATGATTGGGATGATCTGGAAACCCTGGCCAAAATACGTTTTCAATTTTTGGATGATTTGCCAAAAATTCCGCTATTGCCCTCGCATTTTCGCAATGCCTCTGCATCCTTACGTGCAGGGTTTTTATTCCACGAAGCACCAAAAAACTATCCATCGGCCCACACACGGCCCCACTTGCATTTTGAATAAAATACAATTGTTCTGCCAGTTCCTTATCCCTGACCACCAATGCCCCCAAGACTACATCACTATGACCCCCAAGATATTTGGTGGCGGAGTGCATTACAATATCGGCCCCTAAATCCAAAGGCAGCTGCAGATAGGGCGTCGCAAAAGTATTGTCCACTGCAAGTAGGATTTTGTGTTTTCTTGCCAATTGGGAAACCGACTTAATATCAATAATATTCATCATTGGGTTCGTGGGGGTCTCCACCCAAATAAGCTTGGTTTTTACGCTAATGTGTTTGGCTATTTCTACAGTATCCTGCATCCCCACAAAGTGGAAAACGATTCCGTATTTTTCAAAAATCGTTTTAAAAATCCGATAACTACCTCCGTACAGGTCACTGGTGGAAATAACCTCATCCCCAGGACTCAATAATTTAATAACCGCATCAATGGCGGCCAATCCACTACCAAAAGCCAAACCATAATTCCCGTTCTCTATACTGGCCAAGGAACTCTCCAAAGCCGTCCTTGTTGGGTTGGCACTTCTGGAATATTCATATCCCTTATGGCCTCCCGGAGTACTTTGGGCATAGGTAGAGGTTTGATAGATGGGAGGCATAACCGCACCATAGGCCGCATCTGGAGCCTGTCCTCCATGAATTGTCCTGCTATTGAATTTTAATTGTTTTTTACCCATATCTAAATTTCTATACACAAAAGTACCTTTATCTTTTTGGGAATACAATGATATTGTAGCTTTGCACTTATCTTAAGTAATTACTTTTATGAAGATTGGATTCGCCTATTTATTGATTGCTTTACTTTTATGGAATTGTGAAAAGGACAATCGGCTCACTTTTGAACCCTTTGAGCTTATATCGGAAAATTGCATCAATTGCCCAAAAGTTACTATCCACATTCCCAAGGCCTTGGATGATACACCCATTAGCCACATCATAAACACCTCGGTACAGGAAGAAGTAATATCCTTGCTTATTTATGATGATGAAGTGGAAGCTAGCAACATGGAGGAGGCCATCCAATCCTTTAAAAATGGATATTTGGAATTAAAAAAAATGTATCCCGATGAGCCGGTTGGCTGGGAGGCCGATGTTGACGGCAAAGTAACCTATGAGGATAAAAACATACTGACCATTCAGGTCAATTCCTATTCCTTTACCGGTGGGGCCCACGGTTTTTCCTCTACCCGATTTTTAAATTTTGATAAGATAAAAGAGGTGGAAATGGAACCCATGGAAATATTCAAGGACCCCTTGGAATTCCAGAGTTTTGCTGAGCGCAAATTTAGGGACCAAGAGAAAATTCCAGCAAGCGGCTCCTTAAATGCCACTGGGTTTATGTTTGAGGGCGATGAATTTTATCTTCCTAAAAACATAGGGTTTACCCAAGAAGGCCTACAACTGTTCTACGAGCAATATGAGATTGCGTCCTACGCGGACGGCCCAATTGTTTTAACCTTATCATATAAGGAATTGGAACCCTACTTAAAATTTAAGCAGGAATTATAGCTGCCGCACCTGGGATACCACCTTTAGCAAGGATAAAATAGCCCCAAGATGAAGTCCTTCGTGATACACATTGAAAATAATGGCATCTTCCACAGAACTTAAAGTTACATTGGCACTAGTAGTATATTCCGTATAGCTATCAAATAGCCCATTCCCATAGTCTTCCTGCATCCATTGAACAGTGGATAATAATAAATCCGCCACTTGACTGATTTCCTCTTCCGTACCGGTACCATCGGGTATGGTACCCTTTTTAAATTTCTCTACCAGAACCTCGTTTATCCGAATGGGCTGTCCACTAAATTTGTACACCAAAAGTTGTTGGGTAACTACCACATGGGCAATATTCCACCAAATATTGTTACGAAAGCCCTGGGGGATTTGTAGAAGAACCTCCTTAGGAGTCTCCTTTAAAAGTTTATAAAGCTTTTTCCTGTTTTGAAGCGTTACATCGAATGCGTTTTCCAAAGTTGACATATTTTTGGGTTGATATTTTTTACAATTGCCGCTAAAAATAGTACAATTCAATGTAATTGGGTTTCTTTGCAAAGCGAAAATATTTGGAGGAACATATATACAAAATGTAACCAACATGATTACATTAACCATTTCGTTGGACATTTTGTAAATATCTATGCATAAAAAATTACATATGATCTCCATAAACAATACAAAATACACATGAAAAAGATATTTTATCTGAGCACTTGTGATACTTGCCAAAGAATTTTGAAAGAGCTGGAACCACCCTCGGATTTTAAGCTTCAAGATATAAAGGCCGAGGCCATTACGCTGGACCAATTGGAAAGCATGGCCCGATTGTCAGGAAGCTACGAGAGCTTGTTCAGCAAGCGGGCGCGACTGTATAAAGAGCGAAATTTAAAAGAACAAAAATTATCCGAAGCAGATTATAAGGCACTTATCCTTGAACACTATACTTTCTTAAAACGCCCAGTTATCATTATTGACAACGACATTTTTGTGGGAAATAGCAAAGCTGTTGTGGCTACAGCCAAAGCAAGAATAAATTCGTGAGTAGAAGAACCCTTGCCATCTTGGCCGCCTTGGGGGCAACAACCATTTATGGCATTAACCACACCATCGCCAAAGGGGTGATGCCCACCTATGTAAAGCCATTTGGGTTTATTTTCCTGCGACTTTTTGGCGCAACCCTGCTATTCTGGGGCATTTCTTTTTTCGGTCCAAAAGAAAAGCTGGAACGGCGGGATTGGGGCAGGTTACTTGTATGTGCCTTCTTTGGAATGGGAATCAATATGCTATCGTTCTTTAAGGGGCTGGACCTTTCCACCCCAATCAACAGTGCTGTGCTCATTACCATTACCCCAATCCTTGTGGTAATATTATCTGCATTATTTATCAAAGAAAAAATTACCCTTCAGCGGGGCATTGGAGTTTTTTTGGGCCTGATAGGAGCACTTGCATTAGTTTTATTTGGTGCCGAAATTAGACGGGATGCCACCAACATACCACTGGGGAACCTTCTATTTATAGTAAACGCTACTTCTTATGGACTCTACCTAATACTAGTGAAAAAACTCCTCGAAAAATACCATCCCTTTACCCTCATGAAATGGATGTTCGGAATTGGATTTATCCTTACACTTCCCATAACATATCCAGAATTTGCAGAAATACAATGGCACCATCTTCCCGTGGAAGCTCTTGGATCCATTGCTTTTGTAATCATTGGGACTACCTTTTTGACCTATTTGTTCAATGTATTTGCCCTTACCCAATTAAAAGCTTCCACTGTAGGTGTTTTTATGTACCTGCAACCCTTGATAGGAATTATATTTGCCATAGCAGCCGGCAAGGACCATCTTACTTTGGTCAAGTTTTTTGCAATAGTCCTGGTACTGATCGGTGTATATCTGGTAAGCAAAAAAGTTAGACCAAGTCCTTAGGCCGTACCGAAAACTTTCTTGTATCCTCTTTGGTAAGTACCTTAAATCCATCTCCTTTTGGCACCTTGTTAAATGCTTCTAAAAACTCCTTGCCCAAACCGGTCAGGGTTCTTGCTTTTAGGTCTATCCATGCACCCATAATCTGACAATGGGCAAAATTCTTTCCATTTCCATCATAAAAATTATGATGAAACTCAAAGAACATCCCGTCCTCACTAAGCCCCACCAATTCCAAGGAAACCCTTACAGGTTTCCCTAAAAATGCTTCCCTAAAATAATAGACATGCTCATGGAAAACCACGGGACCGATATTGTTCCTTGACATAGTCTTTTGGTTAAAGCCGATTTCCATCAAGAAGGACATCCTTGTGTGGCTCATAAAGTTTAAATAGGCGGAATTGGCCATATGGCGATTGGCATCCACATCGCTCCATCGAATCTCGAATTCTTTTAAATACATCCCTTTTATTTAGTACATTTGAATTATTATGCATGCATAATAATTCAAATGTACTATTTTTTATAAAAATTTAAATATTTTAGTTATATACTTTTAGGTTGTCCAAATATTTCCAATCGTTAAAACCCAATGTCAAAATGAGCAAAAAAGCCACTTTTATAAAAGATCTAGCACTGCCCGTGATGGCAGCACCCATGTTTTTAATATCCGGCCCTAAATTGGTCATTGAATGTTGTAAAAATGGCATAGTGGGAACCTTCCCTGCCCTTAATCAGCGTACCACTGAAGGTTTTGAGGACTGGTTGGTAGAAATTGAAACCGAATTAAAAAAATTTGAAAAAGAGACTGGTAAGAAAGCAGCCCCCTATGGCGTGAATCTAATTGTGCATCCTACCAATCCAAGATTGGAAGCCGATTTAAAGGTTTGTATAAAACATAAAGTACCTCTAATAATTACCTCTTTAGGTGCCGTAGCCCAGGTAGTGAACACAATACATAGTTATGGCGGCCTGGTCTTTCATGATATTATTAAAAAAAGACACGCCGAAAAAGCTGCGGAAGCAGGGGTAGACGGATTAATCCTGGTCTCTGCGGGTGCGGGAGGCCATGCAGGTACCATAAACCCAATGTCCTTGGTGGCGGAAATCAAGAAATTCTACAACAAAACCATTTTACTTTCCGGCTGCATCAGTACCGGAAGGGATATAGCATCGGCTTTACAAATGGGAGCGGACTTGGCCTATATGGGCACTAGGTTTATTAATACCCAAGAAAGCATGGCCCCCGAGGAATATCGAAAAATGATAATAAGCTCCGGGGCTAGCGATGTGGTCTACACTGCGGCAATATCCGGTGTACATGCCAATTTTTTGGGAGCCAGCCTAAAGGCGGCCGGAATTACGGAAGAAGATTTAAAAAAAGACAGAAAGATAGATTTTGGGAAAGAACTGAATACGGAGGCCAAAGCATGGAAAACCATTTGGTCTGCTGGCCAGGGGGTCACCACTATAGACAATGTGGAATCCGTTTCAGAATTGATATCGAACCTAAAAGCCGAATTTAAATTGGCCATTGAAGAACAGATAAAAGTATTGGAAACCTATCCCAAATAATTACTTTCCTCCAGCTAATAATTTTTAGGAGTACCTTTTCAAAATAGGCAACAAATTATTATTTATAATAACTCTTCTAACCGCCTCATTCCCAGAATATAACTAAAAATACCGCTTTTAGACAAAACCTTGCCCAATTATATTTATGGCATAGCCAACGTGCCATAAAATTCATACTATTCCTACATGTCATTTCTTACGCAGGGCCTGTAAACACTATACATTCCACCCAAAACTACCTGCTTTTTTACGAATTAAAAATTTAAGTTAATTTATGTTAATAAATAGTAATTATTCATTAAAGTCCCATATATATTGGGCAATTACAATATTTAACATGAAAAATTTACAAAAATCATAACATGTATAGAATATATTACTATATTCGTTAACGTTAACGAATAATACGTTACGTTTTATGTTTAACTAACTCTCAAAACTCTAATTATGAAAAAACAATTTAATGAAGCAATTCATTCACCTCAGGGTGTTCCTGTTTGGAAGAAAATCTTCCTGCAACTATGCTTGGTGTCCTGCCTGGGGATGTTCACCGCATCCCATGCCAAAGCGGATTCCGGCTTAACTGTACAACAGCAGGTAAGTGGTACGGTGACCGATGATTCCGGTGTGCCCTTACCAGGTGCCAGTATTGTTGTAAAGGGAACTACAACAGGTACCGTAGCAGATTTCGATGGCAAATACACAATAAATGTTGCCTCAAATGGTGTATTGGTATTCAGTTATGTTGGTTTTACACCAAAAGAAATTGCCGTAAACGGCAAAACTACCGTTAACGCTTCCCTTGAAATCGATTCCAGCTTATTGGACGAAGTGGTCGTTGTAGGTTACGGTACTCAAAAGAAGGGAGAGGTTACTGCCGCCATTGCATCTGTAGATGCCGAACAACTAGGTATTGTCCAGACTTCGAGCAGTATAGATGCCGTTAAAGGGCAAATTTCCGGGGTAGACATCCAAGCTTCGGGTGGAAGACCGGGACAAACCTCAACCGTGCGGATTAGGGGAAGACGTTCTATTACTGCATCAAATGACCCACTGTATGTGGTGGATGGAATTCCACTAATTGACGGTTCGGAATCCATGTCCGATATCAATCCACAGGACATTGCATCCATGCAAATATTAAAAGATGCAGCAGCAACGGCTGTTTACGGATCTCGTGGAGCCAATGGGGTGGTTTTGGTTACCACGAACCGTGGTAAAGTCGGAAAGACCCAAGTACGATACAGTAGCCAAGTCGGGTTAACATCCGCAGCACAATTGGTAGATATGATGAACGGCGCAGAGTATGCAGCTCTTAAGAGAGAGGCCAGACGTTCTTCATGGAACGGTACGATACCTGATGATGCCGCCGTATTTTTTGACCCTGTAGAACTAGAATCTTTGGCTATGGGCCGTTCAACGGATTACCTAGATTTAGTGGTAGGCAATGGATACCAGACCAACCATCAGTTAGGAGTGAGTGGGGGATCTGAAAATACAACCTTTAATTCTTCCATAGGTTATTTTAAAGAACAAGGAATAATCAAAAATCAAGACTATGAAAGATTTACCGGTAGGCTAAATATTGATCATCGTATCAACAAAACTTTTAAAATAGGGGCCTCTTTTATGGTTTCCAATTCCGTACAAAATTGGGGATCTAATGCAACTATTGGTGAAGCATTGGCGAATAATCCGTTAGGAGTTCCCTATGATGTTGATGGTGAGCTATTATTTTTACCTACCAATGATGGAATTCGAACAAATCCGCTAAACGAGCTGGTAGACGGAGCTTATATTGATGAAAGAAAGTGGACCCGTATTTTTGCGCCCATTTTTTTAGATATAGATATTGCCGAAGGTCTTCAGTGGAGAACTTTGTTCGGTCCTGATATCCGATTGGGCAGAAGAGGTCAATTTAGAGGTAGTTTAACCAATGACAACCGTGGTGGCCCAGGTGATGCATCTATAGAACATTCCGATAACTTTGCATATACCATTGAAAACTTATTGACCTACGATAAGGCTATTGCCGATAAACATAATTTGAAGGTAACCTTGCTACAAAGTACCCAGAGTTCCAAAACCGAATATTCCCTTGCATCGGTGACAGGGATTCCATATGAGTCGCAATCCTTTTATAATTTAGGTTCTGCAGACAATAGCCTAGCTCAATCTAGATTGACAGAATGGACATTGAACTCATTTATGGGTAGAATAAATTATGATATTGCGGGCAAATATTTGTTCCAAGCCTCCTTAAGGGCCGATGGCTCGTCAAGATTGGCCGAAGGAAACAAATGGAATTATTTTCCAGGGGCTTCCCTAGGTTGGAGATTGTCCGAAGAGGCTTTCTTGAAAGAATCGTCTGTCTCACAGTTAATGTTGAGGGCATCCTATGGAGAAGTGGGCAATACCTCTGTTGCGCCCTATCAAACTGCAGGTAGGTTGGCCCCATCGGTTTATGCTTGGGGCGAAGGCAATGCTCTTGGAAGGGCACTTTCTGAAATTCCAAATCCAGATTTGGGCTGGGAAGTTTCCAAAACCTTGGACATTGGTGTTGATTATGGTTTATTCAATGGTCGTGTCAATGGTGCAATCGATTGGTTTAAGACCAATACGGTAGACATCCTGCTAGATAGAAGTCTCCCATTTACATCGGGATACAGTAGTATTTTGCAGAATATTGGTGCCACACGTACTAAGGGACTTGAATTTGCCATCAGTACCAAAATTTTTGACAACCCAAACGCATTTTCATGGAAAATGGATTTCAACATAGCAGGTTATACTGAGGAGATTGTTGAACTGGCCTTAAAAGACGAAAATGGCAATCCAATAGATGATATTGGTAACAATTGGTTTATTGGTCAGCCGATCAAAGTTTTCTATGACTATGAAAAAATAGGTATTTACCAAGCGGACGAAGTGGCCTTGGCTACTTCCCAGGAACAAAAGGTGCCCGGAGAGATTCGACTTAATGATTTGGATGGGGATGGACTTATTACCCCAGAGGATCGTAAGGTACTGGGAACGGACACACCTGATTATTATGGTGGTTTAACCAACAAATTCTCTTATAAAGGTTTGGAATTGGGTGTTTTCTTTTACTTCCGACAAGGACAAACCATACAATCCGACTTCCATGGGGGCAATAACTCTTTGTTTGCCAGATACAACAACCTTGATGTTGATTACTGGACCATAGATAATCCTACCAATGCCAATCCTAGGCCCAACGAAAATCAAGAGAGTCCTAGAAACGGATCTACGTTGCGATATTTTGATGGCAGTTTTATTAAATTAAGAAACGTGTCTTTGAGTTATAAACTTCCAGATTCATTTGTTGACAAACTGGGTATGGAAGAACTAAAACTTTCAATAGCCGGTCAAAATCTGTGGTTCATTACCAATTATGATACTTTTGACCCTGAAGTTTCCGAAGATGCAGGCTCTTTGGGGTCTGGTATAGTACCAAGCAATAAAATGTATTCATTGAGCTTGAGTGCTAAGTTTTAAGGAGTTTAAAAATCAGATTAAAATGATAATTGAAAATATTATGAAAAGAAAAATATATTGTATTTGGTTTTTGACCTTGGGGTTCATAATCAATTCATGCGATAAATCTTTGGAAGAAGAGCTTGTGACAGACGTTTCGGCTGCTTCATATTACACAACTGAAAAAGGTTTTCAGGATGCCGTGAATGCCACTTATTCACTCTTAAAACCTTTTTATGGACAGGAAATTGGCTTTACAATGACAGTCTTCGGAACGGACACTTATAATAATGGGGCGGATGGTAGCCATAAATTTTTTAATTTCTATGACACCAGTTTGAACGCATCATCTTCAATGGTAAGAGATGCCTGGGCCACTTGGTACAGAGGTATCAACCAAGCCAATGGCGTTATCAACCGTTCGGCCGGAATAGAAATGGATGAAGCGGAAAAAACTTCGCGTATAGCGGAGGTGCGTTTCCTAAGGGCTCTTTATTACTTTAATATTGTGACCACTTATGGGGATGCACATCTTAGTCTAGAGGAAACAGAAGGGATAGAAGTGGAAGCGAATAAAACTCCTCAGGCAGAAATTTATAACCAGGCCATCATTCCTGATCTCGAGTTTGCTATAGCCACCTTACCCAACTCGCAATCCGATTATGGTCGTGCTACAAAGGCTGCGGCAGAGTTTTTATTGGGTAAAGTGCTATTAACCCGCAGCTACAAATCATTTGCTGAAGGAAGTGACGCTTCAAGATCCGAAACATTGTTCAGTAATGTAATCAACAATTATGGTTTTTCACTTTTGGACGATTTTGCTGATTTATGGGATATTAACAACCAAGAAAACAGTGAAATGGTCTTTGTTGTTACTAATGCAAAGTCACAAGTTGATAGTGGAATTGACCCCTACGGACATAGAGGGCACCTTTATTTCCTACAGGAATACGATGTACGTCGTGGAATGACCCGAGATACGGAGAATGGAAGACCTTGGAAAAGATTTAGACCTACCGATTTTACACTAGGTTTATGGGATAGGGATATAGATACGCGTTACGATAAATCATTTAAACATGTATGGTATGCCAATAAAAATGAACCTGCCACACCGGCAAACCCGGAGAATGGTGAACCGGCAAGGGCGGCATTGGCCATTGGCGATACTGCTATTTTTATTCCTGGCCCTGGAAAAGACATCGATTGGCCACAATCTAGACAGGACACGAAGCCCTATATTACTATAACAAACGACGAATATTCAGAACGTTTGTTCCCTTCCATGAACAAATGGATCGACCCTACTAGACCCGATCGCCAGAAAGAACAAGGGCAACGCGATTTTATTTTAATGCGCTTGGCCGATGCCTACTTATTGCGTGCCGAAGCAAGGTTAAAGCAAAATAATGCTCCCGGTGCCGCCGATGACATTAATGTTGTACGGATAAGATCGGCAGTTCCCGGACAAGAGGCTACAATTGAAATTACTGCTGGTGATGTTGATATAGATTTTATTTTAGATGAGCGTGCACGTGAATTAATAGGTGAAGGATGGCGCTGGTGGGATTTGACCAGAACCGGAAAATTGGTAGAGCGCACTAGGTTATATAATCCTACTGCGGCGCCCAATATTCAGGATTACCATGTGTTAAGGCCCATTCCACAGGAACAAATAGACCGGACTTTGGGAGGTTATCCCCAAAACCCAGGCTATCCACAATAATTTTTAGTTAATTAATTTTAGTTTGTTTAGAGGCCTCCAAATTTAATGGAGGCCTTTTTTTAATGGAAGTGGGGGCAGGTGGGATTGCAATAATTGAATCCTATTCCCAACTTGGAACTTAAAAAGACTCGCAATTTTCCTGTACAATTATTTCTACAGGGACATCCATATTTAAATCTGAGGGGTCCTGTTCCGTAAGATATTTGAACATGCCCTTAATAGCGGTATATCCTTGATATTCCGGCTTTTGATTGATAAGAAAGTTAATTTCCTGCTTTTTTAGACATTCAAGATTATCATGGTGTAGATCAAACCCCACCACTGAGACATTGGAAACGTTATAGGTTTTCAGTATCCCTGGAATTAAATAAGATCTTGCATTGGTAACAAAAATTCCCTTTCGTCTGGGATCCTTAAACCATTCTTCTATTTCAGGATTAATTTCAAAAGGCCTATCTATTGGGTGATTAATGGTCATGATGGAGATTGGCTTACCCTTGAAATTCGTTGCAAAGAATTCCCTAAAGCCATTTTCCCTTTGTTGATTATTGGCATGTAATCCCCTTTCCGTTACTATATTGATAACAGAATAGAGCCCTTCGGTTCCTACCAACCCGTGTAAAAGCCTTCCGGCAACCTTTCCGGCATTATGTGAATTCTGGCGAATAAAATAAGAAGGATAGTCCAATTTGATCTCTGTATCCATAAAGACCACTGGCATTTTTTCGGCCTTGGCCTTACTTAAAAGATTGTTACATTCCACCATAAAAAATGGGACCGTCACCAAGGCATCATATTTTTTATTCAAAACAACATCGCCCATTTCTATAAAGGAGAAGGGATCTGTAAAATAGTAATAGGAAACAACAATGCCCATCTCACTTAATTCCTCCACAGCCTTCTCGATACCTTTTTTAGGAAGTTCCCAATAACTCCAATTACTGGACACCTCCGGTATAAGCACGGCTATTTTCAATTTCTTCCGTCCTGCCAAATTAAGGCGACTGGCCACCGTGTTCTTTTTATATCCGGTCTCTTTGATGATAGTCTTTATCTTGTCCCTTGTGGCTTTGGACACCCCAGGCCTATTATGCAACACCCTATCTACCGTACCAATGGAGACATTGGCAAGTCTGGCAATTTGTTTGATTCCAATAGTATTGTCCATAGACCAGCTTCCTTAGATTAACATTGTAAGGGCATTACAAAAAGGTGCTAAAATTACAACTTGATTCCGTTTAAAGCTTGCCTATAACTACTTTTTTAAAATGTATTTCCATTTCCCTCCCCGGATGCAATTGGATTCCGATCGGGCCTTGCAAATTGGCATTATCCAAAGTATAGTTCATTACTTCCTCTCCATTTAGCCAAACGGTGTATTTATTGTTCACTGCACGGGCCCTGATAGTATTCCACCCCTTTAAACGGAGTAATCTGTTTATATTCTTCGCTTCCACGGGATAACCGGCACCAGGTACGTAAGGCGATCCGGTCATATCCCTTTTAAGGGAGCCCGATACTCCAATTTGGATCTGTGGGTTGTTTTTATCCTCTCCCCGCATAAATATGCCAGAATCTATATTCCCCTTTATCATTTTAAAATCCAACTGTACCACAAAGTCATTATAACTTTCATTGGTCCAAAGTATGGAACCTTTTTTACCAGGATTATTCTTGGCTATTATTTTACCCTTTTTTACTGTCCATTCCCCTCCATCCGGTATTTTCCAAGACTCCAATGCTTTTCCATCAAACAAGGTGTACATGGTTGTCCTATCCAAAACCTGGGACATTCCACTTGTGCCAAAAGTTAGAAAAAGTAATAAAACCATAGCATGTTTCATAGCCGCTGTATTAATTTTCGCTAAAATCGGAAAAATATCCGTTCAGTGAATCTGGTGTCAATTGGTCACCGTTGTGAACCAGGATGGAATATTTGAAGGTTACGGACTCCCCTTTGGCCAAAGTGAAATTCAATTTTTCCTTTCCTTCCGAAAACACCTCTTGTCCCAATGGATTAGCTGCAAAAAGTCCGTAACCACGGGCATGCCAATAGGTAGGATAACCAACATTATTGGGATGATCCATTATGGTCACCGAAACGGGCTCCTCATCTACCTTACCGTATAGAGTAGTCCATTTGGCCCGGGTTCCCCAGGCTTCCTCACCAGTCTTTCCTTCACTGGTTAAATAATTCCCATTAACACCCTCATTGTTCAAGGCCTCGACTTCGGTAGGTATCCCGTTGGCATCCATAAATATAGATGGTTTATCGGAAGGAAGCTCCAGCCCCCTTGTTACCCGAATAGCGATCATTCCTTCTTTATTATCCTTAAAGGATACATCTTCCAAGGCTTTTAAGGTAGTGGTTCTTACAATTTTCCTAGTATTCCCATCTTGGCTAAAGGCAAATTCCGTTGTTTCCTCCAATAGATTTTTATTGTCCGATGTATCCCAACTAGCCTTGGCAATTAGGGTGCCCTTTTCCGCATTGGCTTCTACAATTTGCCGATGGTTTATGGTTCCGTATTTATGTTTATCCTCCGCCTTTATGGCATAGGAATTGTTCCAAAAATCCAAGCCGTTTACGTCTCCATAATTAAACCATATCCCAACATGGTGAGGATGATCCACCCTTTCCCCCTTTACAGGTTCTATGGGAAATCCCCTGGTTATTTTATTACCACTTTTAGTAATTACCGGATAAAGAACGGGTTTGGGGGTTTTACCATCGTAGACATAACTGGTAAACAAATCTCCATCTATTAACACATCTACCTTTTTGTTCTTTTCGTCCGTTACAAAGGTAACCTGATCCATCTTTGGCGAAGGTTCTGCAACATTCCCCTTTTCCACCTTATCCTTACAGGAGGAAATCACCATAAGAATGAGTATATAACTGAAATTTATTTTATTCATATCATTATCGATTTTAAAATTAATACGTGAAAACCTTATCCCCCGCCAAAACATCTTGAGCCTTCTCATCGAAAGTGGATTTTAATCCCGTCCTAAGGGCTGCGGTGGTCATTATATTGGCAATGGAATGATTGTAGGCTGCATCTATTGGACCATTTGTTTCCTTTCTGCTCCTCACGCATTCCATCCAATTCAACATATGCATTGAGGTCATATTATCGGCACCGGTATCGGCAGAGGTAACCACCTGAACGGCACTGTCCGATAGATCAAATTCTGACAATTGATTTTCCTGCATACCCATTTTATTGGCATGGGAAGCTTTTAACCCACCATTGGGGCTCACTTTATTGGTGTCTAGGTTTAATTCCCCTCCATTGGAATAATAAATTTCCTTGATACCCCCTGCAGAATTGGTAAACCTGGAAGAATATACTACCTGGAAACCTTTGGAAAGGTCATCCAATGGGCCATAATCGAATACAGCTGTCATGGTATCGTAATTCTTTCTTCCATCTTTCCAAAGATAGATTCCTCCATTGGCAGCAACACTTCTTGGATGGTTCAGTCCCGTAAACCAATGTACGGTATCAATCTGGTGGGACATCCACTGTCCGGGGATTCCGGAAGAAAATGGCCAAAACAATCTATACTCCAAGTACTTTCGGGGATCCCATGGCTCATAAGGCCTGTTCATTAAATAACGCTTCCAATCGGTATCCGATTCCTTAATTTGACCGGTCAATTCTGGCAAGCGCCATCTGTCCGGTTGATTAACATTCCAACTCATTTCAACCATTACGATATCTCCAAATTTACCGGACTTAATATAATCGTTGGCTGCGTGGTAATTCTTTCCACTTCGTCTTTGCGAACCAATTTGAAACACAATTCCGGAATCCTGGACCGCCTTTTTACCAACCCTTGCATCATCCATTGTTTCGGCAAAGGGTTTTTCTACATAAACATCCTTTTTGGCATTGGCCGCTTGCACGGTATGCAGGGCATGTTGAAAATCTGGCGTGGAAATTATAACGGCATCAATTTTATTTTCATCATACATTTCATCATGGTTTCTCCAAACCTTCATCTTTTCCCCAGTTTTCTCCTTCAGGAAGGCCGCTCCTTCATCCCTTCTTCGGTTCCAAATATCGGAAACCCCCACAATTTCAAAATTCTGTTTTTTGTGATGCCCCAAAAATGCCGGAATCAAGGCCCCTTTGGCCCTATTGGAAAATCCCGCAATCCCTACCCTTACACGGTCATTGGCTCCAATGATCTTACTGTAACTTTTAGCACTCATAGAGTTGACCCCCAAAGCTATTCCCCCTGAGGCCAATGCTGTTTTTTTAATAAAATTTCTACGTCCTTCACCCATAATCTTAGTGTTTTGAATTGAACCTATTTTAAAACTCACGAATTTTTATACTTCTAAAGGAAACATGGTCCCCGTGATCCTGCAATAGGATCCTCCCTGATGGGATCGTTCCAAAGTTTTCCCATTTTTCATACTTACTTTTTTCCACCAATGCCTTAAACATCTGGCTAAACCGGTCGTATTCCACCACCTTTACATTATTGAGCCAATGTTCAACATGTCCACCCTTAACAACAATCCGGGCATTGTTCCATTTACCTACCCCATTAAAGTTCTTGCCTCTTGAATTTTCAAAATTTTCTGCGCGGATCAGATCGTATAGGGATCCCACGGTCCTATTGCCATTTTTTCCTTTTTTGGCATCCGGATGTTCCTTATCGTCCAACACCTGAAACTCCAGACCAATGGCAGAACCTTCACCCATGTTAAGATTGGGATCAACAAAATATTTAATGCCGCTATTGGCCCCTTTGGTCAATTTAAAGTCTATACTTAATTCAAAATTGCTAAAAGCCTCCGTTGTCACAATATCCCCACCATTTCTAGATTCCGCACCTCCGGACGACAGAACACTTAGTACACCGTCTTCCATAATCCAACCTTTATCTGGAAACGCACTTAGTTTGGCACCGCGCCAACCTTCAGAAGTGGCTCCATCCCACAATAATCGCCAGCCTTTCCTAACTTCATTTGGGGTCAACCGATTTTGCAGATAACTTATTTCGGGGGCATATAACGCCACCGGCCTCCGTTCCTTTTCCAAGTCGGATGTTTTTATTCTAATATTCTTCCATTTCACTATTTTGCCTTCCAAACTAGGGTCGTGTATGGAATGAACCTGAAAAGCAATAAATCCTTTTGCCGTAGCATCATCTACCAGATTGGCACATTGTATCCCGTTTATCCAAGTTCTAATATTATTGCCTATGGCCTCAATTCTATAATGGTTCCATTCCCCAGGTTTAAAAGCATTTTGTCCTTTGGTATTTCTGGACAAAGGATATAACCATCCCCTTCTTGCCTCATCATATATTCCACCGGCCCATTTTCTATCACTGGTTTCAATTTCACATTGATATCCATGCACCCTACCATCCATATACTCGGGAAGGCTCAAGCTTCGAAATTGAACTCCGGAATTAAGTCCATTTTCAACAAATACATCAAACTCCAAAATAAAATCGCCATAGGCCTTTTTAGTGGCCATAAAACTATTGGGGGTATTCAGCCTAGAGGTTCCGATCATTTCCCCTTTTTCAATTTTATACTTTGCGTTTCCGTTCAGTTGTTCAAAATTGGAAAAATCCTTACCATTTAAAAGTGATTCCCATCCTTCTTGGGCAAAAGAGTTGCAAATAGCAAAATGAAGCAGTAATACCAAGATTGACTTGGTTAATTTTCTATTGATCATAACATTTAAAAATTAATTTTCGTTAACGTTAACGAAAATATAAAAATATGTTGAAACAACACCATAATGATTAACAAATCAATATATTTAATTTGCCTCTAGCACTAATTAACTAAAATTTTCAACAATTTTATGCCATATTCCAAAAAAAATAAAATACCTATGTTCCCCTCCTTTTACACAGAGGCAACCGATCTTTGAAAAATTATAGGATAAGCTTATCTTGCTGCCAAATGCTTTTAATGCTACAACCCCTTTAGAAAATTCCCAATGTCCTTAATACCTTCAAGATACAATCCTCCATTCCCCTTTAAAAATGGACATTTCTCAACTATCTATGCCGGATTGATTAGAAAGGTGGATGGACTGGACCAAACAAGGGAACGTATAGAGCTGAACGATGGGGATTTTTTGGATTTGGATTGGAGTTATGCCACCCACCCTACCACCTCAGTGGTAATCCTTTTACACGGGCTGGAAGGCAATGCCCAAAGACCTTATATAACTGGCAGTGCAAAACAGTTCAACATCCATGGCATTGACGCCTGTGCCGTAAATTATAGAGGGTGCAGTGGTGAACCCAATAGACTTTACCGATCTTATCATTCCGGGGCCACGGAAGATTTGGCAGCCGTAATTAACCACCTGCTCACCGAAAAAAAATATACCAATATCTACATAAAGGGATTTAGCCTAGGCGGTAATATGACCCTAAAATATTTGGGAGAAGACAGGTCGGTTCCTAAAGAAATTAAGGGAGCGGTCGCAGTATCGGTTCCATGCAACTTATACAGTTCACTCTTGGAACTTCTAAAACCTAAGAACACATTGTACGCCACACGATTTAAGAAACATCTAATAGCAAAACTGCGGACAAAACAGGATCTTTTTCCAGAGAAGATAAGTAATTTGGAAATTTCAAAGATAAAAACCCTAAAGGATTTTGATGACATTTATACCAGCCGGGCCCATGGATTTAGGGATGCCTTGGATTATTACCAGAAATCCAGCTCCCAACAATTCATCCATTCCATTAAAACCCCCACCCTAATAATAAATGCACAAAATGATTCCTTTTTAGGGGAACAATGTTATCCATCCAAAGAAGCTGGGGAAAATAGTTACGTACAATTTGAACAGCCATTGTACGGGGGCCATGTAGGCTTTTATGACGAAAAAAATATTACCTATACAGAAAAAAGGGCATTAAAATTCGTTGAAGAACTTTAATAAAATAATCTATTTGCTATCTTAGTGCAATAATTTAAAAAAACGATGAGAAAATTATTTATGCCTTTGGCCCTAGTTGCTTTGATTGTTAGCTGTGGCGAAAAAAAAGAAGAAAAGAAGGAAGGTTTTGAAATGAACCGTACCAAAAAAGAAGTGAAAGCAGAACCTGTAAGCGAAGGTGTGCCGGTAGACATGAACAATAAAGGCGTTGGCCCTATTGAATCTGTAACCTTTGCGGATGAAATAGATACCGAGCTGGCTGCCAAAGGACAAAAAACATTCAGTACCATTTGTGTGGCCTGCCATATGGCAGAGCAACGTTTAATTGGGCCGGCATTAAAAGGTGTTTTTGAAAGAAGAAGTCCGGAATGGGTTATGAACATGATCCTGAACCCAGATGGTATGCTTAAGGAAGATCCAATAGCGAAGGCCTTGCTAAAGGAATACAACAATGCGGTTATGCTAAACCAGAATCTTTCAGAAGATGACGCCCGTGCGGTGGCCGAGTATTTAAGAACTTTATAGTATCCCAACAACAAATACAAAAAAGCGTTTGAAGCAACTTTAGGGTTGATTCAAACGCTTTTCCTTTTTTATTATTTGTAAATACCTTAATACTAAACCTTATCTACAACCACTTTATAGGTTGGGTCCTCGATTACATTTACATCTATAATTTCGTCGGCATTCTCCAATAACCTTATACAGTCGCGACTTAAATGCTTTAGATGCACTTTTTTACCCACCTTGGCGTAGCGTTCCGTTAATTTGTTTAGTGCCTCAATTCCCGACATATCTGCAACCCTACTTTCCTTAAAGTCGATAATCACTTCCTTGGGATCGTTCTGTATATCAAACTTTTCAGCAAAAGCCGTAGTAGACCCAAAAAACAATGGTCCGTATATTTCATAATGTTTTACCCCATTTTCATCGACAGTCTTTCTGGCCCTAATACGCTTGGCATTTTCCCATGAATAGGCCAAGGCAGAAATAACTACCCCAAACAAAACGGCAACGGCCAAATTATGGGTAATGGCCGTTATTAATGTAACCAAAACCATAACAACCACATCGGAAGAAGGCATTTTTCTAAACGTCTTAAAACTGGCCCATTCAAATGTACCAATTGCCACCATGAACATAAGTCCAACCAAAGCGGCCATCGGTAACTGTTCTATTAAATTGGAACCGAACATTATAAATACCAACAACATTACGGCAGCGGTTATTCCCGATAATCGGGCCCTGGCACCAGCCGAAGTATTGATCAAACTTTGTCCGATCATGGCACAACCGCCCATCCCTGATAGGAATCCCGAGAAAATATTAGCTGTTCCCTGTGCTATACATTCTTTATTTCCACTACCTCGAGTATCGGTAATTTCATCTATTATATTTAAGGTAAGTAAACTCTCTATTAATCCAACCCCTGCGACAATGGCCGCAAAAGGAAAGATTATTTTAAATGTTTCCAGCGTTAAAGGGATGTTTGGAATGGACAAAGGTGGAAAGCCCCCACTAATACTCTGCCCTTCGGCCATGGTATCTGCCACTGTAAGTGTGTCTATTCCAAAACCCAAAACTATTGCCGACACTACTACAATGGCCAATAAGGAAGAAGGAACCGCTTTGGTTAATTTAGGCAGGCCCCAAATGATAAACATAGTTAAAAGCGTTAACCCCAACATAGTCCAAAATGCCGGACCCGACAACAGATCCGTGGTGCCCTTCACATAGAAATTAGGGAACTGGGCCATAAAAATAATAATGGCCAAGCCATTTACAAATCCAAACATTACAGGGTGGGGTACCAAGCGTATGAATTTCCCCAACCGTAAAACTCCTGCCATTATTTGTAAAAGCCCGGCAATAATAACGGTGGCAAATACATAATTTAAAATAGTTTCCGGACTAATCCCGGGAAACGTATTCTTCAATTCCAAAATTAACCCAATAAATATAACGGCCACTGCCCCTGTAGCACCGGAAATCATTCCCGGCCTACCTCCTAAAATAGAAGTCACCAAGGCCAATACGAAGGCCGCATATAATCCTGTTAAGGGTGAAAACCCTGGGATCAAGGCAAAGGCTATTGCTTCAGGAACCAAAGCTAGGGCAACTGTTAAGCCTGATAATATCTCGGTCTTATAATCTACTTTTTGTTTAAAATCGAATAGATTTAAATACTTCTTCACGTCTTTGTTTTTGAGGGGGCAAAAGTAGTGGATTTTCTTGTTTTAAGGATCATGTTATGCCTAAATGTGACATTTACAACAAAATACCCGCTTAAAAGAACCAATAGTTTCGTCCCCAAATTATTCCAATACGCGCAATATTAATTGCTGATACCCAAATTATTAAGGGACATATTGATATACTGTGCAACATCCATCCCCTATATCTATTAGGCTTAGATATACAATGGATCTATGGAACTCATTGAAATGGAATAATCTTGGGCAATATGCAGGAAATGACATATCCCTCTTTGAAAATAATATAATGAAGGTAATTAAAAAACCGCCTTAGGTAATTACTCCAAGACGGTCTTTAACTAAATAACCAACCAAAAACTTCTTTATATTGATACCGCAAAACCTTACGGCAATAATTACAACTTTCTTTTATTGACCAACTTCACGGAGCCGTATTCGGTTTTTACTCTCTTCCGGTCCCATTGCAGTTTAACAGATTTCAAATAGATAATAAATCCCTTACCCCAAACCTGTAAAACGTTCCACTTTTGCAATGATACAACTCTGTGCTACTATCATTAATAACGTACAATTCAAAGTAATCATTGCCCGTGAAGTCCTAATCCAGTGTTAAAGTTTTGAGCGTTTCATCGTTATAAACATCAAATAGGGAATATTTCCCCCAATTATCCCATAAAACATCGTTGAAATGCATCCCACTGGGGTCTACCGAGGAATTAAAGATAGATATGTTACCATCATATTAGAACTGCAGGTAATTTTCGGAAGCGAAATGGTTTACCACTCCCTCCCCACTCTTTGTAATCTTTTCCCAAACTTCATATCCCTACAGCAAGTCTTCAATATTGTCCTAAGATACCATGTCATAATCAAAGTTATTTCATTCATATCCCTCCAAAAATATGAGGTTTGCCTATCGGAATCATATAACTCAATAGTGATCTTGTCCACAATGAATACTTCCAAGCTCAATTAGCCGTCCACCTCATTGTTAATATATATCCCGCCATTAGCAATTTAACAACTCTCATATCCTATGGTTCAGAGATTACTAATTCATGTAAATACAATCATTATATAAGCACTATAAACTACTGATAATTAATTTATTACCTGCCATTATAGATAAACAACACCTTTACAGTGAAAAATATGGCTATATGATTAGGTCAAAACCTATTACCGTTGGTATATAATTCTTGTTTTGAATCTCCAAAAAACAGTCCTACATTGCCATGGATTTTATTAAACAATGTGCTCTTCTAAATTGATATTGGACAATTTATTGGCCATTGACGTTTTTTAAAGCCAATATCCTAAACATTGGGTATTGGCCGTACAACAAGAAATTTTGAATAGATGAAAAACAAAATGAAATTTGCCATGTTGGGAGGGGGTAGCTGGGCAACTGCCATTGTAAAAATGTTGACAGAGAATGCCGATGTGGTTAATTGGTACATGAGAAATACGGATGCTATAGAACACATTAGAACACAGAAACACAACCCCAATTACCTAAGTTCGGTAGAGTTTAATACAGAACAATTAAACCTGACGGACAATATCAACGTGGCTGTTGCTGATGCCGATATCCTTATTTTTGCAATTCCCTCCGCTTTTTTAGAGAACGAATTGAAACAATTGACCGTAGATATAAAGAATAAAATCATTTTTTCGGCCATTAAAGGTATTGTGCCAGAATCCAGTTTGATAGTCGGGGAACATTTTCACGTCAACTATAAAGTTCCCTTTGAAAATATTGGGGTCATTACAGGACCATGCCATGCCGAGGAAGTAGCATTGGAACGATTGTCCTATTTAACCATAGCCTGTGCGGACACCGAAAAAGCCAAAATAGTGGCCAAACACCTTAGTAGCGACTATATAAAAACCAAAATATCAGACGATATTATCGGGACGGAATATGCGGCTATGCTAAAGAATATTTATGCCATTGCTGCCGGTATTGCACATGGTTTGGGCTATGGCGACAACTTTCAAAGCGTATTGATGAGCAATTCCATAAGAGAGATGAAACGGTTTATAAAACGGGTACATAAAATGAAGCGCAACATCAACGATTCAGCCTATTTAGGAGACCTTCTGGTAACCGGCTACTCTGTTTTTAGTCGTAACCGTATGTTTGGGAATATGATCGGTAAAGGTTATACTGTAAAAAGCGCTATGATGGAAATGAAAATGGTAGCGGAGGGATATTATGCCACCAATAGTGCCCATCTTATTGTTTCAAAACACAAGAAGAAATCAAAAACTCCAATTCTAAATGCCGTTTACGAAGTACTTTATGAAAATAAAAATCCAAAAAAAGTCTTTAAGGAGCTGACAGAAAAGCTGGATTAACCCTAAGGTTTAACTCCTTGGGGCCTCACAACACCACTTTTGCCACTATCCTTAAATTCGGTCCAGTGAAAAATTGGAATGCTCTTCTATTTCTTCTTTCAGGGTTTTCCGATAGGAGCCGATAATCCCATCATCCAATTTGTAAATAGTTTTGAACTCGGCCAAGATGGGTTCCATCAATTTTCTTACACTATCTATATCGAAGTACAATCTTCCAGTTCTACGTATAAAAAAATCCATGGGAGTTTGTACCATTTCATTTTCAATAGTAAATTTTAACTCGGCCTTTGCCATGCCCAACACGTGATCATCTTCCTTCTGTTTTGCATAGTACTGCAATATTGTTTCGGTTTGCTTTCCATAATTGGTTACCAAATACCAGGCTTCATATTTCGAAAATCCCTCAGGGGTCAATCTTTCATGGATTTCAGTAATATATTTCTTTACGTATTTATACTTTTTAAAATCGTTTCCACATAAGGGAATATGCTCAGTATCAGAATTTTTTACACTAATTCCATAATCCTCCTCCATTTTTTTGGCTACTCTGTTTACTACGCGTTCTGCCATTTTACGATAGCCCGTTAGCTTTCCACCTGCAATACTTATGAGGCCGGTATCTGAAGTGAAAATTTCATCTTTTCGCGATAATTCAGAGGCAGACTTACCTTCTTCGTGTATAAGCGGGCGCAATCCTGCCCATGAGGAGATTATATCTTCCATTTCCAAATTAATCTTGGGAAACATATTATTTACGGCAGATATTAAATAAATAGCATCGGCCACATCCGTTTTAACGCTATCCTTATTCTCATTAAAATTTGTGTCCGTAGTTCCAACATACGTAATCTTGCCCCTTGGAATCGCAAACATCATGCGCCCATCCGGAATATCAAAATAAACGGATTGCTTTATAGGTAATTTTTCAAAAGGGAAAACCAAATGTACCCCTTTCGTTAAGTGCAATCGCTTTCCTTTTTTGGAATTGTTGATGCCCCTAAGTTCATCTACCCAAGGTCCTGCAGCGCTTATTACATATTTGGACTTTATATGGAAGTTGGTATCCAAGACCATATCCTTTACTATGACCCCAGCAACCATATCCTCTTCGTAAATAAAATCGGTTACCATAGTATAGTTGATAGGCATGGCGCCATATTGCAGACTGGTCTTTATAGTCTCCATAGTGAGCCTGGCATCATCTGTCCTGTACTCTGCATAATATCCTGCTCCTTTCAATATCTTTTTGGGCAGCAAAGGTTCCAATTTAAGAGCCTCTTTCTTCTCCAACATTTTACGTTTATCATCTCCTGCCACCTGGGCCAAAATATCATAAACCTTTAACCCTATGGAAGTAAGCCATTTGCCATAAGACCCATTTTCTATCAACGGCAACAACATTTTCTCCGGCAACACTAAATGTGGCGCCAAATTATGTACTATGGCCCTTTCCGAACCCACTTCCTTTACCAGCCAGAAATCAAATTGTTTTAGATATCTCAGTCCACCATGGATCAATTTCGTTGATTTGCTACTGGTTCCAGACGCAAAATCATTTTTTTCCACCAAGGCTACCTTCAAACCTCTGGATGCAGCATCCAAGGCAATTCCACCCCCTGTAATACCGCCGCCAATAACCACCAGATCAAAGGTCTCCTCCCTTAGTTTGGCAATTGTTTTTTTTCTATCCAAATTTGAAAATCGAATATTTTTTGTCATCTTTTTAAAGGGTATCCGTTTATTGTGGCCGAATATATTTTACTTTGACCGTCATTAAAGGTAACTGATTATAGGCCCAAATCAAAAAGGTAATTGTTACTCTATCGTTATCATTAGGGCAACTTCGTTACCTAGGGCATCAACTGCCGTAATTCCATGCTTTCCGGGCCGGGGCATCAATCCCATTTCATGGTAGTCCGTGGTTTGTCCCATAAATTTCCCGTCCAAATACCAATAAACCGGTGTTGCGGGTTTAACATGGGCCAACTTAATTATCAACTCATTCTTTTTACCTTCAAAATTTCTTGCCAAGGTTATTCTACTTCCGTTGCTTGGGTATATAAACTCCATTGCCGCCACATTGGTTTCCTTACAATTTTCCATTAAAGGTGGTAATGTTTTATAGGAGGGATGTCCCTTTTTATAATAGTATTCCATTAAAGGGGGCAATACAAACCAAGATTGGCTCACTGTCCGTGACAAATCTGCACAGGAGGAATTGACCCTAAATTGCTTTTGAGAGTCTAAATGCACCCATTGGTGATACCCACATGGCTTTATAAAATTTTGTTTTTTGGGGATGGATATTATTTTTTTGGGACAAATTTCAGTAGCCAGGTAACCACTTTCCGAACATACTTTTATTTCCGTAAACTCATCCTCTGGTTTTTGAAACCACGAAGACCTGGGCAAAACATCGAACACATTAAATAAAATTGGTGCCGCACTAGTGAGTCCGGTTACATTTGGCCGTCCTTCACCATCGGCATTACCCGTCCAAACCCCAACTACGTAATCTTTGGTAATACCAATGGCCCAGGCATCCTTATTGCCAAAACTGGTTCCCGTCTTCCATGCTATCTGTTTGGAAGAATCAAAAAACTCCCAGGATTCGCTTCCCTCGGGACGGTTTACTTTCTTCATGGCCTCAAAGGCAAGATAGATGCTCGCGGCATCAAAAATAGTCGGCTCGGTAGACTTAGCACCAAAATCTACCCTAGTATCCACTGTAAGGTTTGGCTCTACGAATTCCTTGGTATAGTACTCACTTGAGGTGGCGTTAAAATGGTTTACGGTTGATGCTAGGGAGGCATAGGTCTTGCACAAATCCCATAGATTACTTTCTGCCCCGCCAAGAATTAATGTTAGGCCATAATGATCGGCCGGTTTATCAAGGCCCCTTAGGTTAAACAAATCCAGTTGATCCCGAAATTTTTCCAAGCCATAGGAACGCAACAACCGTACTGCAGGAATATTTAAGGACTTGGCCAAGGCCTTATCGGCCTCTACCGCGCCACTATAGCTTTCGTTGAAATTCTCGGGTGTATAACCTGCTATCTGGGTTGGAACATCCGGTATTAGCATCCCAGGCAACAATTCGCCCGCATTCATCATGGCGGTATACAATAAAGGCTTTAGAACACTTCCTGTACTGCGATTGGCCTGTACCATATCCACATCCTTTTCGTGTTCATTGTCCGTTGGCGTATTGCCCACATATGATAGTACTTTACGTGTTTTAACATCCATCAACAATACTGCCGCATTATACACCTGATTCTGCCTTAAGTTTTTATAATGTGTATTTACAATGCTATTTATATTGGCTTGTAGATTTTGGTCCACATGGGTCAAGATTCTCTTCCCCTTATATTTTTTGGCCAAATATTGTACCAAATGTGGTGCTGTATCCGGAAGTTGAAAAGGTTTTTGGGGCAATTCTTCCAAAAGTGAAAGCTGGTAGGTAGTACTATCTATATGGTTATTATTCCATAATTTATGAAGTAACCTATTTCTCTTGTTCAGCAGTTTCGTTGCATTCTTTCCAGGGTATATTAAACTTGGAGCATTGGGCAATACGGCCAAAGTAGCTGCTTCGGCCCATGACAATTGACTGGGCTGCATCCCGAAGTAACGCCAAGCCGCCGCCTCCAATCCTACCACGTTTCCACCAAAGGGAGCATGACTGGCATATAATTTTAATATATATTTCTTGGAAAATTTCAGCTCCAATCTCGTAGCCAAAACCAGTTCCCTTACTTTTTCCCAATAAGTACGCCTTTTGTTATTACGGGATAAACGTATCACTTGTTGGGTTAGGGTACTACCTCCCCTAACCGTTTTCCCTGCCAAAATATTTGCTATAAAGGCTTTGCTTATGGAAACTGGATTAAAACCGGGATGTTGATAAAAATGGGCATCCTCAAAATTTAATATACATGCCTCAAATTTGTAGGGCACACTATCCACCATAGGGAATCTCCATTGACCATCCTCGGCAATAACGGCTCCCAAAAGCTTGCCCGATTTACTCTCAACCACGGTAGCATGAGGGGTATGGAATAGTTGATTGGGCAAACAAAAATAATAGGCTACCAACAGTAAAACAAGAATAAGAATCTTCTTAGGATGCCTTTGAACTAGCCCCCACAACCGTTGATAGGTTTTTACTCCCTTGCCTGGACCCTTATCCTTTCCCAAATTCATATTCCCTTTCCACCATGCAAACACGGACCTTATACCATTTGTACCATTCTTCCTTACCTTTTTTTTGGGCAAACAAATGATCGGCCTGCATTTTCCAATCCGCTATGGCACCCAGACTATCCCAATAACTTACACTGATCCCTATTTGATCCCTTGCACTTTCAAAGCCCAAAAAACCTTTCTGTCTCCGGGCCAAAGCCTCCATCCATTCGGCCATTTCCTTATACCCATTAATATCTTCCGCTGTTATAGAAGTAAATATTACGGCGTAATAGGGTTTTTTAGGTTCCATATCTATATAATGTATTTCTTTTCCAAGAAGTAGCTCACCAAGGCTTCCTTCATCAATACAGATTGTTCACCGGCTTTTAATGGGGGCAACTCTTCCTTAATATTATAATGTGGCCACCCATCTTCATCAAAAAAATCGAACTCATAATACCCATAAGGCTCCAACAGCCTGCAGATGGCTATATGCATAAGATTTAATTTTTCATCCTTCTTAAAGGTTTTATGAATTTGTCCCAGTTCCTGGACTCCTACCAAATATATGATGGCATCCAATTCCATGGGGTCGTTGTCCGCAAATTGGGAAGATAGCTTTTTTACCAAAATCTCCCATCTATCTTTTAATTGTGTATCTCTAGACATTGTAATTTATCCTAATTTATATCTAATGTTGGATTTACCATCCAAACAGAATAGAATTGTTCAAAGGTACAAATCAAAGTTTTATATTTGTCAAAAGACTTCTGTATGGGTATATTGGATATTATTATTGGACTGCTATTACTTTATGGCCTTTACAAAGGAGTTAAAAATGGTCTCTTTGTAGAATTGGCCTCCTTGGTCGCCCTTGTGGCAGGTTTGTACGGGGCCATTCACTTCTCCTACATTGTTGGGGAATATCTTTCCAAAAATATGGAATGGAACGAACGATATATGAACACCGCCTCCTTCTTGCTTACCTTTATAATTATTGTCCTCGTAGTTAATATGGCTGGACGTTTGTTGACCAAGATTGCCGATTTTGCTATGCTGGGGTTACTAAATAAAATAGCAGGAGGAATCTTTGGCTTACTGAAGGTTGCCGTAATCCTAGGGGCCCTATTGATATTTTTCGACAAGACCAATAATCAACTTGGATTTGTTAAGCAGGAAGCAATCGACGAATCCAAACTATATACCCCTGTGAAGGAAATAGGGGCCCTTGTTTTTAGTAAGGTATTAAAGGAGAATAAAGCCTTGGAGAAGGAACCTCCCCAAAACGAAAATGAAAAAAATACCTTCATTAAGGTAAGTGGCTAATTATAATATCCCATGGCACCAAAAAAATTAGCCACCATGGGATGATATTATTTTACACCGCAATGCCGTTTATTCGGTGGCTTCCACTTTTGTATAAGTAAATTTTACGTCTGTTTGAATGGTTGCCCCGTTTACATCTGTTATGTTATAATTGGAAGTAGTGCTAAATTCAGATTTGTCCTCATTGAAAACAATTTTCAAATTTTGACTTGAACAATTACCAATTAAACCCAATATGTCACTGGATAGTTTCCAGCTTCCCTCAATCTTAAGCTTATTACTACAGTTTGAAGCATGCTGCCCTTGGGCAAATTTGTAGGTTCGACCTGGTCCGAAGGTATACTCGCCATCCTTTTCACAGTCCGTATATTGTGCATAAATATCCTTTTTGGGATTCTGCTCGTCGTCTTTTGTAAGATCTACTTCTTTTTCCGCCAATATTGCCGACAATTCCCAAGTTCCGAGCAACCCATTTTCCTCCTCAACGAGTGCCCCCTCGTAATCCGCAGGGCATTCAACGGTATTATCCGTACTACAACCTACCAATAGGATGCTAAATGCAATGGCCCCAAAAAGCCCAAACCAAATTGTTTTTTTCATGTGATGCTATTTATATTTTTATTTATAAATGCGAAAAACACAAAATGGTTGCGTTAAACGAGGTACATTTTTTAGGCCCAACAGGAGCCATTACCTCACAACTTCTACCCATTGGCCTTTGGTACGCACGGCATAATCATTGTTATACATAGCCTCTGCCTGTATACCTGGCAAATAATATTTTCCCAAATACGAGGCATTCAACAGTACTCTAAATGTTTTTGTTTCGTTCTTCTTCAGGTCAAAATAAAAATTGGCCCTATCATCCCTTATATCGGTATAAGTAACCTCGTTTTCAGCAAAATCACCAAATTCCGTGAACCTGGTATTTACTATTTCCCATCCACTAGGGAATATTTCTGACAATGCTACATTTTTAATTACTTCTGACTTGGTATTGGTAAGCGATACTTCTGCAACAAAATCCGCGCCTTGCATTATGGAAGATGGATCCAATTTAATACCGTTCCTTCCCTTAAAGATGATATTGGCCACTAAATTGCGTTGCAATTCCCTTTCCTCCCCCACCGGTAAAATTCCACTGTTGACAATGCTCACATAAAGCAAATTATCACCCGTATTTTCTATATTGATGGTATTGGTCCCTGTTCCAATGGCCAGTCCCGTATTGGCCAAGGTTTTATCGGTATTTATTGCAATATTATCTCCATTAACAGTGATGTTGGCCTTAATTCCCTTACCCCCTATCATATCGGCAAATTTTGCCATTGCCAGCAGGCAATAGGCGGTACTTTGGGTACTCATCCATTCATCGGAACTTAAACGCTGTGCTAAGTTTCGAGCCATTTCCTGCGCTTTTGCCTTATCATTAAAAAGCACATAGGTTTCCAGAGCCATAGCCCTATTGCGATCGGAAGACCCGTAGGTTTGATGGTAATTTTTACCTCCGGAAAAATCGTAATTAACAGATTTAATTATTTGTTGGGCCACAGGTTCCTGGCCAACAAGTCCATAGGCAGCCGCCAGGCGGAATTTACCCTCGTTGGACAAATTGGGCATCTCCCTTAACCTGTTCATTGAAGCAATATCCGCATTTCCCGAGAGTGCCAAGGTGTATAGTCTATATGCCTGGGCCAAATCCGAATGCCCTGTGCCGGGTCTCCATTGTCTGGCTATATTCTGTTGGTAATTAAGCCAGGAAGACCTAAATCCTAGAGGCAAAACATATCCCTTTTTCTCGGCCTCCAATAAAAAGTGTCCTACATAGGATGAACTCCAATCATCTGCATAATTTTGTCCTGGCCAATAGGCGAAACCACCACTCGGTGTTTGATAGCCGCCAACCCTTTTGATGGCACTTTCAACATTTTGCTGTATCTCTCTTTTCTTTGCTGCATTAATATCGAAGATATCCGAAATATATAATTGTGGAAATGCACTGGAGGTGGTCTGCTCCAAACACCCGTGCGGATATTGGATCAGATATTGCATTCTTCCATTAAAGTTCATTGGAGGAAGGGTAGAAAATTCCACCTCTGCATTATTACTGCCGGGGATGCCAAAAGTTTCAAGATCAATTTTACTACTACTGGCGGCCTCCAAGACAATATTTTCTGTAACCGTCGTCAATGGATTGGGATTCACCACATCAATCGGCACCTCAAAAGAGGCCCTTTCCCCATTGCCTGAAGCCTCTACCACTACTTTACCAATACCTTTAAAATCGGCCACTTTCAATTGAAAATAGGCCATTTTTTCATCAGGTTCGGTAAAAGAAACGTTTTGCACGGTCTTACCTTCAATACTAAAGGCAGGGTCCGGTTTAATTTTTAGGGTCACCTCCTTTACTTTGTCCTCCATAGCAAAAACCGTAACCGGTAAAGTCACCGTTTCCCCTGGGGTAATTTTCCTTGGCAAGGAAGCCAATACCATAAGTGGTTTTCTTACAGGGGTGGTTTTCTCTGCCATACCATATGCGGCTTCCCCAGAATTTCCGGCTATGACCATGGTCCGTACGGAACCAACATATTTGGGGATGTTTATTTTGTGTGATATTGTCTCTCCTTTATTCAGGCTAAAAGGACCCAGATAAACCACCATGGGTTCAAAGCGATTGGCCTTTTTATTTTTGGCCCCTGCCAATTCCCCGTCACCACCAATGGCGAAGACCTGATTTATTCTCCCGCCAAAGGCCCCGATTACATCATCGTATACATCCCAACTCTTGACCCCCAATGCTTCCCGGGCATAAAAAGTATTCCACGGGTTTGGGGTCTTATAACGCGTTAGGTCCAGCAACCCTTCATCCACCATGGCAATGCTATAGGTCATGGCCCTACCTTGTTTCTCTTTTACTTTGAGAGTTATACTTTCCTCGGGCCTTAAGACATTTGGCATGACAATTTCCGGTTGTAATTTTGTAAAAGGATCTTCAACCGATATAGGAACTACCCCGTACATTCGTATGGGGGAATCGTTTAAGGTAGTGGCATGTGGCTGCAGCAAACTAATATTGATGTAAACATTGGGCGTATACAATTCCGATATAGGGATTTCAAATTTTGTTTCCCCTTTTTCTGATTCCACCCATTGTGAATGCAGTACTTCACTTCCATTTTCAACGGTAACCAATGCCCTACCGCCTTCCGAACCAGGAAAGGTAACGGTGGCCGTTTCCCCTACATTATAGACTTCCTTATCCGTGGAAAACATTAACATGGTGGCGGCAGAAGGGTCGTTTTTCATCGATTTTCCCGCCCATCCAGGCCAATCTACATATATGGTTTTACCTGTTGCATGGCCTCCCTTCGGATCTTCCACTCTAACCAAATATCGGCCCCATTCGGGATATTTTAGCTCAAAATTAAATGATGCCTTCCCACTGGAATTAGTGCTTATGGTTTTTTCCAGTACTTTTTCTTGATACTCACTGCTGCTAAAGTTGGAAAGATTATCGGCAGAAGTCTCCCACCACCATCTCCAACCTACTTTATAAATAGCAACTTTTAAATTACTGGTGGCTTTGGCATTGCCCATTTCATCTACCGTTACCACTTCAAAGCTATGGGTCTCATCTGTGAGCAACATTCCCCTAGTTTTATCGCCTTTAGGTACATTAAGGCCTACATAGGTGTCAAATGGGGAATATTGCTTTGTAAAAACATCCGTACTAAAATCGCCCCCATTTTCATAAACCTTGGTAATAAATGCTGCCGTAAGCATTCCCGGAGCCTGACTGTTAATTTGTGGATTTAATGAAAAGGCTGCTTTACCTTCGGCATTGATGGTACTATTGAAAACAATTTGGTCCTCTGCTGTAAACGCCCTTGTGGGATCATCAAAAACATACGCCGGAAAGTTCTTAAAGGTTGTAGTCTGTACATTGAACCTGGCAGTGATATCCGCTTTCAGGTTTTTTGCAACCGCACCGTGAAGCCAAGTGGCCTCCAGCATCCCTTTAATGGGTTTACCTCCCGATAACACCTCATTCTCAAACGCTGTTTTAATCTTTAATCTATTTGGCTTGATCGTTTCAATTTTAATGGTCTTTGTGAAGCTTGCCCCTCCTACAGAAACTTTCGCCAACCAATTGCCCGTAGGTGCATTCTCATCTGTACTTACAACAAAACTATAAAAATTGTTAAGTGAATTTGTCCTTACTTCCCTAAGGACCACCTTGTTATAGGGGTCTATCAATTCCAGTTTTACCGGATGCCCTACCGGGAGTTTATTGGCCTTATCGTTTAACATAAACGAAAGAAAAAGTTTGTCACCAGGTCGCCATACACCCCTTTCCCCAAAAATATAACCTTTTATTCCCTTTTGTAGTGCAACCCCATCAACATTAAACTTACTAACGGAAAGGGCATTTCCGTCATTTAATTTAACATAGGTCTTTTGACCATTGCTCTCCGCTACGGCAAAATACGCCATATGATCGGTATCAAAGAGAGAGGTTCCATCCATCGCTGTTATTACCTGACCAATGGGCTGTTGTTGGTAATTATAGAAAGTTACCTTGGCCCCTGCAATGGGTTCAGTACTTACAATATTATTGACCGCAACAAAATAACTCTTGTTCACCCCTTGTTTTACGGTTATCCCTAGATCGGAGGCCAAGACATTGGTGCCTACCGTTTTGTCATAGAAATAAGAAGTATGGCAAGGGTTATCACGTTGATTCCAGTCATAGTTAAAGTAATAATCTTCATAATAGGATTCCACCCCGTCCCATGAACTGTTTTCTGTTTCTTGATCAAAATCATCCTCTGACAAGACTTCATTATCAAAATTGGTACTGTCACATTTAAATAGGCTATACGAAGGTTTAAAACTAAATTCAACTCTATAAATAGCCCCTATTTCAGGAGTAATGAGCGTTCTTAAATCGATGGCATGTGCCGACCATTTACCATTGGTATTGCCAAGGCCGGTTTCCAATTCCAATTTCTTTTTGGCTATGGGCCTTGCCACCGTTTTTAGATTGTAACTCCCGTTAAGATCATTGCCTTGCAAGAACTGTAGAATATTGCTCTCGAAAATTTTATAGACGGTTAGGTTTACCGACTTCAGATTTACCGCTTCAAAATTGATTTTCAGATTATTGGAAGAGGGTAAAATTGTTCCATTTGATAACAGGCGGACCTCGGGTTTTATTTGTTCGAACGCAACCCGCTCTGTAAGCCTTGTTTTAAGTTTGTACCCATCAACGCTTTCAATACCCTCAAAAACCTCGAGCCTTAAGGTTGTGCTCATCTCTTTGGAAGGATATACCTTTAGGGTATTCCCCACCACATCAAATTTCAGCTTGCCATCCCCTTCCAAAACCACCAAGCCCTTAAAGTTTTGACCTTTTTTTAAGGGATCCGAAAAATTGATATTTATGATTTGATTTTCCCCTGTTTCCAAGCCAACATCAAGAATGGTAAAATTACTCTTGCCCGGTATTTTTATACTATTTTTCCCAACACTTTCAATGTCCAAAACACCACCGTCCCACCTAACCTCCAAGTCCGTATCCTCGGCGAATCGCTGAATACTATCGATCTTAAAATAAAATTGGGTTCCTTCAGCTATGGATGAATCAAATTTAACAGGGACATTTTTCCCATTCTGTTTCACCTCCAACAACTGCTTGGCATTGGCCAAACTTAATTGATCGGCACTTTTCAATTGTCCCTCCAAATATTGATAATCCTTGGAATAGGATTGAAGGGCCTGGGTATACACATTAAACTGTTGTTTCAATGTCTTTACCTCGAAATTGAACTTGTGCAATTCCTTTGGAACTCCGGAAATAATAGACCCCAAATTCAATGTAAACCCATAGGTGCTATTCTGATGAAACCCGGCCTCGGGTACAAAAGCAATGGTCCTACTATCCAAAGCAATTACCTTACCCCTTGTCTTGGGCAATACCACCAATATATCCTCATCCAATTCCTTGCCGCTTTCCCATGAATCTACAGGGCGGTTCAACACTACCCGAACATCCGCTCTTGCCGAAATTAATCCATGGGACACTTCCGTAATATATTCATGATAAAGATGTAGGTTGTCTAACGGAATTTTTTCCGTTTCTTTTTTCGGGCCGCATCCAAGGATGAAAAGAAATATTAGGGCATGGACAATTAATTTCATGTATGAACCATTTTAGTACAGTAAAGATAAAATGTTTTCCCCTTTATGGAGTATTTTTTGCTCCAATTAAGCTCGGCCCCAATATAATGCTGACATGTGAATTACGGCCTAGGCATGGAAAATCCAAATACCAAATTGTTATTGGAAATCCAGTGTTGGGTTCAGCGTATTGGCAGCCCTTGGATTACAGGATGTATGGCGAAATATGCATTTCGTCGAATAACCTATTTTATTCCAGTTCGTGATAAATTAATTTTTTAATATTACCATCGTTGGTTACGAGAAGCCAATTATAAGAACACAAGAATTCCCCATTCTTCCCTTTCTTCCTACTTACAAATAGAACATTATATGAAAATGAAAATGCATTATTTTGTAATGCTTTTGTTCGCATTTGTAGTAGTCTCTTGCAGCACAGAGTCAATAGAGCCGGCAATAAGTCCAGAAGTAGAAAATGCGGTTGAAGTAGAACAGGAATTACTTGGAATCGTCAATGAACATCGTATTGGCTTGGGCTATAACGATTTGGATTTTAGCTCAGTGGCTTATGAGTATGCGAACAAGCATACAGACTATATGATTGCCAAAGGCTCTATAAACCACGACAATTTTAGCGCACGTGCATCGGATATTTCCCAGGCAGTTAATGCCTCATTCGTCTCCGAAAATGTGGCGAAGGACTACGATTCTGCCCTTGAGGCCTTTCAAAAATGGCTGGCCAGTTCCGACCATAGGAAAACTATGGAAGGCGAATTTACACATACTGCGGTAAGCGTAAAGAGGAACACCGATGGCAAACTATATTTTACACAACTCTTCTACCGATAGTCTTCTTTAAAGCAGTTTAGTTTTATTATTTTTGATGTGAATCCGCTTTTTAATATTGGATAGCATAACCGTTAATGTCAATATTAAATGGCGGCAGAAAAATATTAACTTCTATAAGATGCACTATGTCCATAAAACAACCATTCAATCTAAATAAATGGATTTCCGAAAATAGGGATACTTTAAAACCTCCCGTAGGAAACAAAAACCTTTACACGGAATCGGGAGACTATATTGTTATGGTCGTTGCCGGCCCCAACGCCAGAAAAGATTATCATTACAATGAAACCGAGGAACTGTTTTATCAATTGGAAGGAAATATTGAAGTTCACATCCAGGAAAACGGCCAAAAAAAGACGATGCAATTGGGACCAGGGGACATGTACCTGCACCCAGCTAAAATACCTCATTCCCCTGTTAGAAAAGAAGGATCCATAGGTTTGGTCATAGAACGCAAACGGGCCGGGATGAACGTTGATGATGGTTTGCTGTGGTTTTGCGACAACTGTAACCATAAACTTTATGAAGTATACTTCACCTTAAATAATATTGAAAAGGACTTTTTAGGACATTTTAAAACCTTTTATGGTTCGGAAAAACTTAGAACCTGCAGTAATTGTGGGACTATAATGCCCGTTGATGAACGGTTTATTGCCAAGGAGGACGAATAATATATACCCTTGGTAAATATTATTTTCTTTAACCTAAGTTGCATTAGAGCCATAAATCGGGTATTAAAACATTTATGACTGCTGATACCCTAGACTACACATTAATTTGTAAATTTGAAAAAATATAACATTTAACGATAAAATAGTTATAAATGTCAAAAATTGCACAGGAATTTGGAATCCATGAAGCTTTGAAAGCATTGGGCGTAAAAGCTATAAATAACGGAACCTCAACAGGTTCGGATACTTTTTCTTCGGGAGAAGAATTAAGCTCATATTCTCCAGTGGATGGTATTCTGATTGGTAAAGTAAAGACCACCTCCAGGGAAGACTACGAAAAAGTGATGGATTCGGCTACGAATGCATTTAAAACATGGAGAACAAAACCCGCACCCCAAAGGGGGGAAATAGTACGACAGTTTGGCGATAAACTTCGTGAACTAAAAGAACCTTTGGGAAAACTGGTTTCCTATGAAATGGGAAAATCATATCAAGAGGGTTTGGGAGAGGTGCAGGAAATGATCGATATCTGCGATTTCGCCTTAGGTCTGTCCAGACAATTGCACGGACTCACCATGCACTCCGAAAGACCAGGACATAGGATGTACGAGCAATATCATCCTTTAGGGGTAGTTGGCATCATCTCCGCGTTCAATTTCCCGGTAGCCGTATGGGCATGGAATACAGCCCTGGCATGGATTTCAGGAGATGTCTGTGTTTGGAAACCAAGTGAAAAAACGCCGCTATGCGGAGTTGCATGTCAAAACATTGCAGCTGCCGTATTTAAGGAAAATAATCTTCCAGAAGGTATTTCCTGTTTAATCAATGGCGATTACAAAGTAGGCGAGTTTATGACCCATGATAAGAGAGTGCCTTTGATATCCGCCACCGGATCTATACGCATGGGAAAAATCGTTGCCCAGGCAGTAGCCGCCCGATTGGGGAAATCCCTCTTGGAACTGGGAGGAAACAATGCCATAATAGTTACCCCTGATGCAGACATAAAAATGACCGTTATTGGAGCCGTATTTGGGGCCGTAGGCACGGCAGGCCAACGTTGTACCTCCACACGAAGATTAATCATACACGATTCTATTTATGAGAAGGTAAAAGATGCAATTGTTACCGCCTATAAACAATTGCGGATTGGGAACCCTTTGGATCAAAAAAACCATGTGGGCCCATTGATTGATACCGATGCCGTAAAGATGTACCAAGAGGCGCTTCGCAAGGTTGTAGAAGAAGGAGGCAAGCTTATTGTTGAAGGGGGCGTCTTGCAAGGGAAAGGATTTGAAAGTGGCTGCTATGTAAAACCCGCCATAGCCGAAGCAAGTAATGCCTATGAGATTGTACAGCACGAAACCTTTGCTCCCATACTATATCTATTAAAGTATTCTGGAGATGTTGAGAACGCCATTTCCATACAAAACGGAGTGGTCCAAGGGCTATCTTCCGCCATAATGACAAATAATCTGCGGGAAGCAGAGCAATTTCTATCAGTTCAAGGCAGCGATTGCGGAATAGCCAATGTTAACATTGGAACCTCAGGTGCGGAGATCGGTGGAGCTTTTGGAGGGGAAAAAGAAACAGGTGGTGGACGTGAATCTGGTTCGGATGCCTGGAAAATCTATATGAGAAGACAGACCAATACCATTAACTACACCACAGAATTGCCATTAGCACAAGGAATAAAATTTGATCTCTAGAATTAAACTTATAAAAAAACCCGCTATGTACTGCTTTGTTCCAGTACATAGCGGGTTTTAAACTAACCAACCAAATTACATCCTGAAGAATAGCTCAATACTTCAAGACAAAAAATTTTTACTTCAATATTTAGAATAAAATAAACCCGTAGCCACTTGAAAATTTCCCCTCCCCCCGAATAGGTCCATTAGAAATAGCTGCGGGTTTAACCAAACTAACTCAAATAATTATGGTGAAAAAAGACCTATTTCAATGCCGGAACCTAGTCGGGAGAAATAAGGTCTTTATAATTCTATTATTTACGCTAAAGTCCATATTTCTGCCCATGATTAAAAGCAAATTTATATGGATGGTGCCAAAATTTGTATAATCGGTATGTTTTTAGGCCATTGCACTAAATCCTCGTGATGCGTTCTCTGCTAAAACTACGATAGACGCATAAGAAAATATTTTGAAGAAAAATACGTCCTAAATTCCTGCTAACTCACTGATAGGTAATATTTAATGTGATTTTTCTTAACATTTAAGGGAAATTTTTAATATATTTAAGCTAAACCCACATAGCAGTACATAATGACCAAAAGAACAACCAATATATTGGGGATAGTAATCGCCATTCTTGCCGGCACCTATTTTAACATTATGCTGTGCAATAACTGCTCTCGTTCAGAAGGCGACCCATCTGCTGTTGAAAATTCTGAAGTCATTGTTAAAAATAGTCCGGTTATAAAGAAAAACCACATAAACAACCCTAATTAAAACAACTAACCAAAATCTATAAAGTATATGGAAAACATGAATATCTGGTGCTGGTTAATTCCGGCCATTGTAGGTATAGTCTGCGCACTATTTGGGTATCTAATTGGAAAAGGCGGTAATTCCCAAATAGACCACTCTTCAGAATTGAATATCCTAAAGGACAAAAATGCAAAACTGGAAACCGATTTGGCTGCGTGTAACAAACAACTATCCCAAGAGTCAGAGCGTGTTGCCCCTACAAAGGCTGTTCCTCCCATAGTTACTGCAGAAACAGTGCTTCCATTCAGCGCACAGGCTGCAAAATCTGTCTTTGGCAAGACCATAAAACAGAACGATTTAAAAATAGTGGAAGGGATAGGCCCTAAAATTCAGCAACTTTTCAATTCATTTAATATTAAAACATGGAAAGATCTGTCCGAAACCTCCGTTGACAAATGTCAGGAGATATTGGGCAGTGGAGGAACCCGTTATAAGATTCACGATCCCGCCTCATGGCCTATGCAAGCAAAAATGGCCTATGAAGGCAAATGGAAAGAATTGCACAAATGGCAGGAAGAACACAAAAGAGGAAAACTATAATTTAAAGGGACTTCCATATAATTTAATCAAGTTGAATTAAAAAAGCACCCCTATACCTTTATTAAATACACCTTTTAATCAACTGACCATTGCTGACAAAAACAATTAAAAGACCCCACTTATAACCTTAAGTGGGGTCTTTTTATCTTCTAGAAATTTTTTTGCTAAACCATTCTTCCATTGGCCTCAACCCACTTGAACCTGTAGTTGTCTTCTGGGAATTTCATCCGGCCAGCAATTCGCTCCAACCTATCCGGCAATTTCATTAAATAGTCCCTTGCCCTTTCCGCGTCGTCATTAAGACTTCGAATACTATCCAATTCCCAATAGCTATTGAGTTTTTTCAATATATCTATATAGTCCTGGGCAGTATAAACCCCTAATCTTTGGGCACAGTTGGAGAAATTTTCAAAAGCGGTCCCTATGCTTCCACCAGACTCTCTTAGAAAATGGGCAGGCATAACAATCTTTTTCTTCATCATATCGGCAAAGGCCAACATCATCTGGCTTGGGTCGTTTTCAAAAATCACCTTAACAAATTCCCTATAGGCCAAATGATGGCGCATTTCATCTCCCGCAATAATGGTACACATTTTCCCAAGAAGCGAATTACCACCCTTTTTGCACATTTGACCCACCCTTTTGTGTGATATATTGGTGGCCAACTCCTGAAAAGAGGTATAAACAAAATTCTTATAGGGATCTCTATCGGTTCCAATATCAAAACCATCGGCAATCAAATACTGGGTAGTAATTTCCACCTCCCTCATATTGACCCTTCCGGCCAAATAAAGGTATTTATTCAGCACATCGCCATGCCTATTTTCCTCAGCCGTCCAATGACGTACCCATTTGGACCAACCATTCTTGTTTTCTCCGTGCTGATCTATTCCTTCAACATCCATTAGCCAAGATTCGTAAGTAGGGAGTGCCTCCTCCGTAATCGTATCCGCCACTAAGGTAACCCATAGATCATATCCCAGTTCCTTGGCTTCCTCACGTATCTGATTTACGTGATCCATAAAGCCTTCACTTTGTGTATCCGGTAAAAAATCTGTGGGTTGCCAAATGTCCTGTATAGGTATAAGGTACTGGTCTATAAAACCATCCACCTTATCCTCAATGGACTTCATTACTTCTATTCTAACGTTCTTATTAGACATTCTTCAAATTTTATGTAAATATCCTTAATAATCTTGATAATCCGTCCCTACGGACTGTAAAATTTAGTTTCTTCCCATTTCGGAGGGATAAAACAAATACACCGGATCACTTTGCCAGTATTCCTTAGATCCAACATCCATAATAGTCAAAGGACCTCTGAAGGCCGCCCCTGTATCTACATTCCAAATATTGGCAGCATTCTTCGGAGTTGTCCTCCCAATCCTTGTCACCGGCGTATGGCCAATAAAAATCTCCCTATAATGTGTTAACCTTTGAGGATAAAATTTATCCTCTTCAGTCAGTAATGGATCCAATGACAAGGCCATTTCCCAAAGTGTTCTATCCCAATAATAGGTTTTGGAAAAATACTCGTGGCCCACACCCCTTAAGTTAGTAAATCCCGCGTGGATATACAAGCGATTTTCAGTGTCCAGAATATAATTCTCCAAATTATCGAAAAATTGTATGTGGGCTTCCTTTATTTTATCGTCCACCAACCGATAAGAATTTTGGGTAGCACTCCCTCCATGTTGCAACCAAAGTGTATTATTCTCTCCACTTTTCAACCAATCATTGCAAAGTTCATCGTGATTTCCCCTGATAAACGAGCATTTGTGGGTCTGCCTAAGCTCCATTAAAAAATTTACCGTATTCACAGCATCACTCCACCCATCCACATAGTCCCCCAGAAATATAAGGTGGTCACTAGGACTCACTTTTGCCCTTTCCAATACCTGCTCCAAAGCCTTTAACCCAGAATGAAGATCTCCGATTACCAATGTTCTCATTTTACAAAAATCGCAAATACCCCTCTAATATCCATGGTAAAAAGAACTAAAATTTAGATTAACCAGGATAATTTAAGTACTAATCCGGATCCATTGTAACCCCATACCAATTGGAAGCGCTTTGATCAAAAATCAACCAGGTAGAAACATCTCGTCCAAAATTTAAATCCTTCCCGTTTCCAGATCCAGAATCCCTTTAAAATGATAGGTTAATAAAATTAAATTAAAAAAAAGTATAATTTATTTGTTAACTTTTTACTGTTAATAATTACATATTTTATTGATTTTAAGTATTTTAACTCCATTTTCTTGTAAACTTTCATGATAATTATCATGTTTTTCCTTCCATTTTTTTTAATACTTTTGTTCTTTATTCCAATTGTTACAACAACCCTTAAAAAACATTATATGCCAACTAAAATCGCCCAAGGGCCACAAAAGACCTACAGTCAGGAAGAAGCCTTTAATGCTTCTTTAGAATATTTTAAAGGTGATGACCTTGCGGCCAGGGTATGGGTAAACAAATATGCCCTAAAAGATTCCGAAGGGAATATTTATGAGCTCACCCCTGATGATATGCACCACAGGATAGCCAAGGAGATTTCCAGAATTGAACAAAAATATCCAAACCCCCTTAATGAAGAGCAAGTTTTTAGCCTGATAAAAAACTTTAAATATATAGTCCCCCAGGGTAGCCCAATGGCGGGTATTGGCAATCCTTTTCAAATTGCATCCCTGTCCAATTGCTTTGTTATAGGCAATGACGGCCAGTCCGATTCCTATGGGGGAATCTTGAAAATAGACCAGGAACAGGTACAGCTTATGAAACGCCGCGGTGGAGTTGGCCACGATCTATCCCATATACGGCCCAAGGGGTCGCCCGTAAAAAACTCGGCCCTGACCTCGACCGGCCTTGTACCGTTTATGGAAAGATATTCCAATACAACCAGGGAAGTGGCCCAAGATGGCAGAAGGGGGGCCTTAATGTTATCGGTCTCCATAAATCATCCTGATGCGGAAGATTTTATAGATGCCAAAATGGAACAGGGTAAAGTAACGGGAGCCAATGTCTCCGTTAGAATGGACGATGATTTCATGAAAGCTGTTGAGAGTGGAAGCCCTTACACCCAAAAATTTCCTGTCCAAAGCCCCAACCCCAGAGTTTCCAAAACTATAGATGCCCAAAAACTTTGGGGCAAAATAGTCCACAACGCCTGGCAATCGGCAGAGCCCGGTATTTTGTTTTGGGACACCATTATAAAGGAATCCGTACCGGACTGTTATTCAGATCTGGGTTACAAGACAGTGTCCACCAATCCCTGTGGCGAAATTCCACTATGTCCTTATGACTCCTGTCGCTTGTTGGCCATTAACCTCTTCTCTTATGTGGATCAACCATTTACAGACAAGGCGACATTTAATTTTAAACTATTTAAAGAACATATTGCGGCAGCCCAGCGTATTATGGACGATATTATAGACCTTGAATTGGAAAAGGTAGATGTGATCCTGGAGAAAATAAAAGCCGATCCGGAAATGGATGACACAAAAGCAGTGGAATATAATTTATGGACCAACATCAAAGAAAAGGCCCAGCAGGGAAGACGAACAGGAATAGGCATTACTGCCGAAGGAGATATGTTGGCGGCACTTGGCTTGCGTTATGGAAGTGAAGATGCCAACAAATTTTCAATTGAAGTACACAAGACCATTGCCCTGGAAGCCTATAGGGCCTCTGTACATACGGCCAAAGACAGAGGAGCCTTTGAAATTTTTGATGCCGAAAGGGAAAAGAACAACCCCTTTATCCTAAGACTAAAGGAAGCCGATGATAAACTGTACTATGAAATGTTGGAATACGGCCGAAGAAATATTGCGTTATTGACTATTGCACCTACCGGTACCACAAGTTTGATGACCCAAACCACCTCCGGCATTGAACCGGTTTTCCTACCAGTATACAAACGCCGTAGAAAAGTTAATCCCAATGACAAGGATGTCCGCATTGATTTTGTGGATGAAGTAGGGGATTCTTGGGAAGAGTATTTGGTTTTCCATCATAAATTTAAACAATGGATGTCCGTCAAAGGAATTGATACCGAAAAAAATTATTCCCAAGAGGAATTACAAAAAATTGTAGAAAATTCCCCGTACTACAAAGCTACCTCCAATGATGTGGATTGGTTGAGCAAAGTCCGTTTACAAGGTGCCGTTCAAAAATGGGTTGACCATTCCATAAGCGTCACCATAAACCTTCCGAACGAGGTATCGGAAGAATTGGTCGGCAAACTCTATCTGGAAGCTTGGAAAGCCGGGTGTAAGGGTGTAACCGTTTACCGGGATGGTTCCAGATCCGGTGTACTGATCTCCAATGAATCAAAAAAATCGGATAATGAGGAATCCCTTACCCATTTCCCCACAAAACGCCCCCAAATTTTAGAAGCCGATGTAGTGCGACTACAAAACAACAAAGAAAAGTGGATCGCCTTTATTGGCCTGATCAACGACCAGCCCTATGAAATTTTTACCGGTATGGCCGATGATGAGGACGGTATTTTAATTCCTAGATGGGTAAACAACGGTGTAATTATAAAAAGTAGAAACGAAGACGGCTCCTCCCGATATGATTTTCAGTACAAGAACAAAAGAGGTTACAAAACAACCATAGAAGGACTATCCCATAAATTTAATCCCGAATATTGGAACTATGCCAAATTGATTTCCAGTACGCTACGTCATGGCATGCCAATAGAAAAAGTGGTAGACCTTATCAATAGCCTACAACTGGATAGTGAATCTATCAACACTTGGAAAAATGGCGTTGCAAGAGCGCTCAAAAGATATGTAGCCGATGGCACGGAGGCCAAGGGTCAAAAATGTGATTCCTGTAATTCAAAGAATCTGATTTACCAAGAGGGATGTCTTACATGTAAGGACTGTGGTTCGTCCAAATGCGGGTAAGCCATTGCAAACACCAGTTAAATTCTAAAAGTTACGTCCCCAAATTCATGCATTTGGGGACGTTTTTAGTATTACTGCATTTTTCTATCTATTTTAGATAGATCAATTAAAACCAAAGGATGAAAAACGTTTTCTGTATAGGGGAATTATTAATAGATTTTGTAGCGGAAAAGCAAGGTAACGACCTGGCAAAAGCCAACAATTTTACAAAAAAAGCTGGTGGTGCCCCGGCAAATGTGGCCTCGGCAATATCCAAACTTGGAGGCAAAAGTTATTTCATTGGATGTGTTGGCAAAGATCCCTTTGGCACTTTTTTAATCAATACCTTAACAAAAGGACAGGTGGACGTTTCCCTGGCACAGCGGTCCGATACTTTTACTACCCTGGCCTTTGTTTCGCTAGCAGAAGATGGCGAGCGCGATTTTGTTTTTAGCCGTGGAGCGGACAAAGAATTAACATACGATCGCCGCCTTAGCAAACTATTCAAGGATCAGATTGTGCATTTTGGGGCCGCCACCTCCTTTTTGGGGGGCAGTCTGGAGGATGCTTATTTGCGTTATCTTCAAGAAGCCACAACCAACAATAGCTTTATATCCTTCGATCCTAATTTTAGGGCAGATCTTTGGAAAGGAACAGAAAACATTTTTGTACAAAAATGTATCCCTTTTATTGAAAAATCCCATCTCTGTAAATTTAGTTTGGAAGAGGCACAATTACTTTCCGGAAAGCAAAACATAGAGGAAGCATGTTCTTTTTTGCATCAACTGGGCACCAAAATCATTACGGTTACACTAGGTGGTGAGGGTACCTATTTAAGCACGCCTTCAATTCAAAAAATAATTCCGAGCATTAAGGTAAGTCCCGTCGACACCACGGGTGCAGGCGATGCATTTATTGGATGCTTGTTGAAACAACTTGCCCTGGCCACCAACTTGGACACCCTTTTGTCCAATTCCGGACCTTTGGAAAACATGGTACAACTAGCCAATAAGGCCGGTGCAATTACGACCACAAATTACGGGGCCATAGAACCTCTGCCCACGCAGCAGCAATTGGACCAGTTATAAATATTATGGCCGATAACCCCTAATTATACTTCATCTTCCTAATGATGCGAAGGGATTCTTTTATGGATTGATACACCGGAAGATCGTACTTTTTCATTACCGGCTTGGCATCTTCCATAATATCCTTGGCTTCCTCAAAGCCATTGACATAGCAAATTAAAAACGTATCGGACAACAAGTCCAAGTCCTTTTCCTCATTTGGGGTCAAAGGAACTTTCTTTTCAATTTTCTTAAGGATTGCCACATTGGTGTTATATATATGATGTAGCGTTTTTTTATCGTATAAGGGAGGTTCAAATATCAAATCGCTTTGAATGGTATAGGTGCCATTATCAGAAAAGGTTATTACCACTTTTTCCAACGGATAATATTTTTGTTGGCTGCTTAACCCCAGCTGCACATATTCTATGGTAGTAAAGGAATTTTCATCATAAGTTATCGTAATTTCATCAAACTCCGAAAAAAACAACTTCACCTGTTCATTGATCAATTCAATATCCACACGGGAATAATAGGTTTCATCCTTTACTTTTTTCTGATGCCCCGCCCAACAAACTACAAATTGCTCCTTAAAAACCTTATAATTACTGGTCAGATCCTTATGCCTTTCGTTTAAAAAATCGATTACGCCATCCAAGGTAAGTTCAATATTGTTTTTGGCATGCTTTTCAATGGTTGCCACAACATCTGCATTTACATCCGTCAACTCAATCCCATAAGCCTTTGGCATACTTATGCTGCCGTCCCTAAAAAATACCGATCCCCCATAATACTTCCAGATATTTTTTCGCAATGAACAAACTTTCCCATTCGACCTGATAGTTACCAAGCCAACCACTTTGCCCATAGGCAAATGCGGAAATGGAATATTTTCATAAGTAATCCGTGGGGGATTGTCCAAGTAGGCGTTTACTAGGTTCTGGATCTTGCTGTCATCAAAAAAATCGACCCCCACAATTTCATTGTCTACATCCTCTACCCCAATTACGATAAAGGAATTATTCTGAGGGTTGCTATTGGCAAGAGCACAGACATGTTTCAAAAATTTGGCCTTCCCCTCCCTTTGTCCTATATCTATAAAACGCTTTTTATCATAAAAGCTATTCTCATCATTATGGGCCAATAGGTTTTTTACGAGCAGGCGTTTATTGATCATAATTTCTTATTGACAATAGTAGCACTCGCTTGTGCCGTAGGCAAAATTAATAAATCTGCAATATTTACATGGGAAGGCCTAGTAACCATAAAATGGATAACATCCGCAATATCTTCAGGTTGCAACGGCTCATAACCCTTATAAGTTGCCGAGGCCCTGCCATTATCGCCCTTAAACCGGACCTTACTGAATTCCGTTTCCACCAATCCCGGATGAATGGCCCCAACCCTAATACCGTATTTGTTTAAATCTATTCTCATCCCCTGGTTCAAGGCATCCACAGCGTATTTACTGGCGCAATACACATTGCCCATGGGATACACTTCCTTTCCCGCAATGGAGCCAATATTTATAATATGGCCCGACTTCTTCTGGATCATTTTCGGCATTATGGCCTTGGAAACATATAAAAGGCCCTTGACGTTAATATCGATCATTGCCTCCCAATCATCCACACTTCCTTCCTCTATGGAATCCAGGCCATGGGCATTGCCTGCATTATTGATTAGAATATCAATATCGGAAAACTCTTCCGGAAGGGAAGCTATTGCTTCAAAAACTGCTTTTTTATCCTGTACATCAAATTCCAAAGTAAAAACCTTCGTATGTCTGGACAGTTCCTTTTTAAGCTCGCTCAGGCGCTTTTCCCGCCTGCCGCAAATAACTAAATTAATCCTATTGGAGGCAAAAAGTTTGGCGGTTGCAAGTCCTATTCCGCTTGTAGCCCCCGTTATAAATGCTGTTGGTTTCTCATTACTGGTAATAATCATAAAATTAGCTCTTTATTTTATTTCCGTCAATGCGGTTGGTCCGCATTTAAAACGTCCTATTGCCTTACTCCCCTAGCCAATTGAAAAAAACAATTCCCCCAAAAATGGGCTATAACCAAGGCCTTCATTACCGCATCCGTCAGATTGGAAAAGGAGGCAATTTAAGGCCAAATTGTCCATGAACTATTTCTGCAGAATAAGAGGTGTTTTCATAAACCGATAAATTGCCAAGTGAGCCATAAATATCAGCTTAATTGGCAGTGGTATTCCTCTGTACCTTTGAACGACCAGTTAATATAGATCCTTTCCCTGCAGCAAGCCCGCTACCTCAATTGCCACACGTAATTGTACCTATAAGGAATTTAAAATAAGATGTTTTATTTTTCATATGTTTGTGAAATTATGAATAATTCCCTTAAATAGTTCATAAAACTGGACCCATTGCTTAACTTTTAACCATACATTAACAGCCAATAACTAAATAAATTTTCAATTTGCATCCACTTTTGGTGTTAACCATTGTAAACAAAACAAAACAAAGGATTATATGGAAGAAAATACTTCGGTAGATATCAGTGCCGTGAACGAGAAAATTGCCCAAGAGAGTGCTTTTATCGACCTACTTATTTTAGAAATGAACAAAGTAATCGTAGGACAAAAACATATGGTGGAGCGATTGCTTATTGGACTTTTAGGGCAAGGCCATATTCTATTGGAAGGTGTTCCAGGTTTGGCAAAAACCTTGGCGATAAACACCTTGGCGAAAGCAGTACAAGGAAGCTTTAGCAGAATTCAATTTACACCAGATCTTCTGCCGGCAGATGTTGTTGGTACCATGATCTACAATATGAAATTGAACGATTTTTCCATTAAGAAAGGGCCCATATTCGCCAATTTTGTTTTGGCCGATGAAATTAACCGTGCCCCTGCCAAAGTGCAATCGGCCCTTTTGGAAGCCATGCAGGAAAAGCAGGTTACCATAGGTGATGAAACTTTTGTGCTGGACAAGCCTTTCTTGGTTATGGCTACACAAAACCCGGTGGAACAAGAAGGAACTTACCCCTTACCGGAGGCGCAAGTGGATCGATTTATGCTAAAGACAGTTATAGATTACCCTAAACTTAGCGAGGAGCAATTAATTATCAGACAAAACCTTAAGGGCGCATATGAAGAGGTAAAACCCGTTGTTAGCGTTAAACAGATTCTCAGTGCCCAGAAGGCGGTAAGGGATGTGTATATGGACGAGAAAATTGAAAAATATATTCTCGATATTGTTTTTGCCACCCGATACCCGGAAAAATATAATTTAGAAAGCCTTAAACCTTTGATTAGTTTCGGAGCCTCGCCAAGGGGTAGCATCAATTTAGCCGTAGCTGCCAAATGCTACGCCTTTATAAAAAGAAGGGGCTACGTTGTTCCGGAAGATGTAAGGGCAGTAATCCATGACGTTTTGCGCCATAGGATCGGTATTACCTATGAGGCCGAGGCAGAAAACATTACTTCGGAAGAAATAATAAACAAGATCGTAAACGAAATTGAAGTACCTTAATCAGTCTACAGTTATCCGACTACAGCTTATGGACTTTAATCCTTAAAACTGTACCTGAATACTTTTTACTGCAAACTGCAAACTGAAAATGGATACCAAGGAATTATTAAAAAAAGTTCGCAAGATCGAGATAAAGACGAGGCGTCTTTCCGACCATATTTTTGGAGGGGAATACCATTCGACTTTTAAGGGTAGGGGTATGACTTTTAGCGAAGTACGCCAATATCAATTTGGCGATGATGTTAGGTCCATAGATTGGAACGTAACCGCACGCTATAACGAACCCTATGTAAAAGTATTCGAGGAGGAAAGGGAACTTACCATGATGTTAATGGTAGATGTGAGTGGTTCAGAACTTTTTGGCACCAGCAATCAATTTAAAAAGGAAGTCATTACAGAAATTTCCGCTACGCTGGCATTTTCGGCACTTCAGAACAACGATAAAGTTGGACTCCTTTTGTTTACGAATGAAGTGGAACTTTACATTCCCCCTAAAAAAGGAAAAAGTCACGCCCTTAGAATAATACGGGAATTACTGGAGTTTACGCCCAAGAGTACTAAGACCAATTTGGGCGCTGCGCTTAAATTCCTGACCAACGTAATGAAGAAGAAAGCCATTGTTTTTGTACTCTCGGATTTTATTACCGATGATTACCTACAAACCTTGCGTATTACTGGTAAAAAGCACGATCTTACCGGAATTAGGGTCTTTGATGAAAGAGAGGAAAACATTCCCAATATAGGCATGGTGCAAATGCAGGATGCCGAAACGGGAGCAATTCAATTGGTAAATACCCAATCCAAAAAGGTAAGGTTGGCCTATGGCAAACACTATAGTGAGCGTGTTGCCTATTTTCAGGAAACTTTTACCAAATCAGGTTGTGGCGTATTGAGCTGTAGGGTAGATGAAAGTTATGTAAAGAAATTATTGGGCTATTTTAAGAGAAGAGGTTGATTTAAATGAGGAACTTAAATTTGAGCATTATAAATAGTTATTCGTATTTTTTGCGATATATTGCATTGTGTCTGCTATTTGCTTCGACACATGGATTTTCCCAGAACACCCCCACCATTGTGTCCGGGGTGGATACGACCTATATAAAGATTGGTGAGCAGATTAATTTTAAGGTCACCGTGGAAACAGATTCAACCGCCCAGGTAATCTTCCCGGAAGGCCAAACCTTTTCCCCTCTGGAAACCGTAGAGGCCCTAAAGACCGATACCGTTAAAAAATTGGATAGGATGACCTTACAGAAGATCTATGCCCTTACCCAATTTGATTCAGGCTCCTACACCCTGCCAAGACAACAGATTATGATAAACGGAAAACCGTTTTTCACGGATTCCATAAAAATTGATGTTGCTACAGTACCGGTAGATACCTTGGCACAGAAGATGTACGATATAAAGCCCATTATCAATGTGGAAAAATCCAACGGGGCACTTTGGAGAATTCTCCTTTGGGTACTAGGTTTTTTGATACTGGCCGGGGCGGCCTTATATTGGTTCGTTTTCAGGAAAAAGCCATTGAGCGAAGAGGAAAAAGTAGCCCTATTGCCTCCTTTTGACCGTGCTATCCTTGGTTTAAAACAATTGGAAAAATCAAAATATTTAATCCAGGACGATTATAAATCCTATTATTCCGAATTAACGGACATTGTTCGTTCCTATCTGGAAGAAGATGTTCATGTCACTGCATTGGAAAGCACTACGGACCAATTGATAGATAAATTGGAGATGATGAAGGATGCTGGTCAATTGAAACTGGACCAGGAGACCATACAACAGTTCAAAAAAGTTTTACAGACCTCCGATTTGGTGAAATTTGCAAAATCCAAGCCGGAGTCCTCCGTAGCCGAACAGGATAGAAAATCTGTGGAGCAGATTGTAATCAAGACCAAAGAGGCCATTCCGGAGCCCACTGAAGAGGAATTGTTGCAACAGGAAGAATATTTGGAAGAGTTGGAACGCAAGAAACACAAGAAAAAATTGGTGATCATTGCTGTCACTACGGTCCTTGTGCTGTTATTTTCAACTGTAGCGGCAATAGGTTACTACGGATTTGGACAGGTAAAAGATACGGTTTTGGGACACCCGACCAAAGAATTATTGGAAGGGGAATGGGTACAAAGCGATTACGGTTACCCACCCATTAGTCTATACACCCCAAAAGTCCTGTTGAGACAAGCCGTAAAACTCCCACCAGAAGTCAAAGCTTCTATCAAGGAAATGCAGGGATTTGCCTATAGGAGCTCCATTGGACTGTTTACCATTGGTGCCACCTCCATTACCCTGGCACAACCGGAGGAACCTGATTTTGAAAAGGCCTCCGAACAGATATTGAAAAATTTTGAAAATCAGGGCGCCAAGAACATCACTACCAAGCAAGAAGCTTTTTCTACCCTCTCAGGGGTTAAAGGGGTTAAACTGTACGGAAGTGGAAAATTTGCCGTGCCCGAATCCAAGGAATTGATCTCCGGGAACTATGTGGTCCTATTTTTTGGCGGTAAAGGTTTTCAGCAAAATATAATCTTGACATGGTTGGCAGATGACAATTATGCAGACCAGATAGTAGACCGAATTTTGAACTCAGTAGAAGTAAAAACGAGCTTATAGATGTTTGAGAATATTTCCTTTGCGAACCCACAGTTTTTCTGGTTGTTATTATTACTTCCAGTGGCAATGCTTTGGTATTTCTTTAAAAGAAAGGAACAGACCGCTTCTTTAAAAATGTCGAGCATCAAGGGCTTTCCCAAAGGCAGCATATTGCCCAAATTAAAACCGGCGTTGTTTGTTATGCGCTTGTTGGCATTGGCGGCGATCATAGTTGCCATGGCGAGACCACAGACCGAGGATATCTCCACCAGGACCAAAACTACAAAAGGAATCGATATTGTTATGGCCATCGATGTTTCCTCAAGTATGTTGGCAAAAGATCTAAAGCCGTATAGATTGGCAGCGCTTAAAAAAGTAGCGGCCGATTTTATTAACGAAAGACCAAACGATAGGATCGGCTTGGTGGCTTATGCAGGCGAAAGCTATACCAAAACGCCTATTACTAGTGATAAATCCATAGTTTTAAGGGCTTTGGACGAAATAACTTATGGGCAATTAAATGATGGAACAGCTATTGGGATGGGACTTGCCACCTCGGTAAATAGACTGAAGGAAAGTAAAGCCTTGAGCAAAGTAATAATACTACTCACGGACGGAGTAAACAATTCGGGGTTTATAGAGCCCCAAACTGCCGCAGATTTGGCAGTGGAATTCGGCATCAAAACCTACACCATTGGTCTTGGGACCAATGGAAACGCCATGTCTCCCATAGCATATAATGCCGACGGATCTTTCCGATATGGAATGCGGGAAGTGGAAATAGACGAAAGCCTTTTGAAATCTATTGCCGAAACAACCGGCGGGCAGTATTTTAGGGCTACCGACAACAAAAAACTAGAGGCTATTTACGAAGAGATAAACAAGTTGGAAAAAACTGAGGTAGAAGAGTTTAAATACTACAAATACGAAGAAAAATTTAGACCTTGGGTCTATTTGGCAGGGGTTTTGCTCTTGTTGGAATGGCTGGCAAGGAACACCCTGTTCAGGAGTTTTATCTAATAACAAGGAACTAGGTTTCCGGGGAATTGATTTAAAAAGGAAGAATACAAAATGATTCAGTTAGACGAAAAATCATATTTATATCTGTTATCCATCATTCCAGTGATGGTAGTTCTCTTTGTACTCCTTCAAATTTGGAAAAAAAGTACACAAAGAAAATTTGCCGATCTTTCTCTTTTAAAGCGATTGACTCCGGATAGATCCAACTTTAAATCCACCTTAAAATTAATTTTTATTTTATTGGGATTAGCCTCTTTAACCATGGCCTTGGTCAACCCAAAGATCGGAACCAAATTGGAAACGGTTAAGAGGGAGGGGGTCGATATTGTATTTGCCGTAGACGTTTCCAAAAGTATGTTGGCCGAGGATATAGCCCCCAATAGATTGGAAAAAGCAAAACGTTTGGTCTCCGAAATCATCAATCAATTGGCGAGTGACAGAATTGGAATTATAGCGTATGCCGGACAGGCATTTCCCCAACTTCCCATAACAACCGATTACGGGGCTGCCAAAATGTTTTTGCAAAACATGAATACCGATATGCTTTCCTCCCAAGGAACGGCCATTGACCAAGCAATCGAATTGGCATCGACCTATTATGACGATGAGGAACAAACCAACCGTGTGCTTTTCATTATCTCGGACGGAGAAGACCATTCCGAAGGCAATGTGACCAATGCTGTTGAAGATGCTACCAATGAAGGAATAAGGGTTTTTACCATTGGGGTAGGAAAAACAAAGGGAGCTCCCATACCCCTTAAAAGAAACGGTATTGTTGAAAGCCTAAAAAAAGACAGCCAAGGTGAAGTGGTCATTACAAAATTAAATGAAGAGGTACTTCAAGAAATCGCCGACGAGGGCAATGGGGAATACATAAACGGGGAATACACGGAAGAAGCGGTTGCCTTCATCAAGGAGCAATTGAACCAGATGGACAAGAAAGAATTTGAGGCCAAACAATTTGCCGAATACAAAGATCAGTTCCAATGGTTTTTGGCCGCAGGGCTTTTATTCTTATTTTTAGACATTTTTGTCCTGGACAGGAAAACCAAATGGCTTAAAAAATTGAATCTGTTTAACGAGCGATAAGCGTAGAAGGATTATGAAAAAGATAGCATTTATCATTATATTGATCGGAGGCCTTGTCCAAGCTCAGGAAGTGGATAAGGAAAAAGAGAAATCCCTTAAAATTGCCAACAATTTTACTTGGGAAGGAAACAAAGACCTTTCCGAAAGTGATTTTGTAAATGCCGAAGCCAATTATAGGAGGGCCATCTCCAAGAATGCGGAAAGTAGTATTGCACCCTATAATTTGGGAAATGCCTATTATGAAAACGAAACCTATAGCGAAGCCTTTGGCAGGTTTAAGCAGGCAGGAGAAAATGCCACCAACAAAAAAGACAAGCACAGGGCCTACCATAACATGGGCAATGTCTTTATGAAGAACAAAGAGTACCAAAAAGCGGTAGATGCCTATAAGGAAGCTTTGAGAAATGACCCTACGGATGAGGAGACCCGTTACAATTTGGCTTTGGCCAAGGAAATGCTGAAAAAACAGCAGGAAGAAGAACAAAAAAACGACCAGAATAAGGACGACCAGAACCAGGAAGACCAAAAAGATCAGAAGGACCAGAACGAGGATAAAAAGGAAGGGGACCAGAACGAAGACAATAAAGGAGACCAAAAAGAGGACCAGGACGACAAGAATAAAGAGGAAGGTGATAAGGGAGAAGAAGAGAAAGAAGACAATAAAGAAGGTGAAGGAGAGGATGAAGAGAAAAACGACGAGCCTTATAAGGCAGAAGAGCAGAAGCAACAACAACCAAGGCCTAACCAATTATCTCCCCAACAAGTGAAAAATTTGTTGGAGGCCATGCAGAACGAAGAGAAAAAAGTACAGGAAAAAATTGATGCACAAAAAGTAAAGGGTGCAAAAATTCAAAATGAAAAAGACTGGTAATACACGTGAACATTAAAAGATACATATCGTTATTTTCATTGTTGTTCCTCGGCCTGTTCTTGCATGCCCAGAATAATGAAACCGTTACCTTCGAAATGAATCTCAGCAAGGATGTGTTGGGCATTAACGAACGTCTCAGGGTAGACTTTACCATGAACAGGGATGGGGATAATTTTGTTCCTCCCGATTTTGAGGGGTTCAGGGTACTTATGGGACCATCACAGTCCATTAGTTCCTCCTGGGTAAACGGAGTAAGGAGCTTTTCCAAAACATACACCTATACCTTGGCACCTACGGCAAGGGGGAAATTCACTATAAAGCAGGCCACCATTGTCATCAAGGGGGAAACCTACAAATCGCTCCCCAAGGAGGTAGAGGTTACCGCTGCCGTTGAAAGACCGGACGGTGAAAAAACGGTGGATGATGTTGCCGATGAAAGTTTACATCTAGTAGCCGAAATATCCAAAACCAGCCCATATTTAAATGAAGCGGTTACCGTGGTATATAAACTATACGCAAGTCCTTCCATAGACGTAACCAACTTTAGGGCGCTGGACAACCCAAAATACAACAATTTTTGGAGCCAGGATATTCCGGTCACCAAATACGATGTACAGAATACTACCTATGACGGCAAATCCTATAGATCCGTAATCTTGAAAAGGGTAGTTTTATATCCACAGAGAACGGGAGAATTGGAAATTGAACCGCTTTCCCTGGATGTAAGTCTTCAGGTCCCTACCAACAAACGGGATTTCTTTGGAGGAAGAATATTTGCCCAAACCAACAAGACCGTATCCGCAGGCAATAGGACCATTAATGTGAAACCTTTGCCTACACAAGGCAAACCTGCCGATTTTAGTGGTGCAGTAGGAGAATTCCAATTTTCGGTGACCACCAGTAAAACGCATCTTAACGCATCCGAATCCCTTCAGGCCAAAGTAGCCATAAGTGGTAAGGGAAATTTAAAACTTTTCGAAATTCCAAGTTTGAATCTCCCAAGTTCCTTGGAAGTATATGACCCGGAGTTCAATGAAAGTGTTCGTACTACCCTATCTGGTATGGAGGGAAATGTAAGCAATAGCTATACGGTTGTTCCTACATTTAAGGGCAAATATCCCATTCCCAGTATAGCCTTTAGCTTTTTCAACCCAAAGACTGAAAAATATCAAACCCTAAGCTCCGGAGAAATTATGATCAATGTTCTGGAAGGCCCCACTAGCGCAGCCGCAGACAACAATGGTCCTATTTCCCATAATAAACAAAGGGTTGTGGCTACGGGAGATCAATTTGTATTCAATAAGATAAAACCAAATCTATCAGCCATCAACAATCAAAACTTTTTTGGGTCTACCAGCTTTTTTCTTTGGTTGCTGCTTCCGGTTTTATTAATTCCCCTGGCAATCTTCCTTGGTAAAAAAAGAGAGGCCATTGCCAGTGATGTGGAAGGAAACAAAATTAAACGTGCCAATAAACTGGCAAAGAAATACCTTTCCGCAGCCAAAAAAGCCTTAGGATCCAAAGAATCATTTTATGTGGCCTTGGAAAAGGCGCTGCACAATTATTTGAAGGCCAAACTTAAAATAGAGACATCAGAATTCAGCAAGGATAAAATAGCCTCTTTATTAAATGAAAAAAATGTGGACGAAACTACCAGGGAGGGTTTCTTAGGCTTATTACAAAATTGCGAAATGGCTAGATATAGCCCATTCTCTGATGTCCAAATGCAACAGGATTACAATAAAGCGAGCGAGGTTATTTCACAACTCGATAAACAAATTTAAGAAATGGTACGTGTATTAACTATTTTAACCTATTTGGTATGTACCTTGGGATTTTCCCAAAACGAACAACTGTTTAACGACGCTACTACATTTTACAACCAAGGAGAATATACAAAAGCTGCTAACAATTATTTAAAGATATTGGAAAATGGGGAGCATTCGGCAGAACTCTATTTCAATTTGGGAAATACCTATTACAAACTTAACAAAATTGCCCCCAGTATCTATTACTACGAGAAGGCGCTATTATTAAAACCAAATGATAGCGACATTAAGAATAATTTGGCCTATGCACAAAATATGACTTTGGATGCCATTGAGCCCCTTCCCCAGACCGCAATTTCCAAATTGTACAAAAAATTTATTACATATCTCTCATTTGACCAATGGGCCTATGTGGCAGTTGGCTTTATGATGCTCTTTGTATGCTGTTATATCGCCTTTTATTATTTCACATTTTCTTCCCAAAAAAGAATAGCCTTTATATGCAGCCTTATTTTTCTTCTGTTGACAGTGCTGGCAGTAATAGTGGCCTATTTACAATTCTCTAATTTTCAATCGGAACAACCTGCCATAGTTTTTTCGGAAGAAGTTGGCATTAAATCCGAGCCCAACGATAGAAGTCAGGCCATTTTTAATTTACACGCCGGTACCAAGGTAAATGTACTGGAACAATTAAATGACTGGAAAAAAATTGAAATTTCCGATGGCACCACGGGTTGGATTCCAGCAGAGGATATAAAAATCCTTAAGGATTTTTAGTATTTCTTTAACGTCTAATAAAACCGTTGGTGTTATATTTGCCATAAGTTGTAATTCTATGAAAGTTTTTGCCCGTATACTTTTACTATCCCTTTGGCTATTTGCCATAGTGGCTCCGAGCGCAATCACTTTACTAGATGTTGACAATCCCGTTATTGTTACCAACCTTAACGAAGAGGAACAGCAGGAAACGGGTAAGAAATCTCCCTTACAGGAGAAATTCGTTAACGATAGTTCCACAGATTTTTCTTTAATAGCCCTGTCCCAAAAATCTACAATGGGTATATATTGCCCCATGGGACATATTAACTTCACCCAAAAAATTCTACTACCACCCCCTGAACATATTAGTTAATCCTATCAGTTAAGTTAAACTTTTTCGATTAATTAAAACGTGTCCTTGATTTCCATTAAGGACCAAATTATTTTTTTATATATGTTCAAAAATTTTAAAAGCGACCTTCCCGCAAGTGTCGTTGTATTCTTTGTTGCGTTACCCCTTTGTTTGGGTATTGCCCTAGCCAGTGGGGCCCCTTTATTTTCAGGTTTAATTGCCGGTATAATCGGCGGTATTGTGGTTGGAGCGCTAAGTGGCTCCAAAATTGGTGTTAGTGGACCAGCCGCTGGTCTGGCCGCCATAGTATTAACGGCCATTGGTGCATTGGGAGGTTTTGAAAACTTCTTGGTCGCGGTGGTACTGGGTGGAATTATTCAGTTGGTATTCGGAATTCTAAAAGCTGGAATTATTGGATATTATTTTCCTTCATCTGTAATTAAAGGTATGCTGACAGGTATAGGTATTATTATAATACTAAAACAAATTCCTCATTTTTTTGGTTACGATCCGGACCCCGAAGGGGATTGGGCCTTTTTTCAAGTAGATGGAGAGAACACCTTTTCAGAAATCCTAAATACCGTAAACAATATTAGCCCCGGAGCAACGCTGGTAGCCATTGTTGGTTTATCCATATTATTGTTATGGGATAAGGTACTTTCCAAAAAAGGAAAGATTTTCCAGCTTATCCAAGGGCCTTTGGTTGCCGTTGCAGTAGGCATCATATTTTTTGTTTTAACGCAAAACAGTACCTATTTGGCAATTTCTTCCGATCACTTGGTAAGTGTACCAATCCCAGAAGATGCCGCTTCTTTTTTCGGGCAGTTCAGTTTTCCAAATTTCGCGGCAGTAACGAACCCTGACGTATGGATAACCGCATTTACCATTGCTCTGGTTGCCAGCCTTGAGACACTATTATGTGTTGAGGCCACCGATAAGTTGGATCCTGAAAAAAATGTTACACCGGCCAACCGCGAACTGCTTGCACAAGGTACGGGGAATATTATATCCGGATTAATTGGAGGCCTGCCCATTACCCAAGTAATCGTTAGAAGTTCTGCCAACATCCAATCAGGTGGAAAATCAAAACTATCCGCTATATTTCACGGCTTCCTATTACTTATTTCGGTTATTCTTATTCCAAAATTATTGAATATGATACCCCTCTCGGTTTTGGCGGCCATACTCTTTGTCGTGGGCTTTAAATTGGCCAAACCGGCACTTTTTACGAAAATGTACAAATTGGGTTGGAAGCAGTTTGTGCCATTTTCGGTTACCGTATTTGGTATCATTTTTACAGATTTACTTGTTGGCATAAGTCTTGGCCTTGTGGTAGGCATTGTGGTTATCCTATTGAAAAGCTATCAGAACTCCCATTTTCTTCATATGGAAGATGTAAGTAATGGAAAGCACAGGATAAAAATGACCCTTGCAGAAGAAGTAACCTTTTTTAATAAAGGTGCCATTCTTAAAGAATTGGATAGCCTGCCAAGGGACACCTATCTAGAGATAAATCTCCTAAAGACAAGATATCTAGATCTTGATATTATTGAAATTCTAGACGATTTTTCGGTTAAGGCGAAAGAGCGCAATATAGACATTCAACTCATCTCCAAGCGCGGGGTAGTTGAAAACCCGCTAAGTTTTACAGAGTTCTTTAAAACAAGACCCAAATCTAATTTAAGTTTAAGCTAATGGACACGAAAACAAACAAACACAAAATAGCTTTATTCACGGATTTACAAGAAGATATATCCTGCCTATTAAAGAGTGCCATTAGTTTAGCCCACATGATCAATGGGGAAATTGAAGTGTTTACCGTAACAAAGCCCACGGCGGTTATGGAGAAAGAAAATCAATTATCGGCCATGCGCTCCTTAAATCGTGAATATATGCTGGCCAATAAACGTATGAAGGACATATTATCGCCCATAATTAAAAATTACGGGGTACCTGTTAATTATTCCAGTACCTTTGGCAATATTAGAAATGAGATTGATAGGTATCTACACGAAAATAACCCTGACGTAATAGTTTTGGGAAGGCACAAGAGCAAACATTTTAATACGGCTGAAAATAGAACCATAAACTTTGTCCTAAGTGTTTTTAAGGGCACTGTCTTGATCGTTCCACATGACAAAGGCCTGGAACCAGGTATGAAGATAGGCATAGGCTCCATAAATTGTTCCGAAACATTATTTAATGGGCCTTTTACAGAAGAACTCTTTTTACATGCAAAAGGTGCTATGAAATCGTTTAACATAGTTGAATCTTCAAACGATCTACCACAAACTGAAAATTCATTAGGGCTCAAGACCATTCAATACGTCTTTGATCAGAATGAAAATACAGTAAATAATCTTCCTGTCTATTTATCCAAAAGTAATATCGATCTCTTGTTTTTGGATGGAGTAAATAAGGAAAAAGAAAATCTTTCCAGACTGTTGAATATATATGATATGGTAAGAAAATCAGATATTAACCTTTTGGTAACCGGGGAAAAACACACCCATTACAGTTTTAACACAACACTAAAAATCGCATAATTAAAATAGATAAATATGAAAGCACATACAAGAGAAACCCAAGCAACAATGACACCGAACAAGGCGTTGCAATATTTGAAAGAGGGCAACCAAAGATTTCAAGGTAATTTAAAAGCCAATAGAAACCTACTGGAACAGGTTAACGATACAAGTGAAGGTCAATTTCCTTTTGCAACCATTTTGAGTTGTATCGATTCCAGGGTTTCTGCCGAATTGGTCTTTGACCAAGGTCTTGGTGATATTTTTAGCATTCGAATAGCCGGTAACTTTGTCAACGAAGATATTTTAGGGAGTATGGAGTTTGCCTGTAAACTAGCAGGAACCAAACTGATCGTTGTTTTGGGCCACACAAGCTGTGGTGCTATAAAAGGAGCTTGTGATCATGCAAGATTGGGTAATCTTACCGCATTGATCAATAAGATAGAACCTGCAGTGGAGGCAGTTACAGAGCCTTCCGATGAGAATTTAAGAAATTCCAAAAACCTTGATTTTGTAGACAAAGTGGCTGAAAAGAATGTGCATTTAACTATGGACAATATACGTAAGCACAGCCCTGTTCTAACTGAAATGGAAGAAAATGGCGAAATAAAAGTTGTTGGCGCCATGTATGATGTTTCCAATGGTGAAGTTGTTTTTTACGAATAATACCCCAATGACAAAGAAGGCCAATGTTATCAAATTGGCCTTCTTCCTATTGAAACCAAAGGTTGGTTTCAATCTTTTGCAACTATTGCTTAAACTAACCTAGCATTAAATTCAATATTATGAAAAATCTTTTTTCAAATTTTAGAGGAGACCTTTTTGGTGGCATTACAGCAGGTATTGTAGCTCTTCCATTGGCTTTGGCCTTCGGTGTAAGTTCCGGACTTGGACCAAGTGCCGGACTGTACGGAGCAATATTCATCAGTTTTTTTGCAGCACTTTTTGGAGGAACCAACACTCAAATATCTGGCCCCACAGCTCCAATGACCGCTGTAAGTATGGTGGTTATTGCAGGTATTGTGGCACTTAATGACGGTAGCATAGAAAAGGCACTTCCCGCCATTCTTATTGTGTTTTTATTGGCCGGCCTTATGCAAATTGGTCTTGGGCTTATGGGGATAGGTAAGTACATTCGCTACATCCCCTATCCTGTAGTTTCCGGTTTTATGACGGCAATTGGGGTCATCATTTTGGTTACCCAAATTTTACCGTCCATAGGGTATTACCCAAAAGAGGACGCCGAGTTTGTGTCACAATACAAACCCCTGGCTGAAGAAATTATCTTAGAAAACATTCTCAAGGAAGAGGCAGGGGAAGGCATTCTGGTTTTGGAAGATTTTGAGGAAACCATAACACGTTCAGAAGAAATTACCCAAGATGATATAAACAAAGAAGCCAGCACCTTGGCAAAAACTGAGGCATCAGGGGTTTTCGGCACTATAAAAGTCCTTCCCAGGGCCATGCAAAACATCAATTGGCTGGAACTTATCCTGGCCCTATCAACAATTGCAATTATATACGGCTTTAAAAGAATTACCACTGCCATCCCAAGCGCATTGGTAGCCCTTATCGTTGTTTCGGGAGTGGCATACGGCTTTGGACTCAACTATCGTCCTATTGAAGAAATACCTAGTGGTTTCCCAGTGCCCAACCTTGAAATATTCACCGCATTTGAACTCGGATCGGTAACGCCATATATCTTTACAGCCCTAACATTGGCCTTATTGGGGGCCATAGATTCGCTTTTGACGTCTGTAGTAGCGGATAACATGACCAAAACAAAACATCAACCCAATAAGGAACTGGTAGGTCAGGGTATTGGCAATAGTATAGCCGCTATTTTTGGAGGAATCCCCGGAGCCGGAGCCACCATTCGTACAGTGGTAAATATAAATGCTGGGGGGAAAACCAAATTATCGGGTATGGTTGCAGGTGTACTGTTATTGATCATTCTCTTAGCTTTGGGACCAGTGGCGTCGCAAATACCAGCCGCCGTACTTGCAGGAATATTGGTGACCGTTGGTATAGGTGTAATGGATTATAAAGGTTTAAAAGCCATACCAAGTTTACCTAAGGACATGAGCCTGGGTCCCATTAAGTTAAGTTCTGAAGTTATTATAATGCTTGTGGTACTTGTTCTTTCCTCCGTATGGAATTTGGTATATGCCGTAGGCGTTGGTCTAGTAATTGCCTCTTTGATGTTTATGAAAAAAATGGGGGATCTTACCGCAGAAAGGTCCGATGTAAAAACCTTGGAACATGAAAAAGGATGGGCAGATGAAGCCAATTTCCCGAAACATTTGAAAGAAAAGGTTTTTATAAAACATATTAAAGGTCCTCTATTCTTTGGTTCCACAAGTGAATTTCAGGCTTTGGCAAACCAAATTCCAAGAACGGCACAGACGGTTATAATTCGTATGGACCGAATGCAGTATATGGACCAATCCGGTCTCTACACCTTGGAGGATGTACTTATAGATTTACTTAATTCCAAGATCGAAGTATTATTGGTAGATGTTCTGGATCAACCACGTTACATGATGGAGCGCGTAGATCTAATACCTGATTTAATACCAAAGGAACACATATTCAACACTTTTGATGAATGTATTGCGTACTTAAACAAAATGCCAGTTGAACAAAAGGTGGAGGCTTTGGCTTAGGTTCTTATCCAATTTATGACGAAATATGTAGTCGGTAATGCCGTAATTATCTTAAATTTGCGGCATTAGCCGAATAACATGATCGATACCATAAAAAAGCATATAACCGAGGTAGAAAATTTTTCTTCTACCGATATGGAGGCCATAGAGGCATTCCGAATAAAGTACCTGGGAAAAAAAGGGTTGTTCAATCAATTTTTTTCTGATTTTAAAAATGTTCCCAACGAGCAGAAGAAAGAGTTTGGACAAACCGTAAACCTACTAAAAACCGCTGCTACCGAAAAAGTAAATGCTTTAAAGGAAGCCCTTGAAAACAAGAAAGAGGAAAAAGGAATTTATGGGGACTTAACCAGACCGGGAGAGCCCTTGGGACTTGGAACGCGCCATCCGATCTCGATCGTTAAAAATCAGATCACCGACATCTTTTCCCGAATTGGGTTCAATGTTTCCGAAGGACCGGAAATAGAAGATGATTGGCATAATTTTACCGCTCTAAACCTTCCGGAATACCATCCGGCAAGGGATATGCAGGATACGTTTTTTATACAAACCGATCCTGATATTTTGTTGCGTACCCATACCTCATCGGTTCAAGTGCGCTATATGGAAAATAACAAACCTCCCATAAGGACTATTTCCCCGGGCAGGGTTTACAGGAACGAAGCTATATCCGCTCGCTCCCATTGCTTTTTTCATCAGGTAGAGGGACTCTACATAGACAAGGATGTGTCTTTTGCAGATTTAAAGCAAACCTTACAATTTTTTACGACCGAACTATTCGGAAAATCCAAAATAAGGCTAAGGCCGTCCTACTTCCCATTTACCGAGCCCAGTGCCGAGGTAGACGTTTACTGGGGACTGGAAACCGAAACGGATTACAAAATGACCAAGGGTACCGGATGGTTGGAAATCATGGGTTGTGGTATGGTAGATCCCAATGTACTTACCAATTGTGGTATCGACGCCAATGAATATTCCGGTTTCGCTTTTGGCATGGGCATAGATAGAATTGCGCTATTACTCCATCAAATTTCGGATATTCGACTATTGAGCGAAAATGATGTACGCTTTTTGGAGCAGTTTAAAAGTGCTTTTTAAATGAAATCACGGCATACCGGCCAATGGGACAATCCTACATATAGAGCACCCTTTTTTGGAAAGGTGCCTACCTTTAAAACTTAGTATTAATAAAATTTCATCAACTACTCTAGTTGGAAGGATGCTGAATTATTTTCTGTACAATTGAAAAAAGATATAGAAATTCCGATCGCGAAAAACGTTCATGTTGCCATTGTCCCTGAATGGAACGATGAATTCCTGGAAAAAAATTGGAATGCCTACCTCATCAACGATAGGGACAGCAAGATTGAAGCTGTCATAGCTGTTTCAAATGGTTACGAAGGAGACCGTAAAACTTCTACCATGAGACATGGACTAGGCGATATTCAGGCCAAAAACTTTCGAAAAATTGAAATACTCCAGGAAGATTTATTGGCCTTCAACAATGAATTCTTTGTTACTTTTTTCGCCGATGACAAACTATACGAAAAGCGCTTCCTTTTCGAAAAGAATTCTATAAGTGAATCCAAACTAGGGCCTATTCCGGTTATGGAATTGGAGGGAATATTGGCCAAATAGACCACTAATAATTACTACAGAACTCCCGGGCTCCGAATAAGCCCTTAAGGTCTCTTATCAATTTAACAAAACTTTAATTTCGTTTAGTTCGGTTTGTTCAGAACCAATAAGTATATTTGCGCCTTATTTTACTGAATACAAATAATTTTTGTTCCAAAAACAGTAATAAAGCTATTCAAAATGAAAAACAACATCTGCAAACAGAAAATGGCCCTGGTTGAAAAACTGGGCGTTCATTTAGAGGGCAGAGAGCAATTGGCTCCTGTTGCTGCACGTATTATGGCATATATAATCCTAACTGGAAAGAAAGGATCCACTTTTGAAGATATGGTAACTATACTATGTGCAAGTAAAAGTACAATTTCCACACATCTTAATCATTTACAAGATTTAAATAAAATTGAGTATTACACAAAGACAGGAGACCGTAAAAAGTACTTTATAATCAATAAAAATACAATTATTCAGCATGTAGATAGAATGATCAGCCATTGGAATGCAGAAAGGGCCATCCATTTAGAAATTAAAGCATATAAAGAAAACCAAAACAAATTAAAAATTGAAAATGACGACGAAAAGTTCGATTTAAGCTTTCATAATGATTACGTCAAGTTTGTAGATGAAGCTACATCTTCAGTTAAAGAATTAAGAGAAAAATTAATTAGCAACAAATTCCATATCTAAACTCAACTTAAAAATGAAGAATAATAAATTATATACCATTCTAGGACTAAGTTTATTCTTAGTTATTGTGAGCTGTGGCAGCAAACAAGAAAACGCTGCTGCGGCACAACAAGCCCCGCCATTACTACCTTTTCCGGTATCACAAGTGGAACATAAGACCGTAACAGGATATATAGATTATCCCGCAACCATTGAGGGTAGGGTAAACAGTGATGTAAGGGCCAAAACCTCGGGATATATTGAAAAAGTATACGTAGATGAAGGTCAAAAAGTAAAAAAGGGACAAGTGCTTTTTAAATTGGAAACACAAGCTTTAAATCAAGATGCGGTTGCGGCAAAAGCACGTGTTAATGTAGCACAAGTGGAGGTAGACAAATTGATCCCCCTTGTAGAAAAAAACATTATTAGTCCAGTTCAGTTGGAAACCGCCAAAGCCAATTTAGCACAGGCCAAGGCCAGTTATAGCGGAGTTTCAGCAAACATTGGCTATGCCACCATTAAAAGTCCTATTGATGGTTATGTTGGTGCCATAAACTTTAGAGAAGGTGCCTTAATAAGTCCAAATGACGCTACCCCGCTAACAACAGTTAGTGAAATTGACCAGGTATATGCATTTTTTAGTTTCAATGAAGCACAATACATAGACCATTTACAAAATTCCGAAGGAAAAAGTAAAGCAGAACGTATTAAAAATTCCCCAGATTTAAGTCTGGTTTTGGCCAACGGTAAAATTTATTCGGAAAAAGGACGTATTCAAACCAGTACAGGCCAAGTAAATCAAAGTACCGGAACCATAAAAATTAGAGCCGCTTTTAACAATCCAAACGAAATCTTAACCAATGGAAATAGCGGTAAAATAAGATTCCCTATAGAATATAAAGACGCTATAGTAGTACCTCAATCAGCCACTTTTGAGCAACAAGGAAACATAATGATATTTAAGCTTGGGGCCGACAACAAGGTAGAAACTTCCATTGTAAAAATAAAGGGAACGGTAGGTAACTTATATGTTGTTGACTCTGGTGTAGATGACAATGACAAAATTATAGTATCGGGTGTAGGCAAACTAAGAAACGGAATGGCCATTATCCCTCAAGAAACTTCTTTTGAAGATGCCATTCAACCCGTAGCAACATTATTTAAAAACTAGTCCCCAACTCACAAAAATAGTAGCCATGTTAAAAACATTTATTGAAAGACCCGTTCTTTCAACGGTAATCTCTATTATCATAGTTTTACTAGGAATTATAAGTATTACTAGCTTACCCATAGAGGAATACCCGGATATTGCGCCACCAACTATTAAAGTTACTGCCAATTATACTGGAGCCAATGCCGAGACCGTTTTGGAAAGTGTCATTATTCCAATTGAAGAACAGATTAATGGTGTGGAAGGTATGACCTACCTAACCTCTACCGCATCCAATACAGGTGCTGCAGAAATTACCGTTTATTTCAATCAAGAAATTGATGCAGATATTGCAGCCGTCAATGTGCAAAACCGTGTAGCAAGGGCAACCCCTTTATTACCTCAAGAGGTAACCCAAACCGGGGTAACAACACAAAAGCAAGAAACGAGTGCATTAATGTTTATTTCCATGTATTCTGAAAGCGAAGATTATGATGCTACCTTTATTCAGAATTACCTTAAAATTAACGTTATTCCGGCAATGCAGCGTATTAGTGGTGTTGGAGATGTTAGTGTGTTCTCACAACAGGACTATGCCATGCGAATCTGGCTAAATCCAGAAAAGTTGGCATCTTATGGTTTAATTCCTTCAGATATTTCTGCAGCATTGGCAGAGCAAAATTTAGAAGCGGCCGCTGGTTCCTTAGGTCAGAATAATGGCGAATCGTTTTCATATACATTAACCTATAGCGGACGTTTTAAGGACGAAAGCCAATACAGCGATATTGTAATCAAAGCATTGGGAGACGGGGAGTTTTTACGTCTAAAAGATGTTGCTACCATTGAACTGGATGCACAATCCTACGCGGCGAATGCGATGAGCAAGGGCCATCCAGCCGTGTTCATGGGAATCTTTCAAACAAAGGGTTCCAACGCCCAAGAAATTATTGAGAATATTAAAGTTACTTTGGAATCGGTTAAAAGTGACCTTCCTGAAGGCTTGGACATTTTTGTACCCTACGACACAAGTTTATTCTTAAATGCGTCTATTGATAAGGTAGTAACCACCTTATTGGAAGCCTTTTTATTGGTTTTCTTAGTGGTATTTATCTTCTTACAAGATTTTCGTTCTACGCTAATTCCAGCAATTGCAGTACCGGTTTCCATTATTGGTACCTTCTTCTTCTTGAATGTTTTTGGTTATTCCATCAACTTATTAACACTATTCGCCTTGGTACTTGCCATTGGTATAGTGGTAGATGATGCCATTGTTGTTGTTGAAGCTGTTCATGCCAAGATGGACAACGGGGAACACAATCCCAAAAAAGCGACCCTAACAGCCATGAACGAAATTTCAGGAGCTATTATTTCAATTACACTTGTAATGGCTGCGGTATTTATTCCGGTGACATTTGTAACGGGGCCAACAGGTGTATTTTATGAGCAATTTGGTGTTACCTTAATTATTGCCATCCTTATTTCTGCAGTAAATGCTTTAACATTAAGCCCGGCATTGTGTGCCCTATTACTAAAAGGACACAAGGGGGACGAAGAATTAAAGGGAAAAAGTCCTTTAAAACGCTTTTACACTTTATTCAATCGTGGCTTTAATGCCACAGTAGATAGATATGGTAAATCACTTCAGTTTTTATACAAAAGAAAATTTGTTTCTGTTTTACTATTGATCATCGCGGTTGTTGGTATTTATTGGGCATCAACAACAACTCCAACAGGTTTTGTCCCTAATGAGGATAGAGGGATTATTTTCGCAAATATTGAATTACCACCAGGGGCTTCTTTGGATAGAACAGATGCCGTTGCAAGAAAATTATTCGACAGAATAGACGGTATGGATGGTATTGTAGCCGTTAACTTTATTAAAGGTAGAAGTATAATTAGTGGATCGGGAAGTAACTTTGGGTTTGGGATTATAAAACTTAAGGATTGGGGCGAACGTAAGGATGAAGCCTTATCTGCACAGGCCATTACAGGAAAATTATTTGGTATAGCAGCCACTATTCCTGATGCCAATATTATTTTCTTTTCACCACCTAGTATCCGCGGTTTTGGTAACTCCGCAGGTTTCGAAATAAATTTATTGGATAAGTTTGGAGGAGAGTTTTCGGATTTGGATAAGGTTAAAAATGATTTTACCATGGCCTTAATGCAACGGCCGGAAATAAAATACGCAACCTCAGCATTTAATACCAATTACCCCCAATACGAAATGGAGGTGAATGTACCTTTAGCAAAAGAAAAGGGAGTTTCCATAACCAGCATCTTTTCCACGCTTCAAGGATACATTGGAGGAATTTATGCGTCGGATTTTTCACGATTCGGAAAACAATTTAGGGTCTACATACAGGCCTTACCAGAAGACAGGGCAGATAAAAGTGCCTTGAACAGTATGTACGTGAGAACCAACACGGGGGAAATGACACCAATTACACAGTTTGTAAATCTAAAACGTGTTTATGGACCCCAATCGGTAACGCGTTTCAACTTATTTAATTCCACAAGTATCACAGGTGCAACAAACCCCGGATTTAGTACTGGTGATGCCATTAGGGTTATTGAGGAGGAGGTTGCAAAACTTCCCAGTAATTATACCGTTGCCTATTCCGGTTTAACACGCGAAGAGGTGAATGCAGGAAACCAAACCACCTTTATTTTTATATTAAGTATTCTATTTGTGTATTTCTTATTGAGTGCACAGTACGAAAGCTACTTATTACCATTTGCAGTAGTTTTATCATTACCGTTCGGTGTATTTGGCGCCTATATAAGCACGAAGTTTTTTGGACTTGAAAATAATATTTACTTTCAAATTGCCTTAATCATGCTAATAGGATTGCTGGCTAAAAACGCCATCCTAATTGTAGAGTTTGCATTACAAAGACGAAAAAATGGCGAGAGTATTGTTGATGCCGCTATCCACGGAGCCAAGGCCCGTTTACGTCCAATATTAATGACCTCATTTGCCTTTATCTTAGGATTAATGCCATTAGTATTGGCAAATGGCGTAGGGGCAGAAGGAAACAATTCCATTGGTACCGGTGCTGCAGGAGGCATGCTAATAGGAACCATTTTAGGTGTCTTTGTAATCCCAATACTATTTATATTATTTCAGTGGCTACAAGAAAAAGTTTCTAGTAAACCCGCAGTACAAACTTTAGAAGATTAAGAACAATGAAATCAATTATATCACATAAAAATTTAGGTAAAGGCACACTTTTACTATTAGTTGCCATCACATTACAAAGTTGTTTTGTTGCACGGGATTATGTAAGGCCGGAGATAGAAACCAAAGCGCTTTTTAGAACCGAAAACCTTCCAACAGATAGTGTTTCCATAGCAGACCTATCTTGGAAAGATTTGTTCAAAGATCAATATCTTGAACAATATATAGAGGAGGGTCTGCAAAACAATATGGACATTCGAATCGCTATTCAGCAAATGATAGCTGCCGAAGCCTACGCAAAACAAGGGAAAGCAGGTTATTTGCCAACATTGAGTGCGGGTCCCAACTATACCCATCAGGAATATTCAGAGAACAGTCAGTTCGGTTCTATATTTAGTGGAGGTTTGGACACTTACGATATTACTGCCAACTTATCTTGGGAAGCCGATATTTGGGGAAAAATAAGAAGCAATAAAAGAGCATCACAGGCAGATTATCTACAAAGTGTTGCTGGACATCAAGCTGTAAAAACACAATTGATTTCCAACATTGCAAATACCTATTACAACCTATTGGCTTTGGATGCACAGTTGGAGGTAACAAAGCAAACCATAGCAACCAGGAAAAGTGGTGTTGAAACTATTAAAGCCTTAAAAGAAGCCGGACAAGTAACCCAGGTGGCAGTAGACCAAAACATAGCGCAGTACAATAGCGCCAGAGCCCTACAAATAGATATTGAGGCCGCTATTTTCAAAGCTGAAAATACATTGAGCATTTTACTTGGTAAAGCACCCCAAGAGTTTGAAAGAAGTAGATTGGACAATCAAAGTATTGATCAGGAAATAGAGCTGGGTGTACCTGCGAGATTACTAAGAAACAGGCCGGACGTTATGGCTGCAGAATATGCCCTAATTAAAGATTTTGAGTTGACCAATGTGGCCAAAAGTAGCTTCTATCCTTCCCTGACCCTAACTGCTTCAGGGGGTTTGCAAAGTTTGGAGTTAGACAATCTACTTAATGCAAACTCACTATTTGCAACAGTAGTTGGCGGATTAACACAACCACTTTTAAACCAAAGAAAACTAAAGACACAAAAAGAAGTGGCTCTTGCGAATCAAGAAAGTTCCTTCTTAAATTTTAAGAAAACCTTATTGGTAGCAGGTAGCGAAGTGTCCAATGCGTTGTTTTCGTATGAAGCTGAAACCAAGAAATTCGAGTTTAGAAAAAATGAAGTGGAAGCCTTGCGCAAAGCAGAAAGTAATTCTGAAGAGTTGTTAAAAAATGGTTACGCCAACTATTTGGATCTGTTAACAGCTAGACAAAGTGCATTGAGTGCCGAATTAAATCTTATTACCAATAAACTATCCCAATTATCGGCTACAGTAGAATTGTATCGCGCCTTGGGTGGTGGCTGGAAATAGAAGGCAAATTTACAGGCCATGGAGAATCAGGAAGAATTTTTAGAATTTGCCATTTCCAAATTTTTAAAATTTGGAAGCAAACGATTTACCCTGGATGACCTGGCCCATGAAATGGGCATCTCAAAAAAAACGATCTATAGGTATTTTTCGAGCAAGGAAGAAATTGTTCAGGAAAGTCTCAAATACCTATTGACAGGTGTACAGACTGAGATAACAGAGGTAAGAAAAAGAGAAAAAAACAACCCTATCCAAGGTGTTATTTCAATTTACCGGATAGGGTTGAATAATCTTAAAAAGTTCAGTCCGTCATTTTTATTGGGTTTACAAAAATACTATCCACGGGCCAATGAACTATTCAATGAATTTAGGGCAAAGGAAATACATGATTGCGTTTTTGATCTGTTACAACAGGCTCAAATTAAGGGGCAAATAAGAATGAACGTCAATTTGGAACTAACTTCCCTATTATATTTAAACCGACTGGAATACGTGCTTTTTTCAAGCAACAATCTCTTTGACAAGTACAGCAGTACGGAACTTTTGGAACATCTTGTCATTAACAATCTTAGAGGTATAGCAACCCAAGCTTATGCCTCCAAACTATCTTAGTTTATATCCCTTTGCTGCCCACCATGGGTGTATTTCTATCGCCAAGCGTCCTGACTTGACTATGGGGTCCATTTTGGCCAGACTATCTGCCATTTCTTGGGTCGGCACATTGTAGATGGTAATACCACGTATATCCCCATTATCACCAAAAGGACCGGAAATATCGGCATAGCCCTGCTCGTACATACTTCCCAAATGGGCTAAATGCAAGGCCTGTAGACTATCTGCCTCTGCCTTGGATTGGGAGCGATTTGGACCACTCTTTAAAAAGGCAATAAAATATTGCTGCATCAAGATGGTGTCCATGGTTTTTTCATCTATATAATTGAAAGTCTGAAACCCTTGTGCTTCCAAACGCTTCTTCAATTGGGCCACGGGAAGCTCTGATTCAGCAAGTTGCTGGTCTATTTTTACACTTGCCACCTCTCCCGAGTCTTTACAGGAAAATAACAGTCCCAATAACAAAATAACACATAAGAACCTTATTTTTTCCATGTCTTAAAAGGGTTTTTGCTCAACTGTGAATTGTAATATTTGATATCTGCCGTAACCTCCTGTCCTAGCCAACTTGGCTTTAAAAAGTCCTCAGCCTCGTCTTCCAATTCAATTTCCGCAACTATCAATCCCGAATTGTCCCCTAGGAATTCATCCACTTCATAAATGTGCCTCCCTACTTCAATATAGTACCTCACCTTATCTATGACCCCAGGTTCCGATAATTGTATCAAGGCATCGGCTTCTTTGACAGCTATTTCCTTTTCCCATTCAAAACGCGTGGTTCCACTTTGGTTGCCCTTTCCCTTCACTGTAATAAACCCCTTGTCTCCCTTGATTCTGACCCTTACAGTTCTTAGGGGGTCCGTATTTAAAAACCCTTGAACAATTCTTTCATTTTTAATAGCGTCCGATTTGAAATCTTCCGACTTCACTAAAAATTTTCGCTCTATTTCTATCATTTATAAAAATTGGTTAACTAGCTCACTTAGAAAGTTCCTGATAAATATTCCTAATTTCATCGGACTGGATTCTTGTTTTTTCATAGTTATTGTTGGCCAACCAAACCATGGCAGTAGCAATAACTTCTGGATCTATGGATCTATATTTTTCCAAAGGTCCTACAAGTATATAATCAAGAACTTTCATAAACCGTTTGGCAATCCATTCCCCTATCCGTTTCTCGTCCCGCTTGCCACCTATCAACGATGGCTGTAAAATATAGGTGTTGGGGATGCCACACTTTAAAACAGCCTCTTCCATTTCCCCTTTTATCCTATTGTAGTTAACACCGCTTTTGGAATTGGCTCCCATAGCAGAGATGACCAAAAATGTATTAATACCTTTATCCCTACAAATTTTGGCTGCCGTAACAGGTATCCCAAAATCTATTCTCCTGTACATTTCGGTATCGGGGGTTTTTGCTTTGGTAGTACCAATACAACAAAAGACCTCATCCGCTAGAAAATCATTCTTATAACTTTCCAATGTAAGAAGGTCTACTATATGCTCCTCCAATTTTGGATGGGAAAATCCAATACTGCTTCTGGTAAATAGTTTTATTCTTATATAGCGTTCATCCTTGAGCAACATCTGCAACAAAAACCCTCCTGTTAAGCCAGTAGCGCCCAATATAATGGCGGTTTTCTCCTTTAATCCAAATTGTTCCTTGCCCATATAGGATGTTTAACATTTTAGTTGGGGCCATATAGCGCCAACTTGTTATAAATTTACGTTATGAAATTGGATTTCCCACAACGAAAAATAATCCATGTGGATATGGATGCGTTTTACGCCTCCGTGGAACAAATGGACAACCCTGCTTTAAAGGGAAAGCCTGTGGCAGTTGGCGGGGCCGAAAAAAGGGGGGTGGTTTCGGCCGCCAGTTACGAGGCCAGGAAATTTGGGGTGCGCAGCGCCATGAGTGGTTATTTGGCCAAAAGGAACTGTCCTGACCTAATATTTGTACCACCTCGTTTTGAACGTTATAAAGAGATTTCCCTTAAAATTAGAACTATTTTTTTCGATTATACAGATTTGGTGGAACCCCTTTCCTTGGATGAGGCCTATTTGGACGTAACCACCAATAAAAAAGGCAATCCCTCGGCTTCGCTTATAGCAATGGAAATAAGACAGCGCATTTTTGACGAAGTGGGCCTTACCGCATCGGCAGGAATATCCATCAATAAATTCCTGGCCAAAGTTGCCAGTGATTACAACAAGCCCAATGGTCAAAAAACGGTGAATCCAGAAGAAGTTATATCTTTTTTGGAAGACTTGGAAATTAGAAAATTTTATGGTGTAGGGAAAGTCACGGCCGATAAAATGTATCATCTCGGTATTTTTACAGGGAAGGATCTTAAGCTGAAGTCTGTGGAATTTCTAAAGGAGAATTTTGGCAAAAGCGGGGATTACTATTACCATGTAGTTAGAGGAATACACAATAGTGAGGTAAAACCCAATAGAATCCCGAAATCGGTGGGTGCGGAACGTACATTCGAGGAAAACCTGAGTAGTGAGGTCTTTATGCTCCAGCGGTTGGAGAATATAGTCACAGAATTGGAAAAGCGCCTAAAGAAATCAAAGTTATCAGGAAAAACGGTTACCTTAAAGATAAAATATAGCGATTTCACCCTTCAAACACGGAGTAAGACCCTTCCCTATTATATTGCTGATAAATCCTTGATATTGGAAACTACCCAAGAATTGCTCTATCAAGAAAAATTGGAAAATTCCGTGCGTCTATTAGGAATTTCCCTGTCCAATTTAAATACGGAAAAAAATGAACCCTTGGAACAAAAAGAACTTACCGTACAACTAAAATTCGACTTATAGCGATAAAAAAAGACCTGTCCGGTTAAAAAACAGACAGGCCCTATAAAATATGGTCGGAATTAAGTTCTAAAAATCGCAGCTTTCTATTTGTGATACACGTAGGGTATTTACCATACCTTTATCCTTTATAGGCATGGCCGCCAAACTTATCAGCATATCCCCTACCTCTAAAAACCCTTTCTGACATGCCATCTTATTGACATCCTCAATTGTTTCGTCCGTAGACACGTATTTATCATAATAAAAGGCCTTTACTCCCCACAACAGGTTAAGTTGCGTAAGGATCCTCTTATTGGAAGTAAATACCAATATATGGGCCTTAGGTCTCCACGCCGATATTTGAAAAGCGGTATAACCACTATTGGTCAAGGTAGATATTGCCTTGGCCTTAATTTCATTGGCCATATTGGCGGCATGGTAACAAATGGATTTGGTAATATATCTATTGGTTCTAACCTGTGGTGGCTCATGTGGTACCTTAATCAATTCTGAATTTTCCACACTTTCCAGGATGCTGGACATTTTTTGTATAACCTGAACAGGATAATTTCCAACGGAAGTCTCCCCGGAAAGCATTACGGCATCTGCACCATCCATTACCGAGTTGGCAACATCATTCACCTCCGCACGGGTAGGGGTAAGACTTGTAATCATTGTTTCCATCATCTGGGTGGCAATAATTACCGGTATTCTCGCTTTTTTGGCTCTTAACACCAATTGTTTTTGAATTAGGGGCACCTCCTGAGCCGGAACCTCCACACCCAAATCTCCTCTAGCAACCATCAATCCATCACAATAGGCAACAATCTTATCAATGTTCTCTACTGCTTCCGGCTTTTCAATTTTTGCAATAATTGGAATTTTGTGCTCAGAATGTTCCTTGATAATATTCTGTAGGTCTATTAAATCCTGACTAAACCTTACAAAGGAAAGTGCTATCCAATCCACATCTTGTGATACCGCAAAAATAGCATCCTTAATATCCTTTTCCGTTAGTGCCGGTAAAGAGATGTTGGTGTTGGGTAGGTTCACCCCCTTTTTGGACTTCAAAGGCCCACCTTGGATCACTTTAGCCCTAACTTCATCTTTGGAATTGGTTGAAATTACTTGGAACATTAACTTTCCGTCATCCAATAAGATTCGTTCACCCGCTTTAACATCTTTTGGAAAATTGGTGTAGTTCATATACACCTTCTCCGCATTTCCTTCAAAAGGTTTCCCTGTAACAAAAGTTATTTCGTCCCCTGGGGCAACTACCACTTCACTGGCCATTACCCCAACCCTTAATTTTGGTCCTTGTAAATCGGCCAGAATAGAAGTATAAGTACCCAATTCCTCGTTCAACTCCCGGATCATCTGTATACGTTCTGTAACGTCCTTATAATCGGCATGGGAAAAGTTTATCCTAAAGACATCCACTCCAGCCTCAATCATGTCCTTAAGAACACTCTTCGTACTAGTAGCTGGTCCTAGGGTTGCTACTATTTTTGTCTTTTTATTTATTGGCATTATTTTAAAATATTAAATTATTTTTAGATTTTAGTTTACTTGCATCCACTAAATAGGCCGTGATGACCTTCGGGATAGTTAGTACAGACTTTAAAATTGTTTCTTCCACATCCAATTCGTCGTGTTCTATTTTTAAAAAATAGTCCACATCCTTATATTCAGGAACCAAATGATATTTTGTGAATGTTGGCTGATCCTGAAATAGGTTTCCTACACTAGACACTTCTTCCTTTACATCATTATTACTGACAAATGTGTAATTGCGATCATTTACTTCGTCTCTCCAATCAAAAATTGGGAAAGAGCCACTTTGCGATAAATCCAAATCGTTCACAGACCTCTTCAACTTCGTTTTAAGACAAGAATTAAGTGCGTATACCAGCATAAAATCTTCTATACTGCTGTGCAAAGCGATTAAAGTAAAGGTTTCTTCATAAAAATCTTCCGAAATTTTGTGTATCGCTGCCATACTTTCCGTGAAAGCCGTAAATATAGGATTAATAACGAAACTAGCCTATCCATTCCAAGTATAAAACGTTGTTCAGACTACGAAAACGTTGGAGTTTAATAAAATATTAGAACCCTAAGCCAATTGTCCGGTTTTCTATCCAAATTTTAACATTGATCCGTTAATTTCCGGTTTTTCACTCATTGGATTTGTCCATTTTATCCTGTAAGGCAAAATAAGCTCTTTTGGAAGCCCGTTCTTCTGCCTTTTTTTTGGAGGTTGCCCTAGCTTTGGCCACAATTTTGCCCCCAATGGACAATTTAACGGCAAAATGTTTAACAACATCATTTCCCGTGTCCTCGTAAATATCGTAATTAAAGGATTTTTTTTGTTTTTGGCACCATTCTATTACCAAGCTTTTATAGCTTATAACCTTACCCTCCAATTGTTCAATGTCCACATAAGGGTCTATAATTCTTTTGTTTATAAACTTTTCGCAGTATTTATACCCTCTATCCAAATAAATGGCCCCTACCAAAGCTTCAAAAACATTTCCGTGGATATTGTCGCCAAAGCGCGATTTAGGAATTCTACTCTCCACAAAATCGATTAGTCTAAGATCCTTCCCCAGTTCATTGAGGTGCTCCCTACTTACAATTTTAGATCTCATTTTGGTGAGGTATCCCTCGTCCCCGTCCGGAACAATACTGTATAAATGTTTGGAGATTATGGTTCCCAACATGGCATCCCCTAAAAATTCCAGACGCTCATAATTCATTGGGAAACCCGCTTTATCCTTCCTGTTGGCGGAACGATGTACGAACGCTTTTTGATAAACCTCTAGGTTTTTGGGCTTAAAACCTAAAATTTTTTTCATTCCCAAAAAAAAATCCCCATCCTTTTTTGAATGGGAATTAAATAAATTGGAAAGAGCGTTCATAATATGAATTAGCTAATTTTTTTAAAAATTACACATGCATTATGCCCCCCAAATCCGAAAGTATTGCTCAGTGCAACATTTACCTCTCTTTTTTGTGCCTTGTTAAGGGTAAGGTTTAATTTAGGGTCGATATTCTCATCTACCGTAGAATGGTTAATGGTTGGGGGTACCAAACCATGTTCCATGGCCAAAATGGAGGCAATGGCCTCAATGGCGCCTGCAGCACCTAAAAGATGCCCTGTCATAGATTTGGTAGAATTTATATTAATGTCGGGCGCATGCTTTCCAAAAACTTTGGATATGGCCTTTAATTCGGCTACATCACCTAAAGGTGTAGAGGTTCCATGGGTATTTATACTATCCACATCCTCTGGTTTTAACCCTGCATCCTTTAAACAATTCTCCATTACACGTACCACCCCAATTCCATCCGGATGCGGTGCCGTCATATGATATGCATCACTGGACAGTCCACCACCAGCAACTTCGGCGTATATTTTAGCTCCTCTTGCCTTGGCATGCTCATATTCTTCAAGTATCAAAGCTCCCGCTCCTTCCCCAAGAACAAAACCGTCCCTTGTGGCATCAAAAGGTCTGGAAGCCGTTTCAGGGCTTTCATTACGAGTGGAAAGTGCATGCATTGCACCAAAACCTCCCATTCCGGCAATGGTTACCGCTGCCTCACTTCCCCCGGTGACCACCACATCACAATACCCCAAGCGAATAGTGTTCAAGGCATCGATAATAGCGTTGGCAGAGGATGCACAAGCCGATACTGTAGTGTAATTGGGACCCATAAAACCATGTTTTATAGAAATATGTCCAGGGGCAATATCCGCAATCATTTTTGGGATAAAGAACGGGTTAAACCGTGGTGTACCGTCACCCGCCGCAAAATTTAGAACTTCGTTCTGAAAGGTTTCCAATCCCCCAATACCTGCTCCCCAGATTACTCCCGTCCGAAACTTATCTATCTTGTCAAGATCCAATCCTGAGTCCTTTATGGCCTCATCGGAAGAAATAAGCGCATATTGGGCAAACCTATCCAACTTACGGGCCTCTTTTCTATCAAAATAATCTTCGGCATTATAGTTCTTTAATTCGCATGCAAATTTTACTTTAAACTTCTCTGTATCATAATAAGTAATAGGGGCCGAACCACTTTTTCCGCTCTTCAGGCCTTCCCAATACTCTTCTATATTATTGCCAATAGGTGTCAAAGCACCTAGACCAGTAACTACAACTCGCTTTAATTGCATTGAACTAAAATTTTGTTTAACTTCTTAAGTTAGGTGTAAATTAAAAAAAATTATCCATGCAGCGTCTTTACCACATGGATAATTTTGAAACTTGTTCAAGAAATCATAAAATTACTTGGCTTCTTCTATATAACTTATAGCTTGACCAACTGTAGCAATGTTTTCTGCTTGATCGTCCGGAATTTGAATATCAAATTCTTTTTCGAACTCCATTATCAACTCAACAGTATCCAATGAATCTGCCCCTAGGTCGTTGGTAAAGCTAGCCTCGGTTACAACTTCGTTCTCATCAACACCTAATTTATCTACGATGATAGCTTTTACTCTTGATGCAATGTCTGACATAATAATATCGGTTTTAAAAATTTAAATTGAAGGCAAAAATAAAAAACTTTGGTTTAATAACACTATTTGTCGTTAAAATGTGATGTAATTTAATAAAATTAAATACAAGAGTACTATTTTAGCCCAAAATAATTTTCTGCCATAACCCCAAAATAATACATGAAAAGGATTGTCCTATTTGCTTCCGGATCTGGTTCCAACGTTGAAAATATAGAGCAGTATTTTCGTAAAAACCCTGAGGTATCCATAAGCTGTGTGCTATCCAATAAAAAGGATGCCAAAGTTTTTGAAAGGTGTAACCGATTAAATTTGAGCGCCTTGTACTTCAACAGGCATTCCTTTTATGGTTCGGACTGCGTTCCAAACATCCTTAAATCCCTAAACCCAGACCTTATTGTTCTGGCAGGATTTCTGTGGAAAATTCCAGATAATCTTATAAGCAGTTTTCCCAATAAAATTATTAACATTCACCCCGCATTACTTCCCAAATATGGCGGTAAAGGAATGTACGGTATGCATGTACATGAAGCGGTAAAAAACAATAATGAAACGGAAACGGGCATAACCATTCATTATGTAAACGGGAATTATGACGAAGGAGCCATCATTAAACAGGCCAAGGTTGGTTTGGACCCTACCGACAGTCCGGCGATGATAGCCGAAAAGGTGCATCGTTTGGAATATGAGCATTTCCCTAAGGTGATAGAACAGGTTTTAATGGAAACATAATGGCCAAAAAAGATAAATTCTACACCGTTTGGAAAGGAAGTCGACCGGGAATATACACTAGCTGGAAAGACTGCAAAGCGGCCATCACCAACTACAAGGGGGCACAGTACAAATCGTTCCCAACATTTGAGGCTGCAAAAAAGGCCTACAACGGCAAGTATGAAGATTATAAGGGCAAAAAAATTACTTCCTCCACGCTCAGCAAGGAACAAATTGATAAAATAGGTAAGCCCAATTACCATTCCATATCGGTAGATGCCGCCTCAAGTGGTAATCCAGGTATTATGGAATACCGAGGGGTAGATACCAAAACCAAAAAAGAGCTCTTTAAGCAAGGGCCGTTTAAGCAAGGCACCAATAATATAGGCGAGTTTTTGGCCCTGGTACATGGACTGGCTTTTTTGAAGCAACAGAATAGCGATAAAATAATTTATACGGATTCCAAAACGGCCATGAGCTGGGTCCGAAAAAAAAGCTGCAACTCCAAATTACCCGAGACCCCCGAAAACAAAGTGGTATTCGATTTGGTTAGGCGCGCCATTTCCTGGCTCGAAAAAAACACTTACAGCACAACCATAGTTAAATGGGAAACCAAGGCCTGGGGTGAAATTCCTGCCGATTTCGGAAGAAAATAGGAATATCATCATTTTTTAAAATTTGATTTCCAATGCTGTGGAATTGGCAGTTCAAAAACATATCTTTGCTGCAAATTTCGAAATTTAATGGGCAAACTTTTAATCGTAGGAACCGTTGCATTTGACGCTATAGAAACCCCTTTCGGCAAGACCGATAAAATTTTGGGAGGGGCAGCCACCTTTATTGGTTTGGCCGCTTCCCAATTTAAGGTGAAATCGGCCATTGTTTCTGTGGTAGGTGAAGATTTTCCGCAAGATTATTTGGATCTTTTAACCAAAAAAAATATAGATATCTCCGGCTTACAAGTCATTAAAGGTGGCAAAACCTTCTTTTGGAGCGGCAAATATCACAACGATCTTAATTCCAGGGATACCTTATCTACCGAACTGAACGTACTTGCCGACTTTGCCCCTGTAGTTCCCGACAATTTTAAGGACGCGGAGGTGTTGATGTTGGGGAATTTGCATCCAGACACCCAGCTGAGTGTAATTAATCAGATGGCAGAACGACCAAAGTTGATAGTATTGGATACCATGAACTTTTGGATGGACCATGCCCTTGAAGAGTTGAAGGAAGTTGTAAAACATATAGATGTAATCACCATTAACGATGAGGAAGCCAGACAGCTGACCGGAGAGCACTCCTTGGTAAAAGCGGCTGAAAAAATACAATTAATGGGCCCTAGATTTGTGGTGATTAAAAAAGGGGAGCACGGAGCTCTGCTATTTCATAAATCCCAGGTATTTTTTGCACCAGCATTGCCATTGGAGGAAGTTTTTGATCCAACAGGTGCGGGAGATACTTTTGCAGGAGGTTTTGCCGGATATCTGGCGGAATCCAAAAACTTAAGTTTCAACAACTTGAAGAGTGCGGTTATACACGGTTCCAATTTGGCTTCCTTCTGTGTTGAACGTTTTGGAACCGAAAGAATGGAACAATTAGATAAGAAAGAGGTCAACAACAGGTTGCTCCAGTTTAAGGAGCTTACCCAATTTGATATTGAATTACAATAAATATATGCCCTAATTTTACAGGGCATTTTTAATTTAGAGCTACCATGAGCGACGCTATTAAGCATGAATGTGGAATTTCCCTGATTCGGTTATTGAAGCCGTTGGAATATTATCAAGAAAAGTACGGTTCTGCCTTTTACGGGGTAAACAAAATGTACTTGATGATGGAAAAACAGCATAACCGTGGCCAAGACGGTGCCGGGTTTGCCAGTATTAAGTTGGATATGGAGGCGGGCGAACGGTATATGAGCCGTGTACGATCCATAGACCAACAACCCATACAGGACATCTTTGCCCAAATAAATGACCGTATCAATACTTCATTCAAGGAAAATCCGGAATATATCAATGATGTAGCCAAACAAAAAAAGCATATTCCTTATATAGGGGAAGTACTTTTGGGTCACGTGCGATACGGAACCTTTGGCAAAAATAGCATTGAGAGTGTACATCCCTTTTTAAGACAAAACAATTGGATGCACCGAAACTTGATCGTTGCCGGAAATTTTAACATGACCAATGTCAACGAACTTTTTGACAACCTTGTACAAATTGGGCAACATCCCAAGGAAAAGGCCGATACCGTAACGGTCATGGAGAAAATTGGACATTTTCTGGACGATGCCGTTGCACAGCTCTATAAGGATATTAAAAAAGAAGGCTTTAACAAGAGAGAGGCCTCTCCATTGATCGCCGAAAGACTAAATGTTGCCAAGATATTAAGAAGGGCAGCCAAAAACTTTGACGGAGGTTATGCCATGGCCGGTCTTTTGGGACACGGTGATTCCTTTGTTCTAAGGGACCCTGCTGGAATTAGGCCTGCATATTACTACAAGGACGATGAAATAGCAGTGGTGGCGTCCGAAAGGCCGGCAATTCAGACTGTCTTCAACGTTAACTTTGAAGACGTTAAGGAATTGGATCCCGGGCACGCCATCATCATCAAAAAAAATGGCAAGGTCAAAATCAAGAAAATTTTAGAACCTACCGAAAGAAAAGCCTGTTCTTTTGAACGTATTTATTTCTCCAGAGGAAGTGATAAGGAAATTTATCAGGAAAGAAAAATGTTGGGGAAACTACTTTTCCCACTGATCCTGAAATCAATAGACAACGACATTAAAAATACCGTATTCTCATATATTCCCAATACTGCAGAAACCTCCTTTTTCGGAATGGTAATCGCGGCACAGAATTATATGAACAAGAAGAAGGAAGAGCAGATTCTTTCTATTGGCAGAAAAATTACACGGGAAGAATTACACGAGATTTTGGAAGTTAGGCCTAGGATAGAGAAAGTGGCCATAAAAGATGCCAAATTGCGGACCTTTATAACCCAGGATAGCAGTAGGGATGATTTGGTTGCACATGTCTATGATATCTCCTACGGATCTGTGAAGGAAAATGACAATTTGGTAATCATAGACGATAGCATCGTTAGAGGAACAACCCTTCAAAAGAGTATCCTTAGAATTTTGGACCGACTATTACCTAAGAAAATTATAGTGGTCTCTTCCGCACCACAAATCCGTTATCCTGATTGTTACGGAATAGATATGGCAAAACTGGAGGATTTTGTAGCATTTAAAGCGGCTTTGGCCCTTCATGAAGAAAGGAACTCAATGCACCTTGTGGAGGAAATCTACAAAAAATGTTTGCAACAAACCAACTCACAGGATTCTGAGGTTGTAAATTACGTTAAGGAATTTTATTCCCCTTTTACAGCAGATGAAATTTCCGATAAAATTGGGCAATTATTAAGTCCGCCCGATATCAAAGCGCAAGTTCAGGTCATTTATCAAAATATTGAAAACTTACATGAGGCCTGTCCTAAAAATTTGGGAGATTGGTACTTTACCGGCAATTATCCTACTCCTGGGGGTAACAGGGTAGTAAACCGGGCATTTATTAACTTTTTCGAAGGTAAGAACGAACGGGCATACTAAGCATTTCATCGATGAAGGGTAGGTTTTTATGCACTTCATCGATGAAATACACTCTTTAACGTCTTTTTGATCAAAAACCTGCTGTGCACATGTACATTAGTAGTGCCATAGCATAAGTAGGTTAAGTTCATGGTAAGATTTGGGGCAAAAAAGGTGGAGACTTCTCCACCTTTTTTATTGGTACCAATCCTACATACAGCCCCCTCCGTATTACATCCTATATAAATTACTGTTTATCGAATAGGACGTATTTCAACTTATTAAAGAGACATTCATCTAAAACCTTTTTCCCGAAGCTTATATTACTATACTTTTGGAGGACCATAGCATAAGTAGGTTAAGTTCATGGTAAGATTTGGGGAAAAAGGTAGAGCTATGCTCTACCTTTTTATTTTTGGACAAATCTGTAAAGATCAACTGTAATTTCCAATACCTTATTTGTGGATTCCAATAGCCTCACATAGCGCCATAAAAGTGTACTAACTATTCCGTAAAATAGCCAGCCCGGACCTTCGAAAGTCGATTTGGAATTGATATAAAGCCATCTACATCGCAACAAATAATATTTCCCCTAAATGTGCTTTCCCTTTTCCCATCCATATTTTTCAAGATACTGCTCACCACTCTCTATTGCACCCTCCTCCAAACTGGTAGCCATGGTATCGTTCCAACGATTTAAAAAGCCGAACAAGGAAATAACCCCCAGCATTTCCACAATCTCTCCTTCGTCCCAATACTTATGCAGAGCCTTCTCAATTTTCGGATTCATGGTATTAGGTATTTGGGAAGCCGCCAATGCAAAGTCTAGCGCTGTCCGTTCTGCCTCTGAGAATGCAGAATGTGTCCTGTATTCCCATATATTGTCCAGTTGTTCCTGTTCCGCCCCATATCGTTCTGCAGCACGTATAGCATGTGCTTGACAATAACGACAACCGGTGGCGTTACTGCTTACCCAGGCCATCATTCTTTTCAATGCGGAACTAACCCTCCCTTCATTTGTCATCACCGCCATATTCAAATTTATAAAAGCCTTGGAAATAGCAGGCCGATGTTGCATCGTCAATACAGAATTGGGACAGAAACCCAACGTTTCATTAAAAAATTCGGCCAACTTTTTAGTATCGGCATCATGTTCGGAATCTAAGGGAGCTACAAGGGACATGGTTCGTGAATTATGTGTATTTTTGGCCTATAAAAGTAACGAAAAAAACACCTCCATGACAAATCAAATCACTACCAAATGGCTTGGTAATATGGCCTTTGAAAGCAATAATCCCTCAGGGAACAACCTAGTTATAGATGTAGCACCTGAAAATGGGGGAGAAGGTATGGGCTATAGACCAAAAGCACTCATGCTGACCGCTCTAGCCGGTTGTTCGGGACTGGATGTGGCCTCCCTTATTAAAAAAATGAAATTGGAGGTTGAAGAGTTTAAAATTGAAACTATTGCCAACCTAACGGAGGAGGACCCCAAATACTATGATAAGGTGTCAATAGAATATCATTTTAAAGGCATCAACCTGAATGAAAAAAAATTGCAGCGTGCAGTTGACCTTTCCGTTGAAAAATATTGTGGAGTAATGGAAATGTTCCGACACTTCTCAAAATTGGAGATCAAAACATATTTCAATAAAGAATAATTACGCTTACCATTTTCCCATGACCAAAAAAGTACTATTCCTATTAAGTGGTTTCTTATGGCCCCTTCAAAATGTTCAAGCCCAAAATACGGAAAACATTATTTCCCACAATCAGGAAACCATTGTTACCGATCCCTCAAAGGGGGAAAACAGTTATAAGCGATGGACTACCTTTCCTTCCAAGGATAAGGAAATAAGACAAATTTGGCTAAATCTTACTTTTGAGTGCCCGGACAATATGCGCTGCGCGGATTGGGATTATGTGGACCACATTAAAGTGAGACCAAAAAATGACACGATCAGTTATGAGATTGCCAGAATGCTGACCCCATATGGAGGAAGATTTCAAGAAGATTGGCGATTTGACTGGAAGGTGGACATTACCGATTTTAGCCCCATTTTAAGGGATAGCCTAGAAGTAGATTATATACATACAGGCTACGAAGACAATAAAAGCCGCGGATGGAAAGTTACCGTAGATTTTGAAATTACCTACGGAACACCTGTTGCCGAGCAACTGGCCTTACATAAAATCTACGATGGCAATTACAGCTATGGGGATAAAAGCAACCCTATAGAAAATCACCTGCAACCCATATCCCTAAAGGCCCACACCAAATCCACTTTCGGTAAAGTAAAAATTCATCAGACAGGACACGGAATGGATGCCAATGGTTGTGGGGAATTTTGTGACAAATACCGGGAAATTCTGAACAACGGCAATGTGATCGATAGAAAACAATTATGGATGGAATGTGGAGATAATCCTTTATATCCACAAGCCGGAACCTGGATCTTTGACCGCGCCAATTGGTGCCCCGGTTATTTACTACAGCCAGATGAAGTGGAATTTAAGCTAAATGCGGGTAAGGAATATACCATTGATCTCAATATGGAGCCCTATGAAACGGAAAAGCCCAGTGCCAAGGAGCTTTTAGTTGCCTATGTATTGGAATATGGAGAAATAAATGCAGAAAATGACGTTAGTTTAGTGGATATAATATCTCCTTCCAATGAGAAAATCCATAGTAGAAAAAATGAAACGGGAGCTTTAGCGGTTATCCGGATAAAAAATAATGGCAAGGACAATTTGAAATCCTTTGTGGTCAAGTATTACTTGGAAGGGCAAAAGCCTAAAAAATATAATTGGAATGGCAATGTCCCATTTGGGGAAACTGCCTTACTAACATTACCTGAAGAAATAGTCGGTGATAAAGAATCGGCCCGCTTTTTTGTGGAATTAAAAAGGCCGAATGGCAAAAGGGATGGATTTATAGCGGATAACACCAAGAGTTCGGTCTACACCAGACCCAATATTTTACCGGAATCCTCTATTATTTATTTTAAGACCAACAACAAACCGGGACAGAATTCCTATTCCGTTTCCAATAGCTTTGGAAAAGAGGTGTTTAAAAGGGATAGTTTGGAACTTAAACCAAATACCGTGTATTTGGACACCCTAACGCTACAGGAGGGTAACTATACATTTAAGGTAACCGACAAGGGAGGAGATGGACTTGAGTTTTGGTTCAAGGCAAAAGATGGTAATGGAAGCGTTAAACTTTTGGATACCTTAGGGCAGGCCATAAAACATTTCAATTCCGACTTCGGGAGCCATATAATTTATAACTTTAGGGTAAAACCCGGTGTTGGCTATCATTTGGACAACGAACCGTCCATTAACATGTTCCCGGCAAGAACCCAGGGCCCGGTAACGTTGGATTATTTTGCCAACCACGAAAAAGATGTACAGGTCATTATTACCCAGCAAGAGGATGAGAGCAAAATAGTGGAGACCCATACTTATTTAGGTTTTAAAAAAGGTATTTTCACTTACGACCTCTCTTATTTGCCCAAAATGCGCTACTATCTCAAAGTTGTTGTTGATGGCCAAGAAGTATTCAAAAATAGAATTAGGCTAAAGGAGTAATTACCATGCGATGGACCATTAAACCAAAACCCGAACAAGCACAAATAGATGCTTTGGCAACTGTGTTAAATGTGGAGGATTTGGTTGCGCAACTATTATTGCAGCGGGGTATAGCCAACTACGCTGATGCCAAAAGGTTTTTCAGGCCCCAGCTTTCCCATCTTCATGATCCCTTCCTAATGAAGGATATGGACAAGGCTGTGGAACGGATCGAAAAGGCTATAGCCCAAGAGGAAAATATTTTGATTTATGGGGACTATGACGTGGATGGAACTACAGCGGTAGCCCTGGTATCCTCCTACTTGGAAAGTTCGTATTCCAACATAGCCACCTATATTCCGGATCGCTACAGTGAGGGCTATGGAGTCTCCCTTAAAGGTATTGATTTTGCCGAGGACAATGGGTTTTCCTTAATAATTGCTCTGGATTGCGGTGTTAAGGCCATTGACAAGGTTGAATATGCCAAAGAAAAAGGCATCGATTTTATTATATGTGACCACCATAGACCTGGAAATACATTACCCGATGCGGTAGCTGTATTGGATGCCAAAAGAGCTGATTGCTCCTATCCTTATGATGAATTGTGCGGTTGCGGGGTGGGGTTTAAATTGATTCAGGCATTGGGAAGCAGAAAAGGGGAAACTATTGAGGATTTAGTTCCCTATCTCGATTTGGTGGCCACAGCCATAGGTGCGGATATTGTCCCTATTACCGGAGAAAATAGGGTGTTGGCCTATTGGGGACTTCAAGTAATCAATCAAGACCCTAGAGCCGGATTCAAGGCTATCATCAATCAGATAAAAAAACAGGTACTTACCATTACCGATGTAGTTTTTATAATTGCACCACGTATTAATGCAGCAGGAAGAATGGAGCACGGGCAACACGCCGTTAATCTGCTAAAGGAAACCGATTTGGAACGTGCCGAATTTTTTGCCGCCGAAATAGAGAAATACAACACAGACCGAAGAAACCTGGACCAGATCATTGCCCAAGAGGCACTGCTACAGATCCAAGAAAACAAAGAAGAAGAAGGTTTTACTTCGGTCGTATATAATGAAACCTGGCATAAAGGGGTGATAGGAATTGTAGCCTCGCGCCTCATTGAAACCTATTACAGGCCCACTTTGGTCTTTACAAAGAGCGGCAATAAATTAGCGGCCTCTGCCAGATCTATTAAAGGTTTCGACGTTTATGAAGCCTTGGAAGGTTGTTCGGATATCATTGAACAGTTTGGCGGGCATATGTATGCTGCCGGACTCACCTTACTTGAAGAAAATTACGAAGCCTTTAAATCCAAATTTGAGGAGGTGGTTGCCAACACCATGGATCCAAAGCTGATGTCTCCAGAAATTATGGTGGATGCAATTATCGGCTTGGATCAAATTACTCCGAAATTAATGCGCATCATTAAACAATTTGCTCCTTTTGGTCCAGGAAATATGACCCCTGTCTTCATGACAGAAAATCTAAACGATACTGGTTATGCAAAAGTAGTTGGCCAAGAAGGAAAACATTTAAAATGTAAACTTTTTGACAAGAATAATGGCTCCAAGAGGTCGGCAATTGACGCGATCGGATTTAATTTGGGCAAACATTTACCTACAGTATCAAGTAAGACCGTTAGTGCTGTTTTTACATTGGATGAAAACGAATGGCAAGGTAAAATAGCCCTTCAAATGAAGTTAAAGGACCTAAAAGAACACAATAGTTATCATATTTAATTTATTGATGCCTGTTGGGCATCAACAAAAAACAACTTTAACAGGCCCAAACTACAAAATAAAGTAGCCCATTCCTTACTTTTTGAGCGTGCAGTAAGATAGGTTAAAAATATTGCGATCTTTCTGGGGTGTTTTATATAATCCGTTCCGTTTCAGCTCTGGGAAGGATCAAATTTTTTAAGGGACAAGCTAGAACCGTCAAACTCGCCATAGGTGAAATAGGAAATCCAATCCCCCAAATTTACGTAGGTAGATTTTTCGTTTAAAGGTATTTCCAATGGCAGGTGCCGATGTCCAAAAACAAAATAATCATAGTGCTGCTGCTCCAGTTTTCTCCTGCAGTACAATACTAGCCATTCGTTCTCCTCACCCAAAAATTTTATATCCTCATCGCCGGAAATCATTTTGTTCTTCACTGAAAGATACTGGGCCAATTTTACCCCAAAATCTGGATGCAACCAATTGTAAAGCCATTTGGATACTGGGTTGGTGAATACCTTTTTCATCCGTTTGTATCCCTTGTCCCCAGGTCCTAGACCATCCCCATGCCCAATTAAAAACAACTTTCCGTTGAGAAGAAAGGATTGAGGTTGGTGATAAACAGGAATATTCAGCTCCTCTTCAAAATAGCCGTTCATCCATAAATCATGGTTCCCCACAAAATAGTACACCGGAATGCCCGAATCTGTGATTTCCGCCAATTTCCCAAAGGTACGGGTAAAGCCTTTGGGCACTACCGTTTTGTATTCGAACCAAAAATCAAATAGATCCCCTAGGAGAAAAATAGCGGCAGCATCTTCTTTAATAGTATCCAACCACGCTACAAACTTCTTTTCCCTTGGAAAACTAAGCTCCTTGCTAGGAGCCCCCAAATGATTATCACTGGAGAAGTAGATTTTTTTGCCCGCGGGAACATCAATAGTTTTCATCCAGGGCCTTTTTAATTATCTGAAGCATACCATTCCGCAAAAGAAGAGTCGGTTTCTTGAAGCTTTAAAGAATGTAGGCTGATATTTTTTGGCAACCTGGCCCTAATTCTATCTGCAAAATCCAAAACCATATTTTCACTGGTAGGTTGATAGTCGGCCAGTATTACATTGTGCCCCCTATCCGTTAGTTCCTGGGCCAATTCCACATGCGGGGTATTTTTATTAAAAACCGTAGCGTGATCAAATTGGTCCACAATCTCCTCCTTCACAATTTTCTTTAAATCGCCAAAATCGATAACCATTCCCAGTTTTACGTGGGCAGTATCGGTAATAGGCCTCCCAATTACCGTTACGGAAAGCTTATAACTATGGCCATGTACATTTCTACATTTACCATCATAACCGAACAAGGCATGTCCAGTTTCAAAATTAAACTGTTTGGTAATACGAATGTTGCCCATATTATTTATTTGGACTGCAAAGGTAATTTATTCTACGAAACTAATCGTTTAGACAAGGCTGGGTCCAAGCAGTTTCGTATTTTATATCCTCTATAGGGTTTTCCTGAAGCTTGGTAGAAGTAATTTTGCTCCTTACAAAGAGTATGTCATCCGTAATCTCAAAATTGGTGGCACTGCCTTCCACAGTCTTTAATTCCTTGACCTCCGTCTCCCCTTTTAGACAGCCAAGAAAGGTTATGGTATAGTTGACCCCTGCTTCCGGTTCAACTTCCACCTTTATATTCTTATCGTCAATGTCCAAGGTTTTAAGGGTAACCCCTGTGGTGGAATAAAAATCGCCCCTTTCCATGGCCTCTATCAATGCCGGAGCCGATAAGGTATCGGACTTCACCACTACCCATCCCCTTCCGGAATTGCTCCATTTTCTGCCCCATTTATGGTAACTATGGGAATCATCGGTCGCCAATCCATACATAAGGGGCTTTTTGGCCGCTATATAGGATATGTTGATCTGATCCCACATTTCCTCAGTAGAAATATGGGTGGAATCTCCCATATTGTGCACCGCGGGATGTCCGTTGTACACTTCAAAAAAGCGCTCTCCCTTCAACGATATCATATCTTCAAGGCTTATGCTGTAATAAAAATTGGGGTGATTAATGTGCGGCATAATAGGAACTCCCGTTTCTTTCCTTTGTTTAAGTACTGCATCCAAGTTGTTTTGCATTACTTCAGAAATACTATTCCCTCCCTGGGGGTCTATTTTTTCCTGAATATTTGTAGCGTTCATATGTACATGCTTACCCTCGAACCTATCCGTTATTTCTTCCGAATGAATAACCAAAAATTCCTCGGGTTTTTCAAAAAGATCCCTATACTCGGCATAGGTCTTTAACTTTACATGTACTTTTCCAGAGTCCGTTTTATAATCTACCCAATCCTCCCCATAGGTTGCCAAATAGTTCTTAAAGCTATTCTGATAAATAGAATCTTCCCTAACCTGTATCCATTTTTCTTCCATAGAAATAGTATTATGGTCCGATAAGGCTATAAATTGGTAATCGTTGGACCTGTACCAATCCAAAATAGTCTCAGGAAACTCATCCCCATCGCTCCAAAAGGAATGGGTATGTAAATTCCCTTTATACCATTTTTTATTTGTAGCTTCTTTGGTACTTTTATTTTTATCACCGCAGCTTCCGATCAAAAAGGTTAAAATCAATACAATACAAGGTAAAATATGTCTCATTTTTAGGTTTGTTTGGAAATTAAAGCACAAAAGTTACTGAAAATGTATTAAAAATCAGGGATTAAGTCAATAATCAACAATAAATATGACAATTATATAATATTTCGGTTCGGGACAATTAAGATCCACTTTACACACTGTGTGAAACCAATTGCATTTTGGTCTATTTTTGTCCGATTTTTAAATTCAAACCAACTTGGCCGAACTATTTGAACAACTGGAGTTTAAGGAGAATCCACTTTTTGAAAAAGTGATAGAGGATATCCTGTTGCAGAAATACAGTATTGTGGACGAATTTTTCTCGCAGGAAGATGTAGCCCAATTGCGGGATTCCCTACTGACCAAATATGAAGAGGACCAGTTTAAAAAAGCAGCGATCGGGAATCGTGGCAACTCATTGATTATAAAGGCCATCCGCGGTGATTTTATCCTATGGATGGATGAAAGCAGTAAGGATGTCCTGGAACAACAATTTTTTCTAAAGATTAATGAATTGGCCAATTATCTGAACAAGACCTGTTTTATGGGAATCCTGTTCAAAGAATTCCACTATGCCATCTATCCTGAAGGTACTTTTTACAAAAGACATTTGGATACCTTTCAAAATGACGATAGGCGTAAACTCTCCATGGTGTGTTATCTAAATGAACCAGACTGGAAGCCGGAAAAAGATGGAGGGGAATTGGTCCTATACTTACCTAGGGAAAATGGTGAAGAGGCAAAACATATTACCCCCTTTCCTGGAAGGGTGGTTATTTTTGAAAGTCAGGAATTGGAGCACGAGGTAAAACCTGCCCATCGCGAACGCCTGAGTATTACTGGCTGGTTAAAGACCAGGTAACCAACTTATCTTTTATATCTTCTATTGTTTCTAATTCGATTTACGAAATATACCACCAATAAAACCAAGGCTAGTAAGGGGAAAACAAAGTTCCCGTTTAAAAACGATAAAATATCCATTGCAAAAGTTTAAAAAAATAAAACGGTGAACCTTACCAGTTATTGCTTCTTTACAAAAAACGCCACGATCGCCGATGTAACGATTCCCATGGTCAATGCACCAAAAAGACTTTGAAGTATATAGCTTTTCAAATTAAAATAGCTCTCCGCGGCCTCTTGATCCATTTTTCCCGAATCCACCACAAAATTAATGATATTTGTAAAATATTCCGGAGTAATGTAGGTATTGGTAATATATTGGGTTAGCGGACTTATCAAGGCGATGATCACACTTAAAATAATACCACTGATAAATCCCTGTTTCCAATTCATTTTTCCATTATAATCCACTTTTCTTTTGTCCAATAAGGCCAATACATATACTGCAATGGCTATAGCGGCAAAAAAATTGGTATAAATGGCGTGCTTTTCAATTAGTACATCGTGCCACCCCATAGATTTCTCAAAGACCATCCAAAGTAGGGTAGCCAATGCAAAAATAATGGCCCATTTAATTTCAATACGGAACTTGCTCATAATCTATTTATTTTTAAATTTATCCAATGCTTTCTTAGTTTCTTCAGAGATTGCCAAACGCCCTGTAATTTCTGCCCGGTTGGTTAGTAAGGTCTCCCAATGTCCGGTCCCTTCCCAAAGTACTTTTTTCCATTCCTCCAAAGCCTCCGGATTATACTTGGCCAATTTTTCAGTAAATATTTCCAGCTCCCTATCCATTGCTTCCTGTTTATCAAACACCTTGGAAAACAACCCCTTTTCCTGTGCCCAATACGCAGTTTTCCATTCATTGGGAGAAAGCGAGAGTTCGGACAGTGCAGCAACCCCAATTTTTCGTTGAACCGCTGGTGCAATCACCAAGGGTGCAATGCCTATGCTTAGTTCGGATAAGCGCATAGAGGCGGCCTCAACGGCAAATACATAATCGCAGGCAGAAATAATTCCAACCCCGCCACCAACGGCCTTACCCTGCACCCTTCCCACGATAAGCTTTTTACAGGTCCGCATGGCATTGATAAGGTGTGCAAATCCGCTGAAGAATATTTTCCCCTTGGACAAATTGTCCACTTCCATTAATTCATCAAAGGAAGCCCCGGCACAGAAAGCCCTATCCCCTTCAGATTTCAATACAATTACAGATACCTCCGTATTATTGGATAATTCCAACAAAGTATCTGTGAGTCTTTCCAATAGTTCCAATACAAATGAATTACTGGCAGGGTGTCCAAATTCTACCGTAGCAACCCTATTTACAATATTGGTATATAAACTTCCATTTGATCGGGTAGTGCCCATTTTGTTTTAGTTTGTTGTTATTATTCCCAAATTTTTTTCCCGTGTTCCACATCTATGGACTAAAAGACTAGATGCCCCAAATACAAAGTCTATCTGTACCTCAGCTTTTTACCCTTTGTAAAATACAAATCTTAGGGTAGTATTTCAAATTTACACGTTTTGAAGAAGCGGGCGAAACTTTCGCCTAAATTTCCATACCAAAGCCCCACCCCTTATTATCATCCAAAGGGTAAAAGCAATCCAGATTCCATAAAGGCCCCATCCCAGGAACTTACCAAGGAAAAGCACAGGAACAAAACCAAGGAAAGTAGCCGTCAATAAGACATTTCTAAGGTATTTCATTTCTCCCAAACCTTTAAAAAGTCCGTCGAACACAAAGGCCACCATATTCATTGGAATTCCAAGAATAAGGATAAAAAATATGGAATAGAAAGCTTGCAATACCGTTATGTCATTTGAAAATATACGCCCTATAGGCCTATAGAACAGGAAACCCATAGAAGCAAGTATCAAACTAATCACAAAACCGTACAACATTATCTTTTTTGCCAATTCCCAGAGTCCGTCGTAATTTTTGGCCCCCAATAGCTTACCGCCCATAATATTCCCGGCGGCACCATAGCCATCAATAAAAAAAGCAGAAAAAAGCCAAAGGTTTATAGCAATGGTATGTGCCCCAATATATCTGTCCCCCAAAGCGGTTGCCTCCCTTACCGCCAAAATCAGGGCAATGTTTAAGGCCAGTGCCCTTACAAAGAGATTCAAACTCATGACCACCAACCTACCCAATTCCGGATGAAGGGGAAATGTAAGGGCCAAACTGATATCTGTTTTCGCAATCAGCAGTACAAATGCCATTAAAGCCATAATACCTTGGGCAATTAAACTGGCCCAAGCCGCCCCTTCCAAATACATAGGGGTAATTACCCCTTCCACGCCATAAACCAAAATAAAATCCAATACTATATTTAAAACAGCCCCCGTAATGGCGATCAACATAGGGTAATAGGTATTCTGTAAACCTCTAAAAATGCCCATAACAGCAAATACAAATAGGGTTAGCGGAAAACCCCAGACCCGTATGGAATAATAAGAAATACAGAGTTCCAGAATTTTGCCGGAGGCGTTGAGCAAAACAAATATTTCCTCCACTACAAAAACCGTGGAAAGGAGGATCACAATACTTAGCAGAATGTTTAAGAATATGGCTTGTGCCGGCAGCGTTTTGACCCTTTCCAACTTCCCAGCACCCAAATATTGGGCAATTATAGCAGAGATGGCACTACGCGTCTGACCTAATATCCAAATCAACATGGACAAAAATGAACCTACTATTCCGGCTGCCGCCAAGGATTCCATCCCATCTTGGGGTATGTTGCCTACAATGGCCGTATCGGTTATGGAAAGAATTGGTTCGGCTATACCAGCAATAGTAGCGGGAATGGCCAGGTTATTAATCGTTTTAAAATTTATTGGGGTCTTCAAAAACAGAATATTTTATAAAATTAATTCATAACAGTAAAAGGGAAACCTACTTTGTTTGGTGAAATAGATATCCCCAACAGCCTTGTAACCCCGTGCCCGATATAATTTATTATTGCGGCCATTTTTACTGAAAGTATCAAGCCTAACAGAAATAAACCCACCTTTACGGGCATAATCCTCTGCGAAATCCATTAATTCCTTGGCATAACCCTTTTTTTGTTCTTGCGGATCCACTGCCAAACGGTGAATATAAATATTGTTTTTATTGGGCGTTAACCAGCTAATTGAATCATATTCTTTATCCATGTGCGTAGACACTACGATTGTTCCAATTATTTTATCATTTTCCTCCAAAACATAAAGTTCCTTGCGGGCAACATCCTTTTCAAAGGCTTCCCTTGAAGGATAAAACTCGTTCCATTGATAAATGCCCTGATCAATCATGCTTTTTGAGCAGGCCTGTGTAATAGTAAGAATATCGGGAATTTCCAATAACTTTGCCAATCGAATCATGCACGGTTCAATTTAATTTGTAAATTTATGCTATTCATGAACAATTGAATTATTAATAGGGAAAGAATTACCCTATTTACGATAACCAAAATGTTGAATTTCGCCATGTCTGACCAACAAACAAATAGAGGCGTTTAAAACAATTAATACTGAACTTATGAAATGGGCCATGACAGTTTTGGATGCTTACCGAAATGATTGATATGGCCAATTATTCCCGATAGTTATAGGGATGACCAATAATTAAACAAATTTAAACCGATGAAAAATATCCTAGTTCCAATTGGAACCTCTGAAAATGCCCATGAAACCTTACAGTATGCGGTTGATTTCGCTACCGAATTTAACGCCAATATTTATGTAATGGAAGTATTTAGTGTAAGTTCCAGTGCCAGCAGTTTGGCCAATATTAGGGAAAAACTTGATGAACGTACCAAGGAGCACATGAAAGGGGTTATTGACAAGGTGAATGCGAGGAATATTAATATAAAGATAGCTACCTACAACGGTGACATTGTTGATGGACTTAAAGATATTGATAGGGATTTAGGGATTGATCTGATCATTTTGGCACCAAGAAGTAATGACATCCAAGAAGAATATTATCTAGGAAACACCTCCGGAAAAATTGTAAAACAAACAGATATACCTACCCTTATTGTACCAAAAGGGACTGTTTTTAAACCGTTTAAAACAATATTGACAGCCTTTAAATCGGGAGTATTAAAGCAGAAGAGTATTTTAAACCCCTTGGTTGAAATTAAGAAAAAATTCGAATCCAAAGTGAGTCTTTTATTTGTAAAGACCCCGGGCTATACCAAGGATGATCTTAAAATAAACATGTCTTTAATGGGTCTGAGTTCTGAACTTACCCAATCTGAAAACCCATCTACCTATTTGGGGGTATTACAGCATTTTGAAGCCAAACATCCGGACTTATTATGTGTATTTAGGAGAAAAAGGGGATTCTTTAAAAAATTATGGGAACGGAACACTATTCTTAAATCGGAATTTTATGCCCCGGTACCTGTTTTGGTCCTAAGTGTAAAGAAAGACTAAGAAATTTGGAATTAGCTGAAATTGTGCTTTGATTATGTTGGAAAAAGTATTTTCTTTGCGGCAGCCAAATTTGGGGGATTAGCTCAGCTGGCTAGAGCGCTTGCCTGGCAGGCAAGAGGTCACCGGTTCGACTCCGGTATTCTCCACCAATAAACACGAAGCTTCAAGAGTTTTTAACTCTTGAAGCTTTTTTTATTTGCATGCAATTTGCGCGCTTACATCCTATTGCGTTCCTCTTGGGATCCCGTTTCCCGTTTTCTAGTTTCCTTTACTTTTTTATTCCCGAAGGGAAAAGAATAGGTTAGCTGAAATACCCTTTCGGACCAATCGTTATTACCATAGGTCTTTATGCCCAATTCGGGCTGGTCGTATTCCCATTCTATGATACCGCTAGTGGCAGTGATATCCTGTATACTGAAGGTAAGGGAACTCTCGTTCCTAAATTTCTTGCTGATCCCAAAGTTAATGTAATGACGCAAGTACTGCTCTTGGTCTCCGGATATGTACGGACTCATATACCTGCCATCTATGTTGGCGGTCCATGAATTCCCCAGTTCAAAAACGTTGGCCAATTGGGCCGTAACGGTAAATAACCCTTTTTCAAAAGGTAGGGGACGGTTGGAGGCATCCTTTACTTTCTTATAGGCACCGTCCAAATTCCAATTCATTTTCCACATCTTACTAATTTTTATGGGGAAGCTCATATTTAGTAGGAACCCGTCCATCCGATCAAAATTAATGGGGATACTTGTCTGCAGGTTCTTTTCCTTATCCACCGTGTTATAGAAAGCGATGGCACCCTTGGTCCTGTTTATTTCCATCGAGATCAAAAAAGAACCCTGGTTGTATGCCAGCCTTACCGCATTGGTAAACGATGGCCTAATCCGCGTGTTTGAAGTGGCGAACAATGACGGGTCTATTAAAACGTAGTAACCCGCCAAACTAAAAAAAGACGGACGCTCAATACGGCGGTTAAAGGATAAAGTCAGCGAATTGGTCGAATCAATAGCATAGCTGGTCCTGACGACCGGAAAAATATTATTGTAAGTAACGCTAAAGTCGTTTTCTCCAACGGTATCGTCAAGTTCATAATTATAGTGCTCCAGTCTAAGGCCCAGATTACTTTCCCATTTCCCGTTCCATTGTTTATGAAATGAAGCATAGGCAGCCAAAACCTTTTCCGCAATATCATCGTTCATTGTGAATGCTTCGTCCACTTCCCAAACACCCGATGTTCTGTTCCGGATCTGTGATTCGGTGTTGGAGTTATTAAACGTGCCTTTGAGACCTGTTTCCCATTTGTTGCCCGCTTCGGACTCCCATTCAAAATCGGCCTTTGCCGTTTTGATTTCAAATTGTGATTCACGACCTACTTCTGTTCTTTCAATAGCTTCCGCAGAATCAAGATTGGAAAGTACGGAAGAATTTTGCACATCCAGTGTCACCCTATCCACATCGATATTTAAAGAAGCATTAGCTCCTATTTTTCGAAAATAGTTTAGATTTATAAAGGTGTTGCTGTTAGGATTGTCAACATCAAGGAGGAATTCCGAATCGGTATTGGGCACCGAATTTATTGAACCACTTGACCTACTAGTATAATCATGACCCAGTTCATTATTTTTGGAATACCCAAAAAGCCCCCCTACAATGTTGTTTTTATCAATTTCAAAATCGGCCCCCAATGTAAAGCCCAATGAATTACTGCTAGGATTTTCAAATTTCAACTTGTTCTCGTAATAGTAGTAATCTCCCTCATAATCATATTCCCTAAAATGATTTATCAATAACTGGGGAGATCTGCTATGAAAGCCAGTGGCATTGCCATAAATGTTCAAACTGTTGTTGCGATAATTAAAGTCGGTACTTCCGTTTAATTTTTCCCTTTGTCCAATACCAGCGGTAAAACTAGCGTTACCGTTAAAACCATAAAGATTATTTTCCTTCATGACAATGTGGATAATACCGGCGGCATTATCAGCATCATATTTGGCCGAGGGCTGATGTATAAGTTCTATACGATCAATGCTTTCTGCACGCATACCTTTTAACTGCTGTATCAAGTTGCTCTTGGGTACGCGTGATACCCTGTCGTTTATCATAATCAGCACCTCCCCCTTATTGTTTAGACTGATGCTGTTCGAATTCTCCTGTACCATTACCCCAGGTGCCTTTTGAAGCACTTGCAGGGCATTGTTACCACTAAAAGTAGGCAGGGACCCAACATTCAATATCAACCTATCGCTCATTTGTTGGAATAAGGCCTTACGCCCAACCACCTGAACGCCTTGCAACTGTTGGCTCATAGGCGATAATTGGATATTTTCCGTAGAATGCTCTTTTAAATCGGTCAGTGCTATAGATCTGTAGTAAGGATCATATCCCAGGAGGGAAATATTGAGTAAATAATTGCCAACTGCCAATCCTTCCACCGCGAAACGACCCTCTGTATCGGTAGTAACCCCCTTCACCAATACAGAATCCCGTTCTTGCAAAAGAAGTACATGTGCAAAGGGCATAGCTTCCTCATTCTCATCATGAACTTTGCCTGTCAGCGAAGCGTTCTGTGCATTTAAGACCTCTCCTGCTCCCATAAGCAGAAGGACCAACACTAAACCATAATTGTTGAGTTGACGCATTGTGTGTATAATTTTCATTTTTTATCCATTAAGTGAAATTTGAATGCTCCGGCGCCTGTCTATCGACAGATGGCTCTACCCTTAGGTATAGACTTTGGGGAAGTGCTATGGATCCTAAAACACTATGATCGTAGGTGGGGAAATGAAAATATATCACTCCCTCCTTTATGAATCAATGTTTGTACAGATGGTTTATTAAATGGGTGTAAACCGTAATCCAAGCAAGCTCTTGCCAATATTCATTGTTGTGGAGCACTTTTAACTATCTATTTTTGCCAAGGGTGAATGATGTTCGTGAACCATTTTCCATCCATTGTTAGTCTTTACGAACAACAATGTTATTTGGTCATTAACCACCACTAGTTCCTCTCCAAATTTCAAGTGAAAATCCGAGTGAAAGGTTAAATTGGCCACATCGCCATAAACGGCAATTTGTAAATCCTTGGCATCGAACTTTACTACCTCGGAAACAGCACCAAAAACACTTCGTTCATGAGCTTCATTGGCAGCACTCCCATTTCTTGGTTCTCCATTTTTGAATTCCGTAAACTTGGGACTATAGGCGTGGAAGGAAATTAATTTATCCATATCCCCATCTTTAATACTTTGTGCAATTGCACCAAAAGTCTCCATCACTTCTTGTTTCGCCTCCGGAAACTCATCATTTATCAAATCGATCCTATCTACTTCTGCTCGTTGTGCATATCCTGAAATTATAATTCCGAAAATCATAATTATTGCAAGTGACATCTTAGTATTCATAATATTATATTTATATGGTTAATAGTTTATTTTTTATGTGTCCGATATTTGCCAGTAAGGATTGTTTTAATCCTTATTGGCATAAAATCAAAATGGTTGTATCTCCTGGCAAGAATAAAAAGATCTAGGCCCTTGCCTCCAAAATCAGATTAAACGGTGTTTCCGTAGCTCTTTTAAACCTAGTAAACCCTCCTGCGGTAGCAACTTCCCGTAAGCGTTTTTCCCCTGCCTGGGCACCTAGGGCAAGACCTACCTCCTGGTTTAAGGAACAGGGTGTACATAGTGTAGTGGAAAATGCATAAAAAGCTCTCCCGACAGGGTTAAGGTTTTCCTCCAAAGTATCATTTGCAAAAGGTTCCACGATCATACAGGTACCGTCCGGTTTTAAGGCTTTTTTTACATGGGCACAGGCGCCAACGGGGTCGCCCATATCATGCAGGCAATCGAAGAAGGCAATAAAGTCGTAATCGCTTCCAGGAAAATCCTTGGCCAGGGCCACTTCAAAAGAAATATTGTCCAAACCAGCGGCGGCGGCACTTTCCCTAGCATGTTCTATAGATTTAGGATGATAGTCATACCCTATAAAAGTGGAGTTGGGATAGGCCTTGGCCATAATAATAGTAGACGCTGCATGGCCACAGCCAATATCCGCTACCTTGGCCCCACTCTTTAATTTGGCCTCAACACCGTCCAAAGATGGAATCCAGTGATTCACCAAATTATTCTCATAGGATGGACTGAAGAATTTTTCGGTACCGCAGAACAAACAGGTACTGTGATCTCCCCAAGCAACGCCTTCACCCGATTTAAACGCTTTTTCCATCTTGGGGGTATCGTTGTAGACCGATGTAATGGCATAAAATGCTCCGGTCATGAAAACAGGACTTTCTTCATCGCCAAAAACAGCGGCCTGTTCAGGGGTCATTGAAAAACTATTGGTAGTGGCATCATAGCTTACATACCCCGATGCCGCCTGGGCCGATAGCCATTCGCGGACATATCTTTCCGCCGTATTTGTTTCATCGGCCAATTCGGTCGAATTCATCGGCCCCAATGCCGCCAAAGATTTGAAAAGTCCCAATTTATCCCCCAATAAGATTAAGGGTCCATTGGCAGCAGCTCCCATTTCGGTAACTACTTTTCCCAGTAACTCGTTTAATTTTGCTTCATTTAATTCCATAGTTCTAATTTTAAGTGAACAATTACTATTATTTATGAAGGGGAACTATTTTTTACTCCAACACTCCAACGCTTAAGTAGGATTCTTATCCAAATTCTCGCCCGATGCTAACGGGGTTTTATTTGGATTAATTGACTCTTAAGATTAGGATAATTTCTGCGGAACGGACTTTCGCTTTTACACTAAAAAGAAGGAATATTTCCACTGATCCCACAATTAATCCTCTACTTAAAAATTGATGTGGTCAAAGATGGATATAAACGTAAAGTGCTGCTTAACAGCTATGTTGCAAACTTGTTAAATTTTTGTACAGGCCTTCAACTTATGGTGCGCAACCTTTAAAAAATGTTGAAAATCCTAGTTGGAGCTATTAATTTCTGAAGAAGTTTTTATAGGTATCCCTATACTTGAAAATCCAACTTTATCATAAAGACTTATGTATCGTGGATCATTTCTAAGCGGGGCAAGAAGTGGCTCCTCCCTTAACCAGGTCATTTCAACCTCATGCCTCTCGTACGACCTTTGTAGCCATTCAAAGGTCTTCTCATAATTTTTTTGAGTACTATAAAAGAGTGCTATAAACCATGCCGGACTACCGGAAGAGCGATTTTCATACTTGCTTTCCAACTCCACCAAATATTTAGAAGCATCTACAGTATCGCCATCCATTTGGGCATAGACGGCATTAAGCCACATCAAAATTGGTGGATAGTCCGGAAATTGGGTCAGTAATTTATGAAGTTGTTTTTTTGATTTTTGATATTCCTTTAGATAGTAATTCAGTTTAGCGGACTCCCTTAGGTAAAACCAATTATCACTATGCAAAGAATAGGTATTGTTTAAGAGCTCCAAAGCTTCTTCAGTTTTTCCAAGAAAAAACAAGGCTTCGGCCTTGAAGAAGAAAAGAAAGCCACTTGATGAATCGGTCAAAATAACTTCATTCATTGCATTGAGGGCATTTTGATACCTTCCTGTTTTTATGGCATAATCTGCATTGATAGAGGGTGTATTGTCTATGAAGGAATCCTTCAAAATTCTTTGATAATACTTCTCTACCTCTTCAAAACGCCAATCGTAAAAAAAATACCCACTGTATAATTCTTCTTCTACTTCCTTATTGGTCGGATCTAATTTCAGTGCCTTCTCCAGTAATTTTTTTGCATTTCTCCAAGCTTCTTGTTCATCATATATGCCCCAGACCAATCCTCCGAAGCTCCATACCGTAGCCTGGCCTCTATAGGCATCTATAAAATTCGGGTCTATAGCGATAGCCTTTTCATATAAGGCAATAGCATTGGAGTACGATAGTTCATTGGCCTTATTCTTTTGAAACTCGGCTTGAAGGTAATAGGAATAGGCCTGTTTACTTTTTGTGGGCACTTTTTGAATATTATCAAGCTCATTGTCGGCAATAACAGCATTCATGTTGGCGGCAATACCTTCTACCACTTCGGTCTGCATTTTAAAAATTTCGTCACTTCTCCATTCCCTTACGTATTCTTCCGACCATAAGTGGTCGTTGGTTCTACTGTCTATCATTTGCAGGTTTATTTTGATTTGTTCTCCTGAAATCTGAAGATTGCCCTGCAAGAGGTTGGTCACCCCCAATTCGGTCGCAATTTCTTGGGTAGTCCTATTCGTTTCCTTGTATTTTATAGTAGATGTAAAGGGAATAACTTTATCAATGGAATTAATTTTGGTGAGTCTAGAGATAACGGCATCTGTCATTCCATCACTAATATATTCCAGATTTGGATCTCCCGTCCAATTTTTAAAGGGCAGTACGGCAATGGATTTTTCCTCAATTAGGTTTTCCATTCCTTTGGTTTCAACATTTTTCTTTGAAGTAGTACTATAAAGAAAAAAGGCCGTTGATACTACTGCAATTAGCAAAACAGACAAGATCAATGATTTATTATAGTTTCCCTTTTGTCTTTTTGATAGGGCAACGTGGGAGGGCATTCCTTGGTTTATTTCTAAAATGGATGGTTCCCTCCCCTCAACAAGTTCATTGGCATCTCTGGATTTAACCTCCCCCGGGGTATACCCGTAAAACTTATGGAAAGAAGTGCTAAAGTAGGTGGCACTGCTGAACCCCACCCGATAAGCAACTTCTGAGGCCGTAATATTCCCTTCCCTTAACAGTTCCAAAGCCCTCTTTAATCTGTATTCCCTGATGAACTGGCTTGTAGAGACCCCAACCATTTTGTGCAGTTTGCGATGTAGACTGGAACGACTCATTCCCACCGCTTGGGCAAGACTATCCACGCCGAATTGATCGTTATTTAAATGCGCCTCAATTTCTTTGGTAAGTTTCTCAACCAAAGTACCTCCCATTGATTTTTCTTGGAATTCTTTGTCCAAATTATTGTCCGAACTCATTTATATATTCAATTTCTTTAGGGGAAGTAGTACAAGTTAAGCAATTTTAAAAAAAAATTGAGGAGCAACTATAAGACAACTAACCCAAAGTTCTGCATTAACCCCCTTTGAAGCCGCTTAAAAAATTATAAATTCTTACAAGTAATGGACCTCTTACACCGGTCTTATGACCACTACTATCCAAATACCGAACACCTTTAATTCATGAAGGATATACTTAGGTAACCAATTTATATTGCCACCGGTAAAAAATGGAGTTTGGGCAAGCTGGCAATAATAGTTGTCATGGACGATCTGACTTCAAATTGGAATATGTCTGAAACATTTAATGGATAAGTTGTCATATTTTTAAGACTCCTGTAACTAAAGTAGTAGAGACAAGATATAAGAATGGGCAAAGAACTTGAAAACACTTTTCTGGAGGCATTGGAACAAAATCAACAAAAGTTACTTAGAATTTGTTCCGTTTACGCCAAGGATGCCGAAGATACCAAAGACCTTCTTCAAGAGGTACTGATCCATATTTGGCAATCAATGCCCAATTTTAAGTCCAACTCCTTACTATCTACCTGGATGTTTCGCATCACCTTGAATGTTTGTCTTCGTTTTCGTTCCAAGAAAAGCAAGAAACAAAAACGTTTCCTTCATATGGATAGCATTGCCATGGCAAACCTTCCATCCGAGAGGGAATATAATGAACAGCCAACGCAACTGGTACAACTAAGAAATTGTATTAAAGTACTAAACGAAGCCGACAAGGCCGTGATTACACTCTATCTTGAAGAGCTCCCCTACAAGGAAATTTCAGGGATACTTGGTCTCACGGAAAATTCAGTAGCAGTTAAGGTAAAAAGAATTAAAAAAAAATTGTTGAACTGTATAAACCAAGTGTCATGATGGACGATGAATTGATAAAGATTTGGCAGACCTCCCCAAATCAGGAGAAGATAAAATTTGAGAAATCAAGATTGATGCTGGATGTACAGTCGAGCTTAGACCACTTTCATAAATCAATAAAATATAGGGATATAATGGAAACAATCCCCGCAATTTTTATAATTCCATTCTTGGTCCGTATTGCTTACACTATTCCCTTTACGCTTTCAAAAATTGGCGTAATTTGGATTATACTTAGCATTATTTATATCATTATTAGGTTGCAAATTACAAAAAGACATAAACCAAGTGCCTTTACCGAAACATACCATGACTATTTATATAAAACAAAGGCGTATCTCAACATACAAAAAAAGCTATTGGACACCGTTTTGTTCTGGTATTTTTCACCTATTGCAATTGGGGTAGTACTATTCTTTGTAGGATCAATTACAGACATGCAAGAGTTGTTTTTAAAGCTTACCCTCCTAATCGGGCTAGGGATAATTGTTTATTATTTGAACAAAAGAGTGGTTAAAAAACAAATAACCCCTAGATTGAAAAAAATTGACGAACTTATTCAAGTAATGGAAGAGTAACGACTACTAAATTAAAGAAGATGAAAAATTTACTACTATTGATCACCATTGTACTAAGCACAAACTTGTCCGCCCAGGATTTCGAAAGGCAAAAAATGGACAGTCTTTTCACCCTTATCGAATCCAATCAAAAAGGCATGGGGAGTATTTCCATTTTTGAAGAAGGAAGGGAAGCCTACCAGCATTCGTTCGGCTATGCCAGCAAAGAAGGGAATATAAAGGCCACAGATAAAACCAAATACCGTATCGGCTCCATTTCCAAAACGTTTACCGCCTCCATTATCATGAAATTGATCGAGGAAGGCAAATTAAGTTTGACCACCAAGCTTTCGGAATACTATCCGGAAATCGAGAATTCCAAAGAAATAACTATAGCACAATTGTTAAAACATCGGAGCGGTATATTCAATTTTACCAATGCCGAAGATTTTACATCCTGGATGGAACAGCCTATATCAAAAGCAGATTTGGTTAAAAAAATAGCAGCAAATGGGAGTGTATTTGAGCCCAATGCCAAATTTGAATATTCCAACTCCAATTATGTGCTGCTTTCCTTCATTGCGGAAAAAGTAGAAAATAAGGCCTTGGCACAGCTGATAAAAGAGATGGTGTGTATGCCCTGCGCCTTGGAAAACACCTATTATGGCTCTAAAATTTCAACAAAAAATAATGAAGCGAAGTCCTATATTAAATCCAGCGAATGGCAATTGGCCCCTGAATCCGATATGTCCATTCCCCAAGGTGCCGGTGCCGTTGTTTCCACCCCTCAGGAACTAAACAAATTCTTAAACTGCCTTTTCAACAATAAAATTGTTTCGGAGAAAACGGTGCAAGCAATGATGGAAATCGAAGATGGCTATGGCCTAGGGATGTTTCAAGTCCCATTCTATGATAAAAAGGCTTATGGACACAACGGAGCAATAGACGGTTTTCAAGCCAATGCCTACTATTTTCCAGTAGAAAACGTGTCTGTGGCATTTACGGCCAATGGCCTGGCCATGCCCATAAATGATATCATGATCGGGGTATTGAGCATCTATTTTGGAAAAGAATACAGTCTGCCTGAGTTTAAGGAAACAAAGGCCTTGGACCTAAAGTCGGAAGATTTGGATAAATATCTCGGTGTGTATTCGAGTCCAGGTTTTCCTTTAAAAATAACCATAACCAAAAAAGATAATATACTTATAGGTCAGGCTACCAATCAACCTTCATTTCCCTTAGAAGCCTATGAAACTGACAAGTTTAAGTTTGAGCAGGCCGGATTAGTATTGGAATTTAGTCCATTAGACCATAAAATGTTATTGAAACAGGGAGGTGGGAAATATGAACTAAGCAAAGAGTAGTTTCTGCCAGTTTTAAGACGCTACAAACAACAGCTAAAAAGAACCAATTTGTGGAAAAATCGATTATAGATCAAAATTATTTTCTGGGCAGGTATAAACGATGTTTATCGATGGCCCTGGAAAGTCTATAATATTCGTTAATTTAAGGTCCTGATACAAAGGCAATTAATCCAGACCCAAAAATGACAAAATATCCTAGTCCCAGAATTGTGGCATTGATTTTAATGTTGGCTTGTTTAAGTCTAGTACAAGCTCAGGAAAGACCTAATATTCTGTGGATTACCAGTGAGGACAACAGTGTTTTTCTGGGTTGTTATGGTGACGAATTTGCCAATACCCCCAATCTTGACAAATTGGCAAGTGAAGGTTTTTTGTACACACATGCCTATGCCAATGCTCCGGTTTGTGCTCCTGCCCGTAACACCATTATTTCGGGCATCTATGCCAATTCTGGCGGGCACTCCAATATGAGAAGTAATTATCCTAGGGGTAAGCATGTGAAATTCCATGTGGAAGCCATGCGGGAATTGGGATATTATTGCACCAATTCGGTTAAAACCGACTACAACACCAATGTTGATAAGGAAGTATGGGATGAATGCAGTTCGGATGCCCACTATAAGAATGCGCCAGAAGGAAAGCCTTGGTTTGCCATATTTAATACCACCATTACCCATGAAAGTAAAATTCACGAGCAGTTACCTCTAAGTGAGTTGGGTCATGACCCCAAAAAAGTCCCTATTGCCCCTTACCATCCGCGTACCCCGGATATGGAACGCGACTGGGCACAATACTATGACCGTGTTCAACAAATGGATGCTTTTGTAGGCGAACGATTAAAAGAATTGGAAGACTCTGGAATGGCCGATAATACCATTGTTGTTTATTACGGTGACCATGGCGGCGTATTGGCAAGAAGCAAAAGATATGTGTACGAGACTGGTACAAGGGTACCTTTTATTGTGCGCATCCCTGAAAAATATAAAAATTTATGGCCTGCCAAGGAGCCTAATTCAAGAATAGACCGTTTGATCAGCTTTGTTGATCTGTATCCTACCTTACTAAGTTTGGTGGGAGCGCAAATTCCGGAACAGTTACAAGGAGAAGCCTTCTTAGGTGAAAACATAAGCCCCGATCCAAAATATGCATATATGTTCCGTGACCGTATGGACGAGTGGTACGATATGAGCAGGGCGGTTAGAAGTAAAAAATACCGCTACATCCACAATTACATGCCACACAGAATGTATGCTTTGCCAATAGAGTATTTGTTCAGGGCCAAGTCCTTGCAATCATGGCAAACAGCCTATGACAATGGTGAATGCAACGAAATTCAGAGTGCCTTTTGGAATTCGAAGCCAGTGGAAGAATTATATGACACAGAAAACGATCCATGGGAAATAAACAACCTGGCCAACAGCCCAAAATACGCCGATATTTTAGAGGAAATGCGTACAGCCAACCGCAAGTGGATAATAAAAATTAAAGATACCGGGTTTATGCCCGAGGATGAACGCACCATAGAAGCAAAAGATCAGGCTATTTTCGATTTCTTTCAAAGTGGTGGGGTACCCATAAAAGAAATTATTGAAGCGGCTGAGCTGGCCTCCTTGGGCAAGGTTGAAAATAAACAAAAGATGGTAGAATTCCTTAAATCCAAAGAATCTGCAATCCGCTACTGGGGAGCAACGGGTTTGCTCCTCCTTGGGGAAAAAGGAAAATCTGAAATTACCGCTTTAAAAAAAGCCGTTGATGACCCTTCGGTGAGTGTAGCAGTGGTAGCTGCAGAATCGCTGTACAAACTTGGAGAGAAACAAGAAGCTTACAAGGCTTTTATAAGGGCTTTGAAAACCGACCGTGAATTTGCCCAAACCCAAGCGATGAATTCAATTTATTTGATAGATGACAACAGCCAATTGCTAAAGAATGAGGTATTGGGAACACTACAGAGAATGAAGACTGCGGATCGTAACAAATACAATTACCGGGCTGCCATGAACTTGGTGAACAAATGGGAATTGGTCCTTAATTAAAGGAAGCCAAAATAGAATACCCAGCTCATAAAGTTTAGTGAAAGTTACAACTCATATTCTTTAGATAATGGTCCCTTCTTCCCTCTAACCCAAAGGATCATCGATTCCTTGGCAAACTATTTTTCCCTTTTTACCATCCTTTCAAGTACATGGATAATTTCCAAGGGCCCCATTCGTTGAGTATAATTTGCCTCAACATGCGCTGCTTCAATGATTTGGTTAGTATTGATTATGAAAGTAGCCGGAACCGGTAAGGTTTTTAAACCCTCACCATTCAATACCGTTAAATCCCGACGCTGGTGGTAATCCTCTCCCGGATCAAACTGAAGGTTGTACGCTTTTATCACATCCTGATCAGCGTCACTAAGTACTTCGAATTCAAGTTCGTTTTTTTGTATGGCCGTCAATGCATCATCTGGCCTTTGGGGACTAATGGCCAATAAGGTGGCCCCAAGCGACTTAATCCGAGGTAAATAATTCTGTATTTCCCTAAGATCCAGATTGCAAATAGGACACCACTCCCCTCGATAGAACTTTATAATTACAATTCCTGATTTTAACGCTTCATATAGTGATACTTTTTTACCAAAAGCATTGGGCAAGTTAAAATCGGGCGCCCTATCTCCCACAGAAAGTCCTTTTACTTCAGCGGCATTGGCAATGACCAACTTTTGGAAATCTTGTAATTCACCCATAACATATTGTTTGAAGTGCAAACTAATAAAAAGTATGATCAGCCTACAACTATATATCGTAATTTACCAATAATTTGGGAAGACTACTTATAAATATCCTCTAGTTCCCTTTTTTCACCCTTATCATCCAAAATAGTTAAATCGTATCGTATTTGGATCGGGGTATTTAAGGGGGCGTGGTAATAAATAATCCATGCATCGGATTCGGCTACACCTATACAACCGTTGGAATATGCCCTTCCCAGGGTTTCTGGATTGGTGGTGGGATGTATCATTTGCCCATTGCGAATACCATTTATTTCTGTTTCAATCCATGGGATAATAGGCATTATGGTAGTTTTTTTATCATCTCTTTTAGTTACATAAAATCGCTTGCCGGTCACCGGATTATAAAAATGAGGATTTCGTTCCAGTCTTACTATTTTTCCTTTTCCGGTTTTGGTCCTTAAATCGGTTATTCGGTCTCCCATGGCCAAATATCTTTTTCTGTGCTGTCCTACCCGTACTGGGAAGATATATAACAGTAGGGAATCTTGATAAATGCGAAGCTTAAACTCTGGAATGTTTACGTCTATCCAAGTATGTTCCAAATCTCTTATAATCCCCTGTCCTTCAGTATCATTCGGAATCAACAAGGTGTCGTGAGCCTTGAGTACAATCATTTTACTTTGATCATAAACAAAGGAATCCAACGCCATCTGCCGGTAATAATCCGTATTGGCCAAGGTATCCATTATCCACGGATTGGCATGTACCAAGACATGCTCGGACAAAGCATAGGGCACCAAGGAGTCGTACCTATTCGCCAAAGAATCCATAAACTTAAAATAATGGCCCACTGTAATATCCTTGGTAACATAAGCCAGAAGAGGTTTGGCTTTCTCTGGAATATTATTCTGCGCCTCTACCCTTTTTGCTGGGGTGTTGGACTTTTCAATGGAAGTATTCTTTGGTGAAATAGGTCGATTGACATTACATGAAACTATCAAAAGAGCTAATACATATAGAAAGATAATATTGGCTTTAATCATATGGGTAAAGTTTGATTCGGATTAAATCAAAGCTAATACGCCTCATGGGATTATAAAATGATAATGGTCACACCCTTTCCCCCGGTATATGACATTCCTCATTTTAAGCCCCTGGCTTTCATGCTATCTTTGATGAAATAGACCCTTACAAAGGGATTTGGGTATGGGCAACACATCTACATTATTTAAAGGGCTAAAAGAATTTTTCATAGAGATTGGGGATCTCTCCAATTTTGCCACCCGGTTTTTTAAGGAAGTACTAAAACCTCCTTTCGAGTTTAAGGAATTAATGCGGCAATGCTATCAAATGGGAAATAGATCCCTGGTCCTGGTAACGATTACAGGCTTTATCATCGGTCTGGTACTTACCTTACAATCCAGACCCACTTTGATTCAATTCGGAGCCGTTTCATGGATGCCCAACATGGTAGGGATCTCCATAGTAAGGGAGATAGGGCCCGTTATTACCGCCCTGATCTGCGCTGGCCGAATAGCCTCAGGGATAGGGGCAGAATTAGGTTCTATGCGGGTAACCGAGCAAATTGATGCCATGGAAGTATCGGGAACCAACCCATTTAAATATTTGGTAATAACGCGGATAATGGCCACAACTCTAATGATACCCATTTTAGTCATATACGGGGATTTGGTAGCCCTATATGGATCGGCACTAGTAGAGAATTTAAAGGGTGATGTTTCCTTTCAACTCTATTTTAATACGGTTTTCGATGCTTTGTCCTTTAGTGACCTGGTACCGGCCACCATAAAATCGTTCTTTTTTGGATTTGCAATAGGATTGGTTGGATGTTTTAAAGGCTATTATTCCAAGAAGGGAACGGCAGGCGTTGGGGTAGCAGCCAATACGGCTGTAGTAATGGCATCCCTACTTTTGTTTGTGATCGATTTTATTGCGGTATTTATTTCCGATATTTTTTATGAACTTTAATATGACAGACCCAAACCAAATAATAACTTCAAACGAAACCCTCCCTCGGGGAAAAGCGGTTATTGAGATCAAAGACCTATATAAGAGTTTTGGGAACAATCACGTCCTGAACGGATTTAACATGACCCTTATGGAAGGGGAAAACCTAGTGGTCATGGGTAAATCGGGCTCCGGTAAATCGGTCATGATCAAATGCCTCGTAGGGCTGGTAAAACCCGATAGAGGAACGGTCAAGGTTTTGGGCAAGGAAATAAATGCATTGGACCAGAAAACCTTGGACGAATTGCGTTCGGATATCGGATTTCTTTTTCAGGGGAGTGCCCTTTACGATTCCATGACGGTCCGTGAAAATTTGGAATTTCCCATGCGTAGGCACAAAGAAAAATTGGGAGCGGTTACGGATACCGAACCCCTGGTGCGGGAAGCCCTGGAAAATGTTGGATTGGCTCATACCATGGATTTAATGCCCGTAGAGTTATCGGGAGGTATGAAAAGAAGGGTAGCCCTGGCACGTACCCTGATACTTAAACCAAAAGTTATCCTCTATGATGAGCCTACCAGTGGTTTGGATCCCATTACCTCCAAGGAGATTATAGAACTTATGCGTTCCATTCAAAAGAAATACGGTACTTCTTCCCTGATCATTACCCATGATGTGGACTGTGCCCGTGTAATTTCTGAGCGGATGATACTTCTGGTAGATGGTATAAATTATGCGGAAGGTACCTATTCACAATTATCGCAATCTACCGATCCAAAAGTGGATGCGTTTTTTAAAAAATAAGCATATGGCAAAGACTAAATTAGAAAATTTGAAACTCGGAGTATTTGTAGTCTTCGGCACGGCACTACTAGTCGTTGCTGCCTATTTAATTGGGAACAGACAGAATATGTTTGGAAAGACCATTCCCGTAAGTGCCATTTTTAAAAATGCCAACGGACTTCAAAATGGGAATAATGTACGTTTTTCCGGAATAAATGTAGGTACGGTGAACAAAATTGAGATGATCAACGATACCACCATTCGAGTGCATATGATCATTGAGGAAAAAATGCAAAATCATATTAAAAAAGATGCCGTAGCTACCATTGGTTCCGATGGACTTGTGGGTAGTATGCTCATCAATATTGTACCGGGGGAAGGAAAGACAACCCATATTGGCCCGGGGGATGAATTGCAGTCCTATAGCAGGGTGGCCACCCAAGACATGCTAAACACCTTGAACCAGACCAATGAAAATGCAGCTTTATTAACACAGGATCTCCTAAAGGTCACTAGGTCATTAACGCAAGGCAAAGGCACCTTTGCTAGGTTGCTCAACGATTCCCTAATGGCCAAGGATCTACACCAAACCATAACCAATTTAAAACTGAGCAGTAATGAAGCCAACAAAATGATCCGGGAAATGAACCAAATGGTAAAGCAGCTCGATTTTGAGAATAGCGCTGCAGGGGTTCTCCTAAAGGATTCCATTTCCGGCAATAAAATGAGGAATGTAATTTCGCATCTGGAAAATTCCAGCCTAGAGATCGAAAATATGTCCAAGAACTTAAATTCGGTCATCGGGGATATTAAGACTGGAAAAGGGGCCATTAATTATTTGGCCACAGACACCGTATTGGTACGACAACTGGAAACCAGTATGGAAAACGTTACGGAAGGAGTGAAAAACTTCAATGAAGTTACGGAAGCCTTAAAACACAATTTTCTCACTCGCGGCTACTTCAAAAAAAAAGAAAAGAAGGAGAAAAATAACAGATAAGTCTCCAAAATACCCTTATAGTCCTGGTCAATTAAAGCTAAAAGGCCGTTTCACCCTTCGTTATCAAGCTCTATAAATGTAATTTCCGGACGCATCCCCAATCGGCCTGGAAAACCCATCCAGCCAAGTCCTCGACTTACGTATAGAAATTGAGGGCCCAAGTCATACAGCCCTGCCCAATGTTTGTATTTGTATTTTATAGGACTCCATTCCCTATTTTTAATATTGATCCCTGCTTGCATTCCATGGGTATGCCCTGAAAGCGTAAGGGCTATATTGGTCTTATCCAACACTTCCCCTCTCCAATGCGATGGGTCATGGGACAATAAAATCTTATAGTCGATACCATTCACTTTCCGAAGGGCCTTTTGTAGGTCCCCATATTGCTTAAAAGGTGGGTTCCCCCAATTTTCGACGCCCACGATCGCAATTTTCTCCCCCTCACTTTCAATACATTCGGCTTCATTCAGTAAAAGTTTAAAACCAATTTTGGAATGAAAATCTTTGATATCCTCAAAATTGCTTTTCCGCTCTTCCTCAGATTCCCATTTGCTATAATCCCCATAGTCGTGATTTCCAAGCACCGAATATTTACCCATTTTGGCGGAGAGCTGCCCTAAAACTTTCTCCCAACCATTTAATTCCCAGGCATAGTTGTTTACCAAATCGCCCGTAAAAAAAATGAAATCCGGATTTAATTGGTTTATGGTTGTAATGGCGCGGTCCAGTATATGATAACGATAATTGAAACTGCCCAAGTGAAGATCTGATATTTGAACTATACGCAATCCACTAAAGCTTGAAGGAAGCAAATCGGATTTAATAACCACCTTGTGTACCTTAAACCTGTATACCGCCCTGAAGACGGCATATACAATAACGAAGAATGGCAAAAAACCAAAAAAAACGCCCACTAAAGGAATGATCAGCAAGGATTTCTCCCCTGTGATCAAAAAATTTGAGAAATAAAGTATGGAAATAACAACTACAAAGATCAACTTGGGAATAAAGGACGAAACCGTTAATCCATATAAGGATGAAATAAGCAGTTGTTTTCTATAAGGGGATATACTTTCCAATCTAATTTTCAACACCAAAATAGAAATAATGAGCCCAATGGTAAAAAACCAAAAGGCGATATAAATAGTGTTCTTAATGGTAGAAGATTCAATAGGCTCCATGATAGATTTAAGCCAGTAGAAAGCCAAGGCATCGATCAATAAAATGGCAAAACACAAAAGGACTATGGCAAAAAAAGTGTAGGATCGCATTAATAGGGGTTTTACTATTGGTTATTGTTATTCACAAGCCGTCTTTTATCCTTCAACGCCCAGAAATAACCTTTTACATCCTCTACCCAGTTATCATACATAAAGATAAGTGTAATTTCCTCAACAGTTTCCAATACTCCCACAACAATCATGGTATAAAATAACCAATATACGGGTCCAAGGAACAACAGCCATAAAATAAATACCCCTTGGGTAATGGCAGATAACTTGGCCAAATACGTATGAAAGGCGGTGGCTTTGCCGTATTTCGCAAAGGCAATGGCCATCTGAATCAGGTATGGTACAAATACAATAATTATAAGTAGATAATTTTCCATGATAAACGTATTTTCAAAAAAGTACAATCCTACCAACCCAATAATAAGGGTCACTTGATCTCCAAGAGAATCGAGTTGTGAGCCCCTGGCACTTGTTATTTTCAACTTCCTGGCCAAAAAGCCATCAATGGCATCCGTACTGTAACTTATAAGCAACATCCAACTAAACCATTCACGTTCGCCAACCAAAATAAGGCCTAGTAATAGGGGTACGGCCATAATTCGATAAAAGGAAAACCAGTCGGCTATATTGAAGTCTTTAAAATTATACATAATTATTCATGCGTTTTTGATATCCAGAAATCAGAAACCCTATTGCAATATTTACAACTTTAATAACGGATTTAATTTTTCAATAATTTCACCCACGTACATGGGAGTTTCATCCAAAATAGATTCTCCCGTAAAGGCATCAACCCCTTCCATTTTGTAGGAGCCTTTGCCCGAGGTGGTTAGGACAACCATCTTATCCCTGTAATTCATGGTTCTGTCCATAAATGATTTAACCGCTGAGGGTGGCTTCCAATTCTCCCAGCTGTGGATCAATAATAGGGCATCATAGTTACTAGGATTTACACCTACCAATGCGGAGACATCCATAACCTTTATATATACCGACTTCGTTTTATAATAATCCACAATGGAGGTAGTAATCGCATTTTTAAATTCACTTCCCTGAGTGGCCAAAAGCAATTTGGAATTTTCCCTGGGAGAATTTACCTCGTATTCCTGTACATGATCCATAGCGTATTCATTTTGATACCAAAACATAAACACCAAAAAGACCAAAGCAATCGATAATAATACAAGAAGTATTTTTCTAATATTTTTCATAGAATTCTTTCTTTTAATATCCCGGCCATAATTGAGAAAAAAGTAAAGCCGATTCTTAATCCTTCTAAATAGTATTATAGGCAGCAGCCTATAATCCCTGCTAAGGATCATAAAGCTATGCCTTAAGCCTGCACCACCCTATGACCATTGTCAGTTATGCATGCAAAGCATACCATAAGTTTAGTAAGAGGCAGTTCCGGTTCAAGGAACCACTATGACGAAGCATTGTGAAGAAAGAATACCGTAACCAAAAAATAAAGGGCCATTGCCCTACATGACATATATCATTGGACACCTTTTAAATTGTGTCTTTCTTTATGGAACAACTATTATCCATAAAACTTATGACTATGAAAACACTACATCTCTATATATTGGCGCTTACCCTTTTTACCTCCTGTGTAAGTCAAAAAAAATATACCGCCATGCAAGACCGGGCACTAAATTGTGAAAATGAATTAAATACCAGTATGAACCAAAACAATTTACTGGAAGCCGGATTGGCCAACGAAAAAAACAAATCCAAATCCTTGGAGCAACAAATGGAATACTTCAAAAGTACCAATACAGATCTATTGGCCCGACTATCCGATCTTTCCGTTGTGAGCAAATCAGGGGCAGAAAGCATTAAAAAATCTTTGGAAGCCCTAAACGAACAGAATAAATACATAAAGAACCTTACCAGTAGCATGCAGCGAAAAGATTCCATTAATTTGGTGTTGGTGATGAACTTAAAAAGATCCTTGGACAATTTTGAGGATGAGGACATTAATATTGAGGTAAAAAAAGGAGTGGTCTACGTCTCAATTTCGGACAAAATGCTTTTCCGTTCCGGAAGCTATAACATAAGTAACAGGGCAGAGGAAGTGATAGGCAAAATTGCCAAGATTATCAATGACCATAAAGAACTTGATATTTTAGTGGAAGGGCATACGGATAATGTTCCCATTTCCACAGACTGTATGACCGACAACTGGGATTTAAGTGTTAAAAGGGCGACCTCCATTGTTCGGTTAATGCAAACTAAATTTGCGGTACAACCTATAAGAATGACCGCTGGGGGCAGGTCTGAATACGTTCCAAAGACTACCAATGCAACGGCAGAAGGCAGGGCAATCAACCGCAGGACAGAAATTATCATTTTACCCAAACTAGATCAATTCTTTGAATTGCTGGAACCCCCAACCACAAATATCGAGGGATAGGGAAATGAATAAAAGACTTAATAAAAAGTAGTAATCCCGATTCCTTTATCAAAAAAACAAGAAAAAAGCATCGAACTGATCTATGTCATTTCTTTTTTAATTCGATAACGATATTTTAGTACTAGTAAAAAAGCATTCGTTCATTGAAAGAAATAAAAATAAAGTTTCTAAGCAGTAATGCCTTAGCGACCATACTCCGGAGCTAAAGTAACTTCTTGAGCCTTATTACCCATCCCCTTGTAAGGATATTACAAGTGTAAATTTCCCCATCGGGATTGGGTAGGTGCAAAAGTGCTACCAAGGTCCGGACATAAAGGATTGGGATATATGGATATGCCAATCCTTTTTTTTATAAAGTCCAAGTAATAAAGGGCCTACTATACCTTTTTTACGGCATAGACCCATTTAAATGGCTTAAAAATCACTACCTTAAATACTAGATAAAAACACATTAATAATTTTATTATGGAATATTATTTTAATAAAACAATTGGAAATATACCCTTCGCCCAAGCCATCGAAAAAACCAAATTGGCCCTACAAGAGGAGGGTTTTGGGGTACTGACGGAAATAGATATGAAAGCTACCCTAAAGAAAAAATTGGACGTAGATTTCTATAATTATATCGTTCTGGGTGCTTGTAACGCCCCATTTGCCCATAAAGCTTTACAGGCCGAAGATAAAATTGGCACTATGTTGCCCTGTAATGTAATTGTTATGGAAAAGGAACCTGGACTTGTTGAAATTGCAGCGGTAAACCCCATGGCGTCCATGCAGGCGGTAATTAACCTGGATTTAATGGATATTGCGGATGAAGTGGGGAAGAAATTAAAAAGGGTGGTAGAAAAGATCCATTGAATACTAAGATCCATATTTTTTAAGGAGGACCATTTGACCGGAATGGTGTATGGTGTGGGATACAATCCTCCCAAAAGCCTCCGCCTTTGTCTTGGTCCCAAACTCCTTGGTGGTAACTGTGGTCTCCCAATCCTCCTCCTGTTGTTTTTCCAACACCGATTTAAGCATTTGATAAGAATATTCCACATATTCCAATAATTCGGTCCTATTGGTCCACTCTCCTGTATCCTTTTGGGCAATGACCGTTTTTGCAATTACCTTTACCTCCTGTGCCCCAAATACGTTCTTGGCAAAAAGCAATTCAACATCCCCAATATGCCTTATAAGAAAACCAATACTATTGGGCGCAGGCAATAACCTTTTACTTAGATCATCTTCCGTTAGGTTTGATAATTGGTTGGAAAACCGGGTCCGGGCTTCTTCCCATAATTCAATGAACAGTTGTGTTTTTGATTTCATTCAAAGTAATTTTAAAATATTTATTTAAAGTAAAAAGTTACTGAAATGATGCGGTATAAGTAAGTGTCTGGCCAAAACAAATGGTGGATACCTAATTTTCAAACTTTTATATATTTTATGTAGACATAAGCCATGTTATATTTTAAGGAATGCTTAGGCAATGGCGGTCTCAGTACTACCCTCACTATGTAAGTTGGGGCTTAACCTGGATAGAAATTTAAACTGTCCGATTGGATATCCAATCCTCCAAAGTTCTTGCTTTACCTGTTCCAAAGCAATAGGACTATAATAAAGAATAATGAGCTTTCCCGTGTCAATATCAAGGTCAATTACCCTAATATCCATAATTCGGCTAAGGTTGCGGAGAATCATCATCTTGTCCCTATTAGTGATTAGGCTGCCAATTTTTGCTATAGCTTTCATGAAGGTATGGTTTTATAGATCCCAATGACTACTAATATACAATTGCAAATTATCCCTCGAAATGATACATATCAGTTAACCTATATTTTTGGTTACATATAGCCTTGGGGTTTCACCAAAAATTCCATTTATCACCAACATTACAATCAAATCACCAATTGCACAACAGCTAAGCACTCCATTACTTATGACCAATATCATATTTATTATCAACAATAGCCTTTAGATTTAGCTTTTAAATAAAGATACAATGAAGACGATACTCTATGCTACTGATCGAAGTGAATATGCCGTGCCTGCTTTAAAATACGCCTACCAGATAAGCCGAAAATTAAATGCCACCTTATTGGTACTTTATGTTCACGAAATGGAACCTTTACGCGTTTCCGTTTCACGTCCGGCAGCCCAAATTGAATACCACGTAATCAAAGAGCAGACAGAGATTTTATCGTCCTATTGTTCCAAGCATTTAGGCGTTCCCGTGGATAATAAGGATCTACAAGCGGAAGTCATCCACAACGATTCGGTAACCAATGGGATTCTGGAAAAAACCAAGGATGTTGCAACCGATATGATAATTATAGGCAGAAAGGACAAACATACAGATCGAGGTCTTTTTGTGGGCAATATTGGAAAGAGACTTCAGGAAAAAGTACCATGCCCCCTACTAATTATCCCCAATGATACCCCAGACAAGCCATTAAAGACTATTTTGTACGCAACGGACTTTGAGGAAGCGGATATTTTGGCGCTAAAAAAATTGGTCCCAATGGCAAAATTACTTGCCGCTAAAATACATGTAGTTCATATATCCACTGAAAAAGAATATGCAGGAAAAGAGCAGATGGAATGGTTTAAGGATATGCTAAAACAAGTGGTTGACGATAGCAGCATAGAATTTGAGTTGATTTTCTCTGACAATATACAGGATAAACTTAAAGTACATGCCAAGACTATTGGGGCCGACCTACTAGTACTGTTGGAGCGGGAGGAAAAAGGCTTTTTTCAAAAAATATTCCATATTAGCTTAGTGGCAAAAATGGAGGAACATATAGGCATCCCTTTATTGAGTTTTAACGAGCCCAATTTATAAGGGTTACCACCAAAATGATTTCGTTAAATACAAAACGTCCGTAAAGAGACATCTACAGTATTACACGGCCCAGAGGTTGCTACTACCTGCCTAAGCCCACTTATCCATTAATTTAGTATGACGTTTTGTTATGAAGCACCCGGTTTAAGAAAACAATAACGCTTACTTTTTTATTTTCTCCCCTTATAATTTTAATTTCACCTAAAACTAAACAGCATGAATGATTTAAAAAATAAAGTAGCCTATATTACAGGGGGCTCCAAAGGAATAGGATTTGGAATAGCATCCAAATTATTGAAAGCAGGAATGAAAGTGGCCATTAGTAGCAGGCAGTTGGAAAATGCCGAAAAAGCGGCCAAAGAACTTGGCCCTGAAGACATGGTACTTGCCATAGCCTCGGATGTAACAAATATAGGTGATGAAAAGGCAGCGATTAAAAAGATCTTGGATAAGTGGGGAAAATTGGATGTAATGGTGGCCAACGCAGGAGTTGGACATTTTGCTCCCATAGATCAAATTTCCGACACTCAATGGCACGAAATGGTAAACACCAACCTAAACGGCGTATACCACTCTCTCAAGGCTTCCGTTGAGGCACTAAAGAAATCCAAAGGGTATTATATTACTGTGGCAAGTTTGGCCGGTACCAATTTTTTTGCGAATGGCGCTGGTTATAATGCCACCAAATTTGGGGTAGTAGGCTTTACTCAGGCCGCTATGTTGGATTTAAGACCCTATGACATTAAGGTCTCCACCATAATGCCAGGTTCCGTAGCAACTAATTTTAATGGACATGAACCTTCAAAAGAGGATGCATGGAAGATACAACCAGAAGATATTGGCGAATTGGTTTTGGATCTTTTACAAATGAATCCAAGGACCTTGCCCAGCAAGATAGAGGTTAGACCTACACGACCAGATAAAAAATAGGGCTACACTTCTTTTTCGGTAAACGGCACAACAGGATTGCCAATTTCAAATATTAAAGTTTTTAAGGATTCCATAAAATGGGCAATAGTTTCTTGGGTAATGGAATTATCCTTGTTTCTACTGCCCTTTTTTTCCTTTACGGCAAATTTGAGAAGACCCGAACTTAAATTTTTAAAAGATATAATCCCTGCCTCAATAGCATCAATAGGCTTCATGTTGTTGTACATTATAGCATAACACAGCAATTGAAAGGCCTTGCTATAGTTGTAATCCTCAATAGCGTCTTCCCATGCAACAATTTCAACTTGGGAACTGGTGACAGTTCCTGTTTTATAGTCGATAATTCTAATGACCCCATCCTTTTCATCTATCCGATCCAATTTTCCTTTTAGGGCTACAGGGAAATCCAAGCCTGGAACATTAATATCCATTCGCAGTTTTTCTTCAACCCCCAATATCCTAATTTGATGTTGCGCCACTTCTGCCATTTCCAGTTTAAGAAAATTTTCCACATACCGCACTACTACATTATATGCTATTAGATTTTTTCCTCTGGAAATATCGCCATCGGCAAAGCTTTTGGCAAAATGGCCAATCACTAGAGGCCTTACCTTCTTTTTCATTTCCAAAAGCATGGATTCCTTCAAATAGGTATTTATATAGGGCCTATAGAGATCTTCCAAGGTATCGTGAACAATTGTACCAAAGGTATTGTTGGCAACGGTTTCCTCTACCTCAAGAACATCGTCTATTCCCAATAGGTTCCTCTTATAAAAATCTATTGGATTCCTAATATAGTTGCTCAGGGAGGTAGGAGAAAATCCTTTTGCAGCGTGCGTCTTGATCAAATCCATAAGGCTTTTATCCTTGGATATAGTTTGTAAGACTTTAAGAGAAGGGGCAATTTCAGGTGCCGCGATGATCTCGGTGATATCCGCCAATTTATTTTCATCCGTTAACAATTGGGTCAACAACCTACTCTTTTCCCCGCCTTCCAAAACATCTGGTTCCGTATTGTACAACAAGTAGATGTTTTTTGCCCGTTGCAATAAGCGATAAAAGTGATAGGTGTAAACGGCGTCCTTTTCCTTATAGGTAGGAAGTTTGTAATACTTTTTTAGATCGAAGGGGATAAAGGAATTATTGGACTTACCGGAAGGAAGTATTCCTTCATTGACAGAAGTAAGAATAACGGTTTCAAAATCGAGCACCCTACTTTCCAACATTCCCATTATCTGTAAGCCTTCCAAGGGCTCTCCTTGAAAGTCCAAGGTTTCGTTCCTTACAATTTCCAAATAAAGGCTTTCCAAGGATTTTAGGTCATTGACAAATGAATATTGCTCTACCATGTCCTGAAGCTGGTTGAACAGGGAGTAAAATTTATACAAATACTCCAATCCGAGGGAGTCTTTGCTTTGGGTAAACCTTTCCCTAAGAATTTGGATAATTTGATGGCATTTATGTAAAAAAACAGTTCCTGGGACCTCCTCGCGAAAAAAAAGTAAACTTAGCAAATCCTCATTTCCTTCCCCTAAGGACCGTAAATTATCAGTCGTTATAAATGCCCAATTCTTTGTTCTAATAGCTTCACTTATCAGGTTAGCCTTATTTTGCTGATTTTCAGTACATAAAATCTGGATGTAAGGATGAGATAAAAAATCCAACACCTGCTGAAAATACCAGCCCTGGGAATCCTTTTTTATATGTATGGAAAGGTATTGGGAAAACAAACTGGCCAAAGGAGTATTCTTCAAGGGATATCCCATGGTAATGTTTACCGTATCCAATTCCGAGGGGATGGAATTTAAAACAGGATTCAACAAAGTTTCATCCCCTAAAACTATTGCAGTGTTTTTAAGTAGGTTGTTATCCTGTTTCTTAAGTTGTAACAAAAGGTTACCTACGTACTTGGCCTGGGAAACGTTTTTAGGCACCCCTATAATTTTAATATCCTTTTCGGATAAATAATTGCTTTCCACGCCCTTTAGCGTCTTTCCTTTAAGCCAGGGCCAGGTATTTAAATGTTGCCTAATAAAGTACCCGGCGTCATGTATGGGATCCTCCACAAAATAGCTGTCCCCATCCCAATAAATATCCGCTTTGGTCTTGTCAAGAATTTGCTGAATAATATACGATTCCGCGGTATTTAACGCATTAAAACCAATGAAAATATGTGTGTTGTTCTGGTTATTGCCTAAATAATCCTTCAGCTGTTCACAGGCCGTCCGATAAATTAGACCCTGATGTCCCAAGTTTTGGGCTTTTAGCAAATCGTTGAAAGCGTTATAAAGTGGTTCAAGATTATTCCAGAATTCAATGTAATTCGTTATTATCTCCGATTTTTCTTTTTGTAATGACCAATGATTGATTTCTTGGATATTGGCCAAATAAGAAAATATATCCTTGGTATCTACTAAATATCTATCTATTTCATTAAAATCCTGTAACAAGGTCTGTCCCCATTTGGAAAAGGTATAAAAGTTATCCTTTTCTGCGTATTCCATGGACGAATAAGCCTTATAAAGGGTAAAAAGTTGCTCCATACTGGAAGCCGTCTGTAGATTGGATATTTGTTCCACAAAGCCTTCAATACTGTATATTTTTGGCGAGAAAATAGTTTTATCGGCTGTATCGGCCAATGTTGTCCTTAAAATAGTTCCTGCCCTTTTACTGGGAAGTATTAAGATCAGGTCGTCTAAGGAGTCATAGGATTGTAATAAATCATCAACTACCTGTTGGAGAAAGCTTTTCAACTGATTCTATTTTATTTTAAATTAATAGGCAGACCCTTTAGGGGCAGGCAGTTATAATTGTCGTGGCCAAAATCCCCACAGTTACCAACAGGTTTCCCGTTTTCTATGGCACCTGCTGCAATACAGTTGTCTGCAATTACAGGGTAATTTAATTATAAAAAATAGAACCGAGGCATGCAGTCCGTACTAACATTAAAAATATAATAATTTTAGGTTGGGATAATAATTTTAGCCATTTATCCTTGAACTTTTAAAAACAAAAAAAGCCCCGCTAAATAGCGGGGCTTTTCGTTATAGTTTTAAAACTACTTGGAAATTACTTTACCAAGTTGATTTCAACCCTTCTGTTTTGTGTTCTTCCAGCTTTAGTATTGTTAGTAGCGATTGGCTTATCCTCACCGTAACCTACAGCAGATAATCTAAACTCTTCAATACCTTTTTCTACCAAGAAAGATTTAACTGAAAGTGCTCTTGACTCAGATAATTTTTGGTTCAAGGAAGCACTACCTACACTGTCAGTATGACCTTCTACAGTAAATTTAGCAGTTGGATACTCTTTAAGGATAGTGATAATATCAACCATTACAGAAGTAGATTCTGCTTTGATGGAAGATTTACCAGTATCGAACAAGATTGTTCTAGCATATTCGTTCAATTGCTTCTGAACTTCTTCAGTAACTTCAGGACAACCTTGGTTAGCTACAGTTCCAGCAACATCTGGACATTTGTCATCTTTATCCAATACACCGTCACCATCTTTATCTTGGTAAGGACATCCTTTGTTAGCAGCAGGACCAGCTTCGTTAGGACAAGCATCATCCTTATCGGCAACACCGTCACCATCAGCATCTGGACAACCAGCTAAAGCAGCAAGACCAGCTTCGTTAGGACAAGCATCATCCTTATCGGCAACACCGTCACCGTCAGCATCTGGACATCCGTTCATTTCTTTGGAACCAGCTTCGTTAGGACAAGCATCTTTGCTATCCTCTATGCCATCACCATCAGCATCTGGACATCCGTTGAAAATTTCAAGACCAGCAACTTCTGGACAAGCATCATCCTTGTCGTAGATTCCGTCACCATCGGTATCAGTTCCACCAAATTTGATAGCAATACCTGCCATATGTTGGAAATGTTTGGCCAAGTAATCTTCGAAAGCATGCTTGTAACTAGACTGTAATGTAAGACCTATATTCTCAGTAAACCAGATGTTAAGTCCAACACCACCATTTACTGTACCAGCACCTACTTCGTCTATCCAAGTATATCCACCACCTATTTCGATAAATGGATCGATTACTGTACTTTTTAAGAAATTATATTTTATTGTACCATCAACAGCATAGTGAGACAAATCGTCAACGCTTGTATCCCCCAATTTGTCAATTCGGTTCAAGGAACCTCTTGCCCCAATTGAGAAGCCGCTACCTACGTACTTGGAAACTCCAACATAGGAAATTGATGGAAGTATGTTCCAGTGGTCTGTTGCATTAAAGAATTCATTCCCAAAGCTACTATAATCTTCGGTAGGGTAAACGTCGATTGCGTTAGCTCCGAAACTTACTTGCCATGGGTTATTCTCGTCTTGCGCTTGTACGTTGTTAAAACCTACAAAAAGTAAGGCAACAACCAATAATTTGCTAAGATGTTTCATGTTCAATTTTTTAAGTTTAAGTGTTTATTAGCTGCAAATGTAAGTTGTTAAAAATTATTAACAAAATCATTCTCTTAATTTTTTTAACGTATTTCATACCAAAAAAGACGCATTTAATCGATATTTCATACTATCCCCACCTTGGCAAAAATAGTTATTGTTCAATCCAAGTCCAAAAAACCATTAGCTATAAGACCTTGTAGGCAACTTCTTGCTTTATCTTTAAACAACATGGAAAGAATAATCCGATAAGATAAATAATTTATTATGGCATCATATTGATGAATTTCCACCATAATTGGATACCATCTAACATAATTTTGGGCCAATAAATAAAAGGAGTCCCGATCTATTATACCGCAGTGAGCGCATTAAAGACCAAAAACGTCCTATTTAAACTTCTCCAATCACGCCTTTAGCACCCACTAGATAAAGTCTAGGGTAATATCATCATTGATATAGATAAGGATTTTGTTTTCAATTTCATATCCCATTGCTTCCAGAGCGTCTGCATAGGAATAGATTTGCTCATGGTATGCCGGATTCCTTTTCCCTGTCTTATAATCTATAATGGTAGCCTTGTTTTCCTTAATGACCAGCCTGTCCGGGCGAAGTACCTTTCCATTTTTGGTTAGGATGTCCTGTTCATTCTTTATAAGGTTTCCCTTAAGAAAATAGCCGCATAACTTTGGGTGGTCAACAATGGACTTAATCCTTTGTTTCATCACAAGACTGTCTCCATGGGAAAGATCGCCGTTTCTAATTAGCGTGTCAACAGCTCCTTCAATATCTTCATTGGTCTCAATTAATCCCATTATATGATGGAGCAAATTTCCCTTGCTAAGTGCTGTTCCCCGCTCCGTATCCCAAAGTGCGCCCGCTTTGGTCAAAATTCTAAATCCGGGTCGCTCCTTATAAGTGTATAAATGGATTATCTTTTCCTGATGTTCCCCTTGGCCGGAGGAATCGTCTTGCATTTCAAGGTCTCCGAATCGATAAGAGGTCTTGGCCTCTTCCCAAAGCCCCTTCTCCTTTAAATAATGTATAAACAATCCGGAATAATAATTTGGTTTATGTTCTCCCTTTTGGGTCAGATCTTTCTTGGAAATAACATAAAGACCCTTAACCGCCCTGGTCAGTGCTACATACAATAGATTAAAGGCGTCCAATTCCAATTTATGCTGTTCTTCGTTATAAATTGTTTCCGCAAGAGGACCATAACCTATAACCTCCTGTTTTTTGTTGATTAGTATTTCCTCAAAACCTTTAAACGAGATCGGGTTTACGGGCAGCCATAATTTTGCATCCCTTTCTTCATATATATTGGTATTGGCAAATGGAAAGATTACAATAGGAAACTCCAATCCCTTGGATTTATGAACGGTCATTATTTGAACGGCATCCACATTTTCGGGAGCGGTGATGCTTAAACTGTCCTTTTTCTTCTCCCAATACGCCAAAAAGACTTGGGTATTTGCCCCCTCCTTTTGTTCCACTTCCAAAACAACGTCCAGAAAGTAGGTTATATAGGCGTCCGAGCTGTTTGCCAATCCAAACTTTTTAATGGCATATTCCAAGCCATCATAAACCGAGGATTGACCTATAATATCTATATTAAAGCCGTAAGTTCCCAAGAGTAACTGGGGTACATTATTAATATTGGCGTTTATAAATTGATGTCTATTTTCAAGCTCTTCAGAAAGAAAGCTCAGTATTTCATAACACCTTTCCATCTCCTTTGGCTGTAGACTAAAATGCAATAAATTAATCAGGAACCTAACCTTTGGATTGCTATTTAACAACAAAGTTTCGGACGAAATGATAGGGATATTGCCCTGCATTAGAAAATCTGCCAACAAGATTCCATGTTTCTTCTTACGGGTAAGGATACAAACATCCTTTAGGGAATAGTTCTTTTGCAAAACCTCTTCCAAGGTTTTCATTACCAAATTACAGTATTCCCCATCTTCCTCTTGGGATTCCTCGGTATCAATAAAGGAAAGTTGTACCAAACCTCCTTTTTTGCTATTGTACTTTTGCCTATTGCCCTCTACAAACAATTTGTTATATACGGTATTCTCCAAAAAGGGGCTGGTAATCGTAAAAAAATCATTGTTGAATTTTATTACCTCTTCATGACTCCTGTAATTTGCGGGAAGATTTTCCGTGGATGGCGGAAATACAAACGGATTTTCCTTTAGGTTTATCAGGTTCAGAAACTGTTCCGCCTTGCCCCCTCTCCAACGGTATATGGCCTGTTTGGCATCGCCTACCAAAAGCAAGGAACCTATTTTACCTTGATCGTCCTGACTCTCCAATGCATTACCTATTAAAGGAATTAGGTTGTTCCATTGCATTTCGGATGTATCCTGAAATTCATCCACAAAATAATGACGATACTTCTCCCCTATACGTTCATAAATAAAAGGTGCCGGCTGGTCTTTTATTTCTTTGGAAATAATACTATTAAAAGAGGAGATGGGCAATAGGTCACGCTCCCTTTCCAGAGTTTTTATTTCATGTTGAATGGCACTGAGGACCGTAAGGGGCACTATATTATTATATCCGTTCTTAACCAAGGACAAGGCATTATAATGATCCTTAATCTCGTTGAACAGCGAAATAAACCTTGGGTGAAGTTTATCCAGAATATCTTTAATGCCTTGTGGACAGGTCTTGGCGTAAAGGGGATCGGTTTCAAATTTTTGTTTCCAACCGGCATTGAAATCCATTTTTAGATCTCCCGAGGCAATTTTGGCTATAAATTTTGGGAAATAGCCCGATTTAAAATTATTGAATTCCAAATTGTTATCCTCTATTATGGCAAGGGTCTCCGTGGCCCACGCCACTATTTTTGTCTCATGGGACTGTATTTGAAGCAACAATTCCTTTTTTAAACCCAAAAAGTCATCAATACCCTTGTCTTCAAGTTTTTTAAGGTGGGGAGCCTGATTTTCATTGAACAATAAAACCCCTATCTTTTGTAGGTCGATAGCTATATCCCAGCTTTTATCGTCATCAATTTTTTCCAAGGCAAAATCTATCAACACTTTGGTCAATTGCGTATCGGAACCCGCCTTATTGATAAGTTTGGCAATGGCTTCATCCAGTAATAATTTGGTGTCCAGAACCACCTCAAAGTTTTGGGGCAATTTTAAATCTTTCGCAAAAGTCCTTATAAGCCTATGGGTAAATTTATCAATGGTGGAAACATCAAAAAAGGCATAATTATGCAGTATTTCCTTCAGAACTCTTTTGGACCTATTTCGCAGCGTTCTTGTATCAATTCCCAATTCTTGGGAGATATCGGCCAGCATGGAAGGAATCTCAAATTCATCGGAGGTTGTGCCAAAAGCAAATAGACTGCCCAAAATTCGCTGTTTCATTTCGTTTACCGCCTTGTTGGTAAACGTAATGGCCAGAATACTGCGGTAGTTTCTATTAAAATCCGAAGAAAGGATGATTTTCAAATACTCTTTTGCAAGCGTATAGGTCTTGCCAGACCCAGCGGAGGCGTTATATATTTTGTAAGGGGCGTCCTGCACGGTATTTTAGTCGCAAAATAAGCAATATTAAACAGTTCTTAACAAATTATTAGTTGAATTTATGTCATAAAACCGTAATTTTGGGAAACAACATTTTTTAACATAAAAACGAAAACATTATGGCTTTTGAATTACCTAAATTACCTTATGCGTATGACGCTTTGGAACCACATATTGATGCCAGAACCATGGAAATACACCATACCAAGCATCACAACGGGTATACTACCAATTTAAATAATGCTATTGAGGGAACAGATTTGGCAAAAAAATCCATTTTGGATATTTTGTCCAACTTGGACATGTCCAATGCCGCTGTAAGAAACAACGGAGGAGGATTCTATAACCACTCATTGTTTTGGGAAATAATGTCTCCAAATGGTGGTGGGCAACCTTCAGGGGAGCTTGCTGATGCAATAAACTCGGCTTTTGGTTCTTTCGAATCATTTAAGGATGCCTTTTCCAAAGCCGCAGCCACCAGATTTGGTTCTGGATGGGCTTGGTTATGTGTTCATAAAGGAGGAAAACTGGAAATATGCTCTACTCCAAATCAGGACAATCCAATTATGCCCGGAACCGGTTGTGACGGATTTCCAATTTTGGGCTTGGATGTATGGGAACATGCCTATTACCTCAATTATCAAAATAGAAGGCCAGACTACATCAACGCCTTTTTTAACGTAGTCAATTGGGATAAAGTAGCCGCTGCCTACAAGGCCAACAAGTAAGGGTTACCAATAACCATTACGGAATAAGCAAAGGCTACATTTGGCCTTAGTGATTATTTTCGGGTGCTTTTTTCAAAGCAGTCGATGGAATAAATTTAAAGTCCGCTCGTCCAAAATTGGACGAGCGGACTTTTTTTGTATCCTAAAAATAGAAAAGGGTGGAGAAGCCTCCACCCTTTTCGTCCCAAATCTTACCATAAACTTAACCTACTTATGCTATGGCGATACTAAAATACTGGTATTGTGAGAAATAACAAAAATAATTATGACTTTTTATCGACGATTTTTTTCTATGATGGTAAAGAATTATCGTTAAAAGGAGCTAAAAAACAGTTAAAATACTGATTTTCAGCAATAAAAAAGGCGAAGCAAAGCTCCGCCTTTTTTCCCCAAATCTTACCATGAACTTAACCTACTTATGCTATGGTCCTCCAAAAGTAAACCAAATGAAGTGGCGTAAAAAAGGTTTTAGATAAACGCCCCAATTATAGGTTAAAATACTTTTGGGATAGTATTCCAGAGAAGAAATTCTGAACAAATGAAATATACACTTGAAGATAATCAGTAATGATCAAGGATTCTTTTAACCCTTTCCCGAAGTATGGGTATCACCTCCTGCTCGAACCACGGATTTTTTGATTGCCAAAACCTATTCCTGGGAGAAGGGTGTGGCAAGGGAAAGTATTTCGGTAAAAATTCGCGATAGCCTTTTACGGTTTCTGTCAAGGTTCCTTTAGCAGTCTTCCCAAGATAATAACCTTGGGAATAGGTCCCAATTAAAATAATAAGTTGCACGTTCGGCATACTTTTCAGTAAGGCGCTGTGCCACAATGGGGCACATTCCGGTCTAGGGGGCAAGTCCCCTCCTTTACCTCTGCCGGGATAGCAAAATCCCATAGGTACCAGTGCTATTTTGCTTTCATCATAAAAAACGGTATCCGTAATATTGAGCCATTTCCTCAACTGCCGACCGCTAGGGTCATCCCAAGGTATTCCAGTTTGGTGTACCTTGATACCCGGTGCTTGGCCAATGATAATAAGCTTGGCATCGGGATGCGCTGCAACCACAGGTCTAGGTCCCAACGGTAAATGGGACTTACATACCTGGCAACTTCTTATTTCAGATAATAGTTCTTCCATTATTTTTTGCCTGCCACCACAATAACGATCTCTCCTTTGGGTGGATGGTCCGTATAATGCTGCAAAACCTCCTTCACCGTACCCCTTATGGTCTCCTCATACATTTTTGACAACTCCCGCGAAACGGATACCAATCTATCCGGTCCAAAATAAGTTTCAAAGTGTAACAAGGTCTTTGCCAATTTATGGGGCGATTCGTAAAAAATAATTGTTCTAGGCTCTTCGGCCAATAAGGTCAATCTGGTTTGCCTCCCCTTTTTAACGGGCAAGAAACCCTCAAAAACAAATTTATCGTTCGGCAATCCGCTATTTACCAGAGCAGGCACAAAAGCGGTAGCACCGGGCAGGCAGTCCACTTCTATCTTATTTTCCACACAGGCACGGGTAAGCAAAAAACCGGGATCTGAAATGGCAGGAGTGCCCGCATCCGATATCAATGCGAGATTTTCTCCAGACTGCAAGCGCCTTACAATACCTTCCACCGTTTTGTGCTCATTGTGCATATGGTGACTTTGCATAGGGGTATCGATGTTGTAATGGTGCAATAATTTTCCACTGGTACGGGTATCCTCGGCCAAAATAAGATCCACTTCCTTTAGCACCCTGATAGCGCGCAATGTAATATCTTCCAAATTACCTATAGGAGTAGGTACAATATATAATTTCCCCATTAATTCTATTAAACACCGGCTTTGTAAACAACGGCTGGTGGCAAGTGACAAAAGTACTGAAAATCCATATTAACGATTTCCATTATTGTCCCTAAAAATTCTTACGCAAATTTACGGGCAATTACGTTCATAAACCGCTGTTCATATTCTTCCTTTCCTTCCCAATTATTATAGTCCGGCTTTACCATGTTTGTAATGAAGGAAATAGATCTCTCTTCACTGTCAATGGTGCTCAACTGGGACAAAACCCTGTTGTAATCTTCCATATTATTATTGAAGAGATGCTTTACAAATGCCAAGCGATCGTTCAAATCCACTTTCAATACCTTTTTAGCACTATTTTCCACAGGTTGGGCGGTGCCTACCGCTTTCACTGTTTTCACCTCCTTGGGCGTAAATAGATCCTTATCATTTTTGATAAGATCCGGTTTGTTGGTAAATTGGGATAATACCTCATCGATAGTGGTGGCTCCGGGCATCTCCGAGACCATATCCTTTATGGTATCTATACCTGGAATAATTATATCCTCCTTATGCGGGTTACTTTCCGGTACCGAAGAATTTGCATTCAGCACGGAGTTGGCCATGGTTTCAAATTTTGCCGCAATGGCATTCTTGGAGACATCTATCTCTACCTCATTCAATTGTTCCTCAATATATTTAAGGACTGCCAACTTTTCATATAATTCCTTGGCCGTATCATATAAGGCCGAGTAATCGCTTAAGTTTCTCGAAGTTATTATTTCAGTTGATAATTTTCTCAATTCCTCTTTTAGTCTCTTTTTCATCTGAATATATTTTATAATTAGTAGGGCCCCGATTGGGACAACAATATAGCAATTCCTTACAGGTAATAAATGGATGGTTAAAAAACGAGTAATCAAGATTACCAACTTCTACCAACATTTATACCAGAAGGATTATTTTTTTTATAATTTTATGCCTCCTAATAAAAAACGGAAAACAAATTACTTTCGTCTAAAATTACAAAATGTTTCTCGAAAATACTGTTAACCCTAAAGAACAATTCGGTTGGATCGAAGTAATCTGCGGTTCCATGTTCTCTGGTAAGACCGAGGAACTGATCCGAAGGTTGAAAAGGGCCAAATTTGCCAAACAAAAAGTGGAAATTTTCAAGCCCATGGTGGACAAAAGATACCATGAGGAGATGGTAGTCTCACACGATGCCAATGAAATAAGATCTACCCCTGTACCTGCAGCGGCCAATATTCGACTTTTGGCGGATGACTGTGATGTAGTAGGGATTGATGAAGCCCAATTCTTCGATGACGAAATTATTACCGTATGCAATGATCTGGCCAACAAGGGCATAAGAGTAGTGGTAGCTGGATTGGACATGGATTTCAAAGGCAATCCGTTTGGGCCTATGCCGGCTTTAATGGCCACAGCCGAATATGTCACAAAAGTTCATGCCATTTGCACTCGCACCGGTAACCTCGCCAATTATAGTTTTAGAAAGGCCAATAACACCAAATTGGTTTTTCTTGGAGAAACCGAAGAATATGAACCCCTTAGTAGGGCTGCATACTACAAAGCTATGTTAAAAGAAAAAGTGAGTGCCTTGGAAGTTACTTCGGAGGAAGTAGTGCCTCCTCAAAAAACATCGAATGACTAAGGTCGGAGAAACCGTTCTGGAAATTGACCTCAGGTCCCTGGAGCACAATTATCACTATTTAAGAACCAAGATAAATCAGGACACCAAATTCCTTGGAGTGGTAAAGGCCTTTGCCTATGGAAGCGATTCAATTGCCATTGCCAAAAAATTGGAATCCCTTGGTGCAGATTACCTGGCCGTAGCCTATACTTCGGAAGGGATAGCTTTAAGAAATGCAGGAATTGAATTACCTATCCTGGTACTTCACGCGCAAGAGGTAAGTTTTACCAAAATGATAGAAAATTGTTTGGAGCCCAGTCTATATTCAAAATCCATTTTCTCCTCCTTTTTAAAAATTGCCAAAGAGTTGGGCCAAAGGGACTACCCCGTACATTTAAAATTCAACACCGGTCTTAACAGATTGGGACTAGGGGAGAGGGATATGGATTTTATCATAAGGTCGCTGGAAGGAGCAGATCAGGTAAAAATCAGCTCCCTTTTTTCACATTTGGCCGCTTCCGAGGATATCAATGAAAAAGATTTTACACGCTCCCAGATTAGCCAATTCGAAAAAATAAGTTCCGCAATAATTTCTAAATTAAAGTACAGGCCCACTAGGCACATGTTGAATACCTCTGGAATAATAAATTACCCTGAAGCACAGTACGACATGGTAAGAAGCGGTATTGGACTTTATGGGTATGGAAACGAGGCCTCAGAAGATGAAAAGTTAATTCCTGTTGCCACTCTTAAAACAATAATATCTCAAATCCACACGATTGCACCCCATGAAAGTGTTGGCTATAACAGGGCATTTATTTCCAATACTTCCAAGGTAACCGCAACATTACCCCTAGGCCATGCGGACGGAATAGGCAGACAATATGGTAACCGTATAGGTAAGGTATATATACAGGGAAAACCCGCTCCAATTATTGGCAATGTTTGTATGGATATGATTATGGTAGATATAACGGGGATTGATTGCAAAGAGGGCGACGAGGTCATTGTTTTTGGCCCGGATCACAGTGCAGAAAACCTAGCATCTTCCGCCAAAACCATCACCTATGAGCTTCTCACCGGTATTTCGCAGCGAGTGAAACGCCTTTACATTGATTAGAATTTAAGGGTTCAGGTTTATACCAGAGGTTAAAACTAGAATTAAAAAGATATGTTCACTGTACCCAACATTTTTATTTAACATTTTGTTAAGACGTCTATTTGGGTTAAATTGCAGATAGTATTAATCAAATAAAACACTAATTATGTTAAAAGAATTTAAGGATTTTATTATGACAGGCAATGTCATTGATTTGGCAGTTGCTGTATTGCTCGCCGGGGCTGCAGGCTTGGTCGTCAGTGGATTTGTCAACGATATCATGATGCCAATTGTAGGCTTTTTTACGGGAGGTGTGGATTTCTCCGACATGCAATATGTTCTTTCCGAAGCTGTCGTCGCCGCGGACGGAACGGTTGAAAAACCAGCAAGTGCCATTCGTTATGGAGCTTGGATCAATTCTATAATCAATTTAATTATTGTTGGTTTTGTTTTATTCTTGATCGTAAAGGCCTACAATAAAACCAAAACCCCACCGGCACCACCGGCACCAAAAGGTCCAAGTCAGGAGGAACTTTTAACACAGATCAGGGATTTACTGAAAAAATAATTTTTTATAAAAGCATTGTGTACTTGGACTTGAGATAGAAGTACAACCGCTACACAACCAACTAACCAACAAAAACCGTCAGCTAGGATTCGCTATCCAAGTTGACGGTTCTTTTATTTTACAAAGTTATTTTTGTAACAATTTGTTATATTTTTAATATATTCCTATTTATGTATTGTTTAATAGCCTATATTCAGTACATTTGCCCACTGAAATTTTAATCATAATAGTAATGAAAGTAGCTGTAGTTGGTGCAACGGGAATGGTCGGGGAGGTAATGCTAAAAGTATTGGCAGAACGTAATTTTCCAGTAACGGAATTATTGGTAGTGGCCTCGGAAAGATCTGTAGGTAAAAAGTTAAGCTTCCAAGACAAGGAGTATACCTTAATTGGGCTGGAAACTGCGGTTGCCGCCAAACCGGACATTGCCATTTTTTCAGCCGGAGGGGATACTTCCTTGGAATGGGCGCCAAAATTTGCCGCTGTAGGTACCACGGTAATAGACAATTCCTCAGCCTGGCGTATGGATCCCACCAAAAAACTGGTGGTTCCGGAAATAAACGCCTCCGAATTGACCAAAGAAGATAAGATTATAGCAAATCCAAACTGTTCCACAATACAGATGGTATTGGCACTTTCCCCCCTTCATAAAAAATACAAGATGAAAAGGGTGGTCGTCTCCACTTACCAATCGGTTTCCGGAACCGGGGTAAAAGCAGTACGGCAATTGGAAAACGAAATTGCAGGAATACAAGGGGAAATGGCGTATCCTTATCCCATTGGGAAAAATGCATTGCCCCATTGCGATGTATTCCTGGATAATGGATATACCAAGGAAGAAATGAAATTGGCCAGGGAGCCTCAAAAAATATTCAACGACAGAACATTTTCCGTAACTGCTACGGCTGTTCGTATCCCAACGGCCGGAGGTCATTCAGAGTCGGTCAACGTTGAATTTGAAAACGATTTTGACCTTTCGGAAGTAAGAAGGTTGTTGAGCGAAACACCAGGAATCGTTGTCCAGGACAATACCGATACCAATACCTACCCTATGCCCATATATGCACATGGAAAGGATGATGTATTTGTAGGCCGTATTAGAAGGGACGAAACACAGGCCAATACCTTGAACATGTGGATCGTTGCGGATAACTTAAGAAAGGGTGCAGCCACCAATGCGGTACAAATTGCCGAGTATTTGGTCCAAAACCAACTAGTTTAATAGAATCCATATACCAAAACCCTTCAATCCCTAAAGGGTAAATGAAGATGTTAAAACCTTTGTAACTACCATTTGCAAAGGTTTTTTTATGCTATTTTTGGTTTCTGAACAGCCTTAAATGAAAACATTCATATTGATCCCACTGGCTGGAATACTGATGCTAGCCTGTGAACCTGCCCAAAAAAAAGATACTGTCATTTTGAAATATCCAAACACAAAAAAAACCGATTCCGTAGATACCTATTTCGGAACAAAAGTACCGGACCCATTCCGTTGGTTGGAAGACGACCGAAGCCCCGAAACAGAAAATTGGGTCCAATTACAAAACGAGACCACTTTTAACTATTTGGACAAAATTCCCTATAGAAGAGAACTAAAAAAACGTTTGGAGCAATTATGGAATTTTGAAAAGTTGGGATCTCCGTTCAAAGAAGGCGATTACATCTATTTTTTTAAGAACGATGGTTTACAAAATCAGAGTGTATTGTACCGTAAAAAAGGAGATGAGGGACAGGTAGAAGTTTTTCTGGATCCGAATACCTTTTCCGAAGATGCCACCACCTCCTTGGCGGGTATAAATTTTTCAAAGGATGGTTCCATAGCTGCCTACTCCATATCCGAGGGTGGAAGTGATTGGCGAAAAGTAATTGTCATCAATGCGGAAGACAAGTCCATTGTTGAGGACACCCTAGTTGACATTAAGTTTAGTGGTGTTTCCTGGAAGGGAAACGAAGGCTTCTTTTACTCCAGTTATGACAAACCCAAAGGAAGTGAACTATCTGCCAAAACCGACCAACATAAACTTTACTATCACAAACTTGGGACTCCCCAAAAGAGCGATGAGGTGGTCTTTGGCGGTATTTTATCGGAAAAACATAGATATGTTGGAGGTTACGTTACCGAAGACAATAGGTATCTAATAATTTCGGCCGCTGTTTCTACTTCTGGGAACAAATTGTTCATAAAAGACTTGACGCAACCGGAGAGCCAACTGAGGACCATATTGGATTCTACGGATAGTGATAGCCATATCATAGACAATGTGGGATCCAAATTATTCATATTGACCAATAGAAACGCGCCCAATAAAAAAGTAGTAACCGTGGAAGCAGATAATCCAACACCTGAAAATTGGAAGGATCTAATTCCAGAAACACAAAATGTTCTTTCTGTGGGCACTGGTGGAGGTTATTTCTTTGCAGAGTACATGGTAGATGCCATTTCAAAAGTATATCAATACGATGACCAAGGCACAATGATACGCGAAATTGCACTTCCAGGACTAGGAAGTGCCGGTGGTTTTGGAGGAAAAAAGAAGGCAACCGATCTTTATTTCACCTTTACCAATTACAATAGCCCGGAAACCATTTATAAATTGGATATAAAAACCGGTAATTACACCGTTTATTGGAAACCTGAAATAGACTTCAACCCAGAGGACTATGTATCCACACAAGTATTTTACCCTTCCAGGGACGGAACTAAGATACCAATGATGATTACCCATAAAAAAGGATTGCGGTTAAATAGCCAAAATCCTACCATTTTATATGGTTACGGGGGCTTTAACATAAGCCTTACGCCGACTTTTAGTGTTATAAATGCCGTGTGGATGGAGCAAGGCGGCATCTATGCTGTGCCCAACCTAAGAGGTGGAGGTGAATATGGCAAACAATGGCATGATGCCGGTATTAAAACCCGTAAACAGAACGTCTTTGACGATTTTATTGCTGCCGCCGAATATTTAATAGCCGAAAAATATACATCATCGGACTATTTGGCCATTAAGGGAGGTTCCAATGGTGGGCTCTTAGTGGGTGCCACCATGACCCAAAGACCGGATTTAATGAAGGTGGCCCTTCCCGCTGTAGGCGTTCTGGATATGCTACGGTATCACACATTTACCGCTGGTGCCGGCTGGGCTTATGATTATGGGACAGCTGAAGACAACTTGGAAATGTTTAATTATCTGAAAGGCTATTCCCCTCTGCACAATGTTCGGAAAGGGGTAGCATATCCGGCTACCTTGATTACCACGGGCGATCATGATGACAGGGTGGTACCAGCCCATAGTTTTAAGTTCGCTGCGGAACTGCAGGATAAGCAGACAGGGGACAACCCTACCCTAATACGAATAGAAGTAAATGCCGGCCATGGTGCAGGCACTCCTATTAGCAAGACCATTGAGCAAAATGTGGATATTTTTGGATTTACCTTGTTCAATATGGGCTTTAGAGAACTCCCGAACAAGGGAGTTTTAAAAGATTTTAAGGATTAGTTTAAAAAAAATCGATAATTTTGTTCTAGAGTCCGTTTCTTTTAGAAATGGACTTTTTTTATACCCTCTAAGTGCATTTATAGTTTTAGCCCATGTTACAAGTCAATTCCCTTTCGTTTGCCTATGATAAAAAACCGATACTTACCAATATCAGTTTTAAGGTAGGTAAGGGAGAACATATTTCCATTGTAGGTGAAAGCGGTTGTGGTAAAAGCACCTTGCTCAAAATTATTTACGGTCTTTTGCAGCCCCTGCAAGGCAACATATTCTGGGGAGAAAAGCAGGTGATGGGCCCCGATTTTAATTTAGTACCCGGGGAATCCTTCATGAAATACCTTTCCCAAGATTTTGATTTAATGCCCTTCACCACCGTGGCTGAAAACGTAAGTCAGTTTTTATCTGTTTTTTATCCAGAAGAATTAAAGGCAAGAACCACTGAATTATTGGAAATGATAGACATGGTCCCCTTTGCAAAGGTCAAGGTAAAAAACCTGAGTGGAGGGCAACAGCAAAGGGTTGCTTTGGCCAGGGTTTTGGCGCAAAAACCTGAATTACTTTTGTTGGACGAACCCTTCGGGCATATTGACAATTTTAGAAAAAATCAACTTAGAAGAAATCTCTTTGAATATTTAAATAAAGAGGGGATTAGCTGTATCACCGCTACCCATGACCACCAAGACATTTTGCCCTATGCCAAAAGAATCATAGTAATCAAGGATCAGACAATAATGGCGAATGCCAATACCCGAGATCTGTATAACAACCCGAAAAATATTTATACCGCCAGTTTGTTCGGGGAAGCCAACCTAATACCCATAAATATAATAAAATCTTATGGAGATTTGGAGCGAAAAATCATTGTATACGCCCATGAATTTAGGGTCTCAAATAAATCTGGAATTCCAACCATTGTTGAAAGATGCTATTTTATGGGCAGTCATTTTTTAATTGAAGCCATATCAGGAGCGCAAAGAATACGGTTCAATTCCGAAGAAGCGCTAACCATCGGTAAAAAGGTATTCCTAAATATTGCCTTGGAAACCATTAGCCAACGTCTAAAACCATAACATACCATTGAATAGGGAAGGAATCATACAGGAACTAACATTTAAAGCAGTGCGGAGCAGTGGTGCCGGAGGACAACATGTAAACAAGGTTTCCTCCAAAGTGGAACTGACCTTTGATCTGGAAAATTCCAATTCCCTGACCGAAACGGAAAAAAACAGACTTCTCAAAAAACTGTCGTCCAAACTGAGTAAGGAAAACATTCTTTTAATGCAATGTGAGGAAACCCGTAGTCAGCATAAAAACAAGGAACTGGTCATCAAAAAATTCCTGGAAACCCTCGAAACCAACCTGGAAGTTCCAAAAAGACGAAGAAAGACCAAACCCAGCAGATCGGCCATCGAAAAACGATTAAAAGGCAAAAAAAAAGCGGCCCTAAAAAAAATAAACAGGAGCAAACCCAAGCTGGATTAGTCCCCGGGTAACAACCTAATGCTACCCCTCCCCAAAAACAGCTACGGCCCGGACAGGGGATCCGGTACCGCCCCTGATTTTCAAAGGCAAACCTATAAATCTAAAGCGCCCTCGACCAATCAGGAGCTGCAAATTGATCATATTTTCATAATGCGTAAAGCCCATTTGTCCGCAAATATGATGTACCTCTTTATTGGATACCCCTGGAATACCAGGAGACATCATTTCCACGCCAAATGCAGAAATGCCATGCTCTCCCAACCAACGTACCGCAGAAGCACTTAGTCCCGGACCACGGCCCCAGTTGGCACTTCCATAAGTTCGTCTATAATGATCGGTATAGATCAAAACCGTATCACCTTTTTTTATTTCCGTGTTGCCTTTGGAACAAGCCGATAGCAAATCTGCCGGTTCTATTAATTGCATTAGGCCCTTGTGGGACAAGTCCAAACAAATTCCCTCCGTATAGAACATAGTGAGCGGCATGGTGTCTATGGACTGCCCCCTAAATTCACGTGCCATATGGCTAAGGGAATCCACGTGGGTGCCAGTATGTTCGCTCATATCCAACTTGTAGACACTTGGGGATACCGTGTTGGCATCGGTAATCCCGTCCCATTGTTCATGGGAAGCATACATCTCCATCTTAACCTCGGGAAGGCTCTTATACACCGCCATTCCAGAAAATATTTCCTGACTTAGATCAATAATTTCAACCATAATGAGAAAATAATACTTTTAAAACCAAATACTTCCCTCTGCAGCTCCAGCAACTACCCGAGCTGCTGTATTACCATTTGCCTAGTATTAAAAACAACCATATCGCCCACAGTTTTCCCCAATAACAATTTCCCTATGGGGGTATTTGGTGCAATGGCAAAATAGGACACCCCATTTATCTTCAACTCCCCCGCACTTATCCCTATATAATAATTTTGTTGATCGGTAAACACCACACTGCCCAATCCCACTTTTGACAAACTCGCTTGTAGCGGTATCTTTTTAAACAACTCCTGCAACAATTGTGCTTCCGCCAGTTGATTGCCCAACTTTTCGCGTTCCAATTGAATCATAGCCCTTCCCGTTTCATGCTTATCCCCGGCACTACTTTTGGTCTCGGAGGTCAAAGCTTCCTGTAGGGAATCGATGTTGCTATTGATACGCTCCAACCTCTTCCCTATAAATACTTTACAAAACGCATATAATTGTTGTTTTACCGAAGAATCCATTCAGAATAAAATTTTTTAAATTATGGCGGATTTTAGCCCATTGAAACTTTAAAACTACTTCATCAAATTAGCCAATTCCTTACCAACCAAACTACCAATGGCAATTCCCATCCCTCCCATTCGCACCCCGCAATATACATTTTTGCCCAATTGCTTTACAATAGGCTTCTTTTGTTTGCCCATTCCCATAATACCGCTCCATCTTAGGTCTATGTCAAAGGAGGTATTGGGCAAAATGACTTTATGTAGTATATGCTCCAGCCTATTCTGGATCAGGGCGGTCTCGCCAAAGGAGCTAGTTTCCTCACCCTTAAAATCGAGATTTCTCCCCCCTCCCAATAAAATTCGATTGTCTATATTCCTAAAATAATAATACCCTTCCTCCAAATGAAAAGTTCCTTTAATATTCAGGTTGTTTATAGGTTTGGTAATCAGTACCTGAGCTCGGGCCGGGCGTACCGTTTCCCCAATTAATTGGGAGGCAAAACCATTGGTTGCAATGAATAGTTTGTGGGTCTTAAATTCGAAATGATCGGTTTTAACAGCAACGTGATCCATATTCTCTACATAGCCTTCCACCCCAATGGCATTTAAGACCGTAACACCCAAATTCTGCACTTTATCCAGTAAAGCCTTCATCATTTTACCGGTGTTGATCTGCCCTTCAAACGGGTTTGTGATATAATACTTCTGGATCCCCTCAAAATTAAAACTATTGGGATGTACTTGAAAAGAGTCTGTCTTAAATACCGGATTCAATAAGGAATTCACCCATTCCAAATTGCCCAGGCAATCTTCAAATAGCTCTTCCTGTTCCTGGAAATAAACTTCATGCCCTCCGTGGTTCTGATAATCTATTTGTTCATCACCAAGGTTCTCCCTAAGTAACTGTATCCCCTCCAAGCGCTTTTGCACCAATTGCCGGACTTCCTCCTCCGAATGCATTTTTAAATCCGATAAAACCTCCGAAATACTGCCAAAACAGGCAAATCCAGCATTTTTAGTACTGGCTCCTTGTGGCAGCAGTCCTCTTTCCAAGACTAAAATCTTAGCTTTAGGGAATTGCTCCTTTAAATACACAGCACAATTAAGCCCCACTATTCCGCTGCCTATAATAGTGTAGTCTATATTGGACAACCAAGTTTTATATTCCCAATAACTTAGGTTCATATAGGGTAGGTGCATTTATGATCAAGGTAACAAAAGTGCGATAAAGGTATTATTAATTTAGATACGAATAATTAATGGTGAAGGGTCCATTCAATAATCCTTTAAACTAAAAAAGCGGATTAAACTGTTGGTTGCCCCCCAGTTTAATCCGCCTCTTCCAAGAAATAATTGTGTTGTTAAAAGCTGATTATTCCGCCGGTTGTGGTGCCATTACAAAGTCTTCCATAAACTTTGTGGTATAATTCCCGGCCAAGTAGTCCGGGTGATCCATGAGCTGTCTATGGAATGGAATGGTGGTCTTAATTCCTTCTATTACAAACTCATCCAGCGCACGCTTCATCTTATTGATGGCCTCCTCCCTGGTTTGGGCCGTGGTAATCAACTTTGCAATCATGGAATCATAATTGGGCGGTATGGTATATCCACTATAAACATGTGTATCCAATCTAATCCCGTGTCCCCCTGGAGTGTGCAGGGTGGTAATCTTTCCTGGAGAAGGTCTAAATCCGTTATACGGATCCTCGGCATTTATTCTACATTCAATGGAGTGAAGTTTTGGAAGATAATTTTTCCCTGAGATGGGGACTCCACCTGCCACCAAAATTTGTTCCCTAATAAGGTCATAATCTATTACCTGTTCTGTTATGGGATGTTCTACCTGTATCCTGGTATTCATTTCCATAAAATAGAAATTCCGGTGTTTGTCCACTAAGAATTCTATGGTGCCAGCTCCTTCGTACTTAATATATTCTGCTGCTTTTACAGCCGCTTTCCCCATATCGTCCCTCAGCTTATCCGTCATAAAGGGGGAAGGAGTCTCTTCCGTTAATTTTTGATGACGACGCTGTATGGAACAGTCCCTTTCCGAAAGGTGGCAAGCCTTTCCATACTGGTCCCCTACAATCTGAATTTCTATATGACGTGGTTCCTCGATCAACTTTTCCATATACATTCCACCATTGCCAAAGGCCGCTGTAGCTTCCTTTACGGCACTGTCAAAAAGATCCTCCATCTTCTCTTCGGACATTACGGCACGCATTCCCTTACCTCCACCACCAGCAGTAGCTTTGATCATAACGGGATATCCCATCTTTTTAGCTACCTTTTTGGCATCGGCTACATCTTTTAGCAGACCATCAGAACCTGGTACACAAGGTACACCAGCCTTCTTCATGGTTTCCTTTGCCGTGGCCTTATCTCCCATCTTGTCTATGTGATCACCTGTAGCTCCAATAAATTTGATATCGTGCTCAGCACATATTCTGGAAAATTTGGAGTTCTCCGAAAGAAAACCATATCCCGGATGAATAGCATCTGCATTGGTAATTTCTGCCGCAGCTATAATATTGGGAATCTTCAAATAAGATTCACTACTTGGGGCAGGACCAATACAAACCGCCTCATCCGCAAAACGAACATGCAGGCTCTCTTCATCGGCCTTAGAATATACCGCAACCGTTTTAATACCCATTTCCTTACAGGTCCTAATAATCCGTAGCGCTATTTCCCCCCTATTTGCAATAAGTATTTTTTTAAACATCTTTTGAAATTTTAAATTTTGTAATCTAAATTTTAAATGGTTCGGACTGACCAGAGAAAATTGTCATCCGACATTTAACATTTAAAACTTCTTATGATGGATCTACCAAAAATAAAGGCTGATCAAATTCTACAGGTGAACTATCATCTACAAGAACTTTCACAATGGTCCCGGACACTTCGGATTCAATATCATTGAATAGTTTCATGGCTTCTATAACACAAAGCACATCCCCTTTACCAATGGTATCGCCTACCTCAACAAAAGAAGGTTTATCAGGTGAAGGTTTTCTATAAAAAGTACCGATTATAGGCGATTTTATGGTAATATATTTTGAATTTTCATCAGCTTCCTTTTTCACCTCTACTTCAACAGAAGGAGAAGCGGCAGGAGCGGCAGCCATTTGCTGTGGCATATGGCCCCCCATAGGAATTTGCTGTACATAAGTTGGTTCTGTGGTATGACCAGCTGCCCCGGTTCGGATGGTGATCTTTATATCTTCCATCTCCAATTTTACTTCACTAGCCCCAGATTTGGCGACAAATTTAATTAAGCTTTGAATTTCTTTAATATCCATAGAGTTCGTATTAGTTTATAGGTTGCGACAGATTTATGAATTGTATGCCCATTTTAAATAAATGGAGCCCCAGGTAAAACCACCACCAAAGGCTGCAAAAACCAAATTATCACCTTTCTTGAGCTGTCTTTCATAATCGCTCAATAAAAGTGGCAAGGTTGCGGAAGTGGTATTTCCGTACCTCTGTATATTCATCATTACCTTGGAATCTTCCAATCCCATTCTGTTGGAAGTGGCGTCTATAATTCTTTTGTTGGCTTGGTGGGGCACCAACCAATCAACATCCTCGTGCGACAAATTATTTCGTTCCATAATCTTTGCGGCGGAATCGGCCATATTGGTCACGGCAAATTTAAAGACCGACTTCCCATCTTGGTAAATAAAATGTTGTCGGTTTTTAACGGTTTCCTCCGAGGCAGGAAGCAAGGAGCCACCTGCATCCATTTTAAGAAAATTTCTTCCAACGCCATCCGACCTTAAATATTCATCCTGAAGACCTAGACCTTCGTTATTTGGTTCAAAAAGTGCTGCACCGGCACCATCCCCAAAAATTATACAGGTAGTTCTATCGGTATAGTCAATAATAGAGGACATTTTATCCGCACCAATAAGCAATACCTTTTTATATCGTCCAGATTCTATGTAACTGGCAGCCGTGGACATTCCGTATAAAAAGCTGGAACAAGCAGCTTGCAAATCATAAGCGAAGGCATTAGTGGCTCCAATTTCCGAAGCCACATAGGCAGCAGTTGCAGCAACCATCATATCTGGAGTTGCAGTTGCAACAATAATTAGTTCGATCTCCTTGGGATCCAATTTTTGCTTTTCCAGAAGTTGCTCCGCCGCTTTTATGGCAAGATAGGATGTACCTAGCCCCTCCCCCTTTAAGATTCTCCTTTCCTTGATACCGGTTCTTGTCGTAATCCATTCATCATTGGTATCCACCAAAGTTTCCAAAATCTTATTCGTCATTACAAAGTCTGGCACATAAGACCCTACAGCAGTAATAGCAGCTGTTATTTTGCTCATCTAAATTTGATTTTTATCAATAAATCTTCAAAAACAATTGAAAATTTGTGAAAATTAGTGATTTTCTGTGACTTTAAGTTTAAAAACACCTTGTTTTTGAATTTTACCTCACCCTCATAAAAAAACTCCCACTCTTAAGAAGTGGGAGTCCAAATTATATTGTGCCTAGGTGAATTATGCTACTGCTTCCTCAGTTTTGTCGATCAAAACCTCCCCACGGTAGTATAATTTACCTTCATGCCAATGAGCTCTGTGAAACAAATGCATTTCTCCAGTAGTTGGATCTTGTGCTACAGTAGGAGCTACCGCCTTATAGTGCGTTCTTCTCTTGTCTCTTCTGGTTTTGGAAATTTTTCTTTTAGGATGTGCCATTATGAAACTTATTTATCCGTTAATAATTTTTTTAAAGCGTCCCACCGGGGATCGATATCTTCTTTGTTTTCCTTTGTATCTTTTGGTTGGAGTTCTTCCAGCCTGTCCAACACTTCTGATTGTAAAGTGCCGTCCAAAACCCCAGGATGAACCTTTTTGAGCGGAACCGACAATACCAACATTTCATAAACATATTGTGCAATATTGATTTGGTATTCACTATGTGGAATAATCAATATTTCATCATTGTCATTGTTGTACTCATCACCAAACTTAACAACCAATTCCAAATCGGCCTTGATTTTTTGATCATAAGGTTCGCTAGTTAGATCACAATTAACATTTACTGTTCCCCGTGCCTCCATTTCCAACTCCATCATGGTACTCATTTTATTCAAGGTAACGTCTAATTTAATATCCGCAGCATTGAATTCATCATACTCAAAAGACTCAAAGAACGTATTCTCTATAGTGTACTCAAACTCGTGTTTTCCCTGTTTCAGTCCCGAAAAAGGAATAATAAACTCCTTATGCTGCATCATGATCCACACTGGTTTTAACGTACCCGCCGCAATAAAGGCGGGTGCAAAGATACTATTATTTTGTAAAAAGCCAACAAATAGACCGAAATAAATATATTCCGATTAAATTTCCATAATTCAATGATATCACGCCGAGTAGCGCCCCCATATTTAGGTAAGCCTATCCCTGTCTTTTTAATTTATGTTTCTTTAAAGGATTCCCAGTTAATTCCTTATATTCCTGTCTATTTTTAAATATATGGAGGGCCGCAAATACTGCTTCCTTGAAAGAGCTATTGTCGGCAACACCTTTACCTGCAATTTCATAGGCTGTTCCGTGGTCTGGGGAGGTTCTCACTCTATTAAGGCCTGCGGTATAGTTTACCCCTTTCCCAAAAGACAAGGTTTTAAAGGGTATTAGTCCCTGGTCGTGATAAGCGGCTAGAATAGCATCAAAATTTTTATAATTGTCAGATCCAAAAAAGCTATCAGCGGAGTAAGGCCCAAAGACCAAATGCCCCTTTTCCGACATCTCTTTGATGACCGGTCTCATAACCTCATCATCTTCCTTACCTATTACACCGTTATCTCCGCTATGGGGATTAATCCCCAACAATGCGATCTTAGGTTTCCTAATTCCAAAATCCATCTTAAGGGAATTGGAAATGGTGGCAATTTTAGAGCGTATCAATTGCGGTGTAATGCTGGCTGCAACATCCTTTACGGCAACATGATCGGTAAGCAAGCCCACCCTTAAACCATCGGCTACCATGAACATTAAGCTTTCTCCTTCCAATTCCTTGGCCAAATAGTCGGTATGCCCTGGAAATTTAAAATCCTCGGCCTGTATATTGTTCTTATTAATAGGTGCCGTAACCAGAACATCTATATCGTTATTCTTTAGGGCCGCTATTGCCGCCCTTAAAGACTGTATGGCATATTTTCCACTTTCAGGGGTTGGCACCCCAAAACTTACGACCGGAGTTTCCTTCCATACGTTCACCACATTTATCTTTCCATCAATTGCTTTGGAAGCATCCTGTATGCCATTATAATTAATTTCCAGTCCCAACTCCGATTTTTGGTGGGAGATGGTTTTATTGGATGCAAAAATAACCGGTGTGCAGAAGTCCAACATCCGGGAATCTTCAAATGTCTTAAGTACCACTTCGCACCCAATCCCATTTAAATCCCCAATGGATATCCCCAATTTTATTTTTCCAGTTTCCTGCATTTCGTCTCTTCGTTTAATATGAAATAAACCCTTAAATTTACAACACAAAACTACTTAATTAAAACGACACATGTTTACTGGGATTATTGAAACTTTGGGAGAAGTAATAAAATTGGAAAAAGAGGGAAGCAATCTTCATATTACCTTAAGATCTAAGATTACCCAAGAACTAAAAATTGACCAAAGTGTTGCGCATAACGGAGTATGCCTTACCGTCGTAAAAATTGCAGCTGATCAATATACCGTAACCGCCATTGAGGAGACCTTGGAAAAAACCAACTTGAACGATCTTCGTGAAGGAGACCTTGTAAACCTGGAACGTGCCATGGTACTAGGGGCCAGATTGGACGGACATATTGTACAGGGACATGTGGACCAAACCGGGGAATGTATTGATATTAAAGAAAAGGATGGCAGCTGGATTTTCACCTTCAGTTATAATTCCCTACAGAATAATGTCACCATTGAAAAGGGATCCATAACCATAGACGGAACCAGTTTAACCGTAGTTGGATCCCAGAAAAACAGCTTTAGCGTTGCCATAATCCCTTATACTTATGAGCATACCCGATTTGGAAGTTATACTATAGGAACAAGGGTCAATCTGGAGTTTGACGTAATAGGAAAATATGTATCCAGATTATTGGAACTCAGAGGATAAAAACCAAAGGATTATAGTAAAGTTTTCAATTTAACAAGATTGATTTTAAAAAAATTTATACTAATTTACTCCCCTACAACACCTTAAGGTTTAATACTTATGCTTTATATACTAATTGGAATTGGCCTTCTTTTTATTGGCATGGCATTTCTTGTTACGGAAAACAATTCGAAATATCTCCTCTCTGGCTATAACACCATGAGCGAGGAAGAAAGAACACAGGTGGATATAAAATCGTACATCCCATATTTTAAAAAGTTTCATTTGTTGTTGGGGTCCTCGTTTATTATTATCGGTCTCATATTGCACTATGCCATTGGAGAAAGTGCCAGTGGAATATTTATAGGTGTTTATCCCATACTTGCCTATCTCTACTTCATGAGGGAAAGCAATAAATACTGGAAAGGGTCCAGCAACAAATGGAATAAAATTGGCCTTTATGTCCTAGCGGCAACCCTGATTCTTGTAGTAGGGCTCCTTGCCATGGGTTTTAAGGAAAATAAACTAATCATTGAACCGGATGCTATCCAATTTCAGGGCAGTTACGGGGAAACTCTAAATGTGTCGGATATAGCATCCGTGACCCTTGTGGACCATTTACCTGAAATTACCTCAAAAACCAACGGATTTGCCCTTGGAAGCATCAGGAAAGGATATTTTAAGACTGGTGTTGGAGAGGAAGTGAAATTGATATTGAATTCCGACAGCAAAACATATCTGTTGTTTACAAAAACAAATGGAGGGAAAATTTACTTTTCCGCAAAGGAAAATACGAGCACTCAAATTTATAATGAACTAAAAAAAGTATTTCCGGAACAGATTGAATAAGATTGGATTTCTTTACCCAAGATGATTGCATCATTATTGGCGTGGCTAAATATGTGTGTTGAAGACCATATTATTTTAAAGAATGAAAATCGTACAGGATTTGAGGTTTTGTTTATGCGGTTTACCCGTTATTAAATTAGTTTAAAAGGAAGTGTTTATGGCAATGGAAGTCGCCCAAAATCTACTTTATGGGAGTTCGACAACTAAAAAGAACAGCCACCCTGCCAGCCAGAGACGGACTCTCCCAAGGTGGGATAAATAGGAACACCTATCTTGTTAAAAACATTCCAGAGACTTGGCCATCCCCAAGTTACTGCATCTAGTTAGACTTTTATAAATATTTTTTTTCTGTAGAGAATATATCCCAATAACACATACAAAGAGACCAATGAAAGCCCATACAGAAATGAAGAAGTTTCCATTGACCAAAAATCCTGAACATATACGGTATTAAAAAGCCAGCCTTTTAGGGAAGTGTCCCCATTCACTTTTACCAAACCCATAATTTTACTTGTGAAACTGGAAAGAAAATACAGAACAATGGCATTGGCTCCGGCATATTTAAATATACTGCCAAACTTAATCCCCTTAACATCGGAGAAGTAATATATTATAGCCAAAATTATATTGGCCCAACCAGCTGTTACCATCACAAAGCTACTGCTCCACAGGGCCTTGTTTATGGGGAAAAACAAATCCCACACATAACCCACCAACAACATTGCCAATCCAATACCGAACAGGAGCATTTCCTTTTTAGCCCACTTGGTGCGCAACATTAGACCTGTAAAGATCCCCAGTATAGCGGTAGCTATGGAAGGCAAAGTACTTAACAATCCCTCGGGATCGTAATCCGCTTTATAGCTGTGGCTCCCAAAAACAAGGACATCCAAATAATTGGCCAAATTGTTCGGGGCACGTTCAAAGGTGGGTGCCATTCCATTGACAGGAACAAAACCCATTAACAACCAATACCCAATTAAAAGAAAGGCACAAATACCAACCAGTGTTTTCCAACTAAAATTGATAAATAAAATCGAGGCAAAGAAGAACACAACACCAATACGTTGCAACACTCCTGGAAATCGAATGTTTTCGAAATCCTTAAAGAAAGGAAAGTGTATGGTAAAAGCCCCTAAGAACAACCCCAATCCAACTAGTTTCAGGGCTCTAATCGTAATTTTTTTATAGGTCTTGGAATCTACCGCTTTGTGTTGATATGCAAAAACAATGGAACAGCCTACGATAAACAAAAAGAATGGAAAGACCAGATCCGTAGGAGTATATCCGTGCCATGGAGCATGCATAAAAGGAGCGTACACATGGGACCAGGTACCGGGATTATTTACTAAAATCATAAGGACAATGGTAAGTCCCCTAAAGATATCCACGGAAATTATTCTATTCTGTATATTCATTCCTGCCTGGCAACAAACCAGTTATTTATTATATATTCTATAGAATATGATCCTTCATTTTGTTCCAAGCCCGTGCCAGCAAAAATCCGGACACCACGGCCACACCGGTCAAAATAAGGGCACTGGTGGTTTTTCCATATATCCAATACCCAGTGGCAAACATGCAGGAGTAGATTAATACACAACCTAGCAACATGGCAGTAATACCAGCTGGAACACTCCATTTTTCCTTAGTGTTCACAATCTCTACGTTTTCGTCCTTCGCATCCTTGATCACTTTGGACCAACCCGGCCCTCCTGGCTGAATTTTTTTGTAAAAATCCTGCAATACCTGTTTGGATTCTGGCTGTGTCATATACGTTGCTGCCAACCAAATAACCGTAGTAACAACAACCACAAAAGGATATTCTGCCCAATCTGGGAAAACACCTGTTTCTGCGGCAAATAAGAAAGGTCCAACAGCCGTTAATTTTAATATAATGGAGATGATTCCCGATGCAAACATGGCCGTTATCTCACTCCAAGCGTTGATCCTCCACCAGAACCATCTTAAAATAAAGATAAGTCCGGTACCAGCACCAAACACCAACAACACTTCAAACAACTGTAAGGCGTTTTGTAAGAGTAGGGCCAAAGCAGCGCTGAAGACCATTAATATAACGGTGGATATTCTTCCAACAGCCACCAATCTTTTCTCGGAGGCATTGGGATTTATCTGCTGTTTGTAGAAGTCATAAACAATATAGGACGATCCCCAGTTCAATTGGGTAGAAATGGTACTCATATAAGCGGCTATCAAAGAGGCCAAAACCAAGCCCAATAATCCACTGGGCAATTTGGTCAACATGGCGGAATAAGCCAAATCATGTCCTAATTTATCTACTGCAACATTGGGGAAAGCCTCATGGATACTAGCAATGTCCGGGTAGACTACCAAGGATGCCAAAGCTACCAAAATCCATGGCCATGGACGTAAGGCATAATGCATAATATTGAAGAAGAAAGTAGCACCTATGGCATGGTTTTCGTTTTTGGCCGCCAACATACGTTGGGCTATGTATCCACCACCTCCTGGTTCCGCACCAGGATACCACGAACTCCACCATTGTACCGCCAAGGGTATTATAAATAAAGTAATTAAGGCGTTGGTATTACTAAAATCGGGTACTATAGCAAGTTTATCTGCTACATGCTCATTCGCCATTAATGCTGTAATACCCCCAACTTCTGGGATGTTCACCAAATAATAGGCTGCTCCAATTGCACCGCCCATAGCTACAAAGAACAATAGAAAATCGGTATACACCACCCCTTTAAAGCCACCTAAGGCACTAAAAGTCACGGTTATCAACCCTGCGCTCACCACGGTTACCCAAGGCTCCAAGCCCAACATAATACCCCCTATCTTAATTGCTGCCAAGGTAACGGCAGACATGGTAATCACATTAAATATAACTCCTAAATAAACCGCCCTGAATTTTCTTAAAAAGCTTGCCGGTTTACCACCATAACGCAATTCATAAAATTCCAAATCCGTATTTACATTGGATTTCCTCCAAAGTTTGGCGTAGACAAAAACGGTGAGTAGGCCGGTCAGCAGAAAAGCCCACCAAACCCAGTTTCCGGAAACTCCGTTGGTACGAACAATATCGGTCACCAAGTTGGGCGTATCCGTAGAAAAGGTTGTGGCCACCATAGAGAGGCCCAACAGCCACCAAGGCATGGTTCTACCGGAAAGAAAATATTCCGAAGAACTGGCCCCCGATTTCTTGGAGACATAGATTCCGATAAATAAAACAATTGAGAAAAAAACAACAATAAAAGTGTAATCTAGGGTACTTAATTCCATCGGTTTGGCTTAGGTTTGAGAATTAAGATCTAAAGATAAATTTTTTTGGGATACTTTTGCCCTTTGTTCGCCAAATGTCACATATGATTCTCTTAACAACATCAGATATAACCACAACAGCATGGGTACTTGCCTTAACCGCCGCATTTGTGATAGGAATTTCGAAAGCCGGTATCAAGGGAATCGCTATCATTAATGTTACTCTAATGGCATTGGCCTTCGGAGCCAAGGAATCTACTGGATTAATTGTGCCTTTACTAGTTTTGGGAGATGCCTTTGCCGTTATGTACTACAACAGGCATGCACAGTGGAAGTATATTGTAGCCTTTTTGCCTTGGATGATTTTGGGCATCCTTATTGGCACGGTCGTAGGAAAGGATTTGCCGGAAACCACCTTTAAGATCAGCATGTCCGTTATTATATTGGGAACGGTTATAATGATGTATTGGTGGGATAGAAAAAAATCCAAAAACGTTCCAACCCATTGGGCATTTGCAGGATTTATAGGAACCATGGCGGGCATTACGACCATGATAGGCAATTTGGCAGGAGCCTTTTCCAACATTTATTTTTTGGCCATGAGGCTACCAAAGAACGAATTCATTGGAACCGCGGCCTGGCTCTTTTTTATAGTAAATATTTTTAAACTGCCCTTTCATATTTTTATCTGGAAAACCATTACCCCTGAGACCCTATTAATTAATCTTAAATTGGTTCCTGGAATTGTTCTCGGAATTATAGTAGGGGTACGATTGGTAAAAATTATTAAAGAACAATTCTATCGCAAGATGATTTTGATCCTTACCGCAATCGGCGCATTTCTCATTCTCTTCCGGTAAAGAAAAAAGCTGGTGCAGTGCACCAGCTCCTCAACTAGACTAACTCAAACTAATACTAACTCAAACTTTTCAAGACAAAATTCGTATTAAAAACCCATCTAGAAGTTAACTAAACTTCAAGCTAACATTACTAAAAATAAAAGCCTCCACCATCCCGACTATAAGAGTATTATCCAACACCCTTAGTACCCGTTGTATATTTTATCCATTTCCTGATAATTATCATATTCTAAGAACCTATTTCGTATAAAATTTGTCGATTCACATTTGGACTGCACTGCTACGGGAAGGCACCCCATGTGTAAAACCTCTGACGCGTTATCATTGCTGACATAGGAACGGTGCAACAGAAAATAAAAAACATTTAAACGTATGATAAAACATAACTTTCATATTCCAGTTATGGGAATTGGGTTTACCATAGACACACCTCTAAAAGTTTCCCACCTTGGTATAGATTCGGTTATTTCTTTGGTAGATGACATCCTGATAGAGAAATTAAGGAAAATGTACTGTGAAAAATTTGAACTCTCTTATCAGGAAATTTCAGATAAATTGGAAGATTTTAGAGCCAAGAGAATCACCAGTTATCTCAACTTGATCAATGATGCGGCGCATAAAAAATTTGCAGACCTAATTAATTCGGCCCATAGCACTGGTAAAGAAATAAAAGAATACGTAGCTCTTCTGCCAAATGCTTCCCAACTAAAGGAAGAGTTTGAAAAGCTTACTTCCAACGAATTCAATGCCGCTGAGATTAAAAAATGGTTGAAAGAGAATTTAACCATGGGTAGCGTCGATGTAAATATTATGACCAAGGTGGACAAGGACAACTTTATTAAAAATGACAAACTGTCCACAGAATATAATGATGCCCATGCAGCGTTACGCGGATATGCCTGCAGCAAACTAAATTCGTCCGTAATTCTTTCTGCAGGGATGAACCCTCGATTATACAGTTATTTAGAAAATTTTGATGATTTTTTTCCTGATGAAAACGGTAATATTAAAAAGAAAATAGTCTTAAAGGTAAGCGATTATAGGTCTGCCTTGATCCAGGGTAAGTTCTTGGCCAAAAAAGGAATTTGGGTGTCGGAGTTTAGGATAGAATCCGGTTTAAATTGTGGTGGACATGCCTTTGCAACGGATGGTTATCTAATGGGGCCTATTATGGCCCAGTTCAGGGATAACAAACAGGCTTATATAGACGAAATACATGTCATTTTAATTTCTGCACTTAGCAGCAAGGGCCGTGAAGTACCCAAACAGAATCTATCCTTAAAAATAACCGCCCAAGGAGGTGTAGGTACCGCTGAGGAACACCAATTTCTACTGGATCATTACAAGGTTGATTCCGTAGGTTGGGGGACCCCCTTTTTATTGGTTCCGGAGGCCACAACAGTAGACAAGGTGACCCTAGATAAATTGGTTGTTGCCAAAGAGGAAGATTTGTACTTAAGTGATATTTCCCCATTGGGAATACCCTTCCACAACCTACGTGGAAATACCAAGGATTTGGAAAAGTTTAAAAACATAGATAAGAATAGACCAGGAAGTTCCTGTCCCAAAAAATTTGTAGCCTTGAACAAGGATTACTCCGACAAGGGTCTCTGTACCGCCTCACGACAGTACCAACATATCAAAATTAAGGAACTGGACGAACTAGGTTTGTCCGAAAAGGAATACACTGAAAAATTTAATAAAATAACAGAGAAATCATGTACCTGTGTAGGCCTTGGCACTTCTGCCCTTTTGGCCTATGGTTTGGATACCAAAACCGAAGGACCGGGCGTATCTATCTGCCCAGGACCCAATATGGCCTATTATTCCAAAATAATGACTTTAAAGGAAATGGTGGATCACATTTACGGCCGTGACAATGTTATTTCCAGAACTGATAGGCCCCATATGTTTATTAAGGAATTGGGGATTTACCTTGATTATCTTAAAAATAAAATCGAGGAATCCCGAGAATCCATGAATAAGAAACAAGAGAAATACCTATTGACATTTACCCAAAATTTATATGAGGGCATCACCTATTACCAAGAACTATTTGAAAGCTTAAAAGGAACATTTGAAAATGAAAAAGATGGGGTTCAAGCGGCATTGGCCCAGGGATTAAAAACACTGGAAGGTTTTAAAATGGAGATTGAGGCTCTTTCTTTATCGGAGGTGTAACAATCCTAGCATTATTTGTCGACAAAATGAAATCGGCGCCCTAAATAGCTCCTTCAATCCTAATCGGTTCTAGTTATAACTTGAACTTCATAGGGTGCCTTTGTAGTCTATGAACCCTAGATAAATTATTTATTGGTCTTAAAAGTAGCTGTTTGGGACCAGTCGCTCCAATTTAAATTTTGGTCCCGGTAACGGACCCTCCAATAATAGGTGGTGTTCGGTTTTAACCTATTAGTTTTTTCATCGGTAAGGTCGTCATCCTTTTGCCTATTTTCCTTGTAGTACCAATTTTCAAATTGCTTCCAGCTGTCAAAAATGGGCTTTTCAAAGTCATTGCTCTCTGCAACCTGCCAATGTGAGGCTGCATGGAATGCATTGCCGAAGCTGCTAGTGAAATCTCCGGCTTTCAGGGTGGTTCCGGTAAAATTAACCGTTTCGTTATTGGGCGAGATAACACTGGGCGCCCCAGGCTTTCTTTCTTTTTTATAAATGACTAGGCTATCCCTAAGTTCATTTTTACGCTCCAACTCTTCATTCCCCTGGCTAATTCTCTTTATGGTAAACTTAGGGTCTTCCTGACTGGCATCAACTTCCACCATCACAAAACCATACTCGTCCTGGGTTACTGTAAATTCATCGTAATCCCTTCCTTCAAATTCTCCCCAATTATCAATGGCGCCACCTGCGGAAGCAACGTTGATCCATAAGTGTTTATGATCTTTGGACTGTCCTCTTGAATAACCGTGGGTATGCCCAAAAAAGTGGATACTGGGCTTCCCTGTCTTGGTGGTAAACGCCTCCAAAAGTGCAATTACTTTTCCTGTAAAATCTTCTTCTCCCGGAATCCACAGTTCCGATTTATGGGGATGGTGCAACTGAGCAAAAACGAAATCCACCTCTTCGTTCTTAGCCGTTTCGTCCAACAACTTCTGCAACCACTCATACTGATCCCTACTATTGTTGTAACCGTCATTGGAATTGAGCCCAATAATCCTGGTATTGCCATAGTCCTTAAACCACCAATGCTCCGCATAGGCAGGCGTACCGTTTTCAGGCAAGCTGAAGTATTTAAAATAGAATACCGAATTTTTTTCATGATTCCCCAAAACTGGATACACTGGAACTTCTGAAAACAACTTTTCGGCTGGATTAAAAAAATGCTCCTTCCATTGGTAATATTTGGTGCCATTCTCCACCAAATCGCCAGGTATCATCACCATGGCCAAATTATTGGGAAGCTTGCCCCCATACTCCTTTTGAAAATATTGCAATATGCCATCATTTACGACCTCGGAAAATTTATTGGGGTTGTTATGGTCTATTTGCATATCGCTCATAGCTACGATTTTGAAGGATTCATGGTCACTGGCAAAGGGAGGGGTTTTAAATTGAAAAATATCCGAAACCATTTTAGCTGTTTTTACACGGTAGTAGTATTCTGTAAAGCGTTGCAGTCCCTCCAATTTGACCTCATGAATACGGGATTCACTAAAATTGATATCGTAGGCTATACCTTTGGTCTTTTTGCCCAGCTTGGGTGTTAAACCCCATTCAACCACACTTTCTTCGTCCATGGAAGTTTCCCACATAATTTTAATGGAATTGGGCTCGGCATCCTGCAAGTAAGGTTGAACCAAAAATTCTCCATTTACATTTTGGGCATCTCCAAAGAAATGAAATGCCATGGCAAAAAACAGTATTGCAGTACTCTTAATGTTCATTTGTTAATTTATATTCCAATAGTTAATAACTAAAACAATCGTATTCAAAAGACGTAGTAGAGCGGTTATTTCTATTACGCATGCACCAACGCCAAGCTTTCGTCGAGAATATTTAAAGCAGCATCCAGTTCTTTTCTACTTATGGTAAGTGCCGGTGACAATTGTAAAACATTGCCGGCAGAAACCTTAAAGCTTAAACCTCGTTTTAAACATTCGTACATGACCACTTCGGCCTCATTTATTGCCTTTTCCTTGGTTTTCTTGTCCTTCACCAATTCTACCCCCCACAACAATCCCATACCTCTGATATCACCGATAAGGGGATATTTTAATTGTAATGCTGCTAGGGATGTTTTAAGGTAGTTCTCATCTGCCTTGACCTTGTCCAATATTTTTTCATTTTCCAAAAAGGTAATGGTACCAAGGGCTGCCACAGCACCCAACGGACTTTTTTCATGGGTATAGTGCCCTAGGGATATATCGCCAAACTTGTTGTATTCGTCCCTAGTGATAATAGCGGCCTGTGGAAAAATACCTCCTCCCAATCCTTTGCCAATACACAATATATCAGGTTCAATTTCATAATGTTCAAAAACAAACATTTTACCAGTTCTGCCAAGTGCTATTGGAATTTCATCCAAAATAAGTAATACCCCATATTTGGTGCATAGCTCCCTAGCCTTCTTCCAAAATGCTTTGGATGGCAATTGAACATCCGTGTTCCTTATAGTTTCGGCAATAAAAGCGCCAATATCGCCTTCCTTGGAAAACACATATTCCAAATATTCCAAACATTTATCCTCGTTGTCCTCAAAAATTCCACGGTAAGTAACAGGTGGTGGAATACGTTCCACTCCTGGCATTAAAGGCCCCATAGATTCCCTGAAGACCGCTTCCCCTCCAACGCTGATAGCGTCTAAGGAAGCCCCATGAAAAGAATCCCAAAAAGACACCACCTTAAACCTGCCAGTGACGGCCCTCGCCAATTTTAACGCTATCCCAATAGAGGAACTTCCATTAGGTGTTAGAAGCACCCTGTTAAGATCGGAGGGCATAAGAGAGGCCAATTTCTCGGCAAAATCAATGGCAGGAATATTCGTATAACGTCTTGGGGAAAAAGGCAAAACCCTTAATTGATCAACTATTTTTTCAATGAGTTGTGGATTGGCGTAGCCCACTTGATGCACATTATTGCCATGAAAATCGAGATATTTTTTTCCCGAGATATTCTCAATATAGGGCCCCTCACAACTTTGTAAGACATCCAAACATGGAGTGGACATGGATTGGTGCAAAAAATATCGGGCATCCCGTTCCAAAATTTCCTTGGTCTCCACACTTATCTGGGAGTCCATCCAGGCGGCACGTGCCGGAGTAAAATTGATATCCCCTTCTGTTTTTTTGTTCTGGGCAACCATTCCCGAATTATCTTGCTTCATAAGGTCCGTATTTTGCTATTATTTCTCGTTCTTTTGTATTGTCGTTCAGGATATAGATATCATATTGTCTTCCTTGGTTATACACCCGGACCACAATATGACCGTTCTGACTTTTATATTGATCCAACTTATCTCCTATCACATCTTTAAGAGGTTGTAACATAACCGTTGAAAACAAATCCCGCTCTCCAGGATATAAGGCCTTGGAAGTTATTCTTCTTAGCACCTCCTCTCCCGGATGGTCCGATGACCAATTTTGTTGGATCCATACCCTTGGTCTAAGTGTTCTTACAAAGAATACATTTTGGGAATCCCTGTTGCCATGATGGTTCAAGGTAGCAACATCCACAGGACCAATCACTGGTGCCACGTGCGATTCCAAGGAATTTAAGTCCGTTTGTCCCAAGGCATCGATACCGCTAATATCTCCCCCGGTAAAATAATTGAACCGGCCATAGGTAATTTTTAGACATGTGCTTAAAGGATTTTCACCGGGATAATCCCCTTTGGTAAACAAAGAATAATAATCCTCATTTTCACCAGTCCATATATCGCCATTAACGGCAATATTACGAATTTCAAAATGGGGATATTTATTGGGGGATTGTTTTAGATGGATTTGATTGATAGCCCCAGGCTTTAAGGCTTCGTAAATCATCCCATCTTCCTTGATGTGATAATCCATATAATTCCAATACTCCTGCAATGTTTCTATAATACTATAAGAATCGTTCGCTTTTATTTTCTTTTGTACCGCTGTATTCTTTAAATCGATTGGATAATTACTTCCGCGGTCCAAATGGGTTTTAATAGGCAATAAACTCCCTACTTCCATCATTCCTGTTAAGCCATACTTTCCTTTCGGGTGCCGTTTCCTTTTAACATCCATCTCCCCGAAATGATCGTCATGGTAATGTGTTATTAGTCCGTAATCCAGTTGCAAGGTTTTATTTTTTGGAAAAAACTGATGAATATAATCCACAATCCATTGTGGTGCAGTTTTGGAATTATCGGGTTTTTGTACCGCATTTCTGGCAGATAAAGTTCTAGCATGGGTTTCGGACATGTCGCCTGCATCCACTAAGAGCGTGGTCGCATCTGGAAAAACAAAAAAAGCGGCATCCCCCCTACCTGTATTTATATGATGAATATCCATCATCCCCTCTTCCCACGCGGGTAATTGCCCTCCTTTGTCTTGGGCCGTTACCAGTATCATGGGCAAAAGAAGGAATATGACCTTCATTGATAAACCTTTTACCGTTATTTCCAATTACTTTAGTATTGATGTTGATAGCACTTGTTTAGGAATGGTCTTAGTTTGATAATCCACGTTCAACCATCCACTACCGCCTCCATTAAACCATACCACTTGTAGGGGGTAGTTTCCAGGCTTTAAGGAAATACTGCCATTCTTTTCGATCACCCCATGATCCCCATCATTGTCCACGATCAATTGATTATTTACCCATAATTTACTACCATCATCGGAATTGGTGTAGAACACATAAGTGTCTTCTTTTTCAATTTGAATATTTGTAGTGAATCTCACTACAGTGTTGTCACGGATTTCCTCCTTTACCTCATCCGAGGTAATTTCAAAACAGCTTCCTCTGGCATCCGGTTTTTTATTTTCCAAAGTGGGGATACTCGTTAAGTTTTCCAAATAAAACACCTCATAGGAAATGGGTGCTGCCCTTGTCCTATTTTTTATTCTAAAAAAGGCTTCAGAAACGGTACTGACAATTTTCCCATTCATAAAAATAGCGCTTTTAACCACCACATTTTCAGAAGTCTTGACAGGCTCGGTATATAAGGCGGAATTAAGGTTGGGCATGGAACCATCTAAAGTGTACCTTATTTCTCCTATGGTATTTGGATTTTTCATAATAATACTTGTAGAATCATCAAACAAACCCCCAGCCCGTTTATAGAAATCGGCAGGAGGTAGTATCGTTGGTTTCATGATCCTTTCCGTAATTGGATAATCATCTCTAAGATCATATCCCTCAAAAGCATTCTTTACGGGTTTGCCTATCCAGGCCATAGGCCTTTTTATCCCCAAAGCAAATGCGACCGTTGCAGCATTGTCATATTGGTAGACCGGGTATTTAAGTACATGGTTCTTCTTGACCGATTTCCCCCATAGGATAAAAGGGATTTCTATTTCCCCCAAAGATTCGCCTCCATGGCCTTTCCCTAATCCTCCGTGATCTGCACTTATGATAACCAAGGTTTCATCTGCCATTCCAGATGCCTTTATAGCTTCCATTACTTCAGCAAGCAATTCATCCGCTTTTTCCACGGATTTGTAATATTCAGGACTTCCATGGCCATATTCGTGTCCACCATGATCCACATGATCAAAGTGGATAAATGTGAAGGTTGGTTTTTTATCCTTAATATAGGCACTGGCCAAGGCTGCAGTTTTATCTTCATTTTCAGGGTTTATGTCATAATCCACAGCCCCTTTTTCAAATAAGCGCCCAAATCCGGTCCAATGATAAATAGCTCCAATTTCTGCATCTTCCCGATTGTCGTTGATCAATTGAAAAATAGTAGGGAAAAGGAAGTCTTCACTTTGGGTAATTGCCGGCAGTATAAAATTGTTTTTCTCCCAGCTATTGGAAGTAATCCCATGCTGCTCCGGACCCGCACCCATAATCATGGAAGCCCAGTTGGTGCTGGAGCTGGTTGGCAACACCGCCCTGGCGTGCATGCTGGATGCCCCTTCACTTATTATCCCATCAAAGGTTGGAGTAGTTGCTTTATTCAATCCATCGGGACTTAGTCCGTCAAAACCAATAACTACAACATGCTTTACTAAGGGGGAATTTTCACGGTCTTTTTTGGCACAGGACCAAAATGAACCCGATATGATCACAAATACTATTGTTTTAAGCAATAATTCCTTGGTAAAAACGCTATGCAAGTTGCCCGAAATAGCCGAAAACAAGGTGCTTTTTAGTACAATACTGGCTTCGCTCATTTTGATTGGTTTTAGATTTTGATTAATGAAAAAGTGTAAATATCATGTGACTAAGTTAAGTCAAAAAGTTAATAATATTAAATTTTTGTAACTATAACTACAATTTTTATATAAAACATAAAATTCTCGATCCCATACCAAATACATTTTCTTCTCGTCATAAATGCCGGTTCCTGGTCCACATAAGAGTCAAGGCCATAGCGAAAATCCGCTATGGCCTTGAACCAGTTATACATGGACTAAGCTGTTGTAATGCTGATCATTATCCGCAGAAAGCCATAAAATCCATTTGGTTTCTGAAATTATTTCAACCACCAAGTAATTTCACGAATCTTATCGTTCCCAGCCCCAAACTGTCTTTCAATGGCAGCAGCAACATTTGCCGTATTATTGTTGTACTCAGAATTAGGGTAGATCCATCGGGTTGGAGGCGTGGCTCCCGGCAGTTGTGCAAAGGCAGGGAATCCTGTTCTTAAATGATCAAAATAAGCTCTCCAGCCCGTTTGCAAAAATGACGTAAAATACTTCTGGGTCAAGATAAGTTCCAACTTTTCGTCAGTGGTAAGTCCATTGTCAAATGCTACCTCAGCCCCCATAAGATAGGTGTCGGCATCCGTTGGCTCCACATAAGTTTCAAAATTCTTGGCATAGGTATTATAAAAATCGAAAGATGATTTTACCCCATTTTCATAATGTTCCTTGGCATCGGTAGCGATCCAACCACGCACGGATGCTTCTGCCAATATAAATTCCAATTCCCAATACCCCATAAGGTTATGCGGCTCAGTGGTGGGGTCTGTGGTGTATCTCAAGTTTACCTTGGAGACGTCTCCTGCAGCCGCCTTGTCGTTTACTTCTGCATAGGGAGCTAAGGGATCGCCGCCTTCATAGGCCATAAAATCATCAATGGCCAATCCTGCCTCCTTGGCATTTTTGGTCTGTCCGCAATAAATGAACAACCTTGGGTCCTGTCTGTCCTGAAGCCTTTCGATAAAGGTAGCGGACATGTACATACCCGATCCATAACCACTAGAGTTAAATTCTGTATACCTACTCCCTTCCTCGTCCAAAAACACCAACTGGCCGTTGTCCTCATTAGACATCATTATAGGCTCATTATTGTAGATACTGGCAAAGGAACTTATTATGTTCAAGTCTGCGTCGCCCACCTTTTTGGAAAGGGTCATAAGTACCTTTAATCTAAAGGAATTGACCAATTTTTGCCATTTGGTAGTATTTCCGCCAAAAATAATATCACCCGCAATAATGTTGGTATTTCCTTCCAAAAGATCATTGGCTTCCGACAATTCCTTTAATATCCCCACAAAAACTTCTTTTTGGGTGTCATACTTGGGCAAATACTGCTCTTCGATTTCTCCTTTAAGGGCTTCGCTATAGGGAATATCGCCAAATGTAAGGGTTAGGTTATAGAAGTAATATGCCCTAAAAAATTTGGACAAGGCTATATACTCGTCGCTTTCAATACGCTCTGCCTCCTGCATCATTTTGGTAGCCTCCCCCAACATATTATAATCATCAAAACCAGCGCGGTCCCAGTTATAGTATTGGTTGTTGTTTTCACCATCGGTCTGCACCAAAATACGGGAGGCATATAAAGCTCCGGTACCATCAACCTCAAATGCATTACTTGCAATATTGGTCAATAACAATTGTGGGTGTGTTTCACTAACATTATTTGGGTTGTCGTTTAAGTCCGTAAGGTCCTGACATCCGCCCAGAGACATCAATACTGTTAATCCGAATAAAATTCCTATTTTTTTCATTGTGTGTCTTTTACTAAAATTTAACATTAACGCCTATACCAATATATCTAGTGGAAGGATCCTGTAGATTGTTGTCGTTCCCAAAATCCGGATCAATGATATCTGCCTTCTTCCATACCAATAAGTTATAGCCGCTAAGGGTTACATCAAGATTTTTTACGCCGTGTATATTGGCCAATTCCGTGATATCATATTTAAAGGAAAGGGTTCTTAGTTTAAAAAAGCTCCGATCGAAAATATTGGCAAATTTTTCGTTTTCCTTGTAGGTCACAGCTGCCCTATACGGATAGTTCTGTGACCAGGTCTGCCAGCTCACCGCAGTGGTATTCTGGGCATAGGTCCTAGTATCGGAAATAACATCCCCATTTACGTCCTGCACCAAGTCCCCTCCTGTAACCTGTACCCCGTTCGGAACATAAACCGGTACTCCGGCCGCGTATTCTGCATCCCTATATTCGGTAGAATTGGGGTGCTTGCCGCCCCACCACATCTTTTCTACGGTCAAGGAACGGATTAAACCTCCCCATCCACCGTCTATACCAACATTAACGGTCAGGTTCTTGTACTTAAAACTATTCTGAAGCCCTAGGGTCCAATCCTGATCGTTATGTCCCAACAGTTGTGGAAAATTATCCTTGACCGGCAATCCATTGGCGCCCAAAATCAAATCCCCATCCGCTGACTTCTGCCACACGGTTGCGTAATAGCTGTCCGCCCTATCGTTCAGTCTTAGATTATTATACGTGGTATTATCCCCGTATATTTCCGTGATTTTCTGAACCTTTCTACTCCAGTTCGCGGTTATATTCCAACTAAAGTTATCCGTAAGGATTGGTTTGGCATTAAGCACCACTTCCAGACCATTGGTAGTATATTCATTGCCATTTACCTTTCTGTTTTCAAAACCCGATGTGTTTGAAATTGGCAAGTCTATGATCTGGTTGGTGTCCACCACGTTATAATAGGTAAGATCCAATGCCAGCCTGTTCTTTAAAAAAGCAGCACTTAGACCAAGTTCGAAGGAGTTTGAACTTTCGGGCTCTATATTGGAATTCACCAAACCATTAGGGTATTGCAATTTTATATTTCCTCCAAAAACACCACTATTGGTATAATATGATTCTGTACTATAAGGATCCAAGTCACTGGAAACCTGTGCCCATGAGCCATAGAGCTTTAAATAATCCACGGCCTTGGGCATGCTGACAAAATTGGACACCACCGTACTTAAGGACACGGATGGATAGAAGTAAGAGCGATTTTCCTTAGGTAGGGTAGAAGACCAGTCGTTTCTTGCCGCAGCTGTTAAAAACACTGCATTGTAAAGATCCAGTCCCAAAGTGGCATAGACACTATTGGTCGCCCTTTCCTCTACGTAAGTAGTCGCCGCCACATTGCCACTGGTATTGTTGAGGCTATAAACAAAAGGAACTACAAGGCCATCGGTTGAGTTATATTCCTGTTGATATTTTCTATAAAAGGTAGAAGCACCTGCGTTGACGTCGAAGGAGATATCCTCGGTCAAAGATTTGTTGTAGGAAGCCAAAACATCATAGTCTACGGTAAGTCTTTTGGAGTTCCACGTCTTATAGTCACCTTCCCTGGCATCACCATAATTTAAATAGGTCTTGGGACTTTGTCTGTCCTCAAAAATATCCTGTATTACAGCTGAACCTCTTCCTTGCAGGTTTAAGCCTTCGGCTATATTGTACTTCAGCACCATCTGTGCATTGATCAGATCGGCATCGTATTTCTGGTTCAGTTCATTGGCCGCGAAATACACGTTATTGTACCAGGCATAGTTAAAGTTGGCCTGTCTATAGCCTTCCTGCCCGGGAACATACATATGCTCCTTTAATTCTTGACCGTTGACATCATCGCCCATCCAAATAAGAATGGTATACATATGGTTCTTTGGTCCATACCCATGTCTTGGATAGTTGGGGGAATACACCTTATTATAGGACAACTTACTGTCCAAGGTAAGTGATTTGGAAAGGTTGGTGGTAGATTTAAAAGTCAGCCCTCCCGTTTTAAGACCGGAGTTGGGAACCCTATCCTTTTGATCCGAGTAATTACCGGACAAGCGGAACGACCCCTTTTCGGATTTGCTCGCGATTGCAAAATCCGTACTGGAAATATAACCGGTTCCCATAAAATCCTTTAAGTTATCGTGATATTCCCAAGGGGTTGGCACTCTGGAATAACGGGATTTATCGTCATATTGGGTACCATAAACATCACCCCACCAAGGAATGGTTTCCCCAGTAACATTATCCAATATAGGACTGTTCCATTGGGAGACCAAAACTCCAGGTTCAAATTTAGGTCCCCAGATCATATCCCCATCCGAAATACCTCCGTCCTTACCATCCCAGAATTCATATTTACCGTTAGACCCATTCCCATACTCTGTTTGGGTTTCCGGAAAAACAGTGAAGCCGGCAGATATCATGGTATTATGTGAAACAGTTATTTCCAATCCGTCTACCTTGGCATTTTTGGTAGTGATCAAAATAGCGCCATTTCTACCCCTTGATCCATAAAGTGCAGAAGCTGTTGTTCCCTTGAGCACATTTACATTGGCTATGTTATTGGCGGAAACATCGTAAAAGTCGGTTTCAACCGGTATCCCATCAATTACGATCAAGGGCGATTTACCCCTTAAGGAAAATGATGGCTTTTGAAATAACCCTGTGGGATTGCTTACGCTTAGTCCTGCTACCTGGCCAGTAAACAAATTCCCCACATTGGGAGCATTTATTTCCTCTATAATCTCCACATCCATTTTTTGGGTGGCATAACCAATCTTCTTCTCTGCCCTGGTAATCCCCAATGCCGTTACAACCACCTCATTCAATTTTTCAGAATCGGGAAGAAGTACTATTTCCGCCGATGTTTTTCCAGAAGTGGGGAATTCAGTTGGAATATATCCTATATAGGAAACCAGCAGAACATCATTTTCCGAATTTAATCCAATTTGAAAATTTCCATCAAAATCTGTAGCTACACCTTTGGAACTACCTTTAATGACTACCGATGCCCCTGGTAAAGGCGCACTGTTTTCATCCAAAACCTTTCCCGTAAATATTCCTTGGGAATGGCCTATGATACATGCAAAAAAGGCAAATACCATAACAATACTTGTTTTGTTCATTCTTTTTAGTTTGTGATTTTTAATTATTTAGTGAGCGCAAATATCCTAGGCGTAGGTTAACTAAACCCTCAATAAATATTAAAAGATTGCAATGAAATACCACTAATTGTTAAATGAATGTTAACCGTATAACTTAGGACAAGAAAATGAATGAAAAAGTACTTAGGATGGGTCTAGAGAAATTGATCCGTAGCGATAACAAAAAGACTGATGGTAAATTAACAGGAGTAAACTTATACTTCTGCCAATAGAACTTCCGACTTTTCCACCAATAAATTATTCTTGTATTTCCTTTTAAAGTAGAAAAGTGAAACCAGGGTAATAATAGTCCCCAAAACGGCGATTAGATAAGTGCTGGTCATGAAAAAATTGAGCCAAGAAAGCTTACTTTGACCAAAATTCTTGTACAGTAGTACCCCCATGCTACCTAAATAACCAAAGGCATCCGCAATATATATAAGATAACCCGCATTGCCCTTTATCCGAAAAGTGGCAATCATACGATCGAAAAAGATACAGTTAAAAGGTACATAACATATATAGAGCCCAAAGCCTACACTGATCATCCAAAGAATAGGTGAAATTAAGGCCATTTGAAACAATAAGGCTGAAAGACCAATGGCTATAGTACCAAAAAGCAATAAGTAATGATAGGAAACAAAGGCCTTATAATTGTTTTTGATAACGCCCAAAGAACCTATGATTACCAAGACCAATATGGCAATGGGCAGTTCGGATATGGTATATATGGCTGCGTCTCCCTCATACCCCAAAGCATCCCAGATCTCCCTTGAAAAATTATCCCTAAAATCGCGCAATGCCGTTAAAAAAGTGTAGAAAAATACCAAAATTATAATCGGGAACAGGAACGCAAGAAAAACTTTCCTTCTGTCCTTTCCTGTCATAGGTTTACGTTCTGTTCTAAGTTCCTTATCCTCCTCTGTAGGTTGGGGGATTTTATTCAACAACCATGCAAAAAATACAAATGGAGCCAAAAAAATGCCCCCTGTAACAAATGGCATCCAAAATTGGGAAACCTGCCAATTTTCCATAACCAAAAGACCAACCGACTTTACCGCTCCGCTGGATACTATAAAACTGGAACATAAAATCACTCCCAAAAATTCAGTAAACTTTCTGCCTTCCAGATATGAAAATACAATTCCCCATACCATTCCCAAGGGAAGACCATTCAATAACATAAATATAAAATTATAAGGGGGCGGAGTTATGGCGAACAATAAAAGACTTGCCTCAGCTGCAAGAATAAGGCCCAAAAGATAGTATATTCTCTTATTGGCCTGTAGCTCAGAAATTACTTTGATCCCGATAAATTTGGAAAGCATGTATCCCAACACTTGGGCAATGATCAAAATTATCTTGTAATCCACTCCGGCAAAGGACAGGTCTTCAAAGGTGGCCACGGTAAATGGCTTGCGAAAAGCATACATGCAGAAATATGTACCAAAGGAGGCAAAGGCCCCATAAAGTAAAAACGAAATATCTTTTTTTACTAGCTTCAAAAATGTTGGCGGTTGGTTGTAAAATTTTTCAAAAGATAAATATTAAAAGGCAATTTTTCCCTCTTTTTAAGTTTAAATGAATTTTTTATGGTTATTGGAAGCTTATGCCATGATTAAAATAATAAACCGCGGTATATTTTATCCATTTTTAGCAATAGGCCGGATCAAGAAATATCGGCATTTCTCAATCTAAGGGCATTGGCGATTACGGAAACCGAACTAAAACTCATGGCCAAAGCTGCGATCATGGGAGATAAAAGTAGCCCGAAAAATGGATATAGCACCCCCGCCGCAATAGGTACGCCAAGTGTATTATATACCAAGGCAAAAAATAGGTTTTGCTTAATATTCCCCATCACTTTTGCACTCAGGTTCCTAGCTTTTACAATTCCCTGTAAATCTCCTTTAACCAAAGTAATGGAGGCACTTTCAATGGCCACATCGGTACCGGTTCCCATGGCAATACCAACTTCGCTCTTCGCCAAGGCAGGAGCATCGTTTATACCATCGCCGGCCATGGCCACTTTTCTACCTTGATGTTGTAAGCGTTCCACCTCATTAAGCTTGTCTTGAGGTAGCATCCCTGCTTTAAAATCGGAAAGATCAAGTTCCTCTGCTACAGCCTTGGCTGTATCATAATTATCCCCTGTCAACATCAATACGGATATTCCTAGGGATTGCAATTCAGAAATGGCCCTTTTACTGGTTTCTTTAATTCTATCTCTAATCACAATAAATCCAACCGTACTATTATCCACAGAAATCATGGAAACCGTTTTGCCAAGCCGCTGCTGCATTTTCACCTTATTCATTAGCTCTTCAGACATTGTGGCATTGACCTCTTCCATCATTTTTTCGTTCCCCAATGCCACCTTCTTGGCATTGATTATTCCGGTGACACCTTTCCCTGTGACCGAATTAAATTCTGACACCTTCAATATTTCCGCTCCTTGTTCCTTCCCGTATGCAACCGTTGCTTCTGCCAAGGGATGTTTGCTCATTTGATTGAGTGATATAACATATTGCAGCACTTCCCCCTCTTTGTATTCCTTGGAAGTGACCACTACACTTTCCACGGATGGCTTTCCAGCTGTAATTGTTCCTGTCTTATCAACTATTAGCGTATCAATTTTGTTCATCTTCTCCAGAGCCTCTGCATTTTTGACCAATACCCCGGATTGAGCCCCTTTACCTATTCCCACCATGACAGACATGGGGGTGGCCAAGCCCAAAGCACAGGGACAGGCTATGATCAATACGGCAATGGCATTTACCAAGGCATAGACATATTTGGGTTCAGGACCAAAAATTGCCCAAATAATAAAAGTAATTACAGAAACCAATACCACCACGGGAACAAAATATCCCGATATCCTATCTGCCAATTTTTGAATGGGAGCCTGACTACGACTGGCCTTATTGACCATGTCTATAATTTGTGCCAATAAAGTGTCCGAACCTACTTTCTCTGCCTTCATAACAAAGGATTGATTTCCATTTATAGTTCCGGAACTAACTGGATCACCTTCCTTTTTATCTGCTGGAATGGGTTCTCCGGTAATCATGGATTCGTCCACTGAGCCCATACCCTCATGTATGACGCCATCTACAGGAATTTTATCTCCTGGTTTAACCCTGAGAAAATCACCTATATTAATTTTATCAATAGCAATGACTTCTTCTTTTCCATCTACTACCTTGATGGCTTTGTTAGGTGCCAATTTTAATAACTCTTTTACTGCATTGTTGGTCTTACTATGGGCCCTTGCCTCCAAAAGTTGCCCTAACAATACCAAAGTCAAAATTACCGTGGCAGCCTCAAAATATACATGTACCGTGCCATGATGGGTTTTAAATTGGGAAGGGAAAATATCGGGAAAAAGCATCCCAAACACACTAAATAACCAAGCAACCCCCGATCCGATGCCAATAAGGGTAAACATATTTAAATTCCATGTCTTTATTGATCGGTACGCTCTTTCAAAAAACATCCAAGTGGCGTAGAATACGACAGGAAGGGAAAGTCCGAACTGTATCCAATTCCAAATTTTCATGTCCACATAAGCATACAATGGGTTATTGGGGACCATCTCGGACATGGCAATAAGAAATATGGGCAAGGTAAAAGCAAGGGCTATCCAAAATTTCTTCAATAATTTTTTATAGTTTTTCTCCTCTGCCGAAACATCTGCCTTTAGGGGCACCAAGTCCATTCCACAAATCGGACAGGAACCTGGTTCATCCTCGATTATCTCAGGATGCATTGGACAGGTATATTGGGTAACGGCCCCAATACTCGTCTTTAACTCTTCCACCAGATCCATTCCACAAACGGAGCAATCCCCCGGCTGGTCATAGGTCTTATCGCCCTCACAATGCATAGGGCAATAAAAGGTCCCAGTACCCTTAACATTAGGTGTTTTTTTTGTGGACCCATGATGTTCATGTTCCTCCCTGGGCATAGAGATACCATAGGCACCACCATCATCTTCCAGAGCCTTTTTAAAGGTAGACAAGGGTATATGCCCGTCCATTTCAATTACAGCTTCGGCCTTTTCCAAATCTACAGTTGCCCGAGTAACGCCATTCACTGTATTTAAGGTGTTCTCTACATGCGACCTGCAACCATTGCAAGTCATCCCATGTATCTTATAGGTGTGTCTCATCTCCATACATTTTAATTCTTAAGTAAAAATAGTCATATTGACACGGAACACTTTTTAGAATTATGGAGATTCCTTACATAATTTTGTCCAGCGGTTTTCTATCCCATTGTTGTAATTTTTTATACGCTCCCATAGACATGCCGGTGACCGACTTAAACTGTGAGGCCAAATGGCTACTGTTCCTATAATTCAAGGTGTACCCTATTTCTGAAAAATTGAGTTCATTCATTTGGATGAGTTCCTTTGCCCTTTCAATTTTTAGATCGATATAATATTTCTCAATGGTTACACCTTCCTTTTTACTGAACATTTTACTAAGGATAGAGTAATCCTTGTTTAATTTTTTGGACAAGTAGGTGGACATGTTTTCTGCTATATCATTTTCTCCGTTATTGATCGTATTAATTAATTCGATTTTAATGTTTTCAAGGATCATATCCGATGTATCCTTAACCAATTCGAAGCCATTGTTATTTAGTATACCTTCTATTAAGGCATCATTAATATTTGCGTTTTCCTCATAAACGATCTCTACTAATTTTATAGATAAAATGGTAATCCCTACCTTGGAGAACTCCTGTGCCAAAAGGGTTTTACATCTATCGCAAACCATATTTTTGATTAGAAGTTTTTTCATCTGTCAAAGATTTGAAATTTGGGTTTAGCACAACCTTTTGGTTGCTGACTTTACCACAAAACTATCATATATAAATATAACAATTTTCCCCTTCCACAGCTGAAAAGGGGAATTCACAAGCATTCCTAGAGTTTTTGCTACAAAAGGTAGTTACTTCCGGTTCCTAAATATCTCAATAGGCATCCAAGGCAGATTGCATTGTGATGATTGAAAACAAGAAATACTGAATTTTGGTATCATTGTCAGTCGGGCATTACCTCTACGATCATTTCGATCTCCACGGCAATATTCCCGGGAAGGGATCCCATACCTACAGCGGCACGGGCGTGCTTTCCCTTATCTCCAAATACAGCCACCATTAAATCTGAATATCCATTGATGACTTTGGGATGGTCTGCAAAATCCGGCCCTGCATTTACCATACCTAAGACCTTGACCACCCTAACTACCTTATTTAAGTTTCCCAATTCTGATTTTAACACGGACAATTGATTAATCCCCGTAATACGAGCGGCCTCATAACCTTCCTCTATGGTCAAGTCTGTCCCTACCTTGCCCTGAATATTTTCCCCATTACTTTGCAAGGGCCCCTTTCCCGAAAGAAAAATTAGATTTCCAGAGCGAACGGCATTTACATAATTGGCTACTGGTGCACTGGCCTCCATTAAGGTTATACCCAGTTCCTTAAGTTTCTCCTCTGGGTTATAGTCCACTGGAATTGCTGGTGTTTCCACTTCAACCGATGTCACTTCATTTTCATTTTTTGTGTTACACGAAAGGCACATTAGAGCCATTAATGGGACTAAAAAATACTTGTAATTCATACGCTTTCCTTAAAAATAATTTCTATTTATTATACTTTTACCAACACCTCCTTAAGGCGCTTGGCTACTATTCTTTCCTGGCCCGGATCCATCATCCAGGTAGTTATGCCTATAGTTTCCTTGTCGCCCACCGTTGCTATGGCAGGGTGCCCTTCCATTAGCTTTTTTCGGGCTTCCTCCGGACTAATCTTAACTAAATTGCTATCCCATTTAATTCGTAGGGAAGGAACATGATTCGCATAAGGTGGCACGTGTATTTCTGTCTGCACACCTTTTACGGATAGGGCGCTGTCGCTAATTAATCTAATTTGATTTTCCCAAAGTTCCCATTCCTTTTGATGATCCTTGGCCAAATACATTTCCAAGGCTACCAGCATCCCTAGAACTTCTTCCTTATTTACTTTCATCCCCCTGCCAATAGTACTTCCACGTGGAGGGGTATGTATTCTTGCCGCTTTAATGAGATCTCTTTTTCCCAACAATAATCCGGCACTCTGAGGCCCTCTAATTCCTTTTCCTCCTGAAAATGCCACTAAATCGAACCCCATCTTGGTAAACTTGAATAAGTTCTCCACTGGGGGTACGTCTGCGGCACAATCAATAAAGGTTGGAATGTTGTGCCTTTTTCCAATAGCTATGAACTCCTCATACTTAATTTCCCCATTGTCGGTATTGGCATTCAAAAACCAGAGCATTGCCGTATTTTTGTTAATGGCCTTCTCCATTTCCTTTTTCGATTTAACAACGACTATTTTGGCGCCAACGTTTAAAAGGGCATGGGTATAACCAATATTATGGCCTTCCTGTATTATTACCTCGTGTTTTAGTCCTGTAGTATCCGGGAGTTGGGCGGCGATTTCGGAGTCCGTTCCAGAGATTACCCCTGCCAGCCCAATGGACATGGCACCGAAGGCTCCAGAGGATACCGTGGCATATTCGCACTGTAACAATTCCGCTATTCTTTCACCCACCTTGTCCTGTAGCTCATCCAAATCTACATATTCCGTTGCGCCAAATACGATGGCCGATGTAACCTCTTCGGACATTAGGGATCCGGTCATGGAAGTATAGGTTCCGGCTGCATTGATAAATGTACGTATCCCCAGCTCCTTGAAAAAATTCCGTTTCGCCGGTTGGGTAACTGAGGCGCCGAGCAATTGTGGTGTTAACATTCCAGTACCTACCAATCCTCCCATCACAGGAACACTGGATAGCGTTTTTAATAATTTTCTCCTACTAAGCATAACTTATTTTTTTATAGATTAATCCAATTAAATGCATTTCCCATATCTGGGCTTACTTCGCATTCCACATTGGTCTGGAAATACCATTAAGATCCCAAACCACATCCCCCTCCCTTAGGGTCAGCTCACATTCCAATTTTTGATTGCCCATTATTTTTTTCCCCTGTGTATCAATAAACCCAAAATTCCCTTTTCGCAGGTTTAGAATTGTTAGGTCTGCCACGGCCCCAACTGTCAAATGTCCCAAATCCGTGCGTTTAATATACTGTGCCGGATTCCAGGTTGCACATTCAATTACCTGCTTTACCGGCATGCCCATATTGAGAAATTTCGACATTATATTGAGGATATCCTTCATTCCCCCGTTCATACTTCCGGTATGAAGGTCCGTGCTTATCGAATTAGGTAAAAAACCTTGCTTAACGGCTGGTACGGCTTGCTCAAACACAAAGCTGCCACCACCATGGCCAACATCAAATATGACCCCTCGTTTTTGAGCCTCAAAGACATACTTCCTTACCTTGCCATTTTCATCCACCACAGGGGTCCTACCTTGTACATGGGCATAGGCATGGGTAAAAATATCTCCTGGGCGAAGTTTTTCCATGAGCAATGTTTCCAAGGACAACTCCGGTTCACTACCTCCAAAATCGATCATAACCGGGATATCGGCCATGGTACCCGCTGCCACCACCCTATGTACAGGTTCCCAATCAAAACCACTATAATGGGCCAATTTTACCCCCACTATGGTCCCCTTGTGCTGGGAGGCAACAAAGGCCGTCATTTTAGGATTCATATCCTCTATATTTTGCTCAATGGCACCTCCCTTCATGCCCGATCCTATAATATTTAAGAAAGACAATACCCGTGTTTTTGAGTTATCTATCGTCTGTGCCTTAAAAGTTTTAAAATTCTTCCAACCGGCACCACCTACATCAACAATAGTGGTAACGCCACTCCTAAAGGTAAATCCATCAGGGGGCAAAGCACTAAAACTATTGCTCAAGTACGCATCCTCCTCGGTCCCAAAAAAATTGTGTCCGTGAATATCCAAGAGTCCGGGAGCAACAATTAACCCTTGGGCATCAATCACCGATCTGGCTTGGTTTTCGGGAATTTTGGAATGGACTTTTGCAATTTTTCCATCTTTTATGGCTACATCCATTACGTGGTCCAAATTGTTCTTTGTGTCTACCACATGCCCACCTTTAACCAAGATGTCGTAATCCTGCGCCCTAAGCGAAATAGTTGTCAACAACAATAAAACAATGGCCCAAATCTGTTTTTTTAGCATATTTTTCATTTTTTCAATTATTATTTAATCTTTGATATTAATGGTGCGAAATCCTATAAGCCCATTCTTAAGTTTGAGACTTCTTTTTCGGTAACCGCATCGGCATCATTTCCAAAATTTGATCTTAAATAAGTAAGCAGATCCGCTATCTCCGCATCACTCAAAAAACTATGCTGTGGCATTACCCCATTAAAGACCTCATCATTTACTACAATGGAACCTTCCATACCTTTTAAAACAATATTTATTAGCCTTTCCTTATCCCCGGTTACCCAATCTGTTCCGTTGAGTGTTGGAAACCTACCTGTTGCCCCTTTACCATCCTTTTGATGGCAGGGACTGCAATAGGTGTAATAGGTCTTTTGTGCACCAGTGAATTGTTTGGGCATAAGGTTATCCTTAATTTCATCCGGTGTTCTAATGTGGGATAATAATTTTCTTTTTTCCATTTCCGCTAATTGCTCCTGACCGAAATTATCTTTATCACCCTCAAAAACGATCTTCCATATCTTACCTTTAACCGAATCTGAAATATACATACTACCGTCTTCCCCAAAAGCAATACCCATAGGCCTGTATTTGGCATCGTTAACGCTGGCGATGGTATCAACTACGGCGAAACCATCCGCAAAAACTTCCCAATCGCCTGAAGGCTTACCGTCTTTGAACGGAACAAATCCAACAAAATATCCAGATTGGGGGTAAGGCGCCCTATTGGTAGATCCATGAAAGGCTATAAAAGCTCCATTTTTATACCGGTTTGGCAACTTATCCCCATCATAAAAAACCAAATCGTTGGGTGCCCAGTGCCCTGGAAAGCCCATTATGGGATCATCAAAGTCCTTACATCTTCCAACTATTTTGCCATCGCCTCCATATTCGGGCGACAGTACTTTCTTTTCCTGTATTTGATCATAATAACAATAAGGCCAGCCAAAGTCTGAACCTTCCGTTACTCTTATAAATTCTTCGGAAGGGAGCATGGCGCTATCCCAACCGGAATAAATATTTGAAAACAGTCTATTTAAATCGTCCCGACCGTGCATCACTATATATAGGTTACCATCCTCCGAATTCCAATCCATTGCCACTACACTGCGTATCCCTGTGGCATATTTGTATCCATCCTTTTGGGTCTGGCCCAACTTGTTGGCATCGAAACGCCAAACACCTCCATGATCCTCCAGTTGTGGGCATGGGTCCATACCTGGAGCCCTAGGGGTTCTTTTAGGGTTTTGACAAGCGTTGGATGGAGCTCCAAAAGGCACATACATATGGCCCTCATTATCAAAAGCAATGGGCTTTCCTATATGCTCGTGCTTGCCATGTCCATGATCATCGGTCATTACAATTTCCATTTCCCCTTCAGGTATTAATGTTCCCGGTTTTAATTTATAGCGATAAATGACCAATTCCGAACTAAAATATAGGTAGCCATTATAAATCCTCATAGCCGTGGAATAACTCCGTTTTTGTAGCGAACGATATGCCCCAAATTTTTCTATCACATCTGCCCTGCCATCATTATTTTTATCCTGAATTACAACTATACCTCCCTTTTCATTGGAATTTCTTAGTTTACCATATAGTAGCCCCTCATCTGATACCGCAATATGCCTCACCCTTTCCTCTATACTGTCTACGACCACAACCGCTTTAAAGCCTTCAGGTAAAAAAAGGCCCCCACGGGATGGTTGTAATTCACATTGCACCAAAGTCAAAATAGGCACAACACAAAAAATTAATTTTTTGATTCGCGGGGAAATGGGCATTGATTATGTAATTTATAAACCAGTGATTGACTCTCCAAAATGGGCAATTTTGCAAAATCCCTATTAATCCCTATGTATGGACGGGAACTCTTGTTTTACCCTATAATAACATCCTCGGCCTGCATGTAGATCCTGCCGTTAACTCTTTAGGATGTGTTCGTACACATCTTAAATTTAATAATACTTTGGATAAATTTCCCTTTTTATTTCCAATATTTAACAATTATATTGCCTAAATCAAAAAAAAGTGCGGTTTCTGTTGAAAGTTTAAAAAATATCTCTCCAAAATATGCTGTTCCCCAAAGTGACCTACAATCACCCGGATATTGCTTATTGAAAAATTAATTGGCCAAAAAATTCTGGCCTGTGATAATCCGGCTTTTCAGTTCCAACCGGATTCCATGTTAAATAATGGCGTTGGGAAGTAGCATCGCCACACTTATAAAAATTTGCAGTACTCTGTAAGCCCTTTAATTTAATTTCAGGATTATGGTTCAGGATCTCAGCAGGTATGATAATGGTCATTTCCCAAGTGAAGTCGCCCGTTTTTTCTGCAAAGGTTTGGGTTCCCAAAGAACTTTCTACTTGGATTAGATTCCCAATGGTCTTGGGGTCCACAAATTGACGCTTTCCTCTACCGGGACCATAAGCCAGATGAACCGTACCTATACAATTAAACTCAAAATTGTAGTAATTTCCATTCCCTAAGGGGTCAAAGAAAAATTCCACACAACTGTCACGGGCCACAGGACCATTGGTCTCTTCAACATTGGCCAAAATGTTTTTTTCCCTAACATAGTATTTTAGCCAAATGGCATTATTGCTATGGGCTATCCTAAAATCTACATCGGGGTGGTATGAAAACTTATCCCAGTTAATTAAATCCACATGCTCCAACGCGGCATACTGTTCCAAGAGTTGGGACACCTTTTCCAAACCAACTTGTCCGTTATATTCAATTTCCTTGACCTTGAGCACTTTGTCCTGACTGTGTATTTCAGATTTGCAGGCCAATATAAGCCCCATCAACCATATTATTAAATGTAACCTCTTCCACATTTATAACTTATGTAATAGAACCACAAATTAGTTAAAATTTGTCATCCAGACTTCATGATACCAAAAATATGGCTTTTACAAAACCAAATTCACTCATCTTTAAGAAGGCTACTCAAAATTTCATAGGACCTTAGGCGGTCCTGATGATCAAAAATATGGGATACCGCCATTATTTCATTGACCTGGGTATTTGCTATAAAATCTGAAAGTTGTGCTTTTATGGTTTTCTTGGATCCTACAAAACTATAGTACATCATCATTTGTATTTGGGCCTTTTCTACCTCATGCCATAAACCATCCATACTCCTTACCGGTGGCGGCAATGGTTTTCTGGTATTCCTAATAATTCCCAAAGCCAATTGCTGAAGGCTTGTCTCCAAATGTTTGGCCTTTTCATCGGTTTCTGCGGCAATAACGTTAACACAGGCAATAGTGTAGGGTGCAATACATTGTGCCGAAGGTTCAAAATTGTAATGGTATAATCTTAAGGCCTCATGTAAATGTGTAGGGGCAAAATGACTCGCAAAAGCATATGGCAACCCTTTGGATCCGGCCAATTGAGCACTAAAAGTACTAGAGCCCAGTAAATACAAGGGCACATTTAATCCCTCCCCGGGAATGGCCCTCACCGCAGCATTTTTATTCTCCTTGGAAAAATAAGTCTGTAATTCGGCTATATCATTTGGAAAATCGTGCACGTTCTCTGTTCTATTTCTTCTTAAAGCTTTAGCCGTTAGTTGATCTGTTCCTGGCGCCCTTCCCAAGCCTAGATCAATTCTTCCTGGATAAAGTGTCTCCAAGGTACCAAATTGTTCCGCTACAATTAGGGGTGCGTGATTGGGTAACATAACTCCACCGGAGCCTACCCTGATGGTTTTGGTTCCCTGGGCAATATGTCCTATTAAAATTGGCGTGGCGGAACTCACCAAACTTTCCATATTGTGGTGTTCGGATATCCAAAACCGCTCAAAGCCTAAAGTTTCCGCATGTTGAGCCAATTCCAGGCTCTTGTGAATAGACTGTAAGGGTGTTGCACCTTGAGCTACGGGTACCAAGTCCAAAACTGAAAATTTTATATTGCCTAAATCTGTATCTATTTTCCCTTCCATTCCGTCTGTCTTGTATTGAGATAGTAAGAGTATTAGTCGAAAAACAATAGAATAACTTAAAGTAAAATAAATTTGTGGGGCCAACTATTGTATAAACGATTAAAAATCAAGTGCCCCTACCTAATTTCCAAGGGCGTTATTTTGAACCTAGCCCACCAATTATTGGGTGAATTTCAATGTCTTTAGTTTCATATCATAATTGTCTTTTAGCCACTTACCATTTATCAAAGCTTGGTTCAACCTAATTATTTTAGGTGAAGAGCTCTTTACCATTTCTTTTCCAACAATTGGTTCCCTTTCCATAAATACCACATTAATGGGTATTTATTTCCATTCATGGACAAAAAAAAGAGGTAAGGAGTTTAATACCCCTTACCTCTAACACTACTAACTAACTTAACATCAATCTCTTAAAAATCTAAGGCAAAGGCTTTATTCCTACCCCGAAAAAGGTCATTTCCGTTAATTGTGCTCCAGAACCGGCCACAGTACCTGTAACCCTATATCTCACATAGCGAAAAGAGGGTCCTGATGCCACATCAAATTCAACAATTTGATTGTTCTCTCCATCAATTGCTCCCCTATACATCAATTGCCATCCTTTGGCCTCAAATTCCGCAGCATCGCTAGAAGCCGTTTCCGCACCTGAGATATCGTTAATGCCCCAAAGCTCTACCATGGTAGGATTGTTACCTGCATAATTGTTGGGGTCACGTAATCCTAACCTACATTTTCTAATCTCTGCGGTTACCCCAAGATCCAAGGTAAAATGATGTGGTATCGAATTTTCACCGGAATGATATCCTTGAGAATCGCTACCGCTCCAGCTCTCATCCCCATCAAATAAGTATTGAACGGGATTGCCGCCATAGGATGTTCCTGGATTATCGCTGGGCATCCCGACCATAATTATGGAACTTTTATCCAACTCCAGGGCCTGTGTATCCTGTCCCCAAAAAGTTAGTTCGGTCAATTGAGCCCCACTGCCTCCGACCGTACTGGTAACCCTATATCTTATATAGCGCACCATTGGCCCGAAAGGAATGTTGAACTCTACACTTTGTTGGTTCTGGCCATCTACAGGAGTACTATGTAGCAATTGCCATCCTTTGGCCTCAAATTCTGCGGCATCACTAGAGGCGGTTTCCGCTCCAGTAATATCGTCTATCCCCCAAATTTCAACATGCGTAGGGTTGTTTCCTGCATAATTATTGGGGTCCCTAAGATCTAACCTAGCCTTTCGCACCCTAGTAGTTACCCCTAAGTCTACCGTAAAATGATGGGGTATTGCATTTTCCCCTGAATGATAGCCGTGGGAATCACTTCCACTCCAGCTACCATCCCCATCGAACAAGTATTGTTTAGGGTTTCCTCCATAGGAGGTCCCCGGATTATCGCTGGGCATTCCTACCATGGAAAAATAACTACTTTCCAATTGGTCATATGGAGGTTCGGGCAAGGTCTTTTCTATTTTGTCCAAATAAATGGTATCAAATCCCATAAGCCCGGAAGAGACCGCGGAAATTATTTCAAATTTTCCCAAAGGCTTCCAATCTGTTAATAATATTGAAGAATCGTCTGGATAAACAGTATCCTTAGTTATTCCACCAGCATTATTATCATAGGCTATTTGGGTGAAAATAACGAATTCGGATTCTGCCTTGCTCGCCCAATTGGCATAGGTTTCCTCGGCAACATCAAACCCGGTCAACCTTCTGGGTATTTGGCTGGACCTAAATAAATCACCTACCGTGGACCCCTTTATGATTTGGTCAACAGATTTATTTCCCAAGGGATCCTTGGTAAAGACTTTAAACTCATAACTATGTTCGGCAAGACCATCCACAATTATTTCAAACTCCTCTTTAAGATCCCCTTCAATTTTAAATACCCTGGATTGATCTTCCCATTGTACGGTAACCTCTTTGGAATTTCCCAAAAATCTAGTGTCACCAATTATTTTAATACGCTTATAGCCTATTTCCGTACGTAAAGAATCCAATTTACCAGCATATATTTTTTCGCCCTGAAGATATTCCTCGTGAATAGACTCCATATCCCCTCCACATGCCATTAACGTAAGTCCCAGTAAAAACACTAAAGACCCTAATTTTATTAATTTTGTCCGCATAACGTTTATCTTTTAAAATTATATGTATTATTCAGTAATTTCTCCCCAAAAAGAGAGTTCACCAATTACTGATACTATTTGATCGCCCCAAGTAGCAATATTCTCTATTCGTATATAGCGCACCTCCACTAAATTTTCCACGTCAAATTCGAAATCCTCCCCTTTGTTCTGAAATTCTATATCTTCGGAGGTAACTTGCCCAATGGGCAGACCGGATGGTTTAAAGGAAAAACATTCTTTAAGCAATGTCCAACCTGCGGTTGGATCGGCTGCATCATATGGAGGCAAATTATTGATATCCTTAGTCCCGTAGATTTTAAAATGCTTGGGGTTACCATGCTTATAAAGTTCACTACCGCCTCGTTGGTATAGTTTAAACCTACTTAATTTAACCGTAGTCCCAAGATCGATGGTAAGGTAATGGGGCAAGGGTTCAAAGTTGGTATGCCCGCAATTCCATTGATCGCTCCAACGCTTGTCCCACATTTGGCTTGCATTAAAGCCATACTCACTAAAACTTTTATCGCCCTGGATTTTAAATATTGAAAACTTTTCCTTGTCCAAGAATTCATCGGGAATGGGGGTTACTTCAAAATAAACGGTATCCGATATGTTTCCCCACTTATCCTCAACATAAACCCCAAATTTCGATTTTACACTTTCGTACCCCCTAAAGCTATATTGTCCTTCGGGTTGACTGGTAAAAAAGGATTCCCTGTATTCATAATCGCCCAATTGTTCATTGAATTTTACGACATTCAAGGAAACCTCAGCCCTGGTAGGGTTTTCATAGCTCACCTTTACACCGCCGTAATCCACTTCTCCAACAAGGGAGGGCAAAATAGACTGGACAGGTGGGTCTAAAGGAGCAATACTAATATTGACAACTTCGGATAAATTTTCACTCCTGTCTACGGCAAAAACATCTACATCATAATTTCCAACCTTTCCGAAGCCCTGGATTACCAAGGAATCCATTACAGCTGAAACCTTTACTTCCCTTTTATTGCCCCTATCGTCCTTAAAATTGGCCCGTACATACAACACATCCTCATCGCTTGGCGCAGTAAAATAAACAACCGCCCCACCTGGGTGGTTTATAACATTATCTATTACAACCTTATCCGGCGCTTTGGTGTCTGTTCCGTAAGGGTGTTGTTTATCTTCTTCCTGACACCCAAAAAATAGTACAACCCCTATAAAGCAAATCATTAAATCTATATACTTTTTCATGTCCTTTAAATTATTTTTAACCTTTATAATTATTTTTTTACCAGCCTGGACTTTGAACCAAGTTTGGATTTCTAAGTAATTCGCTTTGGCTAATTGGCCATAAATAGTCCTTTGTTAAGAAATCTCTGAAAAAGATGTTCTTTACTTGATAAAATCCATCAATACTCGCAGAATTAATATTCCATCCCCTAATTGGCTTGGCAAAATAATCTTCTGCAAGTTTCCATCGACGTAAATCCCAATAGCGTTGACCTTCAAATGCTAGTTCTATTCTTCTTTCTTGTTGAATGATTTCCCGCATACCGTCCTTTGTTGTTGGCTTATTGGGTTTATTGGAGTGTTGTGCCCACGTAGTCACAAGATCTGAACCTTTGTCCAAGCCCGCCTTGGTCCTTACCCTTTGTATATATTCATATACCTCCCCATCCGGAGCTGGCTTAACTTCATTGGCTGCTTCTGCATACATTAGATATAAATCGGCTAAACGGATTATGGGAAATGTATAATCTACAAAAGTGGTTACATTTTTGGTTACAATAGTCTCATAACCAACTAGTTTCTTTGTAAAATACCCGGTAATGGAATAGATTTCAAAACCATTTTTCCCAGAAAACTGCCCTAACTTGGCGTTCAGGTGCGGTAAATCTTCAGGATCCTCCGTCTCCATTGAAAACCATTTACCCCCATCAAAGCCCACATAAGCATAAAACCTAGGTTCCCTGTAGGTATGCAATTTTGCTGTAGTATAATTGTCCTGTAAGGTATATTTATGGTCTTCCACCAGTTGATCCTGAATAGTAATAGTGTTGTACCTATCGGCAAAATCCCAATCATTGTCCTCTTCTATGGGCACACCGTTTACCGTATAAAAATCCTCAACCATATTTAGTGTAGGAGCATGGGATTTTTTGGTGTCCCCAAATTTTGCATTATGATCCCCGGTCCAACGCGGTTGGCACCACCTTTGTAAGGAACCAATTGAATGTTTATCCACTCCCCAAATCAATTCTGAATTAAATCTATCGGTTATAGTGGTCCTTAAGGTTAGCTCTTCCCTTAATTCCGGACTGATCTGCCCAATAGGCAGCAAATCGGTAAATTCATATAATGCATGTCCTGCGGCTTCTGCCGATTCAATGGCCTCTAAACAGGCTTCTTTTGCCGCTACCCATTTTTGTTCATCATAAACCGGGTTGACCAAATTATTTCCATTTTCATCCACAAAACCGCTAAAGTCAGAATTGCCATTGAACAACGGACTTGCCGCCAGCATTAATACCTTGGCCTTAATAGCCCTTGCAGCTGGATTGGTAAGTCTGCCGTTTTCGGTATGTATTTGTGTGATTTTTTCAAGCAGGTCCCCACTTTCAATGACCTCATCCAAAAGTCCCACAATATAGGCGGTTACTTCGTCTACCGAATTACGTTTTACCTGGGTTTCTTCCGTTGTGGCATCTACCGGTATATTTTCATCAACAATGGGAATAGGCCCATACATTCGCATTAGCCAGAAATGGAAAAATGCCTTTAAGGTTTTGGCTTCTGCTATCCACCTGTTTTTTTCCGCCACATTTAAACCAGGGACGTCCTTCAAGTTCTCCAAAAATATATTGCAATCGCGAATGGCCACAAACATGTTGTACCCACCTCTTCCTCCTTCCCAATAATTGAGGTAAGGCTCCGTTCCGTTTTGCAGCCCTTTTGCCAAACGTGCACTGGTAACATTGTTAACATAAAAATCCTGTTCTCCGTAATACCACACTTCATCCCCTGCCAACAAAGCAAAATTTTGTTGGGTATCTGCATGATTGGGAACATAACTATAGCAAGTGAACAAAAACTGTTCTGCTGAAATTCTATTATTGAAGGCTATCTCTATGGTAGCCAAATTGTCTGGGACTATATCTAAATAATCGTCACAGCTTAATGATAGGAAAACCCATATCAATACTATATATTTTTTCATTTGTTTCTTTTTATTTGTTTTTATGGTCATATCTTCCTGTGTTGACACAGGCGAAGTTTGCCAAATCCATTGGTGATAATCTCCAAACAGTTGCGGCAGATGTCATAATATTTGTTTAGAAATTTAAATTGACCCCTAGGTTAAATACTTTTTGAATGGGATATCCCAATCCATTTCCGCCCATTTCCACATCCCAAAGTTTAAAATGGCTAAAGGTCAACAAGTTGGTCCCACTTAAATATATCCTCATGGATGCAATTTTAGCTTTCGAAATAAAGGTGTCCTTATTAAAGGTATAACCCAGTTCTACCGACTTCAACCTTAAAAAATCGCCATTTTTAAGAAACCAGGTACTTCTTCTATTATTGTTGTCCACCACCTGATCTGACAATCTTGGCCATGCTGCATAAATATCCCTATCGTCTTCCGACCAATGGTCGTCTGCCCAAACCTGCAACAAGGCATTGTTTCCATTTTTGGAGTTCCAATTGGAATCTTGGTTATTGGAATCGTTTATATCTATAAAAGGTGCTGTTTTGTAACCGTCTATAAAGAAGGAAGAACGCGCAGAACCCTGAAAGAAGAAAGAAAAATCCACATTCTTATATCCTACAGATGCTCCAAAACCATAAATAATTTCAGGTGAATCGGGAAATCCAATTGGCACCTCATCATTGCTATCTATCACCCCATCTTCATTAATATCCTTATATTTAATGTCGCCTGGCATATATTCGCCAAAAGTTTGAAAAGGAGAATTTACTATATCCGCCTCATCTACGAATAATCTTTCCGCTATATACCCATATGGTTGATTTAGGGAGTTTCCTATCCTCGATTTCCAAGGAAGGCCGGCCCCAACATAATCAAGTTCTTCATAAACATCGAACTTACTGGTAGCATAGGTGAAATTGCCCCTTGCGGAAAGCCAAAGCCCATTTGCAAAGCTTTCCTGATAATCCAGGGTTCCTTCAAAACCATCCGAAGAGGCTTCCCCAATGTTGGCCCTTAAGGGTGCTTGGAGACCCATAGAGGATGGCACTTGGGAACGGTCCATAAGTACATTGGTCCTCTTTTCCCTAAAATAATCCCATTGAAAATCCAACTTGTTGAACAATCCCAATTCAAATCCAATATTTGTCATTTTGGCTGTTTCCCAAGAAATCTGGTTATTGCTATATCTATTTATGCTTATCCCATTTCGTTGGTAAAAATAGTCCTGACCAAAACTTACGCCCCTACCTCCATCGTTCATATTCACTTGTGAGATATAGAAGAACCTGTCATTTTCATTTCCTATGGCATCGTTCCCCACTAGGCCATAGGTAGCCTTTAGTTTTAGTTTATTGACCACCTCTTTGACAGATTTCCATGCCTTTTCATTGGAGACGACCCATCCTAGACCCATTGATGGGAAAAACCCATATCGTTCTTGCTTTGCAAAACGTTCGGAACCATTATATCCGAAATTAAATTCCGTAAACAACCGACTATCATAAGCATAGGTAAGCCTTCCGGAAACACCCATATTTCTATAGGGCAAAGATTTTTGTAGATTTCCTGCGTTGGCAATTTTTTGTTCCCTCATAATCCCTACCAACATTGCTGTTGTGGTGTGTTTCTGATTAAAGGTCCGGTTATAGTTTATGGCTGCTTCCGCATAGAAGGCAGTAGCTACGTCCTTATTACCTTCATCGTATTCCAAGAATTCCGATCCGTCATTTGGGTTCAAGGCAAATAATGAATATTCGTCTATTTGTGCATCATAACTCGCTAGACTGTAATAAAAAGGCCTATAGCCACGACTAACATTGAAGAAGGATTCGCGGGTAGTATTCCCCATAGCGCGGGCGGACAGGCCCTCGGTTATAAATTCCAAATCCTGTTTGATTTCCACTGAAGCCAGTATTTTACTTCTATTCTCTTCTTTGTAGCCCCTAACCATATCGGCATAGGCATTCAGGTAATCACCATTTTGTCCGTCATTACCAAAAAGAATATGTTGTGTATTGGCATATTGCGCATCCGGTTCGTAGTACTTTGGATAAAGTACCGGATTGGTTTGCAAAGCCTTTCTAAATAAGGTTTCGCCCCCATCGATCGGACCGTTATAATCATCAAAATTTGCACTGAACCGAACCCCTACCTCCGTGGTCTTGGTAATATCTATATTTACATTGGAGCGTAGTGAAACATTTTTAACATTGACATTATTATTAAAGTTGTTTCGCTTATCGACCTTAAGAATTCCATTGTCCGTATTTAATGTTGCGGCCAGATAGTAACGAGCTATCTTACCTCCACCACTAACGTTAAAATTAAAGCGATCATTAAACGTACTTTCCTCGAACATTTCATCGAACCAATCTACGGCAGGATATACCATTTCATTTCTGTTTAGCTGCTCCGTTTGTCTTATTTTTTCCAAGGAATAGGCACGCCCCCCCAATGGATCCCTTGTCCTAATGGCTTCGTTGTGCAGTTTCATATAAGTAACCGGGTCTGCCAATTCCAAGGCCCTTGTGGGGGTGGACAAGGTCCTCTCATACCTAAAATTCAACTTGGCAGGGCCTTCTTTTCCTTCTTTGGTATTTACCAAAATAACACCATTGGCACCCCTTGCTCCATATAGGGCCGTGGCCGTGGCATCCTTCATAATGGAAAAACTGGCAATATCATCTGGTTGCAATCGCGCCAAATCCGTGGCGGTCAGTTCAATCCCATCGATTAGTATTAGGGGCGACTTTTTATATCCAAATGTAGTAACCCCCCGGATAAAAAATTCGGCATTGTCACGACCGGGCTCCCCACTTCTCTGGTAAGAGATTATACCGGCCATACGACCCGCCAAGGCGGTAGTTAAATTGCTACTCGGTATTTTTAATTCGCTTGGATTTATTGTGGAAACCGAAGCAATAACACTTTCTTTCTTTTGCTTGCCAAAAGCCACTACGGTTACCTCTTCCAATTCATCCAACTTAGATTCCAAAAAAACATCCAATGTTTTTTGCCCTACATATTTAATCAATTGCGTTTCCATTCCAATATAGGAGAAAGCGAGCATTTGATCTGGCTTTACGGCAATGGAATATCTTCCGTCAAAATCCGCTATAACCCCTGCAGATGTTCCTTCTATAATAACGGTGGCTCCAGGCAGAACATTCCCATCCAAATCTGAAATCTGTCCTGTAAGTTGTTCTTGTAATGGAACAATAGTATTTGCTTTCGGTTGTTCCTCGGGAACACTTTTCGTGGAATCTTGCCACAATATAATTTGTGTCCCCCGAAGTTTGTAAGAAGTGTTTGTATTCCCAAACATTAATTTTAGCACTCGATCTATATGGCCTTTGGTAATTTTCAAAGACACTTTTCGTTGAAGGTCCACATGTCTGGTTTTATATACAAACTTGAACTTCGTACTAAACTCAATATTATCTATAACCTCTTTGATAGCTGTATTCTCTACATCCAAACTTACTTTGGTCTTTTGGGCATAGCTATCATTAGCGTGTAATCCCAAGAATGTAGTAATTAATAATAATGCGGTGAGTTTCATTCTTAAGTCGAATTTCAACAAAGTCAATCCCAACCTAAGTCGGTTAAAAAGTTTTTTCATAATTTTAATTGTTTTTATAGTGGTTGGCTAATAATGGCACGATCACATATGAATGCCGGGAAATGCTCTAACATTTTCCGGTTTTTTGTTTTATATAAAAGTGCCGGGATTTATAATTTTACTTCATAGGCATTGATATTTGATTTTAGGTTGATTCTCTATTGTTACTATTTTATAATTACTTTATTATCTACTATACTATATTCAATCTTGTGGGTTTCATTAAAGTATCCAAGAACTTCTCCTATATCTACCTTCTCAAAACTTGCATTGAATACCTCATTCCCCAATTCTTTGTTCAAATTGATGATTTCCACATTATAATGGCGTTCCAGTTTTTTTAATATTTTATCGAAAGTGAGCTCCCTAAAGACCAAATGGCCCTGCATCCAATAGGTGTACAAGGACGTATTTACCTCTTCAACACTTATATTCTCGGAAGCAAAATGGAAGGACCCTTTTTGGCCCGGGGTGAGGTCCACAGCACCGTGATCGGGTCTCTCCTCCTTCTTTAGGCTTACCTGTCCATGGACAAGGACTACCTCAATATTCAGGTCCTCATGATAGGCAGAGATATTAAATTCCGTTCCCAATACTTTTACATCCAGCCCATCGACATTAACAATAAACGGTCTTTCCATATCGCTTTTAACATTAAAATAGGCCTCTCCTGTTAAAAAGACCTCCCTATCACCATCAGTGGAGAAATTTACAGGATACCTCAGGGAACTACCGGCATTTAGGAACACCAAAGTTCCATCAGCAAGTAATAATTTAAAGGATTTCCCATTGGGAATATTGATTGTGTTGTACACTAAATTTTTGGCGTGGTCCAAATTGGTATAACTAATTTGATCCTGCTTTTGGATTCCCACAACATTGCCATCCACAGTTTTTACCTCTGCTGTAGCATTAATATCTATAGATTGAACAGTGCCATTCCCTATTTCAAGGGTTATAGATTCGTTCTTGGGCACAACTACAGCTTCCTTTGTCAAGAAAAAAGAATTATACTCGAATAAATATCCAACACCAAGTATTATAGCGATTACGGCAGCGTACTTCATCCAAATGACCCCAAGCTTTCTTGTGGGCTTCTCCCTAGTTTCGATTTCCTTGATCACCTTGTTATAAGCCTCGTCAATATTACTTTTGAGTGAAATAAGGTTTAAATCGTGATAATCGCGAACGTAGGCCTCCAGAATGGATTTATTGTTGGGATCATTCACCCAATCCCGAAGTTGATCAACCTCCTTTTCAGTAATAGTTCCGACAAGAAGTTTGGAAATTTTTTTCTTCATTTAATTCCTCCAATTTTTTGGCACATAATAAAACGGTTCAGTTAGGCCGAGGTATGCTTTACCCAATTAATACTATCAATATTTACAAAACCCTTAAAAAAAATGTTTTTTTTTTTGATATTCGCACCGAAATAGGCTAAATACTAATATTTTACCACAGGGCGAAATGAACGAAAATAATGCGGTAATTGCTTTAAAAAATGGGGACAGGGGCGCATTTAGGTATCTCTTTAATGCCTACTACGATCGCCTTTTGGCCTATATTACCACTTACACACAGAACAGGATACAGTCTGAAGACATTGTACAAGAGGCATTTATTGATTTTTGGAACAACAAAAGCAAATTGGATGAAACCAAATGCCCAAAAAACTACCTATATGCCATAGCTTATAATCGATATATTGATACTGTTAAGAAGACTAAAAAACAGGAAAAAATTCTAAGGGATGTTTGGGAGCAAGCACTAACAAACTGCATTGAAGAAGATTCCGAAGCTATGGAAAGACGTGTCAAAAGAATGAAAAAAATAATTGAATCCTTACCCCCTAAGTGCAGGGAAATCATCATTCTGAATAAAATGTACGGGTTTAAATACAAGGAAATAGCATCAATCAAAGGAATATCCATTAAAACTGTAGAATCACAAATGCGCATAGCCTTCATAAAAATAAGGGAGGCCAAAAACGGTAACGACCTCATCTTATTTTTAACATGGCCCCATACCAATATCATTATGTATAACTGATGAAAATATGGTATTTCCCAACTACTTTACCAGACGTAATTTGTTCACTTCCCCATTATTACCCTTATGATAACAATATATAATTATTATTAAAATTCACTCCCGCTCAAAAATTACGGTGAGACCGGGATTTTGATCTTTTAATAGCGTTATGGTTTCATTGGATACTTCGGACTGCCAGAGGTATAATTTCTTTAATCTGGATAATTTAGGCACAAGGTCCAGGACACCTTTGGAAACTTTTGTCCCATAAAGGTTAAGCGATTCCAAATTCTCCAATTTAGATAAGTGTTTTATCCCCTTATCGGTTATTTCATTACCCCTAAGGTCCAACTTTACCAGATTTTGCAACAATCCTATTTTTTCCAGGTATGCGTCTTTCACCTGCGAATTGCCTAGGTTAAGCCAAACCAAATGCTCCTTCAATTCCAATAGGCTGTCCATATCGGAAGCTTTAAGATCATATTCACTTAAACTAAAATTGGCCTCCAAAAAATAATTGTCCTTCATCAAAGGATTGATTACAAAACCATGACGAACCAAAGAATCAACGATAGAGCGATTGGGCGGGGAAACCTTTTTATTGAAAAGATTGTTCTTATCCAACCCTAAATAATTACTCACCAAAGAACTTACTGCGTTTTCCGTATCCAATTCGGTTACAAAACCATTCTGCGGGGCTCCTATTTTAATCCACCATTTTATGAGTACTACTTCCTGATCCGTAAGCGGTAACTTTCCTTCAGATGGCATAAAATCGTCGTGTTCCGATGGGAGGGTAATTCTTCTAACCAGTTCACTCTCCAAGGCATCACCTGGGACAATGGTATTTTCACTTTCACCTCCCACCATCATTTTCACATAAGAGGTAAGCACAAGACCTCCCTTATTTTTTCCCTCGTTATGGCAGCCAACACATTTAGATTGCATCATTGGCAGCACCAAATCAAGAAACACATCTGAAGAATCCAATACCGTGACTTTTTCACGAGGCTCCACCTTTGAAGGCAATCCGGCCAGATTCCTAACTGGGTTGGGTGCATATTCCAATAAATAGGTAGAACCATGGGTCAGGTTCCCACCCAAGTGCCCAGTTAACAATAGTAAAAGCCCAACCATAGAGACCATTATCCATTTTGGAATGGCGAGTGAATTACTCCATTTCTTATTGATAAAGTAACATCCAAAGGACAATAACATTACGGCAATCCCCCCCACTGATGCCATAAAAGGGTATCCTCATCATAACCACCACTTAGGGACAGGAAATAACCAAAAATCACAGCTAAGAATGCACTAAATGCTCCCATAAGCCACATCAACGGAAGATAAATTCCCAAAGGCCTGAATTTAGGCCAGTATGTAGCCAGTTGCGCCATAATGGCCATGATTAGAAAACCTATGGGGAGATGCACAACTACAGGATGAAACCGTCCAAAAAACAAAACAACATCTGGTGGGCTATCCAAAATACCCCCATTCAGCAAGAAGATAAATCCCATTTATACTATTTAAGTGGAGTACCATTTATGGGCCTTCCATTAGTGGTCAATATTTGAAAATGATGTACCCTATGTCCTTTGTAATTCCAAACCATAGACTTATCCGGTGCCAACTCAAATAATTTAATTCCTTTTTGAGCCCCATAACTCGCAATCACTGTATTGCCATTGGGTAATCTTTGTGCCCCGCAAGGGTCAACAAAAGGTGCTTCTTGTAAATCGGAATTGGTTACTTTCCAGACTACCTTGCCATTGGAATCAAACTCCACCACCTTGTTCCCATGGGTCAATGTAACCAGGGTATTTCCATTATCCAAGCGAATGGCTGTAAAAGGCCAATTTTCAGCTTCCCTTCCGCCCAAATCTTCCAAATCTGTATTAAAGACATTTACCACTTTCCCATCAGGTTGGTATTCCTTAACGGCAAAGGCCAATAAATGAGGCACTAAATAATTGCCATTGGATAATTTCCTGGCCATTCTAGTCTGCATATGTACATTATCCGTTTCGGGTTTAAGTGGTACGCTATTTACCACTTTACCCTTTTTATTAACCTCTATTATTCTTGGATCCGATCCGGATTCGGTAATCATGGTATTGCCATTGGATAAACGCAGCGCGGTTCCCAATTCCATGGATTTCTCCGCTCTGGTATAGGTAAAGATCACCTTTTTTTTCTTGTTGTACTCACGTACTTCATCTGCCCAACAAATAAGGATATTGCCATTGCCTAAGACATAGCCATCCCTAGCACTCTTTTTCCCGGAATCCCAGATTTCCTCTCCATTTTCACCGATAATCCCAGTAAAATTTGGTCCCGCTATAAAAAATGAATGCTTAATTTCATTTTCATTTATTGACTGGTGTTGGGGTGTATGTACAGTAGCCTGACCTGCCAAAAATAGTGGCGAAATCATTAAACACAGTATTCCCTTGCTAAAAATATTCATATGTACAAATCCAATTAAAACTTCATTTAGGTCAATATATCCTTTACTACGTTACCGTGAACATCGGTCAACCTCATATCACGGCCACCAAAACGAAAGGTCAATTGTTTGTGGTCCAATCCCAGCAAATGCATAATGGTAGCATGTAGGTCATGCACTGTAACTGCGTTTTCTATTACCCGATAACCATATTCATCGGTCTTGCCAAAAATAGTTCCTCCCTTTACTCCTGCTCCAGCCATCCACATACTGAAAGCGGACGGATTATGGTCGCGCCCATCAGACCCCTGTGCAAAAGGGGTACGGCCAAACTCTCCCGTCCAGACTACCAATGTTTCCTCTAACAATCCTCTTGATTTAAGATCTTTAAGAAGTCCGGCTATGGGCTGGTCTACCGCATGGGCATTTCTTTCATGGCCTACTTTTAAGTTGCTGTGCTGATCCCACCTATCGGCTCCAACATTGGGGCATGTAAGTTCTACAAATCTAACGCCACGTTCTATCAACCTACGGGCCAAAATACATTGGGAGGCATATCCCCTAAGATGTGGGTCATCCGAATCCATGCCATATAATTTTTTGGTAGCTTCCGTCTCCTCTTTGAACTCGGTGAGCTCAGGAATGGAAGATTGCATTTTATAGGCTAGTTCATAATTGGAAATAGCAGATTCCACTGCATCGGCTTCTCCTATCTTTCCAATCAAGCTATCGTCCATTTGCTTTATAAACTGTAGTTTTTCCTCTTGAAGGTTATTGATGCTTTCCCTAGGATTGATATTTGCCACAGGTTCCGGACCTGCCTTAAAAACAGAGGCTTGGTACGAAGCAGGTAAGAATCCATTCTTAAAATTATCCAATCCACCTGGGGGAATTAGACCTCCGTCCAAGACCACGTAACCTGGAATATTCTTGTTCTCACTTCCCAGGCCATAGTTCATCCAAGCTCCCATACTTGGACGTCCCTGCAAACCACTGCCGGTATGTAAGAAATAATTGGCATTGGTATGTTCAGGGAAATTGGAAACCATAGATCTAATTAAAGCAATGTCGTCTACGCAGGTAGCAATATGTGGAAACAGATCGCTCACAGGCATACCACATTCTCCATATTGTTTAAAATCCCAAGGGCTTTTTAATATCTTGCCCACATTGTCGAACTGGGTGGCATCTACCTTAAATTTCTTTCTTGGATCCTCCCCATTCTCCTTGGCTAATCGGGGTTTGGGGTCAAAGGAATCTACTTGTGATACACCCCCATCCATATAGAGAAAGATAACATTTTTCGCCTTGGGCAAATAATGTGGTCCCAAATAAAGATTGGAAGTTGTTTCATGAGATCCGGATCTTTTGCAGCCCAATGACATAGTGCCGAATAAACTCATTAATGCCAATGAACCGAAGCCCCCAGCTGATAGTCCCAACATTTCCCGACGGGAAATAACTCTTGGTTTAGTATTGTGATGATGGCCCATTAAATAAGATATATAAATTCTTTTAAATTAAAAATGCTATGGCAATACTCTTTCCATAGTTCCATTTCTGGTTTTTCCTTACCATCCATTTTTTCTTCCATCTCCTGCAACATCCCAAAAAAATTGGAGGCTTTTTTTAACTCCTCCCTGCTTGCCAGTCGAGAAAAAGCCTGCATATAGATCCACTGTACTTTTTCCTCAAAATTGGCCAGCCCCTTTTCCATCAATTTCCCCGCCATAATTTCGGCCTGTTGTGCAACCAATGGATCGTTCATTAAAATCAAGGATTGCGAAGGCACATTGGTGACGTTCCTTCTGCCAAAAGTACTAAAGGGAATAGGTCGATCGAAGGTCGTCATCATAGGCTCCAAGAAATTTCTCCTTACCTCCAAATATATGCTCCTTCTCCCTTCCCCATCTATGGGCCCCGATTTCCCCGGCCTACCCCGTCCCTGCATAAAGGCCGTTAAATGGGTGGGCACAGGAGTTCCGTACATAGTGGAATCCAAGCTTTCGGAAACAGCCAATATTCCATCTCGAATGGCTTCTGCCTCCAATCTTCTTACCGGAAAAGAGGCCAAATAAATATTGTTGGGATCCGTATTTGCAAGCGCATCACTTCTCTTAAAAGTCTCTGAGGTAACAATAGCCCTAATCAATTTTTTAACGGACCATCCTTCTTGTTGAAACTTAACAGCAAGGTAATCCAACAGTTCCGGGTGTGAAGGTAATTTTCCCTGTAGACCAAAATTATCAACGGTCTCTACAATACCCTTACCGAACAGATGGTGCCAAATCCGGTTCACCATTACGCGGGAAGTCAATGGATTATCCTTGTCCAACATTACCTCTGCCAGCTCCAAACGGCCACTTCCTTCGGATTTAAACACAGAATCGCCCAAAGACAATACCGATAAAAATCTTCTTGGAACATGTTCTTCCGAGGGCTCCTTATAGTTACCTCTATTAAAAATAGGACTATTTATCCCGTAACCATCGTATATCCCATTAACAAAGGATACGTTTTTTAGACTTTTGGCCAATAGCCGGCTACTATCTACAACCGCTTTCAGTTCAGGAAAATTAGAAGTCAACTTTCCCTTCTTCAAATCATCATTAATCCTTATTACCTTGAAGGGAGATATCTCCAGGGACGCCCAATTATCCTGTGATGGTTGTTTTGTAATATTCTTTTCCAAATCCAACGGCCATTCCCCGTCATAAGTCACTGCGTATTGAGCTTCAATAAAAGCATCCTCCGTCAAATTATACCTGTGGCGGTCATGGGTTCCGGGTAAAATTTCAATGTATGCTTTTCTACCCTTCCAAGCCCGTACATTAAATATAAAATTATTCCATTCCTCTGTATTCACCCTTTGGTCCATTCCACCATAAATTGGATTCTGGATCAATTGAAAATTGTCTATTATAATTCTGATACTACTGTTTTTACCAAGTGCCCTAACTCCTATAAAGTCTTTTTCCAAAATAAAATTGGGGGATCGTAAAGCCCCAAAAATACCCATCCCCATTGACCTGCTAGAAGCTTTACCTTCGTCCAAGCCAAGCAATTTTCCTGTGGCCGGATCCACGATGGGATTCCCTAGGGTCGACTTCTGCCCAAAAGCAAAGCCATCACTCGTCCAACCATCAAAGTCCCGGCCTCTAAAATCGCCAATGACAGTATAGGACATTGCACTGGTATTTATCGTTGTGTTCTGGGCATATTCAGTATTAATATAGCTGTTTTTGGCCCTGTCCCATTTTCCGGCCACCAACTTCCGCATGTAGGAATTCAGATTTTCTATTTCCTGGGCGGCCAACTTTTTATCTTTACTTAGATCGGCAGGGACGGGGGAAAACCTGGTACTTTCCATTACCCCATATAGGGCATAATAATCCGCCGCAGTTATGGGGTCAAATTTATGGTCGTGACATTTTGCACAGGAAACCGTCAACCCCTGAAAAGTCTTGGTAGTAACGTCGATCATATTATCAATACGATCTGCCTCATCCTGGCGTACATCCACTGGACTATGGGTGCCTTCACCCATAACATAAAAGGTAGTGCCCAGCCTAGATTCCGAAACTCCAGTTTCCTTATTTTCCCTAGTCGTTTGCAATAAATCCCCTGCTATGTGTTCCTTTAAAAATTGATCGTAGGGCACATCTTCATTAAAAGCCCTGATCAAGTAGTCCCTATATTTCCACGCACCTGTTATGGCATAATCAAACTCGTGACCCTTTGTTTCTGCATACCTCACCAAATCCATCCAATGTCTTGCCCATCTTTCCCCATAGGCCGGTGAATTTAAATAACGATCCACCATTTTTTCGTATGACACACTACTCGTATCCAAAAGAAAATTTTTAACCTCTTTAGGGTTAGGGGGTAAGCCGGTAAGTAAATAGGATACCCTTCTTATAAGTGAGTTTTTAGTAGCAGGGGGTACTTTTTCCAACCCTTTTTCATCCAGTTTCTTTTCTATTTAAAAATCAATGGCCTTAGAATCCGATAAGGCAATTTTCGTCTCAGGTCTAATGAAAGACCAATGATCTTTCCATTCGGCCCCCTGATCTATCCACTTGTTCAAAAGAGCCTTCTCCCTGTCGGTAAGTTTTAGATTGGTCTCCGGTGGCGGCATTACTATGGCTGGGTCTTCATTATAAATCCGCTGTACCAATTGGCTTTTGGACGTCTTTCCTGGCACAATGGCATGACCTCCTTCTTTTAAGGCTGCGGTGGCTCCCTCATAAGTATCCAATCGCAATTCCGCCTTTCTGCTACTTGGGTCGGGACCATGGCACAAATAACAATTCTGCACCAATATAGGCTTTACATGAAAATTAAAATCCACCACTTTAGGCAGAGGTTCGGAGACCTGTTGCGATCTGTCACAGGAAATACATAAGTTGCCCAGCGTACAAATTAAAACCAGAACCGTTATTCTGCTAAAAAACATTGTCAAAATTTTAGAGGGAAATTCAAATATACGGATCCAAAGTATTAGAATCAACTATTTAAATTGCAGGGGCAGATATTAAATGTACCCTAAAAAGGCTAATGGCTCCCCTCTTGGAACGAAGAGGGGAAAGAAAGGGGAGTTTGAAATCTCGAGCCGTAAACCCATACCTTATCTATTGTCCCCTCCCAAAGACCTGGGCTATCAATCCCTTCCGTATCCTGCGCAGCCAGCGGAAGATCCACCTTCCCTTATCCAAGGGAAGGAGCCCCTGCTGTCGTCATTGTCCGCCCATTATAGCTACTGGATTATCTCTTTTCCCCTGTGCCTTTGAGCTACTTCTCCTCGTCCCTGAAAAGGGACTCTGTCCAAGTGACTAAGCTAGTCATTTCGACCGATAGGGAGAAATCACACAACTAGCTAAGCCAATACATTAATTGGGCATACAACGTCCTTGCTCATAATAAAACTGATGAAACTTATATAAAAACGTTGCCTGCCCAACCCCTCCCAATAGAGGGTTCCATCATGGTGACCGCACCTTACACGTTGGAAGGTTAAAGCGGATTCAACAGGTACATCCAACCATATTTGGATTAAAGCAAATCCTTTAAATCTGTAATTTTATTAATACTATGATCGGGATTGGGTACATCGCCAAATCCGTATGTGGCAAAAACAAAAGGTATTCGGTTCCCTTCGGCAGCGGTATAATCCCCCAAAGTGTCCCCAATATATATGGGTTTGGCCAGTGTATTTCTTTCAATGACCATTTTTATATTTTCGGCCTTGGACAAACCTGTATTGCCCGAACATTCAAAATCCTTAAAATAGTCCCCTAGTCCATGGAATTCATAAAATGCCTCGATATATCCAGCCTGGCAATTACTCACAATATACAGTTCGTACTTACTCTCCAAGACCTTCAAAATTTCTTCCAATCCTTGGTACAGGACTCCTCCAGATTTCTTTATGTCGTTCACCTCCTGTATATAACAGCTGTTCATGACCTCGTCTTGCTGTTCTTTGGAAAGGTATGGAAACAGTTTCTTTCCTACCAAGTCGTGCTGCATTCCAAGAATTCCTTGTATATCTTCCTCTGAAATAGGATTTTTAATACAATCGAAACCATTCAGGGCCGTATGCCATGCCTTGATACTCATTGGCATAGGGTCCCAAAGGGTACCATCCAGGTCAAAAATGATGTTTTCAATATTATCCCTTAATTCACTCAGCGCCATTTTTAAAAGTTTTGAATACTATGGGTACTAGATTAAATTAACTACCTGGCCCGTCTTGGCCGATTTATAGGCCGCATCCACAATGTCCAGCACCATTTGTCCTTCCACAAGTCCAGGAACCGGTTGTTGCCTAGTTTTTATACAATCCACAAAATACTCCATTTGACGGGTATAGATAATTTGGTCGCAGTGATCTTCCCTTTTAGGAAGCTCTGGCACTGTTGTTACCGTACCTTCCCCATCCTTCATTTTTAAAAATGTGGGAAACAGATTGGCATATCCCTTGGTACCGAACAGGCTGGTACTTGCTTCCGGTCCGTCCATATGGGGATGCCACCATCCACTTTCTATTATACTTTCAGTACCATTGTCCCAAGTAATGACCAAAATACCCGTATCGTCCACATCGTAATCTCCAAATTCCGTTGAAATTCTGGCATAGACCTTAGCTGGTTTGGGATCGCCCAAAATATACCTGACGGCATCAATGGCATGTACCCCCATGTCTGCCAAGGCACCGCCCCCTGCCAATTCTTTTTTGGTAAACCAGCCGGAAGGGCCCCAATTTTCATGTATTCCATAGCCTTTGGTCTTAAACACTCTTCCTATGGTTCCCGAATCCACGGTATCCCTGATATAACGGGTATCGGTATCAAAACGCCACATATGCCCTACCATCACCAATTGGTTATGTTTTTTGGCCACCTCCGCTATTTTCCTGCCTTCATCCCCACTAATCCCCATAGGTTTTTCTAAAAACACATCCTTGCCATTTTGTAAAAAATCTATGGCATAGGGTGCATGAAATTGATTGGGAGTGCTTATAATTACAGCATCCAGATCATCCCTTTTCACAAGGGATGAAATATCATTAAACGCCTCTTCTATATTGTACTTCAGGGCGAACTTTTGGGCATTTTCAAGATTTTTGGACACTACTGCCACAATTTCAACATCGGCTAAGGTTTGTAGTCCACGAGCGTGATAATCCGATATAAATCCTGCACCAATAAGGGCTATTCTGGTTTTCATCTGTATAAAATTTTATAATTGATTAAATAAGAAGTAATTACAAAATACACTAACAGCTGTAACTACTTCGGTTTCACATAAGCTTATTTAAATAATATCGGTATGATATGTTTAAAAAAGTTTATGCCCATTGCATTATTACTTTTTTATTAAAAGTTCATCAACAATCTCTCCGTTCTGGTTATAGGTCGTGTATTTCAAAGTTTTATCGGTCAATGTCATATATTGATAAAATTGGCCTTCCTTGAACCTCTTTTCAGCATAAGGCTCTTCCCCAATATCATCATGATTACCATTGGTCCCGATAGATACGGCATATACGGTTCCATCTTTAAACGAATCCACAACCTTGCCATTATTTATTGGCTTTGAACGCATATAATAATGGATATGGCCACCCATTACCATGTCAACATGGTAGGTATCAAAAAGACCTCCCCATTCTTGTTGAATATCCAAATAAGGTTCTTCAAAATTAAAGGGGGGGAAATGAAACATGACGAATTTCCAAATGGCATTGGAATTCTTCAATTGTTCCTCTATCCATTGGGTTTGGACCTCATTAGGCTGGGTTGAATCGATCATCAAAAATAAAGCATTGCCATATTCAAAAGCGTAAGTGCTTTCAGGATCCACTTTTTCAGGTCCATTTTTGGGCAAACTAAATAATTCATAATACATCCAGGCTCCCAAACCATCCTGCCTGTCGTGATTCCCGGGAACGGGCATTAAGGGCTTATTGGAGAACACTTCTTTGGAATATCCAAAAAACATGTCCCATTCACTACGGTAAAGTCCGGTAGTCACAATATCGCCTGCAATTGAATAAAATGCCGTTTTCGGATGTCGGAGGTCCGCATCATTGAGCATTTGTGCCCATTTGGGATCCCTATGGGTATCACCAAACCATATAAATGAAAACTCCCCCGCATCCTTGGCTTCCGTCTTAAAGTTTCTAACGGAAGACCATGACTGCGCTTCTACTGAACCTACACGATATTCATAGGTAGCTCCAGCTTCCAAATTATTCATATTGGCTGTAAATCGATTTATATATCGATCATTGAACAACATTCTATCTTCCATACCCGCTACCGAAGCCTTTAAGGAAAGGGTGTCGGATGTATTTTTCTTCCAATACTGTACACTGCCATCTTCCACATTGGTATTGGTTCTCCATTGCACATCAATAGAGTTGCTAGGGTCCCCGCTCCAGGTAAGCGTGATCTGATCTGGCTGTTTCGAAGATGGGAAAATTGTTTTTCGAAATGCTCCTTCTACATGTGCTTCCCGGGCTCTTCCCCTAACCGTAGTGAACAATACCTGACCTTCCAGTTCTTTGGGCAGGGCAGTAATTTTAAGGTCGGACCAGTCATGGTAGGTAAATGCTCCCTTTTTAAAGATTTCCAAAGAATATTCTTCTGGATAGCGTTCACTAATTACAAGTTCCTCATTGCCATTCCTTGGCCCTACGGAAATAAAATAGACGACCCTATCCATGTCGAACCCTGGGATTCCCAAATTAACCCAACCTGCGTCAAAATCCTTTTGCCATACTTCATAATCGTAGACCTCATTTTTTACGATTTCATCGGTCTTTACAAAACCGCTTTCCTTAAGCCAAAAAGGTGCTTCATGATCAAGATGTCTCATCAAGGAAACCGTTACCGGTACGTTTACCTTAAAATATTGGTAACGGGAAGCCAATGTTGTTTTCTCGCTATCGGTCAAAAATTTAAGCATAAAAGTATCGTCAATGGCATCGTAGTCCTTGGGGTCCACATTTTCATACAATCTGGTGATTACCTTATCCATTACGTCTTTTACAGAGGTCTGGCTCTGTTGTTCTTCCTTTTTGGTTTCGGAGCAGGAAAAACATAAAAAAATAGCGGACAGAATTAAATATCTTCTCATTGGATTACAATATTTATTTGGATTCTTCAATATTAATTGATCAGTGTTTATGATATTTAACTTGGTGACTAGTTCGCTTTTGATAAAGCATCCAGCATGATGGCCAAATGATCTGTCAAAATAAAATCTACCCCGGCATCCAACAATTCCTTAACACGACCTTTCTCTTCCGAATGAAAATAATTGATGCGTATCCCATTTTCCTTCAGCCTTTTAATATCCGCCAATATATTTTCATCGTCCCTACTACTTTTTATTTGGAGAAATGTGAAGCCTTGCTCTATGGTTTCTTCAATATATTCGGCACGAGTGGACAAGCGTTCCATATTGCATATCATAATATTTGGATTTATCCGCCTTACCCCTCTTGCCGCCTCCTTTCCACAGGCAATGACAGCCTGATGGATTCTGTCTGCAGCAATCACGGCCTCCGCTGTTGCCGCACCTAAGCGTTCATCCCCTTTTAGATGGATATTAAGCCAAATATTCCTTGGCATTATTTCCAAGGCCTCTTTTAAGGTAGGAACCCTTTCATTCTTAAACTCTTTGGATTTCCACTTGCCCGCATCGAGTTTTTTTATTTTTCTCAGCCTAAGTTTCCTTACCAGACCACGACCATTGGTGGTCCTGTTTACCTTATCATCGTGCATAATAACCAATTGATCGTCCTTGGTCATTTGAACATCCAATTCTATCATCTGCGCGCCCAATCGAATTGCTTCCGCAAATGCTGCCAGGGTATTCTCGGGATGCGTTTCATTGGCACCCCTGTGGGCACAAATACCCTTTTGCGGCATGCTAATATTTTCTGGAACAAACAGTGCATCCTGAGAAAAAACAGGGGTTGCCCAAGAACACAGAAGAAAAAGACCCATTACTAATTTCATCGATGTAATATATTTCATATTATAGGAAATTGTCTTTCGGACGACAAGCCTATTTCCTTAACCCATCAATTCCTCGGCATGGGTATAAATCTTTTTTATAGCCCTAGCCACCAAATCCATATCAGCCTTTGTTCCCATTAACACCTTATGGTGCAGACAAACCGATTCCTCCTTAAAAATACGTTCACAGACCGGTAACGAAAACCTTTTGGGATCAATAGCCTTCCAATAGGCTTCATTCAATTTATGTCTGGAAGGTTTTGTATGCGGCACGTATAGTGAACAATTATTTAAAGGCTCATAACAGGCATCCACTACTATACCCAATTCCGCCTCCAAAGCAGATCTAAACTTCTCTACAGGCAAATTCTTGAACTTGCTGGTATTGTACCGAAAAGCAAAATTGAAATAAGCCTTTTTGGATTCCCTTTCATCTCTTTTTAAGGGTGTCACCCCTTCTATTTCTTTTAGAAGCGTATTTAAATATGCCCCATTCGCGTCTCTATTGGCATTTTGTTCTGGCAATCTTTTTAAGCCTTCCACTAGAATAGCTGCTTGAAATTCGGTAATCCTGTAGTTACCGGACTGTATAAAATTACCGTCATCACCATAATCCCCTATCCCTTTATCTGCCCCAATAAGCGAATCTCCCTCCGGTCTACGGCCAACATTTCTTAGGGCATCCAATTTTTCAGCTAAATCAGTATCATCCGTGGTAACGGATCCTCCTTCACCAGCGGTTAAATGTTTCGATAATTGAAAGCTGAAACTACCTACGTTCCCAATACTTCCAGCCTTTTTACCTTTCCATTCACCTCCATGTTTATGGGCACAATCCTCAATAACATAAAGATTATGTTTTTTGGCAATGGCCATTATCGCATCCATATCCGCAAAGGCACCATACAGGTGTACTGGAATAATGGCCTTTGTTCTAGGGGTAATGGCCTTTTCAATTTCTTTTGGATCTATACACCAGGTATCCTCACAAATATCGACCAATATGGGAGTGGCATTTACGTCTATTACGGTGGCAGCAGTAGCTTGCCACGTTAGGCCCGGTACAATTACCTCATCACCCACGCCGACACCCAAGGCTTCCAGCGCAATTTGCATGGTTACAGTACCGTTTACAGTACAAATAGCATGTTTTACCCCTGTATATTCTGCAAAAAGTCTATTGAACTCCATTTCCTTTGGCCCATTATAGGACCAAACTCCACTATTCAGGACCTCTATTAGGGCAACTTCCTCTTCTTTCCCCCAAACGGGCCATTTAGGCCAAGGACTTTTATTGGTATCACGACACGGGTTACCGCCATTTATTGCTAGTTTTTTCATAGTCAATGGTTGTTATTGAATGTTTTCGTTTATAATTTTTTAGGGTCCAATACTAGGTGTTTCACTGTCTTCCTATTCCATGTGTACACTACATGTACCATTCCATCGGGAGTTTGAATCAGGGTAGGATAGGAATATTCCTCTCCCTTTTTATCGGTTGTTGCCGTTAATGGTTCCAAATCCAACACCCTTTCCCAGCTTTTCCCGTCTTTGGAAATGCCTACACTCAAGGGAACCCTATCCTCGGATTCTATGGTGGTAGGATTGTAGATCAAAATATGCCGTCCATCCCTTAATGTTATGGCATCAATTCCTGAGTCAGGATTGGGAAGATCCGTAGCAGTCATTTCTGTCCAGCCAAATCCCCCGTCATAGGACCAGTTTTGCCCTATTGCCCCCTGGTATGTTCTACTTAATAATTGGATGGTATCGTTACCGTGATCAAGGATTGCCGGTTGTATGGCCTTAAATGTTTTCCCATCGTTTAAAGGGGCCGATTTAGTCCATGTTTTCCCAAAATCAGTACTCCTTTCCAAATAAATTTTATGCCCTTCTGTTTCACTTTCTGTACTTGACGGAGATAAAATATCCCCATTGGACATGGTAACAGGTCTATTCTTTATAGGTCCCAAAATACCTTCGGCCAATTTAATAGGGGCAGACCAACTAAGACCGTCGTCCCCGGATGTTTTATACATTCCCCACCAATATAAGGGGTCTGGACCTACTTTGTAAAAGAGTATCAAAGGCTTATTTTGGGGTTTAAAGAGAACAGGGTTCCAACAAGGATATCTAATCCCATCTTCCTCCTCGCCATTGGCCACTTCAACCGGGGTGGTCCATTTATCCTTAATTTTTCTAGAAACCCAAATACCTACGTCATTGTTTTTTTCTTCTGTTCCCCCGAACCAGGAGGCCACGAGTGTTCCATTGCTGATGTCGATGGTTGGGGCGTGACATTGGGGGGTTAGCCCTTGGCCAATGGGGTAAATGTACTCTTCCAAGGTAATGGCAGGATGCTTTCCGGGGGTATCCGGTACATTTTCCCTCCCCTTTTCCTTACAGGATACAGTGGTTATAAGAAGTACTAGGGCAAGCAAATATTTCGTACAAATTGACATCATAACAGTTATTAAACCTCAGCAAATCAAAATTAGTAAGGGATATAGTTCTTGCGATTATTTTAAATTCCACCCCTCCACCTTCAAGGTTGCTTCGGCCGTCCCTATAAAATTGGCACAAACCGTACGCTCTTCCCCTGGTAATAGGTTTATAAAATTATCTTCCCAGAAAATGGGCAGTATAAGTTCCCCACTCTTTTTATCCAATACTTTTAGATTGACCAAAAATGCAATATGATCACTGTTGTTCTTAAGTTCTACCTTAATATTTTGTTGATCTCCGTCCTGCTCAAAATAATGTAACTGCTCCAACTGTACTTCTGGCAGCCCATTCAAAGGTGTAAAGTCTGCATATACCTTACTGGGAGTATGAAACGCAAAGGGACCCAAATCGGCCTCATAGTCCAAGACCTCTTCTTTTTTGGAGAGCCAATAAAAATTATTTCCAATTTCTGAACCTTGTTCATCCAACAAACGAAGATCTACAAAATAAGTAGTTGTAAGCCCTTTCAGATCTCCTAATGCCAAAATGGATTTTGAGGAATCTGGATCCATTGTAAATTGGACCTTATTTTCAAACAAAATTTCCGACCCAATGGAATATACTCTAACATGGGCTGATAAATTTTCTACCGGCCTAAGGTGATCATTAACGGCATAAATTTGTTTATCCCCATAATTATATATAAGTCCTAAGGGCAAACATGCCTTTTGGGTTGCGTAAAACGCAGCTGTTGGGTTCAGGTAGTAGTCGTACAATTGCCAATACATCTTAGGCCAGGCCGCATTGAGCATCCATTGGATTATCCCTGTGGATTTCTTTTTATGTACCTGAAAGGCCTCGAACATAGGCCGCATAAGCTCATAATTCATGGCTTGGGCCTTTTTGTCGAACTCCTCCAAGGAGCTTGGAGCCCCATATTTTTCTTCAATAGCCTTTGTAAACCTACTGAGATCGGCAAACTCATAGCGTCCACAATGGAAATTCCAAGCCTCCCCTATGGGCCATAATTGCTCCGAGGGAATCATTTTTTTTAGACTTTCCAATTGGGGTATTTGGGCTCCTGGACCCGTTTCAGTATTAAATCCATAAGCGCCACCAAACTTGGTGTCCGTAAACCAGTATACCGGAGCTGTATAGGCATAGGGGCCCAACATTTTTACTCCAGACGAGCCACTGATCTCACTAATAACATCTTCACTACCAATAACATGTTGGTCGCTTCCCACTCCACCTGTAGAATTTAAATATGGCCTCGTGGGGTCATATTTGGCGAAAGTGTCTATATATCTTTGTTCCAATTCCGTAATCGGTACCTTGTCACTGGCAACAGTCCACACAAAGATACTGGGATGGTTTCTCAGCCATATCACCTGATCCTCCCAGGCCTGGGCAACATGGGATATATGCTCTGGCTTATAAACGCCTCCAAAACGCTCATTGACGGGCACCCCCATATGGATCTCATGCTCCCAATGACAGCTCCAACCTACCATTAACAATAAACCATGTTCATCGCAGAGGTCGTATAATTTGTGGTCCTTGCCCCAGAATCCTTCCAAACGAATGCAGTTTAGATTCATTTGTTTTACGTACTTCACTTGTGCCTCGATGCTTTCATCCGTATCCATCAAAAGCATATCATCTGTCCATCCACCGCCTTTGATCAAGACCTTTTGTCCATTAACCTTATAACCGCGGTGTATATCATTTAACCAGTAGTCCTGTATATCGCGAATACCAAACCTCAGATTGGTTTCATCCAAAACCTCCTCCTTGGCAACAAATTTTAAATCCAAATCGTAGAGATCAGGATTCCCCAAATTAATAGGCCACCAAAGTTTTGGTTCCTTAAGATTAAGTCCTACAAACTCCTCACTGTCAAAAATGATCAGCTCTTTATTCTTTGGAGCCAAGCTTATATTTTTCTGGAATACCAAAGCGCCAATGGTCCCTACCAATTTCCCGGAAATTTCAGTATTGGAATGGTTCATCAGTTCTGCCGAAACGGTAATATCGGCCTCTTTCAAGGTTTCCAAGTCAACCTTGGTCTGCACAAAGGGTTTTTCAATTTGTACCCCGCCATGTAGATGCAGGGTCACAGGCCTAAAAACTCCCATATCGCCATCTGGCGGGGCAGGATTCCAATCCACAAAGCCTATGCTAAAATCGCCGGGTTGGGGTGGAATTACCTCAATGGCCAAAATATTGGACCCACCTTTGATATGTGTACTTACATCAAAAGAGGTAATGCGGAATGCCCCATCTATAGCAGTGGCATCGGCAATGAGTTGTCCGTTTAGCCAAACATTGGCCTTATAGTTTATCCCATCAAATTTTAAGCTGGCAAACCCATCGGATTGCTCCTTTGTAAGTTCAAAACTGGTAGTGTACCACCAGGATACTTTAAACAAGTCTGTTGGGATGGTCTTTAAATTCTCCCCAAAATAGGGATTCTCGTAAACCTTATTGGCCACCAAAGTGCTCAAAACCGTTGAAGGAACTACGGCCGGAAACCATTTTTCAGAAATTATGGCTTTGGTCGAGATTTCACTCCCCTTTTCCGAAACTTTTTTTGAACTTTGGATTCTCCAATTGTCCGATAACTTTATCTGGAAGGACTTTTGCATTATCTATATTTTATTGTTCCTTCTTGGATTTTAATTTTTTTATGGTACTTTTTGCCTTCCACATCATTCCTCCGCCAATAGATATTAGTATTAAACCAGCAACCATATCGGTCATATGTTCTATAAAGGTTTCCGTATAGATCATTGCAAAAAGCACAATAACCCCAAAAGCCATAATGAAAAATCCAAGAGCATTGTTAATTTGAGCGGCCTTTAATCCCGCATTGATTTCATTTGTCTCCATATTTTTATTATTAAGGGGTTAAAAATGATTATAGATCGATGCCAAAATACAAAGTACGGCAATAGACCATAGTTTTAAATTGTTCCACCAGTGACGATCTTCCTTGGCAACGCCCTGGTAAACATACTCTGTAGGCAATAACAACACCAATAGACCTATTAGCGCATACAAAGAAAGAAATATCATTTTTGCAGTTTCTTGCGAAACACCGGAAAGCCAGTCAAAATTGAACATATTACAGTTTTTTATTTTCCACTAAAATTTTAGAACTAAACACCAAGCCTTTAAGTCGTTCCTCGGAATGCTTCTTGGTAAGCAAACTAACTACTACATTAATTATAAACCCTAACAGAAAGGACCACCAGGAAATATATAGAAAAGGATCTTCAATGGTGAAGAATTGCTCCTTAAATACATTTAGGTAAATGGCAAATCCAATACCTATGACCAATGCCGAAAGTCCTCCCCATTCTGTTGTTCGTTTCCAGAATATACCCAATAGGAGAATGGCGAATATTGGTCCTTGGAAATAAGACATAAAGGTTTGAATGGCCACGTAAATTCCAGGGAAATCACTGCTAATTGGTGAGGTTGCCACTCCAATAAGTAACAGCACCAAGGTCGTGATCTGCCCTACCTTTAAATAATGTTTGTCATCCGCCCCTTTTTTGATAAACGGCTCGTATATATCTTTTGTAAACAAAGTGGCCGTTGAATTCAGCAACGAATCCACGCTGGACATAAGCCCCGCAAAAAATGCGGCGAACATTAGTCCTACCAAACCAGGTGGCAGAATGGATTTGATCATCATTGGAAGTGCTTGGTCCCCATCGGCCAATCCGGGATGGACTACGACTGCCATAAGCCCTGGAAACAAAACCAAAATGGGGATGAACATTTTAAGGGCAGATCCAAAGATCATACTGGCCTTTGCGTGCCATTCATTCTTGGCAGTAAGACATCGCTGTACAATAGACTGGTTTCCAATCATGTATGCATTGGCCATTACAAAGGTTAGGCCGAACAATATACCCGTCCAGGGAAAGGGCGATTTTGTATCCTGCGGTTGAATAATATCGAAGTGATTGCGATACTCTGGTCCCATTGTTGCGATTTTATCTACCATATTATCCCAACCACCAACTTCGTAAAGACTAAGAAAAACTAGGGCAAAACCTCCTATGAACATTATAACGAACTGTACTACATCGGTCATAATTACAGCGGTAATCCCTCCAAAATAAGTATATAGACCAACCACCCCCGCGGTAGCCACGATTGAAATCCAAATGGGCCACCCCATAAGAACATTTAATAGCACCGCACTAGCCCAAAAAAGAACTCCCAAATCCAAGGCAAAAAACAGGATCCAGGTTACCGAGGCTATAGTCCTTACCTTTTGGTTATACCTTCTTCCCAGGTATTCCGGTATAGTGTACATGCCCCCCCGCCAGAAATAAGGAATAAAAATAAATGCCGCCAATAACATGGCCGGAACAGAACCTACCCAATCGAAGTTGCCAACGGAAATACCATATCTATATGCCTGACCGGACACCCCAACAAAATCCAATGCCCCTATGTCCGATACAACGATAGACATACCAATAGCCCAAAAAGGCAAGCTTTTACCTCCAAGAAAATAGTCTTCGGAACTATTGACAAATTTTTTGAAATATAGCCCTAACAATAACATTCCTATTATATAAGCTATTACTATAAAATAATCTATCCCTGCTAACATTGTTTGGCATTTTGGTTAATTACCTACAAATTAAATTCAAATAGAGATGATTGAATAAGTAAATCTTATTGCATTTGCATGGTATATTGACATAAGACCTAGTTTTTTGACTTATTTATTGATAATTAAGTTAAAATTATAGCAGTTTCTGCAAGTAATGATATATCCCTCCATCAATATTGATATAACTTGTCCCTATCTTATATGTAATAATACTGCTATAGAATATTGCTACCAATTATACCTATAAAACGGTCTGCCATATCAACTCTCCAAAATGGTACCGTTTACGTTAAAGAAATATTCTTGCTCAAAATCAAACATATCTTAACCTAAAATTTTCAATATCATAATATTGACACTAATAGAGTTAAAATTCCATAGGTATCTAATAATATACTATGCTTTTTGTCGATTATTTTACAATAGTTTTGTTAACGAAATGCTAATTACTCAACCAATTAATACAAATGAATATGAAAAAAAGCAGCTTGAAATTTTTGACTTTCCTTATGTTCAGCATGATTTCTGGAATCATGTTGGCACAACAAGGTGTAACCGGAGTCGTCAGCAGTGATGATGGCGAATTGCTCCCAGGGGTATCCGTGGTGGTTAAAGGAACTACCAATGGTGTTACCTCTGATTTTGATGGTATTTACAATATTACAGTACCTAACAGTAGCGCTGTTTTGGTATTCTCCTATTTGGGAATGGAAACAAAGGAAGTAATAGTAGGTAACCAAACGACCCTCAATGTTACTTTGGCAACTTCATCAGAACAATTGGATGAAGTAGTCGTAACGGCACTTGGTATTACCAGGGAAAAGAAATCACTGGGGTATTCCGTTAGCGAAGTAGGTGGTGATGCTTTGGACAATGTGCCACAAGAGAATGTTTTAAACGCTCTTTCGGGCAAAGTGTCCGGGGTGAATATCAACTCTACCGGTGGTGCAGGTTCTACTGTAAACATAAATGTTAGGGGTGCTGCTTCATTATCCAGTGACAACCAACCATTATTTGTTATTGATGGTTCTCCTGTAATTAATACAGCTAACAACATTACTGAGATAGGTAATGATAACAAAGTGGATTACGGTAATGCTATTTCTGATATCAATGCAGACGATATTGCCAGTGTTACTGTTCTAAAAGGTGCCAGTGCAGCGGCACTTTATGGTTCTAGGGCAGGAAACGGGGTTATATTAATTACAACCAAGTCTGGGAAATCAAAAAAAGGATTGGGAGTAACTATTAATTCCAGTACTGTTTTTGATATTCCTAGTCGTTTCTTAGATACCCATACTAGGTTTGCGACAGGTTCCAGACCTTATACCGAAGATAATTTCCCGGCAAATTCCTATGGTGCAATTGTCATTGGCGAAACTTCTTCAGCCTGGGCCGGTCCTGAACTGGACAAAGGCATCATGGCAATTCAATGGCCTTACAGTGCTTCTGAAATTGCTAGTGGAGTCCCTATTCCAAGGGAATTGAAGTCGTACAACAATCCAAAGAATTTCTTTCAAACGGCCATTACAACAACCAATAACATATCTATCCAGGACAATACGGAAAGAATTAGTTATAGGTTGTCCTATTCGGATTTAAAGAACAAGGGAAATATCCCTAATACCGATTTAAGCAAACATAGCATCAGTTTAAATTCATCATTAAAATTAAACGATAAATTTACGGTTAGTACTAGTCTTAACTATACAAAATCCGGTGCAGACAACAGACCTGTTGGTAACCGTGGTGCCAACGCAATGCAGGCAGTTTACGAATTGAACCCACATATTGATGTGCGCCAAATGAAGGACTATTGGTTGCCAGGATACGAAGGCATCTACCAAAATTCACCTTATAATTTTGGGGACGATCCAACGGAAACTGAATGGAACAATCCTTATTTCTTAGCCTATGAGAATAACAACGGTTTTGAAAGAAACAGGTTTTATGGCAATGTAAAGGGAGATTGGAAAATCACCGATGATCTAACGGGGATGGTTCGTTACAACATGGATGAGATTAACGAAGTACGAGAAACCAAATTGTCTAAAGGATATACTGGAGACATGAATGGGGCCTACGGTATCAACAAAATTTTCACTAATGAAACCAATATCGATTTCTTATTAACTTATGCCAAAAGACTGGAAGGATGGGATTTCTCAATATCCGGAGGTGGTAACAAAAGGGTAGTAAAAGGAAACGATTTGCTAAATTCCACAATAGAAGAAGGATCTGGACTTTTAACACCAGGTTTGTTCACCTTATCCAATATTGCCAACGACAATTTAGTATACTCTTATAGGAGTTACGAAAAACAAGTGAACAGTGTCTATGGATTGGCCAGTATTGGTATTAAAGATATGTTCTACATAGACGTTACCGCAAGAAATGATTGGTCCAGTACCTTGCCAGATAATAACAACTCCTATTTTTACCCCTCCGTATCTACTAGTTTATTGGTAAATAGGCTTCTTGGTTTTGGCAATGGGGTATCCTTATTTAAGCTTCGTGCAGGTTATGCTGAAGTAGGTAACGACACTGATCCATACAGACTACAACCTACCTTAAGTGGTGGTACCTCATGGGGATCAGGATCTCTGTTATCCGTAGGTTCTACGCTACTTAACCCAGATTTAAAACCAGAAAGTATTAAATCGTGGGAAGCAGGGGCTGATTTGGCCTTCTTTAACAATAGGCTAAGTATGGATTTTACCTATTACACTGCCGATAACGAAAATCAAATTTTTGGAATTGCTCTTCCTATCTCCTCAGGATATAGCTCCAAAAACACCAATGCCGGTCTATTGAGAAGTACTGGTGTAGAGGCTGGTTTAAATGCCAACATTATAAACTCTAATGATTGGCGTTGGGATATGGGCTTCGTATTTAACAGGAACCGAACCAAAGTAATTGAATTGGCTGAAGGTATGAATTCCATTACGTTTTGGACCGATGCCCGTGGTGGTGCCATAACCTGGGTTGGTGAAGAAATAGGAAATATTTTTGACGCTGCCCTAGTGCGTGTTGATGATCCTAACTCTCCCTACCATGGTTGGCCTATTATTGACGATTCCGGTTTTGAAAACAGTGACCGTACTAGGGAGGATGCAGACGGAAACAGGGTTGCTCCAATTATTGGAAACTTTAACCCAGATTTCACCTTAGGGATGACCACATCGGCCTCCTACAAGAACTGGAGCATCTCCATGAATTTTGACTGGAGAAAGGGCGGACAGTTTGTATCGCAAACTCACAGGTACGGTGAATCTGATTTACATACCCAACGATGGATTGATAAACTTCACAATTTTAATGACATTACCGATGTACCTGCCTATTTAAGAGACAATGCAGACCAATTCTTATCAGAAGATGGTGAATTCTATGTATTGGTAGGTGGCCCTACAGCAAGTGATGGTGGATATCCATTAACTGAAGGTGGCATTACATTGAACGATGGTGTATTTATGCCGGGTGTTCAGGGGGATTACGATTCAAATGGAAATTTTGTGGCAACAGCGGAAAACCTAGGTGGCCCTGGAACTGTAATTACAAGATACCAAGATCACTACGGATGGGATTTTACTAGAAATGCAACTTTTGATTCTGATTTCCTAAAATTGAGAGAAATTTCACTTACTTATTCTGTGCCCAATAAACTTATTAAGCAAGTTGGACTTCAAAATCTAAATGTATCTTTATTTAGCCGAAATATTATCCTTTGGACCAAGGCCGATATAGGAATCGACCCCGAGATGGCTTTCCAGCACGAATCAAGCACACAAGGAAGTAGTGGTATTCAATTTAAGCAAGGTATTGAGCGCTTTAACGTAAGTCCATTTACCATTCCAATAGGTTTCAAACTTAACGTAAGTTTCTAAATAGGCACTTTAAACAAAAAACAAAAAATCATGAGTATAATAAATAAGATATTTAAACTATTTCTCGTAGTTAGTCTACTGTCCGTTACTTCATGTGACAATGACCTTACAGAAATTAACCAAAACCCTAACGGGGTAGATCCCAGCCAAGGCAATCCAAGTTTTCTTTTAACGCAAGTGATGGTGAATACTGCTCTGGACGTTGGTAATAAAGGTTATAGTGGAGAACTATCTGCCTTTGTGCAATACACTCAAAAAGATTCTTGGGGCAACAACAATTACGATTGGGATGGTAGTGGATGGAACACCTACTATGATAACTTGCGTAGTGCCAAATTAGCGCTTCAGCGGTCTCAAGAATTAGGTTATACCTTACATACGGCCATTGCCCAAATTTTAATGGCGCAGAACTTTGTTACTTTGGCAGATTACTACGGAGACGTACCTTATTCTGATGCGGTACAAGCTGACGAGGATGTTATTTTACCAACTTACGATTCCCAAGAAGCAGTTTATAAAGGAGCTATTGCTGATTTTGTGGCTGCTGCAGCTTCAATATCCAGCAATATGGGTAACCTGGAGGCCTTTGGTGCCAGCCAAGATATTTTCTTTGGAGGCGATGCCGAAAAATGGATGAAATATGCCAACTCTTTGGCCCTACGATATTACATGCGATTATCAGAGAAAGACCCATCTTATGCGCAAGCAGGCGTAACGGCCACATTGGCGAAACCCTTGATCAGCAGTGTGGATGAAGAGTGTGCATTGGCCTATACCGGTACATCTGGTTCAACTGCTCAGCCAAGTAACAGCTCAACAGGAGGTGCATCGAGCTTCAATCGTGTTAAGCCTTGTACTACTTTTACCGATAGATTACAGGAACTTAATGACCCAAGGGCCAGCATTTGGTTTGCACCTGTTGCAATTCCAATTAAAGTTGTACCTGCCGCAGAAGTACCTGGTGGAGAAGATGATGTAGTTGTAGATGGAGTGCGATATATCAATGAAGAAACCCTTGCAGAAAATGGTTTAAAAATATATGATAAAACTACCTGGAAAGCCGATCGTTTGGCCGGATTAAGTTTGGTAGATACCAGTAGTACCTATGTGGGTATCCCGGTATCATATCAAGGATCAGAGCCATATACTTATAACTTGAACCCCAACCCGGTACAAGGTGGAGGCAACGTACATGTTTCCTTAATGAACGATCAGTTTAGAGAAGCTAGTGGTGAATTCTTAAAAGCTAGGGTTTTGTCCTATGCAGAAGTTTGTTTCTTAAAAGCTGAAGCTGCTCTAAAAGGCTGGGGCTCGGATGCGGAAGGAAATTACAACAAAGGAGTACAAGCATCTATGGAGACATGGGGAATTGGTGGAGAATATGATACTTATATAACCAATCCCGATGTAGCCTTTAATGGTACTTTGGAGCAAATCATGGAACAAAAATGGATTGCCAACTTTGCTACCGCTTCTGAATCCTATTTGGATTGGAGACGTACTGGCCTTCCCAATCTTCAGACAGGACCTTTTGCCCTGTCGTCCGTAATCCCGGTTCGTTTTCAGTATCCTGATGAAGAAAGAAATATTAATGAAGCTAATTACAAGGCAGCACTATCTTCATTGGAAACAACCAGCCACACAAACGATGTGCCCGGAAAATTCGAAAATGATACACCTTGGTCCAAACCATGGATTCTACAGGGAGTTACAAAACCTTGGTAAACCCAGGCCTCTACAAAGGCAATTGCCTTTGTAGAGGGAATTACAAATAGAATTGAGTTTTTTTATTGAGTTTAGAGTTAGTTTAAAATGCCCTGGGAAAACCGGGGCATTTTTTGTTATATCCCTTGCCTATCAAAAATTTTACAAGAAACGATACTTGATACCAAGGTCATCCATCAATTACAATTCCAAAAACATACAACAACACTCCCCTCCTGGACACCAACCAAATGCCTGGAATTTGGGCCATTAAACGGTACAGCTATCCCCTTCTTTTTTTACCCCCAATTTGAACAAAATCTTTTCCATAAGGCACCATTGGGTAAATGCGGATTGAAAAAGGTTTACCCCAACAAAGACGGTAAACCACAACCAGTTGATGTTTACGTAAACGGCCAATACAACACTAATAACTATAAAAGCCCCGGCAATTGCCCTAATATATCTGTTGATCATAATACTATTTTTAAAGGTTATTAAATATACTTTTCTATGGGAACCACTGCAGCCCTTATGGGGTTGTTGGTTTCCAAACCATTGTTGAATTCAGAGATAAGTTGAAAAAGCGTTTCAATATTTTCTTCTGTAGTAAAGGAGAAAAACATGGTTGACCCCACGCCTCCTTTTTCGCTTGGGAACCAATTTGACGCCATTAACATCGAAGCAGGGTTTTTATACCCATCAATATCAGAACCACTGAAGCTTTCAATATTGGCTTTTTTAAAGAGTTGTAGAATTTCCTTATCGTACTCCTCCACAACAGTTACTATGAGTAATTTCATAACTCTATATTTTTAGTTTCAATTGTAATTTTCCCTTTATACCCCGTTGAGCCATAGTTTCCCTTATTCCTTAACAGGAACCTCTTCGGCTACATTCTAAGAACCCTCCTTATTTATAGTTCTTCCTTTCTATCATATAATACACCAAAGGCACTACCAACAATGTGAGTACCGTGGAGACAATGGTACCTCCCATCAAAGAAATGGCCAAGCCTTGGAAAATAGGGTCGAATAAAATTACGAACGCCCCGATTACCACGGTTCCTGCTGTTAACAAAATAGGAGTGGTCCTCACGGCACCAGCTTCTATTACCGCCAACTTTAAGGGAATACCCTCCGCCAATCTAAGATTGATAAAGTCGATCAACAACACCGAATTCCGGACCATAATTCCCGCCAAGGCAATCATTCCTATAAAGGAAGTTGCTGTAAAAAATGCATCCAACAACCAATGCCCCAATACAATCCCGATCAAGGAAAGCGGAATGGCCACCATCATGACTACCGGGGCCTTAAAATTCTGGAACCACCCCACAATCAATATATAAATGATGAAAATTACTCCTAGAAAGGCCAATCCAAGATCCCGGAATACCTCCAGGGTAATCTGCCATTCCCCATCCCATTTTACGGTGTAATTATCCTCAAAATCGGGTTGCTTTATGTAGAGTTCATCAACGGAGTATCCCTTTGGCAAATTCATGGCCTTTAATTTATCGGTCATCCCTAGAATAGCATACACCGGACTTTCCAGTTCCCCGGCCATATCGGCAAGGACATAGACCACCCTCTTTTGGTTTTTTCTATAAATGCTCTTGGCCCTGGTAGTTTGCTCTATAGTTACCAAATCTGCAATTGGCACCATATTGCCATTTCCTTGTTGGGATTTCACCTTCAGTTGGGCAATATCCTGGATAGTGGATTTTTCCTTTTCCTCCAAGGCCAATATCAGGCCTATTTGGTTGGAAGCATTTTCATCATATAGATTGGTCACCGCCCTCTCTGATAGGGCCATATTCATAGTTTGGGCAATTTGCGCGGGTGCCACCCCATATAACATTGCCTTTTCCTTGTCTATGATAAGCTCATATTCCACCTGGTCGGCTTCTACCATCCAATCTACATCCACTACATCCGGGGTATTTTTCAAAATTTGCTGAACTTGATCCGCAATATCGATCTGTGTATCGTAATCAGGGCCATATATTTCCCCAACAATGGTAGATAAAACCGGAGGTCCAGGCGGTACCTCAACAATCTTGACATTGGCATTGAACTTCTCCCCAATACGTTGAATCTCTGGACGTAATAAACTGGCTATCTCATGACTTTGGGCTGTTCGGTCTCCCTTATCCAATAAATTCACCTGAATATCGGCCATATTACTTCCTCCCCGGATATCGTAATGACGTACAAGACCGTTGAAGGTTATTGGTGCGGAAGTACCAACATAACTTTGGTAATTTACCACTTCCGGACGGGTGTTCAAATATTGGGCAATCTCCCTGGCCACCACTCCGGTACGTTCCAAAGTAGTACCTTCGGGCATGTCTATGACCACCTGAAATTCGTTCTTATTGTCGAACGGCAACATTTTTACCGCCACCGATTTGGTAAAGAACATGCCTATGGAACCCAATAGCAACAAGAAGGTAATTCCCAAAAACAACCAGCGTTTCTTTTTGTTTTCTATCAAAGGATTTTCAAATTTATGGTACATCCTATAGATAAAAGTTTCCTCCAAAGGTTTCTCTACCTTTTCCTCACCTTTTTTATCCTTCTCCCTAAGAAATATATACCCTAGGTATGGCGTAATCGTCAAGGCCACAAAAAGGGACAACAACATGGCAATGGAAGCGCCAATGGGCATCGGCGACATATAGGGCCCCATGAGGCCGGAGACAAAAGCCATGGGCAATACGGAAGCAATAACTGTAAAAGTGGCCAATATAGTTGGGTTGCCCACTTCATTAATGGCATACAACGCAGCCTGTTTAAACGGCAAGCGTTTCATTTTAAAATGCCGGTGCATGTTTTCCGCAATAATAATGGAGTCGTCCACCACAATACCTGTTACAAAAACTAATGCGAACAAGGTGATACGGTTCAGGGTATAGTCCAACAAATAATAGCTCAACAAGGTCAAGGCAAAGGTGATGGGTACCGAAAGAAAAACCACCAATCCACCACGCCACCCCATGGCCAACATTACTACAAAAGTTACCGCTATTATGGCACCAATAAGGTGCATCAACAATTCAGATACCTTATGGGAAGCCGTTTCCCCATAGTTTCGGGTCACCTCCACATGCACATCATCTGGAATTAGATTCTTTTTTAAATGATCTACTTTCTCCAAAATAATATCCGAAATATTCATTGCGTCAGCACCTTTGCGCTTCGCTATGGAAATGGTAACGGCAGGATATTCGGACTTATAGGTTTCCCCTTTTTCACTTCCCTTGCCAAAACCTAATGAAACGTATTCCTTGGGAATTTCGGGGCCATCCTGTATACTGGCAATTTGCTTCAAATAAATGGGACGGTTTTGTTGTACGCCTACCACCAAATTTTCCACATCGGTAGCAGTTTCAAGGAATTTACCAGTGGTTACCATAAATTCGGTATCATTCTTATCAAAAGTACCTCCGCTAATTTGTTGGTTATTGGCTTTGATCATTTGGGCTACGGACAAAAAATCCAATCCGCTCTGCGCCAATTTATCCTTGTCCAGTACCACCCTTAATTGACGGTTTCGCCCACCAATTCTCTGGGTGGCGGACACATCGTTTACTTTTTCAATTTCATCCGTAAGCTCCTGGGCAATTTGCTTAAGTTGATAATCGTCGTAATTTTCACTCCATAAGGTAAGTCCCAACATGGGAACATCATCAATAGCCCTGGTTTTAATTAAAGGGAAGGTAACGCCTTGCGGCATTTCATCCATATGTTTGTTGATCTCATTCTGGAGTTTAACAAACGAACGCTCAATATCCTCTCCTACATAAAACTGTACTATGACCATCCCCTGCTCTTCCATGGAAGTGGAATACACGTATTCTACCCCCTTAATATTGGAAATTAACTTTTCAAGGGGTTTTGTTACCCTGCTCTCCACTTCGGTGGGACTCGCACCTGGGTAGCCCACAAAAATATCGGCCATGGGCACATCTATCTGTGGCTCCTCCTCCCTTGGTATCAAGAACGAACTGTATACCCCAATGACCATGAACACGATCATTAGAAGGACCGTTAACTTGGATCCTATAAATGCTTTGGCAATTTTGCCTGCTAATCCTTCTTTCATCTTTATCTTTTGTTTTTTATTTGGGCGTTACCTTCGCATGAAGTTCATGCCAGCATGGTCCTTTCATATGCCTACAAGGTCTTGGAGACCTCGCAGGAATGCTCAGGCCGGGCTTTTCGCTTTTACTCCAGTCCTTGATTGCGCAAATCCACAAAAGGCCTGGGGTAAACGCTGCAATCCCTAACGCATACCTATTTTTATCAATCTTCAGTTATTGGATACTTATTTTGGCTCCATTGTACAACTTCCCCTCTGCCGATATTATGTAATCTTCCTCGGCGGAAAGTCCCGACAAAACCTCTACGTTATCGCCATAAGTCCTCCCCAACCGCAACCAGCGTAAAAGTGCCGTTTTGCTTTCACTTACCGTATACACCCCGGATAATTGTCCGTTTTGCACTACTGCCTCTAAAGGAATAAGCACTCTATTGGTGTTCGCTTTTTTAGCTGTTGGAAATTGTACAGTAGCGTACATTCCAGAAAGTAAATTGGAGGTGGACTCTTTCAACATTACCTTGACCATATATTGACCACCGGTGTTTTTGGCTGATGTACTCACTTCCGCTACTGTTCCCTTAATGGATTCGTTCAGGGTCTTTATCAATACGTCCACTTCCGAACCCGATTTGATCTGTAGGATTTCCGATTCCGGTACCATTGCCAATACCTGAAAATTGCCCGGGCTTTCTACTTCTACCAAAGGCATCCCTGGATTTGCCATATCCCCAACCTTTATAAATTTGTTGGTGACCACTCCGTTAAAGGGGGCACGTATATTGCTATAGGAAAATTGGGCGTTCACCTCGTTTTTCATTTGTTTGGCCCCTTCCAATCTGGCCTTGGCCATGTTATAGTTGGCCGTAATATCGTCCAGTTCCTTTTGGGAAGCACTGTTTTCGCTAAACAAGGCTGTATACCTTTTATAATCCTTTTCAGCATTGTTAAAAGCAGCGGTCGCTTCAGTAATACCGGCATTTACCTGGGCCAATTTGGCGGATATATCTGCATTGTTAATACTTATCAATTGCTGCCCCTTCTTAACTTTATCCCCAACCTGCACGTAAATTTTATCTACATACCCCATCATTCGGGTACTGATATTGGCACTGTTCACCGCCTCTATCTTTCCGCTAACAGATAGGAACGGACTGCCATTCCCTTCGGAAACTGTGCTCACTTTAACGGCCACGGCAGGAGAATTGTCTACCTCATTTTTTTTATCATCGCTCCCACAACTACCAATCGTTATGGAGAGGATGAAGAGTGCTACTATGTATAATTTTGTTTTCATATGTAGTTATTTATTGTTTTTGAACGGTCATATGTAATTCGCATACCTTCAATCGTCTTTGCGACCAGTTTTTGGTTATGCCCATTTCATGATTTTCCTTTAATTATTTAATGTTGAATGCAAGTATTCCTGGTTTATGGTTTCTTCTATTGCTGAACTGTAGGCTATTATTCCTTGGTTAAAAACTTTACATAGGCCAAGGCGTAATTATAATTGAAAATAGTGGTGTAATATTCCAATTTCTTCTGGGAAAATTGGGTTTCGGTATTTAATAGGTCGGTCGTTTTCTCCAAGCCTTGTTTAAACCTATTGGTACGTATGCGGAGGGATTCTTCCGACTGTTGCAATGCCAAGGATGTAAGCTCCAAATTGTTTTTGGCATCTTGAAGCATTCGCATGGCTTTATTCAACTCTACCTGACTCTCTGCCTTATATTGATGTAGTTCCAATTTGGATTTTTCAAATTGGGCCCTACTTTTTTGAACCTTTCCAAAACGTTTGCTCCCTTCAAAAAGATTCCATTTTAATTCTGCCCCGATAAGATAGCCGTTCGCATCGCCCTGAAAGACTTGATCATCGTGCAATTCATAGGTTCCAAAGGCATTTAAGCTAGGAAGGAAACTCATTTTATCTGCCCTGTACATTTGTTGGTATGCCTCACTGGATAAGGACATGGCTTGTAGGTCTTTTCTATTCTCGGGCAATCCTTCCGTGTAAATATCACTGACCATTAGGGTCAAGGAATCCGTTGGTTGCAAAACAGCATAACTGTCATCGTTCATCAAGACGGATAGGTAATTGGAGACATTATGGACATTGCTCTTGGCATACTGCAACTGATTTTCTATTTCGGTAACCCTAACTTCAACTGCCAAAACATCGGATTTTTGAAGGTATCCCTGCTTAAAACTATTATCGGCCAAACGTTTATTTTCCAAAGCTGCTTTTTTCGCCTCTTCCAAAACCTTTACGGACTTGTAGGCCAATTGTAACTGCATATACGCCTTTTCAACCTCCAAGTCTATATAATCATTGGTCCTATCGGCTTTTAGCTCAACAGCATTCAATTTGGCCTTGGCGGCCTTCCGCTGAAAAATGCCATCTAGGTTTATCAAAGGCTGCTGTACTTGGATACGGGTTGCATAATCCTCGATCTGATTCGGATTATTCAATAAAAGTGGGTTAAAATCGGCCTGGGTCAAAATTTCCTGATTCAATTTAGAACCAAATGCCATCAAAGGATTAGTGGTGGCAATAGCCGTATGGGAAACACTTATATTGGGCAAAATCACCGCATTGGACTGATTAAAATCTCCTTTGGCGGCCAACACATCCTGTTGGGATATTCTTAGGGTATTGTTGTTTTCCCTCACTCTGGTCAACACTTCCTCCTTGCTGATCAACACACTTTCCTGAGCATGCATAAAGGACAAGGTTCCCAAAAATGATAGTATGTATATGATATTCTTCATGTTTCAATTTATTTAGGACAAAATTAGGCGGAGTAAAAGGATTGCACAGTAACTAATGTTACCGAGAAAAAAGGCTACTATAATTCAAAACACGAGGTTTATCTACCACATTGTTCCAGACTATCATTGATTATTAGAGTATAGTCTGCCTGGGTTAAATACTTGGGCTCATAAGTATTCCCCGAAAGTTCAATGGCGTTGACAAAACTCCAGAGATGGTTACGGGAACCGCATTGCAGACTTTCAAATACTTTTATCATGGCACTGTTGGTTGTGGCATCGATAAAGTTGGCCAAATCCACAATGTCCAAATCTTCGATGTTGGCACCCACCTCCAAGGCATTTTCCCTATTTTCACTGCCGTAATCAACAAACTGATCATAAAGTTCTTGAATGTCCGGGTTATTAAATTCCCCATATGCCAAAAGGGTATAGGAAATATTGTTTTGGTCCAAAAGGCCTCTAACGGCATTCATATGGCTTTGTTCACTTTTCTTGATATTCGAGAATTGATTTATTTCCCATAAATTCTCCAAATAGGTGTAGGTATCCCTTGCCAACTTTTCCTCTTCCAACATAAACAGTAATGCAGCGCTATCTGCATTAGTGAATTCTGTATTTTCCAGATCTCCTGCCAAGGTATCATCATTGTTACAAGAGAACAGCACCAAAAGGAACGGCAAACCAAAAATGGATAGATAGGTTCCTATTTGTTTAAAAAGTTTCATTGCCCCAGTTTTACGTTCATAAGCAATATCCAACATATTAAACAGATGCACAGCTACTTAAGTTACACAGGCCATGTATTATAAAACTTATAGAAAGTCCAAATTTATTTGGAGAAGGTTCTAAATTTCAACAGGGGAAAAGATAAATTACAAGGTGACAATTTTCCTTTGCCCAGGTTAGATTGCTTTTTACTGTTCTGTGAAAAATTTTTTTTGGTCCGGGATAATTCAATTCACCTTTCTGGTGCCTCCATGCCCCCCTGCTACGATCAACATAATTTTTATGCCCAACCAAATGAATTTAAAGAATTGGATTATTGGGTTCATCATATAAAAGCGCTTGGATTTTGATATTCTACGTGTCATCTTTAAAATTTTTGGGTTAATGGGTATTTGTAATTGCCCTAAGGCGTCCCTATCGTTGATTGGCAATAACCTTTATTCCGGGATCAACCACCAGAAAGGTTTCATCTTGGCCTTGTACAAAAAGGCATAGTGCAAGGCCAATTTAAGCCAATGGCCGGCCAAACCAATTTCTCCAAATGTTTTCCCCAATTGCCGACCTTGGGTATCCGGATACTTATTATAATCGGGAACTATTGGGAAAGTAGTTATACTTATACCACTGCCCTTGGTCATTCCATAACCTGCAGAGGCTATACATGCGGCACCCATATTACCCATAGATCCCCGATGATGCAGGGAGGGCTTGCCATTCCTTATGGTATCTATAATATTATCGGCTACCAACTTTGCGGTTATGCCAGACGGCATCCCAGTCCGCGGAGGTGATGGGGAAATAGCCGTACCATTTTTACTTAGTCTGGGTTTTGATATAGCATGTGGAGGAGCAAAAGCGATGCCCGGGGCAAAAATATTGGGATAGGAAGGATTCTGATAGGTCTCGGGCCAATCCTGAACAGACCATTCCTCATAAGGTTTAGGGCTGTAATCGGCATCTACGATCATAAAACCTCTAAACAATTTTTCCGTAATATCTTGGTTGCCCTTATCATAGGCCTTAAAACCATGGCCCGCAAAAGCCGGGATGAGCATGGCAAAATCGTAAGTTTCCGTGTGATACTCACCATCCAAGGTTTCATAATGTGCCACCCCATCTTCAATTTTATTTACCCCGGCACCAATGATCCATTTTATGCCGCGATCTTCAAAAACCATTTCTACCATTTCGCTCGACTTCATAATATTGTTGCCATAGCTCAAAAGCATCCCATCCATTCCAAAGTCTCCCAGTTGTGGCTCGTTGGCAATCCAGATCAATTCTGCATTTTCCCGAACTTTATGTCGCCTTAGTTCCTGCTCTACATTTAAAATATACTCAAAGGCAGCACCTTGGCAAGTAGACTTTGCATGGCCGGTTCCAATCAGTATTTTGGCCCTTTTACCCTGCTTCATCTGTTGTATTAAATCGTCAAGAGCCTTCCAAGCCTGGTTGGCGTGATGGTAGGTACAAACGGAATAGGCCTTGTTGGTGCCGGGCACTAGACCCTCCGTCATATCGAAGGCCAGTTTGGGTCCTGTTGCATTGATCAAATAATCATAGGTAACTTTTTCCTGTATCCCTTTTTGATCTTCCGTAACATATTCCACCATAACAAAAGGTCTTTCCACTTCGGTATCCCCTTCGGGATGAAAGGTGACCACCTTTGCCTGTTTAAATCCTATTTTTTTCTTTTTGTAAAGAGGGGCCAAGGGAAAGATAATATCCTTCGGTTCCATTCTTCCAATTCCTATCCAAATATTGGAAGGGATCCATTGGTAATTGCTATTGGGAGAGACCACTAAAACTTCGTGTTCTTTGGGAAGTTTTCTACGGAGGTGCGCTGCGGCCACATGGCCAGAGATTCCAGCACCCAAAATGACTATTTTCGACATTGCGATTGGATTTATTAAAGATAAATTTAATACTTCGCTCAAATACTTAACATGATTATTATCAGCATATTAAATATTATTACGAATATAAATTTGAGACTTTAATATGATTTCCACAGCAACATTTGTTACAGAGAAATTAGCACTCCATTTCAACAAATGGTTTCTGAAAAAAATCAATCCCTACAATGCTTATTCCTCTCCAAACCACCATTTAGGTCTTTGCGGTTTTTTAACTAATTTAAACCTTTCAATAGCGTGGATCTTAATGTGTTCTGCCATTTCCTCCACCGAGTCGGTTACGAACAACAACTCCATATCCTTTGGACTTATACTTTCATTCTCGGCCATGATCCGTATATGTTCGCAGAGTTCTTTATGATATTCGGATCCAAAAATGACCACGGGGAAATTTTGGATCATCTTGGTTTGGATCAGGGTTATGGATTCGAAGAGTTCGTCCAATGTCCCCATGCCCCCAGGCATAACTACAAAGGCATAGGAATACTTGATCAACAAAAACTTCCGTACAAAAAAATACCTAATGTTGATCCATTTGTGTAGATAGGGGTTCGGTTTCTGTTCAAAGGGCAAAATTATATTACAGCCTACGGAATATCCTCCCGCTTCATAGGCCCCTTTGTTTGCAGCTTCCATAATACCAGGCCCCCCTCCGGTCATTACCGTAAATCCCATATTGGCCAAAGCGGCACCCACCTCTTCTGCCTTTTTGTAGAAAGGATTGGTATTGTCAAACCTGGCAGATCCAAAAACCGTTACACAGGGGCCTATAAAGTGCATTTTCCTAAAAGCCCTGATAAAGCTGTATTGAACCCTAAAGGTGAAAAGCAATTCTTTAAACCTGGAGCGTGGTCCGGATAAAAAGCGTGATTCTTCTGGTTGTAAACGGTTGTTGTGGTTGTTTTCCATTAACTTGTTTTTTTATAACTGATTACCGCCAAAGTATTCATGGCAATGGCAAATACGAATGTTTTGATAACTTGCGGGTAAATATCTGAAAGTCCGGCACCTTTTAACATCACCATTCTCATTACCTGTACAAAATATTTTATAGGGTTGAATTCCGTTAAGAGTTGTGCCCATTGCGGCATACTTTCTATAGGGGTAAACAACCCGCTCATAAGGATAAAAATAACCATAAAGAACCAAGCTATAAACATGGCCTGCTGTTGGGTATCGGTAAAATTGGAAATAAAGAGGCCCATCCCCAAAATCACCAAAATGTAAATAATGGTATAGAGATACATTAAGCTTAGGCTTCCAACTATTGGAATGTGGAACAACAGTTTGGAGATAATCAGGCCCACCGTCAACAAGACCATACCCAAAACCAAAAAAGGAAATAATTTACCAATAATAAACTGGTGTTTTTTTATCGGGGTAACATTAATTTGCTCCAAAGTACCTATTTCCTTCTCCCGAACAATGTTCATTCCAGATAGGAAGAGGGTAATCATGGTCACCAAGAGAACCAGTATTCCGGGCACCATAAAAGTTTTATAATTTAAGGTCTCATTATACCAAAAGGAAGGAATGGTTTCAATATCCTGCGGCTGGTTTCCCAAATTGTTAAACAGGAATAATTCCACTTGTGCCTTTTTATTGAACTGTTGTACAATTTGATTGATATATACATTTTCTACTCCGGCAGCGGCACCATCTATGGCATTGATTATAACGGACAGATCCGCTTTTTTATTCTTAAGCAATTGCTTTTCAAAATAGGACGGAATCTCTAAAATCACATCCACCTTCCCTTGCAACATTGCCTTACTCGCTAGTTTTTCCGATGGAAATTGGGACACCACATTGAAATAGGAGGAGGCTTCAAATTTTTCCACCAACCCCCTAGAAAAAGAAGTATTATCATTATCAACATAGGCAAACTTTATATTTTTCACTTCAAAAGTTGCCGCATTGGATAGAATGATCAGTTGGATCAATGGCAAAACAAAAATAATAGGGAGCATCGCCTTATTTCTAAAGATCTGTTTAAATTCCTTTTGGATGATATAGCGGATGATGTTCATATTCTGTTGTGTAATACGTATTTAAAAAAGTGGGTTGTTTAAGGCCTTAACTACCGGCCAAATTTCTTTCACTCCAATCTTATTTTATATTTTTTTACGCTCAAGACAATAAAAAATATGGTCATCCCAATCAATATTAAGGTTTCTTTCCAGACATAGGCCAGCCCCACTCCTTTAAGCATAATTCCTTTTAAAATCATTATAAACCATTTGGCAGGAATTATATTACTGATCAATTGCAAAGGCAAGGGCATACTGGAGATAGGAAAAATAAATCCCGACAATAATATTACCGGCAGCATGAGACCCATTAAAGAAATCATCATGGCCGTTTGTTGTGTGGAGGATATTGTGGAAATCAAAATCCCGAGCGACAGGGCATTTACTATAAATAAGGTACTCTCCGCCCCCAATAAAAACAGACTGCCCTGCACTGGCATTTTAAAAACAAAAATGCTCAAAAGAATAATAACTGCAGCGTTTATGATGGAAAGCAAAATATAGGGAACCACCTTTCCCACAATAACTTGAATTGGGTTTAATGGAGACACCAACAAAATCTCCATAGTTCCCAATTCTTTCTCCTTGGTAATGGATATTGAGGTCATCATGGCCGATACCAACATTAATATTATAGTCATAACCCCCGGCACAAACATATATACACTTTTTAGTTCTGGATTAAACACCATTCTTGTTTGTGGCACTATTTGGTAAGGAAGATTTAGACCTTGATTTAATTCCTGTTGGTAATTCTTTAAAATAGACCCTACATAATTGCTAATGGTATTCGCCGTATTGGGGTCCGTAGCATCGGTAACAATTTGAACGGTAGCTTTTTTTTGGGTGACCAGGTTCTTGCTAAAATCCTTTTCAAAATTGAGTACCGCTTTTATCTTTCCTTTTTTAAAGGTAGATTCAATCTCATCTTCATGGTCTATAAACCCCTTAATGCTAAAATATTTTGAAGTCGCTATTTTATTTATGATCTCTTTGGTATTTACATCTTTGGAATGATCCAAAATGGCGATATCCACATTATTGATCTCGTTGGTTATGGCAAAACCAAAAAGCATCACCTGCACTATGGGCATGCCGAACAAGATAAACAGGGAACGCCTGTCCCTTAAAATATGGTAAAATTCCTTTTTGATGAATCCTATAAATCTGTTCATTTCACCCTTATTATTCTATGTTCCTCGCCAATTTTAGGAATACCTGGTTCATGGAATCCACTCGAAATTGACTTTTAAGATTCTTTGGTGTGTCCAAAGCTTCAATTTTCCCCGCCACCATAATGGATACCCGATCACAATATTCGGCCTCGTCCATATAATGGGTAGTTACAAAGATGGTCACCCCCCTATTGGCCTCCCTATAGATCATTTCCCAAAATTGGCGCCTGGTAATGGGATCGACTCCGCCCGTGGGTTCATCCAGAAAAACAATTTTTGGATTGTGGAGCAGGGCAACTGAAAAGGCTACTTTTTGCTTCCATCCCAAGGGGAGGGAACCTACTAGGGAGTTGGTCATATCGTGCAATCCCAATTCATTTATCATAGTCTGGGATTTTTCTTTGATATCCTTAGATGACAAGCCATAAATACCGCCAAAGAAGACTATATTTTCCTTGATGGTCAAATCATTGTACAGGGAGAAACGTTGGCTCATATACCCAATATTCCTTTTTACCAGTTCGGCCTCTGTAAGCACGTTATATCCGGCCACGGTGGCGGCACCATGTGTAGGTTTGGAAATACCGATCAACATTTTCATAGCCGTTGTCTTTCCTGCACCATTGGCTCCCAAAAACCCAAAAACCTCTCCTTTTCCCACCTCAAAAGAGATGTTATTGACTGCGGTGAAATCCCCAAACATTTTGGTCAAGTTCTCAACCTGTATCATATTATCTTTTGCCATCTATTCTTGTGCTTTTGATAGATCCATAAAAGTATCCTCAATAGTTGCAACGGTCTCTTTAACCTCAATCCCCTTATGATGTCTTTCCTCCAAATACTTGCTTAGATCCATTGGCCCAAAAGCTTCGGACTTAGGCGTAAAATGTAGGTATTCTCCAAAGGGATAGGCGCTATGGGTGTCTGGATAAATTCTTAAGTCTTGTATTAATTGATAGGTGTTGGAACTACGTACCTTATAAATTTTCTTTGGGAACGAAGCAATAATTGCCTCGGGTGTGTTGATCTGCAGTATTTTTCCATTGGTAATCAGAGCAATCCTATCACAAAGTTCGGCTTCGTCCATATAGGGCGTAGATACCAAAATAGTGATGTTTTTTTGCTGTAGGCGTTTTAACATCTCCCAAAACTCTTTACGGGAAACGGGATCTACCCCTGTGGTAGGTTCATCCAAGAACAACACCTTGGGTTTATGGATCAAAGCGCAGCAAAGGGCCAGTTTTTGTTTCATGCCGCCCGATAATTTTCCTGCCCTACGGTCTTTAAAAGGTTCTATTTGGATATAAATGTCCTTGATCAAATCATAATTCTCCTCTATAGTAGTTCCAAAAATAGTAGCGAAAAAAGTAAGATTTTCCTCAACAGTAAGATCTTGATACAAAGAAAACCTACCCGGCATATAGCCCACATGATTTCTAATATCCTTGTACTGTTTTAGCACATCATACCCGGCAACGGCAGCATTTCCCCTATCTTGGATCAGTAAGGTGGTCAAGATTCGAAAGAGGGTGGTCTTTCCGGCACCATCCGGACCGATCAAACCAAACAGTTCCCCAGGTGCAACCTCAAAGGAAATATCGTCCAAAGCTGGTACATTGGCGTAAGATTTACTGATATTGTTTAGTATGATCCCCATTGTATCTTGCGATATTCAAAAATTGTTTAGGCCTTGTTTTAGCTTGCTTATTTTATTGTTCCGTACTGGAAATCCACATTTCCGCAGGCATCCCTATTTTCAGACTACCGTCATTTTTAACCTTGACCTTTACCGCATACACTAGGTTTACACGCTCTTCCTTGGTCTGTATGATCTTGGGGGTAAATTCTGCTGATTCCGAAATCCAGCTAATCTCACCGGGGTATGATTTCATCTCCTCTCCTGCATCGATTTTTACGCTTACCTCCTGCCCAATATGTAGGTTTGCCAACTGGTTTTCACTGATATACACCCTTAAGATCATATCTTCCAGATTGGCAATTTTATATAAGGGCTTTCCAAAGGCAGTAATTTCATTAGGTTCGGCATATTTTACCAGGACCGTGCCCTTTACAGGGTTTTGAATGATGCTTTTATAGATCTGATCCTCAATTTGACGTATTTGTATTTCAATACTTTTTACCTCATTAATAATGGGCGAATTTTGAGTCTCCACACTTTTGATCTGCTCTTTTATAATGTTCATCTGTCCATTGATATCATCCAATTGTTTGGTAGTTGCGGCTTTTGCCTGCAATAGGTTCTCTATCCTAGATTTATCATTTTGGGCCACTTTTAATTGCTCCTTAAGAACTTCGCGTTGTGATAGCACGTTTCTGGATTTTGAAAAAATAGTGTTTTTGAAAGCCAACAATTGGTCGCGCTTTAGGGAGAGCTGAACGGTGTCTATAACCCCAACAACCTTATTTTGGCCCAGCACAGTGCCTTCCTCCGCATCCAGGAACAAAATTTTTCCATTGGCCTCGGCGGAAATAGTTATTTCCGTAGCTTCAAAATTACCGTAACCATCTGCCTTGTCCCCGTTGCCGGAGCATGAACCCAAAAGGCTTATGAGAAGGCTTGTCAATATTAAATATGGATGTTTCATTTTATTCAGGTATTGTTATATATCAGTTATTGTAATAGCTTCCTTTAGTAATTTCATATTGAATTTGGTGCAATAGCAATTGAGTTTCATGTAGGTTTAGATTGCTTTTTGCCTCATATAAATTCGTGAATTCGATAATATAGGCCGATGCCGTAATTACACCGTTGTTCAATTGTGATTCCGCCGTTTTCAAAATATCTTCTCGTAACGCTATAATCTCATTATCCGTGGAAATCAGAGCATCGATCTTATCAATTTCGGACTTGAGTGTTACCAATTCCAAATTGTTGTTCAATTCAAAGGTCTCTTTTTGGGTATCTATTATTTCCTTGTTTATTTCAAGGGATTGTTTCTCGGTCTTGGTCTTGTTCCAATCAAAAATGTTCATATTGAGTTTTAGACCTGCCATATAGAAAGTATTAAAAGAATTATCCAACATATTTAACCCAGGATTTCCATAACCTCCTTGTGCAAAGGCATTTACCTTTGGAAGGTTTGATTTTGAAATCAGTTTTAAGGAGTAATCGATCTGTTCCTTTTGAAGGTCGAAAAGCTGAATCTCGGGTCGTTTAGGTTTATCCTCCGACATAAAAACCTCCGGACGTAAAAGGTTCACAGCGGAAGATAATTCCCTGCCAATTAGCAAGGACAGCCGTTGTAACAAATCCGATTTATTATAGCTCAACTCTATGTATTGTTGTTTTAATTTAAGGAGTTCTGCTTCAAGTGTCTTTTCTGAAGACGTCAACAAGGTGCCGTACTTTACACCGGCTCTCACATCGGCTATTCGAGCTTTTAATTGCTCTTCTTTGGCTTGGAGTAAAGCCTGGTTTTCCTGAAGCAATAAGACCGAAAGGTAGATAGAATTCACCTGGCTTTTTAAACCGTACAGACTCACCTCCAACTGTTGTTGGTTTACTTTAGAGGCAGCCACCTTAACCTTGGAGGAGGCATTGATCAAACCCCCATTGTAAATCATTTGGTTTACATCCAAAGTGGCGCGATATTGGTCCTTATTGGGAGGTTCCACCGATACATTCGGAAGCTGTATCGGCAAACTTGTTACGTCGGACTGGTATGTGGCCTGGGCATTTAAATCAAGTTTGGGCAAAAACCCCGTTCTAAGGGCGTCAATATCCAGTTGTACCTGCTTTTCCAATAAGCCAGATTGTTTGGCCAACGGATAGCTCTCGGCAACAAGTTCAAAACACTCCTCCAACCTAAGGGTCTGCTGGGCCTCAACAACAAGAGGTATAGTGAATATATATATTAAAAAAAGTCTTTTCATGTGTTTTTGTTTATTAATTTTCAGTGGTCACATGCAACATTCAAATAGTCATTTTCCCCGTTCGTTTAAAATTGAGTATGAATGTTTCATTTTTTAATAGAATTAATTAAAAGCTCTGGAATCAAAATCTTACGTTCCTGCATCATGGACTTGAATTTTTCTTCATCCAAGTTCAATATTCCACGGACCAGGCCTGTCCCTACAAATGAAAAGGCGGTCAAGGAAAAAAGGTTTAACAACAATTGTTTGGGATCTATAGGCTTTATTATTCCCTTTTCAACTTCCTCCGCTATCTGCTTTTCAAAGAGTATAGGGTTGGGGGCTATCTCGGAGCCAAAAAATAAGTTGGTAAACTCCGGGTTATTGTTTATTTCCTGGATAAGAAAGTTGGGTAGGTATGGATTTTCCAATACGAAGGAGATATAGCTATCCGTAAAATCCCTGATTTTTTCAAAAACAGTTTTATCGGAATTGAAGACCTGATTGATATGGGGAGCAAACTTTTCAAAGGCCTGCCTAAAAACCGCCTCGAACAATTTTTGCTTGCTCTTGTAATAGTAGTGCAGCATGGCCTTGTTAATTTTTGCCTCATCCGCAATTTCCTGCATACGCGCACCTGCCATACCTTTCTTTTGGAAGATGCTAATAGCGGCCTTTAATATATTTTCTTCTGTACTTTGATCTTTCATTAACTAAATAGTTTAACCAAATGGTTAACAAATGTACAAATTTTTTTGACCCCACAAGGACAGGGCCTCCAAATTTTAGTTGTTTAGCTCAAATTCATACATTTATGAAATCTATTTTAAAAAGATTTTTGGGCATCAAATTGCATATATTCCTAAAGATTTCTCTGCCCGATATCACTATTGGTAAATTTCCTTTTCCAGGAATAGGGACTTACAACCTATAGAACTTCAGAACCGAATAGGTCTACTTATTTTTGTCAAAAACCACACTCCATATTCCGCGGACCTCATTTACATTATAGCCAACGGCCATATCTTCCGGGTATAATTTTCTTAAAGTGGCCATAGTAGCAGGCTTCACCTGTTCGTTGGGTTTTCCATGGCATTGGAGACACATGGTATTGGTAGTTATGGGATAATAGACCGTTACTTCTTCGTTTCCAGGAACTACTACCGGATCTACTTCGATACCAGCGGCAACCTGCTCTTTAAAAGTAGCGATATACCCCAGCTCCTCTTTGTTGGCCTTGTTAAGTGGATTTCTAGGTTTATCGGAAACCCTTTTTATCTGGGCATTGTTCATAACAGAAATACTATCTGTTAATTCTATGGCCCTAAGGTTACAAAATGCTACCGCCCCCTCCGTACCTTTTTCCTGTATGGCCTTCATTAGATTTTTTCCCAGCGCAGCTTTTGTGGCCAGGGCATAACCAAGTCCTATATCGCCATAGTCCGTTTGTAACCCATGTTTGGAACCTGGGCCCATTCCATTTCCCATACCTTTGCCTTTGCCCATTCTTCTACCATGCTCCCTCTGAAAATGGTCATCGAACCATTCAGGTTGTGCAATTTCATAGTCATACATGTATTCAGCAATCAGGCTAATGGTTTCTTCAGGATAGGGTTGATAGGGCATTATCCCAAATCGATTTAGTGCACCGGGCATTTTGGATTTTTCCTCCTGTGGATCATTAATCCAGCCCACAATAGCTTCTATAAACTGTTCCTTGGTCGTTGTTGAATCAATATAGTGCTTCTTAATGGCCACCATGGGAGGCGCAATCATGCTGACTTCGGATGCTTTAGGATTGTGGCATAAATAGCACTCTGTTTCAATAATCTTTTTACCTGGATGTATCTTTTCCTGGTCGGCCGATGAGCTCGCTACCTTGCTTTCTAAAAGTTTGTTTTCCGTTTTTTTAGCCTCCTTACAGCTTACCAGGGTCATTAAAAGGATTGTAAAGAAAGATAGATACTTCATAAAGCTAATATTTTTGGATTTATTCCTTCATCATCCTTCCGGAGGCACAACTAAGTAAGGATTTGGCCTTATCTCCCAAGCCATTTTTGACACCAACAGAGGGATAGCCCAAAGCCTTAAGTACATCCCTTAGTTCTTGGGTAGCCATAACGTTGTTGGATTCAAAAGATACAGTGCCGGAATTAACATCCACCATAACCTCTGAAATATCGTCCAATTGCGACAATTTGGTGGTTATCGTTTTAGCACAACCGCCACATTTTATATTTTGAACACTGAGTGACAATTTCATATATTCAATTTAACCAATTTTTTCTAATTATATAGGCAAAGTGGATATTACCTCCATCTCATATATCCACCCTTCAGGTCATATATTTTTTCAAAACCCATGCCTACCAACTTATGTGCAGCTCTCTGACTCCTGGCACCCGAACGGCAATACAGATAAACAGGTTCGTCCTTGGACATTTTTTTACAGTACTTTTCAAAGCCTGTGGCATTGAATAGATCAACATTTACGGCATTCTTAATGTGTCCGCTACCATATTCATTGGGCGTACGAACATCTATAAGTTGTACTTTTTTACCCGCTATGGCCGCTGAAAATTCAGCCTGATCCAATATTTCAATTTTATCCGATTTCTCTTTGCTTGTTCCGAAAAGTGTACCAAAAATAGACATATTTTTTCCTTTAATGAGTTATACCACAGTTGTTTAAAAAAGGAAACCGCCACCTTTTACAATGACCGTTTCCTTAAACAACCAACCAAAACATTTATACTGTAAAGATAGTACGGACATATATTGTCCACAGCAACTTTTGTTACACTCCGTCTTTATCACATAAAAAAATTTACACTTCCCAATAGAATAGATAGGATTCCAGAGTATAGCAAATAAGCCCCTGTAACCAACAATAGGATATAAAATGTAAACTCCATATAGGAGTCGAAATTGCTTTTGTCACCTAATTCTAGCTCAATAAGACGTACACTTTACAATGACCATATAATATATATTACTTATTGTACATTATATATTGCCCCAAACTAATATTTAATTGGTTTTATTGATTAAAATGAGTTAATATTATTTCATTAATGAAATGAAGGAAGAATAAACGCGCTTAATAATCCATGTTATAGAACAACCTAATATAGAATGTAATCTGGAATTAAAGATAAAATCATTTCGACCAAAACTTCAAATGCCCACAAATAGGAAATAGTCATGTTTAAATATCCTTTATTGCCCTTGGTTACGGTTTGCATCCTTTTTGGAACCCATAGCATATTCGCCCAAAAAGTGAATGAGTTCCCCAAAAGAACGGACCCCCTTTATAAAAAGGTTGAAATGTTTGATAAATTAATGCTGGGCAATCATTGGAACGAAGGGGCCATAATGCAACATGTCATCTTTCCTCCGGCCGGACTGGATCGTCCCATTGTGGGTTCCCAAGCCGATTGTCTTGATCCCACCTCCGAAATGTTGGCCGCATATTCACATAAATATGCCATTACAAAAGACCCTAAAGACCGGAAAATAGCCAATGACATATTCGAAGCCGTATTAAAACTCGAAAAAGTAACAGGTGTAGAAGGATTGGTTGCGCGTAGTTTCAATAGGACCAACGAACCCCTTTGGCACGAAGAAGTTATGTGGTATCACGAATGGCACCAGTCAACCTCCCTGCCAGGTTATAGATGGTTGGGCGATTTAAGTGCCGATAAATTCACTTCGATTTTCTATGGTGTGGGAACTTTCTGGGAACTATGTGCCGATGACGTGTACAAAAAGAAAGCGGCAGGATTGCTGGACCGATTTATAGGACGGGTAGTGGACAACAATTTTAAACTTACGGATCTAGACGGAAAAATGACCTTGTGGGGCAACTTTTGTCCCAATCTTCCGCACCAAGAACTCAACTCCTTGGAAATGTTGGCTGCCCTTAAGGTAACCTATCATATTACCGGAAAGGAACGCTACAATGCCGCTTACCACATGCTTATAGATCGCTACCATTATGACGACCACCAAATTAATTCCAAAATATTATTCCCTGAAGAATGGCGAAATGTAGGGGACGACTACCACGCAGCCCGTTCCCTCTATATGATTATGCGTTTAGAGACCGATCCCAATCTACTCAATAAATACCGAATGAATTTAAACCGACATTGGTACGATTGGAAGGATTTGGAATTTACTTGGGAAAGCAACATCTGGTTTTTAATGGTCTATAAAGTACTTACAGGGGAGGATGTTTTTACCGAAGAGAAAAAGCAGGGCATAAAGGATATGTGGGGATTTGACCGGAACACAAAAGAATTTAAAATTCCACAAAAAGATGGTAGTTTTAAAATGGTACGTTCGGAGGAAGAACGCACCGCAGCTGCCATGATCCGTAATTATTGGTTTGGCAGGTATTACGGTATAATTGATGAAAAATGGTAATCACAAATAATAGGAAACGTATGAAATCTTGTTTAACACTCCTAACTTTCTTAGTACCTATACTTTATCTGGTAGGGCAAGAAACGCCAACTCCTCCCGAAGGAATGGTTTATGTTCCCGCTGGAGAGTTTATCATGGGAAGTACCTATGGCGATCCGGATGAGAAACCTCAACAAATTGCGAGCACCAAAGCATTCTTTATAGATAAATACGAAGTTAGTAATGCCGAATTTGCCAAATATGACCCAACTTTTAAGTTCCCTCCTGAAAAAAAGAACAATGCCGTAATTGTCACCTGGTCAAAGGCCAATGCTTATGCTCAATGGGCCGGTAAACGTTTGCCCAGCGAGAAAGAATGGGAAAAAGCGGCAAGGGGTATAGATGGCCGTGTTTTCCCCTGGGGAAATACCTATGACAACACCTATGTAGTCTGGGACCAGAAAAAAACCCGCGGTACTTCCATTGCCAAACCAGCAAGTCCTTATGGTTGTTATGATATGGCCGGGAGTGTATGGGAATGGACATCGGACTGGTATAAACCCTACCCTGGCAATACCGTTCCAATGGAACAATATGGCGAAACCTATAAAGTAATGCGGGGCGGATCCAATTTTAACAACCACTCCTTTATCCGTACCTCACAACGATATTATGTGTTGCCGGAAAAAATACACGTTTACCCTGTTGGAATCCGATGTGTAAAGGACATAGATTAGAACATAGTGCTCATAAAAAAATATTAATAAAAATGTCCAACATAATGAAAAGACAATTAAAATTTTGGCTGGTATTTCTTAGTATTTCGTGTATACTGTCTTGTGAAAAGGAACAACAAAAAACCTTGGACCTTTCCCAGGCAAACATTGTAATATCGGCCAAGATTAAAGCGCCTATCCAGGAAACGGCCGTTAACATTCTAGTGGAGGAAATCAATAAAAGAACCGATCTAAGACTCGGATCAAACAATAATTGGAATTCCAAGACGACCATTGCCTTGGCCTTGGCTAATGAAAACGAATTGTTCGGAACAAAAGTTCCGGCCCGGGATAATGAAAATACCCCAGAATTAAAAAAGGAAGGATATCGCATTTTCCACCAATATAATGGCGATAAGAATACGCTTTGGGTCATTGGGGCAGATGAACGGGGTATTCTTTATGGCCTTGGCAAACTACTGAGAACCGCTAAAATGGGTAAAAACCGAATAACATTGAGCCCCAATATTGATTTTTCAGAAGCACCGGAATACCCCCTTCGCGGACATCAATTTGGGTATCGGAATACCGCCAACTCCTGGGACGCTTGGACCGTAGAACAGTTTGATCAACATTTTAGGGAACAGGTTCTTTTTGGGGCAAATAGTTTTGAAAACATTCCATTTCAGGAAGCCAGTTCAAGTCCCCACTTTAAGGTAGATCCGCAAATCATGGAAGTGGAACTAAGCAAGATATGTGAAAAATACGATGCCGAGTATTGGGTCTGGACCCCAGCACCGCATGACCTGAGCATTAAAAATGCCCATGAGGATGGACTTGAGGAGCAAGAGGCATTTTACGCAAAATGTCCTAGATTGGATGGTGTATTCGTTCCGGGGGGCGACCCCGGTGAAAACCATCCTGCCCAGCTTATACCCTATCTAAATGACCTGTCCAAGATATTGCACCAATACCACCCCAATGCAGGAATATGGGTTTCCTTACAAGGTTTTAACAAGGAAAAAGTGGAATACTTCTTTGATTACCTGGAAACCGACAGTCCCGATTGGCTAAAAGGCATTGTCTATGGTCCCAGCAGTCCACCTATAGATTTGGAACGGGAAATGTTACCGAAAAAATATTTGCACCGATTTTATCCCGATATAACCCACACCGTTAGATGTCATTATCCCGTGGAGAATTGGGATCAGGCATATGCATTGACCCTGGGAAGGGAGCCTATCAATCCACAGCCCCTCATGTACACCCAACTTTTCAATAGGGATACCCCATATACGGATGGCTTTATTACCTATTCCGATGGTTCCCATGATGATGTAAACAAAGTTCTTTGGAGCCAATTGGGTTGGGATTCCAAGAAAGACCCCAAAACTATAATCCATGAATACACGCAGTTTTTCTTTGGGCCAGAGGTGGCGGATAAAGCGGCCAAAGGCATATTCGCCCTAGAAGAGAATTGGGATGGACCCATTTTGGAAAACAATGGAATAAAAGAAACTTTGGCATTGTGGAAAGGCTTGGAAGAAAACAACCCCGATCTGGCAAATAATTGGAGATGGCAACAATTAATAATGCGCGCCTATTATGACGCCTATATTCAAGACCGTCTTGCCTACGAAAAAGGCTTGGAAGAAGAAGCTTATGAAATTTTGGCCAAGGCCAATACCATTGGGGCGGATAAGGCGATGAACGCTGCGCTTCAACACATTAATAAGGCAGATACCGAATTGGTTTCCCAAGACCTGAAGGAAAAGGTTTTTGAATATGGCGAGAAGCTATTTCAATCCATTGGCGCACAGACCAGCGTAGAAAAATATCAGGCAAGGAGTGCGGAAAGAGGTGCAATATTGGATTTTATAGATTACCCCCTGAACAATAGATGGTGGTTGGTCGACGAATTTAAAAAAATTGGCGCTTACAAGTCTGAAAAACAAAAATTGGAACGGCTGGAATTTATCAGAAATTACGAAACACCAGGTGCAGGAAGCTTTTACGACAATATTTCCAGTGCCGATGCACAACATGTAACCTCCAAAACCGATGATGCCATAGACTTTCTGTGGGAAAATGATGGTTTAAGCAGAAAGCGACTCTCTACCCAACTATTCCAATTTACCCCCACCTTGGAGTACCATGAACTGGATACGGACTCCAATTACCTTCTCCGAGTTTCCGGTTATGGCGAAGCACTTTTAAGAGCAAACGGTAAAAGGTTAAAACCTACCAAATACGAAAAAGATTTTGAAGAATTTAAAGAATTTCCCCTACCTAAAAATTTGATCAAGGACGGCAATCTAAAGATTAGCTTTGACAAACCCGATGAAGAACACCTGAACTGGAGAAAGCAATCCAGGGTAACCGATGTTTGGCTTATTAAACAACAATAATATGTTGGCCGAAAAAGAACTTTACCCCCTAAAAGGAATTGTTACCGTACTTAACACTCCTTTTACAGCATTGGACACCATAGACCCAATAGCATTAAAAAATAATGTGTTGCAGGCGGTAGAGGCTGGGGTTGCTGGTATTTTGGTACCCGCTATGGCTGCGGAAGTTTATAAACTATCGCAAACGGAGCGACTTAGAATGCTAAGTTTAGTCTTGGAAACCGTAGGCGATAAGGTTCCTGTTATAGGTGGTGCAGGGGAACAGGACCTATCCAAAAGTAAAGAGCTCCTAAAGGCCTATTTGGATATTGGTTGTAAGAACACATTGTTTCAAATCCCCTTTGCCAACGATAGCCAATTTCGCAATCACTTTATGGAACTGGCCGCACTTGATCCGGAAATGATCATGTTACAGGATTGGGATGCTACTGGTTATGGTCTATCGGATGAACTTATAGTTGATTTATTTGAAAAAGTGGCTGCATTCAAATGTTTAAAAATCGAAACCGTTCCGGCCGGCCCAAAATATTCACGTATTTTAAAGCTGACCCAAGGCAAATTGAACCTCAGTGGAGGTTGGGCCGTTACCCAAATGATGGAAGGGCTGCAAAGGGGCATACACGCCTTTATGCCAACAGGGATGCATTTTATTTACACCACCATATATCGACTATTTGAAGAAGGGAGGATGGTTGAGGCAGAAGCCCTGTTCGAGAAAATAGTACCCGTATTGGCGTTTTCCAATCAACATTTAGACATCTCCATACATTTTTTTAAGCGATTATTGTATCGCCAAGGAATTTATAACACCCCCAAGGTCCGTAGGCCTATTATGCCCTTTGATGCCTTGCATCAAAAATTGGCAGACAGACACATAGACAGGATACTACAGCTTGAAAACGAATTAAAGGAGGAGAGGTCCAATGGAATCTGAGGTTGCAATGGTCAATATATTATCTATTTTAAATAATATAGTTGTGGTACGCCCTTGCCTTTTAAATTTACTTTGCCCTAACTAAAGAAAATATATGGCATTAGAATTAAAGGGGATTATCCCCCCAATGGTCACCCCTCTAACCGCAGACGGTGGTCTGGATGAAAAAGGATTGGAAAAACTGATTGAACATCTCATTATAGGTGGCGTACACGGAATTTTCCTTTTAGGCACCAATGGGGAAGCCCCAAGTCTTAGCTATGCATTGCGAAAGGAGCTTATTACAAAAGCTTGTAAGTTTATAAATGGAAGGGTTCCCGTACTAGTCGGGATAACCGATACCTCCTTTAACGGTTCATTGGACATGGCAGCCCATTCCAAAGAAGCCGGTGCAGATGCCGTAGTGGTTGCCCCTCCATATTATCTTCCAATTTCCCAAGAGGAAATGACAGACTATTTGGAGCGCTTAATTCCACAATTGCCCTTACCGGTAATGATGTACAATATGCCCAGCTGTACCAAACTACACCTTTCCCTGGAGACCGTAATAAAAGCCAAGGAATTAGGCGCCATAGGCATAAAGGACAGTTCAGGGGATATGTCCTATTTGTATTCGCTAATTGAAGCGTTTAAAGAGTCTCCGGAATTCTCCATTATTGTGGGAACCGAAATGTTTTTACCAGAGACCATGTTGTATGGTGGACATGGGGCAGTTGCCGGTGGAGCAAATTTCTTGCCAGAATTATTTGTCGATCTTTACAACGCCTCGGTGGCAAATAATATAGAAGATATTAAAATATTGCGTAGCAAGGTTGCTTTTGTAAACAATACAATTTATTGCGTTGGTAAAAATGCCTCCAGAATAACAAAGGGTATCAAATGTGCCTTATCCGTAATGGAAATTTGTGAGGACCATATGGCATTACCTTTGCGAAAATTTGAAAATACGGAACGGGAAAGGGTAAAACAATTTTTAGACCAGTTCGAAGGTTCAAAAGTCATTTAAATATAACCATGGATAAAAAACTAAATTGGGGTATTTTGGGCACTGCCCATATTGCTACGGAACATGTAATTCCAGCTATGCTCAACTGCCTACATGGTAATGTTAACGCTATTGCCTCAAGAAATTTGGACAAGGCAAAGAATATATCCCAGCAATTTAATATTCCGAAATTTTATGGTTCCTACGAGGAATTACTGGCCGATAAGGAAGTAGAAGCTGTCTATATACCGCTTCCCAACCATCTTCACGTAGCATGGGCCATAAAGGCCTTGGAAGCGGACAAACATGTTTTGGTTGAAAAACCGGTAGGACTATCCAGTAAGGAAGCCGAAAAGTTGTTGATGGCCTCCCAAAAATATCCCCATTTAAAAGTGATGGAAGCCTTTATGTACAGGCATCACCCTCAATGGATCAAGGCCAAGGAATTGGTAGACCAGAAAGTAATTGGAGATATCAAAACCATTCAATCTTCCTTCTCATTTTATGAAGATGATTCCAACAGTATTGTAAATAAAAAAGATTTTGGTGGTGGAAGTTTAATGGATATAGGCTGCTATCCTATTTCCCTCTCCCGGTTTTTATTCAATTCGGAACCTAAAAGTATTTCCGCTGTCATAGAATATCACCCAGATTTTAAAGTGGATATTTTGGCCTCAGGAATATTGGAGTTTGAAACCGGAACTTCGGTGTTCTTCAGCTCAACACAATTAGCGGACAATCAACAGGCACAAATTTTTGGGACCAAAGGAAACATAAAATTTGAATTGCCCTTCAACCCACCTATAGATAGACATGCAAAAATATGGGTCACTATAGACGATGAGTGCCAAACCTTAGAATTTGATATCTGTAATCAATATACCATACAGGCAGATCTTTTTGCCATGGCCATAAAGAATAATACCCCTGTACCTACACCCCTGGAGGATGCCGTAAAAAACATGATCGTTATTGAAAAATTGGAGGAAAGTAATTTAAAGGGACAACGTATACAACTGTAATTATCCTGTTATCCCTTTATATACTATTTCAATAATTCCTTTAAAGTCCAGTAGCTTTTCCTATCCGGGTTTTTAGCTCGGATATCCCTAACCTCATTTTCATGGACCATGGTAGTATCGTTCATGGATCGGATGTAAGTAGCCACATGACCAATCCATTCATCATCATTGGAGCCCATGGGCAACATAATACCATACTCCTTTCCGTCTATTGGTCCGGTAAGTCCATTTAGTAGGATTTTCACAAGCACTTCCTTATCGCCCATAACCCGTGGGGAACCAATTAATGAAGGTGCTATCAAGGAATTTTCTCCATTGGGAACCCCTTTTAAATCTGGGCCATGACAGGTAACACACGTCTGTTTGTAAATATCATAACCGTCCAAAGCCCTCCATTTATGACCATTGCTTTTATTGGCCAGCCTATGCTTTAATTGTTGCAAATCTGAATCCTTTGCCTTTAAGCCCAGTTCAACGGAAGCTGCTACCAGATCATTGTCCCCATATTGTTCCGAGATGGAGGCTAAAAGGTCCGAGCTTTCTTCACTTTTGGAATAACGTAGACTCAGTACCAATTGATTTACCACATTAATATCAGTATCGTTTTGCAATTTCACCAAGGCCTGTATGATATCCTGATCTTCCTTCTTTAAAAATTCCTCACTTAACCTTATGGCTGTAATACGAACCCTGGGATCTTCATCATTTAGCTTTTCTTGAAGTAGTGATTTATCCACAACGCCTAGACCCTCCAAGGTCCAAAGGGCATGAACTCTTTCACGGGCATAATCCTTTTCCCCAAAGTTATCTGTCCAAAAGGACTCATTGTCGATGGCAATTTCCTTGAGTTTAGGAACAATTCCCATATCCCCTTTTAAGATGATCAGTTTTTGGGCCGTATTCCTGTACCAACCGTTGGGGTGTCCCAAATAATCCACGAGTTCCTTGGCCGACTTATCCAAAAGGTTGGGTTTTCCTCCCGGTTTAATCTCTTCATGGACTATACGATATATCCTACCTCTACCAATATTCTTGTCCAAATCTTTACGGAGAATAACCGGTCTTAAATGACTTCCTTCCCTGGTCCAATTACCCTCCTGGATTATACCCCGGTACATATCCACGATATAAAGACTTCCATCTGGTCCTGTTTTTGCCTGCACAGGTCTAAAGTTCAAATCCGTGGACGCTAAAAACTCAGCTTGATCATAGGCATTGTACAGCACTTTTTTTCCGTTCTCATTTTTTATTTTCGCCCTACGTATCAATCGGCCCACAGGTTCCGGAATAAAAAGGTCCCCATAGGTGGATGGGGGCAATTTATCGCCCCTAAATATCTCTTGTCCGGCTACCCCGGTAAATTTATTCAGGGTACCATCTGCCTTTAATCTTAATTCCGCACCTCCCTGCACATCAGGGGTGCCAACTATAGGCCAGGGTTCCATAAAACCTTCCGAGATCTGTCCTTCCAGATCTACTTCCCCATATATTGCAGGAACTTGAAAACCATAGGCCGCGGTTTCCCCTCCGGCAGATGAATAATACATATTGCCTAAATCGTCCTGGGTTAGTCCCCATTGTCCGCTGGAACCATCTATCAGGGAATCTACTTGTATTCCGTCCTTATTAAACCTAAACCGTAAAGGATTGTAGGTGGTATATACCCAATTATCCAAGTTCCAAATTAGACCACTCTGTTGGTGCTCCAGGTTACCACCCCTCCTTTTCGGATTTTCATAAATCCTAATCTTTTCATCGGCCACACCATCGTTATCGGTATCCCTATAACTCCATAGGTCGTAGGAATAGGTTTCATTCACAATAAGTCGGTCATCCAAGGGCAGAATCATCCTAGGAAGTAGAAGGCTATCAATAAACACGGTACTCTTGTCCATTTTTCCATCCCCATCCAAATCTACCAAGAGTTTAATCTGACTAAGAGGTTCGTCTTCCCCTACTGCATCCACATTTTGCATATAGGTCTCCATTTGCGCTACATACATCTTGCCATTGCCGTCCCATGCTATGGCAACCGGCTCGTTGACCATGGGTTCACTTGCAACCAATTCTATTTTGTATCCTTCGGGCAAATAAAACTTTTTAAGACTTTCTTCGGGTGAAAGAAAATCCGACGGCGCTTCCCTTACAATTTCCGGTTTTTCATAAATTTTATCCTTGTATTCCTTTTTTCCACAACTTGCAACGACCAGTAGAAGCAGGGCCATCTTTAATCTACTTATAATCAACATATTAATGTTTTGGTATTTCGGTTTGGTCAAATTTAACTTTTAATATGCATTAATTACCGTCTTTTGGAGGTCTTTTATGCCAATAAGAAGCGAGAATAGAACCCGTTATGTTCATCAAAGGTCCAAAAACGGCCGGTGCCAGACCCATAGTGGCTATCTTGCCCAATGAATTGGCTATCCCCGAGGCGAGGCCACCGTTCTGCATCCCGACCTCCAAGGCAATGGTACGGGCATCCTGTTCATTTAATCGCAATAAACGGGCATACCAATAGCCCAGCATGTACCCAAATAAGTTATGGACAAGTACCAACAACATAAGTATTCCTCCAATATCCAATAGACTATCCCTTCCGGCTGCCGTTATAACAACAATTATTAGACCAATGCCCAACATAGAAATTACCGGCAACGCCTTGTCCATCCATTTTGCCCTATCTCCTCTCAAACGGTTAAAGAGCAGACCAACGCCCAGGGGTAAAATAATCATCTTTACAATACTCCACATCATATCCAATACATCAATCTCTATAAATTCCCCAGCCAAAAACTTCATAAGGATTGGTGTTACAAAGGGTGCAAGGATCGTGGAGATGGAAGTAATGGTAATGGAAAGTGCCAGATTGGCCTTCGCCAAATAAGCCATAACATTGGATGCCACCCCGCTCGGAGAACATCCTATCAGCACAATTCCTGCCGCAATCTCTGGCGGAAAATTGCTATACTTAGCCAGAACAAAGCCCATGATGGGCATTATGCCCAACTGTGCCGTGACCCCGACCACAACCCCTTTGGGCGACTTGATAACTTCCGCGAAATCGCCAAGTTTCATGGAAGTTCCCATGCCGAACATTATCAGTTGTATCAAGGGAATGATCAATGCGGTAAGTTTAAAATCGCCAATCTGTAAAAAGTACTGGGGGTAATATAGCGCCAAGGCTACCCCCGCAAATATGGAGGCTGTAAAAACATAACTGTTTAGGGACTTATAGCCACTGAATCCAAAAGCCAAAAGGGCAAAAAAGACCATTATCAGAAGTCCGGCCTGTTCAATATTCTTGGTAAAGATCATGCCCATAATTACCAACAGCAATATGGCGGCCACGCCAAGACCAATGGAGTAAACATTCAATTTTTTCAAAATAGTTTGGTTTAGGTTATTTTGGTTTTAGTTGGGCAATTTATAGGCCTGTCTGGCCAAAAGTCTGAGCTTGCCGTCCTTCCCTTTTTGGTATACCTGCATATTCCCGATACGTACGTCCACTGCTTCCCCGGCATTAGTGCCCTTGGCCAAAAAAATGTGTCTAACAATTGCTGTATTCCCTGAAATATGGATCGTTTGGTCATCAGCTTCCAAAGACAAAAAATTGAAGGGGCCGTTCACCAAATCATCTATAAACTCGTCTTTGTCCTGAACATGTCCGCTCGAATGTCCATAGGTAAGTTCCTCTGCACAAAGAGTTTCCATGAGTTCCGCGGTGGGATTTACCATAACATTATTGAAAGCTGCCACTACCTCTTGAACTTCATCGATTGTAGGTGGATCTTGCGCTACCAGGGTAGTATTTGTGGAAGTTTCAGACTGGCTATGATCTGTATTTTGCTTACACCCTATCAATATGAACAGGACTAACAAAACACTGACCCATCTGCTTTTTATTTTGAAATCATCTTTTTGATCCTTAATTTTCATTAGTTCCTGTTGTTCAACTACCATGTTCTTTTGCTTAAAAGCGTATCCAAAGTCTCTTTGGACATCTTTATCAGTTCCGGATGCATGTCCAACCAAACCATAAATTCCTTTTTTAACGGTTCGGTCCACTGACTGTCTATTTCTCCCGTAGAATATTTCTTGGTCTTTACCATTTCAAAACCAAACTGATCCTTAAGCGCTACAAACTCTGCAGTGCCCACTACTTTTTCGGCCAAATGTGGAGGAATAAAAAGCACCCCTTCCCGTTTGGCAAGTACAAGATCTCCGGGTAACACCATTACTTGGCCTATCCGTATTGGGGTGTTGAGCCCCATTAGTACTTCTTCCTCCAGAAAGGACGGGTGAAAATCCCTTACAAAGGCATTAAATCCTTTTATCTTGCTTATACTTTCCAGATCCCTTGCACTGCCATTAAAAACTACCCCGTTCCCGGATTTACTGTAAATAGAAGTGGCCAGGGTGGCTCCCATGAGGGTGCCGGCATCGATCTTGCCGAAACTATCCGCCACATATACGTCCCCCGTAGTGAGCACCTCAATGGGCCAAGAATTGGTATTGCCCTTCCTGCCCTGCGAATTTATGCCCCTTGCTTTGATGTTGCTCTCCACATCAGGCCGACTGGGCATAAACAATGCCGTAAGAGCCCTCCCCACAACAGGAACGTCCTGATGTACCATTTTCCAATTGCCTTCAAATTGATTCTTATATCCTTCATTTTCAAGGACCGTCCAAGCATCATCGATGCCAATTTTTTTTGCACGTTCCAACAGATCGTCCGGAACTTTTGGTCGCCCATTATCAAACCTTTCCCCTTTCCATTCGGAAGTTAAAAAAATAAGTTCCTCCTTGGGAATCGTCTGTCCCAATACATTGAAAGTGGATAAAATTGAGAAAAGAAATAGTACGATTATATTAAACTTCATTGTGCAAAAGGGTTTATAAGATGTTGATCGGTTATCTAGTCCAAAGCGGCTATACAGTCCATTTCCACCAGCGAATTCCCAGGAACACCCCCATAAGTAGCTACAGTAGTCCTTACGGGAGGGTTAGGACCAAAACGGCCCCTGAACACTTCGTTCATACCTTTGTAATCCGCCAAATCGGCCAAATAAACATTTACCTTGAGCACCTTTTCCATAGAGGAACCATGCCTTTTCAACTCCTTCTCCAGCTCTTGCAAAACAATTTCGGTATGTGCCTTGATCTCGTAAGGTTCCACATGAGCCCCCTTTCCTGCAATATAAAGGGTATTCCCATGTTTCACACCCCCTGAAAATAATGGAATATCCTGGTCCATGACAATGTCTCCTACAACTTCTTTTTTGGGTTTTGACCCACCGTCCATTGCCTTGGCAGCGGCACCTATACCAAACACGGCCGCCAACCCCATTCCAAGTTTCTTAAATGATGCCCTTCTTGTTGTTTTGTTTTCCATACCCATTGAATTATGTTTAATTGTATTATGTGAAAAAATTGATTGGGCCTTAACACCCTAAAACCTATAAATCCCTGTCTTTGAACCTGCTATTGTTCACATTATGAATATATGAAATATTCTCCATCTTGAAATATTCTCCCGTAATATTGTTTTATGGGCTGTTTGGTTTTACAATTGCCAAGTACTACTTAGAACACAACAATACATAGGTACCATATTCTTGGGGTTGGATAGATACAACTACTATTTCATTACAAATTCCCTTCCAGGATGTTCCGTTTCAAAGGTTTCAAAATTACCGTTGTCCTGCAGCGTTACAAAGGCCTTAGTGCCATCATTACCTCCAAAGGCTATATTGGACGGGGTTTTTCCCTTTAAATCTATTTCCTTTAGCATTTTACCATCGGGCGAAACTATCACTACAGTACCCTTACCATGACGGGTGATATAAAGGTTTCCCTTAATATCGGTACGCATGCCGTCCATTCCAAAATCTTCAAATTTAATAAGCAGACGTTTATTGCTTATTTCCCCACTTGGGGAGAGGTCATATGCCCAAACATTACGCTGAACGGATTCGTTTACATAAAGTATTTTATTGTCCGGGCTAACCTCTATGCCATTGGTTGTTCCCATATCCCCTTCCAGCAGGGTCACAGTTCCATCGGGATCTATTTTCCATATTTGCCCCTTTGAATTTTTCCAGTCGGGATCACTAGCAAAAAGTATATCGTTGTCCATAATTGCAATATCATTGGGCTGGTTCATGGCATCATTATGGGCAAAAACAGTAATCTCTTTGGTCCCCATGTCCACCTTTAGGATATTGTGCTTGGTATAATCCGCGATAAACATTTGGCCCTTGCTGTTAAAACGAATTCCATTCCCAATACTGCCTTCGGGAAGCTCAACAAATAGAGAGGCTTTACCATTGGGATCTACCTGTCCTATGGTTCCCGTACTTTCAAAATTAACGGCATATAAGATTCCATTGGCATCCACTGCAGGGCCTTCTATTCCCGACGGAAATAGGGAGGGTTTGGTAAATTCGCTACTTTGGTACAATTTCCGTTTTTGCTCAACAGCAATATCCCCGGATACCTTTTTTACAGGGTTTTCCCGTTTTTCTTTACACCCTACAAGGAACAATACCAAACAAAAGGCGACTAGTTGACATTTTATTAAAGAACTTAACTTATTATTCATTTTCATGTGGACAAAGGATGACTGTTATTAATTAATTATTCCCGGACACCAAATCCTCCTTCATATGGATATAGTGCTGATGTAGCGACAAACTTTGGTCATCCAACGACGGGAAAGCCAGGCCAACGATGACCATGGGAAATTTTACTTTTAAATATACATATTAAAGTAACAAAGCGAAAGTGGAATTTTTCTTTGGGCAAAATCCATTCCGAAAAACCTAATATATAGATACTGCTTGCTTACCAAGCAGACCCTCTTTAAGAACAGGTTCAGAATGCGAATCACAAAAAATCCGTTCAAAACTGGTATGCCAATAAAAAACGTTAAAAAATAGTCAATGACCTCAACCCAAAACTATGGACATCGGAAGGAAACCGCTTATAGCATTCAAATATTATAATGGGCAGTTTTTTGCCACTGCATAGACAATCCCCTATGCCTAAATAACAAAGGATCTGATTCATGTAAAATTTATTTTTCCGGGCTTAGTCGATATACAAAAAATCTTATGGCAACTTCCAAGTTATATCAATGTAAATTTTACGAAATTATAGGCTCTACAATAGTTTTAATAACACCTAGGGAAAGCATTGATCATAAGCATATGTATTAGTGCTAGGTTAGGGAACCTAGCCCCTAGAACGTATTTCCCTCCTCATAAAAACTACATATGAAAGCAGAAAACAAAGTAGCGTAAGCGCCAATAATCCCGTAAACTGTGGCCAAACCAACAAAATACTCTGCCCCAACGGCAGGGAACTGGGAATGGCCCCTTGCAACTGCTCCATACTTAGTGGTCCCAAACTACGTACGGAGGGTACTAAAATGGCGGAGGTAATCCCATCAAAAAGCTCATTGGGCATAAGCTGTACCAAATAAAATTTCAATTTTTCATAAAAGTAAATAGCTCTGGGAGAAGCAAATTTTGATGGTTCATAGGCCTTTATGATTATGTTGGCGATCAGAGGATAAAAAATGGTAAAAAACAACCATACCGCTATGCCCAATAATGCGGAAGTGGCAGATTGTTTAAAACGGACCGAAAACAATATGGCAAGGTTCAACCAAAAGGAGACATAGACAATACTTAGAACGGTATACACCATTATCCGCATAAATTCTTCCGCAGTGGGCGGTATTCCTATGGCTATAAGCCCGGCACCCAAAACTAGAAAACTCAATGTAAAAAACATCACACTGATCACAATAATACCAGCAAGGAATTTAGCATTAAGTATACTATCCCTAGGGACAGGCTGGGCCATAACCCTGCTCAAGGTTCCCCTGTGCTGTTCCGAACTAATGGCATCGAAGCCCAAACTTATTCCGAACAAAGGACCAAGGAATCCCACAAATCCAAAAAAAGGCGGCAGGGTACCATTTGACTTTGTAAATAAGTTCAGGAAAAAAAAGTTATTTCCTGAGCTATCAACAGCAATGGCCTTCATACCATCGGATAAAGTGGCAAATAATGTACCCATACAAGCCAATGAAATAATGACAAACAGAATTATAAAACGCCAGTTCCTAAAATGGTCGGAAATTTCCTTTTGCACCATCGCTTTAAAAGGAGCCCAAGGAAAGGTGCCCTTATCAGTTTTCGCGTCTTCCCCCGTAAAGACAAAGGAATGCAGCTGCCTGGCCCAATCGCGAAGTTTTAATTCCTTTAATTTTAATATCTCCGTTCTTAAAACTTTATTTTTCATGTGTTGTTGTCTTCTTGAAAATATTGATGATAAATATCGTCCAAACCATATTCCTTTTTGCTCAGAAAATTTAGGCCGTATCCCGACTGCACCACCATTCTGGACAATTCAGCGCTTACATCCTTATGTGATTCCACTACAAAGCGACTATCCTTCATTTCTACATGTACTACTTCCGGTATCGAGTTCATTTTTTGGACCAACTCCTTTAATGACAGTGTAGAATTGTCTTCCTGTCCTACAGTGGATACCACCCCCTCTAGGGTAAAGGCATTTTTGGAAAACAACTGTTGGGCCAAGGAACTTATCTTCCCCTCAGCCAACATTTTACCTTTAACGAATATCCCAACCCGATCACATACCTGTTGAATTTGATGCAAATGATGGGAAGAGAACAAAACCGTGATTCCTTTTTTTCTGCTAAGGCGAACAATAAGTTGAAGAAACTTTTTTACACCTTCCGGGTCCAAGCCCAGGGTTGGCTCGTCCAAAATAATAACTTCCGGATTTTTTATAAGTACATCTGCCAGACCAAGGCGTTGACGCATTCCACGGGAATAACTGGCTACCTTATTATGCATAACATCGTCCAAGCCCACCTCTGCCAATATGTCCAAGGCAGCCTTCTTGGCTCCTTCTTCCGGGATGTCGTTTAAGCGAGCAATATACATAAGGTTCTGTAAGCCGGAATAATCATTGTAAAAACCAACATCTTCCGGTAAGTACCCTACCTTTTTCTTCACTTCAAGCGGATACCTGCTACTATCTATTCTACATACCTTTACACTCCCGGAATCTACCTCGGTCAGTCCTAGGATCATAAGAATTGTTGTTGATTTCCCCGCACCGTTGGGTCCCAATAGCCCAAAAATTTCACCCTTATCTATAGTCAGGTTTAAATTGTCCACCGCTATACGCCCACCGTACTTTTTGGTCAATCCCTTTATCTCTATACTCTTTTCCTCCATTACCTCCTGCCGTATTTTCTAAACAGATAATAAATTCCCCCTAAGGTTCCCAAGATGATAAGGATTCCAAGCCAACCCCACAATAAGGGCGTCTTTACCTGGATCCTAATGGAAGCTGTAGATGAGGCCTCTGGGGTCTTGGCCGTAATTTTGGGAAGGTAGTCGCCTGGAATAGCTTTATCGGCCGACTTAATAATGGCCTGCACCTTTGTACTGGCACCGGCCTCAATAACGGGAACCGTATCCGGTTCAATAGAAATCTCCCAATCTTTAGGTTTTGAAGAGCTAAAGTTGACATTTCTCAATTCGCTAGATCCGGTATTTCTCAGCAACAATTCCAATTTCTTTTCCCTTCCCGCGGTAATATTGGTACTCAATAGTCCTGTTGGCGTGGTGAGCTCCAAATCATAGGATCCTTTAATCACCACTTCCAATTCCAATTCCGCTGTGCTATACTTGTTGGTAGCTTTTACCGGAATTTTAAAAGATCCGGATTTTACTTGTGGGGAAGGCTGAACATCAACAGTAATGTTGGTAGTTTTGCCCGCTTCGATCTCCACCGCTGTAGCCTGCCTGCCATTGGGCTTAAACGCTACGTTCCAACCCCGTGGAGGCAGTGCCAACAAAGAATACAACTGCTTTTCACCTGTATGATTCTTTAATTTTGTGGAAAAGTTGAAGTTGGATTTTGAATGCCCTTCCATATTGATCTGGTCCGAGCTAAATTCTGTCTTAAAACTTCCCTCTTCCGATACGTTTACCACAATGGGCAACACATCATAATTCTTGGCGACGAGCCTAATATTATATTTTCCCTTTTCAACCTTCAAGGGTACATTTAGGGTCAGGGATACTGTTTTTTTCTCTCCGGGCAGCACTGCTATCCTCTTAATGGAGTAACCCCCGGCCATTAAGGTAGAATCCCAACCGTCTGGTAGCCCGGCCACGTCAATTTCCACATCCTTCAATTGACCTCCATAATTCTTGACCTCAATGGAATAGTCAATGGATTCTCCCGGGGGTACGGTAATGTGGGTATAGGGGGTATACAGTATTATGCCATTGCCGGCCACGGCGCCCTGACTATAAAAGAATAACAAGGCAAACAAAAAGAATACGCTTTTTAAATAAGGGTTATTGGATTTCATAAAAAATGGTTTATAATTTATAAAAGGTTAAAAAGTTTAGACCATCCAATGGCCGGTACGTTAAATTATTCATCTTTATCGGGTTGAAAATATTCCCTGTCCACGAAAAGGCGTTTAAACAGTCCTACGGAATCGCTCTCCACAAAAACCTCTGGATGTTGGGAAGAATTAAGGACGAATTTATTTTCTTCCGGCTGGGCATAGGCCCTAAGTACTACCTCCTCCATAGGTTGGCCCTTAATAGTGAGGGTATGTAGGGATTTATCCGTTGGGTTAAAACCATCCACAAACTGTGAACTCCTCTGACTCCCCAAAGAATTGAGATATTGGGATACTTTTGATGCATCGGGTTCAGAACCGGAAATAGACCAAAGGGAATCTACTTTTTTGAGCACAAAGCCTGGCCGATCTTCGTATTCAAATTCCAATTCCATTACCTGATCCTTATCTACTTTGAGGAATTGTGGATTTCTCCAACTGTTGAAAGGGCTACTAAACGTATTGGGAAGTCCTATGTCCAATGCATAGGTTTGGGGATCTTCATTTACCCGGAAATAAGTAGACCCGGATGGTGCACCCCTACCATATGATGTGGTTGCAGCTAGACCATAGGATGTTTTACCAAAATACAGTACTGTTGTTGCTCCACTGCCTTTCTCCTCGATGACCACTTTTCTCGCCAAAGAATCCCCAAGTTCATAGGTTGCCCACTTGTCCTTGGTTTTGGCCACCAGGCGTTGGGCCTCCAAACCTAACAATTGCCCCAATGCCGATCGTAATTTGGAAGGGTCGGCCTTGGACACAATCCCGCCTTGTGCCGCTTCCCATTGACCAGAGGACCTGTCCAGAATAATGGGCTCTTGCTTTTCTTTGGCAGGAGGATATATCGTAATTTTCCCTATCCGGGAAGAATCCAATTTTACGATTTCGGGATCAAAACTAGTACTGCTGTTCTTTTTAAAATAATTGGTAGACAGGTATAATAGTACCAATATGACCAATACGGCGATCAAAAAAGTATTTTTCTTCATGGTTTATCGTTTATGGTGTGTTGCTATCATTCGTAATTTTCTTCCATTCTACGGATGCGCTTATTTTTATTTATCTGCATGCGCACTATACCGTAAACCAACACCAGAAGAATGGGCACTAGGAAGTTGGCGTATTTCAATGTTGTTTTGGTACCCTCCTCCAATTTGGCTATTGGTCTATAGTGTATTCCCTTGGTCCTAAGTTCTATCAAACCGGTATCATCGCTCAACCAATCAATGGCATTTACCATCAGGTTAACATTGTCGCCCTGTACAGGTTGTTGTCCGGCACTGATCGGGAAATCCCCATCGGCCACTACAAAAATTCTGGATCTGTTGCCGTTGGGGTGCCTTTGTTCCAAAACACCTGCAATAACCTGATGTGCCGAAGTAAAATCGCTTTCCGTCCACTCCTTCTGAATGTCGAAAAACTGTGGGGCCTGCTTACGGGCCGACGTTTCGGAAGAAAAAGCCAATGGGGTAAAAGTGGTCAAGGAATCTTTGGGCGTAAAATTTAGGGAACTGGCAAACTGCATCACTACGGCTTCTAAGCCTTTGGTTACCGGATGGTCCGCAAATTTACTTATGATTGGGGCATATGGAAAGGCCACATTGGAGGTGAAATTAAAAAACCCTTGACGCTGTTGTACGGAAATAGTGGCACATTGTGCATCGATTACGAAATCCTCCCGGATTTCCAACCCCTTTTTCCCCAACCATTTTTCCACCCCGGTACTTATGCCGCTACCGTAAGAGCTATTCAGGTCTCCCTCTACCCGGTTCAGGGCAACAAATAGGTTGCCACCATTTTCCAAAAAGCTGTCCAGTTGCCCTAGGGTGGCTTCCGCGATGGTATCGGTAGGACGCACCAAGGCCAAAGTCTTTATTCCTTCCGGAACGGGTAGGCTATCGTTGACTTGGGCCGCCCTAAAATTGTACAATACATCCAGCGCCGATTTCACCTGTGATAGCTCCGCAATGGATGGCTGTCCATGTCCTTGCATAAGGCCCACCTCTGGTTTATGGGTTACCGCTAACTTTTTTATGGAAGAGGACAATAGGTATTCCATAGGTGCTCCCGGTTGCATGAACGGTATAATTTCCTTCCGATCCTGTAGTTGGAAAACAGCCCCTAAAAATGCCTTTTGCTGTTTCATCTGATCCTTTTCGCGAACGTTGATCATCACCGGGTTGATCCCCGCTTCCATGGCTTCGCGTTCCAAGTCCTCACTTTCATTGGGATTGATAAAGGTATAGACCAAATTGTCATCGGAATGTCTGGCATACTCAATTAAATATTCTTCAAAATCGTTCTTGGTCTTTGCTATGTGCGGTGGAAGATTCTCGGAAAAATAGGCCTTCACCGTAATGGGATCCTCCAGGGATTCCATAATTTTTTCAGTGGCCTCACTTAAGGTATATTGGTTGTCTTCGGTAAGGTCTAGCCGAAAAAAGTACTGTTCCGACACCAAATTGGCAAACACCAAAATTCCGACAATCAATAGAATGGTAATGTTCGTCTTTTTCATCTGATATACAAGCGTTTAAGATATATGTCTTTTGGATAGGAACCATTCTCCTAGGTATAGTCCCAAGACTGTTATGGATAGGAAATAAACCAGGTCCTTGGAGTCGATGACCCCCCTGGAAATGGATTCAAAATGCGATTGAAGGTCCAGGGCATCAAAGATGCGCCCCATATTACCCGTAAAGTTCTGGGCCAGTACCCCAAAAATTATCTGAAAAAACAACCCTATAAACAGGGCGGTCATGAATGCAACGATCTGGTTCGTTGTAATGCTACTGGCAAAAATGCCTATGGCCGTATAAGCAAGACTTAGAAGTAAAAGGCCTAGATATCCACATAGGGTACCGCCATTGTCCAAATTACCAATATTGGCAACGGTAAGCACATAAGGCAAGGTGGCCAGCAGCGCAATGCAGACCAAAAGGATAGATCCCAAAAACTTGCCCAGTATAAGTTGGCGGTCCGAAACCGATTTGGTGAGCAGCAGTTCCAAAGTACCGGTCTTACGCTCCTCGGCCAACATTTTCATGGTAATGGCCGGAATAAAGAAAAAGAGGCTCCAAGAGGCAATATTAAAAAATACCCTAAGATTGGCTTGGCCCACCAAAAAGATATCGTTGCCATATAGCCAGGTAAAGAAACCACTGAATCCCAAAAAAAGGCCCAGAATTATATAAGCGATGAGCGAATCGAAAAAAGTGGCCAGTTCCCGCTTTGCAATAGTAAAAATTGTATGCATATTTAATTTACCGTTAAGTTTCTAAAAATGTCCTCTAGTTTGGTTTCCAAGGGGGTCAGTTCCGTCAACACCCATTTGTGCTCCACGCAAAGCTGAAAGATGTTTCGCTTGGAAGAGGTATTGGCCATACTTTGGACTTCAAAAAGGTTTGTGTCCTGCTGTATCAAATCTACCTCCCGCACCGTATCCAAGGCGTTCAAGGCTTTTAAAATAGTCTGTGCGTCCCCATCCTCGATGCGCAGCTTCAGCACTTCATTGCCCTGGGCTTGTTTTCTAAGGGTTTCTGGCGTTCCATTGGCTACAATACTGCCTCTATTGATGATAAGTATTCTATCGCAGGTGGCCTCCACCTCCGGTAGAATATGAGTGCTGAGAATAACCGTCTTTTCCTTCCCCAGGTCGCGGATCAGTTTTCTGATCTCTATAATCTGGTTGGGGTCGAGGCCTGTGGTAGGCTCATCCAGCACCAATATCTCCGGGTCATGGATCATGGCCTGGGCCAAACCTACGCGCTGCCTGTACCCTTTGGACAATTCCCCTATCTTTTTATGCTTTTCCCGATTTAGGCCGCAAATCCCGATCATCTCCCTGATCCTGGAACCGATCTTGGCCTTCTCCACCCCCTGAAGCGAAGCACAGAACTCCAAGTAATCCATAACGGGCATATCCAAATACAGAGGATTGTTTTCCGGTAGATAACCAATGTGCTGCTTAAAAGCACCATCGGTATCCCTTACACTTTTACCACCTATTCTGATATCGCCTTTTTCAATGCCGATATACCCTGTAAGCATTTTCATGGTAGTGGATTTCCCGGCCCCGTTGGGCCCAAGAAATCCCAGTACCTCCCCGGTCTTAACATCAAAGCTGATGTTGTTTACTGCCGTTTGGGGGCCATACGTTTTGGTCAGTTTTTCAATTTGTATATCCATATACGATACATCACTATTTAATTTGGTTAAACAACAATTTAAAGTCGTACGGAGGCATGGGCCCTTTATATCCCAAGACGGCCCATAAACCCTTAATGCCGTATAGTTGAGGTTATTTGATTGGGCATTCTAGATGGTTCCAAATAACTGAAACCACGTCCTGTTACTTGCCGCTCACTAAGACGAATTTGCAGGGAACCGTTTTGAAAACGAACGGAGTTTATATGCCTGTACTTTTTGTGGGGCAACCTAATCTGAAAATCCATATCCTTTTTATGGGCCTCATGGGACGTGGAACCGTTGGCATGCCCAAACGGACCTGTGGATTGTTTTATTTTTAGATGTAGAATCCCATTTTGTATCCGTAAGGAATGGTTGCCCTTTTTCAGAAAACTTGCCGAAATCAGGATATTGACCCCAGTTTGGTCCATATTCATTCGGAATTTCTTGAATTTCAATGGAGGTAGGGAATTTAGTCTTTGTCGATAATTTTTTTTCTTAATTGTCTTTATTGCTTCCATAACTATTTTTTTAAATTATACTTTATTGTTAATAAGTACCCGTCTAAAGAAACAGAACGAAAAATGATTTTTTAAGCTTTAAAAAGAATTTCCAATTAGCCTATATGGGCTAAAAGGTATTCGGAGCGGTCTCCATGGGAAACCAGGGCCACTATGCCCTCATCTGTAAAACTTGTATTCAAAAAGCCCATTCCCCAAAGGAAAAATAGGGAGTAGATATTGGAACAACATTCCCGATGGGAACGTTTCCAAAAGATGCCAACTTTTTGTGTAATTTGACAATAGATTTTTGGTTGTTCTTTCAATTGACCAAACAGAAAACGTAGGCGAAAAATCCTCATCTCGTTTAATAAATTGCATGATATTGCTATTTCAAATTTTGAATAAAAATAAAAATTCGAAGAAAATACTAAAAGTTAAAAAATGTGAAAATATAGATTTGCCACCATTTTCAATCCTTCCAGGGTATTCCAGAATAGAGGTTTCTTCGAATTCCTATACGGATATTCATTCTTCCAATTTCAGGAGATAACAACAAAAGGGAGCGGTTAAGGCTTACATTCATTTATTCCACCAAAAAGAACTCATCATAGAGAAATCCTACAGGTCAACTGCTTCTTTCAATTTTTCCCTAATTTCAAAAATCAGGCAATTTTTCTCTCTTTTGAAAAACTATTTTCCGCTAGGGGTATATGGGAAGGGTTTCCTGAAAAGCCTCAAGTTTTTTCAATGGTTCCTATAGCTTCCCCGGATTTTCTACAGAGATATCGTTCTACTCCTCCCAATCCAAACCAATACTAAATGGTTCTGTGATTAATCAGTTTGCCCTTTTTCCGCTCATATCGATCAATATTGAAGGGGATTGGGTTTTCGCAGTATTCCGTTTGGATTAGACCTACGATTTGATCCAAATGGGCAGCTCCCAATTCTCTTTAACATAAGCCTGGGGTTTCCCGGCAGTTGTTCTTCCGGCCTCAATGATCTTTATTATTTTCTTGCTAAGTCTTTTCACCACATCGGGATGTTCAAAATAGAGGTTGGTGGTTTCACCCTCATCTTCCTCCATATTATAAAGTTCAAATACAGCCTCACCAACTTTGGGTTGAATAAATCTAGGTTCCAAGGATCCTCCTGAACCAAGTAGCATGTTCAATTTCCATTTTCCATCCCGAATGGCAAAGTCGCCCGTTACGGAATGATGGATTACCGGCCCTCTAACTTTTTCATTATACGTCTCCCCTTTTAAAATCGGCAACAGGCTATAACTATCCTCACCTGCATTCTCCGGCAGATTTACACCAATGATATCGGCAATAGTAGCCAAATAATCGGTCTGGCACACTGGCACACCTACCTTTATCCCTGCTTTGATTACATTGGGCCAACGCATTAGGAAAGGTACGCGATGACCACCTTCATAAATGTCGCGTTTTCCGCCCTTAAAATTTAGGCTACTAAAGTGGTCATAGTCATCCCGTTGAATAACGTAATTGGTTTCCGCGCCATTATCCGAAGAAAAGATAACCAAAGTATTGTCTTCAATACCATTGCTTTTTAAGGCTGACAATACTTGTCCAACCCGAAAATCCGTTTCCTCCATAAAATCTCCATAATTACCACAGTTACTACGACCTTGAAAATCGGGGTGGGTACTGTGTGGTAAATGTGGACTGGTCAATGGCAGATATAAAAAGAAAGGCTTCCCGTTTTTTGCTTCCTTGGAGGATTCGTCAATATACTCCACGGCCTTGTTGGCCAGAGTTTCAAGTACCAACTCATCATTGAAGGATGGTGCTACCTCTACCCAGCCCTTACCTCCCTCTTTTTCATAAGGGGGCGTCATTCTGTAGGCTGCCGGTTTTATCCGGTTCCCGTAAGACCTTGGCTTATCATCATCTTTCTTTTTAGTCCATAACACCGGAGGATCCAAAACCCTGTCATTTTCCAAATAGGTAAGAATACCGTAATTCATGGAAGCGGGAATCCCGAAAAAATAATCAAACCCCTTATCAATGGGTCCATCCGTGAAGGGTTCCGACCAATCACGATCCTTGCCCAAACTGCCTTGAAATTCCATCTGTAGATGCCACTTTCCTATCATAGCGGTCTTATATCCATTATCCCTTAATAAGGAGGCAATGGTCATCCTATTCTTTTCTATCAAACAAGGGCCGTCAGCACCAAGAACGCCTTTTTTTAGAGATGTCCTCCAACTGTATCGCCCTGTTAACAAGGAATATCTGGAGGGGGTACAGACCGCATCACTACTATGTCCGTCTGTAAAAACAATTCCCCCATTGGCCAATTTATCCATATTGGGAGTTCTAAATTTAGCATTAGGGTTAAGTGCCCCCACATCACCATAACCTTGGTCATCGGTGTAAATGATGATTATATTTGGATTCTGTAAATTTTGTGACCAAGTTGGTATTGAAAACAATAGCAATAAAACACTAAGGATCTGTTTGAATAAATGCATACTCTCTATTAAATTAAATTTTATAAAATCTATTTGCCACGAATACGCTAACGAATTTTTCGCAATAATAACCTCGACACTGGAGATACCGAACCGTCCTCATACATTTCAAGATTTATGGAAAGGGGATATTGGTTTTTTTGCGCATGTTTAATGCTGCCCACCTTTAAACCACCTATTATTAAATTGCCCATATTAACTTTATAATAGTATTTATTCATACAAACCTCACCTATTTTCATCTTAGGCCAAAACTCAAATCTACTTTTTTTTGTTTGTAAGCTTATTACAGTTATCGTTTTTACAACCAAGTGCAAAACTTAAATGAACTTCAAGTATATTATTTTTATGCAATTACTTCATCTCGCATGGAGCCTTTTGCAACCTCATCCTTAATTGGGGTTTCCTTTTTGGCGAGCAGTGCCAACCTAATATCGATGGGAAGATTAACCTAGGGAGGATTATCCTTTAATTGCAATTCCCTGTATATTCTTAGAGTGAATTGGCCTTTCATCATTTTTATTTTCATCTCCCTTTTACAACAGCGCAACTAGAAATTAGCCCAGCAATGCCCTGATGCTCTGGAAGTACCCTAAAACTAGAGTTCTGGGGATATTCGGGCTCTAAAATAAAAGCCGGATATTTTTCCCTGTTTTCAGGGGTCGATAATAGCTTGGACGGATCGGCTGCGTCCAATTGAATTAGATTGTCGCTCCCCATTCCACCCCCATGATGCAGGTTTACCACTAAGGGGTACTCTTTATTACCATCGTAATCCTTGGGTACAAGTATAGGTGGAATTTTGAACTAGTAGCATTTCATTCCAATGAAATTTTAGGTAAATTCATAGTCGTTAAATTTGCTTGGACACATTCCTGTACGCTGGGTAAAAGAAGAAGTGAAATGTTGCAGCGAGGAGAAACCACAGGTATAAGCAATATTGGTAAGAGACATACCATTTGCCTCCGTAATAAGTTTAATGGCCTTCTCTATTTTCAGATTGATTATAAAGCTGTTTGGGGGATATCCGGTAAGGCGCTTGACCTTATAGGTAAATTTAGTTTTACCCATACCAAAATGATGGGCAAGGTCTTCAATTATCCACTTTTTGTTTAGATCATCCATTACCTTTTGTATCAGCTGTGATATAAAATTATCATCTTCCTCAATTTTCTGACTTCTTAGGGACAAATGACGATGCAGGTCAATTAGCAGGTTCTCAACAATATTTCCAACCATAATTGTATATCCTTCCTTTTGGGTGGAAAGCTCAGCGTTAAGGGCCTCGAAATATTTCCTAAAGTCCTTTGCCTTGTGAAGAACAACGTTGTGTTCGTCCGCTATCAACTTACCTAGGCTTTTCTGAAAACTCTTGGACAATTTTGTCCATGAGCCCAAATTCAATTGTTTGTCCGGACTAAACTCCAAAGGTTTTATGATAAGCCAATTGAAGTGTCCAATAACCATTTTTCCAGTAGGACTACCATTCCAATGCCAAGGTGCCGTAATCGATAAATCGTCAGGTAATAGTTCAATATTGTTTCTCTCTACTACCCAATCGTATTTTCCACTTGTTACATAATGTATTTCGATACCATCGTTCAAATGGGGTTTCATATTTTCATCCATTTGAACCTTGGTGAATCTCATGCTTCCAAATTGATTTATATATGGAATATTTTTTAATGGGCCAGGATTGGCCTTGTGCCACCAAACTCCAAAATTTCCAGTTTTACTTTTGGTATTCACTGTCCTTTGCAATTCTGCTTTTTCCATAATGAGTACGTTTGAAATCGCATGCCTTGAGTTACCAAAGTCATTGCCAAAGCTAAAAATAGTCAAAAAAATGTTTATAGAATCGACCAATGTTTAAAAATACAACCTTTATTTTGCTGAGTTCGTAATTTTAACCATATGTTTAAACCGTAACACTTACATCATGTAATTGTCTGCGGAAAGCCGTCACGAATCGGTAAAAATAATAACCAATTAACCAAATAACAAACTAGATGAAAATGAAATTCCTTTACAGTCTTTTCATGGGCACAGTGCTTGCCATCCAATCGATTTCGGCCGCACACCCTAAATTCGATCTCAAAGAATCGGTTTTTGAACAAGGATTTACCGTTACTGGTACAATTGTGGACGAAACCGGAGTTCCCCTCCCTGGAGCCAGTATTATTGAAAAAGGTAGCACCAACGGAGTAACCTCCGATTTTAACGGTAACTTTTCTATTACCATTTTGGATAAAAATGCAATTTTAGCAATTTCCTATATTGGCTTCGACAGTAAGGAAGTGCCACTTAATGGGCAAAGTACCATAAACGTAGTACTTCAAGAAAATGCTACCGGATTGGACGAGGTAGTGCTCATTGGTTATGGCGGAGTTAAGGCAAGTGATGCAACTGGAGCGGTTTCCTCTATTAAGGCAGAAGACTTTAATGGGGGGGTAATTTCCTCCCCGGAACAATTAATTCAAGGTAAATCGGCCGGTGTGCAAATTACCAGTAGTAGTGGTGAACCCGGCAGCGGTATAAATATACGGGTAAGGGGTACAGGTTCTATAAGAAGTGGTAACCAACCTTTATTCGTTATAGATGGGGTTCCCATTTCAGGGGACAATATATCTGATGGAGGAAACGTACCAGGTACCGGGGGCACGGCTCCAAAAAACCCTTTGAATTTTATGAATCCGAATGATATTGCGAGTATCGATATTTTGAAAGATGCCTCGGCTACGGCTATATATGGATCTAGGGGTGCAAACGGAGTTGTAATAATAACCACGAAAAAGGGAAGTGGAAAAGGTAGTTTGAACTATGCCTATTCGATCGGAATGAGTGAAATTACCAAGAAATATGATGTGGGAAATGCACAAGAATTTTTAACCGGTTATTCATTGGTAGGTGGTTCGGATCCAAATATTGATCAAGGTGCCGAAACCGATTGGCAAGATGAAATCTTAAGAACGGCCATATCACAGAACCATGAATTGTCCTATGGTGGAGGCAACCAATCTGGCAACTATCGTTTTTCTTTTAGTCATTCGGATCAGCAAGGCATAATTAAAGAAAATGGCCTTGAAAGAATGACAGGAAGGTTTAATGGCAATAAAAAGATTTTGAACGATCGCTTGGAAATATCCACACAGCTGACTATTTCCAACATTCATGACGATAATGTGCCAATAACCGATAGTGCAGATCACCAAGGAGACTTATTGGCGGGTGCTTTGAAAACCAATCCGACCAGACCGGTTTATAATCCCGATGGCACCCTTTATCAACCTTCCCGGGACAATCCAAATCCTGTTGCTTTTCTTGAATTATCCAGAGATTTCTCCAATACTTTAAAGTTCTTGGGAAGTTTTAGTGCGGATGCAGAATTATTTGAGTGGCTTTCATTCAAAACCGTATATGGTATCGATAGGTCCATGTCCACAAGAAAGTCGGCCTTTTCAAGTGAATTGGTGGCTGCGGTTGTCAATGCGGAGGAAGATAATGGTAGAGCTGCGATAAATAGTATTGAAATAGACAACCTATTATGGGAAAACTACTTTACGGTAAAACATGATTTTAAAGATATAGGTCTTGACCTTAATGCAGTATTGGGATATTCCTATCAGAAGTTTCAATCATCCGGAAATTCAATGGCCGCTGCAGATTTCAGGGTAACAGATCTAGATTTAATGCTTAACAATATGACAGCTGCCAATTTAACCGCGGTTTCCAACACTTTCAAAACGATTGACGAACTTCAATCCTATTTCACAAGAATTAATTTAACATATAAACAAAAATACTACCTTACTTCTACAGTAAGAATTGATGGGTCCACAAGATTTGGTAGCGATTATGCCTATGGTACTTTTCCTTCCCTAGCTTTTAAATGGAAACTTTCACAAGAGGATTTTATCCCGGATTTTTTCTCAAATCTGAGCCTAAGGGCAGGATGGGGAAATACTGGAAACCAAGATATTGCCCATGACCTTTACACAAGGCGACAAAGGTATGGTTCCCCTTCGTTTAATGTTCAAGACGGAGTAGTTATCCCTGGCGGCTTGGCCACAGTAACTTTTGAGAACCAAGGTCTTAAATGGGAGGAGACCCAACAAACAAGCATTGGTTTGGAATTTGGATTTCTGGACAACCGCCTGAGAGGGAGTATTGATTATTACAATAAGACCACAACGGATATGCTTGTCCAGTTGAGTGCTGCCGAACCGGCCCCTCAAGCATTTGTTTGGAGAAATCTCGACGCCGATGTTATAAATAAGGGAATTGAATTTGATTTGACCTATGACGCTATCCAGAATGATGATTTTGGTTGGACCATTGCCGGTAACGCCTCCTTTAACGAAAATACCGTTGAAAACTTTGATTTTGGATTTTTAGAGACCGGCAGCATTAAAGGTCAAGGTTTATCAGGGATAAATGTAGAAAGAATCCAGAACGGACATCCGCTCTATGCCTTTTACCTACCAAGTTTTGAAGGCTTCGACTCAGATGGCAATGCTATTTATGGAGATACCGGTTTCACGGGTGATAAACCCTTACCCACTGCCACGGCGGCCCTGACAAATACTTTGCGTTATAAAAACTTTGACCTTAACATCTTTTTTGCCGGACAATTTGGACATTCTATTTATAGCAATACAGCCAATAGTTTCTTTCATGCCCCGGCCGTATCAAGTGGTAGAAACGCCCCTCTGGAAGTACTTACTGGTGAAGAACGAAATACTAGTTCCGTAAATGTCTCTACAAGATACTTGGAAAAGGCCGATTTTGTCCGATTACAGGATGTTACCTTAGGTTATAAAGTTAATATCAATGAGAATTCACCGTTCTCGGCCGTAAGATTATCGCTCACCGGACAGAATTTATTCGTAATTACCGGTTATAGCGGACAAGATCCTGAAGTAAATACAAACAGAAGCGATAACGGGGTGCCATCTGCGGGCATCGACTATACTTCTTATCCCAGAGCCAGGACCTTTCTTTTAGGTGTTAATGTAAGTTTCTAACCCAAACAAAAATTGTATGAAAATTCTAAATATAAAAACAGGATTATTTTTAAGCACATCTATAGTGGCCAGTATCTTTTTTATTGGCTGTACCAATCTAGAGATTGATAATGTTGATTCCATTATACCCGAAGAGGAAGGTGGCAATCCTACAGAAATATTAAATGCCCTATATAGGAGCTTTGCCGGGAACTACAATACCTATGAGCAATCTAGCGGTTTGCAGAATATGCCATCCGATTTGATGATTACTCCCATAAGAACCACTGGCGACTGGGCAAATGGCGGTAGGTTTATTCAAATTCACACACATGAATGGACTCCAAACCAAGAAGACCTAAATTCGGTTTGGTCACGCCTGAACCGAAATATTTTCAACGCCTCTGAAGTAATTTTTTATGGCGGTTCCAACCTTCAGGTAGCGGAAGCAAAATTTCTTAGGGCTTTCGCCATGTGGCAATTGTTAGACTTTTTTGGAGTGGTGCCCGTAAGACAGGTTGATGAACCCGTTACCATTGACCCAAAAGTTTATACAAGAAAAGAAGCCTTGCAATTCGTAATCCAAGACTTGAACGAAGCTGTTGCCGATTTGCCAAGTTTGGGACCATCAAATCACGACTTCGCAACTAAAGAAGCCGTATATGCGTTGCAGGCACGAATTGCTTTAAACAAAGCGGTCTATGAGTCTGAAGGACCTGGTACTTTTTCGTTCAATGTTGAAGATATGAACAACGTAATAGCCAATGCCGATAAAATTATAAACTCAGGTTATGCACTAGACGATGATTACTTTGTCAATTGGCGTGGAGAGGGTACGGAGAATATTTTCGTTTCAATAGATAATATGTCAAAATTGTGGCAACCCTATTTGTCATCTAACCAAGGTGGCTGGAACGGGTTTTCCATTACCCCTGAATTGTACGATTTATATGAGTCGGATGATGATAGATTGGGTAAAGGTCCTGGTACCAGTGGATATGTATTCAATGAGGCAGACTTTGACCCCGCGGATGAGTCGGTTCTAATTCCTCAGGGTATTTTAGTTGGAAAACAGTACAAAAAAAATGGAGAAGAACTATCAGGGATCGATTACCAGAAAAATGTAAAATTGCTTGGTGCAGACCCCAACGAAGGCTTTAAAATGATGAAAAATTCCCCTGATGCGGACACCAAGTTTGTTTTTCTGCGTCTAGGCGATGTTGTCTTAATGAAAGCAGAAGCTATCTTAAGGGGAGGGTCCAGTAGCGATTCGGCTTTGGATATTATCAACGAATTAAGGGATAAGCGAAATGCCACGCCACTAGTATCGATAACTTTAGATGATATTTTAGCTGAAAGGGGACGTGAAATGCAATGGGATGCCATTAGAAGAACAGACCAAATACGTTTTGGTACGTTCCTAAGCGGGACTTGGACCGAGAAAAAAGCTGTGTCCGAAGACTATAGATGGGTGTATCCAATTCCAGCTTTGCAAGTTGCGCTTAATCCAAATTTAGAGCAAAACCCTGGATATCCGGATAATTAAACAGTCTATTTGGTTTTAGTTGGAGGGGATGCCCTAATAAAGTTGTATGCCCTCCTTTTACAAGAAAAGCGTAAAACACTAATGGATTATTAAAAATCCACACTTAGTTTTCCGCTTGTAACGACTAGTAAAATTGAATGATTGCTATGATAATTAGATCAAATAAAAATTTAGTTCTTTACCTTTTGGTGCCAAGCATATTATTAATCAATGCCTGCAGTGGCCCTAATCAAGGTGCAACTACTTTACTTGAACTGATTGATGCGAACGAAACGGGCATTTTCTTTTCAAACGATATAAAAGAAGGGTATAGCGATCACGATAATGTTCTTACTTATACTAATTTTTATAATGGTGGTGGAGTGGCAGTTGGTGATATTGATAACGATGGACTTATTGATATCTATTTAAGTTCGAATCAAAAATCTGGCAAATTATATTTAAATCAAGGGAATTTTAAATTTAAGGACATCACCAATGGCTCAGGATTGGATTCTATTCCAGGTTGGAAAACGGGTGTTACCATGGTTGATATAAATCAAGATGGATTTTTAGATATCTACCTATGCCGATCGGGAAGGTTGCAACCGCAACTTAGAACCAACCTTTTATATGTAAACAATGGTGACCATACATTTACAGAGAAAGCCAAGGAATATGGATTAAATGATAGTGCCAACTCCATTCAGTCCTCATTTTTTGATTACGATCAGGATGGTGACCTTGATATGTACTTGCTTAATCATGCAGTGGACCCTGTTAGGGAACTTTCCAAACCGATAGCTGCGTATGAAAACGATACTGACACTGCGGACAAGCTGTATAGAAATGATGATGGATATTATACGGAGATAGGAGCATCCCTAGGCATCGATCAGTCCGTGTTGGGAGATGGCCTTGGTATTGCCATTGGTGATTTGAGCAATAATGGAATACCCGATATTTACGTATGCAACGATTTTTTGGGTCGCGATTTTTTATATCGAAATTTGGGCGATGGCAAGTTAAAAGAAGATGCATTACAAGCCATGAACCATATCTCCTCCTCTTCAATGGGCGTGGATATGGCTGATATAGACAATGACGGGTGGCAAGACCTTTTTGTGGTAGATATGAAATCTTCAACCAATTTTGGTAGCAAAACGAATATGGCCTCCATGAACCCAAAAGCCTTTGAAGTATTGACCAGGGTAGGAGGACATTATCAGTACATGCGCAATACACTTCAGCTCAACAATGGCAACGGAACCTTTTCGGATATTGCACCAATGGCAGGTTTGTCAAGTACCGATTGGAGTTGGGCACCCCTATTTGTTGATCTCGATAATGATGGATATAAGGACTTATTTGTAACCAACGGTATAAGAAAAAATACAAACAATAAGGATTACGACAACTATAGAAGGGAAAGGATTCAAACTGAAATGAATAAAATTCAGCCAGACATACCAACCTTGGTCAAGGAAATCCTTGGCTTCATACCACCGGAAATAGCGGTAAACCCAGTTTATAAAAATACCAATGGTCTACATTTTGAAAAGATGAACGACCTGTGGGGCGTACAGTTACCCTCCTATTCCAATGGGGCCGCCTATGCCGATTTGGACAATGACGGCGATATGGATTTAATTGTCAATAATATTGACGAGGTGGCTCATATTTACAAAAATAATGCTTCTAAATTGACCGATAATCGATATTTAACGGTCCAATTGAAAGGCAAACACCAAAATCTAAATGCTATTGGTGCAAAAGTAATGCTACAATCGGCTGACGGTAAACAATTCTTGGAGCAACAGGTTACTCGTGGCTATCAATCGAGTATTGATCACAATCTACATTTTGGACTGGGCAAAAATGCCAAAATAGATCTTTTACAGGTGAATTGGCCAGATGGCAAAATATCAGAACTAAGGAACCTTGAATCAGACCAGTTGGTAGTTTTGGATTACCAAGATGCAATAATGCCCACTCCCAAACAAACAACAGATAACAATACTATCTTTTTTGATAGAACTGTGGAAAGCGGAATAGTACATGAGCATATGGAAAACGGATTTGATGATTTTGAAAGAGAAGTTCTTCTACCGCACAAAATGTCCACTTTTGGACCCGCCCTAGCCGTAGGTGATATTAATAATGATGGATTACAAGATTTCTTTATAGGCGGTGCCAAGGGTTATGAAGGGGCCATATATCTTCAAAACAACGATGAGACCTTTAGCAAGTTGTACCAAAAAGCAATGGTTGATGACAAATTTCAAGAGGATATAGATGCCCTTTTTTTTGATGCCGACAACGATGGCGACCAAGATCTCTATGTGGTAAGTGGTGGCAATGAAATGCCCATAGGCGATATGTATTACCAAGATCGGTTGTATCTCAATGACGGGAAGGGCCAGTTAAGTAGGTCAAAAACGGCATTGCCCATTATGACTTCCAGTGGAGGTGTCGTAAAAGCCAATGATTTTGATAAAGATGGCGATTTGGACCTATTTGTTGGAGGCCGTTTGCTACCAGGGCAATATCCACGGTCTGGACGTAGTTACTTGCTCGAAAATGTAAATGGTAATTTTAAGGATATAACATCTACCCATGGACCTGAGCTGGAATATCCAGGTATGGTTACAGACGCTTTGTGGTCCGATCAGAATAATGACGGAACGCAGGATTTGATTCTCGTAGGAGAATGGATGCCTATTACTGTATTTCAGAACAAGGCGGGCAAACTTGTTAAAGTAGAAGGTGACCCAATTCTGGAAAAAAGCAATGGTTGGTGGTTTTCCATTTCAGAGGCCGATATAAACAATGATGGGGTATTGGACTATGTTTTGGGCAACCTAGGGGAAAATTATAAATACAAAGCAAAGCCAAGGGCTCCATTCAATCTATATTCCAGTGATTTCGATAACAATGGGGAGCTTGACATAGTGCTAAGTTTTTATCAAAATGATACACTTTTCCCTTTAAGGGGCAAGGAATGTTCTACCCAGCAAATACCTTCCTTAAAGAAAAAATTCAAAGATTACACTTCCTTTGCCGCGGCGACCTTAGAAGACGTATACGATAGACAATCGTTGGAGAAAGCAACACATTACCTTGCCCATACATTTTCAAACAGTATTCTTATAAACAAAAGTGATGGTTTTGAACTTAAAAAAATGCCCTTGGAGGCTCAGGTGTCTTCAGTTTTTGGCTCCCTTTATGACGACTTTGATGGAGATGGATTAAATGACCTGGTGATAGCAGGAAACCTATTTAATTCCGAAGTGGAAACTCCGCGCAATGATGCAGGAACTGGCTTGTTTTTGAAAGGAGATGGATCTGGGAATTTCGAACCCATAAAGAATTATACTTCAGGATTACATATTCCCGGTGATGTAAAAAAAATGAAATCGATTATCATAGGAAAAAACAAAAACCCCAAGAAAGGCCTTTTGATAGCTGCTAACAATGATTTTGTTCGATTATTGGGCGTTGCTCAATAATCCCAATGCCTGCTGTAAATAAAAAAATAGGAATAGGAACATTTAAAATGTAAGAAATGAAAAACACTCTTTTATTGACTTTATTACTGATTTCCGTTGTTTTCACAGTGCGATCACAACAGGAAATACACGTAAATCCGTCAGTTACCGATAAGGGTGATGGTTCCCTTGAAAAACCTTTTAAAACACTGCAGCAAGGAGTTGATGCGGTGACCAAAATCAGTAAAAAGATGAAGTCTGATATTATAGTGTATCTACATAACGGTACCCATCGAATTTCGGATCCAATCCTTTTGACTGAAAAACATTCAGGGAAAAATGGATTCAACGTTATTTTCAGGGCTTATAAGAATACCACACCCCTATTAAGCGGGGGAACCAAGGTGACGGGCTGGGAAAAAGTAGATGGAAATTTATATAAAGCCCCTTTAGATCGCACAACCAAATTACGCTCCCTTTTTGTTAACGGAGTACGTATGCGAATGGCCGGAACAGAGGTTCCACTTCCTGGCTTAGGTGATTGGGGAACTTTTGGGATAACCGGAAATGAGGATTGGACCTTTGGTTCCGGATTGGGCATAGACGGTATAAAATTTGCTTCCTCCGCCGTGGGCAACTATAATAATCCCGATGACATTGAACTTGTACAATTTAATATATGGACAGAGAAAATACTCTGTGCAAGGGAAATAGAAAAATTTGGAGATACCACGGTAATCAAATTACAACAACCATATGGAGCCATTGCCACTAATATGGCCTGGGCCGGAAAAATCAACTATAAAAAGAATTTTATCATCAGAAATGCCATGGAGTTATTGGATAACCCTGGGGAATTTTACTTTGACAAGACTTCCAAAACACTATACTATTACAACTCTGGCGAAGACATGTCAAAAGTTGAGGTAATTGCACCGACATCGGAAGGGCTAATAAAAATAAAGGGGTCTTCTACAAAATCTAAAGCCAAAAATATTAGGTTCGAAGGAATTACCTTTTCGCATGACGACTGGCCATTGATGACGGTAGCAGGTTCCCATGGTTTTGCCGGAATCCAAAGTCTAGGGCTGGCCGTAAAATATGTTCCCGGAGGCAACTGGCATCCTACCGAATACAATAGCACCGACGTGCCCACTGGGGCCGTGGAAGTTAAAAATGCCGAGCATATCGGATTCTTTCGAAATAGATTTGAAAATATTGGTTCTGCCATAGCCATTAACCTGGTCAACGATGTGAAAAACAGTGAAGTGATAGGGAACTACTTTAATAATATGTTGGGAAATGCTGTTAACATTGGTCATCCACAACATTATAAGATAGGGGATGGAGACCTCTATGGGCCAGGGATAGAGGGACTTTGTGAAAAGATTTCAGTTTCCAATAATTACATCAGAAACGTTAGTCTAGATTTTAGGCAAGTTGAGAGCATTACCTCATTTTTCGTTTCTAATGTGAACATTGAGCATAATGACATTGCCTTTACCCCATATGGCGCCATTACTTGTGGTTGGTGGTGGGGCAATGCAGAAATTCCTCCCTCTACCGTTGCCGGAAACAATCACATAAGGTTCAATAAAGCTGGAAACACGCATCAGGTATTGGACGATGGAGGCATTATTTATGTACTAGGGGAACAACCAAATTCGACCATTGAAGGCAATTACATTTTCAACGGGCCCCGCAGTATTTACCCTGATGATGGATCTGCCTATTGGACCATTACCCGAAACGTGGTGAGCAATCCTAGCTACAAATGGATGTGGTTGCATCTTTGGACAAAAAGGTGCCATGACATTATTGCCCGGCAGAACTATGTAAAAAATAATTTGCTAATGAATAATGGTACCAATAATATCATTGAAGCCACCCACTCCTTTAGAGAAGATGATTTCTCGGGAGAAGCATTGGAGATTATCAATAATTCAGGCATTGAGAAGGAATTTGCAGATATTATTCCAATTACGGAACCTGAAAGAATCTACATTCACCCTAAAGAATTTAAAGAGAGGGATATATTTCATTGATACAAAAATTATTCCCAATATTCAATCTTATACTCTGATTATAGAGATCGGAAATGACAAAATCGGTCACAGTACAAATATGCGCCAAAGCTAAAGTTTAAACTTATAAGAAAAAATTAGTATAACAGAAAAGAAAAGTACACAACTGTCTATTTTCTAGTTAATTACCAAAATCCCATATGAAAAAACATATTGTTAAAATAAAATTGCTTTTATCCGCCTACTTAATCATATGGTCAATGTCCCTTTTTGGTGCACATGAAAAAAACAAACCTTCCCAAATATATTTACAAAACACCGTGGGTTCCATATTTAAAGATCAGAACATTATAAACAATATACAGAAGAATGCCGCCAAATTTTCTGCTATCGAATTAATGGGTCGCTCCTTCGATATCGAAAAAATTCAATTTATTATAAATAAGACCGGTACCAATAAGGTAGAGGTTTACAAATGGAAAAAACATTGGGTAATATATGGCCAAATTAGTAATGTGGAAGATCTAAAAGCACAGTTGTTCCAGGCCTATCCAAAAGCTCGATTAAAAGTTTATGAAACTCCTTTCTACAGTTTCATGAAATCTAAAAACTGTCCGGACACTGTGTTGGCCACGGAATGGGAGCATATTCTACTCACTGCACAATTGGTGCAGGATCCTATATTACAAGAAGAATATATGAAGTACCACAGCACACAATTTGAAAAATGGCCAGAAGTAGCCAATGGTTTTTGTAATGCCGATTTTCAACAACTTCTGGTATTTAGAAATGGAAAACAATTGCTTTTGGCAATCAGTATTCCCAAGGGAAAAAACCTGAAAGAATTGAACCCCAAAACAAGTGAGAATAATCCAAGGATGGACGAATGGAATGCGTTGATGGCTAAATATCAGACAGGGATTAAAGGTACCAAACGTAACGAAACATGGGTGTTTTTCAATAAAATAACCGAAAAGCAAGAAGAGCGCTTATAAGAGCTAAACCCTTTCAAGATATATAATGCATCCGAATATTATGAATAGAACTGATTTTCATCTTTATGATTTCTTGGATTTCGATCCAACAAACGGGAGTTCCGATAATGCTCAAAGACTATGGAGGGCAGAGCGACCTGTACATATTGAACAATCAGGAACGGACATTGTCTTAACACTTCCATTTAGGCTTCAAAAGCCAATAATGGAAATGGAACCGGAAATGAACGTAAGCCTCAAAAACCACAAACTGATTCTCAGATGCTATAATAGCGGTATTTTAAGAATGGGGCTCGATTTTGGAGAAGGTGTATTTTTGAATTCCCCAATGCTGTATTTTGACGATTCAGTCACAGCTTCCTCTTTGAAATACGAAGTGTTAACAGATCGTTGGATAATACGCGATAGTCAAGATAGCGTTAGAGCTGTGATTTTGCTACAGGATCCCGAAATAGATTATTGGAGCGACCTACTTCCACCACCCCAAAATAGTTTTCAGATTCTTTTTTATCCAGATGGTGAAACGAAAATTGAACTTAGTGCCTTTGATCAGTTCTTTCCAGGTAGAATGGATGCGTTGGGTCTTGCTCTAATAGAGAAACAGGAACGTCCCGAAAAGGTAGTATTCTCTGTTCAGGCTGCGGCCGATGAAAAGTTTACCGGTACAGGGGAGCGCTTCCGGAAATTGGATCTTGCCGGACAAACCATTGAATTAAGAAATCGGGATGGACAAGGTGTGAACAATAGAAGAGCCTACAAAAATGTCCCCTTTTACCTTTCCAGTAAGGGTTACGGCTTATTCATGCACACCTCTTCCCATACTAAACTTTCGGTTGCCGACTTCTCCAGTAGATCGGTAATGGGTTGTATAAAGTCAGACACCTTAGATCTTTTCCTAATGGCCGACAAAAGTCCCGAACGAATTTTATATCAATATCGTTGTCTTACAGGCTTTCCTAGTCTGCCTCCGCTATGGAGCTTTGGTGTATGGATGAGCCGGATGACTTATTTTTCAGAGGAAGAGGTAACCAGTATAACAGATCGATTAAGGACCGAAGATTATCCCTGTGATGTAATACATCTAGATACGGGATGGTTCAAAACCGACTGGCTTTGCGAATGGAAATTCAATCAAGAACGTTTTCCAAATCCAAAAAGATTCGTTAAAAATCTTGCAGATAAGGGGTTCAAGTTAAGCCTGTGGCAAATGCCCTACATCGGTGCCGAAGCCGAACAGTTCAAGGAAGCCAAGGATAATCTATTTATGGCCGTCATGCCAAAGTCCGAGCGACAGAGTGGTTCCAATTTCAGCACATTGGATTATGCTGGCACTATCGATTTCACCAATCCCGAAGCAGTTGAATGGTACAAAAATCTATTGAGAGACCTCTTGAAATTAGGGGTTGCATGCATAAAGACTGATTTTGGGGAAGAAATCCACATGGAAGCAAAGTATAAGGGGCTGTCCTCAGAGAATTTGGTCAATCTTTACGCTCTTTTGTATCAAAGGGCTGCTTTTGAAGTAACAGAAGAAATGACAGGCGAGGCCCTAATTTGGGCCAGAGCAGGTTGGGCGGGTTGCCAGCGCTATCCTATACACTGGGGTGGTGATGCTGCAGCCTCATGGGACGGTATGGCCGGGTCTTTGAAGGGGGGGCTCCATCTTGGACTTTCAGGATTTGGTTTTTGGAGCCATGATGTGCCAGGTTTTCATGGGGTGCCCAACTTCATGAACTCTATAGTGCCGGACGACTTATATTTACGATGGACACAATTTGGTGTTTTTACCTCCCATATAAGATATCATGGCACCTCTAAACGCGAACCATACCACTACCCAAATATCGCGGGCGCCATTAAGAAATGGTGGAAATTGAGATATGCCTTAATACCCTATATATGGGAACAAAGCAAAAAAACAACCTCGACCGGATTTCCAGTTTTGCGGGCCCTGACCTTACACCATCCACAGGATAAAATGTGTTGGCATATAGATGACCAATACTATTTTGGAGACAGTTTCCTGGTCGCCCCGGTTATGGCATCCAGCAACCAGAGGGATATTTACTTACCCGATGGGGATTGGGTCAATTTTTTCACTGGTGAAAACAAAACAGGTCCGTGTTGGTTAAAAGATATCCAAATTCCCTTGGAAGAAATGCCGGTATGGGTCAAAAAGGGGACAGTACTACCATGGTATCCATTCTCCATAGCCCACACTGGGGAAATGGATATGGCCAAGTCCATTAAGATTACCATAAATGATGGTTTTAATGGGATATGGGACATTTGGAATCCTGAAATTCGGAAATAAGTAAAGTAGCATAAATTAAATAATCAAACATTAAATCAATTATTAAAATTCAAAAAAATGAAAACAATATTATCAGAGGAACAATTAAAAAATTACAAGGAAGATGGGTTCTGTATCTTAAAGAATATAATTCCTCAGGCACTAATTGAACGTTTGCGAAAAGATTGCCAAAAATTCATGCTCGAAAAAGATGAAGAAATGGGACGCAAGGGGGTTGAAATGGATGAGATAAACCACAAAGGTAGGCGGTATTTCATCGCCCTTCGGTATAAGGAAAGTCAGGCCATGCAAGACCTCATATTTAGTGAGACATTAGAGGAAATTACAAGAAAAATATTAGGTGATAATGTATATCTCTTCTTGGAGCAATTTGTAGTTAAGGGTGCGGACAAGAGAACTAGATTCTCCTGGCACCAAGATTCAGGCTACCTTGATTTCGACCATTGTCAATACCTTTCCATTTGGTGTCCCTTAGACGATGTAACCGAAGAGAATGGTACGGTATACCTGTTACCATACAAAGACGCTGGAGTTAAAGACCGTATAGATCATAAACTCGATACGGAAACGAACGACAAAGTAGGTTACTTTGGGGATAATCCAGGGGTGCCGGCCATTCTAAATGCAGGAGATGTGGCACTATTTTCAAGCACTTGTTTTCATAAAAGCGGTCCAAACCGTACCAACAAGGCAAGACGGGTTTTGTTGCTACAATATTCTCCCGAACCTATTTTAAAGAAAGACGGATCACCCTTATATTGGGCAGAACCTTTTGTGGAAGATGGTGAAAGAAATAAGGAATTATCGGTTTAATTTATTGGCAGGGTACAATTTTTAAATCTTTCGTCCCCTACGGCTATTAAAAAATGCAAATTACATGGAGATTCACGAATTACTCAAGCCATTAGATTTTATGGTTGTAGGACTTTATCTATTTACTTTAATTGGTATTGGATATTGGGTAAGTTTTAGAAAAAAAAGGGCTGTTGATGAAAACTTGTTTTTAGCGGGTAATTCATTGGGTTGGCCCAGCATAGGATTTACAATGTGGGGAACCAATGTTGGCCCTTCCATGTTGATTGCCTCCGCCAGTATTGGTTATACAACAGGGATTGTGGCCGGCAATTTTGCATGGTATGCCTTTATCTTTATTTTCTTGTTGGCAGTGGTTTTTGCTCCAAGGTATATGGGGTCAAAGGTACAGACCTTACCTGAGTTCATGGGAAAGCGATTTGGTGACAGTACACAAAACATTCTGGCGTGGTACACTATAGTAACTATTCTAATAAGTTGGTTGTCCCTTACATTATTTGCAGGAGGTATATTGATCCAACAGATTTTGGATCTGCCCATGGTCTTCTCTGTAATTGTCCTCCTGATTATCGCAAGCTTTTTTACCATTGCTGGGGGGCTAAAAGCTATAGCTTATACCAATGTATTTCAAATGGTATTGCTAATTGCAGTATCACTTGCCCTAACTTTGGTAGGTCTTAACGCTGTTGGTGGAGTAGGAGTTTTAATAGACAAAACACCAGCCGGGTTTTGGAACCTATTGCTACCCGCTGATGATGCCAATTATCCTTGGATAGCCATTGTATTGGGATATCCCGTCATGGGCGTTTGGTTTTGGTGTACGGATCAATCAATGGTTCAATCCGTCTTGGGCGCAAAAAATATTAGTGAAGGCCAATTGGGAGCTAATTTCACGGGATGGTTAAAAATATTGGATGTCGTACTTTTCATTTTGCCCGGAATCATGTGCCTGATTCTTTTCCCTGATTTGACTGACCCCGATGAGGCCTATATGACCATGGTCACCAATTTGTTCCCAACCGGGATGATCGGTCTGGTCATGGCCATACTTATAGCCGCCTTGGTGAGTACTATAGATTCGGCCCTTAATGCACTGAGTACCGTATTTACTATGGATATTTATGTGAAAAAATTCAGGCCACAGGCCACACAAAAGAAGATTGTTTCAATTGGCCGACTAGCAACGATTTCAGGAGCCGTAATAGCTATTGGTATTACCATGGCAATCAACAGTATCAAGGGCCTCAACCTGTTCGATGTTTTTCAATCGGTCCTTGGGTTTATAGCCCCACCAATGTCCGTAGTATTCCTGTTTGGGGTATTATGGCCAAAGACGACCACCCGTGCAGCCAATGCCATATTATTGTTCGGAACAATATTAAGTCTAGGAATAGGTGGGTTGTACCTTTGGGTATTCCCCAACGAAGTGTACGGTTTTTGGCCACATTTCCTACTACTGTCTTTTTATATTTTTGTGTTCCTATCCATACTTATCGTAGTTATTTCCCTTCTTGATAAATCAAGTTCTTTAAAATCGAATACCTTGGATTATGGGGTTTTGCCCAAAATGAAGAGAAAAGTTAAAATTCTATGGATCATGTTGATTATCGTGATGGTTGCGATGTACATTATTTTCAATGGTCATTAGATTATTGAATAAAACAAAAATTTAGTTATAAAACAGCCTCTGAAAGAATGAGGAAATTAAAAACATGTCTTAAACATACTGGAAAATACCCCATATAAATGTGGCACCCAATGCATTATAAAATTTATATCATCCTTTTAATTTCATTGATCAGCTCTGGATTTTTGGGTTCTTACAATTTGGTTGCCCAAGAAAAAAAACATGAGGCTACTTGGATATGGTATCCTGGTGATTATGAAATATGGCTAAGCAATAAAATGCAGGCCAGACGTACCGAACGTGAAGCTGTACTCCCACCCCTATGGCAATATTACAGTCCATACCCCTTGGTCACCTTTCAAAAAGAATTGGAATTGCCAGAGGCCGATGAGGTAAGTGTTTATACAGAAGGTTCATTTATGCTATTGATAGATGATGTTCTAGTACAAGGCCAACCACAAAGGTTCACCCTTGCTGCAGGTAAACACAAAATTGTCTTTAGGGTATTTAATCAAGAAACGGTTCCGTCCATTTTTGTCAACGGTACTTATTTAAAATCGGACAACACTTGGATGGCCACCCACGAAGACAAACTATGGATCGACGAAAATGGAATGCCCCACCAATCGGGAACACCTTGGATTCCGGTAGGAATTTGGAACTTTAATGCTCCCCCTAACAAACCGTCGGAATTTAAACTTCCTACAGAACCTTGGTATGCCAAAAAATCGGAATCCGTAGGAACAGGACATTTGTTCGATTTTGGCAAGGAAACCTTTGGTTATATAAGATTTCATGGACTACAGGGAAAAGGAAAAGTAGCTTTGTATTATGGTGAATCCAAAGAAGAGGCCATAGATTCCTTAAAATGTGAAACGCTCGATTATCTAAAACTTGATGGTAGACAAACCTCCGAATACACCGTTGAGGGTTCAAAGGCCTTTCGCTATGTACAAGTACAGTCCGATGCCACCGTACGGTACGATTCCATTTCAATGCTTTACGAATATTTACCCGTTGACTATAGGGGAGAATTCAAATCATCGGACACACTGCTGAATAAAATATGGGAAGTTTCGGCATATACCCTGCATTTGAATACTCGTGAATTTTTTTTGGATGGCATTAAGCGTGACCGTTGGGTCTGGTCAGGGGACGCTCACCAAAGTTATCTTATGAACTATTATTTATTCTTCGATTCCCCAACTGTACGGAGAACTCTTTTGGCCCTTCGTGGGAAGGAACCCGTTACGGCCCACATTAATACCATTATGGATTATTCCCTTTATTGGTTTGTGGGAATCTACGATTATTACCTCTACACAGGTGATGAGGATTTTATTAAGAATTTTTATCCACGAATGCAAAGCCTCATGGATTTCTGCCTTGAACGCCGCAATGAAAATGGTATGCTGTCACCACTTCCCGGGGATTGGGTCTTTATTGATTGGGCCGATGGCCTGGGCAAAACTGGCGAGGTAAGTTTTGAGCAATTGCTCTTCGCCAGAAGTTTGGAAGCCATAGCCCTATGTGCAGGAATTGCAGGTGACCAAGCTGGTGAAAAAGAGTATACTGCCTTGGCCGAAGAATTACGAACGAAACTTTTTGATGTTTTTTGGTCGGACGAAAAAAAAGCCCTGATGCACCAAAGGGTAGCCGGCAAAGTTTTGGACAATGTTACACGCTACGCCAATATGTTCGGAATTTTCTTCGATTATTTTACGGAGGCCCAAAAAAAGGGTGTAAAGGAAGAGGTGTTGTTAAATGACGATATTCAGCAAATAACTACCCCATATATGCGGTTTTATGAACTGGAGGCTCTTTGTGCCATGGGCGAACATAAATTGGTGCTCGATGAGGTTCGTTCCTATTGGGGCGATATGCTTAAATTAGGGGCCACTTCATTTTGGGAAAAATATGATCCCTCGGAACAAGGTTCCGAACATCTGGCGATGTACGGCAGACCTTATGGTAAGAGCCTTTGTCATGCCTGGGGCGCAAGTCCCATCTATCTTTTTGGAAAATACTATCTCGGTGTGAAACCCACCGCTCCCGGATACAATAAGTATGTGATAGAACCACACTTGGGTGGTTTAAAGTGGATAGAGGGCAAGGTGCCAACTCCAAAAGGAGAAATTTCTGTAAGCTGTACCGAGCGGGAGATTAGGGTAAGCTCAGTTGAAGGTCGGGGAAATTTGATATTTCGCAGTAGGGTCACACCATCAACTAACCGCGGTAAAATAAAGTATTTGGATAAGTATAAATATCAAATAGATATAGATCCGGGTTATGATTATCAAATCAAGTATAAAGCATTTAAATAATATGCGTATTACCATTTACTTAACTATTATTTTAGTTTTTTTCAATTCAATTGTTTTCTGCCAAACCGCAGAAACAGAAAGAATATACCTATCTGGAAAAGGCTACCAGGACGAAAAGACCTGGCAGTTTCAAGTCTCCGAGGGAAGAAATAGTGGGGAATGGACTACAATACCTGTCCCTTCCAATTGGGAGCAATTTGGATTTGGTAGCTATAATTATGGTCATGCCAAGGACGAGGAAAGAGGTAAGGAAATTGGCTTTTACAAATATGAATTTAAAGTTCCTTCCTCATGGCAAAATCAAAAAGTAGAAATTGTCTTTGAAGGTTCCATGACCGATACCCAGGTTAAAATTAACAACAAACTCGCCGGTCCAATTCATCAAGGTGCTTTTTATAGGTTTTCATATGATATTTCGGATCAGCTGAATTTTGGGGAAGAATATAATTTACTGGAAGTTAAGGTAGCAAAGCATTCCGAAAATGAATCTGTTAACCGTGCAGAACGATATGCCGACTTTTGGATTTTTGGAGGGATTTTCCGACCAGTTTATTTGCAAATGAAGCCGGTGACCAACATAAACAGAACCTCCGTTAATGCAAAGGCAAATGGTAGTTTTACCGCGGAAATTTATTTAGACGGGCCAAAACCCCAACTAAGTGTTGAGGCACAAGTGTTTACGTTATCCAATAAGAAAATTGGGAAACCGTTTTCTGCAAAAATTAACAAAGGGAAAAACAAAGTACAGGTCCATTCAACCTTTACTGAAATCAAGCCTTGGAATCCAGAGCAACCGCAATTGTATAAAGTAAGATTTCAACTATTATCGAACAAAAAAGTAGTCCATGAAGTCTTCGAACGGTTCGGCTTCCGAACTGTTGAACTTCGTGAGCGCGACGGCATATATGTAAATGGGGTAAAAATTAAGTTCAAAGGGGTCAATAGACATACCTTTTGGCCTACGGCAGGCAGGACCTCGAGCAAAAAACGAAGTATTGAAGATGTAAAATTAATTAAAAGTATGAATATGAATGCGGTTCGAATGTCGCATTACCCTCCAGATACCCACTTTTTGGATGTTGCTGATTCCCTTGGCTTGTTTGTGCTAAATGAATTGGCCGGCTGGCACAATTCCTATGATACGGACATAGGACATAAATTGGTCAAGGCCATGGTCACTCGAGATGTAAACCATCCATCTATAATATTATGGAACAATGGTAACGAAGGCGGTCATAATTACGAGTTGGACACAATTTTTCCCAAATACGATATCCAAAAACGCAAGGTGGTGCACCCTTGGCAAACCTTCAACGGGATGTCCAATGAACACTACCGTCCTTATAATTATGGCGTGGGAACATACTGGCAAGGCCATGAAGTAGTTTTTCCCACAGAATTTCTACATGGAATGTACGATGGTGGAAGCGGAGCTGGATTACGTGATTTCTGGGATTTGATCTGGGAAAAACCACAGGCTTCAGGGGGATTTCTTTGGGTGTTTGCAGACGAAGGTGTTAAACGTACCGATACCGGGGAACTTGACACATACAAGGGTTCGGCTGCCGATGGAATTCTAGGACCGTTTCATGAGAAGGAAGGCAGTTATTTTGCCATAAAGGAGATTTGGGCACCTATTCAATTTCAGGATCTGGATATAACCGAAACTTTCAATGGAAGCTTTCAGGTTGAAAACCAATATTTTTATACCAACTTGAACGAATTAACTTTTTCCTGGAAACTAGTCCAATTACCCCTGCCCAATAAGAATACAGGCTTGAATACTATCACCGGAACGGCCGTTTCTCCAGATATAGAACCAGGGCGCATTGGAGAATTACAGCTGGAACTTCCTCCTAATTGGTTTCAAAATGACGCTTTGTATATCACGGCAAAAGATAAATTTGGCACAGAAGTTTATACTTGGAGTTGGCCAATTAAAATTCCGGAGGAAACCATTGCCGAATTGATGGCCAATCCTGGGAAGACCGGAACGATGGCCTTATCTGAAACTGAAGAAATTATCACTATCGAAGCCGGAGGTATTAAATATCAAATTGGAAAGAAAGACGGATTACTCAGGGAAGTAAGGAATACAATAGGGGAAATCCCTTTTAATAATGGACCTCATCTAAGTGCTGGAAAAGTGATTTTTAAGTCCTTGGAAACAATAAAACAAGATGGGAATATAAAATTGGTCGCTTCTTTTGAAAAAGGATCCAGAATGAAAGAATTTACATGGACCTTCTTTCCATCAGGTTGGGCAAAGCTTGAGCTATATTACAAACCTGAAGAATATGATGTTGATTTCGATTTCATGGGTGTTGATTTCGATTACCCTGAAAATCTAGTGACGGGTGTAGAGTGGGTAGGTAAAGGGCCCTATAGAGTTTGGAAAAACCGATTGCAGGGTGCATCTTTTGGCTGGCATCAAAAAGACTACAATAATACCATAACAGGAGTTTCGCCTCTAATCTATCCTGAGTTTAAAGGGTATCATTCAAATTTATATTGGGCAAAAATCAAAACTAAAGAACAGGACTTTTTAGTTGCCACATCCACAGAAGACGTTTTTCTACGTTTGTTTACACCCCAATACCCGCAAAGCGTATATGAAGCCCGTACATCACCTTCATTTCCAGAGGGAGATATTTCATTCATGCAGGCTATTCCGGCCATTGGCAGCAAAACAAACCAACCGGAACGCTTGGGCCCATCAGGCCAGAAAAACATTTTCTTTGACTATGGAACTTTTGATGACTGGCGCCTTCGTAGTAAACATATGGTGCTGTATTTTGATTTTTCGGTAAAGTAATGGCAAATTGAATTGTTGAAAAAAATAGAACATATACTTTTCATTTAGAAACAATGCACCATAGTTTATTAAGGAATTTAATCATAGTCCAAGCGACTAAAATTAATACAACAGATTAGTATTTATTTTAAATTTAAAACGAACCTATATATGATAATGAATACCAATGACGGTACTGCAAATGCTCCGGCCTTACGAATAGATATTAACTATGGGAACTGTGATGGTCTCCCAGAATTTTCAACAGGACCTCGGGGTGGAGACCGGCAGAAACATGAAGCCATTGCCAAAGCTGGCTTCCAGGGCATTCAAGATGGTGTACCCGAACTTTGCCAAGAACTTGGCCTGGGTTTAACCGCCCACGCAAGGGTAAATGAGGTTGGGGGTCTAGATCATTTAATACCACAATGGAAAAGTCAGGACTATAATTGTGCGACTATACATTTAGGTTGGGGATTGGAGTCGGACAAACAGACTGATTTATTGGTAGAGTATATTTTAAATAGTTCCCAAAAGTTCAATTTTCCTATTTATATTGAAACACATCGGGCAACAGTTACCCAAGATATGTTCAGAACTGTTGAGTTGGTAAAGCGTTTTCCCGAAATCAGGTTTAATGGCGATTTTTCACATTGGTATACCGGTCAAGAAATGGTTTATGGCAATTTCGAGGAGAAGCTATCATTTATATCACCTGTATTTGAACGCGTCAGATTTCTTCATGGTCGGATAGGAAATCCCGGTAGTATACAAGTAAATATTGATCCTTATAAAAACCAAAGTTTTGTAGCTCATTTTAAGGAAATGTGGATGCGTTCTTTTCAAGGTTTTCTAAAATCGGCTGGCCCGGGAGACTATTTATGTTTTGCCGTGGAATTACTTCGTTCCGATATTTTTTATGCCAGAACCGTTGAACACCATGGGAAATTAATAGAGGAAGGAGATCGTTGGCAACAGGCTTTGCTGTATAAGGAAATAGTACAGGAATGTTGGGAACGTGCAAAAAAATAGCCCTTTAAAACTAACTTGATGAGGTATTTAAGGGAGGCCCATTTATAATATAAGCTTGGAATGATAAATGAAAAAATGGAGATTACAGAAAATGAATAAAAATATGAGATACCTTATTTTATCGGCGCTTTGTCTTTTAGCGTCCTGTTCAAACGAAAAGAGAATAACAGTGGTTAGCGAGTCAACCTCTCCTCGAATTGTTTGGGGAACCACCAAACTTGTAACATTCCTAAAGGCAAACGATTACATCGTTACCGAATCAAAGTCTATAGCGGATGACGTAACCAACCAGGTCATTATTATCAAGGAGGAAAGAAATGGCAACAATCCACGGAACGAAGAAGCTCCCGAAAAAAAATCGATAAAGGAAGGTTTCAGGATAAGCTCAAAAGATAATAGAATTTATATTGAAGGTACTGATTCGTCTGGCGCCTTGTACGGTATTCTAGAACTAATTTCCCGTATAGAAGAGGAAGAAACAATTCCCACTGGCATTGATTTTTCGGACAGGCCAGAAATGGTACTAAGGGGTACCTGTATAGGTCTTCAAAAACCCGAATACCTACCTGGTAGGACGGTCTACGAATATCCCTATACACCTGAAAATTTTCCTTGGTTTTATGACAAGGAATTATGGGTGGACTATTTGGATATGATGGTAGAAAACCGCCTAAATTCCCTTTATTTATGGAATGGACATCCTTTTGCATCACTGGTAAAACTGGAAGATTATCCCTATGCCGTGGAAGTAAGTGACGAAACCTTTAAAAAGAACGAAGAGATATTTCGATTCCTGTCCGAAGAGGCTGACAAAAGGGGTATATGGGTCATTCAGATGTTTTATAATATTATTGTTTCCAAGCCCTTTGCGGAACATCATCAAATTAAGACACAAGATAGGCAACGGCCAATAATTCCAGTTATAGCAGATTATACCCGGAAATCTGTAGCAGCTTTTATTGAGAAATATCCAAATGTAGGTCTCTTGGTAGCTTTGGGAGAGGCAATGAGCGGTAAGGAAAACGACATAGAATGGTTCACCCAGACCATTATACCTGGAGTCAAAGACGGGTTAAAGGCTTCGGGAAGAACGGACGAACCCCCTATTATTTTACGTGCCCATGATACAGATGCCCCTTTGGTCATGGAGCATGCTCTTCCAATATATAAAAATCTATATACCACACATAAATACAATGGGGAATCGTTAACAACTTATGAACCAAGAGGCCCTTGGTCTGAAATACATAAAAATTTAAGTTCTTTGGGATCCATTCATATTTCAAATGTGCATATTCTGGCCAATTTGGAGCCTTTTAGATATGGTTCTCCCGATTTTATACAGAAAAGTGTTCAGGCCATGCACAACGTTCATGGTGCCAACGCTTTACACTTGTATCCTCAGGCATCATATTGGGACTGGCCTTATACGGCAGATAAAACAGAACCCCGACTTTTACAGATAGATCGGGATTGGATTTGGTACAAGGCTTGGGCACGGTACGCCTGGAAAGCCGATAGGGACAAACAAAAGGAGACCGAATATTGGGCCCAACAATTGGCATATAAATATGGAAGCGACTTGGATGCGGGGGGCCAGATAGTCACTGCCTACGAGGAATCGGGAGAGATAGCACCAAAAACCCTACGGCGATTCGGAATCACCGAGGGCAATAGACAAACCCTCTTATTGGGCATGTTCGAAAGTCAATTGGTAAATCCATATAAATGGAGGGTTTATCCTGGGTTTTATGAGTCCTGTGGACCTGTAGGGGAAATCCTCTTGCAGTATGCCGAAAAAGAATGGAAGGGTCTACCCCATGAAGGAGAAACTCCTCTACAAATAATCAACGAAATCACGAAGCATGGGGAAATTGCTGTCCAAGCCATCGAAAAGGCCTCATCCCATGTATCTTTGAACCTAAAGGAATTCGAGCGCTTAAAAAATGATATTTACGCCTACCGCGCATTTGCAAATTTCTTCTCGGAAAAAGTAAAAGCAGCTATTTCGGTGTTGCGCTATAGTTATTCAAATAAACTTACCGACCTGGACACTGCCTTACCCCATTTAATAAAAAGTATAGAACATTACGAAGAACTTGTAGAGTTGACAAAAGACCATTACCTATATGCGAACAGTATGCAGACCGCCCAGCGAAGGATCCCTATAGGAGGGGATAATGGCAAGAACAAAACGTGGGAAGAAATGTTGCCCCATTACCAGCGTGAGCTATCAAATTTTAAACGCAATTTAAATCGTCTGAAGGCCTCTGATAATGGACAGGTAAAAAAAGAAATCGTTACCCCGTGGCAGACTGCCACTGTTGAATTTTTGGGAACAAAACCCAAATCATTTAAGGTACAGTCCGGTAAAAGTGCCTATGTTGACGAAATTTCCCAAATACATAAATTGGCTCCTGAACTCAAGAATTTAACAGGTTTGGGGTTCATGGCCAAGGAACAGATCGAAAACGGAACACAACTCCGTTTCAAAACCACCAAGCCTGTCAAACTCGTGGTCGGCTATTTTAACACTGATCTGAAGCGATTTTTATTGCCCCCAAGCCTTGAAACCAATGCCGCGGGTAATATGCAGGGTGAAGCCGAAGTAGTATTGGCCAATGCCATGAAATTGACAAACTTACCAAGGGTCAATATCCATACCTACGAATTCGGTATTGGGGAGCATTTGTTCTCTTTGGAAAAAGGAAGGGTCTTACTATTGGGCTTTATCGATGCAGGACAAATTATTACCTCCCGCGATGTTGGATTTATTGAAGAAGGGGAAAAGGAGGCAGTGGATTGGCTTTTTTATTGAACCATCCTGTAGCTGAGGTAAAAGTTGGATCCTAAATCTGGGATATTTGTCCAAGAAGTAAATCAACACAGGTTTGACTATCTATAGGCTAATATAAAATTAAAGAGATTATAAGAATTATGCGTTTATCTTAATTTTATTTATACCTGTTTGTTAACCATTTATTCTAAACACTTTCACTAAGGGACATAAGTCCTCAATCCTTTTTTTGCGCAAAAAGCCACTCCAGCAATCCAGGAGTGGTATGCACCCTGTTCCAAATATCATGGCCCGCGGAATACTCGGTGTACTTGGGACTTCCCCCAGCAGCCCTAACAGCCTTGATCACGTCCCTTGTCAAGTGTACAGGAACAGTTTTGTCATTTTCACCATGAAATGCCCAAATAGGTACATTGACCATATTACCGGCCATATCCGCATCACCTCCCCCGCAGATGGGTATGGCCGCTGCAAACAGGTCTGGTCGGGAACCAATAAAATGCCAGGTACCATAACCTCCAAGGGAAACCCCCATAACGTAGCGGCGCTTTTCGTCTATATTATACTCCTCCTCCAAGGACTCCATAGCCTCAAAAATTGGCCCAGCAATGCCCTGATGCTCTGGAAGCACCCTAAAACTAGAGTTCTTGGGACATTGGGGCACTAAAATAAAAGCCGGATATTTTTCCCTGTTTTCAGGGGTCGATAATAGCTTGGACGGATCGGCTGCGTCCAATTGAATTAGATTGTCGCTCCCCATTCCACCCCCATGATGCAGGTTTACCACTAAGGGGTACTCTTTATTACCATCGTAATCCTTGGGC
>NZ_QJJZ01000001.1:0-71135 GCF_003201775.1 Arenibacter sp. ARW7G5Y1 | reverse complement strand
CTGCGTCCAATTGAATTAGATTGTCGCTCCCCATTCCACCCCCATGATGCAGGTTTACCACTAAGGGGTACTCTTTATTACCATCGTAATCCTTGGGCTTTAATAAACGGTATTTTAGTGTGTCATTTTGCTTGTTCACGTAAATTCCGGCCTCAAAAAGTTCTGCCATTTTCATAGATCTTGCCGTTTTCCCTTTTTGCCACGCATACCCTTTGATTCCTTGATTCAAAACCAGAAAAATAGCGATTGCCGAAATTACCCCAATCCCGTTACTTGTTACGGTCAATAGTTTGGAAGGACTAGGAATGTCCTTTGTTTCCATGGATTTAAGCTCAACTTTAAAATTCAGGCTATAGAAAAACAGTGATCCGCTTCCTACCACCGATATCCAAGGTAAGGCCATTTCAATACCCCTTAGAATGGTAACATTCTTGGTGTTCATCGCCCAAAGATACATCCATATCAAAATACACTGCACTAAAAACCCACTGAGGCCCGCCCAATACAGCCAAGGTCTATGTTTCGTCTTGGAGGCGAAAAGACATATCGAATATATAGCACCTACGAAAAGCACCACAACATAAGCCCCGGTAACCATATTTTGCAAAAACCTATTGGTCAAAGCCAGATAAATAAAAAGGCTATACCCCAAAGTGGCCACAAGGGAAATCATAATGGCCAATAAGGCAAACTTGTAGTTTTTTATCCGGTAATACCAAATCAACACCAAATGAAGCGCCACTGCGCTTATCATGACCAAGATGAACCAAGGAACAAAATAATCGTTAAAATAGAAGAACGAGGGGCCCAAAAGGGAGCTTACGACAATATGGACTATGGAAAGGACAATATGAAGCCCAATAATAAAGATGGCAAAGTGATAAAAATTCCTATGGTCTAAATTGGTCTTCATATATGGTAAGTCTTTATATGTTTAAACGTAAAATGCCAATCTATGACCCTATGGATACACCCATCCCCATTGCTCCCCAAGGGATTATAAAATTCATTACACCTCTTATTTATTCTAAATCAATGACTTATTAAATATTTAAATATAAGGAAATTGCCATCTACTCATACGTTTTTCCAATTCTTACATGATTTCCGGTAACGATTTTATTACCAACACCACTTTCAATGCCTTCATTAAGTACAAGGTACATTTCCCTATCGATTCCTTAATAAAGCTTTACACCCAAATTACAATTGCAGAACGGGTCCAACCATTTTGTGTTGGACCCGTTTACATACTACTCCATAATTATTTGTAAAAGGCAATAAGGTATATTCCTTTTTAAAAAAACTATATTCTAATCGATGCGCCAACAGTTAAATAGGCAACTCCATAGCCTAGCTCTGCAAAGACTGCAAGGTTTTTGGAAAAATACCACCGCCCTCCAGCGAATGCCGTTGCACCCAATCCGCCACCATAACTCCCCGCGCCACTATAGGACAGAAAATTATAAGTAGCCATGAGACCGCCATATACATCAAGTTTGTCAACATTCAGTCCCGTATAATGGTAAGCTCCTCGAACCCCAATAATGGTATAGGACCATTTGTCATTTCCCCCCAAATAATTGTACTTGTATGTTTTAGTACCTACATACCCCCCTAAACTCACGACGCCTGGCCCTGGAACATCCCAAATACCTCTTTCATAACTTATACTGAACCCAGGACTTTGGGATGAGGTCGTGTAATTTCCATATCTGCCTCCAAAACCGATACCCCCATTTATAACATTGGTACCAACATTAAATTCTTGGGCCATGACCATTGGACCAGCCAATAAAGCAATGGCGATATATATAATTGATTTTTTCATTGTGGTTGTTTTTTTGTTTAAAGCTTTCATTTGTTTTATTTTTTAAATTGTTTTTGTTATTGTACTTTAATCCGCATCATGGATGCCCCGTAGCTTTCCATTGAATTTAATTCCTTTGTATTTTCGACCTTTTCAGAAAAGTAATCGGAATCGTAAACAATCCTTCCCGTATTGTTGCCTATAAACACCCCTCCTTCATTTTCCTTATTATCCAGCATTACAAATGCCATTTGGATATTTTCAATTCCGCCCTCCACTATTCTTCCCGATAGGGAAATAGCAGAATCGGCCGTATAGGAGCCAATGTCTGAGGTTGTTATTAGGAATACCGAAAATTTATCGTTCTCCCCGGATATAAATGAACCATAGCCTTCATCTATTTCTACACCTTGATCTCCAAAATAATCAATGGTCAATTTTCCATTATCCTGATTGGAAAAAGTCACCTCGTAGTTATTAAATTGTGAGCCTACAATATCGCCCGGCACCGAGCTAGACTTAAGGAGCATAGGCTTTACATGATATGTCCCTTCTATTTTTGGTGGTTTATTGCCTAGGTTCATTTCAAAACCCAAAGAATCCAAAGCCCTTACCAATTCTGGTGTATAAAAATCTTCAATAGAGGTTAAGGATCCATCAAAACCCATATCTGCCGAATCCTCTTCCTTTGAGCAACTTGCAAAAGCAAGAATTGCAGTGAGGGCAACTATCCTTAAAAAATTCGTTTTCATTGTTCTCTTCTTTTAATTATTACAAATTGATTTAATCTTCACAATTGGCTATAATTACGTTTATGGCTTCTTGTATATCCCCATCTTCATCACCACAGGATTTCTTGAGACCCTGTAATGCCGACACCAATTCCGAACAGCTTAAATCATCTTCGTTTTCACTTAACTTGAGTAATTTGTTCAGACACTCCAAACTGTTAAAAGCCTCTGCTGAATCCCGTACCGTATCAGGTGTACAGCTTGTAAATACCATTGTGGCCACCAGGGCCATAAATACCATTGATTTTTTCATAATAAATGTTTTAAATGTTATTGATAATCCAATATTATGTCCGTTTTAAGGAAAGGGCGTTTATTACTGTATGAAACAGGCATTTTGTTATAGGAAAGGGTCACTCCCAAAAAAAGTAGGGCCCTTTTACCCTTGTGCATTTTATAACAACACTACTTTTCAATAACATTCTTAAATAACAAAAGCCCAACACTATTGATTTGTAGTGTTGGGCCCATCCTATTCCCTTGTTTTTTTTAGTTACCCATTGGCCAAACATAGCGGCCAAAGGTCATCCTCCGTTATTTGATGAGAAATAATTTTTTTTACAAAAGTTAATACGCTACTGGTTGTAGAAATATACCACTGCAAGGATAATTAAAATAACAAAGATCAGTTTATAGGTAATTCTTAAAATGAAGCCAGAAATTAAGGCTGTTACCCCTATAGCAATCCAATTTGTGGTATACTGATAGGCCGCAATTCCCCCAATAATAAATCCAAGCAGCATAAAAAAATCGTTCATGCTAAAATCATTCCCGGATGATTTGTTGGCGTTCGATGTCTTTGTGGAATTCGATTTTACCGGAACCTCCTTTGAAACCGATTTTTTGGCTACCTCCGGGTCTGGGCTATAGTCATATATGACCCCAGCTCCCGAGCATACAACACATGGCCTATTACCGTAGGTAAAGCTATTTTTGGTTGACTCAATCCGTGTGTTATAATCGGTTTCTATCCCTCTTCCTTGACAGTTTGTACATGTTCTAGTTTTCATAATTATCTAGGTTTTAATTGTGAAATAAAGGTAGCTAGGCAAGCCAAACTCAAAGAAAACCAATATATGAAAGCGCCGTTTTGATTCATAAAACCCTAATAAAGGTCTCTGGTCTGGTCAATTAAACTCCTGGAGCCTGACCGCTCTTTTATAGGCAGATTCCAATTTCAAACCACTCCGGGAATCATCACCAGGCTTTACAATATCACAGGAACCTTCCGGATCTCTCTCAAAAATTTGGCTCGTTGTGATTATTTTCTTTAGCCGTAGCAAGCCCAGTTCTTTCTTTTTTGCACTTACCAAAATGTTATTTAATGGATTATTAAAGGAATGTCCAAGCTTTATAATGAACTTATTGGCATCTTTGGCTATCCCTCCTTTAATAGTGTTGGTCAAATCCCTAAACCCTGCTATTTTACTACTCACTTCCACTAGTACTTCGGCCAGGTCTTTAAATCTTTTCTGATCCTCTTTAGGTATCAAGGCACTAAAAGGCAGAAGGGTGAAAAAATTATAATATTGAATGCTTTCCACCATCGTATCGCCACGTTTTACGGTTTTTGGCCCTGTGACCAATTTGGCCAATTCGTATGAAGCATTCACTCCATTCTGAAGTGTTAATTGTAGTTCATTGGTCAAATTTCTTGTCTCCATTGAATAAGGTTGTATTTTTAAACTTTGCCTATAAATTTTTGCTAGAGTCTTCCCTAATTCCTTATAGTTCCCAACGGGCTTATCCAAGCGATAAAAATTCTCGGTATTCATTAAAAAAGTCAATTCCTTTTTTGAGTTGCAGGTAAATTGGAGCCATTGTTCGTAAAATCTAAATTCCGATTCATGGCTGTTTTGGAAAATGGCCAATTGTCTTTCTATTAGATTGCTTTGTCTATAGGCTCCAAAGCCGATTATTAACAAACAGGATCCCATTAGTATTAAAAATGGAACCTTCAATAGTATATCTTTCATTATTACCATAATTTAAATGTCCCTAGCCTTGTTTATCATTTATAGTATATCCCCATCAAAAATCATCCAGATCTTGCTCAAATGCTTCCACACCCTCCCCGGGCACCTTTTAATTTTCTCGTGTTACCTGGGCAATCGCTTCCTACCGGACAACTGTGCACCATACTTCTGGATACCCTATACCTACCTAGTTTATGAATGGTCCACTTTTAGAAAAGACTGGCATAATTAGGTGCCTCGCTAAAATTTGTTTGGCCAAGTTGCTGATAGACATCCAAACCTACATTGTCCTGTACCACCAAAAAGGGCAAGGCACCTTTAAGACTTTCCTTTTCTTGAAATGAGGCCAAAAGCTCATCTTCAGGATCCAATAAAAAATGGGAGGTATTGGTCTTGAGGTGTTCCTTGTAAAAACCAAAGGCGAATTGTCTACTCTGATGTTTTTTGGCTTTGCCAATGGTCCAACTGTCTATAAATATCAACTGATATTTTTTATCCAATTCGCTAAGATGGGGTTTCATATTTGCAATCTGCTCCAAACAGGGACCACAATTTTCCGAGCTATAGAAAAGTATCATTTTTGGTTTCTCTGTGGCCGATGCTACCTTATCAAAAGTGGTTTCCTCAACACCGTCCACTAAAACCGTAGAATTAAAAGAAGTACTCTTTGTTTTGTTTCCAGATATCGTTAGTAATAGTAAGCCGAGAATGTAGATAAGTGTTTTCATTTTTTTGTTATTTAGTGGTTAACGTTATATTTCTGAGGTGAAAATACCTGTGATTTACTATTTGGATTCCATTCACTGTATGAAACCTCACTTTTGTTATATGAAGGCCTGCAACCAGTATTGGAATTGACAGGGATGATCGGAATAGCATCTTTCATTACAATGTTCTTTATTTTATAATCCAAATCATAACTCGCAGAGAATACCTGCCCTTCTATATTGACCAAGGCTTGTATTCTGGCCATATGTTCGTCCTTGTAGACCACTCTGGGAGCACTTGAATTACTAGTTGAACAAGACGAGTTGAGATCTTCATTTGAGAATAGTACATGTATTGGATCGTTGTCCAATTCTGCCATATGGGTCAGCATAGCCCAATATTCCAGGAGACCCTTATCGGTGCTAAGGTCTGGTTGGTTTCTTAAAAGAAACCCCGCAATCTTTTTGGCATCTGTTAACAGTACCGATTGCATATTCGCATTAAGTACAAATATTTTTTTTTGTGTTCCTTGGTCAAGAACGGAAAACTCAAACAGCCACCCGTAGTCGTAAAATTCCAGATTGTGCCTTCTAAGCCCCGTAATTTCATAATCCTCCTTGACCTTTGTACCGTAATTGTTCCATAACACCTTTTTAAAAGAATTTGAATAGTCATTCTCTACAATAGACCAACCGTTAGTAAAAAAGGAATCCGAATTGCTTCCCGAGCAGCCACAAGGCTTTGGACTTGCCCATATAATTTGGGCTATGAAAAAAATTGCTGTGGTGATGTTTTTAAAATACATGGTTATGGTTTTTTAGATTTAAACCAAATGTATTTCCAATGGTTAGGAGAAAAAGTATTTAGTGTATGGAATAGGGATTTTGATATATTAAATGGATTTCCTTTAATCCAAGAAAGGGGAACGACCAAAAAGTATCTTGAGAATAAATGCTTAACCTATCTTCCGTTCTAATTGTATCCTTATCTATTGACCCTTCAGGTATTTCAAATAATTGTCCAATAATCCCCTAATTTGCTCGGCAGCCACCGGATTTGCAGAGTGCACGTGATACCTTAATCCCCGTAAATCCAATCCAGATTCATATACCAACCATTTTGAAGCGGCATAACCATCCGGAGCTACTTGACCTTCTTGGTCCAGCCCTAAATCATTATCAAAACTAATGAAGGGCGGTAAGCCGTTTCTTTTAATATATGCCACGAAATCCTGGTAGTTGCGAACAATGTCCCATTCCGATTCCAGATCATTCGGATAAACCATTGATAAAGTTCTTACATCATCCAAAAATAGTTTTTTCATGCTAACATGATTTTAATATTTATAAGCCAAATTATATAACCAACCACCATACTTAGAATAAACCATTAGAAAATAAAAAAATTAACCTTACTGATTATCCAATACGCTTTCCGCCCATAGTTTCACTATTTCCTTTTCCCTACTTTCCGCCATTCGGTTAAATTCCCCCAAAGCTTGAACCACCTTTTTTGATTGGGGTGCAATTTCAATAGTAAGTTTTCTTTCACCTTCCAATTTTAGGGAGAAAATAGCAGAAGTTCCCGAAATACACCGGCCTGAGTACGTTTTTACACAATGTTGCATATACATACTTTCTTCATATAGTTCATCACTAGAAGTTAGCTCTTCTATCGTCCACTGTAAATCTGTTTCATCAATATGCTCCCAGTTCCAATCATGGCTATTCCATTTATAATTTCCCCAATCCCTTCTATTAATTTCTTCAAAATATTGACTGGCTTGATTTAAGGTGTTTACAACACCTCTTCCCTTCCAAGAAAAAACGGTTGCATGGTCTCTCCTACTTTCGGTATATAAATGAACGGCCCATGATAAAACCATTCGGCTTTCGGCATTGGTAATACGATCTCTATTCGTAATTAACCATACCATCGTAGTCGTCCAAAATACAAGGTAGTCTTCATTGTGGTTCCTCTCTGTAGGATCTATCATCAATGATTCATTAAAAGCTACCCTAACAAAATCAACATCGTTACCTCCTAATCTTAACACTTCTGCATAAACACAGGCTTGGATCGGATATTGGATGTCTTTTGGCACTTTTAGCAGGTAATGTTGAAACTTTGAAGGAATAATCCACCCAAAAAGTGGTGCCGCTTTTTTTAAACTACCGCCCTGACCGATAATAATATACCAACAAACCCATTTAAAAGGAATTTGGTTATGTCTATACTCAACTGGGGAGTCAATTAAAACAACTGGAGAATTATATTTTGAAAAAAGATGGACGACCAAAGAAACATCCTTTATACCAGGCTTCCACGACATTGGATTATTGACCCAAAAATTAGCAAATAGTATAATGGTTTTAGCCAAACTTGGATTGCTGTTTTTTTGAATCAATTCTATATTTTCAAAAGAACCGATTTTTTCAAGTAAAAATTCTCTAGCTTCTTCAACGTTTGAACTTAGGCCAGTAAGGAATTTAAAATGCTCGTACAGCTCTTCTTCTAAATTCTCACTAAATGTAGGACCGGGATGTTTTAAATTATTGGAGAATTGATCCTCTGTCTTAGGTACAATTTTAGATTTTAAGGAGATTCCTTCTTGTATATCTAAAACGGGATTATTAGGTTCTATAATAGATTTATATAAATTTTTTAGGTTATAGTTATAAATAGCTTCTTCATCAATATGATATTCATCTGCGTCATGATTATGCCAATCTTTAACTGCTGCTAAACTTGCCATTGGATTCCAAAGACTGTTCCAATATGCATCATATTCATGGGGTACTTCTTTGGTGAAAAATTCATCTAATGACTCGTCCAAAGAAACCCTTTCGTTCTTTAGCTTATAAGCCCTTGTCTTTAACCTGTATTTCGGGTTATAGGGCCTATGCCAATTCTGTATGTTTTTACCGTCTTTTTTCTGTTTCATCTTTACAAAAATTTAGTTGGCAGATAATTGTATTATGGTTTAAATGCTGATTGGTAATTTCGTTTCCCTCATTTAATAGAATCTATAATTATCCCATTGATTGATTTTTTACCGGGGGAATGTGACCTCCTCCCGATAAACTGGACAGTTATAATTAGTGGAAGCTTACAAGTTCAGCAAATACCATGCACCAATATTTTAATTATTACATTTAAGACATCCAGTGTCCAAAAAATCCGTTTAGTCATCTAGATGTCCAGTATTCTGAACTAAACTTAATTTCCTTATTAAATAGAAAGGCTTTAATTTCATCAAAGGGGTCTTCCAATCTGTTTAAAAACAATTTCTTTAAACAAAGAATCATATTTTCATTGATTTTATCATCTGTTAGATTTTCAGGAAACTTTAATCCAAATCTTCTAGTTATAAAACCAAGAAAGTAGGTTTTTTTATTATTGATCCATGCCTCAAACAAAATATAAAAAAAATCTTGTTTTTCCTCCTTAGGCACCCTAAGAAGATATGTTCCCGCCAGTTCCTCATTGCAAATTAAAACGTGGCCCGATTCAAAAAATTGGACCGAAGTAGTTGTGGAAGAATCTGAATAAAGAATAATTGATTTCATTTAAATGCAGGTTTGGGTTTTAGTAAACTACCTCGGGGTATTATACCCTTTGGCGGTGCCAATAAAAAACAAGGAATTGATTATTAAATATTTAATTGCTCTATTCTGGTTCTTGTAGCAACTATGTTCTTCTTCAAAGCAACCAACTTCAGCTCTTTGTCGCCAATGTCATACTTGGTATTTTTAATTATTACATCTACTTTTCCAATCTCCCTCTTCATGTTTTTTACATTGCTATCTGCCTGAACCAAAACGTCGGCTACCTCTGAAACCTCAGAGTAGTTTAAGACGGCGTAGATAGCACTGATCGCCGTTACCGCACCTGCTACGTCTTTTACCTCTCTGGACAACTCACTTGTGGTATCAAAGGAAACACTGGCACCTCCCAAACCCCCAACTATACAGGCAACCGCCATTTTATGGTCCATGAGGTAAGCTGTTACCTTACCTTCGTAATCTTCTAACTTGGATTCCAATTGAAATTTAGAGCGACTATAGTCTGTTAATTTGGCCTGTTGATTGATCAATTCCGAGTCCAATAAATTGCGATAGGATTGGTAATCCATAAGTTTGGATTGCAACATTCCAATTTTATAAACTTTCTGTCTTGCTTCCTCTTGTTTTTTCTTGTCATCACAGCTTACAAATATGATGGTTAAGGCTATTAAAAGTGCAATTGGGTTTTTTAAAAATCTCATGGTTTCAAGTTTAGGTTGTTGTTCTAATTTCTTGAAACAAATATAATTTCAACGTATAACCAGGACTTTATTTAGTGTATGAAACCTAGTATTTAATATAGGAAACAAAAAAGAGCCCAAATTGGTGGACTCTTTCTTTTTAGTATTCAATAAAAGTGGAGGTGGTTGTTCTAATGTGGTAAATAACTTTTTTATCCGTTAATCTAGAATTTTTCCTGCAAATTAAATCGTGTTATTCTCTATTTTTAAAAGTATCGCTTCTTTTTTCTCCCCCTCAAGCTGTAGTTCATAGCATTTCGCTAAAATTATTCCAAATTCTTTGGAAGGTTTTAACCCTAGAACAATTAAATCTTTTCCTTGAACTAAAGGTGTAATTTCCTTTTCACCAAATTTCTGAAATAGCTCAAAACACATCTCAGAAGTTTCATGCCTATCATTTAAGACATTTCTACCTGTTCTTCCCGCAGAATCTGCCTTGCTCTGCCATCCTAAAACATCAAGCCTACATTTGTTATGTAATCTTTTCCAAGCCGGTTCTTTAGCCCCAGAATTGAATAATTGCCCAGGCCTCATATGAAGACCAACAATAGTGATTACTTTTTCAATTAAACTTTTATTACTTGTCATGCGCTTCATAAAATTCTCAGCAATTGGAACACCTGCAGCATCATGCCCATGTGCTTTTAAGTCTGGAGTAGTGGTAGATGGTTTTCCAACATCATGCAACAATGCCCCGAACATATAAGCTAGGCGCCAATCATTATTGGGTAATTGATTCCTTAGTTTAGCTGCCTGATCTATTACCATACAAGTATGTACCCATACATCTCCCTCTGGATGCCAAATTGGATTTTGAGGACTCCCTATTAAATCATTGAGCTCTGGGAAGTGTTTTAGCCAGCCACAATCCCTCATAAATAGCAATCCCATTGAAGGTTTATCCGCTTTCAATAATAATTTTTCCCATTCGGCAAATACGCGTTCTGCTGGAAGTTCACAAAACTCCTCTACCATTTTCTGGCACAATATTATTGTCTCTTTTTCAACTATAGTGCCTTTTCTAGGTAATAGTTGCATTATTCTCAATACGCGTAATGGATCCTCTATAAACGTTTTTTCATCTGTCGCCCTAAGTATTCCGTTTTGCAAGTCCCGTAAACCATTAAAGGGATCTACCAATTCCTCGGTATGCATATTTAAATACATACTATTTATAGTAAGATCTCTACGTTTTCCTGCTTCTTTTGGGGTCATACTAGCGTCTAATTCTACCGCAAAACCCTTATGCCCTATACCTATCTTATTTTCACGTCTGGGAACGGACAAGTCTATTTCTATATCCTGAATCACTGTTTTTAAAACGCCAAAAGCCTTGCCAACTACATTTGAAGGCAAATTTAGCTGTTCTAGGAGCTTACAGATTTCTTCATAGCCAAGGCCATATACCTCAATATCAACATCCTTAATTTCGATTTTATTAATACCATCTATCACAGCTCCCCCTATAAGCATTGCCTTACCATTATTTTGTTCTATAAGTTGCAAAAGAGGAAGGAATGCCTCATAATTTGGGATTATCTTCTTTAACTCTATTTTCATTACTTTATTTTTGATTCAATTCTTGATGTTTTTTTATTACAATAGCCGATTCCTTATGGCCTTTTTGTTCAGCCATGGTAAGATATTTATAACCAAGATCCAGGTCTTGTTCTATTCCCTGACCTTTGCACAACATTATCCCAGTGTTATATAATGCTTCTATATGACCTTGCTCGGCAGCCTTTTTAAATAATTTAAAAGCACTTTTATAATCTGGCCGTCCTTTTTTAGGGTTATAGTTCTTTAGTCCCATATTATAATTCCATTCCGGAATATCATTTAATTTTTTCCTTTCCGTAGTATCGTCCCCCATGTTTTTAAAAAAAAGCAACAATCTCCAAAAAAGCAACGGCAAAATTAACCAACCCGAGTACCCAAAAAGATATTCTTTCCAAGGAATATCATACTCCGGCATTGGGTCTGGTAACTGCCCTGCTTCTTGAAGTTGTGCAATACGTCTAGCATCTAAAGGGTAATATGAATTATACTGGCCTCTTATACCAAGAACATAGCCATGGTCTTTAAAATAAAGACCAGCTATAAAGAAACTACTAGAAGTTCTGTAGGCCAAATAGAGATCTTCTCCCTTTGGGCCAGACACATCTAATTCCTGAATTTCTTTAATTGATTCCATTTTTCCAAAAACACCTTTTCTTGCTGAAATACTGTTCATGGTAATCATTATTATTATAATCGTAATTAATACTGTTCTCATAATTTTGAGGTTTTATTTCATTGATTATTCATCAAAATTATGTCCTTAAAACCAATTACATATTTAATTATATTTGAAATGGCTATTTTAGTATATATAAACATTCACGAACCCTGAATGTAATACAGAAGCATGAAGATCCTTCCTATTGAACTTTTAATTATCGTTGGTGCACTTATAGTCATTTTGGTGTATACCATGAAAAGAATATTGCATAAAAACGGATATCATGTATATTGGTACAGAGGAAACCATTTAAGGGATTTTTCCAATTTTTCCAAATTACTTTCCCAAGAAGAAATCCAATCGAAAAAAATCAAATTTCAACTACTGTTTTTTACGCTAATTTTTCTATTAATAGCCTATATAAGCACTCTAGTATATTTATTTACAAAGCCATAAACTACCACTGGGCCTGTCTGGCGGACAAGTAGTTCGAAGGCGCTTAACCGACTTTAATTAGTTTATAAAACCTAACCTTTGATGTCTAAAAAAAAGCCCAAGAGGCTCTTTTTTTATGAAATAGGATAATCCTTCAATTACAATCAACTCCAATACCCAAATCACAAAGCTGTGCCTTATCATCTTTTTGGGCCACCTCCCTTTGTGCCTTTTTAAGTACCGTTTCTTTTCGTTTCTCTAATTTAACTTCGGCATCTTGGTTCTTTTCCTTGGAATTTTCACTGTTTTTATTCGTATCCATTCCTTTCATCAAGCTTTGCGCTTCGGAATAGCAGCTTGAATTTTGACTTATTTGTGCCAATAATCCTCTGGCATAATCCAACTCATTTTTACCAATGGCAGTCTTGGCCTCCGTTATCAATGATTTACATTTAAAGTTACTATAAGCTATATAAGCCTCAACAAGCTTAGACTGTATCCTATCATAGCATTCACCTGATAGGCTGTTGGGAACGGTCAATAATAAATTAATGGCATCTGCAACCAAACCATTGTTCAGCTTAGCATTGGCCTCATTATATATTCTATTACAATTGGACTGGTAGTAATCCATAATTTTTTGTTTTATAACATCCATAAATTTTTCAATATCCTGTCCACTAGTTTTAATACGGCCTATACTTTTTGTAATGGCATCATCCCTACTTCTTCTAGATTCTCCCTTAAGTTTTATTGGAAAAGCTGCTGCCAATAAGCTCTTTGTTTTTGCATCGACCACCAAAAGGGTTAGTTCTGCCTCCATGGAATGGATATCCCCGTACGTTCCGGGAATGATATCCTGCTCATAAATTTCAAACTTGGGATAAATTACAAAGTCGTTAATATAGTCGGTCCCGGACATCCCATAATTGGAGACCATACTTTGAATCTTGGTCCGAATTTTGGAAACATGACTTAAGGTTAAGTCCTCCAGTAGAAAGTCAGGGGTTACGACAGCCAGTTTAATTTGGCCCAAATCGTCATTTTGGGCGTATATTGTTGGCCCCAATAAGCATAATGCCAAAACGATAAATTTCTTCATATCCATTTATTTAGTACAGTTCCACATAAAGTGTGGCCCTACTTGTTTTTACCTTAAAATCCAATTCCAATTCATCCAAAAATCTGGAAAGTTTTCTTTCTATCTTACTTGTTCTTGAATTACACTCATAGCGGTATTCCTCTACAATTAGTTGGTTTTCACTTTGGCTCTTAATCTTGTAGTACCCATCCTTGGATGTTTCCTCTATCCAATCTTCCAAGACGTACTTTAACCTAGTATTGTCGGCCTGCGGTAATTTGCAGTCCATATTGCAATCCGAATCTCCACTTATAGTAAATCTGATATCGGCAATAGCCCCGTTCTCACTGCACTTTTCCAAATAATCCACTATTTCCTGCATAAAATGTTCTATATACGAAACATCATTCCCCTTCTTATCTTCATAAGCTATTTGATTAATGGCCGACTTTGTCAGGGCTGTAATATCGGTCGTGTTAAAATAATTTGACTCACATACTTCACTGGCCCAGGATGTTGCAGAAGAGAAGTGAATTGCTTCCACGATCACTGTTACTTTATTTCCGTGTGCTGTTGTTACGTATTCAAACTCCAATTCTACCAATACATCAGCAACCGCATCTTCAAATAACATTTCTGTTAGGTCGCACTGACTGCAATCGTCCAACTTGCCATCTCGCATGAGTTTGTTGAATGCCGCTTCAAAATCCCTAGTGTCAAAACCGAAATTTTTAAAAGCATCATTAACGGTAGCCATTCCTGCCTTTAAATTAAATGGTATTTTATTATCTATAATATTCTTATAGGCCTTCTCCCCAGGCATAATCATAATACTTGGCAGAACCAATCGCTCATTGGATTTTTGTGCTTGTACAACAAGAACAACTAATAATGCTATAATGGTAAATTTGTTCTTCATTATATTTTAAATTTATTAAAACATATTTTGCATTCTATTTCTTCACAACTAAGCTCCACATTTGGATCATTAATCAATTGATCCAACTCATCTACCATATTCTTTTTGATGCCACCAACTGAAATACCCCCCTGGACTTCGTCTATGGAAAACTTAATGATTTCTTGTTTACGGGTAAGCCCAGCAATACTGGAAACCTTATAAATTGCAAACCTGTTTCCTTTTTCAACACCTTCATCCACCCCTACGTTAATAAGAATATTGGCCCCTTTCTTCGTTTTTTCCAATTGAATTATCTCTACTGAAAAGGGCGTGTTGGCAATAATGAAGTTCCCTATTTTATTTCTTAACAGGTTTATTTGAGTCGACATAGCGCTAATTTCGTCAATACCATCTGCTGAAATTGATATAGGTCCCGGAGTAAATGTTTCTGAAGCCATTAACTCGCCTGTCTCCACACTGGATATATTTATACTAAAACTAAGTTTACAATCGATACCGTTTTTCATATCCGCATATTCAACAGCCGTTAATTTACCCCCAATTAAGTACTTTGCTCCCTTTTGAAGTCCTTGTTTGGCTACTACCCCATTTATAAAACTAACATTCTTTTGTACCTCTATTTCCTTATACTTGGCCGTTTCGGCATAGGTGGTCCTATCCAATGGGATATACCTTTTGGATTCTACAAAAAGCTCCTTGACCGTTTCTGTCAGCAATTCCGCTTCCCTGTAATTTTTTTCGTCCAAGGCCTCAAAAGTTGTAAGACCAATGGTTGTTTTCTTATTTTTGGAATTTTGGGATATCCCTGACGAAATACTCAATATGACAATAAGAAAAAGTATGGTGTTCTTCATTTTTAAAGTTTGTATTTTCATTTTCATTTGGTGTTTTAATTTATAATGCAATAATTTTTTCAATTCAATTAACGAGTTCAAAATCTTCTACTCGGTCATAACTTTGTTCTATGATTTGCTTATTGTTTTTATCTATATAAATCCATTTGGAGTTTAATTTTACCGGTGCAATCCCATTAATAAAATTCCCTGTATTTTCATATTTAAAATCGATTTTCAATTTTCCGTTTTTGTCAATAAACCCCCATTTATTACCTTTTTTTACCGCTGCCCAACCCTCAGAGAATATTTCCACTTGGTCAAAAAAATCATCAAAGGCTACATTTTCAAACTTGTCCATAAATTGCCATTTATTCTCACCAATTAATACCCCAAACAATCCTTCAGAATAATTTTCTACTCCTAAGTAATTAAAATTAATCACTTGTTCTCCAGTTATATCGATAAAGCCCCATTTTCCCTGTTTTTTAACCCCTGCCAAACCATTCGAAAAAGAATTTACATCGTCATATATACCAGAAAAAGCAATGTTTCCATCTTTATCTATAAAACTCCATCCTTCACTTGTTCTAATGGGAGCAAGACCGTCGCCAAATAACTTAGCACCTTTATAAAATTGATTAAAGGCATTTTCACCGTCTTTATTTATAAAGAACCACCCTTCGTTATTTTTCACCAAAGCAAAACCATCGGAGAACGGAGTAGCCAGATCAAAATCGCCTTTTATCGTCAAATTTCCGTCAATGTCAATATAATTCCATCCATTTTCGGTATTAACAGGGGCCACACCTTCCTTAAAATTTAACCCACCTTTGTAAGTTGGCTCCAAAATTGAGTTTCCTTGGGAATCAATATAACCTGTCTTACCCTCCAATTGTACCATTGCAGAAAATTTAGGTACATGACTACCCCCTAAAAACTTGAAAATTAGGAATGCCGATAAACCAATACAAACTAAAGCAATAGCAGCAATAACTATTGGTTTATTGATCTTGGATCTAGTTTTCCCAATGGGCTTTGGACTTTCCTGTATGGGTTTATCTGATACTTCTTGATTATTGAGGTTAACTACCGTTGGCTTATCATCAATCGCCACCTCATTTTTTAAAATTGTGGTAACCTCATTACAATCATCCATATGGCCATATAATTCCTGCCTACTGGATTTTAATGCGCTTTCTGCCCTTAGAAAGGAATCTTCCTCCAGCTTATAGAATTCTTTCGGCAATTTTTTCAACAGTTCCCTACCCGTAGAAGGTCTTTTTTCCGGATCCCTTTCCAAGCAAAGCATGGCAATAGGTTGCCAATCTTGCGGAAGCAATTTCATATCGTCACGTAAGTCTTTCTTAAATATTTGTTGCATAATTTCACCCTGCTTCCCTGCACTGCCAGCACCATATCCGTCTACATCAAAAAGAGTTCTTCCTGTAAAAATCTCAAATATGATAATGCCAAAACTCCATAAATCCGTATTGAATTTTAGGGAAAGTCCCTTAAGTTGCTCAGGGGAGCTATACTCCACAGTACCTCCTGCAAAACTATTTTGAAATTGTGAATAATCATTCTGGATTTCCGCTAACTTGCTCAGTCCAAAATCAGTTATTTTGGGAATTATTCCTACCCCGGGCCGGTTCACTACCAAAATATTCCCAGGTTTAATATCCCTATGTACCACTCTATTATGATGTAGGTAGGCTATACCTTGTAAAATCTGAACCAAAATTTTATTCCTTTCCCCATTGCCAATAGTATTGTTTTTCAGATAAGATGAAAGGTTCCCCAAGGGATAAAACTGCATAATGGCATAATCATAAAGGCCCGGACCGTCCGCATACCTATATACACTTTCATAATTGGCAATATTTGGATGATCTTCCAATGCCTTTATAGCGTCGTACTCCAACTGAAGGGAAAACTCTTTGCCCTCAATTTCCTGTATCTCCTGTACCTTTATGGCCACCTCCCTATCCAAAGTGCAATCATACGCCTTATACACCGTACCAAAAGCGCCGCCACCAATTTTATGGTCTTTGTTATTGTATTTATATCTATTATGAAACTCTTGTCTGGTCACTTAACTGGTTATTAGTTGGTTATTCTTAGTTTGGAAGGAAAAGTTGCGCTAATCCAATGGCTTCTTATAAGAATCCCTTACCGCTTTACTTTTACCTCCTCCAATTCAATTAAAAAGACATTTGGATTTTTTATACGTTTCTTGTACGATAATTTAAACGATTTATCTGCGTTCATCACAACTGTTTTGGCCACACTTTCACCCAAAATCGTAGATTTTTTACCATCCTTGGAAACTTTCGAATAGGTAACAACCACAATTTTGTGTGCTCCTGGAGTTAATTTCACCTTATTATTGTACTTGACATTTTTTTTGTTCATGCCATATCTATAAACTTTTTTACCGCTATCTATAAATAAGCCAAGGATTTGATAATCTTGGATTGATCCCAACACACTTGATATATTTAATGTATACTTATCAGCTTCCGTAAATTGTGGCAACTGATAACTATCATCCAACCGTGTAACATCTACCCATGAAAAACGTTTAAGGTCCTGTTTACCATATTTTACCCAGCCATAGCCCTCTTGCCCCCATTTTATTCCCCAAGAGTTTTTTATGAGCCAAGCTTGTTTGGTATCGTCCCAGCCCGCCAGGACCACGGCATGACTCACCTTTCCTGTATTTTTATCCTGTAATATTCCAGATTTACTATTGTAAGACTGAAAAGCGGTACTACTGGCGTTTAAAGCAGCTATGACGGCGCCGTGTTTTACAATAGCCCTCTTAATTTCAGTTATGGAGGCATTATCATCCAATTGTCCCCAATTGGAAACTTTTACAGGTGAATTTTGGGCAATGGCACAATACCCTTTTTTATTTTGGTAAGGTATTTCCTTTTCACTTACTACTCCCTTATCACTTTTTAGTAGCTCTTGTAATGCCATTTCAGGGTAACCTCCATTACAACCTTTGCTTTGTCCTATGCAATTGACCAATTGCTGTTCACTTAGATCTATTTGTTTTTGATTAATTAGCAGGTTGCTCGATTCCATCGCTGCCAAGGTGGAAAAAGCCCAGCAAGACCCACATTCGAATTGATCTTTAACTTCGGATATTCCGTTTACCGAACGCAAGTCAAAACGTTCTTGATTCTCGTCCCCGTAGGAACTTGATAATTTGTCGTATAACAAATCCCCTGCTCCAATAAATTCACTGTGGACCTCCTGGATTTTTAACATTTCCTCAGGGGTCAAGGGAATTAAGCCAGTACCTTTGTTTTGGGATACTATAATCTGAAAGAACATTAAACAAAGTAAACCAATAATTACTTTTTTCATTTTATCTATTTCTTAATGTTGACTGTTATTTCTTTTAAGTGACCCTCTAAAATTAAATCGGGATCAAAACTTCTTATTTTTTTAAACTGTAAAATATATGAACCCGATTTAAGACTTTTTAGAACAAAAACTTTGGAGTATTCAGAAAGGCCATTTTCCTTTTCCTTGTCTATTTTTAAAGAATCGGTTAATACGATTTCCGGATTTTCCACAAATTGCCAAGAAAATCCACCATCACCTTCACCCTCCAAAACAATTTTAAATTCTTCCCCAACGGTTAATTTCTTTGTTGATGTACATGAAACGCAGGCCGTAAGCATTAAAAGAAATAAGGGAAACAATCTTTTCCAATCCATTGCTCTATGTAATATCTTCTCCTAAATTATCTTCTTCTGTATAAGCTTCCCCGTCATTTAAACCCTCTATAATTTCTTCATCCGAACCTATTTCCTCCAAGGTTACTTCTTCGTTTTCACTGCTTTCATTTCCCTCATCGTCTTCCTGTTCTTTTTCCTGATTCCTATTGGGATCCGGTTCACTCTCTCCGTGATCTGGCACTATAGTATCTTCATGGGTGTTATCCTTTCCGTTTTCAAAATCAGTATTCTCCTGGAACATTTTGAAAAATTCCTTTTTATCCGCCTCAGAAAATGAATCCCATTCCTCTTTATTATAGGTATTATAATGTTGCCCTCTCCATGTAAAAAAACCTCCTTGTCCCAATTCTTCCCTTGCCGTTTGAAAAGCTTGATTAAAGGACATTTCATCTGTTACACTTTCCGAAAACTCAACAGAGGTGGGCACTTCATATTCGCATAGGTCATTGGAATCTTCTTCGATATCAGCATCCTCAATATCATCACTACCTGACGAATCATCCCTTTCCGCAAATCTATCATTGGCATATTCAACACCCTTAACACCTCCTATTCCTCCTAACAATCCTGCCAAGGCCGTCAAAGGCATTTGACCATTTTTCAATAACTGGGCTCCTTCCGGCGTAACTCTAAAAGTGAGTTTTTTGTGTTGGTTGGGGTTCACCTTTAATTTTATATTTTCTTTGCTCATTGACTTATTTTGATTTAAAACTAGTATCACAAATGCTATAACTATTCAATTCTTACACGAAACGGGCTTTTTGATATATCAAAGACTAAAAGTCGCTCTTTGATAAACCAATTAAAGTATTCTGCCCTATTTTTATGGTATCCGATATATCCACAAAAACCTGTTCCTGTGCCTCCAAGGTCTGAGGTTTTCCATCCCTCAACAAATGGGTTTTATGCAGGCTATTTAAATCTTTGATCGCAATTTTTGACCTACCGTTTATGGATCTGAATTTTAGTTCAAAATGTACTCGGGAAACTGCTGGATCAAATTCGGTAGGTATTATGATAGGCTCAGCGCTTTGGTCCATCAGATTTATTTTTTGTACGCTTCTGCCTACAATATAGGTTTTGTGGGTATCGATTTCCAATATGGCAAGGGTTTTATTTGTATTCCTATCGGTAATGGAAAGGCGGTATCTTGTGTTTGTTTCGTTTTGTGGGGCTATAATAACTGTGCCTTTTGGGGTTTTAACGTTACCTTCCGAGCCATTTGTCTTATCAACAAATTCTTTTATTTTGAGATTAACTCGATTGCCGCATACCTGACATTTTATTCTTTGATCCAGCCCTATTAGAATCCACTCCTCCGGAATTTTAACCCTAGTCCCACAAGATTTACACGTATGCTGCATATTTAAAATTCTAGGTCCTCATTATCGTCCTCGTAGTTGTCATCGTCATTATCGTCCGTTCCTGTTGCATTCCCCTCGTCTATTTCATCATCATAAAGAGAATCTTCAACTTCAGCATCCATGTCAACCTCCTCTTCAATCTCTTCATCCAAATAACTATAGTCCAATTCAATGAAATTGTTTTCACTTACATGAAGCTCCTCAATAATAGAAGGTTCATCAACTTCTATTTCATAGATAAGATCTTTCATAATTATGATTTAATTTGCCAAGTGGCATTACACTGTTTATTTCTACAGGCTTTTTTTTCTTTCCAGAAAATACCCTCCTTTCCCGATAACTCGGAACCGCATTTAGGGCATACAAAACTTAGCTGAAACTCAGTTTTCAGTTTGTCCAAAAGTTCTTCTTTTTTTCTTTCTGAAATGCCCAAGGTTGAAATTGTACTTCCTAAAAAAGTTGCCCCAATCATCAGTGGATACCTTAGTTCCGATTTTATATTGGGAAAAAAGTAAATTACCACCACCACCAAAACCGTTATGATCAGTCTTGGCAACATGGCAATGAGCTTATAATTCTTATTAAGGCTCCTTCGTTTGGCTTTATAGGCAGTTTCAATTTTAAGGAGCTGGCCAAACTCAGGGGAAAAGTCTGTTCTTTGGGATTTTATATATTTTGATAGATGATCGAATAAGTTCTCTTGGTCTGCCCTTTGACTTCCAAACTGAATTACATCCTTTGCCGTAATCTTTTTTGATACAATTTCTATTTCGTTTACATAGGTGCCATTTGTTGATTCAAGATCCACCAGGGTAAAGTTTTTAAAATCATCGGAAACAAGAATTTCAGCATGATTACCACTTACAGTATCGTGGTCAACTATATAATTGTTATCCCCATTTCTTCCTATAGTAAATTTCATATCAGTACCAGTAAACAAATTTTCGGATTCTTTTTATATACTCCGGCCCTAGACTTACTATTCGTGAAGGACAACCATGGTTTGCCGTAAACCACACTTTTTCTGCATCGACCTTTAAAATTCTATTTCTATTGATCATATAGGACCTACCCACTTTTTGAATACATGAAACATTGCGCAATCTTTTTTCAATAAACGCAATGGCCTTGCTTTCCAATCTTTTTTTTCCATTGGCCAAATGAATCTCCGTATAATTTTGTGAAGCCACACAATAACAGATATCAGAAATGAATTCCAGATCAAAACTTCCTTTTGATTTGATTTTCATTTTCTCTATAGGCGCATTTTTATCAAAAGGATAGTACATTAACCTATTTACCAATTTTTTCATTACATCACTAGGATCATTGTCCAAATTGTAACAAAATGAAATATCTTCCTCCCATCCATAAAAATTATAAAAAAGAGAAGCCTCCCTAACCGTAACAACTATTCTGGCATGATTATTTAAATTTTTTTGTTTGTTAAGCTCCCTTTCGTTATTTCTGTAATAGCTTAAAAAACCCCTAAGTTTAATCCTATCTTCCAACCTGTTGCCCTCAAGATAAAAAAAGACCAGTTTTTCGCCATTATCCACAAAAGCATTTTTATGTAACGCCCATTGTCTTTTTATGCTTTCTTCGGATTCTAAATCGGGAAAGTTCTCAAATTCTAATAAGGTACCCTTGCTAACCACTCCTTGTTTTTATTTTGCTCGACAAAATAAAAAAAAATGGTTTTAAAACTTAACTTGTGACTATATAATCTATTAAAGACCAATTTGTTGGATAATGGGAGAAAAAAATTATGTCCTTTTGTTCAAATACAGCAATTATAGCCGAATGATTATCCCTACTCTCCTTTTTGCACCTTTCCTTTATGTGTTCCAGTTTTTCTTTCAAATCCAAATTATCTTCACTTAGCAAACTTAAAAGCTCATAGTCCGAAAATGCTTCCAGTACCCCATCCGAACATATAAAACATATGTCGCCCTCCTCTAAATCCGATAAAAGATGTATCTCCGGTTCAATGGTACTATTTTTCAAGTTAGCTATGAATGCCTTATTAATTTGATTATTTAGCGGATGCTTCCTTGCCTGTTCCCGTGTTATCTCACCTGATCTAACCAAGGATGATACCAAGGAATGATCCCAAGTTTGCCAAAATTTTTTCTTCCTAGGTTTTACAAAAAACACTCGACTATCACCGGCATGCATAGTAAAAAGTCCTGTTTTTGTCAAAAAAATTGCCGCTATGGTTGTCGCCATACCATCCAAACCAGCTTCGTTACATGCCAAGTTATTCAATTGATTTTGAGCTTTCCGGGCCAATTCTATTAAGCTCGGTTCATTTAACGGCTCATTGTCAAAGTTTTGAAGAATATAATTCGAAACTTCTTTACTTGCCAATTCTCCTTTTACACCCCCTCCAACACCATCACATATCAGCAGGCACCTTTCATTAAATTGAAGTGCATCCTCATTGTTCTTTTTTTTGCCAATATGGCTATAACTATATACGATCACTATTCTATTTTTAAATAATTTAAGGAATACTATTAAATCCGATAACACAAAAAAAGAACTAAATAAAACCTAAACCTTCTCTTTTTGTATCAAATCATGGTTTTAATATACAAAGGACTAGGATATAATTAACTCCTGTCAATCCACATATTACCCACAATAACGAAATTCCCTGGGAAAACCATTGGTATTCCCCATTCCAATAAAGGAGGGTTTAATCCGGCTACAAATGGAAAACATAAACCCATCACGCCTACAAGAGGAAATTAAAGGATTTTATAATTGGTGTGAATATATAAACATTTTGGCAGTTAGGTAGTCAGTCAAAGTTTTGCCAACTGTTTAAAGCAAAAAGGAAGCGCTACCGACCTTACCAAGCATCTTATGGGATAACAAAATTGGCCATAGATATGGACTTGATTAAAAGAGTTGGATAGGGCTGTCTTGAATGTGGTGCGTGTATTATTGACTTGAAAATTTTCGGGTTACAAATTATATACTAGCCATTGGTTAAGGAGTTTAGACCTCCTTTTTTAAATCCATTCCAAAAAGAAGTAGGAAAACGCCTTTCATTTTACCATCCAAGCTTTTACGTAAAATAGAAAATGCTTTTGTAATATGTCCTTCAACGGACTTCTTGGAAATATTCAAATACTCAGCAATTTCAATATTGGTAAGTCCGTCCTGCTTGCTCAACAAAAATGCTTGCTTACACTTGGGAGGTAGGTTCTCGATTTCCATTTTCACCTGAACAAGTAATCTCTCCAAAGAATTTTCCGAATCATCTTGGACAAACACCCTAAGGGAATCGATATGTACTTTTTCCAATGAAAAAACAGGTCTTATCTTTCTGTATTGGTCAACAAACCCATTATATACGGATTTATATAAATAATTTGTTAGGTCAACGTCGTCCTTTAACTTTTTTCGCTGTTTCCAGATTTTTATAAAGACATTCTGAACGATATCTTCCGAAATATCATAATCCCCAATAAGTCCAAATGCATAGGTACATAGTCTTTGGTGATATGTTTCAACCAAATAGGTATAAGCTTTGGAGTCACCTTTTTTTAATCCCTGAACTAAGATAACTTCGTTGATAAAATCCATTTTCATAATATAGGAATTGCAATAATAATTGTAAATATTTGACAAGTAAGAAAAATAATTCGTAAAAAAGCAAGGGTTGTAGAAAATTATTGCGTTTTAATTATGTAGTTCAATTTCTGTTGTCAATAATGATCCAAAATCTAATCGTAAAATACTTTACAAGACAAGCTTCCCTTTCTGAATTGGATCAGCTTTCCAAATGGATTGAAGACCCTTCCAATAAGGAGGAGTTTATAAAGTACGTGAAAATCAACCATGTAATAGATTTGAATGTGAAAAAATTTGGCACGGATGATTCTAAGATACAGTTGCTACAATTTATCGAGCGGGAAAAAAGAGCGGCTAAAATGCGTAAATTCAGGAATTTTGTAAAATACGCTGCCGTAATACTTATGGTTCTGGGCATTGGATATCTTTTCAAAAATGAAATAATCAATAGTGGATCGGATACTTTAGACCCTAAAACAAAGACAGCGGTAGAGGTTGTAAATATTATCCAAACAGGAACGGACAAGGCCATCCTTACTTTAGAAGATGGTACAAGTATTGATTTGGAAAAAGGAAAAACAATACAAACTGAAAATATAAAAAGCAATGGGGAGGAATTGGTATATGACTCCTCCAATAAAATAACCACTGAGATAGCATACAATTACCTAACCATTCCACGAGGGGGGCAATTTCACATAAAATTGGCAGATGGAACATTGGTTTGGCTTAACTCCGATAGTCAGTTAAAGTATCCCGTTGCCTTTGCAGAGGGAACCACTAGAATTGTAGAATTAATCTATGGTGAAGCCTATTTTGAGGTATCTCCAAGTACGGAGCATAAAGGAGCATCATTTAAGGTTTTAAACGCATCCCAAGAGATAGAGGTACTGGGCACCGAGTTTAATGTCAAAGCCTATAAAGACGAAACCAATATATATACCACCCTGGTAGAGGGCATGGTATCTGTAAGTACTGCTACAACTACTCAGGTACTAAAACCCAATCAGCAATCCAATTTAGACCTCAAGAATAATACTATAATAATCAACCCCACAAATGTAGGCCAAGAGATTGCATGGAGAAGGGGGCTTTTTAGTTTTAAAAGCAAGTCGTTACAAGAAATTGCCATGGTCCTATCACGCTGGTATGACGTAGATATAGAGTTTTCAACACCTGAGCTTAAATACGTGAAATTTAATGGCGTATTGAAGAAAGAAGAAGCTATCGAAGAAATATTAAACAGTATCTTAACTACTAATTCCGTAAATGCCTATGAAATAAAGAACAAAAAGATTACTATTAAATAAAGAAAGGGAACAAAGTTTATACCTGGACAGTACTGTGCTTTTGTCCCCTCTTTGCATCAATTGATTAATAATATTAACCAACTAATACTCAAATTTATGAAAATTAAATTTACTAACACTATTTTCCGTCAGCGGAAAGAGCTACTAAAGTTCATTATGAGAACATTCATATTTTTGCTTTGTTCCACTGCCTTTGGATTTACTTCGAGTGATATTTTCTCACAGAATACTAAAATTCATATTGACAAGGATCAGGTAGTATCCATTGATGCGGTATTCGACTTATTAAGAAATCAAACAGAATACACGTTCATATATGAAGAAAACCTATTTAAGGATACGCCTAAAGTACAACTTAAAAAAGGCATAATCCGTGCCAATAAATTATTGGAAACCTGTTTTTCCGGTAAAGATTTCGAGTTAAATATTAAGGGCAATAAAATCGTAATTATTGCTACCGAGTCCACCAGTGAGGAAATACAGACTTTCACTGTGTCAGGATCTGTTTTGGATGATGATGGACAACCTTTACCAGGTGCCAATATTATCGAAAAGGGGACGACCAATGGTACACTCACCGATTTTGACGGTAATTTTTCCATGTCAGTAGCCAATGAAAATGCCGTTTTAGTGGTGTCCTATCTTGGATTTGCAACCAAAGAAGTTAATCTTGGCGGGCAATCCACCATTACCATAAATTTAGTAGAAACTACCTCAGGCTTGGAGGAGGTGGTCGTTACCGCCTTAGGGATAAGGAGACAGAAAAAGTCACTAACTTATACCACGCAAAGTGTTGAATCTTCTGAATTAACCGGTGTTAGGGATCCAAATAATCTCATAAACTCTTTTCAGGGCAAGATTGCCAACGCACAAATTACACAAAGTGCAGGGGGTGTAGGTAGTGATTCCGAAATTATACTCCGAGGTTCCCGTTCCCTTGCAGGTAGCAACTCCGCGTTGATAGTGGTCGATGGGGTTCCAAACATCGACAACAATTCAACTTCCAACATTAATCCAGATGATATTGAGTCGGTAAGTGTCCTTCCCGGAGCTTCCGCAGGTGTTTTGTATGGTAGTCAAGCTGGAAATGGAGCTATAATAATAACCACAAAGAAAGGGACAAGGGGGGGCGATGTGTCCGTAAATGTAAATTCGAGCGTTGTTGTTGAATCACCTTTTGCATTACCCATGGTTCAAAATATTTATGGCCAAGGAAGTGCCGGTCTCTTAAATCCGGCTTCCGGAGAAAGTTGGGGAGCTAAAATGGAAGGTCAGGAATACGTAAACTATTTGGGTGAATCAAGACAATATTCGGCTCAACCCAATAATATAGAAGACTTCTTTAATAATGGAATTAGTTCCACGAATTCCATAAGCGTTTCTGGTGGCTTGGAAAAAGCACAAACATTTTTGTCTTACACCAAAAAAGATGTCCAGGGTATTATTCCATCCAATAATTTGACGAGTCATAATTTTAATTTCAGGATATCAAATAAAATTGGAAATAAAATTACGCTAGATTCAAAAGTAAGTTATCTAACCCAGATCATTGACAATAAAACCAGAGCAGGTGAGGCGAATAATACGCCTGTTATGAATATTTATCAAATACCTAGAAATGTTAGTGATGCTGATGCCAGAAACTATCAGGCATTGGATAATGTTGGTGTTTACATGCCTACTCCCTGGCCATCAACATTGGCCTCTAACTATCAAAATCCATATTGGATCGTAAATAGGGATATCCTTGAAGGGAAGAAAGATCAACTATCGGGATTTATATCTGCTAAATTGGATGTAACCGATTGGTTAAGTGTAACAGGAAGAGCCAATTTGGCAAAGTCCTTTGAGGAAGAAAAACAAATGACCAATGTTGGAACAGTTTTATTCGCCAGAAATAAGGGCGGGTATTATCGAGAATCAGGTATTTCCGGTATTCAAAAATGGTTCGATTTAATCTTACAAGGGAATAATAAATTAAGCAAAAATTTTAGTGTTGATTATTCTGTTGGGGCCATATATCAAGACAGACAATTTGGTGTAAAAAATGATATAGCCGATGGTTTAAATGTAGCCAATAAATTCAGTTTAAATTTTGCTACCAATCCTCAGTTTAATTCCACATTAACCCAAATACAAACTCAGTCTGTTTTTGGAGATCTCAATTTATCATTTAAAGATAATGCCATAACTCTAAATGGCAGTTTTAGAAACGATTGGGATTCACGTCTTCCGGCTCCACACTCATTCCAATATTATTCTACAGGACTTTCAGGGGTCTTATCCGACTTGATAGAACTACCTGAATCCATATCATTCCTAAAAACTTATGTTACCTATGCCGAGGTTGGTAATGGTGGGCAGTTTGGACTGCTTTCTTCCTCCTATAATTACAGTCAAGGAGCAGGTAATGGGTACTTGAGTAGAAGCAATGTTCTTCCTTTTCCAGATTTAAAACCTGAGATTGTAAAAAACTGGGAAGCTGGATTACAGTCGAGATTCTTTAATAGCAGGGCTGGAATTTCTCTTGCCTACTATAAGAGCAACGCGATCAATCAACTCATTAGGATTTCACTTCCTGTTGCTACAGGCTATTCCCAAAGATATATTAATGCGGGGGATATTCAGAATGAAGGTTTGGAAATGGTACTAAACGGCTTTCCAATATTTTCTGAAGATTTCAGTTGGGAAGTTGATCTGAATTTTTCATTCAACGGGAGCAAGGTAATCAGTTTAACAGATGATCTTGATACTATTTACTTGGGAAGCTTTGGTAATTTTGGAGCTGTTCCTCAAGCAAAAATTGGTGGTAGCTATAATGATTTAATAGCGGATCAATGGCAAAGGGATGATAATGGCAACTATATCGTTACCGATGACGGACTCCCTTTTATTACCAGTCAATCCGGTCTCGATCCAGAAGTAATAGGAAACGCAAATCCAGATAAAATATTTGGGATAACCAACACATTCAAATACAAGGATTTTTCTTTGAGGATGTTGGTTGACGGTAAGTTTGGAGGGGTAATGGTTTCAAATACCGAACAGAACCTGTCTTTCAGCGGTATAACCGAAGCAACTGCAAAATACAGAGAGGGAGGATGGAATCTAGGAGGTGTTGATTTGAATGGGAATCCCGTTTCAACAACCATTTCTTCCCAGCAATTTTGGCAAACTGTATCCGGTAAACGCTCAGGGGTTGGAGAATTTTTTGCTTATGATGCCTCTAACGTTAGACTAAGGGAAGTATCATTAGGGTATGACATACCGTTGCCATCTAATTTATTTATAAAAAAAGCAAGATTTTCACTTATAGCTCGTAATTTATTTTGGATATATCGAGGCAGCTCTATATTGGATATTCCAGGATTAGGGAAACGCAAGATGTGGTTTGACCCTGACATGGGTAAATATGCGGATGGAACCGAATATGGTGCGATTCCATCAACACAGAGTTTTGGTTTTAATCTTAATCTAATATTTTAAAAGAATAATCATGAAAGAGATAACAATAAAATTAAGAATGTGCCTTTTGGTTACGGTTAGTATTATAATACATACCGCTTGCACCGATGATTATACTGAAATTAATACGGACGTAAACTCAATTGCCACAGTAGGCCCATCCGAGTTGCCTTTTCTATTCTCAAAAGCGCTTACTGGGGTGCCTATTGGAGGACAAACTCCTGAAAATTTATTTTCAGCTCAGTACGCACAATATTTTTCCAACGTAACTTCCTATTTCCCAACGGATAGGTTGGTAATAAGGATGGATTGGCTTAGGAATGCATTTAACCCAATATATGTAGATGTTATGCCACAGTTACAGACTATTTTGGATAATTCCGAAGAAAACTCAGCTGAACATGCACTTGCTGAAATATGGTGGGTTTATTCGTTTCATAGGGTTACTGACTACTGGGGGCCTATACCCTATTCAAAAGCTGGTGAGGCAAGTACCTCAATTCCATATGACAGCCAAGAAAGTATTTATAATGACTTTTTTGAAAGACTGGATAGGGCTGAAGGGGCGTTAAAGGCTTTGCCAAGCGACCTGAAACCCTTTGGATCCTATGACTTAATGTATGAAGGGGATATTAATAAGTGGATTAAGTTTGCCAATACCTTGAGACTGAGACTGGCAATAAGAATCTCCAAAACCAATCCAGAATTGGCAAAAGTTCAGGGGGAGGAAGCCTTTTCCAACACTGTTCTTGAAAGTAGTCCAGAGGATGATGCACTAATTCAGCAAAATACCATTGACATAAATCCGATTTCACAAATGTCTGAATGGAATGAATTCAGAATGAGTGCTGCAATGGAATCTGCTTTGGTAGGATATGATGACCCAAGAACTCCTGAGTATTTTTTACCATCGGTTAATACCGGTGAATATGAAGGCCTAAGAAATGGATTAAGTGTGGAACAATTGTCGGATGAAATGAATAGTGCCCACTCAAATTCACATGTTGGCCCTCGTTGGACATCTCCGGCTTCAGGAGGCATAGATGATTTTTATTCTACACCATTGAATGTAATGTCTTCAGCCGAAGCTTACTTTCTAAGGGCTGAAGGTGCTTTACTTGGATGGGAAATGGGAGGATCCCCCGAAGAATTGTATGAAAAAGGAATCGAAAATTCATTAATGCAATGGGGTGTTACGGACGCTTCGGTCATAGAATCATATATTAACAGCAACGCTACTCCTGCAGCTCCAAACGATTTTCTACAATCACCTCCTATAGGTGATATACCGGTTAAGTTCGATACTACCGATGAGGACATTCAGTTCCAGCAAATATTTATGCAAAAATGGATTGCTCTATTTCCCGATGGTGTAGAGGCATGGGCTGAATACAGACGTAGCCGGGGACTGCCTTTATATCCTGTAGCTAATTCTGATAATATTGAAATTACCGATCCAACCACCCAATGGATTAGAAGGGTTCCTTTTCTCTTATACGAAAAGCAGTCGAACGGCGAAGCTGTCGATGAGGCTATCAATTTGTTAGGTGGCCCAGATTTAATAACCACGCCTCTGTGGTGGGATAAGAATTAAAAAATAGAAATATAATAATCCGATGTACACTCTTCTTAGTACATGGACAATTTTTCAAGTGAGTGGAACAATTGTGTTAGGTTTCGCAAGAAATTGTACATCGGATTTTAAACTTTTAGGATTTAAATCCCTTGGCAATAAGACCTATTGAAGGTTGTTTTATTGCACCCAAATATGCCAGGATTAAAACCTTTTTAATGTTTTTTTTGGCTAATTATCCAAATGGGATGCAGCAGGGCTATGTTTGTTAAGATAGAGCAAGAAAAGTCTCTCACCAATTTTCGGAACACAATATAAATAATGGAACCAAACAAGCTTGTCCATTATCCTTATTGTTTCAATCGAACAGGGGCTACTAACGGAAACATCAGAAAAAAAGGCCATGGAGACCCTTTGGTTATAGCTAATATAACGAAGGCATCAATGGGGCATATAATCTATATGGATTAAAAATTTGTCAATGACAAGGTATAAATCATAGGCTAGAAAATAGTTTGGCAGCTATAAGACAAGCCTTGGTTTTTAACTTATAAATAACGGCATGCAAGAAAGACTTGAAACGTAGAAATAAATTGATTTTTTGTTTAAAAAAATGGAAATGACGAAAAAAAGAAAAAAAGGATTATTGTTTGTTTATTTTGAATACACAAGCATCTACCAGAAAGCAATATTTTTATTTCTCTTGCTTGTAGTTGCTTTTGATGCCTATGGACAAAAACGATCAACTCAAATAAAAAACAATCCTGAGTTTATCAGTTACCCTGAATTTCCAGAAGCCCACTCAACATGGGGAGATATTGGTTACAATCCCGTATATAACAAAGTGTACATAGGTGTAACCAATCATTTGAATAAAGTTGGCCTCTATGAATATGATATTGCCCGCAACGAAATGAAATTGAACGGGTTTATTGCAGATATGGCCAATTTAAGGCCGTTTCAATGGCAGGGAAAAATTCATTCAAAAATAGTATTTGATAAAGAAGGCACTGTTTATTTCTCTACAGATGGAGGGGATTATAGGCATTTGTATTTTATGGATGGTCCCCTTGGCTATGTAGGCGGCTATTTTATGAAATGGAATCCAGCCGATAATAAACTGACCAATTTGGGTACGGGCTTGCAATATGAAAGTACCAAAGACCTGGATATTGATATGGAAACAGGGAATTTGTACGGTACCACTTTTCCGCAAGTTCATTTTCTCATCTATGACGCAAATAAGAACGATTTAAAGGATTTGGGCAGATTGGGGTCGGGACATGTCCCTAGGGTATTGTTTACCGATACTTGGGGCAATTGTTACTATGTAGATTGGAGGCAACGGCTTGTGAAATATGAGAAGAGCGAGGAAAAGCTCATTTTTGCGAAGGAAAGCCTGCCTTCCTTTCCCGGAACACCCGGCTATTCCATAATAACGGGGATTACTGCCTATGCAAAGGATACTGCCAACAACATTGTTTATTTAATAACCTATGGCGGAAAAATATTAGCCTATCACCCCCAAAAAACCGGGTTCGGTAAAGTGGAGGATTTAGGTGGGGTCTACGATGCTAAAGGAAAGGAAAAATGGAACTATTATGTTCCAAACCTAGCGATGGGCAAAAACGGAAAGCTCTATTATTTTGTAGGTGGCCATGGCATTGAAGCTGTTAAAAATAGTACGCTGTTTATTGAATTTGACCCTAAGACACGGGAACGGAAAGTATTGATCCAGTACCCTACTTCGGTAGTACATGAAGCCACTGGTGCCAATGTGATCGATGAAGATGGCAATATATACTTTGCCGGCAGAAAGGGCGATAACCATAACTCTACTCCCTTTATGATCAAATTTAATCCTGCAAGGGATCTTAAATACTAAATACGTTATTAAATGAAAAATAAAATAAGAGTATCATTATTGGCATTGTGCCTCTTTTGTTTCTTACATATACGCTCACAAGTAAACAAAAGACCGGATGGCTTTGCCATAGAGCTTTCCTTAGAAAATACCGACTTAAAAAGACTGCCTATTTATAGAAATTCCATTACATCCCTTCATGTATACGGAGATTATATAATTGGAGGTACAACCGCCAATGAAGGACTTTCCCCCTTCCTATTTTCTGCATCGTTAAGTCAAAGGGAACCTGTAGATTTTAAGGATCTGGGTAGCTTAATACCAGGCCAGGAAAGTATTCAATCGGGTTTTGGTATAGGCAAGGATGGATTACTGTATTGCGGAAGTATGTCCAATTCAAAGGAAAATAATACAAACGGGGGCCATCTATTCCAAATCTCAATTAATTCAAACGGCGCATTAAAAATAATAGACCTTGGTGTTCCCGTAAAGGGTGAAGGCATATTTACCTTGGTCGGTGATACGGCTGGAACACAAATTTATGGAATCAGTTATCCAAAGGGGCATTTCTTTGTGTATGATACCGAAAGTGGTAAGACCAAAATATTTGAGGGCATTATTCCTTCTGAATCTGATCTTACCGAATACAAAACGTATGACCTACGCCCTCAAGACTATCTGTCCAGAAGCTTAATACAAGGCAATGACGGGAAAATTTATGGCAGCGCCCCCATGAACAAACTATTCTCCTTCGATCCAAGTACCGAAACTTTAAGGATACTTGATGATACGTTGCCAGTGGTATGGAAAAGAAACATACTTGGGAGGGTTGATTCTTGGGCAAAAGACAAAGAGGGTATTCTTTATGGAGGCAATTCCGGCGATGGACAATTGTTTACGTTGAATCCTGTTACAGGTGTGGTAAAAAATCTAGGTAAGCCAATTACCTTGAATCGCTTAAAGGGCCTAAGTTTTGGAAGAAATGGCAAATTATATGGCGTTGCTGGTGGCACACCGGGTTACGCCCATTTATTCAGGTACGATTCAGATTTTGGGTTTTATGATTTTGGAAACCCCAAATTTACAATGGTAGCACCAGGCATTGAACAGGGAATTAGTTGGAGGTCCTTTAATATAGAGACTGTTACATCTTCGGAAGACGGTAGGTATATTGTGATGGGCGAAGGCGAATCCCTAAGTCAAATTATGGTATTGGAGGTTCCTCAAAAATAAACCGCTTTAAAATATGGTATTGTATTATAAAGCATAAAAAATGACCATTACGTTCGAATATACAGGGGGGGACACTGGTGGAGTAGGGAGTTGATTTTCCAGTTCCACAACAGAAAATAGCGGCCAATGTGCAGTCTTAAAATAAGGAATAGTTTAGTATTGTTTGTTATAGTTAGTTGTTTGTTGAATATAGGTTGGCTATTCATATAACCAACCTTTATTCTCATAGGTAAATCCGTTGTTATTGAATAGTCCTAATGCACATTTTAGTTTGAACGTTAGTTTTTATTATCAACAAAAACATTGGCCATTTCAACAACAAATAGAAATTGGCCGTCTAACGCAATTTATTTAGAGGACGAATTAAAATAAGATAAAAATAGAAATATGAGATTTATTCATAAAATAGCATGTATTTTTTTATTACAATCAGTATTCATATCATGCATAGATTCTACTGTTGATAAAAATAAAACCATAAGAAATGAGACTTCTGAAAACTGGACCCATATGGGACCCGGCGGTGGAGGTTCAACTTTTATGCCTACATTTTCATATTCGAGTACGGACGATTTTCTTATACGATGTGATATGACAGGCTCTTATTTAACCAAGGATGGGGGAGAATCTTATTCACAAATAAATTATCCAAATGGTTCTTCTTCATTTGCCTATGATCCATTGGATGAGAACACGGTCTATATTGGGGCATCCTCTTTAAATAGGTCAGAAAATGGAGGACAAACATGGGAAATGATATTCCCAAAGAAAGAGGATATTATTGAGGAAATTTTTGTTGGGGATCATGCCAATTATTCAATAAAAGCAAAAGAAAATTCCTTATACGCCAATAGTGGAAAAGGAATACGAATAAAAAATATCAAAGCAGACCCCAAAGATGCTGGCCATATTTATTTCAGTATTAACAAGGCTTTTTACTATTCAACGGATAAAGGTGAAAACTGGACTAGGATAGCACTGGATGATGACATTAAATTCATATACACAAATGCGCAATATCTGAAGGATACGGTATATGTTTTTACAACAAATAGCGTCATTAAAATAGATAAAGGTACTTGGAAACATACCACCTATCCAATCCCAAATGAAATGAAACCGGCCTTTTCCTATACTGGAGGCAACATAAAAAACAGTGGAGATTTTATTTTCTATGCTTTACAAAACAATGCAGGTAGTGACAGTAGACCAGATGCAGTAGCCAAGACTTCTTTATGGACAAGCAATGACCTAGGCCTTACTTGGGAACTAAACCAAGATCCAACCTTTAACAATTCACAATCTATAGCCCCAACTTATAAAAGTATATCCGCTTCCGAAAACGACGCCGAAAATGTCTATGCGGTTACTTTGTCCTATAAGGAGAAGAAACAAGACAATGGATTATCCCACTGGTATGGCACTTTAAAGTCTGAAGATAAAGGTAAATCATGGAATTGGGTATGGAAAGGAGGTGGCGGTATTGGACAATACGGTGTAAGGGACGGAAAAGATGCACCTAACTTAAGTGATGCATGGGTTCAAGAAGCTTTCGGGGGAGAATTCATTCTTTTAATAGATGTAGGCGTTTCCCCTATCAATTCCGATGTAGCTGTAATTACAGATTGGTATCGCACCATGAAAACCGTGGATGGAGGTAAAACTTGGACCGAAATATATAGCAATAAGCAAAAAGAAGGAAGCTTTACAAGTCGAGGTATTAATGTTACAACAAGTTATGGTGTCCATTTCGATCCATTTGATCAGGATCATATAGCAATAAGCTTTACGGATATAGGATTCCACCATTCATACGATGGGGGAAAAAGTTGGTATAGATCCACCAAGGGCATCCCTATTGAATGGCAGAACACTTGTTATTGGATGGCTTTTGACCCGGAAGTAAAGGATAAAGTTTGGTCTGTGTGGTCTGGATTACACGATTTTCCGAGAGGAAAAATGACAAGAAGCCCAAAATGGAAAGAAAAATATTATAAAGGAGGGGTAGCAGTTTCAGTTGATGGGGGTAAAACTTGGAAACCCACTATAGAAGGTCTTGGCCCTAACACGCCAACAACTTCCATTGTATTGGACAAAAATTCTCCAGCAAACAATAGAACACTTTATATAGCGGCCTATGGCAAAGGGGTCTATAAATCTATTGATGATGGAAAAACTTGGAAGCTACATAACAACGGTATAGAAGGCAGTTTGGCTGCCTTTGAACTCACAATACAAGACGATGGAACTTTGTTTTTAATTACCTCACCCATACCCCAACATAAGAACGAAAAAGCGGGCAGGGAGGTATTTATGGGGAATCTGTACAAATCTATAGATGGCGGAAATTCCTGGAAAGCCCTAGACCTTGGTGATAAGGTTCAGTTTCCCAACGGACTCACTTTTGATCCCCAAAACCCAAATAGGCTTTATGTAGGCTCTTGGTCAGATATTCATTTAAGTGATCTAATTGGGGGGTCACTTGCCAATGCCACTGGTGGAAATGAATTAATGGATTTGGACGGAGGTATCTTGGTATCCGAAGACGGTGGGGGTACTTGGAAGCAAATTTTTGATGAACATCAATATGTCTATGACGTAACCGTTGATCCTTATCATCCGGGGCGGATTTATTGCAACACCTTTAATCAAGGTGCGTATAGGAGCAATGATTATGGAAAAACATGGAATAAGCTCAAAGATTACGATTTTCATTGGGGCCACCGTGTAATTATTGATGAAAATAATACGGAAAAGGTATACTTAACTACATTTGGATCCAGTGTTTGGCACGGGTCGCCAAAAATAGAGTAAACAAGTATAGTATGGGAACAGGTTACCCCCTAGACCTCCTGCCCATTGTTTGTAGTTCACCTAACACTTTCAACTATTGAACCATCTTTTAATGCAATTAAAGTTACGGACCATGAAATACGCTATCAAATTCTTATTTCTTTTCTGCTTTCTAACACAACAGCTAAGTGCGCAAGAAGATGTAAGCTTTTTTGAGTACTGGAAATCGTATTCGGATATTGAAAATTCCCTATACAAACACTTTAGCGCTATTGCGTATGATCAGCTAGAACAGACAAAAAGTGAAACCAACAACCTAAAGACAGCCGAAGACTGGCTAGAAAGGCAAACTACCGTAAAAAACAAACTGTTAGAGGCCGCTGGGCCATTTCCAGAAAAAACACCCTTAAATGTCCAGATAACCGATGTTTTAAAAAAAGATGGATTTAGAATTGAAAAAATCATCTACGAATCGGTTCCAAATAACTTTATCACAGGTGCCCTGTACATCCCAGATGGCGTTAAAAAAAATGCTCCGACCATTTTTTATGCTTGCGGACATTCACGGGAAGGGTTCAGGGTAGAAATATACCAGCATATTATTATCAATTTGGTTAAAAAAGGGTTCGTGGTATTTACAATTGACCCCATGGGACAAGGCGAACGCTACGAATATTGGGATGAACAAATTAACCAATCCATTTTACCAATTCCTGACCATGAGCACTCATATGCCGGCGCACAATGTATAATTTCCGGGTATTCTACTGCAAGCTATTTTATTTGGGACGTTATTAGAGGCATCGATTACCTCCTCACTAGAAAAGAAGTAGATCCCAATAGACTGGGAATGACCGGAAGGTCTGGTGGAGGCAACCTAACGGCCTATATAGGCGCTTTGGATGATAGGGTCCTTGCCACTGCGCCTGAATGTTATATTACAAGCTATGAATACCTATACCGATCAAGAGGCCCGCAATGTGCCGAGCAAAATTTATATCAAATGGTCGGCAAAGGACTTGACCATGCAGATTTCATTCAAGCAAGGGCCCCAAAACCAACCTTTATCATTAGTACCACCCGCGATTTCTTCAGCATACAGGGAACACGAGAAACCTTTCAAGAGGTCAAAACTATGTATGACGCTTTAGGGAAACCGCAAAACCTTTCTATGATTGAAGATGATGCAATACATCAATCAACAAAAAAGAACAGGGAAGCCATGTATGCCTTTTTTCAGAAAGAGTTGGATAACCCAGGGTCGAATGTAGATATGGAAGTTGAGGTTCCCACAGTAAAAGAACTTCAAATAAGCAAAACCGGTCAGCTAAATACATCTTTTAATAAAGAAACCATATTTTCACTAAATAAAGCCAAGGTTGCTAAACAAGAAGCGTCCCTATTAAAGAAACGGAGCGATTACAGTGCACACCTCAACAAAATTGTAACGGATGCGAAACAAATCTCCGGGTTTAAAGCACCTAGCAATTTAAAAAAGGTCATCTTTTCTGGAAGATACCTAAGCAACCGTATACTGGAAAAATATTTGGTATCCGGTAGCGGGGAATACATGCTTCCTGTAGTCCTATTGAAACCACTACAAAATATAAGAAATGAAGTGGTACTGTATTTTGACACAAAAGGAATAGAACACGCGGTTCAACAAGACAGCATCGTTTCCGGGATATTAGACAAAGGGTACACCGTTTTGGTAACAGATTTACCCGGAATCGGAGAGCTTGGTCCTGGCTATTTAAAAGGGGATTCCTATATTAAAGAAGTCTCTTACAACCAATGGTTTGCTGCCAATCTAACAGCTAATTCTTTTGTAGGACTTAGATCGGAAGATATTTTAAGAATCCTACATTTTGCCGAAAAAGAATTAAACGCCACCAACATTGCCGCCATTTCCAATGGCGCACTAGGTAGCGAACTACTTCATGCTGCTGCTTTCACTAACAACATCGATAAAATCGCACTGATCAACCCTTTTCTTAGTTATATAGACATAGCTACCACAAAGCTGTATGCCCCATCTTATATTCCGCACACCGTTTCGGGCGCTATAGAAAAATATGACTTGCCCGATTTAATGGCTTCGTTGTATCCGCGTAAGGTCCTGGTAGTTGATCCTATGTCCGGTGACGGACATCCGGCAAGTATGTTGAACATTGAAAATAGTCTTAAGTTTCCTTTAGAAGTTTACAAGAAAAAAGGAGGTGAAAAAAATATGGTCATAAGTACTAATGCGAATGAAAGCCAACTCACAATATCCAAATTACTTACATGGTTAAAGTGAAATTCTATAATTAAAAGGGTAGCAATTTTTTTAGGCAGTTACGAAAAATATGGCACTAAAACACAACAAACTTAAATTACAGGGAACATGGGAAATTTTATAAGGCCAATACCCACAAAAAGGCAAAGATGTAACTAATAGAAAACAGACATGGAAAGAAGAGAAGCATTGGTTAATATATCATGGTTGTTAAAATCGGCTTTTTTAGCACCAACACTTTTGACAGCCTTGCAAAGCTGTCAGGAGGAAGTTTCGGAAACCAACAAGTTATTGGTGTTGAATGATTATCAAAATGATTTGATAAAAACAATTTCAGATACAATAATACCTAGAACAACAACTCCAAGTGCATCGGATGTAAAGGTTAATTATTTTATAGATCTATTGCTCAAGGATGTATTTGAAAAAGACGTTCAACAAAAGTTTTTAAAAGGATTGATACAATTTGATGAAACATGTAAATCAAATACAGGGAAAAGTTTTTTAAATCTTACCGAAAAGGAACAGCATGATTATTTAAAACAAGTTGATGAAGATATTATGAGCAAGGAATATGGAGATTTGGTGCCTTTTTATTATTCATTTAAGGTGTTGACCATAAAGACTTACTTTTCTACGAAAGAGGGGGCGTTGAACAATCTTAATTATAATCCGGTACCAGGTCCCTATCAAGGGGAAATAGAACTTAAAAAGGAGGATAAAATAACTATAGGAAACAGGATGTAACAGCTATGAAAGAGAAAAATACATATGATGCTTTGGTTGTTGGCTCAGGAATGACTGGAGGATGGGCCGCCAAAGAGTTTACAGAGAAAGGATTTGAAACTCTTGTTCTTGAAAGGGGACGGGATGTGAAACATATTGAAGATTATTCAACAACCAATAAGGCTCCTTGGGAATACAAGTATCATGGCCATGATTCGCTTAAGGATAAAGAGCAGTATCCCATACAAAGTAAAAAGTACAATTTTGATTCATCGAGCAAACATTTTTTTGTCAATGACAAAGAACACCCTTACTTGAATCCGCCGGATAAGCCCTTTAGGTGGTTTAGAGGTTATCAGACAGGTGGGAGAAGTTTAATTTGGGGTAGGGGCACATTTCGAATGAGTGATCTTGAATTTGGAGCAAACCTTAAGGATGGGCATGGAGTAGACTGGCCGATCCGATATAAAGATATAAAGCCATGGTATGATTATGTTCAAAGATTTATAGGGATCTGCGGTACTAAAGAAAATATACCCCATTACCCAGATGGGGATTTTCTTCCTGCCTTTGAAATGAATACCGCTGAAAAGGTAATTAAAGAACGCCTAGAATCGCATTATCCGGATAGAAGGTTGACACCAACTAGAATGGCACATTTAACCAAAATAAAGCCAGGGCAATTTAAAGGTAGGTCCCAATGCCAATCAAGGGATATGTGCCATACAGGTTGCCCCTTTGGAGCTTATTTTAGTAGTAATAGTTCTACCCTGCCTGCTGCTTATGAAACAGGTAAACTCACCTTTAAATCAAATGCCATAGTAGCGTCTGTTATATATGATGCCGAAAAAAATAAGGCCATCGGATTAAAGGTGATAGATGCAAATACAGGAGAAACCAATGAGTACTATGCCAGAGTCATTTTTCTCTGTGCCTCAACTTTAGCTTCAACAGGAATTCTACTTAACTCCAAATCGGCTCGTTTTCCAAACGGGCTTGCCAACTCCAGCGGAGTACTTGGACATTATTTAATGGGACACCATAAAAATATTGGGGGAGAAGGAATTCTGGAAGGGTATGAAGATAAAATATATAAAGGACATCGACCATCCAATTTAGCGATTCCCACCTTTCGAAATGTAGTGAAGCAGGAAATGGATTTCCTAAGAAGTTACGGCGTTTCTGCCATGGCAGCTAGACAGGGAGTGAACCCTGCACAAATAGGTATTGGGGATGAATTCAAAGAAAAATTAACAAAGCCAGGTCCTTGGGAAGTGAAGCTTAGTGCGTATGGAGAGTGCTTGCCCTATTTTGAAAATAAGGTAGAATTGGATGCTACTAAAAAAGATAAATGGGGAATTCCTTTATTGAATATTTCAGCTGAATTTAAGGAAAATGAAATGAAAATGAGAAAAGACATGAAATCCCAAATTGCTGAAATGTTGGAGGTTATGGGAGCGAAGAATATAAAGGTGCATGAAGGTTCGCATATTGTTGGCGATGCAACACATGAGATGGGAACGGCGAGAATGGGGAATGATCCAAAAACATCTGTGCTCAATAAGTACAATCAATGTCATGATGTTCCCAACCTTTTTGTAACCGATGGTTCGTGTATGCCTTCTTCAGGGTATATGAGTCCTTCGTTTACGTATATGGCACTCACGGCAAGAGCATGTGATTATGCATTTAAACAAATGAAAAAAGGAATGTTTTAAGTCTTTTTCATTGGGTTGATTTACAATAAACAATATACCCATAGTGTGGTAATAGTCAAACCAAACACAGTGTCAGAACAATAAATATGAGGCTAACATCATTAGATTTTTTTAGAGGAGTAACAGTTGCTGCAATGATCATGGTAAATGATCCGGGGAGTTGGCAAATAAAGTATTACCAATTATCGCATGCTAAATGGGAAGGGTGTACCATTACCGATTTAATATTTCCTTTCTTTTTGTTTATTGTTGGAGTATCTATTACACTTGCCTTTGGAAAGGCTTTAACCAAGGGGGCAACCAAAAAACTCCTACTAAAGAAAACTATAAAAAGAGCATGTATTATATTTTCCCTTGGATTGTTTCTTAACTTATTGCCTAATTTTAATTTTAACGAAATTAGAATTCCTGGTGTGCTTCAACGAATAGCATTGGTATACCTATTTTGTTCGATTCTATTTTTATATGCTAGTAAAAAAAGCCAAATAATTTGGTTTGGAGGAATTCTTATAGGGTATTATATTGTAATGATGTATGTTCCTGTTCCCGGTATTGGACCGTCAAACTTGGATCCCATCAATAATTTTTCGGCTTGGTTTGATAGACTAATATTGGAAGGATATATAGGTAGCCATGGACAGGGGCAATATGATTCTACAGGCATTTTCACTACGATTCCTGCAATAGCTTCTGGATTATTTGGTGTTCTCAATGGCCATTTGCTTGTAAGGAAAGATATTGCAACTGAAGTAAAGCTAATTTGGATGTTTATAATTGGATGTACATTTCTAATGCTAGGCTGGGCATTTAGCTATGAATTTCCAATGATTAAAAGATTGTGGACATCATCCTATGTATTATTTACATCCGGCATAGCTGTTATTTGTTTCGCCACATCCTTTTGGTTTTTGGATGTTCAAAAATTTCAAAAAGGGATTAAGCCTTTTATCGCTTTTGGCACCAATGCTTTGACTGCTTATTTTGTAGCAGGAATTTTTGGTCAGTTAGTAACCAGAAATCAATTTATTACATTTAATGGGAGTAAAATCAGCCCTAAGGAATGGATGTTTAATGAGGTTCTTACTTCAGTGTTCAACCCTTATAATGCATCTTTTGCATATTCCATAATAAATACACTATTGATTTTTATTCTTATTTGGTATATGTACAAGAAGAATATAATAATTAAGGTTTAATTGAACCGAAGAATTAAATTATAAAAAAACCATATGTCCAAGTGTTTATTAAATCGTATTTAAATATTAGTTATAGTTAGTTTGCCAGATTGTAGTTCTAGCCTTTGAGTAGTTACGTCGCAAGACATAGTTATGCCAATTGCTTAAAGCAAAAAGGAGTTGCTACCGATGTTATCACTGAATCTATAAGACATCAAAATTTGGCAGTTACACAGGCTTATTTAAAAGAATGGGATAGTTCAGTCTTAGACGAGGCCTCAGCATTATTACTGTAAATTACCATTTATAATAAGCACTGAAGGAAATAGTCGATCTCTATGGTAATAACAAATCCTTGTCCAGTTGTGTTGCCGGACATAACTTTACCAATTGTTCAAAACTAAAAGGAGTTGGGAAGCACTGTACATGACGATGCTGCCACTTTACTGCTTTGACCAATTTCTATCATTTAGTGGATTCAACCTATTTTAGATTTTTTTTGCCTAGGCAAGGTAATTCTCAGTATTTGGATTCATTTGGTTTTTTATAATAGTCTGCTTTTCCATTTCATTAATATAACGCTCCGTCACTACTGCCCTATTCCAATTTTCTGCACCTGTAAACAATTGATCCGCTTTGGCTTCTTCCAATTCTTTTTCCTTTTTAAATGCTTTAAGCTTCTGTTCTTCCAACATTCCTTTATTTTCTTCAATAGCCCAAAGTGAAACTATGTAAAGCTCAATCAAAAGGGAACTTCCTAAAAATTAGGAAAAATAAAAAAAAGTAACTTTGTATATAACAAAAACTTGTCATAAGAAGGAAGGGATTTTGAAATAACTAAAGAATTCCTGAAACTTGTCCTCTATGAGAAACAAATACTACTTTTTAACCATTAAAAATCCAAAGAAATGAATATTAAAAATCAGGCACTTATAATAGTCTTTTTGCTACTTGTTATGTCCGTCGGCTTCGGATTTGTTGAGAATAGAGAGATTATCGAAAAAACCCGCTTTAATGTTTCCGATTACGGTGCTTTCCCCAACGACGGAAAAGATGACACGGAATCATTGAGAACAGCTGTTGCCTTAGCCAGAGCTAAAACTGGATCAATTTTGTTTTTCCCACCCGGGCGCTATCTAATCTCCGACTCCCTGGCTATCAAAATCCAAAACGATGCCCTATCTGGTAAACTCGGAAAAAACCCTCAAAATCAATTGTTTGTACCCAATAAGGAATATGTTATTGGACTTGATCTCTTGGGTGCTAATAACCTTGAAATACAAGCTAAAGATGTTCATCTTATATGTGACGGTTGGATGGAACCTTTATCCTTTAGAAATGCGCAAAATATTATCCTCAATGGTATAACCATAGACTATAAACGTCGCCCCAACAATGAAGGGGAAATTATAAAACTTGGAGACGATTTTGTTGATGTAAAGTTCCAACAGGATGAAATCCTTGCAAAGAATCAAATTGTTTTACGTATCATGATTTATGATAAAATAAAAAAATCTTTTTCAGGGGCGGGTGTTTATCAAAAACGAATGGAATGGATCGACAAACATACTATAAGATTTTATGGTGATGGAATTCGAAATCAGGCGAAAATTGGAGATATACTTATCACATATTCTGGTTTCCATTACCGGCCCGCTATACTAATCTACAAAACAAAAAACATTGTGCTGAACGATGTAACTATCAACTCACAGGCCGGTATGGGAATTGTTGGCCATCTAAACCAAAACATAACTATGAACCGCTTGAAGGTGGTGCCAGCCAAAGGTCGTCATGTCTCGACAAATACAGATGCCACCCATTTTTCCACAAACCGAGGATTGATTCGTTTCGATGACTGTGAGTTTGGGGGACAAGGTGATGATGCCACCAATGTACATACCTATTACACCCATATACTCAACAATGATCCAAGTAAAAAACAATGTGACATTGCGGTGGATCGCAAGAACTACACCCATAGCAGTTATTTGGATGAACCTATGGATAATGATGTTATGGCGATAGTCAAAAAAAGCACTCTTGAAGAGGTCGGTTATGTTAAGGTAAGGCGCTTTTGGCCCCACCCATTACAGGACAAGGTTACCATTCAATATGACGGGAAATTGCCAAAAAAAACAGATGATTACTACCTTATCAATATATCAACCACTCCGAAATTGGAGTTTGTCAATTGTATTGTGAGGTCTCACCGGGCTCGTTCGGTACTGGTTAAAACTCGAAAGGTACTGATTAAGGATAATCATTTTGAAAACACAACGGGCACAGCAATACACGTTGGGACCGAAGGAGATTGGGGAGAAGGACCGGCGTCGGAAGATGTGGTAATCGAAAATAATGAATTTATCAATTGTGGCCTGGGAGGCCCAGAGGATGGTACCATGGATGGCGCATCGGCCATAGCTCTTCACGTAAAAGCTCCCACCACCAATACATCAGGGTTACACAAACGTATTCTTATGCAAGGGAACACCATTAGCGGTGGCAAGCACGCTATAGCCGTTAAAGGGTCTGCAGAGGTTACTATAAGAAATAATGAATTTACAAATATCTCTCAAAATCCGATTATGATTGGAGCGTCGGTAAGGGTAAAGGCTTATAAAAATATTGGTGGTGATCCAATTGGGAAAGATGAAAAAGACCCCATTTTACCAAATCTGATATACTGATAAAATTATTCTTAAAATTCTGATATTCCACAACCTATATTTCATTCCTATTTTGTGCAGTTGGTCTTAAATATGAGAATTTGGCATGCATTATTTTATTATAATCGGACAAAATTTCTGAACTATCGACCAGCATGACCGGTTAACTATCCTTTAATCTTATCCTTAGGATAGTGCCCCATTAGTTAAGTGTTACTATTAATTCCATTATAATCTCTTTTAGAGAACTTGAGAGATAAACCTCTTAAATCCTACAGAAAATGTTTTTTAGCTTTCCATTTTTTTTTGAAAGCTTGATGGTAATTCCCCGTATTGTTCTTTGAAATGTTTTCTAAAATATTTTACGCTACTATAACCAACTTCATATGTAGCTTGGGCGATAGTAAAGCCCTCATTTTTAATGAGGGAAGCGGCTTTATTAATTCTTACCATCCTTATATATTCATTAATATTATGACCAGTTATTGCCTTCAATTTTCTAAAAAGTGAACTTCTACTCATTCCTATATCCTGGGCAATGGTGTCAACACTGACATCTTCATTGCTCAAATTTTCTAATATTATTTTTTCCAAGCTCTTTAAAAATTTTTTCTCCCTATTAAATAAAGTTGCTTGCTTATCGGTGAGATCATCTATCGAATTATCGAGATTTTGAAAATAGGTTCTTAAATTTTTGCGATTTTCTAAAAGGTTCTTTACTCTGGATTTTAAGATTTGACCGTTAAAAGGTTTTATTATGTAATCATCTGCCCCTTCTTCGAAGCCTAACATAATACTTTCGTGGTTATCTTTGGCCGACAGCAAAATAATGGGGATATGCGTAGTTGATATGTTTTTTTTCAATATTCCGCATAAATCTATTCCACTTTTTTTTGGCATCATTATATCAGAAATAATAAGGTCTGGTACGTAATGTAGGGATTTATCGATTCCTTTTTTACCGTTTTCTGCAAAAATAATATCATAGTCTTCAGATAGGAGTCCTTGTAAATATTGGAGAATATCAGGATTATCATCAATCAATAGTAATACTTCTCGATTTTTATCAAGCTCAATTTGGGCATGCTTTTCTTCAAGTGATGATTCAAGAATTGTTGGCCCCCAAATATTTGAAGCTGAAACATCCTCCTTTTCAACAAAATCGAAGGACTGCTTTACTACTTTATTTGCGAACAATGATTTGTTTCTTGGCACGGAAACCGTAAAAATAGTACCTTCATTCATTTGGGTAGATACAAGTATTTCTCCCTTATGTAATTCTATTAAATTTTTTGAAAATGCCAAACCAATACCGGAACCTTTTTTCTTTGTTGTTTTTCCCGATTGATAATACCATTCAAAAATATGAGGTAGATCTTTAGGATGAACACCTGATCCAGAGTCCTTTACTTTAATATTAAAGTGAGAATTATCATAATCTGTAATAACTTCAATTGTGCCATTATTTGGGGTATGTTTAAATGCATTCGAAAGCAAATTATTGACCACTATCTGCAATTTTTCCAAATCGAACCAGGCCATGAAAGTATCATCCGATGAAGAATAAATAAGTTTTATGTGTCTCTTTTTTGACAGTGGGATATAATTTTCTACTAAATGTTTCAGGCAAGAATTTAAATTATATCGACCGACCACTATATCACTCGCATCAACTTCCGATTTTCTAAATTCAAGTAGTTTATTAATAGTTTGAAATAAGTACTTCGCGTTTTTTTGAATTAACTTAATACTCATCAACTGCTTTTTGTCATTAATTTGGGAAATTAAATCTTCAACTGGCGCCAATATCAATGTTAGAGGAGTCTTGAGCTCATGTGAAAAATTGGTAAAAAAACGAATCCGCTCTTCGTTTAAATCATGTTCTAACTGTCTTTGTTTTTTTTCATAAAGTAAAGAGTTTTTCAGTTTAATCCTCACGGAGTAATATTTCATAACACCAAGAGTCAATCCTAGAAGAACAATAAAATAAAGAAGGTATGCCGGCCAGGTTTTCCATAAAGGAGGTGTTAGGGTTATCCTCAGATCTTTTGAATAAATTGTTTCGGGCCCTACCTCTGCTTTCATTTTTAATACGTAATTCCCTGGAGGGATATTGCTAAGGGTTGCAGTACCAATATTTTTATTGTCTATCCAATGTGTATGATGCCCGTCTAAAAAATAAGAATAAGAAACGTTTTTGGCCACAGGAAATTTTAACAAAGTAAAATCAACGGAAAATAATGTTTGATTGTGGTTCAAAACAATTTCATGTTGATAGGCGATTGATTTATTTAGTATTCCACTATTGTTATCCTTGGGTGTAATAGGTACGGGTTTGTTCAGTACATTTAAACTTTCCAGAATAATGGAATGTTTTTCAACTATCCGATTTAGCTGTGCCGGATTTATAATATTTAGACCTTTATTTCCACCGAAATATAATAAACCAGAGGAGCTACTTATTGCCGCACCAATATTAAACTCGCCCTGCTGAAGATTATTTTGATTTTTAAGGTTGTGTATTGTTTTGGTTGCTATGTCATAATAATCTACACTATTAAAGGTGCTAAGCCATACTTTATTATTTGAATCCATCACCATACTACAAATGGTGTTATTGCTCAAACCTTCCCTTTCAGTTAAGCCAGTTGTTTTTCTTGATTCAGGATCTAAGAACAGAAGTCCACTATAACGTGTTCCTACCATAATTGTACCATCAGATAGCGGTTGAATGCAGAAAATCACATCCGTTGGCAAATAATCTGTATTTTCCGATTTATATGAAGTAGAATTATTAGCCCTGACGTCGTAACTTATTATCCCGTCTCCAAAAGTTGCTAGCCACAAATGATTTTTTTTGCCTTGTTTAATATCTCGAACATCAATTTTCCCAAGTGTTTCTATATATTGAAAATCATCTTCTTTTTCTATATATTTATATAGCCCACCTCTATTGGTACCTACCCAAATAATTCCGTTTGAGTCCTCAAAAATTTTACGAACATCACTACCTTCTTCTATAGTTCCTTGTAAATATTTCTTAAAAATATGTTTCTGATTATCCAATCTATTGAGACCACCGTGGTAGGTTCCTACCCAAAGACGTTGGCTTGTATCCTCCAACAATGAAATAACATAGTTATTGCTCAGACTAGCCGGGTTATCCGCTTTGTGCCTATAATGTTTGAATTGTGAAGTGTTTGGATTAAATAAGTCCAGCCCTCCTCCATCTGTACCTACCCAAATTTTACCATCCTTACTTTCTGCTAAGGATCCAATTCGCATATGGCCAAGAGTTTCTGTACTGGATTCATCTCTCTTTAACAAAATAACAGGTTCACCTTTAGGATTTACATAATTTAATCCTGTACTGGTACCTATCCACATATTACCATTCTTATCCTTTTTTATAGATGATACAGTTCTATTAAAAACGCTAGTACCATCTAATTTGGGTAAATACCACTTTACATAAAAGTCAGGGTCATTATTTAGAAATTGAGATTTGTTTATAATATTTAAACCGCCATTTCGGGTACCAATCCAAATTTGACCGTTATCATCTTCTTCAAAGGCAAGTACATTATTATCTGTAAGTCCATTACCCACATTAGCTGATGATTTTAAAGATAAGGTATCCCCTGTAGTGGTAATAACATACATACCATCCTTTGAGCCGATCCAGACATTCCCTTCTTGATCGGTGTAAAGAGAGTTTACTGAGGAAGAAGATATAGATTGGTTTTTTTCGTATGAAATTCTTGTAATAACCCTAGTCTTAAAATCTAGCTTGTTTAAACCACGATCAAAGGTTCCTACCCATAAAACTGAATCGCCTTGCATTGTAAGACTTGAAACATGATTGGATGAAAGTGAATTTTTATCATTGGGAATGGACTTATATGATTCAAGTTTTTGCTCTTTGTTGATTATATGCACTCCTTCAGGTGCCCTTACCATACCACAAATTAATTCTTGATTAGGTCCATAAGTAAAACAGTTTATGGGTTTATCAATTAATTTTTCATAATCCAAAAGTGAATTAAAACTTTCATAATCTGCGAGATAGGTGCTTAGTCCACTATCTGTAGCAAGCAATAAATCTCCATTAAGATTCAATTCAATTTGTTTGATGTGATTGTTTTGTAGACCAGTACCTGTTGATTTATAATTCTTTTTGTAATGCTGGAATTTTGATCCATCATATCTATTTAACCCATCTATAGTGCCCACCCAAATAAAACCAAGCGTGTCTTGTTCTATATCGTTTATATAATTATTGGAGAGACCTTCTTCTACATCCAACAAATAAAAATTCAATTGGCTTTCAACAGTGTTATTGTTGTGCTTATTTTGGGAATACAGGAATTGAGTAAAAAAAACTACCGAAAAGAGCAAAAATAATTTTCCCATAAATATCTTCTTCCTTGCTTTTATAAATAAATGGAGACAACAATATGAAATTCCCAATAACAATTTTAATATAATGTAATTAACCAATAGAGTCAATTGAATTATTATTTCTGATAATCAATAAGTATTTTACTCGCCAAAACATATTCTTTGGATATTTAAATAATCGATCATAAAACGAAAACTTTATTGAGATGGTGTAACTTACATTTTGGAATGTGTATGGCTAACCCTAAATTTTTGTTCACTAACAAACGGGAAATTATACTGCTCAATTCAAGTTTGATAATTAATCGCCCATCCAACGCAAAATCATTAAATCTTTCTACATTTTAATAAAAACACGACCTACCCATATGACAGCCTTAAAAAAGTGTTAAAAATAACTTGGTTTAGCAAGATTACCAAATTCACAATTACCCATACCTCAATTTATCAATATTAACGATTTGTGCCCCTATTTTTGCCAATTTGACCCCTATATGTGCAGTATTCATTAAATAATATTGTATTGCACATTTTGGTTCACAATAAATTCTTAATTAAAAAGATAGGATTTAGAACTGAAAAAACAAAAGTTTAGGTGTCAATAAATTTAACCAACCCAAAAAATTAAAAGTATGAAGAAACGTTTAAGGAACGCATTTTCGTCGTTTTGGTCAACTAAAAAAGTGATTTTATCCAATGCACTTTTTATTTTTACAATAATCAGTGCCTACGGCCAAAATAAAACGGTTACAGGTTTAGTAATAGATGACATTGGACAACCCATACCTGGGGTCAGTATTATCATCAAAGGCACTGCCACTGGTGTTGCCACAGATTTTGACGGAAATTATAATATATCAGCCTCTCCAGATGATGTACTTGTGTTTTCATCTATTGGTTTTGAATCGACAGAGATTCAAGTTGGTGGTAAGTCGACAATTAATATTACCATGTCTGAAGATGTTTCAAGTTTGGATGAGGTTGTACTTGTAGGCTATGGTCAAAAATCAAGAGCTACCCTAACCGGTTCGGTTTCCACAACAACGGGCGAAGAATTGGTCAGAAGCCCACAGCCAAACGTATCCAATTCATTTGCGGGTAGACTTTCGGGTGTAATAGCCCTTAACCGTTCTGGGGAACCAGGTGCAGATGGATCTACCATTAGAATTAGGGGTATAAGTACAACAGGTGATAATAACCCGTTGGTAGTAATTGACGGGATAGCCAATCGTCTTGGTGGATTGGAAAGATTAAACCCTAATGACATTGAAAATGTAACCGTTTTAAAAGATGCTTCTGCAGCAATTTATGGTTCACAAGCCGCAAACGGGGTTATTTTAATTACTACAAAAAGAGGAGCTAAAGGAGCACCACAGGTGAGTTTGTCCTATAACCAAGGATTTGTTACACCAACCAAATTACCAAGTTTAGCCGACTCGCCTACGTATTCCCGAATTCTTAACGAGATAAACTATTACAACAATCCAACAGGCGGAATGAATCAAATTTATTCAGAAGCTGATATCCAAGCGTTTGAAAATGGTACAAATCCAGATCTATTTCCGAATACAGATTGGATCGCAGAAACCATTCAGGACTTTTCCCTACAGGACAGCGAAAATGTATCCGTAAGGGGAGGTGGCGAAAGCATGTCGTATTTTGCGTCATTGGGAAGAACCTACCAAGAAGGGATTTATAAAAATGGAATCAACAAATATGATCAAATTAATCTACGTACCAATTTAGATATGCAGGTTTCAAAAAATTTGGATTTAGGAGTTGATATCAATGTTCGAAAAGAGAATCGCCATTACCCTACAAGAAGTGCTGGGGACATATTTAGGGCAATATACAGAACTTACCCTACAATCCCCGCCCAATACTCCAATGGCCTTCCAACCGCAGGTGTGGAAAATGCCCAAAACCCGATCATTCTACCAACTGCTATACCTGGGACTGATAATCAAGAAACAACAGTTGTGAATACTACCTTAAACTTTGAGTACAGTCTTCCCTTTTTGGACGGTTTGTCACTAAAAGGGTTTTATTCCGAAGATAAAAGCCTGCATAGCATAAAAAGATTTGTAGTGCCTTATACCGTATATCAAATAGACGGAAATACAAACCCACCCGTTTTCAACGAAGTAATTGGTGGACCAAATAGTGGCACCCCTGAACTGACTCAGAGACAAGAAAATACTTCCTTGAAAACTGCCAACTTAAGGCTTAATTATGAACAAAAATTTGGCTTCCATAATGTGAGTGCCTTTGTGGCCTTTGAAAGACAGGAAAGAAATTTTGGCAGGTTCGAGGCATTCAGAAGTGGATTTTTATCCGCAGAAATACCAGAATTTGACTTAGGCGGAGGTGACCCAACACAAAGCAGTAATAACGGCTATAGTCAAAAATTTACCAGAGAAAATTACTTTGGTAGAATTTCCTATGATTTTGCTCAAAAATACCTTTTAGAACTTCAGGCGCGTTACGATGGCTCATCACGTTTTGCAAAGGATAGTAGATTTGGATTTTTCCCTAGTGTATCAGGTGGTTGGAGACTATCGGAAGAAGAGTGGTTCAAAAGCGAATCCATAAACAATTTTAAGATCAAGGCAACCTACGGTCTTTTAGGAAATGACAGAATCGATGCCTTTCAATATTTAAATACATTTGGATTAAGACCAACTGATTTTGTGGATCAAAATCAAAATCCACTTCCTATCTTCATTATCGCTCAATTGGCTAACCCCGCCATTACCTGGGAAAAGGCAAAGAAATTGGATGTTGGCTTAGATATCGGTTTGTTTGATGATTTCGATATAGAATTGAATTATTTTGATGAGACCCGAGAAGGTCTACTTACCGCAAGGTCAGGATCACTTCCATTGGTATCGGGAATCGTGAACGAAAGAGATGTGTCCGCCATCATACCACAAGAAAATATAGGGGAAGTAAAGAACAGTGGTTTTGAGGCTATAATGAATTATAAAAGGAATATAAATGATTTTAGTTTGTTCGCGAATGCCAATATTACCTTTAACAAAAATGAAGTAATATTCTTAGATGACGCAGCCGGTTTACCAGATTATCAATTATCAAAAGGAAAACCTCTTAATGCCCCAGTATTATACGAAGCGTTGGGAATTTTTAAAACCCAAGCAGATTTGGACAATAATGTTACACTCCCCGGCCAACAGTTGGGTGACCTTATTTACCGTGATGTAGATGGTGATGGGGAAATAACCAATTTGGACAGGGTTAGGAGTGACTTAACCAATGTTCCTCAAATCATCTATGGTTTTTCATTAGGTGGGGAATATAGAAATTTTGATTTTAACATGCTTTTTCAAGGACAGGCAAAATCAGAACAATACATTGTAGCCGAATCTGGCGAAATAGGCAACTACTTTAGTAGCTGGGCGGATAATAGATGGAGTCCGAACAATAAAAATGGTACATTTCCTAGAGTGGATACAAGAACCTCCTCAAGTATAAATGAGGGCTTGTTCACCAATGATTTTTGGTTGGTAAATACCTCATTCCTTCGAATAAAGAATGTAGAATTTGGTTTCAATATTCCTGAGAGTACCTTGTCTTCCATTGGTCTAAAATCAGCTAGACTATATATCAGCGGTTTTAACTTGGCAACATTCACAAAGGCTAAAGATGTTGATCCCGAGGGGGATGCATCAAATGGTAGATTTTATCCTCAGCAAAAGATTTATAATATAGGAGTAAATGTTAATTTTTAATTATTATGAAAAATAAAATTTTATCAATTTTAGTGTTATTAAGCATATCACTACTTTTTAGTTCCTGTGAAAAGGAATTTCTTGAAACAGATAGCTCCAATTTAACAGATCAAGCAGTTTTTGCCGATTCGGAATTAGCTGATGCATTTATAAGGGGACTCTATACAAGTATTCGCATTGCAGATAAAGAACCTGGTCATAATGGCGGTGATACTCCCGCAGGTTTTGGTAGAGGGTTTCATTGGGCGATGTGGAACTCAGTTTCTGATGAGTGTATTTATAGTAATGATGATGCCACATATTTGGTACAAAGAGGCCAATTATCGCCTAGTAATTATGGTTTCATGAGTACCGTTTGGGGAAGAAGTTATCGAAATATTCGTGAAGTAAATATAGCTTTACAACAAATTGATAGTGAATCTTCACCTTTTGATGAAGAAACCAAAAAGGGGTTATCGGCCGAACTACATTTTATTCGTGCATTTAGATATTTTGAACTTTTAAGGGGATTTGGTAAAACATCAATAGTAGGTGATGAAGTCTTTCAATTAGATAGTGACTTTTCCCCTTTATATGATAGAAAGGAAATACCTGAAGTAGTTGACTATATTTCGAATGAATTAGAATTAGCAATCGCCGATTTACCTGAAGAAAATGGTGCAAGAGCTACCAAAGGTGCTGCAATGGCTCTTAAATCAAGAGTGCTTCTATATGCTGCCAGCCCTCTTTACACCGGTGGGACAGATGATACCTCAAAGTGGCAAATGGCAGCCGATGCGGCCACGGATGTCATGAATTTGAGTAAATATAGTCTAGTGACCAACCTTGATAGCGATCCTGTAGAAAACTTCAGAAAATATTTTGTAACCCAGACAATGACAAGTGAGGATATATTTATGAGATTCTATGTGCCCAGTAGCAGTTCTGGAGGAAGAGCAATCCCCATTGAAAGAATGAACGGACCAAACGGTTCCGGTGGCTGGGGAGGTAATGGCCCAATGCAGAATTTTGTGGACGATTTTGAAATGTCTAACGGATTACCAATCGATGATGTTGCCTCAGGTTATGACGATCAAAATCCATATGCAGACCGCGATTCTAGATTTTATGCAACAGTAGTATACAATAGTATGACTTTTAGGGATAGGCCTTACGAGTCTTTTTTACCAGGTGGATTGGACAGTCCCGATGGTAATGAACCATGGAATACATCAAAAACGGGGTATCTGATGAGAAAATTTATGCGCGAAGATATCGATTTAAATTCATGGGATGATATGGGTACTACACCATGGAGATATTTTAGATATGCCGAAATACTACTAAATTTTGCTGAAGCACAAAATGAAGTTTCCGGACCTACATCAGATGTATATGATGCTATAAATACAATTAGGGAAAGAGCAGGTATGCCTTTATTGTCTGGTCTTACCAAAGAACAAATGAGAGAAAGAATTTGGAATGAACGAAGAGTAGAACTGGCATTTGAGGAACACAGGTATTTTGATGTTAGGAGATGGATGATTGCCGAGGATGTTGAAAATCGTCCTGCAAGGGGCGTTACTATTACCAAGGAGAATGATGGTTCATTTACTTACGATTATTCTAGAATAGCTCTTGACGGAAAGTCGTTCGATCAAAAACATTATTGGTTCCCAATTCCTTTGGAAGACATCACGGCTTCGGGTGGAGCTTTGGAACAAAACCCCGGATATTAATAAAGTTTTTTGAGTTTATCGTTTGAAAATAGTTGTGTTGATCCTTTATCAAGGAACAAGGGGTATAGTTAACCTCTTGTTCCTATTAAACGATTATTTAAAAAGCATTTATGAATTTATTAATATTAAATACTCAAAAACTGCGCTACGCCTATCTTTCTTTTTTCGTCCTAATGGGATGTAATAAACTGGTGAAAGAGATAAAAAATGCAGGAGATGATCCCAATTTATTTACCATAAGGACATCTGAAGATACTGGAATAGATTTCAAAAATAGCATTGTCGAAAACGCAAATCTAAATGGTATCTTATATGAATATCTATACAATGGTGGTGGGGTGGCTTTGGCCGATTTTAATGGCGATGGTCTATCAGATCTTTATTTTATATCGAATCTAAATTCGAACAAATTATATTTGAACAGTGGTGGTTTAAAGTTTAAAGACATTACAAAGACATCCAATACAAAAGGTAATAATGGATATTCCACAGGGGTAACTGTGGTGGACATTAATTCTGACGGAAAACTTGACATTTACATTTGCAAATCAGGAAAGTATAACAATCCGGACGATAGAAGGAATGAGTTATTGATCAATAAAGGCAACAACAAAGATGGCATACCAATTTTTGAAGAAAAAGGGAAAGACTATGGTCTAGATTTGCCTCACTATTCTACACAAGCCGCTTTTTTTGATTACGATAGGGACAATGACCTTGACATGTTTCTCATAAATCACGGAACACAACCCTACGAGGATGAAATGATCGACAGTTTACAAAAAACTTCCGCTCCCTTTCAAAGTTCAAGGTTGTTCAAAAATGAAAAAGGATTTTATAAAGATGTTTCAGCAATAAGTGGAATTATTGATAACGGGCTAAGTTTTGGTTTAGGTATTGCAATCGGCGATTTAAATAATGATGGTTGGCCAGACATTTTGGTCGGAAATGATTTTTCAGAAAAAGACTATCTCTATTTGAATAAACGAAATGGAAAATTTGAAGAAGTTATTAAAAAAGCTGCTAAACATATTTCCTATTTTTCAATGGGTAATGATATTGCGGATATCAACAATGACGGTTGGCTAGATTTTATAACATTGGATATGATGTCCGAGCATAACTATGATATCAAAACCTCCATGAGCGGTATGAACCCTGAAAAGTTCTACGACCTAACTAAAAAAGGGCTGCATCATCAGTACATGTACAATGCCTTACAATTGAACAATGGCATTTTAAACGAAAAGGAAGGTGTTCCTGTTTTTTCGGATATAGCTCAAATTTCGAATGTATCAAACACAGATTGGAGTTGGGGGCCTTTATTATTTGACATGGATAATGACGGATGGAAAGACTTGTTCATCTCCAACGGAATAAAAAAGGATTTTAGAAATAACGACTTCTTGAAATATAAACAAAAAAGGTTCGATGCTTTTTTTGCTGCAAATGGAGAACAAACCCCGCAAAACAAACAAAAAGCAAGAGCGTTGATCTCTGAATTGGTCGGTGAAATGCCTAATAGAAGTAAACCCAATTATTTTTTTAAAAATAAAAATGGCCAAGGTTACGAAAAAAAAAACAACCTCTGGGCAAAAGATATAGCCACAAATTCAAATGGAGCAGTTTATGGCGACTTAGACAATGATGGCGATTTGGATATTGTAGTAAACAACATGGATAATCTTGCATTTATTTACGAAAACACTGCACGAAATAATGAAACCGGTAATTTTTTTAAAGTCAAATTAAGAGGCCCTAAGGGTAATTTAAATGCTGTTGGTGCCAGGGTAAAAATTGTGTATGGCAAGAATAAACAAGTCCAAGAATTTTATCCAACAAGAGGGTTTCAGTCAGCTTCTTCTACAAATATTCACTTTGGCCTAAGCAGTTTAGAAGAGATTGATGAACTAACGGTCAGCTGGCCCGATGGCAAACAGAGTAGCTATAAAAACCTAAAGGTAAATCAACTTTTTGAGGCTGATTATTTATCCGCAAAAAATGACACCTCTCTTGCAGATAAAGAAAATCTATATTTTAAAGATATAACTATTGAGAAATCACTCTCTTTTCTACATCAAGAAAATGATTATGATGATTTTAAAAGAGAGAGTTTATTACCTCATAAATTATCACAAACAGGGCCCGCATTGGCTATTGGCGATATTGATGACAATGGTTTAGACGATATTTATATAGGAGGTGCAAAGGCCCAGGCCGGAAAAATTTTTCTCCAAAATGAAAAAGGAAATTTTATTGAACATACCCAGCCTGCATTTCATAGCGATAGTAATTTTGAAGATACGGGGGCACTATTTTTCGATGCTGATAATGATGGTGATCTGGATTTATACGTTGTAAGCGGCGGCAATGAAGAAGAACACAACTCAGAAGGATTAAATGACCGTTTATATGAAAATATAAATGGGGGTTTTAATAGAATATTGACTATACCATCATTAAAAACCAGCGGTTCTTGTGTAAAAGCGAGTGATTTTGATCAAGATGGGGATCTTGATTTATTTATTGGCGGAAGACAGAAGCCAGGTAACTACCCTGAACCGGTAAATAGTTTTATTCTGCAAAACCATAGTACCACAGGAAGTATAAAATTTGTGGATGTAACAAAGAAGGTTGCCCCTTCATTGCTAAACGTAGGCATGGTTACAGATGCAATTTGGTTTAATAGCAATGGGGATGAATATCCTGATTTGTTTATTGTAGGGGAATGGATGTCTCCAAGAATACTACAAAACGAACATGGTAATTTCATGGACGTAACCGAAAGAACGAAACTTGAAAATCAAACAGGATGGTGGTTTAGCGTTGCTTCATCAGATATTGATGGCGATGGTGATGAGGACATTATTGCTGGTAATTTGGGGATGAACTACAAATACAATGCCAGTGAAAAAGAACCATTTGAAATATATCAAAAGGATTTTGATTCTAACGGAACCAAAGATATAGTTTTAGGATATTATGATTTGGGTAATTTGTATCCGTTACGGGGACGTGAATGTTCTTCCAATCAAGTTCCTACAATCAAAGAAAAATTCGCCACATATCATCAATTTGCCGAGGCTACACTTATGGATGTTTATGGCCAACCCAATTTAAACAATGCATTGCATTATAGCGCAAATACATTTGCTACAAGCTATTTCGAAAATAAAGGGGATGGAACATTTCAAGTACACCCATTAAAATTTTCCTCCCAAATATCATCTGTTAATACAATAAATATTAATGATTTTGACAATGACGGGAATTTGGATATTGTCATTGCTGGCAATTGGTATGTTTCTGAAGTTGAAACACCTAGAAATGATGCATCTTACGGATTGTTCTTAAAAGGTGATGGTAAAGGTAATTTTGAAGAGGTTCCTGCATATCAAAGTGGCTTATATATTGACGGTGATGTAAGAAAAGCTCAACTAATTACAACTCCCAATAAAGGAAAGGCCTTAGTTATAGCCAAGAACAATGATTTATTACAACTAATTGATATTCAATAAATATTGGGCGGTTTCGGTCAAAACCAAGACACCCTCTTAAAATTAATTTTAGACCATTTTTATGGTCCTAAATATAATCCAAACACAATTAATATCAAATTATAATGAAAAACCAAAAACACTTCTTCCAAGGTATAATCCTCATCATAGTACTTTGCTGTCAGGACATTGGCCTCTATGCCCAAGAAGAAGGAAAAGTGCTTTTCAATAGTGACTGGCAGTTCAAATTAGGAGATTCGGGTTTGGAAGAAGCTAAAGAGGTCGGCCCAACGAAATGGAGAGATTTAGATCTACCACATGATTGGAGTGTAGAAGGGCCTTTTGATAAAAAATGGGCCAGTGGAACAGGGTATTTACCAGGGGGTGTTGGCTGGTACAAAAAATCATTTTCCATAAATCACTACAATCCCAAAAAAAAATATGCCATCTATTTTGACGGAATATATAAAAATAGTGAAGTTTGGATTAACGGAAAGTACTTAGGCAAGCGCCCTAACGGATTTATACCCATACAATATGACCTTACTCCTTATCTACGAGCTAAGGGAAACCAAATTTACGTTAAAGTAGATCATAGTGATTACGCAGATTCTAGATATTATACTGGATCCGGTATCTATAGAAATGTATATATGATTACACAATCCAGCAACCATATCTCTAAATGGGGGGTATTCTTTAAGACGCCAAAAATAACCAAAAAATCAGCATATGCTGAAGTAGAAGTAACAGTTGAAAACCATGAAAAAAATGCGAATGAAGTAGTTTTAATAGCAACTGTAGCAGATTTAGAGGGTACAACTGTGGCACAATCGCAGAAAACTATTCATAATAATCCAAATGAAAAGAACCTAGCTTTATTAAATCTCGAAATCAAGAACCCTAAGCTCTGGTCACCTAAATCTCCAAATCTTTATATTCTTACCGTTAAACTTCAAACAAATGGCAAAACCATAGATCGATGGGAAGAAAAAGTTGGTATAAGAAATTTTAAATTCGACCCAGACCATGGATTTTTTTTGAATGGAAAAAATATGCTCCTCAAAGGTGTTTGTATTCATCATGATGCAGGAACTTTGGGTGCAGCGGTACCAAAAGAGGTTTGGGCAGAACGATTAAAAACCCTAAAAGAATTAGGAAGTAATGCTATTAGAATGAGCCATTATCCTCACCAAGATTATATATATGAATTGTGTGATGAAATGGGGTTTCTAGTACAAGATGAAGCTTTTGACGAATGGGAGCTAGGAAAAAACAAATGGATAGAAGGATGGAATGTAGGCAAGCCAGGTAAAGATGGATACCATATTTCTTTTGAAAAATGGGGCAAAAAAGATATTGCCGATATGATATTGAGAAACAGAAATCGTCCCTCAATAATCATGTGGAGTATTGGCAATGAAATAGACTATCCGAACGATCCTTATACCCACCCAATTTTAGATGAAGGTAATAACCCCCAAATTTATGGAAAAGGCTATCAAAAGGATAACCCTCCAGTGGGCCGACTTGGTGAAATAGCAAAAGATTTGGTCAAAACTGCCAAAGAATATGACCCTACTAGGCCCATCACAGCTGCATTGGCAGGTGTTACCATGTCAAATCATTCAGATTATCCTTCTACATTGGATATAGTGGGATATAATTATCAAGAACGCCGTTATGAAGAAGACCATAAGAACTATCCAAACAGGGTGATATATGGAAGTGAAAATGGTGATTCCCTTGAAGCATGGTTGGCTGTGAAAAACAATGATTATATAGCATCCCAATTTATTTGGACTGCCTTCGACTTTTTAGGAGAAGCGCGTGCCTGGCCCGCAAGAAGCAGTGGTGCAGGTATTATAGATTTGGCCGGTAAACCCAAGCCAAGCTTTTATTTCAGAAAAAGTCTATGGAATGATGAGCCAATGGTATATATCGGAACAAAATCGATTAAAAAATCCGGAAAATCATATAACCCATTGTCATCTTCATGGATAGGGGAAAAGGGTGAATTGAAATCGGTCGTTTGCTATACCAATACAGATAAAGTGGAGTTGTTCTTAAACGGAAAATCGCTCGGAAAACAGAATGGATCTTATGAGGAGAACAAATCAATAACCTGGAAGGTGCCCTATGAACCCGGTAAACTTATAATTAAAGGATATAATGGGGAAGATATCGTGGCAGAGCACCAACTTCTAACCCCAGGTTCGCTCTCGGATTGGATTGTAGTCACGGATAAAAAAACACTAACAGGATATGGTAAGGAGGTTATATTTCTAGATATTACTTTAACGGATAGAAATGGAATTGAAATAATGGATAATGACCAAATAATATACGTAAAAGTAAAAGGTCCCGCTAAATTAATAGGCCTAGAAAGCGGTAATTTATCAGACACGGAGAACTATAAACTAGATTACAAAAAAACCTATTTAGGAAAACTAAGGGGTTATATACAAAGTACAGGGGATAAAGGGAATATTAAAATAAAGGTAAAGTCCGAAAATCTTCCAGATAAAGAACTTACAATCGCCGCTATAAAACCATCCAAATAAATGCCCATTATCAACAAATACTAAACTAGTTATAGAAGAATGGAGCACCTTCTTATAATTAATTATTTATCCATAGAATCAAACTAATTAAACCAAACACGTGTCAAACCTTAATTTTCAAATAAAATGAAGCATTGTATTTTAAGTATTGGAAGCAATTTTGTTTATTCATTAATCTTGATTTTATTTGTCAATTGTGAGACACAAAATTCAGATTTAACCTTAACTTCAAAAGATGGGTTAAATAAAATAACCTTATCGTTACATGAAAGTGGTGAACTTCATTACCAAGTTAGAAGAAGAGGTGACGTGATGATAGAAAATTCTCCCTTAGGTTTACTAAGTGATGACCAAGATTTCACCCAAGGTTTAGAACTGGTAGAAACTTCCCCTATTGAAGAACAAAGAGAGAAATATCAATTAAAAGTTGGAAATAGCAAGCAAATAGATCAGGTATTCACCACCAAAAGTGCCACATTTAAAAATGCCTCGGGAGCATTAATTATTATTGATTTGATTGCCGGTGCAGAAGGCGTTGCCTTTCGCTATAGATTTCCAGAAAATCGAGACAAATTACGAGTTATTAAAGAAGAAATTACTGGGTTTAAAATAGAGAATAATGCAAAAGGTTGGTTAGAACCATACAACAAAGCGGGAAAAGTCACCCCTGGTTATGAAGATTTCTATTTTAATGTAAGTCCTGGTGATACCATTTCAAATCCAAGAAATCCTTCAGTTGGTTGGTGTATGCCAGCACTCTTTAATGTCAACAACAAAGCAAATTGGATTCTTATAGCGGAATCCGGAACAGATGGCTCTTATAGTGGCTGCCATTTGAAACCAGATTCAAAAGATGGTATTTACACTATTGCATTTGCAAAAAAAGACGAATTAGTAACGCTACCCATTGATAAGAATACGAATGTTGAGCCAACATTTTCACTACCTTGGACGATGCCTTGGAGAGTTATAATAATGGGTGATAACGCTGGAGATATCATGCTATCAACACTAATTACAGATTTAGCTCCTGAATCAAAAATTGAAGATACTTCATGGATTGCTGCTGGAAAGGCTTCTTGGTCCTGGTGGTCTCACCCCCGTGATAGAACACCAGAAATATATAATGAGTTTACGGATCTTGCTGCTTCTTTAAACTGGGATTATACATTATTTGATGCAGGATGGGAACAAGCCAATTTAGATGGTGGCACTTTAGATTATGCCCTATCTAAAGGGATTAAACCTTTGGTTTGGGGATATTCGGCAAATTACTTCGACCCTATTGAAAGAAAGAAAAAGTTTAAGGAACTTGCCGATATGGGGGTCAGCGGTGTTAAACTCGACTTCTGGTGTTCGGATAGACAGGAAGTAATGGCTAACTTACATTCGTTGTTTGAAGATGCTGCTAATGAACATTTAATGGTTAATCTTCACGGTACTACAATCCCGAGAGGGTGGCATAGAACTTGGCCAAATTTCATTACCTCTGAGGCGGTGGTAGGAACCGAGCATTATTTTTTTGAAGAAAGATACCCTGCATTGGCAGCTCAACAAAATACCGTGCTGCCTTTTACGAGAAGTGTAGCAGGCCCAACAGATTACACTCCAATCGCGCTGACTATTCGAAAATTTCCTCGTCTTAATTCTGCTGCGCATGAATTGGCTACAGCAATGATGTACACCTCTGGTATTATCCATTTTGCAGATTCTCGTGAAATGTTTGATTCATTTCCTATAGATGTTAAAAATTTATTGAAGGAAATGCCTGCTACTTGGGATAACACAGAATGCATTACATGTGAACCAGGTAAAATAATTGTTTTAGCAAGAGAAAAAGATTCCCTTTCTTACATTGTTGGAATTAATGGAACTACACAAGATATACCAGTTACTTTGAACCTTGAAAAATATCGCAGTATCTATTCCCATTTCAGAGTGATTTCCGAAGGGGATGACCCTTTAATGAAGTTTGCTTCGAACGCTTATCCTTTAGATTCAAATTGGTCTACTACACTCGCGCCTAGAGGTGGATTTGTTATTCAATTTTACACCAACGATTAGGTATCATTCTAAAAGTAAAAAAAATGAATATCTTCAAATTATTATTGGGTTTGGTGCTTATTCTCCCATCTTCTTGTGAAGAAAATGAGTCATACGATAAAAATAGTAATAATCAGATTATAAAAAATCATGTACAATTAACAACTATTGATATAGACGCTAAAACAGAATTTCAGACTTTAGAACATTTTGGAGCTTCAGATGCATGGTCCTGTCAATATATAGGTAATTGGCCTAATGAAAAAAAAGAAGCTATTGCCAATTTATTGTTCAGCAATGAAGTTGACGTTCAAGGAAATCCGTTGGGTATTGGGCTATCCTTATGGCGTTTTAATATTGGAGCTGGAAGTGCATCTCAAGGAGCTTCCAGCAATATTAATGATGAATGGAGAAGAACCGAGTCTTTTCTGCAAAAAAACGGAACCTATGATTGGTCCAAACAACGTGGACAGCTATGGTTTGCACAAGCTGCAAAAACGAAAGGTGTGGATAAACTTTTAGTTTTTCCCAATAGCCCCCATATAAACTTCACTAAAAATGGAAGGGCAAATGCTGATGGTGCAATTTCTAATCTTACTGAAAATAATTATGAGACCTTTGGTGACTACTTAGCTAATGTCATTGAAGGATTACAAAATCTAGGCTTAACCGTAGATTATGTTAGTCCTGTAAATGAGCCTCAATGGGATTGGGCTGATGGTCAAGAAGGCTCTCCTTTCTTTAACGATGAAATTGCAGCCATTGTTAGGTCGTTAAACACAAAATTGATTGAAAAGAACATAACGACTAAAATTGATATTGCCGAAGCAGGGCAACTTAACTTTCTATATGAAAAAGGTAATAAAGGAGACCGCGGTAATCAAATAAACGAATTCTTCTCAACAGGCTCATCAAATTATATTGGTGATCTAACCAATGTGAGTCATACTATTTCAGGACATAGTTATTTTACAACCTATCCTTTTTCAACGCTTATAGAGAAACGAACCAAACTAGCAGAAAAAATAAAAAGCACTAATGGCCTACGCTTTTGGATGTCTGAATACACAATTTTAGAAGACAACGTAGAAATTAAAGGTCAGGGGCGTGACCTTGGTATCAATCCTGCCTTATATATTGCGAAAGTGATTCATTCCGATTTGGCCATTGCAAATGCTACGGCTTGGCACTGGTGGTTGGCTATTTCACCTTATGATTATAAAGATGGTTTGATATATGTAGACAAAAATAAACATGATGGAAACTACCATGAGAGTAAAATGCTTTGGGCATTAGGCAATTATAGTAGATTTATCAAACCAGGCTACAAACGTATAAAATTAACATCACAAGCAAATTCAAAAGATATTGGATCCTTAAATTCCAATTTTTTATTCTCAGGTTATAAGAACCCTCACACTAATGAAGCTATAGTTGTATTGGTGAACTCAGGTTCAGATAAAAAGAATATTCAATTAGAGCATCAAGGTGAAAAAATAATACAAATCAAAAGCTATGTTACTTCCAATGGTAAAAATTTAGAATTCGTAGACCTGATAGAAAATGATATGATTTCCATTCCTGGAAAATCAATCGTAACAATTACAATTGACTCACTTTGAATTTAGTGGGTTTATCGAATAGGTTACAGAAACTATCACCTACTTAGAGCGTATAATTTTATTAGAATACCCTCCTCCCTTTAAACCAGACAGAATAAAACGGGAAGAATCAGGGCGAATAAATGTTTAATCTCAAGGAATTATTTGCTTATTAAGATTCTAACTACCCACCTCTCTGGATATCTACCTTTTTTGAACAAAGCATTTAAGCTTGATGCTTTAATTGTTTTTCCAATCTTTTTATCTTAAGAAATAGAATGTTATTTTCTAGATGAATATGTGTCTTTAGATCCCAGACAAATTCTTGGAGTGCTTTAAAAGAATCACCATAAGAGTCATTGGCCTTTTCCGGTATTTCAAAATTATTTGTTAACTGTTCAAGACGTCTATAACGAAGACTTTCAATCTTATGTCCCTCTATCATTTTTTTTACTGGATTCTCAAGACTGCCGAAGATACTTTTGGTTAATTTTACCTTAGCATTTTCTGCACGTATCATTTCACGAACAGTTGGAAAAAGAAATAACTCTTCATTTTTCATATAACTTGAAAGTCCATTAATGGATTCATTAAACTCCTCCGCCAAGGTGTATAATATAGGATTACTTTCTCCATTTGTTTTGCAGAGTTTTTTCAAAAGAATTTTAATATTAGATTCCTTATTCTTTATAAATCGATGGTGCTTCTTCTCAATATAATCAACTAAAAGATCAAGAGGCCACGATTGAAAATAAATGTATTCCAATCGTTCAATCCTTTGTATAGTATCTATTTTATTCAAGAGTAGTTTTGGATCCAGTTTATGGTCGTATGCAACCTTCTTTATATTCCTGTTCCCCTCAAAATAAAAATCAATGTTATAATTTTTGAAGATTTCTGAAGTACGGTAGTCATCTGCTACTATTTGGCCAATGGGTTTATACAAAATATGTTGTTTGTTTTCCATTAATTATAATTTAAAAAATCCAACACCTAGGAAAATCCTAAATTTTGCTGAATTGCTGGTGAGTAATCTATACGTCGGGTACCAATAATTGAGTTTAATTGGTACTCGATCTTACCATAATATTTAAACTTAAAATTTACACTATACTATCAATTTTTATGAATTTTCAATTTGGACAATTGTTTTTCTAAGGATTCCATCCTCAGAGGATATCCACAGACATGAAAAATATCCTTCTAAAGCAGCACAGTTTTTCCTCATAAAATCTTTGCTGATCAAGCCGTAGGTATATTCTTCCGTTCTTTCATCCGATAAAATATTGGACATTATTTCTATAAGCCCCTTTTGAGTATATTTTCTACTTTGGTATTATTGGCAAATAGCATCCGATTGTTACCAATTTTGTCCTTGGCCCTTATATCCCTTACGATGGAAATAAAAGGAGTAATGCCCACCCCCGTCAGCAATAAACGTTTCTTTTCCCTTGTAATTGATCGTCACAAAAATTTCGTTTACTATTAGCCCATCACCCTTTTACTATTACAGGTTATTCAAGTTTAATAAGTTTAATGCCAAAAATAAAAAGACATATTACCTTTACAATTTCCATACCCACATAATACCAATGAAGATTAGAGTTTGCAGGTACGTTTCCCTGAATATGAAGTTCGGCTCGGAAATCCAAATCGGGCAGAAGCCAAAAAGTCTGCAAAACCAGTATTAAGAAAGGGACAAAATAAAATATGTTCTTAAATGAATACATCGACTTTCCGACATATACCAAATTGGCTAAAACGGAAAGAGATAAAATCCACTCCACCTTATTGAGTGCACCAAAGACCAAACGACCAATTTCAAGGCCTAAAGCAATGGTCACGCCCGGGGCACGAAATTTTAACCAAGCCTCCATAAAACTAATGGCACTTACGAAACCGATCCATAGGAAAACGGATGCCAATGCCAACGGATATTTTAAAGTTGTGGTCATATCAAAGGTCTTGTATTGGTACTTCTATAATGTTCAATTTTATGCTGGAACATTTCGGCCATCTTCGCTGCCCGCCATTTTGCCTCATCAACCTTACCTCCTTCAAAATGTTCATCCAAGGTCTGGTAAAACAACTCGATCCAACGTACAAAATGTTGTTTTTCAACAGGAAGATCGACATGGGGCATAAACGGATTGCCGTAATACGTGTGCTCCTCGAGTAATACCGTTTGCCAAAAGGTGTACATTTTGTTTAGATGGAAGGGCCAACGGTCGTGGATCACTTTATTGAAAATAGGTGCCAATAATTCATCGTTTCGTATTTTGGTATAGAATTCATCCACCAAAAGTATTATATCGTCAAAATTTTGTAATTCCCTTTGCATCAGAAAAAGGATTTATAGAGTTCAGGATTCCAATACATAATCACATAGAACAGCGCAAAGCCCACGAAAGCAATTATCAATGCCCAGACCCACGCTGGAATCGCTTTTGGGGTCTCAGAACCCCTAATTACAAAAGAATCCTTGGTTTCACTTCCATAGGCATTAATGGTAATGGGAACCAGCGTATCAACAACTTCGTTTTCCTTAAGTCCGACAACTGAGATTTCTGGTCCATTTCGCACTTCGAATTGAATAGTGCGTATTCCCTCGACATTACTGGATGACCTGGCCACAATTTTTAATATGTGCTGACCGTCAGGAATTTTGGTTGTGTCCAAAACAAATTTGACAGGAGGTGCAAACTCGGCGAAGGGTCTAGGCTCATCATCCAAATACACTTTTATAATTCTATTGTCCTCCATGCTCTTTATAATTATTGTCCCATACAATGTTCTTGATATGATCAGGACGATTTTCTTTTGGGCGCACCAAATATTTAACGCTAAAAAATAAGGTAATTGCCACTAATATAATGGCAGACCATGTGATAAAATAATCAATATTACCGGAAGGTCCTTCACCATGTGTGATATTCTCGAAGCCTTTTGGCTGGTTCTTTTTGCATAGATCGCAGGCCATCATAATCTTTTGACCAAAGACATAAAATAGACTGTACAAATAAATGTTTCTTTTCATTTCTTAAGGATTTAGATCGTTAGCAATGAATTCTCGAATTTTTTTCACATCTTCCTCTTTTACTTCTGGTGCATTATTACCCCAACTACTACGCTCGTGTGTAGCGATGGCCGCTATTTCGGCATCAGAAAGTTGATCGGCAAAAGGCTGCATCGATGCAAATTCGGTCCGGGCATCATAACCTTGCAATATTATCTTGATCATCATTTCGGGGTCTTCGTTAGTTACAATGGCACTGCCGGCCAGAGGGGGAAAGGCGCCAACGACTCCTTTACCATTGTCTTGGTGGCAGACGGCACAAGTTTGTTTGTAAAGGTTTTCACCGTTGAGAGCTGCACTTTTTAAATCCCCATCCAATCCCTCTGAATGTATTTGTCGCGATCGGGGGATAAATTTGCCTCCCTCTCCATCCGGCAACTCCATTTGCTTTAAAGATTGTAGGTAGACCACCAATTGCAATACCTCCTTCTTGGCGATTACTGTGGTTTTTGATGGTGTGGCAAACTCTTCCGGTAGATTAACCACAACATCCTCATCTTTTACCAAATTACTGTCAACAATCTCGAATAACCAAGGATACGAAGGCATTACAGATTCCCCAACAACCGTACGTGGATTGTAAAGATGGAGCAAGTGCCAATCTTTGCTCGACTGTCTTGCGCCGATATTCGTAAGGTCCGGTCCTGTACGTTCACTCCCCAAAAGGGAGGGTGATTGTCGCCAAAAATCCATACGTTCTTTACTGTAATAATAATCGGAAGGAATGGAAGGACGATTTCCCCAAACATTATCCATCTCTATATTCCGTACCTGTTGAGTATGACATGCAACGCAACCTTCACTTATATAGATGTGCAGACCCTCCCTTTCATTCTCGGTTAAAAAAGGCTGATTGGGCAAAGGCTTTACGTTCTGCATTTGGGAGGCGGGAAATACGGCAACGATAAAACTCAGCATTACAAAGCCTATAAAGGTGGCAAGAACAAGGGTTTTGTGGTTTTTATGAAAATCGAACATATTGTCTTGTTTTAATTGATCACACGTTCCAATATGGGTACATCCAGAGTGATTATAGCTTTCCTTTTCCGGACCATATAATAAAAGTTATAAGCAAAAACCAGATGGGAGATGAACATTAGCGAACCTCCTATGGCGCGCCAAACCCAATATGGCTTCATCAATATAACAGATTCGAGAAAGGCATTACCATCAATCCAACCCAAGCCCTTATAGGTGCCTCCAACCATCAATGAAATCATATAGGCGAAGAGGCCGATAAAGGCCAGCCAAAAATGGGCCCCCACCAATACCTGGGGAGGCTCCTTTCCAGTAAGCTTAGGCAGAATAGTATAAAAACATGCCCAAAGTATAAAGGTGATTATGCCATACATGGTCATATGCGAGTGTGCCACATTAAAATCGGTAAAATGCCATACATAGTTCGTGAACCGGAAGGCCTGAAAACTGCCCTGGGTAGAACCTACGAAATAGAAGATGACCCCCACCAAAAAGAAGGGCAGTACATAACTTTTGGAGATATGGCTCCAACTCCCTTTCATGGTCATTAAAAAATTTGTTGTGCCCGCAACAACAGGAATAAACATACCTGCGCTAAATACAATGGCGGTGGTCTGCAGCCACCAAGGCAATGGACTGAATACAAAATGGTGGGTACCTATCATCGTATAGAACAGCATTTGCGTCCAAAACGCCAATACGCCCAATGAATAGGAATATATAGGTTTGTTGAGAGCGGACGGTAGATAGTAATAGACCAAACCTAAGGTAAAGGTCATAAACCACATTCCTACTCCTTGATGCATATAATAGCCCTGAATTACCGTTTCCCCAAGTCCATTCTGAAAAAAAGGCAGATAACCAATAATCGCCAGAACGGTTGTCCAAATTAATGCCGCCAGGATATACCAGTTGGAAACATAAATATCGGATATTTTGCGACTGGCAACTGTTCTATAAAAATTCCAGAAGGTTATGACCAGCCCTATAGCAAAAAGTATCATCACAGGCCAGATATATTCCCGGTATTCCCCTCCCCCGTTGTTTATTCCTGACATTAATGAAATAGTCCCCAATAACACCGTTAAGTTGATCAATATCCAAGCACGCCATGCAAGCGTATAACTATAGATTATGGTGTTTGTGGTGCGTGCGATCACAAAGTAGCCGAGACCGATCATCGCCAACGAGGCCCAGCCCCAAAATACGGCATTGGTATGTACTGGACGTAACCGACCGAAGGAAAGCCAGGATAAATTGTCCATTTCGGGCCAAATGAATTTCATACCTATGTATTGGCCGACCAAAGTACCGAATACAAGCCAACAGACGGCTGCACCCAAATAATATATAATAATACTTTTAAGTGGTTCGGGTGTCTCGATGCTCAAAGGTGTCTTTTTCTTTTCATCGAACATTGGATTTTCAGGTTCATGGGTAACCCGATTGACCAAACCCTTTTCGTCCATTACCCTTTCCTGACCGCCCAATTCGGTTCCTGATAACTTATACTTTAACGCCTTTTTCCGTTTGTCCAGAATATGGTCTATATCACTTTCTTCCAACGCCATCAATTCTTCGTTAAAGGCCAATTTTTTCTTTTCTATCTGCCTCGCCTTAAGACTGTCGATATATCCATTTAACTTTACCAAGAATATAATGCATGCAACGAACAGTACAATGAAGATTAAAACCAATGTCCCAATAATTCCCGGACTCGTTGCCCAATTATCGGAGTTTAAAGGGGCTTGCACCATGACAAAATCTGGTATGACGGGCATTAGGAAATTGGGGTAATATTTCCAATTTTTTACTAATTCAGATATTAAGACCATTTTATCTTAAATATTGTTAAAATTTTACCTTTTTAAATATGTTACTCCAGATTCAAAACTTGTTGCCAATGATAAAAGATTTGTTCCTTTCAACATTTGTTTAAGTTCTTCCCGGATTACAGCAAACTTATTATGTACAGGACAGGGTCTATTGGCATTACATTTATTCAGCCCAAGTCCGCAGCCAACATATACAGAATCCCCATCAATGGCATAGACCACATCGCTTAAATTTATAACCTCGATTCGTTCCCTTGATATCTGAAATCCTCCGGAAGGTCCCTTGGTTGAATCCAAAATATTATTCTTGGCCAGTTGGTGTAGGATTTTTGCCGTAAATGCCAAAGGCGAATCAATTTCTTCCGCAATTTCCTTCAGGCTCACCCTTCTATTCAACAAAGACTGCAGGGCAATATATATAGCAGCTTTTATTCCGTATTCACAGGCTTTTGAGAACATTCTTTTCTTTTGGATTCACGGTAAAGATATTTCATTTTTATATTTCGGACAAAATTATCAGAATATTTAATTTTGTTAATTAGTATCCAACGGTTCAGATGCCTAATATTAGGATACCTACAACAATCAAATAACTAATCAAGTTGATTTCTATTGGAGCATATTCAATATTCCAAAAACCTCCATCAATATTGGGTTAAAAAATCCAACTTAATAAATAAACCAGACACTTCTATTGGTGGTCCCACCTAGGTTAGCTCGCAGTGCTCGTGGACCAGTAATGCCCACTTTTGCAAATAGAAAACCACACTTCGCTGACGCGAACCATTTTTTTCATTCCCTGTAGAAACCTCGGATCAATCTCAAAAGTTGGGTCTAAAGAGAAAAATAATTTTCTTTGTGCTTTAAATTACATTGATGAATAAAGGCACTGAGTTATCCTTGTTAAGTTTAATATTACCAGAAGGAATATTAGAGTATTTTGATATTGTTGGATTCGATAAGAAGCCTATAAAGCATGTTTTATATGAGAACCGTCTAACGATATATTTGGAGGAGAAAAAACAAATACCATCCAAGTACAAGGATTGCAAGTATAAAGCCAGTGGCTTCATGGAGCCTCG